>NZ_FOXH01000036.1 GCF_900115665.1 Pseudarcicella hirudinis
AGGCTTTCTTTTTCACTCATTAAGCCCGTTTGATTAAGAAGGCTATGCAGTTGTTTGTTTGTGCTTGTTTTCATGCTTATATTCCATTAAATCATCAAGTGTTTTTAACATTTTTTCATCATTGAAGAATAAAAATTTGAATCTCCAATAATCATCTTTGCATTCAAGTTTAAATTCATCCCTGATATGGACATCATCGTAGTTCCATTGCATAATGAACAAGTCCCAGAAATTTGTATTTACAGCGATCTTCAAAGCTTCTTCAGGAAACCAGTATTCCAGGAATGCACAACCAAAATTCACTTGCGCCCAGAATAGCTGTTCTTTGCTGATATTAAGCTGTCTTCTGATTTCTGTAGTTGCTTCAATAGCCGTCTGAATCCTAGTCTTGTCCATAAAATAGAGTTGCTTTTTCTTCATTAATTTGATACTCACCTCCTTCACACCGTCCGCTTACTACCGCTTTTAAACCTTCCACATGCACAATAATTTTTGCAAGCCTTCTGCAAAGTTTTGCCTGAGCTGTATAGGGTTCTTTTCTGTCTTCATGTGCCAGGAATATAAACAGCACGTCTGGGTATTTATCTTTTAATTCAAGTAGTACATTCCCCTTCAGCTCGTCTTTAAATACTGTGATATTGTCGATTAGAACAACTTTCGGAGCGT
Source organism: Pseudarcicella hirudinis (assembly GCF_900115665.1). GTDB lineage: Bacteria > Bacteroidota > Bacteroidia > Cytophagales > Spirosomataceae > Pseudarcicella > Pseudarcicella hirudinis. Next base: position 667 of record NZ_FOXH01000036.1, read on the forward strand.
TACGCCTACTTAGAAGCAGCTCAAGGTTTGAAAGTGGCACATATTCAGAAAAACCAATATTTTTTGACTTTTCTGTAATCCCTGCACGCCTACAAGCAGATACAAATTCTTTTTCTAGTCCTTCTTCTCCACTTATATAAAGTACCCTCTTTTTGAAAGACAGGTATTTAGCGAGTAATAGAGCAAACCATGTTTTACCGTTCTTTTCTTTTCCCCAAATCATCCAGTATCCAGAATCACTTGGAGAAGAACCAAATGCAAAAGACCAGGGAGCCTCAAACTTGAATGTAGAATGTTTCATTTTAAGAAGATTCTGAGGCGTTATGGCTTTAATCATTGGCATTCAGCATAATTAGTAGAATTGATTCAGCCCGTCTCAAACCGCC
>NZ_FOXH01000034.1 GCF_900115665.1 Pseudarcicella hirudinis
TGATATTCTTTCAGTTCTTTGCTTGAACTCGTCAAGCCCTCTGAAAAGCTGTAGATCAGGCTTTCTTTTTCACTCATTAAGCCCGTTTGATTAAGCAGGCTATGCAGTTGTTTATTTGTGCTTCGTTTCATGCTTATATTCCATTAAATTTTCCATTGTCTTTAACATTTTTTCATCATCAAAAAATTGAAATTTGAGCCTCCAATAGTCGTCTTTACTTTCAAGTCTGAATTGCTTTTTAATCTGTTGGTCATCAGAATGCCACTGAAGCAGAAATAAGTCCCAGAAATTTGTATTTACAGCGATCTTCAAAGCTTCTTCAGCAAACCAATATTCTAGGAATGCACAACCAAAATTCACTTGCGCCCAGAATAGTTGTTCTTTAGTAATGCCAAGTTGTTTTCTTATCTCTACTGTAGTATTTGTGAGTATTTTAATCTTGCTCATGTTCAGATTGTTCAATTCCCCAATATAAAGTTGCTCTTTCTTCGTTTATTAGATATTCACCTCCTTCACATCGTCCTTTAACAATTGCTTTTAAGCCTTCTACATATACAATAATTTTTGCAAGCCTTCTGCAAAGTTTTGCCGGAGCCGTATAGGGTTCTTTTCTATCTTCATGTGCAAGGAATATAAAAAGTACGTCCGGGTATTTGTCTTTTAGCTCGAAAAGTGTTTTCCCCTTCAAATCATCTTTGTAAACCGTTACATTATCAATCACTACAACTTTAGGAGCATTCCTTCTACCCAGGAGGACTTCAATATGTTCAAGCGGAATGTATTCAGAAAAACCGATGTTTCTTGTTTTTTCCGTTATCCCTGCACGTCGGCAAGAAGTCACAAATTCTTTTTCTAAACCTTCTTCTCCTGATATATACAGAACTCTTTTTTTAGTACAGAGATACTTAGCAAGTAATAGAGCAAACCACGTTTTACCGTTCTTTTCCTTCCCCCAAATCATCCAATAACCTGAGTCGGAAGGTTGAGAACCAAAAGCATTTGACCAGGGAGCCTCAAACTCAAATGTCGAATGCTTTATTTTTAGCATATTCGACGGAGTAACGGCTTTAATCATTGGCATTCAGCATTATTAGGAGAATTGATTCAGCCCGTCTCAAACCGCCGATATTTCCCAATTCATCGGCTGTAAGGCATTTTTTAACGATATAGTTTAACTGGGTTTTATCCTC
>NZ_FOXH01000033.1 GCF_900115665.1 Pseudarcicella hirudinis
TAAAGATTATTAGTTAAATAAATAACATTCTCTCTGACACGGTAAATCGAAATGAAAAATAATTTGAAATGAAAACAGTAATTTGACATACTATAAGACAACCTACTTTTTTGATTATCCGTAGTCAAAAAGACTACGGACAGGAGGGGTTGAAATGAACGTTTGTTTGAAATTAAAGCAAAAAATGCCATCTCATGTGCTTATCGTGTCAAAGACACTCTACAGCATAAATCATCCGTAGTCAAAAGACTACGGACAGTTAGGGGTAACCATTACATGAGAATGTACAATATCTCCAATATTTAGACTCATCCACCAAGATTTCGGAAAATGACGGTCTACATAATAAGCTAAATATATATTTAATATCGCGCCATTTCGGTTTATACAATTTACAATCCATCAATAATCTCTGGTGACTGTCAAAATAAAATTTTTCAATAATTGTATCCCCTTGAACAAAATAAAATCCTAGTCTCAAATCATATGAATCATTTATCAAATTTCTCTTACGTGTAATTCTTTTTAAAATTTTACGAATCTTTTTAACTCTTAAACTATCCGTAACATCATACAAATAAAATCTATTTTTATTTGTGGATTTTATTTTGTCAATTTGATTTTCACTAATAGGAACAACATTATGTCCACTAAATGGTATACCTTTGATGCGAAAAATATTTTCTTGAGCGAAAATATTTGTGTACAAGAAAATATAAAATAATACATATGTTAATCTCATAATTAAATCAGTTTTTAGGTTTATAGATTGGAGATACTCCTCCAATTGGTTTAGTAGAAAAAGCTCCCTCTGATTTGTAAAAACTACCCTTATGATTTGGCCTTGCTGCTTCTTTCATTACTTGGGTAGCAAATGGAATTTCATATTTTTGAATAATATACTTTTCTTCAACACTACGCCATCCCCCTTCTTCTGTTCTACCAAATGCATCTAATCTCTCATAATATTGTTTTTCAGCATTCTTTCGACCCTCTGAATCACCACGCTTTTGCTTTTCAACTCCCTCTTGAAGAATTAAGTAATTTTCATAAGCTAAATAAGCATGCCCCCCTTCATGTAGTAATGCATTAATTGGAGCATGAGTATTTTGATTAGGATCAATATATGCTCCATTGGGAGAAATGGAGACGTTAAAGATTATATACGGATGTATGAACCTCCAGCCCTTAGAGTTCCATACGACTCTAAAGATTATTAGTTAAATAAATAAC
>NZ_FOXH01000025.1 GCF_900115665.1 Pseudarcicella hirudinis
CTAAACAGAATAGAAGATTTGGCAGTAGAAACGGCAGCAGCCAAAAGCAGTATCAAATGTGGTTGTGATGGATTGATGGATTATCTGACAGGAGATGGTAACTGTCAAAGTGTGATATACAACCTTGAGCTGCTCAAAAGAGATATATCAAAAAACAAAGTGAGTCATAAACTTAGCAATCCGGCAGGAGGTACCGGTCAGGTAAAAGTAGGAGAAGTTTGTATAGACAATCTGCAGATCAGATTTTATGGAGACAACCCCGAAATAAACCCTTTAAGCAAACAGAAAACCCAGGAAGGAATAGATTTTAATGCGGCTAATTCCGGCAATATAGTATTGAATGTAAATGTATTGGATAAAGCAGAGAAGGACAAGAAAATAGAAGCTGTCTGGGGGTATTTGGGGGATAAAACTGAGGAAGACCATCAAGCTACCTTTCCCGTTACAGGCACACAATTACATGAGATATTCCCGGACACACCACAAGACAGATGTGATGAGGTGGCTGCTTTACTGAACAAATATTCAGATAAGTTTGAGATAAATACTCCTTTGAGGATGGCTCATTTTTTAGGGCAAGTTGGTTGGGAATCTGGTCGACTAATGGCAATGGGGACAAAAAGCGGTGAAGGTACTTGTTACAAGGAAAAAAGCACAGGATGGAATATTTGGTATAAATTAACATGGAAAGAATTGCCTTATGACCATACAGGATGCCCTGATGCACCTGACAATAATTCTCAAAGGGTAAAGAATAAGAATTCGTGGTCGTCGATTTCAGAAGTACCTAAAAAATACATTTGTGATGGAGGAGAAGTAACAAGTAAAATAGCAGGTAAAAACTTGTTTTGCTATGTGTATCGATGTGAGGGTGGAAATGGAGATGAGAATAGTTGCGATGGATATACCTATCGAGGTCACGGTATTATGCAACTAACTTGGAAAAAACAATATGAAGCTTATAATAAATGGCTTGTTTCAAAAGGATTTTCAAGTGATTATAAAAGTTTGTTGTCTGATCCTGATGAAGGTTTTAAGGATATGGAAATTGATATTTTATCAGGCATGTGGTACTGGGATATAAATACATGTAATGAGGCTGCGGATAAGATAAAAAGTGGATGCACACAGGTAGAATTTGATAAGATTACAGGAAAGATTAATAAAGGTTTAGTTGATAGCGATAAAAGAAAAATAATATTTGAAGATTCATATAAAATTTTAAATAAATGAGAAATAAAGGATTGATTTTTCTAGGGCTGTTTTTTTTGTGTCAAATTACAGGAATTGCCCAAAACAATATATCATGTCAACGCTTGTTAGAAAGAACATGGATGTTAGATACTGAAAATATATATCCACCATATAAGTATGAAAACTATATGCAGTATATTCTATTTCATAAAAACTCTCGCTTTCAATATGATTTTCACCCGAAAGATTCTAAACCATTTAGTGGGAATGCACACATTTTTAAATATTATTTTGTAGAAGACTCAGTTTTTAATTTACTAATCGCAAATGAGTATAAAGATGATAGTATGATAATAGACTTTTTCAATGATAGTAAAAACAAAAAGTATTTACATGATGATTGTATTCTTGATTTTTCAAAAGAAATTATAATTGCTAATGTTATTCATGCTACCATTGAAAATGAATCTATAACTGATGCTCATTTATATCAATATCAGTTTTATGATAAAGACACATTTAGTCAGTATGGTTTTGGTTGGACTCCAGGTCAACCTCAGATAGGCTATCTTTATCGCTTGGCTACTAATGTACCTCGAGAAGTAATGATAGAGATTCAAAATGTTAATAAAATAAAATTTAAAACACTGACCCAAAAGCAAGGGGTAATTTTTAGCGTTCCCAACAAAAAGACCAATATGTATCTATTAAAGGGTGATATTGTTGAGGTTTTGGAAGAGAAGAACCAATGGCTAAAAATCCGCTACTACGGCAGCAAAACCATCGAAGGCTGGATAAAGAAAACAGATGTAGAATAGCTATAATAAAGCAGGTCGGAAGGCTTGCTTTTCTTTTTGGTATATCAATGCTGTTTGGGGGTATCTGGGGGATAAAACCCATGAAGACCATTCTCACGCTGCCTATAGTCTTTTTAATCTAAGTCTATATCCAGCGAATTGCTGACCCTTTGATGTAAGTATCGGGAATGTTAAGACGTAAGCTCGACAACTTTTCAGATTGATTCAAATTAATGGTATGGCCTTAAAAAGACAAAAGGAGTCGTTAAAAACAACTCCCTGTGCAAATTAATAGTTCTACACCTATTATTTTTAGCGTGGTGGTAAAAAAACATGGGGTACCAACGGATACCCCCGTTTCCTAAATACCTAACCACTAATTTCTTTCTATCCGAACATATTGTTTCCCAGATAGCTCCTCGTTTTTTCGAGAAAATCTTTCTTTTTTCTTCTGGAAATCGAAATTCTTTTTCCGTCTTTTAATAACACATACATTTCCTCCTTAACGTCAAACTGACTGAGATAATGCAAATTTATCGCAAAAGATTTGTGTACACGTACAAACATTTTAGCATCTAATTTAGCTAAAAAATCTTTCATTGTACGTGATACCAACAATTTTTTTCCATTGTTAAAATAGAACATTGTATAATTGCTGATAGCCTCCAAATGTGAAATCTCACTCCAGGGTACGGAAATACTTTTCTTACAACATACGGGCAAAGATATAAATTGTTCTGAAAAGTTGTTAGACAAAGGTGAATTTTTTCCATCCTTTTTTAATGCGCTAACAGGAAGTGAGGTAAGTTTTGTATATGTTGTTGTAATCATGATAGTTGTTAGTTTAGGTTCAATAATACTTTCATAAGCACTATCTGGTAGCCAAGACAACAATGCAAAGTTGAAGAGAATAATATCCTTTGTCAATCACACAATGATGTGAGATTGAATTCTATTAAACCTTCCAGTCTATCATAACATAACTCAGGCAAAACTACTATTATTCAGAATCTCATTAATCTAATCGGGTATAGCTATCTGCCGCTTCAGACTATTCTTTCATGAATAGCTTTGGCTACAGCTTCAGTTTGTGAATGTACATGAAGTTTTTCATATATTTTCTTAATATGTGAACGAACTGTATCCATACTGATACCACATTTATCGGCAATCATTTTATAACTGTTACCTTTCACCAGCAAGCTTAGAATTTCGGTTTCACGTTCTGTCAGATTATGTGAGTTATCATACGGAAGTTTAACCATAGCATTTTGCTGGGAAGGAAGCATCTGTAATACTTTCCTGGCAATACTTGAGGTCATTGGTGCTCCACCGTGATGAGCGTCGTAAATAGCTTCCAGGAGTCGGGCGGGAGGAGTTCTTTTTAGTAAATATCCGACAGCTCCTGAACAAATAGCTTCAAAAATGTACTCGTTATCTTCAAAAACAGTGAACATTAATACATTTATGGCAGGCGAAATTTGTTTTATGGTCTTTAAACCTTTAATCCCATTGGCAATGGGCATATCAATATCCATGAGTACTACGTCAGGTTTTAGCTCCTGCATTTGTTCAGCGACTTTCTCACAATTCACAAACGCACCTATCAGCTCAAACCCCATTGATCCTTTTAGTAAAACAGATAAACCTTCCCTTAAATCAGGATTGTCTTCATATACCACTATTTTAATTGGATAGGATGTCATTTTTACGGTGTTGGTTATATAGGTCGTATCACATTTTTATATGAGTTAACAGCACTACAGGATAATACTTAAACTTAATTTTATGTTAACGACAGCGGTTTTTCAAACAATATTACAACAAAAACTTATTAAAAGGTATCACATCATTATGTGATTCATTTGATGTGGAATACTTTTATTTTTTTATTACATTGTGAAAATCACATTTTTAATAATCTGGAGATTACTTTGAATATTGATTTTTATCACATCCTGATTTCAAAGCAGGAGTTTTTGTATTTTTGTACTTCGAACAGACTTTTACTCCTGGTGAACAGGTATTATTTCTCATTTCCAGAATAAGCCATTCTTGAGTCAGGAGTCCGGACAACATTCTTAATCAAATCGACAGTGAAAAAAACACTTATTCTTTATGTTATGGTTTTGGCAGTTACCATTTCATGTAACAGCAAAAAATCTCAGGAGACCAGCAAACCGGATTCATTGATTGTAAACAGTTTTGCCGGCCCTGTCTCTTCTCTCGAAGGGCAGTCCCCGATTTTCAGAACAATCCTTAAAAGTGATGCCGGAATGGCAAGAGGGATCAGTATAGGAGATTTATTTCAAAGTACTGTCCAAACTGAAAAAGCACCATTGTCTGAAACACAACCCGAAAACGGCAAAGGATTTACAGAATATTTCGATGACTCCGACCTTAATTTTGTAGATATAACTTATACCAAAGATCAAAGTGATAAAGTTGCCTCAATTACTTTGGATGTATATGTTGAAAGAAAATCAGCGGTTGACAGTTTGTTCACAGAGTTTAAAACATACTTTTCCAGAAAATACGGAAAGAATACAGTAAATGGAAAGGGGCTTGTATGGAAAGTGCAGGATAATAAGAGTGCTGTCTTGCAGGATGTGAGTACTGAAAAGGATCCCGGTATCAAGATTTTGTTTGTCAGAGAAAATGAATTGAAAACGGTGCTTTAACCAGTCCGAAACAAAAAGTAAAAGCCCTTGAACTGTATGAACAAGGGCTTTTACTTTTATATAAAAGTTCGTTTCAAAATCTTAAACTTTGTAAACCCAACCATGGGTATCTTCTTTTTTACCGATTTTGATGTTATTGATTTCCTCATATACTCTACGTGAAAATGCATCTTCCGGACGTTCAGGAAGTACATAATCATTTCCTTCAAAACCAATGGTACTGATTGGCGCAATAACAGCAGCTGTTCCTGCTCCAAAAGCCTCCTGAACAGAACCATCTTTAATACCATTCACCAATTCTTCGATTGATAACTTACGTTCTTCAACTTTCATACCCCAGTCATGAGCAACCTGTAATACAGATTTGCGTGTAATTCCATCAAGAATCGTATCGCCTGTCGGAGCAGTTACCAGGGCACCATTGATGACAAACATCAGGTTCATTGTCCCGGCTTCTTCTACATATTTATGTTCAGCAGCATCCGTCCAGATAATCTGGTCATAACCGGCATCATTCGCAAGTTTAGTCGGATATAAAGATCCGCCATAATTACCTGCATTTTTAGAGAAACCGACCCCGCCATGAGCAGCACGGATATATTGGGTTTCAACTCTTACTTTCAAAGGCTTCGAATAGTAAGCACCAACAGGGCAGTTGAAAATAATGAATTTATATGTCTTTGAAGGAGAAACACCTACATATTCGTCAGTAGAGAATATAAAAGGACGAATGTACATCGAACAACCTGGCTTATCAGGAATCCAGTTGGCATCCAGACGCAAAAGCTCAGAAAGTCCTCCCATAAAAATTTCCTCAGGAATTTCAGGGATACACATACGAACAGCTGATTTATTAAGTCGTGCCCAGTTTTCCAAAGGTCTGAAAACCAAAATATCACCAGACTCACTTTTATAAGCCTTCATCCCTTCAAAAATCGCTTGTCCATAATGTAATGACATCATCGCAGGGCTGTACGAGAGGTTTCCGTACGGGACAATTTGAGGTGTTTGCCACGCTCCATCTTTATAATCAACGACCAGCATGTGGTCTGCAAAAGATCGTCCAAAAACTAGGTTGTCAAAATCAACCGCATCTATCCTCGACTTTTCTATCGGATGGATTTCGATATTGATGGTCTCTGTCATTGTAATATGAATTTTAAAAATTACGAATTTTGAACTGGTTACTTATGCTTTGAATCGGTTATTGTCAGGAATACTTTCTGGTTAAATCCTCGGTTTCCATGCAATTTCTTCAATATTAAGCTCTTTATGCATCATTCTGCACAGTACAAATAAATAATCTGAAAGCCTGTTAAGATATTTTATAATAAGGTCATTAATCTGACTCTCTTCTTTCTCTGCAAGTCTGATCACCAGACGCTCTGCTCTTCTGCAAACAGTTCTGGCCAAATGTCCGAATGAAACCGATGTATGTCCTCCCGGTAAAATAAAGTACCTCATAGGTTCAAGTTGTGAATCCATTTGGTCCATTTCCTTTTCAAGGAGAAAAACATCACTTTCAAGCAGATCAGGAATTTTCTTTCTTACCTGTTCAGGTTCGGAAGCAAGAATAGAACCAATTGTAAACAATCTGTCCTGAATTTCTTTAAGTAATTCTTTCCGTACTGAATTTACAGGCTGATCTCTGACTAATCCTATATAAGCGTTTAATTCATCGATAGTTCCGTAGGTTTCAATTCTTAATTCCGCTTTTGAAATCCGGGTTCCACCAACTAAGGACGTAGTACCTTTATCACCTGTTTTGGTATAAATTTTCATATTTCCGACCAAATTTTATTTGGCATTACAAAACTATGTTTTTTACAGGAAGTTTTATTGAAAAATCTTCAAAAAATATTTGTCATAACAACGATATAAGAGTTTTCGAAAAAATCATTAGATTTCATGGAGGAGGTACTGTAATTTTGCGGAAAAATTGATTTTGTCATTTATAAGCGTTTCCTACCGGAATCTGTCATCAGAAAGATGTGGAATTTTTCAAGGTAGATAATTTATTCAAAAATGTCCATAGAATTCTTTGTTTCACGTACCTGGCGATATGCTTCAATTATTGCCTTTATTGTTTTTTTACTTTTCACTTACCGTGGTCTTCCGGATTCGACAGCTGTGCATTTTAATGAATCAGGACGTGGAGATGGATTTTTGCCAAAAGATGAAGTATTTTATCTGTTTGTAGGGATTATGCTGGGTATTAACATTCTGTTAATTCTGCTGGCTAAAAGTGTTGAAAAACTTCCGGTCAGAGCCTGGTCATGGCTTCCGAATAAAAAATGGATAGAAGAACCCAAGCAACTTAATGAGTCGATCTCAAACTGGTTCAACTTTCTTCCTGCCATAATTAATACTTTTTTAATTCTTGTATTAAGAGTCCTGTTATTATTAAATGACGAACGTACTTTTGACTCAAGTTATACATATCTTATTATAATAGGTTTGGTATTAATGATCGCATGGTTGTTTTATCTGCCGGTAAAACTTCTTTATACAAATCCTGAAGTAAAGGCTGAATATTAATAAAACTGCTGTTTAAAGGATTTTATAATTCTATTTGAAAAGATTCGGAAAACATGCCCGATGAGCTGATAAAAGTTTCACGAGCTGTTTTCTTTAGTTGCCAGAAAATTAGTCTTGAATATTCCCGAAATTAATCTTGAACTATATACTTACGATTTGCCGGATGAGCGAATTGCTAAGTTTCCTTTGCCCAAAAGAGATGAATCGAAATTGCAGGTTTATCGCCAGGGTGAAATTATACATACAGGCTTTAAAGCAATCGGTGATTTTCTGCCTGAAGAAAGCCTTTTAGTGTTTAATAATACTAAAGTAATTCCTGCCAGACTGCTTTTCCCCAAAACTACCGGAGCCGTTATTCAGATATTCCTGCTTCATCCGGTGTTGCCGACGCCGGTAATCAATCTGGCGATGAACATCAGGTCTGAATGTGTATGGGAATGTATGATCGGAAACAGGAAGAGATGGAAATTGGGAGATTCTCTCGAAATGACGCTTCAGATAGACGGGAAAGAAGTAGAAGTAAAAGCTGAATGGTTTGACGATGAGAAATCACATGTGAAATTTTCATGGCAATTGAAAACTGAAAGTCATGAGGATATTCCGGATTTTTTAGAGATTATTCAGGCTTTTGGACAAATCCCTTTACCACCTTATTTAAACAGAGAAACCACCGAGGAGGATTTAAAAACATACCAGACTGTTTATTCTGAAAAACAGGGTGCAGTCGCTGCTCCGACGGCCGGACTGCATTTTACGGAAGAAGTGCTTCAGGATCTGAGTCAAAGAGGAATCAGGCAGGACTTTTTAACTTTGCATGTCGGAGCCGGAACATTTCAGCCAATCAAGGTTAAAAATATTCTGGAACACAAAATGCATAATGAGCAGCTTGTTTTCAGTAGAAAAAATATTGAAACCCTCCTTCAAAACATTGGAAATATTATTCCGGTGGGAACAACCTCTATGCGGGCCCTCGAGAGTTTGTATTGGTATGGAGTGAAACTACTTACTGAAAAAGATCAGAATCCTGATTTTTTTATTGAAAAGCTTTATCCTTATCAGTACGGGAATAATTCAGCAACAGCAGAAGATGCACTTCATGCGATACTCAATAGAATGATTGAAGATCAGGTAGAGGAGATTACAGGCGAAACAGAGATTTTTATTTTTCCGGGTTATGTCTTTAAACTCTGTAAAGGGATTGTAACGAATTACCATCAGCCGGAAAGCACCCTGATTTTATTAATTGCCGCCCTGATCGGAGAAGATTGGAGAAAGATTTACCGGGAAGCATTGGAGAAAGATTATCGCTTCCTTAGTTATGGAGATTCGTCATTACTATTACCCTGATTTTTATATTTTTGTAAAAAGAGAAAGAAAATGACTGTTTTCGATCACATCAGACAGCTAACAACAGCAGATACTGCTTATTATATACTACAATGACTAAGAATTTTATCGAAGAATTACGTTGGAGAGGAATGCTCCATGATATGATGCCGGGGACCGAAGAGCAGTTGAACAAGGAAATGACTGCCGCTTATATTGGTTTTGACCCGACAGCTTCTTCACTACACATCGGAAATCTGGCAACAATAATGTTGCTGAAGCAATTTCAGTTATCAGGACATAAACCTTTCGCTTTGATTGGAGGGGCAACCGGAATGATTGGAGATCCGTCCGGAAAAGCAGCAGAAAGAGAATTTCTTTCTGAGGAAGCATTAAGATATAATCAGGAATGTATCAAATTACAGCTGGCTAAATTTTTGGATTTTGATTCGGGGATTAATTCTGCGGAATTGGTTAATAATTACGACTGGTTCAAAGAGTTTTCTTTTCTGGGTTTTCTGAGGGAAGCTGGTAAATTTTTATCGGTAAATTATATGATGTCGAAAGACTCTGTGAAAAAGAGACTTGAAACCGGCATTTCATTTACTGAGTTTTCATACCAGTTGTTGCAGGGATATGATTTTTATTGGTTATATAAAAATAAGAATATCCGTTTACAAATGGGTGGCTCTGATCAGTGGGGCAATATCACAACGGGAACAGAAATTATACGAAGAAAAGAAGGTGGTGCTGAAGAAATAGAAAATAAGGCCTTTGCACTTACCACTCCATTAGTTACCAAATCAGACGGAACAAAGTTTGGAAAGTCTGAATCCGGAAATGTATGGTTAGATCGTAACATGACTTCGCCATTTCAGTTTTACCAGTTTTGGTTAAATGTGGCAGATACTGATTGTCCGAGATTATTACGGGTCTTTACCTTATATAATAAAGAAGAGATTGAAACCCTGGAAACAGAACATGCTGCTGCACCGCATTTACGTATTATGCAAAAGGCCCTGGCTAAGGACGTAACAATACGAGTACATTCTTCAGGAGATTATGAGAATGTGCTGGCGGCTTCAGAATTATTGTTTGATAAAAATATTACAGAGACTTTTGAAAGCTCTTCTGAAGAAGTTATTCTGGCCTTGGATACAATTAATGTGAAAAAGTCTGATTATGATAACTGTGGTAATGTAACAGATTTCCTTGCTACCTTAATAGTTGATGAGAAAGGAGAGCCGGTTATCTTCAAATCAAAAGGAGATACACGTAAGGCAATTGCCTCAAATGCTGTCAGTATTAATAAGAATAAAGTACAGGATGCAAATCAAACCTTGAATTTTACCTTACTAAGGGGATGTTATATCATAGTAAACTTTGGTAAGCAGAAAACTTTTGTGGTAAAATTGGTATAATTTGATTCTTTAAAAATAAAAAAGAGCGGTATTGAAAAGACTTTTTCTTCAATACCGCTCTTTTTTTATCAGTAAATGAAGATTGTTATGAGGCAAAGTGTACCTTTTTTGGAAGTTTTAGGTATTTTTATTAGGAATAGAGAGAGGTTGATGTTGTGGTAAATGTAGGTGGGGGGGGATAGAAACAGGAGAAAATTGAGAATAAATATAATGGTTGAAAAAGGTAGTGTGGTAGGGAGTGTTCTTGTTGCAAAAAAGTTCAATTTTTTTTCAAGGTGTAAATGAGTGTTTCTTAGGGAGTTGGATTGTGGGAGATCAAAAAGTTGCAAATATTTTGAAAAAAGGTTTGGTGGATAAAAAAAAGAGGTGAATCTTTGCACTCCCAAACGGCGGGAACGAGAGAGGTTGAGGAGAGAGAGAATAGGTTTAGCGGGTTAGGAGAGCGAGATAGAGAGGGTAGGCTGAAAAAATATTTTAAATATTTTTTTGTTTTTAAAAAAAAGCTTCTTACCTTTGCACTCCCAAACGATGAGAGAGTAAAAAAATAAGAGTTAAGACGAAAGAGTTTTGACGGCGATATTAGAAGATTGATTGATTCGATTTTTTGATAAAAGAGTTCTTTGACGTGCTGATAAGATAGAATAAAGAGATATTAAGGATCTAAGACAAGGATTGTTATTGTTAAGATTCTTTAATAAGAAATAGACAGAACAATCAAACAAACATTTACAATGGAGAGTTTGATCCTGGCTCAGGATGAACGCTAGCGGCAGGCCTAATACATGCAAGTCGAACGGTGTAGCAATACATAGTGGCG
>NZ_FOXH01000030.1 GCF_900115665.1 Pseudarcicella hirudinis
TGAAATGAAAACAGTAATTTGACATACTATAGTACTTACCGTGTCAAAGACACTTTACCCCATGAATTATCCGTAGTCTTTTCGACTACGGACAGGGGGGGCAGATGCGGCTTATCCAGCAGCTTGACGAGGAAGACAGGCAAACCATTTTCCGCCTGATTGATAAAATGCTTACCAACAAAAAGTTTAAGGACTTCTTCAGTAAAAATATTGCTGCCTTATAAAAATATTTTCGCAGCACTTATCAGTTATATTTCTGACCTATAAGGATCATTTAAAAAACCCAAGCGATACGCCGGGGCTTTTGCTTTTTATGCTAACTCTTCTTTGACTGCAGGTAGTAAGAAAATTTCTCCCTTGTTGGCTAAATCTTTTATGCCTGCCTTTGATAAAGCTCTATTGGTAAAGGGTAAAATATGATTTTTAAAAAGTTTCTCCAAACGCTCTTTCCTGATATTATCCTCCATTGGCTCATCAAAATCTAAGACAGCTTTATATTCAGGTGTTTCATTTGCCGTGATATGACCCATTGAACTTTTTATTAATTCCTTATTGGGTGTATACGTGCTTTCAAAAGCACCCTGAATAAACACCTTTATCAGAAGTTGGTAATAATCACCAAAGTTGGATTTTTGGAGTTCAAGGACAGTGATGCATTCCGTGCTTTCCTTATACCAACCACCAAAAGCACTTTTAAACTCATTGGCCTTGGCCACTTCACCAAACATTTTTTTAAACTCTTTACTGTCCATTATCAATAAGTATCTAAAACTGTTTTCCATTGAATGCCTTTAAACTGCGGGTATTTTTGCAGCATTGCAGGTGACTGTAGCTCTTGCAAATACATTTGTAATTGCTTTTGCCCTTGTAAAATGGCTCTAGGGTTATTAGGCTTCAATTCGTAAATGATGCCGTTTTGCATATCAAGGTAATCTATCCGCCTTCCACTTAACAACCTGAACTCTTTACCTACTTTACCCGCATGATACGCCTTATGCATCTGTTGCCCAAGCTGTAAACTGGACTTAGTAAACTGTGTACTCGTCTTAGCGGCATTTTTACTCTATTAAACCGGCAATAATCCTCGCCAATTCATCCTTCACTGGTTTAGGAACATTACTCTCATCCCTTATGAGTTCTTTCATAAAGGAATAACTTTCTTGTTTCAAATTCATCCTCTCGCCAATTTTAGAAATTGATTCATAAAAATCATTATCAATTTCAATATCGTATTCATACATCTGTGTTATTATTGTGTCAAAGCACAAACCAAACTCATTATGCATCAAAAATTCTTTAGCATTTTCTAAATCACGATCATCTAATCCAAGAATTTTTGCAATCTCAATTAGCCTTAATAAAGCATTTACTAGTGTTTTCATGATTTTATTTTATTTAATTGGAAAAGCTGTTATGATATCTGTATGAGTAGTAATTACTCTCATTCTTGTTCCTTGATAGGTTCCTTCTACGACAAATCTCACTGGCTGCCCACTTTTAGTAAACATTGCACCAGCCTTACCCGTCTGCTGAATCCACTGATTATTAACAACCACATCAGATACTGCGTGCATAATTTTAGAATTACTCCATGTCGCAGGGAACATACTTTTAGAACCCGTCAATCCGTTTGCAAAACTTTTTAAACTTCCAAACCATGCATGCCCTCCACCAGTAGCATCTCCAGCTAAGATATGAGCTGTTCGTCCAGAGCTTGCCAAATTTATATACCCCCCCTCAGCGGTAGCAGATTCCATTAGACCTAAACCAAAGCTCCTTACCCCTATCCCCAATGAAATCAAATCAAACTCGATGTTAACTGGTTCTATCCCTTTCCCATCAATATACATATTATAGGCATGTTGTTCCGCAAAACTTATTTTCGCATGAAACCAACTGTCATAATATATATGTGTTCGATTATCAAATCCATATATCCTAAAATGCTCATCCGTACCTTCTCTTCCTGGAGCATAAAAATCCCACTCACCCTTAGGATATTTATAATTCCTCAGATTTGACGCCCTTCCCTCTATCTTATTTAATGTCCGGTAATACTTTTCAAGATATGGTGATCCTCCTAAAGCCTCAGATCCTCTATTTCCAGGATTTGAAGACTTTATCCATTGTTCATTACTCAGGTCATCTGCTCCCTGACTTGGAGCTAATCCATATAAATCAACATACCCAACTGGGTTATTGTATGCATAATGATATGGACTCCACGACTCCTGGCTTTCCGCCAATGGGTCAACCACCATCCATCTCCCCAAGGAGTTATCATACTGCCTCGCTCCATAATCCAGCCAACTCGTCTCACTATCTGATTCCTTACCATTATACAAGCGGTCATTACTTCCGGGGCCCTTTAT
>NZ_FOXH01000024.1 GCF_900115665.1 Pseudarcicella hirudinis
TAAAGCACTTTCACACTCCAATTCAAGCGGTAAACCAACTCCATAACTTGCATAATCACGTACCAGATTTTTATAAAAGTCAGTGATAATGCCTTCTTTAGTAGTCCCATGCACATAAGTTGTCCAGGCTTCAGATGCAAGGTCAATTCCGATGTAAAACCAAACACGCTTGCCGTTCGGTAAAATGAAAGGCGGGTTTCTATCATCAACACTTAATATACTTCCTGCCATCTTAGCCGGGGTGAATCTGTGTGTAACTTTAAACTGATTTTGATACCTCTGTCTGTCTCCTGCTCTTTTATTCCAGGTTCCAATTTTATTTTCCCATCGGCACAAATAAGCAAGTATAGTTCTGTCATCCAGTGAAGGGAAGTTATGACGGTTGTAAACCTCACCAGTTTCATTATTGATTACTTCAAGCTGACCAACCCAGAAACGCATATACTCATTAAATACCATTTTTGCGGTCGGTTTAACAAGTCTGCCAGCGAAAAGATTATTCAATAACTCAATCACATCAGCAGTTACCTTTACAGCGTTTTTATTCTCATGCTTCCGGCTTATTAAAGACTCTAAACCTTCTGTATCAAATTTTCGTAGAGCTTCCAGGAAACGACGTTCATTCGCAGGTAAAGTATGCTCATATCCGTACTTCATTTGCTGAACCTTTTTAAAATAAATTGCGTCTTTCCAAATTGTTGTTGGTATTCCTCTTAGGCTTCCTCTCTTAGAGAGTCTCTCAGCAGTACGGGCTGTTTTTAATAACCCTGCTGCCTTGAGTGTACATGCGTTAACCGTGTATTCCTTTACGTGCTTGCTTTCTAAGCCTTTTCCGCTTTCAAACCTATACAATAGATAAAAGTCTTCAACATCTTTCGAAAATTTGTAAAACTTATCCATCCAGTTTGTAACCTTGCGGGGGTCTCCGAGCTTTTCTCTCATTTCAAGGGGTAAGGAATCAAAATCTATTAAGAGTTCTCTACCATTACCGCCGGACTGAAGTCTTTTGATACCGTATGCCTTATTCTTATCCAAAGAAAGCTGCTTAGACAAAATCTCTAAAGAGGAAAAGAAATCAGGAACTAACTCATATCCACGTACAGCAATTTTATCTTTCCATTCTATCGGCATCAGTTTAATTGAATTTTTACTGTTTCAAAATCTAATTTCCGTTTGCTAATTAATGCCTGCAAAGCTTCTTCTAGTCTTTTATTTCTCCTTCTCCCATTTGCTACTAATCGCATATGACCTGCTGAAACGTTTAATTTTTGGGCTAAATAAGCAAGGTCACCTTTTATCAGATATTCTTTACCATTCATATTTTGATTACTTTTGTACTGTTTGACACTCTTTTGCTTTGTTGTGTACAAATTTAACAACATTTGTTTTCAAATAGCAAATATTTAGCAACATTTTTTAACATATAAAAATAAAAACCTCGTATCTGTATGAATACTAGAGAGTTACGATATAAATATAATCTGTCACAGCAGAAGCTTTCTGATCTTACAGGTATCCCGAAAGGAAGAATTAGCATGTGGGAAAATAGAAATTCTCCACCAAAACTAAATGACTACAATATTTTGAAAACATTTTTTGACAACATGGAAAAACAAATGTTGTCAAAATTGGGTGACAAAAATGATATAAATGACCTACCGTTAAATCAGAAAACTGAACCGTTAACTAAGTATTTTAAGGATGAAGCTGAAATGATTGGTGAAGTTCATGAAGATGAAAGCGAATATTATTTAAGTGGCAATAATCAATTTGTAGATTTGGGTAATGGATATTTTCAAATGTTAGTTCCTCTTGTTGAAACTTATGCTTACGCTGGTTATTTAGCAGGCTTCTCAGATCTTGATTATTTAAATCTTTTACCCAAAATACCAATTTTCGTAACAAAAGAGCATAGAGGTACATATAGATCATTCAAAGTTAAAGGGGATTCAATGGACGATGGTACAAGAAGGTCTATTTATGAAGGAGATATTGCAGTTGGTCGAAAAGTAGATAAAAAATACTGGACTTCTAAGCTGCATATAAACGCCTGGAATAGCTTTGCAATTGTCCATACAGAAGGTATAATAATAAAATCAATTATTGAACATGATGTAGAAAAAGGTTTTATCACTTGTATGTCATTCAATCAAGACAAAGAGTTCTACCCAAATTTCAAACTGCATCTGAGTGATATATATGAAATTTATAATATTGTTCAAATAATTCGAAATAATTACTAATTATGTTCATAAATCGAAAAAAAAGAAAGCACACCAGTAGTAAGTCCTAAGAAGTTCCACAAACGCAAATAGTAGTATATCCTTAATAATTTTATTTTTTACATCTGTTTTTAATGTACTTATTTTAAACAAGTATGTGCATAAAAAAATGCTCGCACACAAATTATTATACACAAATCAGTCAAATATAGTTTATAATGAGCTGTATTGTAGCCAATTACAAATATGTTCCACGATTTTATAATGTATTTGGTGGTATGTTCCACGCAAAAATCATGCAAAAACGTACCTTTTTAAAGCATTTGGTATCTGTTTCAGCAGTATTTTTTTACATCAGTTTGGTAATCCAACTGGTAATCCAACTCATAAAAACCTATTTAAAACATGCAAAAATGTGCTTTTTTTAAGTTTGTACTGCTCAAATAAAACGCTTTAAAAATAAGGTATATAAATACTCATTTTAACAAGCAAAAAACGCCTTAAAATAGCCGTCTCCGGTTCATTTAAGGCGTTTTTTGCCTGTTATCACTTCAGTATATATACTATCTAATTATATCCTTTTAAAAGCCCTTAACGTTTATGTACATACTACGTAGTATCTTGTATTTATGTACATTTCGTTTTAATTAACAATAATAGGCTAAAATTAGGCTAAATCATTGTATTTCAGTTCTTTAAATCTGCAAAATTAGACAAATTATACTCTATGTTTATGTACTTATTGTTTTACCGCCCATACATTTCAAAAAAAATAAAATGTCGATTAAAAAACTCTTTGGCCAGATTCATCTTTGGCTTGGCTTAGCTTCCGGATTAATAGTAGTAGTGGTATCAATTACCGGCTGTATTTATGTTTTTGAGGAAGAAATCAGGAATATCACACAGAAAGATTTTTTGTATGTAAGTCCCCAAAACCAACCAAGGATAGGATTGGAGAAAGTATTGGAAGTGTACAAAAACGAGTTTCCTAAGGCTAAAATTAGTCAGATCAGACAAATTGAAGATATCCCGAATTCTACCTTCATTATTGTTGATGATAAAAAACAGGCTTCGGCTTTTAATCCTTATACCGGAACACTGGTAAAAAAAAGAGACCTTGATGACGATTTTCTGGTGGTGGTTGAGCGAATGCACCGGACCCTGTTACTGGATGAAGTCGGAGGGACTATCGTGGCCTGGGGAGTGGCCTGTTTCTTTGTGATTATGATTACCGGACTTGTTTTATGGTTTCCGACAGCCAGGAATCGTTTGAAAAACTCTTTTAAGGTAAAATGGAACGGGACATTCAAGCGTGTTAATTATGATGTACACAATGTACTGGGTTTTTACGCCATGTGGATTTTACTGGTTATTGCGGCAACGGGTTTATGGTGGGCTTTTGATAGTATTCCGAAAACGGTCTTTAGTTTTATGGATTCAAAACCTTTTCCTAAAGAGAGACCGAAATCTACATTTGTGGCTGATGCCAAACCTTTCCCGGTGGCACAATTGTATGAGCAGACCGCAAAACAATATCCCGGAATGCATCAGTCTTTTATTAATATTCCTAAAAGTAAAGATTCGACAGGTTCAGTAAGAATTCAATTCAGATATCCTTATCAATGGATTCGGCAGCATAATACCTTCTTTTTTGACAAATATTCAGGAAAATTGCTGAGAGGAGATCTTATTAAAAATTATACAACCGCTGAAGCCGTAAAGGTGTCAGTTTATGACTTACATACCGGAAGAATGTTTGGTCTGGGAGGGAAGATTCTGGCATTTATAGTAAGTTTGTTTTCAGCAACCTTGCCGGTCACAGGTTTTTTGATCTGGTGGGGGAAACGAAAAAAGAGCAAAAAGAAAGGAAAGAAAGTTCAGCAGAAAGAATTAAAACCGATTGCCTGACTTGAAATCTGAGGGTAAACAATAAAAGAGGGCTGGCAAATTTCGGAAAGATTTGTTAGCCCTCTTTGGCAAAATGAAGATCACGAATCAGAACGGATAGCCGAATGCGATATTCAATACAAGGTTTTCTTTTCTCCAGTCACTGCTTCCAAAGTCGATTTTATTAATTACCCATCTTTCATTCTCAGGTAAATAGGGCTTACGCAATGGTGTAGCAAGGTCAAGGCGAAGTACCAGATATGTGAAATCAAGTCTTAAACCAATACCAGCCCCTACGGCCATTTGCTTTAAAAAATCTTTTCCGAAAATAGAACCTTCTCCATAATTATCAGCGTATTTATACATCCAGACATTTCCCGCATCTACAAAAATAGCTCCGTTAATAATACTGGAGAATTTTGCTCTTAGCTCTGTATTTAATTCAATCTTTATATCTCCCGTCTGATTGGCAATGAATTTCTGTGCTTCCGAGCCGGAAGAATCGTGGTAATCACCCGGTCCGATTGTTCTTGATTGAAAGGCCCTTATACTGTTACTGCCTCCGGCTACATATTGCTTCAAATAGGGCAATGTATTTGAATTTCCATAAGGAATGCCAAATCCGGTCATTATGCGGTTCGCCCAGGTAATAGTCGGAGACATATTATATCGATATCTGAAGTCTGCATCAAATCTGGCATACTGAGCATATTGAACACCTAAAATTAAACCTGTATTGGAATTGTTGGGATCTTTGGGAGACAGTAAACCTGCTAAATTTCCTGCCACTTCCACACCTCCGGTGAAAGACAGATTTTGTCTGCTGTTTCTTCTGGAATTTGAAACATAACCAAAATTATATCCTGAACTGGTAATTAATTGATTATCCAGAATTGATATAAGTTGCGGAATCAGGAAAATCTGCTCGATAAAATCCTCATTAACATTGGCCTTAACAAGGTTAATTGAGACAGGTGTTATGGTATGTTCAATGCTGGCGTTTTGTTTCCAGGAATAACTCATGGAAGTTCGCAGGGAAGTCAGGTCATACAGATTCCCTTTGATTAGTTTTTCATAAGTTACATTAATATTGGTAGAAGGCAGCGCCTGGTTTCGTCCGGGATTGATCCGGATAAACGGCAAAAGAAATCTTGGAACAGATAGGTTTCCTTCAAAGGTTAGCCTGCGTGTGTTGATTGCCGTCTGGCTGTTACCTAGCTGAAAATCAAGCCCTCCGTTAACACTAAAGCTCAGCATTTCAGCCCCTTTAAACGCATTTCTGTTCTTCCAGATAAGTGCAAGTTGCGTACCGGTAAGGTCATTTGATTTTGTTACACCGCTGACTTCGGTTTGCAAAGACTTTCCTTTTAACGGAGTGAGGTAATAATAGACGTCAATTAAGGCGGAATCTGACCTCGGAACCAAATCAAAACGATTTCTTACGAATTTGAAATTTTTCAGATTGATTAATCTTGAAAGAGAAACATCATGTACATTGCTGCTGTATCTGCTTCCCCGTCTGAAGCCAATTGCTTCAGTGAATATTTTTGGTTTATAGGAGGATCTCGGGTCCAGAATTTTCATTCCCCCATAATTTATATAGTTGCTTTCCAGCGTGTCAGCAGTATTGTTCCCATAATCAGTCATGACATGGATATCTCTGATACTGTAAACCTTTTTGGCAACTTCAGTGACATTTGGCTTGATTTCAATAGAAAGGTTTACTTTACGTCTGGTATTATTAGTATCAGCCTTCAGGATAATATATTCCGGACGAAAGAAATAAAAACCTCTTCTTTTCAGGGTCTGATCAATTCTTTCACGCTCTTCTTTTATGACTGAGAACTGATAAGGCTGACCTTTTTTCAACAATGAAAAACGACTGGAAGCGATAATCGCTTTTGTGATAGCAGTGGTGTCAGGATTGTCATAAACAATTGTATCCAGGTAAAACCTTGGTTTAAGACTGACAGAATAAAGTGCTTTAGCTTCCCGTTTATTTTCTTTTAATTCACCTGAAGCAGAGGAAAGGAAATATCCTTCATTATTTAAATATACAGCAATTTGTTGTGAATTAGCTCCGATAATTCTCCTGTTTGCAAATACGGGAGGTTCTCCGAATTTCTTTCTGAACCAGTTTTTGAAGCCGGTTTCCTTAGTAGGTTCTCCAAAAAGATAATAAAGCCAGACTTTATAAGGGAAACCCAGAATAGCATTATTAGGTTTGGGTCTTACAATGGTTTCTAATTGACTTTTTACGGAGGCCGCTTCTTTTTTACTCATAGAAGAATCCGCATTAATTTTTACTTCAGCACCTTTATACAGACTTTCTCCAGCGGGCAGTTTTTTACTGACAGAGCAACCAGACAGCCATATGGCCGAAATACCAAATAAGAATATGTAAAAGTATTTTGAAATCATTTGTAATATAAAATATACAGGCTGTTTTGAGTATTTATGAAACTCCTGCTTCAGAAGTTATTCTGACAAAAAACAAATCATTTTTTGAATATTTCCTTAAATTTTTCGTAATCCATTGTAACGGCAAAACTGACTCCGGTTTCTACGACAAACCCTTCCAGAACTGCCTGGTATTGATTTTTCCGGTAAACTCTTACCATATATCTTCCGTCGTCAGAAAGACTGTAATTTAATGAAACGTTATCGAAAATCTCAGCAGAGTTTCTCTGTGAAGCAGCTGTATTTTCCAGTTCGAAGTTTCTACCCACTACTACGGTAAGTTTCTCATTCAGGAATGCTTTTGAAAGTCCTACACTCAGGTCGGTACGGCCAGTTAATGCCCCGTTTGTATAGCCTTGTGTAGAAGCCAGATTTACATTCAATTTCACACCGGTAACCAGGTCAGAGGCTAACCTGTCTAACTGATCCGAAAGGAGTTTACTTACACTCTGGCGGGCGATCGCTTCCGGGCTTACACCAGAGAAGAAGTCTCCGGATTTTTCTGAGAAGAATCTGTTCAATACCAAAAGCGCAAAAACCTGTTTGTTCAGTTCAGCGGTGTTATTGACTATTGAACTTGAACCACCAATTGAACTATTTTTTGTTGATAATTTCTCTTTAACTTTATCGTAAACTTCAGTGGTAACGGAACTAGGCTGAACATCTGCCAACTCAATGGCGAAAGAAGGCTGGATATTTTTCAGATAACCTTCCATTTTCAGAAGGACATTAAATGACATTTTCTGACGATAGAGGTCCAGATTAGCAGGGGAATCGCTAAGTACCAAATCATATGGAGCAACATCCACTTTGTAAATCGCCGTGATATTGGCATAGGCATTGGTCGGATCTCCGGACCAAAGCATGGTTCCGCCTTTCTGGATCACGAATTGCCTTTTCAAAACTTCAAATGAAAGATCGTAGCTTCCTTCCGTCAGTTCGTATAAACCAAGAATATAAGGTTGCCCACCCTGACTGATTCCGGCATTTAACTGAGCTTTTCCTTTTACTTTAAGGTTATCACCATTGAGAGGATCGATGATAATGATAAATTCAGATTTATCATTTACTTCAATGTTGAGAGACATTTCTGTAAACAAATCCGCAGCAGCATAATGTTCTTTTTTAACTGAATCCGGTTCGGCAGTCGTTTTATTTTTCCTGTCTTTGACGAAAACAATAATGTCATCCTGCTCACTGGTTTCTGCAGTATTATCAGGCATTACCACTGTGATTTTACTGTTGTCCTTTACCTTAATGTCGCCATCGATGGTCGCCTTGCTTGAAACTCCTTTGACGATTAGATTAGCATCTACAAATCCTTTTCCG
Organism: Pseudarcicella hirudinis; assembly: GCF_900115665.1. Classification (GTDB taxonomy): domain Bacteria; phylum Bacteroidota; class Bacteroidia; order Cytophagales; family Spirosomataceae; genus Pseudarcicella; species Pseudarcicella hirudinis. Next base: position 7,899 of record NZ_FOXH01000024.1, read on the forward strand.
TAAAAGAAATCATTGTCTTTCTGAGTGGCATTCAGTACCATGAAATTGGTAGCAGAAACTTTAAGGTCGTAAGCTACATCAGGAATGTTGGCAAAAGAAACATCGCCGTTTACAATTAGCGGCTGATTGAGTGTATCGCTTACTGTGAAATTCTTGAACTTTACTTGCTGATTGACAAAAGTAAGGTCTTGTTTGTTGATGACATACCGGCTTCCAAGCTGGGTTATATCAAAGGCAACTGCATCAAAATTAAGATTACCGTTTAGCAAAGGTTTATTCACCGCACCTTTGATACTGGTTTTCCCTCTCAGGTTTCCTATAGCATGCCGGAGTTGTCCGAAGCTGAAAGCGGCAATGGTCTCAGCACCCAATTTATTGATATCGAGGTTGAAATCAAGAGGTTCCTGAGAATTGAGCAGATAATTACCAATCAGAGAAATATCGTTTCTGGAGTTGATTAAGCTGGCTTTGGCAGTAATTTTATTGGCAGAATCGTTGTAAGTATTAATGATTAAATCTCCGATGGCAGTTTGCTGAAACAGGAAATTATGAATGGCCAGATCCCCGATAAATGAGGGATTTTGCATATAATTGGAAAGTGTGATTTTTCCGTTCAGCTTTCCGCCGGCCATCAAAGAATCCTGTGTGGCAATAGTCACAAAAGTAGCGATATTCAAACTGTCAGCTTCAATATACAAGGGGCCGTTCGGAGTAGCATCCATTGTATTAACCGACAATCTTTGAATACCCTGTTTCAACAGGAAGTTATTAACCAGCAGTCCGTCTTTACTATACTGAATATACCCGGCCGAATCAGCATCCCAGGTCTGATAGTTGAGTAGTAATCCTTTCTGATTTAAGTGCATCCGGTACAGGTTTTCCACATTTTGTACAAAACCATCCAAATGATACTGTTCTTTATTGAGAGAATCTTTCATGGCCAGGTTAAAGTTTGCCCGGTTATCAGCAACTTCTCCGCTCAGAAAAGTCTTTCTGAGTTTGTAGTCATTGAATACCACCTTATCCAGTGAGGCATTATAATTCATTTTAGAATGATCTCCGGTCAGATTCATTTTCACATTAGAGACACGAATGGTATCGTATTCTATAAAAGGCATCGAAATGCTGGCTGCCAGAATGGTATCTTTCCGGCTGTCCATTCTGGCAGCCAGTCTTACGGTATCCAGTTTCGATAGAGAAGGCAAAAAAGCAGCAAAAACAGGATGTTTTGATACTTTGGCTTCCAGCGTGAAATGATAGGGTTGTTCAACAGGTTTATATTTTACCTCAGGAATAGTGAAATACTTATTGATAGCAGTGAGCATAATATCAGGCACTTCAAGGTAATTGAAATTGCCTCTCATGCTGGCTTTCAGAAATGGTGCGCTGAGTCTGAATAAGCGGTCTTCTCCTGAACTGCTGGCAAATAAAGTAGTATTTTCCAGGCTGTAACTTTTTCCGTTTTTGATTAGAATTCCTTTATTTATGTCAATTTTCCCTTCCGGATTAGCAGGGTCTGTATTGCTCATAGCAATGTCAATATCGCCCTTGATGATAAGATTGTCAGGATAGAAGCCTAATGCTTTCAGATTGATCTCCCGGACCTGCATATCTCCGTTAATTCCGGGGAAATCCCTGGCTAAATTTACCTTTGTATTTAGTTTTAAAGCAATATTCGGATCGTCAATACTCGCCTGAATATCAGCAAGCTGATTAGAAATATTTGCGGTTAATTCCGTATTTTTATATTCATAACCATTCAGAAAAGCCTTTTCTATAGAGCCTTTTATAGAAGTAGTCATCGTTTTTACATCAAATCCTTTTCCGTCAACCTCACCCTTCAGAGTGATTTTACCAATTTGATCAGATTTTTTAAGGAATTTGCCCATATCAAAATCATCAAGTGAGAAGTTTCCTTTGTATGTCTGGTTTTGACTGGCAGTAATGTTTATCAGGGAACCGTCAAAAAATGCATTCCCCAGATCGGAAGTAAGATTGGCATTAATCTTCAGATTTTTAAGTCCTCCTGCCACAGTTCCTTTCACCGCAAAACGTTCAGGTAATTCTATGTTGTCCGGAAGTGTTTTAGGAGGCAATACTTTTAGAATATCTTTCTTGGTAGCGGTAAACTCATTGACTTTCAGGTTCAGACTGGTTTTGTCTGCATCCGGGAGTCCGGTGATTTCTCCACTCAACTGAAGACGGGCATTCTGAAAACCAGTCATTGAGAATTTAGAAACAGAAAGTCTGTTAATGGTTCCGGTTGCTGTGCCATCAAATTTTAATATTTCCTGTGTATTGTCTTTAAATGGAGGTGTTTTTGCCAAATCAGGCATTAATAGCAGCACATCACTAAATGCCAGCTGGCTATTTTTAAGGTTTAGTTTTACTTTAGTACTTCCCGGATTTTTACTAAGCTGTTCCTGAGAGGCATAGTTTAAAACTAACTCATCTCTTAAAATCGTTTTCGGTGTTTTGAAATAAAGTCGTTTCAGAAAGGTTTGTGTATTGGTATAAGCAAAATCTGTTTGAAGCTTTTCCAAAGAAAATCCGCTCTTTTCAGCAAAACTTCCGGATTGTATCCAGCCTGTTATACGGTCGGGAGCATAAGTAAGGCGTTCGGCCTCAAGATTAAGTTTTTTGAAACCCAAATGATAGTAATCCAGCCCGGTTTTCTGATTCGTCTTATTGTCATCATCAAACTGAACAGTATTATTTCTGAAAATAACTTTATCGGTAACTACTGCCCAGTTATTAGGAGATGAAGATTCAGTTTTTGCCTTTTCCGGGGCTTTTTTAGCCATTTTAACACTGGCAGAAGTATTGGAAAGGTAAATGTTTTTAAGGTGAACTTTTTGTGCTTCAAGGTATATTTTGTCACCTTTTGCTTCAAAGACTCCCAGTTTTACAACATTTGTCAGGCCACTTTCTTCCTGCTGCAAACGCCAGTCTACATTGAGTAATCGTACATCGCCCAATTTAAAATCAAGTGTATCAGACGAAGGTTTTTTTGTTTGGGAAGGAGGGGTTTCTTTGAGCGGTTTATAAAGATTCAGGGCAATTTTTGCGGTATTCAGATCAATTTTCTGAATGTGATATTTTGAGGTATTCAGATCGAATGCATCAAATTGGGTAATGGCATTTTGAAGATCAGCATCAGCATCTGTGCCAATTACCTGATCGTTATAAGTAAGATGAACATTTTTAAGAATAACTTTCTTCAGGTTGATAACCAAAGGTTTGGAAGGGCTGGCAGTATCTTTTTCAGAGGTTGCGGCAGTATCCGTAAAAGCTTTTACCAGAAAATTGAAATTAAAAGCTGTGTCAGGTAAGGTTCTTTTGATTTTTAACCGGATATTCTCAAGTTCTATTTTATCTATTCCGACATTATTCTTCAGGAGCCCCAACATATTGAGATCAATCCTGACATTGCCTCCGGAAACAAGTGTATCCTTTGTTAAATCCTCTACGTAAACACCTTCCAGCGCAATCCAGTCAGGAATCCGGTAGCGTATTTTTTTAATTTCGAAACGGGTATTTAATTTTTCATCCAGGTAAGAAACCACTTGTTTTGTCAGAAAATTCTGACCATCCTCGGAACGAAGGAATAAGAATAATCCTACCAGAAAAATGACTAATAAATCTAAAACGATATCGAAAATATTAAAAAAACGCTTCATGCAGAGCTTATTTCAGAGAATGGCAATCTGAATTCTCAGATTGCCCAGATGTTTGAAATTACTAAAATTAACGCTTAAATAAAACGCCGGTCAGTTGATCATTATAAACCATTTTAGTTGTTAATTTCACGGTTTTCTTATCCAGACTGCTGGTATATGTTCCTTCTGACGGGTATTTGATGCCATAATCTGAGGTAGCATAGGCTGAATAAGTTTTCACAATCTCCTCACCGGTAGCGGCTAATTTTATTTTCTCTTTTGTCAGTAAATTAGTCGCCGGGTCAAAATAAAGATCGTAAATAACATCTTTTCCACTAAGCTGAACATGATTTACTTTTTTAGCACCATCATTTTCAAGCCCTACAAATGAAGCAATATAATTTTTGGCCTGATAATTTAACATTGGTGAAAGGAAATCCTGTAACTCCCGTTTCATATTATTATGTTCCTTGTCGCTCAGATCCTTTACATCATAGGTAGGATTTTTATCCCGGCTTCCCATCGGAATTTTCAACCAGGCATCACTGCTGCTGATCCCGTAAATAAAATCTCTTTTCAGAATCGTTTTAGTTTTAATAACAGAGTTATCAAGCAATGATGCTTTTATGTCCATCTCATAATCTGTAGGGGCATTTGCATAAAAAGATTGTTTAAGAGAATAGGTCTTTACATCATTCCAAAGGGCTTTACCTCCGGTACTTTCAAAATATTTATTGAATATTTCATCGGGAGTCTGTGCAAATACCTGGACTGTGAATGCCATTAAAAAGGCAAGAAATAAGGTTTTCTTTTTCATAATTTAAAATGAATTTGTATTGTTTTGTATCAAAAACGACTTCCGTTCAGATATAGGTAATCGTACACTTACTACGCAAAAATTATACTAAAAAGTATATCTAAAATAGTATATGGTCAAAATTCGGACCGTTTCGAAAAGTTAAAAAATGTTAAATCCTTAATAAGATAAGACAAAAAATTACAAGATAGCAAATAAACCATGCCAAAGCAGATATGTGAAGAATCGGGGAATATTTTCTACAGCAGCCCATTTGCAATTACCGGCGATATTGTCCTGAAATTTTCATGAATAATATGAGTATATGGTATAATCATTTGATAATTAAGTGATTATTGAGCGGGTTTTATGGATAAAAAATAAGATTTGTTATATTTTTTTATGTAAAAAAGCGTTGATAAATCATTGATATTTTCCCAAAAAGCGTGACAAGGACAAACTGAACGGGAGGTTTGTTCACAGAAACTTTAACTTGAGAATTGAAAAAATTCAATTATTTTTATTTTTTCTTTAAACTTTAAAGACCTGTCGTAATCAAATCGCAACTGACAGACAAAAGATGAAATTTTCCAGAACATATCCATGGGCTTTACAAGTGCTATTACTTTGTGGTATAATAGCCCTGGGAAATATTTCTGATAAATTACTTAAAACTTCCTTTCCTGAAATAGCATTTATACAATCTTCGCAGGATTCTGAAGATGAAGATGATCAGTTAAAGTGTTGCTTAACAATTAATCAGGAGGAAAGCCATATTTCCTGGCATTCGTTTCCGGCACTTAATAATTCCGGAGATTATAATTTACTGTTCAAAACGGGCTTTATTAACAAGGCTGCCAACGCATTTACCAACCATTACACGCCACACCCCTCTGCCAAACTATATTTATTGAATTGCTTTCTGTTAATATGAGCCTGTCCGAGGTTCCGGTTATTGATTAGTAAAATATAGTAATTGCCTTATATTTTAGATAAATAGACAAACATTTCATGAAATTATTTTGGATGATGGCGGGCTTATGCCTTGCTATGATGCCTGCTTTCGCACAGAAAGCAGATTCTTTAAGTATTACATTGCCGCAGGCTGAGGAGCAATTTATTAGAAATAACTTAGTTCTTCTCGCTCAAAAGTTTAATATAGATGCTTCTAAAGCTGCCATTTTACAGGCAAAATTGCTTCCGAATCCTTCCATCAACATTGAGCAGACACTGCATACCAGTGAAGCAATTGCCAATGATGCTACTATTGGACCATTCGGACAAAGGGCCTTTCAGATTCAGCAATTGATTCAGCTGGCCGGAAAACGTAATAAACTGGTGCAGATTCAACAAATCAATTCAGAAATTACTGAATACCAATTCTCTGAGCTTATCAGAGAACTGAGTTTTCAGCTGAAAAGTAATTTCTACCAGATTTATTTTCTTCAGAAATCCCTTTCCATGTATGCCGAGGAAATCCTGACAATACAGGGGCTGGTTGATGCTTATCAGGAACAATATAAAAAAGGAAATTTACCGTATAAAGAAGTAGTACGTTTAGAGTCCTTCCTTTTTACACTTGAGACCGAGCAGAATAATTACCGCAAACAAATCATTGATAACCAAACGGCTATTAAAATTCTGCTGGGAGATAGCAGCAAGAGATTTTTCAACCCGAAGGTTGACGAGGTTTCTTTGGAAAAAGTAAGCGTCAAAGATCTGAATCTTGAAAAACTCAGCAGTTTATCTGCTGATAATCGCTTCGATCAGAAAATTCAGGAGGCAAGTGTAAGACTGGAAAAGGCCAATCTGGCTTTGCAAAAAGCAATGGCAACTCCTGATATTACTGTAGGCTACTCGTATGACCGTGCCGGAAGTTATATCAACAACTATCATGCACTCACTCTTGCCATGGATTTGCCGGTTTTCAATAAAAACCAGGGAAATATCAAGATTGCTGAAAATAGAATCAGAGCGAATCAGGCTTATTTTAATCAATCTCAGCTGGTAGTTGAAAATGAGTTACTGAATGCTTTTGCAAAAGCTCAGGAAACGGAAAGACTTTACAGAACTTTCGACAAGAATTTTGTAGGCAATTATGAGAAATTAATTGACGGAGTAATTGAAAATTATCAGAAACGGAATATCTCACTCATTGAATTTACAGATTTCATTGAATCATATAAAAATACAGTAACTCAGGTAAATGCCTTGCAAAACGATAGAATGCAGGCTTATGAGTTATTGAATTTTGTGGTAGGGCAAAAAGTCCTGTGATAATATTTCCGTCAATCTCAATTTTTTAAAAGATATTAATATTTATAAAAATGAAATTATTTAATAATATTTTGATAATCAGTGCATTGTCTTCAATGAGTCTGGCTTCCTGTTCTACTGAAAAGAAAGAAGATGTTCAGGAGAAAAAAAGTGCTTTTGAACTTTCTCAAAGGCTTCAAAAAGAACTGGTAGTAGTTCCTGCTGAAGCTGAAAATGTAAGCAGCGAATTACAGCTTACCGGGAAAGTGGTTCCTTTTGAACAAAAACAGGTTAAAGTTTCTCCGCTGGTCGACGGAGTGATCGAAAAACTTTCCGCTAATCTTGGTGATTTTGTGAAAAAAGATCAGATTCTGGCCATTGTCCACAGTTCAGATGTGGCAGATGTGGAAAACCAGACTGTTTCTTCTAAATCCGATTTGCTTACTGCCCAGAAAAATGTGCAGGTTCAGCAGGATTTGTACAAGTCGGGTCTGGCTTCTGAAAAAGATGTTACAATTGCTCAGAATGAATTACTGAAAGCTCAGGGAGCGTTGAGAAGAGCCAATGAAGTTTCAGGAATTTATGGCGTAAAGAACTCTTTTTATACCCTGAAGGCTCCGATTACCGGATATGTTGTGGATAAAAATAACAGTATTTCTGAAAAAATGGCTTATCATGAGGGAGATACCGGTGCTTTTTTCACCATTGCTGATTTGTCGAATGTGCAGGTGGTTGCCAATGTTTATGAATCAGATATTGCAAAGATTAAAATCGGATATGCTGCCAGGATTAAATTACTGGCTTATCCTGATAAAATTTTCACCGGAAAAATCGATAAAATCAGCAACGCTTTAGACCCGCAAACCAGAACGATGCAGGTGCGGATCAATATTCCGAATGAAGGTAATTTATTGAAGCCTGAAATGTTTGCCCAGATTACGATTGATTATGCGAGCAACCAGAAAATGGTTTCAATTCCAGCGGAATCCATCATTTTTGATAAGAATAAAAACTTCGTAATTGTTTACAAAAGTGCTAAACAGGTAGAAACCAGAGAAATTCAGGTAGCCCAGAATACCAAAGGTAAAGCCTACATCTTCAATGGTCTTACTCCCGGAGAAATGGTGATGGGAAAAAATCAACTGATGATCTATAATGCCCTGACTCAATAAGAGAAGAGATTTGTGAGGTAAGACATCAGATAAAAGACCCGGGAGAAAAGATTAAGCTTTAAAGACAGAAGAGCGGAGGAAGAGTGATAGGAGTTAAGGCTGTATTTTCATTACAATTACTCTTCATTCTTTCATCTTTTCTTTGAAAAATCCGGCTTCTGACATTTAGCATCTAACATAAAAATATTATGAAGACTTTATTAGCGTTATCGCTTAAATTTAAATTTGCAGTATTCTTCTTTACGTTCGTCATTGTAGTGGGTGGAGTGGTAAGTTTTATGAATACTCCCATTGATGCCTTTCCTGATGTAACCAACACTCAGGTAACCATCATTACTCAATGGCCTGGACGAAGTGCCGAGGAAATAGAGAAATTTGTAACCGCTCCGCTCGAAATTTCGATGAACGGGGTACAGAAAAAGACCTCCGTACGCTCTACTACTTTATTTGGCTTATCTGTTGTGGTAGTGATGTTTGACGATGGTGTTGATAATAATTTTGCCAGAATCCAGATTAATAATGCTTTACAAGGCATAGATTTACCCGAAGGCGTTGATCCGGAAGTACAACCACCTTATGGCCCTACCGGAGAAATTTTCCGTTATACGCTGGAATCCCCAGCTCAGAATTCCAGAAAATTAAAAGAGGTTCAGGACTGGGTTGTTGACAGAAATCTTCGTTCGGTGCCAGGAGTGGCAGATATAGTAAGTTTTGGCGGAGAAGTTAAAACCTATGAAATCAGTGTTGACCCTAATTTGCTGCAAGATTATAATATTACGCCTTTAGACGTATTTCAGGCCGTTCAGAAAAGTAATATTAACGTTGGAGGAGATGTAATTACCAAAAACAATCAGGCATATGTGGTAAGAGGAATCGGGCTTTTGAAGAACATTCAGGACATAGAAAATATTCTGGTTGAGAATGTTAATGGTGTTCCGGTTTATGTAAAAACTGTGGGTTCTGTGACCGAATCGGCATTACCAAGGTTGGGTCAGGTGGGTCGTGGAGATAATAACGATGCAGTGGAAGGAATTGTGGTAATGAGAAAGGGCGAAAATCCTTCAGAAGTTATCAGAAACCTCAATGACAAAGTTCAGGAGTTGAATACCAAGATACTTTCTTCTGATGTAAAAATTAAGACTTTTTACAATCGCCAGACCTTATTGGATTTCTGTATTGAAACGGTAACGCATAATCTCGTTGAAGGGATTTTGCTTGTGACGCTGATCGTATTGATTTTCCTGGCAGACTGGAGAGCCTCGCTGATTGTTTCTATTATCATTCCTCTGGCATTGCTTTTTGCATTTACCTGTCTGAAACTTTTGGGCATGAGTGTGAACCTTCTTTCACTGGGAGCCGTCGATTTTGGGATTATCATTGATGGAACTGTGGTGGTAGTAGAAGGATTAATTGTGGTTCTTGCACACAAAGCTGAGGAAGTCGGTATGGAAAAGTTCAATAAACTTGCCAAACTTTCTATCATCAAAAGGACTGGTTCAAGCATGGGGAAAGCCATATTTACTTCAAAAGTAATTATTCTGGTAGCGCTGCTTCCCATTTTTGCTTTTCAGAAAGTAGAAGGAAAAATGTTTTCTCCGCTCGCCTGGACGCTGGGGTCTGCCTTATTGGGAGCCTTGATTTTTACACTGACTCTTGTTCCGGTGCTGGTAAGTATTCTGATGAGTAAAAATGTTAAAGAGAAAAGTAATTTCTTCGTCGATGCCGTACTTAAGTATTCAATGATGTTCTTTAATTATTGTTTCTCCCATAAAAGGAGAACAATGATTGCAACAGCCATAATTACAGTTGTTGGTTTCTGGACGCTTACTGTTCATGGAACAGAGTTTTTACCACAGCTTAATGAAGGTTCGATTTATGTGCGTGCCACTATGCCGAGGAGTATCAGTTTAAATGAGTCGGTAAGATATGCAAATGACATGCGAAAAGTATTCGAAAGTTTTCCGGAAGTCCGCCAGGTAATGTCTCAGGCAGGTCGTCCGAATGATGGTACTGACCCGACCGGTTTTTATAACGTAGAGTTTCACGTAGATATTTATCCGCAGAAGGAGTGGAAAAGCAAGCTGACCAAAGCAGAACTGATTGAAAAGATGGATGAAAAACTTTCTGTTTTTCAGGGCGTAAATCTGGGATTCTCTCAGCCGATTATGGATAACGTGGAGGAAGCTGTGTCAGGAGTGAAAGGGTCAATTGCCGTGAAAATTTACGGACAGGATTTCGACTTTATTGAGCAGCAGGCCGAAAAAGTAGAAGAAGTATTGTCTAAAGTAAAAGGGGTGGAAGATCTGGGAATTATTAAAAACCTCGGCCAGCCGGAACTTAGAATTGAACTTGACCAGCAGAAAATGGACTTATACGGCGTTCAGACTGCGGATGCTGAAGCAGTAGTTTCTATGGCAATCGGCGGACAAACTGCCAGTCAGCTTTATGAAGGTGAAAGAAAGTTTGATATTAGGGTTCGTTTCCAGTCTGAATACCGGAAATCTGAGACAGAAATCGGGAATTTGTTTGTTCAGACAATGAATGGTACTAAAATTCCGATTAAAGAAATTGCGACAATCAGAACGATTACCGGACCTAGTTTAATTTTCAGGGAAGATACCCGCAGGTTTATTGCGGTAAAATTCTCCGTTCGTGGCCGGGATATGGGTAGTACCATCGCTGAGGCGCAGGCAGGTGTAGCGAAAGTTATTCCGAATTTACCAAAAGGCTATGAAATGAAATGGAAAGGAGATTTTGAAAATCAGCAAAGAGCTACCAAACGGTTAGCGCAGGTGGTTCCGGTTTCAATGATTGCAATTTTCTTCATTCTTTATCTCATGTTTGGCAGCTTAAAAGATGCCGGTTTAGTATTTACGAACGTTCCTTTTGCTATTATCGGAGGTTCTGTGGCTCTTTTGGTAACACACACCAATTTTAGTATTTCTGCCGGAATCGGTTTTATTGCACTTTTTGGTATTTGTATTCAGAATGGAGTAATTATGATTGAAGTCTTTAAGGAGAACCTGCATAATAAGCTGTCACTCAATGAATCTATTCTTCAGGGAATCAAGTCAAGGGTACGCCCGGTGATGATGACTGCTATGATGGGTATTTTCGGGATGCTTCCGGCAGCAATCTCAACCGGAATCGGATCAGAATCTCAAAGACCTCTGGCCATTGTAGTAATCGGGGGTTTAATCGGAGCGACGATCCTTACTTTATTTATTTTCCCGCTCTTCTACGAAAGAGTTTACAGAAATAAATGGTAGACCTGAAACAAATATTTTACGGAAAAGAATTCGTTTTAAATTTAATAAAGGATAAGGTTAAAGCACTTCCAGGCAATCCGGAAGTGCTTTTTTGCGGAAAAGGCTTTTCCAAGACGGATTCCGAAATGTAAAAACTTTATAACATGCCTGAAATATTATGGTTAATTCAGGTAATCATTCAAAAAAATGTTAGAACTTTGTGATAATGTCATTTAGACACAATTTAAACTCCTGAAAAACAAAAAGCTTATTTATCTAAAATGTATTCTTCCTTAATTACCGAAAAATTTCATTCTTTCTTTCAATCCAGTCCGGAGCTAATTGTTCGTTCTCCCGGTAGAATTAATTTAATAGGAGAGCATACCGACTATAATGGAGGTTTTGTTTTACCTGCCAGTATCGACAAAGAGCTATACTTTGCCATCCGAAAAAAGGAAGGTTCAGATTGCCGGATTTTTGCCGAAAATCTGGATGAACATGATGAGTTTTCAATTGATAATTTAGAGAAAACGGGGAAGGAATGGGCGAATTATCTGAAAGGTGTAGTGGATCAGCTTCAGAAAGCCGGATATAAAATAGGTGGTTTTGATTTAGTTTTCGGAGGGAACATTCCTACCGGAGCAGGAGTATCTTCTTCGGCAGCATTGGAATGTGGTCTGGCTTTTTGTTTAAATCAGCTATATGATTTGAATCTTGATACCCTGACAATGGTGAAACTTTCACAAAAAGCCGAAAATGAGTTTGTGGGCGTTAATTGTGGTATAATGGATCAGTTTGCCTCTATGTTTGGGAAACAATCTTCCGTGATTCAGATTGATTGCCGTTCATTGAATTATCAGTATTTCCCTTTCGAAATGGAGGATTTTATCCTCATTCTCTGTAATACCGGAGTAAAACATAGTCTGGGAAATTCGGAATACAACACACGTCGTCAGGAATGTGAAACAGGCGTACAGATTTTACAGAAATACTATCCTGAAATTAAGACGCTTCGTGATGTTTCAATGGAAATGCTTGGCAAACATGAAACAGAGTTTCCGGAAATCGTGCTAAAGCGTTGTAAATATGTAGTGGAGGAAATAGTGCGGGTGCAGGAAGCCTGTAAAGATCTGACGGAAAATAATATGAGGGCTTTCGGACAGAAAATGTATCAGACCCATTTCGGTTTGCAACATGATTACGCTGTAAGTTGTGAAGAGCTTGATTACCTGGTAGAGCAGACGCTTGAAGATGAAAATGTCTTCGGGGCAAGAATGATGGGAGGAGGCTTTGGCGGTTGTACTATAAATCTGGTGAAAAAAGATGGCGTAGACAGATTTCTGGCCAGCATATCAGAAGCATATCAGCAGAAATTTAACATTGAACTGGTGAGCCATCTGGTAACAATTACGGATGGAACCTCTGTTTTATCTCATTAATTCTTATTCTCAATTTGTTAAACATTTACCTGAAATGGCTAATTTTTCGTTCGAAGAACATCCACATAGAAGATATAATCCACTGACAGACAGCTGGGTACTTGTTTCTCCCCATCGTACCAAACGGCCCTGGCAGGGACAAGTTGAAAAAGTAATAGAGGAAAAACGTCCGGAGTACGACCCGACTTGTTACCTCTGTGCCGGAAATGTCAGATCAAATGGCGAAGTGAACCCTGATTATCAGGATGTTTATGCTTTTACCAATGATTTTTCTGCCTTATTAGCAGATACTCCTCAGGGATCTTTTCAATCAGGAGAGCTTTTTCGTGCTGAAAGTGAAAGCGGAATCTGTAAAGTAATATGTTTTTCTCCGCGTCATGACCTGACAATTCCTGAAATGGAAGAATCTGCGATCAGAAAGGTTGTAGATAAATGGGTAGCGGAATATCAGGAATTAGATGCTAACCCTGATATTTCGTATGTACAGATCTTTGAAAACAAAGGTTTTGTGATGGGATGTTCTAATCCTCATCCGCACGGTCAAATCTGGGCTTCATCTTCTGTACCGGAAGAACCGGCCAAAAAGCAAGCTAATCAGTTAAAGTATTTTCAGAAACATAACCGGACATTGATTAGCGATTATTTACAGGGAGAGCTTTCTCAAAAAGTGAGAGTCCTGTTTGAAAATGATCATTTTGTTGTTTTAATTCCTTTCTGGGCAGTCTGGCCATATGAAGCCATGATTATTCCGAGGAGAGCTATGGCCAGAATTACGGAAATGACAGAAGCGGAGCGGGATGCATTTGCAAATGCCTATAAACACCTGACTACAATTTATGATAACCTTTTTGAGGTATCATTCCCGTATTCTGCCGGAATCCATCAGGCACCTACAGATGGAGAAAGCCATGAGGAATGGCACTGGCATATGGTTTTCCTGCCTCCTTTGTTAAGATCGGCTTCTGTTAAAAAGTTTATGGTAGGATACGAAATGCTGGCAAATCCTCAAAGGGATATTACAGCAGAACAAGCCGCTCAGAAATTAAGAGATTTGCCGACTGTACATTACAAAGAAAATATTTAGAGATTTTTTTGAAGTTAAAGCCCTTTTCAGCAATGGAAAGGGCTTTCTTTTTTCTTTTCGGAATACTATTGAATTGAAGAAGCTGCCGGTGCTGAAAACCAGCACTGAAACAAAGTACACAGAAACTCTTTCTGAAGTATTTCTATTTCATCATCAATTTTCATATTTTAACTAACTTTTTGGTAGATTTGAGCATCTTTTATTAATCTTAACCCTCTAAGCAATACGCAATTAAAATAATGAAAACAATGAAACGCCTTTTTTACATTGGTATCTTAGGTTTGATACTTTTTGAGATACTGAATGTGTATTTTATCATGCCAATGCCGGGAAGCCAGCGAATGAGAAGTATCGATCTGGCCTATTTTTTCTACACATGGCGCTGGATCATCAGAGGAATGTTTGGACTTTTGGTAATTCTGGGTTTTGCTAAAGTATACGACGCTTCCAAATGGATAGCATGCGGAGGAATTACCCTGCTGCTGATTACCTGGTATGTAGTGAATTTCAGGATGTCTGCTGATACAATGTTTTATCAGCCAACAACTTTAATTCTGAAAAATGCCAGAGAAAATAAAATAGCCAAAGATCGTCTTATTGTTGGTGTTGAGATAAACGGAGTGGCTAAAGCATATCCTATTCAACTGATTGCATATCATCATCAGGTACTGGACTCTATCGGCGGAACTCCTGTCATGGTAACGTATTGTTCTGTTTGCCGTACCGGGAGGGTATTTGAACCTTTAGTGAAAGGAAAATATGAAAAGTTCAGATTGGTTGGTATGGATCATTTTAATGCCATGTTTGAGGATTTTACAACAAAGAGCTGGTGGAGACAGGCAAACGGAGAAGCCGTAACCGGAACACTGAAAGGACAATTGCTTCCGGAGGTATTGTCTCAGCAGGTTTCTCTGGATAAATGGTTAAGTCTGCATCCCAATAGCCTGATTATGCAACCTGATCCTAAATTTGAGGAGAAATACAAGAATTTAGATAAATACGAAACAGGCAAAGGTAAAAGTGATCTGACCAGAACTGATTCATTAAGCTGGAAAGATAAATCCTGGATTGTTGGCATTGCCATTGACCGTGATAGTAAGGCTTTCGATTGGAATCGTCTGAAAAAAGAAAAAGTAATTAATGATGAAATCGGGCATAAACCTGTTGCTATTGTTCTTTCAACAGATAACAAAAGCTTTTTTGCTTTTGAACGTCCGGAAGGAAAAGACTTACTTTCCATGAAAAATGACACCTTGATTTTCCAAAACATAAGATATTCCCTCGAAGGAAAAGCCATTGATAATACTGAAAATGCGCCAAAGCTTACAAAAGTGAAAGTTTATCAGGAATTCTGGCATAGCTGGCAATCATTTCATCCGGGAACCAGAAGGTAAGAGAGGGGAATTTATGAGGCTAAATAATTGACCGAAAGTTCGTAACTTTCGGTCAGTTCAATCGAATATCAATGCTATTGCTTAATTTTTTATTTTCATTTTTGTTATCAAGTCCGCCACTCCCGCAGATTGACCCCGTTGTGATTGTAAAGGAAATCAGGATTACCGGAAATCATAAGACCAGGGAAAATATTATTCTGAGAGAGCTGGATTTTATGGTAGGAGATAGCTTAAATAAACAAAATCTGGAGAAAAGACTGGAATTGAACCGGAGGAAAATAATGAATACCAATTTGTTCATTAGTACGGAGGTTACAGTAGTTGAGGAGCTGAATAATGAAATTGTTATTGAAATTAGGCTTCAGGAACAATGGTTTATTCTGGGATATCCTGTTTTTCAGATTGCTGACAGAAATCTCAATGAATGGTGGGAGAGAGGACACCAGTTTGGCAGAACAATCTATGGAGTGCATTTAATTCACAGTAACTTCAGAGGAAAGGCAGAAAGGCTGCAATTGAATCTTGAGACTGGTTTTACACAGAGAGTGGATTTGATTTACAGAATGCCTTATATTGACAAGGCCCAGAAAACGGGTTTAGGGTTTAGTATCTCTTATGCCACAAACAAAAATGTAGCGTTTTCTACCATCAACGATACATTGGCATATCGCAGATCAGAGGATAAGGTTCTGAGAGAGAGATTTAACGCCGCTGTTTCCCTGAAGAAAAGATATCATTTTTATGATAATCACACATTAGAACTTCGATATAATAATAATTCTATTGACGACACCATTCGCAGGTTAAATCCCAATTACTTTGGTGATGGTCGTACCAGTCAGAAATACTTCCAGCTAAGCTATTATTTCAATTACGATTTTCGGGACAATGTTACTTATCCGTTAAGAGGGAAAAGATATGAATTGTTAATTAACCAGTCAGGATTGTTACCAGTAGATGACATTCATCAGTTTGAAGTTACAGGAACATATTCCAGATTTCATCCGATTTCACAGAAATGGTTTTTGGGCATGACTCTTGAGGGAAAAGTCTCTTTCCCCGGGAATCAACCGTTTTATAATACCCGGGGCCTAGGATATGGTTCAGATCTGGTCAGAGGATATGAATTGTTCGTAGTGGATGGTTCTTCCTATTTTTATTCAAGAAATACATTGCGTTATAAATTGCTTGACAGGTTTTTTAAGATAAAATTTCTCAAAGTAAAGCAGATCAATAATATTCCTTTGGGCATTTATCCGAATATTTATGCCGATTTTGGTTATGCCTCAAATCAATATACGGAAAGGAATCTGAGTAAGCTGGCCAATAAAGGATTATTTGGAGGAGGCTTTGGGATAGATATTGTCACATATTATAATGTAGTATGGCGGTTAAATTATTCATTTAACGGGCAAGGTCAGTCAGGTTTTGTATTTAATATTAACAGAGAGTTTTAAGAGAGGACTAGTTTTTATTTGTAAAGACACTTTGCCTCGGTTTGTGTTATTACGATCAGATCAACGCAAAAACTTGCGGAGTTATAGACATCAGGCATATAATTGGATTAGCTTGATAAGGGACAATCTGACTCACTTAACACCCTATGGCAGGATTCCTTCTAATCTCACCTAAGATTACTGCACAATCGTTTGTGCAGTAATCCCTTTTATTCTTCAATTATCATCACCCCTGTGTTTTCTTACCATACATCAAAAAATACCTCATTTTATGATAAAAAACCCAATAAAGTGAGTTGTAAATTTTGGTATTTTAATTTTTAAACAGAAATTCACTTTTGATAAGTCAATAATCCGACTTTATTCTTCAACACACCAGTTAAACTTATTCAAAACTAAAAGTTTAATTAATGATGTTGAAGTTTTATAGCTTGATTCTACTTCTGATTATTTCTCCTTTCGGGGAAAGGGGGCTTTTTGCCCAGAGTAATTTCCCTGTCAGTTGCAGCCCCTATTTGTTGCCTCAGTATAGCCTCAACTGGAGTGCCTTAACCTCTTCCAATAATTTCCTGAA
>NZ_FOXH01000023.1:0-26067 GCF_900115665.1 Pseudarcicella hirudinis
TGATAGGCTACAGATGTAAAGGCAGAAATGTCAAAGTCGAGTAGTACTAATTACCCGAAAGCTTCCTGTTTTTTTAATTTTACTTAGGAGATTGTTTACTATTTTTCACAATATATCAAGAGAAAGAACCTTAGAGTCATTAAGTATGAGGTTGATAAAAAATAAACCTGAAAGACTTTATGGCACCGATAGGACTGGTGTTCACCTCTTCCCATCTCGAACAGAGTAGTTAAGCCCAGTTCCGCTGATGATACTGCAGTCAAATGCGGGAAAGTAAGTAAGTGCCAAATTATTATTAACAAGCCTTGGTAACAACACTGTTATCAAGGCTTGTTTGCGTTTGAAAGCCTTTGGATCATTCAAAAGACACAAGAGCTTCATTCGCATACCAACTCTGTAGCTTCGATTCATAATAAGCTTCAATTACATTCCGCTTTATCTTCATCGTTGGTGTAATCAGATTGTTCTCAACTGACCAGTTTTCTTTGACAATGATGACTTTTCGGATATGCTCATAGTGGTTAACCTGCGTATTGATAATCTGAATGGTTTCAGTCAGACTTGAGACAAGTGTAGATTTATTCACGGCTTTTCCTATATCTGACAGAACTACGAGTGCGACAGGTTGTGGTAAATTCGAGCCCATTACACAAATCTGTTCAATATAAGGGTTCTCGTTAAAGAGATTCTCAATGGTTACGGGCATAATATATTCACCCTTCGATGATTTAAACACATCTTTTAGACGGCCGGTTATTTTTAAATACCCCTCCTGGTCTATTTCTCCGATATCTCCCGTACATAACCAACCGTCCTTTAATAATTCACGTGTCAAAATAGTTTCTTTATAATAACCTATCGTGTTCCAGGGTGATTTCATCTGAATTTCACCGGTTACCGGATCTATCCGGGTTTGGACTTCCTTATATGGTTTCCCTACGGTGCCTTCCTTAACCGCCTTTTCCGGCATTAAAGAGTGTGCACCAAGGTTTTCGGTCATACCATAAGCTTCTCTTATTGAAATACCTAAGTTTTCATACCATTTCAGCAGATGTAAAGGCATTGGGGCAGCTCCTGTAAGTATAATCTGAGCTTTAGCCAATCCCAGGCCTTTTTTGATCTTATTACTGATCAGAATATTGATAAGCGGGATTTTTAACAGAACCTTCAGTCTTTGAGGAGATATTTTCGAAAATATTCCCAATTGAAACTTTGCCCATATCCTGGGAACGGCCAGAAAATGCGTCGGTTGTGCATTCTGAAGGTTTTTCTGAAATGTTTCAAGAGATTCTACAAAATAAACAGTGCCACCTGTGGCTGTACTTGCTGATTCAACGATATTTCGCTCGGCAATATGACAAAGGGGTAAGTAAGAGAAAAATCGTGCATTGGGAATATCCAGACCGATTGCCTCTCTGCTCATGTTTAAGGCATTAATTATGGCTTTCTGAGTTACCATAACTCCTTTAGGTGTTCCGGTTGTCCCGGAAGTATAAATAATTGTAGCGATATCTTCCGGCTCAGGCCTGACATTCTCACTGACAGGTTCATGTTGCTTAATCAGGTCATCCCAGTTATCATAACCTGAGACCGGACTTTGCGGAAAAGAAATACAGTAAATATTTTGAGGAATACTAGAATTGATATGTTCCCAACTATCGAGTTTTCCGACAAAGAGTACCTTACAGTCGGAATGTACCAAAACCTGATTCAGTTGTCCGGAAGTTAGCGTTGGATAAAAAGGGACTGAAATATGCCCCGCCATAGCAATAGCCAAATCGGAAATAATCCAATGCGCACTATTTTTGGAGAGAATACCAATATTGCTTTTTGCCGGAAGTTTAAGTGATAGTAATACCGCCGCCATTCTTCTTGCCTGGTTTCCCGCATCTGAAAAGGTATAGTCCTGAAAGTGATTCTGAAATGGTTGTCTCAGATAGATATTATGAGGTGTCTGGCCTTCCCAGTAGTAAAAATTTTCAATTATTGTCCCAAATTGAGGCCTCATAGGTATTCCCGGATTTTACCAGTTATAGCATAAATATTAAATACTGAATAGGAGAATTATATAAAAGAGCAGCAATGAATTGAATATAATAATTTTTTTTATAAAGTATAGAACATAAACAAGATTTTGTTTATATTTGTTTGAATCATAGGTAGTTGGGGTAGTAATAGAAATAAGGAATTAAGGTTTTTTAAAAACTGATTTGAGTAAAAAAGTTGTTCCTAACCATAAACACTAACACTAATGAAACTCATCTCTATCGTCAGAATTTTTGTTATTAGTGCGTTAACATTAGCACTTAGTTACATTTTCTTACAAAGTTTTCCTTCTTTTGGTAGTGTATTCTGATTAAATTTTTGTTAGAAACAGGTTAAAATCCATGAAACTTTAAGTCGTTTTATGGATTTTAATTTGCTTAAATTACAAACTGAATTTCCTTAAATCCGAAGTATTGTATCCTTCCCTCTGCTTCAACGGCAAGTTTTCCCTGTTCATCTATTCCCAGGATTTGTCCCAGAAACTCAATGCCGTCTTTACGGAAATAATGCCATTCCTGATACCTGAATAATTTGGATATGTATTGTTGTTTAAGGGAGTCAATCCCACCGTTTCTAAGTAATAAATATTTTTTTTCAATGGCTTCCAGCAACTTCTCCAGCAGGGAAGGAAGCTCATAGGGAAGGGGATTTCCTGTAATGTTTTTCAAAGAAGTTGCCGTTTGAGAATCGAAGGACATTTGGTTGATATTCAATCCGATACCTATAATGGAATAGCCGATATTATAGCCCTGAAGTGAATTTTCAAATAACATTCCTCCGATTTTCTGGTTATAGCAATAAAGGTCGTTTGACCACTTAATTTTTAAACCTTCGTCAATGAATTCATTAAGAAAATCTGAAACGCCCAGAGATATGGCTATATTGAGTTGAAATTGCTCGCTGGCTTTCAGGAAATCGGGTTTCAAGAT
Source organism: Pseudarcicella hirudinis (assembly GCF_900115665.1). Classification (GTDB taxonomy): domain Bacteria; phylum Bacteroidota; class Bacteroidia; order Cytophagales; family Spirosomataceae; genus Pseudarcicella; species Pseudarcicella hirudinis. Next base: position 2,976 of record NZ_FOXH01000023.1, read on the forward strand.
CAGTGAAAAGGTGAGATTCATTCCTGACTGAGCTTCCCATGAATTTCCCCGTTGTCCACGCCCGGCGGTTTGCTTGTCAGTAACAACGACAGTTCCTTCAAAAATGTCTCCATTTTGAATCATTTCCAGGGCAACATCGTTAGTAGAATGACAAGTTGGCAGATATTTGATAATTTTACCAGTAAATAAAGTTTTGGGCGCAATTTTGTTCAAGTTCTTTTGTAATTTTATATATTGAATAATTAGTTAATCGAAATCACTTATTTTAAGTTTTTGTTTTCAAAAATAATTAAAACAATTATCGAAAACATACTCTTTGGCAATAATTGATAACAAGTTTTAGAATGACGGAAATCAAAGAAAAAGTAAAAAAGGAATTGAGTTCAAATGAGCTTGCAAACCTTGTTGTTAAAGGAATGCAGGATAAAAAAGCTCAGAATATAGTAGTAATGGATTTGAGAAAAGTGAAGAATGCTTTTGCAGATTATTTTGTAATCTGTTCGGGTACTTCAGATACTCAGATCGATGCCATTTCTGAGTCGGTTGACAAGGAGGTTTGGGAAGTGACTCGCAGCAATCCCCGCAGTCTGGAAGGAAAAGCTAACAGAGAATGGATATTAATCGACTATTATGATGTGGTGGTACACGTTTTCAAAAAAGATCGCCGTGAATTTTATAAATTAGAGGAATTGTGGGGAGATGCAGAATTTACGTACGTTGCAGACGAGGCCTAAACCTTATTTCGACCTCTTATCCTATTAAATAACCGCTGTTACTCCAAAACAAAAGTTTGAAACCTTTCGTTATTCTCTAACCGTTTCTATTCAGTGTAATAACCAAAGTTAAATCAATGTGTAGCTTCAGAGAAATTTGGAAACTTCTTTAGTTTTTACTTTGAATATGAAGAAGTTTTTAGGAATCTTGGAGAATAATTTTAGTAACGAAAATTAAAGTAAGAAAAATGGCTGACAATCAAGACAACAATAACAACGGCAATAACCGCTCTCCATTGCAACCCAAAATTCCTCGTCGTCCGAACGGAGGTTTTCAGGGTTGGTTGGTAGTTGGACTTATTATTGCTCTTGTTAGTATTTTTTTCCTCAGTAAACAACGTTCGCTCGTTGAAATTGACCAGAAGAAATTTGAGACAATGCTTCTAAACAAAGAGGTAAAGTCTTTGACAATTATAAATGATAAAGTTGTAGAGGTTACATTGAAACCTGAAGCTGTAAAGAAGTATTTCCGCCAGCAACAAGATCCTTCAGTATTGCCTAGTACCAAAGAGACTCCGCATTTTGAGTTCCCTATCATTTCGGCAGAGGTATTTCAGCGTTTTTTAGATGAGCGTCAGAAGAATTTTTCCCGTGACGAGCAGATTATCCCGGCACCTGAGCAACGTACCAGTCCAATGGATTTTCTTGGAACCTGGGGTTTCCTTATTCTAATGGCTTTAAGCTTTTATTTTTTGTTCTTCCGTATGGGCGGAGCAGGAGGTCCGGGCGGTCAGATTTTCAACATCGGCAGATCCCGCGCAACTTTGTTTGACGGAGAAGCTAAAGTTAAAATTACTTTTAACGATGTAGCTGGTCTTGATGAAGCGAAGGAAGAAATCCAGGAAATCGTAGAGTTTCTGAAACATCCTAAGAAATTTACCGATTTAGGAGGTAAAATTCCGAAAGGAGCTTTATTGGTAGGCCCTCCGGGTACTGGTAAAACTCTTTTGGCTAAAGCTGTGGCGGGAGAAGCAGGTGTTCCTTTCTTCTCACTATCAGGTTCAGACTTCGTTGAAATGTTTGTTGGGGTGGGTGCTGCCCGTGTACGTGATTTGTTTAAACAGGCGAAGGAAAAAGCACCTTGTATCATTTTTATTGATGAAATTGATGCAGTAGGTCGTTCACGTGGACGTGGCGCAATGCCTGGTTCAAATGATGAACGTGAAAATACCTTGAACTCTTTGTTGGTTGAAATGGATGGTTTTGCTACTGATTCAGGTATCATTATCATGGCTGCAACAAACCGTCCGGATGTATTAGACTCTGCTTTGTTACGCCCTGGTCGTTTTGACCGCCAGATTTCAGTGGATAAACCGGATATTATCGGAAGAGAGGCAATTTTTAAAGTACACCTGAAACCGTTGAAACTGGCTGCTGATATTGATCCTAAGGAATTATCAGCACAAACTCCGGGATTTGCCGGAGCAGAGATTGCCAACGTTTGTAATGAAGCGGCATTGATTGCTGCCCGCAGAGGAAAGCAGGCTGTAGATATGCATGATTTCCAGGAGGCAATGGACAGAGTAATCGGAGGTTTAGAGAAAAAGAATAAATTGATTTCTCCGGAAGAGAAGAAAATTGTTGCGTATCATGAAGCCGGACATGCAATCGCGGGCTGGTTCCTTGAACATGCCAATCCTCTGGTAAAAGTTACGATTGTTCCCCGGGGTATTGCGGCCTTAGGTTATGCTCAGTATCTGCCTAAAGAACAGTTCCTGTACCGTACAGAACAGTTAATAGATGAGATGTGTGTGACGCTTGGAGGTCGTGTTGCTGAAGATATCATTTTTGGCAAAATTTCAACCGGAGCACAGAATGACCTTGAGCGTATTACTAAACTGGCATACAGTATGGTGACAATCTATGGTATGAACGATAAACTGGGAAATGTTTCATTCTATGACTCTAAAGGAAGCTCAGAATATTCATTTAACAAGCCTTATTCAGAAGAAACAGCACGTGAAATAGATGAAGAGGTTCGCAGAATTATTTATGATGCTTATCAACGTACCAAAGATCTGCTGACTGATAAAAAAGATAAACTTGAAATCCTTGCACAGGAATTGTTGAAGAAAGAAGTGCTTTTCCAAAGTGACCTTGAAAGATTAGTAGGAAAACGCCCTTTTGAACAATTGACTACTTATCAGGAATTTATCAAAGGCGAAGAACAAAAAATTGCTGATGCTGAATTGCAAAATAAGAAAGATGAGCAAAAAGTCGCTGATGTTGAAGCTCAGAATCCTAAAGTGGAAGAACAGCCTGCTGAAAGCTCAGAAGTTTAAAATTCAATAGTATTAGAAAAGCCAGTCAGAGATTTTCTGACTGGCTTTTTTTGTGGGTAAAAATCTATAGTTTGATAAATTCTACTCTTCTGTTATTTGCTTTGCCTTCACTGCTGGTATTTGGTGAGGTTGGTTGTGATTCCCCTTTTCCATCTGACTCCATTCTTGACGCATTGATACCAAATTCATTGGAAAGCGCTGCTTTTACAGATTCTGCTCTTAGTTTTGATAATTTCAGGTTAGCATTATCATCTCCGTCAGAATCTGTATGACCAATAATTTTCACTTTAATATCCGCATTTTCCTGAAGAACCTGAGCGATCGACTTTAGTGTACCGTAAGATTCAGGTTTTATGACTGCTGAATTTACATCAAACAGAATACCTGTTGTAACGAATTTACCTTCGGTAATAAGTTTATTACGGGTATCAGGTGCCCCGACAGCTAATCTGACATTTGAAATTAAATAACGGTCTTCAGGTTTCTGAAAACTGCCAAGCATAAATAAAACAGCATTATAATTTGTGCCACTGGTTAAAGCTCTCGGAAGATCCCATACCTTTTCTTCATTCATATATACACGAAGGCGTTGTTTTTGTCTCCATATTGAAACTCTTGCATAGTTATTAAAATTGGCAAAAAACTGGCTGGTATTAGTCTCATTTTTCATATCCTCCTTTGATGAATTGTTATAAACTATAAAAGAGGCTGTTCCCTGAGAACTTCCTGCGTTCATCGGATGAAAACCAAGTTCAATGCCGGTTACATCATCAACAATGAATCTACCCCATTTGGCAAAGTCTTTTGGGGAAGCCAATGACGCTATGATACAATTAAACGGAGAAGAATAGAAACTGAATTCAGCATTGGTAATCAGGTCAAATTCCAGGGTGAAATTTTCCGGTAAACCTGTAATAAATTCCGGCAAAAAAGTGCCGTCTTTGCTGAGAGATAACCATTTTCCCGGTTTCCCTTCAATATTAACAAGCTCTCCGGTAGAATTGGTGTTCCATTTATCGGGAAAATCACCTATAGCATCCTGACTGAAATCTTCCTGAACAACAATTTTTTCCCCGGGCATAAAGTCAAACTTGTTGTACGTTTGAAGAGTAGGTGTCTTAAGATTTGCTTTTGCGGCATTATTGCCATTATTTTCTTCCTGAGAGGCATTCTGGGAATTATCAGGTTTTTGCTGATTGTTTGAGGGCTGATCTTCTTTCTTCTTCTTTTTGCCAAAAAGCAAATTACCAATTCCTTCCTCTACTTTATCAAGACCTCTATCAACGCCTTGATTTACCCTGCTGTTTGCCCGGTTTTCAACAGACCGCTCCGCAACTTTTTTCGGGTCATAAATTTGTACCTGAGCCTGCACTTTGGCAGAAGACAGGAATATGATAAATAAGAGTATCTTTCTGGTTTTCATTGGATTATATTTTCATTGAGAGCAAGTCAAATTTAGAAATAAATGCAGGTACTGCGATTGCCACTTACTAAAAATTATTACCATTCGATCAAAAATGTAATTTTAGCGTATCTTCGTACTCAAAAAAACGTGTTCACAGATAGATTATAATGACGGAAATTCATTTACAGTTTAATAAGAAAATATATTTTGCTTCTGATTTTCATTTAGGCTCACCGGATAAGGAAAGTAGTCTTGAAAGAGAAAGAAGAATTGTCCGCTGGTTAGAATCTGTAAAGAAGGATGCACAGGTAATTTTTCTGGTTGGGGATATATTTGATTTTTGGTTTGAATATAAAAATGTAATCCCAAAAGGCTTTATCCGCCTGCAGGGGAAACTGGCTGAACTGACTGATGAAGGTATAGAAATCATATTTTTTACCGGAAATCACGATATGTGGATGTTTGATTATTTCGATACCGAACTTGGAATTAAAGTGTATCGCGAACCTCAGGAATACCTGGTAAAAAGTGAAACAGACACCAGTATTTTTATTGGCCATGGTGATGGTTTAGGCCCCGGAGATTATTCCTATAAACTCCTGAAAAAGGTTTTTGAGAACAGATTATGCCGTTTTGCCTTTAACTGGCTTCACCCCGACATTGGAATGTTTCTGGCTCATAAATGGTCAGGAAGCCGGAAAAAGGAGGACAGAATAAAAAAAGAGCTACAGTTTAAGGGGGATGATGAATGGTTATTGTCTTATGCCAAAGAAGTAGAAGCTAAGAAACACCATGATTTATATATTTTTGGACACAGACATCTTTTGCTGGATCTTAAGGTTGCAGAAAAGAGCAGATATATTAACCTGGGAGAGTGGTGTTATGATGATGAATCAAGTAATAATTTTGCTGTTTTTGATGGAAAAGATATATCGGTCATTAAGTTTAAGTCCTAAGATTATTGTTGCGTTGAGGTTTGATTAGTAATTTATTGGTTTTCATATAATATTTAACGTTTTACGTACAAACTATGAAAAGAGTAAAAGCTATCGGCGGGATTTTCTTCAAAAGCAAGGATCCCGAATCTATCGGAAAATGGTATCAGCAGCATCTTGGTATTCCGGTTGAAAGTTGGGGAGGAACGCAGTTCGAATGGAGAGAGTCTGATCAGCCTGAAAAGAAAAATGTTACAGTCTGGAGCCCTTTTAAAGCCGATACTCAATATTTTGAACCCAGTGATAAGCCTTTCATGATAAATTATATTGTGGAAGATTTACACAGTCTGTTAAATGTTCTGAGAGAAGAAGGTGTAAAGGTTTTTGATGAAATAAATGAATCTGAATACGGAAAATTCGGCTGGATATTAGATCCTGATGGTAATAAGATTGAACTCTGGGAACCACCTGTTGCTTAGATAAGAATAATTTGCCCTGTTGAGATTCAGGTAATTTTATGATGTTTTGAAACACCGTTTATATGAAAAAAATATGCTCTTTAACCTTTTTCCTGCTTGTCTTCATTTCTGTAAAAGGCCAGAATCTCAACGAACATTGGCGTCCGGATTTTCATTTCAGCCCCGAGAAAAACTGGACAAACGACCCGAATGGTTTAATCTTTCTGGATGGAGAATATCATTTGTTTTACCAGTTTAATCCCTTTGAAAACAAATGGGGACATATGAGCTGGGGACATGCAGTAAGTAAGGATTTGATTAAATGGGAGCATTTGCCTGTTGCCATTCCTGAAGATTCTGTCTGGATATTCTCAGGAAGTACGGTCATCGACAAAAATAACAGCAGTGGTTTGGACAACGGCAATGGTAATTGTATGGTTGCGATTTACACGGCGGATTATCATAACGGAAAAAAGGAAGCACAATACCTGGCTTATTCTAATGATAAGGGAAGAACCTGGGAAAAATATGCCGGGAATCCTGTTTTAGATTTAAATGCCAAAGATTTCCGTGATCCAAATGTGTTCTGGCATGAAAAGACAAAGCAATGGATTATGTCTGTGGTACTTCCGACGGAATATAAAGTTCTTTTTTACGGCTCTCCAAATTTGAAAAACTGGAATAAATTAGAAGAGTTTGGAAATCAGGGAGATGTTCGGAAAATCTGGGAATGCCCGTCTTTGACACAGTTTGCCGTTGACGGTGATTCTACCAAAACAAAATGGCTTTTGATGGTTTCTTCAAATGGTCCGGAGCAGGATTTCGCAGGTGTTCAATATTTTATAGGAGACTTTGACGGAAAGAGCTTTAAAAATGATAATACTCCCGATACCAAATTATATGTGGATTACGGAAAAGACTTCTACGCATCAATTCCCTGGAATAATGCTACGCAAAATCAGAAGCTCATGCTTGGCTGGATGTTAAACTGGAAATATGCTGAAAATCAGCCTACCTTTCCATGGAAAGGACAGATGTCTGTTCCAAGGCAAATTGCTTTGAAAACTTTTCCTGAAGGAGTGAGACTGACCCAATTACCAGTAGAACAGTTTACGCCGGCTGATTCTTACAGATTCTTTGAGAAAAAAGATTTTGTTCATACCAAAGAAAAGCTATTGAACGGATCTACTCTTTTTGCAAAGAACGCTTATATAATCGAAGCTGATCTGACCATTAAATCTTCCCGTGATTTTGGCTTTAAAATAGCACAAAATCTGAATAAAGAAGGAAAGGCTACGCAAGAGACAATTGTAGGATATGATGTAAAAAAGCAACAATTGTATCTCGACCGGACAAACTCCGGAAAGATCATTTCACCTGACTTTGCCTCAGTGGATAAGACTTTTCTGAAGATTGATAACAAAAGACTCAGGTTGAAGATTGTTGTTGATAAAATGTCGGTAGAAGTATTTGCTAATGATGGCGCTGTGGCAATAACCTCATTGATTTTCCCTGATCCGAAAGCAACCGCTTTTTCTTTGTTTTGCAAAAAAGGTAAAATAAAGGTAAATAGTCTGAAGATTTGGGATTTAAGTAAAAAATAGCTTTTCTGAAAAAAGAAGAAACTTTGTAGTATTTCATGATTCCCGGCTTAGGCTATTCTGATTGTTTTTGGATTTGAAGTCACCATCTTCTTTTAAATGATCGGCCTAAAGTAACATATTGATTTTCGGATACTGAACGTAAATGTCAGTGAAAATCGTGGGGATTGATTTCAGAGATTATCCGGGAAGTACCGGATCCGATTGTTTGGTTATGTCTTATCAGGAATAAGTTTTCTTCAGCATTTTCTAAAGTATCAGAAATAGAAGTTCGTGATAGCCGGAATAGCATTTTTGGAATATCTCTTCATATGGTTCTTTACAGTCTTTCTACTCTTTCCTGTATTAAGCCTGATTTCGGAATAGATTCATTAACTGAATGTTAAGTGATTTTTCCCGGAGATTTTAAACATAAATTTAAAAATAATGAATAATTAACATGGCCTGTTTTTCTTTCAGATATTTCATTTTTTTTAGATTTAATAGCGTTATATGATGCTGTTTTCCGGAATTATGAAAGATATGTTAAGTTAATTTTATCAATCGAATAACTGAGGTTTAATAAACGGCAAAATGGAGTATTCCGTCCATCCAATTATAAGGACGTTCAGCAGAAATTGGTATCAAAAACGATATAGTTAAACTACTTTTGAAAGAAATAGTTTTCAGAATGATTACAAAGTCTGGAAGATAAAAGAATGTAAATAGATGTTGAGTGCTGAATTTGTATAATTTTAAGAAAATTTAACACAAAAACAACCTGTTCGGAAACAGTGAAAAAAAATGTAAAATTATGGAGGCTTTATGATTGCCAAATTGGTCAACTTGGTTTACATTTGTCTGGTAATTAATTTTGTCAAAAAAAACACCCCAGTTTATCCTATATAATAATCAATGAATATCATCCGGATCAGGTATTCAAATGATAAAAAAAAAGAGCTCGCCAGAGCTATTTTGAAACATGAAAAGATTGGAAATAAATTTGAGAAACTGTGAACCTTTTTAAAGTTTCCAAAGTTTAAATAAGAACAACAACCTTGTAATAGCCCTAAAAGATACCCGATCAACATCTTTTACGCTTAACTTATTTAAACTATCCAAAATGAGCTTTTAATGATGGCTTAAGACTTTGCATTGCCGTCTGTATAGGTTTTAATTAATAATTGAACCTTACCTATAGACTTTAATGTTTATCAAAAGTCTGAATATGATTGAATTAATAGATTATTGAACTTCCACAATCAAGATACTGAATAAGAGTAGAATTATACATGAATGCTCGAATAAAACATATCGTCACCGTAATAGGTTTGATGAGCTTTTGGATTTTGTCGTCATCATACAGCCAGGCTCAGACGATAACCAGATTAAAAGGTAAAGTCCTGGATAGTAAAACCGGAGACGTAATTCCGTTTGCCAATGTATCAATTTTAGGTACGAAATACGGAACACAGACAGATTTTAACGGAAATTATTACATAGAATCCAAAGAGGAAAAAATAACGGTAAAAGTCTCTTTTGTGGGTTATTCTCCTGAAACCAAAAGTATTGAAACTGGTAAAACGCTTAATATTAACTTTCGGTTAAGGCCTTTGGTGACTGATCTACAGGAGGTTACTGTGAAAGGGAAGAAAGAACGTTATCGTAATAAAGACAATCCTGCTGTTATTCTTATCAGAAAGGTTATCGCCAATAAAGATAAAAACCGGAAAGAATCATTTGATTTTTATCAATACAACAAATACGAGAAACTTGAATTTGACCTGAGTAATATCTCGGAAAAATTCAGAAACCGTCGTTTGCTGAAAAAATTCGATTTTGTATTTAATCACCTGGATACTTCTGAAATTACCGGAAAAGTAAACCTTCCGATGTATCTGAAGGAACAAGTTTCAGATGTATATTACCGGAAAGATCCTCAGGATAAAAAGGAAGTTATTCGTGGTGAGCGTTTTACAGGTATCGGAAACTATGTTGATAATAATGGGATAAAACTCTACTTAGAGGCTCTTTATCAGGATATTAACGTTTATGACAATAATATCAACCTTCTCGCTACGCAATTTTTAGGGCCGATTGCGCCCCTTGCTCCGCAGTTTTATAAATATGTAATCATTGATACACTTGATTTTAAAGGTGTAAAATGCGTTAATCTCGGATTTTCTCCCAGAAACAAAACTGATATGCTTTTTCAGGGAAGTATGTATGTATCCTTGGATGCAGACTCAAGTTTTGCAGTAAGAAGGGTGCAGATGGGCTTTTCCAAGGATATTAATGTCAATTTTGTTACGGATCTGAGACTTACCCAGGAATTTGATAATGTTGACGGTAGCGGACAAATGCTTACGAAAGACGAGCTGGCCATAGAATTTAACCTTTTGAAAAAGGAGAATGGCATGGGACTTTTCGGGCAAAGGAGTGTGTCGTATAAGGATTACGTTATTAATAAGCCCATCATTCAAAAAACCTTTTCAGGGCTGAAAATTGAGGAATCTGCCAACTATAACAAGCAGACCGAAGCCTTCTGGGATTCATCCAGGCATCAGACTTTATCAAAGAAGGAAGCCGGAATCTATACTATGGTTGACAGTGTGACAAAAGTGCCCGCTTTTCAACGTTTTATGAATACCGCAACGTTTATCCTCGAAGGTTATAAGCCGATGAAAGGCTTTGAAATCGGACCTGTGAATACCTTTTACAGCTGGAATACCATTGAAGGATTCCGGTTAAGACTGGGAGGAAGAACGACCCCGCTTTTCAGTGAAAGAATTGCATTTGAGACTTACGGAGCCTACGGTTTTGATGATAAAAGATGGAAGTACTTTGGCTCTGCCACTCTTTCTCTGACGGATCATAATATTTATACTTATCCTATTAAGCACCTCAGGGTTTCTTATCAGCAGGAAATAAAGATTCCCGGCCAGGAATTACAATTTGTAGCAGAAGATAACGTGCTGCTTTCCTTCAAAAGAGGGGTAAATAATAAAATGACCTATAACAATGTTTTTCAGGTAGATTATCTGAATGAGTCCAAAAGCGGATTAGCATTGAATGTTAATTTTAAAAATATCCGCCAGGAAGCTGCGGGAGCACTGCATTTTGACCAGGTTTCATCTAACGGTGAACTGGTACCCAATAAAGAGATTGTGAGCAGTGAGGTACTGGTTGGTTTGAGATATGCCCCGAATGAGAAATTTTACCAGGGTAAAAACTACAGAATTCCGATTGTTAACAAGTATCCGATTTTTAATCTGAGATACACGATGGGGATTAAAGGAGTAATGGAAGGACAGTATAATTTCCACAGATTAGTGGCTTATGCCAATAAAAGATTCTTTATCACCCCGATTGGCTTTACGGATATCAGCCTTGAAGGAGGTAAAACGTTCGGAAACGTACCATTTCCACTCCTGACAATTCACCGTGCCAACCAGACCTATGCTTATCAGCCTGAGGCATTTAACATGATGAACTTTATGGAGTTTATCAGTGATCACTACGGCGCAATTTTTATAGATCATTACTTTAACGGATTTATTTTCAACAAAGTACCGGTTCTGAAAAAGCTTAAGTTAAGGGAGGTTATTACTTTCAAAGGACTTTGGGGTGGAATTTCTGATGAAAATATCCCTAAAGCCGGAAATGGCTTATACCAATTACCTGTCGATGAGAAAGGGAATCCGGTATCTTATACCCTTGCAAAGCAGCCCTACATGGAAGCAAGTTTCGGGATTGCAAATATTTTCAAAATTCTTAGAGTGGATTTCGTGAAAAGATTGTCTTATCTGGACAATCCCAATGCCCCGAACGGTATTGGAATCCGATTCAGAATGAAATTCGACTTTTAAGATAGTATCGGAAGGAGGTACGGGTTGTTAAAAAATTTAATAAGAATCTCTAAAAACCCGTGCCAGACTATTTGAATTTTAATAAATTGTCAAAATATTGTGAACAAATCATAATGCGTTCGTTATCAAAATATTATCATTGTTCATTTTGAGGTAATACATTGAAGCGAGTTTCTAATTTTGTGAATGGTTCCGATGGATATCACTTAATCATTTAAAACGTATGGGAAGGAAAATACTGTTTATTACAGGATCAATGAACCAAACCTCTCAAATGCATCAGATTGCTCAAGAGTTGACAGATTTTGACTGTTGGTTCAGTCAGATTTTCGCGGATTCCCCACTCATTAATGCCCTTATCAAGTATACGCCATTTATTGACAGTACCATTTTAGCTGGACAATTCAGGGCCAATTCTGAGAAATACATCCGTGAGCATAATCTTCAAATGGATTATATGGCTCAAAAGAACAGATATGACCTCGTTGTTTACTGTTCGGACTTAATCATCCCCGACAGGATGTTACAAAACAAAACACTCTGGGTTCAGGAAGGAATGGTTGATGGTTATACCTGGAAAAGTAAATGGGTAAAAAACCTGCATTTCCCTCCTTATTTCTCCGGGGATACTTCCCTGAACGGTGCTTCTAATATTTGTGATATTTACTGTGCAGCTTCAGATGGATATAAGGATTACTTTGTTAAAAGAGGAACAAATGTCTCTAAAATATTAGTAACCGGAATACCTAATTATGATAACATCCGTCAATTCCTTAAAAATGATTTTCCTTATCATAATTATGTAATGGTAGCAACATCAGATATCAGGGAAACTTTCAGAAAAGAAGACAGAATCGGATTTATTAAAAAAGCTACAGAAATTGCCGCAGGCCGTCGTCTCTTGTTTAAGCTGCATCCTAATGAAATCTATGACAGAGCTGTTTCTGAAATTAAGGAGCACACTCCGGCAGATACATTGATTTTTCAATCGGGAAGTACAAATGATATGATTGCTAACTGTGAAGAATTGATTACTCAATACTCTACGGTAGTTTATGTAGGGATGGCTTTAGGAAAAAAAGTACATTCATATTTTGACCTTGAAGAACTGTACCGCTTGAATCCAATTCAGAATGCAGGAACTTCAGCTCAGAATATTGCTAATATCTGTAGGAGTTTTGTGAATTTTGACGGTAAAAAAGAAGATTTCCTGAAGCAATTTCAATACCAGCCTATGCCGATTGATGTGCATTATGCCTGATTCCAGGAATAGCAGGGGAGAAATGCTTTTTTGAATGAGTCGTTGGAAGTAAATGAATGAAAATGGAGCTTGATCTGAAAATAAGATTCCTTCATTTTGTATAAAAATATTTATGTCAGAAAAGATACTAATTGTTGTTCAGGCCAGAACCTCATCAAGTCGTTTACCGGGAAAAGTATTGCTGCCGATTTTGGGTGAGACCTTACTTTTCCGAATGATTGAAAGGCTGAAAATGGTGAAAAGACCTAATCAGATTGTGATCGCCACATCTGATCAGCCGGGAGATGATGAGATTCAAAAGCTTGCTGAATCTATTGACATACCTTGTTTCAGAGGAAGTCTGAACAATCTGCTTGACCGGCATTATCAGGCAGGAAAAGCGTTTAATGCTGATCTGGTACTAAAAATTCCATCAGACTGCCCGTTGATCGATCCGGTAATTGTGGATGAAGTGCTTGATTATTATTTTGAGCATGAAGGAGCATTTGATTTCGTCGGAAATCTTCATCCTGCTACTTTCCCTGACGGGAATGATGTGGAAATTATGACGATGGAGTGCCTTGAAAAAGCCTGGAATGAGGCTTCAAAACCTTTGGAACTTGAACATACTACTCCATATATCTGGGAAAATCCCGATAAATTCAGATTAGGAAATGTTGCGTGGAATACCGGACTTGACTACTCAATGTCACATCGTTTTACGATTGACTACCCTGAGGATTATGAATTTATCTGCCGGGTTTTTGAAGAACTGTATCCGGAAAAGAAAGATTTTTCCTGTGATGATATTTTAACATTACTTAACCGTAAACCGGAGATTTATCAGATTAATGCAGGATATGCAGGAGTAAACTGGTACAGAAATCATTTGGATGAACTCAAAACTATTTCTGTCAGCCAAACCAAAATAATCTAGCATTCAGAAATTAAAACAGGTTGAAATTTTAGTCAGCAATTGTTTTCAGTAAAAAGAAGTAAATATGACCGATTTAAAAAAACAAGAATTAGAAGAATTAGCCTTCAGAGTTCGCCAGCATATCGTAAAAATGTCGACGGATGGAGGATGTTTTGTAGGTGCATCACTTTCAGCCGCAGATCTGGTAGTTTATTTATATTCAGAATTTCTGAATATTTCGAAAGATAATCTGCAGGATCCTGATCGTGATTATTTATTCCTTTCAAAAGGACATGATGTTCCGGCATTGTACGGAACGTTCGTGGAGTTGGGTTTGATGGAGGAAAGCCGTTTGAAAAACCATTTATCTACTTCTGACAATATTTACTGGCATCCGAATACCAAGGTTCCCGGAATTGAATTCCATTCCGGATCATTGGGTCATTTACCTTCGGTAGCAATAGGTGTGGCACTGGATATCAAAATGAAAGGAGGCTCAAACAAAGTTATTTGTATTCTGGGAGATGGAGAATTGAATGAAGGAACTTGTTGGGAAGCGGCTTTGGTTGCTAACGCCCACAAATTGGATAACCTTATTTTTGTAGTTGACCGAAATCAGTTTCAGGCCAATATGCCAACAGAAGAATTGATTCCGCTTGAACCATTGCATGATAAATTCTCAGCTTTTGGTGCCGCTGTTAAAAGAATCGACGGACATAGTTTTGAAGCCCTTGAAGAGGCCTTTACTGCTTATCCGTTTCAGGAAGGCAGACTGAATGTTGTTATTGCTGATACAGTTCGGGGAAAAGGATTGCCAAGTATCGAAGCAAGAGCTGACAGATGGTTCTGTAATTTCACCCAGACTGAAGTAGAAGCCTTGTTGGAAGAGCTTAAAGGTGAAAAATTAGCAACCATCGAATCAGAGACTTTAGTTGTCAGATAGTATTAATAATGTCGAATCCGGGAAAAGGTTTGTGAAAATTATTCTTTGAAAAACACTTTCTGAAGCCCATTTTATCATATGACTTACGAAGAACTTTTAACCAAAATTGCCCTTGAGGATGAGCGTTTTGTAGTGATGACGGCCGAAAACAGGGCTTTAGTCAGAAATATTCCTCAAGTACTTGGAAACCGCTTTGTTGATACCGGAATTACAGAACAGACAATGATCGGAGCTGCAGCAGGATTAGCCCTGAGAGGTAGAATTCCTGTTACACATGCCCTGGCATCATTTCTATCAATGCGTGCTTTTGAATTTGTGCGTACCGATGCCGGAATCCCGAATCTTCCGGTAAAGCTGAGTAGTTTTATTCCGGGTTTTCTGTCTGATGGAAATGGCCCGACTCACCAGGCTGTTGAGGATGTTTCATTAATGAGAGGTATTCCTAACATGACGGTTTTTGCTCCGGCAGATGAAGAAGATTTGGTAACAATGCTTCCTCAGATCTGGAATTCTCCTAATCCGGCATATGTTCGTATCAATACCCGAAAGACTGACTATAAACACAGTGCTAATTTTGAAATCGGTAAAGCAGAGGTTGTTTCAAAAGGAAGTGATGTAACAATTCTGGTTTATGGAATGCTTTTCGAACAGGCACTGATTGCTGTTGGAATTCTTAAAAACCAGGGACTTTCCGTTGGTTTAGTGAATATGAGGAGCCTGAAACCTGTCGATGAACAGGCTATTCTTGAAGTAGCTGCTACTTCAAAACTTGTGGTAACACTGGAAGACCACTTCCTTACCGGCGGATTATACAGTATCGTAGCTGAAACTTTGCTGAAAAACCGCACCACTGCCAATGTATTGCCTTTTGCTTTAAATGAAAGATGGTTTAAACCCGGTCGTTTGAACGAATTAATGGAATACGAGGGATTCACCGGTAAACAGATCGCGGAAAAAATACTTGGTTATACAACCAATGCTGTACAACCTGAGATTGTATTGCCTGAATTTGCAGAATAAAAGCCTGATCAGATATGATTGACAAAATCTGAGAAAATAATTCCGAATAAAAAGATAATCTATAAAATTATGCCAAATACCATTCAGTTCAATCAGAATTACCCGGATATTACCCAGTCTAACGAGTTGTATGCCCGTGCGGAAAAAGTTCAGAAACCCGTTACACAAACGCTCGCAAAAGGCCCGGGGCAATTTACGAAAGGAGTTGCTCCGAAGTATATTAAAAAAGCCAAAGGTTCACATGTCTGGGATGTTGATGGAAACGAATACATTGACTTTAACGCTGCTATCGGACCTATCTCATTGGGTTATGCTTACCCTGCGGTCGATGAAGCGATCAAAAAACAATTGGAAGATGGTATTACTTTCTCATTAATGCATCCATTGGAGGTGGAGGTTTCAGAGCTTTTGAAAGAAGTTATTCCAAATGCTGAAGCGGTAAAAATCTCTAAAACAGGAGCTGATGTTTGTTCTGCTGCTATTCGTGTGGCAAGAGCTTTTACAGGTCGTGAGAAAATATTTTGTTGTGGATATCATGGCTGGCATGATTGGTATATCGGTATCACCAGCAGAAATGCAGGGATTCCTGAGCCGATCCAGAACATGACCTATACTTTTGAATTTAATGATATTGAATCTATCAAAGCAGCATTGGATGATACGGTTGCTGCCTTGATTTTAGAACCGTTTATTTTCGAAGCGCCTAAAGAAGGTTTCCTTCAGGAACTGGCTGAGGTTTGTAAAGCAAATGGCACTTTATTGATTTTTGATGAAATGTGGACTGGTTTCCGCATTGCAGTAGGAGGAGCACAGGAATATTTTAATGTAAAACCTGATCTGGCGGTTTATTCAAAAGCTTGTGCCAATGGTATGCCGATAGCTTTCTTAACCGGTCGTGCTGATGTAATGGAATTGTTTAATTCTGAGGTATTCAGCTATACTACTTTCGGAGGAGAAGCACTTTCTTTAGCAGCCAGTATTGCAACTATCAATGAACTTCGTGATAAAAATGTTCCTGAATATCTTGATAAAAAAGGAGCCTTGATGAAAGATGGTTACAACCAGATTGCGGCTGAATTGGGCATGACTCAATACACAAAATGTATTGGTTACAACTGCCGTTCAATGGTAACTTTTACACCTGAAGCTGGTAACGGACTGGAAGTGAAATCGTTGATGCAACAGGAAATGATTAAAAGAGGTATTCTCTGGGCAGGCTTTCATAACATGTGTTTCAGCCATTCAGATGAAGATATTAACTATACGCTTTCTGTTTACCGTGAAGTATTACCAATTGTAAAAGAAGCCATTGAAAGTGCTAACCTGAAACAGTATCTGAAAGGAGAAGTTTTAGAAGCAGTTTTCAGAAAAGTAAGCAACTATAACATCAAGCCGAAACAGTGATAAGAGGTGCTGATATAGAAGACTTTTCATTCATTTACAGATTGTATATGCATCCGAAGGTTAATCCCTTTCTGCTGTATGAGGTAATGAATGAAAAGGATTTTGAACCAATATTTCATGATTTACTGAAGGATAAAGTACTTTTTATTTTTCACGAAAATGAAACGAATATTGGAATGTTTAAACTGATACGCCTGAAACACCGTACAGATCATATCGCATATCTTGGCGGGCTAGCTATTCATCCTGATTTTTCAGGGAAAGGTTTCGGGAAAAAGATGTTGGAGAGTATTCTGATTTTCGGTAAAGAAATGGAGCTTTTACGCATAGAATTAAGTGTATCAGTTGAAAACGAAAAGGCAATAAATCTTTATCAAAGTGTTGGTTTTGAAAAAGAAGGCATATTGAGACAGTACACGCACTTGAAAAGTGAAAACCGCTTTTTGGATGAGGCGTTGATGTCCCGGATATACCCGCGGAATTATTAAAATATGGAATTATTCTCTTTAAAAAATAAGACAGCTATTGTCACAGGAGCTTTAGGGCTGATAGGTAAGAAACATTGTGAAGCGCTTGCGAAGGCCGGAGCCAATGTAGTTGTTGCAGATATTAACGAAAGCCAGGCGGAAGCTTTTGCAGCTGTTTTAGAAAAGGATGGGGGCTCCCATTATGGTATCGGCATTGATGTTACGAATGAAGAAGCTCTGAAGATCGCAAGAGATAAGATTCTCGGAAAATTCGGCTCTATTGATATTCTGGTGAATAATGCCGCAATCAATGATATGTTTGAAAATCCGGCAATGGCAAAAGAGCTTTCCGCTTTTGAAAACTATCCGGTTGATGCTTTCAAAAAATCACTGGATGTGAACGTGACCGGAGTATTTCTTTGTTCTCAGGTTTTTGGAACTGTAATGGCTGATCAGGGCAAAGGAAGTATTATTAATGTGGCATCAACTTATGGGTTGGTAGGACCTGATCAGAGTATTTATCGCAATGAGCAGGGAGAGCAGACATTTTTCAAGTCGGCTGCTTATCCGGCAACAAAGGGAGCAGTTGTGAACTTTACAAGGTTTTTGGCTGCTTACTGGGGTAAAAAAGGCGTAAGAGTTAATACGCTTTCTCCGGGAGGTGTTGAAAATTCACAGGATGAGTATTTTGTTCAGAACTATTCAGCTAAAACACTTTTGGGCAGAATGGCCAATGCCGACGATTATCAGGGGGCATTGATTTTTCTCTCAAGCGACGCTTCCGCTTATATGACAGGAGCAAATCTTGTAGTTGACGGCGGTTGGACTGCTATTTAAAATTGATTTCAAAATTGAGGTTTCTTTCCCGAAATCTCAGAATGTGCCCAACAAATAAAGATGATTACAGACTTGCAGCTTATTCAGGAAAAAGCAAAAAAGATTAAACTTTTATTAACTGATTGTGACGGAGTATTGACAGATGGAGGCGTGTATTACGGAGAATCGGGAGAGGTTCTGAAGAAATTTAACATCAGAGATGGAATGGGCGTAGAGCGTCTCAGAAAGTTTGCTGATGTTCAAACCGGAATTATTACCGGAGAACTTTCTCCTTCTGTGGCAAAAAGAGCTGAAAAACTGAAAATTTCAGAATTACACTTAGGAATCAAAGACAAACCTGCCGTTTTGCAGGAAATCTTAAGCAGATTAAACTTACAATCAGAAGAAGTTGCCTACATCGGCGACGATACAAACGATGTTGAAATTATGGGCCTGGTTGGTTTAACAGCCTGCCCTTCTGACGCCCTGATTTTCGCCAAAAAAGCAGCAAATTATATTTGCGAGGCCAAAGGGGGAGAAGGATGTTTCAGAGAATTTGCAGAACTAATCATTAGCAATAAATAAACAATCACGTTTTAAAATCGTGCTATTACAATGAGAACAATTACATTAAACACAGGAAGAGAAATTGGTACCGGAAAACCAAGCTATATTATCGCTGAAATTGGTATAAACCATAACGGATCATTAGATCTGGCGAAACAGCTTATTGATGAAGCTGTGGCAGCAAAAGCAGATGCCGTAAAATTTCAGAAAAGAACTCCGGAAGTTTGTGTTCCAAAAGATCAATGGGAGATTATGCGTGATACCCCATGGGGCAAAATGTCTTACATCGATTATAAACGTAAGACGGAATTTGGGGCAGTTGAATATTCAGCGATTGACCAGTATTGTAAGAAATTAGGGATCGACTGGTTTGCATCTGCCTGGGATCTGGAATCAGTGGATTTTCTTGAGCAATTTGACCCTGTAATGCACAAATTGGCTTCAGCTTCTCTGACCGACCTTCCTTTGATCGAAAAATGTTTGCAGACAGGTCGTCCTTTGATGCTTTCAACAGGGATGTCAACTGTAAAAGAAATTGAAACAGCTGTGGATCTGGTTAAATCATTTGATGAAAACTATCCATTGATGATTGCTCATTCAACTTCTGCTTATCCCTGCAAACCGGAAGAATTGAACCTTCGCATGATTAATACGCTTCAGGCTAAATATCCGGATGCACCTGCAGGTTATTCAGGACATGAGACAGGTCTTACCACTACCGTTGCGGCTGTAGTAATGGGAGCTACTTTTGTTGAAAGACACTTTACCCTTGACCGTGCCATGTGGGGTTCTGATCATGCCGCTTCAGTAGAACCACAGGGATTACAACGTCTGGTTCGTGACATCAGAGATGTTGAAATCGCTGCCGGTGATGGTATTAAGAAAGTTTACGATTCGGAAATTGGCCCGATGAAGCGTTTGAGAGTGAATATCAGTCCGGAGTACCAGTTATAATAATTGAGGAGTTGTGGAATAGTTTTTCAATTATTCCACAACTCAAAATGATAGTGTCAGATATACCAATATGAATCAGGAAAAATTACTAACCATTACCACGACTATATTAGT
This sequence comes from Pseudarcicella hirudinis, assembly GCF_900115665.1. Lineage (GTDB taxonomy): Bacteria > Bacteroidota > Bacteroidia > Cytophagales > Spirosomataceae > Pseudarcicella > Pseudarcicella hirudinis. The sequence goes on from NZ_FOXH01000023.1 coordinate 22,719, forward strand.
CGGCTGGATAATCTTTATCATAGCCTGGGAGCGGATTGCTCCATACAGAAAAGGATTACCATTTTTCAGGGAGGGTTTTTGGATTGATTTGGTTTGGTACACAATTATCCAAAGCTTTTTCCTTAAAATACTCATTTTTGATTATATAATAGCACCGATACAGCATAGTTTAGATTGGACGAGTTTACAATTTGTGAAAAACTGGCCGGTTTTTGGTCAGGTAATGTTCTTTCTTGTAACCCACGATTTATACATTTACCTTTTTCACCGCTTCCAACACTCCAATAAGTTTTTTTGGAGAACACATGAAGCTCATCATTCCGGAAAGGAAGTCGATTTTTTGGCAGGCTCCCGGTCGCATGTTGTGGAAATTATTATTAACCAAACCATAGAATTCGCACCGATTATCTTATTGGGAGCAGATCCTGCGGTAATGCCGATTAAGGCCTTATTAGATGCGATGTTTGGAATGTTTATACATGCTAATATCAATGTGAAAATGGGGAAACTGAAATATATTTTTAATTCACCTGAATTGCATTTATGGCATCATGCTAATTACCTGGAGGTTTTTCATGCAAATTTTGCAACGAAATTTTCAGTGTGGGATTATTTGTTCGGAACGGCTTATTTTCCTGAACATAAACCGGGAAATGAAAGAGAAAACTGGGGCCTTTACTATGATTATCCGAATGATTATTTCCTTCAGCATGCTTTTTCAATAAAAAGATTTGATGAAAAGAAATTATTGAAATACCCTTGGTTCCGTAAATATTATTACCTTCGACCGAATATTTTAAAATTCTTCGGAAAGTTGTTTTCCAGAAAAAAGATAGGAAAGGCCGAAGTTGAAAAAGAATTAGTATAACTCTTAAATAACGGCATTTTCAGGCTGTACAACAAATTGCATTGGGTATATATTTTTATTGCTGCGTTATTTGAAGCGGCCTGGACATTTTCGCTGAAGTTTCTCAAGCTTAGTGAAATAAAGCAACTTCGGTTTGACAATTTTTACAAACCGGATGAAGGACTTCAGATTCTGCTTCCTTTGTTAGGGTATATTTTGTTCGGAATCGGCAATATTTACTTTTTTTCTCTGGCAATGAAACATATGTCTATTGCCTCAGCTTTTGCAGTCTGGACAGCGATGTCTATTATTCTCATTAAAGTGGCAGAAATGCTCTTTTACGGGCAGAAAATCACTTTGATAGAGATATTCTTCATGAGCTTAATTACTGTTGGTATTGTAGGGCTTAAAGTTTACGCTCAGGCAAAATAAATAATCGGATATGCTTGAAAAGGGAATACTTCTTCCGGATGGGAGAGGTATTCCCTTTTTATATTATCAACCGGAATGTACAAGCCTGTTGAGGTGTAAGCCGTTTATGGATTAACTGCGTTCAGGAGTGATTCCGAATCAATCAGAATTTCTGTGAGAGGCTTCAGGAGTTAATTCAAAATGATCTAAGAGGTCTTCATTCTCTCAGGGGATGAATCTATTACTTTACCAGGTAAATTATCCTCCACCCCTTCTTTAAAGCCACCCAAAATCACATTTGTATTTAACATTTCAAATGTTTTGCATTTCCCAATTTCTTACCATAAATCAAAAAATCTCTCATTTTATCATGAAAAACTCAATAAAGTGAATTGTAGATTTTGGTATTTTAATTTTTAAACAGAAATTCACTTTTGATAATAATGTAGTTTTGTTCTATTACTATCTATAACACTCCACTTTTAATCATCCCCCGATACTTTCCATGAGTCGGTTCTCCGACTTTATTCTTCAACACACCAATTAAACTTATTCAAAACTAAAAGTTTAATTAATGATGTTGAAGTTTTATAGCTTGATTCTACTTCTGATTATTTCTCCTTTAGGGGAAAGGGTGCTTTTGGCTCAGAGCAATTTCCCTGTCAGTTGCAGCCCCTATTTGTTGCCTCAGTATAGCCTCAACTGGAGTGCCTTAACTTCTTCCAATAATTTCCTGAAAGTTACCCTGGTGCTCAAAGATGAAAAATATCTGAGTGGGATTGTTCCTGTGTTTTTACGTTTCAGGTTTGAACAGGCTGGTTCTGTGATTAGTACAAGACCTGACTATATCCCGGCTATTCCCATCAATTTAAGTTTCGGTACCCCTCTAACCCTCTATGGCAGTGATTTAGTCAACTACTTTCAGGCTGGTAATTTAATCGCCCAGGGAGCAGTGGATGAAAGTATGCTAAGACAAGGTGGACGCCTGCCCGATGGTCTGTGGACACTCAGTGTTACGGCCTATGAGTTTGATGCTTCCAGAGGACATCGACAAATCTCAGAAACAGGAATAGCTATGATGCAGGTCTTTTATGGTTATCCTCCTCAGATAACTTACCCTGCCGAAGGACAGGTATTGCAGGAACAAGAGGTACAGAATCTGTTGTTTTCCTGGATGCCCCGTGGTACTGCCTCCCGCGGGGGGATTTCTGCAGTGATTTATACAGTAGAACTTTATGAGGTATTAGATGGGGAAGTACCCAATGCGGTAGTTCAGGGGAAAAGACCCATTTTCAGTACCACCACCAATACCAGTAATTATTTGTATGGTATTACAGACCCGGCCCTGATAGTTGGTCGGAAGTATGCCCTGCGGGTTCGGGTACAGGATCTAGAGGGGGTAAATGAATACCAGAATGACGGATACAGTGAAGTGGTATCATTTAACTATGGCCGTCCTTGTACAAGCCCTGAAAACCTGAGTCTGGCCTCATCCTTATCGAGGGTATATAATCTAAGCTGGGATCCTCAAGTTGGAGCACAAACCTATGAAGTAGCTTATAAGTTAACAACTGAAAGTGCTTGGACAACAGCTATTGCATATACCGGTACATTTAGTGTGGTAAAACCCGTTGAGGGGAAATATGAGTTTAAAGTACGGAGCAATTGTTCTTTGGCAAGACAAAGTGAATGGAGTGAGATATACTCAGAACCAGCCAGTGTGGCAGTCAAAAGCAATTCAAAACCCGCAGCATCGGCCAATAATACTCCTTCTCCACCCCAAACAAATAGCAGCAATAATAGTAGCAATAATAGCAACGGGGCAGGTAATGTGGAAGATCCTTTGGATATCATTGTGAGTTCACAAGACATAAGCCCGGCTGCCATAGCCCAAAAACGTGATGAGCTCGATAAGTTAGAAACTCCTTCTGAGTCTCGTTGCGGAGGTTCTATGCATTCCACGGTGGACTGTAACATTACTCCCAAAGTATATAGCGGAACTGTTGCCTTTGTACCAGCCAAAGGACAGAAAATATACATGAATGGATATGAGATTATTGTAACCAGCGGAGATGCCAGTGCCGGAGAAGG
>NZ_FOXH01000023.1:26283-81914 GCF_900115665.1 Pseudarcicella hirudinis
TATTCAGGTAAGTTTGGAGAGGCTCTGGAAGCAATGAAGGCCAAAGCTCAGGAACTATTGGATAAAATAGCCAGAGGAGAAAAACCCAACAAGGAAGATTATCAGGAATACAATAATATTTGTAAGGCCATAAAAAGCGGTATAGAGAGTATTAAAAACACAACACAAACACAAAACCCCAACCCAAAATTCTTAGCTAAAATTGCCCCGATACTCAACGATTTAGACAGCTACAAAGACAAGCTACTGGCAGAAGCAGACTGTGACGGAATAGGATATCATTCAGAGCTAAGAGAAGAGGTATTTTATGCTTCCACCAAAAGCCAGTTATATCCTGAAGCTTTGGTAAGTATCTGCAAATTAGGGGAATCGTCTTCTCTGGCAGGTAACATCCTAAACAGAACAGAAGATTTGGCAGTAGAAACAGCAGCAGCCAAAAGCAGTATCAAATGTGGTTGTGATGGATTGATGGATTATCTGACAGGAGATGGCAACTGTCAAAGTGTGATATACAATCTTGAGCTGCTCAAAAGAGATATATCAAAAAACAAAGTGAGTCATAAACTTAACAATCCGGCAGGAGCTACCGGACAGGTAAAAGTAGGAGAAGTTTGTATAGACAACCTGCAGATCAGATTTTATGGAGACAACCCCGAAATCAACGCCTTAAGCAAAGAGAAAACCCAGGAAGGAATAGATTTCAGTGCTACCAATTCCAGCAATATAGTATTGAATGTAAATGTATTGGATAAAGCAGAGAAGGACAAGAAGATAGAGGCTGTTTGGAGGTATCTGGGGGATAAAACCCAGGAAGACCATCAAGCTAGCTTTCCGGTTACAGGCACACAATTACATGAGATATTCCCGGATACACCACAAGACAGATGTGATGAGGTGGCAAGTATAATTAATAAGTACAGTGATGACTATGGTTTAACAACACCTGAACGAATGGCTCATTTTATAGGACAGATTGGGGCGGAAACCATGTTGAAAAACTTAGATGAGAAATCCTATTCAGCTTCAAGAATTTTAACAGCCGATAAAACACGAACAATCAGAACACATAATGGTAAAAAAGTGCTGAAATATTGTTCAATTTTTGAGGGTTATTCTGCCGATGGAGCAAGTTGTCCTTATCCATATTGCGACGAAGATATAGTCGTACCAGAAGGTAGTTATAGTGGTAGTTATGCATCTACAACTTTTATGCAAGGTATGAACAAAATAGTTAGAGCTAACATGGTAGATGAATTACCACGTGATCCTGACTTTTTTAATGTGGTATATGCCTGCAACGATATTGGAAATGGTAATATTAATTCAGGAGATGGGTATAGATTCAGAGGACGAGGATTTATGCAGATAACAGGTTATTCCAATTATAGAAAAATGGTTCAGGCAAAGTGGGACGCAGTTCATGGAACTGGCACCAAAGATTTTATGTGTCGAAGTTCGGCTTGCGACAAAAACCTAGATAACATTGCTAACGATTTAGATTTCTCCATGCTTATCTCACTAACTTTTTGGAAAGCAGGAAATACAAATGAAAAAGCCAATGAAGTAAATAAGGATTCTATTAAAGCTGTGACAAGAGCTGTAAATGGTAAAGAAATCGGAATTGATAACAGAACATTATATACCAATAAAGCATATGAAACACTTAAAAAATAATTTATGGTTGATCCTGTTGATAACAACAGCAAACTTTACTTTTGCACAGGATACTAATGTGCCTTCACAGTTAAAGGACTTTGAGGGGATTTGGCAGTTTATTCCTCCTGAATGGAGTAATGATACTTCTTTTATTGCTATTGATTTTCTGCATAATTCTAAAAGATTGACTTTATATTTTGAAAAAGAAGATAAATCTGTTTTTAGTCTAGGCCCTGACATTATTGGTTTTTCACCCAAAAACAAGAATATTGTTAAGTTATCAGATTTAGAAGAAATAGGGCAACGGATGTATTTTTATAGACCCAACCCCCAAGCCCCCAATGATAGCATAAAGTATTTTGATCAAGCAAGTCCTAGTTGTTTTGCAAGCTTTAATGGTATAGGTTCAGATGATTATGAGCCACCGTCGAATGGGAAGCCTAATTATTTCTTGTTTAATTTCGATGGTAGAAACTATGAATATCACAGGCAGATTCAACACATACCCAATTATATAGTAAAGTCCTTGCTCGAAAACAAAAAAGAATTGTATAAGGTGGAGACATTTTTAGGGGTAAAATATGCAAAGGTCAAAATTGACAAAAGCTTTATTTTCAGTTCACCAACAAAAGGAACTAATATGTACCTCCTCAAAGGTGATGAAGTGGAGATTTTAGAAACCAAAGACGATTGGCTAAAAATCCGATACTACGGCTCGAAAACCATCGAAGGTTGGATAAAGAAAACAGATGTAGAATAACTACAATAAAGCAGCTGGAGAAAAAATAAAAAAGCCTTAAAGTCAATACTTTAAGGCTTTTTTTGTGTGGTCCCACTAGGATTCGAACCTAGGACCCCCTGCTTGTAAGGCAGGTGCTCTGAACCAGCTGAGCTATGAAACCGAATGAAGTAAAATTTGGTGGTCCCACTAGGATTCGAACCTAGGACCCCCTGCTTGTAAGGCAGGTGCTCTGAACCAGCTGAGCTATGAAACCAAATTAATTATTACCGTTTCGTTTAACGTGGTGCAAAATTACACTATAAAAATTAATTGTGCAAGACGTATTGTGAAAAAAACTTGACTTAGGTCAGACATTAAAGGTAAGTCTTTTGTTGTCAGTATGTTAAATAGATATTTTTTTTTAATTCAATTAATATCTTTTTTACAGAGAATGCTTTGAGCGATTTTTCAATATTGATTCATCAATTTTCAGGTCATATTATCATTAATTCTGACCATTTGTAATTAATGGGATTTTATTTGTTCCCGGATCATCATAGTTTTGCAAAGTCTTGTTAATTTTCAGGACAGATAGATTTTTTTGTAAAAAAGACTCCGAGAAATTAACCTCCTCTGTTTTCCGGTAAACGTGAGCATTGTTATTTATTCGGATTCATTAAATTCTTAAACCATATATAAATGATACAACAATTATTTTCAGCAGACGCACTCATCAGTTTAGTAACATTAACATTCCTTGAAATCGTCTTAGGTATTGATAATATTATTTTCATTTCAATAGCAGCCAATAAGCTTGCTATCAAAGATCAACCCAAAGCCCGCAATATTGGTTTGTTGCTGGCAATGATCTTCAGGGTTGTTTTATTATTCGGTTTGTCTTTTATTATTTCCCTGCAGGAACCTTTTACCCATGTTGATCTGGGTTGGTTTAAGGCCGGAATTTCAGGACAGAGTCTGATTCTTTTTGTAGGAGGGTTATTTCTTCTTTATAAAGCTACTTCTGAGATCCACCATAAACTTGAAGGTAATACCGAAGAAGATCACGTTGACAAGCCTAAAAAAGGCTCTGCTTCAGATAAACTTACTGCAGTAGTTTTACAGATTGCTTTAATTAATATTGTCTTCTCAATTGACTCAATCCTCACCGCTATCGGATTAACTCATAACCTGCCTGTAATGATTCTGGCTGTGATTTTATCCATTATAATTATGATGGGTTTTTCAGGTCCGGTTGGAAAGTTTGTGAACGATCATCCGTCAGTTCAGATGCTTGGTTTGGCATTTCTTATTATGATTGGCTTCATGCTGGTTGCGGAGGCCGCTCATGACGCTGAAGTTTCATTCCTGGGTTCTAATGTCGGGTCAGTTCCTAAAGGGTATTTATATTTCTCAATTGCATTCTCTCTGCTGGTTGAGTTTTTAAATATGAAAGTGAAAAAGAACAGCAAGCCGGAACCAGTTCAGCTACATGATTATAAAAAACAAGCGAAAGACGAAGGATTGCTTGATGAGAATTAAGCAGAAAACTTAAGGATATAAAAAAAGACAGCCACTCCGGCTGTCTTTTTTTATAGGAAGCTATAATCTTATTATTTGATTTTCTGAGCAAAAGAAAGCAATTCAGAAGCACCACCACTTGGCAAACCAACAAATGTTTTCTTAACTTTTCCATTTGAGTCAAGGAAATATAATGTCGGATAGCCTTCTACAGGATACAACTGAGAGATTGCAGGACCTTCTCCGTTTTCATAATCAACAGCAATACTTACATAATTCTGGTTGATATAAGCTGCAAGATTTTTATCAGGGAACACAGAAGACTTTAATTTTTTACAGGGACCACACCAGGTAGTGTAGCAATCCATGAAGATTTTTTTATTCTCTTTCTTCGCTTTCGCAAGGGCTTCTTTGAAAGTACCTTTAAAGAAAAGGATTCCTTCAGAGCCTTCCGTTTTTTTAATAGGGTTGTTGGCAAAAGCGGTTGTAACAATAAGTGACATGAAGAGTGCCGCAATAAGTTTTAATTTGGTCATTTTCTTTGATATTGGTTTGACTTTTGACTTTATGTAAACAAACGTTAATTTCCACCTTTTTAGTTTTCCAAACAACAGATTTATTAAAAAGGCAGGGTTAAGCAGTACAGATTTAAAAACAAACGGGGTGGTAAATTTGTTCACCACCCCGTTCTATAGAATATCAGAAACTAAATCTTATGCGTAAGAATTAAGCATTACCGGCATAACCAGCATTAAAATATCTTCACTTTCTTCCTTCTCTGATGGAATAATCAGGCCAGCACGGTTTGGAACAGACATTTCCAATGAAATCATTCTCGCTGATAAATTTCCAAGCATTTCAACAAGGAATTTAGCATTGAATCCGATTTCCATTTCTTCTCCTTCGTAATCACAAATCAAACGCTCATTCGCCTCGTTTGAGTAATCTAAATCCTCTGCTGAAATAATCAGTTCATTGGTCGATAACTTTAAACGGATCTGATGAGTAGTTTTATTTGAGTAAATAGAAATACGACGTAATGAACTCAATAATTCCATACGGTTTATAGTCATCACATTCGGATTGTTCTGAGGAATTGCGTTCTCATAATCAGGGAATCTCTCATCAATCAGACGACAAATCATTCTGATGTTATTGAAACTGAAAAAAGCATTGGATTGACTGAAATCAGCCGTTACAGTAGTATCGTCAGATGGTAATGATGATTTCAGCAGATTCAGGGCTTTTCTCGGGATAATCATGGTTGATTCATAATCAGATTTCACATCTGAACGTCTGTATCTGATCAGCCTGTGGCCGTCTGTTGCTACAAAATTGGTGTATTCTGCCGATAATTGCACATAAACTCCTGTCATTGCAGGACGTAAATCATCATTGGATACGGCGAAAATAGTATTACCGATCGCTGAAGCCAGAACGTCAGCAGGTAATTGTACCGAAAGGCTTTTTGCAACCTGAGGAACTTTAGGGAAATCGATAGAATTTTCACCTGAAAGCTTGTATCGTCCATTCTCTGAGATAATCTCAGTACCGAAAGTTTCGCTATCTACTTTGAAGGTAATAGGCTGCTCCGGTAACCCTCTTAAGGTGTCTAACAACAAACGGGCCGGAACTGCGATTGCGCCACTTTCATTTGATTCAACTTCCAAAGTAGTAATCATAACTGTCTGAGAATCAGAAGCAGTTACGGTTAACTGATTTTGGTCCAGCTGGAACAAAAAGTTTTCCAAAATAGGCATAATCGGATTATTGGCAATAACCCCATTTACTGCCGAAAGCTGTTTTAATAAGACTGAAGATGAGACGACAAATTTCATGTGGTTTGTATGTTGTTATGATGCTACATTTATTAAAAATTTACGCAAATGCGATCATCTCTGTAGTTGAAATAAAAGTTAAAATTATCAAAATCCCCGCAAAACTACAAGTTTAGCAATCAACGATTTGGAAGATTAATGTTTTCATGACATTTCAAATTTCCTTTTTCTGATGAAATTGTGAATAAGACCAAGCAAAATGATTAATCCTATAGGAATAACCAGATTGATAATCTGCCATTTGGTTCTGTCAGTTTGTAAGAGAGCCTTATCGAGCGGACGTAAAGTTACTTCTTTATTTCTGGCAGAAATTACACCATTTTCATCCAAAAGATAGTCAATGGCGTTGAGAATGAAATCTTTATTGGCAAAAGTATTCCCGGAAAATTTATCAAAACCTACAGGAAGCGGCGTATTCTTCTGAATATCGAAATCATTTGTAGGGATATTGCCGTCGGAACATACAATTATCTTTGTGGATTTACCTTTATGCTGAAAAGTCTTTGCTCTCGGATCATCCGACAAAATCCTGTTAAGAAATAAAGACTGAAAACTTCCTTCGAGCAGGTAAGCAATGGTTTTAGAACCGGCATTATATTGGGCAGGATTAATTTCTTTTCCTGCAATGTCATAACTAAGCGTAGCAGGAGCATTTATAACCTGCGTGTAAGCTGAGGTCATAAGTAAAGGAGTTTTGGTGATTCCGGGAGCTTTAACACTGTCTATACTTCCGACATACTTAGTATAAATGGCATCAAGATTTCTTACAATCGGAGAGTTACCGAAAGTGTTTATTAATGGAAAATATACCCAGGGCACCATTTGAATATTATTACGGTTTCCAAAATTCCCTACATCCATCGGAATAGCAGCACACATCTGAGCGTCTTTGATCAGATTAAAATTAAGCCGCACTCCGTATTTAAATAACATATCTTCAAGATTAACACTCAACGGCTGCGCGAGATTGCCTTCTCTTGCCACTGTGTCAATTTTTACTGAATTCATGAAGAATAATGCTTTTCCGCCATTCATGATAAACTGATCAATTTTGTATTTATCATTATCTGAGAACGGAGTATCAGGTTTTAAGACGAAAATGGCATCTAAGCCATCAAGTGTAGGGGAGTTTCGGAGATCAACCGGATAGAGCTCATAGAATTTCTTGAGGGAACCGATAAGACTTAACTGATTAACCGCAGGCAGGTGGCTGTAATTTATAAAGAATCCGATTTTTTTCTTTTCCTGTAAGGTTAACTGTTTTATTGCTGAAGCAAGCTGATATTCAACTCCCTCGTAAGATTGATTGAGTATTTCCTGAGGACTTGCCAGTTTATTCCCTTTAAGCAGCAAAACGGCTACTTCTTTGTCTTTGTAAGTAATCAGTGCCCCGGGCGCAATTAATGTTTGAACCTGATGTCCGTTTTCTTTGTCGAGAACATTGGTAGGAGGGATGCCCTTCTGAGCCAGTTCTATAAAGATTTTGTTTCTTTTCTTCTCGTCTTTTACCTCATCATACAGATCTACGAAACGGTATTTGATTTTTGACCCGGCATGAATCTGAAATTCTTCCAGGGTTTCCTGAACAGCATTTTCGAGTCTTTTAAATCCACCGGGAATAGACTTTCCGGTAAGATAGACTTTTACATAAACCTCATCGTCCAGGTTTTCCAGAAGGTTTTGTGTTGCTTTGGAAATAGTATAACGTTTTTCTTCGGTTAAATCAATTCTAAAAAAAAATCGTTTGGCCAGCAAATTGAATCCGGCAATTGCCAGAAGAACAATCAGAAAGGTCAGGAGTTTATTTTTCATTCGATCAAAATGCAATTATTGTACAGGAAACCAGGTTAGACAAAATGCTATTATTCATAAACGAATCATTACGCAATTATCGTAAACAGCATGAAGAAATAAATCTGAAATCTATTTTATGCTTTTAATTACGACTTAAAATTAAGAGCAGCATTTGTAATGCATTGCGCTGATTTTATGTACAAAGCTACAAAAAGAAAAGCATCCCCGAAGGAATGCTTTTCTTTAATTCATCGAATCTTTTAGAGGAAAGAAACTTTTGAATAATATCGTCTTTGATAACGGTCTAATAGAATTTAGCTCTGTTATCAACAATTTTAGCTTTTTCTTTGATTGCTTCGTTGATATAGAAAGAAGTTCTCTGAGCTGCCATTAAACGGGCTGTATTTTTGTAAGTTGACAAATCAGCTAAAGCCGGAGCTGGAATTGATTTGATAGTTTCCATCACAAAGATACCTGCTTCACCTTTGAAAGGCTTGCTCTTCTGACCAGCTTTCAATCCGAATGCTTTTCCTAAGGCTGTAGGATCAGCGCCGGCGCTGTTTAAAACACCCTGAGCAAGTGTAATGTCATTAGCAGTTTCAACTAAGGCACCAGCACCATATTTCTGAGCAATCTGTTCTAAGTTTCCTGAAATACCATCCAGTTTTTTGATGATTTGTTCCGCTTTCAGATCAGCTCTTACTTTTGCTGTTAATTCATCACGATAATCATCAATTTTCACATTATCCTTATCAGTTTTACCGGTAAGAACTGCTACGATATACTGGTTATCAACTTCAAACACTTTTTTCGAAGCATCTCCAACACTTGTTTCCTTGTCAAATGCCCATCTTACAATTTCACGGGCAGCCTGCAAGTTGTTAAATCCTTGAGAGTTTTCACTGATACGGTTAGCACGAAGCATAATCAAAGACTTATCTTTCTTCAAAGAAGCATCAAAAGCTGCTTTAGTTCCATTGGCATTTGCAAATTCATCTGCTTTACGGAAAGCTTCATCCATAGTAGACTGACTTGGAACGATGCCTTTGTTAATTGCAGCCAACTTATATTTAGTATTTGTTTTCGGCTCAGTAACTTTAATGATATGGAATCCGAAGTCTGTTTCAACCAAGGTTGGAATTAATCCTGAACCTGAGAATCCGAAAACAGCCTGTTCGAAAGGCTTTACCATAGAACCATTGTTCTTGAAATATCCTAAGTCACCACCTGTCTGAGCAGAACCGTCCATGCTGTTAGTTCTGGCCATTACCTCGAAATTAGCACCGCCTTTTATCTGATCTAAAATAGTCTGAGCTCTCTTACGTGCTTCGGCTTTTGCTGAATCAGTTTTGTTGGCAGGAGAAATAAGGATATGACTTGCTTTAACAGTGTAAAGGGAATCTTTTTTCACACCACCATATTTGTAAATAGAGTAATAACCCCCATTTTTGAATGGTCCGTAAATACCACCAACCTGGAATGTAGCGATCGATGTTTTTACAGCTTCAGGTAATTCTGAAAGTGTAGAGTAGTACGGAGTACGAACATCTGAATTCAATACTGCAAATGCTGAATCATTTTTAGAAACGGCAAGATCTTTAGCCAGTTTCTTGATTTGCTGATAGAAAGAAGCCGTATCTGCTTTAGAAGGAATTACAGGGAATGTAACATATTCAATAGAACGTGTATTTTCTCCTTTAAACTGATCCTTATGGCTGCTAAGGTATTCTTCTAATTGCGCATCAGTTACTTTGATTGAGGAATCTGCAATTGAATAGAATGGTACGTACAAATATCTTACATCAACTTTTGAAGTCTGAGCTGTATAGTCTTTCTGAGCCTCAATGTTGGTAGTATAAGTTGAAAGACGCAACAAGTTTTCATACTTTGATCTCAAACGATCCTGACCCAATGATTTCTCAAAATTAGCCCAGGCCTGTTGTTGCTGAACCGGCATCGTTTTAAGATTTTTCAAAAACTGAATTACGAAGTTTTTGTCAAACTGTCCGGTTTGCGGATTGGTAAACTGCTGACGAACGGAAGGATGAATATTATTTCCCTGAACCATATCAATCAATTCTTCCGGAGAAACTGAAAGACCAAGTGCATCAAATTCTTTCTTGTAAGCGATATCAAGAATCATTTGATTCCAGACCTGATCACGTAATAAAGGTGATTCCTGTTCTCCCGGACCACGGCCAGCCTGTGCAGTATAATTAGCAGATGCTTCTTCAAACTTCTTCTGGAAGTCCGGAGCTAAAATTGTTTCACCTGCGATTTCACCGATTTTTTGAGAATTTCCGCCGAATAAGGTCGAACGTCCTTGAAAAATATCACTTCCGACTAGGAAGAGAACCAAACTGAAGGCGATTGCCGCCGCCGCTATTCCTGATTTTTCTCTGATTTTGGTAATTAAAGCCATTTGGTTTTTAAAATCGTTATGTAATTTTTTCTATTTGTTAAATATCGGAAACATTTTAATGGTATTGTAGTTTTAAAAGCAAATGCGATCTATGCCTAAAAATCTGATTATGTTTCCTTAAAAAGTTCTTTTGCGCCTTTCTTAAATTTCTGAATGCATCATGTTTGATTTCCCATTCAAAAGAAACGCAAAATAATTACATTCCTGCTTAATATCAAAATCATACATCAACTTGATGAGATCATTTATACTAAAAAAGCTTAAAATTAATAATTCTTAAGTATCTGTCAGGTCAGGATTCAGGCTAAAATGCTGTCCTGATGCTATTTTTGCAGAATAACAGAAAACAGAAATAAAACGCTCAGTTTCAGTCATTCAGATAAGAATAAAACAAATAGGATTATTTTACTATTTTATTTTGTTATAACTGTAACTGCAGATACTTTTTAAACTGCACAATACAGGTAGTAAAACTCTTATAAGGTATTTTCTTGAATGTTTAGTGACTTTTTATACATTTATCAGTTTAATACATAGAAAGTTAAGTTTTTTTTAAACGAAAATAATTCAAATCAGAGCTGATTGGCCAGTCCAATAAAATGATTATTGTTGACTATATTTTATTAGTGAAGCACTTTAAGGGCGGTACTTCTGCAGAAGAAGAATCTTCTTTGCAGGATTGGCTGAGCAAAAGCGAAATAAACAGGAAAAGATACGAAAAACTTAAAATATCCTGGAATTCAGAGAATAATCCCTCCAAAGAAGTGCTTAAAAGCCACAATAAAGCCTGGAGTAATTTATTCAAAAAAATTGTTGAGGATGATAAGGATGAATAATCCGGGTGTATTCAAAAAGGGGAGAATGGATTTCAAATAAGAACCACTCTTCCCTTTTTAAATTTTTAAAATTAACCTTTTATTACCAGGGAAAGTGCTTCCAGAAATCTGTCACATTCTGCTTTGCCTAATGCAAGACTCGGCAAGAGTCTTAAAGTGTGTTTTCCGGCATAACCACAGAAAATGTTATGCTCAAAAAGAAGAGCATCTCTGATTTTATCTACGGGTCTTTCAAACTCAATTCCAATCATTAGCCCTTTTCCTCTTAATTCTTTAATGCCTTCAATCTGAGCGAGATTAGACATTAAATAATCTCCGGTAACTGAGGCATTTTCAATCAGGTTTTCTTCCTTCATTACGTCAAGTACTGCTACAGCAGCAGCACATGCCAGATGATTTCCTCCGAAAGTTGTTCCCAAAAGCCCGAACGATGCCTTGAATTTTGGTGAAATCAATACACCACCAATCGGAAATCCATTTCCCATGCCTTTGGCAGTAGTCATAATATCCGGATTGATTCCTGCATACTGATGTGAGAAGAATTTTCCCGAACGACCGTAACCACACTGCACAGAATCAAGAATTAAGACAGCTCCGGTTTGATCACAAAGTTCTCTTGCCGCTTTCAGAAATTCTTCAGAAGTGACTTTAATTCCGCCAACTCCTTGAATTCCTTCAACAATTACAGCGCAGGTTTCTTCTGAAATATTTTCCTTTAACGCCTCAATGTCATTGAAAGGAATGAAAGTAACATGTTCAGAATAGTTAATCGGTGCAACAATAGACTTGTTATCAGTTATGGCTACCGCACCGGATGTTCTTCCGTGAAAGCTTTGAGAAAATGCAATTACTTTTTTTCTGCCATTGTGGAAAGAAGCAAGTTTTAAGGCATTTTCATTAGATTCAGCACCTGAATTTGTCAGAAAAAGTGCATAATCTTCATATCCTGAAAGTTTACCTAATTTTTCAGCCAGTTCCTGCTGAAGCGGTATTTTTACGGAATTAGAATAAAATCCGATATTTTGTAATTGATTAGTCAGTTTTTCAACATAATACGGATGCGAATGGCCAATAGAGATTACGGCATGTCCTCCGTACAAATCTAAATACTCAACACCGTTTTTGTCCCATAAATAGCTTCCTTTGGCTTTTACAGGCTCAATATCATACAAGGGATATACATTAAAAAGGTTCATGATTTTATATATGTTTGTCACCAGTCTCAGAAAACTCCGGACTTAGCTGTTGAAATTCAGAAATGTATTTATTGTTGGCGCTCGTTGAAAGCGGGGAATCTATTTATTCTTGCGATGCCTTCCGAATTTATACCCGAGTACACCGTAAAATTCTCCCCACCAGATACTTTGTTGCGCATAGTCAGTATCTCTTCCTGTGGTCGGGATATTGTTAAGCCTGGAAAAACCATATTTAACATCTGTTTGAAAAAACAGGCGTTTTGAAAAATCAAATCTCAAACCTGCTTTTGCTGAGAAACCGTATCCGGAAACATTCCAGAAGTGATTAGCACCTACTCCGAAAAGATGGACATCACTCCTCGGTACCATTGCGCCGGCACCCATACCTGCTAACCAGTCGAGACTTAGCTTTTTGTTTTTGGCAGTCCAGAGACGGTCGTACCTGTCAAGCTCAAGCGCAGCATAGTTAAAGCCATCTGTATGTTCGAGGTGCAGGAAATGATCAGGATCCAGGACAACGGTATTTGCCTCTTTCGTGAAATCTCCTACATATTTAGGGTCAACAGTAATAGCAGGATCAGATACCTGTGGCGAAATATGTCCGGAAATAGCTACTTTCTGCCAATCCTGAACCACATATTTCATATGATCCCAGCCTAATGATAAACACCAGTGATCATTGAAGAAATAACCGGCCCTGAAATTGAATTGCGGAATACTTAGTAAACCCGGATTTAAATAAGTACCAATATCCTGAATCGGAGTAGGAGCATCAGCTGCTACCGCTTTATACAAGGTAAAATCGTAACCAATTCCTCTGAAACGAATGTCAGACTCTGAGTAAGAAAAAGAACGGTTGTATCCCCAATAAACAAAATATTCCCCTTTTCTGCTATAAGATTCTTTTTCTTGTGCCTGAGAAACTTTGACGGTTAATACTAAAAGGAAAAAAGTAAAGATTAAATTTTTCATGATATGGTAGTTGTAAAACAGAACCTCTAAAATCCAACTGATTTTAAATGAAGGCCTGTTTTTTCCGGCAATCCGAACAACAGATTCAGGTTTTGAACTGCCTGACCGGATGCACCTTTGGTTAGATTGTCTATGATACTGGTTATGAGTAAATTACCATCGTGAACTTCCAGATGAATCAGGCATTTATTGGTATTAACCACCTGTTTGAGATCAATCGGGGAATCACTTATATGCGTAAATGGATGCGACGCGTAATAATTCTTATACAACCTTTGAGCGTCTTCCAGAGTTCCTTCAAACTTTGTGTAAACATTTGCCATAATTCCACGGGTGAAATTGCCCCGGTATGGAATGAATTGAATAGCCTCTGAAAATGAATGCTGTAAGGCAGACAGACTCATTTTGATTTCTTTCAAATGCTGATGGGTAAATGCCTTATAAATACTCATATTATTATTCCTCCAGGAGAAATGGCTGGTAGATGATAAGGACTGTCCGGCTCCGGTAGAGCCCGTTACTGCGGAAACATGTACTTCATCTTTTAACAGCTGAGCTGAAGCCAGAGGCAAAAGAGCCAGTTCTATTGAAGTAGCAAAGCAGCCCGGATTTGCAATTTTTTGAGCTGTCTTTATCTTTTCTCTCTGCAATTCAGGCAAGCCATATACAAAACCCTCAGACTCATCTCTGAAATCAGTACTCAGGTCAATGATTTTTACCTCATTAAATGCAGGATTTGCTTCCAGGAATTTTTTAGATTCTCCATGACCAGAGCAGAGAAATATAACATCTGCTTCTGTGTTAGGTTCTTCTGTAAAAACCAGATCTGTATCGCCCAGCAGGTCTGAATGTGTATTAAAAACAGGTTTTCCTGCCTGAGATTTTGAATTTACAAATGCAATTTCAGCTTCCGGATGGTGGATGAGAATTCTTAAAAGCTCGCCTCCTGTATATCCGGCTCCTCCGATTATTCCAATTTTCATATTTATTAGAGCATTTTTCTAAGAAGGGAAACATCTATTAACAACAAACCAAGTCTATTGGACTTGGTTTGTTGTTAAAGCCGAAAGAGACCAATCTTAATGTTATGATGATGAATCAGGATAAAAGTTTAATGAAAACAGACTCGGATTAACGATAATTTTGCATTAAAATTTTCCGGATTCTGACTAGTTAGTTGCCAGATCAGTAACCTTACGATGAATCATGGTTTGGTTAGAAACAATTTTAGAGAAACCTCTTACATCATCTCCCGACCATGCATTGTTCATTTCGCCATAAGAACCGAAAACAGAAGACATCAGATCGAATTTAGACTCAATACCTATAATATGGAACCTGTAAGGAGCAAGATGCGCCTCAACCGTTCCTGTAACGTTTTCCTGAATATCCCCAAGAAAGTTTTCAAAGTTTCGCATTACCGGTTCGAGAAACTGTCCTTCATGAAGAAGTGTTCCGTACATTTCAGAAATGTTCTGTTTCCAGTACATTTGCTGCTTGGTCAGAACGTGTTTCTCTAAGGTATGATGAGCTTTTATGATAATCAATGGTGCCGGAGCTTCGAAACCTACACGGCCTTTAATCCCGATAATTGTATCTCCGACGTGAATATCACGACCGATTCCGAAAGGAGCTGCAATTTCAGTCAGTTCTCTGATAGCATCTACAGGATTTTCAAAGACTTTGTCATTGATTCCTTTTAACTCACCTTTTTCGAAATATAATTTTATATTTTCAGGAGTTGTTTTAGTAACCTGAGTTGGCCAGGCTTCTTCTGGCAGATAACCGCCGGAAGTTAATGTTTCCTTACCTCCTACAGAAGTACCCCAAAGACCTTTATTGATAGAATATGCGGCTTTATGCCATTCCTGAACAACACCTTTTGATTTAAGATATTCAATTTCGGCTTCTCTTGAAAGACGCATGTCACGGATTGGTGTAATTACTTCACATTCCGGGATGATGATTCTGAAAACTACGTCAAAGCGAACCTGATCGTTTCCTGCACCTGTACTTCCGTGAGCGATAGCCTTTGCACCGATTTTCTTAGCATATTCGGCTACAGCGGTGGCCTGAAAAACTCTTTCAGCTGATACGGATAATGGATAAGTATTGTTTTTAAGGACGTTTCCAAATACTAAATATTTCAAACAGCTTTCATAATAGTGATTAACGACATCAAGTGTAACATGACTCGCAACTCCTAAGCTGTAGGCTTTCTGTTCAATAGTTTTTAATTCTTCAGCTGAAAACCCACCGGTATCTACCAATGCTGAATGTACTTCCATTCCACGTTCTTCAGTCAGATACTTTACACAATAGGAGGTGTCCAGTCCGCCACTGAACGCTAAAACAACTTTTTGCTTACTCATTTTTAAATTATTCGGTTTACTATCAATTATCAATTAAACAAGTTCTCTTTTTATTTTACGTTCTTTCATTCTGCCTTCCATCTTCAGAAACATTTTTTCTTTGATGCTTTTAAGGCGTTCTAAAACCTTTGAATCTTTCAGGAAATTCCATTTTTCTTCAGGCTTTTTCTCTTTCACGGCAGGGTCATACATCATGCCTGTGCATAGGCAATGCTTACGGTCTGTACGGGTCAGAACGTCATAGTTTACACAGGATTTACAACCTTTCCAGAAAGCATCATCTACCGGAAGTTCACTAAAAGTTGTCGGTTCATATCCCAGGTCTGAATTGATTTTCATTACAGCCAGAGAGGTAGTGATACCAATTATTTTGGCATCAGGGAATTTTGAACGGGATAATTCGAATGCTTTGGCTTTTACAGCCTTGGCTACTCCGAATTTTCTCCATTCAGGTTTAACAATCAAACCTGAGTTTGCTACAAATTTCCCATGTTCCCATGTCTCGATGTAACAAAATCCAACAAATTCTCCTGCTGAATCAAGGGCAATAATAGCTTTGCCTTCAAGCATTTTAGCTTTAATATAATCAGGGGAGCGTTTTGCAATACCAGTGCCACGAGCTTTAGCTGATTCTTCCATTTCAAGACAGATTGAATCTGCCAAATGGCGATGTTCATGGGTAGCAACCTGAACAGTATATTCCATTGAAGTAAAGTATAGCGATAACCCGCTACGGTTCAATAAATTACAAAAAAATGGTTCAAGATGGAAAGGTCTGCCACATAGGCAAACAGAGAGATGCTAGGGTGATCAGACCCTATAAAAGAAAAGGCGCCTACGGTTTGGCGTAGTACTTAAGGGGACGTTAATATGTCTTACTTTGAAGTTCATTTTAATACCTGATAGTTATCTGATTTTAAGATTCACTACAGCCTTGAGACGCTTTTGTAAAGGAATTGTTTTAAAAATCATGCAAAGTTTAGTGAAAACAATCTTCTTTTGCAAGACTTTTTTTTCTAAAACAGATATTTAATATACATTTTTTTAAATCAAAGAGTTCCAATGTTCTTATTTTCAATTATTTGTATTTTGGATTGTATTTTTTTGCGATATCAATGACCTTTATTTTTTTGAAAGAAAACTTTGTTAAAAACATAAAAATACAAAACTTGTAATCCGGGCGTTTAATTCTTATCAGGATTTATCAGAGATAATTCAGGCAGAACAGGGCCTGCCACCGGATTGGATTAAATAGTATTTTAATTAGAAAAGGTCTCAAAAGATGGATAAATTATCAGCGGACGATTTGATTTACGGATATATAAATGGGATTTTTCCAATGGCAGATACTGATGGAACTTTATATTGGTATTCGCCTGATCCCAGGGCAATAATTCCTATTGACACCTATAAATCGCACAAATCCCTGAAGCCTGTTCTGAATAAAAATATTTTTGAAATAAAGATCAATGCCGACTTTGAGGGGGTTATGAGAAGTTGTGCTGCACCGAGGGATGATGATGACAGTACCTGGATATCAGATGAAATTATAGAGGCTTATTGTGAACTCCGGAAAATGGGCTTGGCTTTCTCAGTTGAAGCCTATAAGGATGGCCGGCTGGCAGGAGGACTTTACGGCGTCTCTATTGGCTCTGCTTTTTTTGGAGAGTCTATGTTCTACACGGTTCCGAATGCCTCTAAAGTAGCTTTTCATTACCTGATCGGGATTTTAAGAACGCAGGGTTTTATGTTGCTGGATACTCAATTTATTAACGATAATGTCCGTCGTTTCGGAGCAATTGAGATCCCCAGAACCGAATACATGAAATTGCTGAAAAAAGCCCTTGATAAGAACAGCATTTTCAGGCTGGATAATTCAGAAAATCTGGCAGACAATCCCCTTCCTTTCCTGAATTAATTCTCTCCGGCATTTTAAAGAGATTTTTCATGCTGCTGAACAATGACGGCTCTGCCCGGGGATTTACTTTGTTCCATTAGCCCTTCTTGTCTATATTTGTGCCGGTTTAACCAAGAAATTCTTAAAAAAATGTCCAAGCCAATATTGGTTATAAAGTTCGGAACAGCATCAATTACTCATAAAACGGGTGAGTTGAATGAGACCATCATTAAAGAAATTGTCCGTCAGATTGCTGTTATTCATGCTGATTATCACATTGTTCTTGTGTCTTCAGGAGCGGTGGGAGCCGGGAAAGGCTTTTTAAATAATTATAAAGGAACAATCACTGAGCGGAAAGCAGCAGCAGCTATCGGAAATCCATTGCTTTTGGCAAAATATACCCAATATTTCTCTGAATTCGGGATCCCTATTGCGCAAAGTCTTTGCGAGCGTCATCATTTTGCCAACAGAGACCAGTTCTTGCAGTTAAAGGAAACGTATCAGGAATTGTGGAAAAACGGGATTATTCCGATTGCCAATGAAAATGACGTAGTAAGTAATCTTGAACTGAAGTTTTCGGATAACGACGAACTGGCTACTTTAATTGCGGCGGGTTTCGGCGCTTCAGCACTTCTGCTTTGTACTTCTGTCGGCGGACTGCTTGATGATAATGGTCAGATTATCAGTCAGGTTTCTGAAATTAATCAGGAGATTATGGGTTTTGTTGATACTGATAAATCGGCCTTAGGATTGGGAGGGATGTTATCCAAACTGACATTTACCAGGTTAGCTACCCGTATGGGCATAAAAGTTGTCATATTTGGGCTGAAGGTTCAGAATGGTATTATTGAAGCGTTGAATGAAAGATCCGGAACCGTATTTTCGGCTCAGGAGGCGAATTTGAACGCCAGACAAAAATGGCTGGGTTCGGGAAGTCTGATTGTAGGGAAAGTCAGCGTGGATGCCGGAGCCGTAAATGCTTTGTTCAACAGGAAAAGCCTTTTAGCTGTAGGAGTAAAGAGTATTCCCGGGGAATTTGAGAAAGGAGAGGTTTTCGAAGTATTGGATCAGGAACAGAATATTATTGGAATTGCCAGAGCAAAAGTTTCTTCAGAAGAACTACTGGCGAACCTGAAAACACAAAATTTTGAGGTGGCTAATGCCGACGAAATCGTATTGATTTAATCCAAAAAAATACTATTTTATTCAAAGTATATAAGTCCCCGTCAGATTAATTTTTCTGTCGGGGATTATTTTTTTCAAAGCAGTCATATTTAGTGAATATCCGGAGAAAGTTTTCGGTTAAATGGCCTTTAAAACCGCAAAAACAGAGAAATTAAGCAGTTTTGGCATAAATTCTTAATTCAGAAATTTTACATAGTTTTTACAATGGAATCACTTTTTTTCGACATAAATTTCAATTTTGTTTGACTTTTTCAGCGTATATGTGTTTTTTTAAAGCATAAAAGTACTAATTTACAACTTTGTTAAAAGTCAATTAATATTCTATTCATTCATCTAATATTCTATTCATTCATCAAACTAATCTTCTTTATGAGAAAAATTCTTCTATTGAGTTTTCTTTTCATTATTTCTATGGGAGCCTCTGTAATGGCTCAGGATAGAAGAGTGACAGGGAAAGTAACATCTTCATCAGACGGTTCTCCCTTGCCGGGCGTTTCGATTACGTTAAAGGGTTCAACCAGGGGTACTCAAACGGATGCTATCGGACAGTATTCAATTTTAGTGCCTTCTTCGGAGTCTGTTCTGACCTTTAGTTTTGTTGGTTTTAAAACTGAAAGCGTAGTCGTCGGCGTGAAAAACAAACTGAATATTTCGCTGGAAGATGACAGCCAATCGCTGAACGAAGTGGTTGTAGTCGGTTATGGAACGGTTCAAAAGTCTTCTTTAACCGGAAATATTGCCAAGGTCTCATCAAAAGACATTCAGAATGTTCCTGTAAACTCTATCGAACAATCTATTCAGGGTAAAGCTGCCGGGGTATTTATTGAAGCAGGAAATGGAAAATTAGGTCAGGGTATCAAAATGCGTATCCGTGGTTCTTCTTCTGTAACAGCCGGAAATCAGCCATTATATGTAGTGGATGGTATCCCGATTATTACAGACAGCCAATCGAATACTTCTTCTCCGACAAACCCGCTTGCTGATATTAACTTTAACGATGTGGAGTCGGTTGAAGTGCTAAAAGATGCTTCTGCGGCAGCAATTTATGGAGCGAGAGCATCGAACGGGGTAGTTTTAATTACAACGAAACAGGGAAAAGTTGGTAAAACAAATTTCGAGCTTAATTACTATACAGGTATCAGTAATGCAACCGGACACAGAGATTGGTTGAATACTGCTGAATATGTTGAATTATTTAAAGAAGCAAGAGCTAATGCCGGACTTAGTCTGTCAGGTGGTGAAAGTCGTTTTACCCGTTACGCAGTAGGAGAGAGAGAAAGATGGGAAAACCCGGCTTCTCCGAAATATACAAGTACTAACTGGGAAGATCAGGTTTTGGTACAGGGAGATGTGAAACAGCTTGACCTGAATGTAAGAGGAGGAAATGACAAGACGATATTTTATGCTTCAGGAGGTTATAACAAAACCAACGGTATTCTGATCAAAAACAGTTTTGAGAGAATCTCCGGCCGTTTGAACCTTGAACATAAAGCGACAGAAAAAATATCTCTGGGGGTAAACTTCAGTTTGGCTAAAACTACCAATAACCGTTTGTCAAATGATAATGCCTTCTCTACCCCAATGCAGATTGTTGCTTTGGCACCACTCTCTCCGGTAATTGATCCTAGAACAGGCATACCTACTGATACTTATGATGGAGCAAACGTAACTCAATATTACAACCCTTTGATAAATGTTGATTATTCATCTAATGTAACAACGGTTTACCGAAGCATTGGTAATGTGTTCGGGAAATATAAAATTCTGGATGGCTTATCTTTCAGAACAGAATACGGATATGATCTTTTGATCCAGAATGAAGAAACGTATTATGGTACAGAAACGAAGCGTAATAATTCAACTTCTCCAAACGGGGTAGGAGATAACCGTTTTGTTCAGATTTTTAACTACAATACCAATAACTTCTTTAATTACAATAAAACTTTTGCAGAGAAACATGCAGTTGATGCGACTTTAGGTATGAGTTATCAGGAGTCGAAACGTGATGTGACTTATGTAGAAGGAAAAGCATTCCCTTCGAGTAGCTACAAGCAGATTATTGCTGCTGCACAGAAAACGGATGGAACTTCTGAGGAAACAGCCTTTGCATTTCTTTCTTATTTTGCTAGGGTAAATTATAAATTGGATAATCGTTATTTATTGTCTTTGAGCGGAAGAGTTGATGGTTCTTCCCGTTTTGGAGCAAACAGCCGTTACGGATTTTTCCCTGCTGCTTCTGCCGGTTGGGTAGTTTCAGAAGAAAACTTTATGAAAGATCAGCATACGCTGAGCTTCCTGAAATTGAGAGCAAGTTATGGTTTAACCGGTAATGCTGAAATTCAAAACTTCAAATCAGCGGCTTTGTTTAGCGGAGATGCAGGTTATGCTGGTGTTCCGGGTCAAAGACCTTCTCAGATTGCCAACCCTGATCTTAAATGGGAAACCACCGCACAAGCTGATCTAGGTATTGAATTTGGTTTGCTGAAAGACAGAATTTCAGGTGAGATTGATGTTTATTCAAAAAATACTACTGATTTATTGCTGAACGTAAATGTTCCCGGCACAACGGGTTTCAAAACACAGTTACGTAACACTGGTAAACTGGAGAATAAAGGGTTTGAATTTGTATTGAATACCCGCAATATCGTTGGCGCTTTCAACTGGACGACCAGCTTTAATATTGCAACAAATAAGAACAAAATCACTGATTTGCAGGGACAGGTAATTTCTGGCAGCTTCTTAAGCCGTGCTGTGGAAGGTCAGTCGATAGGTGTTTTCTACGGTCCGGAGTATGCAGGGGTTGATCCTAAAAACGGAGATGCTCTTTACTACAAAAATACTGAAGTCAAAGATGCAAATGGAAATGTGACGGGCAGAGACCGTTCTACAACCAATGATATCAACGATGCCAGCTATGTAGTAATCGGAAATCCAAACCCGAAATGGATCGGAGGTATTACCAACACAATGAACTATAAAGGAATTGACTTATCGTTCTCATTTCAGGGCGTTTTCGGAAATGATATTTATAATGGTGGAGGTAAATTCATGTCGGCCAACGGAGATTACTGGGATAACCAGACGAAAGATCAGCTGACAAGATGGAGAAAACCGGGAGATATCACAAATGTTCCTCAGGCACGTTTTGACTCTCAGAACGGAACGGCTGAGTCATCAAGATACGTATCTGACGGAAGTTATGTCCGTTTAAAAAATGTAACAATTGGCTATACTTTACCGGCTTCAATCATTAAAAAACTGAATTTGTCTAAAGTAAGAATTTATGCGACGGGTCAGAACGTCTTTACCTTCACTAAATACAAAGGTTGGGATCCTGAAGTAAACTCAGATGCTTATTCAACAAACGTAACGCAAGGGATTGACTTCTATTCGGCTCCACAGGCAAAAACCTTTATTTTGGGAGTTAACATCGGATTTTAATAGAATTTGAAACTCATCTTAACCGGGTTTCAGATTCGGTTTTCCAATTTTGTTACAAAATTTTTAGAAAATGAAAAAAAGATTAATATATATATCATTACTAGCCAGCTCATTATTAATGGGTTGCGGTAATAAACTTGACATTAAACCTGTAAATGATATTGACGCTTCTACTGCGCTTACTACTTCCGGTGATATTGAGGCTCTTTTAGTCGGAGCTTATGATTCAATGGGAGACGGAGATGTTTTAGGAGGTAATATCCAGAGAGATGCAGAACTGATTGCGGATAATGGAGAACTTTCATTTGTGGGTACATTCACTGCACCTCGTGAGATTTTCAGAAAAAAGTTGCTGAGAGATGACCAGCAGGCTGAAGATACCTGGTTTGACACTTATCGTACCATTAATATTGCCAATAACGTACTGGCTAATACAGGTGTGGTTACTGCTGCCAAGAAATCAAAAGTAGAAGGAGAAGCTAAATTTATTCGGGGATTAATGTATTTCGAATTAATAAGAGTTTATGCTAAAACTTTCCTGGACGGAAATCCTTTATCAAATCCTGGCGTGCCATTGGTGTTAGTACCAACCAAACAGGTTGACGGCTCAAGTTTTGTTGGCCGTAACTCAGTTCAGGAAGTTTATGCGCAAATTATCAAGGATTTAACTGATGCAGAAAAACTGTTGCCGGTAAGTAATGGATTTTTTGCTACAAAAAATGCCGCAGCAGCTATTTTGTCAAGGGTTTATCTGATGAGCGGAGATTATGCCAATGCCAGAGATGCGGCTGACAGAGTCATTGCTTCAAAGGTTTATTCGCTGGTTCCGGGTTTTCAGGATGAGTTTAATACTGCCAGCAATACTTCTGAAGATATTTTTGCGATGCAGGTTACGGCACAGGATGGTGTTAACAGTTTGGTTACATTCTTTGCTTCTTCTGATAAAGGAGGTCGTGGTGATATCATTATTGAGGACAAGCACCTTGCATTATATGATGCAAATGATACCCGTAATTTCTTCTATGTAGATGGTGATCGTTTTACCGGAAAATGGGCTGATCCTTTTGCTAATGTTAAAATTGCCCGCCTTTCTGAAATGTATCTGACAAGAGCGGAGGCCAATTTCAGATTGGGGACGAAAGTAGGAGCAAGTCCGGTTGATGATATTAATGTAGTCAGACTTAGAGCCGGAGTTTTACCTGCAAGTTCTGTTACGTTACAGTCAATATTGAAAGAAAGAAGATTGGAACTTGCTTTTGAAGGTCACTGGATTCATGACATTAAGAGAACCAAAACGACTATTATAAAAGGCACAGATTCATATCCTTTTAACGCGCCGAATTTGATTTTCCCTATTCCATTGCGTGAGATCAACACCAATAATAAATTGGTTCAGAACGAGGGATACTAGAACTGATACGAGCATTATATTGAAAATGGTGGCAGGAAGATTATTTCTTGCCACCATTTTTGGTTTTAAAAGGGCATTTCATATGTTTTCTCAAACCATTTTATATCCCGCCTGGCCTGAATAAAGGTACATTTCAGTAAAAAATCCGGAAGCATTACTTTCTATAAAAAAGCAGTGAAGAAATAATAGCCGTTCATTCTGATTATTCCGGATAAATAATAGCAGAAAATGAATGATTTGTATCTTAAAATGATGGTTTACTGACCATTGAATAATATATTATAAAATTAGTCATTGCAGGAAAGGATAAAAGATGAAGAATGATTAACTTTAACCAGCTTTATCAGATACACCTATCCTTCGATCTGCCCGTTTTCACTGCTGAATAATACCTTACATACCAATTAACAAACTTTTGATGTAATTTATGACCCATGAATAAGGATTTTAAAATATCTGTTGTTATACCCACCTTCAATGAAGTGAGCAATATCGGGATGCTTGTTTCAAAAGCACTCCCCATACTGGAGAATTATGCTGAGTATGAGATGATTTTTATTGATGACGGAAGTACAGATGGCTCTCTTGCCGTATTAAAAAGACTCCATGAACTGAATGAAAATATAAAATACGTATCTTTTTCACGCAATTTTGGTCATCAGATGGCTTTGAGAGCGGGGATTGATTATGCTACCGGTGATTGTATCATTACGATGGATGCCGACCTACAACACCCACCTGAAATGATTCCGGGATTTGTGGAAAAATGGATGGAAGGCTATGAGATTGTTTACACGGTGCGAGAGGAAAGTGATGATGAAACATATTTTAAGAAAATATCCTCTTCTTTTTTCTATCAGGTAATCAAATTCGTTACAGATATTCCGATTGAGAAGGGCGCCGCTGATTTCAGATTGATAGATAGAAAAGTGGCTGATTATATCATTCAGCTGAAAGAAAAAGATTTATTTCTGAGAGGAGTTATACCCTGGCTTGGTTTCAAACAATATAGAATAGACTATACTCCTGCAGTGAGGTATTCAGGTAAAACCAAATACTCCTTGAAAAAGATGCTTACACTTGCAGCGACGGGAATAACGTCTTTCTCAACCAAGCCTTTGTATATGTCAGCATTTCTCGGGTTTCTGATGGTTGGTATTTCGGCATTTTATGGACTTTATGCTCTTTTTCAACATTTGTTTAACCATAATGTCATTACAGGCTGGGCTTCCATTATCATTTTTACGAGTTTAATAGGCGGGATTCAGTTAATGATGATAGGAGTAATCGGCATTTATCTGGGGAAGATTTTTCAGGAAATGAAAGGGAGGCCGGGTTATGTTATACAGGATTATGCAGGATTTGTAAGAGGAAAACAGGTTTTCAGCAATTCCGAAAAATATAATTACCGTAATAAAGCATAAAAAGGAGTCCGTCAAACGGACTCCTTTTTACACATGTACAGAAGAACTGTTTAAGCAATTACGACTGCTAAACCGCCTTCTACGTCTTGTTCTACTGTTTTATACTTCACATTTTCTTTAATAGAACCATCTTTGTATTGAACAGTAACTCTTTGGTTTCTATCCGCAATTTTAATTGCCTGACGAGGAGCTACTTTTTCAGCGGTTCTATCACTTGGGTCAATATATTCCTGCTCCTGTGAAGAAGCCAGACCTCCGAGCAAAGAAGAAATAGCATCATCCTTACTGGTCTTTAATTTTGGCTGGGCTGGTTCCTGACGGGGAGCTTTCGGAGGGGCAGGTGCTTCCTGGAAATCAGGAATAGCTGCTTTCATCAGAAAACTGATGGTATCTGAATTTACTCTTGCAAGGAATTTCTGGAATAAATTAACCGCCTCAAACTTATAAATTAACAATGGATCTTTTTGTTCGAATACAGCATTCTGAACAGATTGCTTTAAATCATCCATTTCTCTCAAATGCTCTTTCCACTCCTGGTCGATCAATGATAATGAAATGAATTTCTCTAATTCCTGAACCACCTCTTTACCTTTGGTATCAAGGGTTTTATGTGCGTCTGCAAAAATACCTGTAACTACCAGTCCATTGGTAACCGGTACCTGAATTCCGGTATATCCCTGATTGATTGCTTCATTGGCTACATTGATAACCTGGTCAGCAATAACAGCATTTTTCTCATTATAATGTACCTCAGCTCCGTTATATAACAATTCTGTACGTTTCTGAGCATTTAGTCTTGGGAATTCCTCCCGACTGAAAGGAGGTTCCATACCAAGAATTTCGATGCATTTTAGCTCAAGCTCTTCATATACCGTATAATTGTTAACTAATTCAGCACAGGTATCGTACATGGTATTGGCAATATCCAAAGCAAGACGCTCGCCGAACAATGCATTCTGGCGACGTTTGTAAATGGCATTACGCTGATAGTTCATTACATCATCGTATTCCAGCAAACGTTTCCGTACCCCAAAGTTATTTTCCTCTACTTTTTTCTGAGCTCTTTCAATAGAAGAGGTAATCATTGAATGTTGAATAACTTCTCCCTCTTCCATACCCATTCTGTCCATAACCTTAGCGATACGGTCTGAACCAAATAAACGCATCAGGTTATCTTCCAGTGAAACAAAGAACTGAGATGAACCTACATCCCCCTGACGACCTGCACGACCTCTTAACTGGCGGTCAACACGACGTGATTCGTGACGCTCCGTACCGATAATGGCCAGACCTCCGGCATTTTTAGAATCAGGAGAAAGCTTGATATCCGTTCCACGACCGGCCATGTTGGTAGCAATCGTCACTTTTCCGGATTGTCCTGCTTCAGCTACAATGTCAGCTTCGCGTGCGTGATGCTTGGCGTTCAGTACATTGTGCGGAATCTTACGGATTGTAAGCATTCTGCTCAATAATTCAGAGTTTTCAACAGAAGTAGTACCTACAAGAACCGGACGTCCTTTGCTTACCAGATCCTGAATCTCTTCACTTACAGCATTGTATTTTTCTCTTACTGTACGGTAAACTTTATCTTCTTCGTCTTTACGTGCAATAGTTCTGTTGGTTGGAACTGTCACAACATCAAGTTTGTAAATCGTCCAGAATTCTCCGGCTTCCGTTTCAGCTGTACCCGTCATACCACAAAGTTTGTGATACATACGGAAGTAATTTTGCAAGGTAATTGTAGCGTATGTCTGGGTAGCATCTTCAACATTTACACCTTCTTTCGCTTCAATCGCCTGGTGCAAACCATCAGAATAACGACGGCCTTCCATTACACGACCAGTCTGCTCATCTACGATTTTTACTTTGTCGTCAACGATGATATACTCAGTATCCTTCTCAAATAAGGTATAAGCTTTCAGTAACTGGCTTACTGTATGGATTCTCTGAGTTTTGATAGAATAATCTCTGATAAGTGCCTCTTTCTGAATAAGACGTTCCTGTTCGGTGATATTTTTATCAATCTCTATTTTGTTCAGATCAATCGAAAGATCAGGAAGAACGAAAAAGTCCGGATCTTCATAGTTTCCGGTAATGAATTCAATTCCTTTTTCAGTAAGCTCAACCTGATTATTTTTCTCTTCAATGGTAAACAACAAAGGAGCATCAGCCTGAGGCATTAATTTCTGGTTCTCAGCAAGGTAAACAGATTCAGTTTCCTGAAGAATCTGCTTATGGCCTGACTCGGACAAATATTTGATTAATGGCTTGGATTTTGGTAAACCTCTGTGAGCACGGAAAAGTGCCAGACCACCTTCTTTTTTGTCACCGGCAGCAATCAGTTTCTTCGATTCAACCAACAAATTCTGAACAATCTGTTTCTGTGCATCAACCAGTTTTGAAACTCTTGGCTTGAAATCATCAAATTCATGCTCATCTCCTCTCGGAATCGGACCGGAAATAATCAACGGGGTACGGGCATCATCAATCAACACGGAGTCAACCTCATCCACCATTGCAAAATGATGTTTTCTCTGAACCTGCTCTTCAGGACTTCTTGCCATGTTATCACGGAGATAATCAAAACCGAACTCATTATTGGTTCCGTAAGTAATATCGGCCAGATAAGCATTTCTTCTCGCATCGGTATTTGGTTCATGACGATCGATACAATCAACCGTTAAACCATGAAATTCGAATAAAGGAGCATTCCATTCAGAGTCACGTTTGGCAAGGTAGTCGTTAACAGTAACGATATGAACACCTCTTCCCGCCAGGGCGTTAAGGAATGCCGGAAGGGTAGAAACGAGTGTTTTACCTTCCCCGGTAGCCATCTCGGCAATTTTACCCTGATGAAGTACCACACCACCGATCAGCTGAACATCGTAATGAACCATGTTCCATACGATTTCATTTCCGGCAGCAAGCCATTTATTATGCCATATTGCTTTATCCCCAAGAATTTCAACATTCTTCTTTTTTGAAGCAATAAATTTATCCTCAGTTGTAGCAGTTACTTCCAGTTTCTCGTTTTCAGTAAATCTGCGGGCGGTTTCTTTAACAATTGCAAATGCCAAAGGAAGGATTTCAAGTAAAACAATTTCCAATTGTTTATTGCGCTCCAGTTCAAGTTTATCGATGTCGTTAAAGAAGACTTCTTTTTGATTAATATCTTCCGTTTCTTCAACTTTGCTTCGCAAACCTGATATTTGTTGATCAATATTGCTTAAACGTTCGGCAATAATAGCTTTTAACCTGGCTGATTTCTGACGAAGTTCATCATCAGAAATAGCGCTGAGTTGGGCAAATTCAGCATTGGTTTTCTCTACGTAAGGCAGTAATTCCTTAATGTCTCTTTCAGACTTCGTACCGAAAATTTTTGTAACTGCTTTAGTTAGTATATTTAACATTGTATTAGGTTGTTGGTCATTAGATTTTGTTCGTTGGCCTAAAATCCAAACGCGTCAGATATTTTTAAAATATCAAATTTATCAGCCTTTTTTATTGTTTTATAAGCAGGCAAAAGACACCATAAAAATAAAATACTTGCAAATTTAGTTTATTACAATCTTTTAAAAACAATTTCAGAGTAATTAATATTGTATTAAGAACTTTTTACAATGTTTTACATCTTCATGTAAACATCAGCTGCTGAATATAATTTAACACTTAACTTATTGAAAATCATGGAACAACAGCCATATAACCGCAGGCCGCCCCGTCCGAAATTAAAAATGCCCCTTTTCGGAAATATGATGGGTGGCGGAGAAAATAATGCACCAAGAAGATCAGAACGCCTTGGTTCCAGTAAATGGACGCCCTGGATTTTCCTTATGGCACTGGTAGTTTTGGGGATTGATTTATACCGGGACAAGACCAGCGCAAGAAGAACTTTTACGGGAGCTACCGATATTCTTGGTATGGAATGGAACGGAAAGGTTGTTAAAAAGTATGCTAACGTAGTTACTCCGGAGAAAATACATTATCTGATTGAACTGAAAAATTCAAAAGGAGAAAAACAAAAACTTGACCTTATGGGCGAAACAACGAATCTTTGGGACTATGTAAGTCCGAATAATACGATTGTTAAGTCGTCAGGAAGCCTGAGTGTAACCGTAAAAAGTTATTCTAAGAAAGATACCGTTTTAGTAATGAGCTTTGCTAAATAAAGAAATTTATTAATATTTAGCGTAAAACTTTGTTTTGCCTGTTTTCATGACTAAGTTTCAAAAACAAACAATATCAGTTTGCATTTCAACGTTACCCTCCTGAAGCTTTGAGCTTCTTTGTTCATGCAAGGAGCGGGGAAATATACTTTAATCTGTTTATTCAGAGGTTATTTTGAAATTTCGTAAATATTCTGATGTTTCAGGCATCATTTTAGCTTACAATTTAAGACAAGCACGCTCCATAAATATTCTATATTTAAAATTGATGTGGGATTTTTTTACATCAATTGACAGAAATTGCCAACATGAAACAGAAATTATCAATACTTAGTCTGATTTTACTCGCGGGTCTGGTCTCTCATGATTTGACAGCCCAGTTCAAAATGTTTAAAAAGTCGGAGAAAAGTCCGAAAGTTCACCGGACAGATCAGTTTGAACCGCACTCTTCTGTAAGTTTTGGAGTAGGTACTTCAAGTTATTATGGAGAACTTTCCCCCTATGTTCGCCCTATCCAGTCAACATTTAACATGATCCGCTGGAATTTAGCCTTTAATTATACACGGTATTTTACACCAAACTGGAGTGGAAGGATAGGTCTGACTTATGCCAGAATTGCCGGAGACGATAATACCCTGGAAGGTGTGAAAGGATTTGAGGCAAATTTTATCAGGAATCTTCATTTTCGGAATGATATAAAAGAGCTTTCCCTGTTGGCTCAGTATGACTTTAAAAGCGGTGGACGCAGTTATGAAAGGCGTGAAAAGGTTGTACCTTACCTTTTTGGAGGAATTGCAGTTTTTGCGCATAATCCAATGGCTAAACCCGAATCCTCTCTTTATGGAACAGATTGGGTGACTTTGCAGGATAAACATACAGAAGGACAAGGATTACCCGGATATACTGATAAACCTTATTCGCTCATTGGCGTTTCTTTCCCGATCGGGTTTGGGGTAAGAGTTAAAATTAACAAAGATTTTGATTTTGGTGCTGAAGTAGGATTCAGGTATTCGATGACAGACTATCTGGATGATGTGGGAGGGAAATATGCTGCTACAGAAGATTTGACAGCGCAAAGTCCTTTAGCTGCCTCATTGGGAGATCGTTCTCAGGAACAGATTGCTGCCTATTCAGGAAAAGACAGAACGCAGTCGTATGTTAATTTTCTGAATGCAAATGGTATTCCTATTTCTGATCCGAATGCTCCTGTTGTCTCAACCAATACAGGTATCGGCCTGAAAGGAAATCCAAGAGGGAGTTCTTCGGTGAAGGATAGTTATATGCTGACAAATTTTAGTATAATATATCACCTTCCGGTGAAAATTAAATGCCCGCCATTACGTTAAAAGACTTATACCACCACAAAAAGGTCAGGTAAATCACCTGACCTTTTTGTTAAATGACAGAATGTTAAACATGCTTCCCGGCGTTTCTTTTAAAAGTAAAATCCTTCAACTCAATGTTTTTGTGTTTGGGATAAGCCTGTTTTTATCTCTTTTGGTTTTTCCCCTACATCTTTTTTCGCAGAAAATTGAAATAGGAGCCGGTTTTGGAGCGATGAACTATAAAGGTGACATTTCTCCTGACTTCCACCCTGGTTTTGCCAGACTGGGGGGGAATATTATGTTCAGATACAACCTTAATAATTCTGTTTCTTTTCGTGCCAGTGCTTTGCTTGGGAAAATTTATGCGGATGATAAACAGGTAAGTGATCCGATGAACCAGATCAGAGGAATGTCTTTTAATACTAAAATTGACGAAATTGCCTTAATCGCTGAATATAACTTCTTTAATTATAAGTACAGCCGGTATCATAAAGACTGGTCGCCCTATGTTTTTGGTGGTTTGGCTGCTATGAAATTTTCTCCTGATCAGGATCCGATTGATGATTACAAAACGAACCAGATTGTAATTCCTTTCGGAGTCGGGATAAAATACAATATCAAGAGAAACTGGGGAATAAATCTGGAATTCGGAACAAGAAAGACCTTTACAGACTATCTGGATAATTTAGGTGGAAATCATCCGGGTTATCCTAAAAATTTCCAGAACGATTATGCCCATAATGACATGTATTATTACACTTCACTTACATTGACCTACACGATACTGAATATTTTCTGTCCTACGGATTAGTTAAATTTTAAAGGAGGGAGGTTTTCATGTTTAAGGGCAGGATCGAGGTAAAATTATCATTTCAATAAAATCCATTTTGATTTATCCGCACTCAAATCATTCGCTCCTGAAATTCCGGTTCCGGAGTCTTTTCTATCGTCTGAAACAGGGAGAAATACTTAGTTTTTATGCCATTATCAAATTATTATTTCAAGAAACTTTCAAGGAGCTTTTTCTTTGATTTTGAATAGGCTAGCTAATTCGTTAAATTTGCACACTATTCACCGCAGTTTTTTGATTTTAAAGGTTTATATGGGGTATTTTGGTAAAATAATTTCCTGAATTTTCATAAAAACCTTCAAAAAATTCAAACTGCCGGTAAGATTTTAGTCTGTTGAATGTTAAAAAGTGTTAAATCCGTGAAGGAACAAATTGATAATAACAATGTCCCGAAACATATAGCCGTTATTATGGACGGAAATGGACGCTGGGCTAAGCAAAAGGGCTTTGTTGACCGGATTTTTGGTCACCGTAATGCTCTTACGGCAGTGCGGGACACCATAGAAGGATGCGGAGAACTGGGGGTTAAATACCTCACTCTTTATGCATTTTCCACTGAAAACTGGAACAGACCAAAAGCTGAAGTAGATGCTTTAATGTCATTATTGGTAGGAACCATCAAAGATGAGCTTCCGGGGATGATTAAAAGTAATATCAGACTTGAAACCATCGGGAATATTGACAGTTTACCTGCCAAATCAAGAAAAGAACTGACTGCCGCCATCGATTCAACAAAAAACAGTACAGGATTAACCCTGATTTTAGCGTTGAGTTACAGCGGTAAGTGGGATATTGTAAATACTGCCAGACAGCTTGCTCAAAAGGTAAAAGAAGGGACAATTGCTGTGGAGGATATTACCGAAGACTTATTTGAAGAATCACTTGATACCAAAGGTATCAGTAATCCTGATTTGATGATAAGAACCGGGGGAGATCACAGAATCAGTAATTTTATGCTTTGGCAGCTGGCTTATACGGAATTATATATTTTTGATGAACTTTTCTGGCCGGATTTCAGAAAGCAGCATTTGTTTGAAGCTGTATTGAGTTATCAGACAAGAGAACGCAGATTCGGTAAAACCAGCGAACAGATTCGCCTTTTAGCAAAATCATAACCACCGATACCTTTTCAGTACATAGAGCTATAAATGATGGCCACGCGGTATTACCGCTACTCTGATGTATTTTTAGTTAAAAGTTGCCGTCATTCACAAAAACAAAAAAATGAAGAAAGTTTTTCTCTTAATTATTGCCTTTTTCTGTGTCGCTTCTCTGGCAAATGCACAGTTACGGGGAGTAGGACGCTCATCTTTACCTATTGGTGCGAGTTCGGGATTAGATTTGAATTATGCTGACCCAAAAGAATATGAAATTGCTGAAATAACGACTTCCGGTTCGAAATTTTACGATGGAAATTCAATGATTACCATCTCAGGGTTAAGAATCGGGGATAAAATAAAAGTTCCGGGTGATGCCATTACTTCTGCACTGAGAAAACTGATGGATCAGGGGATTTTAGAAGAGGTGGAGATCGTGGCAACTAAAATGGAAGGCACCAGGATCTGGCTTAATATTGCCCTCAAGGAACGCCCGAGGCTTTATAAGGTTCAATATTCAGGTATTCGTAAGGGAGAGCAGGAGACGCTTAACGATAAAATTAAAACCTATAAAGGTAAAATTATTACCGAAACACTTAAGAAAAACGTTGAGCTGGCAATCAGAAAGCATTTTCAGGAAAAAGGTTACCTGAATATTGTTATTAAAACTGCGCAGAAAACGGACTCACTCAGAGGAAATAATGCTACCCTCAGCATTTCTGTAAATAAGAAAAGCAAAGTCAAAATCAATAAAATTATTATTACAGGTCTGAAGGAGACCAGCGAAAGAACAATTCGCCGGAAATTGAAAGATACCAAACAAATGCGTTTCGGCAGAATTTTCAAACCTTCGAAATACGTTCCGAAGAAATTTGAAGAAGATAAGCAGAAACTGATTGAATATATGAACAAATCCGGTTACCGCGATTTCCAGATTCTTTCTGACTCTGTTTATAAATTCAATGAGAATACGGTAAATGTTGTCCTGAAACTGGAAGAAGGCCGTAAATACTATTACCGCAATATTTATTGGGAAGGTAATTATATCTATCCTGACTCATTACTGGCTGAAGTATTATCTATCAAAAAAGGAGATGTGTACAATACTGAAGAGCTTGAGAAAAAGATGAATGGTAATCCGGGTGAAGACCTAAGCTCGGTTTATATGGATAACGGTTATTTATATTACAATGCTGAACCGGTTGAAACAGCCATTGAAGGAGATTCAATTGATATTACTATTCGTATCAATGAAGGTAAACAGGCAACAATCAATAAGGTAATTGTTAACGGTAATACTAAAACTTCTGACCACGTTGTAATGCGTGAGATCAGAACTTTACCAGGACAAAAATTCAACAAGTCTGCCATTATCCGTACAGTTCGTGAGCTTTCAACAATTGGTTACTTTAACCCTGAGAAAATTTCTCCGAATCCGATTCCCCGTCCGGACGGAACAGTTGATATTGAGTATAACGTAGAAGAAAAACCTTCTGACCAGATTGAACTTTCAGGCGGTTGGGGTGGCTATATCGGTTTTGTAGGAACATTAGGGGTTGTGTTTAACAACTTCTCTGCGAGAAATATTACCAATTTAAGCTCATGGAGACCTCTTCCTTCAGGTGACGGACAAAAATTAGCCGTTCGTTTCCAGGCTAACGGAGCTGCTTACCAGAACTATTCATTAACATTCACAGAGCCCTGGCTTGGTGGTAAAAAACCTAACTCGCTTTCTGTAAGTTTGAGCCGTAATATTTCTTACCCATTGCGTTTAAGTAATGCGTATTCCGGAGCATATAGCAGTGGTTATGGTTATAACAATTATGGGTTATACGGAGGAACAGGATATTATCCGAGTACCAGTTATGGAACGGATAGTGCCTCTTTGGCACAACAGGCAATTAATAACAATGCCCACTTTAACTCTACCAACCTGACAATCAGTTTGGGTAAAAGACTGAAATGGCCGGATGATTATTTCTCTTTGAGTAACTCTGTTTCGTTCCAGTTAATTGATGTAAAAGATTTGCCTTATTACGGATATCCTGATGGTTTGTCAACGTTGGCTACATTTATTACCAACTTCTCAAGAAACAGTATTGATAACCCGACATTCCCGAGGATGGGATCGAGTTTCTCATTGACTGCCTCGCTGACACCTCCTTATTCATTGTTCGGAGGAAAGAATACAAACCTGATTGAATACCATAAATGGATGTTTGATGCAAGCTGGTTTACAACAATGGTAGGAAAGCTTGTGCTTCATACAAGAGCTCACTTAGGTTTCTTAGGTAGTTATGGGGGTGCAATTACCCGTTTTGAACGTTTTGACGTGGGTGGATCCGGGATGGTTCAGGGGTACTCGTTTAACCGTGATATCATTGGTTTGAGAGGTTATAAAGACAGGATTATCGGACCTTCAGGATACGGAAGCCCGGGTGGGGTGGCTTATAATAAATTTGTAATGGAAGTTCGTTATCCGGTTTCTCTGAACCCTTCAGCTACAATTTTCTTATTAGGATTTGCTGAAGGAGGTAATAACTACGCTTCTTTCCAAGAATATAATCCGTTTAAACTGTATAAATCTGCCGGTGTGGGTGCCAGAATCTTTATGCCCGCCTTTGGTATGATTGGTATAGATTATGGTTTTGGTTTCGATAAACCTCAGCCGGGAGCAAGCGATTTCGGTCGTCAGGCTTTCACATTCTCAATCGGACAACAGATCCGTTAAGATCCTGATATTTAAAACAGGCAATGCTAAATTTCTGAAATTTATTCATTGCCTGTTTTTTTGTAATAAAGTTAATGTTTTGTTAATGTGATCAAAAAATACAGAGCAAACTCAATATGCAGGGTAAAGAGGCGTTAATAAGGCATGAATTGACATAATTTTTGTAAATTGGAAGAAAATAGGGAAGGATACTATGTGGAAACCATATC
The DNA here is from genome assembly GCF_900115665.1 of Pseudarcicella hirudinis. GTDB lineage: Bacteria > Bacteroidota > Bacteroidia > Cytophagales > Spirosomataceae > Pseudarcicella > Pseudarcicella hirudinis. Next base: position 61,345 of record NZ_FOXH01000023.1, read on the forward strand.
GGAATGTTAAAAGAAACATATGGTTAAAGTCTAACTTATTCATTCAAAACTTTATCAACTGTGAAGAAGCAGATTTTTTTACTAATTTTGGCTTTCCTTTGTTTTAGCAGATCAGCTAAAGCTCAGAAGTTCGGATATGTGGATTTAGAATATATTACTTCTAAAATGCCGGAATATCAGACCGCTCAGGCTGAAATAGAGAAGCTGACTTCCAGGTGGATTAAGGAAATCTCCGATAAAAATCTGGAAATTGAAAAACTTGAAAAAGCTTACAGAGCTGAAGAAGTTTTATTGACAGAAGATATGAAACAGCAGCGTTTGAAGGCAATTTCTGAAAAAGAGAAAGAAGCCAAAGACATGCAGAATAAAGTTTTCGGAATTAATGGAGAGCTTATCAAGAAAAAGCAGGACATTATTAAGCCAATTTTAGACGAAATTTCGAAAGCATTAGAAAAGGTAGTTCGCCAGAAAAGACTGGATTTTGTATTTGATAAATCCTCAGATGGTTTAACTATGGTTTATACTAACCCTGTTCATGATTACACTGACTATGTAATGGAAGAACTCGGAATCTCTCCTGAACAAATAAAGGATAAAGAGAAAGAAAAAGCGGAATCTGAAAGCCCTAACAATACAGATCAAAAGAGTAAAAATAAAAAAAGCAACTAACAAATTACAATTTAAACAACAATGAGAAACAAATTAGTGATTGCCGTGATAGCACTTTTTGCTATGGCAACAGTGAATGCACAGGCACAAATTAAAATTGGCTTTATCAATGCAGACTATATTTTAGGACAAATGCCGGAAGCAAAACAAGTGGAGGCTGACCTGAAAGCAACGCAACAGCAGTATGAAAACCTTTTACAAGGTAAAATGAAAGACTTCCAGGATAAGTTAGCTGCTTATGAAAAAGGAGCTGCTACCATGTCTGACGTTATCAAAGCTGATAAAGAAAAAGAATTGCAGAATGCACAGCAGTCAATTCAGGAATTTCAACAAAATTCTCAACAATCTTTGCAAAAGAAACAAGCTCAGTTGTTGCAGCCATTGTTGAAGAAAATTGAAGACAACATGCACACTGTAGCAAAAGAGAATGGATTTACTTACGTATTCAACTCTGATGCAGGTCTTGGAACAAGCCCGATTTTATTACACGCTCCGGACGATGCTAACATGTCTGATCTTGTATTGAAGAAAATGGGAATCACTCCGAAACCAGCTACAGCGCCTGCACCGGCACCAGCTGCAACTGCTCCTAAGAAATAAGGAAACGTTGAAAATAAAATATAGAAAAGAGGTCATTTGAAATTTTCAGATGACCTCTTTTTATTTGTATTCCTTTCGAAGCAGGCTGTCTATTCTGAGATTCAAATGCCCGCTCCAGATTTCATAGGCTTCCGCTTTTAAATGAATACCGTCAGTGGATAGCTTCGGGTTTAATCTTTGACCATCAGAAAGAAATGAATTAATATCGAGCAGGCAGATATTACGTTGAAGAGAGAGCTTTTTAAGGCAGTTGTTGACCTCAGTAACCTGCAGATTTACTTCCGGGTCATCGGTGGTATAAATAACCGTCTGTAAAATCGGAATAACTTTGTTTTTTTCCAGAAGACTGATTATCGCCTGAAAATTATTACAAATCCTTTCTACTGGAATTCCCATAAGCAGGTCGTTAATTCCGCCTTCCAGAATGCAGATTTCAGGGGAGCAGTTCAGATTACCTCTCTCGATTCCCCAAAGGATTTGCTGAGTAGTAAGGCCGCCTGCCGCACAATTCCTGATATCAGTTCTTCCCAGCAGATTTTGCCAGTTTTCCTGAGCTATTCTCGAATCTCCGATTAGTAAAATATCAGCCTGTCTCTGAGGTGAAAGCCTGTCGATAATCTTGTCGTGATACATATATCCTAAACCAAGGAGTAATGTTACCGAAAGAATGTTTACCGAAACAGAAAGAATAAACAGGTACTTTTTCATACAGGAAGGTTTTAAAAACGGGTATTCTTTCCTGAAATTGATCTCTGCTAAAATATTTTTGGAATCAGCATCGGAACATCCTGCTGATACTTGAGGTAAGCTTTGCCAAACTGGCTGACAAGCTTTCTTTCTTCAAAATAGATGCCGATTCGGATATAAAGCGTCAGGACACAGGCAGTTGTTATCCCGGCCATTGTTCCGTCAATACCAAAATAACCCCAGATAATCAGAAGAATGCCTAAATAAAGCGGATGTCTGACTACGGCAGAAAGCTCATCCTGTTTCAGTACCTGTGGCGTTGAAGCTGGATCAAAAACGTCTGTTCCTAAAAATTCTGCAAGGTTATAATTTTTGAATGAAGCGGCGATAAGGGTAATTCCGGACAGTGTCATAAGACCTCCCAGAACATAGTTCATGATTGAGCCGGGAAGAATCACCTCACTTCTAAGAGATAACTGAAAAAAAAGGATCGGTAAAAGTGTTAAAAATGCAATGACATTATAGATAAGGCGATAAAAACGAAAAAATCCTCCCAAAAGTCTTTTGAGAAGATTTTTTACCATATCTGTCGCCAGTAAACTATGAATGAAACCGTATGCCAGCCAGAGCAGGCCCAAAACGATAATATCTTTCATATTTCCGGAATTTAATCTTCTTTTTCTTCTTGTTTACCTTCTTCTGAATTTATTCCCGTTTCGGGAGTGTTAACTTCTTCATTAAGCTCATGCTGATCTTCAGAAGTAGTTTTGACAGCCGCTCTGGATGCGTCATGTGTATCGAAAAAGCGCTTTTGGAAAATAAGAATAGTAGCTACTCCGCAGAAAATAGTAGCGTCTGCAAAATTGAAAATCGGGGTTGAGTAATACGTTCCTCCCCAGATTGGTATCCATTCCGGAATGATTCCTTCCCAGATATCAAAGAAAAACATATCAATTACCTGCCCGTGAAACCAGGGAGTGGGAGAGTTGTATGGAGCATTATTCAGAAATACACCATAAAAAGTACTGTCTATTACATTTCCGATTGCTCCGGCAAGAATCAGGGCTATGCACCAGAGTAAACCTTCATGCGCTCCTTTTTTAGCTAAATGTACCAGGTAAAAACCGATTCCGAACATGGCAAAAAGACGGAAAATACTCAGAATAAGTTTACCGTTCTCAACACCTAACTGCATCCCGAATGCCATTCCGGGATTAAGAGTATAATGCAATTTGAAAAAATCACCAATTATACGGATCTGACCAACGAAACCAGGTTCCATGGTAAAATGAACCGTCAGTTTGATTGCCTGATCAATGACAATCATCAATAGGGTAAGTAAAAAATATTTGTACGGGGAACGTAACATTTCGATTTTTTCAGGGAATAGTCAGCATTTTTCATTCGAAAGGCCGGACTGTTCAATAATTTTTTAAGATAAAACTTCTGCAAAGATACTGATTCAAAGTGTAAAGAGCAGAAAGTTTTATGTTTAAAGTTCGTTAATAAACAAAGCTGCGGTAATAATTAAGTTGCAGCATGCAGATGATATAACGAAAAAGCATTTTAGATAATTGATACAATTTAATGAAATGTTATCGGTTCAATTTTCCTGCAGCTTCTTCATCAATCATTATAAGCGCATTTGTATGGTTTTGCATTATACTTGAAGGTAACTCCGTGCTTACCTTTCCTTCAACGGTTTTCTGAATGATTTCTGCCTTTTTTGAACCGTTTGCCATTAAAATAGCTTTTTTCGCTTCCAGGAGATTCCTCAGACCCATTGTAATACCTTTTTGGAGTAATGTAGGTTTGTCAAAGTATTTCTGTCCGACTGTTCTTGTAATCTCATCCAGATCAATTACATGGGCATAATTATCAGTCGGGGTGCCGGGTTCATTAAAACCGATATGTCCGTTCATACCTACCCCGACGATCATTAAATCAATGCCTCCTATCTGAGTGATGAACCGGTTAATTTTTTCGCATTCAGCTTCAGGGTCTGTTGTCAGGCCATCAAATAAATGTACATTCCGGGTAGGGATATTCAGGGGATTTAACAGATTTTCTGACAAAAAGTAATGACAGCTCCCTGAGTCTTCCGGCGAAACTCCCAGCCATTCGTCAAGTGCGATAATGGTACACTTGCTGCAATCAAGTTGTTCTTTTTGCACCGCATCTGCAAAACATTGATAGGCCCTTAATGGCGAACTTCCAGATGCCAGACAAAGAACAGCATAAGGATCAGACCTTATTAAATCCAGCATTTGATTGGCAGCAGCTGCTGACAATGCTTCATAATCTTTGAAAACTAAAACTTCCATATGTTTGATTTGACCCTAAAGGTTAATAAAGGTTGACTGAAAATTATCCGGTCAGAATATACTGTAATATTTAAACTATTTCTTTCTTCAATTTTGACGGTAACTTATCGTACACAAGTTCATAGGAAATTCTGATATATTTCTCCCACTCAATCCTGCTTAAGCGATTAATATCATCAAGATGAACCCATTGATGTCTGGCCAGATAGGGTGCCGGAATAATTCCTTCTCTGTTACACAGTTCTTCGAAGTATTCGTTTGTGGTTTTAAAAGAAGCAGTATGGGGAAAGCCGTCCGGAAGAGTTACTAAAAACATTTTTTGTCCTACATTAAAACATAAATGACTTTCCCACTTAATATCCTGTGTAACACCCTTGAACTGTTCACAGATGTGTTGCAATTCTTCTATGCTCATTTTGTATCCTGAAGATTATGATGTTGGCTGGTAATTTACCTAATGACGGTATAATTTGCAATTTTGTCAGATTTACCCGGAATTTACATCATTTACTACAAGCCAGGAAAACGGACTGTTCTGTAAAACAAAAAAGCCATTGAAGCTTGCTTCAATGGCTTAGGTCAAAATTACATTTCCTGAAATCAGGCGCTTTTCTTTTTACGACGAATCATTTCCTTACGGATTAAAGAAAACTCGCGGCTGGTTTGTCCGGCAATTGAAGTATTTTCTTCAGCTCTTCTGAAAAGATAAGGCATTACCGCTTCAACGGGTCCATAAGGAACATATTTTGCTACATTGTAATTTGCTTTGGCCAGATTGAATGAAATATTATCAGACATACCTAAAAGCTGAGCGAAATAGAAATGCTTGTCGTCATGAGAAATATTGTTTTTCTTCATCAGATCAACCAGGTATTTACAGCTGTATTCATTGTGAGTACCTACACAAATTGAAATAGTTTCACGATTTTCAACACAGAAATCAATCCCTGAATTATAATCTTTATCAGTAGCCTCTTTTGTTGTATGAACAGGCTCGCAATATTCGTTTTCATGAGCTCTCTGACGTTCTTTTTCCATGTAAGCTCCTCTGACCAGTTTTACACCCAGGAAATAACCTTTTTCACGAGCATCTTTGGCAGCAAGCTTCAGATTGTCCAGCATATCTCTGCGATACATCTGGTAAGTATTGAAAACGATACACTTGTCATGATTATATTTTTCCATCATGCCATAAGTCAATGTATCAATTGTATCCTGAATCCAGCTTTCTTCTCCATCTACAAATATCTTCACATCCAGCTCTGCTGCTCTTTTACAAAGCATATTCATTCTTTCACGAACTCTTTCATAAGCAGCCTTATCGTCATTTGTCAAATCATGTTCATCCTGGATTTTATTCAATAATTCTGTATTGGCGATACCGGTTACTTTGAATACGGCGAATGGAATGGCAGAATTATTATGTGCTTTTTCAATGGTTTCCAGAATTTCTTTTAATGTACGGTCGAAACTTGCTTCCGATTCTTCCCCCTCAACGGAATAGTCCAAAATTGTACCAATATGAACTTTGTCCAAATTTTCTATGGTTCTATTACATTCCTGTAGTGTTTCTCCACCACAAAACTGCTCAAACACAGTATATTTAATTAACTTTTTTACAGGAAAATGAAGAAAAAGCAAGAGTTTGATAAAAAAAGTGCCTAACTTTACAAGCCAATTCTGATTCATACATGCAAATATGAAATAAGTCTTGCGTAATTGAGCATTAGATTTATAAGAGAATGCTACTGAGGTATCCTCAAATGAAACCCTGGATTTGGTCGCTGTTGCGTGTGTGCTTGACATTTTGGTTATTATCTGTGAAAAGTATCCAACAAAGGACTAAATTGTTTTGATTACTTTTGGATATACAAAAAATATTGGAGGTTTCGAGTGATGCCTTTTGAATTACAGAAAAACGTGCAAATATAACATATTAGAATAATACAAAAACAATTTTTATTTTTTTTTCAAATAGTAAGTTCGTTATGGAGTCGCAGGCTCTGATATCTTAAAGAAATCTGATTAACAATTTAATTGAATTTTATTCTGTTATTCAGGAAATTATCAAAAATTTCTTTGCTTTTTAAGATTATGATTAAAATTAAGGTTGTCGTTGAAAATTACTAAAATTTCTTTCGAATTGCCATAATTGACCTACTAATTAAAATCAACCGGTTGCCATGAACGCTAATTTAGACGTAGTGCCGATGCAGGAATGGATTAATACTGACGGCAAACCACTCATTATTGCAGGCCCTTGTTCAGCTGAGACAGAAGAACAAGTCCTAGAAACTGCTAACCGAATCAAAGCAGAAGGTTACGCACACATCATGCGTGCTGGCGTATGGAAACCTCGTACTCGTCCAGGCAGTTTTGAAGGTATGGGTGAAGCGGCTTTGCCGTGGCTCGTTGAAGCGAAAAAGCAGACAGGTCTGCCAATTGCAGTTGAAGTAGCCACTCCTGAACACATCGAATTGTCCTTGAAGTATGGTGTTGACGTATTGTGGATTGGGGCAAGAACTACTGTGAACCCTTTCAACGTACAGGAAATAGCTGACGCCCTTAAAGGTGTTGACGTACCAGTACTTGTTAAAAACCCTGTAAACCCGGACTTAGCTCTTTGGGTTGGGGCTTTTGAACGTTTGCAAGGTGCGGGTATTAAGAAATTAGGTGCTATCCACCGTGGTTTCTCTAATGCTCAGGAAACAAAATATCGTAACTCTCCAATGTGGCAGATTGCGGTTGAAATGAAACGTTTGTTTCCGCAGTTACCTATCATCGGTGATCCATCTCACATGGCAGGAAAACGTGCTTTGCTGATGGAACTTTCTCAAAGAATCCTTGATCTGAATTATGACGGGATGATTATTGAGACCCACCGTGATCCGGATCAGGCATGGTCTGATGCTTCACAGCAGCTTACTCCTGAAGCTTTGGGAGAAATGCTTCGTGAATTAGATGTTCGTAAGGCTTCTTATGGCGCAGATTTTACTGATGAATTAACAGCCCTTCGTGCTAAAATTGACAATATCGACCGTGAATTACTGGAAGTATTGGCAGCTCGTATGTCGGTTGTTGAAAAATTAGGTGAATATAAGCGTGATAATAATGTAGCTGTTTTACAACTTGATCGTTGGAAGCAGGTTCATGCTGACCGTGCAGGACAAGCTAAAGGTTTAGGCTTATATCCTGAATTTGTAGAAGAATTATTCAAGCTGGTTCACCTGGAATCTATTCGTAAGCAAACTGAAGTAATGAATACTTCTCTGGCTTAGGTTTCAGAAACTTTCTGATATTAAAAGGTTGCCTCTTTACCGGGGCAGCCTTTTATATTTTTATACCCGGGTAATTTTCGAAGTTAAATCTTTGATTTTAATAGTACCTTTGCAGGTAATAAGCATGATATGATGATACATGCTGCCAGATGATTCAGTAATTTTTATATCAAAGATTTCCGCGGAGTTTTTCCGTTTTCCTAAAATAAAATGAGAGAAAGAACTAGTAATAAAGAACATAAAGGCAACTTTAAGGAAAATAAAACTGCAAATACTACAGGTTTTGTGGTGACTCAGGAAGCGGAATTGATGAAATTTCTGATTGAACAAATGCCCAATAAAAGCCGTAATAATATAAAAAGCTTTTTGAGGGATAAGCAGATTCTGGTAGAAGGCCAGGTGGTAACACAATTTAATCATATCCTGAAAACAGGAGAAAAAGTTGAAGTAAGAAAAACCAAGGCGGCACCGGAACAGAAATACAGAGGATTGACAATTATTTTTGAAGATAAAGATCTGATTATCATAGAAAAGCAGGAGGGAATGCTGTCGATTGCTACGCTGCATGAAAAAAATCAGACTGCCTACAGTATTTTAAGTGCTCATGTAAAAAAACAGGATCCCGGAAACAGAATATTTGTTGTACATCGCCTTGACAGAGAGACTTCAGGTTTAATGATGTTTGCAAAAAGTGAAAAAATCCAGAAACTTTTGCAGGAATCATGGACTGCAACTATCATGGAAAGAACCTACCTGGCTGTGATTGAAGGAACTCCTGAAGAAAAAGAGGGAACAATTACCTCTTATTTACAGGAAAGTAAGGCCCTTGTTGTGTATTCAAGTCCGAATCCGAATCACGGACAATATGCCGTGACACATTATGATACCTTAAAACAGAATCAGAATTTCACTTTACTGAAAGTAAATCTGGAAACCGGAAGAAAGAACCAGATTCGTGTTCATATGAAAGACCTTGGCCATAGTATTGTCGGTGACAGTAAATATGGTGCAACTGTTGATCCGATTGGCCGCCTTGGGCTTCATGCCTGGGTATTGTCTTTCACACATCCTGTTTCCAGGGAAAAACTGCATTTTGAAACAGCAATCCCTAAGAAATTCCTTTCACTTTTTTAGAAGGAGAGGCCAGTATTTTTATTGAACTTTCCGGAGAATTGCCTGATATTAACCGGCTCATTTCTGATTATTTTGAATTGCGATAATTGACCTATAATTTAGGATCTGAGTCGGAAATCTATGGAGATACTATCAATTATTAATTTTACTGCTGCAATTCAGGGAATATTTCTGGCTTTTTTATTATTCAGCCATCAAACCGATGCAAAGGAAAACAGGATTCTTTCTCTGCTTGTTCTGGTAATGTCTTTTGCTTTGCTGGGGGCCGTTTTAGGACTTTCAGGATATTATAAAGTTTTTCCACATCTTATCCGGGTAGCAGATCCGATGGTTCTGTTGTTCGGACCACTTCTCTACTTTTACGTTCATTTTATCACTAAAGGCTCTCTTCCTGAAAAAAGTATTTTTCACTTCATTCCATTCTTCCTCTACACAATTTGTCTTATTCCCTTTTATACTTTAGGAGGGCAGGAAAAAATTGCTTTCGGAGAACAAATTCTGCTTAATAAAAAACAAAACCAATTTGTGCTGACGGTTCAAACCATTAGAATCGTTCATATAAGCATTTATGTTTTCTTAAGTCTGAAACTCGTCAGACGTTTTCAGAACTGGTTAAAGAATAATTTCTCGGATATTGACAAAATCAGTCTTGACAAAGCAGCGTTTCTCCTGAATCTTTATCTCACACTTATGATTTTCATTTTTATCATTTATGGACTGTCTTTTTTCATACCGCTTGATTTTGTGCTGACAAATAATGTAATGGGTTTGTCTTTGAGCGCGGTGATTTACGCTTTGGCCTATACTTCCTGGGGAAAGCGTGTTGTTGTGAATATGCCTGAACAGATTGCAGAAAATCCGGTAATAACTGATCCGGAGCCTCTTCTCTCAAACGAAAAGGGTAGGCGAAACACCTACCATGTTTCTGAAGAACAAGCTGCAATTCTGGTTGAAAAACTGGAAAAATTACTGTTTTCTGATAAAATCTTCATTCAAAGCGACTTATCTCTTAGCCAGTTAAGTGAACAACTGAATACTCCGGCTTACCAGGTTTCTGAAATAATAAACCGCCATTATCAGGAATCTTTCTTTGATCTTATTAATCGTTGCAGAATTGAAGAAATAAAACTCCGGCTCAATGATGAGCGATTTAATCGTTTTTCCATTCTTGGTATTGCCATGGATTGCGGATTTAATTCCAAATCGTCTTTTAATACGGCTTTCCGAAAATTCACAGGTACAACTCCTTCTGATTTTAGAAATAAATAAGCGTCCGACTTTCTGAAAACGGACGTACAACTTAAGAAAATCGGTCGATGCTGATTTAATAACCGAATAATTTTGAATCGGTTAAACTAAAAAAAGCATTTTCAATGAAAAAGATTTTCACTTTGTTTTTATGTTTCCAGGGGTATCAATCTCTTTCCCAGATTCCCGATAATTTTCCATCTTTTGGTGTAGAAGTTGATCCTGTTGCCTATATACTGAAAGGTTATTCTCTTCACGGAATATATCAGCCATTTTCCAACTGGAGTTTCGATTTAGGTGTTTTTGGTATTGAGGAGCCGGAAGGTTATTCAGGTAATAGTGGTTTCAGGGTCACACACAAGGGATTCGGCGTAAAAGCACATTATCACTTTAACGGAAAAACGACACGTGGTTTATACACAGGTTTTAGTTTTGGATACTCCCGGACAGAAGCTGTCTATAAGCAATCCGGAGAAAGTGCCGGAGGTCATGGATTGGGTTTTGGCCCTCATATTGGTTACCGGTTCTTTTTGAACAAACCCAAAGAAGGTATTCAGAGAGGTTTGTACATCACTCCCTGGGTTGGAGTCGATTATTCATTGCCAGCGGAAAAGATTGATTTTGAAAAACAAAAATATCAGGAAAGCCGCTGGACATTTTTTCCGACAGTTCATTTTGGATATCGTTTTTAACTGATTTTATCAAAACCTTTAATTTTTAATACTATGTTTATCGGACATTTCGCAGTAGGGATGGGTTCAAAGGCTTTAAAACCTCAGATCTCATTAGGGACCTTATTTATTGCTTCTCAGTTTTTAGATCTTTTATGGCCCGATTTATTGCTTTTAGGACTTGAGAAAGTTTCCATAAAACCGGGAATTACTGAAGTGGGGTCATTAGAATTTACCAGTTACCCCATTTCACATAGTTTGCTGGCTGTATTAGGCTGGTCGTTTTCAGGGGGCTTACTATACTGGGTGTTTAAGAAGGATTTAGGGGCGTCGGTACTCATCGGGGTTTGTGTACTGAGTCATTGGATATTGGATTTGTTTGTTCATATTCCTGATTTACCGATCACCCCCGGAGCATCTGAATATGTGGGTTTCGGGTTATGGAAATCTCTTACCGGAACATTATTAGCAGAAGGTTTATTATTTACCATCGGGATTGCCATTTATATTAAAGCAACCAAAGCTGTTAACAAAGCCGGAAGTTTTGGCTTTTGGGGTTTGATTGTATTTTTGGTAATGGTCTATCTGTCAAGTATCCTCGGGCCACCGCCGGTAAGCGTCTCAGGAATTGCCTGGGGAGCTCAATTGCAATGGATTATTATAATCTGGGCTTATTGGGTTGATAAGAACCGTGTTTCCCGATAAAATGATATGAATCCGGTCATTTCATGAATTTACATTTTTGCAGATTCATGAAATGACTGATGTTGAAGAAATGTTATATTTCGTAGAATTCAACAGGAAGATCGTCAGGATCGGCAATGAAGAAAAATTTCTTTCCTGAATATTCATCAATCCTGATGGCCTCACAAACAATGTTTTTTGTCAAAAGTTGTTCACGCACCTGCTCCACATCATTCACTTCAAAAGCAAGGTGTCTTAAGCCACATGCTTCCGGGCGGGAAACTCTTGCGGGAGGTTTCGGAAAGGAAAAAAGTTCAATCTGATAAAGCCCGTTCACGGATAAATCCAGTTTATAAGACTCTCTTTCAGATCTGTAGATTTCCTGAATGATTTGGAAGCCCATGATTTCGGTATAAAAATGTTTCGATTTTTCATAATCTGAAACAATAACAGCTACGTGATGGATACGATTTATTGCTAGCATAAGGTGATTTTTAAAAATAGTACTGGGAATAAAATAAGATGATTTTGTAACTTGCAGGCAAATTTAGGAATCTCATCCGATTCCTCTCTAAAATAGTCAGAATCTGAATACATTTCCAACAAAAGCCCCTGAAAGGCAAATCTAAAAACGATAAAATGTCAAAGAAAATTATCTTTACCGAAAAGGCACCAGCTGCAATAGGTCCATATTCTCAGGCGGTTCTTTCTAACGGAACCTTATATGTTTCAGGTCAGGTTGCTATTGCATTGGCAGAAGCCGGAGCAAGTATTGAAGATGAAACCCGTCAGGTGATGGAGAATCTTAAAGCCATTTTAGGTGCAGCAGAAATGACCTTTGAAAACGTGGTAAAGTGCAGCATTTTTGTAAAAGACATGAATAATTTCGGGAAAATCAATGAGGTTTATGGCAGCTATTTTTCAGTAAATCCTCCGGCTCGTGAGACCGTAGAAGTTGCACGTTTGCCAAAAGATGTAAATGTGGAAATTTCCTGTATTGCTGTTCTGTAATCCGATTTGTAAGATTGGTTTGAAAACAATCTCAGATTCAACCTTAAAAAGCCGTATCTTTGTGGATTACAGGTTTTAGAGAATTGAAAAATACATAGCTGATTTTAATTCGGCAGAAATAAATAATATACACAATGAGTGACCAGGTAAGAGTTCGTTTTGCTCCAAGTCCTACAGGGGCTTTGCATATTGGAGGGGTAAGAACGGCGCTATATAATTATCTTTTTGCCAGAAAAACAGGTGGCAAAATGTTATTGAGGATAGAGGATACAGACCAGACCCGTTTTGTAGAGGGTGCTGAAAATTATATTTTAGAAGCACTTAACTGGGTTGGGATAACTATTGATGAAGGGCAAAGTGTAGGAGGAGCTCATGCACCATACCGCCAGTCGGAGCGTAAGCCTATTTATATGGAGTATGCTAAAAAATTGCTTGATTCCGGAAAAGCTTATTATGCCTTTGATACATCTGAAGAACTGGATGCCATGCGCCAGACTTTCGAAAGTCAGGGGAGTGCTTTTCAATATAATGCTATTTCCAGAACACGTCTCAAAAACTCCCTGACTCTTTCAGCTGAGGAAGTAGAGGCTAAACTTAGTGCAGGAGAGCCTTATGTAATTCGTTTAAAAGTTCCGGCGAAAGAAGAAATCCGTTTTAAAGACCTGATCCGTGAATGGGTTGTAGTACATTCTTCCGCAGTTGATGATAAAGTTCTGATGAAGTCTGACGGTATGCCGACTTATCATCTTGCAAATGTGGTGGATGATCATTTGATGGAAATCTCACATGTAATACGCGGGGAAGAGTGGTTACCTTCGGCACCTTTGCATATTTTATTGTATCGTGCATTTGGCTGGGAAGATACTATGCCTAAATTTGCCCATTTACCTTTGCTTTTAAAACCCGAAGGAAATGGTAAATTGTCTAAAAGAGATGCAGATTTAGGAGGTTTCCCTGTATTTCCTTTAGAATGGAATGATCCTGTTTCAGGAAATGTCGCCAGAGGTTTTCGGGAAGATGGATATTTGAAAGATGCTGTAGTGAATTTTCTGGCATTTTTAGGCTGGAATCCGGGAACGGAGCAGGAAATGTTTACGATGGATGAACTTATCGAAGCTTTTTCTCTGGAAAGAATCAGTAAGTCCGGTGCAAAATTTGACATTAATAAAGCGAAATGGTTCAATCAGCAGTACCTGAAATTACAGTCTGATGAAGAACTGGCAAAACAATATTTGTCGGATGTTGAACTGGAAAAAGCTGTCAAAATTGTTCATTTGTTTAAAGAAAGGGTAACTTTCCCACAGGAAATTGTACAGGAAGCGCAGTTCCTGTTTAATGCCCCTGAAAACTACGACGAAGCGATCGTTTCTTCTAAATGGAACGATGATGCTAAAAAAGGAATTGTTGCTTTTAAGGAGGCTTTGCCTGCTCTGGATAACTTTGTTGCAGAGGAAATAAAACATCTTTTAAGCGCAGAGCTTGAAAAAGCGGGTATTAAAATGGGTAAAATCATGCAAATGCTCCGGGTAGCAATTACCGGAGTAGGAGCAGGGCCTGATTTAATGCTTTCTATGGAAATTATGGGAAAAACGGAGGTTCTGGCACGTTTGGAAAAAGCGGTATCTACTTTAGGTGTTTAACAGTTTGATTCGTATTGTTCCGGAAAAAATGAACCTAAAATGTTATTTTGAGATTAATGCTTTATACTAAAAATTAAAAGTATCCGGCCGACGGACAACGAATCAGATAAAGAAATGGCTAAAAAGAAAGAAGCTCCAAAGAAAGAAACGCCGAAAGTACATAAAGAACTGGATGGATTTGACATTGAGATTAATTCTTTCGGGGAGATCAAAACAGCGTTTGATATTGACAAAATCAATGAGTTTTTAAATAAACACATGGATGACAAGAAGTTGAGAGGCAGAGATGATAAACAGGAATAGATCATTAGTATAAGATATGTTGAAATCTTCCTTTTCATACAGGAATAGGTTTCAGGATATTGAAAAATATAAATTATGCAGATTGACCAACAGACATTACAGAAGATAGCACACCTTGCCAGGTTGGAAATGAGTGAGTCATCAGACCATGAAATGATAGATTCTCTTAATTCAGTACTTACCTGGATGGAAGAACTGAATGAATTGGATACTGAGAATGTTCAGCCGCTCATTCATATGACAGAAGAAGTTAATGCACTTCGTGAAGATAAGATTGTTCCGAATATTACCAGAGAACAAGGGCTTTTGAATGCTCCGAAGAAAGATGAAGAATATTTCAGAGTACCAAAAGTAATGGAATAAGTATTTTCGCTGTTTGCAGAAAAAAACAGCATATTTTAAAGTCCCGGAAATTCAGCATTACCGGGACTTTTTGTTTGAAAATAAGGTATTTATACGCTAATGACCGTTTACTCAGGAACGTAGTAGTACGCTAACGAAAGCAATTTTATGGAAGTAATTTTGAGAGAACCCTTTAAAATCTCATGCCCATGAAAACTTTACAAAGTTTATTGCTCATTTCAGGTTTGTTCTTATTTCTGTGTATTTCGTCGTGCAAAGAAGGTGCTGTAGGCCCTGCCGGAGCTGCCGGAGCTGCCGGAGCTGCAGGTGTTGCCGGCCCGAAAGGTGATCCGGGAACAGCAAATGTTATTTATTCTGACTGGTTTACACCGGATGTCTGGGGTAAAGAAACACTTTTTACAACTTTTGTTTTTTCCTATAATAAAGCTGCTACGCAAATCACCGCAGATATTATTGATAAAGGAGCTGTTTTGGTGTATGGCAAACTAAATGGTTATACTTCGTCTTTGGGATTGAAAGATAAAGTGGTACAACTGAGCTATACAGTAGTTGCAAATGGTAGTACAGACTCCTGGACATATATTGCGAGTCCCGGAAATGTAAGAGTTTCTTTTGTAAACAGCCAGAATATTTATTCTTCAGGCCCTGCAAACACGCATCAATTCCGGTATGTTATTATTCCGGGCGGGGTAAAAGCAGGAAAACTGGCAGGAGTAAACTGGAGCGATTATGAAGAAGTAAAACGTACGTTTAATTTACAGGATTAGCGTTTGGGATATGAGACAAAGGATCTTCGTCTTTGTCTCATATTTAATGGCTTACTTTTCTTTGGTCGGGAAAAGCAATATAGGCGAAATGAAATAAACTGAAAATTGGAGGAAGGGGATTCGTTTGTAGTTGTAAATCAAACAACAAGAATCAATTTAGCTCATGCCAGGCAAACCCTTATCTGTTTATTATTCACGGAAGGTATTTTCAGTTATTTTGAATTAGCCTATGAAGACTCCTCCCAAAATTTATGCTCAAATACGGTTAAACATTAATCGCTATCTCATTTTCTGTTGTTTATGCGCGGATACAAATGAGGGGGAAGCATTGATTTACCAAAAAGAAAAGCAAGCCTTCCGACCTGCTTTATTATAGCTATTCTACATCTGTTTTCCTTATCCAGCCTTCGATGGTTTTCCCATTCTCCTCACTGTTGCCATAATAGCGAAAGTTAATCCATTTTATACCCTTGATTTCTTTTTCTTTTACTACTTCTATCATATCATTCTTGAGAAGATACGTTTTGCCTACAATTGTAGGCTGCGTATAAATAAAAGCATTTGGTATTTTTATTTTCAAAAAAGATTTACCCAAAATTCTTTTCAATACTTGTTCCGAATATTTTAATGATAATCTATGTATAAATAATGGTGGTAAATCTTTTTCTTTTATGTAAATGTGTACATTTACATTGATAATTTCCATGCGTGTGCCTACTTGAACGGGAACCTCATCAATACCTAATTTACTTAATATCCCTCCAAAATAAAATATACCGTTTTCGCTTTCTTCATTTTTAATCTTTAAATGCTTAATATCTTCATCTTCTACGTTTATTCTTAAATAACGAAATACACTATCCTCAACGTTTTTATTTTGGATAGAATCTAAGTGCAACAAATAGGGGTCATTATTAGCAAGAAACCCTATTTTACTGAAATTAAGATTTATTCCTTTGTTATTCCTTAGTCCTACTGATACCACACTATCACCATAAAAAATACGGAAATTGTCCTCATATTTCCCACTTCGCCATACACCTTTTATATCGGACAATTTAAGATTTTGAGCAACGCAAAGATTTGAGAAGAGTGGAATTATTCCTAACAAGAAATACAAATACCTTTTCATAATTGTTTATTTTAGTACGTCAATTGCTTTATTTTTAATAGTACCGCGATTTTCAACCTCTTTATCGTCATCACTCCCTTTTATATTATATGTTACCCCAGCAGTATCATCATTATCTGCCTTAGAATTACAATCTTTCCATTTCCAGTAATACATACTTGCTTTCATTGCAACATCCAAGTCTGTCTCAAGTTCATCTATATGACCACCGTCTGATGCTTGCTTATGAAAATATTTTTTATTATTAGCATTTTCAGGATCTTTATTCCACAAAGTACTTATGTCTTCATAGTTTGCTTTTCCAGTCAGTTGTATAAACCCTCTCCCCAAAAATGTAGAGCCATCTTTACTATTAGGGCTACCATTCCCTAAATCATATAAACCACCTTTCAATCTTGCAGAGCAAGAATATACATAATCAAATAGAGCTGAACTACAGAGATACTTTTCTTTTATTTCTTCTGTTGTAGTTGGAACACCTTGTATGCATTTAACTCTCTGTGTTGTCGTAGCACAGTCATCTAAATTCACACAATCGAAGCCAACAAATAAATCACAATAATAATTTTTTCCAAAATTTCCCCTAATTGCCTTTTCTTTATAACAAGGTATTTCTTTTGTATGCTTTAGCCCTCCTGTTTCAACTCCAATCTGCCCCAGAAAATGTGCCATTCTTAGTGGAGTATTTATCTCAAACTTATCTGAATATTTGTTCAGCAAAGCAGCCACCTCATCACATCTGTCTTGTGGTGTATCCGGGAATATCTCATGTAATTGGGTGCCTGTAACGGGAAAGGTAGCTTGATGGTCTTCCCGGGTTTTATCCCCCAGATACCCCCAAACAGCATTGATATACCAAAAAGAAAAGCAAGCCTTCCGACCTGCTTTATTATAGCTATTCTACATCTGTTTTCTTTATCCAGCCTTCGATGGTTTTCCCATTCTCCTCACTGTTGCCATAATAGCGAATTTTTAGCCAATCGTCTTTTGTTTCTAGTACTTGGACAGGATCATCTTTAAGTATATATATATTAGTTCTTTTTGTTGGTAAACTGAAAATAAAACTTTTGTCAATTTTGATTTTTGCATATTTTACCCCTAAAAATGTCTCCACCTTATACAATTCTTTTTTGTTTTCGAGCAAGGCTCCTACTATATAATTAGGTATGTGTTTAATCTGCCTGTAATATTCATACTCTCGACCATCGAAATTAAACAAGAAATAATTAGGTTTCCCATTCGACGGAGGCTCATAATTATCGGTACCTAAACCATTAAAACTGGCAAAGCAACTAGGACTTGCTTGATCAAAATACTTTATGCTATCATTGGGGGCTTGGGGGTTGGGTCTATAAAAATACATCCGTTGCCCTGTTTCTTCTAAATCTGATAACTTAACAATATTCTTGTTTTTGGGTGAAAAACCAATTAATCTCATAGCTACCAACACATTTTTTGAATCGTGCCATTCAAAAATCTTTAGAATTCTTCCTTTCTTAAAAATATCTATTAAGGTAAAAGTAGTATCATTACTTCCTTCAGAGGGAATAAACTGCCATATTCCCTCAAAGTCTTTAAGATTTGAAGGGACATCTGTATCCTGAGACATGGCAATGTTTGCTATTAAAAGCAAAATAACTATGAGTTTATTTTTTGAGTATTTCATATGCTTTATTGGTATATAGTGTTCTGTTTGGTAGTCCAATTGCTTTTCCATTTACCGCTTCTGTAACCTTTTCTATTGAGCTTTCATCCACTTTGTTTGCTAAATCATTTGTTTTTCCAGCCTTCCAGAAAGTAAGTGAAATAAGCATGGAGAAGTCTAAATCGTTAGCAATGTTATCCAGGTTCTTGTCGCAAGTCTCACTTCGACACATAAAATCTTTGGTGCCAGTTCCATGAACTGCGTCCCACTTTGCCTGAACCATTGTTTGATAATTGGTTTGCCCGGTTATTTGTATAAAGCCACGTCCTCTGAAGCGATAGCCATCGCCTGATTCGATTCCTCCATTATTTAACTGACAAGCATATACCACATTAAAAAAGTCAGGATCACGAGGTAATTCATCTACCATGTTAGCTCTAACTGTTTTGTTCATACCTTGCATAAAAGTTGTAGATGCATAACTACCACTATAACTACCTTCTGGCACGACTATATCTTCGTCGCAATATGGATAAGGACAACTTGCTCCATCAGCAGAATAACCCTCAAAAATTGAACAATATTTCAGCACTTTTTTACCATTATGTGTTCTGATTGTTCGTGTTTTATCGGCTGTTAAAATTCTTGAAGCTGAATAGGATTTCTCATCTAAGTTTTTCAACATGGTTTCCGCCCCAATCTGTCCTATAAAATGAGCCATTCGTTCGGGTGTTGTTAAACCATAGTCATCACTGTACGTATTAATTATACTTGCCACCTCATCACATCTGTCTTGTGGTGTGTCCGGGAATATTTCATGTAATTGTGTACCTGTAACCGGAAAGGTAGCTTGATGGTCTTCCTGAGGTTTATCTCTCAAACAACATAAAAATAAAAGCAAGCCTTCCGACCTGCTTTATTATAGCTATTCTACATCTGTTTTCTTTATCCAGCCTTCGATGCGATTTTTTCCAAAATAATAAATTTTTAAATATCCCCCTTTTTCTTTGACAATTTTAACTTCATCTCCTTTTATTAGATACATGCTAGTTTTAACTTCTGGTTCACTAAATATTATAGCTCGGTCAACTTTAATTTTTTCATAGTATGGAGGGTCTGGAACTTCTTCTAAGAATTTTTGAAATAGTTTAACAAAATTTACTTCACTGAATTTAATCCTTTGATTGTCTTGATAGTCCTGTTTACTAATTAAATTTAGGCTTTCAGTATCTTTGCCCTTTTCATAATAAGCTCTATATACCTCATTCTTGTAAAGAAACCACTCATTTTGAGATTTATCATATATAAAATAACAGTAGTATCTATTCCAATCCTGACCAGAACCTTCATTGATAACTACAAACCCTCCGGAATCTAACTTCTTTATAGAAGTATATACGTAAAATAGTAACGATTTGTTCTTACATATGTAAATAAATTTTTCATCCCCTACATTAAAATAAATTGCTAATTGTTGTTGATACTCATTTGTAGGTATATTTACATCGAAATTGTAATAACTAAACTTTATAAAAATATCCTTTTTATTGTCTAGATTCAAGTCAATATAAGTTGTATCGTAAATATGACCTTGCGATAAATCGAAAGGAATTGTATCAAGTTTCGGTTTGTTGTTTGATTGCCCTAGGCAACTAATTGACAAAAAAATCATTAGGATTATTAAATATTTTTCCATTTTACAAGGCATTATTCTAGTTACAAGGAAATAATTTTTTAAGTCTTTCAAATTCTTTCTTTCTTTTATCCCAACCATTAGGCTCACAAGTATAACAAGGTTGTTCTTGATCATTATGTGAACAGTTTGATGAAATAGAACCACAGTTTGTAATTTTTGCAATTTTAAACATGTTTTCTTCTGTTAATACTTTTGAGTACTTTTTACAATTATTTATATCCCAAAACCAAAATGCAGACAATACTGAATATTTAGGTTCAGCTACAGCACTTGGGTTATTAATAAAGTCGACATTTTCTCCCAAAGTTTTACAATAATTCTCAAAATTTCGGTAGTTACTTAAGCCTGTTAGTTGAAACATTCCACGTCCTTTGTACTTAGAGATACTACTTGCCCATCCACTTTTTACTTCTTCCAATAATCTTAAATTATCTGTTTCTTCTGCAATTTGGGTGAAAAACATAATTCTTTCTTGACATGAATTCATGCTAAATTCTACAAGATATTGATTCAAAAAAGGTAAAATATTACGGGAGTCATTTTCTGAA
Organism: Pseudarcicella hirudinis; assembly: GCF_900115665.1. GTDB lineage: Bacteria > Bacteroidota > Bacteroidia > Cytophagales > Spirosomataceae > Pseudarcicella > Pseudarcicella hirudinis. The sequence continues at coordinate 81,745 of NZ_FOXH01000023.1, forward strand.
ACTTGAGGAAATATTTTTTTCAATAACTCTTCATCTAACTCTCCTGTAAAAGTACTCGTCTCCTCCCCTTTATCCCCCAAATACCCCCAAACAGCCTCTATTTTCTTGTCCTTCTCTGCTTTATCCAATACATTTACATTCAATACTATATTGCTGGAATTAGCCGCACT
>NZ_FOXH01000027.1 GCF_900115665.1 Pseudarcicella hirudinis
TTGTGCAAATCCAGCTACAATTGTGATAAGTCCAGTTAGTCCTATTTGTGCTGGTGGTTTAATAAATCTGACAGCGACAAAAGGAGGCGGAGCAAATACTTTAACCTGGAGTACCAATGGAACAGGAAGCTTTAGTACCAGTACCCTGAGTCCTACGATTTATACTCCGTCGCAGGCGGATATTACATCAGGTTCAGTGAGTTTCACAGTAACGACAGATGATCCTGATGGCCAATCGACGTTGTGTAATGCAGCAACAGCAACGGTATCAGTAGTAATTAATAAAAAGGCCGATCTTGTTGAAACAGCATATGTTGCTTGTTTAGGCAAGACAGTAACTTTCCAATCTTCTGATGCATTAATTGTTAATGATCCGAACCAATATCAATGGTATTCATTTACGAGTACAAAAGTTTTGGGAAGTCCGGTTAGTGGAGCAACAGGAAAATCTTATACTCCAAGTTTAGCAGAATTACCATCAACAGCCGGTGTATATTATTATGCTGTGGTTGCGACAAATGGTAGTTGCACAGCTACCGCTTATCAAAAACTTACAGTTAATCCAACACCTGAGCTAACTGTATCTGATTCTAAAACAATTTGTCAGGGAGGTAGTGTTGATATCTCGGCTACTTCTGCAGGAAATACAATCAACTGGTATTTACTTTCAAGTGGAGGATCACCTGTACATACTTCGGCCAGTGCTGAGATTTATACAGTGAGTCCATCTTCTAATACCACATATTATGCAGAAGCTGTTTCAGCACAAACCTGTATCAGTGTAAGAAAACCAGTTGTAATAACAGTTAATCCGATCCCTGGTACACCTGTTTTAGCACATAGTTCGATTAACAACCAATGCCCTGCATTGACTGCGAACTTAACAGCACAGATTCCGGGATCTCCTTCAACTGCTGGAGGTGTTTATGAATGGCATGTGAGTAATTCATCAACATCAGCCTTAGTCTCGAATCCGGCTGCAGTAACCAGTGGAGCATATTATTTATTTGAGAAATCAGCAGCAGGTTGCTATAGTGCTCCGGCAATAATTACAGTGGGCATTGTACCATGTGATTGCTCAGTTCCTGCAACAGTTGATATCGCACCACTTGCTAAAGTTTGTGCAGGATCAGGTCCTGTTCAGTTAGCAGGAACGATAGGTGGTTCAGCAACCAGTGCAAAATGGACAACCTCCGGAACGGGTACATTTGATAATGTAAATAGTTTGACGGCTAAGTACACTCCTTCGCAGGCAGATATTTCTGCCGGGTCTGTAATCTTAACCCTGACAACTAATAAACCTTCAGAAGAATTATGTCCGGCAGCATTCAAGAATATAATCCTGACAATTTCTCCTAAGCCACTTCCTCCGGTAGGAATAAAATGTGATCCGGAAATTTGTCTGGGAGGAGCAAATAAACTATTCGCAGTTAGTCAGGGTAATACCGTTAAATGGTATACCACTCCAACTGGCGGAAGCTCAATAGGTGAGGCAACCCTTGATGGCTTTGTAGTAACCCCTACTGAAGCTAAGACTTATACTTATTATGCTGAAGCTGTTACGCCGGATGGTTGCATAAGTGATCGTACTCCATTGAGTTTTGTAGTGAAAAAATGTTATACAGATCTTGCAGTAACGAAATCAGTTATTAATAAGAAGGCAAGCTATGCATTAGGTGAAACATTAACCTATCTGATTGTAGCTGAAAATCTGGGACCAAATGATGCGAAGAATGTGATTGTTAAGGATATTCTGCCAGCCGGTGCTTTAGCTTATGTAAGTTCATCACCTGCAGGATACGATAATACAACCGGTATCTGGACAATTGGTGATCTGAACAATACTTCAAGCAAGACTTTAGCTATTACCGTAAAAACTTTAAAAACCGGAACAATTGCCAATACTGCTGAAATAAGCAGTCCGGATGAAGATCCTGATCCTTCGAAACATCTTAACAATACGTCAACTGTGACTATTGTAGTAGAAGATCTTGCTGATCTGAGTCTTACTAAAGTAGTTTCTAACGTAAGTCCGAATGTAGGAGAAAATATTACTTATACAATAACTGTTTCAAATGCAGGACCAAGTACGGCAACTAATATTAAAGTAAGAGACATTTTGCCGGCAGGTATTGATTTTGTTTCAAGTGGAGACTTTACAAATTCAGCAGGTACTCTGACCGCTTCAATAGCATCTTTAGCGAAAAACGGATCTGTTGCGTTGAAGTTTATTGCGAAAGTAACTGCTAGCGGAAAGATTGTTAATATGGCTGAAATTTCACAGGCAGATCAGAAAGATCCTGATTCTACGCCTGGAAATGCAAATACTACTCATGAAGACGACGACGATAAAGTTGAAATCAATACAAGTACTGTTTGTAATCTTCCAACGCCAATCCTTGCTTGTTTGAGACCTGAAATTTGTCTTGGTGACAGCATTTCAATCTCTGCAACTGGATGTGATGGATATACAACAACCTGGAACACCGGAGCACATGGCGCCTCAATCTGGGTTAAACCAGCAGTAAATACTACTTATACAGCATATTGTGAATCAGGTATTTGCAAAAGCCCTGTTTCTTACCCGATTAATGTTAAAGTAATTACTGTTTCAGGACCATTGTTGAGTGCATCTCCATCGATGGTTTGTGCAGGAAGTCAGTCAGTATTAACTGCAACATCCTGTGGTGGAGTGTTAACCTGGAATACAGGCGAACATATTCCTCAGATCACAGTAAGTCCGTCTGTAACAACTACATATACAGCAACTTGTGCTGAGTATGGATGTGTCAGTCCGGCTGGAAATGTAACAGTTGTTGTATCACCGAAACCAGCAGCACCAAGATTATTGTGTACCTGTAAAACAATTAATATCTGTCCAGGTGAATCAATCACTTTGACTGCATTAAATTGTGATGGTCAGATTAAATGGTCAGATGGTCAGACTACAACATCAATTACTGTAACTCCAACATCTGACATTAATTATACAGCAACCTGTACGGTAAATGGATGTACAAGTGATCCATCTGCACCAAATAGTATCGTAGTTACCCCGGTAGCTCCTCCGACAGTTTCAGTAAATAATTCAACTATTTGCGCAGGAGGTTCAGCAATATTAAAAGCTGATGGTTGTACTGGATTAGTAACCTGGAATACAGGAGCGACAGGAGCTTCAATAATTGTTTCTCCTGGTACAACAACAACTTATACTGCTACATGTAGTACAATCTCTTGCAAAAGCGCTGCTTCTGCTCCGGTTGTAGTAAATGTTGGTAGTATTGTGGCACCGATCATCAGTTATAGCGCATCTTCAATATGCCCTGGTGGTTCTGCTCAGTTAACTTCGGTAGGTTGTACCGGAAATGTAGTGTGGTCTGATGGTCAGACCGGATCATCGATAACGGTTTCTCCGTCAGTAACTACAGTTTACTCAGCAAAATGTGTGAATGGTACATGTGAAAGTGGTATTTCGAATCAGGTAAGTATCTCTGTAGGAAACTTTGCAGCACCAAGTATTATAGCTAGTACAAATACCATCTGCAACGGAGGTACGGTAACATTGACTGCAAGTGGCTGTAATGGAACTGTGAAATGGTCTGTTGATAATCTTACCGGATCATCGATAACGGTTACACCGACAACAACAACTACTTATTCAGCAATTTGTACATCGGCGACTTGTACTTCCGGAAAATCTAACGAAGTAACAGTTACTGTTTCGAGTCCTGGTAATCCACCAACCATTACTGCTTCGAAAACAACAATTTGTCCTCAGGAGTCTGTAACACTTACAGCTTCCGGATGTGATGGAGGAACAATAAAATGGTCACCTGGAAATCAGATTGCAGCATCTATTACTGTAAACCCTTCGATTACCACGACATATACAGCAAAATGTATTAAAAATGGTTGTGAAAGTGCTCCATCTGAAGGAAAAACTATTACAGTAACAGTGCCTGTAGATGTTCAATTGGCTACTTTCTCAGATAAAAACAATGTATGCCCGGGCACATCGGTGACATTGACAGCAAGTGGTTGTGAAAGTACAGTGACGTGGTCACCAGGAAACCTGACAGGTTCATCAGTATCTGTGAGTCCAACGGCAACAACGACTTATACTGCGACCTGTGCAGCTTCTGCTTGTACAGCTCAAAGTTCGGCTACGATTACAATAACAGTATTACCAAACGGTGGTACAGTTCAGGTATTAGCATCTGCTGATAAGAACAATGTATGCCCTGGCACATCGGTGACATTGACAGCGAGTGGTTGCGGAAGTACAGTGACGTGGTCACCGGGTAATCTGACAGGATCATCAGTATCAGTGAGTCCAACAACGACAACAACTTATACTGCGACCTGTGCGGCCTCAGGATGTAGTGCACAAACGACATCATCTGTAACAATAACAGTCTTACCAAATGGCGGTACAGCTCAGGTAGTGGCATCAGCTGACAAGAATAATGTATGCCCAGGCACATCGGTTACCTTGACAGCGAGTGGTTGTGGAAGTACAGTAACGTGGTCACCAGGAAACTTAACTGGTTCATCAGTATCAGTAAGTCCAACAACGACAACAACTTATACTGCGACCTGTGCGGCCTCAGGATGTAGTGCACAAAC
>NZ_FOXH01000010.1 GCF_900115665.1 Pseudarcicella hirudinis
TTCTGTTTAAAAATTAAAATACCAAAATCTACGATTCACTTTATTGAGTTTTTCATGATAAAATGAGAGATTTTTTGATTTATGGTAAGAAAATAGGGGGATGCTGGCAATTGAAGAATAAAAGGGATTACTGCACAATCGTTTGTGCAGTAATCTTAGGTGGGCTCCCTCCTAGTGTTAAGTGAGTCAGATTGTCCCTTATCAGGCTAATCCAATTATATGCCTGATATCTATAACTCCGCAAGTTTTGGCGTTGATCCTAATGTTTTACAACAAAACGATGTTGAAAATATGGTTTAAGAATCCTTTTGTCAAGATAAGATAACAGAAGCAAGCTGTTGCTGATTAAAAGGACGTTCAGTAAAGCCTTACTTTCGAAAATAGAGAAAGCGGAAGAAAGATTGGGCATCATGACCAATTTACCGGTTTCCTTTACACTCACCAGACTAAATGCAAGAACAATAAAAATAGCCATTCCTCCCAGGAAGTAAAAAGGCAGATAGTTAGGCTTTTTTACCGGAACGGGAGCATTAACCGCTTCCCATTTATCTATTAGGTTATCAGTAAAGTTGAAAGCCGGTTTTTCTAAAGGAGTTTCAAGCAGTAATTCATGCGTTTGAAGCAGCTCTTTAAAAAGTATTTTATAGTCTTCATCCTGAGCAAGAAGTTGTTCATGACGAAGTCTTACTTCCTCAGAAGCGACACCGTCAAGAATATCAAAAATATCTTCGTCTTTCATTTCCATATAATTGAATTTTACCAGAGACTTGTAACTTCCTGTCCCAATGTTTTTCTGAGTTCTTCAGCCAGCCTTTTTCTCGCACGGCAAAGTTTTACCTTGACCGTTTCGGCAGAAATATAAGTGATTTCGGCAATTTCTTCCAGAGATTGTTCTTTCAGATAAAATAACGTAATCATGGTAACATCATCGGGAGAAAGTTTTTCCAGAGCTTTTGCTATGTATTTTTTCTGTTCCTTAATTTTTATTTCATCTGAGGTATCAGCAGGAGAAGATTGCGCTTTCGTTGAAATGTCGATATCTTCAGTTTGTAGCTTATTTTTTCGTTTAAATCCTACCGCTGCATTGAAAATAATCCGGTAGAACCATGTCGTGAATTTTGCTTCTCTGTTAAAATTTTTCAACGCAGCAAATGCCTGAATAAAAGCATCCTGTGCTACCTCCTCAGCATCTTCTCTGCTGCCTAAAATTTTAAAAGCTATCGTAAAAGCATAATCCTTATGCCGGTTGGCAAGCTCACGATAGCCGGATTGATCCCCGGAGAGGATTCTCTCAATAAGTAATATGTCCTTTTGGTTATCGCTCACAATAAATCTTAAATGCTTTTTTAAGATAAGATGTTTCTGTCCGGGAAAAGGTTACAGGAAGTTACAAAAAAATTATAAGCTTACTAAAAGAAAAGGAACTCAAGAGAAAGAAATTAGTTTGTCATCAGGACTCAGGAAATAAATGTTAAAAGAAATTTAAGGAATAGCTGTAACCTTTACTGAGGTAGTAACATCATATGTGCAGAACTGAATAATTAAAACAATATTTTAACCGTAAACAATTAAGGAAATGATTAGTACAGAACAATTAGCCTTATTAATTCCGATAACTTCAGTAGTTGGCTTCTTCACAATGATAATCTTTATAAGAAAGTATCAGAATGATGAAAGTATGGCAATGATTTCAAAAGGAATAGCCCCCTCAAAAAACTCCCGTACTGTAAGTCCGGCTATGTCTTTAAGATTAGGTTTACTGGCCATAGGAGCCGGTTTAGGTCTACTGATTGGAGGAGTTTTAGCCAATTTTACCGGAATGGATGAAGAAACCGCCTATTTTTCCATGATCCTTATTTTCGGAGGAGCTGGTTTGTTGCTATCTTATATAATTCAGTTAAAAATGGATGAAAAAGATTCTAATAAAAAGGGTCAGGATATCTGACCCTTTTTGCTTTGCAAATAGATGATTTCTTAAAATATTTAAGGCTTATTTAACCAGTTGACCTCTCTTTTTAGCCCTTAACATTTTATTAACAAGCATTAACATTTCATTAAGAGACTTTCGGAGGCTTATGCCGTTAGAAGTGTGTAATTAATTAAAACACTATTCCACGTCATGAAAAAACTACTTGCCTCAATTGTTCTTTTGGTTGCTGCTTTTACTGTTAATGCACAATCAGTTTCTTTTAAAGCCGGCTACACACATTCAGATGTTCTGGTTTCTCCGGAGCCCGTAAATATTTTTACACCAAAGGAAACTTTTCATGTCGGAATTGTGATTAATGATATACAGCTCTCTGACAAAATTGGTCTGCAGTCGGAACTTTTGTATTCCATGCAGGGGTTCAAAGTAGCAGGACTTGGAAACGTCGGATTGCAGTATTTATCAGTGCCATTGTTGCTGACATTTCCCGTTGCTGACGGATTAAAATTGTTAGCCGGGCCACAGGTTAGTTATCTGATTAATTCAAAAATTGGTGTTGATGATCTGTTTGCTGTAAGCTATAAAGGGTTGTTTCATGATTTTGATGCCAGTGCAGTTGCCGGGTTGGAATATAAAGTAACAGATAAGGTTTCAATAGGCGGGCGTTATTCTTTAGGACTTTCCAATGTAAATAAAGATTTCGTAATTGGAAACAACCAGAATTTCTCAGATTATTTCCAGATGAAAAATACCGCTTTACAGGTTTATGTATCGTTTGGTTTCGGCTCTTCGAGATAGGTTTTTTTCTGTCAATATTTGCTAAATATATATCTTAGCCTCCACCTACGGGTCCGGAGGCTTATTTTTTATTTTAGCCCGTTTATGTAATTAATCTGAGAAAAAATTGACTTGAATTTGATTCGGAACTACCTTGCCGATGCTTTTATCGCTTTGATAATCAGGTCTGAATTATTTAAAATGAAAATATTTAATAAGCTTTCCGAATTAAAATCAAGTCTGGGAACGGAATTGGGTGTAACAGACTATCTCATTGTTTCTCAGGAAATGATTGATTCTTTTGCCAGAGCCACCTACGATTTGCAATGGATTCATACAGATCCGGAAAAGGCTGCGGCATTTTCTCCTTTTAAAACAACGGTTGCTCATGGTTTTCTGACTTTATCACTGGCTCCGAAATTTATGTCTGAGCTAATGACAGTAAAATCGGTAAAAATGGGTTTAAATTACGGAACCAATAAAGTTCGTTTTACTTCGGCTGTTCCTTCAGGGAGCAAAGTAAGAATGAGAGGCGTTCTTCGGGATCTGGAAGAGGTGGAAAATGGTATGAAAATTACGTTGGATTGTACCTTCGAGATTGAGGGGAAAGAAAAGCCGGCCTGTGTGGCAGAATTTATCTCGGTATTGTATGAGTAGAAAAGGCCATTCAAGCATTTATTAAATAGGATATTTATCTCTTAAAAATTGTTAATTACTTCATGATTCATGCGAAAAGACGTATTTTTGCAGTTAATTAATAAAGTATTTCTTGCCAGCATTTCTATCAGATTTTTATAAAACACTTCATTTATGCCTGCACCCGATCAAATAAATTCAGCCTCACAAGCCAGACCTGAGATTATTCGTTGCGGATGGGCTTCTGCAGAAGATGAGTTATATACAGATTATCACGATAACGAATGGGGTATTCCTGTACATGATGATGATTTGTTATTTGAATTTCTGGTTCTGGAAGGTTTTCAGGCCGGGCTGAGCTGGATTACTATTCTGAGAAAAAGAGAGCATTTCAGAAAAGTATTTGACAACTTTGATCCCCGTAAAGTCGTTAATTATTCGAATGAGAAAATTGAAGAATTGCTTCAGGATCAGGGAATTATAAGAAATAAGCTGAAGGTGAACGGAGCTGTTCAGAATGCGAAGGCATTTTTGAAAATCCAGGAGGATTTTGGCAGTTTTGATAAGTATATCTGGGGATTTGTAGGAGGGCAGCCTGTTGTGAATCAATGGAAATCATTGAAAGAAGTGCCGCCAAAGACTGAAATTTCTGATAAAATGAGTAAAGATCTCAAAAAAAGAGGCTTTACTTTTATCGGATCTACCATTTGTTATGCTTTTATGCAGGCAACAGGTATGGTGAATGATCACATTGTGGATTGCATTTGCCGGAAACAGTAAACAGAATTGAAAAGAAGAGCCTTTTCAAGGTTAAACTGAAAATAGTGTTTTCTATCTCAGGGAAAACTAATTAATATAAATTTTAATGAAAGACCGTATCGTAATCATTCCAACTTACAATGAAATTGAAAACATTGAGGCTATAATCCGAAAAGTGATGAGCCTCAAACCCGTTTTTGATTTGCTCATCGTGGACGATGGCTCACCGGATGGTACGGGTCTGAAAGTAAAGGAATTGCAGCTTGAATTTCCTGAAAGACTATTCCTTCAGGAACGTAAAGGAAAACTGGGACTGGGAACAGCTTATATTCATGGTTTTAAATATGCTCTCAAAAACGGGTATGAGTATATTTTTGAAATGGATGCAGATTTCTCCCATAATCCTGATGATTTGGTCAAACTCTATAATGCCTGTGCTAAAGACGGTGCTGATATGGCAGTTGGTTCTAGGTATATAAAGGGAGTAAATGTAGTAAACTGGCCGATGGGCAGGGTTTTGATGTCTTATTTTGCCGGATATTATGTCCGTTTTGTAACCGGAATGAAAATTATGGATGCGACGGCCGGATTTAAATGCTATACCAGAAGAGTATTGGAAACTATTTCTCTGGATTCTATCAAATTTGTTGGTTATGCATTTCAGGTAGAAATGAAATTTACTGCCTGGAAATTCGGTTTTAAAATAGAAGAAGTACCCATCATTTTTACAGATCGTACAAAGGGCGAATCAAAGATGTCCATAAATATTTTTCAGGAAGCTGTAATTGGTGTGATTCAGTTGAAAGTGAATAGTTTTTTCAGAAATTATATTCCACCCGCTCCAAAAGTACAGAAAAATCCTGAGGCTGAATTAGAAGAAGAATCATTTAAGGCCGTAAATGTGTAATTTGTCGGTTAAACTATATTTTATCGATTTCTGTAGTACAATGACTTACGAACATATTAAAGCCATACATATCATTTTTGTAGTCAGTTGGTTTGCCGGGCTTTTTTACCTTCCACGTTTGTTTGTATATCATACTGAAGCAAATTCAAAACCTGAGCCGGAAAAGAAAGTTATTCAGGAGCAATTCCAAAAAATGGAAAAGATCCTGTTTAATGCAATTATGGTACCTGCTATGTGGCTCACATTGATTTCCGGAAGCACTCTGGTTTATCTTACCTGGTGGGATAGTTTTGCACAACATAGCTGGTTGCACCTGAAACTGAGTTTTGTAGTTTGCCTGGTTATATATCACTTCTTTTGCCGGAAATTAATTGCCGAACTGAGAGAAGATAAATTCAGATTCTCCGGATTTCAGCTAAGGCTTTTCAATGAAGTGGCTACGATTCTTTTATTTGCCATTGTCTTTCTGGTAGTGTTAAAGAACACATTGGATTGGATATGGGGAGTAGCCGGGCTGCTGGCTTTTGCGATAATTATAATGACTGCGGTAAAAGTTGTTAAATCTTTCCGTGAGAAAAAATAAAAGGAAATGGCCTGATATTGAATCAGGCCATTTCCTTTTAATGGGTCAAATGATTTACTCTCTGTTTCTATCCATCTCTCTTTTGATATCTTTCTCTTTGATATCTTCACGTTTATCGTAAAGCTTTTTACCTTTTGCCAGGGCAATATCCAGTTTGGCAAAACCTCTGTCTGAAATGGTAAGACGGGTTGGAATAATAGTCAGACCTACATCTTTCAGTTTATTGACCAGCTTTTTGATTTCTCTTTTTTGAAGCAATAATTTTCTGTCCCGAAGCGGTTCGTGGTTATAATGAGTACCCTCGTTGTAAGGCGAAATATGCATTTGTCTTACATAAAGTCCGTCATTCATCATAATACAATATGCGTCGGTAAGATTTACTTTTCCCTGCCTGATTGACTTGATTTCAGTTCCGGTGAGCACCATTCCGGCCTTGAATGTTTCCAGAAAAGAATATTCAAAGGAGGCTCTGCGGTTTCTGACGTCAATATGTTTTTCAATTTTTTCTTTTGCCATTTTTATATAAAATTGGTAAACAGGCTCTGAACAATGATAAAAGTATCGAAAACAAAAGCCATACAGCATAACTGTATGGCTTGGGAAATAACAAAAACAGTTCAAATTGAAATAAGTACTAAAAAGGATACTCAATTTGTTGCTTATATTTTCTGGCAAATACTATTTTTTAGTTTTGCTTTCTGCATACTCTTTGTTCAAGCCTTCAACAATTTGCTTGGTTACATCAACTGATTCGTCAGCATAAAGAATACCACCACCAACTTTGGTATAACCCAATACAAATTCGTATTTGTTTTCCGAATTGTGTTTTTTGATGTATTCACGAATGTTGTTATATAACTCCTCGTTTTTCTTTGCCTGTTCCTGAGCCAACTGCTGTTGTTTCTGCTGGCTGTATTGCTGGAATTCAGCACCTTTCTTTTTAAGCATCATGTCTGCCGCCTGTAATTCAGCCTGAGACATTGCCTGAGCTCTTTGTTGAATAGCACCTAATTCACTTTGTAAAGCTCTTTCTCTTTGTCCTAAATCTACCTGAAGACGATAACCTTTGTTTTCAAACTCTTTTTGTGCGTCTTTATAAAACTGGTAGTTAGTGAGAAGTGAATCTGTATTTACAAAAACGATTTTTTTCCCTTCAACGCTTGCTGGCGATGATGCAGAAGTTGAAGCTGTTTCTTTTTTCTCAGATTTATCACAAGAGAAACAACCCATTGCCAACGCTACTGCCACACCGCAAATTAATGATAATTTTTTCACGAAATAATTCAGATTTTAGGGTGAATGAATTTACAAATATAGTATTTAGTATATGTAACTAACAAAATGTACGCTTAAGTTTTTGATTTTCTGAGAATAGCGCCTGAAAATCACTTGAAATGTTTTCTCAGTAAATATCCGCTCAGGCTTCCCCATGCTGCTACCAAACCTCCGATAAACGCTGAAAGAATGATTAATACTGTGGTTCTTCCATTAACAGGCAGGATGTTAGCTATTTTTTGAGAAAGAATGCCATTAGTGCTGAGGTGGTAATACAGTGCAAAAATCAGCCAGAGCAAAAAGGCGCTTACCAATCCTTTCATAAAGGCTTCGCCCCCTGATTTTGCCAGAAAAAATGAAGAGATGCCACTGCAAAGAGCAATCGTCCACCAGGGAAGGAAAAACTGCGTTATCAGTGCTGATATGAAAATGGCCCATGTTAAAGAACTGAGAAATAAGTCAGATAATTTATGTTGACTTTCCTGTTGCACAGGAGCAGGGGTATGTGTACGCTGATTCATATTTTTAGCCAATGAGTTTTAAGAATAAAGAATACCGGATTATGAAAGCATTTAGCCAAATCTTTCAATCGGGGTTATTTTACCAGTTTCAAGCTTTTTTTAATTCGTGGAGAAGTTTCTTCTTTTGATCTCAGATAGAGTAATTCATTGAGTTCTCCTTTTCGCCAGGTTTCAACCATATTATCATAGAGAGGACTACCCGGATTTCCTGATTGCCCGCCCGGATAAACGCCATAAGCTTTAAGTGCTTTATCTTTACCCAGTTGTACAACCATTCTCCAGGAAGGACCTGTACGCTCGGTTGTGGCATTTACAATACCGGAACCACCACCAATCTTTACGTCCATTTTACTTAAAGCGTTCATGCCCGGAATGAGGTGTCTTATATCGGTAGATTTGTGATCAGACCAATTCCATTTTTCACTCATTTTTCCATGCTTTTTAACCAGAGAATCTAATGTCGCGGTAAGTGAATTACCCGCAAGATCTTCAAGGGTTTCAACCTTGTTTTTGGTAAGCACATCATCAAACCATTTTGATTTAGGATCTTTTTGCATCAAGGTTAAAGTCCGGTCAAAAGATGGATATTTTAAGACAATATTCTCATCAGAACCAAAATCATCATGCCAGATGGCCTCACGAAGATAATCAGCCCAGGTTTCAAAAATGGTCGGTGCGATTTCATCAGGGGCATTGACTTTATTCCAGCTTTTTAATTTGGTTAATGCTTCTGCCTGCGCTTTTGTAGGGGTCTTAACCAATTCCAGCATTAAAGGAAGCATATCTCTGGCTTTCAGGTTATAATTATCATTTTGAAGCATTCTTAAACTATCGACTGTTGCTTTGGTCATGGAAGTCAGCCGCTCATTAATTCGTCTGCCGCGTTCTGATGGCGCAAATTCCCAGTTGATATAATATGGGTAACTTGGATCAACAGATGATTGGTTGGCTGAACTTACGAAACCCCTCGGAGGATTCTTAACATGCGGATTCTGTAACGCGGGAATGAAACTTTTCCAGTCGGCAGAATTATCTGTTCCGTCCAGAATATATTTTCCCTGTTCCTTCGCTTTAAGCGGAAATTTACCATTTACCCACAGCGCAATATCGCCCTGATTGCTGGCGAACACGAAATTCTGGGCAGGAGCAGAATAATAACCAAGGGCTTTTACATAGTCATCGTAGTTTTTGGCCCGGTTAAGGAGGTAGAATGCGGCAAGTTCCTGAGATTTTTCATGAGCAATCCAACGTAAAGCGTGTCCTACAGGAATATTCTTTTTAAAAGGTTTTTGTCCCTCAAGATACACCACAGGACCATGATGCGTATAGAGAACTGTGTCAATTACATCAGGTTTTCCTTTCACTTTTATCACCTCAATTCTTTTGGAGGTTTTCTTCCATTTTCCATCATGCCAGTATTCATTCATAGATTTATCTCTGAACTTTACCTGATACCAGTCGATAATATCAGCACCTACATTGGTAACTCCCCAGGCTACATCCTGATTAAATCCGATAATGACACTGGGAGAACCTGGCATAGTAGAGCCGTAAACATTGATTCCAGGAGAAACAAGCTGCATTTGGTACCAGATAGATGGCAGACTTAAGGTCAGGTGCGGGTCATTGGCCAGCAATGGTAAACCGGTAGCGGATTTTGAACCGGAAACCGCCCAGTTGTTGGAACCAATCCCTTTGTCTCTCTCAGGTTGCGGATTCATACTACCGATACCTGTAAAATCATGAGGAGCCGGAGGAAGTGGTAATGGCTGGAAGTCTATTTTTGTTCCTTCCGGAATGATCGGACTTTCTTTGGAAGGATAGTTTGGAAACAAGTCCTCGGTAACCTCTTTTCCATATTTTCGGAGAATATTGGTCATTCTTAAATCATCTGTACCTGAAGCGAGTACAAAGGACATATTTTTCAGGAACAAGGCACTTTTAAGAGGAGACCATGCTTCCGGAGCATATCCGAGAAGTTTATATTCTACGGGATATTCTCTTGGAGATAAGGAATTAATGTAAGCATTTACTCCTTCGGAGTAAGCATCCAGAGACAATTTTGCCTGTGGATTTTCATTCATCCCCGAAAGTGATTTTTCTGCTCCGTAAACGGCTCCCATTCTGCGTTGGTAGCGATCAGATTCAAGGGCCTTATCTCCTACAATTTCTGAAATTCTTCCGGCGGCAAAATGGGTCTGAAACTCCATTTGCCAAAGTCTGTCTTTGGCAGTAAGATAACCCTGAGCCAGGTATAAATCATGGTCGTTTTGCGCAAAAACGTGAGGAACGCCGTTTTCATCGTATAAAACTGTTACTTCGCCTTGCAAATTGGGAATTTGTAGTTTATCTTCATTCATGGTCGGAGCGTCCTTATATGAAGCCTCTGCATTAACCCAAAAACCCTCAAATGGACTAAGGAATTTACCAATTGGGGGTACTACTCCCCAGGTACGATTTAAAGCATAACATAGTACGATTGTTACCGATAATGCCAGCAAAGTTTTTAAGAAATTCATCGATTAAATGATTATTAGTTGTTAGGATAACAAGTTAGTTAAAAATTGTTTTTTCTAGAAAAAATTTAATTTTTTTAATATTAAAAGGCATAAAAAATCTTTTTTATTCTTAAAAAAAAGTTACAAAAAAAGATTTTTATGTTTAATTTACATTTTTGGCTCGGTAATCAACTGGCTTAAATAGGATTAAAGGCTTGCTTTTTTGAGGCTTTCGGGGTATTAAAAATTTTAATAATTCTTACAGGATTTGATAAATGAAGATCCGGAATTTCCTTAAAAATGGGCTTTTGAGCCGATTTAGGCATAATTTTTACAAGTATCAGGCATTTTTCCCTGCTCCGGGAAAGGAGAAACAGATTTATAGAAATAGATTTGTAATGAAAATTTAACACTTCACGTAAATAATAAATAATGAAACGTCGTACCTTTTTAAAAACCACTACTATCTCAGCAATTGCCCCAGCTTTAGTAAATGCCGCGCCAAAAAAGAATGCAGAATCTGTTTTTCCGATGATTATTTCAACTTGGAAAAATGAAAAAGCCAATGAAGCTGGTCTTGCCTCTTTTAAGAAGTCGGGAAGAGCATTGGATGCAGTAGAAGCAGCAGCCCGGATTCCGGAAGCAGATCCGAATGATACTTCTGTAGGATACGGAGGGTTTCCGGACAGAGATGGTCATGTTACTTTAGATGCCTGCATCATGGATGAGAAAGGAAATGCAGGATCGGTGACTTTTCTGGAAGGAATTATGCATCCTATTTCAGTGGCCAGAGCAGTAATGGAGAAGACTCCGCACGTAATGCTTTCAGGAGAAGGTGCATTTCAGTTTGCCATAGCTCAAGGTTTCAAAAAAGAGAACTTATTAACAGAAAAAGCAAAAAAAGCATGGGAAGAATGGAAAAAAGAATCGAAGTATGAACCCAAAATTAATATTGAACGCCATGATACAATAGGCATACTGGCGTTGGGAACGAAAGGTGAGATTTCTGGAGCTTGTTCCACCAGTGGTCTGGCTTTTAAAATGCACGGTCGGGTAGGAGATTCACCGGTAATTGGTGCGGCAGTTTTTTGTGATGATGAAGTAGGCGGAGCTTGTGCTACAGGGTTAGGAGAATTTGTTCTTAAAACCTTAGGATCTTTTTTAATTGTAGAATTGATGCGTAATGGGAAAACGCCTCAGCAAGCATGCGAAGAAGCTATTATGAGAATTGTAAAACGCTATAAATACAAGGAATTTCAGATAGGCTACCTTGCTATTAATAAGAAAGGTGAATATGGAGCTTATGCTATTCAAAAAGGATTTAACTACACAATCTCCCAGAACGGATTAACCAAAGTGATTGAATCGGATTCCTACATGAAATAAGGGTTGGCCTGAAAATAAAGAATGAGTCAATTTGTTTTGTGGAGTTTCCGGTACTAAACTCTTAAAATTTATAACATTTTTAACAATGATCCCTTGTCTTACCGGAAGGTATGTCTGTTATTTAATTTTGCTGAAATAACATCATTGCAATGGGACCTATATAACTATTCTATACGACTCGATGGAAATCCAAAACCCAACCAAGAACAATCAAAAGCAGAAAATCCTCATCGAAATTGCCTGGGAAACCTGCAATCAGGTAGGAGGAATTTATACAGTAATTCGTACCAAAGTACCTTCAATGGTTGAGAAATGGGGGAATAATTATTTCCTGATCGGGCCTTATTTCCCTCAGACTGCTTCGGCAGAGTTTGAGCCGATTCATGATCTGGATGATTCGGTTTTAGGCAAAACCATTCAGAAACTGAGATCAATGGGTTTGGGTGTACATTACGGTTACTGGCTCGTTACGGGAAAGCCTCGTATTGTTTTATTTGACTTTTGGTCACTTTATGACAAAGTCAATGAATTGAAGGCTGGTCTTTGGGAACGTCATAAGATCTCAACGCTTAATGTTGAAGAGATTGTAAATCAGACGATTGCTTTTGGGGAAATGATCAGGCTTTTCCTGACTGAATTAGGGAAAGATCAAGGTGGTAAGAATGATTTTGTGGCTCATTTTCATGAATGGATGGCTGCTACAGCTATTCCTGATTTGAAACAGGATGGGGTGAAAATTTCCACTGTTTTCACCACTCATGCCACAATGTTAGGCCGTTATCTGGCTGGAAATGTACCGGATTTCTATGATAAACTGCATACTTTTAACTGGCAGAATGAAGCCAGACACTATGGAATTGAGGCCCAGGTTACCATCGAAAGACTGGCTGCCCAATTGTCGAATGTAATGACAACTGTGAGTGATGTGACTGCCCGGGAATGTGAGTTTTTATTGGGAAAAGTTCCCGATTTGATCTTACCGAACGGATTAAATATCACAAGGTTTTCTGCTATGCACGAGCATCAGAACCTGCATTCGAGATACAAGGAACAGATTAATGAGTTTGTAATGGGACATTTTTTCCAGAGCCAGCCTTTTAACCTGGATAAAACACTGTATTTCTTCACTTCCGGCAGATATGAGTTTTCAAATAAGGGTTATGACCTGACGCTTGAGGCTCTTTCAAGGTTGAATGCCAAAATGAAAGATGCAAAGATTGATAAAACGGTGGTAATGTTTTTTATTACCAAGCAACCTTATCATTCTATCGATCCGGCTGTATTGCATTCAAGAGCGGTAATGGATGAGATTCGTCAGACTTGTAAATCCATAGAAGAGCAGGTGGGAGAGAAGTTATTCCATGCTTCCGCTTCTACTACGGATCTTCAGCTGCCCGATCTGAATAATTTTGTAGATGAATACTGGCGCCTGAGATTAAGAAGAACGATCCAGACCTGGAAAACTAACCAGAGACCTAAGGTTGTTACACACTTGTTGAAACAGGATGATGGGATTATGGATTACGTTAAAAAGGCTAATCTGATGAATAATCCTGACGACAGAGTTAAAATTGTTTACCATCCTGATTTTGTGGTTTCAACAAATCCTTTATTCGGGTTGGATTATGGTCAGTTTGTAAGAGGCTGTAATCTGGGTGTTTTCCCAAGTTATTATGAACCATGGGGTTATACTCCGCTTGAATGTATCGCAAGAGGTGTGCCTACTATTACTTCTGACCTTTCGGGTTTTGGAGATTATATGATGCAGATTATGAGAGATTACGAACAATGGGGAGTAAGTGTGGTGAATCGTAAGACTCAGAATTTCCATCAGGCTGCAGAACAATTATCGGATATGCTCCTGAAATTTGTCAAGCAGACTCAGAGAGAAAGGATTACACAGCGTAACCGTGTTGAAAGTATTTCTGATACATTTGACTGGAGCAACCTGAGAGCGTATTACGATACCTCACATGACCTGGCACTTAAAAGAAGAAAGCCTTAAATCAGAATAATGTAAAAAAGGGATTCTCTGAACATCGGAGGATCCCTTTTAAAATGGCAAAGAGTAAATGATTACTTCGGAATATGCTTCAGTGCTTCTCTTCTGCTTAAGGGTTTCAACGGATGATCCACTACAAAATCTCTTACGGCTTCCGGCTCTTTTTTAGCGTATTGTCTTAATGACCAGCCTATTGCCTTCTGAATGAAAAATTCATTAGAACTCATCAGATCAATACAATAGGAAAACAATAACCTGCTATCAGTTTTGGCACCATATTTTAGCTGAAAAATCAGACAGGTTCTTTGCAACCAGATATTCCCTGATTCCATCCATTTTTCTGTAACGGGTAAAATCTCCTCCGGAAATCTTTTGAAATATTCCCCTATTACATTTGAGGCCAGACCATCTACAGTATCCCACCATGATTTGGAAACAATAAGTTCTTCAAAAAGCAGAATATGCTCCCTTTTCCAGAATTTTTTACTTTTTATCAGAAAATCAATGGTAAAATACTGATACTCTCTTTCTGGAAGGACCCAAAGCCCTTTGCTAATCACTTCAAATTGACTTAAATCCCTGAATTCATTCAGCAAGGGTTTACTGAGTGCAGATCTTATGGGGGATCTTATGCCCAGAAACTCAAAAAGATTTCTCATATATTGTTTCATTCCGACAGCTAAAACAGGATCTGAGTTGTCTGAAAAAGACTTTTTTACTTTTTCAATATAGGTCATTTGCTTCAACAATTATTAAAATGATTTTCCGGGAAAAAGGAATGAAGATAAATTATAAAAATTAAATATTATCTGAAAATATTTCTACAATATAGTATGCTTGCATAATAAAATTGGTTAATTTCGAAGCAAACTTTAGCAGATACTTACAAAGATGGTTAATTATCGGATAGAAAATAACGTTGCTGTTTTAAGCTTGAATGTATCGGATCAGCCTATGAATGTGCTGAATGATGAATCAATTGCGGCATTATCTGAAGCGCTCGAAAAAGCATATGCTGATGAGCAGGCGAAGGGCATCATCATTACCTCTGAAAGACCCGAATTTATTGCCGGGGCTGATTTGAAAATGATTCTGAGAAATAACGGTAAGGATCCTGCTGAATTACTGAAACTTTCAACGGTTTTGAATACCATTTTCCGCATAATGGAAACCAATGGAAAACCTGTCGTTGCGGCCATAAACGGAACAGCTTTGGGAGGCGGTTTTGAAGTATGCCTGGCATGTCATCACAGAATTGCTTTAAATACTCCGAAATCGGTAATAGGATTGCCGGAAGTAACCATAGGTTTGCTGCCGGGCGGAGGTGGAACACAGCGCCTTCCGAGAATAATCGGAATGGAAATCGCTGCCCCTCTTTTGCTCGAAGGAAAAAAAGTTGCTCCGAAGGAAGCATTGAATCTGGGAATTGTTGATGAATTGTCAGATTCTCAGGAGGATTTAATGTCGAAAGCTTTTGCCTGGATTGAATCAAATCCGCAGGCGATACAACCCTGGGACGAAATTGATAAAAAAACAGGTAAAATTAAGGCCAGAGAAAACTTCAAAGTTCCGGGAGGAAATGTTCTGACTCCTAAAGGTATGCAGTTAATGATGGGCGGAACGGCAATGACGCTTGCAAAGACCAAAGGAAATTACCCCGCTCCGATTGAGATACTTTCCTGTGTTTATGAGGGACTTTTAGTAAATATCGATAGAGGCCTGTTAATTGAAGCCCGGCATTTTGTAAAAGTGGCCAATTCATCAGTGGCAAAAAACCTCATTCGCATCATGTTTTTTGGTTTGAATGAAGTTAATAAAGGCCTGAGCCGGCCAAAATCTGTTCCGAAAACTGAAGTCAGAAAATTAGGAATTCTTGGTGCGGGATTGATGGGGGCAGGGATCGCTTTTGTGGCTGCAAGTGCAGGAATCGAGGTAATATTGAAAGATGTTACTACTGAAAATGCAGAAAAAGGGAAAAGCTATTCGAAAAAACTGCTTGCTAAGGCTGTAGAGAGAGGAAAAATGGACGCCGGCAAAGCAGAAGCTGTATTAGGTCTGATAAAAACTACGACTGAGGCCTCGGATCTGAAAGATGCAGATCTTATTATTGAGGCTGTTTTTGAAAACCGGGAATTAAAGGCATTGGTTACAAAAGAAGCGGAACCATTCCTTTCTGAATCCGGTGTTTTTGCATCCAATACTTCAACAATTCCTATCACAGAACTGGGGAAAGCATCAAATGACCCTTCCAGATTTATCGGGATTCACTTCTTTTCTCCGGTTGATAAAATGCAGCTGGTGGAAATTATAAAGTCAGCGGAAACCTCAGATTATACGCTTGCTATGGCGATGGATTTTGTCAGAAAGATTCGAAAGACACCTATTGTCGTAAATGATTCCCGGGGATTTTATACTTCAAGGGTTTTCGGAACATATACCTCAGAAGGACTGGAACTATTAAAAGAAGGCGTAAGTCCGGTGTTAATTGAAAATGTGGCAAAAAGTATTGGATTTCCTGTAGGACCTCTGGCTGTTTCTGATGAAGTAGGGATTGATCTTGCTTATAGAATTTCAGGTTTAGCTGTAAAAGAAGGAGTCCTTCCGGAAACGGATACAACTTATCAGATTAGCAGGTTATTTACAGAAAAGGGTCGTTTAGGGAAAAAATCAGGCTCCGGATTTTATGAATATCCTCAGTTGGGTACAGAAACCGAAATGAAAAAACACCTTTGGACCGGATTGGCAGAATTATTCCCTCTGAAGTCTGAACAACCGGAGATTGATGAAATCGGGAAAAGGCTATTATACCGTCAGGTACTGGAAACCGTGAAATGTATGGAAGAAGGAGTTCTGCAATCCAATCTTGATGCAGATTTAGGATCGATTTTCGCCTGGGGATTTCCTGCCTATCTTGGGGGAACCCTGTCATTTATAGATACGGTCGGGATAAAAAACTTTGTTTCAGAATGTGAAAGATTGGCGGGAATTTATGGAGAGCGTTTCAGGGCAACGGCAAAATTAAAAGCAATGGCAGAATCAGGACTTGGCTTTTATGACTGAAATCTGAGAGAAATATGATTTTTAAAGGGGCAGGATGAGTGCCCCTTTAAAAATTAAGAGTTTACAGGTTGAACGATTTCTACGACTTTTCTGATCTTTTCAACATCTGCATAAGCGATTTCATACTCTGGAACTTCTGAGAGACCTCCCATTGCAATTCCTTCTCTCCGATAAGTCATTACAGAATCTCTGGTTGATTTTCCGGTTAAATGCAAGGCATCAACTCCTGTTTCTAATAAATCCTGTGCATTTCTGGAATTGACGCCGCTTCCGGCCATAATCTGGATTCTTCCGTCAGCTTTTTTTACAATTTCTCTTAACAGTTCTTTGCCTTCAGTAACCTTATTCTGCAAGGCTGAAGTCAGGATTCTTGTACAACCGCAATCAATAATAGCCTCAAGTGCTTCAAAAGGATCAGATGACATATCAAAGGCTCTGTGAACAGTTACTTCCATCGGGTGAGCCAGTGAAGCTAATTCTTTAATTTGTCCGGTATTAATTTGTCCGTCAGGATGTAAAATCCCCAGTACTATACCATCACAGCCAATTTGTTTTGCTATTTCAATATCTGCTTTCATGATACCAATCTCCTGGTCAGTATAGCAGAAATCACCTCCGCGCGGGCGTATCATTACATGTACCTGAATATTAACATTTTCTTTGGCAGATTTCATAAGTCCGGCAGAAGGGGTTGTTCCTCCCTCAAAAGGTGAGGCGCAAAGTTCAATTCTGTTGGCACCGGCTTTTTCAGCAGCAATACATGATTCGAGAGAATATGAACATACTTCTATGGCAATATTGTGTTTTGTGGATAAAGTGATAGACATTTTTGGGGGATTTTATGGAAACAATACTTCTTCAAGAAGGAGAAAATAATGTAAAAATACCTTGAAATTCGTTGTAAATGAATTAATTTCTTGTCGATATGACTATTCTTTAAACTTTTTAATAAAAAAAATCTAATCATATACTATTTTCTTACAAAAATTAGTTAATTACGCATGAGATTTTACGCAATAAATGTTTTGTAATTTCAAAAATCTTGTACTTTTGCAATCCTGTCAATTAAGTGGTTATAGGTTCTCAGAGACTGAGATGTATGTGGGCCTATTAAATGTCTAATAATCAGTTAATTGTTTTTATTGAAAAAATAAATTAGTAACCAAATTAGAGAAAAAATATGTATTGGACACTCGAACTAGCGTCTTATTTGGAAGATGCACCTTGGCCTGCAACAAAAGATGAATTAATTGATTTCGCTATTCGTACAGGTTCGCCTTTGGAAGTAGTTGAAAATTTACAAGAATTGGAAGATGATGGTCAACCATATGAAAGTATCGAAGAAATCTGGCCAGATTATCCGACGAAAGATGATTTCTTTTTTAATGAAGATGAATATTAATTATCAGCAAAGAGCATATTGATAACCTCTTTTCAGACTGATTTGATAAATAAAATGCCATCTCAATCAGAGATGGCATTTTCTATTTCTGTTCAGTAAAATGATTTAATGTTTCTGTAATAAACGGCTCTGCTTCTTTCGCAGCTTTTGCATCTCTAAGCCGCAAACCTAATCGCCTGTCCAGAATATCATCTACAGTACAGGCCATTTCGTTCTGAATATTATAAAGCACCTCGGCTTTTATAAAAGGATGTCCTTCCACGATTAATGTTAGTAATTCTTTCCTGTTTTTGGTCAGTTTTAATACTTCTGCTGCATTAGAACCGTATTTTTTCATCAGATGTTTAGCTGATAATTCAGAAATTCCGTACTCATCTGCAAGCCTTTTCCAGTCGTCAAAATTATATCCTTCAGCCCCATGTAATAACTGATGTTCGGTAGTACAGGGAACAGCTTTTTTAGCCAGTACTTCATGAAAAATCTGATCAACCGTATCTTTAGCCATCAGGCGATAGGTTGTCCATTTTCCTCCCATAATGCTTACCAGTTTTGACCGGTTATCAATTTCTACTTCATGATCTCTTACCAGTGATTTTGTTTCCGTTTCCATTGTCGACTGCAAAGCTGCCTGAAGTAAAGGTCTTAATCCGGCAAAACCACTTGAAATCTGGGAGTGATTTACGGGTGTTTCCAGAAAGCGATTTACATATTCCAACAGATAACGGGCTTCATAGTCTTCCAAAACGGGTGTTTCTGAAAGAACATCTTCTTCATCGGTAGTTCCTACCAAAGTATGATCCTGCCAGGGAATAATAAATACAACTCTTCCGTCATCGGTTTTAGGAACCAGAATGGCGGTATCCCCTTTTAAAATATCCGGAGGTAAAACAATATGAGCTCCCCTGCTCACACGCATGCGGGGTTTGAGTTTGGGATTGGCCATTTGTCTGATATGATCGGCAAAAGGCCCGGTGGCATTTACAAAAACTTTGGCATTAATTTTATATTCTTTTGATCCAAGCAAGTCTTTTATTACCAGTGATTTAATTCTCAGACTTTTCTCGCTTTTTACCATACTGATGGCCTGGGTATGGTTAAGAACAACTGCTCCTTTTTCGGCAGCCGTCTGAATAATGGAAAGACAATACCTTGCATCGTCAAGCTGTCCGTCATAATATAAAACAGCAGAGTTCAGGTGTCCTCCTTTTAATTCCGGAATTAATTCCAGCGCTTTCTTTTTCGATAATCTTTTACTTGAACCGACATTATGTGAGCCGGCAATCCAGTCATACATTTTCAGACCGATTGCGTAATAAATGCTTTCAATCCAGCTGAAACACGGCGTAAGCAACGCTAATGGTCTTGATAGATGAGGGGCATTTTTTAACAGAATAGTCCGCTCACGCAAGGCTTTCCTCACCATTCTGAACTGCTCCCAGTCAAGCGTCTTTACCGCCTGTTCAAGATAGCGAACGCCTCCATGAATAAGTTTGGTTGCTTTGGAAGAAGTTTGTGCAGCAAAATCATGCTTTTCAATCAAAATTACTTTCAGTCCTCTCAAAGTGGCATCTAATGCTATACCGGCACCTGTTGCTCCTCCGCCGATGATACATATGTCAAAATCTGATTCGTTTTGTAAACGTCTGAGGTTTTCCTGACGATTCATAAAATTATATTTAACGGTTCCTGGGGCTGTTTTAAGTAAGCTCCTGTGGTAATAGATTAATTGAAAAGATAATAAGGCCGGCAATATACTGATAATCAAATATTACTCTATAACATAATTTGACTTTTTGAATAATAAAAACTACTTAACAGGTATTTAAAAACACGCTAAATACTTAGAATTACTCAATAATTATATTCTTTTTGAGAATGGACTCAAAAGATTACATAAAAACATTTAAAAATTCAAGAGATTTTCTAATTTTGCAATCCGTTTTATTTACAGGCAAAAATCCGGTGTATAAAGTTGCGGTATTTCCCAAAGCAGATTTCACAAGTTATTAATTTGCAAGTTGTCCGGTAGTCTTTATGACTTTGAAAATTTTTGGCAACAAGTGATTCATAACCGATAATTTATAATTCAAACATGGCAAAGAAAGAAGAAAAATCAAGTATTTTAGAAAGTCCGGAAGCTTTACAAAACGAGCTTAATCAGGATATTCATAAAATACAATCAGTTGTTGAAAAGAACAAGAATGTAGTCTATGGTGTTGTTGGTGTTATTTTAGTCGGCGTTTTCGGATACTTCGGGTATAAGCAATATTCTGCTTCACAGGACGAAGAAGGAGAGAAAAAATTATACAATGCAGTTTACAAATTTGAAGCAGATTCAAACAGAATTGCGGCAAAGGAAATGACTAAAATTGCTGGTGAATTTGGAGGAAATGTAGGAAATATTGCCAGTTTTTATGCAGGTGTTGCTAACCTGAAAGAAGGTAAATATGATGCTGCAATTGAAAACCTTAAAAACTTCAGCAGTTCAGATTTATTGGTTCAGGCACGTGCTTATGCGCTGATTGGTGATGCTTATTCTGAAAAGAAAGCGTATGGTGATGCTATTGACTATTACAAAAAGGCTTCAGAATATAAGGCTAATAAGTTCTTCACACCAACTTATTTGTTGAAATTAGGTGCAGCTTATGAGGCAAATAAACAAGGTAAGGAAGCTTTGGCTGTATATAATGAAATTGTAGAGAAATATGCTGAGTCCTCGGAATATATCAACGCTAAGAAGTATAAAGCGTTGCTGGAAGGCTCTGTCTCTGAATAAAATTACAATCCGGAGGATTGAAAGAAAAGGGATAAGAGCGAAAGCCTTATCCCTTTTTCGTATATATTGAATTTTGCAGAATTATTTTAAGCTAAATTAAAATCAGATATGTCGTCGGCAGATAAAAATTTAAGCGTATTCTCTACTAAAGAAATACCGGATGTCAGCAATAAAAACTTTGCTATTGTCGTAGCGGAATGGAATTCAGAGATAACAGAGGCACTTTTTGAAGGAGCATATAAAACCTTGATTGAATACGGAGCAAAAGCAGAAAATATTACAAGAGTTGATGTTCCCGGCAGTTATGAGTTAAGCTTTGGTGCGCAGAAAATGGCTCAGAAAGCTCAGGTAGATGCCATAATTTGCCTCGGATGTGTTATTCAGGGAGAAACAAAGCATAACGACTACATTAATCATGCTGTTGCTCAGGGTTTAACAAATGTTAGTCTTAAGTATGACAAACCCGTTATTTTTGGAGTACTTACGCCAAACGATCAGCAGCAGGCTATCGACAGAGCAGGGGGAATTCATGGAAATAAGGGAGATGAAGCCGCATTCACTGCCATTAAAATGCTGGGTATAAACTGAAAAATATTCAGTGGTTTTCAGTATAAATAGACCCTTCGGGATTTTATAGAAATTTAGGTTTGCCGGCATAAATCTTTGAAACAGAGAAGACCAGACAAACTGTCAATAATTAATCAATTCAATAATTCAAAAACAAAAATGCAAGTCTGGAAATTTGGTGGGACTTCAGTAGGGAAGCCCGATAGAATGCACTCGATCAGAAATCTTATTACTGAGAATGGTACTCGTAAAATTGTTGTATTGTCAGCTCTTTCCGGTACGACCAATGGTCTTTTATCAATCGCTGAATCATTGAAAGCTAATAATGATGTTGAAGGAAATCAGAAGATAGATGATTTGTATGCTCATTATGAGGTATTTATTAAGGATTTATACAAGACAAAGGATGGCTACGAACAAGGGAAGGCGATTATTGATAAGGAATTTTCATTTATCCGTTCACTGGTAAGTATCAAACCTTTTACACTTAAACAGGAAAAAGAAATTGTTGCAGAAGGTGAATTGCTTTCTACTCAAATGTTTGAGGCTTATCTGAAAGAAGAAGGGATAAATTCAGCCTTGCTTCCTGCACTTGACTTTATGTTGATTGATGCAGACAATGAGCCGGTATTAAGTTTTACTGAGGAAAAACTCAGTACAATGCTGGAGCAATTGTCTGACAAACAGATATTTATTACACAAGGATTTATTTGCAGAAACCCTCGCGGAGAAATTGATAACCTCAAACGTGGCGGATCTGATTATACAGCTTCCTTAATTGGTGGTGCAATTGTAGCCGAAGAAGTGCAGATTTGGACTGATATTGACGGGATGCATAATAACGATCCGAGGATTGTTAAAAAAACATTCCCGATCCGGGAACTGACTTTTGAGGAAGCAGCGGAATTAGCTTATTTTGGTGCTAAAATCCTTCATCCAAGTACTATTACGCCAGCGAAGCTGAAAGGAGTTCCTGTTCGTCTGAAAAATACCATGGAGCCGGAAGCTTACGGAACTTTGATTGCTGATAAAACATCTGATCGTGAAATCAAGGCAATTGCTGCGAAAGATAACCTGACAGCAATCTATATTCATTCAACCAGAATGCTGAATGCCTATGGTTTTCTTAGAAGAGTATTTGAAGTATTTGAAAAATACAAAACACCGGTTGATATGATTACCACCTCGGAGGTTTCCGTATCGGTAACTATCGATAATGATGAGCATCTGGATGAAATTATGGCCGAATTGCGCCAATTTGCTGATTTGGAAGAATGTGATAAAGACCAGACAATTGTTTGTATTGTAGGGAATTTTTCAGCAGACAAAGAAGGAATTGCGCTGAAAGTTTTAGATGCCATGAAGAATATTCCGATCAGAATGATCTGTTATGGAGCTTCAGAGCATAATATCAGCCTTTTGATTCATGGAAAAAATAAAGCCGCAGCTTTAAATGCCTTAAATGAGCGTTGTTTCCTGTATGAGGATGCAATGAAAGACATTTTTTCTGCGCAATAATAATCAGAACCTCAGGAGTAAATAAACCGAATACCTACAAGTATTGACAGAATGATATGTTACAGATTAGCCAGATAAAAGAAAATAAAGCCGCAACCATTGAAGGCTTGAAAAGGAAATTCTTCAAAAATGCAGAAGAATCAGTAGAACAAGTGTTGACACTGGACGAAAAACGCCGTGAAACACAGGTTGAACTAGATGCTACCCTGGCTAAATCTAACTCCATTGCCAAAGAAATCGGGGCAATGATGAAAGCCGGAAAAAAAGAAGAAGCTGAGCAGGCTAAGGCTGAGACGGGTGTCCTAAAAGCACGCTCTAAAGAATTGGAAGAGGCTTTAAAGGCAATTGAGACTGAGTTGCAGAATGAACTTGTTTTATTGCCCAATCTTCCTCATGTAAGTGTTCCTGCCGGAAAAACGCCTGAGGAAAATGAAGTTATTCTTGAAAATGGTGCAATTCCTGAACTGGGAGAAGAGGCATTACCTCACTGGGATTTGATAAAGAAATATGATATTATCGATTTTGAACTAGGGAATAAAATCACAGGAGCCGGTTTCCCGGTTTATAAAGGCAAAGGAGCAAGGATTCAGCGGGCATTGATTAATTTTTTCCTGGATGAAGCAATTGCAGCAGGCTATTTTGAAATTCAGCCTCCGATTTTGATTAATCGTGATTCAGGATTCGGGACCGGACAGTTACCTGATAAAGATGGCCAGATGTATCATGCAACCGGTGACGACTTATTCTTAATTCCTACGGCTGAAGTGCCGATTACTAATATTTATCGTGATGTAATTTTGCAGGAATCTGATTTACCGGTTAAAAATGTAGGATATACACCATGTTTTAGAAGAGAAGCGGGTTCATGGGGAGCACATGTACGGGGACTGAATCGTTTGCATCAGTTTGATAAAGTTGAAATTGTACAGATTAATAAACCGGAGCATTCATATACAGCACTTGAAGAGATGTCACTGCATGTTCAGGGTTTATTGCAAAAACTTGAATTGCCTTACAGAGTTTTAAGACTTTGCGGAGGAGATATGAGTTTTACCGCTGCTTTGACTTACGACATGGAAGTGTGGTCTGCTGCTCAGAAACGTTGGCTGGAGGTAAGTTCTGTGTCTAATTTTGAGACATATCAGGCTAATCGTTTGAAATTGAGGATGAAATCAGAAGGTAAAAATGTGGTTTTACATACATTGAACGGTTCTGCTTTAGCATTGCCAAGAATTCTGGCAGCTATTTTAGAGAATAATCAGACTGCTGAAGGAATTAAAATCCCGAAGGTACTTGTGCCTTATTGTGGATTTGATACGATTTAAGAATAATCTTACGATCATTTATCAGGTTTGGGACATGCTTTTTGAGTGTGTCCCATTTCTTTTGTTAATGATTTGTTAAAGTTTGCAACAGTTTACAGGCAGAGGCGTTACTTTTGAACCATGAACTCAAAAACTCTCAGAATCTTTGTAGGACTTTCGGTAGTATTAATGACAGGAGTCATTCTGATTCAGTACTACTGGTTCAGACAGGCATATAATTTACAGGACCGCGACTTCAATCAGCGTGTTACTTCTGCGTTGCGTGCAGCAAGTGAAAGAATGCTGGCATTTAATAAAAATCCTAATAATCAGCTTATTCAGCCTGTAGAAAGGGTAACTTCTAATTATTATACCGTTCAGATTAATGATACCATAAATGCTTCCGTATTGGAGGAATTCTTAAAGCAGGAGTTTGCTCACAGCGATGTACGTTTGAATTTTGAATACGGTATTTATGACTGTGTGAAAGATCGAATTAAATATGCAGCCTTTGTCTGTCATTCTGAAAATTGCAATCAGAATGATTCATCCGCACATTACCGTTTTCCGGAACTGGATATTCATAACTATTATTTTGGCGTTTATTTTCCGGATAAAAAGTACTATCTGCTGGGTGATTTGGATAATTGGTTTGTTTCTTCTGCTATTTTGCTGGTAGTAATGATGTTTTTCGTATATGCCCTCATGGTAATTTTCCGACAAAAAAGACTGTCAGAAATACAAAATGATTTCATCAATAATATGACACATGAGTTTAAAACACCTATTTCGACGATATCAATTTCCAGTGAAGTATTAATGAAACCGGATATAATTGATAAGCCGGAAAGGTTACTCAGTTATGCTACAATTATTCGGAAAGAAGCTGCTAGGTTAAAGAAGAATGTAGATACCGTTCTGCAGACAGCGAATATTGCACAGAAAATAGATAAACTTAATTTCGAAGAAGCAGATATTCATGAAATTCTTGAAGAATTGCAAATCAGTTGTGATCCGGTATTGAAAGAGAAACATGCAACTCTTAAGCTGAATCTTCAGGCAACCAATTCCAGAATCAAAGTGGACAAGCTGCATTTTACCAATATTCTCCACAATCTGATTGATAACGGACTGAAATACAGCCAGCGTCAGCCGGTTCTGGAAATAACTACACAAAATGTTAAGAATGAACTGATTGTGAAGATTAAAGATAACGGGATCGGTATTTCAGAGAAAGATCAAAAATATATATTTAATAAATTTTTCCGGGTACATACCGGAGATATTCATAATGTAAAAGGCTTTGGTTTAGGGCTCTACTATGTGAAAGAAATGGTTGAAGGGCATAAAGGAAGCATAGAATTAAAAAGTCGTCCGGGAGAAGGAAGTGAATTTATTATGCACTTTGAATTATTCTAAGAACAGAAGTTTCATAAAAAAAGAGACCAAAATTGCATTTAAGGCTCAAATGTTTAAAAACCGTTTAATAAAATATGGATTTATTATCCAAACTTTTGTGTAATTTTGTTGCTTTTAGCAGCAAAATGCAGATTACATAGTAAGTTTTGTTGCTTAATATCGCCCTGATTTATTGAGACTCTTAATTGCAATTTTGATATATTCTTTTGATGAAAAAAGCTTTAATTACTGGTATTACTGGTCAAGACGGTGCTTACCTCGCCGAGTTATTACTTTCTAAAGGTTATGAAGTTCACGGTATCAAACGCAGAAGTTCACTGATAAATACACAAAGAATTGATCATTTATATGAAGATATTCATGAGCATAATGCCAGATTTATCCTTCATTATGGAGATTTAAGTGATTCAACAAATATTATAAGAATTATTCAGGAAGTGCAGCCTGATGAAATTTATAATCTGGGGGCCATGTCACATGTAAAAGTGTCATTTGATGAACCTGAATATACTGCACAGGTTGATGGTATCGGTACACTTCGGATTTTAGAAGCTGTACGCTTATTAGGACTTACTGACAAAACCAGAATTTATCAGGCATCCACTTCAGAATTATATGGCCTGGTTCAGGCTGTTCCTCAATCAGAAACTACTCCTTTTTATCCGAGATCTCCTTATGCAGTAGCAAAATTATACGGTTATTGGATTACTGTAAATTATCGTGAAGCTTATGGAATGTATGCTGTTAACGGAATATTATTTAACCACGAATCTCCTTTAAGAGGTGAAACTTTTGTAACTCGCAAGATTACAAGAGGGGTTGCTCAAATCGCTTTGGGACAACAGGAAAAGTTGTATCTGGGAAATTTAGATGCTCAGCGTGACTGGGGACATGCTAAAGATTATGTTGAAGCAATGTGGTTAATTCTTCAGCAGGATACTCCTGAAGATTATGTCATCGCAACAGGTGTTACAACCAGAGTAAGAGATTTTGTAAGAATGTCGTTTGAAGAGGTGGGTATCGAAATTGAATTTACAGGAGAAGGTGTGGATGAAGTTGGAAGAATAAAAGCATGCAATAATCCTGCTTATCAGGTTGAAATCGGTAAAGAAGTTGTTACAATTGATCCGAGATATTTCCGTCCGACCGAAGTAGAATTATTGATTGGAGATCCGACTAAATCAAAGACAAAGTTAGGATGGGAGCCAAAATATGATTTGCAGGCACTGGTAAAAGATATGATGCAGGCAGATGTGAAATTGTTTGCCAGGTAATTTTCATTCAGAGCGTAATTTTCAGGATTTGGAATTGTCAGATGTAAAAATAGCAATTGTAGGATTGGGTTATGTGGGTTTGCCATTGTCTGTTGAATTTGGCAAAAAATACCCTGTAACAGGCTTTGACATTAATCAGAATCGGGTACTGCAATTACGTAAAGGCCTGGATATTACCCATGAAATAGATGAAGAGTCTGTCAGAAAGGCTGTTTCGCTTACTTTTGCTGATAAAATAGAAGATATAAGGGATTGCAATATTTACATTATTACAGTCCCGACTCCGATTGATAATAATAAGCAGCCAGATTTGAAGCCTTTATTGCATGCTACAAACCTGGTTGCCGGCTTACTTAAAAAAGGAGATATTGTTATTTACGAATCAACGGTTTACCCGGGATGTACGGAAGAAGATTGCGTACCTGAATTGGAAAAATTAAGCGGATTGGTATTTAACAAAGATTTTTTCTGTGGTTATTCTCCTGAAAGGATAAATCCGGGAGATAAAATTAATACGGTTACAAAAATTAAAAAAGTTACATCAGGATCAACACCGGAAGTAGCTGTTTTTATTGACAGATTATATAGTTCGATCATTGAAGCGGGAACATTCAGAGCCCCTTCAATAAAAGTAGCAGAAGCTTCAAAAATCATTGAAAATGCGCAAAGAGATGTCAATATTTCTTTCGTAAATGAACTGGCAATGATATTTGACAGAATGGGAATAGATACGAATGAAGTGCTGACTGCAGCCGGAACAAAATGGAATTTTTTGAATTTCAAGCCCGGACTGGTTGGAGGAAATTGTATAAGCGTAGATCCTTACTATTTGTTGCATAAATCGAAATCTTTAGGTTATACGCCCGACATTATTTCATCTTGCAGAAATGTAAATGATAATATGCCGGTTTTTGTGGCCAATAAATTCGTAAAACTGCTTATCCGGAAAGGAGTTCCTGTTAATAATGCTAAAGTGCTTTTATTAGGCTTTAGTTTTAAAGAAAATGTCTCGGATTTCCGGAATACAGGTGTTTTGAATGTTTACCGGGAATTGACAGATTTTGGTTTAAACGTTTCAGTATATGATCCGCTGATTAATGGAGAAGAGGTTTTTCTGGAATATGGGATAAAGTTGATAGAAACACCTGAGGAAGATTATGCAGGGATTATGCTGTCGGTAGCGCATGAGGCGTTCCGGAATTTTGGAATAGAAGAGTATCGCAATAGAGGGACACTGATTTTTGATGTAAAGTCCTTTTGGGATAAGGAGTTGGTAGATGAGAGGCTCTAGCTTTGTTAGAGAAAAGTTAATAAGATAAGTTCTGACTAAATATTAATATAGTTGCCTGAATCATTAAAATAAACCTTCCGTATCGGAAAGGGAAAATATGCGTCTATTTTTACTCATAGCTCTGATAATCTCAAGCTCTTGCTCTGTTTTATTCGGGCAAACGAATATTGGGAAAGATACCAGTATAACCAGAAAGAGGTTAAATTATTTTACAGAGCTAGGCAGTTATTTATCTTCAGAAAAAAGCACACCATTCTGGTTAAGAACAAACCAATACGGCATTGTTCCGGGCCAATCTCAAAATGTAACCCTAAGAGGCGGAATCAGGCTTGATTACAAGGGATACGAATATAAAGAACAACGATACGAAAAAACCAGATTTGACTGGGGATACGGTCTTGAAGTTGTTGCTAATTCACAATACATTTTAACAAATGATTCTTCGAGAAAAGATTATATTCTTATTCCGGAGGCTTATGTGAAAGTCAAATACGGAGTGTTTGAACTATATGCAGGAAGAAGGCGGGAGATCGTTGGCCTCGTTGATTCTACGCTTAGTTCGGGTTCATATATTTGGTCGGGAAATGCATTGCCAATACCCAAAGTACAGATTTCTATTCCGGAATATATGCCTTTAGGCTTTACAGGAGGGGTTGTTTCATTGAAAGGTAATTTCTCGCATGGATGGTTTGAAAACTCCCGGAGAGATGTAAAGGATTTTTACCTTCATCAGAAAAGCCTTTATTTCAGAATAGGGAAACCTAATTGGAAATTTAAATTTTACGGAGGATTTAATGATCAGGTTCAATGGGCGGGAACACTAAAATATGATGATCCGACGGGTTATGTATCAAAAGGAGGGAAGTTGCCGTCGAGCTTGAAAGATTATTGGTCAGTTATTCTTGGTAAAAGTATGGCCTATGAAGGGGACACGATAAATTATAGTAAGAATGATGCCTGGAACAGACTGGGAAATCATTTGGGAAGTGTTGATGTTGGGCTGGAGATAGATCTGTCTAATGCATCACTTTTCTTATACAGACAAAGTTTCTATGAGGCAGGAGCCTTGTTTTATCTGAATAATATTACTGATGGGTTACATGGGATAAGTCTGAAAATTAAACAACCTTCGGAGTATGGTTTTGCATTGCAGAAAATTACATTTGAGTATCTGAACACATACAGTCAGGGAGGAGAAGGGCTTTCAACGAATACTTATCAAAGAGGACGAGAGAATTATTTTAATCATTCACAATACACAGATGGATGGTCTTATTTCGGGAATACGATAGGAACCCCATTTATCGTTCCAAAGTCATTACTTGAAAGTAAGCAGCCCGGTCAGTCGTTTTTTGCCAACAACAGAACACAGATGTATTTTTTAGGGTTTTCAGGAACAGTGAATCAGGGTGTGGAAATTTCCGGTAAGTTTTCTTACAGCTCTAATTTTGGAACTTATGATTTTCCTTTCCTTAAAAGGATAGATCAATTTTCCGGAATATTAAGTTCGAAGATTCCCGTTAAATTCCTGGAAGGAAGCTCATTGAATGTTTCAGTTTCTTATGATAGCGGAGAGCTTTACAAAAACAGTCTGGGGGGCTATATTGGAATACGGAAAGTTTGGTAATTAAAACGGATGGATTTTGTTCTGAAACGCTTTTAGTTAAAGGGATGAATAATAGCCTAAAGTGATAAATTACTATTAATTAGTAAACTTAGAAAAGTTGGAAAGTAAATCGAAGTATTTTTTAGAGAAAAATTTCATTATATACCTTATAGGTAAGATCGCATCAGTAGGTTTTAGTTTTGCATCTATACCGCTGTTTATCAAATATTTTGGTATCGCGGATTTTGGAAGATTTTCATTATTATATACTACTTTTTTAATGTTTCTTTCTGGAACTACTGGTTGGATTAATCAAGGAGTACTTCGATTTCATTCAATGGAAAGAGATAGGGAAGCATTTTCTTCGGAGATATTATTTTTAACTGTCAAATCAGCGATATTTTCCAATATTTTACTTGCTGGCGTATTCTGGTATAATAATGCAAATTTGAGTACTATAATACTGGCTGTTTTAGCCTTTTTTTTTGCATGTTTATTTGGCGTTTATACGACAGAACTGCAAGCTCGGTTTAAATCAAGAATTGTAATATTATCTGATATATTAAGGTTATCCTGCTATTTTTTCATTCCATTATTAATACATTTTATAAAACCGGATGTATTACCTGAAATAGCTATTTTTACCGGAATTTTGGTAAGTTTTTTTGTTTCATTCTTAATGATAAATGACTGGAAACTTCCGGTATTGAACAGGTCATTGAACAGGGCCCCTAAATGGTCAAGGAAAATATGGGAATATGGTTCTCCAATGAGTATTTGGATGTTTTTAGCACCAACATTAAATACAAGTGATAGATACTTAATTAGTTTTTTTCTTGGATCAGCAGTACTTGGTCAATATTCTGCTCTATATGATGTGATTTTTAAGCTTTTCCCTCAACTTACAGGCCCTTTTTATAATATAATACATCCAATGTTAATTAGCAGCCATAATAAGGGAGATGTCCAGGAATTTAACAAAATAATGAAACGCTCCTCTGTATATTTAATGGTGATGTTTATTGGACTTTTTCTTATAATATACCTTTTTAAATCCTTTATAATCAATAACTATCTGGGCTTTTCAAAAGAAGATACAGCTAAGTTAGAAGAAACGGTAGTTCCTTTACTTTTAGGTAGTTTTTTTTGGCAGATATCCTTTTTAATGCAAAAAAGACTTGAAATTGCTAACAAAACGAGATTCATGGCTTTGGCAATGTTTATATCAGTATCGATAGGATTACTAGTCAGTATATATTTTGTACCAAAATTTGGATACTTGGCTTCGGCATATAGTACGTTATTCAGTGGCTTGATTTACATAGGGATTATTACTCGTTTTAAATTCAGGGAATGGATTCAATGGGTCAATTAACAAACTAAATGAACCGTATAGATAGAATAAGGGTATGATTAGTAATTAATTCTATTTAAATATCATGTTTTTAATAAGAACATCTTTTAAGTTTTCGCTTCTGCATACAATTAATGTTGTATGTATTTGCATTCTTGCCTTAGGTATTCTTGCTTTCCCGAATTCATTCAGAGAATATAAATATCCTTTTTTTTTACCTGCGGTCTTATCCGTATTGCTTAATTTAAGAAATATTCCTAAGGAATTTTTAGTGATATATTTGGCTGGAACTATAGTTACAATAGTTTACATTATTGTTGGTTATCCAAATGCAACAGCATTTGAGGTATCCTTAATTCAATCAATAGTAATATATATCGTTTTTCCATTTTTTTGGATCTTTTGGCTTGACTATATATTCGAGAGATATAAGACCAGGGTTATCGTCAATTTTATAATACTAGCGGCAATACTTGGATCATTGACTGTTTTATTATGTTTGTGGCTTTTTTTAAATGGGTTTAAGGATATTGTGGCATTGTTTATTGATGATCCCAATGTAAATATAAATGAAGATGGTGTAGTGTTAATAAAATTCCATGTTTACGGATCTTTTATATTTATTTTTTCTGGATTTTGGGCAATAGTTTTTGACAGGTTCAATTACAAATATTTAATAATACTCATTTTTTTTGTAGTTATTACCTTTATCGCTGGTAGAGCTGCGCTTTCGATGTCATTAGCTATAGGATTAATAGGTACTATTCTATCAACTGTTAAAAGTATAAAACTGAAACACATTGTTTCTGTAATAATATATTTAGTAATCATTGACTTAATATTTTTAATAATTGAGAATGTATTTGAGATATCTTTGATAAATGCAATTACTTACGCATATGATCATATCATTTCCGGTGGAGGAGGAGATGAAAGACCCATGCAATTTAAAGCATTAATGAAAGGGGTATATGATAATTATTTTTTAGGTTCCGGGCACGGAGTTGGAGTAGATTTATCAAGGAATGATGACTATGTATGGCGTTATGAAATATTACCGATTGCAACTCTTTTCAGAGTAGGGATAATAGGATTATTAATCTATTCTTACCCATTTTTAATTTCAACCGTACGTTATATTAGGTTATATAGAATGAAGATGCTGAATTCCTATGACATCTTTTTTTATTTTGGAATGTTTTCAATTTGTATATCATCATTTAGTAACCCATATCTTGAATCAATTGAGTTCCAATGGGCATATTTTATAAGCTATGTCTATTTTTATAATCGCAGTAAAAATTTAAAAGTATCATGTTAGATATCATTATCGTAAATTGGAACTCCGGAGAGTTATTATCCAAGTGTATTGTTTCAATATTTAATTCAGATTTAAATGATATTAGTCTAAATATTATTATTGTAGATAATGCTTCAACTGATGATTCGCTATTGAGGATACCAAAAGATAAAAAAATAAAAATAGTTTATAATGAGAAGAATAGAGGTTTTGGTGCTGCCTGTAATCAGGGAGTAAAAGCTGGTAATGGCAAATATATTCTGTTCTTAAACCCAGATGCTGAAGTAAGAAAAGATACAATCGCCAATTCTTTAGATTTTTTACAAAAAAATCTAAAAGTCACAGTTCTGGGATGCAGACAGGTGGATGAATTCGGAAATACCTTACGGACTTGTGCTAATTTCATTTCCCGGTCTAATTACTTCAACAAATTAGTAGGATTGTCAAAAGTTCTGCCTCAGATTTTCCCTGATTATCATATGACAGGATGGGATCATAATAGCTCAAGGGAAGTTGATCACGTAATGGGGTCATACTATTTAATAACGAGGGAGAAACTGGTGAAGCTCAATTCTTTTGATGAACAATTTTTCGTTTATTTTGAAGATCTGGATTTGTCTTATAGAGTCAAAAAACAAGGCGGGATTGTCTATTTTAATGCTGATATAGAAATCTATCATGAAACTGGCGGAACCTCGAAAAAAGTTAAGGCTGAGCGTCTATTTTATACACTGGATTCATTATTATGCTATGGGAAGAAGCATTTTAGTAAGTTTGATTATTTTATATTGAAATGCATAGTTTTTGGAGTAGAACCATTTTTCAGATGTTTTTTACACATTATTAATTTCAATTTCAGGGATATTAAAATGACTTTTTCCGGCTATAAAATGCTTTATTTAAAACGTGTTTTTAATTAATGAGAATTCTTTTTTTGCCTAAATATTCAATATCAGGGCCAAGTAGTAGATATAGGATATACCAATACCTTCAGCTCTTCGGATCAGAGGATATAGAATTCACAGTTTTACCTTTATTGGATGATGAATATATAAGTAATCTCTATAATGGGAATAATAATATTAACTTGAAGCTAGCTTATGCTTACCTTAAGAGGTTTCTCAAAATACTACTTAAGAGAAGAGATTATGATTTAATTTTTCTTGAGAAAGAATTCTTTCCATTCATGCCTGATTTTATTATTCTATTTAAACTTTTAGGTATAAAGTATATAGTAGACTATGATGATGCAATTTTTCATAATTATGATAAGAGTAGAAGTAAGTTAGTCAGATTCTTTTTTCAGAATAAGATTTCAAATGTGATAAAGAATGCTGAATACGTTATTTGTGGAAGCCCGTATTTGACAAATTTTGCTATGAAATATAGCAAAAATGTTATTGAAATACCTACATCGATTAATTTTCAAAGATACCAGCAACGTAGATTGGTAAATAGTAATAAAGAGAAATTTGTAATTGGATGGATTGGTTCTAAAACAACATCCAAACATTTATTAGAAATAAAAGATGCTTTACTGGATTTCTTCTTGGAAATTGAATGTGAGATACATTTGATCGGTTTTGATGAAAACCTTATCAATGAATTTGATAAAAGAATCCCGGTTAAATTAATTAAGTGGAATAGTGAGACGGAAATTGAAGAGATGTGTAAGTTTAGTGTTGGCGTTATGCCACTTCCGGAACAATCTTTTGAACAAGGAAAATGTGGATTCAAGCTTGTTCAATATATGGCTTGTGGTCTGGCGACAATTTCTACACCACTTGAGGCAAATGTCAAAATTGATAATGGGAATGGAAATTTGTTTGCTGCAAAAAAAGAAGAGTGGGTAGATGCATTTAAGGAGATGTATTTAAACCGGGAAAAGTATTTAGAAGTGGGTAAGAAAAATATTAGAACGATTAAACATCTCTATTCAGTAGAATCAAACGTAGAGAAATATGTAGATACTTTTAAAAAATGTTTAGTTTCTAAACGAAGTGACATTTAGTGAATAATACAAATAAATATAGTATTGTCTAAAAGATAAGTTATTGTTTCATTTAGTTATTATATAATAAATAAAGGAATGCCTCCAGTAAAACCAAAGTTGTTTTTTTTGACAACTGTCCAGGAATCGATAGAAGGGTTTTTAAAAGATCAGATTAGGTTTTTAGGGATGAATGGGTTTGATACAATGATGGGTTGTGCAATCACTAATGAATCCGATATTAATAAATTAGAACAGGAAGCCAATTCAAAGTTCTATTCTCTGCCATTAACAAGAAAGATTACCCCTTTTAAAGATATTTGTGCTATATGGAAGACATACCGCTTGTTTAGAAAATTGAAACCTGATGTGGTAATGACATATACGCCAAAGGCAAACATGATTGGGGCAATAGCTGGTTTTTTAGCCGGAGTACCATTAAGATTAACATTTGTAGTTGGATTGCCATTAATGAATAAAAGAGGAGTATTAAGAACCTTATTAAGTAATATAGAAAGGTTAAATTATTTTTTTTCTACAAATGTCTTCCCAAATTCTTTCGGATTAAAAGATTTTATAATTGAGAACATATCTAAATCTTCTAAAATCAGAGTCGTCGGAAATGGTGCAACCAATGGTGTTAATATCGATTTTTTCTCTAAAAATAATGCACTTTCAATGCAATCCCAATCATTGAGGGAAAGCATAAAGATTAATAACAATGACTTTGTCTGGATTTTCGTTGGTCGTGTTGTAGGAGATAAAGGAATTAATGAACTTGTTTCTGCGTTTGTTACTTTTCAGCAAAAGTACGTTAAAAATAAATTACTTATAGTTGGTACTTTTGAAGAAGAGCTTGACCCTCTTTTACCGGAAACGAAAGAGGCTATTCTTAATCATCAGGCAATCTTGCATGTAGGTTTTCAAAAAGATGTAAGGATTTACTATGATTTATCTGACGTTCTTGTTTTTCCAAGTTACAGAGAGGGACTTCCAGGGGTTGTTTTGGAAGCAGGATGTATGGGGTTACCCTTGATATTAAGTGATATTAATGGATGTAATGAAATTGTCATAAATGAAGAATGTGGTCTTCTTGTACCGGTTAGGGATATTGATGCAATATATAATGCAATGGAGCGAATGTATAATTCAGAGGAGTTAAGAAATACATTTTCTTCCAAAAGTCAAAAAAATATACGTGAGAAGTATAGTGAAAATGTCGTGTGGAATTATATGAAACTTGAGTTGGAATCCTTATTGAATAAAAGAAGCCAGTAATAAAATAATATCTGTTCATGCTTTACAAATTACTTGTTAAAAGGTTAATTGATATACTAATATCTTCATTAGTTCTAATATTGGTTTCTCCTGTTTTGCTGCTGGTTTTTGTCTTGCTTTTTATTGTCAATGAAGGAAAAGCCCTTTTCATTCAAACACGTCCTGGGAGAAAAGAAAAGAACTTTAATATAATAAAGTTCAAGACGATGAACGATAAGAGAAATGCAGATGGTACATTGTTACCTGACGGAGAAAGGCTTACTCCTATTGGAAAGATAGTCAGGAAAACCTCGATTGATGAGCTTCCCCAATTAATTAATGTTTTGAAAGGGGAGATGTCTTTAGTTGGTCCCAGGCCTTTATTAGTCGAATATTTAAAACTTTATAACCAGGAACAGAGAAGACGTCATGAAGTAAGACCTGGGATTACCGGTTGGGCTCAGGTAAATGGTCGGAATACAATAGACTGGCAACAAAAGTTTGAGTTTGATATATGGTATGTTGATAATATAAGTTTGGGTTTAGATATTAAAATTCTCTACTCTACATTTTTAAAAGTATTCAAATCTGAAGGTATAAGTCAGAATGGAAAAGCTACAGTTGAGCCTTTTAGAGGAAATATAGAACTATGATATTATACGGTGCAAGCGGTCATGCAAAGGTTATTTGCAGTTGTTTAGAATCAGAAAAAGTCGAAATAGAAGGTGTTTTTGATGACAATCCGTTAATTAAAGACTTAGATGGTTATGAAGTTTTCGGGCAATATTCTGCTGAAAAATTTATTAATTCAAAACTGATAATCAGTATTGGATATAATGACATTAGAAAGAAAATTTCCAAACAAGTTAAACATGCTTTCGGGATAAGTATTCATACTTCTTCTATCTGTGATAAGACGGTTTCTATTGGTGAAGGGTCTGTATTACTGCATCGTTCTGTTGTACAGAGAGGGACTCAATTGGGGCGACATGTAATTCTTAACACAAACTCTTCTGTCGATCATGATTGTAAAATAGAAGACTTTGTACATATTTCTCCAAATGCCTGTATTTGTGGAGGTGTATCGATTGGAGAAGGCACTCACATTGGAGCTGGAGCAATAGTAATTCAAGGTATTAGCATTGGAAGGTGGGCTACCATTGGAGCAGGTGCTGTTATTGTTAAGAATGTACCTGATTATGCAGTTGTTGTTGGTAATCCTGGTAAAATTATAAAATATAATAAATTAAGTGAGCACTAAAATCTGGCTATCATCTCCACACATGGGTGGAAATGAAATAAAATACGTTAATGAGGCTTTTGAGACGAACTGGATCGCCCCTCTTGGACCTAATGTAGATAATTTTGAGAATGATCTTTGCTCCTACACCGGAATGAAATATGCAGCTGCATTGGTTTCCGGTACCAGTGCTATTCATCTTGCATTAATTCAACTAGGTGTTCAGGCCGGAGATGAAGTAATATGTTCTTCGTTTACTTTTTCTGCTTCAGCTAATCCGATCCTTTATCAAGGAGCTGTTCCTGTTTTTGTCGATAGTGAGGAATTAACATGGAATATGTCACCGCAGTTATTGGAAAAAGCTATTAAAGACCGGATATCAAAAGGAGGGAATCTGAAGGCCATAATTCTTGTTCATTTGTACGGTATGCCGGCACAGATGGATGAGTTGATGGCCATTGCAAATCATTATAATATTCCGGTGATTGAGGATGCTGCCGAAGGATTGGGCTCTACTTATAAAGGAAAAGCTTTAGGAACATTGGGGACAGTAGGTGTGCTTTCATTCAATGGTAACAAAATCATTACGACTTCCGGAGGAGGTGCATTACTTTCTGATGATGAAAGCTTTATAAAACATACACGCTTCCTGGCTACTCAGGCAAGAGATAATGCTCCTCATTATCAGCACTCTCATGTTGGATATAATTATAGAATGAGTAATATATCTGCTGGTATTGGACGCGGACAAATGGAGGTTATTCAGGAAAGAGTCGAACAACGCCGGAAAAATTATAATTTTTATTATGAGAACCTTTCTGATGTTTCAAAAGTCAGCTTCCTGACAGAAGCGGAAGGGTATTATTCTAACCGTTGGTTATCATGTATTGTTCTTGAAAATTATGAACAGAGAGAGATACTCAGACTGGCATTGGAAAAAGAGAATATTGAATCCAGGCCTCTTTGGAAGCCGTTGCATTTACAACCAATATTCGATAAATACCCATCTTACTTGAATGAGGTATCTGAAAAGCTATTTAATTGCGGTCTTTGTTTACCCTCCGGGTCAAATCTGACTATTAAAGATTTACAAAGGGTATTAAAAGTTATAAAGCATGTATTGTCATAATATTTGTGGATAAAAATCCTTCTTAAAAGGAAGATAAGAGGGGATTTGTATAGCTTGAATCTGATTGAAGTTAAAAGGGTAAGATTCAAGTGTAATGGAAAATCAACAAGAGATAGGTTCATCCTCAAAAAGCTTATTAAGGAGTAATAAACTGTTTTTTTTTGATACTAATTATTCAGAGGAAGCAGCACACTACCGAATAATAAATCGTATCATCCTTTATATAGGATTATTCATAAATTTGATTTTACTTTACTCATTGACATGAGTATTTTCTGTAAAAAAAGGGATGTTACCTGAAGTTATTGTAATTACAGAACAATTCTTACTGAAGGTATATAATTTCTATGAAAATCAGTTAAAACGAAACCAATTTAGAGTCCGTTAAAGTTTTAGTCTCTAAGTAATAATAAGTGCAGCATAAGATTTCCCAGATGTTGTGGAATCGTATTCTGTTCTTATTCCGGTTACTGCTTAATACTTAATAAATCAGCAAGTAAAGTATTATATCTATGGAAGTATTATCTGATTAGCATCACAACAGGATAGTTATAGATATTATTAAAAAAGATTAGCAATGGAATGCAGAATTTGTTGTAGCAAAATTACGGATAAGGGATTACGAGTAAAAGAAATGATGTTTGGAACAGGGAATGAGTATTTATATTACAAATGTAATAGCTGTGGTTGTTTGCAAATAGAACATCCTGAAAATAATGCCAGTAATTTATACCCAAATAGATACTATAGTTTTAATACTTATAACGTTTCAAATATACTTGAAAAAGTAAAACGCCTGATTGTAAGATATTCTGTTTCAAAATCGCTTGGGCATTCGTCCTTTTTCAATTTTCTATTGGCAAAAAAACATCGGGATGGTGGGGCAGGTGCACTAAAAGGGAAAGTTTCAAAATCATCTAAAATTTTGGATGTTGGTTGCGGAGATGGAAGTTTAGTAGATGCTTTGGCTTGGTGCGGATATAAAGACTTAGTTGGAATTGACCCATATCTTAAACAAGATTTAATTAAAAACAACTATCAACTGTTAAAAAGAAGAATAGAAGATTTTAAAGGGAGCAATTTGTTTGATGTCATTATGTTACATCATAGTTTTGAACATGTAGAATACCCTTTTGAAATGCTTAGCCATATTAAAAGACTTCTAAAAAGAGATGGATTGTGCATAATAAGAATACCTGTGGCTGACAGCTATTCTTGTGATTTTTATAAACAAAATTGGGTGCAAATGGATGCGCCAAGACATATTTTTTTGCATACAAATGATAGTATGGCGTTTTTAAGCAAAAAATATAACTTTAATATAGAATCTATTGTCGATGATTCAACAGAATTTCAATTTATTGGAAGTGAACAGTATAAAAAAGGAATTACTTTAAGCTCTGATAAATCATATTTTGTATCTTATCATAAAAAGATTTTTGCAAACAAAGAGATGTTATTTTCTAAAAATGAGATTAAAAAATTTAAACATCAGGCTATTACTCTAAACAATGAAGGGAAAGGAGATCAACGAATTTACTATCTCAAAAATATCGAATTGAATTAGGTTTATCATAAAAGAATGCTTTAACAGACTCGGTTCACTTCTTTAGTAAGTGAAAAAATGTTGATTACATTTGTAAAAGGATACTATTGTTCTAATGATCTAAGTTCGAATCGTGAAGTAAGTTTAATTGTGTATAATGTTCACAAAGATTAGAAATTTTTGTATTGAACATCTGAATTGTTGGAAATGAAATAATGTGTTTATAGTTTATAAATACTTATAAGCATCCTGTTTTGCGACAATCATAATGAAGAGAAAATGAACAATTGTTTGGTTAAATACCCCTTCCTTTAAGATTTTCCAATATATATTTTATTATACAATAGTGAAGACTTTAGCGTAAATTTTAATATTAAAAATATCTGCCGGAAGCATTGGTTTCTTTTAATAAAAGACATTAAGGGTATCACAAATATTTAAATTCGATCAAAGGAGTTAATTAATCATAGCGATCAGATTATACAGCGTTCCACCTTCAAATCTTTTCGTCCTCGTAAAATATCTAAGATATGGCTACTCAAAATTTACTAAGCAGATATTCAAA
Source organism: Pseudarcicella hirudinis (assembly GCF_900115665.1). Classification (GTDB taxonomy): domain Bacteria; phylum Bacteroidota; class Bacteroidia; order Cytophagales; family Spirosomataceae; genus Pseudarcicella; species Pseudarcicella hirudinis. The sequence continues at coordinate 39,870 of NZ_FOXH01000010.1, forward strand.
CAGATTTGTTTCGCGATGGCTTATTTTGGCTGTAGATATTGCTATTGTTCTTTTTTCATTTGCTATTGCTACGCTTTTAAGACTAAATTTTAATATACAACTTATTGATGCTGTAATACTTAAAAAACATTTCTTCTTTTTGCTTTACATTCGCTTAGGTTGTTTCTTCTATTTCAGATCCTACACAGGCATTATACGTCACTCTAGTATCGAAGATGCTATTTTGATTTTTAAAGCCATTACATTAAGCAGTTTTTTAGCTGGATTTGCCTCATATACCATCAGATACGTAATGGAGATTGAAACGAGCTACTTTGTTCCTTTTTCTATCCTTCTTATTGATTATTTTATTTGCTTGTTTCTGATGATTTCAAGTAGGTTTTTGGTTAAAGCAGTTTACGAATCACTTGTTTCAAGTTTTAAAATAACTACTGATGTTTTGATCTACGGAGCAGGTTATTCTGGCCTGATAACCAAAAATCTATTGCAGAATGATAATTTTAAAAGTTATAACATAATTGGTTTTATTGATGATAATCCTTCTCTTATTGATAAAACAATCGAGGGAATAAGAGTTTACTCACAACAGGATGCTATTAATAAGTTACTCAATAGAAGACCTGATTATGAAAATGTAGAGGTTATTGTTGCTATCAAGAAAATCAGTTCTTTTGCCAAACGTCGTATTAGTGATGTTTTTCTGGAAAAGGGCATTGTTGTTAAAGCTTTACCACCGGTTGAGAAATGGGTTGGTGGAGAATTCTCTGTAAATCAGATCCATAATATCAGAATTGAAGATTTGCTGGAAAGAGATTCTATAAAGACTGATGATAAGCTTATTGCGAAGGATATAGCCGGGAAAGTCATTATGGTAACTGGAGGAGCAGGCTCTATAGGTAGTGAAATTGTACGCCAGTTATTGAAATATTACCCTTCTAAGATTATTATTCTTGATCAGGCTGAGTCTGCTTTATATGATCTGGAATTTGAGATCAAGAAAAATATCCCTAATAATACTGCTGTTCAGATAGTTATAGCAAATGTTTCAGATAGAAGCAGAATGAAGAGGGTTTTTAGAAGTACAAAACCTCACATGGTTTTTCATGCTGCAGCTTATAAACATGTACCTTTAATGGAAAACAACCCCTATGAAGCTACCAAGGTTAATGTAATAGGGACTAAAATTGTCGCAGATTTATCAGTTGAATTTGGGGTTGCCAAGTTTGTGATGGTTTCCACTGACAAAGCAGTGAATCCTACTAATGTTATGGGTGCAACAAAGCGCATGGCAGAAATGTACACCCAAAGTTTGAACAATATTGGAGGAATAGGTACTAAATTTATAGCTACACGATTTGGAAATGTACTTGGATCCAATGGTTCGGTTATCCCGATTTTTAAGAAACAGATTGAAAATGGAGGACCGTTGACTGTTACTCATCCGGATATTACCCGATATTTTATGACAATTCCTGAAGCTTGCCAGCTCGTCATGGAAGCCGGGACAATGGGGCAAGGGGGCGAGGTTTTCGTTTTTGATATGGGAGAGTCTGTTAAAATTGTAGATCTGGCCAAGAAAATGATAACGCTTTCAGGTTTGCGTTTAGATAAGGATATTAGAATTGAGTTTTCCGGATTAAGGCCAGGAGAGAAATTATATGAAGAATTATTAAATAATAATGAAAATACCCTTTCTACGCATCATCCGAAAATAATGAGAGCGAAAGTTATTACTCCCAGCCATGCTGTAATGGAAATAGCTACAGATGAATTGGAGAGACTTTTATATGAAGGGAATAATAAAGATTTAGTCTCTCAGATCAAAAGTATTGTCCCTGAATATCTTAGTAATAATTCTATTTATGAAGAGCTGGATTTTCCAAAAGTGGATAGTATCATTAAATAATGTTATTTACTATTGCTACCCTACCTGACTTCCAGACCTGATTTATCCTCAAGATTAGAAAATTTAGTTCCTAATGACTTATTGAGTACCTGTCGTATTACATTTACAGGTGTAATCGAATCATAGAGATGGTTATATTTTCCATCCGGGTAATAAATAGCACAAAAATTCATATATCTTTCTTTTACAGCTTCATAATTAGAAATTGGATTACTCAACATTCTTGACCCATGATCACTTAATAGGATAACAATCGAATTCCTTTTAGTGAGCTTTGAGCAAAGTTCAAGAGCTTTTATATTAGTGAACCTGACATGGTTTATATAATTAATGCTGTTAGTACTATCTATTCTAGATGAGCCTAAAGTATTATTTGTAGTGTCATCATCAACAAGAGGCAAGATGCCGGTTAAAGATGGGCTTTCTGCATATATAGTTTTATCAACCTTATATTTATCATTCAGATAAAAAGGCGAGTGAGTAAGCAAAAGATGGGCATAAACAAATTTAGGAGTAGTAGAATTTTCATTTTTAACCAAAAAATTAACACCTTTCAGAATATTTAATTCTCTTGTAACGCCTTCTCCCTTCTCTCCTTTATTTATAATATCATATATAATACACTTTGAAAGCAGAAAAAATGCGAAACTACTTTTATTAATGAAAAACTTCAAAACGTATTTCGAATGATAATTTTTAAAGTGAAAAGCTGAAAGATTGTGAATAGAATATCCATAATCTTCATATAGTGAAACTACTTTATTATTATAGATATATTCCAGAAATTCCCTGGGAACATTTTTTTGAGTAGGTTTCAGGTAGTCTAGATTAAGCATTGAAGAAACAGTCTGAACTGTAAAAGGGTAATTGCTTCTGGAATTTTTCACAAAATAGAAACCCAGCTTCTTTAGAGAATCCGTAAATGCCGTATTATCGTACTTATAATATTTATCAAGGGATTTATTATTTGCATAACCATCAAGGAGAATTAAATATACATCCGGATGATTCTTTGAAGTATTTTTTGCAGAGTGAGAGAATGCGGTATCTCTCTGTCCAAAGTAATTATTACCTTCCAAAAGCGATATGATATCAATGCTTATGTAAATCAGAAATAATACGTTTAGAAACAGATTTGGTAATCTGCTCGTAACTGTCTTAAGTTTAAAAAATAAACTAATAAGAATTAGAAATAGGAAGGAAAGAACGTGTCTATGTCGAAGATTGTAGAAAAAATAATTTTTAATAAAGTAAAAAATGTCCTGGTAAAACAAAATGCTTACCAAGATAAAAGTTAGAATGTATCTTGAATTAAATTTATCTTTAAAAAACCTTGACAGAAGTCTGTCTAACAGATACGTAACAATGAGGAGTACAACCAAACTACCTGCTGGCTCATACCATCTGAATGCCTCGTCTCCGAACTCTATCGTGTTATGAAGAATGAAATAAATAATTACCAATACCGGATGCAGAATATATTTATCCCTTAAGCTGGTTTTTAGTCTTTCAATTAAACTCATTTTTTAATTTCATAAAAAACAGGATCCGTTCTGTTGGACGCAGAATAATCTCCTCCTTTATTTCAAAATACTTACTGAAAAGGATACGGAATGTTTCCGGGGTATATTCATCAAAGATATCTTCGCGATGTTTAAGCAGCATTTTTACCTTTTCGTCTGACTTAGGAACGAATTCAATAATCAATTCATCACAATGTCTGCTGAAAAATCCGGCCAGAAAATCCAGAGGAATATTGTTTCCAATGCAAAGATGATGAATTACAGCAAGCGCCATAATCATGTCAACCTTTCCGATTCTTTCCAGCAGGGAGTTTCTCTCTGTATTATTCCAGCCAATTGATGGTTCAGGATTTGTAAAATCGACTATCAGAGGTAAAATGTTCTGAAGAGATCTCCTCTTCAATAATAGATAGTTCTGTTCAACGCAGGCAGGATCTATGTCAAATGACAAGACTTCCCCGAATTTATTAGCAGCAAAAATACTGAAGGTTCCGTCATTGGCTCCTAAATCCAGTAAAGTCCTGTGTTTTTCGGACTGATTGATAAATCTTTCGACAACTTCATTCTTGGAATTAAAATACTGATCAGCAACCCACTTATCGTAATACTTGTCCCAAACAGTATCAGCGGCTTTCCACTTAAGATCTTCAATAGTTGATATCAAATGGTCTGTTATCCGGTGAATAGGACTCTTTATCTGAGTTTTCTTTTCCGAAGGAGTATTCCTGTCATTTTGAGATCGTTTTTGCGACTTGGCATGAAGGAAAAGATGAATATACAGGCTGAAATTAAACTTACTTTTCAGTGGAAGTATCCTGGTGGCCAATTCCAAAGGAATGCCATCGAGGTTGGAAATCAGCAGCTTGTTTAAAGATACATCAGTATAACTCATTAAAGCCAACGGTGCCAAAAAATGTCTGCAAAACTGTCCGTATGCTTTCCAGGCACTTTCACCATCGTAAATCTCAAATGATAATGTATCAATGAACATTGGTTTTGCCCCAACGAACTGAACGTTATAAGCACTGGCATCCTTCAAAACCATACCTTTTTCGAGTGCATGTTTTTGAATTTTTAAGGTCAGCAGTGCTGCATCTTTGAGCATACTGAAACTCCAGCCATACGGATATGTAATGAACTTTATCTGCTCAGGCAGAATGATTTTATATAAAGGATCAGAATCTTCGGCAATGTGACCAATCTCGCGATGAGGAACAAGTAATTGCTTTTCTACCAGCGATTGGTATAAACCTGAAGAGAGAAGAAAATCGTAATGTTTTTTGTAAACCTTATTGATTTGTCGATAGCTTTTTCCTTCGTTTTTAAAAATAAATCCACTATTGTCTCTGAAAGAACCGGGATGATTAATTTGCAACATTTTCTTTTTCAGCTTGTTCTTCTTTTTTTGAGAAAATGTGTGTCAACTTAAATTTTAACTGTTTGAAAAACATCAGACCGCCAAGAACGCTTGCAATAATGGCTTGAAAAAGCATACTTCCGCTGCTTGGATCAATGTACAGGAAAAATGGCATCATAAGAATGTAAGGATTAAACCAGGTTTGTGGTAAATGAATAATTGAAAAATTACTCAATCAGAATAATCAAAATAATAGCAAAGTTTTGAAAAAACGATGTTTGAAAGAGGAGGTTTCGATTGTAAAATCTGGTTAGAAAACATTAATGAAATACCTTCATAACATTCTCGTAACACTACAAATTAAGACGAAATATATGGATTGTCGTATGTCAGATGAGGAAAAAAGATATTAAACGGTCAAAAAAAGAATAATTATTAACAAAAGATAATCATTCTTGTTGACTTATGTTAAATATTATATTGGAGTTTACCGCAATATTTTAAGCTTAAACAAAAACTTTCAGACTCTACTTTTAAGTGAGCAGGCTCAGCTTTCGGATTGAGTTTCAGCCTGCATTTACCGGAAATTATAACTGCATAAAAAAGTCGTGCTTTGATTTTACAAAACACGACTTCTTGAAACAGGATATTTTAAAAATCAGACAGTAGTCTTAATTTTAAGTTCATTTAACTGAGCATCTGCAATTGCTGAAGGTGAGTCAATCATCACATCGCGACCGGAATTATTTTTTGGAAATGCAATGAAATCTCTGATCGAATCTGAACCACCAAATAGTGAGCAAAGTCTGTCAAAACCAAAAGCAAGTCCACCATGAGGAGGAGCACCATATTCAAACGCATCCATCAGGAAGCCGAATTGATGTTTAGCTTCTTCATCCGAAAAACCCAGTACTTCAAACATTTTAGCTTGTAAGTCCTTTTGGAAAATACGAATAGATCCTCCGCCGACTTCAACACCATTAATAACCAAATCATATGCATTTGCTCTGATTTTGCCGAAATCTCCGGATTCAAGATATCCTAAATCTTCCGGTTTCGGACTGGTGAAAGGATGGTGCATTGCAAACCAGCGATTCTCTTCCTCACCGTATTCAAGCAGAGGGAAATCAACAACCCATAAACAAGAATAATTGTCAGAATTGCGAAGGCCTAATCTCGAACCCATTTCCAGACGCAATTCATTTAACTGTTTTCTTACTTTGTCTCCTTCTCCGCTTAAAATCAATAATAAATCTCCGGGTTCTGCATCAAATGCAGCAACCCATTTTTTCAAATCTTCTTCGGTATAGAATTTATCTACGGAAGATTTGATGCTTCCATCCGTATTGTATCTTACCGTAACAAGGCCTTTTGCTCCGACCTGCGGACGTTTTACAAAATCCGTTAACTCGTCAACCTGCTTGCGGGTATATTCTGCACATCCTTTTGCTGCGATACCTACAACTAAACCTGCGCTATCGAAAACCTGAAAGTCTTTTCCTGAAGTTAAATCTGATTCTTCACCTTTCAATTCCACAAACTTCATTTCGAAGCGTGTATCAGGTTTATCAGAACCATAATATTTCATGGCATTAGCATAGGTCATTCTCGGAACAGATTCCAGATCTATACCTTTCACCTGTTTAAACAAATGACGGGCTAATCCTTCAAACATCTGAAGAATATCTTCCTGCTCAATAAAAGACATTTCACAGTCAATCTGTGTAAATTCCGGTTGACGGTCGGCACGAAGATCTTCATCTCTGAAACATTTCACAATCTGATAATAACGGTCAAATCCGGAAACCATCAATAATTGCTTAAATGTCTGTGGAGATTGAGGTAAAGCATAAAATTCTCCAGGATTCATTCTGGAAGGTACTACGAAATCTCTTGCACCTTCAGGAGTTGATTTAATCAAAACAGGCGTTTCAACTTCTATAAAGCTTTGATCGTCAAGATATTGTCTTGTGAATCTTGCTACCTGATGACGTAACTGAAGATTAGCTCTTACCGGATTACGGCGTAAGTCAAGATATCTGTATTTCATACGGATATCATCACCACCGTCTGTCTCATCCTCAATGAGGAAAGGAGGCAATTTAGCAGGGTTTAAAATCGAAAGAGATTCGATTTTAACTTCTACATCACCAGTAGCTATTTTATCATTTTTCGAAAGGCGTTCAACTACTGGTCCTGTCGCGGAAATAACAAATTCGCGACCTAAAGAGCGGGCAATATCAAGGGCTTCTTTCGAAGTTTTTCCTTCTTCGAGCATCAATTGCGTAATGCCATAGCGGTCACGAAGGTCAATCCAAATCATACCGCCTTTATCGCGGATACGTTGTACCCATCCGCAAAGCGTAACTGTTTGATTTACATTGGCGAGACGCAGCTCACCGTTGTTATGTGTTCTTAGCATAAAATTGTTTACTTCGCACCATAGTTTAATCCGATTTATTTATTTCAGCGTATATTCTATGGTACATAATTGATTTTTTACAAAAATACGGAATTTACAGCTTTAGAAAACTATTTGCTTTATTTAATGATTTTAACTTGTTTGTTATAACATATTTACAATCGTTTGGTTTATTTGGTTTACATGCTTAATATTTGATAAAATGCCGGAAATGCCTGAGAATGATAATATGAAATTGATTGAAAGATGAATAAAAAAATAGCGGTTATCGGAGCTGGAATTGGTGGAATAGCCTCCGCAATACGTTTGGCAAATAAAGGATTTGAAGTCACGGTCTTTGAGTCTAATCCTTATCCCGGAGGAAAACTGACAAGTTTTACCCGGAATGGTTATCGGTTTGATGCCGGTCCTTCATTATTTACTTTACCTGGTTTAGTGGAAGAATTGTTTGTTTTATCGGGTAAAAATCCCGGAGATTATTTCCAATATATCAGATTGCCGGATATTTGTCATTATTTCTGGGAAGACGGAACTACCCTGGTTGCTAAAGCTGAGCCGGAAGAATTTGCGGATGAAATTGAACTGAAAACAGGAGAATCAAAGCAAGAAATCCTTAATTTTCTGGAAGAAAGTGCCTTTAAGTATCAATTGCTTGATGGTCTTTTTTTACAGAATTCATTACATAAACTGAGTACATGGATTTCAGGGAAAGCTATCAGGGGATATCTGAATCTGCCAAAATTAGGTATTTTTAATACTATGAATCAGGCAAATGAAAAGACATTCCGGAACCCGAAAGTGGTGCAGCTTTTTAACAGATATGCTACCTATAACGGCTCTGATCCATATAAAACGCCTGCTACTTTAAATATCATACCTCATCTGGAGTACAATGTCGGTGCTTTTTTCCCTAAAAAAGGAATGATTGATATTACTGATTCTTTAATGAAATTAGCTGAGGAGTTAGGGATAAAGTTTCTCTTCAATACGAAAGTCAATGAAATTTTAGTCAGGAACCGGAAAGTCATAGGATTGATGACACAATCAGGCAAAGAAGAAATATTTGATGCAATTATTTCAAATATGGATGTTACCCAAACATACAGAAAATTATTACCCGGTCAGAAGCATCCTGAAAAATTGCTTAATCAGCCTAAAAGTAGTTCAGGCGTTATTTTTTATTGGGGTATCAGCAATCAATTTCCGGAATTGGGTCTTCATAATATTCTTTTCAGCGATAATTACCGGGAGGAATTTGAGAAGATGTTTGAGCATAAATCGATTTCAGATGATCCGACCGTGTATATTAACATCAGTTCCAAGTTAAAACCGGACGATGCACCGGCTGGCTGTGAAAATTGGTTTGTTCTGATCAATGCTCCGGCAAATGAAGGGCAGGATTGGGATAATATTATCAACAAGACAAGAAATGATGTAATCAGTAAAATTTCGAGAATCCTGAAAGTTGATTTTGAGAAATTTATTGAAAATGAATCAATTCTGGATCCCAGAACGATTGAGCTTCGGACTTCTTCAAGTCAGGGTGCTTTGTATGGAAATTCTTCCAATAATAAGTTTGCCGCTTTTTTAAGGCATGCCAATTTCTCCTCAAATCTGAAAAATCTTTACTTTGTAGGAGGAAGTGTGCATCCGGGAGGAGGTATTCCGCTATGTCTTTCGTCGGCAAAAATTACAGCAAATCTTATTAAGTAAACAGCTCCTCAGAGAATAAAGTATGGAATTTCAGCAAGGAGTTTACAGGAAATTCGCTGTTAAGCCGAAAGTTGCGTATTTTTGACAAAAAATTTGATTTTCACCAATTACATGGTCCAGAGCCGTGTTTAGAACAATGTTACAACGAATTCAGACATTATTTTTAACCCTGGTTGTCGTCTCAATGGGAGTAGTAGTCTCAATGCCTATCTGGCATAAAGTGAGTATTTCCGGAGGGGAAAGTGTACGCCTGACAGCGCTTGCACTTGAATATAACCAGGCAGCTGCCCCGGTTAAGGCAACAGACAATATTTATATTACAATATTGGCATTAGCCTCAGCGGCGATTGCTGTTTTTTCTATTACACAATTTAAGAAAAGAGTATTTCAGATGCTTTTAGGGACGTTAAACTCTTTGGTAATTGCAGTAATGATGGGATTATGTTTTTATTTGATTTTCAGGCAGGGAGTACCGATGTTTGAGCCTGAAAATCAAGGAAATTATGAAACAGGTTTCTTTGCAGCCGTGGCAGGATTATTGTCTAATATGATCGCGAACCGCTTTATCAGAAGAGATGAAATGTTGGTGAAATCTGCTGACAGAATGAGATAATGTAAGCTGGAATGTGAAGAAATAAGTATGGTCTTTCTTCACATTCCTTCTTTGCATGCTTATTAAAAATCAGACAATACCTTCTTTTAACAGATCGTGGAGGTGAACAAATCCTTTTGGTTTCATTTGTTCAACAACAATCAATTGTGTTATGTTTTTTGATTGCATAAGCTGGAGCGCCTCCGTAGCATAAGCATCGGCATTGATGGTTTTGGGGGATGGCGTCATAATATCTCTGGCTGAAAGACCAATCAGTGTGTCATGCTCATTCAGCATTCTTCTGACATCTCCGTCTGTGATAATTCCTGTTAAGTCCTGATTGGTATCAACTACCGCAGTTGCCCCAAGTCGTTTGGAACTGATTTCAAGAATAGCTTCTTTTATACTTGAGTTTTCCTGAATAATCGGTAATTCGTGTAATGGGTAGAGGTCGGATACTTTAAGGTAGAGTTTTTTCCCTAAAGCACCACCCGGATGATATTTCGCAAAGTCCTGACTGCTGAAGCCTCTGCATTCAAGGAGGCAAACTGCCAGTGCATCACCAAGGGCTAAAGCAACGGTTGTACTGGTTGTAGGAGCCAGATCAAGAGAATCTGCTTCTTTATCTATACAAGCATTCAGAATAAAGTCAGAATGTTTGCATAAATATGAATTTGTATTAGAAACCATTGCAATGAGCTTAGCACCAGTTCGTTTGATAAGAGGAACCAGTACTTTTATTTCAGGAGTATCCCCTGATTTGGAGATACAAATCACAGAATCTCCATCCTGAATCATTCCCAAATCGCCGTGTATAGCGTCAGCTGCGTGCATAAAGAGTGCAGGAGTTCCGGTTGAGTTCAGAGTTGCAACAATTTTTTGAGCAATTATTGCTGATTTGCCAACGCCGGTTATCACCACACGCCCTCTTGCGTTAAGTAAGTGATTTACACAGGCTTCAAAATTATTATCTATCTTTTCTGAAATTTTTAAGATAGCTTCAGCCTCTTCGTGCAAAACTTTTTTTGCAGTTGATTGAATATTTTTTACTAATTTCAATTTTAGAAAATGGTTTGATTGATGCTTTGTGATTATTTTTAATGCAAAGATAGTGAAGTTAGGAAAGGTTAAGTACTAACGGGTCGCTCATGACTATCCTTAGTCCTTAAAAACAGTTAAATTTTCTTATTTTTAGTAAGAAACACTTAATATTTGACAATATTTCATGTGAAATACTATTTGTTTTATTAATTTAATTTCCAGGGTTTTTACGGCAATACTATCCTGAAGCCTGAAGAACCAGACGGGATTTAATTCTTATTTTCAGATTTCTCAGGATTTGATGTTTTTAAAACATCTGATTTTAACCACTTAAATAAAGTTCAAACATAATCTAAAACAAATAAATTGTTTAGTAAAGCAATGAGCGTTAGCCAAGAGACAAACAACTTATTAAAAGATAAGCTCAAAGAAACTTTCGGGTTTAGCCAATTCCGTGGCGAACAGGAGGAAATCATTCAGAATACTCTTGACGGAAAGAATACCTTTGTTATTATGCCTACAGGGGCAGGAAAGTCTTTGTGTTATCAGATGCCAGCCATTGCAATGGATGGCACAGCTATCGTTATATCGCCTTTGATAGCCCTGATGAAAAATCAGGTAGATCAAATGAATGCCTTCGGGATAAATGCCCAGTTCCTTAATTCTTCTCTGAATAAAACAGAGATGAATAAAGTTAAAACCGAGGTATTGAATGGAGAGGTTAAACTACTTTACATTGCTCCTGAATCTTTGACCAAAGAAGATAACCTTGAGTTTCTTAAACAGGCAAAATTATCCTTTGTTGCTATTGATGAAGCTCATTGTATTTCTGAATGGGGACATGATTTCAGACCTGAATACAGAAGAATCAAGAGTATTGTAGAAAGTCTTGATTCTAATCTTCCGATTATTGCCCTTACAGCAACAGCCACCCCTAAAGTTCAGCAGGATATTCAGAAAAACCTGAATATGGAAGACTCTACCATATTCAAATCCTCTTTTAACCGTAAAAATCTTTACTACGAAATCCGTGCGAAAAAAGATATTGACAAGCAGATTATCCGCTATATCAAGTCAAATCATGGAAAAGCGGGTATTATTTACTGCCTGAGCCGGAAAAAAGTAGAAGAAGTTGCCGAATTGCTGAATGTGAATGGTATCAAAGCTTTACCATATCACGCAGGTCTGGACGGTTCCGTAAGAATGGCTAACCAGGAAGCATTTTTGAATGAAGAGGTGGAAGTAATGGTTGCTACCATTGCTTTCGGTATGGGAATTGATAAACCGGATGTTCGTTTCGTAATACACTATGATACACCAAAATCACTTGAAGGATATTATCAGGAAACTGGTCGTGCCGGACGTGATGGCCTGGAAGGTAACTGTATTATGTTTTACGCACATGAAGATATTATTAAACTGGATAAATTCAATAAGGATAAGACTGTTACAGAAAGAGACAATGCTAAAATGCTCTTGAATGAAATGGTTTCTTATTCAAATCTGGGAAGTTGCAGAAGAAGACAACTGCTACATTACTTTGGAGAATATTTTCCTCAGGATTGCGGATTTTGTGATAACTGTCTGAAACCTACTCCGAAATATAAAGCTGAGGAGGAAGTTGCCCTGGCAATCAGAGCAGTAGATTTAACGGGAGAGCGTTTTGATGCACAACACCTTGCAGAAGTATTAATGGGTGTTAAAAATCAGTATATCACCAGCTACGAACATCATAAACTGGACATTTTCGGAAAAGGTAAAAATTTCTTCAAATTACAGGAGGATGAAGATGAGGACGAAGATGATGATGACGAACAGGATGAAGAGTTTTCAGATGAGGAGGATGAAGATGGAAATCCGATTTCAAAAGCTCCGAAACCGAAACCTGCTCCTAAAGCTAAAAAGAAAAAAGAACCTGAATTAAACCCTGTAGATCAATGGGTTTCTTTGATCCGTCAGATTACAATCTTAGGGTTCCTTGAAAAAGATATTGAAAATTACGGAATCGTAAAAGTTTCTGAAAAAGGCCGTTCATTCCTTAAAGACTCGTTCCCGATTACATTGTCAAAAGATCATGACTATGAGCATGAGTCAATTGAGGATGATAAAGACGATGAGAAAGCAGCTTCCGGAGGCGGAAAAGCTTATGATGAGGCATTATTCGAATTACTGAAGAATTTAAGGAAAAAGATTGCGAAGGAGAAAAATCTGCCTCCTTATGTCATTTTCCAGGATCCTTCTTTGGAAGAAATGGCAACAACTTATCCTATTACACGTGAGGATATGGCCCAGATCAACGGTGTTGGTATGGGGAAAGTTGTTAAATTCGGAAGGCCTTTTATTGATCTGATCTCAAGATATGTTGAGGAAAATGAGATAGAAACTGCCACAGAGGTTGTCGTAAAATCAACGGTTAATAAGTCGAAAATCAAGATTCATATTATTCAGCAGGTTGACCGGAAAGTTGATCTGGATGTCATTGCCGAGCAAAAGGAGCTTACAATGGCTGAAATAATTGAAGAAATTGAGCATATCTGTTATTCCGGTACAAAGCTTAACCTCGACTATTATATCAATCAGGTAATTGAACCGGATAAACAGGAGGAGATTTTTGACTATTTCATGTCTGCGGAAACGGATAATATTGCAATTGCTCTTCGCGATTGTGACATTGAAGATATTTCAGAAGAGGAATTACGATTAATGAGAATTAAATTCCTGAGCGAAGTAGCGAATTAAAAAGTTGTTGATATTCAATCGTTGAACGAACATAGATGAATGTATTAATTTTAGGATCTGGGGGGCGTGAGCACGCATTTGCATGGAAAATCACTCAGAGTCCTCTTTGTGAAAAGTTATTTGTTGCACCCGGTAATGCCGGAACTTCTCAGATTGCCACTAATCTTAAAATCGGATATAATGATTTTGAGGCAATAGCAGCGGCTGTTTTAGAAAATAGTATTGATCTGGTTATTGTAGGACCGGAAGAACCATTAGTAAAAGGTATCAGAAACTATTTTGAGAACCGTGAGGATCTGAAACATGTACTGATGGTTGGTCCGGATGAACATGGCGCCATGCTGGAAGGAAGTAAAGACTTCTCTAAAAACTTCATGGTAAAATACGGCGTTCCGACTGCAGCTTCAAAAACCTTTACCAAGGATACCATTGAAGAGGGATTAACCTATCTGGAAAGCCATACTTTACCAATAGTTTTGAAAGCAGATGGGCTGGCGGCAGGAAAAGGCGTGATAATTGCTGTTACACTGGAAGAGGCTCAGACAACATTGAAAGAGATGCTGGTAGATGCCAAGTTTGGTGATGCAAGTAGTAAAGTTGTTATAGAACAGTTTTTAACAGGAATAGAATTATCAGTTTTCGTTTTAACCGATGGTGAAAATTATAAAATTCTGCCTGAAGCTAAAGATTATAAAAGAATAGGAGAGGGAGATAAGGGTTTGAATACCGGAGGTATGGGGGCTGTCTCACCAGTTCCTTTTGCTACTGAGAAATTTCTGAAGAAAGTAGAAGAAGATATTGTAAAACCTACTCTTTTCGGTTTGAAATCAGAAGGAATTAAGTACAATGGATTTATTTTTATAGGCTTAATGAATCATGAAGGAGAACCACTGGTAATTGAATATAATGCCAGAATGGGAGATCCTGAAACAGAAGTAGTTTTGCCAAGAATTGAGTCAGACTTTTTGTCTTTGATGTTTGCTACAGCAAATGGTACCCTTGCAAATGAGGAATTTGTGGTTAGTAAACAACATGCGGTGACAACTGTTATTGTAGCAGGAGGTTATCCGGGTGATTATAATAAAGGCGACGTTATTACTGGCTATGATTCCGTAGTTGATGCCAATATATTTCATGCAGGAACAACTCAGGACGGAAAAATGGTCGTAACAAACGGCGGCAGAGTAATGGCACTGACAGGTGTATCAAATACCCTGGAAAGAGCTATTCAAAAATCTCAGAAAGCAGCGCAGGATATCAAATTCGAAGGGAAATACTATCGGAAAGATATCGGGCTGGATGTTCTGAGATATCAATAGTCGAATTGTGAGAAAAAGAAATTGAAAGTTTAATCAAGGTATTTATTTCCTGAAGGACAGATTGGAGTTTTACCTGAAGCTTAGCTTTTCAGTTACCAGCCCTCATAATTCATAACTTTAAAATTATGGGCTGTAAATCATGTACCACAGGAAGCTGTGGGTCTAGTAATAAAGGTGATAAAGTTGGTGGTTGTCAAAACAACGGTGCCTGTGGAACCGGAGGTTGTAACAAAATGAATGTGTTTGACTGGTTGTCAAACATGGATATCCCGACTTTTCAGAAATTCAATGTTGTAGAAGTAAAATTTAAAGGAGGAAGGAAAGAGTATTTCCGTAATATCAACCAGCTTGAACTTCATGCCGGAGATCCTGTTATTGTTGATGTTCCAAACGGGCACCATTTAGGGTTTGTATCACTTCAGGGAGAGTTGGTAAGGCTTCAATTGCTTAAAAAAGGAATAAAGGATAACGAAGAAATCCGTACTATTTACCGGAGAGCAAACGACAAGGATATTGAGAAATATGAGCAGGCAATTGCAAGAGATCTGCCAACCATGTATAGAACACGGGAATTGATCTCTGAAATTAAACTGAATATGAAGCTCTCAGATGTAGAATTTCAGGCAGATAATACCAAAGCTATTTTCTACTACTCTTCTGATGAAAGGGTTGATTTCAGAGAACTGATTAAAGTACTCGCTACCGAATTTAAAGTTCGGGTGGAAATGAAACAGATTTCCCTTCGCCAGGAAGCTGGTCGTATTGGCGGGATCGGAGTATGTGGAAGAGAGTTGTGCTGTTCAACCTGGCTTACCGATTTTAAGAATGTTAATACTTCAGCAGCACGCTACCAGAATCTTTCGCTAAATCCGGTTAAGTTATCAGGACAGTGCGGGCGTTTAAAATGCTGCCTGAATTATGAATTGGAAACCTATATGGATGCGCTGAAAGGTATTCCAACTATAGAAGGCCGTTTAAGAACCCAGAAAGGTGAAGCGATCCTGCAAAAGACCGATATTTTCAAGAAAATTATGTGGTTTGGATATGCCGGAGAAGAATCTAACTGGTTTCCTGTAGCTGTTGCAAGGGTTAATGAAGTTATGGAATTAAACAAAAAAGGTGTTTTTCCTGAATCTTTTGAAGTGTTGGAAGCTTTTGAAGCAAGAATTGAGAAGCAAACCCCTGCTACTTTAAACTCCGATCTGGACAGAATGGATAAAAAGTACAGTAATGGTAAAAAGCCCAATACGAATAACCATAATAAAAAAGAGAAACGTAAGCCTGAAAAGGCCGAAGCAGCGTCAAATCAGAATGTTAAGGCAAATCGTGAGAAACCCCAGCCACAGGCTGTAAAGGAAAAACCGGTTCATCAGCCTAAACAACATGCTCAGAAACAAAATAATCCGGCTGCTAAACATTCCGGAAAACCACAGCAGGCAGCTCAGGGTGTAGCAGAACAACCGCAGACTGGCCAGGCGCCTCAAAATGCTCAGCCAAAAACCGAAAGGCCGGAAAACAGCCAGAAAAATAAGAAGAATTTCAAAAAGAATAATAACCGCAATCGTTCGCCGCAGGAAGGTGGAACTGCGAGTGAACCAAAACCTTAATTCTTTACGGAAAATACCTTTTAGTCTTTGATAAGATTTTACCTTCCTGATCGTTTAGCCTTTCAGGAAGGTTTTTGTTAAATACAGGTTTAGTTTAGAAACGATGAATAAAAGAGTATTTTTTTATTTCCTTTTCCTTGGTTTTGCCGCTTTACAAAGCTGTGATGACAAGACGCTGATGAAGGAAAACTACAATATCAAAGACGGGAAATGGTTTGTAAAAGATGCCCCGGTCTTTTCTTTTGAGGTTTTGGATACCTTATCTTCATACAACGTTTTCTATAATGTAAGAAATAATTCCAGCTATCCGTATTACAATTTGTATCTTACCCATTATCTGTACGATGCTAAAAATAAAGTAATTCATCAAAAACTTGATGAGCTGATTCTTTCAGATGCGACCACCGGAAAGCCAACAGGAGATGGCCTGGGAGACATCAATGATCATAAGGTGCTGGCATTTAAAGATTTCAAATTCCCGCATAAAGGGCAATATAAAATTCAGGTAAGACAATATATGCGGCAAAATCCTTTACCCGACGTAGTAAGTGTTGGAATTACTATAGAAAAAACGCTTGCTAAATGATATTAAAAACTATAAAAACTGGCTTATCGGCCAGTTTTTATAGTTTTAACATGGGACACTCTCATTTTGTACATCAATATTCAGTTCTTTCTTCATAAGAAGGTCAACCTGAACATCATCACCTAACAAAAAGTTATGGCTTCCGAAAAATTCAAACCCCCATTTTTTATAAAAATTGATTGCTTTTGGATTGTGCTCCCAAACTCCTAACCAGATTATTTCATATCCGTTCTTTTCCGCAAAACTGAGACATTCTTTCATCAGAGCTTTTCCTAAGTGAAGATGATGAAATTCTTTCAAAAGATAAATCCGTTCAATTTCAATAGATTTACGATCTGCAAATGCTTCATTATTATGCCTTAATTTGGCATAACCAATGCTTTGATTATTTACTCTTGCCAATAGAAAAAGCGTTCCGGGAGTATTGACTTCAGCCCTTACCTTTTCAGTATTGAAAGTTTCTGTCAGATATTTTTCCATATCTGCTTTGGTATTATGTTCTGTGAAAGTCTCAGAGAAAGTCTGACTGCCAATCAGACAGATTTCTTCAGTATCTGATAATGTTGCTTTATGAAATATGACTTCAGTATTCATTGTTCTTCGGGTTTAATAATGCAAGAAAGTCAATATTATTAATAAGAAAAAATACTTAATTTGTATAAAATTATACCATAAAAGCATTAAAAATGGAATTGCGACAATTGAAGTATTTCCTTGGAGTAGCAGAAGATCTGCATTTTTCTAAAGCTGCAGAAAAGCTTTTTGTAGCACAGCCCGCCTTGAGCCGTCAGATTCAGCAATTGGAAGATGAGTGGGGCGTTTTGCTTTTTGAACGTGACAAACGCAATGTAAAACTGACACCAGCGGGGGAATTTCTGAAAGAGGAGGTAAAGAAATTATTGAATCAGGTTGAAAACATAAAAAAAAGAACCCGGCAGATTCAGCACGGAGAAGAAGGTGAGATCCGGATCGGGCATCCCGGCTCAGCTGTGTATTCTGTCATACCGGAGTTATTGGTTGCATTAAATGAAAAGTACCCGAAAATTAAAGTCGCTTTAGGAGAGATTCTGGAAGTTGATTTGGTGAAAAGTATTCAGAATGCCAGCATCGACGTAGGTTTTATCAGAGAATCTCCGTTTGATAATAACCTGTCTTCAAAGGTTCTTTTCCGGGAAAACTTTGCCTTGGTTATTCCCGATAATCATTGGCTGAATGAGGAAAATTTTGAGAATATGGGCCAGCTGAAGAATGAAAGTTTTATCCTTCCTCCAAAACATGCAGGAGAAACGTATTACAATGTGTTGCTGGGAATATGTCAAAGAGAAGACTTTCTGCCTGAAATAATGTTTGAATCAAATTTTGGCGCAACCATTTTGCGTTTGGTAGAGCATAACCTCGGGGTTTCTATTTTACCTGTATCCTATAAATACGGGTCGAATTTAAAAGTAAGGTTTCTGGAACTGAAGAATATTCCGGAAAAAACAGAATTGTCTATGGTTTGGAGAAAAGATGATAACAATCCTGTTCTGAAAAGTTTTTTAAAAGTTGCTAATATGTTAACTTTTGGCATGGATTAGAAAGTATAAAAACAACTCTCAAATGATAATCGTATGACTATGAACTCAGGACGTCTTATTTTTCTGGATTTTATGCGTGGACTGATTATGATTCTGCTGGCTGCTGAAAGCGCAAATTTGTATGAGGCTCTGAGTGAACTAACGACTGAGGAAAGTTTGGGAAGAATTTTTATGGATCAGTTTACGCATCATAAATGGAATGGCTTACATTTTTGGGATCTGATTCAGCCTTGTTTTATGACTATTGCAGGCACTTCGCTTTATCTTTCAACACAGAGCCGGCTTGAGAAAGGCGAACCTCTGAGTGAAATACAGAAACATGTACTGATCCGAAGCCTTAAGCTTTTTGCTTTTGGAGTGGCCTTGCATTGTGTGTATGCAGGAAAAATGGTTTGGGAACTATGGAACGTTTTAACACAGCTTTCTTTAACACTGTTGATTGCTTTTACCATTATTCAGGAAAGAATCAGGGTGCAATTGCTTGTATCTTTTGCCATTTTGCTCTTTTCAGAATGTCTTTACCATTTCGTAAGCATTAAAGGGTTTAACCAGCCTTTTGCTCCCGACAGAAATTTCGGAGCGTTTATGGATATGGTTCTTATGCGAAAAATAAATGAAGGAGGTCATTGGGTGGCTATTAATTTTATTCCTTCCGCTGCTCATACAATCTGGGGGGTAGTCCTTGCTAAATTTTTAACAGGTCGCCTGAGGCCTAATCAGAAGATCAGAACACTCTTTACAATAGCTTTAGGAGCGCTGATTTTTGCTTATCTCCTGGATCTGACGGATCTGTCACCGATTATAAAAAGAATTTGTACCGCTTCTTTTATTATCGCCTCAGGGGGCTGGGTTCTTGTTATCTTTGCGATTTGTTACTGGATAATAGATGTAAAAAAAATAACCAGATGGATTCCGTTTTTCCTGATAGTCGGGATGAACTCCATCTTTATTTATTTGCTGTTTGAAACAGTTGGCCACCAGTGGATTAACAAAACGGTTGCTATTTTCAGCAATGGTATTACTGGTTTTATAGGCATTCCTGTTGAAGTACAACCGGTTTTTGCGGCGTTAGGAGCTCTGCTGGTGGAATGGTACATTTGTTACTGGCTTTATAATAGAAAGATTTTTTTTAAACTTTGAGAAGAAATGGCAAGTTTGGATGTAACCGACTTAAAGATTTTACAACTGCTGCAACAAGATGCCCTTATGACAAATAAGGACATTGCCGCAAGACTGAATCTGACTACAACACCTGTTCATGAGCGTATTAAACGTATGGAGCGGGATGGTGTAATTGAACAATACACGGTGATTCTGAATAAATCAAAACTAGGCAAATCACTCACTGTTTTCTGTGATATATCATTAAAAGAGCATGCGACTGAATTTTTGGCACAATTTGAAAATGATGTAATGCTGCTCCCGGAAGTGGTTGAATGTTACTGCGTTTCCGGTCATAGTGATTTCCTGCTGAAAGTTCTTGTAAAAGATATGGATGAATACCGGGAATTTATTCTCCATAAATTAGCAGCCATTAAGAATATAGGAAATGCACAAAGTCATTTTGTAATGAGTGAAGCTAAAAACTCGACATTTCTTCCTTTGCAGTAGAAAAGCACTAAATACATTTTTATATATTTTGAGCAAAAGCCTGTTCCTCTTTCCGGTAAAGGTTTATTGTTTTTTATTTGTATCCTTAAAAATGGAAAAAAATTTACCATTATTCCCCTTAAACCTCGTGGTCTATCCTTTGGAAGACCTCAATCTGCATATTTTTGAAGAACGTTATCAACAGCTTATCAACGAATGCCTGGAAAACGAAACAACTTTTGGCATACCCACTTTTATAGATGGAAAACTTCCGGGTTTTGGTACAGAAGTGAAAATAACCCAGCTTTCAAAAAAATATGATGATGGGAGAATGGATATTAAAACAATCGGACTGAGAGCTTTCAGAATTATTGATTTTCATAATCCGGTTGCCCCTAAATTATACTCCGCGGGAAAGGTACAACTGTTCAAAGAACCTGAAACACAAAGTATGATTATGCCGGGTTTACTGGAAAGAGTGAAAAAGTTTTATCAGCTGATGTATGAAGACCTGAACTTTAATCCGGAAAAAATACAGCCGTTTTCATATCAGGTTGCTCATAAAATCGGCCTTACTATTGAGGAAGAATATATGTTGCTGACTATGCCGACAGAGTTGGAAAGGCAGGCATTTCTGATTCAGCATCTGGAGCGAATTATTCCTATTTTGACGGAAGTAGAACGTACGAAGGAGCGAATCAGAATGAACGGACACTTTAAGAATTTAGATCCCCTGGATTTTTAACAAAAACTGAGATTTTTACCTAGGAAGATTTTTCCAAAACGATTAATTATCATTTAA
Source organism: Pseudarcicella hirudinis (assembly GCF_900115665.1). Classification (GTDB taxonomy): domain Bacteria; phylum Bacteroidota; class Bacteroidia; order Cytophagales; family Spirosomataceae; genus Pseudarcicella; species Pseudarcicella hirudinis. Next base: position 60,644 of record NZ_FOXH01000010.1, read on the forward strand.
AACGTTGATTTATGAATGACAGTAAAATATTGAAGCCTAAAGTTGCCCACTCCAGGTTGCAGGCAATTATTGAGGAGAAATGCCCGAGGTGCAGGCAAGGTAAGATGTTTGAATACCCTTTTCTAAGGGTTGATAAATTTGATAAAATGCATGAATTTTGCCCGGTTTGTAATTTACGCTTCGAAGTTGAACCAGGTTTTTGGTACGGTGCAATGTTTATAAGTTATGGATTTTCTGTAGGATTATTAATTGTTTTAGGGGTTGTTATTTATTGGTTTTTCAATGATCCTCCGATCATGGGTTATATTATTCCGATTACTGTAATTTCGCTGTTAGCGGTTCCCTTTAATTTCAGACTTTCCAGAAGTGTATTCATTCATCTTTTTAGCTTTGTAAAATATAAACCGCAGGAATAAAAAAAAGCTCTCCGAAATGCACCTGGCATTCGGAGAGCTTTTTCTTGAAATTCAGGCGTTTTAAGGTAAATCAAGCAAGAAACCGATTGTAAAGTTTGCATCCCAGTCAAATACAAATTTTTCACATCCTGTTCCGTCAGCAACGGCTTTGTAAATATTTAAACCTGCTTTTGATTTGGCATTTTCCAGTTTATATGCAGAAGGAGCATTGAGAACAGTGTAACGTTCTTTGCCATTGCGAACAGCTTTGGCTAGCTCAAACGGAACTCCCCCGATGATAAAACAAGTTTTTCTTTTATCTGAAGGAATTTGTTTTGCTTTAGCTGACACTTCACTGTAAACAGTAGCATCGTCCACTCCGTTCTGGAAATATTTTGCTCCGTAAGACTCTAATGAATGCAATGCTGTTCCTTCAGTCCAGGAAATTTTAGTGTTTCCTGAGCCAATATCAACCACAAAAGCATTTCCTCTGAATTCTGCGGGAAGTACTGATTTTAATCCTAATTTACCTTCCTGCTCCGGAGTTACGGTATTTACAAAATAGTTTAATGATTTAAGTACTCTGATGATTTTCTGGGTTCCATCGGCCTTTATTGCTCCGGAGCTTACCACGAAATGAATATCCTTGCCGCTTACTCCGAAATCAAGCATTCCTCCGATATATTTCTTCAGACCTGCACGAACATCATCATCAGTGGCCATATTTTCCATGACAAGGCTGTTTCCAAATTCAGCTTTTTCCAGTTTCCAGTTTTTGTCTTTGTCAATTCTTACCACGAATGAGTTAAAACCACTGGCTCCAAGTTCTACCACACCTTTTAACTTACCATTCACAGGAGAAGGTGCTGTGAATTCAAAAGTAGGTTTTGGAGAATCTGTTGCTGTGCTCGAAGATGAAGATGCCTCTTCTGCTGAAGAAGATGCTGACGATTCAGTAGCAGCAGGCATTGAAGGTGATGATACTTCCGTCTTTTCTTTAGACTTTAATTTTTCAAGTAAATCAGTACCTCCGACGTATTTCAAGCCAAAATAGATGGCTGCCAGCACTAATACAGTTATGATTAATCTTCCGGCTATGGTTAAACGTTGCATTTTTTGATGAAATTGGTTTAAAAGAGTTAAAAATATTTTTATACACTTTAATGAAATCCGACCTTATTTCAGGTTCTACTCAAGAAGACTTTTATAGTTTGAGTCTTTAGGAGGGTTGATGCTGCTTTTCGGAGAAGGATCCTGAGGTGAGTCGATGCTGATCATTTTAAATTCACCGTTATTATAAGCATCCAGCATATTCTGACCTTTTTCTGTCAGTACTCCATTCTGAATATCAACCGAATTAATGAAGTCCATTGAATAATCCATAGCACGTTTCATTTCTCCTAATTTTTTACTCATATCATCCTGAATATATTCCATTGATTCATCAAAATAGAACTTCTTGTCAGGGTTTCCTTTAAAGATACTGATTGCCGTTTTCAGGGCATTCGAACTGCTTTTCACGATTTCATATTCTGCTTCTTTCAGTTTTACTTTAATTTCAGTTTCCTTGATGATATAATCAGCTGAAGACTGTACTTTTTCCATAAACCCCAGCACTGTTTTCATGTTCTTTTGCAGCGGAAGAAGTTTTTCATTCATTTCCTGTAAACCTGCTCCTTCAATAGTTGCCAAAGAAGCCGCCTCTTTCATCCCCGGTTTTTCGGTCATGGAATTTGCTTTGTTTGCTTCAGCAAATTTTTGTTTAATCTGGTCATTATTTTCATTAATCTTCTTGTTCAGTTTTACGAGCTGACCAGCAAGAATGTCAATCTGGCCAGACATTTTATCACGTTTTTCTCTCAGATCCTGAATGTAGATTTTCATGATTGCAATAGGATCGAGCTGGATGATCAGGCCAGTGATTTTTCTCATCAGGGTTTTGAAAAGAAAGAAGACAGCTGTACGAACATCTTTGCTTGTCAGCAGAAATATCAGAAGCCCTAAAGCCAGAAGAAGTATTGATAGATAAAGCGTATTTTCAGTGACTTTTATGAGAAATTCTACAATTCTGTTAAAGTAATACAGTCCGAAAGCACCCGCGGCTGCGAGGAATAGGAGGGAGGTCATCCCTTCCGGTTTACTCCAAAAAGATTTCTGGGGTTGTTCGCCTCCGATTTGTGATAAGTCTGCTGCCATTGTTTAAGTTTAGTTTAAAAGATTTTAATATGGTTCAAAGAATTGATTGTGTATGTTATTGCTATATCGTTTTATCGGATTACAGCTTAAGCTTCGCTTTTCAAATATTGCTGAATCTTCAGAATATCACCTTTAATCTGTTCAACAAATGAGTTGTAGGTAAGCTCATAATTACTTTTATTGGAAGTGATTTTTGCACTTTGCTCTGTGATATCTGTTGTTACTTTAGTAAGTTTTGCATTATTCTCATTGATTTTGTTCTGAAGATCAATGATTTGCTTTGCCATGTTTTCATTTTCATTCTGAAGGTTTTTCAGCTCATTTTTCAAACCTCCGACTTTCTCAGCAATGGCAAGTTCCACATCATTCAGAAAAGCCTTTTTGTCTGAGTCAAGGATACCGATATATTGATTGGCTGAAGTTGTCAGTACTGAAACTTCAGAAACGCCTCCCATAGCCTTAAAACTTGCCCAGGCAGCCTGATATTGCTTGTCTTCCGAAAGGTTTAAACCGGACAGGCTTTTTAAGGTCTGCATATATTCGAAATAATCCGGCCCTTTCAGATTTGATTTTTCGATAAGCTGTACAAAATGATCCACAAACTTTTTGTCTATAACCCCGGTTCCGGACGCATTTTGTACGGCAACAGTCTGATGAATCTGTGTTTGAGACGGCTCGTTTTCAGGATTGGGGGTGGTAGCAGTGGTTTGGGTTTGAACATGCTCCGATTCTTCATTGATGAAGAAACTTAAAATTCTGCGACCTAAACTTTTTTCTTCTGCCATGATAGCTTGGGGCGTTTTGTGATTTGGATGATACTTATTGTAAGAGATTATTGTTTATTCAAGTCAGCCTTCCTGCAGAAAGCACATTGCAATATTAGCAAAATGGAATGCGTAATGTAAATTCAGATTGGAAGAATGGTGATCCGGCTTGATGGCGTCCTTAAATTTAAGGATGATTTTCGATTTTAAGCTTTGAAATCTACTATTTATTGGTTTGTCCGCTTACTAAGTTATGGTTTATTAACATAAAATAATTACAATCGGATAAACGCATTTCCTTACAAAGTGACGTAATTCAATAGTTTTTTTACTTTTGTGAAATATATAACACACAATTTAAAGAATAATTTATGCATAGTGCCTTAAAAAGATATGGGTTATCCCTTATTTTTATAGGAATCCCTTGTCTGATCCATTGTTGGTTTGTGCTTTCAAATATAGTAAACTTCCCCTTTCAGGATGATACTTTACTATTAGAATTTGTTAATGCCGTCAGTAAAGAAAATGTAAGTATCAATGTTTTTTTTGAACAGCTTTTTAAAGTAGATAATGATCATATCCTCGTTATTCCGAGATTAGTCTGTTTTACAGATTTCTTAATTCATGGACATTTAGATTTCAGGCTTTACATATTCATTGCGAATATCAATCTGTTTGCCATATTTTTCTTTTTGTGGTTTCAGTTTCGGCAAACAAAACTCCCTTTCTATTATTTTTTTCCGATACCCTTTCTGTTTTTCCAACCTCAGATGTGGGAAATCTCTTTGTGGGCCCTGAATGGAATGCAGCATTCTTTCATTTTATTGTTTGTCTCTGCGATTATATACTGTATTGAAACAAAGAAAACATGGGCTTTCATTACTGCCCTGGTTTTGGGACTTTTTGCCACATTTAGCCATGGGAATGGTATTTTGATTTATCCTGTGATTTTTTTAGCCCTCATGGTGCAATCCCGCTATCGTGAAGGATTTATCTGGATCCTCGGGATGATTAGTTCCCTTGTTTTATATCTTTCAAGGTATGAAGTCAGCCAATCGGCTAGTTTGTCGACAAATATTCTGAGGATTCTGGAATCATTTTTTGCGATTTTCGGCTTTAATGCTTCCGTTTTTCTTCCAATGAATGAAATAATAGTCACTTCGCTTGGGGTAATACTGTTTTTCTTTATGTTTTTTGTCATTGAAACAGATTTGATAAGAGGCATTATTAAAAAAGCAAAAACAACTCAGCTTGAAAACCTGGGGCTCATTACTTTATTTTGTTTTATTGTTCTTACCGCCGCTATTATTTCATTTGTACGCTCCTGGAACGGGGTTGTAATGGAAAGCAGATTTGCAATTTATGCTTCACTCAGTACCATTATCGTTTACATAATGCTGGCCGTAAAACTTGATGAAAAGTATAGGAAGATATGGTTTCTGGCAATTTTACCATTGTCGGTCATTTTTAATTACTGTTCTTATATCAATGAATTCAAAGTAGTTGATTATCGCAAAAGCTCTTTACAGGCTGATATCTTTAACTGGAAATACAATCATACAATGTTGTCTGTACCAGGTCAGTTTACTAAGAATGCAGATTTCTTTCTAAGCCCGGTTTATCAGAAGAAAATCTGGATACTGCCTGACTACTGGGATGAAAATGCAGGAATAATTGAAAATTCAGAACCTCAGAATGCCGGAAATTACAAGTTAAATGTGCATCTGAACCGGCAGAAAATAGCGGAGAAAACGGGCTTTTCCATAAGAAGCGAAGCAGAAATAATAAACCTTGACTTTCCTTTTGTCAAAGGCAATACGAATGAAGCAGTTTATCTGGCATTAAAACATAATTCAGACAAAACCCTCTTATTAATTCCGACGTTTTCAAATACAAATTCAAGGATTCGGACACTTTGGGAACAGAAATATTTCAAGCAGGGATTCAGAGCGAATTTCAATACCGACCATTTACATGAAGGAACTTATCAGATTGGTTTTGTTACCTTGCATAACAATATAGCAAGCATACACTTCAGTAAAGACGTTTTTAACATTAAAGGGCAAAAGATTTCTTTTGTAGCTGATGGCAGAATACTATCTGAAATTTGAGAAAAACAGATGCATATTTTCGGGATAGGCTAATACTTTTATGTTGTTATCGAGCTCTTTAATGTTAGTTTTCAACTTTTTTATTTCTGTGGCAAACCGGATTTCCATCGTTTTGGGGTTATTTCCCTGAAAACGATGGAACATGCTTTCCGGTCCGGTTAATAAGTCCAGTTCCGTTTCAAGTTCCTTAATTTGTTCATTCAGAATCTTATTGTAATGTTTAATCTGGCTTTCTTCTACGCTCAGATTGGTATCCTCTGAAACCAGAAGTTCCATCTTCAGCCTGAATAATTCAAATAAATCATTATTTTGATATGCCTCAGTAATCTGGTGCATAATCTGGTTTTTTCTGATTTTCTTTAGTTCATCCTGTTCTTTGTCCGGATGAAAAACCTTCACCAGATCCGTATAAATCGCTCTGGAAGCTTTGTTTAAATCTTTGATATCTGCTTTGATTTTTTCCTCTTTAGAGATTTGCTCAGACGTTTTTTCAACATCAGGAGCCTGTCTTTTTTTTTCAGAAAAGTCTGATTCATCGTTTTCTTTATATTTAGCTGGCCGGGCTTCTGCTTTAAATGAAAGTAAATCGGCATATTTTTCGTACAATGGCCTCAATTCAATTTTTCCTGCTTTTATAACTAAATCATAGGCTCTTTCAAGAATAAACCCGGCAAGTATTTTCCTTTCTTTAGGCTTGAAAAAAGCGCTTTCATAGTGCTTGTCAAAAAGTCTGACAAATTCGACCAGCTTATTGTTGAATTTTATTTCTAAAGGGACAACCTCTTTGTAAACTCTGATCCGGATTTTCTCCGACAAACTCTTTGCTTCTTTAAGTTGTTGTTTCAATGAGTTAATTCTTTCAATGTGTGCATTGAAAATCCTTTGTAAGCGGGATAACTCCTTTTCAGAAGTTGATTTCAGTTTTAAGATTTCGTTTTGTTGCGGGGAAGACATTACTTTGCAATGAATAAGTTGTTCAGGCAAATGTTGATTTTGCTCTCTTAATAATTGAGTTTTCAGTAAATCTAATTCAAATTGTGCAAAAAGTAACAAATTTACCTTCTCATGAATTATTTATGAGCAGAGCATTGGAGTTAGCCGGATTAGGAGCAGGTAATGTTTCTCCTAATCCTATGGTGGGATGTGTTATTGTTCATGAAGGAAGGATTATAGGAGAGGGCTGGCATCGGAAATACGGAGAGGCGCATGCAGAGGTAAACGCAGTAAATTCAGTAGAAAATAAATCTTTATTGTCTGAATCAGAGGTGTATGTTACCCTGGAACCATGTTCTCATTTCGGGAAAACCCCTCCCTGTGCTGATTTATTGGTATATCATCAGGTAAAAAGGGTGATAATCTGCAATGTTGACTCAAATCCATTGGTTGGTGGAAAAGGGATAGAAAAACTTAAAAATGCCGGGATTGAAGTTATTACCGGAATACTTGAGGAAGAAGGCAGGATTTTGAACAGACGGTTTTTTACATACATTGAGAAAAAACGACCGTTTGTGATCCTTAAATGGGCCGAATCACAGGATGGATTTATTGCTAAGCCTGGCTTTGAGGCTGTTCAGATATCAAATCCGCTTTCGAAACGACTGGTGCATAAGATGAGGTCAGAGGAGGATGCGATTATGGTTGGAACAAATACTGCCAGATATGACAACCCGCAATTGAATGTGAGAAACTGGACCGGAAGAAATCCGCTCAGGGTGGTGATTGATAATAAGTTAGAGCTTTCGGAAGATTTATTTCTTTTTGATGATTCACAGCCAACTATTTGCTATAACCAACTGAAAGATAGGACTGAAAAAGAAACAATTTTTGTGAAAATTCCTGAAAAGGAAACCCTGCTGTTCATACTGAATGATCTTTTTCAACGAAAAATTCAATCATTGATCGTTGAAGGAGGTACAGGATTACTTCAAAGTTTTGCTGATGAAAGGCTTTGGGATGAAGTCTATCTGATAAAGGGAGACAATTTTTTAACAGAAGGGATTAAAGCCCCCATATTATTAAATGCTGAATCGTCCCTGTATCAATGTGAGCAAATAGGAAATGATAAATGGTTTCGCTATCGTTCAGATTTTTAATATTTGCTTTTAACCTCCTGATACCGGAGGAATTAAAGCGATTTCATCTTTTTCGGAAAGCACCAGTCCTAAATCGGCGTACTCACTATTAACTGCCACCAATAGAGATTTAATTTCACTCAGCTGAGGAAATTTTGTTTTGAGGTTTTCAACAAGAGCATTTACGTCTGATTGATCTGTCAATTCCACCTCGGTTGATGAGCTGCCGATAATGTCTTTCGTAATACCGAAAAGAGAAACTTTATATTTTGTCATAGAAATTGCGTTATCATTTAAAGGTTAAGCTTAATTCGTAAAAGAGTCTTAACTTTGTTAAACAGAAAAAATGGGATTATCCATTTCAAACGTTCTTTGCTGAGTAATTTTCCGGAATAAAATCCGGTTTTACCAGACAAAGGTACACGAACCAAGATATATTTTGATGTGCAAAAGTCCGAAAATCATAATAACATCAGTGAGGTAAAACCCTTGTTGCTTGACAACCATGGTCGTCCATTGACGTATTTGCGATTGGCGGTAACGGATCGTTGCAATTTAAGATGTTTTTATTGCATGCCCGAAGAAGGCATTAAATATTTACCGAAGAGTAAACTACTTTCCTATGAAGAAATGCTCAGAATGGTGAATATTCTGGCTGAAATGGGAATTAATAAAGTCAGAATAACCGGAGGGGAGCCGTTTGTAAGAAACAATTTGATTGATTTTCTCGAAAAACTGGCTGAAATAGAGGGCATAAATGATTTAAGTATTACGACAAACGGTGTTTTTACAGGGGATTACATTAAACAAATGAAATCTATCGGGATCAGGTCTGTCAACCTTAGCCTGGATACACTGGATAAAAACAGATTTTATAAAATCACCAGAAGAGATGAATTTGATAAAGTCTATGAAACCTTATTCAGGTTAATTGATGAAGGATTTGAAGTAAAAGTTAATGCCGTGGTGATGGAGGGGAAAAATATTGAGGACCTGATTCCATTGGCCGAACTTACCCGTAATAACAATGTTTCTGTACGATTTATCGAAGAAATGCCGTTTAATGGAGAAGGGGCTCATTATGCCAGACTTGAATGGGATATGCTCAGGATTCTGGAGGAACTTAACTTACATTTTCCTGATTTGCAAAAGCTACAGGATGGCCCTTACTCAACTTCTTATAACTATCAGATACCGGGTTATCAGGGAAATGTAGGAATTATTGCTGCTTTCAGCCGTACTTTTTGCGGAACCTGTAACCGGATCAGAGTAACAGCTACAGGAGAGTTGAAAACCTGCCTTTATGATGATGGTGTGCTGAATGTCAGGGATTTAATGCGGGGTGGGGTAAGTGATGAGGAATTGAAATCAGAATTTATGAAGGCTTTCCGAAACAGAGCTAAAGATGGTTTTGAGGCGGAAAGTAACAGAAAGAATATTGTTAAGGAATCAATGACCACCATCGGTGGATAGAATTGTAAAGCGGTAAAAAGCTGAACAATTTCATAAAAGTCTAAAGACCAAATGACAATCAACCAAATATTTGAGAGTTTTAATACGCTTAAAGTCCTGATTATCGGGGATGTAATGATTGACTCCTACACATGGGGGAAAGTTGAAAGAATTTCGCCGGAGGCACCGGTTCCTGTCGTTAACGTAAAAAGAAGAGAAAACCGGCTTGGCGGGGCAGGAAATGTAGTATTAAATGTAAAAAGTCTTGGTGCTGAGGCAATCATTTGTTCTGTTGTGGGTAATGACTCTTACGGAGATGAGCTGGTGAAACTTCTTGAAAAAAGTGAATTACCTACTCAGGGTATAATTCAGTCGGAGACGAGGATTACTACCGTTAAAGAAAGGATTATTGCAGGCTCTCAACAGGTAGTTCGTGTTGATACCGAGACAGATAAGCTCATAAATGAAGCTGAAAAAGAAGCGCTTATTTATAAAATTAAAGAACTTGCCGGAACGGCAGACGTTATTATTTTTGAAGATTATGATAAAGGCGTTCTTTCAAAGGAATTAATAGCAGAAGTAATAGATTTTGCCAATCAACATAAAATCCCTACCGTTGTTGACCCTAAAAAAAGGAATTTTCTTCATTATAATAAAGCAACACTTTTCAAACCTAATCTCAAAGAACTTAAAGAGGGTCTGAATATTCACTTTGACGTTAAACAACCGGAAGAACTGGCTGAGGCTGTAGAAAAATTGAGAGTTGAACTTGAGGTGGAAGGAGCTTTTGTTACGCTTTCGGAGCTCGGAGTTTTTATTGATTTCAGAAACGAGAGAAAACACATTCCGGCACATATCCGCCAGATTTCTGATGTTTCAGGAGCCGGAGATACTGTAATTTCTATTGCTGCCTGCTGCCTTGCCTTAGGGCTTTCTCCGGAACTCATAGCCGGGTTATCAAATCTGGGAGGAGGACTGGTTTGTGAATCAGTCGGAGTGGTTCCGATTGATAAAGGATTATTGAAAACGGAAGCTTTAAAGCATTTTAATTAAACGATATTATCGCCTGAGCATGTCAGTTTACGAAGTACATAAAGATAATTTTTTGATTTCTACTGATAAGGCTAAATTACAGTTAGGAGTGATTCATCAGTATTTATCTGAAGAATCTTATTGGGCGAAAAATATCCCGATAGAAATTGTCGAAAAGTCTATAAGCAATTCTATTGCTTTTGGCGTGTATGACAAAAATGAACAGGTAGGTTTTTGTCGTGTAATCAGTGATTTATCTACATTTGCTTACCTGGCAGATGTGTTTGTACTAGAAAATTCGCGGGGGAACGGTCTTTCTAAGTGGCTGATGGAAGTGGTATTAGAGCATCCTGATTTACAGGGACTTCGTCGGTGGGTGCTTGCTACAGAAGATGCCCACGGACTTTATGCGCAATATGGTTTCGTCCCGCTCGAGAAGCCACAGAATTTTATGAATATCAGGCTTGCCAATCCATATGCCTGAAAATCAGGGTTTTTCTTCTATTCCCATCATGGTTAAAGATGGATTAATAGTTCTTGGTGTAATGGTGATTTTGAAGACCTTATTCCCCTCTATTTTATATTCTACAGCATATCTTCCTTTTTCTTTTAAACTCCTGTACACTGCGGTGTAATTTACTTTTGTTTCCCATCCGTTAATTGCCAGTGAAGCAGCCAATAAATCAATGCATTTACTGAGATTTGAAAAATAAGAAAATGCTGTTTCTTTTTGCCTGAGAGCATTCAGATTTCCGATCGGAATGACGGCAACTTCATATATAGTTTGCTGCTTCATTTTTAATGAAAAAGAGCGTTTTTAAGATACAATGGCCAATTTGGTTAAATAATTTGAATAAATTGAAAAATAATTTCATAATTTTTCAGGCCATAAACTTTTTTAATACTTCTGTCGTTTTAACATCATACTGCTTAATAAAGCAAAAAGCCCCACTTTACGGTGAGGCTTTTTATTTTCAAAAAATCTTATCTACTGAACAACCGCAGTAAATTCAATTTCTACAAGATAGTCTGCTGAAACCAATTTGCTGATTTCATAAATACCTGTAGTTGGTTTGATTTCTCCGAAATATGCACCATGAGCTTTCGCTATATCGTCAAATTTAGTGATATCTGTTGTGAAAATTCTGGTACGAACTACGTCATTCAGACTTGCTCCTGCCTGTTCCAGAACTTTGGCAATTCTTTCTATAATATTGTTTGTCTGAGCATAAGCATCATCAGCCTTTACTGATTCACCATCAACAATAGCCACGGTTCCTGATACCTCAATAATGTTACCGAGACGAACTGCACGGCAATAACCCATTTTGTCCTCCCACGGAGAGCCCGAGAGAATATTTTGTCTTTGCATAATTGATTAGATTGTTTAATTCAATCGTAAAGATATTGACAGATGGAATCGGAAGGTAATTTTTTTGAAGATTTTGGAAGAAAGACGTATTGAATCCCGGGATAAAAGAAATTCAATACGTCTTTATAAATTAGCTAGTAACCAGGATTTTGTTTCAGATTACTGTTACTCTGAATTTCATCTAATGGAATTGGCCATAACCAACCTTTCGACGGATCGAAAGAGCGGGTATCAGCTTTAAGTCTTGCGAAAACCCATTTTGAAGGATCAGAAGGGTCAGAAAGTTTGCTGATGTCATAACCATAGACATCTTTTACAGCAGATTCAAGCTTCCATCTTCTCATATCTGAATAACGTGTACCTTCAACGGCAAATTCTACCCGACGCTCATGACGGACAATCTCACGAAGTTGTTCTTTTGACAGGCCGCTTCCTTCAGCATTTTCAATAGCTGGCATATTTACAGAAGATCTTGTTCTGACCATATTGACCAAATCATATACTTCTTTCCCTGTATTTCCGGATTCAATCAATGCTTCGGCCCGCATGAGAAGTATATCAGCATAACGCATCAGAATGTAATTTAGGCCGCAGTTATTTTTATCTGTATTGCTGATATCGGCATATTTTCTCGGACGTGCTCCGGTAATCTGCCCATCACTGGCAGGGATAAATTTAACATTTCCATATTGAGAACCCGGCAAAACCAGTGTAGCAGAGAGACGAGGGTCGCGATTGATAAATGGATCCTGCTCGTTATAACCTGAATTACCGGCATTAATACTTTTACCGTTTTTCATATAATAAGCATCAATAATATCAGAGGTAACACCCGGAGTCGGCCATTCAGAGAAAGATAAAGCAGTACTTGGCCAGGGTTGCGGGCGTAAATTACGGATGTACTGAATGTCAAAGATTACTTCCACATTATTCTCGTTCTCTTCCTTGAAAAGTCCTTCATAGTCAGCAAAAAGCCGGTATTGATTCAGATCCATTACCTCTTTAGCTGCCGCCGCCGCTTCAGTCCATTTTTCGTTATAAAGATACAAGCGGGTTTTAAAAGCTAAAGCAGCTCCTTTAGTGGCCCTGCCAACATCGGCTCCGGTATAGGAAGCAGGTAAATTGGCAGAGGCAAAATTGAAATCATCAATAGCTGCTGCAAGAACCTGATCTTTGGCCGTTCTGGTTACTTTAGCTTCAGAAAGGGGAAGGGTTTTCAGAATCAAAGGAACATCTCCATAAAAATGAGCGAGATCGGCATACATCATTCCTCTGAGGAATCTTGCTTCAGCCTGCATTCTTTTTTTAAGTGTTTCGTCAATTTTAACATTCTGGGTATTTTCCAGGAAAGTGTTTACACGTCCGATTGTGCTGTAAGCAATTCTCCATTTTCCCAAAGCTCTGCCACTGCTTGAGTTTTGCTGCCATTTACTGAATTCCAGCGAACCCTGCCAGGCATGATGGCAAAGGTGGTTGTCAGACATGAAGTCGTATTGATACCAGTTGTCATTAATGGCAGAATAAATCCCCATCAAAGCCATATCTACTTCTGTGGCATTGGTATAAAATGTTTGCGGAGAAAATTGATCTAATGGTGATTTATTAAGCAGGTTGTCGCTGCAACCGCACAATAACAAGGTCAATGCTAAGAATATTTTTCGGGAATTTTTCATGTTTCTGGGGAAATTAGAATTTAACATTAAGACCTAGCGTGTAAATCCGAACTTGCGGATACGCTTGCGCACGGACCTGATCCACAGGTTGCTCAGGGTCAAAACCTTTAAATTTGCTGAATGTCAGAGCATTTTGGATATTGGAATAAATACGAATACTTCCGATCCCAATTTTAGATAATACAGATGTCGGTAAAGTATAACCGATTTCGATGTTTTTAAGACGCAGGTAAGAAGCGTTTTCTACGAAGAAATCAGAATGGATATTGGTACGGGTTTCATCAAAAACCAAACGAGGATATTTGGTATTAGGATTTTCAGGAGTCCACCTGTCCATCCACCAGATACCATTGTTTGAGAAGTTTGAGAAAGGAATATACAATTCCTGAAAACCATAACCCTGGATTCCCTGTACTCCCTGCCAGAACATGCTGACATCAAAACCTTTCCAGTCAGCATTTAGTTGAACTGAATAAGTTAAATCCGGGAATTGCTTTCCGATGATTGTACGGTCTTTGTCCATCGTAACTTTTCCGTCCCCGTTCAAATCTTTAAATTTAAAATCTCCGGGTTGCGGATTGAAGTTAGCTACCGTAACAACGCCTTCTTTTAGCGTGTACTTACGCTGGCTGTTCGGAATGCTTGCATCGTTATTATTCTGCCAGTTGAAATCTGAAATCTGGTATAAGCCATCTGTCTGATAACCATAGAAAGAATTGATTGCATATCCTTCGATATAAGCCTTCTGACCATTGATAATCGGACTGCGGCCATACAGATCCGTGATTTCATTTCTGATATGACTTAAATTTACGGTAGCTCCGAAATTTAACTTATTGGCAAATTTCTTGCGATAAGAGACTGCAAATTCAATCCCGCTGTTTTTAACTTTTCCGACGTTCTGGAAAGGAGGTGTTAAATCTCCCATGGTAATAGGGATAGGGATTTGCATTAAAATATCATCCGTTTTCTTCTGGAAATAATCTAATGTAAAGCTGAAACCATTTGAAAGTGTCAGATCTGCTCCGATATTCGTTTGAGTGGTAGTTTCCCATGAAATATCTGTATTAGCTAAAGCCGTGGCTGCTACTCCGGGTTTAAGTGCTCCTCCTAAAGTATAATTTTGTCCGGAAGACAAAGTACTTACATAGGCATAATTGCTGTTAATATTCTGGTTACCTAAACGGCCCCATGAAGCTCTTAGTTTTAACTCTCTGATTCCCGGAATTTCATCCTTGATGAAGTTTTCTTCCGAAATACGCCATCCGGCTGAAAATGACGGGAATGTTCCCCATTTCAACCCTTCTCTGAAACGGGAAGACCCGTCCCGTCTTACATTCGCTTCAAATAAATAGCGGTTATTGAAAATATAGCCTACTCTTCCGAAAACAGATTTCAATCCGAGGTCATAAGCACCGCCTCCGTTAGACATAGTTGCCGCATCCCCAAGGCCCAACTCAGGCTGAGTGTTGTTGACAAAGTTTTTGCGGTAGGCATTGCTCCAGTCTGTTCTGAAGCTCTCTTCTGAATAACCTGCCAGCAAAGCAATGTCATGTTTCCCGAATGATTTGTTATATCTGAGTAAACCGTTCAGAAGTGTTTGTGAATCCTGCTGGTTATTTTCCGAAAGATCAGATGGCAATTTGTTATAATTTCCATCTAATTTATAAAGTGAAATATTCGCATGATAGCGATTGGTTTGTGTCTGAATCCAGTTGTATCCCAGGTCTAATTCAGCACTTAGTCCGTCAAGAATAGTATATTGTGCTTCGATCTGGCCATTAAACTGATGACGTAAATCTGTGGCGGTACTTCCTGCCATTGTTTCTCCATAAAAATTCCGTTCACCGATTACAGCAACATATTCACCTTTGCTGTTTCTTAATGGCCAGACCGGAGCAGTAGTAGCATACCATTTGGTGTTCCATTCATCTGCAGGAGACAATCGGTTACTGCGATTTCCCGCAATTCTTCCTGAAAGACGTAAGGCTTTGTTTTTAAGGAAATAGGCATCAAGGTTAGAGCGGAAGTTGATACGATCATACTGGTTGGCAATCAGAATCCCTTTTTGGCTGAGATTCGAAAGCATGAACGCGTATTTAAGGTTATCGTCCCCGCCCGTCAGACTAAGGCTATGATTTTGCATAGGAGCTTTGTCATAATACACATCGAAATAATTGATATTCGGATAAAGCGGATCACTTCCGTCTCTGAATTTCTGGATTTCTGCAGCAGTGTATCTGGGTTGACGGCCAGAATTAATAGAGGCCTCATTGTATAAAGTGGCATATTGCTCGGAATTCATCACTTTTGGCAAAGAAGTTGACTCCTGCATACCGAAATAGGCGTTGTAAGAAACCTGTATTTTTTTGGAAGTACCTCTTTTTGTGGTGATGATGATTACCCCGTTTGCGGCTCTGTTTCCATAAATTGCAGCCGAAGAAGCATCTTTTAACACAGAAATGGTTTGAATATCCTGTGGGTTTACATCATTGATATTAGCCGGAAATCCGTCTATTAATACCAGAGGATTACTGTTATTTAATGTCCCGACTCCGCGGATATTGATTACAGCATTATCATCTCCCGGTTTTCCGGAAGTCTGAGCCGCATAAACCCCCGGAATCTGACCTTGTAAAGCAGCACTCGAATTGGTAAGCGGACGGGATTGCAATTCTTCCATATTTACAGTTCCAACTGCGCCGGTCAGGTTTACTTTCTTTTGGGTTCCGTAACCTACCACAACCACTTCATTTAAACTGCTGACATCTGCAATAAGCGTTACATTCAGGACAGAGCGGTTGCCAACTGTAATTTCGGTTTTCTGATATCCTACTGATGTAAAAATCAGAATGGCTTTTTCATCAGGAACTGAAAGTCTGAAATTACCTTTTTCATCAGTAGTAGTACCTTTATTAGTTCCTTTAATCTGAATACTTACTCCTGGAAGAGCCTGATTATTGTCTCCGCCAATTACTTTTCCTGAAACGGATTGCTCCAGAACTTCCGTGTTTTCTTTGGGAAGGGATACTTCCTTTGGGCTGATCAGATGCTCTTCAGCCGGATTCAGAATAATTTGCCCTCCGATAACTTTGAAGGAAATTTTCATGGGTTTTAAAAGCCCGTCCAGAACTTCTGATAATTTGGATTCGGAAGCGTTGATATTTACTTTTTTATTTACTTCAATAGACTTTGAGCTATATACAAACTGTACATTGGTAAGATGTTCAATCTGGGAAAGGGCAACCCGTAATTTTACGTCTTCGGCTTTGAGCGTGAGGCTCTTATTGAGGAAGTCCTGCGCCATGCCGTCATGTGCTTTAGACACTGCGACAAAGGTGATTGCCAATACGATTTGATAGAAGGAAATTTTCATAATGGTTAATAATAAGCCACTACATTGTCGATTTTTTTTCATACATTTGATTGGTTTTGTTAGTTAAAAGATTAGACAAAACAAGCCCTCCTTTCATCTGAAAAGATGAATAGTTTCGAAGCTGAGAGGGTTTTTCAAAGCTGGCAATGGGGGAAACATTGTCAGCTTTTTTACATTTCCGGGGGATTAACTTTTCATATTGTTTTTGAATTTTGTGTTAGGGTTAATTAATAAATACTTCGGGAATCTGTTTCTGAATCAGAACTCATTCGCATCCTTTTCCGGTGATAAGAATAGTCGTACCGTTGACTGTGTAGCTGGCCCGCATTACTCCGCAAATAATATCCAGTTTGGTATAGAGAGGTTTTTCAGCAAGATTTGCTGTAATTGTACAAGTGCTTATATGCTCATTTTCCAGCATAATGTCAATTCCGTAATTTTTCTCCAGATCGTCTAAAACTGCTGACAACGGAACATCATCATATTTGAAAGAAATAGCATTTGATACATTATTAAGCTGAACCGGTTCACTCACCAGACCTGTTACGAAAAGATTGCTTTCCTGGAAATAAGTGACTTTATGATTTGGGGTAAGAATTACACCGTTTTCTTCTTTTTTACCTGTTATTGTTTTTTCAAAAACAGATACACGCCCTGTTACAACTTCGACCTCAATATTAGCTGTCTTAGGCTCTGATTTTATAAAAAAGCTGGTTCCCAATACTTTGGTTGTTATTTTTCCGGCATAGACAAAGAAAGGTTTTTCCGGGTTTTTAGTCACATTGAAAAAGGCATTTCCTGCTAGATACACCTCTCTTTTATCAGAAGAAAAATGATTAGGGACCCGGAGTGAACCTGCTGGCTGAAGGGTAACTTTTGTTCCGTCTTCCAGGGTAATTATCTGTTTGGCGGATGAGGTATTTGTAGTAGTATAAAATCCTTCAGTGTTTTTTTCAGTAATTAATGTTTCTGTATTTTTTTGATTGATCTTCAGAAGAGAAAACGTTAATGCCAGTAAAAGGCAGGCAGCAGCACTGATACGGAAAGAAACTTTTTTCCATAAAGGAATCTCTTTTGTCTGAAGAGGAAGGTTGATTTTAATGGTTTTTTGTTCAATTTTCTGCCAAAGCTGAAATTTATAATCATCAAGCTCTTCTATCGAGGTTAACTCTTCAGGCTCTCTGTCGAGAAGGTCGTACCATTGTTCTACCAGGGTACTTTCCTGCGAGTTGCACTTACCGTCGATATATTTTTGTAAAAGTTCTTTAAATGCTTTCCGACTCATTGGATGTTGAAATTGAGCTTATGTATGTTTTCGGATATATAAGTCAATTAACGCTTTCTGTTCCGCAAAAGGTTTTATAAATTCTTTGAAAGTTTATAGTTTTTGTAATGTTATGCTAACATGTTCTTTGTAAAATACAATGAAGATTAGTTTATTCCCCCTGAAGCAAAATTAAAATCATGGCGAAAGAAGTGAATTCCTGCAGATGCGTCTGGAGGATTTTGAGTGATTTGGCAAGATGATGCTGAATGGTGCGCTCCGGAATACTGAGCAGTTCGGAAATTTCCCGGACAGATTTATGTTCGATATGGTTTAATTTGAAGATTTCCCTTGTTTTTTCAGGAAGCTGGGCAATTGCGCTGTCTATAGCTGCTGTAAGTTCAGACAAAGCGACCTGCTCTTCTGTAGGATTAAAAGCATCCTGTGCTAAATTTTGGGCATAGCTGACGTATTTCTCTTCAACAATCTGTGATTTAATATGATTGATGATCTGATAACGCAAAGAGGCAAAAAGATAGTAGTTGAGCTGGGAAATCTGAAGCTGATCTTTCTTCTCCCAAAGTCTTACAAAAAGATCCTGCAAAATTTCCTGAACGGTTTCTCTGGACTGAATTTTTCGCAGGGCAACATGAAATAGTTTTTTCCAGTATCGATTGTAGATTTCCTGAAATGCGGATTCATCTCCTGTTTTGAGGAGTTTTATCAACAGTTCATCACTCAACAATGCATATTCCATAAAAAACATTTTTACAAAGTTGAAACAAAAATCAAAAAACTCAAACTATAATACAATTTTATATGATTTGGTTTCAATTTTGTCAAATGTTCTCAGAAACTATCAAAACTAAAAAACGTCTGAGTTTGCTGTTCAGACGTTTTTAGTTTGATATGGATTTATGCGTTGACTAATACCAGGTTTCGTTCCATCAGTTCTGTCAGTTGTTTGACAGTTTGAATGTTATGTATTTCTTCATCAGGAAGATTTACATGGTATGTATTCTCTAAATGAACAATCACCTCCAGATACTCCAAAGAGTTCAGTCCTAAGTCTGAGCGGAGATTCTTCCACGGTTGAATCAAAGTCGGGCGAATATGAAAATTCCGTGAAAGAAATTGCTGAAATTTCTCATAATTGAACTTCATGGTTTTCTTTATATTTGATAGGTTGACGATTGATTAAAGCCTAAAAACGAGTATCTGTCGGATTTAGTGTTCCAAATTTGTAAAATATTACTGAATTTTCCACTTTTAATTGATGAAATAATGAATAAACAACACCAATTATGCTTATTCAGGGATAAAAGGTGTTTTGTACATTATACAGTTCATTTAAAATATAGAACCAGTCTGATTGTATTCTTCCTTTGGTTGAATTGTCGGCGGTAACAGCTTATACATAACAGGCGTCACCAGACGAGCCAGTAATGTTGAACTGATTATTCCTCCGATTAAAACTAATGCCAGCGGAGAATACAGATCGGAGTACTCAATTACTAATGGAACCAGACCTCCGATGGCTGTTAACGAGGTAAGTACAATCGGAACAAACCGTACTTCTCCCGCTTCTCTGATTGCCTCTTCGAGTTCCATTCCGTCCTGTCTTAACTGATTGGTAAAATCTACCAATAAAAGAGAGTTTTTAACCTCTATTCCAATCAGGGCAATAAAACCTACTACTGCGGTAAATGACAGGGTTTCGCCCCAGAGCAGCAACATTAAAATCGCACCTACAATCCCTAAAGGTATGACAGACAGTACAATAAGTGTTGATTTGAAGTTGCGAAACTCCAAAATCAAAATGGCAATCATTCCAAAGACAGTTATAAGGATAATAACCCCTATTCCTCCGAAAGATTTTTCTGCATTTTCTGCTTCTCCGGCTACAGTGTAGTAAAAACCTTTTGGAAACTTAAACTTATCAAGCTTCTTAATTACTTCCTGATTTGACTGGGCTGTATTATATCCTGATTTCAGAAATGTTGAAATCGTTACATATCTGTCCTTGTCATAATGGAGAATCTGATTCTGAGAAGTCTCAAAACGTACGTCCACTAATTGTTTCAGAGGAATTGCCACTCCATTTGCATTATTGACGTACAAATGATCAAAAACTTCAAGGTCTTGCTGAACTCCCTTCCTTGGAATAGAAATATTGATATTATAACCATCTTTCTGGCCGTCTTCCCGGTATGTTCCCATGTTCAGGCCAGCAATACCTAACCTTACAATTCTGTCGATTTCTGAGGAATTTACCCCAAGCAATCCTGCTTTTTCTTTATTAACAACTACTTTAAGATCAGTTGGTTGAACCTTTAGCGGGTTGTTGGTATAAATTGATCCGGGATGGTCAGCCAGGATTTTCTCTATTTTAAAAGCGACACTTCTCAGGGTATCAAGGTTATCTCCAAAAATCCGGTAAGCTAATGGTGCCTCAAGAGGAGGCCCTTGTTCAAAATCTTTTACCTCGATTTTAGCATTGGCATATCCGACCAGTTTAGTCCGCAATTCGTCAATCAATGTTTTCTTCTCCTGAGTTTCCATATCCTCAAGAAGAACGAATATTTGTCCCGTATTTTCAGATTGCCCTTTCTCTATGACGTTATAATAGATTCTTGGATTAAAGCGACCGACGTTTGAAGCGAAATTTTTTACTTCCGGTACCTTTTTTAGCTCATTTTCGACAAATTTTACTGCTTTTTCAGTTGAAGCCATATTCGAACCAACCGGTGTTTCCACATTTACGAGAAACATTGGTTTCTCTGAAGTAGGGAACAGTGAAAATCCGAGGTATAATTTTGCAATGAACATTACTCCGACAAAGACTCCCATTCCGGCAAGCAGGGTACTTTTCGGATGACGAAGGCACCAGTCCATTAACTTTCCATAAGTTGCTGAAATGATCTTTTTCATTCCTCTCAAAATGAAATTCCCTTCAGGATTGTGTTTTTCTGACAAAAGAACCGATGAAAGAAAAGGTACGATTGTCAAAGAAACCAACATGGAAGCCAGTACCGTAAATATTACAGCCATAGGAAGGCTTCGGATAAATTTTCCGGCCGCTTCCGGGAGATTGGCAACAGGCAAAAAGGCAAAACACAATAAAACCGTACAACCTAATACTGCAAGACCAATTTGTTTAGTTGCTTCAATAGAGGCTCTTTTTCTCGGAATCCCCATTCTCATAAACCTCTCAATATTCTCCACAACCACGATGGAATCATCTACCAGAATTCCCAGTGCGACAATCATACCTACAATAGAAAGCTGGTTGATGGTGAAACCGAACAGGTATAACATCGTCAGACCAATTGCTAAAGACAATGGGATTGAGATCATTACAACGATACTTGCCCTTGTTCCAAGTGGCAGTAAAGTAATAAGAACCAATAAAATGGCAATACCAAAATCTTTTCCGAAACGACTTAACCTTTTGTTTACTGAATCGGCCTGGTCAAAGACTGTTACCATATCCACACTTTTGGGTAATTGTGCCTTAAACTGAGCAGCGATAGGATCAACTGTATTCCGGATGGCAATAATATTCTGTCCCTGTTTCTGACAGGCGGTTACAAAAACACAACGATGCCCGTTAAGCCTGGTTTTATGCGTTTCATCTTCGTAGGCAAATTTGACATTAGCAACATCTTTCAGATAAACGATTTTTGAACCATTGGTAAAAACAATCGTGTTTCTGATTTCATCCAGGTCCTGATAAGCGCCGGAGGTTTTAACATTAAATTTTTTAGAAGCAAGATTAATACTTCCACCCGGAATATTGATATTTTCTGACTGAATTGCTCCGATAACACGGTTTACAGGAATTTTATCCTGAGCCATTTTTTCCAGATTCAGCTCGATTGCTATTTTTTTCTCCGGAAAACCCCAGGTTTTGATATTGGTCAGAGATTTAACCTTCTCTAATTTCTTTTCAAGGTCTTCAGCATGCTCCTTTAATTTGGAATAAGGCAGATTCTCACTGACTAAGGCAAACTGATAAATGTTAACATCAGTTGGTCTGAATTTTTGGATACGAATATCAAGGATTTCGGCAGGAAGGTCTTTTCTGATGGCATTTACTTCTCTGACAACTTCCTGATATTTTTCTTCCGGATCCATTGAAAAATCATACTCTATCTGAAAGATTGCAGCTCCGTCAAGAATAGTTGTACGAACTCTGTTGATGTTATCAAGTTCATTGATTCTTTTCTCAAAAGGGTCAACAACGAGCTCTTCCATATCTTTCGGAGTTGCTCCCGGATAAATAATCGTTACGCCATATTGCGGGGATTCAAATTCCGGATCTTCTCCCCTGGGCATATTGAGGAGGGAGTAAAGTCCTATTGAAAGGACGGCCAAAAACACTACTAAGGTGAATTGGTAGTTTTTTACGGAAAATTCTGAGATTCTCATACTAAAATGATTTTGAAGGATAGAATGCGTGAGGTATTCTCACACTCTTTTCAATATTTCAGGAAGAAAACAGGCATATCCGGCAAGCTGAAATGATACTTACCTGATATAAATCCCGCTTTCTTACAAATAGCTGTTTCCTGTTATTGTACAACTTTGACTTTTGTGCCATCAACCAGGTAGGCAGAGCCATCTGTAATTACAGACTGAATACCGGACAATCCGCTTTCTACAAAGGCTTTGTCTGTCGTTACGCCGGCCAGCTTGACTAAATGTTTTTTTGCGATATTTCCTTCGAGTACAAATACGTAGGCATCTTTACCATTTCCTTCAATAATCGCATCAAGCGGAACAGAGGTAAACTTCTGAATTACAGAAGGAATGATCAGAGAATTGGCAAAAAGGCCAGTCGCCATTTTGCTACCGGAAGTATTGAGTTTTAGTTCTGCCTGATATAATCCGGAAGTCTGATCGGCGCCTTGTGATAAATTTGATACAGAAGCAGTAAAAATCTGATTCGGGAAAGCATCCAGCTGAACTTTTGCGTGATCGCCGATTCTGAGACGGGTCCAGTCTTTGTCGGCAATTCCTACCTTTACAACCCAGTCATTAGCTCCGGTAGCATTGATAAAAAGCACTCCTGTACCCGCATTGGCTAATTCCCCTTCATTCATTAGTTTTTTTACAACTACACCTGAAGTTGTGGCATAAATTTTTGAAAAACCCTGATTATATTTAGCGATTTCCAGATTTTGTTTGGCAACACTAAGCGCCGTGCTAAGATTTTGAACCTGTTCGAGTGTAGCTACGGAGTCTTTGTACAGATTATTTATTCTTTTAAGATCCCTTTCAACTTTAGAAACATTATCGGTTGCCTGGCTTACCTGAGCGTTAATTTCTGTGAGGTTCAAAGTAGCAAGAAGCTGTCCTTTTTTTACAGATTGTCCTTCCCGAACATATATTTTTTCAATAATTCCGGTGGTTTTGAATGACAACCTGGCTTCGGTAAGTGAAGAAACCAGACCTGATGCTTTTATAGGTTCAGTGTTATTTCCTTCGGTAATATTGATCACTTTTACGGCAATTACTTCATCAGAAGAAACGGCTTTTTGATGCGTATTTCTTTTCTTTCCACATCCGGCAACGGTGACAATCAGGATTGAAGAAAAAATGAAAGATATGGCAAGTATTTTGTTTTTCATTTCTTTAAGTAGTTGAATGTTAGAATATTGTAATGCACAGTTTCAGTTTTTACGGTAATGGATTATCCGGTTTTGTCAAACGGAAACCGCAGATATTGACGGTTGAATTATTGGTTTAAGTCATAGCTTGCTTTTGCGCGCTCCAATTCTGCCCAGCGAAGCCATACATCGTATCTTGCAAGAGATTGCTGTAACTGAGCGGCGGTAATTTGAGTTTGTGCATCAAGCAGTTCAATAAAATTCAGCTGGCCTTCTTTATATCTCCGGAATGAATCACGGTAATATCTTTCCGCTGTTGATACCTGTGTCGCTTTACTTTCAAAAATCTGTTTGGCAGACTGATAAGAATTATGTGCTAATTCAGATTGCAAGTCTAACTGGTTTTTTACCTGAATAAGCTGTTCATTCAAAGAAGCCAGTTCCATTTCAGTTTGCTTGACTTTCAATTGATTACGACCGAAGGTGTATACTGGAATATCGAATGAAATACCGACCAGGAAAAAAGCATTAGGTTTGAAAAAGTTTTTGTCAGAGGCAAAAATAGTAGAAGCATTTCCCTGAGAACCGAAGTCAAAAGAGGCTCCTATTTTTGGTTTTTTATAAGACTGATTAATATTCAGTAGCTGTCTGTTGATATTAATTCCGGTTTGCAGTTTGTCAAGTTCTTCTCTGTGACCCTCATTAATTGTACTGTGAAAATCGGCCTTGCTATAGGTGGAGTCTTCTTCGATGCTAATAGTAAAATCACGATTTAACAGGAAGTTGAAATAAGCTGCGGCATTTTTTTTATTATTTTGAGCGGCCTCGATTTCAGATTCGATTCTGCTGATTTCATTTCTGGTGCGAATGAGAACAGAAGGATTGGCAGAACCGTTGGCAATCAGGCTTTGATTAACCCTTTCGCTTTCGCGGAGTAATTTTAAGGCATTTTCATAGATTTTGATGGCTTCCGCTGATTTGAGATAATTGAAATAGGCAGATTTGATGTCTTTGACTAATTCCCTTTTCAGTACCTGAATTTCGGTTTGCTGTAAATTAATCTGCTCTTTTTTAATAGACTGATTGTACTTTATTTCAGCATTAATCAGGGGCATGGTGGTTTTAAATCTTGTGTCGTAAAAGTTTTTTGGGACGAGCTGTTCGCTTACATTGTCGATCTGGGGAAATAAAGAAGTCTGGGTTAGCTGATTAAGTGTTTTATAAACCGGATTAAGCAGATCTCCTACCGGGAAATCGATCTTTCTCCCACCCATAGCAGTTGAATAGGTGGTATTAAAACTCACAGTTGGCAGAAAGAGTGTTTTAGCTTCCCCAAGCGCAAAAATGGCCTTTTGGAGCTGAAAATTCTGTTGCTTTAGTATCTGGCTGCTTTTCAATCCCTCCTGAATATAAGCGTCAAGTTTCTTATCCTGAGCATGACTCAGGTAGCAGGGGAAGGTTAAAAAAGCCAAAGTGATGATTGTTAGGAGTTTAGCTTTCATTATATATATTTATTATTTGAGTTGTATTAATTTAATGAACACTGTTCAGTGTTTAGGCAAAATAAAAAGCATCAGTTTTCCGGGAAAATCATAATGCTTTTAAAATTTCAACTTTACTCTGTAATCTTATCCGGGAAGAATCGTATTACTTGTTGCTACTAAATTGGTAGAACATTTTGCGATAATTTGTCCGTCCGTATTTTTTATATTGCCTTCAGCATGAGCTATCTTTTTCCCCATTCTGATGATTTTTGAGGTTACAATCACTTTTTCTCCACATTTTGCCGCAAAAAGATAATCAATTGAAAGGTTAACAGAGCTATAGAAAATATTGTTGCTCAAAGTATAGACTGTCATGCCGATTATATCATCAAGCAGTGCGGCGGAGGTGCCACCATGTAAAATACCAGCAGGGTTACACATATCTTCTCTTACTTCAAACTCAGCTGTTATGGAACCCTCTTCTGCATGAATCAGCACTCCATTAAGCCATTTTGACATAGGAGAGGGGCTATGATTTCCTATCGGGGAATTAACTTTTGACTTAAAAAAGTCGAGAATTTGATTGCTCATGCGTGTCTTTTATTGATTTTCAGGCCTGGAAATGGTGTTTTGTTTAATCATTCCCAGCATTAATTCCACAGAACCGTATAACAGTTTTTCAATATCAAAATCCTTGAAAATATGAAACCTGTCACGAATATGCAGGGAGGTGAGTCCATGCATATATGACCAGATTGAAATAGAGAGCAGATTAATCTCTGTAGGTTGAATATATTGTTTTGCGATACATTCTTCCAGGGTTGTTTTCAGGTAAGTCAGACATGTCAGACCGCAGTCCCATCCTTCATCTGTCTCTTTGATAGCTTCCATGGGTGCTTTCTGAATAAACATCAGGTCATAAATTTCAGGATTTGTGATGCCAAATTTCATATAAGTATGGCCTAAAGCACGAAGTCGCTCAAAGGGATTTTCGATTGAATCTGACAACCTGAATTCTTCAGTAAGTTTTTCAAAACCTAATTCGTGTACCTCATGGAAAAGCTCATTTTTATCCTTGTAGTACAAATAGATAGTTGCCGGACTATATTCAATGCGTTCTGCGATAGCTCTGATAGAAGCTTTTTCGTAACCTTCTTCGATAAAAACGTCCTTAGCGGCTTCCAGAATTTTGGTCCGCATTTCCTGTTTTTCCCTGGTTTTTCTTTCTGTAATTCCCATTAATTAATTTTAAAAAGATTAGTAATGGCCTGGAAACCAATTACTTTATTATTTAGCTCTTGTCCAGACCGTCGTACGGCCAAGTAAAGAAAATCCAACAAATCCTCTGATGTCCAATTGATTAGGATTTTTCAGCTTCATGTTGGAAGAATACGTTTTACCGCTTTTAGGATCATAAATACTGCCATTTTCCCAGGCTTTTCCGGTAAAGTCAAAATCCTTTAGAATTACCAGACCAATCAGGTCTTTTCCTCTTAGAGATTCCTGTGGATTTTTCACATCCTTTGTGTCTCCGTTTTTCCCCCAGATTATTTTTCCGAAATATTTTTCACCCTGCTTAAAGATAGTGATTTTCCCGTCCTTTTCCTGAGTAAGCCAATCCCCAAGTATATCATCCTTATGAAGCGACTGAGAAAAGCTAAAGTTTAATGTTAATAAAGTTATTGTTAAAAAGCTGAATAGAGTTTTCATAAAGATTTGAATTTCAGTATTGTTGTTTAAAGAAGGAGTTAAAGACTTACTAGTATAGTTATATTTAATATTCAATGTAAATTTAATAAACACTGTTTAGTAAATCCAAATTTTTTCAGGACTTTTTAAGAATTCGGCAAATATTTTCAAAATTGGCGGGCAAAAAATTGCAGTTTTTCAGGATGAAAAATAGATTTTTCAAATAAAAATTAAATTTAGAGAATAAATTCTACGAAAAATTATTTTTTTAAAAATAGTAATTATCTGATTTTTAGGTTATTATGTTGTTTAGGTTATTGATTTAACACAATTGAGATTATTATTTGGTTGTGCTATAAGGAGGATATGCTTAATTTTGTGGTCTATGTCATTAACCATTTCATCTTCGTTACGCAATTAAGATTTAACAACTGAAATCATCGGTTAATCAAAAGTAGATTTTTAAGTATTATTAAGATGGGTTGAGGAGAGACCTCCCTCGGAAAAAATAATTAGAAGATATGAATTATCCACTTACTCAAATTCCAGAAAGAACTGAAAAGCCGCGCCAAAAAGGATTGACAATGGTGATGGACAAAGGACTAAGCCTAAGACAAGTTGAAGATTTTTTGGAGACTGGTGAAAACTATACTGATATTGTTAAACTTGGTTGGGCAACATCATTTGTTACACCAAAATTAAAAGAGAAATTAGCCATTTATAAATCGGCAGGTATTCCTGTTTACTTTGGAGGTACTTTGTTTGAAGCATTTATTGTTCGTAAAAAGTTTGATGATTATCGCAGGATTCTGGATCAGTTCGGAATGGAATATGCAGAGATTTCGGATGGCTCTTTAGAAATGGATGGTGATGAGAAATGTGAATACATCAGACAATTGTCTAAGCAGGTAACCGTTTTGTCGGAGGTTGGTTCTAAAGACGAGGCAAAAATTATACCTCCTTACAAATGGATTAAACTGATGAAAGCGGAGTTGGAAGCTGGTGCATGGAAAGTAATCGGGGAAGCGAGAGAAGGAGGGAATGTTGGTTTGTTCCGTTCATCCGGAGAAGTACGCCAGGGTCTGGTAGAGGAAATTTTAACTGAAATTCCGGAGGAAAAAATCATCTGGGAAGCACCTCAGAAGTCTCAGCAGGTTTGGTTTGTTAAATTAGTAGGAGCAAATGTAAATGTCGGAAATATTGCACCACATGAAGTTATCTCACTTGAAACAATTCGATTGGGGCTTCGAGGGGATACATTTTCACACTTTTTAGATAAATAAAAAGAGATTTATGGCCCCACTTCAATTTGAAGAGGGGCTTTTTTTTAGTATTAAACTTTAAACAAATTTATGAATTAATGGAAATCGTTCATTTTTTACTCGACCTACTCAAAAACCCATTAGAAGCGCTTAACGGATTTATCCAGGATCATGGCACGTTTACATATGCTGTGTTATTTTTAATCATCTTTGTTGAAACCGGTCTGATCGCAATGCCTCTTTTACCCGGAGATTCCCTGCTTTTTGCAGTGGGTGTAATTGCTGCAACAACCGGTAAGATTGATGTTTGGTTTGTGATTCCTTTGTTGATAGGAGCAGCATTACTGGGAGATAATGTGAACTACTTTGTGGGTAAATATTTTAGTGATTTCATTAAATCTAAGGATAAAATTCTCTTTTTGAAAAGAGAGCATATTACTAAAACAGAAGAGTTTTACGAAAAAAATGGCGGAAAAACAGTAATTATGGCTCGTTTTGTGCCGATTGTTCGTACTGTGGCACCATTCGTTGCAGGAGCAGGCAGCATGAAATATCCCCGTTATATTTTGTTTTGTGTAGTGGGAGCAATTCTTTGGGTAACTTCAATTACGTTATTAGGTTATTTCCTGGGAACCAATGAAGTTATCAAACAGAACTTCGAAAAGGTAGTATTAGGAATTGTAGCGTTCTCGGTATTACCAATGGTTTTCGGTTATCTGAAAGCTAAGTTTGCCAGGAAAGCAGCTTAAGAATAGAAAAGGGTATTAGTAATAAAAGCCTGTCAGAACTCGGTTCTGACAGGCTTTTATCGTTATGCAATATTCAGAATGAATACTATTTGAGAATACTTGAAAAATTGATGCTTTTAAAGAAAACATAAATTGTAGAAAGAAAGGCTCCGAGCAGGATAAAACCGATAACCATTACTGAGCGTTTGGGTTCGCTTTTCTTTAATGGTATCTGGGCAGGTTCAAGAACTTTAAATACGGGCGCTTCCTTTTGAATTTTAACTTTAGCTTCCTCTAACTGACGGGATAATTCAGAGTAAAGATTAAACGATAAATCAACGTCATATTGGAGCTTCTTTTCCTGATCTTTTGCTACATTTAGGAAGAGCCCTCTGTTTTTATCCTGATAATTGGATAAGTTAAAGAGAGAACCGTCATATCGTTTTTTTGCATCTGAAACCCGATTCTCAAGAAAGGTTATTTCCTTTCTTGTTTTCTCAGTACGATAGTTTGTTATATATCTGGTGAGATATTCCTGAGCAAAAGTAGCCAGGTTAGCTGCTGCAATCGGATCAGTCATTTTAGCAGAAATACTGATAACCCCTGATTTTTTATCTATTGCAGCACCTATTCTTTTCTGCAATTCTTTGATAATAATCGTTTCTTTTTTGTTGAGGCTTAAGGCTCCTGAAGTAATGCTCTGCTGAAGTAGTGTCTGATTGTTTTCATATCCATCATCAGAATCTCCCAGAATCTTATAATAAAGCGTATTTTCTCTTTGGTGGCGCAAGTACTCGTAGATACTCTGGTAATTCCTGCTTTTTTTGATGAAAATCTTTTTCTTTAATGCCTCAAGCATAAAAGGAGTACTTTGAATAATGTTCGGGTAAAGGTCTGGTCTGATAGCCTCAGATGAACTCATACTTCCCAGATCAATTCCGGCAAGCCCGGCAAGTGATTTAAACTTACCAAGTCCTCCGACGCCATCCTTTGACTCAAGTTCCGGAAGTAATTTAACTTCCGAGACAAATTCATTAGGAGTCAGAAGACCAATTACTGCACCCGTAATACCAAAAAGCAAGGCAATAACTATTATTAATAAACGGTGTTTTTTAAGAGATTTAAGGAAAACGCTTAAATCGATGGCGACTTCCAAATCATTCTTTGCTATATGTTTATTTTGAGATTCCAAGGTTTAATCATTAAGTGATAAAAACGGATACAAATTTTACTTACAATCTCTATTTGTTAATCAGATTGACAATTGAGGTAATCGTAAGACTGAGAGAGGCTATCCCTGCAACAATTGCGATTCTCTCCGAGGGGGTTAATTTGCGGGCATTCTTTGCTTTTGAAGGAATAACTATTTCCGATCCTTGTTCAACTTTTGGATAAATCGGGATGAAAAAAATATGCTTTGTTCTTCCTGAAGTACCGTTTGCATATTTTACATATACCCTGTTTCTGACTGCAAATTCTGTGTAGCCTCCTGCCGCAGAAATGTAATCTTTAATTGTAAATATACGGTTAAAAGGTATAGAGACAGGATTTAATAATTCTCCGGTTAATTTCACTGTTTGTAACTCTCTCGGAATCACAAGCCTGTCTAAATCAAGCAATAGTAAGTTTTCTTTTGAATCAGGTTTTTCAAGAACTTTTTGTAATTCAACCCCGATAATGGTGGTGTCTCTGTAAAACCTTGCTCCTCTCAGGAATGCACCTTCTTTCAAACCTCCAGCCATCTTAATTAAGTCGGAAATACGCTGAGATTTGTCTTTTATTGAATATTTTCCCGGAAATAATACTTCCCCTGAAATTTCCACATTTTTCTGAGGCTCATATCTTGGAGATTTACGTACATAAACCAAATCAAATGGTTTTAGTACATACTTGGATTCTTCGGAGGTAAGCTGAAGATTTTCGTTAATATCAAAGGTTTTAATAATCACGGACTGATTCGGCTCTAAACCGGTAGTATCATCTTTTACTCTGCGGGAGAGCTGAAGTTTAGAGACACTTGCCCCATAAGTAAAACCACCTGATTTTATGATTAAATCACCAACGGTCATACCATCAATATAGTCAAATGTCCCTTCGCGGTTAACTTCACCGGAAATAGTTACTGTACGGATTTCTCTTAGTCTGCCGATTGCTGTAATTGTAATAACATCTTCTCTGATTAAGGGGATATCCTTTACTTCGCCTCTCAAAAGTTTGCCAAGATCGAAAGCAATGATTTCAGGGTCGTAATTTTCTTTTCTCCGGGTAATAATAGCCCGGTTGAGGAATGCATCCTCTTTAACGCCTTCAGCTTTTCTGATAAGTTCTTTTACTGTTGAAAGTCCGTTTTCGATCGCATATTCTCCCGGTCTGAAAACAGAACCCTTAATTTCTACTTTATTTTCGTATCGCTCAATAATAGCACCGATAGCGTATTTATCGCCATTTTGAGGGATGAAAGTGTTTACTTCATCCTGAGTAATATTGATAAGTTTTAACTCTCTTGAAGTATTTCTTTTAAGTCCTATGGTATATGTATAAGCCTTGTCAGTAAATCCTCCGGCAAAACGTAAGACATCTTTTAAATTTTCACCTTTCTGAACCTCGAAAATCATCGGACGTTTTACCTCTCCCTCAAATTCTACTCTGGTTTCATAATCTGATACCCTGATAATATCCTGATCCTGTAAACGGATATTGTCTTTTTGGTCAGCACGCAGCAGGAAATCATAAAGATCAAGGACTCTTACTACTTTGTTATCTCTGATTACTTTAATATTTCTGAAAGAACCATTTTCTGAAGGTCCGCCTGAGAAATAGAGGGCATTAAATACTGTTGCCAGAGAGGAAAGCGTATAAGTTCCCGGATATTTGACCTCTCCGGTTAAAGTAACTTTTATACTTCTTACATTTCCCAAAGTTACCTGAGCAGAAGCACCGCTTCCGGGATGGTTTAATCCCTGATATAATTGACGTAAACGGCCAATAATTCTTTCAGAGGCAGCGTCAACAGTTAATCCGTTTACATAGATGGGAGAAAGGTTTAATACTTTCACCGTTCCCTCCGGACTTACTTTTAACTTATAATTATCTAAAACATCCCCAAAAATATCGACATTCAATTCATCGTCAGGACCAAGCTGATAGCTTTTAGGAGTGGCTATACGAAGGTTTGGCTCAAAGGTCAGGGTTTCATTATTAAAGAGATTACTGCCAAAAACTTTAACTTTTTTAGGCATTTCCGGTTTCTCTGTCAGTAAGCTGTCCTTCTTGTCTTTGTTTGATTTTAATTTGCTGATATTTAATGATTTGTCTGGATTCTGTTCATTATCCTGATCATCCTGTTCATCATTTTTATTCTTAGCAGGAGTATCTGTTTTTTTCTTGGAAAGGTCATTTGGAAGCGTTCTTCCCGTTGAATTTGTGTTGTCCTTGTCGTCAGATGTATTTTTTTGATTTGCCTTAACTTTAGCAATCCTGTCTTTCATTTTAGCAATATCAGAGGGGGTATAACCTCTTGAAAGAGCCGCCTTCTCAATCTGAGATTCTGTCATGCCACTTTCCTGAGCTTTTTCGTAGAACTGGACAATCTGTTCATCAGTTAACTCATCAATTTTAGGATTCTTTGTCTGAGAAAAACCCGGGAGAACAATAAGAGAAAATAGTATAATAAAAAGTGAAGTTTTCACTTGGAATGTAAACTGCTCTAGTGAAAATTTAGATTTTTCCAGTATATTAAAATTCATTGTAACTTAATTTTAGACAAGTTCCCTTATTTAACTGCCATTTGTGAAGAAACACAGTCTAAACCAAGGAGGATTTAGAACCGCAAAAATAGAGAAATATATTGAAACTTGTCAATGAAGGCAAATGGAAAGAGAATTTTAAATTATCTAAAGGTTGGAGAGATTAAAAAAAATAACATCAATCAAGTTAAATGAAAATAGTCCTGTTTCATATCCTTTAAAACCAGGTCTAAATAATCGGGTAAGAACCTTCAATATAAAAGGGGAACTTTTTGAAAATTCCCCTTTTGTAAGCTACAGTTTCTCCATGAGTTGTACGACCATTCTGTCTTTCCAGGACTTAAATGTACCGTTAAGAATTCGTTCTCTCGCCTGACTAACCAGCCACAGATAGAAGGTTAAGTTATGAACGCTGGCAATCATTGCACCCAGCATTTCATCTGATTTTACCAAATGGCGCAGATAGGCTTTGGTATAAAATGAACTTACGTAGCTTTCCGGAAGGCCCGGATCAAGTACACTGAAATCATCTTTCCATTTTTCATTTCTGATATTAATAACTCCCTGTGTGGTGAAAAGCATGCCGTTTCTTGCATTTCTGGTAGGCATTACGCAGTCGAACATATCAATACCAAGTGCAATGCTTTCAAGAATATTTGCTGGTGTTCCGACTCCCATCAGATAGCGGGGTTTATCTTTAGGTAAAATATCAGTAACCAACTCAGTCATTTCGTACATCATTTCCGCAGGTTCCCCTACCGAAAGACCGCCAATAGCATTACCTTCTCTGCCAAATTCTGCGATAGCTTCTGCTGATTTTTTTCGGAGATCTTTATAAACACTACCCTGAACGATAGGGAAAAGAGTCTGACTGTATCCATATTTCGGTTCAGTAGCGTCAAAATGCTCACAACACCGTTTCAGCCAGCGGTGGGTCATTTCCATTGATTCTCTTGCATACTCATATTCACATGGATAAGGCGTACATTCGTCAAAAGCCATAATGATATCAGCTCCGATTGTTCTCTGGATATCCATAACTTTCTCAGGAGTGAAAATATGTTTTGAACCGTCGATATGAGATTTAAAGGTAACCCCCTCTTCTTTGATTTTACGGCCTGTACCTGACAGAGAATAAACCTGATAACCTCCGGAATCAGTAAGGATCGGTTTGTCCCAGCCATTGAATTTGTGTAAACCTCCCGCTTTTTCAATAATATCCAGCCCCGGACGAAGGTACAGATGATAAGTGTTTCCTAAAATAATCTGGGCATTAATATCCTCTTTCAGTTCCCTCTGATGGACCGCTTTTACAGAACCTGCTGTGCCAACAGGCATAAAAATCGGTGTTAAAATTTGTCCATGATCGGTTTGAATTACACCTGCACGTGCATTAGAATTCGGATCGGTTGTTTTTATATCAAATGTCATAAATTTTCTATTTCCACTGGCTTTACATTTTCTGAAAAACCTATGCTGTAAAAATGTATATTTTCAAAAAAAATCAAGAAAGTGCTGATTTTCAAACCCCGGACCTGAGATAATTACATTGCAAAGTGCCGGGAAAGACCCTGAAAATGCCTATCTGAAATCAAGATTTGAAATTTCAGGGTGCAAAATTACGAAATTCAGGGAGAAAACTATGTATTTTACAACAAGCACTCATTTGTAAATATTATCTTTGCATTTCATAGCTCAATCTCCTGATTATTAAAATTATTCAGATTTGATACCAATTTTATTCAGCTTATTCGTCCTGGCAATTGTCTATCAATTGTACTTTTTGATTTTCATTTTTGCTAAACTTAACAGATATGAAACGCCTGGCTTTGAAGAGTCAGTGAATAATGACGGCATTTCCGTGATTGTTTGTGCCTGGAATGAAATTGAAAATTTAAAGGAATTAATTCCCCTTTTAGATAACCAGAATTATCCTGATTTTGAAGTGATTATTGTTGATGATCGCTCAGTAGACGGGAGTTATGATTATCTGCTGGCTAATTGCCATTTGTTTAAGAATGTCAGATTTCTGAGAATTGAACATACACCTGAGCATCTTTCAGCCAAAAAGTACGCATTGACGCTGGGCATAAGATCCGCCAAATACGATATTCTGCTACTTACAGATGCAGATTGCAGACCGCAGTCTGAGTCATGGATTTCAGGAATGAAAGCTTGTTTGAGTCAGGAAAAGGAAATTGTACTGGGCTTTTCACCGTATTACAAAACAAAAGGTTTTCTGAACAGATTGATTCAATATGAAACCTTTGTCACAGCTTTGCAATATTTCTCTTTTGCGCTTTCCGGGATGCCATATATGGGAGTGGGGAGAAATCTTATGTATCGAAAAGAAATTTTTACCAGAAACAGAGGATTTGCACAGCATACAAATATTATTGGCGGGGATGATGATTTGTTTATGAATGATGTTGCAACCGGAGAAAATACAGCTGTCTGTCTGAATCCCGATACCTTTGTATATTCATTTCCGAAACTTGACTGGCAGGCATGGTACAGGCAGAAAATCCGCCATATTTCAGTTAGTAAATATTACCGTAAAAAGAATAAGTTTTTGCTGGGGAGCCTTGCAACATCGCAAATGCTGGTGTGGATGCTTTTTCTTGGATTGATTGGCTTTTTGATTTATGATGTATTAGTTTTTTGGCTGATCGGGCTTTTTTTACTCAGACTGATTTCTCAGTGGATTATTTTCAGCAAGGCAAGTCAGAATCTGAATCAGATCATAAAGACAAAATCCATTCCGGTTTTCGATTTTATGTTTACTATTTATTACTTAATTATGGGTTTTTGGAGTTTTGTATTCAGGAAGAAGAAAATAAAATGGCGTTAGGTTTCAGGTAAATTCTGTCCACAATACCCTTATCAATTAATACCAATACCCCTTAGCGGATGAATCAAGAGCTAATTCTTAAATATTTTCCACAAATAAGTCCAAAACAGCAGGAGCAATTTGCTCAGCTGGGAGATCTGTACAGATTGTGGAATGACCAGATAAATGTTGTCTCTCGTCAGGACATTGAGAATCTTTACGAAAAACATGTATTGCACTCTTTGGGCATAGCCAAAATAATTACTTTTAAAGAAGGTACTGAAATACTTGATGTAGGAACGGGAGGCGGCTTCCCGGGAATCCCTTTAGCCATCATGTTTCCGGAATGTAAATTTCATTTGGTAGATAGCATCGGGAAAAAAATTAAAGTTGTTCAGGAAGTGGCCAATGCTTTAGGACTTGAAAATGTAAAAGCAGAACAGGCAAGGGTTGAAACGTTACAGGAAGATTATGATTTTATTGTCAGCAGAGCGGTTACCCGTCTTTCACCTTTCTATAACTGGGTACGCAATAAAGTCAATCGTAATTATTTCAATACCCTGAAAAATGGAATCCTTTATCTGAAAGGCGGAGATTTGGATGAAGAACTTCAGGAATTTGGCAAAAAACATAAAGTATATGAGCTGTATGAGTTTTTTGAAGAGGAGTTTTTTGAGACAAAGAAGGTAGTTTATGTACCGATGGTCTAAAAATATATATTTTTTGAAAAAAAAATTGAAGGTGTAAAAAACTGAATATCAAAAGTTTTCGGTTTTTCAAAGGCAAAATTAGCAGGGAAATAGAATTTTTTCATTCAAAACACTTGCGTAATACCTAATAACCTACTAATTTTGCATCATCAAACAACAGTATTCCTTCTTAGCTCAGCTGGTTAGAGCACATGACTGTTAATCATGGGGTCCTTGGTTCAAGCCCAAGAGAGGGAGCAAAAAGCCTTAAATCGAAAGATTTAAGGCTTTTTTATTTTCAAGTCTTCAGCACGCAGACCTTTCCCTTTTTAAATGTTTCTAATGGAAATATTACATTCTTACCAGAGAACTTATCAGATAGTATTTGTAGGGTTTTCAAAAACACAATAAATATTTATTCCTATCTTTACTAAACATTTTAATCTATCTCTAACATTTAACATATCCAGAAAATGAACACTTTAGGAAAAGTATTCCAGTTTTTTGTTGCCTTATTACTTTTATCTTCTACATCGGCTTTTAGTCAGGTGAAATTGACCAAGCTTTGGGAATCTGATACTACTCTGACGACTCCTGAGTCGATCTATTACGAACCCAAAGAAAATATCCTTTATATCTCATGTATTAACGGAGGCCCTTCTGCTGATAACTCGAAGAGTTTTATTTCAAAAATTGATTTAAATGGAAAAATTACAAAGCTGAAATTGACTGAGAATCTGCAATCAACCAAAGGATTGGTAGCTTTAGGATCGAAACTTTATGTTACAGAGATCTTCAAATTAGTTGAAATCGACTTAAAAACCGGAAAAGTACTGAACAAGTACGAAGTGCCTGAGGCTAAATTTTTGAATGATGTAACAGTAGATGCTAAAAACAATGTGGTTTATTTCACGGATATGAGATCAGACAGGCTTTGGAAACTGGACAAAGGTCAGATTGTAAAAGTTGCCGAAGGTGCTCCGCTTAAGAGCCCGAATGGAGTAGTGTTTGAAAAAGGAAAACTGATCGTTGGTAACGGTGATGGCAAAGTTTTGGCTTATGACCTTAAAACAGGAGAATATTCTACTAAAGCAGAAGGATTAGGTGGAATAGATGGAATCCTGCCTGATGGAAAAGGCGGATATCTTGCTTCTGAATGGAGAGGAAAGGTTTGGCATGTTAATCCGGAGGGTAAAACGTCTTTACTGCTGGATCTGGTAGATGCTAAAATCAATACTGCGGATTTTGAATATATTCCGGGTAAAAAATTGCTGGTAATTCCGAATTTCTTTAAAAATAAAGTAACGGCTTATTCTGTTGATTAAGTTCTGAACATATTAAAAAGGGCATGAAAACCCTGCAAAACTTTTTATGAAATCCCACGATTCAACAGATTTTCGTGGGATTTTAATGTATAATAACCCTTTAATTAAGCAATGGAATATCGTAAACTCGGAAAAACAGGCTTTAATATTTCAGCCATAAGTTTAGGAACCTGGCAGGTTGGTGGAAAATGGGGTGATGATTTTAGTCATGATAATGCTGATAAAATATTGAATAAAGCGGTCGATTCAGGGATAAATTTTATTGATACAGCGGATGTTTACGGAGGAGGAGAGAGTGAAAAGGCTGTTGGCCGGCTTGTCCGGAACCGATCTGAACGAATTTTTGTCGGTACCAAGTGTGGAAGACAACTAAATCCTCATATCAGCGAAGCTTATCAACCCAAAGTTTTGAGGGAATTTGTAGAAAAAAGTCTGAAAAATATGGGACTTGAAACGCTTGATCTGATTCAGTTACATTGTCCGCCGACAGATGTTTTTTACAGACCTGAAATCTTTGAAGAATTTGATATTCTGAAAAAAGAAGGGAAAATCCAACATTTAGGGGTGAGTGTTGAGAGAGTCGAAGAAGCTTTGAAAAGTATAGAATTTGATAATGTAACGACGATTCAGATTATTTTCAATATGTTCAGACAAAGACCTGCAGAATTGTTTTTTGAACAGGCTTTGAAAAAAGACATCGGCGTAATTATCAGAGTTCCGCTTGCCAGCGGGCTGTTAACCGGAAAATTCAGTAAATCTTCTGCTTTTACAGCGGGGGATCATCGTAGTTTTAACAGAAACGGAGAAGCGTTTGATAAAGGTGAAACATTTTCTGGCATAGATTATGAGGTTGGTTTGCAGGCGGTGGATTGCCTTAAAGAAGCTTTTCCGAAATACCGGAACCTTGCTCCGCTTGCACTCAAATGGATTCTGATGCACAAAGCGGTAAGTTGTATTATCCCGGGTGCTTCGGTGGAAGAGCAGGTAAAATCAAATCTTGATGTATTTAAGATTCCGGAATTATCAGAAAAGGAATTAAATGCAATACAGGAGATTTACGAATCTAAAATCAAACCTATGGTGCATCAGTTGTGGTAATACAAATATTACATTACAGACAATAGAATTTAAAATGTGTAGTTATTATTCCGGCTCTGCATTATTATGAGTCAGCATGGAGGTTTTCCGGATCCGGATATAAAGCAATTTTTGTTTTATGCCAATCTCTCTATATTTGTGCAATTAGTTATTTAGTTCAAAACTCAATATGACAAAAATTCTCTTAGTAGAAGACGATGATAGCCTTGGTTTTGTAGTGAAGGATAATCTTGAACAGGAAGGTTATCAGATAGACTTGCAAACTGATGGTAAAAAAGGTCAGAATGCCTTTCAAACCAATCAATATGATATTTGTATTCTGGATGTAATGTTACCGGAAATGGATGGATTTACATTAGCTGAATACATAAGGCATTCAGGAAGTGATGTACCAATCGTTTTTTTAACAGCTAAATCCCTGAAAGAAGATAGAATTAAAGGTCTGAAAATCGGAGGGGACGATTACCTTACCAAGCCTTTCAGTATTGAAGAACTTGTTCTGAGGATTGAAGCTATTCTGAAGAGAACCGGGAAGAAAACCGTGGCAAATTCTCATATTTTGCATGTCGGACAATACACATTTGACAGTAAAAATCTGAAATTGTCAATTAGCGGGGAGGAGCAGGATCTGACTCATCGGGAAGCTGATTTATTGTCTTTTCTGATTCAAAATAAGAATGAAACTATTACCAGAGATAAAATTCTGATCGCCATCTGGGGAGATGATGATTATTTTAAAGGCCGGAGTCTGGATGTGTTTATTACCAGATTAAGAAAATACCTGGGGAAAGATCCGGCGATAAAACTCACCAATGTCCACGGAGTGGGTTTTAGATTAGATGTTTAACGTAAAAGGATCAGCTGAAATTTCAGCTGATCCTTTTACGTTAGTGCAATTCAATTATTGAGTTTTCTTTAAAATTTACCAGGCAACTGTTACAGCCCCGCGTTTTGTCAGAACTCCTCTTTCCGGATAATATTCAGATTTATAATTGATAATCCAGGCAAAACTGTCTGGTTTTACAACTTCTCCTTTGTATCGTCCGTCCCAGCGGTCATCAGGCCGGGTTGAGGTAAACATTATTTCTCCCCATCTGTTAAAGATTTTAAGAGAGAAATCTTCCCTGGAAATATGAGCTGTAAAAATATCGAAATAGTTGTTTAGCCCATCTGCATTCGGAGTAAAGATATTTGGAACAAGAATGCTTGGTTCACAGCGGTCGATAACATTTGTTTCAAATGTATTGGTACAGCCGTTGTTATTATCCTTAACCAGTAGGGTATAGACCCTTGGCTGAATCACAGTTATTTTTGGTGTATTCTGACCACTTACCGGAGCAGGTGTCCAGAAGTATGAATAATAAGAAATCGGATTTCCGGCATCTACAATTATCGGTAAATTATCAGGAACACATAAATAGTATTCTCCTCTCATAAAAATAACAGGAGCAGGTAAAAGCGTAATTTTAATTGTATCAGAAACTACGCAAAGTCCTTGAGAGGCTCTGATCCAGTAATCTCCTGAATGGTCAGGTAAAATTGACGGTCCTGATTGTCCGTTTGACCATGAATATTGTATTCCCGGAATTGGTGATACTCCGATATATTCTTTTCCATTGTTACAAACAGAACGATCAGGCCCCAGGTTAACATTAGGTGCCGGTAGAATTGTAATTGTTTTCTGAGCACTGCCTGTGCAGCCATTCAATGTCAGAGAATAGGTTAATACATCTGTTCCCACACTTGAAGGAGGAGTATATTTACCTGTTGGAGTGACATTGTTACCAGACCAGATTCCCCCTGCAGGAGAGGCACTCAATTGGACAGGAGTACCGTTGGCACAAATGCTGGACGGAAGACCAACATTTATTTTGGGCGTTGGATTGAAAACGATATTTACTTCGCTGAAACTCTGGCATCCCGGATTGACAGGATCGGTTACTGTTACAGAATAGATACCCGATTTGGTAACCGGAATACTTGTAAGATTTTTATCTCCGGTACTCCAAAGTATGTTTCCTGTTGCCGGGATAGGCCCCAATACAAAAATCTGCCCCTCACACAAAGGAGATGGGGGAGGTAATAATGTAACAGTTACTCTTGGTTTAACCCCGATTTTCAGATTATTTACAAAGTATTTACAACCTGCGGCATCACTTAATTCAAGTGAATATGATCCTTGTGATAAATTTCTTATTTCATAACCGGAGCCGATGGCAATTGTCGTTACCAAGCCAGATGAAATAGTTTGATCAGGCGGGCCGATTTTATTCAAGGTATAATTTAATGGGATAAATTGACTTCCGGAACCTACTTCAAACCGGATAACACCATCGTTCAGCACATCACAGAAGGTATTGGTTGTCTGAGTAACAATATTTGGTTTTAATATATTGATAAGGTTCAGACTGATATTAACCAATGTATCACAGGAAAGCAGGCTTTGTATTTTAACCCGGTAATTTCCGGCGGCAATACCTGTAATTGAATTAGATGTCTGACCTCGTATTTCAATACCATCTTTATACCACACAAATGAATACTTATCTATCGGGATAAAATTATCAAGTGTAATGGCACCGTCATTGGCATTACAGCTGGTAGGTTCTTTTTTGGTGGTTGAAAAATTCGACAAAGGCCTTGTTCCTACATTAACAGAATCCGAAACTTCACATCCTGTGGCATTATTTTTTACCGAGACAACATACAGGCCTGGTTTACTGACAACTACTGTAGGTGTAGTAGCTCCGGTAGCCCCTGAAAGCCATCTGTAAGAAAGGTTAGGGTCATTAATCCCGCCACTTCTGGCGTCAAGTGTAAAGCTGTTCCCTTTACAAATTGTAGTATCTTTAGCAATATCTAAAGGTTCTTTGGCATTAAGTTTCACTACGACCTCATCCTCTGTGGTACAACCACCTTTTCCGAGAATAAAGACGTTATATTTACCTGACTTTTTGGCCATGATAGATGCGGTAGTATCTGGCAGAAAATTGCTATCCAATGTCCAGCGGTATTGGGAATTCGGAGCAAGATTTTTAGAATCAAGCCGTACTTCAAAGGCACATAGATTAATATCTGGCCCTAAATTAGCATTGGGTTGCGGGTAAATGGTAAAAGGCTGTGCCGGTAATGTGGTATCCTGTTTACAGGAATTAGACATAGTTACCGTAACATAATAGCTCCCGGGAGTATTAAATAGATAATTTACTTCCATTTTATTAGTTCCCGTAATTGAACCTACTTTATCGGCCGGGTTGGGTTTCCCATCCTTCGGAAGAACCCCTCTGTAAAAATTCCAGTCTGTTTGGGTGTTCTTTATCGGATCGCAAAGATTACTTGTCTGAAATTTACTTGGTTTGCCAAAACAGGTATCTCCTCCGGTAATACCGACTCCCTGGTTATCTTGTTTTGTGAAGATGACAGGCTGCGTAGGAAGTCCGAGCTGACTCACCCTTCCATTAAGATCAAGACCATCAATTTTGTATTTTATGGAGTCTTTTGCAGCAACAGCCGGAAGTAACTTGTTCGGCTCTCCGATTACCGCTAACTTGGTACTTCCCTGAATGGCCATATAGATTTTACCACCATTAGGGTCAATCTGAACCGAGCCAAAATATTGATTGGTTTTAGAACTTAATGAGTCAATGGTTTTTCCCGACTTTAGAATATCCGGAGCATTGTTTTTTGAAATATCAAACTGTAAGAGTTTGGAATACTGTTCCGGACTTGCCAGGGAATCCGCTTTGAGTGTAACGTATAGTTTGGTATTATCAGGTGAAAACTCTACGCCATAGGCACTTGGAGGTGCGGGGCCAAGGTCAACGGTTACCGGATTTTTAATATCTCCTGTTTGTATGTCAAAATCATAAAGTTCAACGCGGTTTTTAGGAGGTCCCGGAATAATAACAGCAATTTTTTTCCCGTCTGCCGATACTTTTGTATAACCCTTCCCTTTTTGAAGAGAGTCAATCGGACTGCCGACAGAAATGGATTTTTCCTGAGAAATACCGTTTTTTGTAACCCTGTAGAGTCTGAAAGTATTATTTCCATAGTCATGCGAAATAATCCAGTAAGTTGAATCCGTAGTATTGCCGGCTGTAATTAAATGCTCAGTGGTTGGTTCATAGCTGAGCGGAACATTTGATTTGACAACTGCCCCTTTACCTCCGTTTCTTCGGATGTCTATAAGGCTGTAGCTAAGTTGTTTTGTACCGTTTGTTTCAGTGGTTGTAAAAACATAGTATAAAGATTGACATCCCCGGCAACTTGGCTGCGGAACAATTACTGATGATTGTGAGGAATTCGGACTACCCCCAAGCGTATCGGCTTTAGTATTCAGAAAGGGGAGAAGGTTGCCGTCTTTATCATAAATGTTTCTACCGTTCGTGTAAAACAAAAGATTTCCTTTTGCATCTGTAATACCCGAAACCCCTTCTTTACTATTAATTTTACCTTTATCGTCAGAGCTGGGTTCAGAACCACCTGATCCTGTTCCACCAGTACCTCCTGTTCCGGTACCTCCTCCTGTGCTACCGGCACCACCTCCCCCAGCCGGGAATTTAACCCCGGCACCGTTACCAAAATACCAGTAATTGGAAGCATCTTCCTGTTTAGGAGGCTCTACACAGATCTTAACATTCAGTTTTGCTTCGGAAGAACAGGACGTTACGGAATCTATAACTTCTACAGAATAGCAACCTTCCTTATCAACGGTCAGTGTCTGAAGGGTATCTCCCTTAGGATACCACAAATATTTCAAGGTTGTCCGGTCTTTTGGGACATGCCTATAAGGATCTAAGGTAATAGACTGTCCTTTGCATATTACAGTATCTTGCTGAGTTGGCTGATTACCAAGATAGAAGCCCTGAGGCGGCTGACCGATTGTAATTGTTTGCGATACTGTCTGAGTACTTCCATCGGCCAATGTTCTGGTCAGCGTAACTGTTTTATTTCCGGGAGTAGTATATAAATGGGCAGTATTTTTTGAGGTGGAAGTTTTTTTATTCGGGTCTGAGGAAGAATCGCCGAAATCCCATTTCCAGGCGACAGCTTTTTTTACAGTATCCTGAAAAACTGTTGCAGCAGTAGTATCAGAACAGGTTGATAAACAGTATTTCCTCGAATAAAATCCGTTTGGAGTCTGAGCATAGCTAAAACTTGTGGTCAGGATTAAGCCAACCAAAATTAAGAATGATAAAAAAAAAGATTTCTTTATATATCCAATCTTCAACATTTCTACGTTAACTTTCTACATTGTTTATCATACGAAAAGAACAATTGCCTAATGGCATCAAATTTGCTGAATTAGTCTTAGAACATGCAAATTTATTTGCTTAAATCGTCGGATACAGCTTTTTTAGAACGAAAAGATAATCTAAAAATTATATGATTCACGAATTTGTGCAGTAATAAAATAACGGTCTCAGAAATCATACGGATTAAAATTCAGTTGTAAGTTTTTTGAGATTGAATATCCTTTTCGGTGTTTCCAAATGTATTTTTAATAACTATAAATGGTGATTTTGGTTTCAAAGTTAGAGACAAATTCTGAAGTGCAATCAGCAGTCAGATAATGTCTTTCTCCAGTTTGAATATAATGATATTAATTACCGATGTCAATATTAGATGAGTAGATACTCTGTAATTTGGCATTATGAAAAAATTAAACGTCTTTTTTAGACCTCAATTTAATGTTGAAGAAAGTTTATCTTACGATACTGGGCTTAATTACATGCGTATGCTCTCTGAAGGCGCAGGATCCGCAATACTCTCAATTCTATGCTGCGCCCCTTTATATTAGTCCTGCCTTTGCCGGATCAGCGTTTGCACCCAGGCTTACTTTCAACTACAGAAACCAATGGCCTTCTCTGAATGCCAATTTTATTACGACCTCTTTTGGGGCAGATATGTATTTTGATAAGATAAATAGCGGAGTAGGGCTATTAGTAACATCAGATCAGCAATTTACAAATCTGAAAACAACAGATTTGGGTTTACAATATGCCTATCATCTGAAAGTAAATGAACAGGTTTCCATGTCGCTTGGTGTTCAGGGGTC
Source organism: Pseudarcicella hirudinis (assembly GCF_900115665.1). Classification (GTDB taxonomy): domain Bacteria; phylum Bacteroidota; class Bacteroidia; order Cytophagales; family Spirosomataceae; genus Pseudarcicella; species Pseudarcicella hirudinis. The sequence continues at coordinate 104,872 of NZ_FOXH01000010.1, forward strand.
CTATGTGTCGAGAAGTATTAATTTTAAGGATTATATTTTCGGAGACCAGATCCAGAATTATTTATCAACCGGAAGGTTTCCTCCTTCTGCAGATCCGATTTTAGCTGGTGGAAATGTGGCTCCTCAACTGAATTATATGGATTTTTCTACCGGAGCATTGGTTTATACTGATCAGTTTTGGGGCGGGATAACTGTAAATCATATCAACAGACCCAATCAGTCGTTCGGAACCAGTGAGGCCCGTTTGCCAATGAAATACAGCGTAATCGCCGGTTACAGAATACCTTTGGCTGATTATGTGATCGGGAATAATTTAGGTGATGCGATAGAGAAAGAGAAAAGTCTGACTCCTGTGATTAATTATAAACGACAGGGAGAATCAGATCAATTGGATGTAGGAATGTATCTGACATATTCACCGCTTGTAGTTGGCTTATGGTACAGGGGAATTCCTTTGAAAAAATATACCAAAGATGGGGCATCAATCCCAAGTCATGATGCACTGGTAGGTTTGATTGGTTATCGTCAGGACAATTTTTCTATAGGTTACAGCTATGATGCAACAATTTCAACATTGAGCGGAACAGGCGGATCGCATGAGATTTCCATTTCTTATATTTTTAATGATTTGTTTGATCTTAAACCAGCTCCGAGAAGAAATAAAAAAGAACTTTCCTGTCCTAAATTCTGAAAAACGAATTTGATTTGGGAAATAAAAAAGGCGATATTTTACAAAATATCGCCTTTTTTATGGCTGATTCATTTAAGCGTCAACGATCAAGGTATAGGTAAGACCTTACTTTCTTTGAAAGTAGATAAAATCACCATTGTCTGGGTTCCTGCAACCTCTTCAATTTCATTGATTTTTTCCAACATCAGTTTCTGGTAAGAAGAAATATCTTTTGCAATGATTTTAAGTAAAAAATCACCGGAACCTGTTACGTGATGGCATTCAATGACTTCAGGAATCGTATTGATTTGTGATACAAATGATTCCGTAACTTGTTTTTTATGTCCGGTCAGCGAAACGGTTACAAAAGTGGTAACTCCTAATCCTACTTTATCTCGGTTTAGTTGTGCGTGATAACTTTGAATTATGCCAGAGGTTTCAAGTTTTTTAACTCTTTCAAGAGTCGGTGCAGGAGATAATCCGATCTCTTTAGACAATTGAGCATTGGTGATTTTTGCATTTTGTTGCAAAATTTCCAACACTTTATGGTCAATCTGGTCCAATTTGTTGATACTCATTTTATTTGGTATTTTGATTGAAATACAAAGCTACATACTTTCTTCCTTTTTTCTAAAAAATATTGCTAATATACTGATTAGTAAAATATTATTTTTATTAATCGGTAATTTAATCGTAAAAAAGCTATAAAATTTTGGAATTACCAGAATAGAATGCTTTTTCTTAAAACGAAATATTATTCTGCCTTACAGACTAACTTTTGCTTTTTTTGTTCAGATACCAAATCTTTTGTTTTCTTCCTTTTTAAAAAATGAGCTAAAATACCTAAAATCATTGCAGGAAAGTGCATGAATCTGAGTCCTTTTCCTGATAATCAGCATAAGTGGAATCCTGTTGTCCTGCTGATTTTTTCGTTATTATTGATAAAATCTGAAGAAAGCAGCAATGAACATTATTTATTTGATGGCGAACAAAACGGATAAAATGGACTGCCAAATAACATTTTTTAAATTTTTTTCAAAAAAATACAAAAGCTCAAAAAACTGAGAATCAATTATTTTGCCTGATAGGAAGGCCTTCAGGAAGTGATTTTGGGAATTTTTTTTACGGGCATATTTGCAAAAGTGAATGAAACCACCTAATTTTGCACTCACAATCAACAAGCGAAAATAGCTCAGCTGGTAGAGCGCAACCTTGCCAAGGTTGAGGTCGCGGGTTCGAACCCCGTTTTTCGCTCAGCTTATAAGCACCGATTTGGTGCTTTTTAAGTTTAGTAGGCCAAAGGGAAGTCTTTTGCTGAAGCCGAAGTGGTGGAACTGGTAGACACGCAGGACTTAAAATCCTGTGAGCCGAAACGCTCGTATGGGTTCGATTCCCATCTTCGGTACCATCGCTAAAAGGGTTACACATTCAATGTGTAACCCTTTTTTTATTGGCAATGAGCTATATCAAATAGCTCTGTCCACTCCATAACGCTTTTTTAAAAGAATTGGAATAGATCCCAAAATGCCCCAGTGTATCAACGAATCAGAGGCATTTTAATAAAATCTATAAGAATACACGTTAGAATTCTCTGAGAAAAATCTTTTGCAAGACTTGATAATTCATTCTTATAAGGAATAAGAGTAAGAGAAGAATAGTGGTATCAAATATAATATAGCCTGTTTGATGAGATAGAAATACATGACAGGCAATCAGATTGAGAACCATTGGGATGAGCATGATTACCGCTAAAAGATAGGTTTTTTTGAAAATAAGTAACAAACCGGACAGAAGCTGGCAAAAACCTATAAAGTAGATGTAACCGCTTTCTGCAAGTAAGTTATAAAATACAACAAACGAATTGTTCACTTCATTAACTGGTACAGGGTGGTGCCAGATTAATTTTTCTGCGCCATGCCATACAAATAATAAAGACAGTAATAGCCTGATTACATAAATAATAGTATTCATACTACGAAATGTTTGTTTGCTGGTTATTATTTTTCAGCCATTTAAAAGCTATCCATAAATTTACAGCACTTAAAATCAGCATCAGTGAAAGCATTAGGATAGGAGCATAATTGGGAGACTTACTTTCCACTTCATTATAATCCATTATTAAAACATATATACTCAAAAATAAAAGTAATGCGCTCAGGATAAGGTTGATCATTCTAACCCATTTCTGATCACTGATTATCATTAAGATGATTATGGTAATGGGAACCGAGAAAAACATCACAGTATTCATAGAAACCTGAGCAACTGTCATCCTTTCCGGATTAGGTGCAATGATGCTTTTCCCGAGAAACAGAGGCAAAAACTCTGTGATGATATTCACAATTATGCCTGTCATATAAGTAAGCCAAAGTGCGATTGTTTTTTGCTGGTAATTCATCTTGTTTTGAGATAAGATTATTAAAAATTTACTCTTCCGCTGATACCAAAGGTTTGAGGAGTACCCAGCATAACGAATGTTCCGTTTTGTGCATAGCCGAAGGCTAAATACTTTTCTTTAAAAGTGTTACGGATCCAGGCTGTCAGTTCAAATTTTGAAAAAGAGAGTCCGGCTTTAAAATTGACTAAGCTGTAAGGGGATTGCCGGATAGCGTTTTTAAGGTCAAAATAGATTTCACCAATGCTGTTCCATTCCGCTCTTAGCTGATAACGAACCTTATTTGTTTTTGTAAAGGCAGCCTGATATTGAGCAGCTAAGACTGATGTATATTGAGGAGTAAGAAATACCTTATTTCCATTAAAGTCCTTCATAGTTGTTCCTTCCGGAAGCGGTAACTTTTCATATCTTGCATGATTATAGCCTACATTGTATTCAAGTTGAAGGCCTTTTACAGGAATGTAGGCTGCTTCGATTTCTGCTCCGTAATTTTTAGCTTCTCCTGTATTCATTGTAGCTTGCTGATTACCTGATCCCGGAAGAAAGCCGGTAGTTTGCATATCAAACCAGTGTATATAAAAAAGGGCCGCATTAATTCTTAATTGGTTATTTAAAGCAGTAGTTTTTACGCCAAATTTATAATTATTACTTTTCTCAGAACCATAACTGATATAATTCGGATTAGTTGTTTGTTCATTGAACCCTCCGGCTCTGAATCCCCGGCTATATGACAGATAAGTCTTTATATTGTCCTTCAGTTGCCAGCCTATATTAAGTTTAGGAGAAAAAGCATTATATCCTGCTTTTCGGGTGCTGTCTTTTAGCAGAACCCGGTCAGGAAATCCATCTTTTTTGAATAATTGACTATTTGTAAATTCTTTGCTTTCATCGTCATAACGAAGGCCCGCTGTTACTTCAAGTAAGTCAGTAATCCTGTAGGTTGTTTGTCCGAATACCGACCAGATGTTGAAATTACTCTTGGAAGTAAGTATTATACGATAGGGAGCATAAGGGTCTGCTGAAACAGCATCTTTTCCAATACCGTAGTCGTATAATGCCGGGCTTTTTTCAGATACATATAAGGCACCGCCGGTCCATTTCCATTTCGACGGGCTTCCGGGCAGGCTATTGACTCTTATTTCCTGTGTAAAACTGTTCTGATAATTGTAATCAGGTAATTCCAAATAAGTAAAAGAAGTAAAATCGTACGGAGAAAAATCTCCATCCATTAATCCGGTACTAACAAAACGGCTTTTTTGAAAGGAAGAAATACTTTTTACCGCAATATTTCTACCCGTATAACCAATTTTAAGTGAGGGTTGCACACTTGACTGATTTACCCATGTATTCAGGTTCTGATTAGTAGTATAGGGATTTGAAAATGCAATTGCAGTATTAGCTGCATAAGGATATGCTCCCCGGTTTTTATTCTGGTATGTATTTAGATTCAGGTTAAAATCCCAGGTGGCAGAAGGTTTGTATAATAAAGTGGCTGAAGTGCCGTATCCGGTGTAATGGTCAAATGTCGAGTTATCGAAAAGATTGGTGATATAACCTTCTCTGTCATGGTAAAAACCTGAAAGTTTAAGGAATAGTTTGTCTTTTATCAATGGGCCGTTTATTGCCATACTGTAGCGTTGCATGCCATAATTCCCTGAACTGATTTCTGCGAAGCCATTCCAGTGATTTGCAGGAGTTTTGCTGTAAATATTTATTACTCCGCCAATCGCATTTCTGCCGTATAAGGTACCCTGAGGTCCGCGGAGTACTTCTATTCTGTCAACATCATTAATGACAGAATAGGCATTTTGCAAACTGGTTTGCGGGATATCATCTACAAACATAGCTACCCCCATCGTGGTACTGTTTGCTCCCACACCTCGGATAGTGATGTAAGGACGCTCATCACCGATGTTAGAAACAAACAGATTGGGAACCAGTGCGGTAATGTCTTTTACCGACCATATCCGGTATGCGTTGATTTTTTTTGCAGTAATTGCTGAAATGGCTAACGGCAGATTTTGCAGGTTATTTTGCTGCTTTTCGGCAGTAACGGTCACAGTCTGCAATTCAGTAGTGTTATCAGAGCATTTGATTTTTATCGCTGTGGTTTCATTGGAAACTACCTTAATCTTATGTTTTTGCGTTTCAAGCCCTATAGCAGAAATCACTAATGTGTATTCTCCCTGAGCAAGACCTGAAAATTCAAAACGCCCGTCTGTATTCGTTTTTGTCCCTTTATTATTCTCTTCAATTCTAACACTTGCATGTGCCGAAGGACTTCCGTCTTCTCTGAAAATATACCCCTGTATATTCCCTGGATTCTGAGCCAAAACAGGAATAGATGGCAGTAAAATAAATAATAGTATGATAATCTGTCTGAGCATTTTTATGGGGATTAAAATAAAAGAAGTTGTTGTTATTTGGAATTATTCCAAATAGTTTAAATTTGCCTGCAAATCTAAACTACTGCCACCTGATACTGAGAACCCAAAACGGATTAAAGCGTACGTGAAACGGATAAAAATCATGAAACAACAAATTCATACGGAAGACTTTCAGCAGCTTATTATTGAAAATGCTTATCCTGAGCGTTTCTATAGCGAAGAGGGTATAACAGAACGGATTATTGTGATCAATGAGAGTTTTGGAAAGAGCAGCCTGAAGGAAATATTTTTTGATGGGGTATATATAAGTGTCGGAGCCCTGAACATATTTAAACCTACTATTTTACATACAAAGGCTGATTTTGAGACAGTAGCTATGCACTTTTGTATTGAGGGGAGCTCTCATAGCCGTTTACAGGGAAGTTCAAAAAACTTTACCACTTTTGGAGCAAACCAGCACAATCTTGTTTATATGCCTTATTATGAAGGGAAATTAGAATTACCCGAATATGCAGACATGAAAATGCTGGAAATTAATCTGACGCTTGAATTTTTTCAAAGAATAGCTTCGGAGGAATTTCCGGTCTTTAAATCCTTTTTTGAAAACATCCGCAGTAAAAGTCATGGTATATTGGGTAAACACAATCGGACAATTACACCTAGGATGCAATGGCTCATAAAAGAAATAGTTGAATGTAAACAAAAAGGATATTTAAAGAGGCTGTTTTTAGAAGCAAAAATACTTGAGTTATTTATGCTTCAGGTCGAAATGTTTGAAGAGCCTCAGTTGCAAAAGCAGGCATTTATAAAGAAGAAAGACGTAGATAAAATCGTTCATGCGCAACATATCATTCTTGCAAATATTAATACCCCTTACTCATTACTTGAGCTTTCAAGACAGGTAGGAATTAACGACTTTAAATTAAAGCGTGGTTTCAAAGAAGTATTCGGAAATACTGTTTTCGGATATATTCATCAGATACGGATGGAGAGGGCTAAGGAGAAATTGTTACAGGGAGAAATGAATATCTCGGAGGTGGCAGATTATACCGGATATAAAAACCGTACACATTTCAGTGCTGCTTTTAAAAAGACTTTCGGGTTTTCTCCGACTGGATTAATTAACTGTAAAGGAGGGATTTCCTGAAAATAAAAAAACCGATTCAGGAGAAATCTCCTAAACCGGTTTGAATTAACCCAAACAAAAGATTACCAGCCCGGCGTCTGCTTATAAGCGCCGTTGCTTCTTGAAATTTCGTCCGGGCTTATAGGCCAGGCCATATGTTTGTTAGGATCGAAGTTTCTCGCAGGCCATACTTTCTGAATAGTATATGGAGAATTAGGATCTGTCTTATTCGTATGAATTCTTCCTGTTAACGGTGCATTGATTTTAGCAAAATCACCCCAACGTTTTAAGTCTGCAAGTCTGTCTGTCCATTCGCAAGCAAGTTCAGTACGTCTTTCATGTTTCAGATCAGACATTGTAGGGTTTGCAATTGGCTGTAAACCTACTCTTGCTCTTACTTCATTCAATGGCGCAGCTGCTTCTGAGCTTTTGCCCTGCTGTAAAAGAGCTTCTGCTTTGAATAAAAGAATTTCAGCATAACGCATTAGAGGCAGGCTAAGTTTAGTAGTAGGATAATCACCGTTTTGATTAATCATCATGTTACTTCCTGCATTCTCGTTTGAGCCGTAGCTGTATGGCTCCATGTATTTGTTAATCTGGAAACCAGAAAGGCTGTTGGTCGAGAAATAGCTTCTTTCTTTACCGAAATAAGTAAATTTATCTCCAAACTTCAGAATAGTCACTTCACGTCTCGGATCATTCGCTTCGTACTCATCATAAAGCTCCTCTGTTGGCTGGAAATATCCCCAGCCATTATAAATACCCCATCCTTTGTTTTCAAGAACAACACCCATAAATTCTGATCCGCCCTGAACATCAGAAGTTACAGACCAAAGGTATTCCGAACTCCAGTTATTTTCTATTTTGAAAACAGCCTGATAATTGGCTTTTCCATTGGCTTTTCCTGAAATCAAAGCTCTTTTACCTTCAGTCTTGATTCTATCGCATAAAGCCGGAATCAAAGCCCATTTCGACTGATCGTATTGTGCCCAGTAAGCATATACTTTAACCATATATCCCCATGCAGCAGCCTTGTGAGCTCTTCCCTGATTTTCGGAAGAATATGTTTCGAAGAAAGGTAAAAGATCAGCAGCTTTTGTAAGATCACTGATAATCTGAGCATAGTTATCTGTTACAGAAGGAAGTTGCGGAGGAATTCTGCTGCCAAATTCAGCATTTTCTACACCATCATATGGAACTCCCTGGTTTTTATGTCCCCAAAGATAGGCTAACCAGAAGTGAGAGAATGCTCTCATGAAATAAGCTTCGCCTAATGAACGGTTTCTTACGGCGTCACTGATATTTGTTGCACCTTTTACACCTGCAATAGCCTGATTGGCTTTATTCATCATCCAGTACAAATCATTCCAGCCATCTGTCATATAACCCTCACGTCCTGAAGGAATGAAATTTTTGATGTTTTCTCCGTCCGCTTTTGAACGGCCCACGATTAAGTCATCGCTTGCATTCTGCATCCAGAAAAGGTTTCGTCCCCAGGTTGATTCATTACGCATAGGAACGTAAATGGCAGCAATTCCTTTTTTAACATCGTCCTCACTTTTCCAGAAATATGCTGTGGTCGGCTCTCCGTTTGGTTTGGTATCAACCCAATCTTTCTGACAAGAACCCATTGTGACGCCCAGGCAGATCAAAAAAGCGGTACGTCGTGTCAATGATTTTATATATTGTTTCATAAAAGTAAATCGTTAATAATTTTCGGTAAATGGCAGAATGAATTTGCAGAACCTTTATTTAAATTATTACGGAAAGTTTCAGTAACAAATTCATTCATGTGCCAATTATGCTTTAACTGTTTGTTGAAAAAGACCTAGAATTTAAGTTTTAATCCCAAAGAATAAACTCTTGAAACAGGGAACTGTCCTCCGTCAAGACCAATACCGCCTACTTCCGGATCCATTCCGCTGTACTTGGTGAAAGTCAATAAGTTGTCTCCGCTGAAATAGATTCTCAAACTTGAATTCCAAACCATTTTCGGGAAAGTATAACCGATGATTAAGCTTTTAAGTCTCAGATAGTTTCCGCTTTCAAGATACCAGTCTGAAGGAGTCTGGAAGTTTTTATTTGCATCACTTGCCGAAATACGGGGAATATTTGAACCTGTATTGGTTGGTGACCAGGCATCGAGGATTTTATCCCAACGGTTGTAACCCTGTTCTGAGGCATTTAAAGTAGATTCTTTGAAAGCATTGAATATTTTAACGCCACCTACGCCCTGAAGGAATAAGCTAAGATCAAAGTTGTTCCAGTTTACATTCGTTGTAAATCCGAACGTCATAGTCGGGAAAGCGCTGCCCATATATACTCTGTCCGCATCATCAATTTTACCATCGCCATTCTGATCCACAAATTTCAGATCACCTGCTTTAGCATTCGGCTGAATTTTTTTACCTTCTTTGGCATAAGCATTAGCCTCAGCATCTGACTGGAAAATACCATCAGATTTAATTAACCAATAAGAATAATATGGCTGACCAACTGTTGAACGGAATGGAGCTAATGTACCTCTCCAGGCGTCAGAGTGTTGCCAGAAAGAGTTGACATTGTCATCAATATATTCAACGTTGTTTTTCAAAGTGGCAATGTTTCCGCCGATTTCGTAACTAAGCTTACCGATTTTGTCTCTCCAGGTTGCTGCAAGTTCAAAACCTGTATTTCTGATTTTTCCCTGATTAATCAATGGAGCACCATATCCGTAAGTTTTTGTCCATTGAGTATCCTGTGACTTAATCAGGTCAAATGTAAGTTTGTCGAAGTAATCAGCTGTGATTGAAAGTCTTTCTTTAAAGAAGGCCATGTCAACACCGATATCAGTTTGCTGAGAAGTTTCCCATGAAAGGCTCGGGTTGTTTCTGCTGCCTACATATAAAGCGCTTGACAGAGGAGCACCGTTTCCTACCTGATAAGTATAGTCTGAAGAAAGTTTAGGATAACCATAATACAATCCTACAGATGCAATGTTTCCTATTTGTCCCCAGCTCGCACGGAATTTCAAAAGATCTACACCTTGTACATGAAAGAAAGGTTCTGAGCTAAGTTTCCAGGCTGCTGTAACTGCCGGGAATCCTTTTCCGCGGAAACCATCAGCTAGTCTTCCTGCAATGTCATAACGGTAGCTACCTGTAACAAAATAACGGTTTGCCCAGCTATATGATAATCTGCTTACATAAGAAAGGTTTCTGTCTGTCCAGTCATAATCGCTTGGTCTGATTTGGTCAAAAATAGTAGCATTTACAAAAAACTGCGCCCAATCCTGTTCGTTTTGTAAGCCTCTTGCTGCTGTAGTAAACCCTTTAGCACTATTTTCCTGAGCAGTTACAGAAAGCATTGCTCCGATGCTGTGTTTATTGAAGGATTGAGCGTAATTGGCTGTATTTTCCCAGATCCAGTTATAGCCTTTATCGGTACGATATGATAATGTATTCTGGTTGTTCGGTTTTCCGGGTTCTGTTCTTGAAGGTTCGAAATTTTTGTAGAAAGCACTTGTCTGACGATAAGAAAATCTGGTAAGGAAGCTTAAACCGGGAATGATGTTGGAGAAAGATAATTCCGAAACAGACTGAAGGTCATTACTTTTATCATTCGGATTGTTACGAAGTAAAGTAGCAACCGGGTTAATCGCATCACCGTGAATACCAAGATATGGAGAATCTCTCGGTCCTACACCCCCGAAACTTCCGTCAGGATAATAAACTGTAGCCGCTCTCGGCATATAAATTGCTGAAAGAATTGTTCCGCTATAACCACTCTCTGTTGATGTTCCTACAGCTCCATGATTATTCCAGAACAATTCCTGACGGAACTTTAGTCTGTCTGTGAATTTATAGCTTGTGTTAAAACGCAATGAAATATTTTCACTATAGGTATTAAGAAGAGTACCTTCATTTCTTTCATAACGTCCCTGAAAAAGTGTTGAAAACTTTTCTGTTCCGGCGTTAATGGAAATATTATGTCTCTGTACAATACCTGTTCTGAAAATTGCGCCAATCCAGTCAGTACGTGTAATCTGGTCATTCGGGTTTTTGGTAGCATCCCATCCATCTAAAGGAGCCTGTCCTGCATTGGCAGCAGCTAAGTTTGCTACCATTGCCTCATCCTTCGCAGTTAATGACTGCGGTGTTTTCCAGGCACTTTTAACACCTGTAAATCCTGAATATTCTACTGTAGGCTTACCTTGAGTTGCTTGTCTTGTCGTAATCAGAATTACCCCTGCTGACCCTGAAAATGCACCATAAATTGCAGCAGAAGCCGCATCTTTTAATACAGTAATAGATTCAACATCTGCCGGATTATAAGGAGCATTTGGTACACCATCCACTACATAAAGAACACTTTCACTTCCTCTTGAACCCGTACCTCTGATTGTAATATTAGGGGTTTTATCCGGGTGACCTCCATTATTGATTGCCGTAACACCTGCTACCTTACCCTGAATCATACTGCCAACATCCAACACCGGACGTTCCTTGATTTTATCCATATCCGGAACAGAAGAAACTGCTGCTGAAAGGTCCTTTTTCTTAGATGTTCCGTATCCTACCACAATTACTTCATCCAAAGACTTCGAATCCGTTTTCAAAACAATATTGATAACAGATTGCTTCCCGATAACAACTTCCTGTGTAATAAACCCTACAAAACTGAAAATCAATCTTGCGCCGGTATTCTCCGCTGTGATGGCATAATGTCCGTTTACGTCTGTTGTTGTACCTTTAGTTGTTCCCTTCAGTAAAACACTTACGCCCGGAATTGCATTATTGTTTTCATCAAGAACAGTACCTTTTACAGTAACTGCTGCCGTGATGTCAGAATTTGACGATTCCTCAAAAGAAACGCCATCATCGCTGGAAGATTCATAAGCAGTTTTTTTGATAGCAGATAAGAGGATCTTTTCATTAATTGCACGATACTCAATCTGTAAAGGAGACAATAATCGATTTAAAACTCTGCTTAGCTTCTCGCTTTGAGCATTAAGAGAAACTTTCTCCTGTAAACTCAATCGGCTGTCACTGTAAACAAATTTAATTCCGGTTTGCATATGAATCTCCTGCAAAGCTTTTTTCAGGCTTACATGCTCTATATGCAAGGTGATTTCTTTGTTCAATACTTCCTGAGCATTGACAACTCTGGCATGAGTCATGCTGACAGCAAACAAGCAAAGTATAAGTTGGAAGGCACTTATCCGCATGATTTTTAGTCGGTTACGATAGTAGTGTTTGGTAAAATTCTTCATAATTTGAGTTAGATAATGATTTTTTCTGGACAAAAAGAATCCATCATCACAAGTGTTTGTGATAGATTAAATTGGGTTTCGTTAAAGTTTGAGCGTTTGTTTACACTGGATTTTGAGGGTTTATGGATAATGACAGTAAGAGTTCATTTTGATTGAGGGTGAGTTTAAGTTAATGATTTATCAGTTACAGCCAGGCCCCGAAAGTTCTACCTGATTATTTTCCAGACTGTAGGAAAGATTGGTAGTTTCTGAAATAATGTCTAAAATCAATAATAAATTCTCCTGATCGAAATCTGCAGTAATTCTGCAGTTTGCAATCTGGGCATTGATAAGTGTGATTTTTGTATCAAATTTCTCTTCAAGCTGTTTGATTACATCTTCCAGACGTGAATTGTCGAAGCTGATTGTAACTGGTTGATAAAGTGTCTGTTTATTTTCTTTAATAATATTTTTGTTGACTGTTAAAAGAGTAGTCTGTGGATTATAGGCAACAGACTGACCGGCCGTTAAGATTGCGGAGGATTTATTCACACTTTCTTCCATCACTTTCACAGAAACCTTTCCGGTAACTACAGAAACCTCAACAGGAGAATTTTTAGTCCTGGACTTCACAGTAAAACTTGTTCCAAGTACCGCAATCTGAATTTTATCTGTCTGGATGATAAACGGATGCTGACGGTCTTTGGCGATTTCAAAAAAACCTTCCCCACGGAAGATGATTTTTCGTTGTTTTCCTGAAAAACGTACCGGAAAACGAACTTCTGTATTCGGATGGAGCCAAACCGCACTTCCATCAGAAAAATTATGTCTTACAATCTTATTTTGAGTATTGGTGAATACTTTCCAGTTGTCTGAGATTTCTGCTACAGCAGATTCCTGACTGAATACTTTTTCTCTTTTCTGCCAGAGAACACCCAATACTCCCAGAATAATTAATACTGAAGCAGCAATCATTCCTGTTCTTAACCAGGAAGGCCTGAATGAAATGACTTTCCCGGAACCCGGTAATTCGATGTGTTGGTTAATATTTTCCCAGGTTTCAACCTGAAATGTGTCTTTTTGCTGAGGGGATAACTTTGACCAGCTATCTTCATCGCCCGGAAGGGATTCATACCAAAGCTCAACCTTTTCCTTTTCTTCAGGGTTAAGGCTGTTTTCTAAGTAACGCTTAAGCAAGTCCGGGTCAATGTTTTTTTGCATTATAAATAAGGGTGTGTTTCGTGAGTCTGACTGTAAGTCGCATGTCAGCGATAAATACCCTTACTCGATTTCAAAAAAAAATTAAGAAATTGTATAAAACCCTAATACGGCGAGTAATGCGTAGTCTTTGAGGTGAAGGCGAAGCAGGCGAAGAGCCTTGGTAATATGTTGTTCAACGGTTTTTTCGGCAATCTGGAGTTTGCCGGCAATCTCTTTATTTGTATGCCCCATTCTGCTCAATAAAAATACCTCGCGGCATTTTTCCGGCAGTTTAGACAATGCGTGCTGATAATCGTTATTAAGTGTTTCGTAAGCTAAGGTTTCTTCTGTGCAGTTCGTAGAATCAATTTCCTGAAGCAGCAGTTTTTCCTGTAATAATTGTTTTCTGAACTGATTGATAATCTGATTTTTAACTATTCCGAAGAGGTAATTCCTAAGATTGGTTTGCAGTTGAATTTTAGGATAATTTTGCCAGAAACTTATAAAAAGATCCTGAATGGCTTCCTGGGCCATAAAATGATTTCTCAGTTTTTCGTTTGCTTTATTATATAGCATTGGCAAATAACGAAGATAAATTTCCTCAAACGCGTTCACGTCGTCATGATCCTGCAATAAAGCCAGCAAGGTTTCGTCGTCGAAATGTTTAAGTAAATTATTTTTCATTTGGAATAAAATAATAGAAAATGATTTTTTCTCACCAAAATATCAATGATTCAATAGTCAAAAGGGCTTTAGAGAAAGTCTGATAATTTCAGTAATAAAATGCCTACTATTCTTTTCTGTGGAATGCTAAGCCGAAATTTACATTGAATAAAAGGACTTTTGCAAGGACTGTTATTCGATTTTAAGAAAACTTAATAATGTGGAATGCATCTGTCAGAGAATTAAATATAGATTTTCAGGAAGCAGTTTGACGGTAATTGCCTGAAAACTACTGAAATTGGATGCGATTCTCAGTGTTTGCCAAAATAACCTGTTGAAACGCAGGTTAAATGTGAATAATATCCTGATTTATGGAAATGATAGGAGTAGGGAGGAAATATCAATGTTCAAATTAGTATAAAATTCTGTAAATCTGTATTTGAAAAAGGATTAAACTTTTATTTTTAAAGATGATAAAGAAAGATATTCAGCTTCATGGGATAGTATGTTCGGAAAAAGTCAGTAAAACTGAATACTGTTTAAAAACACAAAGAGGTAGAAATTACGCTACCTCTTTGTGTTTTGGCTTATGAAAAACCGATTTTTGCCCGGAACCTGTTAAAACACCGATGGAGAATTTGGCGATAAATCATACCAAATTGCTCATAACACCAATCTCTTAATTGTTTAATTTCTTCAATAACGAGGCTCTTTACAGCTTTTTTTAACTCTTTTTCAAACAATTTTGCATCAAAACTTACTTTGCTTAAAATCATTTTTACATATTCGATGGTAGTCATGGTAGTCCTAAGATTTTTGAGCTGGTTAACAATCAAATAGTATTAAGAAGTAATTTTTATAATGTTTAAAACGTATTTATCAGAAAGCTTTATCGGTTTTCAATGGAATAAACACTTTAAATTTCCAGAAATCACTCAAACCGATTATACTAATTTCTAAACATAAATAATCTATTTGCTAACCCTCTATATAAAACTATTATTTTTGTATAACGATGTGTTTGCGACAAAATTATATAATTATTTTAATATTTTTTTGTTTCCTGTTGAGTTTTTTTGCAAAAGCTCAGGAGACAGAAATTTCTGTACTTATTGGGGAACGAAATATTGGAGTGAATGAACCTTTGGCAGTGAGCGTAACAATACGCAAGACCGGAGAGGTTGAAACCCCGGTTGCCAAATTCCCGGAAATTCCGAATTTTTTGAAAAGAGGAACTTCCACTTCCCGTGCTACATCATATGCAAATGGCCAGAAAATTATCACTTATACAATCACCCAAAATTACCAGGCTATAAAGGAAGGGAGCTTTAAGGTTAATCCGATCAAAATTACAGTCAATGGGACGGAGGTAAAATCAGAAATGGCAAATGTCATTGTTTCTCCTGAAAAAGATAACAAGTCAGCGTCAAATGATGACTTTGCTGATTTTATAGATGCCAGTAATTTCAAAGATTTTGAGGAAGTCAAAGAAGATGCGTTTCTGGCACTTACTACCACAAAATCCAAACCTTTCGTAGGAGAGGGTTTTACGGTAACACTCGCATTTTATGTGGCTGAAAGCAATGGGGCAGAAATGCAGTTTAAGAATAATGAAATCCAGATTCCTGAAATCATAAAAAGAATAAAGCCCAACAACTGCTGGGAGGAAAGTCATGGATTGACAGAAGAAAAAATCAGCAAGGTTACGATAAATGACAAAAAATACACAGAATATATGTTTTATCGGGCCACATTCTATGCGCTTAATAATCAGAAAGTTATATTTCCAGCTGCTGCCCTCAATCTGGTAAAGTTCAAAACTGTCAAAAACGGAGAAAAATTACCTGAAATAATCAGATTTGTTTCCCGACAGGTTATTGTGGAACCGAAAGAATTACCTGCTCACCCTCTGAGACAGGAAATTTCGGTAGGAACATTCTATCTTAAAGAAAATACCAATAAAGTAAAGATGTCTACCGGAAAGGCTTTTCAATACCGAATGACTATTGCCGGAGATGGAAATATCTCTACTATAAAAATCCCTGAGATAAAGAATGACAGTCTTTTTGACTTTTATCCACCGGAGTCTGAGTCGGTTGTAACACCTCAGAACGGAAAAATTATTGGCAATAAAACCTTCACTTTTCAGATTATTCCGAAACAAGCTGGTAGTTTTGCATTATCAAAGTACTTCAGATGGATTTATTTTAATCCGGTCAGCTCGAAGTATGATACTCTGAAATCAAGCCTTGTGATTCAGGTTTCGGGAAAGAAGATACAGACTGTTGAAGCTCCGGTAACTGCCGGGTCGGTTTATGATGGACTGGATAAGGTGGATACTTCAAAGCAACAAACTGATTATTCAAAAATATTGAAAGATGAAGCTAATGTCCTGATAATATTTATGTTATTAGGCATGACTTATATTTTTTGGAGAAGAAAATAGGTGAAAAATGGTTTAGAGAATGTTTTAAAATCATTTTCTGAGTCATTTTGGTATATAAGTAAATTTGAATCTAAATTTCCAAATGAGCAGTTCATACGGTAAAATATTTAAAATCAGTACTTTCGGAGAGTCCCATGGTGCTGCTGTGGGAGTAATTATTGATGGTTGTCCTGCCGGAATTGACTTTGACCAGGAGTTTATCCAAAGCGAATTGGATCGTCGTAAACCCGGGCAGTCACGTATCACCACACAAAGAAAGGAAGCAGATGAGTTTCAGGTTCTTTCAGGGGTATTTGAAGGTAAAACGCAGGGAACACCCATTGCCATGATGGTTTGGAACGGGGATCAGCGGTCGAAGGATTATTCTCATATTTCTGAACAGTTCAGGCCATCTCATGCTGATTATACATATCAGGTTAAATACGGAACACGTGATTATCGAGGAGGAGGAAGAAGTTCTGCCCGCGAAACTGTAGCAAGGGTTGCTGCCGGAGCTTTGGCAAAACTTGTACTCAGACAGATTAATGTGGAGATTCACGCTTATGTTTCGCAAGTCGGAAAGTTAAAATTAGATAAACCGTATCAGGGCCTAGATTTGTCAAAAGCCGAAGAAAATGCGGTAAGATGCCCTGATCCGGAAATTGCACAGAAAATGTTCGATTTGATTGACGAGACCCGTAAAAAAGGAGACTCAATCGGTGGAGTAGTAAATTGTGTTATTACAGGAACGCCTGCGGGATTGGGAGAGCCTGTTTTTGACAAACTTCATGCAGAATTAGGAAAAGCCATGTTAAGCATCAATGCGGTAAAGGGCTTTGAATATGGCAGCGGGTTTGAGGGAGTCGAAATGTATGGCTCAGAACATAACGACCTTTTTTATGATGAAAATGGAGTAGTTAAAACCCATACAAATTATTCCGGAGGTATTCAGGGAGGGATTTCCAACGGAGCTGACATTTATTTCCGTGTAGCATTTAAGCCGGTGGCAACTATTATGCAGGATCAGGAAAGCCTGGATCAGAATGGTAATGTTGTAACGGTATCAGGGAAAGGACGTCATGATCCATGTGTTGTGCCAAGAGCCGTACCAATTGTAGAGGGTATGGCAGCTTTGGTATTGGTTGATGCTTTATTAAGACAGCGGGCTTCCGGCCGTTTACTCATTTAGCAGGTTGGCCGAGGTAAGAAAACGCTTGATGAAATAATAATACTTGTTGATAATCAGTTAAGAACCTAGATTAAATTTAATCTCCGGAGTAATGTATTTCTCCGGTTTTATTAAACAATATCTCTGTACAAAGATTTATGAAGTCCTTTGGGTTTAAAGAGTCATAAAGAGAGTTTTTGGAATAATAGAGAACTGTTGAAAGATTAATTTAAAAGGTATCGAATGATTGAGATAAAACTATCCGCAGAGAAGATAATTTCTTTTTTTGCTGACATCGAGCTGACACCCATTGAAAAAGGCTATCTGGAATCCCATGCCATCAGATATAGCCACATTATCCAAACCATAGATCCTTTGATCAAAAAGATTATTGAGACTAAGAATAAGGTAAACATCCTTGATATCGGACCTCATTATCTGACAGGAATACTTAAAAGATTTTATGGCGAAAAGGTTGAGATTAATACCCTGGGCTGGCCGATTGACAAAAAAATAGTGCCTTCTGAAATGATTCATACTCATTTCAATTTTGACCTGAATTGTTGTCAGCACAAGGAGAAATGGATTAGTTCTGACAAACATGACCTGGTAATTATGGCTGAGGTGATAGAACATTTGCATACAGCACCTTCTATTGTACTGGATTTTGTGTCAACTTTTATTAATCCGGGAGGATTTCTTTATCTGGGTACACCCAATGCAGTGTCTTTGAAAAAAAGAATGATTATGCTGATGGGGCAAAATCCTTATGAAAAAATCCGTGAAAACTGTATCAATCCGGGACATTTCAGAGAATACACTATTCAGGAGATCAAAGAATATTGCAGAGAGGTGAATTTATCTATCTATGATTATGAAATTGTAAATTATACTCCTGCAATGGGAGTAAAAGGTAAAATTGTACGTTTTTTGGGAAGAAAATATAATAACTTTAATGAAATGCTGAGTATTATAGCTCAGAAAACCAATGTTCTTTTCTGATGAATATTTTATGGGAATAGCGCTTCGGCAAGCCGAAATGGCATTTGAAGAAGGTGAAATTCCCGTAGGAGCTGTCGTTGTATGTCAGGAGAGAATTATCGCAAAAGCTTACAATCAGACAGAAAGATTAAACGACGTTACGGCACATGCGGAAATGCTGGCATTAACTGCCGCCACTCAATATCTTGGCGCAAAATATTTAAAGGATTGCACTTTGTATGTTACGCTTGAACCCTGTCTCATGTGCGCAGGGGCAATTTATTGGTCACAATTGGGGAGACTGGTTTTTGCTGCCTCAGATGATAAGAGAGGATTCGAAAACGTAAAACAAACAGTGCTTCATCCTAAAACGATCCTGATAAAAGGAGTTCTTCAGCATGAATCAGAGGAACTTTTACGTAATTTTTTTAAGAAATTAAGAACCTAAAAAGATATTCAGTCGTTACAGTGGCAAGAGGACTCTGAATAAACCGATTGAACTGAGAGGAGAGATTTTGATTATGACGGGCAAAATTTTAATTTTGTCAGTATATATTTTTGGTTTAGTCTATTTCAGAGCAATAACCTTATAACTTAATATAACTTAAATATGACATTTGTATTAGATCCGCTTCCATACGCAAATAATGCGTTAGAACCTCATTTCGATGCCTTGACAATGGAAATTCACCATGACCGTCATCATAATGCATACGTAACTAATCTTAATGCTGCCGTTACCGGTACAGAATTGGAAGGTAAGTCACTGGAAGATTTATTGGCAAATATCAGTAAATTGGCTCCTGCTGTTCGTAATAACGGAGGAGGTCATTTTAACCATACTTTCTTCTGGAATATTTTGTCTCCAAATGGAGGAGGAGCACCGGTAGGTTCACTTGCTGAGGCAATCACTGCAAAATTTGGTTCATTTGACGATTTTAAAGCTGAATTTAAAAAAGCAGGTATTGGTCGTTTCGGTTCTGGCTGGGCCTGGTTAGTAGCTCAGAAAGATGGCTCAATTGCGATTTCATCCACCCCAAATCAAGACAATCCGTTGATGGATGTTGCTGAGGTGAAAGGTACACCAATTATTGGTCTTGATGTATGGGAACATGCGTATTATCTGAAGTTTCAGAACAAGCGCCCTGATTATATTGATGCATTCTGGAATGTATTAAACTGGGAAGCTGCTGAAGCACGTTATAAAGCCGCTAAGGCTTAGATAGTTAGAACGAACAATTATCAAAACCTCATTTTTTTTGATAAAATTTCATTCAAATTCTTGTATTTTGATAATTGTTCGTTAATTTTGCATTCCCAAAACACACGGAGATTGTAGCTCAGCTGGTTAGAGCATCGGTTTGTGGTTCCGAGGGTCGTGGGTTCGAACCCCATCATTCTCCCAGAGCCTTGTCATTATGACAAGGCTTTTTTTTATAATAATGAATAACCATTTTCGGGTAAGAATAATGATGTTTCTATGCAGCCAAATCATCTCCATGATATTTTGACCCTACGATACAGGAAAGTTATTTTCGTTATTTTACCATTAATGTATATTGCAGGGGTTATTGGTCTTCAGATACCCTTTACCCAGGAGCTTTTCAAATCTCTTTCCCCATTTAACCTTTGGATTTCTCTGGCACTTTTGCTTCTTTTTCAGGAAGAATACAATAGAAAATTTATTGTTTTTAGCCTTATCGTTTTCAGCACCGGCTTTTTTGTGGAAGTTTTAGGAGTAAAAACCGGGGTGATTTTCGGGGAATATGTTTACGGGAAGACCCTGGGATTTAAAATATTTGATGTTCCGCTTACAATTGGAGCCAATTGGCTTACCTTAATTTATTGTACCGGAATATGCTCTGATAAAATAACTGCCTTTCTAAGCAAGCATGTTCATACAGGGTTTTCGGCAAATATGTTTGCATCAGTATCAGGAGCCTTTCTAATGACTGCACTGGATGTTTTAATTGAACCTGTTGCCGTAAGACTTGATTTCTGGCATTGGAAAGATGGAATAATACCTGTGCAGAATTACATCGCCTGGTTTGTGATTAGTTTTATCCTCCATGTGTATTTTAATAAATCCCGGTTTTCTAAGACAAACGCTTTAGCTCTGAGATTACTGCTTTTAGAGGTTTTGTTTTTCAGCGCACATACTTTAGCATTCGCTTTGTTGTCCTGATGCATTGATATTCAGGAAATTGGATATAATTTTAAACTTTTTTAAAAAAGAAAAGTTCTGTTAATATTCATATCTTAAGGACCGATGACAGAAAACAATGGAGGCCACATTATTTGAGAAAAAACAACCTGCCAGCGTAAAATAATTTCTATTCAGATAAATCTTAGGAAGAAGGTTACATATTTCAGCAAGACAAGATAGACCACAAGATGAGTATTTATTCCATAAAAGATTTAGAGCAACTTTCAGGTATTAAAGCTCATACACTAAGAATTTGGGAGCAGCGATATGATATTCTGCGGCCTAACCGTACAGATACCAATATTCGTACTTATGATGACGGGGATCTGAAATTGGTATTGAATATTGCTTTATTGAAGGAACACGGATATAAAATCTCCGAAATTTCAAAAATGACACCTGAGACAATGAGTAAGGAAGTCGTGAAAATTTCTGACCAGCAACTCAGTTATCCTGATCAGATTCATGCGCTGACATTGTCGATGCTTGACTTAGATGAAGAGAGGTTTGAGAAAATTATTAATACAAATACAATTCAGTATGGGTTTGAAACGATGATGATTAACATCATTTATCCATTCTTAAGCCGTATTGGTACCTTATGGGTAACAGGATCGATCGGACCTGCGCAGGAACATTTTATCTCCAATCTTGTCAGACAAAAAATAATTGTTGCTATAGACGGACAGCTTGCTACTTTAAAACCCGGAGCGAAGAAATTTTTACTTTGTTTACCTGAAGGAGAATTACATGAATTGAGTTTACTTTTTGGTAATTATATCATTCGGGCCAGGCAGAATAAGGTAATTTACCTTGGTCAGAGTTTACCTTTTTCTGAATTGCTTTTCGCTTATAAAGTCCATAAACCGGATTATATATTCTCAGTAATAACATCTGTTCCGGGGCCGGATGAGGTACAGAGTTATGTTTATGAATTGTCTAATGCTTTTCCGGAAGCGAAGATACTATTGAGTGGATATCAGGTGGTTGGACAGGATATTGATTGTCCTGAAAACGTAAGGATTCTGATTCAGATGAAAGAATTAGGAGGGATTGTAGCAGGGAACTAAAAAGCGGCCGGATTTCAATCCGGCCGCTTTTTAGTTCTTAAATAAAATGATCGCCTCTTTCCTGAGCGTCAGTTACAAAATTCTTGACTTTTTGCTCCTGATCTTTCTGACAGATCATTAAAACATTATCATATTCTGCTACAATATATCCATCCAAACCCTGTACCACGACTAATCTTTCCTGAGGTGTTTTGATAATGCTGTTTTTTACATCATACAGCATCACATGGCCGTCTGTTACATTCTCGCTTTCGTCCTTATTGGAAACCTCATATAGTGATTTCCAGGTTCCCAGGTCAGACCATCCAAAATCACTTAATACCACAAAAACATTCTGTGCTTTTTCCATGATACCATTGTCAATAGAAATGCTCTTGCAAATGTGGTATGCCTTGCTGATAAAATCTGATTCCTGATCTGTGAAATAAAAAGGCTCTCCGTCGTCAAAAATCTCAGCCATCTTAGGAAGATATAAATCAAATGCTTTTTTAATGGCTCTTACATTCCATACAAAAATTCCGGCATTCCATACGTATTCACCGCTTTCCAGAAAAGCTTTTGCCAGCTCAAGATGAGGTTTTTCTGTAAATGTTTTTACTTTTTTAACCTCATTATCGTCCTGAATGTATTGAATATAGCCATAGCCGGTGTCCGGACGGCTTGGCTGAATACCTAACGTTACCAATACATCTTCATTCATTGCTTCATTGATGGCAATGTTTATCCTGCGTTCAAATTCTCTTTCCTGAAGAATAATATGATCAGAAGGAGCAACAATGATATTGGCATTAGGATTCTTTTTGGCAATTTTATAGCTGGCATAAGCAACACAGGGTGCAGTGTTTCTGCGGATGGGCTCAGCAAGAATTTGTTCGTCAGACAGAAACGGGAGCTGTTGTTTAATCAGATTTACGTAATCTGCACTGGTAACGATGTAAATATTTTCTTTGGGACAAATACCATCAAACCGGGCAGCCGTTTGCTGAAGCAGGGATTTGCCTGTTCCCAGCACATCATGGAATTGTTTAGGATTATTTGTCCGACTAAAAGGCCAGAATCTTGTTCCTACACCTCCAGCCATAATAACTACAAAGTTGTTGTTCATTGTAAAGTGTTGAAAAGTAATTAATGTGCTTCTTTTAAAAAGTTATCTATTCTAAGGGCAGCGTTTTCACGAATGCTCATGTAGAAGAAATTAATATCAGCTTTATGCCATACTTTGGTTTTAAGCAAAAACCTTCCTTTGATATAAGGCTGACTGATCCAAAGCATCCCCTGATGGTTCTGTGCATCGGTTAATTCGGGAATCATTCTGAATCTCAAACCTACTCCACCTTTGTTTAATTCTTTAGGTGCATAATTTTCATCAAGACTCCAGGTCAGTGGATTGGTACTTACAGAGGATCTTAAGCCATTTTCGTACCAGGATGGATAATAGTCTCTGGTAAAAGTGTTCCAAGATACGAAACAACCTACTTCTTTTGCAGATTTACAAGGTTTAATATTTGTAAAACTATTATAAGAAGTAGAAATTCCTATCAGATAAGCGGCAACTAACTGCGTTTGTAAGGGTTTTTCGTCAAAAAATTCTTTGATCAGCCGGGTAGCGTGGACTGTTCCCTGGCTGTGAGATGCAATAATGACAGGCCTTCCATGATTATAGTTTCTTAAATAATATTCAAAAGCTGACTTTACATCTTCATAGGCGAGATTCAGTGCATTGTCTCTATCCTGATGATTTTTCGTAAAAAAAGCAAAATAATGTGCTTGCCGGTATCTTGGCGCATAAATTTTGCAGGAACCATTAAAGACTGATGCCTGATTCAGAATCGTAGAATAATCTACATTTTGATTCATTTCAGCATTATTGACATCTGCGTTCCAGATATATTGATCTTTGGGCTCACCGGTAAATATAGTAGGGTGAACAAAGAAAACATCTGCTAAAGCTGTTGCCTGTTCATTTTTCAGATTAGAATTAACAGGAATGCTGTCTGCCGGATCGACTTTTGAAGGTAAAGACGCCCAGTTTTCCTCTCTGCTGTAGTCAGGCCTGGGTGGTACTGAGGTATGATTGAAATCCTCTTTGATTATCGTAAGATTCTTTTTACAACTGACTAAAGAAATTGTAATGAGTAAGATAATGAGATTTTTCATATGTATATATTGTCATTACAGGATTTGGATAAGTAGAAATTACTATAAAATATTAACTTGAAACTTTAAATATTCGATTTTATGGAAAATAATCGGCAAGCATAACATTATATAATAATTTTTGGAAAATTTTGTAACATGTTTATTTTTTTTAACCGAATAATTTGCATCTTTATGGCGTAAAGCTAGGTAATACAACTGTTAATACAATAAAAATCAGATTATGAAATCAAATTTTACAATTTTGCGGTTTAGCACAATAACCGTATTAATCCTGCTGATAGGAATAACTTCATTTGCACAAACTAAGATTTCAGGAAAGGTATCAGATGCTTCAACCAAGGAATCTCTTGTAGGTGTAAGTATCTCTGTAAAAGGAAAAGTGGTTGGAACGATTACTGATCAGAAAGGTAATTTTTCTTTAACAACTGTTACACCTGTACCTTTTAAAATCGGAGTGACGATTGTCGGGTATGCCCCCCAGGAATTTACCATAACAGATAGTAAATCTGATTTAAATATTCAGATGGTAGAACAATCTGTGATGGGCCAGGAAGTGGTTGTTTCGGCCTCCAGAGTGGAGGAAAACATTATGAAATCGGCTGCGTCAATTGAAAAAATGGATATTCGTGCTATCAGAGAAACCCCGTCCGTAAACTTTTATGATGCGCTAGCTAATATAAAAGGTGTGGAAATGAGTACACAATCGCTCACCTTTAAGTCGGTTAATACACGTGGATTTAATTCGAATGGTAACGTGCGGATGGTGCAGTTAATGGATGGAATGGATAATCAGGCTCCGGGCTTAAATTTCTCGGTGGGTAATATCGTAGGAATGTCTGAACTTGATGTAGAAAGTGTTGAATTAATTCCGGGAGCTGCTTCGGCTTTATATGGCCCAAATGCCATTAACGGGATTCTTCTGATGAATTCTAAAAGTCCGTTTCTTTATCAGGGCTTAAGTGCTTCGGTAAAAACAGGAATTATGAATGAAAGTAACAGAAGTACTGCTACTACTAACTTCAATGATATTTCAGTACGTTATGCCAAAGCATTTAATAACAAATTCGCTTTTAAAGTTAATTTTTCTTATTTGGGAGCGAAAGACTGGGAAGCAACAGATTACAGAGACGGATATAACCTGAGTAATTCACTTTTTGCTAATCCGAACAGAGCTACCAACCCGAATCAGGGATATGACGGTGTGAATACCTATGGAGATGAAACCGCTTCAGATTTACCAATTGGTGCCGGCGGATCGAATGTCAGGGTTTCAAGAACAGGATATTATGAAAAAGACCTGGTTGATTACAATACCAGAAGTTTGAAATTCAATGCCAGTTTACATTACAGACTTACAGAAAAAGTAGAAGCCATTATTCAGGGTAATTATGGAAACGGTACCAGCGTTTATACAGGACAGGATCGTTACAGTCTTAAGAATTTTGACCTGGGACAGTATAAAATCGAATTGAAAGGAGATAATTTCTTCTTACGTGCTTATACCACTCAGGAGCGTTCAGGAGATTCTTATGCTGCAGGTACTTTAGGCCAGCTGGTGAATGAAGCGTATAATCCAAGTGTAATCCGTAATGCTTCAGGAGCAGTAATAGGTGGCTGGTTTGCAGAGTATGCTACAGCTTTTGCAGGTGGGGTTCCAGGTGTAACAGGAGGTAACCCTGCAGCAGCCAGAGCCTTTGCCGACAGAAACAGACTGGTTCCGGGAACACAGCAGTTTGATGATGCAGTAAATGCTATTAAAAAGAAACCAATTCCAAACGGAGCCGGATTTAATGACAAGACCAATCTTTACCACTATGAAGGAATGTACAATTTCAAAAACAGTGTAAAGTTTGCTGAAATCATTGTCGGAGGTAACTACAGAGTTTATTCATTAAACTCAGAAGGAACTCTTTTTGCAGATAAAGACGGAAGAAGTATCAGTATTAAAGAATGGGGTGCTTACGGACAAATTTCAAAATCTTTCTTCTCTGATGTTTTGAAATTGAGTGCATCAGCAAGATATGATAAAAATGAGAATTTCGATGGTCAGTTTACACCAAGGGTTTCGGCAGTAATTTCTCCAAATCCTGAGCAAAACTTCCGTGTTTCTTACCAGACTGGTTTCCGTATTCCTACAACACAAAACCAATACATCGATCTGAAAACTCCTCAGGCTTATCTGATCGGAGGTTTACCTGAATTTACCAACAGATTTAACAGTGCTACTAACCCTGCATTTACCAGAAATACTTTCTTATCTGCAGTAGCTGATATTACAGCTCAGGTAACAGCTTTGGGTACTCAGTTAGGTAATAGCTTAGCACAGGAATTTGGTGCTAATCCTGGTGCTTTCTTCCAGAAATATGGTATTACACCAACTTCTGATCCGGCGGCTATTCAGGCAGCGATTAAAAACCTTGCTACTCAGCAGGCAACGGCTCAGACGCCTCAGATTGCGGCAGGTGTGTTAGCTTCAGGAAAGTATCAGCCTTATCAGCAAAAAACTTTCAAGCCTGAAAAAGTAAGAACAATAGAACTTGGATACAAAGGCCTGCTTACTCCTAAATTATTCCTTGATGCTTATTATTACCACAATACTTACAAGGATTTTACTTATCAGGAGATTGTTTTACAATCAACCAGTGGTTCTCCGCTTGGTTTGCTGAATACCGGAACACGTCAGGTTTATGCATTCCCTGCTACCAGTGAAGGAGAAACTACTTCGGAAGGCTGGGGTATTGGTTTAGACTACAGACTGGATAAAGGTTATAATGTTGGATTCAATGTTTCTAAAAACTCTCTTAACGGATTTGATAATAATATCTTAAATTCAGGAGGCCGTGCTGAATTTAATACACCAAACTATCGCTTGAATGCAAGTCTTGGAAATAGAAATATCGGTGGCTCTGGATTTGGATTTAACGTTACCTGGAGATATCAGGAAGGATTTGTATGGCAGTCAGGTTTTACTGCGGCATGGAGTGCAACGGATACAAACATCCCGTCATTTAATACTTTAGATGCTCAGATTTCAAAGAAACTGACAGGAATTAAATCTATCCTGAAAATCGGCGGAACAAATATTCTTGGTAAATCTTACACTACTTCATTTGGAAACCCTTCTGTAGGATCAATGTTTTACGTAGGTCTTACTTTCGATGAATTATTGAATAAGTAACAGATTACAATATCTGATTTAGAAACGGGGAAGAAGTATAATTTACTTCTTCCCCGTTTTTGCATTCAGGGCGCCGATTTGTAAAACAAAGCGTTCATGTATGGTATTGCTGATAATGTTTGTCCTCTACCGGCAAATTATTCATGGTTTTCCCCGGTTTGTTGAGTGAAATACTTTTGGTTTTAATTGCATAACGCTCTCAGGCCTTTCATAGCTTATGCTCTGCTTTCAATCATTATGAAAAGAAAGACCTGGCTTCAACGATTTATATCCATTAAAAAAGCATCGAAATCAATGAAGATTCCGATGCTTTTAAATATTGATTGATTTTACAATCAGAAGATTTTTATTGCTTTCTCGAATTATGAGAGATCGTCTCTACCAATTCTCCTCTTGCCATTTTTTCGGCTTTATCAATATAAGTCAGAGACTTCTGAAGTGTTTCATCCATTTGTGCCATTACCTGAAAATATTCGTTATTCAGTCCGTTTTTGCCTTTATTCTGCCAGATATTGCGGGCGATATAAGCTTTAATCTGAGTTTTAATATATGGTTTTGAGCGATTGAAATCATTCTCTCTGAGTTTAACATCAGATCTTCTGGCAAGCTTCTGCATGTCGCTCAGCATAGCATCAGTAATGACGAAAAGCTTGTTAAAATCCTTGAAAGTCATTTTTTCAAGTGCTTTTCTGTTGTCATTCGCATAATCCAAAGCATACTCACGGATGATGTTTTTTCCCAGCAACTCATAAAGGTATTTAGTAAACATGGTAGTATCTCTTGGAATAAACACATCAGGAGTAATGCCGCCGCCACCATAAACAGTTCTTCCGCCAACAGTACGATACTTTAATTTCTCGTTAAATTTAATGCTGTCTGCTGAATAGAATTCCCCGCTTTTAGATCTCTGGTCGTAATCTTTTTCATATTCATCTTCCTTCCCTAAGGTATATGGTTTCTGAATACTTCTTCCGCTTGGTGTATAATAGCGGGAAATCGTAAGTCTTAGTTCTGAACCGTCAGAAAGGTTTACAGGCATCTGAACGAGCCCTTTACCGAAAGAACGACGGCCAACAATCAGGGCTCTGTCATTATCCTGCAAGGCACCTGCAACGATTTCAGCAGCAGAAGCACTTCCCTCATCAACAATCAGGGTTAAAGCTCCTTTTTCAAAAATACCATCTCTTTTGGTAAAAGTCTGAGAATCGTATTGAGTTCCTTTACCATCTGTATAAACAATGAGTTTTTCTCCACCCAGCAATTCATCAACAATTTTCTCTGCACGATCTTTATAACCACCCGGATTTCCACGAAGATCTAATACTAAACGCTTCATATTGGCATTTTTCAGATCACTTAAGGTATTTTTAAACTCGTCATAAGTGGTTTCAGAAAAACGGTCAATTTTAATATAGCCGGTCTGGTTGTCAATCATATATCCTGCACTTACTGAATAAGAAGGAATACGGTCGCGGGTCACGTTAAAAGTTTTCAGGGTCTTTTCACCATAAGGTAAAATATCCAGTTTTACTTCGGAACCGCGTTGACCTCTTAATTTACTGTAAATAAAGGCATTGGTAACTTTAGGGCCGGTAAGGGAGGCACCATTTACTTTGATAATTTTATCGCCGCTTTTTATTCCGGCAGAAGAAGAAGGGCCATTAGGTAAGGCACTTACAATATAAACAGTATCGTTAAAAACATTGAATTCTATACCAATTCCGTCAAAGCCTGCTTCCAAAGGAGCTTTCGCTAAAGCGGCTTCATCTGCAGAAAAATAAGAAGTGTGAGGATCCAGCTTTTCCAGCATTTTCTTGATAGAATAATCTACCAGAGTATCAGTATTAACGGAATCTACATAGCTGGTTTCCACAAGTGATAAAACTTCACGGTATTTGTTAAAACCTTTGGTAACACCGGCCATTTTGTTGTGACCTCCGAAAAATGTCGCACCAACCAATATCCCGCCTGCTAAAGTCAATGAAATTAATATGGGTAATTTTACGATAATCGGTGAATTTTTTATGTCTTGGTTTTCTTTCATCACTGGCATGTTTTCAATTTTCCACACTTCGAAAAGCAAAAAAAGGGTTTAATTCCCCTGAAACGCAATTTTAGTATTAAAATAATAAAATTTTGACTTAAAGTTACAAAAAACAAAAATTCTATCCTCGGCTTTTAGGATAAATTCATCACTTTTTATGAAATATCCTATCTTATAAAATTGGTCTGTTTCCTCAAAATATGAAATATTTTGCAAAAATCATTAAAAAGGGGCAATTTTGGTAAAACAGATTTTCAGAGAATGGCAAGGATATTGGCAATTGATTACGGGAGTAAAAGAGTAGGGCTGGCAGTAACAGACCCTTTAAAAATTATAGCGTCTGCGTTGGATACTGTTCATAGCAAGGATGTGATCGCTTTCCTGAAAAATTACTGTGAAAAGGAATCTGTAGAAGCTATTGTGGTAGGTATGCCTAAAAACCTTGATAATAATGATACCAATAATACTCCGTTAGTTGAAGCTTTTGTGAAGAATCTGAAAAAGCAATTTCCGGAAATGCCGATTCATTTGCACGATGAGCGTTTTACCTCTTCAATGGCATTGCAGGCAATGATTTCAGGAGGAATGTCAAAAAAAGACAGGAGAGAGAAAGGTAATGTGGATAAAGTTTCAGCAACGATTATTTTACAATCGTTTATGGAAGAACAGGAGTTAAGGAAATAAAAAAACAGTTTAACTGATCGGTTTTGAATCAGTTAAACTGTTTCACCATATTAAAATATGCTTACTTCTGAACCACTTTAGCGAAGCGGTGATAGAAAGGCGTTTTACTTTTTTCACTTTTTGGCATGTACTTACCTGTAATGATAGGTACATACATTACGCGGCGGCGGGATTTTTCACCAAAGTTTGGAGAAACTTCCACTCTATGCCATAAACGACCGTCGTGGATTGTCAGATCTCCGGCATTGATTTCAAAACCGATTTCGCGTGGATCCGGATTGTGATCAATAAATTGTTTTTTACCGAATAACAACTTCAATACACTTTGATTTTGCGTGCCGGGTAGTACTCGCAATCCACCGTTTGAAGAAGGACAGTCGTCCAAATGGATACCAACGTTCAACATCGGAAGGATTTTCTGACCCAGGAACAAATCACGAGGGCTGTCTGTGTGCCATCCCATTTGCGTAAATTTACTGTTTTCAGCATTTACATAATGGTTAAACACTAATCCGTCTTTTTCGTTATCACTAATACGGCCATCATATGGTTGTAAGAGTTCAACCAGAAGTTTGAGGCGTGGATCTTTCAGAAATTCAGCGAGAACAGTACTGTACTTATTCGTGAAGCACATCCTTTGGATCATTTTATTGCCCTTGGGATCTTTTCCGAATTTTAGTGGAATACCATTGATTTTCTCAATGCCTTGCTCAATCCAGCTTTTTTCAATTTTATCTAATTCACTAATGAATAGTTGAATCGTTTCCTGATTAATGAAATTCTTAAATTGGATGACTCCGTATTTCTGAAAATAGGCTTTCTGCTCTTTAGTCAGCTGGTCACCCAGGGTGAAGGTTTTATACTCGAACTTTACCATCGTCTAAAATTGTACAAAATAAAGTTTTTAAAAAAGTTTCTTATGGTTTTTGGGTATCGCTTTCAAGACCAAAAATACAAAACGGTAGCGTATAGACCTTTTTACCAATGTTATATGATAATAAAATGCAAATTAAGCAAATGTAATTTTAATTTTAATTAATTGTCAAATAATTATTATTAAATATTGTAATATTAATACGAAGTTGTAAAAATAATATTTGAAATTTGTACTTTAATAATTTTTGTAAGGTTGTAGTGATCTTTAAAATCGTGAAATATATAACACAAACATTGTACAAAAAGTTGCTTTTACTGGGTTTTCTTTTTTTGTATAAAATTAATTTTATTTCATCACAAAACATCAATGATTCTCTGGCATTGACCAGAAATCGTAATTTACTTGTTGTACCTGCTATTACACACTCCATTGAAACCGATTGGTCTTTTGGAGCGGCTGCTTCCTATACTTTCAGGTATTCACACGAAGATACCCTCACAAGAACTTCAAATTTACAAACTTTAGCGTTGTATTCGCTTAATAAACAATTTGTTGTTGCCCTAGATGGTACAATTTTTTTTCCTCATGAGAAATATATTTTAGGACTTCATGGCTCTTTCAGCTATTTTCCGGATAAATTCTGGGGTTTAGGCAATGATACACCGGATTCCAATGAGGAAAGCTATATCTATAAACAATTCTATATTTTTCCACATCTTCAGCGAAGTTTTTTCCATCATAATTTTTTCATCGGCGCAATGTATGAGTTTCAAAAGGTTTTTGGAATTAAATACGGAATGGATAAACCGAATATCAGTGAGAGTCTTTTTGAAAAAGAAAATATTACCGGAAGGAACGGAAGCATCGTTTCCGGTTTTGGTGTCAGCTTTACCTGGGACAGCCGGAATGAGGCTTTTTCACCAAATAAGGGAAGTTTTGCCCAATTGAAATACATAGATTTTAATAAATTATTCGGTTCGGAGTACTCATACTGGAATATCGTTTTCGATGCCAGGCGATATATTGCCGTTAATACCAAACATGTTCTGGCTTTACAGGCATTTGCATTTTTTAATGAAGGGACTGTACCCATCAGAAGTATGGCTTTGCTTGGCGGAAACAATAATATGAGAGGATATTATGATGGTCGTTTCAGGGATAAAAACCAGGTCGTCTTTCAGGCTGAATACAGATTGCCTTTGTTTTGGCGGTTCGGAGCAACAGGATTTGGCGGTTTAGGGGAAGTCAGCGACAGAATAGGAACCTTAAATACATTACATTATACCTATGGTGCCGGCCTGAGATTTGCCCTTAAACCAAAGGAAAAACTGAATATAAGGGTGGATTATGGATTCGGTGAAGGGGGATCGAATGGCTTATATTTTATGATTGGGGAAGCTTTTTAGTGAAAAATCAATGCCCGGTGTGAATGTACGATTCGTATATTTCTCACCGGGCATTGATTTGTTTACTCCTTTGTATGAACGGCGATTAACGGAGAAGCGAATTGTACCTCATTTTTCTCCAGAATTTTCATGATTTCAAAATTGATATTTTCCTTGATTTGCTGTGATTTCCAGTAATCCTGGGTTTGTATGTAATAGATAACCAGCACATCTACAGAATTTTCACTGAAACCTTCGAATCTTACCCCACCTTGCTTTTGATTTGTCAGTTCGTCTGCATCAATAATTTGCTGTATGTCAGCAATGACTTTTTTCAAACTATCCACGGGTGTATCCAATCTGAGTTTAAGCAGATATCTAGCCCTCCTGTAATCTCTTTTAGAAAGGTTATCAAGTGCCTGGGAAGTCAATAACCTGTTCGGAATTGTTACCAGACTTCCTTCCAGTGTTCTGATCCGGGTACTTCTGAAACCAATTTTTTCAATTTCTCCGGAAATTTTATCGATTTGTACACCATCTCCTACTGTAAAAGGTAAATCAAGGAAAATAGTAAATGAAGCAAATAGGTTTTCCAGGGTTTCTTTGGCAGCCAGAGCAATAGCCAGACCACCTATTCCAAGTCCGGTAATAAGTGCTACTACGTCGATATTGAAAACTCGTCCCAACATGACAAATCCGGTAGCCACGACTACGAAAACAATGGCAAGATCTCTGAAAAAAGGAACAAACTGGTCATCCAGTTTACTTTCGGTAAGTTCAGCTTTACGCAGAAAAATCAGGGCAAAGAATTTGATAACTCTGATGATAATCCATGAAATAGCTCCGATCAGAATACACTGGAAGGTTCGTGCAAGGATTAAACGAATACCAAATTCATCTATTGTAGCAAACTGCCAGCTGGGGGGGAAAACCAGATAATGAAAAGCAAGGTAGATAATTAAAAGCGTAATCAGGAATTCTACGGGTTTCCTGAGTAAGGCAATGCATTCACTGACAGCTACCTGATCACTGTTGATAAACCTGAAAAGAAACCTGCTCAGGAGTACTGAAAGGACTCTTTTTAGCAATAATCCTGTTACTAAAATGGCTGAAAACCAGAGATAATTTCTTAAAGGGTTTTCCAGAAATTCACGGGATAGAAAATCATTTAGTAAATTCATAACTTTAAACATTGTGATAATTTAAACAAAACTACATTTAACGCTCATTTCATCAAAATGAACCTTAGCATCGATTTAGGAAACACCTATGCCAAAACGGGATTTTTTGAAGCAAATTTGTTAAAAGAAATACATTGGAAGCTCACTTACCGGGAGCTTGTCGATTATGTAAGCAGTATCCGGCCGGAAAATATTATTATTTCATCGGTCAGTTATCCTGAGGAACAACTTCAAAAAGAGTTTGCAGAAATCACCTCAAAAGTGTTCCTGCTTAAAAATACAACGGCTGTACCCCTGACAAAGTTGTATGATACCCCCGAAACTCTTGGTGCAGACCGGATTGCTGCGGCCATAGGAGCAAAGGTTTTGTACCCTGATGATAACTGTCTTGTGATTGATATGGGAACCTGCATTACCTATGATTTAATTGATGCTGAAAATAATTTTCATGGGGGAATTATTTCCCCGGGAATGCGGATGAGATTTAAGGCTATGAATACTTTTACGAGTCGTTTACCGTTATTAGAACCCGAAGGCATCCCGCCGCTTATAGGGAAAAGTACGAAAACTGCTATGCAAAGTGGAGTTATTAACGGACTCATAGCAGAAATTAATGGAATAATTGAGCAATATGAGGGGGTTTTAACAAAAATTAACGTCGTTTTTACCGGAGGAGACGCTCCTTTTTTTGAAACCCGCATAAAATACCCGAACTTTGTCATACCAGAATTAGTTTTGGTGGGCCTTAATAGAATTTTAGCATATAATGTCGAAGAAAAATAGATTTCAGGTAAAAGTAAAATTTATAGTTTTAGCGCTATTCACACTTCAGTGTACACTACTTTCAATTCGTACCACTGCTCAGGTAGTAAACTCACCATTGTCTTATTTAGGTCTTGGAGAATTAAATGACGGATCATCTATTACAAACCAGATGATGGGAGGTTTGGGTGTTGCCAACGCTAATGGAATCTATGCTAACTTAATTAACCCGGCTCTTTTAGCCCGCAACCGCTATGTTGTTTTTGAAGTAGGTGTAAACGGTGAATATAAATCGATGCAGAACTACCGTCAGAAACAGAATATCTTCGGAGGTAACTATAATTCTATTTCTCTTACCCTGCCGCTGTCTTCAAGATGGACTGGTTCTTTGGGTTTAATTCCTTACAGTACAGTAGATTATGAAACAAGATCTATCCGTCGTTTGAACCTGATCGGAACAGATAGCCTTATTTATACCTACAAGGGTTCGGGCGGGATAAACAAAGCATTTTGGTCAAATGGTTACAGAGTTGGGAAAGAGATTTATTTAGGTCTGGAGATCGGATATCTATTCGGGGCGGTGAACCGTAATATCACTTCTCAGGATTTAAGTGATAATCAGTATTATCAGGTGCGTCTTGAAGATCGTACAAACTATTCGGATGTTTCTTTTAAAGCAGGATTTGTGTGGAGACCGAAGTTGAAGAAGGATCTTTTCCTGAATGTTGCAGGTACTTTAGACTTAACTTCAAACCTGAAAGCTACCAGATTAAAGCGTTATGCTATTTATGGTGCTGATGGCGTTACGCAGATTAATGCTGATACCATCAATAATATGACCAGTGGGAAAGTTAAAGCACCCAGAACAGCCAGATTAGGTTTAAGTTTGGAGAGACCTTCGAAATGGTTGGTTTCAGCAGATTTTTCTTATACAAAATGGGCAGCTTATACAACTCTGGTGGATGAGCCTCAGGTGCTGAAAGATAGCTACAAAGTAGCGATCGGTGGAGAATTTACACCGGATTTTAACTCGATTTCAAACTATTTCAAAAGAGTTCAGTATCGGATAGGTGCTAGTTATGCTCAGACACCTTATGATTTTGTGAATACTGGTGCTGTTACTAAGGATATGAATATAACAATGGGGGTTTCACTGCCATTGCGAAATCTGTCTTATATCAATGTTGCTTATGTTTTCGGAAAACGAGGTAATTTAAGTGATAACAAGCTGGAAGAACAATACCATAAATTTGTGATCGGATTTACACTTAGTGACCAATGGTTCCAGAAAGTGAAAATCAACTAATGGTTTTAACAAATTGTGTGCATATTTTAAATGTCAGACTTATTGCAAGTCTGGCATTCTTTTTTTGAGTAACAATTCATGAAGAATCTATTCTTTTTCATCATTTTTTTAGGAATAACTTTTTTACAGGTTTCCTGTAAAGAGGAAAACCATAAGAAGAAAATTCAGTTATACGAAGGACCGCTTTCTGAATTGGATGGGATCAACATGACCTATAGCGACTCTGCACGACTTATTGTGAGAATGGTTACGGAAAAGCAGTTGACTATGCCCAATGATGACAGGGTGTATCCTAAAGAAGTAAAGATTTTTTTCTATGACCGTCTGGGGAATGAAACGACTAATCTGAGGGGTGATTCTGCCCGCTATTTCCGGTCATCCAATCTTTATAAGGTTTACAGACATGTTGTAATTAATAATACCTTAAAAGGAGAGACACTTAAAACGGATGAACTTATCTGGAATCCTGACCAGAAAAGGGTTTATACGGATAAACCTGTAGATGTTTATACCAGAGAAGAGGTGCTTCATGGAATAGGTATGGATGCGAACCAGGATTTTACGCAATACACTTTAAGAAGAGTAACGGGTGTTGTAAGTGTTAAAAACCTTCCCCAGTAGGTAATCACATAGACATATTCATATAGAGTGAGTTATAATCAGCTGCTCTTTTTATTCTTGTAACCACATAGGCATATAGGTCACATAGGGAAGATTAGAATTGGTTACTACTTCTTTTTACACTTTTCTAAGATTTTTTCTACTTCTTTCGTTTCGGTTATCTCTTCTTTATTACCCCATTGTTTATAGATATAGGTAGATATTTCGGCAATATCCAATGCCAGTAGCTGAGAATTTGGAGGCATTGGCTGATGATAGGTTTTGCCATTTACTACAATTGTGTCAGATAATCCATTCCGGATGGCACAAATGACCAGTTCTTTATTTTTTAACATAAAATCTGAACCGGCGAGAGGGGGATAAAGTCCGACCAGGCCTTTTCCATCATTCTGATGACAGTTGGCACAATGCGTCTTATAGAGTTCCATTCCCTCTACATAGTATTGTTTTTTCTTCAAATCTTCCTTGCTGTCACAGGCACTGAAAAGAGCAGCCAAGGCTAATAAAAATGGGAAATATTTCACAAGAGATCAATTGAAATGTAAATCAAAAATTACTGTTTCTTATCCAAAAGCAGGTCTATGTCTTTCATCAGCACATCTACTTTTTCAGGAAGTGTTCCATCATAAATACCTCTGATATGGCGATTTTCATCAACCAGAATAAAGGCTCCGCTATGTACAATACCCCCTGGTTGTGTGTTATCTTCAGTGGCCGTTACCATATAGCTTTTTTGCCCCAGTTCATAAATTTTAGCTTTATCTCCGGTAACAAACTGCCATTGACTACCTGAAATACCCAGGTTTTTTGAAAATTCCTTTAAAACACCCGGCGTATCATGACGAGGGTCAATGGTGTGAGAGAGAATAGCCACTTTAGGATTGTCTTTATATTTGTCATAAATTCTCAACATCTGAGTTTTCATTTTCGGACAAATTGTAGGACAGGTAGTAAAGAAGAAGTCAGCAATGTATATTTTACCGGCAAAATTCTTTTGGGAAATCAGAACGGAGTCCTGGTTAAGGAATTCAAAATCAGGAATTTGATGATAAATGGTGTCAATTACTTCTTTCCCGTCAACCATTTTCACTTTAGTGTCTTTCTGGCCGAGAATTGGTAATTCTCTTTTGCTTTCAGAACAACCTGCTACCCAAAGGCTGGCATAAGTAACAGACATTAAGAGTAAGGATCTTAATCCTGCTCTTCTCACTTTTTTCAATTCCCGCATTTTCAATCCGCTTTTATTTACTTAGAAATTTCTTTGCTTTTTCGATACTGGAGTTTGTCAGGTTTTTTACTTCCGTAATTTTTGCTTTTTCCCCTTCAAAATATTTTATTACCTCTTCATGACTTTTACCTTTTACCAGATCAGGATTATAAGCTGCCATCCAGTCAGACATTTTGTTATCTGCTGAATCCAGCTCAGAGATGATTTTTAAGGCTGTAACGGAGTCAGGAGATACTTTTGCTATACTATCCAATGTACTTTTTAAAGCCATCACTTCATCACCCTTGGGCATCACCTGGTCGTGTACTGCCATAACATCCTCAATAAGCTTTCTCTCTTGATTATTGCTTTCTGACTGGTTGTTACAGGCAGAAACTGCAAAAGCAAATACCGAAAGTAGTAGAATCTTTTTCATATTTTCGATCAGTAAATTTCGGATCCGGATATTTATTATTTATCCGGATCCGGTTTTTAGTTGGTTTTGATTAATGTATTCAGATTCATTGATTATAAAATCTGAGTTATATCTTGTCTGAAAACCCTGAACCTTCTCAGGTTTTTGATATCAGGTGGTTATTCAGAATTTCTCTGGCATTTTCAATGATAGCAGCAGAAGGTTTTTCTCCACCAATCATTTTTGCTATTTCCATAACCCTCTCATCATTTGTCAGCCTTCTTATTTTAGAAACCGTTTTGACAGATGAATTATCTTTATATACAAAATAATGAGCATTTCCCTGAGCAGCTATCTGGTGCAAGTGGGTTATTGCAATAATCTGATGTCCACGAGCCATATCACGCATCATATTTCCTACCTTTATTGAAACTTCTCCGGAAACGCCTGTATCGATTTCGTCAAAAACAATTGTCGGCAAGGCTCTTTTATCTGCCAGGATGTATTTGATAGCCAGCATCAAACGACTGAATTCTCCGCCGGAAGCTACGTTTTTCAGTTGCTGAGGTTTGATACCTTTATTAGCAGAGAACAAGAAATTGATGTTATTGATTCCGGTAAGTCCGGGTTTCACTAATTCGCTGTCAAGTTTTAAAGAGGCATTTGGCATTCCAAGATCATGAAGAAGGGATGCTACCTCATTTTCAATCGACGGCAAAACAGCAAGTCTGGTTTCAGATAAGGCTTCTGCCTGTTCCAGCATGGCCTTTTCGGCTTTTTCGGTATTAATCCTGGCTTTTTCAATAGCCTCATCAATATTCAGAACTTTACTGACTTTTTGCTGTAAATCAGCTTGTATTTCCAGTAATTCCCTGATATTTCTTGCCTGATGTTTTTGCAGTAAATTATAAATCAGACTGATTCTTTCCTGAAGGCTGTCAATTTTCTCATTGTCAAGTTCAACCGCTTCTTCTTCGCCGGCCACTTCATCTGCGATATCTTTCAATTCAATCAGACAGCTGTTCACCCGTTCTTTCAGTGCTGCGAACTGAGTTCCGTAAGTACTGATGCTATTGAGATTGGATAAAGTATTTCCCAGAAAGGAAATAACGGATTGTTCAGGATTGCTAAGGTATTCTGCTGAAAGCTGAAGTTTAGATTTTACTTCTTCGGCGTTTTCGAGGATGTTTAATTCCTGCTCAAGCAGTTCCAGTTCACCATCCTTGAGTTTGGTTTTTACCAGTTCTTCAAGGAGAAAAGCATTGTAATCAAACTCTTTCT
Organism: Pseudarcicella hirudinis; assembly: GCF_900115665.1. Taxonomy (GTDB): domain Bacteria; phylum Bacteroidota; class Bacteroidia; order Cytophagales; family Spirosomataceae; genus Pseudarcicella; species Pseudarcicella hirudinis. Next base: position 143,494 of record NZ_FOXH01000010.1, read on the forward strand.
TGCTTTCTTTTGCTTCGGATAAAAGCTCGGTATAAATTTTTTGAGATTTACTGAATAACAGAAATTCAGATTTGTAAGACTCAAAAAGATGATTGTTCTGGGCATAAGTATCAACAATCTGAAGCTGGTATTCATTGGCACCCAATAGCAAGGTGTCGTGCTGGGAATGAATATCCATCAGCTGAGAAGTAATTCTTTTCAGTGTCTCAAGATTGACGGGGGTGTCATTTACAAAGGCTCTGGATTTTCCTTGCGGGGAAATTTCCCTTCTGATGATGCAGACCTCTTCAAAATCAAGTTCTTCTTCATCAAAAATAGTCTTTATGGCATATCCGGAGATATTAAATTCACCTTCAATCACACATTTTTCTTCAGGGTTAAAGAGCGTTTTGGTATCCGCCCTGTTTCCCAGAAGTAAACCGATAGCGCCGAGCATAATTGATTTTCCGGCACCGGTTTCACCTGTAATAATGTTTAATTCAGTATCAGGTCTGAGTTCTAACGTCTCGATTAATGCGTAATTCTTTATTTGCAGATGAGTCAACATAGATTTTTGCTTAGACAGTGCAATTTACAAGTTACGGCTTTAACAAAAAAAAGTTTAATTGATTTGATAAAATTTAAGATAAGAAATTAAACGAATGGCAGAATAACTGAAATGAATGAAGGATTTCTAAAAATAAAAGCCATCCCGAAGAATGGCTTTTAAAAAACAATAAGGTATTTATGATTACTTAGCCAGAGCAACTTTCAGGTTTTCGTCAAGTGCGGCTAAGAATTCTTCAGTGTACAAATAGTGCTCACCGTGAGTTACTTTGTTACCATGGATACAAACAGCTAAATCTTTAGTCATTTTCCCTGATTCAACAGTTTCAACACAAACTTTTTCCAAAGTCTGGCAGAAATTGATCAAAGCTTCGTTTCCATCTAGTTTACCACGGAATTCCAAACCACGTGTCCAGGCAAAGATAGAGGCGATCGGGTTAGTTGAAGTTGGTTTTCCAGCCTGGTGATCACGGTAGTGACGTGTTACTGTTCCGTGAGCTGCTTCAGCTTCCATAGTCTGTCCGTCCGGAGTAACCAAAACAGAAGTCATCAAACCTAATGAACCAAAACCCTGGGCAACGGTATCAGACTGAACGTCTCCGTCATAATTTTTACAGGCCCAAACGAAATTACCATTCCATTTCAAAGCAGAAGCTACCATGTCATCAATCAGACGGTGCTCATAAACAATTCCTTTTTCTTCGAATTTAGCTTTGAAGTCGTTTTCGTAGATTTCCTGGAAAATATCTTTGAAACGGCCATCGTATTTTTTAAGGATGGTGTTTTTAGTTGAAAGATATAAAGGCCATCCTTTGCTCAATGCCATGTTGAAACATGAATTGGCAAATCCGCGGATAGACTCGTCAGTGTTATACATTGTTAAAGCAACACCATCTCCTTTGAAGTTGAATACTTCGAAGCTCTGAGCTTCTGAACCATCTTCAGGAGTGAATGTAACTGTCAATTTACCTTTTCCTTTGGTAAGAAAATCAGTTGCACGATATTGATCACCAAAAGCGTGACGACCAATCATGATAGGAGCTGTCCAGTTTGGAACTAATCTTGGAACATTTGAGCAGACGATCGGCTCACGGAAAACCGTTCCATCCAGAATGTTACGGATGGTACCGTTTGGTGATTTCCACATTTGTTTCAGGTTGAATTCCGTTACACGGGCTTCATCAGGTGTAATGGTAGCGCATTTGATACCAACACCATATTTCTTGATAGCCTCTGCGGCATCAATTGTAACCTGATCGTTAGTTTCGTCACGATATTCCATGCCCAAGTCATAATACTTGATATCAACATCCAAGTAAGGAATAATCAATTTGTCTTTGATAAATTTCCAAATGATTCGGGTCATTTCGTCCCCGTCAAGCTCTACGACGGGATTTGCAACTTTAATTTTTTCCATGATTGAACAGCAAATTAGAATTTATACAGCTCGGTTACTGATAGTTTTCAAAAATAAATTAAAATGAATTTTGGGCAAAGGTAATCAATGAATTGTTACCCAGAAAAAATTCTTTTTGCTGAAATCACTGTTTTTGAGAATTGCTTACTGATGAAAGAGTTATTTGTGTCATTTTTAAGGAATTGAATTATTAACTTTGGGTTTTAAACTGATAAATATCATGATAACCATTAGAGAAATTACTCCCTCTGAAACCTGGCCGATCAGGCATCGTGTTATGTGGCCGGATATGCCGGCAAGTTATGTACAGTTGGAAGAAGATTTTAATGGTATTCATTTTGGCCTTTTTGAGGAGGAAAACCTGATTTCCGTGGTTTCACTTTTTGTAAAAGACGGAGTAGGACAGTTTCGGAAGTTTGCTACCGAAATAACAGAGCAAGGCAAAGGATATGGTGCAAAACTTCTGGCCTTTCTTGTCACAGAATCCCGGAAACGTGAACTGAAAGAACTCTGGTGTAATGCCCGGGTATCGGCCTTCCCTTTTTACCAGAGACAGGATTTTGAGGTGGTTTCTGAAACCTGGGAAAAGGATGGAGTAGCGTATGGGAAAATGAGAAGAGTTTTTAATTAAGCATATATTCAAACCAGAATAAACTTATAAATGATATGATCCGGATTGCTCAGAGTAAAGAAGATATTTTGAAATGCTGGGAGGTTTTACATTTATTAAGACCTCATTTGAAAGAAGCAGATTTTGCTGACAAAGTTATGGAAATGTTTTCCGAAGGATATCAGATTGCTTTTATTGAAGAAAATGAAAAAGCTGTTGCTGCGATAGGTTTCAGGTATCTGCAAATGCTCTATAACGGAAAACAGATTTATATTGATGACCTTTCCACCGTGGAAGAAGCAAGAGGAAAAGGTTTTGCAGGGAAATTACTGGATTATGTGGTAAATTTGGCAAAAGAAAAAGGTTGTCAATGTGTTACGCTGGATTCCGGCCCGGCCAGACATACAGCTCACAGACTTTATCTGAATAAAGGTTTCAATATTGACAGCTATCATTTCTCAAAGAAAATTTAATAAGCCCTGATGATTGATTATATTCTAAGAATTGCCTGTCCGGATGAAAAAGGGCTTGTGCATAAAATTACCGGAGTCCTTTACCATAATGAATTAAGTGTAATCAGAAATGATGAGTTTGTAGATCGGGAAAATGACTATTTCTTTATGAGAACCGAGTTCTCGGGAGATTGTGATCCTGACAGAATTGTAAACGGATTAAAAGGGATTTTACCGCAATCAGCTATTATAGAGCTTATTACAAAGCAGATTAAAGATGTAGTAGTTTTAGTGACAAAAGAACATCACTGTCTGAGTGATCTTTTAATCAGAAATGAATATAAAGATCTGAATTTCAATATTTTGGCAGTGATCGGAAATCATGATACACTTCGCCCGCTGACCGAAAAATTCAATATCCCCTTTCATCATGTTTCGGCGGAAGGAATTTCCAGAGAGGCGCATGAATCAGCCATAGAGCAACTGGTAAAAAGTTATAATCCTGATTATCTGGTTCTTGCTAAGTTTATGAGAATTCTGACACCGGAATTTACTGATAAATTTAAAAATCAGGTTCTGAATATTCACCATTCATTTTTACCGGCATTTATCGGAGCAAATCCGTATAAGCAGGCCTATCAGAGAGGAGTAAAGATTATCGGAGCCACGGCACATTTTGTAACCGATGACCTGGATGAAGGACCAATTGTTTATCAGGACATTATCAGGGTAAATCATTCAAAAACTGCTCAGGAAATGGCTCAGGCCGGAAGAGATGTGGAGAAAATTGTACTGGCAAATGCCTTGAAATTAGTTTTTGAAGACAAGGTTTTTATTCATGGTAACAAAACAATTATTTTTGAATAGAACCATTTTCAACAGAAATCCAGTAAGTCCCTCATTCGGAAAGCTAAGCTTTTGGAGAATTCTGGAGGTAATTTTGTAACTTTGCGATATTGTTATTTAATCATAACCAACAATGTTTGAAAATCTAAGCAGTAAACTCAATACCGCCATCCGTACGCTGAAAGGTCAGGGGCGTATTACGGATGTAAACGTAGCGGCAACAGTGAAGGAAATACGTAAGGCTCTTATGGATGCCGACGTTAACTATAAAGTAGCTAAAGAAATTACCGATAAAATCAAGGAAGAAGCTTTAGGGCAGAAAATCCTGATTGCAGTTGAGCCAGGTCAGATGTTGGTCAAAATCGTTCATGACGAACTGACGGGCTTAATGGGTGGTGAAAAGAAAGATATTAACCTGAAAGGTGATCCTGCTGTAGTTTTGATTGCAGGTTTGCAGGGTTCAGGTAAAACTACTTTCTCAGGTAAACTGGCACAGCATATCAAAAAAGGCGGAAGAAATGTTCTTTTGGTAGCTTGCGATATTTATCGTCCTGCGGCTATTGACCAGTTGAAAGTACTTGGAGAGCAGGTAGGAGTAGAGGTTTATGCAGAACCTGAGAACAAAAATGCTGTTTCTATTGCCCAGAATGGTATTGAATATGCCCGTAAAATGGGTAAAAAAGTAGTTATTGTCGATACCGCCGGCCGTTTGGCAGTTGATGAGGCAATGATGAATGAAATTGCAGCCGTAAAAGAAGCCATCAAACCTACAGAGATCTTATTTGTAGTAGATTCAATGACTGGTCAGGATGCGGTAAATACCGCTAAAACCTTCAATGATCGTCTGAATTTTGACGGGGTGGTTCTGACCAAACTGGATGGAGATGCACGTGGTGGTGCTGCTCTTTCAATTCGCCACGTTGTGGAGAAGCCGATTAAGTTTATCTCTACCGGAGAAAAAATGGAAGCGCTGGATCAGTTTTACCCTGATCGTATGGCCAGCCGTATTTTGGGTATGGGTGACGTACTTTCTTTGGTTGAAAAAGCTCAGCAGGCTTTTGATGAGGAGGAAGCGGAAAGAATTAACAAGAAAATTCGCCAGAACCAGTTCAGTTTTGATGATTTCTATTCTCAGTTACAGCAAATCAAAAAGATGGGTAACATCAAGGATTTGATGGGAATGATTCCGGGAATGGGTCAGGCCGTTAAAGATGTTGATATCTCCAATGATTCGTTCAAACCGATAGAGGCCATTATTCAGTCAATGACTCCTGCTGAACGTAAAAAACCGGATATTATTGATCCTTCACGCAAGAAACGTATTGCCACTGGTTCAGGAACCTCAATTCAGCAAGTGAATAACCTGATGAAACAATTTGAGGATATGCGTAAAATGATGCGTATGATGAACAAGGTTCAGGATGGAAAAATGAAAATGCCAACCTTGCCAAAGCGATAGATTTTAGACTTTGAGAAACAGGATATCAGCAGGCGTTAAAAAACGCTTTCCCTGCTTCTTGTGTTCTGACATTAATTTTATGAAGATAAAAGAAATCAATCATGTTGCCTTGTATGTCAGAGACGTGGGGGTTAGCATGAAATTTTATGGAGAAACGCTTGAATTAGAACAGGATTTCAGACGCCCCGCTTTTGATTTCGGAGGAGCCTGGTATAAACTGGGCAGCAGGCAGTCTCTTCATTTACTTGATGGAAGAACCGACGAAGAGATATCAAGCAGTTCAAGACGAAACCATTTTGCAGTAGAAGTTGAGTCTATCAAAGAATGCGAAGCATTTCTGCGAAATAAAGGCCTGGAATTTATGGGCCCTAAATTAAGACCGGATGGTGTTCCGCAGATATTCCTGAAAGACCCGGACGGATACTGGATGGAATTTACAGAATTATAATCTTTGTAAAGAAAGGAAGCTATAAGTTTCCTTTCTTTAATTCACTGGCTGCATGAGCAACCGCTCTGGCGGTTAGCGACATATAAAAAATTGAAGGACTCTGGATACCTGTACTTGTCATACAGGCTCCGTCTGTGACAAATACATTTTTACAGGCATGTAATTGATTCCATTTGTTAAGCATTGAAGTTTCAGGATCCCCGCCCATTCGACAACCCCCCATTTCGTGAATATCCAGACCAGGCGGCCAATGTCTGTCACTCGCTACTATGTTTTTAACCCCTGCCGTTTCAAGCATTTCTGAACCTTGTTCCAGGAAATCTTTTGTCATTTTTTCGTCATTATCATCGTAGCCAACAGAGGTTACCAATAAGGGAATCCCCCATTGATCTTTTTCAGTCTTACTCAGATAGACATGATTGCTTTCTTTTAAGATGGTTTCCCCCTGCATATAAATATAAGCACTCCAGGGGCCGGGCTTAGTCATAGCTTCCTTAAAATCCGCTCCAAAAGGTTCGTTTGTATTTGAGCCCCGTCCTCTGTTAGCTCCCATAAAAGCCATATAACCACCCACAAAACCGGTATCCTGTTTCCTGACGTTCCTGAAATTAGGAACCATACATTCCGAGGGATTATAGCCGAAACTGTATTTATCTTCAAAACCTTCTATATCCCCGCTAATAGTTCCTCTGTAATTATGAAAACCAACATATTTTCCCAGCGTTCCGCTATCGTTTCCGAGGCCATTTGGAAAGCGTTTACTGGTAGAATTCAGTAAAATGAGTGTGCTATTCAGGGCTGAGGCATTTAAGAAAATGATTTTAGCGAAGTAATCAGTTGTTTCTTTGGTTTCGCTATTCACAACTTTCACCCCGACCGCTTTTTGCTTATGTTCGTCGTAAATAATAGAATGTACAACGGAGTGTGGGTAAATCGTTAAATTTCCTGTTTTGGATGCCCAGGGTAAAGTACATGAATTGCTGCTGAAATATCCGCCGTAAGGGCAGCCCCGCATGCATTTATTACGAGCCTGACAAAAGGCTCTGCCTTGTCTGGCATGCAGGTCGGTAGGTTTGGTAACATGAGCCCAGCGGCCTTGTACCATATGGCGGTTTGTGTACCTGGCATTGATCTTTGATTTCATGGATTCTTCTACACAATTGAAATCAAAAGGTGGTAAAAATTCTCCGTCGGGCATTGTTTCAACGCCGTCTTTATTGCCGCAAACCCCTATAAATTTTTCAACATGAGCATACCAGGGAGCAATGTCATTGTATCTGATGGGCCATTCCATTCCATATCCCAAACGGGAAGGTGATGTAAACTCATATGGACTCCAGCGTGGACAAGCTCGCCCCCAGATCAATGATTTTCCACCAACCTGATAACCTCTGACCCAATTAAATGGCTTTTCCTGTATATATGGATGGTCGGCATCTTTTACAAAAAAATGCTGGGTATCTTCCCCATAACCTGCTGCCTGGCTAATGATTGGGTTTTCCTGTAAAGTTTTCAGCGGTAATTGCTGAAGATGCTTAAATTCCCAGGGGTTGAGTGTTGCAGTAGGATAATCCCTGATATGTTCTACATTTCGTCCCCGCTCAAGCACAAGCGTGTGAAGCCCATGATCGCATAGTTCTTTTGCAGCCCACCCGCCACTGATACCGCTCCCGATGACAATGGCATCAAAGGTCTTTCTTTTGCCTGAATTTATTGAAAAATTGAAAATTTCGGACATATCTATTTGAGGGTGGAATCGTCAGATATAAATTTTATAAATATAATGTGATAACTGTGTAAAAAGTATGAGGTATTAACCAGAAAATATCTAATTCTTTAAAAGAAAAGTAATAATAAGTCCAGATTAATGATGGCAGAATAGAAAGAATTGTAGAATAAATATTTAAAAAGGTTCAGAAGTTTGAACAGCAGTGTTTTAAGGAATGTAGCAAATAACCAGAAGTTGTTCTGGCTATTGAATAAAAAAAGGGCATTTCCGAATCAACCGGAAATACCCTTTTGTAAGAAATTTTATTGGTTATTTTCTGATTACCGCACCAAGTTCTTTCTCAAAAGCACCCATAAGACGTTCCATTGTTTTATCAATTACTTTATCGGTTAAAGTTTGTTCAAAATCCTGTAAGATAAAGCTTACCGAATATGATTTTTTACCTTCTCCCAGATTATCTCCCTGATATACATCAAATACGTTAATAGCACTTAACAGGTTCTTTTCATACTGACGGGCAAGCTTTTGAATCTGGTCAAAAGTAACTGCTTTATCCAATACCAGAGAAAGGTCACGGCGTACTTCCGGAAATTTAGGTAATTCAGAGAAAACAGCTTTATCTGAATGTTGTTTGAATAAATAATCCCAGTCAAAATCTGCGAAGAAAACGGCTTGTTTTACTTCAGCTTTTTTAGCCAGATTAGCTTTTACCAGACCTAAACGAACCACTTCTTTTTTATTGAGCGTATAGGATAAACCGTACTCAAACGTTACAGAGTCTTCCAGAGGTTTGCTTTCAAAGTTACGTAAGCCAAGGCTGTATAATACTTTTGCCACAGCTCCGGCTAAGGTATGAAATGCAACTTTTTCAGATTTTACCTGCCATGTCTCTGCATCAGTATTTCCGGTTACAAATAAGGCCAGGTGACGTTTTTCAACATATTTGTCGTTGATTTTATGGTAAGTTTTACCAAAATCAAACATTTTAAGGTCTTTTTGGCGACGATTGATATTGTAGGCCAATACTTCCAATCCTGAGAACAACATCGTTTGGCGCATAACACCTAAGTCTTCAGAAAGCTTGTTAAGTATTTCAACATTTTCTCCGGCCAATTCTCCTTTAATCAGTTCACTGTAAGAAGGTTTGGTCAATGAATTGGTAATAATTTCATTGAAACCATTTGCCGCCAGAATCTGGGTTAATTTTAATTGTAATTTATCACGGTCTTTAGCAGGGAAAGCCGACAGGAAATCTGTTCCCAGATTTTCAGAAAGCTCAACATTGTCAAAACCATAGATTCTCAGAATTTCTTCAATAACATCTGCTTCTCTGGTAACATCCACACGGAAAGGAGGAACGATGGCCAGAAAACCATCTTCAGTTTCCCCGGTAATTTCAATTTCCAAAGACTGAAGAATCGACTTAATCAGAGATTTTTCAAGCTTTTTACCGATAAGGCGGTCAATATTTTTGTATAAAACCTCTATTTTGAAATCTTCAACCGGAACCGGATAAAAATCACTTACTTCAGAAGCAACTACGCCACCCGCAAGTTCCTGAATTAAAAGTGCTGCGTATTTTAAGGTATATAGTTTCAGATTAGGATCTGTGCCACGTTCAAAACGGAAAGATGCATCCGTTTTTAAACTATGGAACATCGCTGTTTTTCTTACAGAAGAGGGATCAAAATAGGCAACTTCTAGATAGACTCTTGTCGTTTCATCTTTTATGCCTGATTTTGTTCCACCGAAAATTCCGGCAATTCCCATAGGCTCATCTGCATTGCAAATCATAAGATCAGTCGCAGAAAGAGTACGCTCCACTTCATCCAGCGTTTTAAACTTCGTTCCGGCTTCAAGGGTTTTTACGATAACTTTTTGCCCTTTTATGGCATGCCAGTCATAAGCGTGCATTGGCTGCCCAAGTCCGTGGCAAATAAAGTTCGTTATATCAACAATGTTGTTGATAGGACGAAGACCGATTGTTTTCAGGTATTTTTGTAACCATTCCGGAGAATCCTTAACCGTTACTCCATCAATCGTAAGTCCGCAAAAACGAGGACAAGCCTCAGCGTCTTCAACGATCAGTTCAATCGGGAAATTTTGGTTATCAACTTTAAAGGATTCAACAGAAGGAATGATGATTTCACGTCCGGTTACGGCTTTAATGTCTCTTGCTACACCAAGATGAGAAGCAGCATCAGCTCTGTTCGGCGTAAGTCCGATTTCAATAACTTTATCCGATTCCAGTTTAAAATATTCTGCGGCAGGTGTTCCGTTTGGTAAATCAGTGTCTAAAACCATGATTCCGTCATGAGAATTACCCAAACCAAGTTCATCTTCAGCGCAGATCATTCCTTCAGAAAAATGTCCGTAGGTTTTTTTACGATCAATTGTGAAAATGGCTTGTCCGTCTTTTCCGTACAGCGTAGTACCGACAGTTGCTACAACCACTTTTTGCCCTGCCTCAACATTAGCCGCACCGCAGACAATCTGAGCAGGAGTATCCGTTCCGATATTTACAGTTGTAAGGCTTAATTGTTTTTCTTTAACAAGGAAACGTTCACAGGTAAGTACTTCAGCGATTACAAATCCTCTCAACCCACCCGGTACGGCATCGTGTTCTTCGATACCTTCCACTTCCAGACCAGTTCCGGTCAAAAGGTTGTCCAGTTCCTGGGTAGATTCGTTTATTTCTATAAATTGTTTAAGCCAATTAAGTGAAATTTTCATATTTCTAAACGCTATTTCATGTTTTCAAAGGAAGAAAATGCTTTGTTTCTTAAGCCTTCGTTGAATAAATCGTTAAAATTCTTTGTAAAAACCAAGAATGATAAAAAGTTTCGCAAGTTACGATTTTTTAGGCTTTACTTGGAACATGAGTTAAACAAAAACTCTGCAAAAAGCGGGTTCTTGCAGAGTTTTTGGGAAAGGCTGGTATTTCTTCTGTTTTTCAGGTTAATAAATGGCAGATTCTGCCGGGATATCAGACCTGATAATTGTTTATCATCTGAATAAATCTATAATTTCATAACCACCTGAGCTCTGTCAGCTTTGCTGATTTTCTTATAAAAATCTGCCAGTTCAGCATAGCTTCCCGGAGGGAAAATGCCTCTTTTTCTGATAAATTTCCGATAATAATACAGTTTCTGATCCTTGATTTTAACCTCCGACTGGTATTTACCAAATGCTGTTTCGATATTAACCGGAGCAGGCTGAGCTTCTATGATAGCTTTTGCAGGCAGCTGGAACATGACGCTGTCTGTTTCAGTATAAGCATTGATTAACTCTACATCATGTTTTCGGCTTTTGTCGGTTACCGGAAGAATCTGGTTAAAAACAGACATCAGGTTCGGATTTAAAAACATTCTTGTTCCACTTTTTGAAGCACATTTCCTGATCAGAAGAGAGTTTTTAACCTTAGAAACCGGAATAGTTTTCTTTTCATTCTGAATAGAAAACTTTACCAGATCAAAATTTGGAATATGAATCTGGCTATACATAAATTTTTTCTGCTCATCGTCATTCATACGGGAGATTGCACTTGCATAATCATCCTGTAAAATACCGGTAAAAAGCATCGAAGTTTCAGCTTCGGCATCACCTTCTTCATTCAGTACAACCTGGATATTGCGATGCTGCAGGTTATCCTTTTCTCCATAGCCTGGCGTCATAACCAGTTTACCACCCTCAGGTGTAGCGAGCAGGGCATGACGGTCACTGGTAAAATCAGATAAATAACCAAAGGGATTTGTCTGGCTTGTGCACTCGAGCCAGATAGAATCCTGTTTCATCGGAACACATAAAATTACATGGTTAAACTGCTGGGAAGGGAAGTCAGTCAGGATATCTGCCTTATCGTCACCTGCCTGAATGGAAGTATAGTAAGATTCTATATTTGCGCTTTTCAGAATAGATTTCATGAAATTAGACAAGGCTTTACAATCGCCATAACCTTTTTCGGCTACATATTTTGCCTCAAAAGGCTGCCAGCCCCCGATGCCCAGCTGAATACTGATGTACCGGGTTTTGTTCTGCATATATTCGTACAGCTTCTTTACTTTTTGCACAGGATCGGTAATTCCGCTGGTTAATTGTTTCACCTCTGCAATTGTTTCCTCCGGTAAAATGTCTCTGTTTTTACATAAAACATTATCAAACTCACCCAGGTCTTTCCACGAGGACATTTTCCCCTGATAACCCTCTACTTCAAACTCATTCGGAGCTGTAATTACTCCCGGGCCATATTTTATTTTTCGCGGAGCGTAAGGCTCTTTTTCAAGGACCGGCAGATTTTTAACCATCCAAGAGTAACTTTTTATCCCGTTATTTTCTTCGGTAACAGCAGCTCCTATGCCATTCAGTTCTTTATATCGAAGATCGAGAGAGGCAGGAACCGAAATTTTGAAAAAGTCCTGTTCTACAGCCAGATTTTCTGAATCGAAATGCGGATACCAGCTTTCGTAGCTCAACATATTTCTGTCGGTTTCCTCGTAGCTGAATTCTACAGTAAAAGGAAAACTGGCATAATTGAATTGTCCGACTTTATACCTTACATCATCGAAAAGGTTAGTGTTTGAAATACCACTCTGATCAGAAATATCGCTCTTTTTCAAGGTTTTTATCTTTTCACCAAGCGTATTGTAAAGCGTCCCTTCAATGTTGGTAACTTTGGAAAGTTTGTCATATCGAACGGTTAAGGTAGAATATTCAATTCCCTGCTGATCCAGAATCGTAACAATATAATGTACTTTTCTTTGCCCTTCCCCGGAATTTCTGACGGTATAAAAAGTTTCACTTTTACGCATGACTGCATGTGCATTTTCCCGGAGATTTTCAGGAATAGCTGCAGCAGGCCATTTCACCTGACCTAAAATGAATGAAGAGCAGAACAACCAAAAAAAGGCAGAATAAACGAACTTTTTCATAAATGAAGTTTAATAATTTTCGGAAAACCAAAGGGGTTATTATTTCTTTTTAAGCACAATTTTTTCGGCTTGTTTGGCTACAATCTGGCTGTAAAACTCTCTCAGAGTACCATATTCCTCAACTGCAAAAAACGTCTTTTTTAAGTGAACTCTACAACTTACATTTAATATACCATTCACCTCTGAGACAATATAAGTGAACCTTGCCGCATCGTTTGGCATAGCAATTCTTATACTTTTCGGCATCTCGTCAACTACGTATCCTTCAGGTAATTTATAACTGCCTGAGAAGTTTTCCTCTCTCAAATAAGCAATATCAACAGGATAAGTTCTGTTGGGATTGATAAACGGATTACTTTTTAACTCTTCTCCCAGCATAGGATTCAGAAGAATTTTCTCATTAAATGTGCCAACAGCATCATTGATTTTAGTTTTGATAATGATTTTAGGGGTTTTGACAGAATCCTGGTTAAACTCGAAGTCTTTTAATTCTATAGAAGGATTTTCCCAGAGCGGCTGGTTTTTCTTCAGACTTTCAACGAATTTGGCTTTACCATTTTGTGAGACATTTTCTCTGAAATTCAGGGCATTGTATCCTAATCCTGAAACATTAATTGTTCCTTCAAGAGAAGCATTTGAGGGGTCAATGTTAAAATTAGTTGTGGTGAATTTGACACTCTTCTCATTTGGGGTAATCGGAATCCAACGGCTGTTCCTTTTGGCAATAATCCTTCCTTCACCATTAAGACAGTGTTCCGGAAGCATACCAAACGATAGAAGCTGACTGGTTGCATCCAGCAAAATGTCTTCTCCACCGATATTTACATGTGCAATTACATAATTAAACCTTGTAATTAGCGGGAAATCTTTCCATACTTTTCCATGATCTCTGGTACTGAGAATTACCGGATTGGCATTGATCCCAAGGTCTTGTAATAAGCCGGTAAGCATGAGGTTGATTTCAGCGCTTGAGCCTTGTTTTTTACTGAAAGCATTTTTCAGGGAAGTGTTTTCAGTGTACTTTGACATTTCTCCGTTCCAATTCATGTTTTGCTGAATAAAAGCATACGCGGCTTTTGCTCTGGCTAAAGTATCGGCAGGACTGATCTGCCTGATCGATTTTGTATATTCATCCAAAAATCCAACTTTTCTTAATTCTCCCCAGAAATAGCTATTATACAGCAGCTCTTTGTCGAGGTTTGGCCAGGTAGTCGTAAAGGATTTGGCATTTGGCATTCCGTTTACCCAATATTCAGCCAGTTCGAAATGAATGGAACTTACATAATCATTCAGTGTGGTTAAATAAGGCTCAGGATTAATGGCAGGAATATTTTCGGCGATCCAATGGTAATACTGGTACTCTTTACTGGTTTCATCCTTATTTGTGGTTATATAGGCAAGCCCCTGATTAATAACTCTGTAAGAGAAATTTCGGGGAGCACTAAATATGTATTCACTTGTTATAACCGGAGCGTTTCCCTGAAAATACCAGTTTTTAGGTTTAAATGGGAAAGGAGATTCTATTGTATATGCAATATCTATTACCGAACCTTCTTTTACCTGTGGCAATGTAAAGCTAACTTTTTCGAAATATTCATCCTCTTTTTCCACAAATCTGGCATCTTTACTCATTTCATAAGTAACAATGCTGCCATTCTCCATATTATAGGTAATTCCTGAGATCTTGTAAATCTGTTCTCCACGACCGGACGCTTTGTCATTGTACAGGAATATTTTGGCGTTAGCTTTATTTACTCCGCTCTTTTTAAGAATTTTTATCCTTTTAACGTATTCATACCTGATGAGGTAATTATGATCGGTTTCAATAAAGGTTGCATTGCCATAATCATAGAGTACTACAGCATCTGCGCTGGTATCTTTTTCATAGCTTTTCATTTTCAGTTGCTCAACGCTTACAGGCTTATTGAGAGGATGTGCAGGATTATCCTGAATCTGTTGTGAAAAAACGGAAAGAGATCCAGATAAAATGAAACTTAGAAAGAGGAGTTTTCGTACTATGACTGACATATTGAGGTTATGGGTTAATATAAAAAAGAGGCACGGTTACTTTTTCTTCAAAACAATCTGCTCGGCATGTTTGGCTACTATCTGAGCGTAAAATTCTCTGAGGAAGGGATATTCCTCCGGAGAATAGATTGCTTTTTTTAATTGAATTTTGGAGTTTAAGTATATAATCCCATCAGTTGTTGAAAGGATATAACTAAATCTTGCTCCATCCTTTGGCATTGAAAGTTTTACACTTTTAGGCATTTCATCCACAGTGTATCCTTCCGGAATTTTAAAAGACACAGAGAAATTCTCTTCCTTGAGGTAGGTCAGGTCAACCGGGTAATTTCTTTTCGGATTGGTTAACGGATTACTTTTCAGTCCCTCTGTTAACATAGGATTAAGGAATATTTTGTCATCCAATGCCGTAAAGGCATCTTTAATCTTGGTTTGTATAACAATTGTAGGCTGGGTAAGTGTGTCTGATTTATACTCGAATTCTTTAAATTCGATAACCGGGCTTTCCCAGTTAGGCTGACTTTTTACAAGAATGTCTGAAAATTTCGGCTTACCTAATCCGGCATAACTCTCTAATAACTCAAAAGCAAGGTATCCGAGTCCGCTTATCTTTATGGCTCCGTCTACTGAGGTATTTTCAACATTAATGTCAAAACCTCCCTGAAAAACTTTGATCGTTTTCTCCTGAGTTTCAATCGGGATCCACCTGCTGTTTTTCTCAGCAACAAGCCTTGCGGAACCATTCATACAATGTGCAGGGAGCATTCCAAAATTGAGGTGCCTGCTGGTAGCATCCAGCAGAATATTTTTCCCATCAAGGTTAATTTGAGCAATTACATAATTAAATCTGCTCAAATAAGGAAAATCCTGCCATGTATTACCATTTTGTCTGGTACTTAAAACAACAGGATTTGCTGCAATACCTAATTCTCTCAATAAACCAATTAACAATAAATTGATTTCGGCACTATTTCCTGTTTTATTACTTATGACATTTCCCAAAGAACTATAATCGGATTTCAAGGTGATTTCGCCATTCCATCCTACACTCTGTCTGACTAATTGATAAGCTGCTTTAGCTTTTTGAAGGGTATCTGTAGTATTGATAGCTTTGATACTTTTAACAAAATCTGCTGGAAAAAGAGCAGAATCATAAGCACTGATGAAATACTTATCCTTTAATAATGCTTTGTCAAAATCCTCCCAGGTTCTTGAAAAAGACTTTGGCGCCTTCATACCAACAGTCATAAATTCTGCTAATTCAAAATGAATCATACTCAGGTAATTAAGCGAAGTATTGATGTATGGTTCATCATGAAATGCCGGAACATCTTCTGCAAGCCAATAATAGTAGGTACTTTCTTTTTTTTCATTAATATCATCCTCTTTTAAATAGGAGAGGCCTTGATTTACGATTCTATAAGAAAGGTTTAAAGGACTTTCAAAGGAATATTCACTTTTCATAACCGGAATATCACTCTGAAAAAGCCAGATTCTCGGTCTGTACGGATATGGAGACTCTAAAACATAAGAAAACTCAATAACAGAACCCTCTTTTACTTGTGGTAAAGTAATTGTCATGGTTCTATTATGAAAGTCCTCTTTAACGGTAAATTTGGAATCTTTTGCCAGCTTATATGTTCTGATTTGTCCATCTTCAAGGTTATAGGTAATACCTTTTACATGACTGATTTCCTCTTTATTATCGTTATCGGAGTAATAAGCAGGAATAATGAATGTGGCTTGTGAATAAGCACTTTTCTTGAAAATCTTTATTCTTTTGGTGTATTCATAACGGATATAATATCTGCCGTATCCATCAATAACATTAGCCCGCCCAAAGTCATATAAAACCACTGCGGAGGCGCTGGTATCTTTCTCGTATCGCTTCATTTGCAATTCTTCCAAACTTACGGGTTTTGTCAGGGGATGATCCTGGGGGTACGATTGCCCTGAAGTTTTGCAGGCAATAAATATAGTCAGAATCAAAAGAGTAGCTTTTGAAAAAGAATTTAACATTTAAGTCGGGTTAGTTTATAATCTGAAAAATGAACCTATTTTTTCTTCAAAACAATCTGCTCTGCATGTTTGGCTACAATCTGAGCGTAAAATTCTTTTAATGAGCTATATTCTTCTGCATAGAAAGTGGGCTTTTTCAACAGAAATTTACTGGAAACAGCAATTTTACCTTCTTCTGTTTTGGAAACGAAATAAGAGAATTTTCCACCATCGTTCGGAAGAGAAAGGCGGATGTTTTTAGGCAGTTCCTCTATTTCATAACCCTCAGGAATACTGAATGTTGCGATATAATTCTCTTCAATCTGTGTGGCAAGTTCAACAGGAAATTTACGTTCAGTGGTTTTAAAAGGGTTTTCCTTTTCCCCTTCACCCAAAAGAGGATTTAAATAAATATGATCTCCGGCAATTGAAGCGGTTTCCTGAATAGAAGTTGTGATGTTTTCAACAAGCGGATCAGAAAGTTCTTCCAGTTTTTCAATCTCGAATTTTGAAATATTCCAGGTAGGATGTTTTTTCCTGAAACTTTCTATGTATTTAGCTTTGCTGTCAGTAAAGATTTGTTTTCGGGCATATAATCCTCCGTATCCTAAATGTGAAATACTTAAACTGCCGTTCATCTGACCTTCGTTATTCAGGTCAAAATTCAGGATTAATGTTTTAGTTATTCTTTCGTTTGAGCTAAGCGGAACCCAGTCGGCATTTGCTTCATGAATCAGCCTTCCTGAACCATTCAGACATCTTACAGGGATTTTCCCAAAATCAAGGAATGGATCAGTGGCATCCAGCAGTACACTATTGTCTCCGATTTTTACCCAGGCTACAACATAATTGAATTTTTTCTCCAGAACATAATTTGGTAGTATACGCCCATGATCGCGTGTGCTCAGAACAACAGGATCTGCTTCGATACCAAGTTCTTTGAGCATGGCAATAAACATGAGATTAATGTCTGCACAATTCCCGGTTTTGTTTTCAAAAGACTTTTTCAGAGAGTTGGAAGTGTAAATACTCGAATTACCATCCCATTTCATATTTGTTCTGATAAACTGATAAGCTGCAAAAACCTGATTTACTGGTTCTTTTTCCGCAGCCTTAATAGTATTTACTTTTTCTTTCAGAAAACCACCCCGTTTAAGTTGTGTACCAAAATTTTCATATTCCAGTAAGGTCTTGGTAAAATCTTCCCAGGTAACTGAGAAATATTTTGAATTAAGCCCTCCCGGAGGAATAATTGCTGCGATTTCAAATTCAACTTTGGCATTATAATCATTCAGTGTTGTCATAAAAGGTTCTTCCTGAATAGCCGGAGCATCTTTGATAACCCAGCGATATTCTTTTCCCTCGTATCGGGTTGTAGTAGGATCCAGACTGATATTTACAGGTTTTACCGTAGAGATAAAGAATGGTTCATAGCCCTGATGAATCATTTTGAAATGATAAAAATCCGGAATCTGTACTTTATACTCACTCCATATTACAGGAATGTTTTTTTGAAATTCCCAGGTAGGAATGCTTGTGTCAAAGTCAGAGACAGTTGAATAGGTGTATTCTATCACTGAACCTTCTTTTACATTCGGCAGGGTAATTTTTTTGTAAGTCAGATTTTCCGTTTGTTTCTCATCAAAAATAGAAGCTTTATCGAGTTTATCTGTAACAATCTGATCATTCACCAGGTTATAAGTTGCCCCTCTCAGATTTTCGATACGTTCCTTGTTTGCTCCTTTATATCTTCCGAGAGGAATTTGATATGAAGCCCAGTCGTAACCGGATTTTTTCAGGATTTTAATTCTCCGGTGACGATTGAAAACGACCTGAAGTCCTGAAGATTCTGAATACCTGTAATAGGCATCTGCAATATCACTTAGAATAACAGCTTCAGAAGAAGTATCCTTTGGATAGCTTTTCATTTGCAAATCAGCCAGGTCTATTTTACCGAATTTAACAGTTTTTTCCTGTGCTAAAATATTGGAAAGAGGAAATAGGAGAATGAATAGTACGGACAGAGTACTTTGTAGAAAATACCTTGAATAATGTTTCATTAGTTTTAATAGAATGGGTTATTTTAGAATGTTTGGTTTAATCGCATCTTGAAAACCACATAGCTCTGTAATAATCATTCGATAGAAACAATTTATCAGAGTAACAGGAGGAGTTTAAGAGTGTAGATATGATGCAACTTAAGAAACCTTTTGTTAATTATGAAGCAAAGCTGACAAAGTTTTTATGAATTTTTAGTAAAAGTGGTATTAAAACGGGGAAGGTACACCATCGGAAGATTTACCGGTTTTAAGTACCTATGTAAATAAACGTTTTATACGAGAATTTTTTAAAAGCTTCATTTTATAATCAACCCTGATTTTTCTACGCCTGGGTTGATTTTGGGAATATAATGCTGATAGTCTAATGAATGTATTGTAATGTACAACCTAAGTGATTGTATTTTACAATGATGTGATTTCTTGAAAAAATTCAATTGAAAGTAGCTTTGCAAAGCTATGAAAACTCTGAAAGAGATTTTGTTCATTGGTCAGTTTTAGAAGCCAATGGGAAGTTTTAAAGATTTCGAGAGAAGGAGTATGTATTGTATATTTTCAAAACCAAATTATAATAATGAAGAAATCAAATACTTGGATTACAATGAGCAGTAAAAAGGATGTTCTACTATTTTTAATTCCCATCATGATTGGATTAATGATTATTGGTTGTACAAATGAAGAACTCTCCACAATTTCTAAAGAGAAGAAAACTGAAGTCATAAATATCGAAATGGCAGAAAAATGGATTGAAGGGAATATAGAATTGAATGCTAAGAATAAAAACGGGAATTACAGATTGATCCATTGGGAAAGATCAGGGACAATTTTTGACCATAATAAAGGAGTAATGACAATAGAGGTTCCGGTGTATGAAACAAAATCTAATAATTTTGAACAGAATGTACTTGATAAGGAAAAGGAGAAGCTATTTTTTCTGAGAAATTCTGAAAATGGATATACAAACATTAAAATTTATAAAGACTTATCAGGAGATTTCCATTGTGAGTTGGTGACATATATTTACTCATATAATTCCAATCCTGTTGTTTTTGTTACAGATTGGTACGGAAATCTTATAAAAAACATAATGTCTGATGGAGCGAATGATTTTTACTTTAATCAAGAAATACTTAAAAATTTGAGAACTTCCGGAATATGTTCTCAAGTATGGTATAGCTATATTATTGACGTTGATCCGGCACAGCCCTGTTGCAGTGGTACAATTAGAAGAGAAACAAATTATTTATATTGGGATTGCGGGGGATCTTCAGGCCCTTCTCAAGGACCTCCCACACCAGGAAGCCCGGGAGGTGATGGTAACGGAGGAAATTCCAATGGAACTTCATCTAATGAAAGTGCCTTGAGAGGAAGAGCGGCGGGACTTGCTATCAATGATTTTGAGATTGCGTGGGATCAGGAACCAACTATTAATCTCCCTTTACTAACCCATTGTCAGCAGAATGCTTATATGGATTATCTCACAACCGCAGCTGGAATAGAGTCTAACTATGATAATGCCAAAGAGAATTGTTTGATTAATGCCGGATTAGCTACAGCAGGTGTTGGGTTTTCTCAAAATTTAACATTTAAATCTTTTGCCAAATATCTTGCGGGAAAACCTTCTGGAGCTAGCGTCGCTTCATTCATGAGACTTGCAAGTGTAAGCAATTATGTGGCATATAGGTGTATTGAGTCGAATCTTAGCAACGCAAATGATCAGATAAATTTAGCATATAAAAAATTTGTTTCTACCTATAGAAGTTGTAAATAACCATGTTTTAGGGGCCGGGAGGCTGTTGTTTTGAAATAAATGAGGAATTATTTAATTTCACTACGCTAAACTACATATCTAATACATGATTTTATTATAGTGTTCTTCCATTAATTAAATGCTTTTGCTATTACCTTTTTTAAAATCAATATGAAAGATAAATTTAAAATAACTTTAGGGAAATATTTGCTGGTAATCCCTCGTTCAATATTTACTTATGGATGCCTCATTCTTTTAACTATATACTTTCAAGAACTTAGTGATTTAAAAATGGTGAAAGAAATGATCCAAATCACTGGTCTTGTACCATTTGATTTATTTGCGCTGTCAACGATTGCTATATTAATAGCATTTAAAGAAACAGACTACTTGTTAATAGTGATTCTCCTTTTTTTAACTAATAGTATATTTATTTTTCACAAGTAGCTATTACTGAAAGAATTGATATACGCATACCCCGCAATCTATTGCACCCCTTAAATCCCCCGACAAGATATTAGTATTATTTCTTAACCCATTTTGACAAAATTCTAACGGTAAAAGATCTACCTCATTATCGGTGTAACCTGATATTGAATAAATAAAATACTACACTGTTATGAAAAATGAATTAGCAATTGGAGAAAAAATCCGTCTGATAAGAATTTTTAAGGGATTTTCTCAGGAATCTATATCTTTTTGTCTTGGTATTTCTCAGCAAGCTTACCACAAAATTGAAAAAGGGCAAACAGCTTTAACGAATGAGAGATTAGAAAGTATTGCTGAAATATTGGAAGTGAAAGTAGTTGAAATAGAAAGTGTTAACTCATTGGCATTTCCGATGGATAGAGAAAAGACTAAAGAATGCAGGGTTGATGCTATAGAGGAGAAATTAATTAAACTGGAAGAACTTGTTGATAGTATCACAAAAAGATTGGAAATTGCATCATAACCCCAAAATAAGAGAGCTACATAATCCGAAGTTATGTAGCTCTTTTATTTTAAATATGCTTCTATTTCAAAAGCTTCATTTTATAATCAACACTTACTTTTCCTTTAGAAATATCAGCGAGCTTATTTTTCAGCATTCTTTTCTTTACAGCATTCAGATGATCCGTGAAAAGGATCCCGTCGATATGATCGTATTCATGCTGAATGATTCTGGCGGCAAGACCTTCATATACTTCAACATGCTCATTCCAATCTGTATCTACATATTTAATTTTAACATATTCCGGACGAAAAACATCTGCTCTGATTCCCGGAATAGAAAGACAACCTTCCTCAAAACCCCATTCTTCACCATTTTCTTCAAGAATCTGAGCATTAATAAATACTTTTTTGAAATCAATTAAAGAAGAATCCTGATCTTTCGGCTCTTCATCCTCATTCATCGGTCTTCCGTCAACTACAAACATTCTGATGCCCAGGCCAATCTGAGGAGCTGCTAAACCTACTCCTGAAGCAGTGTACATCGTATCAAACATGTCTTCTGCCAATTGTTTGACATCCATGGAATCTTTTTCTATATCTACGGCCACCTTTCTAAGAATTGGGTCTCCGTAAGGGACTATTGGATAAATCATTTGAATAATAACGATTTTGAAATCGCTTTTACTAGTTAATAAAATTGCGATTGTTTTAAGAACCGCCAAATATTGTGCAAAGTTAATGAAAAACCTCTGCTCTTGAAAATCAGAGTCCATAAATAGGATATTGTGAAAATAATCGCCAGACTGCACTAAAAAATATTTGAAGAGAAGAAGGACTGGGAGGAGGAAGAAAAATCAGATAAACCGGACTGAGCAGGTAACCGGATAATAAATTTACGTTACTTTTGTTGTTCCCGAATTGATCAGAATTCAAGAAAATTGTAAATATCCTGTCAGCAGAGATGCCGCTCTTCATCGATATTCATACGCACCAATTGACTGTGGAGGAAAATGGCCTTCGTATTCATAACCTTGCGGTTAATCAGCCGGGTTTTTGTGCAGATGAATATTTCAGAATATATCACACAGAAAGATTCTTTTCAGCAGGAATTCATCCCTGGTTTTTGCAGAGAGAATTGGTTGGAAAAGGAATGGAGATTTTGGAAAATCTACTTGAAAACCAGCAGATTTTAATGGTTGGTGAATGTGGGTTGGACCGTATAGTTTCTATTGATTTTGAATTTCAGAAAGAGGTTTTTATTCGTCAGATTCTGCTGGCAGAAAAACTGCAAAAACCATTGATTATTCATTGTGTAAGAGCATTTCCGGAGTTAATTGCTATTAAAAAAAGGTTAAATGTGAAGGTTCCGATGATTGTTCATGGATTTAATAATAACTTACAGATCTGTGAGCAATTAGTAAAAAATCAATTTTATATCTCACTGGGAGCTGCCTTACTCAACCCCGGCTCGAATGCTTCGAAAGCCGTCTGTACAGTTCCGTTGAATCAGTTATTTCTGGAAACTGACGACAAAAATTGCACAATTTCGAGTATATTTGCAGTAACCTCAGAGTATTTAGGGCTTTCTATTGAAGATTTACAAGAAGCTATTGCTCAGAATTTTAGAAAAATCACTGAAATTTAATCAATAGCCATAAAACAGTACTTTCAAATAGATTTTCAGAAAAAACCTGCTGAAAAATTTCAGAATGATAGTTTAAGGTAAATTTGTTTAAAAATTCTTTAAGTCCTGTCAGGCCGGAAAATTGAGATTCCTTTCATCAGGAAATCCATTGGAATCTGAAATCCCGGGTCTTTCGTTTTTATGAAGAAGAGAGAAAAGAAAACTGCTAAAATAGCCGTTCCCAAATCGAAAAAAGACAACCTGCCAAGCCAGGAAAATAAAATAATCAATACGGAGTTTACCTCAGCGGCAAATAACCAACGCCCCATTACAACAACTATATCAATGCAAAGAAACTTTTTTAAGGCACATCCATGGCATGGTATCCAGATTGGAAATAATATGCCAAACGTCGTTACAGCATTTATCGAAATTGTCCCTACCGATACCGTCAAGTATGAAATAGACAAAGAAACCGGATATTTGAAGATCGATCGTCCACAGAAATTCTCAAATATTGTTCCTTCTCTTTACGGTTTTGTTCCCCAGACTTATTGCGGTGACCGCACTGCTGACTTTGCCCGTGAAAAATCAGGGAAAGACATCGCAGCCGGAGATGGTGATCCCTTAGATATTTGTGTCCTTTCAGAAAGAGCGATTACCCATGGTGATATCATTTGTCAGGCTATTCCAATCGGCGGAATCAGAATGATTGATAAAGGAGAGGCTGATGATAAAATTATTGCTGTTCTGAAGGACGATCCGATTTATGGCAAATGGAGAGATATCTCAGATTGTCCTAAAGATGTTGTACAACGTTTAAGACACTATTTTGAGACTTATAAGTTAGTGCCGGGCGATATCAGCAGCCACAATGTAGTTGACATTGACGAAGTTTACGGCCGGGATGTAGCGCATGAAGTAATTTTAAAATCAAGAGAAGATTACCGTAATATTTTCGGTTAGTAATAATTCAAAAGAAGGATTTTGGAAAAGGGGAAACTCTGATTCGAAATCCTTCTTTAATGTTATGGTTCTTTCAAATGTTCCCGCACCCATTTATCCTCCAAAAATTCCCTTCAACATAAATACAAAGTTTTGAAAAGCCATCAAATTATTTTTGAATTCTAATCAGTTATTTAGCTACATTGTAGGCTAAATTTTAACCAAAGCTTTTAAATCATGTTACAATTCTTAAAATATGTATTTGCTACAATTGTCGGACTTATTTTGTTTACAGTTGTGGCAATAGTCCTGCTTCTTGGTGTGGGAGCCGCCATTGGCTCATCTAAGGAGTTGGTTGAAGTAAAAGAAAAAACAGTACTCAAACTGGACCTTGACAAACCTATCGTTGAAAATGTTGCTGAAGATGAAAATCCTTTGAAAAACCTGACTTCTTTCTCAGGAAATGCTGAGAAGATAGGTCTTGTTCAGATCAAGGACATTTTGAAAAAGGCTGCTTCTGAAAAAAATATAAAAGGGATCTATCTTCAGGCTCATTACCCGATGGCCGGATATGCTCAGGTTGAAGAAATCAGAAATGCCCTTCTTGAGTTTAAAAAATCAGGTAAATTCATCTATAGCTACGGAGAAGCCTATTCTGAAAAAGGATATTATCTTACTTCAGTTGCCGATAAAATATATCTGAATCCTGCCGGAGGATTAGATTTTAATGGAATTAGTGTGGAATACACTTTCTTCAAAGGCACTTTGGATAAATTGGATATAAAACCGGTTGTTTTCAGGGTTGGAGAATACAAATCTGCCGTTGAGCCATTTATCAGAGAGAATATGAGTGATGCCAATAAGGCACAAACTACTTCATTCATCAATTCAATCAATAATTACGTTTTCTCAAACATTGCCAAAGCCAGGGGTTTAAATGTAGATGATCTTAAAAAAGTTGCAGATGACCTGGCTGCCTACAAACCTTCAGGAGCACTTTCGAATAAATTGATTACAAATGTTGGTTATTATGATGAGTTTGAATCTGATCTGAAAAAAGAATTGAAACTTAATAGTAAAGACGAGATAGAATTTATTAATTATTCGAAATTTCTGAAAGTAAAAGCTTCTGACGAAGCTTCTGAATCGGAGAATAAAATTGCCATTGTGGTAGGAGAGGGTGAAATTGTTGGTTCGAAGGGAGGAGATGGAACAATTGGCTCTGATGATTTTGTGAAAGAATTGAAAAAAGCCCGTGATGATAAAAAGGTAAAAGCCATAGTCTTAAGAATTGATTCTCCGGGTGGTTCTTCTCTGGCTTCAGATGTCATGTGGAGAGAAGTGGAATTGACCAGAAAGGTGAAACCTGTCATAGCTTCTATGGGGGATTATGCGGCATCGGGTGGTTATTATATGGCAATGGCAGCTGATACCATTGTTGCACAGCCAACTACCATTACTGGATCAATCGGAATTTTTGCTCAGTTCTTTAATTTTGAAAACTTCCTGAAAAATAAATTGGGAATTACGCACGACAGAGTTACAACAAATGCTCATTCAGATTTTCCTTCTGTGACCCGTGAACTGACGGATTTTGAGAAAAGCTGGTTCCAGAATTCGGTTGATCAGGGTTATGAGACTTTTACAGGAAAAGCAGCGAAAGGTCGTCATATGAGTATTGAAAAGTTGAAATCACTTGCGGGAGGAAGAGTCTGGACAGGGATTGAAGCTAAACAAAATGGTTTGGTTGATGTTTTAGGAGGGGTACAGGATGCAGTGAGAATTGCCGCTAAAAAAGCCAGATTGAAAGAAGGTGATTATGGGGTAAAATACTTCCCGAAACCAAAGTCATGGTATGAAGCATTGATGAATAATGCAGAGGAAGAAACAGAAGCTAAATTACTGCAATCACAATTCGGCGAGCTTAGCCCGTACGTAAAAGAGATCCGGAAATTAAAATCTCGTGAAGGGATTCTGGCGTTGATGCCGTATAAAATGGAACTGAAGTAATTAAGAACATAAAATTTAAGGTTTCAACAACTAATAAGGACTTCTAAGTTTGTCAAACTGGGAAGTCCTTTTTAATTTTGATAGCTTGTTAAAATGCGATTTGGCAAATCGCCTTTGAAAAATTATGATAAAGAATAACTGGACAAGAGCCGAAATCGAAGAAATTTACAATTTACCATTTTTAGAATTGGTATATCGTGCCGCAACGGTTCACCGTCAATATAATGATCCTCAGGAAGTACAGGTAAGCACGCTGCTTTCTATAAAGACAGGAGGTTGCCCTGAAGATTGCTCTTACTGTTCTCAGGCAGCCCGTTATCATACAGATGTGAAAGTACAGAAATTAATGCCTTTAAAGGAGGTTCTGGCCGCAGCTGAAAGAGCAAAAGATGCAGGGAGTTCACGTTTCTGTATGGGAGCAGCATGGCGTGAGGTCCGTGACAACCGTGATTTTGACAATGTATTGGAGATGGTCAAAGGTGTTAATGAAATGGGTATGGAAGTTTGCTGTACACTTGGAATGTTAACGGAAGAACAAGCCAATAAATTGAAAAATGCGGGATTATATGCCTATAATCACAATGTTGATACCAGTGAAGAGCATTATCAGGATGTGATCTCTACCCGTACTTATGACGATCGTTTAAAAACGATTGATAATGTAAGAAAGGCAAAGATTTCAGTTTGTTCAGGTGGAATCATTGGTTTGGGAGAAACGGATGGGGATCGTGTCGGAATGTTAATGACCTTAGCAAATATGCCGGCTCATCCTGATTCAGTACCGATTAATAACCTAGTCCCGATTGCAGGAACACCGCTTGGAGATCAGAACCCGGCTACTATCTGGGATATGGTAAGAACTATTGCTACTGCCCGTATTCTGATGCCGAAATCAATGGTACGCTTATCCGCAGGTCGCTTGGAAATGTCTTATGAAGGACAGGCATTCTGTTTTATGGCAGGAGCTAATTCTATTTTCTCAGGAGATGTATTATTAACGACACCGAATCCGAATGAGAAATCAGATAAAGAATTATTTCAGATTTTGAGTATTAAACCAAGGGAAGCATTCAAAAATGAAAAGCAGCAGCCAGGTGTTGAGTTTCAAATGATTCCGTCAGCTATGGAAGCTTTGGGATAACCGGATACTCATTGATATAAATAAAATGCAATGCTCAGGCGTTGCATTTTTGTTTTTTAGTGGTGACAAAAGGCCGAAATACAGTCTTAATTCCTAAACTTCATAATTTAAATATTTAAAATTTCTCAAATGAAAAAAGTAATCCTTTCATTATTAACAATCATTTTTGTCTATTTCACAGGATGTGTAGGTCCGGCTCCGGAACCTGTTGCACCAACAAACGAATTGCCTGAGGCGGATGGTAAACTGGTTATTGAATTTACAGATCCTAACTTAAATGTAACTCCGAGCATTACTGCCGCAACAGGGGATAATGTGACGATCTCTCTGAACATCAAAAAGTCTCCGGATGGAGGAAAACCCAGATATCTTGAGGTATATGTAGCTGACGAACCGAATAAAAGAGGAACGAGGGTTTTTGACGCTATTAAACTAAAAAATATCGATGATCAGACCAAGACCATAGAATATACAATTTCAGCCAGTACAGGGAAGAATTATATGTATTTTGAAGTACTGGATAACAATGATAAAAGAACCAGAAAGCAGATTACTGTAAATATTGCCTCAAACGCTCAGATAGCTTCATGGAGTGGAATTGCTTTAGGAGCACAGACTAATAGCCTGGGATCAAGATTATCTTCTTCTACAGGCGATGTTTACCGTGTTTGTGATTTGGATTCGAATATCAGATATGTGGATATTACTTATGCGGCAATTGGTTCTCCGGTTACTAAACCAACAATCCTCTCAAATCCCCGCAGAGCGGTTGATGGATTATCTACTACCATTACAGATTCTAACTGTGCCGGATCAAGCTCAGGAGGAGGTTCTGCAACTTATTTTGTAGCTGCTCCTGCAAACACTGATTTTACCGGTGCTACAGATGCAAGTCTGGCAGCGCTGACAGTCTCTTCTTCAAATCCGCAGGAAGTTATAGTAGAAGCTGGCAAAGTATATGCTTTTCTGAATGGAAGAGGTAAAAAAGGGTTGATCAGGATCAATTCGATAGATTCAGGAGTTTCCGGGAAGGTAGTTTTTGATGTCAAAGTTCAGATGTAATAAAATAGGGTATTTGCAATAAAAAAGCGATTCCGGTTTGATTCCGGAATCGCTTTTTTATTGAAGCACTTTTCTCATTTTCCAATGCTGGATTTCTCCGAAAAGAAGGTAGGATTCAGCGATAATTTCGTAACCGATATGCTTATAAAAGGCAACCGCATTTTCTCTTGCATCCAGTACAATTTCCGTCATTCCTCTTTCAAGGGCAATGTTTTCAAGATACTGCATTAATAGTTTTCCTATACCTTTTCCCTGAGCATTTGCAGAAACGGCAACGCATCTTACCTGTCCTTGTTCCTGTGAGTTAGTTTGCATGCGGGCAACGCCGAAAACTTCTTTTGTTTCTTCATCAATAGCCATTGCATGATCTGCCTGGTCTTCATCTGTCAGTACCTCACTTCCTTTAAGTTGTCCCCAGGGTTCTCTTAAGATGGTGAAACGAAGATTATAATAAAGCTCCCATTCTGAGGCTGTTTCGGGTTTTCTGATAGAGATCATATAAGCGTCGATAAAAAGAAAAAGACGCAGATTCTGATGATACCATCCAAACCTGCGTCCTTAACCTGAATTGTATAATTATTTTGCGTAATTTACCGAGCGCATTTCACGGATTACCGTTACTTTTATCTGACCCGGATATTGCATTTCTTTTTCAATTTTCTGTGAAATATCATAAGATAGCATACTTGCTTTTTCATCGGTTACATTGTCAGAATCAACCATGATTCTCAATTCACGTCCTGCCTGAATGGCATAACATTTCTGTACTCCATGGAAGCTTGTAGCAAGATCTTCAAGTTCTCTCAGACGTCTCATATAGGACTCCATCATTTCACGTCTTGCTCCCGGACGTGAGCCTGAAATGGCATCGCAGACCTGGATAATCGGAGAAATCATTGAAGTCATTTCTATTTCATCATGGTGAGCTCCGATTGCATTACAAACTTCCGGGTTTTCCTTGTATTTCTGAGCAAGTTCCATCCCCAGAATAGCATGAGGTAATTCCGGTTCTTCATGCCATACTTTTCCAATGTCATGTAATAATCCGGCTCTTTTAGCCAGTTTTGCATTTAAGCCTAATTCTGCCGCCATTGTAGCACAAAGCTTGGCTACTTCTCTTGAGTGCTGAAGAAGGTTTTGTCCATATGAAGAACGGAAACGCATTCTTCCAACCATCTTAATCAGTTCAGGGTGTAAGCCATGAATACCAAGATCTATCACCGTTCTTTCACCGATTTCAATGATTTCTTCGTCGATATTCTTCTTGGTTTTAGAAACAACCTCTTCAATACGGGCAGGGTGAATACGACCGTCCTGAACCAATCTGTGCAAAGATAGTCGGGCGATTTCACGACGAACCGGATCAAAGCCGGAGATAATGATAGCTTCCGGAGTATCGTCAACGATAAACTCAACGCCTGTCGCTGCTTCCAGAGCACGGATATTTCTACCCTCACGACCGATGATCTTACCTTTTACGTCATCAGATTCAATGTTGAAAACAGATACACAGTTTTCAATGGCATTTTCAGCAGCAGTTCTCTGTATCGTTTCAATAACGACTTTCTTTGCTTCCTTGGTAGCGGTAAGCTTAGCTTCTTCGATGGTTTGTTTGATGATAGACGAAGCCTTGGTTTCAGCTTCTCCTCTCAGGGCATCTACTAATTGCTGACGAGCCTCATCCGCAGATAATCCAGCGATTTTTTCCAACTGAGCAACCTGAGAAGCCAGCATTTTTTCTGCTTCATCTTTCTTTCTGTCAGCTTCTTCAGTCTTACGTTTCAGATTTTCTTCCTTAGCAGTAAGTGATTGTTTCTGGCTGTTTAATTCAGCTTCCTGGCGCTTGCTTTGCTCTGCGGTAAGTTGTAGAGTTCGTTCACGTTCTTTCAGTTTTTGTTCATTCTGAACTAAAATCTGTTTCTTTTTATTTGATTCATCTTCAAACTCAGCACGAAGTTTCAGGAATTTTTCCTTGGCCTCTAAAATTCGGTCTTTCTTAATATTCTCTGCAGAAATTTCGGCATTCTTGATGATGTCATTTGACCGGGCATTAGCTTCGGCTTCGACTTTTTGAAAATTTTTCGAGAAAATCATTTTTCCCGCAAAAATCCCACCAATTAACGTAGCTAAAGGGAGAAAAATCTGGAGTAGGTCTGACATTTTATTATATCGTTGTTTTTAGTAAAAAAATAAACTAAAACAGACAATTCAAAATGCCGATAAGAAGTGATTCAGTTGCAGGAAAGATAATTCTTTTATGATAATATGTTTATTTATCTAAGTGTTTATCATTTTTATGACAACTGTTCCGGTTATAAGTTTAAATTAGAAGCGGGAATGGAAAACCAGTATATTCCCAGATAACTTATAATTATTTACATATAACTCAATAAACGAATACGAGAGAAAAGATTGTCTGAGCAGGTTCATTTAACGCCGGAATCTGAAATTCCGGGAAACCGGTAAAACAGAGTAATTGAAATTTTATCAGTTCACCACCCTGTCGGCTAATGTTTCAATTTCCCCTATTTTGGCCATAACCGTCTCTTTTACTTCGGTGAGATTATCATTAAATTTTAAATTATCCACAACATAGTCTAATGAAACCAATGCCAAAAGACGATCCGGATCATGTATTCCGGTGTGTGTTCGATAATAATCTATCCGTTCATTAATCAACGTTTTTGCTTTTCGAACATATTCTTCTTCTTCCGGTCCTACCTGAAGAGAGAAGTCATGAACGCCAATACTTATTTTACAGGTAACTTTTTCTTTCATCAGTTACTGAGTTGATTAATACACTTTTCTATTTCTAAAATATATTCGTCTAGTTTTTCCTTCAATTCGGCAGTATTGCCTGTAGATTTGAGATTGTTAGATACAATCTTAGTAAATTTCTCTGATTTTTTAAAGTTTTTTATATATTCGTTTAATTTTTTGTTCAATTCAGAAACTTCTTTATCCTTTTCCGCCAAATTTTTACGAAGTTCTTCATTTTCACGTTCCACTTCTGCCAATCTGTTTTTTTTCAATTCAAAAGCCATGACAATTCTTCTCAGCTTGGATTCCAGGCTGCTGAACTGATTCATGATTTCGAAGTCGATCATTGTTGTTAGACAAATTTTTGGAAAATTGAACAGGTATTTCTACCGCAAAATACAAATTTCTAAACTTTATTCGAATAAAGTGCATTATGTGACCGCAAAAAGAATGTTTTTATTGAACGGTCATATTGATCCACTTTCTCTTAACTACATTTGCCCCTGATCTCAGCTATCTTAAAAAAGCATATTTCTCTCTGATTTTCAATGGAATAACTGTTTTTCTTTCCACTAAGACTATCCCCAGAATATACAATGTGAGAATTGTCAGGTGATAGACAATTGAAACAAATAAATTTGAAATATGAATCTGACTATTAAAATAAATTAAAAGACCCGCTGAGGCAATATAGCCAAAAGCGGAAATTGTATCATAAGGCATTGGTGCAAATTTCTGGCCAAGTAAATAACATACTGCCATCATAGCGAAACATGATATTAAAAATGTATAGGCACAGCCCATATACCCTAATACCGGGATTAAAAGAAGGTTCAGAATAATTGTCAGTCCGGCACCGAGAAAGGTAATTAATGTTCCGAAATAAGTTCTGTCTGTTGTCTTGAACCAAACCGAAAGATTATAATAAATTCCCAGAAACAGGTTTGCCAGCAAAAGTACGGGAACAACACCTATTCCTTCACTGTAAATATCTTTGTTAAGCAAAAATGCGTCCAGAAAATCAAGGTTAAGACTTACTAACAGCCATAAAAATACACAAACTATTATAAACCATTTCATTACGTTGGAAAATATTTTCGGAGAATTTCTGTCTTCTGCCTTTGAGAAGAAAAAAGGTTCTGCCGCAAACTTAAACGCATTGATTGCCACCAACATAAAAATAGAAAGTTTGTAACAGTTTCCGTAAATACCCAGGGCTTGTTCTGCCGTCCGGTTAGGATAAAAGTTGTCAGGAAGGATATGTTTAAGTAATAGAATATCAGTTCTTCCGTTAATGGTGCTGGCTAGTCCCATAATCATAATAGGATAACCATATTCCCAAAGTTTCTTAAAAACAGTAAAGTCGAATCTGAAATGGAAATCAGAAAAAAGTTTCCATAATAAAGGTATCAGAAAGATATTGGCAATCAGGTTGGCAAGTATGATATATCCTGCGCCGATTTCAGGAAAATAAATGTGCGAAATGAGGGGTTTCAGAAATGTCAGGTATTTCCCTTCATAGATATCTTTGCAAAAAATCAGGAAGAATACGTTAAAAAAGATATTGATGAAAATATTGATCATTCTTGCCTTGACAAACTGGAGGGGTTTTTTCTCCAGACGCAATCTGGCAAAAGGAATGGCCATAACACTGTCGATGGCCAGTGCCATAACGAGCCAGGTCATAAATATTTCCTGATCCGGATAACCCAGCATATTCATAATCGGGGTGGAAAAACTGATCAGGATGATTGATAGAATAATAGAAGTAAGTATAAGAGCACTCAAAATGAGGTTGTAATACTCCATTTTGTTTTCTTTGGAAGCGAACCTGAAAAAAGTTGTTTCCATTCCGTACGTGTATAATACGGCAGCGATACTAAGCCAGCCATATAATTCGGTATTAACTGAGAGTTCTTCCGGTAAAAATACTTTAGTGTGGATACCAACCAGTAAAAAGTTTAGAGAACGCCCGACAATGGTACTGATTCCATATAAAGCGGTTTCTCCGGCTAATTTTTTTAATACAGACATTTTTAGAGTTTTAGGAGTCCCTTGTTAGGGTTTGAATAAACTTCCCGGCAAAAGTATAAAGTGCAAAGTTAATTCTTTGGAAAGAAATAATCTTTAATAGTTAAAAACATCTTGGTTATGTAAATTGCACAATATTAAGATTTCGGATGAAATCTGTGTAAAACAACCTGGTAAAGTGGTCCGGATTAAACCAATTATTCTAAATTTCCTCACCAGAATCCGATAACGGGCTTTACTGAACATTTTATTTGTTGAAATTGCATTTTATTCAGATATTATCTTAAAATAACCCAAAATAAATCACATTGCTAATTTACGGTGGAGATATTTTACGTCTTTACTGTAAAGCAGTTAAACTTTAAACATTTATTCTCTAATGAAAAAAATATGCTCTCCGGCCTTAATAACCGTTATTATTGCTTTGTTCTCATTGAAATCTAACGCACAATCAATCAGTTATTACCCTTTTAATTCTATTCTTTCGGTGGCAACCAACCCTTCAAACGCACTTTGGGCAGATTTCCGTTTGCAAATGAATTCAGCAACTTCTACTTTAAATACTGAGGTGGCTCCTATGATAAATGTTGCTTTTACAAGAAATGCTAATTTTTATGTTGGCGGCGGAGTTAATTTTGGTGTGCTGGGTTATGTAGTGAATAAAGACAAAATTGTAAAAGGATTTTTTGGAAGTATAGGGACTAGGGCATACCCATTTGAAAAAGCGCAGAGAGTTGGTATAAACTTTGAATTATCTCCTTATGTTGACAGAAATGGAGAAAGCGGACTTTTGAGAGCCTGGTTTGGGGTAAGCTATAATTTCGGACGTTCAAATAACTAGAAAGAGAATAAATTTCAGGAATCTTCTCTTTTTATAAATACAAAAAACAACATAAACAAGGCAGCAAATAAGAATGGAACCAGGAGAATAGAAGCCAAAGATCTGAACATTTTGCCCTTCATGTTAATTGAGATTTAAATTTTGCCTTTTGACAGTTCTCACTGCCGAAGGATTAATTTGGTATAGAAAATATTTTAACAATAAAAAAGGTCTTGTTTCCGCATGAAACAAGACCTTTTTTATTGGCCGATGGCTTTGAAAAAATCTTCTGAATAATGCTCACTCACCGGGATTTGGGCCGTACCGATTTTTATTTTCAGATTTCTGATTGACTCGATTTTATCCAGGGAAATAATGAATGATTTGTGAACCCTGAAAAATCCGGCAGAAGGAAGCTTCTCTTCAATTCCTTTCATGGTCATTCGGGTAATAACAGGTTTGGCAGAACTGTTTACATGAATTTTAATGTAATCTTTGAGTCCTTCAATAAACGTTATTTCATTAATCTTAATCTTCACCAGAGAGTAATCTGCGTTGACAAAAATCGAATCTGAAACAGGTTCAACGATTTCAGCGGTTTGTTTGCCAGATCTTAAATTGTATAACTCATAGGCTTTATTTACAGCTTTAAGAAACCTCTCAAAATCGATCGGTTTAAGCAGATAATCAATTACATCAAGGTTGAAACCTTCTAAAGCATATTGCTGATAAGCTGTTACAAAAATCACCATAGGACTGTTTTTCAGACTCTGGAGAAATTGTACGCCTGTAATTCCGGGCATTTGAATGTCAAGAAAGATCAGGTCGATATGCTCTTTTTGAAGAACATCTACCGCCTCAAAAGCATTTTTACAACGCTTAATCAGATTCAAAAAAGGAATTTTCTGAATATTATCCTCAAGTAAATCAAGGGCGAGACTTTCGTCATCTACTGCGATACAATTTAACATATTCTTTAAGTAAAGTCTGGGGAAAAAACTCAGCTTTTGGGCTTTCACTCCAAAAATAGTGTGTAACTCCTGGTTTTCAATATGAGCGGGAAGAAATGGCATATAATCAAAGGCACATAAAGCTAAAAATTGCCTGAGATCGTTTTAATCATTACCAATAATCAAAGTAACCTCGTACCAGTCTTCCTGTTCACTGATAATCAGATTATGGCTTTCAGGATAGAGTAATTCCAATCTTCGTTTTACATTATTCAGGCCAATGCCGGAGCTTCCGTCTTTTGTTTCCTTGAATTGATGATTAAATTTATTCCGAACCATAAATACAAGTTTGTGATCTTCCACACCAAGGAATACTTCTATCAAAGGCCTCTCAATCATGCCGACCCCGTGTTTAAACGCATTTTCGACAAAAGGGATGAGTAGCATCGGTTCGATACTTTTATCTTCTGTAATAAGCCCATGCTCAAATTTTACCTCTACATCATCTCCGAATCGGATTTTTTGAAGCTCAATATAACTTTGCAAATACTTATATTCTCTTTGTAATGAAACTTTTGCATCGTCAGATTCGTACAGCATATAACGCATTAATTCCGATAATTTTATCACTACTGGTTCAACCATCTGAGGTTTTCTTCTCGACAATGAAACAATACTGTTCAACACATTAAACATGAAATGCGGACTGATCTGTGATCTCAGAAATGATAATTCTGATTTTAATCGTTCATTTTCACGTTCTTTTCTGAAGTCTTCCTCCTGCAAGTTATCTGAAAGAA
Source organism: Pseudarcicella hirudinis (assembly GCF_900115665.1). Classification (GTDB taxonomy): domain Bacteria; phylum Bacteroidota; class Bacteroidia; order Cytophagales; family Spirosomataceae; genus Pseudarcicella; species Pseudarcicella hirudinis. The sequence goes on from NZ_FOXH01000010.1 coordinate 178,835, forward strand.
TCCTGTAGCTGGTACTGATGGCAAGAATAAAAAGGATTTGAAAGGCAGTTCCGAAACCTGGCAATATACGATAGTTAATACTGTCATTAAGAAGAAATTGTCTCAGAAAGGAATTAAACAAAATCAATAGAAAGATGGTAGCAATAATCGAAATACAATACATGTAAAATCCTTTTATTTTCAGGATTTTCGGAATCAGGAAATTGGTGTTGAAATAAAAGAAGGGGATGTTTGTAAGACTTAGTACCGAAAAGTAATAAGTCGGAATTACAATTTTAGGATTATAATTATTAGCAGTCGGAGCCTTTAACAAGTAAGGCAAAGCCATAATGAATGTCCAGAAAATGACATGCAAAAGTAAAATTTGATTCCTTGTTAATTTATAAGTAGTCACTTGTCTGCGCTATGAAGATGATCTTAAGAAAAATAAAATGATTTCTATGATTGTTTATGTGTAATTTTCAACAAACATACTTAAAGATGTTTGCCTCAGCAATATAAGACTACAACGAAATGGATTTTGAAGATGAATACCTGATTTCCATAGATAAGACCAATTGGTTATTGAACCTGAGAAGACCTCTTTTCTCTGATATGCTTCTGATTTTCGGGAATTTATTCAAAATAATACCTGAAATAAGATAGGGGATATATTATTTTTAATTGTCTTTAGTAACGAACCTGTGAAGTTTCATTAAGGAATTGTATTTTTGCAAGCGAATTAAATGGTAAACCTCTTTTTTAAAGTTTTGCAAATTTCTGAAACTGATATTCTAAATGAAATCCAACAGGGCAATGAGCGTGTTTTCGAAATGATTTTTCGGAAATATTATCAGTCTTTGTCGAATTATGCCTTCAGTTTTTTGAAGGATATGGACGATTCTGAGGAAATTGTTCAGGGGGTGTTTCTAAAACTTTGGGAACAAAGAGAGAGTATTGAAATCTCGGTTTCTTTAAAATCGTATTTATACAGGGCAGTTCATAATACTTGCCTTAACAGAATTAAACACCTGAAAATACAGGATGTTTATAAAGAATACAATGCGGAATTTCTTGAGGAAACATATGATTCTGCAACGGACTTACTTTATAAAAACGAACTTGAAAAGCGGATTGCTGATGCTTTGAATAAGTTACCGGAACAATGCAGATTGATTTTCAAACTGAGTAGATTTGAAGAACTCAAATATCAGGAAATAGCAGATCAGCTGGGACTTTCCATAAAAACGGTCGAAAATCAGATTGGTAAGGCCCTCAGGATTATGAGAACAGAACTTTCAGATTATCTCATTATTTTATTGATTATACATTTTTTTTAATAAATTAATCACAGATATTTTAACATTTTAGCAATCCGGCCACTTTAATATTTATTGAGGTTTTAAAATTAAGAATGAAGATTACTCCTGAAAATATAGACGAACTTTTGGCAAAATACTTTGCTGAGGAGGGTGAACACTCTGAAAAAGAGTCTGTAGATGAATGGGTCGCTTCTGATAAAGCCAATCTTGATCTCTTTGAGAAGAGCGAAAAAGTATGGGACCTCAGTAAACAGTTGAAATCAGAGAGAACGGTTGATGTGGATGCGGGCTGGATGAAATTGAAGTGTTGTTTGTCTGACAAAAAAGAGCCTGATAATGAGGGTGTTGTTATGGAAGATAAACAGCCTCAGATTATTAGCCTTGAAAGAAAAAGAAATGTATTCCCTCTTTTCAGAATTGCTGCCGGAATATTACTGGTTTTAGGCATGGGATTAGCGGCCTATTATTTTACCCGTCCTCAACTTACCGAACAACTTACTTTTGCTACAAAAAATACTTCCGGAGAGAAAATACTTCCGGATGGCACCGTTATATTCCTGAATAAAAATTCCCTGATTTCATATCCTGCTTCGTTTGACGGAGATATCCGGGAGGTGAAATTAACAGGGGAGGCTTTCTTTAATGTAAAAAGAGATGAAAAGCATCCATTTATAATAAAAGCAAACGGAACAGAAATAAAAGTACTGGGAACTTCCTTTAATGTAAAGGCATATAGTTCTAATGTAGAAGTAGTAGTAGAGTCAGGAAAGGTACAGTTCTCTAAAAATACACAGAAAGTTCTTTTAATTAAAGGGGACAAAGCAGTGGTCACTGAAGGGAAAGACTTTATTGAAAAATCTGAAAATACTGATGAAAATATTTTAACCTACAAAACGCAGAAGCTGATCTTTGAAAAGACTTCATTAGAGCAGGTTGCACTTACGCTGACAGAAGTTTATGGGGTTCCGGTTACTTTGAGCCCTAATTTAAAAAATTGTAAACTGACTGCTACTTTCGAAAAAGAGAAATTTGAAAGCATTCTTGACGTTATAGCAGAAACACTCACCCTATCGATCGACAAGAAAGACAATCAGATTTATCTTGATGGGAAAGGTTGTGAATAATTAATCCCCCATTCTTAACCAATGACCAACTTTTTGCAAATTCTACGCAAGATTACATACCCCGGTCATTTCATTGCTGTTTTTCTATATTTTGCCTCCAATAGTTATGCACAATCCGGCTTATTAGACAAGCCTGTTACGGTCAAAGCTTATAATGAGCGCCTTACAAATATTCTTGACCTGATTGCTGCTCAGGGGAACTTTAACTTTTCATATAATTCAAATCTTATTGAAGACCGAAGGATTGATTTGACCGCTGTTAACAAACCAGTCAGGGAAATTCTTAATGTTATTTTTAAGGGTACCGTTAGTTATAAAGTCCGCGGAAATTATGTGATTTTGATAAAAGTCAGATCTAATGAAGAAAGGAATATCAGTTTTTTTGTAAGTGGTTATGTCGTTGATGATGAAACAGGTAGTGCTTTATCAGATGTCAGTATTTTTGATAAGGTTAATTTGTATTCTGCGTTGACGAATAAAAATGGCTATTACAAAATTAAAGTCCACTCGCAGGACCTTCCTGTGAAGCTGATTATTGAAAAGACCTCCTATGAAAAACAATTTCTGTGGATAAGATCAGCTAATAATGACTATCGTGATTTTTTCTTGAATCCTGAGATAAAACCCCAGAATGAGCAGGTTTCTCTCCCTTTCGATGATAATTCAACGGATTTTTTATCAAAACCGGATACTTTAAAGCCGATTGACCGGATTTCTGAGATTACACCTTTGCCAAGAAATCAGGAAAATGGCCCTCCGGACTTGCTGGATATTCCATTACCGGAACTTTATTACGATTCAGTCGGATTGGGCGAAAAGCTGAAGAATCTGGTTACAAGGTTTTTTACCCAAAAGTCCCAGCGAATCCATGCCCATAACTTATCTGATACCCTTTACAGGAATTTTCAGTTATCATTATTACCATTTATCGGGACAAACCGGATGCTTTCTGGAAGTATCGACAACAGAATATCAATAAACCTTATTGCGGGCTATTCCGGAGGAGTTCGAATGGTCGAGTTTGGAGGCGTTTTTAACTTTGTGAGGAATAATGTTTCAGGAACCCAAATGGGTGGTTTTTCCAATATCGTTGGCGATAACGTAGAAGGAAATCAGTTTGCCGGGTTTGGAAATATTGTCGGAGGAATGTTTACAGGCCGTCAGTTTGCCGGATTTCTGAATGTTTCGGGAACATTTAGAAAAGGCCTTCAGATGGCTCCTTTAAATATCGTATTAAAAGAGTCTAACGGTTTACAGATGGGGGTTGTAAATTATGCTACTAAAATCGGTTTAACAGGTCATCAGGTAGGATTATTTAATCTTGCTGACTCTGCCGAAAGAGCGCCGTTTGGTCTGATCTCCATAGTCAGGAGTAATGGATACAGGCGATTTGAATTGAGTACAGATGAAAATCGTGCGGCAAATCTGTATTTCAAAACCGGAATTAAACAGTTTTATAATATTTTTATGATTGGGATTAACCCGATCCGCACACTGCCCACTGCTGATCTGGGTTATGGCATCGGAAGGGCATACCGTCTGGGAAAAGCCTGGATGTTCAATACGGATATAGTGGCTCATTTTTTTGCTGAAAATGATTATGGTGAGCATTTCAATACCGGAGGGCTTTATCAGATTGATTTTGGTTTTGAGAAACAGATTGCCCGAAGAACAGCTGTTGTCTTTGGACCCTCCCTGAAATTTATGTCCCTGAATAATGAAGATTTGCCTTCATGGCAGACCAAACCATTTAAAGGAATTCCTCCATACGACTCCATCCTTTCCGGAAGGGATTATACTTTTTGGATAGGAATCAACCTTGGTTTGAGAATTATGCAGAAAACAAGAATTCCGAAATTCAACAGAAAGCAAAATAGAAGCTACAATTAATAACTTTGCGCATAAATTTTATAAATTCGGAACCTGAATAAATCAGGAAGGAATAAATATTTCTACAGTTTTATTAAACGCCGCTTTTCAATGAATATCAGATCTCTTTTTTTAATACTTTTTCTGTGTCTTGGTTACAGCTCATTCGCTCAGAATGCCATAGAGAATGCTAATCAGCTTTTAGGCAACTGGGAGAAAAGCTATATGGATATGAAGGATGGCAGTAAACTGCTGGATGAATTTACTTTTCAGAAAACATCTTCACTGATTTCCTTCGGAACAAAAGGAATCGGTGCTTTTACTGAAGGGAAGACCTCGTCAAGGTTTAGATATACGATCGCAGGAAAGACATTGGTGATGGGTGGGTTGACGTATGAGATAGAAAAACTTAATAGCGGAGAGCTGGTTTTTTCTGAAATAGACCTCAATCGTAAAGATTATCAGTTACTGAGATATCATTTTATTGCCACAAAAGATTCGCCGGAACAGTTTTTTATCAGAAAGTTTATTAATCCGAACGTGCGAATAAAAGCAGACGGCGACACGGCGTACTTATTTTGCAGTGCAGTTCATCCTGTATTTATCGCTGACGGGAGATACGGACAGGTAACCGAGAGTTCTTTTGAAGGAACGTATCAGAATTCCTATGATTTCATTGAACGTAGCTTTTTGTTTCCTCCCAATAAAAGTGGAAGATTCAGGATTAATTTTACCGTTACGAAAACAGGTAAGGTAGATAATATCAGGATAGCAGAGAGTACAGACTCGCTTCTTAATGCCAGATTAATTGAGGCAGTAAACAGTACCCAGAGAAAATGGATTCCGGCAGAAAGAAATGGTAAAAAGGTTGATGTTTATTTCTTCTATGAATTTGAATATAATGCAAAACTGACGGCCGATGATGAGTTTGAATATGTGCAGTACAGTGGATTTGAAGAAAGAGCTGATGCTTTGAAGGAAAGAAAGAAATATGCCAAAGCTATTGAATTATACACCAAATGTATTCTGATGAGAGACAATGCGATTGAACCGCTTTATAAAAGAGCCGATTGTTATTTCGCTTTGAATATTGTTAAAAATGCCTGTTCTGACTGGAGTTATCTTTCAAAACTAGGACAAAAACGGGCGGAAGGATTATTTATTAAGAACTGTCTCAGGTAGATTTACCGGAAATACCGGAGAGAAGAGAGGTTTTCAGAAGAAATGTACAGTCATATCCGATATTAAGTACCTGTTATGTAGCAACTATAAAAAATTAGCATAATTTAATTGAAATTAACTTATTGATTTACAGTAAATTGTGTTGGTTTATTCTAAAAGCCAAAAGCTAAATCTTAATTCCTTTTTGCTCTTTGAGGTTTTGAATTTACCTTTACGTAACTTTTACAACAATTCAAATAACGACACGAAAAATGAGTGTACTTGTTAATAAAAACTCAAAAGTAATCGTACAAGGCTTTACGGGTTCGGAAGGTTCTTTCCACGCTCAGCAAATGATAGAATACGGCACGAACGTAGTTGGTGGCGTTACTCCGGGAAAAGGAGGTTCAACTCACCTTGACAAGCCGGTTTTCAATACAGTTGCTGAAGCTGTTCAAAAGGCAGGAGCTGATACCTCTATTATTTTTGTACCACCGGCATTTGCTGCTGATGCAATTATGGAAGCTGCTGACGCCGGAATCAAAGTGATTATCTGCATTACCGAAGGTATTCCTACCAAGGATATGGTTTATGCAAAAGAGTATATCCAGGATAAAGATTGTCGTTTAATTGGTCCGAACTGTCCGGGTGTAATGACTGCGGAAGAATGTAAAGTTGGGATTATGCCAGGTTTTATCTTCAAAAAAGGTAAAGTCGGAATCGTTTCTAAATCCGGTACATTAACTTACGAAGCTGTAGATCAGCTGACTAAAGCTGGTTTAGGACAAACTACTGCAATTGGTATCGGTGGTGACCCGATTATTGGAACTACTACTAAAGAAGCTGTAGAATTGTTGATGAATGACCCTGAAACAGAAGGCATCGTAATGATCGGTGAAATCGGTGGAGGAATGGAAGCAGAAGCTGCATACTGGATTAAGGCTACTGGTAATAAAAAGCCGGTTGTTGGATTTATTGCAGGACAAACCGCTCCGAAAGGCCGTCGTATGGGACACGCTGGTGCAATCATCGGTGGTGCTGATGATACTGCTGCTGCTAAAATGAAAATCATGGAAGAGTGTGGTATTCACGTTGTTCACTCACCGGCTGATATTGGTGAAACAATGTTGAGAGTACTTGGAAATAATTAATTTTTAACCATTGGTCATTGATCGATATTGGGTTATAAATGAGTAAAATAGCAATATTTTTAAGATATTTCTTCCAAAACAAGCCTGTGGGAACGTCAAATTCTCACAGGTTTTTGGTTTTAAAGTTAAGTGTAATATTGCTCATTTCAGTATTCAGTGTTGAAAGGATTTCGGCAAAAGGAGTTGGCCCTGCGGAAGGTTATTACCTGGTACATGATTACCATGATGACTGGCAGATTTATGATGAAGGGTATAAGGCTTATGTACCTTATGTAAGAGAAAGACATCAGGAATACAGTTCTTTCAGTCTGTTTTTTGACTTTGAGAATTACAAAGGATATAAGCTTCTGTTTTATTCAAAGAAAGAAAATTATCTGTTTATAGACGCATCCCTTCAAAAAAAGCTTCCGGCTGATGTCTGGACCATCATGGATGTGGATAGTTTGCAAAAGGTTTACCGGAAAACACGTTTATTTCTTACTTTTTATGGAATAAACACTAATGCGGAGGACCTTAAAGTAATAGTCGGAAATAAAATTTCAAAAACAGAAAGGAGTATAGAGCTGACGGAATATCAGCTGACAGTAAGACCGAAGGCAATACCTGTTTTTAATAACTTTTTTGTGCTGGGATTGGTATTCTTATTGATTTGTTATGCTTTCCTGTACAATTTTCAGCCTAAAACCTTTGAACGATATTATAATTTTCAGGATTTATTAACCATTAATGTCCGGGATGATTCATTTGTAAACAAACCATTTGATTTGGGAAATTTACTATTTGTAATCAATCTAAGCTTTACGCTGGCGTATTTGTTCATGATTATACGAAACGAAGAAACGGACCTGTTTAACGTCAGTAATATTTTAAATGAAGAAGAAACCGTTTTAGGCTTGTTTCTGAACTTTATTGCTATAGCAATTTTGATATTTATTGCATTGATAATCAAATACTTGTCTCTTGCTATTTTGTCGAATCTATACCGGTTTGATAACGTGACAAATGTTCATTTCTTTAAGATTATGCAGGCTTCGAGTATATTCTTCTTATTGGTACTTTTTTTAGTAAGCTATAGCGCAATTTCCTATCCTTTCATTCTGCAGAACTTTGAAAAATACCTTTTAATTCCAGTAGTTATTTTCTTCATACTAAGGTTGTTACTGATTTACTTTACGATAAATAAATTGACTTCACTCAAAAATCTGTATTTATTTTCGTACCTTTGCATTGTGGAATTAATCCCGGTAATCATAGGCATTCGTTTCGCCCTGTGATTTTGTTATAACCAATTGAGCGTTTTGAGTGAGACTTTTGTGTTTAGAAAAGAGTTTTATCAGATAACCATTTTTATTAAATAATAGAGGGTTGAGCTCAATTATATCAATTCAAAAAGATTAACTACATTAAAGGATGAGTGAAACAACATTAGTTGCTAATCCAGACAGATTAACAAAAGTTTCCAGTATATTAGTTTCTCAGGCACGCCCTGCCGATGAAAAATCTCCCTATTTCGAATTAGCAAGAAAGTACAATATAAAGGTAGATTTTCGTCCTTTTATCGAGGTACAAGGCGTTTCTTTTAAAGACTTCAGGAAACAAAAAATCAATATTTTAGATCATACGGCCATTATCTTTACCAGTCGTAATGCCGTTGATCATTTCTTCAGAATTTGTAAAGAAGCAAGAATTGAAGTCCCGGCTGATATGAAGTATTTTTGTATCACGGAACAGACTGCCAATTATTTGCAGAAATACATAGTTATTCGTAAACGTAAGATTTTTACAGGTACGAAAACTGCTGCTGAATTGTTGGAATTAATCAAGAAACATAAAACTGAAAAGTTCTTGTTCCCATGTTCTGACAAGCGTAGAAATGACATTCCGGAATTTATGGGAACCAATGATCTTCATCTTACCGAAGCGGTAATGTATGAAACGGTTTCTGCTGACCTTACTGATCTGGAAGATGTTTATTATGATATTATTGCGTTCTTCAGTCCTTCTGGTATAACGTCTTTATATCATAATTTTCCGGATTTTGAACAGAATAAGACCAGAATTGCCGCCTTCGGGCCAACTACTGCAAAAGCAGTAACAGGTGCAGGCCTGATTCTGGATATAGAGGCTCCGCTTCCTAATGCTCCTTCAATGACCGGAGCACTGGAATTATACATTAAAAAAGCGAATGGTTTGTAGAAAATAGAACGGTGGTGTTTTATTGAAAAAAGCCACTTCTTTTTTCTTGACTTTCAACGAATTGACCTGATAGATTGTACCTTTCTGTCAGGTCTTTTTATTTTTAATACTTTATAACAATTTCCGTGAAATCTTCGTTAAATAGTTCTAATGCCCAAATTTTTCAAAAAAATCTATATAAGTTCTTACATTTAAATCAGTATTTTCATATATCTTTCCAAAAGAATATTCAATGAGGGCAAAGCTTTGGAAAGATGCCTGTCGCCAACTAAACTATGCGTAAAATTCTATATTTTTTGACTTTTACAATGATGATATTTAGTGTTCTGCCAACTTTTGCTCAGCAGGATGCTCAATTGAGTCAATATATGTTTAATCCTTTGTATCTGAATCCAGCTACTGCAGGGGCAGACGGGGTTACTCGTTTTCAGCTTCACCTTCGTAACCAGTGGGCAGGTTATCAGGCTACCTATGATGGCGGCGGGTCGTTGGGAACCCAGATTTTGACAGCCTCAGTACCACTGAATTTTATTAAAAGCGGAATTGGTTTACAATTTGCAAATGACAAAACACCTTCCGGTGCCGGTTACCAGAATGTGCTGCTCTCTTATGCTTATAAAATTGGTTTAACAAACGGTTCCAGTCTTTCGATCGGAGTCAGAGGCGGATTTCATACTTCATCTTTTGACGGGACACTTTACAGACCAAGAGACCCGAATGATCCCCTGGTTGATGCTGTTAGCGGTAAGAAAATTAATGAAACTCAGCCGGATTTTGCTTTAGGGGCTTATTATAATGCAGAAAGTTTTTTTGCAGGAGCAAGTTTAGGGCATATTAATAGTTCAAACTACAGATTCGGCTATAATGGTGCTCAAAACCCGCTTAAACAAGTTTTGAATGTAAATGCCGGATATAAATATTATCTTAACGATATGGTTGAAATGATGCCGACGGTACTTTGGCGAACTGATTTCTCCACAAACTCAATAGAAGGGGGGATGATTTTTACTTATGATACCAAATATTGGATTGGAGGTTCATATCGTGCGGGAGATGCTGGCATTGTTATTGCTGGTATCAATTTATTGAACAATTCATTGCGATTAGGATATTCGCTTGACCTAACCTCAAACGGAGCTAACGCAAAGAGTCCTAATTCGCATGAAGTTTTGATAAGTTATTCCTTACCCGCCCCGAAAATTGGAGGAAAAAAATCAATCGTGCGAACACCAAGGTTTCGTCATTAATTCTGATTTGGACTTAATTGACAGCCAGAATTAACAGGATAGCCACTCTAAGGTTTTCAGACTGACTTTTAATAGTAAAATGTCAGAAGCCACAAATCGTTAAGGTATTGAATAGCAATCAAAATTTTTACTAAATTTGCATGTTTGGAAAGTACCGAAAAGTACGTTGGATTTGTTTTTTTAACAATTTTTAACGGAGATACAATTTTAAGCATCATAACCCGTTTTTAGACAGGTATCAATCGAAAAGTTATAAAACCATGAATTACAGTGAAATATTCAGGAAATTCGTTCTGCTTCTTCTTGTAGCGATTCCTGTCTTTTTTCTCGACAGTTGTAGCTCTTCTGGAGGAGGGAAAAAGACCGCAAGCAGCAAGAAAAGTGGTAGAGGAAGAGCCGAGGTTGCTTCAAAGAGCAAAGGAGGTAAAGGTAAAGGGGGGCGTAAAACTAAGGAAGACGCAACTATGCAAAATGGTGAAATTGCTGCCTCTGCCAGAAAGGGCTGGAAGCAATCTACTCCACTTGGAATGGTACTTATTCCGTCAGGTTCATTTATGATGGGCCAGGCTGACGAAGATGTTACGGCTTCAGATGTAAGCTTTAACAAACGTGTTACTGTTGCTCAGTTTTTCATGGATGATACTGAGATTACAAATAATGAATATCGTCAGTTTACTAATGTCATGCTTACTGACTCCATTTCAATCATTGGAGAAGAAAAGATTATGGCGGAATATTATCCTGATACTGCTGTGTGGAGTAAAGATTTTACTTACCACAACGGAGACCCGATGACGGAATATTATTTCTCAAGCCCTGCTTTTGATATGTATCCGGTTGTTGGTGTTTCCTGGAGAGCTGCAAGGTATTTCTGTGAATGGCGCACAAAAGCGTTGAACGATTACCGTTCATCTGAAGGAATGTTTATTTCACCTCGTTTTCGTTTGCCTTCTGAAGCAGAGTGGGAATGGGCAGCAAGGGGAGGAAAGGCTTCTGCCAAATATCCCTGGGGTAACCCTTATGTAGCTAATGGCAAAGGTTGTTTACTGGCTAACTTTAAACCTCACAGAGGTAATTATGATGCTGATGGTTATGCATATACTGCTCCGGCCAATGCCTATAATCCAAATGATTACGGTCTTTACAATATGGCAGGAAATGTGGCAGAATGGTGTGAAGATGCTTACGCTGATAATGCTGTTGCAGTAACCTGGGATTTGAACACATTGAATAAAAATCCTGACGAACCCCGCAAAGTAATACGTGGAGGCTCATGGAAAGATGTAGCTTATTACCTTGAAACAGGGACACGTACTTATGAATATGAAGATAAAAAACGCTCATATATCGGTTTCCGCTGTGCAATGAACCACTTGGGACGTTCTTCAGGGAGAGAATTTAAATAATATAACGATTCTGAATCGGAAAGCGAGGGAGACCAATCGCATAGCGCGACAAAGTTCCCTCGCTTAGTTTTAAAATAGAGTTTGAACAAAATCACGAATGCTTTTTGAAATTTAGTAACTTAACAACTTAAAATCTCGAAAATATTTACACTAATAACTGAATCATTCACTTTAACATCTTTTTAAAATCAAATGAAGGGCTTAGAAAAAATCATTAATGTTATTGCCAGTTTTGGTGCCTCTGTAGTTATTGTAGGAGCTTTATTTAAAATTTTACACTTTGACGGAGCAAATCAGATGCTGATGATTGGGATGTTAACTGAAGCTGCGATTTTCATCCTTTTTGGTATATTATACTTAACTGCAAAACCTGAAAAAAGCTATGATTGGGAAAGAGTTTACCCTGAACTTTCAAAAGAATTTCAAGGTGAATTGCCTAAAGCAGTATCTCGTCAGACTTCTGGCGGAACTGGTATTACTGCAAAAATGGACGAAATGCTGGCAAATGCAAAAGTTACACCTGAAATTTTTGACAGCCTTGGAAAAGGTTTGAAATCATTGACTGAAACTGTTTCTAAAGTAGGTGATATCACTGATGCAACTGTTGCTACAAAAGAATATGCTTCTAATGTGAAGACTGCTTCAGGCGCAATGCTGGAAATGAATAAATCTTATGGTTCTACAATTACTGCATTGTCTGAAATGTCAGGTGCTTCTGCTGATGCAAAGGAATACAGAGTACAATTTCAGAAAGTAACTCAGAATATGGGAGCTTTAAATGCTGTGTATGAATTGGAATTACAAGATACTAACAAGCATTTGAAAGCCATGAATGCTTTCTATGGTAACCTGACTTCTGCTATGGAAAATATGTCTGAAGCCAGCAAGGATACACAACAGTTTAAGCAGGAATTATCTAAATTGACAAACAATCTTTCTTCTCTTAACAATGTTTACGGAAGTATGTTGTCTGCCATGAAAGGTAACTAATTCCTTTTTCAATATTCAATTCGAATATTTTATTATTTGAAAGGAATATTGTTTATCCAAGAATCTTAAACTAAACTCCTTAAGCATAGAATAAAATGGCAGGTTTAAAAGAGACTCCCAGACAGAAAATGATTGGGATGATGTATTTGGTGCTGACAGCCTTGCTTGCTTTGCAGGTGAGCGATGCCCTTTTACAGAAATTTGTGTTATTAAATAATAGTTTGGAAACCGCAAACCAGTCGGCTACAGATAAGAATAAAGGTACCGTTAAAGGAATAGAGGAAAGAATTAAAGACTTACCAAACCCGGGAGCGTATGCTGATATTATCAAAAAAGCATCTGAGGTGAGGAAGATTTCTGATGCTATCGTTTCTCAGATTGATGAAATTAAGTCAAAAGTAGTTGAAGCGGGTGGCGGTGTTGATCCTGAAACCGGAAATATCAAAAATCCTAAAGAGGAAGAAAAAGTATATCATCTGATGGTAGGCACCGGTAAAAAAGGAGAGGCTTACAAACTGGCAGATGATATGGATGCTTTTGTAAAAACATTAACAACCCTGGCAGATAAAGGGACTAGTTTTCCGGCTCTGGCTTTGGATGCAAAAGATGACCCTATTGTTAGTAAAGACGGAAATCAACGTAATAAAGATTTTGCAGAATTGAATTTTGCGCAGACTCCGGTTCCGGCTGCATTGGCAACATTAAGCCAGAAACAAGCTGAAATCAGACGTTATGAAAGTGAGGTTTTAAGTCAGCTTGCTGCTAAAGTTGGTGCAAAAGAGATTAAGTTTGATAAAGTTTTTGCTCAGGTTTCGGCAAATGCCAATACGGTTGTTGCCGGAATGGATTATGAAGCAGAAGTATTTATTGCAGCAACATCAAGTGGCTTTACACCAAGAATGAGCTTCAATGGTGGTTCAATCCCTGTGAGAGATGGACGTGGCCAGATTAAATTTAAAACTTCCGGCGGTGGTTATGATGCAAATGGTCTTTCTAAGAAATCTTATACTGCTGCGGTTTCATATATGAGTCCTGAAGGTCCGAAAACAGAGACAATTACGAAAGAGTATTTTGTATTAAAACCAACATACAATATTGAAACAGCAACTTTACCAGCTTTATATTTAGGATGTGCTAACCGCTTAAGTGTAGTTAGTCCGGGATTAGGTTCTCTATGGAATCCATCTTTTTCTGCGGAGGGCGGTGATGCTATTGCGGGTGAAAGCAGAGGAAAAGTAACAGTTGTTCCTTCCTCTTCTGTTGTTACATTAAATGTTAACAATGGAGGTACTTTACTTGGTAAAGAGACATTCAGAGTAAGAAGAGTACCAAGACCTGAAATTAAGATCCTTGGAAACGGTGGAGAACTGGAAGAGAAAAGAGGTGCCAGTGCTTCAGGTTTGAGAAGCATTTCAGCAGTAGCTGTTGCGGATGAGTCTTTCAAAGCAACAAACCCGGAGGATGCGCAGTTCAGAGTTACAGAGATTTATATTGCTTTGGCAAGAGGTACACGTAAGATCAATGACCTGACTTTACAAGGTGGTGGTTCTATCGCTTCTCTGGCAGCACAGGCTCAGGCTGGTGACAGATATTATATTGAAGTGAAAGGCGTTCAGCGTAAAAATTTCAGAGGTACTGTAGAAACCATTCCGATTGGTTCAGTAGTTAAAAATATTCCTTTGAACTAATTACAATATTCAAATAAATGATTGGTTTTGCCTGATATTAAACAATAAAGGAATCGACTAATCGTTTTTTGACTGTAATTATTTGATAATCAGCAAAAAGATTATGAAAGCATTAGTAAAAACAATTGCAGGAGCAGCTATACTATCTGTGGCGACCTGTACAATGGTATCAGCTCAGGAAAGAGATAATAATAAGAATTCAGATTCTGTTCGTCCGATTGACGACTCGAATGTGATGTGGAAAGCTCGTTTGTGGAGAAGAATGGATTTGAATGAAAAGCAAAATCAGCCTTTCTTTTCTGCAAATAATGAAATTACTAAATACCTCATTGAATGGGTTCAGAGTGGTGTTTTACAGGCTTACAGAAATGACTCATTAAAGACTAAACTTACAAAAGAGCAGTTTATGGGTAATCTGGAGGTGGATGATGCGGGTGGTGACGGACTTTCAGATGCTGAAAAAGCCGCCGGATTTGGAAACCAGACAGCTGCTGCCAGTGGAGTAGATGATGGCTGGGGCGATGCGAAACCTAAGGCTAAATCGGGAACCGGAACTGCTGCTACTCCTGCTGCAAAGCAAGATGATTTTAGTAATCCTCCTGCAACAGCAGGAACAGGAATCTATTATTTTCCAAAAGAATTAACGATTCTTGAGCTAAAAGAAGATGCGATTTTTGATAAACAGAGATCAAGATTGTATTTTGATATTCAGGCAATTACTATAATCATCCCTGCTAATAAAACAAAGGCGGGTTTTGATAAAGCTGTAGCCTCATTTAAATACAAAGATCTTGATAAATTATTCAGAAGTAACCCGAACTGCGTCTGGTATAATTCAGAAAATGAAGCTCAACACAAAAACATGGCTGATGCTTTTGACTTAAGATTATTTTATGCCCGTCTTGTAAAAAAAGGAAATCCTTTGGATAAGGCGCTTGTTGATATTTACAATGGCGAAAGACAAGGTTTGATTATGTCTCAGCAATTAGAATACAAATTGATGGAAATGGAGCATAACCTTTGGGAATATTAATCCTGATTCATTGAACTTACAAAAAAAGGAAAGCAACTATGCTTTCCTTTTTTTGTGAATAAGCTATCTTACCTCATCATTAATCGCCTGTAGTTGTTCTTTTAACCTCAATGCTCTTGCTTTTCCCAGTACTTTCTCAAGTTCTTCAATCGGGGCATCATAAATGTTTTTTACCGTATTGAAATGCTTTAATAGTTTGGTAGCGGTTGTTTTACCTATGCCCTCAATACTCTCTAATTGGCTGACAATAAAGTTTTTACTTCTTTTGTCTCTGTGATTTGTAATACCGAACCGGTGAGCTTCATCTCTTAATCGTTGAATAAGTTTCAAAGATTCTGATTTTTTATCAATGTACAACGGAATGCTATCTTCCGGAAAATATATTTCTTCAAGTCTTTTTGCAATACCGATTATAGGAATTTTTCCATAGAGCCCCAGACTTTTTAAGGCATCCCCGGCTGCACTTAATTGCCCCTTTCCACCATCAATAATGATTAAATCCGGAAGATCCTGATCTTCTTCCAGGAGGCGTTTATATCTTCTGCTGACTACCTCATTCATGGTAGCAAAATCATTCGGTCCGATAACAGTTTTGGGAGTAAAATGCCTGTAATCTTTTTTAGAGGGTAATCCGTCTTTAAAACATACCATCGCTGAAACAGGATTTGTTCCCTGAATATTTGAGTTATCAAAACATTCGATATGTCTTGGAAGGCTTTTCAACTGTAAATCATTTTTTAGGGTAAGCAGAATCCTCATTTTCCTGTCTCCGCCACTTTCCTCAGAAGCTTGTCTGTCAGCTTTCTCTTTTCTGAAATACAGTACATTTTTCAGAGACATTTCTAATAGCTTTTTCTTGTCTCCGATTTGGGGAATGGTATTTTCAACCCCTTTCAGTTCTATTGACAAAGGAATATTTGTAATTACTTCTTTAGCCTCACTGTCATACTGTTCCCGCATCTCCCAGACCATCATTGTCAGAATGTCTTCATCTGTCTCATCTAATTTCTTCTTAACTTCCAGGGTTTGTGACTGAGTGATCGTTCCGTTGATGACCTTCATGAAATTGAGAAAAGCGGCATTTTCATCGGATACAATGGAAAATACGTCTGCATCCCGGATATTAGGATTAACAACCGTTGACTTGCTATGAAATTTATCAAGAATAAGCAGCTTTTCTTTAAACTCCTGTGCTTCTTCAAATGCTAACCTGGAAGCAGCATTTAACATCAGTTCTTCAAAATGCTGTTTGGGTTGGTTTAAATTCCCTTTAAGAATATATTTGGCTTGTTCTATCTCCTTATTATAGTCCGTCTCCGTCTGCAAGCCTTCGCAGGGGCCTTTGCAATTGCCGATATGGTATTCGAGACAGACCTTAAATTTACCATCCTGAATATTTTTAGGAGACAGATTTAAGTTACATGACCTGAGTGTATAAAGTTGTTTAAACATCTCAAGAACAGTATTCATGGCTTTGGGGTTAGCAAAAGGGCCAAAAAAAGTCCCCAGCGAACGATCTACTTTTCTGGTGGTAATAATTTTAGGGAAAGGCTCGTTGGTGATACAAATGTAAGGGTACATTTTATCATCACGAAGCAAGATATTATAACGGGGCTGATACTTCTTAATAAGTGTATTTTCAAGAAGCAGGGCGTCAAATTCAGTGTGAACAATCGTAAATTCGATTTTACGTATCTGGGTAACAAGTCTTTTTGTTTTACGATCGTGCTGATTGGATTTGGCAAAATAGCTGCTGACTCTGTTTTTCAGGTTTTTAGCTTTACCAACATAGATAATAGTACCTTCTTCATCAAAATAACGATAAACTCCGGGAGTATCCGGAATTTTAGCAAGCTCTACTTTATAATCAAATTCAGTCATATTCATCAATAAGTTCTTTACGAATATAACGCTTTTTGCCGGAATAGAGTTTTTCGGAATCGTAGTGATTTAAGGTAAAGAGGAAGAGGAATGATTCTATAATGAACCACGGATGATTAAAGAACTGGAGCTGGCAACTTTACCTTTTTTCCGGTTATGGATAATTTTAGCTGCCATTTTTCCCATTTTAGTAAAGTCGTTTGTTATAACCGTTATCCCTTCATCAGCAAGTATCTCCTTTACTGGCGTATCATCATATGACAAAAGTCCTATGTCTTTCCCAAGTTTCAATCCCATTTTATTAGACCAGTTGACAAAGCGGATAAGATCGCTTTCCAGAAAAATGATATAAGCATCACCTTCTACAAGGTATTTATCTTTGATGTCGTCATTAATGATTTCCCCTTTTATTTTAAATTCCTTGCAAAACCGCTCAAACCCTCTGATAATTCCCTTAGGGGTATATTGGAATTTATTTTTACTTACGACAAGTTTTATGGTATTGTATTTATTTATCAACTGGAGTCCCTGCTGAAGCCCCTGATACATATTGGTTTCAAAATCCTGATAAAGCACAGAATATTCTTTACCCAATTGAGGCACATCAATGTCAAGGATCAGCAATTTATCCGGAGGAATCTGTTTAACAATTTCTGAAACATCCTCATTGAAATGAGGCATTACAATGTAATAATTATAATTACCGATGTTATTAAGAATAATATTTTCAAAAACCTTTAAATCATGGTAGTGGAAGAACAGGTTCGTAGTCACGTCCTCCCCAAGTGCTTCTCTGAGAGAATTAAACAAAATTTCCTTATAAGCATTCATAGCATCAAAGAGCACAAATATGTGCATAGATCTTTTGACATCTGTCGTAGCTACATAATACCCTTTACCATGATGCGCAGCAATAATGCCCTTTGAGCGAAGTTCCTCATAAGCTCTGATAATTGTCATTCTGGCAATTCCTAATGAGCTCTGAATTTCATTGATAGTCGGCAGCTGATCACCTCTTTTCAGTTTGCCTGTTTTTATCATTTCAATGATTTCATCTATTAGTTGCTGGTACTTTGGTTTGGGAGAGTTTGGTTCAATTTGAAAAGAGTTTTTCATGAAAAAATTCTAAGTAATCTTCTTATTGTTAATAACTAATCCGTTTGTCGAATTTGATAAAGGCTTTAAAGATATAAAGGTACTCTAAAGATATAATGATTTTTTTTGTAAAACCTAACAAAATTTGCCAAAATATAATATAATCAATATAAAATATAATTAAATTGAATGTATGCTGTGCTATGCTTATCTTTGTTGAAGATAAAACCATAAAAAAATGAAGAAAAATTTGCACGAAAAAAATATTGTAATCAATTTTATGCTGTAGAACAGTTGATAAAAGAAAATGCAAAACTGTTTCGGCAATATCCACCCGATTTTTTTCACATTTATAAACCAGAAAGGAGGTATTTTAACCAGAAACGTGTACTAAAATTTCCGCGTATTTACCAATACAATCAATTTTACCCAAAACAAAACTCCTATGAAAAACAACTATTTTTATTGTCTCAGAAATGTCTTCGTAATGGCAGTTCTGATGGCACTAAGTTTTACTGCGTTTTCCCAAGATCGCAGAGTGACAGGAACAGTGAAAGGTCCGGACGGACAAGGAATCCCAGGTGTAAGTATTCTTCTTAAAGGAACTCAAACAGGTACCACTTCAGACGCTAATGGTAATTTTGCCATCGCTTTAAAACAAGGCAAAGATGTATTGACAGTGACAGCAGTAGGTTACAAAGCTGCTGAGGTAAAAGTTGGTGCTCAATCCAGTGTTGCAATATCACTTGAAGATGACATCAGCCAATTGAGTGAAGTTATTGTAACAGGTTATAGCAGTGACAGTAAACGTGAATCAACTGCGGCAGTTGCCACAGTTAAAGCAAGGGATTTGAAAGCAATTCCTTCAGGTAACGTTGAACAGCAGTTACAGGGCCGTGTTGCCGGGGTAACTGTAATCACTAACGGTCAGCCTGGTACAGCAAGTATCATTCGTGTACGTGGTTTCGGTGCTTTTGGTGGTAACGAGCCATTGTATATCGTGGACGGGGTTCCGGTTCAATCGACCGACTTCTTAGCTCCGGATGATATTGAAACAACAACTGTGTTGAAAGATGCTGCTTCTGCTTCTATTTATGGAGCTCGTGCAGCTAACGGTGTAATTGTTTATACTACTAAAAAAGGAAAAAAAGGTGCCAGAAACCTTGAAATAAGCTACGATGGACTTTACGGATTTACTGATCCGGGTAAAGGACAACAAATGTTGAATCCACAGGAACAAGCTGACTGGACATGGAATGCTATCAGAAATACAGCAACAGCCAACGGTGAAACTCCTGTTTTCAAACATGATCAGTATGGTTCTGGTTCAACTGCAGTTCTTCCTGATTATATCAATGTCGGAGGCCGTTCAGGTGTTATCGGATCTGTTGATTTAAATGCGGAAAGAGCTAAATATAACATCAATCCGAATGCCGGTGCGATTTATCAGGTTGTAAAAGCGAATAAAGCGGGAACAGACTGGTATGGTGCTATTACAAGAGTTGCTCCATTAATGAGACATAATCTTGGATTTTCAGGCGGAACGGATAATAGCCGTTATTATTTCGGTTTAGGTGTGCAGGAGCAGGCGGGTATTTTGATTTATAACCAGTTCAAACGTTATGATTTCAGAGCAAACGCTGAGTTCGATTTGAGTAAGAAAGTTAGAATTGGTGAAAACCTGCAGTTTACTTACCGTTCAGTATTAGCTCAAGGTGGTGGTAATAACGGATTAGGAAGTTCATCAGATGAAAATGATATCTTGTTTGCATTCCGTATGCCTCCAATCATTCCTGTATATGATGAGTTTGGTGGATATGCCGGTACTGCCGCTAAAGGTTTTAACAACCCTGCAAACCCGGTTGCACGTCGTGACAGAAGTTCTAATGACAGAAGCTTTAACGTAAATGCCTTTGGTAATATTTATTTAGAGTATGATGTTATTCCTGAGTTGACTCTTCGCAGTAGTTTTGGGGGTCAGTACAATAACTTCTATTCTTATTCATATAGCCCGCAGAGTTATGAGAATGCTGAAAACAATGCCAGCTTTAGCTATAATGAAAGTTCAGCATACAATTATTCTTATACTTTCACAAACACTGCTAACTTCAAAAAGAAATTTGGCGTTCATTCAGTAGATGTTTTGGCTGGTATTGAAGCATTGAATACTGCACCGAACCCGTATTCACCTGCAACAGGAAGATCAATAAGCGGTTCAGGTTTGAATCCATTCTCTTTAGACCCTAATTATATTACTTTATCTACTGTATCATCAACTGGTAAAGTTGTAAATAGTGGTTTGTCTAGCGGTATTAACTTCTATTCATTATTTGCTCAGGGTAAATATTCGTTCAATGACAAATATTATCTGACTGGTATCATTCGTCGTGATGGTTCTTCAAGATTTGGTTCTAATACACGTTATGGTATATTCCCTTCATTCTCAGCAGCATGGAGAGTTTCAAGTGAGGAATTCATGAAAGATATTCCTGCTATTTCAGATTTGAAAATTCGTGCAGGGTGGGGACAAATGGGTAACTCTAACAACGTAGATCCGAATAACCAGTACAGTTTGTATTCTTCAAGTGTAGCTAACTCTTACTATGACTTAAACGGAAGCAATACAAGTGTGGTTGAAGGTTTCTACAGAAGCCGTATCGGTAACCCTAATGCGAAATGGGAAACCAGTACTACTACTAACATTGGTATCGACATTGCATTATTCAAAAGCAAATATGAAATCGGTATTGATTTGTGGAGAAAAGAAACGAAAGACCTTTTATTCCAGGTACCGGTTGCCGGTGTAACCGGGGTATTGGCCAGTGCTCCTTCTGTGAACATTGCAAGTATGATGAACCAGGGTCTTGATATTCAGTTTATCAGCCGTGGAAAAATCAGTAATGATGTTAAGTATGAAGCAACTGTTAATGGTTCATTCTTACATAACGAAATCACTGGTTTAGCTCCTGGAATTTCATATATCCCTGGTAGCCCGAACTTCAGAGGTATCGAACCGACCCGTAACCTGGTTGGAGGAACAATTGCAGGATTCTATGGATATAAGGTAATTGGTTTGTTCAAAGATGCTGCTGAAGTATCTGGTGCTCCGAAACAAGATGGTGCCGGCCCTGGCCGTTTCCGTTATGCTGATATCAATGGTGACGGTGTAATTGATGCAAATGACAGAACTTCTTTAGGAAGTCCGGTTCCTAACTTTACTGGCGGTATTACTTTGAGATTGAATTATAAGGCCTGGGAACTTCAGACTTATATTTACTCATCTTTGGGTAACAAAATCTATAACTTCTCTAAATGGTATACAGATTTCTATCCGTCATTTACCGGGGCTGCTGTTAGTGCTCGTGTTAAAAATTCTTGGACTCCAAGTAATACTAACACTGACCAACCTATTTTTGAAGGTGCTTCAAACTTTAGTACGAATACCCAGTCTAACTCATTTTATGTTGAGAACGGTTCTTATTTGAGAATGCAGAATATCTCTTTGGGATATACTTTACCAAACTCGTTCCTAAGCAAAGTCGGAATTAAAAGAGCAAAAGTTACAGGATCTGTAAACAACATCTTTACAATTACCGGATATAAAGGTCTTGACCCTGCTGTAGGTGGTGCTGCTGATACTAACTTCGGTATTGATGTTGGAAACTACCCGGTGACTAGAAGTTTCAACATAGCTCTTAGTCTTGGTTTCTAAAATTAAATAAGAAGAATTGTGAAAGAAGTAATATTCTCAACAATTATTAAAAATATATAAGAATGAAAAACAACTTTAAAAATAAAGCGATAATAGCATCAACAGTCTTGTTGACCACGCTCGTAGTTTTTGCTTGTAAGGATAGTTTTTTGGAAGTACCCCCTACAGGACAGCTAACGAATGCTCAGCTATCATCTAAAAGTGGAATTGAAGGCTCTTTGGTTGGGGCCTACAGCATGCTGAACGGTAGAGGAACTGACAGATTGGCCAGTTCTGAGAACTGGGTTTGGGGTAGTATTCTGGGTGGTGATGCCAATAAAGGTACCAACGCCGGTGACTATAACCAGATCAACCCGATTCAGCGTTATGCAACACTTGCTTCTGCTGCTGAGGTAAACAATACCTGGAATGCAAAGTATGAAGGAATTGCAAGAACTAATGCGGTTCTTAGAGGCCTAGCTTCTGCGGGCTCTGATGTTAGTGCTGATGATAAGAAGAGAATCTCTGGTGAAGCCCGCTTCCTTAGAGCTCATTACTACTTTGAATTGAAAAGAATCTTCAATAATACTCCGTATGTTGATGAGACTTTAGATTATGGTACCGGAATTGACAAGGTTAACAATTCAGCTGACTTATGGCCTAAAATTGAGGCAGATTTGAAATATGCTGTTGATAACCTTCCTGAAACTCAGGCTGCTGTAGGTAGAGTTAACAAATGGGCTGCTGTTTCTTATCTTGCAAAAGTGTATTTATATCAGAAAAAATACCCTGATGCAAAAACGTTGTTCGACCAGGTTATTGCTAATGGTAAAACTACTAATGGTAAGAAATATGGTTTAGTGGCGAGATATTCTGAAATCTTCAATGCTACCAATGATAACCACGAAGAATCAGTTTTCGTTATTCAGTCTGCTGCTAACACTGGTAACGTTAATAACTCTAACTGGGAAGATGATTTGAACTATCCTTACAATACAGGTTCAAACGGTCCTGGTAACTGTTGCGGTTTCTTCCAGCCAAGTTTTGAGTTAGGAAACTCATTCCGTACAGATAATAACGGTTTACCATTGTTGGATGGATCTTATAACACTGATGCAAATGCTTTGAAAACTGACTTCGGTCTTGGTTCAGCTGATGCGTTTACTCCGGATGCCGGAAACGTTGACCCTCGTCTTGACCATTCTATCGGTCGTCGTGGTATTCCTTATTTGGATTGGCAGGATCACCCTGGTAAAGACTGGATTCGTGATCAATCTTACGCAGGTCCGTATTCTCCTAAGAAATATATCTACTATAAGAGCCAGGAAGGTACATTAACTGATGGTAGTTCATGGACAAGAGGTTATGCAGCGATGAACCACTTATTGATTCGTTATGCTGACGTATTATTGATGGCAGCTGAAGCTGAAATTGAAGCGGGAAGTGTTGAAAAAGCAAGAGAATATGTAAACCTTGTTCGTAAAAGAGCATCAAATCCTGCCGGATTTGTATCTAAAGGCGGAGCTCCTGCTGCAAAATATGTAATCGGTCTTTATAATACTCCTTGGACTGACAAAGCCGCAGCTCGTACTGCTGTTCAATTTGAACGTAAAATTGAGCTTTCAGGTGAAGGTCACCGTTTCTTCGACTTAGTTCGTTGGGGAACTGCGGGTACTGTATTGAATGGATATTTGAACTATGAAGGTAAAAAACTGGTAACAATGTTCGGTGGTGCTACTTATACAGTTGGCAAAAACGAATACCAGCCGATTCCTCAGACTCAGATTGACTTACAGGGTAAAGATGTTCTGAAACAGAACCCTGGATATTAATATTGTTTGTGCATTTGGAATGCAAGGTGTAAAAACCAGGCATTTAGTTCATGTACCAGTTCTAAAACCCCTTCTCCGACCGAGAAGGGGTTTTGCTTGAATATGAATGCTTTTTCAGAAGAAATTTCTAAGATTCACAATGCCTGCTTATTAAGGACAGACAAAAATTGACCTATTTATTTCATCCAATTATTAACTTGCGCTGACTGTCGGATTTAGTAATTTGGAGTTAAATTGCAATCAGGCTATTTTGGAATTGCTTTTAAAATCTCCCTTCGGAAGATGAAAACACTCTTTAAAATGAAAAATAAACTTTTGCGATATTTTCTGGGATTAAATGTCCTCCTTCTCGTTTCCTGTGGACAGGAGAGTACCCTGTTTACGCAATTAACCGCTGGGGAAACAGGAGTGACATTCTCTAACCGACTCACTGAAACCGACTCATTAAATGTGCTGACTTTTGAGTATTTCAACAATGGAGGCGGTGTAGCTTTAGGAGACTTTAATAATGATAATCTGACTGATATCTATTTTACCGGAAATCAGGTAAGTAATAAATTATACCTCAATAAAGGGGATTTTAAATTTGAAGATGTTACTGATAAATCAAAAGTAAATGGTAATCATAACTGGTCTTCAGGTGTGGCTTTAGTGGACATAAATAATGACAATAAACTTGATATTTATGTATGCGCCACTGCTAAAAAGAATGCAAATCAGAGACAAAATCTATTGTATGTAAATCAGGGTGTGGACAAAGATAATGTACCCGTTTTTAAGGAAATGGCACATGAATATGGCATTGCTGATACTACTCATACAACCAATGCTGCTTTCTTTGACTATGATAATGATGGTGATCTGGATTTATTCCTGGTTGTCAATGAAATGGATGATGTTCGGTTCCCTAACAAATACCACGAAAAAATTAAAGATGGTTCTTCAAAAAGGACTGATAAACTGTATAGAAACGACTGGGATGAAAAATTAAAACATCCTGTTTTTACCGATGTATCAAAACAGGCCGGCATTCTCATTGAAGGTTACGGCCTTGGTATAAATATTACTGATATTAATAAAGATGGCTGGAACGATATTTATGTAACGAACGATTATCTTACCAATGACCTGCTTTATATCAATAACCATGATGGTACATTTACCGATCAGGCGGGAGACTACTTCAAGCATACCTCATATTCTGCTATGGGAAATGATGTAAATGACATTAACAATGATGGCCTGGTGGATGTAATTGCGTTAGATATGATGCCTGAAACGAATTATCGTAAAAAGATGATGACTCCGGCCAATAACTACGTGACTTATCAGAATAACGAGAAATTTGGCTACCAGTTCCAATATCCGAGAAATACGCTTCAGGTAAATCAGGGCGTTAACCCTTCAACAGGTAAACCTATTTTCAGTGAAGTGGGATTACTGGCAGGAATTGCTGAAACAGATTGGAGCTGGACTCCGATGGTAACGGACTTCGATAATGATGGATTGCGGGATATTATTATTACAAATGGTTACCCACGTGATATTACCGATCAGGATTTTATTGTTTACAGAGCCGAAATGTCAAATATCATGACAAAGCTCATGCTCCTGAATTATATCCCTTCTGTGAAAATCAAAAATTTTGCTTTTCATAATAAAGGAGATCTGAAATTTGATGATGTAACAGACTCATGGGGAATTAATCAGCCTAGTTTTTCAAATGGTGCTGCCTACGCAGATTTGGATAATGACGGAGATTTGGATTATGTTGTAAATAATATCAATGATTCGGCTTCGGTTTATCGGAATAACCTGACTCAGGTGAAGCCAAATGAAAGTAATTACCTGCGAATCAAATTTAAAGGAGCTGATAAAAATCTGATGGGGCTTGGAGCCTGGATTGAAGTCTCGTACGATGGAGGGAAAAAACAGGTTTATGAAAATACACCTTATCGGGGATACTTATCTACCATAGAGCCAATCGCTCATTTTGGACTCGGGAAAAATAATACTATCGAACAGGTAAAGATTATCTGGCAAAGTGGTAAAGTTCAGGTATTGAAAAATGTAAAAGCTAATCAGGTGTTGACACTTGAAGAAAAGAATGCCTCAATTCCTTCAAAAACTGAGCAAAAACCGCTTGAAGCTGCTTTGTTTAAGGATGTAACAGAATATCTGAATGTAGCATATAAGCATGAAGAGACAGATGTTATCGATTTCAATGTGCAGAAACTAATGCCTCATAAATTATCTCAGTTTGGCCCTGCAATAGCTGTAGGGGATGTTAACGGAGATAAACTGGAAGATATTTTTGTCGGAGGATCAAATGAACATAAAGGGAAATTCCTGATTCAGAACAGCTCCGGGAAATTTGCTGTACAGGATCTTTTGCCAGGCATGGATGGTGCAGATAAAAAATCGGAAGATATGGGTGTTCTGTTGTTCGATGCTGAAAACGATGGTGATCTTGATCTTTATATTGTAAGTGGGAGTTATGAATTTCCTTCGGATTCTCCTTCTTTACAGGATCGTTTTTATATAAACGATGGCAAAGGGAATTTTCAGCTGAATGAAAAAGCAATACCTGCTTTACTGAAAAGTGGTTCCTGTATCAAAGCGGTTGATTATGATAAGGATGGTGATCTTGACCTTTTTGTAGGAGGAAGGGTTGAACCAGGCTCTTATCCTAAACCGGTAAGCAGCTATATTCTCAGAAACGAATCACCTAAATTGCAGTTTACAGATGTGACGGTACAGGTTGCACCGCAATTACAAAGAGTAGGTTTGACATGTGACGTCTTATGGACTGATTTTGACAATGATGGCTGGCAGGATTTGGTTCTGGCAGGAGAATGGATGCCAATTACTTTTCTGAAAAACAATAAAGGAAAATTTGAGATACATCGTACGCAGTCTGATGTTGATACAAAAGTTGGTTGGTGGAGTAGTCTTTCTGCCGGAGATTTTGACAACGACGGGGATGTGGACTTTATCGCCGGAAATTTAGGAATGAATACCTTAAACCGGGCCAGTGATGAATTCCCGGTGAGTGTTTATGCCAAAGACTTTAATAATGACGGCAATTATGATGCAATTCCGACAGTTTATTACAAAGACCTGAAAGGAGAGAAGAAGGAGTTTCCTTACAATACCCGGGATGATCTTGCGAAGCAGTTTATTCAGACAAGACAGCGATTTGATAATTTTGCTAAATTTTCACAGGCAACTATCACTGAGATTCTGAAACCGGAAGAGCTGAAAGATGCTTTGGTTTTAAGAGCGAACTGGCTGAAGAGCAGTTATATTGAGAATAAGGGAAATGGAAAATTTGAGATAAAAGAATTACCGGTTGAGGCACAATTCGCTCCGATTTTTGGTATGATTACTGAAGATTTTGATCAGGATGGAAATCTGGACGTACTTATTACCGGAAATGATTACTCCTCAGAAGTTTCAGTGGGACGTTATGACGCTTTCAACGGATTATTGCTAAAAGGTAAGGGAAATGGCACATTTGAACCTTTATCTCTGCAAAAAAGCGGATATTCTGTTCTCGGAGATGCTAAAGGACTGGTTAGATTTATCAATGCACAGGGCAAAGTACTGACCGCGACTTCTCAAAACAGGGATATTCTGAAGTTTTTTGAATATGCTCTGCCTGTCAGAACGCAAACTCTGGGAACATTTGAAACAACTGCCTTATTGAAATTGAAAAACGGTAAAATCAGGAAAGAAGAGCTGGGATATGGTACTTCATTCTTGTCACAATCTTCAAGAACATTGCTTTTAACACCTGATGTAATAAGTGCAGAGGTGATAGATTCAAAAGGGAAGAAACGGATTGTAAAATAAACGAAGAAACGGGATGTTAAAATAATAAGCAAGATTATTTTAACATCCCGTTTTTCAAACATGAGATAATGCCTTCTTATTTGCCCCTTAATTCTTATTGCAGCAAACCTTCATCTTTTGGTTTCTGTGTCGGTGAAATCACCTGAATGCTATCCTGTCCGGCTACCGTGCCACAATTGAAATCAAAACTAAAATTATCAGGTTTCTTGAAGGGTTCTTTTTTATAGCCGATTTCCGCAAGAGAACGATCGGCGTAGACCTTATCCATAAATAAACCAAAAGCAGGCATGGCCATTTTTGCTCCCTGACCAAGGTTAATATTTCTAAAGTGAATACTACGGTCATCACCGCCAACCCATACACCCGTTACCAGATTCTGTGTTGCTCCCATAAACCAGCCATCTGAGTAATTGGAAGTAGTACCGGTTTTAGCACCAATTTCATTTCCTTGTGCGCAGGCATATCTTTTTAAGCCTTCTGCTGTTCCGCCCGGTTCTAACACCGCACCTCTCAGCATATAGGTCATCAGATAGGCGGTCTGATCAGTAATTACAGGTTTTGAAATGGTGAAAAACTCTTTTAAAATATTCCCGTCTTTGTCTTCAATTCGGGTAATCATAATCGGGTCAACCTTGTCTCCTCCGTTAACAAATGTACTGTATGCAGCTACCTGTTCAAATACAGAAACTTCACTTGCTCCCAGACATAAAGAAGGTACTTCGGCTAATGGACTTTGTATGCCGACTTTATGAGCAAAATCTGCAATTTTCCGGGGACCAATTTGTTTCATTAATCTGGCGGAAACAGAGTTAATAGATCGCCCCATAGCCCTTCGCAGGCTCAATGATTCTCCGGAATATTTACCATCAGCATTCTGAGGAGTCCAGCTTTGTAAAACACCATCTTCCGGACCGAATGTGACAGGTTCATCAATGAAATGATCACATGGTGTGGCTATGTCATTTTCAATCGCTGTGGCGTAAACAAAAGGCTTAAATGTTGAACCGGGTTGACGCTTACTTTGACGAACGTGATCGAATTTGAAAAATTTATAATTAATTCCGCCTACCCAGGCCTTCACATGACCATTATTCGGATCCATCGCCATAAAACCGCAATTGAGGATTCTTTTGTAATAGTTCAGAGAATCCATCGGACTCATGGTCGTGTCAATTTCTCCCTTCCATGAAAAAACAGTCATTCTTACCGGACGTTTTAAGTCTTCCCATACTTTATCTTCATCACCATTGTAAACTTCCATCAGCGCTTTGTATTTCTGGGTTCTCATCATTGCCGTTTTAAGAAAACCTTTCAACTCACGCATATGCTCATCCACCCATGGGTTACGGCCTTTCCAGTGCTCATAAAACTTTTGCTGTTCCTGTTTCATGTGCTGCAAAAGAGATTCCTGCGCATATTCCTGCATTCTTGAATCAATGGTTGTATAAATTCTTAAACCACTGGTGTAAAGATTCAATTGGTCTTCTTCATCTCTGGTGCTGTTCAGATCAGCAATAATACCCTGTAATTGCTTTTTGATCGCCTCCCTGAAATAAGGAGCAAAACCAGTATTCTGATTTTCGACTCTGTAGTTAAGATCAAGGCTTTTTTCCTGTAAAGACAAAGATTCTTCTTCAGTAATAAAGTTATATTTAGCCATTTGTCCTAAAACTACATTTCTTCTCATACGTGCCTTATCAGGTCTGAGTTTAGGATCATAAAGAGAAGGATTTTGTAATAATCCAACCAAAAGTGCAGCTTCCTGAACACTTACACTTGAAACATCTTTTCCAAAATATGTTTTACAGGCCACTCTGATTCCATAGGAGTTGTTTCCGAAACTTACCTCATTCAGATACATTTTCATGATCTCCTGTTTGGTATATCGGCTTTCAAGACGAATCGCAAGTATCCACTCTTTAGTTTTGGCAATGAGGGTTTTTAACCCTTTGATTCTCATCAAAAGCCCGCGGTATTGGTTTCCTTCTTCAGGGTCATCGGCATCACGGGTATCAAATAAATTCTTGGCAAGCTGCTGAGTAATTGTACTACCGCCACCTGAAGTACCAAAACTGGTAATAACCCTGAATGTACTTCTCAGATCTATCCCGGAATGTTTGGAAAACCGGGCATCTTCTGTAGCCAGAAGTGCATTGACAATATTAGGAGAAAGCTGCTCGTATTCAGCCGGACTTCGGTTTTCGCGGAAATACTTTCCAAGTTCGGCACCATCTTCTGAAATAAGCACTGATGCTAGCTGGCTGCGGGGATTTTCTAATTCCTGCAGACTCGGCATATCTCCGAAAAGCCAGAAAACATTATAATTGACGGCTGCAATGTAAAGAAGGAAAGCAATCAGACCCCGGAATGTCCATTTCCATAGGCCGGTTATTAATGATTTATATTGACCAGCTTGTATTTTTACCATGTAACTTTTGTATTATTTTTCAGGCAGTTAACTTTAAAAAAAAATGCCGGAAAAGTATCATTTTTTATGACGATACCCGTATGATATTTAATTGAGAAAATTGCAGATTTACAAATTTAGATAATTATTATTAATACGATTGAATTCAATAAAAAGTATTCGATCCGAAATGATTTGAACCCTGGATTAAAGGTAATTACAGCATTTTCAAATAAGAAATGATAAGGCTGTCTGTACTTTTTGTAATTTTGGAAGATGTACTATGCCAGGCAGAGAAGTTTGGCCGTGATTGTTTTTCCGGGTAAAGCGACAGCCGGATGTATTGAAAATGAGTTAAAGTTTAATAAAAATAAGAAATGAAACAAAACCTGAAAGACCGTAGGGAATTTATAAAAAAGAGTTTGGGGACTGCATTATTTTCAGCAATCGGAACCGATATCGTCTTTGCCGATAAAATCCCTGCCGGGGTAAAGATTCTGGGTGAAGAAAAGCCTTTTGAAATGGCCGGAAAACACAAGGATCTTGTTGTACTGAATGACCGCCCCTGGAATGTGGAAACTCCGGCTCATCTGCTGGATGATGAAGTTACGCCAACAGATAAAATTTTTATCAGGAATAATGGAAATCCACCTGAAAGTGTGGATGTTAAGAATTGGACCCTGACGATAGAAGGGGAGTCAGCCAGAACCAAAAAAAGTTTTAGCCTGGCTGATCTCAAAAAGAAATTTAAAACCTATACTTATCAGATTCAGCTGGAATGCGGAGGAAACGGAAGAAGTGGTTTTTTCCCGGTAACTTCAGGGAATCAGTGGAAAGAAGGAGGAATAAGTTGTGCTGAATGGACCGGAGTAAGGCTTAGGGATGTCCTGGAAGCTGCCGGTATTAAGGAAGATGCTGTTTATATAGGATACTATGGAAAAGATGTGCATTTGAGCGGAGACCCTTCCAAGCCGGTTATTTCCAGAGGAGTTCCTATAAAAAAGGCCCTGGAAGATGAAAGTCTGATTGCCTGGGCTCTCAACGGACAGGATATACCAATGATTCACGGTTATCCGCTTCGTTTGATTTTAGGGGGTTATCCTGCCTCTGTGTCCGGAAAATGGCTGCAAAAGATCGTAATCCGTAATAAAGTACACGATGGGGAAAAAATGGACGGAAACCATTACCGGATTCCATCATATCCTGTTGAACCTGGGGCAAAAGTTCCGGATTCGGATATGAAAATTATAGAGTCTATGCCGGTAAAATCTCTTATTACCTATCCGCGCTCAGGAGCTATGCTGGAGGAAGGCAAGGTTTTAGACGTTCGGGGACATGCCTGGGCAGGTGACCTTTCTGTAAAAGAAATGTATGTGTCGATAGATTTCGGGTCCACCTGGCAGAAGTGTGAACTGAGAACTCCTAAAAACAGATTAGCATGGCAGCATTGGTCTGCTAAGCTTTCTTTTCCCCGTAAAGGATACTATGAAGTATGGGCCAGAGCAGTAGATTCCGAAGGGATAAGCCAGCCTATGGTAATGCCTGCATGGAATCCGGGAGGATATCTCAATAATTCATGCCACAGAATAGCTGTAAAGATTGTGTAAATAATTCTCAGGATCTAATGAACTCAAAAATGAAAGCTTTTTTGACAATATTAATTTTTACGGGAATGGGACTGATTTTTATCAATGCTGGAACAACTGACAGAGTTCTTTCCCCACCCGAAAAACATTATTCTGCAGGAATTGATTCTACCAAAGGAATTGATCCTGAAACAGGTTTGGTTAATGGCCCGGGCATTGACATGGTAAAAGCCCAGTGTACCGCCTGCCATTCCAGTAAACTGATTACCCAGTTCAGAGCAAATCGTGAAGGCTGGACAGAGAAGATCAGATGGATGCAAAAGAAACAGAAACTATGGGATCTGGGAGAAACAGAGCCGATCATTCTGGATTATCTGACCAGATATTATGGTCCTGGTGTAAATCTGCAAAATGCCAGAAGAACGCCTCTGAAAGACATTAAATGGTACAAATTGGAAAAATAGTTACGATTTTTCAGTAATTAAATACTTACAGGAACCTTTCTGTCTTAAAATCATTAACCAATATCAAAATGTCATTACAAGGTAAAACAGTATTAATTACAGGAGCCTCTAAAGGGATTGGCCGTGCATTGGCGCTGATGCTAGCGCAGAAACAGGTAAATCTTGGTCTGGTGGCCAGAAGTGAGATAGAATTATTGAATCTGAAAGCAGAAATTGAACTGCTCGGAGCACAGGCTGAAATTTTCGTCGGAGATGTTTCTGATTCAGAATTAAGCAGAAGAACTGTGGAAACACTTCTTTTGAAATTCGGAAAATTGGATGCTGTAATCAATAATGCAGGTTATGGCGTATTTAAGGCCGCCGAAGATGTTACTGAAGAAGAGTGGGAAAATGTCTATAACGTAAATGTTAAAGGGACATTCCTTTTTTCTAAAGCTGCGATTCCTGCCATGAAAGCTGCCGGGTCAGGGCATATTATCAATATTGCTTCTGATGTTGCCAAACGCGTATTCGACGGAGGTTCTCTGTACTGTTCTTCCAAGTTTGCGCAGGATGCTTTCTCAATGGCATTGAGAAAGGAAGTCCGCCGATATGGAATTAAAGTGTCCGTCGTGTATTCAGGGCTGGTTGATACACATTTTCATACTGATCCGCAGGGAGATGAAAAACATAACGACTGGTTGAAAGACACTGATATGGCAGATGTGATTACTTATATACTTTCGGCTCCTAAACATGTTGTAATAGATGAGTTGATGATTCACCCGATGAGTCAGGAGTATTAAGGCAGATAAGAACAGGTCTTTAAAGTAACAAGCGGGAGGTTTCGAAAATCATCGAAACCTCCCGCTTGTTACTTTAAATCTTATTTCGGAGTCTTTTCCAGGGCCGTTACCATTTCCTTCGCTCTTGGAATCAGCGGACTTTTCGGATAACTCTTCAGAAATGTATCAAGTGCTTTTTGATAAGCCTGTAAATCCTGGGTTTTTCCCAGCAATAAGATCTTAAGGAATACAAACTTATCCTCCAGATGATTATTGGGATATTCTTTGAGTGCAGTATCAATAAAGCTTAATGCATCTGTATAATTCTGCTGAGAATAATATTCGTACGCTTCTTCATAAAGTTTCTGAGCCTCAGATTCTTTTCCCGAACTTAAAGGGGAATCCTCACCTTTGGTTACGAGTCTGGTAAAATAAGAATCTGGGAATTTATTAAGCAGCTTCTCTTTATAGAATGCCTGACCGGTTGAGTTTCCTTCACTCAGCAGATATAGTAAATACAGCACTTCAACCTCATAGCTTGTTTTAGGGAAATCCGACAGTAATTTCTCAAAGGTAATAACTGCATTTCTCGGCTGATTTAAGCTGAGTTTATAAATCTTTCCCAAAGCAAAATAGGCATCTTCCTGTTTCTTTTTAGACGCTGATAAGGTTTCAGGCGTAAAAGGGATTTTGGCAAGAATTTCCTGTTTCATAGCCTTTAATTTACCTTCATTTACATCTGCAACAGGCTGAAGATTGGCCGGCTGGCCTACTCCGGTCGGATTGGAAAGAGAATTTCCGTCTCCAAAACCATTTGAATCTTTATTTCTTCTTCTCCAGTTATCTTCCAGCGGCCGGATACTCCATTTTTGAACAAACTCTCCTTTCCCTTTCAAAACGGCTACTGAATTATAAAAGTAAAAGGATTGCAGTGAAGGATCCGCAGGATTTCTTGCCGCAAGTTGTTGTTGTCCTCTGTTTACTACTTCCTGAGCTTTGGCCATTTCCATAATTTCTTTGGCCTGTTTATCACGGATAATTTTATCAATGGCTTTGTCCAGCGCATTCCGGTCCAGTTTTGCTAATTTCTGAAGAGAATCTTCAGTTTTAATGATGGTAACCTGTTTCACATAATCGTCCAGGAAAGCTTTTCTTTCAGATACTTTTTTTGCCTGAGGATCTTTGGGCGGAATTAAAGCAGCCGTGCTGTCGTAATAGGCTGCAGCAATTTCGTAGTTCTGAAGTTTTTCATAATTCAGGTCTGCCAGTTTCAGGTAAATAAATGGAAGCTGAGCCGTATTGGTATTTTTTCGAATAGACTCATTCAGGTATTTAGAAGTTCCGTCAGGATTATTTTTACGTTCTTCTACCGAGGCCATAGCCTCATAAATTTTATCCTGAAGGTCTTTATTTTTAGAATCACTTAAAAGTTTCTGGAAACCTTCTGTCGTTCCTTTCAGAAGAGAATTGTTAAGATTAGCATAGAAACCTAAGTCATAGGAAGGACGGTTTTTCCGAACCTGATCATAATGATACATTGCTCTTTCCATGCTTCCGAGTACTTCATACATTTGTCCGCATGCGAAATGAATCCTGGCCTTTTGTTCATTTTTCTTCATCAGCGGAAACGTCTCTTCCAAAATTGCGACACTGGTCTTATATTCTTTTTTCTGTTGATGAAGATAAGCTTTCGTGATATAGAAATCCCTGAGGTTTTCATCGTTTAAGGGCTCTTCTCTCAAAAGTTCTGCTACACGTCCGGCAGTCTGATAATCTTCCTGCTCAATGTAGGCACGCATAAGCTGGATAAGACCTTTGTCTTTGGCATTATCATCGTCACTGATCGTGTTGACATATTTAAAAGTTTCTACTGCATTTTTAAAGTCTTCTTTCAGCAAGCGGGCGATACCAATTAAGACATAACTGTCGTCAAGCCACTTTGAATTCTGGTGTCTTTCTGCAACAAGTGAAGCTTTCTTAATAACGGCATCCAGCTGGGTTTTCACAGATCCGGCAGAAATGGAATCAGTAGGAATAAGAATTGGAAGAATCTGGCTGTAATTATCGTTTCTTGAATCAAATAATTTTTTTTGAGCTTCTTTCAATAAAAGATTAGCTTGCCAGTAAGCGTTATATTTTGCGTTAAGATTGTGGAATCCTACGTTAACAGGGGAATTGCTGTATTGAGAGCAAGCTCCTGATAAAATACTGATAATGAAAAGATAATATATTTTTTTCATCCAAAATTGATGTAAGAAACAAGAAGAGGTAGGTTGAACGAAACAAGATTTTAAAACCGGAAGCCTCCGGGAATTTATTTGTCATGTTTACCCTAACGTAAATTAATGCAAATTTAGTATCAGTTTCCATGCCAATTCTTTAAATTGACAACTAAGTTTAAATTTAAGTTAATAATCGTTGATTTTTGATCTGAAACGAACATTTACAAAGATTTTTATATGGAAAACAAGAATCAGGAACCCGATCAGAACCCCTACCTGAAATATATGGGAGCAGGTACACAAATGCTGGTGAGTATTGGTGCAGGAGTGTACCTCGGCCTTAAGCTGGATGAATGGTTTCAGACAAAAACTCCATGGTTTACCATTGCCTGTTCTATGCTTTTTATTTTTGGATCGATGTACCTCTTTATTAAAAGCCTTCCCAAAGAATAACTAATCAGGTTAGTCCGGGATCAGGGATGAAACCAGAAAAAGGTTCTGATGACAATTATTAAAAATTCTTCAATGTAAGCCCTAAAAATAATACAACTCTTTCGCTAATAACTTGATAATCTTCTGAAAAAATTCAAATTTTGTATTAATTACAAAAAGGGAGAAAAAAATAGGGTTTTACTCATTGTTTCTTATCCTTTTGGTGGATGGAAAAGATTTTTTCGCTCTTTTGCATTTAATATTGAAAGCCATTCGTTAAAATTTCAGAAAGTATAATTGCCTAAATTAACCAGTAACCCGTAGCGTATTAAGAAGTAGTGGACGAGTTAAGAAAACGAGTAATTCAAGGATTTTTCATATTGGTGGGATTAATCTTTCTCATCAAACTATTATTTATACAGGTATTGGATGATACTTATGAAAGAGCTGCGGATAATAACGCCATTCGTAAGGTCGTTCAGGTGCCGTTCCGCGGAGAAATCTATGACCGGAATAAGAAATTAATCGTGTATAACACACCTGTTTACGATCTGTATATCACACCCAGAAAAGCCAGAGTACAGGATACCCTCAGATTTTGCAGGATTTTTGATATCAGGAAACGGGATTTTGACAGCCTCACCACAATCGCCAAAAGATTCTCAAAAGTAAGACCTTCGCTTTTTCTCCGTCAGCTTTCCAAAGAAGATTTTGCGAGAGTACAGGATGCTTTGGTAGATTATCCGGGCTTTACTTTTTCTACAAATGCCCGAAGAACTTATCAGGCACCTACCATGGCAAATGCCCTTGGATATATTGGCGAAATCAGCCCGGAAAGACTTGAAAATCAGGAGGAAGAGTATTACCAGCAAGGCGATTATATTGGTGTGACCGGACTTGAAAAGCAATATGAAGATGTTTTGAGAGGCCAGAGAGGTGTGAAATATATGATGGTAAACAGCAATGGTGTTGAAAAAGGAGCCTATAAAAACGGAGCGCTTGATATCAACCCGGTAGCCGGAACAAATCTTATTTCTTCTGTGGATTTAGGAGTTCAGGAACTGGCAGACAGCCTCATGCAAAATAAAGTAGGAAGTATTGTAGCCATTGAGCCTAAAACCGGAGAGGTGATTGCTATGGCTTCAGCACCAACTTATGATCCGTTTCTCTTGTCGGGTCGTAATTTCTCCAAATATTACCGCACACTTGCCTTAAATAACTTAAATCCTTTACTGAATCGTCCGCCAAGTGCGTATTATCGTCCCGGATCAACATTTAAAATAATCCAATCTCTCGTTGGTTTGCAAATGGGTGTGATTACTCCCAATACAATTCAGGGTGATGGCGGCTCTCCGATGCATTGTCATGGTCATAGTGCACTTAATTTAAGGGGAGCTATTATGCAATCCTGCAATGGTTATTTTTATCATACTTTCAAACGAATGATTTATAATAACAATGAACCCAATCTGTTTAAAAAATCGGCAATCGGATTGAGAAAATGGGATGAACTGGTTGCTAAATTTGGAATCGGACAGGAGCTGGGTATTGATTTGCCAAATGAGAAAAGAGGAAAGTTACCGGACGTGGATTACTATAACAAAGTCTATAAAGGTCAGTTTACCTGGAAATTTTCCAATTTCTACTCTTTAAGTATCGGGGAAGGAGAGTTAATCGTAAGTCCTTTGAAAATGGCAAACGTCGCCGCTATCATAGCGAACAGAGGCTGGTATATTCGTCCACATCTGGTGAAAGGAATAGGAACATACGGTAATATTGACCCTAAATATAAAGAGAAAATAAGTGTTGGGGTGGCTGAAAGGCATTTCAATGTGGTGATTGACGGGATGATGGATGTGGTAAATCATGGAACAGGTACCGGCGCAATTGTTCCGGGAATTCAGGTTTGCGGTAAGACAGGAACTTCCCAAAACAAAAAAGGAAAGGATAGTGCCATTTTTATTTGCTTTGCTCCTAAAGATGATCCCAAAATTGCTGTAGCTGTTTTTGTGGAAAATGCCGGATTCGGGGGGTCAGCAAGTGCTCCGATTGCCTCATTGATTATAGAAAGATATTTAACCGGTAAGGTTGAAAGGGAGGCTATGAAGCAGAAAATTATTGCCACCAGCTATGAAGCGAATGTTATTCCTACCGGAAGCCCTGTGAGATCGAGAGTTGATTCTCTGAAGATCCAAATGTATAAATCTTTAAAAGACGGAATCAGAAACCTGGACATCTTTAAGGGGAATTATTACCCTAAAAAGGTTGACAAACCAGTACCGCTTGTACTATTACCCGGCAATCCGGAAACAAAAAAACAATAAAATTTTCATACAGTAAATTTTGGCAAGAGAAGAGCAACAAATATCGAGAAACCTGGATTGGGTGACTGTCCTTTTATTTTTAATTTGTGTAGGAGTAGGATGGTCTAACATTTATGCAGCCGTGTATGACCCGGAACATCCGCTGTGGGTTTTTGATAAGGAATTTTATGATACCAATGCCGGAAAGCAGATTATCTGGATTGGTACCACTATATTGCTGATTATCTCAATATTGGTAATAGACTACAGGTTTTATGAGACTTTTGCCTTTTTCATATATGGTTTCTTTATTTTACTGCTGATAGGCGTAATTCTTTTCGGGGCGACAATTAACGGTTCTCACTCCTGGTTTAAAATCGGAGGTTTTTCCCTGCAACCCGCCGAATTTGCCAAGATGGCCACAGTACTGGCACTGGCAAGGTATATCAGTACCCCTCTTGTAAATTTAACCCGTTTCAGAGACCAGTTCAATGTGGCTTTAATTGTCGCAGTTCCTCCATTATTGATTATTGCTTCAAACGAAACAGGATCAGCTCTGGTCTTTGCTTCTTTAATGATTGTGCTATACAGAGAAGGCCTTCCGGGGATTTATCCGGCTATTTTACTGACGCTGATTACTTTGTTCATTCTGGCTCTTTTAGTAGAGTCTCTGTATATTTTTATAGGATTGCTGATATTGGCCGGAATCATTATTCTGATACAGCCACGTTACGAAAGAACCGTCAGAAATGCAGTTCTTTTAGGGGTTATTATTGCCGGAATGATGGCACTGGTTTTTGCTGTTGATTTTGTGATAGAGGATGTTCTAAAAGAACACCAGCGCAATCGTATTAAAGTACTCATCGACCCGACTATCGATAGAAAAGGGGTTGGTTATCACGTAACACAATCTAAAATTGCGATTGGCTCCGGTGGTTTATTGGGAAAAGGTTTTCTTGAAGGAACACAGACTAAATTCGATTTTGTACCCGAACAAAGTACAGATTTTATTTTCTGTACCATTGGAGAGGAGCATGGATTCCTGGGAAGCATTTTTGTTATTTCCTTGTTTATAGCACTTTTGCTCAGACTGGTTTATCTGGCAGACCGACAGAAGTCGAGGTTTGCCAGAGTATACGGTTATGGGGTGGCTTCCATTATTTTCTTCCACTTTTTGGTAAATCTGGGGATGACCATTGGCTTAATGCCCGTAATCGGAATCCCATTGCCTTTCTTTAGCTACGGAGGGTCTTCTCTCTGGTCTTTTTCAATCTTGTTATTTATCTTCCTCAAACTGGATTCTCAGCGTTCTCAAATGCTGGCCCGTTGGTAGTAAACAGGTTTTCCGGTAATAAATGAGCTTTTTGGTGCACAGCAATTGATTTTCAATATCAGGATAATCTTTTGCTGTGTTTCGAAGGGGCAATACTTCATTTCTCCCATATCAAAACTCCTCAGGTGATCATCAGGGTATTATTTTTCCGAAAATTGTATCAGGATTCATTAAAACGAAGTAAATTCAGTTTCTAACTCTTTTTTCTTTGAAAATGACTGAAACTTCTATCTCACGAAACACTAAAATTCTTATTGCAGTAGCCTCCCTGGGCTACTTTGTAGATGTATATGACCTGATATTATTTGGCGTGGTAAGAAACCAAAGTCTGGCCAGTTTAGGACTATCCAAAGAACAACAATTGTCGCAAGGTTTAAATCTGTTGAATATCCAGATGGCAGGTATGCTGTTAGGAGGCATAATCTGGGGGATCTGGGGCGACAAAAAAGGAAGAAAATCGGTATTGTTTGGCTCCATTCTCCTGTATTCACTTGCCAATGTTGCCAATGGATTTGTACATGACCTTACTACCTATGCAATTCTCAGATTTTTAGCAGGAATAGGGCTGGCAGGAGAATTAGGTGCCGGGATAACACTCGTTAATGAATCTCTGCCCAGAGAAAAAAGAGGAATTGGTGCTTTGTTTATCGCAGGAGTCGGGGCATTGGGAGCTGTGACTGCCGCAATCATTGCCGGTTTAAGTCCTGACCCAGAATGGTGGAGGATTTCCTATTTTATCGGAGGAGCAATGGGGCTGGCGTTGCTGGTTTTGCGTGTCGGAACGTTCGAATCTGTACTTTTTAAGAATGTAAAAGAAGATGTTTCCAAAGGAGATTTTATAAGTCTTTTTACCAATACAGAGCGATTTAAAAAATACATTTACTGCATTTTGATAGGCTTACCTGTCTGGTGTGTTGTCGGTATTCTGATTCTTGCCGCTCCTGAACTTAGTAAAGCGTTAGGTATAACAGGAGAACCGATTCTCGGGAATAAAACGATCATGTACACGTATATAGGTCTTTCAATCGGGGACTTTTTAAGTGGTTTAATAAGTCAGCTGTTACGAAGCAGGAAAAAGACCGTCTATATATTTGTCGGGATCTGCTTCTTTTTTATTGTCTGTTATCTGTATCTCTGTAACGGAGTTTCTTCTGACATTTTTTACATCATATGCTTAATGCTGGGCTTCTTTGGAGGATACTGGGCGGTTTTCGTAACGATGGCTTCAGAACAATTTGGTACAAACCTGAGAGCCACTGTTACCACCACGGTACCTAATTTCGTTCGGGGAGCACTGATTCCTATCACCATAGGTTTTAAAGCATTAATACCACAAATAGGTATTGTAAATGCCGCCATGGTAGTAGGGGTGGTTTGTTGCTTTTCAGCACTTTGGGCTACCACTAAACTGGATGAAACTTTTACAAAAGACCTCGATTACCTGGAATAATTATCGTAATCCTGATTTCAAGGCGCAGAGAGCCTTTTTATTTTTTCAGTAAACTGTTTGAAATGGCCCTTATTACAAAGAAAAAAATACCGTTCAGAATTAATAATCAACTCCGTAAG
The DNA here is from genome assembly GCF_900115665.1 of Pseudarcicella hirudinis. Classification (GTDB taxonomy): domain Bacteria; phylum Bacteroidota; class Bacteroidia; order Cytophagales; family Spirosomataceae; genus Pseudarcicella; species Pseudarcicella hirudinis. The sequence continues at coordinate 219,435 of NZ_FOXH01000010.1, forward strand.
TATTTGATGAAATACAACCGTGAGTTTCCGTTACCAATTCAATATGAGGATCTGAAGCGTTTCGAGAATACGATTTCTTTGTATGACAAAAAAGGGAATGATACTTTATGGGAAACCGTTTTCTACTCTCCTTCAGAAATTGAAGAGATTTATGAGGCATTAAAAACAATTTATGCCGATTTAAAGACTGACGGAGATGAAAAGGTAATCAAACACCTTACTGTTGACAGAGTGGATATTTGTTCTTATGGCAATACCCAACCTTTCAGAATCAGGATTGTTAACCGGGTGAATGACAATTTTGACTATTTCTATATCAAAAGAGCTGATGCATCCAGGGTGTATGGCCTGGAACTTGAACATATTCTTTCTCCAAATCGTATCAGTTATATCACCAACCGGGAAACGCTTATAGAAGAACATATTGCCGGAATACCGGGAGATCAGTTTTTCAAATCAAATCTGACCGCCCCTGATCTGAATCCTATCAGGTTGGCAAAAGAGTTTATTAAATTCAACGAGCGCTGTTTTGTACAATTGCTGGGAGATATGCACTCTTCCAATTTTGTTATAGTTACTACTCCTGATTTTGAGGAAACTTATTACCGGATCAGAGCAATTGATTTCGATCAGCAAAGTTATGAAGCCAAGAGATCTGTTTATATGCCACAGTATTTTAAACAGAATAATCCGCTGATAGAGCTGGGAATGAAATACATGACGCCGGAGTCGGTAAAGCAATATCAGTATGAAGAAAGAGCCTTAATGTCCGGAAGACTAAGGGTGGAAAGCCAGCGGACATATGATTTAATGGACGTAATGGCTAAAGATGAAATATCATTGCCTGAGAATATCGACCAGCTCAGAAAGGAACTGGCTGATTTCTATGGAGACAAGAAGTTTTTGAAATGCAAAACAATGGGAGAGATTGTCTGGACAAGTCTGGAGCTCGTGATGATGCATTAAAAGGATTTTGAATAAGTATTTGTCTTATGCAAAATCCTGGAAAAGGGATATTTAGGTTTAAGCCGATTTTTTGGGAATTGAAAATTATACTCATTGGCAGTTATAAAGCAATAGCAAAAAATGTTTTGAATCAAGCGGGGTAAACCCTTATCTGTTTATTATTCCCGGAAGATATTTTCGATGTTGCTTGCGATTTACTCATTTATGCGGACAGATGAGGGGAATGATCTACCAAAAAGAAAAGCAAGCCTTCCAGCCTGCTTTATTATAGCTATTCTACATCGTTTTTCTTTATCCAGCCTTCGATGGTTTTCGAGCCATAGTATCGGATTTTTAGCCAATCATCTTGGGTTTCTAAAATCTCTACTTCATCACCTTTGAGGAGGTACATTTGGGATGGTTTCCCGGGGGATTTATTAATGATAACTTTATTGTTGCTTATCTTATCCATTTTATCTCTACGTAGGTATCTAATAAAATCTTGGACAGACTGGGGAGGTTCTAAGATACGTGTTATTCCACCAATCGTTGTAGGGGACGGAAGCCAAGTCCTATTCGTTTCAATATGATTTGGCATACTAATTACAAATGAATAGGACATCGTTCCATGTTGATTCTCAATATTTGGATTTGGAATCGTATCAGCATCCTCAGTAACGAAAAGGTTGTTATTCCCTATTGGATTTATTTTCAAATCCAAAAAAATCGAATCTTTGGGAATAGGAATATAAACATCATTTTTAACAGAATCTATATACCGAAAAGGACTTCGTTCGAAAAAACAATAAAAGCTAATTGGTTTCTTGGGAATTTTCTCATTCTCAATATTATATAATCTATTTTCATTATATATCCAGATGCTTTGATCAGCATTAGGAAAATTATCATTTCTTTCATAAACCCATGCATATCCTTCTAGAAATTTATTTGCAGTTAATACTGTTTTATTTTTTCTATTTGAAGCTTTATCTTGTTGTATTTGTGCTGTACCTTTTGTAACAATCAGCAAACATAGTATCCAAATCTTATTCATTTTTTTAAGACATTATATGCGTTTGTAAATATTCTCTTTCTGTTTTCATTGTTCTCGGCTTTTGTGTTGACTACCTTTGAAACAAGTTTAAACTTTTCATCAAAATTCTCATTACTAGGTATGGCTTCATCTGAAGCTTTATTTCCATCATTTAATTTCCAATACCACATACCAGATAGACAAGAGATTTCCATATCATCAAAGGCTTCATCTGGATCTGACACCACTTTTTTGTAATCTCTACCCATTCCCTGAGCATAAAGCCAATCATCAAATTCTTTATATTGTTTTTTCCATGTTAAATGTAAGAAGCCATGCCCCCTATATGTATATCCATCACAACTAGCTTCCCCTCCATTCCCTCCTTCACATCTGTACACATAACAAAATAAGTTTTTACCAGCTTCTTTTGCTGAAATCTCACCAGCCCCACACCTGTATTTTTTAGGAACATCAGATAAAGTATTCCAATTATTTTTCTCATGACCTACATTAACATCACTACACGATGCTCTATCATAAGGAGCCTCCTTCCATGTTTGATTAAACCATATTGACCATTTTCCTGTTTCGCTATAGCAAGTCCCTTCCTTGAAACTGTTACCTTTAAATTCTCCAGTTTCATGACCTACCTGCCCCAGGAAATGAGCCATCCTTAGTGGAGTATTTATCTCAAACTTATCTGAATATTTGTTCAACAAAGCAGCCACCTCATCACATCTGTCTTGTGGTGTGTCCGGAAATGTTTCATGTAATTGAGTACCTGTAACCGGAAAGGTAGCTTGATGGTCTTCCTGGGTTTTATCCCCATCACCCAAATACCCCCAAACAGCCTCTATTTTCTTGTCCTTCTCTGCTTTATCCAATACATTTACATTCAATACTATATTGC
>NZ_FOXH01000009.1 GCF_900115665.1 Pseudarcicella hirudinis
AATCAGAAGTAGAATCAAGCTATAAAACTTCAACATCATTAATTAAACTTTTAGTTTTGAATAAGTTTAACTGGTGTGTTGAAGAATAAAGTCGGATTATTGACTTATCAAAAGTGAATTTCTGTTTAAAAATTAAAATACCAAAATTTACAATCTACTTTATTGAATTTTTCATAATAAAATGAGATATTTTTTGATTTATGGTAAGAAATTGGGAAATGCAAAACATTTGAAAGTTAAATACAAATGTAATTTTGGGTGGCTTTAAAGAAGGGGTGGAGGATAATTTACCTGGTAAAGCAATAAATTTATCCCCTGAGAGAATGAAGACCTCTTAGATTATTTTGAATTAACTCCTGAAGCCTCCTTAAGAATTCAGATTAGTCAATGATATTTTGAGAAGATTATCCAAAGAACTTAAAACAGAAAAACAGGATTGGCGATTCCCAATCCTGTTTTTCTGAAAATTCATGCTTTCTATTTAGCATGTTTTTTAGTGTGCATTTTATTATGATGTTTCATTGCCATTTTTTCGTGCTTCATTTCATGCTTAGCCCCTTTCTGTGCTTTAGGCTCTTGCGATGATGCATAGGCAGATTGAGTATAAGCTGCTGCAATAACTCCGACTGCAACCGCTAAGGCAAACAAAGTCTTTCTCATGATCGAATAGTTTAATTTGTTAAAACTATCAGTAAGACTTATGAAAATGAGAAAGGTTTAAGGGAAAATTCCAATAAATTCTCTTTATTTTTAAATTATTTTTTAGTGATTGATTTCGGGCCGTTTACTCTTGCATATTCATCAAAAGAGAACTTTCCTGAGCCAATTACAAAGAATAAGATCAATGCTAAAAGCGTAATAACTGATAACCAGAATTCAGAGTTCAGAAAAGAGAAGCCCTGACTAATGTTTGCATAGAACACCGCAACTAATAAGACAGGTAGCTGAAATGCAACGGCAACACGGGTCAGACAACCGATTGCAATTAATATTCCTCCCACCAAATGGGCAAAAGCCACATAATGTACAGCTCCCACAGTCCAGATATTAAAGTTTAAGCCTGCAATCAGATGAGATAATTGTGTGGTATCACCGATGAAGCTTACACCTTTTAAAAATAATAAGACACCTAATGCAATTCTTAAGATGTCAAGCCAAGCAGGGTGGTGGGTATCACCCCAGTGTTCAATGCGTTGAATCGTATTCATAGTTGTCAAAATGATTGGTTTAGAGAAAGTTAATGAATAAATATGGTTTTGTCAAGAAGAAATTGTATTAGTTTGGCCGGGATTTTGGTGAAATCATCAATTTTTTGAGCAGCATTAAACAAACTAAAATTTCTCATATTTAACAAACTTCTTCTTTTGGATTATTCAAAATAAATTATATTTTCAATAATTATTGAAAATATAATTTATTTTTACTTACCTTTACACAGAGAATCTGAGACTATAATATCATATCTTAAGACGTATGAAATATTATAATTCTTGGCCTTAATAAGGTTTAGTGAATTTGAATGTATCAGATAATACTTAGTAATTATAAAATCAATTAATCATTTTTATTTTATGTTTCATTAAATATTGAAAAATATGAAAAATTTACAATTCAATAAACCGGACAACAGTGAAGCTAAAGCAGATGATAAATTCAATGCAGGAGCTTACAGACTTGAAAGAAAAGCGGGAAGATTTTTACGTTTCATGCGAAGAGGGGTAATTCATGAGGAAAATACCGGAAAAAGGATTTTCTATATAGGATTCATCTGGTTGTTTTCCTCTTTCATTTTATTTAAATATACCCATGGCATTAACCTGTACTTTGGCTGGGAAGATCATTTTTTGAGAGAGTTAGTGATTTGTTTAGGTCAGATTGTCTGGCAGACCTTGTTTTTACATAGATTACTGAAACATAAAACGATGGATTATCTCAACAATATGATGACAGTTTCTCTGATCGGAACCATCTTGCTGATACCTCCTTTGTTTTTTACGTTTTCACCATTTCTTCATTTGATCTATTTCATAGTAGTGGTAAGTTATATGTTTCTGGAACATTTTAAAAGATGCTCTGTTTTGCAGATCGGCTGGCTTCCTTCAATTACCTGGGTAATGTATCGGTTTTTTGGTTTAGGAATGATGATGATACTACAATAGCGAACCTTTAACAGACTTATCAGGGTAAAAAAATGAAAATAATTATAGCCGGAGGTTCCGGATTTTTAGGGAAATGCCTGCAAAAATATTTTATAGTAAAAGGGCATGAGTTGATTATTTTAAGCAGAAGACCTGCCATTAACACTGAAATCTATTGGGATGGAGAGCATTTGGGCAATTGGACCAGTCAATTGGATGGTGCAGATGCCTTAATTAACCTTTCCGGAAAGTCTGTTGATTGCAGATATACTCTGAAGAACAGAAAAATGATTCTGGATTCAAGAATAAAAAGCACGAAAGTGCTTCAAAAGGCAATTGAAATGACTAAAAATCCCCCGGGAATCTGGTTAAATACCAGTAGTGCTACTATTTATGTTCATTCGGAAAGTACATTAATGACTGAGAAGAATGGTGTGACAGGAGATGATTTTTCTATGGATATTTGTAAACAATGGGAAGAACAGTTTTTTGAAAAAGTAACCCCAGTTGTAAGAAAAGTAACCCTCAGAACTTCTATTGTCTTAGGAAGGGAAGGAGGGGCATTTTCGAAAATGAAGGCGATCTCACTGATTGGTTTGGGAGGAAAACAAGGTTCAGGAAATCAAATGATGAGCTGGATTCATTATTTGGATTTTTGCAGAGCGGTTGAATTTATAATTGATCATGCCGAAATCAAAGGGTGCATCAATCTTACTGCTCCGAATCCGGTTAGCAATGTCTTTTTTATGAGGACATTAAGAAAATGCCTTCATTTTCCGTTCGGACTTAATTTACCTGAATTTCTGTTGAGAACAGGAGCTTTTTTCATTCGGACAGAAGCAGAACTTTTGTTAAAGAGCAGAAATGTTTATCCGGCTATCTTACTGGAAAATGGTTTTGAATTTGAATTTCCGGATATAGAAGATGCTTTACAGGAGCTTACTTGAAACCAACAAAAAGGAGCCGATAATTGCTATCGGCTCCTTTTGTATATGCTCGGGATAAACCTAGTTCGCTGGTTTAGCTACTTCTACGTTTACTCTTTTGCCTTTGATAGAAGCACCTTCCATTTTGTCTAAAACAGTTGTGGCATATTCTTTAGGGACATCAACAAATGAATATTTGTCGAAAATATCAATTTGTCCTAAAGCATTACCCGGAATACCTGATTCACCTGCAAATGCTCCTACGATATTGGCCGGGGAGATTTTCTCATTAAAGCCGATATTTACGAACATTCTGACCATGTTAGGGTCTTTGCGGTATGGTTTACCAGCTTTGTCCGTACGTGGACCACGCTCATCAGAACGTCTGTTCTCAAAACGACCTTCGCCACGACGGCCTGAATCACGGTTGTTACGATCAAAACGGCCTTCACCACGACGACCTGAATCACGGCTATTGCGATCAAAACGACCACCACCTTCATTTCTGCGTTGCTGACGTTCAATTTCACCGTCAAGGTTCTCATCAGCGAATTCATTTTTGGTGATACCCATATTCATTTTCACCAAAGCAGAAACGATTTGTTCTGTGCTGAATCCGGCATGATGCAGATTTTCCAAAACGTCTCCGAACAATTCAAGATCACCACCTTCAATAGCATTCTGAATTCTTTCGATAAACATTCCTTTTTTCACACCAACCACATCAGAGAAAGTAGGAATAACACCTTTGTCAATTTTAACTTTAGTGTAATTCATAATTTCACGAAGACGGTTACGCTCAGCTCCTACAACCAAAGTAAATGCTTTACCTGATTTACCTGCGCGACCTGTACGGCCGATACGGTGTACGTAATATTCTTCGTCTAATGGAATATCGTAATTGAATACAGCATCAACATTATCAACATCCAAACCACGTGCCGCTACGTCAGTTGCAACAAGAATCGTTACAACACCTGAGCGGAATTTAGACATTACATTATTACGTTGCTGTTGGCGTAAATCTCCGTGAAGACCTTCTGCCGCATAACCACGTAATTGAAGTTCTTCTACTACTTCGTCCACTTTTTTCTTCTGATTACAGAAAACAAGCATCAGTTTCAAGCCATAGAAGTCAATCAAACGAGTCATAACCTCCATTTTAGCTCTGCCCTTCACGTCGAAGTACAATTGCTCAATATTGGCGTTAGTGATTTCGTTTTTAACAACTTTAACCAGTTTTGGATTATTCTGATAACGGGTAGTCAAAGCCATAATAGGTTTTGACATAGTTGCCGAGAAGAAGATAGTCTGACGATTCTCGTTAGTTTCCTGTAAAATGCTTTCGATGTCTTCACGGAAACCCATGTCTAACATTTCATCGGCTTCATCTAAAACCGCCATTTTAACATTTTCTAACTTCAAAGCACGTCTTTCGATAAGGTCAATAACACGGCCAGGAGTACCAACTACGATGTTTGCTCCTGATTTTAATGACTTAATCTGACGTTCGATAGAGTCACCACCGTAAACAGTAGTAACAAAAACACCTTTTTTATACTTGGATAATTTTTTAATCTCCTCTGTTACCTGAACGGCAAGTTCACGGGTTGGGCAAAGGATCAGTCCCTGAACATATTTTTCGAAAGGAACAGTACTCTCGATCATTGGAATCCCGAATGCAGCGGTTTTACCGGTACCGGTTTGCGCCTGGCCTATCACGTCACGACCTTCCAGGATAAATGGAATAGCTTCTGACTGAATTGGGGATGCAGTCTCGAAACCCATGTCCGTAACCGCCTGTTGAACCTCCTGTGAAAGAGAAAGCTCGTCGAATCTTAATAATTGACTCATATTTTTTAATTGCCACCAAAACGCTTAGACACAAATATAGAGGGCATCAAATGAAAATGCCTGTATGTCTTAGTAGCAGGGGAATTGTGTTGTTTTTGAAATTTAATTACGATGCCCGAACATCCGTAATTAACTCTTGCCGATAGCCCAAAAAGATTGGGAAGAAAAGGTAAGCACTCCGTATTTAGGTCTAAGTAACAAGCTTCTGATGCCGGTATGCTTTGCTTAATTCTAGAGTGAATAAGAGTTGAGCGGATGTTTTGTACTAATTTTTTACAAAGATACGCTTTCGATTTGAAAGGACAAAATTAATTGTATTTTTTTTAGATTAAGAAATGTAAATAAAACGTTTGACAGAGAGTTTTAAGTTTAATTTTACCGTAATAAAAGCTTTACAGAAAAGACACTTAAAACTCTCCGGAAATCTTATTTATGAACAACTTTCAATTCTAATCTTCTGTTTTTGTCACGCCCTTCCGGCGTTGCATTGCTGGCGATAGGGTTGTAAGGACCTTTACCTTCCATGTCAATTCTTAATAAATTAATCCCTGACTTTAAAAGCATCGTTCTTACGGTAATAGTTCTTTTCAAAGATAACTTTTTGTTGGCCAGTGTATCTCCGGTATTTTCAGTATAACCGATTAGCTTAATCTGAAGTTTCGGATAAGCCAGCATAATTTTAGACAAATCTTCAACGGTCTTTTCTGATCCCTGGGTCAAAAGAGCTGAATTCAGTTCAAAATTAAGATTATCAATCGTGAAAACTTTAAGAGGTTTCGAAGAACTGTCGGCCAGGTATTTAGCAAACTGGAAATTGAATGAACCTTCTTCCAGATCAATTTTTTGTCCGTTTGGCAGATCAAGACCTACTACTTTTTTAGGAGTTGATGCGATTGCTGCTGAATCGGTTTTTACAGAATCTTTTTTTACAGCAGAAAGACTGGTTGTATCAATCTTTGCTCCGGTAACCTGCTCAAGTGAGGCAGAATCCGGCTCACTGGTTGAATTAACACTGCTCCAGTCGTAAGTAGCCAGAAAATAACCAGCGGCACCTAAAACAGCCAGTGTAAGTACTGCCGGTAAAACCCATTTCGGAAGAGAAAATCCCCCGGAACCCTCTTCATCATAATCTTTCGTAGAATAAGTAACAGTCGGCTTTGACTCCAGTGAAGATTCTGATTGTCTCGGAGGTATTGAACTGCCGGTACTGGTTGCTTTAATCGGTGAAGCTGAAGGGAATGAAACTGAACGCAGTTCCTGACTTAAGAAACTGTCAATTCCCATTACATCGATCATTTTATTTTGAAGGCTTTCAGCAGTTTCTTCTAATAAATAGTCTTTTTGGGTCAGTAATAAATTCGCAAGGCTTTCTTTATCAAGATTTTGGGTTCTTACTTCTTTTCCGAGTCTCCCAACCACTAGAGGGGCAACAATGGCAAGTAAGGAAGTGGCCGAAGAATTATGAATTCCGGCATAACTTGAAATCATTGCGGCAATAGAACTTTTTTTGTCAGGAAGCAACATACTGATAATATTATGTCCTGACGGAACAAATTCCTTTAAATTATCAATACTTGTTAAAGCTTTCTGAACTATTTCAATATTATTTTCATCATGATTGCCTTTTTTGATGACATTCATCAAAGTAGCTGCACCGGCTTCGTTGGCTGCTCTTTTCATCAGACCACCTACTATCGTCGGGACAAGGCCATCCAAGGCAATTTTAGTTTTGTCTTCTTTTTCTCCCGTGAGGTTAGCTGCCTTCCGCACGATATCTTCATTTAAAAGATTTTTCAACTCAGCTAAAATATTCATACTCCGTAATTTAGGTAATTCCAGACTTAATTTTAAATCCCGAATAAATTTGTTTTTGATTTAGACTACCTCAAATTTACAATCATTACGTGATAAATACTTAAAAAAGCAAGAAAAAACTTGGATTTTTGAGTTTACGGCTTACTTCTTCTACGTAACTTTGCAGGATGAAAAAAGTATTATTTATTGATAGGGACGGCACAATCATTGTTGAGCCTCCGGTTGATTTTCAGGTTGATTCTCTTGAAAAGTTGTCTTTTTTACCCTTAGCACTTTCAAACCTCAGAAAGATTGCTGAAGAGACAGATTTTGAATTGGTAATGGTTACCAATCAGGACGGACTTGGTACTTCTTCTTTTCCTGAAGATACTTTCTGGCCGGCTCATAATAAAATGATGCAGATTCTTGAAAGTGAGAATGTTCACTTTGATGAGATTTGTATTGATAAAACTTTTGAGCACGAAAATGCAGCTACCCGTAAGCCTGGTACAGGAATGTTAACAAAATATCTTACCGGAACGTATGACCTGGCTAATTCTTATGTGCTGGGTGATCGTCTTACCGATGTACAGCTTGCTGTTAATTTAGGAGCTAAAGCTGTTTTTATCGGAGAAAATGCCCCGGAAAAAGCGGAGTTAAATGCGGTAACTGCTCTGACAACGAAGAATTGGGACGAAATTTATGAGTTTCTGAAACTGCCTGCCCGTAAGGCTTCCGTGGAAAGAATCACCAAAGAAACTAAAATCCGGATAGATTTAAATCTTGACGGAACCGGAAAATCTGATATGCAGACAGGTTTGGGTTTCTTCGATCATATGCTTGACCAGCTTGCAAAACATTCGGGTGCGGATTTGTCTGTGAAAGTAGAAGGCGATCTGCATATCGACGAACATCATACAATTGAGGATACCGCTTTAGCATTGGGAGAAGCTTATCTGAAAGCTTTAGGTGAGAAAAGAGGTATTTCAAGATATGGTTTCTTATTGCCGATGGATGATGTACTGGCACAGGTTGCGATTGATTTTTCAGGAAGAAACTGGCTGGTTTGGGAGGCAGGTTTCAAAAGAGAAAAAATCGGTGAAATGCCGACAGAGATGTTTTATCATTTCTTTAAATCATTTACCGATACAGCCAAATGTAATCTAAATATTAAGGCAGAAGGCGAAAACGAACACCATAAAATTGAGGCTATTTTTAAAGGATTCGCAAAATCTATTAAAATGGCCGTTAAAAGAGACATTAGAGAATTGGATAACCTGCCTTCGACAAAGGGTGTACTTTAACAGAAAGTTTAAGGGACAATTGCGCTTTTTTCAATTTTGAACCTTAACTTTGTCAAAACGGTTAGAAACTCAATTTTAATAATCTAAATATACTTAATAAAATGGGATACTCAGGTTTAGCATTTTTTATCGCCCTTTTTGTAGCAGCTTTTATCGTAGGAGCAAGATTGCAAAAAATCTATAAAGAGAGAGGTAAATAGTTTTACTTTTAAAGACAGGAGAATATCATCTTTACTTCCGGTATTCTCCCGTCTTACTAAAATCCTCTTAAAATATTCCTTCATCTGCAAAGCTGAAATACTTTTCATCGGTAAAGATAATATGGTCTAATACCGGTATATCCAGCAAGTCCCCTGCATCTTTTAGTTTTCTTGTTAAAGCTTTATCTGCTTCACTTGGCACAATATTTCCTGATGGGTGATTGTGTGAAAGAATAATGGAACTGGCTAAATTTTCCATCGCAATTTTAAAAATAATCTTCGGATCGGCTATTGTTCCGGATACTCCGCCACTGCTGATTCTTTCACATTTGATTACCTGATTTGCTCTGTTGAGCAGAATTATCCAGAATTCTTCATGGGAAAGATCTGCCATACCGGGTCTGAGGATTTTGTAGGCATCCTCTGAGCTGGTAACTTTAAAACGTTCGCCTGGAGAAATGTCTTTGCGCCGCCTGCTTAATTCCATTGCACTGACAATAATAATAGCGCGGGCTTCACCAATACCCTTGAATCTGACAAGGTCTTTTACGCTTAATTTAGCCAGCTTATTTAAATCATTATCAACACTTTGGAGAATTACTTTGGCGATATCCACGGCCGTCATAGCCTGGGTTCCGGAGCCGATTAAAATACCAAGTAAATCGGTATCGGAAAGATAGAACTTTCCTTTATGAAGGAGTTTTTCTCTGGGACGATCTTCTTCCGCCCAGGATTTAATACCGAGCGGTTGTAAGGTGTAGTTCATGATTTGATTTTTAGGGTAGAAATATATGAGTTTATAAATGCTCAAAAAAAGAAAAAACCCTGCAATAATGCAAGGTTTTTCCGAAATGAATATCTGTATGCCAGCAATTAAGCTGCCAATTTATTCACTAATTTAGCTAATTTAGATTTCTGATTAGCTGCTTTGTTTTTGTGGATGATGTTCTTCTTCGCTAATTTATCAAGCGCAGAAGCAACTTGCTTGTAAAGATCAGAAGCTGCAACCTTATCATGAGTCGCACGTAGTTTCTTAACCATTGTACGAGTTGTTTTGTGCTGATAACGGTTTCTTAATCTTTTAGCTTCGTTAGCTCTGATTCTCTTCAAAGATGATTTGTGATTTGCCATGTTTATTTCCCGAATAATGTTGGTTTCTAAAATTGAAGTGCAAAATTAGAAATTTTCTGTTAACTTTCCAAAGTTTTACAACTATTAACATGAAAAAAGTGTATTTATTGACGCCAATCTTTTGGCTTCTTATCCTTACTGCTGCATTCTACCCCGATTATTACTGCCAAACAAATCAATTTGTTCCTTTCAGACATTTGAGAAATCAGTCTCCTGAATTTAAAAATAACTGGGGATTTTTTGCTCATCAGCGCATAAACAGGTTAGCAGTGTTTTCTCTGCCCCCTGAAATGATGCCATTTTACAGGCAAAATCTTCCTTACCTTACAGAACACTCAGTTGATCCGGATAAAAGGCGTTATGCGGTCTTAAATGAAGGCGCAAGGCATTTTATTGACCTTGAAACCTATGGAGACAGTGCTTTGCATAAATTGCCTTATTTCTGGAAGGAGGCTGTTCTGAAATTTACAGAAGATTCTCTCTATAAACACGGAATCGTTCCATGGCATATTCAGACTGTAAAATACAGACTTACCAAAGCTATGGAAGAAAAAAATACGCTTGCTATTCTCAAACTCTCCGCAGAAATAGGACATTATATCGCTGATTCCAATGTACCGCTTCATACGACGAGGAATTACAACGGACAGTTAACCAATCAGACAGGTATTCATGCTTTTTGGGAATCCAGACTTCCTGAGCTGTTTTCAGATGGCTATGATTTCTTTGTTGGTAAAGCAGCATATATTCCTTTCCTCCCTGAAAGAATCTGGGAGAATATAAAGCAGGCAAATCAGTGTCTCGACTCCGTTCTGGTTTTGGAACTGGAATTGTCCCGCAAGACCAATCCAATGAAAAAGTACACGCTGGAGGAACGACAGGGGATTATGGTAAAAACTCAGTCAAGGGCGTTTTCAGAGCAGTATCACAGATTATTGGATCATCAGGTGGAAAGGCAGATGCGGAGTTCTGTCAAGATGATTGCCGACGTCTGGTTTACCTGCTGGGTTGATGCCGGGCAACCTGATCTGAACGCTTTGGCAAAAATTAAACCGGATTCTGCCGGGATTGCCCAGGATGAAAAAGAACGGAGGTCATGGTTCCTGAGAATCTTTGATGCCCGTCCTGAAGATTAAATTTTGAAACAGAAACCTGGCATATCAGCTATCCGATCGTAACTATCTGACATTTCCGGCTGAGGAAAACTGAAATTTTGTAAAGAGGATTTGTACAAAACCTGTCTTTTTTCTCCCTAACTTTGCGTGATGAAATCACAAGTAATTTTAAAAGCAGGGAAAGAAAATCCGGTAAAGCGTTTTCATCCTTGGATTTTTTCAGGAGCGATTGCCAGAATTCAGGGAAAACCCTCAGATGGAGAAGTTGTAACTGTTTTAGATTCTCAGAAAAACTATCTGGCGACCGGTCATTATCACGAAGGTAGTATTGCCGTAAAAATATTCTCTTTTCAGGAAACGGAAGGAGATCAGGACTTTTGGACCTCTAAACTTCAAAAGGCTTATGATGTCAGAAAACAGATTGATTTTAAAGATACCGATTGTTATCGCCTTATTCATGGAGAGGGGGATGGCTGTCCGGGTTTGGTAATTGATTTTTATAACGGAGTAGCTGTTTTTCAGGCACATTCAATCGGGATGCACCTGGAGAAGGAAAAAATATCCCGGGCCTTACAGCTGATTTATGGGAAAGATTTGGTAGCGGTTTATGATAAAAGCTATGAGACCCTTCCTAAAGAATATGCTCAGACGGTTAAAAATGCTTACTTATACGGAAGCTGCGTGGTTCCGCATAAAGTGCTTGAAAACGGACAGAATTTTTTGATCGACTGGGAGACAGGGCAGAAGACTGGTTTCTTTTTGGATCAGCGGGATAACAGGGCATTACTGGCCAGATTTTCGAAGGGTAAAAAGGTTTTGAACTGTTTCTGCTATTCAGGAGGATTCTCTATTTATGCTTTATCTGCCGGAGCAAAACTGGTACATTCTGTTGATGTTTCTCAAAAAGCAATCGAATTAGTTAACAGAAACGTAGAAGCAAATGAATTTGAGAAAAGTGAGCATGAGGCCTATGCAGAAGATGTAATGAAATACCTCAAAGCAAATGACCAGATTTATGACCTGATTGTGTTAGATCCGCCTGCCTATGCAAAAAGTATGGATGCCAGACACAGAGCTGTTCAGGGATATAAGCGTTTGAATGCTGAAGGAATGAAAAGACTGGCCAAAGGAGGTATATTATTTACCTTTTCCTGTTCTCAGGTAGTTGATCGTGAATTGTTTTATAATACCGTGGTTGCCGCAGCTTTAGAGGCCGGAAGACAGGTTCGTGTGTTACATCATCTCACCCAGCCTGCAGACCACCCTGTAAATTTCTTTCACCCTGAAGGAAGTTATCTGAAAGGGCTGGTATTGTATGTTGAATAAAGCACAAATAAAGTGAAGCATAAAACAAAAATGGCCTGATTTTTAAATCAGGCCATTTTTGTTTTTTAGTCGATAGTTCTGAAGATTCTGTCCCATCTGATTTTTCCGTTGAAAAGACCTTTCATCGGATCAAGTGACATCCAGACAAATACTGCTTTTCCTACCACATGATCGAATGGTACAAAACCCCAGAAACGACAATCCAGAGAGTTGTGACGGTTATCACCCATCATGAAATAGTAGTCCTGCTTAAAAGTATATGAAGTAATTGGTTTTCCATCGATAGAAACTTTGTTTCCGTCAATTGTTACCGAACTTGTTCCGTCTTTTCTGCGATATCCTTCATAATCACGGATAGCCATTCCGTACATTGCGATATTCTGAGGTGTCAGCTGAATGGTCATCCCTTCTTTTGGTACAGTTAAAGGACCAAACCAGTCTGCATTCCAGCCGAAAGAATCCGGAATAAACTGTGATAATTCTCCAACATAACTTCCGTCCTGAGTCTGAACATAGTTAGGCTTGCCTTTTTCGCGTTTAGTCAATGCACCGAGGCTGACGATAACTTTATTCTTTTTAATTTCCTGAGCTGTTTCAGCCGAAGTTCTGATAGAGTAATGATAAAGTTTACGTGAAGTAGCCGAGTCTAATGTCTCTTTGCTGGAAGTATAATCTCCTGCATTTTCCGGAGAGATATTGAACTCTTTGAAGAAATCTTCTTCTAATGGCTGAGTACTTATGATACTATACTCATTCTGCATTCTTACAGGATTCTTCATGGGTTTTCCGTTCAGATAAACCTGCATGTCCCTTACTTCAACAACGTCTCCCGGAGTACCGATACAACGCTTGATGTAATATGTTCTAAGGTCTAACGGAGGATTTCCGTCTTCTGTAAAATTCGGGGCATTGAAAACTACAGCATCCCCGGATTTTGGCTTGCTGAAGCCGGGAAGGCGATAGATTGGTAAATCTATCCAGTTAAGATACGAAGGAATATCTGTTCCCCAGATTTTCTGATGGGTAAGAGGCACCTGTAAAGGTGTTTTGGGGGTTCTTACGCCATAATGAAGTTTACTCACAAAGAGAAAATCTCCAACCATCAAAGAACTTTCCATTGATGGAGTAGGGATGGTATAGGCTTCAAAAAAGAAAAAGCGAATAAGTGTAGCTGCTACTACAGCAAAAGTTACTGAGTCAATCCACTCTCTGAACGCTGATTTTTTTGTAGGTTTTTTTTCTGACATTTCTTTATTTTTCCGACGGTTAGAGTCTTAAACAACCGTTAATTAAACATGTTATGAATGTGCCGGTAATTAACGACACTAAAGGTTAATTTCACCAAGTAAATCCTGCATACTAAA
Organism: Pseudarcicella hirudinis; assembly: GCF_900115665.1. Lineage (GTDB taxonomy): Bacteria > Bacteroidota > Bacteroidia > Cytophagales > Spirosomataceae > Pseudarcicella > Pseudarcicella hirudinis. The sequence continues at coordinate 13,153 of NZ_FOXH01000009.1, forward strand.
AACACCTTTTTTCCCGGCAATCCATTCCGCAGCAACTACTGCTCCGAGTGCAAAACCTTCACGGCTGTGCGCCTGATGAAGAATTTCAATCTGGTCTACATCAGAAATATATTTGATGATATGTGTTCCCGGTACTTTTCCTTCTCTCTGAGACCAGATCGGTACTTCGTTTTCTTCAGCAATCTGGTTATTCACCCACGTTTCTCTGCCATCAAGATTCTCTATTATTCCTTCTGCGAGAGTAATAGCAGTTCCGCTAGGAGAGTCTTTTTTCTCAGTATGATGAATTTCTACCGTAGAAAGTGAATACTGCTTATGAGGATTCATGATCTTTGCCAGCAACTTATTAAGTTGAAAGAAGATATTTACACCGATTGAATAATTTGAGGAGTAAAAGAATGCTCCGCCTTTTTCTTGTGTTAATTTATCTATTTCAGGTTTATGTTCTAACCAGCCCGTCGTTCCGCAAACTACAGGAAAACCTTTTTCAATACAAGCTTTAACATTTGAATATCCGGAACTTGGATGGCTGAATTCGATGACTGCGTCAACATCACCTGAAGAAAGGGCCTCAAATTCATGGCGATTGTTGAGGTCTATGCGGGCAACTATATTATGGCCCCGGCTTATGGCAAATCCCTCAATAACTTTCCCCATTTTGCCGTAACCGAGTAATAAAATATTCATGAATGATTGTTAGTTAAGTAATAGCTTTTGTACGGTACTAAAATTATATCTTCTCTTTCTAAGTCCTTCCGTTTTATCTTTTGGAATTAAAATTTATAGTCATTTTTATTCCGGCAACTGCCTGATAGGAAGTATTGTTCATGTCAAAATTTGGCTGAACTTTTAATGAAATATCATCAGACAGATCAAATGTTTTCAGGTGTGCTGAAACATTGGCATCTACAATATTCAATCCCCACATCAACACAAGAGCGATATATGATAAATCTCTGTTTCTTCTGTAAAAATCAACCTGTGATTTCAATTGGTTTTCTGTCAGATCCCTTGTCTGAGTGGTTCCGTAAAGAACCACAGAAGTATTAGCCTTTTGATAATTGTCTCCTCCCGGTGCAAAGGTCATGTAATAATTGAGATAATGACCATATCTGAGGTCATTAAATGAAATAGCCCAGGCTATTACACCAAATCCTCCGTAAACCAGTGGTAATTTCCAATACTGCCTGTTATAAATCTGCCCAAAACCCGGTAAAACCAGTGAACGAAGTGTGGCTGTCCGGGGAACAATTTTATGTTTTGGTTTCTTTTGAAGACTGTCTGAATTAACGATCTTACCAGTTTCACGAATGAGTGAATTTTTTAAAGAATCCTGAACCTCCTGCGCTTTCGTTTGTATGAAAATTCCTCCTGAAAAGAGAAAAAAGAATACTATTATTAGATTTTTCATGTGTGATTGGCTTTTCCAATCTGAACGTTAGATTTACTGATCCATTGAAGGACTTAAGAAAATTTAACGAAAATTAACCAAATTTAGTCTGACGAAAAACGGTCTGCCTAAACCTTAATTGAAAGTAAAATTTTGTCTAATTCTTCCTGCGAAGTGAAAGGGATTTTGATTTCTCCTTTTCCTTTTTCATCAGCTTTAACGGTAACTTTTGCTCCGAAATAAGCCTGAAGTCTGAATTGAAGGCTTCTGATTTCCTGCTTGATTCCTCCTGCTTTCTTTTCAGTTTCATTAGAAGCAATAGCCGCATTAGCCAATTCTCTTACCGATTCTTCAACTTTTCTTACCGACCATTCTTCGGCAACAGTCTTTTTGAAAATTTCCAGCTGCTGGTCTCTGTCGTCGATATTAATAATTGCTCTGGCATGACCCATAGAAATCTTATTATCACGAAGAGCTACCTGAATTACATCCGGAAGTTTGAGCAAACGCATGTAATTGTTAACTGTAGTCCTGTTTTTACCTACTCTGTCACCCAGTTCCTCCTGTTTCAGGCTGCATTCTGTCATCAAACGCTGATAACTTAAAGCAATTTCGATAGCATTAAGGTTTTCACGCTGAATGTTTTCAATCAAAGCCATTTCCAGCATTTGCTGGTCATCAGCTGTACGGATATAGGCGGGAATGCTTGTCAGACCTACTCTTTTGGAAGCCTGCAAACGTCTTTCTCCTGAAATTAACTGATATTTATCCTGAGCAATCTGGCGAACTGTAATAGGCTGAATAATACCCTGAACACGGATAGAGTCTGCAAGCTCGTTAAGTGCTTCCTCATCAAAATGCGTTCTGGGTTGATATGGGTTTGTCTCGATAGAATCAACAGGAATCTCATTCATCGAACTGATCACTTCAAGACGAGTCGGACGATCCTTTTCAGGGCGATTCTGGTTTACATTTACCGTGTCGGAATCCTGAAGTAAGGCACCAAGTCCTCTACCCAGTCCAACACGTTTTTTCGAGTTCAATTCTATTTTCTGACTCATCGGTCGAAATGGTTTAAATTTTTTAAATTCTCAGAAAAGAGTAAAGACTCTTTCTGAAATTAATCTTGCGTCACGTATCCATTTTTAGCTAATATCTCTCTGGCAAGATTCAAATAACTAATCGCACCTTTACTTTCCGAATCATGAGCAATTGCCGGAACACCGAAACTCGGTGATTCAGACAATCGGATATTTCTTGGAATAATGGTATTAAAAACCATGTTCTGGAAATGGGAAGTCACTTCGCTTACTACCTGATTTGAAAGGCGTACCCGCAAATCATACATGGTGAGTAAAATGCCTTCAATTGCCAGACCTGTATTTAATCTTGACTGGATAATTTTAATGGTATTGAGTAATTTCCCTAAACCTTCAAGCGCAAAGTATTCGCATTGAACGGGAATAATCACTGAATCGGCCGCAGTAAGGGAGTTAATAGTAATCAGACCCAGAGAAGGAGAACAGTCGATGATGATAAAATCATAATCTTTTATCAGATCTTCAAGGGATTCCTTCATCTTTCCTTCCCGGTTCCGAAGATTAATCATCTCGATTTCTGCTCCAACCAAATCAATATGAGAAGGAATGAGGTGCAGGAAGGGAAGGTCCGTCTCGATAACAATGTCACGAGGTTTTACCCCATCTACCATACATTCATAGATACTATTTTCAATCTCCTTAGGGTTGTAGCCTAAACCAGAGGTAGAGTTAGCCTGTGGATCTGCATCAACGATCAGTGTCTTGAATTCAAGTGCGGCAAGACTAGCTGCCAGGTTTATAGTGGTAGTAGTTTTGCCAACTCCGCCTTTCTGGTTGGCAATTGCGATTACTTTCCCCATTTTATACATTTGGATTACGAACATCAAATATCCAAGATTAATGCCAATTTTACAAAAACTGTTTCACAAAATGTTTCACGTTTTTTGATTTATTCGAAAAGTTATATGGCAGCATCGTGTGATTGAATAGCTGATTATTAGTATATTAGGCTAAATAAGTTTGAGGAACTGGTAATTTATTTACTTTTAATATTCTTGGTAAAGTTCAATAAAAAGCGGCATAAGTTCCAAAAGATCAACGAGATAGTCCTTATTTTACCTTAAATTAACTTATCTTACACATAACGGAAAGCTTCTCTCAGAATTGTAGGTCTGGTTAGTTTGATGTATTTTAGCATGTTTTTAGTGTTAAGTAACTTTTAAAATACACTTTCATCCTTAACAAAAATTTTATGGAATCAACAAACGAAACAATTATGACTGCACCCGAAAGGAAGGGTAGGTACCCTAAATCGATTCCCTTTATTTTGGGTAATGAAGCAGCAGAACGTTTTAGTTTTTATGGAATGCGATCCATTTTATCCACGTTTCTGGTAGCACAATTCTTTAATCCGACCGGAAACCCTGCTTTACAAACTGTCGCCGAAGCGCAATCCAACGAAAAAGTGCATATGTTTGTAGCACTCGCTTATATAACACCAATGCTTGGAGGGATTCTGGCAGACTGGTTCTACGGAAAATACAAAGTAATTTTATATATTTCTATTCTCTACTGCTTCGGCCACCTGATTCTGGCGCTTTTCGATACTAATCTTGACATTTTTTCTTACGGACTTCTCATCATTGCTATCGGAGCAGGAGGGATCAAATCATGTGTGTCTGCTAATGTGGGAGATCAGTTTGATAAATCCAATGAACACCTGATGTCTAAAGTTTATGGCTGGTTTTATTTCGCAATCAATACAGGATCAGTAGTTTCTAACATCTTTATTCCTATTATTTATTTTAAATTCGGGGCTTCCTGGGCTTTTGGAGTGCCGGGAATATTAATGGCATTGGCTACGCTGATTTTCTTTTCAGGAAGAAACAAATACGTGAAGGTGCCGCCAATGGGTATCAACCGTGATAATTTTGTTTTCATAACATTCTACGCATTAACGCATTTATCGAAAAAACAAAAAGATGAAAACTGGCTTGATGTAGCAAAAAGCAATTTTAACCCTGAAAAAGTAGAAGGAGTGAAGGCTGTTTACCGTGTTTTGGCTGTTTTTGCCTTTATTCCTGTTTTCTGGGCTCTGTGGGATCAGAACCTTGCAGAATGGGTTTTGCAGGCTACAAAACTGAATCTTAATACAGGATTGGGAATTATTTTCCTTCCTGAGCAGGTACAGGTTTTAAACCCTATTTTCCTTGTCTCATTTATTCCGGTATTTACTTATTTTATTTATCCGACCCTCGAAAAATGGGGTATAAAAGCTACTCCATTGCGTCGTCTGGGCTTTGGATTTTTTCTTACAGCACTTTCTTTCCTGATTATCTCTATGATCCAGCAAAGCATCGATGGCGGAGGAAAACCTTCTGTCTGGTGGCAGATTCTGGCTTATTTGTTTTTGGCATGGGGAGAAATCATGGTATCAATTACCGGTTTGGAATATGCCTATACCAATTCTCCTAAATCAATGAAAAGCACCATGTCTGCCATTTGGTTTTCAACTGTTTCGATCGGGAATTTATTTGTATCGAAAATAAACAGTAATATCGCTGAGGGAGGTTTCTTTGCACAATTGCACGGAGCTAATTATTACTGGTTTTTTACAGGCCTGATGTTAGTGGCAACGGTTTTATTTATGCTGATTTCAGGTAGATTAAAAGAAACCCGATACGTCGGATAATTGCTCGCATTAAGTTTTCTGCTTAAAATAAAAGCCCTGTTTCGTTATTGGAACGGGGCTTTTATTATGCTCTGTGAGCCACAGCGCATGGTATGGTAAAGACATAAAAAAACCTCCGTTGAAGGAGGTTTTTTTATTGAACGAAAGAAAAACTAGTTGTCTTTCTTCACATAAGTTTTGTTGCCATTTGAATTGATGTAGTAGTGACCGCCTCTTGGACCTTCGTAAATTGTACGGCCTTTATCATCTTTTCCGAATACTTTATCTTCTCCTGCTACGGCTTTTTCCTGCGCTTTTGTTGCTTTTTTAACTTCAGGCTTAACCGTTGGGTTTTTATCAGCTACTTTTTTGCTGGCTTCTACCGCTTCAGTTTTTTCTTTTTTCTCCTTTTTTTCGGCTTTTTCTACTTTCTCTACCTTATCAGCTTTTTCAGCCTTCTCCTTTTTCTCTTTTGCTTCAGGTTTTTCTTTGGTAGCTTTTTCAGTTTTCTCAACTTTTTCTTTTTTATCTTTTGTTTCAGCAGCAGCTTCTTTTTCTTTTTTCTTGGCTTCTTTTTCAGCCTTTTTAGCTTCTTTTTCTGCTTTTTTAGCCGCTTTGTCAGCGTCGTCTTTTGCTTTGTCAGCAGCTTTTTCTTTCTTATCTGCTTTCTTTTCTTTTGTAGTTTCGTCTTTAGCCTTTTGAGCGTTTACATCCATTACGAATAAACCGCAGATCAATAAGGAAAGTGCAAAGATTTTTTTCATGGTAATTGCTTGTTAAAAAGTTAGTAAAAAGGTTAAGTTTGAAATGGTTTTGTTTAGGTTGATTTACTGGAATATCCGGTTAGACGGAGATTTTACCGGAATGACTCATTTTTGGCTCAAATATTTTAATTGTAATTGAGATTAGCAATAAAAAAACTTAAGTAAGTGAAAAAAAATATGATTTAGCCCTTGTAATCACTTATTTTTTATACTGAAATACTTGAACCGATTGTTTAACGGCAGATAAACTTTTAAATTATACGTGAAAGAAAGAATTTATCTGTCAGTAATAAAATAAGTTTTCGTATGCTATTAAAAACTTAGTTGCTTCAGGATAAGCTTCTGATTTTAATTTGTTGTAAAAGTTTAATGAGCGTATATTTCTTTTTGTATCAGAATGCCACATAAATCTCTGTAAAATGAATCAAAGTAATCACTTTAATGAGCAGCATCTTGAAAGTTCAGACTTTATAACGGATATCGTCATCGGGATGTCTGACGGATTGACGGTGCCATTTGCTCTGGCAGCAGGACTTTCAGGAGCTGTAGCTTCTACAACTATTGTAACAACCGCAGGAATTGCGGAAATTGTAGCTGGTTCTATTGCAATGGGTCTGGGAGGATATCTTGCCGGAAAAACAGAGCAGGAACATTATGACTCTGAACTTAAAAGAGAATTTGAGGAAGTTGAAACAGTACCGGATAAGGAAAAAGAGGAGGTGAGGGAGATTTTCGCCCATTATGGACTGGATTCAGATGCCCAGAAAATTATTGTAGAAGCATTGGCCAAAGACAAGAAGAAATGGGTGGATTTTATGATGAAATTTGAACTTGGACTGGAAAAACCTGATGTTAACAGGGCCAGGAATTCCGCTTTAACAATTGGGATTGCTTATATTGTTGGCGGAATAATTCCATTATCCCCCTATTTTCTGGTAGATCACGCCAGCGACGGATTAAAATATTCGGCATTGATTACGATTCTGACTCTTTTTATTTTCGGATATTTTAAAAGTAAGCTTACCGGGCAAAATCCGGTATTGGGGGCCTTAAAGGTTACTGCAATCGGAGCCGTAGCAGCCGGAGCTGCTTTCTTTGTAGCGAAAATTATCGGAGCATAAATAAAACCGGGACTTAAGGATTGATGAAAATGGCTCATAAAAGCCTGTTTCCCTGAAACTTAAGTCCCGGTCCGGTATTTAAAAACCTACCGCTGTATCATCACTTCTTACATCTGCACCACCTTCCAGTTTACCATTGGGAAGAACTAAAATACAATCCATTCTGCCAATTGTATTCTTTTGCATTTCTAAGTTATAACCACGTTCCTGAAGTTTTTTAATCGTTTTCTCGGTAAATGCACCTTGTTCAAAAACGGTTCTGTCAGGCAGCCATTGGTGATGAAATCTGAGTGCATCTACAGATTGCTGCATCGTCATATTGTGTTCTAAAACATTAATTATTACCTGAAAAACAGAAGTGATGATTGTTGAACCGCCGGGAGTACCGACTACCATCAGAAGTTTTCCATCCTTTTCGATGATGGTAGGAGTCATACTCGACAGCATCCGTTTATTTGGACGAATAGAATTGGCTTCTGTTCCGATTAATCCATAGGCATTGGGAACGCCGGGTTTTACGGAAAAATCATCCATTTCATCATTCATGAAGAAACCTGCACCGTCAACAACTACTCTGTTTCCATAAGAATTGTTGAGGGTAGTTGTAATGGCCACGGCATTTCCTTCTTTATCTACTACAGAAAAGTGAGTAGTTTCGGTACTTTCATAACCAGGAACGGCTCCTCCTGCTATTTCCTTGCTATCTGAGGCTTTGGCAAAACTGAAATTTTTCCATCTGTTTTCGAGATAGTTTTTATTCGTGATTTCTCCCACCGGGACTTTTACGAAATCCGGGTCGCCAAGCCATTTTGCCCGATCGGCATAAACTCGTCTTTCGGCTTCAATCATCACTTGTGTGGCAGAATCTGAATGCCAGCCCCATTTGGAAAGCGGGTAAGGTTCTACAAGTTTTAGCAATTGAATCAATGCCACGCCACCGCTCGAGGGAGGAGGCATACCAATGACTTTATAGTTTTTATAATTGTCAACGAGAGGTTTACGCCATTGCGCCTTATAATTGTCGAGGTCTTTCTGTGTGATAATACCTTTGCCGCGACTCATTTCTTCAAGAAGAAGTCTGGCATTTTCACCTTCATAAAAACCTGCTCTTCCTTTTTCCTGAATTCTTTGAAGTGTTTTGGCTAAATCTTTCTGAATCATGATATCACCTTCCTGCCATTCAGTATTGTCAGATTTAAGGAAATATCTTTTGCCGGGATTATATTTGAGCAGATCGTCTTTGATCCGATTCATGCCCCTGGCTTCTCTGGCTGTTAATTTTACACCATTGCCGGCAAGATCAATAGCGGGTTGTAAGACTTTCTCCCAGGAAAGTTTTCCGAATTTTTTGTGCATTTCAACCATTCCATCTACTGTTCCGGGAACTCCGCTGGCTAAATGTCCTACAAAACTCAATCCCTGAATAACATTTCCCTGAGCGTCAAGATACATATCTCTGCTGGCTGTTTCCGGAGCTTTTTCACGGTAATCCAAGGTGTAATTCTCACCTTTTTTATCACGGTAAACCAGAAAACCGCCACCACCGATATTTCCTGCTGCGGGGTGACAAACTGCCAGAGCAAAATTTACCGCAACTGCCGCATCAATGGCATTTCCTCCGGCTTTCAGAATATCCACACCAACATTTGAGGCAATGGGATGAGTGGCAGCAACCATTCCGTTTGTGCCATAAACGGATTCTTTTTTGGCAAAAAACGGAGAAGCGTTTGGATCATCCGTAAGAAACTGATAAAAGCCCTGACCTTCTTTCACTTTTTTATCGCTTATCGATTGGCTGACTTTTGAAGTGGTACAACTGTAAAGACTACAAACAGAAAAAGTAATAAACAGTAGTTTTTTAGTATTCATTGGCGAAGTTTTTTTTATTCAATAATAACAATTTTAAGCGAAAAAAAAAAGCCCGATGCCCCTGAAAAGAGCAATCGAGCCTGCATAACTGGTATTATCGGGGATTCTTTACAAAATCTTGTAAATATCAACAGAATCGATTTTGTCTTTCAACTCTTTGATATTGATACTTGATTTGATGGCAGAATCTTTCTTTTTCTTTTTGGTTGCCAACTCTTTCATCAGATCATCATAAACCATCTGTGCATTTCTTTCACCAACTGCTTCAATAATGTTGTTCCCTTTCGCTACATTGATTGCCTGTTTTACCTGCTCATAATATTTGCTTTCAAGATCAAAATACTGATCGTTGATGTTGATAAATTTATTACAAAGATCCTGTAAGTAGTCAAGGTTGTTATTGACATGTCTTACATCCAATTCTGTTTGCAACAGTTCTCCGAGGTTGATTCTGTTATCTTTCCCGGTGTATTTTCCTTCGATCTCAGCGATGTGTTTTTTCATGAAATCGGTTGAGAATTCACCCATCATATAATTGAAATAATCGTCTAAAGACTCATCAGGTCTTACATCTCTCGGATTATAACCCAGTCTTGGAGCATCTTTTTTGAACTTTTCCAATAAATCAATCTGCATGGCTTCAAGCAGGGTAACGGTCTGGGAACTGCTGCTTTGGTTAAGGATATTAGCTCTGTCCAGAGAGTTGTAAAACCCTGTATAACGTTGTAATTCCTTCTCAAACTCCTTGATTTTATCAAAATTCACTTTTTTATCCTGAACCCCGGCTGAATAGGCTACGTTAACTGCTGCAGTTGAAAGATTTACTGCCTGAGAAGCATAGGGAATAAAGCCGACAATAGGGCTGTCTTTAAGACTTTTCAGCACATTCATAAAGCGCTCATTTTTAGATTTACTGCTAAAAATGGCTTTATTTTGAGCTGTTTTCAGGATAACTTCTTCAAAAGAAAAGCCCAGAGGCCCTTTTTCCACACTGCTTAATTTTTTGATATAACCCTGGTAATCCTGATTGATAACCTGAGATTTCAAATCAATAATATCATCGCTTAAAATCTTATATACTTCTGTGCTTTTCAGAAGATTGGCCTTGATTTTTTCCCATTTTGTACGATCTGTTAAAGACTGCGTTTTAGAAATATCATTAAGAGACCGGCTTTGGATCTCAAGTCTGCTGCTTAAATTTTCATTCTCATTTTTTAGGCGGTTTACATTATTCTGGATATTTAAAAGTAAAGTATCTGAAAATATCTGACTATATCCTGAGAATGAGATTGCTGATAAAAGTAGGATGATTTGAAGTTTTATTAGTTTCATAAGTTGTACTATTTTGATTGACTTGTACGGCACTGTTTTGGTTTACACAATACAAAATTGATAAGTTTTTTTCTATTGTTTATGCTGTTCTATCTTAGTTATGCTCTTAAATGATTAGACGGTCAGTAAAAAAGCCGGATTTGGAGGACGTTAATTGTCTTTGGATAATGCAATCAGACAGGTCTGAGAAATAAAAACCATATGCTTTCAGCCTGATTGTATATTCAGTGATTTTTGACAGGAATTAATATTAAAGTTGTTTCATCGGAAAGAAATAAAGGCTGTTTGTTTACGCTCTTACTGTTAAACGATGAATAAACGTTTATGAATATAAAAATATTGAGATAGTTCGTTTAAATTTTTAAAATGACAGATGTTATATATGATTATTTTAGGAAGAATCAGTTAATTAAAGTGTCCGGAAATGTATAATGGGCTGGAAAAGCGGATAAAAATTTGGTTTTTAGGCCTTAGAAAAGAGGTACAGAATAAAAGAGTGCCGGGAAAGAAAAACAGATGAAAATCGTTAAACTCAACTTAAAAACAAAAAAGTACATTTTCCAGATTTTTCTGGAAAATGTACTTTTTAAAAGGATGATATATTCTTTTTAACAGACCTGAATAGCTTCTATACCTAGTAATTCCGCTAGTTTTGTGATTTTCGAGCCTACATGACCTATACCAACTGCGCAGTGGTGGGCGGGGCCATGCTGATTCCAGTTTTCCACGAATTTTCTGGCACCAATCGGAAATCTGTACCGACTGTTCGTATTGCCAATTTCCAGGATTGGCCCTTCCACGGATTCTCCTTCTGCAAAAAGCAAAGAGACCTTCCCATTCAGGTTTTCAACTACAGAAAGTAAGGTTACTTTTCCTTGTTTTACAGACATTTCTACTGACAAACCCCTTCCGACTTTGCCGTGATAGACTTTTAAGGGTCTGACCTTGATTTTACCTTCCGCAATAGCAATATGGCCAGGCCCGTCATGACCCATCAGAACTACATCGTCTTTGAAATCCATGGCATAATATTCTGTGAAAGATCCTCCGGCACCAAAACTGTCCATAATTTTCATAGCCTGAACGTTTTTGATTTCATATTCTCCAGCCACCGGAATCCCTTGGGCAGTGAGCAGGGAGTTGCCCAGAATCACAGAGCTCATGGTATCTTCATTCGCAGGATTGCCGGAACCTTTATGATAGTAAGCCATTGAACCTAACTGATGTTTTTCAATGAGTTTGTCAAGCGCTACCGAGGTTTTGGCTGCTCTGTTTAGCTCTTCCGGAGAACAGTCGGGTTGTATATCGAATATCTCCTTAAATTGAACAATCTGGCTTTCAATTTCATCCTGGCTCACACTTTCTTTGATGGCCGAAAGTTCATCCACTTCAATAATTTCAATATGTCCGCCGAAAGTTGCACATTGCAGCGTAAGGTCCGAGTAAATATCAAGCATACCGCTGTAATAATTGCCCATTACCCCTAAGCGATTGTGATACATGGTGTTAGCAGCATTTGCTGCGGCAATCCATTCTCCGGTTTCATTCCATACGTGAGGATCATCCTGTAACATTCCGGTAATCTGGTAAAAAGGAATGCGGGATCTTCTGAAAACATTAGCTATTTCCGGAACCGGGCAGGCCGAGCAGTAAGCAAGCCATTCTCCTGTCATTTTGGTACGATCTTCCAGGTTATTAAACCATTGGTAATCAATTGCTGCTTCAGGAGCCAGGTTAAGCACAATTACCGGAACTTTTGCTCTTTTTACAACAGGTAAAACGGTAGAAGACAAGGCATAGGTTGTGACATAGAGAAAAATTAAATCGACATCAGCTTTTCGGAAATCGTGTCCTGCTTCGAGGGCTTTTTCCGGTGTATCTATCAATCCCAGGTTTACGACTTCTGCACCAAAGGTTTGCAGTTTTTCTTCTACGATTGTTACGTAATTGCGAAGCCTGTCTTCCAATCCCTCAAACTGACTCCAGTAGGCTTCGAGTCCAATTCCGAACAAACCTACTTTCAGGTTAAAATTTGTAGCCATTGCTAAATTTAGAAATTAATAAATTTTATTGGGATTTTATTGATTAATTATATGAATATTTTGTAATCAAGCTTAAAAATATAGGCTGAAACATTTCTAACTGTCATGCACCGTCACGGAGGTGGAAGGGAATATCAGAGAAGGGAAAGAGGATTTCTGTTTTTAGTATTGCCCGGATTGTAAAGGTTGCAGGCATTTTTAATAATATTTGAAGCAAATAATACAATCATAAATCAAATTCAAACCTTAATTTTGCGCTTCAAAAAAACAATCATTATGTCATTAGTAAATTTTTTAAACGAACTTCAGACTAAACCTGAAAACATTGAATTTCCGGGAGTAATTGCTGCTATCGATCAGTATTACGACTTTGAGCCTACGGCTTTTCAGAATGGAGAGACCCGCAATGAAGCCGGACAGAATTCGGGTTCCTGTAAACTCTTTTCTTTTGCTCAGCTTCAGGGATTCACAAAGCAGCAGACATTGGATTGTTTCGGTGCATATTACAGAACAGACGTTCTTGGAAATCCGGAAGGAACAGATCATCAGAACATCAGAAATTTTATCAGATTTGGCTGGGAAGGTATTAAGTTTGAAGGGGAAGCTCTAAGACTGAAATAAATTTTAAGGGCGATGAATTCATCGCCCTTTTATTATATACTCAAATTTCTCAGTCTGCTATTCCGGAAGGGATTTTGTATTCTTTTTAAATGGATTCAATTTAACTACCGGTTTGACTCTGGAAGGTTTTGCAGACTTACCGGCAACAGGGGTATAGAAAATACTCTGACTTGTGCAATAATTGCTGTCAAACAGTTTTGCATCCCCTTTCTCCATGAATTTTTTCAGCTCTTTTAACCCGTCTTCAGGTTTAAAAGGAAAGGTTTGTTCCAGTTCCAATATAGCATTGAAAGCCCAGTCTGACATTTGAGATTTCAAGTCAGCCAGCAAATTATCCCATTTCCCGGATATTTCATTATTGCAGAAAACAGTCCGTTCGTTTAATACGTTTTCATCCCATTCTTTTCTACGGTACTGTTTGTTGAAGGAAAACAGGTTTTTTCCTGCTTTGGTATCTGTCATGGAAACTGAGATCTGCCAGTTGCTGACTTTTCCTGCTTCATTTTCAGAAATTGCTTCGATCGCTACAGCATCGAGGTAATCATTATAACTTCTGGACAAAGCTACACGGGCATAAGTACAATAAACCATGACGCTGCTTTTCAGTAATTTAAGATTCGCTTCATCCTGTAAGAGAAAGTAAATTTCTTTTCTGACCGAAAGATGCAGTAAGGCAAAAGCCCAGAAAGTTGAGAAGGCGGAGGAGGGTTCACCGGAAACAAAACGAGGAAGATGATTTTGAATAATGACATCAATTGCCTGAATCTGAATCAGCTTCTGTTTGGGATCAGTCTGAATAAGATAGGTGTCAAGATCATTATGAATTCCTTGCAAAGTCAGTTCGAGCTGTTTAAGATTATATTCCGCAATTTTTTGAGAAATCAGCGCTTCAACCTGCTCTTTAATCTGATCCCAGAGAGAAACCTCAGTGTTGGGCCAGAACATACTGATCAGTTGTGAAAGCACACCCCCGACAGTCGGAACTTTACCGGCAACAAATTCTGCAATCTTTTTGGCTGTATTATTATCCAGTTCAATCTTACTGACGATAATCGCCTGTATTTCAGTTTTTTCATTCATAGTTATAGTATTTGGGGTTTAGTAAATAACAGGGCAAGAGACATGCTCAAAGATAAATATTAATACCAGTTCTCAGAAGGTATTTTTACGGTATTTACACCCTCAGAACATAAAGAAATACAATTTATTATTTACCGGGAAAAAGAGGAACAGCATGAGATAAACGGGTGATTTCGTACCAAAGTAGATGAGCCGGGGCGGAAAACAGGGGATTAAACAGACTTTTCTGATTGACCGGAGAGGGAATGAACACTTGAAATACAAATCTGACGAAGGTATTAACCGGATTAGTCGGGCTTGTAGTATTGAGGAACCCTCAAAGATAATCGTTTCATTTTAATGTGGCTGAAATGAATTTTTCTTTACTGGTTTTTCAAAGTGGAAAATCCCCGTCAGCCAGGCCGACAGGGATTTTTATAAGGCACAAAACGTCTTTTAATGCTGCTTATTTCGCCAGAACTATGATTATTTTGCCTGATTCATTTCTGTATTTACTGTAATGTCAATGTCTTTGCCGACAACCAGTCCGCCGCCTTCGGTAGTTTTGTCCCATTTTAGGTTATAATCAAAACGATTGATCGTAGTTTTTGCTTTAAATCCGGCTTTAGTTGTTCCGTACATAACCGTATTACCACCGTAAGTGACATCAAATGTGACAGGTTTTGTTATGTCGCGAATGGTCAGGTTTCCGGTAAGTTTGTATTTATTACCTCCCAAAGGGCTGAATGAACTGCTTTCGAATTTGATTTGCGGGAATTTCTCGGCGTTGAAAAAATCATCAGACTTCAAATGCGCATCTCTTTTTTCGTTGTCGGTATTGATAGAATTGACATCAATCGTAAAATTGATTTTGGCATCAGAAAAGTCAGCTTTGGTATTTTCCATACTTCCTTCAAAAAGCTTGAAAGAACCCTCTACTTCTGAAATAACTAAATGGCTGACCGAAAATTTCACACCGGAATGGGCTTTATCAATGGACCATTTTACAGCGGCGACTTTCCTTGCAGTCCGGGTTGCCGGATGTTTTTCATCCGTAGATTTGAATGCAGAAATAAAGACTAAAAGAAAAACAATAACGAGGGATGAGACTGGTAATTTTTTCATATTAATTAGTTTTTAAAGATTAGTAAAATCAATGATTCAAAAAGCTAATGTTACTGAAATATTTACTGAAACTAATTTACAGGAGATAGGAGAAATATATTACAAAATTGTGATAAAATGGTGTTTTTCCAAATAATTAATCATTGTAATACTGAATTTCAGGATTATCCCTGAGGTATGGAGCGTTCAATCCCTCGTTTGATCAGGCTATTTTACTGCATATTTTGCAGGATTTTTGTCGAATCTCTCTTTGCAGACTACACTGCAAAAACCAATTTTTTTGCCTTTGTGTGTCGAAACCGACCTGGTATCTTTTGAGATACTCATTTTGCAAACCGGATCAATTGTATTTTCTGCCGGATTAGTCTGAGCAGCATGAGCATGTTCTGTTTTAGCTCCCGCCGGCGTTTTAGGGGTTTGAGCCTGAGTGAAATTTGCTCCTAAAACAGCCAGAATGATAAGAAAACGTTTCATATGCAAGATTGATTTTGTTTAAATGTTTGGCAAAAATACTAAAAAAGATAAGTAAGATGTATTGTCGTTCGGGCATTTGCCTGAAGTTCCCCTTTTGAAAGCTCCTGAAAAACAGGCTGCTGATGATTGATTCCAATACTGAATTTGTCAAAAAAGCTCTCCATCCCTAAGGTCGCCATTCCGACATATCCTCCTGTACGATTGTTTACAACTCCTGCCGACTGGTCACTGTCAGAATGTTCAAAATACATTCCTGAATTGGGCATCAGGGTAATTCCCCCTGTTTTGTAAGTATAAAAAGCAGATGCTGAAGTCGTTACTCTATTGCCAAAACGATAGTTATTGCTGTTTTCAGTATTGATTTTATAAGTTAAGTCTGTATTCAGACCCCAATTGCGATAACGGATAGTATAAATTGCATTGAGTATAAAATCGGTACTTCCTGTTCCGAGTTGAAAATTTGGATTATCCACCTCGGCTGTACTGGCTGGATCATAAAGATAACGGCCGGTAGGCAATTTTATTCCCCCGCCGATAAGGAGATTCTGGTCAATTTTGTGAGCGGTAGAATCCCAGAACGTGTTAAATACATTATAATGCATAATCAGACTTGCATCTCCTAAGCCTTGAATTTTTGTGGTCTGATTGGCTTTAACTAATGTTTGTGCATTAAAATTATAGGGTAAAAAAGCCAGCACCTGTGTTTTTTTGAAAGGATAAAATCTCCCCCATAATTCGGTACTTTGGAATACCTCTCTGGTTTGCAGCAACTGACTGTTTAAATGAGAATCAAAAGAAGAATAACGATATCTTATGCCCATGAATCCCCGGTGAGATTGTGGCAAAATCCCAAAAAAAGATCCTCCGTTGGCACAACCGCATAGGTCGCAGGCAAAAGTATCTAAGTTGCAGAGCAACAGCATGAAAAGAATAAATTTCTTCATAATTATTGGTTGATGAAACGCTTGTCTTTCAGAAAGGTTTCATCCGTTAAAGTCTTTAAAAAAGCAATAATCCGGGATTGCTCCTCCTTACTGAGCTGAATGCCTCTTTTACCATTCTGATTAAGCAGCGGATCCAGATTTACGGTATTCTGTACGCCTTCTGCATAATGTTCCAGAACGGCTTCAAGGGTATAAAACCGCCCGTCGTGCATATAAGGAAGGGTTACTGCTACATTTCTGAGACCCGGAACCCGGAATTTGTATTTATCCTTATCATTTTCTGTAATTCTATACCTGCCAACGTCCATACTTCCCTGAATGGTTAACCCATTGTTTCTGTAACTTTTGTCTGTAAAAAGCTCTCCGGCATGACAAGACGAACATTTTTGTCTGAAAAGAGCCATTCCTTCCAATTCTTCCTTTGTGAGCACTTCTCCCTCGTTTCTGATGTATTGATCATATCTGGAATTAGCGGAAACGAGTGTTATCATAAATTGAGAGAGTGCCTGCAGAAATTTTGCTCCGGTGATTTCTTCTGACCCAAATGCCTTTTTAAACATGGGTGGATATCGCTGAGTTTTACGGAGTTTTTCCAACACATTCCCGGTACTTTCATCCATTTCTACAGGATTTTCAATAGGCGCAATGGGTACAAAATCCAGATCGCCGACACCGCCATCCCAGAAAAACTCAGATTCCCAAGCCAGATTTTGTAAGGGAAGGGAATTTCTGACTCCTTTCAGGTTGTTTATGCCATGACTCAAATCATGACCATGGTGTGTAAAACCATAAGGCTGGCTATGGCATTCCGCACAGGAAATAGTACCGTCCTTTGAGAGAATTCCATCATAAAAAAGGGCTTTTCCTAGCTCAAATCCATCAGAACTTATGGGGTTTTTCTTTAAATCATAAACAGGCTGCGGAAAATTTGCCGGAATAGAAAACAACGATTCCGGTTTTGCCTGCTCCGTTTTGGAGCAGGCTATAGTCAGCAGGGCGATTGAGATACAAATGAGTTTTTTCATGCCAGTGCTTTTGAATAAATTTTCCAAAGAATACTGCCAGTCAGCAGGATGATACTTAAAAGATGGAAAAGCAGAAAGACCCGTTGGAACTTTCTCTCTGAATTGATCTCCAGTATCTCAAAAACCTGCTCTTTAAAACTTAAAGCCGGAGGAAGAATGACGCCTGTCCCTTCAAGCAGTGTTTCCAGAAGTTTTCGTTTAAACATATCATTATTAGTCATTATGAACGTGGTCAACGATAAACATATTCTTGTAATTATCTGCAATAGGAGAGGCATCCTTTGGATTGTGAACCATATTGGTGGCAGATAAACTGATTTTGTTTACACCATCAAAAACCCTGGTAATATCCGACACCAGATGAATGGTTGGGGCGATACTTTTACGCACGGTAGCCTGCTGTGGCAGAGAAAGTGTGACTGTTCTCAGGTTATTGGGAGTGACTGCAGTTCTCCCGCCAAATCCGCCGATATGAAGCTGGAATGCTTTAACTCCGGCTGAGTTAGCAGGTGCTACCGGAGAAGTTCCTTCAAATTTCAGGAAAATATAGCCTGAATTCCAGGCCCAGTACATATTGTCAGTACCATAAGATGTTTCATCCAGAACACCCGTTCTTTCAGCAATATTTGAAACGCTTTTGGTACTATCTACGCCTATCAAAAAGGTTATTTCTTTATAATCTCCGGCCGGAACATCCTTAAGTACAGGAGTTAATGTTTTCTCATCTGCCTGACGGATCAGGAAATACTGATTCGGAAACTTTACAATTGTTCCGTCACTTTTCTTCAGAGCTACATTACTGATGAAATAATTAAACGTAGTAACCGTAAACTCCTCTCCGGATCCGTTTTTATAACTGGTAGTAGCTAAAGCCAGTTTTTGTGCTCCGGCACGATTGTCAAATTCAAGCGTTAAGTTGTTTTTATCATTTGCTCCCACAGGCTCTACCTCATCTTTTTTACAGGCAGTCAGGGTAAAGGTTAAAGCAAAGAATATATAGGCCAAAAATGCAGTATGTCTTTTCATTTGTGTTATCTTTTTTATGTTTTTGAAATAAGGATTGTTCCTGAAAAATATCATCTGACCGGGAATCCGTCCGGTTCTGCGAATCTTTTGTCTTTCAGAAAATCGTTGTCTGTTAATGTATTCAGGAAAGCCAGTATCTTCCTTTTTTCTTCCGCAGACATAGGAATGCCTAAACGGCCATTTTGTTTGAGGATCGGATCGAGATTTGGCGTGTCCTGGACACCGGAAGCATAATAATCCAATACTTCCTGAAGAGATTTGAAACGACCATCATGCATATAAGGGAGAGATTCCCCAACATTCCGCAGGGTAGGAACTTTAAATTTAAAACGGTCCGTAGCAAGATTAGTAATCCTGAATCGTCCCTCATCTACCACCACCTGAATCGTTGGTTTCCCATTCACATATACCACTTTTGATCTTTCAAATTTTGATAAACCATTGTTTCTGAAACTTCCGTCTGTAAATAATTCTCCGGCATGACAGCTTTTACAACCTTTGCTTTCGAACAGTTTCATACCATCCGATTCATCGTTGGAAAATGTGACATTTCCTTCTTTTCTGACATATTTGTCATATTTTGAATTAGCAGAGACCAGCGTAAGCATAAATTGAGAAAGTGCTTTCAGCATCTTATCCGCAGTAATTTCTTCTGATCCGAAAGCGGCTTTAAACTTAAGCGGATAGCCTTTCGTCATTCGAAGCTTTTGCACGACATTGTCCATTTTATCATCCATTTCATCAGGATGTTCAATAGGTACAATTGGTTGTTTATCAAGGTCTTCTACTGCGCCGTCCCAAAGTAAGCTTCTTTCCCAGGCAAGATTCTGTAAGGTCAGGGCATTTCTCAATCCTGTTCTCCCATCAATTCCATGGCTTAAATCATGCAAATGGTGTGTGAAAACAAAGTATTGCCGATGACATTCCCCGCAGGCAATCGTGCTGTCACGGGAGAGAATTCCATCATAGAAAAGGGCTTTTCCCAACTCGAAACCTTCCTGAGTAATCGGGTTTTTATCAAGCTGATAAACAGGTTTCGGGAAATTGGCCGGAATTTCGAACAATTTCTTCTCTTCTTCCGGAACGGGTACAGAGGTATTACTTTTCTGACACGCTATGAAAGCTGTCAGAAAAAAGAAGGCACAAAAAAGTTTTCTCATATAGAGGCTACGAATTTGAATAACCGGGTTGAGATACAGAATAAGAGACCGGAAAAAAAGGAGCATAACTAAGCTTCAGCACATTAAATATGTTGAAAAGGATAGTTCTCCCGGTTTTCTTCCGGAAATTAACAGGCAGGAAAGTTTCAGTAATTTATGCTGAAGGAGGGTGAAAAACTGAAGAGATAAAGGCGTTTGTATAAATCTTCAGGTCTGGAAAAATTACAATTTTATCCGCCGGATCATGAGACCAGTTGAAGGTAAAAAGAGATTGGTTTTCGAAAACTTCTTCAAGAATTTTCTTGAAGGCCTGACTTTGCTTATTCGTTTCTTTACTGGCATTGTCTTCGGCAATTTTATTCAGTTTTTTGGCCAGATAGCACTTTCCGTTACAATGCAACTCGGGCTTAAACCTGTTTTCGCAAAGGTTTTTGATAATAAACGCTTTTCTTAATTCGAAATCCATGTATACGAGCGGCACAACCAATGTTCTGACATTGATTAAAACCAGGAGGAACAGAGCTATGTAGTTTTTTCCACTCATGAATAGAACCCGCTAACGCCCTGCAAATATACAAGCCGGCAGAAGGATTTAACAATATGTTTTAAGCAGAATGTATGATTTTTCACAAAAGCATCTGAGCTTTATAAGAATTGTAATGGCTAGTTAGAGTATAAGTGATTGATAGTTAGTGTATTATTTTCTTTTGAATAAAAGTGTAGTTCCGGCAGTACTGTTATAGAAATTACCAATTGAGAAAGAGTTCTGGTCGATAAATTTAAAAGAAACCTGTTTTTTGGCACAGGTGCAGCTACTCACAAGGTCTGTTACTTCAATCATATTATCCTTTACTGTGAAGCTGTAGATACCTTCTCCGGCTATTGGCTGTTCGTTAGGCTCCCGTAATTTAAGGGTAAAGACAGACGCAGACTGGTCAGCAAAAATGATCTGGTCTTTACCATTGTTAATTTGCCATGAACCTTGCAGGTTTGGTTGAACCGCTTCTTCTTTTGAACAGGCCGCAATGAGACAGATAAAACAGAATAACAGTAGTAAAATGCTGAACTTTTTCATAGATATTCCTGGATTTGTGATTTGAGGTTTTACTTAAAGCAGATAAGTGTGTTTTGAATATTAATTTTCAATAAAGATAGTATTAATTTACTGATTATGAGTGTTTTATTGTAGAAGTAAATATACCTTAATTCTCAAATAAGGTATATTTACTCTATTTTTTTTCGGGAGAAAAGTGGAAATTCAGGAGGTTTTTCTGATACACAACCTAATTTTTCCAAGACCTTATCCGACATGAAAACGCCTCACAAAATTGTTATCAGCCAGAGTAGTATTAAGTTGATTGCCTACCGTGGCATTGGAATGGTATTACTGGCATATGATCTGCCGGAAAACCTGATGCAGAATCTGGCAGGTTTTGCGATCAGGCGTACTTCTCCGGATGGTAAAACTGAATTTTTACCCAATCAGATTAGTTTTCTCCGGAATTATTCTGAGAGTACTGTTGACAAACAGGAAAAACTCTGGTTTTCATCTGAAACTTCACCTTTTCAGAAACTTCGCTGGCTGGATGTTCCGACTCCCTTACTGACGGGAAAATATCGTTACGAAATTATTCCGACTTATTTTAACCCAGATTCTGCTAATCTGAAAGCAGGCCCTTCTGCTTCACTGGAAGTTGAACTGTACAATAATCACCCGAATAAACTTGATATCGGGTTTACCAGGGGCTATTTGTCTTCACAGGCTTACGCAAAGAAGTTCCAGAATACTGCCATTCGCCCGGATTTACCGAAAACCATAAATTTCGATACCAAACCCTTTGAAGCCAAATATAAATGGCTGGGAGGGAAAGCCCGTAAAATGATGGTTGATTTTCTGGCAGAATGTTCGGAAGATTCTTCAATTGAGGTGAGAGCTATGATTTACGATTGTGATATGCCGGATTTTATTGATTCTCTGAAATTTTTAGGCCCAAGAGTAAAAGCTATTATTGATAATGCCAGTCTTCATACCAAAAAGATCAATACGGTAAGGGGAAATGCTGCTTCCGGCGATCCATCTGCAGAAACCCAGACAGAGAATGTTCTGGAAGCGGCGGGAGCAGAAGTGGTGAGAGGACATTTCAACAGATTTCAGCATAACAAAGTGCTTATTCAGTTAAAAAAGGATCCTGTTTCCGGAAATCTGATTCCACAAAAAGTATTGACAGGCTCCGCTAATTTTTCTGTCAGAGGTTTTTATGTGCAGGCCAATAATGTACTGGTAATAGATGATAAGGATGTAGCAAATCATTATTACGACTATTTTAATCAGGTATTTACCGAAATGAAAAACGGAAAAAGCGGTCAGGCTATTGCTAATAAGCCGATTACTCAGCAGTGGTTCGATTGCCCGAATCCGGAATTACCTAAATTCAGCGTTTGCTTTTCCCCTCATGACGATTCCGGAGATTCATTAACAAAGGTACTGACAGAGTTAAATTCGGCCGAAAGTTCTGTTCTTTTTGCTGTAATGAATATTGGAGGCGGAGGAGATGTTCTGAAGTTTCTGAATAACCTGGATGCCAATGAGAACAAGAAAAACCTCTTTTATTACGGAATAATCCAGAATGCCGGAAAAGATGCTGAGGGAAATGAGGATGAAGATGCCGACAATGGTACCATTGAAATGAAAAGAAAGAATCAGACAGAAGAAGAAATCGTTTCATTCAGTTACCTGAAAGGAAAAGTACCGCATCCATTTCAGGAAGAAATTTCAGGGGGTATGGGACAAGTGATTCACGATAAGTTTATTGTGGTGGATTTTAACTCAAGTAATCCCGTGGTTTTTACAGGTTCTTCAAATTTGTCATCCGGAGGTGAGGAAGCCAATGGTGATAATTTACTGGCTATTTATGATGATGAAATAGTAACTGCCTTTGCTGTTGAAGCGGTTAGATTATTCGACCATTATAATTTCAGAACAGCTTTGAAAAAAACAGATGATAAAAATGCGACTGCAACTACCCCTAAACCTATTTGTCTGAAAGAAACCAGTGCCGAATGGCTTGATGGTTACCAGGATCCGGCTAACCGGAAATACCGCGATCGTAAGTTTTTTATAAAGTAGAACAAAGATTTTCCTTTGCAGGATATTGAACAGATTATTTTCTCTCTTTGGAAATTGTCGTAGTTTTACCTTGATTTCATCAACTACTTCTTCCATAAATATGAAAAAAATACTGTTCTTGGGGTTATGCCTGACTTTCTTCGTCAATTGTAAAGGCGCGGAAAATATCCCTGAAAAAAAGAGTCCTTTGTCTCACGAAAGCAATCAGATAACAGTTCCCATCGGCGGGAATAGCTGGGTGAGCGGTAAACATGCCGAAGATCCGGTTTCAGAAAAAGGCTTTTCCAATTGGACTGACAAAATGGACACTTTACAGACCTATGTCCGTTTTGCCAGGCCCGGGAAAGCCATTTTTTCGCTGCATGGACTTGTTCCGAAAGGTGTAGCGAAACTTTGTGTTATAGTGGCCGGACAAAGTCAGGATTTTGAAACAAATGGTACCGAAGAACGTGATTATCTCATTGGTCAGTGGGAAATTAAGCAGGAAGGATATGTCTTATTGCAGGTAGTTGGTTTAAGTCAGACAGGTGGAACATTTGGCTCATGGAGTTCCTGGGGCATCAGCGGCCCGGCGGTTGATGAACATACCACCTTTGTGAAAAATAATGAAGGAGATTATTTTTACTGGGGCAGACGAGGTCCTTCAGTTCATTTGAATTATAAAATTCCTGAAAGCCAGGATATCGAGTGGTTTTATAATGAGCTTACCGTTCCGGTGGGACAAGATCCGCTTGGGTCTTATTTTATGGCAGATGGTTTTAAAGAAGGATATTTCGGGATGCAGGTCAACTCAGAAAAAGAGAGAAGAATATTGTTTTCCGTATGGAGTCCTTTTAAAACCGATAATCCTCAAAGTATTCCTCCCGAACAAAGAATCGTTCTTCTGAAAAAAGGAGAAGGTGTTTATACCGGAGAATTTGGAAATGAAGGTGCCGGAGGACAGAGTTATCTGAAATATAGCTGGAAAGCCGGGAATACCTATAAATTCCTGTTGCAGGGTAAACCTTCCGGTAATAATACCACTACTTATACCGCATACTTTTTTGCTCCTGAAGAAGGGAAATGGAGAATTATTGCCAGTTTTCAAAGACCCCAGACTAATACTTATCTGAAAAGTTTTCATTCCTTTTTGGAGAATTTTTTACCGGAAAAGGGAACGCAGGTTCGTAGTGTACATTTTGGAAATCAGTGGGTTGCAGATAAGTCCGGAAACTGGACAGAAATAAATACTGCCACATTTACCGCTGATGCTACCGCCAGAATCGGTTACAGAATGGATTATGCCGGTGGAACAGTTCAAAATCAGTTCTTTCTGAAAAACTGTGGTTTTTTTAACGATTTCGTACCCATGAAAACCTCCTTCAGCAGAAATCCGGCAGGTAAAAAGCCGGAAATTGATTTGACAAAACTCCCGTAGGCTTACATGAGATCAAAGCCCGGAAAGCTGATTTTATGTCAGTATTCCGGGCTTTGATTTTTAATATGACCCTTTAATACAATGTTTTTCCTTCCAGAAAATCTTTAGCTTTTTTCTCATCAAATCTATACAGATATGGAGCTTTATGAGCACCGCCGCTCCATTTTTTATCAAGCCTTTCAAGAATTTCCAGACTCAGGATTTTTCTTTGAAAATTGGCCCTTATCAGCTTTTTGCCTAAAATGGTTTCATAAAGACTCTGCAATTCGGCCATAGTGAAGGTTTCCGGAAGCAGATTAAAACCAATCAGTTTAAAGTCAAGCATAAGCCTCAGGGTTTCTAATGCTTTTCTGGATATATTTTCATGATCAAAAGCCAAAGGAGGCATTTCATTGATGTCATACCAATCCCAGGCATCAGAAAATAAATCAGGAGTAGGGACAGCTTTTGAGAAATCTACCAGAGCATAATAACCTACAGTCACGAATCTTTGTAACAGCCAGTGTCCCGGTTCGGGAGTAACCCCGTTTTTAAGCATAATTGTTTTGTGAATTTCAATATCTACCCGGTTGGTCTCTCCGAAAGTGTAAAATTGCTCCAGATAAATGTTTTCAAGCCCGGTTCTTTTCTTCAGAACCTGTTTGGCAGCATCATCAATATTTTCATCTTTATCAATAAATCCACCCGGTAAAGCAAAAAAATCAGTGTTTTTGAATTTTAGTAAAAGAATCTTTAACTGGTTATCGTGAAATCCAAAAATCACGCAGTCTATTGATAGACAAGGGAATAGTTTATCTCCGCTGTTAATGAAATCGATGAAATCCTGGTTGTTATTCATTTAATCTTTACTCAATTAATATGTTTTGTTCAAAAATAAAGAAAAATTTGGAATATCCATAGGTGTCAAGTATTATTGTATCGAATTGATACAATGATGGTACTTTAACACTTGTAAACATGAAAAAAATAATATTACTGGCTTGCGGAGCGGTACTTTCCGGTGCTGCGCTGATGTCATTAACCAATCCTGTTGCTTCCAAAAGTATTTTACAAAGTTCGCTTCTTATTACCAGAAATGGTGTCACTTTCAGAGATTTGAATAAAAACGGGAAACTTGATATTTATGAGGATGAAAAGCAACCCGTAGAAGCAAGGGTTACAGATTTATTATCTCAGATGAATGTGGAGGAAAAAGCTGGAATGATGTTTATCAATGGTACTTTAATCAATGAAGACGGAAGTATTGAAAAGAAACCCGATGCCAAAGGATTTGCTGCAATGCTGCCTTCAGCAATTGAGTTGATTGACAACCGTAAAATGAACCATTTTAACTACTGGCAGGTTCCGGCCACTAAAGAAATGGCGATTGGCTATAATGCTATTCAAAAGCATGCTGAAATGAGTCGTTTGGGTATACCTGTTACAATCGCTTCAGATCCGCGACATTATTTTAGTAACAATATTTTTACCATGTCTGCTAATTCTTTTTCGCAATGGCCTGAGCAACTGGGTTTTGCGGCGATAGGAGATGAAAAGCTGATGAAGGAGTTCGGTGATATTGCCCGTCAGGAATACCTGGCTGTAGGGATTCGTGAGGCATTGCATCCAATGGCCGATCTGGCTACAGAACCTCGCTGGCCAAGGGTAAGCGGTACTTTTGGCGAAGATGCAAAACTTTCTGCCAGAATGGTGAAAGCTTATATATTAGGTTTTCAGGGGGCAAATCTCGGTAAAAACAGTGTAGCTTGTATGACCAAGCATTTTTCAGGAGGAGGCCCTCAGAAAGAGGGACTTGACCCTCACTTCGAGTTTCAGAAAGGACAGATCTATCCCGGAAAAATGTTTAACTATCATTTAATTCCTTTTGAGGCAGCATTTGAAGCAAAAACCGCGGCAATTATGCCTTATTACGGAGTACCGACAGACCAGACTACTGAAAATGTGGCCTTTGGTTTTAACAAAGACATTATTACAAAATTACTTCGTGAAAAATATAAATATGACGGGATTGTTTGTACCGACTGGGGTTTGATTACCGATACGCACATGGGACCAGTTGTCTGGCCTGCACGGGCATGGGGTGTTGAAAATCTTAGTGAGGAAGATAGAGTAAGAAAAGTCATTGAAGCTGGCTGCGATCAGTTTGGAGGAGAAAACAGACCGGAACTGGTTGTGAAACTGGTAAAAGATGGCAAAATTTCCGAAAATCGTATAGATCAATCCGTTAGAAGGCTGCTTCGTCAGAAGTTTATATTAGGCCTGTTTGATAATCCGTTTGTAGATGTTGAGAAAGCCAGTCAGATTGTAGGGAGAGCGGATTTTAAAAAACTGGGAGAGGCAACACAACGCAGAGCGATGACTTTACTGAAGAACGATAATAACCTTTTGCCATTGAAATCTGGGGCTTTGAAAATCTACGTTAAGAATGTAGATGCAAAGGTCGCTGCGCAGTATGGAACAGTTGTTGACAATCCTAAGGATGCTGATATTGCCGTTATTCGGGTAAATACACCCTGGGTTCCGGTTGAAACGCAGAACTTTTTTGCCAAAGGATTTCACCACGGAGATCTGGACTTTAAAGGAAAAGAGAAAGAAGATATTTTACAGTTGTGTGCTGCTGTTCCTACCATCGTTGATATTTACCTTGACCGCCCGGCTGTTATTCCTGAAATCAGTGCAAAGGCAAAAGGATTGCTGGCTAATTTCGGCGCAAGTGATGCGGCATTACTGGATGTTATTTTCGGTAAAGCAAAACCTGAAGGTAAATTACCATTTGAGCTGCCTTCTTCGATGGAGGCGGTGAAAAACCAGAAGGAAGATACCCCTTACGATTCAAAAGATCCATTGTATAAATTTGGATTTGGCCTGAACTACAAATGATGAATACTGAGTCCGATTAATAATATGCCTCAAAATACCGCCGACTGGATCAGAAACTTCAGTCGGCGTTGAGGTTGAGAAAAGATTAGCGATTGCCCTTACAACCAATTATATCCTATGAATATGAAAATTAAACAACTACTTATCTTTTTAATGTTATTGTCGTTAAGGCAGGTTTCACCGGTTTCACCGGCACAGAAACTGCCTTCCGGCCCCCAGGTGCTGACCTTCTTTTCAGACATTGATGATTCTGAGCAGCCTTATGGTTTGTATTTACCAAAGAATTTTAACCCTGCTAAAAAATACCCTTTTGTGATGATGCTTCATGGAGCCGGGTCTAATCATCGCCTGGATCTAAAAAGGGTTTTCGGAAAAACAAATGCACCGGGAGAAACTGACGTAGAGACGTCGAGATATTTTCCTGAATTAAAAGATGTGGACTACATCGTAGCAGCTCCTTTGGCCAGAGGTACACTTGGCTATCAGGGAATTACTGAAAAAGATGTGATGGACGTATTGGCCGATGTGAAAAAGAGGTTTTTAATTGATGAAGACCGGACTTATCTTACAGGCCTCTCAATGGGTGGTGGCGGAACACTCTGGATCGGTCTGACTCATCCTGATATTTGGGCGGCAATAGCTCCGGTTTGTCCTGCACCGCCGGCAGGTACGATAGAGCTGGCGCCCAATGCTTTAAATTTTCCGGTTCATTTTTTTCACGGAGATGCTGATCCTGTGGTTCCGATTGCCGGAACCAGGGAATGGGTAAAAAAACTGAAAGAATCAGGCACAAATGTGGAATCGATTGAATACCCTGGTGTACAGCACAATAGCTGGGAGAATGCCTACAAAGATGCCAGTATTTTTGATTGGTTCGGAAAGTTCAGAAGAAACCGTTTCCCTGATCAGGTGCGTTTCAATACTACTCAATACAAGCATAATTCAGCATATTGGGTAAGACTGGATGAATTTACCCCCGGAACTTTAGCGGGAATAGATGCGAAATTCACTACAGGAAATGACTTAAATATTTCAGCCAGTCATTTGAATGCTTTTACCCTGAATCTGGCAGGGCATCCGAAATTTAACGCTGGCTCTGGTCTTCAGCTGACTATCAACGGAGAGAAACTGAAAGCGAAGAGTAGTGATACCTATTCATTTTCAAATAAGAATGGTAAATGGGAGCAAATTAACTTTCAGGCTTCAGTTTCTTCAAAAAGACCGGGAGCAGAAGGGCCTGTTAATGAGGCTTTTGCCAGCAGACATGTATATGTGTACGGAACTGCAGGAAACCCGAGTGCTGAAGAACTTAGAAATAGAGCTGAAATTGCCAATAAAGCGGCAAACTGGTCTTCTACCAAAGATTTCAACGGAAGAAGTATCTTTTTGTTTCCAAGGGTTGTAGCTGATAAAGACCTGAGAGCCAGTGATCTTGAAGGAGCTAACCTGATTTTATTTGGTACCGCAGAAACAAATCTGATTATTCAGAAATACAGTGACAGATTACCTGTAGAATTGAAAAGTGCTGCTACCGGGGAGTATGGATTGGTTTATACTTTTCCGGTTGACGGGCATTATGTTGTGGTAAGCTCGGGATTACCTTACTGGAGTGGTTTTGAAGTGCAGGGGCTGGCAAGTCTTTATCCGATTCAGGCTTCATCAATTGCTTTCCTTAAGGACTTTTTATTGTTCAGAAATTCTCAGAAAACGAAAGTTCTGGAAGGAAACTTTGACAATAACTGGAAATTAAACAGTGCAGATGCAAAGGCAATGACTGATTCCGGTGTGTTAAATGTTAAATGATATAAGTGTTTGTGAATGAGGAGTTTGTTTTATGTTTTTCAATACTATCAAGCATTATTTCCTATGAAAATACAAACTATGATTACTTTAGGTTTTATGGTTGCCGGAATGACTCTGCATGTGCAGGGGCAATCCGGCAAACTACCTGAAGAGAACCGTTTTACAAAAACTGTTCTGGCAGAAAAATTTGATGAACCTATGGAAATGACCTTCCTGAATGATGGCCGTATCCTGTTTATCGAACGAAAAGGCGGATTAAAAGCCTACAACCCGAAAACGAAGGAAGTAAGTCTGATCGCAACTATTCCGGTAAATACCAAATATACCAACAGAGAAGGACAGGTAAGGGAAGCGGAGGAAGGCTTGATGGGCCTTATCGCTGATCCGGAATATGCCAGAAATCATTGGATTTACATGTATTATGCAGATCCGACAGAGAAAAAACATGTTTTAGCCAGATGGGAACTGAAGGGAGAAGAACTGATAGAAAGCTCAAAAAAGATTATTCTGGAAGTTGGAACACAGCGGGAGGAATGCTGTCATACCGGAGGAGGAATGACTTTCGATAAAGTAGGGAATCTTTATCTTACTGTGGGAAATAATACCAGTAACAGTAATTCAGACGGATATGCCCCGCTTGATGAAAGAGAAGGCCAAAGTAGCTGGGATGACCAGCGCGGAGCATCCAATACCAACGATTTAAGAGGGAAAATCCTCCGGATTAAACCAAATGCCGATGGAACTTATGCGATTCCGAAAGGAAATCTATTTCCGGAAGGAACCCCAAAAACCAGACCTGAAATCTATACTATGGGGCACAGAAATCCCTGGAGACCAACCATCGATAGTAAAACGGGGTATTTATATTGGGGAGAAGTAGGCCCGGATGCTTCAGATGATTCGGATCGTGGCCCAAGAGGATATGATGAATTTAACCAGGCGAAAGGCCCGGGGTATTTTGGCTGGCCTTATTTTATCGGGGATAATAAAGCCTATCCGCATTACGACTTTGCTGCTAAAAAAACAGGAGAAAAGAATAATCCTGAAAGGCCTGTCAATCATTCTCCCAACAATACCGGATTAACTGAATTGCCACCTGCACAAAAAGCTATGATTTGGTATCCTTATGGTACTTCTGAAGAATTTCCTTTGCTAGGTAGCTCCGGAAGAAGTGCTACGGGAGGTCCGGTTTTCAGAAAAGCTGATTTTGCAAATGCCAAAAGAGCATTTCCGGATTATTATGAAGGGAAATGGCTGGCTGTAGATTTTATGAGAGGCTGGATTATTGCCGTAACGATGGATGAAAAAGGTGACTATAAATCTATGGAACGTTTTCTTCCGAACGAGAATTTCAGTAGTGCAATTGATATGGATTTCAGTCCTGAGGGAGATTTGTATGTGCTTGAATACGGAAGTGCCTGGTTTAAGGGGAATGACAATGCCAGATTGGTTAAAATTGAATACAATGCCGGAAACCGGAAACCGATTGTAGAAGCCAAAGCAGATAAAACCGCAGGAGCAATTCCTTTTAAAGTTAGGTTTTCATCAGAAGGAACGAAGGATTATGATGAAGATCCTTTGAAATATGAATGGAAAATTACGTCGAAAACAGGCTATCTGAAAACCTCAAATGAAGCGAATCCGGTTATTAATTTTGATAAAGCCGGAACATATAAGGTGAGTCTTACGGTGACCGACTCAAAAGGGGCAAAAAATAGTAAAAATCTTGAAATAAAAGCCGGAAACGAAGCACCGGTTATTGCTTTTGAAGTTACAAAAGGTAATAAATCCTTCTTTTTCCCGAATCAGACAATTGACTATAAAGTGAAAGTAAGTGACAAAGAGGATGGAAGTCTGGAAAACGGGAAAATTTCTGCGGGTCAGGTTGCCGTAAATATTGACTATATGCCGGATACTTTTGATCCGATTGAAATAGCGTCAAATTATCGTGGTACAGATGCTTCGGCACGTTTTAATACCGGATTTAAACTGATTGGTCTGAATGACTGTAAATCCTGCCATATTATAGACCGCAGATCA
Source organism: Pseudarcicella hirudinis (assembly GCF_900115665.1). GTDB lineage: Bacteria > Bacteroidota > Bacteroidia > Cytophagales > Spirosomataceae > Pseudarcicella > Pseudarcicella hirudinis. The sequence goes on from NZ_FOXH01000009.1 coordinate 44,083, forward strand.
GTTGGGCCGAGTTATCGCGAAATTGCCCAGAAGTACAGAAATGATGAATCTGCTCTTGAGAAATTGTCGAAAAAAGTCATTGCCGGTGGGGGTGGCGTATGGGGAGATCATGCTATGAGTGCTCACCCGCAACTTTCTCCGAATGATGCTAATCTGATGGTAAAATACATCCTGAACCTCGGAGAAAAACCCCTTCAGGCCAAGTCATTACCTGTAAGCGGGAGCCATGTTACTAAAATACCGGATGGAGAAAACGGCAAAGGAAGTTATGTGTTAAGAGCAGCTTATACTGACAGAGGTACAAAATCTCTTTCTCCGTTGTTTTCAGAAACGATAGTACAACTTCGTAATCCGGATGTAGATCCTGCAAAAGCTGATAAGAAGAAAGGAACTCAATTGTTAATTACTCCGACTAAATCTTTCAGCCTGATTGGCAATGAGTCATATATCGGATTTGACAAACTGGATCTTTCCGGTATCTCTCAGCTTGATTTTTTGGTACAGGCAATGGCAAGAGTGGGTGCTTCCGGAGGCATAATTGAAGCAAGAATTGATTCTCCCGAAGGAAAATTAATAGGTCAGTCTGCAATGGTAGAAGTGAAAAACCCAAGTTTCCCAGCTTCTCTTCCTGCGGCAGATACAAAGAAAACAGATGCACCCAAACCTAAGCCGGCACAAGCTCCTGCATTTGACTTTAATGCGATGATTCGCAGGATGTCTCAGCAGATTTCTCTGAAAATTGAACCAACGGAGGGTATTCATGATTTGTATTTTGTGTTTAAAAACCCTAAAGCGGAAACCAATCAGATTTTGATGCAGGTCGTTAACATTCAATTTAAAAATTAAATTTCAGAAATATAAAACATTAAAATACAGTTATTTATATAGCTATAACTCAGATTCTAAAATTAAAAAAATATGCTGGACAGAAGACGTTTTATTAAAAATTCAAGTGCTTTGGCATTCGGAGGAATGCTCCTGCCAAATCAGCTGAAATCCCTCCTGGGAAGAACTTCAGCTCAACCCGTTGGGGTGCAGTTGTTCACTGCTATGTCGATAATTGATAAGGACCTGAATGGTACTTTACAGAAAATAGCCTCAATCGGTTATCAGGAACTGGAATCTGCTTTCAGCATGAAAGGCGGTTATTATGGCTTAAAACCAAAAGAGTTTGCAGATTTAGCCAAAAGCTTTGGATTATCCTGGAAATCACACCATGTATTGGGTGCTCCGTTTAAAATGCCTGCCGGAGGAGCCGGAGGCGGACAGTTTGCCAAGACTGCAATCCCAAAACTTCCACCGATGAAAACCCTTTTGACCGATCATCAGCAATTGGTAGATGAAGCGGCAGAAGGTGGTGTAGAATACCTTGTATGTGCCAGTACGCCCATCAAAACGTTGGATGAGATAAAAACATCTATGGAAGTATTACAGAAAACAGGAGAGGCTTGCAAAAAGGCAGGAATTGTTTTTGCTTATCATAATCACAGTGCGGAATTTGAAAAAGTTGAAGGGCAAATTCCATATGATTTGTTCACCTCGCAAATTTCTTCCGACATTCTGAAATTTGAACTTGATCTGGCCTGGGTTATTAAAGCAGGAATTAATCCGGTGGATTTGTTCAAAAAACATCCCGGACGTTTTCCACTCTGGCACGTAAAAGACCTGAGCAAAGGCACTAATATTCCGGTAGAAATAGGTACAGGGTATCTTGATTTCAAACCAATTTTTGAAAATGCTTCTACTTCCGGAATGAAACATTTCTTTGTAGAGCAGGACGGAGCACCATCTCCGCTGGAGAATATTACCACCAGTTTCAATAATCTGAAAAAGATTATTGGGTAAATATTGATTGGTTTATTTAGGAATAAGAGGTTATTTCAGAATGAAATTCTGAAATAACCTCTTATTCTACAATGGATTAAATAATGCTAGTGCTGTATCAATATCTTTTTCGATTGAAACACATTATCTCCACGTAAAGTATATAGATAGAGGCCATTTCGTAAATCTGTTGCATTCACTGAAACCTTGTATGTACCCTTTTCATGGTATTTTTCCGGAACAATTGTTTTTATATGCTCTCCCATTACATTTGCTAAACTTATACTTGCTAATCCGTCTGTAGTTACGGAATAGGAAATTATAAATTCTCCATTAACAACCGGATTGGGTGACGCAGATAGAATGGATATTTCATCAGATTTGAATTCTGTTATTTCTGCATTCTCTGAAGCCATTCTGGCAGCGGAGCATCCCGCCAGATATGCTTTGAATACCGCCTGATTGCTTACTTTAAAGCCTTGTTGTAATTTTATTTGATTACCCGCTTTATAAGTTATGTTGGTTGTATTTCCAGAAATTTGACTGGTTGAAAATATATTACTTGAAGATTGAAAAAGTTGTGTTCCAGAGTTTATGGAAGTTGTTAAGGTTAAAGTGGATGGACAACGTAAATTTTGAGCACATAATACTGCCCCATGTGCGTCTACACGTCCACTTCCTAATTTACCTGCAAAACCAGAATTATTGGCATCTATATTTAATGCTGAATTTCTAAGGCAAGTTTCACATTGGTCACGAGTAAGGTTTGGATTAATAGAATACATCAATCCAACAATTCCAGCAACTAAAGGAGAAGCCATAGATGTTCCATCCCAAGAAGCGTAGCTATTAGAAGGTAATGTACTATAAATACTTTCACCGGGTGCTGATATATCTATCCATGATCCATAATTTGAAAACGAACTTTTAACATCAGTAAATCCTGTACTTGCTACTGATATAACATTCGTAAACCCAGCTGGAATGGTTAGATTTGACGTGTTGTCGTTTCCAGCAGCTACAACAAGCACACACCCGTTTTGAATTGCAAAATTGATAACATCTCTTTGAGTTGGATAGGAAGAGTCAACACTACCTCCATCGGCTATTGAAGTAGGAGCGCGCCAAGAACAATTTATAACTTTTGCACCATTTTGTGCGGCCCAGGTAATACCCTCATAACCAAAACTAATCGTTGTAGTGCCGTCGGTATCTTTTGCAGTTTTAACAGGCATAACTTTTATATTATAGCCAATAGATGCAATTCCAAAGCTATTATTAGTTTGGGCTCCAACGATTCCAGCAACATGGGTGCCATGATTCATTGCAGTATTTGATGGAATTGTATTATTATCCCCATCAGCTACATCCCGACCTCCTACCACATTATTAACTAGGTCTAGATGACTTGTGTCTATTGCATTATCAACCACTGCTACGATAACAGATGGATTACCAATTGTTATACCCCATGCTTGCATTGCGTTCACTTTATACAATGCCCATTGACCGGTACCTGTCTGTGAATTTGCACCTATATCATTAGGAGTTACACCTGTCGAAAACATCTGTACTTTTTCAACATATTCAACATCTGCATACGTTTTTGCTAAAGCTATAAAAGCATCCGTTTGATTTGGATTTGCTAATTTGATTCTTACGATTTTTGAAATTCTCAAGGCTGCCGCCGCAACTTGGCTATTCGCTGATGTGATACCCGTTTTAACATCGCCATTATAAAAACTTCGCGTTATGTTTTGTATTTTAAATGTTTGACTGAGTGCATTAAGAAAAGATACACTTGACAAACTAACACTAGTTGTTGTTCCTAATGAAATAGTACTATTGTCTCGAATTTTAAGATAAACTTCTCCATTTACATATTGAGGGCTTATCTGAGCAATTGAGATAACGCTTGAAAACATAAAACATAACACACTTAATTTTATTTTAACATGTATATTATTCTTTCTCATATCAAAATTATTTTATTCTTTCTGAATTGATTCCACTTCCAAATAATCAGGGCCTCCATCAACAGGATAACCATTCCTTTTTTTTCCAACTACTCTAACTTGCTGATTCAAAAAATTATCTAAGTTAACATTAGAACTTGAAAGAGCGTAAATGTGTTCTTTTTGACTTTTATCTTTTGTCAGATAATGAGAACCATATTGATAAGTAGTAATACCAGCCTTTTGAAGAAATCCAACAACTACTATATTGTTGTCGGGGCTCATATTATTTTTTTTGCATGAAACACAAGAAACAATAAAGCTAATAACCAAATACCAAATTGTCTTTTTCATATACATCAATGTTTATATTTAATAGTTCTTTTTTCCAAAGATTTGATTCTTTTCTCCTGGGCAATAATGTAGAGCGTCAATTCCTCTACTTTTTGTAATAATTTGGATTCTATTTCACCTACTTTTATACCATTTTTCACCACTTCTTCAGCAGATACTATTTCAGGTAAATGACCGTTTTGTTTGATAAATTTCTCTACCTCAATCAACGAACGTAATTTGTAGTTTCTGGCAAAGACAAAATCTGACCAGTTGGAAGTATTTTTTGCACCAATAGTAAGAGCCTCAGTAAGAATACCTCCTGCAACATATAATTTATAAGTAGCAGGAAAAGAAGTAATACCGGTACCAATAATTACACCACCTGTATTAGAATTGATAATATTGTTATTGCCTGCATCTCCCCAATATGAAGATGTTGCTGTGATAGGTACTAAAACAACATTCCCTGAAGCATCAACACTAAGAGCTTTACCATTGGAAGTTACAGTAGTGGAAGCACTTGTAAGATTTGTGAATTTTAATCCCGCACTTCCTGTTGTTCCGGTTGTGATTTCTAATTTGGCAGTAGGAGATGTTGTACCTATACCAACATTTACCCCGAAAGATCCGATGCCACCGAGAACCAAACTATTGCTGGTTCCGACCAATGCATTATAACCAATAGCAGTGGCATTAGTTAAGCCACCGACACCTGCCGAAGCCTTCCTTCCTATCAGCGTTAGTCCGGTACCAGAAGTAAGACTAGTACTGCCATCCGCTATAAACTTTCCAGATTCTCCTCCTACAAGTGTATTATCATTACCATTTATGGATAACCCTGCTGATCCACCTAATGCAGTATTGTATAATCCGGTAGTATTATCTCTTAAAGATGAGGCTCCAATTGCTGTATTGTAGTAACCTGTAGTAGTTTTATTTCCGGAAAAAGCGCCAGTAAATGAATTGCTGCCACCAGTTGAATATACACCCGCCTGATATCCTGTAAATGTATTTTGAGAGGCTGTTTGATTGTAATAACCCGCCTGATATCCCAGATTTGTATTTTGGCTACCTGTAGTGTTACTATAACCGGAATTGTAGCCAAAATTTGCATTGTTACTACCTGTTTGGTTTGCACCGGTTCCATAATAAGTTGTTTGGCCTTTTACATTTTGTACAGAAATAATACTTAGTAAAGACATTGATAAAGCTTGAAGAACTCGTTTCATTATTTTCAATTTTACGATTTAGCCACTATTGCAGGTCGTGACATTACCTTTCTGATAACTTTAGAAAGGGCTTTAAACAATTGGTAACAGTCTTAGTATAGATACCAGTACTATTCGCTATTATTTGCTGATACCTGGTTATTATTTGCAAAATCAGGCATCAAATAAGTGCGGGCTATTGCTTTTCATTTCTAAAGCAATGGTCAATAGGGGTATCAGTTATTTTTAGAAATAGATTTTGACTAAATACCACAAGATGAGTAGAAGGCAGCTCAATGAAAAAATTTGGAGGGTTGATTTAATTTGTTTCATTCCATGAAATTTTAGAAATATTGAGTGGTATATGTGATGCCAATATTGAATTGGGAAATGGAAAAATGAAAGGACTGAATATTTCGGCACTTGAAGGGTTTTAACAGTAGAAGAGATGACCACAAATAAAAAAGGAATCTATTATATGGCTTCATCAAAATAGAAGTAGAAATGCAAAATTGACATTTTAGAAAGCTATAATAACTCAATAACTTTCCAATATCTTTAATAATTCTTCTTTCCTACGAATTGATACCGGAATCTCTTTCCCTGAGCCATTTTTTGCAGTTTTTAAAATTACAGTATTTCTATTGCTGAATAACACAACATAGTCGATATTGATGATATAGGATTGATGTATTCGTATAAATAATTCTCCGGGCAATATAGTAGCGTATTCTTTTAGAGGCTTAGAAGAAACAAGCTTGCTGCCGTCCTTCAAATAAAAAGTAGTATAACCCCCATCAGCTTCGCAGTATAATAATTCATTTAAAGGAATGATATGTAACCCGGTTCTGCTTCTAAAGGTTATTTTTAGTAGTCTATTTTCGAAATCCTTAGTAGAAGTTGGATGTTTTACAAGGTTTGCCGGCTGTAATCTCGCTTTTTCAATGGCAAGAGTAAACTTAGCCTGACTTATTGGTTTCAACAAATACTCTAAGGCCTCTGTTTCTTGTATTTTTAATACATCCTGCTCATTATCAATAATAAAAATAATTTTAAAAGCTGAATCAGGAAATTCCTCTAATAATTCAAAACCTGTTTTGTCACCTATGTTTATACTTAAGAATAATAAATCAGGTTGAGTATTCTTAATCATTACTTTAGCCTCCGCAAGGCTGCTGCACTCACCTAATAGTACTACATCTTTGCAAGTCGATAAAAATAATTTCAAAATATTGTGAACTGCTGGTTCTTCATTTATAATAAGGGTACGCATATTGTAGAATATTTAAGAAATGCAGAATTAAGAACTATTGTTAATTTTTATTTTTCATAGATGTTTAGAGTTGAATTTTACTTTGCTGGCTGCGATTCCACACATTGCCAGCAAAGTAAATTTTCAATTTTAACCAATTCCTGTTTCCCTCAGTACTTTTTTATAAGCAAGTGGTATATAAGAAAATGAAATGAATTCTTTTTTTAATTTGGATTTTGAATACTGAGACATTTCTTTAAAGAGATCTTCTTGAAATATTTCATATCCATTCTCTGCAATTTCATAAGCGAATCCATTTTGTTGTTGAATGCTGGAGAACACCCAACCAAGCAAAAAATCTCTTTTAGACAGATTTTCATCTTTGAAATTATTGATGTAGGTCATTTCCCCCCAGCCTGGAGATGTTTTTCCGACAGCATTAAATAGCTTTCTTAGCGGGAGGGAACGGAATACATTATTTAATCTATTTTCGGAAATCCTCTGAGAACCTTTTATTACAAGGTCTGAAAGCCAGAATTTCTTTGTGTTTTCCATATGGCATAGAATGCTGTGAAGTTTATCTTCTCCTTTGTAGGCATCCATTAAGCCGGGTTCAAATTCTGCTACAAGTATGTTTTTTGTCAGCTCATCTCCAAGGCTTTTGAAAAGCCTAAGGTCGATGCCTTGGGAGTCAGATTTAAACCAATCTACTTTTTGTATATTTAATTCTTTTAATACACTTGGAAGATCAATGGTTCTTATTTTTGCTATTCTGTCAACATTGAAGAGAGGAGCAAATGACCAGTCTTGAAGACTATCTGGGTCCGGAGCTAACAGGCTCGAGCAATGAGGAGATTTTGTAAGATAAAAATCGGATTCAGAAGTTTTTTTATCACTAACGATACAGTTGTAAATATAAAGTTTTTTGAAATTTTTCGATTCTTCTTTCACATGTCCGAAATCCCTGTCATCAGCATCAAAGGCAATGCAAATGGAATATTTTGCAATACTTTTCCACGATTTATGAATTTTTCCTGATGCCCCAATGTCTATCAGAATGGGAGGTTCCTGTTGTATTTCCGGTTGATTTAATACTTTGTCTATCATAATTATTGTAAGTTGTTTATAGGTATAAAGAAAATTAAAATCAAGTCTCGCAATAATAATTGGCCAGACTTGATTCCCATAATGGTATTTACTCCTATGAGACTGGTACTTCTCATACCTTCTGCATTGAAATCAGAGTATGCACTAAAGAAAATATGAATTAACTTCTGGTATTTGGAATCTGCGATCGAAGGTACTTGACTGCGTAGAAAGTTTACAAATTTTGATGGGGAATAAGTCTTTTCTGTATTGAAAAAAGACTTATTTGCTAATAGTCACTTTATTTTATTGATTTTAATCAATAAAATAAAGTGACTATCTGTAAAATATAAATTGTAGCTTTATTTTTATTGGAAAGGATGTGAAGGGAAAAGTATCTGTGACACATTCTGTCTGTAGTCTTTTTGACTACGGATAATCTATGAAAAAAAGTGTCTGTGACACGGCATGAACGTGTAAATATATCGTCCCATTCTACCACTGAAATTGTAATGAAGTGAACTCCATGCCGGTCATCAATCTTATGCATTCTATCTGACGTGAAATCTAAAGATTATTTCATGTTCGCCGCGTCAAAGACGCTCTTATTCCTTTATAATCCGTAGAGCCCTGCGGAACTCTACGGATAGATTAAGTCTGTTTATAATCCATAGAGCCTTTTAAAACTCTATGGATAAAAATAACGAGCAAATACTTTTATTAAACTAATCTGACATCTAATAAGTTTTGTGCAAACTTATGCAAAGCATTTTCAATCTTCTGTACTGTTATTACTGATGCGTTTCTTTTGCCGGATGCATAATGTCTCACCTGGCTTTCATTTAGCCCGGCCAATTCTGTAATTTTATTAATTTTAATTGCTTCGTAAGCTTTGAAGAAATCTACCAGATAGTATTTATTAACAAAATGTATCTGATCAAGGCTGAGATTTTTCCACTCGGCTTTTTCCTTTCCTTCGTGCTGAATGTAGTCAGCAACCTGTTTTTTTAATTCGTCTACAATAGCCATTTCAGTATCAGCCATCGTTGAAAGTAAGAAGTCGTCGGTTTCTATCCATCCTGAGAAACCATTCTCACCCTTTTCGATAATAATTTCTAAATCTTTCATTATTGGAGGATTATTATAGTTAAGGGCCTGATATTATAGCTTAGACTAATAACAAAACTATTTAAGCCCTGCCTTTTTTAAAATTGAGTTCAATAAGCCGGCACACCCTGTCCGTAGTCAAATAGACTACGGAAAAGCTATGGAAAAAGTGTCAGTGACACGGCAAGTACAGAGAATATTATTTGCTCTTTATCCACTATGCCGGAGACATTATTGATCATTTAGGTTTACATTTTATCCCTCAATTTCTCAACCTGTTTTAATGTCAGGCCGGTATATTTTATGATATTTTCGATTGAAATACCATCCTTTAATTGTTTCAAAGCTACTTCTTTCTTTGCAGCTAATTCCGCATTTTTTTGTGCTTTGGCGAGCTTTTCTTCTGCTTCCTGACGATTTTGCTCTATGGTGTACCGAAGCATTTCCATTTCCAGATTGAATTCCTCCTGTTTTTTAAAGGTCAGGTCAAAAGAGGTCTCTTTTGCTATTTTGTCCAGTAAACCTACCTCCAAATAGCTCAGATAGCTTGTTTCGGTGATAATGAGGTGGTCTAAAACAGGCACATTAATAAACTTTCCTATAGCCATCATTCTGTCGGTAACATAATTATCGCCCTCGGAAGGTTCGGTTTCACCACTCGGATGATTGTGTACAAGAATGATTTGAACAGCCCTTTTCTGTAACGCAAAACTAAATACTTCCATTGGCTCCACCAGCGTACTGTTTACCGTACCAAGGCTGATGAGTTCGATCATGAGAATACGATTGTTGTTGGCCAGACAAACAATCCAGAAATGTTCTTTATTCCGGCCTATTTTGTTCTCACGCATGAGAATCTGTTGCATGATCCTAACCAGATCTTCGCAGTTCAATACTTTTATCTTTTGCTCTGTAGAAAGTTTGACATTCATAGTTGAAAAAATCAATTGTTAATCCGATAAAAGTAAGGATTTTTTTTCAGTATTGATAAAGTGTTGAGGAAACGGTTTCAGGTTTACCATGTTTGTCTCTCAGATCACAACGATAATTTTATTCCCGCATTTTCCTGATCCACAAGTAAACAGACCAGATGACGGTTATACCAAAAACGACAAGAACGGGTATGAAATAATTATAGAAGAAATCGTGAAAATAAGTTCCTACCAGAATATACGCAGAAGCAATGCACAGTTTTAATATGATAAATTCAGCATTAGACCAGCTTGTTTTTATTTTGAAGAAGTTCATAAAATTTTGGTTTATTTTATCATGTTTACAAAAAATGCTCTGCGGGTGGCACAGAGCATTCGGAGAATATCATTTTCTTGCTAGAAAAGCATTTCATTCGGAGGTTTGATTCCTTTTAATCGGATGTAAACCGTTGCTTGTCCGCGGTGGTGAGTCTGATGTTCAAAGCATTTTGCAAAGCCTTGTTCTTTGCTGAGATCCTGACCTGCAAATTTTACCATTTCCTGCATTTTAGCCGCATCCATACTTTTGAGGGCATTGATAACAAAATCATAGCTATCCATTACCATTTTTGTGGTAGCAGCTTTCGACTTATCTGCCATTTTCTCTGCACCACCTCTTTCGATCGGGCTTGGAATACCGCTAAGCATAGCCGAAAATCCATAATTCGCATCAGCAAGGTGAAGCATTTGTTCTGCAAATGACCTGATTTCAGGAGTAGGCTTAAAGCTATACCCGTCTTCCGGCATTACGTCAAGATATTGTTTTGTGTACGCTTTTGCACGTTCCCATTCTTTAATCGTCTGCTCAATTGTTAAGGCTTTAGCAGTGTTTTGGATTAAAAGAAACGTCATCATTAATCCGAGTAAAAAAGGTAGTTTTTTCATATGTAAAATCTGTTTTGAAATTGATTTTCAATCATTTAAAGGTATTTGTTTTTGAACAATTATCAAATGCCGTTTACTGTTTTTCTTTTGCTTCTCCTATGTTTGTGTAATAAATATAATTTAAGTGATGAAGGGAGAGAGTAGAGTTTGCTTTAAATAGCCTCATGGTATATTCAAGAAAAGAAACTGCTTACTCTTCTTTAACTTTTAGAGTTGAACAGAATGTAAGGAATTTACTCATCATAATGGGTCTTATTTTTGGCTACAACCCCAGAACTTTTTTGCATTTATTCAACTGTAATACGTTTCTTTAAGCCATAGACTTACCTTTACCAATAATATCAGTACAGGAACTTCTACCAGAGGTCCAATTACGCCTACAAATGCCTGAGGTGAATGGATTCCGAATACTGCGATTGCCACTGCGATAGCTAATTCAAAATTATTCCCTGTTGCAGTAAAAGCAATTGCTGCATTTTTGTCGTAAGGAACATTCAAAGATTTATTGACAAAAAAGCTTACGAAAAACATTAGTACAAAGTAGATAATTAACGGTATAGCTACCTTTGCCACATCCTTAGGCAACTCTACTATTTTATCACCTTTCAGGCTGAACATCAATACTATGGTAAACAGTAATGCGTATAATGTAATTGGAGATATTTTTGGTACAAATTTATGGTTATACCATTCTACACCTTTTGATTTTACAAGCAGGTAACGGCTTAGGAAACCTGTTAAGAAAGGAATACCTAAATAAATTAATACGCTTTCTGTTACGTCTTTTATAGATACGCATACATTGAAATTTGCTAATTCTAATTTACTTGGTAGGACATTGATAAATAGCCAAACTAAGAAACTATAATTGAAGACCTGAAAAATGCTATTTAATGCGACTAATAAAGCGGCGTATTCTCTGTTGCCTTTTGCTAAGTCATTCCATACAATTACCATTGCAATACATCTTGCCAAACCTATTAATATCAAGCCTATCATATAATCCGGCTCATTTCTTAAAAATAAAATGGCTAATATGAACATTAGAACCGGACCGATAATCCAGTTTAATAATAAGGAAATAGTGATTACTTTTTTATCTCTAAATGCTATAGGTAACAATGAATAATCCACTTTTGCCAATGGTGGATACATCATGAGTACCAAACCTATTGCTAACGGAATATTTGTCGTGCCAATGGATAAAGAATTTGTAATATTGGAAAAATCCGGAAAAAAATGCCCTAAGCTAGTGCCAATTATCATAGCAACGAATATCCATAACGAGAGATAACGATCAAGAAATTTTAATTTTGGCTGCATTGTTTAAGTATTGATTTTCGAAAAGATGTAAAACATTTCCGTTGCTATTTGTAAGCTCCTTCCCAAATACACCTCGGTCTGCTCAGAAGTATTATCTGAAATTTTAGGATCATCGAATGTAACGGGAATTCTTTTTTCAGCACCTGCAATAAATGGACATCCACCGTCAGCCTGTGAACAGGTCATTATAGCTGCAAAAGCAGATGCAGGATTGAAAGGACTGTCATACTTTTTTGAAAATCCAATTATGGGCAAGGAATTATCACTATATTTTATGGCATATATGGGGTTATTGCCTTCATCAATTTTGAAAATATTAAAACCCTGATTGGATAAAGTTTCTGCTACTTTAGGGAATAATGCCGTTTCTTCGGTGCCACCAGAATAACAAATCACATTCTGAACACCGAAATAAGAAGCTGCGACTTGTGCCCAAACCTGTGATAGATGGCTTCTGCGCGAATTATGGGTACAAATGAAATTGATATTTATTTCCTGCTTATTATCTGTTTTTTGCTGTACAAAATCTATCAGCGGTTGTAATATGGTTTTACGTTCTTCGCTGATGTTTTGGAAATTGATAACCTTGTTTATTGTTTCGACTAAATTGTTATACATTTTGATTGAGTTTTAGTGTTTAGCAACATCCCGAATTAGGTGTACAACAAGCGTTGTTCTGTTCCGATAATTTTACTTTTTGTTTTTCGGCCGGAATACCGCAGGCATCACTTGCCAGACAAGCGGTTTGTTTGTTGGTTAGTACAAAGTAGTTTCCATTAAAATCCAAATCGTACTTACCGATTGTTTCGCTCTGGTATTCTACCTCTATTTCAGCATCTTCAATACCTAATTTTTCTTCAGATAGTTTAATGATGTTTAATAGTTTGGCTGGTTTTAATCGATGCTCAAAGTCGTTGGCATTCCATAATTGAAAATTGACAACTTTTTCATTTCGGATAGTTCCGCCACAATCAATAAAGCGTTTTGTAATAACTCCAATTTCTGTTACATGGAAGTGTTCCGGTACAAATGTTTCATTCTCTAGTTGAAATTCAACATTTTCTAATGTTGGTAGGATTCCTTTGATTTCTGATAATTTCATAATAACTAAATTTAAAAATGATAAAAAAATCACGCTGAAAGAAATATCGTTACATAGCAATATAACGATATTAAAATAAAAAAAATACAATTAACAGCACTGGTTTACTTTTACATCCTGATTGAAAAAGGTATTAAATTCCTCTTGAAAATCTTTCCATGCTTTCTCTTCAATACAATAACAAACTGATTTTCCTTCTATTGAGCCTTGAATAATTCCAATGCTTTTTAATTCTTTTAGATGTTGTGAAATAGTTGCCTGTGCTAAACCTAATTCTTCAACCAGATCGTTACAAATACACGCTTTTTGGTTGATAATATATTGTAAGATTGCTATTCTAGCAGGATGTCCTAAAACTTTAAGCAATGATGCCAATTTGTTTTGTTCATCTTTATAAATTTCCGTTTTTGTAACTCCCATTTCTATACTTATATATATCGCAATATTACGATATTGAATTTAAATACAAAAGGATTTCTTTTTTTTATTCAGGAAGTTCAATAAAAAAGTTTTCAAATTCAATTAAAAAGCGTTAAAAAGATTTGGATCATAACACCGGATTTTTTTTATCAATACAAAGACGAGGCATGGTATCCTCTGAATGACAACATAGATTCGGGACGGGAAAAATTATTAAAATAACATACCATTAGCTGGTATATTTTTCAGAAAAAAATTAACTTTTAATCCTGAAAATGCTGATATTCAAAATATTATTTACAACACCCGAATCCGATGAGTTCCGGGTGTGACTTTAACGGTCTGGTCTTTATATTTCTCAAAAACATACATTTATATCTATCCAAAAACAATGAGTAAAGCAGAAGAATTATTTCATAAAATAGCCGCTGACATTTCTGATGCTTCAGAAGGAAAAATGTTTGGTGCAATGTGTATTAAAGCACCAAACGGTAAGGCCTTGGCTATGTTTTATCATGAAGACATGATTTTTAAACTGGAAGGAGAAACCTTGAATGAAACACTGAGCCTGGATGGTGCAAAGTTGTTTGACCCTATGGGTGGAAGACCGATGGGCGGTTGGGTTCAATTATCGTATGATTATGCCGAAAAATGGCCTTCTTTGGCAGAAAATGCTTTTAATTATGTAAAAAATCTGAAAAAATAAATCTAACAGTCTCAATAAACTTACAAAAACATGGAAAAGTTAAGCAGCAACACAAACGCTTTGAATTGGTTTGAAATTCCGGCCACAGATTCAGCAAGGGCTAAGAAATTTTATGAGTCGCTCTTTGAAATAGAAATGGCCAGCTCAGAAATGATGGGAATGGAAATGACGTTTTTTACTTCTCCTGAGGAAGAAAACGGGAAAGTGTCGGGAGCTTTGGTAAAGAGTCAATATCATATACCATCAACAGAAGGTGCGGTCGTTTATTTAAATGCCAACCCTGAAATTCAGAAGGTGATAGACAGAATCGAACCTAACGGAGGAAAAGTTATTATGCCTAAAACAAAGATTAGCGATGAAATAGGTTACATGGCTTTTTTTATTGATTCTGAAGGAAATCGTGTAGCACTTCATGCCGGAAATTAATTGAGGTTTAGAAAATACAAAAGCGTTATTGATTTTCACCAATAACGCTTTTGTATGCTTTATGCGTCTTACATTTTAGGTTAATTCAACAGAATCTCGTCTACAAACAACCAACCCGGTTTATTTGGCTGATTGCCCCAGGATGGCTCCTTTTTGACACTCACCGCAACAAGTTTTAAATATTCCACATTACTTTTCGGGAAATTACAGACTGACATAAAACTAAAAGCGCTCTGTCCTTTTACCGGAGCATTCGGTTTGATCGTTTTGAGCAATTTCAAATGATTTTTGTCTTTACCACCCCAAACCTGAACTTCGACAGGAGGATAAATTTCACTGCCTAAATTACTGAGAAAATGAAAAGATACAGTCTGCAGCTCTATTGGTTTTAAGAACTGCATCTTTACTTCCATATCTTTATTCTGAAATCCCAGCCATTTACCATCGTTGTGAACGATATTTCCTACATAACCATTAATCAGGGTTTTCACACCATCATCCCCGCTGTATTTTTCAACCGCAGGCTCTTCTAAAGCTATACTGTCAGGTTTATACGAACTTTTGTAAAAATTATAGACAATAGAATCGCTGCCATACCAGCTTTTCTTATAGGCTTTTGCTTTGAATAAAGTTGTTTGATTTAAGACTAATTCTTTCCTGAAAACAGGAGACTTTACGCTGTCAGGATTTGAACCGTCAAGCGTATAGCGAATCTCAACACCCGGAATCGGATGTTTGAGAACAAGGTGCATCGTATCTGAAAATACCATTGTTTTGTTAAGCACAATCGGAGTGTTCAGTTTCATAGGGCTCTTTCCGTCATCCTTATAACCTGCAATAAAGGCCATTTGAGAACCACTCTGTTTTTGTAATTGAGCGATATCCGTTACACTGAGACCGGTACTCCAGACAAAAACTTCACGAAGGCTTTTAATAGCTTTCAGTGCCTGAATACTTTTCAGGCTGACTTTTGTTCCGGAAACTGATAAACTTTTCAGGAATTTCAGATTGGTAAGGTGAGACAATCCTTCTCCGTTAATATCTGTGAAATTAAGGTTGAGTGTTCTTAAATTCTCAAACTGAGCGATTGTTTTGAGGTCTGCATCTTTCACCGGCATTTTGTTCAGATTCAGCTCTACAACTTGTTTTTTCAATTCCAGTAATTCCTCAAGCGCTTTGGAAGAATACTGGGTTTTGTTGTAAAAAGTAGCTTCCAAAGCAGGAGATTCCTGAGCTAATGGATAGATTACCCGATAGTTGTTACTGAGTTTTTCTATCGTTTTCTCATCAGCAGATGCAAAATCATAATGTTCTTCTTCCTTTTCAACAGGGACTAATATTTTAGCAGCTAATATTCTTAAAGTATCCTTTTCACTTAATTGCAGGACTTTCTTATTAAAAACAGCTCCTGATTTTATCCACCAGTAGATCAGGTCGGTTTCAATCTTGCTAAGCTGAGGTTTTCCGGCCACAGGCATATGTTTTTTATCTTCTTCCGGTAAATGAATTCTTTGAAGAATCAGGCTTTCATTGGGTTTTCCTGCCAGAAATAACTTTCCGGTTTTTCCACCTTTCAGGATGTTTTCAGGGGTATCGAGTAAAAGTCCGCCTTTGGCTTTTTCCGGATTATGGCAACTTTGACATTTTTTCTCCAGAATAGGTTTGATAACATGTGCGAAAACTTCAGCTTTATCAATCGAAACCATTTCTTCTGCTTTATGCGACATCAGAGGGGCAAAGATAAAATCTTCTCCATGCGTAATATTGGCACCCAGATGTCCGGCAATCATCAGACAGACCGCTGTAATAAGGGCTGAAATTTTGGCAAGGGATTCTTTGTACCATTTTTCATTTCTGTACCAATACACAAACGAAGCAATGAAGACAATGCCGATTCCTGTCCATTTATGCCAGAAAACTGTATCTCCGGTATATCCGCTTTCTTTTGAGAGCATCAGACCCATAATTACGGTTACTGAAGCAGATAGACTGCCCAGCAAAAGAAAATTTGAGGAAAAATTCCGGTAGTGTTCCTGAGAAATATTCTGAGGCCTGAACCTGAAAAATTCCATAAACATCGCTATAAGTAAAATAACGATCGGAAAATGGAGGAACATCGGGTGCATTCTGCCAACGGCTTGCAGCCAGTTTGGTAAAACAACCTTTTCCTGAAAAAAAACTAAAAAGAGTATAAATATATTGGAAGCAAATAATATGTTTTCTGCAACACTCTTTACTTTGAATTTCATCTAATTATCTTCGGTGGTTTTGGAGAAAACCTTCAAACGAAGCATTCTCCGGTACTTTCCTGACATTTTTTAAGCAATAATTCCCGGAACAATTTTCCCTGCAAGGTCTGTAATACGATAACGCCTTCCCTGACTTTTGTAGGTTAGTTTTTCATGATTCAGTCCCAGTAAATGCAGACAGGTGGCATGAAAATCATGAACATGAACGGGATCCTGAACGATATTATAACCAAACTCATCTGTTTCGCCATGTACAATCCCTGATTTTACACCGCCCCCGGCCATCCAGATACTGAAACAGCGGGGATGGTGATCACGGCCATAATTATCAGCCAGTAATTTACCCTGACTATAATTGGTACGGCCAAACTCTCCTCCCCAGATTACGAGTGTTTCGTCGAGTAAACCTCTTTGTTTTAAATCGGTAATTAAAGCTGCCGAAGCCTGATCCACATCTTTTGCCTGTCCTGCCATTTCTTTTGGAAGGTTTCCATGCTGATCCCATCCCTGATGATATAATTGTACGAAACGGACACCGTTTTCTGATAATTTTCTGGCCAGAAGACAATTGGCTGCATAAGTGCCGGGAACCAAGCAGTCCGGCCCGTATAATTTAATGACGTCATCCGGTTCTTTAGACACATCGGTAATATCAGGAACTGCTGTTTGCATACGGTAAGCCATTTCATACTGCTGAATTTTGGTATTGATCTCCGGATCACCAAATTGCTGGTACGACATGTCATTAAGTTCGGCCAGTTTATCCAACATTTTACGGCGATTTACCTTGTCGATACCACTATGGTCATTCAGATATAAAACAGGATTGTCGCCGCTGCTGAATTGTACCCCCTGGTGAATGGAATCCAGGAAACCATTACTCCAGAGTTTGGAATATACACCTTGTCCATTGCCTTTTCCTCTGGAAAGTAGTACACAAAAAGCCGGAAGGTTTTTATTTTCACTACCCAATCCATAACTCATCCATGAACCGAAACTCGGACGGTTTCCCTGTTGAGCTCCGGTTTGGAAGAAAGTCAGGGCTGGGTCATGGTTGATTGCCTCTGTAAACATGGATTTAACGATACAGATATCGTCAGCTATTTTGGCTGTATGGGGGAACAAATCACTAATCCATGCCCGTGATTTTCCATATTGTTTAAAATCATAATAAGAACCGGCCAAAGGGAATTTAGCCTGATTGGCAGTCATCCCTGTCAGTCGCTGGCCCATGCGTATGGAAGCAGGTAATTCCTGCCCGAACATTTCTCTTAATTTGGGCTTGTAATCAAACATTTCCAGTTGAGAAGGTGCACCATTCTGGAACAAATAGATCACTCTTTTAGCTTTGGGTGCAAAATGCGGTAAACCCGGCATAAAAGAAGCGGCCTCTGCATCGGCTCCTCCTGAAAACAGGTCAGGCATTAATAACGAACCTAAAGCAACACTGCCTAATCCCAAACTCATTCTGGATAAGAATTTCCTGCGATTGATATTAAGGCTGTTCTCAATAATTTCTTTTTCCATGATTATGATTTGGTAATGGTTTCTTCTAAATTGTAAATAGTGGTAATAACCTGCATTAAGGCTGCGGCAGAGGTTTTATTGATGTTTGGCGACATCGGATATTCACCTACCGACAGCAATTTCGAAGCACTTTGCTGCTGTTTTGAATAAGTCTGAAGCTGATCTTTATAATAGTCTTTCAGAATGGATAATTCTTTGTCGCTGGCTTTCCGGCAAACAATTAACCTGAAGGCCTTGGCAATTTTGTCATCATCCGAACCTGATTCGGTAATCAGTTTGGTTGCCAGTACCCTCGAAGCCTCAAGTACAGTCGGGTCATTCATCATCACCAGCGCCTGCAACGGCGTATTGGTTTTTGATCTTTTTACCTCACATTGGTCTCTGTTGCTGGCATCAAAAAGAATCATTGACGGAGGAGGTAATGTTCTTTTGATAAAGGCATAAAGTCCTCTGCGATAAAGGCTTTCTCCATGATCCTGCTTATAGCTTGCCAGTAATCCTCTTCCGGAAGTAGAGGCCTCCCAAAGTCCGTCCGGCTGATAAGCTTTTACACTCGGACCTCCCACTTTTCTGACCAGCAGTCCACTACTGGAAAGAATCAGGTCTTTTACAAATTCAGCCTGGATTCTGAATCGTGGTGCTCTGCTGAGGTATATATTTTCAGGGTCAGCTTTTAACTTTTCCGGAGAAATGCTGCTGGATTGTCTGTAAGTAGCAGACATAACGATTTGTTTTACCAGGCGTTTCATATCCCAGCCATGATTCATAAAATCTACTGAAAGCCAGTCGAGCAATTGAGGATGGGTCGGTAATTCTCCCTGCATACCAAAATCGCTGGCGGTTTTTACGATTCCACGACCGAAAAACTCCTGCCACATCTGATTAACGAATACCCTCGAAGTCAGGGGGTTTCTTTTGTCAAATAACCATTTGGTAAGTCCCAGGCGGTTTTTAGGATAATTATTATCAAAACCTAAGATAGATTTTGGTGTTCCGGCAACTACGGAATCCCCATGCTGGTCATAAACCCCTCTGTTGAGAATATAGGTTGTTCTCGGTTTTTCCTGATCTCCCATAACAGAGACGATTAATTTGCTGGTATCCTGTTTGTTAACGAATTTCAAAATGCTTTTTACATCGGCATTACTGATTTCCATTTTTGGATTTTTGGCAAAAGTTTCCGGACCACCTACGGTCGACTCAATTCCGACTTCTTTCACATTATTAAAGAAGGCATACATCTGATAGTATTCTTTCTGTGAAAAAGGATCATATTTATGGTCATGGCAATGAGCGCACTCCAGCGTAGCACCGATAAAAGCCCTTCCGAAAGTGTTGATCCGGTCTGTTACATATTCTACGCGGTATTCTTCATCAATCACCCCGCCTTCTTCCGTAATTTTATGATTCCGGTTAAAGCCCGTTGCCAATATCTGCTCTTTGCTGGCATTTGGTAACAAGTCTCCGGCCAGTTGCCAGCTTACAAACTGGTTATAAGGCATATTGGTATTGAAGGCATGAATCACCCAGTCTCTCCAGGGCCACTGACTTCTGTAATTATCATCCTGATACCCATGAGAATCGGCATAGCGGGCCAGGTCGAGCCAGTGTACAGCCATTTTTTCCCCATAAGCAGGGTTTTTCAATAGCCTGTCAACCAGGTTTTCATAAGCTTTGGAAGAATTATCAGCCATGAACTGATTCATCATTTCCAGCGTAGGAGGGAGTCCGGTGATATCCAGACAAACTCTTTTCAGCAAATGTTCCTTATCTGTTTCCTGATTCGGTTCCATACCTTTTTGTTCTATTTTGGCCAGAACAAAATAGTCAATTTCATTTTTTACCCAGTCTTTGTTATCTACTGAAGGCAAAGGACTTAGTTTTGGCGAAATAAAAGCCCAGTGTTTTTCATATTTGGCACCCTGCTTAATCCAGCGTTTCAGGATATCAATCTCACGGGAGTTAAGCTTTAAGTTTGAAGATGCCGGAGGCATCATTTCAGAAGTATCTTTGGTAGTAATTCTTAGAAAAGCCTCAGATAATTCGGGTTTTCCCGGAATGATGGCATGGGCATTCGGATTATCTTTCAGCGCTTTATATGCCTCTTCAGGGATGTCTAACCTAAGTCCGGCTTCTCTTTTGTTGGCATCCGGGCCATGGCAGGCAATACATTTATCTGAGAGAATAGGGCGAACGTCAAAATTATAACTGACCAACTCCGGAATAGCTTCCTCTCCTACATTTGCTGAAGAGGAGGACTGCCTGCATGATTCCAGAGAAAAGAATGTAAATGTTCCTGAAAGCAATAAAAGTAGAAATACCTTACGCATATTTGATGTTTTAAATTTTGACAGATAAATCGGGAATTTCAAGAATGAATTATCGGGTATGCTGATCCGGAACTGTTTAAAATATGAAGTTCTTGTATGATTTTTCAGTTAATTGGTTTATCCCCGGTCACAACCTCTGAAATCTCCAAAACTTCCCGGATATTGCTTTTACAAAAGTAAAACTTAGTATTCAACTAAACTTCTGTTAAAATAACCAGATATTATACTATTTTGTCATAAAATAATCTGATTATTAATTTGCGCAGTTTTGTTCTGTATGAAGGAAAAACGGAATGATACCAAGAGCCTCAGAAGCAAGGTTATTCTCTTAAAAAGTTTTTGTATCGAAAAGTAAATTAGTTTATTTGTCTGTTAGGATATAGAATAAACCTATTTTTTACTAAATTGGTTGAAACTATTTCACTATGATGTACTTTAAAATATAACCAAATGAAAAACAAATTGTTACTGGGCGTTCTGGCAATTTTAGTAATTATTCAATTTATCAGACAAAATGATAATAACGGAGAAGCAATGGGAAGCCAGGATTTTACGCATCATTTGCAGGTACCGGAAAATGTGTTGAGTGTATTGAAAACGTCCTGTTTTGACTGCCATTCAAATCACACGGAATATCCCTGGTATGCCAAAGTTAATCCTGTAGGCTTTTGGATTAACCACCATGTGGAAGAGGGAAAAGGGGAATTGAATTTCTCCGACTTTTCAAGCTACAGTTTAAAGAAAATAGACCACAAGTTAGAGGAAATCGGAGAGGAAGTTGAAGGTCATGGAATGCCGATTTCTTCCTACACGCTTATGCATAAAGAGGCAGAATTGACAGCAGAACAGATTAAGCTGATTGTTGACTGGGCAAAATCTGAAAGACAGAGACTTGCCGTATCAAAATAGTATAGAACAATATTACTCCCGGTGGACTAAGGTTTCCGGGAGTTTTTTTTAGTAAAAGCATTTGAAAAATGTCCTGAATAAAATAAAGCGGGTTTATGATTTATCTGAAGAGGCTTTGTCGTTGCTGACTTCCCGGCTTCGTTTAGTGAATTTTCCTAAAGGTTATATTCTTTTTGAGGAAGGAAGAACCGAGAAGTACGCATATTTTATAGAAAGAGGAATTGCCCGGGCATTTTGCCGGAAAGATGATAAGGAAATTACTTTCTGGTTCGGGTCTGAAGGAGAAATGCTTTTTTCTTACAATAGTTATATTTCTGCTAAGCCGGGGTATGAAACGGTTGAATTATTAGAGGAGGCAATATTGTATGAAGTCAGTTTGTCAGACTTGCAGGAGCTTTTTCTCAATAACCTTGAATTGGCCAACTGGGGTAGGAAATTGGCTGAAACGGAGCTGATTAAAACAGAAGAAAGATTTATTTCATATCAGTTTACTCCTGCCATCCAACGTTATGAAGAACTGCTCAATTCCAATCCGGATTTACTGCAAAGAGTTTCCTTAGGACAAATCGCTTCTTTTCTCGGGGTGACGCAAGTGACCTTAAGCCGGATCCGAGCAGATTTCCGTTAGATCCTTTTTTAACATTTGTAAAAAGAAAAGAGCCGGAAAAGCCGGAAATTTGTAAAAAAAACAAATACTATGGCTTGGTTATTTTTAGTGATCGCAGGTTTATTTGAAATCGGTTTTACAACATGTTTAAAATTATCGGATAATTTTACAAATTATAAATGGACAATCGGATTTTTCATTTCTATACTCAGTAGTTTTCTGTTTCTCAATAAAGCTATTCAGACAATCCCCTTAGGCACCGCTTATGCAGTCTGGACAGGTATCGGTGCTGTAGGAACGGTAATTGTCGGAGCTTTTCTGTATAAGGAGCCGACTGATTTTCTGCGGATTTTGTTCATTTTCCTATTAATCGGCTCAATTATCGGTCTGAAAATGGTTTCGAAATAGTTCATTTCTTTTCAGACAAACATATTTAACAGAAGTACGCCCAGCAGTCCTGTTACCGAAGCCACTGCTTCCATGACAGACCAGGAAGAAAAAGTCTGACTGATACTCAGGTTAAAATATTCCTTAAACATCCAGAATCCGGTATCATTTACATTAGAAAAGAAGATACTTCCGGAACCTGTTACCAGTACAAGTAATTCAGGATTGGCAAGCCCGGAATGCGCCATCGGAGCAACGATTCCGGCAGTTGTAATTCCTGCTACGGTAGCAGAACCCAGGCAAACTCTCAGTAATGCTGCAATACCCCACGCCAGTAGCAAAGGTGAAAATGCGGAATCTTTTATGAGAGCTACAACTGCATCACTGACACCACTGTCTATTAGTACCTGTTTGAATGCCCCTCCGGCTCCGATAATCAGCAGCATCATGGCAATGGGTTTGACAGATTTTGTCAGAGTTTCCATGATTTCGTTCATATTTCTGCCATTTCTGATGCCCAGTAACCACACACCTGCCAGAACAGCAATCAGAAGACAAATTACCGGATCTCCCACAAAATGAGAAACGGCCGATATATAAGGATTTTGGGCAAATAACAGTTTAGTAATTCCGGAGAAAACCATTAGTAAAACCGGCATTAATGCAACAAAAACACTGATTCCGAAAGAAGGAAGTTTTTCAGTGCTGACACTTCCCGCCTGAAAAAGGTCCGGTAAAACAATGTCGAAACGCTTCATGGCTTTTCCAACGACAATTCCACTTAAAATAACTGCAGGAATGGCTATAATTATCCCATACAATAAGGTAAGGCTCATATCTGCTTTATAAATATTGGCAATAGCAGCAGGTCCGGGATGCGGAGGCAGATAACCATGTGTGATCGACAAAGACGCCACGGCAGGAATCGCCAGGTAAAGAACCGGTAATTTAGTAGTTCGGGCTAATGAAAAGATAATAGGAGCAATGACAACGAGTGCGGAATTGAAAAACATCGGAATGCCGATGGCAAAACCTGTTGCAAGCAAAGCCCACTGAATGTTTTTGATTCCAAGTTTTTCCAATAATACATTGCTGATTTTCTGTGCCGCTCCGCTTTCAGATAAAATTTCACCGAGCATAGCTCCAAATCCCAGAACCATTGATAATTGCCCCAGTGTACTTCCTACACCCTTTTCAATGGAAGCCAGCACTTTGGAAACTTCCATGCCAAGGGCAACACCCGTTCCGATAGATACTAAAATTAAAGAAAGGAATGCATTTAATCTGACAACCAGAATCAGCACTAACAGTACTGCAACTGAAAAGAGAATGGTCAGTAGAATCATTTTAAAAGTTAGTAAATTGCAGTATGAGGAATGTATTGAAGTAAATACCTGAAATAAGGTCTTGCAGGAAATCTTAAAACTCTTCTTTCAAAACCTGATAAAGTCGCCGGAATTTGGCAAAACCTTTGTCATAAACCTCTCGGTTTTGCGGATTCGGATAAAAAGTCTGTTTGATCTGTGCTTCTTTAATATCCTTGAAATCACTGATAAAACCAAGCGCTTTCATCCCGATTTTTACGGCTCCGTAAGCTGAATGTTCAATGACGTCATTCAGAATAAGCGGTCGGTTTAATACATCCGCCATCAGTTGCAGCCAGGCAGTTTGTTTGGTTACTCCACCCCCGACAATAATATTTTCCACACTTATTCCTGAAGCTTCAATCAGTACTTCTGTGATATCTCTTAGGGCATAGGAAATACCTTCAACCGTTGCTCTTTCAAAATGACTCTTGTTATGATATGCTGAAATGCCAAAATATACTCCCCGGGCTTTCGCATTGAAATGCGGACTTCTTTCTCCCAATAAATAAGGAAGAAAAAGCAGTCCTTCCGAGCCGGCATCAATTTTGATGATTTCCTTGAAAAAACGCTGATAAGCATTGCTGCCTCGGTTCATAAAGTTTTTGACATACCAACCCAGAACATCTCCTGCATTGTTGGTTGCACCTCCCGAGATATAATAATTGTCTGCAAGATGATAACAGAATGTCCTTGCCTGAGCGTCAATTAAAGGATTATTGGTAGTTAACCTTACAGCAGCACTCGTTCCGACAGTAATGGCCAGCGAGCCTTTTTGAATGGCACCTGCTCCCAGGTTGGCCAGACATCCGTCGTTTGCTCCGGTAACCAGTAAGGTGTTTTTTACAGATTCATGAAAGGTAGAACAACTATTGGTGACATGGAAAGGAGAGACTGGTTCAGAAAGTCTTTCAGGAGAAATACCAATATAATCCAGAATTTCCTGACTCCAGCTTAAGTTATGAATATC
Organism: Pseudarcicella hirudinis; assembly: GCF_900115665.1. Lineage (GTDB taxonomy): Bacteria > Bacteroidota > Bacteroidia > Cytophagales > Spirosomataceae > Pseudarcicella > Pseudarcicella hirudinis. The sequence continues at coordinate 69,027 of NZ_FOXH01000009.1, forward strand.
AAATAAACCTGTTGCAGATGCCACAGAGGTATCAATAATGAATTGTCCTGTAAGATGATAGAACACAAACTCTTTGATTCCGATGAATTTATAGGCTTTTTCGAAGAGTTTAGGCTCATTTTTTTTGAACCATAATAATTTACACAAGGGCGACATCGGATGTGTGGCCGTTCCATTGATTTTATAGAAATCCAGCCCTGATCCCGAAGCATTAAGCGCATCAGCTTCTTCCACACTTCGGTTATCGGCCCAGGTAATCAGGTTGGTAAGCGGTAATCCTTTCTCATCCACCAGCATCAGGCTGTGCATCACACTGCTGAAACTGACTCCTGCCAAAAGATGAGTTTGTTCCACTTTTTTTCTGACAGTACTCAGCACTTCTACTACCGCCGTAAATATTTCTTCCGGATTTTGCTCACGCCTGTCTTCTTTTGGCTGAAAATAAGCATAGCCCACAGAATGTTGAGCCAGCGTATTTCCTTCGAGGTCAAATGCTACCGCTTTCGTGGAAGTTGTGCCAATATCAAGTCCGATCAGAAAAGGATTCATTCACAAAAAGATTAAATTCAAAAATGTATGTTAGTAAACTCAGGTTATCAGAAAACATTGGTTTGTTGTTTCCTGAATTCAAGCGGAGTAATCTGAAGTTGTTTTTTAATAAATTTCCCAAAATGGGAAGCATCGCTGAACCCCATCTCATAAGCGATTTCTGCTACGTCTTTCTGTGTATAACTCAGCAGGTTCTTAGATTCAATGAGGATTCTTTCATTAATGAAATGTTTGGCATTCCGTCCGGTACTTTGTTTTACCAGTTCATTCAGATAATTAGGCGATAAATTAAGCAATTGCGCATATTCTTCCACATTTTTCTTCTTCACGTAATTTTTATTAATCAATTGCTGAAACTCATGTACGGTTTTTAAAGCCCTTGATTTCTGTACATTATCCTTTGAACCTGCTTCGTAAATGGTTTTAGTCTGGAATAAGAGAACCAGTAAATAAGCTTTCAGCATCGGGACTTTATGAGGTTCTTCACTCAGAAAAAGCTGACTCATGCTATTACAGGTGCTTGCAACTTCCTGTTCTCGGGTTTGATCCAATGCTAAAAGATTGGTTTCACGGATGGAGAAAAAAGGAAATTCATCAAGGATTTTCTGAGGGTAATAAGAGATAAATTCCTCTTTAAAATGAACCATAATACCTCTTTGTTTCGGATCGAAATTCCAGGAAACCGTTTGTCCGGGAGCGGCAAAAAACAGGGAATTTTCTATTTTTCCGAAAGGTGTTGTGTTGAGTGATACTTCTGTTTTTCCTGAATTTTGAAGGATGGCAATCTGATAGAAATTTGTTTTATAAGCTGGAATATCACCGTTTTGGTATTTTCCCAGTGTTTCAATTGAAAATATTGAAAAATCGAGAGACCGCTCCGGCTTATTCTTTAAGAAATCTTCCTGAAAGTTTGAAATCTCTACAAAATATTTCATTTTAAAAAGAAATGTCAGCTTTTAAACATGTGGATTATTGAGAAATGAAGGTCATTCCGGAAAAACATTAATTTTCATGAGTTTCAGAGAATGTCCGCAAATTTCTGATGCAAATTTGGTTTTATTACCGTTAATTAAGACAGCACAAATCAATGGAAAAATGGCATATTTTACGGAATTAGTATTTTGAGGAGTTTATATTGCTGTTTTTATAGAATTTATAATCTTTTGAACAATGGCTAACCTTTTAAGATTTTTACTGTTACATATAATTGTCCTATATGCCTTTGTGTATGTTCTGCTGCATGGAAGAGCAATCCGATCAGGGTAGTAGGAATTTTTTTCCGGCCAAGTGCCCTGGGATTGGTTAAGGTACTTTCATCTGTTTTACCAAGCTGGGTAATAGCCCGTTCAATTTGCTCGTCAAATCTGTTCAGTAATGACAAAATGCTGAGGTTTTCCTGTACACGACTTTCCAGTGAGAGGAGTTCCAACTGGTTTTCAGTCAGGGATTCTTCTGAGGCATAGGTAAAAAGTCGGTCGATTACCCCTGAAAGATGTTGTAAATGAAAGCCCGGACTTGCTACTCCGGCAGGTTTTTCCCAAAGTAAATGTTCCGGGAAGTCTTCCATCATTCCGAAAACTTCTTCACGGGCTTGTAACAGGGCATGAGCAACAGGTTGCAGAAGAGGAGGAATGCCCTCCACCGGGCCTCGCATCCAGACTTCGGGAGTAGTTATTTTTTCCATAGTTATTAATTAAAACCATGAAACGAAGAAACAGACTGATTTTGTTCCCTTTTCTGAAATACCACAATTAATGTTCTGTATAAAACCCATGTTTTATTTTATGGGGTCATAAAATTGAAAGAAGAGATTGGTTATGAGTGTGTTATAAATGAGTGTGGGTTTTGGAAAGAATAGAAAAAGAAAATCATGCTATCAGCGTAGATATCTGAAGGGACAGTGAAAAGAGTGTGTTAGTGATCAGATAACCTGAAGTGAATTTAAGCTTTCCGGGGATTTTCCGGAAAAATAGCAGTTACGTCACTTCTTTATCTGCTTAATGATAAAAATCAGAATGACAGCTCCTACCAATGAAACAATAATGCTGCCGATCATTCCACCGCCGGAATGAATACCGAGTAAACCGAATACCCAGCTGCCGATAATACTACCGATAACACCTACCACGATATCGATCAGTAACCCGAATCCTGTACCGTTCATGATGATACCTGCAAGCCATCCTGCTATACCACCGATAATTAAAGAATAAAGCCAATGTGACATAAGTTTTTGGGCGTTTGAAAATGAGAAATTATTGAATTTTTCATGAAAGTATTGTATTTTCTGTATTCTCAAAGTTAAATTTCAAATTATTATCATTTGATAGCCAAAAAAACTGAAAAGCTGCTCAAATAAATAACACTTTTCAATTTAACGGCCCGGATCAGATTGTTTTCAGGGAAAACCTGAAAATAGAGAAAGTGTATCGCCTTGATAACCAATCGCTACCGTTAGCTAAATAATGTAATAAATTCAATTTTCGCCTTGTTAAGTTGATTGAAAATATCATTACTTTCGAAACGCTTTACTTCTTCATTCAGAAATTGTAAAGGCCTTTCGGAAACAGTCCGGACAAGATGCTTACCGCTTGCTAAAGTCTGTGATAAATTTCAATATGAAAGGATTTGAATCTTGATTCTCATTCTATAAAATCCTCAAGCACAATGAAAAAACCTTTTTACCTTTTCCTGTTACTTTTCGTGGCGAGCCAATCTTTCGGACAAATTGCTAACGACAATGCTTTAAGTGTTCAAATAGACGGTAAAGATTACAGTACTCCGCCAAGAAAAATCAGGTTCGGAAGATACTGGTGGGTTACTGCCAACACCGTAAAACCTGATAAATCTCTTAGAATATGGATCGGAAATTTCCAGAGAAATGATGTTTTTGAATCAGGTACTTACCTGATTGTAGATGCTGACAAACCAGATACAAAGGAAAACATAAAAAAAGCACAGGATTTACTGAAATATAAAGGCATTGCGGTGATTAAATACGTTGAAGAAACCAGAGAACCGAGAATGGAATACCATGTTGGGAAATCTCAGAATAATGATGAAACCATGGAATTAAAAGTCAGTGCTGACGGGACATTGGAAGCCACTTTTAACGGAGTGCTGACCGGAAGTTACTGGAAAGAGAAAGCAACCGCAACGGCTTTTGGCGGGGTAGGAAGATTAATCGGGAAAATGGAAGATAAAGCCATCACCAAAACTACAGGATATGACTCTGATATTGATCCTGAAGGAAACGGATATAAAAAGCAGGATAAATCAGACAAAATTGTGCTGACCGGCGGAAAATTTAAATTAAAAAGTAGTAATTAAGAAACATAACAGTCTGATAATAAATAGTCTTTCTGAAGGATAAAACCGGAAGAGAGACTATTTATTTAATAATCTTTTCTCCCTCGATTTAATAATTACTTAACTTTTTAGAAACCAATAGCTTAAATTAGAATAAGTTCTTTGTATAACCAATCATTAATCCAATATGCAAAGAAGAGATTTACTTAAGCGCCTTGGTCTTTTGACAGGCGGATTGTCTCTCCCAAATCTAACTCAAGCTCAGACATTTAATGCAAAGCCACAAAGAGTTCTGAGAATTGCCCACATCACAGATGCCCATATTCAACCCATTATCGGAGCAGCCAAAGGATTTGAAAAATGTCTTCATCATATTCAGAATCTTGATATTAAACCTGATCTGATTATTAATTCGGGTGATGCTATCATGGAAGCACACGGCAGAACCCACACCAGCGCTGATCGTCAATGGAATCTGTATAATGAGGTATTGAAAAGTGAGAATGCGCTTCCTGTCATCAGCTGTGTTGGAAATCATGATATCTGGTGTGAAAAGGAAACGGCCGTTAGTTTCAATGACGGTAAGAAATGGGCCATGGATCAGTTAAAACTTGATAAGCCTTATTACAGTTTTGACAGAAATGGCTGGCATTTTATAATGCTTGACAGTGTGCAGTCGAGACCGGATGGTTCATGGTACACCTCCAACCTTGACGAGGCACAGATGGACTGGCTTAAAAAAGATCTTAGAAACACCCCGGCTTTAACGCCTGTAATGATTATTTCTCATGTTCCTATTCTTTCTGCCTGTGTATTTCTGGACGGAAGAAATGTAAAGGATGGTAACTGGCAAATCCCGGGCCGCTGGATGCATACAGATTCAGCTGAACTGGTAGATCTTTTTTACAAACATCCGAATGTGAAGTTTGCGATTTCCGGACATATCCATTTGCTGGATAAGGTTGAGTACAACGGAGTAACCTACTGTTGTAACGGAGCTGTATCGGGTAACTGGTGGTTTGGAAAATATCAGCAGACAGAAGCCGGATACGCCATTATTGACCTTTTTGAAGATGGTTCATTTTCAAATACTTATACGAGTTACAAAAGCTAATGTTAAATCTTTAGCCACATAAAAGATTTAACATTACTTTCCCTGAACCATTTGTTACTTTTGCCTCTCCAATATTAAATTATTGTAAAATTATAAGGCGAAATGTTAACAAACGATAAATCATACGGTGTGCAATCTGAACAATTTGGGATGATTACCACCGAATTTACGAAAAACGATTTTGGCAAAGACTTTGTATGGGGTGTTGCTTCGGCAGCATTTCAGAATGAAGGTGCCTGGAATCTGGATGGGAAAGGAGAATCTATCTGGGATAGATTTAGTCATAAAAAAGGCAAAATTAAGTCCGGACAAAATGCGGACATTGCCTGCGATTTTTATAATCGTTATGAAGAAGATATAGAAATCCTGAAATCATTGAATTTCAATGTTTTTCGTTTTTCATTCTCATGGTCGAGAATCTTACCTGACGGAACCGGAAAAATAAACCGGGAAGGTTTAAATTTTTACCATAAAGTGATTGATAAATGTCTGGAAGAAGGTATTCAGCCCTGGGTAACCTTATACCACTGGGATCTTCCTCAGGCACTTGAAGATAAGGGTGGATGGACAAATCGTGACATTCTTCTTTGGTTTTCGGAATATTGCAATCTTGTAACCAAGGAATTTGGTTCAAAAGTAAAACATTGGATGGTGCTGAACGAGCCTATGGGCTTTACAGGACTAGGTTATATGACCGGGCAGCATGCTCCCGGAAGACTGGGCATGTGGAATTTCCTGCCGGCAGTTCATCATGCTGCTTTATGCCAGGCACAGGGAGGCAGAATTATCAGAAGAAATGTGGCTGATGCAGTCATCGGCACTACATTCTCATGTTCGTCAATAGAACCTGCTACAGAGAAACCTGCCGACATAAAGGCTGCCAAAAGAGTAGATGCTTTATTGAACCGTTTATTTCTGGAGCCGGCTTTAGGCAGAGGGTATCCTACTCAGGAATTACCTTTCCTGAACAAAATGGTAAAGAAATATGTGAAAAACGGAGATATGGAGCGTCTGAAATTTGATTTCGACTTCATCGGGATTCAGAATTACTTCAGAGTAGTAGTGAAAAATGCACTTTTTGTGCCGTATCTTTTTGCAAAAGAGGTTTCACCGAAAGAAAGAAATATTTCTGACCTGACCGATATGGGCTGGGAAATTTCTCCGAAAGGAATGTATCGTATTCTGAAACAGATTGCGGCTTATCCGGAAGTCAGGAAGATTATTGTAACGGAAAACGGAGCAGCATTTCCTGATAAAATGGCTGAAGGACAGATTGATGACTCAGACCGCATCAGATTTTACCAGGAATATCTGAGAAATGTACTGCATGCTAAGGAAGAGGGGATCAAAGTAGGAGGGTATCTTGCCTGGACTTTAACAGATAATTTTGAATGGGCCGAAGGGTTTAAACCGCGTTTCGGACTGGTTCATATAGATTTTAAAACACAAAAGAGAACGCTGAAAAAATCCGGGAAATGGTTTATGGAATTTCTTCAGTAAAAATGCGTTTTTAAGTATTTCGCCTGAGTCAGATTACTGAAAAGACTGGAAATAATCAATATTTCCAGTCTTTTGTTTTGGTAATCAGCTATGAGAAAACAAATAACCGACTCCTTTGATGGTTTTAATAAAGTCTTCCCCGATTTTCTCTCTGAGTTTACGGATATGCACATCAACCGTGCGCTCGCTTACATGAATACCTACACCCCATACGTTTGAAAGAATTTCATATCTCGTATAAACTTTGTCGGAGTTCTGTATGAAAAACATCAGTAAATCGAACTCTTTTTTAGGCAATACCCAGGAATTATTCAGACGTGCCAACGTATAATTTTGTGTGTTAACCGTTAGTTCTTTTACCTGTATTTTCCCTTTTCCTTCTTTTGGCTCTTCATCATCTCTTTTAAATAATGCCCTGATACGGCTGATTAATGCTCTTAACTTTACAGGTTTAATCAGGTAATCATTTGCACCAATTTCAAAGGCAGCTACTTCTGAATATTCCTCAGAACGTGCTGTAAGAAATATCAGAAAACTCTTTCTAAGGTCAGGTATTTCCCTGATTCTTCTCCCGGCTTCAATGCCATCCATAACAGGCATCATGATATCCAGCAGAATCAGATTCGGTAAAAAAGTCTTTGCTTTTTCGACAGCTTCCTTTCCATCACCGGCAGTTTGTACTTCGTAGCCCTCATTTGAAAGGTTATATTCAAGAAGTTCTAAGATATCTTCATCGTCGTCAACGACTAAAATTTTTGGTACTGAATTGTACATTGGCAAATAGGCTCTCGTTTGTAATGATTTTAACGATGCAAACTTATTGCCCTATTATTATCTTAGTATTAAACCAAGATTAAAGGATTGTTATTTTACAGATTCTGCCAATTTTCCACTCATCCGATCGCTTAATATTTGGATAACACAAACTTAATTTATCGGTAATAGTCTCGTAATAATCTGCTAATGTAGCCGAACTACTTTTGTGTCAGTGATTAGTGCCAAGCCAAACATTATTTATAAGATATTCTTAAAAACAACCAATATGAATTGTAGAATTCTACTATCATCTATTCTATTACTATTATCATTAGCTTCCACCTTTGCCCAACAGACAGGTACAATCAGAGGAAATATTAAAGATGCAGCCAGTAAAGAAGATATCATTGGCGCAACTATTTTGATTGATGGCCAGAACAGGGGTGCAGCAGCTGATGTTAACGGTTTTTTCTCGCTGAGCAAAGTGCCGACAGGTACTTATACTTTGAAAATCTCTTTTGTAGGTTACAAATTAAAGCTCATTCCAAATGTTACAGTTGAAGCTGATAAAGTAACAGAAATCAATACATTTATCGAAGAAGAAGGCTCTACTTTACAGGAAGTAAGAGTTGTCGGAAAAAAACTCACCAACACAGAAGTTTCTGTAATCTCAGAAATTAAAGCTGCTCAGCAGATTGTAAGTGGTATTTCTGCTGCTCAGATTGGTAAAACGCTCGACAGAAATGCTGCGGAAGTAGTAAAACGTGTACCGGGTGTAACTATCTTCGGAGATCGTTTTATCAATATCAGAGGATTAAATGAACGTTATAATACAGTAATGCTGAATAATGTTTTCACACCAAGTATGGAAACTGACGTTCGTTCATTTTCATTTGATGTGATTCCTTCTAATCAGATTGACCGCATTTTAGTCTATAAATCACCAGCCGCAGAATTGCCCGGCGAATTTGCCGGAGGGGTTGTGAAAATCTTTACCAAAAGTATTCCTGATGAAAATTATCTGACCATCGATGCCAGCGGGGCTTTCCGTGACGGTACAACAGGAAATGAATTTTTCCAGCCACAGTCAGGAAGTAATAGCTGGACGGGTTTTAACAACGGATATTCTGATCTTCCGAAATTCTTCCCGAGCACAGCAGATTTAAAACAAATTGCTATATCAAATCCTCAGGCCTTAGCACAGGCAGGTCAATCTTTGAGAAATAACTGGACACCCGTTTCTTCAACGGCACTTCCGGATATGAGATTTACCATTACCGGTGCTTATAAACTAATTGATAAAGAGGATCTTAAGTTGGCAAATATTTCTGCGGTTAACTACAGCAATACCAGAACTACTTTTGATATGAAAAGAAGTGATTTTGGATATACCCAGAATCAGAATTCAGAAGTAATCAATGAAGATACCAAGTTTAACGACTTACAATATAATAATGCAATTCGCTTCGGTGCTTTACATAACTGGGCTCTGAGATTGAACCAGAACCATTTGTTTGAATTTAAAAACCTTTTCAACCAAATGAGTAATGGTCAGTATGTAAACAGAAATGGTTTTGAGAATGGCGGTAACTGGAATATCCGCTCTCTGGATCAATTGTACAGAGGTATTTATACAGGTCAGTTGTTAGGTCGTCATTATTTCAATGACGAGAGAACAAAAATTGACTGGGTTGTTGGTTATAACAATTCATTCCGTGATCAGCCTGATTATAAAAGATTCAGATATTCAACAGGAGGAGGATCAACTCCCGTATTGAATGTACCGTTCGGAGCGGCACAGACTTTTAACCTTGGCCGTACCAATATTATTCTGGATGAGCATGCGATTATGGCAGGTGCTAACCTGATTCAGAAACTGGTTCTGGTAAAAGGGGCAAAATCTGAAGATAATAAAGAACTTGAATTGAAAGCGGGTGCTTTTTATGAAGACAAGCAAAGACAATTTGATGCAAGAAACCTTGGATATGTAAGAGCAAACAGTGAATTGTTTAATATCGGGGCTTTGCCGATTGATCAGATTTTCTCTCCTGAAAATATCAATAATACAAACGGTATTAAGATTGACGAGCAAACAAACGCTTCAGATTCATACTCAGCGAGCAATAATCAGATTGCCGGATATGTTTCAGGAAACTACTCTTTTACAAAAAAACTGAATGTAATTGCCGGAGTAAGGGTTGAGAAAAATACCCAGAAACTGAACAGTTATGACATCAGTAAGAGTGCTCCGATCAATTATAACCGTGATCTTACTAACGTCTTACCTTCTACCAATATCACCTATAACTTCTCTGAAAAGTCATTATTACGTTTTGCTTACGGAAAAACATTGAATCGTCCGGAATTCAGAGAGATTGCTCCGTTCTCATTCTATGACTTCGTGAATAACAGGGTTGTAGCCGGAAATTCTGAATTACAAAACGCAGAAATCGATAACCTTGATTTCAGATATGAATTGTATCCGACTCCTTCGGAAGTAATTTCAATTGCTGCTTTCTATAAGAAGTTTAAAAACCCTATCGAAGTAGTATTTGCCGGGGGTAATAACAACAACATCACTTTCAGTAATGCAGAAAGCGCTTACAGTTTAGGGATGGAACTTGAAGTGAAAAAGTCGCTTGATAAACTTACAGGATCTGCTTTTCTGAATAAAATCAATCTTGTTTTCAACGGAGCGTTTATCTATAGCCGTGTAAGTTTAGGGGCTGTAACCGGAGCCAATCAGTCTGATAACCGTCCATTGCAAGGTCAGTCACCTTACATTATCAATGCCGGGATCAATTACAATAACCAGAAGAAAAATACACAGGTTAGTTTATTATACAACGTAATCGGAAAGAGAATCTACGCCGTAGGTAATACTTATGCCGCAGGATATCCGGATTGGTATGAAATGCCAAGAAACGTACTTGACCTGACATTCTCTAAAGAAGTCCTTAAAAACTTCATCATCAAAGGAGGTATCACAGATATTCTGAACCAAAAGAGTCTGATTCTTCAGGATGGAAACCACGATGGAACATTTGACAGTAATACAGATCAGGTTATTCAGTCATTTGTACCGGGCAGAGTTTACTCACTGGGAATTGTTTATACACTTAGAAAGGACTAAGAACCTATTTTTAATTATTACTGAAAATATCAGCAATCAGTAAGCCTACAATTCTATTTTAAAATTTAACTAATAACAAAAATCAATGAAAATTTTCAACATGAAAGCATTTAAAGTGATTGCCCTCCTGCTCTCGATGGCAACAATTTTTGAAGCATGTAAAAAGGATGATGTAGCGGTTGTTCCGGTTCCTACAGTTTCGGGAACATCTACTTTATCAGGTACAGCTGGTACAACTGTACAGATCAAAGCAACTATCAACGCTCCAGGTGGTGTTAAATCAGTAGTGATTCTGAAAAACGGTGCGCCATTTGATACTAAAACAGGTGCAGGTGAAAAAACACTTGATTATACAAAAGACTATGTAATTGAGAATATCGCTGCCGGTTCTGTGGTAAACTTTACAGTTCAGGTAACTGACCAGTCTAACCAGGTTTCTGCGCTTACTACTATTCCGGTTACTGTAACAGCTGTAGCTGCAAAACAAATTGTAGTTGTTAGCGGTAATTTGGAAGGTAACATTACCTGGACTGCCGACAAAATCTACAAATTGAGTGGTTTTGTTCGTTTGGGAGAAGAGAAAACGTTCGGAACAATTACTAAAACTGCTGTTTTAACTATTCAGCCAGGTACTTTGGTAATCGGTGAACGTTCTACAAAAGGTACTTTGATTGTTCAGAGAGGAAGTAAATTAATCGCTGAAGGTACTGCTGATAAGCCTATCATCATGACTTCTGAGCGTGCAGTTGGTGAGCGTGAAGCAGGTGACTGGGGTGGATTGGTAATTTGCGGAAAAGCACCGAACAACCTTCCTGATAACCAGGCTAACCGTGAATTAGAAGGTGGTTATGGTGCATTCCACGGAGGAACTGACGCTGCTGATAACTCAGGATCTTTGAAATATCTACGTGTTGAATATGCAGGTATTCCTATCAACCCTAACCAGGAGGTTAATGCTTTGACTTTCGGTTCAGTAGGTTCGGGTACTCAAATTGACTATGTTCAGGCTTCTTATGGTTTGGATGACTCTTTCGAATGGTTCGGTGGAACTGTTAATGCAAAACACCTGATTGCTTACAAAGGATTAGATGATGATTTCGATACTGATAACGGTTTCTCTGGATATGTACAATTCGGTCTTGGTATCCGTGGTGCACAACAGGCTGATCAGTCAGGTTCAAATGGTTTTGAATGTGATAATGATGCTAACGGTTCATCAAACACACCATATACTTCAGCGATTTTCGCAAACATGTCGATCATCGGAGCTAAAGGTTCTTCTAACATCGCTATCAGTACTAACTTCCAGAACGGAGCTCAGTTACGTCGTAACAACAAACAAAAAATCTATAACACTGTAATCACAGGTTATCCGAACGGTATTTATATCGACAGCCAGAAAGGTGATGCTAAAGGTAATGCGTTGAAAGGTGATATTGATCTTCAAAACGTAGTATTGGCAGGTGTTGATGGCTGGGGTGCAAATGGTTACGGTGACACTTTCGCTACTAACCCTAAAGGTTTTGCAATTGCTGACAAAGAACAGTCTGCTGCTGCAACTGATATCCTTATCGGTACTAAAAAACCATCTGAATGGTTCCTTGGTTTAGCCGGAAACAAAAGCTTAGCTAATGCTTCTACACTTGGTTTAAGCTCTACATTGTGGACTTCAGGCCGTCCTACTTTAGTATTGGCTGCCGGTTCAGCATTATTAGGTGCTTCATTCCCGACTACTTTGCCAGCTTTCTTTACCAAGACTGATTATATCGGTGCTTTCAAAGATACTGACTGGACTACAGGCTGGACTGAATTTAGTCCAAACGGTGTTACTTACATCAAGTAATCTGTTTTGACAAAAATATTTCAACAACCGGAATCACATAGTTAAGGCTTGTGATTCCGGTTGTTGAAATCCTTAAATTGAATTAAAACTACCAATATGAAAAAGTTAATAGCGGCCTTGTTTTTAATAAGTATTCTGGCCTCATGTCAATCCAAAACGAATCAATATCAGACAGGTACATATCTTTCTGATGCTGACAGAGATTCTCTTCTAACGAATATCATCACTTTTATTTACCTGAAAGCTCCCTACGCCAACAATAAAAACCGCTTTGAACCTCAATTCAGATCGTTCTACGTAAAAAACCTTCCCAGCTTTTATCTGGAAAATTATTATCCTGCTCCTGACGGAACAAATTACTTTTTTGTAATCAGACCGGTAGGTAATGGCTTGAAATACCGCAGAGGTGTTTTAGGAAAATTTAAATTAAAACAAGGCTCTCTGATGCCTGAGGAGTTTGAAGAAATTGTGAATACGCCTCACCTTGAGGAAGAAGTACTTAGGGAAAGAGGACGTTATTTATTTCAGGAACTTGTTAAAAACGGTAACCTGGATAAAGAGTTAAGCATGAAACATTATGTAGAATGGCCTGATTCTTCACTGGTATATGACCGGAAGATTAATGAATGGGTTTCGACCAGAAAATATTAGTATATCCATTGAGCAGAGTGATATGTCTGCAAAACTACTGAGACAACGAAAATAATAATTTAGTAATGTTCCTATCAAGAAACTTTTTCCCTCGAGCGATCGGGGGGAAAGGTCCTGTACGGGATTTTTCATATTGGTGTATTGTAGATAAAGCCGGAACGGATCGTCCCGGCTTTTCTTGCGTATATGAGCCAAAACAAAACAGCACGGACCTAATGATCCGTGCTGTAAAGCCTAAATTCCAAATAGTTTTATAAAAGTTTCATATTGGCGTATAAGATTTTGTGTTGAATATTTCTCTCATATTCAACTATCGGTAATATCTGACGTACTTCCTAATTTGATTATCCTAAGATAAGTAATACCTTCCGGAATCTAATATTAAATCTTTTCAAATTGCCATATAAAACTTATTATATGCTTTGTATCAGGCGTATTGAAAATTTATTCTCAATAATTATAGTTAGACAAATTCCTGATTATTTCTCCTGAAGCTGTCCTGCATTAGGGTAAACCAATGGAATTTGCACAACACTTGTCTTATCGGTTTGCTCTAAATTTCCTTTTAATGGTATTATTTAAGAAGTTATATGAGTATTAGCATTTATTTTTAATCTTTTAATTGTAAATCGGAAATTTAATACTTGTCTTGATGAAAAAATATATCTTTTTGTTTCTTTTTCTAGGTCTACACTCTGTAATCTTTGCGCAAAGGCCTCATAAATTTGAATTATCGAAAGACCAGTTCTTACTGGATGGAAAACCTTTTCAGATTATTTCTGCTGAAATGCACCCTGCCAGAATACCGGTTCAGTATTGGCGCCACCGTATTAAAATGGCAAAAGCGCTGGGTTGTAACACGATTGCTGCTTATGTTTTCTGGAATTATCATGAAGAACAACCCGGGAAATTTGATTTCAGTACCGAAAACCATAATATCACCGGATTTATTAAAATGGCACAGGAGGAAGGTATGTGGGTTTTGCTTCGTCCGGGTCCTTACGTTTGTGCTGAATGGGATTTTGGTGGACTACCTGCCTGGCTTCTGAAAACCCCCGATATAAAATTGCGCTGCATGGATCCTGTTTATATGCAGGCTGTTACAAAATACGTTCAGAAATTATCATCACTTATGGCTCCTTTACAGGTTTCAAAAGGTGGCCCGATTTTGATGGTACAGGTAGAAAATGAATACGGAAGTTATGGAAACGATAAAAAATACCTTGAAACCCTTCGGAAACTCTGGCTTACCAACGGAATCAATGTGCCATTTTACACTGCCGACGGGCCAACTCCTTTTATGCTGGAAGCCGGTTCTGTAGAAGGTGCAGCTATTGGACTGGATTCCGGATCAAGTGAAAGGGATTTCGAAGAGGCCGGAAAGCAGAATCCGAATGTGCCTTCTTTCAGCAGTGAAACTTATCCCGGATGGCTTACTCATTGGGGTGAGAAATGGGCAAGACCAGATACCACAGGTTTATTAAAGGAAATTAAGTTTTTACTGGATACTAAAAGATCTGTGAACCTGTATGTTGCGCACGGAGGAACTAATTTTGGCTACTGGGCCGGAGCCAATGCTTTTAAACCGACAGAATATCAGCCTGATATAACCAGTTATGATTACGATGCGCCAATTGCTGAAAACGGAACACCCAAACCTAAATATTTTGCAATCCGGAAGTTAATCAGTCAATATGTGAAGAATATTCCTGAGCTTCCAGCTCCGATTCCTTCAATTGAGATTCCGTCTTTCAAATTGATTCCCGGGGCCTCTTTATGGGAAAACCTACCTAAAGCTTTATACGCTCCGCAACCAAAACCGATGGAGGCTTACGGACAAAATAGTGGCTTTATGTTGTATCGTACCAAACTTATCGGACATAAAAGCGGCAGCCTGACCATCACCGAACCTCATGACTATGCCACTGTTTTCCTCAATGGGAAATATGTAGGTTCTATTTACCGTGACGGCGGAAACTGGACAATCCCTTTGCCAAAATCGGAGGTGAAAGATCCTGTGCTTGAAATTTTTGTGGAGGGAATGGGACATATTAATTTTGCCCAGTATATGATAGACAGAAAGGGAATTACGGATCGGGTTACGCTCAATGGGATGACCTTGATGAACTGGGAGACTTTTTTATTACCATTTGATTCAGCTTACCTTACGCAATTAAAACCTTTGGCAAAAACTACTGAAAAGCCGGGCATTTTCTTCAAAGGTAGTTTTGATTTGCCGGAAACCGGTGATACTTATCTGGATATGAGCAACTGGAAAAAAGGAATTGTATGGGTAAATGGCAGAAATCTTGGCAGATATTGGGAAAAAGGCCCTCAGAAAAGATTATATTGTCCTGGGGTATGGTTGAAGAAAGGCAAAAATGAAGTAGTTGTTTTTGACCTTCATCAGACAGAAGGGAATCAGGTCAGTGGTTTTAAATCAATAGAATAGCAAATATTTCAGAACCGGAAGGTTTTGGGAAACAATAGTATTATGAGGAAATGTATTGTTAGCTTTTTTGTGGTCTTTTTGTCTGTTTTCGGGGTAGAAGCGCAAAAAAATGTTTCAGAACATGGTTTGCAGTTTCAGGATTTACCTAAACGCTGGGATGAAGCACTACCGCTTGGGAATGGGATGATCGGAGAGTTGATATGGCAGAAAGACCAGAAACTGAGACTTTCGCTGGATCATGCTGAATTATGGGATTTACGTCCTATGAAAGGATTACATCAGCCTGGTTTTACATATCAATGGGTGAAAGAACAGGTTTTGAAAGGAGATTATTCTCCGGTTCAGAAACAGGGAGATGAGCCTTATGAAAGAGAACCTGCTCCCGGCAAAATTCCCGGAGCAGGACTTGAATTTGATATTTCCGGCTGGGGAAAAGTATTGAAATCAGGTTTGAATATTGAAAAGGCTGTTGCCGTTACTGAATGGGAAAACGGGATTAAAATGAGTTCATTTGTTCATGCCAGTCTTCCTTACGGGTATTTTAAGTTTGAAAATATACAATCATTGACCTGCAATCTGATTCCTCCGAAATATCAGGGAGAAATAGATCGGCAGGCAGGAGGTTCTGTAGAAGGAGATGATTTAAGCAGATTGGGCTATAAACAGGGGAAAGTGATAAAAACAGGAAATTCACTTTATTATCTTCAGCAGGGATGGGGTGGTTTTTATTACGAAGTAAGTGTAAAATGGGCAAAAACTTCTTCTTCCACCATTGAAGGCGTATGGTGTATTGCTGCACATTATCCGGAAAGTGCCAGGCCTTCTGCGGCATTATTGCTAAAGAAATCTGCTGCTTTTTCAAAAGCATTTGTTTCTCATGCAAGCTGGTGGAGAAACTTTTGGGCAAAATCGGCTATATCCCTGCCGGATTCTATTTTGGAAAGACAATGGTATCTGGAACAGTATAAATTTGGTTGTACTGCCAGAAAAAATGCCCCTCCAATTTCACTGCAAGCCATCTGGACAGCCGATAACGGCCGTCTGCCGCCTTGGAAAGGTGATTTTCATCATGACCTTAACACACAGCTGAGTTATTGGCCAGGTTATGCTTCCAATCATTTGGAGGAAGGACTGGGCTATCTTAATCACCTTGATCAGAATAAAGCAAGGTATAAGAGATACACGAAATGGTTTTACGGTACAGATGGATTGAATGTTCCGGGGGTGACTACCCTGTCGGGAGAAGAAATGGGAGGATGGATTCAATATTCCTTTTCTCCGACTGTTTCGGCCTGGTTATCGCAACATTTTTACTGGCAATGGAGATATAGTATGGACAGGGTTTTTCTTCAGAAAAGAGCTTATCCCTGGTTTTCAGAAGTGACAAAACACCTGGAAAAGATCACATATCTTGATAAAAATGGTAAACGTCAGTTACCACTGAGCTCTAGTCCGGAGATTAATGATAACAGTGCTTCTGCCTGGTTTCAGGAAAATACCAATTATGACCTGGCATTGATGAGATATGTATTCGGAAAAGCCGCAGAACTGGCCATTGAATTAAAATTAAATAAGGAAGCAGCGCACTTTAAACAGATTCTGAGTGAATTTCCCGATTATGCGCTGAGTGAGCATGACGAATTGAGTTTTGCCCCACAAATGCCCTATAATGTTTCTCACAGGCATTTTTCTCATGCTATGGCAATTCACCCTTTGGCGGAAATCAGGGTTGAGAACGGAGAGAAAGATCAGAAAATTATCAGAAATACGATTGCCTTGCTGGATAAAATCGGTCCTGCATACTGGTGTGGTTATTCGTATGCCTGGCTGGGAAATATGAAAGCCCGGGCTAAGGACGGAGCAGGAGCTTCCAAAGCCCTCAAAGATTTTGCTACAGCTTTTTGTTCTGTCAATTCCTTTCACCTCAACGGAGATCAGACCAGATCGGGTAAATCACAATTTACGTACAGACCTTTTACGCTGGAAGGAAATTTTGCTTTTGCTTCAGGAATTCAGGAAATGTTATTACAGAGTTATACCGGCAATATTGAAATTTTTCCGGCAATTCCGTCTGAATGGAAAGAATTGAGTTTTGAAAATCTGAGAGCAGAAGGAGCCTTTTTAGTAAGTGCAAAGCGATCAGGCGGTTTGACTGACGAAGTGAAAATTGTTTCAGAAAAAGGAGGAATGGTATTGTTAAAAAGCCCTTTCAAAACATATTTTGTCAGATCTTTGAAGTCAGTAAAATGGAAATACCTGGAAACCGGTTTTTTTGAACTCCGGATGGAAAAAGGAGGGCAAATCGTTTTGAAAAACGGATATGAATAATACAAAAAGAGATGCTCAGCGGGCATCTCTTTTTGTTACTTCCATGTGTTCTGTGAGCCACAGAACACGGTAAGGATACCCGGGAAGTGATTTAAACAGCTTCTTTAAAGGTAGTTTCTGCCATTTTTTCCATGACTTTCCAGCATTGGAATAATGCTCTCGGAATATGGAAGCAGCCTTTCCATTTACCGCCTTTCAATGGTAACAGCACTTCACCTTTTCTATTGAGGTAGCCGAACCATTCTCCGTATTCCTGATCTCTGAATTTCTCCCAGGTATATTGATGGACTTTCTCAAACCATTCCAGACAGCGTTGATCTTTGGTTAAATGATATCCTTTTGCCAAAGCTACCAGTGTTTCCACATGAACCCACCAAAGTTTCTGATCCCATTCAAGGTGCTGTGATGGCTTTCCAAGTACATCCAGGAAATAGAAAATACCTCCGTATTCCTGATCCCAGCCAGATTCCAGGTGTTTCAGGGTAAGTTCTTTGGCTCTTTCAATCAGGTCTGGTTTTCCTAACCTTTCCCCTAAATCCATAATAAACCACATGGCTTCTATGGCATGACCCGGATTTAGATGCCGGCCTTCAAAACAGTCAACAAACGAACCGTCGGGCGCTACATTTTCCAGGATTAACCCCGA
Source organism: Pseudarcicella hirudinis (assembly GCF_900115665.1). GTDB lineage: Bacteria > Bacteroidota > Bacteroidia > Cytophagales > Spirosomataceae > Pseudarcicella > Pseudarcicella hirudinis. The sequence continues at coordinate 87,308 of NZ_FOXH01000009.1, forward strand.
TTTCTGATCATAGAAAACCTCCATTACTTCGTGAATGCAATTATCAATGAGAGAACTGACCATTGCCGGATCTAACAGATGTTCAATTTCCAGAGAAAGATTACAGAGAATCATCGGTAAAGCGAAATTCTTTAAAGGTCTTGTTCCTTCAAATGCTTTGCTCCACTTGCGTTTAGGATTTTGGATTCGCTCTAAAATACTGTTAAAAGTGTTAAGCGCAATATCGGCATACCGCTGAACTTTTGTGGCTTTATAGAGCTGTCCGAAAGCCATCGTAGCAAAACAATCCGAAAAGATATTGTAAGGCTGCGTCAGTGGTTTTCCTTCTTTTGTTAATGAAAAATACCAGGTGCCGTCTTCAGCCCTGCCAAACTTTTCCATGAAATCAGCTCCGTGTAATGCAACGTCCAGCCATTCTTTTTTAGGAGATACTTCATTATAAAGCATGGAAAACATCCAGATCTGCCTGCCCTGTAACCAAATGAATTTATCGGTGTCGAAAACCTTTCCGTCTCGCTCCAGACAGGTTAAAAAACCTCCCTGAGCTTTGTCTAATGAATGTTCCTGCCAGAAAGGAAGAATGTTGTGAAACAATTCATTTTTGTATTGTTCAGCATATAATTTCATGTTGGTACGAATCTGATTATTGATTGGTGATAATAATGGCATAACTAACAGGACCTGATAATTTATTTTTGTGAATATTTCTGAAAAAAGGATTCCAGGGATTTAATCCCTTCATAATAAAAGAAGATTTCATGATTGACATTTTTGGCTCTGTTTTCATCAATCATCTGTTGTAAAAAGGTTTCTGATGCTGTGTAAGTACCTACTTTTAATAAAACTCCCGGAGCGATAACGACGGGAGAGCTGCCGTTAACCTGCTGTGTCACAACTTTATTGAGCTCATTACGATACGCTGTGATGTCATATCTGTAAATCTGGGGAGAAATAATATCTACCCAGCCATTGGCAACCCAGGTTGGCCAGTCTTGCAGATACTCCGTTTTGGCAAAAGGATAAATACTCGGAGCCATGGCTATTTTTAAGGCAGGACGAATCGCTTTGAGTTCGGTGTAAATTTTCTGAGCGAACAGATTTAATTTATTTGCTCTCCAATCTACCCAGACGGCATCAGTTTTAGGGTTTTTAGGGACTAGTCCGTTATTTTCCTTTTTATATGCTGTAAGTACCTCAGGATTATAACCGCATTCGGAAGGTAAAGCAGGAAGACGGTCATCCCCCTGAATGCCATCAAGCTGCGGATAGTTGATAACAACCTCTTTGAGCAGTGATAGCATGAAATTCTGAACGACCGGATCCAGGGCATTCATCCATTTGAAACCGTTTTTGGTGACTACATTTCCATCTTCTCCGAGCGCAGCCCACTCCGGTTTTATTCTCAGAATGTGTTCTCCAAAACCATTGTTTTCTGCTGCAAAACCATATTCCATCCAGGCGAATACTTTGATAGAATCCTTATGAGCCGTTGTAATTAATTCCTGCAACGGATCTCTGCCTTTCAATGCTTCCTCAATTTCTATCCCGAAAGTTTCTTTCATAACTCTGGAAGGATAAAGTGTACGCCCTTTATTCCACATCACCACGAAAATGTGATTGATACCGCTTTTCTTGCAATTCTTCACCACCTCATTGATCCCGTTAGGAGTATAAAGTGCATCGCTGCCGACATTGGTAAGCCAAACGCCGCGCAGATATTTTGAAGCGGAAGGAGAATCAGGTGTTTTTGTATCAGGAATTTTGTTGGAATTCTGGCAATTACTGAAGAATGTTATGGCAATCAGACAATTGAGCAGCAATAGCTTTTTTTTGTTCATTTTGAGATATGTATTGGAAAAATTAAACCTGTCAGGGGAATAAGAGATTGTCCTTTCTTCCCCTGACAATCAGGCATTACCAGTTCGGATTTTGTTTCAGATTTTTGTTCTTATCCAGTTCTCCCTGTGGAATAGGCCATAAAGTATGTTTGGCGGTATTGGTACGTGTTTCATTCCGGCTTTTTATTCTTTTTGAAATACTCGATGAATAATCCGGAATATCATTCAGATCCTGAACTGAACCTTTGGCACCGAATGAAGGGATTGAAGGAACATCAGCCGGATTAATAGCCGCTCCTGCGATCGGGCCGTTTAAGATCTGTTCTACGATACCCCAGCGACGAATATCAAATAGTCTTAATCCTTCTGTAGCAAATTCAACGGCTCTTTCTCTTCTTACCAGCTGACGCAATTTTGTCTGATTTGAGAGAATGATATTAGGTTGTCCGGATCTTCTTCTTACTGCATTAATCGCGTCAATTACTGTAGCATCAATCTGATTCAATTCAATTTTTGCTTCAGCATAGGTTAGGAGAATTTCGGCGTAGCGCATCAGGATAAAAGGGGTTTTAAGTTCCCAGGCATATTGATCCGGATCATTATATTTTCTCCATACATAGCCAACTCCTCCAACTGCTCCGGTAGAGCCATATTGCCATACACTACTGGCAGAAGTTACGAAATCAGGATTTCCGTTTACCACATCATATTTTAACGTATTCCAGTTATAGCGGAAAACCTGATCCGTATGAATGTTATAAATAAAACGCTGATTCGGATTTTGGTAAGGAAGACTTTGTGCTTTTACCATTCTTACTTCTATCGTATCTCCAGGCATATACAAAGTCCAGCGTAACCTTTTGTCTCTGTTTCTGGAAGGGTTAGCAGGATCATATAAAGGAGACTCATCAATTCTTAAACCATCTGTACATTCAAATTTATCTACGCATGCCTGTGTAGGAAAGTTGTTGCTTTGCGCTCCCAATGTCTGTCTTGGTGTATAGCCCACAACCTGCCATGATACAATATTGGGGTTTTCAGCAGGGAACATCATCGCTGCAATTACTTCTTTTCCGTTATTAGTGGTCTGACCTGCCAGCGTGAATAAAGCCTGATAGTTTGGATTTAATCCATGATTTCCACCGGTAATAACGCTGTTTGTCGCATCAAGTGCAGTAGCATAATCCTTGATAAGCATAGCTAATCTTGCTTTTATTCCCATGGCAAAAGCTTTATTGATTCTTCCACGGTCTGCGGGATTTAAATCCAGACTTGCATAAGCTTCATCAAGGTCCTTGTAAAGTGCTTTTGCAATGGTTTCCCTGCCGGTTGTAACCTGAGTTTCAAACTCCGAAGGTTGTAAGGGTTTGGTATAAAAAATCACATCTCCGTACCAGGTAATCAGGTTTAAGTAAGCCCAGGCACGGAGGGTAAGTGCTTCTCCTCTCATACGTGCAAAACTGGCTTTTGAAGTCAGACTTTCTCCGCGTTTCATCCCTTCCAGGAAATCGTTGGCTCTCGATACCAGTTTATAAGCTTGCGTCCATCCCCAGTCAGACATCGTATTTCCGATAACAAAAGGTCCGGAATTACCCATGGCAATAATTGCCTCAGGATCAGACTTTCTTGAAATAATTAAGTCTGTTGTTGCTTCAACTCTTTTTAAGTCCGGAACCGATCCCCGGCTATTCCAGAAAGAAGCATTGTAAACACCTGTCAGGCCGATTTTTATTTCTGCCTCATTGGAGTAAAAAGTAACGCTTGAAGGGGTATCTAAAGGTTGACGATTGAGGAAATCTTCACAGCTTATCAATGTGAAAGCAAGTGATAAAAGATATATGTATTTTTTCATTTTGTTCAAGTTGGGGTAAACCGATATGCCTGCTGTGATTTCAGAAAAGCTGAACCCTGACATATCAGTATTTCATGTTTGGCATTTTACGATCAGAACTTCAGATTCAGACCGACAGTATAGGTTGTCATCAATGGATAAAACTCTGCGCTGTTATTGTTGATTTCAGGGTCAAAACCTTTCCAGAATTGGGTAATGGTAAATAAATTCTGGCCACTGACATATACACGGGCAGAATTCATACCCAGTTTTTTAGCTAATTTTTCAGGCAGTTTTGCACCCAGGTTCACATTTTTCAGGCGGAAATACGCTGAATTTTTTACCCAAAATGATGAATTTGTACTGTTTATACCGATTGTCGGCATAAGACGCGGGAAGCTTGCATTGGGATTTTCCGGAGTCCAGTAGTCTTTATGAATTGCCAGCAGAGAAGGAATGAAATCGGCTGCATAGAATGGATAAGCTCCTGTTCCGGAAATATAATTTTCTTTAGATCCAACCCCCTGACCAAAGATATTTAAGTCGAAAATACCATATGCCAGATTGATATTGATGCTGTATTCATAACGGGGAAAGCTGTTACCAATAAAAGTACGGTCATCTGCATTAACCTTTCCGTCTCCGTTAATGTCAGCATATTTTATGTCGCCCGGATTAGGTGTAAAGAAGGTCGGAGGGCTTGAGGTGATGTCTTCTTTCGACTGATAGAATCCGATGGCTTTGTATCCGAAATAAGAACGAAGTGGATTGCCTACGGCTGAGCGCAGCAAACCTTCATCCAGATACGGAACGCCCGGTAATTCAAGAACCTGGTTTTTCACATCTGCCAGTACCGCCGTTACATCATATTTCAGCTTTCCGATTTTGTTTCGATAAGTAGCTGAAAACTCCCATCCGCGGTTTTCCATTTTTCCTAAATTGACAAGCGCAGGACCTAAACCCACATAAGACGGAATAGGTTTTTTAAGTAAAATGTCTGAAATCTGTCTTGAATAATAATCAGCGGTAATACTCAGTCTTTTGGCTAAAACCAGGTCAAGACCGATGTCCATTTGTGTTGATTTTTCCCAGGTTGTTCCTGCATTGGCTGCATCCGTTAAGGCAAAACCCTGATTGATGGTATTGTTGAAATAGTAGTCAGTTCCGGAAGTATAGGTAGAGGCAAACGGATAATTGTCATTAACAGCCTGATTACCCAAAACACCATATGAAGCTCGGATTTTACCAAATTTGATAACAGGTACTGCGTTTGCAAAGAAGCTTTCATTCGTGAAAACCCATCCTGCGGAAGCCGAAGGAAAAAATCCCCATTGTTGATTCAGTGCCTGTGAAAAGCGGGAAGATCCGTCGTATCTTCCGTTTACTTCCAGTAAATATTTATCTTTGTATACATAGTTTAATCTACCGTAAAAGCCTGCCAAAGCCACTTCAGAAGCACTTCCTGAGTTATCGCGGTTAGCTCCTCCCAGAGAAATATAAGGTAGATTTTCATTGACAAAATCAGTTCTTGAAGCACCGATGCTGCTTGCCGTAAGCTCTTCTGTCTGGAAACCTCCCAGAATTTTAGCCTCATGATCTCCTCTTTTGTAACTATAAGTAGCCTGTGCCAGAATTGTACTTCTTACATTGGTAGAATAAGTCTCTGATAAGCTGTTTGTCCCAGGGTATTTTGCTATAAAATCATAGGTTTTGTTTGCTATATTCGGGCTATAAACGTCGTAATTCTTTTGGAAACGTTTACCATTCGGAAACCATTGTTCTCTTGCATAAGAAGCCTCAATATCGAGGTTTTTCACAGGATTGAAAATTAAAGTTGCTTTGCCGAGAAAAGTAGGAGTGCTCACCCGGTAAGTACCGCTTGATTCTGCCTGTCCCAGTGGGTTTCTTCGGTTAGACTGTCCGGCATCGCCATACATCCCATCTCCGAATTTAGCAGGTCCTGTTGCCGGTAATCCGATAGCCTGACGAATAATGAATTCAGGAGATGAGCCAGCCGGTTCTATTCTGGTAGTCTGGTTAAAGAACAGGTTAGAAGTAATGCGAAGTTTATCATTGATTTTGATGTCAGGATTCAATCGTAAATCAAAGCGATTGAAGCTGTTATTGGGGATTAAACCTTGCTGATTCAGGTATGAAACTGAAGTGAAAAGACTGGCTTTTTCAGAACCTGCATCAATCGTGAGGTTATGATTCTGCATGATACCGCTGTTGGTTAACAGAAGTTTAACCCAGTCATTGTCAAATATTTCAAGATTATCAGGCTTGCTGTTTTTATATTTATCAATAAGTGCCTGTGGAAAAACATAAGCATTCGGATTCCCTGTCTGGTTGCGTTGCGCAACATTACTAAGTTCCATATGCTCCACCGCCGAAACCTTTTCCGGAATATTTGTCGCCACCTGCTGGGTAACAAAAGCATTATAACTTACTTTAATTCCGTCTTTTCCACCTCGTTTGGTCTTTACTAAAACAACGCCGTTGGCAGCTCTGGAACCATAAATAGCAGTAGAAGCCGCATCTTTCAGGATAGTTACACTTTCAATGGCATTAGCATCCACATTATCCATACTTGAAACCACCCCGTCAATCAGAATAAGCGGACCCGTTCCGGAAAAGATAGAACCTGTTCCCCTGATATTGATGGTAGGAGCATCTGCACCGGGTTTTCCCGAACCTTGCCAGACCGAAACCCCTGGAGCAATACCCTGCAATAAATTACTGGTAGTTCCCACTTGTCGTTTAATGAGATCATCTGCCTTGAACTGAGAAACTGATCCGGTCAGGTTGGCTTTTTTCTGACTGCCATAACCCACCACTACCACTTCGTTAAGAGAATTATTAGTAGAGCTGAGTTTAATAGTAAGAATACTGGCATGGGCAATTACTTCTGTTGTATTGTAACCCACGCTTGAAATAACCAAAGTGGCTCCATCCGTAACTGATAAAGAGAAATTTCCGGAGGCATCGGTGATCGTCCCTTTATTCGAACCTTTAATTACAATATTTGCTCCAATGACCGCATCGTTATTTTCCTGATCACTTACATGACCGGAAACTTTTATATTCTGAGCCATTGAGCTTACCCAAAATACCATAAGAAACATAGTTAGTACTGTTTTTTTCATAGAATTTGATATTGGTTAAATGGAAATGAAATGGGTTATTATCAGATCAACCGATGACTAATTAAGACACAGATGTAGGGATTACTTTTGAACGGAATGAATAATGTTGTGTGAGATTCTTTTACAAACATATAAAACTTATTTAAAATTTTTATAAAAGTTTATAAAAATATTTCTAAAGTTTATTGGGATATTTGATTTTTATTTCGACTTTTGCTCACAGTCTGCTTCATTTTGGGCTTGAGTGTGTGATTTCAGGCGGGACTATATGCAGGATTTGTCTTATCTTATATTCGTGATTTTATTAGTTTTTTGAACCTTTTCAATATGAAACTGAACTCTTTTATTCCTTTCTGTTTATTTTTTGGACTGTTTTTCTCAGTCAAAGCCCAAACCCCGTTTTCTTCCAGAGTTTTGTTGATTCCACTGGACGACCGCCCTCCTTGTTTGCAGTTTCCTGTCAGAATGGGTTTGATCAATGATGTGGAATTGGTGAGTCCTCCCAAAGAATTGCTGGGTTGGTTTACTGATCCCGGAAAAACAGAGGAGATTGGCAAGTGGATTGATAAACAGGATTTAAAAACCTTTGATGCTGCTATTATCTCAGTGGATATGCTTGCTTACGGAGGTCTGGTAGCTTCCAGAAGATATGGTACTACGGAAAAGGAGGCGTTGGAAAAGATGAGGATCATTGAGAAAATCCGCCGGAAAGCACCTCAAATGAAAATCTACGGTTCCAGTGTAATTATGAGGCTGGCTCCAACCGGTGATCAGAAGAATGAAGCTTATCGTCAGAAACTGGCCAATTGGGCAGAAATAGCCGATGATGAAAAAGAGCTTACACAAAAGAACATGCTGGAAAAGGAAATTCCGGCAGAAGCGCTTGAAAATTATAAAAAGGCTCGTGAAAGAGATCTGGCAATCAATAAATTATCAATTGATCTGGCAGAAAAGAGAGTGTTTGATTATCTGATTTTATCGCAGGATGATGCCAAACCCAGAGGTGTGCACGTAAAGGATCGTGAAACCCTGGCAAAAATTATTGCTGAAAAGAAGTTATCTGAGCGGATTGCCCTGCAGCCGGGCGCAGATGAAGTATCAATGCTTTTACTGGCACATGCCATGTCAGACAAATATGCCTATCATCCGAAAATTAAAGCCATTTACTCTTCTGAGGCTGCCGGAGATAAAGTTATGCCTTTTGAAGACAAACCTTTACGGAAAACCGTTAGTTTTCATATCAGGGCAGTAGGAGCCAGAGAAGTGGAGGATGAAAAGGAGGCGGAAATTCTGTTTTATGTATTCGCATCAAGACCGGATGAAGCCCTGACAAAGCGTTTTGCGGAGAAAATAATTGCTTCTCATCAATTAAACAGCCATTCTCAGCCAAAAGGAATTATCATTGCAGACGTTGACCCGAAAGGTGATGTACAGGGCGGAGATATTAATTTTACTGAAATGCTGAAAAAAGAGCATGTTTTTTCTGATATTTTAGGATATGCCTGCTGGAATACCGCAGGAAATACCATCGGAACAGCCTTGCCGCATGGATTTTTGTCGGGAGTTGCCCAAAAAAGAATAAATGTTTCCGGAAAAAAGGGAAAAGCCCTTTCTCAGGAAATACTGAACAGAATGGGTTATTCACAGACATGGTTTATGCTGAATCGTTTGCTGGATGACTACACGTATCATTCAGTAATCAGGCCGAAAGCGCAGGGAATCATCAGAAAGAATGGATGGAATTCATTGAGACTTAGCAAAGACCAGACCAGCTTTATCGAAGATTATTGTTTCAAGGCTTTGCAGCCTGTTGCATCAGATGTTGCTGAAAATTATTTCTCGCCGGCAAGCGGAAAGCAATGTACCTTGTCGGATTTGTACTTTGATTTGCCATGGGAAAGGGCTTTTGAGGCAGAAGTAGATTTCAAACTGAATATTCGGAAAAATAAATAATTTACCACTTACGGAATTCTCAAATGATTGCAGCAGGTTTACTCATTATTTTCGTTGTTTTTGCCATTCTGATGTTTACCAGAAAAATTCCGGCATTACTTGCACTTCCGGCCATAGCCGTGCTGGTTGCTTTGCTGGCAAAATTACCCCTGGTTGATATTCTGAATGTGATTGTAAGTCAGGGAAGTACAAAACTCGTTTCGGTATATGTAGCCGTTTTTGCAGGGGCAATGATGGGGCGTGTGATGATGCAGACAGGAATTGCAGAAGAAATTATCAAACGTGCCGCGGAGTTTGGCGGTGAAAAACCCCTGATTGTATCTTTCGGCCTCATGGCTGTTACTATTATTCTTTTCACTACTTTACAGGGATTAGGTGCGATTATAACCTTAGGTTCTCTGGTTTTACCCATTATGATGAGTCTAGGCATACCCCGAAAGCTGGCCGGAACCTTGTTCCTGCTGGCCTTTGGAACAGGCTTTATTTTCAACCCGATTCTGTTTACTTTATATCGTCAGCTTTTAGGCCTTCATGACGATGAGTTACTGCCTCCCCAGATTCTTACTTTTGGCTTTATACTGATGGGGTTGATGCTTATTGCAATTTTTATTTATTCAATGATTGCGGCCAGAAGAAGCGGAGATATATTACTGATGTCAGCTGTTACGAAAGAGCAACTATTAAAAAGAACTTCACAGAAGAAAGTGCCCTTAATTGCTCTTCTGACCCCTTTGATTCCTTTATTACTGTTTTTTGGCTTTAATTTCTTCGGCATAAAAATAGATTTTATTGCTGCTTTTATCATAGGATCTTTATTTGCTGTCATTACTACCAACTGGCGGAATGCGGTTAAAACCCTGACTTCTTCTGCCATCAAGGGAATTGAAGATGGTACCCCGGCTGCTTTGCTGATGATGGGCATCGGAATGCTCCTGAATGCCCTCAATTTACCGGGTATAAAACTGGCACTTGAACCGATTATCAATTCATTGCCATTCGGTTCAGCGATTTTTTATGTGGCCTTTTTTGGCTTGTTGTCACCTTTGTCATTATACCGTGGGCCTTTGAATATTTTCGGAATAGGAATAGGTCTTTTTACAATAATGTTCGGGACTCATATTTTACCTGCTATGGCATTACTGGCAGCTATTATGTGTGTAGAGCAGGTGCAGAATATCTGCGATCCGACCAATACCCATAATGTCTGGATTGCCAATTTCGTGGGTGTACAGGTGGAAGAACTTACAAAGGAGACAATAATACCTTTGGTAATAGTCTGTATCACAGGGCTGATATTTTCAGCAATCATGTTTCTGTAATGTATTCCTGAAATTGTAACACGACCCAAAAGAATTTAATTATGAGGAAACAAGTCAGAGTCGGCATAGATGTGGGGGGGACATTCACAGATGTGGTAGTTGTCGATAATTCCAGCAGAGAAGTAATATCACAACTGAAAGTTCCTACTACACACGATGTAAAAGAAGGTGTTGCTCTGGGAATTATCAATGCCATTAATCAGGCCTTATCAGAGTTAGGGATTCTTCCTGAAGAAGTTATTTTTATTGCTCACTCTACTACCCAGGCAACTAATGCTTTATTGGAAGGAGACGTTGCCAGAGTAGGAGTTTTGGGAACCGGAAACGGATTGGAAGGGCTAAAAGCCAGGATTGACACTTTTATACCGGCTATTGAATTAGCCCCCAACCGTTTTTTAAATACCGAACATGCTTTTCTGTTACAAAAAGAAATCTCGGAGAAGCAGATTGAAAAAGAACTTGACCGGTTCAGGGAAGCAGGTGTAGAGGTAGTCGTGGCTTCCGAGGCATTCAGTGTTGATGATCCGGAAAATGAAGAACTGATTTGCCGGGAGTCCCGAAACTCCGGTTTTTTGGCAACCAGCGGCCATGAGGTTTCTACGCTTTACGGATTAAGAACCAGAACAAGAACTGCTGTCATTAATGCTGCTATTTTACCGAAAATGATTCATACGGCAGCTATGACAGATCAGTGTGTGAAACAGGCAGGTATTACGGCTCCTCTGATGATTATGCGTTCGGATGGAGGGGTAATGAGTGTTGAGGAGGTTAATCGCCGCCCGATTATGACGATGCTTTCAGGGCCTGCTGCCGGAATTGCGGGGGCTTTGATGCATGAAAAGGTTTCTGACGGGATTTTTATAGAAGTTGGCGGAACAAGTGCTGATATTTCTGTCATAAAAGACGGAAAACCTCAGACAAAATCTGCCAGAGTGGGAGGACACCGGACGTATTTACATACGCTCGACGTCAGAACTTTGGCGATTGCCGGAGGAAGTATGATTCGTGAAGCTCAGGGGAAAATTGTAGATGTCGGTTCGCGTTCAGCTCATATTGCCGGATTAAAATATGCCTGTTTTCAGTCTCCGGAAATTTTTGAAGGAGCGACGCTGGTACATCTCAGACCTACGGAAAAAGATGCTGATGATTATATTGCCATAGAAACTTCCGGCGGAAAACGTTTCTCTTTAACACCAACCTGTGCGGCAAACCTTCTGGAAATTATTCCTTCAACGGCTTTTGCCAAAGGAAGCAGGGAAGCTGCGGCTCGTGCTTTTAAACCCCTGGCAGATAAAATCGGGAAAACGATAGAAGAAACTGCATTGGAAGTGCTGGAAATTTCCTGCCGGAAAGTAGCTGATCAGATAGAAGAACTGATTAAGGAGTATCATCTGGACAGGAATATGGCTGAACTGATTGGCGGCGGAGGAGGAGCGGCTTCTCTGGTTTTATTTACCGGAAAAATCATGAATTTACCTGCCAGACTTGCCAAAAAAGCTGAAGTGATTTCTACTATAGGTGTCGCTTTAGCGATGGTAAGAGATACGGTAGAAAGAAATATTGTTGATCCGGGACCGGAAGATATTCTGGCAATCAGAAAAGAAGCGGCAGAAGCGGTTATCAAAATTGGAGCGGTACCTGAAAGTATTGAGGTACAGGTTGAGGTTGATACCAGAAGGAATCTTGTAAGAGCCACTGCATTTGGAACGACTGAATTACAGAAAGATCAGAATACTGCTAAAAAGATTACAAAAGATCAATGTAAAGCCGAAGCCTCAAAATCTATGCAGGTTGATGCTGAAGAGGTGATATTTAGTGCTGAGACTTCCCATTTGTGGGTATTTTCGCATGAGAAAATCAGGAAAAGTTTCTTTGGCCTTTTTAAGACTACTCAGCATATTATCAGAGTAATTGATCAGTCAGGCGTGATTCGTTTTCAGCGAAGTAATGCAAAAGTTTATTCAACAGACGTTTCCCGGTCCTTGGAGGTGCTGGAAGAAGTAATTACCGGTTTGACCAGTTTTGGAGATGCCGGAAGAAGCCTTCCGGATGTGCATATCCTGATCGGGGCAAGAATTATTAACTTGTCGGGTCTGGCGGATATGGAGCAGGCTTTGGCACTGGCATCAGCAGAGCTTGAAAATTTCCCCGGGGAGGAGAAAATCGTGCTGGTCGCTTCATTAATGTAGTTCAAAATCAATCAATTGGATATGAATTTCTTACAAACAGATATATTAATTGTTGGCGGAGGCGTTGGTGGTTGTGCCTGTGCTATTGCTGCCTGTGAAGCAGGATTGAATGTGATTGTAACAGAAGAAACAGACTGGCTGGGCGGGCAGTTTACTGCCCAGGCAACTCCTCCGGATGAACATGGCTGGATCGAACGTTTCGGAAGTACCAAAAGTTACAGATTGTTCCGGGAGAATGTCAGAAAGTATTACAGGGAAAATTATGAACTGACCGAAGAAGCATTGAATAACCCGGTTTTAAATCCGGGAAATGGCTGGGTTTCTCCTTTGTGTGCTGAACCTAAGGTTTTTTTACAGGTTATTGAGGGAATCTTAGGTAAATACACTGCTTCCAGTCAGCTGACAATTCTCAAAGAATGTATTGCTTTAGAGGCTGAAAATGAAGGGGATTATGTGAATTCTGTGACGATACAAAATGTAAAAACAGGAGAAAATACGAAAATCACTGCAAAGTATTTTGTAGATGCCACCGAGCTGGGAGATTTACTGCCAATCACGAAGACAGAATTTGTTACAGGATCTGAAAGCAGAAATGATACCGGTGAACCAAGTGCAAAAAACGAAGCAGATCCTCATAATTGTCAGGCGTTTTCGGTTTGCTTCGCATTAAGTTACCATCCGGATGAGGACTGGACCATTGAAAAACCTGAAAAATATGATTTCTGGAAAGATTTTATTCCTCAGATCACTCCGGCATGGAGTGGAAAATTATTGAGTCTGACTGGTTTGAACCCAAGAACATTAGAACCTGTTCATTATAAATTTATGCCAAATAATGAACCGAACAAGGCCTTTGCGGGTTTGTGGACTTATCGCCGGATTATTCATAAAGACAATTTCAAAAGGGGCATTTATTTTTCAGACATTACGTTGGTGAATTATCCGCAGATCGATTATATGCTGGGAGATTTATGCAATGCTTCAGGAGAGGAGAGGGCACGGATGATTAAGGAAGCCAAACAGCAGAGTTTGTCTTTTATTTATTACTTACAAACGGAAAAAGGCTTGAAAGGGCTGAAACTTCGTCCAGATGTGGTTGGAACAGAAGATGGATTAATCAAGTATCCTTATATCCGGGAGTCGAGACGTATCAGGGCGGAGTTTACGATAAAAGAACAGCATATTTCTGCTCAGGCTCGTTTCCCTGAAAAAACCGCTCAGAAGTTTCAGGATTCGGTAGGATTGGGGTATTACCGGATTGACCTGCATCCCAGCACCGGAGGAGATAATTATGTGGATGTAGAGAGTTTACCTTTTCAGATTCCGTTAGGGGCCCTGATTCCGAAACGGGTAGAGAACCTTTTACCGGTTTGTAAAAATATCGGCACAACACATATTACCAATGGCTGTTACCGTGTGCATCCTATAGAATGGAATGTGGGAGAGTCGATAGGAAACCTGCTTGCTTTTTGTCTTTCTGAAGAACTGACTCCGAGACAGGTGAGAAATGATTCAGAGCATTTTCAGGTTTTTCAAAGTATTTTAATGAAAAGTGGCATCGAAACAGAATGGCCGGAAAACCTGAATTTAGAAGAAGGTGATCCCCATATCCATGCGATGTAGTAACTTAGTTGTAAGGTCGGCAGAATGATGCAAAAAGATGGAAGAATTAGCAATGGATCTGACCGGGGAGAAACTGGCGAATTATATCTTTAAGAAATTCGGAACCGGAGATGTTTTCAAAATTGCAGCAATGGCAGAAATTAAGATTGCTTATGCAGCATGGTTTCCGGTAACGCATGGCGAATTTGACAAACAAGACAAATCTGTTACCATAAATCTGAACTCATCTATGGAGAAAGAGCTGATTCTGGCACATGAATTAGCCCATTTCTTCATAGATCAGGCAGGCCTGCGTTTAACCAGAAATCAGGAAGAGCTTATTGCCTCAGACTTTATGCGTGTTTTGCAGGAAAAGTAACATTTACTGCTCAAAGAATTTGTCCATTACCAGTGCGAAAGCACCTAACATTTCAGCTTTTTCTCCCAGAGAGGAAAATTGAAATTCACAATCAGCCATCAACTGGGGCAGTGAATGCAGACTTATTCCCCGGATAATAGAATATTTCAGAAATTCCCCGACCTCCACAATCCTTCCTCCGAATATCAATAATTCCGGATTGAAAATCTGAATGAGCATGGATAATGCTTTTCCCAATTGTTCTCCGGTATCAGATAAAATTTCATTGATAATCTTGTCTCCTCTTTTTGAAAGCAGTAAAATCTCGCGATAATGAAGCGTTTTGCCTGTTTTTTCAAAGTATGCTTCTTCGATGGAAGCGCCGGAAACAACCGTTGACAAACAGCCTTTTTTACCGCAAATGCACAGTTTGTCGTTGTCGAAGTATGAAATATGGCCAAATTCTCCGGCAAATCCGGAATGTCCCTGATGAATCATTCCATTGGAAATAATGCCAATGGCCAATCCTCTGCTGAAATTGACATAAATGACATTTTGCTTTTTACGGGCAAGTCCGAAAACCTGCTCTCCCAATGTCATGAAATGCGTATCATTATCTATAAAAACCGGATAACCCCAGTGTTTTTCGAGCAAAACAGTTAATGGTTCTGCAAAATTGAGGTAGGAGTAACTGATCCCCTTGTCTCTGTCAACCCTTCCTGTGATACCGATGCCTACGCCCAGGATTTTTTCTTTCGGAATAGCTTGTTTGGCCAGTAAATCAGGTACAATTTCCACTAAAAAGTCAAAAGTCTCTTCTTGTTGGGAGATGTCAAAATTATCCGTTTCATATTCATAAATAACCTCCTGATTGAGGTTGATAATAGACATTCTGAATGATTTTAACAGTAACTCTACTCCGATAATATAACCACGGTCCGGATTGAGTGCATAAAAACTTGGCGGCCGCCCGCCGGAAGACTCTTTTTTTCCTGATTGAGTCAGGATATTTTGTTCGATGAGTTCGTTTAAAAATTTGGTAGTTGTAGGGAGGCTCAGACCACAGAAATCACTTATTTCCAGAATTGTTTTACCTTTTTCTCTCAGGAGATATTGTATTATTTTCTTTGTTTGTACACTTTGATGTGTACTGACATTCATGTTTTCAAGAAATTTCCTCATCTGATAAAATACAGAAATAATGAATTGTAAGGGTTAAAAAGACCGATGTTGAAAATATATAATCAGTTTCATCGGCGCAGAAAAGAGGTCGGTTTATGAGTGCTTCAAAAAATAGAGATTCACATCTTTTTTCTGAGGGTAAATTTACTCATAAATGTATTCAGTATTGAAATAAGAGCGGTTTATTTGCAGAAAGGTTTAGGTGAAATATTATTCCAGTGAGTTCAGATGTAAAGAAAAACTATATAAATCCTGGTGTAAAGACCGGATTGTAGCCTGCAGCTGATTTAACAGATTCGCCCTTGAATGCAAGTCGTCCGCTTTGTACATTCCGCCGGTTTTGAACAACAGATCCTGTTCATCCAGATCCGCTTTCCCCTCAAATTCATAAGAAATCCATCGGTTTTTGATATTTGCCAGAATTGTTTGATTCCCGCTGTTACTGAAATGCCTGTCATTAAGCATGTACCAGATGGAGGGCGGATAAACATTAGAGGAAACAGGTGCCTGCCAGATGTCGGTCAGGATATTTCTGACATGTTTAAACACTATTTTCTTATGGGAAGGAAAGGCGGTTAAGCCACCTAAAGTGGCACTGAGAAGTCCACCGCCAATACCAACCAGATTTTGGGCATTGCCATTGTCAAGCAGAACGGTAGCAACAGTCGTGGCAGAACCTGCTATGATAGATGCCACGGTAAGCCTGCGGTTTCTTTTGTCGTTGAGGTTATCAAGATAACCAGCCAGCTGATCAGCTCTTTCACCTTCGCAGTCAATTTCGGAAGCCAGCCCGTCAATGGCCGTTGCCGTGATTAATAAACGTTTCTGGATAAATAATTTATAGTTTGTTTTTTCAAGTTTTACTGACAAAGAACTATCCTTTTTCAGGGTCAGAATTTTTTGGAGTGTAGGCAAAACACCGATGGCATTGGCTACCAGAATATCATGCTGAGTGAAGTTTTGTGATATTTCCGGGTTTTTCAATAGAAATGAATCTAATGCTGTAATCGGGAAAAATTGAGAATCATACTGATAGTTAATCGTCGGAGCACAGTAGTTCAGCTGACTGCTGAATTTTGCCGGCAGTGTTATTTTTTCACTGCATGAATAAAGAACAATTGTTCCGAAAAAAAGAAAGAATCTGAATAATTTTAATCCCATAGCTTCAGGGCTTATGATGAAAAGATGAGGTCCGGAAATGTATTAGCTATGATTGAGAATACTTCCCTGTTCTCCGCCTGCAGGTCCGTAAAAAATGACCCAGGTACTGAAATCATTCGAAAAGTCGATAAATCTGTGCCGGGCTTTAGCCGGAACAAAAAGGAAGTCTCCGGTTTTTACCTCCGTAATTTCATTTTCCAGTTCAAACCTGGCATTTCCTCCGGCAATGATATAGATTTCATCTCTTTCATGAGGCTGCTGTTTGTCAATTAAATCAGGTTTATATAATTCCAGAGAAAGCGTTCCGTGTTCGAAAAAAGTCCTGAAAATATCCGGGGAATTTTTCAATATTTCAGAAGCTTTGTCAATGCTTACTTTATTAGGAAACATATCAAATATGATGACGTTTGAATAATTGTTTCCAAATTAAACAAAAAAACAGGCTTAGAGGTTAAAATCATCATTAATTGAGACAGAATTTTATCTGCCGGGTTTAATGAAAGACCCGGATCATCAGTGATGGATTACCGGATTTTTTCTTACAAAAACACCTTTTTCAAAGAAAACTTCATAATCAGACTTAAAATGTGTGCTTTTCCGGTAATAATCTGTAGTAATGATTTGTGCGCCGGAAGCCTTTGCTGCTTCAAATTGGGAATAATCATTTTCACGTGCCTGCCTGGTATCAGCATCTGCGCGTGTCCGTACGATGTATCCTTTCTTTACATATTCCTGAATTTTCATGCCATCTTTTTTAGGATCATTTATAATCAGAATAGCTGCTTCCGGTGTACCAGGTTCGGCATTGGCAAACATGATTCTGCCTTTTAAAGAAGGATGATTATTGATAAAATCCTTGCGTTTTGTTCCGGTTTCATCCAGAATGAAAATGAATTTACCTCTGGCATTCTTTAGTTTTGGCCAGTTGAAGTGCAAAACAGCTTCTTCAAGAGTGCTGTATTTTCCCTGAATTCCGGAAGGAGTAATGAGCTTGTTTAGTCCCAGATTTGTTTTCAATTCCTCTTCAAGCAGGTCAAAACTGCGTGCTGTAAATTTTTCAGGAACGGTAAAACCTGCTTTTTCTATCACATCGTCCTTTGCATTCATGGTAATGAAAACCGGTTCATGGGCGGGATGAGCATCCGACCACTTTTTCAGTTCTTTCAGGTCATCCCTGAGTAAAAGATTATGACTTCTAAAATCAATATCCTGTACATGGAAAACCTTAAAGCCAGGTAATTTCATTTTCTGAGAAGGATCAAATTCCGGCTGATTTTTTACCAGTTTCATGCCAAGTGGAGTGGCATATTTCCCACCGATTGTATCAGAATACACATCAATTTCAAGATTTCTTAATCCAAGATTAAGTTGTTCTGAAAGGCCTATGTGGCTGTAATCCAGGCCACTCATATCTTTTGCATTTTTTGAAACCAGCTTAAACAACTCAGGATCAATCGCCAGTTTGTAGCTGTTGTGGGAACCAATGACTTGCAGTTCATTGATTTTCAGGTTGTCCGGGTTTTCTCCGGAGAAAAAAACAGAAAAGATTAAAAAAACGGTAAGCAGCAGGCTTTTCATTTGACAGAGGATTTATGATAAGGAAACAGTTTAAACAAAGATTGGTGATTTTTACGGGTATTTGCACACCAATAAAAACCACCAATCCTGCATTGAAAGATACTTAAAATTAATAACCCGGATTTTGTACCAGATTAGGGTTTAGCTTCATCTCCGTAGTCGGAATCGGATAGATTCTTCTCTGAGGATTTTTATCCATTTTAAAAATGTCATTTGCCAATGGATATTCCACTTCATACTTGTTAAAACGGATCAGGTCATTTCTTCTCCAACCTTCCCAGGCAAGTTCCCGGGCTCTTTCGTTTAACAGTTCGTCCAGGTCAATTTTGCTTGCAGCTTCAGCTCCGACGCGGGCTCTGATCATATTTACCATGTCAAGCGGAGTAGATGGAACGCCTGCCACAGTGGTTTGGGAAGCTCCTCTCAGAATGGCTTCTGCTTTCATCAGAATAATATCAGATAATCTGAATGCAGGGAAGTCATTACCATTCATCCTTGTTGTAGCCAATGTGTTTTTATCAGGATAGAATTTAATTGAACGGATACCTTTACATTGTCCGAGAATATCATTACCTACGTCCATAGGCTTACCCGGAACCAGGGTAAGATCAGGTGTAATTTCCACTTGCCAGTTGATAGCCTTGTCAGTTCCAGTGTAGTTGTTATCCAAAGCTTTGGCTGTGGTGGCATATAATACCGGAGAACCATCGAAATTGTACTGTTTTCCAACTACCCAGTTATCAGTTCTTTTATCACCTTTCAGATTGAATAGTTTGTAATATTCAGGTGTGGTACTCATCGCAATACTTGGTCTGAACTGTAATTCGTATTTCAGGTACAGGAATGGAGTAAAGCCAAATCTGGTAAACTGGTTTCCTGGAATCAGCAGGGCGTCATAAGGAACCGCAAAAATGGTTTCTTTATTGGAAGGTCCATTGTTTGGTGAGAAAAGGGAATTGAAATCAGAATCCAGGCTGTATGCTCCGCTGCTCAGAATGTTATCGGCAGCTGCTACAGCTTCATTGTACATTGGTTTGCCGATATAGTATTCTGCATTCAGGTAAAGTTTGGTCAGGATTGCATAAGCCATTCCTTTGGTTGGTCTTCCGTAAAACTGAACAGCATTGGCATTGGTTTTCAAAGGGAGATCATTGACAACGCTTTTCAATTCGCTTTCGATAAACTGAAAAATTTTATCTCTGCTGGTTGTTTTTGGCTGTTCGCTTACCGGAAATTTATCAACAAGAGGCAGGTTTCCATAAAGATCCATCATCAGGAAGTAGAAATAAGCTCTCATGGTTTTTACCTCGGCAAGGGCTGCTTTTTTTGTAGCGCTTTCAGGAGTTCCTTCAAAAAGGTTGATCAGGCGATTCGTACTGTTTATTCCTCCGAAGCCCCATTGCCATACATCTCTGGTATAGGTAAAATCGGCATTCCATGAATGATAGTGAAAATTACGGAAAACTCCACCGTCATCATAGTTTCCGTCACGTGCAGGGATAATGGATGATTCCGTTGAAAGTTCCTGCATCCTCCAGTATTCTATCGCAAATTTAGAAGATAATTGGGTATATAACGGCCCGATTATAGCTGCATAGGAAGCAGCATTATCCGGGAAGTTGGAGTTGGTATATTGTGATTCAACTTTAACATCCAGATCGGTACATCCGGTTGCTGATAAAGTTAAACCTATAAGAAGTGTTTGGATAAACTTTTTCATTGTGTCGATTTTTAAAAAATTAAAAAAGAATGTTAGCTCCGATCAGGAAAGAACGTGTTTTAGGATAGAAGTTTCTGTTATCGATACCAGGGGTCAAACCTCCGATATTGATTTCAGGATCGATACCTCTATAACCTGTAATCACGAACAGATTGGTAGCGGAAACATAGAATCTCAATTTTTTAATGCTGTTTGCATTGGTTTTTACAGAATAGCCTAAAGTTGCATTATCCAGTCTGAGATAAGAACCGTTTTCAAGGTATCTGTCAGAAGTAAGGTAAGCGTTGATATCTTTGAAAGATTCTCCCAGGGTAAAGGCCGGAATATTCTGGTTTTTCGCATCTGCCGGGCTGTTTAATGCTGCCAGTGTCATGTTCAGAATCTTATTGCCAACTGTTCCTCTTACAAAGAAATTGAAGTCGAAGTTTTTGTATCTGAAAGTGTTATTCAAACCATAAATCAGATCAGGCTGAGCATTTCCGGCGATTGTATAATCAGAAGTAAGCGGCTGAGAAGCAACAACTGTTCCGTCAGCTTTTTGGTAAGTACTTACCCCGTTTTCATTTTTACCCATATAATGCCATAAGTTGAATGTTCCCAAAGGATAGCCTTCCTGAACAATCTGACTCCAGTTTCCGGATTGACCTTTTCCTCCAAGGAATGCTGTCTGAATAGAATTTACCTTGAATTTATCGTTGGAAAGTGAAACAACCTTGTTGTCGTTATGAGCAAGATTTAAAGCAACATTCCAGGAGAAATCAGACTTTTTAACAACCGAAGCATCCAATGTAAGTTCTATCCCTTTGTTCTGAATTTTACCAACATTGGCAGTAATTGTAGGAAGGAAATAGACTGTTGTAGAAACAGGGTATTGATCCCAGATCAGGTCAGAGGTGTTTTTGATGTAGTAATCGATTGTACCATTAATTCTGCTGTTAAATAAGCTGAAATCCAGACCGATATTGGTGGTGGAGGTACTTTCCCATTTAAGGTCTTCGTTCGGGTTTTGTACAACACCAATAGCATTTACCACATCACCGTTTGAGTAATATTTACCAACCGAACCATATCTCAGGATAGAAGTAAAGGCATCAAATCCGGCGCTGTTACCCGAAACACCGTATCCGGCACGTAGTTTTAATTCGCTGATAGCCGGAAGGTTTTTCATGAAATCTTCCTGACTGATTCTCCAACCGGCAGAGAAGGAAGGGAAATAACCCCATCTCTGATTAGCACCGAATGCTGAAGAACCATCTTTTCTCAGAGAAGCCTGGAAAAGGTATTTATTGTCATATGAGTAATTTACCCTTCCGTAAAAAGAGATCAGACGAAGCGTAGAGATGGATTTATCAAGGAAAGAAACATCGGCCAGTACTTTAGGGTTTCCAAGATAAAGGTTATTGAAAGAAAGTGCATCATTATAGAAATTTCTGGTGCTTGCTCCAAATCCGTCATTACCTCTGTTTTCCTGCCAGGAATACCCTGCCAATAACTTCAGTGTATGATTTCCTATGTATTTGTCATAGTTGAAATAACTTTCTATGACATTCTGGGTGTTTTCGTAAACACTTCTTTGAGCTTTACCATTTAAGCCAAGCGCCAGGTTAGAAAGGTTGTTCATGTAAATGTTTTCCTTGAACTCATTTTTCTGCGAAGAAATGCTCAATGTATATTTCAGATCTTTCAGGATATTAACCTCAGCAATACCACTCAGTAAAAGATCGTTTCTTTTCTTTTCGTAAGTATTATTGTTGATAATGGAAACCGGGTTCAGATAACCTCCGCGCGTCGGATCTTCTGTATAAGAACCATCCGGTCTGAAAACATTAACAGTTGGCAGGTAGGTCAGCATGTTTCCGAAAAGTTCGCTTTGGAACACATCGTTACCATTAGAATTACTGTTTGTTACATTCAGGCTTAATTTTAACCTGTCGTTGAAGAACCTGGAATTGATGTAAGCTTTGATAATCATTCTGTCCAAAGAGGTAGTTTTGATAATCCCTTTGTTATTGAAGTAGTTAAGACTTACGCCATAGGTAGAATTTGTACTTCCACCACCATATGAAAGGTTATGATTTTGAGAATATCCGGTTCTTTGAACTTCATCCTGCCAGTTGGTATTGGCTCCTGCATCGTTGTTAGCCGCAGTTAATGATTGTCCGTTGTCTTTAAGATACTGCCGAAGCTGGTCGCCGGAAAGCATATTGATTTTGTTTGAAACATTCTCAACTGCTGCATAGGTGCTGTACTCAAGTCTTGATTCTCCGCTTTTAGATTTTTTAGTAGTAATCATAATTACACCATTTGCCGCTCTGGAACCATAAATGGCTGTAGATGAAGCATCTCTTAATACGTCGATAGACTCAATGTCGGCAGGGGCAACCAAACTGATAGAAGCGCCAGGTACTCCGTCAATCACATAGAAAGGCTCCTGTGCTCCTGAACGTAAGGTAGAAGGACCACGAAGAATAACACTTGGTTCAGAGTTCGGGTCACCGCTTCTTGAAATATTCAGGCCCGGAACTTTACCCTGAAGCAGCTGGCCAGGGCTGGCAATTGCTCCCACATTAAAGTTTGCCGCTGTGATTGATGAAACGGAACCTGTGATAGTTTTCTTACTGCTTGAACCATAACCAGTAACAACTACTTCGCCCAGTTGTTTTACGTCAACTTCAAGCGTAACATTGATTTCGGATTGATTTCCTACTGTTATTTCCTTCGTAGTATAGCCCACAAAAGAAAATACCAATACATCGTTTTCCGACTTTGTTTTGATGACGAAATTTCCGGAAGCATCCGTTGTGGCAGCGACATTCTGCCCTTTAATACGAACGTTTACCCCGGGAATGCCGGCATTTTTTTCATCTTTTACATTACCTTTAACAGGTTTGTCAGCGAGTGAGGATGCGTAGGTTCCGGGAGCAAGGAACGCAAGAAACCATAGGAAAAGTAAAAATTGCTTTTTACCTTTTCTCAGTAAAATTGAATAGATCATTGTGTTAGATGGGTTTTTAAATTAATTACGGCTATAAATATAATTTAATTTTTTATTTAAATAATTAAATTATTTACAGAAGTAATGTATGTTTTCTTCAAAAGTAATTGACAAAATTAGGCTCAACCCGCTCCTTAAACAGAGCCGGAAAGGTTAAATAATTGTTAAGCCGGATTGACAAAACAAAAGGGGAAATGATGTTTTTGAAAGATTTTTTTTGATAAAAAAAAGATAGAAGATATATACGTGAAGAGAGCGTTAATTCTTTACCGGAAATTTCCTTTTGTTAACATATAATTAATATTAAAGACATTTAAATTTAATACTAACACTTTGATAATATTATCCGGTAAAAAAATATAGATAGTTTTGCAGACAGAATAAACTATAGCTTTATGGAAAAACCGGAGCTATCGATCCAAAGATTTTTGCGTATTTCCGTGTTCTCCGCTGAGCGAAATAATTGCGGATTTAATGGTCAAAAATAAGTGAAAAAAAAATTAACAAAAGCCAATTGAGGACTAGTAGAATGGGTTGAATGAGTAAAAAAAACAAGGATCTGCTTTATAATAACAAATCAATTTATCTAATATGAAAAAAACAATTCTATCTTTTTCACTGATTATATCAGTGATTTTTGGCTCGGCAGTATCAGTGTCTGCTCAGAACGGCCAGGTTCAAAAGCATAATGGCGCAGTAAATTTTCTGGTAATGGGAGACTGGGGAAGGGTAGGCGAGGACCATCAGAAACCTGTTGCTGTTCAGATGGGAAAAATAGCAAAGGAGGCCGGAACGGATTTTATCATTACTACAGGAGATAATTTTTATCCGAGAGGTGTTGAAAGTGAGCGTGACCCTCTGTGGAAGTATTCGTTTGAAGACATTTATACTGCTTTTTCTTTGCAATGGGATTGGTACCCGGTTTTAGGAAATCATGATTACGGCGGAAACCCTGATGCACAGGTTGCTTATTCAAAAATCAGTCGACGCTGGAAAATGCCTGCCAGGTATTATTCAAAAACTTTTGCCATTCACGGGGATACCACAAAGCAGGTACTTATTGCTTTTATTGATACCAACCCGCTGATTCCGGAATTTCATACAAGTGAGGTTTATAAGCATAGTGTGACCGGACAAGACAGCACAGCTCAGAAGCAATGGCTCGAGAAGTTGCTTGCCAACAATTCTCCTAATATTAAGTGGAAATTGGTGGTAGGGCATCATCCGCTGTTTACGGCCACTGAGAAAAGAAGAGAAAGTTATGACACCAGAGCAATCAGAGCTACTTTAAAACCCCTTTTGGACAAATATAAGGTAGATGCCTATATCTGTGGACACGATCATGATTTGCAACATCTTTTGCCGGAAGGAAAAACGAATTATTTTGTGTCTGGATCTGCTTCTGAAGCTACAGAAATTGGCAAATTACCAATCAGTAAACTGGCTTTGTCAGATTATGGCTTTATGTTGTTTTCAGCAACGGAGAAGAAATTATATGTGCAGGTAATTAATGAAAACGGAAATGTGGTGTATGCAACAGAATTGAGTAAATAAGTATTCCGATTAAAGAGCAGCCTTTCCGGGCTGCTCTTTAAATTATATCTGAATCAGGTAAATAATTTCATGATGTATCAGTTATTTACCAGCCTGAGAAGAAATTTTCAGAAAAGTAAGTAAAATAAAAACCATCGTTCCGATTATCATAATTCTTAAACCGTGGTTTCTGTCTGCCTGCTGATAGGTAAACACAGATTTTCCGTCCGGTAAGGTCTTTTTAGAAGTGTAAAGATTCCAGCCAATAGCCAGACCAATTAAACCACCTAACAGGGCAAACAGATAACCTGCTCTCACTGCACCTGACTGTCTTTTTTCGGGCTGGGACAAAGAATCAATTCTGACTGCATTTAAATGTTTCAGGAAATCTTCGTTGATTGTCTGGCCTCTGTCCGCAAGGATTTTTTTGGCCAGTTGATAATCAAATTCAGACCATTCATCGGGTTTCGAAATCAGATCAAATAATTCTTCGTCGGAAAATTCAAATAAATAGTGATTTTTATCCACTTCCTGAATCTCGTGTTCAGCCTTTTCCGCCAGAAGTTCGTTAGCTTTCAGAAAATCAGACTGACTGATTTTAATGATAAATTCCGGAAGGGTTTGTCTTAGGGAAACAGCGTCAATGGAGGAATTGGATACTTCAGTTTCAAACAGAATATCGTTTTTCTTTAACAATTCCTGCATTTCAATAAATTGTGATTCTTCCGTGAATTTTCTAAGGGAAAGAAGTAGTTCCATCTATTTTAAAAAGGGGTTAGTGTAAAAATTTACCATCAGAAATAATGGCATTTTCACAAATATAAAAAAGATAGAACCATTTTCAAGTAAAGGTGAACGGATGAAGCAAATGTATAAGAATGAGTTACTGATCAGTCTTGAAGATTTTAAATGTCTCCTGGTTGTTGTCTGATTGCAGATGGATTAAATAAGTCCCTGAAGGAATATTTTTGATATCAAACTCGTAGCTGTTGACCCCTTCTTTGCTGACTAACTCTTTGGAAATCATTTTCTTGCCTTGCATGTCTGTCAAAGTAAATGCTGCTGTCTGAGCTTTTTTGGCAAAAAACTTAATTTCCAGTCTGCCGCTGGTCGGATTAGGAAATGCAATAAAAGGATGAATTTCATCTAATGATGTTTCAAGAACAAGTGGAGGAGGCTGGATATAAGCCAGACTGGCGACATCACCCCCTTTGCAATTCAGCACATTTACTTTAATCTGATAAGTTCCGGAAAGCAGGTACGGAGGAATCAGAAAAGGAAAAGTATTTGATTTAGGAGTAGTTTCAATGGTAGTCAGGACATTATTGCGGTCGATGAGCTGCCATTGAATGTCTGTCACATCGCAACCATTAAAATTGACCTGTCCGGAATTTCTTCCTGTACTTTGTATAACTGATTCAATTTTGAATTTACAACCACAAGTAGGGATACAAGGTTTTAAAGGAATATCAACTACTTTTTTGTTCAGAAGCGGAATTGAATTTTTGAAAAACTGCTGACTTGAAGTGAGTGCTTCAAACCATTTATCAGCAGCTTTGCATTGCCCGCAATTGGCAGCAGAGCTATCGACAATTTCGTTAAAATGAGTTGGTTCACCGTCTCCGGTTCTTCTGAATTCCGGGCCGATAAGGTCGGTATCAGGTCCCCGGAAGATTTGCCTGAATTTATTGGAAGAAACAGCCGAGGAGTCTCCGAATTCTTTGAAATAACCATTTGCATAGAAACCTATAACCTGTTTCTGTGCAATATTAATGGCCGGATCCAGTGTTCTGCCTATGTAGGAAGCCTGCGCAATCACCCAGGGTAAGTTGTCGCCAGCATGTCTGCGGCTGGCTGAAATAACACGATTCAGTTTGGCAGCATAATCCGGCTCATAAAGTCCTACTGCCTTATTATCCTGTTCTCCCTGATGCCAGAGAATGGCTCGCATGCCGTAACGATCTTTGATAGCGGTGATCGTATTTCTGAGATTTTTATAAGGGAAAACAATTCCTGTGGTAGAATCGCTGCTGCTTTCCCAGTTTCGTATTCTGGTAGCAGACCAGGCCGCCTGATAAAACGCCACCGGGACTTGCAGGTAGTTTACAAGTTTTTCACCCAATTTTCCCCAGTACCATATAAAATCTTTACTGCCCGGTGCTTTGGCCCCACCGGGATCGACGGGATCAAAGCTTTCTTTTTTATTGAAATATCTGACAAATCTCTGATTGACATACCCAAGGCTTTTGGCATTACTTAATGCATAACCTGCTGCATTAGATTGTCCGGCAATGGCAAAAACTTCTCCGACACCAAAAATCCTGGCAGGAGAATCTATATTGGTTTCCATCAGATAAAGACCCCCTTTTATGGTCATTTCGAAACTTATCTGACAGGTTCCTGTGCCGGTAAACGGAACGTTGTTTAACCAGCCCTCTTTTTGTAAATCGGGCGATCCGTTTCTCGGATCGATATAATTTCCGGCCTCAGCTGTACTGATGCTGTATTGCCTGTATCTTACCTGTAAAACGGGAATTTCTGAAGTGTTTGAAACAACGAATCTGATGAGAGCATTTCCCTGCTGATTTCTCTGGAAAATCGTCCCTTCGCCATTATTCCCTGCTTCAGGCCATGATACTTCCTGACTCCATCCAACCATCCCGGAAAAAATAAGCACTAGAAACAATAGAGTTTTTCTCATTTTAATACGACACACCTGGCTTTCGATTAATTCAATAACGAGCAGATTAAGAAGTTTTGGATACTGAAACCGGACATTAGCATTTTCAGACTAACGATTATTTAACGTGTAATTTGTCGAAAATTATACAATTTTCCGAAAACCTATCATTTGTTAATTTTAAATAGGAAGTATTTTTTTCTCCTTGCTTTTTCTCATATTCTCAGGAACAGCCGCTTCAATGGCCTCTTTCAGGGCTTTAATAACACCCATTTTACTGTAATTTTTATGAGTAACCAGGCTGACTTCCCTTACCGGAGCAGGAGAGGCAAACTGACGAATCAGATTGGTTTGTCTTTCTTCAAAATCTATCGTAGCCATTTCCGGTAAAATCGTGATTCCCTGATTTCTCTCTACCATTCTTTTGAGTGTTTCCAAACTCCCGGCCTGGTATTCAAAATGGTTGGAATTAATTACTTTTCGTTTCAGCTCACATAAATTCTCTATTTGTGAACGAAGGCAATGTCCTTCTTCCAACAGCCATAATTTACTCGGGTCAATGTCTTCGGAGAGAGCGTATTTCTTTTGAAACAAGGCATTTTCCTCGGAAACATATAAAACAAGTTCCTCATAAAAAACAGGATATTCGTTCAAATGACTGGCATGCAGTGGCGTGGCGAGCAAACCAATATCCAATTGATCATCTTTGAGTTTTTTAATGATGTTTTCTGTCGTTAATTCCTTAATCTTAAGCTGAATGTTTGGGAATTTATTCAGAAATTCTGTCAGAAATAAAGGCAGCAGATAAGGAGCAATGGTTGGAATTACACCCAGTCTGACTTCTCCGGAAACGTCATTTTTGCCACAACTTATCACTTCTCTGATCTTGCCGAACTCACTTAACGTAGTTCTGGCCTGTTGTATAATTTCAAGGCCGATTTGCGTGGTACTGACAGGTTGTTTACTTCTGTCGAATATTTTTACACCCAGTTCATCTTCCAGTTTTTGTATCTGCATACTCAGTGTTGGCTGGGTAATAAAACAACTGTCTGCTGCCTGAACAAAATTTTTGTGATTGTCAACGGCTACAATATATTCTAATTGGGTGATTGTCATGTCTTTAATGGGTGATATAGATTTTAATGATAAAGTTATCAAAAATATCAATTTGCTTTGACGCTAATTTAAGAGGAATTTTGCAGAAGAAAAAAATAAAACTTTTCAAATATAGATGCTTCAAATTTAAGTTAAATCGATATTTAAATTGTATAATTTTAATATTTATTTTTACTAAAACGGCATTTTAACATATCCAAATCTTAAAGCCATGTCAAACAGAATGCTTTCTTTAGGTTCGCAGTTCCCAACTTTCAAAAAAACTGCCGTTGTATCTTTAGAAAAAGGAAATGAATTTTATGATATCACTTCTGAAGATCACAAAAACAATGATAAATGGATGGTAATGTTCTGGTGGCCGAAAGATTTTACTTTCGTTTGTCCTACGGAAATTGCTGCTTTTAATACAAAAGTTTCTGATTTTGCTGACCGTGATACGATCCTGATCGGTGCTTCTACTGATTCTGAGTTTGTTCACCTTGCCTGGAGAAAAGACCATGAAGATTTGCGTGGTTTGAAATTCCCTATGCTGGCTGATACTTCTAAGTCTTTGGCTGAAGAATTAGGTATTTTAGAAGCAAATGAAAAAATTGCTTACCGTGTAACTTATATTGTTGATCCGCAAGGTATTATCCGTTGGGTATCTGCCAACGATTTGTCAGTAGGACGTAACGTTGACGAAGTGATCCGTGTATTGGATGCTTTGCAGACTGACGAGCTTTGCCCATGTAACTGGAAAGCCGGAGAAGAAACATTGAGCGTTTAGTATCTTCTTTATGAGTTATGAATTATGGGTTGTGAATCTTATAATTCATAACTCATAATTTTATTCACAATTCATAACTCAGAATATTATGTTTGGAGTAGCCAATGAAACCAAGGCCAACTTACTAAAAGAAGTAAATCTGCCTGAAAACTTTGAAAGTCTCTTTTTAGACCGTCTCAATACTGCCGATCATCGTTATATTAAAGATTTAAAGATCAACGTTTCCAATGCATTGAAAGCACAGAATCTTTCTGAGAAAGAAGCTGTTTTGCTGGCTCTGGGCGTTGCAATCAATGAGAAGGCTAATGTCCTTATTTCTTCACTGGAAGCTCTGGCATTGCAAAAAGAAGCTTCTGAAAAAGAAATCAATGAAGTTGCAGCCTGTGTTTCTTTAATGAACGCAAATAATATCTTCTATCGTTTCCGTCATTTCATGAATAAAGAATCATATGAAACTGCTCCGGCAGGAATTCGTATGTCAATCATGATGAATCCGGTACTAGGAAAGGAATTTTTCGAATTATTAAGTCTGGTAATTTCTGCCATCAACGGCTGCGAAATGTGTGTAACTTCTCATGAAGCTTCCGTTAAAGCACATGGAGCAACTGAGCCGAGAATTCTTGATGCAGTTCGTTTGGGAGCCGTATTTAAGAGTTTTATTACACTTTTGTAATTCCGGGAACGTGTATATTAAAGCGTTCATAAAAAAGCTCAGATGAAATACCATCTGAGCTTTTTTATGAAATCCAGTATTAAAGCTATTGGTTACTTTCAGGAGAAAAGATGGAATAATTTACCTTTTTTAACCAGATATCTCTTCCGGCGCAACTCCAATGGGTATCACTTTTCAGATACATTTCAGAAGGCTGACGAACAAAGTCTGAGTAAACATCTATAACAGGTACTTTCAACGCCCGATCTGTCTGAACTTTCTCAATGATATGATTATATTTTCCGAGATCCGGAGCCAGAATACTTACTTTATTCGGAATGATTGAAAGATAAACTTCATCAAATCCGGCTTTTTTATATTTATCCTGTGTTTGATTAATCATTTCTACCAAATGTTGTATTTCAGCCTCGGAAACTTCGCTGAAAGAGGAGGTCTGGTGTTCCCCTGACTCCACTTCTTCAAAATAGAACAACGATTGCCTGTTTTTCGATAACACTACTTTTTTTTCTGCCCTATCAAAAAATCTAAGGTTAAAAGCGGCTTTTATTTCTTTGAAAAACAAAAAGAAGTCATAATTGAAAAGCGTATGTTCCAACCTTTCTTCGGTACCTCCGGGAAAGAATATTTTGATGAAATTTTCTAATCTTTGTTTTTTTGTAACATAGGGTTTGGGTGCATTTTCTTCATTTTTACCAGGGTTTTTCACAATCCTGAAATTATCAGCTTCCTTCCCGAAATGCTCCCGGAATGTTCTTTCTACAGTTTCCAGTATCAGTACGTTCCTTTGAGCGGTATCAAGCACAATATCTTTAGATTTAGCCCAATGTGTATAATCATAATTCTGTGCTTTAAAATCATTGGCATTGACCCGCTGCTCTTCGGTAAAACTATCTCCTATGATAAAAATATTAGTTTTATGGTCCGTTGATTTCCCCGGAAGTAAATCGGGGCAGATACTTGCTTTTTCCTTAAACTGAGGTAAAAACGACAAGCGGTACAAATCTCCGTAACGATAATCATCCGGAAAAAGATGCGATTTACCCATTGCCAGATAAAACTCCGGAAAATAGGCTTCAGCCCAGAGAAAGATTACAAGTACCAGACCAATATATCTTAAAGCCTTCATTAGCATATCCTTAAAATTGAAAATAGATAAACTGATTGGTGTTGAACACGCCAAAAAAGTAAGTGATAATGACAAAACCTGCAAACAACAGCGCAAAACGCTTATTGTCTGAAGTTGAAACATAAAAATAGAAACGTTCTTTCAGCATCAAAAGCATAATTAATAACACAGAAAAAATCAATTCGGTCGTATTTAGAGAAGAAACTAGCGGTTCATGGATATTCAGGGTAAATATTTTTTTCAGAATAAGGAAAGAGTCTTTCATACTCACTGCTCTGAAAAAGACCCAGGAAAGCGTTACAAGACTGAATGTGAATACCAGATTGATACTTTTTCCCCAGAAATTGTCCGGAAGAGCCATTTTAGGAAAATACTTGTTTCTTACGATGGCTAATACGAGATAGGTTCCATGCAGGCACCCCCAGACAACAAAGGTCCATTTAGCGCCATGCCACAAACCACTTACCATAAAAATAATAAACTGGTTGAGGTATCTTCTGAATTCTCCTTTTCTGTTTCCTCCCAATGGTATGTAAAGATAATCTCTGAACCAAGAAGACAAGGATATATGCCATCTGCTCCAAAATTCGGAGATAGATCTGGAGAAATAAGGACTCTTGAAGTTTTCCATCAGATCGTATCCCATGACCCTCGCAGAGCCTAAAGCAATATCAGAGTAGCCTGAAAAATCACAATAAATCTGGAATGCATAGAATATTGTGGCGACCAAAAGTGTTATACCATTTTTCTCATGCGGGTCCTTGTAGGCATAATCAACCAGCATACCGAGTCTTTCCGCAATTACTACTTTCTTGAAAAAACCCCAGGCCATCAGAAGCAAACCACTTTTTACTTTTTCCCAGTCGAAAGCATGAAACTCATGAAACTGGTGCAATACGTTTTGTGGTCTTTCGATAGGTCCTGCCACCAATTGCGGATAGAACATCACATAGAGTGCATAAATCCCGAAATTTCTTTCAGATTTCTGATTTCCACGATATACTTCAATGGTATAGCTCATTGCCTGAAAGGTATGGAAAGAGAGACCAATCGGCAAAATAAAACTGGTATACGGAATAGGATTAGCGATGTCAAAATGCCACAGAAGAGCTCCTAAATTCTCATTAAAGAAGTTGAAATATTTAAAATAAGCCAGAATGCCAATGTTTGAAATCAGACTTATCACGAGCAAAAGTTTCCTTTGATAACCTTCTGCCTTTTCAATCCAGATTCCTGCAAAATAGTCAATGATGATTGTAACAAAGAGAATAATAATATACTCCGGCCTGAAAATCATGTAGAAATAACAACTCGCCAGCAGTAATAACTTCCAGCGGCCTCCCAGTCCCAGACTGAAATAGGCGAGTGTTA
This sequence comes from Pseudarcicella hirudinis, assembly GCF_900115665.1. Classification (GTDB taxonomy): domain Bacteria; phylum Bacteroidota; class Bacteroidia; order Cytophagales; family Spirosomataceae; genus Pseudarcicella; species Pseudarcicella hirudinis. The sequence continues at coordinate 119,445 of NZ_FOXH01000009.1, forward strand.
CTATGATAAAAAATAATAAAAAATGCAGTGAATTAAAAACCATAATGTTTGCCTGTCTTTCTCAATATTTTGTTAAATGGGTTAATTTAACCTTGATTTTTATTTCATTTTTACTGACCACGTTTCAATGGCTTCCGGCCCCACAGCTGTAATTAACAGTTTCTGATAAGACTCTGAATAGGTAATCTGAGGCGGATATTTTGAGGTAATAGCCCGATCACCGATTTTATTACCGCCCATGTCGTATAATCTGTGTTCATTATCTGTGGAAATACAGAATACTTTGATATTGGCCCCGAGATTATAGAAATGAAATTCCTTTTCTCCGAATCCCAGATCTTTTATAGTACAAATCTCGTTTTCGGATTTATCCAAAATTGTAACATTTTTACCATTATTTCGCATAATGAACCACTCAATTCCTTTTTCATCTGCAGTAAATTGAAAATCACTGACATTCACTGGCCTGAAAAGCTGTTTTTTCTCCTCTATTTTACCTGAAAGCCCTATTTTAAAAAGGTTTCCGGTTTTATCACCTATGGCTCTGATCGACAGAGAATTACCCGCTTTTTCCAGTAAAAGCGGATTTCTGAAATGGCTCTGCAGGTTAAGCGGAAAGCCGGCAGCAGATTTCCCTGACTGATTGACGGCATTCAGTTTGCCGTTTTCATCAAGAAGAATTGCAAATTCTGTATTATTCAGCATAACCATTGGAAATGGGAATAAGTACTTTGATGAACCTCTTGCGGTAATCTTTTTGCAGGTCATGCCGGCTTTATCCAGTTCGTAATTATTTCCGTCCGAAGCGATAAAAGAGACGTTTGACTGCTCTGCGCCGTTGTTAAAAACAGCAAAATTAGTCAGGTTATTAATGTGGTGAGGCTTTGAAGTTCTGATTTCAAAACCTTTTTCATTTCTGGCCAGCACATAAATACGGCTTCTGCCGGAACAAATATATTGCTGGCGTTTATCATCAAAAAACTGAACAGGTTTGAAATCACTTTTAATGAGTTCTCCCAGTTTTTTAGACCAGATCTTCTTTCCGTATTTTAACAGATATAATGTGCTGTCTTCTCCCTGAACAAGTGTTTCAATCAGATGAGAAACCGGATTTGCCAGAAAGAAAGGATTGCTTGCTGCTCTGATATTTGTATTATTAAGCATGACCAGGGTATTCGAAAAATCGCTTTCCCTGATTTTTGAAGATTCATTTAGCCAGGTAATCTGACTGGAAAGAGTATTATTTTCAAGATTTCTCTGAAAAATGAGATTCTGAGAGCCTGCATCCGTTTCCTTGAATTTTGCCAGTTTTTGCTGCCATTTTGAAGTAAAAGCCGCGGATGTTCCTTCCCAGCCTTTTACGGGGTTGAAGACAAATGTTATATTAGCAGCCTTGCAGGATTTCAGAATCGATTGATTTTTGTAAGAATTACTCCATACATCACCTTTGCTGATAGAAAGCAGATAATCCTGTAAAGTGCTGAGATCATTGGCAATCACCACATAACCATTGTAATTTGTGAAATAACTTTCTTCAAAATCAGCCCCTAAACCACCAAACAACAAACCAGGAAAATTCTTTAATCCTAAGGTGCTGACATTAAAACTTCCGTACCGTTCCGAAAAATCCCTGCGGTTTTCACTTGCAGCCACTTTCCTTGAAATATTCGTGAATGCTCTGTATAACTGATTTTCTGAAGCTTCGCGGATCAATAAAATCCTTTTAGAACCATTTCCTTCGTAGTTCTCCATACCCAGAAGAATGATTTCTTTTCCCGTTTTCTCAAATATACTTTTGAAATCAACCCCAAAACGGGTATTGGCCATTTCTTTGAGTTGTGAGATTTTCTTATCACTTTCCTGCAATTTACCAATGGCTTCACCCATTAAAAAGGGGTTACTCAGGGAGAAATGAAGCACCATTGCCGAGCTGTTCGGAATTAGTCCGGCAGCGGAAATTTTCTCCGGAGTCTGGTTTTCGAAAACCTTCCAGAAAGAATTTTCCGTATCTATCTTTTCAACGGAGACACCGTTTACGGCTTTCTGCTTTGCAAATTTATGAATCTCAAGATGATTACTTTCCGGCAGTAAACCGGCCAGAAAAGTGCTGAACTCCTGTCCGTACTGAAGGGAATAAGACGAAAAATGACTGATAGCTTTAGCATTGAAATGCAGGAAAGTCTGAAGGGTGTCAGACTTACTCTCCAGGTTCAGATTTTTTGCCCACAGATTTTTCCTGTTCAGAACGATATCTTCTATCAATAAACTCGAACGGCTAAAAATGAGATGATTATCTTCTAAAAGATAAGAGAGAACGGATTTTGAAGAAGCATCAATTATTTCATAAATTTTATAGCCACGGGTTGTATGACGAATGCCTCTCATTCCTTCAGTTTTAAAAGACATTTCCCTGAGTTTTTCAACGAAAGGTCTGTCTTCCCCCCGTATAGGAGCAAAGGTTACAAATTGAAGATTGTCTTTCCCTTCCGGTAACAAAGCAAAAAGAAGGTTTTTATCTCCCAGAAAATCGCTGATTTCTGTTTTGTTAAAGCCGATTTTTCGTAAAAGCTCTAATTGTTTCTTTGCTTCCGCAACAGGCAGAACCCTTTGAAATGCTTTATTGAAATTAGTTTTCTGAATGGAATTACTTTCTACGAGGAGCAGGGTTTTATCCGGGATGAAATCTGCCAGAGACGCACTTTCTGAGGTCATATTTTTGTAAAAAAAATAACCACCTACTGCTGCCAGTAAACCTGCGAGAAGTAAAAGTGCCTTTTTCATAAGGTAGAAATATGGCAATGTATAAATTTAGGAACAGACCTTTCAGAAATCGATTATTTCTGCTCTTATCTGTAAATGCTGATTTATCGGAAAAACCTTACATTTTACAACCGGGCAGTGGTAAAAAAACTATCCTTGCACTAGAAATTTAGAACAAGGATAGTGTCTTAAATAATGTTTCTGTATTTATCGGAACTGACGTCTGTGCAATTTTAGTATTCCTGATAATTAAAATAAAACTATTTTCCCCACATGGCATTGGCCGTATCCGGGAAATTTAAAGTAAGTTCGGGTACGCCCAAAACTACTTTGTTTACCCATTCAACTCCCTGCATTAATGAGTGATCCTGATTTGACACCTCATATTTCCAGGCTCCGAAACGTCCTCTTGAATAAATATCAGATTTTTCAAGAGCCGGTAACACTGTCTTAAGAATGCTGTCTCTTTCTACAGAAGGAGTTGGGTAACCATAATCTGTAGAGAAAAGGAACTCTGAAACAATATCTTCTTCTGAGTCAATAAGTTTATCTTCAATCATTGCTCTGACGGTATCTTTAATCAAAGCAGCTCTGTCAACAGGTTTGCATTCAGATTCACTTACTTCGGCCATTAATGACCATTGATTGTTAATATCCGGAACGTTGAACGGACTGTAATTTGAGAAAACAGTGATACGATAATACGGGCTGTTTGATTCAGGGAAATACATCCAGCATTTAGTTGCCAGTTCGGGTTTTGGTTTACCTTTTAAGCCGATTCCGATCACATTGGTCGAAGAATATTTCAGCCCTTGTGCCTTCTCAACAGTTTCAGGAGATAAGCCATTTACTTTTTTGGCAAAAACGTCCAGAGGCATGGTATTCATTACAAAATCGTACTCAATTTCTCTTCCGTCAGCCAATATTATTTTCTTTGTACCAGGTTCGATCTGATCAACTTTTGCATTCAGCAATACATTTTCATGACCAACCAATTCTCCTACCGCTTTCCAGATTGCTCCGGTACCGCCATGTTTTGGAAACTGAAACGTATTGTTCGGACCCCAGGAGAAATCATCTTTGTCAAATAGAATATTCTCTGTAACTCTTTGTAAATCAGTTACTGCAACTCTTTCTCCAACCCAATTGGCATTCATTTGTTCCGGAGGAAATGCCCATACTTTAAAATTGTAGGGAAACATAAATACCTCTGCCAGTCCTTCACCAAAAGTTGATAAAATCCATTCTCTGAAATTAGCAGGTTTCTTTGAAACCGGATTTTTGTAGAGTTTAATAAGCCCCTCAAGACATTGCCACATTGTCTCTTTTGGTAAATATTTGATATTGTTCTGGAAAGGATAAGGAACAAAATTATTCTTAATCCAAACCCATGATTCACGCTGATGAGTAAGCCATCCTTCTTCACCAAGCGCCTTCTTCATCAGATCGTCAAAGTATTTATAGTGTGAAAATTGAACGTGTCCGCCAATATCCCAGGTAAAGCCTTTGTCATCAACAAAACTGGTTGCCAGACCACCTACATAATTCTCCTTTTCTAAAATTACAAAATCTGTAATGCCAAGTTCTTTTAGTCGGTAAGCTGCTCCTAAACCAGTCGGACCAGAGCCAATAATTACATATTTATACTTCATAAAATTAAAGGGGGTTATTCGATGTCAGATATTTGTTTCCGGATTATTAAAAACAGTTTTCTGAAGGTAAACATCGAAACAGGACTATTTTAAGTTTTTGATTTTAGCATTGAGTTCCAGCCTGAATCTGGCCAGTTCCTTGAAACTTTGCCAGCATACTTTAAGAAGTTTCATCTTTCTGATAGAAACTTCTCCGGTAGCTCTTTCTTTGTGAACGATTGGAATATTAAACAATTCCTGACCTGATTTTTTGGCCATAATAGCCAGAAAGATATTCGGTGCGAAAGGCACAGGATTTGGCAGCTGAATCAGTAGTTTTTTCAGGAAAGATCCCTTGATTAACCGGAACGGAATGTTCAGATCCATGATAAAGGTACCATAAATCAGAAACATACTCCAGCGTAAAATTCTGGTGATCAACAATCTGAAAGGATCATCATGTCTTACTTCACGGTAGCCAAGAATAAAGTCGGACTGAGTTCTTTTATCCCATAGTTTTTTGAAATCAGCAGTAACAAACTGGTCATCTGAGTCAGTCTGGAAAACATACTCTGCACCAAGTTCAACAGCCTTGCGATAGGCGTGAACCACAGCGTTACCATGTCCTCCGTTTATTTGATGTACAACAACCAATTTATCATTGTGCGGTGCCAGTCCATCGAGGATTTTTCCTGTACTGTCTTTGGAACCATCATTGACTACAATTAAACAGGTGTTTTCTGTAGGAAATTCTTCAATTAATAGTTTAGTCCAGATACTTACTACGTCTGCCATGCATTCCTCTTCATTATAGGCTGGCATGACGATTGCGAGTTTGATGCTCATGAATATGTTTTCCTTGGGTAATTTTACAAAAATATCTAATTCTGTTCAGAATAAAGATTTTTTAATAGTTAAAATAACGTTTTAGTGAGTTAACGGGTTTTTCAATCAAAAACCATGACAAAGTTGCTACGAAAATTGTCAAAGCTGAGAAATAGAAGAACTGAAAAGCAAATGAATCTGCCAGTGCCGGAAGATACTGATGAATTTTTCTCAGTATTCTTAAAGTAATTGAGGTCTGTGGCGTATGATAATAATTGTACACGAAGTTATGATACAGATATAACCCGTAACTGATTTTTCCAAGATACTGAACTACTCCGTTTTCAAAAAAGACTTTCGCAAGACCTTTATACCCTGTCACGGCATTAATGATAAAGAAAAAGCAGAATAAGGCGGCAAAAAATCTTTCAATGACTGTATAGGCAATATTATGCGGATTTTCGAATCCGAATTTTTCATAAAACAAAACGCTCACATATAAGCCAAAACTGATCAGCAGATACATTGTTTTGCTAAGTGTTTTAAAGGTACTTTCTTTATGGAATGTGAAAAAATATGCCATCAAAGCCCCTAATCCAAAAGCATCCAGCGATGTTGGCATAAGTACATACTGTACCATCCAGTCACTATGATTCAAATGAAGGAAAAGTCTGAGTAAAACCGCCAAAGCAATCATTCCGAAAAAGATTTTAAGGAAATAACGTTTGGGTAAAAACAAGATCACATAGGGAAAGAACAGATAATATTGTTCTTCTACAGCCAACGACCAAAGGTGGTCAATAACACCCATCCATCTCTGGTTAAGAGCGATATAAATATTGGTGGCATAAGTGATGCACCAGATAAGCTGCTCTCGGACTGGTGGAACATTAAAGATGACACAAAGAAATATGGTCAGGTAATAAATCGGGAATATCCTGATACTTCTCCGGACGATAAACTGCCTGACTGAAAACCATGGGCTACGTCCTGTTTTCTCATCTTTCAGTTTACTTTGAATGAGGATTCTGGTAATGAGGAAACCGCTTAACACAAAGAACATAGTTACGCCTAATACTCCCAAAGGAATTACATTCCGCTCTGCCAGCCAATGATCTACCAATACCAGACTTACGGCTACGAAACGAATGCCGTCCAGTTGAATGAAGTAATTTTCTTGTATTTTCGAGGTATTTACCAATTTGTTTTAACAGTTTTCTTATGTAAAGTTTCTACTACCAGAGAATCATTTAGTGTAAAAATTTCTCCGCCGTTTTCTTTTTGTATCCAGAGTCCGAGGTGATAAGTACCGGAATCAAATTCATTTTTCTGAATGTTCACCCTGAAACCTTTTGCCCAGTATGAATGCGTTTTTAAAGTAGACTGAACCGGATAATTTTCCTGTCTTGCCGGTACCAGATAAGTTCTTCGGGAAGATTCAAGGAGTAAATAAGCTCCGGCATCTTTTCCGGAAGGTTTTTCAAAATTGGTATTCACCAACTCCAGACCGTCTTCCCTGATGGTTTTATGAATGTCTGAATTCCAGTCAGAAGCAGCTAAAAGTCCGGGGATATTCTGATTAGTATAGAATAAAACCGGAGTCTCGTAAAGTTTTATGGTTGGTTTTGAAGGAGAAAGTTTTTCATCATAAGCCCAGTTAAAAGGGAAGGTGATTAATTGTTTTCTCAGATTGACCACTTCACTGAAATTACGGTAATTGGCAAGCAGATTGAATGAAAACCCTGCTATAATTAAGAAGGTAATCACCAAAGATTTTCCTTCAATCCTGATTTTTCTGATAATGGCCGTGTAAATTATAATCAGTAACAGCACAGAGTAAATTTTATACCGGCTGGTTTGCAGCCCCTGCACACCGAAACTGATGCGGGTAACTGTAACAATCAGCGCTGTCCCGACCAGAAACATGAGTGTTCCGAGCATAAACAGTTCTAATTGCGTCAGGCTGCGGGTTTCTTTGATTAATTTACTGTTCAGCAGGAAATACACTGAAATGACGGCTGCCAGAGAGAACATGATAAATCCTGATGCTGCGCTAAGCAATACTGTCAGATTCTGAAAAGGCAGAATATCTGCTACAGATCCGATGAACAGGAAAAAGCCCAGCACGATTTTCTTAATCCCGATTCCTGTCAGCGGAGGATTACTTGGCGGGCTTGCATAATGATAGAAATAGCTGAAGATCAGAAGTATTGAAATAATTCCGAAAATAAGTAAATGCTGCCATCTTTTTTGAAGAGCAAGTAATACTGCGCAGATTGGAAGAACCAGAATTCCGTTACCGCTGGTAAAGACTGCCATAAACGCTGCAAAAACCGCGAGATAGAAATGCCGGGGATTTTCTGAAGAGATCAGGTAAATCGTCCAGAAAATGAATAGAATTACACCGAAATTTTGCATCGATGCCATTCCCCAGAATGTGTTCTCCCAAAGTTGTAATTGGAAAAGCAGGCAGGAAACAGGTACAAAAAGAGCAAAATGAATGTTATTTTTATAGAAAAGACGCCAGAACAAGATCAGTAAACCAATTAATGTAAAGTTTCCGACCCACATCAGCCAGCGATATTCTATGCTGCCGTGCAAAGTATAAACAATCAGGGTAATTAATCGGTCGAACGCAATTCTGTGTTCATTATGCTGTTTGAAAAAGGTAGCAATTTTGGCAAAAAAGCCATCAGCCTGCGTAAAGTCAAGAATAAATGCTTTCAGGGCATGATCGTCCCACTTCGGAATATTTACAGCATATTCTGAAAGAAACAGAAAATAAAGAGCCAGAGGTAAGAAACTCAGCACTCCCCAAAAGAGATTTTTTGATGATAATCGGGCTTTCAAATCGATTTTAATAATTTTATTTCAGCAGATTCACCGAATGAATCATAGCTTTTCTTAAACCAGGAATGTTTTTAGCTTTTCTGCGATATTGCTGACATCCAGACCGGACTGTGTTTGGTGGAAAGTCTGGTCTCCATATGTCCCGTCGGGATACCCTTCTGCTCTGAGACTGATAAATTTCTTAAGAGAAACGCCTTGCTCCAATAGCTGAACAGACAATTGCTGAGCTAAGCCGCCTACACTTACATGCTCTTCTACAACCAGCAGATTTTCAGCAGACTGAATAATTTCAAAAGCTTCCTTTTTTATAGTTAAAGGGAAGGTCTGTGCTGTGAAAAGGTTGAATTTTCCAGCTAATTCCTCTTTCTGAAGAGCTGCAACCACATTATTGGCAACAGGACCCAGAGCAACAATTGAACCTGCCGGTTTTGCCGGATTATCTAATAACTGAAGACTACCGAAGGTATTGGTAACAGGACCTCTTTGTTTTCCGGCTCCAAGTCTCAGGTAAGCAGGACGTTTTTCTTTCAGAATCTGCTCAAGAAATGGTTCTACTTCATCGCTGAATGCCGGAACCCAGCATTTTACATTTTGAAGACTGCTTAACCCTGCAATATCTTCAATGGCGTGATGTGTACTTCCCATAATACCGTATCCGTAACCGCCTCCGTTTCCGACCAGGAAAACAGGCAGATTATGCAGACAAACATCATTTCTGAACTGTTCCCAGCATCTGTAAACAATAAAAGGAGCAATACTATAACAAAAAACCTTGAAACCTTTATAGGCAAGACCAGCTGCCAGCCCGACCATATTCTGTTCGGCTACACCCGCATTGATAAACCGGTTTCCCAGTTTTTCCTGAAGATTTTCTAGCGCGTTATATCCCAGATCTCCGGTGATAAACACGATTTTATCATCCTGAAGGGCTAATTTTTCAATAGCATCTGAAAATTCTCTTCTCATATCATTATGAGCATGAAACAAAACCTTTGACAGATAAATGCTTATGGTTTTGTTTCATGTCTTTTATTTTCTTTGTTGTTCCACTAAACGTTTAATCTCCTCAGAAGTATTATATTTTTTAATACCTTTTCTCACTTTCGTTCTGATAAATTTCGGTCGTTTTTTCGTCTCTTCAAAAATCTTGCTGATGTATTCTCCAAGGAAACTGATACCCAGCAGGTTGATTCCTCCAAAGAACATCACCAGTACAATGACAGTAGAAATTCCTGAAGGAGTATTCGGGAAGAATACGTATTTCGCCAGAATTTGCCAGAAAATTCCCAGGACTGATAATACCGTCATGATAAATCCGGCATAAGTCATCATTTCCAAAGGTACAAAGCTGAAAGAGAAGATGGCTTTTTTAGCCCACCAGATATTCTTGCGCCAGTTGTTGGTTGATACGCCGAACATCCTTTCAGGTCTTACATAATCCACCCCAATCTGCTTAAAACCAACCCAGGCTCTCAATCCACGGAGAAATTGCTCTGTTTCAGGCAGTCCGACAAGCTCTTTCACGACTTTTCTGTCAATCATCGAGAAGTCCCCGGCATCGTTAGGGATATTGATGTATGACATATTTTTGAAAACCCGGTAAAAGGTTTTGTAAAAGAAATGAAGCCAGTTTGGCATTTCCCGTTTCACTCTTACTCCGTAAGTTACTTCATAGCCCTGTGTCCATTTTTCATAAAAACCCGGAATAACTTCCGGTGGATCCTGTAAATCTCCGTCCATTAATACGACAGCATCTCCGGTAGAAATTTCCATTCCTGAAAGAAATGCAGCCTGCGAACCAAAGTTTCTGGAATGGGTTATTCCGATTACATTGGGGTCACGGTTGCAGATTTCTTCTAATACTTCCTCTGTATTGTCGGGAGAACAGTCATTTACAAAAATGATTTCATAGCGGACTTTCATTTCATTGAAAGTTTTCACTAATCTTTCATACATGTACGGAATCGCCTGTGCATCTCTGTAGCAGGCAATAATAGCCGAAATCACAGGATTCAGATAAGGATTCTGGAAGGCAGTAAGTACTTTTTCCTTATATCCGATCTCTTTTTGCCAGGTATAATATTTTCTTAAACCATCAGCCAGAGAGGTTTTGGCAGACCAGTTCAGGTCTTTTTTAGCTTCAGAAGGATCTCCGAACCATTCCGCTAAGTCCCACTGACGATTTTGCATACTTCCCCAGGAAGGCTCTTCCGAAATATTGAATTCTTTTCTGGAAACATCAACCAGGTCTCTGATCGTTGTTTTTACGCCGCTGGCAATATTATATGATTTCCCTCTGATAGCAGAGGACATGTTTAATGCAGAATCGATAAAAGCCTCAATACAGTCGCTGATATAAACAAAATCACGGCTGATTTCCGGAGAAACGAAGTTCGGTAATTTTCCTTCGTGAACACTTTCTATCAGTTTCGGAATCAGACGATCCGGCTCTTCCCAGTCTCCGTAGATAGAGTAAAGTCTCAGGTTAACAGCATTTTTCTGGTGAACTTTGGCATAAAACTGAATCATATACGCCGCAGAAACTTTGGATACTGAATAATGACTATTGGGTTCAAGTGCATCGGTTTCTTTAGGAGCCGTACAATTAAATCCGTATTCCGAGCTGCTTCCGGCATGGATATAAACCATGTCCGGATTAAGGTTTTCCAGCAAATTTACCGTCCCGATTACGTTGGTTTCGTAGGTCAGGGTAATGTTTTTTTGTTTGGAATAAGCACCATAAGCTGCCAGGTTAAAAATGGTTTTGGGCTTATAATGGTTAAAAACCTCTTCGATTGAATAGTTCGAAACAATGTCGCAATGAACAATGTTTTCAGCAGGAATATTCAGCAGTTTTAAACGCCATGCTTTCTGAGCATCGTGGGTGAGTGCAAAGCAGTCTTTCCGGATACTGAAAATGTCGTTAAAAAGATTTGCGCCTATGAATCCACTTGCTCCGTAAACGAAGATCGGGCCTTTGAGGGATAAAATTTTTTCTTTTACCGAATCGGTCATTACTTAAGTTTTGTATTTTCAAGCCAGAATTATAGAGCTCTTTACTTGAATGATTTAGATGAGTTGGGCTTAGGATTTAAAGAACTTTATGAAATACTGCCCGCTTTTACAGATTATATTTCGTCTGAACTTCTTCAACGGCCTGTTCATATTGTTGTGGTTTCATTGGAAGATAATGCCATTCCATACGGTTTTCCATATAAGAAACCCCTTTTCCTTTAACCGTATTAGCAATGAGTACTTTCGGTAAACCGTTCTGACGATATTTGAATGTTTCGATAGACTGATAAATTTCCTCAATATCATGTCCGTCACATTCTGTTACCTCAAAACCAATCGCTTTCCATTTATGAGCATCTGCTGAATCTCCGAGAATCTCATCTGTTGACCCGAATCCCTGTAAACGGTTTCTGTCAATGATGACGATCAGATTATCCAGTTTATTGTTTACCGCATAGTGTGCTGCTTCCCAGGTTGTTCCCTCGTTTGTTTCTCCGTCCGACATGAGTACATAGGTAAACTGCCCGTTATCCAGTATTTTATTGCCTTTGGCAATTCCGGAAGCAATTGGTAATCCATGTCCGAGTGAACCCGTAGCAAAAGGGATACCTTTGTGACGGTTAGGAGCAGGGTGAGCTGGAAGGGTAGTTCCGTTTTTATAATAAGTGTCAAGCACCTCATTAGATAATTCTCCTAATTCATGCAAACATACATAAAGTGCGGCAGCAGCATGTCCTTTGGAAAGAATAAATGCTTCATTGTCTTTTTTATGGGCAATCAGAGAGCAAATCATCAAATCGATACAGGAAAGTGAGCATCCGATATGGCCTGCATTTGCCTTGAAGTATAAATCTAAAAGTCTAAGCCTCAAAGCTCCTCTCAACTTTTTCAAGTCGGTAATTGTTTCTGCAGAAAGGCCTGATAAAGTTTCCATTGAGGGATGAGTAATGTTTATAGTTTTAGAATTTTAAAAGTTTTAAAAGGAAAATTCCAGTTAATGTGATGAAATTCAGGCAATAAATAGCCCTTTCTGTCTTCAATGCCTGAATGTGTATCATCAGGATTGAACACAAAAATAGTTTGTTTTTTTACCTATTACAAAGTTTTGGGCTATTTCTTAGTTACCGTAAACTCAACGCGTCGATTTAATTTGCGTCTTTCTTCAGTAAGGTTTGAAGCGATTGGCCGGGTTTGTCCCCAGCCTTTTGTAGTAATTCTGTCTGATTCTATACCTTTTGCCATTAAATATTTCTTCACTTCTTCCACTCTGTTAACGGAAAGCTGAAGATTGAGGTTAAAATCTCCCTGGCTGTCGGTATGGCCTTCCAGCAGAATTTCAAGGGTAGGAATATCAAGCATAGCCTGGGCTATCCGGTCGAGGTCGCCAAAAGAAGAATCTGAAAGCTGAAAATCTCCCTGTTCGAACATAAAACTATTTAACGCTATTTTATTGCCGATTTCCAAAGGCATCAGATAAAAATCATGCTTTATTTCGCGGTAATTAGTTTCCCCGGTTAAATCAATATAATCACTGATGGCAAGATGGCCGGGAGCATAGGGTACAAACTGATAGTTTTGTTTCAAAGGAAGGACAAATACAAATTTTCCCTGTTGAGGGTCATAAGTCTTTGTTTCCGGTTTAATGCTGTTATTATAAGCAGAGACGGTTAACTCGCATTTTACAGGCATGTGATTCGTAGTACTTAAAACATTCCCTGAAATAATAGCTACCGGATCGGGCTGAGCTTTCTCCGGAAGTTCCAAACGGAAAATATCTTCTTTTTTTCCGGAAATATAACTGCATACATAAGCGTAATTTCCGGAAGCCGGAAGTGTGAAATAGCCATCCCAGTTTGGAGTGTTGATCGCACTCCCCAGATTTTCAGGTTCCGACCAGTTTTGCCAGGTATCATCTAAACGGCTGGTTTTGAAAATATCATTGTCTCCGAATCCGGAAAGGCCCTTTGTGGAGTAATATAGCGTTTTAGCGTCTGCCGCAATAAATGGTGTTACATCATGCTCTGCGGTGTTGATGACGTTACCCATATGTCTTGGCTCTGACCAGGAATTATCTGCTTTTTTAAAGGAAACATACAGATCTCTTTTCCCCACAGTATGGCTTCTCTGGACGGACATAACCATTACGCTGCCATCCGGCGAAAAGGTGAAGTCTGAAAACGGACTTTCATTGTAAAATTTATCAATTTTTACTTCTTCCGGAAAAGACCAGCCATCTTTTGTCAGGAAAGAACGGGAAATTCCCTGTCCAAGTTTTCCATTCTTTTGATACTTATTCATCAATATGGCTTCATGCCCGTCTGCCGACAATGAAAAAATGGCATTTTTATCCTTATTATTGATTGGAGAGCCAATGTTTCTGGCTTTTTCCCATTTCCCATAGGAATTTTGCTGAGTCACCCAGACGTCCTGATCCTTTTCTTTGCCCAGAAGACTTACATAATTTCTGGTGAAATACAGTGTTTTTCCATCTCTTGAAATAATGGGGGCAAATTCCTGGTGTCTGGAATTGACTTCTTTACCGAGATTTTGTCTGGTTAGTTCTTTCGGAGCATCTGAGGCGACTTTAATCTGTGCCTTAATGGCTTCTGCAGATTGAGAAATACCGATGGCATCAATCTGATTGGGTCCTTTTATTTTTGCAGTGTTCAGAATCAGTTTAACAGCAGTAACAGAATAGGGAGTAGGTTTCTCTAAAATCAGGTTGAAAACTTTCCCTTTTTTGGTTAAAATATAGTTGACAGCATTGTCGTAAAGTACATGAGAATGATCCTGTTCATCGAAAGCCAGAATTTTAGTAATGCTTCCGTTTCCGACATTTTCGGCTACAGCAACCTGCTGAATAGGCATAATGGTATCAAAACCAACTTTGATATAATCCTCATAAGGAGCATCCAGTGCAGAAGGCTGCCAGGCTACACTGCTGTCGCCATAATTAGGAAGTTTATTAGGTTTTCCAAGTACCTGAATAGCTTTATATTCTGAGGCTTGAAATGGAATTACTTTTTCAGATGAAAAGGACAGCACTCTGGTTGCCCAATAGGTTTTTTGAGCAAAAACAGGTAAACTAACCAGGAATAAAGTTATTAAAGCAGCCGGGTATCGGGTTATTCTTTTGACCATTATTAAAAGTACTTTAGGACTCAGGGCTACAAAAACAATACCAATTTCGAAAGATAGGAAATTCCATCTTTCGAACGAATAATACTGAAAGTCATATCGGCGGCTTACTATTTTCCAAATTAGAAAAATAAAAAGAAAATTCGAAATAATATCATTATTTCGGAGTAGATTCTGGTGTGCTTATTCTGAAATGATATTTTTTAAACGGTTATTTCTGAAGAATAGTAAATTCAACTCTTCGGTTAAGCCGTCTTTTTTCTTCGGTAAGATTACTGGAAACCGGGCGGGTAGAACCCCAGCCTTTGGTCTGAATTCTGCTCAGCAAAATTCCCTTTTTTGAAAGATATTTTTTCACTTCTTCAACCCTTTGCTGTGAAAGCTGTAAATTGGCGTTCCAGTCACCCTGATTATCTGTATGGCCTTCCAGCATAATTTCCATGGTAGGATATTCTTTCATCAGTTCAACAATTCTGTCTAATTCCCCGAAAGAACTGGCATTCAGATCGTATTTACTCTGTTCAAAAAATACATTATTCAGCGTCATTTTCTGACCTACTTCGATCGGTGTCAGGTACAGGTTTTTCTTAAATTCCTTGAAATTCTTCTCATTAGTAAAGTCAAGTTGTTCAGAGACAGGGAGATATCCTTTTTTTCTGGCCGTAATGCTGTAAACCTTTTTAGCAGGAATCATTAGTTTATAATCTCCGGTAAACGGATCATATTCAGTCGAAAGGGTATCAGAAGGAGAACTCAGATCCTGGACGGAGATTCTTGCAGAAATGCCCTTTTTATCAGCAGAATCAAAAACCTGTCCGGTTAACTGAACAACTGCCAATGGTTTAATAGATTCCGGTGCTTTCAGCCGGAAAATATCTTCCTGACCCATAGAGTTTTCCTGGGAACTGAAATAAGCATAATCGCCAAGGGCTGAAATAGAAAAATAACCGTCCCATTCAGGTGTGTTGATTAAGGAACCCAGATTCTGTGGTTCTGACCAGCTCAGCCAGGTATCATCCAGCCTGCGGCTCATAAAAATGTCATTGTTGCCGTATCCGGCATGACCTATGGTTGAAAAGTACAAAGTCTTTCCGTCAGGTGCGATAAAAGGAGTACTTTCTGCTTCGGCAGTATTAATAATATTCCCGATATTTTTAGGGGAAGACCATGTGTCATCTGCTTGTAAAAATGAGACATAAATATCTTTTCCTCCGAAGGTTTCTTTGGTTTGAGTAGTCATTAAAAGTACCCGGCCATTCGGTGCGAGAGAATACTCTGAATATTCCGAGCTGTTTCTGAAATTCTGGATAACCAGTGCTCTGGGAAAACCCCAGCCTCCTGTTTTGAGTTTAAAGGCCTTTGAAACACCTTTTTCCATCGTGCCATCTTTCAGGTAAACATTATTTAGCAGGATGGTTTTGCCATCAGGAGAAATCCCGCAGACAGCATTATGCTCAGTATTGTTAATCGGGCTGCCGATAGGAATAGCTTTTCCCCAGGACTTATCGGGTTGTAATTCAGAGTACCAGACATCCTGGTTTTTATCTTTCCCCAGGTTTTCGGGATATTTCCAACGGGTAAAATACAGGGTCTTTCCATCAGGCGCAATTACCGGTGCAATTTCGATGGCTTCGGAATTGATGTTTTTCCCCAGATTCTCCTTAATAAAGTTTTTGGGAATTTCATTACTGACATTAATACTGGCTACAACAGGCTTTTCGGATTGAGAGATGCCAATGGCATCAATCTGGTTGAAATTCTTAACTCTGCTGGTGTTTAGTACAAGTTTTATAGACTTTACAGAGAAATCAGTCATTTTAGGCAAAATCACGTTGAGCATTTTACCGATTTCTCCTGTTGGGGAAGATTTGTTTTCCCATAAAGGTTTCAGATTGGCGTTATTGTCAAATGCTTCAATTCTGACAATACAACCTTGTCCGAAGTTTTCAGCAACAGCAACTTGCCTGATGGGCATAAGTGTGTCGAAGGAAACAATGATAAATTCTTCTTCCGGATTATCCTGGGTCATGGGTTGCCAGGCGCAGGCAGCGCTTCCGATCTGCGGAAGTTTACTGGGTCTGCCTAATACCTGAATGGCTCTGAATTCTTTGGTCGTTCTGGGATCTGAATATTCTGAAGAGAAACTGACAACTTTACTGGCCCAAAAGACTTTCTGGGCAATTATTTCTCCGTTTTGCACTAAACAGAGGATAAACAGCAGGTATTTAATCAGTTTTTCGTATTTCATTTAATGGTTAATAAGCTTTGTCTTGACCTTAGATAGAGCAATCAAATGGCTGGTTTACAAATAAAGCGTTTTTAATTCTTCAATGGTTTGGACAGGGTTTTTGGCATTGAATACATAACTGCCTGCCACCAGTACGTCAGCTCCGGCTTCCACTAATTTCTGTCCGGTTTCATAATTTACACCGCCGTCTATCTCAATTAAAGTATTCAGGTTTCTTTCGGTAATCATTCGTTTGAGTTTACGTACTTTATCGTAAGTAAATTCAATGAATTGCTGGCCGCCAAAACCCGGATTTACAGACATGAGCAGTACCATTTCGCAATAAGGCAGAATATCTTCCAGTACTGAAACGGGGGTAGCCGGATTGAGGACTACACCTGCCAGGCATCCCAGGTTTTTAATTTCCTGTAAAGTTCTGTGAAGATGTTTGCAGGCTTCAAAGTGGACACTGATATTCGCTGCCCCGGCTTTTTTGAAAGCTTCAAGATACAGTTCAGGTTTTTCAATCATCAGATGTACATCCAAAGGCTTTTTGGCATGTCTGTGAATTGCTTCACAAACCGGAAGCCCGAATGAAATATTCGGAACAAAATGACCGTCCATGATATCGATATGAAACCAGTCAGCCTGAGAGCTGTTAATCATTTCGACATCACGTTGTAAATTAGCAAAATCAGCCGCCAGTACTGATGGCGCAATCATTACATTTTTCATATTTATATCTGTATCCGGGTGTGGATTCTTTTGATTAATACCGGTAAGTTGTGCCCTTGAAATCGAATAATTCGATTTTTTGCCCGTCTTTCTTTTTCAAAAATACCTTGTTTGGATTAAAAGCATCAACCGTTTGTGTAAATTCCGCATCTTTTGGTAAATATAAATTCACAAGCTGGGCATCTAAAAACGATTTTTTTATATCTTTTGTATAATTGTCATACGCTCCGTATTCGCCCTCAGTCCAGGACGGATAAATAACCGTATCTCCTGTCTGGTACATTTTGCGAATGTCCATCGCAATTTTATAATGCGGATTTCTGATTCTGGCTTTATCTCTGTAGGTATATTTCGGAGAAATATCTTCATGAATAGAATGAATGGTTTTTCCTACAAAAAACACCTGAACCAGCAACAAAACCCAAACGATGTATTGCAAAGGTTTGCCAAGTTTCGGGGTTTCAAAAATAGCCAGCGCTACAAAAATAATAGAATATGGGAAAGAAAATCCTGAATACCGCTGGGTTAAACCGAAAGTATGGCCATTTTTAAAAGTAAATAAGATCAGAAAAATAGTAGGAAAGAATGCCAGAATTGCCATAAAAGTCAATAATCTCCGTTGTTCCGGGTCGGTTTCATTCATCCAGAAAATCCGGAAACAATAGCAGAGAATAACGCAATTCACTAATTCTATGTATTGAAATGTACCGGTTGTATAAAGGAAAGAGGCAATCAGATTCCATCCTAAAAGAATCCCCAACCACAGATTTCGGGATGTTTTACGGTATTGGATTAGCGAAACAAGACTTACCATTATCGAAAAAATGACCAGAATCATGTTCTTTTTGCCAGTCATATAACTGCTGAAACCATTGCTGACAATGAACAAATCGCTGAAAATTGGCAGAGATTTCTTCAAAACAATCCCCGGAGTGGCTGGATCAATGGTTCCGGCATGAGGATTAGGAACGGAATGGGCAATTTTGTAATACATTTTGGCCTGATAACTAAGCGTATCAAATGTGTAATTTCCACCGCCAAATTTTATCCAGAAAGTAAATGCCGAAAGGCCTATTGCTAAGGAAAGAATAAGAAAAAGCCAGGTGTTCCATTTTCTTACAAAAAGCAAAACGTAAAACCCATGCGCCATAAATACAGTGGCAGTGAGAAAATGGGATAACAAACAGATTCCTGCTACAATACCATAAGAAATATAGAGGATCCGGCTCCCGGAATTATTTTCTTTTTTAACAATTTTTAAGAAAAGATGAGTGGCCAGTAAAGCGAAAAAGAAGCTCATCGAGTAGTTTCTTGCCTGTTGGCTATAGGCGATAAAGAATGGTTCTATCGCCATCAGAAGGCTTCCTGCCAGAGCGAGTTTTACATTTTTGAAATGCTCTTTTATGAAAAAGAAAAGAAGAAAGATTGTGCCGCAGCTAAAAAATACTGATAATAACCTGATTGCAAAATCACTCAATCCAAATGCTTCAATCCAAAGGTGTAATACTCCGTAATATGCCGGGCTGTTACCAATATCTCCCCGACGAATGGCATCATAAAAGTCTTCAATGTTTTTGGGTTTCCAGAATTCTTTGGGCGTAAATGTTGTTTTCCCTTCTGTGTAAAAAACGTCTTTCTGGTTATTGCCTTCCAAAGCCACGGCCTGGCTGATTAAAACCGTAGATTTTTCATCAAAAAAGATCGCATGTTTCCCAAGATTAGTAATTCTTAGAACTGAAGCCAGTAAAATGATCAGAAATAAAAATATGCATTGAAGGCGGGGTGAAGAGAAAATGGATTGCGACATAAGAATTTAACAGGTTTTAAAGACGCAAAAGTAATTTTTTTTAGGTAAAAGAAAAAGAGGCAGGCTCCCTTACCTGATTTTACCGATTAAATGGTCGTAACACAAAACCTGAAAAAGTGAATCTGACTACAGCAAAATGGCAAAGAACTGCCGGAAAAGTGAAATGATCAGATAGAATAAGAAGTTTACTCGTTAAATTTAAAAACTAATCCCAATGATAACAGATAATTTGTTTTACTGAGCAGAGGTGCCAGGTTATCATTATTTTTATCATACAAAGGTGCGAGGTCGCCCGGAGAAAAAGTATTGATTAATACTGCTTCACCTACCAGGTTCAGGTGATTGGTAAGTTGATAGAAAAGACCTGCTTTCGGGACAAAGATGTATTTGGCAGAATTGTTTACATAAGCACTGTTTGAAGGAAGACGCATGAGAAAGCTGCTTGCTGCGCTAAACTGCAAACCTGCCTCAAGGCCAAGATAAGGACTGAATTTGTTGAAATTGAAATGTTTTTCGCCTCCGAGACTTATGGTTGTATTTACAAAAGCGTTTTCGGTGGGAGCATTCAGAAAGGAAACCGCATAATTTCTGACAGAAATTACCAAAGCGGCTTTACTGGTTGGAAAATACCTGAAGTTACCACCAATATTCAATCCGCCTTTTTCCAGCGGTCCGGAATGAATGTCATAACCTGCTTCCAAACCCAATGCGAGTCTGCCCACTGTCTTCTGTGCAAATGTTTCATTTGAGAATAAACCAATCAGGAAAAAGAGTGCAGAGGTTTTAAAGAGGCGAGTAATCATATTCAGGCTGAAAATTTTGGGTTATGGTTACAAAATTAGCAAATTAAGTATAATAAAAGGATTCCGGATGTGAAATTTCCTTCCGGTATACAAAGGAATGATTCAGGTTTTGTAAAAGACCTTCTTTCCTCTGATCAGAACGGCAGGTATTGCATTTAAATTAAATTCAGCGGCATTTAGCTGTATTTTTTTAATATTTAAGAGTAAATTTGACATTTATTTATCCGGTTTGATAAATAAGCGGATCGTGTTTTCAAATCAATACTTTTTATGATGTCACCTCAGGAACAAATCAACAATCTCACTGAAAAACTGAATTATTATAATCATCAATATTACCAGAATTCAGTGTCAGAGGTAACTGATTTTGAGTTTGATCAGTTGCTTGTACAACTTCAGGAACTGGAAAAACAATTTCCGCAGTTTTCAAGGCCGGATTCACCAACACATCGTGTTGGCGGGACTATCTCCAAGGAATTTCCTTCCGTAACCCATATTTACCCGATGCTTTCGCTGGGTAATACCTACAGTGAGGAGGAGTTGTCTGATTTTGATGAGAGGGTAAGAAAAGGTTTAAATAATGAGGCGTATGAATACATCTGTGAGTTGAAATTTGATGGAGTAGCACTCTCCATGAGGTATGAAAACGGAATTTTAGAAAAGGGTGTAACCCGTGGCGATGGTGTGAGAGGGGATGATATTACTGCGAATGTCAGAACAATCCGCACGATGCCGCTGAGCGTCAGAGGCAATAATATTCCGGTGAAATTTGAAGTAAGAGGGGAAGGTTTCATGCCGCTTTCTTCTTTTGATGCGCTTAATAAGGAAAGAGAAGACATTGGGGAAGCCTTATTGGCCAACCCACGGAATGCCGCTTCAGGAACTTTTAAAATGCAGGATTCCGGAGTGGTAGCCAGGCGGAAAATGGATTGTTATGTATATTCATTTTTATCGGATGATGAGGTTTTTGAAACACATGAGGAAAGTTTGATCTGGATGAAGGAAAGAGGATTTAATGTTTCCCCGACCTGGAAAAAATGTCAGACAGTTGAAGAAGTATTTGAATATATCAGATACTGGGATACCGAACGCCATAAATTACCGTTAAATACTGACGGAATTGTAATAAAAATTAATTCATTCGATCAGCGGAGAGAATTAGGCTTTACCGCAAAGTCTCCGCGATGGGCTATTGCCTATAAATATAAGGCAGAGGCTGCTACTACGCTTTTGGAATCTATTTCTTATCAGGTTGGCAGAACAGGAAACGTGACGCCGGTAGCAAATCTGAAACCTGTACCTTTGGCCGGGACGGTGGTAAAACGGGCCAGTGTACATAATGCAAATGAAATAGAAAGGCTTGACCTGAGAATCGGCGACTGGGTGTTTATTGAAAAAGGAGGGGAGATTATCCCGAAAATTACTTCAGTAGATCTTAGCCGGAGAACATCGGATCTGGAAACAATTATTTTCCCTGATACCTGTCCGGAATGCGGAACGGGTTTAATCAGAAAAGAAGGAGAAGCCAATCATTATTGCCCGAATGAGAAAGGCTGCCCGCCGCAGATTAAAGGAAAAATCGAGCATTTTATTCAGAGAAAAGCCATGAATATTGACAGTCTTGGCAGTGAAACGATTAATGTGTTCTACCAGAAAGGTCTGGTGAAAAATCCCGCAGATTTGTATGATTTACAGTACGATGATCTGATTGTGCTTGACAGATTCAAAGAAAAATCTGTAAAAAATATTCTGGAAGGAGTAGAAAAGTCTAAAACGATTCCTTTTAAACAAGTTCTTTTTGCCATCGGAATCAGATATGTCGGAGCAACGGTTGCTGAAAAATTAACCAGTTACTTTAAAAATATTGATGCTATTGCGGCGGCTGATTTACAGGCGCTTATCTCTGTTCCTGAAATCGGGGAACGAATTGCCCAGAGTGTTGTGGAGTTCTTTCAGGAAACTGAAAATCAGGAATATATTGCTCGTTTAAGACAGGCGGGTGTTCAACTGGAACAGGAAGATGAGGAATTAGTATCAGAAGGAAATGCTTTAGAAGGAAAAACTTTCGTAATTTCGGGGGTATTTCAGAATTTTGAACGGGACGATCTTAAGCGCAAGATTGAAGCCAATGGCGGGAAAGTGCTTAGCGGCGTATCCGGAAAATTGAATTACCTGTTAGCCGGAGATGGTATGGGGCCTGCAAAATTGGAAAAAGCAACCAAACTTGGTGTACAGGTTATTTCAGAAGATGAATTTTTAGAAATGATAAAATAGTAAATATTGGTTCGGTTTATTTCCGGGCCTGCAACTAATGAAAAGCGAGTTTTCTCGTGTTACCAAAAATTATGAGACCAAAATTTCATGGCGTAGCTCCTGCTCTTGTAACCCCAATGTTAGCAGACGGGAGTATTGACTTTGAGGGGTTGAAAAGACTTCTCGACCACGTAAGCGAAGGCGGCGTGGATTATTTAGTAGTACAGGGAACGACCGGAGAGTCGGCTACTACTTCCAAACAGGAAAAGGCTGAGGTATTGGAGTTTGTCAAGAAGAATAATCCTAAGAATTTGCCTATCGTTTATGGTATCGGTGGAAACAATACGCCTGAAGTAGTTAAATATATTGAAGAGGCTGATTTAGAAGGTGTTGATGCAATTTTGTCAGTTTGTCCGTATTACAATAAACCAGGTGCAAGAGGAGTAATCGCCCATTATACGGCTATTGCAGACGCAAGTCCTGTTCCGGTAATTATGTACAATATTCCGGGTAGAACAGGGATTAATATGAGTGCGGAAACAGTTTTGACGCTGGCAAAACACCCGAATATTATCGGGATCAAAGAGGCTTCCTGTGTAATTGAACTTTGTATGGAAATTTACAAAGGCAAGCCGGATGATTTTCTGCTGATCTCAGGAGATGATGTACAGGGTGTTCCGATTATTGCAGTAGGCGGAGTAGGAGTAATGTCTGTAATTGCCAATGCAATTCCTGATAAATTTACTAAAATGATTCATGCCGCACTTGACGGTGATTTTGCCACGGCTCGCAAAGACCTGGGAACTTTCCTTGCTATAGATCCGCTTTTATATGAAGAAGGTAATCCGGTAGGAGTTAAGAAAATACTTGAGTTAAAAGGTATCATCAGTTCAGACGTTCGTTTGCCATTGGTAAAAGCCTCTGATGATCTGGGCGAAAGAATGAAGGTGGTTATGGCGAAGGATAATCTTTAAGCAATATTATAATCCGGGTTTTTAGGATTTTTCTATCAGACCTTATTTCAGGAAAAGTTAAAAAATCTTAAAAACCCAAAGTTAAATCATACCAAAATCATTCAGATATGTTTGTTCACGTAGTAAATTTTTGGCTTAAAGACGGTCTTTCAGCAGAAGATCGCAGGAAATTCGAAGTTGGTGTAAGTTCATTAGGCAATATAGAAGGTGTTGTGACGTTCAATGTGGGAAAACCCGCTGCCACAAATCGCCCGGTTATCGACAGAAGTTATGATTACTGTTTGTTGACAACATTTGAAAATGAATCAGGTCATGACTATTACCAGATTGCTCCGGTTCACCTGAAATTTATTGAAGAGTGTAATCATTTGTGGGAAAGAGTATTAATTTATGATTCCGAAAGTATCTGACATCACTATGCAAAAAAGACAAATTACTAAATTCTTTTGTTTATCTCTGGGATTGTTTTTAGTTACGTCCTGTTCCAAAAACGTCCAGCCAACGAGTTATTACACGCCCAATTATGAAAAAGGCGGGCAGGATAGACATGATGGTTTAGGATTTCAATTCCCTGAAAAATACCCGATTGAAGTTTTAAAAGGAGATGAAGTTCCGGCACATTCGTATGAGGAAATTGAAAAATTATCCATTACAGACGAACTGCCGCTGACCAAAGATCAGACTTACAAGACCACAATGCTCAAACGTGGAAACGATGAAAATCAGAAACGTGAACTGATGAATAAATTGGTTCAGAGAGCGCAGGATCTGGGAGCCAGTGGTTTGATGAAAGTAAATTATAAAGTTTTTTCTTCTGCAAATTCATCAGGTTATATTATCAGTGCTGTAGCTTTCAGATACGTACTGAAGCCACTTGGCAGTAATAATTAGGCAGAAATTGTATAAGTTATTCCAAAAATAAAAAGGTGAGAAAATCTGATTTTCTCACCTTTTATTTTTGGAATGTTCTGAGTCTCTTCGTCGGTGGGCTGTGTCTCACAGCCTACTTCTTAAAATAATGTTTTATTTAATAAACCCCGATTTCACTGATTACCGGAGAGGCTTTTGAGTCGGTAATATTTACCCTGATTTTACTGGATTTCTGAGTTGGAAATCTGAGGATTCTTTTATTGCCAATCGTAGTTCCTTTCGCAATTTCCACGAATTTTGTTCCGTCCCAGGCTTCTACATTGAATTCTTTAATTCTTTGGCCATACCGAATACCTTCCAGTAAAACTATCGTATTAAAACTTTTCTCCTTGCCTAAATTCAGGTCAATATTTGCCTGATTTACACCTTCCTTCGCTGCCCAATCCGTATCTCTGTTTCCATCATTGATATTTAAAACAGGATATTCTTTTCTGGCACTGCTTGCAGTGGCTTTCTTCAATTTTGCCTGATTCAATGCGAACGCTTTATCTCTTAATTTCTTAAACTGCATCAGGCTGGTTGAGTCATTTTCATGTACCAGACCTCTGCGATCTACCGGAATATTAAGCAATAAATTGCCATTCTGACCAACTGAAGCATAATAGATATTCATCAGAGAGTCTGCAGTTTTTACCTTTCCGTCTTCATTGGCATGATAATACCATCCCGGACGAATTGAAACGTCAACTTCAGCAGGTACCCAGTTGATACCATCTTCATTTCCGGCTTTAAATTCGTCAGATTTAGGGTAACCCGGGTAATATTTGTCTTTATTCAGAGTTGACCAGTTTGTCGGATAAGCATGGCCGCTTTCGTTTCCAACCCATCTTACGTCAGGACCATTATCAGAAAACATAATAGCATGCGGCTGATATTTTCTTACGGTACCGATAAAGCCCTTCCAGTCATAAACCTGTTTTTTACCGGAAGGTCCTTCTCCATTGGCTCCGTCAAACCAAAATTCAAAAATATCTCCGTACTGTGTAAGAAGTTCTTTCTGAGTATTCATATAAACCTGGTTGTATTCATCGGTACCGTATTTAGGATGATTTCTGTCCCAGGGTGAAAGATAAATACCGAATTTGATGCCATATTCCTTACAAGCTTTTGCCAGTTCTTTTACCACATCGCCTTTTCCATTTCTCCATTTTGAGTAAGCAACAGAATGTTTGGTGTATCTGGAAGGATAAAGGCAGAAACCATCATGATGTTTTGCAGTAAGAATCAACCCTTTCATACCAGCTGCTTTGGCAATTCTTGCCCACTGGCGGCAATCCAGTTGTGTAGGATTAAATGAATCAGGACTTTCAATACCATCGCCCCATTCTTTTTCGGTAAAAGTATTCATGTTAAAATGTACAAAACCATAATATTCCATTTTGTGCCAGTTGAGCTGATCATTGTTCGGAATGGCACCATAAGGTTTTAGTTTTTGCGCGTTAACCTGATAGCAGGAGAAGGCAATGCAACAAAGAAGTAATATTTTTTTCACGGGGTAAAATTTAAATAAGGTTATTAAAAACAAAAAGTCCTTCTTTTGAAGAAGAACTTTTTGAAGAATAATACTCTGTAATCCAAAAATTAATTTCCAACCATGAAAACGGCATTTCCGAATAATAATTTACCATTTTGCCAGAAACCTCTGAAAATCGGGTTGTTTACCAGATAAACAACTTCTCCTTTGCCAAGATCCTGTACACCGAAGAAAAGAGAATTTTTAAGTTTTTCCTGAGCTTTTTTACCTGCAAAACCTGCTACCAGGTCTTTCTCTTTGCTGATACCTACATTCCATCCGCTTTTAAGGAATTGGTAGTCGGAAGTAGAAAGAATCAGCCCTAAATAAGATTTATCATAGCCAAATGCCAGTGGATGTGTGTTATCAAGCGTGATTCTATAAACACAACCCTGTGTATCTTCTGAAATTTCTTCTCTCTCACGATCTTCGTATTTACCAAGATTCTCCTGATTTTCTTTCTTTTTAGCTTCTTCTTTATGTACAATGTCAAAATCCGGTTTTCCTGATAAGAAATCCACTGCACTTTCAATGGCAATTACTTTACCGCCCGCCTTTGCAAAATTTCGGATATTTTCAATACCACGATCACCAAGGTTTTTAGAATAAGAACCGCTTGGCAGGATAAGTACATCAAACTGACGGAGGTCTATATTGTTGAAATATTCAGAACCTAACACGGTTGCAGGGTAATTAATCTGTCTTTCGAAAAAATGCCATACTTCTCCAAAACCGGTAGAGGCAGTTCCTTCTCCACCAACGATTGCCACTTTAGGTGCTTTCAGGAAGAAGACATTACTTGAACCAAAATCAGAACCCTTACTGGCCCATCCGCTGGCAACACCGTTCACTTTTACCTTAAATTCTTCAGAAGTGGCTTTTACAATCTGATCAAATTTATCACCTAAACGCTCATTGGATGCTCTCGTAATAACAAGTGTACCAGGCTGATAGCTTTGCCCGTTTGATTCAAAGGCGGTTTCTGAAGCCCGTACTTTTACACCTTGCTTTAGCAAGCCAGCCAGAAAACGCATATCATCAAAAGATTTCCAGGCAGCCAGATAAGCATAGGGTTTCGCAATGGCCGAATTAACATATGTCTCGGTTGAAGCTTTAGGAGCAACCGGGGTTAATTTGTCTTTCAGTCCATACGCTTTCAGGCCATAAGCATATAATAATGACCATGAAGTGATATCATAAGTCAGAGAATCTTCTAACATTGGCTTAGGATCAAGCAAAATACGCAGGTAAGTAGAGCGTGGCTGATATAAATTAAGAACCAGGTCTTCTGCTTCAATTTTAAATCCTTCTGTTTTATCGCTAGAAAAACTGAAACCTGAAGCAAGCATATCTTTTCCGGCTATGCCATATTGGAATCCGTTTTTATCGAGGAACTGAGAGAATTGACGCACTTTGCTTTCATCCCCTTTAGTCTTGATGACAAAAGACTTATAAGGTCCAGCAGGATTAGTTTTACCCTTTTCATAGAATTTTACAAATTCAGACACCAGTTTCTCCGCATTCTGATTGGCTGCTTCCAATGTTCCGAAACTTGTTGCCACATGGTGTGAAATCCTTTTTTTCAAAGTCAGTGTATCTCCGTCAGGAAGTGTAACGCCCAATCCGCCACGAATACCGCCTTGTTCAAAAGTCATACCGATAGCCCCGTTATAGGTAGGGTAGGTATCACCATAGCTCGGGTAAAATAAATCGAAACGCTCTTTGGTAAAATATAGCCAGTTATTGGCATCAAAGCGTTTAGCATTGAAAGTTCCGACGGTAGTCTGAAATTCTCTTTGCCAGGGTGTAATATCTTCATGAAATGGTTTTGCGGCCGGAGCAAAGTAATATGGAGAGGTATATGATTGCTCATGAAAATCAACGTGAATCTGAGGCATCCATTGGTTATAAAAAGGAATTCTCTGCTGAGATTCCACCTGAACCTGCCAGGCCCAGTCACGGTTCAGGTCAAAACAATAGTGATTATATCTGCCTTGTGGCCAGGGTTCGTAATGTTCCCATGCTACAGGATTGACATCAGGAGTAACAGCCCCTTTCTGGTTATACCAGTTAGCGTAGCGGTCTCTTCCGTCAGGATTAATACAAGGGTCAATAAATACAACAGTATTTGACAGGATTTGCTTGGCAAAAGCACTGTTTTTATTACTGATTTCATAGAGAACCTGCATAGAGGCTTCGGAAGAAGTAGGTTCATTGCCGTGAACGTTATAACTGAACCATACCAAAGCGGGTTGCTTGGCGGAGGCCTGTCCATCAAGTAAACCTGCTGATTTGAGGTTGTTGGTTCTGATTTCTTCCAGTCTGGCCAGATTATCTTCAGAAGCAATGACCGCAACCATCAGAGGGCGCCCTTCATTAGTCTTGCCATATGGAATAAGTTTCACCTGACCGGGATTTTGTCTGGCTACATATTCAAAATAAGAGATGATCTGATGATGTCTGGAAAACTTTGTTCCTAATTCATAACCGAGAAATTCTTGGGGAGATTGTAAATTTTGTGCATAAGACCCGAAACAGGAGAGGAAAAAAATTACTAATAGTGGTAAAAGGGAGTATTTTTTCATAAATCAGTTTATTTGATGAGTTATAACTATCTCCCAAAGATAATAAAAAAGGGATTTGAAGAGACTGCGGAAGGGAAAATGAAGGGAAATTCAAAAATAATTGAAAAATAAACAGAAAGTTAAATATTTATAAACTCTTTGAATATCAATAAATTGTTATGTATTTATGCCTGTTTTAGGCGGATTGGGTAAAAAAAATACAAATTTTTTTCTTGCAGGGTTTTCGAAATTCAGAAAAAACTACTACTTTTGCATCACGAAAAACGAAGATAAGTTCTTCAGTTCTAACGGTCCGTTCGTCTAGGGGTTAGGACACGTCCCTTTCACGGATGAAACACGGGTTCGATTCCCGTACGGACTACAAGGTTAAAACTGTAAAGTTGACAGTTTCAAAACAAACAACTTAAAGATTCCGTAGCTCAGCTGGTAGAGCAATACACTTTTAATGTATGGGTCCTGGGTTCGAATCCCAGCGGGATCACAAAAGCCTTCAAAATCATTGATTTTGAAGGCTTTTGCTTTTTGGGCTGATGTGATTTTGGATCTATCCTGTCCGTGCATTAACTAAATAACTCTACAGACAGGAGAATAACCCACCTTTTACAAAAAACTAACCTCAATTTACTATCTTTGCCAAACAGTTTTATTTAGATATGAACAGAAAGAGTTGTCTTCCTCCTCCGGTACTTTAGTATTTCTTAGAAATTTCAAAGAAGCGTAACTGCCGGTATATGCTGCCGGGTGATTTGTTATGCCTCAGACTTTCCATTAAATATTAAAATCAAAAGGTAGATAATTCTTTATGAAAAAATCATATTTGATATTACACATTGCTGTAATATTTCTCGGCTTCTCCGGTGTCTTCGGAAAACTAATATCGCTTAATGAGGGGCTGCTCACCTGGTACAGAGTGTTTTTCTCCGCTGTTATCCTGTTCTTCGTGCTTAAATGGTTCAGGATCAATAACTATATTCATTTTAAGGAAAAGTTAGCCATTGCTAAAGTCGGAACACTCATTACATTGTCATGGGTACTCTTTTATGCGAGTATTAAATACTCCAATATTTCGATTGGGGTGGTTTGTTATTGCATGGCAAGTTTCTTTACGGCTGTTTTTGAACCTTTAATCAATAAACAGAAGTTCAGGCCATCAGAGTTTTTGTTGAGCGCTTTAACAATGGTAGGTATAGGTTTGATATTTCATTTCGATACTTCTTATCGTTTAGGTATTTTGTTGGGCGTTATATCTCCTCTGTTCGCATCGCTCTATACGATTTACAATGAGCGCCTGGTGAAAAGCTACGATAGTAAACAGATCAATTATTATCAAATGATTGGCGGAACAATTGGGTTAGGTATGGTATTGCCGGTTTACCTGCATTTTTTTCCTGCAGAAAACCTCATCCCTGATATGAAAGACACGCTTTATCTTATTTTATTGTCGTTTTTTTGCACGGTAGGGGTCTATGTTACCTTTACGGAATTACTCAAAAAAGTTTCTGCCTTCACCGTAAGCCTTAGTTTAAACCTGGAACCTGTTTATGCGATCATTATTGCATTCCTGTTTTTTGGTGAAAGCAAAGAAGTGAACTTTTCGTTTTATATCGGATTGTTCTTTGTCATGCTTTCAGTTATTCTGCAAACAATTATTTCTATCAGGAAAGGTAAAGCCGTTAGGCAATAAATCTTTCATTCTCCATTTAACAATCCTGCCCGATCGGGTAGGATTGTTTGTTTTAAAATATGTTCTGTGAGTCACAGAACATGGGTGGAGCCTTATTTTCGATTACTTAAATTAATCGCTCTTTCAATTCTCGGACGGTTATATCGTTGAAGGAAAATAGGGTAAAGGTTTAGTATGATATTTAAGATTAGCAGCGAAAAAGATTTGAGAATGCCAAATCTGAATGCCACAAAAACGTTAAATCCCATGACTATAAACAAGATAATTAAGTGTCCAAGCTCCGATTTTTTTGTTTGATAATGCAAATTCTTCAAAGCTTTGATATTTTTTTCTACAGGGCTTGCTTTTTTATTCAGTCTTTCCCAACCAATCAGGACTAGCATTTTTCTGAAAAAATTTATTCCAAGATATTTATATATTTTCCCTCTCTGTTCCCATCCCTTTTCATTATAGTAAGAAGATGTAAGCTGGCTCTTCAATGTTTCAGTAAAGGTAAACACACACATCATCAGCAGAAAGTTCAGCGCCCAGGCGAAAGCAAAACCATCCATCCGGATATAATTAACCAGGGCACCAACTAAGCCAATTCCAATAATTGTAATTAAAATTAAGGTTAAAGTTTTTTTCATTGATTACTTCGTTTGAGATTCTCAGATATTGTCCGGTTTTCAAATATACGTTACAGATTGGTTTATTAAAAACTGCACTTGTTGCTTGTCTTTGATAAATTATAGTATATGTCCTTTGGAATATTTCTGAAATTTTTCTCAAAACTATGACCCCTTTCTATTTTAAGCGGTAATATTTTGTCGCTTTCACCCGGCTGTGTCTTCACCAGCCGGGTGAAAGCGTATATAGTTTTATTTACTTCAAAACTGTGTCATAAATTTCATTCAACAGGTTTTGTCTCATTTTTGAGTTTCTTTGGTTGAGAAGTATGATGAAGCCCCAGTTTTTAGCCCTGTTGTAACATATAATTGAAGATTGTCCCATAGAATCTCCAGTTTTTAAATAAATGGTATTTTTATCATCCGTCATGATATTTATACCTAATCCCAATTCCCGGTTTTTATCTTTATAGAAGAGTTTTTCTGTAATGATAGCAGCTTTACCTATTGCTGTTTCTTTATTTAAGAGCGCTTTTAAAAACGTAACCATATCAGAGGCATTAGATTTTACTAACCCGGCAGGTGCTGTAACATTCCATTTTAAGAATTCCTGAATGCCACCATTGGAATTATGACCGATTGTCGTGTTTTTTACATTAAAATCTTTGGTTAATGTATTTGTCAACTGTAGTGGCGTTATTATTTTGTCTGCGATAATTTCATCATAACTCTTCTGATACACTTTTTCTAATATCTGTCCAAGTAAAGTATATCCGATCGTAGAATAACGATATTGACCCTTATCAATTAGCGCAGTACAGTTATTGATAATATCGGTTAATGTTTTTTCAGTTACGATACTTATAGGCTGCTGCGGATTTTTTTCTATTAACTTTCCAAAATCTATATCAGGTAAGCCTGACTGATGAGAAGCGAGATCTGAAATTTTTATTTTGTTTTTGAGATTTTCATGTAATACATACTCTTTTGGAAGAAAGGCGTCTATATAATCATCTGTTTTTATTTTGTTCTCAATAACTGCCTGTGCAATTAAATTTGAGGTTAAAATTTTAGTGATTGAAGCAATTTCAAATATGGAATTTTTATTGATTTCAGTTTGACTTTCTCCATTCAGATTACCATAAGCCGTATAAAATTCCTCGTTATTTTTAATAAATCCGACGCTGATGCCTGCTTCAGGATTTTTTTGATAATTGAGCTTTATGATTGAATCAATCTTTTTGGATAGGTCTTGTCCAAAAGAAATGTTGCTTATTAATAAAAGCGCTGCTAAAAATTTTAATGAGGTTTTCATTGTACCGTATTTTTAAATTATAAATTATTTCGGTACAAATGTGTAGAAGAACTTAAACCTATGCGACCGAATAAAAATAGTCGAACGCATTTGTTTCAGAAAATAAGTACGAGTATTTGAAAATTCAGGTACGAATAGTTGCAAGGTGTTGCTTTACAGGTTTTTACGATAAGCTGTAGGCGTATTGCCTGTATGTTTTTTGAAAGCGGTGTTAAAAGAAGATTTTGAGTTAAAACCTACATCATACAGAATTTCTAAGATAGTCAGCTTATTTTTTGTGACATCTTTTAAAAGATCCATAGCTTTCTCTATGCGATAAGTATTAACGAAATCATAAAAATGCTGCTCTAATTTATGATTGATTAAAACAGATAAATCCCGGACAGGAATTCCTATACCGTCTGAGACATCCTGAATGGTTAAGGAAGGATTAAGGAATGGTTTTTCATCAATCATATACTTCTTTAATTTCAATAACTCTTCACTGTATTCGTTTTCATTTGCAGCTGATGGCTCGCTGTTTTTTTCTTCGTAAATGATGTTCTTTACAAGCTTTAGCTTTGAATCAATATTTCTGAACAGGGTTGGATTATTTAAAGCTTTATATAAATACCAGCTGATAATGAGCAGTTCAAATAAGAAAAGTCCGATTTTTAGCCATTCGGAAATATAAGGGTATTCTGTGAATTTAAAGATGTTTTTTAACAGGGCAATGAAGTAAAATCCTGAGAGCGCCAGGGTAAACTGAAATAACCAATTAAGTGATTCAATACTTGCTCCTGCATAATTTTCAAGATATATTTTTTTCGCTTCCTTTAATATCATAAAGGCTGCGATAATGTATAATGCAATCTGAATATGTATGAAAATATGATTGAGCTGTATTTCAGGCATACTGCTGCTTTTCGCAAGAAAGCTGATTTTTGATGCCTGATCGACAGTATAAAAGCGTGGTAATAAGATTAAATTTGCTATTAAAAAAGGAATAATATGAACTAAATGTTTGGGTTTTAGCCTGAAATCCGAATAGCAGACGGATAAGACATACAGGTAAAAAGTTGGAAGTTGTAAAAAGAAAACTGAACTTCTGAACAATCTTGCGTCCAAAGAAATGTCAGACGAATAACCTAAATTTACGCTCATATCAATTACCGTTAAAACCAGAAAAAAAGCAAAAAGACGATTGCTTAATTTATGTGCTGTCTTGACCGTAATTAAAAACAATGATAGAAATAATGAAATGAAAATTGTTATTACAGCGATTGTACCCGATAAATTAATTTTATCCATTAATTATTTTTCATTGTTTATTTTCAGGAAAGCTATTTTTAGCTTGCAGATAATGGTTCACTGCTTTACGATGTACACACATTATCTGTTCTCCAAATGTGACTAATTTAGCCCGCTAAATTAACCTGAAGGCATTAGATATGCAAACAAAATGTGGAGGGGACGTTAAACCGGATTTTTATGAAGCTGGCCTGTAGCCTGTGGAACGTCATAACCGTCAGGCACTCTTTATTCGGTCAACCCTTTGTTACTTTCGTGGGAATTGGCTGGTGAAGACACCGCACAAGGTGTAAAATGGACTTATTCTTAAATGTATTCAGCCCGATAAGCAGCCGGAGAAAGATTAGTCATTGATTTAAAGAAACGAACGAAATTGGAAGGAGCGGAGAAGTTATGGTCATAGCTGATTTCAGCAACGGTTTTATCAGTTGTCAGTAAATCGTATTTGCAGGATTCTGCAAGCTCATTTTTAATAATATCGCTGGCATCTTTAGCGAATATCTCATGACAGAGATGATTAAGCCTGTTTCGGTTCATATTTAAAAGTCCGGCATATTCTTTTACAGTTTGTTTTTCTCTGATATTCTGCTTCAGAAGTTCCCTGAATTTCAGGATATTCAGGTTGTGATATAAATTGCCCTGCAGATGATAATGTGAGGTATAACCACGATTTAAAAGAATCAGTAATTGATACAGATAAGCCCTTAACAACTGATGGCTGTCTTCTCTGAGATCGTTGATTTCCTGCCTCACTGCATACAAGAGTTTTTCAAATACCGGCATTTCATCCTGTTTCAACGGCAACATTATGGGAAAGGTACTTCCCAAAAAATAATAAAGACGGTGGAGAAAAAGATGGTCCTTTAAGAATGTTTCCATAAAAGCACCCTCAAAAAAAATTATCATACATTTTTTTACAGAAGATAATTCCCATTGACGTGGCTGTGCCGGACGTAGGAAAAGCACGCAGGGAGCATTGATGGCAATATGTTTTCCTTCAAGATTAATGGATCCCTGACCTTCCGTGAAAAAGAAAATTTCATAAAAAGTAGTAACATGCAGCTCTTTGACAGCTATGCCATGATCAGCAATTTCTGATAGCTCGACACAGTCCAGCAGTAGTTCCGCACCATATTTATTTTTATCAAACAGAACTTTTAACATTGATTATGCTTGTTATTAAACTAATGTAGTCAGGATATTTTAAATATTGACTATAAATACTTTATGAAAAACAATATCTCTGACACGGTGGCTGGTACAAAGAATTTCATTTTACCGTTTTACGGTCAAAATATCGTTCATTTTAAATTACCGCATCAGAGATACTATAACTTATTTACAATCGCAGAACTTACGGATAGGGGTGATTTCTTACTATTTACTTTTTGTCCCAGTCCTTTTTTAAGTAATAGGCGAGGTAAATGTCAATCAAATGATCTCCGCCATAATCAGGATACTCAGCCAGTATTTTTGCCTTATATTCTTCTTTTGATTTAGATTCAGCAAGTGTCTTATCTACAAAATCAAGATATTTAAGATCGGTCTGAAATATACTGCGGTCCGTTGGTTTTCCATGTCCCGGTAAAATCAGTGTATATTCTTTTGCACTTTCTTCTTTTTTAATTGCCTTGCGCCAGCCATCTGTATTTCCGGATATGAATAGATGAGTTTTATTATAAACAATGTCTTGCAGGATGTTTGCTTTTACTTCCGGAATTTTAATAACCAGTGAAGCAGCAGCTTCATTATTCAGTGATTTTTCAAAGATGAAAGCCACCCCATCTATCATTTCTTTTCCTGTCTTTTGTACATGAGAAGGTTTGTTCAGGGATTTGGCAATAATGTTCCCAAATTGTTTCTGTCTCTGTTCCAAAACCTGTTGTCCGGCTTTTTCAATGCCTGTTTTAGTTTCTTCTAAAGCATAAACAGGCACATTCGGGAAAGCATCTCCAAAGCCGATATAATGATCCGGATGATCATGTGAGATATAAAATCTGGTAACGGGCTTTTGAAGGCTGTCAGTTAATTTTCTCACCTGCTGTGCGTAAGGCGCAAAGAATTGACCGTCAACCACAATTAATTCATTTGGCAATTCAATTATATGCGTTGTGTTGGTAAACATTTCCGGCGGAGCCACAACGGTGTATATGCTGATCTTTTCTGTTTTAACAGATTTAATAATACTCGCCTTAGGTAGTTCCTGTGCTATAGCAGCAGAAAGTCCTGTCAAAAATGCCATAGCTGTTGTCATAAAATATTTCATTTTCAATAAAATTAAAGTTGTTATTATTGTTTACGGTGCAAAATTATTTCAATGCCTCTTCCGGATGTTATCACTCTGCATTAGTGATTATCAATTTGCATTCTGAGCATTTATGTTCGCTTTTGAGAGGATATAAGCGAAGGGCGGGAGCATCCATGTACTAAAAAGATAAAATTAAGCTGTTTATGATAAATGTCTTTTTTGTTAAAAAGAATGCCCTTTTTGCTGAGTACATATCGGATGTTCATGAACTTTAGCTGTCAGGACTTTAACTTTTTAGGTTTGTTTAAACGGTGCTCGGCTCTCTGAGATCAGGGTATTAATAGCTGATTTATTCATTCTGATATGTTAATTACAGCAGGTATCTGAAGAGAATATCTGAAAAATATCAAGAATAATTTTTGATTTCAATATTTAATATGTAAATATGTATGTACAAATAAACAATCAGGGAAAAAGTATAAATATTTTCTTACCTGAAAGATAAAAGATGTTGCTTTTGTAAAGCAGCGTCATTTAAACATGATAACCAATATAAAAGCAAAAGCGGCTGTTTCAGCTCCCGATAAAACGTTTTCTATTGAAGAGATTGAAGTCTCAATGCCGGGAGAAAGAGAAGTGCTGGTAAAGCTGATGGCTGCCGGGATATGTCATACTGACTGGGATTCGCTTGATTGGAAAGCACCACTTATTTTAGGACATGAGGGAGCTGGTGTTGTTGAAGCGGTTGGCAAGAATGTTAATTCTGTAAAACCGGGTGATAAAGTTATCTTAAACTGGGCAATGCCATGCGGAACTTGTTATCCATGTATTCAGGGAAATCAAAATATCTGTGAAAATCATTCGCCTGTTATTTCCGGGCATCAATATAATGGCATTCCTCTTTCAGGAGGGCATGTTCCTTTAGAAAGGACATTGTTTAGAAATAAGGGCATAAGGCGTTCTTTTAACCTGGGAACATTTTCTACCTATACAGTTGTGTATGAGGAGGCTGTTGTCAGATATGATCTTGAAATGCCTTTTTCCTCGGCAAGCATCATTGGCTGTGGTGTGGCAACAGGTTATGGTTCAGCGGTTAATGTCGCTGAAGTTAAACCAGGTTCTTCTGTAGTGGTACTTGGAACAGGCAGTGTAGGGCTGAATGTAATTCAGGGGGCACGGATAGCAGGAGCCACTACCATTATTGCAGTTGATATTAATTCAGCGCGTTTGGAAACGGCAAAGCAATTCGGCGCTACCCATACGTTTCAATCTGTTAAAGGAGATATAGAATTAACAGAAGTTTTCAAATATGTATCGGGCCATACAGAAGGCAGAGGGGCAGATTATGCCTTTGAATGTACGGCTATACCGGCTTTGGGCGCTGCTCCCCTGAAATTGATCCGGAATGCCGGAATGGCTGTACAGGTAAGCGGGATAGATGATACCATTCCGTTTGATATGAAATTGTTTCAATGGGACAAGGTTTATCTTAATCCACTTTATGGAAAGTGCAGGCCCAGGATAGATTTCCCGATATTACTGAATTTATATCACAGGAAGAGTTTGTTGCTGGATGAAATGTTTACGGAAACTTATGCATTGGAAGAGTTGGATGTGGCATTCAGAGATATGCTTGCAGGATCTATTACGAAAGGGGTAATTGTATTTTAAAATAACCGGAATGAAATTCAGAAGTATTGCTGTTTCGGATCCGAGATTTGAGCGGGACAATCTCAGGTACATTACTGTAAAAAGTGACCATTTAAAAGGCCGGGGAGATATATCAGTTTTTGTTCCTCCCGGAAATGATCATCAGGATTTACCGATTGTTATATTGTTACATGGTGTTTATGGCAGTCATTGGGCCTGGACGCATCTTGCAGGCGTTCATTATCAGATGCAGGCCGGTATCGACAGGGGTTTGCTGAAACCTATGGTTCTGGTTATGCCTTCAGACGGGTTATGGGGAGACGGGAGCGGATACATGGAGCATAAAGTTCAGAATTTTGAAAAATGGATTATGATTGATGTAATCAATGCCGTTAGTCAAACGATAAAAGAAACCAGTGATAATTCGGTATTATTTATAGCAGGCCTTTCTATGGGGGGATTTGGTGCTTTGCGTTTGGGTGCTAAATATGGAAACAGGTTTAAAGCAATATCAGGCTTGTCGTCAATAACAGATGCAAGGCAGATGAAAGACTTTGCAGAGGAAGATTTTCTGACCTTTTTGGATGAAAATCAGGAAGATTTATCAGTATTTGAAACCATACTGAAGAACAGAGATACTTTACCGGAAATCCGGTTTGATTGCGGAGTGTCTGATCCCTTAATTATGGAAAACAGATTATTACATAAACAACTTACAGAGCGAGAAATACCTCATCTTTATCAGGAATTCAGTGGTTCCCATGAATGGCCATACTGGGAAGAAAATATCATGAAAACATTGCTTTATTTTAATGAACAATTATGAAAAAATTCAATTCAGAGTCATTAATAGACCTTGCTGCCTATAGTAATCCGGTCAGTAGTATTTTTGAGCAGCCTCAATGTGCGAAGGATTGGGAAGAATACATCCTTACGGAGGAACAGATAACGTCTTTTAAAAAAGATGGATTTGTCAGCGGGATAAAGATTATGTCTGAGGAACAGGTGGATAAGCTGAACAACGAATTGCTCAGACTTCAATCCTTAAATGAAGAGGAAAAAGGCTTATTTTATCATTACGAAAGTAATGAATCCGAAAATCCGGATAAAGTGCTTTTTCATGCCATAGGAGCCTGGCGGATTACTCCCGGATTCCATGATTTATTTTGGTCTCCGGCTTATCGTATGGCAGCTTACCAATTGTTAGGGCAATCTTTCCGGCTTTTTCATGATCAGTTATTCTGTAAGCCGGCCAGGCATGGAGGAGTTGTCGCCTGGCATCAGGATTATTCTTACTGGACTTTTACAAAGCCTATGCATCATCTTACCTGCTGGATAGGTCTGGATGATGCCAATGAAGAAAATGGTTGCCTTTATTTTGTTCCCGGCAGCCACAAATGGGGATTACTTCCGATAACCGGCCTGGCCGGGGATATGAATGCCGTGAAAGAAATACTGGATAAAGATCAGTTAATTTCTTTCGAAAATAAAGTGGCCAATGTATTGCCAAAAGGATATGCAAGTTTTCACCATCCTTTAACTATGCACGGCTCTTATGAAAATTCTTCTGCCCGGCCGAGAAGAGCTGTGGTACTTAATGCTATGAATTATAAGACTCTTGGTAACACGGAAGGTTATAACAGAATTGACGCCTTGAAAAGTTTCCCTGATATGCATCAGGATACATT
Organism: Pseudarcicella hirudinis; assembly: GCF_900115665.1. Taxonomy (GTDB): domain Bacteria; phylum Bacteroidota; class Bacteroidia; order Cytophagales; family Spirosomataceae; genus Pseudarcicella; species Pseudarcicella hirudinis. Next base: position 157,974 of record NZ_FOXH01000009.1, read on the forward strand.
GCTTGACAGCCGTTATTTCCCTCTTTTGTTTGATGGAGATAAAGAGTTAGGGTTTTTAGGAAGAGAAATCCCCAGGGTGGATGCCGATGAATTATACGATCGTTCTTTATAGTATTTGTTGCAGCCTTTTAATATGAAATAACCCAAACTAATCATGTTTTCGGAAGTATGATTAGCATGATGAAACTATGAAACAATCGAATTATGTATATCGGTGCACTTTTGTGGCAGCAATAGGAGGTTTGCTGTTTGGCTATGATACCGCAGTTATTGCCGGAGCAATCGGATTTATCAGGCAGAAATATGAATTGTCTCCGGGAATGATGGGTTGGATTGCCTCCTGCGCATTGATTGGTTGTGCTTTTGGTGCAATGGTCGGAGGGTTTTTTGCTGATAGACTGGGAAGGAAAAAAGTGCTGTTGATTTCCGGGGTTTTATTTGCTGTTTCTTCACTGGGTATTATGATTCCCCTGAACCTGGATTATTTTGTTTTTTTCAGATTGATCGGAGGGTTGGGAATAGGTATTGCATCAATGATTGTGCCGATGTATATCTCAGAAATTGCTCCTCCTGATATAAGGGGAAGACTTATCGCCATTAATCAGCTTGGGATAGTTACAGGTATATTAGCGATCTTTTTTGTAAACGCCTATATTGCTGATTTGTATGATGAGTTATGGACTGTTGAGGTTGGCTGGCGGTATATGTTCGGATCAGGAATTGTTCCTTCTTTTATTTTTATCGTATTGTTATTCTCAGTTACGGAAAGTCCCCGCTGGCTTGCCCAAAAGCAGGATTTTAAGCAGGCTTTAGTTGTTCTGAATAAACTAAACACCCCTTCTGAAGCGGAAATCGAGCTGGAAGCCATAAAAATATCTGTACAGGGGGAGGAGGGAGCCTATACAGACTTAATAAAACCGGGCTTGCAAATGGCTACTTTCATCGGCGTAAGTTTAGCTTTTTTTTCGCAAATCACGGGCATTAACGCTATTATGTATTACGCCCCTGAAATTTTTAAAGCAACCGGAGATGGTGTTAAATCTGCTTTATTACAAACCATAATGATCGGAGTGATTAATATTATCTCAACAGTGGTTGCCATTTTGTATGTCGATAAGTTAGGACGAAAGTTAATGCTGATGATCGGTTCAGGAGGAATGGCTGTTTTTCTTGCCTTAATCGGTGCTTTCTTTTTTATGAATATGACAAAAGGCTATTGGGTTGTGATGGCAATTTTAGGATATATCTCATTTTTTGGCATATCACTCGGGCCATTGACATTTGTGGTAATAGCTGAAATATTCCCGAATCGTGTCAGGGCAAAAGCCATTTCTGTAGCAATACTTTGTCTTTGGGTTTCCACATTTATCGTTTCTCTGGTATTTCCCGGTTTGTTGAAATTCTTTGGAGGGGCTTATACTTTCTGGGTTTTTGCAGGTTTATCGGCGGTTGCATTTTTGTTCATCTGTAAGGTCGTTCCTGAAACAAAGGGAAAAACTCTTGAAGAAATAGAGCAGTATTGGTCAAAAAGTTGAGAAGATTATACGAAATAAGGTTAGCATGTTTGCATTTGTATTTAAAGTCTGAATACAAAATGACTTTTGAAGAGCTGATTATCATTTATATATGTTAAAATTTATCAGAATTAAAGGATGAAACCACAATTTTTAAAGGTTCCTTTAAAGCAAGAGCTTTCTTTTAGTATTCGCAGGGATGTTGTACCGTTTTTCTATAATCAACTGCACTATCATCCTGAAATCGAATTACTGCATATTGAAAAGGGATCAGGGACACAGTTCATAGGTGGGTGTATCAGGAACTTCACGGATGACCACATGGTCATAGTAGGCTCTAATCTTCCGCATATGTGGAGATGTGATGAAAAATATCATAAGGGTCAGGAAGGTTTATTTGCCCAGTCAACAGCAATTCATTTCAGACCGGATTTATGGGGAGAGTATTTTAGCAATCTTCCTGAATTTAAGGCGATTAATGACTTTCTGGAATATACGGAATCCGGTTTACAGATAAAAGGCGAAACCAAAAAGAGAATTGGTGTGCTGATGCGGGAGATGATTGAAATGGATGGATTGGACAGAATGATTCATTTGCTGAAAATCCTGAGAATACTGGCATTTTCGAATGACATTACACCTATTACTTCCACGAATTTTGATTTTTCTCTTGACGATCAGGATAACCAAAGACTTAATCAGATATATAGCTACACCCGGAATAATTTTGAAAGGAAGATTTCTCTGGAAGAAGTGTCGGAAGTGGCCAATATGAGTCCCACTTCATTTTGCAGATATTTCAAATCGAGAATGAACAAAACCTATTCTCAGCTTTTACTGGAATTAAGAGTAGGGCAAGCCTGTAAGTTACTGATTGATGGAAATTTGAGTGTCAGCCAGGTTTGCTTTGAAAGTGGTTTTAATAATATTTCTCATTTTAACCGGCATTTCAAACTCATTACTCAAAAAACACCCTTGCAGTATCAGCATGAATATCGGAACAAATGGAGGAAAAGGTTCGATTCGGATAAAGCATGCAGTAAAAATCTCTGATATACAATAATAAATATGCTGTTCCCCTCAGTTAAGAAACATATCTTTAAACTGAGGGGATTCAGCCTGCACAATCCTTTCAGAATGTTACGTATATTGAATAAGGTTATGAAATGAAAGGCTTTCAGACAGCATTTATCTTGAGCTTTCTACCGTATAGATAAAACTATCAGCTTTATAATACCCGAGGTTATATTCTATGGGTCTTTCTCCCTGATCGAAGACTAAGCGTTTGCGGAACAGCAAAGGACTTCCCTGTTCGATTTTAAGTTTATCAGCAATTAAAGCATCAGCTGCTTTAGCACTTATTTCTTCTTTAGACAAGGTAGCAATGACAGAATAGTCGTTTTCCAGTATTTCATATAAAGGTCTTTTAAAGTCCTCTTCGCCTGTTAAACCGACTCTTGGATGGAAGTAGGAAATAAAATACACAAACGGTTCATAAGGCTTGCCCCGAACTCTTTCCATTTTTAATATTTTACGATCTGTCTTTATTTCGAAGAAATTGGCGATAGCCTCGTCCGGATATACCCAGGTTACATGGAGTTCAAAATTCTTTATTGGAATTCCCCGGAGTTTCATTTCCTGAGAGAAACTTAGCCAGTTGTTAGACCTTGAACTGACAACTCCGCCCGCAACTTTTGTACCGATTCTCTTTTTACGTACTAAAAGCCCTTCAAAAACTAACTTATTGATAGCCTGCCTCAAAGTAGTCCGGGAAATGGCTAATTGTTTAGCTAAATCGACCTCATTAGGGAAAATTTTGCCGTTTTGGTATTCTTCCTCTTCTATTAATTTTCTTAAAAGTGTTTCAGCCTGAATATGAAAAGGGATAGGACTTTTGTGGTCAATGGAATGCTTCATGTTTGTGAATAATCTACAATGAAAACAAATCAACCTATAATTAAGGTTGGTTTGTTTATACATAAAGTTAAGATAAATATCCGTCTTTCTGAATAAAATTTGTTTTAAAATTATTTTGTATTCATGAATAATGTTTATATGTTTGTACATAATATTTTTTATAGAATAATTTGAATTTAAATTAGTATAAAACATAGTCTTTTGAAGAGGCATTTTATCAGTAATTAATCTTTGGTTTGATTATTGGTGCAGTAAATTAAGGCTAAGGATTTAATCAGGTATTTATTCATTGAAAGGTTTATCAGAGATGATTTATCCGAAGAAATATGGATTAAATTTTGAATTAATCTACCAGGTGCTTTTCAGAAGTAATGTTCAGGTATTTTTAGTAAAGACTTGTGTTTAATGCTTTTATCAGGATTAATTTGTGCATTTGTACAAGCTGTTTCTGAAATACTATTGAATTGTTTATCAATTTAAACGGGATCAGCTTTTTGAGCTGAGCTTGTCTGATACTGCCCTTATGCTGATTTTTACCCGTTCAGTTATAACAAGGTTTTGTACAGATTTCCTTGCCCCCGATGTTAGTCTTCTTTATCTCAGAAGGCTCTCTGTCCTTGGTATCAACCTTCTTTATCCCGAAAGGCTTTTTTTAATGATTCTGCCCTTAAACAGATTAATTTGTTTATACATAAAATTAAGATAACTATCTGTCTTTCTGGATAAAATTTGTTTTAAAATAATTTTGTTATCACAAATAATGTTCATATGTTTGTACATAATATTTTTTGCAGAATAAGTTGAATTTTAATTAGAATGGAATATCGGACTTTAAAAACGGTATTTTACAAACAATTAATTTTTCATTTGATTGAAGATTCTTCGGTTAAACCCTAAATTATTCCTGTAAAGGGCAGTATTCCGGAAGTCTGATTAAAATTGTATTCAACGCTTTTATCAGGATTAATTTGTGCTTTTGTACAAGAGGTTTCTGAAATGTTTTGAATAATTCGAAAATATAGGTGATATCAGCTTTCGGAGCTAAACTCTTTTGATATCGTCTTCATTCCGGGACAACAATAAAAATAGTGCTCTTTTATATTTGATTAACCTGTCCGGAATATTAATCTCCTTTATTTACCTTAAACGGTGCTTTAAATTACCCGATTGAATCTTTTAGAGAATTACTTTCTTGCATTACCCTTTGTTGTGTTTTTATCTTTTACCGACTGTTTAAAACTTATATCAGGATTTCAGTGTGCTGATTTTTAATGGATTAACGAATTTGGAGATTAGCTTAAAATTTTGTTGGTCAGAATATATGCAGTTGGAGTATAGTTCTTCGTTTAAACACCTTTTAAAGCATTTTTTATAAATGTTCTTATCCTGCTGAGCCATTTACAAACACAGTTTCCGGCAAATGAAATGATAATTCATAAATGATAAACTAAATATTGTTTACTGAGTTCTCCCGGGAAAATTCCCAGTCGAATAGGGAGAATCGTAGCCTTGAAAAAGACCGCGTGGAAGAGTATTACCCTGAATGAAAGAGTGTGTGTTGCTGTAACTATCCGGAAAGTTCTAATAATTTATCGTCAATATATTTAACTGATTTTCAGATGAAAATAATAACACCCTTACCCCCATAATTATTCAATTTAACTATCGGCATAAAATTTAAAACCCATTTTTCACCGTAATCTAAACGAAAATGAAATGTAAATTTACTGTTTTCATTACTGTTTTACTATGTCTTTTTAGCGCACAATTATTCGCCCAGGTAATAAAAGGAAAAGTATCTGACAGTAATAATGCTGGCCTGCCCGGGGTTAGTATTCAAGTTAAAGGCACGTCAAGAGGTACGACTACCGACGGCTCCGGGAATTATTCCATCAGTGCTTCAAAAGGAGCTACTCTGGTTTTCAGTTCAGTAGGTCATATATCCAAACAAGTTGTCGTAAATGACCAGAGCGCTATCAATATTACGATGGAAGATGATAACCAGTCGCTGGATGAGGTGGTGGTAGTCGGCTATGGTACGCAAAAGAAATCTGAACTTACCAATGCCGTTGTTCAAACCAGTGGCAAGGAAATAACCAGATCAAACAACGTATCAATCTCCAACTCCTTATCAGGTAAGTTACCGGGGTTATTTGTTAACCAGACGAGTTCTGTCCCAGGTCAGGATAATGCGAGTATTACAGTTCGGGGACCGAGAACTTTCAGAAACAGCTCCGCTTTAATTGTTATCGACGGGGTGGCTAATGCCGATCCTGATGGCTTAAACCGTCTGGATCCTAATGATATAGAAAGCATTTCTGTGTTAAAAGATGCTTCTGCTGCGATTTATGGAGCTCAGTCGGCTGGTGGAGTTGTGCTGGTAACCACTAAACGTGGTAAAACAGGAAAACCTACCTTTGACTTTGTTTCTACCTATACGCTTCAATCTCCGACCATGAGAGTACAATCTGCCAATGCCATGGAGTATATGTCGGTTATTAATAACAAAGATGCAGCAGACGGCAGACCTGCAACATTCTCAGATGATTTCGTTAACCAGTTCAAAAGCGGACAAAGAAAATCTGAAGACTGGTATGGTGCTTTGGTTGCTCCTCCGGCTACAGTAGCAAGACAATCTCTTACGATGAGAGGAGGGACTGAAACTACAAGATATTTTGTTTCATTGGGTACAGTCTCACAAGGAGGGATTCTTCGTGCGGATGATAAAACCAAACTTAATCAATATAACATCCGGGCTAATATGGATGTGGCAGTGACTAAGAAACTGGATGTCGGGGTAGATATATCATACAGACAAAAAAATGTTCAGTATCCTCAGGGTGGTTCAGACCAAATCGGAAGTTTTGCAAACACCAGTCCATTGCAGCCGGCCTATGTAGACGGAGACTACAGATATCCTACCGAAGGCTGGTCACAGCTTAATCCTGCTGCCAGACTTTTAAGTCCTGGTTATCAGAAACTTGTAACGGATGTTGCTACAGGAACATTAAAGTTTAAGTATAAACTTCCGGTAACAGGATTGGCATTGGAAGGATTCATGTCTTTGACTAAAAATTACGAGTATGATAAAAACTTTAACTATACCTGGGTTTATTACAGAAAAGATCCTTCAGGAAGTATAATACAGGTTCCTTCAAGATCAGTAGAAGATATCGGATTGAAAGAGTTTTATGCCCAAACCCTGAGAACAACTCAAAACATAAGACTTACTTATGAAAATACGATCAACAAAGATCATAAATTAAGCGGCTTTGTAGCGTATGAACAGTCAAATTATGATGACAACTACTTTTATGCTCAGCGTCTTGGATATGATTCTCCGGTGATTGACCAATTATTTGCAGGTAGCCCGATTCCGGCAAATCAGAGTAACTCAGGAACTGCTACTTCAAATGGACGGCAAAATATCTTCGGGCGTGTAGCTTACGAGTACAAAGGGAAATATCTCTTCGGATTCAGTTCCCGTTATGATGGCTCGACGACCTTCCCTCCTGGTAAAAGATTCGGGTTTTTCCCGCAGGCTTCAGCGGCATGGGTGATCAGCGAAGAACCGTTTGTTAAAAATAGTATGTTCAGTAACCTGAAATTAAGAGGTTCATGGGGACAATTGGGTAACGACAGAGTTGATCCTTATCAATATGTCGGAGCTTATGGTTATACAAACGGCTGGGTGGTTAATGGCGCAGATGTAAGAAGCCTCGGGCCAAAAACAACACCGAACCCTAATATTACCTGGGAAGTCAGTGAAACAACAAACATTGGTCTGGAACTTGGATTCCTGAATAATAACCTGACTTTTGAAATTGATGCTTTTAATACCACAACTTCAAATATTCTTGCTAAAAGACAGGCATCTATTCCCGGATATACAGGTTTAACACTTCCTGATGAAAACATTGGAAAAATGAATAGCAGAGGGATTGATTTTCAGGGAGCTTACAATAAGACAATTGGTCAGGTTGGTATGAGAATCGGGGCTAATTTAACATATAGTGAAAATAAGATTGTTTACTTTGATGAACCTCCGTTAGCACAACCCTATCAGAAATTAGAAGGAAATCCGCTTAATTCTCCTTTAGTATATCAGGCCATCGGCATTTACAGATCTGCACAGGATCTTAAGGATAAGGTAAGCTATCCTGGCGCGAAAGTAGGAGATTTGATTTTTGCGGATTTAAATGGTGATGGCAAAATTGATGTAAATGATCAGTATAGATTTCAGGCTTCTCCATTCCCAAAAATGCAGTTTGGGGTTAACCTGACATTAAATTACAAAAACTTTGACTTGTATATATTGTTGCAGGGACAAAGCGGCGCCAAATGGAGACTAAGCAATGGCTTTAACGCAGATGCAGGAGGTAATAACCTTCAATATGTAGCGCTTAACAGTTATTCGCCGGCAAATCCTAATGCAGAACTTCCGAATATAAATTATAACATGTCCGGATTAGAAGGTGCGAACAGTGATTTTTATTACCATGATGTAACATGGATGCGTTTTAAATCTGCTCAATTAGGATATAATCTGCCAAAATCACTACTTTCCAAAGCTAAGATTTCAAACTTAAGGGTTTACGTATCAGCAGACAACCTGTTTATGCTGTTTAACAGCCTTAGTAAGTATGGTGCCGGTGATCCGGAAACCAACAGTGCTCCTGCGGGTAATCCAAGTAATGTTTTGAATATCAATACAGCCGGAAACAGAAGTTCAGCTTCAAATTTAACTTCGAATTTAACAGGAAGTACAAATGGAAATGCCTATCCGAATTTGAAAAATGTGACTTTTGGGATAAATCTTACTTTTTAAATACTAAATACATGATACGTCTAAAAAACATATATAAAAATAAAAGATCGGCCTTTTTAGTATCCTTTGTTCTCCTCTTGATTACCATCTTTTCTTGTAAAGATGTGTTGGACAAAAAGCCATTGGATGCTATTTCTGATGATGCCGTTTTCAATGACCCGGTATTTCTTCAGGGCTATGTGTACGATATTTACAGTGGAATCAAGCCTCCCTGGAAACCAGGATCGGGTGGATATGAAACATTGACTGATGTGGCAGTAGATCAGCCTCAGACGCATGACGCTGCATTAGGTATTCGTGAATATGTGCAAGGGATTATGAGTCCATTTAATGTTAATGACATTATCTCTGATAGCGATGGCCTTTCAATTTGGAATAAGGAATACAACTATATCAGAAAAGCCAATATTTTCTTTGAAAAAACTGATAAAGGTTCTGCGATAAGCCCTGATAAGCTCAAATTTATGAGAGGACAGGTACACTTTCTGAGAGCATGGATGTATTTTGAATTAATGCGTACTTTTGGTGGAGTTCCTATCATTAAAAACAGCTTTAGTTTAACGGATGCCAGCTTTGATGTAGCCAGAAATACATATGATGAGTGTAATAAATTTGTATTAGCTGAATGTGATACAGCCATTAGTCAGTTAGACGGTTATACAATCAACGCAGGACAGATTAGTAAGCCTGCAGCAATGGCTTTAAAAGCAAAAATATTATTATATGCTGCGAGTCCGTTGAATAACCCTTCAAACGACCTGAGCAAATGGCAGGCTGCTGAAGCAGCAACCAAAGCAGTACTTGATTTATCATATACATTGCACCCTAAACGTGACGAGCTTTATGTTAAGCCTTTACAAACGGATGAAATTATTTTTGGTAAATCCTTTACGCCTGCGAGCAGAATACCAGACTGGGGTTATAATTACGACTATTGGCCAAGTGGTTTTGATGCCAGACAACGTGTTATGCCGACCCAGACTTTTGTAAATATGTTCCAGCTAAAGAATGGAGAGTATCCATATCTGGAGGATGGTGTGACTGTGAACCCTGCTTCGGGATATAATGAACAAATGCCTAATGAAAACAGGGATCCAAGATATTACAGCACTGTCATTTATCCGGGTGCAGGACCATTTACAATTAACGATGGTGCTAAAAGTACTTTGAGAAGATATGAATATTGGGAAGATGCCAACCCGAATCCGGATAATGCACCTCCATATCAGAATCCTAACAAAAAAGATCCGGGTAATGGCTTTGACCTTTTTGATTACGGAAGAGACTCTAAAACGTATTGGGTGAAAGGCTTAACTCCTTTCCACTGGAATGTTCAGACAGGTTATACTTTCAGAAAGTTCTGTGACTTCTCAGGTCCTCGTGCCAGTTTTGACTATGATTATAACCAGGTAGTACCTTATATGAGATTAGCGGAATTTTATTTAAACTACGCTGAGATTGAAATGGCTTTAGGTAAAGAAGATGTGGCACGTACTTACATTAATAAAGTAAGAAGCAGAGCTTCAGTAGGTATGCCTGATATCAAAAGTTCTGGAGCAAAACTTCTGAGAGATTACAGAAACGAAAGAGCAATAGAATTATGTCTGGAGGATTCACGTTTCTGGGATCTTATGAGATGGAAAGCTGCACCGGGTAATGTCGATATTCCGATCAGAGGCTTAACCAGTGTTACAATGGACTGGACCGGTGTTCCTCCCGGGGACATAAATGTGTTGGGTAAATTAGCATTTAAATATGGGGTAATTGCCGCAGCAGAAGTGAGAAGTAAGTGGCCGGGTGATTTTTATTATTTGTTCCCGATTCCGGATACAGAAATTAAGAGAAGCCATGGGGTTTTAAAACAGAATCCGGGATACTAATCAATGTTTTTACAGGAAGATTAAATGGAATAAAATCTGTTTCTTATTAAATAGTTAAATGTAAACAGCAGAAAATGGGGTTGTAAACGACTCCATTTTCTCTGTTTAAGGTATAAAACCCGGCAAAAATATAGATCAATGAAATATATTATTTTACTTGTATGTTCCCTGTTACTTGCCATAAATGCTGAGGCCGGAACAGACAATATTGCAGTACTGGCTAAGGCAACAGCATCCACTACCTTTAGTCCGGAATATTCACCTCAGAACGTAACAGATGGTTTTATCGGTATTGAAAATAAAGGAGAGTGGGCTTGTCAGGGACAGACTGCTTTTTGGGGTTATGTCAGGTTCCCCTGGATACAACTCGATTGGAAAGAAGAAGTTTCGGTAAATAGAATTGTGTTATATGACAGACCTACACTGAAAGAATTTACAGGTAGCGGTAAACTGCTGTTTAGCGATGGATCCGTAGTATGGGTAAATGCGATTCCTAATAACGGAATGGCAAAAACAGTTACTTTTAAGACAAAAAAGATAAAATGGGTACGCTTTATTGTAACAGATGGAGACGGTTCTAATCTGGGTCTTTCTGAAATAGAAGTTTTCCGGTCGCCGGAGAACAATAATGATTATGTTTCAAAGGTTGATCCCTATATTGAAACAAACAGAGGGCGTTACTTTTATTTCATAACGGGTTGCAGACCTTTCGGGATGATGAGTGCTGCACCACATACCCGCAACAAAAACCAATGGGGTGGAGGATATGTGTATAATGAAGATCATATTTTAGGTTACGGACAAATTCATGACTGGAGTCTTTCCGGGTTGGAAATCATGCCGGCTCCATCATCTGTTAATCCTGTCGGTGGCGAAACGGTCTGGCAATCTCAGTACAGTCATGACGACGAAATTGTACAACCTGGCTATCAGCGAAATTTTCTAAGTGACCACCATACCTGGGTTGAGCTGACTACAACTGATAGAGTAAGTTTCTATCGTTTTACTTATACGAAAGATATGAGTGCTCAGATTATTACCAACCTGGGTGGTGTTATTTGTGGAACAACCATGACTCATGCTCAGGTAAAACAGGTTAATAATACCTCATTTGAGGGTTCATTTAGTGATGTCGGAAGATTGTGGGGAGGCCCTAAAGATGTTAAAGTCTTTTTTGTTATAACATTTGATAAACCGTTTAAAACAATGAACGGCTGGAGCGGGAAAAAGCTTCTGAATAATATCACTACACTGAAAGGTGATAGTATCGGAGTTGCTCCTCAATATGATGTACAAGCTGGGGAACAGGTACAAATGAAAATCGCAATTTCTTATACCAGTATTGAGAATGCCCGTAAAAATTTAGAAGAAGAATGCAGCGGATGGGATTTTAATGCCATAAAATCTGAATCAAAAAAGATCTGGAATACCTGGCTCGGGAAAATAGATGTCAGCGGAGGAAAAATTGACCATCAGATAAAATTCTACACTGATTTATGGCATGTATTACTTGGCCGTCATAAAATAAACGATGTGTCGGGGGACTATCCGGATCGGACTAACAGAAAAGGTGCTATTCCATTGAACGACACTACATTCAGAATTAAAACCCTCCCGAAAATGGCTGACGGGAAAGTGAAATTCAACATGTATAACACCGATGCCTGGTGGTTGACTCAATGGAATCTGAATATACTTTGGGGACTTGCATGGCCTGAAGTACAGGAAGATATGTCATTAAGTATGTTAAGATTTGCTGAAGATGGTGGTCTGTTGCCACGAGGACCTGTGGGCGGTGGAGATACTTATATAATGACCAGTTGTCCGGTTACCAATCTCATTGTCGGGACTTACATGAAAGGACTTTTAAAAAAGACTGACCCTAATCTGGCATTTGATATTATTAAGGCAAATCATTTGCCAGGTGGCGTATTGGGAAGTGAAGAGGAGGTAACGTTTTATACAAAAAACGGCTATTGGCCTGATAATGCAGGAATTACAGTAGAAGCAGCGTTTCAAGACTATGCCGCAGCTCAAATGGCTTATAAACTTAACCGTAAGGAAGATTATGATTTCTTCACAAAAAGGTCAGCAGGATGGAAAAAACTCTATGATCCCGGTCAGAAATTATTATTTCCCAAAAACAGAGAAGGCAGATTTATTCATACCGATGCCCTGAGTGGTTCCGGATGGATAGAAGCTAATTCATGGCAGGCAACCTGGGGCGTTTCTCATGATATAAACGGGCTAGCAAAACTCATGGGAGGCAATTCTGTATTATGTGAAAGGCTTAATTTCGCTTTTGAAAAAGCCCTGGAAGCTGATTTTGTAGAAGAGTATGGTAAAGGTTATATAAGTTATGCCAATCAACCCGGGTTATCTGACGCACATGTTTTTAATTATGCAGGAAAACCATGGTTAACACAATACTGGGTACGTAAAATAAAAGAGTATGCTTACGGAGGTATTACTCCTGATCTGGGCTATGGCGGGCAGGATGAAGACCAGGGACAAATGGGCGCTTTAAGTGCATTAATGGCTGTTGGCTTATTTAATTTACAGGGAAATGTGGCTTTAAAACCTGTTTACGATATTACAAGTCCTGTTTTTGATCAGGTGGTAATAAAACTTGATCCTCAGTATTATAAGGGGAAAGAGTTTGTGATAAAAACATTTAACAATACTGAAAAGAATGTCTATATAAAAAAAGTACAGCTTAATGGTAAACCGCTGGATAATTTCTGGTTTAGCCATGAAGATTATTCTAAAGGAGGGAAACTCGAAATTTCACTCGATTCTAAACCAAATAAAAAATGGGGCAGAACGAACTTACCTCCAGGAGTTAAGTAAGGTTCAGAAAAGAAGCAACAGCAATGAACCGGAAAAGCAACTGCTATTTGTGCCGGACAAATTCAGGTACAGATAGCGGTTGAAAGAAGTACCTTCTTTTTCAATAGATTACATTTTAAGCTTGATTTCATGGTATTAAATAATTGGCATATGAGAACTGTATTCTCCTTTTTTCTTTTTTCTGCTATTTCCGTATTCCTTTTTTCCTGTGGTCAGAAACCTGAATTATTTCAGCTGATATCACCTGAACATTCGGGGATTAATTTTAGCAATGAGATTGCAGAGAATGACTCTATCAATCCGATTAATTTAACCAATATTTACAATGGAGGAGGTGTAGGTATCGGAGACTTTAATAATGACGGTTTGCAGGACATTTACTTCACCGGAAGTATGGTTTCCAATAAATTATATCTGAATAAAGGAGATTTGAAATTTGAAGATATTACAAACAGTGCAGGAGTAAGCGGAAATGGGAAATGGTGCAGAGGTGTATCAGTGATTGACATCAATAATGATGGAAAAACAGATCTGTACATTTGTGCATCAATGGATAAAAACCCTGAGAAAAGGGAGAATATACTTTATGTCAATCAGGGATTAGACAGAAATGGAAATCCTGTTTTTAAGGAAATGTCAGAAGAGTACGGGTTGAATGATTCCAGTCACTCAACCATGGCCAACTTTTTTGATTATGATAATGACGGTGATTTGGATATGTACCTTGTGGTTAACCAGATTCTGCAGGAAGTGAATCCCTCTGTTTTCAAACAGAAAATAAAAGATGGTTCATTTCCAAGCACCGGAAAATTGTATAGAAATGACTGGAATGATCGTCTGAAACATCCTGTATTTACAGACGTGACACATCAGGCGGGACTTACGATTGAAGGTTACGGACATGGTGCAACCGTAGCAGATATTAACAGGGACGGATGGAAAGATATTTTTGTGACCAATGATTTTATTGCCAATGACCTGCTATATATAAACAACCATGACGGAACTTTTACTGACAAAGCTGCCTCTTATTTCAAACATACTTCTGCCAATGGAATGGGACAGGATGTGATTGATATTAATAATGACGGACTGTCGGATATAGTAGAACTGGACATGAATCCGGAAGACAATTATCGTAAGAAAATGATGATGAACTCAAGCAGTTATCAGTCATTTCAGCTCAATGATTTTTTCAGATATCAGTACCAATACGTCAGAAATACCTTGCATATTAATCAGGGACCGAGGGTAACTGCCAATGATTCTATCGGAGATCCTGTTTTTAGTGATGTAGGTTATCTGGCAGGAATAGCTGAGACGGATTGGAGCTGGACACCTCTCGTGGCTGATTTTGACAATGACGGACTTCGGGATATGGTTGTAACCAATGGTTTTCCGAAAGATGTTACCGACCATGATTTTATAGCATTTCGTAAAGACCCATCTCCTCTTGCTTCTCTCTCCAATACTTTAGAACAGATACCACAGGTTAAATTGCACAAATATGCATTCAGGAATAATGGCAATTGTAATTTCAGCAATGTATCTGATAATTGGGGACTAAATAAGGTCTCTTTTTCCAATGGGGCTGCTTATGCAGACCTTGATAATGACGGAGATCTGGATATGGTTATTAATAATATCAATGATAAGGCTTTTCTCTACAAAAATACTCTGAGAGATGCTGATCCGTCGAAAGAACATTACCTGTCTCTAAAACTAAACGGTGATTCTTCCAACCGGGATGGTTTGGGTACCTGGATAGAACTATATTTTGAGGGGAAGCAGCAGACTTATGAGCAAAGTCCTTACCGTGGTTATTTGTCTTCGGTGCAGTTAAATCCTCATTTTGGTCTTGGGACTGTCACAATGCTCGATTCTCTGGTTATAAAATGGCCGGACGGAGCCAGGCAGGTACTGACAAAAGTAACATTGGATCAAACATTAAAAATTGACAAAAAAAATGCGGTCAGCCGTTATTCATGGGAGCAGCCTGTTTTTGCAAAAAATACTTTATTTAAAGAGATCTCAGATTCCCTGAACATCCGTTTTATACATCATCAGCAGGATTTTATTGATTTTAACATTCAGAAATTATTACCACATAAGTTTTCAGAATATGGTCCGGGCTTAGCGGCAGGTGATGTAAATGGTGATGGCCTGGATGATATGATAATAGGAGGAAGTACTTCATTTGAAACCACGCTTTTGTTGCAGCAGGCCAATGGTTTATTTTCGCAGAAAACCATAATGAGTCCTGATGAAACAAGTGGTAAAGCCTTTCAGGACATGGGTATTTCCTTGTTTGATGCAGATGGGGACGGTGATCTGGATCTTTACCTGGCAAGAGGCGGGTATGAAAGCCAGGCAAATACGATTACCTACAGAGATGAGTTTTTCAGAAATGATGGAAAAGGGAATTTTAGCCCTGATTTAAATGCTTTTCCTCAAAACTTTACCAGTAAATCCTGTGCAAGAGCAATTGATTATGATAAGGATGGCGATCTTGATCTTTTTATTGCAGGACGTGTGGAGCCCTGGTCTTACCCTAAACCTGTATCGAGTTATATCTATAGAAATGATACTAAGAACGGGCAGATTAAGTTTACTGACGTAACACATCAGGTAGCAAAGGAACTTAATAATATCGGGCTTGTCTGTGATGCATTGTTTACCGATTTCGACAATGACGGATGGCCTGATATGATATTGGCAGGAGAATGGATGCCGGTTACGTTTTTCAGAAATAATAAAGGAATCTTTAAAAACGTGACAGAAAATTCCGGTATTTCAAACCAGATCGGATGGTGGAATACCATCGCTCCCGGTGATTTTGATAATGACGGCGACATTGATTATGTTTTGGGAAACCTCGGACAAAATTCCTTTTTTAAGGCTTCTGAGCAGTATCCTGTATCAGTTTATGCCAAAGATTTCGACTCCAATGGTAGTTATGATGCGATCCTTTCTTTATTTCTTCCTGCCAGTCAGGAAGATCCGGTGAAAAAAGAATTCCCCGTTCCGCTCAGAGATGATATGACCAAACAAATTATAGGAATGAAGGCAAAATTTTCAGATTATAAATCCTATGCCAAAGCTACAATGGATCAGCTGTTCACAAAAGAGCAGTTAAAGGATGGAATAATGCTAAAGGCAAATAATTTCAATTCATCCTATTGCAGAAATGATGGCAATGGTAAATTTACAATAAGCCCTTTGCCTGTCAAAGCACAGTTTTCTGCCTTAAATGGCATCATAACAGATGATTTCGATGGAGATGGCAACACCGATCTGGTAATGAATACGAACGATTACGGAACGGATGTAACTGTAGGGCGTTATGATGCCTTAAACGGATTACTCCTGAAAGGTGACGGAAAAGGAAACTTTATCCCTCAATCCATTCTGGAAAGCGGTATTTTCATTCCGGGAAATGGAAAGGCGTTGGTAAAATTAAGAAGTAAAAACGGAAGGTATCTGCTGGCTGCCGGACAAAACCGTGGACCTCTGAAAATATATACACTAAAAAAAGACACTAAAAGTATTTCCTTGCGACAGAATGATGCAAGTTCTGAAATATTTTATAGAAATGGTAAAAAGCAAAAACGTGAGTTCAATTACGGGTCTTCTTTTTTGTCACAATCTTCAAGATTCCTGAGCATTGATAAAAATGTGAAATCCGTTATGATTACCGATAACATTGGGAAAACAAGGAAATTGGATTTTTAATAGATATCAGAAATAAACAGTATTTACTATAAATCAGGAAACTGCTTTTTCCGAATCCTGCAAAAACAGCAGACCTGGCAAAAGCAGTTTTAAACCTGACACATAAAATAAAAACCAGGATATTCGGTGCCAATCATTTATTCAAACCACGAAGTACTTACACAGAAACCAGCCTCTCAATTTTATATCATCTAAGTAGATTTATAGCTCTTTCCCTCAGATTAAAAAGCCTGTTTCAGGGCTTTTCTGAAAGTGTTTGTACCTGAATAGCAATATGTCTGCGGGTAATGGAACACATGATCTTCCACATGAAATTAAGGTAAATACCGCTCTTTCTGAGTGAAATTTATAGGAGGATTATTTTGTTATAATGAATAATGTTCATATGTTTGTACATAATATTATTTATAGAATAATTCCTATTTATAATAGAATTAAAAAAGTGTCTGCTGAGGTTGTTTTTATAAAAAATAAAATATTATCTCCTATAAATATGAATCCAGATAACATTCATACACAAACCTTTAGTCAGATGCAGGTGGAGGAAGTATTGCGCAAATCTTCCCGGGAACTTATGCCGGTAAAATTAAACCGGGAGGCAATAGAATCGGAGAGGGAGGCATATCATATCTATCCGGTTTACCCGCTTGGCGGAAATAAAATTTTCAGTGGCTTTGATTCTCTTGCCAGATGGATAATAAAGCATAAGACTGTAATTATTGATGGTTATGCCGGGTTATTTTGGGACAAAATTGAATCAGCTATTCATCAATATCTTGTAGATGAGGGCTTAACGAGCAATTGGATCAGAACAGGCTCGTACTTAAAACCCGAATCAGCGGTTGAAGAAATGGTATTGCCATTTTTAGCTGAACCCGACTCTGTCTGGGGGACAAAATGTACTTTGGAAATAAAAGACTTTTATGAACTGGAAGACTTTTCTGCACAATTACCAAGGGCAGACTGTGAGATAAATATTGTAATAGGTTCAGGAGCAGCCCTGATAGATTGGTCAGCACCAGTAATTTATATAGATCTGCCTAAAAATGAATTGCAATACAGAATGCGGGCTGGCAGCATTACGAATTTAGGCAGTACCAGGCTTTATGAATCCTATTTAATGTATAAGCGATTCTATTTTGTGGACTGGCCTGTTTTAAATCGACACAAAAAGGAAATATTTGATAAAATTACCGTTGTCGCCGATGGGCAATGGCTCGATAACATCAACTGGTTGTCAAAGACAGATTTTATTGAAGGTCTGAACAAAATCAGTCGTTCGATGATTCGGGTCAGGCCATGGTTTGAACCTGGCGTATGGGGAGGGCAATGGATAAAACAGCATATTCCCAAAGCGGATAACGGAGAGATTAATATTGCCTGGTCTTTTGAATTAATTGTACCCGAGAACGGATTGGTTTTTGAAAGTGATGGTTGCCTGGCTGAAGTTTCGTTTGACTTTCTGATGTTTCATAATCAGGAGCAGGTGCTTGGCAAACATGCAAAACAATATGGTGATGAATTTCCGATACGGTTTGATTTTCTGGATACTTACGATGGCGGCAATTTATCAATTCAATGCCATCCGGGACTGAAATACATTCAGGAACATTTTGGAGAAACAATTACTCAGGATGAAACATATTATATTCTTGATTGTAAACATAGTGCTAAGGTTTACCTGGGGTTTCAGGAAAATATCGACGATGTTAAATTCAAAAATGATTTAATAAAAAGCCAGAAAGAGAATGTTACGCTGAACATTGAAGAATACGTACAAGTACATTCTTCAAAAAAGCATGATCTTTTTTTAATTCCGAATGGTACTGTTCACAGTGCCGGGGCTGATAATCTGGTGCTTGAAATCAGTGCTACACCATACATTTTTACCTTTAAAATGTACGATTGGCTGCGGTTGGATATGGATGGAAATCCCAGACCAATAAACATTGACCACGCTTTTAATAACCTTGATTTTGCCCGGAAAGGAGATCAGGTTCAGAAAACGCTTATTTCAGTTCCAACAGTTATCGGAGAAGGCAAAGACTGGCAACTGATTCATTTACCGACTCACAAAGAGCATTTTTATGATGTACATCGGATTGAATTTGATAAAACAATAAGTATTGATACCAATGACTGTTGTCATGTGATGATGTTGGTGGAGGGGGATTCAGTTACAGTACAGACAGCAGATGGCAGCAAAAAGACGTTTGCTTATGCTGAAACTTTTATTATTCCGGCTGCTGCACGAAGTTATACGCTTACAAATTCAGGCAAAAACCGGGCAAAGGTTATCAAAGCATTCTTAAAGTAGATTAACACTATAATCGATATGAAACAAAAGACACTGTGGCTTTTAACAATTTTGTTGTTCAGCAGATCTGCTGCATTTGCCCAACAAGTAAAGATTGATACTGCTGTAAGGCAGATTGTTCTTGTTTTTAAAACACACTTTGATATTGGCTATACAGACTATGCAGAAGCGGTTGTTCAGAAATACAGCACTTCCATGATGGAAAATGCCTTAGAAATTGTTGAAAAGAACAAGAAGCTGCCACTGGAAAAACAATTCGTCTGGACCGTTTCCGGCTGGCCAATGAGCCAGATGTTAACACAGAGTGTTCCCGCTGTCAAAACTAAAGTAGAAGCTGCTTTGGCAAACGGCCGTTTCGCAGTACACGCTTTACCATTTAGTATGGAAACGGAGTCTGCCGATCTTGAAATGCTGGTTAGAGGACTGAATATTTCTTCAGCTATTTCTCGGAAGTATGGCTTATCCCTGCCATATGATTCGAAAATGTCTGATGTTCCGAGCCATTCATGGATTTTACCGACGCTTTTGAATAATTCGGGAGTAAAATTCCTTCATATCGGTTGCAATCCTGCATCACAATCTCCCAAAGTTCCGGTTTTGTTTTGGTGGGAGGGACCGGATGGTTCGAAACTCATGACAATGTATTCAGAAAAATATTACGGTACCTCTTTGTTACCGCCTCCGGATTGGCCTTATAAAAGCTGGCTGGCAATAATGCAGACAAATGATAATTCAGGACCGCCTACTCCGGAAGAAGTTGAGAAATATTTGCAGGATCTGCATAAACTGGCTCCGAATGCCAAAGTAAAGATTGGGCGAATGTCTGATTTTTATGATGAAATTATTAAAGAAAAACCCCGGTTACCGATAGTTAAGGGTGATATGCCTGATACCTGGATTCATGGGTTCATGTCTATGCCAAGAGAAGTAAAGGATTCCCGCAGAATTAGCAAAGAGCTTTTTGCGTTGGAGTCGCTCAATACTTTATATGACATGTGGTCACCAAAAGGGTACAATATCTCCGGATTATTGTCTGAAGCATATACGAATACACTTTTATTTGATGAACATACTTTCGGTATGGCAATGAGTCATGGCAGTAATGGTGTTTGGGCTTATGGAGACGATTTTAAGATACAAAGAGCAAAAGGTGTGTTTGATGATATCGAAAGATCCTGGAAAGAAAAGGCAAATCGTGTATTTGAAGCTGATAAAAAGGTAACCCCTTCCTTAAACAGACAATTCAGAGAACTGGCTAAAGAAATAAATGTAAAAGGGAAAGCAATTGTTGTTTATAACTCTTTGCCATGGAAAAGGGATGGTGTGGTAACGATTAAAGAAAATACCTCAGGAACGGCTGTAAAAGATGTTGAAACCGGAGAAATGATCCCTGTTTCGAATGAAAAGAATATTATTCAATTTGTAGCTAAGAATGTTCCGGCTTCCGGCTATCGTACCTATGCTTTGGTGAATGAAAATGTAACGCTTTCAGAAAAAGAGCTTTTCGTCAGTCAATCAGCCAACAGCATAGAAAATAAATACTTTAAAATACAATTTGATCCCGCTAAAGGAGCCATAAGTTCTATTGTCGAAAAAAGTTCCGGGAGAGAAATGGTTGATACCAAAAGTGAATATGGTTTCGGTCAATACCTTTATGAACGTTTTAGCAAGAAAGATGCTGAAAACTATACAGATGTCTATGTTAAGGCTATGGGTAAAGAATGGGCAAATGCCGAATTAGGCAGACCCAATTTATCAGAAGGGCCGCATATTTCAGAAACTGGGAAGAATGCCAGAATTGTTTATTCAGAAAGTCCGGCTGCAGTAAGTGCTACTATGATCTTTTCTCCTTCGGCAAATCTTCCGCATGACTATTCTGTTACGGTAAGTTTGTATAAAAATACGCCGAATGTAGAATTGATATGGAATATTAACAATAAGCCGGCAGAACCCTGGCCGGAAGCAGGCTGGATAAGTCTGCCCTTCAAAGTAGAAAACCCGACGTTTAAATTAGGGAGACTGGGTGGAATAGTTGATCCGGCTAAGGATTTTATTAAAGGCACCAATTTCGACTATTGTTTCCTTAATTCCGGTATGTCAGTAATTGATAACAATGGAAACGGCTTCGGGCTCTCTTCACCTGATGCTCCGGGTATCAGTCTGGACAGACCGGGATTATGGAAGTTTTCGGGGTATTTCATTCCTCAGAAACCAAATGTCTTTATCAATCTCTACAACAATATCTGGAGTACGAACTTTACCGAATGGGTTGAAGGCTCATGGTCTGCGAAAATTAATTTATGGGGTGTAGATCATTTCAATAATGAAAAATCAATAGTTACCCCGTCTGAAGAATCCAGATCGCCACTTTTATCCGTTTTAATGCATAACAACGGAGGGAATCTGCCGGTATCTGCTGAAGGTATTGAATTATCTCAAAAAGGAATCCTGGTTACAGCATTCGGGAAAAATCCGGATGGAAACGGAACCATACTACGCTTGTGGGAACAAGCCGGAAATTCAGGAAAATTTACTGTGACTTTGCCAAAAGGCATGAAAGTGTTAAAGGCAACTCCGGTAAACTTAAGAGGAGAGAAAAAAGGAGAACCTGTAAAAATTAGCTCTGGTAAATTCGAATGTAGTTTTAGTGCGTACGCCCCGCTAAGTTTTATTTTAGAATAGACCACATCTTACAGGAGTTTAAACCTGTGTAACCAGACTGAAATAGTGACGTTTATTCTAAAAGGTTACCAGCTCCGGAATAGAGAAGGAAATTGTTAAATGAAACTACAAGGGAAGGATGAATGACCCGTTTTTGACTCATTTGAAGTAAGAATAAGATTTAAGTGGAGTATAGTACTTGTTTTGGGTAGATTAATAGGTAGGGACTTTTAGTCCCTATTTATTCGATATTATGTCATATTTTAAATTATACGAAAAATATGTATAAGTGGTTTTTGAAAATATTCGGGTATGTATTTATAGGGCTGCCAATGTTTGTTTGCGATGTCAGCGGGCAAATGAAATCTCCTGAACAAATTATTGGCAGGCACAAAAATATTTTTTTATCTCCGCCTTCCAAAACTCCGGGCAGGGTAGCCGTAGATGGCCCGTTGCTGGGAAATGGCTCTGTCGCTGTGGCTATGGCCGGACAACCTGAGCAGCAGACCTATTACCTGACACGCAATGATTTCTGGAGATTGAAATCGGCATACAATGAATCCTTTCCTGCTGTACTGGGTACATTACAGATTGATATTCCTTCTTTAAAATCTGCTTCCTACAAAATTCAGCAGGATTTATATCACGCTTCTGCCACAGCAGATTTTACCAAAGGAAATGCTTCAGCTATTATTCGATCGGAAGTTGCTGCTACCAAAGATTGGTTAATTATTGAGATAAAAAACAATGGACAGGCTTCAATGGGAGGGAAGGTTGCATTATTGTTACCTCAGGCTGATCAGTTTTATGTAAATCCGCCCCTTGAAAATAAATTCCCGGATAGTACCTCTTCCGGAAACGATGCACAGGGTTTGCAATGGATACAACGGGCTTTTGTAAAGGATGTAAGTATTCAAAGTCAGGCTGTTGCGGCTTTAAAAATAATAGGAAAGGATTCGAATGAATTTTTGCTCAAACCAGGTGAGACAATGGTCATGGTATGTGCATTATCAAGCAATTTCAGGGATACAAATTGCCTTCAAATAGTTAAACAACAAATAAGAAAAACATCAATAGAAACAGTTAAAAGTACACGCAAAGCACATCTTGCATGGTGGAAACACTTCTGGAATAAAAGTTTGGTGAATATTGAAGATCCTGTCATTGAACAACAGTATTACAGGTCTCAGTATAATCTGGCATCGTGTAGTCGTGATCCGAAATTTCCACCAGGGATATTTGGTAGTTGGGTAACGCGTGAAATTCCTAGCTGGAATGGAGATTATCACCTCAATTATAATTATACAGCGCCGTTTTATGCCTTGTATTCATCCAACCATCTTGAGCAGGCAATGCCTTACTACGAGCCTTTGCTCGACTTTATAGAAAGAGGAAAATATTATTCTGAGAAGATTACTCAAATTCCGGATGGGGTGCTGTATCCCGTCGGAATAGGCCCTTTGGGTATAGAAACGACTCGCAAAAATTCACTCATGAATTATAAGACTGAGGACGAGGGTTTATTTTTTGGACAAAAAAGTAATGCGGCCTATTGCGCTGTTACAATGTCTATGCATTTTTATAAGACCTATGACCGCTCTTTTGCAAAGCATGTATATCCGTTCATCCGCTCTGTAGCCATATTCTGGCAACACTATCTGAAGAAAGACGGCAAACGTTATATCATTGAAAATGATGCTATCCATGAAGGTACTTTCGGAACTATGAACCCAATTCTATCCCTGGGTTTGGTACCTGTGGTATTAAAAACTGCCATTGATATGAGTACATTGTTGAATGAAGATAAAGCATTGCGGGATGACTGGAAAGAAAAGATTGATCATCTTTCCGGATATACATTTCAGGTCAGAAATGGAAAGACTGTTTTCAGATACAGCGAAAAAGGAACTGACTGGTGGAATGACAATACTCTTGGAATCCAGCATATTTATCCGGCAGGGCAAATTGGCTTAGAAAGCGACAGTAATCTGCTGCAGGTTGCCAGAAATACGATAGAGGTTATGAACAGATGGAAGGATTATAATGGCTCCAATAGCTTTTTCCCGGCAGCCGTTAGGGTGGGATATAATTCTGATACTATTTTGACAAAACTTCATGATTATAGTTTGCATACCTACCCTAATGGCTTTCAATCAGGTAACCCGCATGGTATTGAGAATTGTAGTACAGTACCCAATACTATTAATGAAATGTTATGTATGTCAAACCAGAATGTATTGCGTGTATTTGCCGTTTGGCCAAAGGAAAAGAATGCTTCTTTTTCAAATATCAGGTGTGATGGTGCTTTTTTGGTTTCGTCTGAATTAAAAAATAAAGCGGTTAAATATTTGATTATTACGAGTGAGAAAGGACAGGATTGTGTTATTCAGAATCCATGGAAAGGCAAAACATTAATCATTAAAAGCAAATACAGAAAAGTAAGGAAGCAGGATGGTGAAAAAATTAAGTTGCCAACATTAGCAGGTGAAACATTATTCATAACACCGGAGGGGGGTGATATTTAACGGTTGTGGAAAGATCGTACTATCATATTTGTTTAAAACAACATTCATGGCATGCAAAAAACGAAACAAATAAAACTGGCAGTAGCCTGCCTTGCAACACTTAATGCGAAACGTGTTACGATTTTTCCATACATTTTCCTTGCGTTATTGTTAACAGGACCATTCAGAATATCAGCACAGGAAATATCTGGAAATACACCAGTATCACCTATCCCTGTACCACCACCGGTTTCAAATCTGCTTCCGGGTAAAAAAGCCCCGATTGTAAGCGATATCTGGGTCGTATTTAAAACCCATTGTGATTTGGGATATACGATGTCGGCTGATGCCGTATTTAAAAAATACAGAGTAGATATGATGGACAATGCTACCCGTTTATTTGAAGCTGACAGAAAAAAACCTGTTAAAGAGCGATTTAAATGGACTATAGCCGGTTGGCCAATGAAAGCAGATATACTTGGTCCTTTGCAAACGCCTGAACGAAAACAAAAAGTAGAACAGGCTTTGAGAGAAGGAGCAATCAATGTACATGGCTTGCCTGCTACTTTAGAGTCGGATGTGATGGAGCAGGAAGATTATGTAAGGAGTTTAATCTTTTCCTCGCAAATTGCCAGGGAATACGGGCATAAATTACCCATTGCGGCAAAGATGACTGATGTTCCTGCGCATAGCTGGTTATTACCCACTTTACTTCATAACGCAGGTATCAAATTTATTCAGATAGGCTGTAACTACACCGTGCAGGCTATGAGACTTCCGCAGCTTTTTTGGTGGGAAGGCCCCGATGGCTCAAAAGTACTTTGTAACTACACCCCTCATTACGGTTCGGGAGTAGAGCCTCCCAAAAACTGGCCTTCAAAAAATTACCTTGCCGTAATTATGACGCATGATAATGAAGGTCCTCCTTCTTCCAAAGAAATTGAAGCTGTAAAAAAACAAGTTGCAACAATGAAAGGCGTACGCCTGCATTTAGCCGATCTGGAAGAATATGCAAAAGTGTTGTTGCAGGAAAACCCGGAAGTGCCGACAATTCGTGGTGATATGGTTGACCCCTGGATTCATGGTGTAATGGCCATGCCTCAGGAATCGAAAACAGCGAGAAATGTTCGCCCGCTAGAACCGGCGCTGGAGATTTTTAATACCCAGCTCAAAAACTGGGGTATTAAAACCCCTTCTTTAGCAGAACCATTAGCAAAAGCCTATGAAAATAGTATGCTCTTTAGTGAACATACTTTTGGTGCATGGGCACCGGGTACAGGATTTTTTTCAACCGACGGGAAAACAGAAGTACCTGTAGAAAAACGGTATAAATACAACGATGAGTTTGTGAAAGCAAGAAAAGAAGGCTTTTACAGGAAATTTGAAGCAAGCTTTAAAGACAAAGCTCATTACATCAATATTACAGACAGCCTTGTTACCAACAATTTTGCTGAAAGTATGAAACTGCTGTCGGATCATGTAAAAACCAGACCAGGTAATATAATCGTGTATAATCCACTGCCCTGGATGCGCAGCGGGATAGTTGAAATAGACGGAGAAAAAATACTGGCAGAAAATATACCTGCCAATGGTTACAAAACATTCGCCAAACCGAAGACAACGGATGTTGCTATTGATGATACTGATAAAAGCGCAACAACACTGAATACCACTTTTTATTCAGTAAAATTCGATACAAAGAAAGGCGGTATTACTTCGTTAATTGAAAAAAGCACAGGAAAAGAATTAGTTGATCAGCATTCAAACTATGCGTTAGGAGAATTTTTGCATGAACGCTTCAGCTACGATCAAACTAAAGATTATCACGATCGGAATTATACAGTGAATAATCCTTTGGCTGGTCTTAAACCAAATATGCCTAAAGATATTGCTTATTTGGCCACTACGTTTAGCGACTGGACGATGAAAACAACCCGGACGTCAGTTAGCACAGAAGTTACACTTACTACGATTCATGCAAAACCTGTTGCACAATCTGTTTCCATAAGTTTTACCTTTCCCAATGCTTTTGCCTATGTAGATGTGGAATGGAAGGTTGAAAACAAAATACCTAATACCGTACCTGACGGAGGGTGGCTTTGTTTCCCTTTTAATGTAAATAACCCTAAATATATCTTAGGCCGCTTAGGAGGTACAATAGATCTGGCTAAGGATCAGATTGTAGGGGGAAACAGGTATTTATATGCCGTCCAAAGCGGTGCATCTGTTGTGTCTCCGGATCAATCTGGAGTCGGCCTTTGTGCTATTGATGCTCCCCTGTTAAGTTTTGGCGAACCAGGACTCTGGAAATACGATTATGATTATTTTCCGAAGCAACCAACTGTTTTTGTGAATTTGTATAACAATATGTGGAATACCAATTTCCCTTACTGGACAGAAGGAACCTGGACAGAAAGGGTTCGTATCTGGAATATTCAGCCTGGTATCAAAACTTCTGAGAACCTCGCCATACAATCATGGGAAGCGAGAGTGCCTCTTATGACCATAACCTCAAGCAGCGGAGAAGGAGCAAAATTACCTGTGCAGCAAGCAGGTATTGCTGTTTCCCCTAAAGGCGTACTGGTTACAGCCTTTGGCAAGGATCCCGATGGAAATAAAGGTACTCTTTTACGAATATGGGAACAAGCTGGTAATAAAGGTATAGTTGATGTGACTTTACCGGCTGGTAAAATATACCGGAAAGCCACACCTGTAAACCTTCGTGGCGAAATAAGTGGAAGGTCTGTGAATATTGTCAAAGGAAAGTTCAGTTGTTCGATCAAGGCATTCGGACCAGCCAGTTTCATATTGGAATAATTAACTGTTTGAAAATGGCAGATAGGAGAAAGAAATAAAAGAAGCTGCCTCAGAAGTATTAGCCATAAAAACACATTTAACTCCAGTTATCATGCAATGAATAAATCGAAACTTGTCTTACTTTTTCTAACGATCTTGTGCATTGTCATAAATAATGCTTTAGCGCAAACCGCAAAACCTCAGAGCAAACAACCCGATTCTTTTGTCAGAAATGATAAGGTAAAAGAGGTTATTGTAGTTTTTAAAACACATTTCGATATTGGTTATACACATCGTGTAAAAGACGTGGTGCAATATTACCGGACTGAAATGATTGATAGAGCACTCAAAGCCATGAGTACTTCTAAGGCTGTACCAAAAGGACAGGAGTTCAGGTGGACTGCCCCTGGATGGGTAATGGCTAAGGCGATGGAACCATGGCAGGGACAAACACCTGAACGAAGAAGTAAACTGGATGAGGCATTCCGGAACGGAAGATTCATTACCCACGCAATGCCTTTTACGATAGAAACAGATGTTTGCGAACCCGAAGTAATTACCCGCGGACTTGGTTTCGCCTCTCAGCTTTCCCGACAATATCAGCTTCCGCTTCCTATATCGGCAAAAGTTACAGATATGCCCTCGCATTCAGGAGAACTGGCAACGGTTTTGGTAAATGCCGGGGTAAAGTTTTTACATATTGGTTGTAATTGGCCAAGCGGTTATGTACGTACACCAGGGATATTCTGGTGGGAAGGACCTGATGGTTCCCGTTTGCTTACTTTTTATTCGAGCAATTATGGAACAGCGACAGGACTGAGCTGGCCACACCAATGGGGAAAAGGCGATAAGTTTATCGGACAAAATTTAATACCTCCGGCCGACTGGCCTTATAAAGTATGGCCGGCAATTTTAGTAACAATGGATAATTCCGGACCGCCTAAAGAAAGTGAAGTAAAAGACTTATTTGATGAAATTCATAAAAAAATGCCCGGTGTGAAAGTAAGGACTGGCAGTATGAACGATTTTTATAATGCTTTTATGGCCGAAAAACCCAACTTGCCTGTTTTTAAAGAGGAAATGCCCGATACCTGGGTTCATGGGGTAATGTGCGACCCCGGAGGGGCAAAGCTGTCAAGAGAAACGGTGCCTTTATTAGCAGCTGATGAATTAATGAACACCCAACTGAAGAATTGGGGAGCCCCGGTGGCCTCTGTTAATGACTCTGTAAAAAAAGCTTTCGAAATGATGGCTTTGTATGCAGAACATACCTGGGGTGGAGCAGCTTCGGTAAATGACTATGGTGAGGCTTTTAAAAAACTACCCGCCACAAAATTTACAGACCTTGAAGCTTCATGGGATGATAAAACAGGCTATGTCCGGAGCGCCTCCCGTATTGCTAATCAGATGAAACAGGATAACCTGAAGTTACTGGCACGATCAGTAAAGTCAGAACCGAACAGTGTAATTGTCTATAACCCTTTACCCTGGCAGCGCAATGGGATGATAGAGGTGGATGGAACATCAATGTTTGTGAAAAATATTCCTGCCGGGGGCTATACTATCGTTCCTCTTGGTGCTAAGCAAGTGCTGACAACATCAGACGAAAAAAGTATCGAAAATCAATTTTATAAAATCACCTTTGATGTCGATAAAGGTGGCATCAGATCACTTATAGATAAACGAACCGGTCATGATTGGGCAGCCAACCTGTCAGGAAACCAGACAGGAACCTATATTAATGAACGCTTTACTTATGAGCAAACCGCAAAATATACGGCAGACTACCAGAACAAACGGGCATGGCAAATGTTTGGAGCAAGCGGTGAATGGCTGCACCCCGGAATAGCTAAACCTGGCATGATTTCCGAAAAACAAGTACCTTATCGCAAAGCATCTCCCAGAGGTGGTAAACTAATAATCAGCAATAGTACTTTACAGCAAACAGCAACCTTGGAAATGCCTGTGGATACATCTAACTATTTACCGGCATCACAATTAAAAGTAACGCTGGTAGAAGGGCAGCCTTACCTTGATCTGGAAATAACCATTCTCAACAAAGCAAAAGATAACTGGCCGGAAGCTGATTGGCTCGCACTCCCGTTTAACATCAAGGATCCAGTTTTTAAGGTATATCGCCCATTAGGAACTATGAATCCCGCAACAGATATTGCATCCGGTGCCAACAAATATATCTATGCAGTGGGGCAAGGTGTTACCATAACCGACCCTGAAGGCAGAGGTATTGCTGTAGCACCAATTGATCACCCGCTTATCAGTTTGGATACAACTGGTATCTGGCAATTTTCGTATGATTTTGTGCCAAGAACCCCTATTGTATATGTTAACTTATATAATAATCAGTGGAATACTAATTACCGCTATTGGTACGCTGGTACCTGGAGCTCCCGTGTAAGAATCTGGAGTTTTGATGCTAATACAGTCAAAGAATATCAGATGGCAGTTCCTGCTTTGGAAGCCCGGAGCCCATTGCAATGCATAATTCCGGAAAATAGCACAGGTACATTGCCTGCACAACGAAAAGGAATTGAACTTTCCCGCAGAGGAATAATTGTAACAGCCTTTGGACAAGATCCTGACGGTAATAAAGGCACTCTTTTACGAATATGGGAACAAGCCGGCAATAATGGTGAGGTTAGTATAATGCTGCCTGAAGGTAACATATTCCATAAAGCTACACCGGTAAACCTTCGTGGTGAAGTAAGTGGAAAACCGATTGACATTGTTCAGAGGAAAATTAATTGTACAATCAAGGCATTCGGGCCAGTCAGTTTTATATTGGAGTAATTGTGGAGGCATAGAAAAGCCTTCATAGATAGAAAGTTATGATCAGATTTATTTGTTACCAGGAATATTTAAAATAAAATTAAACTACATAAAAAATGAAATCGAAGAAATATGTTTTTTTAGCAATATGGCTGCTTCATGCTTTAATTGTTCCTGCACAGGTAAATGTAACAGACAGCCATTCACTTTCTGAAAAAATAAAGAATAATCAATATTTTGCCTTTGTAAAAGCAAAAGCTCTGGGAGTAATGAAAACAGGTTTTAATGCGGGTGATGGTTACAGGGAAGTGTGGATTCGTGATTACAATACTTTTATTGAATTGGCTGCTCAGGTATATCCCAAAGAAGTGCTGAAAGAAAATCTTCTGGTATTTTTTCGCATGCAGGGCGATGATGGCAATATCATTGATGGATTTACTCCGGCTGAAAAAATCGGCAAAGGAGAAACTGATTTTTCCTATTCAAAACTGGAACCCCGCTATGCAGGGCATAAAAATACAGTGGAAACCGATCAGGAAACTTCGCTGGTACAGGCTGTTTACAAATATATTCAGCTTACAGGTGATAAAACCATTTTAAATGAAAAAGTAGGAGAAGAAACCGTAAGAGAAAGACTTAACCGGGCGATGGATTTTTTAATGAATCATCGCTTTGATAAACAATACGGGCTAATTACCGGTGCCACCACAGCTGACTGGGGTGATGTTCAACCTGAACCAGGCTGGGGAGTTGATTTAGATAAGAATACGCATCCGGCGATTGATATATATGACAACGCTATGATGGTGGTTGCGTTAAATAATCTGATAGAAATGAATCCTTCTGCCAATCAGAAATGGAGCAAAATAAAAACGAGTATTGCTAAAAATTGCAGAAAGTATTTATGGGATGACAAACACCAAAAGTTTATTCCGCATATTTACCTGAAAGGTTCGCCATTTCCGGCTGATTTTGATGAGAATAAAATTTATTATTTTGGGGGTACTGCTGTTGCAATTGAAGCAGGATTACTCAGTCGCAAAGAAATAAAAGCATCACTGGAAGAAATGAAGAAAAGAGTACAACAGTCCGGTGCGGCATCAATTGGTCTTACTCTTTACCCGCCTTATCCTGATGGCTATTTTGTGAATAAAATAATGAATCCTGTTTACAGTTATCAGAACGGAGGCGACTGGACATGGTTTGGTGCCAGAATGATACAACAGTTGGTTAAATATGGTTTTGCAGAAGATGCCTATGAGCAGATACAACCAATGGTAAAACGGGTAAAAGATAACAATGGTTTTTATGAATGGTACTCAGTGGATAATAAACCCCGTGGTTCAGGCACATTCAGAGGTGAAGCAGGGGTTCTGTATGAAGCCATTGTGATGATGGAAAATTTGAAAAAATAAAGGAAGTACCAGCAGAAATTCAATATAATTAAAACTGCTTAATCTTATTTGCTGTTAATATTCCGCTTTTTCTGTTAAGCAGAATATTAACAGCCATCTGTCTTATCTCAATCAGACTTATCAAAATTAATATTCTGAAAGAATGCAATGATCACAATTTGTAGCATGAAGTAGTCAGCCATATCCTGATTCGCTCAATTAGCCATTGATTGTATATAATAACAACCTTTTCTTTAATCTGCCTCCTGTCTGTTCCACAACATAATGACATACTGAGGAGTGTCATTGTCCTGCACACATATTAATTATCTTTTTTGATTATAATTTGCTATATCTTGAGTGTCTGTAAGCAGAAGCAATGTACCCGGAAATGAAGGTTACGATGAAATAATATCTTTCATGATAAAAAGTTTCAGAAGATAAGCAGTCTGGCCGATAGTTTGGGATGTACATTGAACTCAGCAGACAAAACAGTTTTATGAATATAGATAAAAACTATATAATTATAAAATCAATCAATTTGACTTATAATATTGGTAATCGTAATTTTAACATTATTTAGCGAAAATAACATATAATCTTCGGAACTTTAAAAAAGAGAATAAGAGGTTTTACAGCATTGAAAAAGAGTAATAAAACAGATTGCTTATAAATTTTTAAAAGACCTGAATGTTTAACTGGAATCAATAAGTAAAAATTATAAAAAAATCATTATTATCATAAAACGTTAAAAACTATATCAATGGAAAATCATTCATCTTCCGCCAACGGAGAAGCAAAATGTCCATTTAATCATGGAGCAACCGCACCAGTTAAACAAAGTGCAGGTGGTGGTACAAGAAATCAGGATTGGTGGCCAAATCAGTTAAGGCTAAACATTTTACGTCAGCATTCTTCGTTATCTAACCCGATGGGAGATGATTTTAACTATGCTGAAGCATTTAAATCACTTGATTTTAATGCCTTAAAGAAAGACATCAATGATCTGATGACTACTTCTCAGGCATGGTGGCCTGCTGATTATGGTCATTATGGTCCATTCTTTATTCGTATGGCCTGGCATAGTGCAGGTACATATAGGATAGCTGACGGGCGCGGGGGAGCAGGTGCAGGAACTCAACGCTTTGCACCATTGAATAGCTGGCCGGATAACGGAAACCTGGACAAAGCCCGTTTATTGCTTTGGCCAATTAAACAAAAATATGGCAGAAAGATCTCATGGGCGGATTTAATGATCCTGACAGGAAACTGCGCTTTGGAGTCAATGGGCTTTAAAACTTTCGGTTTCGGTGGCGGACGTGCGGATGTATGGGAGCCTGAAGAAGATATTTATTGGGGAACAGAAGGAAAATGGCTGGATGATAAGCGTTATTCTGGTGATCGCGTGTTGGAAAATCCATTGGCTGCTGTTCAAATGGGGCTTATTTATGTAAACCCTGAAGGCCCTAACGGAAATCCGGATCCTTTGGCAGCAGCCCGGGATATTCGTGAAACATTTGCCCGTATGGCCATGAATGATGAAGAAACAGTTGCTTTGATTGCAGGGGGACATACTTTCGGAAAAGCGCATGGTGCTGCTGATCCGGGTAAATATGTAGGCCCGGAACCAGCTGCGGCAAGTATTGAAGCACAAAGTATGGGATGGATTAATACTTTTGGAAAAGGAAATGCAGAAAGTACAATTACAAGTGGTTTGGAAGGAGCATGGTCAACTACTCCTACCAAATGGAGTAATAACTATTTCTGGAATTTGTTTGGTTATGAGTGGGAACTGACAAAAAGCCCGGCGGGAGCTCATCAATGGATACCAAAACATGGCATGGGAGCTAATACAGTTCCGGATGCGCATGATCCGTCGAAACGTCATACACCGATCATGTTTACTACAGATTTAGCCTTGAGAATGGATCCGGTTTATGAGCCTATTTCAAGACGTTTCTTTGAAAACCCTAATGATTTTGCTGATGCTTTTGCACGTGCCTGGTTTAAACTTACACACCGTGATATGGGGCCTAAGGAATTATACCTTGGTCCGGAAGTGCCGACAGAAGAATTAATCTGGCAGGATCCTGTTCCGGCTGTAGATCATAACTTAACAGACGAAAATGATATTGCAGAATTAAAGAAAAATATTCTTGCTTCCGGTTTATCAGTATCTGAATTGGTTTCGACAGCATGGGCATCTGCTTCAACTTTCCGTGGCTCTGACAAAAGAGGCGGTGCTAATGGCGGACGTATTCGTCTTGCCCCGCAAAAAGACTGGGCTGTTAATAACCCTGCGCAATTGTCTAAAGTATTAGGGGTTCTTGGAAGTATTCAGGAAGAATTTAATGCGATTCAGACCGGAGGAAAAAAGATTTCAATTGCTGACCTGATTGTATTGGCCGGTGGCGTAGCAATAGAGAAGGCTGCAAAAAATGCCGGACAGGATATTACTGTACCGTTTACAGCCGGACGTACTGATGCTTCACAGGAACAGACAGATGTAGAATCATTTGCCGTTCTCGAGCCAATTGCGGACGGATTCCGTAACTATCAGAAGGGACATTATACAATTTCAGCTGAAGAAATTCTGGTTGATAAAGCACAATTATTGACTCTGACAGCACCTGAGATGACGGTTCTTGTAGCAGGGATGCGTGTACTTGATACTAACTTTGATCAATCTCAGTATGGTGTATTTACAAATAGTAAAGAAACCCTTACAAACGATTTCTTTGTAAATCTGCTTGATTTGGGAACAACATGGAGAGCTGCTTCTGATTTCCAGGATGTATTTGAAGGACGTAATCGTGCAACCGGTGAACTGAAATGGACAGGAACCCGTGCTGATTTGATTTTCGGATCAAATACTGAGCTTCGTGCTATCGCAGAGGTTTATGGCAGTGCCGATTCTCATGAGAAATTTGTTAGGGATTTCGTAGCGGCATGGACAAAGGTGATGAATCTTGGACGGTTTGATATTGCCTGATTTCAATACAATAATTTAGTTTATGAGGTGGTTTGCTTGCAAGCCACCTCTTTTTTTATCTTATCTTTTGTTAAAAAAAAACAAGCTTTATGATGCAAAAAAGTCTATTCTTTTGTCAAAAAAGCCATATTTTAAAGCAGGCTATTATGTTTACCTGATTCCTTTATTATACTTGTATAGTTGATATTATAAAGGGTAAATATAGACTGTTTATTAAATGTTATACAGGTCAGAATTTTGAGGTTTAGGCTTGTAGCAATTTTAAGACGATAAAAAATAATACTATTGCAGTTCAAGGAATCAATAACTGACAGATTTTTAGTAATGAACATGTCATAACTCTAAAGCCTTATGACCGGATTGAATAAAAAAGAAGCAATTTTTAATGTCGTACTTGAACTTATTGTGAAACATGATCTTCATTCTATCCTAATGTCAGATGTGGCCAAACACGCTGATGTTACGGCTGAGACTATTTACCATTATTTCAGGAATAAAGATGAATTGATTCATGCCCTGTTCGTAAGACATAAGGAACGGATGAATGAAATTCTGTTTAAAAATGATGACTCTGGCAGACTGTTTAAAGATCGTTTCCGAATTTTTTATCTTCTGCTGTTTAATCATTATACCGATAATAAAAATGAGTTCATTTTCCTGGAGCAATTCGTCAATTCTCAGTTTGTTAATACTATTTCAAGAGCTGATTTGCAGAAACTGGATCAACCTGTCTATGATTTCATTAGAAAAGCTGTTTTCACGCAGGTTTTAAGAGATATTTCTCCGAAGATATTGATTTCGATGATTATGGGAAGCGCATATGCCCTGGTCAGACTTCAGTTATCCAGAGAATATAATATTTCTATTTCTGAGCTTGAAACGGCATTTATGGTTTGCTGGGATGGTATAAAAAGAATTTAGAAAAGAAAAATAACGAAGAGTGATTGTATAGATTTCATAAGTTCTTATGAGATGAATATGACTAAGATTATTAAGAAGTGCCGATGCCAATATTTGTTGCAATTACCATTTTAGTTTGATTAGAATATGGAGAATGGAAAAGCCTGAACCTTAGGATTAGGCTTTTTTTTACTTACTCAGGGCTCCCGGTGCACAGAATATCAATAAATATCAATTTTTTTTTGGGCTACTGTGGTGGAGAAATTCTCACAGTTAAAATACAGAGATCTGGTTATGCCAGCATAATTTGTATAGTAATGGCTGTACTGAATGTGTATAAAGTTAATTCAAAAAATTAAGTAGTATGGTTTCAGAGAAGTATAAGGAAGAGGTATCCGGTCTTGATATTAAAAGATTAGAATATTTGATACAAACCTCTTTAATCCGGCTAAAGGAAGTGAAAAGTCGGGAACCGGAGGTATCACAAATTCAATTAGAAGCTATGGTAGCGAGCATGGAAGAAAATATTACATATGCTCAATTAAAACTTGAAGAGGCAAAGAGTATAATAGGAAAATAGGTACAAACAATTGTTTCCTTAATATTCCGCGATTTTAAAGCCGGATTCTGAAATGGTTCTGTCCTTCCGGGTTGTAAGTTTTGAAGGATGAAAAAGAGATTCTGGCAGGATTAATCTTTATCAAAGGATTAGACTTATAAAAGCCTAATCCTTTCGTATTTTATTAATTAAAGTCACTTGGCTTGTAATAGTTATCCAATCTGACAGAGAATTCATTCTTTTCGAAGAATCTCGTAAATGCTCTGATCATTACCGGACTAAATCCTGTATTTACTCCATTTATTTTTTGAGGATAGGTCATATTAGAAGAATGATTGTATCCCAGACAATGGCCTAATTCATGGGCTGGAACATCGCCAAAACCAACTTTATTGATATAATTCTTTAAGAGGTAATCTGCAAGTCCAAAAGTAGATCCGCCCCCTAAGCCAATCACATTATTTGGCCCTCCAACAACACCGCAGTTTAAACGGCCGAAATTGATAAGGTCATTATAAGTTTTCTCTTTTTGAGCTAGAGTTAAAGGTGTAATTCCATCATTCCCTATGATCTGTTCCTTTAAGAAATCCTGTTTAAAGTCATTAGATACAGCAACCAGACCTAAATTAATCATTAGTCCTGTATAACGACGAACCTGCTTGGGTGTAATGTCATCTGCCCAATTATTAGCTGGATCATTGTTCGGGTCAAAATCGTGATATTTTATGTTCCATTTAAGTTTAGACAGTTTTTTAAGCCTGGATACAATCGGGCCGTCACCGGCAAAATCAAAGGATATATTTTTAGGTAAGATTCCTGTGCTTTGATATTGAGATAAATCAACTTTATTGCCTTCTGTATCTACAAAAAGTGTAGTGTTTTTTACAAAGGGGTATGGGATGGTTCGTTTGCCGTGAGCTCTTATGATGTTAATTTTTAAAAGCCTTATAGGATTGTTGGTACTGCCCGGAATTTGAGCCTGTATGGTAGCATTTTTGATATCGAACGGAGCAAAATTGGCAATTTCAATATTTTTATTGTCTATAGCTTTTACCCGCAGGACCTGAGCGATATTGTAAGCTCTGTCTTCCGAAGTCATCACGGCTTCAGACTCATCGTCCTGAAACATAAGAGATGAATTCTGATCATTATCAAAACTATAAGTTTTAATAATAACACCTGATGGATCCTGAATATCAGATATTCCCTTTTCTTCAATGGTGATATCCTCCTTGGGAGCAAGATCTGAAATGGAGTCTTTCTGGCAGGCACAGAACAGGCTGGTGCTGGCAAGAAGATAAAAAAAGTGTTTAGTGATAGATTTTTTCATAAGATATGTATTTGTTAAGGTTAACTGATTCTCTTTTAAAAACTTGATTAATTACTGATCGGCAAAAAGTGAGAAATTCATGATTAAGTATGAGAGTTGCAGGGAAAATATGATTGGATTTTTCGTAATTATTTAATAGCAATGCATTGTTTGTTAAATTGTTTTGAATCAGTTGCTAATTGATCTGAAATAGGGTATTCCCTACCGGATAAGATGCTTTGATAAAAAAAGCAACAGAAAGAAGAGATTTATACTCAGGTAAATTCCCGCTATGTTTAAGTATCCTGGGGTAAATATATTTAGCTTTGGGGAGTATTTTAAATGTCAGATTGTTAATAGACTTTTCTGTTATGAAAAATGTCTGAATGGCTAAATATGAGGTTATTTAATAAACGAAAAAGCCCTTTCCCAGGAGGAAAAGGCTTTAATGATTTAAATTAACACACCAATAAAGTTTATATTAATCAGTAGGCCAGCTTAGGTACTTATGTCATTCGTCAATTGAGAATTGAGTCCAATAATCTCTACTGATTATTGAAAATGTGGAGAAGCCGGGCTGACACCTTCAGAAATTAATCACATATAATCAGATAAAAGAGGACAAGGGAGTCATCACCTTGTCCTCAATAAATTCCAACACACCCCCGCGTGTTTGAAATCCGTTGGTAAAAATACCTGGCTTTGTTGGAATATTTACTAACCAGATTGCAAATATGCCTTTTTGGTTAAAAAGTATGTCTTTTCTGCTAAGGATATGGCCTCTTTTACCGTTTTCTTCTTACCATTTGTGATCAGGAATGGGTAATTCTTTCTTGATAGATCTGTTTTAATAGCCATTTTCGATACTTGCTGTTTTCTGATTGTATCTCAGGAGGAATCTTTTCTTTTCAACAAAGGCCTTTCTCAATTCCTCTGAGAGGCAATAGTCTTCTTTTTAGGAAAATATCAGACTGGTATCGGTAAAATGCAGATATAAATTTTTTGCCGGATTTACAGTTTGGTTGCCCGAATGAAATGTGCAAAAAAATACAAAAGTTGTACAATCGTTTGTGTTATTGATGCAAACGATTGTGCGTTTTTTTTGATAAAATACTGATTATCTTATGATTAGTAATTGAATAAAATTCTATTACATTTGACCATCCAATTATATTATAGCATGATTAGATGTAAAGAATCTGTGATTTGATAACATCGCTGGAGCCTGAAATCGTGGAGAATTGAAATTAAAATCAAAATATGAATAAAGTATTAACTATTTCAACACCCGGCCGGATTTGCCTTTTCGGAGAGCATCAGGACTATCTGGGTTTACCGGTAATTGCTGCGGCAATTTCAAGAAGAA
This sequence comes from Pseudarcicella hirudinis, assembly GCF_900115665.1. Lineage (GTDB taxonomy): Bacteria > Bacteroidota > Bacteroidia > Cytophagales > Spirosomataceae > Pseudarcicella > Pseudarcicella hirudinis. The sequence goes on from NZ_FOXH01000009.1 coordinate 196,280, forward strand.
TTTATATTAGCGGAAAAAACAGAGCTGACAACAAAATAATTATTCACATGCCTGACATAAGTCAGACGGAGGAATTTGAATTAAACGGGGAACTGATTTACCATAAAGAAAGAGATTATTTTAAAAGTGTATTAAACCTTCTGAAAAGAAAACTTAATGTAAATTTTGACAAGGGTTTTGAAGTAACAGTTACCGGAAATATCCCGATTAACTCAGGGACCTCAAGCTCTTCTGCTCTTGTGGTTTCCTGGACTAAATTTTTACTGGAAACAATTGGTTTACAACATGAAGATATCAATAAATATGTTGGAGAACTGGCTTATCTGGCTGAAGTGGAAGAATTTGGTGAACCGGGAGGAAGAATGGATCAGTATGCAACTGCAATAGGCAATATTATGTATCTTGAAACCTCACCAGAAATACGTACTGAAAAATACAGCCCGAAACTCGGGACATTTGTACTCGGCGATTCGTTGGAAGCCAAAGATACACTTGGGATATTGAAACATGTAAAATATGGAATGCTGGAGATTATAAGACGGATTAAGGCCTTTGACCCGGATTTTGATCTTCATACTTTTCCTTATGAGGAGGGAAATAAGTATAAGTCGTTATTGACTCAGGATGAATTTACTTTATTTAAAAGCAATCTTTCGGACCGGGATATTCTGAAGGAAGCAAAATATATGTTTGAGAACGATTTAATAAACGATTCCAGGCTGGGAATGCTGCTGAATCTTCATCAGGATAATCTAAGAGATGCTAAACGGATTTCTACAAAAAAGATTGACAGAATGATTAATGCCGCGATTGATGCAGGAGCACTTGGTGCCAAAATTAACGGCTCAGGAGGGGGAGGCTGTATGTTTGCCTATGCTCCCGGGAATCCTGAGGCAGTAGTTGATGCAATTGAGCGGGAAGGCGGGAAAGCTTATATTGTTGTAGTGGACGAAGGGACCCGGGTGTTGTCTTAATAAATGCAGAATTATTTATACAAATTGTCAAAACATGTAACATATAATGAAAAAAAGAATTTTGATTTTAGCAGGAGGTGTAGCATCGAGAATGAAGAAAGCTGCTGAAAATTTGCAGAATGTTGACGCTAAGTTGATTGAGCAGGCAGATACCTTAACAAAAGGTATGATTTCAGTAGGACAGGACGGGAAGTCTCTTATCGATTATGAACTCTACAACGCTCATTTGGCTGGGTTTGAGGAGCTATTACTTCTTTTACATCCGGAAGATAATTTTACGCAGGCTTATTATGAAAACCTGATGGCAAAGGATAAAACGTTTGGACTCCGTATTCTTTTTGCTACACAGTATATTGCAGAGGATCGGGTGAAACCCGCCGGAACAGCAGACGCTGTATTACAGGCTCTTCAACAACATAAAGAGTGGCAGAAAGGCAGATTTATCATTCTGAATAGCGACAATCTTTATTCTGTAAACGCCTTAAATCTGCTTTGGAACTGTAAGTCGGATAATGCCTTGATCAGCTATGGTAAATCTGCGCTGGAATTCCCCGAAGAAAGAATCAAAGCATTTGCAGTTATTAGGACAAATGATGAAGGGTTTTTAGAGAATATTATTGAAAAGCCTGAAGAAGAGCAGACCAAAGCAATAGAGATGAAAGACGGCCGGGTTGGAGTAAGTATGAATGCTTTCGTAATGGAAGCATCGCAGCTGATCCCCTGTCTCGAGAATACACCTTTCCATCCGGTTCGCAATGAAAAGGAATTGCCCTATGCCGTTAGTCTGTTAGTTCATAAAATTCCTAATTCCGTATATGTAATACCGTTAGATGAAAATGTCCCTGATCTTACCAGTAAATATGACATCAGTATAGTACAGGAGTATCTGGAAAGGGAGTACCAAAATACTTTTTAATGATTTAATGATTTAATGATAATTATTGTATCAATCCGTCTGAAACACTTTCAAAAAACTGCCGCCTGTTTATTTTTTATTAGTGAGCAGACGGCAGTGAATATCTGAACATATGCCGAGAAAATATAAATATCACCGAAATATCAACAAATATCACCTTAATAGATTGGAATGATTGGGTTATTTGAATGTTACAAGTAATCTTAGTAGTATACGGGACATAAATTATTTTAAAACATCTAAACGGGTAATGTTTGTGCAAATTTACACCGGATTATTGCACAAAAGTATCCGGGTGTTCTGTAAAAAGATCGGATTAAGAGAATAACAGAGTGTTTGTTTTGGTCTTGCATTATAAATCATGCAGGCATGGACTTCTATGGGAAAAATATCCCTCTTACAAGGGATATTCAAAAAGTAAAAGACAATTCAAGTTTCAAAAGATCTTCTTCATTTTTAACCATTTACCTTATGGGAAATAATTTATTTAAATTTAAACAATTGATTTTAGTAGTGATTTTACTGCTTACACAAATAGTTTGCTGGTCAAAAACCGGACCTTATAAATCGATTGGAACTATTGTAAAAGGCAAAGTCATTGATGCGACAAGTCAGGAGGCTTTGATTGGAGTGGCTATCACCTTGAAAGGTACAAAGACTGGTACTGTAACAGATACTGATGGTAATTTTTCTATCAATGTTGCCGGTGAAAATTCCGTTTTGGCTTTTAGTTTTGTGGGATACGAAACCCAGCAAATAACGGTTGGAAAACAGACTTTTATTACTGTAAAACTCCAGAATAATACCACTGAATTAAACGGTGTAATTGTAGTGGGGTATGGGACCCAGAAAAAGAGCGATATAACCGGGTCAGTGGTTTCCTTAAAGATGAAGGAGATAGAAAAAGCTCCTTCCTTTCGGGTAGACCAATCATTGCAAGGACGTGTAGCGGGGGTTAATATTCAAAATACTGATGCCTCTCCGAATGCTCAGGTATCCGTTCGTATTCGTGGAGCAAGTTCTATCAACGGAGGGAATAACCCTTTAGTTGTAATTGATGGAATGCAGGGAGGAAGTCTTACCACATTGAATCCGAATGATGTGGCATCAATAGAAGTTTTAAAAGATGCCTCTGCTACGGCAATTTATGGCTCAAGAGGCTCAAGCGGGGTAATTTTAGTTACAACTAAACAAGGAGTAAAGGGTAAAAATGATGCTCCTGAAATTTCTTACAATACTTATTTTAGTGTAACCCAGGTTCGTAAAAAACTCGATCAGCTTAATGCAGCGGAATATGCCGAGAGTGTTAATGCTAACCGCAGAGAGTATGGACAGAATCCGGTATTTTCAGATGCGGATATTGCAGGCTTTAAGGCGAAGGGGGGAACAGATTGGCAGGATGCCATTTTCCGGAACGGATTTACACAGAACCATCAGCTGAGCATCAGTAATGCCACTGAAAAAACTTCATACTATGTTTCAGGGAATGCCACTACCCAGAAAGGTTTGGTGCAAGGTTCTTCTTATAACCGTTATGCGATCAGAACAAATCTGAAAACCAATCTTTCTGAAAAGTTAAGCCTGGGTATAAATGGCTTTTTAGTACGGGAAATGGATCACCCGACTGTTTTGAATACTTTTGCCGGAAATAATGCTGGTAGCCCTGTATTTTCGGCATTGGTCTGGTCACCAACCAAATCTATATATGATTCACAAGGCAATTATACCCTTCCGGGCGGTGGTGCAGGACCCAATACAAATTACAATCCCCTGGCTTTAGCAACGGAGCCTGTACGTGATTATCTTACCACAACCACCAATTTTACAGGGAACATAAATTATCAGATTTTAAAGGGTTTGAATCTGACAGTTTTGGGTTCATACAGAAGTAGCGAGTTTGAGGGAAATGACTACTTTAATTCGCTGCCTACCAGAGCAAGCGGAACAGAAATGGCAAGTATTGTTAATCAAAGGAATCTGTTTCTTCAGAATACAAATATGCTGACTTACGAAACGGCAATAAAGGGAGGGCATAATTTGAAATTAACCGGAGTAGTAGAGCAACAATTTGAAGAAAATAATGGAAGTTATGCCGGCGCAATAGGATTCTCTACCGATGCGCTTACATATAATAATTTGTCGTTGGGTCAAAAACCGCAGATTTCAAGTTCATATCGGAATAGCCGTACCCTTATGTCATATTTAGGTCGTGTAAATTATGGATATAAAGACAGATATTTATTAACACTCTCTTTACGTTCTGATGGTTCATCTGTTTTTGGTGCGAATAACAAATGGGGAAGTTTTCCTTCAGCTGCCATCGGTTGGAATATATTAAACGAATCGTTTATGACGAACCTGAAAAATGTATTTTACGATTTGAAACTTCGGGGAAGTTATGGGATTGTCGGAAACCAGGCGATTTCTCCGTACCAGTCTTTAGCCTCCTTAAATACCTACAATCCATATCCGATAAATGGGACAAATCTTAGCACAGGAGTAGGAGTAGGGGGAAATGCTAACCCGGATTTACGCTGGGAGAAAACAACACAATCTGATATTGGTCTGGATGCTACTTTCCTTAACGGAAGATTAGAGCTTTCTGCTGATTATTATAATAAACAAACCAGCGATTTATTATTGTCGGTACCTACTCCGATGACTGCCGGTGGAAATGGTACTATCCTGAAAAATGTGGGCTCTGTTGAAAACAAAGGCTTTGAACTATACATTGGAGGTACTCCGATTAAACAGGATATTACATGGCATACAGGTTTTACCCTTGCTTCAAATAGTAACAAAGTACTGGCTCTGGCTGAAGGTCAGACTGAAATATTACTTGGAAATCCAGGGCTTCCCGGTTTTGGACAAAGTCTATGGCTTGAAGTTGGCCAGCCATTAGGATTGTTCAGAGGATACCAGTATAACGGCGTATGGAAAAGTGGGGAAGCAGAGCAGGCTAAAAAATACGGAGCCGTTCCCGGTGATTCAAAATACATAGATCAGAATGGAGACGGGGTAATTGACAATAAAGATATTGTTGATATCGGGAATGCGCAGCCTAAATATACTTTCGGCTGGAATAACAGTTTTAGCTATAAAAATTTAGACTTAAACATTCTTTTGCAAGGTGTACAGGGCAATAAGATTTATAACCTTTCAAGGGTTCGCTTTGAGGCGCCCGGCTCTGATGGAGATGCAACAAGCCGTAAAGTGCTGGACAGATGGACTCCGCAGCATGAAAATACAGATGTTCCTTCTTTTAAAGGTAGTAATGACGGACGCCTCAACTCATCGCGCTGGCTTGAGGATGGCTCTTATCTGAGAGTGAAAAATATTTCTTTAGGATATACGTTGCCGAAAAATGTAATTAATCGTTTAAAAATGAGTCAGTTGCGTGTGTATTTGAGTGCAACAAATTTATTCACTTTTACAAAGTACACAGGCTTTGATCCTGAATCCAGTTCCGGCGTTGATACCCGGGCCGGTGTAGACTTAGCTACCTATCCTGCTCAAAAAACATTCACATTGGGCTTAGATATCAAATTTTAAAATATTAATACAAGAACAGAAGATGATGACATCATATAAAAAAATATATCCGCTAATTTTTGCATTAGGTTTAACTGCAGGCTGCGTTAGTCTTGATGAAAAACCGGAAGGTCTGTTGGCTCCTGAGAATTTCTATAAGACTTCGTCAGATTTTGAGACAGCAGTGACAGGTATTTACCATCCATTATTTCAGGGTTATGATGGGTTTGACTACGATTTTCCCTTTATTGCTGAGGCAGGTGCTGAAGATATCCATACCATCATAAAGCGTTGGAAAGGGATAGAAGCTCTTAATGCCAATGTCGGCTCTTTCGATGAAATAACAACTCCACTCTGGAAAATAAGTTATGCCAGTATTGCTAATGCCAACCTTGTAATAGGCAATTTACCTAATGCTCAAAGTGTTTCCGCTGATAAAAAGGCAGAATTTGAAGGACAGGCTAAGTTCCTCCGTGCGCTTAGTTATTTCAACCTTACCCGCTGGTTTGGTGAGGTACCATTAATTACCTACGAAAATCAAACCAAAACCGAGAGTGTAGTACAATCCAGCGTTTCAGATATCTATGCCTTGATTGTGAAGGATTTGAAGGATGCGGAAACTAAATTACCTGTAACATTCAGTGAAAAGGGCAGAGCTACACAGGGAGCTGCAAAAGCATTATTAGCCAAAGTATATCTGACAATGGCTGGCTGGCCTCTCAACCAGAATGATAAATATACCCTTGCCCGTGACAAGGCTAAAGAGGTGATGGACATGAATGTTTATCAGTTGGAGCCCAATTTTGCGGACCTCTGGCTGGTTAAAAACAAACTTAGCAACAAAGAATTCATTTTTGCGCTGCAAGGCGTATCAAATGGCGGACATATCTCTGCGAGCCACTTTCATTTAGCAACCAGACCCTGGGATGGAGGAGAAGGCGGCTGGGGAGATTTTGAGACAGATAAACGCTTCTTTGCCATGTTTCCGGAAGGCCCGCGCAAAGATGCATCCTTTCATACTCAATTGCGGGATGGCACTAGCTGGGAGAAATCTGATTATGGACAACCTTATATCGCCAAATATCGTGATGGCGGTGCCCCATGCGGCCCCAATGATGTTTGCAATGGAAGTGACGGAGATTTTTGTGCTCCCCTGCTACGTTTTGCTGATGTCCTTATGATATACGCTGAAGCAGCTAATCAGGCCGAGGGAAGTCCGTCTGCTGCGGCGCTGGCTGCTATCAATAAGGTTCGGAAACGTGCCGGCCTGGCCGATTTGCCTGCCGGCCTGTCGAAAGATGCTTTTGATAAAGCAGTACTGGACGAACGCAACTGGGAATTAGCTTTTGAACATAACCGCTGGTTTGATCTTGTGCGTCGTAATCTGCTTGTATCAACGATGAAAGGATGGTATCCGGATGTAAATGATAACCGTAAGTTACTTCCTAAACCTTCTACTGAATTGATTTTGATAAAAGGCCTTACTCAAAATCCGGGATACTAATTGCTGCATCATTTTTATAGATTTCCTGACCCACCAAAATAGATGACTTCGTAAAAGAATTATTTTTATCACTTCAAAAAACAAAAAATATGAAAAATGCTAAAAATTTTATTAAAAAGGTAGTCGTTTTTTCTTTGGGGGAAAGGTGTTTTCTACAGAAATTATTGTATTTGGGTGCTGTGATTTTATGCTTGACTATAGACATAAGGGCGCAGAGTACATATACAAAAAGAATTGCACCTCTTACCAGTAACAGCTCAACAGAATCTTATTATGAACTTGATAATAGGAACTGGGCGCAATATAATTATCTCACGTTCGGTTCACTTGATACTTATCGATCCGAAGATGGTTATAATGCTTACACTGGATTAAGAAATGTTGGAACTATTAGAGCAAACAGCGAAACGGTTGATTGGGCAAGTGGACACAATAAATATGGTTTGTATAAGAGATTTAATGATTTAAGATTTGGTTATTTAGAAGCGAATGGGGACCCTTGTTCAGGAACGGATGAATGTCCAGGTACCGCTTCCGAATATTGGCTGATGACTTTGCTTAAAAACGGGAATGTGGGTATTGGTACTACTACTCCCGGTGCGAAACTAGAGGTAAACGGGCAACTTAAAATATCGGGAGGTACACCAGGCAGTGGAAAAATCCTGACATCTGATGCCAATGGCCTTGCTTCCTGGCAAACGCTGACCTCTTCTAGCATAGGACCTCTTCTAGATTTAGGCTCAACCATAACCGGGCGTGATGGGAATGCTGGTAAGATAGGCTATCAAACCTTAACGCCTGATGCACTTGATATTGTCGGAGCTGGAACCTCTACTACAAACAGAAAAATAAAATTCTGGAATGAAGGAGGAGCTACGTTTTCAGGCCGTGTAAACATGACTCAAACGACTGCTCTAATGATGGGAGGTGGTGCTACTACAATAGCTGGTAATGAGCAGCTATTGTTTGGCTGGAGTGGAAGCGGATTCATGCATGCTATTCGTTCCCGTCATAACAGTACTGCAATGGTGGGTAATGCCTTGGATTTCTATATATGGAAATATGGAACGGATGCTGTTAATGCTAACCCAACTCAACATGTCATGACGCTAGATGGAAATGGTAATGTCGGCATTGGTACCACTACTCCTGGCGCAAAACTAGAGGTAAATGGGCAGCTTAAAATAACGGGAGGTACACCGGGTAATGGAAAAGTCCTGACTTCCGATGCCAATGGCTTAGCTTCCTGGCAAACGCCGACTGGTTCTTCAAGTATTGGAACTCTATTGGATTTAGGCTCAACGATTTCAGGGCGGGAAGCGAATGCCGGTAAGATAGGCTATCAGACCTTTACCTCTGATGCACTTGATATTATCGGAGCCGGAACCTCTGGTACAAACAGAAAAATAAAATTCTGGAATGAGGGAGGAGCTACGTTTTCGGGTGGGGTAAATATGGCTCAAACAACCACTCTTTTGAAGGGAGGAAGCAATACTGCAACTACTGGTAATGAGCAGCTTTTGTTTGGCTTTAACGGCACAGCAAATTACATGCATGCGATTCGTTCCCGTCATAATGGCGGTGGAATGGCAGGGAATGCCCTTGATTTCTATACATGGAAACAAGGGACAGACGCTACTGCAGCAACTCCAACGCAACACGTTATGACGCTGGATGGGAACGGACGTGTGGGAATTGGGACAACGACGCCTGTGGTACAACTGGAAGTAGGCAAAAACGTCTCCAATTCAACCACTCTGTTAATGGATGTTCATGGTCATGCCATCTTTAATAATGATTCTGATAGTCTTACTTCAGTTAGCATCAACACAGACGCCCGTGTAGGTAATGCAGCACTGACAGTTGGCGGACCAACCTATATCGGTGGATGGAGAGGTATTGAAGCTGGTGCAGTAAAGGGTGATTACCTGAAGAAATATAATTTGTGGGTGCAAAAAGGGGTGGTTAGTGAGGACTTTGTTTATTCACCAAAAACGATTTGGAAGGATGAAGTGTTTCAACCTGGATATCTGTTGCCTGAGTTGCCGGAAGTCGAAAAATTTATTCAGGAGTATCGACATTTGCCAGGGATTCCTTCTGAACAGGAAGTAAGAAAAGATGGTTATTCCAGTCATAATTTGAATACTGTATTCCTGGAAAAAATAGAGCATTTGATGTTGTATACGATTGAACAGCAGAAGAAAATTAAGATTCTTGAGGCAGAATTACATATGGTGAAACAGTTACGAATGGAGTTGGAAGTGCTTAAGGAACAGATTAGAAAATAATTGAAACTATTCTGGGCACGGGAAAACTAGGCCCGGATAAAAGCACAAATCATGATGAAACAACTGACAAGCTTACTCCAGGTTATTTTATGTCTTGGAATGTTATTACCGTTGCCGGCAATCGGCCAAATTACGGTTGGTAGTACTTCGCGTACTTTTAGCAGCCTCAATCCCAAAAATGCAAAAGACGCAAAGATGGGGACTACGGGCTCAGATGTTCAGGAATTGAATGCAATGATGCTATACTATAGTGTTGACGGTGTAGCGGGTTACAGAAACGGAGGTATTTACGCAGACAATTTTGGCCCTGGTGGGAAAATAGAATTGAACGTGTACTTGTATAATCCTATGGTCACAGATGGAAAAGGTCCAAAATTGTATTCATGCTATTCGGATCATAATAGCTCGTCTTCTTTGGACTATGTTGAACAGGCAAGAGTTATACAGATTGAGAACCCTCTAGATTCTATGTCTCTCATAAATGTTTCTGAATCCAATATGTTAATGCGGCTGTCATCGATGCAAATTTATGATCCCAGAGCATGTCGTGCATATAAAGAAAAAAATACAGGAAACATAATCGATGTTAGGCGAGCTTCGAGTTCCCTAATTGCATTGTTGAAAGGCGGAACGGCTTGTATCAAAGGAGCTCGGAGTGTTGGATATTACTTCCGGGGTAGGTATAAGATTCCGGCTATGGTTGGTGGATGCATCGTTAATGCAATAGCAAGTAGTTTGTTTAATAAAAAATTAATTGGCGATTTCAGTCTTTCAGATCTGGAAGATAAAGATGAAATTGAATGCATAGAAACGGATTCTCCGTTTATTAAAACGATTGTTGAAGTTACAGTTACCAATGCGACACTTAAAGGAATCAGATTGCCTTGCAACAAAACCAACTTGACGTTTAGTGATTTGAATAACTATTTTGGGTCAGATGATTTTCAATTTAAATTGCTGGTGAACGGTACAGAACGGATCAATGTAAATACCGCTGATAGTAATGCAGAAGAAATTCTCGCTAATGTATCTCTGAAGCTAGGCGATGATGTTTCTATCGAATACAAATCATCATTGGATAATGCACCGGATATTGCTGGTGTCCCATCTGTCTGGCCGGCTGCGTTTGCCGGCGACATGATGTTTCACTGCAATCCAAATGTTCAACCGGGTGGCCCCAGACCATTTATCGGTTATGACTCGCGAGTTCATACACTGATGATGCGGTCGCGTCCATCAACCCAATCTGAGTTATACCCGAGCTGGCAGAAAGATATGGTTCAAGGGTTACCCCGTTATCGTTGGAGTTGGACGGCCGACAGGGTTATGGATGGCAATGTGACGAAATATACACCATCATTGACCTGGCCTAAATGCCATCTTGCGACTACCACTAACTCTGATGGAAGTCTTACCTATCTGACGCGAACCGGAGAAGGGGTTGCTTCCTATACCTGTAAAAATATGGGGACTGATAGTGCGCCTGTTTACCAGCGACAGGATCAGAAGGAGGGGTTGAATATTCAATATCTCACATATTCGAACAACTGGCCATGGGAACCTAACGTGCAGGGGTATGATGGGGTAACAAAGTTTATGAAAGGATTTGATGATGATGAACTGGCTTATTTCAACACGAAGTATCCCAAGGTAACGGAAGATCCCAATAAAAGTGCATTGACTCCATGTACTACGCCGGGATGTCAACAGTCCGCCGGAATTACCAAATTGGAAAAGTTGCTCTGGAAAACGATGCCGGAAGGGAAGGATCAGAATTACAATGATTATACAGGTTTCCCCGAAAGTGGTTTTGCAATTAACGACGTGGTGAATGCGCAACGCAAATTTGTGCTTAACAAGAATTTCAATGCACAGGCATCAGGAAGATTGTATGCAGGATATGAAATACAGGACCGGAATACAGATTGGGATCATCCGGATGGAAATGGCCCGAACGTTATGCATCCGGGTGTAATCCGAATAGGCGGAGGCTCGAAAACAATAGTCATCACAATGAATGTTTCGTCTCCGTTGGATAGTGAAAGTATCCGTGAGATTCCGCGTAGTCTGGGATTTTACGAAGCGTTGGTTGGAGAAAGCACACCTTCCTATGGTGAAACAGGTGTCAGGTATTGGCTACGGGGGGTTGCTAATAAAACTGATGCGGAAAAAGCCAAGTATACACTTGTTTATTCTTCCATGGATCGTCTAGGTAATATTACGGAAACGAGCTATAGCGTAAAAGACCAGATTCTGACTCCTTATTCTACATCAGGTGAAACGAGCTGGCAGCAGTGGGTAAATAAGAAAGGAACCGGAGGAATCAATCTTGACAAACCGGCTTATGGATGGCTTACAGCCTATTACCAGCGGACGAGTACTTCGCAGAAAGTCCCTGTTGCAGGGAAGGAGTTGTCTGGAATCTTTCTCTTGTTCTGTGGCATTGAAAAGATGAATGGTCAAGCATTTCCTGAAGGACCAGGACAAGGAACAGGTATTTTTCAGGAAGAGTACAGGCAAGCTTCAGGTGGAGATTTTACAACTGCTCGCCAGTTTGGATCTTCGACCAAATACATTAATAAGTTCGATCGTAGTTATATAGTGAATACAAATACAGCTTTGACATTTACCGCTTTGGATGGTGATCCGTTCATGTTTGATAACAATGATGAAGAATGGTATCTCTCTAATCGGTCAATGGCGAAACGCGTTCGGGATTATTTGCTTGATGGTTCTTATTCTATTGGAACTTATGGTGAAAAAGTGAAGAGCAGCACGCCAAACGCTACCAAAGCCTATCTTCAATATTATCTTAAACCTCTTAACAGCGATGGTTCGGATAATACCAATACCTATACGTTGATTGGCTCCGGAGCAACAGGTACAGTTAGTGGTGTTTCAACTATTAGTACACTAAAGAAAACCTTAACATGTACATTTACAACAGCCGGATATTATGCTTTAAAAGTGGTATATCGGAACGGAAGCGAATTATATCGTAAAATCAAGGTGGTGGACTACTCCAACAATGAAAAAGGCCTTGTTGCAGTACCTCGCAACTTATCAGATAATGAAGCGAGATGGCTGGGAATTTCTTCTGCCAATAAAACTAATTATTGGGTTTATGGACTCCAGGATCTCCAAAGCAAGTATCGTTATCAGGATGGATTCCGGGCGACGGTGAATGACGAAACGGGAGAGGGAAGAAACTATTATGATGCTGCAGGCTATCCGAAACCAAACAGATGGTCAAAAACGAATGATTATGCTGATGAGTATACCTGGAAATATTTACCCATGAGAGGTAGTGAAACTACAGTGAGTCCTGTATCTGAAGTAGGAACGTATGTCAACGGATATGATGGATTGGTCAGACGAGCTTGGTTTTGGAATGACTGGGCACTTCATTACTCAAGTAACTGGCTGAATATCAATAAAAATTCTATAGGTCAGCAAGGGTTACCACCGTACGTATATTCCTCAAGTGTCAAACGTATTGTTAATCCTTCGGATCTTGATCAATACAACAACTATATTCAGAATACACTGTTTAATACAAGTACCTATGCAAGTCAGCTAAGTGCACCATGGCAGTTTGTCATTCCTCTGCTTTCATATACCGACTATTATGGGATACGGGCTCGTACAAATCCAAGCTGTATTTATGATCTGGCGAAAGTGTTCAGCGCAACTAATGGAGCCTTTACTGGAACCCCGCCTAATCCTGCAAATCCGGAAAACATTCAGGCACCCGATTATACAGATGACTACAAAGATCAGCAGGATTTCTATAATGACATCCGATTCAAACGAAAACTGATTGTCAGTAATCAGACAGCCGGTTTGCTTTCCTCACCCGGGAATGTCGTGAAAGTGTATCAGAATAATCCGGCAAACAGTTCAACATCTACGTTGGTCGCTACTTATACCTCAACCTTGAGCGGTAGTCGTGAAGCGGCAGAAGAAGGCCCTGAATTAGCTATGGAAGTTGCCCCCAATCCAAGCTATAACGGAGCATTAATGGTATTCCTTTCTAAAAAAGTCAGCGGGGAGGTACATTTTGAATTGCTTGATTTATTAGGTAGAAAAGCACTCGTGCATACAGATATTGCCGATTCTGCAGATCAGTTTACTATAAAAACAAAAGATTTAGCTACCGGAATGTACATCATCAAAGCGATTATCAATAATTCACACTTTACTAAAAAAGTGGTGATTAATAATTGAAAAATGAATCTTAGCTAACCTGTTTAATAATTGCCGTTGTAATCTTTAACGGCAATTATTAAATAAAACCCAATGAAACTATGAAAATATTTTTTCTTTTAAGACGATTGCTGCTGGGATTGGTTTTGTTTTTGATGGTCTTAAAGACCTTTAGTCAAAACTTACAAGGCTCATTTGACAGTAAATTCAGCCGATATCAATCCGGGCAGGCTTTTACAGGTACTTCTTCCCTGCAATGGAGCGATGTTGCCTGGAAAGGAGACAGACTTTACAAACAAATTGTATTATGGAATTCGGGAACTACAAGCCTTAATAATATCAGTTATACAGTAAGCGATCTGATTCAGGGAACACAAACTATCCCGTCCTCCAATATTAAACTTAGATTTGCACAATATGCTAATGGTGATCCGGAAGCAAGGTCCTGTTCTGAATATTCAACCCGGGCTAATCAGCCGGTTGTACAGATAGCAGATGCTTTATCTGCTATACCTGTTTCTACATTAACTACGCAGGACCCGATTAAAATATGGGTAACGGTTGATATACCTTCTTCCGCAGCTGTCGGGACTTATACCGGTACTATTCAGGTTAAAGTCAATGGCACAGTACAGAAAACATTTAATCTTGGCATTCAGGTAGTGGATAAAACACTTCCGGCTGTTTCTCAATGGTCTTTCCACCTGGATTTATGGCAATATCCTTATCAGATATTAAAATATTATAATGAGAGTCATCCCAATTCTCAGATTGCAGTCTGGTCCGACCAACATTTGCAGTTGATTAAGCCCGAATATAAGTTACTGGCTGATATGGGGCAAAAAGCAGTAACTACACATATCAAGGATCAGGCACTTGGTGGCCCATCAATGATAAAATGGACTTTAAAAACCAATGGTACATGGAACTATGATTATTCAGCTTTTACAAAATATGTGAAATTCCTCAGAGATTCTGTAGGTATATCCGGACAGATAAATTGTTTCTCTCTGGTTGGATGGAACGAGGATGTGATTCCATATTGGGATGAGAGCAGCAGTACGATGAAAAACTTAAGTGCTCCGGTTGGATCAGCAACATTTAATACTAGGTGGAATGACTTCCTAACAAGTTTCAGAACCTATTTGGTTAGTAATGGCTGGTTTGATAAGACCGTGTTATTTATGGATGAGATAGCCGATGACAAAATGCAGCAGGTTATAACGCTGATAAAAAACAACAATAGTGCATGGAAAATCGGAGTGGCACATTGGAAAGAGTTAAGTAGTGACGTAGTGAGTAATTTGTATGATAAATCCGGTAATTTAGCTTTAGCAACAGGGCATACCAATCCGGTATCTACCTTTTATACCAGTTGCTCTGAAACAATTCCGAATAATTATCTTACCCCGCAAAATAACCCGGCTGAAATGAGCTGGATGTCCTGGCATGCTTTAAAGGAGAACCTGGATGGATATTTAAGATGGGGCTATGACAATTGGTATGATATAAACCCTTTTGAGCTAAGAAATAAGGGGAACACAGCCGGGGACTTTGCCATGATTTACAGAAGTTCTAATGAATCAAATGCCGAAATTATGTCCAGTATCCGGTTGGAACTATTAAGAGACGGGATTCAGGATTTTGAAAAAAGTAAAATACTCCGGAATCAATTAAGTGCTTCAACCGACCTTTTTGACCTGGAAGCACTGGCTGCCCTGAATGCAAAAATTAATCAGTTTACAAAAAATAACGGAACAGGTGCATTTCCGCTGGTAGTGCAGGGGCAGCAGCTTTTAAAGGATATTGCTTCAGGAAATTATGGGGTTTGTAAAGTGGGGGGAGGAAGTTATACAAGTTATTATTTATCCAGCGCCAGTACAACAGGTGCCATAAGTAACCTTAACTTTACAGGTGGTACTTATCCCACAGGGGGAGTTAGCCATCATACCTCATCTTTTATCTCAGCGAGAGCAGGAACCAATTTTTCCTTAATTTTAAATAGCTCAAGTGCATCCAATTGTGCGAGGCTAAAAGTCTGGATAGACTGGAATGGGGATAATGATTTTCTAGACTCAGGGGAGGATTTTTTTACAGGAGGTACTTTTCAATCATGCAGCAATCCTTTAAATTACACGATCAGTATTACTGTTCCGACAGGGGCAAGTATTGGGAAAAAACGAATGAGGATCCAGCTCAGAGATGCATGGCAAGCTTTACCGGTGTCCTGTGGAATTAACAATTTTACTGAAACTACGGATTTTGATCTTTTCGTTTCAGATATTTATTGTTCAGCTTCTACTCAGTGGAATACGGGCGAATATTATCTTTCAAAATTAGAAACCACAAATGCCTGTAATGGAAATATAAGTTATAATCAGAGCTATACTCCTTTAAACGGGTATGATTACTATACCAATAATAACATAAAAGTGAAGCCTGGCAGTAGTGTTATGTTTAATCTGCAAAATTCTCAGACCGCTGTTTGTGGTCGTACAAAGGCCTGGATAGATTGGAACAGAGATGGAGATTTCAGCGACTCAGGAGAAGAGGTTTTTTCAGCAGGAATATTTCAGAGTTGTGCTAATCTGACAAAGTATAGCTTCAATATTTCAGTCCCATCCAATGCCGTATTAGGGACTACCAGGATGAGGGTACAGATCAGGGATGCCTGGAACGATGTGCCTAATGCCTGCCTCATTGATGGAGTATCCTGTACTACGGATTTTAACATTGAAATAAGTAGTAGTTTGACAGCTTGTTCTCCTTCTATCTATAGTCCGGTACCTAATACTCAATTAACAAATGCTGTCAGTACTTTTTCATGGACAAGTAACGGAACAACACCTGTTTCGCAATGGATATTTACAACTTCTTATCAGGACTTTGGAAATATGATCACTAATTCCCAGACACTGAGCGGTAGTACATTATCAACCCAGACTGCTACATTACCCACAGACGGAAGACCGATAACGGTAACACTTGGCTGGCAGAGCGGATCAACAAGCCCGGTTCAGCAAAATACTTATAATTACTTTGCATCAGACAGGTATTGTGCTGTAGGAGGAGGTAAATATAAAGGGTATTTTATACAAAATCTTACTACGTCAAATGCTAAAACAAATATTAATTATTCCAGGGATAAATATTCCGAAGGTGGTTATGAACAATTCTCTTCTACCTGGATCACTACCACACAGGGAGGAATATTTAATGTAAACATTATAACATCTATGGCCTCATTTAGGGCCGTAACAAAGGTATGGATTGATTGGAATGGGAATAATACATTTGAAGATAGTGAAGTCTCTTTCTTTGGAGGAACATTGCAAACAGAAACAAATAGTAATAATTATTCATTTAATGTAACTGTTCCGAGTAATGCTGTAAATGGGCTAGTAAGAATGAGAGTACAGGTTTGTGATGCTACATGGAGAACACCTGCTGCCTGCGGAATCCAGGATTTAACGAGTACTACAGATTTTAATATTTTTGTGGAAAGTTTTAGTTCTGCAACGGCTTGTTCCGGTACAACAACTCTTTTAAGCGGGACAGTTTTAGGTTCACCGGGTTCTTTTGGTAATTATGGTGATGTTAAAGAACATGTTTTTGATGGTAATAATAATACATGGTTCGATGCGCCATCTCCAAATGGTCAGTGGGCCGGACTGGATTTAGGCAGTACACAAAATATTTCATGTATTGTATTCAGACCAAGAAATGGTTGGGCAAACAGAATGCGTGGCGGAAAGTTTCAGACAAGTACAGATGCTAATTTTAGCAATCCTGTTACTATTTATACTGTCCCACAAGATGCCAATCTTTCATTTACGGACTACTATCTCACGAGTATTGCTCAGAATGGTATTCCTGCCCGTTATGTTCGATATCTATCACCGGATGGCGGGTACGGAAATATTACGGAAATTAAGATTTACAAGAAAAATATTTCCGGAGCAAGAACAGATAATCAGGAAAGTGAAATAGATTCTTCAAAGGTAATTGTTTTTCCTAACCCGACAACTTCAATAGTAACAATTTCGGGGCTATCAGAAGAAATAAATACTATGCATATTTATTCGGAAGAAGGAAAAGAAATGCAGCTTCATAAGGTGGGAGCCAATAAAATAGATATTTCAAATTTATCTCCCGGCGTTTATGTATTAGTAATCAATAATAAACAAACATATAAAATTATCAAATCAGAATAGTTTATCATTAGTCTGAAAGGTACATTTATGACAGAAATAGATGTACCTTTTATAAAACAATTGTGTATATGAGGAAAGCAGGAATATTGTATTTATTAATAACTTTAATATCAAATTGTAACGGACAATCTGTCTCTCAGAAATCGGCTAAAGAGTTAGTGCAGGTAAGCTTTGTAAATAGTAATTTGCGCTTTATAAAGGGGCAAAAAGTACATTTTAAGCTTGAAAAATCAACCAAAGCCAAAGCCTGGAAAGGAGAAAGACTTAGTTTGCAATTTGCAGTATTTAGTAAAATAGATATTCCTGATCTGATGATTGATCCCATAGAATTAATTAATACAAACGGAGAAAGTATTAAAGACATTAAAGCAAGATTTTTAAACTATGTCAAAACCGATACTTATGTACCGGATTGTGTAAAACATAAGATCAATGCATATGATTCTTTATGGGTTACAGACCTGATTGATGAAAGAGTAAGTACTCACATATTAAAGGATATTGTTCAGCCTGTCTGGCTAACTATTGATATACCTAAAAACAGTAGTACGGGACAATATAAGGGGAAAATTATCATAAATGCAGATCGCAAATATGAACTTTCCTTAGAAATAAACGTAATAGATCATGTGCTGCCTGCGCCGGAGGAATGGGCTTTTGATCTGGATTTATGGCAAAGTCCTGCTGCCATAGCCAGAATCCATCATGTTCCCCTTTGGAGTGAGGAACATTTTAACCTCATGAGACCTTATTTTAATACATTAGCAAAAGCAGGGCAAAAAAATATTACAACAAGTATAATTAACGAACCCTGGGGACATCAGACGTTTGATGATTGCCCGAGCTTAATTAAATGGATTAAGAAAAAAAATGGGAACTGGGAGTATGATTATTCTCTATTTGATAAATATGTTGAATTTGTAATGAGCTGCGGCATTAATAAACGCATTAACTGCTATACAATGATACCCTGGTCAGAGTCATTCTTATATCACGATGAGATGCTTGGGCGAGATACTACAATTATTTTAAAAACCAAATCGGAAGGATACAAGGAATTTTGGAAAACGATGCTGATAGATTTTACTCAGCATCTTAAAGATAAAAACTGGTTTAATATTACGAGTATCTCAGTGGATGAAAGACCCTTGGAAGACATGAAAATTGCAATTAATATTTTAAAAGAGATTGATTCAAATTGGAAAATATCTTTGGCGGGAGCATATCATCCTGAAATAGAAAATGACATTTTTGACTATAGCATAGCCTCTAAATCATTGTTTAAAGCAAAGAGTTTAGCGAAAAGAAAAAAAGCCGGTAAGCCCAGTACCTTTTATACTTGTTGTGTTGAAAAATATCCGAATGGTTTCACTTTTTCACCACCAGCCGAGCATGTTTGGCTGGGTTGGTACGCCGCTGCGAAAGGATTTACCGGATATTTGCGATGGGCTTATAATAGTTGGCCGCTGAACCCTTCAGAAGATTCACGATATACAGCCTGGCCGGGTGGAGATACTTATCAGATTTATCCAGGACCAAAAACATCAATCAGATTCGAGAAACTCATTGAAGGTGTTCAGGATTTTGAGAAAATTCGAATTCTTAAGGACCTTTATTCAAAACAAAACAGAATGAGAGAACTTAAACAATTGAACCAGGAGTTAAGCACATTTGAAATCAAATCTTTAGAAAAAAAGAGTGCTTCAGCTATGATTTCTAATTCTCAGAAGATTATTAATCTCTCTAAACCTGATTAAAAAGATATCAATCTATGCCGAAATAAAATAGTAATGTTGGCATGCGTAAAACAATTTGTTTTCTGAGGACAGAGCTTAAAAAATAGATTCCCTGTCTGAAAGTGTATTGCGTATATAAATTATCGTTACACATGGGTGAATGTTAAGGATAGGGTCAAAATTATAATTTTAGAACTATTTCAATTGAACAGAAAGGGACCTGATTCATTGGGGTCTCTTTTCCGGAATCTTTATTGAAATTGGGAACTGCCGGATTTGAATTTCCTGTATAATTTTCATTATAATAACTTAAATAAATATTTATGTCTCTGATTAAATCTATATCCGGAATAAGAGGAACCATCGGTGGAGCCGTTGGGAATAGTCTTACTCCCAATGATATTATATCTTTTGTGGCTGCTTTTGGAAGCTGGTTGAAAGATAACGATGCTACACGTAAAAAAATCGTAATAGGAAGAGATGCAAGACTTTCAGGAGAAGCTATTGCAAAAATTGTCAGCGGGGTTTTACAATCTATTGGATTGGATGTTATAGATTTAGAATTATCGACTACTCCAACCGTAGAAATGGCAGTAACAGCTGAAAATGCGCTGGGAGGAATTATTTTAACGGCGAGTCATAATCCTAAGGAGTGGAATGCCCTGAAGTTACTGAATGCAAGGGGAGAGTTTATTTCAGCCAAAGATATATCTCAGGTTTTGGCCCGTGTGGAAACTCATGATTATCAATATGCAGAAGTAAATGATTTGGGGACTTATTCTACCAAATCCGATTATTTGAATCATCATATCGAAGCGATTAAGAGCTTACCTCTTGTAAATACCGAAGCAATTAAAAATAAAAAATACAAAGTTGTTGTTGATGCTGTTAATTCTACCGGGGGGATTGCCGTGCCAATTTTACTGAGGAGCCTGGGCGTAGAGACCATTGAACTATTAAATTGTGAACCTACCGGTGATTTTGCTCATAATCCTGAACCACTAACTGAAAATTTGACAGAATTGCATGAAAAAATGTTGACAGGTAATTATGATATTGGCATTGCTGTGGACCCTGATGTGGACAGATTAGTGCTAATGTGTGAAAATGGAGAACCATTTAATGAAGAATATACGCTTGTCGCAATAGCAGATTACATATTATCTCACCAAAAGGGTAATACAGTATCAAATTTATCTTCAACAAAAGCCTTGAAAGATATTACGAATCTGCATGGAGGAAAATATTTTGCATCTGCTGTGGGTGAAGTAAATGTAGTGGAGAAGATGAAGGAGGTTGATGCGATTATCGGGGGAGAAGGAAATGGCGGAGTTATATATCCCGCATTGCATTACGGAAGAGATGCTTTGGTGGGAATTGGTCTGTTATTAAGTCATTTGGCGACAGGTAACAGTACCATGTCAGCGCTGAAAAGTAAATACCCTCAGTATTTTATGTACAAACATAAAATCGAACTTCAGGATGATTTATCTATGGAAACCGTTTTGAAAAAAATAAAATTGAAATTTCCGGATTACGAGTTTACAACTATCGACGGAATCAAGATTGAAAATGATAACAGTTGGATTCATTTGAGGAAATCCAATACAGAGCCGGTTATTCGGATATATTCTGAAGCAAATACTTATGAACAGGCTCAGAAACTTGCATATGAAGTGAGGGATCTATTAATTTAAATGAAAGAGGTATGAAGATTTTAGTAACAGGCGGAGCTGGTTTTATTGGCTCTCATACAATAGTTGAACTGTATAATTCCGGTTTTGAACCAATTATTATTGATAATTTCAGTAACTCAGATCCTTCCGTTCTCCTGGGACTGGAGAAAATTCTGGGTTTTCCGGTAAAATATTATTGGGATGATTGTAATGATGCGGTCATATTGGAGGAAATTATCAGAAAAGAAAATATTAAAGGAGTAATTCATTTTGCTGCATATAAAGCTGTAAATGAATCTATTGAGCATCCTTTAAAATATTATATCAATAATGTAGGTTCTACAGCTACCTTATTAGAAGTTATGCTAAAAACGGGTGTTAAGAATCTGGTGTTTTCTTCTTCGTGTACCGTTTACGGTCAACCTGAAAATATCCCTGTTTTAGAGACTACTCCCCGGCAGGCAGCTACTTCACCTTATGGTAATACAAAAGTAATTTGTGAGGATCTTATTCGGGATACGGTAGGTTCTAATATTCCTCTAAAAGCTATTTCACTGCGTTATTTTAATCCGATAGGAGCCCATCATTCCGGACTGATAGGAGAATTGCCTCGTGGAATACCGAGTAATTTAGTACCTTTTATTACACAGGTTGCAGCAGGTCTCCGCCCAAAACTGATGGTTTTCGGTAATGATTATGATACACCCGATGGTACCTGCATAAGAGATTTTATTCATGTGGTTGATTTGGCAAAAGCTCATATCATGGCGTTAAAATTCCTTCAGGAGCAATCAGGCACTAATTCATACGATGTTTTTAATGTCGGGACAGGTCAGGGAAATACAGTCATGGAATTGATAAATACTTTTGAAAAAGTCAATAAAATAAAGGTCAATTACGAAATAGGGGTAAGACGTGCAGGTGATATTGAAAAGATTTACGGAAATGTGGAAAAAGCGGAACAATTACTAGGTTGGAAAGCTGAAAAAACGCTCGAAGAATCCCTGGAAGATGTATGGCGCTGGGAAATGAAACTGAGGCAAGGTTAATTACGCACTTATTCAGTAAAACTGCAAGCTAAGCTATCCTTCCTTTATTCTGGCATTGAAATTGTAGCAAACGAGGATGCCTTAAAAGGGCAGCCTCGTTTATCTTTTCGGCCTTACAGAATCATTAAATCTGGTCATGTATTGATTGGTACCGAATGATTTAAAATGCGTGGGCAAATTCTTTTGCAAAATCTTCAAGTTTTGTCTGACCGCTTACCGGGGAATTATTTTTTTGGAAATCGGATGCAATCTTTCCTGTGCGGAAACCAGCTCCCATTTCGGTATATAAACC
The DNA here is from genome assembly GCF_900115665.1 of Pseudarcicella hirudinis. Taxonomy (GTDB): domain Bacteria; phylum Bacteroidota; class Bacteroidia; order Cytophagales; family Spirosomataceae; genus Pseudarcicella; species Pseudarcicella hirudinis. The sequence continues at coordinate 218,666 of NZ_FOXH01000009.1, forward strand.
CGCGATTTCTGTTGGCAGGCCTGCTTGTATCATACCTGTCAATGCCTGCTCGTCAGTAAATTCTACCCAGGGTAGTTCCGGTTTTCCTATTGCCGAACCAAGAATTTTTGCAAATTCAAGTGGCTTGCGAACATCGCTTACAATGTAACGGATATTCTTTCCGGCCGAAGGTTTTTGCAATTCTTCTGCGGCAGCTATGGCAATGTCATCGGGATGCACTAAAGGCAGACTGATGTCAGCAGGATAATTGGAGCCCATGATGGACAAACCTTTAATCATGGGTACATCATTGTAAAAATTGGTATAAAACAACCCCGCCCGAAGGAATGTGATCGCTACATTATCGAGCGCAGCATATAGTTGCTCAATATTATAAAGCCCTGCAATCGGACCTGTTCCATTCGGGAGATCGGCTCCTATGCTGCTTAGCATTACCACACGTTTTACACCGGTATCCTTGATTGCGCTTGCAAACGCCTTACCTGCTTCGGTTGTATTGAGGATAACATTGGCTCCTCCCAAATTAGGTGGCGTCATGGTATAAACGGCATCAGCTCCGGTGAAAACTTCTTTTAAGAAAGCGGAATCGGCTACCGACCCAATAGCAGCTTTCGCACCAAGTTTTTCTATTTCATCTTTTCTGCTAACATTACTGCTGATAACAGTTACATTATGTCCTGCAGAAATAAGTTGATTGGTCAAAGGTTTTCCTATGTTCCCTAAAGAACCTGCGATTGTAATTTTCATTTTAATTGTTTTTTATTTTGAGAACCAAAGGTATATTTGTACTTACTTTTGTACAAGTACTTACCCTAAAGTATGTATTATGGCGACCATTAAAGAGAATTCGACTATACAGGAAAATAAACAATATGCTTTGCAGCAATGTCCGGTGACGCATGTCATGGAAAAAATAGGAGGCTATTGGAAACCTATTATCATTTACTACCTCTCGACAGGTGACAAACGTTATAGTGAGCTAAAAAGGGCGATTCCTGTTATAACAGAAAAAGTGCTGATTCAGCACTTGAAGCAGTTAGAAGCTGACGGTTTAATTATCAGGGAGGCCAGACCCGTTGTGCCTCCTTATGTGACATATAAGCTTAGCTACGCAGGAAATGGCTTACTCCCTGTAATTCATGCCATGGCAGACTGGGCTTTTAAGGACCTGGACGGAAGGTTTAACCAGGTGTAGCCACTCAATAAGGAATGATAGTTTATCCTGAAAACCGGAGGAAAATGACAGATTTGAAATTTGATCATAACCGGAAATCTGGGAATCCGATTATGATAATCCGTGATTAAGGATTCATTATGAGTGATTTACATACTTTTATAGAGAATGTTTTATTGAAAAATATTTGAACTTTGTGATTGGAGAACAGGATAAACTTTGATTATGAAAACGACCGGATACTCAGGAACGCCATTGGCAAAAAAATTAGGGATAAAAGGCGGTTTTAAAATCCGCCTTATTAATCCTCCGGATTATTATTTTGATCTTTTTGATGATTTACCAGATGACATAGAGATTCTGGATGATGCAAATTCAAAGAAGAACTTTATTCATTATTTTACCAGACAAATAGCCGATTTCAAAGTCGATATACTTTTATTGAGAGAAGAAATAGAGCAAAATGGAATGATATGGGTTTCCTGCCCAAAGAAATCTTCCGGAGTTGTATCAGATATTAGTTTAGATGATGTCAGAAATTTTGCTTTAGCTAATGGGCTTGTAGATATAAAAGTTTGTGCAATTGATGAAATCTGGTCAGGACTAAAATTAGTAATTCCGGTAAAGGAGAGAAAGTCCCCGAAAACAGTTTCTGAATAAATGTAAATAAACTCAACCTTTGAAAAAAAGTTCGGAACACTTCCGGGAATCAGATGATAAACGGACAATTGTGTTCGAAAATGAACAATAATTGTCCATTTTCGAACACAATTTTACAAGAAAATAATATAATTTTCTGATTATGAGTATGTTGTGATTTTGGCATGGAATTAGAAATTTAACAGTTGTTTATCATATTATTTCCTAATCTCTACCTGCATGTTCAGAAGTTATTTAAAAATTGCCATTAGAAACCTTATTAAAAACAAGGTTTATTCACTGATTAATATTTGTGGACTCGCCATAGGACTAACTTGCTTTATTCTTATTTCCATGTATATTCTGGATGAGTTAAGCTATGATCGTTTTTATCCGAATGCAGAAAGAATTTACCGGATTAATTCTGAAATCAGGTTTGGCGATGCCGATCTGAATATGGCTTTAAGTTCAGACCCGATGGGTGCAGCACTGAAAAAAGACTATCCACAGGTAGAGCAATATACCCGGCTATATACTTCTGAAGGAGCTAAGCAGATAAAGAAAGGAATGACCTTTGTAAGAGAAGATAACATTTGTTATGCAGATTCCACCTTCTTTGATGTTTTCAGAATTCCCGTAATTGACGGAGATCTTAAAACTGCTTTAAATGACCCTAATTCGATAGCGATAAGTGAAAAGTCTGCCATAAAATATTTCAAGACTACGGAAGCTGCCGGTAAAACACTTGAAATCGGAACGGATCAGAAGGCTTTGTACAAGGTAACGGCTGTTTATAAAGATATACCCGAAAATGCTCATTTTAAGCTGGATTTTATCCTGCCTATGAGTAATCTGAAATATGGTTTCGGCAACTTCCTGAGCCATAATTTTTATACCTATATTGTGCTGAAAGAGGGTGTTGATTATAAGGTGTTTAATAGAAAATTTGATGATATTATAGCAAAATATGTACTTCCGCAGGTCACACAGTTTATTAAGATAAACACAATGGATGATTTTAAAAAAGCCGGAAATAAGTTAGAATATTCTCTGATCCCTCTTACTGATATTCACCTGCGTTCCGACAAAGCTGATGAACTGAGAGCTAACGGTGATATCCGATATGTATATATTTTCTCTATTGTGGCAGTATTTATATTGCTGATCGCCTGTATCAACTTTATTAACCTTACTACTGCCAGATCAGCTAACCGGGCAAAAGAAGTTGGAATCAAAAAAACGTTAGGATCCCAGCGCAGTTCTTTAGTTTTGCAGTTTATCGTTGAGTCAATGTTTACCAGTTGCCTTGCTTTTATAATTGCGCTGTTTCTTGTTATATTGTTATTGCCTTATTTTAACGATATCACCACTAAATCGTTTACAGCCAGTTCTCTTTTCAATTCTCAATACCTGCCTTATTTACTTATAATGCCCCTCATTGTTGGTGTAATTGCAGGATATTATCCGGCGTTTTTTCTGTCCTCTTTTCATCCTATCAAGGCCATAAAAGGTAAATTGACCGGCGGTTACAGCAAAAATAATATGAGGGATATTCTTGTAACGTTTCAGTTTGTTACCTCTCTTATTCTGATTTGTGGTACAATAGTAATTTATCAGCAATTGAATTATATCCATACAAAGAATCTGGGTTTTGCAAAAGACCAGGTATTGATAGTGAATAGTACCAGTGCCTTGAAAAATAATACGAATGCTTTTAAGAATGAAATCTCTAAAATTGCAGGTATTAAAAACGCCTCAAATGCAGGTTATATTCCTGTAGAGGCCTCAGCCAGAAATGGGCATGTTTTCTCAAAAGAAGCGGTTATGGATGCTAAAAATGGCCTGCTTATGCAATTCTGGCAGATTGATTATGATTATATCCCAACATTCGGAATGGAGATTAAGAAAGGCCGGAATTTCTCCAGATCTTTCGGAGCTGCTGATTCAAACAGAGTAATTATCAATGAATCGACAGCCGCCATTTTAGGTTATAAGGACCCGATTGGGAAAAAGATTTATTCAAGTAGTGGCACATTAGGATCTTCGGAAGTCACTGCATATGAAATTGTCGGGGTTGTAAAGAATTTTCATTACGAATCATTAAGACATACGGTAGAGCCGCTCTGCATGATTTTAGGAAATAGCAATTGGGAGCTTGCATTTAAAATAGAGAGTAAAAACGTGCCTTCAATCATTAATCAAATAGAAGATAAATGGAAAAAAATATCTCCGGAAATACCTTTTGGATATAAATTTCTGGATGAATCATTTGATCAGATGTATCGTTCGGAGCAGCGGGTAGGAAAGATAGCTTTGACATTTGCAGTGTTGACTATGTTTATTGCCTGTATGGGCTTGTTCGGCCTGGTAACTTATATATCTGAACAACGGACAAAAGAAATTGGCATCAGAAAAGTGCTTGGTGCAAGTATATTCAATATCGTGAAATTACTTTCCCATGATTTACTTCGTCTGGTATTATTATCGATACTGATTGCATTTCCGCTGGCGTATTTTTTCATGCATAAATGGCTTCAGAATTTTGCCTATGGAGTCGGAATTTCCTGGTGGACTTTTGTTTGCACAGGTATCGGAGCCTTGTTAATCGCATTTTCTACTGTGAGTTACAGAGGTATCCGCGCAGCATTGGCAAATCCGGTAAAAAGTTTAAGGTCAGAATAAGGAATTTTAAAACAAAATACGGCACCTGGTTTCAATTTACAGATCTCTGTCTGTGAATTGAAACCAGGTGTTTCTTTTTGTAAGAGATGATGCTTATTTGAAAACAAACCGGATAATAGATATCAGAAGAAAATAGACTCATTATTAATACTGAAGTTCGCATTTCAGTTCCGTGAGCCGATGAAACTACATTTAATAATAGTAGTTTTGGTAAATATTTACGGATTATTCAACATTTTGCAATACCCGGATTACTGCTTTAAAACATATTAAAGATGTTGGAAAATAGAAACCTGAACCGATGACTATTAAAAATACAGAGATTTTTGCAGGAAGTGTACAACTGAAAATCGTAGAAGAGTCCGGGAAAATTTCATTCCCTGTGTTAGTGCAATATCCTACAAATGAGCCTTCAAAACCAACTGCTTTCGGACCTTATATAATGGATGTAAGCCCTGATGCAGAGGTATTGGAAGGACAATATCCTCTCGTTATTATTTCCCATGGAAATGGAGGATCTCATCTTCTTTATCGCACAATAAGTACGCATTTAGCAAAGAACGGATATATCGTTGCTATGGTTGAACATTATGGCAATAATCGCAATAACAATGAATTACAAAATACAACAGAAAATCTGATAAATCGCCCCAGGCATATCAGTCTGACAATTAATGAAATGCTTTCTGAAAACAGATTTTATAAAAGCATTGCTTCTGATAAAATTGCGGTAATCGGACATTCAATGGGTGGTTATACGGCCCTGGCTTTAGCAGGTGGAGTCCCCAGAACGAAGGAGGGACTGAAGGTTGACGTTTCATCCGATGACAGAATTAAGGCTATTGTCTTATTAGCTCCGGGAACAGGGTGGTTTATGAACTCTTTAGATAAAGTTACGATCCCGATTCTTATGCTCACTGCTCAGTATGACCCTGTTACTCCGGCCTGGAATGCGGAAATTGTTCTGAAAGGGGTTCCTGATCAATCTCAGGTTATATTCAGAGAAGTTGAAAATGCAGGGCATTTTTCTTTTTTGAGCCCTTTTCCGGATGCAATGAAAAAACCGGATTTCCTGCCGTCAACTGATCCGAAAGGATTTGATCGTGAACAGTTTCATAAAGAACTTCCGGTAGAAATACTGGACTTTCTTAATGATAAATTAAAAGGAGATTCAAGATAATAAAATATTGGGGATAAGCTGTGTAATAATAATTTTTACGAAATTAGAGCCACAGAATTTTAAGATAAACCTGTAGACACTATGACTGATAATTTTGATTTTAAAAGCGGTTATTCCAAAGTGAATGGACTGGAAATGTATTATGAAATTTATGGACATGGTAAACCATTGGTTTTAATTCATGGAGGCGGTTCGACCATTCAGACGTCTTTCGGGAAAATCATTCCGGAACTTGCAAAACACAGACAAATTATCGGACTTGAGTTGCAGGCTCACGGGCGTACAAATGACCGTGATACAGATTTATCATTTGAACAGGATGCAGATGATGTTATTCAGCTTCTGAAAAACCTTCAGATTGCCAAGGCCGATTTTTTGGGCTTTAGTAATGGCGGACAAACTACTCTGGAAATAGCAATCCGATATCCGGAGTTGGTCAGCAAAATAATTATAGGTTCCGCATTTTATAAAAGGAGCGGGGTTTTTCCGCAATTCTGGGATTTTATGAAACAGGCAAAAATTGAAAATATGCCCGCTGAACTCAAAGAGGCTTATCTGAAAGTATCGGCGAATCCGAATGGTTTACAAAATCTTCACGACAAATGTGCAAAGAGAATGGTTGAGTTTAAAGGCTGGAGTGATGAGCAGATTCAATCAATTAAGGCTCCTGCTTTGATTATTAGCGGTGATTCTGATATTGGGAGTCCGGAACATATCGTGGAAATGTATCGCATGATTCCAGCCTCCCGGTTAGCAATCATTCCGGGCGGTCATGGCAAATATATCGGAGAAATAACAACATTAAATAATGGAAACTGGACTCAGGAGTATATCACGCCTTTAATTGAGCAATTTCTTGATGAGGTGATTGTCTCTGACAAATAACGAAGAATAAATTAATTACATATTCCATCATATTGATACATAATACATTATAAAAATGAAAAACATTTTTACCGAAGAAACTTCCACAGAAGTAATCAATCGCCTCAACAGATTAAATCAGGGCACAAAGCCACTTTGGGGGAAAATGACGGTTGCTCAGATGCTGGCACATTGCAGCGTCACGTATGAACTCGTTTATGACAATAAACACCCTAAACCGAATGCACTTAAGCAGTTTCTGCTTAAGTTATTTGTGAAAAAATTAGTGGTTTCTGAAAAACCTTATCCTAAAAGCAGCCCTACAGCTTCGGAGTTTATAGTCAAAGATGACAAAGATTTTGATACTGAAAGAGCCAGACTGGTCAATTATATTAAAAAGACTCAGGAATTAGGTGAAGGATATTTTGACGGCAAAGCCTCACACTCATTTGGTAATCTGACTAAAACAGAATGGAATAATATGTTTTACAAACACCTTGATCATCATTTAAATCAATTTGATGTATAAAAAAGTAATTGATTAAGAAAGTGTCGATTCCGACATCAAACAGAGATGTAAATAAAAGTTAAATAATTCGATCCATTTCAAAACAAAAGCAAGGTTAGAAATAGCCTTGCTTTTGTTTTAGGACCCATTTCAATTAATCCTGTCAGTTGTGGAATTCATTTAATCTGCTGTAAATCAAATATTTAAGATAGATTATTCTGATGGATACATTTAATCATTCAGAAAGCAGGTATGAGTATCATTGTAATCAGTCTGAAAAATATTTGAAAATAAATTTGCGCAACCAAATAGTTGCATTTATATTTGCAACCATATGATTGCATTAATTTAAATTAGCTTATATGGAACGAGATATATTTCAGGCGATAGCTGACCCGACGAGAAGAGCAATATTAGTGCTTATTGCCACACAGGCTATGACTCCCAATACGTTGGCGGAGCATTTCGATTCGACCCGTCAGGCAGTGTCAAAACACATTAAGGTCCTTACAGAATGTCGTTTGCTGGAACAGCAAAAAGTTGGCAGAGAGATTTATTATCATTTTAATCCGGTAAAAATGAAAGAGATAGACCAATGGTTGGAGCAATTCAAGGAACATTGGGAAAAACGTTTTAATCAGCTTGATCAGGTATTACTTAACTTAAATTCGAACAAAGATGAAAAGTAACCTTTTAATGAATTTTTCCGTTGACAGGGAAAACAACAAAATTAATGTTGAAAGAGAGTTTGCAGCACCCATTTCAAATGTGTGGGCTGCCTGGACAAAAAGTGAACTGCTGGATCAATGGTGGGCGCCAAAACCTTGTGAAGCCAGAACCAAAATTATGGATTTTAAAGAGGGCGGGTATTGGCTTTATGCTATGATTATACCGGACGGGACAGTGCATTGGTCAAAGGTAGAATTTAAATCCATCGTACAATTGAAAAAATTTGTTTCACAGGTTGCTTTTTGTGATGAAGACGGTAATATTAATCTGGCTGCGACGAAATCATTATGGACAAATGAATTTAGCGAAAGAGCTAATTCAACAATAGTATCTGTTGAATTGAAGTTCGACCAGCTTTCTGATCTGGAAATGCTTGTTGCGATGAATTTTAAAGACGGATTTACTTCAGCCTTAGAAAACCTTGATAAGTTGCTAAATTCTTAGGCAGAATAGTAAAGAATAGTTTGGCGCAAAAAGGTAAAAGGCATCACGTTGAAGTTTCGGTTATTTCAGATGTTAAAATAATAGAGTTACCCATTGCGCCAGATTTTAATCGTCTGTTATTTTCCTGAATGCTTAAGGTTTAAACTACGTACGAGAAATGGCAAAGTCAATCCTTGTCCGATAAGGGTAAATAGCACCACAACTACAGAAATAAATATAATCGTATTGCGTTCCGGGAATGAACCTCCGTCACTTAGCGTAGTAGGTAAACCGATTGCAAGAGCAAGCGAAACAATTCCCCTCATACCCGACCAGCTTATAATCAGACTGTTCTTCAGATCCAGCAAGGCATGTTCAGTAATCTTACCTCTGCCTTTCTGAAAAGCTTTCTCAAGGTTGACCTGTTGTGAAAATACCCTGGCCATCCGCAAGGCTAAAGCTACCACTGTAATGATAAAACCATACCCGATAAAAGGTAAGAGATTGCTTTTATCAATGCTGTTAACCACATAAGGAAATTGCAGGCCAATGAGGATAAAAATAAGGCCATTCAAAAGGAAAATGATAATATCCCATATAGATTTTGATTGTTGTTTTAAGTTTTCCGGAAAAACTTTATTACTGAATCGGGAAATTGCTAAACCCAGAATAACTACCGCAATAACCCCGGAAACATGAAAGGATTCTGCAGCGAGATAAGTAATAAATGGCATTAATAACATAAAACTAATGGTAACGATATTATTGTCTTTTACACGTTTGATAATGACAGCCAGAATCTTACTCATAATAATTCCGATTAATAAGCCACCTGCCATCAGGATCACAAATTCCAGAGATGCTTTCCAAAATATAAAAGCAGTTCCGGTTACGGCTGCAACGGCAAAGCGATAAGCAACCAGTGCAGAAGCATCGTTGACCAGACTTTCACCCTCAAGGATTGTTGAGGTTTTATGTGCCAGACCAAGTCCTTTGGTGATGCTCATGGCAGCAACAGCATCAGTAGCAGAAAGAATGGCACCTAAAACAAAAGAAAGTGGCCAGGTCATACCCGGGATCAGATAATGAGCCACCAGCGCTATGCCTGAGGCAGTGATAAAAACCAGTGATATGGCTAAAGTGCTGATGGTATTGATATGGACTTTGAATTCTTTGAATGAAATATTAAAAGCGGCATCATATAGCAGGGGTGGCAGAAAAATAAGAAAAACTATCTCCGGATTTAAAGAAATATCAGGTAATGACGGAATAAAACCTACCGCAATCCCTGCTACAATCAATAACACAGGGTAGGGGAGTTTTATGTTGTCTGCCAGGGCAGATAAACCAATCATAACTGCCAGAATAAAAAGAACAATGCTATAGTTTTCCATAATTTATGCTTTCAAAGAATTATATAATCCATCCCAGAGGTTTTTCAATTCATTTTTTTTCTTGTTAACCTGATTGCCAAGTATCAGATTCAGATTGGTTCCGTCACTCAGGTATATAAAAAGTTTGGCAACTTGTTCATTAGTCATGTCAGTACTGATCTCATTTTGTTTTCTGGCAAAATTTACCATATTTTTCCAGGCTTTCAGTTCTTCTTTTTGTAGCAAATGATGTTTTGCTCTGAATTTCGGCAGCATTCTTATGGCATCAAACAGAAGATAATAAAAATTGCTGCTAAAAATTCTGTCTTTATCTTTCGGAAGAATTCTGGACATATTTTCCCTGCCTTCCTCAAATTTTTCAAGCATATCAAGGTAAAATGCCTGTAACGAATCCCGTGCAAGCGTATTGAAATCAACAGTCATCATTCCGGTAAAAAAATGGTTGATTACTTCTGAAAAAACTTCTTCTTTGCTGTTGAAATAGTGATAAAATGCACCTTTCGAAAGTCCTGTTTTATCAACAATTTCTTTCATGGTTACCTCTTTAAAACTCTTTTGCAGAAAGAGAGTAAGTGAAGTAAGTAAAATATGCTCTTTAGATTCGTTCATAAACCGACCATTTGGTATATAAATATAATAAATGGGTCAGGATTACAAAAAATATTTATGCGGCTTGAAAGGAGACAACTTTAGAAATGATACAAGGCTAAAAGCAGAAGAGGGGAAATGTTATAATTTACTAATGTATATGCAGAAATATACTTGGTTTTGGTACTGCAAAGATGATAAGTTAGTTGATCTGGTAACAAAAAGCAATAACCGGAGAATATGCTCTATTGAAAAATGACTTATGAAATCAATACTTATTTAAAGTCAGTGTCTGCGTTTTTGTAATCCCTCCATTGTCAGAAATAAGCAACAATTCTATATTTTTTCCTTTAAGTGTGCCATTGCCCTTAACGGTATAAATATTACCATCCGAATCTTTTACCGGTTCATTTATTTCGAAGTAATCCGGTTTTTTGACCAGAATATTACTCATGGTATATGAAGTAGTTCTGGCCTGATCGATCCAGGAGGCTTCAGCCAAAATCAGACGACTTTCATTGGATAAGGTTAAAGTCAGGTAGCCTGGTCGGGTAGAGATAATTACTGCAAAGAAAGTATTTACATAAGTATTCCCTTTAAAAGTAGAATCTGTTTTTCCCCGAAAATTTCCCGTGAAATTTTGTGTCACATTAATCAGATTGTCTTCTTTACAGGAAGAAAGAAGTACAATCAGTGCGATAAACAAGAGTAAAAGTCTGATTTTCATATGTTTGGTTTTTAAGGTGATAATGAAATCATTCAACCTTGGTACGCGGAACAGTCTTATAAAAAGGAAGATTGTTGCAACTAACAGACGTTGAGATATGTAATGAAGGTTGCATATCTCTGTTACAAAACTTAAAAAAAGAAGAAATACCGGAAGAGGGAAGAAATAGATACTGTATTATGAATCAGAATATTTAGGGAATATTATTTGATTTTTATAGCATTGGAGTGGAAGAAAATCTGTAAAAAGACAAAGTCTGTTAAGCTGCCCCGGTTAGGCAAACTACCGGATAATAAATTTTTTTGTCGATAGGTATTTATAATCATTCTTTTGATTAAATTGTTCGCAATTTACGATTTGTCACCTTATTTGATAAAATTTATGCGAATTAAACTGCATCTTAAACCACTAACCCCTAATCCACAAGTCATGTGGAATTATCATTATCCTCTTGCATCCTGGTTGTACAGGATTATTGCTAAGGCAGATGCTGATTATGCCACTTTCCTCCATGGAAAAGGATATGTAGCCAGTAACGGAAAATCCTTTAAACATTTCACCTTCTCAGATTTACACTTCAAGATGGGGAAGAAGTTAACGAATGGTTTTGAGATAGCTTCACCCAATGTACAATGGACAGTATCGTTTTTAATAGACAAAACAGCAGAAAATTTCATTATTGGTCTTTTCAGGGATCAGGAAATAAGATTATTTAATCAGGAATTTGACGCTACGTTTATTATAGAACGTGTAGAAACCTTTTCTGAGCCGATAATCAGCAGTAGCACCCAGCTTTGGGCCTCATCCGCAATGGTGGTTGCTGAAAAAGTAAATGGTAACTATCAATACTTGGAACCAACAGATAAGCTATTTGAAAAATATTTGATTGATGGCTTAATTGATAAATACATCAGCATGAAGTTGGAAAGAGGAGAATCAATAGATTCAACGTTGAATGACCAGCATATTGCATTTAAACTGTTGGACACATCAAAGATGAAATCCAGAAAAGTAACTATTAAAGAAGGAGGAGGAGCCGCTACTGAAATAAAAGGATATCGTAACTTTTCTTTTGAATTAACCGCACCCCCGGAGATCATTAAAGTTGGACTTTATGGAGGGCTTGGTAAGTATGGTGCTACCGGGTTTGGTTATTGTGAGGTGGTTGAAAGCTGATTTAAGAGTTTTGTGACTTCATTTGTTTAATTGCATCCTCTCTTTGTATTGGCTTTGCAATTTTACGAATTTCATCCCAAGTCATCTCTGAAATAGTTTTTCCGGTGATTTTATTTACCACAGTAGTCTTTTCTGATGTCTTCTTCATTAGCAATGTCAACCCGATGAAAAATTATTTTACCTTGATCGTGATTCAAAGCTAATAATAGAAAACAAAAACTACTACTAAAACCAATGATTTTCATGAAATATTTATCCAAGACGTTAAAATGCTAAAAGAACTAATACAATTTACCAACTCTATAGATGCTCAGTTTAAAGCAATTGGAATAATCCCTAAGGAGGGATTGCATATTAAGTTGAGGTTTGAAGAAATAGATAATACATTATCTATTTCCAAAAATTGCCAATATGAGCTTTTTTCAAAAAAGGATAAAGAAGTCTCAGGTTTTTTGAAGAATATTGCCTCTTTAGCTCAACTGTCTTGGATGGTTAATACAAATAAATGTTTTGATTTGCCTTCTAAAGGTATTCATTCTTGTTCGCCTTACTGCTTAGCTTTTAAACGAGAATCAATCAGAGGAGGAGCAAAGTTTAATGAAGCAAAAATTAAACTTTATGACAGAATAAACGCCTATTTTGATAAAGCTATTGAGTTATTAGATGATGATTCTGAGAAGCAAGGAGCTACAGTTTTTAGAAATGCCCTGAATAATGAAGATAAACTTAAATCTTTTCTTGACCAAATTAATGAATTTAATTCATTAAAAGACCCTGATTATATCGTGTTCTATCTTGATGTTCCTATTGAGAAATATAAAATACCAAACGATAAATATTTGGCTGGAAAATTATTTAATACGGAAGAATACAATACAGAAGGTTCAAATGGACTTGCTTATGGAACAAGCAATTTCTTCAATGGGTTTAATTCGAAGAAGCCATACCTGATACATCAGTCTGCTACCTTTGATATAACAGGCCGTATATCAGCAGAAGATGCAAAGACTTTATATGAGTTTGAGACTATTGCCGGGCGTAGGTCTTTGCCAAATCCTTTGCCTATTTTTGTTTATGAAGACGAAAGGAAAGAGTCTATTGCACTTTTCAAAGAAGATGCACTAGAAGGAGGGAATAGGAGAGGGTATCGTGAAATAATTGAAGAGTTACAGGATAAACTTAAAAAAGAACTAGGGAATTATTATCTATTATTTTATCAGAATGGTGAAATTAAAGATTTTGATTTTGTAAGTAAATTTGAGTATAAATTAGAAAGTGAAAATGATAAGAGTTGGCAAGTAGAAGATCTTTTCGGTGGGAAATATACATATTCAATTTCTAATGTTTTTGAATTTGAACGAACAATTTTACCTGTCATTTTTAATAATGCATTAATTGTTAGGACTAAAACAGACTCAATGCTTTTTAAGTATTTTGATGATATTGATGCTCAATATTGTAAAACAGCAAATACTTTTTTATTAGTAATGACCTATCGAAAAGTACTGTACGACTTTATTTATAAATCTAATAGAACCGGGTTTACGCAGAAAATTTTTAAAGATATTATGCTAACTGGAATTTTAGACGATATTAAATTAGATAAATTTGAAAATAATCATCATTCCGAAGACTCAAGCATTAGACAAAAATTAAATATACTTTTTAGTTTATACCATAGTTTCCAACCATTTAAACAAAACACTCAGTTTATGTCAAATCAAATTATTGAACTACGCCAAAGCATTGATGAATTAGCTGAAGGTGTAACTAACATAAAATCAGATGCGGAGTTTGCTTTTGCGGCAGGTCAGGTTATCTACTATATATTAGCCAAAAGTAAATCTGAAGATAAATCTTATTCTCGTTTAGAACCGTTTTTACAATTGACAGATTCTGAACGTTTAAAGCAAAATATTTCAAAAATATTCAATACTTACAAACATGAACGCTTTTCTGTAAGGTTTAGCAATCCATTCGCCCAAATAATGGCATATAGTACAGAAGGTAATTTAAAAGATTTGATGCCTTTAATGCTCTCGGGATATTTCTCAAAAAACCAACTATTTAGTAAAGGCAAAGATGATAGTCAATCAGAAGCTGCATCTGTAGCATAACTACTTTAATATTTTAAAAATTTAAAATCAAAATACTATGTCAACAACATTTAATAATCGTGTATTCGGATGCGTAGTCATCAAATCTATTAACTCAAATTATAACGCTGATTTTACTCATCAACCTAGGACTTTACCCGATGGAACTGTTTATGCCACAGATAAAGCGTTAAAATATTCGATTAGAAATTATATAAGAAAAGCCTTCAGTGATGAAAATATATTTTACTTTAAGACATTATCTGCAGAAATGCAACCTCGAACACTTGATGAAACTTACGAATCAATTTTTGGGAAATATACAGAGGTTAAAGGAAAAGATGCTGAAAGTCAATTAAGGAAAGTTGTATTGAAAAACTTACTCACCTGCCTTGATGTAAGATTATTTGGAGGTACTTATGCTGGAAAAACAAATTTATCTATTCATGGACCCGTTCAGATAACACATGGAATTGATCAATACAATTTAGGGCAAATTTATTCAGAACAGATAATGTCTCCTTTTCGAAATCCAGGAGAAAAAAATGCTGATTCAACTATGACTACACTTGGATCTCAATCAAAATTGAGTGAGGGACATTATGTACATGGTTTTTCTGTTAATCCACACAATATTACCGATCATGTAAAACTATCAGATGGCACAGCTTTGCAATCAACGGACATTGATAAATTAAAGACTGGGCTATCTCGCGGTGTTACTTTTTATGATTCTGCGGCAAAGTCAGGTTCAGAGAATGAAATGATGCTTTGGGTTCAATTGAAAGAAGGCTCAATGATAGTATTACCTTCATTTGTAGAGCTGGTAAAAATAAAAGCTGATAAAAGTATTGATTTAAGTGCTATTGCTGAAATTTTAGAGCGTAACCATATTGCTACCCATGTAGAAAAGATAGAATTGGTATATGATAAAACAGCAACAACAATTGTGGGGATACCAACAGGAACAATTATTACAGATATTAATCAATAGGAGATGGCAAAGCGCATATTATCATTTGACCTTCGTGCTAACTTTGCTTGCTTCAAGAAACCAGATGTAAATGATGGTATCATTCTCACTTTTAATTGCTTGCATAAACCTGCTTTATTAGGTATTTTAGGAGCAATTATTGGGTTAAAAGGCTATAATAAAAAAGGAGAATTTCCAGAATATTATCAAGCATTTAAAGATTTGCCCGTTGGAATTGAACCACTTGAAGGATTTCACGAAAAAGGAAATTTTAGTAAAGCAATTATTAAATACACCAACACAGTTGGTTATGCGAATTCTGATGGGACACTAATTATTACCGAGCAGACTTTGATTAATCCCGCTTATCGTTGTTATGTAATGTTGGATGATACTATTGAATATCAAGCTAAATTGAAACAAAATTTATTGAATGGAGAATCTGTTTATTTGCCATATTTAGGTAAAAATGAGTTTTCAGCTTGGTGGAATATGAAATCTGTCTTAGAATATGACTATTCATTGTTTTCTGCAAAATCTGACTTTAAGATTAATTCTATTTTTGTTAGAGAATACCCTTTACACGACCGAAAGATAAGGCCTAAATATTCGCCTTCACTTGGAACAATGATAAATCAGTCATCCTATATGTATTTTGAACGATTACCTATCGGTTTTGACGAAAAGCTTTATCAATATGAGCTAGGTGAATTTGCATTTACAGATTGGACTCTGAAACAAGATGCTGTTTTTGAAGATTTATATACAATTAAAAGTTTAGATAAGATTAAAGTGATACAATTGTTCTGATGAAGACACTTAAAATCCTTATTCAAAATGCTCTCCGAGTTAAGATAATCCTTAAGAACTCGGAGAGTTATTTAGCTCACCTACCACCTTTAAATGATAATATTCCTGCAGAAACATTATCTGAACATCTTGAGTTGGTGTTTGAATATTTAAATAGAAATGTTGATGAAAATGGATTAGATATTATTATTGATAGATTAATAGAATGTATAATTCTAAATGGAAGCTTAGGTAATGAAGAAATTCTAAGAGAATATATTAAACAGCTTTTTGCAGACACTATTGCTTTTCATGATTTTGGGAAAGTAAATGAAAATTTCCAAACCGAGAGAATGAAAAACAATCTCTTTAGAAGTGTTAGTACTATTATGAAGCCAGCTTATGGACATTCAGAACTGGGAGCATTTATTTACTTAGTTTACCACTTAGAAATTATTAATGCTAAATTTAATTTAACGGAAGAACAAAAGGTTTTTCTTTCATTTATTGCTTTTCTATTCGTAAATTCTGTTAACCTTCATCATAATCCCAAAATAGTTGAGCCTTTAAAGAAATTAAAAGGGAGTATATTCATAAAGCAATATGAAAAACTAATAAAATATCTTGATTTATATTCTATTCGACAAACAAATATATCAAAAAGATATTTTGAGAATTTTGTAGATATTATAAATTCTATTGAAATTGAAAAACATCAAGTTTTTCCTCTTTATGCTTTAACTAGATTAAATTTCTCGTTGTTGACTTCATCAGACTACTTAGCGACATCTGAATATATGAATCAACTAAAATTAGATAATTTAGGGCTTATTGATGAAACATTAAGAAAAAAAATTGTAAGTGCAGCTATGACTACTCATAGCTATAATGCAAAGGCACATCAGTTAGCAGATTCTAATTTTGAAATAGTGAATCCAATTGAAAGGTCTGGTGATAATCTGAATATTATTCGCCAAAATATGGCGATCGAAGTACTTAGAAATATCAGAAAGCAATCTAAAAACAGATTGTTTTATCTCGAAGCTCCAACTGGGGGAGGAAAAACAAACCTCTCAATGTTGATTATTGCAGAGTTGTTGAATGCTAATCCTGAAATTAATAAAGTATTTTATGTTTTCCCGTTTACAACATTAATTACACAAACACATAAAGCAATTTTAAAAACCTTAGACCTTACAGAAAACGAGGTTAGTCTTTTGCATTCAAAAGCAGGATTTCAGACAAAAAAAAATATAAAAAGTGAAGAGCTGGAAGATGGAACATATGGTAATGAAAAACTTAATTATCTTAATAATTTGTTTGTTCATTACCCAATTTGTTTATTAACACATATTCGTTTTTTTGATATTATAAAAACGAATGAGAAAGAAACAAATTACTTATTTCATAGACTTGCAAATAGCATAGTGATTATTGATGAACTACAATCATATCCACCACAGCATTGGGATAAAATGCTATATTTTATTCAAAATTTTGCAGAAATATTTAACATGAAATTT
Organism: Pseudarcicella hirudinis; assembly: GCF_900115665.1. GTDB lineage: Bacteria > Bacteroidota > Bacteroidia > Cytophagales > Spirosomataceae > Pseudarcicella > Pseudarcicella hirudinis. Next base: position 236,131 of record NZ_FOXH01000009.1, read on the forward strand.
GTATTGATGTCAGCAACGTTGCCAAGGATTGACAAACTAAATTTACCATTAGTCAATAGACCCGTTTTTACTGATTTACTTCCCAATGCTAAACAGTATTTTACCAATGCTAATTTCGCAGATAGAGTAAGATTTTGTTTTGATTACCGTGATATTAAATTAGAGATAAGCGATTTGGCTGATATAGTTTTAGAAAAATCAGAAGAATATATACTGAGAAGCGAAAATAAAAGTGTTTTTACTATTGTTGAGTTTATTTTTAAGAAATCCGTAACAGCATTTGAAGAAGCTATTAAAAATCGTTTTTTTGATGAAAATTGTATTTTTGTACTTTCAGGAACTATTCTTGAATCTCGTCGAAGAGAGATAATAAACTTCTTAAAAAATGAAAAAAATAAGAGTAAAAAAGTATTATTAATTACCACACAAGTTGTAGAGGCTGGAGTAGATATTGATATGGATTTGGGATTCAAAAATCTATCTTTAATAGATAGTGATGAACAATTAGCTGGACGTGTAAATAGAAATGTTAAAAAAGAACCATGTAACGTATATCTTTTTCAGATTAATAATGCTGGTGTAATCTATAAAAAAGATCAGAGGTATAGCGTTACGAGAGATAATATTTCAGCAGAAGAACATGAGAATATCCTAAAAACTAAAAATTTTGATAAGTTGTATGATCTTGTTCTTGGAGAAATTGACAAAAAAAATGGGTTTAAAGAAATGCAAAATTTTAACAATACCTATTACCCATATATTCAAAGACTTGATTATGAAAATATACATAAGGGTTTTCAAATAATAGAAAATCAGAATTTCTCCATTTTTGTCCCTTTAAGTTTACCAATATTAATTTTAGATGAAAAGGATAATGATGAAAGAATATTTAGTGAGGATGAGCTGTTTTTCTTAAAACAAAATAATGTAATTCCAATAGATGGAAAAATTGATGGTGTAAGTGTATGGGATATTTACTTTCAAATGATAAAAAATAGAGAAGTAGAATTTATTAAGAAAGAAATTGGTCGTAAAACAATTACAGGTATAATTAGTAAATTCACTTTCTCTGTTTTTTCAACAGATAAGATTAAAAGAGAACTACTAACTTTTAGTAATCCGGAAAAACAATTTGACGATTATCTATATTTAGAGCATCATCATTTGTGCTATGATTATGTAAAAGGTTTAATAGAATCAAAGTTTGATTCATCAGAAAACTTTATCTTATAAAAAATTATGAATATCAACGCTACGCTTATTAATATACTACAAATTTGTCAAAGAGAACTTTGGCTCCATGCTAATAACATTACCATGGAACATACTTCAGATTTGGTAACAGAAGGAAAGCAAATCGGTGAAGAAAGTTATCCGCAAAGAGCTGAGCGAAATCAAGAGGTAGCTATCTCTGCAGAGATAAATGGAATAGCTTGTAATGCTAAAATTGATTTTTATGATGCAAAGTCTGGAGTGGTTCATGAAATTAAAAAATCTAGTGCTAAGGAGATGGCACATGTTTCGCAGGTACAATTTTATCTGTATTTGCTGCGAAAAAATGGTATAGAAGCGAATTATGGCATTATTGAATATCCTAAGCTAAGACAAACCGAAAAAGTTGAACTTCATGAAGATGATATACAGAAAATAGAACGTTGGGTGAAAAAGGTTGATGAAATTATTAATCAAGAAATGTGTCCTCCTTCATTACCGAAAAGTAAGTGCAGAAACTGTTCATATTTTGATTTTTGTCATACTGTAGAAGAATAATAACCTGTTCTCAAATGAAAAAGCCCTATTATCTCTTTAATCCCGGAAGATTAAGTCGGGAGGATAACACCCTGAAATTTACCCCGGTTGATGAGCATGGAAATGAAGGGCAACCCCGTCATATTCCAATCGAAACGGTTGATAATCTATATTGTTTTGGCTCTTTGGATGCTAACTCTGCCATGTATAATTTCCTGGGAAAGAATAACGTTGCAGTTCATTTTTTTGATTATTATGAGCATTATACAGGCTCCTTTATGCCTAAAGACTATTTACTGGCCGGTAAAATGCAGGTTGAACAAACCAAACAGTATTTGTCAGATAAAAAGCGAATAATCGTAGCACAAAAATTTGTAGAAGGAGGTGCCTGGAATATGCTTAAAAATTTGAAATATTACGATAATCGTCAGAAAGATGTCAGTAAGCAGATTATCGCTATTGAAGCCTATATGGCAGTTATTCGTGATACCAAAAAGGTAGATGAATTAATGGGGATTGAAGGGAATATCAGACAAAATTACTATGAAGCCTTTGATGCAATTATCAATGATTTTTCAATGGGGAACAGAACAAAGCAGCCTCCCAATAATGAAGTAAACACCTTGATTTCATTCGGGAATATGATGTGTTATACGCTTTGTCTGAGTCAGATTTACCATACACAGCTCAATCCGACGATCAGTTTCTTACATGAACCTGGTTATAGAAGATATTCTTTGGCCTTAGATTTAGCAGAAATCTTTAAGCCAATTCTGGTCGACAGGACAATCTTTAGTCTTTTGAATAAAAAGCAGATTCAGTCGAGTGATTTTCGCCAGGAATTAAATCGTTGTGTTATGAAAGATTCCGCCAGAAAGGCCTTTGCTCAGGCGTTTGATGAGAAATTGAAAGAAACGTTTAAACATAAGAGTTTGGGCAAACATGTAAGTTATAAGCATTTGGTAAAGCTTGAATGTTATAAATTAAGTAAGCATATTTTAGGAATAGATGAATATAAACCGTTTAGGATAATGTGGTAAGAGTAAAAAGTTGAAAAAGGAGTGAAGTATTAATAAATATTGTATATAAAACCTAAAATATAATAGAGATGTATGTAATATTGGTATATGATTTTAAAGAAAAGCGGGTAGGGAAAATACTGAAGCATTGTCGTAAATATCTGAATTGGATACAAAATTCAGTTTTTGAAGGAGAAATCACAGAGGTGAAATTGAAAGAATTATTAATTGGAGCCAGGAAATTCATGAATGAAGAGGAGGATAGTATAATTATTTTTAAGAGTCGTGAAGAAAGGTGGATGGATAAACAAATAGTAGGAGTAGAGCGAATGGGAACGGATAATTTTATGTAGAAGAAATCGTCGATCTCTGTTAAAAATAAAAAAAAGAAGATTTAAGGACATCTTTTAAAATTGTTTGTAGGGATAACTGGCTGATAATCAAAGGTCGTCGAAGTGCCGGGTAAATCTTATTATTTAAGGTCGACGATTTTTAAGGATAAAATATTCAATAAAAAGCTTTAAAT
>NZ_FOXH01000035.1 GCF_900115665.1 Pseudarcicella hirudinis
GCAGTAGGATAAATGCCATCTGCCGAAAAGAAATTCCCTTTTACCCAATCCGGATTAACTTTTATACCATCATCTGTTGTATAATTTCCTGCGATGATCTTTTTGTATAAACCATAAATATCCACAACCGGCAAATTTAATTCTTTGGCTTTGCGGTTAATATTCACATCATTATAAACCGTAGGTGATACAGCAGTCCATTCATCATTTCCATTCTGATATTTAGATAAAACGTCCTCTAGATTCAACAATGCCAGATCTTTTATTTCACCTCTCATAAGTTTTTCTACATAAGGAGTAGGTATTAATTTATCAATCGTTGGATCAAAATCCCGGTAGTCTTCTGAATGAAAACTTTTTTGTACCCTAAGAATGACATTTAATTTTTTAATTTTTTCATTAGTGATTTGATTAAAATAAGGCAAATCCATCACATCTGGAACTGTTAGCATAAGCCCCTTTGCTTTTTTGTCAACCAATGACTGAACTAATGAAGTTCCTCCCGTTCCATCAAAAGGGTTCAGTTTTGTTATTCCACCAGCCCCACCTAATGCAATACTATTTACTAAATTATCCATACCCGCCTCAAAAATAAAAAAGTCGCAGTTTTGCTTTTTTAGAAATCGATAATTGTCACCATAATCCTTTTGAGGATTATCAAAGAATCTATTGGAAAACTTTTCACCCACATTATTATTATCATATGACAAAGGACCTAGATCAGTCCCCATATTCGGAAAAGCATAGCTGTCAATTTTTCCTGTATAGGGTCTGAGGATATTGGCTGTATTGTCGGTATAAGCCAGGTTGTTGGTTACCAAATTAAAGGAGGCGATGGGTTCGGTATTTATGAGGGTTTTATAGCCTGAGCCATTGCCCTCATTGGGGTCAAATAGCGGTAGGTTTATAGATAGCCCCATTTGCCTGGCCACTAAATTGGGGAAAGCGGTTAACTGCCCTTCCCGATAAAGCCCGCCATCTCTAAAACCTGCAGAAAGAGCACCTCCTATAGACATTAGCCTAAAGTTTCCTAAATTGAGTAGGGTATTGGTAATAGCTGTTAAATCAATTTTAATACCAGTTAGGACTGGTAAAATGTCTTTATCGGCTTTAACTCTGATAGTGGTATCGCCATGGTTAGCCCAACCCAAAAA
>NZ_FOXH01000028.1 GCF_900115665.1 Pseudarcicella hirudinis
AACATGGGGGATTAGCTCAGCTGGCTAGAGCACCTGCCTTGCACGCAGGGGGTCAACGGTTCGAATCCGTTATTCTCCACAAGAGTGAAGGATTAAGTAAAAAGAAGGAGTAGGTAAAAGTTAATAAATTAATCGAACGAGATTAATTGGCGATATTGGTAGGAATGATTATAGAGTGATTTATAGTTATAGCTATTAATAAAAGGTTCTTTGACATATTGTGAGAAATAGTAGAGAATGAGTAAGAGCAAAAACGAAATATAGCATTAAATATACTTCAGACAGGAAGTGAATTAAGGGCGTATGGGGGATGCCTTGGCTCTTGAAGGCGATGAAGGACGTGTTAAGCTGCGATAAGCTGCGGGGAGCTGCACAAAAGTGTTGATCCGTAGATTTCCGAATGGGGCAACCCGGCTAGTTGAAGACTAGTCACTCCTCGAATGAGGTAGAGCAAACCCGGAGAACTGAAACATCTAAGTACCCGGAGGAAGAGAAAACAAAAGTGATTCCGTAAGTAGTGGCGAGCGAACGCGGATTAGCCCAAACCAGATTTGTTACGGCAAAGCTGGGGTTGTAGGACTTCTTTTTAGAAAGATAAGGAATCTGAATTGTCTGGGAAGGCAAGCCATAGCGGGTGATAGCCCCGTAAGAGTAAAATTATCAGACGTAGGAGTATCCTGAGTAGGGGGGGACAGGAGAAATCCCCTTTGAATCTGCCGGCACCATCCGGTAAGGCTAAATACTTTCAAGAGACCGATAGCGAACTAGTACTGTGAAGGAAAGGTGAAAAGTACCCCGAGTAGGGGGGTGAAAAGACCCTGAAACCATACGCTTACAAGCGGTCGGAGCTGCGCGATGCAGTGACGGCGTGCCTTTTGCATAATGAGCCTACGAGTTACTCTTCCTGGCAAGGTTAAGTGGTGTAGCCACGCAGCCGGAGCGAAAGCGAGTCTGAATAGGGCGGTTAGTCAGGGGGAGTAGACGCGAAACTTTGTGATCTACCCATGAGCAGGTTGAAGTGTTGGTAACACAACATGGAGGACCGAACCAGTTTACGTTGAAAAGTATTTGGATGACTTGTGGGTAGGGGTGAAAGGCCAATCAAACTGAGAAATAGCTCGTACTCCCCGAAATGTTTTTAGGAACAGCCTCGGACGTATTCTCATGCAGGTAAAGCTACCGATAGGACTAGGGGGAGTCAAATCCTACCAAATCCTGACGAACTCTGAATGGCATGAGATTTATCCGGGAGTGAGGGCTGGGGTGCTAAGGTCCCAGTCCGAGAGGGAAAGAACCCAGACCAACAGCTAAGGTCCCCAAATCTATACTAAGTTGAACAAAGGAGGTCTGATTGCAGAGACAGCCAGGATGTTAGCTTGGAAGCAGCTATTCATTTAAAGAGTGCGTAACAGCTCACTGGTCGAGCGAGGCGGGCATCGATAATAAACGGGCATCAAGTATAGTACCGAAGCTTTGGATTATATATTTATATATACTGGTAGGGGAGCATTCTGAATGCAGTGAAGGATAGGCGACAAGCCTTACTGGAGCGTTCAGAAAAGCAAATGTAGGCATAAGTAACGATAATGTGGGCGAGAAACCCACACGCCGAAAGACTAAGGTTTCCTCAGCTATGCTAATCAACTGAGGGTTAGTCGGGGGCTAAGGGTCTAGCGAGAGCGACAATCTAATGCACAACAGGTTAATATTCCTGTACTTATTATGAGGGAGAAACAATGACGGAGCATCGTGGTTTTCAGGTACTGACGGAATAGTGCCTTAGAGAAGAAGTCGCAAGACAGAAACGAGAGAGCGAAGAAGCTTCCAAGAAAAGTTGTGGATCAATACTTTATAATAACCCGTACCGTAAACCGACACAGGTGGTCGAGAAGAGAATTCTAAGGCGCTCGAGTGAATCACGGCTAAGGAACTCGGCAAATTAACCCTGTAACTTCGGGAGAAGGGGGGCCTACTCGCAAGAGAGGTCGCAGAGAAATGGCCCAGGCGACTGTTTAACAAAAACACATGGCTATGCAAAATCGAAAGATGACGTATATGGCCTGACACCTGCCCGGTGCTGGAAGGTTAAGAGGGGATGTTAGCGCAAGCGAAGCATTGAATTGAAGCCCCAGTAAACGGCGGCCGTAACTATAACGGTCCTAAGGTAGCGAAATTCCTTGTCGGGTAAGTTCCGACCTGCACGAATGGTGTAACGATCTGGGCACTGTCTCAGCCGTGAGCTCGGTGAAATTGTAGTAACGGTGAAGATGCCGTTTACCCGCAACGGGACGGAAAGACCCCATGAACCTTTACTATAGCTTAGCATTGAGTTTTGGTACTGGATGTGTAGGATAGGTGGGAGACTGTGAAATGGCGTCGCTAGGCGTCATGGAGTCAACGTTGAAATACCACCCTTCTTGTACTGGAATTCTAACCTAAATAGGGACATTGCTTGGTGGGTAGTTTGACTGGGGTGGTCGCCTCCAAAAGAGTAACGGAGGCTTTCAAAGGTTCCCTCAGTACGCTTGGTAACCGTACGTAGAGTGCAATAGCAAAAGGGAGCTTGACTGTGAGACATACAAGTCGATCAGGTACGAAAGTAGGATATAGTGATCCGGTGGTTTAGTATGGAACAGCCATCGCTCAAAGGATAAAAGGTACTCTGGGGATAACAGGCTGATCTCCCCCAAGAGCTCACATCGACGGGGAGGTTTGGCACCTCGATGTCGGCTCGTCACATCCTGGGGCTGGAGAAGGTCCCAAGGGTTCGGCTGTTCGCCGATTAAAGTGGCACGCGAGCTGGGTTCAGAACGTCGTGAGACAGTTCGGTCCCTATCTGTTGTGGGCGTAGGAATATTGACAGGTTCTGACTTTAGTACGAGAGGACCGAGTTGGACTGACCGCTGGTATATCAGTTGTTCCGCCAGGGGCATAGCTGAGTAGCCACGTCGGGACCAGATAAGCGCTGAAAGCATCTAAGTGCGAAACTGACCTGAAGATGAGTATTCCATGAGGGACGTTGTAGACGACGACGTTGATAGGCTACAGATGTAAAGGCAGAAATGTCAAAGTCGAGTAGTACTAATTACCCGAAAGCTTCCTGTTTTTTTAATTTTACTTAGGAGATTGTTTACTATTTTTCACAATATATCAAGAGAAAGAACCTTAGAGTCATTAAGTATGAGGTTGATAAAAAATAAACCTGAAAGACTTTATGGCACCGATAGGACTGGTGTTCACCTCTTCCCATCTCGAACAGAGTAGTTAAGCCCAGTTCCGCTGATGATACTGCAGTCAAATGCGGGAAAGTAAGTAAGTGCCAAATTATTATTAACAAGCCTTGGTAACAACACTGTTATCAAGGCTT
>NZ_FOXH01000007.1:0-177864 GCF_900115665.1 Pseudarcicella hirudinis
GGACTAAAACCTGTCAAACTCGTTGTCGTTTGAAGCGTATTCGTCGAGGCGTTCGCACAGGCTAAACTTTGATCTGCTCCCGCTACTGGCTTAGGTTTGATTATTACCGAAACTGTATCAGAACAACCATTCAGGGTATAAATAAACTTATACGTTCCGGCTGCACTCATGCCTGATACTGCTCCCGCATTCGTCACTGTCGCTGATGCCGGGTTGCCCGTCTGCGCTGACCATGTTCCGCCTGCAGGACTAAAGCCTGTTAAACTTGCTGTCGTGGCTGGAGCACAAATGCTTTGATCTGCTCCTGCTACTGGTTTAGGTTTGATAATTACCGAAACCGTATCTGAACAACCATTCAAGCTATAAATAAATTTGTATGTACCTACAGCACTCATACCACTTACTGCTCCCGCATTCGTTACTATGGCTGCTGCCGGGTTACCCGTCTGCGCTGACCATGTTCCTCCTGCTGGACTAAAACCTGTCAAACTTGCTGTCGTGGCTGGTGAACAAATATTCTGATCTGTTCCTGCTACTGGTTTAACGCAGGCTACATTGATGTCTTCGTAATCATGATCGTCTTCATCCTGCGTCGGATTATTCTTGTGATCTTCGTTAACTACATCATCTTTTGGCGTACCGTCGTTACTTGGGTTGCTATCAGGCGTTGAGTCGATATCATTAAGATTATTCGTATTATTCGCTCCACTGATCTCCGCAAAGTTTCGGATGTTGCCTGTAAAACCTGCATTCACCGTAAACTTAATCGGAACCATCACGCTATCTCCAGCTACCAGACTCGCTATCGGCGTATTCAACGTAGCATTGCTGCCAGCTGCTGTCCAGCTTGCATCTGCTAAGGTCAAGCCCGCCGGAATGTAATCTACCAGGCTTACGTTTGTAGCATCTACATTTCCTTGATTGTATACTTTGATGTTAAATGTTACTGTTGAACCAGGCAATACCGTCGGATTTTTAGCCCCATTTGGTAGTACCTTACGTAAGGCCAAATCAAAAACCCCTGCACAGGTAAACGTTGTATCTTTACTGGCAGAACATCCGTTTAGGGTAGCAGTAATAGTAGCGGTAGTTCCGGAAGGAATACCTGTTACATTATTTCCACTTACTGTACCGGATGAAGATGTAATGACAGCTCCGGCTGTAGCGGTAACTGAAACAGAATAAGTACGATTGGCAGCACACTGAGGCGTTCCTAATGTGATGGTCGGGCGTGGTTTTACGGTAACAGTCACCACCGCAGAATCTTTACTTACACATCCGGCCTCACCTTTACAATGTACAAAATATGTTGTAGTTGTAGAAGGAGCAACTTTATAACTAGCAAGGGAGTAATCAGTTGACCACTCATAACCGTAGTTTGATCCACAACCGGTAGCGGTAAGTACCACTGAATCTTTGGCACAAATGGTTACTGATGAATTCGCAATCACCGGAGTAGGGGGATTACAAACAGGTTTACAATGCTGATATATCTCTGTTTGATTCATACAACCAGCTGCCGAAGTCACTTTAATAGTTGTCAGCACATCACTGGGAATTCCCGATATTGTATTTCCTGCAACCGTACCCTTTGTACTGCTAAGCGTTGCGCCCGCAGGCATTGTTACTGTTGCAGAATATGTTTGCGTCTGAGCATCACATGTCCCTAAAGCAACTGTAAATTGAGGTAATGGATTAACCGTTATCTTTAGTTTAGATGTTGCACTACTACACTGCGCTGTACTACATATTGCATAAAAAGTAGTATCACTCTGAGGACTTATTTTGGTATTACTAAGTTCTATAGTCAGCGTACTGTCGCTAAACCACTTAAGCGTCCCTGCAGCACAATTGGCTGATAAGGTGGTGCTATCATTAAGACATATAGCAAGTGGTGAATTAACCGTTGGTTTCTGCACGCCGGGTGTTACGGTAATCACGGCGGGTGTACCTGCACTTTTACATTGATTAGTTACACATACTGCATAATAAGTAGTAGTAGCCGCAGGACTTACTGTTGTTGAGGTGACTTCTGTACTTAAACTACTATTACTATACCATTTCAGAGTGCCTGTTTTACACGTAGCCGTCAATGTGGCTGAAGTACCCGCACAAATTGTTGCTCCTGAAGCTACGGGAGCCTCCGGTCCTGCCGGGTCTTTTATGCTGACATTTACTTTATTTGAAGTACATGAACTCTGGGTAACACTTATATCTGTATAGTCCCCAGCTGTTAAATTTGATATTGTGTATGAAGAAGATGTCGGAGTAATACTAACGGCAGGCTGTGCTACACCATTTTTAGCATAATTCAAGGTATAGTTTACTCCTGCAGTAAGTCCGGTAATTATTATTTGTCCGTCTGTACCTGCACAGGTGCTGGTATTTACAGCTCTGGCTTGAATAAGGGTAACTCCCGGACCAAACAAGCTGGCTGTAAGCGCATTAGAAGAACACACTCCCTGTTTTACTACTATACCTGTATATGCTCCTGAGCCAAGAGAATTTATAGTGTAAGTGAAACCAGTGGCGGTAAATGTTCCTCCGGATACTGTCACACCATCTTTTACATAAAACAACTGATATTGCTGTCCGTTGATAAGTCCTTTAATGGTAATAGAACCGTTTGCCTGACCACAACCTGTTGGCTGAACGACAGCCCCCAGCATAATGTTCAGATTCCCCGGATCATCAAGGGTTGCTGAAAGACGGTTAGACTCACAGTTTTGATCTATTATGTGAATATTGGAATATACTCCTGATGTTAACGTACTAATCGTGTAATTACGGTCACTAGTAGCAGTATAAGTAAGTGGTGTTTGCTCTATACCATTCTTGCTATATAAAATAGTATACGTTTTACCTGGCGCCAGACCTGTTATAGTAATCGCTCCTGTGGAATCGCCACAGGCCCCCGGATAACTCAGAGCAAGAATATCAATACGAGGAGCCCCGACATCATACAAGGTCACGGTTGTCTCATTCGAAGAACAGGCCTGAGTATCTTTTAATTTTATGGTGTATGTCCCGGCAGTGAGTCCATCTATCATACGACCCACTGGTGAACCTACCGGGTTGTCGAAGGTGATGGGCGTCTGAGGCACTCCGTCCTTAGAATAATACATGGTATAGGTTTTCGGCGAACCAAGCCCCTGTACATAAATTTTCCCGTCGGTACCCTGACATACAGTAGGGTTATATGGATAAGCAGAAATATTAAAAGGTTGCGGACCATCCCCTAATACAACAGTCATCGTATTAGACACACAAAATCCATTTGTAAGTGTAATCACAAATGAACCTGCACCCGGATCATCCCATCTAAAACCTGTGCTGTCAGCTGAAAAAGAGAAGGGATGTTGGGCTACACCGTCTTTTTTATAACTTACGGTATAAAGACTGCCCGGGGTAAGACCGCTAATATCAATATACCCCGCTTCTCCACACACGGCAGGTGTATGAGCAATAGCCGTAAAAGTAGGTTTTGCTGTATTGAGTACCGTTAGCGATACGCCATAAAGTGGCCCAGAAGAACATCCTGACCCATTATTGGTTACATTGAAATTGTCATATGTAGCCTCTGACAGACCAACAAGTGTTATACAGCCCGAACCATCAGCGGTCAAAGTCTGAGGAGTCTGAGGTCTATTGTTTTTATTGAATTTTACAGTATATGATACATTCTGTATAAGATTACAAATCTTTATCGTTCCGTTTGGAGAAGTACAACTCGTGGCGTCAGTTTTAGTAAAATCAGATTGTGATAAAGATACACCTCCGGCTTTCATAGTAACAACCACTGACGATGTAGGGCTATGACATCCTTTTGAGTCGAAACACCTGGCATAATAGGTAGCGGTGGCTGATGGTTTAATTGTATTGCTGATTCTGGTAGATAAATTACTATCGCTATACCATTCGATACTTGAACCAGCTGAAGAACATGTACCTGGAAGAGTAATGGTTTCTCCCGGGCAGACAGACATAGGAGTGGTAACCGGCGCTGCTGCACGGGGATTGACCACAACCCTAAGACCTATAATATCACTTCCACAACCGTTAGATCCTACACATTGTGCATAATAGGCCGTGTTCGTTACTGTAGGGTTTACTGTAATACTATTTGAAGTACCAATAACGGAACCACCATCTTTCATCCACCGAATAGAACTCCCTGAACAGGATGATGAAAGTGTGACACTTTCGCCTGTACAGATTGTTTTCCATCCAGGATTAGGGGGAGCTGCAGGTTTGGGATTAACTGTAACGGTGACAGGTACCCGCGGAGTCTCACAAGGAACATTTGCATAGGGTGCATAGTAACTTCCAGAAGCCCCAAAAGTAGAATAACAAGTGGCATAATAAGTAGTGGTACTACCAGGAGCCACGGTTGGATTACCGTTTGCGAAGTTACCACCATTTGAATCAAACCAACGTAATGTACCTTTTAAACAACTACCCTGGAGTACAACACTTTGACCTTGACATATGGTCTTATTGGCTAAATTATCGGGGCTGATTACACAAATCCCCATATTCTGACGACCTGCACTACTCCCACACATGTCCACAGTTTCTCCCGCATGACCAGTATTAACATATGCAAGAAATGGACCGTAACAACCGTGATCCCCCCCGCAGTAAGTGGCATTAGCAAAATCATAATAAGAGCCATTGACGTCAGGACGCTTTTTGTGAGCGTCTATACAAAAGCCAATCGCATACTTGGGTATGCCAGTATTCTGCATCCATACAGCCTCATAATCATGTACTAACGGCTGGGGCCAACAACTTTGATTTTCTGCAATCTGACCTGGCCCCAATATGACTTGAAACCGCTGAGCCTGCGTTGTATTTGACAAAATAACTGCCAACACAAGCGTCAACAGCCACAAGTAAAGCTTTCTGTTCATAATAATTATTATTCTCTTTGATTTTGAGTAATGCTTAAAGATATTTCAGCTTGTCACTGCTCTGTCAAAATTGTTGCCTTCCCACTAAACACTCCGGTAGAACAATCGCTGAAACCATTCCTGATATTATAGGAATCATAAGTGCCTTTTGTAAAATCTGTTACCTTCACATCTCCGGCAATATCCGCCTAAGTAACCCATGCCTGCAGCGTTCCGTTAAAGTTATTGCTGATTATATCAGTAGGGTCTGTTACTGTACCAGGATCTCCGCCCATCCATGCTGTGGCTATAGATATTCCATTAGGAATTATACTACCTCTATTCAATATACGTAAACGTATACCTGAATCTACCGGGAAAGTAAAACCCCGATTATCCGTATCAACATAGCGCTTGACGTAGTCGTTTATATGATGGGCATTGTCTGCTCCGGAATAAGTAGAAGTAACTACGGCGCGGAAATACCCCTGCGGTACTGTGCGAGTCGTAGACCAAAGCATGGCCATTCTGAGCGATAAAGTGTCAGGGTTGACGCTTTCACCACTTGTCGGCACTTTATTACCTGTATTTCCAAAACCCAGTATAGATAGCAATAGCCAACATAATACCATGGACAGGCAGGAAACTAAGGTAACTCTATTTTCCTTTGTACTATTTTTGTACATAATTTTATTTATTTATGGATTATGAGGGTTATATCTTTTACTGCCCGAGGTATATATAAGTATTTACAACCATACATATGGCTGTCTATTATCTACAACTGTGCCTGTAAGTTATTGGGGCAGTTCCACTCAGGGTGTGTATATATTATTACCGCCCGTACCTCCGAATGTCTCAAGTACCAGTTTTAAGAACCCCGTTTTTTGCATCTGGCAGATTACCTGTTATGGCAATACTATCTGCCATAGCTTGCGCACTGGCAGATAGGCTGGAAAGAGTTCTCCCTTCTAAAGTGCACCTTCCGTTATAGTCATTCGTGCGGAAAGATTGTTTAAGATCACCGATTACCGGCAATGCTCCGGTTTCTGCATCATCAGTAGAGAATATTCCAACCCATTTACTGCCATCGCTGTAATAAAAGCCTGGAACAATATTTCCGGAATTAGCTGAACTATAAATCCTCATAACCTCTACATGAGAACCAAGCGGATCCGAAAAGATTGTAGAAGTACGATACACACTTGGCACCAAAAGACCATTGTTGGAGGCTTTTATCTCTGATGCATTCAGATTATCAGGATTGGTACCATTTTTCATCTGAGCATTTATAGTTCTAACAGAAATCCAAAACACTGCAAAAAAGCTAATAATATGTAAACTGTATTTTTTCATTGTGTTAGTTGGTATACAATATAAAGTTTACCCCCAAATTAGTTTCGACATAAACTCAATTACCCGATATCTCATACATTATCACTCACCCTTTGGATGCGCTTTTTCTGACTACAGACTATTTATATTCCACTGAGTCATGCAAAACACCGACCGGGAGTTCGACGAAACAAAATCTGACGTTTTACTAAGTACGTGTCTTCCCTTTCTCAAATCTGATAGGATTGAACACATAGAGCTAATACCGGACAAAATTCTTCCAGCAAGTCGCAGATAAACTGAGGCTTGAATTTTGAATTTCAAAAATGAGGTTATCTTAGTTTTGGGATACAAGAGTATAAAAAACTCTTATATAGCAAAATCAACCTGGGGATGTTAAGGTTTTTATCATATTTATTTTCTTTTTATGGATTATTTATAATGTTCCTGCAACCACATAGGCATATAGGACACATAGTTTTTTCATCTCATGCTTCTGCGATGCTGACCAGAGTATTATTTCAGCACATAGAAATCATAGTTTTAGTTATTCCTCTTATTTATACTCTCTCATACGCTGTAAGATTCCGGGTAAAAAAACAGAACCTCATTATGGAGTAGCCTGAATAAGTGATGATTTAAAGGAGAGTCAGAACAATCAGATTTTGTTTTGAAATGATTCGTCCATTTACCCCTAACACAAATCAATAATCCGGCCATAAATAGTACAAAAAAGACTAATTACTTAACAAAAAAGACAACCTTTACTGATATATAAAGGTAACCGTTTAGAAACCTAAAAAATCTCTTTAAAATTTTCATTTTCTGCCACTTTCAAATCAGCGATGATTCAAAAAGAAGGAAAATTTTGTCCTTTTATTGTTAGACAACTTATATACAACTAAATCAATAATCCGGCCACAAATAGTACAAAAAAGCCTAATAATTTAACAAAAAAGACAACATTTGCTTATATACGAAAGTACCCGTTCAGAAATCTAAAAAATCGCCCTAAAACTTTCATTTTCAGCCCTGTACAAATCAGTGATGATTCAAACAAAGGAAAAATTTTACCCTTTTTATTGTTAGGTAAATTATATCCAACACAAATCAATAATTCTGCCACAAACAGTGCAAAAAGGACTAATAATTTAACAAAAAAGACGACATTTGAAATACAATGGATTTAGGTTCTTTTGCTATAAAAATCTTCATCATTAATATTGCATAAGTAGCTAGCTACAATCTATCCAATGAAAATGTAAAAAGGCTATTCTCGTAGTCTTTTTGTTGATTACCGGAAAATATCTGTGATGCGGTAAGCACATAGAACCATTGCAACCTCATAGACGCATAGAAACAACCTGATAGTTAAGTGTAACACAGCCACGTAAATGAGGCTGAACTATCCTAAAAGATGTATTAACAGCAATTTTCCAACACATAAGTATAGATAACACAATAGCATAAAAAAGAGGATCATTTCTATCAAATGATTCATCAGATTCTGTATTTTCCTTCTCATTTTATTTAACTGACTAGATTTATACCTTACACACAATAAATATCATAATGCTCAAGAAGTCATACCCAGCATCGCTGAACAGCATATGAACAATTAAGAGAGTGTGTTAGAATAAATAAGGAAGATGTGGCAGCATCTTCCCGGAAGAATTAGAGCTGATTAAAGCTCTAACAAATAAGCATAACCTTGATCCGGTTATACCTGGCGGGTGTTTTAGTGATAGACTAAAACAAATATGAATAGTTTTTAATTACAAAGTTATGCTACTGGTTGTTTTTAGGCTTTTCTGTTAAAAGATTAGGCTGAATTGCTAACTTTTGCAACCACATAGGAACATAGTTCCTCATTATTCCTTACTTTGAACTCTGCATTGCTACCATATAGGAATATAGGACACATAGGAATCATTATAATGACCTAAATATTCCTGACAGTCTGCAAAACAACCTGCTGGGCTTCGACAAATCCGATACCGTAATGTCGTTTATAATATTCAGTGCTATGCCATCTGTGCTGGTAATCTAAAAAATGTTTGTGCCAGTATTTACCGTTTTGGAAAGATTTAAATTTACTGCTGTAAATCGTTCCCTGGAATAAAGCATGAAAATCATCCATATCAAGACACAATCCTTCCGTCGGAATAATAAAACTTTTAGAAAACATTTTGACTATATTGAAAAAGTCTAAAATACGCACGGCTCCTGTTTCAGTTACCTTTCCGTGTAAATAATAAACTTTTGGCAAGACAAGCAAATGATATTCAGACAATTGTAAAACGATAGCCGAAGAACCCTTTTCATCGTTGCATCTGACAAAATATATCTTTTCCGGATTTAAGTCCATTATTTGTTCTATATATTCCAGCAATTCCGTATTCTCCGGGCTGTTATCTGTAAAATAATTCTCTAATATCTGATACATTGGAGAAGCTTGCAATCTCTCTAATCCAGTTAAAGAATCTTCCTTATTATGTGATAATCTAAAGATCCCTCTAAAAAACTGCCAAATGTTATTTATTGCATCTGACAATGATCTGTTACAAAAACCAATTGTTGCTGATATCATATTTGTCAATATTTGATAAATGTATAATCTGATTTATAAACCCGGGTTAATTGACTCGTATCTACAAAAATGCTTCCCCTTAAAAAGAGGAAGTATTCTGAAACCATGTTAGTTTGAGCATATGATTATGAATAATACTTGAAAACAACAAGCCATTAAAAAACATATATGCTCACAGATAAATAGGACTTATTATTTGTTTTAGCAAAGGATTATAATACAGTTAAAGCTACCTGGTTTCAGCTCTGACTTTTTAAAAAACACCTGGAAACTTTCCTGATTTTCAGGTGTTTTTCACTTTCATAAAAATCAAAATTCTCCATAATCTCTTTAAATATTGTCGGATGACCTCTGGCATTCAGCTGACAGCCATCTTCCAGAAAACAGTTCTGCTTATTACACGAAATGATTTCAAAAGAATCCATTACATTAAAACCTTGTTTGAGACCCTCTTCCTGAGAAAATTACCTGTTCTCTCCCGGATCGGAAATGGAGTAAGCAGCAATACCGTTTTTGTCATTTTAATGGTGTAAAATAATCAACCTTTACCTTCCCGCACTCTTTCATCAGACGATTCACAATTCTTTGGACAATGCCTTGCTCCGCTGCTATGCCATAACCAGAATTTTCATTAATTATCAGGATATATCTCATCTGACATTCATTATTAATATTGTACCTAAGTAAGAAACATAATCTGCTGTTTGAAAAATGTTTTTCTTATACCCTACTAATACCAGTAGAATATTACCATAAAAGCCTTTACTATAATGATCATCATATCAGATCAGAAGGCGAACAATTATATTTTTGCTTAAAAAAGCGTGTAAAAGTTCCGGGATGCCTGAAACCTACTTTATAAGCCACCTCAGTAACAGAATACTGACTTGTTTTTAGCAAATCAATCGCCTTGGTAAGTCTGGCCTTTTGAATGTATTGATATGGACTGTCGCCAGTCACGTTTTTGAATACCGTTTTAAACTTAGTCATACTCATTCCTACTTTATCAGCCATTTGCTGTATTGAATATCGTGACTTGGTTAAGTTGGCAGTAATGAGCAATAACAACTGTTCGATTTTCCTGACATCTTCCGGAAAAATAGTTTCAATAGAAAAAAGCTCTTCTGCAAAATGGAAGAGGAAGGTTTGTCCCCACAGTATAAGAAAGCTTTGTTTCTGCGTTACACATTTATAGTTCACCTCAAAATCATCAATTAGTTTCTGAGCCAAAACAGAATAACGCTCGATATTTATACGTAATTCACTTAAATTGTTTCCCAACTGGGATTCCATATTGTTAGCTAAATAAGATAAGTGCTGGAGGTTTATGTAAAAACCAAAATAACAGAATTTACTATCTGAGGAATTCTGTTTTTTATTACGTACATTAGTGATAATGACAACGATTGCTTTTGGATTATTTAAGCAGGGTGTATTTATCTGAAACGGAAGCATTGCTTTAGTATCAGAAATATACCCAAACCAACAATCATTATTGATGTTGATCATATCACAGAAGATACTATCACGTTTCCATTCATCTGAAGAAAGATCAGTGAATTCAAAATTTAAGGTAATGTTATCGTACATCTATTAGCAGTTATTATATATATTATCATGGGTTACCTTTTATCAACAGGCACTTAGCAATTCAGACAAATTGTTTGACAAAAATGTCTTTTATACTGCTAAGTAAACTACTGAACCAAAATATATTGGTGATTTTTGTCGTTTTTTGGGTGATTTATGAACAATAACTACCTATTAAAATATGTCATATATTATTGTTGAAAATGATTTTCTGTATGCAGAAAGAATTAAGGTAATTCTTGCTGAGGCATTTGGCGCCGATGATATCTACGTATTTGACAATGTGAAAGAGACCCTGGCATTCTGCCAAAACCATACTCCTGAAATTATTATCTGCGATATTTTCCTGGAAGGAAACAAGACAGGTCTTGATTTACTGGACGTCTTGCGTGATCAGCATATTCCGATCGTTATGATGACCTCATCTGTCAGTCCGGAGTTTTATGAGATAGCCAAACAGATAAAGCATGTTAATTACTTAATCAAGCCAATCCAGGCTCTTTCATTAATATCTACCATAGAAAAGCTGCTGAATGAAACCGGTACATCTCCAAAGGAAGACGGGTTATTTGTGAAGGGCAACCATAATAAGCATATTAAAGTACTTTTTGATGAAATATTATGGATAGAAAGTGAAGGGAACTATTCTACCATTGTTACAAAAACAAAAAAATACACCCTTAAACAGCCCTTAAAAAACCTGATAGTAGTTTTAGATGATCGATTTGAAAGATGTCACCAGCGGTACCTCGTTAATTTAAATCTTATCAACTCCCATTCTCAGGATCTGTTACATATTGAAAGTTTTACAATACCTCTTGGCCGGACATTCAGATTAAAAATTCTGGATCGGCTGGCAGCGAAGAAATAAATTTTGTTTTCAGTTACCCCGAGCCTAAGCAAACCCCACAAACACCTCCATAGTCAAGGGATCTGTAAAATTTATTTAAACCGAAACTAAGCTTATCAATGTATGAGAAAATGTAAATCCGCAATCCATGTCCTCATTTTTACCATCGTTTATCTGATCTCTTCTGAGGGAATCTGTCAATACATTCCATTTCAGGATATTACCGTAGTAACCAATGTTGATAGCCTTGAAAGGCTAATGAAGAAGCAGAGTGGTCAGCAAAAACTATTAAGTCAGTTAAGTCTTGAGAAAAGTTATCAGAATTGGTTTCGCGAAAAAAGCAGAGAGCCTTTCGCCCCGGAGAAAAACAGTTTTAATAATTTTCCAGCTTTACGTAGTCATCTTTCCTATTTTCTGGCATTAAATACCCGAAATCAAAATGATTTCAAAAATTCATTCCCATTGGCATTAAAAGCCTATCGTGAATATAAAACACATAAAGATACCACAGGCATGATTCATGCATTATTGCTTATGGGTATTGTCAGCTTTACAAGTGAAATAAAAGGGGCTATCTACCATCCCCCCTATTTCATGGATGCGTATAAACTAAGTTTAGCAACGCATATCCCGGAAGGAAAATTAATGGGAAAATATGCCCGAATCAGACAGTTCGGATCAGATTCACTTCGTTTTCATTTGCCGGAAATTATAAAGCTTTGTCGTGAAGCACTGCTTGATATCCAAAAGAATGGGCATTGTATTTTTCTTAACCCATTGTTCTATAGCACAATCTCTTTTGCATATGGTGAAAACAAGGCATATGGTTTATCCATTCAATATCTTATCAAACAAAATAAATTGCTTGAAAGTAAGGGGATTCCGCCCTCTATTCATCACCTGAATAATTTAGCTTATACCTACTTAAAGCTCAAAAAATATCCTCTTGCCCGTAAATATTATGAAATGGCTTTAAACAGAGTCTATTCTGACAAAAGCTATAATTATTATGAAACTATTTTGTATCTTTTTAATAGCTATCATGCTACATTGGTTGCATTGGGTGAATATAAAGAGGCGAGTAAGTATGCCGACAGCATTTATGTATATTCTCAGAAAAATAAAGTTTTTGAGAACAGCAAAAGCATTAATGAACTGGTAATTAAATATGAGGTAAAAAAAAAGGAAGCGGATGCTCAGCTTCTTCTCAAACAAAAATCAATTGCAGAATATAAGAGTAAGCTATACCTGGTCAGTGTGCTCTTGCTGCTATTGATTTTTCTCGTTGTTATGGTGGCAACAATAAAATTGAATCAGAGTTATAGAAAAATCAAAATCGCTAACCAAGAAATATTACATTTCAATAAGCTAAGAGAGTTCTTCTATAATATTATCGCTCATGATATCAGACAGCCGGTATCTGCTTTTCACGGAGTTTCTGATACAATTATTCATTATTTAAATACAAAAAATTACACTAAGATTTCGACCATTGCACTAGCCGTTGATGAGTCTGCCCAGACGCTTCAGGTTTTATTAGATAATTTATTGCAATGGGGAATTTATGGAAGAGAAAAACCCAACAATCCTGAAAATATTTCACTGGATCTTATTATTAATGAAACCCTGAAAATTTACAGATTTACCATTGACAGGAAGAGTATACATGTCCCTTTACTCTATAATAAAAATCTCATGTTATTTGCTGACAAACATGGCATTTTTGTTGTATTAAGAAACCTGATCGGTAATGCAATAAAAAGTATTAAAAACAACGGAAACCTGATTATTGAAGCTTATGATGATTCTCAAAATCAAATTGTTATTAAAATCTCTGATAATGGGGTCGGGATGGACGAAGATACATTAGCTATCGTCAGACAGGTTTTAAAACAACCTGATTCTGTAAAACCCGGTGAGCGTGGAATGGGCTTAGGACTCTTTCTGATCGGACATTTTGTCAAACAGAATAATGGCGAAATCGAAGTGCGGAGTTCTTTAAACAAGGGGGCTTCTTTTATCCTTCGCTTTCCTTCTCCTCAATAATTACCTGTATAAATGCCTTCGTTTGCTGAAATACAAACGAAGGTGGGATAATTTAACAATGTTGTTTCAGAGATAATCAGCATTTCTACTGGCAAACCTTATAGGAAGCTGTATCATCTTTAAACCATTGACTATTTGGTTGAGAAAGGCTGTTCACACAGATGGTCTGAATATTATTTGAAGTACAGGACATATAACTTAACTGTGTGTTTTGGCTGACATTCATATTCGTTAAACTATTGTGCTCGCATTTTAAAAATTGTAATTCATTATTCTTACTTACATCCAAACTCGTTAATTTGTTGGAGTAACAGTATAATTCCTTTAATGCAGAACTCTTACTTAAATCTATGCTTATCAATCTGTTATAAGCAAAATCCAAGTATGTTAAGGCAATATTTGTACTGAGGTTCAGAGTTGTAAGTTTGTTATTGGAACAGATTAATCGGGTCAAATTGACAAAAGCGCCAATACCTTGCAAATTCGATATACTATTACCACTTACATTTAAGGTAGTTACTTTCAAGGCATTTGCTTTCAACAAGACACCGTTTTGAGCATCATCAATTTTAAGATTGACTAAGGCTCTCTCAAAATTTACATCCGGAATAGCAACATACGAGGAACCAACGCCTGTTGTAATATTAAAGTTAGCTGAGGAGGAAGCCCTCTTGCTGTCAAAAGCAATTACCCGGCCTTCTATCTTAACCTTATTACCTGCATTCTTAATTATATAGGTAGTATCTGTAAGATTTTTCACTAAGGTGTCTTTATACACAACGGTGTAAGTTACGGGATCTCCGTCAGGGTCTTTGGCTTTTGCCCAGTTTAGTATCACACTAACACTATCTGTAGCTACATTCGGTATTACGGTAAATGAGCCCGGTGCTGAATTAGGAGAAGTATCATTATTTTTCTTACAGGAAGCAGCAAATACACTCAATAAAAGAGTGAAAGAAAAGAATGGAACTCTGATTTTCATAAATTTGAGAATTGTAAAAGGTTATTTGCAGTTATTAATTGTGAAATAGATCCTCAATTAAAATTCCGGAGAAAATAGCTGAAGCCCGGCAGTTGAATTACCGGGCATTCACACTGATTTTTCCAAATAAAGTAAGAGGTAAGAGAAATTATAATGGTAAGCTGAGATTGAACATTTAAGGATTCACCAGCAACAATTCAACTGTAGTATTACTTGCCTTAATATAAGGCCCATCAGTTCTTAAGCTTAAAGTTGTTTCTGTCGGTTTAGTAAGAATATTAAATTTCAAAGTGCCTCCTGTTCCGGTAGGAGCGCCGTCAGTACTGGTCAATGCACTTAATGTTAAAACAGATCCATCTGTTGAAACAGCGTATGTTCCTGTAAACTTCTTTCCATCAAAATCAGTCAAACTTGCTGCAGGAGGTACACTCAGATCCAGTTTATATTGCGCATATCCCTGCTTTTCGTTTGTCGATTTTGTTTTATCATATTTTACGCCGCCATCCCATTTAACGATGCTGGCGGTCCAGACTCTTTTAACTAAATCAGAAACGGAAGGATCTACAGATTTTGACCCGCATCCCGAAAGGATTACCGCCGCACAGAAAGCAAAAACACTCAAAAATAAATCTGATTTTTTCATAGATAAACCTTAATTAAGTAATCAATAGTATAAGGGCGATACTGTCTTAAAATTATACAACCTGTAAATTTTGTTTTTCCAATAGATACTTAACGGGAAACCGTCAAAAAATATTAACCCATCATGTTCAATATGTCCGTTTTGCTAAAAAAAATGTCCTTTATGTTAAGAACTTCTTTCCCCTAAAAGAAAAAGCCTGATCCCAAAAGGAAAAGGCTTTCCGCTTAATATTAACACACTAATACATAAATCTATGTCGAGCATATTGCTGATATAGATTTTAACCACTCATCAATCGAAAATCCGATACAATATACTCTGTCCGCCATTAAGGCCTTTAATAAATTGAAGGTCTGAGATAAAAGCTATTCATATTCATTAAAAATATGTCGAAGCATAACAACGGATCTCATTTATTCAGAGAAAAGAGGGCAAGAGAGGAGTCATCACTCTGCCCTCTGTAAACACCAAAATGAAACCTCCTACAGAAACATCTTGCATTCCGGGCAAAAGTACCCGGCTTTGCAGTAATTTTACAAATCCGGATCCATAATAAGTCTTTTGTGTTATAAGAAAAGACTTTTCGGCTAATAATGATCTCCAAAACAATATCCTGGATCAATTTTACAATAAATCTGCGTAAGAATTTATAGTCTCCGATTGGCAACTTCCGTAAGGCTACAGGAGAGATTATGGAATGAAAAAGAAAGTCTTTAGACTCGATGAATTGAGCAATATGCTGATCTTAAAACGGGAAGTTGATACTGCAACTCTTGTCTGCAAAAGTTAAGATACGGCTAGGAAGGGAGCCATAAAACATGACTAAAACAAAAAAGCCCGACAATCTGCAAAGATTATCAGGCTTTTTTGTTTTCAGCGGTCCGGACGGGACTCGAACCAGCGACCCCATGCGTGACAGGCATGTATTGTTTGTTTTTATTTATATTGTTATATTTTTAAATATCTGATTTTTAAACATTTATATTTGTTTATTATTTTAGCTATTTGTATTTAATTGTATTTTTTTGCTACATTTGTTTAAACTATGTTTAAACCATATAAATCAAAAATTGTAAATGGCTTCTATTGATGTGCTTTTGTACACCTCCAAAGTATTAAAAAATGGGGAACATCCTATTATGGTTCGATTGATTAAAGACCGAAAACCTAAATATATCTCTGTGGGTATGAGTTGCTCCAAAGCAATGTGGGATGATAAGAAAAATTTACCTGCTAAAAAACATCCTCTTGCCACTGAAATGATTATTAAAATTGAGAAAACAAAAACTGATGCAAGGCGACTTTTGATGCAGTTAGAGGATGAAAAGGCAAGTTTTACTGCTGAAGAATTCACCAAGAAACTTAAAAACCAAAGTAAACGTATAACAGTACTTCAGTTTCTCGATGAGGTAATAACTGACCTGATGAAAGCAGATAAGGTAGGCAATGCAAACGTTCATAAAAATTTAAAGAAAGTACTTGAGCGTTTTAGAAATCAAAAAGACTTCACTTTTTCCGAATTAGATGGTTCTTTTTTGCGAAGGTTTGAGCAAGATTTCAGAGAAAGAGGTGTTTCTGAGGTTTCTATGAGTGTACACTTTCGTACTTTGAGAGCCTTGTACAATAGAGCAGTAGTAGTAGATTTTGCCAAGAAGGAAGCAGACCCTTTTGTTGATTACAAAATCTCTAAATTCAACACTAAAACGCAGAAAAGAGCTATCAAAAAAGAGGATATTGTCAAAATAGCTTCTCTCAAAATTGAAAAAGGAACGAGACTTTATGATTCTCAAAACACTTTTCTTTTTAGCTATTATTGTTCTGGAATCAACATTAGTGACATTATCGAGCTTGAGTGGACGAATATATCCCCAGATGGTTTGATGGAGTACGAGCGAAACAAAACTCACCAACGTCAAGTGGTGCAACTCTTACCACCCGCTAAAGAAATACTCGCATACTATCAAAAATATAACGTAGGAGACTATATATTCCCGTATCTTGATAAGTCGAAACATAAAACTATTCCTCAAATTACCAATCGTATTAAGAAAGTAACAAAGCAGATAAACCAAGATTTGAAAGTGCTAGCAGAAATGGCAGGAATTGAAGCTAACTTAACAACCTACGTAGCGAGACACACGTTCGCAACGGTTTTGAAGAGAAGCGGGGTCGAAATTAGTAAGATTAGTGAACTGATGGGGCATGAATCAGAGAAGGTGACAAAGGTTTACCTCGATTCATTCGAAAATGATGAACTGTATGAGGCTACTTTAAATTTATTGTAAGAAATATCGGACGAACAAGCAAATATAAAACTTAGGTCTATGTTCTTGTAGATTGTTTAATTAGATATTTCTTTCAATTGTCCAGACAGTGTCTGAACAATTGAAAGAAATGCAATCTTACTATTCAAAAACCCTACTTTTACGCTTGAGTTTTTATCATTTTATGATACTAATTCAATTTAAAAACTCATGGTCAATTGTAGCAATATAAATTTACGGTAATTAACCAATCTCTATTTCATACTCCTTTATTTTACTTTTAAAAGTATTTATTGAACGATAGCCGATAGCTTCACAAGCCTTTGCTTGATTTCCTTTATAAAAAGTTAAAGCTTTGATAATAAGGTCTTTTTCTGTCTCTTTAAGGCTAAAAGACGAGCGATTATTTCCAGATTTATGTAATATTTTTCTTGGTAAATCTTGTAGTTGAACTTCTTTATCACAAAAAACATATAGATTGGTCATAACGTTTTCTAATTCTCTGACATTTCCTTTGAAAGGATAATCTATCAATTTCTGATATACTTCATTGCTTAATTTTAGGCGTTTGGGCTTTTTCATTTCTTTCTGTATTTTTTCCAGAAAGAAGTCTATAAAATTCCTTTTTTCTGTAATCCCTCTTTCTTGAAGCATTGGTAAAGAAAGTTCTACAACCGACAAACGATAGTATAAATCCCAGCGAAAAGTGCCTGCTTCACACATGGCTTCTAAATCTTTATGTGTTGCAGCAACAATTCTAACATCTACTTTTCTGACTTTGGTTGCTCCTAATGGCAAAATCTCGCTACTCTGTAAGACTCTTAGTAGTGATTGCTGCATAAATGCCGAAATATCTCCTATTTCATCCAAGAATATTGTTCCTCCATTCGCTTCGTCAAACAAGCCCTTTTTATCTTCTTTGGCATCGGTAAATGCCCCTTTTACGTAGCCAAATAACCGTGACTCCAAAATGCTATCGCCTAAAGCAGAACAATTTACAGACACAAATGCCTTTGTGCATCTATTACTAACCTTATGAATATACTGAGCCAAATGTTCCTTACCTGTACCGCTCTCTCCTCGTATCAAACAAGTTACTTTATCTGTTTGGGCAATTAACCTTGCTTTTTCATAAATGGGTTTAATGCTTTCAGAAACTAAATAATCTGTACTAAAGGTATCTTTCTGCTGAATTTGCTCCGAAATAATAGCAGACATTGGTACACTCGATTGGTCTATGGTTAATTCTAATAAATCTGGAGCTTTTTTACCACTAAATTTACCTTCTCGTGTTTGGAATAGCCTTGTCTTTAGTCCAAGCGATTGATGACAAACAAACCATGATAACTGCATGGATGAAGTGCCAGGCGAAAAGAAAATATCTATTTCATCGTTGGCATATTCCAACAAAAAGGTTTCCACTTTAGTCTTGATTTCTTGAAAATCAATCACGTCAGCGATATTCATATATCGTTTATTGACTTTTCTCTCCTTGTACTTCTTAGCAATCACTCTCACTAATTTATCTAAAAAAGGGTCTCCGTCATTAGCGTCTCGGGTAGTTAATAAAATATGTTCATCATAATTTTCAAAGAAGTAATCGTGAAATGCCATTGTAGGGCCATCGAGCTTTACTTCTTTGTCTTTGTCAAAATCATTATTTTTTGCGTACCAAGAAATGAGTATTTTCATGTCAATATTTGATATTATAAATTAATTATTGATATAAAATTAATGAAAATATCGCCAAAACAAAGGTTTTTAGCATTGGCATAAGCTTTGAAGATGTATTGACATCATTAAAATTTAAACAACCGTATCATGAAAAATCAAATACATTGCCCAAAGTGTAACCACGAAATCAATATTGAAGCTGTCTTGGCTGAACGCATTGAAAATGAACAAACCGCTAAGTTTGCAGCACGAGCGAAAGAGCTTGAACAGCGAGAACTATCGCTTATCAACGATAAACAGAACTTGCAAAATCAGGTGCAAGCTTTACTAACGCAGGAAAAGGCTAAACTTACTCAGCAATTAAAGGCCGAAATAAATGCTCAGAATGCTTCTGCTTTAACTGATTTGCAAAAGGAACTCAGCGAAAAAAGTAAACAAGTAAGCGAGCTTAAAAAACAAGAAGGTGATTTGCTCAGACAAAAACGTTTGTTGGAAGAAGCTCAGGCTGGTGTGGAGTCAGAGATTGAAAAAAGACTGGCAAAGGAACGTGAATCGCTAATTGCTCAACTTCAAGAAAAAGTACTTAATGACAATGCAATGGCTATCAAGCAAAAAGACATTGTAATTGAGCAAATGAAAAAGCAAGTGGAAGACATGAAGCGTAAAATGGAACAAGGTTCTACTCAATTGCAAGGGGAAGCTCAAGAATTGGTTATTGAAGAACTATTGAAAGCTACTCACCCTTTTGATACCATCGAAGAAATCAAAAAAGGTGAAAACGGGGCGGATATTTTACAAAAAGTACGTAATCGTTTAGGACAAACCTGTGGGAGTATTCTTTATGAAAGTAAAAGTACAAAGGTGTTTTCTGACACTTGGGTAACGAAACTAAAAGAGGATATACTTTTGAAAAAGGCGGATTTAGGTGTGATTGTTACCAAAGCATTGCCCAAAGGTGTTAGTAGTTTTGAGATGCGAGAAGAAAACTTATGGATATGCTCGTTTGACGCTCTCAAAGCACTTACTTTTGTACTAAGAGCATCCTTGCTTAGGGTTGACGATGTTCGGATTGTACAGGCAAATCAAGGCGAAAAGTCTAAAATGTTGTACGAGTATTTGATGAGTAACGAGTTTAAAAGCCAACTCAAAGCTGTACACGATACTTTTGCCAACATGCACGCCTCCTTGATTAAAGAGAAAAATGCTTCTATCAAGAACTTTAAAAAACGTGAAAAAGAAATTGACCGTATTATGCTGAACCTCTCGGGAATAGTAGGCAGTATCAACGGAATTTCAGGGCAAACCGTGGCAGAATTTGCCGAATTTGAAATTATGCCAGAGGATATGGCTTTATTAGAATAAGCTCTTTTTCTACCTTTGTCTTTCGGTATAAGACAAAGGTAGAATTACTCATTTGTAAAAAGGCTAAAAACACAAAACACCATTAGACAAATTTTATGAATTGGAAGAAAGTTAAGTTAGGAGAGATTATTAATGTAAAAACTGGGAAACTGGATGCCAATGCTCAAATTATTGGAGGGAAATATCCATTTTTTACTTGTTCACAAGAGTCTTTACAAATTGATACATATAGTTATGATTGTGAATGTGTTTTAATTGCTGGAAATGGAGATTTGAATGTTAAGTATTTTAATGGAAAGTTTGACGCATACCAAAGAACATATATTGTAGAAAGCCGTGATAAGATTATTCTTGATGTAAGGTTTTTATACCATTTCATGTCAAAGTATGTAGAGAAACTACGATTAGATTCTATTGGTGGAGTTATTAAATATATTAAAATAGGAAATATTACTGATGTTTTAATCCCTCTCCCCGACCTTGCCACCCAACAACACATAGCCCAAGTATTAGACCAAGCCGATGCTTTACGCCAACAAAACCGTCAGCTTTTGGGCTATTACGATGAGCTTTTGCAAAGTACTTTTATTGAGTTGTTTGGTAAAAATGCCAAAGACTATGATTCATGGACATTGGAGAAAATTGAAAATATTGTTGAAAATAAGAAAGGAAGCATGAGAAGTGGTCCTTTTGGAAGTGACTTACTCCATAGTGAATTTGTTGATAGTGGTGTTTTCGTGCTTGGAATTGATAATGTGGTTCATAATCGTTTTGAGTGGGCAAGGATGAGGTATATTACAGAAGAAAAATACCAGAAATTAAAAAGATACACGGTTTTTCCTGGTGATTTACTAATTTCAATCATGGCTACTGTGGGAAGAGTTGCTATTGTTCCGCAAGATATGCCCCTTGCAATTAATTCAAAACATTTAGCTGCAATAACATTAGATAAAAGTAAAGTTAATCCAATGTTTATAGCATATAATCTTCACTCAAACCCAGAGGTGACAAGACAAATTGCGGCAAGAGGAAGAGGGGCAATTATGGAAGGGCTTAATTTAGGATTAATTAAAGAAATGAAAATCAAAATCCCTTCCCTTCCCCTCCAGCAACATTTTGCTAAGATAGTGGAGGAGATAGAGGCACAGAAAAGTTTGGTACAGCAATCGTTGGCGGAGAGTGAGGCATTGTTTGAGGGGCTTTTGGCAGAGTATTTTGGGTAGGTTTTGTATCTTTTTGTAAATTTTATCTTATGGAAGAAAGTCAAAATATCGAATGGAAAGAATCGTGGCGAGACGAATACATTAAATGGATTGGTGGTTTTGCCAACGCCTCTGGAGGTCAACTTTTTATCGGTATCAACGACAAAGGCGTGATTGTTGGTTTACCCGATGCCAAAAAACTATTAGAAGAAATACCTAATAAAGTACGTGATATTTTGGGCATTATCGTGGACGTTGACCTAAAAACAAGTCCTCAAGGCGACTATATTGTAATCAGTGTAGATGCTTATCCATATCCAATCAGTTATAAAGGGCAATATCATTATCGTAGTGGTAGTACCAAACAAGAATTAAAAGGAGCAGCTTTAGATAAATTTTTATTACAAAAACAAGGCAAACGTTGGGATGCCGTACCAGTACCTCATGTTTCGGTGAAGGATTTAAGCCTCGGTGCTTTTGATTATTTCCGAAACAAAGCCATTAAGTCGAATCGACTTACCGAAGAAATTTTGCAGGAAAGCAACGAAACCCTACTCGAAAAACTCCATCTGACCGAAGGACAGTATTTAAAACGAGCGGCAATTTTGTTGTTTCATCCCGACCCCGAAAAATACGTAACGGGTGCTTTTGTAAAAATTGGCTATTTCCGTACCGATGATGACTTATTGTTTCAAGACGAAATACACGGGCATTTGTTTGAGCAAGTTGAAAAAACACTCGATTTGCTGTTGACCAAGTACCTCAAGGCTTTCATCAGTTACGAGGGCATTCAACGAGTAGAAAGATTCCAATTTCCCGAAGCCGCTCTTCGTGAAGCCCTACTCAACGCCATTGCCCACAAAGATTATAGCAGTGGCATTCCTATACAAATCAGTGTGTATGCCGATAAAATCATTTTTTGGAATGAAGGCACATTGCCCGAAAACTGGACGGTTGAAAATCTTAAGCAGAAACACGCTTCACGACCATTCAATCCAAGTATTTCAACGGCATTTTTCCGAACAGGTTATATCGAACAATGGGGACGGGGTACAATTAGGATTATTAATGAATGTATCAATTACGGTCTTTCAGCCCCTACATTCAACTATGACTTTGCCAGTGTAATGCTTGAAATCAGACAAAAAGAAATAGCGATGTCGGAGAAAAATGTCGGAGAAAACGCCAAAAAAATGTCGGAAAAGGTGTCGGAAAAGGTGTCGGAAAAGGTTTTAAGTTTGATTGTGGTAAATGCTGACATAACAACAGCCGAATTAGCAAAA
Organism: Pseudarcicella hirudinis; assembly: GCF_900115665.1. GTDB lineage: Bacteria > Bacteroidota > Bacteroidia > Cytophagales > Spirosomataceae > Pseudarcicella > Pseudarcicella hirudinis. The sequence goes on from NZ_FOXH01000007.1 coordinate 22,714, forward strand.
AAATTAGGTATAAGTACAAAAACTATTGAGAGAGCTTTAACAAAACTCAAAAAAGAGAATAGGATAAAACGGATAGGCGGTAGAAAAGAAGGTATTTGGCAAGTAATAGTATAAATTTAAAATTTAACACTCAAAACTCATCATTATAAAGATGCTTACAGGCGAAAAACGCTCACAAATAGATAAAATCTGGAATGCCTTTTGGACAGGCGGAGTTTCTAACCCTCTTACCGTAATTGAACAGATTACGTATTTATTATTCATCAAAAGGCTCGACGAACTTCAAGCCGCCAAAGAGCTAAAAGCTAATCGTTTGAATAAAGCCATAGAAGCACCTATTTTTGACGAAACACAACAAGAATTGCGTTGGAGCTATTTCAAAGACCGTGAAGCCGACGATTTGTACCGACTCTTTACCAAAGAAGAAGGTGTATTCGATTTTATGAAAAATATGGGGCAGGAAAACTCATTCAGTCGCTTTATGAAAGGTGCAACCTTTATGATACCTACATCCAGACTATTAACTCAAGTAGCGGATTTACTCAGTGATGTATCGATGACTTCACGAGATGCCAAAGGGGATATTTACGAGTACTTGTTGTCTAAAATTGCCACGGCAGGCACAAATGGGCAGTTTCGGACACCACGCCATATTATCAAGATGATGGTGGACATGATGCAACCAACACCGCAAGATACCATTTGTGACCCCTCAGCAGGTACTTGTGGCTTTTTGGTAGCCTCAGCCGAGTACATTCAAGAGCATTACGAAGAACGCTTTATTACAGATTCAGATTTCAGAAAGCATTTCAACGAAGATATGTTTATCGGAACTGAATTTGATGCAACCATGATTCGGATTGGTTCAATGAATATGTTGATGCACGGTATCGAAAAGCCTAATTTGGTAGATGTTGATGCACTTTCGGAAGGGAATAGCGGTTTTGTGAACAAAGCCAGTTTGGTTTTAGCCAATCCACCTTTTAAAGGAAGCCTCGACCACGATGCCGTAGAGAAAAATATCATTTCGATTGTTAGCTCCAAAAAAACGGAATTGTTGTTTTTGGGTCTGATTCTTAGAGGCTTAAAAATTGGCGGACGTGCGGCGGTAATTGTACCCGACGGCGTATTGTTTGGTTCGTCGAAAGCGCACGTACAAATCAGGAAAGCCATCATAGAAGAGCATCAACTAAAAGCTGTAATTTCGATGCCTTCGGGCGTATTTAAACCTTATGCAGGGGTGAGTACCGCCATTTTAATTTTCTCAAAAACCAATTCGGGCGGTACAGATAACGTTTGGTTTTATGATATGCAAGCAGATGGCTACAGCCTAGACGACAAACGTCAAGAAACACCTGAGAATAATGATATTGCAGACATTGTAGCTCGCTACCATAATTTAGCCCAAGAGCAAGACCGCAAACGCACGGATAAATCTTTTTTTGTACCATTAAATGAAATTCAGGTAAATAATTACGACCTTAGTATCAACCGTTATAAAGAAGTAATTCACGAAGAAAAACACTATGAAAAGCCCGCAGTTATTCTTGAAAAAATACATCTTTTAGACATCGAACGCCAAAAAGGTTTATCAGCTTTAGAGGCTTTATTAAAGATTTGAAAATGAGAGAATTTGAAAATTTGAAGATGAGTTTAACTTGAAAATGAGGATATTAAATCTATTTTCAAATTATCAAATCTTCAAATTTTCAAATTATAAAATTACCTACACATGAACACCTCTAACTTTGCTTTCCTCATCAACGATTGGTTAGAAATCTACAAGACTGCCCAAAAAGCTGAAAGTAACGTTTATAACGAACCCATATATGCTGCTTTATTGAGTAGAAAAGCCCTAGAAGAAATGCTGACATGGCTCTACGACCATGATAGTACCTTGGCATTGCCCAACAAAAGTCCAATCAACCTGAATGATTTGATTTGGGAGCAAAGTTTTCAAAAAACTTGGGGAAAACACTATGGTAAAGAGTTGAGTTTTATCAAAAGTAGAGGCAACGATGCCGCACATAAAAGTATCGGTATTCCAAGTAATGAAGCCCTCGCTTGTGTAAAATACTTGTTTCGGTTTTGTTTTGCCGTAGCTAGAACCTTTTCCGAAAAACAACCTGCCTATCAGGCATTCGATGAAGAGCTAATTAGCCAAACATCTTTAGCTCTCACAGAAAAAGAGATTGAAAAAATACGCAAAGAGGTATCAGAGCAAAGAAGTATAGAACTGGAGCGAAGAACAGCAGAACTCAATCAAACACAAGAAGAATTAGAGAAAATTCGCTTGCAGTTGGCTCATTATCAGAGAATAAGCCAGCAGAACGGTGAGGTAACATCCCCATTGGTGCTTTCGGAGAAAGAAACCCGAAAGCTGTATGTTGACGTAATGCTACGCCAGTCGGGTTGGGATATTGAAGCTCAAAACGTACAGGAGTTTCCAATACAAACTACCGACGAAGCCAGTAAAAAGACCACAACACTAAAGGCTGATTATGTACTCTGGGGCAATGATGGTAAACCTTTGGCTGTAATAGAAGCCAAACGCACCAGTGTAGCCGTAGAAAGAGGAAGAAACCAAGCCAAGTATTATGCCGATGCCCTTGAACAAACGTATGGTCAGCGTCCAATTATTTTTTATACCAATGGTTATGATACTTATTTGTGGGATGATGCCCAATATCCACCACGCAAAGTATTTGGCTTTTTAAATGCAGAAGAACTACAAAGAGTTTTTGTACGAAAAGCGCAACGCAATGTACTGAAAGAGCAAAAGGTAAATCAAAGTATTGCCAACCGATACTATCAAGAAAGAGCCATTAGAAGAGTAGCTGAGCGATTTGAGCAAGAAAAACAACGTAGGGCTTTGTTGGTCATGGCAACAGGTACAGGCAAAACGAGGGTTTCAGCCGCCATTGTAGATATGCTTACCAAGGCACGATGGGCAAAAAAAATCCTATTTTTAGCAGACCGCAACGCATTGGTAACACAAGCCAAAAATAACTTCAATCAATATTTGCCGAATCTCACAGGTATCGACCTCACCAAAGAAGAGGACGACGGTAAAGCACGGATTGTGTTTTCTACGTATCAGACCATTATTAACCGCATAGATAGCGATTATCGTAATGAAAAGCGGTATTATGGAGTCGGGCATTTTGATTTAGTAATTATCGACGAAGCACACCGTTCTATTTATGACAAATACGGTTCGGTGTTCGAATACTTCGATGCCCTTTATTTAGGTTTGACAGCTACCCCCAAAAACGAAACAGATAGAGATACTTATGCCCTCTTTCATCATTTGCAAGAAGAGCCAACCGACGCTTACGAGTACGAGACCGCCATTGCTGATGCGTTTTTAGTACCCGTAAAGAAAATTAAATTACCACTCAAATTTCCAACGCAGGGCATACGCTATGCCGATTTATCAGAAGAAGAAAAGATAGAATGGGAAAGGAAATTTTATGACCCTGCTACGGGAGAAGTCATCGACGAAATAGATTCTGGTGCGATTAATCAATGGCTATTCAATCAAGATACGGTTGATAAAGTGCTTCAATCGTTAATGGAGTATGGGTATAAAGTAGAAGGAGGCGACAAATTAGGTAAAACCATCATCTTTGCTCGCAATCATAAACACGCAGAATTTATATTTGAGCGGTTCTATCAGCTATATCCACATCAGGATACTGCTTTTGCAAAAGTAATTGACAATTACGATAAAAATGCCGAACGAAGTATTGATGATTTCAAAATCAAACAAAAGTATCCTCAAATTGCTATTTCTGTTGATATGCTTGATACGGGTATTGATGTTCCCGAAATTCTTAATTTAGTATTTTTCAAACCTGTATTTTCAGCAGCAAAGTTTTGGCAAATGTTGGGAAGAGGTACAAGGCTTTGTAAGGATTTATTTGCCCCAGATGAAGATAAACAAAACTTTTTTGTGTTTGATGTTTGTGGTACATTCGATTTTTTTGGACTTAATCCCGCTGGTATCATTCCAAGTAACTCAATGTCTGTCACAGCTAATACCTTTGTTTCAAGATGCGAATTAGTGTTTTTGTTACAAACACAAGGTAACGCTCATCCTGATAGTGAAGACTTCGCTTTAGCAAAAGCATTGGTCGAAACCCTTCAAAGCCAAGTAAGCAACCTCGAGGCCAATAGCGGTTTTGAAGTTCGATTACATCTCAGACAGGTAGAACACTATAGTAAAATCAGTAGTTGGAGTTCTCTAAAAAACAACGACTTACAAGATTTACGAGAACATATTGCCCCTTTAATCCAAAACGAAGAGACAAATGAATTAGTCAAACGTTTTGATTTAATGATGGTAAAAATGCAATTAGCCATTCTAAGAAACGAGCGGTCGCAAAGAGGCTACGTTGAAAAGCTCAAAGTCATGGCTGGCGAATTGCTGAGAAAAGCAGACACAGTACCTTCTATTGCTCAAAAAAAGCCTATTTTAGGAATGTTAGTGCAACAAGAATATTGGGAAACGATGTCTATCCCAAGCCTTGAGAACGTGCGTGTTGAAATACGAGATTTAAGTAAATTGATAGAGGTCAGTTCGGGTAAAGGTATCTTTTACACGAATTTTCAAGATGAAATTACTGCTCCTTTAGTGGTCGAAGACTTCGCTGGTAGCTATGGGAATTTTGAAAGCCATTATGCAAAATTGAAAAAAATCGTTTTAGAAAATGCTAATAATCTAACCATTCATAGGCTTCACACCAATCAAGCCATTACAAGCTTTGAATTAGATGCCCTTGATAAAATGCTATTCGAGCAGTCGGGTGTAGCAACGCATGAAGAGTTCAAGAAAATCATAGGAGACAAGCCACTTGGTGAATTTGTTCGTTCAATATTGGGTCTGGATCCTCATTCTGTAAGAGAAGCTTTTTCATCTTTCCTTTCTAATGGCCCATTAACATCAGAACAGATAACGTTTATCGAATTTATCATCAAGCAATTCACAGCTAACGGTAAAATAGACCCCGAAATGCTTTTTGAGCCGCCTTTTACTCGATTCCATGAAAGCGGTGTAAGTGGTGTTTTTCCGACTCATGACCAAAAAATTATCCAAATCATTGAGGAAACCAATCGTAAGGCAATGGTTGGGTAGATTACAGATAAAAAAAGACTTTAGCCATTTTCTATTAACTCAATGTAACGATGGAACAATATAAAATTCCTAAACCTGAATTTAATTTGAATTATCAATTCAAAAAAGTAGAAGATTTTGCCAATCTCAGAGTTATAGATGTTCTTTGGATTCTAACAATGAATTCTTATAATTTAGCTTTAACAGGAATAAGACTACAACATGAAAAGTATAATCATGCGACTAAAATAAGTGCAATTGAAGCACAAAAAACAAAAGAAGAAATAGAGGAATGGATAAATTATTACCTAAAAAAAAATAGTCCATTTTGGCTTATTTTAAAGAAAAATTATGGTCAAAGCATTAAGGTATGTTTAAATGAGATTGCATTGTTGTTTGAAATGGCTGAACAAAATCCATCACTTTTTAAAGACCTGACTCCTGATGCCAATTACTTCTTAAAAAAAATAGTTTATTCGGGTTTTTATAAATCAATTAGGAAAGGAAAATTTCCAACCATTTTTCAACGTATATATTTTCTATTTTTTGTTGATATAACGTCCAAACCCAAAGGCTATGAAAAATACTTTTATCCGTACTTCACAAGAGATTTTTTGAGTTTAGTGATTACAATTATAAAAAGAGACCAGCAAGAGTTTACACCAAAATTAAGTGTATTAATTAATTCAATGTTTGGTAAAGAGGCTTTTGAAATCTATACTCATTATGCAATAAATTATATGAGTCAGGAAGGAGAACTTGGTATTTTGTTTCAAACTAATAATGATAAGTTGGAAATTGAAGAAATACAGCCTCCCATTCCTATAAGTTTAGAGCCACCCTTTATATCAAAAGTAAAAATGACCCAGTCACAGATAGTTTTACTATATTATTACTTTTTTAAATACCATGGATTAGAACCAAGAGTAAATATAGACATTTCGCCATTGGCTCGTTTTATTCACTTAACAACAGAGACAACTTTTACAAAAATTCAAAATTCTGATATTTACAGTAAATTACAGAAAGCTCCTAACTTTAAAACCGATAAAGAGTTAATAAAAGACCTAAATGTAATAAAAGAATATTTCAGAGAACATGAATTTCACGATATCGTTAAACTAATTGATACTGAGATACATATGTCGGAAAAGTTAATTGGTAAGAAATAATTACAACAAAATAGGGTGTTCCTATAGGGTACCCCTACACTTAAAAAACCAATAAAACTTTGTGTCATCGAAAGGGACAACGAACTATTCCCCTGAGTAGACGACACAAATGGAAATATCCTCCAAATTAATCTTAGTAACTCCAGAAGAATTAGTATCTCTAATTCAGCATTCCGTTCGCCAAGTCATTGCTGAGCAAACACCAAAATCTTTAGGAACAGCCGACAAGCCTTTGTCGATAGATGAAGCTTCTTCATTTTTAAATATTCCTAAATCAACACTGTATCAATTTACTTCCTCTAGGAAAATTCCTTTTCAGAAAATTGGAAAGAAGATTCTTTTCTTCAAAGCAGACCTTATCCAGTGGGTCGAATCTGGTAAAAAGAAAACTCGAAAGGAAATAGAAGAAGAGGGTTTTGGTAAGAAAGGAGGCTTACGATGAATAATCCTCATAAGCAAGCAGATACTAAAGCTTTTGTTTTGTATTGGGAGGAAGCATTTGCTCAAAGCTTTTTTCATGTAGAAAAACTACTTGATGCTAAATGTAAATATCTGGAAAAGCTGAGAAAAATGCTTTTTGATGAAATGAAGGAAGATGTCTCTATGAGAATTAAAAATTTAGAGACAGAAATCAATCAAATCATTGGTCTATTGGATATGGTACAACTTCTAAAGAGGGCATATCTTGAAGAAACGGCACAAATCGCGTCACTTTTGTCGAGCTTAACGTGTGAAAAACAAGTGCTACTACTTCAAAATCAGGAATTAAGGGAGCGTAATGATTTACAAGATAATGTCATTAATCTACTTCTAAGTCGATGTTTTACAACCCTAAATGAAGAAAATAATGAATACTGATAAATATAAGCAATACCTCAATCCTGAACAGATTAGCGGAGTAGTTCATGAAAAGAATAACCTTGCAAAGATACTAGCAACTCAGGAAAAGATACAATCTAATAGCTGTAAAACGATTGCATTTAGTTCTCCCATCATTACGTATAATAAAACAGGTATTATTTTTCCTAACACGATAAATATTATTCAAGGTAAAAAGGGTGTACACAAATCAAGGTTAACGGAGATTTTTTGTGGATTGATGTTGCAAAGAGATATTACCCAATCAAGCCATCGGTTTTTAGGCATGAAACGAAATGCTATGCAGAAACCAGTTGTGCTTTATGTCGATACAGAACGTAATATCAATGACCAATTTCCTTATGCTATTCAAAAAATCAAGCTACTTTCAGGCTATTCGATAGAAGATAAACCCGAAAATTTAGATTATATATCGTTAATTGATATTCCTCGAAGTGAGAGGTTTGATACGTTAAATGAGTATATCAAAAGGTTTAGAACTCGATATGAGATATATAATCTCTTCATTGTGTTCGATGTTGTGACTGACTGCGTTGAGAACTTTAATGATGTAAGAGAAAGCCTTAGACTTGTTGGCATGCTCAATGAAACCATTAATACTTATAATGTTACTTTTCTTTGTGTAATTCATGAAAATCCCTCAGCAGGTAACGACAAAGGTCGTGGACACCTAGGTACGGAATTGAATAATAAGGCTTCACAAGTTATACAAATAGGCTTTGAAAAAGATAATCAAGGAAACGATACAGACTTGATACGTTTAAAGTTCTTACACTCAAGAAATACCAAGAGATTAGACCCAATTTATGTACAGTACTCTGAAGAATCGAAGGGGTTAGTCCTTGCTAGTAATGACTTTATTAATGAAAAGCTAGCCATGAAGAAAAATAAAGCACAGATAGCAGATATTCAAAATTGGCTTACAGATAACTTGAAAGAACCCAAAAGTAAAAAAGAGTTGATTGTGATGATTACGGAGGCTTTTGATTGTGGTTCGAGGATAGTTGAGGATAGACTCAAGGAACTAGATGACAAGGGATTTATTGAACGATTTACGGTGGAGAAGAGTGCACATTACAAATTAATTATTCCATTTTAACATGTTCGCACTCGCAAAGTCATGTATATGGGTCTGCGAATGTGAGCGTATAAAAGCTCTTAATATTATGTCTGATACAAATAAGTTTCCTCCAATGAATAGAACGGAGTTAGCTCGAAAATATAAGGTAAGCCTACCTACTTTTAATAAATGGCTTGGATTAATCTCGAATCTTGTTCTGATTGAAAATCAAAGGATATTTACCCCTAAGCAAGTGGAGTTAATCATAAACCATCTAGGGGAGCCCCCGGACTGACTGGTGTAAACATCATGAATTAACTTTAATTAATTCGAATTAACACATATTAACCCTCGTTAACCCAAAGTCGGTTTTCGAGGGTTAATTATTTTTAAACCAGTAAGTTAATAACGATTAATCTAACAATAAGCAATGAACGAAATTAGAACAGGGAGAGCATTACAGTTGGAAGGACTCCAATATGCTACCAACAAAGTAACCTTAGGCTTCAAGTGCGAAGCTCGAACTAAAATAGAATTGGCACAAGAGGCTCAGCTAATGGGAATGACTTTGAGCGAGTATGTAGATACTATCATATCAACCCGAAAGCAGCATACAAAATCAAACAACAACTCTGAGTTGCAGACATTGTTATCTCAACAAAAAGCCCACCTTCATCATTTTAAAAGGAAAGTCGATTTTTATGAAAATGAGTTATTGCAAAACGCATTTCAACTGCGTAAAGGCCAGACTCTCGAATACAGAAATATCTATGGAGAGACCGTAAGTAAAACGATTACCCAGATTGAGGATATTTACACCATCTTATTAGACACCATTAAACTCTCGTAAATCATGTTTGAAATAATTTCTAATCCATTTGAAAAAGCAGGCGAAAGTCTATCAGGTTTAGCAATTGAGAAAGCTATTGATGTGGTCATACCATCTACCAGTAAAGGTTTTAGTTGGTGGGGGTTTCTATTTTTCTTCCTACTAATTGTTTTTGGCGCTGGCCTTTATCTTGTTTATTTCTATTTTCCTAAGAAGAAAAAAGAGGAAGGGAAGAAGAGGTTAGAAGCGGCAGAGAAGGTCAAGGGACAAATATTATTGAATCCCAATATGGTTTAAGCTAATTGTTAATCATTTCTCTTTAACCGTTATGATAATTATTAAATCATAACGGTTAAAGAGAGATTTATTTTGAATAACTGTACAAGTTTAAATAATTCACTAGCAATTTTAATAACTAAATTCTACTTAATAAGATTTAACCTGACTTCGGATGCCTTATAATTTCCATATATATCAGTAGAAGGAATACCATTCTCAAAATAGACTTTAAATTGAACAGAATCCCCATTTGATAATCCATCTAAGTCTAAGTCTTTTAATCTATTCTCATTGAAAATAGTATCCTTATCTAGTGAACTTACGATGAAACCAAAACCTTTATTTTTTTTAATTGATTTTAATGTACCTTGATATTCTGTATTTGGTGTAGGTATGTAGTTTTCTTCTTTATAAACTATTTCATTGTTTTTTTGGGGGGGCTTGGTTACGTGTTTTCTACTGTCTGGTAAATCTATCTTTCCTATAATAGTCAAGCCTTTTAGCTGTTCTGTATCTTTTTTTTCTAAATTCTCTGTACTGAGCTCATTGTTTACAGAGGTAGAGGTTAGAGGCTCTTCATTATCTAAAGTTTCTTCTATTTCAATATATTCATTTTTAATCTGTTCTTTAACCCTTTCTTTTTCAATTGGAATCACAGACCACGCTTGGATTTGGTCGTAGCGAAAACCAACGTAGAATTTTACTCTATCAGTTTTATTTCTTTCCGTAAAAGCTCCATGACTAGGAACAAAAAAAGCTTCTAATCCACAATCTAAAGTTATAGTACCTGTTTGTGGACTTATAATATCTTTTATTCTTCCTGTTGTTTCTGCTAGAAGGTGTTTATTTGAATCAATAAAACCTGGTTTAAAATCTACAAATGACTTATGACTGACTATTTGTTGAATACCTACACCTTTACCGAACCATTCAAAACAAAATTTTTCATTCTTTTGAATTGGTAATTGTTTGATTTTTTCCTTCATATCCTTTACTAATTGAACACTTGAAGGGTCAAAATTTCCGCTTTGTATGGCCTTTATAGCATTCATTACGTATAAGTAATAATATGCCTCCAACTGAGATAGGATACTTTGCTGTGTATTTTGTGACCAAGCACTTATCTCTACAAGACATTGCTCAATACTTGGTGGATTTTTAAAAAAACGATTTGCTTGAAGCCACCATTTAATATTCTGAATATTTGCTGCGTCGTCTATAAAATTTGCTCTTAGAAAACTTATACACTCCTCTAACTCATTTTGTGACACTTTTTCCCAAGCTATTGATATATCTGACCGGTTTCTATAGCTTTGGTGTGATAATTTTGAATAAAGCAAGTGTGTAACATACATTCTTCTGTAAAGTGGACGCATAAACTGATAGCCAGATGGGGTGTTTTTTACTAAATTTTCATATTTACTTTTTGCTTTAAAATGGTCGCCTGAAATCGAAAATACCTTTTCTTCACATTTATAAATAAATTCGGCGGATTTAATAAATCTAGCTTTCTCTTCTAAAGTCTTTGATTGCTCAATGACAAATAAAGCATTTTCAAGAAATAACTGAGCTTTATCATATCTTTCAAGATACCATTGATTTTTAACGCTGTTTAGAAAATCATCTTTCGAAGTAGCTTTATTGATTTTGAACCCAAAATCGAGAGCATTAAGGATAACTCTCATTGCAGATTCATACCCATAAATATTTTTTCCATCATGCATAATGGAATCTTCAAAAGTTTCAACTGCTTGGTCTGTTAATGCTTGAATTTCGTACTCAGCCTCTTCCGAGGATAGTCCCATTTTTTCGAAGTCACGAATATAATTTTCCGCCTTTTTTCGGTAACACATACCTAGTGTATGTATAAGAGTTGAATTATTTTGAATTTCGAGTGATAATTTGGCCTCATTTATTGCTTTATCATAATTTTTTATTCCAATCTTATCGTCATACAGATAACGAGCATAATGAGCATGGAACGCCTCTTCATTAAGATAGGTCTTAGTTAAAGCTTCAAAAATAGCTTCTCCATCAGAAGTATTTGATAAAGACGTGATTGCCTTCGTAAAACTTTCATTATTTCCTCCCTCTCCATCTTCTCCATTTCTGGTAATGAATAATGTCAATAAAATCTGTTTAGTTTCTTCATCAAGGTGAGGAATAGCTGTACCAATATACTTTATGAGGTCTAAAAGCCATCGAGCTAAACCACTTTCCCAGTTTTGCTCAGAATCAGTTCCTCCTAAAATGATTTTCATTGCCCGTTCACCTAATATAACATATCTTGGTCTCCAAATATTTAGATTTTCATCTCCTTCCCATTCTTCATGCAATAAGTCTAAAATAGGACTAGCTTTTAATATTTTTTGTAAGTAGCAATTATGCCTATCGACACCTAAAAGAGACGTGAATAGTTCAATTGGGGTAGATTTTTGCGTGAAATGGTGTATCAGACAAATAAAACCAACTAATTTTTTTTGCTCGGTGCTGGCCTCGTGAAGACATTGTGTAATATATCCTTTAATATCATAATTTCTACCATAGGCGGTTAGTGCATATAATACTGCAGAAATATAATTAGGAGAAGTATGATAATTTATTTTTATATTTTGAATATGTTCCTTGCGAGGTGGTACTAATAAACTAAACTCTCTTTCAAACATAGGAACTTCATTTACCTCCAATTGAGACTTTAAAGTAAACTTTCTATCCTTCGCTGAAGCTATTATTCCTCGTTTTACTTGTAAGATTACTGCTTTTTTATGGTCGTTTGATAAGTCACCATAAAGTTTTTGATAATCTCTAACCTCAAAGGTTTCTAAAACAATCAATAGTGGTAGACTACCCCGTGTATATGTATCAATTAAAATCCTTAACCCATCAATTGTTTTTTTATGTTCATATTTGCGTAAAATAACGACAGGAAAATCCGATGATAACTCAAAAGCCATACGACGGGCGAGAGTTGTTCCTCCTGCACCGGCTTCATGTATAAGTTCTAAAGATTCCAGTGTGTTTCCATCTAACTTCTCTCGAAGTTTTTTCAAGAGACTTTGCGTTGCATTACGAGACTTATCTTTTTGTTCATATAAATCCCTCCAAGATATAGTAGCTCCCTTGAAAAAAGCTTCAGGCTCTTGATTTGTATTTGGCAAATTTTCAATTCCCTTAAAAATTACATCAATTCCCAAAGTATGTAGATAATCGAAATGGTCTTGTGTTAATGTGATGAAAGTTCTTGTTTTGTCTTCTTTACGTATGGGTACTAAAATTTTGTTTTCAGAATGCTGATTGTCAGATTTTTGAAAACTAATACTTTTATTTATACCCTCCGCAATTTCTTCCGCCGATATATTTATAATTTCAACATTATCATCAAGAATGTCATAAGACTCAGAACCTATTGGGCAAATAATAAATTTTAGGTTTTCTTCATCCTTTCTATTAAACTCATTAATTATGAAGTTTGTATATCTAGGTGAAATCCCAAGCATTACCACAAATCTGGTTCGAGGCCTTGAACCTTTGTTAAATTCTGTATATAATGTATCTGATAAATATGTCTTATAATCTTTTTTCCAATCTTTGAAATCATTAATAGGCTGAACAATATTACAATCTCCATTTGCAAAAAACCAGTAATGTGGAAATTCAGCATCAAAGTCAGGTTTAGTTGATTTCAAAGTAAATGATTTTTGATATCCAGAACCTTTTAATTTATTAAAATGATAAAGCAAGCCCATTTCATTTAAATCAGATTTCGGATTAAAGTCAAGTACCAAGCGCCAAGGTAACTCAGTAAAAGCCGCGATGGTATCTGGATTTTCTGAAATCGATTCTGGTGATACAAGAATATACTGATACCTTCTGTTAAAATCGTGACAAGCAATAAAAAACTCACGCCATTTCTCGTGCGACTCAGAAAGATACTCCAAATCAGGTTTTCCATCTAGAGCATTCTGTATTTCTTTCGAAATAGGTTGATTAGTTACGTTATAATACCATTCTATTAGTGGTTTAATATTATTATGACAAGTTTCTAATTCTTGTTCTGTAACAATCTTTTTTACACTATTTACTGAGTGAGATGAAGGATTAGTAATATTCCTTAATATATCAAACTGATTTTTAGTAATGGGATTATTCTTAAAAAAATCTAAATCCCAAAGGCATTGAATCAAATCGATAAACTTTAGTGTTTCTTCGTTAGAAGTTGTTTTCTTTTTACTAGCCGAAGGAATATTCATGCTCCGATTTTGAATAATTTTCATTCCTTCAGCTTCTCCTTTATTGTACATTATACAAGCTTTACAGATGTACTCCCCTGTAATACGTGCGTCATTACTGTTCAATACTTTGCGATTGTAGTTATCAGTCCAATATGAGAAGTGCTTTTCAATTTCTTTGTTTATTTGAGCTAAAGTCATAGTTAATTAAATTTGTTTAGAACTTGTTTTTTTATAATCTACCACTCAATGCAAAATGTCTACGAAGTAAGTATGATAGTAAAATCAGTAGAATCTTTAATTAGACTGGGCATGAGTATGTTTAAAATTAAATAAGTTTTCTTAAACCTTCTAAACTGCTATGTATATTTTGATGAATTAGCGATATATATAGTCTAACAATAATTAGTTTATTACACTCATCGAAGTTTGATGAAAATCAAAAAATAATAGAGATTATATGTGAAAATCTAGGTTTAACTACAAGCTCAAGGTGTAATAAGGTGATGTTTGAAATAGAACATACCAATTATATTCCACTAGTTTTGATATATTTCTTAAGAAAATAATTTTTGTGACTCAAATTGTAACAAGGGCTGTTAACGAGTCATAAAAAACTTTTGATACAGTAAAATATAGTGATTAGTTGTGATAACTCAAATTGTAGCTTTTATGAAAGTACTAAGATAATTAATACAATGCAAAGTTTAAACTATGTTTAAACCGAAAAATATGGTTTAAACCAATATAAACAAAAAAGTCTCACAATCTATTGATTATGAGACTTTTACTCAGCGGTCCGGACGGGACTCGAACCCGCGACCCCATGCGTGACAGGCATGTATTCTAACCAGCTGAACTACCGGACCATTTTAATTTTCAACTTTTAGTATCTCATTCGCTACTTCGTTGCTGAATTGTGATGCAAAATTAGGCGAATTATCCGACAATGCAATACCTTTGTCAAAAAAAAATTGAAAAAAAATTATGAAAAAGCCTCAAATCAGCGAGTATCAGCAGAATAAATACTTCTCTTACTACATTGAATTAGTTGACTCTGAGAACGTTATTGACACACTTACAAGTCAGTTTGAGAGGGTAAAAAATTTGTATAAAAATTTACCTGAAGAGAAATATTTTTTCAAATACGCAGAAGGAAAGTGGAATTTGAAGGAAGTTTTAGGGCATATTACCGATACAGAACGCATTTTTGCTTATCGTTCTTTATGTATTGCCCGCGGAGAAAAGCAGGCTCTTCCTGGTTTTGATGAAAATGAATACATGACTTTTTCCAATTTTAACGAACAAACCATGGAATCATTGATTGAGCAGTATTGTTCTGTCAGAGAAAGTTCCCTGGCACTTTTTAAATCTTTTTCCGAAGAAATCAGTGCAAGAATGGGTACAGCCAATGGCAATGGCGTCTCGGCAAGAGCTTTAGTCTGGATGATTGCCGGACATGAAAAACATCATTTGGAAATTTTGAAAGAACGATATTCGATTTCCTGATGTTATTACCGATATAAGCATTTTAGGGTACGCTTTGTATCCGGGTCTGATAAATATTAAAGTCAAAATGAAATTTTATAAATATCAGGGAGCTGGAAATGATTTTGTAGTGATCGATGACAGATCCTCTGCTTTTCCGGTTTCTCAGGAATTAATTGCCAGTTTATGCCATCGTCGTTTCGGAATAGGAGCTGACGGAGTGATGCTTTTACAGAATGCCTCCGGATATGATTTCCGTATGGTTTATTTCAATGCCGACGGCACAGAAGGAACAATGTGCGGAAACGGTGGCCGCTGCCTCGTACGCTTTGCCCATGATTTAGGTGTAATCGGCCATAAAACTACATTTATTGCTATTGACGGGGAACATGAGGCTTTAGTTTCTCCTCAAAGTATTTCGCTTAAAATGATCGATGTCTCTTCTGTTGATCAGACGGCAGCATATGATTTTATGAACACCGGTTCTCCTCATTATGTTGCTTATGTGGAAAACCTTGAAAAATATGACGTTGTTAAGGAAGGTAAAGCCATTCGCTATGGAGAGCCTTTCGTAAGTCGCGGAGGAACAAATGTCAATTTTGTGGAAGTTCTGGGAGATCACAGTCTTGCCGTACGCACCTATGAAAGAGGCGTGGAAGACGAAACTTACGCCTGCGGAACAGGAGTTACTGCCTGCGCTTTGTCTGCGAATTTACGATACGGATTTGAAGATTTTGTAGATGTTAAAGTTTTGGGAGGAGATCTCAGGATTGAATTTAACAGAACTGACGACAATACTTATGAAAATGTCTGGCTTATCGGACCTGCTGAAAAGGTCTTTTCAGGTGAAATTAATGTTTAGTAGAATCGATGAATGAATTAAATAAAAGTACATGGATTTCCGGAAAAACCAGAAAGCCATTCGCTTTTGTCAATTTAATACAAAAAATATCAATATAGTACAAAATAGTACTGGACTTTGATAAGAAAAAATTGTATATTTTTAATTTTTCATTGTACTATCCCAAAACATTACTTTCCTTTGTATCGAATTTACAGAAAGTTTTAATACGTAATGGTTAAACTGATGATAGCACACCAAGATTTTGATGTCCTACATAGTAAAGTTACGAAAGACATATAACCAAAAACTAACCGAAAACATATTCCATGTTTATCAACACTGTTGCCAGTTACCTTCCGGAGCAAGTTATCACAAACGCTTATTTTGAACAACTCAACGGTTTAACTGACGAGTGGATTATCGAACGTACGGGAATCCGTCAGCGTAGAAAAGCCTCATCTGAAGAGAACACCAATACAATGGCTGTAATGGCCTCATTAAAAGGACTTGAAAGTTTACCTTATGATAAAAACGAGATTGACCTTATTGTCGGAGCAACCTACACACCTTATGATGTAATTGCGACAGTTGCACACGCTGTTCAGCATGCCATTAATGTTCCCGAAATTCCTGTTGTCAGTATCTCTTCAGCTTGTTCTTCTTTACTGAATGCCATAGAAATTGTTCAGGGTTATTTTGCCATGAATAAAGCCAAAAGAGCATTGGTAGTAGTTTCCGAACATAATACTGCTTATAACAATGAAGATGATACCAAAGCAGGTCACCTCTGGGGTGATGGTGCAGCAGCATTATTCATTTCTAAAGAAAGGCTTTCCGACAGTGACTGGGAAATTAAGGATGTTATTACCGGAGGAGCCGGAACCATTGGCAAGGCAATGGAAGGTGTTACCCTTAAACCACTCGAAAGAGGGCTGATTATGCCTTACGGAAAAGACGTTTTTATCAATGCTTGTACGTATATGCCAAAAGTGAGCAGACAGGTCCTTGAAAGAAACAGTCTGGATATCAGCGACATAAGCTATATAATTCCTCATCAGGCAAACCTGAGAATCACTAAAAACGTGGCTGGAACCTTACAGGTACCCGAAGAAAAGATGATTTCAAATATTCAGTATCTTGGTAACACCGGCTGCGCAGGATGTGCCATTGCTCTTGATGAAAATAAAACTAAATTTCAAAAAGGTGAGAAAGTTGTTATCACCGTTTTTGGCGGAGGTTATTCTTACGGAGCTATGCTCCTTGAAGTTTAGTTTAAAATAAAAAATACAGAAAAGAAACGGTCAGGAATAGAAAGTATTCTATCCCTGACCGTTTCTTTTCATCCACTCAGATATTAACCTGAGAACAAATATTTAACGATTTCCTGTCGCAATACTCAGAACCCAACTCCCCGAAACTTTTCTTCCCGAAACTCTTTTTCTGCGTTAAAACTCTCTTTTGAAATTAAGTATTTTCTCAAAAAAATTCTTATTATTGTTAATTGTTTCCTCCTGTTCGGGAAGGATTTTATCTTTCATGCTCAGATTTTCTAAACAATTTCAAACAGATTTGCCTATGAATAGAACCTCATCGTACCGCAATTATTTGCATCAAATTCGCTATTGACTCAGGTGAAATGCAAAATTGTTAAATTAATCGCGGGTCAGTTTAAAAGAAATAATAATTTCTATATTTGTTTTCAATTTCCAGTTTTAATCAAAATTTATTTAACCGAAAAGCTATGTCCACAGGCTTAGATGCTCTTACTCAAAAAAACATTAATGCTTGGTTATCAGGCAACTACGACAATGAAACAAAGGCAAAAATTCAGAGCCTTTTAGATGAAGGGAAGGAAACAGAGCTTACTGATTCTTTTTACAAAGACCTGGAATTTGGTACCGGAGGAATGAGGGGCGAAATGGGAGTTGGAAGCAACAGAATGAATAAATATACGGTTGGTGCTGCCACTCAGGGTTTTGCTAATTATCTGAAATCTAATTTCCCGGATCAGGAAATTAAAGTAGCCATTGCACATGATTCCCGGAACAATTCCTCATTTTTTGCCAGAATCTCAGCTGACATTTTCTCTGCCAGTGGTATTAAAGTTTTCTTATTTAAAGAATTAAGACCCACTCCGGAACTTTCTTTCGCTGTCCGCCATCTGGGCTGCCAGGCTGGTATCGTGATAACTGCTTCACATAACCCACGCGAATACAACGGTTATAAAGCTTATTGGGCTGATGGCTCGCAGGTAGTTGCTCCGCATGATAAAAACATCGTAGCGGAAGTAAATAAAATTCAGTCGGTTGATGAAATTAATTTTACCGGAAATGAAGATCTGATTACGCTAATCGGTGAAGAAATTGATGATGAATACCTGAAAACCATTCAGGCAAACAGCATCAATCCAAAAGTAATCGCACGCCAGGAAGGACTCAAAATTGTTTACTCTTCTATTCACGGAACGGGTATTACACTTGTACCAAAAGCCTTACAGCTGCTTGGTTTTGAACAGGTTACCGTAGTTCAGGAACAAGCTGAACCAAATGGTGATTTCCCTACAGTAATCTATCCGAATCCGGAAGAAACTGAGGCAATGACTTTGGCGATGAACCTTGCAAAGCAGATTGATGCCGATTTAGTAATCGCAACGGACCCGGATGCTGACCGTGTCGGAGCTGCCGTAAAAAACCCGAAAGGAGAATGGGTTTTGCTTAATGGTAATCAAATGGCAAGTTTGATTATTTATTACCTTCTGAAAGCATGGAAAGACGCAAACAAGCTTACAGGTAAGGAATTTGTTGCCAAAACGATTGTTACGACTGAAATTATTGATAAAATGTGTGCACTTCAGGGTGTGAAGTGTTACAATACCCTCACAGGCTTTAAATACATCGCAGCAGTTATCCGTGAACTGGAAGGTAAGGAGAAATTTATCGGAGGCGGTGAAGAATCATACGGCTATCTGATTGGTGATGCGGTACGTGACAAAGATGCTGTTGCTTCCTGTGCAATGATCGCCGAGCTGGCTGCCTACGCCAAAGATAATGGCAAGTCGCTATTCGACTTCCTTACTGAAATGTACATGGAGAATAATTTCTATTATGAGGGACTTATTTCTCTTACCAAAAAAGGAAAGGCCGGTGCGGAAGAAATTCAGCAAATGATGTCCAGTTTAAGAGCAAATCTCCCGGCTTCTGTGGCAGGATCTGAACCTGTGACTGTATTGGATTATAAGAACTTAACATCGACAGATCTGAAGACCGGAGTGGTTTCGGGTATTCCGGAAGGGCTGGGGATCGAGTCGTCAAATGTAATTCAGCTGATCCTTGCAGACGGTTCAAAAGTATCTGCTCGTCCGTCAGGAACGGAGCCAAAAATCAAGTTTTATGTTTCAGTAAATGCTCCGCTTACCAAGCCGGAAGATTTTGACAGTACATTATCAAGTCTGAAAGCTAAGGTATCTGCTATACAGGAAGATCTGGGTTTAAAGTAAACATAACATCTTTTTTCACATCTCTGAAAACAAGGCCTTAGAGCCTTGTTTTTTTTTGCCCTGATAGCGTATTTCTACTGTATTTTGAGGGAAAGATACGGGTATTGCTACCGTTTACTAATTTATAGATTTAGAAGTCATTAAAATAACATTACTTTGTGAGGTCATGCTACAACACTAATAGACTAACAAAAAGCATGCTTCTAAATCAATTTTTAACCTTTTAATTTTTCCACTCATGAAAAAATTACTTACTCTTACGTTTATCATCGCCGCGGTTCTCATTTCCAGCAAAGGGTATTCTCAAGCTTACAAAAATGGCGATAAATTATTAAATCTTGGTATTGGTTTAGGAACTTATGGCTATGGCGGCTTAGGCTTTGGTGGCTCTTTTGAAGTAGGCGTAACTGATGACATCAGTGTTGGTCCATTAGTTGGCTATTCCGGAACAACTTCTTTCGGTGCAAATTTCTCCGTTTTTACAATTGGAGGCCGTGGTTCTTATCACCTTAACAATTTAATCAAATTGGACAACGATAAAGTTGATCTATATGCAGGTTTAGGACTTGGTTATAGAAATATAAAATGGGATTATAATGGCCTTGGAGGAGACAACTACGGAAGTGGTGTTCTTTTGTTAGCTCATGTTGGTGGTCGTTATTACTTCACCGATAAAGTTGCGGGTTTTGCTGAACTTGGATCAGGTTTCGGTACCCTTCAGCTGGGTGTGGCATTCAAGTTTTAATTCATAAAACTTGTAGAAATGAAAAAGGAGAACTTTTAAAAAGTTCTCCTTTTTCATTTCTATGCTTCTACTGCTCTCTTAAACTCAGAAGTAAAATGGAATTGTATTTCCGGGTTATTCTGGATATTCATTCTTAGAATCCATTCAGATTCTGCTAAAAACACAAAATTGCCATCTTTATCCTGCGCAATCTGCTGGCCTTTCAGTCTGACAAACTCATTCAGTTTCTTCTGATCTTCGGACGTTAACCAACAGGCTTTAGAAATACTCTGCCCGTCGAATCTACATTTTGCTCCGTATTCATGTTCTAACCGATACTGAATTACCTCATACTGAAGTTCTCCGACCGTACCTACAATTTTACGATTTCCTAACTGAGGCTGAACAAACAACTGGGCAACACCTTCATCTGTAAGTTGCTGAATTCCCTTCTCAAGCTGTTTAGACTTCATCGGGTCAAGGTTTATCAACTCTTTAAATATTTCAGGTGAGAAGCTTGGAATACCCTGGAAATTTAAATCTTCTCCTTCTGTCATTGTATCACCGATTTTAAAATTTCCAGTATCATACAAACCAATTACATCTCCCGGGAATCCTTCATCTACCACCTCTTTATCCTGAGCCATAAAATTATACGGGTTATTAAACCTCAGGTTTTTATCAAGACGAACATGATGATAGAACTTATTTCTTTCAAATGTCCCTGAACAGATTCTCAAAAAAGCAATCCTGTCTCTATGCTTAGGATCAAGGTTTGCATGTATTTTGAAAATAAACCCACTGAATTTTTTCTCCTCCGGCTCCACTACTCTCACATCAGTCTGACGCTTCTGAGTACTTGGCGCTATTTCAGTAAAAGTATCCAGTAATTCCTGTACCCCGAAATTGTTTACCGCTGAACCGAAGAATACCGGAGCTACACTACCGGAAAGATATGTTTCACGGTCAAATTCATCATAAACCCCTTCAATTAACTCAACATCCTCTCTCAACTGGCGGGTATCTCTCTCTCCTACTCTTTTCAGCAATTCATCTGAATGAATATCCACAGAAACGACTTCTTTTTCAATCTTCGTTTTATTGGCATTGAAGAGATTCAGTGATTTTTCATATAAATTGTAAACCCCTTTGAAATTTGCACCAATATTAATCGGCCAGGTAAGCGGGCGAACATTGATGTTTAATTTCTGCTCTAATTCATCTAAAAGGTCAAAAGGATTCTGCCCCTCTCTATCCATTTTGTTGATAAAGATAATCACCGGAGTATTCCTCATCCGGCAAACCTCCATAAGTCTTTCAGTTTGTTCCTCCACACCTTTTACACAGTCAATTACCAGTATTACCGAGTCAACAGCTGTAAGTGTTCTGTAAGTATCCTCCGCAAAGTCTTTGTGACCCGGCGTATCCAGAATATTAATTTTTAAATTATTATACTCGAAAGTCATAACCGAAGTCGCCACAGAAATACCTCTTTGACGCTCAATCTCCATAAAATCGGAAGTTGCCCCTTTCTTAATCTTATTTGACTTTACCGCACCTGCCGTTTGGATTGCTCCCCCAAAAAGTAAAAGCTTCTCTGTAAGAGTCGTTTTTCCTGCATCGGGGTGAGAAATGATTCCAAAGGTTCTTCTTTTATGTATTTCGTCCTGAATATTTGCCATTTGGTTATATTAATGCATCCCTGTCCGGATGTATTCTGATAAAATTCTTCTATAATGTTTCACAAAATTACGCTAAAAAAAATAAACTGCCACAGGTTTTAAGATTGATGAATTACTGAAAAAGTAAGTTTGTCTGTTTCTCAACAAAAAGTCCCCTCAGAAATACATCTGAGAGGACTTTGGATATTGTTATGCCATGCAGAAATTACTCTTCTTTTTTGTTCAGATTACTGTTATGGCGGCTATAGGCAAAATATACAACAACTCCTAAAGTACCCCAGATCAGGAATGAAATTTTAGTTTCAGTACGCAATCCCCACATCAGATAAAGGTTACACAAGATTCCGCAGGTAGCTACAACTGGTAAGAATGGTGCTTTATAAGGACGTTCGATATTTGGTTCACGCACTCTTAACAACCAAACAGCGCCGCAAATCATTGCAAATGCCAGCAAAGTACCGGAGCTGCACATTTCAGAAACCTTATCAATTGGTGTTAAAGCAGCAACAACCGAAACAATAGCGCCTACAAAGATTGTACTCTTCCATGGCGTTTTGAACTTTGGATGAATTGTTCCGAACAAACCTTTTGGCAGCAAACCGTCTTTTGCCATACCTAAGAAGATACGGGTTTGAGCCAGCATCATTACCAGCATTACAGAGGTCAAACCTGCTGTAGCTGCAATCGTAACAATATACATAGCAATCGGTAAACCAGCTCCGTCAAATGCAGAAGCAACCGGTGCTTTCAGATCCAGCGTGTCGTAACGAACCATCCCTGTTAATACCAATGAAACAAGAATATACAACAAAGTACAAATCAACAAAGAAGCAATGATTGCAAAAGGAATATCTTTCGTCGGGTTGATAGCTTCCCCGGCTTGTGTAGATACAGCATCAAAACCGATGTATGCAAAGAAAATAATACTGGCAGCAGTTACCACACCATTGAATCCGTAATGGATTGTTCCTGTTTTATCTGCTACAGGTTCAGGGATAAAAGGACTCCAGTTTGCGGTATCGATATAAAATGCTCCTACAACAATCACAAAAATTACCGCAGCAACTTTCAGAATTACAATCAGGTTATTAGTGCTGGCTGCTTCTTTGATACCTTTTACAAGTACGTAAGTAACAATCCATACAATCAAAAATGCCGGTAAATTAAAAGCAAAGCTAAAGTCCGGAACTACCTGACCGGCAGCTCTGAGTTTTTCTGCTTTTTCAGCAGCAGTTATCGGATCATTCGTTAAATACAGAGGCAGATTAATACTAAATAAATGAAGAAGTTTCTCGAAATATCCTGACCAGGCTACAGCTACGGTGGTAGCTCCCATCATATATTCCAGAATAAGGTTCCAGCCGATGAACCATGCAAAAAATTCGCCGACGGTGCCATAAGAATATGCATAAGCAGAGCCCTCAACAGGTAAAATTGAGGCAAATTCTGCATAGCAAAGTGCTGCAAAAGTACATGCTACTCCTGCCATTACAAACGCTAATGCCAAAGCCGGACCAGCCCAGTCATGGGCAGCTATCCCGGTGAGGGTAAAGATCCCGCCACCGATTACAGCTCCGATACCAAGTGAGGTCAGGGCCCATTTGCCCAGCACACGTTTCAGCTGGTTGTTTTTCACGTCAGCAGCATAGGCCTCTAGTGGTTTTTTTCGCCAAATACTATTACTCATAAAGAAAAGGTTTTTAGTTTTTTATAATGTAGTTGAAGGTAATTTCAATAGTTTATTTTGTAAAATCTGTTTCAAGATAGTGAATATTGTACCTAAAAACAAAAAAGACCTGTAAGGGATTATTCCTTACAGGTCTGCATTAAATTTAACTAGGCCTTTTTCGCCGGTTCTGCGGCTGGCACCGCTTTCTTCTTATTTCCGCCGAGGTCAATGACAATCGGAGCAGCTACGAAAATTGAAGAATACGCTCCGAATACAACACCGATGAACATCGCAAAAGAGAACCCTCTCAAGATATCTCCACCGAAGAATAACAATACTGTTACTACTAAGAATACTGTCGTGGCAGTCATTACAGTACGACTCATCGTATGGTTAATAGACTGGTTAATTGTCTTAATCATCAGTTCTTTATCACTCAAATCAGCATCAATACCGATTTCTTCACGAATACGGTCAAATACAACCACAGTATCGTTAATAGAGTAACCCATTACCGTCAGAACGGCTGCGATAAAGATCTGATCTACTTCTAACTCAAATCCGAAAAGACGGGTAATACCAACCATTCCCAACACGACTAAAGCATCGTGCAAAAGAGCGATGATACTTCCCAGTGAATACTGCCATTTACGGAAACGAATCAGGATATAAAGGAAGATTGCAATTAGAGCATATAAAATTGACAGGAACGACTGCGTCATAATATCATCCGCAATAGTTGATCCTACTTTTGATTCCGAAAGGATTACCGGTTTCGCATCAGCGAATTGCTTCAAACCTGTTTCCAGCGCAGTTCTTACCGTCTGGTTAGCTTTTAAAGATTCATCCTCTACCAGATAAGCAGTAGTAATCTTCAATTTAGTCGGTCCGTTGAATGTTTTTACTTCAACACCTTTTTCTTTGAAATCATCTCTTAAAGCCTCTTTAATTAAACCTGCTTCTACCGGCTTAGATAATTCAACTACATAAGAACGGCCACCTTTAAAGTCCACACCAAGGTTGAAACCACCCTGTATAATCAGAACAACAATACCTGTTGCGATCAGACCCCATGAAAACCAGTATGAATATTTTCTTTTTCCGATAAAATCGAAATTGAATCCTTTGAAAATATCCTTTGAAATAAAGGTTTCGAAAGTCATTTCTTTTTCACGACCTGCTTTGATAGCACGTTTTGCCATCCACTCGATTAATACATGAGAAACAAAAACAGCAGTAAATACTGAAGTTGCCAAACCAATCAATAGTGTGATTGCAAAACCTTTCACAGAACCTGAACCTAAAATAGCGAGAATTACACCAATTAATGCTGTAGTAATGTTACCATCCAGGATGGCAGAAAGTGCTTTTTCGTACCCTAAACCAATCGCTTCCAGTAAACCTTTTCCTTTGTGTAATTCTTCTCTGATACGCTCGTTAATCAATACGTTAGCATCAACTGCCATACCCAAGGTCAAAACGATACCCGCAATACCAGGCAATGTCAAAGCAGCCTGAATCTGTACCAGAATACCCGCAATAAAGAATACGTTAAATAATACGGCAGCATTAGCCATCCAGCCCGGACTTCCGTAGTATCCGATCATGAACACAATTACAAGGAATAAACCCGCAAGCATTGAGAAATATCCCTGATTGATGGCTTCCTGACCTAATGAAGGCCCTACAAATGCATCTTCTACAATACGTGTCGGAGCTGGTAATTTACCTGCTTTCAATACGTTTGCCAAATCTTTCGCTTCTTCTACTGTAAAACTTCCTGAGATAGAAGAACGACCTCCTGAGATTTCACCATTGATAGTCGGAGCTGAGTATACATAGTTATCTAAAACAATTGCGATTCTTTTACCGATGTTAGCAGCTGTAAGGTTTTTCCAGATTCTTGCACCTGTTCCGTTCATCGACATCGTTACTTCCGGGCGACCAGACTGATCATAATCCTGAGCAGCATCTGTGATAACATCTCCTTCAAGTGGTGCAGCTTGTCCCTCACCTTTTTTAAGTGCTTCCAGTTGCAGAATTTCATCACCGTTGATTGCAGGAATTCCTTTGGCATACCAGGCAAAAGTAAGCTCAGCCGGGAACATTGCACGAACTTCCGGACGACGGAATAATTCATTTACTCTTGCAGTATCCTTTCTGTAAACACCAAGTGTGTTGTTGATCGGGATAAATAATTTCGTCAAAGCACTACCTGCAGTAGTATCCTGTTTAGCACCGGCGGAATCTTTCTTGGCCGGAGTCTTTGTCAACTGACCAGCCAAACTTCCGCCTGTTTTAGAAGAATCCGATTTAAGGGCTGAAGATGGAGTGTTTAAAGTCGAAGCAATTTTGTTTGCTGCTTCTTCTTTTGCCAGATAGTCTCCCAATGCATTGATTCCTGCACCAAAATCATTCAATTCATAACATTCGATAAATTCAAGTTTGGCAGCACCTGATAATAATTTTCTGGCACGCTCAGGGTTATCAACGCCAGGAAGCTCAACCTGAATACGGTTTGTTCCAGGTAAACGCTGGATGTTCGGGTTAGCAACACCAAATTTATCAATACGAGCCTGGATAATTTTGTAAACACGGTCAACAGCACCATCAATTTCAGCGTTAATTACACGCTTAACTTCTGAGTCAGATGAATTTGAATTGATTTTGCCTCTGTTGATTGAATTAGCGAAAATAGTAGCCAGTTTCTGATTCGGCGCAACTTTCGCAAAAGCATCGTAGAACAATTCATTGAAAGGCTTCGTAGAAGTTGCCTGAGCTTTACTTGCTACGTCAATTGCCTCTTCAAATTTCGGATCATTGCTTTTTCCTGAAAGAGCACGTAAAATCTCTACCGGAGAAACTTCAAGTACTGCATGCAGACCACCTTCAAGGTCAAGACCTTTATGAAGTGCATAGTTTGTAACCTCTTGCAGGGTAAATCCCAGATAAACAGGCTTTTTCCAAAGGGAATCAATATAATGAGTTCTTTTTGCAGGGTCTAATTTACCGTCTTTTGAAGAAGCATATTGGTTTGCTTCTTCACGAATAGCACCAGCTTTCCAGGTAAAAGACAAAAAGAATAAACACAAGGCTGAAATAATACCAGTCAGCCAAAGTACGACACTTTTGTAGCGCATTTGATTTGTAAAAATTAAAATGTAATAATTCTATTTATGATAAACTAAGAAGATGAAGACAGGGAAAATAAAAATCAGGCGATTGCAGGACGCAGTCAAAACAGAATCAATAAAATGCTGATTCATTGCTTTTAATCCTTTAAAAGTAGATTTTAAAAATTCCGTGAAAAAATACTAGGGAGCGTTGGTAACTATAAAGTGCTCAAAAAGCACTTCAAAATAAGAAAGTCTGTAAGTAAGATTGGCAATTTTGGCAACTTGTTTATTGAAATCGCCAAAAATACAGGTGTTTAAAAGGAAGATAAAATCCTGGGAAAAATCCAGAATAATCGGAGATGAGACTGTCACAGCGGACAATTCACTCACTGTGCATACTTCTTTCTGAGGTTTTTCAGACTTGGAAGTTTTCTCAAATTTAACCGTTTTTATAACAGGAATGGCTGATAAGCCCTTTCCGAACACATTCAGAAAAAGCATCAGGCAAACCAGTATTGTACTGGTTAAACGGAATATTTGAGTAGTTTTTTGCATTTTGATTTGCAAAAGTAGCATGAATTTATTGGCTCTACCAAATTTTATGTTCTTTTTCTGTTTGTTAAGTCTGGAAAGTATCTTAAAAAACGAATAATTTCTTCAAAAACTGCTTCCTGTGCTTTTGGATAATTTTCTTACTTTTACCGTCCAAAACCATTTATGAATCATCCATTGATTAGCCCAAACTGAAATGTTCAATTACTTAGCGCCTGAATACATTAAAAATTTCATAAGAACTGCTCTTACAGAAGATGTCGGAGACGGAGATCATACTTCTCTTTCTACTATCCCTGATACCGCAATCGGAAGAGCTCGTTTATTGGTAAAGGATAGCGGCATTCTGGCGGGTGTTGATCTGGCAAAAATGATTTTCGCTGAGGTTGATAAGGATCTTTCTGTAGAAATTCTGTTACAGGACGGAGCAGCTATTGAAATGGGAAATATCGTACTGACAGTGGAAGGAAAGTCTCAATCTATTCTTACCGCAGAAAGACTGGTTTTAAACTGTATGCAAAGAATGTCCGGAATTGCCACTTACACGCATTCTATGGCAAAATTACTGGAAGGTACGAAAACAAAATTACTGGATACCCGCAAAACCACACCAAATTTTCGTCTGTGCGAAAAATGGGCCTGCAAAATCGGAGGAGCAGAAAATCACAGATATGCTTTGTACGACATGATTCTGATTAAAGATAATCATGTCGATTATGCCGGAGGAATCCATAACGCCATTACAAAAGCAAATACTTATTTAAAAGAAAAAGGGAAAAACCTGCAAATTGAAATAGAAGTACGAAACCTTGATGAATTGAATCAGGTACTGGAAACAGGGCATATCCATAGAATCATGCTGGATAACTTCTCTTTTGAAAACATAAGAAAGGCCGTAAAATTAGTTGACGGGAGATATACTACTGAAGCCTCAGGAGGAATTAATGAAACTACCATTCGTGAATATGCTGAATGCGGTGTGGATTATATTTCCGTAGGCGCTCTGACGCATCATATCGCCAGTCTGGATTTGAGTTTAAAAGCGTTTTAAGTCAGGTTTCATTTTCGGACAAAATCCGAAAAGTTGCCTTAAATATGATAACCATGAATTTATTAGAAGAAGCTAACCGGGTTGGTTACGTGAGTCGTTCCACCCCTAAAGGAATTGATTTAAAAGAAGAAATCCTGAAGCTGAAGAAGGAGAAAAATGCCGTAATTCTGGCACATTATTATGTTGATGGCGAAATTCAGGAAATTGCTGATTATGTCGGCGATAGTTTAGGCCTCGCACAAGCCGCAGAAAGTACCACAGCAGATATGATTGTTTTCTGCGGGGTTCATTTTATGGGAGAAACTGCAAAGATCCTTAATCCACATAAAAAGGTTGTTATTCCTGATTTTAATGCAGGTTGTTCACTCGCTGACTCTGCCCCAAAAGAAGAGTTCGCAGCTTTTAAAGCACAGCATCCTGATGCCGTTGTGGTTAGTTATATTAACTGTACTGCCGATATTAAGGCCATGACAGATATTATCTGCACTTCATCCAATGCGGTAAAGATTGTAGAATCGATTCCGGCAGAAAAGGAAATCATATTCGCTCCTGACGCTAACCTGGGGAGATATGTTGCCAAAAAAACCGGAAGAGATTTAATTCTTTGGGATGGGGCCTGTATTGTACATATCGATATTTCTCTTGAAAAATTGAAAAAGGTAAGAGAGGAAAATCCCAATGCATTATTGGTTGCTCATCCGGAATGTAAGGAAATTATTCTTTCTCAGGCTGATTTCATCGGTTCAACAACTGCCCTGCTGAAATTTGTGGAAGAATCCGACAATCAGGAATTTATTGTTGCGACAGAAGCAGGTATTCTTCATAAAATGAAGATGGCTGTACCTCACAAGAAACTGATTCCTGCGCCGGCCAATGAACAAAATTCCTGTGCCTGCTCTGAATGTCCGTACATGAAAATGAACAC
Source organism: Pseudarcicella hirudinis (assembly GCF_900115665.1). Taxonomy (GTDB): domain Bacteria; phylum Bacteroidota; class Bacteroidia; order Cytophagales; family Spirosomataceae; genus Pseudarcicella; species Pseudarcicella hirudinis. The sequence continues at coordinate 51,825 of NZ_FOXH01000007.1, forward strand.
ATTGGAAAAACTATATAATTCAATGTTTTATGAATTACCTGAGATTAATGTTCCCGAGGAAGTCCGTATTCCGGCTCTGAAGGCTGTAAAAGCCATGCTTGAAATCTCTAAATAGTTTTGTTTCCCATAAAGTATAAGAGTTCCGCTGAAATTCAGCGGAACTCTTATACTTTATAGGAATTTGTATCTAAACCAGCTCTTTTACTTCCGACTTATTAATCATACTTACGCTTAGGATAAGTTCCGCAACAAGGCCTGTCCAGCCTGTCTGGTGTGATGCTCCCAGCCCTTTTCCGGTATCTCCGTCAAAATATTCATAGAACAGCATCAAATCCTTGAAATGCGGGTCATTCTGCTGTTTCTTATACTTTTCGTAAACAGGGCGTTCCCCTTCTGCGTTTGTCGTAAACAACCTGATTAATCTCTCAGAAATACTCATTGCCGCATCTCTGATACTCACCATTTGTCCTGAATTTGTAGGGTATTCAACTTCATATTCAGTGCCGTAATATTGAGAAAATTTCAATAATGAGTCAATCAAAAGGTAGTTCATCGGCATCCAGATAGGACCTCTCCAGTTAGAGTTTCCGCCAAACATACTTCCGGTTGATTCGGCTGGTGTATAATCAACCCTTAAAACACCCCCGTCCAGCTTAAATTCGTAAGGGTTATCTTTATGAAATTTCGACAGAGAACGGATTCCGAAATCAGATAAAAATTCTGTCTCGTCAAACATTCGTTTCATAATCATCTTCATACGATGTCCGCGAAGAATTGAAAGTAAACGACTTTCACCTTTCCCTGCTTCATACCATCTCGAAATCAGGCCGGCAAGATCAGGCCGGTTATTTAACACCCATTCAACCCTTCTTTTGAAATCAGGTAGTTTTTCAAGCATTTCCGGGGTTAAAACTTCTACGGCAAAAATTGGAATCAAACCAACCATCGATCTGATTTTCAGCAACATCGTAGAGCCATCGGTTTTATGAAGCATATCATAATAAAACTGATCTTCTTCATCCCAAAGGTTTATTTTATCTCCTCCAAGCGACTGCATGGCTCCTGCAATATGCAGGAAGTGTTCGAAGAACTTAGAAGCCATGTCCTGATACACAGGGCGTTCTGTGGCAATTTCACAGGCAATTCTCAACATATTCAGACTGTACATAGCCATCCAGCCGGTTCCGTCAGCCTGTTCAAGTCTCCCTCCCGTTGGTAAAGTTGCAGACCGGTCAAAAACCCCGATATTATCCATTCCCAGGAAACCGCCGCCGAAGATATTATTACCACCTTCATCTTTCAGGTTTACCCACCAGGTAAAATTGAGCAATAATTTGTGGAAAATTCTTTCCAGGAAAGAGACATCTCCTTTTCCGTTGATTTCTTTATCAATTTCATAAACCTTCCAGGTTGCCCAGGCATGTACTGGTGGGTTTACATCCGAGAAACTCCATTCATAAGCAGGAATTTGTCCGTTCGGATGCATATAATATTCACGGAGAATAACAGCCAGCTGTCTTTTGGCAAAATCCGGATCCAGACGGGCTAAAGGCAGGGTATGAAAAGCAAGATCCCAGGCAGCAAACCAGGGATATTCCCATTTATCCGGCATGGAAATAATGTTTGCCGCATACATATGCCTCCAACCTGAATTCCTGCCATATTTACGGTTGTCATTCGGTTTAGGCATAGAAGGATCTCCGACAATCCATTCATTGACATTATAATAGTACCATTGTTTCGTCCAGAGCATTCCGGCATAAGCCTGACGCTGAATAGATTTCAATTCCGGATCAACAACATCTTTTTGTAACTCTTCATAAAAATGATTGGCTTCTCTGATTCTCTTGTCGAAATTATCTTCAAATCCTCCGAAAGGTTCTGTAATAGAATGGTCAGAAAAACGAAGACGGATACTTACACTTTCCCCGGCTTTTACCATTTTAGAGTAACGGGCTGAAGCCTTGGTTCCAAACATATTCGGGTTTACGCCTGCTTTATCCCCGTCTACTATATAATTATTGATACCATCTTTACAAAAAGGAGTCGGGTTGGCCACACCGTATAACCTCTGATAATTGGTTTCATTATCACAGAAAAGCAATTCATCTGCATTTTCACAATATAATTTGAAATGCCCGACTACATTATGGTCAATTTCAATCAGGCTGTTGGAAACCCCTGAAAGCATTGGTTTATACTGAAATTTCTCATAACCCCAACACCAGGTATTTCTAAACCAAACCGTAGGTAAAAGCGTCAGCGGAGCATCTTTGTCACTTCTGTTATGGGCAGTAATTTTTATCAGAATATCCTGTTCATCAACTTTAGAATACTCCATTGAAATGTCAAAATATTCATCCTCATCAAAAACCCCCGTATCCAGCAACTCATATTCCGGCTCCAGCCTTGATCTCATACGGCTTTCCTGAATAAGCTTCTCATAAGGAAAAACGTCCTGAGGATACTTATAAAGCATCTTCATGTATGAGTGCGTAGGCGTGGAATCCTGATAATAATAGAGTTCTTTTACATCCTCTCCATGATTTGATTCATTTCCGGTCAGACCAAAAAGGCGTTCTTTCAGAATATGATCTTTATGGTTCCAGAATGCAAGAGCAAAACATATATATTGCTTATTATCAGAAATCCCTCCGATTCCTTCTTCCCCCCATCGATAGGCTTTTGCACGAGCCATATCATGAGAGATAGTGTTCCAGGCATCCCCACCGGAAGAATAATCCTCCCTTACCGTCCCCCATTGCCTTTCGGTAAGATAGGGACCCCATTTTTTCCAGCCTTTATTATCGTTACGAGTTTTTAATCTCCATTTCTCAGCGCAAACGTTACTCATATTTATGTAAAATTAACGGTAAACAATACCCAATTAATGCTTGATAACAACCTATTTAAATTAAGGAGTAAATGCAAAGATACCCAATAACTACAAAAAAGAATTGCCATTTTATTTAACTTAAAAAGAAAAAATTGTACAAATTAAAGAATTTTACAAATTTGCCTGAGATACCCATAACAGAATTATCCTGAGCAAAGCCGGGTATATAATTTTGTTTAAAATTTTTGAAATAATTCAAACACAGATGGATTTACGAACCGAACTAAAAATCCCGGAATCAAAATATAAAATCCTGTTAAGTTCATCTTCATTAACAGCCGGCTCCTGCTTTGCAGAGGTGGTCGGCAGTAAATTAAAGGAAAACAAACTCCGCGCCAATACCAATCCTTTCGGTACATTATTTAATCCGCTTTCAATATTTAAGTTACTTAATCAGTCTCTCAAAAACCAGCCAATCGACGAGACTCTTCTCATCAGCAATCAGGATTCCTGGTTTCATTATGACTGGCACTCTCAGCATTTTGCCACATCAAAAGAACAATTAATTGACATTCTGAATAAAAAAATTACGGAAACAGGCGAAGCATTACAAAAGACGGACTTCCTAATACTGACTTTCGGGAGCGCTTTCATTTATAAATTACTTTCCGGGGACACTTATGTAAGCAATTGTCATAAAATGCCCGGAAAGCTTTTTACCAAAGAACTCCTGAGTGTAAAACATATTTGTCAGAGTTTTGCCCTTTTTTATAAGGCACTTAAATCCTGCAATCCATCTGTAAAAATTATTATTACCGTTTCTCCGGTCAGACATATAAAAGACGGTATTCCTGAAAATCAGGTTTCAAAGTCTATCCTCCGGGCAGCTTGCCATTATCTGGAAACTGATTATGAAGAAGTAAGCTATTTTCCGGCTTATGAACTGATGATGGATGATCTGAGAGATTATCGTTTTTACAAATCAGATCTTATCCATCCGAATGAAATTGCGGAAGACTACATTTTTGAAAAATTCTCAAAATCTTATTTTTCCGAAGATTTACAGGCTTTTGTACAAACCTGGCAAAAGCTGAGAAGTTCTATTAATCACAGGCCTTTTAATCCCGGCTCATCAAACCATCAGCAGTTTCTGAATAACCTTTTATCAGCTTTGGAGAACATTTCTTCTAAAGTTGATGTTTTCAGAGAGATACAGGAAATTAAAGACCGGCTTATCTGATCTTATTTAACCTTCTGCAGACAGGTTAATGCCGGAGATCGAAAAATACTTCGGATCATATTCTTATCTGCCTTTTTACTCCTTATCTTTGCATTTCAAATTGAATTTTAGCTAAATGGGCGATTTAAAAATTAAAAAAGAGGATATTCTTAAAGCATTAAGTACTGTTGAGGAACCTGATCTTAAAAAAGACCTGGTAACCCTTAACATGATTAAAGATATTGAGCTGGGAATCGGAGAGGTACGTTTCACTGTGGTTTTAACTACTCCGGCCTGTCCGCTGAAGGAAAAAATCCGCAAAGATTGTGAAAACGCAATTCATACACATGTTGATAATACCCTGAAGGTGGTAATCAGCATGACTGCCGATGTAACCAGCTCTCGTATGGGAACAGCAGCCCTCCTTCCAAAAGTTAAAAATATTATTGCAATTGCATCAGGGAAAGGTGGCGTTGGAAAATCAACCATTACAGCCAACATTGCCGTTGCCTTGAAACAGGCAGGTGCAAAAGTAGGAATCATTGATGCGGATATTTCGGGCCCTTCTATTCCTGTAATGTTCGGAGCTGAGGGAATGCAGCCACTGGTTCAGGAGATCGACGGGAAAAACATGATTCAGCCGATTATGCAGTTTGGCATAAAAATGATTTCAATGGGTTTTCTGGCACCTCAGGAAAGTCCTGTGCCCTGGAGAGGCCCTATGATGACTCAGGCCCTGCGCCAGTTTTTCGGAGATACAAATTGGGGAGAATTAGATTATTTGCTTATTGACTTACCTCCGGGGACTTCAGATATACATTTGTCATTGGTGCAGCTGGTTCCTGTTACAGGGGCAGTTATCGTAACAACACCACAAAAAGTAGCCCTTTCGGATGCTCAAAAAGGGTTAATGTTTTTCCGCCAGCCACAAATCAATGTTCCAATTTTGGGAATTATCGAAAATATGGCGTACTTTACACCGGAAGAATTACCTGACAACAAGTATTTTATCTTTGGAAAAGATGGTGGTAAAAACCTGGCAGCCAAATATGAAACACAGGTTTTAGGTGAAATTCCATTAGTGCAAAGTATTCGTGAAGCAGGGGATGAAGGACAGCCAGCAGTAATGTCAAACTCAATTATTGCGACAGCCTTTAAAGAAACTGCTGAAAAGCTTGCCAGACAAATTGCTTTAAGAAATGCTAATCAGGAAAAAACGATTAGAGTTGAAATGAAAGTGTAAATATGGAAACAATCATAGAAAATACATTATTGGTCAAAGTTGAACACGCTCTTAACAGCATAAGACCATATCTTGAAGCTGATGGCGGCAATGTGAAGGTCGTTGAAATTACAGACGATCATATTCTTCATCTGGAGCTTGTAGGTGCATGCAGTTCATGCAGTATGTCTGCCATGACCTTTAAAGCCGGAATTGAAGAGGCTATCCGCAGGGAAGTTCCGGAGATTGTGAAAGTTGTTGCGACTAATTTGTAAAAAATACTGTCGCTTATATTGATCAAACCTCATAGGCTTTTCTGAAACCTATGAGGTTTTTTCTTAAATTGCATTCCGGATTTTACGTGGTAATCACACCCAATCGTAATAAAGGAAACATAGAACAAATATAGTTTGTCAGGCATCGTTTAGATAGTGTTAATCATTCAGGCACTGAAATCCTTTGGTATGATTGAACAAAAAATAATATTCTTTTCATTCAACAATTCTGCTATTCAAAAATTACTCTAGTATGAAAATCGGCATCTTTTTTGGCGGGCCTGCTCGTGAGCGTGAAATCAGTTTTTCCGGTGGTAAAACGGCAATGGAAAATATTGACAAAACGCTCTTTACTCCTGTTCCTGTTTTTGTTGATAGTGTCGGCAATTTTATTATTCTCAATGACGATTTGGTATATGCCGGTTCGATCCGGGATTTCTATCCGCCAAAATCTTATCAAAAAGGAGGCTTTAATGTTTATGCTGAATCTCTTGGAGAACTTTCCGATAGCGAAACTGATACGTTAATTGCTCAGGTTGGGAAAAGAATAAAACCTGAAGATTTCAAAAATCATTTTGATTTTGCCTTCATTGCCATGCACGGACCTACCTGCGAAGATGGTAGTATCCAGGGGCTTCTGGAATGGTATAATATTCCATATTCCGGCCCGGGCCTGATGGGTTCTTCAATTGGTATCGATAAAATAGCCCAGAATGAACTATTAAAGCTATCTGTAGGATTAGATAAGAAAACCGAGGTAATTACCTGGGAAGAATGGAACAGCTTTGGACAGGAAACACTTTTTGATCAGGTTAAAAACGAGATCGGGCTTCCTTTTGTGGTTAAAGCGCCTCATCAGGGCTCATCTATTGGTGTGGCATTTGTAAAAACAGATGATTTCAACCAGTTTAAAGATGCCGTTAAACAATGTTTTTTCATCAAAGAAATCTCTTTCAATGAATGGTCAGAGGCTTCTCCGGAAGAAAAACATCAGATTCTTCAACATATCGCCAATCTGGATGAAGGTATTGGTTTTCCATTGGTTTTCCAGGAGGAAATTGTTTATCATCCTGAAGATTTATTACAAAAATTTGAAGAGCATTTCTCTGACGATCAGGTAAGAAGAGCCGTTCTAACTTCTCTTAATTCTGAAGATGCAGTATTATTTGAAAGTTTTGTAAATGGTCAGGAATTCAGCTGCGGTGTGATCCAGAAACCAAATCTGGAATCTGTAGCTCTGCCTCCCACTGAAATTGTAAAAGTTGTTGAAGTATTTGATTTCAACTCAAAATACAAACCGGGTGCTACCCGCAAACGCCTGCCCATTGAGACCTCACTTGAAAACCTCCATAAAGTTCAGGCTGATGTAAAAAAGGCTTTCGACTCTCTTCGTTTCGGTGTATGCACAAGAATTGACGGATTCCTTACAGAATCGGGAAATGTCATTCTTCATGACCCGAATACAATTCCTGGAATGTCACCTACTTCGCTGATATTTAAGCAAATGGCAGAAATCGGACTCAATGTTTCTGATGCCATTACTTATTTTATCCGTCAGTCAATAAGAGAAAGAATTTGTTCCGGGAAAAACACATTTCGTTTTCAACAGCTTCTTGAAAAACTGGATGAGGGCATTGCAGAAAGAATTAAAAACTTTGAAAAAAGAGAGAAAGTTGCCATAATCTTCGGAGGGTTTAATGTTGATGCCAAAGAAGACTCATTTGTAAAAGCACGAAAAGTATTTGGTCATATTGCTGCTTCCAAAGAATATGCTCCGGTTCCTGTTTTTGTTTCAGGAAATGATATTGAAAATTACAGCCTGCATGTGCTGCCAGCCAATCTGATGTTCAAAGAGCATGCAGAAGATATTGAAAAGGCATTGGATGGGTATGTTCATCCACTGATTCTCGAAACCCGGGAAAATGCATTGGATATCACTTTACATTTCACCGGAAAACCTGTAGATATTCTCAAAACTGTCACTTTGGAAGAAGTACAGTCAGCAAATAATGCAGCATGGAATAGTGTATCAGAACTATCTGTTTCGTTACCTGCATTTACCATATAAAAAAACTGGGAGTGATAAGTATAACATATCTTATCACTCCCAGTTCTTTTGTTAAGTCGGTTTAGCTTTATTTCCTGCCAGAGATAATCTTCTGGTCCAGGGCCGTCCACAATTGATTCCTGTATGTTTCTCCCAAAGGAATATTTATCTCATTTTCCAGTGCTATCTGATTTCCTTCCACATAATCCACTTTGATTAAAGATATTATATAAGAACGATGAACTCTCAGAAATTTATCATTCGGTAAATGTTCTTCCAGATCTTTGATCCCTAACAAGGTTACAAATTTGCCTTTAATGGTGTGTAAAGTAATATAATTCCCTAAACCCTCTGCATAAAGGATATCCGTAAAATTCACTTTCTGCATCCTGTTTTCAGATTTGATGAAGATATAATCATCAACTTTTCCGTCAAGAATATAAGTCTGCTCCGGCAATGACAGCTTTAAAGGAAATTGCTCCATATCCTGCACCTTTCTTACCGCCTGTATAAACCGTTCGAAAGCAATCGGTTTCAACAAATAATCCACAACATTATATTCATACCCTTCCAAAGCGTATTGAGAATAAGCTGTGGTAAAGATTATTTTACTCCGGCCTTTTACCAGTTTGACAAAGTCAATCCCCGATAATTCCGGCATTCTTATGTCAACAAAAATCAGGTCTATTTTCTGAGTATATACGATATCAAGTGCTTCTACGGGTAGTAAACTCGCAGCAACCAGGTGTAATGACGGGAGTCGGTTGATGTAATTAGCTAACACATCAATGGCTGACTGTTCATCGTCTATGACAAGACATTTAAGCATAACTATTTATAGTTTTTAGGTGGTGTGGAAAACAAAGAGATCATTTGTTACAAAAATAATTGCCTCTTAACTGTTTCTGACTAAAGTTCGAGAGCCAACTCTACTTCATAAAAATCCCCTAACTCCTTTATTGTAAGTGTATGACTGTTTGGGTACCCTAAAGTCAGTCTTCTTCTTGTATTTATTAACCCTATTCCCTCTGATTTTTCGTAAGAAGACTTGCACTTTAAATTATGTGTTTTAAAATTCAATTGATTTTCAAATAAAGTCAGCCTGATTGTCAATGGATTGTCAGGATCGTTTAGCTCTCCGTATTTGAAGGCATTTTCTACAAATGTTATCAACACCAATGGCATAATCCGGCGATACCTTATGTTTCCGTTGATCTCAAAATAAACCTGTAGTTTATTATTAAATCGTAACTGGTTAATTTCGATAAAATTATAAATATGCTGTACTTCTTTCTCTAAAGCTACTTTTCCTTCTGAATCATCGTCTTTCAGAGCATATCGCATCATTTCAGACAATAACATAATTCCTTTCGAAAGGTTTTTGGAATAATGTATTGATTGAGCATAAAAAAAGTTAAGCGTATTGTATAAAAAATGAGGATTAATCTGGCTTTTCAGACCTGTCAACTCTGTTTTTAAAAATGCCTTGTCCAATTGTTCTTTATGAAACTCAATAATATTTCTTTGCTTTGAAGCTGAGACATAATTTTCCAGCGTCCAGTAAGCAACACTATAAAGAATGAAAGATGTTCCTGTAAAGACAGAGGACAGCATATACAATCCCCGATTGCCGAAATACAAGGTGGTTATTCTTAATTCCAAAATTTCAAAAAACAAATAATCAAGCATATACCAGATCAGACAAAAAACGGCAATCATTCCAAATGTCCCGGTAATGCAGATCAGGTATTTTTTAAAAGGTAATGTCTTCTCTAAAATGAAAAATGCGTGAGAATACAACAAACAAATACAAGGAATAAAATGGGAAATTTTATAGACTAATGTATCAGGGAACACAAAATCCTGTTCCAGACTACTCAGTGATAGATTAAAAATCAGGTAAACAAACCACCATATACAGTGGATGAGTATCGGGTTAGTAATTGTCTGCTGCCTAAGTTTTTTCAGAAATAAACTTACTCTCATACCCAAATTTAACGATTACATCTTCCACTCTTAGAAACAGGGGTCCTGTTTTACACCAATACCTTATTTTTTTATTCGAATACCTTATTTTTAAATGCAAACCATTTTAAAAACATCAATATATCCTGGTAGATTACCAACACCTTTAGCTTGCTAATCCGAACGCTCAGATTGTAAATAGCCAATTTCGCATAATATTTTAGGATAGTAGTCACTCAAATAGGACATTTGTGTTTATGACAACTTTAGTTACCACCGCAAAATTTATCAGAAAAATTATGCAATGGTTCTACACTTCAAGACAATTTTATTTAATGGTCAATAATAAAATTACCTCTATTCCTATGTAATATTTTGTTGGGAGCCCTGAAGCAATTCATGGCTCTTTTTTCTTTACTTATTTTGTTTAAAAGCCAGAATCAACTCTTCATTCCGGTATAAATAAAGCCTGTCGCCTTTTAGCTGATAACTGGTTACCAAAGCCAGTAAATTGAAAAATATCTGCTCTTTATCCAGATTCGGGCACATCATTTTTGTGCTTCCAATGCCATCAAGCGTAATTTTATTCTTCTTCTGATCAATCAGTTTTCCAAAATACCTGTTACAAACCCCTTTCCCTGAAATTCTCTTCTGAGCAAAATCGAATGTGATATTTGGCTCAGGCTCCTTATTTTCAACAGGTTCTCCTTTGGAAATAAAATCTGTCAGAACCCATGTAATATTTTTAGAAGATACGGAGAAGCTTTCAGATAAAACAGGCTTTTTTGAAACTTTCTTTCCTGGAATCTTACTGATAATATCTCTCAGCGTATATTTTAAAGAGGAAGCATCCGCAGGAGGATTTACAACTTTCGATACTGTAACCAACAACTCATACTGAAATCCGGGCTGATATTCAAAACCATCAATACTATTATAAAAATTCTCCCATTTCTTTTCAGGAGAACTTTTCACCAGAAGGCATTTCATTTTTCCGGCACCGGCAGAACAATCTGCCTGATGATCAGCAACAATCAGTTTTTTATACGGAGAAATGAGACTGTTATCTGTTTTTCCTTTAAGCTGTGCCTGAAGGGAAAATGCGGTAAATAAAAACAAAAGCAGTTTAATTTTCATAATATCTGATTTTGATACAAAAAGCATCTATTCTGACCCAAACAACTATACAACTATAATTTTACGATTTTTACTATAAAAACTCGCAATTTGAAGTTAAAACTTTTGTTTAAATAAACCAAAAAACCTCCAAAATGATTGGAGGTTTTGTTTCATCGTTAAATAGAAATTGATTTTAGAGTATATATTATCTTATTGCTACATAGCCATTGGCTGTCGCTTTGTAATTGTCAAAAATACTTCTGGTAGCACTTCTCAGAACACGGTCTTCCAAGCGATGTCTTTTCCCGAACAGCTCGGTTGCGTATCCCATCCAGAATGGTTTCTGCGTCCGTCTGTCTATCATTTGTATAACCAATGTGCCATTCTTCAAGGCAAGTCTGTGCATTTCGCTGCGCTCCTGCGGGGAAGATGAACCGACAGAAATCTTCCTGATATCTGCCATTTTACAATTCCTGTCAAAAACAGAATATGAAATAACAATATCAGCGTTCTGGCTTACCTGTTTAAAACCCCGGTATGACATCTGATTCCCGATTTCATCCAGAATAACATTCTCGTCAAAATTAGAGTTTTCAGGAAAATTTATATCCTTTACTAAAGCAAATGTGTGATTATCAGTATTTTTTAACAGGAAATCATCGTTAGATCTAACCGTAATTTTCTCACTTGCACACGAAGAAATTCCGAATGCAACTGCTAGCAGAGCAAAGTATATTCTATTCATCGCTGATTTTGTGATATAAAATTTTGAGATTGTTTTCCACAAAATCAATACTTTACTTATAAAAATCAACTGATATACGGCTGATTCTCTTCAGGTATTAAGCAATGGCTTTATGGTTTTCCTGTTTTTATAACACAAAATTAGACGATAAGTTTCATTAAAATATAACTTTACTCATATTTTTTTGTATTTATTTAAAAAATACAAATTTATCCTGAAAAGAAGAATCGTCATCAAAAACCTGTTTTTCTCTATTTTTATAAAAAATCAGCATTTTTAATAAAATTCAAAACCTCATATTCAGAAATACCAGATTTTATGTAAAAATATATCAGATTTAAAACCTCATATAAAAAGTAAATCCTTCCCCAAAGGAGAAGGACTTAACGTCAAAATCCAAAAACAATCTCAAAAGCAAAAGCATGAAAACCGGCTGTTCTTCTGGTTAGAAGGGTACCGATAACATTCTATTTCTCTAACACAACCACCGAATTGATCAGGTAGTTGTCTTTATCTGTATGAAGGTTATACACCTTCCCGACTTTTCTTGCGTTGATTTTAGTCGTAAAGACTTTATAGGTATTAAAGGTCTGGTTTTCAGGGTTGAAAACAATTACTTCATCTCCCACAGACAAATTCCCCATTTTTGATTGTCCTTTTGCAGTCATAACCGGATGGTTTGCTGTGGCTTCCAGACTAATACTGCTGAAAGTTGAGTTTACCGAAGCTGTAAGTGCATTTGCAGGATCAGTTAAAGTTATCTGAACAAGTTCAAACTGTTTACCGGAGTGAATCTGAACCTGCTCAACTTTTGTCATTTCAGCCTTTTCAGAAAGAGAATTAAAACTCAGCACTTCGTCTCCGGTTTTTACCAGAGCGATGTCTTTCTCTGTACCATCCGCCATTTTTACTTTGGCATCAGCCGGAAAGCAATACTCATACTTATCCTCTTTCTTATCACCCGCAGCAAGTGCCACGCCTGAAAATTCTTTTGCCAAAACAAATGCAATACAAGAAGAGAAACCCATTACAGCCTTTTCTCCGTCTTTCAGATCATCAATGTATTTTCCCCATACTTCCTTTTCAGCCAATGGATTAGGAATACAAAGTGCTATTCTCTTTCCGTCCTTCGGAGTTGTGAAAATTGCCAGACTCCCGACATCCTTCATTTTAGTAGCTTCAAGGATTTTATACAAATAAATGCGTCTTTCAATCCCGTCACTAAACTTAAAAACATAAGGAGGGTTTTCGTTATCAAGAATAAAATTGCCTTGTTTAACGTAGGTATCTTTATCCGGATTTTTAATGGTCAGCTTCTTAACCGCATCAAAATCTGCAGAAGTAATACCTCCTTTTTCGGTTTCTTCCTGTGAAAATGAGGCAAAACTTACTAAAAAAGTAAAAAAGAGTATAAGTAATTTTTTCATAAATTATCTCTGATGTTTTAATTGAGAATCTGAAAAAGCATTTTCAAAACTGAACGTTTCAACCGATTCTGCACAATGTTTTATTAATCAAAAGTTTATTCAATTTCTCTGTTTCCTGTTCTAACTCTGGCTGACTCTCTTATGAAGGGCCTCAGTTACCGCTCTGGCTGAAGTAAGAGCTCCCGCCATCCAGGCAGTCAGGTAAGTAGTATGTTCTCCGGCAAAATAGATTTCATCATCCGGTTTGATAAGCGCAGGATAAAATTTCTTTCTGGCACTTTCACTATATTCAGCCCAGCCTCCCTGGCTGTATTGTATTTTTTGCCAGGCCAAAGAGAACGAATGCTCAAATTCCTGGTCGTACTGAGGATGTATTTTTCTACCCTGTTCCAAAGCAACTTTTTGCCGGTCTGCAATTGATAACTCTCCCAGTTTGGCAGCTCTGTCATGAAAATTGTAATATCCTTTCAAGACCCCTTTTTCTCCCAGAAAGTTATACGATGGATAGAAAATCTGGGTTATATCCATATTGGTTTTAGAAATTCCTCCGAAAATCCGGTCATCTTCTTCCCAGAATCTTCTTTTAAACTGCAAACCTATCTTACCCGTGTTCATATACGGAACGAAATCCGCAGCCCTGCGAACTTCAGAAGAGAGGTCAGATTGAATATTTTTCAAAACAGGTAAAGGAATCGTACAAACACAGAAGTCGGCTTTCAACTCTCTGGAAACTCCGGCTTTATCCTTGTAAACAATTTTCACTCCCGGTTGTGTTTTTCTGATTTCAAGCACTTCAGACTGATACTGAATCTTTCCTTCCAGTCTTTTGGCAAACGCCATCGGAATTGCATCCATACCACCAACAGGCTGCAACATAACAGGTTGCTGATTGAAGGTATATTCCCCGATATTTGAGAAAGCCGGATGAAAGAATCCTGAACGGATAATTTCCTGTAACTGATGCGCCGGAGCCGGTTCCGGAGGATTTACGCCATGCCCTCCCTGCTTTTTATAACCTCTTCTTTCAGAGCCTTTATATTTCTTCAAAACATCCAGATCTCCTTCATCTTTCAGATAAGCCACCAGCTTTTCCACATCATCTTTCGTCATCTGTTCATCTAAAGCCGACTGGTCCAGTGCTTTTACCAGTAATTCCGAGGTATATCCTCTCATATCGGTATGGATTTCCCGTATTTTTGTCCTTTGATTGGATAAAGAACCGGTTCCTTCACTATAAAAGTATGCGCCTTCATTAACATTCATGAAAATCTCCATCGGAATCTTAAATTCACGGCAATAATGAAGTGTTATTTCATGATTATGAGGTACACGTGCTGCCCCTGCATTTAAATATAATCCACTTTCAAATTTCGCTGTCTGAGGCGCTCCACCTATTTCAGTTTCAAGCGTTCCTCCTCTGACTGTCCAGACTCTGCCTCCTGCACGGACTCTTGCTTCGAGTATGGTACAATCATATCCTAACTTTCCTAATTCATAAGCTGTAGCCATTCCCGACAATCCTGCGCCTAAAATAATTACTTTTTTACCGGATATTTTCCCGGGCAATTCCATGGCATGTAAGGGAGCGGCATTCAATAAACCCAAACCCAGCATGGCCATATAACCGGAACCTGTATGGTTAATAAAATCTCTTCGTGTCATAGGCAAAATCAAAGTGGAAAATTGAGGTCAGGACTCCGTAAATTCAGACATCTGTAAAACTTAACTCAAATTCCCGACCTCAACTTCAGACAGTATTGCAATCAAACTCTTAACCCTGTTAAAGTACTTTAATCCCCATAAGCCCTAACTTACAACTTTGGTAAAAGCCTCTGTAAAAATCTTCATTTCATCCAATGTTCCGATCGAAACACGACACCAGTGCTGATGATCAAACTCCCATTTGCGTACCATTACACCTTCTGCAGACAATTTCGCCAACAGGTCAGCGCCTTTCATTTTGATTGGAAACAACACAAAATTGGTAGCGGAAGGAATATAACTGTAATCCATTTTCTTCAGAAAATCATACAGATATTGTTTGGACTCAGCGGTCTTCTCTAAAGTAAGTTTCTGAAAATCAACATCCTTAATGGCAGTAGCTGCTGCCACAAAAGAAGGAACGGATACAGAAAAACCTCCGGAAGTATATGGCTGGATCACTTTGAGGATTTCAGGTTTTGCAATGGCATAACCAACTCTCAAGCCTGCAAAAGCATACAATTTCGACATTGTACGGAGAATCAGTACATTTTTACCGGCCTTTACCGCTTCGATGGCACATTCAGCTTTAGGCGATTTTGTATAATCGATATAAGCTTCATCTACCAGAACCGGGGTTTTATCTGAAACTTTATCGATAAAAGCATTTAATTCTGCGATTGGCAGAATTGCTCCCGTCGGATTATTGGGGTTAGTGATATAAACAAGGCTTTGCGAACCGTTTAAACGACCTGCAATCGCACTTAAATCGTATTGAAAATCTTTTGTCAAAGGAACTTTTTCCATTGGAATCCTCTCCTCATTGCCGGAAATATAGCAGGGATCGGCACAAATAATCTTTCCTTTCGCGCCATAAGCGATCATTGAAGCGGTTAATAACTCAGAAGAACCGGCTGCCAGCAAAATATGACTTTCAGGAACACCTTCTTTTTCAGCAATTACTTTCATCAGATCTCCCCGCACTTTAAAAGCATAACGGTTTGATTCTGAAAGTGAATCAGTAAGGGCTTTCTTCGTTTTCTCCGAAGGTCCCCATGGATTCTCGTTTGCTCCTAAACGGGCTCTGATCTGAACTGCAGGGGCAAAATGCGCATAATCTCTCTCCAACTGAAATTCCGGAGATAAACTCATATATAATTCTTGTCTCGCAATCGGACTTGCTTCTGCACGCTGAATGAAAGCAGATGCAGCGCTAATCCCTGCAGTTGCTAAAACACTCTTTTTTAGCCAATCACGGCGGTTGATGCTTGATGACATTTCTCTAAATGGTTTGAGTTGAAAATTCGAAATAAGATAAGCGCAAGGTTATACCAAATTTAACTTGTATAGAGACAAAAATGCGAGTAGATAATTTGTTAAAACAACTTTGGAACCAACGATTGAATTTAACCTGAAAGAGACTTTAAAAACTGAATAAATATATCATTTTTTTTCAAAACACCCACGAGATCTTTTGAATCTCGTGGTGTATTGTTTTTAAGGTAATTTAGTCGTTGAAGTGATTTGTTATTAAATTAATCGAATAAGTAAAATGGTACTTTTTCTGGCTAAAAGTTGTTGATGAAGATTATTTAGTTGTTTGCAAATTTAATAAATATAAGTTTAATTTTTATCAATTTATTGAATATTTTTTACAAAAATCAAAAATACTAGTTTGTAAATAATCTTAAATCAAGAATTATTGTACAATATTAATACTTTAAAGTTTTATTATAAATAGAGAAAAACACTCAATTTTAACCTGAAAACAAATCAACTTATTGTACAAAATCAATAAAACATCTTCACAAATGTTAATTTCACAAAACTGATTTTAAGACTTATTTTGCCCACCAGAGCTTCAGTTTTTTATCATTTACCCCTCCCTGCTTGCTTAAAGCATCTTTCATATTCGGGCCGTTAAGGGTTTCTTCTGTGGAAGGATAAGGCAAACGGGTCGGAAGGACATTATCATTGGTATTAACAAGAGGAGCCTTCAAATCAGGGATGCCTGTACGACGCTGTTCTGTCCAGGCTTCAATACCTTCTCCAAACAATGAAATCCATTTTTGTTCCATAATTTGTTTGTAACCATCCGCTCCTCCTTTATAAGCAACCGCTTTCAGAAAATCGTCTGATGGTGCAATTTTATATTGCGCATAAGAAGCATTAATGCCGTCGAGATACAATTTACCTGCATCTCCTGCCACAGAAACACCTTTATAAGCTGCTTCCGCTTTGATGAACAGCAACTCTGCATAACTCATTAACACCGCAGGAGCAGTCGCCTGGGTAAAGAATTTCCCTAATCTTGATGTTTTAGCAAGGCCTAAAGCATTCGCTTCCGTTACGTTTAAACCATTTGGGATACCCAAGTAATCTCCTCCGGCTTCCGGTTTTTCAGCATAAATGGTGATTCTTGAGTCATTTGTTGCCTGTAAACGTGAAGTCAATGACAAACTTACCCGGTGATCATCCCGTGTTTTTCTATTCTGATTAATCGGGTTATTATTCGGAGCATCTCCCAGATATGTCAGAAATGCACAGTCATTGTAAGAAGTAAACACCGGATATTTAGCAGGATCTTTTAAAATTCTTTCCATTTCTGCTTTCACATCTATTCCGGTATCCGTTTTACTTAAAATCCTGTTCAGTAATTTCAAACTCAACGAATTAGCGAATTTCTTCCAGCGGCTCATATCTCCTGCAAACATGATATCTCCTGTTGAAGAAACCGTCTTAGCGTTTATCATATCACTTGCTGTTTTCAAATCGGTAATCAGTCCCAGATAAATATCCTTCTGAGAGTCATATTTCGGCAATAGTTTACCATCTATTCCCTGAATAGCATCTTTATAAGGAATATCTCCATAAACATCTGTCAGCAAAGAGAAAGTCCAGGCTCTCATAATCAGACCAATTGCCTGGTAATTTTCGTTGCCGGCAATTTTTCCCAAAGCAATAATTCTTTGAAAATCTGCCTGTGACTCAATAAAGAAATCCCTCCAGGCATTATCAATTACATCTGTCGGGATAATGTATTGATCTATCGTTGTGTATTGAATCCTGGCCATATGCTGGGCATACAAAGGGCCAATGTCCAGACCAAGCCCTGCTCCTCCCCAGTAAATATCAACTGCCGTCTTAATACCATGAGGTAACAGCAGGTCCGGAGTCAGCGAACTGGCTTCATTCGGGTTTTTATTTACCTCATCAAATCCTTTGTCACAACTTATCGTCGTAAAAAGGGTAATAAATAATAGCGTTAATGAAAATATCTTCTTCATATGATTGTGTTCAGTTTTTTGATTTTTTTAAAGAAAAACCGTTGTTTCAAACCTTTATTCCACATCTTTCCGGTTTTTCAAGCTAAAATTGTTGAATTATAAACCAAATGTCAGGTTGAAACCTATGCTTCTCGCAGAAGGAGTCTGACCACTTTCAAAACCCTGAACATTTCCGTCAGAATAATAACTTGTTTCCGGATCGATGTGCGGAACATTGCTGTGAATCAGCAATAAATTACGACCAACCACAGAGAAGCTTGCATTACGGAAAGGGGTTTTAGACAACCATTTATTAGGAATGGCAAAAGAGATTTTTGCTTCACGCAATTTCACATAACTGGCATCAAAAATATACGCTTCGTTATTACTGTATGAATAGAATGAATGGTGATAATCTTCTGAACTTACTCTTACATCATTAGGAACATACTGAGGATTTTCGGCTGTTCCCACATTCTTTACACCGGCACCGATAATTCCTTCCTCACGACCGACAACCGTTTCTGCCAATACTCCTGTGTATCTCGAAAGGCCAACCGACTGAGAGAATATATTTCCGCCGTTTTTAATATCGATCAAAGTACTTAATGAGATGGATTTATAAGTAAATGTATTGCTGATACCTCCTGTCCAGTTCGGCATTACATTGCCTAAAACCTTTCTGTCGCTGGAAATAACCGCTTTTCCACCTGAATAAACAATATTTCCCTGAGGATCACGAACATAGTATGTTCCGTAAAAATTGCCGTAAGGATCTCCTACTCTGGCTTCCAGAATTACGTTTCTGAGCAAGGAGAAATCGTTGATCTGATAGGTTGACAATACACCGTCCAGGGCAACAACCTTACTGGTGTTTTTAGCAAAATTCACCCCGACGTCCCAACGGAATCCGTTCGGCAATTTGATTGGTGTGGCAGATAACTGTACTTCAATTCCTTTGTTGGAAATTTCTCCGGCATTTACATATTTATTCAGATACCCTGAGCTTTGAGGAACCCCGATCCGAAGTATCTGGTTGCTTGAGTTTTTCTCATAATACGTTATTTCAGCATTTACTCTGTTCCAGAGTCTTGCTTCTACACCAAACTCCAAAGCTGTAGTGATTTCAGGTTTTAAAGCACTATTGAAAATGGTATTGTTTTCTGCGAAAGTTGTGGTTGAGCCCCAGGCAGAAGCACCACTGTAAACCTGTTGCAAACGATAAGGATCTGTATCATTCCCTACTTTTGCCCAGCTTGCTCTCACTTTGGCATAAGGCAATACTTCAGAATTCATTTTGAATAAATCCGTTACGATTGCACTTGCCGATACCGATGGATAAAAATAAGAGCGGTTTGCCGCAGGAAGCGTACTTGACCAGTCATTCCGGGCAGTAACATCCAGAAAAACCTCATCTTTCCATGAAAATTGTCCGGAAGCATAAAGGCTGTTTACTTCTTTTTTCTGCAAAGAATTGGCAACAACCGGGCGGGTTTTACTGTTTGCCAGGTTAAACAGATTAGGAATTGATAATTCAGAAGCTTCAATATAATCTCTCTGAATGAGGTTTGTTCGCTGGTTTCCACCCAAATTGGCAGAGATACTTATGTCTGAAGAGACCTTTTTATTAAATGCAAGCAGGAAATCAGTGTTTTGTTCTTTAACAAAATAGTTATCTTCCCAATACATCCCATTCACCAGGCCAACCATTTTAGGTCTTTTCGTGGTGCGTCTGTCTGTGTAAAAATCTGTTCCGGTACGGCCGGTCAGGCTTAACCAATCATTGAACTTATACGTGGCAGAAACGTTACCGATAATCCGGTCTTTACTATTGGCAAAAAGTGAATTATTCAGGACAAAATAAGGGTTATTCCAGTAGTTCGTATTCCAGTTCCGCTGAACAGCCCAGTTGGTAGGATCCTGAACAGGATCAAGGTAATTCTTAAGATCCTGCAAATCTGCCTGACGGCCAAACCATGTCCAGTATAACAATAAGTTCTGACGATTTGCTGACCCGTCATTGATATAATTGACTGCTGCCTTAACAGATAATTTATTAGTTAAATGCAGTCCGGCGTTTAAAGCGAGGGTATTTCTGGTATAATTAGTGTTTGGCAGCATTCCTTTCTGATCAAGATTGGTATAGGAAAGGCGGAATTCTCCTTTGTCATTTCCTCCACTCAATGCAATATTATTTGACCGGGAAACACCGGTTTCATAAAAATTCTTAACATTATCAGGATTAGCTACCCATGGTGTGGCGATTCTGTTTCCATTGGCATCAATCGGTGAATTATATTGCGGTAAAAGCCGCCCGTCAAGTTTTGGCCCCCAACTCTCATCAACCCCGTCATTTACACCTCCGCCTTTACCGTCTTTATATTCAAACTTACCCCCCGCACCTTGTCCGTAAGAATTCTGATAATCCGGCAGACGGAAAGGGCTTTCAAAGGTAATGTTGGAATTCACCGTTATGCCTATACCTTTTGTTCCTTTTCCGGACTTTGTTGTAATCAGTATAACACCGTTGGCAGCTCTTGAGCCATAAAGTGCTGCGGCATTCGCCCCTTTCAGTACACTGATATTTTCAACATCATCCGGATTTAAAGCTGAAGCTCCGTTTCCATAATCAACGGTTACGTTCGGAGCAGTAGCCGAAGGTGAAGCAGAATTGAAAGTAGTATTATCTATCGGAATACCATCTACCACAAACAATGGCTGGTTATTCCCACCGATTGAGTTGATTCCGCGAATCAGAATTCTGGCAGATGCTCCCGGTGTTCCGTTCGAGCTCGTCACCTGAATCCCGGCAATCTTTCCGGAAAGTGCATTGACAAGGTTTGTCTCACGGGCTTGAACAATATCCGAACCTTTTACAGCCTGCAAGGCATAACCCAATGCTTTTTTATCACGTTCAATACCCAAAGCCGTAACAACTACTTCACCAAGTACTTTAGTGTCTGTTTCAAGCTTAATGTTAATTTCAGACTGATTGGCAATTTTTATTTCCTGTGTTACAAAACCTACAAAAGAGAAGATCAGGGCGTCCCCTTTGGCAACGGAAATTTTATATTTTCCTTCTGAGTTTGTCGTTGTTCCGACTGACGTTCCTTTAATCTGAACCGATACCCCCGGAAGCGGAGAGCTATCCTCCGTTGAAATAATGGCTCCTGAAATTGACTGCTTTTGAGCGTAACCAATCAAACTGGAGAGAAGCAACCAAATTACACTAAGCAGACGTAGTTTTTGTCTCATAATTATTATTTTAAATTGATAAAGTGTTTGGTTATGAATTAGTTATACAATAATTCAGCAATAAAAAGGCAATAGCTTTCAGCCCTGACTTCCGGGTAGAAATCAGTTTTCTGAGCGCAACAAAATGTATGGAGTTAGCTGGAAGCTAGTTCTTTATGGGCTTGGTTTTTATTAAGGGCTTGTTTCAGGAAGGAAAGAGCGAACATCTGTATAAAATGCTCTGATTAAAATTACTCAAAATAATAAATTGTATTTATTCAATTCATTGGCATATTATTTTGTTGATTTAAATATTTACAGAAACATATTTTGAGTTTATAGCATTTGATAATCTAATGCAAATGATATCCCTCAAATATTATCCCTGAATACGAAGATTCTTTATTTTATCCTATTCTATCTCTATACGATTATGAAATATGGTATAAACCTTTTACAATATAATTGTCTAACACTTTTTGCACCATCCATACGGCATTTCAAACCTCATCCGAGGTGTTAAGCATTTCTACTTATCATGTCCTTCTTCTGCCAAAATCAGTGATATTTCCTTTTTTTTCTGAATAGTTGTTTCCCGGGAAATCTTAAGCAGGGGCCGGCATATTATTCAGGTTTGTTAATACCTGCGATCCGGACCTTCTCAGTATTACTCATAAAGCAGACTCTCTTATTCCTGAAAACTATGACTTTTATAATATTTTAATAAAAGATAAAGCATTACATACGCTTGCTTAAGGGTTTAAAATCATCCGTTTCCTGCTCTCATTCCGGTTTAAGACACGATTTAGGTACAATAAGGCTGAGAAGAAAAATTCTTTAAACATAGGATATTTTACAGTTTGAAAATTTATACTATATTGGATTACAAATCAAATCTAAAGCCATTATGCAAGAACCTACTTTAGAACAATTACGCTATCCGATTGGTACCTTTAAAGTTCCTGAAAACATTCCTGATTTTGTTTTAAGGGACTGGATTACAGATATTTCACATTTACCTGCTCAAATGAAGAAAGCGGTTGAAGGACTTTCTGAAACGCAACTGGAATTACCTTACAGGCCGGGCGGATGGACAATCAGGCAAACTGTCAATCATACGGCAGATTCTCACATGAATGCAATCATCAGGTTCAAGCTGGCTCTTACAGAATCTACCCCAACTATTAAACCTTATGAAGAGCATTTATGGGCCGAACTGGCTGATGGGAAAAATGCTCCTATCGAATGGTCTCTTATTTTATTGGAAATGCTTCATCAGAGATGGACCATGTTGCTTAATTCAATGAAAAACGCCGATTTTGAAAAGAAATACTATCATCCGGAAGTAAGAAAGGAATCTGCTTTGAGAGCTGTAACCGGTATGTACTCATGGCATGGAAAGCACCATGTTGCTCATATTACCGAATTCAGGAAAAGATCTAATATATAATCAAAAGGGCCCCGGAATGACTTCCGGGGTCCTTTCTTAAAGATTTCCTCTGATTTTAGTATCGCTTTGCTATTTTCAGTTTTGCTATCAGCAAGGTCAGAAATACCAGAGCGATGAAAATAATCGGAGGAAGGAATGTAAATACAATTGTTACAATCAGATAAATGCCATAAACCACCAGATAAATATTCAGGATACCCTCCATTATTTCAGCACTCACTTTTTTCTTCAGCAAATAAACCAGCACCAGTCCTCCCAATAAACACATCATCGTAAAACAGGCACTTAATCCGGTAACCAATTGACTGGTTGAGCGAACAAATCCTGCTCCGTAATCTTTTTTATAGTTTTGGAAAAGGTCTAGTAATTGCCTTTCTGTTTCGTTTTCAGCAGTGGGTTTCATAAAAAAAGTTATGGAATGTACCAAAGAAGTCAAAAGCTGCAGAAAGCCTGAAAGTTTCGCCCAAAAAGTGTATTTTGTGTTCATAATCAGCAGGTTTGATCAGGTGAAATATTACATTAAATATAGGAATTTATCGTGAACCAGACTCGTTTCCGCCCAATATTTATCTGAGTAACAACCTCTTATTTTTCCAGAACAAAAAATAACCCTGAATGCTGACATTCAGGGTTTCGTCATAAATAACAGGTGCTATATCCTTAAAATCAAAGTAGATTCTGCTTTTTCATGTCTTCATAAAACCTGTTCATTACCAGTTCATATGCCTGTGCATTCGGATGAGCATCGTCAAAAGTCAAGGTATAATCCTCCAATTTAAACAGGTCGGAATAGTCAAAAATTTTAAGATCAGTCTGACCCAGAATTTCTTTCATTTCAGAAGAAAGCGGACTTCCGGGGAAAATAATCAGATAAAACTGATCATTTCCAAATTGTTTCACATATTCTTTTCTGGCTTTTGCAATTGTATTGACCACCAATTGATAATGTTCTTTTCCGTGTTTCCAGGGATAAACAATTCTGAAATAATTAAAAAGGTTAGAGTTACCAAGCCAATATATACAATCGTAGAGTACATGATTTTTTCTGGCAAAAACGCCATCGGTTTCCATCGTTTTATGATTTAATGACGGAAAAAGCCCTTTTTGAAAAACCACCCAGAGTGTAGAAGGAATTGTTCTGTCGATATGATCATTTATGTAGGTGTAAACCGCAAACCCATTTTTCTCTTTAACCTGCTTCCTGATATTTTCATGCTGTAATCTTGCCAGCGTCTGCAAAGGTGAATATGCCATATATCCGTAATTTGCTGCGGCATAATTCTTCGCGAGTTTCTGAAAATAATACGGCATTGTTTCCTCATCAGAAACCCCATCGCCATAAGTGTAGGAACACCCCCAGAATAATGCATATTTATCTCTGACAAAAGTACCCGAATCAGGTGTCAGTCTTCTTGATAAACTGTCAATTGAAAAAGAAACCGTTCTGCCATCCTGAAATTCAGGAGATTTCCAGAGATATTTCCAATTTGGCCTGGCCCTGAAACCCAGGGTGTCATCAGGAATACTGACATTCTTATGGTCAGGTCTTTCAATAGATTTCAGCGGACTGGCAAGGTGCTTCTTTTCCTGATCTTTGACTTTTATCAGCAATCCAAAGATTAATTCTATGCTTTGAACTGTTATAAAAATGCTGAAAATGACCAGAAAAGCATTCTGAACCCATCGGGGACCGCTTTTCAAAAGATTAACAAGTATGAATAAAAAAGTAAGGATTAATATCGTATTAAATGCCAGGATCCGGATATTAATGCCGTTCCAGAATCCGTCTCCGTTTCCCAGAAAATATTCATATAGAATAAGTCCTGAAAAAATCACAATAATAGCAAGTAATACAGTCCCGTAGACAGACCAATACTTGATTTTCATAGTATTCAGCGTGTGTTCTATAAGATTTCACTACTGCCGATATAAGAAATTCCCATATCAGCTAATGACTTATCTACTTTCTGAGACGAAGTGAAAGAGGAAAGGGTTGCATGGGACAATATTATTTTAATGATTTCTGCAGAAAATCAATTGAAGGGTATCTCCTTGAAAAACAGGTTATTTCCACAAGCCCAGCGGATAAGTAATTACTCCGTTGGCCGTAACCATAGAGACTGTCTGAGAAACAACATCTCCGATAATTAAAACATCAGTATTTTTTACATAATCAGATGGAATCAGTTTTAATTCTACAGAAGCAATCAAATTGGCTGGAATTACCACATTCTGCACCTGACAAGTACAAGGTCGGTCTTTTCTGATCGCATTCAGCTGAGAAAGTAATTCCTTGGTATCTTCAATTTTATCTTCTTTCCCGGCTTCAATCATTTTACGGGTGGAGTTCAGATAATAAGGTCTGTACAACTCAAACTCAAAACTTAATTCCGGATATTTCTTTAATAATTCTGCCCCGTTTTTATAAAATTGAATATGCCCTGAATCAATAAATCCGACAAAATTTCCTCCCCAGGTTAATCCGTATTTCTGCGTCAATGCATCCAATGGCTTGTAAAGTGCCAGATTATTCGAAATTCTTCCGCGACGTACTATGGCAAAATCCGCAGCCAATCCGAAATTATGCATCGAAACCGGTGCTGAAGTTCTGTTTCTTCCCAGATATTTCTTCTGATTTGCCATCGACCTTAAGTCAGAAATTACTTTAATATTCAGTTTTTTTGCCTTCATTTCATCCAAAACCGAATCTCTTTTAGCTAAAAATGTCTCCCGGTCTCCCGAAAGTAAAAGCTCCCATTTATCATACAGGTATCTGGGCTCTTTCAGCAATGATTCTATCATCATCTCATCCTGCCAGGAAAGTATAAGTGACTGCGAATTATGCAGACTCAAAGCTGAGGGCTTTTCCTGCTCAGAAATCTTTAAACCTGCCACTTCCATACCTCCCTGCAGGTTTGTAACCGCAACAAATATCTTACCAGCCGTCAGATTCAAATTCTGCCTGAGCAAGGTATCTGTTCCGTAAAAAGGCTGAACAACATCGTAAACAGAGAGTTGTGTTACTTTTCTGGTGGTATCACAACCAAGATCCTGCCAACTCTCATCTTTGAAAAAGTTCGGCTTGTCTATCAGATTACAGGCAATCAGAGAGAATCCTACAAGTGAAAGTTTTATGGTATTTCTTAGTATCAAAAAAGTAGAAAGCATCAAAAACGAAAGGTTTGAAATGAGTAATTATGGGCCTATATCAACCCGAAAATACTTCAATTTTCTCATTTTACAACTCAGAATAAAATCTCAATGTATAAAATTAAATTATGCATGCATACCATTTATTCTATTTTTGTACTAATTTCACATAAAATATAAATTATCCGATCAATCACTCATCCTCTGATTGAACTTATTTTAAAGAAACCATCATCCTTTTGAAACATTCAATGGAAGCTCTTTTTGCCACAGAAAATACCAGGAAATTAATTCCGGAAATCAAGGATTTCCTTCAGAAGGAGATTTATCCGCTTGAAAATACGGAAAGCCTTACGGGAAAATTCTCAAACATTGCTCCGATTTTAGATCAGAAAAGAGAACTGGTCAAAAAATCAGGACTCTGGGGTTTACAATTCGGAGAAAAAGACGGCGGACTTGGACTAAGTCTCTGTGAGTTTGGTCAGGTTTCTGAAGTTTTAGCAACCACTCCTTTCGGGCATTATGTTTTCAATTGTCAGGCACCTGATATTGGAAATATGGAACTTATCCACAGATATGCCTCGGAGCAAATCAAAAGTAAGTTTCTTCATCCCTTAATGCAGGGGAATATTCGTTCCTGTTTTTCAATGACAGAGCCGGAATTTGCCGGGTCCAATCCTGTGAATCTGGGTACTACTGCCGTGAAGGAAGGAGATCATTATGTCATTAACGGTCATAAATGGTTTACTTCTTCTGCAGACGGAGCCTCCTTTGCGGTAGTTATGGCAGTAACCAATCCTGATGCAGCTCCTCATAAAAGAGCCAGCCAGATTATTGTTCCGACTAATACTGAAGGTTTTAAATTAATAAGAAACATCAGTATTATGGGAGAATCCTCAGATCATTGGGCTAGCCATGCAGAGGTTTCCTATGAAAATTGCCGTGTTCCTGCTACGAATCTGATCGGAGAAGAAGGAGCCGGATTTATGCTGGCTCAGGAACGTCTAGGCCCCGGAAGGATTCATCACTGCATGCGCTGGATCGGGATTTCAGAAAGATGCCTTGACCTTTTATGTAAAAGAGCGGTAAGCCGTGAAATGGGTGACGGGACGTTTTTGGGCGAAAAACAAATGGTTCAGTTCTGGATTGCCGAAAGCAGAGCAGAAATTGATGCCGCCAGACTGATGGTCTTGAGAACAGCAGATAATATAGACAAATTCGGTGCTTCAACCGTAAGAAATCAGATTTCGGCTATTAAGTTTTTCTGTGCAAAAGTCATGCTGGATGTGATCGATCGTGCCATTCAGGTACATGGTGCACTGGGAATTACAGATGATACACCACTTTCTTTTTGGTACAGACATGAAAGAGGAGCAAGAATTTATGACGGGGCTGATGAAGTGCATAAATCTTCTCTGGCAAAGTCAATACTGAAGGACTATGGCTTATCCGGTAAAAAATAAGCGGATTAAAGTTTATTCTTCCGCAAAGGCATTTTTCTAAGTCTTTCAGAAAAGGTTAAAAATCTTCTGTTTTTCACTTATTTTGTCATCAGGAAAACCAATCATGATGACAAAATAAGCTGATGTACGAATTTATTCCTGAGGAAATTCCCCCGCAAACCGTAATTTTCTCCAAACCCACTGACAATCTGATGCTTCTGTTGGGAGGTCTGGGAGCCTTTCTTTATGTGATTTACTTTTTTGTCCATGCAGAATACTGGCTTGGTATTTCCTTCCTTGCATTGAGCTTTATTTTGATCTATACTCATTTAAAAAAGGCTAAATCTACTCCAAAAATTATCCTGACAAACGAAACTTTTCAGGTAGTCGGACAAGATGCCGTTTCCTGGGCAATAGTACATGGCCTGACCATCAGGTCTGAATCAAAAGGAAACCGGTATTTTGAAACGCTGGTATTCGTAAATGCCGGAAGAGTTCAGGAAATTCCGATTGCCAGTCTGGACATTACTTCCTGGCACTTTGAAAAACTCATTGAAGTATATCAGGAACGTTTCCGAGCGCTGCTTCCTGAAGAAGATACTTCGGAGGATTTGCAGGAGTAGATGCAAGAAATATCCTGCAAATCCCGTTATAATTCTATTTATCCCTCCTTTTTTACTTAAAATTAACCATGAAAAAACTCTTTATCATCGCCATTGCGCTAACGCTTTACCAACATTCCCGGGCCCAGCAAATCAGGGTTGACTTTGAAGAATATGAGCCAAAATCAACACTTACCGTTCCTGAAAACCCTAAGAAAAGTGCAAAATTCCCCTTCATTGACGTGCACAATCATCAGTGGGAAATGAACGAGGGGAAAGACAAACTCGACAAGCTGATTACTGATATGGATAAGTTGAACATGGGAATAATGGTCAACCTGAGCGGAAGAGGCTGGAGTGAAGATCAGGCAAAAAGTACAGCTATGCTGGCTGATCAGATTCAAAATGTCAGAAAATTCTACCCGGATCGCTTCGTTGTATTTACCAACATAGATTTTTCAAAAATCGGAGAGAAAGGATGGACTGAAAAAGCAGTTCAGACCCTTAGTGATGATGTTAAACTTCGTGGAGCGCAAGGTCTGAAAATCTATAAAAACCTGGGATTTTCCGTAAAAGACCATGACAAAACGGTAAAAGTAGATGATCCTCGTTTGGATCCGATCTGGGCAAAAGCAGGAGAACTTGGCATCCCTGTTCTGATTCATACAGCTGATCCATCGTCTTTCTGGCAGCCGCTCGACCGATTCAATGAACGTTGGCTGGAACTTAAGCTGCATCCAAACCGAAAGCGTGACGCCAGTGAAAAAAAGGAATTTACCTGGGAGGAATTGCTTGAGCAGCAGCATAATGTTTTCAGGAAACATAAAAATACGACATTCATTAACGCACATATGGGCTGGTACCCGAACAATCTCGCCAAACTGGACAGTCTGATGGAAGCTTTACCCAATATGTATGTTGAGATCGGTGCCGTAATTGCTGAGCTGGGACGTCAGCCGATTACAGCAAAAAAATTCTTCGAAAAAAGACAGGATCGCATTCTTTTCGGGAAGGATTCCTGGGTTCCGGAGGAATATGCGACTTATTTCAGGGTTTTGGAAACCACAGATGAATACTTTCCATATCATAAAAAATATCATGCTTTCTGGAGAATGTATGGAATGGGTCTGTCAGACGAAGTCCTGAAGAAAGTTTACTATAAAAATGCCCTGAAAATTATTCCGGGATTAGACAAAAGTAAATTTCCTTCATAATTCTATTCTTA
Organism: Pseudarcicella hirudinis; assembly: GCF_900115665.1. Classification (GTDB taxonomy): domain Bacteria; phylum Bacteroidota; class Bacteroidia; order Cytophagales; family Spirosomataceae; genus Pseudarcicella; species Pseudarcicella hirudinis. The sequence goes on from NZ_FOXH01000007.1 coordinate 80,750, forward strand.
AAACAATGTTTTTTACCAACAAACCTGTCAGGAAGCCAATACCTGTCAGGTTTTTGTTTTAATTTTGTGACCATTCAGTAAAATCAATTTGTCAAAAGACGGTTTTGAAAGAAATCTTTCATGGTCTTTTCAACGAAGTTAAATCGAAGTTCGAAATTGAAAAAGCTATTACTCCACAAAGTCAGTAAGTCTTTCCAAACGGAAATCCCTTTGCCATCTTCAAAATCAGAGTCAAATCGCGCTTTGATAATCAATGCTTTAGCTGGCGGAAAAGATAATTTATCAAACCTGGCAGAAGCCCGTGATACCCAGACCATGATGCGTTTACTGGCCTCTGATGATGCCGTAGCAGATGTGATTGACGCCGGAACAACTATGCGTTTCCTGACAGCCTATTTCGCCATTACAGGACAGCAGAAAACCATGACAGGAACACCAAGAATGTGTGACCGTCCGATTGGGATTCTTGTTGATGCATTACGCACACTGGGAGCTGAAATTGAATATGTAAAAAATGAAGGGTATCCTCCGTTAAATCTTAAAGGCTTTAATTTCTCAGGAAACAACCACCTGAAAATCAGAGGAGATGTAAGCTCTCAATATATTTCGGCTATTTTAATGATTGCTCCTCTGCTTCCGGAAGGATTGGTGCTTGAAATTACGGGAGAACTTGGTTCTAAGCCATACATTGAAATGACGTTGCAGCAAATGGCTTGTTTTGGCATTGATTTTAAGGCAGACTGGGCTTCAAAAACGATAACAGTTCCTGCACAAAAATATCAGGCCATTCCTTACGCTATCGAGTCAGACTGGTCAGGAGCAAGTTACTGGTTTACAGTAGTGGCACTTTCAGAAAACCCCGATGCTTCGCTGGAATTGTTAGGATTAAAAGAAAACTCATTGCAGGGAGATTCAGTGGTTACTCAGATAATGAGCCATTTAGGTGTAAAGTCAGAATATACAGGAAGAGGTTTTAAACTGACGAAAATTAAGGAAGCTGAGAGTCTCGAATGGGATTTCACTAACTGTCCTGATTTAGCTCAGACTATCTGCGTGGTAGCTTCTGCAAAAAACATTCCGCTTACTTTAACAGGCATTGAGTCTCTGAAAGTAAAAGAGACTGATCGTATTTTTGCTTTGCAAACGGAACTGGCTAAAATCGGTGGAAAACTGGTGGAAATCGAAACCAATCATAAATATCTGTTAACAACTGATCAGATCAGCTTTGATAAACCTGCTTTCCATACTTATGACGACCATCGCATGGCTATGGCATTTGCCCCGCTGGCATTATCTTATGATGTAATCATTGAAGAACCGGATGTGGTTGTAAAATCCTATCCGAGCTTTTGGAAACATCTTTCAGCTATTGTTGAAATAGAAGAAATTTAACAGTGAATACTATCCCCGAAAGGCTTTTCGGGGATTTTTTGTTCCTCGTGTTCCCCGTGTTCTGTGGCCGTCCCCGTGTTCTGTGGCTCACGGAACACTTGTTTTGATATGTACTCATACACTGTATAACACAACACATGGGGCAAAAATTTTAATAACAATAATCCTATCCCTGAAAGTTTTCTCAGGGATTTTTTATTTTCAGGCTTTAAATCAACCTGAAATCTGATATTTTCCATGAAAATCGGGGAAATCCGCCATTTTTTACCTTCATTGGCAGACAGTTCAAAAATGGTTTTTAGCTATATTTGATAACAATATGCCGGAAAGCATGGTTTGCATTAAAATTTCCAGCCTGAATCCCATCTGATATCATCAGGTTTAAAGCATAATTATACCAAAATCAAGTTTATTCACCATTTTTTAACATCCTAAAATTTATCCTCAAAAATGAAAAAGTTCCTTTTTTCAGCTTCCATTCTGGCGATGCTTGCAGGAGTTTCTTTTAACTCTTCAGCCAATCCCATTAAAGAAGCACCAAAAGCCTCAAAAAAACTAAAAGCCGATCCTAATAACGGAGGAATAAAACTTCCAAAAGGTTTCGGAGCCATTGTCGTTTCGGAAGGAGTCGGAGAAGCAAGACATATTGCTGTAAGCTCAAAAGGTGATATCTATGTAAAACTTCAGAAACTTGTAAACGGAAAAGGAAATATCCTGCTTCAAGACCTGAATGGTGACGGAAAAGCTGATGTTACCAAATCTTTCGGAAATTATACCGGAACAGGTATGGCTATCTCTAACGGGTATTTATATGCTTCTTCTGATACCTCCGTTTATCGTTATGCTTTAAAAAATGGTCTGGTCGATGAAAATGCAAAACCGGAAACCATCATTACCGGATTAGAGTTTTACCGTGAACATTCTTCGAAGCCAATTGCTTTGGATGATAAAGGGAATCTGTACGTAACTTTCGGTGCTCCTTCAAATGCTTGTCAGGAGAAAAACAGAGTTAAAGATTCTCCGGGAATGGACCCTTGCCCGATTTTGGATTGGCATGGAGGAATCTGGAAATTTGATGCCAACAAATTGAATCAAAAGCATTCAGATGGCGTGCGTTACGCAACAGGCTTACGTAACTGCGTTGCCCTGGACTGGAACAAAGAAGTGGGAGAATTGTATGCTTTACAACATGGTCGCGACCAGTTAAGCTATTTATATCCTGAATTGTACAATGATGAGAAAAGCGCTGAACTACCTTCAGAAGAGTTTTTTCAGGTAAAAGAAGGTTCTGATTTCGGCTGGCCTTATTGTTATTACGATCACCTGCAGGGCAAAAAAATCCTTGCTCCTGAATATGGCGGGGATGGTAAAAAACAAGGCAGATGTGCTGATAAAGGACAGCCGATTATGGCATTCCCGGGTCATTATGCTCCAAATGATTTACTTTTTTATACAGGGAATCTATTTCCTGCAAGATATAAAAATGGTGCATTTGTATGCTTTCATGGTTCATGGAACCGTTTTCCATTAAATCAGCAAGGATATTTTGTAGCCTTTATTCCTTTCGGAAAAGACGGTAAACCTTCCGGTAAATATGAAGTATTTGCACAGGGATTTGCCGGAGTAAATCCGATCAAGAGTTCAGGAGATGCCAAGCATCGTCCAATGGGCCTGGCTCAGGGTGCTGATGGTTCTTTATACATTACAGACTCTGTAAAAGGCAAAATCTGGAGAGTTATCACTCAAAAGTAATTTGCAGGCAGCCATAACAAAAAAGCGTCAGAGAAGTCTCTCTGACGCTTTTTTGTTACTTAATATTTTCCAAATCTCCGCTTCTGTCGTTATAAACGATAAACGGGCGAAGATCATTTAACTAATTACCTCTGGCAGATTGCAAGGAGGAAATCTTAGTTTTAGCCAGTTCAAATGCTCCGAACATTACTCCTGAAAAAAGCAGATTACTGATTAAAGAGTTTTTCAAAAATGGCAATGCCATTGTATAACAGGTAACTAATCCCTCAAATGTTTTAGGATATAATTGCTTCTCTCCTGCCCATACTCCGAAGTTCGAAACAATAAAAAACACTAAAGTTCCTGCAAGATTCGCAAATAAAAGATTTGTAAGACTCACTTTTTTCAACATCAGAATACCTACACTTACCAAAGCTATGAAGCTGATAAATACCCATTTTTCAAATCCGAAAGAAAATGTCGGGTAATACGCTTTATATACTACATTATTCAATACCAGATTTGAAAGCCAGAGAGCAATGATTGGTACAAGATATGACCAGCGCTTATCTACAAAATAAGCCCCGCCAAACAATGCCATAGCACCGACAGGTGAGAAATTGGCCATTGATGGTGTTAAAAACAGAAAACGGCTAAGTGCTGCTAATCCAATCATTAAGACCAGCAGGCTAAAACGGGGAGTAATGGTATTTTTCATATTTTTATTCTGATTAAACAGATTACAATTTCCGTAGATTTCTTTCAAATATACAAATCTGTTTCCAAAAAAACACCTCAGAAACAAACGATTCCAAACGAGAAAATTCTATTCATAAACCATTAACAGACAACACTTTATCAAAAATAACAATACTAAATCAATCGTATGAAATTTGAAAAATCTGATAACCGGAAACTATCTATTATGTACAAATTTAGTGAAGGTTTCGGGAATTCGCAGTAATTTTACCCTAAAATTCCCTCCACACGACTTTTAAATCGTGCTTACAATTATGTCGATATTTTCTTCAGACTTCAAATTAGGTCTTTTAGGTGGCGGTCAGCTTGGTAGAATGCTACTTCAGGCAGCCATCGATTTAGATGTTCATGTCAAATGCCTTGACCCGGATCCGGAAGCACCCTGTCATAAAATTGCTTCTGAGTTTATTCAGGGATCTTTTCAGGATTTTGATACTGTTTATGCCTTCGGTCAGGACTGCCAGGTAATAACTATTGAAATTGAAAATGTTAATCTTGAAGCCCTTGAAAAGCTTCAGGCAGAAGGGAAAAAGGTTTTCCCGCAACCGGAAGTAATCAGAATTATTCAGGATAAACGTATCCAGAAACAATTTTATCTTGATAACAATCTGCCTACCGCAGATTTTGTACTGACAGATTCTATTGAAGATATTCGTAAAAATATCGGTTTTCTTCCTGCTTTTAACAAACTGGGAAAAGGTGGATATGATGGAAAAGGTGTTCAGAAATTAACTACCGAAGCAGATCTGTCTCTCGCTTTTACTCAGCCAAGTCTTTTGGAGAAAGCCATTGATTTTGAAAAGGAAATTGCCATTATTACCGCCAGAAACGAACAGGGGGAAGTGAAATTATTTCCGACAGTTGAAATGGTTTTTAATCCGGTTCATAACCTTGTGGAATATCTTTTTGCCCCGGCAGAAATTTCGGAAGATATTCTCAAACAAGCTCAGGAAATTGCCCGAAATGTTACTGAAAAACTGGGTATTGTCGGATTACTGGCTGTTGAAATGTTCGTTACACAGGATGGTAAAGTATTGATTAACGAGGTCGCTCCGCGTACACACAACAGCGGGCATCATACTATCCGTGCCAATCATACCTCTCAGTTTGAGCAGCATCTGAGAGCCGTTCTGAGTTTACCACTCGGAGATACCACTGCTCATTCCAAGGCAGCAATGGTAAATCTTCTGGGAGAAGACGGATACTCAGGGGAATCGAAATATGTCGGGATGAAAGAAACCCTGGCGATTGAAGGCGTTTACCCTTTCCTTTACGGTAAAAAAACAACCAAACCTTTCCGTAAAATGGGACATATTACACTTGTTGATAACAATCTGGAAACCCTGAAACAAAAAGTTTCTCAGGTTCAGCATTTGTTAAAAGTAATCAGTGAATAAAATCCGGAGGAAAAATGGCTTTTTCACATCTGAACAGGTAGTTGCCTTTCAGAAAAAGACATACCGTTAACTCTTTTATTAATTTTCAAAAAATACAGACGAAGGACATTCGTTTTTACAATTATGATCGGAATCATTATGGGCAGTATTTCAGACTTGAAAGTCATGCAAGAAGCTGCCGACATTTGTAAAGAATTTGGAATAGCCTATGAAATTGACATTGTTTCGGCCCATCGTACACCTTTAAAAATGGTTGAATATGCCAATTCTGCAAGAGACAGGGGAATCAAAGTAATTATTGCCGGAGCCGGAGGAGCTGCCCATTTACCGGGTATGGTTGCTTCTGTAACCACTTTACCTGTAATTGGTGTTCCGGTAAAATCTTCCAATTCAATTGATGGCTGGGATTCTGTACTTTCAATCCTCCAGATGCCTTCCGGTGTGCCTGTGGCAACTGTTGCACTAAACGGCGCTAAAAATGCCGGGATTCTGGCAGTACAAATGATAGGAATTGAAGACAAGGACGTTGCTGATAAATTACAGGTATATAAAAAGCAGTTACAGGAAAAAGTAGATGATATGGTTCAGGAGCTAAAGAATAAAAGCTAGAAATCTACAGCTATTTTTATTGAAAATTTTCATTTGTCATTCTAAATTCTTAATTTTTTGAAGGAAACTTCCCAAATCTGAATTACTCATGAACGAAGACAAACCCCGCAACCCAAAACCACAGGAAGAGGCATCAAAATTACCTTTGATCACTTTAGGCGTACTGGTTGCCATTATCGCTGCACTTTTATACCTGGGATGGCAGTATTTAAGTGATGATTCTGTCACTGCTAATGATCTCACCAATACAAAAGTAGATACAGTTGCTATCGGCACCAGAAGTACCGATGACTTACCTGTTGTTGCTACCAATGATCCGGAGGAACCTTCAAAGGACAAATCGGATAAGAAAAAAGATGCTGCTACTGAAAAAGACAAAAAAGCTGCTGAAAAAACCGAAAAGAAAAAAGACGAGGTTAAGAAACCTGAGCCAAAGAAAGAAGAACCTTCTTCTGAAAAAGCAACCGCCTCAGATAAGATTTTAGATGCTCCCGGAGAAATAATCACCCATACTGTGCAGTCAGGGGAAACGTTTTATGGTATTGCCAACAGATATAACTTAAAGTGGGAAGCCCTTCAAAAGCTGAACCCTACCGTGAAACCCGAAGGAATTAAAATCGGAGTCACTAAATTAAAGGTTAAGGTTAAAGCAATTCATACTGTCGGACCGGGTGATGTATTAAGAGTTGTCGCTCAAAAATATGGTATCAGTAAGCAATTGCTGATGCAGGCAAATAAAAAGACACGGGATATTTCAGAAAGAGGTGAAAAGCTGATTATCCCTTTGAAATAGTTTATCCGAAGATTTACTCATAAAAAAGCCCGTTGTCCGATAAAGTGACAACGGGCTTTTTTTATGCAGGATGAACTGATTACAAATTCTTCTCCAGGAAGTTTGTCATCATTGTATAAAGATGTAAACGCGTATTTCCTCCGTTGATTCCGTGGTTTTTATTCGGATAATAGAAACTCTGGAATTGTTTCCCGGATTTAATTAAAGCCTCCTCTAAAGCTACTGCGTTTTGAAAATGAACATTATCATCACCTGTTCCATGTACAAGCAGGAAATTACCTTTTAGTTTTTTCGCGTGTGTAACAGGTGAATTATCGTCATATCCTGCGGCATTCTCCTGTGGAGTACGCTGGAATCTCTCAGTATAAATAGAGTCGTAAAAACGCCAGTTTGTTACCGGAGCTACTGCCACAGCGGTCTTGAAATAATCGCATCCCTGAAATAAGCAATTTGACGACATAAATCCTCCGTAACTCCAGCCCTGAATACCGATTCTGGTTTTGTCAATATAAGGAAGAGCTCCAAAATACTTTGCTGCTTCAATCTGATCATGCACTTCCAGTTTACCAAGATTCAGGTAAGTACATTTCTTAAATTCAACTCCTTTTCCACCGGTTCCGCGGTTATCCACACAGGCAACAATATAACCTTTTTGCGCCAAATGCTGATACCAGAAGAAGTTAGAGGAATCAAACTGGTTAATTACCTGCTGACTGCCCGGACCGCCATAAACGAACATTAAAAGCGGGTATTTTTTGTTCGGATCAAAATCTGTCGGTTTAATAATCCATGAACTCAATTCAATATTATCAGCCGTTTTCAGGGTAAAAAACTCTTTTTTGGCAATATTATACTCCTCAAGTTTCTTACGCAAAGTAGCATTATCTTCTAATATTTTTACTAGTTGTCCGGTTGGTGCTTTGTGAAGACTTACTTTTAAAGGACTGTCTGCGGCCGAGTTACTAAGAATATAATATTTGAAATCCTTACTGAAATTAGCTCTGTTTAATCCCTTATCCGTTGAAAGCTGTTTTTTGTTTTTTCCGTCTAAAGAAATACTATACAAATGGCGTTCTGATGAAGAAACTTCGGTTGAAGTGAAATACAATATTTTGCTTTTTTCATCTATTCCCTGAAAATCATCCACTTCCCAGTTTCCCGTAGTAATCTGGCGGATTAACTTTCCGGATAAATCAAACTGATATAAGTGTTTGAAGCCATCTCTTTCTGAAGAACTGATAAAGCTTTTACCATCGGCCAGATAAACAAAATCATCTCCAAAATTCTCAACATCCACATATGTCTTGCTTTCTTCAGTAAGTACAACATCCGACTTTCCTGTACTAACATCAGCATGAAGCAAATCAACTTTATTCTGCAACCTGTTTAAGCGGCTCAAAGAAAGCATGTTAGGGTTCTGCGTCCAGCGGATTCTTGGAATGTAGATATCAGTTTCTTTTCCGATATCCACTTTAACAGTTTTATTATCAGCAAGATGAAATACAGAAATGGTAATAATTGAATTTGGTTCACCTGCTTTAGGGTATTTATAGCGGTAATCTGTAGGATAAAGTTTACCCCAAACCTGCATGTTATATTCCGGTACATTGGTTTCATCGAAAGTATAAAATGCTATTTTTTTGCTGTCCGGAGCCCATTGAAAAGCTCTGGCAAATGAAAATTCTTCTTCATAAACCCAGTCACAGGCTCCATTGATGATCTCATTCCATTTTCCATTTTTTGTGATAGCACTTTCAGTCATCGTTGCCAGATCAACCATGAATAAATCGTTCTTGCGAACAAATGCTATTTTGCTTCCGTCCGGAGAAAAAGTAGCAAACATTTGCTTTCCACCTTTCGAAAGCTGTTGTAGTTTTTTGGTTTTAAGATCATAAACATAGTTTTCTTCTCTTGAACTACGTCTGTAAATCTGCTCACCTCCGGTACTTAAGAGGATTTTTTGCTCGTCTGCAGAAAGGGAATAGTCTTCAATGGAGAGCGTTTTTCCAGCATTATCAGTAAACCTGGTTTCATCAAATAACGTTTCTACTACTGTTCCGTCTGTTACCTGATATTTGATAATTTTTCCATCATGAAGTGCTGTATAAAATGCACCATCCTTCATCCAATTTACACTTTGAACCGTTGCCTGACGGAAAGTGCCTTTTTCCCAAATATCTTCAAGTGTCACTGCTTTTTTTTGTTGAGCATTTGCCATGAAAGAGCAAATAGTCAGTAAGAAATAAACCAAATACGTTTGTTTTTTCACTGTTTTTCCGGTTTTATTGATGATTTTTTAAAGAAGTAAGAAGAAAATCATACCATTTTCAGCTAAATCCTGAAAGCAAAGATACTTAAAGCTTTGAACTTGCTAAACTGCCGTCAAAGGAATTTTCGTGCTGCTTCCTCCTTTCAGCAATGAAAGATTATCAACAAAAACCCGTTTTATCGCATCACTTCCTTGTTTTATAGATTACAACTCCGTTTTCGCCTCTTTTGCCATATTTCTGAATGGCTTCGCATCCCTGCAAAACAGCAATCATTTCCAGTTCCTTACTTTTAAAATGCTTCAGTTTTTCAACATCTATTTCTACTTCATCCACAATATAAATCGGAACGGACTCTGTATTATCCTGTCTGAGCCTTTGTAAATCAGACATAATCGAGGCAAAATTGCTTAATCTGTTATTGGCATGATATCTTCTTATATTCAGAAAAATTGTGTCATTCCCTATTTTGGAAAAAGTCTGAGAAATATTGTCGAAACGATTTTCTGCCCGTTTTATGTCAATTTTCTCAATAGAACCAATGTCAATAGTTTTGCGGTTTACATACTCAGTTTCATTCTCTCCGTCAATCATGTAAACCGGAGCCCCATTAGCCGTAAGTCTTTCATTTCTGTAGGCAATCACCTCTTCAAATGTCATTACTGTATCTTTCAGCAATTGCCATTTCCCGTTTTTTACCTGCATTTCTTCCAGAATCCTTATATTTCTCAGATGAAGATCATTTCGTGAATGTCCGTTGCGTGTAACTACTTCTACCAAACCATTTCTAAAGCTGTTTCCAAAAAACCGCTGCGCTTCCAGCGGACTATACACTTCTATTTTCTTTATTTCCGCTTTATTCAGTGATTCGAAAGTAACATTGAGTGGCTGCAATTTCCCATCAATTACATACCTTACCGGGCTTTTCTCCGTTTCCTGATGAAAATCCAGTAAATCATAAATCGGAGATTCTGCAAAACATCTGAACCTGATTCCTTGTAATTCATAAGGTGTAAAGAAGAAAAAATCTTTGGGCAGCCGGGAATGTTTCTGGATAAGTAATGCCTGAATCCTTGGTTTAGGGAGTTTCATTAATTCAATATCCGGGTTCTTTAATCCTGCATAGAACAGGGAATCATTTCTCAGACTTAATACCTTAACATCTGAAATCCACTTCAATACTTCCTTGTTTCTGAAACTGACATCATTTATTCTGATTAAAGCATTATCGGGAATTGAATCCGCAGAAAGTCCGTTTCTGACACTTCCGTTAGCAAAGGAAATTCTGGGGAAGAGCTTATTCTTTGTCGTATCTCTCAGTGCATATTGTATCTCAATGGTATCTCTGTACACATTTCCCCCATAGTAAAACAGATCAATTGCCGTACGGGAAACCAGCTTCTTTGCAGGCATTTCCTGGGCAAAACTGTCATGAATCAGAATGCCTAAAATCAGAAAATATAAAAGTTTATGCATTTTCAGATAAGTTATTAGTTCGTTCAAACAAAAATAGCATGTCAGAATTGACATGCTACAAGTTATATATCAATCGTTAACTACTTTGTTAACAAAAAGTTAATGATTCTAATCACTATTCAGGACAATCTGAGAACTTTGAACAGAGTTACTATAATTCAATGCCCTGTCTCTGATTCTCACTTCAAATTTTAAAGTATCTTTTTTAGGTGTAAAGGCATGAAGGAAAGCTATTGAATAATCTACGGTTCCCTCAATTGGTCCTGATTTACCATCCGGTTTAAAATAGAACGGGATAAAACCTGAAAGAGACGGTGAAAACTGCACTTCAGAAAAAGTACCGTTTTTGGCACGGAAAACCTTCACTTCATAATTGTTTATACCCTTCAGACTAGGACTGGTTACCTTAGTCCCACTAAATTCATCCTGAGTCATTCCCAGGTCTCCATTACCATCCTGAAAGTCAATTGTCAGAATCACAGAATCTTTTTTTGACTGTGAGAAAGCGTCAATAGTGGTAATTTTTCTGATGGAGTGAAAGGTAATCGCAGGAATATTGCTGAAATCCGGCTCTCCGATACAGGAAGACAATGCCAGCGCAATGAATGAAATAAAAGCTACGAAAAGGATATGTTTTTTCATGTGTTTTACTGTGTATAATCCCCCGTTATGAATGGGTTCGAACTTAATACATTTCCGGAAACCTGTCGCAAATATTAACGAAAAAATTCAGTTCCTTGTTGCAGGTTTGTCAGACTTTGTCAGTAAAGTTAATGATTTGCCTTAATTTTGTAATTATTATCTGTTTTAAGAAAAAGACTTTAAGGGTAAAAAGGAAACATTTCGGAGAAAAGGTCAAAATGAAACGTTTTTTAACGGTTTTCCGGTTTATTAGAATATCTTGAAAATCCACTTTCAATCTTTCTTTTTCTTATTACTTACGGCAGATTTATCAGAAAAATCGCTTTTATAAACAATGAATCAGGCTCAGCTATTAAAACAAAGGGTGCTAGGATTGAATGCTTCTGATTTCGACCAGCTTGCCCTGGATATATTTCATTTTCAGGTTCAGAATAATGAGGTTTACCGAAAATATCTCCACCATCTTTCCATTGATCCTTTGCAGGTGAAAGAGGTTTCGGAAATACCTTTCTTACCGATTGAATTTTTCAAAACCCAAACCATCCTTTCAGGTGAAGTAACTCCGAAAGTTATTTTTGAAAGCAGCGGAACAACCGGACAAAATACAAGCAGACATCTTGTAGCCGATCCGGATTTCTATCTGAAAGTTTCAGAACAGATTTTTGAGAAATTTTATGGAAAGTTATCTGATTTTCATGTGCTGGCCCTGCTTCCATCCTATCTGGAAAGAAATAATTCTTCTCTGGTTTATATGGTTCAGCATTTTATTGAAAGAAGTAATTCTGCTTTTTCAGGCTTTTTCCTGAATGATTTTGAAAGTCTGATCGACCGGCTAAAAAAAGCCTCAGAACAGGGAGGAAATTCCGGAATATTGCTAATCGGTGTAACTTTTGCCCTGCTGGATCTGGCAGAATCAGAGTTTGATTTAAGTTTTCTTGAAAATAACAAGCATTTAATTGTCATGGAAACCGGAGGAATGAAAGGCCGGAGAAAGGAATTGCTGCGGGAAGAAGTTCACGAAATTCTGACTAAAGCATTTTCAGTTTCACACATTCATTCTGAGTATGGTATGACGGAGCTACTCTCACAGGGTTATTCCTTCGGAGAGGGTATTTTCCAGCTTTCAGATTCAATGAGAATTATATTGCGGGATGTCAACGATCCGCTTACCAGATTGGAAAAAACCGGAAAAACCGGAGGAATTAATGTAATCGACCTGGCTAATATTGATTCATGTTCTTTTATCGAAACCAGGGATTTAGGTGTATTCAAGCCTGATGGCAGGCAATTCAGTATTCTGGGGCGTTTTGATAATTCAGATATCAGAGGTTGTAATCTTATGGTTAATTAAAATTTTCCACGGCGGGGATGTTTCCTGCCGTGGAAAACTTCTTTTCTATTTCTTCAGATACTTCCCGAACCATTCCAGGTATTTTTCAAAACGGTATTTCTGAAAAGAAGGGTTTGTAATACCGTGAAACTGATTAGGGTAGACAATCAATTGTGTAGGAATACCCAATACACGCAAAGCCTGATACATCTGCTCACTTCCTACAGCAGGAACATTAAAATCACTTCCTCCCACCATAAACTGCGTCGGTGTTTTGATTTTGTCAGCTTTCAGGAACGGATAAGACAAGGCAACATATTTATCAAAGTTTTTCCAGGGAGAGCCCAGCTCATGTTCATATTGCAGAATGTATTGATCGACACCGTACATGGAACTAATCATGGCCACTCCTGCACCGCTGGAAGCTGCTTTAAAACGAGTGTCTGTAGCAATGGTATAATCCGTTAAAATTCCGCCATAACTCCATCCGCCAATTCCAAGATTCTCGGCATCTGCCAGGCCGTTCTGCGTCAGATAATCAGCAGCGCCTAAAATATCCAGAACCTCTTTATTTCCCCAATCCCCGCTGATTACTTTACAATAATCCAATCCTCTGCCATTACTACCCCGGTAATTAACGGCCACAACAGCATATCCGGTAGAGGCCAGCATCTGTCTGCTCAAATCAAAACTGTATTCATCCTGAGAAACCGGACCTCCGTGAATAAAGAAAATGGTAGGCAGTTTTTGCTTAGACTGGGCATCAGAAGGTCTGTAAAGCAAATTGGAGACAGTTGTTCCGTCCTTGCTTTTTGAGGTAAAGCCTTCAACTGTAGCTAAGTCAAGCGAATTGATCAATTCTTCATGATGTTTGGTCAGTTTACGAAGTACTCCTTTTTCCAGGGCATAAATTTCTGAGGGCATCTGAGGATCAGACATCGTAACCACCCAATTATTGGCTTTTTGTTTTTCAATGGAACCAAAACTCCGGTTTCCTCCGATTACCAGGGTATTCTTCCCGGTCAGAACTGAAAACTGCGAAATATAACGTTGACGGTCATCTGTCACGAGGGCCATAATATTTCCTTCGTCTGTCCAGCGGGGAGAAGCAACAGGTCTGTCCAGTGTTTTGGATAATAATTTAGGTTCTCCACCATCTTTCGATACCACAGCAAGAATAGCCTGGTCGTACATGATGTAATCTTCTTTGGAGGTAGATTGTAAATAAGCAATCTGTTTGCCATCAGGTGACCAGACAGGCTGAGAATCTCTTCCTGTCCAGGTAGTTATCCGGCGAACAACACCCTTAGCTTTTGCTTCAACGGTCCAGATATCGGTATTCGAATTCATATCCGGATCAGCTGTTCTGTTACTTACAAATGCAATAGTGCTGCCATCCGGAGACCAAACCGGAGAAGAATCCTCATAATTTCCGGTGGTTAATGTATCAATATTTTTAGAAGCAACATCAAATAAATACAGATGAACAGGTCTGTTTTGTAAATATCCCTCAACATCCTGCTTAAATTGATACCGGTCTAACAGATATGGTTTTGGGTCTTTTGACTTAGAGGTATCCACCGGACTTTTCACCACAAGTACCAGTTTCTTGCCATCAGGCGACCAGGCATAGTCATTCAGATCTCCAGACTTCAGATTTGTCAATTGTTTTCCTTCTCCGCCTCTTCTGTCCATCAGCCAGATCTGGCTGCTTGTCAGGCCATTTCTGGAAGAAACGAATGAAATATATTTCCCGTCCGGACTCCATTTTCCAGAAGACTCTCCGTCGGGACTATTTGTCAACTGTATGGTTTGCTGACCATCCCAGCTCACCATCCACAAATCAGAGTTTCTCTTGTTTTTCACTGAATCCACCGATGAAAGGGTATAGGAAATCCAGCTCCCTTCCGGAGAAACACGAACATCTGAAATGGTTTGAAGGCGATAAACGTCAGAAGGACGAAGCCGGCGTTTGGCTGGGTTCTGAGCCTGAGCAAGGGAGCAGCATAATAAGCTCAATGTAATTAAGCAGAGTAGTTTTTTAGGCATTTTTGCTGGAAGTGTTTAGCGATAAAGTGATTTTCTGAGAAACAGGAAAAAAAATGAGGTATTTCAAACCTGTTTCTCAAAAATAATCAGATATAGCCTTAAATCTGCCCGGATAGCCATAAATTATTCAAATACCCTGGCAAACTTTCCAAAATCAGGCATGAGCTTCCAGCCATTCCTCTCCGTTCTGATAAATCTCCTTCTTCCAGATCGGAACTACCTCTTTCAAGGTATCGATCAGCCACTGACAGGCTTCAAAAGAGGCTGCTCTGTGAGGAGTTGAAACGGCGATAACCACTGCTACATCGCCAATGGTCAAAACACCTTTGCGGTGAACTATTACTATTTTTTCAATGTCCCAGCGTTCTCTGGCCTGATTGGCCAGTTCTTCCATTTTTTTGACAGCCATTGCATCATAGGTTTCATATTCCAGTCTTACGACCTCTTTTGAATTATTATGATTCCGGACTGTTCCAATGAAAATATCCACCGCACCGGCTCTGTCCGACTGCGCTGCTTCAATGCAGGAAGGTATATTAATATGCTGATCTGTAATTGCAATCATTTTCTAAGGTTTAATGTATTGAAAACCTAAACTTCTTTCACCAGTTCCACGAAATCAAAGTCGTACAAATTCTTTTCGTCTTTCAGATATGTTTCTCTGGAAATCTCCTTCCAGACAGTTTTATCAATTTCCGGGAAAAAGGTATCTCCGGCAAAAGAATGTTTTACTTCTGAAAGGTAAATTTTATCAACATTTGGCAGGGAAAGTTTATACAATTCGGCACCACCAATTATGAAAGCCTCCTCTTCTTCTATCTTTTTTGCTTCTTCAATAGCTTCTTCTACAGAATTTACAACAATACAGCCATTAATGGCAAGCTCTTTATTTCTGCTGACAATAATTGAAGTCCGGTTGGGCAAGGGTTTTCCGATTGAATCAAAGGTTTTTCTTCCCATAATAATAGGATGCCCGGTGGTAAGATTCTTAAAAATCTTCAAATCTTTAGGTAAATGCCAGATTAATTGGTTTTCATGTCCGATAACCCCATTTTCGGCGACTGCTACAACGATACTTAATTTCAATGTTTTTCCGGTTGGTTTATGCCTTAAAGTTACAAAGCCTTTGAGTATTAAAATGTCTTTTATGCAAAATCAGGAGATTTTGTATGAATTTCAGTAAACAGCCTTTAAAATAAAAGCGGCCGGAATAAATTCCGGCCGCCGTATTTGTATATTTTTCGGGTTTTATCTCAATTTCAAAGTAACCAATGTTACCACTGCCAATAAGATTCCGACAATCCAGAAACGCGTTACGATTTTTGACTCGTGATAACTTTTTTTCTGGAAATGGTGGTGTAATGGAGACATCAGCAATATGCGCCTTCCTTCACCATACTTTCGTTTGGTATATTTGAAATAGGAAACCTGAAAGATTACCGATAAAAGTTCAATCAGGAAAATCCCGCAAAGCACCGGGATAAGCATTTCTTTTCTGAGTACAATCGACAATGTTGCGATAATCCCGCCAAGCATAAGGCTTCCCGTATCACCCATAAACACCTGAGCCGGATAAGCATTGTACCATAAAAATCCGACGCAGGCCCCTACAAAGGCGGCACAAAATATAGCGAGCTCTCCTGAGTTGGGAATAAACATAACATTCAGATATTGAGAGAATACTTTGTTACCCGAAACATATGCTAAAACTGCCAGGGTAATCCCAATAATCACTGAAGTTCCGGCAGCCAGTCCATCGATACCATCTGTAATATTTGCCCCGTTGGAAACAGCAGTAATAATAAAGATAATTACAAAAACATATACCACCCAGACGTACTGATCAGGTATAAAATCAGGTAGAAGGTAATTATAATCGAACTGATTGTTTTTCAGAAAAGGAACCGTAGTAATCAGTGATTTAGTATCTGTAAATTTTTGGATTTCCCCGATATTTGTACTGATTTTGGCTTTTTCGTAAAAACGTACTTTTATGTTATCATTGAAATACATGGTAAGGCCGACAATCAGGCCCAGGCCAACCTGACCCACAATTTTAAATCTACCTGAAAGCCCTTCCTTATTTTTCTTGAAAACTTTGATATAATCATCCAAAAAACCCACTCCACCAAGCCAGAGAGCTGTTACAATCAACAAAATAATATAAACATTATGTAATTTGGCAAAAAGTAAAGTAGGAATCAGAAGAGATAACAAGATGATAAACCCTCCCATAGTAGGAGTTCCTTTTTTCTGCATCTGACCTTCCAGACCTAAGTCTCTGATGTCTTCACCAATTTGTAATTTTCTAAGAAAGTTAATAACAGATTTTCCCCAGATAGCAGCAATTCCGAGAGAAGTTACCGTAGCGGCGAATGCCCGGAAAGTGATGTACTGAAATACACCCGCTCCCGGAAGATTAAAATGTTTGTCTAGGTAATCAAATAAATAATAAAGCATTGGATAATGGTTTTTGCTTTGGTCAACAGTGAATGATTCGGAATTGTAAATGTCAACATTTTAAACGAGTAATAACTTGTTTGAGAGCAACATTTTCTTTCGTTCAGGGCGATTTAAGCTGAGAATGCCTCTTTCAGAACTTTTTTATCATCAAAATCATGTTTTACTCCTTTTATCTCCTGATATGTTTCATGTCCTTTCCCTGCTACCAAAATAATATCTCCGGCCTGGGCCAGTTCTCTGACCGCATAAAAAATGGCCTCCTTTCTCTCTTCTATAACTTTTGTTTTCTTAAAATCAATCGGAGGAACCCCTTTCTGCATTTGTGCCAGAATATCCGCCGGATCTTCATTTCTTGGATTATCAGAAGTAAGAATCACTTTATTGCTTAATTCGCAGGCAATTTTGGCCATGATCGGGCGTTTGGTTGTATCCCGGTTTCCTCCGCAGCCAACCACAGTAATAACCTGCTGATTACCTTCTTTAATTTCATTAATTGTCTGCAGGACATTTTTCAAAGCATCCGGTGTATGGGCATAATCAACAATGCCTACTTTCAGATCCTTTGAAATCAATTGTTCAAACCTTCCGGGAGCAGTCTGCAAACCTGAAAGCTGTAATAATACTTCGTCTTTATCTTCTCCCAACAAAACCGCCGCTCCATAGATAGCAAGCAGATTATAGGCATTGAATGTTCCTATAAGCTGAAAGTGGATCTCACGTCCGTCAATTTCCATCTGCAAACCATAAAGACTGTCTGCAATCAGCTTGCCCTTAAATGAAGCCAGTGTTTCCAGTGAATAGGTATGTTTGGCAGCCTGTGTATTCTGAACCATCACAGAACCTCTTCGGTCATCTATATTCGTTAAAGCAAATGCCTGCTTAGGTAAGGCATCAAAAAAGCCTTTTTTAGCTTTAATATAGTTTTCAAAAGTCCCGTGGAAATCGAGGTGATCGTGGGTAATATTTGAAAAAATAGCTCCTCTGAAAGTAATTCCGGTGATACGATGCTGAACCACAGCATGAGAACTGACCTCCATAAATGCATGTGTACATCCTGCATCGACCATTTCAGCCAGAAGTTTATTCAAATTTACAGCATCCGGAGTGGTATGTGTGGAAGGAATTATTTCATCATCAATCTGATTCTGAACAGTAGAAATAAGCCCGCATCTGTAACCCAGTTTCTTAAATAACCTGAAGAGTAAAGTTACAGTGGTCGTTTTTCCGTTCGTTCCTGTAATACCTACCAGTTTCAGTTTTTTTGAAGGGTTTCCATAAAAATCAGAAGCGACATAACCCATCGCTTCCGCTGCATCCTCTACCTGAATATAAGTGACATGCTCTGCAAGATTTTCAGGCAACTCTTCGCATAAAACGGCTTTCGCACCAGCTTCTATAGCTTTTGGAATAAAAGTATGACCATCTGCCTGAGTGCCTTTCATGGCAACAAACAAGGTATTATCTGTTACCTTCCGGGAATCAATAATAATTTCGGCAATTTCAACGGATGTATCTCCTTTGACTGCAATAGACTTAATATTTTTTAAAATATCCTGTAGTTTTCTCATTGATTATCATCTCAATATTGCTATTGAAAATATAAGCTGTTTAATCCTTTTTGTGAATGTATTGTTTTATTAGTGCTGACGATTAATTCCGGAAAAATCTTACTCAAGTGTCAGACCGATTACTCTGTTTCTAACGGCCAAAGAACCTGGCGGTATAGACTGACTGATTATTTTCCCGGCACCTTTATAATTAACCCTGAAACCTTTATTTTCAAGAAGATATAAAGCATCTCTCAAGGTCATCCCTCTCAAATCCGGAACTTTGCTTTTCGGATTCAGCTGGTTTTCAAATTCCAGTGAACCATTGTCGCCCTTTATTACAGCCCAGCCTTCCTCCTGTGGTTGTTTTTCTATACCAAATTCATCACATATGGCTTTAATATCTCCTGTATGTGCAATATGCTTTTGGGTGGCAAAATACCTCGGATCATATTTTCTAGCATCCAAAAGCCGGTGCATCTGAATGTCACAGGCATATATTTTATCTGCAATTTCTTTAAATACCGGAGCAGAAACATCTGCCGCATAAAGCGCCTCTTTTTTTACCCCTCTCGGATTATCAATTACTACTACGCAACTGTATTTAGGGGCATCTGCCGGAAAATATCCAATGAAGGAAGTATAATACATGCCTTCCCTGTATTTTCCGCCAATCAATTTCTGAGAAGTTCCGGTTTTTCCGGCAATTTTGTATAAAGGATTTTTAATATTTTTTGCAGTTCCTCTTTCTACAACCCCTTCCAGCATTTTTCTGACTTTCATCAATGTTTTTTCAGAGCAGATCGGTTCATCAATTTTTACCTGGGAAGCCTTAAAATCTTCCTGAACATCATCCACAATTTTTGTCTGCTTCACAATAATCGGCTGAATCCAGACTCCGTTATTAGCAATTGCATTGTAAAAAGTCAGCATTTGCAAGGGAGTAATCGAAGTTTCATAACCAACAGACATCCAGGGAAGTGTAATCTTTGACCACTGTGATGGTTGCTTGATCGTCGGGGCAACATCTGGCTTAAGCTGAAAGTTAAGCGGCTCTGTCAGGTGAAATTTCTTCAGATAATCATAATATCTGGACTCCTTTCCGCCAAAATATTTAAGCATCAGTTTCATTGTTCCCACATTTGAAGACATTTCAAACACTTCCTGGGCGGTAATGGTACCATGGCCGCCATGCTTCACATTGGAATCTTCCATGGTAGAGCTTCCGATCTTAAAAATTCCGTCACCTGTTTGCACCCATTCCTTATTATCAAGATCTCCTTCTTCCATCATAGCAATCATCGAAGGCAGTTTAAAAACAGAACCCGGATCCGTTTTACCCAGTACCGCATGATTAAACGTTTCGGCATAGCCCATATCAGCAGTACGGGTAAGGTTCGTCATTGCCTTGATTTCCCCTGTGGCCACTTCCATTACAACTACACAACCTCTTTCTGCGCCATATTGCTGAAGTGCCTTCATCAAAGAACTTTCCGCAACATCCTGAATATTAACATTTAGGGTAGTATGCACATCCAATCCTGCTACAGGAATTGCTTCCTCTCCCCCATCTACGGGTCTCCAGCTTCCTCCGGACATTTTCTCAAAAATTCCTTTCCCTTCCACACCTGCCAGCTGCGTATTAAAACTGTTTTCTATCCCGACCGCCTCTTTGTCTTTTTTATAACCAATTGTCCGGTAGCCCATTTTTCCAAATGGTGTATATCTTACATTCACTTTTTCAAAAACAACACCACCTTTAAACTTGCCATACCGGAAAACCGGCCATCTTCTCATTTTTTTAACAGTCTGATAATCAACAAGATCATTATTAAGAAGAATATAACTCAGTTTCTTATCACGGGCAGTGGCAATCATAGTCCTGTAGTCCTCCGCATCTTTATCTCCGTAATAGTTTGAAAGCAGGATACACAGGGAATCAATCCCTTTTTCGTAGATTTTAAGGTTTTTATCATTCAGCAAACTTACTTTAGGGTCGAAACCTAGTCTGTATTTGGGAAGCGAGGTGGCCAGTAAGCTACCATCATCCGCGTAGATATTTCCGCGAATCGCAGGAACGCTTCGCTCTTTCACATAAGTCTGATTGGCTTTTTTCCGCCATTTCTCACCATCTATAACCTGTAAGGAAAAGATTTTCCAAACAATTCCAACAGCAAAAAGCAGCATAAACAAGAACATCGCCCTAACCCTGAAAACGATGTCGCCTTTAATATTCTTACTCATAATATTTTTTGTAAATCAATGATTTCCGGTGCTGAATGATTGTTTTTATTGAAAATAAATCATTGGCAACCACTTAAGACAAAGAATAAATGCCAGCTAATCTTTCACAATAATTTTTGTAGGAGGGGTTTTGTTTTCTTCCAGACCCATTGGAGCTACTCTTTTGATAATTTCGGATTGCTTTCCGGCTTTCATAAAATCAGCATCCTGAGTTGTATAATCAGCTCTGATTTCTTCCAGTTCTACTTTGGTTTTATCAATTTGATGAATTAAGCTCTCTGCGTTTAACGAGGAGCCGATATAAATCACAATTAAAAAGGTTCCCCAAAGGATGTAGCGCATCTGATGAACGGGAAACTCCCCGCCCAGTATTTTATCCATGTTAAAAACACGGTCGAAAAAGGCAAAAATCCCTTTATTAGAACGAAAGTTAGAAGTATTATTCTGAGGCTTCCGGGATACATTCTTTGCCATCTTTTTTCAGTAAAGCTAATTTTAAAAGTTTATGAGATTTTTCGTATTTAAGAAAACAAAGCCTTTAAGAGGTTTTAACAATTAATGACTTATTTATGTAACGCAGCAACTCTTAATTTGGCACTTCTTGATCGTGGATTTTCTTTTAATTCTTCCTCAGAAGCTTCTATAGGCTTTCTGGTAACTCCGGTTAATGGTTTAAGCTCATTCCCGAAAAAGTCTTTTTCCACCTCCCCGGAGAATTTCCCGGTTTTGATATAGTTTTTCACCAACCTGTCTTCCAGAGAATGAAAGGAAATTACACATAATCTTCCTTCTTCGCTCAATAATTCCGGAACTTGTTCCAAAAATTCTTCAATAACTTTTAATTCTTCGTTTACCTCAATCCGTATTGCCTGAAAAACCTGAGCGAAATATTTAAATTCCTTAAACCTTGGCGCAAATTTTTCCAGAATACTTTTCAATTCAGCGGTAGTCTGAATAGCATTATTCATTCTTGAACTGTAAATAGCACTTGCCAGAGTTTTAGCATTTTTTATCTCGCCATACATGCCAAAAATCCGGTGAAGCTGTTCTTCAGAATATTCATTGATAACATGATAAGCTGATACACTGGCAGAACGATTCATTCTCATATCAAGCTCTCCGTCGAAACGGGTAGAAAACCCACGGCTTGGCTCATCAATCTGATGTGAGGAAATGCCAAAATCGGCCAGAATTCCATCCACCTTCTTCACACCATACAGGCGAAGGTATTTTTTGATATGACGGAAATTCGTTTCAATAAACTGGAACCGCTTATCATCAATCAGCACTGCATTATTCTTTGCATCTGCATCCTGATCAAAAGCATAAAGTTTACCATTTTCACCCAGCCTTTCAAGAATAGCCTTAGAATGCCCTCCTCCTCCAAATGTCACATCTACATAAATTCCATCAGGTTTAATGTTGAGTCCGTCCAGACATTCTTGTAGCAATACAGGTTGGTGATACATATAAAATTAACGTTACAATCGAATAAAAATCATTGGGGATTTTCAGAACAGGAAGAACCCGGAAATGAAAATACATGTTACAAATTTAAGAAATTTCCCGGTGCCTGCTAATGATTCATTATAACTAAATTGTGCCCGGCATATTCATTTGGATTTAAATATCAAATCCGCAAAAATTCCCGTGTTTTTCTGCAGGAAGCATTATTTGATTCGTTAAATTAGTCCGTTAACAATTCAGAATATATATTTGTTTGAAAATCAAGCATCAACATGAGAAAACTAAATTACCTGATTATTCCTTTTGCAATTGCTATTATTTACGCTTGCAGTACAAAATCAGCTTCTACCAAACCAAAGACAGGCCTGTGGCGCGCCGTACTTGCCTCTAAAGGCGGAGAATTACCCTTCGGATTAGACATTTCACTTAATGCGGATTCCAGCACCTATACTGTTTTTGCCCTCAATGGCGAGGAACGTTTGCAAATGGATTCCTCCTTCGTAAAAGATGACTCCCTGCATATTCCGATGGGAATTTTTGAAGCAGAAATCATTGCAAAAATAACTTCAGACAGCACTCTTTCAGGTTATTGGAAAAAACGCAGAAAAGGTACAGAATATACCAGATTAGATTTACAGGCATTTTACGGAGATAAAACCAGATTTAAAGTTGCTTCAACTGCTCCCTCTTCTGAGGATGTTTCCGGAAAATGGGCTACCACTTTTTTATCTGACGATCTGAAAGATACCACCAAAGCAGTTGGGATTTTCACTCAAAAAGGAAAAGATGTTACAGGAACCTTCCTGACAACCACAGGTGATTATCGTTTTTTACAAGGTAATATTGATGGCGACAGCCTGAAATTATCCTGTTTTGATGGCTCACACCTTTTTCTGTTCAAATCGAAATTTACCAAGGATAAAATGACAGGTGAATTCTTTTCCGGGGCGACAGGACATGAAAACTGGACTGCGGTAAAAGATGAAAAAGCAGAATTGGAAGATGTTAACAGATTGACTTTCCTAAAACCGGGATTTGATAAACTTTCCTTCTCTTTTCCGGATTTAACCGGGAAAAAGATTTCTCTGGAAGATCCTAAATTTAAAAATAAGGTGGTAATAGTTCAGATTCTCGGATCCTGGTGTCCGAATTGTATGGATGAAACTACTTTTCTTTCACCATGGTACAAAAAAAATAAGGACAAAGGATTTGAAATTATCGGTCTTGCTTATGAAAAAAGTGCCGATTTAAAGGAATCTTCGCCGAAAATCGCAAAAATGAAAAAGCGTTTCGATATTGATTATGATGTTGTACTGGCTGGTACAAATGATAAAGCCGAGGCTTCTAAAACCTTACCGATGCTAAACAGAATTGTAGGCTTTCCAACCACAATCATCATTGATAAAAAAGGAAAAGTACGCGAAATTCATACAGGATTCTCCGGTCCGGGAACAGGGAAATATTATGACAAATGGGTCGAAGATTTTGAAAGACTTACCGAGAAACTTGTCAAAGAATAAACGAATTTACTCCTGAAAAAGAAACAGGGATTAACGTATAAAGTTAATCCCTGTTTCTTTTTCACTGCTGCCAGGAAAGCTCCAAACCTTAATACAACAGATTGAAAATCAACAAATAACATAAAACTCCTGCAAAATACCCAAGCAAGGCAATAAGGCTGATTTTTCGGAAATACCAGAGAAAATCTATCTTTTCCATACCCATTACTGCAACTCCGGCAGCCGAGCCTATAATCAGAATACTCCCTCCTGTTCCGGCGCAATAAGCCAGAAACTCCCAAATTTTAGCATCAGCCGGAAATGCGGATAAATCATACATTCCCATTGAAGCAGCAACCAGGGGAACATTATCAACCACTGCGGAAGCCAATCCTATTGCAACCACAATAATATCCTGATTCCCGATTGTCTGATCCATCCATTTTGCTAATCCCGATAATATTCCCGTTGATTCCAGGGCAGCGATTGCAATTAAAATTCCCAGAAAAAACAAAATACTGGGGGTATCAATTTTACTCAGGGCATGACCTACGGTAAAAGGTTTTCTGGCTTCCTCATCTTTACCACTGTGAAGTATCTCTGAAACAATCCAGACGACAGCAAGAGCCATAAGAATTCCCATGTATGGAGGTAAATGTGTAATGGTTTTAAAAACGGGAACAAACAATAAAGCTCCCAGGCCAAACAAAAGCATCGTGTTTGCATGATTAAAGCCTTCCACCTCCGTCTCCGTTGACTGCTTTAAAGCCGGCAAAACTTCTCCTTTCATTTTCAGGGACATAAAAACCAGCGGAACAAGCAAGGAAACCAAACTTGGCAGGAACAATTCCTTCATGATATTTAATGCGGTAATCTGTCCTCCTATCCAAAGCATGGTAGTTGTAACATCCCCAATAGGCGACCAGGCTCCTCCGGCATTTGCGGCAATGATTACGATTCCGGCAAACAACTTTCTGGTTTCTGCCTCTTTTATCAGCTTTCTGAGTAAAGAAACCATTACAATTGCCGTAGTAAGGTTATCCAGCACAGAGGAAAGGAAAAATGTGATCAGAGCAATCAGCCACAAAAGTGCGGTTTTATTTCGATTTGTAATCCGCTTAGTAATCAGACCGAACCCCTGATGTGCGTCGATCAACTCCACAATAGTCATTGCCCCAAGCAGGAAAAACAGGATTTCCGATACGTTTCCAAGATGATGTGAAAGCGATTCAAGCACCTTTTCATGTTCTCCGGAACCATATATATAAACCGTCCAGCAGAGCACTCCGGTTAACAGCGCAGAGGCTGTTTTATTAATTTTAATGCCATGCTCAAAAGCAATTGCGAGATATCCGGCAACAAAAATCAGGATTAGAAATACAGACATTTTATATAACTGAATAAATTAATGAAAAGGTAAATATAAGCCAAAACACCCATACGAGTAGATTTTACCCCGATTCATTCGCCATAGATAATTCTTTAATCAGAATAAAAAAACATTTTTTCTTTTGCATCCGATCGTACTGACCTAACTTTGCACAATTTTTAGGGACAGTATGTCCCATTTTAATTCATACTTTAAAATTGTAATAAAAAATGAGTTCGACAGCATTGCTCGCAGATCGTATTAATGCATTGGAAGAGTCTTCGACTCTGGGGATGACCAAAAAAGCCCGGGAGCTCGCGGCACTTGGACACAAGGTTATCAGTCTTTCAGTTGGTGAACCAGACTTTAAAACCCCACAACACATTTGCGAAGCAGCCAAGAAAGCAATTGATGATGGCTTTCATGGCTATTCGCCGGTAGCAGGTTATCCAGACCTTCGTAAAGCAATTGCTGATAAGCTCAAACGTGATAATAACCTTGATTGGGCTCCGGAAAATATCGTTGTTTCAACTGGGGCTAAACATTCTCTGGCTAACGTTATTTCAACTTTGGTAAATCCGGGAGAAGAAGTGATCATTTTTGCTCCTTACTGGGTTTCTTACTCTGAAATGGTGAAATTAGCCGACGGAAAATCTGTTATTCTGGATGGTGCTTTTGAAAACAATTTCAAAGTTACTGCTCAACAATTTGAAGCTGCTATTACCGACAAAACCAAATTGGTTATGTTCGCTTCTCCTAATAACCCGACAGGTTCTGTTTACAGCGAAGCTGAATTGAGAGAAATTGCTGCCGTTGTAGCAAAACACCCTGACATCTTTGTTCTTGCTGATGAGATTTATGAATATATCAATTTCACAGAGGCCGGTCATTTCTCAATCGGTTCTATTCCTGAAATCAAAGACCAGGTTATTACTGTAAATGGTGTGGCGAAAGGCCATGCAATGACTGGCTGGAGGATTGGTTTTATCGCTGCTGCAAAATGGATTGCTGATGGTGTTGAGAAATTGCAGGGTCAGGTTACTTCAGGAACTAACTCTATTGCTCAGAAAGCTGCCACTGCTGCCTTTAATGGTCCGCTGACGGAAGCTTATAAAATGAAGGAGGCTTACCTTCGTCGTCGTGATCTCGTAGTAGGTTTATTGCGTGAAATTCCTGGCTTCAAAGTAAACATGCCGGATGGCGCTTTTTATGCTTTCCCTGACATTTCTGCATGTTTTGGAAAATCTGACGGAACAACAACAATCAAGGATTCAGATGATTTCTGTACCTGGCTGCTTGCCAAATCTTTTGTAGCAACAGTTGCAGGATCTGGTTTCGGTGCACCAAACTGTATCAGAATTTCTACTGCTGCGGCAGATGAACAACTGGTAGAGGCTTGTGAGCGTATCAAAGCTGCCGTTGCAACCTTGAAATAATGCATATTCCGACCTAAACACTTTTATAATCATTTGTCTGAAAAATTGATATAAACGGTGTTTAGGTCTTTTTTTGAGAAATCCCGCCGGAATCAGATTCCTGCGGGATTTTATTTTTCTTTCATCCATTCAGATTTTTATAATTTTAGGAAAAAATAGCTCAAATCAATAAAAGACCGTTCCGGTTTTCTTACGAATGAAAATTCTCCATACTGCCGACTGGCATTTAGGCAAACGGCTCGATACTTTTTCAAGGCTTGAAGAACAGAAAGAAGTTCTTCAGGAAATCTGTGAAATTGCTGAAAATGAAATGGTTGATGCAGTGATTGTTGCGGGTGATCTGTTTGATAATTTCAATCCCTCTTCCGAAGCTACAGAATTACTTTACAGCACCTTACACCGGCTTTCAAATCAGGGAAAAAGAGCTGTAATTGCTATTGCCGGAAATCATGACTCTCCGGAAAGAATTGAGGTTCCGGATGCCCTTGCAAGAGCCTGCGGAATTATTTTTGCCGGATTTCCCAATACTGAAATTACTCCTTTTTCCACCCAGGCAGGTGTTTCGGTAACCAAAACAGACAAAGGTTTTATAGAACTGAAACTTCCGGATTGTGAATTTCCACTGAGGCTCATTCTGACACCTTATGCCAATGAACTGAGGTTAAAGACTTTTTTAGGAGTAGAAGATTCTGAAGATTCTTTGAGAATACATTTACAAAATCATTGGGAGGCTTTGGCTTCCAGGTATTTTGATACAGAGGGAGTCAATATCCTTGCTGCTCACCTCTATCTGATGAAAAAGGGCGACAGTAATCCACCTGAAGAACCTGAGGACGAGAAGCCTATTCTTCATGTAGGAGGAGCCTCGGTTATTTTCTCGGAAAATATTCCTGCACAAACTCAGTATGTAGCACTGGGTCATTTGCATCGTTATCAGGTGGTTGACAGGAACCCCTGTCCGATTGTATATTCAAGCAGCCCGCTGGCTTATAGTTTTTCGGAAGCAAATCAAACAAAATTTGTCTCGATTTTATCAGCTAAACCAAATGAACCCATTGATTTTCATAAAGTTGCACTAAAAAAAGGAAAAAAACTGCTCCGTCAAAAATTTGAACAGGTTGAAGATGCCTTAGACTGGCTGAATCAAAATCAGGAGGCTCTTGTACAAATTACCATGGTTACAACCTCATATCTGGAATCGGCTGATAAGAAAAGACTGATGGATGCGCATCCATTTATGATGCCGATTATTCCGGAGATTAAAAAGAAAAAAAATACAGAAGATGAGGACGTAAATCCATTGTCGGAGCTCGAAAGCAAATCTATGGAGGAGCTTTTTTCAGATTATTTCAGAAATAGCAAAGAGGGGAAAGGTCAATCTCCTAGTGAATCTGTGTTAAGTCTTTTCAGAGAAATCCTGGCATTAGAGGAAGAGAAATAAAATTCCGGGGAAGAATATGCATTTATTCTTCCCCGGTTTCAACAAATTTCTTTCAGATTCGGCTTACTTTGGCATATCAGACTTAGCCAGAGAATCTTTGCGTAAAGAATCCTCTTTCATCCTTTCCAGTCTTTGTTTCTTTTTATTCCAGGGTGCAGTCGTATTCATCCCCATCTGAAAGGCCAGAACAGCCATTATGATCGTAAAAATGATCAATACATATCTGAAAATTTTCTGATTCTTATTCATAATTTTTATTGACGGTCTCCGTCCGTTCTTCCTCAAATAATCTTTCTGATTTTTCAGTCAAAATTAATCAAATTTCACTCCTAAAATCGAATCCGGGGAGTCATAAAACAATCTTGTACCCGTTCTTTTTGAAACTTCTGCCCAGGAAAGGTTTTCAAACGACATACCAATCACAGCACAGGTAGGCATTGAGCCGAATTCTTCATGACAAAGGTATTCTGCGAAATAAGAAATACTGGGATTATGCCCCACCAGCATCACAGAATCATATTTTTCCTCAATATTGTTTACCGCACTCAGATAATTCTTCGTGGCACTTTCATAAAGTAATTCATCTGTTTTCATAATCTCTTTGGGCAGGCCCAATTGTTCTATAAAGATTCTGGCAGTCATTTGGGTCCGTTCTGAATGAGACGTAATAACCTGTTGTATCCCTTGCATTCTCGCAGATAAATGCCTTGACATACGGGTAGCATCAATCATTCCATTGGGAGTGAGAGGGCGGTAGAGGTCAGGACTAACCGAATCGGAAGCCTGAGCGTGGCGAACAAGGTAAAGTGTCTTTGTCATATGATGGTTAATTTTGAAAGATCCGGAATTTCGTAAATGTAAGAGATTTCCTCAGGATTGATCCTACCAGAAAATAAATGAAAATGCCCGATTTTAATCTGCAGAACAATATTTTTCAGTTTTTTACTCCAATAAAGGAAATTCTCCTGACAAATGTCGTTTCGCCATTTCTACATAATGTTCAGAACTTTGTTTTAATCTTTCTGCCTGTTCAGGCGTTAATTGCCTGATTACTTTGGCAGGGGCGCCTACTGCCAGCGAATAGTCCGGAATTTCCATCCCTTCCGTAACCAAAGCATGGGCTCCGATGATACAGAATTTCCCGACTTTTGCTTTATTAAGAATAGTAGCTCTCATGCCTATCAATGAAAAATCATCAACAGTTGCTCCATGAACAATTGCTCCGTGCCCGATGGTTACATCATGTCCGATTCTTGAAGGGTCTCCCGGATCAGCATGTATAACGGCTGTATCCTGGATATTTGTTCTGTTTCCGATAGTAATTTCTTCCACATCAGCTCTGATCACCGCTCCATACCAGACAGAAACATCCTCTCCCAGGGTAACTTTACCCATCACACTGGCGTTTTTAGCAATAAAATTTGGCATATTTTACGGATTTTAATACTTGCCGTAAATATAATGACAAAAGCAAAAACCCGAAGTAACGGCTCCGGGTTTAATTGACAAAGTTTCAGCGGTGCACTTTGTCGTGTCGGGAATACTTATACGTTTTCTCCGTTATCGTTTTAAGTTTTGGCTATTTTTGGATGAAAATCCGGACAAAAGTATTGAAGTAAATAGGGTTGAGATATTTTGCCTTAAATAATGTACAAAAGATTAAGGCCGGAGATTGATTATTGATAGTTTTTAAACGACCGGATTGCTTTAAATATTGTATCTTATTCAGGTAGCATATGAAAAGTCAAAAGATTTCAGCTCTCAGGTTTGTATCAGATTTTATCCGGTTATTTTCCGGTTTAAAATAATCCGTTGAAAATCTTTATTTTCAGGCTTTAATTTTTCGTTTCACATAAATTTCAGAGCCAGTCAGGTTTACTCTTTAACTATCAGGGATTTTATGCAAAAATCATTGGAAGCCTATCAATTCAAGGCCGGAGAAGTAATAGCTTCTATCGGTGCCGGGGGAGGAATCTGGGAAATAGGCTTTGCCACCTTTCACGAAAATTTAACATTTTTCATTCAGGACATCAATCCTCTTTTTTTAAACCAGGAAGAAATTGATGCAGGAATTTCTTACTATGAAAAACTAACACAAAAGCCTGTTTCCGGGCAATTTATTCCTGTAATCGGGGATGAGAAAAACACTAATCTCCCTTCAGGAATATTTGACAAAGTACTAATAATCAACTCTTTTCATGAGTTTACGCAACCTCTTGAAATACTTAAAGAAATCAGGAGAATTCTAAAACCGGGCGGATTCCTTTTTATTGATGAAAGCCTGGCGAAAGTGCCGGGGGAACTGCACGAAGGCTGTAATATGCGCTTATTTACCGAAGCCGAATTAATTGATTTTGTACAAAAAAGTAATTTTTCTCTCCACAAAATCACGGAAAGAGAATCCTTTGTCAAAATTTTTGCTTTTAGTTCTTAACTTTGTAAAAAAAATTTGGGGTTTATTGAAAATTGCGCCTGCAGTGTGATTGTTAACTCACGCAATAATATTTCCAAGACAATTATAAACACATCTAATGACCAACGACCAAAGACCCTTTATTGTAGGCATCACTGGTGGCAGTGCTTCGGGTAAAACATTATTCCTCAAACAACTTCTTGCTGCTCTTCCCGAAGAAGCAATTTGTCTGCTTTCCCAGGACAATTACTATCGTCCGTTGGATCAACAAATTAAGGATGAAAATGGGGTGGAAAACTTTGACCTGCCGGAATCAATGGATGATGAGGCTCTGGCTAATGACATCAAAAAATTGTTAAACTGGGAGATTGTTGAAAAAAAGGAATATACCTTTAATAATAAGAATATCGTTCCGAAAATGTTAAGATTTGAGCCCAAACCCATCATTGTGGTAGAAGGTATCTTTGTTTTTCATTATCCGGAAGTAGCAAAACTGATTGACCTCAAGGTATTTATTGACGCCAAAAATAAAATCAAGCTGAACAGAAGAATTAAGCGGGACAACGAAGAGAGAGGATATGATTTAATGGACGTAATGTACCGCTGGAAAAATCATGTGCAGCCAACTTACAAAAAATACATCAGACCTTACAAAAAGATGTGTGACATCGTGATTCCTAATAATGAGAATTTCCAGAAAGGCTTAAATGTTCTGGTATATTATCTGAGATCACATATTCATTAAGCTTTTTTGATAAGGTTTGTGAGATACAGCACTTCCGTGGTTTGTATCTCACAAACCATCAAAACCCAAGAGAATTATTTAATATTATCAAGGTTGTAATGTAAGCCTCTGTTTTCTTTCTGCGCAATTGCCTGCTTGATAATCAGATATGCCACATTTATCATATTTCTCAATTCACAGATTCTTACTGAAACCTTTGATTGTCTGTAAAGTTCTTCATGTTCGATAAATATCAATTCCAAACGATCATAAGCCCGTTTCAAACGACGGTTTGTCCGAACAATACCAACATAGTTACTCATAATTGATTCCAGTTCTCTGGTCATTTCAGTTACCAGAACCAATTCTTCAGGATGGGTAGTTCCTTCATCATTCCAGTCAGGGATATTATCTGGTAACGGATTATTCCCGAATTCTTCAATCGTCTTCAGAAAAGCCCGGTCAGCATATACGATTGCTTCCAGCAATGAATTGGAAGCCAACCTGTTAGCACCGTGCAAACCTGTACTTGAGCATTCTCCGGCTGCATAAAGGAAATTGATTGTAGTCTGCCCCCATTCATTTACCTTTATACCTCCGCATAAATAATGCTGAGCCGGAACTACCGGAATCATATCATTTCCTGTAATATCTAATCCCAGATTATCTTTACAGTAACTATAAATCATTGGAAAATGATGTTTAAAATCCTCCGCTTCCAGATGACGGGTATCCAGATAAACATGATCTACCCCATTCTTTTTCATTTCAGAGTCAATGGCACGAGCCACAATATCACGGGGAGCCAGCGATAATCTTGGATCATACTTTTCCATAAAAGTACTTTCATCCTTATTCTTCAAAATTCCGCCATGCCCTCTGACTGCTTCTGAGATAAGAAAAGAAGGTTTTTTGCCAGGCTGATATAGAGAAGTAGGATGAAACTGAATAAATTCCATACCTGTAACCAGGGCCTTTGCCCGGTAAGCCATAGAAATCCCGTCTCCTGTAGCAATTGTGGGGTTGGTTGTGGATTGGTAAACCTGTCCGATTCCGCCGGTTGCCAGCAAAGTAGTTTTGGATAAAAACGTTTCCACTTTACCGGTATAAGTATTCAATACATAAGCACCGAAGCATCTTTTATCCGGTGTATCCTTGGTGAGCTTCACTCCCAGATGATGCTGGGTTATCAGATCAATGGCAAAGTAATGTGTGAAGAAATCCACTGATTTAAAAGACTTTACTTTAGCCAGTAATGCCCGTTCAATTTCATTTCCGGTTGAATCTTTATGATGCAGAATCCTGAAATCGGAATGGCCGCCTTCTTTTACCAGATCATAAGAACCATCCTGCTTCTTATCGAATTCCGTACCATAGTCAATGAGCTCCTGTAATCGTTCAGGAGCTTCCTTTACTACAATTTCAACTACATGACGGTCAGACAAAAAGTCTCCGGCAATCATGGTATCCTCAATATGCTTCTGAAAAGAATCTTCTTCATTCCAAACCGTTGCAATTCCGCCCTGTGCATATTTGGTATTACTTTCTTCAGCAATGGTTTTAGTCAGAATCGCAATTTTTACGTCCTGACCTTTGTCTTCAAAATGTTGTGCGAGTTTAGCTGTGTAGGAAAGTCCTGCAATCCCTGAGCCTATCACTAAAAAATCATATTTAGGCATCTTTAAGTCGTCTGAAAAGTTAATATCTGGTCAGTGCAAAGCAGTACAACTCTCTTTCAATAACCTGATATATTTGATAAAAGCCTTAAAATTAATCATTAGTCTGAAAGCTAAAGCAATTAAGCAGAAAAAACTTAATTTATGTTTAAAGCTCCCGGGTAGTGTAATTGCTTTTTCGCTTTTAGAAATATGAAGATTGTTTTTCAATAAACCATGTTGGCACATATTTCATGAATTTTCTCAGTTTTCGATTGGTTTCAAACCTGTATTTAAAAATTTATACACCTTAAAACAAATTGAGTTTAACAGTTAATGTCTTAAAACGGCCTAATTATTAAGTTTTTCTGACCCCAGCTTCATTAATCAGTACTTAGTTAGTAATTTAGTACTTTCAAAATGTAACCTCTTTCATTAAAACTTAACAGAGATTTAAACCAGGCCTAACATATATTTTATCAGCATATTAAAGCCATTTCCCCTGATTATCCGGTTGCAGAATTTCCTGGTTTCAGAGGCATTTAAACAAACTAATATTTAATTTATGAAACCCGTAGTACAGCCATATAGCAACCTAATTTTCAAAGCGGGCTTTGGTCTTATGACTTTACTGGCAGCTGTTTTAGGTTACTCTTTATATGACGCCAAGACTGTCAATGAAAATCAGCAAGCTGTAATAAATGCAAAAGTAGAAGAGTTAGCTTCAGCCAGAGTACGACTGGATTCTATCGGGTTACAAATAGATTCCAAGATTGCTGAAATCAAACAATTGGGTGGTAAAATTGAAGAACTTGAAGCGACAAAAGCTCAGCTTGAACAGGATAAGGATGGTCTGAAACAGGTAAATAGTTTTTCAGCCCGTAAATACGAAACCAAGATCAGCAATTACATTGCGCTGCTTACAATCAAAGACGAAGAAATTGTAGAACTGAAAAAACAAAACGGGATTCTGGTGGCCGAAAACAAGAACCTCAGTACAGAAAACCTGACCCTTAATTCTGAAAATTCTACCCTTAAAGTTATTAAGAAAACCCTCTCCGACTCTGTTAGTCAATATTCCGTAAAAAACAAGGAATTATCTGCCAAGGTAAATATGGCAGCTTCCCTGAAAGCACAGGATGTACAGGTTTTCGCCATTTCTGCCAAAGGAAAACAACGTGAAACAGGTAGTTACCGTACTTACCAGGTTGATAAAATAAGAGTCAATTTCTCTCTTGCGACAAACCCGATTACCAAATTGGGAGAAAAGGTAATTTTTGCCAGAATTCTTGATCCGGAAGGAGCAATTCTTTCAGATAATGCGATGGGATCCGGGACGTTTAATCTTTTCGGAAAAGATGCCATTTATTCAGCCAAACAACAGATACAGTATTCCAATACCAATCAGTTTGTTGACATACTTTATGTAAGGGGCGGAGTAGAGTACAAGAAAGGACGATATGCTGTAGAATTGTATTCTGAAGGTTATAAAATCGGTGAAGGAAGTTTCGAGGTCAAATAGATAACCGTTCAAAATATTTATTACGAAAGACAGCTTTTCTCAGGGCTGTCTTTTGTTTTTTCCAAATCTACCGTTTACTCAATCAAAATAATTTCAAAGCAACAATAAAGCGTTTAGATGCGTTCAAATGGTAATTATTACACTAAAGTAAGCCTACCGTTCGCTCAATCATGAATTATACCATTGAATGTTTGAATGAAAGCCATTTAACTTTGTGTCGAAATCTATCTTATACTATCCCTTACCATTAATCTTGATTTATGCCAACTTTTACTCACGAAATCGCGTGAATTGAAATTCATTTATTAACAAAAACAGACAGGAGCAATAATGGAAACGAATCAACCCAACAACAACAATGGTGCATTAAAAGCAGCACTTGCTGTAACTTTACTTTTACTGGGTTTTCTGGGGTATCTTCTTTACGACTCAAAGCTTACGACCGTCAATCAGGAACAGGTAATTAATCAGAAAGTTGAACAATTAGCTTCAGCAAAATCCAGATTAGACTCTGTTTCGGCACAATTGGATGCTAAAATTGCTGAGATTAAATCTTTGGGAGGTAAAGTTGATGAATTGGAAGCGGCAAAAGCACAACTTGAAAAAGATAAAATTGCCCTTAAAAAGAATTCTAATTTTTCTTCTGCCAAGTACAATGACAAGATTAAAAACTACATTGCCTTACTTGCTGAAAAAGATCAGGAAATTGCCCGTCTGAAACAGGAAAACGAAACACTTACTGCTCAGAATCAAACTTTGAGCCAGGAGAAGGAGAGTCTTTCCAGAGAGAAAGAAGGGGTAATTAAAGAAAATGATGGCTTAAAAACCGACAAAGAAAAACTTAATGCCACTGTTCAGGATTATTCTGCCAAAAACGAATTTTTGTCAGATAAAGTTAAAAAGGCAGCCGCTTTAAAGGCTGAAGGCGTGAAAGTTTTTGCAGTAACGTCAAAAGGCAAAACAAAAGAGAGCGGGAAATACAGAGCTAAAAAGGTGGATAAGCTTAAAGTAGTATTTAACCTTCCGCCTAATCCGGTAGCAGAAAATGATTCCAAAGAAATTGTGATGCGTGTACTTGACCCGGATGGTGCTGTAATTTCAGACAGCTCTATGGGTTCAGGAGTTTTCAATTTCAACGGAAAAGAGCTTGCTTTTACATCCAAAGAACAGATTTCTTATACCAATAACAACCAGACAGTAGAAATGTTGTATGCCAAAGGAAGTCCTTATCGGTCGGGTAAATACAATGTTGAGCTGTACGCAGAAGGATTCAAAATCGGTGAAGGAGGTTTTGTAATCAAATAAAATAATTCAACCTTGTCTCTTAAGACAAGCATTAGATTTCAAAAAGAGCGGGTCTGATTTCATGAAAATCAGACCCGCTCTTTTTGAATTTATATTCCGGAATTATTCAGCTTTTCTTCTTAATCAGGTCGCTGACTCCCCGGCCTTATTTGTTTACCTTCACAGATGGTGAAGCGCTCTCCTGCCCTCCGCCAGTGGCTGTTTGTTGCGGATTAGCTAACTGCACAATCTTCTTTTTGGGAAGGAAGAAATAGTTAAAACTCTTGGTATAAAGCAAACTTGCTCCCTGCGAAAGCGAAGTCTGGTAGGTATTTAACGAGCCTAAAATAGAGGTCTGAACATTTCGGTTATAGGTTTTCAAACGCAGGCTTCCATCCTTTGTAATAAACCATTCGAGCGCCAGATCTCCGATTAAAAACTGTGCACTTGCCTGGTTACGGGCATCTGTAAATCCTCCGCTTCTGGTAATTCTGAGCCTGTCGTTAAAATTATAAGAGAACCTTAGCTGAAGATTATTCATTAAATCCTGATTTAATCCTCCATTCAGCGAAAGGTCGATATTGAGGTTTTTATCAAGCTGAGAAGCCAGATTACTGATCTGGTTAGAGAGCAATTCCGTTAAATTGTTCACAAAATTGCTTAAAGCAAAAGCATTCGGATTGTAAGGCGAAATCAGTTGACCAACCAGAAGCATACTACTTACCTGACGGGTAAGCTCCTGATCGTCAGTCTTGATTTTATTACTGAAAGCAGTAACTCCACTGTTAAAATTAGAGTTCTGAGGATAATCTCTGAAAGCAAGGTCAAAACTAATCTGAGGATGTAACAATCGGTCTCTGAGTGCAATAATCACGTCAACGGGGTATCTCCTCTTAAATTCAGGCAAATTACTCTTATTGGTTGTATCCAGTAAAATCGGGAATAAAGAAGTGTATTGGGTATAGGCAGCTTTGATATTCAGCATGGCCTCATACGGATTCCCAGACCAGCTGATCTTGCTTCCTTTTTGTATGTTAAACTTCTTATTCAGTACATTCTGAAAGGTAAAAGTATAATCCCCGCGATCAATCTCATAGTCTCCGGTCATGGAGAAATCCCCTTTTGTATCAATTTTCAGGTTAATCAGACCATTGCCGTAAACCCGCATAATATCTCCGGTCTGCTTGTCAAACTGAACTTCCCCGTAGGCATCAGGAGTGAAATTAAAGTTAAAGTTCATTTTGATTCCACCATCTGCCACCTCTTCCTTTTTGCCTTTTTGAGAATCTGTTGAATCTTTTCTGATACTTTCGCTGACAAACTCAATTTCATTCTGCTCTACTTCCTGTGCTTTATCCAAAGGAATAAACAATCTTGTTCCACGATCAGTTCTTAAATCTGCGTCGATGGTTAATGCACTAAACGGTCCTGCTATGCTAAATCTTCCGGTGGCATATGCCGTTCCGTAATAAACATCATTGTCTTTCTTAAGAGTATTCAGGATCTTAAAGCGGTTCATATTCGCATCCAGTGATAAGGTAAAGGTTTTATCACCATCATAGAAAACCCCGCCTTTTAAACTGGCTTTATTCCCTTCTTCATCCGTAACCCTTAAGTTCTTGGTTATGATTTCATCGGTATCAAAAGAAATTTTATCTTCAAAATTGAGTGTAGTTTTAAGATAATCGAAGAATAAAGTCCCTTTTTTAACATCAATTGCTCCCTTCATAATCGGGTGTCTCAAGGTTCCTGAAATATTGATACCACCACTGGCTGTTCCGCTGAATTTTGAGAAAATTCCTTTCGTAAAAGGCTCAAGAATTTCCAGATTCGTCTGATTCAGCGTGGCAAGCATATCAAGGGTATTTTCCGTTTTTTTCGGATCATAAATCCCTTTAAAAGTCAGAATCTCATTATTCAGGCGTTCCACCCGGTAATCCACATTCAACAATTGTCTCTGTTCATCATAAATCCCCTCTCCGTAAATATTACCAATCAGATAATTGTCGATTTTAAAACCATCCAGTTTCAAATCACTGTCGATATTGATGTTTTTATAAACGTCCTTCAGGTCCACTTTGGCATTTACCTGACCTTTCAGATTCAGCGAGATAATCGGGGCAAGTGTTTCCAGATTGAAATTAACGGCCTTGAAATTAATGGACTTAAGAGAATCCGGAGAAACAGTTCCGTTAAGAGACAATACCTGATCGTTATTGGAAAGAATCAAATCCTTAGAGCTGACTTCCTTACCGATAATCGTAATCAGGTTATCAGGATTAATTTTCCAGTCCTGGTCAAGCAATCTGAATTTTGATCGCTTAAACTGAAGCTCCAGACCATCCTGGATAATCTTTAATGTTCCGTTAAGATTGGCCTTGTTAGATTGTCCCATTTGTTTCAGTCCGCTGGTAAAACTGATTTTATCATTCTCCCAGGAAGCTTCCAGCTCAAGGTTTTCAGTAGGCGCAAAAATATTGAATTTCTGGTTTTTAGAGTTAAAAACCAATGAAGCAAGTACTTCTGGATTGTTATAATATTTTGAGGTATTGAGGTCTAATTCAGAATTATAGAGTTTGTAATTACCCAATACTAAAGTATCAATCTTCGAGTTGAGATTAAATTGAGAAGTATTCCCTATGCCAAAATCACCTGAAATTACTGTTTTTTTCGAAACATGGCCTTCCGGATATACCAATGCTAGTACGGGGTCAAAGTTTTTCAGATTAAACCGGTAATCAATCTTGTAAAACTGAGCGGGAAGACTGAGCTTTTTCAGATAATATTCATCCCGTTCTCTGGAATCCCCGAGGAAAAACAATTTATATTCTCCAACCAGTTGCTTTAAATCCTGAATAACTTTAGTTGGCAGAAATTCACCTGAAAAATGGGCATTCATCAGATCCGAACGTATTCTGATATCTCTCTGACGATCGGCCCGCTGTGAAAGCAGAGAAAGTGAATCTAAAATCAAATTTCGCTGATCCAGGCTTACATAGGTATTCAGAAAATCGGCTCTTCCTACAATATCATCCAGCTTACGCCCCTGAAACTGTACATTCATTTCACTCTGAACCCGGAGATTCTGGTCTGTAAACTTAAGGGCTTTAAGGTTTGCTTTAGAAAGTTTTCCTTTCAGGTCAAAATAGTCACGCTTATTCCGAAGATCCACTTCTCCGGAAAGATCAAAAACCAGGTTTGTATCTTTTACAGCAACCCTCCCGTCAAAAAGCTCTTTTTGCAAGGTCCCGTCAACATAAATATTTTTGTAAGGATAACCATTAT
Source organism: Pseudarcicella hirudinis (assembly GCF_900115665.1). Classification (GTDB taxonomy): domain Bacteria; phylum Bacteroidota; class Bacteroidia; order Cytophagales; family Spirosomataceae; genus Pseudarcicella; species Pseudarcicella hirudinis. The sequence continues at coordinate 119,544 of NZ_FOXH01000007.1, forward strand.
AGATCAGTTGCCTGATGGATCCGTCAAAGTTCAATACAGCATCCTTCACAGAAAAGCCCTTCCCGATGATATTCCCCGACATATCCACATTTCCCACAATTTCATCGCTTTCCAGTACTTTCCCTAACTTGAAATCGGTCAATGTTACCTTACCGTCATACAATGATTTCGAAGAATTCTTTTCCAGCTTCATCGTCACATCCGCATCAACAGTTCCGAGGTCAGATAACAGGATTCCCTTCGTTTTAAAATTGGAAGGAGTTCCGTTAAATGTGCCGTCAAATGAAACATGTCCGAATTTGGAAATTGCTGCTGTCGGATCTTTTCCGATAAAAATTTCCAGATCTGCGACCTCAAAATATGACTTTTTCATATTGAGATCCATCACAGTTTTAGGAATATCCGGCAGCCCTTTGAAGGCAAAATCGCCATTTAATTTACTTTTTTTACCAAAATACAGTTCAAAGTCTTTCAGTTTAAAATCGTTCACTGTTCCATCAAAATGTCCGTTCAGGTGATAAACTCCTTTAAAACCATACATGTCATTCACAAAACGGCCCAGATCTTCAGAGCGAACAACCGTACTGTCAAAATTGGCACGCATTCTTACAAGTTCATTCCAGTGTTTAAAGTCCTTCTGGCTTCTGAATGACATATAAACCTGGTTCTTAAGTACAGAATTATTGAACTGAAGCAGTAAATCATCAAATCTCATCTGGGTATCAGAAATCAAAAATCTGGTATTCAGTTTTCGGATTCTTGTATCAGATATTTTATCATATCCTCTGAAATTGACTGTTTGCAGGGAGACGGTATCCTTGATCAGCAGGAAGTTTTTTATATTGGTATTCAGTTCATGAAAAGTAAAATGATTATGATCGAACGATTTTTTGTCATTCATCGGTTCAATCTGCTGGTCATTAAAACTGAATATCCCATCTACAATTTCCGCTTCATCTATGGTAAAAAGTTGCCCTCTGTAGTTCTTCGGATGCTTTTTAGGTATTTCCGGGGCAGTTAAAACATTTATTCTTCTGATAAATTCATCAATATTCAGCAAACCCGTTTTCTTATCAATCACCAATACAATTTTAGGGTGATACAGTCTGGCATAATCCAGGTTCAGGTTAACGCTGTCGGTCAGGTTTTTTAATTTAAAATTGACATCCAGTTTTTCAATATTAATCATTTTGAACCCGGCCGGGTCGTCCACCCGTACGCTTTCAAGGGTAACTTCATCAAAAAATTTAAGATGTACTTTGCCGATCCGGATGGGATATCCGAGCTTTTCAGAAATAATCGGAGCAAAATATTGAGCAAGTTTTGTTTGAACGGGAGAGGTTCTCAGCAGCACTATTCCCAAAACAGCCAACAGTAAAACACCCACTATTGAATAGAGGATGGTTTTTGTAAGTATTTTGAAAAATTTCAACATTTAGTAATTCATTCCTGTCTCGTCAGAAGTTGTTGGGGTTTGTATCGGAATTTGCATTAATTTTGCATCTTTATTGAAAACGGCAAAACTGAAATTTCCGGATAATAAGTTAAAAATCAACAACAAATGACCATTTTAGCCATAGAATCATCTTGTGATGAAAGCTCAGCGGCTGTAATAATAAACGGCAAATTACATTCCAACATTGTCGCCACTCAACTGATTCACACAGAATGGGGTGGTGTTGTACCTGAGCTTGCCAGTCGTGCTCATCAGCAGTATATTGTGCCGGTAGTAATAGAAGCACTCCAAAAGGCGAATATAACGAAAAATGACCTAAATGCCATTGCTTTTACCCGTGGACCGGGTCTTTTAGGGGCACTTTTGGTTGGTACTTCATTTGCCAAATCCCTTGCTTTGGGTTTAAACATTCCGCTGATTGATGTTAACCACATGCAGGCGCATGTTTTAGCACATTTTATTGATGATCCTGCTCCGAAATTTCCATTCCTTTGCCTCACTGTAAGTGGTGGACACACTCAGATTGTGCTGGTAAGGGCTCCGCTGGATATGGAGATTATCGGACAGACTCAGGATGATGCGGTCGGAGAAGCATTTGACAAAACAGCTAAGCTTCTGAATTTACCTTATCCCGGGGGCCCTTTAATTGATAAGAAAGCCAAAGAAGGAAATCCTGAGCGTTTTGAGTTTCCAATGGTTGAAATGCCTGGTTTGAATTATTCATTTTCAGGGATAAAAACAGCGTTTTTATACTTTCTGCAAAGAGAAACCAGGCAAAATCCTGATTTCATTGAGGAAAATATCAACGATATCTGTGCATCAATGCAGGCTACTCTTATCAGAATTTTATTGCAAAAGCTAAGAAAAGCAGCCAGACAATATAAAATCAATGAAATTGCCATCGCCGGAGGTGTTTCAGCCAATTCAGGATTGAGAAGCGCTCTTCAAAAAATGGGAGAAACGGAAAACTGGAATATTTATATTCCGCAATTTCAATATTGTACAGACAATGCCGGTATGATCGCTATGGCTGCACATTTCAAGGCTGAGAAAGGAGAATTCTGTTCTCAGGAGGTCAGCCCTATGCCAAGAATGGAATGGTAAAACCTATGCTATTGCAAAAAGGCTCTTCAACGATGCCCAAAGCTGTTTTTTAAGATTCTGATTCGACGAAATTTCTGTCAGGGAATGAGCAAACAAAAAGTTTATTCCCTGGATAGAACGAATTTCATATGGAGTGAGCGGGATTTCCAGGTTAATCTTAAACAAGGAAACGCCAAATGTAACAAATTGATTGACGAATTTCTGAGACAAGACATTTTTTAAATCTGTTTGTCCGGTTTTACTCAAATCAATCAAATCCACTTTTTCTAAAGATAATCCGACGGCCCCTAATACTTTCGCCAGAAATTCAGCCTCTTCTTTTTCTATACTTTCTACCAGAATCAATACCTTCTGACTGATTTGCGGAATATTTACAGCTATTTCCACTACAGGCGGCTTCTCCTGAATACTTTCCACTGGCTTTTCTTCGGCAATAACTTCTTGTTTCGCGGGTTCAATAACCGCTACGACAGGATTAGAAATCAGTCCTGAAACAGTATCTTCCTCCTGTTTTTTTTCAGGGATCAGGTAAATTTCTTCCCCGGTAAAAAGTTGTTTTAAAAAGATTGAATCAACATGAGCCATAATTTTCCCGGAAAAATAATATTTTAGTGCAAATTAGCCCTATTTACAGCCTTATTTACTTAAATGAAAACAAATTTCGGAATACTCATGCGAAAACTATCTTTTTTAACCATTCTTTTTTTCCAGATTACCCAATTATTCGCTCAGTCAGGTCTGACAAAGAATCAGGAAAATATTAAACTGGTAAACTCTTTTCTATCAAGTCTGAGTCCTGATATTAAATCTAAAGTTTTGCTGCCTTTTGAGGGTACTGAACGCCTCAGATGGTCTAATCTTCCTCAGCAGTCTTATCAGAGAGCCGGAGTAAAATGGAATACCCTCAGTAATGAGCAAAGAAGAGCTATTCATACCTTATTGAGGTCGATGTTAAGCACGGAAGGTTATCTTAAAGCAGTCGGGATTATAGAAACGGATGAAATCAGAGGTGAAATTATGAAAAGTGAGCAAAATCGTGATGCTCACAATTACAGTCAGAATAACTATTTTATTGCGGTATTCGGAGAGCCTTCGTTAACACAGCCCTGGGGCTGGAAATTTGAAGGTCATCATTTGTCACTCAACTTTACCTTTACGAAAAATGGTATCTCCTGTACACCGCTTTTCACAGGCATGAATCCGGCCGAGGTTCTGGACGGACCACTTGCCGGAAGACGTGTCATGGCAGTAGAATATCAAACTGCTAAGGATTTACTCGCTTCCATGTCAGAAGCTCAGAAAAAGCAAACGGTAATCAGTGCAAAAATGCCGGATGATGGAAATAATGGTCCCGATGTTACGGCAAGAACAGGTAATGAACCCTTTCTGAAAACTTTTGAAGGAATCAGTTACAAGGAAATGACGGCAACTCAGAAAGGCATGATACTACAATTGATCAACGCCTGGGCAGGAAATGTTACACCGGAACTGGCAAAGCAAAAACTGGAAAAACTTCATAAAACAGATTTGGACAACATTCATTTCTCCTGGTACGGAGATACCGGTGATAAAGCTTTTTACTACAGAATTCATGCTCCGGGGATGATTATTGAATTTTCAAACAGACTAAGTGAGTCAAATCATATTCATTCTGTCTGGAGAGATCTGGATGATGATTTCGGGAAAGATTTGATAAAGTAACAGGTGATAAACAGAGAAAGGCAGCCGGGTGTCTGGCTGCCTTTCCTGCTACTGAGCTAATGTTAAATTAAGCCAAAGCTCCTCTCAACACACACTCATCACGATCCGGACCTGTTGAAATGAAGTTGATTGGTAAACCTAACTTTTCCTCAAGGAATTTAATGTATGCAGTCAATTCGGCAGGAAGACTTTCAAAGGTTCTCAATCCTTCCAAAGAAGTATTCCATCCTTTCAGAGTTTCATAAACCGGTTCAACCTTCTCATCTGTCAGGTCATAAGGCAGGTTTTGGGTAATTGTACCATCCTGCAATTTATAAGCTGTACAAATGTTAATTTCTTCAAAAATATTCAGCACATCCACTTTCATCATAACCAGCTGAGTAACTCCGTTAATCATCATGGCATATTTCAAAGCAGGCAGGTCAATCCATCCGCAACGGCGTGGACGGCCGGTTGTTGAACCAAACTCACGTCCTTCCTGACGCATACGTTCTCCTACTTCATCCAATAACTCAGTCGGGAAAGGCCCTGATCCTACGCGGGTCGCATAAGCTTTAAAAATTCCGTAAACTTCACCGATGTTCTTTGGAGCAATTCCTAAACCTGTACAAGCTCCTGCTGTTACGGTATTGGAAGACGTTACAAAAGGATAAGAACCGAAATCCACATCCAGTAATGAACCTTGCGCACCTTCTGCTAAAATAGTTTTTCCGGCATCAAGCGCATTATTTACAGAATATTCAGAATCTACCAAAGCAAATTGCTTCATAAACTCAACTGCTTCGAAAAATTCTTTCTCAGCCTCTGTAAGGTCATATTCAAACTGATACACATCAAGAATCCCTTTATGACGTGCTACCAATCCATCATATTTCGCTTTAAAATTCGGCGAAATCATATCTCCTACTCTCAAACCCTGACGGGAAATTTTGTCAGTATAAGTTGGTCCAATGCCTTTGAGGGTTGAACCGATTTTTGCATCACCTTTTGCTTTTTCGTAAGCTGCATCCAATAAACGGTGAGTAGGAAGGATGATTGAAGCCTTTTTAGAAACCTCCAGATTTTTCTTTAAATCCAGGTTATACTTTGCTAATCCTTCAATTTCTTTTTTGAAAATGATAGGGTCAAGAACCACACCATTTCCGATAATGTTCTGTACTTCCTGGCGGAAAATTCCGGAAGGAATCTGATGCAAAACATGCTTAAAACCATCAAATTCGAGCGTATGCCCAGCGTTTGGCCCACCTTGAAAACGTGCAACAACCTGATATTTAGGAGCTAAAACATCAACTATTTTGCCCTTACCTTCATCGCCCCACTGCAAACCCAACAATACATCTACTGCCATTTTTAATTTTGAATTATGAATGATTAGAATAAAACCGAAGCCACAGGTCTTTACCCGTATATGTCGTTTCGCAGATTTAAAGAGCGAATGCCCTGCCACGAACTGAATGCAAAGATAAACAAACTTGCATGAAAAAACCCCGCAAGGATTTTTATTTCTTACGGGGTCAGTTGTCTTTCACGACTATAATTATTCTCTGCCAACTATTTCTCGCTGACTTAACATTTCTTTTTTGTGTTCACAATCAGTCTTTGTACATGACCCGTAAAAGATCAGAGAATGGTGCATTACATTAAACTGCAGCATATCTCCGACCATTGATTGTATGGTTTGAACACGAGGATCACAGAATTCTGTTACATGATGGCAATCTGTACAGATCAGGTGGTCATGCTGACGGCGGCCGTACGATTTTTCATACTGGGCCTGATTTCTTCCAAACTGATGTTTTGAGACAAGGTCGCATTCAACCAGTACATCCAATGTATTATACACCGTTGCTCTGGAGACCTGATATCTCTTATTTTTCATTGAAATATATAATTCTTCAACATCAAAGTGATCATCTCTGAAATAGATTTCTTCCAAAATCGCAAAACGTTCAGGCGTTTTCCGAAGTCCTTTATTTTCAAGATATGCTGTGAAAATTTTCTTAACAGCGTCGTATGTAGCTTGGGTTGATGGCATTTTCTTCTGTGCAACTTAAATGATCTGACTTCAACGTCAGCCCATTCATGTATTTTACGCCTTTTTTGGTCTTTATTATTTAGACTAAACTCAGATTTGTTTGCAAAATAACTGATTTTCTTCGAGAAAAATTCAATTTTATTCACCTCTTGATACTTCGACTACTCCGCTGACCTGTTCGAGCTGTTGTACCAACAGATCCAAATGGTCGGTATCATGTACCATTAACGTAATTTTTCCCTCAAAAAGTCCGTCATTCACACCGATATTCAGCCCCATGATATTAACTTTTAATTCACTGGATATCACACGGGTTACATCATGAACCAGACCAGCCCTGTCAATTCCGCTGATCAGCAGATTCACGGTAAATGACATTTGTATCTGACTGGCCCACTGGGCTTTTATGACTCTGTCGCCATGTCTTGACATCAATTCTGTGGCATTCGGGCATTTTGTCCGGTGAATCTTAATTCCCTCATTAATTGTAACAAAACCGAAAACATCATCTCCTGAAATCGGGTTGCAGCATTTAGCAAGGGTATAATCCACCTTATCCATGTCTTCCCCGATAAGCAGTGCATCTGCATCCTTTCTTTCACCATGCAATTTTTTAATCTCTTTGGTGAAAGTTTTTCCGTCAGTAATTGGTAACTGAATTACTTTCTCAGCCTGCTTCCGCTCATGCATCTCCCTGTCAGCCTTCCAGTGTTTGAGCTGATCAACCTGAATATAACCTTTGCCAAAACGATAAAATAAATCATTGGCATCTTTGGCATTGTAATAAGCCCTTAACTGATTGGTTATTTCGAGAGTAAGATGGGGAATCCCCATTATCTTGAGACGGTGCTCAATAAGGTCTCTTCCGTGAACTACGTGAGACTTATTTTCTTCTTTAATAAAATCTTTGATACGGGTCTTCGCCTTGGTCGTCACAACCAGGCGGAGCCAGTCTTCAGAAGGTTTTTGTTTGGCCGAAGTCAGAATTTCAATCTGGTCACCATTTTGCAATTTATGACTCAATGGTACCAATTTCCCGCCGACCTTCGCTCCGATACACCTTGCTCCTACCTCAGAGTGAATATCAAATGCAAAATCCAAAGCTGTTGCTCCGGCCTGCAAAACGATTAGTTTACCTTTCGGGGTAAAGACAAAAACCTCTTCATTGTAAAGGCTGTTTTTGATCTCATCCACTAATTCAACGGCCGATTTACCTTTATCGGTATTTTCGAGTGCCTCTCTCACCTGGCTTAACCATGATTCAAAAGTATCATTTGTCCGGGTATCATTGCCTTTGTATTTCCAGTGAGCTGCCACTCCTTTCTCTGCTATCTCATCCATTCTGTGAGAACGGATCTGTACTTCTACCCAACGCCCTGTTTTTTCTGAAGCATAAGGTTTACTCATTACGGTCGTATGCAGTGATTCATAACCGTTTGATTTCGGCGTTGAAACCCAGTCTTTCAGCCTGTCAGGATTAGGTTTATAATGATCTGTAACAATACTGTAAACCTCCCAGCATTCTGCTTTTTCTCTTTCACGGGGGGCATTCAGGACAATTCTTACCGCAAAAAGATCAAATATATTCTCAAAAGAAGTATTTGACGACTTGATCTTGTTGTAAATCGAATAAATTGATTTCGGGCGGCCTTTTATTGAATATTTATATTTTTTTTCATCAAGGTCTTTTTTTATGGGTTTGATGAAATGTTCTACAAAACTCTCACGGCTCCTTTTGTTATCGCTCAGTTTCCGGGCAATTTCCTTATAAACCTCCGGCTCGGTATATTTCAAACCCAGGTCTTCCAATTCTGTTTTGATAGCATGCAATCCTAATCGATGCGCCAGCGGTGCATAAAGGTACAGGGTTTCGGATGCGATCTTCAATTGTTTGTCTTTGGCCATGCTTGAAAGCGTCCGCATATTATGAAGACGATCTGCCAGCTTAATCAAAATTACCCGGATATCTTCAGAAAGCGTCAATAGCATTTTACGGAAATTCTCAGCCTGCTGCGAAGTTCCATATTCAAAAGTTCCCGAAATTTTAGTTAAACCGTCAATGATCTGTGCTACTTTCTTGCCGAATACCTTCTCAATATCAGAGAGTTCTATTTCTGTATCCTCGACAACATCGTGCAAAAGAGCTGCTACAATAGCAGTTGGTCCGAGTCCAATTTCATCCACACAAATCTGAGCGACGGCAATAGGGTGATAAATATAAGGTTCCCCTGATTTCCGCCGCATTTCCTTATGTGCTTCTGCCGACATCATGAATGCTCTCTTGATGTTCTTGGCATCATCATTCTGCAAGAACGGCTTGGCTGACCTGAGTAATTTCCGGTATCGTTTCAGAATTTCCGCACGTTCCTTTTCTAAGTCTATCGCTACTACTGCTTCTACGGGCATATGCTATAATTAGTGATTTGATTGCCTTTAAATCTTGTCAGGAAGAAACAAGTTTTACGGGCAAAAAACTATAAATAATCCAAGTTTATACGCTAAGTTCACCAAAATTCGTCCTCTTTAAATCCAATCTTTAAACATTTCTGAAACTGTTCCATTCCTGTTAAAAAACCCATTTGAAGAAATTGGTGATAATTCTAAGTTAATAAATTTTGAGCGAATAGCAAGTTTTTTTCTACATTTGAGCAGGTTTATTTAAAGGTTTTTATCTTTATCATCTGCGTAAAACTCCCTAAAAAGGTTATTTATGAATAACTTATCTCTTTCGGATTCATCCGGAAAATATCAATACTTTTTACGGCCTTTCAGGAATGGCGATGAAGAGAGCCTGAGGTTTAATGCCAATAATCAGAATGTTTCCCGAAACCTAAAAGACACCTTTCCTTTTCCTTATACGCCGGAAGATGCTGAATGGTGGGTAAAAAATGTAAACGGCCTGCATGGAAATCTTGTTTTTGCCATAGACATAAACGGAGAAGTTGCCGGAGGTATCGGGGTGATCTTAGGGAATGACGTCCACAGGGTCAGTGCTGAAATCGGCTATTGGCTTGGTGAAAAATACTGGGGGCATGGTATTATGTCAAGTGCTTTAAAAGAAATGACTGTACATACTTTTGAGAAATTCCAGGTAATAAATAGAATCTGGGCAGGAGTTTTCGGATACAATAAGGCTTCTATGAGGGTACTGGAAAAGGCAGGCTATACACTTGAAGCGATTCATAAACAATCGATCATCAAAAACGGCCGGATTGAAGATGAATATATCTGGACAAAACACCGTAGTTAGTTGTCTTGTAATGATAACCAATTACGACGAGGTTTTCATTTGCTCTTTCCTTAAAATCAAATAAATACAATACAAATGTAAAACAATGCCGACTGCCGATAGCTGACAGCCGATGTCGATTTTATATAGATTTCGTAATTAACGCCACACACTGTGCTGCAACGCCTTCACCTCTTCCTACGAATCCGATATGCTCAGAAGTAGTTGCTTTAATGGAAATATCCTCCTCCGGTATATTCATTACTCCGGCCAGACAGGTTTTCATTTCAGGAATATGAGGATTTAATTTAGGCAACTGTAAAATCACCGTTACATCAAGGTTATTGACTTCCCATCCGGCTTCACGAATCATTACCAGTACTTTTTTCAACAGAATTTTGGAATCAATTCCTTTAAACTGAGGATCTTTATCCGAAAAATGGTACCCGATATTTCGCATATTTGCTGCACCAAGCAAGGCATCACATATTACATGGCAAATTATATCTGCATCCGAATGCCCCACTGCGCCATGTGTATGAGGTACTAAAATCCCTCCTAACCAAAAATCCCTCCCCTCTTCCAGACGATGAACGTCATATCCTTGTCCAACTCTTATTTTCATTGTTATGATTATGTTTCTAATGTTTTTATGTATCGGCAAAAGGTATTCATTCTATGCAATAAACACCTTGAAAATTAATTTACAGCCTGATAATACAAGGTTGAACAATTATCCTTCCTCAATACATTTTTAGCTACCTCAGCCACTTCTTCAACAGTAACAGCCTGTATTTTAGCCGATTCCTGATTAACCAGATCAATATTACCGGAGTTTGCAGCAAAAGCCATGTTCATTGCTCTGTTCAATAACTCTACCTCAGAAAACACCAGAGTTGACTCAGCCTGGTTTTTCACTTTTAACAATTCTTCTTCCTGTACGGGATTCAACAGGATTTCGTCCAACACATCCTGAACAGCCGCATCTCCTTCTGCAATACTTACCCCCTGATTTAAATTCCCCTGAATAATTAATAGTCCCGGGTCTAAGGAAGAGGTAACATAAGCATTAACTGAGTTGAAAAGATGTTGTTCTTTAATCAGTTTATTATAAAATCTTGAAGATTTACTTCTTCCTAAAATATCGCTCAAAAAATCATGTGCATGGAAATGTTCCTCATGACGACCAGGCATGTGATACGCTTTATAAAGTGCATTCAATGGAACCTTTGCTTCAGTTTCCAGGAATCTGGCTTCTGTCTGAACAGGTTCCTTCGGCAAATTCCGGGCTTTGGTTTTTCCGGCCGGAATCGGCTCAAACCATTTTTTCGACAATTGTTTCACCTGTTCAAGTGTCACGTTTCCGGCTACAACCATGATGGCGTTATTCGGAAGATAATGTGTATAGAAGAAATTTCTGACATCATCAAGTGTAGCATTTTCAATATGTGAAATTTCTTTCCCGATAGTAGCCCATTTATAAGGGTGATTTTTATAAGCCAAAGGACGAAGTTTCAGCCATACATCTCCATAAGGCTGATTGAGATAACGCTGTTTGAACTCTTCGATCACTACTTTTTGTTGTACCTCCAGAACCCTGGGATCAAAAGAGAGAGACATCATTCTGTCAGACTCTAGCCAGAAGGCTGTTTCCAGGTTTACCGCAGGCAAGGTGATGTAATAGTTAGTAATGTCCGGAGAAGTAAAAGCATTATTCTCACCACCAACTTTTTGTAAAGGGGTATCGTAAGAAGGAATATTTTTAGATCCGCCAAACATCAAATGTTCAAAAAGGTGTGCAAAACCTGTTTTTTGCTCATCCTCATCACGGGAGCCAACATTATAAATTATATTTACCGCAGCAAATGGCGTTGAATGATCCTGATGTACGTAAACTTTCAGGCCATTATTTAAGACAAAATGTTCGTAGGAAATCATACTATTGAAACAAGCGAGCGCTTATTTTGCTTTATTGATTTATTATTTTTCAAAGAAAATCTGATTCCTTTATCTGAAGTAAATCATTATATTTCAAATTCAGGTGACAAAACTTTAATATAAAGGTCGATTTACAGACCGATCAGATCGTAACAAGCTCTGTTTTAACAAAAGTATAGAATTACCCAATAAGTTCAATAAATCCTCCTCTAATGTTTCACGAAGCTGAAGATTGGATTAAAAGCTTTGATTAAGTCCAATATGAAAAAAATCTTCAAAATCTCTTTACTGCTTTTCATTTTCTCAAATTTTGAAACACGCGCTCAAATTTTAAGTGATTCAGGCACAAGACAACTCATTTCCAATGGGTTAGAAAAAATGTATTCTTATGATTTCAAGGAGTCCACAGAAATTTTCAACAAAGTAAAAACCCGTTATCCGCAGCATCCGGTTGGCTATTTACTCTTTGCCATTCAGACAGAACTTCAATATTTTCCGCTGAAGGATTATCCGGCAGCGAATAAACAATATATGAGTTTACTTAATCAAAGCCGGAATCTGGCGGAAGGGATGCTTGACAAAGATGATGAAGACATCGAAGCAAACTTTTTCGAGCTTGCTACCTTAGGATACCTTGCTGCCTATGATGCCGATAATCAGGAATTTATGAAGGCGGTTGGCATTGCCAAAAAAGCTTATGGCCACCTCAAAAAAGGACTAAAATGGACTGAAAGGCAACCCGAGTTTCTATATTCCTCAGGTATTTACAATTATTACCGCATAGAGTATCCCGAAACTCATTCTATCATTAAACCTTTTATGTTCTTTTTTGTAAACGGTGACAAGAAGCTGGGGTTACAGCAACTGGATCTGGCTGCTAAGAAAACTATTTTTGTAAAAAATGAGGCTACTTTTTATGCAGGTTATGTGTATATGAAGTACGAATCCAATCCGGCTAAAGCGCTGTATTATAACAACCTGCTCATAGAAAAATTCCCCGAGAATCTGCTTTATCAAATGCAAAGAATCGATTTTCTGGTTGCTTTAGGAAAATATGACGAAGCGAATGATTACATTGAAAAATTACAGAAGCAAAAAGGAATTATCTACCAGTGTGCTTCGACGGTTTTCAAGGGGCTTATTGCAGAAAAGGCACAGAAAGACGATAGAACCGCAGAAGCGCTTCTTTTAAAAGGTGTAAAAATGCCATATGACGAGCGCTTTACAAAAGATTACCAGGCAATGGCTTATGTAGGTCTGGCAAGAATAGCAAAAAGAGCCGGAGAACCTGCCAAAGTGAAACAATATGCTAAAAAAGCTATTGATATGGCAGAATATAAGTCAACCATAGCTGAAGCTAAAGCAATTTTGAAATAAGCCGCAATGAAGAATATTGCATAGAGTGTTTGATATAAACTTTCTTTATCTTTCGCTAATCGTCAAAATAGCATTAATTTTACAAATCTTTCCAATCCGTTTCAGGGTTGAATACTTAGAATATATCTGTTGTCTTAAGAAGCTTGAATAGGCAAAAGCAATTTAATACTGAATAATGCTTGATTTAAATCATAAATCCATTCTCATTACAGGCGGCACAGGGTCGTTTGGGAAAAAATTTGTAGAAACGGTTTTTCAGCGTTTCCCGGAGGTTAAAAGAGTCGTCATTTATTCCCGGGATGAACTGAAACAGTTTGAAATGTCTCAGCTTTATCCTCACAGCAAATATAAAGCTATCCGGTTTTTTATTGGAGATGTCAGAGATGCTGACCGGCTGCAAAGAGCCTGTGAAGGAATTGATGTGATTGTTCATGCTGCTGCTCTGAAGCAGGTTCCTGCGGCAGAATACAATCCGATGGAGTGTATCAAAACCAATGTTTTCGGAGCGGAAAATGTAATTAACGCTGCGCTTGACAATGGTGTAAAAAAGGTGGTGGCGCTTTCTACTGACAAAGCTGCTGCTCCGATTAATCTTTACGGAGCTACTAAACTTTGTTCCGACAAGTTGTTTGTAGCTGCCAATAACATGAAAGGGGCCAGAGATATACAATTCTCTGTTGTCCGTTACGGGAATGTAATTGGTTCACGCGGGTCGGTAGTTCCTTTCTTTTTAGACAAGAAGAAAACCGGTGTTTTACCAATTACCCATGAAGAAATGACCCGTTTCAATATTTCTCTGGAAGAAGGAGTTGAAATGGTAATGTATGCATTAGAACATGCCTGGGGCGGAGAATTGTTCGTACCGAAGATTCCCTCATACAACATTATGGAACTTGCCAAAGCAATAGCACCTGAGGCGAGATATGAAGTTGTAGGAATCCGCCCGGGAGAAAAATTGCATGAAGAAATGATCACAGAAACGGATTCATTAAGTACTGTGGAATGCGAAAAATATTATGTGATTTTACCGGCAACCCCTACCTGGGACTTTGATGAATTCAAAAAGTATTTCAATGCAAAAACAGTTGAGATGGGCTTTAAATACAATTCAGGAACCAACGATGAATGGCTTTCTGCGGAGCAATTGAGAGACCAGATTAAATTGCATGTAGATGCTTCATTCAGCGTTTAGAGCAGACTGAAGCCTTCCCTGTTCCTTCATTGAATAATTAAGATCTGAAATGAATCCCATTCCATACGGTACCCAGCATATCACAGAAGAAGATGTTGCTGCGGTAGTTGAGGTATTACAATCGAAATTTCTGACACAAGGTCCTAAAGTCAGGGAATTTGAAGATAAATTTGCCGCATATATCGGCGCAAAATATGCCGTTGCAGTGACTAACGGAACCGCAGCCCTGCATCTTAGCGCAATGGCTTTGGGTGTCAGTGCCGATTCAAAAGTTATCACCACACCGATTACCTTCTCTGCCTCAGCCAATTGTATCAGATATTGCGGTGGAGAAGTTCATTTCGCCGATATTGATCCGGAAACAGGGCTTTTGGACATTCAAAAAGTAAAAAAATTACTTGAAAAACATCCCAAAGGCACTTTCTCAGGAATCGTTCCGGTAGATTTTGGCGGATATCCTGTTGACCTGAAAGCTTTCCGTGAATTGGCTGATGAATATGGATTATGGATCCTTGAAGATGCCTGCCATGCCCCCGGAGGTTTTTTTACTGATACGACAGGACAAAAACACTATTGCGGAGATGGCTCTCTGGCTGAACTTGCTATTTTCAGTTTTCATCCGGTAAAGCACATTGCCACCGGAGAAGGCGGTATGATTACTACCAATTCTGAAGAACTCTATAAAAAACTACTGAAGTACCGTTCTCATGGAATGGTTTATCAGGGAAGTCCTGATCTGATTGAAAATCATGGGGGCTGGTATATGGAAATGCAGGAACTGGGATACAATTACCGGATTTCGGACCTTAATGCAGCACTCGGCGTAAGCCAGCTGGAACGGGCAGCAACAGGATTAAATAGAAGACAAGCTATTGCGAAGCGCTATGATGAAGCTTTTCATGGGACTAAAGTCAATACGTTCCATATAAAATCTGGGGTTTCCCATGCTTTTCATTTGTATGTAATTCAGGTTGAGAAACGGAAAGAGCTGTATGACTATTTAAGAACCAGAAATATTTTCACCCAGGTTCACTATATTCCGGTTCATCTTATGCCTTATTATCAGAATTTTGGTTGGAAAAAGGGTGATTTCCCTCATGCAGAAGCATATTATAACAGATGTCTGAGTCTTCCGATGTTTCCTACCCTTACTGATTCTGAACAGGAATACGTGATTTCAGAAATACTTGGGTTTGTTAGTTAATTTTAAGCAATATTCAGAAAATCAGGCCTTATGAACATTGCCATTATCACTGCCAGAGGCGGAAGTAAACGTATTCCCCGCAAAAACATTAAAAATTTCCTGGGAAAGCCGATCATTGCCTACTCCATTGAAGCAGCGCTCAAAAGTGATCTTTTTGATGAAGTAATGGTTTCTACTGATGATGTTGAAATAGCTGAGATTGCTCAGAAATTTGGAGCAATAGTCCCATTTTTCAGGAGCAGTGAAAATGCGGATGATTTTTCGACTACGGCAGATGTATTGATTGAGGTTTTATCCAGATACCAACAGGAAGGAAAAGTATTCGAGTTTGCCTGCTGCATGTATCCGACTGCTCCCTTTATTTCAGACAGTATTCTTAAAAAAGCCCATAATTTACTGGTTGACAAAAACTTAGATAGTATTTTCCCTGTCCAGAAATTCGGTTTTCCGGTTCAAAGAGCATTAACATTGAAAAACGAAAAGCTGGCCTGGCTGCATCCTGAAAACGCTGCCGTACGCTCACAGGACCTTGAGCCGACTTTTCACGATACAGGTCAGTTTTATTTCTTCCGGACTGCCTCCTTTCTTAAAACAAAAACACTTTTGGGACCAAACACCTCCGGAATAGAAGTTTCAGAAATGGATGCCCATGATATCGATAACGAAGAAGACTGGAAAGTTGCGGAATTTAAATACAGAATAAAACATAATTTATGAAAACTGTCATTTTCAGAGCGGATGGCAACTCCCAAATCGGCCTGGGTCATGTTATGCGCTGTCTGGCAATGGCTGAGATGATTATTGACAATTTTACGATAAAATTTGCCATTCAGAATCCTTCAGAGAATGTCATAAAACTCCTTTCCGTAAACAGGATCTCAATCATTCCCTTACCAGAAACAATTGACTATCAGATAGATTTAGTCAATTTTCTGACTGTCGTTTCAAAAGACGATATCGTAGTTCTTGACGGGTATCATTTTACAGAAAATTATCAGAAAATATTAAAAAACTATTGTAAAAGCCTGGTTTATATCGATGATCTCCATGCCTGGCATCAATATGCAGATATAATTATTAACCATTCCGGCTCTGCCAGAAAATCAGATTATTCTTCTGAACCTTATACCGAATTTTTACTGGGGACACAATATGCTCTGTTGCGGAAGGAGTTTTTTCAGACTCAGCTGCCAGACAGCATTCCAGATAAACTGACAAACATTCTGATTAACCTGGGAGGAGCCGATCCTGAGAATTTATCTCATAGAATTGTGGAGATTCTCCTGAAATCCAAACCAGCCTTAAAACTCGTTTTAATTTTGGGCGGGGCCAACAAACATGTGGCAACTTTTAGTCATTTTCAAACAGAAAATCTGCAAATCAAACAGAATTTATCAGCAGATGAAATGATAGCAGAGATTTTGGCATGTGATTTGGCTATCGTATCTTGCAGTACCGTTTCATATGAGGTGGCAACCTTGCATAAGCCGTTTATAGGAATTCTAACAATGGACAATCAGAATCCTCACAAAGATTTCTTTACGGATTATATAGCCTTACATGTTTTGGAGAAAGAATTTTCTCAAACAGAACTCCTTCTCCTTCTTAATCCTTCCCCTGAAAAAGTCTATGACAGATTTAAAAATCAACAAAAGTTCTTTGATGGCAAAACAACCGAAAGGATAAATACCAGGTTGTTAAACCTTCTCCAAAAGTAGTCTCTCTTTAATATCACCGGAATAGTTAGTTAAGAAACAGGCTTTAATCAATAATAATTCTTTTAATTTTTGTTTCCTTACTTGATTTCAGTACGCAAATGTAATTACCTGCATCAAGATTCTTTGCCTCCACAAAGACATGATGAATTCCATTACCTTCAAATTGATTATCAACAATAGTTTTCATTTGCTGCCCCATAAAATTTATCAGAGATAAACTAATAAAACTTGGTTCTGCAAGTTCGTATTCAATAATAAACTCCTTATTTCTACTTGGATTTGGATAAGCATATATGTTACCTGATGATTCTTCCATTTTCACCATTATAGGTTCAGCAGATTCCCTTAAATTGCTACTGCTGCAAGGCTGTACGAATGACTCAAATAAAGATCCAGCTTCTACACCAAAACCTACATTTAATTCTATAGACGAAGCCTTATAAGTAACATTTGTTCCAACTCCTGAAATGCTGCTTGTTGAATTAATAGCTGATGATGCAGAAAATAGTAAAGTGCTGCCTCCAGTAACTTCCATAGATAAATTTTGATTGATCGGACAATTACTAGCAGCTAAAATTGCTATACTGGAATAATTATTTGTAGTGTTTGAAGCTTTAAGTCGATAGTAATAGGTATTTCCGGAAATAGCCGTTGTGTCTGAATAAGATGTAACATTGGGAGCAACACCGGCAATCGCTTTAAAATCTGATGTTTGAGAAAGAGATCTTTCAATAATAAAGCCTAACTCGTTTACAGAATTATCAACCCAGGTTAAATTAATCCTCTGACTAGTTTTGGATACCAATAAATTATTTGGAGCTGTTAATGTAGTAGATGGACAACTAAAATCGTAAGAATTTAAACCCAGATCTGCCGGACAAACAGCATTCTGTCTGATCTGAAGCCCTCCGACAATTCTGTCATATTGTCCCATTGTCAAGTTCGTTAAACAATCTGGATAATAATAGGACATAATATTATCTGTGGGAGGATGATACAAATCACCGTTTGCATCACGAAGTGTACCTGAATAACTACAATCAACACCAAATGCAGCAGGAGTTCCTGGTAAACCGAACGGATCAGCAGGAGTATCACAAAGCAGATCCCCTGTAGTGCTACAATTTGCTCCTCCCAATCTTGTTACTAGTTCTTGACCGAAATCTCTATCATGAGTATGATACAAGTTAAAATAATGACCAAACTCATGAACCATTATATATGTAAAATTTTTCAATGAACCCGACGGAACATAAACCACATTACTAGGATTACAATTAGACTGGGATGATGGTAATGCCCCTTGTGCAGGTCCATTTATGGGACTAAGAAGATTAATGGCATTCTTATCATTAAAATATGTGTCTTGAAAGCCAGCAGAATTAATATTAGTTTCATTTATAGTTGCATAAGTATCATTATTTATGTAGTCAACAGACGTTCCGCAAAAGTAAAATTGAATCCTGGAATTAATAAAATATGCATTCAAGGCAGCAAGGTTTCTGTTTAAAGCCTCCAAAGTTGTACCACCTGTCCCATTTGAATATTGATAGATATGAGGTTTAATAGGAATGTAAGTAATAACACTTCCTTCTCCTGATAATCTCGATTTATTATTTAATGATTTAATAAATTCCTCATTGGCTTGCATTTGACCTACAGAAATAGAAGAAACATTACATGTTTGAGGCGGGTTTGTTTGAGAAAAAATTAAAAGTGGTTCTAGTAAAAAACTCTGTAATAAGATTATGAAGATATATTTTTTCATGACTTCAAAAGGCGGAAATTTATTTTTAATAAAACTAAATTCTGTCTGACATTATAATTATAAACATCAATTGTTAGGTTTATAAAAGACATTATTACTTGAAAAATGTATAATGTTTATTTCTCCGAAAGTTTGCCCTCTAACACGCAAATCCTTTTTTCTTGTTCGATTAGGTAAAGGGTCAATTCTTCTATTTTTTGTAATAGTTTTACTTGATTTTGTACCAGATCTATTCCATTTTTCTTAACTTCATTTTCAGATGGTACGTCAGGAAGATGTCTATTAATATTTATAAAATTTTCAACCTGAGTTAGTGAGGGCAAATGATAGTCTTTATTAAAAACATAATCAGCCCACCCCGAAACATCCAATACTTTTATTCTATTGCAGCCAATACTACCTTTAACGGCAAGCGTGTAACCTGAAGTAGTGTTAGTTGTGCCAATAGCGGCTAGTTTGGTTACAATCAACTCTCCTTTATTTGGATTAGCATTTATATATGCACCATCTGTAACCAAAATTCCTGTCGCTTTTAAACCAGCACCCCTTCTAACGACTGGGGAAACTAATAAACCCATATAGCGATTTGAATTATCATCAGTTTGCATAGAACTAACATTGATTATAGTTTGGTTTGATTGTTGTGTACCTGCCTGAGGGTTTTCCATCACAAGCTCTCCTTTTATGTGAAGGGTATTGCCGGGATAATTGTTTAATATACCTAAAGGTGTAGTTGTTCCAATACCTACATTTCCACTCGCAGGAAAAGTATTGGATTGTTGTGCAATAGCTGAAAATGATATAAAAAATGTGATAATAGCGATTAATTTTGTTCTCATGGTTGTCTAGATAGCCTATCTATACAGTTTATTACTTTAGTAAAATGCGAATAGACGACAAAATACTGAGTATCTTATATGTTTCAGCTCTTATTTTTTATTTTCTATCAAATGTCAATTCAACTAGTCACATTAAAAGAAACCTTTTTTAGTTCAATAGTTAAATGGAAGAAAGACGAAGAGCTTGCTGATTTAATTATGGCTAAAACTTCTGAAAACACTGAATCTGAAGTAGCAGAATGGGTAAACAATAATAATTCAGATCCTGACCAAAGAATCTGGGGAATCTATTCAAATGACCTCGATAAGCCAATAGGTATTGCCCGATTGATGTTTATCAATTGGGAGGCAGGTACAACCGAGTTAGGGCTGTACTTTGGAGAAGTTGACGCAAGAGGTAAAGGATATGGCAAAAAAGTAATAAATTTACTGCTTCAAAAAGCCTTTGATGAACTAAATCTTAAAAAGGTATTCTTAAAAGTATTATCAAGCAACATTCCTGCGATGAAGTTGTATGAGAAAATGGGTTTTGAAATAGAAGGAGTCTTAAAAAAACATCATTTTGTCAAGAACCAATTACATGATGTAATTTATATGTCATTTTTTAAAGAAAATTATGAATCAGAGTAAAATATGTGCAGTTATGCAACCAACCTATTTACCTTGGCTTGGTTATTTTGATATGATTGATAAAGTAGACGTGTTTGTTTTCCTTGATAATGTTCAATTAATGCAACGCAGCTGGCAAACCAGAAATAGAATTAAAAATATCAAAGGTGAAGAAATTATATTATCCATCCCCGTTAAAAAAACTGCTCGTTTTGATGAAATAACTATTTTAAATGCCGAACCTAATAATGAGTCAAAATGGAGTGTTGATCATCTTCGCAAAATTGAAGATGCATATCGGAAGTCTACTTATTTTAGTACTGTAAATCCATTAATTAAAGAGTTCTATAGCCAAACCTTCACCTCTCTTGCAGACTTCCATTGCAAATTCATTAGTCAAATCTGTAATTGGATCGGGATTGATACCCCACTTATCCGAGCCAGCGATTTAGGTTCTTTCCCTGAAATAAAAGATGTTAAAACCGTGAAAATTATCAGAGCGATCAACTGTAACAGCTATCTTTCGGCCAGAGGTTCAGCAGAATATATCGAAGCTAATACACCCGGAGGAGAGTTTACAAAACATAATATTCCACTTTATTATCACAACTACGAACACCCTCAATATCCTCAGATAAATGGTGCATTTCTACCATTTATGGGTATAATTGATTTACTCTATAATGTTGGATTTGAACAAAGCTTATCAATTATCAAGACTGGGCGCAGGAATGATATTTATTATTCAGAATTTTTGAGGCCTGTATAGGCAAAAAAACTAATTTTAGAAAAATTTAACCCATTTAATTTTATTACGAAACATCCATTAAATTTCAACTTATCCTTCATGAAGAAAATCTCCATTTTCACACTTATCACTTTAACCTATGCTTTTAATTCCTGTAAAAATGAGGCTATCGATCCTCTCCCTACTAAAGGTCTTATTGGTTATTACAATTTAAATGGTAATGGAAGGGATGTCAATAAACCCTCTAATGATGGTATATTAAAAAATGTTCAGGCCACCACAGACCGATTTGGCAGAGAAGCTTCAGCTTTTCAATTCAATGGCTATTCCTCATTTATTGAACTACCTGAAGATACTTTTGTTTTCAAAGAATTCACCTATTCTGCCTGGGTTAAATACGATGAAATTCCATTTAATCAATCTAGAACCCAAGGAGTTTTCGTAATAATAAATGTAGGAAATACCTATGGGAATGGAGACCATGCACTATGCCTGGCAAATACAGTAAATTTAGGCTGGGGAATGTGGACTTATGCAAATCCAAGTGGTAATGGTAATTCCATAGCTGAAGGCAAACTTCCAAATGACACTTCAACCTGGTATCATGTAGTTGCTACCAGAAGCAAAAATGAATTAAAAATTTATGTAAATTCAAAATTGGTCGCGAGTCAATTGCATTTAACAGGAGAACCTGCATATAATTTAAGTAATGTTCAAGCCAGAATTGGAAGCAGAGTAGATGGCAGTCTAACCTTTAAAGGTAAAATTGACGATGTAAGGATTTATAATCGTGTTTTGGATGCAACTGAAATTGGTCAGCTATATATCGAAACTCCTAAATAAAATACAATAATTTTACAGGTAATTCCGCAAGAAGATTTATCGGGAAGGCTAAAAAGCCTTCTTTTTATTTTTGTAACTTTGCATTATGTTCAAAATCGCAGATACTCTTATAAGTCCTGACCATAAGCCTTTCGTCATTGCTGAAATGTCTGGCAATCATAATCAATCTCTTGAGCGGGCCTTTGCCATTGTTGACGCAGCGGCAGAAGCTGGTGCTCATGCGCTGAAACTACAGACTTATACCGCTGATACCATTACTTTTGATGGAGCAAGCGATGAGTTTAAAATTAAGGACCCTGATAATCTTTGGAAAGAACAGCAAAGTCTCCATAAACTTTATCAATTGGCTTATACCCCATGGGAATGGCATAAACCAATTTTTGACCGTGCCAAAGCACATGGCATGCTGGCATTCAGCAGCCCTTTTGATACTACCGCTGTTGACTTCCTGGAATCGCTTGATGTTCCCTGCTATAAAATTGCTTCCTTCGAAAATACGGATCACATTTTACTGAAAAAAGTTGCAAAAACCGGAAAACCTGTCATCATGAGCACAGGTGTGGCCTCTATTGCAGATTTACAGGAATCTGTGAAAGTTCTTCGTAAAAATGGCTGCAAAGACCTGGTTCTACTTAAATGTACCAGTACTTATCCGGCCACACCGGAGAGTACAAATCTGCTGACGATCCCACACATGAAAGACCTCTTTGATGTGCAGATAGGGTTGTCGGACCATACGATGGGTATCGGAGCTGCCATAGCGGCAGTTGCGCTTGGTGCCAGAGTTATTGAAAAACATTTTACCCTTTCACGGGCTGACGGAGGAGTTGATTCAACTTTCTCACTGGAACCTGCTGAATTGAACAGCCTTGTCATCGAGTCTGAAAGAGCATTTTTAGCCTTAGGTAAAGTAAACTATGAACTCAGTCCTAAAGAGCAAAAAAGCCTGCAATATAAACGTTCTTTATATGTGGTAAAAGACATTAAAGCAGGGGAAGCATTCACTGCTGAAAATGTACGTTCTATCCGTCCGGCAAGCGGATTACATACCAGATATTATGAGGAAATTCTTTCAAAAACTGCTAAAACAGACATCAAAGCCGGAACAGCCCTGAGTTCTGATGATCTGAAATAACCGAAAACCTGAAATAAAAGAATAAAGACATAAGACTCTGTCCTTCATTTTAGTTTTCGTCTTTTGTCTGAAATATAAAACACTTACAACAAATTGGGAATCATTGTAAAGCAAACCATAAAAAGTTCAATATATGCCTATCTGGGCGTCGCTCTGGGCTTTTTTACCACTTCCTGGTTAATGCCTCACAGCATGACCACCGAGGAAAACGGGCTGGTTCGCTTATTGTGGAGTATAACGGTATTGCTGGTTCAATTTTCTAATCTTGGTTTTAATACCGCCGGAATACGATATTTTCCGCATTTCAGGGATGAAAAGAATAGTAACAATGGCTTTCTCTTCCTTTCCTGTATGATCTCTCTGATTGGATTTGTCATTTGTATGGGTTTATTCAGTATTTATAAGCCTTTTATCTACAAATTATTAAACGCTGAGCCTTCGGGAATTTTAGAAGAAAATCTCTATTCCATCATTCCGCTTACCTTGTTTACCCTATATTTTAACGTTTTTGATAATTATGCCAAATCCTTGTATAATGCTACTACCGGGACATTCTGGAAAGAATTCGGACAAAGGATCTTCATTGCCATTTCCATCATTATATTTTTGCTGAAACTTGTCAATTTTCAGGTATTCATTATTCTATGGCAAATTGCAATCTGTCTTCCTACACTGGTAATGATCGGGAAAGTCTGGTATGACGGCAACCTGAATCTCAAACCTCAGCTTAACTTTCTTACCCCTCAGTTAATCAGAGGAATTGCCAGTCTGAGTGCCCTAACCTTTCTTTCAGGTTTTACCACGCAGATCGTAAAATACATCGACCAGATTCAGATTACAGCTCACAAAGGGCTTTCTGAAAATGGGATTTATGCTACGGTAATGATGTTTGGAAGCGTTATTTCAATGCCTTCACAGCAATTAGCCAGAATTTCCGGAACCGTTATCGCTGATGCCTGGCGCAACAATGACCTTGATAATATTTTGAAGGTTTATCAGAAAAGCTGCATCAATCAGTTGCTGATCGGAGGGTTGGTTTTCATCGGCATTATTGCCAATCTGCACAATGTTTTTGCCATTTTACCTCCTGAATACGCAACAGGGAAATGGGTTATCATCATCATTGGTATCGGGCAGATTTTTGACATGTTTACCGGAGTGAATGGTATCATTCTTTCGACCTCAAAGTATTACTATTTCGACAGTATTTTCATGATTTTACTCATATTCGGAACATGGCAGCTCAACGAGGCTTTAATTCCGGAATATGGCATCACCGGAAGTGCTATTGCTACAGCTTTATCAATTCTGGCATTTAACAGTTTTCGTACATTTTTTGTCTGGTACAAGTTTGGCATGCAGCCTTTTTCTTTACACAATCTGTACATTCTGATTATCATGGCAGCGGTCTATTTTCTATCAATGCTATTACCTGTTGTTCCTGGTTTTGCAGGGATTCCCGGCTTTCTGATTGATACACCAATTCGTTCCGCGTTAATTACCGGTGTTTTTATTTTCACTGTTTATACCCTGAAAATCTCCCCGGAAATCAATACCTTACTTGACAGTTCAATCAAAAAGATACTTCAATTATTAAAGAGATAACTAACCTGAAGCTTAGTCGTTTACCATAAACTAAGCTATTTTATATTTATGAATCCGATGATAGAAATAGTTTTGAAATTGCAGGAATTTGCTACAAAAATGGTTCAGACCTGTGTCTCATTACTGAAAGTACTTGTAATGTTTCAGAGACCCTCTGCTCTTCCCTCTAAAAAAACGAAATATTGTTCGGTTTTAGGAAACGGTCCTTCTCTGAAAGTGACACTTGAAGAAGATTTGGAATTTCTGAAGACTACCGAACTGTTTTGTGTCAATAATTTCGCCAGCTCAGATTATTATCCAATCCTTAAACCTCAAAACTATGTTTTGATTGATCCCGCATTTTTTATTTATGACGGAGTTACTTTCGACAGGGAGGATATCCGGAAAACGTTCAAAGCTATTACTGAATTAACTGCCTGGGAAATAAACCTCTACGTTCCTCAAAAAGCTAAGAAATCGACCTTTTTCAAGGAAATCAGCAAGAAGAATCCGAATATTAAAATAGTCTATTTCAACTACATCATTTTCAAGGGATTTCAAACTTTGTCACATTGGTTTTACAAAACCGGAATTGCTTCTATCCAATCACAGACTGTTTTGATTGCCGCAATCTTTTTAGCGGTCAATCGTAAGTTTGAAGAGATTTTTCTGTTCGGGGCAGATACTTCCTGGCATGAACAATTCAAAGTAAACAATGATAATATCCTTACTTTCAGAGATGTACATTTTTACAATACAGACGCCTCCAAAGAAAAAGATATTCCGATCTATGATGTAATCAAAAAGCAAAATATGACAATGTCGGTGGAATTTACTTATCTGGCCAGAACTTTCAGAGGTTATGAATTGCTGGGCGATTACGCAAAATATCAGAAAGTAAAAATTTACAATGCCAGTGCAAAAAGCTATATTGATGCTTTTGAAAGAATCAAAGTCTAATTCCGGTTAAAAGCCAGGATCGAAACATTAGTTTTTGTCGTTTGCAAAACCATTATTCAAATCTGCCGTGTTTGCTATCAGATACCTTTTAAAAGACATTTACCGTTCTCTTCGTACGGCCAACGGACGAAGATTAATCTGGCTTTTTGCCAAATATGGTGATGTGCCAAGATATACTCCAAAAACAATCAGCTTTCTGAATTTCACCTTTTTGGTTCCTGATTGCATGTCTTTTACATTCCAGTTTAAGGAAATATTTGTGGATGAATTTTATCAGTTTAAAGCTGCTTCTTCTACGCCTTTGATTTACGATTGCGGTGCAAATATCGGGACATCATGCGCTTATTTTAAGAACATTTATCCACAGTCAAAAATTAAAGCATTTGAAGCAGATAATAAAATAGCGCAGATTCTGGAACAAAACCTCAAAATTAATCATCTTAAGGATGTGGAGGTAATCAATAAAGCTGTCTGGACAAATGATGAAGGAATATACTTCGCCAGCGAGGGTTCAGATGCGGCTTCGATCTATGGTGAGGGAGAAAAGATCAAAGTTGAAAGCGTAAGATTAAAAAATCTGCTGGATAAAGAGAGCCATATTGATATGCTCAAAATGGACATTGAAGGAGCTGAAACGGAAGTAATAAGAGATTGCAAAGATTCTCTGGCTCATATTCAGAATATCTTCATTGAATACCATTCTTTTCCGGACCAGGCTCAGCATCTCGGGGAAATTCTTGATATTTTAACCCGGAGCGGATTCAGGTATTTTGTCGATTCACCTCAAACTACACATACCCCATTAACCAACAGAAAACTATACAACGGAGGAATGGATTTGCAACTTAATATTTTCGGTTACCGTTCTTAAAAAAGCCTGAAATCCACCATTTTTTTGTCAAAATGAAGATTGTCCATCTTAGTACCTGGGATACTAACGGAGGAGCTGCCATTGCTGCCTTCAGAACACATAAGGCCATGTTAAACAATGGGCTGGATTCAACTTTTCTGGTACAAACCAAAACAGGAACGGATTCGGATGTGGTATCTTACACAGAAGGCTTTCTGAGTAAAAAACTGGCTTTTGGCAGATTTGTCTGGGAAAGACTCACTTTTCTCCCGCATGAAGTTTCAAAAAATATCAGATTTGCTTTTTCTACAGCCAATACAGGCATAGATATAACCAGCCATCCTTTATTCAAACAGGCTGATGTAATCAATCTTCACTGGACTAATTTTGGATTTCTTTCACTCAGCTCTCTCAGGAAAGTCTTTGAAAGTGGAAAACCTGTCATCTGGACGCTCTATGATATGTGGGCTTTTACAGGAGGGTGTCATTATTCTGAGGGTTGTATGAATTTTCAAAGTCATTGCGGGAATTGTCATTTTCTGAGAAACCCTTCTCCAAAGGATCTTTCTTTTTCCGTTTTTGAGCAAAAAATCAAAGCATTTCAATCAAACAAATTTACTGTTGTTGGCTGTAGCAACTGGCTTACAGAAACAGCTCAATCAGGTGCTTTGTTCTGCAATATTCAAACGAAGCAGATTTTCACCCCAATTGATTCTTCGCTTTTCAAAGCCAAAGATAAAGCCAAAGCCAGAACAGAATTAGGGCTTTCTACTTCAAAAAAGCTGGTTCTCTTCGGTGCGATGAACACCCAGGATAAAAGAAAAGGCTTTCAATATCTTGTTGAATCCCTGGATTTTTTGAAAAAATGGGAAGAAAATGACGAAATTGAACTCGTTGTTTTTGGAAAAGCCAATGAAGAAGTGCTGAATGCGCTTCCTTTCAAAGTGAATAATTTAGGGACGATTAATTCTACTGAAAAACTTATCAATATTTACTCAGCAGCTAACGTACTGGTTGTCCCCTCTCTCGAAGATAATCTGCCGAATACAATCACTGAAGCTCTTTCCTGCAGCACGCCTGTTGTTGCATTTGATGCGGGCGGCATGCCGGAAATGATCGATCATCTTCAAAATGGTTTTATTGCAAAATTCAAATCTTCAGAAGATCTGGCAAAAGGTATTTTAACTATTCTAGAATCCGACAATTACCAGGCTCTTTGCACCAATGCCAGGTTAAAAATTGAAGATAATTTCTCTGAAAAAATCATAGCCCAGAAATACAGGCAGCTTTATAATTCCGTGCTGAATAATTAATCCTTCGGGAACTGACAAAGAAAAATAAGATGAAACTCAGCATTATCACCATTACTTATAACGCAGAAAAGTTCCTCGAAAGAACCATTGAAAGTGTCATCAATCAGACTGAAAGAGATTTCGAATACCTGATTATCGATGGTGGTTCAAAAGACGGAACGCTAGATATCATCCGTCGTTATGGCAATGAGATTACAAATTATGTCTCAGAAAAAGATAAGGGGATTTATGATGCCATGAATAAAGGACTGAGACTTGCTAAGGGGGATTATATCTGGTTTATGAATGCCGGGGATCAGATTAATGATATTGAAGTTGTCAGAAATTTATATAACAGACTGCCTGAAAACGGAGATGTTTACTATGGCGATACGCTTTTAGTAGATAATGAAGGCAATGCACAAGGATTAAGAAGTGTCATTACTCCTCATAAATTACCCAAAATTCTTACCTGGAAAAGCTTTCGCTATGGAATGGTAGTTTGTCATCAGTCATTTATTGCCCGTAAGTCCATTGCGCCTGAGTACATTCCGGATCATTTTTATAGTGCCGATGTAGATTGGGAGATTCAATGCCTGAAAAATTCAAAGAAAATTATCAACCTTGAAATCATTGTTTCCAGATACCTTACCGGAGGTTTTTCCATCAAAAATCTTAAGAAGTCTCTTTTAGACCGTTATTCCATTTTGAAAAAACATTTTGGCTTTTTCAACACAGTTCTGGCTCATATACTTATTCTTTTCCGCGGATTAACCTTTGTGTTAAAGAAAAAAGGCAAATACTGGTAGGTTATTCAATAATTCTTGCCCGTGCTTCTACGGAAAAAAGCTTTTCCCGTTCATAAAACTGAAGGGCACGATTTCTGTCTGACCATTTGCTGGAAAACAAAGCATTACAGGTATCCGTCAGAGATTGTTCTCTGCCAAAATCCTCCAAAAATTCATGAAGCGTTTTTATCCAGAACCAGGTAAGGGTTTCATGATACCCTCTTTCAAAATTATTTGGTGTATTTACGGATTGATTATAACTGATGATGTTTACTCTCATCAGTAACAATGTTTCAATCGGCGTATATCTTAATAAATGCCAGATACCAACAGTCAGATGCGCTTCATGCGTCCATGCTTCAACCGGGAGCTGGCATGTCAGAAAACTCCTTACAAGGCTTTCTACTTCCTCATTGCTTCTATATACCATTTTGCAAAAGTTAAATATTTTTTCAGAAAATTATAGAAATATATCAATAATAGTTCATTTTTATTATCAATAATACATCAATATAAATATATTATTATGAATTTCCTAAAAAGTTAAAATATGTAAAAAAATACTAAAACAGCTTTCAAACAGAATTAAAATCAAGCAAAAAGCAATAAATTTGTGTTAAAATTGTTATACCATTACACGTCTTTCCTTTTGCGCCAAATCATGAAGAGAAATATACTTTTGTGCATTGTATTTTCAAGTATTGCAATCAGCTCATTTGCGCAATCGAATGAACCTCATAAACTTAGTATTACTCCTTATCTGGGTCTCAGAAGTGTCGACTGGAAAGAACAGAATGTAGTTGGAAATGCAGGATTTGAGCTTAATTTTAAGCCCGTCAATAACAAATTTAATGTCAGACTTGAGCTCAGTGCATTCGGGAGCATGCTAAATTCCCAGACTAAATCTGCTGAAACTTCTTATTCTCTTACTTCTGATTTTGTAAACAGTATCAACACTACCAATGCCCCGCTCAACAGTACATACCGTGGCGGTGTAGCACAAATTGATGTGAGTGTTCCTTTCAGACTGAAAGACAGTACTATGACATTTGAACCATTTGTAGGTTTGGAAAGTAAAACCTGGGCAAGAGGCGTTTCTATAGGCGATGGTAAAGAAATCCAGGAAGAACGATATAAATTCCTTTCACCGACACTTGGAGCCAAACTCAGCTATGGTCATAATAAATCAAAGGTAAAACTGACTGTCAGAGTTGCTGTAAGTTATCCTGCTACTTCAAATCTTCAGATCTATGGCCGGAATCTCGGTGCACCTTATGATACCGATACTGACCTGACCAAGAGAATCTCTCCTTCTTTCGAAATTGGCGGAAAAGTTAAAAAAATCAGCGTAAAACTCCGTTATGAATTGATAAACCTGGGAAACTCGGATACCTTGAAAGGCATTTCAGTACCTGATTCAAAGGCTACCATTACCGGAATTACAGTTGGTTATGATTTCTGATTTTCTGTCCTGTGAATCATAGATTTTCTGCTAAATTTAACCGGTAAGAAAACACATTTATTTGGGCATTGGGTAGTAGATTTGTTACATGAAAACACAAATCTCTACCATTTTTATTTTATTCTTCTGCTTAGACATTTTCGCCCAGGCACCTCCCCGGCACACGCTTACCGTTGAAACATATGACAGCCAAAGCATGACAGCGCTGAGAGGAGTTTCTGTTTCTTATTCAGCAGGTACTCAAGGCGGGGTAAGCAACTTTCGCGGAGCATTTCCCATAAAATTTTCAGGTGATTCTGTTGAAATTACACTTTCCCTCGTCGGTTATCAGAAAATAACGCGCTGGGTAAAACCCGGCACAGCCACTCGTATCTACTTAAAGGAATCTGACACGCAATTAGGTGAAGTACAGGTAACCGGATATGAAAACCATCGCAAACTTTCAGAAATTCCTGCTTCAATCGGCCTCCTCAAATCCAATGACCTGGAAAGATACAGCAATACTAACCTCGTTCCGGCTTTGAACACACTCCCTGGAGTGAGAATGGAAGAGCGTTCACCGGGAAGTTACAGAATGTCAATAAGAGGTAGTACACTGAGGTCTCCTTTTGGTGTCAGAAACGTAAAAGTATATTGGAATGAAATTCCCTTAACAGATCCAAGTGGCAATACTTATCTTAATCAGATTGAATTAGGGAATGTAGGAAGAATAGAGGTGCTGAAAGGACCTGCCGGAAGTATATATGGTGCAGGAACAGGTGGCGCTATTTTACTTGACTCTCCAAAAGCGCCTGAAGCAGATCAGCTTCAGGCCCGGACTACTGTCGGAAGTTTTGGCCTTTTTTCTATGAATCTGGGTATAAAAACTCATTCTGAGAAACAAACAACTTTTCTTAATTATTCAAAAACACAGGCTGACGGTTACAGAACTCAATCAACTATGAAGAGAGAAGGTATAAATTTACAGACTTACTTCTACACAGATCTGAAACGAACGATTTCTGCCAATCTCTTATACTCCGATCTGTTTTATCAGACCCCCGGAGGACTTACATTGGCTCAGTACAAAGCAAACCCGGCCCAGGCCAGACCAACGGTTAATACTGCACTTGGAGCGGTGGATCAAAAGGCAGCTATTTATCTCAAAACTTTGCAGTTGGGAATTGCTCAGAATTATGATTTCAATGAGCACTGGACAAACAGAACAGCTATCTATTTAAGCCAGACTAAGGCTGAAAATCCTTCTATCAGAAATTTCGAGAGACGCCTGGAACCTTCCTGGGGAGGGAGAAGTGTTACCAATTACAGATTTGAAAACGGTTTATTTCAGGGGAAAATCAGTGGGGGAATTGAATATCAACAAGGCGTTTCCAGTATTAAAACCTATGGAAACAAAAGGGGAAATGTTGATACACTTCAAACTGATGATGAAGTTACAGCCAGGCAGTTTCTTGCATTTGCTCAGGCGGAATTTGATTTACCCCAGAATTTTTTCCTGACCATCGGCGGAAGTTATAACCGGTTAAATTACAGTTTTCTAAGATTAGGTAAAAATGCAATACTTCAGGAAAAGACCTTCGATCCTGTCTTTTCTCCTAGAATTGCATTGTTGAAAAAAATCAATTCTTCTCTTTCTGCCTACGGAAGTATCAGTAATGGATTTTCCCCGCCAAGTGTTGCAGAAGTAAGACCCTCCGAAGGAAGTTTCAATTTTGCCCTGAATCCGGAAAAAGGGACTAATTATGAGGTGGGTATAAGAGGCAATTTACTCCGACAAAGATTAGTTTTTGACATTGCGGCCTATAGCTTCCGGCTACGGGAAACTATCGTTACCAGAAGAACTGACGATGGAGCTGACTATTTTGCGAATGCCGGAAATACTTCTCAAAAAGGCCTGGAAATCGCACTGAAATACCTTGTCAGTAAATCCCTCATCTTCTGGACAAATTATACCTTACAGGAATATAAATTTGAAAATTATGTTACCGGTGGAAAAGATTACTCAGGAAACAGACTGACCGGAACATCGCCAAATAATGTAAATATTGGTCTTGATTTCAATAGTTCAGGCGGATTTTATGCAAATGCTACCTTTCAATTTACAGATAAAATATACCTGAACGATGCCAACACTGATGCTGCAGATTCCTATCAGTTGCTAGGAGGTAAAATTGGTTATCAGAAGAAACTGAGCAAACATTTTAAAATCAATGCCTTTGCAGGGATTGATAATGCATTAGATGTAACCTACAGCCTGGGCAACGATTTAAATGCCACAGGCGGGCGATATTACAATGCAGCAGCCGGAAGAAATTACTATGGAGGAACAACCTTGAACTGGATGTTTTAAAACTGTGAGGAATGCATAAAAAATCCCGGAAAGGCGAGCCCTCCGGGATTTTTCTATATCTTTCAGATTCAGCTAGAAATTTCTTTCGCCAGCTTCTCTTTTTCCAAGCATTACAGCCCCTACCATTGCTACAAAAAACAAAATAGAAACCAGTTCAAACGGTAACAGATAATCACGGAATAAAACCTGTCCGAGATTTTCAACCATCCCTGTCTGCGTATCAAATTTACCTCCCATCTGGCTGAATTGAGGGAATTGGGTTTTACGCATCACCGCTACAAGAATCACCAGAAGTGTACCCCCCAGAATAGCTCCGGCAAGTTTGGTAAGATTTGACTTGGAATCCGGCATATTTCTCCTCAAATCCAGCATCATGATCACAAAAAGGAAAAGAACCATGATTGCTCCCGCATAGACGATAATATTAACTGCCATTAAAAACTGGGCATTTAACAATACGTAATGGCCTGATATGCAGAAAAAGGTAAATACCAGATAAAGCACACTATGAATAGGATTCTTCGATAAAACAACCATCAATGCACTCAATAGTGTCAAGGCTGTCAGAAAGTACCAAAATTGCATCTTTTATTAGAATTATGAACCGAAATCTCTGTGGGAAGAATTTCCGGTTAGTTTTTATGTATGAATATCTAAGCGTCCGGATTCAGTCTATTGCTGAATATTTTTCACAAACGAACATCCAGTTTCAAATAATAAATTACTTCCAGCCTTCACGCAAGTAACGATTTCCCATGTCTTCAACAAGTTTATCTTTTCCGTAGATAACTTCATCTCTTTCGTTGAAAACTGTCACCATTTTATCGTGGCGTAAATAAATAGCCTGCTTAGGACAAGCTTCTTCACAAAGTCCGCAGAAAATACATCTCAGCATATTGATTTCATATACCTTGGCATATTTCTCTTCTCTGTAAAGCGTTTCCTCACCTTTCTTACGCTCATCAGCTACCATAGAGATGGCTTCAGCAGGGCAGGCAACCGCACAAAGACCACAGGCAGTACAACGCTCACGGCCTTCTTCATCACGCTTCAAAATGTGCTGACCACGGAAGATAGGCCCTAAATATCTTTTTTGCTCCGGGTATCTGATCGTTGCTGGTTTCATGAAAAAGTGCTTCAGCGTGGTAGCCATCCCGCCAACAATAGCAGGAAGATACATACGCTCAGCCAGCGTCATTTCTCCTTGTTCCAGCACTTTGGTTTTATTTGATAATTTCATCTGATTATATGTTCAGTTACTTTTATTTCGAATGAATAGTAGAAAATAAAAAGAAAGCTTTCTTCAATATTTCCAAAATCTGAGTTTTAATTAACGGCTACTTTTTTCTTTTTATAAGTAACAGAATCGTAAACGATAATTGCAACCAGTAATAAAGCCACTCCTACCCATGATACAATCATTAACCATCCTGAAATGATAGAGAAGCCCGTTAAAACAACATTAAACATTGCTAAAGGAATCAGAATGGTCCATCCCAGATTCATAAGCTGATCGTAACGGAAACGAGGCAATGTCCAGCGCACCCACATGAAAACAAAAACAAAGAACAAAGCTTTTCCGATCAGTGCTCCTACTCCGATTAAGGTAGCTACATTTTCACCCCAGTGCTCAGCAACCCATGAGTTTCCGAGGTAATCATATCCTCCGAAATACAAAGTAGCCATAACTGCCCCTGAAATAAACATGTTGATATATTCAGCAAAAAGGTAGAAACCTAATTTCATAGAAGAGTATTCTGTATGATATCCTCCGATCAACTCAGTTTCACACTCAGGTAAATCGAATGGCGTACGATTACATTCTGCAAAAGCACAAACCAGGAAAATAAGGAACCCAAGCGGCTGATAAAGAATATTCCAGTGTCCGTTTTGCTGAGCTTCTACAATTGTTTTAGTAGAAAGAGATCCGCTCAACATCAAAATGGCAATGATTGACATTCCCATGGCTAATTCATATGAAATGTTCTGAGAAGCAGCACGAATCGCTCCGATCAGGGAGTATTTATTGTTTGAAGCCCATCCTCCGATCAAAATCCCGTAGACACCAAGTGATACAATTCCGAAAACCCAGAGGATACCGATATTCACATCAATTCCCTGCAAATCGATTGTTGCTCCTCCGCCTATTTCCAGTTTATCCCCAAAAGGAACCACCGCAGAGGTCATTAAAGCCGTAAGCATAGAAAGACATGGCCCTGCGATAAACAACCATTTATTAGAATTAGTTGGAATAAAATCCTCTTTCATGAACATCTTCACAGCATCAGCAAGAGGTTGAAGAATCCCGAAAGGTCCCGCACGATCCGGACCTACACGATCTTGCATGAAAGCAGCTACTTTACGCTCAAAATACGTTGAATATGCCGCAACACCTAAGGTTACTGCGAAAACAGCAACAATAAAAACGGCTTTGGCGATGAATAATGTCGATATAATTTCCATTGAAATTTAGTTAACTATTATCTTAAAACTGTATCAGCAAATCATTTTACCATCTTCCCGAACAGAACAATGTCTAAGAATGATTTCAAAAACCTTGCTTAATTCAGTTGTTTTTGAGGAGCTAAGAATGAACGATCTCTGTTATCATCAATTTTCTTATACTGTTCAGCGGCCTGTTTAATCGGAAATGCAGGCTTAATAGTATTTGCACCATATTTATTAGCCGAAATAACAGAAGCACGCGAAACTTTAGATGGCCCTTCAATAGTCCAGTCTGAAGTCTTTTTACGGTCGAAACGACAAGTGTTACAGATAAATTCTTTTACTTCTCCCCATTCATTTTTGCGGCCAGTCACACGGATAACTTCTTCTCCTCTGTACCATAAAGTTACATTACCGGAACATTTATCGCAATCACAATGTGCCTCAACCGGTTTGGTAAACCATACACGGTTTTTAAAGCGGTACGTTTTATCAGTTAAAGCACCTACAGGGCAAACATCAATAATATTTCCTGAGAAATCATTATCGATTGCTTTTTCAATATAAGTACTGATTTCAGCATGATCTCCTCTGTGCATCACCCCATGAACACGTCCGTCTGTAATCTGGTCAGCCGTATAAACGCAACGGTAACACAAAATACAACGATTCATGTGTAATTGAATATGATCTCCTAAATCAACCTGCTCGAAAGTATTACGTTCTTCAACCGTACGGGTTTTAGAAACACCATGTTCAAAAGAGAAATCCTGTAAATGACATTCTCCGGCCTGATCACATATCGGGCAATCAAGAGGGTGATTCAATAAAAGGAATTCCACAATACCTTTGCGGGTTTCCAATACCTGTTCATTGATGGTATTTTCAACAATCATTCCTTCCTGAACCTGTGTAATACAAGATGGGACAAGTTTTGGCATCGGACGAGGATCTTTTTCAGAACCGGCAGTCACTTTTACCAGACAGCCTCTGCATTTTCCGCCCGAAGCTTTCAAAGGTTCATAATAGCACATAGCAGGAGGCGCCACTTCCGGTCCGATCTGACGGGCGGCTTGCATAATAGTGGTTCCCGGTTCTACCTCAATTGTTATGTTATCTATAGTTACTTTCATCTTTATTACAATTTGATGATTTGAAAACTTGTAAGATTGAATATCGAAGATTGAACTCATCATTTCAATACTTCAAATTCAGGTATTTTCAAATTATTTAGTCCAACTTGCTCCTTCACGCATGAATACCGCTCCTTTTTGAGTAGCTTTTTCAGGATGTCTGATATGCCATTCAAATTCATCACGGAAGTGACGTATCGCAGCAGCTACAGGCCATGCCGCAGCATCTCCTAAAGGGCAGATTGTATTTCCTTCTATCTTTTTAGCCACATCTACCAATAAATCGATATCCTCCTCACGGCCTTTTCCATGTTCAATTCTGTGAAGCACTTTATCCATCCAGCCTGTTCCCTCACGACAAGGAGAGCACTGTCCGCAAGATTCATGGTGATAAAACTGTCCGAAAGTCAGGGTATTATGAACGATACAGGTTGTTTCATCCATTACCACAAATCCTCCTGATCCTAACATTGTTCCGGTAGCGAATCCTCCGTCAGACAAAGATTCATAAGTCATCAGACGATTTTCGCCATTTGCCGTTTTCAAAATTAATTCAGCAGGAAGAATCGGTACAGAAGATCCCCCGGCAACTACAGCTTTCAATTTATGTCCTTCACGAATACCACCGCACCATTCATCTGCGTAGATAAAATCCTCAACGGTAATACCCAGCGGAATTTCATAAACCCCAGGTTTACGAAGGTGTCCGGAAGCAGAAATAAGTTTTGTTCCGGTACTGCGGCCTATACCGATTTTAGCATATTCTTCTCCTCCGTTATTTACAATCCATGAAGTGGCAGCAATAGACTCTACGTTGTTTACAACGGTTGGTGATTGCCAGAGTCCTTTTACAGCAGGGAACGGAGGTTTATTTCTTGGATTACCACGTTTTCCTTCCAGAGATTCCAGTAAAGCTGTTTCTTCACCGCAAATATAGGCTCCGCCACCTGGTTGCACGAAAAGATCAAGGTCATAGCCACTGCCAAGAATGTTTTTTCCTAAAAGACCTTTATCATAACACTCCTGAATAGCTTTTTCAAGAATATTCACTACATACATCAACTCTCCCCGAACATAGATGTAAGAAGTATTTGCTCCAAGAGCATAACTCGAAACAATCATTCCCTCAATCAGTGTATGTGGTGATTTCCACATCAGATAGTGGTCTTTGAATGTTCCTGGTTCTGATTCATCAGCATTACAAACCAGATAACGGGGAACGCCCTCAGGTTTTGCCAGAAATGACCATTTCATACCCACAGGGAAACCTGCTCCTCCACGGCCACGAAGACCTGATTTTTTCACTTCCTCAGTTACTTCATCAGGAGTCATTTTCTTTAATGCCTTTTCTACAGCACTATATCCACCGTGTTTACGGAAAACATCGATGGTCTCAATACCTGGAACGTTTATATGTTCGGTTAATATCTTCATTTTTAATAAATTTCAGAATAACAGGATTATTTTGAAAGCTCTTCTATGATCTCATCCACTTTTTCATTGGTAAGATTCATATAATATTTTTCACGGATCTGGAAAACAGGTCCCCAGCCGCAGGCAGCCAGACATTCCACTTCCTTGACAGTAAACTTTCCATCCGGTGTGGTTTCTCCTGTTTCAATTCCTAATTTCTTCTTAAGGTGATCATACACATCCACGCCACCCATCAAACAACAAGGACCTGTTCTGCAATATTCAATTACATGTTCGCCTACCGGTTCGAGGTGAAACATAGTATAGAATGTTGCTACTTCATAAACCTCAACAGGTTTGATGTTAAGAAGCCCGGCAACATAATCCATTACTTCCGGACTACACCACCTCCATTCGGCCTGAGCCAGGTGAAGAATCGGCAAAAGAGCAGACTTCTGTTTTCCTTCCGGATAACGCTTGATGATTTTATGAACCAACTCCAGCGTGTCCGCCGGAAACTGTATCGTTTGTGTATTAACCATTTTCTAAAAAATATTAAGAAAAACAAGCATTTCAGCTTCAGAGAAAAATTGCGGATAAACCAATCTTTCATTTAATCCTTTCACAAAGAAAAAATAAATTACATTTTTCTTCGTCTAAACATCAAGCTCTCCTGCAATTACATTCATTGACGACATAGTTACAATGGCATCAGAAAGCGTTGAGCCGACAATCATTTCAGGGAATGCCTGATAGTATATAAAACAAGGACGACGGAATTTCAATCGGTAAGGAGCCCGTCCTCCGTCAGAAACCAAATAAAAGCCTAATTCTCCGTTAGCCCCTTCCACAGAATGATATACCTCACCAACCGGAGCATCGATTTCACCCATCACTATTTTGAAATGGTAAATCAACGCTTCCATATTATGGTAAACATCCTGTTTTTTAGGAAGATAATAGTGAGGAGCATCTGCGTGATAAGAACCTTCGGGCAGGTTATTCAGGGCCTGTCTGATAATGTTCAGACTTTGCCACATTTCTTCTCCGCGTACAAGGAAACGATCATAGGTATCTCCCTTTGTTCCGACAGGTACTTCAAATTCAAAATCTTCGTAAGAAGAGTAAGGGTTCATGGCACGAACATCGTAATCCACACCTGCTGCCCTTAAGTTTGGTCCTGTAAAACCATAATTCAAAGCACGTTCAGCAGAAATGGCTCCTACGTCGGTAGTTCTGTCCATGAAAATTCTGTTACGCTTAACCAGGCCTTCAAATTCCAGAAGGGATTTAGGGAATTCATCAAGCAAAACATTGATTTTACGGATAGCTTCCTTCGATAAGTCTCTTTCCATTCCTCCGAAACGCCCCATGTTGGTGGTCAGACGCGCTCCGCAAACTTCTTCATAAATCTCATAAATATGTTCACGCCATTGCATTACATACAAAAAGCCTGTTAAAGCTCCTGTATC
Source organism: Pseudarcicella hirudinis (assembly GCF_900115665.1). Taxonomy (GTDB): domain Bacteria; phylum Bacteroidota; class Bacteroidia; order Cytophagales; family Spirosomataceae; genus Pseudarcicella; species Pseudarcicella hirudinis. The sequence continues at coordinate 158,189 of NZ_FOXH01000007.1, forward strand.
AACCGCAAGGATAGAATTACAGACAATATGATCAGCAATACGTGCCAGTTCCATCATAATCACACGGATATACTGAGCCCTTTTAGGAACTTCAATTCCCAAAAGTTTCTCCACTGTCATGTGCCAACCCATGTTATTGATTGGCGAAGAACAGTAGTTCATCCGGTCGGTAAGTGTGGTGATTTGATAAAGAGGACGGCGTTCAGCGATTTTCTCAAAAGCCCGGTGTATATATCCGACAGTCTGTTCTGAATCGACAATAGTCTCTCCATCCATAGTCAGGATATTCTGGAAAATTCCGTGGGTAGCCGGGTGAGTAGGCCCTAAGTTTAGGGTGGTTAGCTCGTTGACGTATTTTTTATTACTCTCTTGTGGTTTGGCAATTCCCACATTGGGGTTTGCAACTAAAGCAACTTCTGACATATTTCTAATGAGTGAATGGCGAATGAGTGAATGAATGAATTAGAAAAAACCTAACAAGGGTCTATTCATCTTACCATTATTTCATTCTTTCATTAATTTATCTTCCAAATAAGGCATCAATTTTATCCTCACGGGTGGCATCTTCCAGTGGATATTCTTTTCTCATCGGAAAATAATCCATATCCTCAACATTCAGGATTCTGATTAAATTAGGGTGTCCGACAAAATTAATTCCATAGAAATCAAATGCTTCGCGTTCCATCCAATTGGCTGTAGCATACAAACCGGTAAGAGTCGGTACATCAGGTGCATCAATTGGTACATGTAATTTAACGATCAGACGTACATTGTTCTCAAGGCTGTGAAGATGGTAAATTACGCCCAGCTCCTGTCCTTTTGCATCAGGGAAATGGATACCTCCCAAATCGGTTAAAAACTGAAATTTAAAAACCGGATGCTGATATAAGTAATGCAACAAAGGTACGATTGTTTCAGTAGTAGTAGTTACGTTCAATAAGCCATAATTTTCTACAATACCGAATATCTTTTCTTCACCAAATTGTGAGAGTAAGTCTTGTGCGATTTGTTCGTTTGTCATTTTCAATTTTGAATGATAGAATGGCAGAATGATAGATTACTGAATTAAGTGAATACGGTTTAGGTTCTTCCATTTTAATATTCACTCATTCTCTCTTTCAAAATTATTCTATTCCGTAAGAAGCAAGTAACTCTTTATATTCCGGAGTTTGTCTTCTTCTGGTTGATTCACTTTTTGCTAATTCCTGAATCTGCATAAAACCGTCAAGGATCTGTTCAGGACGGGGAGGACATCCCGGAACATAAACATCTACCGGAATAATTCTGTCAATACCCTGAAGTACTGAATAGGTATCAAAAATACCACCGGATGAAGCACAGGCTCCCACAGCCAGAACCCAGCGGGGTTCAGCCATCTGAAGATAAACCTGTTTTACAACCGGAGCCATTTTCTTGGCAATTGTTCCCATTACCATCAAAACATCAGCCTGACGGGCTGAAAATGATAAACGTTCAGAACCGAAACGAGCAATATCGTAATGCGCAGCCATCGTTGCCATAAATTCAATACCGCAGCATGAAGTAGCAAATGGCAAAGGCCAAAGAGAGTTAGCTCTCGCCAACCCTACCAGAGAATCAAGACTGGTAGCAAAGAAACCTTGTCCTTCAAGGCCCGCAGGGGCATCTACCATTTGTATTTTTCTATCGCTCATTATTCTTACAGTTAACAATAACCTGTTAACAGTTAATTTTATATAAACAGAGTGAATTTAAAATCATTCGTTTTACAAAAGCCTTTATCAATATCTTAAAATAAGACCCCTGTTAAACAATGTTTATTTTTCCCAGTGCAGGATTCCTTTTTTGATAACGTACACAAAACCTGTTAACAAAAGAGCCATAAACACGAGCATTTCAAGGAACATTTCTTTAGCAACCGCCGCAGATGTATTTACCCAATGAATAAAGTTCACCGCCCACGGATACATAAAGATAACTTCCACATCGAATAAAACGAATAAGATAGCTACCAGGAAATATTTAACTGAGATTGGAGTACGAGCGTCTCCCACTGATTCGATACCACATTCAAAAACTTCGTTTTTCAACTTGGTGTTGCGCTTTGGCCCCAATGAGTGAGTGGCAATCATAGTCGCCACAATAAAGCCTATTGCCGCAATTAATTGAACTATGATTGGCAGATAGTCTGATGGTTGATATTGCATGACTTTCTTAGTTTGAAGCGGGGTTAAACAAAGTAATCAGATAACAATTTGAAAATCAAATCATTCCTGATAATTTAATGTTTTACCTCAAAGTATTTAAACGTGATTACATGGTTTCAAGTCGCAATTTACTGATAAAATTTACACGATGTGATTTTTTGGACTGAAAAACCTGTTAAATGTTTAATATATGTCTCTTATATCTTTTTCATAATTTCTTTAATCTCTTCCTTCAGATAAAAAGCCCTTTAATCTCTACAACAAATATGTATAATTGTTTCATATTTTCTCCGGTCATGATACTTATCCGATGTTAAAATCACTATCCCTTTAGCACCTGTTTTTAACATTAAACGCTTGTAGAAATTACCCGAAAACACCCTCAAATCTTTCGAAAGGACCAATTTTAAAATTTTCCATCTATTAAAAAAACAGATTTAATGTATCAAAATGTCCTTTATCCGAATCACTCGCTTCTTCAAAAAATTTATTTAATGATATCACCCGATACAGGATGTCTGATTAATTTTTCTTTCAGTTACCTCCGGTTAATTATTTTCTGCTGCCTGCGAAAATACCGGAAGACAATCCCTTTTTTTACTAATAGTCTTTCAACTTATTCCTTTTCAACTCTATTGAGAGCGTACAGTCAAGTCCATAAAAAAACTCTCCGGATATTTAAAACGGAGAGTTTTCAGAAAATTTTATTGCAAAGCGATTATCGGCGATTTCCCAATAAACGGAGCATATACAGGAATAAGTTAATAAAGTCAAGATACAATCTTAAAGCTCCTAAAATGGCATATTTCTTACCGTCTTCTGTTCCGTTGATTCCTTCTGCATGCATTTCTTTGATTTTTTGAGTATCATAAGCTGTCAGACCTACAAAAACCAATACTCCGATGCTGCTGATGATCATACCAAACATATCACTTTTCAGAAACATATTAACGATTCCTGAAATAATCAGTCCGATTAAGGCCATAAACAAAAGGTTTCCCCATGAGGTCAGATCTTTTTCAGTATAGTAGCCATAAGCTGCCATCACCATAAATGTACCGGCTGTAATGAAAAATACCGCAGAAATTGATGCAGCTGTAAATGCAAAAAAGATGACAGAAAGTGTTGCACCATTCAAAACAGAATATAAGAAAAACCATAATGTCGCCGTAGTTGCAGACATCGTCTGAATTCTTGAAGTTAACCACCAGACAACGCCTAATTCAGCACCGATCATTAAATAAAAAGTTATTCTGCTGCTAAAAATCAGTTCAGTTAAACTGGGAGTCATTGCTACCCAGAAAGCGATAGCTCCTGTCACTACCAGCGCAAGAGACATCCAGGCGAATACTTTCGCCATAAATCTGGCTTGATCTGCCTGACGCGACTCATGCGAGTAATAAGGTGAGAATTGATTGTTTTCCATGATTATAAAGTTTAAATGAAAACCCAATGGTTTATTTTGAATGTTCCGAAATTAATAATTCCCGGTATCAATGTCAAAATTTATCCATTAGCCGGAATATCTTTTAACAAAAATCAATATTCCGGCTTTCTATCAAATGAACATCAAAGATCTCAGATAGATTGCTTCTTTAACATTTTTTAAGAAAAGTATTTGGTCTTTCCTGGAATAGCAACCGGATACAAGCCATTTGCATCAGGCTTCAATGGCATGTCTGCATCCCATGCAAAATTCTTTGGGGCAATGTCAATTCCCGAATTGATGGCTTTATCCCATTCAATTACCTGTCCTGAATAAGTAGCTAATCTTCCCAAAATAGAAGTCATGGTTGATTTTGCTCCGTTTTCAGCATCTGCAAACTGATATTTTCCTTTGGCTATTGCTTCAAATAACTCATCATGCTCGGTCTGATACGGATTATTTTCATTTTTCTTATCATAAGCATAAAGGGCATTTCCTTTGCTGTCAACCATTTTCGCTGCATCAAACATTACCTTACCTTTGGTCCCGATTACCATCTCATCTACTTTCGCCCAGGTTCCTTTAATATGACGGCATTGTGAATTTAAAATGGTACCATCAGCGTACTCAAATTCAACAATATGGTGATCGAAAATTTCGCCATAATCTTTCCCTTTTCTAACCTCTCTACCTCCTGTTCCTCTGGCCTTTACCGGATAAGCATTTTTCACCCAGTTAATTACATCAATATTATGAATATGCTGTTCAGTAATATGATCTCCGCAAATCCAGTTGAAATAATACCAGTTGCGAAGCTGATATTCCATTTCAGTCATACTCGGGGTTCTTTGTTTCATCCATACTCCATCATTATTCCACCAGGCAGAAGCAGAAACGATATCTCCTACCATTCCATCCTGAATCCTCTTCATTAGTTCACGGTAAGAATTCTGATAATGTCTCTGTAATCCAACCACTACATTCAGTTTTTTGGCTTTTGCTTTTTCTGCAGCAGCAAGAACCCTTTGAATACCTGCAGGATCTGTAGCGACAGGTTTCTCCATGAAAATATGCTTACCAGCATTAACAGCCGCTTCAAAATGCATTGGCCTGAAACCCGGAGGCGTGGTAAGTATCACAACATCTGCTAAAGGAATTGCTTTTTGATAAGCATCAAAACCCACAAATCTGGTTTCATCTTTTACGCCTATCTTATTTTTAAGCGAAGCAAATTCATCAGAGGTAATTTCTTTGTAACAAGAATCAAGACGATCTTTGAAAACATCTGCCATTGCTACCAGCTTAACATTTTGCTTGGTACTTAAAGCCTGTAAAACAGCTCCTGTACCCCTTCCTCCACATCCTATTAAGGCTATTTTGATGGTATCATCAGTATTACTGTTAAAAAAACTCGCATTTGAAATCAATGGGGCAGATAACAAACCACCGGTAATAATTGAGGTATTTTTTACAAAATCTCTTCTGGATTGACTCATGTCTTTGAGGTTTTAAAATTTGAGGAAAATATATTCGGTTTTGGTTTTCAGATTTCATTTATAAGCATGCTCCTCTGAAATTATCCCAAAAATTATCAAAATATCACAAAATACTTGTCCTGATATGGAATTTCAGGCATTAAAAAAGCAAAAATCAGGCGATTTGTTCCAGGAAAATGACCTTCTATAACAATTCAAACTATTAACAATAAGTAATTTCCACTTATTCTATGTTTTCCTTTATTCTGTGTTTTCAATATATATTCTATTCTTTCTTTAAGTATTCTATGTTTTCTATATGTCTATGTGGTTACACCACTCACTTTAAAACCTCCTCGAAGAAAGCCTCTACTTCAGTCTGGGAAGGTTGTTTAAGCGGTCTGACAATTCTGAATCCTATAAAAGGAGAATCCGCATTCCACCACTTACTTTTAGGAATCTGAGGGTCTCTTCTGTTCCAGATCGGGTCAGATTTTAGTCGGTCTGCACTTCTTAACTGCTCTTCCCCATCTTTGAACGTCCCGCCTTTTACAGTACTTGGATAACGTTTGGTTGCCTTATTATAAGGATTGGCAGTACCATCTGTCAGATTTTTGTAGAAATCGGCATCATACTGGTCAAGTGTCCACTCTCCCACATTTCCTAAAATATCGTACAAACCCCAGGGATTAGGTTTCTTTTCACCCACATGATGATAATGATTATCGGCATTCTTACCGAACCAGGCATATTCACTTAGCTTTTCAGAAGAATTTCCAAAGAAAAAGCTCGTTTTACTGCCTGCTCTGCAAGCATATTCCCATTCTGCTTCTGTAGGTAAACGATAAAATACGCCGGTTTTATAATACAGCCATTTGCAATACATCAATGCTGCATATTGTTGCATAGAATTGGCAGGAAATCCCCCTACTTTTCCCATTCCAAGGGTAAAGTCTATATAAGGAGGGCTGGGACGGGTAATGGCATCCGGTTTAGGATCCGGATCTTTTTCTTCCTCAAAAAACAATTGATATTCATCGTAAGTTACTTCATAGGCTCCCATCCAGAAAGCGTCTATTTTAACTTTTACCTGTGGACTTTCATCGGCTTCATGGCCTTTTTCAGCTGAAGAACTGCCTAATAAAAACTCTCCCGCCGGAATCGGCACCATTTTAAATTTTACGGAAGTATTAGCAATTTCCTGATCATAAGCTTTAAAATCCTGACCTTTTGATGAAATTGAGAGGAAGCAAAAGAGGGCTAACGGTAATAATTTGTACATAGTTGAACTTTTAGAGAAATTTAAGTAAAATATTATCTTATTTACCTTTAGTATATAAGAATCGTTTTTTTCATAAAACTACTCAATTTTTCAGCGAAACACTGTTCTGAATTATCCCGCTGAACGATTATCTGGCAATCAATTTTCCGGATTCAGATAACTCCCGAAACCTTCTGATTGCCATTTCAGTATTTTTCCGTCCCGGATTTCAGCAATCAGCAATTCACATCCCCGAACAGATCTGATTAGTTTTAAGCTCTTTTTAACCGGCAAAATACTACACGCTGTTGCAAGCCAGTCTGCCGTGGCTCCATCAGGAGCAATGACGGTTACATTTCTCTGATGAGTAAGACCCAGTCCCGTTTTCGGGTCAATAATATGAGAATAACGTTTCCCGTTCAATTCCAAGTATTGATACATATCACCTGAGGTGGCTATGGCTTTATTCTGAAGGAATACCAGTTTTTGCATCAGCTCTTCTGAATTTGGCACATTCACCCCAACGGACCATCCGGTTTTTCCGGGAGGTGCTGTCCCTGTTGCCAAGTCTCCCCCTGCATCGGCCAAAACACTTTGAATCCCGGAGTTTTTCACAAAATCAACTACTTTCTGAGCAATATACCCTTTGGCAATTCCCCCTAAATCAAGCAAAATTTCAGGTTTATTTATTTTTACACGGTGATTAATCGTATCCAGGATAATTTGATGAAATCCCGCATTCTGTCTGGCAATTGTCAGGCTTTTCAGTTCCGGAAATTGTTTTTCTTTCCTGGCTTTCCTCCAGAGTTTTACCAATTGTCCTACTGTAATATCATATGCCCCATCACTTTTTTCGGAAGCTGAAACAGATTTTTTCAGAATATCTTCCATGGCCGGAGATACCGAATGAAACTGATTATCTCCTGCTGTTTTTGATAACAGACTCAATTCACTGTTGGGCAGATAATCGCTGTAAATGACATTCAGTGAGTCTACAAGCTGATAAGCTTTACTGGCAGTCTGAGCTGCTTTAGCCGAATCTGAAGCATATAACAGGATAATAAAAGGTGATCCCATTTTGGGTTGGCTGAAAGAATATTTCTTGGTTTGGGCATGAGTGCTGATACAGATCAGCGAGCAAAAAATGAGGATAAATCGCATGAAATTGGAAATTCACAATTAATTAATAATGATTTTTCGATTTTTCTTTTAAAAGTACAAAACAAGTTGTAATTTTGTCTGGCAAATAACAAAAACAAGCTATTTGCCATGTTAGACTCATCAAAATTCCTTTTTGAAGCCCTCACCTACGATGATGTGCTTCTTTTACCTGCTTATTCGGAAATTCTTCCACGTGATACCAAAACTGATTCGTTACTAACCCGAAACATTCGCTTAAATATTCCATTGGTTTCAGCCGCTATGGATACTGTTACTGAAGCTGAACTCGCTATTGCAATGGCTCAGGAAGGTGGTATCGGAATTATCCATAAAAACATGACCATTCAGAAACAGGCTGAACAGGTCCGTAAAGTAAAAAGATCTGAATCAGGAATGATTATTGATCCGGTTACACTTACTAACGAACAAACACTCGGAGATGCCCACCGCATCATGCGTGATTTCAAAATCGGAGGTATTCCTGTTATCGACCCCAATGGTATCCTGGTTGGAATCCTGACAAACCGTGATCTGCGTTTCCAAAAGGATATGAGCAAATCGGTGGTTGAAATCATGACCAAAGAAAATCTGATTACTGCCTCAGAAGGTATCAGCCTTGAAGAAGCAGAACAGATTCTTCAGCAATATAAAATCGAAAAACTTCCGATTGTTGACAAATCAAACAAACTCATCGGTCTGATTACATACAAAGATATTCTGAAAAGAAAAAGTCATCCAAATGCTTCTAAAGATTCATTAGGACGTTTGAGAGTTGGTGCTGCAGTTGGCGTTACTCCTGACTTAATTGACAGAGTTGCTGCTTTGGTTAAATCCGGTGTGGATGTCATCAGTATTGATACAGCTCACGGACATTCTTATGGTGTAATTCAGGCATTGAAAGGTGTAAAAGCTAAATTCCCTGCTTTAGAAGTTATTGTAGGAAACGTTGCTACCGGAGAAGGTGCCAAAGCACTTGCAGATGCCGGTGCCGATGCTGTTAAAGTCGGAGTTGGTCCGGGAAGTATTTGTACAACCCGTATCATCGCCGGTGTGGGAATGCCACAACTTTCAGCGGTATATGAAGCAGCAAAAGCCCTTGAAGGTACAGGTGTTCCGGTAATTGCTGATGGTGGGATCCGTTTTTCGGGTGACATTGCCAAAGCTATTGCAGGTGGTGCCAGTACCGTTATGGTAGGTTCTTTACTGGCAGGTACAGATGAAGCTCCGGGAGAAGTAGTACTTTATGAAGGACGTAAATTTAAAACATACCGCGGAATGGGTTCGCTGGAGGCAATGGAAGATGGATCAAAAGACAGATATTTCCAGGATGCTGAAGATGATATCAAAAAACTCGTACCTGAAGGAATCGTAGGAAGAGTACCATTTAAAGGAAAAGTTTCTGAAATTCTCTATCAAATGGTAGGTGGTCTGAAAGCCGGAATGGGATACTGCGGTGCAGGAGATATCGAAACAATGAAGAAAGCTCGTTTCGTAAAAATCACAGCGGCTGGTGTAAAAGAAAGTCATCCTCACGATATTTCTATTTCGAAAGAAGCACCAAATTATAGCTCGAAATAAAAATTGATAAACAAAAGCCGTGAGATTAAAGATGTTTTGTCCTTAATCTCACGGCTTTTGTTTTATTTCCGGCTGTATTCCTTTACTGTTTCAATGAAACACTTTACTTTTTCAGGATCAGTATCAGGATACACTCCATGCCCTAAATTGGCGATGTATTTTTGTGTTCCGAAAGCATCTATCATCTGACGGGTTTGCTTTTTAATTTCATCAAAAGATGCATAAAGCACACACGGATCAAGATTCCCCTGCAAGGTTTTTGTATTTCCGATAAGATTTCTGGATTCCTGAATATCCATATTCCAGTCAAGGCCAACCACCTCACAATTCAATTTACCCATTTCCTCACGGGCAAAAAATGCACCTTTGGCAAAAACCGTTACCGGAACTTCTGTAATAGCATCACAAATCTGCGCAATATAAGGAAGTGAATAAATTCTATATTGTTCCGGAGAAAGGATTCCAGCCCAGGAATCAAATATCTGAACCAAATTGGCACCAGCTTTAATCTGAGCTTTCAGATATAGAATGGTACTATCCGTGATTTTTTGCAATAATGCATGAGAAAGCTCAGTCTCAGAATACAAAGCCTTTTTAGCCTTTGAGAATGTTTTTGAACCTTTTCCTTCAATCATATAACATAATAAAGTAAAAGGAGCTCCTGCAAAACCAATCAGAGGTACACGACCATTCAATTCTTTTTTTACAATTCTGATAGCATCCAAAACATATGCCAGCTCAACTTCCGGATCCGAAATCCTGAGTTTCTCAACATCTGACACAGATTTGATTGTTTCAGGGAAAATCGGACCGACTCTTTCTTCCATGATATACGGCAAGCCCATTGCTTCAGGCACTACAAGAATATCTGAAAAAATGATTGCAGCATCAACACCGAGAATATCGACTGGCTGAATTGTAACTTCAGCTGCCAGCTCAGGAGTTGTAGCCAATTTAATGAAGTTTCCTGCTTTTTCTCTGACAGCACGATATTCCGGTAAAATCCTGCCTGCCTGACGCATCATCCAGACTGGTACTCGCTCAACACGTTCTCCACGTGCGGCTCTCAAAAAAAGGTCGTTTTGTAGTGATTCCATCAAATAAATTCATCCATGAGTTTCAGGTAGGATCTGTAAACTATCCTGCTCATTTTTCCACAAATATACGGCAGAAACTCGGTAAAGGATTTCTATTCAGGGATGAATGTCTGTCCTTTTAAAAAATTTAGTCCTGAAAGCCTGAATTAAAATAGTATTCTGACTTTCCAATTCTCTCAAATCGCCCGACTTCATTCTCCTGAAAAATAAAATATCTGCTTAATTTTCAACCAGACAGCTAACCTTGCCAAGTAAAAACCTTATTCTCGTCCGGAATTCGTAAATTTGCAGATGCATTTCATAACTCCGTCTTTTTTGAGTTCAGAACTTATGAAATCATTTTAACAAAATATTCAGGTCGCCCGAAAAATCATTGATTGAAAACGGGCAGAATGACCATAATTTCCGGAAAGATCAACATGAAAATAACACAGGCAAATTTTGTCCAAAGTAATAGCGAATACCAGAAATGCCCCGTTCCGGACAAACCGGAATACGCATTTATCGGAAGGTCAAACGTAGGGAAGTCTTCTCTTATTAACAGTATTGTTCAAAGAAAGGATCTTGCTAAAACCTCTCAGACACCAGGGAAAACACAATTAATTAATCATTTTCTGATTAATCAAACCTGGTATCTGGTAGATTTACCGGGATACGGATATGCGAAAGTCAGCAAAACCGAAAGAGAAAAGTTTGGAACGATGATTCATGATTATTTAACCAACCGGGAAAACCTTCTGTGCACTTTTGTATTGGTTGATATAAGACATGAACCTCAGAAGGTAGATATGGAATTTATGGCCAGTATCGCCAATTCAGGTATTCCGTTTTATATCGTTTTTACAAAAGCTGACAAACTTTCCAAGACACAGGTTGAGAATCATGTTGAAGTTTACAAGACTAAAATGCTTGAAACCTGGGAGGAAATGCCACAATATTTTGTGACATCTTCCGTTAAAGGCTCTGGCAGAGAAGAGATTTTAGCAGCTATTGATGAACTCAATCTTGGGTACAAGGCTTAAAATTCCTCTCCCTCCTTCAATGACTTACGATGACTTATTACTATTTTTGCATTAAATCATTGTGTAACTAATTACAAAATAGAATGGAATTATTAAAAGAAATTGCGAATATTTCGGGTAAAAGCGGTCTTTACAGAATTTTAAAGCCTACCCGTACAGGCGTAATTGTTGAAAGTATTGATGCACAGAAAGCTCGCCAGGTGGTTGGTGCTAATGCACGCGTTTCTGTTTTAAAAGATATTTCAGTTTACATGGCAGATCACCAGGACAATTCTTTGCCTTTGGGAGATTTGTTTTTGTCGATAAGAGAAAAAAATCCGGAAGGAATCACGATCAACCCGAAAACAGCATCAGACTATGAATTGTTTGATTTTCTGGGAACCGTTGCTCCGGACTTTGATACAGAGAGAGTTTATCCTTCTGACGTTAAGAAAATGATTAACTGGTATAATATTTTGTCTCAGTATTTACCGGAGGTATTTGAAATTACTGACGAAACTCAGGAAGCAAAAGCTTAAAAAGCTTTATTTTTTCCTAAATCTTATGAAAAGCCTTGCGAAATTGTATATTTCGCAAGGCTTTTTTAATTTCACCCCGTCACGTCCTTCAATCTCCATATCATGAAAGCTATACTCTGCCATCAATTCGGGTTACCCGATACCCTGACTTATCAGGAGATAGAATCTCCTAAAGCCATTCGGGATAAAGTAGTAATTAGTGTTAAGGCTTGCAGTATCAATTTTCCGGATACTTTGATGATTCAGGGGAAATACCAGTTTAAACCTGAGTTTCCTTTCTCTCCCGGTGGCGAAGTTGCCGGAATTATTAAAGAAGTTGGAGAAAATGTCAAAAATCTCAAAGTCGGAGACAAGGTATTCTCCCTGACAGGTTGGGGAGGTTTTGCCGAAGAAGTACTTGCCGATGCATCCAAAACTTTTCCGATGCCGGAAAATATGGATTTCATCACTGCTTCTTCTGTAATGTATGCCTACGGAACTTCATATCATGCTTTAAAAGACAGGGCTGATCTGAAAAAGGATGAAACCTTGCTTGTGCTGGGTGCGGGTGGTGGAGTAGGACTTGCAGCGGTGGAATTGGGCAAAATTATGGGAGCAAAAGTAATTGCGGCAGCTTCCTCTGATGCAAAACTAAAGGTCTGCCGGAAGTTCGGAGCTGATGAAGTTATCAATTACGATAAGGAGAATCTAAAAGACAGTATTAAAACATTAACAGATGGAAAAGGTGTTGATGTAATTTATGATCCGATCGGCGGAATATATGCAGAATCTGCCTTTCGTTCCATTTCCTGGAAAGGAAGATACCTTGTGATAGGATTTGCCACTGGGGAAATTCCGTCTCTGCCTTTAAATCTCCCATTACTCAAAGGAGCATCAATAACAGGTGTTTTCTGGGGAGCATTTGCGGCAAGAGAACCTGAAAAGAGTCAGGCCAATTTCACTGAATTACTTGATTTTTTTGCAGCAGGACATCTCAGTCCGCATATTTGCGCTACATACCCTCTGGAAAAAGCTCCGGAAGCACTGACAAGTATGATGAAAAGAAAAGTAATCGGGAAAGTTGTTCTTGTTACGGGAAATCCTAATTCAAAACAACTTTAGGGAAGCGATACATTTGCGAGTCATATACCAGTAATTGTTCAATTTCAAGGTCGAAGTAATCATACAGCGGTGATCTCTCCAAATGTATTTTTGCTTCGCTCTTGCTTTTACAGTTCATAATAACCCAGCCTTTCCCGGATTCTGCGCTGATAGCGTATGAGTCAATTATCCCTTTTAAAATGAGATCATTTATTACGCTGCGATGTTTGGGAACAAGCTTTAAAAACTCTTCACTAATACTGAAAAATATACTTACATGAAATTTATACATAATTTACGGACGAATATTGTACAGAATCTTACCTGATTCAGGTATTTTATTTAGACAAGATTAGCCTTGTTTTAGTTCAAATATATCCGAAACAATCATATCATTATTCTCAAAATGATACTATTTTCCCATTTTTTCTCAAAATAAAACCCTCTGAATATATCACTCAGAGGGTTTTTCATATTTACTAAAGCTAAACTACACGCTTATTTTTTCTTTCTTAAAGAGTTAATCCATGTAGCAATTTTGATAGCATCTTCTTTTGGAACATTTTTCATTGCTGCCATCGGAGGATAACCAGGCCAGTTAGCCGGCTTAGGATTTGCAATTAATTCAACAATTTTCTCGTTTGTATATTTCTTTTTCGCAACTTCTGTATATGCAGGTCCAACCAATCTGGCGTCCACTTTATGACATGCAGTACAAGTATATTTCTGTACCAATGGCTTAATGTCATCTGGGAAATCCTGAGCCTGAACAGAGTTAAAGCCAAGTGTTAAAGCAGAAGCAAAAATGAAAGTGTTAAGGGTTATTTTTTTCATTTCTAATTAAGGGTTTTCGATTAATATTCCGGGACTACAAAGTAAACACAATGTGCTTAATCAATTATCATACCTTGTAAGGTTGTTCAATAAGTACAAAAGATTCAGGAAAAAATATAAAAACAAAACAAGCAATGGTATTAAATTTAGAAAGGCTATCGTAAAAACGTTAATTTACGATTGTCCTTTACCAGAGCGATACGAATCAATGGCACCTCTTACACTTCCGTGATTTTCCAGTAATACTTCCGCTTCTTCCCTGCTTATGCCAAGTTCATTCATGATCATGGTAATACCTCGGTTAACCAATTTATAATTACTCATCTGCATATCCACCATTTTATTCCCTCTCACTTTACCGAGCTGAATCATTACAGAAGTAGAAATCATATTTAACACAAGCTTCTGAGCGGTTCCGGCTTTCATTCTGGTACTTCCGGTTACAAACTCTGGCCCCACTACTACTTCAATCGGATACTGAGCAGCTACAGAAAGTTCACTTCCCGGATTACAGGAAATAGAAGCGGTTAAAATACCTGCTTCTCTGGCTTTATTCAGTCCGCCGATTACATATGGCGTTCTTCCTGAAGCAGCTATACCTATTAATGTATCAAGTTCAGAAATATTATATTCAGCTAAGTCCTTCCAGGCCTGTTCGGGATCATCTTCCGCAAACTCTACAGCTTTTCTGATCGCACCATCTCCACCGGCTATTATACCGATAACCATATCAAACGGAACACCATAAGTCGGCGGACATTCTGAGGCATCAACAATTCCCAATCTTCCACTGGTTCCGGCTCCTATATAGAAAAGTCTTCCTCCAGCTTTCATACGTTTTACAATCTCCGGGATTAATACTTCAATTTGCGGAATAGATTGCTCAATGGCAAACGGAACTGTTTTATCTTCTTCATTAATCCCTCTCAAAATCTCCTTAACGGACATTTTATCAAGATTATCGTGATTTGATACCGATTCAGTGACCATATTGGTCTTAGCGTCATTATTCATTTATTGATTCAAAGATAATTAACTGATTTACTATTCAAAATTTGATTAACAAGCCTTAACAGATATTAACAAGCATTAACAACGAGCCGTTGTTTCTTTTACGTATCAAACCATTATTAACCGAATTACTCTTCTATTTACTACTTTCTTCCGAAAAATACTTAAAAAACAAAGGTATTGTTTCAATTCCTTTATAGAAATTAAATAAGCCAAAATGCTCATTCGGCGAATGTATGGCGTCTGTATCCAGCCCAAAACCCATGAGAACGGTTTTAAGACCCAGTTCTTTTTCAAACAAAGCAACAATCGGGATACTTCCACCTCCTCTTGTCGGTACAGGTTTCTTACCAAAACTTTCTTCCATAGCTTTTTCTGCGGCAAGATAGGCAATCGAGTCAGTCGGAGTAACGTAAGGTTCTCCCCCATGATGAGCACGCACTTTCACTTTTACACCTTCCGGGGCAATGGACTCAAAATGTTTTGTAAACAATTCAGTAATTTTATCAGATTGCTGATCAGGCACAAGTCTCATTGAGATCTTGGCAAATGCTTTTGAAGGTAATACGGTTTTTGCTCCTTCTCCGATATATCCTCCCCAAATACCATTTACATCTAACGTTGGACGAATTGAAGCCCGCTCAATCGTAGAATATCCTTTTTCCCCTCTTACTTCATCTATATCAAGGTCTTTTTTATATTCTTCAAGATTAAATGGTGTTTTTGCCATTGCCTCTCTTTCCTCTCCGGAAAGTTCAACAACATCATCATAGAACGCCGGGATACTGATATGATTATTTTCATCATGCAATGAAGCAATCATTTTAGAAAGCACATTAATGGGATTAGCAACTGCACCTCCGTAAACGCCTGAGTGCAGATCTCTGTTTGCCCCCGTAACCTCCACTTCCATGTAACTCAATCCTCTCAGCCCAACATCAATAGAAGGGATATCATTGGCAATAATAGCAGTGTCAGAGATCAGAATTACGTCAGCCTGCAACTTTTCCTTATTCGACTTTACAAAGGTTCCAAGGTTATCAGATCCTACTTCTTCTTCACCTTCAATCATGAATTTCACGTTGCAGGGTAAAGTATTTGTTGCCATCATTGCTTCAAATGCTTTCAGGTGCATATAAACCTGACCTTTGTCATCACAGGAACCTCTCGCATAAATTTTCTCCTCCTTCACCACAGGTTCGAAAGGGGGTGAATTCCAGAGTTCATAAGGATCAGCGGGCTGCACATCATAATGTCCGTAAACCAGAATAGTTGGTAATGCCGCATCGATTATTTTCTCTCCGTAAACAATCGGAAAGCCTGCGGTTTCACAAATTTCAGCAGAATCAGCTCCGGCAGTTTTAAGTTTTTCACAAATAAATTCTGCCGCTTTCCTTACATCAGCTTTGAATTTACTGTCTGCACTCACTGATGGAATTCTTAACAAATCCAGTAATTCAGTTAAAAATTTATCCTTATTTTCCTGAATGTAATGTTGAATATCTTGCATTTCGAAATTTTAATTTGTTGATGACCTTTTAATGGCAAATTGTTGTAGGAAACCTTATCAATAAAAAACCTCCTGAATCTGAATTTCAGGAGGTACAAAGATACAATTTCATCTGAAAATAATAGTTGTTTATCCTGACCGGCTTATTATCCACATGGTATAAACTTACATTTTCATCTTATTTCTTTTTGGGACGGAAGTAAATTCTACTTTCTTCCCCTTTCAAAAGTCTTACGATGTTTTTTCTGTGTGTAACAGCTACCATCAGGAATAAGGCAAAGCCAAAGATGATATTCAAATCGTTTTCGTTTCCGAATGTTTTCAAAACCAACAAAACCGGAAACGCTAATGAGGCAATAATAGACCCCAGCGAAACGTAGTTGGATGCAAGGAATACCAGAAAGAATATTACCATACAAACCAAAGCAGCTTCCGCATGAACAGACATTACCATCCCTAATAATGTAGCCACTCCTTTCCCACCTTTAAAATTAGAAAAAGCCGGAAAAACATGGCCTAAAACAGCTGCAAAACCGAAAATAAGTTTCAAAGTTTCGCAATCATTCCAATCAATCAGATGCGAATAATAAAGCATCATTGCTATAGATGTTGCAATCCAGCCTTTAATCGCATCAATCAGCAGTACAATTGTACCTGCACGCTTTCCTAGTACTCTGAAAGTATTTGTAGCACCGGCATTTCCACTTCCGTGTTTCCGGATATCTAATCCGAAATAAGCTTCACCATACCAAAGAGCGGTAGGAATTGAGCCCAGCAAGTAGGCAATCACTGTACAACAAACAATAACAATAGTTAACATAAAGGAATATGAAAATTAAATTGTCTCAACATTTCACCTGAAATCAAGAAAGAAATTATCCGATTTGAAATCAGAATTTTCAAAATACCAGGAGAATAGTTTCAGACAAATATAATCCCGAATCAAAAGAAAACCTATAAGTCAATATAAATTCTTGAAAAGATACAAGTACTATGCTCTAATTATTATATTTAGGTAAAGTTAGCATGAACATTTGTTAACATTCAAGCAATATTAGAGTTTTATATGCTCCGTTTTAAATACTAAAAGCACCTGCTATTGATATGGCAGGTGCTTTTAGATTTACTCTTTATTGTCATTAAGAATCGTCTTATCCACCAGAGTAGCTCTGTCCTTGAAGAATAAACTATCCTGAAATGTATTAATTACCTCGGCTTTATAAGTAGAACCGATTGGCAGCCTGATTACTTTTTTCAGTACCATTTCATCGCCTTCAATAGCCGTAATTCTTTCCAGTGCCACGATGTACGAACGGTGAACTCTCAGGAATAATTTCTGAGGTAAACGGTTTTCAAGGTCTGTCAGTGTAAGATTACATACAATCCTTTCATCATTTGTAAAAATAGAGGCGTATGTTTTTTCAGCTTCAATGTAAACAATTTCTTTGAAATTTACCCGTTGAAACTTTCCCTTGGCATCTACCTTTACAAAAATGAAGTCCTCCGAAGGTTCTTTAATCGTAGGAGCTTTGGTTTTGTTTGATTTTACTTCCTTCATCGACTCCGGCAAAGGCATTTTCTGAACAGCTTTGAGAAAACGTGCATAAGAAAATGGTTTTACCAGATAATCCATTACTCCATATTCATAACTATCTAAAGCATATCGTTCATATCCGGTAGTCATGATAAATTTCATTTTTCCTTCATACAACTGCAAAAAACGCATGCCTGAAATCTGTGGCATCTGCACATCCATAAACACTAAATCAACCTGTTGCTCCTGCAATAATTTAGAAGCTTCCATTGCGTCGGTTGTTGCCGCAACCAATTCTAAAAATGGCGTATCATTAATGTAATCCACAACGACATCCAGTGCTGACTGCTCATCGTCTACTGCAATACATCTTATCATAGTTTGCTCAAATTATAGTTTTAAAAAAGGCTTTCTCAACCTGCTGCAGCTTTGAAAGCAAAATACTTATTATAGTGGACGGTTAATCAATGTTAAATTACAAAATGATGAACATAGTTTGATAAACCTGACCAATAACATTTAGCAAAAAACAAAGTTCTTCCTGATATTATTAAATACACCTAATAAACGTGGAATTTCAAGGTTAGGCTCTAATTAAATCTAATTAAAGTTGAGTGTAAAAATGCAGATATACTCATCAGGTAAATCTATTATCTCCATCTTCTGTTTTGTACCATGAACTGCTTCAAGCCTTTGCTGAATATTACTGACACCAACTCCGGTTCCTTCGTCATGGATTCCCATCGCATAATTAACTTTAAGGTTCCTGGTAGAGAAGGTAAATATATTGTCTCTCAGAATAGCCTTAATTGTCAGAGGATTATCAGGATCCCTTAATTCTCCATGCTTAAAGGCATTTTCGACAAGGGTAATCAATACCATCGGGAGAATAAAATAACTATCAAAATCCCCTTCTTCCTCAAAATCCACACAAATTGTATAGTTAAATCTTTGTAAGTGCAAATCTATATAATCTTTCACAAATTTCACTTCCTCTTCAAGCATCACTTTATCCTTATTCATTTGCGTACTGGTTGCATATCTCATCATTTCAGAGAAAGTAAGAACAATTTCCCCTGCCTGCGGGGAAGCATTTTTTACCCTCTGGTAAATCATGTTAAGCGTATTGTACATGAAATGCGGGTTGATCTGAGCTCTCAGGAATGCCATTTCAGCTTTACTCTTCTGTTCTTGTAAAATTCTGATTTCTCTTTCCCGTAAAGCAATTTCACTTTGCTGCTTGGCAATATGCTGCTCCTGTTCAATAGACTTTAATGCAAAGTAGTAGCCCAGACTAAAAAACAAATAAATATTCACAAACCAAAGGCTGTCAGTAACAAAACTCCAGAACAAAACCGGTTTGGGTTCTACCCTCTCGAAAAAGGGAATGACGTAATCTGTCAGAACATATCTGAAGAAAATATAAAGACCGATCAGACAAATAAGGTTAACTGCAAGAAGGAAATATTTTTTGGGCTTTAAAAAACTGGGTAAGATATAGAGGGCATTGATATAAAAAACAGTAGCAACCAAAGCATGCTTCAAAACTCCTTCAAATAAAAGAACACTAAGTTTTAAGAGGTCTCCACCACCATCATAAATGTAAATTAATAAGTCTGTATAAAAAATATAAACTATCCAGAGAATCCAATGTATCCTTCGGTTCCTATCCAAATAAAGCGCGGTTTTTCCCATAAATTAACTTCTTACAGTATAAAGTTTCCGCAAATTATATATTTCGCAACAACTCGCCAATAAAATTTCAATAATGATAAATAAAAAGGTCTAAAAAAAATCTGAAATTAAAATTCGGCTTGACAATCGACCTATTCGGCTTGACAATAAGCCAATTCGGAGAATATTCTGCATTCACCACCTTTTTCCTGCCAACTTTGTTCCATCAAACGACAAGAAAGTCACTTACAACTCATATATCTAACAATCTCTGATTAAACACATTACAACATTATGAAAACGCAAAAA
>NZ_FOXH01000007.1:178671-259790 GCF_900115665.1 Pseudarcicella hirudinis
TTCGGAATGCCAACCGTAATCAGCCAGTTCATCATGCCTACTGTTATCAGTCAGTAATTATCTCCTGATAAATCAGCCGCAAAGCTAAAGCCTTTCAGAATTCATTAATTTTATCTGAAACGTCCATAAATGCCAAATATCATCAGCCAATCATTTGTTATGCTGATTGTTACCTGTCAATAGCGAGATTTGCAATTTTCTTACAAATTACAAATTTTCAGCATATATCACGAAAAATCATAAATTATCATTTGATAAAAATAGTTTTCGGTCAAGTTTTACACGAAAGCTTTCAGTACCTGCCATCATCAGCCAGCTGTTTATGCTATCGGCTGCCATTCACAAGCAATGGATTTTAAAGTTTCCAATCTGTATATATCTATCCCGGAAGCCCCGCAATTTGAGTAAACTCTCAAAGTGTATTCGATCCCGCATTTTGCGTGTTATATTCTATTCTCCTGATTAATTTTCCTGTTCCTGATATTCATAGACAATAATTATTTAAATACAGGCCTGACAGCAAATCTTTAATTTTTTTATAGATTTAGAGGATTTTTATGCTCATTTGCCAGCCTCCGTCATTTTAATAATTGCTATGAAAAAAAAACATACGCTTATCAGTAAACAAACTATTACCAAGCTTAATAATACTCAGGTCGGTCTGACCAGTTCTTCGTCTCCTCAAATCATAGAAAGTATTCCGATTTTAATACCAACTGTAATCAGCATATAATAAAAAAACTCCTACCGAAAAAGCAGGAGTTTGAATAAGGGTAATTTATGAGATGCTAAAGAATGTCTTAGAATTGGAAGTGCATTGATGCCTTTACAGTAAAAGGTGTAGCCTTGTCATGATCCAGATAAGTCAGCCTGTGAAATGCCTGCACTCTGAATATCTTGAATATATTATCAATTCCATATCCGACCTCAACAAAAGGAACGCTCGGATCTAAAGAATCGAATCCGTAACGGTCAAGATATCTTGACTCGAACGGTCTTGGTTTGCCTTCCTGCATCAACTCTACGTTTTCCTTGCGCTGGCTGCCGAATAAAACATTGGCGCTGGCAACAAGACGCCATTTTAATTTTTTAATAGCCGGAATACGGTTAAACACTAAACCTTCGAAACTATGGTTGTATTGAATAGAGGCATACTTATCACTGACAAACTCGAAATACTTCATTGTATTGAAAGCATTTCTGTTGTAAAAGAACGTTTCATTACCTAAGTGCGGGAAAAGCAAAGGTGCCGGCAAAGTAGAAGGCGTATAGCCAAGTGATAAGGTATAAGCCGAACGCCCAAGTGTTCCCAGACGGAAAGTCTGATAAGCCTTAAGTGTAAATTTGTGGTAGTCAAAATTTCCCCCTAAAACGTCTTTGAATCCTCTCTGATATCTGAACGTAATGACAGGGATTCGCTTCGTATCGAGCGTAATCCGATCGTTACCATTCATGATAAAAGTTTCATTTTTGGCAAACCTCGTTTCAAAAGTAAAAAACGTCTCATCATAATTGTCTTTTACCGGAGAGTCTTTCCCTAATTCAGGATTTTCCCGGAATTGAAATCTGAACAAAGGGTCAAAACTTCTGTGTGTCAGTGCAACTGTAAATGAAAGGCCTTTTGTAGGTTCTTTTGTAAAGAAAAATTCATTTTCTCTGCGATAGAAAGCTCCGGAGAAATTTCCCCATCTGGTAAAGGCATAAAATAGCTTATTATCCCCTATCAGCTCCTGGGTTAATCCGATTCTCTCTACATCATATGTATGCCTGAAACCGGCCATTGTCCATCGCTTTTTAGAAAAAAGATAGTCAATTTCACCACTGTATTTCGCCCGGAGGTCATTAGTTCCAAATCCGACAAAACCTCTTAAAATCCAGTGCTTGTCAAAATCAGGATTTGTTCTGAAACCCAAACGCAGTCTCATCCCTTCCAGTTTATTAAAAGCAATTGCGTTTATGTAAGGTCCTATATCAAAATTTCTGAACCTTTTGTATCCGCTGACAACGATTTCAGCAACTTCGACGTACGTTTTAACAACCGGAATATTCCTGACGGAGTCAATTAATGAGGATGCCAGCAAATCCTGTTTACTTAAAGAATCAAATCGGGCAGCTTTCCAGAAATTGGGATCGGGCTCTTTGGCATCTTCGGCAATTTCAGAAGCTAAATCATAAAAAGAAAGAGGTTTCGGTTGATTTACAACAAAGTTTCTGTTCGAGATATACATTTTTAAAAGCATCCCGGCAGAATTCTTTGTAATTTGTTCAATGTCTATTAAAAATCTGGTTTTGGCAGGGAGCCATGCACCTTCAGAAGTACGTTCAAGTTCCTGCTGAATCTTTATCTTTTCAATAAAGTTAAGGTTTGCTCCTTTTCCAACAGAGGCATCAATCTGTACCAGAGCAAAATTAGTTGTATCAATCCACATTTTGCCGGTAAAAACCAGATCCTGCACCCTCTTAGGGTCAAATTCTACCTCATAACATGGATGTCCGTCTATTTCAGTTGTATCAGAAAGAAAATATTTGTAGTTCCCTTTCCAGTTATCTCCGATCGGAGAGGTAAAATCTTTACCGAAGAAAGGAACATAATTATCATAGAAATTGTAATTAGCCAGCAAGTTTCCGCCAACCAGTTGAGAAATAAAACCACCGTCATGAACACCAACACCTTTGACGTTAGTCTTTTCGATCAATTCTTTTTTTCGCTGAGGACTTTCCCGGTAATAAAACTTAGAAATCGATTCTGAAATAAAAGTAGGAATTACAGGCTTTCCATCTTCTCCGGCTATTTTTTCGAATTTTTCTATAGCCTTATCAATTTTCTTCATAAACTTCTTTTCCCGAAGTTTCGCAGAAATATTATCAACATCCAATTCCATTTTTGAATACGAATCATATTCATAGGCAGTCAGTCGTTTCCTGTCATTTTTCTCCCGGTTGGCAATAACGCCCCGGATAATCCGAAATGCAGGATTTTCTCCTGAATACACCACAACTTCTTCAAGTGCGCGGTTGGCAGATTCGAGCTGAAAATTGATAGTCTGAGTTCCGGGCGACTGGGTAATCACCTTATAGCGGGATTTATATCCTACAAAGGAAGCAAACAGAGAATCAGACAGAACTTTCGTTCTAAGAGTGAATACTCCGTCAAAATTTGTTGCAGTACCAATATTTTTACCTTTAAGGGCCACATTAGCAAAAGGAACAGGATCACCATTCGAAGCATCTGTTACTCTACCCGTAATTATATATTGCGCTGAGATGTTTCCGGAAAATATTAGTAACAGTCCGAACGTAAGTATTCTAAATAAACGCTTTGAAATCATTAGTGATCTTTTTACAGATTTTTAACTTGTCTTTAAGGCACCAAAAGTGGAGATGGATTTAGAGGAAATAGTATAGGATTAATAATAGGAAAGTTCAAAATCAGAATATTCAGTAGTAATTACCAAAAACTGAATCAAAAGTTACTATTTTTTCGCTAAAATAATTCATTTCATCTCAAAAAAAAGACATTTAATCCACAAAATCCCCCTATTCGAATTTACAAAATTTACAAAAAATCATGAAATTATCGCAAACCTATCTTGGAAAAATACAGTAAACGCAGATTTTGCCTGACAAGGGATTATTTTTGGTTTTCATTCTTAAAACACGCTCTGTTTTAAGAAATTATTAAAGTTTGAGGTGATTTTCAGTTAAAGACACTAATAGCATAAAATTACTGTATCAGTTCCCGTTTTTCAGATAATCAACGAATTTTTGAAATGCTCTGGCACGATGAGATATTTTACTTTTCTGCTCCATCGACATCTCCGCAAAAGTAAGTTCCTGCCCTGAAGGAATAAAAACAGGATCATAGCCAAAGCCTCCGTCTCCCCTTAATTCTCTGATAATACTGCCATCAATCCTGCCATCAAACTGGTGTATTACGCCATCTCTGATTAAAGTTATCACTGTTCTGAAACAGGCAGAAAGATCTTCTTTTCCTTCAAGGTTCTTTAGCAATAAACTGATATTATCGGCATTGCTCCGATGCTCTCCGGCATATCTGGCAGAATATACGCCAGGTTCTCCGCCCAGTGCTGCAACTTCGAGCCCGCTGTCATCTGCAAAGCAGTTTATTTTATAATGATCAAATAAATATTGTGCTTTTTGAAGGGAATTGGCCTCCATGGTATTTCCGGTTTCAGGTAACTCCTCCTCACACCCTATTTCATTCAAGGTCAATAGCTCAAAATTATCTCCCAAAAGAGCTTTTATTTCTTCTACTTTGTGTTGATTGTTTGAGGCAAAACATAACTTGGTTTTCATCTGTATATCTATCTTTTTAATCAGTCCTTATTCTTTACCTGACAATAATTACGGTAAGAAAGTTGTACCGGATTAAATCATTTCCAGGATTTTAACAAAAAAAATCCTCTTTCCCGAAGAAAAGAGGATGCAAAATTATCAGAAGTTAATTTATCTGACAACTAAATTTTATTTAATCACAGAAAAACCTTATTGGATACTCACAACTTCAATTTCGAAATACAGAGGAGCATAAGGAGGAATAAGACTTCCCCCGCCAGATGCGCCATATCCTAAAGATGAAGGGAATACAAGTATTGCTTTCTCTCCTACCCTCATTTTACTGATTCCTTCCTGAAATCCTGCAATAACAGACTGGGCACCCATTACAAAACTATAGCTTCCAGCATCAAACTGGCTATCATAAGTAGTCAATCCTGAAGAATTTGTCTGACGGAAAGAATAAAGCAATTTACCAACATAATTCACCTTAACTGTTTTACCTGTCTTGATTGAATCTCCTGCGGGATTAGATTTGGTGATGATATATCTCAATCCTGTAGAAGTTAACACTGGTGTCGGTAATTTCTGGTTTGTCAGAAATTCAGAAATCTGTTCTTCTTCATT
The DNA here is from genome assembly GCF_900115665.1 of Pseudarcicella hirudinis. GTDB lineage: Bacteria > Bacteroidota > Bacteroidia > Cytophagales > Spirosomataceae > Pseudarcicella > Pseudarcicella hirudinis. The sequence goes on from NZ_FOXH01000007.1 coordinate 183,595, forward strand.
TCTTGTCTTCAAGAACTTGATATCTACCCTGATCGGAGAATAAGCCGGTAAATTTGCGTAAGACTGACTTCCGTACGCAAGTCCTGATGGTAACAGGAAAGTACCTTTATCCCCCTGCTTCATCGTTGAAATCGGCAAACCAAAAATTGTAGCCGCATTGGTAGTCCAGATAAAGGCAGAAGGCTGTTGTTTACTTTCACTTGTACTATCCAGAATAGTACCATCTAATCTTGAAGTGACATAGTATAAAGTTACCAGTTCATTAGCCTGAGGAACTCTTGATCCTCCGTTACTTGTAACATTATAGTACATCCCGTTCAAATCTTTTGTCATAGACAAATTATTCTTTGAGATATAACTCTGAATATCTTTGTCATTTTGTAATTGCTTGGCAGCAAAATCGTCGGTAGGGCTGCTAAGACAAGAGCTCAGCAAAGCTCCCATCAACAAAAAACCAATAAATTTGAAAGTTGATAGCGGTTTAATCATTTTAAAAATGTTTAATTGTTGTATTGGTAAGGATTTATTAAATACAAAAATTAGTTTGAACCAACTAGTTTTACTTCAAACCAAAGCGGGGTATTCCCCGGAATTGAGCTTGATCCTGTTGTTCCATAGCCTAATGAAGACGGGAACACCAAATATGCTTTTTCTCCGATCTTCATTTTTTCAACACCTTTCTGGAAACCTGTCACCAAAGATCCTGTCGCTCCGATGGTTACACTCAGGGAGTCAGTTGTGGAGTAATTACCGTCAAAAGCACTTCCATTCAGGAACCGGCCTACATATTTAACCTTTGCAACTTTACCTGAAGCTAAAACATCACCGAAACCTGGTTCAACCCTGATATATCTTAACCCGTTATTCGAAGTATCGGTAACAGTAAGTTTTCTGCCTGCAATAAAATCATTAATCAAATCATCTTCATTTCTGATTCTGAAAGACTGAATATCACAACGAAGCGGAGCATAAGCCGGAAGGTTATCAAATGCCTGTGCTGTTCCCGGAAGTACAACAGATGCTTTTTCTCCTTCTTTCATTAAACTGATCAATTGGTTAAAAATAGGGCTGCTGAAACCGTATCGGTAAATAAAAGGTGTGGAAGTAGTTTCCAGCACTTTACCGCTCAGATCAGACAGTGTATAGTTTACAATAATAGAATCGTATTGCTTGGGTTGACGGGCAGTATTGAGAGATAAACTCTTGAAGTAATAAGAGCCATTACCCAATTTCGTAGCAGTAGTAATGTTATTTTTGGCCAGGTACGCAACAATTTGGGCATCCATTTCTTTTTTCCTTACGTCGTCTTCTAATTCAACATTAGACAGACACGCTCCAAGTCCAACACATAAGCTCAAAAAACAGAGTGCCTTAATGATATTTGATTTTTTCATGTTTTAACAAAAATTGGTCTCCGGCACTCAAAAGGCCGAATAGTAAAGTTCTAACGAGAATTAACCTTTCTTATTGCCAATCTATCCGAAAGATTTTAGGGGCTAGGTTTCAGGGAGTCTTATCAATTCAAAACTTTATCCCGGAACCTAACCCCTAACCATTGCTGCAATCGCTATTATTTCTTGATATCTAAAACTTCAACTTCGAATACAAGAATAGAGTTACCCGGGATAGGACCTCTCTCTTCTTCTCCGTATCCGATTGACGGAGGAATGATAAATGTACCTTTTCCACCTTTTTTCATCATCGTCATTGCTTCATTAAAACCAGGGATCATTTGTCCGATTGGCATATCAGCACTTTTATTCTGGTCAAAAATCTTTCCGTCAAGGAATTTACCTACATAGCTTACAGTACAAGTCTGACCGGTTTTAGCATTTTCTCCTGCTCCTGGTGCTGAAATTGAATACAGCAAACCTGATTTAGCTGTTTCAAATTTCTTACCGCTTTTAGCAACATAATCAGCCACTAATTGAGGAACCATTGCTTTGCGTTTTTCTGATTCAACTTTTGCTTTGTCAGCCTCAGCTTTCATTTCTTTTTCAAATTCCGCTTTAGTCTGAACTTTCACAACTTTCACTGTATACTTCAGGTCAGTTCCTCTTTTGATGAACGGAGGAAGCATTTGCTGTGGATTTTTAGCGATAGAATCAACCGGAACAAAAATTGTAGCACTATCACCGATTGCAAGCAGGCGAAGGCCGTCTTCAAAACTTCCTTTGAAACCTGAAGCACCGGCAGCCTGAATCATCGCTTTTGCAGGTTTTCCATCTTTATAAGAACTTTGTAAAACTGAATCCGATCCGTTTTTAAATTCTATATTAAAAGTTACGATATCGCCGTCTTTAAGTTTTTTTGCATTGTCATCATGCGAATGGAACTGGATTTTCACTCCATCTTTCACTTCAACTTTGTACTTGTTACAAGCTACCAGCAAAGTAGCAGCAGAGAGGAATAAACTTATCTTTTTTAACATTTCTGGTTGAGTTTTGACAGCTGTTTTTTCTAGTGTCGTTATTTGTTTGTTTTTCTTTATTTGTAAAATATTTCAAATTTAATGCTTAACTCGGTACGGAAAGTAAGGCTTCTTTGTATTCCGGTAAAATACTCAATAGTTTATCAAGCGTTGCCTGCAGGCCAATTCCGTTTGTTTTACCCCCTGCTGCATTTTTATGGCCGCCGCCGCTAAAATACTTGCTGGCTATTTCATTTACCGCAAATTCTTCAACAGAACGGAAAGACATTTTAATCGCTTCCGGCCTGTCAACAATAATTACAGACATTACAATGTTTTCTATCTGTAAGCCATAATTCACAATTCCCTCTGTATCACCCGTTTGAGAATTAAATCGCTTTAATTCTTCATCCGTAACTACAAAATAAGCTACCCTGAATTCCGGCAAAACTGTCAGTTTTTCAGAAAGAACATATCCCAGGAATTTAAGACGGTCAAAAGAAGTACTGTCATAAATCCTTCTATGAATTTTATTGGTATTTACGCCGATTTCCATGATCTCCGCTGCCATTCTATGAACCGCAGGCGTGGTACTTGGATGGCGGAAAGAACCTGTATCGGTCATCATTCCTGCATAAAGACACTCTCCGGTTGGGATATCCATCAGTGCTTTATCTCCCAATAATTCCGTAATAAGTTTATAGATTAACTCACAGGTAGAAGAAGCATTTGTATCATGAAGACTAAACTGAGAGAAATTCTCGGGGTACAAATGATGATCTATCATCACCTTTACACCCGGTGCATTTCTGACAACCGCTTCCATATCGTTAATGCGTGATAATGCTGAAAAATCCAAACAAAATATCAGGTCTGCCTCAGCAATTAATTTAATAGCTTTTTGTCTGGTTTTATTATTTTCAAAATTTATAACATCCTCATTACCATCCATCCAGGCAATAAATTTAGGATAGTCTGAAGGAGTAATTACATCCACAGTATGACCTTTTTTCTTAAGGTAACGAGCCAAACCTAATGAAGAGCCAAGCGCATCGGCATCGGGTTTGAAGTGTGTGGTTATCACTACCTTTTTTGGAGTTGAAATCAATTCCTTGAAGGCATTCAAATTTTGCATTTCTTCGTTTATGAATTTATTATAACAAAACAGAAAATCTGATTGATATCTTCCTTTTTTGAAAACCTCAACATTCATGTTGAGCGGATTTTCTGACAGCACAGATGAGAATCAGCCTGTTGTTTTAAAAACAGAAGGGCAAAGTTAAAGAGAATTAGTGAATAAAATTTGTTAGGCTTTGAAAACCTGACAGGATTGAGGTAATTTTGTAAAGTTTTTATCAAAAATAACCAAATATGGCAACTAACAGAACATTTACCATGATTAAACCTGACGCTGTGGCGGATGGAAACATAGGTGCAATTACCAAAATGATTGAAGAAGCTGGTTTCGAAGTAATCGCTTTGAAAAAAACTTTGCTTACCAAAGAAAGAGCTGGCCAGTTTTATGCGGTACATGCTGAAAGACCATTCTACGCTGATCTATGTAATTATATGTCATCAGGTCCGATCGTTCCAATGATCTTAGAAAAAGAAAACGCTGTAGCTGATTTCCGTACACTTATCGGAGCAACTAATCCGGCGAACGCTGATGAAGGAACAATCCGTAAAATCTTCGCAAAATCAATTGAAGCTAATGCGATTCATGGTTCTGATTCAGATGAAAATGCTGCTATTGAAGGCTCGTTCTTCTTTTCCGGTACCGAGCAATTCTAATACATTGACTTATTAATTGAAAGAGCGGAGTTCTGATAAACTGAATTTTTATCAGAATTCCGCTCTTTTTGTATTCAGCATTTAACCGCCGGATCATTATTTCCTTCTGTAAAACAGGAATCCGTTCTCTTCTTTAATCAAAACGAGATTGGGATGATATTTCAAATCATCTCCCGCATCTACCTTCATGACGAAATAAGCCGGTTTGTCGAGTTTAGGAGCATTTAATACTTCTTCTCCATTCCTGTATTTCAATTTTGCCGGCACAGGTTTTCTGAAATAAAATAAATGTGCATAAGATTTAAAACCCAAAGGCTCTATATAAATATCCTGTCCCCGATGCGATTCATAAAAATCTATAGCTGTTCTTTGTGTATAACCTTCGATTTTAGTAACAACGATTGCAGAATATACAAAAAGTGTAATCGCTGTACCGAAAAATAACATATATAAAGCCAGTGATTTCTTTTCCTTTTTACGGAAATGAAAGAAAAGAAAAATAGCGGCAAAATAAATCAATCCGATAAATGGTTCTGTCCCGCTCCATTGAACCGGAGCCTGTAAATTGCCTACCACAAATGAATCTTTTATAAAGGGAGTAATATGATCCGAATACATCCCCACAATTGGCACCAATGCCAAAGCAATTGCCATAAGACCACCAATGAAAATGACGCCGAAACTCAGCCAGTTGTTCCATTTGAACTTTCCCGCCAGCCACTGATAAAGCGTGTGTGCAGCCAGAAATGAAACCGGAAACCAGGCCATAGAAGAATAATGTACAATTTTGGTCTTAACGATGGTAAATAAAATCATTACAACCCAAAAGAGTACGATCATCCATTTTCTGAAAATTGTATCAGCCCAAACCTCGGCATCGGATGAAGAAACATTTGTTTTGGGCACCTTCACAAAACCAAGATTTCTGATTGCAAAAACCGAAATAGGGAAACATCCTAACAACACAACCAGAAAATGATAGTAAAATGGCTGCTCATGTCCTGCATCTCCTGTAGTAAGCAAACGGATCTGATAAGCAATAAAGTCCTGAAAAAGGGCAATTCCGTTTTCATAAATAGATAAACCAAACCAAATACAGGCTACCAGAAAAGCCACTCCTATAGATACCAGGACAGGTTTTATACTATTTAAAAGGAACTGTATCTTAAATCCGCCGGCTCCCCAGAATGAGAGAAAAGTCAATCCCCATAACAAACCTCCCACCGGGCCCTTTGTTAAAATAGCCAGACCAATAAATAAACCTGAAAGAATAGCTCCTTTTAATCCCATTGCAGGGGAATTGTTAATCGGCGTAATTATTCTTGCCAAAAACCATACCCCCAGAAATATAAACAGATTGAAAGTCGGATCAATAATACCTGATTTAAAATACAGGTGCGGGGTAAATGAACCCAGGTAAGCGATAGCCCACAGCAATCCAAACTTAGAATTATAAAGTTTCTTACCAATCGAGTAAAAAACCAATAATGTAGCTATTCCGATCATGGCATTCGGAAATCTTGCTCCGAATTCGGGTGAAAAACCGGAAGTATCAGAAAAAACATTGAAAGCTTTCATTGCTAAAACCTGCATCCAGAAGAATAAAGGCGGTTTTTCCCAGAATGGCTGATAGTTAATCTGAACTGTTGAGTAGTTCCCGGTTAAAATCATTTCCCTGGCTGATTCCGCAAAATTGATTTCGTCCCAGTCGAACAAATGAGAAGCGCCTAAAAAGGGTACAAAAAACAGTCCTCCCAATAAGGCAATTAACAGGTAATTATATTTTTCTTTCATGTACAAATGAAATATTTTGATATTTTAAATACTGATAATCAAAGCCATAGAAGCAAAAATCACTTTCCTGACAAGTTACTCAAATTTCTCAAATACCATTTTTGAGGATATTTGTCAAACAGGGAAGTCATAAGATAAAAAATCAATACACTGGATAAACTTCCGATAACAGCACCTGCGAGCACGTCTTCTGGAAAATGCTGGAAAAGATACGGTCTTGAGAAACCGGTAAGAAAAGCCAGTGTAATAAACAGAAATCCGGCTTTTTTATTCTTTACCATGATGGCAATCAAAGTATAACTGGCAAAAGCCGAAGTGGTATGCCCTGAAGGAAAACTATTGTATTCGTTCATAAAAAGCCCGTTCATGAGTTCCCAGTGATACGGCTGGTCTTTGAAAAAGGCAATAGGTCTCAGAAAATCCGGAAATACAGAAAGTTTGAGAAACTGGGTAAAAAGTGATGAAATCGTTACGGAAAGGATGGCAATAATAGCCCAGTCGAATCTGATAAACAATAACAGGCAAATCAATATTGTCCATACAGTTCCTTCTGCTGAAAGCGTAATATAATAGAAGAACTGAAAGCCTCCGGGATTCGAAAAAGCATTGATCCACTTCATCTGATCAAGCTTAGAAGTAGTCATAATCCAATAAAAAGCAATTACCAGCAGAATCAGGTAGGGAATAAAAAAGGCCTTATTTTCTTTAATAATCTTCATCATCCGGCAAAGTTCGGAATTTTTGATCGTTTGACTAAACATATTTAACAGAAACCCCCTGATAAATTTTAGCAGGACACTCCGGAATCAGGAAGAAAAAAGCTAATTGCTTGAATATAAAACTCAAACAATCTTTTGCATTACTCGAAAATCCTCTGTAATTTTGCACTCTTTTCCAGCAAAGTCGTGAAAAACAAGGTTTTAGACAAATATAAGATTGACATTTTCAAGCTCGAAAACAAACTGCATACGTTTGAATTTGAGGGAGGTAATGAGTTTTTTGCCGAATTAGAGCAAGAATTGGTAGAAAAGGGTCAGTTTAAAGCTACTATAACGCTTGATAAGTCTGAGACAATGATCCAGATGAAATATCATATTGTCGGGAATGTAGAACTGACATGTGACAGAAGTCTTGAGTTATTCGATTTTCCGATAGATACGGTTGAAAAACTGATTCTGAAATTCGGAGATCACAATGAAGAACTTTCTGATGAGTTATATCTTATCGACAGAAATACTCAGCAGTTAAATATCGCTCATGATCTTTTTGAGTTTATAGGTCTTGAGATTCCGATGAAAAAACTTCATCCGAGATTTTTAGGAGATGTTGATGAAGATGATGACTTTGAGGACGAGGAAGGAATTCTGGTTTATTCAACAGGAGGAGATGAAGATGATGAGCCGGCGGATGATGAACCGATAGATGAAGACAGCATTGATCCACGTTGGGCAGCATTAAAAAATTTAAAGAAATAAGTAATTAGTTTAAAATTTGTATATCAATCAGTAATTAAATAAGACAATGGCGCATCCTAAACGAAGACATTCGACAACTCGCAGAGATAAAAGACGTTCACATGATTTCGCAACTCCTAAGCAAATCGCGGTAGATCCACAAACAGGAGAAATTCACCTTTTCCACCGTGCTCATGTTTACGAAGGAAACTTATATTACAAAGGTAAAATGATTGTGGAAGGTTACGCACCACAAGCGTAATTTATCTTATAAATAGCTGACCATCAATCCTTAATGTGTCAAAAAGGCGGTTTAATTTCTATCCTTTAAGATTAAACTTTTATTTTTGTACCAAAAAACATCAAAGAAATACTGTTTACCTCTTCATTTAATGCTATTTTTGCGGTTACGTTTTCTTTAACCAAACAGTATATCAAATGAAGATAGCAGTAGATGCAATGGGTGGAGACTTCGCCCCGGAAGCTATTGTAGATGGAGTAATCCAAGCATCAGCAGAAATGCCCTCAGACGTTACCATTGTTTTGATAGGACAACAGTCTGTCATTAATGCTATTCTTGAAAAACATAACTTTAAAGGTGCTAACATTGAAATTATTCATGCTGATGACGTAATTGAAATGGGTGAGCATCCTACGAAGGCATTATCTCAAAAACCCAATTCCAGCATCGGAGTTGGGTTTAAACTTTTAAAGACAGGTGAAGTGGATGTCTTTGCTTCAGCCGGAAATACAGGGGCCATGATGGTTGGAGCCTTATTTTCAGTGAAAGCGATAGAAGGTGTTTTCCGACCTGCAATAGCCGGATTTGCACCACAGACCAATGGTAAATATGCAGTAATGCTTGATATTGGTGCCAATGCGGATGTAAAACCTGAAATGCTTGCACAATTTGCCGAATTAGGTTCAATTTATTGTCGTGCCACAACTGGCGAAGAATCCCCGAGAGTTGCCTTAATGAATATTGGAGAAGAAGAGAAAAAAGGTTCTCTGATAATTCAGGCGGCTCACCAGTTAATGAAAGAGAATAAAAAAATCAACTTCATCGGAAATATTGAAGGAAAAGATTTCTTTAAAGGCAAAGCTGACGTAATCGTAACTGACGGTTTTACCGGAAATATACTCCTCAAAATGGGCGAATCTCTTTATGGTATCATGGCTGAAAGAGGCGTAAGAGACAGCTTTCTGGACGGAACTAATTATGAAGCAGTCGGAGGAAGCCCTATTATCGGAGTAAACGGCAACGTGATAATAGCTCACGGCGCATCTTCCCCGACAGCAATTAAAAATATGGTTCACCTGTGTAAAAAACAGGTTGAATCAAAAGTTTATCAAAAAATCAAAGAAGCATTAGCTTAGTAATGTTGAATGAGTGAATGAACGAATGTGTAAAAAGCCCTTCATTCAAAAAATGACTGACAGGCATTTTCCTATTTATTTCCCCATTCCAAACATTCTATCATTCTCCCATTGAAAAAACTATGAATAAAACCACAGCTGCAATTACCGGTGTTTCCGGATACGTGCCCGAGTATGTGTTAACAAATGCAGAACTTGAAAAAATTGTTGATACCAACGACGAATGGATAGTATCTCGTACCGGGATTAAAGAACGTAGAATTCTGAAAGGCGAAGGAAAAGGTTCTTCGGTGATGGGAGCAGAAGCTGTAAAAAGACTTCTGGAAAAAACCAATACCCGTCCGGAAGACGTGGACTTATTGATATGTGCAACTGTAACGCCTGATTATTTTTTCCCGGCTACAGCAAATCTTATCTGTGCCAAAGTAGGCATACCCGAATCTGCTTCTTATGACCTGGCAGCAGCCTGCTCAGGATTTCTTAATGCGCTCGTAACCGGAGCTATGTTTATTGAATCCGGCAGATATAAGAAAGTGGTCGTAGTTGGCTCTGATAAAATGTCTTCAATTGTTGACTATACTGACCGTACTACCTGTGTTCTTTTCGGAGACGGTGCCGGAGCAGTATTGCTTGAACCGGATGCAGATGGGCTTGGCATTCAGGATTTTATACTAAAATCTGACGGAAACGGAGCCAGCCACCTGATTCAGAAAGCCGGAGGTAGTGCATATCCTCCTACCCATGAAACCATTGATTCCCGTTTACATTTTATCCACCAGGAAGGTCAGGCTGTTTTTAAATTTGCCGTGACAAGAATGGCTGATGTTTCTGCGGAAATCATGGAGAGAAATAAACTTACCGGTGAAGATGTTGCTTTCCTGGTTCCCCATCAGGCTAATAAGAGAATTATTGATGCCACTGCAAAGCGTATGGGCGTGGGTGAGGAAAAAGTAATGCTAAATATTCATAAATACGGAAATACCACTGCTGCAACCATTCCATTATGCCTTTGGGATTATGAAGACCAATTGAAAAAAGGTGATAACCTTATTCTTGCGGCATTCGGAGGAGGATTTACATGGGGCTCGATTTATTTGAAATGGGCTTATGATCCCAACAAATAATTGAAACTATTTCATTATAAGATTGCACTAAGCTAATATTCAATAGGAAGTGTTCGCTTATTTTTTATAATTTTGCATCAATAAACTTTTATTTCATATAAGTAAGTCGCTATCATCCGGAGAATCCTTTTGCTATCGCTTACGCATAATTGAAAATTGAACAAATGGCAACTACCGCAGACATTAGAAACGGTTTAGTAATCAATTTTAACAACGACTTGTATTCAATCGTTGAGTTCCTTCACGTAAAACCTGGTAAAGGCCCGGCTTTCGTGAGAACAAAATTAAAATCATTGACGTCTGGTAAACAGTTCGACAATACTTTCAACTCTGGTGTGACTATCTATCCGGTAAGAGTAGAAAGAAGAAAATTCCAATATCTTTTTGAAGACGAATTTGGGTTCAACTTTATGGACAATGAAACTTTTGAGCAGGTTTTACTGAACAAAAGTATGGTTGAAATGGCTGACTTAATGAAAGAAGGTCAGGAAGTAGAAATTCTGATGAATGCTGAAACGGAACAGCCCCTTACCTGTGAATTGCCTCCGTTTGTAGAATTGAGAGTAACCTACACTGAACCTGGTGTAAAAGGTGATACTGCCAACTCTCCTAAAAAACCTGCTACCGTTGAAACAGGCGCAACAATCACTGTACCTTTGTTTATCGAACAAGACGAGCTTATCAAAGTTGATACCCGTACTTATGCTTATGCTGAGCGTGTTAAATAAAGTTTTTAAACTTGAGTTTTCCCGGAGTCCGGCTTCGGAACAGAAAGCCTTAAGATATTGAATCTCCTAACTTTTCTTTTACCTAACAAATGGAATCTAAAGAAATCCAGAAATTAATTGACTTCATCGCTCAATCTAATCTTGATGAAGTAAGTATCGAGACGTCAGAGTTAAAACTCTCAATCAAACGTTACGGACAAGCTCAGGCAGTGCAACATGTTATTGCAGCCGCTCCTGCTCCGGCTCCTCAGGTAATTGCCGCCGCTCCGGCAGCTGCGCCTGTAGCAGCAGCACCAGCCGCTCCAAGTACTCCTGCTGCTGCCCCTGCAGCAAGCAATCTCCTAACGATCAAGTCACCGATGATTGGAACTTTTTACCGTTCTCCTAGTCCTGATGCTCCTTCATTAGTAGATATCGGTTCAGAAATCACAAAAGGGAAACCTGTCTGTATTATTGAAGCCATGAAATTATTCAACGAAATCGAGTCTGAAATTTCAGGTAAAATCGTTAAAGTTTTGGTTGAAAATGCTACTCCGGTTGAATTCGACCAACCACTATTCTTAGTAGAACCAAATTAATCCGGTTATCAACATCCAGTTATCAATCTCAGTTAAATATTCTGTTTTTGATAACTTTTTTTGTAAAGCAAAGTTTTAACATTTGCTATCGGGTGGAATAAATACTCTGCTCTCTTTGATAACTGATAACCGATAATTGTTCACTGAACATTATGTTTAAGAAAATACTTATTGCCAACAGAGGGGAAATCGCCCTCCGAATTATTCGCACTTGCCGTGAAATGGGTATCAAAACAGTAGCTGTTTATTCAACTGCTGACAGAGAAAGTCTTCACGTAAAATTTGCGGACGAAGCCGTTTGTATTGGCCCACCACCAAGCCGTCAATCATACCTTAATATTCCTGCTATTATTTCAGCAGCTGAAGTAACCGGAGCTGATGCCATTCACCCGGGTTATGGATTCCTTTCTGAAAATGCTGAATTTTCAAGAATTTGTTCTGAATACGGTATCAAGTTTATCGGAGCTACTGCTGACCAGATTAATTCAATGGGTGACAAAGCTACGGCTAAAGAAACTATGAAATTATCAGGTGTGCCTGTTATTCCGGGATCTGAAGGATTAATTGACACGGTTGAAGAAGCCAAAGCTTTAGCAAAAGGCATAAAATATCCTGTAATTATCAAAGCGACTGCCGGAGGCGGTGGCCGTGGGATGAGAATTATCCGTCATGAAGAAGAATTTGAAAAACTCTGGAATGACGCTAAGACTGAATCTGCTGCGGCTTTTGGTAATGACGGGCTTTACATGGAAAAATATGTTGAAGATCCGAGACACATCGAAATTCAGATTGTCGGAGATCAGTTTGGCAGAGTTTGTCACCTTTCAGAACGTGACTGCTCTATTCAGCGTCGTCATCAGAAATTATGTGAAGAAACTCCTTCCCCGGCACTTACCCCTGAATTGCGTGAGCGTATGGGTGAAGCTGCCATCAAGGGTGCTGCTGCTATCGGATACGAAGGTGCAGGGACAATTGAATTTCTGGTTGATAAAAACGGGGATTTCTATTTCATGGAAATGAATACCCGTATTCAGGTAGAACACCCTATTACTGAAGAAGTTACCGATTTCGATCTGATCAAAGAACAAATTAAAGTGGCTGCAGGTGTGGCTATTTCAGGAGCAAACTATTTTCCTAAATTATATGCTCTGGAATGCCGTATCAATGCAGAAGATCCGGCTAACGGATTCCGTCCTTCTCCGGGAAAAATCACGAATTTACATCTTCCGGGTGGCCATGGTGTAAGAATTGACAGCCATGTTTATTCAGGTTATACCATTCCGCCAAACTATGACTCTATGATTGCGAAAGTGATTGTTTCGGGTCAAAGCCGTGAAGAAGTTCTTTTAAGAATGAAAAGAGCTTTACAGGAATTTGTGATTGAAGGTATTAAAACCACCATTCCTTTCCATATTAAATTAATGGATGATGAGCGTTTTAAATCAGGTCAGTTCACAACTTCTTTCATGGAAGGCTTTGATCTGACGGATTTGTAGTTTATTCGGACAGTCAAAAAGTATATATTATAAAGGTTGTGAGTCTCAGTGGCTTACAACCTTTATTTTTATAAAAATAAATGAAGGCCTATTTGCAATTACAAGAACATATTTTTAACTTTGCACTCCCATTTTCAACGATGATGCCCAATTGTTTTGAAAATAAGGTCTATAATCACTGATAATCAAGCAAATTCCGTGGCTTTATGTTTGGTGATTCAACATTAAAAAAACGTACAAAAAAGTGGATACTTTAAGTTACAAAACCATCTCAGCCACAAAGGCTACCACAGAAAAGGGATGGGTCATCGTAGATGCAGAAAACCAAATCTTAGGTCGTTTGACTTCTGAGATTGCGAAAATCATTCGTGGCAAACATAAGCCATCTTTCACACCACACGTTGATTGTGGAGATAATGTTATCGTCATCAATGCCGACAAAGTTCGTTTGACTGGTAAGAAAATGACTGATAAGGTTTATATCCGCCACACTGGATATCCGGGTGGACAACGTTTTGCTACTCCAAGAGAAGTATTGGCAAAAAATCCAAGAGGTGTTGTGGAATCTGCTGTAAAAGGTATGTTACCAAAGAACCGTTTAGGACGTAAATTATTCAACAACTTGTTTGTTTACGCAGGAGCTGAGCATCCACATGCTGCACAGCAACCAAAAGAAATCAAATTCTAATATAATCGTTATTTCGTTATTGGCTAAGGAATCTATGATTTCGACTCACTATTCCTGACAATAACAAATAACTTCTCTATAAAAAAATGGCAGAAGTAACTAATACATTAGGTCGTAGAAAAACAGCCGTAGCACGCCTCTACATGACTCCCGGTAAAGGAGAAATCGTAGTGAACGGTCGTGATTATAAAGAGTATTTTCCTTCAGAAATCCTTCAGATTATCATCAACCAACCATTTGTGTTAACTAACACTTCAGGTACTTTTGATGTTAAAGCTAATCTTGATGGTGGTGGAGTAAAAGGTCAGGCAGAAGCACTTCGTCTGGCTATCTCTCGTGCATTACAGGAAGGTAATACTGAATTACGTGGTCCATTGAAGAAAGAAGGTTTCTTAACCCGTGATCCACGTATGGTAGAACGTAAGAAACCAGGTCGTGCTAAAGCCCGTCGTAAGTTCCAGTTCTCAAAACGTTAATATTTACTCATATCAATTGCCGGTTAGTGATTCTTCTCTTTTCCCGGCAATTGATATTTGTTTTATTATAAATTATGTCAATAAGGCTTACAGTGACCGACGCCTGTTGACTTTCATATCTTTTCACTCTTAATAATTGGTTTAATTCGAAGTTCAATTGTCTGATAATAGGGTAAAAATCCTGTTTATTGATAATTACGGAGATGATAACTGTCCTAAAATGGCACAATTAGAATACAAAGACCTTCTTGATGCTGGTGTTCACTTCGGACACTTAACTCGTAAGTGGGATCCAAAAATGGCTCCATACATTTTCATGGAGAAAAATGGTATCCACATCCTTGACTTGAACAAGACGCTTGCTTGTCTTGACGAAGCTTGTACTGCAATTAAATCAATTGTACGTTCAGGTCGTAAAGTAATGTTTGTGGCTACTAAAAAACAAGCTCAGGAAATCGTTACTGAAGAAGCTCGTCGTTTGAAAATGCCTTACGTTACTGACCGTTGGTTAGGTGGTATGCTTACAAACTTCGCTACTGTACGTAAGTCGATCAAAACTATGTCAACTATTGACAAAATGTTGAAAGACGAAGTTACTGTTAAAGCTCTTGCAAAACGTGAGCGTTTGATGATGTCACGTGATAAAGAAAAAATGGAAAGAGTATTGGGCGGTATTACTGACCTTACCCGTCTTCCTGCAGCTTTATTCATTGTTGATGTTAAGCGTGAGCACATTGCAGTTGCTGAAGCAAAACGTTTAGGTATCCCGGTTTTCGCAATGTGTGATACTAACTCTAACCCGGAATTAGTTGACTATCCGGTTCCTGCAAATGATGATGCTTACAAGTCTATCTCTTTAATCACTTTAGCAATCGGTAAGGCTATTGAAGAAGGTCTTATGGAGCGTAAGCAGGATAAAGATGATGCTCGTTTGGCTGAAGAAGAAGAATCAAAACGTTTAGCTGATATCGAAGAGGCTGCTGAAGCAGCTAAAGTGGCGGCTAAATACGAAAAAGAAGCTGAACAAGAATAATTTTAGCGGGCAAAAAACAGTTGAATTTACCGGCAATATGTTGTTAGCTCAATTGTTAATCCCAGTAAAAAATAATTATTAACAATTGGATAGCCCATAGTTTTCTGTGGGCTATTCTTGTAGTTTAGTAATTTCAGTTTTCCGGCCGGATATCTCAGATTCCGGAATTTTTTAATCACAGAAATTTTAAATCTTAAAAAATACAATACAATGGCTATTTCAGCAGCAGACGTAAATAAACTTAGACAAATGACAGGTGCGGGCATGATGGATTGCAAAAAAGCCCTCACTGAAGCTAATGGTGACTTCGAAGCCGCGATTGATATTCTTCGTAAAGCAGGTCAGAAAGTTGCTGCAAAACGTGCTGACAACGCAACAAATGAAGGTGTTGTTTTAATCTCAATCAACGGAGATGCAACTAACGGTAAATTAGTAGCTGTTGCCTGTGAAACTGAACCAGTATCTAAAGTATCTGATTTTGTTAATTTGGCAAATGGTATCCTTGAGTTGGCAGTATCCAGCAATGCAGCAACAAAAGAAGAATTATTAGCAGGAAAATTGTCTGACGGACGTACAGCAGAAGAGCATATCATCGAATTGACAGGTAAAATTGGTGAAAAAATCAATATTGCTGCTTACGAAAATGTAACTGCAGAACAAGTAGTTTCTTATATCCACTCTAACAACAAAATCGGTGTTCTTGTAGCATTTGCAAATGTTCAGGGCTTAGATGTTCAGGAAGTTGGAAAAGATATCGCAATGCAGATTACTGCTATGAAACCGGTTGCTTTGGATAAAGACGGCGTAGATGCAGCTACTGTTGAGCGTGAAATTGAAATCGGTAAAGACCAGGCTCGTCAGGAAGGAAAACCAGAAGCAATGTTAGAAAAAATTGCTGTTGGTAAATTGGAGAAATTCTACAAAGAATCTACTTTGTTGAACCAACAATTCGTAAAAGACGGTTCTATCAACATCAAACAGTTATTGGAACAAACACAAAAAGGTTTGACTATTACTGAATTCAAACGTGTTGCTTTAGCATAATTTTTTTCAAAATATAATGATAGCCCTCCGTTTTCTGAAAACTGAGGGCTATTGTTTTATACCGTCATTAAGTCTGAAGATTGCAGGCTTTGTTCTACAATCATCTCTCCCCAACTTACCATATCAACACTTTCATCATGAACAATCATGTCGTAGGTTCGGCTGAGCAAAGTATCCAGATACCTGCCTTTTTCTTCCAGAAAGCGTTCAAACATTCCCTCAAAAGAACGTTGATAAATACTTCCTATTCTGAATTTCGATGAAATTCCGTAAGAAATCGGATAAATGTCTCCTTTTTCATCAACGACAATGTTATTCATGCTTTTTTCCAATCTATCCGCCAAAGAGCTGTTATCCGGGTTATAAAAGCGAACAACTTCCGGGTTTTCTTTAATATAATCCCGATGAGATAAATCAAGCTGAATCTCTAACCGACAGCTATACTTATTTCTGAGATATTCCGTCAGAATAAAAATTTTATACCTGATTGTATCATTGAGCATATAATCAGACATCTCAGTCGAGGCTCTTCCTGAATTTTCAACAGGATGCAAATGCAGAAGCCTTGCTCCCTGTGACACTGCAAAATCAGCAAGCCATATCAGACTTTCCCAACTTTTACTGGTAATAGTGTGGATAAATCCAAAGGGTTTATGTAAATTTCTGAGTATCTCTATACCACGCAATGTATGCTGAAAAGCACCTTTTTGCCCTCTCATGTAATCATGCCATTCAGGCTCACCATCGATACTGATGGCAACAATGTCTACTGATTCCAGTACTTTTCCGGCAAATTCAGATCCCAGAAGCATCCCGTTAGAAACCATTCCGGTCCTCATTCCAAGAGATTTCGCAAATTGCACAACTTTGTCAAGTTCACGATACATCAGTGGTTCTCCTCCCGACAAAGAAATAGCATTAAAACCTTTTCTTTCAGCATACTGAATAAACCGGAGAAGTCTTTCAGATTCCAGTCCTGTCTTAAACACCGGAGATGATGAGGAATAACAATGTTTGCAGAGCAGGTTGCATCTCAATGTAGGATGAATCTGGATTGTACGAAAACTACCGGATATACCGGTAGCTTCGCAGATTTCATGGTCGGATCCCAGGGAATTCATAACTTTAAAATTCAAATTCGAACTGGTATCTTACATCTTCCAGCTGAAGTAATCCAAGTGGAAATCCCTCAAAGCGTTTGAGTTTACCTGCATCCATCTGTTTTCTGATAAAATCCCAACCTCCCGGAGGTGGAAAAATACCCCGTGTATGTAAAATAACGCTGCTCAAATCCTTAAGTTCAACACCATCAATCTTAAAACCCTCTTTTTTGAGAGAAACCAATGCAGAGGATACCTTTTTGAGGTCATCCTTTCCTAATCTGCTGCTTGTGAGTCTTTTCATAAGCGCATCTTCGAAATTTTTTAAATCTTCCATAGTATTAAGTTTTAATTGAAAAAAAGTAAAAGAGGTCTCTTATTAATATTTTGATACAGAAAATTCCGGAGAAGCAGTTAGGATCGGATAAATCAAATGTGGATAGGATACGCTTTCCATGTACAGAAAGAACAATACAAAGCTAAACCCGATTTTCATCATTTCTCAGCGTAGAATTACCTGAAACGATAGCGTATTTACACGTTATTTAAAAGTATAATGAAAAAATGGAAGAGATTTAAACGTTTGGAAGATGACATGGTCTAAGTCGACATAAAGTAAAAATGATTCATCCGTGAAACAAGACCTTACTTAAGAGGCAAAATTTATCAGGCGCTAATACTCATATCTACCGAACAATCTTTACTTAAAATGAATTATATATCCAAAAATGTAATTTATTACCCATATTATATGAATTTTATTACTTATCAATAAGTATTTAACAAAAAAATTATGTAAAATGCTGATTAATAGGGATATTTGCACCTTCTAACGACACACCCCCTAAGAATCCACGTTATTTAGTAATTTTTCAAAGGTCCAATTTAATATCACTGACCTAAATCCATGAAAAAATTCTCTGATGAACAATTGGTTCGTCTATTCGTTGATACTCAGAAAAATATTTATTTTGAGCATATTTATGATAGATATAGTGACAAAGTTTATCGTAAATGTCTGTCATTCGTAAAGGATGAGGCTAAAGCTGAAGATTTTGCCCATGATATTTTTTTGAAACTGGTTCTTAATATAGGATCGTACAAAGAGACATCTAAATTCTCAACCTGGCTTTTTTCGATTACTTATAATTATTGTATAGACCAACTGAGAATAGCCAAGAAAAAAGCAGAAGTCGAACTTGACGAAAACTTTGATTTTGTTGATGATTTTGAAGATGCTCAGGTTGCAGAAATGGAAGCTAAAAAGCTCAACAAAGCTCTTGAACATATTTCTGTGGAAGACCGGTCTATTCTAATGATGAAATACCAGGATGATCTTAGTATTAAGGAAATTTCTGCATCTCTGGATATCTCTGAAAGTGCAGTAAAAATGCGTCTTCTCCGTGCCAAAGAAAAACTTAAAAAAATCTATTTGGAAAACCTGCTTTTTTGGGCCATTATTACAACAAAGTTTTTGAGTATTTTTTTTAGGCATGATCATCACTAATGGAAGAAGAAAAAAAAAACGCTTTTAAAGAGATTGAACCAAATGTAACAGCTCCGGAAAATCTGAAAAAAGAAATCTCTTCGGAAATTGATTCCATTCGAAATACAAGCGCCATCATTGAGTTATTTGTCGGCAACTTCTTTAATGCTATCAGTGCTGCATTAAAGAAAGACCCATATTGATTGAAGATATACACTTAAATCCCTAGATTATGCCTAACATCCAGGAAATCCTTCTTGAAACATTCCGTAAATTACTTGAACATCTTCAGAATTTTGCTCCGAAGTTCTTAGGGGCATTAGTGCTTATCATCATTGGTTATGTGGTTGCGAAATTAGTCTCAAAATTGTCGAAAGCAGCTTTGGACAAAGCTGGAATTGATCGCCTTGGCGAGAAGCTGAACCAGATTGATATTGTCAGAAAACTGGGAGATATTAAATTAAGTATAGTGATTTCCAAATCATTGTATTACTTTATTATGCTTGTTTTCCTGACTGCAGCAACTGAAACCCTCGGAATGAAAGTACTCACCGATATGGTCGAGTCTATCGTTAATATGATTCCTAAGGCGGTTGCTTCTGTTTTCATGCTGATTTTAGGTGTATTAATTGCGGAAAAACTTAAGCAGTACATCATAAAGATTTGCAAATCCATGGGCATTGAATCAGGAAAATTAATTGCAAATTTTGCTTTCTTCTTCTTCTTAATTATCTCAATTATAGCCTCTCTTAAGCAGATTGGTATTGAAACTGGCCTACTGGAATCCAGTTTTAACCTTATTCTTGGCGGGGTAATTGTTGCTTTTGCCATAGGTTATGGTATGGCCTCGCGTGACGTTTTGGCAAATATTCTGTCTTCATTCTATAGCAAGAATAAATTTAAAGAAGGGCAGGTCATTCTGATTGATGATATTAAGGGTGAAATTATCTCCATTAACAATACTTCAATTGTACTAAAAACCGGAGAAACTCAAACAATCTTACCCCTGCACATGTTACAGGTAAAAAAAATTGAAATTTTGAATTAATTTTCCTTTATTGATTTAAAAATTGGTTTTTAATTAATCTTTCCTGACTCCTTCATTAAAATTGACCCCTGGCTTAATCTGATAGTCAGGCTTTCGCTGTTAGTTTATTTTAATAACAAATCCATACTTTTTATGAAAAAAATTACTCTCGTTCTGCTGATACTTGGCCTGCTGATTTCAGGTAGAACAAACGCTCAGGAAGCTAAAAAAGACACGAGTTACTGGAAAAAAACAACCCAGATGGGATTGACATTTAGTAATTCCGGATACATTAACTGGGTTCCGGGATCACAAACTTCAACAGCTCTTAATTTATTTTTCAATACCAAAGGTGAATATAATAAAGATGTCTGGAGCTGGGTAAATGATTTTCAGTCGCAGTTTGGTTTTATAGCAAATGAGTCCGGACTCAGAAAAAGTTTTGACCGGATATTCTTTGACAGCAAAGTCGGAAGAAAACTCTCTGATAAATGGCTGCTTGTAGGAGATCTGAACTTTCAGTCACAATTCGCAAACGGGTTTAAATATGGCCAGGACAAAAGCGGAATAAATACCCAGACATTAATTTCCGGTTTATTTGCTCCTGCCTATATCACAGAAGCAATAGGTCTTGAATGGAAACCAAAGACTTATTTTAACATGGTTTTTTCTCCGTTAACTATGCGTCAGACTATCGTAGCAAATAAAGATGTCTTTCTAGCTGATACAACGGGAAAAATTCTTCCCGCCTATGGAGTTGCGCCAGGTAATACTATAAAAAACGAAGTAGGTTTACTGCAGATCGTTTCAACTTTTGATAAGGATATCATGACAAATGTGAATCTGAAACTCAGACACCAGATGTTTATCAGTTATGATAATATTCCTGCCATTTATAACAGATTAGATGCCAAAGTTGCTGCGAAAATAAACAAGTATTTAAGTGCAACAGTAGATTTTATTATCCTGTATGATCAAACCCAAAGTTATCATATTCAGGAACTCCATAATTTCGGAATCGGGTTCCTTTATACCCTGTAAAAGTGGTAAAATTTGCTTTTTCGGGAAAGTTTCATGAAAATTACAAAACAATAAATACTGTTCATCCTAATCTTTTCTTTTCACTGATAGACCAATCAAAACTATGTTTAAAGAATTTAAAGCATTTATTGCCCAGGGCAATGTACTGGATTTAGCAGTCGGTGTTATCATCGGAGCTGCTTTTGGTAAAATTACCACCTCCCTTGTTGATGATATCATCATGCCGGTTGTAGGATTAATTACCAACGGAGGCATCAATACCAAAGGAGGTATTATCTTAAAAGCGGCAGAAGGAAGCACTCCTGCTATTGTTCTTAATTATGGAAATTTTCTGGGAGTAATTATCAATTTTCTCATTATAGCTTATGTAGTTTTCCTGATTGTAAAGGCTGCTAATGCTATGGGGTTATCGGAGAAAAAAGCAGAATAATTTATCTTTTAACCCTCCCCGAATGGCCTTCCGGGAGGGTTAGTTTTTACCCCCTTTCTCCTCCGCTTCTTTCCCTCTCTCCTGCAAAATCCGGCAATTGATTTTTTTTGTACTGCTTGCCTCCTCACTAAATAACAATTCTCCTAAAAATTATACCAATTCAATCTTTTTCTCGCCAAAAACCACTTAAGAGTTTAACTTTTTGGTTAATTTGTGTCAGCAATTTCAAGCATACATTCAGATAACATTTGTCGGTTATCACTAAACAGACTATTTAATGAGTAAAATTGTAATCCTGGGTGGTGGGGAAAGTGGTGTTGGCGCTGCTCTACTTGCAAAGGCAAAAGGACATGAAGTATTCCTTTCCGACAAAGGGGTTCTGGAAGAATCTTATAAAGAGATATTACAAAAAAATGAAATCCCGTTTGAAGAAGGGCAGCATAACGAAGAATGGATTTTAGATGCCGATGAAGTGATAAAAAGCCCGGGAATTCCTGATAAAGTGGAATTAATTAAGAAATTGAAATCGCTGAAAAAGCCCATCATTTCTGAAATTGAATTTGCTTACAGGTACACCAGCGCTAAAATTGTAGCAATAACCGGAAGTAATGGAAAAACAACCACCACACTCCTTACTTATCACCTTCTTAAACAAGCAGGATTGAAAGTTGGATTAGCCGGAAATATCGGGGAAAGTTTCGCCAAGCAGGTTATTGAAGACAACTTTGATTATTATGTTCTGGAGTTAAGCAGTTTTCAATTGGATAACTGTTATGATTTCAAAGCTGATGTTGCTATTCTGTTAAATATTACCCCGGATCATTTAGACCGATACAATTACGTTTTTCAGAATTATATTGATTCCAAATTCAGAATTCTGCAAAATATGACAGTTGCCGATGATTTTATTTTCTATCAGGAAAGTAATACTTTGGTTGAGGAATTAAACAAAAAACAATTTCCGGTTAATTACCTGCCTGTTTCACTGGTAAAAGAGGTTTCAGAAGGAGCATTTTTGAAAGATGGATTTCTACATGTAAACTATAAGGGCTCTGATTTAACAATTGCGTTGGAAAATCTTCCCCTGAAAGGCTCTCATAATGCGATAAATGCCATGTCTGCTATGTTAGCATCTAAATCTCTGGGAATTGATAATGAAGCCATAAAACGAGGCCTTACCACCTTTCAAAATGCCGAACACCGTCTTGAACCGGTAGCTGATATAAAAGGTGTAAAATATATTAACGATTCCAAAGCAACCAATGTCGACTCCGTTTTTTATGCTTTAGGAAGTTTCGATGATCCAATCATTCTGATTATGGGTGGCGTGGATAAAGGCAATGATTACAGACAGATTGAAGACCTTGTCAGGGAAAAAGTAAAGGCTTTGATCTGTATGGGGAAAGATAACCACAAACTCATTCATTTCTTCGAAAATATTGTACCATTGATTTTCGATGTTGATAGTATTGAGAAAGCCGTTCAGTTAAGCTCGGATCTGAGTGAATCCGGAGACGTCGTGCTATTGTCCCCGGCCTGTGCAAGCTTTGATCTCTTCAAAAATTACGAAGACCGCGGACATCAGTTTAAGAGTAACGTTTTAAAACTGATTACGGATTAAGATAAATTACAATTCTGATTTATCCATTTTGACCATTTGCTATTTTATAAAGACAATTATTAACTATTCACAATGACGACCTGGCTCAGACAAAACCTCAAGGGAGATTACCAAATCTGGACGATTGTGGCTTTGTTATCTCTCATTAGTGTTGTTGTTGTATTCAGTGCAACAGGCAGATATGCCATTACTTCCGGAAGCGGCACCCTGTCATTTCTGTTCAAACATAGCTCACTGGTCATAGCTGCGCTGATTGCCATGTGGTCTTTTCACAGAATAGATTATCATTACTTTTCAAGAATTTCAGGGTTTGGAGTACTTGTTTCAATTGTTCTGCTGATTTACACTTACAAATTCGGGGTTTCTATCAATGATGCCCGTCGCTGGGTTCGTCTGCCACTTATCGGAATGACATTTATGCCTTCCGATCTGGCAAAATTATCCTTAATAACCAATCTGGCAGGAATGCTGGCCAGAAGGCAGCATCTGGCAAAAGCAGAATATAAATTCACGGAATTACTTCCGATGGTTTTGAAAATTGTAATTGTTTGTGCCTGTATTTCATTAACCAACGTTTCTACAGCCGTCCTTCTTTTTGCAACCTGTTTTTTACTGATGTTTTTTGGAAGGGTTCCCACACAATACCTCGTAATGTCGGTTATGGGAATCATATTTGCCGCAATTATTTTAGTGATGACGGGTACAGGAAGCAGGATTGAGACAGCGAGAAACAGGATAAACAATTATATTTCCGGTATAAAAGGTACCAAAAAGAAAGATGCGGCAAAGGACGAGGATTATCAGATTGAGAGAAGTTTCTATGCCATTGCCAATGGAGCAGGACTTGGAAAAGGGCCTGGAAAAAGCCAGCAGCGGTATTTTCTTTCTCAGGCTGATTCCGATTTCGTTTATGCCATCATTATCGAAGAATGGGGACCGCTTGGGGGGATAACCGTTTTAGGATTATATCTCTGGTTTTTGTATAGAGGTATGAAGGCAGTAGATAGCAGCGGCAGGGCCTTCGGTGGCTTACTCTCTGCAGGCTTAACCTTCAGCCTGGTCATTCAGGCGCTCGTAAATATGGGTGTTGCCACAGGTCTGGGACCGGTTACAGGCCAACCCCTCCCCTTACTGAGTATGGGAGGAAGTTCCCTGATTTTTACCGGAATAACAGTTGGTATTATTATCTCAGTAAGCCGGGATAAAGTAAAAGATTCTGTATTGAAATAAATAACACACAATTATAAAGAAAGTACTCCGGTGGATTTCTGATAAATGATGTGAGGATAAGAAAGAAGCTTCTACTGAAAACTTATTTCTTATCTGCTGAATCAATATTTTATCAGAAATGCCTGTGTAGATTTTACTCTTTCTTCGACATTAAATAAAAACTATCTTGAGAGCACCCAAAGTTATCATTTCTGGTGGTGGAACCGGCGGCCACATTTACCCGGCAATTGCCATTGCTAATGCGTTAAAGGAGATTAATCCTGAAATAGAAGTACTTTTTGTAGGAGCAGAAGGCAAAATGGAAATGGAAAAAGTTCCAAAAGCAGGATACCCGATTATCGGTCTTCCCATTGCAGGAATCAATCGTTCCAGCATGCTGGCTAATCTTTCTTTCCCGAGAAAGTTGATCACAAGTTATACCAGAGCCCGCAGGATTATCAAAGACTTCAAACCAGATGTGGCGATAGGCGTCGGAGGATATGCTTCAGGTCCTTTACTCCTTGCTGCTACAATGCTTGATATTCCTTTTTTGATCCAGGAACAAAACTCATACGCAGGGGTTACCAACAAATTTCTGGCAAAAAATGCCAAAAAAATCTGTGTGGCTTATCCAAACATGGAAGCTTTTTTTCCTCAAAAGAAAATTAAAATAACCGGAAATCCGGTCCGTAAAGATATTCTGGAAGTACGTTCTAAAAGAAATCAGGCTTTGGCACATTTTGGACTCCAAAGTGATAAAAAGACCGTTTTGGTAATCGGTGGAAGTCAGGGTGCGAAAACAATTAATGAAGCCGTAGACGGTGGCCTGACCTCCTTGGTCAATGCCGGATATCAGGTTGTATGGCAAACCGGAAAGCTCTACATCGAAAGAGCCTTAAAGACCTCTGAGATTTTTAAGGGTCAGGTATATGCTTCTGACTTTATTTATGAAATGGATCTAGCTTACGCCATTGCAGATGTGGTAGTTTCAAGAGCTGGTGCGTTATCGGTTTCAGAACTTTGTCTTGCTGCCAAACCTGCAATTTTAGTTCCGCTTCCAACTGCCGCAGAAGATCATCAGACTAAAAATGCCATGAGTCTGGTACAAAACCATGCCGCTATTCTGGTTAAAGACCAGAATGCCAGAGAAGAGTTAATCAAACAAACCATCAGTCTTCTCCAGGATACCGAAAAACAGGGAGAGTTGAGTACCAATATTTATCAATTGGCAAAACCTGATGCGGCAAGGGAAATTGCAGAAGAAGTATTGAAACTGGTGAAAAATCTATAATTTCTCTGAAATACAATTCCCTGATTCCTGACACTATTTTTTATTATTCGTCTGAGTTAAGAATAACTTGAATTTGATTTTGACAGTTACATGCAAATTTTCAACAAATGGAAAACTTATTATTAGCAAATCAGGTAGCGATTATTACAGGAGCCAGTTCAGGGATAGGCAAAGCCATTGCCATCGAGCTGGCTAAAAACGGGGCATCTGTCGTAATTAATTATAACAGCAGCCGGGAAAGAGCCCTCGATACGCTTCATGAAGTGAAAGCAGAAGGAGGAAAAGGAATTATTGTAAAAGCAGATGTAAGCAAAGAGAAAGATATTCTCAGAATGTTTGATAAAACCCTGGAAACTTTCGGCAGACTCGACATCATGGTTGCCAATACAGGAATCCAGGTTGACTCACCTTTCCTCCAGATGTCAACTGACAGCTGGCAAAAAGTTATTGATACCAACCTGACCGGACAATTTATCTGCGCCAGGGAGGCTGCAAAGATTTTTGTAAAACAGGTTCCTGATCCGGAGAAAACTGAAAAATCCATTGGGAAAATTATATGTATGAGTTCGGTACATGACATGATTCCCTGGGCCGGGCATGTAAATTATGCCGCTTCAAAAGGAGGAATTCTAATGTTCATGAAATCTATTGCACAAGAATTAGCCCCTTTAAAAATCAGAGTAAATGCCATTAGTCCGGGAGCGATTCAAACACCTATCAATAAAAGTGTGTGGTCGGATCCTGCCAAAATGGACACTTTATTAGAATTAATTCCATACAGAAGAATCGGTAAACCGGAAGATGTAGCCAAAGCTGCGGCCTGGATTGTTTCAGACAATGCCGATTACATCACAGGAGAAACACTCTATATCGACGGTGGAATGATGCTTTATCCTGAATTTGCAGACAATGGCTAGGAATAACACAGTCTTAGTTTTTCCTGATTTTCAATTCCGGTAAATAAAATTTTTCAAAAAATATCGAATATATTCACAAAACCGTCCAAAGATTGCCTATTTTGGATGGTTAAGAAAGAATCAGATGCTATAATGGGATTGGAGATAGAAAGAAAATATCTGGTAAAACATGACCTGTGGAAAGCTCTTTTTAAACCTCAGGGTGTAAATTACCGGCAAGGATATTTATTGTCGGACAAGGAAAAGACAATCAGAGTCAGAGCAACCGATTTACATGGTTTTATTACCATCAAAGGTAAAACAACCGGGCTCAGCCGACTGGAATATGAATATCAGATTCCATTGTCAGAAGCCATTGAGTTACTGGATACTTTTACTCAGAATAATATTGACAAAATAAGGTATAAAATTGATTTTGAAGGTAAAATCTGGGAAATTGATGTATTTTCAGGAGCCAATGAAGGCCTTATTGTAGCGGAAATTGAATTAGAATCGGAGTCAGAAAAATATCTTATCCCTGAATGGGTAGATACGGAAGTAACCCATGACAAAAGATATTACAATTCAAATTTGTCTGAAACACCCTTTAAAAACTGGTAATTTTCAGGAAAAATCCCGGAAAAGGGTTCCTCCCTGTCAAAATCTGCGGAACACCAACTGAAGTTACTCAAACCATTAAACAAGTGAATTTAAAAGAATTAAAATACATTTATTTTTTAGGAATCGGAGGGATAGGAATGTCAGCTATCGCAAGATGGTTTATCGCAAATGGTTATCAGCTTGCAGGGTATGACAAAACCGCCACTCCTTTAACGGATGCCTTAAAAGCAGAAGGTATTCCTGTACACTTTGAGGATGATATTTCTCTGATTCCTGAAGCATTTTTACAGAACCCTGCTCAGACACTTGTGGTTTATACTCCGGCCATTCCCAAAAACCACCGGGAGTACAACTTTCTGATTGACAATGGGTTTACTTTAATGAAACGTTCCCAGGTTTTGGGTTTACTTACCCGGAATATGTTTACCGTTGCTGTAGCCGGAACACATGGTAAAACAACTACTTCTTCGATGGTTGCACATATCCTGAAAAACGGAGGGAAAAATGTGACCGCATTTTTAGGAGGAATTACCCAGAATTACGGTACCAATTTCCTCCTGAATGAAGGAATGAATGAGATAATGTGTGTAGTTGAGGCAGATGAATTTGACCGCTCCTTTCTGACCCTGTTTCCTGATTTAGCAATTGTAACCTCTACTGATGCAGATCACCTGGATATTTACGGAGATCATGATCATGTTCTCAAATCCTTTCAGATGTTTGTAGGACAGATCAAACCTGGCGGAAAGCTATATCAGAGAGAAGGGCTTCATCTTCAGGCCTATACAAACAATGAAACCAAAGAATTCTCGTTAAACAACGGAGATTTCCATGCTGAAAACCTGAGAATTGAAAATGCAGAAATGATTTTTGACATTGTTTATCCGGATGGGAAAATCACGGATGTTTCAATGCTCATTCCCGGATTTCACAATGTAGAAAATGCCCTGGCAGCTACAGCTGTTGCCTTACAGGCAGGCGTTTCTCCGGAAAAAGTAAAAGAAGGAATTTGTACATTCAAAGGCGTAAAACGTCGTTTTGAATATCATGTAAGAAATAAAGATGTGGTTTATATCGATGATTATGCCCATCACCCAACTGAAATTCAGGCGTTCTTATCTTCTGTTAAAGCACTTTATCCGAATCGTAAACTGACTGCCATTTTTCAGCCGCATTTATTCTCAAGAACAAATGATTTCCAGGAT
Organism: Pseudarcicella hirudinis; assembly: GCF_900115665.1. GTDB lineage: Bacteria > Bacteroidota > Bacteroidia > Cytophagales > Spirosomataceae > Pseudarcicella > Pseudarcicella hirudinis. Next base: position 211,515 of record NZ_FOXH01000007.1, read on the forward strand.
GGATTTGCTGAAAGCCTGGATCTGGCCGACGATTTGTTATTACTGGATATTTATCCGGCCAGAGAATTACCAATGGAAGGGGTTACTTCTCAGATAATTTTTGATAAAATGAAACTGAAAGATAAAGTTATTTGTAGCAAAGAAGAAGTATTAAATCTGTTAACGCAGAAAAAACCGGAGCTTGTGGTGACAATCGGAGCCGGCGATATAGATACCTTAATTCCGAAAATTAAGGGTTTGTTAAATTAAACTGATAATAATTCCTTCTGAATGATAAGGAAAAAATGCTAAATTCGTGTATATTTTCCAAAAATTCTGAACTTTGCCTTATTTTGAGAAGTTTTGAAAATCTTTGTTCGATTTAAAAAAGTAATTTGGATTGTTGTTTCGACAGTATTGTTATTGTCGGTTATTGTCTTTGCCGAAAATATTCACAGAAAACAACGTTGTAAATCAGTCAATGTGAGCATTGATGGTAAAACAGAAAAGCATCTGGTCACCACCAAAGAAATTAAAGATTTAATTTCAAAAAACGGGACAGATCATCCGGAAGGAAAGTTATTTGAAAGAATTGACTTTAAAAGAATTGAAGCAAGAGTTTTATCTAACAGATTAATTAAGTCTTGCCAGGTTCACAGAGATCTGAGTGGAGGAATGAGTGTAGATGTGACAGAAAACGTCCCCATCGCCAGAACAATCAGCTCAAATGGAGGGAGTGCCTACTTTACAGACAATTACGTTAGCGAAGATGGTGATTTTATAGGGATTTCACCACATTACACCGCGAGAGTTCTTTTACTTTCAGGCCCCTATTTTGACAGAAAAATGCAGAATTTAAGAGATTCCAAAAGTCGCTCTCTCTTAACTCTTATCAAAGCAATAAATAATGACGATTTCTGGAAAGCTCAACTCACTCAAATGATTGTTGAAAAGGATGGTGGAATAACATTTATTCCCGAAGCCGGAAATCATAAAATTGAATTTGGACTGGCCGTTGACATTGAAGTAAAATTCAAAAAACTGAAAATATTTTACAAAGACATCCTCCCCGCCAAAGGTTGGAACAGCTATCGAAAAGTAAGCGTAAAGTACCGTAATCAAGTTGTTTGTGAATAGGTACGTTAAAAAGAAACGGGTCTTATCTTTTTCTTTGAATCAGTATCACTAACAAAATTTATCTATGAGTGACATCATCGTTGGACTCGACATTGGCAGTAAGCAAGTAAGCATCGTTGCAGGCAGATTGGATAATCAGGGTAAGCTTGAAATATTAGGCCTGGGAAAAGCCGATACCACGGGTATTGTTTCTAAAGGTGTGGTTCTGAATGTAAACCGGACTACTGATGCCATCAAAGATGCAATAGCCCAGGTAGAAAATCAGGCAAACATTGATGTAAGAGGGGTTATTGCCAGTGTAGCCGGACCAGATATAAATAGTTCGAAACACCGTGCAGCTATTATTCGTAATTCACCCGGAGAAGAAGTAACCGTTACTGACGTCGATCAGATTGTTGTAGATGCCAAGCGTTCTTTTATTTCGCAAGGTAATTCCATTATACATACACTGCCACAGGAATATATAGTTGACTCAAGTACAGGAATTTACGAACCTGTTGGTATCAGCGGACTCAAACTTCAATGTGATTTTCAAATCGTTACCTCCCCTACTTCTGCCATGGAAAAAACCAAGCGTTGTATTGAGAGAGCGAAAGAGAAAATGGAAATTGAAGGAGGTCTTGTATTTTCTCCCCTGGCAGCTTCTCTGGCTGTTCTTTCTGAAGAAGAAAAAAACTCAGGTGTAGCTTTGATTGACATTGGCAGCGGCACTACTGAAATCGTTATTTTCTATAAAAAAGTAATCAGACATATTGCTGTACTACCTTATGCCGGAGATACCATTACCAATGACATAGAATTGGGATGTAATATTTCGAATAATCAGGCAGAGCAGCTGAAAATCAAATTTGGTTCTGCAGAAAGTAAGGAAGTTCCTTTGGAAGAAGTTGTTAAAATTCCGGGAATTAATGGTCGCAGACCTGATTTAATTTCTGTTAAAAACCTGTCTATTATCATTGAAGAGCGTTTGAAAGAAATCGCTGCGATGATTGTTGCTGAGATTAGTAAGTCGGGATACGGTAACAGACTACCGGGAGGCATTGTGCTTACAGGCGGAAGTGTTCAAACCCCTTATATTGCGGAACTCTTCGAAAGAGTTACACAACGCTATGTAAGAATCGGATACCCGAATGAAAACCTGGGAAAAACAGTTTCTGAAGAGATTAAGAGCCCTTCTTATGCCACAGCAGTAGGTTTGGTATGGAATGGCTTCAAATCAATGGATGAGAGAGAAGAAGGTTATAAGATTCTCAGAGTTGATGCACCGAAATACCAGGCTCCGAAAAAAGAAGCAAATCCACAGAAACCAGAAAAATCTACTTCAAAAAGTGCCTTTAACATTTTTGGCACCATTAAGAAAATGGTTTTAGGAGATGATCTGGGAGATTCAGATAAATACTGAAACAAAGAAAGGCTTGCTTATGGCAAGCCTTTCTTTGTTTAAAGACTGCTGACTCTGCCTCCGTCAACAGGTATATTTACGCCATTTACATACGCTGCGGCGGGAGAACACAGAAATGCTGCTACAGCCCCGAATTCAGAAGCTTCTCCAAATCTTCCGGCAGGAATATCAGCCTGAAAAACTCTCTCCATTTCACTCACCGGAACATTCATTGATTTTGCCCTTGAATTTATAACAAAGTCAAGTCTTGCCGTCTTGGTATAACCCGGTAAAACATTATTCACTGTAATACCGAATTGCCCCAGCTCATTCGCCAGTGTTTTTGCCCATGAGGCAACCGCTCCTCTTGTAGTATTCGACACCCCTAATCCTGTGATAGGCTGCTTAACCGAAGTAGAAATAATATTTATAATTCTGCCAAATCTTTCGGCTTTCATCGAAGGTACACAAGCCTGCGTAAGAATATGATTGCAGATCAGATGATTTGAAAAAGCCTGTGCAAATTCCTCGGGTTTTGCTTCAATGATTGCGCCGCCAGCCGGGCCTCCGGTATTATTCACCAGGATGTGTACAACAGGATATTTTTCCAGATGCCCTGAAATTCCGGATCTTACTTCTTCAGGCTTTGAAAAATCTGCTACGAAATAATTATGCCGCTGCCCTTTAGTACTGTCAAGCCTTTTCAGCGTTTCCTGCAAAGAGCTTTCATTTCTTGCCACAAGTGTAATATTGGCTCCCAGAAGGGATAATTCGTAAGCGGTGGCAAATCCCAGGCCTTGCGTGCTTCCGCAAACAATGGCGTTTTTATTACTTAAATCTAAATTCATGACTTCCGCTAAATTTTATTAAAATTATACAGACTTTAAGAAAAAGAACCATAATGTACAAGCCTTTCCTTTCAATCGATTATATTCAGGCAATGTAATATTCGTTTCCAGGCTTAATATAAGCTTATAAAAATAGCATTCATAATTTTAAAATCTCTGAAATCGTGCCTGATTTATCTTACCGAAGTAATGAAAAAGAGCTTATAGATGATTTAACGCTGGACAATGATGCGCTCCGTCAGAATCTGGAAGAGCTTGCTTTAATTAACCGTTTTCTGGGAGGAAATCAGGTTACCTTATCCGGGCTTGGAAAAGCACTTAAACATTTCCAAGCGGATTCCGTTATAGGAAAACTGAAGATTGCTGATTTAGGCTGTGGTGGCGGGGATATGTTAATCGTGATGGCAAAATGGCTAAGAAAAAGGTATTTATCCTCAGAACTTACAGGGATTGATGCCAATGACTTTATGATTCGTTTTGCGCAGAAACGAACTGCGGATTTCCCGGAAATAAGCTATTTACAGGAAAATGTTTTTGAGGATTCCTTTAAAGAGCTTTCATTTGATATTATAACTATGACTCTCTTTTGTCATCATTTTTCAGACGATCTTTTGATAAAGCTATTTTCTCAACTCAGGAGACAAGCTTCAAAAGCTGTCATTATTAACGATATTCACCGGCATTGGTTTGCCTATCACTCCATTGCCTGGATTACAAGGCTTTTCCTCAAATCATATCTGGTAAAAAACGATGCGAAGCTTTCCGTATGGCGGGCCTTCAGAAGATCTGATCTCGAAAAAATCATTATTGCCTCCGGCTTCACAAAGTACTCCATTCAATGGAAATGGGCATTCAGGTGGGAAGTTGTTTTGTATGTATAAAATAAATCAGGGGAAAGGATTATCTACATTTTTCAGTAAATCATTCCGGAATTCAATTATTTTCTGAAAAAATTCCTCCTATCCCCCTATGTTAAAAACCTTATGCTAAAACCAGCTTTTCAATCAAAAGAATGAAAATGTGAATTACTTTAATATGCACCTCCTGAATCCTGTCGGCATAGCCAAAATGAGGCACTCTTACTTCCACATCTGCTGTACCTGCTAATTTCCCGCCGTCTTTTCCGGAAAGAAGAATAACTTTCATTCCTTTTGCACGGGCCGCTTCTACCGCACGAATAATATTGGCAGAGTTTCCACTGGTTGAAATACCTAATAATACGTCCCCTTCATTTCCTAAACCTTCAATAAATCTGGAAAAAATAAAATCATAACCATAATCATTACTTACGCATGAAATATGGGAAACATCTGAAATAGCAATAGCAGGCAAGGCTTTACGGTTATCACGGTAACGTCCGGAAAGTTCCTCTGCAAAATGCATAGCATCGCAGTGAGAGCCCCCATTACCGCAGGAAATGATCTTTTTCCCCGATTTAATCGCATCAGCCATTAAATGAGCTGCTGATTCAACAGCAGCAATATTTTTTTCATCTGAAAGAAAATTCTGAAGCACTATTTGCGCCTCATTTAATTCCTGAGAAATAATAGTTTGAATCACAATAATTAGATTTTACAGGTTTTTCAAAGATTTTTGAATTCTCAATCACAACCTTTTATAAACAATTTCCGACAAAATTAAGGATTATTGAAGCAATTGAGATGAACTACTCAGAATAGAATTGATAATTTATTGAATGGCACTGATTATCAGTCACTTCAAAAGAAAACCGCTTCAATCCGGGAATATATCTATCCGAAATCAAAGCGGTCTTTAATCATGTACTTATAAACCCCTACTAAAGCTTTAATAATCGCCTCCGGCACCTCCGCCACCAAAGTCGCCTCCACCAAATCCTCCGAAATCGAATCCCCCTCCGGAACCACCACCTCCGCCTCTGGAAGAGCTTCCCCAGGATGACATGGTTACCGGCGGGAACCACATCCCTCCGGAATTGAATCCACGACCTCCTCCCCCACGGTTATTTCTGGAAGAAATAATGATAAAAATGATAATTACGATAATGATAATAACAAAGACGACAATATTACCTCCCCCACCGCCATCTTCTTCCTGATCAGCTTTGAATTCTCCGCTTGCACGTTTAATCATTTCTGTAGTGGCATCATCAAGTCCCCTATACCACTGACCAGCCTGAAAATTAGGTTTCAGAACAGTATTGATAATTCTTTTACAGACTGCATCGGGTAAAACAGCCTCTATGCCTCTTCCGGTTACGATTCTGATTTTACGTGTTTCGGTAGCCCAAAGGAGCAATACTCCGTTATTTTTATCTTTTTGACCAACGCCCCAGTCCTTGGCAATTTTCATTGCATAATCATAAGGATCAGAATCTCCTGTATTTTTTACAATTACTACGGAAATCTGTGTGGAAGTGGAATCGGCATATCCTCTTAGTTTCTGCTCCAATTGCTCTCTTTCTCCGCCGGAAAGTATCATCACGAAATCATTAACTAACCTCGGAGGATTAGGCTGAGCCGGAATATTCTGCGCTTTTGAGAGAAATAAAGTACAAACTAAGAATAAAAGGAAGGTATATTTTGAAATGATTTTCAGCATGGCGAAAAATAAAGGTTCCTCTGATGAGAGGAGCAAAAATGATTAGTTTCCAAAAGAAATATCGTCAGAAATCTCGTTAATGTCATCCGATTGATAAGGAAAGTATTTCTTCAGCTGCTCACCGGCAAGGTGAATTCCGGCAACAAGTCCATCTGCATATTCATTCCTGACAAAGTAACTTTTCAGAAGTTCTTTCACACTTTCCCAAAAATTCTCAGGTACTACTTTATCAATTCCTTTATCTCCCAAAATGGCGAATTTTCTATCGGAAACTGCCAGATAAAACAGCACTGCATTTTCCTGTTCGGTCTTATGCATTTCCAGCATTGAAAATACCTCAATGGCTCTATCCATTGGATTGAGCCCTGAGCCTGCTTCAATATGCACCTTGATTTCACCTGAGGTATTTAATTCAGCTGATTTTATCGCAGAAATGATCTGAGCCTTCTGGGCCTCTGTGAAGAAGTTTTGAGACATGTTTTTTGTTCATTATGAATAGCAAATGTTGCAGGATAAATGCTGACTAGGCCTCATCCTGCAACATTTGCCATCTCATGATTATTTTGTTCCGAAATCAACAGAAGGAGCTTTCTGTGCACCCTGATCAGCCTCGAAATATCCTTTCTCAGCAAAACCCGAGAAACCGGCGATAAGACTGTTCGGGAAGGTTACTACCTTATTATTGAATTGCTGAACAGTTCCGTTAAATCTGTCACGTTCTTCTTTAATACGGTTTTCTGTACCTTCAAGCTGAGCCTGCAATTCAGAGAAATTTTCAGTAGCTTTCAATTGAGGATAATTTTCAGAAACTGCCATCAAACGGGATAATGCTCCGCTTAACTGAGACTGTGCATCCTGGAATTTTTTCATATTTTCAGGAGTCAGATCATTAGCATCTAATTTGATTTGTGTAGCACTTGCACGTGCAGAAATTACATCCGAAAGTGTACTTTTTTCGAAATTAGCTACTCCCTGTACAGTTTTTACCAGGTTAGGAATCAAATCAGCACGACGCTGGTATGCTGTTTGTACATTAGCCCAAGCCGATTTAACTTCCTGATTGCTTGTAGCCAGTCCATTTCTGACACCGATACCCCAGAATACGATTAGCCCAACAACGACTAAACCGATAATAAGTCCTCTTGACATAGTTTTGGTAATTTTTTAGTTGATAGTTTTGATTGAAAAGATTTACATTTCAGATTCAGGCAATCACCTCCCGCTCTGTTTACAAATTTGAGTTATTTCATAAAATTCAGCTCCGGGAAAATCATTGGAATTTTTCACAGATTCAATACTGAGATTCCCGTCCGGTACTAATTCATTGAAATGATGTGTCAAAAGTAATAATTTGAAGAAATATACAAACTTTTTGTGTGTTAAGGATAAGATTTGCGTGGCTGAACGGTCTAAAATTGTGTTTCTCTTATTTATTTATCATTTTTACGCTCTGATAAAACTACTGAATTTCTATGAATATCTTCAAAAAATAAATCTATTATTTCAGTCTTCTGTCAACAGCTATGAAAAAAAACAAGACCAATTATTTCAAACAAATTCTGACTTTAGGGACGGTTCTTACCATAACACAAGCCTGTCAGGAAATGAAAAAATCTTTACCAATGAATCCAGAAGTAATTAAAGCACCAGTGGCGGCGATAAAGCCCCATCCTATGACCATTCACGGAGATACCCGGGTTGATAACTATTATTGGCTGAAAGATCGCGAGAACCCCGAAGTGATCAAATACCTGAATGAAGAAAATGCCTATACCGATACAGTTATGGCTCCGACTAAAGCTTTTCAGGAATCTTTATTCAACGAAATGAAAGGCAGGGTCAAAGAAAAGGATGAATCGGTTCCTACCAAAGATGGCGGTTATTACTATTATTCCAGATTTATCGAAGGAGGAGAATATCCTTTGTATTGCCGCAAGAAAGGTTCTCTGGAAGCTGCTGAGGAAATTATGCTTGACGGAAATGCACTAGCAAAAGGTAATTCTTATTTTAACATCGGAGGATATGAAGTTTCAGACAATGATGAAATTCTGGCTTATGGTGTAGATACTTTAAGCCGCAGAAACTATACTTTGAAGTTTAAAAATCTCAAAACCGGAGAAATTTTAAAAGACGAAATTAAAAATACAGAAGGTGGCTCTTATGCCTGGGCGAATGATAATAAAACGATATTCTACATGGTCCGCGATCAGCAGACTCTTCTGGCTTCAAAAGTATATCGTCATGAATTAGGCAGCAGTACCAAAAGTGATGTATTGGTTTATGAAGAAAAAGACCCTCAGTTTTACATGGGTTTAGGACGTACCAAGTCGAAAAAGTATATCATTTCTATTTCGGATCATAATGGTGTTTCTTCCGAATACAGACTCCTCGACGCTTCTGATCCGAAAGGAAAATTTTCAGTTTTCCTTCCCAGAGAACACGGACATCAATATTATATCGAGCATTTCGGCAATAAGTTTTTCGTAAGAACCAATAAAGATAAAGCGGAAAATTTTAAGCTGATGGAAGTAGAAGAAGGCAAAACCAGTGATAAAGCTAATTGGAAAGAAGTAATCCCTCACAGAGCAGACGTCTATCTTGACGGAATGGAAGTTTTCAGAAATCATTTGGTTCTTCAGGAAAGAAAAGAAGGTTTAATGCATTTACGGGTAATTAATGAAAATACCAAAAAGGAATACTATATCGATTTCGGCGAACCGGCTTATGATGCAAGTGTAGCTTATAATCCGGACTTTGAAACCAATGTGCTTCGTTTTTCCTATACTTCTCTGACAACCCCGAGTTCGGTTTTCGATTACAATATGGATTCGAAAGACAAGAAATTAATGAAAGAGCAGGCCGTTTTAGGTGGTTTTGATAAAAATGATTATGTTACTGAACGTCTATACGCCACTGCACGGGATGGTGTAAAAGTTCCTATTTCAATTGTTTACAAAAAGGGATTCAAAAAAGATGGTTCTCAACCTCTTTTACAGTATGCCTATGGCTCATATGGATACTCCACCGATCCGTATTTTTCCGGTGCAAGATTAAGCTTGCTGAATCGGGGATTTGCTTTTGCCATCGCTCACATCAGAGGCGGGCAGGAAATGGGTCGTGCCTGGTATGAGAATGGTAAAATGCTGAAAAAGAAGAATACGTTTTACGATTTCATCGACTGTTCTGAGTATCTGATTAAAGAACAATACACCTCAAAAGATAAGCTTTTTGCCAATGGCGGTTCTGCAGGTGGTTTGCTGATGGGTGCAATTATCAATATGCGCCCGGATTTGTATAAGGGAGTTGTGGCTGGCGTGCCTTTTGTTGATGTCGTTACCACCATGCTGGATGAAACCATTCCGCTTACTACGGGAGAATGGGAAGAATGGGGAAATCCAAAAGAGAAGATTTATTACGATTATATGAAGTCGTATTCTCCTTACGACAATGTTGAAAAGAAAGAATATCCTAATTTACTGGTAACAACCGGATTACATGATTCTCAGGTACAATATTGGGAGCCTGCTAAATGGGTAGCCCGTTTGAGAGCACTCAAAACTGACAAAAACGTATTGCTTTTACATTGTGATATGGAATCCGGACATGGAGGTGCCTCAGGACGATTCAAGCGTTTTCATGATGTTGCAAGAGAATATGCATTTATCCTGAATCTGATGGGAATTAATCAATAAGCCCTAAAATACTAAAAGGGAATACGGCTGGTCCTTATTCCCTTTTACTTTATATTGCGTAAAATGCTACTGACTTTTATTGCTGTTTATTTATTCATCAACCTGCTGATTGGCTGGTGGGCTTCAAAGCGTATTTCAAATACAGAAGATTTTGTGCTGGCCGGGCGAGGGCTTTCTTTTATGTTTTCCTCTATGGTAACTTTTGCTACCTGGTTTGGTTCAGAAACCATGATGGGTGCTCCTGCTGAGTTTATTAAAGACGGCTTCCTCGGAGTAATTGAGGAGCCTTTCGGAGCCTCTTTATGTCTTGTTCTGGTCGGCTGTTTTTATGCAAGAATTTTCTATAAACTCAATATCCTGACTTTTTGCGACTATTTCGGCTTACGTTTTGGCAAAATTGCTGAATATGCTTCTGCCATTCTGATGATTCCCTCCTATTTCGGATGGATTGCAGCACAATTGGTAGCAATGGGTGTCGTAATGCAGGTAATTATAGGTTTGCCACTAAGTACAGGGATCTGGATCAGTGCCTTGCTGGTGATGACATATACGCTGATGGGAGGTATGTGGTCCATTTCTATTACAGACTTCCTTCACAACATTCTCCTCATTCTTGGTCTGATTATTCTGGGAGTCATTCTTTACCGACGAATCGGAGGAATTGAAAATATCATTGCACAGACCCCTCCGGGCTTTTTCAGAATAATTCCAAAAGATTTCACGCTGAAAAGTAATCTGGAATATTTTGCTGCCTGGATAACGGTCGGGCTGGGTTCAATTCCACAACAGGATATATTTCAAAGGGTCATGGCCTCGAAGGATGAACATACCGCTGTAAAATCTTCCATAACAGCCGGAATAATGTACCTTACCATTGCCATGCTGCCCTTGTTTATAGCTCTGATTGCCAAAATTCTGCATCCTGAATTATTGAATGCTGACACCAAAATGATTATCCCGAATATGGTACTTCAGCATACTTCTCCGTTTATTCAGATTGTGTTTTTCGGGGCTCTGATCTCAGCTATTTTAAGTACAACAAGCGGTGCCATACTGGCTCCTGCAGCTGTAATCGGTGAGAATCTTATCAAACCGCTTTTCCCGAAAACCTCTGATAAACAATTGCTTTTAATCATCAGGATTTCAGTTGTTCTCGTTACATTCTTTAGCATCTGGATGGCATTGAGCCGTCAGGATATTTTTACCCTGGTAGGAGAATCTTCTGCATTCAGTCTGGTTTCTCTTTTCATTCCCATGACTGCAGGACTTTACTGGAAAAAAGCAAATCTTACCGGTTGTATCGCCTCAATGTTTTTCGGCTTTTTTACCTGGCTTTTATGCAATTTTTACCTTTATACTGAAGTTCCGCCAATTCTTTATGGTTTATTGGCCGGAGGAATTGCGCTCTTTCTGGGTTCTTTCTTCCCGGATAAGCTAAACTCTTCAAAGTTCAGTGCAAATCAGAGTGTCTGAGATAAATCTTATTTTCCCCGAAATACCGCAGAATTTATCTTTGAATTACTTACTCATGCCATTTTTGTCTGATCCTTCCGATGTATTGCCCACCGTTTCCTTCAAACAAAATCCTTTGAAGTTCTGAACCAACATTTGGATACATTTCCAGATGTTGTATCTCAGTAATCGGTTTCCATACCAGTGCTTTTGCTGAAGTTTCTGAGGGATTTAAAATAGGTATTCCGCCGATAATTTCTCCTGCAAAAACGACATGAAGTACATCGTTCTTTTGCTGAGGCAAAATAACTTCTCCGCTAAGCAGCATTTTCCCGATTTCAATCTCAATTCCCATTTCTTCCTGCAACTCTCTAATCAAAGTTTGCTCAAGCGTTTCCCCCAGATCAGGATTTCCCCCGGGAAGATTATAAACATCAGTTCCTCCGTAAAAATATTGCATGAGTAAAACATGCTGATTTTCAATAACTAATACACTTGGCCTTACTTTCATAAATGAATAAAAATATTTTTTTTCTTATTGTATAGGGGGAAATGACTTCTGATTTGTCTAGGATTTATACTTCTCAAACTTAATAAATTAATCTCTAGAGTGCCATGAAACTAAACAAAAAACTTAGTTTTTCTAGCCTTTTCTTAATACAGTTATTGTTTCTGTTTCTCACTGGATGCCATATCCGGTATGGCCTTTATGACGATGATCGTCCTGTTGAAATCAGAGAAAAGAATTTCTACATCAATAATTTCACAAAGCTGGACATTGGAAATGCCATGAGAGTGAATGTGCAGAGAGGGGATCATTTTAGTGTGTCAGCAAAAGGAGATCGGATTAATGTAGATGATATCGACATGACAGAAAGAAATGGCGTTCTGAAGATTTATTACCGTAATAACAGAAACAGACGCTTTCCGATGGATATTAGTATCGTGATGCCCAATTTAAGAGCCGTGTTTTTCTCGGGAGCATCAGAAAGTAATGTAGAAGGTTTTGATACAGGAATTATAGATATTGTTCTTTCGGATGCCTCCAAAGCCGCTTTTAATGTCAGATCACAATTTTTAAATATAGATCTTTCAGGAGCATCCAGTTTAAATATATCAGGAGAGTGTCAGAAAATAAACGGATACTTTTCCGGTGCATCAAATCTTTATGCGTTTAACCTCTATTCCGACGAAGCTGAAATTGATGCCTCCGGCGCAAGTTCAGTCAGAATTAACATTTTGAAATATCTGAAAGCAAGGGCCTCCGGTGCAAGCAGAATCAGATACCGGGGAAATCCTTCGATCGACAGAAATCTTTCAGGCGGCAGCGCACTGGAAAGAGATTAAAATATTAAAGATAAGCTCTGAGAATAGTTCTCACCTAAGTCACTAAAATAAATGATACCAGGGTTCTTAAAAGAGATGAATTGTTTTCATCTCTTTTTTATTATTTAATGCCTGCGAAAAGCTTCTGAATACCCGTTCTTTTGAATTTCAGAATGTTGAAAACTTGCCAAAGTATTGGTATCTTTCGGCAGATTAAAAGATTATTTCAAATGCAGATTCAGGAAATTACAAGATATATTGAACAACTGGCGCCTTTAGCTTATCAGGAAAGTTATGACAATGCAGGGCTGATAACCGGGAATCCAAAAACTGAAATCAGTGGCATCTTAATCTCACTGGATTGCACAGAAGAGGTTGTGGATGAGGCCATTCAAAAAGGCTGCAATCTCATTGTTGCCCATCATCCTATTGTTTTCAAAGGTCTGAAAAAGCTCAACGGTAAAAATTATGTGGAACGAACCGTGATTAAGGCCATTAAAAATGATATCGCTGTTTATGCTTCTCATACCAATCTTGACCACGTAAAAGGAGGCGTTAATTTTAAAATCGCTGAGAAGTTAAAACTTACCGATTGCAGGATTCTGGCCCCGAAAAAACAGATTCTTAAAAAGTTAGTTGTTTTTGTGCCTTTCAATCATACTCCACAGGTAACCAAGGCATTGTGCGAGGCAGGTGCAGGACAGATTGGTGAATATTTTAATTGCAGTTTCCAAACATCAGGCATCGGATCATTTACTCCTTCTGAAAATACAAATCCATTTATCGGAGAAGCATTAAAGCCGGAAAAAGTGGAGGAAAACCGTGTAGAGGTAATTTTACCCTCTCATCTCGAAAGAGAGGTTCTGCAGGCTATGAAAACAGCTCATCCCTATGAGGAAGTAGCCTATTATCTGACCTTACTGGAAAACACTGATAATGAGGTTGGTGCAGGAGTAATCGGCACTTTATCCGAAACCCTGACTGAAGAGGATTTTCTGCATTATTTAAAGAATCATATGCAATTGAAAAGCATCCGTCATACCAGATTGCTAAACAGAAATATAAGCAGGATTGCTGTCTGCGGCGGAGCCGGAAGCTTTTTGCTTTCAGATGCAATCAGACAGAAAGCTGATGTTTTTATTACGGCAGATTATAAATATCACGAGTTTTTTGATGCTGAAGAAAACATCATAATTTGTGACATTGGACATTATGAGTCGGAAGTTTTCACAAAGGACTTAATTCATAGCTATTTATCAAAAAAAATTACTAATTTTGCGATTCTCAAAAGTGAAGTCAATACTAATCCCGTTCAGTACTTTTGAGGTGACGCGTTAATAAGTTCGCAGGACGATATGTTTCTTTTGAATTGTTAACCAACAACGAACAACGAATAACTACAAAATGGCAACAGCAACCGAAACAACCATTGCTCAAAAATTAGAAGGTTTACTCAAACTTCAATCTATAGATACCGCTTTAGATAACATCAAAAAAGTGCGTGGCGATTTGCCTGAAGAAGTTCGCGATCTGGAGGATGAAATTGCAGGTTATGAGACCCGTATTTCTAAATTCAAGAAAGAAATTTCTTCTCTGGAAGAGGAAATCTCCAAAAATCGTAATGCCAAGAAAGAAGCTGAGAAGTTGGTAAATAAGTACAAAGACCAGCAAATGAATGTCCGCAATAACCGTGAATTTGATGCTATTTCAAAAGAGATCGAATTACAACAGCTGGAGATGGAATTGGCTGATAAGCGTATTCGTGAGTTCGACTTTAAAATCTTAAATAAAAACGACGAAATTTCTTCTACTGAGACTGTTCTTTTCGAACGTCAGAAAGACCTTGATTCAAAACGTAAAGAATTAGGTGTTATCATTGGCGAAAGCGAAGAAGAAGAGACTAAATTCATGAAAGACCGTGATAAAGCGGCCAAAAATGTTGAAGAACGTCTGTTAAAATCTTACGATAAATTGCGTAGCAATGCCGTTAACGGACTTGCTGTAGTAATGGTAAAACGTGGTGCGTGCGGAGGCTGCTTCAGCTTTGTTCCCCCTCAGCGTCAGGCAGATATTAAAGATAAAAAGAAAATTATTGTTTGTGAACACTGCGGACGTATCCTTGCTGATGTTGAGGATTCAATTACCGCTGTTGGTAAACGATAATAAGTTTTCTGAAAAATCGTTCTTTAAAAAGCCTACCGTATCGCACGGTAGGCTTTTTTGATTTACTGGCCTGTGAATTGTTTATTTTAGAGAAATTTTTCCTATTTTTCCAAAAAATCTATTAAGTCTATAAATAAACTATATTTTATGTCTGAAAACATCTTGCTGCAAAAACCGATCAGGTTTGGCCGGATAATCCTCAATTTCATTCTGTTTTTCATTCTGATAAGTTACAATAGCTTTTCAGCCGATTTTGAATTGACTCCTCAAATGCAGAAAGCCTATTCTGAAATACTTAAAATGAGAATTTATTCAGGAAGAAATCTATTGCTGGCCGACAAAAACCAGCCCAACGGTTTCAGAGCCTATCTGGAAAGTTATGCCGATATGATTGAGCTGCTTGCTTCAGAGAATCCGAACGACTACGATGAATTTATTGACCAGCAGAGCGACAGGCTTTCCTTCATCTCAAGTCTCGACAAGTCTTCTCCTTACAACAAACTCTTGCAGGCAGAAGTCAGACTTCACAGCGCTTTTGTAAAGTTAAAATTCGGCCATGAAATCAAGGGTGCAGGGGATATTATTAAAGCTTATAAATTATTGGAAGCCAATGCCAAACAGTTTCCAAACTTTATCTCTAATCAGAAATCTCTCGGTTTATTGCATATTCTGATAGGTTCTACGCCTGAAAACTATTTATGGGTAGCCCATATTCTTGGTTTAAGGGGCAATATCAATCAGGGACTTACTGAGCTACAAAATGTTATACAAAAAGACCCTTTTTTCAGGGATGAAGCTCAGATGATTGACTATGTTGTACATTCCTATATTCTGAAAATCAACGAGAAGCAGCTTGCAGGTTTTAAAAATTTCATAGAATCCCATCCGGATAACCTGTTGTTTCAATTCTTCGGAATTACTACTTATATCAAAGAAGGCAAAAGCGAAGAGGCATTAGACCTGCTGGAGCTCAAAAGAAAACCAGGTTATGTTCCGCTTCCCGTGCTGGAATACCTGAAATCTGATATCTTATTACAAAAAGGTCAATACCATCAGGCTGTTACCGGATATTTATATTACATCAACAATCATAAAGGCCTTAATTTCATCAAGGATGCCAATTATAAACTATTCCTTTGCTACTGGCTCAACAATGAAGATACTAAGGCTATGCCTTATCTGCAAAAGGTGGAAGAAGTCGGAGAAACAATTGTAGAGTCCGACAAATCAGCCTTAAAATATTCAAAGAACTATCTTGCTAAAAAACCCGGCCCTCAATCAAAGATTCTGATGAAGGCTCGCCTTGCTTGTGATGGCGGCTACTACGATCAGGCCTTATCTTTTCTGGGAAATTTAACAGAAGCTCAGTTTGAATCTCTATCTGACAAAGCTGAATTTAATTACAGAAAAGGAAGGATTTACCAAAGAATGGATGATTCTCTTAAGGCTGTCCCGCTTTTTGAAAGGGCCATTAATCTTTCTTCCGGGCAAAACTGGTCGTTCGGTGCAAATGCCGCACTTCAGACTGGTTATATCTTTCAGCAAAAAGGAGACAGAATGAAGGCCAAGTATTTTTTCGAAAAAGCAATTTCCTTTAAGAAACATGAATACAAGAATTCTGTTGACAATAAAGCCAAAGCAGCGCTGAATGAAATGGGATTTTAGAACAAACCCTGCTTCTTCAATTCTGACACAAAATTTCCTGACATCTTTTTAAATGGTGATTTAGTTAAAGACATGTTTATCACATTTTAATAGCGATTTCCGCAAAACCTTAACTTTCATGGAATGGAATCCATAAAAGTTAAGGTTTTTGTGGATTTAATTCCATAAAAGTTATATATTTGTTAAAACCTGATAGCCATGATTACAAGATTATTGCAGAGGAAATTAGAAAGCAGAATAGACTATAAAAAGGCTTTGTTGATTTTTGGCCCGCGGCAGGTGGGTAAAACGACACTTGCAAAAGCTCTTGCCAAAACATTGGATTTACCTTTTGAGTATTTCAATGGAGATAATATCACAACTAAAAATTTATGGTCAATATCTAATCTTGAAGCCTTAAAACAAAGTTTTGGTAATAAAAAACTGATAGTGCTTGATGAAGCACAAATGATTGAGGATATCGGTCTGATTCTGAAACAATTAATAGATGCTGATTTAGGTATTCAACTAATTGTGACAGGCTCGTCCTCATTAAATATTGCGAATAAAACGCAAGAACCACTCACAGGTAGAAAATGGGAGTACAATCTATATCCAGTCAGTAGTAGCGAAATGATGGAGTTTCAGGGTATTCCTCAATATTTACAGTCATTTCAACACTACCTGATTTTCGGAATGTACCCGGAAGTGATTATGAACAAGGCTGATGCCAAAGAAATTTTGCTCAACATCTCCAGTAGTTATCTTTACAAAGATGTCTTAGCATTAGTGGGATTGAAACGGCCACAACTTTTAGAAAAAATACTGAAGGCATTAGCCTTACAGGTAGGAAGTGAAGTTTCCCTCAATGAATTGGCAGGTCTGGTTTCAGCAGATGTAAAAACTGTTGACAATTATATCTATTTACTTGAACAAACATTTGTGGTGTACCGACTCGGGACTTTGAGTAGAAATGAACGGAATGAAATTAGTACTAAAAAGAAAGTATACTTTTATGACAATGGCATTCGAAATGCTCTAATTGGTAATTTCAGTCCTATAAACAACCGAAATGACATTGGAGCTTTATGGGAAAACTTTTTGATGGTAGAGAGAAAAAAGCTATTAGCTTATCATGGCTTTCATGGCAGGACTTATTTTTGGAGAAATAAACAGCAGGCAGAAGTCGATTATATTGAAGAAATAGATGGTAAAATATATGCATTTGAGTTCAAATGGAATCCAAAGGCGCAAACAAGGTTTCCTCAAGCATTTATTGATAGCTACGAACCCGTCAATACTGTCGTTATAAGTCAGGATAATTTTTGGCAGTGGCTAAAAGAATATCCATATTCTGTAGGCAGTCCTAAAATGTAACATTTTGTATTCAGTTTATTTTCAGCCAACAAAATGCTTACTAAATGTTCAGGAAAACTTACCTTACTCCCACAAATCCTTATTTTTCACCTATTCATCAACAAAAAATGGCAAATCTCAGGTATTTAAACCGGATTTGCCATTTTCAATTCACTTTAAAAATAACTAATTCTAAATATTCTGATTGATCTAAGAAAGCATCTTAAACAAAGAAGTCAATTTATCTTTCAGATCTTTTCTGTCAACAATAAAATCAAGGAAACCATGTTCTAAAACAAATTCAGCACTCTGGAATCCTTTAGGAAGATCTTTTCCGATTGTTTCACGAATTACACGAGGGCCTGCAAAACCAATTAAGGCTCCCGGTTCGGCAATGTTAAAATCCCCTAACATTGCATAAGAAGCCGTTACACCGCCTGTTGTCGGGTCGGTTAATAAAGATACATAAGGAATTCCTGCTTCGTCAAGCAAAGCCAAACGGGCAGAAGTTTTTGCCATTTGCATCAAAGAATAACCTGCTTCCATCATTCTGGCACCTCCCGAACGCGAAATCATTAAAAACGGTGATTTTGTTTCCAGAGAATGGTCAATTGCACGGGCAATTTTCTCTCCTACCACAGATCCCATTGATCCTCCGATAAAATTGAAATCCATTGCCGCCACAGTAATATCCAATTCGTTCATCTTACCGTAAGCAGTACGAACAGCATCTTTTAGGCCGGTTTTCTTTTCTGTAGCTTTTAAACGATCAGGATAATTTTTAGTATCTACGAAGTTCAGAGGATCTCCTGAAGACATTAATGCATCTAATTCAGTATATCTAGTTTGATCAAAAAGCAATTCGAAATATTCCTGAGAGCCAATTTTTTCATGATATCCGCAATTAGAGCATGTATAAGCCAAAATTCTGTGCTCACGTGTATGCATTACTTTTTTGCAGGATGGACACTGATACCAAAGCCCGTCCGGAGCTTCACGTTTCGCTTCTGTGGGGGTATTAATCCCTTTATCTTTTCTGGTAAACCAAGACATTGTTCAGATGATAATTGAATGTTGAAAGTATTTTGGGTAATTGGTTCTAAATTATTAATGAGGATTTCAGGGAAAAGAGCCTTGCCCTTTTTCTGTAAAACTCTGACCAAAACTAATTTTTGCAAAATTTACAAGACAAATTTAGCCTTGTAAATTGTATTACACCAAGATTTTTTGGGTAAAATAAAGATTATTACACTTCTTTATTTCAATTATAAATCCTGATTTTTCAAAAATCCGTTGCAAAGATACAGAAAATGCAAAAGCCTTTTCCGAATTTTTCAGAAAAGGCTTCACAAGAATTACTTCTTTTAGATAGAATTGTAGTATTTGAGCAGTTTTATGATGTTTTCCCAATTATTTAATTTCAAATTTTCTTTACTGAGATATTCCTCAAGCTGTTCTTTTTTATCAGGAATGGCTTCAAATACAGATTTTTTATCCTTTTTTACCTTTACAAGCGTTCCGTCCATTTTAGCAAGATAAAAGCTTTCATCACTTACATAAGCATATAATTTGGTAGCCTGATTATATTGCGTTTTATTCTGCATTCTGGAATGCGGATATTTGACCAGCGATAAATTCCCTTCACTAAGAATCTGATAGAAGGTAAGATTAGTCTGTTTCCTGTCCAGATTCTGGAAACCTCTCCGAAAAATGGACCCATCCGGCAGCCTGAATCCAACAATTGTCGGTTCTGTAAGGGTGAAATTATTCCCATCCTGCTGGTATTCCAGGTCATTGCTGTATGTATTGAAACGAATCATGAGTTTACTCAGTTTTTCATCTTTATACATTATAACTGCCTCCTGAAAAGTATCCGATAAATAGGGAGAATTCTCAAATTGCACATCCTGGCCAAGCATCACAACATTGCCGGATGTATTGGAATTTGCCTCAATACCACTTCTGGTATTAGCCTGTGCTGTTGAAAGATGAACAGAGGCAATCCCCAATAACACAGTTGCGGTAAAAACTATCTTTTTCATATATAATTCAAACAAATGAAATGTTTAATATTTTCAATTTAACGAAGGAAAATGGCTTTTTTAACAATGCGTTCATCACCAACCTGTAAATGAATAAAATAAGTGCCTCCAGCCTGATTAGAAAGATTAACTATCTGGGTAAACTCCGTTCCGATTCCTTCAAATGTAGATGTTCCCAGCATTTTTCCGGTTAAGGTACTTACAGAAAGCGTCACCTTTCCGGCTGGTTTTACGAATTTGGCTTCTATTCTGAATTCACCAGTTTCATTCGGATTAGGTGATAGCTTTACCTCCGTTTTTACCTCCTCTTCCAGACCCAGAACCTGATTGCCTCCTGATGTTCCTGGAGCAGGGCCCTGGATATTTAAATTATCTACTGTCCAGCCCCAGCCATAAGCGCCTGCGTCAGCATGAAGTTTGAAACGAATCAACACTTTATCGCCTGCTTTAAAATATCCGGCTTTAAGCATATCGATTTGTCTTTTCTGGAAAAGAGCAGGACTCCCTACTGCTTTGGAATTATTATCCTGGTCAACAATACTGTTCCATGCTGACAACCATACAGGTTTGTCGTTGGAATCCCAGCCTGCCTGAAATGCCTTCCAGGTTTTACCACCATCCGAAGAGCCTTCAACGATTACATAATCGTAAAACTGCCGGTTAACAGAACCATCTGAATTATAAAACTTGGCATTTGTTTCGCCTGGTTCTACCAAAACAACCTCATCAAAATAAATTTTTGCCGTATCGGCTCTTAAAGTAACTGGCTTTAATAAGGTAAAATAGGTATTTGTAAAAGGATCGACGTCAACATCTTCTTCCGAGCCATCTTTATAGGGGTGATCTGAGTTCATAGAAGGATCCTTGAAACTCGCCGGAGTGGTAATGCTAAATCCCTTTGTAAAAAAGTCTGTACTCTGAAGATTTGAAAAATCAGTCTGGTAAATTGCCACAGGAGCCTGAATCTGAATTACTTTAAATTCATATGTTCCCGTTATTGGGCTATAAGTAGTATTTTTTGCTTTTGCTTTATCTTTTACCACAATTCTGTAGGTAATCTTTTCTCCTCCTTTCAGCAAACCTGCCGGAAATTCAAAATTCCCGTCATAATCACTTATTAAAATGCCATCTCCATTGCTTCTTTTTAAGCCAAAGGGTTTCTGAACAGCTCCGTTAATCGAATATTCCACATAAACCGTGTCAATCCCAATGTTATCACTTCCTTTCAAGGTTGGCAGTTTAGTGATGGTTTCCGTAGAAAACATAGAAGAAATGTTGTTATTATAAACCACAACCGGCCTGGTAGTATCCGCTCCTACTTTGAATCTGTAGAAAAAAGTAGAATCTGCTTTTCCCGGAGCCTCAGCTGGTGTAAGCATTGTTCTCCCCGCTAAATCACTTCCCTGAAAGTAATAACTTATCGTCCTTTCCGTCGCAGAAGCAGGTAAGGAAAAAGTATAAGTATCTGTATTGGGAATCCTGGTAAGACTTGCCTGAACAGGTTTCGTTTTTATATTATCATTTATGGCATAAAACATCTTTATCGACTCAGGAAGATAAGTTGTATCGCTCATTACCTGAATAGAAAATACAAAAGATTTTGTCATATCTTCCGTATCATTAAAAGGCGTGTGAATAATTGAAGATCCTCTCCAGCCCATGTCTTTAAACATGTTTAAAACAATAGGGCCTGGGTTAAGTGTCAACTCTCCGGGAGCTCCCTGTGGAGTCATCAGGGCATCTTTATCTCCTGCTTTATAAGTCTGTTCGTCCAAATGAGAAATACTTGAACCCGTTACATAAGGATATGGTGCATAAAGTTTTGCCGGAGTATTATTGTTATTTCTGGTAGTGGAAGGGCTGTTAAAAAACAAGGCATTGCTTGTATATTGATCCATTAGAGCTGAGGAAGGATTCTCAAACAGTTTCTGGTTAATAATCTGCTGTGCCGTTTTGTTCTCAATATAGTGATCAAAAATATAAGGCCCGAATCCATAGCCCCATAAACCCTGCGTCTGGTTATTGATTGCTCTGAAAGATGATACAAATCCCAGTCCGTGGCCAATTTCATGAAGTACAGTTGAGGTAAGATCTTCTTTTCCTCTTACGGAAACAGTTTGATAAGACCAGTCAAAATTGGCATTAAAACTGGCTATAATATCCGGATCATCTCCATTTAGATTTTTATGGGCCATTTTTTCTGCCAAAGCAACCGGATACCATGTCAGGGCTTTATTAGCTCCGGGAAAATCTCTGTAAATTGCAGTGGTATAAGCCGATCCCAATATGCCATCTCCGAGAATCGTCCAGTTGGCTCTGATTTTTATAGGAACATCTGAAATGATTACGCTCTGCCAGATATCAACTGCCCTTTGAAAAGCTGCTTTTGCTTCCTGCGGGAAATCTATATATTCTACAATAAATTTGGAACGATCAGCCTGCGGGCGTGCATTTGGAGAAAGTTTCTGTAAATACTCCTGCGGAGGGGCTACGTACGTAGGGGTATATGGTGTATTTCGGTCCGGAACGGGGCAATAAATAATAGAACCTGGTCTGGTTTCCATTCTTACTCCATTATTTTTAGCTGGCGTTTTCTGTGCTTCTGCTGAAAACACAGTGCCTGTAAAAGTCAAAACAAGCAAGGTAGCTTTCGAAAGTAAATTTTTCACATTCTTAAGAATTTTAGATGAACACTTCTCAAATAAATTAATCCTACGGGTTAAAATTCAATATCGATGCATCCGGCAAAGAAACAGCTTTTAAAGCTAGAACTATCAGATATTAAGCAAACTTCATGCTTCAACAGGCTTAAATACTTTTCCTTCTATAAAGTTATTGGCTTTTCCGTATTTTCCTTGGGATTTTCCATAAAAAACCTCGCACAGGTGAATGCGCGAGGCTTTTTTAAAAGATTCTCAAATCGATTTAATATCCCGGGTTCTGAATAAGTTTCTTATTAGCCAGCATTTCTCTTTGAGGAATCGGCCACAATGCCTGGTTATTGCTGTAATTAGCCAATACTTTTGAGGCTCTACCCGTTCTGATCAGATCGTAGTAATAATGTCCTTCCAATGCTAATTCTAACCTTCTTTGCAGGAACAATTCATCTCTCAGTTTCGCCTGATCATTCACAATAGAATCGCTGACGTTCGATAATCCGGCTCTGTTTCTGATTTGATTAATCAGCGTAACTGCATCTGCAAGCTTTCCTGTTTCCAAAGCAGCTTCTGCCTGGATCAGAATCATCTCGCCAAGTCTGAATAATACCACATTATCATTTCCCTGGATTCTGAAGTACTTCAGTCTTGAATCAAAGGCAACTGTAGGAATTCTACGAGCATCTCCCACAGTAAAGGCATTTTGTAAATCCGTAGTCGGGCGCATCTCATTTCTTCCTCCTCTTGCCGTACTAAATAAGAAAAATGCAATCGGATTGGAGTTTGTAATACTGAACTGAAGCTCCCAGATAGATTCATTTGTATTCTGATCTTCAAAAATTGAAAGGAAATTAGATTCCAGGGTTTTCCCCTGAGAGGCAGAGGCTGCTGCGGCAGAAGCCAGTGCCCATTCCTGACGATACAGATGTACTCTTGCCTTTAAAGCATAAGCAGCAAGTTTATTAGCTCTTCCTACATCAAATGAAGGATCACCTGTTGCAAAATCCATCGGCAGATTTGCAATCGCAAATGTCAGATCATCCAGAATCTGTTTGTACACATCTTCTTTAGGATTACGGGAAACCTGCAAGCTTGCATCTGCAACTTTTGTAGGCGTTAATACAAGCGGAACATCACCCCATGAACGAATCAAGGTAAAATAATGATATGCTCTCAGGAAGCGGGCTTCTGCAATAACAATATTTTTACTGTCAGCAAAAGCCGGATCATTGAATGCCGGAACATTGGTTATAATGTTATTCGCACGGTTTATTCCGTCATAGATTTGTGCCCAAACATTAGTTATTTCAATATTATCCGCCAGAATATTACGTTGTGCAATAGCGGCAAATGACGGAAAAGAACCTGTATGAGCAAGATTACCTCCCTGAAGGTCAGGATAAAGTAAGATTCTTAAACCCATATAGTTTTCACTTTGCAAAGCATTATAAGCTCCAATCAGAGAAGCCTGAATGGCCTCAACACTTTGAAAAGCTTTGTCGGAGGTAATTGAAGACTGGGGCTCCTGATTTAACACCTCACAACCTGCCAGACTAAAAACAAGCGTGGCAGCCAGTATTAATTTATGAATATATGTTTTCATCTGTTTATGATTTAGACTTTCGTTTGAACATCAGCTATTTTCTCATTCCCTTCTGTCTTTTAAGCTGAAATTCCCGGAAAATAAAATTGACTGATAATTAAAATATAAAACGCATTAATTATGAGACATTTAACATTTCAATTAAAAATCGAGTTGAACGCCAAAAGTATAGGTTCTTGCCTGAGGATAAACCAGGAAGTCTGTTCCTAATGCCACGTTACTTCCGCTGAATGTATTTACTTCCGGATCAAAACCTTTGTATTTTGTAAATGTCCATAAGTTCTGAGCTTGTCCGTAAATTCTTACTCTTGAGAATAATTTGGTTCTTTCTATCAATTTTGCAGGAAGGGTATAACCTAAAATCAGGTTCTTGATTCTGGCATAAGAACCATCTTCAAGCCATCTGTCTGAATCACGGCTATTGCTGTTCGGGTCACCATAAATAGCTCTCGGAACATCTGTATTAGTATTTTGCGGAGTCCAGCGTCTTAGTGTTTCATCTGTCTGGCCAAAAACACTGCTCATTGCAGCAGAAAAGGATCTGGTTGCATTATAAATTTTGTTTCCGTAAGAATATTGAAGGAATACAGATAAGTCAAAACCTTTGTAATAGAAATTATTGGTCATCCCGCCAAAGAAATCCGGTTGAGCAGACCCCAGAACTTCCTGGTCGGCGGCAGTAATAACGCCATCACCATTTAAATCCTTAAACTTGATATCACCAGGTGCAGTAGCAGCTACCTGATAATAGGCTTTCGCTCCGTTGGTACCAAATTTATTATTGGCAATTGTATTCAACGCATTGATTTCATCCTGAGTCTGGAAGATTTTCTCAACTCTGTAACCTCTGAAAGAACCGATCGGGTAACCGGCAGCTAACCAGCTGGCAAAACCTGCTTCCTGTGGCTCCACATCCGTATTGAATGATAGTAATTTATTTCTGTTAAATGTAATGTTAAAGTCTGTTGACCATTTGAAGTCTTTTGTATCTATATTTCTTGTATTCAGAGAGAACTCCCAACCAACGTTTTCCATTTTCCCTACGTTTTTCGTAGCTACGCTAAATCCGGAAGTTGCAGGAATATTTACGGGATACAATAAATCAGATGTTTGTTTATTGTAGTATTCTGCCGTAAAGTTAACCCGGTTGTTAAACAAGCCTATTTCGATGGCGATATCAAGCTGATTTGTCTTTTCCCATTTCAGATCAGGGTTAGGAACTTGCGACGGAGAAATACCGCCTTGTCCGATGTAGTTGGTCCCTGAGCCATAAAGCCCTAATGACGGGAAGTTCCCTGCGTTGATATTATCAGTATTGTTGTTTGTATTGATAATGTTATTTCCGGTTGCTCCGTAGCTGGCTCTGAGTTTCAGATTGCTGATTTTCTTAACATCCTTCATAAAATTCTCCTCGCTGATCAACCAACCTCCTGAAACTGATGGAAACAAACCCCAACGATAGTTCTTACCGAGGTTTGAAGCTCCGTCATAACGAGCTGAGGCACTGAAAAGGTATTTCCCGTCATAATCGTAATTCAAACGACCGACATAAGAAGAAATACCAATAGATGTTCCGTTCGACTGGGCATCAACTTTTACTGAACCAGATACGTTCTTTTTAAAGTCATTACTAGGGAAACCTGTTGTCTGAATATACAAGGTTGCCTGATTTCGTTCCTCATAGGCAGCAACTGCTGTGGCATTAATATTATGCTTTCCGGCAATTGTTGTGCTATAATTCATGATATTGTCCCATTGCCAGCGGGTAGCTGTATAACTGGTTGAAGTTCCCTGTCCTTTTACACCTACACCTGCATTGGTAGTAGTAGGTTTATACTGATCCTCGTTAGAAGTCAGATAATCCGTACCAATCTGAGATCTGAAAGTTAGTCCTTTAATCAGTTCATATTGTGCATAAGCATTTGCCAGCACTCTGTAGTTTGTCACAAGTTGTGTTGGTTCAGCGAAAGCAGCAACCGGGTTTTCAACAATTGAGGCAGGATCCTTATAGTATCTTCCCTTATCATCTCTGATCGGAACATCTGAAGTAGCCAGAATTGCAGTGGAAATTACCCCATAAATGTTGTTATCATTTTCCAGACGATTAACGGTAGAACGGGTCAAACCAATACCTGTTCCTACTTTAAACTTAGAACTGACGGAATGATCAAGATTCAGGCGTCCGTGTAATCTGGTAAATCCTGAGTTTCTCACAATACCATCCTGATCAAAATATCCTCCTGAAATTGAATACTGCGTCCTGTCATTTCCACCGGAAATGGCAATTTCATAGTTTCTGATAGGAGCAGTTCTGAAAATCTCATTCTGCCAGTTTGTACTGTATTTAGTCAATGAAGGGTTATCATATGAAGCAGCCGTTCTGATGCCATTACGATCCGCCTCCGGAATACCTGTCAATAAATCCTGTACAAAAGACGTTAAAGCGCCTTTAGTTGGCCATACATCTCCAAAACCTACAATTTGTCCCTGGGAATTAATGGAACCGAAACGGTTAAAAACCATATCATTAAAAAGAGCTGAATACTGAGGTCCGGTCAGGGTATTAATTCTGTTCCAGGTCTGGGCAAAACCTGTGGAATAATTCAGGGTGACTTTTGTTTTCCCAGATTTACCATGTTTAGTTGTGATAAGCACAACTCCGTTTGCAGCCCTGGAACCGTAGATTGCGGATGCAGCAGCATCTTTAAGCACTTCCATGGATTCAATATCTCCGGGAGGAATATCGGAGATCGGATTCAGTAACTGCCCTCCGGTACTGATCTGGGTAGTATTATTCGTATTTAAAATAATACCATCAACCACATACAAAGGTTCATTACTTCCCTGAATAGAGTTTGTTCCTCTTACACGTACCTGAATACCTCCGCCGGGAGTACCTGAGTTTTGAGTAATCTGCACACCGGCAGCACGTCCCTGTAAACTTTGTTCAATACTTGTTATAGGTATATCAGCAATCTGTTTCGCTGTTACACTGGATAGTGCTCCGGTCAGAGAACGTTTGGTCTGGGTTCCGTAACCTACCACAACAACTTCATTCAATTCAGAGACATCTACAGCCATTTTAACATCAATAACAGATTTGGATCCGATTATGACTTCCTGCTTTGAAAATCCTATGAAAGTAAAGATTAGTGTTTTTGCCTCATTTGGCAATGATATTTTGTATGTTCCGTCGATATTTGATGTAACACCTCTCGAAGTTCCTTTCGCAGAGATACTAACACCGGGAAGCACTGATCCGTCTTCTCCGGAAGTTATTTTTCCGGTAATGACTCTCTCTTGAGCAAGTGCCTGAAAAACAAGCCCGAGCATCAATACAAAGCTCATTAGTAGATTTTTTTTCATTTGCATAATAAGGTTTAAGTGAATTAGAAACTAAAAAGTAAAGGGTGACTTAATTTAAACAAATTGTTATCAATATTCAACCTGTAAAACCCTTTTTTGTTCTTGAAATAATACAAAAAAAGGTTTACTTAGAAAAAAGATTGTTTTTTATAGATTCATACCAATTTTGAGACCAGAAAAAAAGCAAAAATGAATATTCTCCGGTAATCCGGCAAATACTGGTTTTATCTGAAAATATTATGCTAAACATAAGACGTTCTTTTTACAAAAAAAAATTCCGCAGGACATCCGTTCAATATTTAATCCTGAAAGCATATTGCAGGGTTTGAAACAAAATGGTACTTTCACTAATAATTGAAGAAAGTCTTGTTATTTATTATGTTATTCCCTCTTTTATGAGCACCTACTGGAAACTATCTGTTGCTGAGATAATCACACTCCTGCTAATTCTTATTGTTTGTTATTTGATCTGGGTATCCGCAAAATTTCTTTAT
The DNA here is from genome assembly GCF_900115665.1 of Pseudarcicella hirudinis. GTDB lineage: Bacteria > Bacteroidota > Bacteroidia > Cytophagales > Spirosomataceae > Pseudarcicella > Pseudarcicella hirudinis. Next base: position 239,235 of record NZ_FOXH01000007.1, read on the forward strand.
AAGTTCCTGGCTAAACCTGTCGTTAAAAAGCGGAAAAGGTAATCTGAAAATTTGAAGACATTGGGAAGAATAAATGATGGAAATATTTAGTGTTGCACCACAAAAGAAATAGTTTTGGCATTTTATTGCATTAGGACTATTTCTGAATGATCGCAACTATTTCTTATTTAATAAGTAAAAAGGAGCAGCCTTAAAATGAAGTTTTTGAAACTCCATTCTAAGGCTGCTCCTTTTTTTATAAGTAATCGGCGTTTTCTTTGAAAAACTATGCTGAAGGTCTTACTCTGGTTTCTAATGGAATAATTGTATCGCCATTGTCCAAAGTAATCATGAAAATGAACTGCAGGTCATAAAAAGCAGTTCCGTTCAATGGTAATGAAGTAAGACTCTTCTTGGTAAGATATTCAGCAACGGTTGTAGTGAACGTTACCGACTTTCCGCTGGCAGAAATCGGAGCAGTATTATACAAACCTGTTGCAACCTGTACAGCAGTCGGGTTAATCGCTCTGTTCACAGAAGAAGCCGCCACACGGGTGATTTCTTTAATAGTACGAGGACTTCCGTCTGCCAGTTTTAATCTGATTTCAATTTTCCCTCCAGCTGATACTGAAGTAGTGGTAAATGGATAACGCTCATAAAATGTAGCATTGTCCACCGTAATAGCATCTGTAGCTACAGCATCTCTAACTCCGTAAATCCCATCGTTTTTACAAGAGGCTAGTGCTATTACAAGTAATATTATAGCTAAAAAATTATATTTTTTCATCTTAAGACTTCGTTTAAATGTATTAAAATTTATTCAAATGGAATATTTCTGAAAGAGGATTAACCTTGAAGAAATATTCCGTATTTTGAAAAATTCCATTTCCTGAAAGATTAATCAACATCCCACCATACACGCTCGAAAGTCTTAGGACCAGGAGTCGGAACATTAGGATTACTCTGTTGTTCAAGAGAAGGATAAGGCAAACGTACAGGGATATTCGCATCGTCACCTCCGTTAGCATTCAATGCTTTATCAAGGCGAGGGAATCCCCAACGACGCCAGTCATTAAAGGCTTCAAGACCATTTCCTACGTTAGCAATCCATTTCTGAGTAAGGATCTGATTAATTTTCTGAGAATTTGTTCCTTTCAATGTTACTACATCAGGATTAGCTTTGAAATAAGCATCAACATCTGTAGCACTGATACCTGATTTCAACATAGATGCACGGATACCTTCTTCAAATAATTTCTGAGTATCTCCTGCTGTTCCCAGTGAAAGTGAAGCTTCCGCAAGGATAAAAGCACGTTGAAAGTTCGTTACCAGTTTAATCGGAGCCTCACCTGAAACACCTGTCAGATAAACACCATATCTTGAACGGGTTGCAGATGCAGGAGCAGCTCCTGTAGCACCATTGTTAAATGATACAAATTGTCCCGTTGGTGAAGTAAAGAATTTAGAGATACGCGGATCTTTGTATAATTGCAATGTATCTCTGAAACGCTGACTCAACATCTGATCATCCGGACGGTTAACGATATTGAAAGCATAAAGCGGGTTTTGAGCACCTGCCACTGATCCGTAAACAACCTGAAAATCTAAAGCGTTATCATTTACATAACCATCAGCAGAAGCCAAAACTTTAGTAATCTCATCTTTTGCACGATCAGGCTGAACACGGCTGATCTGGATAGCGAATTTAAGCAATAAAGTGTTGCCTAATCTTTTCCATTTCTTCACATCTCCGGCATAAACAACATCATCAGCTCCCGGCTTCAATACACTTGTTTTATCAAGATCCGCCATTCCTTCTTTTACCAGGTCAAACAAACTCTGAATCTGACTTCCGGTATTTCCAAGGTAGATATCTTTCTGAGAATCAAGTCTTGGCTGGAAAACGTTATTATCTCCTCTGAGTGCCTGAGAATACGGGATATCTCCCCAAAGGTCAGTCAGGATACTGAAACCATATGCTTTGTAAATTTTAGCAATACCTGCATAAACCGGACTGGTTGACTGCGTATTGTCAATCATTTTCTGAGCATTGATTAAAAGCCCTGCATACAATTCAAACTTCCATTGGTCATTTGATGCACCACGGATGTTATAAGTATCGTAAGTAAGTACCTGGTTGTTGATACCAGCCTGGTACTGCATTAAAATCGATGTAATTCTGCCTAAGTCATTAGAGCTGGCAAAAGAGGCATCATATGCCAATGTTGTCATTAATGACGAAGGAGGAACTGTAAGTGGGTTATTAGGCGTATTGTTTACGTCTAAAAAGTCACTTGAACAACCTCCTACCGACACCACTCCGAGTGCCAGAACAGAAATGCGAAGTATATTTTTAATTTTATTTTTCATTATTATAAATGTCTTTGAAGTTCTAATTATTAAAACAATTGCGGAAAACCACTTTGTTTATTTTTTTATCCCTTATATGATTAGAACGTTAATCTTACGTTTACACCATAGTTACGTGTGTTTGGTGCACTCTGCAACTCCAAACCTCTGATATTTCCAGCACCCTGAGTGTTTAATTCCGGATCAATTGGGCTATCAGGAGCAATGAAGAACAAGTTTCTTCCGGTTAAAGAAATGTTTACATCTCCGAATGGAAGTTTCGCAAGAACACTCTTAGGCAATTGATATGATAATACTACTTCGCGAAGACGATAGGTTGTAGCACCATAAACATTCAAATCTGTTTGTGTTCCCTGCTGAGACCAATAGTTCTGAGCATCGATCTGGATGTTGTTAGGACGGTAAGTACCATCTGAGTTCAGGATAACACCATCAATAATTCTTGGTTTATCTCTGTCAACAGCCGTTTCTTTCAAAGCACCAACCCCTTTCAAAGTAGCAGCAGTGAATGAAACAATAGATCCTCCCTGCTGAGAGTCGATCAGGAATGAGAAACCAACACCTTTGTATTTGAATGAGTTTGAAATACCAATAATTGCATCCGGGTTAGGGTTAGAAATTTCCTGATTTGGTGTTGCAGCAACCCAGAAACCTGTTACAGGGTTGATTACAAACTTACCATCTGCATTTCTGACTCTCTTGTTACCAAGAATTACACCATATGGTCTTCCTTCAACAATTGAAGGCACACTACCTGTAAATGCACTACCCGGTACGCTGAAGCTGGTTACACCGTTTCCGATTTCATCAACTTTGTTACGGTTCATTGTTAAGTTTCCGGTTACAGTCCAGTCAAAGTTCTTTCCTGTAATAACTTTATATGAAAGCATTACTTCAAGACCTTTGTTAGTCATTTTACCGATGTTGGTAGTTCTTGTGCTATAACCGGTAGAACCTGCCACAGCTACGTCAAGAATCTGATCAGTACTTATTGTCTGGTAAACGGCTAAATCCAAATTCATACGGTTTCTGAAGAATCCGAAGTTACCACCTGCTTCATATGAAGTTGTAAACTCAGGTGTAAGGTTATTTCCGCTACCGATACGTGTTCCGATTGAGAAACCTGCCTGTCCGTTGATCGGGAAACTGATACTCGATACGTTGTTACCCTGAGAAGTTACTGTATAAACAGAAGCCAATTTATAAGGATCTGCATCTTTACCTACTTTAGCATAACTCACTCTGAGTTTAGCAAAAGAAAGGATATCTGATTCCATCTTAAATGCATCTGTCAATGAGAAACCTAATGAAGCTGAAGGATAGAAGAATGTATTGTTATCCTTTGGCAAAGTAGATGACTGATCTGCACGGCCTGTTAATTCTAAGAACAAATAATTCTTATAATCAAAAGAAGCCTGAGCATAATAACCAATTAATCTTCTCAATGTGTTTGATTCACCGGTTGCACCGTTAGCACTTGTATAAGTTGTAGCGTTATTGATATTGTAGTAGTTCGGTAAAGTCAGACCACCACCATATGCAGAAACGTTCTGGAATTTTCTCTGGTTAACGTTATAACCAATCAAACCGGTAAAGTTGATATCGTCTGAAAACAATTTATCTTTCTTGAAACGGAAAATCAAATCACTGTTGATCTCATTTCTGTAGAATACATCTTCCAGAATTGCTCCTGTCGGAAGACGGGCTGCACCAATCGCGAATACTTGTTTACGACGGTCAGTATAGTTATCAAGACCTAAACGGTAAGTAACAGACATCCATGGAGTGATATCATATCCAAGGTTGATATTTCCTGTGATACGGTCAACAGTACTGGTTGTTTTATTGTTTTCAACAGACCAGTAAGGGTTATCATTTGAAGTGATATAAATACTTCTTCCGTTTGCATCTTTATATGGCAAACCCTGAAGATCATAACTTCTTGGCAAAGAAGAAAGTACTCCCGGAGCACTTGCACCGTTACCAGTAAGGAAGTTATTCTGTCCTGTCAATGTGTAGTTGAAGCTACCACCAAATTTGATTTTGTTAGCTAACAATGTTGTACCGCCAAAAGCAACATTTGTACGGTTAAACTCTGAACCAGGGATAATACCCTTCTGAGTGGTATTACCAAGGGTCATTGAATAACTTTGAGTAGCATTACCACCTGCAAGGTTAACTGAGTTTGAAGCAATTGATCCTTGTTTGTAAAAATCATTGTTATTGTTCGGATATGCCTTGTAAGGAACAGTTGTACCGTCTGCTTTCAATAATCCGTTTGCCAAGGTAGGAGTTGTTCCGAATTTCGGACCCCATGAGTTGGTTGTTGTTCCAAGGTAAATTCCTGCAGAACCCTGACCATAGTCATTCTGTAACTCAGGATAACCGTACATGTTCTGAACCGTATAAGAAGAAGAAACCGTTACTTCCATCTTCTTATTCAATGATCCGCCTTTACCTGATTTGGTAGTAATGATAACAGCTCCTGAAGAAGCACGTGAACCATAAAGAGCTGCGGCAGCAGGTCCTTTAAGAATGTTAATAGACTCAATGTTCTCCGGAGCAATATCCAATGCACGGTTAGATGATTGAGGACCTCCCAATGTTCCGTTAGGACCACCGTTTGTACGGTCAAGGTCATTACTTACAGGAATACCATCAACAACAAACAAAGGCTGGTTATTTCCTGTAAATGAAGTTATACCACGAATGTTGATGTTAGTAGAAGCACCGGCCTCACCTGAAGCACCTGTGATCTGCACACCGGCAACTCTACCCTGAAGAGCATTCAATACGTTTGGTTCAGATTTTTGTGCAAGATCAGAACCTTTTACATTCTGAGTAGCGTAGTTAAGTTCTCTTTTTGATTTCTCGATACCCAACGCTGTTACAACAACCTCTTCAAGTTCCTGATTATTATTTACCAGTTTCACATCTATTACAGTACGGGATCCCGCATTAACAGAATAAGAATTGAACCCTACAAAACTGAATGTTAATACAGCATTACCTGAAGCATTAATTTTATAATTACCATTAGCATCTGTAGTAGTACCTCTGCTGGTACCTTTCACGCCAATGTTTACACCCGGGAGGGGGCTGCCATCTTCAGATGAAGTAACTTTCCCAGTGATTGCTCTGTCTTGTGCTAAAACTTGAAAAACAAGTGCAAGCACAAACACAAAGCTCATTAGTAGCTTTTTGTTCATGTTATTTGTCTTTTGTTTGTTGAAATAGAATTTAAATCGTTCACAAAATTAGGAAACAATAAGCACTGTTACCAAATTTTATACGAATAAACATCAATTTTATAAATAAGTTTTATCAACTTTTAGTGTTTTTTGCTCAAATTAGCGTAGATTAACCGATTTTTATTTGGTTAAATACCACTTTAGCAATATATTCGTTAGAGTGCTTTCTGGTTCGAACAATGCAATAAAATTGTTATTTACTTATAAAAAATTTAATATTTTCAATCATTGTTTAAGAATACTGCAAATTTCACACCTACTTCCTCAGCAAAAGATACCTTTCATTTACAAACTATTAAACCCCAAAATTACCAAATGAGAAAAATTATTCTTTCATCTGCATTTCTGCTTTTTTTTTCTGCTTTAAGGGCTCAAAACCCTGCTCCGCTTAAGGTAAAAGTGGCACAAAAGGCTGAAAGTCTTGAACAAAAGGTGATAGCATGGCGCAGAGATTTTCACCAGAATCCGGAACTGGGAAACCGGGAATTTAAGACCGGGGAAAAGATCGCGGCACACCTCAGAAGTCTTGGAATTGAAGTTAAAACCGGCGTAGCAAAAACAGGTGTTGTCGGTATTCTGAAAGGAGGAAAACCTGGCCCTGTCATTGCACTTCGTGCCGATATGGATGGCCTTCCGGTGAAAGAACGTGTTGACGTTCCTTTCGCTTCTAAAGCCACCGGAGAATATAACGGACAGGCTGTCAGCATTATGCATGCATGCGGGCACGACTCACATGTGGCCATTCTGATGGGAACAGCGGAGATTCTGGCCTCTATGAAAAAAGATTTAAAAGGAACTGTAAAGTTTATTTTTCAGCCTGCTGAAGAAGGTGCTCCTGAAGGAGAAGAAGGCGGGGCTGCCTTAATGGTTAAAGAAGGAGTATTAGAAAATCCTAAAGTTGATGTTATTTTCGGATTACATATTAATGCACAAACCGAGGTTGGAAAAATCAGATATAAGCCCGGCGGAACAATGGCTAGTTCAGACTGGTTTAAAATAAAAATCAAAGGTAAACAAGCTCATGGTGCCACTCCATGGCAGGGTACGGATCCGATTGTAACTGCTTCTCAGATTATCATGGGGCTTCAGACTGTTGTCAGCAGAAACGCTCCTCTTACTGAAACACCGGTAGTCGTAACTGTAGGACAAATTAATGGCGGTGTCAGAAGTAATATTATTCCTGAGGAAGTAAATATGAACGGAACTATTCGTACGTTGGATCCAAATGTGCAAGATTTCGTACACGAAAGAATTAAATCGGTGACCACAAATATTGCAGAAAGCGCTGGCGCTACGGCTGATGTAAGCATTACAAGAATGTGTCCGGTAACCTATAACGACATTCCTCTTACTGAAATGATGGTTCCGACCCTGGAAGCTACAGCCGGAAAAGACAATGTTTCGATTACTCCTGCAGCTACCGGAGCAGAAGATTTTTCATTTTACCAGCAAAAAGTACCAGGCCTTTTCTTCTTCCTGGGCGGTGCTCCAAAAGGTAAACCTGCTTCAGAAACGGCTTCTCATCATACGCCTGATTTTTATATTGACGAAAGTGGATTTGTATTAGGAATGAAGGCCATGACTAATTTAGTAATTGATTATATGGAGATGAAAAAAGAGGTAAATACCTCAGGAAAATAGAAATAAGAAAAAAAAGAGGAAGGACAAATACTAATTTTGTCTTTCCTCTTTACACCCTGTTTATTCCATGTTCTTTAATCCTGCACTTTATAATTGGTCCGGTATTTTTTACCTAAACCAAAACTTCTTCCTAAGTTAAACCCGAAATGAATATCTCCGTTACCCCATGAACCTGTTGTTTCAGCAAGAAATTGTTTTTCCACCATTCCAATAGAATTCGTTAAATGAAGTGAGAAAACATGCCCTCCGGTTTCAATATCAAAACCAAAAGAAAGAGAATTGTTGTATTTTTTATCAATCTGATTTGGCAAGACTGCATAATATTCCGCTACAAAAGCAGTACGTTTTGTCAATTTGTACCGTCCTGCTATTCCCAATGCTGTCACCCCATTATTTTCACCGTGAACATTATTACGATTTCTGTAAAGGAAAGTTGGCATAAATTGCAAAGAAAGGCGATCATTGAATCTTCTGGCAATCAGAACCTGTGCCAGATAACTGTATTTCGACAAAGTGGTACGCTGATCCGATTCCGGATAATTCAGCATATCAGCAAAGCCCTCTCCCATCAAAGTAAGAGAAATTGGCATTCCTTCTTTTCTCTGACGCAATACTCTCAATTTGGAGTACAAATTAATCATTTTCTGTTCGGAACTGCGACCAACCCCTACCATCCAGTCTTTGTTAATTCCATAATCAAAACCCATATAAATATATCCCTGATCTAATCCGAAAAACTGATATGATCCGGAATTTAATGTTCCGAAACGATGGGAAATTCTATAGTCCAAATGATGTGAAGGAGTAGTTTCAACGGATTGTCCGTTAATAATTCTGGTGGCTTTGAATGTAGAAGTAACATAGACGGGAACCGTGTCCTTTGGAATCATATTAAGTAAATCGGTCTGCGCCACAATACGTCCCGAAATAAGAAACAGCATCAGAATATATAGGATTTTTTTCATTTTGAAATGAGGTTAAAGTATGATCCGTTCAACTAATCTATGATTCATAAACTCTCAGCATCTTCGTTGCATCCGTATATTGAGTCATATACATTTTAAGAGGTAGTGATGCCGGGGAAAGGGTTACTTTGCCATTTAAGTCGTAACGGGACCCATGATTCGGGCAGTAGAAATCGTCAGTTGCCGGTTTATATTCAACTGTTGTTCCCTCGTGGGTGCAAACCTTAGACAATGCTACAAACGTTCCTGATTTAGAACGGGCGATAATAATATTCCCGTTATAAATGAAACCGCCATTGCCGGTAAGTGCCTTATTTGCAATAATCGTAAGATCAAGGGTAAAATCTACTTTACCGTTATTGATAGGGTTAGGATTAGGATTGGTCTGGGGCAGCGGAGTATCCTCATTTGTACAGGAAGTAAGTGTCCCCATACAGTAAAAGGCCATTAAAGCACCACTACTCAGCCCGAGGCTTCGGATAAATTCAGAACGTTTCATACTCTTTTCGTTTACAGTGAGATGCCTATAATTACGAAAGAATACTGTTCACGGATTTTTTGCAGCATTAAATAAAGTCAGGAAGGTTTCTGAATATGTTCAATCCCCCCTATTCAGAAAAGATTAAGCTGCTCATTTGAGCCTAATCTGTCAGTATAATAATCATTGACATCTTTATAATTCGCCGGAAGCTGCTTTCTGGTGCAGGAGATATTAAAATGGGTAAAAATCTTCTCTAATTCATCTGCGGCACGATGTCCTGCTGCATCATTATCCAGATAAAATACTACGTTAACCCGCTGAAACAGCTTTGCCCATTCCCGTTTGAAAATATTCGCGGTTCCCAGGCTTACAGCGGTTTTGCCTTCCTGGCATAATCTCATACAATCAAAGGCCCCTTCTGTGATGTACACAGTTTCTCCTGTTTTAACTTTATCAAGAGCATCTGCGTTAAACAGAGTCAGCGGCAAATTATTGAGGAAACTATATCGGTTAGTGTTTTCCTGTGGTTTTCCGATTACTCTTCCCTGCAGGTACACCATTCTTCCATTTCTATAGTAAGGAATAATCAGGGGGTGTGCATAAAAAATCAGGTTATTTCTCTCATTGTATAAACCGCATTCCTGTAAATCCAGCACTGAAAACCTTTGCTTCAGATACCAGCTTACTTCTGAATAATCTTTGATACAGAAAAGCTTAAAATCTCTGATTGTTTTCTCTGTAAAGCCTCGTTTCTGCAGGTATTCCAGGGCAGATTCGGATAGGCTGTTTGACTTTTGCTGCAGGCAGAAATCACGAAAGGCTTCATAAATTTCTGAATATTCCGGTTTAAGGGGCTTTTCGTTTGCTACTTTCCGTACTTGCGATTTATACAGTTCAATCGGCTGAGAAGAATGTTTAACACCTTTTTTCCCTGTCTGATTAAAGCCCGGAATATAAGTTACAGCCATCTGGTAAATTGCTTCCTTTATACTCAGTTTTCGTACCTCAGCAAACAACGAAATGGCATTCCCTGTTTTGGCACAACCAAAACAATAAAAACTGTTTGTGTGTGGATAAAGCACCAGAGAAGGGGTATCTTCTTCATGAAACGGGCATACCATTCTGTTTCTTTCCGTTTCAAGACCCAAGTCTTCTACAACCTCCAGAATTGATACTTTCCCGAGTTCATCCAATATATTCATAGCCTCAGATTTGCAAAATCTTATATTTGAAAGTTCTATATAACAAAAGTGCCTCTTTCCTGAATGAAAGAGGCACTTTTGTTATATTTTTCTGAAAAATACTTATGATTGAGTAAAAACCAACTTCAAATCATTAAGTTTAGTTTTCACAGAAGTATCAATCTGACGATCATCTACACGAAGGATATAACCCCCGATCAGAGATGGGTCAATTTTCTCAGATAGATCTACTTTTTTACCTGTATTCTCTGACACAATTTTGATAATCTCAGCTCTCTGAGCTTCAGTCAGTGGAGTTACAGTAGTCACTTCAGCCTTTTGAATCAGTTTCCATTCCAAATACTGACGATCAAATTCTTCTGCAATATCAGGAAGTAATCTTTCACGGTTTTTCTGGGTGATGATTTCAAAAATAGCAAAAGTTGCCGGGTTAACTTTATCTTTAAAAATTTTAGATAAAATACTAAGTTTTTGATAGTGCTTAACGATTGGGCTTTTCAACGCTAAGACCAGATCATGATTTTCTTCACAGGTTTTAGCGAAAAGCGTCATGTCTTCGAAAACCGTTTCAACGATATTTTGATCTTTAGCTAACCACAAAAGTGATTTGGCATATCTGGAAGCTACACTTTGAACTGACATAGTTTTTTGATCTCGGATTGCGGAATGCGGACTTCGGACTTTTGGGAATCCACAATCTACATTCTCAAATTCAAAATATACTTTAGTAATTCAGAGATATTAAATGTCTCCGAACTTCTTTCTTAGTTTAATTTTGCGTCAGACAATAAATCTGAAACCAATTTCTCCTGAGCATTACGATCAGCTAACTGGTTACGAAGCACTTTCTCGGCAATATCTAGTGAAAGCGTTGCAGCTTCTCTTCTTAATGAAGCAATTGCAGCTGTTTTCTCCTGCTCGAAAGAAACTCTCGCTTTTTCAATTTCATGGTTTGCCGCTTTCTGAGCTTCAGTTTTCGCTTCAGCAATCATTCTGTCAGAAGCTTCTTTTGCTTCTTTCAAAATAGAGTCACGCTCTGCACGGGTTTCAGCAAGTAACTTTTCGTTTCCGGATTTCAATTCTGCCATTTCCTGACGCGTTTTTGCGGCAAGTTCGATAGCATCTTCGATAGACTGCTCACGTTCGTGCAATGAATTGATAATTGGTTTCCAGGCAAATTTCGCTAAAACGAGAAACAATACACCGAAAACTACTAACTGCCATACGATCAGACCCAAGTCGGGAGTAAGTAATTCCATATCTTTATTGAGAATTTACAGTAAATATAATATTGTAAGGTTTTTCTTCTTGAATAAACCATGCTTTCAGACCTAATGTGAAAAAGCATGGTTTAGCAATTCTTAATTTCCGGAATGTTTTGTCAAAAACTACTTTTCTGACCCTTTTTTTCCGGAAACCGGTAGCCGGAATTATTTGTTAGCTACCAAGAAACAGATTACAGCTGCGAAAAGAGCTACCGCTTCAACGAAAGCAGCAACAACTAGCATCGCACCCTGGATTTTTCCAGAAGCTTCAGGCTGACGAGCAATACCTTCCATTGCACGACCACCGATGTTACCGATACCAAGACCAGCACCGATTGCTACTAAACCAGCACCAACACCAGCTAAACCTGTACCTACTGAAACTTCCGCTAAGATTGACAAAAGAGACATAATTATTTATGTTTATTTGATTGAAAAAAAATTTACAAATTTGAATATTAATGGTGGTGTTCTTCAACAGCTGAACCGATATAACTCGAAGCAAGCATTGTGAAGATAAAGGCCTGAAGGAATGCAACCAATAATTCGATTACGTTCATAAATACTGCAAAACCTGTAACTACCGGAGTAACCGCCCACATTTTCAGGATAAAGATCAAACCGATGAAACTCAACATGATGATGTGTCCTGCAGTAATGTTGGCAAAAAGACGTATCATTAATGAGATTGGTTTGGTAAAAATACCGATGATTTCAACCGGAGTAAGAATAACCAATAACCATTTCGGTACACCCGGCATGGCAAAAATATGACCCCAGTAAGTACTTTTTCCGTTAAGGTTGGTAACAAGGAAAGTAATAACTGCTAAAACCATTGTTACAGCAATATTACCGGTTACGTTAGCTCCGCCCGGAAGCAGGCCTAACATGTTGTTGATCCAGATAAAGAAGAAAAGAGTTAATAAATACGGAAGGAAACGTCTGTAGTGTTTTTCTCCGATGTTAGCTTTAACCACTTCGTCTCTGATGAAGATAATGATTGGTTCGATAAGAGACTGGAAACCCTTTGGAGCAGCCATTCCTCTTTTCGTATATGCTTTTGCAACGCTGGTGAAGATTAATACCAGCAAAACAGCACTGATTAATAGTGAAGTTACGTTTTTAGTGATAGACAAATCTAACACATGAGAACCATCAACAGCGTGAATTTTACCATGCTCTAGTTTTAAGCCGTTATATTCTACAGGTTGACCGTGTTCATCTTCAAGATTTTTAGCAGAGAAAAACTGAAATCCGGATTCTGTTTTAACAATACATGGAAGATAAATTGCAACACCGTGAGCAAACTCCCATTTATGGTCATCGCCGATGTGGTGCATAATCATGTGTCCCAAATCCACTTTTTCCTCATGAACTTCAATGTTTTTTGCTACCGTTTCTGCTTCATGCTCAATTTCATTGACAACCGACGAAGAATCGGTATGATGCTCCTGTGCATATGAAAAAGTAGTAGCGGCAAGAAATGTCAATCCTGCCAGAATATTTGAAAAATACAGTTTTCCGAAAAATTTCCGAATCATTTGTCTTATGGTTTCGTTAATTAGCTTCTCTCAAAGACTTTTTGTCAATCTACTGAAATTCAATAATTTAAACCTCATTCAGTTCTGAAAAACAATCAGTCTTTACGAAAAGTGTCGCAAGTTACGATACAATCCGTATATTTCAAAGCCGGTATAAAATAAATAGAGTACAAAAAAGTCAGCAATGAATGTATATATGTCAGGAGTTTTCAAATAAATGAAAGTTCCGATAAAACATACGCTTAAAATCAACCTGAATCCGATACTCGCCATATAAAAGGGAACGAACTTTTCCCGGTCATTGGCAAAACCCATCTGCATAAGAAGATGGTTCAGATATGAAACGGCAACAAAGAAAGTCAGAATAAACCATTTCTCTGCATGAACATATTGACCCAAACCCAACATTGGTGCTGTAAAAAGCACAATCCCGACAAAAACTGAAAAAATGAGAATGCGAAGCATATTCTGAAATTTCCCGCAAATGTACAAAAAAAGGTTTAAGCTAAAAAGCCTAAACCTTTTTTTGATTAACTATTTAACTCTCTAATCTACAAGAATTTCAATCCCGGACTACTTCACCTGATACTTCAGGGTCCCTGTACCAATTTTCCCCTCTGATGAAAATCCTTCAATTTTAACATCCACCATCGTACCGGCGTCAGTATTCCAGTAAATAACTTTTGCTTTTCCTTCCTTATTGGTTTTCACAACAGGCTGCCAGAAGATCGTGGAACGAAAATCAGGTCTCGTGTTCTCAGGTCTGTCCACATCATATTTCGGCGCATAAAACTCTCTTGGAATATCATATCCTACCCTTTTCTGAGTAGTGACACCCATTACCGGGTCATTGCTGTAGTTGTAATTATTATTTCCTCTTTTTGTCAGAATAGCAATTACTCCGTTGGAGGCTCTGGATCCGAATATTGCCGCAGCAGCACCTTTCAATACATCAATCGCTTCCACATCGCAGGGTGGAACAGAAGCTATTCCACTGGCATCTACCGGTATTCCATCAATTAAATACAAAGGCTCTGTACTGCCGCTCAGCGAATTAATTCCTCTGATTGTTACAGAATAATCCAAACCGCTTCCTGATACCTGTACACCTGCCACCCTCCCCTGCAAAATCTGAAGTACATTGGTAACACCTCCGCAAAGATTGTCTTTAGCCACTTCAATTGTATTACTTGCTCGCCCGTAAATCGTTCTGCGGCTATCCAAAGGTGTTTCCTTTTTACCTTTTACAACAACTTCATCCAACATCTGAACCTTACTTAGTTTAAGCTTTTTTTCCAGTTCAAGCGCTTCTTTTGTTTTTTTCAGAAAATTTTCAAGCTGTGCTGCATCAAATTCAACGGCATTGTATGGAACTTTAGTTAAGGTTACTTTAGGGAAAGTCAACGGATTAATAGATAAATTCAGGTTTCTGCCTCCTTTCTCTTTGGTCCCCTGTACAAAAATGGTTGTAGTATCCGAAAAGTCGAGCCCGTAAAACCCGAATTTCCCTGTTGAATCTGCTGAAGTCATGAAGAAATCACTGGTATTGTCTTTTTTCTTCAACATAAGAGTGAGCTCCGCATGATCCGATACTTTACCGTTGGGCCTCAATACTGTTCCGGTTACTGAAAGTCCCTGCTCTATGAAATAATTGATTCTGTTGGTTTTTCCGGCTATGATATCTTTCCAGACAAATCGTCTCCATCCCTGAGTGAGCATCAGCAAATCGAGATGCCGGAAAGCTTCAGTATTTTCCTTTTTGAAATAATAAGACGGCTGTTCAATATTACCTCTTAAGGTTTCATAGTAAGCATTCGGACCGCTTAACGGACTTACATCGGAGCTAAGCTGCATGTATGAGTATAAATCTTCCGGATTCGGGCTTCCCTGCACAAGACCTGCATCTGTTACAGACAAAGAGAAATTTCCTTCGACTGGTTTTCCTTCAGCATCACTTGCTTCAATAGTCAGCTCTGTTTTTTCACGGGTTTTATAACTTTCTTTATCTGAACTTACTTTGAGGTTCAGTTTTTGGTTTTTATTCACGAAAATGAGCCTTTCACAACGTGGCAGCCCCTTATCATCAAAAAGTGTAATCTGCACAATGCCATCTCCCGGAATTTTAGCTCTTGGAATACTTGCTACAAATGACTTTTTTGACATTAATCCTTTTCCCACAAAACAGGCCTCCCCTCTCTGATGTGCCAGAATAAGCAATTCCCCGGCTTTATCTTCCTCTTTTACAAAATTATTGTACACGAAAACTTTGATATTATCCTTATTGGTAATATTGTCTACCAACATTACAATTCCTTCGTCTACCGCACCGGGAACCGGAAAACCGGTATAAGTTCCATCTGCTTTTTTTATTTTTGCCACGTAACTTTTTCCTGCTTCTGGACTAAGGTTAAATATCCCCATTCCCAAATGCTGAGAACTGATAGCTGTGACTGTATCTTTATTACTGTCAATAATAAATCCTTCAAAATCCACTCCTTTTCCGAAAGTATTTATGGCTTTGAAACCAACTCTGCAATCCAGTCCATTAACCAGATTTCCACCTTCCGGGAAAAATTGCAGGTCAGCGACTTCTAGTGCTTTCGCCAAGTCTGCTTCCGAAGCCTGACTTTTATGCTGATTCTGGTAAATTTTTATTTCTTTCTGAAAAAAATAATTTTCAGAGAAATTCCGCATGTAACTGGTATAAGCCCGAATGCGGTAGCTGCCTTCAGAAAGTGTGTCCGGCAGCATAAAATCTCCTTTTGCTGTACCATCCGAACATTTCAATATTCTTGCCACAACAAGCTTTCCCCTTTTTTCACTAATCAGATCTATATATAATACTTTACTTACCGAATCAATATTATGAGTGGTTGCTTCGAGCAGATAGGCTTTCATCCAAATCGACTCTCCGGCCATATAATAAGGTTTATCAAAATGGATATAGACTTTTTCCTGAGGGGTTTCCAAATGGTATTTCTGAAGGCCTGCGATAATTTTATTGACTAAATCACCGTTATCAAACCACTGAAAAGCAGAGAGCGTAAAAAGACCGACTGTTAATAAGATATAAAACTTCGTTTTCATTTTTAGTAGAATTCTTGATTTGAAAGGCTTCGGAGCGATTAATTTCTTTAACGGTTAAAAGGCATTAAACAGATATGTTCCGGGCATTTTTATTGAAACTTCCGGAGAATCTGCCACCAGTAAATAGGTTAGATTTGGCAAACTTAGAAAGTTTAAACAATTTTGTATAATGTTTGCCTTATTATATCGGATTCTATTATCAGATCAGGTTATCTATATCATTGTTTAATTTTCTGGCAAGTCTGTCAAATCTATAAATCTTTAGAAAGTATTACATAATGTCAGTTCTTTTCGTTAAAATAACTCTCTCTTTAATTCTTCTGGCATTAACCGGCTTAGTTATAAAGTATCAGAATTCCATCAATACACTCACTGAGGGTAAGGAGGTACAATACTTTCTGTCAGCTTCTCTTGTACTTAGAATTATTCCTTTTATCATAATTTTCATTTTTCTGAATGTATCACCTCATTCAGATGTGATTATGTTTATGAACTGGGCAGTAAGTGCAAAAAGCGGGCATCTTGTTTATCGTGATTTCGATTCGCCATATGCTCCTTTATTCTCCTACATTACAGCTTTACCATTATGGCTTTGGGATTCTGATAAGGCAATTATCGCCTTAATGATTGTAGTAGAACTTGTAGTTTTATGGTGTACCTGTCTTTTTTACAGAAGTACCGTAAAATTTCATGTCGTTTTGATATACCTTTTATTACCTATTTCTTTTGTTTTAACCGTTTTGGGTGGTCAGGAAGATATCTGGATGTGGGGAATTGCATTGCTGGCTCTTTGGGTAAACCGGAAATACAAGAATGATTTTATTTTAGGAATTGCTCTGGCAATGGGCCTCGTTTTTACAAAAGTCCTTTTTGTGCTGGTTATTCCGGCTGTATTTATTTTTGTAAAAGACAGGGTAAAATTAGTTGCGGGCCTTTTAACTATCGGCATTCCTGTTTTGGGCATTCTTATCTGGAAAAGCGGATTTGCATTTCTGCTTCCGATTCAACAGGCAAATGATCCGAGAACGCCTAATTTCTGGACAATCCTAAATCCTTTTTTTAGCAGCATTGTGCACCTGGGATCAAAACCTCTTAACTGGATCGGCCTGATTTCTATTCCGATTTCAACCTGTCTTGTTGCATTAAAATTCAGAGATAAGATAGATTTTCAGGATTTCTTTCCGAGATTATGGGTTTTCACCTACGCCTGGATGATGATAAGTCAGCAAAGTTCTCTTGCAAATTATGCCTTTATCTATGCCATAACATTGGTTTATACTGCGAATCTTTTCAACGATAAGAAATCAATTATCATCTTTTTCATCTTCAATTTTGCCATAATTGTACAACCTGCTATTTGGTGGAATATCGGCATGCCTTTGTTTAGTCACCCTTCAGATCTTGCCAGTACACTTCCTTTCTTTGAATATATACTTGAAATTGTGATTGTGAGCTGCCTTGTTTATTACCTGAGAAAAATGGTAAAATCTCCGGTACTTTCCTGATGCTTTACAGTCATTAAACTATTGTCTGGTATTTATTAATACTGAAATCCGGCTCCGTTCTGCTTTCACAAATCAGGCTAATCCCTGAAATATTTGCATTTAAGGAGATTCATCATTTACTTTGCATTATCAAGTCAATTCTTAAGCAGCAACAGACACCCGTCTGAAAATTTCCCGCTGTGAAAAGTAATTGATTTATACAGAAGAAGGGAGAGAATAGGCTCTGTGAACTTCTGGCAACCTGCCCTCATTGTGGAAAAGGTGCTAATTCCTACCCGATTTCAGAAAACGGTTTAAGCTGTCGTCTGAAACAGGGAAATATAAAGCAATTACGAATCTATCCATTCAGCTTTCTTTTATACCAAACGCTGTCGGCTTATTCGTCGGAATATGTTTTTGTTTCCCGCTCTGATTTGTATGTATTTGCGAACAAAAAGATGAAAACGAGCTGTTCTCATCCTATAATCCAATTAAGAATTCTTGAACTCAAATTATTTTAAATACCCTCATCCATTCCAGTTGGAAGCTGGTGATGTGCTGCCTGAAATAGAACTGGCATACCAAACGCTTGGGACTATGAAACCGGATGGCAGTAATGTTACCTGGATTTGTCATGCTTTTACCGGAAGTCAGGATGTTGCAGACTGGTGGCAGGGAGTTGTCGGACAAGGAAAACTCTTCAATACTGATAATCAGTTCATTATCTGTGTCAATGTTTTGGGCTCTCATTACGGAAGCACCGGACCTTTATCTGTAAATCCGGAAACACAATTGCCTTATTATCATGATTTTCCGACTATAACGATCAGAGATATTGTTAACTCCTTTGATTTATTGAGAGAACATCTTGGCATTTCCAAAATCAAAACCTGCGTTGGTGGATCTCTTGGTGGCCAGCAAGCTGTGGAATGGGCAATTTCTCAGCCGGACCTTATTGAGAACCTGATTCTGATTGCTACCAATGCCCAGCATTCTCCCTGGGGAATTGCCTTCAATGAATCCCAGAGGATGGCTATTGAAGTGGATCCTACCTGGAAAGAAAGTTATGCAACCGCAGGCATTGAGGGCATGAAAGCTGCCAGAGCTACTGCTTTAATTTCATACAGAAACTACGAAACCTATGGAATTACCCAGGCCAGGCAGGATGAACCATTGGGGAAATCTTACAGGGCGGTTTCCTATCAAAGATATCAGGGTGAGAAACTTGCCCAGCGATTTAATGCTTTTTCATATTATATCCTTTCTCAGGTAATGGACTCTCAGGATGTAGGAAGAGGAAGAGGCGGAGTACAAAAGGCATTGTCCCGGATTAAAGCAAAAACCCTGGTAATGGGTATCAAATCTGATGCATTATTTCCGATTAATGAACAGGAGTTTCTGGCAAAAAATATTCCGGGAGCTACCTTCCAGACCATAGATTCTCTTTATGGACACGATGGCTTTCTGATTGAAAACAGCTTAATTACCAAGGCAATCCGCCTTTGGCAAAAACTTACCAAACTGGAAATTAATCCTATGGAAGAATTTTTCAGGAATTTAGAGAATAAAACCAAGGACCGCCTCGACTTGATTTCAAATTAAATATTAAACTACGGTGATGTTCGAAAACAAAGTAGTCTGGATCACCGGAGCTTCCTCCGGAATCGGTGAGGCCCTGGCTCTGGAATTTGCCAGAGAAGGTGCGTTTCTTGTACTTTCTGCCCGCAGAGAAAATGAATTAAAGCGTGTAGCGGAATTAACAGGATTATCTCCGGAAAAAGTGCTTGTTCTTCCTATGGATATGCTTGAAATCAGCCATTTTCCTTCAAAAATCCAGCAGGTTCTTGATACTTTCGGACATATCGATATACTCATCCAAAATGCAGGAGTCAGTCAGCGCTCTCTGATTAAAGCTACCAATTTTCAGGTTTACCGGGATATTATGGAAATTGACTATTTCAGTATAGTCGCGCTTACCAAAGCAGTACTTCCGGTCATGATTTCCAATAATTCAGGCCATTTTGTGGCAATCAGCAGTGTTGCCGGAAAAATAGGAACGCCTTATCGCAGTGGTTATTGCGGGGCAAAACATGCATTGATTGGCTTTTTTGACTCTCTCAGAGCCGAATGTTTTAAGGATCATATTTCAGTCACCACAATTTGTCCCGGTTACATCAAAACTGCTATTTCTTTAAATGCAGTCTCCGGAGACGGGCAAAAACACGGAAGAATGGATCAAAACCAGGCAAAAGGTATGGAGGCTGATGTCTGTGCCAGAAAGATTCTGAAAGCAGTTAAAAACAAAAAGAATGAAGTATTTGTAGGAGGTTTCTATGAAGGGCTTGGTTTATTGGTGAAAAGATTTTTCCCCTCTCTGCTGTTTAAAATGGTAAGAAATGTAAATGTGAACTAATCCCTTAATAAATTTGCAGAGACATCATTTTATTTCAAACAAACTCATTTTTGCCTGAGTTGTTCAAAATCAATATTACCATGAATAAGCTTTTTTTACAGATCGCAGCCATTTTGGGTGGACTTGGTGTAGCATTAGGGGCTTTTGGCGCACATGCTTTTAAACCGGCTCTTGAAGCTATGGGTAGAGTAGAAACTTTTGAAACCGCTGCCAGATACCAGATGTATGGAGCATTTGTGCTTTTAATTATTGGCATTCTTTCCGAAAAATTTCCAAATAAGCTTATCTCTGTTTCCGGATATGCTTTTCTGATCGGAACTATTATCTTTTCCGGCTCACTTTATACCATTTGTCTTACAGGCATTACCGTATTTGGCGCTGTAGCCCCGATCGGAGGAACAGCATTGATTGTAGGCTGGGTTTGTCTTTTATTGGGGATTAAGGGAAAATAACGATCAGATCAACGCCAAAACTTGCGGAGTTATAGATATCAGGCATATAATTGGATTAGCTTGATACAGGAAAAAACTGACACTATTAACACTTCGAAGCTGCTCTATCGCAGGATTCCTTTTAATCTCACCTAAGATTACTGCACAAATGTTTGCGCAGTAATCCTGTTTATTCTTCAATCATCTGTATCTCCGTGTTTTCTTACCATACATCAAAAAATCTCTCATTTTATCATGAAAAACTCAATAAAATGAGTTGTAGATTTTGGTATTTTAATTTTTAAACAGAAATTCACTTTTGATAATAATGGCATTTTGTTCTATTACTATCTATAACACTCCACTTTTAATCATCCCCCTAATACTTTTCATGAGTCGGTTCTCCGGCTTTATTGCTTCAACACACCACTGTTTGATTTATTAAT
>NZ_FOXH01000026.1 GCF_900115665.1 Pseudarcicella hirudinis
CAAGTCACTGTATAATCTGTTGTTACGGTCGGACTAACGGTAATCGAACTCGTTGTGCCGCCATTTGACCAGGCATAAGTTCCTGTACAACCACTTGCTGTCAAGGTAGCTGAACCGCCTGAACAAATCGCTGTTCCTCCTGTTACCGTTGGTACTGGTGGTATTGGGTTTACTGTCACTGTCGCTTTCGCTGAACTTGCACTGGTACAACCGCTTACTGTACAAGTCACTGTATAATCTGTCGTTACAGTCGGACTTACGGTAATTGAACTCGTAGTTCCTCCATTTGACCAGGTATAAGTTCCGGTGCAACCACTCGCTGTTAAAGTAGCTGATTCACCTGAACATATCGTCTTGCCTCCTGTTACAGTCGGTACTGGTGGTATTGAATTTACTGTCACTGTCGCTTTCGTTGAACTCGCACTGGTACAACCGCTTACTGTACAAGTCACTGTATAATCTGTCGTTACAGTCGGACTTACGGTAATTGAACTCGTTGTGCCGCCATTTGACCAGGCATAAGTTCCGGTACAACCACTCGCTGTCAAGGTAGCTGACTCTCCTGAGCAAATTGTCTTACCTCCTGTTACTGTTGGTACCGGTGGTATTGGATTCACTGTAATCGTTCCACTTCCTGAGCTTGCACTCGTACAACCGCTGATCTTACAGGTTACTGTATATGTCGTTGTAGTCGTTGGACTTACTGTAATTGAGCTTGTAGTTCCACCATTCGACCAGGCATAAGTTCCCGTACAACCACTCGCTGTTAAGGTAGCTGATTCACCTGAACATATCGTCTTGCCACCTGTTACTGTTGGTGTCGGTGGTATTGAATTTACTGTCACTGTCGCTTTGGCTGAGGATTCACTTATACAACCACTTACTGTACAAGTCACTGTATAATCTGTCGTTACTGTCGGACTTACTGTAATTGAACTTGTTGTGCCGCCATTTGACCAGGTATAAGTTCCTGTACAACCACTCGCTGTTAAAGTAGCTGATTCGCCTGAACAAATCGTCTTGCCTCCTGTTACCGTTGGTGTCGGTGGTATTGAATTTACTGTTACAGTAGCTTTCGTTGAACTTGCACTCGTACAACCGCTCACTGTACAAGTCACTGTATAATCTGTCGTTACAGTCGGACTTACTGTAATTGAACTTGTTGTACCTCCATTCGACCAGGCATAAGTTCCCGTGCAACCACTCGCTGTCAAGGTAGCTGACTCTCCTGAGCAAATTGTCTTACCTCCTGTTACTGTTGGTACCGGTGGTATTGGGTTTACTGTAATTGTTCCGCTTCCTGAACTTGCACTTGTACAACCACTAATCTTACAGGTTACTGTATATGTCGTTGTAGTTGTTGGACTTACTGTAATTGAACTCGTTGTACCTCCATTTGACCAGGCATAAGTTCCGGCGCAACCACTCGCTGTTAAAGTAGCTGACTCACCTGAGCAAATTGTCTTACCTCCTGTTACCGTTGGTGTCGGTGGTATTGAATTTACTGTAACTGTCGCTTTCACTGAACTTGCACTCGTACAACCACTTACTGTACAAGTTACTGTATAATCTGTTGTTACTGTCGGACTAACTGTAATCGAACTCGTTGTACCGCCATTTGACCAGGCATAAGTTCCGGTGCAACCACTTGCTGTTAAAGTAGCTGAACCGCCTGAACAAATCGCTGTTCCACCTGTTACCGTTGGTACTGGTGGTATTGAATTCACTGTTACAGTAGCTTTTGTTGAACTCGCACTGGTACAACCACTTACTGTACAGGTCACTGTATAATCTGTTGTTACTGTAGGACTAACCGTAATTGAACTTGTTGTGCCGCCATTCGACCAAGTATAGGTTCCTGTACAACCACTCGCTGTTAAAGTAGCTGAACCGCCTGCACAAATCGCTGTTCCACCTGTTACCGTTGGTACTGGTGGTATTGGATTTACTGTTACAGTCGCTTTGGTCGAACTTGCACTGGTACAACCACTTACTGTACAAGTCACTGTATAATCTGTTGTTACGGTCGGACTAACGGTAATCGAACTTGTTGTGCCGCCATTTGACCACGCATAAGTTCCGGTGCAACCACTCGCTGTTAAAGTTGCTGACTCACCTGAGCAAATCGTCTTACCTCCTGTTACTGTTGGTACCGGTGGTATTGGATTCACTGTAATTGTTCCACTTCCTGAGCTTGCACTCGTACAACCACTGATCTTACAGGTTACTGTATATGTCGTTGTAGTCGTTGGACTTACGGTAATTGAACTTGTAGTTCCGCCATTTGACCAGGTATAAGTTCCTGTACAACCACTCGCTGTTAAAGTAGCTGATTCCCCTGAACAAATTGTCTTACCTCCTGTTACTGTCGGTACTGGTGGTATTGGATTTACTGTTACTGTCGCTTTTGCTGAACTTGCACTCGTACAACCACTTACTGTACAAGTCACTGTATAATCTGTCGTTACGGTCGGACTTACGGTAATCGAACTTGTTGTGCCGCCATTTGACCAGGTATAAGTTCCTGTACAACCACTCGCTGTCAAGGTAGCTGAACCGCCTGAACAAATCGCTGTTCCACCTGTTACCGTTGGTACTGGTGGTATTGAATTCACTGTTACGGTCGCTTTCGCCGAACTTGCACTGGTACAACCACTTACTGTACAAGTTACTGTATAATCTGTCGTTACGGTCGGACTAACGGTAATCGAACTTGTAGTTCCGCCATTTGACCAAGTATAAGTTCCTGTACAACCACTCGCTGTTAAGGTAGCTGAACTACCTAAACAAATCGCCTTACCTCCTGTTACAGTCGGTACTGGTGGTATTGGATTTATCACCACAGCCACAGTCGCTGTTCCGTTACAACCACCTGAACCTGAAACCGTTACAGTATACACACCCTCATTCGCCTCAGTAACATTTAATATTTCTGGATTTTGCAATGTTGAAGTAAAATTCGAGCCTGCAGGTCCTACCCAGCTATAATTTGTTCCGCCAGATGCTTGTAATACTAATTTCGCTCCTGCACATAGTGGGCTATTTGCCGTTGCAACCGGTTCCGGTTTCGTATTGAATATTGCTGTAACTGGGGTTCTATCACCAGGTTTTGTCTCACAACCTACTGTATTATCTTTACAACCAACATAATAAGTTGTTGTTTGAGATATTGTTACCTGATAACTATTACCACTATATAATAATGTCGTACTGGCCTGACTGGCATACCATTGAGGAGTCTGACCTGATGGGCAGGTAGCAGTTAACGTCAATGAACCTGAATTATTTGGTGTTCCCTGAGTACAAATATTTACATTTCCACTAAACACCTGATAATGTTCCTCTCCTGCTACATGCTCGTAGGTTTTAGCTACAACCTGTCCTTCGATATTACTTGAACTCGTTTTGGTCACCGAAGCATTTGGCGCAAATATTGTCCCAATCAGCGTTCCTGTATTAATATTTACACTTGTTGCATTATAGAAGTTGTATAAAATATAACGACCGTCTGTATTCTGTAATGATCCGATCTGATTAAATGTTGTATTCCAATCGAAAGCTCCTCCGCTTATATCCACATTAATAATCAATGGTGAGCTAGCTGTCGGGGCATTCTGGAAATTCAATTCAGTATAACTTTTTAGCTGGGCTCCTGTTACATTTAATACATTAGTTTGACCTGATGCAATTGTAATTTTAGGTTTATCAGAACCATTACTAAAATTCAATGTAACATTATTTGTAGCTCCGCTCATTGTTACTGCGCTGGCACGCATCGTTGTAAACGCCCCGGCTACATCAACAAGGCCTGATTGGAATACTGTATTTACAGGCTGTGGTGTTTGCAAATTAATTAAAGGATAGGTTGATACATTCTTAGTTACATCAAATACTCTGGTATTCCCCTGACTATTTGAAACAGCTGATCCCGTCTGATCTCCTACTTTTACAAATCCGGACTGATTTACATTAATTCCACCACTGGTATAGAATACCCTTCCTCCAATTAACAAATGTGTCGGACGACTATCTCCAGGAGCTGTAAATGTTCCCTGATAATTATTAGATACATCATAGCTACCGTTGATTGTAAAATCCCCACCAGTTAATATCGGACCATGAGAGTCGCCGGATTTCACCGTAGTATTTCCTTCAACAAATACATTAAAATTCAATACCGGGCTGGTTGGGCTACCTGTTACACAACTTGATCCACCTGTTCCACAAATAGATCCTCCCTGAACATTACCACTACCTGGAGCTGAAGGAATATCTTTTACGGTCACAGTCGCTTTAGTCGAACTCGCACTGGTACAACCACTTACTGTACAAGTCACTGTATAATCTGTCGTTACGGTCGGACTAACGGTAATCGAACTTGTAGTTCCGCCATTTGACCAGGTATAAGTTCCCGTACAACCACTCGCTGTTAAAGTAGCTGACTCACCTGAACAAATTGTCTTACCTCCTGTTACTGTTGGTACCGGTGGTATTGGATTCACTGTAATTGTTCCGCTTCCTGAGCTTGCACTCGTACAACCACTGATCTTACAGGTTACTGTATAAGTCGTTGTTGTCGTCGGACTTACTGTAATCGAACTTGTAGTTCCACCATTTGACCAGGTATAAGTTCCCGTGCAACCACTTGCTGTTAAAGTAGCTGATTCACCTGAACAAATCGTCTTGCCACCTGTTACTGTTGGTGTCGGTGGTATTGAATTCACTGTCACTGTCGCTTTTGTCGAACTCGCACTCGTACAACCACTTACTGTACAGGTCACTGTATAATCTGTCGTTACGGTCGGACTAACGGTAATCGAACTCGTTGTACCGCCATTCGACCAGGCATAAGTTCCTCCGGTGCAACCACTTGCTGTTAAAGTTGCTGAACCGCCTGAACAAATCGCTGTTCCTCCTGTCACTGTTGGTACTGGTGGTATTGGGTTTACTGTTACAGTCGCTTTCGCTGAACTTGCACTCGTACAACCACTTACTGTACAAGTTACTGTATAATCTGTTGTTACGGTCGGACTAACGGTAATCGAACTTGTTGTGCCGCCATTTGACCAGGTATAAGTTCCCGTACAACCACTCGCTGTTAGAGTAGCTGACTCACCTGAGCAAATTGTCTT
>NZ_FOXH01000004.1:0-77523 GCF_900115665.1 Pseudarcicella hirudinis
CACACCCGATGATTTTAAAGATGTAGTAGATAATTCTGATTTGATTGGAGAGGATAAAACTATTGATGCAATCTCTGGTATGTGGTATTGGCAAAAAGAAAACATTAATTCAAAGGCTGACAGTATAGGGGAAGGATGCACGCTTAAGGAATTTAAAAAGATTACTCTAGCAATAAATAAAGCTGCTTTAGATGATGATAAAAGAAAAGAAATTTTTGATCATGCAATTAAAATATTAAAATAATTATGAAGAGAATATATCTATTGCTGAGTATAACTCTAAGCATATCAACTAAGGGGCAGATTCCAACTATACGTCAATATTTACAGGGAATTTGGAAAATGGAATGTTGTGATCCTGATTATTGGGTTTATAATAAGAATCAAATATATTGGGTTAATAAAGATACTACTCAAAACTATTTAAAACCGAATAGTTTATATTGTATACCTAGAACTCCTATTTTCAACTATAATAAATTTTATAACAAAGCATATAAAGAAAAAATACCTTTAGATTCTGTTGATTTTGATCGCCCATTTTATTTAGAGGAAACAACAAAATCAGAAATTTTTTATGTTCTCTATTATGATAGTACGGATATTGTCCATAATCAATGGCTAAAAGTTCGAGATAATATTTCTCGTCTTAATTATGACTACTATATAACTCCTAAGGAATTGAATCACTTCTATGTTTGGGATGGTGGGGCTCCATCAGCAATTGTCAATTACAATCGCATACTTTCGCCACCTAAATATGTCTTAGATTTTTATAAAAAAATTGCTTTTGAAAGTTTTAAGAAAATCAGATTTCAAAAAAGGTTCATTCTTGATGATTCGTTTACATTAACAAAAATGTATCTAATTGAAGGCGACGAAGTAGAAATATTAGAAGAAAAGTTAGTAAAAGGCATAAGTTGGCTAAAAATCCGATACTACGGCTCGAAAACCATCGAAGGCTGGATAAAGAAAACAGATGTAGAATAGCTATATATAATAAAGCAGGTCGGAAGGCTTGCTTTTCTTTTTGGCAGATCAATGTTCCCCCCCCTCATCTGTGTCCGTATAAATGAGCAAAACGTAAACAACATCGAAAATATCTTCCGTGAACAACAAACAGGTAAGAATTTGCTCGCCTTGACTCAAAACTTTTTTTGCTATTGCTTTATAACTGCCAATGAGTATAATTTTCAATTCCCCCAAAAAATCAGTTTGAGCCAGCATCATTCATCCTCCTGCTATTGTCAATTATTATAAAAAGGGTTATTTTGCCATACATTTTCAACTAAAAATCTTTATGAAAAAACTGAGACTATTATGCAATTTAACCATTGCAGCTCTACTACTATTCCTGAGTACTTTTAAGTCATTGGCACAAAAAATTCAATGGGATAAAAATTCCAGTTCATACACCAATCTGGAAAAAGGTGAAATTGTCAGAGTAACCTTACCTGACAAGCAAAAAAAAGTTGTTGCCTCTTCTGAACTGCTTACCCCTAAAGGTGCTAAAAACCCTCTCTCCATTCGGAGTTATGACTTTTCCGAAGACAATCAGAAAGTCATGATTTTTACTAATACCAAAAAGGTTTGGAGATATCACACCAGAGGTGATTACTGGGTGCTGAATTTAGTTACAAAAGAACTGAAGCAAATTGGTAAATCTTTCCCTGAGTCATCTCTGATGTTTGCCAAATTTTCTCCAAACGGGCAAAAAGCTGCCTACGTCTGCAAGCATAATATCTACGTGGAAGACCTTTCAGCGAATCAGGTAAAAGCGCTTACCAGCAATGGTACAACCAAATTGATAAATGGTACTTTCGACTGGGCTTACGAGGAAGAATTCAGCTGCAAAGACGGCTTCAGATGGAGTCCTGATAGTAAATCCATCGCCTACTGGCAGATTGATGCCAATACAATCAAGGATTTCTACATGATAAACAATACAGATTCTATCTATTCTAAAATCATTCCGGTAGAATACCCGAAAGTTGGCCAGAAACCTTCTGCCTGCAGGATTGCTGTAGTGAACATCGCAACGGCAAAAAGTGTCTGGATGAAAATTCCGGGAGATCCTGCCAACAATTATATTCCGAAAATGGAATGGGCTGCCAATTCTTCAGAATTAGTTGTTCAGCAACTTCCGCGCAAACAGAACGAAACCAAATTGTTTTTATGTAACGCCGCTTCCGGAGAAGCCAAAGCTTTTTATACAGAAACAGATAAAGCCTGGGTGGATGTAAATAATCGCGGGGATGATGCCATTGGCTGGGATTGGTTGAAAAATGGTAAAGATTTCATCTGGTCTTCGGAAAAAGACGGATGGAAACATCTCTTCAAAATTGGGAAAGACGGGAAAGAAACTCTTCTGACGACAGGTGCATATGATGTAATCAGCTTTCTTGGTTTTGATGAAGAGGGAAATAACCTCTATTTTACAGCATCTCCGGAAAATGCGACGCAGCAATATCTTTACAAAACAACACTCGATGGTAACGGAAAAGCTGAACGCCTTTCTTCGATAGATCAACTAGGTACTCATAATTACAATATTTCTTCTAATGGGAAATATGCTCAGCACAGTTTCAGCAGCAGCCTTTACAGCCCTTCTTCTGAACAGATTTCTCTGCCGGATCATAAACCATTGAATGAAAATGAGAGTATTAAAGCCAGATTAGCCAGAATCAAGCCAGCCAGACGTAATATCGAGTTCTTTCAGGTAACCACTGAAGATAATGTTACCATGGACGGCTGGATGGTAAAGCCTTTTGATTTTGATTCTACCAAAAAATATCCGATCGTATTCCATGTATATACCGAACCTGCCGGTGCTACCGTAAAAGATAGTTATGGTTACGGCGTAAATAGCCTTTATATAGGTGATATGGCTAAAGAAGGCTACATCTATGTCTCATTAGATGGAAGAGGAACTCCTTCTCCGAAAGGAAGAGAATGGCGGAAATCAATTTATCGAAAAATCGGGCAAGTCAATATCAGAGATCAGGCTATGGCTGCTAAACAGCTTTTAAAACGAGCTTATATTGATTCGTCAAGAGTAGCGGTATGGGGCTGGAGCGGCGGTGGCTCTACGACCTTAAACCTGCTTTTCCAATATCCTGAAATTTATAAAGTCGGTATTGCAGTTGCTGCGGTTGCCAATCAGCTTACCTACGACAATATTTACCAGGAAAGATATATGGGAGTTCCACAGGAAAACCCTGAAGATTTTGTAAAGGGTTCCCCTATTACTTATGCCAAAAATCTACAGGGAAAATTGCTGTATATCCATGGAACCGGAGACGATAACGTTCATTATCAAAATGCGGAAATGCTCATTAATGAACTCATTAAATATAACAAACAATTTCAGGTAATGCCTTATCCTAACAGAACACACAGTATCAGTGAAGGAGAAGGTACTGACTTACACCTGGCTACTTTATTTACCAATTATCTGAAACAAAACTGCCCTCCGGGTGCAAGATAAGCAGAAAGACTAATTATTCTAAAAAGGTGTTGGGAAACCAGCACCTTTACTCAGGCCCAAACCTGAGTTCCCTCTGTACAGTTTTTACACATTTCTATATCCGAACGGGATTTTATCAGAGTTTGTCTGAACTGCCGGTAAGCTTCTCCCTGCCAGAGTTCTGTAAAAGTCTGGTTCTTCATATCTCCCAACCTGTGGTGCGCATCTTTATCAAAACAACAGGGAACCACCAGCCCGTCCCAGGTAATTACACAGGAATGCCACATTTTCCAGCAATGATCTACCAGTTTGTTTTTGATTTTAAAAGTCCCGTCACTTTTCTGAGAATACCTCGAATATTTATCAATCGTCGGAATCAGTTCAGAACCCTCTTCATAATCATAAATCTGAGCTGTTTTCAAGCCTACTTCATCTACGCCCAATTCTTTCGCCAGTTGTTTTACTTCCTCAATCTGATGTTCGTTAGGTTTTACGACCAGAAACTGGAAAATCACATGAGGGGTACTCGATTTAAGCTCTTTTTTCCATTTAAGAATATTTTTTGTACCCTCAATCACTTTGTTCAGCTTACCCCCTACTCTGTATTGTTCGTACACTTCCTGTGTCGTCCCGTCAATCGAAATAATAAGTCTGTCCAGACCTGATTCCACGGTTTTTTTTGCCTGGGCATCTGTCAGATAATGAGCATTGGTTGATGTGGCAGTATAAATTCCCTTTTTCGAAGCATATCCAACCAGGTCCAGAAACTGTGGATGTAAATAGGGCTCTCCCTGAAAATAGAAAATAAGGTATAATAAGGTATCTGAAAGTTCATCAATTGTTCTTTTGAATAAATCCCCTTCCAGCATACCTGTAGGGCGTGTAAATGAGCGTAAACCACTCGGACACTCCGGACATCGCAGGTTACAGGAAGTAGTTGGTTCAAAAGAAATACTCATGGGCAAACCCCATTGAGAGGGCTTTTGTGAAACCTTGGAAGAATAAAAGCCGGAAATTACTTTCACAGCATTCCAGGCCCTTCTGAAGGTAAGCTTACTAAGAAAATTCAGCCCATCACTGATATTACTATTCATACGTTGTCTAATAAGATATTAATCGCAAGAAGTCAGACTTTAGAAGCGCAATTTTGTTTTTGGATAAAATTCAGACAAATCCTAATGAAATTAATTAACCTCCACGATATTAACAGGTCTCTCTCTTCAATCTTTTTTTGTGCCTCATTTTCCACGGCCCATGTCTCATTTCCCGTACTCTGACACCCCTAACAACGTTAAAGTTACTCCAAACATTTCATATAATCAGGACAAGTCATTATTCAAATCTCTTTATTTACTTTTATTTTTAAGTTGAAACTTTATTAACCTGAAAAACTATGAATAACTCAAGACGTGATTTTATTAAAAAACTGAGTGGTAGTTCTGCCTTAATGATAGGTGGTGCCAGTATTGCTGAATCCTATGGAAAAACATTTATTTTACAATCGGAAGCAAAAATTACCGCAAATGATACCGTTCGCATTGCACTCATCGGTGCCGGTATAATCGGCCATTATGATCTGGGAACAGCACTCAAAGTACCAGGAGTAGAATTGGTGGCAGTTTGCGATTTATATGACGGAAGATTGATTCGTGCCAAAGAAAAATGGGGGAACAACATTTTTACAACCCGTGATTACAGAGAAATTCTTCTCAGAAAAGATATAGATGCCGTGTTGGTCTGTACTTCAGATCATTGGCACGACAAAATTTCAATTGATGCCATGAATGCCGGGAAACACGTGTATTGTGAAAAACCGATGGTTCATCACATCGAGGAAGGACAGGCTGTAATTGATACCCAAAAGAAAACCGGAAAGGTTTTTCAGGTAGGAAGCCAGACAGCCAGCTCTGTAGCTACAGCAGAAGCTCGGAAGTATTTCGAACAGGGAATTATCGGAGATTTAACCTATGTGGAAGTTTTCAGAGACCGGTCTGATGCCAAAGGAGCCTGGCAATATACCATTCCGAATGATGCTTCTCCCCAAACAGTAGACTGGGACAGATACCTTGGCGATGCTCCTAAAGTACCTTTTGATGCCAACAGATTCTTCAGATGGAGAAATTACAAGGATTATGGAACAGGTTTAGCAGGTGATCTATTTGTACACAATGTCACTGGACTTCATAGCGTAACAGGTGCTATCGGGCCAAATAAAATATACTCTCTGGCTGCCTTAAATTACTGGAAAGATGGCAGAGATGCCTATGACCTGATAACCGGAATCATGCAATATCCTAAAACGGCCAAACATCCTGCTTTTCAATTTGTAACGAGGGTAAATCAATCTGACGCCAGCGGTGGAATTAATTCAACAAGATATGTCGGAACAGAAGGTGTTATCGAAATGGGCTGGACAGGTTTTACCGTAAGACATTTCAAAAGGCCTAAAGCGCCGGGGATCGGCGGGTATGATTCTGTGGAAAGTTTCCCTAAAGCTCAACAGGATGAACTCATGAAAGCTTATAACGAACTTTATTCGGCCGAGGATAAATTGTGGCAGAAAGATCCGGAAATCAAATTCCAGGCTCCGGATGGTTATGATGACAGATTAGACCATTTTATCAATTTCTTTGAGTCAATAAGAACCGGAAAAGCCGTATTTGAGGATGCCACTTTCGGTCTGCGTGCTGCAGCGCCATCATTAGCCTGCAATCTCAGTGCCCAATTACAAAGACCAGTGAACTGGGATCCGATAAAAATGAAAGTATTACCTTCATAAATAAAAAAGAGAGGCTTTTCAGCCTCTCTTTTCTTTGCTCTATCCGTATAACTCTTTCTTCTGCTCTTTTACTCTTGCATCTGAAATATAATCATCGTAAGTCATTAACTTATCGAGGTATCCTTTCGGAGCTAATTCGATAATTCTTGTCGCAACAGTCTGAGTAAGCTGGTGATCATGACAAGTAAACAAAACCGTTCCTGAAAAATCTACCATCCCGTTGTTCAGGGCCGTAATAGATTCAAGGTCAAGGTGGTTAGTCGGTTCATCAAATACACAAACATTAGCACCAGAAAGCATCATTCTTGAGAACATACAACGTTGTTTTTCTCCTCCGGAGATTACTGTACATTTCTTAAGCGCTTCATCTCCTGAGAAAAGCATTCTTCCGAGGAATCCGCGGATGAAACTTTCGTCTTTTTCAGTAGAATACTGACGAAGCCAGTCAACCAGATTCAGAGCTCCGTCTGTAAAATACTTTGTATTATCATTTGGCAGGTAAGTCTGTGTTGTGGTAATTCCCCATTTGAAATCACCGCCGTCAGCCTTACGTTCTCCCATAAGGATATCAAACATTGCAGTTACAGCCAAACCACCCTGGCTGAAAAACGCAACTTTATCGCCTTTATTAAGGGTGAAAGAAACGTCTTTAAAAAGATAAGAACCATCTTCCGCTTTAGCAGAAAGGTTTTCAACTGTCAGCAACTGATCTCCGGCCTCTCTTTCAGGTTTGAAATTGATGAAAGGATATTTACGAGAAGAAGGTTTAATATCGTCCACCTGAAGCTTATCAAGCATTTTCTGACGGGCAGTAGCCTGTTTAGACTTAGCCACGTTAGCAGAGAAACGTCTGATAAATTCTTCGAGTTCTTTACGTTTTTCTTCCGTTTTCTTATTCTGATCAGATCTTTGGCGGGCAGCTAACTGAGATGATTCATACCAGAAAGTATAAGTACCACCGTACAATTGAATTTTACCAAAATCCAAATCCGCAATGTGTGTACACACGTTGTCCAGGAAGTGACGGTCGTGAGAAACTACAATTACAGTATTTTTAAAGTTCTGAAGGAATCCTTCCAACCACATAATTGAATCAATGTCAAGGTTGTTGGTTGGTTCATCCAATAACAAAATATCAGGGTTTCCGAATAATGCCTGTGCTAAAAGTACTTTTACTTTATCCGCACCATTCAGTTCTTTCAATAAAGAATAGTGCTGATCTTCTTTGATACCCAAACCACTCAGGAATGCGCCGGCTTCAGACTCAGCTTCCCAGCCATTCATTTCAGCAAATTCAGCTTCCAGATCTGCGGCACGGTTTCCATCCTCTTCTGTAAAATCTTCTTTGGCATAAATCGCATCTTTTTCGATCATAATATCAAAAAGGCGCTTATTTCCCATAATAACCGTCTGTAAAACAGGCACTTCTTCATATTCAAAGTGGTTCTGCTTCAGAATTGACATACGCTCACCCGGATTCATGCTTACTGAACCAGTCTGCGATTCCAATTCTCCTGACAATATTTTAAGAAAAGTAGATTTTCCGGCTCCGTTTGCCCCGATTAAGCCGTAACAGTTACCTTCAACAAACTTGATATTAACTTCTTCAAAAAGGACCCGTTTGCCGAAACGGAGTGAAACATTAGATACGTTGAGCATTATTTTTAATTTCGGATTTCATCAGTA
This sequence comes from Pseudarcicella hirudinis, assembly GCF_900115665.1. Lineage (GTDB taxonomy): Bacteria > Bacteroidota > Bacteroidia > Cytophagales > Spirosomataceae > Pseudarcicella > Pseudarcicella hirudinis. Next base: position 7,932 of record NZ_FOXH01000004.1, read on the forward strand.
AGGTAATTTTGCCATTTACTTTCTCTGATGGAACGACCTGAACTTCTTTCGGGTACGTTTCTATTGCATTTCTAAATAAAGTGCAAATTTACTACATTGCAGCCACATAGTCACGCAGCTGATTCGTTTAATCACAAAAAAATCATTAAATTTTAATTATGACCCCTGTAATTCTTTCCCGGCTTCAATTTCAGCATTTAGTTCTTGATTCTTTGCTGGAAAATGTATCATCAGAAAAAATCAGCACCCGGCCCGAATCAGGTAAATGGTCAATTTTAGAAAACATCTGCCACCTCGGAAGGTACCAGGAAATTTTTCTGGAAAGAATCGAATTGGTGCTGCAAGGAGAAAAACCTCTTTTTGAAAGATATGATGCAACCCTGGACGATGGTTTTACCGAATGGACAAAAAAGGATTTTGAAGAAATCTTACAGGAATTAAAAATTTCCAGAATCAGTATGATCCAGCGGATCAGTGCTTTATCAGAAGAAGAGGAATTACATAGCGGATCACATCCGGTTTATGGAGATATGACTATCAGAGCCTGGTGCGACTTTTTCCTTTTGCATGAAGCGCATCACCTTTTTACCATCCTGAAACTCAAAGCATAATTATTTAGTTTCTCAACTGTTTATTCCTTTTAAATCCATTGAGTCAACAAATGAAAGAATCTGCTGAAAATGAAGTCCGGCAACTTTACGGCCGGAAACTGCGGCTCAGGGTTTGCGGAATTTGTCTCAGCAATGACAGGATTCTAATGATCCGCCATTCAGGAGTAGTCGAAAACGAAGATTTCTGGAGTCCTCCGGGCGGAGGTTTACAATTTGGAGAAACAGCTCATGAGGCATTAATCCGGGAATTTAAAGAAGAAACCAACCTGGAAATAGAGGTTGGGAAACTGCTTTTTGTCAACGAATTTCTGGGACCTCCGCTCCATGCCATTGAGTTATTTTTTCAGGTAAACTGTTTAAACAACGACATGGTCAGAGGGTATGACCCGGAAATGAAAAATCAGATTATCGAAGAGATACGATGGATGACCTGGAAAGAAATCAAAGCCATAAAAGCGCAAAATCTGCATAGAATATTTTCACTGGTGAATAGTTTTGAGGAGTTCAGCCATCTGGATAATTTTCTTGGTCAAAATCATCAATAATCCAATAAAATTCCCTGGAAAGCGCTCCTTTAACTAGATTATATTGAGCTACTGGCTTTATTTTTCAATAAATTTATAATTTTACAAACCTTAACATACTATTCACGTACTTTAAAACAATTTTGGAAAACATCATTACCATAGCTCCACAACTGAAAATCAGCAATCCTGCCTTTGATATCGAGTCAATCGCTCAATATAATATTTGCCAGGAAATCACTGAAAGCCGTTTCCGTTTTTGGGTTATTGACCATTTAAGTAATGAGTATATATGGTTGGAAGACTTCCATTTACAGGTTCCGGGAGAAGAGCTTAGTGCATTTGAAAGCCTGAAACTCATTTATTCAGAACACGATTTTTTAAAGTCAAACAAGTGGAAAAGTGTTAAAATCACTATTAACAACCAATCATTTACACTAATTCCTGCTGACATTTTCAGAAAAGAATACGCATTAAGGTATTTGCAGTTAGCCAAGGGAATGACCATCGGAAAAGATGAAGAAATTCATCAGGATCTGATCCCGGAGCATGAAGTTATCAATGTTTATAGTTCAGAAAGGGAATTGTATAACTGGTTTTCAGAAACATATCCTTTGATGGATGTACAATTTTCTCATCAAAGCAGCCAGATGATTCGTTTTGCACTGGCTTACGGAGCAGAACAAACGGCTTTTCTCTATCTGGAAGAAAAAACGGTTACGATGGTAGTCAGCCATGAAGGAAATTTGAAATTTTGTAATCGTTTTTCTTATGAAAATGCCCGGGACCTCGTTTATTACGTTCTTTTTGTCATGAATGAAATCCGGATTGAACCTGATGAAATTCTTGTCAAACTATTCGGGGAAGTCAGTGATGAATCTGAAGAGTTCAACCTTCTGACTAAATATTTACCTAAAATTCAGATTGGAGGTATTCCGGGCGAGACTTTGCGCTTTCAGGAAATCCCGGCACATCGTTTTATCAATTTATACCTCTAGTAATTATCTTAAAAATGGCCAAAAAAATCGCCTTTTTCCCTGGTTCTTTCGATCCTTTCACCAAAGGTCATGAAGATATTGTCCTGAGAGCCCTGTCCCTATTCGATGAAATAATCGTAGGTATCGGACACAATGCCAATAAAACAAGGTATTTCTCTTTAGAAAAAATGACGGAGTGGATTGAAGCCACTTTCGAAGGAAAACCTGTTAAAGTAGTAACTTATAATGATCTGACAGCCAATGTGGCCAGAGATATGGGCGCTGGGTTTCTGCTGAGAGGTTTGAGAAATACCACAGATTTTGAGTATGAAAACTCTATTTCTCAGGTAAACAGACATCTTGTGGAAGGGTTAGAGACAATATTTCTGATTACCTCTCCGCATCTGGCTCCGATCAGCTCAACTATTGTCAGAGATCTTCACAAATACGGAACAAAAATTGACGAATTTATTCCTTACAACATTCACGAGTAACAGATTTCTGTCCATAAAAAAAGCACAAGCCCGGTTATAGAACTTGTGCTTTTTTTATGTTAGTCCTCCGCTTCATAATAAGTTTCAAGAACATATCTGATTGAAGTATAAGAGTTTAACATAGCTACTCTGATTTCTTTTCTTTCCATCCAGGACAATTTTTCGATATTTTCCTCTATCTGCGGTTTCATTTTCGAATCATCCAGCAAATCCATCTCATACCATTTGGTTTGTTTGAGAATTCTTTCACTCTTCTGGGTGTAAGTATGATAAGTTGTACATATTTTTTTGCCCAATGCTACCCTTACATTACATTCCTCTTCTACTTCTCTTACCGCGCCGTCTTTGGGCTTTTCATTCCTTTCCAGTTTTCCTTTAGGCAAATCCCATTTTTTATAACGGTACATCAGCAAAAGTTCTCCCTTTACATTTCTTACAACTCCTCCCCCTGCTTTGATTACCTGATAAAGTCCCTTTATAAATGCTTTGGTTTCTTCCGGATTTTTAGAAAACAGTACAATCGACTGTAAGTGAGACAATGGATTTTCTTCTAAAATTCTGAAAAGTCTTTCGATAGTCGGGTTAGTAACATTCAGCAGTAAGACATGCCCTGACAAACTTTCCGGCTTAATTACTTCAAGTTGAGCATCAATCAGGCGGTCATATTCCACATCTGCCTGGATCTGCTTTGCTTTTTTTTCACCCACAATTTTGATGGGGCGGTCATTAATAAAAATTATCATTGATTTGTAAATGTTCTCCTTGGAATAAAAGATCTGACTTGTCGTAATTACACCTTAAAAATAACAATGTTAAGAATAATGTTTCGCAAAATTAAGATTTTGTCTTAAAAGATAAGCCAGACTTTTTAATTTTGCATTTGAACATGACAAATATCGAATGCTCTTTCGATATTTAACCCTTCAAACTCAATTTATGGAACAAACCACCATTGCACAGAATGTAGCTTCAATGCTACTTGAAATCAAAGCTATTCGCCTTAATCCAGACAAACCGTTTAAATGGGCATCCGGCTGGAATTCTCCAATTTATTGCGACAATCGTGTTTCTCTGTCCTATCCTAGCGTAAGAACCTATGTAAAAGATGCTATTTCTGCTGCTGTGAAGGCTTATTGGCCTGAAACTGAAGTAATTGCAGGTGTTGCTACTGCCGGGATTGCTCAGGGGGCTTTGGTGGCTGACTTCCTTGATTTACCTTTCTGCTATGTTCGTCCTGAACCCAAAAAACATGGCATGGGTAATCAGATTGAAGGTCAGGTTAAACCGGGTCAGAAGGTTGTATTGATTGAAGACTTAGTATCTACCGGAGGTAGTTCATTAAAAGCCGCTGATGCGCTTCGCGAAGCTGGCGTAGAAGTATTGGGGATGATTGCTATTTTCACTTATGGCTTTGATATCGCCAAACAGAATTTTGCAAGCAAAGGCGTTGATTTTTATACTCTGAGCGATTATAACACTTTAATTTCAGAGGCTGTAAAAAACAATTATATTTCTGAAAGCCAACTCATTACTTTACAGGAATGGCGTAATGATCCGGCAAACTGGAATGCCTGATATCGAGAAGCCCCGGAGCTATTCCGGGGCTTTTTCATATATAAAAAGCATAAAATCCCGGAAATTTCACAAATATACCAGTGAGTATTTCTTGCCGGGCAATGATCTCACTATGCCCTGAAATTCAAGATTAAGGAGCAAAGAAGCTAATTGCCCCATATAAATCTGGGTTTTCCAGGCCATTTCATCTATCTGCATTTCCCTGTGTTGTCTTAACAGGAAAATTACCTGACTTTCATTTTCAGTAAAACCTGTTAAGTCAAGCTCTTTCGGGTGGAGTTCAATATGCTGATCCGGAGCCGAAAAGTTCCAGTTCATTGAATCAATAAAGTCGCTTGTTCCGGTAAAAATCTGTGCCTTATTATTGCGGATTAACCGGTTACAGCCTTCAGAGGAAGGTTTTCCAAGAGGCCCCGGTACCGCAAAAACTTCCCGGTGGTAATTATTGGCAAATTCTGCGGTAATCAATGCTCCTCCTTTCGAAGCTGCCTCCACCACAATAACCGCGTCTGACATCCCTGCGATAATCCTGTTTCTTTGCGGGAAAAAACGTTGATCCGGTTCTGTTCCAAAAGTATGCTCCGTCAGCAATCCTCCGTAATTTATCATTTGTTTCGCCACTGATTTATGGCTTTTCGGATACACAATATCAATACCACTGGCCATAACGCCAATGGTTTCAACCTGACTTCTCAGGGATGCCCGATGTGCAACAATGTCTATCCCGTAAGCCAGTCCGCTAACGATCAGGGCATTATATTGTTTCAATTCTGAGACAAGCTGCTCCGTAATCTGTTTTCCGTATTCCGTTGACTGACGTGTACCAACAACAGCAACCACACGCTGCTTGTTCAAATCAGCATTTCCCCGGTAAAAAAGCAATACAGGCGCATCATACAATTGTTTCAGACGTGCGGGATATTCAGGGTCTGTATAGAAAAGAAGTTTCGTTCCCGAATCATCAGCCTGCTGCAATATTTTCCGGGCCTTCTCCAGCACAGACTTATTCTGAAGACTATCGGCCAGAATGTTTCCGATATGAGGTATTTTAAGAAGCTTACCTTTGGGGGTTTTGAAAACCTGTTCTGCCGATCCGCAATAACTGATTAATTGCCGGACCAGAACATCACCGATTTTGGGGATGAGGGTTAAAGCGATCTGGTGTAGTTTTTTTTCCGTAGTTTCCATAAAGAAAACAAAGATAAAATTTACACCCCGAAATGTCTAGCTGACTGGAAAATAACGAATGAACTCTTAATTTTATCTAATGAATCGAGCATTTTCGATTGATTTTCATCAAAATTTTCAATTTATTTTCTGAAAATTAAAAAAAGAATGGCTGATATCTGTAGCTGATTTTACTCTTCTTCCGGCAGAAAATTATCGGGATTTGACTCTTCTGAATCTGATTCATTTTCATTATCAAGTCCTTTTCTCAAAAATACCAGAAAGTCTTTCAGATCTTCCAGTGTCTTAATTACTTCAGCATTCTGCGGTTTTTTATACTCTTTTGTTCTGATAGCCCGCTTCGCCCCTTCAATGGTATACCCCTGAGTATCAATCAGATTTACCAGTAATTTCACATGATCAATATCTGCCGAAGTATATTTCCTGTCACCTGCACGATCACGCTTAGGTTTTAATGAAGGGAACTGTTCTTCCCAAAAACGTAATTTTGAAATATTCATTTCAAACATTTCAGCTACTTCTGAAATCGAATAATATCTTTTGGTCAGTTCCATATTGGGCTGATGCACGATTTGTCTCATCGTGTAACAATTAAGCTACTTTTTTCTGTAAATTTGCGAAATTTCTGTCAGGAACTACTTAAATAAAAGCAATCCCTTACATCGAAATTAAAAACAAAATCCGAAACAGCAATGACTGAGTCGCAAATCCGAAATTAATTCATGATGACTTCCAAAGAAATACGTCAACAATTTTTAGACTTTTTTAAATCAAAAGAACATTTAATTGTACCTTCTGCTCCATTAGTGGCCAAAAATGACCCTACTTTGATGTTCAACAATTCGGGGATGGCTCAGTTTAAAGATTTCTTTCTGGGAAATGGTACTCCCCCGTCAAAAAGAATTGCTGATACCCAAAAATGTTTAAGAGTTTCCGGAAAACACAATGACCTGGAGGATGTGGGTTTTGATACTTACCATCATACCATGTTTGAAATGCTGGGAAACTGGTCGTTTGGCGATTATTTCAAAAAAGAAGCATTGAGCTGGTCATGGGAACTGCTCACGGAAGTTTACAAATTACCGAAAGACAGAATCTACGTTTCGGTATTTCAGGGTGATGACAAAGACGGCGTGCCTTTCGATCAGGAAGCATGGGATATCTGGAAAGCCATTGTTGGAGAAGAACGTATTATTTTAGGAAATAAAAAAGATAATTTCTGGGAAATGGGTGAGACTGGTCCTTGCGGTCCATGCTCTGAAATCCATATTGACTTACGTGATGAAGCTGAAGTAGCGCTGAAATCAGGAAAAGAATTAGTCAATAATGATCATCCTCAGGTAGTTGAAATCTGGAATAACGTTTTCATGCAATTCGAACGCATGGCTGACGGATCTCTCGTGCCGCTTCCTTCCAGACATGTTGATACCGGAATGGGCTTTGAGCGTCTTTGTATGGCTGTTCAGGGCAAACAGTCTAATTACGATACTGACGTTTTCCAGCATACTATTGGTTTTGTCGGTAATAAATGTGGTAAAGTTTACGGACAGGATAAATGGTCTGATATCGCTCTCAGGGTTATTGCCGATCACATCCGTGCTATTGCCTTTGTTATTGCAGATGGTCAGCTTCCTTCAAATAACAAAGCTGGTTATGTAATTCGCCGGATTTTACGCCGTGCCGTACGTTATGGCTATACTTACCTGGGATTCAGAGAACCTTTCATGCACAGCATTATTCCTTTACTGGCTGATCAGTTTGCGGAAGTCTTTCCCGAATTGAAAGCACAGCAGGACTTTGTGGCAAAAGTAATTCTGGAAGAAGAAAACTCTTTTTTGAGAACACTTGAAAATGGTCTGACTCTTTTAGACAAAATTATCGCTGAAACCAAAAGTCAGCAATCAACTGTCATCAAAGGAGATGCCGTGTTTGAGTTGAATGATACTTTTGGCTTTCCGGTAGATTTAACTGCTCTGATTGCCCGTGAAAACGGTTTGTCAATCGATGAGGAGGGTTATAAAGCTGCGCTTCAGGCGCAAAAAGAGCGTTCACGCAAGGACGCCACCACTTCTGCGGAAGATTGGGTGATTCTGGACGAAGATTTTGAAAAAGTCGAGTTTGTCGGATATGACGAATTTGAAACGACCTCACAACTTGTAAAATTCCAGAAAGTTCAGAATAAACAAGGAACGCAATATAAAATTGTGCTTGACAGAACTCCATTCTATGCCGAATCCGGAGGACAGGTTGGGGATACCGGAACTTTAACAATCGGAAACACGGTTATTAAAATAGAGGATACTAAAAAAGAGAATGATCTGATTGTTCATCTGACCTCAGATAAAAACTTTGAAAAACTGGTAGCTGAAAATGGTTCTCAGATTTCTGCAAAGGCCAGAATTGACCTTTCCCGCAGAAATTTAACCAATAACAATCACTCGTCAACACACTTGATGCAGGCAGCCTTAAAACAGGTTCTGGGTGCTCATGTGAACCAGAAAGGGTCTTTGGTAAACAATGAATTACTTCGTTTTGATTTCTCTCATTTCCAAAAAGTTACAGATGAGGAAATTGCAAAGGTTGAGGACATTGTCAATCAGAAAATCCGTGAAAACATCAGTTTACTGGAAGAAAGAAATGTGCCGATCGCAGAAGCTACTACCCGTGGAGCTATGGCACTTTTTGGTGAAAAATACGGTGATTTTGTCCGGGTAATAACTTTCGACAAGAATTTCTCTGTTGAACTTTGCGGAGGAACTCATGTTCCTTCAACGGGTCATATCGGTTTATTCAAAATTATTTCTGAAAGTTCGGTAGCAACGGGTGTCCGTCGTATTGAGGCGGTTACTTCAGAAAAAGCCCTTGCGTTAATCAATGAGCAGTTATCAATTGTCAATTCTTTGAATGATTTGCTGAAATCACCAAAAGACCTTGTTAAAGCTGTTTCCTCATTGATTGAAGAGAAAAATGCACTGGCTAAGAAAATCGAAGTGTTTGAACAGGAAAAATTACAGGAGGTAAAAGAAAGACTTCTGACTAAAATTGTTTCTGTAGGTACGGTTAACGTTATTGCAGAAATTGTAGAGGTGCCTTCGGCAGATGCTTTGAAGCAACTGGCTTATGAACTGAAAGCAAAAATCGGGGATTTATATTGTGTATTAGTAGCTGAAATTGCCGGAAAACCACAGTTAGCGGTTATGATTGCAGATAACCTTGTTGCAGAAAAAGGATTAAATGCCGGACAAATTATCAGAGAGATGGCAAAAGAGGTAAAAGGCGGTGGCGGCGGACAGCCATTCTTTGCTACAGCAGGAGGTTCAGATGTTTCAGGTTTATCAAAAGCACTTGAAAAAGGTAAAAGTTTTGTAGCGTAAGATTAAAGCCCATTAAATTAAGTTTCTTTGAAAGAAGTATTTTCTTCTTTTAATAAATTTCAGACCAATAAATATCTTAGTCTTCACTTCGTATTTATTGGTCTTATTAATTTCTGAAATCTTATGAAAAACCGCTCAATTAATCAACTCAGTAAAGCCATTCTGGCAATATTAGGTTTGATGTGTCTTGGTTTTTCTATCGTAATTATTATTTTACTAACTCCGGGAGAGCAATTTATACAAGAACCTAATTACTCCTTTTATTGCGGCGTTCAAAGCGAAACGGAACCTCATACAGACATTACGCAAATTTCCGTATTGGAACAAAGGGGAATGATTTTATTTAAAGAATCATGTGCACCATGCCATCAATGTTCTTCGGAAGCTTTGGTCGGACCTGGTCTTAAAGGTATTAGTTCCAGAAAATCTTTCAGGTGGATTGTTAATTGGATTCAGAATCCATCAAAAGTCTTAAAAAAAAGAGACAAGTATGCATTAAAACTATTTGAAAATTTTAATCGTGCTGAAATGCCAGCCTTTCCAAATTATAAGAAGGAGGACATTAAAGCCATTTTAGCTTACATCGAACTATATCCTTGAATTACAAAAAACAAATATTAACCCCGGAGGCATTAAAGGCCTGTGAGAAAATGAATGCCTTGGGTTCACAAAGAACACCATTCATTTTCATCATTGATTACGGGATGAATCATCCGGAGGTATTCACCTTTGAAGAACTGGAAAAGAAGAATATTTTTTTCAAAATTAACGATACGACTAATTATTCTTCCGAAGCTAACCAATATCTTCACGATACTTCTCTCAAAAAATTTCCGATTAGTTTCGAGGCTTATCACCAGGCATTCGGAACGGTAAAGCACCATTTACAAAGAGGAGACAGCTTTCTGATTAACCTCACTCAGCCTACTCCTGTAGAAACTGAGATGAGTTTACTCGAAATTTTTGAAAGAAGTCAGGCGAAATATAAACTTTATTTTCAGGATCAGTTTGTCTTATTTTCTCCTGAAACTTTCGTCGGTATTCAAAACGGGATTATTTCTTCTCATCCCATGAAAGGTACCATCTCTGCCAACATTCCGAATGCCGAAGAAGAGATTCTGAAAAATAAAAAGGAACTGGCCGAACATACCACAATCGTAGATTTGATCCGGAATGATATCAGCATGGTTGCCGAAAAAGTATGGGTTGAACGTTTCAGATATATTGACAGAATTACTACCAACGACGGAGATTTGTTACAGGTAAGCTCTGAAATATGCGGAATTTTACCGAAAAACTATCATCATCAGCTCGGTACGCTTTTATTCAGGATGCTTCCCGCAGGATCTATCACAGGAGCTCCTAAACCTCAGACAATTGAAATTATCAGAGAAGCAGAAGGTTATAACCGGGGATTCTATACAGGTGTTTTCGGGATTTTTGACGGAGAAAATCTTGATAGTTCTGTGATGATACGATTCATTGAAAAAACAAAAGATGGTCTCATTTTTAAAAGTGGAGGCGGTATTACCGTATTTTCAGACGAACAGTCTGAATATCAGGAAATGATTGATAAAGTTTATTTATCTTTTTAAATTAAGCCCCGGGATCAGAAATCAGATTAAAACAAACACTCTCATACGTTATGAAACTTCTTGAAACAATACAGGTAAGTGACGGGAAAATGCTGAACATAGCCTACCACTCTGCCAGATTCAACAGGGCAAGAGAGGAACTATTTGAAGTAATAACAGAAATTCACCTGGAAAAGATTATAGGGATTCCCTCCCAATTCAAACAAGGGCTTTTCCGATGCAGGGTAATTTATGATGAGCGGATTGAAGAAGTAAGTTTTACGCCATACCAATATAAAGACGTTAAAAAACTTAAAGTTGTTGAAGCTCCTCATATTTCTTATCACTACAAATGGGCAGACCGCAAAGAATTTTCTGACCTGTTGACACTCCACCCCGAAGCAGACGAAATCCTGATTGCGCAAAATGGCTTGCTTACTGATTGTACCATCGCCAATCTTGCATTCTGGAATGGAAAATCCTGGATTACTCCCTCCAGTCCGTTGCTTAAAGGAACCCGGAGGCAGCAACTGCTTGACCAGAAACTGATTACGGAAAATGAAATAAAGATTTCAGACCTTAAGAAATACAAAAAGGTCTGTCTGATTAATACTTTCCGGGAATTAGACCCTGAAAATTCAATTGATTGCAAGGGAATCATTTACTAAGCCGGCAATAGTAATTTGTGATTCTTCTGGCTATTTTCTTTATTTTTGCGATATGTCAGAACAACCAACTCCCTCATTCCTCCTCCGGCAAAAATTTCCATTTGAACCAACAGACAGTCAGGTTGAGTTATTCAAAAAAATGGATGATTTTTTGTTGAATGATGATGATTTCGGACCTATTTGTTTTCTCCTGAAAGGTTATGCAGGAACGGGAAAAACAACTGTTATCAGTTCAATCATTAAGGTTCTGCCAAAATTTGGTTACAAATCAATTCTTTTGGCACCTACCGGACGGGCCGCTAAGGTAATGAGCAATTATTCCAGGAAAAAAGCCCAGACCATTCATAAAAAGATTTACAGACAGGTTGCCAATCAATATACCGGAAACCTGGAATTTCAACGTCAGAATAACTACGCAACCAATACCATTTTTATCGTTGATGAGGCTTCAATGATTTCTGATGATGCCGAATTTGGCACAGCAGGATTACTGACCGATCTGATGGAATTTGCTTTCACTCATCCTGAAAGCGGACATACAGGTAATAAAATCATTTTTGTCGGAGATACCGCCCAGCTTCCTCCGGTCGGGAAATTGATGTCGCCCGCGCTGGAGCGGGATTACATGGAAGGTCAGTTTCATATTGCTTGTCTGGAGCAGGAATTGACGGAGGTTATGCGTCAGGATTCAGCTTCGGGGATTCTCTTTAATGCTACCAATCTTCGTTCCCTGCTCAAAGTTGAAAAACCTGCTATCAGTTTCAACACAAAGGGTTTTCGAGATTTTTATAAAATGACCAGTGAAAAACTGGAAGACGGTTTAACTTATGCTTACCGGAAATTTACCAGGGAAAATACCATTATTCTAACCCGCTCCAATAAAACCGCAGTACAGTATAACCGATATATCCGTCAGAGAATTTTCTTTCAGGAAGATGAATTATCTACGGGAGATTTATTGATGATTGTGAGAAACAATTATCACTGGCTGGATGAGGATTCTCCGGCAGGATTTCTGGCCAACGGGGATTTTGTGGAAGTAATGAAATTAAGAGGCATTGAGGAAATGCATGGTTTCAGGTTTGCAACACTATCTCTGCGTTTGCTGGATTATGAAGAACATCCTGAAATAGAAGCTAAGGTTTTACTGGATACACTTTATTCAAATTCTCCGGCCATGTCTAAAGAAGACAACAAATTACTCTATGAGTCTGTTGTACAGGACTATGCCCATATAACCAGTAAAAAAGAACGGAATGAGGAAATAAGAAAAGATCCTTATCTGAATGCTTTGCAAATAAAGTTTGCTTACGCGCTGACTTGCCACAAGTCTCAGGGTGGACAATGGAATGCTGTATTTATTGACCAGGGTTATCTTACCGATGAAATGATTAATGAAGATTTTATCAGATGGCTTTACACAGCAATTACCCGTGCTACCCATGAGGTTTTTTTATTGAATTTTCACCAGGATTTCTTTGATTAATGATTCAGGAAAGCATAAAACTCTCATTAAACTCAGTTTCAGGGAGTTTTATGCCTGATAAAAGAATTTCAGCTATTTCCTTTCACAACCATCTGCATATCATTTGCAAATTTAGGACGATTATTTCCCTGTGCTTCTACTTCTGTAACCAATTCCTCAAGGATATCTTTCAGAACCGACAGCTTCTCCTGTCCTAATATTTCCCCGATTTTCTTATCTATATATAAGGAACATCCTTTCCAGTCTAAAATAAACTGCCCACCTGCCTGCGTAAGTGTAACAATGGTTGCCCGTGCATCTTTCGGATGTTTTGCTGTCTCTATAAAACCATATTCCACCAATTCCTTAACCATTTTACTCATGGCCTGCTTGGTAACATTAGCTCTTTTGGCTAATTCATTATTAGTTGTACCATCCAGATCAAGATTTACCAATAAAATCAAATGCCCGACCTTAAATCCGTCATATCCCAATGAGGATAAATATTCATTGGCTAACTCCGACATATATCTGTAAGATTTATTCAAAAGTCGGCCCATCAATTTATTTCTATGCGATTTAAATTCCATTAGTTTCTGCTTCAAATCTTCTGTCATGGCTTTTCTATGTGCATTTATTGGTAATTGAATGAGCAATTTAGGATTTATTTCACATTTAATTTAAACATTCTCCTACCAGTAATCAATAATTATTTTCTAAGTATCTATTTATTTTTTTGCCAAAATTAATACAAAAAAAAATAATTGTCAACTTACTTGACTTTTTTAGTCAACTTAGTTTACATTTGTACCGTCAATCAAGTTTACTATCTAATCAATAGCATGAATTGATGAGCGAAACTGAGCGAAACTCTCAAACCAAAATTCTTTAGTTTTTCTCTTTAATTAGTTTAAAAACATACCGTCATCGCTCAACATTCACAAAATCAAACAAACATGGAAAATCAAAGTCCAATCAAAAAGTATTTACCAAAAGTTATTCTGGTTGTTGTTCTGGTTGCAGGAGCATTTTTAGGTTATTCAAAATATAAATACGCTCAAACGCACGAAGATACAGACAACGCTCAGGTTGAAACCTATTTCGTACCGGTACTTCCACGTATGGCTGGTTATGTAAAAAGCGTAAGTGTTAAAGATTACGACAATGTTCAAAAGGATCAGTTACTCGTTGAAATTGATACAGACGAGGCAAAATTAGCGTTAGATGAAATGGAAGCTGATTTAGTGCAGGCTCAGACTGACGTTGAAAATGCTAAAGCAAATATTCAAAACCTTCAATTGGTAATCCGTTCAAACGAAGCGAATCTTAAAGCCAGTATTTTAAGAAGAGATAAAGCCAAAAAAGATGCTGATCGTGATGCAGCTTTAGTAGCAGACCATGCTATTACACGCAAACAATCTGATGATACAAAATCTGCTTATGAGGTACTTGCTGCACAATATGAGGCAGGTGTAAGTGACCTGACTGCTTCAAAATCCCGTTTGCCAATCCTGACTTCAATCCTTCATAAAGCAGAAGCTTCACTGACCATCAAAAAGGTTAAAATTGATCAGCAGAAACTAAAACTTTCATATGCAAAGGTATATGCTCCGGCTTCTGGCAAAATCGGACGTAAGAACGTAGAGGTAGGTCAGTTCATTCAGGCAAGTCAACCGCTGATGACCATTGTGAAAGATTCTACATTCTGGGTTATTGCCAACTTTAAAGAAACGCAGGTTGAGCATCTTAAAATCGGAGACGTAGCTGAATTGAAACTGGATGCTTATCCTGAAATTAAACTGGAAGGAAAAATTGCCTCAATTGCAGAAGCAACAGGTGCAAAATCTTCATTACTTCCTCCGGATAATGCTTCGGGTAACTTTGTGAAAGTAACACAGCGTGTTCCGGTTAAAATAGAGATTATTGACTTCCAGAAACACCTTGACATTCTCAGAGCCGGACTTTCATTAGAAGTTTCTGTAGAACTGAAAAAATAGTTTAAGAGTCAGCCATAAAGCAGAATATCTCTGTCTTTACAACTGTTCATTTAAACTTTAAACGCAAAGATTATGTCATCGGTAAAAGGTTTCGCAAAATTTATAATCGTTCTCACGACGATCACAGCGGCGATAATGGAGCTGTTGGATACGACCATCGTGAACGTTGCCCTAAACCAAATGGCTGGTTCTTTAGGAGCAACAATTGAGGACATCGCCTGGGTAATTACTTCTTATGCCATCGCAAACGTAATTATCATCCCAATGACGGGATTTCTGGGAGAATATTTCGGTAGAAAAACATATTATCTGACCTCTATGATTCTCTTTGGTATCGCTTCATATTTCTGCGGTGCCTCTCATGGATTATGGGAGCTGGTATTCTGGAGATTTATCCAGGGTATCGGAGGTGGAGCGCTTCTTTCTACTTCTCAGGCCATTTTATTTGATGCTTTTACACCACAGGACAGACCAATGGCTTCCGGGCTGTTTGGGATGGGGATTATTTTAGGACCAACACTCGGACCTGTAATTGGTGGGTACATCGTTGATAACTTTACCTGGCAGCAAATATTCTTCGTAAACATTCCGATTTGTATCTTAGCAAGTATTCTGACCATAGTCTTTATTGATAAAAAGGAAGGGGAAGGACAGAAAAAGCACCTCATAACCATAGATTATACAGGTATTTTTCTTCTCACGCTGGGGATTGGTTCTTTACAGTATGTACTTGAAAAAGGTGAATCTGAAGATTGGTTTCAATCCCGTCAGATTGTAACCGTCAGTCTTTTGGCCGCGATAGGACTTATAGGCTTTATCTGGAGAGAATTAACAACAGACCACCCGGTTGTAAACCTGAAAATCTTTAATCACAAAGTTTTTGCTGTTTCAACCATTTTTACACTGGTTGCAGGGTTTGGTTTGTTTACTTCGGTCTTCGTTTATCCGGTATTGGTACAACGTATCAATGGATTTACACCTTATGAAACCGGGCTTTCATTACTTTTCCCGACATTGGCCGGGGTCGTACTTTTTCCACTCATGGGAAAAAGGATGTCGAAAGGAGATTCTCCTATTCCGTACATGACTATTGGTATTTTGTTCTTTATCTTCTTCGGATTTTACAGTGCAACAGCCACAACAGATATGGGAAGATGGGATTTCTTTCCGATGCAGTTAATGAGGATCATAGGAGTTGCAATGCTTCAGATGCCGCTCATTAATCAGGCAGTGGCCGGTCTTAAGCCAAGTGAATATCCGACAGGTATTGCTTTGACAAACATGATCCGTCAGCTGGGTGGGGCTTTCGGGATTGCACTCGCCAATAACTTTACCACCAACCGTGCTGCACAGCACCGTTCGGATCTGATGGCAAATATGGTGCAGGAAAATCCTTTGTTTAACGAAAGAGTATCAAATGCAGCAAGGAACATGATTAACCTTACGGGAGACGCTTATACAGCTACCACAAAGGCTTATATGCAAATTGAAATGGCAGTTAATAAGCAGGCATATTACCTCGCTTATCTTGATACTTTCAGATTGGTTTCAATCTTTTTCGTATTCGTTCTGCCCTTCCTCTTTTTGCTGAAAGGTAAAAAAGTTTCAGCCGAAGAAGCAAAAGCAGTAGCCAAAGCAGCCGCAGAAAGTCATTAACAGACTCGCGGTTCCGATATAAAATCAGTCAAATTTCTCCAGGAAACATTTTAATAAAACGATAAGTTTTTGGGAAATTTTAACCATAGGCTTTTCAATTCAAATGAAGACAAACAAATTATTCATACTTTTTTCTCTCTTAGCGGTACAACAGGGATTTGCCCAAGGGAAAACCGATGAAGCGCTGAATCAGTTAATCCGCTCAGCCATTGAATATTCTCCGAAAATTAAAGAACAGCAGCAAACCATTCTGATCGGAGATTATAAAACCAGAATTCATCAGGCTAATGAAAAACCAAATATCGCCGGTGAAGTCGGGGTTACCCGTTTCGATCCGGTAGCAAAAGCAACTTTGGGCGGTACAACCATTCAGTTTCAGCCAAATATGAACTATAATGCCAATGTAGGGGCAAATTATACAGTTTATGATTGGGGTAAGAATGCGCTGGAAGTTGAAAAATCAAAACTTGAAACAGAACTCTCTAAGACGAATGTAGAAGGTTTGAAAAATATCTATGCTTATCAGGTGGCAAATCTGTACTATGGAATTGTCTATCTGCAAAAAGCCATCGAGGTACAGAAACAGCAATTGAAACTGGTAAATGATAACGAGAAAATCATCAGTGATCGTTTGAAACAAGGTGATGCATTGGATTACGATCAGATTTCAGTTCAGGTTCGTTATAAAAATGCAGAATCCCGTTTAGCTGATTTACAAAGCCAGTTAGAACGTCAGTATATCTATCTTAATTCATTGGTCGGAAAAGATATCCGTGGCAGTATCACTGCTCAGACCACCTTTGATTTAGGCTTGCCGGAGCTGACAGTTGACAATGCCTATAATGATGCTCAAACTTCAAACTTTGATCTGAAAACTTTGAAAGAGAAAGATCTTATTTACGAAAGAGATGTTAAACTTTCACAAATGAGTCTGGCTCCAAGTCTTGTTGCAAATGGTTCTGTTGGTATCAAAAACGGTTATTTCCCAAGAATTAACGGAGAAATCCCTTCATTTTCAGACGACTTTAAACTAAACTCTGTTTTGGGTATCAAACTGAATATTCCGATTTATAGCGGGAAAAAAGGTGCTTACAACACTTCTATTGCTAAATTGAACCGTGAAATGCTGAAATATAGCGTGGACGTAACCAATCAGGCATTAAGACGTGATTTGGAACAAGCTCAGAATGATCTGAAAACTGCTCAGGAAAAAATGGATTTGTCTGAAAAAACTGTATTTCAGGCAGATTATGCACTTAAACTGGCAGAATCCCGTTTTAAGAACGGTGTCATTACCAATGTAGAAATTGAATCGGCGCAAACCGCTCTGAAAGAAGCTCAGTTAACCCAGTTACAATACCAATATCAGATAGTTTTAGCAAAACTGGAAATCAACCGTCTGACGGGGGTTAAATTCTGGTAGGCAGACAAGGTATGAATTATGAGTCAGGTAGAGTACCTCTTTCCTTGAGTAAAATACTTAATCATTAGTCATAATTCATACCTTAACCATTTTCATGAATAAATTTCACTGTTTACTTTTCTTATTTTTCCTGTCTTTTTGCCAGATCCGGGCAACAGATTTACCTGATTCTACCCGCTTTCAAAAACTAAGTAATTCCAGACTGGTACATTTCTTTACCGGGCATAAATACCTCATTTCTCCTTATCTTTTGTATATGCCTGAAACCAACTGGGTTTTCGGGGCAGGAGTAAAACGTTTCCTGAATGCCGGCGGTGAAAATGATACACTTACCAGGGTTTCAAATACAGCCGTTTTTCTGCAATATTCGCTGAACCAGCAGATCATTTTTGAACATAACTATCAGATTTTTACCAATAAAGAGAAGTATTATGTATTTGGATTCTATGGTTTCAGCCGATTTCCGGTATATTATTACGGAGCAGGAAAGGATGCCAGGCTTGAAAACCAGGAACAAATTACTTACGACCTGATCCGTTTTGACAACCTTACGCTGAGAAAAATCAGACCTTATACTTTCGCCGGACTGGGCTGGCGTTTTTTCAATATGTATAATATTCATGGACAGCCAAATGGTATTATGGAAAAGGAAAACGTCTCGGGAAGTCAGGGTTCAAGAATTTCAGGGCTCAACGCTTCAGTTTTATATGATAGCCGGGATAATGTACTCACCACCTCCAATGGTATTTTCGCACAGATAGAATTTTCTTACCATGCCGGATTTACAGGTAGTACGCACAATTTCCAACGTTGGATGATCGATTTGAGAAAGTTCATAAAACCTTTCAAAAACCGGGAAGATGTAATTGCTTTTCAGGCATACAGTATGCTCAACAACGGAGACGTTCCCTTTAATGAGTTAGGGCTTTTGGGTGGAGACATGATTATGAGAGGTTATTATCTGGGAAGTTACCGTGACAAGAACTTACTGGCATTCCAGGGAGAATACAGACTACAGGTATTAAAACGCTGGGGACTGGCGGGTTTTGCCGGGATGGGAAAAGTAGATGAAAGCATTTCGGGTTTAAATTTCCAGAACGTTTTACCAAGTTATGGTGCAGGGCTCAGGTTTAAGATTAATCGTAAGGAAAATGTTAATCTTCGAATAGATTACGGTTTCGGAAATGGTCAGCAAAATCTGTATTTCTTTATTGCAGAAGCATTTTAAAAGGGTTCCAACCCATACTCTTTGACTCACAGAGCATAAGCAACATTGTTTGAGATTGCGTTGTGAGACACAGCTCACGGTGATGATTATGCCAAAAAAAATGCCATTCTCGCTAGTGAAGAATGGCATTAAAAATAACCCTAATCAATTTAATTATAACTCTAAACTTTCTAAAGCTAATCCCCAGGCATCGGAAACGCCTTTATAAACTACTTTACCGTTCACGACATTAAGTCCTTTTTTCAATTCCTCATTATCTGTACAGGCTTTTTCCCAGCCTTTATTAGCCAATTGAAGTGCATATGGTAACGTTGCATTTGTTAAAGCCAGCGTAGAAGTATATGGAACAGCTCCCGGCATATTGGCAACACAGTAATGAACAATCTCATCGATTACAAATGTCGGATTTTCATGCGTAGTTGGTGTACAAGTCTCGATACATCCTCCCTGATCAACTGCCACATCTACCAATACTGTTCCGGCTCTCATATCTTTCAGCATTTCACGGGTAATCAGATGAGGTGCTTTTGCCCCCGGAATAAGAACCGCTCCAACTATCAGATCTGAAACCTTGATTGCCTCACGGATGTTATATTCGTTCGACATTACTGTATCAACGTTTGCCGGCATAACATCTTCAAGATAACGTAAACGCTGAAGGCTTACATCCATAATTGTCACGTTAGCCCCTAAACCAGCTGCCATTTTTGCAGCCTGTGTTCCTACAATTCCACCACCAAGTATTAATACATTCGCAGGTTTAACACCAGCCACACCGCCTAACAGAATACCACGTCCACCCATTGGTTTTTCAAGATATTTTGCCCCTTCCTGAATAGCCATTCTTCCGGCTACTTCCGACATTGGTACCAATAACGGCAAACTTCTGTCCGTTTTTTCCACCGTCTCATAAGCAAGGCAGATTGCTTTGCGGGCAATCATGGCATGAGTTAATTCTTCTGAAGAAGCAAAATGGAAATACGTAAAAAGAAGTTGATTTTCTTTAATAAGGTTATATTCAGAAGCAATCGGCTCTTTTACTTTACAGATCATTTCTGCAATAGCATACACTTCTTCAATTGTTGATAAAACCGTAGCACCTGCCTTCTCATATTCTTTATCTGAGAATCCGCTTCCTATTCCGGCAGATGACTGGACATAAACAACATGTCCGTTCTTCTTAAACTCAGCCACTCCGGCAGGAGTTACCGCAACACGGTTCTCGTTATTCTTGATTTCTTTAGGTACGCCGATTATCATAATATAAGGTATCTTTAGTTTGTTTAAGGAAAATTCTGTTCTCAATTCATTACTCAAATCGTCATTTATCAGATTTTTGTAAGTCGATAAGAAAAAGTGCCAGATCATGGCTGAAATGGCACGGACATCCGTTTTTGAAGTGTAATTACATCACAAAGTTAACCAATCAGAATATTTTTTGGATATCTCTCAATAAATAAGAAAATATTAAACGAAAAACGACATATCAAAGAAATAATGACTAAACATCATTTAAATTCATGGTTAAAACAGCAATAATTTCTGATTAAATAATTTTGAACAATTTGATTATATTTTATAATTATCCTTGAGTAATATAAGTTCAGACTGCTTTAATATCCTTTCCAAAACACTTCAGCAGATTTTTAATGCCTTTTTTTCCGAAAATTCTATCAGTCCATATCCGTTCCCTTTGGCAATTGATTCAAATTTGTATCTTTGCATTCAACATTGTTGAATTACAATAAACATTATTAAATATTCAGAATATGTCAGAAGAGCCGGTGTCCAATCAACTCAATATAGGTGATCGGATCAGAATTTTGCGAACCACTCAGAAAAGGACTTTGCAGGAAATTGCAGATGAATGTGAGTTGTCAAAAAGCATGATTTCCAAAATAGAAAACAACAGAACCATTCCTTCTGTAGCCGCCCTTATAAAAATTGCCCGGGTCCTCGGAACTACCATTTCGGGTCTGCTGGAAAAAGAAGGCTGGCTGAATGCTATTTTAACCACCAGACAAAAAGCTCAGGAAAATCTGACTCAAACGGAAAAAGGCTATTCAATCTATCCTTACGGTTCAGAATATCATGCAAAAAAAATGCAGCCAATGCTGTTTGTCGCCAAAAAAGGTGAAGTAAAACCCCATCAGCTTTCCCACGAAGGAGAAGAATTTATCTATGTAATCCGGGGTGAAATGAAAATGCAGGTCGGTGAAATCGAGTATCATCTCAAAGAAGGAGATGGTTTTTATTTCAACTGTACTTTAAAGCATGGCATCATGCCGGTTACCGAAGAAGTAGAATATCTGGACATTTTTGTCTGAAAGCATTTAAAACGATTTCATAAATACTCTTAAACACACAATAAACCTTTTAACTATTTTATTCTTATGATTCCAAAAAAGATCCTCAGAAATGTTTCAGGCAAAATAGCAGGACTGAGTCTTATCCTTTGCGCTATGGCATTTTCAGAAGGAAATGCACAAAATACAGAGCATGAAAAAGTGTCTGTTCAGGTAGATTTAAGTAAAGAAAATGGCAAACTGAACCCCATCTGGTCCTGGTTTGGCTATGATGAGCCTAATTACACTTATATGAAAGACGGGAAAAAACTGCTGACAGAACTTTCTCAGTTAAGCAAGACGCCCGTTTATGTACGTGTACATAGTCTGCTTGTTACCGGCGACGGAAAAGCGGCTTTGAAGTGGGGGTCAACCAATGTTTATACAGAAGACCAAAACGGGAATCCGGTGTACGACTGGAAAATTATAGATAAAATTTTTGACACATTTATAGAACGAGGAATGAAACCTATTGCACAAATCGGTTTTATGCCCGAAGCGCTGTCGTCGAAACCGCAACCTTACCGTCATTTCTGGAAACCCGGCGATAATTACAATGATATTTACACAGGTTGGGCATATCCTCCGAAAGACTATCAGAAATTTGCCACTCTGGTAGCAAAATGGGTTCAGCATTCGATCGACCGTTATGGTAAAAAGGAAGTAGAATCATGGTATTGGGAGCTGTGGAACGAACCAAATATCGGTTACTGGAAAGGAACTGTTGAAGAATACATAAAATTATACGATTACACTGCTCATGCGGTAAAAAGTGTTCTGCCTACGGCAAAAATCGGTGGCCCGGAAGTAACAGGTCCTGCCTGGAATGTTTCGGAAAAATTCTTCAGAACCTTTATGGATCACATTGTTTCAGGCAAAAATGCGGTAACAGGTCAGACAGGTGCTCCACTCGATTTTGTTACATTTCATGCCAAAGGAGACCCGAAAGTGGTAAACGGTGCCGTTCAGATGAATATGGGCAAACAATTAAAAGACATTGATAAAGGATTTGAAATCGTAGCCTCCTACCCTACCTTAAAACATTTACCCATTATCATCGGAGAATCTGACCCGGAAGGCTGTGCTGCCTGTTCAGAAGAGCTGAATCCACAGAATGCCTATCGGAACGGAACCATGTATTCCAGCTACACAGCAGCTTCTTTTGCCAGAAAATATGATTTGGCAAAAAGCCGCGGGGTAAATCTGCTGGGAGCCGTTACCTGGGCTTTTGAGTTTGAAGATCAGCCTTGGTTTGCAGGTTTCAGAGATCTGGCAACCAACGGTGTAGACAAACCTGTCTTAAATGTTTTCAGAATGTTTGGTATGATGCCGGAAAACAGAGTGGAAGTTCATAAGAATCTGGCTTATGATTTTGCCAGAATCAGAGATGAAAGTGTAAGAAAAGAAGCCGATGTAAATGCACTGGCCTCAAAAAATGCAAAAACCGCCGCCGTAATGGTTTGGAATTATCATGACGATAACCTTCCGGCCAAAGATGCATCTGTTGATTTAGAGATAAAAGGTGTCCCGGCCAAAAAAGTCCGGCTTTTTCACTACAGAATAGACAAAGAAAACAGTAATTCATACGAAGCCTGGAAAAAGATGGGTTCTCCGAAAGACCTTTCTCCTGACCAAATTGCCGCTTTGGAAAAAGCCGGGAAACTCAGGCTTTTAAACGACCCGGAATGGTTAACTGTAAAAAAGGGGAAAGTGGTTATTTCAATGAACCTGCCACGTCAGGGAGTATCATTGTTTAAATTAAACTGGTAAAATTCCTTTCTCTGAAATATAACATGTCATCATAAAAAGTGGCAAGATTACTCAAATTGATATATTTGTGAATGATTTTCGATGAAAGTCATTCACAAATCACAATTCTAAAGAGATGATTGATAAAACTGACCTTAGAATACTCCAATTGTTGCAGCAAAATGCCCAGCTGACAATCAAAGAGTTATCCCAGCAAATCAACCTTTCCATGACCCCGATCCACGATCGTATCAAACGCTTGGAACAGGAAGGAATCATTGAGAAATATGTTACGATTTTAAACAGAAAGAAAGTAGGTGCTTCTCTGGTTGTTTATTGTAATATCACACTTGATAAACAAACCAAGAACAATTTCGCAGAATTTGAGGAGGCAATTATTCAGTTTCCGGAAGTAATCGAATGTAATATTGTTTCAGGAGGATTTGATTATCTGTTAAAAATTGTTGCAAAAGATATGGAAGCTTATAATGAATTTCATCAGCAAAAGCTTTCTGTGATGAGAACAGTTGCTCATATTCACAGTTTTTTTGTAATGTCAGAGATAAAAAGTACCACGGTATTACCTTTGGAAAATTAAATTTTGAGATTTTCATTTTTTACCCATTTGGCACGATGATTGTAGTACAAGGAGGGAAAATCAATTAGTACTGCTGAAATGTTGATTTTTCACATTTTTAACTGCATCTGTCTCAAATTTTGCCAAAACAGAAAAATGGCATAATATTTGATAATTAATATCTTAGCCTGCTTTGCCGCCACGAAGAAAGGATTGAAGCTCAAGTCTGAGTCTTTCATTGAATTTAGAAAGACTCAGAAAAGCTTGAAAATTTATTTGAACCTTTTGACATTTATAATGGTGGCACACACTTCTAAAAACAAAACCAAAGTTCCCTTTCATAACGAACAAGGTAATAATCTTCAGGTTATTTTCCAGAGCATTCTTCAAGGAAATATACTTTCGTCCGGAATTTGATATTACTCAATATTTTACGAATGGATACTTCTGCCAACCGCCCGCTTATACAGCGAAGTGTCTCAGCATTTTAGAATAAAAATATATTTCAGGAAATATTGTAGCTCATCAGGGATATACTATTTCCGACCTTATTAAAGACTGTTCCCGAATACTGGAATTTAATGTATTGGCGGATGCATTGAATTTAGATTGTAGGTTTTCGGGCATTTTTACGGATCAGGTACGTTTTGCTTTTTGTCGAGTGTTGGCGGACGCAAAACATTTGGCAAGACTATCAAGGCCCTCTCCGTATATTAGCAGAAGTGATGGTGTCTGTCCTGACTCAAAGTGTTGGCGGACATGAAGAGATCCAGGATAGCTCCATCTTTCTTCTGTGTTTTAGTCATTTTAAGTCCTTTGTAACGCTTAACCCATTACAGGCACATGAATAGGATCCCGGAAGGCAGATGCTTCCCGGGATTTCTTGTTTAAATACCTGATTCTTCTTTCAAAACAGTTTTTTTTCGGGAAAATTTCTTATTTTTGCAGACTAATCTACCTGGGGACGACCGGTATTGACAGCATGTGCAGGTCGTTTGTAAGCACGTCGGGAGTTGGGTACACCTCCCGTGACCAATGTATCCGAACAATAACTGGCAATACTCAGTATGCCATGGCTGCTTAATCCAGAGGATTAACCAAATGCCATCGTTCAGCCCCATCCAAACTCTGCCGAAGGGGAGCTCTGAGCGTCGAAATGCAGAGTCGGGTTTTATTGATTGCTCTAGATAAAATCCAGTACCAAGAGACTAAGGAATCTGATTTGGTTAGTCGCTGACCGATCAGGATCCCGACAATCTAAAAGCGAATAAGCGTGTAGAAAGCAAATGAGTTCCTTGTCTGGACGAGAGTTCGAATCTCTCCGTCTCCACCAAACCGAAGCTTAGCGAGGTTTAACAATTCAAAAAAGCCCCTGGTTCATGAAATCAGGGGCTTTTTTACTAAAATTTTACTTGAATCTGTCATTATTCGGTATGACGGAAAAAATGAAAAACGTGGCATTCTTAAAACACATTCTTTCTCTTGCTCAATCAAATTAATTTTAGTTTCCGGAATAACATTTACTTGAACTTCGCAAATAGCGTAATGATATTGGATGTCATACCTGTTGTACGCGAATAGTTTCCATATCTCAGTTCTATACTATTCCAGTTTTTAATCCCCAGCACTCCATTTGGTGGTGCAATTCTGAAACCAACTCCTAAAAAGCTGGAGTTAAAATCTGAAATATCGTAATCACTTGTATAATAAGTACTATTCGAATCATTTTGCCCGTAAGGATGAAAATATTTAACAGCCGATTGATGATTAAAACGATAAAACGGACTTATTGACATATACGGGCTTAACTTAATACTACTCTCCAAATTGACTGTGTGAGCTTGCATTCCCCAGTTATCCGTGTAATATCGATAGAATGTCCGTAAAATAACTCTGTCACCTAAGAAATAGCTCAGGCGCATTCCAACGGGAAGTTTAAGTCGGTTTCCCGGTAGCTTTTCTACTGTTTCAGAACCATCCCTGAAATAAATTCTATGAAATGGGGTACTCAGTAATCCTTCCTGATAAGCAGGTTCAACGGTAAACAGGACCTGCAATCTTTTGTTAATCACCTGAGATAAAGAAAAAGCCATATTGTATGAATTCCTGGGTTTATAGTCAACCGGATCTCTATCACCATGAGCTCCTGATCCATACCCGTTTGGTCGTAATTCAGCAGGAAGTATAATGGTCCAGGTATCAAAAAAGGCCCCTCCTTTTATACTGAATTCGCGATTGTTGTCTTTAGAGGTTTTGGAGAAATTCAGATTCAAACCATAGGATTTGTAATCATACTCCGTTGAATATGAAAGACTCAATCCCTTAGATGTACGATTCAGATCATTTTTTATGCTCCAACTTAATGTAGGATAAAAATGTGTATCTTTTCTCGAAGCTGAAGAAATCGTCAAAGGATCAATTTTATCAGAGGAGGCTGAAGTGTAAAAATCAACGTTTAAATCTATGTTGAAGGTATGCTGGCGATTATGCTTGTCCAATTTGATTAATTTTAAATCAATTGAATTTGCAATATCTGTGAGTTGTTCTGTTCCGATTCCTCCGGTTACTGCCGAAGTGTTCCCATTTTGGGAATAATAACTTGATACAAAGTTTACTTCTTCCAGTTTGAGTTTTCGCTTTTCGTAAACAGATTCGTCAACCTGCGTACTTTGCGCAAAACTTTTTCCGGACCATCCCGCGATAAGTAATGCTACCGATATAATTATTTTTTTCATAAGATTATCTGAAAGTGGTTAATGTATTGAGAAGTTTGGAAAATTAATTACAGCCACAGCCACCACCACTTTTTCCCCCATTTGCACCGGAGGCGCCTTCCCTGTAGAGATAAAAACTTTGCTCAAACTTTTCAGATTTTCTTGAAGAAAGCTCCATTTCAGAATCGTTAATTCTGCTTTTTTGATATTCCTTTACTGAGGTACAGGATGAAAGTACACTTAGCAAGCATCCGAATGCCCCCATGATTTTAATATATCGTTTCATATTTTTGATAATTTAGCGGCCATCGGCAGGTAAAACATAAGGCCATTATTGGTTTAAGAATTAACAAATATTGATATTGGAAGACGTAAATAATCTATCCTGATCATCTATGATAATACATCCGACATTTTTTAATTGATTAATAAAATGAAGACCAACTGATGTTCCCATAACTGTTATAGGAGTTGCCAGTGCATCCGCAAGTTCAGCGTTGGGTGCCAGTACAGTAGCACTTTTTATTCCGGAAACTGGAAAGCCTGTTTTGGGGTCAATTGTGTGAGAATATCTTTTTCCGTCAATTATTGCAAACTTCTCATAGTTACCGGAAGTGGCAATTGCTACATCACTGATCTGCAATGAAGAAAATACAGAATTCAACACATTCGGATTCGCAATGCCTACAGTCCAGGCTTGTCCATTCGGTTGTTTCCCCCAGGTCGTCAAATCACCTGCGGCATTTACCACACCATGCCCGACACCGTTCTGCCGCATAACAGATTTGGCCTTCTCTGCTGCGTATCCTTTTCCAATTCCTCCGAAACCTATTCTCATACCTTTTTCTTTCAGAAAGACTGTCTGTTCCTTTCTGCTGGTAATAATATTTCGGTAATTGATCAGATGAACTATCTCTCTTGCTGTTTCCCGGCTGGGCAGAGACGTCATATTTGTATCAAAATTCCAGAGCCTTTTGTCTATGGAGCCGTAGCTGAGATCGAAAGCCCCCTGAGTTAACTCAGAAATACGAAGCGAGCGTTCTATCAAATCAAAGATTTCAATATCGACTTTTACAGGATGAATACCTGCAAAACGATTAATCAGATTTGTTTGACTTTCTTCATGAAAAGTGGTGAGTAGTGCTTCTATTCTTTTGATTTCCGCAACCCCTTCATCTATCCTCGCTTCAGCCCATATTGCATCCTCACTGACAACACTCAGTTCAAATCTATTTCCCATTAATCTGAGAACTCTGCTATGGAGATTTTTATTTTTTTGCATCGACAAAGACATTTATTTCACTGATAAATGTTTCAACTGACAGTGTGGAAGGATAACCATCCCATGTCTTTATAACCTTTCCATTTGAATCAAGCAGGATTGTGAGCGGGAATTTACCTTGATTATTGTATTTTTCTGCAAGCAATTCGTTCTGAGAAGTTTGTCTAGAATCTAACTGATTCTTTTTAAGACGCGGGAAATCTGCTCTCACCAAAATTAAATTTTCAGCAGCAAAGCGCATGAACTTGTCAGACTCAAAAACATTTTTCTTTAATTTTATACAGGGAATGCACCAGTCTGAACCGGAAAAGTTCAGTAATACATATTTATGAGATTGGGCAGCTTCAATTTTTGCTTCTTCAAAATCCAGTTTCCATTCTTCGGAAAATGAGAGTAATGTAGAAAATAAGGTTATCAGAATGAGTGACTTCATATGATATGATGTTAATAATTAGTAAATAAAAGCATTGGATTTAACCCGATAGCTCTGCGTATTACAAGAAATAACCGAAATGAAATATGAAAACTTCAATTAGCGGAAACAGATTAAAATTAGGATGAGAGTTAGTTTTATGAATAGATTACTATTTTTTTCCCATCAGTCGCCACCTTATAAATGGTTAATCCTCCACTCCCGAAGCTGTTTTTCCCTTTTCCTTCTAATGTAAACCTTGCCCCGTGCTCGGTACAATAGAACTCCGTTACATTAAAAATCACTTTTTTCTTAGGTTCGTGAGAACAGGTTTGTGTGGCAGCTACATATACACCAGCACTTGATTGTGCCACTACTATTCCATTTTGAGTAATATATCCGCCAACTTTTTTTAGATTTGCTGCCGAACCTGACGACAAATCTATATTAAGAATAGGGTTTTTGATTGTACTTAAATCAATCCCTCCGGATGAAGGATTACCAGAGGTTCCTCCGTTTGAACTCGAGTCGGCAGGAGTAGTTGCCCCGGGAGTATTCTGAGCAGGACTAAGGGTTAGTACATTTAAAATAGAATCTTCCTTTCTCGTGCAGGAACTAAGTACTGCCATTAAAGCAGCTCCTCTAAAACCTATTGATTTTAAAAATTCATGCCTTTTCATAAATATTTGTGGTTAAATGTTTGAATAATTAAAAGATAGTTTCTCAAACATATAATACACAGAAAAAAGAAACTATATTGTTTCTCAGAGATGAGAAAATGTAGTTTTTTCTAAGACTATTTCTAAACTATAAAGGACATGTGTTTTCTTACTGAGTATAAAGGAAGACAGGAGGGATTTTCAGAGAGAAAGATAGCTTTAAAAGACTATTCCTTAGAGCGGATAAAACTTATTAATGGAATATTTTTATTGAAAAAGGGTCGAGGCATAATGCCTCAACCCTTTTCTATTTACACCTTTTTCTACGGAATTAATCAGGAAAAACCTGAGTTAAATGGCTGATTATAATATCTTCTCCCTTCCATTTTATAAAGTGCATTTGCCACTGCTCCAAAAACCGGCGGAAACGGAGGTTCACCAAGTCCGGTTGGATCTATGTCATTTTTTACAAAATGAACATCGATCTTTTTAGGAGCTTCGTTATGTCGGATTATCCGATAATTGTGAAAATTATTTTGTTCTGCAACACCGTCTTTATGTGTTAATGCCCCATAAAAAGCATTTCCAATGCCATCAACCACAGCCCCCTGAACCATATTGATTGCCGCATCCGGGTTTACAACAACCCCGCAATCTATGGCACTGGTTACTTGTTCTACATAAGGTTGCCCATTCCGAATAACCATATCTACCACATGTCCCGCATAAGAGTTATGACAGAAATAAGCAGCAACGCCCCGCTTCTTTCCGCTATTTTCGGGTTTACCCCAACCTGATTTTTCTTTGAGCAGGTTTAATACCCCTGCGTATCGATCGGCATCATATTCATTATTCTTACCCACCGGGTTTTCTTTCGCACGTTTCAATAAATCAAGTCGAAAATCAATCGGATCTTTGCCCATCGCTTCAGCTACTTCATCCAGAAATGATTGTTCGGCAGCAGCATTAAAGTTGGAACGAGGCGCTCTAAAAGCGCCGATTGTAATATTGGAACGTATTTCCCATCCTTCAGCCAGATAATTATCAATGGCTCCGGCAGGAAAGCGGTTTGCATGAATAGGGTTTTCAGGAATTCCTCCGCCTTTTACATGAAAAGCTATAAGGTTTTTATTGGCATCTAAAGCTGCACGATATGTTGCAGTATACATCGGGCGATAGATTCCATAAGTCATATCATCTTCACGGGAGTAGATAAGTTTGACCGGAGCTTTTACCTTCTGAGAAATTCTGGCTGCTTCATAAACATATTGAGCATATGCTCTGCGTCCGAATCCTCCACCCATTCGGGTCATCTGAATTTCAATTTTATCGGCAGGTAAATTTAAAATTTTAGCTAAAGTAGGCTCCATCCAGCCTGGTGCCTGAATAGGTCCTGCCACTAAAGCTTTATCAGCTTCCACATGGGCAAAGAAATTCATTGGTTCCATGCAGTTATGTGCCAGAAACGGAGCATTATAGGTACGCTCTATAATAGTTGCGGCATTTTTGAAAGCTGTTTCCGGATCGCCATCTTTTCGGTATTGCTGAGCAGGCATTTTAGCCATTTCCTGCATTTTTGCCAGTTGAACCGATGTGCTTTCTAAGCCTGAAGGTATGATAAGCTCTGTTTTTCTTCCGCCCCAGCCATTTATGATTTCCTTGGTTTCCGGAGCGTTTTCCCATTTTACAATAAGCTTCTTACGAGCATTCATTACTTCCCACGTAGATTTACCTACAATTGCTATCAATTCATTGAAAGTACGGGTATCGAAACTGGCTTGTTCGAAACCATCATCATATAATTTAAAGCTGAAAATATCTTTGATTCCCGGCATTTTCAGGGCTTGCGAGGCATCAAAAGATTTTAATTTCATACCAAATGCAGGCGGATGCTGAATCATGGCAATCATCATTCCCTCCACACGGTAATCCATTCCAAAAAGAGGTTTCCCTGTAACAATTTTTGAACCTTCCGTATTTTTCTTTGAATTTTTTACAATCGTAAAATCCTTCGGGGATTTTAATTTTACATCTTTCGGAACCGGGAGAGTTGCCGCTTTATCTGCTACTTCACCATATTTTGCTGATTTACCGCTTGAATGAGATAATATCCCTGATTTTGTAGTAATTTCTGCAGCAGGAACACCCCAGGTTTGTGCAGCAGCTTCGATGAGCATTTGTCTGGCCGTGGCTCCTGCATTTCTCAGTGGCTGCCAGTACATTCTCACAGAATTGCTTCCACCTGTAAACTGTGAACCATATTTTACATTGTCATGCGGACTCATTTCTACAACCACATTTTTCCAGTCAGCATCAAGTTCTTCTGCAACAATCATCGGAAGGGAGGTCATTACATTCTGACCGAATTCCGGATTCGGACAAAAGATTTTGATAATATTATCCGTAGTGATCTTGATATAAGAAGAGAGTTCAGACCAGTGTTCAGATAAATTCAGTTCAGGGATTTTTTCAGCAGCTTTTGCCTTCGAAAACCATGTGAGACTTAACATCAAACCTCCGCCTGCAAGTACAGAAGACTTTAAAAATGAACGACGGCTTTGAGTATCTATATTTTCCATTTCCAATAAGTTTTAGGGTTAATTACTTTCCGGCGGCAGACTTAATTGCTTCTTTAATACGCAAATAAGTACCACAACGACAAATATTTCCGCTCATATAATTATCAATGTCTTCATCCGAAAGGTTAGAACGGTTAGTCGCTGCAGTTTCTTTCAATAAAGCGGCTGCACTCATAATCTGACCAGCCTGACAATAGCCACATTGCGCTACATCGTGTTCAATCCAGGCCTTCTGAACCGGATGAGTACCATTTACAGATAGACCTTCGATAGTAGTAATCGCTTGTTTACCAACCGTCGATACAGGCAGACTGCAAGACCGTACCGGTGCATCATCCAAATGAATTGTACAAGCCCCGCACATACCCATTCCACAGCCAAATTTTGTACCGGTCAGATTAAGATGGTCTCTCAAAACCCAAAGAACAGGAGTTGATGGTTCAACATCTACCTGCTGAATTTTACCATTTATTTTCAGAGAATACTTTGTCATAACTTCTTGCTTATTTTATTATTTAAATAATAAATCACATAAATATTTCAATCAAACAACCTATTTCAAGATGCTACCCGTTTTGATTATTCCAAACTCTTCTTCCCGAAACTTAACAGCCCGGGCAAATTCCAGGTGATACTTCTAGTACTAAATATCTGGCTTCTGCGCTTTCGAAGATCAGGTAACTATCATTTGAGACTTCCGTCAACCTTTCACATTTGCATTTTTTTTGTACATATCCTATATACAATTGTTTATTATCTACAAAGATCATCCTATTTCAATAAATGAATTGTATAAAAATTACTGCTTTTCCTACCATTTTAACTGATTGGAATTATCACTTTGATATACTTCTGATAGAATTACTACTTTTGTTTCAAACAGGAAAAAGATGGAAATTTTATATCCGATCAATAATATTAGTAAGTACAATGCTGATAACAATCACAAAACACTTCACCCTTTGATAAGTGTTATTGACTTTTCAAAAGCTGACCTGAGAAATTGGGGGAGTGATGCTAAAACTGTTAAGTTCCAATACGGGCTATATTGTATTTATCTGAAAGACGTGAAATGCGGAGATATCCGGTACGGACAGGATTATTACGACTATCAGGCGGGTACTTTAGTGTTTTTTTCTCCGGGACAAGTATCGGAAATTGAAAACCTCGGCGTTCCTTATCAGCCAAAAGGCTATGGATTGGTTTTTCATCCCGACTTACTTCACGGAACAGTACTTGCCAGGACTATCAGCGATTATAATTTTTTCAGTTATAAAACAAACGAAGCGTTACACATATCCGATAACGAACGTCAATTGGTTTTAGACCTTTTCGCAAAAATTGAATTTGAACTGAAACAGCCTATCGACAAACATAGTAAAAAGCTCATTTCGGCCAATATAGAGTTGTTTTTAGATTATTGTCAACGATTTTACGACCGTCAGTTTATTACCAGAGAAAGAGTTAATAAGGGCATTTTAGCAAAGTTTGAAGAACTGTTAAGTGATTATTTCCATTCCGAAAAACCACAAACCATTGGCCTGCCTTCTGTGGCTTATTTTGCAGAACAACTTCATTTATCTGCCAACTATTTTGGTGATTTGTTCAAAAAGGAAACAGGGCAATCAGCGAAAGAATACATTCAGGAGAAAATCATAGACATTGCAAAAGATAAAGCTTTTGAAAAGGGCAAAACGGTGAATCAAATTGCCTACGAATTAGGTTTTAAATATCCGCAACATTTTACCAGATTATTTAAACAACGTGTTGGCTGTACGCCCAACGAGTACAAGAATTTAAACTAACCGATATGCAGACTGTAAGATTAAATAACGGAATTGAAATGCCTGTTTTAGGCTTCGGAGTGTTTCAGATTCCGGATGCAGCTGAATGTGAGAAATCTGTAATTGATGCCATAGAAACAGGTTATCGCCTGATTGATACTGCTGCATCCTACATGAATGAGCAAGCCGTTGGAAAAGCTATCAAAAATTGCGGGGTGCCAAGAGAAGAACTTTTTGTCACTACCAAACTCTGGCTACAGGACACAGGCTATGAAAGGACGAATGCAGCCTTTCATAAATCCTTAGAGCGATTGCAGTTAGAGTACCTGGACTTGTATCTGATTCATCAGCCTTATGGTGATATTTTTGGTTCCTGGCGAGCAATGGAGGATCTTTACAAAGAAGGTAAAATCAGAGCCATTGGTCTTTCTAATTTTCAGCCTGACCGCGTTACTGATTTGTTAGTTTTAGGTGCAGACATTCCTCCGGCGATAAATCAGGTAGAAACTCACCCGTTTTGCCAGCAACTTGAAAATCAGAAATTCTTACAGGAAAACAGTATCCAGATTGAGTCATGGGGACCTTTTGCGGAAGGGAAAAACAATATTTTTCAAAATGAGTTATTACTTGCTTTATCAGCAAAATATGCTAAAACGGTGGCTCAGATTATTCTGAGATGGCTTACGCAAAGAGGCGTGGTAGTAATTCCAAAATCTGTACGTAAAGAACGAATGGCGGAGAATTTAAACAGTCTTGATTTTGAGTTGGAGGCGGCAGATATGGAAAGCATTAAAAGTCTGGATACTAAAACGAGTCTTTTTTTCGACCATAGAAACCCTGAGATTATTAAATGGCTGGCTAATAGAAAATTAGAAATCTGACATTGTGTTTATATGTAAAAACTGTAAATTCAGCACATCTCTGAAAAACAGAAACCCCGGAATCTGCTTTGTCACCATTGGAAACAGTCTGGGAATTGATGACTGCGCAAAGAAAATATTCAGCTTAAAACCAAGACTTCATACCTCTTTTCAAACCGATAAATCTATCCCCACCTCGCCCTGAAAAGGTCTGTCTGCTTAAAGTACAGATGAAGCAAAGGCCTAGACAAGTTGTTCTTCCGAAAAAGAAAACATAGCAGTTTTGAGCTTTTCAGCAAGACCAAATGAGCCTTACAGTAAAGAAAACTGATAATGAAATGATTACTTTTGCAATAGCATAATAATCTCCGGCTAGCTACAACAATGGAACAGACAGATAAATTAAGAACTATAAATTATTCAGGAATATTTCTTTCATGCTTTTCGGCTTACAGCGAAAAATGTGTTCATGCCGCTCCTGAACATGTATTGCTGTATCTATACTCAGGCGAACAGGTGATAGAAGATGGAAATAAAAAAATAACGATAAAAGCAGGAGAATGTGCTTTCATCAGACGCAATCATCGTTTGATGATGTACAAAAACAGCAAAGGAGAAGAGCTTTACAAAGGCATTTCGCTGACTTTTAATCGCCATATATTAAGAGATTTTTACAGTAGGCTGAGTAAAGCAGACTTACCCCAAAAGGTATCAGTTTCAGATAAAAATGTATTTAAAATTGAATCTAGGGCAGATATTACCAGTTTATTTCAGTCGCTTACACCCTATTTCAATGAGGAGATAAAACCAGTTGAAGGAGTTTCACATTTAAAATTACAGGAAGGTATTTATGCTTTATTGAATACTTCGGATATTTTTTTTCCAATATTGTTCGATTTTAACCAGCCCTGGAAAATAGATATTTTGGAATTTCTGAATGACAACTACATGGATGACCTTACCATGGAGCAGATTGCAGCTTACACAGGCCGCAGTTTAGCAACTTTTAAAAGAGATTTCCGGAAAGTCAGCAATCTGAGCCCTGAGAAATGGCTGATAAAAAGACGACTGGAAGCTGCCTACTCAAAGTTAAAAGAAGACGGTGAAAAAGTGCAGAATGTATGTATCGAAGTAGGCTTTAAAAATCCCTCTCACTTTTCCACAGCATTTAAGAAACAATACGGTATTCCACCGACTGAAGTCTAAAAAGGTTATCTTAAATTGAGCTTGTCAGTAATGTAAATTGAGCCTCACACCAAAACGGTTGTGGGGCTTTCTTTTTAATTTTGCCTTATCAAAATACGATAAAGTAATGAAGAGAGAAGAACAACCAACAGACATATTTGAACGTTTGAGGAACGGGGAAACAGTACCATCTGACGACCCGGAGTCTTACAAACTGCGTGAGGCTTCCTATGCTACGAAGAAATTACTCATTCAGATGAACAATTCTTCAGACCCGGCAGCAATAAGAGATCTGCTGAGTCAGATTACCGCTGCTGAAATTGACGAAAGTACAGCGGTATTTACCCCTTTGTACATCAATTATGGAAAGAATACGAAAATCGGCAAAAATGTATTTATCAATTTTGATTGCACCTTTCTGGATTTGGGAGGCATTACCATAGAAGATAACGTCCTGATAGCGCCAAAAGTCAGCTTGCTGTCTGAAGGGCATCCTGTATCCCCGGAAAACAGACAGGCACTTGCAACAGGACACATTCATATCAAAAAAAATGCCTGGATCGGTGCAAATGCCACTATTCTTCCCGGAGTGACTATCGGCGAAAATGCAATCGTAGCAGCAGGTGCAGTAGTGTCAAAAGATGTTCCTGATAATGCCATTGCAGGTGGAATCCCTGCGAAAATTATTAAAACAATTTAAACAGGACACGAAGATCTGTACGATAAGACTCCAACCCTATCCTCTTTAAAGAACAATTAAAATAAAAATAATGAAACAGCCACTTTTAGCAATAATATTAATCGTTTCTGTTTTGTGCAATAGTACAGCATCCTGTAATGAAGGTGATAACATGACAAATAATAAAATTACGATAAAGGTTAATTCAAAAACCTTTACGGCTACACTTTTCAATAACGGCCCGGCAAAAGCATTTAAGGAAATATTGCCTTTAAAACTCAATATGACAGAGCTAAACGGAAACGAAAAGTATTATGATTTATCAAAAAATCTTCCGGCAAACTCATCGAATCCCGAAACAATAAATAATGGCGATTTAGCACTGTATGGTTCAAAAACAATCGTATTGTTTTATAAAACCTTTTCTACTTCGTTCAGCTATACAAAGCTTGGACAAATTGAAGATCCTTCCGGCCTGGCAGAAGTTTTAGGATCTGAAAATGTAAGCGTTGTTTTCGAATTAAAATAATGGTAAAATATAGCAAATCACCATCTATAAATATGACGAAAAGACTTTTGGAGTATTTTAATGATGGAGCCATTCATTCACTTACGTTTGCAGTACCTGCTTATGCAACAGTCCACAGATTATTTTCCCCTAAAGTGGCTGTCAGATTGTATATATTTAATGGAAAGGCAAATACTGAAGAGTTCATAATGGCGTCCTGGCTAAGAACTGCTGTGGTTTGTATCTGCTGTGTAGTGGCTGCTACCCAAAAAGTCGTATCAGAATCAAACATCTGCATTGTATTAACGAGAGACTGTTTTACGGATATAGCAAAACCAGACATTCCTATACCTGTTGAAAAAATATTGTTTGGAATATTACTGCCTTGTACAATCGAAAATCCGCTGGGAGAAGCGATCTGAACAGGAGGTGAAAGTTGTGGAGTATTGTCTTTCGAATCAAAGGTTGTCTCATTTCCGGTTGATAAATCGGCTGCTATACTACCCCCGGAACCAGGAGTTACACCCACCTGTAGTTTACCTGTATCAAACCAGTGAAAAGAATAATCGGCCGACCATCTGAATGTCATAAAAGACTGAGTACCAATTTTATATGGTGATGCCATCCAAATCAATGAATAAATATCATTATTTGACTGATCGGATATTCTTTGATAGATATAGAAATACCAATTATTGGAAGATTGGTTAATGCATTTTAAGGAATATTGTGCTCCGTTGTCGGAGGAAAAATCTAAAATCATACCTTCTCAGATAAATGGAGCGGGCTTGTATGAGCCCGCTCCATCTCAGGTTTAACAAATATTATCAGCTGATTGTCCACTGGTTATCCGGCCCTAAATTTGCATTTACCGTGTAAACGTTTATCGGAAAAGCAAATGACTGCGCCTGACTTACAGTTTCAGCAAGAACAGCACCCATTTGCATTTGAGAGGCAGCTGCAACCCAGTATTTAATTTGAGGAGTATATTGCTGTACTGTATTTGCTAATGCCTGTTGAACGAAAGTTCCGCTACCAGACATACCAATACCCGTACTAAATACACCATTAGGTATATTTGAAGATTGGTAAATAGTTAAGCTTCCAGGTTGTCCGCCGGGAACAGGGGTACTAAGCTGAGGAGCATTATTATCCATACTGAAAGTAGTCGTATTTGCTCCGGTCAAACTACAATCCCTAACTCCACCGGCATCAAATGTAATCCCCGGAAATACTGAACCGGTATTACCCCAGACAAAGGAGTAATCCAAAGACCATCTGAAAGTTATTCTCGAACCCACCGATATTTTAAAAGGCGATGCAAACCAGGCCAGGGAAAATACCTGTGATGGTTGATTAGGCATAGTTTGATATACATAAAACACCCAATCCACAGAAGAGTTGTTTGTACATACCAAGCTGTAAGTTGTAGAATTGCTGCTTAACGTTTCGTCAGCAAAGTTCATTTGTAAATGACTCATAGTATTGATTTTGAGATTTTTCTTCCTACTCATATGGCTTTTCGGAATCCGCCTCAGCTTTATTACCCTGTGTGATCAGGTTAGTTTTTTGAGTGGTTTCAATCTCCACTTTTCACATTTAAATAAAGGTATAGTTTACTCGTAAAACCTTCAGACGCACTGAAATTTAAGGTATCAGTGATCTGTATATTATTCATAATATTATTAAGTGTAATTCAAGAAAGGCTTTGTAACGAAAGCTAACAGACTATTTTATCAAATTTCCGGAACGCTCTTCTGATCAGGTATTATATAAAAACTAATTGAAAGAGGTTCCTGTAAATTTTTAAATGAGGCTATATCAAGGCTATCCATGTGCTAACTTATTGCTGAATATAATGGTTAATCGTATTAAAATGTATTTCACCAAAATTTAAGGGCTTTTTTTTATTAAAAGGTCGATTTCCCATGATGAAAATAACAGACACAAAACCTATCGCTCCTAAACAACAAATGGAGTCGGAATCTTTAATTCCGACTCCATTTGTTATTTTTAATGTATTTATTCACCGTGTTCCCAGACCCATGGAACACCAGACTTATGCTCTGTGAGCCACTGAGCATGGATTAGGACGAAGGACAGAGCTCTGGGTATATTAAATTAACAGCAGTCATAAAATATACAAATATCCGATATCAAAGGCTAAAAACAGATTTACAATTATGGGATTAAATTAAAGCATAGTATCTTAGTACCTATTCTCATTTATATCCAAAAATATATCTTAACTATGAAATTCGGCCTTTTTGTTGCAATCTGTCTGTTTTCAAACCTGGTTTTTGCACAAAACCATCCCAACGTCATTTTTATCATTTCAGATGACCACACTTCTCAGGCCATCAGTGCTTATGGAAGTAAACTGGCAAAAACCCCGAATATTGACCGTATAGCCAGGGAGGGTGCAATACTTTATAACAATGTTGTCACAAATTCGATCTGCGGACCTAGCAGAGCTACTTTATTGTCTGGTAAATATAGTCACAGCAATGGCTATAAATTCAATGAAAAACAATTTGATGTTAGTCAGCACGTTTTTCCGGAAGACTTACAGAAAACCGGGTACCAGACTGCTTGGATAGGCAAAATGCACCTTGGTACATTACCTCACGGATTTGACTACCTGAATATCTTACCGGGTCATGGCAGTTATTACAATTCTGATTTTGTTAATTCAAAAAATGAAACACATCGGTATAATGGTTATGTAACGGATGTGATTACACAACTTTCGAAAGAATGGCTTGAAACGAGAGATAAGAAAAAACCTTTTTTTATGGTTGTCGGACATAAAGCTACTCACCGTTCATGGCTGCCTTCTCTTCAGGATTTAGGAGCATATGATAATATAACTTTCCCGCTTCCAAGTACTTTTTATGATACTTATGAAGGCCGTATCGCAGCCCAGGATCAGGATATGAGTATCGAGAAAACAATGGTGCTCAAGGAAGATTTAAAGGTTGATGCTGATTATGACAGTAAAAGTTCCTGGTCTTCTTACAACCGCTTCACACCTGAGCAAAAAAGTAAGTTTAAGGCTTATTATGACAAAATTGCTGCTGAGTTTGCCGAGAAAAAACTGACAGGGAAAGCATTGACAGAATGGAAATATCAACGCTATATCCGTGATTATCTCTCAACTGCGAAGTCTCTTGACCGTAACATCGGAGAGTTATTAGATTATCTTGATAAAACAGGTTTGTCAAAAAATACAGTGGTAATTTATACTTCAGATCAGGGATTTTACCTTGGAGAACATGGTTGGTTTGATAAACGTTTTATTTACGAGGAATCCCTTAAAACTCCTTTTGTCATCCGCTATCCGGGAGTGATTAAAGCCGGAACAAAAATAAATCAGGTAGTATCAAATGTAGACTGGGCTCCCACTTTGCTCAACATCATGAATACTAAAGTTCCTGAAAGCTTCCAGGGCCGGTCGTTTTTACCATTGCTTAAAGGTAAAACCAGCGGCTGGAAAAATGAATCTTATTATCACTACTATGAATATCCGGAGCCGCACCATGTATATCCTCATTTTGGAATCCGTACCGAACGTTATACTTTAGCCAGATTCTACGGCGTTAAAAACTTTTGGGAGTTATATGACATTAAGAATGACCCTAAAAATCTTAAAAATCTGTATAATGACCCGCAATATGCTAAGATTATAATCGATTTGAAGAAAAAATTAAAAGGACAAATTGTGCAGTTAAAAGATGATGAGGCGCTTAACCTCCTTGATTAAAAGAAAGTAATAATTCCTGAAAAGATCAGAGAAGCTCAGCCGGAATCCAGGCAGGGTTTCTCTGATCTTTTCAGGTAAAACCGAACCGGAAAGACAAAAGGCTGCCGGTCACCAAATCCCTCCCTCCTTATCTGTCTTTTCAGGGATTTTTAGCAGAAAAATCATAAATTGCATTACCAAAACCAGTAGTTCCCGCATGAATCTGGTTTTAAATATCTGAACATTATTAATTTCCGCAAATCTAAGTTGCCGGTAATGTTCTGACTGACCGCTGTATTGCCAATCTTTTCATAGCTGGCAATCAGCCTGAATATATGATTGTTATGAAATCTGTTTTATGGGGGATTATATTCTCAATCTCTGCACATATATTATACGCTCAAAACACCATCGGACTGCCTGAAATCACCAACTTTAGTAAGAAAAACTATGTTGCCGGAACCCAGAACTGGGGGATTCTTCAGGACAAAAATGGCATTATGTATTTTGCCAATAATGAAGGTCTTCTCACTTTTGATGGTGTTTTCTGGAAAACCTACCCCCTGCCGAACAAATCAAAAGTGCGGTCAATGGCTTTTGGAAATGATCATAAAATTTATGTCGGGGCTGAAGATGAATTTGGTTATTTCTCCCCTGATAAAAATGGAAATCTGACTTATTTCTCCCTGAAAAAATTAATTCATGACAAAGACAGTGCTTTTTCAGATGTCTGGAATATCTGTGAATATAACGGGGGTTTGTTTTTCAGAGCCAGCAACAAGATTTTCCAGTACAAAGATCATTCTATCGCTGTTTATAAGCCTGTTTCTCATTGGAGATTTCTGGGAAAAAGCCACGATTTGCTCATTGCACAGGATTTCGATAAAGGTATTCTTCAATATCATAACGGCGGGTGGCAGCCATTCCTCCAAAATAGTGCTTTACCTTCCGGAGCTTTAGTTACTGCCTTTATTCCTTTGGAAGACGGCCGTTCTTTACTTACCACACTTGAACACGGCATCTATCTGATCAAAGACCAGACTGCAAGCCCTCTTTATTCTCCTTTTCTGAGTCTGGTATCAAGCCATCGGATTTATAGTGCGGTGCAGGTTTCACCGGACAGGCTGGCTCTATCAACCAGTCTGGCGGGTTGTTATATCATCAATACCAGAGGAGAATTTATTCAAAAAATAACTAAATCTGAAGGCCTCCAAAATAACAATATTCTCAGCAGTTTTATTGATAAGAACCATAATTTATGGCTCGGTCTCGACAATGGTATCACCTCTATTGCCTATAACAATGCCATAAAAAATATCTTTCCTGAAAATGACAGGGAAAGTGGCGGTTATACTTCTGCGCTGTACAACAATACTTTATATCTTGGTACTTCTAAAGGACTGTATAAGGTTCCGGTAGGTGCTAATGTTTCAGACCTTAGTTATGTAACCGGCAAATTCAGCTTTGTTGAAAATTCAAAAGGTCAGGTATGGAATTTATCTGAAATTAATGGAAAAATGCTCATGGCTCACCATGAAGGGATTTTTCAGGTCGCAAACAATACGGCTCAAAGATTACTTGGCAACAATGGTTTCTGGACGTTTCTGCCACTTTCCTCCATTTCTCCTGCTCCTGTTATCGTTTCAGGGAGCTACAACGGTATTCATTTTCTGACTTATAAAAACCAGTCTTTTCAGATGACGGGGGCTGTTCCGGACTTTTACCTTTCTTCCCGTTTTATTTGTATTGACAATGAAAATACCATCTGGATGTCTCATCCATACCGGGGCGTTTACAGGATTTCTGTTAATAATTATACCAATGCCTCCTCTAAATTATACGATTCCAAAAATGGTTTACCTGTCTCTTTAAACAATAATTACGTTTATAAAGTAAAGAACAGAATTGTCGTCGCTACCGAAAAGGGAATTTACGAATACAATCATTTTAAAGATCGCTTTGAACCCTCAGAATATTTCAGAAAGCTGTTTAAAGATATCAAAGTCTTTCTTTTAAAAGAAGATGCTTCAGGGAATATCTGGTTTACCAGCAATAACCAATTGGGAGTTATTGACCTGTCAAAATCCAAACCGGAAACGGTCTATTTCCCGGAATTGACCAACAAAATGGTCTCCGGTTTTGAAAATATCACTATTCTCAATGAAAACAATGTTCTGGTTGGCGGGGAAACCGGATTTTACCACATCAATTATCCAAA
This sequence comes from Pseudarcicella hirudinis, assembly GCF_900115665.1. GTDB lineage: Bacteria > Bacteroidota > Bacteroidia > Cytophagales > Spirosomataceae > Pseudarcicella > Pseudarcicella hirudinis. The sequence goes on from NZ_FOXH01000004.1 coordinate 49,979, forward strand.
ATACAAACAAAATCAAAATGAAATAAGTGTACAGCTTAGATCACTGAAGGCTTATGGCCAGTCTGACAGCCTGATTTTCGGAGGATATTTCGGAGAAGTTAATATGTTGAAGCATCAGGCTATCGGACAAATTCCTAAAATAAGCAGCCAGTTTAACACCCTGGATTTTGCGTTTTCTTCAACTTTATTTAGTCAGCAATCGAGTATTGAATATGCTTATTTTCTGGAAGGTTTTGATAATTCCTGGTCTGGCTGGACGAAAAAAACGGAAAAAGAATATTCCCGGTTACCTTACGGATTATACAGATTTCAGGTAAAAGCCAGGAATAACTTTGGCAAAGAATCAGCGGTTGCGAGCTATTCTTTTGAGGTTTTACCTCCCTGGTATCTTACTTTCTGGGCGTATCTGTATTATGCGGTTCTAGTTGGCGTATTGGTATATCTGGCCTATAAATGGCAAAAAAGAAAGTTTGTCAGACAACAACTGAAGTACAGGGAGGAGCAGCAAAAACTTCAATACCTCCACCAACTGGAACTTGCCAGGAATGACAAGGAAATTGTCCGGTTAAAGAATGAAAAACTGGAATCAGAGATTACTCACAAAAACTCTGATCTCGCATCCTCAGCCATGCACCTTGTTCAAAAAGCAGAAATCCTGAATAAAATCAGAACGGATCTGGTAAAAATTGCCAGACAAACCAATATGGATGATCTGAAAGATGATTTGAAAAAAATGGTTAAAATGGTAGATGAGGAAAATAAAATTGACAGCGACTGGGGACAGTTTTCAGTTCATTTTGATAAAGTTCACAGTAATTTTCTGATTGCTTTAAAGGAAAAATACCCGAATCTGAGTGCTACTGAATTAAAACTCTGCGCTTATTTACGGATGAATCTCTCTACGAAAGAAATTGCCCAGCTAATGAATATTTCGTCCAGAAGCGTAGAGGTAAGCCGGTATCGTTTGCGTAAAAAGCTGCAACTTCCTTCGGAAATCAACCTTTTCAACTTCTTCCTGGATTTCCATGTTGAAGAAAATAAATCATAGAAAAACGGCTGTTCTTTTTACAGAAACAGCCGTCGGTTTTATAGAGGGAGTTTTGGGTAAATCATGGTTTTAATCGTATAATTCTACATTTAAAAAGCCTTATCAGGCATTGAAAAGGCACTATTTCTCAATCATTTTATAAACCCGTACATAATCCACTTCCATAGCAACAGGGAAAATTGAAGGATCCAGTCCTTTTGCTCCACCCCAGTCGCCACCTATGGCCAGATTCAGGAGAATATGGAATTTTTTATCAAATGGCCAGACCGCATAGCCTTTTCCTTCATTTACAAATTCAAAAATAAACTGGTCATCAATATACCCTCTTAATGCATAAGGAGTCCAGTCTAAACGATATTTATGAAAATCAGTAATCGCATTATCGATTTTACGGGTACTGGTTTTCTGGGTATTAATCTTGAAATAGTACGCCAGCGTATGCGCACTGATATGAATTACATTCGGGTCGTATCCTACATGTTCCATAATGTCAATTTCTCCTGAATTTGGCCATCCGCCATATTCCCAGTCGGTCGGGAGCATCCAGATTGCAGGCCAGGTACCTAAGCCTCCCGGGATTTTAGCATTAATTTCAAATCTCCCGTACAGAAAATCACCTTTCCCTTTCGTTACCATTCTTGCAGAAGTATAATCCTTCCCTCCCATACTTTCCTTTCTGGCGGTAATAGTCAGTTTGCCATTCGAAACCCTGGCATTACTGATGTTGTTGGTATAATACTCCAGTTCATTATTTCCCCAGCCATTACCTCCGATGTCATACCCCCATTTCTTTGAATCAGGGCTGCCTTCATAATCAAATTCATCTGCCCATACAGGGGTACTTTCAAAAACCCATTTCTTATCCTGTGGTGCTGTCGGAGTTACCGTTACCGGAGCAGGATTATCCTTATTCTGAGCGGAACATGAGAAAAATCCTCCGAAAATAAGGGTCATAGCTAAAATGCTTAACTTTTTCATAATTATCAGTTTTCAGGTAAAAAAAGGCTAAACCGGCCAGTAACAATTTGTATTTGCTCACTGAGCCGGCCAGCCGCTCTAACTTAGGGTAAATTAAGGATAATATCTGTAAGTTTCATGTTTATTTAGTGCCTCCCCATTCTTTACTTTGCTGAATTTTAGTATTTTCCATTTCCAGTAAAGGAATTGGCAGAATCTCATGTTTACCCTCTTTAAAACCTCTTGGTCCTAAAACAGTTCCTGCTTTCTTCCAGCGTACCAAATCCAGCCAGCGATGGCCCTCTCCTGCCAGTTCAAGGCGTCTTTCATTAATAATATTGTCCATTGTAGCAGGAAGGTGATGCAGATTATCATGGTAAGCTCTGTCCCGTACAGCATTTAACAAGGCTGAAGCCCGTTCTAAATTTCCTCCCCCTCTCACTAATGCTTCTGCTTCCAGCAAATACATGTCTGCCAGACGCATATCGTAGATATTTTGCGGGAAATTCAATTCCATGTTTCCGGCGCCTGTCCATTTAAAAGAATCTCTTCCGGCAAATTTTTCCAGAAAATATCCTGTATTCATATAACCTTTTTCATAAGTGGCAATCCCGTTTTTCTCAAGACTGTCGAGATTGGCAATGGTGTATTTATACCTTGGATCAAAATGAATGGCATTGAATAAATCCGGTGTAACAGGCAGAAAACTCCATCCTGAAACATAGTCAGGAGCGTTAGCTGTTTTTGCTTTGTAACCTCTCGGCCCAACCATAATATTCAATACATTTCCTTCTGTACATGATACACAACCCCAGGCTCCGGCAGAAGTATTGGTATAGGCAATTTCAAAAATTGATTCAGCATTGAACTTATTCTTAACATTCCAAAGGTCGCCGAAATTACTTAGTAACTTATAGCCATATTGACTTGCTCCGCCGGGCGTTCCGTTTACTGCTGCCAGTTCCTGAGCTGCCGGACCGAATTTCTCCTGCTGTAAATACACTTTACCCAATAAAGCATGACCTGCTCCCTGCGTAGCACGTCCACCTTCTGTAGCAACCGGAACGGCGGCAGGCAAATCTGCCATAGCTTCAGTCAAATCTTTCTCGATCTGTTTGTAAACCTCTTCCGGTGTTGCCTGTAAAACATTATTCATCTCGCTGGTTGAAACCGTTGAAGTAAATAAAGGAATGTTTTTAAAAAGTCTCACCAGATCAAAATAGAAATAAGCACGCAGGAATTTTGCTTCAGCAATGTATCTTTTCTTCAGCGATTCGTCCATCGGTACAGTACCTATTTTCTGAAGAATCACATTTGCCCTGAAAATTCCTGAAAAACCTTTTCTCCATAATTCATCCTGCGGGCCGGTTGCAGGAGTAAGCGTATAATTTGAAAATACCTGAAAACTGGTAATATCATTGGCTCCTCCGCCTCCTGCATAGTGGTCATCGGAGGCAGCATTTAAAGCCCCGATTTTAGTAACAAAACCACTTCCCTGCCAGCCTACCACATCATACACAGCAACAAGTCCGTTAAATGCTTCCTGCTGATTACGGTAATAATTTGATTCGAGGTCTGTTCCTTTAGGTTTTACTTCAAGGAAATCTGTCGTACATGAACTCAGCAATTGTACTCCGATTACCAATCCTGCGATATATTTATTAATGTTTCTTTTCATTGTATTCAAATAATTAAAAATTAAAACCCAAGATTCAACCCGACCATGAATGAACGTGCCTGAGGATAAATTCCACGGTCTATGCTCATTACTCCACCTCCGATTTCAGGATCATATCCGGTATATTTAGTGAAAGTCAGTAAGTTCTGGCTCATCACATAAACACGGGCTTTCTGAATACCTAATCTGCTTGTCAGATTCTTTGGTAAGGTGTAACCAACCTGCAAAGTCTTAATTCTGAAATACCCGCCGTCTTCAAGATAGAAATCAGAAGGATTACTGAAATTTTTGTTAGGGTCACCATTTACGATTCTTGGAAAAGTAGCAGATGTACCTTCTCCTGTCCAGCGATCGAGTGCTTTAGTCTGCCAGTTAGCGTTCGCAATATCAAGACGACGTAATCCCTGGAAAATCTTGTTTCCTGAAGCACCTTGTCCGAAAACCACTAAGTCAAATCCCTGGTAAGCCAGGTTAAATGTAAAACCGTAAGACAACGTAGGTGTCGGGTTTCCTAAGAAAGTTCTGTCATTTTCAGTAATAACACCATCTCCGTCTATGTCAGACCATTTAAAATCTCCCGGCTTGGCATTTGGCTGAATTCTTTTACCATTTTTGTCAACATAACTTTCAATTTGCGACTGGTTCTGGAAGATCCCAAGAGTTTTAAAGCCATAAAAAGCATTAATCGGTTGTCCGACCTGTGTTCTTGTAATCGGGTAAGTACTTGCCTGGAAAGTTTGTCCGCCTGATAAATACGTAATTCCTCCTCCCAGATTTGTTACCTCATTCTGGATAAATGAAACATTACCATTTACTGAAAAGTCAAATTTTCCGAATTTCTTCCGATAACCTGCTTCAAACTCAATCCCGGTATTCTGCATATCAGCAATATTGGCGGCAGGGTTAGAAATTGCCCCGACATAACCCGGAATGCGGGGATATTGCAAAATGTCTTTTGTTACCTTTTTAAACCATTCCAAAGTCACATTTACAGAGTTAAACAAAGTAGCATCCAAACCAATGTTTGTCTGACTGGTTTGTTCCCATTTTAAATCAGGATTGGCCGGTGCGTTGGGGCTATAACCAATAATATAACTTCCTGAAGTACCAAAAGCATAGTTTCTGCCGCTACCAACTGTTGACAGGAATGAAAAATCTCCGATAGCATCATTTCCTACTATACCGTAACCACCTCTTAATTTCAGGAAATTAACCACGGTATTAGTCGGGAAGAAATCTTCTCTCGACGCAACCCAGCCCAATGAAACAGATGGGAAAACACCGTATTTATGATTCGCACCAAATCTTGAGGAACCATCTCTTCTGACCAAACCTTGTACCAGGTACTTTTCGTCGAAATTATAGTTCAATCTGGCAAATAATGATGCTACAGTATGCTCTGCTCCTTCAGAACCATCTGAGGCACGCTGATCTGCCGGAACTTTGTAGTTCAGGGAAGCATCATTGAAGTTATCAACCGGAACATTATAGAAAGTTACACTCGTTGAATATGTTCTGTTTTCCAGATAAGCACCCTGTCCTAAAAGCAAGCTGACATTATGCTTGTTGAAGTCTTTGGTATAAGAAAGCGTATTTTCAATATTCCAGTCGAAACGGGTATTATTACTTCTGTTAAATGAGGTTTTAGAGGTTATATTTGAAGAGTTCAGCCATGAAAGCGGTGAAAAGTTTTCACTGCCGTAGAAAGCCATTTTAGAACCCAGCGTTGAACGGAATTTCAACCCTTTCATTGGCTGGGCTTCTACAAAAGCATTTCCTATAAAGTTGTCGCTCCAGCCATAATTTCCCAAACGGGTTTGGATATACGCTAAAGGATTAACCATCTCCTGACCTACCGCAGAAGAAATTCCATAAGGATTTCCATTGGCATCACGACGGATTCCGATGTTCTGATAAGGAGAACCTGCTGCTACAGAAGGGTCCGTGATAACCGCTTGTGTAATCGGGTCCAGGTTAATAGCAGAACTTAACGGGCCTCCAAATTCACTGTTTGTATTTCCTAAACCAATTGACTTATCATGTGCATAGCCAAGGTTTTGTCCTACAGTAATCCATTTTGACAATTTATGGGTACTGTTCAGACGAACATTGATACGGGTATATCTGGAAATGTCAGTAGCTACAATTCCTTCCTGGTCAAGATACCCGAAAGAAAGGTAAAAAGTAGATTTATCATTTCCTCCGCTGATGCTTAATTCATGATTCTGGCGACGTGCGCTGTTATTAAAAATAAGTGCCTGCCAATCGGTTCCTTGTCCGTATGAAGCAGGGTTTGGATACACAACCGCCCCACCTGCTGCTACAGAAGATTCATTTCGCAAAGTCGCATACTGGGTAGCATTAAGCATATCCAGTTTTTTTGCAGGGGCAGAAGTTCCATAAAATCCATTGTAATTTACCTGAATACTTCCTGCTTTTCCTTTTTTAGTAGTAACCAGGATCACCCCGGCTGCTGCTCTGGCACCATAAATAGCCTGCGATGCGGCATCTTTTAATACTTCAATTGATTCAATATCCGACTGATTCAGATAACCAATTCCGCCATTATCAACTACCACCCCATCAACTACCCAAAGCGGGTTATTGTTATTGAGTGTAGTTACCCCACGGACACGAACGGTTGCACTTGAACCCGGCTGGCCGGAGTTAGAGGCGATTGTTAAACCGGAGGTCCTGCCCTGAAGTGCTTCCTCAACTCTGTTGATTGGCATACTTTCCAGATCTGCCGCCTTTACACTTGAAATTGCCCCTGTGACAACACTTTTTTTCTGGGCACCATAACCTACTACAATTACTTCATTAAGGCTGTTAGAAAGTTCTTCCAATTGAAAATCATGAACGGCCGAATTCTTTACTATAAAACTTTGAGTAGCCGCACCCAGATAATTAACCACTAAAGTGGCCCCGGGAGAAACGTTAATCGTATATCTTCCGGTTGAATCTGTAATAACAGCTTTTGAGGTTCCCATTACTGCGACACTTGCTCCTACCAATGCTTCCCCGCCAGGTTTAGACGTTACTCTCCCGCTAACTCTCAGGCTTTGTGCCATCGAAGTTCCAATTACACCAAAGAGCAGTATGATACTTATTAGCAGTACAATTTTTCTTTTCATTCTTTAAAGGTTGTTTCAAATGGCAAAGATTTTACCATTGGGATTTTGATTTAAATTAGTTTTGGTATACCTGCTGCAAAGGTAGAACTGGCGCTAAAAAAAGTACAATTATTTATGACTACATTACTACAACAAAAACCTCACAACTGGTACTATTCAGACTTTTTCACCCCAACATTACCACAACAAAAGCCCATACATGGTTAAATTTTATCCAAATCTTACGATTTTATGTAGTAATCGTACAATCCCGGAATTTGTTAAAGAATGCTAAGCTGTTCTAGTAAAACGTAATAAAAACGCAGCGGTTTTTCAGGAGAAAATTTCAGTGATTAAAGGAAAATAAATGAAGTAGAGCTGCCTCAAAAAGAATTGAAAATTCTCCGAAATATGGTAAAACATTATTGAATAAATCTGATCCCGGCAACGGACTGTAGTGATTTTATTCATGAAATATACCTCTTGTAAGAGAAAGATAAAGAAACAGAGCAATGAGAAAATGGCAGGATCTATGAGATTTTATTTTCTGAAAATTCCATAAAAAAAACTCCCGCTTCTATGAAAAGAAAGAGGGAGTTTTTTGAAAAGAAGCCTGGTTTTGTAACAGAAACTAGTTCGTTTCCAACAACTCGACTTCAAAAATTAAAGTCGCGCCACCGGGAATATCTGCACCAGCACCACGCTCGCCATAAGCAAGATGGTATGGAAGAAAAAACTTATATTTACTTCCTGTAGGCATTAACTGAAGACCTTCCGTCCAGCCGCTGATTACCTGGTATAAACCAAAACTAATCGGTTCTCCACGTAAAACACTGCTATCGAAAATAACGCCGTCAATTGTCGTTCCGTGATAATGTGTAAGTACTTTACTTCTCGGACCACTTGGTTTCGGACCAGTTCCTTCAGTCAGAACTTCATATTGCAAGCCGCTTGCTGTTTCAACGACTCCTTCTCTTTTTTTATTTTCTGCTAAAAATGCAGCACCTCTTGCGATTTCAGCTGCTACTTTTTCACGGCTGTTGCCCTGAATTCCATCGAATAAACCCATGTTGTATGATTGTTTAATTTTTCCTCAAAGATAAATATGTTTTAGAGGAAAGCAGAAAGACTTTCAGAGAAAAGATTTGGTTTTCCTTTCTTTTCCGGATCTGGAAGGAAAGTCCTTTTCTATACAAAAAAGGCAGGGTTTAAATAAACCACTGCCTTTTCATTACTCATTAACCATTTTAATATCAACATGAATCCATTGATATTTTTATCATTACCCAAAACACTTTATCGTTTAGAATCCCGGATTCTGTTTATATAACCCTTTTGTAAAACTGATTTCTCTTTGAGGAATCGGTAAATACTCATCCCTTCCCGCCGTAAATTTTGCTGTCGATAAAAATGGTCTTCTTACCTTCTCTATATCCAGATAAGCATTCAGCGTTTCTGCGGCAATTCCCCAGCGTACCAGGTCGAAGAACCGTGGACTCTCAGTGGCAAACTCCAGTCTTCTCTCCCATCTGAGTGCTGATCTTGCATAAGATTGGGTCCAGCCTGCAGAACCATATTCTTTGGTATTGTATTTGGAAGCAAATGTTCCGTCAGATTTCTTCAAACGGCCGGTACTGGCTGCTGCTCTTCTTCTGATCTGGTTAATCAGCGGGCGGGCGGCTTCCTGCTGTCCTAATTCGATATAAGCTTCAGCCTGCATCAGTAAAACATCATCATAGCGGATAATATCTATGTTTTTGGAAGAACCGATAAAAGGACCTTCTTTATGATAAGAAGAACTGGAGGCCAGCTGCTGTTCTTTCATTGTATGGAACAACCCGTAAACCCCAGGATCTCTTACCCAGCTATTGCTGAAAGGAAGGTCAGGATTATACTTGTAGGGATGTCCGTCAATCCCGATCGTATGGTCTATGCGCGGGTCAACCGTATTGCTGGCAAAATCTACATTGCTATTGTTAAAGGTATCAAATAATGGCAAACCATTCGCATCTGTTTTGTAAGCATTTGCCAGGTTCTGACTTGCCTGATGAAAGCCACAACATCCGTATTGCGGTGCTCCGTGAGGGTAATTAAGGCCGGTAACATAACTGAGACGACCGATTGTTGTTCCATCATTGATCGAATACTGAATCGCAAAAACTGACTCTGGTCCGTTTTCAGTTTCAGCGATAAAGTTTTCCGCAAAATCAGGCTGCAAGCTATATTGTCCCGAGCTGATTACCTGCTGAGTCAGCGTCACTACTTCCTGTAACCTTGTTTTATTAATATTAGTCACCTGGTGTTTGTCATCCTGCTCATAAGCCTGAAACAATCTGAGTTTCGCCAGATAAGCGGCTGCGGCAATTTTGTTAGCTCTGCCAATCTGCGATTGTTTTGCAGGCAGGTTATTCACCGCAAACTGGAAGTCTTCTCCGATTTTATTCCATAATTCATCATTTTTGTACTGCACATTCGATACTTTCAGAATATCATCATTTGAGATTGTTTCATCGATATAGGGAATATTTTTAAATAACATTTTCAGCATAAAATAAGAATGCCCTCTCAAAAAGCGCAACTCAGCCTGACGGGTCTTTTTCAATGGAAATTCTGCTTCCGAAAGAGAATTAACACTTCTTAAGGCCACATTTGCCCTTGAAATTGCCTTGTAGAAATTTTCCCAGGTAAAAGGGTGCATCAATCCCTGATCCGGTCTGGTGAGGTTATAGTGCTCGTAATAATCCACATCGGCAACATCCGAAACACCTCCGCCTCCCTTATAGGCATCATCTGAACGCACACTGCCATACACCCACATGCTCGTCATCGGACCGACCATATCATCATTCCCGATTCCGGCATATGCTGCCGTTACCAGGGCATCAGCAGCTTCTGCACTTTTTACATTTTCTGAAGAAAGCGTTCCCTGAGGTTTATAGTCAAGGAAATCCTGACAAGAGGACATGGTTAATCCACTTGCAATGAGTAAACTATATATAAATTTCTTTTTCATTGTTCTATTGATTTGTGATCGTTAAAATTGGATGGATTTGTCTGAGAACCCCTCCGGTCATTCCTTAAAAGGACACATTTACGCCGAAAGTCAATGTTCTTGGTATCGGAATAGCATTTACATCTGTACGTTCCGGATCAGGGCCAATGAATTGTGAAGACTTGATCAGAAACAGGTTTTCTGCCATTACATAAACTCTGAGTCTTTCCATCGCAATTTTCTTAATCAGATCTTTACTGAAAGTATATCCCAATTGTACATTCCTCAGTTTGAAATATGAAGTATTTACATTGAAATAATCTGAAGGGCGGGTTTCATTATTTCCATCCGACAACGATAAAGCAGGCACTCTGGTATTAGTGTGTGTCGGCGTCCAGGCATCAAATACACCCGGGCCAACGTTTTCTCTGCCTCTGATAAAATTATTGTAGAAAGTATAGGAATCAAAACCCGTTCTGCCCGCAATACCTGAACCAAAGACGGACAAATCGAAGTTCTTATAACCCAGGTTTATGGTTAAACTGTATTCCAATGCAGGTAAAGACGTTCCGAAAAATACCCGGTCATCATCATTTATTACGCCGTCATTATTCGTATCTACATAACGGATTCTTCCCGGAGCAGCTCCGACTTGTTTGGGAGCAGCATCTACTTCCGCCTGACTCTGGAAAAGTCCGTTTGTTTTGTATCCGAACAAATCAAACTGTGAATGACCGATGATGGTATTAATTGCGTTCCCGGCATAGGCAGATCTTACTTCTTCAGGCAATTCTGTGATTTTATCTCTGAATCTGCTGAAATTGGCAAATACACTGTAGGTTAAATCTCCTTTAGGTTTTCCATAATACCCCAATGACAATTCAAATCCGTTGTTTACTTTGGTTGCACCGTTTACGTACTTCAATTGTCCTTCTCCAACCGCCGAAGCTACCGGAGGTTTAATAAGGATATCACTGGTTGTACGGGTAAAATAATCAAATGAACCTACCAGACTTCCATCGAAAAATCCAAAGTCAATTCCGGCATTTACTTCATCGGTAGTTTCCCATTTCAGCTTGGTATTTTCTGCCTGAGTTGACACAAAACCGGAAGGAAGATTTCCTGTATTGGCACCGTTGAGATCATAGGCAGTACCTATGTTCCAAAACTGGTCAAAAAAGCCATTATGTCCATCCGGCACCTGAGAAGCTCTTGTTCCATATCTGGTATCATACAAACCATAACGTGCGAGGTCTCCGATTTCCTGGTTACCAACCCGGCCTACCCCAACTCTGGCTTTTAAATTACTGACTACCTTTACATCCTTGAAGAAATCCTCTTTATCAATTCTCCAGCCTACAGAAGCAGCAGGGAAAATACCATATCTGTTATCTTCTCCGAAACGGGAAGAACCATCCCGGCGTATGGTTACAGCTGCCAGGTATTTGTCTGAAAATCCATAGTCAATTCTTCCGAATTGCGACAACAGACGACTTCCTGATGCAGAACCGGTTACACTGGTATTTCCGGTACCGGCACTCAACACAAAATAGTCTTCTGTTTGCAAAGCAAATCCTTCTTTCTTGGCAACCTGATAGTTAAAATCGTTTTTAATAGCCTCTACCCCGGCTAAAAACTTAAACTGGCTTCTCCCTATTTCAAGATTATAACGAACTGTATTTGACCAGGTTAAACTCAGGTTTTTATTTTGATCTAAAGTCAGACTGTTATTGGTACGACCGAAAGAACCTTCAGAAAATGATTGCTCAATATTTTTGAATAAATAACTGGCATTATCCGCTCCGACGCTCGACTTGAAAAACAGATTCTTCACCGGTTCAATTTCAATAAACACGTTACCAAACATGGTGAGGCGATTGGTATTATCCCATTTATTGATGTCCTGCATATGCAAAGGGTTATTTCTGTCGGAATAGCCTGAACCGATTGCTCCGCCATAAGAGCCATCCTTTGCATAAATCGGAATAGTTGGTGCTAAAGTAATGGCCAAACCAGGTGTCAGAGCTCCTCCGATATCTGAAGCAGCCAGTGTTTCATTTGAGGAAGCAATCTGGATATTCGCCCCGATTTTCACGCTGTTATTGAATGTACTTGTCAAAGCATTAATCCGACCGCTGATTTTGTCATAATTGGTATATTTCAGCATTCCGGTATTTTTAAAATACCCCAGGTTAATCTGCAAAGAAGAGTTTTTGGTACCTCCTGTGATCGTCAGTTCATTGTTTGTCACCACACCCATTTTATACATAGCTTCCTGCCAGTCTGTATCTCCGGCAGGCATATTTGTATTACCTCCGACGTATGGATTGACGGTAACACCATTTAAAACAGGGTTTTTAAGGTTCTTATTCCAGTCAAATGTATAAAGTGCCCCGTAACCATCTTCCGGATTTACCCCATCGTTAACGGAAGCCTGCCAAAGTGCTTTTCCACGGTCAACCGCATTCAGCATTTTGAATCTCTGGTATTTTTCGGATTGAAAAGAGATGCTTGAATTAAAGTCAATGTTAATTTTCCCGTTTGTGTTAGTCCCGTTTTTAGTAGTCACGATGATTACCCCGTTAGAAGCTCTGGAACCATATATTGAGGCAGCAGAAGCATCTTTCAATACCTGAATCGACTGAATTGAGTTAGGATTTATCCCCTGTAGTACTTCAGGTCTTTTGGTAGGAACCCCATCGATGATATAAAGCGGATCTGTATTACCAAGGGTATTGGCTCCCCGAATTAAAATCCGGGAATTGGTACCATTGGGAGAGCCGCTTTTTTCAATATAAAGCCCCGGAACCCGCCCCTGCAAAGCCTGCATCGGGTTTCCTGAACTGATATTCTTGATTGGTGCTAAATCTACAATAGCTACTGCACCCGTCAGGTCTTCTTTTCTGGAAGAAGTATAACCTACTACAACTACTTCATTCAGTTCTTTTCCGGGAACAAGTGAGATATTTACCACGCTCATTCCGGTTATTGAAACTTCCTTTGAAGCATAACCAATGTAAGAAACCATCAAAGTTGTTGCATTTTCCGGAACAGACAAGGAGAACTTTCCTTCTGCGTTTGTGGTAGTTCCTCTTGTTGTTCCTTTAATAAGAATGTTTGCCCCGATCAGCGCTTCATTGCTCTCTTCGCCCAAAACCCTTCCGGTTATGGTTCTTTGCTGAGCTAACGCAAGCTGGACTGTCAGGAACAGTGCGGCAATGGTCAGTAGATAATTTTTCATACTTTGGATTGTTTATAATTGGTTAAAAGTGGAAAAAAATGATAATTGAAAATCCTTTATCTCTGGCTTTTAGTATGTTTTTAAACATCAGGCCTGGTTTTACCAACATTTCCGGTAACGATGTAGTATAACCCCGCCTGACGGTTGACGATATTTTGTATTAATTAAGGAGTTACGATCACTTCCAGATGCTTTTCAGCTGCTGAACACTTCCCTTTTTAAGTATCACTTTTCCTCCTTCTGCAATCAGTTTCAAATGAGTAAAATCGGTTGTAGGGAAGAAAATATCAGTAATCACCGTTTCACCTTTATCGGCAAACAGCTCTGAGGAAGCTACGTCGAAAAACAGACGCATTTCAATTGTTTTATTTCGGGAAGTCCTTGGAGCAGGATGAACTTTAGCCGCAAACCTGTCGGAAAATGACAGGTCTCCGGATTGGGTTCTGTCGCTAAAAAAGTGATTTGCAGCAGCATCATATCCTACACTGTAACTTTCACCTTTGTCGTTGGAAAGTTCTACCCTGAACTTTGTATTCTGAGAAGCTTCAGGAAGTTCAAAACTTAAGTTCAGTTCTGATAAAGTCGGGGTAAATCCAGGTTTTGGAGTTAAATCCAGGGCTCCTTCCAATGTTTGCTCCTGAAGCGTAAGTAATTTGTGCACATCCCCTTTTTCTTTTAACAATGCTGTTTCCTTTACAGGATTGGTAAAAAGTCTGTAACCAGCCTCTGTAGATTTCAGAACTAATTCCCTGGGAAGTGTGGAAGTGCTTCTCCATTCGGCAGTGGGAACATTCTGTGCATATTGCCAGTTACTCATCCAGCCAATAAATAATCTTCTGCCGTCTTTGGCAGGAATATCAGACCAGGTTACTCCGGCATAATTATCTCTTCCGTAATCCAGCCATACGGCCTCATTATTTCTGACAAAAGGTTTGAATTTTTCATCGAGAATAAAGTTTTTCCCATCAAAATCGCCGACAAAATACTGCGTGCCGGAGCCTCCGTTAATTGCTCCGGGGTTGATGCTTTTAAGCAATATCCATTTTGTTTCTTTAGTCCCATCCACTTTCAAAGGAAAGAAATCAGGGCATTCCCATACTCCGCCATGAGCTCCCCATTCTTTCCCGAAATCACTGGCATGCTCCCAGTTTTTCAGGTTTTTTGAAGTCCAGAATTCTGTATGATCCTGTACTGCCAAAGCCAGAATCCATTGGTTATGAATATTATCCCATGACATTTTAGGATCTCTGAAATCACTGATTCCCGGGTTTTTAATCACCGGATTGGCCTTAAATTTTGTCCAGGTTCTTCCCTTATCATTGCTGTAGGCAATTCCCTGAGACTGGTAATCTTTCTTACCTTTTTTCTCCTCTGCGGCATTATGATAGGTAAAGATTGCGACCATTGCCGGACGGTTATTTTTAGCAAATCCGCTGGTATTTTTCCAATCAATCACGGCGCTTCCTGAAAAAATGTAGCCCAGACTATCCGGGTATAAAGCAATCGGAAGATTATTCCAGTGAATCATATCTTTACTTACAGCATGTCCCCAGTGCATAGGGCCCCATTTATTGTCTTTAGGATAATGCTGATAGAACAAATGATATTCTCCCTCATAATACACCATACCGTTCGGATCATTCATCCAACCGGAAGAAGGAGAAAAATGTATCTGTTCACGGTGTTTTTCATGATACAGATTTCTGTTTACCTGTGCATTAACATATGTGGTGGCCACAAGCATGCAGATGGCGATTTTTGCAATCATTAATTTAGCTTTCATATAATTTCATGAGTGTATTTAAGGTTTTCAGATCCTTTGATAAACAAATTCATCAGGCATCCGGATTAACGACAAGACGGCTTCGGAGTGACTCTGCTTCTGCTATTGAAACAGTTGGAGTTGCTCCCTGGTAAGTTGCTACAAGTGACCCCATTGCACAGGCAAAACTTAAGCTTTCTTCCGGGTCTTTCTTTTGAATCCTGGCATTGAGCAGAGCAGCTAAAAAAGCGTCACCACTTCCTATGGTATCTTTCACTTCCACTTTATAGCCCTCACTTTCATAAAAATGCCCCTTCTCCAATAGAATTGCTCCATCTCCTCCCCGTGTTACGCAAATGGTATTCAGTTCAAATCTTTCTGCCAGGGCCAGCATAGAAGACCTCTGATCGGTATTTTCATTATTCCACTCAGCAATCAGTGCGAGTTCATGTTCATTCATTTTTACCATGTCAGCCTCTTTCAGGAAATATTCGACCAAATCCTGCTGAAAAAACGGTGCGCGGAGATTTACATCAAAAACTTTAAATCCGGTCTTTTTCAAAAGATGGTTCAGGGTCTCACGGGTAGCTTTACTTCTGGCACATAAACTGCCGAAAATAAAAATATCTGCCTTTTCGGCAGCTTCAATCATTGCCGTTTCCGGCTGAATATAATCCCAGGCAACCGGATGTAAAATCTTGTAAGTCACTTCATTTCTGTTACTTACATTAGCCTTCACCACTCCGGTCAAATGCGTTTCACCTGTTTGAATCAAGTCAGTGGACAAACCTTTCTCTTCCAAAAAGGCCAATAGTTCTTTTCCTAATTCATCGTTTCCTATCCGGCTCACCATCCGGGGGCTGAGTCCTAAATTTTTCAGGTGGACAGCTACATTCATTGGTGCTCCTCCGGCTTGCTTGCCCGTTGGCAGAATATCCCAGAGCATTTCTCCAAAACATATAATTTCAGGTTGGTTCATGGTTATAAAATTTTAATGAAGGACTAAGGCCTTTTCAATATTTTCGAGAGAAGTACCTTTTGTTTCAGGCATAATTTTCCAGACAAAAAGTAATTGTAATACCATCATTGAGGCGAAGAAGGAGAAAGTTATTCCTCCGCCGAAGGTTTCAGCGATGTAGGGGAATGTAAAAGTGATAATGGCTGCCAGAATCCAATGGGTAAAACTTCCCAGGGCTTGTCCGTAAGCTCTTACTTCGTTGGGGAAAATTTCAGAAATAAATACCCAGATAACAGCTCCCTGAGAAAATCCGAAGAAAGCAATATAGGCAAATAAATAGAAGGGCACATTCATTCCCATATTTCCGGTATAAAAGGCCATTGCAACCAGTAAAAGGGCAGCAATTAAGCCAATAGAGCCCATATACATCAGGATTTTTCTCCCAAATCTGTCAATCAGAGAAATTCCGACTAAAGTAGAAATCAGGTTAATCAGCCCGATTCCGGCAGAGGAAAGCAAGGCAGAATTTTTACCTAAACCTGCCATTTCGAAAATGCGGGGGGAGAAATAAATGATAGCATTTATCCCCGATACCTGATTGAAAAGTGCGAATAATACCGCCAGAAATACAGGTTTCCGATAGGCAGGTTTGAATAAACTCTTAAAATCTCCGGCAGTTTCGGCATTTGTCTGGTTTTGAATGGCGAAGATGATTTTTTCTGAGGTAGCAGCATCAATGGTATTTAAGGTAGCTCTGGCTGTTGACAAATCTCCCCTTTTTAAAATCAGCCATCTCGGGCTTTCAGGAATAAGTACTGCGGTTATGATGAAAAGCAGGGAGGGAACAGCCTGTACTCCGAGCATCCAGCGCCAGGCATTTTCTCCCATTCCGGCAAGCAGGTAATTGGATAAATAAGCGATCAATATTCCAAAAACCACATTAAACTGAAACATCGCTACCAAACGACCTCTTTTGTGAGCAGGGGCGATTTCAGAAATGTACATCGGTGCTACCACGGATGAAATCCCTACCCCCAGACCTCCCAGAAATCTGAAGATCAGAAACGTATTCCAGTCGACAGCATAGGCTGTTCCCAGCGAAGAAAGAAAGTAAAAAACGGCGATTATAAACAAGGTAGCCTTACGCCCATATTTTTCAGCAGGAATCCCTCCGATTAAAGAACCCAATACAGTACCTCCTAGGGCTATAGAAACGGTAATGCCATGTTCAAAGGCATTGAGTGACCAGAGTTTTTGAAGGGTCTGTTCAACTCCGGATATGACGGCGGTGTCGAAACCAAATAAGAAACCGCCCAGAGCGGCCGAGAGAGACCAGAAAAAGATCTTCATATTTTGATTCATCAGTAAACTTTTAGATGTTGTTAGTGAATCAAAATTACAAGACCGGGAAAGGACGGTACTTTACAATTCTTTCAAAACATACAAGAATTGTTACATACCGAACAATCAATTAATTTTCAATCAGTTATACCAAAAAATATCATTTTAAAACAGTATATCAACTTAAAAATTGTTACAGCATTTCAACTATTGTGACATCAGCCATTGCGATATTCTGTAGGAGTCTGATTGGTCTTTTGTTTGAAAAAGGTCGTAAAATAGCTCGGATTATTGAAACCTGTTTCGTAAGCAATTTCTGCGATGGTCTTCTCTGAATCTTTTAACAAAGCTTTTGCTTTGAGGAGTTTGAAATCAGCAATATAATCTGTTACATTCTTATTGGTTAAGGCAGAAACTTTTCTGAATAATTGCACCCTCGACATTCCTAACTCCTGACTTAGTTTTTCTACTGAAAGAGAGCTGTCTTTGATGTTTTTTTCAATCAATAATTCAAATTCTACCAAAAAACGACGTTCGCCTTTTACGATATTACTCGGATTGGTAACCTCACTGGAGAAACGTCTCCTCATACGGTCTCTGTTTCCAAGCAATCCTTTTATCTTTTCCTCCAGAAACTCCAGGTTAAATGGTTTCGGGATATAGGCATCTGCCCCTACTTTTGTGCCCTCAATCTGATTTTCCAGCTGACCTTTCGCTGTCAGTAAAATCACAGGAATATGTGAGGTTCTGAAATCCTGTTTAATTCTCTGAGTCAGAGAAAAGCCATCCATTCCGGGCAGCATTACATCGCTGAGAATCAGGTCAGGAATATGTAAAAGTATCTCTTCCCAGCCTTTCTCGGCAGATTCTACTGAAGCAATATGATAATTTGCCTCTAATTTCTGCTTTAAAAAAGCATTTAAATCAGGATTATCTTCTATCAGAACAATGGTGTTTTCCCTTGGCTTACTCTCTTCTTGCTGAAGAACAGATGTTTCAGGTTCTACAGACAGAATGTTCGATTTATATGGGACAACCTCCGGTTTGCTAAGCTGCTGATTCTCTGCCTGTATAAAAGGAAGTGTAATTTTGAACGAAGTTCCTTTCCCTTTTTCGGAGTCCAGTTCTATTTTGCCCTGATGAAGGTTCACAAATTCCATTGACAAGGCCAGACCAAGCCCGGTTCCTAATGAAATATTCTGATTTCCACGATAAAAAAGATCAAAAGCATGAGCCTTTTCCACTTCATTCATCCCAATACCATTGTCGGCAATCATTATTTCTATTTTCTCCACATTTTTCAGTAAGGTAACATGAATTGCTCCGCCCTGCATCGTGTACTTAAACGCATTGGAAATAATGTTGAATAGAACTTTGTCAAGCTTCTCCGCATCAAACCAGAAAGGCAAGGCAGAAAAAGGGCAAATAAACTGTAAATCAACCTGTTGACTCTTTGCTTTAACATTAAAATCAGCCACAATGTCTTTAACAAAACTTACAAGATCGTGCTGTTTTGCCTCAAGTTGCATTTTCCCGGCATCTAATTTCCTTAGTTCAAGAAGCTGATCTACAAGGCGTAACAACCTGTTGGCATTTTTAAAAATAAGATGTAAGGTGTTCCTTGTTTCCTTCACATCATTGGTTTTTCGCTGTAATAAATCCTCTGTTGGAGTCAGAATAAGGCTTAACGGCGTTCTGAATTCATGAGATATATAGGAATAAAACCTCAGTTTTTCTTCCGTTGCCTGTTTTGCCAGAAGGGAAATTTTCTCTATTTCATTCTTTTGTTCCAGAATAGCTTTGTTTTGTTCTTCCAGAACTTTGTTCGATTGCTGTTTTTCCTGCACCAGATAGTAAAGGAAAGCTCCCGATATTATCAGTATTGTTAACAGAACAGTGGTAAAATACAGGATATTTCTCTGTGAAGAGAAGGTTTGGATCAATTCAGCAATTTTAGAAGATTGTCTTTCTATATCTCTCTGCTGCTCTTTTACTTTTTGCAGCTGCGAGAACATAATACTGACATTCTGCGGGTCAATGACGGTGGTAAAAAGCTCATTCTCCTTTTTAAAAGTCTCGTGCTTCAGAATTTTGGCAGCAGTGAGGATAGCCTCCTCTCCTCCTGTCGGATAAAGAATTGTTGCGCTGATTTTTCCGCTTCTCACTAAATCAAGTCCTTCATTCTTTCCGGCAAGTCCGTCAACCCCTATAATTTTTATTTTCTGATTAAGGCCAAGTTCCTCACATATCCTATATACGTCATAGGCCAGACGGTCATTATGAGCAAAAACCAGATTGACTGAAGGATGTGTTTGCAGGTAAGTTTTTACAGAATCGACACTTGACCAAAGGGAAGCCATGTAATGCAGGCCTTCATGTTTTTTAATGGCAGACAAAAATCCGGTATGACGACCAATGGAAGGAGAGCTGTTTATCCCCCAGCCAACTTCAAGGATATTGCCTTTTCCTTTAAGCAGAATATTGGCGTACATCCCTGCATACAGACCTACCCGATAGTTATCAGCACCAACAAACGCTGTAAATTTATCTGAAGTGGTGCGTCTGTCAACCAACACAACCGGAATTCCGGAAGAATAGGCTTTTTCGATAATTGGTGTAAATGATTTGCTTTCGTTCGGAGAGACGATCAGAAGATCAAATTTTTCATCTATAAATTCCTGAATCTGCTGAATCTGCTTTTGAGTATTTCCTTTTGCATCTTTCTCCGTCATCGACATTTCCGGATAAAAAGACAACTCTCTTTCCATTCCTTCCCTCATATCTTTTCGCCAGCTGTCTCCGGTAGTGCATTGAGAAACCCCGATTCTATATTTCTTTTCACTATTCTCCTTTCGACAAGAAATCAGTGTGCTGATAATCCCGAGCAAACACAACATTTTCCAAGGGGCAAAAAATCTATTTCTACAGAATAAAAGTCGATTGTGCATACACTATTACTTTACTTGAAATTACTTTGAGAGAATCATCATATCAGACCAATAACTGGCGACTGGTCTTTTGTCCGGAAGAAATACTGGTAGAATGTAGTATTCAGGTTTTAAATGATAAGTTTAGCCGGGAATAAAATTAGTATAATTTTATGATAATTTAAGACTCGGGAGCTAAGATTTATAGAAGCAGGACACAACTGAGGTTTTAGAGAGAAGAGGAAATCATTAATGTGCATGTCTTTTCTGACTAATCGGATATAGCAAGCCTGCAATGAGAATATCACTGAATATTTAACCTGAAAATTATAGGTATCAGATTAATCTCCCTCTTCAATCCTTCTCCGGGATTTTTTGAGAGGCCCGGGTAAATTTCACTAAAAAACATGGCAAATCAATTCATTCTTTCTCCGATGATCTTTTTGGAAAGGTCTTTTATGACAGGGCTTGCAAACAAGAGATTACGCACTGAGGCTTTTAATTTTTCAGTTTTAGAAGTAAATCCATCCATTATTTTCCGGGAAAAGGAAGATATTACATCATTGCAATTCATTTCTAATCTTGGCAATCGATAAATATCGCTGTTGATATCAGCCAAACCGGTATGTACACTGCATGTGGTGATGTATCCGGCTTCTTTTACGGCTTTCAGGGCTTGCCGGTTATACTTTCCAAAGGGAAAAGCATAATGCAATACCGGCTTTTTCAATTGTTCTTCAATAATCCTTTTACTTTGCGTTACCTGTCGCTGTAATTCTTTTTCCGTTAAATTACCATGATCGGCGTGATCCAGACTGTGAGACTGTATCTCCCAGCCTTTCGTACTCATCTCTCTTATTTCATCCCAGGTTAGCGGTCTGTCATTTGCAGGAAGAGAGTCGGGGTCAATGCCTTTTAATAAACTAAAGTCTTTTTCTCCTGTTATTATGGTAGTTAAAAAAAGAGTTGCCGAGAAATTATACTGTTGCAGTACCGGCATTGCATGCTGATAGAGTGAATAATAACCATCATCAAAAGTTATAATACAATATTTTGCATGCGGATCATTACGATTAAACGCCCCCGGTATTTCATCGAGGGAAATTGTCTGGTAACCATTGTCAGACAGCCATTGCATTTCCTGTTTGAATGTCTCAACGGTAATATGTACTTTATTAAGTGTATCGTTTCGTTCCCCGACTAATGCATGATACATCAGTATGGGTATATTAATGTTCCTCATTTTCTACCCGTGTTGGTTTCCATTGAGAGGTACTTTTTCCAATCAATGACAAGAACGTTGTTTTAAATACTCCTGTTACCATACTTAATGCATGAGGAATAGCCATATATTCATTAGCTCTTGCTTTAATAAGGTAAAGGCCAAGAAATCCATACAGGATCATTGCTCCAATCATAGCAACCCATGCCCAATGCGGGAAAAATGAGGCAGGCGAATAGAGAAAATCGAGTACGGCAAAAAATAAAGAACTAATCAGCAACAAAGATCGTGGTAGCTGCATTAAAGAACAAAAGAAATCGAACTGTGTAAAGTTAAGATTAAGAATACTTTGTTTGAGTACGATCCAGCCATATTTATACATCATATTCATATGACTGCCTACCCAGCGTTTGCGCTGTTTCTGAAAATCTTTCTGAGATGAGACTGCTTCGTAAGCTAATTGTGCACAAGGGCAATAATCAACTTTCAGATTTCTTTCTGATAAATAGGCTTTCCATTCTTTATCTTCTGCCAGGTGATTGCTACCGGGCAGGCTTACCAATTTTTCAAATATCTTCTTAGTAAAAAGAATTCCTGATCCGTTGATAAAAACGGAAGCTCCGATCCATTTACGGGGAGCACAAAAGGCCCAGTTACGAAGTGCTTCAGCGGCAGCATCTAAAACCGTAACAGAAGAATCATGCATATTTTTCACAAACCTGTAAGACTGCATCGCAACGATTTCAGGATTATTAATCAATTGCTGATTCATTTCCCTTAAAAAATCAGGGTTTAAATGGCAATCAGCATCAATAATACATACATATCCTTTATTGAAATTTTCCTCAAAAGTAAAATTCTGCATCCCGTATTCCAGTGCCTGTTGTTTATCTGAAGGTTGGGTAGTGAATCTTTCAAGACAATTCATTCCATATTGCCGGGCAACTGCTGCCGTATGGTCGTTACAGTTGTCGGCAATGACTAATACCTGGAAATATTTTTTGTCAAATGTCTGATTTCTGATGCTATCTAACAAGGCCGGCAAAAGCCTGTCTTCATTGTGAGCGGGAATTAATATCGTAAAGAAATTCTTAATCGTATCTTCAGCCGGAAGAGAAGAGACAAACATCTTTTTTATGGAAGAACGGCCAATAACTAATAGAAAAGCCGGGAAGAAAACATAGATATACATGAACAGGATACAAGCCTGAGGTATGTATAAGATGGTCCACAACTCATATTTCTGAAAACTTCTGTACAATATCAGAATTGTAAGACTCAGGAAAATAAAAGCTGTAAAGTATCCTAATATCTTTCTTGTTAAATTTTGGGGTGCAGTCATGTGTTTTACTTTTTACTGTATTAAATGAATAACTTTAAAGAGATAAAAATGTTTAAGATTCTGTTTAATTTACCATTCGTGAATTAATACAGATCCTGTGTAAAGAAGAGCTCAATCCTTTAAAATCCTTAATTCTGAATGAAAAATCCGTATAAGCGTATTTCTCTGAAGAAAATCAGGAGATCGGATGAGACTATAGATTCGCAGAAATATTCAGTTCTCAGCTAACTTTGCTACATAAACGTTGAAAAAAAATGAGGGGCGCATATAATCAAACTGTGTATTCCGGAATGTTATTTTCAGCGTATTTTAAAGGTCTCTCAAACCAGTTGTTTTTGTTGTTTTTGAAGTGCATATTTTGTAAAGTGTTAAGTGATAGCTTTAGTGCATCCAATTAATAGTCAATGCTTTAGAAACGAAAATTACGGATTAAAGTCACTTAATCTCT
Organism: Pseudarcicella hirudinis; assembly: GCF_900115665.1. GTDB lineage: Bacteria > Bacteroidota > Bacteroidia > Cytophagales > Spirosomataceae > Pseudarcicella > Pseudarcicella hirudinis. The sequence continues at coordinate 73,008 of NZ_FOXH01000004.1, forward strand.
GGTGGATTTATGGTTTATTTTGCTATTATTTGATAAACGTATTAAATCCCAGACCAGAGAATATTATAGTATTCCAAATTAATTCAGGGCTTAACAGCCGGAATAACCGGTCAAATCAAACAGATTAGCTATAATTACAGAACGGGCAAACGAAATTTTAAAGCAAAAAGCGGCTGTTTCAGCATGAAATTTCAAGGAATTTCATGCTGAAACAGCCGCTTAATATCTAAATTTTAATGCATGTAATTGAGCATCATTTTCAGGATGCTTCAACCATGTTTTTCAGAGCAGAAATGGTAAAACATCTCTGATTGTTTGCACATGTCTGAAATTCTTATGTTCTACATGATGCTCTATTTTCTCATGCGCCCAGGTAGTGTGATAGGGAATATGAATAGCATGTCCGCCAATTTCCAATACAGGAAGCACATCAGATTTTAAAGAATTTCCTAACATCAAAAACTCATCCGGAGCAATATCCAGGTGTTTTAATAATTTCTGATAATCTCTTTGCTGCTTATCACTCATAATTTCTATATGATGGAAATAATTTTCCAATCCTGATTTCATAAGTTTTCGTTCCTGATCCAGTAAGTCTCCCTTGGTTGCAACAACCAGTTGATATTTCCCTTTCAGCGCTTGCAAAACCTCTTCTACCCCATCTAACAATTCAATAGGTTTCTCCAGCAGCTCTTTGCCATATTGGAGAGATTTCTCTAAAACTTCAACATTTAAGGTATTTTCAGAAACTCTCAGGGCTGTTTCAATCATTGAAAGCATAAACCCTTTTACACCATAACCATACAGCCCAAGGTTTCCGATTTCTGTCTTAAATAATTCCTGAGAAACAGTATGATGAGGCAGATAATCTTCCAGCAGTTCACAAAACTTCCTCTCTGTTTCCTGAAAATAGGGCTCATTTACCCATAATGTGTCATCAGCATCAAAAGCAATAACTTTAATATTCATAGGCCTGATCGTTAAAATGGTAATGTTAAGTAATCAAAATCCGCTTATTCCAAAAATATAAGATTTTTCCCTAAATCCAATTTCTGATAAGCTCCGGCCTTTACAAAGGCCTGTTTTCCGCCAGAAATACATAAATATAAGCACCCGGAAAGGCTTGAATTATCAGGAGTCCTTATATTTGCCCTGTACAAAAAGTCATTATTTCCGAAGATTTATGAAAAATCCCTCAACCAGGCTTACCAGGTTTTTTGCATTATTGGGCGTATTATTCGTATTAGGTCTTATTACTTTGCTTAAAAACAAACCTGAAAAGCAGACATTGGTTGAAATCGGGAAGACCTATCGTTTTGAATTTAATGAATACGGAGCCCGGACTCCCCGGATCTTTGAAACATTTCAGGAGGCCATTGCTAAAAAAGACCAGTTTGGCATTTCAGTACTTTTAGCCGAAAACAAGTGCATTTACCTTCCTGATTCCGTGGAAGTACGGGTTTTAAAAATCAGCAAAGACATCTGTTTTGTCAGTGTTCTGAAAGGAAAATATTCCGGTCAGGAGGTGTATGTGAATAAAAATACCCTGACCGGATTATGAGTATTGCTAAGACTTATTTCTCAAACTGAAAAGATTTCACACTTTCACTGAGTTTCTTAAAATCTATTCTGGCACCTTCGGCGGCATTACTGTTTTTCACTGCACTAAAAGCCAGAAATTGAGGTGTAATTTTAGTATCAGGGTCATAAATATGGGATTTGATAGTTGCGACAGACTGCAAGGCATTTGAAATAGATGATGGCGACAAATCAGTTGTTACCGGAATTATCTCATTAATTTTCAAAGAGTTAATACCACTTGTTCTCACTTCCAGCGAGCCTGTTACCTTGGATGCACTTGCCTGCACTCCTATGCCGAAAAGATCAGCCAGATTGACTCCCGCTTTTTTAGTATTAACTCTGGCTATCATTCTGACGCTCACCCCGATTAACGCATAATAGGTAAAATTATCCGGCTGGTTTTTAATCTGAATAGTCTGAGTCTGTGAATAATCATAAATCACAAGATAGGTAGAATTTGAGGCAGAAAGTGTATTTCCCAGCAAAGAAAGTCCTCCGCTCTGATCTACCTGATATAAAGTAACAGATGAAACCAGATTCGGCAGAGAGCTCAGCAGAGAAGTATCGTGCTTTACACTGGTAATATTCTTTACCTCAATCTGGTTCTGATTGTTCAGGTACTTAAGCTGACCCTGATAATCAATCGGTACTGTCAGTGAAATAAAATTGGTGGAAACCAGATCGGAAACGGATTGGGCTATTAATTCAGTACTGCTCAGCAGAAAGATAAGGATGAAAAGTCTCTTTTTCATAGTCGTTAGAATTGAGGTGGCAAACACTTTATAAACAAATAACTATTTATCAGAACAGGTGTATTTAATATTGATATAATAATACATAAATTCAGAGAATTTTTTACCTAAAAACTTCAATCCGGCAAAAAACAACAAATAATACACGGTATATCAACCATTTGATTCATGACAGAACTTTTCAAAAAATTAAATTACAAAAACCAGGAAACAATCCTTGTCGTCAATCCTCCGGAATCTTTCGAAGTTGAACTGGATGTCATTTCAGAAAGGACGGGAATTATCCGAAATCTGAATCAGACTGGGGCGATTGAGTTTGCGCTTATTTTCTTAACGAAACAGGCTGAAATTGATACTATAATTCCTGAAATTATGCCAAAGCTCCGGGGAGATGCTTTACTTTGGATGTGTTATCCGAAAGGTACTTCAAAGAAATACACCTGCGATTTTAATCGTGATACCGGATGGGATATTTTACGTAATTCCGGCCTGGAAAGTGTGAGAATGGTAGCTATTGACTCAGATTGGAGTGCTTTAAGATTTCGGAAAACGGAGTATATCAAAAAATAACCCGGAAATCCAACCAGCATTAAAAACCTTATTCAGAGCCATAAAGAAAGGATTTCCCGGCTTTCTTTATGGCTCATTTATATCAGGTTTTCTTTTCTCCTTTAAGCAGGGAGATTAGCTTTCGGTTAAAATCTCCTGTTAAATCTCCCAGGGGGGCAAAAAATGCAGCATCAAATTGCTCTACCGCAACCACTGCCATTTTGATTATTTCAATTCCCTGCTCAGTTAAACAAACTGTTTTAGCACGTGTATCGGTAGAATGTTCCTGTCGTTTTAATAATTCTTTGGTTTGAAGCGTCCTTAAAACCGTAGAGGTCGTCATAGGGTCAATTTTGGTATGTGAAGAAAGCAGAATCTGCGTAACATCCTGTTTTTGAAGTGTTAACCAATGAATACTGGCCATCAGAACAAATTGAGAATGAGTAAGATCATACTTTTCCAGAGCCTTTTTTATTTCTCTTTGCCAAAGGTTGGTCACCTGCCAGAGTAAAAATCCTGAACTGTCTTCTGCTTTTTCAAAACTGAATGTATTATCAGTGTGCTCCATTTGCTAACATTTTAGAGAAAATCAAATTAAAATCATTTTCCTGAATTTCCAATATTCCAAACCGAAAAGGATAACCCCACGACTGCTTATTCTGAATAAAATCCAATTGACTGATCAGGGGCAGAATCGGGGTCTCCGTACAATCATAAAATTCCACATTTCTTCTGAAAGGGACAAAATCCTCCGTCATCTGAAAAGCATAGACATCGTCTCCTTTTAACTGACCTATACCTGTAAAAGCCTGACATTTGTCCGGACAATCCATCTTAATTTTGGGAGAATAGATCAGAATCCAATCATCCTGACTCATCCGTTTTAAAGGGATCTGTTTTCCATGACAAACCTGAATAAATCCTCCTGAAACACCTCTCATGGCATGTTCTTTGGAAATCACCGCAATCCAGTATCGGGGCTTTCTCATAATTTTGCGGCGGATTTTATCTGATTTTTAACGTCACCGGGCATGGCATCAGCAATATTCTGAGCGACTACTTTTATCCAGAAAAAAGACAGAATACCTTTTACAGAAATCGTATTGGTAATCTTCAAACCATCTGCTGTTTCTTCAAATTCATGTTCATCATACATCTTCGCCAGGGGGAAATGTGTTACATCGACAAACTTTCTGTTTTCAATAGTTTCAAGCAGCTCTACTTTTACTTTCGGGCCTCCTTTGGGTTTAAGGATAAAGGTAGTTCCTTTCACAAAATCTCCATTCATTTCGGTGTATTCAATTCCTTCATCCCAGGTATTCCAGTGATTTACATCTGAAAACAATTTCCAAATCTGCTCTTTGCTGATTTCTTTAGTTACAACTGAATGCGTTCTTTTCCACATAATGATAAAAGTTTAGGGGTTGATATTTAATATGTACAAATATAATAAGTTAACTTATTATATAAAAATGTTTTTGCTAATAAAATCGATCAAAAGTCATAATCCCCCCCCTATGTGTCCTATGTTCCTATGTCGTTACAATATTGATACCCTTACCACAAAATCATCTCACAAATTATAACATGTCAACAAACCTCCTATGTGCCCTATCTTCCTATGTGGTTACAAT
>NZ_FOXH01000004.1:77778-136563 GCF_900115665.1 Pseudarcicella hirudinis
CCTATGTGCCCTATCTTCCTATGTGGTTACAATATTGATACCCTTACCACAAAATCATCTCACAAATTATAACATACCCCCCTATGTGTCCTATGTTCCTATGTGGTTACAAAAAAAGGCGATATTCTTATTCAGAAACCGCCTTTTCAACTATTTGGAATATTCAGAAAATAATTTTCAATGCTAAAAATTCATCACTTTTTTAGTTTATTTCTCAGTATCAACATATTAACCCGTTCTTTGGCCCACAATGCCTTCAATTTTTCAGGAACCGGAGTAGGTGAATAGGTAAAAGAGCCCAGCAAAATATCCGAATCTCCATCTTTATCAATATCTCCGATATCCATAGTAAGCCATCTGCCTAAATTGGCTTCCTTGCAGGTTGATGCTTCAAATTTCAAATCGCCTTTATTTTCAAGAAGCACAAAACTTCTGTGCGGGTTAACCTCAAAATCCGGGAAAAATGAAGTTGCAGCAATATCATAATCACCATCCTGATCTAAATCTGCTGCCATAGCCTTGAATGCCCCGGGCATCGGATAAAACCATGCTTCTTTAAAATCATTTTTACCATTATTCAGGAACAACCTGACTCCATGATATTTCTTAATGGTATAGCTGTAGTCTGCATTATCACCATTGGCATATAAAATATCCGGAAAGCCATCCTTATTAAAATCAACCAGTTCAAAATAACTCGAACCGTAGACCGGAGGGAATCTCAACAATATTTTCTGCTCAAATTTTCCTCTTCCTTTATTCTCAAAATAGAAAATACCTTCATTTCCCTGGGCCATCAGCACTAAAATATCCGGTCTGTTGTCATGGTTTAAGTCCGTTACTTTCACATTTCTCGCTCCCGGTAATTCTATCAGAACATGTTCACGCATCGGTTTTCCGTTTTTCATGTCAAACCATGAAAATTTTCCGGTAAAATAGCCATACTGACAAACAATCAAATCATCTTCACCGTCTCCGGAAAGGTCGCTGTAGGTAATTTCAACAGGCCTCCCCAGGTTTTTGACTATCGTTGCGGTATCACTTTTACCGGCTCTGTGTACTTTTCCTACTCTCAGGTCAGATGGTTTCATGATCCCCATTGTTAATACCTGGGCCTGGTTCTTACTATTCCATACGTAATCTGAGGGGGTACTTTCAAAAAACAGGGAATCTTTAACATTTCCGGTCTGATCAAGCTGAAATAATCCGCCACCTACTTCTCCGATAAAAAAGGAACCGGTATGCGGGTCATATTTTGTCATGCTGACAAACGATTGTTTGTTTCTATGAAAAGGCAGAATTTCTGCCGAAAACCCGGATAATTTTGTACCTACTTTGGGCTCTGTATTATGTAAAATTTTCGGCCCAGCATTATTTACATAATATTTCACAATTTCTTTCCATTGCCTGGCCGTCATCAGTGCCCGGTCTGGAAATACCCGCCCTCTGATCAGCGCATCAATTTCTGAAGGAGAAAAACTGGCAAAAGGATTATTTTGTTCTCCCTGCGTTCCCAGAAACTCAGCCATTTTGGGCAATACTCCATATTTCCATGAAACGCTATCCAGTGAAGAAGGTTCAGGAAAAAGGTGGCAACTGCTGCAATATCCGCGAGCCAGTACTTCTCCGTCAACCAGCGTTGAATCGGCAGAGAATGTAACGGTTTCAGAAAGGTTTTGAGCAGAATTTTGAGAGGTTTTACTACAGGAAACGATACCAATTAAAGTAAATAAAATTAAAATTCGGGTTAAATACATTTTAGGAGTTTTCAATGTTTACCTCGCAAGATACAAAAAAACGATTCTTGGCTATATAAACTACAGCAAGAATAAATCGGAATTTTCCTGATTTTACTAAGAATATTTACAAAATGAGGCTTTTCAGAACCCCTCCGGTACAATCATCAGATATTATTCAGGAAAATGTAAAAGACAAAAGACCTGTTCTCTCTCTTTTTCCCGGAAACTATTGTTCAAAAATATCGGCAATTCTCTTTTTGGAATACCCCGGGGCTGTAGTCATTCCTTTACCCCCGATTCCTGTGGCGATATAGATTTTATTCTCAATCTGATGCTCGAAGATTCCACCATCAGAAGTCTGGGCATAATAACCTGCCCAATAATTTTGAATCCTCCAGTCAGGTAATTTCATCATTCTGCGGGCCTCTTTCAAAATCAGGTCATTGATATGCATCTCGATTCCGAAATCAAAATTTGCACTCTCATTTACCGGAGCATATTCATGCGAGTCTCCTACAATGATTGAACCGTCCAGAGCCTGTTTAAAAAGTATATGTATGCCCCATTCCTGATATAGTTTCTGCCATTCAGGTGTGGTTAACAAAGCATAAGAAGGACAGGATTTAAAACTGTCATAACGACGGATGCTTAATCCCGAAAGAATATTGCCTTCAAGTTTCAGTCCTTTTTGCGGAAAGGTTGACATCATATTCAGCTTACTGATTTTCATGCCGCTTTCATTGAACAATTCCGGAAACAGGATTTTCATATCACGGCCATTGCAAATCGCTATTTTCTCTGCATGGAACTGTTTTCCATCAGCACAGTGTATGATACAAATGCCATTTCTGACCTCACAATTAATAGCTGTGGTATTATTCAGATAAGTCAGGTCAAAATCATGAATCAGCATTTCCCTTACCCTATGCACCATTGTTCTTGGTTCTACCGAAACTTCCTCAGAAAAATACAGTCCTCCTTTATAGTAATCATTGTTCAGTAAAGAATGTCTTTCATAACATGCTTTTCTATTGAGTAACTGGGCAGGATAATTCCTGATTTTGAACAGCTCTCTTGCCTCCTCCAGCAATTGCATTTCATTATCATCAGAAGCATAATAATAAGACCCTTTTTGTCTGGCTGTAATATCGGTTTTGGCCTGAATTTCCTTATAAATTGCCAGAGACGTTCTGCCATATTCGAACCAGGTATCCAAAGCCTGACCAGATGGCACAACCTGTCCGAAGTTTCTGACGGTTGCCTCCATTGGTTGAGAGTCTTTTTCAATTAATAGTACTTTTTTCCCTTGATTTAGTGCATGAAAGGCATGGAAAGTGCCCAAATTTCCAGCTCCAACTACAATTAGGTCAAATTTTATCATGGGTTATCTTTGCATTTCAACGCTTCTTTACGCTGAAACAGAATGTATTATGAATGGTATTAAATAATTTCAGGTAAACAATCCGCTCCTGCTCACTCCCACATCTCACCTCTATGGATTTTAGAATAAGAACCTCATTTTAGATAATTTCAATGGTTCTTCTATTCTTGGCTTGGTATTACTTTCAAGATTGGCGATAATGTCTTTCAGCTCAAGTACATTATTGAGCAGGCCATCATTTCTGTGGATGCTTAATTGCTGACGGGAATGTGTTCCGTTAGTTACGCCTAAAGACATCAGCACTCCTGCTCTGATACCCGATTTCAGGTCTGAAGGTGTATCTCCGATATTGATGACATGCTGAGGATCGCTCACTTTCAGAATATTCATGGCTTTTTCAATCATTTGAGGCTCCGGGCGGCCTTTTGCTACTTCATCTGAAGCAATAGACAAGTCGATGACAGAATCGCCGGAAATACTCAGATAATTTTCATTCAGCCCCTGAAGCCAGCCCAATTTACCCAGAATAATATTAACCACTTTCCGGTAAAAACCTGTAGTAAGAGCTATTCTGATTTTTTGTTCTTTCAGGAAATCAAACATTTCCAGACAGCCTTCGGTAGGGAGAATATCCGTTTCCTGGTAATAGGTTTCAAGAACATGGCAAAAATAGTCGTAGGAAACCTCGATCATTTCCTTGAGCTCAGGGTGATTTTCACCCAGCATTTCAGTCCAGAGTAACTGAAAAACATACTTTTTTGAATACCCCTGAAGTGCCAGAATCCTTTCATCAGATACTTTTAATCCGGTAAATTCAGAGGCAACCTTAAAGCACTTTTCTACTTCATGCTGATCCTTGATGGTAGTACCAGCCATGTCAAAGATAACTAATTGAATAGGAGACATTTTCAACAATATTTTTTGAGTGGAAATAATCTAAAAAACCTCTTCAAAGTTAGAGGGTAATGTTTTAAGAGTGTGTTAACTGTATATGAACTTTCAGTAAAGGTTTAATTACCAGCCCTTTTATCAGGCTTTTGGATTGTATTATTGTTCCAAATTTCCAATAATGACAAGGTTAAAAACATATCTCCACGGGCTGTCGGGCTTTGCTTTGACAATTTTTCTGGCTCTGACTTCTTTTTCAACTTACTTCTGCATGTACGCTTTTCGTAAACCTTTTACGGCAGGTACATTTGAGGGAGTAAGCCTTTGGGGTATTGATTACAAAATCATTCTGGTAATTGCGCAAATCATGGGTTATGCCACAGCCAAAGGGCTGGGTATCAAGGTTGTTTCAGAGGTTACACCTGACAAAAGAGCCAAATACATTTTGTGTATGATTGGTTACTCTGAACTGGCGCTACTTTTATTTGCCCTTGTTCCTGCTCCGGATAACTGGATGTTTATGTACCTGAATGGTCTGGGACTGGGAATGATTTATGGCCTGGTTTTCAGTTATCTTGAAGGCAGACAAATTACTGAAGTCCTGGGAGCCGGTCTTGCTGTGAGTTTCATTGTTTCTTCCGGCCTTGTAAAAACTGTGGGGCGCTGGGTAGTGGTTGACTTAAAAATCAATGAATACTGGATGCCTTTTATGACGGGGCTGATGTTTCTGCCTTTGTTAGTTATCTCGGTCTGGTTAATGAATAATGCACCCAAACCTACCCCCGAAGACATCGCTCTGAGAACGCCAAGAATTCCGATGTCAGGAAAGAGAAGGGTTAGATTCGTCCGGAAATACGGTTTTGGTCTGGTTTCTCTTATTCTGATCTATGTATTGATGACGGTTTTCCGTGACATCAGAGATAACTTCAGTGTTGAAATCTGGAAAGAATTAGGCGTAAATGATGCCACTATATTTTCTTCTACTGAAGCAATTATTGGTCTTGCTATTAGTTTACTGGCAGGCCTGGTGTTTTTTGTCAAAAATCACCAGACTGCTTTCTGGTTAAATCATGCTTTCCTGATTGTCGGTAGTATCCTGATTGTAGGGTCAACCGTCTGTTTTGAAAGACAGATTCTCAGTGCTTTCTGGTGGACTGTATTGATGGGTCTGGGCATTTATCTGGCTTATGTTCCTTTTAACGGAATGTTATTTGAAAGACTTATCGCCGTACTTCATGAAAAAGCCAACGTCGGATTTCTGTTTTACATCGCAGATTTCAGTGGTTATATGGGGAGTGTGGTTATCTTGCTGATTAAGAATTTCAGTTCTGATCATTCATTTTCATGGTTGGGCTTACTGATTGATCTGGCTCATATCCTGCCATTTATTTCAGTAATTCTTGCCGGGATTTCGCTGTTTTATTTCAGCAATAAATTAGGTCAGAAACCAACTTTACCCAACTCCTCTTTATTTGCTCAGGTTCGTTCCAGAAGAAATTCCTGGCCGCTATCAAGGGTTTAAGCCTGACAGCCACGTAGTAGGACTTGCAACCACATAGGAACATAGAGCACATAGGCATTTCATCTCTGCAACCACATAGGAGCATAGGTCACATAGGGTTATGTAATCAAATAGAAGTGTTGGGTACACAGGAATAGAGGATAAGGGTTCGTTATTTTGTTTTTATTTTTTATTTCCGGTTCTTGTTTTCTTCGTATATGCTTCTTCTTATGTTATTCTTCTGAGGTCTTTCTTCGCACCTCTCATCTCATGTGTTCAAAATCTTATCTTTTGCGCATTTATTTCACAAATCCTTAATTTATCATTAAAGTACTGTTTATATTATAAGTGTACTTTTGCGATCGAATTAAGGGTTTTGTTTAGGAATACTAAAATTTCAACCATCTTAAGCTTGATACTATTCCTCAAACCTTCATTGCTTACAAGCTAAATAAATGACTCTGAAAATCAAACAGTCAAACGATCAACCGTCAGTTTTAAAGTCGGATGTAAAAGCATCCGCAGGATTTAAATTTCATTTTCACTAATCAAAAATCATGAAAAAACTACTACTAAACTTTCAGAAAAACTTCACGTGGTTTATGACTTCGATGTTCATATCCATGTTGACAATCTGTCCGGGTACGTACATTTTTGCACAAAACACTTCCATTTCAGGTAAAGTAATTGCGGTAGAGGATAACTCTCCTATGCCGGGTGTTTCTGTTCGTATTAAAGGTTCTGATCGCGGAACCACTACTAATGCAGACGGAACCTATAAAATTTCTGCCAGCGAAAAGGCTGTTCTTCAGTTTTCATTCATTGGTTATTCTGTACACGAAGTAACTGTTGGTTCTAAATCAGTTATCAATGTGGTACTTAGTCCGGAATCTAAACAAATCGAAGAAGTTGTTGTAACTGCTCTTGGTATTTCCAAAGAAAAAAGAAGCCTTACCAACGCTATTCAGGCTGTAAAAGGTGAAGATCTGATTAAGGCCCGTGAACCTAACCCGATCAACTCATTGGCGGGAAGAGTAGCTGGTTTGACTATCGGTGCTTCTGCCGAATTATTAGGTCGCCCGAACGTAGTGCTGAGAGGTAACACTGAAGTTCTTTATGTAGTAGACGGGGTACCTATCAACTCAGATACCTGGAATATTTCTGCGGATGATATTGAAACATATTCTGTACTTAAAGGAGCTAATGCTGCTGCGCTTTATGGTTTCAGAGGAAAAAACGGAGCAATTCTTATTACTACCAAAAGAGGTTCCAAAGACAAAAGAGGTTTCTCTGTAGAGTTTAACTCTTCAACGATGGTTGAACATGGTTTCAATGCAATTCCTAAAGTACAGGATTTATATGGCCCTGGTGACCACGGTATCTACGAATTCGTTGATGGTCGCGGAGGAGGAAAAAATGATGGTGACTATGATATCTGGGGACCAAAATTTGATCCGAGCGGAAACACTAAAATCGCACAATATGACAGCCCTATTGATCCTGCAACCGGAAAACGCATTCCAACACCATGGACTGCAAGAGGAGCAAACAATTTAACCCGTTTCCTTCGTGACGGTGTTTTAGCGAACAATAACATTGCCATTTCAAGCAGTAATGATAAAGCTGATATCCGTTTCTCTTTATCTCATAACTATCAGAAAGGGATTGTTCCTAATACACAGTTAAATATTACGAATTTTAACATTTCAACGAAATACCGCTTCTCTCCGAAATTGACATTTGATGCCAATCTTAATTATAACCGTCAGTCAACCCCGAATATCCCTGACGTAAACTATGGCCCTAACTCATTAATCTATAACATGGTAATCTGGGGTGGCGCAGACTGGAACGTAGATGATATGCGCAACTACTGGCAAGCCGGAAAAGAAGGTGTTCAACAAATTTATGCTGAATATCAGCGTTACAACAACCCATATTTCGTAGCATACGAATGGTTGAGAAGTCATTACAAAAATGATATTTACGGTTACGCTTCGCTTGATTACAAAATCAACAACAACTTTAGCGTAATGGGTCGTACTTCAGTAACCACTTATGACATCTTCCGTTCTGAAAAATTCCCTTATTCTGCTACAGTATATGGCCGTGAAGAAGCAAAAGGTGACTACAGAGAAGATAAACGTACTTTATTTGAAAACAATACTGATATCTTACTTAAATACGATCAGAAGTTTGACAATAAATTTGATGTGAAAGTTTGGGCCGGTGCTAACATTCGTAGCTTCAAATACAATTCAAGTTATGTATTGACAGATTACCTGAACACCCCTGGTGTATATACTTTCTCTAACTCACTGAGACCAATTAAAGCATTCAGTTACGTTTCGGATATGGAAGTACAAAGTGGATACTATTCTGCCGATTTATCGTATAAAGGTTTACTGACGGTATCTACTACAGGTCGTATTGACCACTTGTCAACCCTTCCTAAAGGAAACAATACATTCTTCTATCCATCTTTTGGTTTAAGTACAATTGTTAATGACTATGTGAAATTACCGGAGGCTATTTCTATGTTAAAAGCACGTGTATCTTATGCTAACGTAAAAGATGGCTTAACCCGTTCTACAATCGGTACCAACCCAAGCGGTACTTATCCTCTGGGTTATGGTTCAGAATATAACTCTTCTTACGACGGCCCTAACTATGCAAACTCTGTAGGTTATTCGATTTCACCATCATACGACAACCTTCCGGGTGCAACATATTCAGACAAAATCAATAACCCTGCGCTTAAGCCAAATACTTCAGAGCAGATTGAAGCCGGTGTGGAGCTGAGCTTATTGAAAAACCGTTTTACTGCTGATGTTACTTATTTTACTTCTAATGACGGCCCGAGAATCTTTAACCGTGATCTTTCTCAGACAACAGGTTATACTTCTGCTATCGTAAACGGTATTAAAACTCAGAAATCCGGTTGGGAGGTTACTTTGAAAGGAAACATTTTAAAACAAAAAGGTTTCAACTGGGATATGCAGGTTAACTGGTCAACTTTCCAGGAAACACTTAAGGAGGTTTATAACGAAAACGGTGATAAAATCGACAAATTACCTTCAAACTACTTCGTATCAGGTAATTTAAATACTCAGTTTATCAATATTGGTGACAGAATTGACAAGGTTTATCTGGCTACTTTCCAAAGAACTGCTGACGGACAAATCATCAATGATGCAGGTGGACGTCCGATCGTAAATACTAAAGGTTCGTTTGTAGGAAATTCTAATCCGGACTGGGTTTGGGGTATTAATAACAAATTCTCATACAAAAACTGGTCTTTAAGTGTTTCATTTGACGGACGTGTTGGCGGTGTGATTGAAGATTATATTCTAAAACAAACTTTCCGTGGCGGACGTAACATTGAAACAGTTCAGGGAGCTTTAGGTGCTGCACGTGAGTTAGATGTTCAAGGTATCAAATCTTATATCGGAGAAGGTGTAATGATCACTGACGGATCACCTACCTATGATGCACAGACCGGATTAATCACCAACTATTCTTCTTTGAAATTTGCGCCGAATACTATCAAAACTTATGCGCAGGATTATATCAGTCGTTACAACGGTACTTCAGAAGGTAACCTGATGAGCAAAACTTTCTCAAAATTGCGTGAAATCACTATCGGATATTCAATTCCACAAAAAGTTCTTGCGAAATCTTTCATCAGAAACGCTTCAATTTCTTTGGTAGGACGTAATTTATTCTACTTCATTGACAGCAAACACAGTGGTGTGGATATGGATCAGTTTACCGGAATGAGCGCAAGTACTTCATTGCAGACACCTACCATGAAACGCTATGGTGTAAACATCAATATTGTTTTTTAATCCGGAAAAATTATCCTGATGAGCAAATGCTAATGTATTGTGAGGATGGCTCATCAATCTTAAAACCGAAAAAAATTAATCGAAGCATCATGAAAAATATCATATCTTATTTTAAAAAATCATCTTTAGGACTGAGAGCGGTGGCATCTCTCATGACTATTTCTCTTATGACTGGTTGTAATGATTACCAGACATTGGAGCAAAACCCAAACTTGCCTACTTCAGTTCCTTCTTCTATCATTTTAAGAGATGCTCTTAAGAAAATGAATGATGAGGCATGGAACGATATAATGCGTTACAATCAGTTTTACTGCTCAAATTATAACTATTATTCGACCAACGAATATTCATGGGGTAATGCAACTTTGCCGTTTACTACCTTGAAAAACGTTATCAAAATGGAAGAAGAGGCGAAGAAAAGTGGTGCAAAAGACCTTAACCCCTACTCCGCTTTAGGTAAATTTCTTCGTGCATATTATTACACAAACATGACTTTGAGAGTAGGAGATCTTCCTGTGAAAGATGCCTTGCAAGGTCTGACAGTAGATAAGCCTAAATACGATACACAAAAAGATGTTTTCGTTCAGGTACTTAAATGGCTTGAAGATTCAAACAGTGACCTTACACAATTGATTGCTTCAGGAAATAAAACCCTTGACGGTGATATCTATTATGCAAATGACCTTCGTAAATGGCAGAAAGCTGTTAATACTTTCAGATTGCGTGTTCTGATCCATTTAAGTAAAAAAGCAGACGATACTGATTTGAAAGTGAAACAGGATTTTGCCAATGTACTTAACAACCCTTCGAAATATCCGTTGATGGGCGATTTGTCTGAAAGTCTTCAGTTTGTCTGGGGTACTAATAACAAATATCCGCGTAACCCTGATAACCTCGGGAATAATGCAACCCGTGAAAATATGTCCAAAACTTATCTGGATTTATTGAAAAACTTCAAAGACCCACGTCTTTTTGTGGTAGCTGAACCTGCAGAAGCTCAATTGGCAAAAGGCTTAAAAGCAACTGATTTCGATGCTTATGTAGGAGCCAGCTCCGGTGAAGATTTAGCAGATATGTCTTCAAAAGCAGGTAAAGGTGAATATTCTTTCCAAAGCCGTAAACGTTACTACAGCTCATATACCGGAGAAAATACTTTCATTGTAAGTTATCCTGAATTATGTTTCAACATTGCAGAAGCTATTAATCAGGGCTGGGTTTCGGGAAATGCGCAAACATGGTATGAACAAGGTATCAAAGCTTCTATGTCATTCTATGGCATTACAGATGCTACGGCATATCTTGCTCAGAGTAATGTAAAATATGCAGGAAATACTGCGGCAGGTCTTAACCAGATCCTTAGCCAGAAATACATCGCTTTCTTCCAGAATTCAGGATATGAAGCCTATTTCAACTGGCGCAGAACAGGTGTTCCTACATTCCTGGTTGGCCCTGGTACTGCAAACGGAACAAAAATTCCTTTGAGATACCAATATCCAAGTTCGGAATTATCAACGAACCAGGTTAATGTCACGGATGCTATTACACGTCAGTTTAGCGGAAGCGATAACATCAATGCCATTATGTGGATTATTAAATAACAATATGATTACCTTACCGCCGGGGTTCCGGCGGTTTTTTTCTTTATATTCAACTATTTAAACCTTAAGAATTAAGAAAATGTCTATCATCGAATCTATGCTTGAAAAAAGAGTTGAAGCTATCTTTGGGCTTTACGAATCTTACGGAGACACTGAGTATATCGGTGAACCAGTCTCAGTATTAGAACACAGTATTCAAAGTGCTCAGCTTGCCCAGCAAGGAGGGTACGATGATGACGTTATTTTAGCAGCATTTTTCCATGACATCGGCCATCTGCTTCCGATCGGAATGGACGAGGATATGAGGGGATTCGGGCACCGCTCACATGAGAGAGTCGGAGCAAACTATATCATCCAGAATGGCTTTTCTCAAAAAATTGCAGACCTGATTCTCAATCACGTTCAGGCCAAAAGATACCTTACTTTTACTAATCCTGAATATTTTGCAAAGCTTTCTGAAGCCAGCAAGGAAACACTGAAATTTCAGGGAGGACCTATGACGCTGCAGGAGGCCCGTTCTTTTGAAAGAAATTCCTTATTTCAATTGAGTTTACAAATGAGAGAGTGGGATGAAATGGCTAAGCTTACCGATCAGACGATTCCTTCACTGGAAGAGCTTAAAGAAATGTCGGTAAAACATTTATTGAGTTATCACGGACATCAAAACTACCTGATTTTTGAATAAAGCCAGGTATATACCTCCAAACATGAAAAAAGCCTTATTTACTTTAATTCTTGCCTTTATCCTTTTTACAGGATTCGGACAGGAACAACGCAAAACTGAAAACGTATTTCTTATTACTACCGATGGTTTCCGCTGGAAGGAAGTTTTCGGAGGAATTGACTCAACCCTTCTTAATGACGGGCAATACACCAAAGATGCCAAGTCTTTGAAACAAAAATACTGGTCTGACACCCTTGAACTGAGAAGAAGCAAATTACTTCCGTTTTTCTGGAAAACCATCGCTTCCAAAGGACAGCTGCATGGAAACAGAGATTTGGGAAGTTTAGTCAATGTAACGAATCAGCAATGGTTTTCATACCCGGGTTACAATGAAATTCTTGCCGGCTTCTCAGATGATGAAAAGATCAATTCCAATGATAAAATTGATAACCCCAATACAACAGTACTGGAATTTCTTAACCAGCAAAAAGAGCTGAAGGGTAGAATTGCAGCCTTTTCCACCTGGGATTGTTTCCCGTTTATTATTAATGAAAAACGTACAGGTATTCCTGTAAACTCAGGCAAAGAACTGGTAGAAGGAAAACTTAGTCCGAAAGAAGAATTACTGAATGAAATTCAGACGCAGGTACCTAATCAGATTGCTGACCGACATGATTTTGTTACCTATCATCTGGCCAAAGAATATGTAAAAAACAAACACCCTAAAGTACTTTTCCTGGCATTTGATGAAACAGATGATTATGCTCATGCCGGTAATTATGAGGGCTATTTACAGGCAGCACAGAACTTCGACACTTTTCTGAAAGATCTCTGGGATTTGGTACAGTCTGATCCTCAATATAAAGACAAAACTACCTTTATCATCACCAGTGACCACGGCAGAGGAATCAAACCTAAGTCGAAATGGACGGATCATGGCTATAAAACAGCTTATTCAGATCAGATATGGTTTGCCACGATGGGTCCTGACACCAAAGCTTTAGGAGAAATCAAAACCAGCGAGCAATTATATCAGAATCAGATTGCAAAAACTTTAGCAGCATTTTTAGGCTTCGATTATAAAAGCAATAAAACAGTCGGAGATAAAATCGAACTTGTTTTAAAGAAATAACAGTAGAAATCAATCATTTAAAAGTCGTTTTGTTCATCCCTGAGAGAGACAAAACGACTTTTGTTTTTATGCTTGTATAAAAGTATTCAAATGAAGGCAGGGGAAAATAGAGCTACAGGCAAAGGCTAAAATTCTCCTGCTCCATGGTCCGTGACTCACGGATCACTTGCCTCCTTTATACTCTGTGTGCCACAGAGCATGGACTAAGAATTACAGACAAAAGCTAAAATCCTCCTGCTCCGTGGTCCGTGACTCACGGACTACTTGCCTCTCCTTTATACTCTGTGTGCCACAGAGCATGGACTAAGAATTACAGACAAAAGCTAAAATCCTCTTCTTATTTTTTTAATTGCCACTTACATCTGTAAGATAATGGCGTTGTTCCGTTGAAACGCTTAAACATTCGATTAAAAAAAGACTGACTTCCATAACCCGACTCATAAGCAATAGTTTCTATACTTTTATCGGTATGAGCCAATAATTTACAGGCATGAGCAAGGCGATACTCATTTAATGCCTCTTTAAAGGTTTTTTGTGTATGCTTTTGAAAAAAGCGGCAAAATGAAGAATTCGTAAAATGGAGGAATTGCGCTATATCCTGGCTACGAATATCTTCCGTGAAATGTTCAGCTATGAAATTAAAAACTTTATCAATCCGCTCAATACTCGTTGATGGGATATGCGTGTTCAACGTCGCTTCTACGCTCTTATAGTTTTCTTTTGACAAAAGGTGTAAAATTTCAAAAAAAAACAATAGCTGCTCTACTGATTGAGCGTTAAAAAGTCTTTCAAAATGCTTATGAAAAAAATGATGTTCTTCCTGCAGTACTAAAATTATCCCCTGCTTAGATGCCTTTAACATTTGCTCGATTTTATCAAATTCAGGAAAGAGGACTGAAATATTATCCAGTTTCTCAGGCAAAACCTGAACAAGATATTCCTCATATATTTCATTTTCAAATCCAAAATCAAAACACCGATGTGGAATATTGGAGTGCAATAAGATAATAACGCCATTATCATATGGCTTAACTACGTTGGAAATATAGAGTTTCCCTTTTCCTCTTGGTATATAAACTAATTCAATCTCCGGATGAAAATGCCAGGATAATTTTAAACATGGTGATTTTGCACGTAAATGTTTTAACAGTAATGAGCTTCCATAATTAGTAGATATAATCTCCAATGTCATTTTTTTATCCTTCATTTCCATATTGTTTTTTACAATATACAATATTAAGACAATTTAGTACTAAATATGGAAAATCTGATTAAAGGTATTTCTTATCACACAAGCTTATTTTGCATTCACATCAGCACCGTGCCTCACGGATCACTTGCTTTACCTTTATGCTCTGTGTGCCACAGAACATGGATTAAAGAGCGTGGATTAAGGGTATCATTTCATCATATTTTATTTGATTGTAACAAGTTTAATGATTGAATTAAAATTTAAAAATACCAATAAATGGAAAGAAGACAGTTTTTAAAATCATTAGGTGTTGGAGCAGCAACTATAGGAACTATCAATTTGTATGCCGCACCCCAAAAAGTTAAATCGTTAGGATTACAATTATTTTCTGTTCGGGAATTTGTTGCAAAAGATCTGGAAGGTACCTTAGAAAAGGTGGCTTCACTTGGCTACAGAGAATTAGAAATATATGGATATAATGGGACTTTTTTCGGAAAAACACCTGCTGAGTTTAAAACGATTCTTAAAAATACAGGGGTAAAAGTAGTAAGCTCGCATCATGCAGCAGGCATTGGTAATAAATCAAAAGGTTCGTTAACGGATGGTTGGGAGAAAGCTGTGGAAGACTTAGATAATATTGGTGCCAGATACATGGTTTGTCCTTATTTATTTCCCAAAGAACAAACCCATGAAACTTATGCTTTACTGCCGGATTTGCTGAGTAAATCCGGTGAAGTAACAAAATCAGCCGGTATTCAGTTTGCCTATCATAACCACGATTTTGAATTTAAAAATTACAATGATTCTACACTTGTTTTTGACCATATCATTACGAATACATCTCCTGATCTGGTTAAAATTGAGTTGGATTTATATTGGATTATAAAAGCAGGATACGACCCAATTAAGTATTTTGAAAAATATCCGGGAAGATTTCCGCTCTGGCATGTAAAAGATATGGAAGCAGGTAGCAAAAACATAACTGAGGTAGGAAATGGTACAATCGATTTTGATAAAATTTTTGCAGCCCGCAAAATAGCAGGTCTGGAGAAATGGTTTGTAGAACAAGATGTAACCAAAGGCAATATGTTTGAAAGTATCAAATCGAGCCACGATTACTTATCAAAAAAGAAATTCAAATAAAAATATTCAGAATCTTCATATTAATCCCGAAATGAAAAAAGTAATATTATCCCTTTTCTTTACAGCAAGCACTTTCTGTGTATTATCGCAAAGCAGCACTTTGGTAAATCAACTATCAGCCAAAGAAAAGAAAGAGGGCTGGAAGTTATTGTTTGATGGAAGAACAAGCAAAGGCTGGCATTTATACAATAAAGGAAAAACTGCCTCTGCCTGGGTGGTTAAAAACGGAGAATTAAAATGTGATGCGACTATTCCGGATGTAGAAAGAGAAGATTTAGTCACTGATAAGGAGTTTGAAAATTTTGATTTAAAGTTTGAATGGAAGATTTCAAAAGAAGGCAATAGCGGTGTTTTTATTAATGTTGTTGAGAGAGAAGATATTCCAAAGGCCTGGGCTTCCGGTCCTGAATATCAATTGCTGGAAAAATCCCATCATGATTACGCATTCAGTGCAAAAAAGCGTCCGGGCTGTTTGTACGGATTTTATGAGCAAAAAAATCCCGCTCCCGATAAACCAGTCGGGCAATGGAATCAATCGGAAATTAAACAGGTAAATGGAAAGATTGAATTTTATTTGAATGGCATTCTTACCGCCTCGGAGGACCTAAACAGCGAAAATTGGAAAACCATGGTAGCAAATTCTGGTTTCAAGACTTTCCCTGAATTCGGAAAACACACCAAAGGTCTCATTTCTTTACAAGATTGGTCAAAAGGTATTTCATTCCGAAATATTAAAATCAAGGAACTGTAAATGTTAATACCTTCTCCAAGGCAAGGAAAAATATTAAATGTAGAGGGCTTATTGCAGCGTTACGATTTTCCTTCACCGTGATCCGTGGCTCACGGGCCACTGCCTTTATGCTCTGTGTGCCACAGAACATGGATTAAGATTAAAAAAACAATGTTTTTGCAGAAGGTATTTACTCAGGTTTTTGCATCGGATCATTGATGTCCGTCTCTCCTTTCGTCAGGATCCGTTCGCTTAATTTCTGAATCAATTCCATCTGGGCTTTTTGCAGATCGAACATTCCGGGAAGCTGTTCTGTCATAAGTAAATCTATTTTCTCTTGCAGATGTCTTACTTCAATTTCTGATTTCAGGTTAATAAGATAATCACTTTCAGCTCTTTTGCGGTCTTTTTCCTCTTTTCGGTTCTGACTCATCATAATTACCGGAGCTTGCAAAGCAGCCACACAGGAAAGCATTAAATTCAGCAAAATATAAGGATAAGGATCAAAATGGTGCTTTATAATCCCGATTGTATTGATGAATATCCAGACGATTAGTACTGCTGTAAAGGAAATGATAAATTTCCAGCTCCCGCCAAAATCTGCGACTTTATCTGCTACCTTGTCTCCGATTGAGTCTGATACCTCGTACAATTGATACAATTCATCAGCAAGTACATCTTTCTCATTAATTGCTTTGGTTACAATTGTATTCAATTTTTTAATCTGATCATCCTGCGCTTTTGAAAGCTCTGCAATAATTTCCGTTGCCTGCATAGATTTATATATTAACTGAAGATTTTAAATTATTAATTTTATTTACTCAGGAATTTCAATTTACATGAAATTTCAATCGGAAAGAATCATGCCAGTCTTAAAAGCAGCTTTATTTCAAACAAAATCCCCGCAAGCTAATTCGGATTGAATTATCCCGCGGGGATCTTTAACATTCGGAAACGATATTAATTTTCCACTCCTGCCAGTACCAGATTATCCGTTTTAAAATATACGTTCTCAAATCTGAGTAACAATCTTCTAAAAAGTTCCTGCAATGAAATGCCTTCATTTTTGGCAATATAAGGAAGAAAACTATTGGCATCCAGGTTTGGCATCGTATTGATATCAAGTATATAAATCTTCCCGTCCGACAAACGGATATCAGTCCGCGACATTCCTCTGAGATTTAAAACCTTATGCAATTTTAACACCGTTTGCTTCATTTCCTCGCAAAGCTGCTTATCCAATTCCGGATTCAGCACCTTTTCTGTTGTACCGTATTTTTGTCCGGCGATGTACACTTCACGGTCATCGTCCGGCTTGATTTCAAGCGGTGTCAGACAAATGTATTCCTGCGCTTCTTCATCCGGAATAATACCTACGGTAAATTCACGGCCGGTCAGATAAGGCTGAATTACCAGATCTTCCTGTTCCATCAGCAATTCATAAGGAATATTTTCCTTTTCAAATACATGCATATTCTGATGCAAACTACCAAAACGTGGTTTGGCAATGAAGCGTTGCGCCTCATGATTTGCCAGTTCGCCGAGTGGAATGATAGCAGGGGTATATGCTCCGATGCGCTTACATAATGCAGGCAGTTCTACTTTGTCTTTCGCCATTTTCTGTGATTCATACAAACTTGCCGTATGCTGAATCTCCTTACTTTCAAGCCATTGGCTGATTTCATGTTGTCCATATTCTCCAAACCCGTAACAAACATTAAAAACAATATCGAACTGACGGAGGAAGTTGGCAAATTCCTCTGTAAATCCTACAAAATGTGTAACGTATGGATAGTAGTTTTCAGGCGTTGATTGTAAAAATGAGGCTATTGTGCGTCCAAAAATATTCTCCTTCCAGGGAGTAAAAGTAGAATCTGAATAAAGATAAATTAACCTTTTGGCAGTCATTGATTGTTGATTTAACGGATTAGTGTTTTTGTCTTAAATCCATCACATTTCCCGGGCTGATTCCTTGTTTGAAGTGCTGGATTTTAATGTGCATTATCCCTCTAAACTACTGCAAAAGATTAATTGCGCAATCATGATTCAGATTAAGAATTCATTAACAAAAACAAAAGCCAAAGAGGACTCTCTCTGGCTTTGGAAAACACTATAAGCTCCACTGTTTTGTGAATTTGTAACCACATAGGAACATAGGTCTTTGCTCCTGGAAATATCTTTGTAACCACATAGGAACATAGCGCGCATTGGTGTCTTTGCTCCTGGAAATATCTTTGCAACCACATTGAAACATAGCGCACATTGGTGTCTTTGCTCCTGGAAATATCTTTGCAACCACATAGGAACATAGGACACATAGGTGTCTTTGCTCCTGGAAATATCTTTGTAACCATATAGGAACATAGGACACATAGGGTTTGTTCTTGCCTATCCTGCTTCTTTAATCCTGTTCTGTAAATTTTCAAAAACTGACTCACTATGAGCGAGTCAGTTTAGTATTTACGACAAAAGCTAATCTTTGATATTCTGTTGGCAATATTGTATTTGATCAGTCAAAATCTTGTAAAAATCATGATTCACCCCGCTATATTCCTTTTTTTTTACGATTCAAAATTAGTCCTTAATTACCATCGGAGCAGTTAAGGAATTGTTATGGTATCTTTAAAGAATCGGGATATTTTTCAGATTTGAGGAATCAGTTGAATCTCCATCAATTTCATTAATTCCCCCTTTTTTATTTCAAGCGGAATCATTTTCAATTCATGATCTCCTGCCGATAATTTTACAATGCCTGATTCTTTGTTTACCACTTCAAAATTCTTCTGACTAGGGGAAGTACTTCCTTCCAGTTTAAAATCCTTATCTTCCAGGATAAACCGGCCCTCACTTTCCGGTGAAATACTGTATTTTAGAATAAGCTTGAAAGTTCCTGCTTCATTCAACCTGAATGGCCAGCTTAGCGACTGACTGGTATTTTTCCAGTTTTCTACATCATAACGGGTGGCTTTGCCATCGCCAAACTTCAAATCTTTACCGTGCTGAACTGCATCAAATGCCAGTAAACGATTCGGAATTCTGGCAGAAAGAAGTCTGGAACCTGCTGTTTCTACCGGCTTTTTCACCTCCAGCACAATGACTGTATTGATCGTATCAGGGCAATTCACTGGCAGCAAAATACTCAAATCCGTTTCATTAATTTTCTTGATTTTCAGGGCCTTTTTTGTTTTATCCATTAACAGATAGGCTTTAACAGGTTTGGTTTTCAAACCTCCCAGGACTAGCTGTCTGTCTGCCGGATAGTCAAAAACATGTAAAAACTCTCTGGAATCCTTTGAAGTAATCACTCCCCAGCTTTGCAAAGGCAAATCTGAGGACTTTGACCCATAGATACTTTCTCCGTTAACAGACATCCATTTTCCGATTCCGTTCAGAATATTCAGGTCTTTGACATCAAATTTACCATTTCCCATCGGACCGATGTTCATCAATAAGTTTCCTCCTTTTGAAGCGGCTTTTGCCATCAGTTTTATGAAAAAGCTGACAGGTTTATGGCTGTCATCAAATTTATGATAACCGTATGATTCATTGGTAGTCGGAATTGCCTCCCAGGCTTCTTTTACCGGATAAAATTCAGCAGGACGGTCAGATGTATTTCTGTAATCTCCAAACATCAGATCAGCCGTTCCGGCAAGTCTGCCATTCACCACTACATTCTGATCGGTTTCCCTGATTGCTTTCAGAATTCTGATGTTTTCAGATAGTGGCAATTTAGAAGGGGTATCAAACCACAAAATATCCGGATGATATTTCTGAATCAGTTCCTTAATCTGGGGAATGGCTTTATCATTCACGTATTTTACAGCTTTAGGCAACAATTCAGGATGCAGGTCATACCAGTTAACTCCACCATACAAACCCAGATCTCCACCTGGGTTCCGATATTCCCAATCGTTTCCGGGTGCATCAGGATACTCCCAATCAAAAGCATGAGAGTAATAAAAGCCGAATTTCATCCCATTCTTATGACAGGCATCTGCCAGTTCTTTCATCGGATCCCGTTTGAAAGGGGTTTGCTGAATGATATTGAAATCAGAAATTTTTGAGTCATACATCGCAAAACCATCATGATGTTTTGAAGTAATGATAAAATATTTCATTCCGGCATTTTTGGCAGTTTTTATCCATTCTTCCGCATTAAAATCAACAGGATTAAACTGTGAAGCCAGACTCAGGTAATCTTTTCTGCTTATTTTCTCTTTCCGCATCAAATGCTCTGCATAGCCTGAAACCTTATTCCCTTTCCACTCTCCTGCCGGAAGAGAATAAATACCCCAATGAACAAACATTCCAAATTTAGCCTCCTCCCACCATTCTATTCTTTTTTGATGTGTTTTCATGGAGGCAGTCCACCAACCATTTACAGCCTCATCGATGGCTTTCTGATTCCGGTCTTTTCCTTTGTTAAACATTTCCTTTTCCTCATCTCCATTTTGTGCAGAAAGGTTAAAACTTACCACCAGAAGCAAGAAGAAACAGATTGATTTTGAGAAGATTTTCATAGAAATTGAGAAGATTAAACATTTAGAGAAATTACTATTTCAATGGCACAACCATATTCCAGGATTTTGTCGCATTGTTAAATCCACCGGGACCATCCATGGTAGCAAAAAACAAATGCGTTGGTTTTCCGTTCTGAATCAAAACAAAAGGCCGTTCTAATTGCCCCATTGTCTGCGTTTTACCATCGGACCATTTCAGTGTTTTTGAGTAAGATTTAGGGTTTTTATCCAGCTTCCAGGAAAGCCCGTCGGTTGAATGCGCCAACAAACCAGCATGTTTTTCACCCGTTATTCCACCTCTCTGATCTTTGGCTATCAGATGGAAACCTTTTTTATCCTTCCAGATAAAAGGGTCTTCCACTTCCCCAATCTGGTCTTTTCCAAAAACAGGAGCCTGGTTTACAACCGTGTAAGGTCCTGAAAAATGAGGTGCTTTAGCCACGCCAATTGACATATCTCCATGAAAAGGATATGTTTTCTTATAAGCTCTTGACTTAAAAACCAGTAATACACTACCATCTTCATTGATCCAGGGAGCAGGATTTGAAGTCAGAAAGCTGTAATAGGTATCTGATCTGGTATCAAGAACAGGTGCATCTCTTCTTTCCCAGGGGCCATAAGGGCTTTTAGAAGTAGCGATACCAATCCGCTTGTTTGACCGGGCCACAGTGGTATAGGGAGAGTCAAGTGTAAGGGTATCAGGATTGGAAATATCTGCAAAAGGGTGTGTAGAACCCATATAAAACAAAATATAAGTATCCTTGTATTTCGTAATCCGGGGATTATGTGTGGAACGGCCGTCCCAGTATTCTGCACCCCGGGCGGGCAAAGTCACTTCGCTAAACTGATAAGGACCTTCCGCCGTTTTGGAAGTAGCATGAACTATTTCCGAAGCGACAAGCCAACCCGGATGGAAAGGCAATTTTTTAGGCCATCTGGAAACGAACATATGAAACAGTCCATCTTCACCTTTTACGACAGAACTACCCCAAACCCAGTAATCTTCCATCTGAAAACCTCCGCCGACAGGCGCTTCTTTCATTTGGTCTGTAAACATATGAACGTCCTGTCCGAAAGAAACATTAATTCCGATTTCAAGACATAAAAAGAGACAGATACACAGAGACTTAATCATAATCATTAAACGTTTTGAGGATTGGGTTTGGTTACCCTTCTAAACCTCAAAAGCAAATCATGATCTATTAATACTCTAAGCAAAAAGGAAGAATTATAGAGAAAAGAGCCTGCTTTCTGTACAGAAAGAAGCATTTTATTCTCACGAAAACGTTTACATCGTAATATTTGGTGTATTTATTATACCTTGATTTTTTCAGAAATTTTATAAATATCCAAAGCGACTTTCTGGATATTTATGAATTGTTCGGGAATAAGAATGGCTCCTTCTTCTTCAAAATCATATTGATGTCTGATTTTTATTAACCTGATATTTTCCGGCTCAACCTGCTCATCGTGTTCTAATACTTTAATGGCTTCTTCCAGTAAATGTTCTGTATTTTCAGCAATCAATTTCAGTTCTTCCAGATCAGGAATACTATCAAAATGCTCCTTGGCATATAATACCAGCGTGGCAATATAAGAAGACAGTAAATGATTTAATACCGAGAATTTATGCACTTCCTTGATACTGTTCTGTTTACTTTTAGGCTCTGAAAACATCCTCTGAAAAGCGGAAGCGAGGTTGGCACTTTTTACGAAAACATCTTTTCTCGCCATTTTATAAGGCGTTCTCTCATAAGCATTTCCAAAGTAAAGCCCTGAAACCTGTCTGTAATAATTGAGATTGGCACTCAGCATTTCGGTAAGGACACTCCTCAGCTTTTCATGCTCCCAATTAGGCAGAAGGAAATAATTGGCAATAAACGCAATCCCTCCTCCGATTAAGGTATCATATACTCTTTCTATCAGAATTGCCCTGCTTCCCATTCCCAGAAAATCATAGAGAATCAGGATAAAAGGAGTCATAAACAATACACTTACAATATAATATTTACGCTGAAAGCTATAGGCTCCCAACATACAAAACAGCAAAATAGCGAAAAGAGCCTGCTTATCTTCCACCCATTTCAAAATCAGCATTCCTACTACTGCTCCGGCTACCGTTCCGATCAGACGGTGATAATTCCGTTCCTTAGTCAGGCTGAAACCAGGCTTCATAATCACCATAATTGTCAGCAAAATCCAGTTACTGTGCAAAAAAGGATATGATTGTGCAATGATAAAACCCAGCAGCATAACAATTCCGACTCTCATGGAATGTCTGAAAATCTGAGAGCTTAAACTTAAATTCTCCTTGAACAGCTTTACATCATAGTCCTGGTGAGTAATAAACGGAGAGGTTTCCAGCTCATTTTTGCCAAGTAACCGCTGTTTTCTAACTTTAAAACTGCCTTTGATTTTCTTAATTCTGACGAAAATATTCTCAATATTAACCTCAATATTTTTCAGGGCTCCGATACTGATCGGGGAATATTTTTCAGCATCAGGACCATTTTCAAGATCACTGATGGCTTGTTTTAATTCCTGGATTTTTCGGGGAAGATTGGGAGAAATATGCGGGATTGTTCCTACCTTCAGCGCATATCCCGTATCTTCCAGCTGATGCGCCAGCTGGAGAAGTATGGCTTCATATTTTTTCAGAATCCCTGCTTCATCAAATTGTTCGTGCAGGTTTTTATAATTGTAAAATGTTGACATGATTTGTTCAAACAAGTCTACCATATCCACAAAAACCAGGAGCAGAAATCTTCCCTCCTGAGTAGATTCTCTGACAATTTCACGACTTTTGAAAAGCATTTCTCTCACCGCATCCTGCTTTTCATTTACAACAATCTGGGCTTCAATCAGTTTATTAAAATTATCTTCATATGAAATCTGGTCGCCATAAAATCCGGCTTTAATTCTCATAAACCTGGCAACCTCCACAATACTGTCACCCAAGGACTGCTGAGCCAGTCTGTATGGCATAATTTCATACAGTGAAAGACTTAATGCCGTGTACCAAAGTCCACCGGCCAGAATGCTGAGTGAATAGAGAAATATGTCAAGAATAGGTCTTACATCACCAATTCCCAGTGTCATTACCAGTAAGGCCGCCGTACCAACAGAAGCTGCTCTTGCGCCATAGACATAAAACATGGAAAACAAAAAGCTGAAACCTACAATCAGAATACCAAGAATATAAGGTGACCAGTTTCCTAGACCGATTAAGAGGGAAACTACAGAAACCAGGGAGGTAGAGATAAGCATAGCATTTCTTCTATGCAAAATAGGCCCGGGCGTATCAGGAACACTGGCACAAACCGCTCCCAGGGATATCGTTATACCAACATTGAGTAAGTTGAACTTGAAAAGAATCAAACTGGGCAGCAATACCCCAAAGGTTATACGAAGCCCATCACCAAAATAAGGGCTAAGAACAAAGTTCTTAATCTCACTGGTGGTTCTTTGCGGACTTACCTGCATTACTTTCATTGGGCGTTTTTGGATACTATTTAATCTGATTCAAACTGAAATCAACCGGATTTTTACCTGAATCAGGCATTAAAACCTGGAAAACCGTTCTATTGTTTTCATCGATCCAATTTAATAATTTATTAAAGATTGAAAGCAAAAAAACAGGCTTTTGTTTGAAATCTACCGTAATATCTAAAAATGAGTACATAAAAAAACCTTCCTCACCGAAGAAGGTTTTTATCAAACCGGCAGGTTTTATTTTATTTTAAGAAACAAGGCCAGGCCAAATAAACTGACTACCAGTACTCCTAAAACCGATATCATTGTTACGATGTCACGGACATCCTTTCCTGCCCAGTCCATAAACAGGTATTTATGAAAAATAGCAAAAGAATATCCCTCTCTTCTGTCCGCATCTTCTACTTTTGCCGCTAACCGACCGGTTCCCGTTTCGATGTAAAAAGTGGCATGATTCCCAGTATTATAGGCAAGTTTCATCACAGGAAGGCGTTTATTGACAAAACCATACTCTCTGTCAAATTTAGTCATCCATTCTGTTTTAAGAAGATTGGCCTCATTGATATCTTCACTCTCGAGGTCAGAAGAAGGTTCACAGCATTCCGCAGAAGAAACATTTGTATTTTCCTTCAATTTAGCCTCCATATTGGCGAATTTATTAGCGAGATATTTGGCATAAATCAGATTCCCTTCTTTCAATGTCATTCCGGATCTGGCATCCAGGTATTCGATTGAGGCAGGTTTGTCTTCATCCTTTTTGTAAAAAACCTGGAAATAATCCTGTTTTTTAAGCTTAACCAGAGAAATATTGGTAAGCCTCGACCAGTCCAGAGGCAAGGTAAATGAAGCCATTTGCAGGTCTTCAGTTTTAAAAGTAGGCTCGTAAACATATTTCAGTCGCTCATCCGGTGTATATTTAGTGCTTACATGATAAGCCCCGGAAAGTGAAAAAGTAAAAGTTACAAAACTCACCCAGAGCCCGATTTGTCTGTGATATTTACGTAAAATACCAACCTGATCCTTATTGTTCCGGGGCTTTTTAAATTTCTTCCACATCAATCCATAAATCACCAGCCCCGAAAACGTTGAAACAGAGATAATTATCAGCAAAATCAGCATCACAGTTACCCTGAGCCAGTTATTTGAAATAGCTTCCAGGAAAGACCAGTTATGAAATACATCAAAAATCCAGATAAATCCTTTGCGGGCGTTCGTATTAAAAGTAGCCATTCTCCCCGATTCCGTTTCTACAAAAATATCCAGTCCATCCGGTCTCTCAAACTGAACTTTATACACCGGAAGAAGCCGGTTTACAAATTTGTACTGCTTGTCAAAATCGCTCTGAACTGAAATGGTTTTGATTTTGGAAATACTGTCCTGACTCAATTCTCTGGCCATCCATTCGGCATAAACCAAATCACCTTTGGATAATTCCAGTCCTGTTCTGGTGTTAAAATAGGAGAGTTTCCCCGCCATTCTTTTTACCTGATAATAGGTCTGCCCACCAAACGAAAGCACTCTGAAGTTCTTAAACTGGGTAATTTCATTTTGTTTTAAAACCTGTTGTAAAGACAAAGTAATATCCTCCTTTTTCAAGGTCTGAGGCATCAGAAATTCTTTGGCTATTTTAGGCTTAAACCAATGAGACATAAAAGGATGCATCAATCCGGAGATTGTCCAGAAGATCACCGGGATGATTGTAATCAGACCAATAATCCTATGCCATTTGTAAATATTTTTCTTTACAATTTTCTTAAAACCACGTTTCTCAGTGTTTTTTTCTATGCTTATTGCTTCCATAAATATGGTATTTCAGGCAGCTTCTGAGTGCTGCACTTTTTATTTATTTCCTACAAAATTGTATTGAATCCCGAAAACAAATGTTCTTGGAGCCGCAGGTGTATAAGTGGAACGATCTGTTGCATTATTCCCTCTGGTTACCTGGTTGGCGTACAATTCATCTGTCAGGTTCATGATGTTGGTAAAAAATTCAATTCCATTGAACGTATATCCGGCTCTTAAATTCAATACGCTCACTCCGGAAAGTCCGAAAGCAGTTTTGTCATCATATTTCACTGTATTAACCTGATTTTGATAATACGAAGAGATCCTCTGCCATTCAATACTGGTTCTCAGGCCTTTTGCCCATTTAGGCTTATAGGTGACTTCTGTATTCGCTACAAAAGAAGGCGCAGAAGGCATATCTTTCCCATTGACGTCTTTCAGAACATCAGACTGTTTTGTGGACAACAGAAACTCTTCATACCGGTGGATGGCATTTGTCCCTCCGAAACGGATAAACCATTCGGCAGAAGGTTTGTAAGTAATACCGTATTCAATACCTCTGTGCAAGGTCTTTCCGGCCGACTGATAATCTGTAGAGTTATCAGGCTGACGAACGCTCAGCAATTCATTTCTGCCATCCATCTGATAAAAAGCCCAGTCGAAATAGAGCTTATTATGAAGAAAAGAAGCCCAGCCACCAATCTCTTTGTTATCGAAATAAGCAGGAGTCAGGTTATAATAAAATGGCGCTTCCCCGGGTGCCGGATTCGGATTTTTTCTGAAAACTGAAGTCAGCCCCGGAGGAGAAAAACCTTGCGAATAGTTGGCATAAAAACCTCTCCCCTGTCCTAAATCATATGTCATTCCAATTTTCGGGGTTACCTGACTGTATGCTTTGGTTCCGGTAGAATTATTATCAAGATAATTGAGGTAGTCAAAGGACATTCTGTCATAACGCAATCCAAGTGAGAATCTTAGCTTTTGTACAGGTTCGAAATCGAATTGCCCGAAAACAGCTGTATTGTAGATTTTCGAATCATATTTTACCAGAAAAATATCCGGATTCACTTTAGTGATTGTGTACTTTTCTACTGATTTGCCATCAGGTCTGAGTTGTGCATTAAGGTCAATTCTGTATGAATAATAAGGATTCGTAGAATAGTCATACATTCCTCCCACCAAAAGTTTGGCATTCAGAAAACTGAATTTCTGTGAATGCTGTGCCAGCATACCATAAGATTTGAAT
The DNA here is from genome assembly GCF_900115665.1 of Pseudarcicella hirudinis. Taxonomy (GTDB): domain Bacteria; phylum Bacteroidota; class Bacteroidia; order Cytophagales; family Spirosomataceae; genus Pseudarcicella; species Pseudarcicella hirudinis. The sequence goes on from NZ_FOXH01000004.1 coordinate 104,638, forward strand.
GAGTTGTCATTAACTTCTCCGGTCGCCGTTTTACTTCCTGAAGTCCATCGGATAGAATAACTCGGATTTTGTCCTATGCTATTGTTCCTGTAATATGGGGTAATAGTCGTTTCAGCATGGTTATTCCAGGAATGCTCCAAAGAAACTCTTGTACGGGTGGCCAATACTTTCCGGTAGGTAAAATCAGCAGACGAGGAATATTCTCTTTTGTAAAAAGCAATACTATCCACACTGCCTCCGGTTTGAGAATAGTAATCATTATACGACAAGGTTCCGGTCAGACGTGTTTTATCGGTAATTTTATATTCAGCTCTTGCATTAAAAGAAGTCTTGTCAAAATCACTGCTCGATTGCCAGGAATTAGTCTGTTTTGCCACATATCCGCCAAGATAAAGACCAAATTTGCCCAAAGTAGCCCCGGCACCGTACTGAACTCTCCGGTAACCATAATTGTCAAACTGAATCCCGACTCTGGCGGTTGGCAAGGCAGTTGGTCTCTGTGTGATAAAATTAATCGCTCCGCCTACTGCTTCCGGACCGTATAGAGATGAGGCCGGTCCTTTGACAATTTCCACTGAACTGATGGCAAAAATATTCATTTCAATGATTGCATTGTGGTTAAATACACCCATCGGACGAATTGGTACACCATCTTCCAGGTAAAGGAAATATGCGGAAGTCCCCATCGGCTGCCTGATTCCCATACCGTGCTGCTCATTATTATAATTCATCATCACCACTCCCGGTGTTTTATTGATGATTTCATACATATTGGTAGCCTTAGAGTCATTAATCAGACTTGGTGAAAGTTTTGAAATCGCTACCGGAGCCTGAGTACGCAAACTGGCCTCACGATTTGCCGTAACAACCACTTGCTGAAGGTTTTCAACAGAAGGTTCCAGGGAAATCAACAAAGGTTTATCTCCTGAAAATGATACTTCTTTCTTTTGAAATCCAACAGATGAAATCAGCAATTCAGTGATTGCCTTTTCAGAATTCAGCACAAATTCCCCGTTGGTATTAGTGCTTGTTCCTATGGGTAACCCTGCCGCTCTGACTGATGCTCCCACAACTGGCTCTTTGGTTGAATTATCGTAAATTTTCCCTTTAATTCTGGTTTGTGCCACTACGCTTACCGCCGTAATGACTATGAATACAGATACATAGAAGTATCTCATTAATGATAACATTTCCTTAATGGTTTATATAGTTTTGGTAAAATCCAAAGCAATTAAAATCATGAGTCTGACTGAAATAATAGCCAGGTTCATAAAGCATAATGCCTGAAAATAAATAAACGGAGCGTCAAAAGAGAAAGGATTGAATGAGGCTCTGAGCCTGCATCAAAAAGTTCACAACCATCAGTATTAAAATCTGATGCATGACGCCATTATCTTAAAGCAAAAGCCCAAGACAAAAACCGTTAACCGGGAAGAAAGAAGGAAATTAAAACCGGGGAGGATGAAAAATATTGGTCAAGAACGAACGATAAGGGCGTTCGAAATAAGAAAACTCATGGAGAGTTTGCAGTTGTTCAATAAAAGAATAATCCAGCTTAAAAAAACTTTGCGGACAGAAAAGTGTGATTTCCGGCATTTTTTCGAGTTTTTCAGAAGTAGCCTTCTTTTCTTTCTCTTCAGCAGCCTTTAATTTTTTGGCAAGAAAACACTTACCATTACAGTTCATTTTGGGTTTATCCCGGTTTTCGCAAAGGTTACTGGCAATATAACTTTTATTGACCTGATAATACACTACAAAGCTCCATCTGCTGAATAATGGGATATTCAGTAAAAAAAGAAGGAATAATGCAGTTACTTGTTTGACCATGCTGCAAAGTTAGGTCTGAAAAAAAACCTGACCTAAAAATACACTAAAAAAAATTAAAATCCCTGAAAATAAGATTTTAATTATCTGAATACCAGACTTCTACAAAAAAGAAAAGCTCCCGAAACAGGAGCCATTCTTAATATTAAAGTTCAAAACAAATTTTAATTTACGTCAAACCACAACTTGGTGGTCAGTTTATCTGCTCCCTGATTGGCAACCGCTGCTTTGTAATTATTAAGGTTTAAAGCCTGTTCTCCGGTAGGGTATGTCAGACGTACAGGAAACTGTCCGCTAAGTACTCCTGCATAAGCTGGTTTCAACGCCGGATAATCCAGTCTTCTGAATTCAGCAAATGCTTCCTGCCCCTGACTGAACAAAGCAAGCCATTTTTGGTCACCAATTGATTTTTTATAATTTGAAGCATTATATGCAATGGAAGGCTGAGCAAGATAAGTAGTAATGTCGCCCTCGCTTACTTTAAATTGTCTCAATGATGCAGTAATGGCCTGTTTATACAAAGTAGCTGCATCATCCGCTATAAATCCTCTCTGAGCCGCTTCAGCCAGGTTAAACAATACTTCCGAATAGCTCAGAAATACTGCAGGAGAAGAAGGAGCAGTAAAGTAATCACCTAATTTAGACGTTCTTGACAGACCCAATTTAGAGGCTGAGTCAGCAGGCAAACCATTGGTTACGCCCACATAACTATTTGGTGTAGGATCAACTGTTTTGTTTGCAAAAACCGGCAAACGGGGATCTTTCAACTCTATTAATTTGTCAATGACAGACTTACTTACTCTGTAATCATCACGGGTTTCACGATCTTTGGCCACCGGGTTCTGATTAGGTGATGACAAATAGATCAATTGTGCGATCTCATCATTGCCTGCAATCAAAGCCGAACGATTTGCGGCAAGTTCTGCAATAACCGTTTTCGCAGTCTGCGGATCTCTGTCAGCAATTCTTAAAGCGATTCTTAATCTCAAAGAATTGGCAAATTTCTTCCATTTTGCCAGACTTCCGTTATAAACCAAATCTCCTTTGATAGGATTTCCATTCAGATCAATCAAATCCGACGCTTTTTTCAGGTCATTTAATAACCCGAGATAAACATCCTTCTGGGCATCGTATTTAGGGGTAATGCTTTCTCCGATTTTCAAAGCCTGACTGTAAGGTATATCTCCATACAAATCTGTCAGCAACTGAAACGACCAGGATTGTAAAATCAAACCTACCGCCTGATAATTCGGATTATTGGTATTTTTCCCGATTTTGATGATTTCAGCATAATCATTCAAACCCTGTGCATAAAGGTTTGTCCAGATGTTCTGAATATTCGTTAAACTGACCGTATATTTATCCACATCTGTATACTGAATTTTAGCCCAATGCTGGATAAACAAGGTTGTGGTTTCCATGTAAGCATCAGAACCAAGAATTACATCAGCATTTGATTTAATGGAATTTGCCAGCAGGTAATCAGGTTGTGCCTGTGTTGCTTCGTTCGGATTCTGGTTTATTTTCTCCAATTCACTCTGACAGCCACTCAGAAAACCGGCAATTGTCAAAGTAAAAAGGCTTTTAATCAATATATTTTTATTTTTCATTGTCTCTAAAATTAAAGTTCACATTTACCAATCAGAATTTATTCCTTAAAAACCTACTGACAGGTTAACTCCGTAAGTACTCGTAGTAGGAAGCTGTAATGATTCTAAGCCCTGACCTGTATTTCCTGTATTAAAGGCCGTTTCAGGATCAATGTTTGTTGCTTTTCTTTGTAAAAACGCAAGGTTTCTGCCATAAACTGAAAGAGTCAGATTTTGCAAACCAAATCTGTTTACGAGTTTCTGAGGAATAACATAGCTCAGTTTCACTTCACGGAGTTTAATAAATGAGGCATCAAAAACACTGGCTTCATTGATTCCGGAACTATTGCTGTAAACACCTTTGTAATAACGTTCCGCTGAAACAATAGTCGTATTTGGTTTACCATCAGCTGTAACACCATTTACAATAATTCCGTCGTTGTAAACAGTCACACCCTGTGGAGCAGAGGTATTATTGATAACCTGAACAGGAACCGCAGAAGTGTTATTGTTTGGATAATAATAAGCTAATCCCCCATGCTCAGCATCTCTTCCCTGTAAGGTCTCTATCAGTACACCTGTGTATTTACCGGTAGCATTGGTAGCTGAATAAATCGAACCACCTTGTTTTGTATCAATTAAAACACTCAGGTTAAATCCTTTATAGGAGAAGGAGTTCGTAATACCTCCCATCCATTTCGGGGTATAATATCCCAAAACCTGAAGGTTTGGATCGCGGGCCGGAATACCGTTTGAGTTTACGACAATGTCTCCGTTTGCATTTCTCAGATAAGCTGTTCCAAAAAGAGCGCCATAAGGTTTGTCTTTACTGGCTAATACTGAAAGTGAACCATTTGTTCCTAATTTGTAATCATTCAGGAAGCCCTGGTCGTCCAAAGAAATGACTTTACTTACATTTCTTGAATAATTGATACCGACATTCCATTTGAAACCGGACTCAGTCTGTAATGGTGTGAAATTTACCATTGCTTCAAAACCGTGGTTATTGATATGCCCTGCATTCAATAGTTTTTGTTTGAAACCCGTAGTAGGGCTGACATCTGCTTTCAGAATCTGATTATAACTATCAGTATTGTAATAACTTAAATCTACCCTTACTCTGTTTTTCAATAACGCTACATCCAAACCAACTTCAGTAGATCTGGTGATTTCAGGCTTAAGATTTGAATTTAACAACACATCTGAAACAGTCAGAAGAGGACTACTTCCGAACGGCAGGTTAAACGGATAGGTATTAATCAATTGATAAGGATCAGTATCTTTTCCTACTTCAGCCCATCCTCCTCTTATTTTTGCAAAAGAAAGCACATCACTCTTAATGTCAAAGGCATCTGTCAGTACAATACTTGCATTCACAGAAGGGTAGAAATAAGAGTTATTTCCTGCCGGAAGTGTTGAAGACCAGTCATTTCTGGCAGTAAGGTTCAAAAACGCATAATTTCTGAAGCCTAATTGCGCTGAAGAGAAAGCACTGTAAACCCTTTGTTTACGTAAAATATTGTAAGAAACCAACGGATCACGGGAATTGTTCAGGGTGTATAATCCACTTACTGCCAGTTTCGGGGCCTGCTGATAATTCTGCTCATTGAAATTACTTCTCAGGTTACCACCCACTAACCAGTCAAGGTCAAAATCCTTGTTTAAACCTTTGTGCAAACTAAGGTTAAAGTCCGTATTATTCTCATTAACCACATAACCATCCTCAGTATACGAACCAAATGGCGTTCCGTTGGTTCCGTATGCTACTTTAAATTTACGTTTATCTGTATAATAGTCATTTCCGGTTCTGACATTTGCCGTTAACCAATCTGTAATTTTATAAGCAAGATTTACATTTCCGAAAATTCTGTCACGTCTTTGTTCTACTGTATTTTCATATTGCTGCAAATACGGGTTGCTGTAATAGCTGTGGTTCCAGTTATAATCAAAACCGCCTTTGTTATAATCTTTCAGCAATTCTGTATCAACCTGACGGCCGAACCAAAGGAATTGAAGCATTACACTGTTTCCACGACCAGAAGTACCCGGTAAGTTATCAGATCCTGTTCTTACAAAATTTGCACTGGTGGTTAAGGTCAGTTTATCATTCAATCTGAAAGTACTGTTTACGCCAAAGGTATTTTTAGTAATATCTGTGTTAGGAATTACTCCGGTCTGGTTACTGTTGTTATATGAAAAACGGTAATCTATTTTATCATTTGAACCAGCTACCGACAAACCTACATTAGTAGTATGTCCGGTAATAAAGAAGTTTTTAACATTATCGGGATGCGCCACAAACGGGGCAGGTTTACCATCTGAGAAAAACTGAGGAATCAGGCGTCCATCCATTTTAGGACCCCAGCTTTCATCCGTTGCATCATTCACGCCTCCTCCTTTACCATCAACATAAGAGAACTGACCTCCTGTTCCCTGACCAAATACGTTCTGATACTCAGGCAATACCAATAATTTATCGGCAGTATATCCCAGATTAAGGGTTACGCCCAAACCTTTCTGACTGGCTGATTTCCCGGATTTGGTTTTGATTAAAATTACACCATTTGAAGCTCTTGAGCCATAAAGTGCTGCCGCATTTGGTCCTTTCAATACACTGATCGACTCAATATCTGCCGGATTAATATCTGAAATAGCATTGGCAAAATCTCTTGATCCGGTGGTTCCCACACCTAGCTGAGAGTTGTCAACCGGAATTCCATCTACCACAAACAGCGGTTGGTTATTTCCTGCAATGGATGTCTCTCCACGGATTACAATTCTGGAAGAACCCATGCCTCCCTGGCTATTTGTAATTTGTACCCCGGCAATTTTTCCGGAAAGTGCATTGACCAGGTTTCCTTCTCTTGCTTCTGCCAGATCCTTTGTTTTCAATTCCTGAACGGCATAACCCAGGGATTTTTTCTCTTTGGCAATCCCCAGTGCTGTTACTACTACCTCGTTGAGTACAGTTTCTTCATTTTCAAAAACTACATCTAATTTCCCGCTAGCCGGGACTTTTAATTCAAATGATTTAAATCCTACAAATGAAAACCTTAATACATCATTTGTCTGCGCACTAATTGTATATTCACCCTGGGCATTTGTTACGGTACCCCTTGACGTTCCTTTCACCAAAACCGCTGCTCCTACCACAGGCTGCCCATCGGACTTGGCTGTAATGCGTCCAATCACCTTCTGTGACTGGGCATTTACCTGTAGAGCCAGAAACAAAACAGGTAACATAAATTTTAAAATTTTTCTCATGAAATTGTGTTTGGGTTATCGAACGAGGCCCTGTTTTATAATTCAACGCCTGCCGGATCGCTCGTTCTAATCATCCGTAGTCAGGCTGTTGGCTGAAGAATTCCCTGAAATTCATTTCTCAAAAGACCATAAAAATCACCCCGGCTTAGTGTGCACTAAACCGCTCAGATCCGTCAAAATTCGAAATGGACTTCAGGATTATATCTTCTTTAGCATGTTTGGCTTTTCCTGATACAAGCAATTCTGCTTATGAGAATTATCTGATACTTTCAGGATTTAATCGTTTATCGGTTTTTAGTTTGATGATTAATTTGTGTGTTAAAATTTATAAATATTTTTAATCTATAGATTCTATAGACAAAATTACAAACAAAATCGTAAAATGGTTCACCGGATGACAGGAAAAATATGTTTATTGCTTAAAGTTAACCTGAAATACTACCTTTTTCTGAAAACCAAAACTCTCAGAATAGTACAATTTCAAAAAATAAACATTTGATTAACAAGTATTTACAAACTGAGTACATTTCCTATCAGAACGCTCCTACAAGAGTGCTTTTTCCTGAAGTTTTTTTTGAAAAAATTTCTTCTTTCCGGTAAACTTCCTGAATTACGGACACAATATGATCCACTTCGCTGAAGGTATTATACCTGCTGAAAGAAAATCTGACGTTATCTTTATCAAGATTTCTTTGCAAAGCTCTCAACACATGTGAACCGGCATTCAAAAGATTGGAACAGGCACTTCCGCCTGACACGGCTATATCATAAGCATCCAGCCTGCTTACCAGTGAACCTCCGGTATGTAAACCCGGAAATGCAACGCTCAGAATGTTTCCCAGACTTTTATCCGGCGAATCACTTTCTCCGTTAAAAGAAATATCAGCTATGCCACTGTTTTTCAGACTATTAAGAAAATATCTCTTCAAAGAAAGTACATAATCCTGATTCTTTTCGAAGTTTTCATAAGCCAGAGACAATGCTTTTGCCAGTCCTACAATACCTGCGATATTCTCTGTTCCTCCCCGGGTACCTCTTTCCTGTGCTCCACCTAAAATATGAGGTTTTATCCTTCTGTATTTATTAATGTAAATGAATCCAGCTCCTTTAGGGCCATGAAATTTATGGGCAGAACCTACCATGAAATCAAGCGGGAGGTTTTTCAGATTATACCGGTATTTCCCGATAGACTGCGTGGTATCTGAATGAAAAACAGCTTCATATTCCTGGCAAAGATTACTTATATAAGCAAGATTATTCAGGTTTCCGATTTCATTATTCCCATGCATCAGACTGACCAGAGAAAGCGGGTTTTCATTGAGTAATTCCTCTAAATGGCTCAAATCAGGATTCCCTTTATTATCCAATTTTACAAAACTCACTTTCAGGTTTTCCTCCTGAGAATATTGTCCAAGTATCTGCAATACAGCCTTATGCTCAATTCTGCTGGTTATAACGTGCTGTATATCATATGTTCTGATAGAACCGGAAATCGCCAGGTTGTCAGCCTCCGTTGCTCCTGAGGTAAAAAAGATATCCTCCGAAGAAACATTCAGCAAATCGGCCACAGTCTGTCTGGATTCCTCCAAAGCATCCTTGGCTTTTTTTCCGAATTTATGGCTTGAAGAGGCATTACCATAATGCCGGGTAAGATAGGGCAGCATGGCGTCTAAAACTTCAGGGTCTAATGCTGTCGTTGCAGCACTGTCACAATAAATCTCCATGGGCATATTTGTTTAAATTGTTGATAAAATTTCCGGAATCCTGACTTGTCTTAGCTGATGTTTAAACTATTGACTACTCTGATCCTCTTTCGTGTGTTTAATTACTGTAGCACTAAAAAGGGCATTTCCTGATTGTGCTCCGCTGATGAAAATGGTGTAAATTTTCCCGGCTTCAAGGTTAATATTCGACAAAGAATTATTGGGCAAAGTGATCAATGCATTAGTCTGAGCATTTCTCAATTCAAAGTTTAAGCCCGTTCCGGCAGGAATTTCCTTAAAAGGTCCAAGCGTTTTCCAGCTCAATCCCGGAATATTGGCCGGTGCTTTTCCGTTGGCATCATATGTAATAATCGTCTGGTCTCCGAAACTTCCATAACCTACTCCTGTAAAAACAGGCGTACCTCCTTCGTAAGTGAAATTTAATTTAGGGGCATCCGGTGAAAAATTAGCAAAACGAATTTTTGCTTTCCCCGTTGCAGGTACACTCAGGTCGTCATATACAAATACAAGGCTGTCTGTATTACCGGGATTAAGCTTACTGGACTTCAGTTTCGGAACGACAAACAGGGTATGATAATATGAGGCAATCGGGCCATTTGGCCCTGCAAACGAAGCTTTATCTGTTTCCTGAACGAAAATCGAGCTTCCTCCGAATAAATAAGAAGCCTTGTAAGTTGTACCCGTTCCTTCTGTTACATTATACTGCACTTTTCCATATTGCGTATCAAGATAGCCCGGAGTTGAACCATTTCTGATAATAGCCGTGCTCGTAACCTGACGGGTAAAATCCCAGAATTGTACTGCGCCTGGAGAAACACGTGCATTTACAAATTTGACCTTTGCACTCAGTGCAGGTCTGGCTCCGGCATCAATATCCAGGTAATCTGCTTTGTTACAAGCACTTAAAGAAACTGATGTTAAACCTGTTAAAATAAGGAATTTTAATCCCCGTTTTCCTAAAAGCTCTTTCCTTAGGAAACTTTGACTGAGTATCTTAAATATTTTCATCTGATTGTTCTTGTTTGGATTAGAATTTGGCAGAAAGTCTTACAAAAGGTTGCACTCCGGTATTTGTTCCGGCTTGTGAAGCGCCCGGGCCCGGATTTCTGATAATATTGCTGCCCGGAGCCGGAATAGAATAATCTCCCAGCACATTGAATAGATTATTTGCTCCGATTGTTGCCTGAATTTTAGGCGTAATTTTATAGGATGCCGAAATATCGGTGATCCATACCGGACTGAAAGTCTGATAGAAGTAATCAGGTTTCGGGAAGTTGGCATTTAACTGAGTGACATTCGTTACCGAACCGAAATACACTGTTCTCAGCAAAAAGTTCAGGCGATCTTTCCCGTAAGTTCCTTGTAAAGTCACTTTCTGAGAAGGGATATTGGTTGTTACCCTGGCCTGCTCAGATTCATCAAAAATGATATAGCGGTACGCTTCCAGGCCTTTTGGTGTATTTACTTTGGTTAATTCTGTCTGAAGAAAATTACCCCCGACTAAGACCGCCGCATTGGCTCCGTTTGGAAGAGAGAATTTATAACTTCCTGTAAATTCCAGTCCTTTTGTGCTTGTGCTGAATGAGTTATAGAAAAACTTGGCCTGTACTGTACCTGTCTGAATGAATAAATTTCGCACATCTTCCGGTAAATTAGTATCAGTGGCAGAGAATCTTCCGGTATTTCCTACACGGTCTTCAATGTCAATTTTATAGGCATCTATAGTAAATTCAATATTTTTTATCGGTTGAGAGGTAAAACCAAAAGTATAACCTTTAGACTTTTCCGGCGTTAAACTGGGAATACCTAAAGCTTTGGTAGCAGGGTTAACATTATTGGCAGTTACCTGGTCAATTGCTACCCCATTCTGAAAAGTTGTTGAGGTTTCGGTATAATAAAACTGCGCCAGATCGGGAGCTCTGAAACCTGTATTGTAAGATCCTCTGATTCCAAGCCAGTCTTCAAAACTATAACGGCTGGCCGCTTTATAGGTAGTAACATTTCCGAAATCTGAATAATTTTCAATTCTCACTGCTCCTGAAACCAGCCATTTATCAGTTACATTCAACTCTACATCGGCATAACCAGCTGCAATTGATCTTCTGACGTTCACCTCGTTTGAAGGACGAAAACCTGCATGAATCTGTGAGCCGGGTGATAAACCATTCAGAGGAGTACTTCCCAGGTTGGTAAGATAAGGAATACCTCCGGTAGTAAGGTCAACTCCGTAAATCGGGCGTAAATCTGCTTTAGAGTAAGAAGCCTCCTCTCCGGCAATAATCTGATAGGTTTCAACCCGGTATTGCGCCCCGAAAGCAACGTTGATACCTTTGAGAGATTTACTGAAATATTTGCTAAAATCAAGGCTCGCTGTATTCTGGCTGGCATTATAACTTCCTGCATCGAATTTCCTCGGAGTTTTCAAACCAAGACTGGCATTCAGAGAGTTACTGATCACATTGGCAAAGTCGTTTCTACCGAAAACATTGGAAAAATCAACATTCCAGTCCTGCACTTTTCCTTTTAAACCTACTGCAAATGATTTATCAGAAATAATATTATCCATCGCCGGCAAAAAGCCGTCCGGATAGATAAAAGTATTGTTTCTTTCGGTCCAGCCCGGAAGTCTGTAAACAGCGGTAAACTGAGAGTTACGGTGACTGATTCCGCCGAAAGAATATAATTCAACTCCTTCTTTCAATGGAATAGAAGCATTGTAAAATAATAAACCGTCGATGGACTTATTGGTACCTCCCCGCTGATCAAAGAAATGACGGTCTATTCCGCGGCTCGCAATAATTGCATCATCGATTTCTTTGGTATAAATCTGATCAAATCCTCGGGTATTAGCTCCACCTCCGTAGGCAGGGCCAATGTACACGCCTGCATCATCATTACCCACCGGAAGAGAAACAGCCTGGGTTGCAAACTCACCGGTAAGATTTAAATATCCTCCTTTATCTCCCAGTTTTATGCCATAATTGGTACTTGTACGGGTAGTTGTACCGTCTCCTCTCCTTCTGGTGCTGGCCGTAGAAGTAAGTGACAATTCTTCCGTACTTTTCTTTAAAACAATATTGATAACCCCTGCAATGGCATCAGAGCCATATTGTGCCGCAGCCCCGTCACGAAGAATTTCTATTCTCTCGATTGATCCGGTCGGAATGGAGTTTAAATCATATCCGGTTGCTCCGTTTCCCAGGCCTCCCCAGTTAATATTTGAGCTTTTATGTCTTCTTTTACCATTTATCAGCACCAATACCTGATCAACGCCCAGTCCTTTTAGCTGAGCCGTAGAAGTAGCAGAAGCAGCATCTCCACCACCAGAAACGGAAGAGTGGAAAGAGGGAGAAACATATTGCAGCAATTGGGTTACACTTACCTGCGGGGCAGATTCCTGCAATGTTTTCAGGTCTATGACATCAACCGGAACGGCCGAATTTAACTTCGTTCTGCTGGCATTTCTGGAACCTACAATCTGCACCTCGCCTAAGGCATTTACAGCGGTGTTCAGCGATATATTAAAATCTGTATTTTTACCAATTTCTACTTCCCGGGTTTCATATCCGATGAATGAAAATACCAGGATTGTTCCCTTATTTACATTCAGTTTGAAGGTTCCGTGGACGCTGGTGCTTGTTCCGATATTTGTTCCTTTTACTATAACAGAAACCCCGATAAGAGGTGAATTATCTTCGCTTGCTATTACCTTTCCGGATAATGTGCGCTGCTGGGCATTTGCCTGAGACAAAGTTATTGTCGCCAAAATTATCAGGAAGTATTGTATAATTTTATTCATTATGATTTCAGGGTTTTGTTACATTTCATTAAAATATAAACTCTATAGTTTTTATAGGAAAATATATTAAAAAAATACTTTCTGATAAATCCGGGTTTAAATTGAATTACGATTTGTTGCTATATAGAACTGACCGGTTCCGGCATTTTGAGGAGAATTTCTCACCGAAACTCGGTCAGGTTAGTGATATTCTTTATTTTAAACTGGCAGTAGCCTCATCCTTTTTATCTGTCGGAATTGGTTCTGCAATTAAATCGTCAAGTACTTTGTTGAATTTTTTCACATAATTCTTAAAATACTTTCCGGTGATTTCTCCGGTATATCCTGTGTAAATTTCACGTACTTCTCCTTTTCTATCGATGATGATAGTAGTCGGGAAGGCAGCCATTCTGTTCAGTCCAACCAATTTTTCTGTGGCCACTTTCTTATCAGCAATTCCTCCAAAAACAATATCATATTCAATACCGAAAAAGTCGCGAAGCTCTCCTAAAGTATATTTGGCATATTCCAGATCATCTTTCTGCTCAAAACCAATCGCAATCGCTTCTACGCCACGCTGCTTATTTTGTTTGAACCATGGAGAAAGAAATCTGGTCTGGTCTGTACAGTTCGGGCACCATGTTCCGATAATTTCCACAATCACCACTTTTCCTTTATACTTATCATCTTTTAGAGAGACCTGTTTTCCGTTAAGATCCGGGAAAGAGAAATCGAGGGTTTTATAACCTTCTTTCAGATAAGTCAGTTTATAAGGGTCCGGCAGTTCTGTATTTTTTTCTCTGTGTGCCTCAAATTTCTGGGTAACATAAAACCCGAAACCAATTTCTCCGTCAGTGATATTCTTTTTATCTGCACTGATTTTACCTTTTATTGAGACAGGGCTTGGGCCTGTAAAACCCGAAAGCTGAAATTCATCTCCCTGAACCGTTCCTTCAAGCTCACGGGTATCTCCTACTACGGTCATCAGAACGCCTGTCAGCTTACTGCCTTTTTGTTCGAGCAATGCTACAGAATTGGCTGCATTAGGATCTTTACTGATAATTTTCACATTCCATTTTCCGGAAATATTGGCATTAGGTTTCACTTCTTTCTCCGGTTCAACATAACGGTATTCTTTGCCATATTCAGCTGTAAATGGCAGAAAACTTCCTTTAAAGTTTGGAACAAGGCTTTTATAAACCCCGTTGAAATTACCTTTTTCGTCAATTTTCCCTACCAAAGCCGCATCATAGGTATTCATTTTTACGAAAATACTATCGCCCGGTAATTGTTTTACTTTAAAATCATCCCGGCGGTTTCCGTTCAGCAAGGTGAATGTGGCCGTTTCAGCAGAACGTCCTTTTACTTCAAAATTAAATGGTAAGGTTCTTTCATTTACCTTAAATTCTCCGCGCCATTTTCCTTCTTTCAGAAAAGGCTTTTCTGTGGCAAAAGCAGAGGCATAGAAAGACAGGCAGAAAAGTGCAGCTTTTCCACCAATCAATAGCTTATTGGTTTTCATGATTTTCGTTGGTTTTGGGATGGACTAAGGCAGAATTTTCTACAATTCTGATGGTTTTCGATAATTGAAAAGAGCCTGGAATGTTTATTTATCTGTTGTTTCCAAAGCCCAGGCATTTGTGGTAGAATACATTTTTGTACTTTTTTACTTGATTCATCATCTGAAGGTAATTTATTGGTTTTTAGTTAGTTGCTTTCGAAACAAAACGGTCATCAGTCAATGCTTTAAGGAAAGCTTCCAGATCGCTGATTTCTTCTTTGGATAAGCCTAAAGGCGTACTTAAAGACAAATCTCTGTTGACACCGTTTTTAATAAAGAAGTCAGGGCGGTTATAATAGTCAATTACCTCTTTCAGTGTTTTAAACATACCGTTATGCATATACGGCGGCGTAACAGCAACATTCCTGAGTCCGGGTACTTTGAAATGCCCGATTTGAGAGCTGTCTTTGGTAATCTTAAATCTGCCCGGATCTTTCAGCTTTTGGCCATCAAAAAGTCCGATATTTTTAAAACGGTCTGCGGTAAAGTCTTCTCCAGAATGGCAATTGGCACAATTAGCTTTTCCGATGAACAATAATCTTCCACGGATTGCTTCCGGCGACATCGCACTGTCATCTCCGTTAACATAACGGTCGTAAGGAGTATTTGCAGTTTCCAGCGTCTTTTCATAAGCTGCCAAAGCTTCTCCCAGGTTTTTTTCAGAAGGCTCTGCCTTAAAAAGCTTTTTGAAATATTTACTGTAAAATTTACTTTCTCTAAGTCTTGAAACCGCTTCGGCAATCGGCAGATTCATCTCATTAGGTGCTATAATCGGTTGTATGGCCTGTTCTTCGAGAGAAGCAGAACGGCCATCCCAAAAGAGCTGAACTCTTCCCGCAAGATTCATCGCCGAAGGCGTATTTCTGTCAGTCGGAATGCCATCTACGCCCAGACTAAACTGAGTAGTATCGGCAAAAGCGAGTTCCGGTTTATGGCAAGAGGCACAACTTAAGGTCTTTTTTGAGGACAAAATCGGGTCAAAAAACAATTTTTCTCCTAATTGTGCTTTTGTTTCGGGTTCTTCATCCTTTTGCTGACGGAATTGAAAACTCATCAGCAATACGCACATTCCAACAACAAATCCTATACTTTTCTTCATGTGCTTACTAAATTTTAATCGGTTTTATATTTTTGTACTCAGCAGAAACTATGGGCATTTTTATGAATAAGAACTTTAAAACGCTAAAACTGAAACGTTTTCTCAAAAGGAATGCAGATTCCTTTTTTATCATGGCAAACCTGTCCTTTAATTGAGCCGAAAATGTCAAAAGAATGTTCTACAATCCTCACTTTGGCTCTGAATTCGGCTTTTTGTGTAAAATAAGAAACTTCTGTACCCCAGTTCTTATCAGTTTTTTTTAGCGGGGAAATAGGTGTAATTTTTCCACCAAATTCAAAAGAACCATTTTCTGCAAATAAAAAAGTAGTAGGCTGCGGACCAATGTCTGCATTGAAGTCAGAAGAATACAAAGACCAGCCTTTTTCAATAGAAGTTGTAAAAACCAGTTCAACCTCATCGCCGACATTGAAATTCTGATTGGCAAAATTAAATTTCCAGGAAGTCAGCTGGTCGATCTGCTGCGCATTGGCAAAGCAGGAAATCAGTAAGAATGCCGAAAGGATTATTGCTCTTTTCATCTTGATAAACATTTTAGCGAAGTGAGACGGGAAAATGGATACAGCATCAGCATTTTCCCGTAAACACAATATTCAACTACGGGATTTTTTATGCGGATTACTTTCCGGCTTTGGCACTCACGCCAGACTGGTTTGCTACCAGGTTTACGTCCAGTTCAAAGTCGTTGTCAATCGCTTTATCACCAAGGTTTTCAAAGAAATTTTTAGAACGGAACTTGATGTCATATTTAGTGCGGTCTACCAAAATTTTAGCCTGGGCAGTTGCTTTATTTTTCTCCGCTTTTACTACTGCCGGGAATTTCACTTCATTAGTGATTCCTTTAATAGTCAGCTTTCCGGCAATTTCATAGTTTTCTCCTCCTTTCGGACTCACTGAGGTGATTATAAAACTGGCTTTCGGAAATTTGGCAACAGAAAAGAAGTCCTCTCCTTTTAAATGACCAATCAGCTTTTCGTTGTAAGACTGATCTGTTAAATCGGTGTTAGTCAGAGTAGTAAGATCTATATCAAAACTACCGCTTTTCAGTTTGTTATTGGCAAAAACCAGATTCCCTCCACTGATAGAAACATTTCCCGTATGCGCTCCGGTTACTTTCTTGCCTGTCCAAACCAGTTTACTGCTTTGTGTATCTACAGCGTAAGAAGCATCTGCGACCTTTTTCCCTTTGTCATTTCCTGCCTGTACCAGAGATACGAAAGCAAAGAATGCGATAATAATTAAGCTTACTTTTTTCATGATTTACGGTTGTTTATCTGCCTGTTCCTGCAAATCTGTTGTCGGACAAAGCATTGGAGTTTAAGAATTATTTTGAACTGATTAATTTGAAAAGAGGGTCAGGTATTAGTTAAGGGCGACGTCGGTAGCTGCAACAGATTTTTCTGAGATGTATTTGTCAAGGTCTTTATTCCATTTTTTCACATATTGTCTGAAATATTTACCTGTCACTTCTCCTGTATAACCAGTGTGGATTTGTCTCACTTTACCGTCACGACCAATAATGATTGTTGTCGGGAAAGCCATCATTTTGTTCAAAGCAGCAAATTTTTCTGAAGCAACTTTCTTGTCAGCAATTCCGCCAAACAAAATATCATATTGGATATCGTATTTGTCTCTGAGTTTTCCTAAAGTATATTTCGCATATTCCAGGTCATCTTTCTGCTCAAATCCTACCGCAATTACTTCAACACCTCTGTCTTTATTGGCTTTGTACCAGGGAGATAAAAACTGAGTCTGATCTGTACAGTTAGGGCACCATGTTCCTACAATTTCCACAATAACTACTTTATCTTTGTATTTGGCATCACTGAGAGAGACTTGTTTGCCATTCAGATCAGGTAATGAAAAATCAAGTTTCTCATAACCTGGCTTCAGATACGTAAGCGCATACGGATCTGGTAATTCAGCTTTTTTATCTTTAGTACCTTCAAACTTCAGGTTGTTATAAATGCCCAGACCAACTTCTCCTGAGATGGTTTTATCATCATTTATTTTCCCTCTGATCAACCAGGGGCTAGGGCCTGTAAAACCAGTCAGCGTAAACTCGTCTCCCTGAACAATTCCCTCCAGTTCGCGGCTGTCGCCTGTTACTTTCAGAAATACGCCTTTTAGTTTATTACCTTTTTGCTCTAAAACTGCCACCTGATCAGCTACAGGGTCTTTGCTGATGATTTTGATAGCCCACTTTCCTGACAAATTATGATTGGCTTTTACTTCTTTTTCCGGTTCTATGAAACGATAAGTTTTGCCATATTCAGCCGTAAAAGGTAGAGCAGCTCCTCTGAAAGAAGGCACAAGGCTTTTATAAACACCGGTTAAACTGCCATCCTCATGAATTTTAGCAATCAGGGCTGCATCATAAGTATTCATTTTAATAAATACAGAATCCTGTGCAATCTGTTTTACGTGAAAATGATCCCGGCGGGTGCCATTGACGAGTGAGAATGTTGCATGTTCTGCATCTTTTCCTTTTACTTCAAAATTGAAAGGAACTTCTACTTCATTTACTTTAAAAGCGCCTCTCCACGAGCCTTCCTTAATAAATTTATTCTGAGCGTTTGAAACGTTAGCCAGCAAGCCTCCAACGAGCAGGCAGGTAAGTGTTCTAAGATGGTTCTTGTTTTTCATCATTAATCTGTGTTTAGTGTTTCAAATTGTTATCTGTTGGTATTATAGGCTGA
Source organism: Pseudarcicella hirudinis (assembly GCF_900115665.1). Taxonomy (GTDB): domain Bacteria; phylum Bacteroidota; class Bacteroidia; order Cytophagales; family Spirosomataceae; genus Pseudarcicella; species Pseudarcicella hirudinis. Next base: position 122,194 of record NZ_FOXH01000004.1, read on the forward strand.
AAATCCTTTTCCTGATACATAGTAAAAGTTCAGTAAAATGCTTTAAACATGTTTTTCTAAAATATTACATCCAATTACTCTATAAAATATATAGATATAATATATTAAAAAGATAAATGATAATACTATGCTTTATTCTTTGTCCGGACAAAGGCAAAATACTCCAATTTTTAATAAGATTCAGCAAAAGGGATTTTCAAAGATTTATCGTCAGATTTAGGTTGGGACACCTTGTTGGTGGTTAACAGGTTGTCAGAAGTTCACAGAGCCTAATCTCTCCCTTCTTCTTTATAAATCTACTTATTCGATAGGCAAAGTTAATAAATTAAAAACCAGAATAGCAAACCTGAGGTTATTTTTTTTGATTTTTTTTTCAGGATTGCAAAATCAGGATGTTGAAAAAGTAATTTCAAATCAGGCAAATATTCTTTCACGATGCGCTTTGCCCCATTTTCCTAATTCTAAAATAACGGTTTCAAGGCTTCTGCCATATTCTGTAAGTTCATAAGTAACTGAAATCGGTGTGGTATCCAGCACTGTCCTTTTTACCAATTGATTCATTTCAAGTTCTTTCAGCTCTTTTGAGAGCATCTTGGCCGTAATCCCGGGTATTTCTCTTTCAAGCTCCTTGAATCTTATGACTCCGAAACGCAAAGTAGTGATAATCGGGAGTTTCCATTTTCCGCTGAGAATGTCCAGTGCATCCCGCACAGGAACAAGAAGTTTATTACATTCAGAATGTGCTATTTTGTCCATAATCTTGGTTGGTTTCCCGGAGGAAACTAGTATACTTCAGGAAATCAGTATCTTTTATATAGCAAATATACTTAAGTTTGTGCCATAAAACAAACAAAGAAAATGGAATTATTAGAAAAGTTGAACTGGCGTTATGCTGCCAAAAGAATGAATGGCAATAAAGTTTCTGAAGAGAAACTTAACCGTATTTTAGAAGCGATACAATTAACCCCTTCTTCACTGGGGCTTCAACCATATACAGTTTTAGTTATTGAAGATCAGGCTCTAAGACAGCAGATCCAACCATTAGCATACAATCAACCTCAGATTACAGAAGCATCTCACTTACTTGTATTTGCAGCCTGGGAAGCAATTACTGATCAAAATGTAGCAGATTATCTGAACAACATCGCAGAAACAAGAGGCATTGCCCTCGAATCTCTGAATCCGTTCAAAGCAGCAATTGACGGGGCCCTGATTGCCAAGAAAGATGATATGCTCAACTGGAATGCCCGTCAGGCTTATATTGCGTTGGGTACAGCTACTGTGGCCGCAGCCGTTGAAAACGTTGATGCTACACCAATGGAGGGTTTTGATCCTAAAGGTTTAGATGAATTACTGGGATTAAGAGAAAAAGGACTGAGAAGTATTGCGATCCTTCCGCTTGGCTACCGTGATGCTGCCAATGATTATCTGGCTTCTGCTAAAAAGGTAAGAAGAAACAAAGAGCAATTGTTCGTCAATATTTAATACAATGCCTATTTAGTACAAAAGGTCAGCCCGGAAGAGCTGACCTTTTTCATGAATCTGTAATAATTATCTGGCTTTTTTAACAGGTTTTTCTCCCATCACAAACGTAATTTTTCCTCCGGCCATTATTTCAGAATGGTTAATAAAAAGTCTGTTAAGTGCTTGTCCGTTTAGCAGAATCTTTTGTACATAAACGTTTTTATCTGACTGATTCTGCGCTTCAATTGAAAACGTTTTGCCATTTTCCAATTGTAAAACAGCTGATTTTACAGAAGGGCTTCCTATGGCATACTGTTCAGAACCTGGTGCTACCGGGTAAAAACCCAATGAACTGAAGATAAACCAGGCACTCATCTGACCACAATCATCATTTCCTCCCAGACCGTCTGAAGCCGGATGGTATTGCTTCTTCAATATCATTCTGACTCTTTCCTGGGTTTTCCAGGGTTGATCGGCCCAATTGTATAAATAAGCTACATGATGAGCCGGTTCGTTTCCATGAACATAATTTCCAATGATTCCATCTCTGGTAATATCTTCTGTTTCAGCAAAAAAAGCATCAGGCAGTTCCATAGAAAACAAAGAGTCCAGATGTGTTACAAAACGTTTCTTTCCGCCCATCATTTCAATCATTTCGGCAGGATATTGCGGTACATACAAGCTATAATTCCAGGCATTTCCTTCAATAAAACCCTGACCATGCGTTTGCAAAACGTCAAATTGTTTTTTGAAAGAACCATCACTAAGTTTTGGTCTCATAAAACCAATTGAGGCATCATATACATTTTTATAATTCTGAGAACGTTTGATAAACTCCTCATAAATCTCCATTCTGTTTAGTTTCTTCGCCATCTGAGCAATACACCAGTCATCATAAGCATATTCCAGCGTTTTTGAAACGGAAGAACTATTTTTATCATCCGGTACATAGCCCATTTGCATATAGGCATCTATTCCGTCAAAACCTTTATGCCGTGCAGTCATTACACAGGCATCCAAGGCTTTATTCGCATCAAATCCAGCATTACCTTTAATCACTGCGTCAGCAATTACTGAAACACTATGGTAGCCAATCATGCACCAGTTTTCATTGGCATAATGCGACCAGACAGGAAGCATTTTATGGACACTCTGATCGTAATGCGCTAACATAGACTGCACCATATCGGCATTGCGCTTTGGCTGGATCAGGTTAAAAAAGGGGTGCAAAGCCCGGTAAGTATCCCAAAGTGAAAATGTGGTATAATTGGTAAATTTCTCAGCTTTATGAACGTTTTGATCTAAACCTCTGTATGAACCATCTACATCCATAAATGTAGTCGGATTGATAAATGCGTGATACATTGCGGTATAGAAATTCTGTTTATCCTCCACATTATCAGCCTGAATCGCAATTTTATTCAGCTCTCTTTCCCATAATTCCTGGCTTTCTTTTCTGGTTTTATCAAAATTCCAGTGTGGAATTTCGGTCTGAAGATTCTTTAATGCTCCTTCGGTGCTCACCGAAGAAATGGCAAATTTCATTTTAATCTTTTCCCCTTCTTCTGTCTTAAAGTCGAAATAAGCTTTCAGGTGTTTTCCTGCCATTTCCGGAAAGTTTTTACCCTGATCAAATCTACCCCAGAATCCTTTGTAAACTTCTTTTTTGCTATAATTCTTACTGCCATACTGATAAAAAGGTTTGGAAAACGTCATGGCAAAATAAACCGTTCTTGTTCTGGCCCAGCCATTGGTTTGTCTGTATCCTGTAATAAGTGTATCGTTTTCAACCCTTACAAATGTCCATACATCCTTATTTTCATAATTATACAATCCGGCCATCAAATCCAGAATAATGTGCGACTGCTCGGATTTTGGAAAAGTATATTGATGAAAACCAACACGATTGGTTGCTGTAAGTTCTGCCAGAATATTATGGTCATCCAGTTTGACTTTATAATATCCTGCTTCAGAAACCTCATTTTCATGCGAAAAAGCAGAACGATAACCACTTTCAGGTTTGTCAGCCGTTCCGGGATTTAACTGTAAAACCCCGGTAGTAGGCATTACCAGAAAATCCCCGAGATCAGAATGGCCTGTTCCACTGAAATGAGTATGACTGAAACCTACAATAGTTTTGTCAGTATATTGATACCCGGCACAATATTTATAGATATCAGGATTGTACTTTCCATTGATTTCATAGATCAGGGTATCAGTATCGGGACTAAGCTGAACCATTCCAAAAGGAACTGTAGCGCCGGGGTAGGTATGTCCCATTTTCTGGGTTCCGATAATTGGTTTTACATATTTTATTAATTTTTCAGCTGAAGGCGCCTGAGCTCCGGATAGAAAAGGCAGGGCAAACAAAAGAGGAAGAAGTACTTTTTTCATTCAGAATTGGTTTGTTTGATAGATTTCGGGAGTTGATGTTTCCGTAAAGCTAATCAAAATTCACCAAAGCTGTTAGGGTGATTGTGGGGATAAGAATACAGGAGAATCTTCGGATATTGATTAACGTTATTGGATCTTCGCCAGACTCACAGACTACTTCTTAAAATAATGCTCCGTGTGCCACGAAGCATGGGGAAGGCAATTTGTAAAATGCTCTACATTTATATATATTCGAAAAAATTAAACCCTACCCAAAACTATGCAATCTGAAAACTCCCAAAATGAGTTATTTGAAGAAGTAGAACTCACTCCTGCCAGCACAGTAAAGCGATTCATAAATTATTTAATCGATGTAATTCTTTTTTATATCCTTATGTTAGTAATAGGATTATCCATCGCACTCTTTATCCCCTCATTAATTGAAACAATGGCAAATATCAATGCCTTTGCGGATAGAATACTAACTTTAGTATTGTTTGCACTTTATATGTCTGTAACCGAAGCCATATTTAAAGGGAAATCATTAGGAAAACTTATTACCGGAACTCGTGCGGTTAATCTCGATGGCAGCGAAATTTCTCTATCTACAGCATTTGGGAGAGGATTTAGCAGAGCTGTTCCGCTTTGTGTATTTAGTGCCTTTGGTAACCCTTGTAATCCCTGGCAGGACAGATGGACTGACACCGTTGTTATCGACGGATAAAACAACGTTAGAAGATTTTTGTCAGACTAGCAAACTACTTCTTAAAATAATGCTCCGTGTGCCACGAAGCATTAGGGTTATTTGTGTGAATTAGAATTCCGTCTGCCCAACTTTCACAAAACCTATATATTGGTTGTTTATTTATGTCAATGGAAGGCTGAGAAACCAATTAGCAAGACTTTTTAGTCCTGGAATATGTACGTCAAATATTGCTATAAAATGAAAAACTAAATAAATACCCCAAATAAGAGGGAAAACCCATCTGGCACTTTTTTGCTTGCGTTCTAATATGATTAGTACAATTAATAATAAATGCATTACTCCACAAGTAATAAAATAATTTGTCAAGCCAAGTGTTGGGAAATTATGAGACATAAGTCTTGAAAGGGCTGGCTCTATAAATGGAATTCCAGTCGCTATCATTGCTCTTGCATGTATGTCGAATCTCTTGCGATATTTAATTGCAATAAAATAAGCAATACCCATTATTATCAAGTCCTTAAGTGGAATAAAGAAATCAAGGTCAACACCTTCGCCATTTGGCTTGTGTCTGCTATGGAAAAGAAGCAGAACAGAGACAAAGATTAATGGCATCAATATATACGATATTCTTCCGAGCTTCTTATGTATCGCTACTTTTTTTTGTCGTATTAAAATGGGTTGAATAATTAACAAGACAACCCAAAGACTAACCATTAAAAAGTGGAAATGCGTATAGAAAGTAATTTTTGAGAATTGCTCCCAATTAAAGAACCTGGAAAAATAACCTCGCCAAAAACCACCTAGTATAAAGATGATTAAAGGGACGTAGAAAATTGCAGATTTCTCAAATCTTATTTTTTTGACTGCTTGATTATTCATTGATGTAGTTTGGGTTAATATTACAGCCAACGTTTTGCGGCCAGGCAAGGTTGCGAGCTTGTGAACTGTTTATTTTCGGTTAAATTAAAAATTTCCTGCGAGATGGAATCGTGAGTTTACCATATAATTCGCAACCTCGCTAAACACCCGTTATGCCAGGTTTTTTATTTTTAAATACTTTTTAATAGTAACGTATTTGTATTCCAATTCAATTATTGTCGAATAACATCTGATTGCGAATTGGTGTTCTCATTCTGAAATTATTTCTAAGCTTTTTTTATTCAGGATTGGTTTGTTTAATAGATTTCGAGGATTGATGTTTGCGTAAAGCTAATCAAAATTCACCAAAGCTGTTACGGTGAGTGGGGGGATAAAAATACAGGAGAATCTTCGGATATTTATTGGATCTTCGCCAGACTGACACACTACTTCTTAAAATAATGCTCCGTGTGCCACGGAGCATGGGGTTGGGTTGGGTTGCCTTACAAAAATAGCTCTGAGAAATCTCAGAGCTATCATTATGCGAAAAAGTTATGCCAATTGTTTTTCCAGATGATTGGTATAAAGTTCCCTATACAGGCGGATTCCATCAGGTGTTACATTCTTTTCCATGTCATGAAAATGGAAACTCTCCAATGGTTTCATTCCTGTAAAGGCATTCATTCTGTGAAAACCGAACATTACTCCTTCATCCACTGACTTCTCAAGAAAAAACTCACCCGGTAAAGTAAAAGCAGTTGATGGTGCATTCCAGCTGGTCGTCAGCATATATTTTCTGCCATGTAAAAGCCCTCCCGTTCCATAATTGATTTCAGGATTATTCCGGGAACGACCATCACTTTTGTAAATACCTTTCTGATGTCCTTCCGTAAAAACTTCGTCAATATATTTTTTAAAACGATTAGGCAGCTGAAACCACCACACGGGTGTATGATAAATAATAAGGTCAGCCCACACGAATTTCTCTACTTCTTCTGCAAGGTTAAATTCATCGTTGATATTAGTTGTTTTCACCTCAAACTCCTCGTGCCTGCCAAGATAATCAAGCGTCCAGTTTGTAAGTGTTTCATTGAATTTTCCTCCGGAATGGGCAAATCTTTGTCCTCCGTTAATTACAAATATCTTTTTCATCTTTTGTTGTATGTTAGATTTCAGAAAGTGCTGAATTGATAAAAGCAAGTTCTTCATGAGAAAGGTCAAAACTCATTGCCTGCGCGTTAGCCAGCGCCTGCTCAGCGTTTCTCGCGCCCGCCAGTACAATCGTAATTCCTTTTTGAAGAGTGGTCCAGCGCAATACCAGCTGAGACAATGAAGCATTTTTACTTTCCGCAACCGGAGTTATTTTTTCCAGAAACGTTTTTACTTTTTCCAGATCAAACTGGCTAAAATAGCCATTCCGGTGATCACTGTTTTTTAGTTTACCCTCCTTGAAGTACTTCCCTGTCAGTAACCCTCTTTCCATCGGGCTATAGGCAATAATGCCGATATTATTTTCAATTGCATAAGGAATGAGGTCTTTTTCAATCTCACGATTCAACATACTGTATGAAACCTGATCAGAAGCTAATGCGATAGTTTTTTGCGCTTCATGCATTTGGTCAAGGGTATAATTGGAAACCCCTCCTGCTCTGATCTTTCCTTGCCGGATTAATAATTCCAATGCTTCCATTGTTTCGCTGATTGGTGTTGTGGCATCAGGCCAATGTAATTGCAGCAAATCGATGTAATCTGTTTTAAGGCGTTTCAGGCTTTCTTCCAGTTCTTTAATAATATTTTCTTTAGAGGTAAATTTGAAAACGGGTATCGTTTTCCCTTCGTTTTCTGCTTCAAAAAAGAACTCACCTTTGCCTTTATTGCTGCCATCCCAGACCAATCCGAATTTGGTAAGAAGCTGCACTTTTGAACGGTCTTTTCCTTTCAGCGCTTCACCGATCATTTCCTCGCTTAATCCAAATCCATAAAAGGGAGCAGTATCAATACTTGTCACACCGTTATCCAAAGAAGCATGGATAGCATCTATTGAATCTTTTTTCTCATTTCCGCCCCACATGTTACCTCCGATCGCAAATGCACCGTAAGTAATAGTTGATAATTTTAAGGCTGTATTTCCTAATATTCTGTATTCCATGTTTTTAATTTTATTTTGATGACACAAAATTAGGGCTCGATTATTTATCATCATAATAACTTAAATAGTACATTTGTATCATAAAAATAATAGATATGATACTCAATTTAGAATGGCTTCGTTCTTTTAAGGCGATTTATGAAACGGGGACACTGACGGGTGCCGCTCAGGCTTTATATATTTCACAACCGGGGGTGAGCCTTCATTTAAGCTCTCTGGAGGCTTATACAGGTTATAAACTTTTCGACAGATCTGCCCGCAGGATGGTCCCGACGGAAAGAGGGAAAGTGCTTTATAATTTTATTTTAGAACCAATCAATAAACTGGAAACTGCTGAACAGCTTTTTCATAAAAGTTCCAAAGCAGACCGGGCAACTATCAGTATCGGGATGTGTTTTGAAACCTTTCAGTTTACCCTTGAACAACACATTTCTTCTTTGCCGTTTAATGTAATTATCAAATTCGGTGAATATCCTCAAATGTTGAATGACCTTGATAAAGGCCTGCTGGATTTAATCATTACCCCTCAAAAGGGTCCACAGAAAAACCTGGAATTCAGGGCTTTTTCTAAAGAAAGAATCGTATTGGTAAGCGGATCAAAAACTAATACGGCAGTGCTTGAACAACTCCTTAAAAATAACAAAACCGAAGAGGCGCAGGATTGGCTAAAGCAACAGATCTGGTACAGTACTGCCGCTGATATGGAGCATCTGAAAAAGTTCTGGCAGTTGAATTTCACCCATCATCCGGATTTCAAACCTAATTATATTGTTCCCAATATAAGCTCAATTGTTCGCTGTCTGAGTGATGGCAGTGGATTTTCTATTATTCCGGACTTTTTATGCAGGGAGGAAATTATGTCGGGAAAAGTGAAACTGGTATGGGAAGGAAATAATATCATTGAAAATACCCTGTATTTCGGCACCCGGAAGAAGACTATTTATGCAGCAGAAATCAAACAGATTGAAAGGACTTTTGAAGAACAGGGAGTCCTGGCACAATGACAGATGCCGGATTTGAACTTAGTCAAATGACCCCGGCTGAAGTAAAACGACTAATTTTCTTTAATCATATCCCAAAGCAATTCAAACGTATCACTAATAAGCTGATGTTGTTTCACCGTTGAAAACTCATTGCTTGTCAGGTATTGATTCAGGCCGAAAGTATGGCTTGAAATCAAGGTATGAATATAATCAACCGGAAGAGGCTTAATTATTTTGTCCTCAATACCTTTGCGAAGCATGTCGAAATGAGGCTTGAGCTGTTTTTCTATTTCTTCCTGATTCAGCAGTAAATGAAAAGGAGAATTATGGAATTGCTGTTTAAAACTAAACTCTGTTTTATGATCTAAGGCCCAATAGAGAGATGCCAGATATTGTCCCTTCATGGTAGCTTTAAAAGTATCTTCCGGTTTGGCATTTTCATTTACAAAGGCCGTCATCCGGATTTTAATATCGGTATAAAGTCCCAGAATTAAATCATCTTTAGTCGGAAAATAATGAAATAGTGTACCATTGGCAACACCGGCCTCCTGTGCTATTTTACTGGTAGGTGTTCCGTGAAATCCTAACGCTACAAAAAGTTTAAGTGCAGCTTCTAATATTTTTTTCCTTTTATCCATTTCGGCGGGTTGACTAAATAGTCGGCAAATTTATCAATGTAATTTGTTTTGAGCAATTTCCTGATATGATAAGTTCACCTCAAAAGTCACACCCGTAAAAAATACTATCTTTACGCATGAGAGCAAGACTGCTTTGAATCTTGCTCCCGTGGTATAAAAAATACCTATTTCAACTTCTGAAGCTCCGTCAAGATCATCGCTCCCACCTTTTTGGCTGATTGGGGATTTTGTCCTGTCACCAGACGTTGGTCGGCCACAGCATGTTCCTGCCATAATCCGGACTTTTCAAATATAGCACCTCGTTCTATCAGTTTATTTTCCAGTAAAAAAGGCACTATTTTGTCCAGTTTTACAGCAACCTCCTCTTCATTGGTAAAACCATTTACCTTTTTACCGTCAACAAGATATTTACCATTGTTTAATCTGATATTTACCAATCCGGCTGGTCCATGACAAACGGCACTCACAATCCCTCCGTTTTCATAAATTTTAGCGGCAATTTTTGCCAGTTCAGTATTATCAGCCAAATCCCACACAGCCCCATGACCTCCCGCATAATGAATTGCTATGTAATCATTCGGATTGATTTGAGCAGGCGTAAAAGTGTGCTCAATTTTGTTATGGTATTTTTCATCTTCCCAGAAAGTTTTGTTTACCTCATCATTCAGATCAAATCCATCAACCGGGGCTTTTCCTCCTTTGGGGCTCACAAATTCTATTTCATAACCTGCATTTTTCAATATTTCCCAGGGATGTGACACTTCACTTAAATAAAACCCGGTTGGTTCTCCGGTACTCCCTTTTTTGTCGTGGCTTGTCACCACAAATAATATCTTCTTATTCATTTTTCCTGATTGTTTAATTTGTCCGACAGCCTGATTTCTCACTAAAATGGCTCCCAGCATTGCGATGATTATTCCTGTAATAATAGTTTTGATAATCTTATTCATATGATTGGTTTTAAAATACTTACGTTTCTTGATTGTAAAAGCGGCACGATTTGCTGTACGACAATTTCCTGAAAATGCTGACTCAAACGGTGCTGATTCAATGCCTTTTCATTTTCATAAATTTCATACAGGAAAATTTCGCCGGGATTCTCCATTGTCTGATGGGCCTGATAGTACATACAACCGCTCTCCAAAACGGAGAGAGACTGAACTTGCCTTAGCAATTCCAGTACGACAGGAAGGTTCTCTTCCCCAACCTGATAAGTGGCGGTTATGACAATATTCTCTTTACTCTGTATCATTTTTTCTGTGAGTTAATGATGCAAAGTTGAAACAAAAGCAGAAAGCCGGAAAGGTCAGAAATCACAAAATTAATGTGACTGGAATCACATCAGAACTGGCTTAATCGGCTCAGCGTTTCTCTGGATACTCCTAGATAAGAAGCTAAAAGGGTTTTAGGAAGTCTTTTCAGTAGCTGAGGACTAAGCTGAAGCAAGCGTTCGTATCGTTCCTGAGGGTTTTTATTGAGCAATAATAAAATTCTTTGCTGCAATGCAATAAAACCAAAGTTTGATTTTCTGCGGAAAAAATTTGCGATACCATGTATTTCATTACAGAGTTTTTCACGGTTCTCCAATGATAAAACCAGTAATTCAGCATCCTCTATACAATCTATATAAATGCTTGCATTTCCCTCATTAAAATAGGCCTGATAATCAGTAATCCACCAGTCTTCCATGGCAAACTGGAGAATGCGTTCTTTCCCGTCTTCATCGGTATGGTATGCTTTTAAAAGGCCTTTCTGCACCCAATGATCATTATGTACATGATCTCCTTCCTGGATAAGGAACTGGTGTTTCCTGAGTTTTTTTGTTTTAAAGTGCGACAAAATATACGCAAACTCTTCATCTGTCAGTGGGGTGATTTTTTCTATATGTTGCCGTAGCTCTACACTCATCGTTTAATAATAGTTGCCTTTAAAATCAGAACTAATTTACAGAAAAATACCGGAGTTGAAATTATGAATAAAATCATTGCGGAAGTAAACCGGGGCAGAAACCTGATAGAAATAGCAGAAATCTTCCGGATTTTCCGGAAAATCTAAACAGAACGCGAAGATTCATATGCTTTCATTTAATTATCCCATTCATAAATAAGGTTTAACCTTTCGTTCATTTTTTCAATCAGCAGTTGAATCAATTATTCATCAAGAAATTCATCCGGGTCATATTAATAAATTTTATCTTCAAAGTATTTAATTGTATCTGTATAATTATCCAATCCTATTGTGTCCTATGCTCCTATGTGGTTACAAGCCTTTGCTTACGCTCGAAGTGTCTGGTGTGACACCAGCCACGGGCACGGGGTGGCGAAGATTCTTATACTTTCATTTTCGTTTAATTATCCCATTCATAAATAATGCTTAACCTTTCGTTCATTTTTTCAATCAGCAGTTGAATCAGTTCTTCGTCAAGAAATTCATAGACATCCTCCCTACCCCGTGTTCCGTGACACACGGAACACTAACCAGAACCGTAATTTAATGCCCGACAATCACAAACTGAAAGAAAAAACACTATTATTTGTCTCGTAATGCAATTTATTATTACCTTGCCACTGTAAAGGAAATGGTGTCTTCCTCATCAACCGTCTATTCAGAGACTGATGGCGCCTGCAAATAATAATTTTTAATTATGTTAGAAACTATTTGTAGGATGAAAAACAAATTTAAGTACTCTTTCGAACAGCTTTTTATTACCAGGCTTCTTCTCCGCTGGACAATCCTGATTTTTCCTGTTTCATTGCTAACAGGTTTATTGGTTGCATTATTTATGCGGTTATTAGATTTAGCCACAAAAACCCGTTTACATTACGAATGGATCATTTTCCTGCTACCTTTTGCAGGAATTTTAATTACCTGGCTCTACCAATTTGCCGGGAAAAACAGCGAAGCGGGAAATAACCTGATTATGTCTGAAATTCACCGATCCGGTGAAGGTGTTCCTGCCAGAATGGCTCCTTTGATTTTATTTACCACTGTTATTACCCACTTATTCGGCGGTTCTGCCGGACGGGAAGGTACCGCGGTACAAATGGGTGGAAGCGTTTCAGGTTTATTTGCCAAATGGTTTAAGTTAAATGATGAAGACAAAAGAATCTTATTGATGTGTGGCATTTCAGCAGGTTTCGGAGCCGTTTTCGGAACACCTGTTGCCGGAACTGTTTTCGCCCTTGAAGTATTAACAATCGGGAGAATTAAATATGATGCCTTAATTCCATGTCTGATCGCCGGAATTATTGCAGACATTACCTGCTCTTCCTGCGGCATTCATCATACACATTATCAGATTAACTATATTGATGAAAGAATCAGACTGTTTCCACATCTTTCATTCGACATTATTTTATTAGCAAAAGTTATTATTGCCGGAGTGCTTTTTGGATGCACAGGTACGCTTTTTTCAGAGCTTTCTCATTGGATTAAGGCTAAAAGTAAGATTTATATCAAATCTGTCTGGTTAATTCCGGTCGTTGGTGCAGCTTTGGTGATTGGTATAAGTTATGTACTCGGAACAAGAAACTATATGGGACTCGGCGTTACGAATCCTGAAGGAGTAAGTATCGTAGCGGCTTTTCAACCAGGTGGGGCCGAAACTTTCAGTTGGTTCTGGAAACTCTTACTTACTGCTATCACTTTAGGAATGGGCTTTAAAGGAGGGGAAGTAACACCCTTGTTTTTTATTGGTGCAACTTTGGGCAATACTTTAGCCGTAATCAGTGGTGCCCCGATTGACTTATTTGCCGGACTGGGTTTTATCGCTGTTTTTGCAGGTGCAACAAACACTCCTTTGGCCTGTACGATCATGGGGGCTGAATTGTTTGGTGCAGATTATATTCTTTATTATGCTGTGGCCTGTTTTACCGCCTATTATTTCAGCGGGCATTCCGGAATTTATCAGGCTCAGCGTGTTGCTGTTTCAAAATTTCAGATTACTGATCCGGAAGAAAATACCTTAAAAGAACTCAAAGAAAAATCCAGACAGAGTAATGACTAAAATGAAGTATTCATTTCGCATGCCATTGCCACCATTTCTTAGATTCATTCTTAAATTCAGGCTTACCTCCCGGCGCTATTTCCTGATTTTTATAATAGAAAGTAAGTTTTACCTCCGAATCTGTTGTTAAAGCAAATAAGCGCCGGACGTTCTCGTTTTCTACGATTCCTTTAATGTATAAATTGCACTGGTCGACAAGTTCGCGGGTCAATTCCAAGTTATCACTGATATAATAAGCTATTTCACCCCCAAAAGCCTTTCTTCCTACCGATAAATTCATAATATGGATAAAAGAGCTATTGAGATCTTTCAGTAAATCATCCAGGTCTTTATTCTGCAGATCAACTCTGAAATTATTCGACCGGGGCATTTCGGTAATAATTACGTGCTTCGACAACTCTTCTTCAAACGTTTCTCCTGCCATGCCGGTAATCTCTCCTCCTTCAACTAAAAAGACTTTATCTGAAATCGGCTCTTCTTTCGGGTTTCTAAAATATTGTCTGATGACGGAAGCAAACTTCATTCTCAGGTTAGAATTGGCATCAGTTACAATCATTGTACCCTTATATGGAATTCCTGCCAGCAAGCTTTCGGCTTCTATTTTTCTGGAAATTTCAATCATAAAAGCTTTATCAAGTATCTTCTCACAGGCATATTCATACCCTGTTACAAAAGCCGTCGGAGTATCTTCCAGCTTCTGAACAATAATTTCAAGCTCAAGTGCTTTCAGATTTGCCAATGCTGTTTGCTTAATATCCTGAAATCTTTTCGATAAATCCTCTTCATTCAATACATCCTCATAAACCATTTTTGAGCCTTCATCAAAACCATAAACAACTAATGGAGAAGAATGTTTATCAAATAATCGCTCCCTGAAAAAAAGCTGGTCATTTTTCCTATAATCAGATGGTTTCAAAACCGGCATTAATTGTCCCATGTAATATTTTCTCCGTTTCTTTTAAAGGTAAAATCAGGTATTTGCAATAATCATATAACCTTTGATGCAAAACGAGAAAAACTTCAGGAATAATATCAGACCGACCCATAAATTATCCCGGTTCAAACAAATAAGAATATATACTGCATTTCATCGAATTGCAATACATTTATTATCAATATCTTAAGATGTATTTTTATGAGAAATACTTGTAACCACATAGGATCATAGAGAACATAGGATTTGTTTATTCATT
>NZ_FOXH01000004.1:137256-455948 GCF_900115665.1 Pseudarcicella hirudinis
GTATGCAAATACTTGTAACCACATAGGATCATAGGGAACATAGGATTTGTTTACTCATCTCGTGGCTGGTGTCACACCAGACCCTTCAAAGGCTAAACAGCAAAACTTTTAAAAATACCGTATTTCCACGCTAAAAAGGACCAGCTTAAATCAGGATATTAGAGAAGTAATTATCCCGATCATTATTGTTATTCGTCATATTTCTATCAATGTCAATCAAACGAAAAGATGTTCGCAATTAATCTTCTGATTCTCATTCTTTCGGCACTTCCTGTTCAGTCGAACTTATATCATAAAAATGGGAAAATGGCCTGGAATGGCTATAGTGCTTTTTTTGATACCGGGAATATCGCATGGAACGGTAGTTATGCTTATTTTGATAATGGAAAAATCGCATTCAATGGCTCTTATATTTATTTCAGCAATGGAAAAATTGCCTGGAATGGTAGTTATGCCTATTTCGAAAATGGGAATATCGCCTGGAACGGCTCCTACATTTATCACGAAAATGGGAAAATAGCCTGCAACGGTTCCTCTGCTTACTTTGACAATGGTACACAAGCCGTTACTAACTTAATCTCAACCTATGATCCTAAGCTTTTGACTTCTTTTGAAACAAATGAATTAGTACTTTCCCCGAATGTCGCACTGCTGATAAAAGTCTCCGGCAAAAAGATGTATTTTGCCGGTTTCAGAAATAATCTGTCAAAACGAAATAAATTTCAATTTGACAGAGAGACTAAGAAAGCTGAAAGCAGAATTGAATTAGGTACAGATATAAAAGCACAAATCATGCAGCCCAAAGCTTCTATCTTTGTACTTGGGGTAAAAGTAGTTTAAACTGAAAAGGGTTGGGATGATCTCAACCCCTGTTCAGAACCTTCGCAGAAGCCAGACTCATACATCATACAAGGCTATCTGTCAGCCGATTACTCTCTCAGAAATTCCCTTCCTAAAAAAAATCATATTTTCTTTTGAGATTCAAAAAATTAGTTGCAACTTTGAATCGTTGATTTTATCAACTATTTATTCTTACAACTAAATTGTCATGGAAAGCGAAAAAGATTCATTCATGTTTTTATTTGCCTCGACTATCAAGGCGATGTTCAAACAGTCAACAAAATTGTTTGAATTACATGAGGTTGGCATCTCTCCTGAACAAAACTATCTATTAAGTATCTTATCTTCTCAGGAAGAATCTATACAATCAGAATTAGCAGAAATCTTACAGAAAGATAAGTCGGCAGTGATGCGTCATATTGATTCATTGGAAACAATGGGGATGGTTGTAAGGGTTAGTGACACCATCGATCGCCGTAAAAAACACATCGTAATTACCGAAAAAGGTTTAGAAGTAAAGAAAAGATGCCAAGAACTCATGGAAGAAAGTACATTAAGAAACCAAAAAGGCATTCCTGCTGAAGAAATCGCCATTTTCAAAAAAGTCCTCATGAAAATGAGAGATAATGCTTCAAGCTAAAAAAATTTATCCAAATAGTTGACATAATCAACATTATACAAATACAATTATTATTTAAATCAACCATTTTATGAAAAAGAAAGGATTGCTCATTTATTTATTGCTGCTGTCTTTCGGGTTTCAGGTACAGGCTCAAAGGAATATGACTTTAAAGGAATGCGTTGAGTATTCCCTTCAAAATCATCTTAGCAATACAGTCTATAATAATGAAATCGAAATAGCCAAACAAAAGTCTGTAGAGGCTCTGGCAGGATATTTACCTCAGGTAAATACCACTGTAACTTTTGATGATAACCTGAAGCGCCAGGTTACAGTTATTCCCGCAGGGGCATTCAGTCCTACTGAAATCAGGTTACAGTTTGGTAATCAGTACAATACAAATGCTACGGCGCAGCTAGACCAGGTCATTTATGATAAATCTATGCTGGTTGGCATCAAAGCGAATGTACCTAATACACAGTTATCTCTTTTGAAAAAAGAGCAAAACCAAGACAATCTGATCTATAATACCGTAGGAGCCTATTATCAGGTACTGATCTATTTGGAGCAGGAAAAAATCATTCTTGAAAACGAGCGGAAATACCGTGAATTACTGGGTATCTTAAAATTACGTTTAGAGAAAGGCGTTATTAAAAAATCGGATTATGACCGCACTCAGGTCAGTCTGAATAATATCCTCTCGCAAAAATCATTGTTGCAAGTCAACAAACAGGTAGCACTGAATAAACTTAAAAATGCGATAGGAATGCCTTTGACAGAAAATATAGGTATTACTAACCTTGCAAACTATGAATCACTGGCCTTAATTCCTGAAGAAAATACGGTAAATGTATCTTCACTGCTGGATTATAAAATACAGAATACCAACATCTTATTACAGGAATTTGATGTAAGAAGGAAACAGGCGGCTTATCTGCCGACCGTTTCTGCATATGCCCGTTACGGTGCCATGACTTTCGGCAATGAGTTCGGACCTTCCTTCAACAACTGGATTGATTTTTCTTCAGTAGGTTTTAAGGTAAATATTCCGATTTTCAGTGGATTTAAGAAAAACAGTCAGCTGAAACAGACAGAAATCAGTTTGATGAATGCGAAAGCCAATCTGAAACTGAGTACTAATAATCTTGATTTACAATTTCAGAATGCCAATACACAATTACAAAAATCCTATTCAGATTTAAGCAATAACCGCGACAATCTTAATCTGGCAAAAGATGTTTTCGAAAGCAGTACACTTGAATATCAAAAGGGGGTTTCAACGCTTTCCGACTTATTAAATGCAGATTATGCCTATAAAGAAGCTCAGAGCAATTATGTGACTTCATTACTCAATTTCCTTAGTTCAAGACTCGATTACGAGAAATCTAAAGGAACCTTAAAAAGTTATATCAATCAATTTTAATCATACTTCTGACAAATGAAAAAGACATTCATCGTTACAACGCTCATCGTCGCAATTGTCGGCGTTATGACCTTCACTTTATACAGTAACAAAAACAAAATTGAGGCCCGTAAAAAAGTAATTGACAGAACACTGGTACCGGTTTCCGTATCAACTTCACAAGTTCAGTTTCTTCCATACGATGGCAAAGTTTCCTTACCTGCGACCTTAGAACTGGCCAATGAAGCCACAATTTCAATAGGAATTCAGGGGAAAATTCAAAAATTAGGCATTGAAATCGGCTCAAGAGTGACCAAAGGTCAAATTGTAGGTGCTCTTGATTCAAGATTAAAACAATTGAATCTGCAGGCAAACGAATTGACTTTATCTAAACTGGAGAAGGATTTTCAGCGTAATAACGATTTATACAAAGGAAATGCAGGAACAGAACTCAGCGTAACCAATTCTAAATACGATTTTGAAAATACCCGTTTGCAAATTGAGCAAATTAAGCAGCAAATTGCTGATGGCAATATTATCGCTCCGATCAGTGGTGTGGTAACTTCCAGAAAACTGGTAGCAGGAGAATTTGTCAGCCCAGGAACAGTAATCGCAACAGTGGTAGATGATAATCATTTGAAAGCGATTGTATTTGTAAATGAAAAAGATGTTTATAAGCTAAAACCAGGACAGGCTGCAAAAATCACTGCTGATGTTTTTCCTGAAAAATCTTTCACCGGAAATATAAAATTCATTTCACCGGCAGGAGACGAAAATCATAATTACAGGGTAGAATTGTCAGTAAGCACCAATCTTCTGAAAGCAGGAACTTATGTTTTGGTTGATTTTAACCTTGGCATTAAAGCGAGTCTTCTTCAGATTCCTAAAATAGCTTTGGCAGAAGGCACAAAAAATCCTTTCGTTTACGTAGCTCAGGGAGATAAAGCTGTTCTCAGAAAAATCACAGTAGGTCGGGAAATCGGTGAAAACATTGAAATAATCAGCGGTTTACAATCAGGTGAAGAAGTAGTAACAAGTGGTCAGATTAACCTGACAGATGGTAGTAAAATTACAAAAACGACCAACCAATAATCGTTAAGAACATGTCAATTACCGAAATATCCATAAAACGTCCGTTACTGATTACTGTAATATTTGTAACGTTGATATTATTTGGTTTCGTGAGCTATAAACAACTCAATTATAACCTGTTACCAAAATTCGAAGCAAATGTAATTGTGGTACAAACCAGTTACAGAGGCGCTTCTTCTGACGAAATTCAGAATACCATCACCAAACCGATCGAAGAAGCAGTTTCATCGATTGAAGGGATTGATAAAATTTCATCTTCCTCCTCTGAAGGTTTGTCTCTGATAACTGTGCAGTTAAAATCCGGAACCAGTACATTGGATGCACAAAGAGATGCTGAGCGTAAAGTAAATCAGATGAAATCTACTTTACCGGATGATGCCGATGATCCTGTGGTAAGTCGTTTCAATACAGATGAGATTCCTGTTTTAAGAATCAGTGCCTCTGCAAAAATGTCTGAACCCGCTTTGTACGACCTGATTGACCAGAAAATCAAACCAATTCTTTCCAATGTTTCAGGGGTTGGATCTGTTCGTCTGATCGGTGGAAATGAGAGAGAAATTCAGGTAACATTAGATAACGACAAGTTACAGGCCTACAATATTTCAACAGCACAAGTCAATCTGATGATTGCAAACAACAACAGTTCATTCCCTGCCGGAAGTGTACTGAGTGATAAAAGCAGAACGTCTATCAGACTCGATGCCAAAATCGGGAAAGTGGAAGAAATGAGAAATCTGGTCATTCGTCAGAATCCTGATGGCAGCCGGGTTCTACTGAAAGATGTTGGTGTTATTACCGATTCACAAACCGAAGCTACAACCCTCAATCGTAATAACGGCAAAGCCGGAATCGGTATTGAGATTGTAAAGCAAGCTGATGCGAATGCGGTGAATGTAAGTAAATTTGTCAAAGACAAACTGGAAGTCATCAAAAAGCAATATGCTTCGCAAGGTTTTTCTTATGACATCGCCGCAGATCAGTCAGTTTATACACTTGCCTCTGCAGATGCTGTAATTCATGATTTGTTTCTCGCAGTAATCATCGTAGGATTGGTAATGTTACTTTTTCTGCACAGTTTCAGAAGCTCTCTGTTCGTATTGGTGGCTATACCTTCGGCCATGATTCCGACCTTTATTCTGATGTATATCTTCGGATTTTCACTCAATCTGATGACACTCATGGGGCTTTCGCTTGTGGTAGGTATTCTGGTGGATGATAGTATTGTGGTACTGGAAAATATTTATCGTTACCTGGAAATGGGTAAATCCAGAATGGAAGCTGCAATTGCCGGAAGAAGTGAAATTGGTTTTACGGCTATCGCTATTACGCTGGTTGACGTTGTGGTATTTTTACCTTTGTCTATGAGTGGCGGTATTATCGGTAATATTCTTCGTGAATTTTCACTGGTTGTTGTTTTCTCTACGCTGATGAGTCTTTTTGTTTCCTTTACGCTAACACCATTGCTGGCTTCGAGATGGGGGAAAATTGAGATATTAAGCAAAAACTCTCTTTGGGGACGCATTAACTTAGCCTTTGAACATTTCCTGGATTCCCTGAAAGAAGATTACGGAAGAATTCTCAGCTGGTCTTTGGGACATAAAAGATGGATTCTGGCAGGTGTTTTTGTATTGTTTGTCGGTTCAATTGCCTTAATCCCGGCCGGATTTATCGGGACAGCTTTTGCCGGATCCGGCGATCGCGGTGAGTTAACGATACAGCTGGAAATGTCTCCTCAAACTCCTTTGGCACAAACCAATCTTATGGTGAAAGAAGCTGAAAAGATTTTATTAACCAAACCGGAGGTAGTAAAAGTTTTTGCCAATGTAGGAACTCAAACCGGGGCAATTGGAACAGGATCTTCAAACTCTAACATTGCTGAATTATCAATTACTTTGGTTGATAAAAAAGCCAGACACATTTCCACAGATGATTTCGGGGTGTCAATCAGAGATGAAATTGCTAAAATCCCCGGTGTAAAAGTGGTTATCCGTCCGGCTTCAATTACCGGAAGCAGCGAAGCACCTATTCAGATTGCGGTAAAAGGTACTGATATGGATCAGATACGGGAAACTGCAAACATGGTAAAGCAAGTAGTGAGAACTACCCCCGGAACTGATTATGTGGAATTCAGTACAAAAAGCCCTAAAACTGAAATTTCCATTAACCTTGATCGCGAGAAAATTGCCAAGGCAGGTTTAACTGTTCCGGATGTGGGAGCAGCAGTACAGTTAGCTTTCAGAGGAAACGATCAGTCGAAATACAAAGACTCCGGAGAAGAGTATCCTATCAATATTTCACTGGAAAAATCTGACAAACGTTCCATAGAAAACGTAAAAAACCTGACCCTGAGAAACAGCAAAGGTGCGATAATTCGTTTGGGAGAAGTGGCAAATGTTTCTGAAATTGTCGGACAAGCAGTGCTGGAACGCTCAGATCGTTTGAATTCCATAAAAATAACAGCTTCTTCTGTAGGTCGTCCTACCGGAACAATTGTGGCTGATATTCAAAAGAAGCTGGCAAAAGTGAAGTTACCCGGAAATGTTTCAATAGAGTATCAGGGAGAGGCACAGCGCCAGAGTGATGCCTTCGGAAGTTTAGGCTTAGCGATGTTGCTTGGTATTATTCTGGTTTACCTGATTATGGTTGCCTTGTATGAGAGTATCGTTTATCCGTTCGTAGTACTATTTTCTATTCCGGTAGCTCTTATCGGAGCATTACTTGCACTGGCATTGAGCATGGAATCACTCACTATTTTTGCAATTGTCGGGTTAATTATGTTACTGGGTCTGGTTGCCAAAAACGGTATTTTAATTGTGGATTTTACCAATCACCTGAAAGAAAAAGGATATCCGTTAAAAGAAGCCCTTATTGAAGCAGGAAAAGAGCGTCTGAGACCAATCCTTATGACCACCATCGCTATGGTAACAGGTATGCTGCCAATCGCGCTTGCAACCGGATCAGGAGCTGAAGTGAAAAACGGAATGGCCTGGGTAATTATCGGAGGCTTAATCAGTTCTTTATTACTGACACTGGTACTGGTACCGAGTATGTATATGATTATTGAAAAAATGAAACTGGGAATAGAAAGATTATTGTCGAAAAGAAGAAAGCAAGAAGTGGCTTCCCTGGAATTAGAACAATTATCTTAATAATTCCTGCTGTTAAGTTAAAAGCCAGTTGTCTCATTTTGCATAAACAAAATGAGACAACTGGCTTTTTTATAATCCGGACAACTCCCTTGCTTTGATTTTTCGTTCCGGTCTGACATTCATCAGAACAATAGAGCCTACAATCAGAATAATTCCCAGCCATTGAGTCGTATTAATCGGTTCTGCCAGCAATATATGTGCCATTAAAACAGAGACAGGAATTTCTACAGAAGCAATGATTGTTCCTAATCCTATTCCGGTTAAAGGTAAGCCTAATGTAAAAAGAAGAGGCGGAAGTATTGTTCCGAAAACCGACAGCAAAATACCCCATTTCCAAAAGACCGTACTATCAAACTTCTGACCCAAATCCTGAAAAGATAAGGATAAAATCATCAAAGCACCTCCCAGAATTAACCAAAGACTTCGTCTCAAAAAAGGCAGTTCAAGAGCAATACGGTTGGAAGAAAAAACTGCAATGGTATAACTTAGTGCTGCCATTATCCCCCAGCCTATTCCTCTTAAATCGATACTTTGCCAGTTAGTAATCAGATTCGTAGAAAGAGCCGTACCAATCAGCACTCCGATTACCGCTGATATTTTCCCGGGTGAAGGTAATTTTCTGGCCAGAATCATTTCCAATACAATCCCCATCCAGGTTGTTTGCATCAATAATACAATCCCCATTGATACAGGCACATATTTCACTGAATAATAATAGAATAAACTCGTAAGGCCTAAAGAAGTTCCGGCCAGTATCAGCTTCAAAACACTGTTTCTTCCGGCATTTTTATCAGAAACAGATATCTTTTTCCTGAAAATCAGATTTAAAAACAACAAACCGGCAAAACCCAGTAAAAACTGTGAAGAAGTAACCTCTGCTGTAGTAAATCCCTGCTGATAAGCCATCTTCACGAAAGTAGCAAGAATTCCGTAACTTGTAGCTCCCAACGCTACAAACACTATTCCCTTTATCAAATCTCTATGCATTGTAAATTTCATTTTTTATAAATTATCAAACCTCCTCTTACTTTCCGGGTACAAGTAAGCAAGCCGATTTTTCAAAAAAATTTACAAATGTTGAGGGAAGTGTATTTATAATTTTACAGGGTTGTCAGGACTTTTGGTAAAATTCTCTCAAAATCAGGGTTGAAGCAGTACGGTTAAGCAAAAGAGTCTGCTTACATTTACCGGAATACGTTTTATCAAATTTATTTTCTATGAAAACACACAGGAAAAATCATTCAATCTGTATTCTTCTTATTGGCTTTTTATTGCTGATCCCTTTTACCGGAAAAACACAAGCTCTGAAAATCCAGCACGATTTGATTGTTGCCAAAGACGGCAGCGGGGATTTCAGATACATTCAGGATGCTATTGATGCCATTCGGGTTTTTCTGCCAAATCATATTACAATCCGTATAAAGAAAGGCCTCTATAAAGAAAAGGTCTCCATTCCCAGCACAATCAGTAATATCACACTTTTGGGTGAAGACAGTACAATTATCAGTTATGATGATTTTTCAGGCAAAGGCAAAATGGAAACCTTTGATTCCTACACCTTAAAAGTGATGGGAAACGACATTATTCTGGAAAATCTGATTGTAGAAAATACTGCTGGAAGAGTCGGACAGGCTGTTGCATTACATATTGAAGGAGATCGCTGCTCTATCAAAAGGTGTAGATTTCTTGGAAACCAGGATACTATTTTTGCTTCCGGAGATAATTCCAGGCAATATTTTACAAATTGTTATATCGAAGGAACGGTTGACTTTATTTTCGGATCGGCAACGGCTTTGTTTGAAAACTGTATCATTCACAGCAAATTTAATGGATTTGTTACGGCTGCCTCCACGCCTGCCTGGGTCAATTACGGTTATGTTTTCAAAAATTGTAAACTAACTGCTGCCGCCGATGTTAACAAAGTTTATTTAGGCCGACCCTGGAGAAGTAATGCGAAAACAGTCTTTATCAACTGCGAATTAGGAAGGCATATTCTTGCGGAAGGCTGGGACAATTGGTCTAACAAAGAGAATGAAAAAAGTACTTTTTTTGCAGAATATCATAATTCGGGAGAAGGTGCAAAGGTTGATTCAAGAGCAAAATGGTCACATCAGCTTTCTGATAATGAATCTCTTACCTATACCAAAGAGCTTATTTTTGCAGGAAACCCGAAACCAGCACTCAATCAATTCTGGGTCAATCCTTCCAGTCTGGGAATTACCGGAAAAACAGACACATCTTACAGTAATTACAGTGCCTATCAAAACACTAAGAAATCGCATCCAATTACTGAAATAGTACCGGAAAAAAGTCTGAAAACAGTTACAGAACAAAAAGCTTTAACCTATGGAAAAATCGGAAACAGGGGCTTACTTACTGATGTATTTTCACCGGTAACAGCCCGTTCCAAAAACCTGCCTGCTATCATGATAGTACATGGTGGTGGCTGGAGAACCGGCAACAGAACACAACACCATCAGCTTGCCAGAAGGCTTGCAGAATCAGGTTATGTGTGTTTTACTCCGGAATACAGACTTTCAACGGAAGCCCTTTATCCTGCAGCTGTTTATGATTTAAAAACGGCGGTCCGATGGATCAGAGCCAACGCCTCATCATTTAATATTGATACCACTAAAATCGCTGTTTTAGGATTTTCTGCCGGCGGAGAATTGGCAGCTTTTATAGGTGTTACTTCAAACAATCCTGTTTTTGAAGGAAAAAACGGCCATTTGAACCATTCAAGTGAGGTTCAGGCTGTTATTGATATTGATGGAATTGTCTCCTTTGTTCATCCTGAATCAGGAGAAGGGGATGACAGCAAAGGGATCTCTGCTGCAACTTATTGGTTCGGCTATTCTAAAAAGGACAATCCGACACTTTGGAATGAAGCCTCATCGCTGTCCTATGTCGGAGAAAAAACACCACCTACGCTATTTTTAAACAGTTCTGTTGAGAGAATGCATGCAGGAAGAGAGGATTTCAGGAAAGTATTGGATCAGTATCATATTTATTCTGAAGTTCATACTTTTCCGGATGCTCCGCATTCTTTCTGTCTTTTTAATCCCTGGTTTGAGCCAACGGTACAATACATTTCAGCATTTTTAAAGAAAACCTTAAAGTGAAAATAAATCTCCAATTAAAAAACTTTCTGATAAAAAGGTTTCGAGACCTATGGTTTTGAAGTTTCCTAAAACATTATGCATTGGCAGAAGACTGAGTTCCCTCAGTCTTTTTGCTGTTTTCAGGATTATTAACTTAAATGCCAAGCTTCGTCACTAAGTGCTACCGGTGCATATTATCCGATTTAAGCATAGCTTTTCGTATCACTATGGAAAGGTCTTTTTCCATAGAAATCCAATCAACCTGCAAGAAGGCCTCTTAATTAGCAAAAAAGACATTTTTGTTAACAAAAAAGGCGTTTATTATCAACGAATTAAGTTTGTTATCTCTCAGGTATTAATATTGTCATGCAGGCTTTCGACACACCCTATTAAACTTATCTACACATAATCAAAACGCAATAAATATGTTCAAGTTTTACTATCTGGTCAGATCCTGTTTTCATTTTTTCACTCTTTTCTTTTACTTCAAAAAACACCCAATCCGGCCTTTCAATTAAATCTGTCGTGATGACGTTGGTTGGCACACTGACGCTACTTTTCTGGGCTAAAATAGAGGAAACTACATCTAAAGCTAAGAAATAAGGGAAATTCATTCCGATTTCTGCCGGAAGAGATATGTATATTCTTCAAATCATCAACTCTCATACTTTTCACCTGACAAGGTCACAGCTAAGTTATGTTAATCTCATGATTTCAACAGAAAAGGGGATAAAATCAGTCGTGATGAATAATAAAGTATCAATAAAACATCATTTTAAATTTAAATTCTATGGAAAGAAAAGAATTTTTATCCCTTTTAAGGATCAGTGCAGCGGCCGTTATTTTAGATAACAGCATAATTTCCTGCTCACCATCAATTGACAATAAACCTTTAATGCCCAGCAGCATGTCAGCAAATCTGACAGCACCATCAGACTTATTACAAAATGTACTTAAACAGTTATAGACAAGTGATAAAAATAAGGAGAATATCACATATGCTTTGAGTACAAATAATTCTTTAATTGATACCTGGTTAATCCAATCTAAACCAAATAATACCACATCTGCTCTTTTAGATGGAATTAAGCAAAAATTAAATACTCTCGTTCTTAATAAACCGTCATCTCCTCATTATATAGATATTCTGCACCTTGCTAATGATAAATCTGATGATGCCTTTCAAAGTCAGTTGACTGATGTTATCATCAAAATCGCCGGAGTAGCAACGAATAAGGTTATAATCAGATATTTGGAAGGTAATGTCGGAGGAACACCTCCGGAAAAAAGCTTTACTTTTATTGACGGATTAAAAGCTAAGTATCAGGGTAAATCTTTAACAAATGTAACAGTTTATGCCGCTACATTTAATTATCCCTGGACAAACAATAATAACTATCAGTATACATTACCAGGATCATGGAATCATGCAAAAATATTTGCGATAGATGGTATAACCTGCTTTACCGGAGGCCAGAACTACTGGGATGATTACCTTCCGCCCAGCAACCCACCGTATGATATTTCAATGAGAGTAAATGGGGATGCTGTCAAATTGGGGCATTTATATGCTAATTTTTTATGGGATTATGTGGCTCATCCTACCACTACATCTACTTCACATAAGGCCTTAACATTAGGGGCAAAAGATTATGACACCAGTTTGCCGGTTCCCTTTTCTTCGCAAAGCTTCCCAACCCCAACTCAACCTGAACAGGTGCCAATACTTGCAGTTGGTAATCTGGGTATCTGGGGAGAGGAAGGACGATTTATTGCGGAAGAACTCGCTTATTCACTGGCAACCGAGCAACTTTCCCCAAAGAATACATATCCGGAATTGATGAATGCCAAAAACCCTCCGTTATGGTATCCATTTTCTAAATTTGATTCCGCACAATCAAAAGCAATGCAGGCAAGTACGACAGCAAGACATTTGTTATTACAACAAGTTCAGCAAAATGGCCATTTACGTATTTCACAGCAAAAAATCGCTGATACAGATTTAGTAACGACTACGAATATTGTTCTATGGCCGGGAGAATTTCTTGAAGCTACTGTTGCAGCAATGGCAGACAAAAAGGCGAAGGTAGATATTCTTCTTTCACATCATATGGATAGTTACTCAGATGGCTATTCAGATGATATGGGAGGGCAGGCATTGGGTGGTGTTTTTGTTGATATGGTAGCTAAAAAAATGGGAACCTCCGTGAAAGAAGCTGTATTGTATGTCAGGAACTATCTTAGCATAAAGCAAATTCCTGTTGGGAGTTATAATCATGCTAAGGTTTGGATTGTAGACGACAGCGTATTCTGTGTTGGTTCTGATAATATCTATCCCGCCTATCTGCAAGAATTTAGTTATATTGTCGGGAGTACCGAAAAAACACAGGCGTTTATTCAGAATTACTGGAACTATATTTGGTCAATCGGGGAAAATGTCCCGATAAACAAAACACCTGGATCCGGGAATGATTTGTAAAGCAATTACTTGAATTCAACGAAGATCAAAAGCCAGTCCATGTGGACCGGCTTTTGCTTTACAGCTTTTTCAACCATGTTTACATTTATCTAACCATTTGTTGCATAAACTTCCCTAACAACACCCCCTGATTTTCAACCAATTGTGGCGTATTAATCAGTGCAGATTCTAACGTCATCGGCTCATTGAGAACAGACATGGCCAGTAACACTGCATGCTGGTCAATAATATGTTCCACATCCTGCAAGGTACCACATATCAAAATAGCAGGCACATCCGCATTTTCGGCGATCGATAACAACTGAGCAATCAATTTCCCTCCCCAGGTCTGGCTATCTATTTTCCCTTCTCCGGTAATAAGAAAATCTATGTTTGCCATTCTTTCAACTACCTGATTTACTGAAATGATCCAATCTGCTGCTGAGATTATTCCGGCATTCAGGAGACAGGCTAATCCTCCTCCGACACCCCCACCTGCTCCACTTCCCGGTAATTCCTGAGGATTTTGTCCTGTTTTCTGACTCAGAATCTGTGAAAAATGCCAGAGACCTTTATCTAAGGAAACAATCCCTTTTTCATCTGCACCTTTCTGTCTGGCAAAAACAAAAGCCGCTCCTTTCTCCCCATAAAAAGGATTTGTTACGTCTGTTGCAATGATAAAGTTGATTTTATCCAAACCTTCCCATGCATTCTCCGAACGGATTTCAGAAACGGCGTGCAGGTTTTTACCGACAGATTCTAATTTCAGTCCTTTTTCATCGAAAAACTCAAAACCCAGAGCCTCAGCGATTCCCATTCCCGCATCATTTGTGGCTGTTCCTCCAACCGTCAGGATAATTTCTTTCGCTCCTCTCCCGATGGCATCCCTGATAAGTTGTCCGGTTCCGAAACTCGTCGTTTCCAGACAATTCCGTTCTTCCGGTTTTAACAGCTCTATTCCGGAAGCCCTTGCCATCTCAATTACAGCAGTTTGACCTGATTCCAGCAATAGATATCCGGCATTAACCGGCCTGAAAAGCGGGTCCTGTACTTCTCTGTAAATAAATTCTCCGCCCAAAGCTGTATGAAGACTTTCAAGCGTACCTTCTCCACCATCCGCCAAAGGCAATAAAATACAATTAGCTGACGGGAAACTTCGAAGAATCCCTTTTTTCAGATATTGACAAATATCGGTGGCAGATGCTGCATCCTTGAATTTATCAGGAGCAATGAGAATGTTCATAGTTAAAATTTACTCAAAAAGATCAGGAATGTCAGCAAAATAGTCAGATATAATCAATTCCGCAAAACCTGAAAATAAAAAAGACTGGCAGATTTGATAATACTGACAGTCTTTTGTTTTTATTTACCGGGAGGTATTGTTGGCCTCACTTCTATCTTACTTGGCAAGGTTCTGGCAGGCATTTTGATTAAATCTGAAACAATTTGTCCGATATCCTCGGGTTGAATTTTCCAGGCATCTTTTTCTCCTGGTTCGTGATTGTTGAAATATGTAGCTACAGAACCCGGCATAATAGTAGTGACCTTAATACCCTCAGTCCTCAAATCCAGCATAATTGCCTGTGAAAAACCCACCAGACCAAATTTACTGGCATTGTAAGCCGCTCCTTTTTCAAAAAAGTTCGTTCCGGCCAGGCTTGAAATGGTAATAAAGTATCCTTTTGTTTCCTTCAATGCATTTAACGAAGCTTTCACACTAAAGAAAACGCCTGTAAGGTTAATATCAATGGTCTCTGTCCATTGTTCCGGTGTTAATTCCTGAATAGGGGCAAAATGACCTACTCCGGCATTAGCAATAAAGTAATCCAGTCTTCCCCAGGTCTGAAGTACTTTGGCAACTGTTTCTTCCTGAGAGGAAAGTACACGAACATCTGAAACAATTCCAAGGGCAAAACCTTCGTTGATTTTATTGAGCGCTTTTGCAGCTTCTTCAACCTGCTGAAGAGAGCGGCCTGTTATTGCAACTCTGATTCCTTCTTTAATCAGTACTTCTGCAATGCCATATCCAATTCCTTTAGAACCGCCCGTGATAAGGGCTGTTTTAATAATTTCTGTCATTTTAAGGCTTTTTCGGTTGATTTATATTTTAAAACTGTCTCTGATTTACTGACAACAGCAATTTAAATAAAATGGTTTGAGCCGGTTCCGCATTTATGCCCGCCGGCAAATTTATTAACTTTATTTCAGCTTCTTTACTCTTCTGAAAACTCAAAATTATTTCTCAAATATGAAAACCCGGCTCATCATACTTGGTATTTTTCTTTCTCTGAGGGTCTTTTCACAACATACAGGGCAGCAATCTGAAACAATTAAGAAGACTTTTTGTGCCGAAAATAACCTGGAGACCTTTCTCAAAACCCATGACAAAACCGGAACCACCGGCTTTTTTGATACGACAAATTACTGGCGGATTCAGATGCATTTTGAAAGTATTGTAAAAGACAAAAGCAATCCTTTGGTTTATCACATTTTCGGTGCTTCCCGTCACCGGAAAACTGTTACAGCTTTTGAAGGAACTATCAGAATCAAACACGTTTTTCCGGTAAATGACAAAAGATATCCTCCGGGGAAAATCTACGATATTGATGCAGAATATATTCTATCTGAAGATAGTACTAAAAAATTCAGTGGAAAATTTGAAGGTAAATCAGGCTTTCGCCTGCATCAGAACAGCCGGAATATCCTGTCTGATCTGGAAGAACGCATATTTGGCAACAGGTACTCTAATTTTACTTATAAAGGAATCTGGACAGCCTATAAATCCCGCAAAACTATCGTTTGCTGTTGGGGAAATGGCAGATTACCTGTACCTAAAAAAATAGATATCGGAGACAAAGCATTCAGCATTGCGGATAAATACATTAAATATGGCTGGAAAAAAGATAACAAGGGAAATTATCTGGACAATCCTTCAGAGTGGTGGAAAAAACCTTTATGATAAAACAGGATTAACTCCTTTGCCAGATAAAAATTTACTATTTTTAGTATCTCAATCTCCTTAATACCCTTATGATTACACAAGCATTTGCAGACGAATTTGCCCGGCATTGGGTTGCTTCATGGAACACTCATAACCTTGACAATATCCTGGAGCATTACAGCGAAGATTTCTCAATTGAAACGCCGATGGCCTTGAGACTTCTTCCCCAAACCGAAGGAAAACTGCAAGGAAAGGATGCCATCAGGGCTTACTGGAAAATAGGTCTGGAAAGAATCCCCGATCTGGAATTTGAACTGCTTGATCTGCTTCTTGGCATTAACGGGCTGACAATCTATTATTTCAACAAGGCTACCGGTAAAAAATCAGTAGAAATCATGTTTTTCAATGAACAGATGAAAGTCCATAAGGTTTTCGTTCATTATTCCTGAAAGCCGGGAGGCAGTTTAAGAACATACTCTGCCTCCTGACACTATTTATCCTCAAGTATCAGCTGCATAAAAACTAAATCAAGCCATCTGTCAAACTTATAAGCAGCTTCTCTGATTCTGCCTGTTTCAACAAAGCCAAACTGTTTGTGAAAGTCAATACTTCCGGCATTTTCAGCATCAATTCCAGCAATCATTGTGTGAAGTCCATCCGATTTGGCTCTGGAAATAAGCTCTTTCATCAACAATTTCCCTATTCCACCACCACGACAAGTTCCGGAAATATAAATAGAATGTTCTACACTGAATCTATATCCGATCTTCGGACGAAATATTCCGTAACTTCCGAAACCTACCGTTTTGCCGTCTTTTTCAGCAACAATTACGGGCATATTTTCCTGTTTTCTTTGCTGAAACCAGGCCAATTGTGCTTCATGAGAGCGAACATCATAATCATAAATTGCCGTAGTATTCAGTATTGCCTCATTTACAATTTCCAGAATATCTGCAATATCCGCCTCTGCAGCATCTCTCAACAGTATTTTATCAATCATTATTCAATCAATTATGCTTAAATCAAAAGCCTAAATTAACAAAGGAATATGGTTTTATGAAATCCCGGTCATTATCACCGGGGCTGTACTTAACTCTGGTAAATTGTTTTACCCTAAACATTGTATTATTCTTTATTCTGTCTGCAAGTCTCTATTTTCCTGAAAAGGGCCATTTTATCAGTTTCCGACCTGGCCAATGCTAGGGCTTTTTCAAAACAGGAAATTGCCTTTCCAGGGTTTAAATCAATATAAAGTTCCCCTAAAAGGGTAAAATAGAAATGATTATCGGTTAAATTCAGTTTTTCAGCTTCCACAATTGCCTCTTCTTTTCCATTCGCTTTTGAAAGAGCAAATGTTCTGTTAAGCGCTGCGATAGGCGAGTATTCTATTTGCAGGAGGCGGTTATAAAGCTGTAATATATTCTCCCATTTTTCTCTGGTACTGTCTTTTTGAGTATGCCAATAGGCAATACCCGCTTCCAGGTGATATTTCGAGATTTTATCTCCGCATGCTGCACAATTCAGAAAATATCCCCCTTTACTGATCAGGTCCGTATTCCAGAGATTCACATCCTGTTCTTCATACAGAATAAGCTCTCCTTTTTTGTTCAGACGAGCCTCGAATCTTGAGGCATGGAAACACATAAGCGAAAGCAGGGCATTCACCTGAGGCATGTTTGTACTCTTATTTTCAACGAGCATATAACATAATCTCATGGCTTCAAGACAAAGGTCTTTGCGCAGGGTACTATTCTGACTTACAGAATAATATCCTTCATTAAAAAGCAGGTAAATTGTGGTTAATACAGTTGCAAGCCGATCATCTGTTTCCGATAAATCCGGGAGTTCTATGCTGATTTTCCCCTCTCTGAGTTTCTCTTTGGCCCTGAATAATCGCTTGTTAATCGTCTCTTTACTGGTCAGAAAAGCATCGGCAATCTCTTCAATACCAAAACCACAGAGGATCCTGAGTGACAATCCTATCTGAGCTTCAGCTGAAATAGAAGGATGGCAAATAGCAAACATCATCTGTAACTGGCTATCATTGATATTCTGAGGGGATAAATCGATTTCTCTTTCATCAATTTCAGAAGAAGTATTCCTGATTTCAGGGACAATTTTACTTTCAAAAACTGCGTCACGCTGGAGGTAATTTTTAGCTTTATTCTTTGCTACATTATAAAGCCAGGCCGGAGGATTCTGAGGAACACCTTCCAAACCCCAGGTCTGCGCCGCCGTCAGGAAGGTGTCGCTGGCAATATCTTCAGCAGTTTCTATCTGATCAAAACCAAAGCGCTTACAAAGTACTGAAACAATTTTTCTGTACTCCGTCCTGAATAAATGCGGTATTAGCTCCCCCTGATTCATATATAAAAATGCCTCTGCAAGAGTACAGAGGCCTTAATCTCCTTAACTATTATGGACAGATACCACCTTTCTGAGCTCCACACTATTGCCTTCTCCCTGCAAAATGGGGCAGGTTTCAGCCATTTTAAGAGCATCGTCAAAGTCTGTTGCCTTTATGATAATGAACCCGGCAATTGATTCCTTAATTTCAGCATACGGTCCGTCAGTTACTATGTTGGATTTGATTACTTTCCCTTCTGTTGACAAACCTTTTCCACCTACAAATTTGTTCTGAGCAGCAATACCGCCAACCCAGTCATGATACTGTTTCATATACACCTGCAATTGTTCGGGAGAAGGCTGAGCCTCTTTGGTCAGAATATCCAGGCGCATTAATACTAAGAATTCATCCATTTTGCTTCTGTTTTAATTATTGATACCTGTATATGAAATTTATTTTCTAATTGGTTCGTAACTAAGAAGAATAACTCCGCTTTTAAAGATTTTTGTATCTGTCAATTTTAAATCCAACTGATTTCTGATGTTTTTGAATAGCGGTGTTCCTTCTCCAATCGCAACCGGATCAAGCATAATTTGGTACTCATCGATCAAGCCTTCATCTGTTAACTGGCTTATAATACTTCCGCTACCCAATATGGTCATATCTTTTCCCTCCATCTGCTTCATTTTCTTTATTTCTTCCACCATATCTCCGTTCACCAGCCGGGTATTATTCCAGTCTGCCTTTTCCAGGGTTTTCGAAAAAACAATTTTGTCCGCGGCGTTCATTCCTTTAGCCATAACCGGAGCATATTTAAGTGCATCTGCCGAAGGCCAGAAACCTGCCATCATCTCATATGTTACACGTCCGAAAATAAGGGTATTTTTTGATTCGATACCTTCTTCGGCGTACTCATTTTTTTCCGGATCATTATCTTTATGCCAGCTGATATCTCCGCCAGGTCCGGCAAAAAAGCCATTCATTGTTACGAAATTGAATACGGTTAACTTTCTCATGTCATTGGATTTAAATGTGAATGTTTGATTTATACCCTCATAACAAATGAGATTTCAGCAATTGGACATGGTCATAAAAAAATATAAAAAATTGCATCTCTGTTTTATTACTACCAGACTAAATCACGGAATATCAACTCATTCATAAACTTTTACCGGAATCAATTTAGTAATAAAACATGTCAATTGATAATATGGTTTTAGCTTACCGGATGGTAAACCAGTACCACCACTCCAGTTCTGAATGTTTTTGCTTCGATAAGTCTTAATTTTTTCCTTGCTCCAATGTTATTGTATAATTGCCTGCCCGTTCCGAGAATAGTAGGATGAATCATAAGTCTGTATTCATCTATCAGATCATGTGCCATTAATGTCTGAGCTAATCGTCCGCTTCCTATCATTAAAATATCCTCTCCCGATTGTGTTTTAAGCTCCCGGATTCTTTCAATAACATCCTCTTTTATTAAAGTCGAATTGCTCCAGTCCAGCTTTTCCAATGTACTGGAAACGACAAATTTCGGCAAGCTGTTCATGCGATCCGCAAAACCCATTTCATCATTTCTCGAAGGCCAGGCCGCCGCAAAACTCTGATAAGTAATACGTCCGAGTAATAAGGCTCCCACTTCAAAAACTTCGTCTAATTTATAGCTCAGGTATTCCTCATTAAAATATTCTCCACTCCAGCCGCTGTATTTAAAGTCGGGTTCACCTCCTGGAGCTTCTATTACACCATCTACGGTTATAAGCTCAGACAGAATTATTTTTCTCATGTTCTTTTTCGGATTTTGTCGTAAAGAGTCGTTTGTCTTTATTCCAAAGATGTCAAAAGTAAAATAAACAAAGCGGTGGTAAACACGACAATATCAGGGGGAATTGCGAAAATTATACGGGAGGTATTTCAGACAATGTTCTTTAGTAATATCCATCAAAAAAGGCTTGTTCCAGCAAACTGAAACAAGCCTTCGGGAAATAAATTCTTTCAATACTAACAGGTAATTTTATTGACTCTGTCCTGATGACGGCCACCCTCAAAAGGTGTATTTAAAAATACTTTCACACATTCAATTGCTGTTTCTATGCTGATAAATCTGGCAGGTAAACAGATGATATTGGCATTATTATGCTGGCGAACCAAGGAAGCTACTTCAGTATTCCAGGCTAAACCGGCCCTGATTCCCTGATGCTTATTGGCAGTAATAGCTACGCCATTTGCACTTCCGCAAATCAAAATTCCACGTTCCGACTTACTTTCCTCTACCGAACTCGCTACAGGATGAGCAAAATCAGGATAATCTACAGAATCTAAGCTATAGGTCCCGAAATCTTCCACTTCATAACCTTCACTTATTAAAAAATCAATAATCGGCTGTTTATAAGGGAAACCGGCATGGTCACCTCCTATGGCAATCTTCTTACTCATTATTTCAAGGATTTATTAAACAAAACTACACAATAATTTTAACGCCTAAAGGCCTATGGTTCATAAACCTGCCTGAATAAACCAACTACTGAAAATCAATAATCTGAGTCGGAAAAGCTATAAATCTTTCAGCTTCTCCGTGCATATTTTACATGAATATGCAACAAATATCACGAAAATTATGTTACTTGGAATTGGTACTTTATCACAAATGTAAAAGCTAAAAAAACAATTTTAAATAAAAAACGCTT
The DNA here is from genome assembly GCF_900115665.1 of Pseudarcicella hirudinis. Lineage (GTDB taxonomy): Bacteria > Bacteroidota > Bacteroidia > Cytophagales > Spirosomataceae > Pseudarcicella > Pseudarcicella hirudinis. The sequence continues at coordinate 157,893 of NZ_FOXH01000004.1, forward strand.
TTTTGGCCGGATTAAATTTAGAAAACTATGACAGAGAGAGAATTTGAAAAGTTATTGACAGAAGAAGACAAAATTAAAAAAGCTTTTGTTGACCACACCTGGTCAGAAATTCATTCAGAAGAATCGTGGAGAGTGTTCAAAGTAATGTCTGAGTTTGTAGAGGGAATTGATAAAATGGCAAAAATCGGACCTTGTGTCTCTATTTTTGGTTCAGCCCGTACATTACCGGACAATCCTTTTTATAAAATGGCGGAAGAAATTGCCGCAAAGTTAGTACGTCATGGTTATGGTGTTATCACCGGAGGCGGGCCCGGAATTATGGAGGCCGGAAATAAGGGTGCAAAATTGCAGGGCGGTAAATCCGTTGGTTTAAATATAGAATTACCCTTCGAACAGAAACCAAATGATTACATTGATAAGGATAAAAGCATAGACTTTGACTATTTCTTTGTTCGTAAAGTAATGTTTATCAAATATTCACAGGGATTTGTCATCATGCCCGGCGGTTTCGGAACTCTTGATGAAATGTTTGAAGCCTTAACCTTAATTCAAACCAGAAAAATCGGTCGTTTTCCGGTGGTTTTGGTAGGAAAAGAATACTGGGGTGGGCTTTTCGACTGGGTAAAAAGCACAATGGTTTCAGCGGGCAACATCAAAGCAGATGATTTAAACCTCATTTCTTTAGTGGATAACCCAACAGATGCCGTAAAAGTAATCGACGACTTTTATGCCAAGTATTTATTGAAGCCAAATTTCTAATCATAAGGAAAGATATTACCTTTGAGGCAGAGAACATATTTCAAGTGTTTTCTGCCTCTTTTTTTTGAAAAAAGCTAAACTTAAATGCCTGAAAAAACTGTTCTTTTTTTAAACAGTTAAAGCCTGTTCTCTCAGTCGGGGCATTTAATCATTCAAAATTACTTTTGCATGAATCTAATTAAAGTTGCAGGCGGGGTCGTCAATCAGACTCCATTAGCCTGGGAAACAAACAAGCAGAATATTATAGGTTGTATTGAGGAAGCCATTGAGCAGGATATAAGTCTTCTTTGCCTGCCGGAATTATCAATTTCCGGATACGGCTGTGAAGATATGTTTTTTGCGCCCGGTACCTGCGAAACAGCACTTGAAATGCTGGAAGACATTGTCAATCACACTTCAGGTATCATTGTTTCGGTAGGTTTACCTCTTATGATTAACAACCGTGTTTACAATGCGGCTTGTCTGATAGCTAATAAACAAATCAGGGGTTTTGTTTGCAAGAAAAACCTGGCAAATAATGGTGTACATTATGAAACACGCTGGTTTCAACCCTGGCCTGCCGGGGAAAGAACTGAACTCAAAATCGGAGAATTTTCTTACCCGGTCGGGGATATTATCTTTGAAGCAGATGGTGTAAAAATTGGTTTTGAAATCTGTGAAGATGCCTGGATCGCCAATCGTCCCGGAAGAGATTTGTACCAGCAAGGCATAGATATTATTCTGAATCCTTCAGCTTCTCATTTTGCCTTTCTGAAAACCTATACGCGTGAGCGTTTTGTACAGGACGGCTCACGTGCTTTCGGAGCAGCTTATCTCTATGTAAATCTATTAGGTAACGAAGCCGGAAGAATCATATTCGACGGAGATACCATGATCGCTCAGGCTGGTGAAATTCTGGTTTCAGGTACCCGTTTCAGTTATAAGGATTATTACCTGACAACAGCAGTAATTGATTTGAACAAACTACGTCTGGAGCAGATTCAGAACAGGCTGACTTTCAGAAGCTCAACCAATACGGTAAGTTTTCTATATTCTTTTCCCGAAATTACTCCGGTTAAAAATGTTTATGAACTGGAATCATGGGAAACAAGCAGCCCTTTACATATAGGATTCCAGAAAGAAGAGGAATTTGCACGGGCAGTATCTCTGGCTTTATTTGATTATCTCCGCAAATCCCGCTCACAGGGTTGGGTAATTTCTCTTTCCGGAGGGGCTGACTCTTCTGCCATTACTGCACTTTGTTATCTGGCTATTGAAATGGCCGTCAGAGAGTTAGGCATAGAAGGGTTTAAGAAAAAACTGAGTTATATCAAAAAAATCCAGGACTGCCAGACTGTTCAGGAATTGAGCAACAAACTGATTACCAACATTTATCAGGGTACGCAGAACAGCTCTTCTGATACCAGAAACTCTGCTGCCTCGCTGGCAAACGACCTGAATACTACTTTTTACGACATTGATATCAATAATATCGTAGAAGAATATAAAGCACTTATTCAAAAAGCTATTGGCCGTGATTTAGATTGGGAAACTGACGATATTGCGCTGCAAAACATTCAGGCGAGGGTAAGAAGCCCAAGTGCATGGCTGCTGACCAATGTTGAAAATGCCTTATTGCTTTCTACTTCAAATCGCTCTGAAGCAGCGGTAGGCTATGCTACGATGGATGGTGATACTTCCGGTTCTATATCACCGATTGCCGGAATAGATAAGCATTTTCTGCGCCACTGGTTACGCTGGCTGGAAAATACCGGATTAGGAGGAGAAGTAACAATAAAAGGATTGAACGGTGTCAATAGCTTACAGCCAACTGCCGAATTACGGCCTCTGGAAGCTAAACAGGTTGATGAAGAAGACCTTATGCCCTATGATTTGCTGAACGAAATAGAAAATGCGGCTATTCGCGACAAAAAATCGCCTAAAGAGTGCCTGATTTTCATGGAATTACATTTTGCCGGTATTTACAGCAGAGAAAAGCTGATACTTTCTATAGAAAGATTCTTTAAGTTATGGAGTAGAAACCAGTGGAAAAGAGAGCGTTATGCTCCAAGTTTCCATGTGGACGATCATAATCTGGATCCGCGAAGCTGGTGCAGATTTCCGATTCTTTCAGGAGGTTTTGAGAAAGAACTGGAAGAAATGCGGGATTATGCAGAAAATGCCAAAGGAAAAGGAAGAAAAAGTAAAATAGGGTTTTGAGAATCAGACAAAAGATAAAAAATAAACATGCTTCTAGCCATAGATATCGGCAATACTGATGTAGTTTTTGGAATCCATGACGGTAAATCATGGATTCATCAATTTCGGGTTTCTTCTTCATTATCAGGTCGCCCTGCTGACTTTGAAGCATATCTGCGTTTGCGTTTTCTGGAAAACTCTCTGAAAATCAGCGAAATCAGTAAAAGTATCATCAGCTGCGTTGTACCCGATATGAAAATGGTACTGAAAATGATGGTGGAAGAAATGTTCGGAATTTCACCGGTTATGGTTGGCCCGGAGATTTACCCCTCTCTGAAAATGGAAATTCTCAGTCCTTATGAAATAGGAACCGACCTCGTCGCCAATGCCACCTATGCTTACTATACTTATCGTAAGAATTGTGTAATCGTAGATTTCGGAACAGCTTTAACATTTACCGTAATCTCCGCTGAAGGGAAAATCTTAGGGGTTTCAATTGCTCCGGGGTTAAAAACTGCCGTAAAATCCTTGTTTTCAAACACTGCTCAGTTACCGGAAGTACCTCTGGTAATGCCGGATTCTGCCATTGGGAAAAACACCGTCCATGCAATTCAGGCAGGAATTTTATGGGGATATGTAGGAATGGTCAAAGAAATGATTCAGCAGATCAGAAAAGAAGTAGGTGAAGATTGTAAAATTCTGGCAACCGGAGGACTTTCCTCTATCCTTACGCCATTACAGTCGGAGTTTGACGAAGTGGATAAATCACTCACGTTAAACGGATTAAAAATCATTTCTGAAATAACGGAAAGCTAAAATGCCAGGGTAAGCTGTTTCCCGATCATATCATCGGTACTTTCCAGGTTCGATAAAGAGATTCCGAGTAACCTTACGCCCTTAGGCAGCGGATAAATCTGTTCCAGCAATTCGAATGAGATTCTTTCAAAAAAATCTTTATCCATGATAGGAGAAAGTGCCGATTTACTTCTGGTAATCGTATGAAAATCCAGAAACTTCACTTTCAGCGTAATTGTTCTCCCATAAATATGTGTTTTGGCACAGTATTTCCAGACATCTCTGATAATAGGTTCTAAACCACTTTCAAGCTCTGCTCTTGTTTCAAGGTCTCTGAAAAAAGTATTTTCTGAACCGACAGATTTTCGGGATCGCTCCGGATTAACAATCCGGTTATCAATGGCTCTGGCAATGTTGTAATAATATCCTCCGATTTTCCCAAAATGTTTTTTCAAAAATGCTTCGTCCTTTTCTTTAAGATCAGCTCCATTGAAAATGCCCATTTTGTTCATTTTTTCGGCTGTAACCCTCCCGACGCCATGAAAGAGATTTACAGGTAAAGATTCTACAAATGCTTCTCCCTGATTTGGTTTAATTACAAAAAGTCCGTCCGGTTTCTTATAATCTGAAGCAAGTTTTGCCAGAAACTTGTTATACGAAACCCCAGCTGAGGCATTTAACTGGGTTTTCTCTTTAATTCTGGCTTTAATCTCACGGGCAATTTCTGTCGCCGACGACATGCCTTTAAGATTTTCCGTAACATCCAGATAAGCTTCATCCAGCGAGAGAGGTTCTACTAGCGGGGTATATTCCAGAAAAATCTCTCGGATCTGATACGAAACAGCCCTGTAGTTCTCAAAATGGGGTTTTACGAAAATCAGTTGAGGACATTTCCTTAAAGCCGTTTTGGAAGGCATTGCCGAACGTACTCCAAATTTACGGGCTTCGTAACTTGCTGCCGCAACAACGCCCCTTTCAGAACCTCCGACAGCAATAGGTTTTCCCCGAAGTTCGGGGTTATCTCTCTGCTCAACGGAAGCATAAAATGCATCCATGTCAATATGAATAATCTTTCTGATCAAAACGGCTGTTTTTCAATGATTTTACTTTAATAACAAACAAATCTGCATTTTTTTACGGATTTTTGCAGACCAAACTATCACAAACCTATAAAATCAGATTTAATTAATGAATTTAACAGAATTATTAAATCAGGAGTTCAGTACTGAACTTCAATTTAAAGCAACGACCAGTGGAGGCCCCGGAGGGCAAAATGTTAATAAAGTTGCCACAAAAGTAGAATTACGTTTCAATATATCTGAGTCAAATCTATTGGATGAAGCTCAGAAAAACAGATTATCCGAACGTCTGAAAAAACAAATCAATGCGGCCGGAGAGTTAATTGTTATTGCGCAGGAAGAAAGAACCCAGTTGAAAAACAAGACGCTGGCAATCAGAAAATTCAAGGAGATTCTGAAAAAAAATCTTACAGAGCCTAAAAAACGAAAAGCTACAGAACCCACACTTTCTTCCATTACTAAACGCCTGGAAACTAAGAAAAAGGATGCCCGGAAAAAGAGTCTCAGAAGTGAAAGGTTTTCGGATTCCGACTAAAATACAAGCATTTTTCATTTTTATATTCCCTTACATCCCGGGCAAAATTCAGCAAAGTCTCCTGCTCTCAACCATATTTTTTGTAATTTCGCAGCTTAATTTTCATAAAAATGTCTAACAATAACTCAAACATAGCTACTCCTAAATCACAGGGTTTCTTTTTTCCGCCGGAATGGCATCCGCATGCAGCAACCTGGCTTACTTTTCCTCACAATGATGCTTCATGGCAGGGAGATAAGCTGGCAAAAATGTACCCTCAGTACTTTCAGCTGATTAAAGCTATCTCAAAAGGCGAAAAAGTTGGGCTGAATGTTAACAATGAAACACTGAAGTCATTCATTTTAAATGAATTACCAAAATATGATATTGATTTCAACCAGATAGAAATTCTGGTAAATCCGACTAACGATGCCTGGTGTCGTGATCATGGTCCGGCCTTTCTGATTAACCCGGAAACAAAGGAAAGAATGATTGTCGACTGGGGTTACAACGCCTGGGGTGGAAAATATCCTCCGTTTGATGATGATAATCGTCTGTCTTCAAAAATTGCAGCATATCGTGGACTGAAAACGGTAACGCCCGGTATCATTATGGAAGGTGGTTCTGTAGAATTTAACGGGGCAGGAACTATACTTACCAGCAGAGAATGTCTGTTAAATGAAAACAGAAATCCACATCTTACGCAGGCACAGATAGAGCAATATCTGTTTGATTTTTATGGTGCAGAACAGATTCTTTGGGTGAACGACGGAATTGTCGGAGATGATACGGACGGACATATCGATGATACTGTTCGTTTTGTCAATGAAGATACTGTTATTACAATGGTTGAACCGGATAAAGCGGATGACAACCATGAAATTCTGGAGGAAAACCTTCAATTGCTGAAAGGAATGCGCCTTTTGAATGGCAAACAGTTGAACATTGTTGAAATTAATATGCCGGAACCTGTTATTATCGATGATTTCAGAGGCCCGGCTTCCTATGCCAATTTCCTGATTTGTAACGCCGGAGTACTTGTACCTACCTTCCAATGTAAAAATGATGATCTGGCATTGGATACTTTATCCCAAATCTTCAAAGACAGACCAGTAATCGGTCTGGATTCTACTGATATCATTTGGGGACAGGGTAGTTTTCATTGCCTTAGCCAACAAGAACCCAGTGTTTAATACTTTCGGTTTATTCCGTATGAAAAAAATCATTTTCAAAGTTCTTCCTGCATTATTTCTGACGTTTGGGTTGTTTTCCTGTAAAACAGCTCAAACGTCGGTAAGTAACCAGCAGAGCGAAAAAATTAATCTCATCAAAACCGCTCAAATGCAGGTTAAATCTCTTCAGGCAACAGACCTGCAGGAAGACCTGAGTTTTGCAGATGAACTTACACTCGCTTATTCCATGACTGTGGTAAATGAAAATAACCTTGTTACACAAACAGTCAATGGTTCATGGGGTGTTCAAAAAGTGAAGAAAAAGCAATTAATTACTGAAAACGAATTCAAGCCAATCGAAATTATCATTCCTGAAAAAAGTAAACTGCTGACTTCCGTCGTGCTTGTAGAAGTGGATAATTACGAGAAAGCCAAAAAGACTGTTGCTCAGATCAATGAGTTGGGAGGTTTAGCACAGATTCCCGCTACATTGATTGAACTGGGAAGTATGGATACTCCCTTGTCACTTATTTTGCTGGGTTTGAAAGCGACAGGTACAGGCCTGAAAATAATTGATCACTTTGATAAGGATGATGTTTTAGGACAAAATACATTTACTTTGACTCAGGAAGACCTGAAAAAAGGTCAAACGCTTTACAGTATTCCGCTTACCTTTAAAGGAGGAAAGACTTTTGTAAACACGTATCATTACGACTTAGCTTATCTGCTAAAAATCAGTTTGTTACCACAGAAAAACTAACATAAATCTGTTGTTTTTTCACTTACATAAAAGATGAAAAGCAGATTATGAACGCATTAAGTATGTCATCCTAATGAGGTTTTCACGCATTTTCTTTGTATTTTTGAAATTATATGCAATAACTTGACCGTTAAATCAGTTTTAATCTCAAGCCCCTTTGCAGAACAATTAACAGGGATTTTACCCAATGTAAAAACCTGTTCAGGAATATTTCTTATAGTCTGATTAGTTAATGCAGGTTAATTTGGAATGATTTTCCGTAGAATTAACCATCGTTGTGGGTTGCTGGGAGAGATAAATTTGGATACATCTATGCGTTGATGAACTGAGTTTGACCCTGACACTAATACACAAAAAATGCCCAAGATGCTTAAAGTTATAGTAAAATTAGTTTTGTTTACTGTCTTTTTAATTGCTTCAGTATTTCAAATAAAGGCACAAACAGAACCTTTCGCCGTAAAAATCGGGAACAGAGCCATTTCTTCAGAAGAACTTTCACAATCTTACCGTAAACTGGTACAGAGTGATAGTGTCAATAAAAATAATCAAAAGGATTTCCTTACAAACTTTGTTAATTTCAAGCTGAAAATCTTCGCTGCCGAACGGGCAGGGAAAGATACTACACTGGCCTTTCGGGAGGAACTTAATACTTACAAAAAAGAATTGGCTCTTCCTTTCCTGACAGACAAGGCTACGATCGACAAACTTGTGGCAGAAGCATATGAACGTATGCGTGAGGAAGTTAACGTTTCCCAGATTCTGATTAAAGTACCTAAAAATGCCAGTCCTGCGGATACGATGGCAGCTTATGACCAGATCAAAACTTTAAGGATGAGAATCATCAGAGGGGAAACTTTTGAACAGATCGCCAAAGAAAATTCTCAGGACACTCAAACCGCCGGAAAAGGTGGAAATCTTGGCTATATTTCAAGTCTTAAATACACTTATGCCTTTGAAAATGCCTGCTATCTCACTCCTAAAGGTGAAGTTTCAATGCCTTTTCGCACCGATGCAGGATATCATCTTGTTAAGGTAAACGACCGTCGTACCAATCGCGGAAAAGTTCGGCTGGCTTACATTCTGATTTCCGCAGGCCCTAAAGCTACCGAAGCCGAAAAGGAAGCTGCCAAAAAGAAAATTGATGAAGCTTATAAGTACCTGAAAGAAGGGGAATCATTCGAGGGCGTCTGCCGGGTTTATTCAGATGATGTAAATTCTAAATCCAGAGGCGGAGAACTTAAACGCTGGTATTTTGCTTCTGACCTGGAAGATGCACTGGCTGACGTGGTTTTCAACTTAAGAAACAACGGAGATTACTCTGCTCCTGTTCAAACTGTTCTGGGTTGGCATATTTTCAGACTGATTGATAAAAAAGCTTTCATGAAGTTTGAAGAAATGGCTTCTTTCATCAGACAGAAAGTGCTGGCTGATCCCAACAGAAGTGGTATTGCCAAATCAACTTTGGTAAAAAGACTCAAAAAAGAAAACAATTTTATCGAGTTTGAATCCGTAAGACAGGAAGCATTGGATAATTTCACAAAAGACCGTAGCGGAAATGAAGAATTCCTTGCCAAAACCTTGTTTACGATCAATCAGAAGCCTTCTACCGTAAAAGAATTTTATAATTACGTATTGGCCGAACAAAAAAAATATCAGCGCATTTCAGGAAGTGTACCGCTTTATTCCTCAAAAGACTGGTACAATTTATTCGCTGAAAATCAGAACATTAATTACGAAGAACAAAACCTGGAAGTAAAAAGACCGGATTTTAAAGACCAGATTCAGGAATACCGGGAAGGAATTCTTTACCTGAATGTAATGGAAGACAATGTGATTGCCAAATCACTTGATTCTCTGAACCAATACAAATACTTCAAAGAACATTCCGGAGAATATCAATATACCAACCGTATTCTTGCCAAGGTAATCACCAGCGACCGTAAGCCCACTTTAGAACAGGCGAAATTAGTGCTGGCCAAATCACCTTATCCCCTGAACCGCCGTTTCCCGGATGTTCATTTTCCGAAAGATGATGCCGGAATTTCTGAAGAAACCAAAAAAGCACTTTATGAATTAGTAGTGGTAATGACCAAAAACATTGACTACAGTGTTGAGATCTCCGGGCATAGCGATGCAGATGAAAAAAGCAATATCTCTGCTGACCGTGCCAGAAATATTGTTAATTACCTCATTAACAAAGGTATTCAGGCAACCAGAATTATCGAAAAAGACGAAGGAAATTACAAAAATGCTTCAAAAACAGATAAGACGAAAAACCAAAGAGTTTCTGTAAAATTCATGTCAGACTCTATGGAAGATGTAGTAAAACGTTTCAATGCCATCAAACCGGGAAGCCTGACAGCAGAGGAGAAGTTCTTCAAAAAAGGAGAAAATGAATATACAGATGAAGCCACCTGGGCCATTGGTCAGCAGTCTTTCGATCACAAAGGCCGAAGCGTCTGGATTGATGTCAGAAAAGTAGAAGAAGCCCGTGCAAAAACATTCACAGAGGCGCGCGGAACAGTAATTAATGACATGCAGAAAAACCTTGAGGCAAACTGGATTAATCAGCTGCGCCAGCAATATCCTGTACAGATTAATGAGGAGGAAGTCCGGAAAATTATAAATTAATAACATTTTGAGCCACGATTCAACACCGTGGCTCTCATTTTTTAGTGATTTAACAATTTTTAACGATAAAGTAATACTCGGAAAGATTTTAAAAATCGTTAATTTTGTGAAAGATAAAATTTCAATTGATGAAAAAAAATAAATTAATATTCTTAGTATTTCTTACCTTTCTGGCACAAAATCTTTGGGCACAAAATATTGTTCTTGACAAGATTATTGCCAAAGTTGATAACCACTATATTCTTAAATCCGACCTTGAAACGCAATATCAGCAATATGTTACAAGCGGACAGAATAATACCCCTTCCCGCTGCCAGATTTTAGAAAACCTGGTCATCAATAAATTAATGCTTGCCAAGTCTGAAATTGACTCCGTTATTGTAGAAGATAAACGTATTGATGCCGAACTGAATGCCCGTATGGAGCAAATGGAACAACAGTTCGGTTCAGCTAAAAATATTGTGGAAGCTTATGGAAAAAGCATTCCGAGCCTGAAAGAAGAGCTTCGTCTTTCTCTGAAAGAACAATTGACTGCCCGTAAGATGCAGGATAAAATCACCAATGATGTAAAAATCACGCCAAGTGAAGTAAAAAGATTCTTTGAATCGATTCCGAAAGACAGCTTACCATACCTTCCTTCAGAGGTTGAAGTCGGACATATTGTTCGTCTGGCGCAGCCAACCAGACCTCAGAAAGATGAGTTAATCAATAAATTGCTTGATTACAAGAAAAGGGTATTAAAAGGGGAAGATTTCGCAGAATTGGCAAAACTTCATTCTGAAGATTTAGGTTCCGGAAAAAGAGGCGGAGATTTAGGTTTTGCCAAACGTGGTCAGATGGTGGCTCCTTTTGAAGCAGCAGCGTTGAAATTGAAACCAAACGAAATCTCTGACGTTATTGAATCAGAATTCGGTTTCCACCTTATTCAGCTACTTGAAATCAGAGGGCAGGAATATCATGCAAGACATATCCTGTTACGCCCTGACTACCAAAAACTTGATGCCAGTATTGCAACACATTTCCTTGACAGTATCAGGGTTTTAATCCAACGGGATTCTATTAAATTTGAAAAAGCAGCAAAGCTTTATTCAGAAGATAAAGCCACACAGGATGCCGGAGGGATGTTAAGCGATCCACAGACACGTTCTATTAAAATGCCTTTGGATGGCAGTATGGAATCGGGTTTGTATTTTACCCTTGACTCTATGAAAGTGGGTACAATTTCGGCTCCGATGCCATATCGTACAGAAGATGGAAGAAGTGCAGTGAGAATCATTTTTTATAAAACAAAACATGCTCCGCATTTTGCCAATTTGCAGGATGATTTCCAGAAAATGGCCGCAGTTGCCCTAAACAGAAAAAGAAATTTTGCCATTGAAAAATGGTTTATGAAAGCCAAAGGTGATGTATTCATTTATATTACAGACGAATACAAAGATTGCAAGGTGTTAAAATCCGGAGAACAATAAACTTTCGCATCGGTAAGAATTTCGAAATTTTCCGGTTTAAACAATTTTTTGGCAATAAATTTGTTAGATTTACAAAGTGTCAGGTTCTCAGCCTGACACTTATAATTTATAGCGATTAACAAGTTTAAAAGAGTTTTAACCCGCTTTTAAACTTTATAATTCAAAACCTGAAATTTAAAAATATGGCTAATTACCAGTCGGATGTGGAGGCAGTAAATGCCCTTAAAGAATCTTATCAAAAATTAACTTCGGAAATTGGAAAAGTTGTAATCGGTCAGGAAGATACTATACGCCTTTTATTAACTGCTATTTTTTGTCAGGGACATTGTCTATTGGTTGGTGTACCCGGATTGGCGAAAACACTTCTTATTCAGACCATTGCAGATGCGCTGGATTTAAATTTCAACAGGATTCAGTTTACTCCCGATCTGATGCCTTCGGATATCCTGGGTTCAGAAACACTTGATCAGGAGCGTCATTTTAAATTTATCAAAGGACCAGTTTTTGCTAATATTATCCTTGCTGATGAAATTAACCGTACGCCTCCAAAAACCCAGTCTGCCTTATTGGAAGCAATGCAGGAGTATTCCGTGACCATTGCGGGCCAGAAATATCCGCTTGACCGTCCTTTTTTCGTACTTGCTACCCAGAACCCGATAGAACAGGAAGGAACCTACCCTCTTCCGGAAGCACAGCTTGACCGTTTTATGTTTATGGTAAATCTGGACTATCCTTCTTATAAGGCTGAACTTGAGATTGTGAAAAGTACTACTACAGATAAAAAGCATAAAGTTCAGAAACAGGTTTCAGGAGAAGAGATTCTGGCATTCCAGCAACTTGTCAGAAAAGTTCCGGTGGCAGACAATGTCATTGAATATGCTGTAAAACTGGTTCATAAAACCCGCCCTAATACGGAATTAGCTGATGCAGATACGAACAAATACCTTGAATGGGGAGCAGGGCCAAGGGCCTCTCAAAACCTTATTCTTGCTGCAAAATGCAATGCTTTATTGAATGGAAAATACTCTCCTGATATTGAAGATGTAAGAGCGGTAGCTCTTCCGATCCTTCGTCATAGAATTGTCCGGAACTTTAAAGCAGAAGCAGAAGGTGTTTCTGTTGAGGATATTGTGAAGAAATTAATCTGATTTTTCAGATAATGTAAAAAGCGTCGATGCTGATTTTCGAAATCAGCATCGACGCTTTTTTATTCTGGTAGTACTTCAAAAAAACGGATAGACCTTTCTCTGTAAATGCACTCTTTGTTTCTTATTTTATTCTCTCTAAACAGCTACCGGAGCTTTAATGGCAGGATGAGGATTATAGTTTTCAAGGTTGAAATCTTCAAACTTAAAGTCGAAAATACTTTTAACCTCCGGATTGATCTTCATCGTTGGTAAAGGTCTGATATCCCTTGAAAGCTGAGTATTCACTTGCTCAAGATGATTAGAATACAAATGTGTGTCTCCGCTGGTCCAGACAAAATCGCCCAGTTCAAGATCACAAACCTGTGCAATCATCATCGTTAACAAAGCATATGAAGCGATGTTAAAAGGAACTCCTAAAAACACGTCTGAACTTCTCTGATATAGCTGGCAGGAAAGTTTGTTATCTGCCACATAAAACTGAAATAAAGCATGACAAGGCATCAGAGCCATTTCAGATAAATCTGCGACGTTCCAGGCACTGACAATGATTCTGCGGGAATCAGGACTTTTTTTCAGGGTTTCAATAACTTCTGACAACTGGTCTATTACTTTGCCATTGGGTGCTGTCCAGCTTCTCCATTGTTTTCCGTAAACAGGTCCGAGATTTCCATTCTCATCAGCCCACTCATCCCAAATCGAGACTCCATTATCCTTCAGATATTTTGTATTGGTTTCTCCTTTGATAAACCAGAGTAATTCGTGGATAATAGACTTCAGGTGTACTTTTTTGGTAGTTACCAGAGGAAATCCGTCCTGAAGGTTAAAACGCATCTGATAGCCAAATACACTAAGCGTTCCTGTCCCCGTACGGTCAGTCTTCTGAGCGCCTGTATCTAAAATGTGTTTTAATAAGTCGTGATATTGCTGCATATATAATCAGGTATTTCAAATTCGGCTCGCAAGTTACGAAGGAATAAAGGGATTTCATGACCGTATTATACAAAAATACCACGAATCTTTTCCAGAATTGATCCGCAGTATTTCGATATATAATCTGAAAATCTTTAACCTATCAGCTATTCTGAAGAGATTCTATTCTGCAAAATCAACTTCATAAGTATGTGTAATTTCAGCAGAAGGCGTAAGTTGAGCCGTGGCAGAACAATATTTCTCCATCGATAGCTCAATCGCTTTTTCGGCCTTTGCTTCGGTAATATTTCCTTTAAACTTAAAGTGAACATTGATTTTTCTGAAAGGAGTCATTTGCGTATCTTCAATCTTAACTCTTTCTCCGCTTACAGAAATCTGTAAATCATCTACTCTCTGACGTTGTTTCTTTAAAATTAAAATAACATCAATTGCAGTACAGCCTCCCAAACCCATCAATAATAATTCCATAGGTCTTGCTCCTGCATTATGTCCGCCAATATCTGCTGCACCATCAATATGTACAGATACACCTGAAAGACCTGTTGCCTCAAAATGAAAGGCATCATCTACTCTTTTTAATTCTACTTGCATTCCTTTTTCCTTATTTTTAATAATCTGAACTTCTCCGTTTTCCCGGTCAGATCTGGTTTCTGTTTTCATAACAGGTTTTCGTTTACTTTAATTCAAACATCTGCTTTTAATCTCCAATTCAGGGACACTAACCGTGTTCTGTGTCACTCTGAACACTTGTTTACGCTCTGTGTGCCACTGAGCATGGGTTAGATTAACAGCACAAAAGTAATAAAAATACCATTACCCGTGTTCTGTGACTCACAGAACACTTTACACGCTGTTTGCCACAGAGCGTGGGTTGGATTAACAGCACAAAAGTAATAAAAATACCTTTTTCATTTTTAGAAGTTTTTTTTGATGGATGTTTAAGAACTATCTTTGTGCTTTATTTTCAAAAGGCAAAATCAAGCATGTATTATTACGACATTCAGGGAATTAAACTTACAGATCTGGCGGCCCGATTCGGCACTCCTCTGTACGTGTACGATGCGGACAAAATTATTGAAAAAATCTCAGTACTTCGTCAGTCATTTGACGGTATCAATCTGAAGATTAAATACGCCTGTAAGGCCAATACGAATATTTCTATCCTGAAACTGATGCATAAGCATGGCGTTGAAATTGACGTGGTCTCACCTCAGGAGCTTGAACTGGCATTGAAAGCCGGCTATAAAGGTGAACAGGTGACATTTACCCCAAGCGGCGTAAGTTTTGACGAAATCGAGACTGCTATTGAGGCCGGAGCGAAGATTAATCTGGACAATCTGGACGTGCTTGAGAAATTCGGACAAAAATACGGTAATTCAATAGGCTGTCTGATCCGTATCAAACCTCATGTTTTCGGAGGGGGTAATGAAAAAATCATGACAGCTCATCCGGAGTCTAAATTCGGAATATCGATTCACCAGAAAGAAGAAATTCTGGCGGTGGTTGAAAAATATAACATCAAAGTAATCGGCCTGCATCAGCACACAGGTTCTGACGTAAAAAATGCAGATTCATTTACGCAGGCTGCTTCAGCGATCCTCGATTTAGCATTTTCTTTTAAAGACCTGGAAATTATAGATTTAGGCGGTGGTTTTAAAGTAGCTTACAAAGAAGGTGATGTTGTAACAGATATGGAAGAAGTGGGTAAAGTACTTGGTGGTGCTTTCCTTGATTTTTGTGAGAAATATGGTAAGCCTTTGCAATTATGGTTTGAGCCGGGCAAGTTTCTGGTCAGTGAATCGGGGACTTTTCTTTCCACTGCAAATGTTGTAAAGAAAGATCCTGTAAAAACATTTGTCGGTATCAATTCTGGTTTAAACCACCTGATCCGTCCGATGATGTATGCTGCTTATCATGACATTTTCAATGCTTCTAACGCTGATAATTCTGTACAGGATTCATATCGGGTAGTTGGCTATATCTGTGAAACGGATACTTTCAGCTTTGATACAGAAGGGAAACCTAACGAGCGACTTATGAACAAAGTTGAAGCAGGAGATATTATTGCAATGAAAAATGCGGGAGCTTATGGTTTTACCATGTCCTCAAATTACAATGCAAGATTTAAACCTGCGGAAGTAATGGTTTATGAAGGAAAAGCTCATTTAATTCGTAAAAGAGAAACAATGGAAGATATTCTGAGAAATCAGGTTGAGATAGAACTTTAATTTTCCATTCTAAAAAAGACCTGTCCGAATGACCGAAAGGCAACTCAGACAGGTCTTTTTATGTTTTGATTTCAGAGATTAATACAAAACCCAGGTATCTTTAGAACCTCCTCCCTGTGAGGAATTTACCACTAAAGAACCTCTCCGAAGTGCAACCCTTGTTAAGCCGCCCGGAATTACCTGTACGCCATTACCATAGAGAATGTAAGGACGTAAGTCAACATGTCGCCCTTCTGCTTTATCATCGATCAGGCAAGGAACTCTCGACAAGGAAATTGTTGGCTGGGCGATATAGTTACGAGGATTATCTTTAATTCTTTGTTTGAACATAGACTGCTCCTCTTTTGTGGATTTTGGTCCGATCAGCATACCATATCCTCCTGCTTCATTGGCTTCTTTTACTACCAGTTTCTCTATGTTTTCCAATACATATTTACAATCGTCCTCTTCTCCGCAGATATAGGTCTGGACGTTGGGTATTATCGGATCCTCCCCAAGATAGTACTTGATGATTCTTGGTACATAAGCATAAATAACCTTGTCATCCGCCACACCTGAGCCCGGCGCATTAGCAAGAGCAACCCTTCCCTTTTTAAATACCTCGAAAATTCCCGGAATTCCGATTAATGAATGTGGATTAAAAGTACGGGGATCCATAAAAACATCATCAATCCGGCGATAAATTACATCCACCACCTGAAAACCTTTGGTTGTTCTCATTTTTACATATCCATCCTGTACCACTAAATCACGGGCATCAACTAATTCAACACCCATTTGCTGAGCAAGATAAGAATGTTCAAAATAAGCTGAATTATAAATACCCGGTGTAAGTACACATACTGTAGGATCGGGTCTGTCGGTAATAAACTGGAGCATCTGCAAAAGACGGGTCGGGTAATCAGAGATAGAACGAACCCTTGTTTTGGCAATTACTTCCGGAAAAGTCTGTTTCAAAAGTTCACGGTTCTCTAACATGTATGACACCCCTGAAGGACAACGTAAATTATCTTCTAAAACCATAAAACGGCCATCATCTCCTTTAATAAGATCTGTTCCGGTAATATGTATCCAGATTCCCTTCGGAGGGTTTAAACCAATACAAGGTTTTAAAAAATTCTTGGAAGATTCTATCAATTCTCTGGGAATGATACCGTCGCGCAGAATTTTCTGATCATGGTAAATATCATCCAAAAACATATTTAAAGCCGTAATCCGCTGAATCAGACCTTTTTCCGTTCTATCCCATTCATCAGATTCCACGATTCTGGGAATGATGTCAATCGGCATAATCCTTTCAGTACCTTCATTTTCAGAATAGACATTAAAAGTAATTCCCATAGCCATCAACGCCCTTTCGGCAGCCTGATGACGGCGGACAAATTCCTCTTTGGTAAGTTGCTCTACTCTTTCCTTGAAAACCTCATAACCCATCCTGGTGCCACCATGGGCATCAAACATTTCATCAAAAAAACCTTCGGTTTGATAATCGCTAAAAGAAAACTTCATAGGCCTTGTTTATGGTTATGTGGGTTTATTGAATGTCTGATCTATCAGATTGTTTAAATTCTCCTCAGAAATCAAAAAAGTGATTAATGCTTCCTGACGAATCTAAGTCAATATTGATGTTCCGTGAAATACAATTTAATAAAATTATCTTTTGTTTCAAAAACATTTTTCAGTATAAAATTCTGAAACATTTGACAGATATAACTTTTCTTGACTCAAACCAGATAATTCCAAGATATTTTTCCGGAAAATAAGTACAAATACTCAGGTATTAATTTTAACTTTTATGCTAAAACAGGTACTATTGTTTTTTGAGAGCCAGTGTTCTCCACAAATAAAAAACCGTGTAAGCTTCCCAGTTTTTAAAACCGGCAAAAAAGATATTCAATTCTTCTTTGGAAGGTCTTTTCGGGAAACCTTTCTGTTGCGCCAAAGCGTTATACAGGCCAACATCGCCATAGGTTATACATTCCAGCCGCTTCAGAGATTTCATCATAGCGTAATTAGCAGTCCACTCTCCTATCCCTCTGATCTTTACCAAATGAGCAATTGCCTCTTGCGTAGATAGATTTTGAAGAATTTCTTTTGAAACCTGCCCGTTTGCAAACTTTCCTGCAATTTCAATAATGTATTCGGCTTTCTTTCCGGAAAACTGCATAGGCAGCAGATCCTCTGCAGCAATACGCATCAGATCTTCAGGTTTTGGAAAAAGATAATATTCAGCCCCTTCGTAAGTCAGCATTTTACCATAGGTTTCAGTCAGTCTTCTTTTCAATTTATAAGCAAAAGTCAGGTTAATCTGCTGCCCGATAATCGACCAGCATAAGGCTTCGAACAAATCAGGAATGGCAATCATTCTTAAACCATAAAAATCTGTGGTCATGTAAGCCAGTTCTTTATCCTTTTTCAACAGTTCATAAAAAGGTTCAATATTCCGGCTCATATCGAGCCATTCTTCTACAAACTGAACTATTGGCTCTTCCGGACCTTTTCCGAATAATACTTCCACTTTTAAACCTGCTTCATTTTCAGAAATTTCAATCAAAACAGGTTCATTTTCAATTTCAAGCAACTTCCGCACTCCTTGTTTACTTACTTTATGCATACAGTCATCGAAATTTCTATCAAGGAACCATAAACATTCCTGAAAACTAAAATAAGGGGGAAGGGGTATCCGGATCAGCATTTTTAAATAATTAGAAACAAAGTTTGAGACGTAGGGATATGAGATGCAAAATAAAGAATAGTTTTTAATGAAAAAATCCGGAAATTGCGTTCTCTAAAACTTCGGACAACTATTTCAGATGAGCGGGATACCTCAAGAATTTACGGCATACTACGAATCTCCTGTCGGGACACTCGAAATCTCAGGAACTGAGGAATATTTAACTTCCATTTTATTTGTAGAAGCCCAAAAACGCCCGAGTCCAAAGTTCAGACCTTCTGAATTTGTGCCGGAAGTTGTAAAAGTCTGCATTCAGCAGCTTAAGGAATATTTTGCCGGAAACAGAAAGGATTTTGATCTGATTTTCAAGCACAAAGGCACAGATTTTCAAGTCCTTGTATGGCATACTCTGGAAACAATTCCCTATGGAAAAACCATCTCTTATCTCGAACTTTCCAGAAGAATCGGGAATGAGAAAGCCATCAGAGCGGTTGGCACGACCAATGGTAATAACAAATTTACGATTGTGGTACCTTGCCACAGAGTGATAGGCTCAAATGGCTCATTAGTTGGTTATGGAGGAGATTTATGGAGAAAAAAATGGCTTTTGGAACACGAATTAAAATACTCAGGAGGTTTCCAAACGAAGATGTTTGAGTAATCCTCTGAACTTTATGAACCATTTCTTTACCTTCCGCAAATCTGACGATAATCGCAATATTCACACATTTTGATATCATGGGTTCTTAGAAACGGTTTTCCTGGGTCAAGAAGTTCTTCCACAAAAGCAGTTATTTCCCGTTCGGAATCTCCAATAAAATCAGCCACACTTTCATCCTCCCTGAATTTCACGTCCTGAACCATAAAACCACTGTCTATATTCCTGAAAGAATAAATTCCGGCCGCCACCTGATTTGTGATTGTTTCCAAAGGAATTTCCTTGATTTTTAACCCCTCCACCGACAGCATTCGTTTCAGCGTCATATATTTATAAAGCCAGAGCTGCCGGTATTTACTTTTGTCTGCCTCATTCAGTGCCTCGGAAACCGTCTGTCCACCGGTAGCTTTCAAATCATTCGGAACCACTTTTCCGGTTTTATAATCAATTACCCGGATTGTATGCTGGTTAATCCGGTCTATTCTATCTATTCTTCCGGCAATTTTCACCGGTAATTTTCTTCCTGAAACTGTTGCCTCAAAAGTAGCAGAAATGGTTCTTTCTGTATCAAGTAATTCAACAGGAAACGACTCATTTTCAACCTGATAATTCAGAAATTTCCGGAGAATTGTTTCTCCGATCTGGTACATGACAAAATTACTTCCTTCTTCGGTATTCAACCCGCGGTTTGTTTCCTGAAAAGCTGCTTTGAGGTAATCATCAAGCTTGTCCAAAACCTGAAGGATATCTGTTTTCTCAATAAACCGATCTTTGGCCACTAACTCTTTATCTATATTCTCCAGCGTTTTGTGAATCCAGTTTCCAAATGAATCTGCTTCAATTTTCTCAGAAATTTCATCAGTCTGTTCAATTCCGGCGACTTTTGAGAAATAATACCTTAAAGAACATTCAACAAACTGATTGAGATGAGAAGGATAAATGCCTTTTTCTGAAATCTGCTTTTCAATTAAACTAATAATTTCAGGCGTTTTCTGAATAACAAAATCCTCCGTTTCAGCTAAAACATTATCGTCGGTATGGAAAACTATATTGGGATGAGAAATATTTAAATTTTTATTCAGTTTTGCCAATTCATGTTCAATCTGCAAAATAAAGCGGCTTTTTTCTCCGGCACCATAAGTATCAGATGGCAATATATGAAGTAATGAAACCTCTTTTGCTCTCTGCAAAAGCCGGAAAAAATGATAAGCCATTACCGCATCTGCATGATTATGCGTAGGTAACCCAAACTCCTCAAAAGCTTCGAAAGGGATTAGCGAGTTTTGTTTTTTCCCGGTAGGTAAAACCCCTTCATTTACTGACAAAATGATCAATCTGTCAAAATCCAGGGTTCTGGTTTCCAGCATTCCCATAATCTGAAGACTTTGATCTGTCTCTCCGCTAAAAGGGATCTTAGTCTGCTTAATCAATTCATAAAGGAAAGTTTTAAAACTTTTAAGGGTAATTCTGTCACCTCTTTGTTCTACAATACTTTCCAGACGCTGTAAAATCAGAAAAAACTGGTACAGATATTCCGTTTCAATTGCATTTTGATTTTCACTGTAAACTTCCCTCAGTAAATCAATCAGCTCATAAAGACATTTTATGGCTTTTTTAGGGGAATTATTCCAGGAACTGAACAAAATCCGGAATAACTCAGCATTATTTCCCAATTCCTGGAGCTCTTCAGCACTCAGAAAAACCTTATTCCAGGCAATGATTGTCGTTAAAGTCTTCCTGATCGGGTTTTCTTGCTTCTGGCTATTAACCGGCGTTTTTGCAAAATTCAATAACTCATATCTCCTGATAAAAGGATGGTTAAGTACTTTGACAACATGCCTGTGAGAAAACTTTGGAATTTTAAAGGTTTTGCCCTCTTCTGTCTTAAATTCAACCAGATTTCTGTGCATTTCAAACAGGATATCGACAAGGGTAAAAAGCATAGAGCTTTTAAGAGATAAACCCATCGTGATGTTAAAGTCTGATACAGCATTTTCCAGCGAATTCATAACCGGAACTAAGAGATTTTCATCTCCCAGCACAATAGCAGTCAACCCATCATCGCTTTTACAGGGTCCATAAAGATGTCCTGCTACTTTCGCCTGAACACTCGCATTCGACACCCCTATGATCTGAATCTTTTTCTCAGAAGTAAGTAACTCATTCCCGTTCCATTTCCATTCTCCGAAAGTCCCCTCTTCTTTATATTTTCTGAGCCAGTCTCCTGCTTTCTGTTCTTTGGTTTTCAGATAATAATCATCAGAATCCCAAAGAGTTTCTGCTCTTTCCGGATTTTTCGTTAATCCTTTAAAAATCTGTTCCTCCGCAGTACTGAGAGCATTAAAGCCAAGAATGTAATATTTCTGATATAAATTCTTGTCAATCAGGTACTCGTCAACATTTTCGGCAAGCCTGCGATACGCCATTCCGCGGTAAACTAATCCTTTTTCAGTCAGCCTGATTTTCAGGTTTTCATATACATTTCCGATATTTTCAAACAATTTGAAATACCTGTCTGCCCGATCTGTTTTCCTGAAATACTGCTGCTGAGATTCCCCCAGCTGCAATTGCCAGCGTTCAATCGCCTTCGCTTCTGACATATAGCTCAGCAAAGCTTTTGCTTCTACCAGGTACTGGTCAATTTTATCAAAATCATTGAGCAAAGTTGGCGCCCAGGTCATAAAACGCTCAAACTGAATATTGGGATCTATTTCCTTAAAAACATCATGCAGTTCAAAAAGCAGTGAAACCTGATCGATTTGCTTAACTCCGGTTACCTGATTTACGAAATCATCAATTGCCAGTACGTCCGGTGCCAGAAAAGGTTTTTCAGTTTTATATTTTTGAGAAGAAACCAGCGCTTTCTTAAAGTACAAAGCCCCCCTTCTGGTAGGAATAATGATACAGAGCCGACTCAGATTTTTGAATCCATGCTTTTCTAAAATATAATCAGCGGCCTCCTGGAGAAATGTTTGCATGGTATTTTTATATAATTCCAACGATTCTATATGACCTAAATTCACACAACTACACTCCTTGCCAAGGTGGTTCATGAACACATCTATGTGCCCTATATGCCTATGTGGTTACAAGGATTTCAAGTAAAGAACGAAACACCAGCCACAACAGTTAATGCACCCTGTCCCCTCTTAATTCAAGGCTGTTAATTACTTCTGCTTCAATCTCAAGCCATTCTGCCCATCTTTTTTTCACATGTTCAGCAGGCATATATTCTCTGGCAAGGTCGATAAAATTAACATAATGCCCTGCTTCAGAAATCATTAATTCATGGTAAAAATCTCTTAAACTTTCATCTGATATCTCCTGAGACAATAACCTGAAACGCTCACAGCTTCTGGCTTCAATAAGAGCATTCATAAAGAGTTTTTCAGTCAGCTGTTCATTTACCGAACCTCCTCTTTTCATTTTGGCATAAAGCTGGTGGACATATTCATCTTTCCGCTGTTTGCCAAGCGTAAATCCTCGTTTATCCAACTCTTTAATAACCATTCTGAAATGCGCCCATTCTTCTGCTACCACTGGCATAAGTACTTCTCTCAATTTCTCTTTTTCAGGAAACTGAATAATCAGAGAAATGCAGGAAGAAGCAGCTTTTTGCTCGCAATAGGCATGATCTACAAGAATTTCTTCAATATTCTTCTCTGCAATATTGACCCATCGGGGATCTGTAGGAAGTTTTAAACCCAACATCTTTATTATATTTTTCAGAGAGACCCAATAGATTCAGATCCACCGAAAGTCTGTCTCTTGTTTTCAAACGCTAATATTTAATCAAACAGCAACCAGTTTACCCCAAACCCGAATACCCTTCCCACCGCAGGAAATAATGGCGCTGCAAAATAGTTAGGGATTCCCATCAAACCCTGATTGACATGCGACATTTTTATGAACATTCTTACCCTGTTTATTCTGAAATCTGCAAAAGCATCTGCCTGTAAATATCCATCAACAAAGTTTTGATTTTGCACATAAAACTGCTGAATAGCAGGCATATAAGCATCTGCATAATACCCTGACTTATAATTAAATTCAACACCCGCCTGAATAAACAGCACTTTGGCATATACAATGTCAAATGCCAGTCTGGAATTCAGGAGAATTTCAGGCATTCTGATCACATCTGCTCCAGTTCTTTTAGTGAAATAAGCCTGATTAACCGTTGAGAAACGGCCAATACGATAATCTATCCCCAGGCCTGCCCGGAATATCGTTACATCTTTAGCACTTTGAACAGGTCTGATTTCACTGTTAAGACTCACCAGTGAATCCCTCACAGAAGCAAAATAAATATAATTGCTTAACAGCTGAATATCAGCACTTGGCGTTATTTTGAGTTTACCCAATTTCAAAGGGGCATTCATGTAAACACTGTTCACAAATACATTGCTATAATCTTTGTCCCATCTGAATGAATTATTGTAAATATATTGCTGAACCAATGTTGGCAAAGTGCTGGTCTGGTTAAAACCTAAAGTCAGGTTTTTGGACTGGAATTCAAATTTAACCTGATGGGCTTTAAAAGGCACCAGAAACTCTGCTTCTCCCCAAAACCTGGCACTTGGGCTGAGATTCTGACTAAGCCAGAGCCCGAGGAAATTCTCATTTTTACTAATACTTTTCCCGTTAAGCAGGTTATCATAGGTGAAAAATCTCTGTCTGAGATGAAGACGATAATTAAAACCATTGTAAAAACCCTTGACTCCGGATTTGTGCTCAAAAATATTGAAACTACTTCCATTATAGAGTGAATCTTTGGGAATCTGGGTTTCATCCAGATAGCTCTTAGGGTAAAAACCAGCCACCAAACCCTCTGTATAGCTTTTATCTTTAAACTGAACTTTCCTGGTCTGGTAATCTACAGACTGAAACAACTGAAAAGCCTTGTACCCGGCATATTCATGATAAATATGAAAATTGGTCCATTTATCTCTTGAAATAGCATTAGCTGAGGACAAAATGGCATTGTTATCGGCAAAAGTCAGGGCGTCCAGCAGAGAGCCGGTTCCAAGTGCAATTCCTCCCTGGTCATTATCATTATGATCTGCAATATTCAGGTGGGCGAGCAATTGGTATTTCTTGTTTTTCGTCTGATAATTGGAATGAATCATAAAACCCCATTCTCCAACCAAAGACTTATCTCCGGTTCGTACCGAATTATCGACCAGAATTTTATCAGTCGTAATTCTCTGGATCTCAAAACCCACATTCCAGAGGGAATCAATATTTCGGGCAAAACCAAAGTTTAAGATAGATTGTCCGCCACCGCCGGTTACAAATCTGACGTTTGAAAACGGGGATCTTGTATTATAGTATTTAACTTTATCAGGCGAAAAGGCATATAATTTATAAGCATCATAACCAAGCATTGTACCTACCTGCTCAGGTGCTTTGTAGTAAACAGGTCGGATCGCAGTACCTAAAAGTCCTAAATCCTGATAATAAATGCCATCACGGTGAAGAAAGTTATAATTATGCCCCCCATCCATCAGGGTGTCAATTTCATAGAGCGTCTTCCGGTTATTAACCACATCATTTTCCAGGAAATACCTTGTAGATTTAGGCCCGTAAATTACCTTCGTAGAATCATCTATTCCATTCGAGGAATCCTGCTTCTTTTGTCCGGGTTGAGGAAATGCATTGTTGGCATTATTCTGAGGGAAACTACCGATTGTGCCCTGGTTACTACCGGGCAATGCAGGAATCTGTGCAAAAACTACTGAGCTGAAAAGCAAAGCAGATAATAAGAAAATATATTTTATTTGATTCACGCTTTTATATTAGTTCCGAAAACGCCGCTACCGCATGACATTTCAGATTATTTATTTCGGGATCAGGTTGGGATTGTCCAGATTTTACCGCTTATCCTTTCAGCTGTGCACAGCCATTTTACAAAATTACCTTAATCTTGCACTCAGACCTTCAATAATGGATGTTTATTAAGGAATTTTAATATCAATTCATCAAATTTCTCACCTTCTTCATTCAAAAAGAAGGTTTTTATTGGCAAAAAGAATAAAAGATCCTTATCAATTCCATTTACGGACTTCAAACGCATCATGTCTTTTTCCGTAGTAAGAATACATTTTTGTGCGGATTTTATTGCTGCAAAAGATGTATTTATCTGTTTAACGTCATTTTCATTAAAAAAATGATGGTCTCCGAAAATCAGGTGCTCATGAACGTTAAAATGTTCTTTTGCATATTGCTCAAAAGGTTCAGGATTGGCAATTCCTGAGAGCAGCAATACATCATCTGTAAATATTTTTCCTGATTCTGACTTGGGTGAATCATAGGCAAAGCTTGTAAAAAAAACCGGACTTTCAGGGTTTATATAAAATTTTAGTCCATTTTTAACTTCTTCCCTGCCCTTACTATCCAACTTTAGAGGACATTTCGTAACAATTATAATATCCGCCCTTTTGGCGCCATGCCTTTTTTCCCGAAGCCTTCCTGCCGGAAAAGGATAGTCCTTATAAATCGGTCGGTTAAAATCAACCAATAAAATGTTCAAATCAGGCTTTAGCGGCCTGTGCTGAAAGGCATCATCCAACAAAACAACTTCTGTTTCAGGTTTCTGAGCAATCAGCTTCCGTAAAGCCTCGACCCTCTTCTCTCCTACCGTAACAATCAGATTTCCCCTGAATTTCCGGTAAAACTGTAAAGGTTCATCGCCTATTTCTTCCGCAACAGCCTTATCATCAGCCATCAGAAAGCCTTTGGTTTTCCTACCATAACCCCGGCTGAGGGTAGCAAGCTGAAAATGAGAGGAAAGTAAGCGGATTAAGTATTCTACATGAGGAGTTTTCCCGGTTCCGCCAACAGTAATATTTCCAACATTTATCGTGACTCTTTCAACTGAAGTCGTCTCATATATTCCTGTGTTATACAAAAAATTACGCACATCTGTAATGAGACCATAAAGGATCGTAAAAGGAAACAGGATAAAGTTTAAAAGTTTCAAGGTTCGATAATTTTTGTTTTCAGAATCAATAATTAATTTAGCGAGTGAAAAAAGGAATTTATAAATCCTACCCATTAAGCTCCAGCGAACCGAAAGATAAATTTTTCTGAGTTTTGAATGCAAAATTCAGAAAGAGTTGACGTTTTTTTATACATTTAATTCCTTTTTTATGAAAATTTAAGAAAACCGACCACTCAAATACCTAACTTTGCGCTTCTTTTGCGTTCAGGAGTTTCAAGCGGAGAAGTTATAGCGTTTATTTTTAATTTTTATGTTTATTTCCAGCCAGATCAGTAGTACTAGTTTTTATGATGTGTTTTCTTTTGAGGATATTTTCTCTGAACCCTCCGGAATTACTAATTGCATCTTTTAGGCCTGATTTGACTAACCCATTTGCACGTCAACAAATATGAGTTTGAAAGCGGTTTTTTCTAAACACACTCTTCACTTCCGGTTCGAAGCCGGAACCTCACGGGGTGTGCTGACAGAAAAAGACACTTATTTCATTAAGATTTTTGACTCTGAAAACCCGAAGGTTTTCGGATTGGGAGAGTGTGCCCCTTTGAAAGGACTTAGTTTTGATGATCGTCCTGATTTCGAATTACAGTTATTAAGCATTTGTGAAAACTTCAATACTCTTGAACTGGATGTTTTCCCCTGGAATATCAACATTATTCTGGAACAGGTATTAGACCATGCTTATCCTTCTGTGGTTTTCGGCTTTGAAACTGCTTTACTTGATCTGATTAACGGCGGAAAAAGGGTCGTTTTTAACAATGCTTTTACCCGATCCGAAAGAGCACTTGAAATCAACGGATTGGTTTGGATGGGAAATAAGGATTTTATGCTCAGACAAGTCAGGGAAAAGCTCGATTCCGGTTACAATTGCATCAAGATGAAAGTCGGGGCGATTGATTTCCAGAAAGAACTTGAAATTCTTGATTCGATCAGAAATAAGTACTCTCAACATGAAATTTCGCTAAGAGTCGATGCCAACGGTGCTTTCTCCATGAATGATGTTTATGAGAAACTGGATAAACTCGCCACGTACCAACTCCATTCCATAGAACAGCCTATCAGACAAAATCAGCCGGAACTTATGGCCGAAGTCTGTAAAAATACACCACTGGCTGTTGCTTTAGACGAAGAACTTATCGGACTGCCTGATTATACTGACAAATACCGTCTGCTGAAAAAAATAATGCCTCAGTACATTATTCTGAAGCCTACCCTTCTCGGTGGTTTTCAGCAATGCAGAGAATGGATTGAAAATGCCAACCGTTTAAAAATTGGCTGGTGGATTACTTCAGCACTGGAATCTAACATCGGTTTGAATGCCATTGCCCAGTTTACAGCTGAATTTAATAACCCACTCCCTCAGGGACTTGGTACCGGACAACTTTATCATAACAATGTCCCGTCACCTTTAGAAATCACTTCAGGCAGGCTGCATTATAAGCCTCAGAATGACTGGGATATTTCAAAAGTCGGGTTATTTTAGCAAATGATAATTGTTTTCAGATAATTGATTTTTGCACTTTCATTAATAACTTTGCGTATCTAAAAACAAAATCACCAACGAGAAGATGGATTTACAGAAATTAGATGACGCTTTACTAGCGGTATTTGAGAAAAGAGTTGAGCTTAGTCAACTTACTTATGACAGTGAAAATTATGATGATGTAGAAGAAGAGCTTCATGACCTCGAAGATGATTTTAATGAGGAATTCGGTGATTATATTGAAAAAGCTCTTCATGAAGTTCATCAGGAATATTGCCCTGAATCAGATGTTTTATTGCCTACCGCCTATATCGCAAAAAAATTCATTGAACTTCCGGATGGCAGTATCGAAATCGGTAAAAAAGAAGGTGTTGAAGTAGAACTTGAAAGTGATCCTGCCAATGGTGGAAGATTGGTTCTTCTTCCGACTCCTACCAGAATCGTATTGATGTATGGTAAAACCAAAAGTGTAGTTTGGCAGGCTGCCAACTAAACACTTTATCAGACACAAGGTAATTATCGACAGATATTTTCCAATCAATCAAAAAGAGGAACTGACCAGGTCAGTTCCTCTTTTTGATTAGCGCTCTATCCGGAATCAGCTGATCCAGTCAATCCCTTTTCTCAGAAAATTCAGGGTTTTCTCCTCCTCACTTTTCGGCTCAGGTTTATAATCGTAAACCCAGTTTGCTGTTGGCGGCATGCTCATTAAAATAGATTCCGTCCGGCCATTGGTTTCCAAACCAAATTTGGTTCCTCTGTCATGAACCAGATTAAATTCCACATAACGGCCTCTTCTTAACTGCTGGAATGCCTTTTCCCGTTTATTGGATGGCAAGTTCTTATTTTTGGCCATAAAATGGGTATAAATCGGTGCGAAAGACTCTCCAACCTCTCTCACAAAATCAAACAGCTGCTCTTTGGAATGTGTCTGATCCGGTTTGAGGTAATCAAAAAATATTCCTCCGATCCCTCTTGTTTCATTTCTGTGAACATTGAAGAAATAATCATCAGCCCAATTTCTGAACTTAGGATAATAATCCGGATCATGCTTATCACAGGCATTTTTAAGGTAATGATGAAACCACCGGGCATCTTCCTCTACCACATAATGCGGAGTCAGGTCAATGCCGCCGCCAAACCAGTAGGTTCCGTTTGTCATTTCAAAATACCTGACATTCATGTGAATAATGGGTACTTTAGGATTTTTAGGATGTATCACAATTGACACACCTGTAGCATAGAAATCCACTTTTTCATTCAATCCCATTGAACGAAGCATTTTTTCATGAAGATCCCCGTGCACTGCCGAAAACATTACTCCACCTTTCTCAATAACATTTCCTTCCTGAATTACCCTGGAACGTCCTCCGCCTCCTTCTGCTCTCGTCCACAAATCTTCTTTAAACGAAGCATTGCCATCGGCTTCTTCAAGTGCTGTACAGATACGGTCCTGCAATCCTTTAAAAAATTCTGTAATTTCTTGCTTGTTCATATTTCGATTATTTCTAAAACATAATGAGTGACTGGTATTTTGAGGCCCCAATCACTCATCAGTATTTTAATTTCCACCACTTGTACTATCCGGTTTGACGTCCGTTTCAATTCCCGGCGGGGCTGATAATGAATCCAGATTTCCCCCACCTTCCGAAGATAATGAATCTGGCAACGCCGGCGAATAATAAGAACAATTAAAGTCTTTTCTGACAACCTTAGGATCCAGCTTATCAAACGCAACAGGTTTATACATTGCTAAAGTCGGATCGTTTACCACTTTTATCATAAACCGTTTATAAAGTGGTAAAGCCGTCTTGGAACCCTCTCCCAGCGCCCCACTCCTGAAGTGAATGGACCGGTCATCTCCCCCTACCCAGGCCCCGGTAATCAGGCTGTTCGTCATCCCGATAAACCAGCCATCGGAATGATTTGAAGTTGTTCCTGTTTTCCCTGCAAATGCAGGAGCATATTTGTTTTTAGCAGGCATCAGCACGGCACCATCATTCCATAATAAACTGCTTGCCGTACCACCTTCATAAATAGGGCCTTCCAACATAGAGCGCATCAGCATCGCAGACTCTTTTCGGATTACCCGCTTGGTTTCCGGGTCAAAATGCTGAAGTACTTTACCATTCTGATCCTGAATTTCCTGAATAATCATCGGTTCTACGTGAATACCTTCATTAATAAAGGCAGAATAAGCTCCTATCATTTCATAAAGTGAAACATCAAAAGAACCCAGACCGATAGACGCAACAGGCCGCATCGGGCTGGAAATACCCATTGTTTTGGCATAATACATTACCGTATCCGGCCCAACCTCGTCTGTTAATCTGGCCGTAATAGAGTTAATTGATTTTGCCAGTGCTCTCCGTAAAGGCATGGTAGCATAAGAGAAATGCCCGTCTGCATTATTGGGTCTCCAGATTTTTTTCTCTCCTTTTTCTTCAACTTCAATCTCAAAAGGTTCATCCTTCATTTCAGTACAAGGTGAAAGATTCCTCGGACCGTCTATAGCTGCTGTATATACAAAAGGTTTGAAGGTAGAACCCGGCTGACGTTTTCCCTGCTTGACGTGGTCATATTTGAAATACTTAAAATCCAGACCACCAACCCAGGCTTTCACATGACCTGTATAAGGATCCATCGTCATCATTCCGGCCTGTAAGAACCTTTTGTAATATTGAATGGAGTCATAAGCACTCATCATTCTTTCTTCCTCACCCAATCCATTTCTGGAATATACCCACATTTTCCGCTTAACACTCTTCATATAGTACCAAACCGAATCCTGATTATTAGGGAATCGTTTTACCAATGCTTTGTAATATTCCGTTCTTTTGGCTACAGTATCGATAAATCCGGGAATTTCTACCCCTTTTTCATCTGCCCAGGGATTTTTGCCTGACCAGTGTCCGTCAAAGGTTTTTTGCACACTCCTCATCCCTTCAGAAACGGCATCCTCAGCGTAAGTCTGTAGACGTGAGTCGATGGTAGTAATAATTTTCAACCCATCTCTGTACAAATCAAGCTCTATTTCATTGTCTTTCGCCCATTCATTGAGGTATTTGGCAATGGCTACTTTGAAATAATTTCCTGTTCCGTCATATGGAGATTCCTCATGTCTGTTCAGTCCGAGAGGCAAGTCCTGCAAAGAATCCAGTTCTGCTTTGGAAAGGTATCCGTATTTCTGCATCTGTGCAAGCACAGTGTTTCGCCGTTTGATGGATTTCTCAGGATTCAAAATCGGATTATAAGTGGTTGTAGCTTTTTGCATACCTACCAGTACTGCGGCCTGCTGAACTTTAAGACTATCAGGAGAGGTATTAAAATAGGTTTTGGAAGCCACCTTAATTCCGTAGGCATTACTCCCGAAATCTACCGTGTTCAGATACCATAATATAATCTCGTTTTTGGTATAATATCGTTCAAGTTTGATTGCCGTAAGCCATTCTTTGGTCTTGATGACCAGCTTATTTACCAACGGTACATAGCCCAGAAATCCTTTTTTGAGAATTCCCTGTTTTTTACGGGTTTTAAAAAGGTTTTTCGCCAATTGCTGTGTGATAGTACTTCCTCCTCCGCGATCGCCCCCGCTTAACATACCAACTGCCACACCTGCCCATGCTTTATAATCAATTCCGGAATGCTGATAAAACCTGGAATCTTCCGTTGCTACCAAAGCTTTTACCAGATAAGGAGACAATTGGTTATAATCCCGGATCGGAGTTCTGTTTTCGGTAAAAAACTTACCTAATAAAACGCCATCCGCAGAATAAATTTCGGAAGATTGAGAGAGTTTCGGGTTCTGAAGTTCGCCTACGCTGGGCATTTCTCCGGTTAACCAGAGAAAGTTGGTTTCAATAGCAAAGATGAAAAATACCCCTGCAAAAATTGTCCATCCGCAAATTTTCCAGAGCCTTTTAATCGTAGGATAATAGGTCGCTTCCTTATCAACTTTACTTTCGATAAACTGGTCAACTTTCTCCCTGGAATCCCAGTACTTTTCTTTGAGAAAATCCAATTGCTTGTAAAAAGTAGCCACTTTCTCTTCGCCAAGTAATCTGACTAAGCCCTGATCGATCATTTTCCAAAGCCAATGCAAAACCTGCAAG
Organism: Pseudarcicella hirudinis; assembly: GCF_900115665.1. Classification (GTDB taxonomy): domain Bacteria; phylum Bacteroidota; class Bacteroidia; order Cytophagales; family Spirosomataceae; genus Pseudarcicella; species Pseudarcicella hirudinis. Next base: position 189,483 of record NZ_FOXH01000004.1, read on the forward strand.
AGAGTAGCTTTTATTGTAACCCAAAGATTCTGAATGACTTGAACAATTTTCTTCATAAAAATTTTACTTGTCGGCACTAATTATGCAACAATTTAATAATTAATTGTCAATTAAGGACCAGGAAATATTTAAAGAATAAAACGCTTAATATTGACTTTCATTTCGAAAATATGAGTTTATTTCAGCTATTCCGAAAAAACAGATTCTCTTTATCATTCATATTTCCATCCTGATGCTATTCCCGCCGCTAATCTTCTGATTCCAAAGCCTCCAGAATATCCATTAATTCAGCGTAATCCCTCTGACCCGGTTTCAATTCCTCTCCTCCTTTCAATGCCATACCTTTAAGCGGAATCCGCTCCAAAACTTCATTTACATTATCTTCCGACAAACCAAATCCGAGTATAACCGGATATTGAAATGCCAGCGCATCCAGCTGACTAATGGCAGCCTCATCCAAATGCGCAAATTCGTCACTATTCTCTATTAAAAAGTAATCAACTTCCTGAGCAGTACTCCGAAGCAAGGCAGGCAGATCAGCTTTAGCATAATCTACTTTTAAAATGATCGGTAACTCTGCTCTTTTTATTTCAGAAAGATTTTGCCAGTTTGAAGTCTGAATATAGTCTGGCAAAAAAGTCTCTTTCAGTTCCATGATTTCCAGAATACTCTCTGATTCCGTTTCTCCCACAATCTGAACCCCGGAAAGCCAGCCTCTCATTTCTTTGTATTTTTCAAAAGACAAATCATCCATTGAAAAACCAATCAGTTCAACTCCCATTCCTGCACAATAACGGGCATCCGAAAGATTGGTAACATTTGATATTTTTACTGTAGTCTTAAGCATCGAAACTTTATCTTGTATGGTTATCACGGGTTGTTTTACTGAGTTCTCAAACATTTTACATGATTTGGCTATCCTGATTTACTCCCAAATTAATCCGGAAACATCTTTGATAATGCCATTTCAAATCGTTAAGTCTTCGCTTTTCTGAAACCCGAATCAGAAAAAAGTCCTTTAAAATGACTCTGCAAAGCTACCGAAAGAGTTTCTCAGAACCAAAAAGCGTGGAATTATGTTCGATAAATTCAGTAACTTTGTACCATTATTTAATTAATTCAAACGTCAGGCTTTGAACCTGAGCTGTAAAAATGAGTAAACACGGAAGAATTTTAGTCGCCATGAGTGGCGGCATCGACAGTTCTGTCGCAGCAGTAATGCTTCATGAACAAGGTTATGAAGTCGTAGGTATGACGATGAAAACCTGGGATTATGCCTCTTCAGGCGGAACCAAAAAAGAAACAGGCTGTTGTTCTCTTGACTCTATCAATGACGCACGTAACGTTGCCGTTCAGTTAGGGTTTCCCCACTATATTCTTGACATCAGGGAAGAATTCGGCGATTATGTAATCAACCATTTTACGGGAGAATACCTTGAAGGAAGAACTCCGAACCCTTGCGTATTATGTAATACGCATATCAAATGGGATGCGCTTTTAAGAAGAGCCGATAAACTGGATTGTGAATTTATTGCCACCGGGCATTATGCCAATATCAGAGAGGAAAATGAACGTTTTGTTATCTCTAAAGGCGTAGATACCTGGAAAGACCAAAGTTATGTGCTATGGGGCGTTTCTCAGGAAAGTTTATCAAGAACTAAACTTCCGCTTGGACATTTAACCAAATCAACAATCCGTGAGATGGCTACCGAACGTGGGTTCATGGATCTGGTAAATAAATCAGAAAGTTATGAAATCTGCTTTGTACCGGACAACGACTACAGAGGTTTTCTAAAACGCAGGGTTGAAGGACTTGAAGAAAGTGTGAGAGGCGGAAACTTTGTTGACATCAACGGAAAAGTCCTTGGTAAACATGAAGGATATCCATTTTATACAATAGGTCAGAGAAAAGGTTTAGGAATAGCATTAGGTTTTCCAGCTTTTGTTACTGAAATCAGAAAAGAAACCAATGAGGTAGTTTTGGGAAGAGATGTGGATCTGGAAAGAAACGGCATGATTGTAGGACAATTAAACCTGCAAAAATATGCTCAGATCGAACAACCACTGGAATCTGTAACCAAAGTCAGATATAAAGATGCCGGCACACCGGCAGTAATTTCTCAGGAAGGCGGTAAAATAACGGCTTTATTCCATGAGCCTGTTTCAGGAATTGCCCCCGGACAAGCTGCCGTATTTTATGAAGGAAATGATGTAGTTGGCGGCGGCTGGATTATGAAATCCTTCAAACAGGAAAGTACAAGCGGAATCCATGCCCTTAATCTGGTATAATTTCAAAACGGGAGATCGGTTTTGTCTGATCTCCTGTTTAAATACGATAATTTGTTATGTCTGAATCAGTCAATCAGGAAAACATACGTTTCATTGAAAAAGCGGCCAATGCGGTTTCAGATAAATACCGTTTATCTATTTTAATGGAACTAACCCAAAAAGGAGAAATATGCTGTAATGAAGCCCGGGAAATCACCGGACTTTCACAGTCCTGCTGCTCTCATCATATCAAACTTCTTACAGAAAGTGAATTAATTACTGCCAGAAAAGACGGCAAATACATTTATATTTCTCTCAATAAACAGAACTTCCATAAATTTTCTGACTTTTTGAAGCATATCATTGAACCCGAATAATTTTTTTTGAGTTATACATATCGAAATATTTAAATATATAGATATTAAATAACCCCGATTTAAAGATGAGCTCAAAATTATTTTCTCCTGCCAGATTAGGTTCAATTGAATTATCAAATCACATCGTTATGGCTCCTATGACCCGTTCAAGAGCTATTAACAATATCCCGACAGCTCTAGTTGCCCAATATTACGGACAAAGAGCGGGAGCCGGCCTGATCATCACAGAGGGAACGTCTCCTTCAGCAAATGGATTAGGATATTCCAGAATTCCCGGGATTTTTTCACAGGAACAAATAGCAGGCTGGAAACTAACTACAGAGGCGGTACATGCCAAAGGCGGTAAAATTTTCATTCAGCTGATGCATACAGGCAGAGTTGGTCATCCGGCTAATTTAAGTCCTGAAGCAGAAGTTATCGCACCTTCAGCGGTTACTTTTGAAGGACAAATGTGGACTGACGCTGAAGGTATGAAAGATTATCCTACTCCGAGAGAAATGACGAAAGCTGACATCGAATCTACGATTCAGGAATATGTTCAGGCTTCTAAAAACGCTATTGAAGCAGGTTTTGACGGCGTTGAATTACACGGCGCTAACGGTTATCTTATCGATCAGTTTATCAATACTCAAAGTAATGTTCGTACAGACGAGTATGGCGGAAGTATTGAAGGAAGAGCTAAATTCTTACTGGAAATTGCTGAAGCGGCCAGCGAAGCGATCGGAAAAGACAAAGTAGGTGTTCGTTTATCTCCATACGGGCTTTTTAACGGAACGGAAATTTTCGAAACGATAGACAGCGATTATCAGTATATTGCTCAGAAACTGAACGATTTAGGTATCGTTTATGTCCATTTGGTAGATCATTCCTCACAGGGGGCTCCGGTTGTTTCTCCAGTAGTGGTAAATAATATCCGTGCTGCATTTAAAGGGACCTTAATTCTTTCAGGAGGTTATGATGTAGCAAGAGCTGAGGCAGATTTAGCCAGCGGACAGGCAGATCTGATCGGAATCGGCCGTCATTTCATTTCTAATCCTGATCTGGTTGAACGTCTTGAAACCGGTGCTGAACTGGCAGCGATAAAATACGATCTTTTGTATACAGCAGGCGAAGAAGGCTATGTTGATTACCCTGTTTTAGCTGAAGTTGAAAACTAGGCTAAAATCAAAGAAATTGCTGAAAAAGCCCTGTCTTTCATCAAGGAGGACAAGGCTTTTTTATTTCTCAATAACCGCAAAAGCCCTTACCGGGAAGGTTCCCATTCCTTTTACTTTGGGAGGGGTTGCTGTAAAGTAAAAAGTCTCATTTTCAGGAATTGCAGCAAGGTTACAGAGATGTTCTACGATCAATATTTCATTTTTCAGTAAAATGCTGTGAACAGGGCGGGTTTTGCCTGATGTATCATCAATATTGTGTGAATCAATGCCCACTAATTTCACGCCTGAATTAACCAGAAATTCTGCTGCATCGGCTGTAAGAAAAGGATTTCCGGTATAGTAACTATCTGTTTTCCAGTTTTCATCCCAGCCGGTATGAATCAGTAAGGCCTTTCCTTTTAAATCAAGGTTTTCAAAACTTGTCTTATTAATACTAAGCGTCTGCTGATAAGGAATATGTACTAAAACAGATTCCAGATAAGCCGTTTGTCCGACCTGAATCTCTGAAAGGTCTTTCCCTTCTTCATAACGATGAAAAGGCGTATCCAGATAAGTTCCGGTATTGGCCACCATCTCAATCTTACCTATCTGAAAAGAAGTCTCACCATCATACCATGCTTTTGATTCTTCTCTTGACCAGAAATCACAGATTACCGGTGCAGGAAGTCCTTTATAAGTAATTAATCCATCTTCTATGGTATGACTCAGGTCGATAAATGTTTTCAATTGTTAAATTTTTACGGTTTGAAATCCTTTTAAATCAGTATTCCCACTATTTTTTCCTGAAAATGGCAAAAAGAGCGATAAAAACCCAGACTACATTGACAAATGCCGAAGGGTAAGCACTGTGATGAATGGTGTTTATCACAAAACAAAGTCCTCCGAAAATATTAGCCAACTGATATTCGATGGAAGTAGAAGCAATTTTCCCCAATGAATTTAATCCAAAAGCACCTACAATTAACACAGAGCCAACCCAGCCAATAATTTCAATAATCAAATTCATAATTATTTTCCTCAATATTTAAAAAATCCATTTTCACCACGGCTCAACTCTTCTACATTCACTATAGCACTTTTATTTAATTTACCGTATAAATGCGGAAATAGTTCCTGATTAGTGGCAGATTCATAAATCAGTTCCGCACTAAGTTTTGCTGTATCAATATGGAGCAAAAGTATCTTCTCCCGATCAGTAAAGTAGCGGTTTAATGTACCTTCTACCTGTTCTTTTTTCGAAAGGTGAATGAATTTCTCTTCCACAAAAGTCGGAGAGCGATAATAATCAAAATCCTTGTATTTGTCCCAATATTCAGGAACGACAATATGATAGACCGTTTTTTCCATGCTCAAAAATACATAATTAAACTACTTTCTCTTCATACAAACGAGTCTATATTCACACTAATGTATTCCGGATTCATGTTTCTGGGTACCATTTAACATTTTTTAATTTCCTTAAGCAATTTCTTCTGTATATTGCAATTTGAACACTAAACTTCATTCACATATGAAAACACCTAAACTCCTATTGGGTTTATTATTAAGTTTCAGCTTAAATATCCTCTTTGCCCAGACAAAATTTGAATGGAAAACAGGAACTTCCGGTGGTTATACTTATCGTTATGTAACCAATGACCCGATGAAAGCCCGTTTTTACAAACTTAAAAATGGCCTGACTGTCATTCTGAGTGAAAACCACAAAGAACCTCGTATTCAGACCCTCATTCCTACCCGCGCTGGTTCTAATACAGATCCCCGTACCAATACAGGACTTGCCCATTATCTTGAGCATATGCTTTTCAAAGGAACTGATAAATTTGGTTCGCTGGATTGGGCAAAAGAAAAACCCTTGCTGGATAAAATTGACGACTTATACGAGCAATACAACAAAACAACTGATTCCACCAAACGCAAGGCCATTTACAAAGAAATTGACCGGGTTTCAGGAGAAGCAGCCAACTTTGCCATTGCCAATGAGTATGATAAATTAATGGCTTCTATGGGAGCGCAGGGAACGAATGCTTTCACTTCTTTTGAACAGACCGTTTATACAGAAGATATTCCTTCCAATGCGATTGACCGTTTTCTTACCGTTCAGGCAGAACGTTTCCGCCACCCGATTTTACGTATTTTCCATACTGAACTGGAAGCCGTTTACGAGGAAAAAAACCGCGGTCTCGACAATGATGGCAGAAAGGTTTTTGAAAACTACTACAATGCCTTGTTTCCGACTCATAATTACGGACAACAAACTACCATTGGTACAGTTGAACATCTGAAAAATCCTTCTCTGATTGAAATCAGGAAGTTTTATGACAAATACTATGTACCCAATAATATGGCCATCATTTTCGCCGGAGATTTTAACTCTGACGTCCTGATTAAGAAGATTGATGAGAAGTTTGCTTATATGCAGCCAAAACCGGTAGAAGAATATAATCCTGCTCCTGAAAAACCACTTACGGCAGTTCAAACCAGAGAAGTTTTTGGTCCGACTCCTGAAAATGTAACCATTGCCTATCGTTTACCGGGTGCTGTAGATGAAAAGAATAAAGTACTGGCAACGCTGACAGATGAAATCATGTCCAATTCTGCAGCTGGTCTGATTGATTTAAATCTGAATAAACAGCAGAAAATTCTGGGAGGAAGCTCTACCGTTCAGGCACAAAAAGATTATTCTGTATGGGTTCTAAGTGGTCGTCCTAAGCAGGGTCAGACACTGGATCAGGTAAAAGACCTTTTATTAAGCCAGGTTGAAATCCTGAAAAAAGGACAATTTGATGAGAGACTTATCAAGTCTATCGTAAATAATTACAAATTAAATCAGATTCAGGGGCTGGAAAATAACAACAGCCGTGCGTATCCTTTGTTAAGCTCATTCATTATTTCCAAAGGAGAAAACTGGTTATCTAATGTGAGTTCTCTGGATGCCATGTCAAAAATCACCAAAAAAGATATTGTGGATTTTGCTAACAAATATCTTCTGGAAAATTATGTAGTTATCTACAAAAGAAAAGGCAAGGACGAAAGCATCAAAAAAGTAGAGAAACCAGCTATTACTCCGGTAGAAACCAATCGTGACAAACAATCGGAATTCTTAAAAACGGTTAATGATATGCCAATGGCAGATATTAAACCTGTTTGGCTGGATTTCAAAAAAGATATTAAGAAGGGGAAAGTCGGCAAAGCGGAAGTACTTTATGTACAGAACACAGACAATGAACTCTTCCGTCTCGGATTCAGATTCAAAATGGGAACGTACCATAACAAATTGCTGTCGCTTGCTGCGCAATATCTGCAATTTTTAGGTACCGATAAATATACTGCGGAGCAACTGAGCCAGGAGTTTTATTCAGTTGCAAGTTCTTACAATATCCAGTCTTCGGGAGAATACACTACACTTCGTCTTTCAGGTTTACAGGAAAATTTCAATAAATCTCTTGCTTTGGTGGAACACGTTCTGAAAAACTGTAAAGCAGATGAAGCAGCCCTGACAGCCTTAAAGGAAAGAATTATCAAAAGCCGGGCAGACAGTAAACTTAACAAGGGCGCAATCATGCAGGGATTGATGAATTATGCACAGTATGGTGCTAAAAATCCATTCAATAATCAGTTAAGCAATGAGGAGCTTAAAGCTGTAAAATCGGAAGATCTGCTTAAAATTCTGCATGAACTGCTAAGCTATGAGCATACCGTTATTTATTATGGCCCGCAGTTACTGGCTGCTTTTGAAGCCAACCTGCCAAAAGTACATCCTATTCCGGCTAGTTTCATTCCTTTCCCGGAAAAGATCGATTTCAAGCAGATTGCTCAGGAGAAAAATCAGGTATTTTTTGCCGATTATGACATGGTTCAATCTGAGATTTCATGGGTAAGAAATACCGTTCCATACAATCCGGCACAAACTCCGACCATCGATGTTTTCAATAACTATTTTGGAGGCGGTATGGCTTCAATCGTATTCCAGACCATCAGAGAGTCTAAAGCATTGGCATATTCTACTTATGCTTATTACAATACGCCTTCTAAAAAAGGTGAGAAATACTCTTTGGTCGGATATATCGGAAGTCAGGCAGATAAGCTAAACGATGCGGTAGCTGCTATGAATGAGCTGTTAAACAATATTCCGGATGCGGAAAAGACGCTGGAAGTTGCCAAAAAGAATATGAAGAAAACCTATGATACTGAGCGCATTACACAGGACGGCATCATTTACAGCTTCCTGAGCGCACAGGAACACGGGATCGAATACGATGAACGTCAGAAAACCTATGATGCCATTGATTCTATTCATTTCAGTGATTTGAAGAAGTTTGCAGACGAAAATCTGGCAAACAAACCATATACTTACTGTATTGTCGCTTCAGAAAAACAGGTAAAACCTGATGATCTGAAAAAATACGGAGAGTTTAAAAAACTGACACTGGAAGAACTATTCGGGTATTGATATTAAAGTCAAACCCCTGATTTTTTTTCTATGTGTTCTATGTGCCTATGTGGTTGTACCAGTGGAACACTATGTGCCCTATGCTCCTATGTGGTTGCAAAGCTTCCCTTTGCAACCACATAAATCTCACTTCTAAAAACCCTTCATGGCTTACATCTGCGATACTATAATCATTGGTGGCGGCTTAGCCGGGTTGACCAGCAGCATTCTCCTGGCTAAAGCCGGGAAAAAAGTATTATTGCTTGAAAAAAAGACCTATCCTTTTCATAAAGTCTGCGGAGAATATATTTCAAATGAAACCCTTCCCTTTCTCAATTCCCTCGGACTGGATTTATCAGCATCGGGAGTTGCGGAGATCAAACGATTTCAATTATCCTCCCCTTCAGGAAGAACACTCGAAACAGACCTTGATTTAGGCGGATTCGGCATAAGCCGATATAAAATTGACCAGGAACTTGCTGAAATTGCGAAGCAGAACGGAGTTACTTTATTGACCGGAAAAACCGTAGAACAGGTTATTTTTGAAGAATCAGGCAAAGGAAATTTCATTGTAAAAACAACCGATTTTGAATCCTATCAGGCAAGATATGTAATCGGGGCTTATGGAAAAAGGGCGAAACTGGATGTTATCCTTAACCGTGATTTCCTGCTCAGACGAAGCCCTTATCTGGCAGTTAAATACCATATTAAAACTGATTTTCCGAAGGATCTGATTGCTTTACATAACTTCAAAGACGGTTATTGCGGCATTTCAGCTATTGAAGACAACAAGTATTGTCTTTGTTATCTTACTACCCGGAATAATCTCAAAAAATCCGGTACAATCCCTGAAATGGAGCAAAAGATTCTTTGGAAAAACCCTCATTTACGCAGAATTTTTCAGGAATCAGCATTTCTCTACGAAAAGCCGGAAGTTATTAATGAGATTTCCTTTGCACCTAAAAACACCGTGCAAAATCATATCCTTATGGCCGGAGACACCGCAGGACTCATTACTCCTTTGTGCGGAAACGGAATGGCAATGGCTATCCATGCCGGAAAAATACTGTCAGAGTTATTGATTCATCATTTTGAAAACCGTAATTTGCTGGAAAAAAATTATGAAACAATCTGGCATGAAACCTTTTCCCGAAGACTTTGGATTGGCAGAAATGTGCAGCAGCTTTTTGGTAATGAGTTGCTTTCAGAACTTGCCATAAGTACCTTAAAAACATTTCGTTTCGGACTCAAAGCCATCATAAAAGCAACCCATGGAGAAGTATTCTGAAAGTATTATTCAAACAAACCCTCATCTCTGACAATCATCAGAATAGCATTCTGTGAAAGAATCTGGTATTTTTCAGTATCCAGTTCTACCTCAAAGGCATTTCGTTTCAGATACAGAATCTGATCGCCTTCTTTCACCTGTAAAGGAATATACTTCACATGATCCTGGTCTTTCCAGGGCTCATCTTCCTGTACCGCCGGAATCGGAAAACCCGGACCGGCTTTCATCACATAACCTTTTGTAATTTCTTCCTTTTCCTGAACTGTCGGAGGCAAATACAAACCTGATCTTGTCTGGGAATTTCCCTCAATTGGCCGGACTAAAACTTTATCACCTAACATAACTACCTTTTTAAGGGTGTCTGTTCCTTCTATCATTGCAAGCATTTTTACTGTAATTTTATCTTTTTCAGACAACAAATTTACACAATGATTTAGTTTCCTTCCAAACTAATCCTCCGCTCTGTGTCCGTATCGGTCCATCTGAACCGCTTCAACATCAAAAATCCTTTTATCGTCAATTTTCAATCTGACTGCCGTCTGAACCGTATGAAAACCATGATGTCCTGCTGCACCCGGATTAATAAAAAGCATACCATTTCTGGATAAGTCTCGTTTTACCTGTAAAATATGAGAATGCCCGCAGACAAAAATATCCGGAATCTTTTCAGCAAAACAATCCAGGGCATCAGGCTTATATTTAGAAGGTGCTCCGGCAATATGCGTCATACCTACATTCACCCCTTCGCAAAGAAAATGATTTATTCTGGGATACATTCTGCGCAAAATTGCGTTATCAATATTACCAAATACTCCCCGGATGGGTTTAAGGGCAGCTAAAGTATCTGACAGTTCAACGCTTCCCCAGTCGCCACCATGCCAGATTTCATCACACCAACCGATGTGAGGCATGAGACGGGAATCCAAAAAACTATGAGTATCGGAAATAATTAAGATCTTTTTCATCGCTTATTAATTTGAGATTGATTATCTTAAATGTATAGATACGCCGGAATTAAGCAGTCTAATTTAAGAAACTTCGCTTAAAACCTGTAAATATTGATATTTTTGGCAAATCTCACACATAAATTCAGCAATAAAGTTTCTCAAAACCACGCTTTAAAACCATGACTATTACGCCCTTTGAAACTGCCTTATATGAAAAGCTTTATGGCTTTTTCGCAGGAAATGGGTTTGTTTTGCTTCCCGATAAAAAGCAATTCCGCAAAATAACTGATACGGGATTTCAGAACGTCATTTTTACGGTTTCTACTTATGAAGAAGAAATATGGCTTGAAGTGAACTTCGGAATAAGGCATGAGCAGATTGAACAAATGGCTCAACAATTCCTGAATAATATGAGAGATTTCTGGCCGGATACCAATACACTGGTCATTTCAATAGGAAAATATAATGACGCCAGATATTTCAGATATAAAGTCCATAACGACATTGATCTGGAAGACGTTTGTGAAGAAATCAAAGATTTCCTGGAACATCAGGGTTTTCTGTTTATGCAGCAATCCGAAACACTGGCAGCGCTCCATAAAATCCTTAATGAAAAACCTTCAAAACCCTGTAAATATGTCTATAATCAGGTGCATCGCTATTATAAAGGTGTCATAGCAGCAAGACTCATCAATGCTGATAACTTCCTTGATCTGGCTGATAGTTACCGATTCTTCCTGACAAAAATCGGAGCTACCGCTGAGGAACAGCATGCCTATGAACGCCTGCTCAGTTATTTACTCTATCATTCCATCAATTAAAAAAGTCCCGTGAGAGAGAAGCTCTCACGGGACTTTTAACTATTTCACAGACTCTATGGCCAGTTCTTTCACCCAGTTATCAAATAATTCCTGCTCAAAAGCACAAGCTTTATCGGCATGTGTTTTCCAGTCCGGCGAGAAAGCCTCCAATTGAATCAGCATTTCAGCCAAATGTCCTTCTTCTTCAAGAATAATAGATTTTACAGTAACCTTACTGCCTGTTTCATCCAGAACATCCTGATAAATCGGATACAACTCATCTGCTCTCACTTCTATGGCATAAGTCACCAGTAAATAAGCAGCAAATCTCAACTCCGTGCCAGTAAGTCCGAGGGTATTTTTCAGGTAACGGCAAATCTGCAGGTCAAGCCAATGCAAGTACGCATAACTGGCAAAGGAAGCGATCAGATAAGGATTTTCATATGTGGGATAATCTGCTAAATCTGCTATTTTCTGAATCTGCTTCTTTAAATAAAATGCATGTCTGGCTTCCTCAGAAGCATGTTTTAAGACGATATATGTTACCTTTGTCTTATGTTCTGAAGCTGAAATTTTCCGGGCTCCGGTATTTTCCATCAACGAGAGAGTATTCAAAAAACGGGCATGCAAATCCGCATTCTGAACTATCGGTTGTAAGATATCTTTTAAATCCATTTTCAAAGATAATTCAGGAAGTCAAAAGCATCTATCTTTATTTTAAATTTTAGCATAAACTGCACATGTTTCTTCATTATATACAATATTCAAAGGAAGAACTCGAAGAGGTGAAAGCTATTTTTACGGCGTATTCCGACTTTCTGGGAATTGATTTACGCTTTCAGCATTTTGATACAGAACTTGAAACGCTTCATCAGGTTTACGGCCCGCCGAAAGGCTGTATTATTCTGGCTAAAACAGAAACCCAAACAGCTGCCTGTATTGCACTGAAACCTATCGGAGAGGGTATTTGCGAAATGAAAAGGCTTTTTGTAAAACCTGAATTCAGAGGCAGAAAACTTGGGAAAATTCTGGTAGAAGAACTCATAGATTTTGCCCGGAAAGCAGGCTATCACAGCATGAAACTTGATACCCTCCGCTCACTCGGAGAGGCAATTAAATTGTACAGGTCTTTCGGTTTTACCGAAACAGAACCTTATGTATTCAATCCATTGGAAGATGTCCTTTTCTTTGAATTAAAACTTTAAAAGCACCAACATACAACAACTTACCTTTCAAATGAAAAAACTAATTTTATCCCTTTCCACTATTCTTTTAATTGTCACACTTTCTTCCTGGGGTTTTCTGGTACATAAAACGACTCATCAGCTTGCTGTTTATGCCCTTCCAAAGAAACTGGGTACATTTTTTTACCAGAATCTCGACTATCTGGTTTACAACTCAGTAAGACCGGATGTACGTCGTAAAGATGATAAAACAGAAGAAAGTAAACATTTCATTGATATTGATGCACCGGTTTTTGGTGAAAATGCCATTGAAACCATGCCCGAAAAATGGGAAGATGCCCTTCAGAAATATCCTCTGGATACCCTGCTGAAATATGGTACAGTAAACTGGGAAGTCATGAAATTACAGAAAAAACTTACCAATGCTTTTCGTAACAAAATGAAAGACAGCATTCTATACTATGCTGCTGATCTCGGCCATTATATAGAAGATGCCCATGTGCCTTTGCATACCAGTATCAATTATGACGGGCAGTTGAGCAACCAGAAAGGAATTCATGCCCTTTGGGAAAGTGTTGTTCCTGAAATACATATTACCGGATATAATCTGTATCAAAAACATAAAGCCAGATATCTTAAAGATCCGCAGCATGCGATTTGGGTAGCTTTCAGAAAATCAAATTCTTTGCTGAAAGATGTACTTGCAGAAGAAATTAAAGCTTCTGAAGGTTTTACCGATGCCACAAAATTTAAGCAAACCGAATCTTTCGGAAGATTAAGGAAAAATTATACCAGCGCTTTCGCAAAGGCTTATGCCGCCCGCCTGGGAAGTACTATTAATGAAAGGTTATTAGAATCGGCAAGTTTAGTTTCCGATTTTTGGTACACAGCATGGGTAGATGCAGGATGTCCGGATTTGTCTGAAATTCAAGCTGTTTCACCTGAAGTTGAAGATAAATTGAAAGAAGAAAAGAAATCATGGAAAGCCAATGAGCTGATTAGCAAAGGATTATTACAATCCACTAAAAATAAGAAAGCAGAGGAATAAATAGGCTGTTGGCTTTCGGCTTTCGGCAGTCAACATTAAGATTACATCTGTTTTGTAATTATTTGATTTTAAAGAAATTACAATAATATTCCCAGATTTAGCTTTCTTATTAAAAACCTTAATTTTCATTCAAAAATTAAGAAAAGTAAAAAGGCTTTCCTTGTCAATTATAAATGATTAATTATCAGTACACTATAAATACGATAGCCTCAAAAATTGCCAAGACGGACAATTTTTGAGGCTATCGTATGTTCTTTCCTTAATTTTTGAACGAAAAGCAAATTCCAAAAAAAATATAAACACCTGAAAATTATGAAATTACAATAAGAATACAAACTTAATGCCGATAGCCGACTGCCAGCTACTGACTGCCAACAATTTTCAAAAAAAGCCTAATTTTTGATTTCAAGGAAATACTCTTTAGGAGATTTTCCGAACTCTTTTTTGAATGCTCTTGCAAAATAGGCAGGATCATTAAACCCGACTTTATATGCCACTTCTGCCACCGTAAACGAATCTGTTTCCAAAAGCTGAACCGCTCGTTTCAAGCGGATACTTCTGATAAATTCATTTCCGGAATAGTCAGTGAGTCCTTTCAGTTTTCTGTATAGCTGCATTTTACTCATTCCCAACGCAGACTCCAGTCCGTCCACATCAAAATCTGTATTCTCCATATTCTCCTCAACTGCTTTGATCGCTTTTTGCAAAAAGGTTTCGTCAGTTGAAGTAATAGCAATATCCCTTGGTTGTAATTTGACCTCTTTGCCAAATCGTTCTCTTAGTTTTTTACGGCTTTCCAGCAGATTTTTAACCCTCAGTTCCAGTAAACCGGCATTAAAAGGTTTGGTTATATAATCATCGGCTCCCGTTTCCAATCCCTCTTTCTGGCTTTCATTACTACTTTTGGAAGTGAGAATAATCACCGGAATATGACTTGTCCGCTCGTCTGTTTTGATGGCTTCGCATAATTCTACCCCTGTCAGTTCAGGCATCATCCAGTCTGAAATAATTAAATCAGGAATCAGTTCTCTGGCTTTTTCCAAGGCAATTCCGCCGTTTTCAACATCAATAACCTGAAAATTCTCCGCAAAAATATCTCTGATATAATTTCGTAATTCGTCATTGTCTTCCGCAATCAGCAAGATTGGTTTATCATTTTTTTCCGAAACAACCTGCTGCCTTTCCTGACTAACTCTTTCTTTCTGCAAATCCTGTTTCTCAAAGATTTCCTCAGAAATCCAGCTTTTATCAAAATCTTCCCTTCTGACAGGCAATTCCACATTAAATATAGTACCCTCTCCTACTTTGCTTGTTACACTGATTTCACCACCATGTAATTCCACAAGTTCTTTACAAAGCGATAAACCAACGCCTGTTCCCAGTAACTGTACCTGCTGCTTTTTATCCTGAATCTGATAAAAACGGTTAAAAATATTCGGTAAATGGTCATTAGAAATACCTATTCCTGTATCGCTTATCTCAATTTCCACCTTTTCCGCCTCATGATTGTTCACATATACCCTTAACATCACCTGAATACGACCTTTCTCAGGAGTATATTTGAAAGCATTTGATAGTAAATTGCTAACGGTCTTCTCAATAATATCCGCATCAAAATATACCAGTAAATGTTCTGCTTCCGACTGAAAGCTCAGATCAATCTGCTTTTGATTGGCAAGGTTTTCGAAAGAATTAACAATTTTGGCAATATGCTCTACCATATCATTTCTGGTAATGATAGGTGTGAAACGACCTGATTCCAGTTTCGATAAATCAAGCAATTGGTTGATTAACTTTAAGAGCTTCCGGGCATTTCCGTAAATCGTATTCAATTGTCCCTGCTGTTTGGCAGGAAGCGTAGGATTTTCCAGAAAATACTTCTCTAAAGGACTGATTATCAGAGTAAGAGGAGTCCTGAATTCATGTGAAATATTGGTAAAGAAATTAGTTTTAAGGCGGTCCAGTTCCTGGATTCTTTCTTTTTCTATCTCCTTAATTCTGATATCTGATTTAAATCGTTCTCTGATTTCGATAACCCTTCTCAAGGCAAGCAAGGCTCCCACAACAATCAGTCCGTATAACACAAATGCCCACCAGGTTTTATACCAGGGTGGCAGAATAATGATTTTCAATTCCGTAGGTTTCTCACTCCATACGCCATCACTGTTGGTCGTTTTTACCTTAAAAATATACGTTCCGGCATTCAGGTTGGTATATGTAGCCGAACGTTGTGTACCTACGTAGTTCCAGTCCTGATCAAAACCTTCAAGCATATAAGCATAACGGTTGTTTTTCAGTTTCTGGAAATCCAGGGCAATAAAATCAATAGAAAAAACGGATTGATTCGCTTGCAGGGTTATTTCAGAAGTTTCGGCAAGATCTTTCGTTAAAGGAGAGTTTTCATCTCCGACAATTACAGGTTTATTGAACAATTTCAAACCTGTCAGGTAGACAGACGGAATCTTTTTACTGTTTTGTAAACTATCCGGATGAAATACATTCAGCCCGTTTACACCTCCGAAAAACATTTCTCCCTGATTGTCCTTATAGAAAGCATTGATAATAAACTCCTTACCCTGAATCCCGTCCAGCTCATCGAAATTACTAAACTTCATGGTTTTATTATCCAGTCTTGACAAACCGCCATTTGTCGAAATCCAGAGGTTATGTCTTCCATCTTCCAGAATCGCTTTCAACGTATTGCTCGGTAATCCGTCTTTTACAGTAAAAACTTTAAATGTCTTTGTTTTATCCTCAAAAAGGTTCAAACCTCCGCCATTGGTTGCAATCCAGATCCGGTTTTGGGTATCCTGAAAAATTTTGGAAACATGGTTATCACTCAGACTTCCCTCTTTTTCACTTTGGGTATAGGAAACCATCTTTTTAGCAGAAAAATTATAGACATAAACCCCGCTGCTGTAAGTCCCGATCCAGAGGTTATTATTTCTGTCGGTAAGAATAGAGTTAATGTGCATTCCCTGTAAATCCCCATGTTCTCCAAGCGGAGCATCACTGGTTTCAAATTTATTTGTCCTTTTGTTGAACAGAATTAATCCGAAACCTTGTGTTCCAAGCCAGATTCTATCTTTATCAGCCGTAGCGATACAGGTAAAATTTCCCGCGGTGGAGCCCTCCCAATAATTATAATGCTCAAAAACGGAACTTCCTTCCCTTAAGATATCCAAACCTTTTCCCCAAATCCCGACAAATAAAGTTCCTTCCTGATCGGTCATGAGCAGATTCACATCATTACTTCCACCAAATCTGGAAAGATTTTCACTTCTGACGAAATGCACATAATTATTCGTTGCACGGTTAAATCTGGTCAAACCGGTATTACTTCCGATCCAGACAATACTCTTTCCGTCACCACTCAAAGCGGTAACTTTATTACTTAACAAACCCTGGCTGGTATTGGGCTTATAACGATAAACTGCAATTTTGGCTCTTCTTTTATAAATGACATTCAAACCTGCTTCCCAGGTTCCTAACCAGACATTTTCATCTTTATCTACAAAGATTGAGGTAACAGAGAAAGTACTCAGGCCGAGATCAGGATCAGGATTTGATTCAAAATAGGTTACTTTTGAAAAATCTTCACCTTGTACAAATAACGCCCCGCTATCAGTTGCAATCCACAAATTGCCCTGTTTGTCATGAGTGATTCCTGTAATAATATTTTCCCGGTTAGAATGCGAAGCATTAAAAAAGACCCTGGAAAACTTATTGGTATGTACATCATAACGAAATATACCATTTCCTCCTGTCCCGAAAAGAATATTTCCGGCCCGGTCTGAGGTCATACATAAAATATTGCTTTTCTGAGGTCCGGGAGCCGCGTCGTTAAAATGATAGCTAAAATCTTCTCCCCCCAGGTATTCCAGCAAATCTCCTGTGGGTGTTCCCATCCAGAGTTTCCCATTGGCATCCTTAAAAATCTGCGAAACACTATTTACCGGAAGTGTCTGATACACAGAGCTAAAATGCTGAATTGAACTATTCTGGGGATTAATTTTCAGAAGGCCGTAATTATTGGTAGAAGCCCAGATATTTTTGTCGTTATCTTCTACAATTGAAGTAACACTCAGATTGGAGAGATTATCACCTTTATCAATTTTCACAAAACGGGTAACTTTTCCCGTCTCCACATTGATTTTATTAAGTCCGCTTGTATGTGTACCCACCCACATATTTCCCTTAGAATCTTCTGTAAAAGAGGAAATATCACTGCTGCTCAGTGTAGAAGGGTCATCGGAAGCATGTCTGTAAACATTGAAATGATAACCATCATAACGGTTAAGTCCATCGCTGGTTGCAAACCAGAGAAAACCTTTATGATCCTGAAAAATCTGTACAACAGTACTTTGAGAGAGTCCCTGAGACGTACCTATTCTATCAAACCGTACTTGCGCAACGGCAGGAAGCACTTGTCCTAAAAAGACAAAAAGCACTAACAAATAAAGTCTGATCCTCATGAATATTAACCTTCCTGATGCAAGTTAGGCAAAAACTTAAACAGGGAGATTTTGTAAATCATATTTTTTCTCCAGGGTTAAGCACAGGAATGAATAGATTAGAGTGATTTCCGTTGAATAAGAACGAAAGGATTTCTGATATGTTCTCTTTTCCCTTTCAAAATAAGTTCAGCAGCACTTTTTCCTAATTGAGCATGGTCTGTAGTTACAACTGTAATTCCACCGGATAATACCTCTTTAAGCGGCGTTTCATTATAAGAAATAATGCCAATATCCTTACCGACTGTTAAATTATCCCTCATACATCCTTTCAGAATTTCTGCCAGAAAGACTTCAGACAATACGATATAAGCTTCTTTTGACTTCAGTAAACCCTCCTCCACGGAATGATGAATGTTATATCCGAAGCCATGTTCCTTACAAAAGCGAATTAATCCCTCAGTAATTCCCAAAGAATAAAAATATCTTTCCGGAATCAGCAGATTGAGGGTATTGTATTTCTCCAGAAGAGGTTTTGAGGAAAGAAGTGCTCCGTAAATATCATTTTCAAAATCCTGATAAACACAGGCATAATCTCCTCTGATAAATTCATTTTTCTTATCCAAAACCACCAGTTTTTCCTTCGGAATACTGTTTACTGTCCGTAAAATGTCTTCGTGAATCTGATTTGCATGAAGCATAATAACGAAATGGTCATAATAAGAAATTTTCTCTCTTATTACCTCGTCAAAATGCCTGGTATGCTGATTATTGATTTGATGAATGTACAGATCCACAATAGCAGAACCGTCTATAACGTTCAGAAACCCGTTGTAGATTTCATTCTTGAAATCGTTAATTCTGTTAAATACTAATAATATCTTATTGGACTTTTTCACGACTAAATCAATTTTACGAAGCTAAGGAACAAACATCTCTGATGTGATATATCCTGTCTTATAATGTGCTGAAACCCGCCCTGATAATACAGGACAATTATTTTATTGAGGATAAATTCTCCACAAAAAATCACACCGTTAAATAAGTTTTCACATTATGATCTTTTT
This sequence comes from Pseudarcicella hirudinis, assembly GCF_900115665.1. Classification (GTDB taxonomy): domain Bacteria; phylum Bacteroidota; class Bacteroidia; order Cytophagales; family Spirosomataceae; genus Pseudarcicella; species Pseudarcicella hirudinis. The sequence goes on from NZ_FOXH01000004.1 coordinate 208,502, forward strand.
GGAAAAAGTGCCAAATTATTACTTAAACCGCGTTTTCATCACTTATCAGTTCATTCCGGCAAAATCCGGCATTTGCAATACCAAAAACTTATGATAATTTTGAATCATCAATTCACCCGTCCACAATATCAGACTCCATTTTTTTCTGATATAACTACATAATCATTAACACCTTTCCTACTAATATACCGCAGTAATAAAAATGTAAAGATGATTCTCTTGAATGCGTCAACCTCCGCAATTCAACAGCACTTTATCTGTCTTAATCAAATATCATCTAGCCAGTCAGTTAAAAATATCAGTGCATTTATTCAACAGTATTTTTCTTTTAACTCTCAATAATAAACTCTATTTAAAAATGGCAGATGTAAAAACAGATGTTTCGCAAATCCTTGCGGATTTGCGAAAACGAGCGCTTGGTATCAATGATTCGACAAAACCGCTGGAAGGTTTTATGGTATCTTTTCTTCCAACCGGAAGACCGGTGCACAAAGATGATTATGGCAATCCCTGGACTCCGGATTTAACTTTGGCAGAACCTAAAACTGACGGCTCAGAAACAAAACCTGCTGACGGAACTCCGGATCCGGCTTTATTGAACCAGATCACCAAAAGACAACGCAATTTAGGCAATATCAGCCGTCTTGTTGACCATAAATTACAGCTTAATGCGGCTGGTCAGGAAGTACCCGGAAGCTCAAGAATCAGTGAAACATGGAAAGTTATTGTGGATGGAGCTAATGCCGTACCGCTTCCTCCCATCAATGACCCGAATCTGAAAAAGGCGCTGGACAAAGCAATGAAGTTACTGATGAAACAAGACCCTGATGAAGCAGACAATCCTGATGCGCTGATTCCGACTTCTGCTTATGAAAAATATCAGCGATACAGAAAAGCGTATAACAAGTCCGTTCAAGCTTATACCGCTCAGTATCTTGCAGCAGCAGCCAGTCCGATTACCTTACAAATGTGGCCTGTAACCGGTAAAACATATCTTTCTGACGTGGACTCCGCGATGGACGAATGGATTAGCTTAGGAAAGAAAATCGAAATAGAAAATGCCATAGATTTACTGGCAGCACAGGGAACGGATTCTGCTACCAAAATGATCGCAATGGCTAAAAAGAACTACGAAAAATATCAGGTTTCTTTTGGTGCACTGACTGCAACTGTTCCTTTTGTACAGCTTTTTCCTACAAACTGGTGTGATCCGGCTAAAGAAGATGACGGCTGGACGCAATATGAATATGACAGCACAAAATCTCATTCAAAACTGACTTCCGAGGAAACAAGTTTTGGCGGAAGTGCCGGTGTAAATCTTGGTTTTTTCAGCATCGGTGCAAGTGCTGAACACTCAGAATCAAAGGATCACAGTGAATTTTCGAATGATGGTCTGCACATTAAGTTCAGATATGCCATTATTGACATTGAAAGACCCTGGCTCAATACGGTTTTATTGAATATGGGCAACTGGTTTCTTAATGGTTTCCCTAAAAATGCAGTATCAAATGGTCAGATTAATCAGCAAAAACCTTCAGAAAATGAAGCTTTCTGGTTACCCTCTATCCCTACCCAACTGATTGTTCTGAAGGATTTACACATCAAAACCAATCATTCTGAAGGACAATTTGACGCCATGCGTAAACAAACCAAAGCGGGAGGTTCTTTTGGATGGGGGCCATTCACCATCGGTGGTCATTACGGAAAAAGTGAAAGCCAGCAAACCTTTGATTTTTCAGCTGACGGGGAAGGATTGCATGTAGAAGGCGTTCAGATCATCGGATGGATCAGTCAGGTATTGCCGGCAGCACCAAAAGTTAATGCACCGAATATGCCTGTTCCGGATAAGGACAAGAAAAAAGTAGAGGACGGTGTCCATGCTTAGTTGATTTTCAGATCAATATCTCTTAAAGGTTGAAAGAAATCTGTCTTTCCTTCCCGTCTTTTCGGTCTGAAAAGACGGGAAACCTTAAAATAACCCTCTAAAGCTCAATGAATCATGGCTATTGATATAAATGCCTTGTACGATCCGTTCAAAAAATTCTTTCTTGATAAATTCAACGAGAAAAATCAGGATCCGGGCGATACGAAAAAAGATGACGTGGTTTTCTGCTTTGACAAACTGGCTAATCCCGTTCCGTCAGACACTTTTCTGGACGATCCAAATAATCCGAACAGTTTTAATCCGGCCAAAGCAAGGGAATATTTTTCCATGATTGTCAATCATCTTCCTGTACTGGATGATTGCTATCTGGAAATGCTTCTCAATAAAATTGATACAACTTACAACATCTCTTTGCTAAATGCCGCAATTCCCTATGTCAGCAAAGACATTAGTAATCAGGAGATTATCAATTCAATTATTGGATCATTTTCTTCAGCTAAGTCTCAGGCACTCAGAACGTATGACAAATATGCAAATACACCCCGTGTGCTGGTAAATGTTCCTGACGGCTATACCTTATCTCTGTCTGCTCCGGAAAACTGGTGTGACAAACGTCTTAATGATTTATGGACATCCCATTCTTTGAGTATTTCTGTAAATACCCAAACGGGGCCTCCGGTATCAACCACAACAGGCAGACCCAAAATCAAGATCAGTGACTTGGGCTTATGGCGGAAAATTTCCAATCATGCTGTTTTCCGGAAAGACCTTGAGAAAATTGATATGCAGCAGGTTAAAACTCAGATCCTGCCGCACCCTTTAATAAAAGCTGAAGAGAAAACCCAGCCTGAACCAGTCAGGGTTAAAATAGCAAATAAATCGAAAATGGTTATGGCTGCTTCTGTAATGGCGACCCAACCCGCTATTGCTGCAGCAATATCTGCCAGACCTGTTGAACCTGCTGTACAACCCGCTCCGGTTTTATTGCAAATGCCGCTGATTCTGAATGCTATCAAATTAAATACACCAAAAATCAGTGAAAAACCTGATCTGGAAGTAAAATTTGATGCCACAAGATTTTCTCAGAATATCAATTTTCAATTATCGGCCGTAGTACTCAAAAACACCCAGACTTCCTCAGCTACTTCTGACAATCTTAGTATTACGTTTGAATACATGATTGTAAATATTGAAAGACCCTGGATCTTAATGCCTTTTCTGACAAATCAGAACTGGTACATTCCTAATATGCAAAAAGGTAGTATTTCTTCCAATCAGAGCCCTGCGCAGGGAGAGTACTTTCCTGCTTTGCCAATTGCTTTTGTTGCCGTAAGAAATCTGTCGATCAAAGGGAATTTCTCTCAGCAGGATGTGGAACAATCTAAAGATTCCTTTGCTTTCGGACCGTTTGTCTTTCAGGAAAAAACGGAAATCGTTAATCAGACCATTACTTGCCGGGGAACACAGATTATCGGTTGGATCAATCAGATGATGCCCGTCCTTCCCCCACAATCTGATCCAGCTCTCTGAGAACCATGACAGCAATACAGCAAAAGACGGAAGAGTTATTCCAAAATGAAGGTATTTCACTCGGAACTCCCCAAACTGAGGAAACGCCCTGTCGCTCAGAAGGTGTTATGCAGATTTTTGAAAAAGGTATGATCGTGTACCATCCTTCATTGGGAACATTTTTCATGAAAAAAGAGATCCGGAAAAAATACGAAGAAAGTGGTGGTGTCAATAAAAGTCCACTGGGTTTCCCGATCGCTGATGAGCAGTATAATGACAAAAACCAGGGGAAAAGCTGTGAATTTGAAATGGGTAAAATTTTGTGGAATGCCAGTGACGGAGCTGTTATCAAATTAAATCCTGAAGTCAGAAAAGACAGTTCTTCCATTCATTTTCATCAAACTTCCCAACATGAAACATCTCATTCCGACTGGAATACTGATTTCCCTTTTGGTGATCCAGCATCCTTCTTCAAAAAAGATGAAGATCAAAAGGAAAACAATTTTTCCGAAGACGATCCAACAACCGAAAATAACCATGGAAAACATGAAAAGTAAAGTACTGGAAAAAATAAAGGGAAACCTTTCTCCTGAAGAAATAAAAAAAGCAATGATTTTCTGGCAACCGGAAAAACTGTCTGCCGGACAAATGATTCAGCTCGGAAATTTTTCTTCCAAAATGCCTTTTAACGGGACGGTCGCCTTTATTGATCTGGAACCTACTGCCAATTGGGGACATGCCTGCAAGTATTTTCTGATTGATGAAAACATCGAAAAAATTCAAAAAATCGATGCACAGTTTCCACCCTTTGCAGACAATAACACCAATTTTCTTCTCCTGAGCAGGTATGGAGTAATACCCTCTGATGAGAAAAATTTCAATCCTTTTTAAACTTCTTATTTTAAAAATCTACTATGGAAAAGTTACCTCAAAATCTGAAATTACTGTTGAAAGAAAATGTATCCTCTCTCATTCAGAATTCAACCAGTGATAATGCCGCAAATAACATCAACCTGCATCTTTTTGACCAGATTATCGATGCAGGAACCAAACTTATTGTCGGACAGGAACAGCATGTTGTAAACCGCAAAAGTGCCTTGATTTTTGCAGATCATGCTCCCTTGCTTAACTGGGGACATGATTGTGAATACCTGCTTTTTGATACAGAAAATGGAAGGTTACTTGAAAAAGTACCTTCCCAATTTCCTCCGCTTGACTTCGAATTTAATCGCTATTTGTTTGAGGATATTTTCACCCCTGTCAGATTTGAGCCTTCCCAGGCTATTACCGATGTAATTGCAGGAGCTTTAAAAGGCACATTTCTTCCATTTATTCAGGGAGAACGTTATGCCATCTTATTTTCAGGAATGTCCAACAATCGCCATGTAAATGATATGGAATTCCTCTATCGTACGCTGATCGACACTTACGGATTTAAAGCAGCGAATATTTTTGTTTTAAACCATGACGGCACACTTAATTACAATGGCGGCCCCACTCCGATTGTAGCATGGCCGGGTGATGGAACCGCATACAGAATGAAGGTTGACGGTAAAGGAATTCAGGCTGATTTTGAAAAAATTCTTGAAAAAGTCGGGAAGAAACTATCTGAAAAAGATTTCCTGCTGATTCATACCAACAATCACGGAGGCCATGACGGCACACAGTCAAATCTATGTACGTATCCAAGCTGGGCAGCTTATACAGCTTCTGATTTTGCTGCAAAAATCAAGAAACTGCCAAAATTTGACACGCTGATGGTTATGATGGAACAATGCCATTCGGGAGGTTTCATCAATCCGATTCTTACCAATTCTCCGGCAAAATCCACTCATGTTGCTGCTGCCTGCGTTGAATTGAATAATTCTGCCGGCGGTGCAGACTTTGATCCGTATGCACTGGATTGGATTGCCGGAGTAACCGGACATTATGGTGATAATTCCAATCTGAAACAAAACATCGATACTACTGCAGACGGCAGAATTTCTGCAAGTGAAGCACATAATTATGCCAAAGCAGTTAAAGTAGCGTTTGATACCCCGGTTTCCGGAGACAGTCCCGTCAATTGCGGGGATAAAATGTTCCTTGGAAGAACAGCATCATTGAAAGCCTCCGTGAATTGGGGAAACGGGAAAATATATTTCTTCAAAAACGACAGATACTATCGTTATGACTGGGCAAATGACAAAGTTGATCCGAATTATCCTAAGTTGATTGCCGGAAACTGGAACGGGCTATGGCCAAACGGCATTGATGCTGCAGTAAATTATGGTAATGGCAAGGCTTATTTCTTCAAAGGATCAGAGTATGTCAGATATGATATTGCTGCGGACAAAGTTGACGCCGGTTATCCCAAACCTATTGCCGGAAACTGGAACGGACTCTGGACCAGTAATATAGAAGCTGCCGTAAGCTGGGGAAACGGAAAAGTTTACTTCTTTAAGGGAACTGAATACATACGCTGGGATATCGCAGCAGACAAAGTTGATGCCGGTTATCCTAAACCCATTGCCGGAAACTGGGGCTCTCTCTGGGCTAACGGCATTGAATCTGCATTGCTGGCAGACAATAAAAAGGCCTATTTCTTCAAAGGAGGGCAATATACCCGTTACGATGTGGCCTCAAATGCCATAGACTCCGGCTATCCGGTCAGTACCATTGACAACTGGCACGGTTTAGTTTAAATACCTTATTCATTGCCTGCGCAATCCGCAGGCAATGAAATTCCGGTTTGTGTTCCATATACCGTCATAAATAATCACTAACTCTGCAAAGCAATGTCCAGTCATGTATTATTTAACAGTATCGCGGGTTTTATGGCCGTAATATTCTGGTTTGTGCTTTTTTGCCTTGGAACATTAGTTGATTCCAAGCCTTTTCGTGATCATATCTCAGGCATTGATTCTCTTGCAACAGGCAAAATTTCTGCGAAAGATTCATCCAAAACAAAACTGAGTATAAAAACAACAGATTCTGCCAAAGCAAGTGTTCAGGTTGCCAAATCTTCCGGAAAAGACTCTTTTTTCAAAAACATTTTTATCATTATGCTCACCTGGACACCCACCAATGTTGGCATGTTAAGTCTGGTGGCTGGCCTGATCGGAGGACTGGGAAGAAAACTCTGGCGAAAAAGTCAGATAACTGATGAACCCTTTCCCACACTTTCCGGAACATTAATCGGTTTTGTCATTTACATCGTTTTTATCTCCGGAACTTTTCTGACGATCGACAACCCTTTTGGTTCAACTACACCCGGACAATATGTCAGAACGGCAGGTATTCTTTCTTTATTTTCATTCATGTCTGCTTACGAGCCTAATATTTTCAAGAAAATAACCGGGCATTTCTCAAATATAGAGAATCATTTAAGCAATGATAACCCGATTACAAAACCCTGAATTCAAAAGTTAAATTTCTAAAGATATGGCAATCACAGAAGCACAATTTCAGCAAGTCGCCAATAAATCAGGCATTGAAGTAGCAACCATTAAAGCCGTCAACGAAGTTGAAGCGGCAGGCAATGGTTTTTTCCAGGACGGAAGACCAAAAATTCTTTTTGAAGGTCATATTTTCTGGAAACAGCTCAAGAAAAAAGGAATCAATCCGGAGTCTGTTCAGGCTGGAAATGAAGAGGTCCTTTACCCGGTCAGAGACCAGAAAAAATACCTGAAAGGGGTAAAAGAATACGATCGGTTAAATAAAGCGATTGCCATAGATGAAGAAGCCGCTCTCTCCTCAGCTTCCTGGGGAGCCTTCCAGATCATGGGATTCAACTTTAAACCCGCAGGTTTTAGTAATGTAAAAGCTTTTGTGGATGCCATGAAAAAAGATGAATTTGAACAACTCAAAGCCTTCTCTAATTTCATTACAGCACTTAATCTGAATGTAAATCTGGCCAACCACGACTGGAAAGGTTTCGCCTTTTCTTATAATGGAAAGGAGTATCTGAAAAACAAATATGACAGTAAATTAAAAGCGGCCTATGAGAAATTCAGCCATTAGCAAAAGTTTTTTGTCGGATTGAACCTATCTGCTTTTCCTGAAAATGCAGAGGAGTTTCTCCTGTTTTACAAATCCGGTGTGTTTGAGAAATTTTTATTCAATCGCTATCCTGCACAAAAGAAAACACTCTCAAAATCCTCTTTCACCTAATCACTCTTTTGTAAAAATCACCTGACCAAAACAACCTTTGCCATTTCCTCATTATTCCAAAAATTCTTTGCCCTTCATTGAAAATTCTTGCATTTCTTTCTGCATTTTTCAAAAAAACTGCATTTTCAGATCGTTTTGAAAGATTTGTCCTATCCTTTGCAAAATCTGTCCTACCACCCAATACCCTACAGCTAGTAAATTTACATCACAATAATATTTATCTTTTCTAAGAAAAAGTATTACGAATCGAATGAGTAAAAACTACCAGATAGTTCAGGCTCTTTTGCATACAGCTAAGTAAATATCCAAAGAATATCTGTCAGGCTAATGTTCGTAATTACCCAAAATCAACCAAAAGACGAATATTAAAAGGCCGCCATATATTAAGGTAGTCTGCAAAATCTGAAATTTACGGGGCTGACAAAAGTCCTGCTTTAACATACTAATAATACCAATTCATACAGTAATTCCGTAACTCAAAAATGATGAAGACTTTTTCTGAATTCGCCAAGACCAAACTTGATTCAAAAACTCCAAAATATCAGCAGTTGATTAATTCACTTCTGGCTGACATTGAAATGGGGGTTTTGAAAACAGGGGAGCGCCTTCCATCGATCAATGAAGCCAGCGAAGAATGTTATCTTTCCCGCGATACAGTTGAGAGAGCTTACGCTGAATTGCATCGTATGGGTGTTATTACTTCAATTTTCCGTAAAGGGTATTTTATTTCAGGCAAACCTGCTAAAATGAAAACCAAAGTTTTCTTTTTAGTAGGAAAAATCACTGAAAGCAACAAAGCTATTTTTAATGCTTTTGTACAATCAGCCGGAAAAGAAGTAGTGGTTGATATCTTTACTTACAATTATAAAAGCGAAAATTTCAGAGAAATCATCAATTCTCAACTTGGCAATTACCATTATTATGTAATCATGCCACATCTGATTGATGAAAACGAAGAAAACCTGAAATGTCTTAAAAAGATTTCAGGAGAACGTCTTATTCTTTTAGATCAGGTTCTTCCTGCTCTTCAGAATACCAACTCGGCAATTCTTAGTAATTCCGGAGAAGAAATCTATCGTTTAATGGTTGAAAACCTTGACATTTTCAGAAAATATAAAGCCTTGAATCTGGTCCTTACTGAAGAAGAATATTTCGACTCAGAACTGATTACGGGTTTCAGAAATTTCTGTGAAAGCCACAATTTTGATTTCCATATCCTGGATGGTCTGGAAGGCGAAACAGTGGAAAAAGGACATGCCTATCTGACTATGGAAGATACTGACCTGGTAGAAGCCATCAAATCAGCACAGATACAAAACATTGAACTTGGTAAAGAAGTCGGATTAATTTCCCTTAATGATTCCTGTTATAAAGAAATCCTTGCTGGTGGCATTACTGTAATGTCTGCTCAGCCCGAGCAAATCGGTAAAAAAGCTGCAGGTTTCATTACTGAAGGCAAACGTCAGCAGGTTCATATGCCAATGAGCATGATTCTAAGAAATTCTTTGTAAAAATATACAAAGTCTTACCTCTCAAAGATCTTATAGGTTTGATATATTGTAAAAGTGTCGGAGTGTTTCTTCGACACTTTTTTTGTTGGAAAAGAGGTTATTTCAGGAATTCGATATTTCGTTTCAATCCGGACAATCTGGTCCTTTTTACCGGAGATTTCCTGAAAAGAACCTGAAAAACATCTTCGGTGATTTCATCCCAGTCTTTCCTGGTATATAAAGCCAGATCAGGGTGAAATTCAAACTGTGGTTCGTTATGTGGTTTGGAAAAACGATTCCAGGGGCAAACATCCTGGCAAATATCACAGCCGAAAGCCCAATCTTCAAACTTCCCTTTCATTTCTGCTGGAATAGCCTCTTTCAGTTCTATGGTAAAATAACTGATACATTTAGAGCCATCTACTACGTAAGGCTCAACTATAGCGTCGGTCGGGCAGGCATCAATACATCTGGTACAGGTTCCGCAATAATCTTTTACCGGGCCGTCATGTTCAAGGTCAAGGTCTATAATCAGCTCTGCTATGAAAAAAAAGCTTCCGGCCTGCCGGTTCAGTAAATTACTATGTTTTCCCTGCCAGCCCAGCCCTGAGCGTTTGGCCCATGCCTTTTCCAGTACAGGAGCCGAATCCACAAAGGCTCTCCCTCCTACTTCTCCGATTTCCTCTCTTATGAAATTCAGTAATTCTTTCAGCTTTTCCTTTATAACAAAATGATAATCAACCCCGTAAGCATATTTTGAAATTTTAAGCGTTGAACCATCTTCAGGCAGTCTTTTTTCCGGAAAATAATTATAAAGCAATGACACTACCGACTTAGCATCCTCTACAAGTAACCTCGGATCAAGGCGTTTATCGAAATGATTTTCCATATAAGCCATCTGTCCCTGCATATTGTTTTTCAACCATTTTTCAAGAAGAGGGGCTTCGTCCTCCAAAAACTCAGCCTGAGAAATACCACAAAACAAGAAGCCCAGTTCCTGTGCTTTCTGCTTGATTAATCTGGTATTATTTTGCTTATGAAGGGCTGTCATTCGACACTTTTTATTTAGAAAATTTAAAGATAAAGCCGTATTTTTGTAAATCCAAAACGTGCCATCTTGTCAGAGTTAAAGGTTTGGCAAATGTTTTGAACATAGATATGGCATATTAAATATTACGAGAAATACAGACTAAACATGGAAAATAAAGAGGAACTACAGGTAGAAGAACAAGAAATTATCCAAGACACTGCCAATCAGACAGAAGAAGTGGTTGAACCCGCAGTAGAAGAAAAAACTGAGGCAGAAAAACTTCAGGCTGAAGTTTACGAACTTAAAGACAAGTATTTACGTCTATATTCAGATTTTGATAATTTCCGTAAACGCACCGCAAAAGAGAAAATTGATATGATTCAATCTGCTTCTGCCGGTGTAATTACTGACATGCTGCCGGTTATTGATGATTATGAAAGAGCATTGTCTAATGCTGCAGAAGGAGAAATATCAGAAGGGATCCAGTTAATTTTCAATAAATTACTGGCAACACTTACCAGTAAAGGCCTGAAAGCAATGGAAGCCAAAGGGGAAATTTTTGATGCTGAATTGCACGAAGCCATTACCCAGTTCCCTGCTCCGACGGAAGAAGATAAAGGTAAAGTTTTCGATGTTATTGAAAAAGGCTATTTGCTAAACGATAAAGTTATCCGTTTCGCTAAAGTCGTTGTGGCAAGCTAGGATTCTGAAAAATCCTTTCGACTGATAATTGTAAAACCAGGTAAAATCATTTTGTTTCCTGATGATTAACACTGAAAATATTAAGGAAATTTAGTGAAAGAGGCTAGTGTTTAGTTCCGACTATCCACGATTCACTGTTCACTATTCGCTAAAAAGATGGCACAGAAAAGAGATTACTACGAAGTATTGGGAGTTGATAAAAATGCTTCAGAAGATGAGATAAAGAAGGCTTATCGTAAGATGGCTATTAAATACCATCCGGATAAAAATCCAAATGACCCTTCGGCTGAAGAGAAATTCAAAGAGGCCGCAGAAGCGTATGAGGTTTTATCCAATGCTCAGAAAAAAGCACAATACGATCGTTACGGACATGCGGGAATGGGTGGTGCAGCAAGCGGCGGTTTCAATGGCGGGAATATGAACATGGACGATATCTTCAGCCAGTTCGGAGATATTTTCGGTGACGGTAGTCCTTTCGGCAGCTTTTTCAGCGGTGGCGGAGGCGGAAGTTCACGTCGTGCCAGACGTGGCTCCGATCTGAGAATCAAATTAAAACTTGATCTGGAGGAAATAGCTAACGGTGTTGAGAAAAAGATCAAAGTTAAGCGTCATGTTACCTGTAAGGCCTGTAGCGGAAATGGTGCCAAAAATGGTACAGAATTAAAAACCTGCGGTACCTGTAATGGCAGCGGCCAGGTCAGACGTGTTCAGCAGACGATGCTTGGACAAATGGTTTCTACTTCTACTTGCCCGACCTGTAATGGTGAAGGTAAAATTGTAAGTACGCGTTGTGATGTCTGTTACGGAGAAGGACGTGTGCTGGAAGAGGAAATCATTCCTATCAAAATTCCGGCCGGAGTAGCAGAAGGTATGCAATTGTCAATGAATGGCAAAGGAAATGTTCCGCCAAGAGGTGGTGTTGCCGGAGATTTATTGATTGTTATTGAAGAAGAAGCACATGAAGTTTTACATCGTGACGGAAATAATGTTGTTTACGACCTTTATGTAAACTTTGCGGATGCTGCCCTGGGAACTTCTGTAGAAGTGCCAACCATCGGTGGAAAAGCAAGAATTACCTTAGAACCCGGTACACAAAGCGGTAAAATATTACGCTTAAAAGGAAAAGGTATCAAGGAATTGAATGGTTATGGTACAGGAGATCAGCTGATTCATGTAAATATCTGGACTCCTAAGACATTGACCAGAGAAGAAACAGAAATTCTGGAGAAATTCAGAACTGCTCCTAACTTCCATCCCAAGCCCGGGAAATCGGAAAAAGGATTCTTCGAAAAAATGAAAGATTTCTTTAATTAACCTTTGGTTTAATTTCTATAAAAAAACTTCTGTCCGAAAGAACAGAAGTTTTTTTATGCACGCCAGTATCCGGTCTTGAAATGTTAAGAAATTACTTAACTATTTACCCTTTGTAACTGTTTCTGAAACATTGCTTCATATCTGGCAGCTCCGGGTACTTTCATTTCCTTCAATTGATTGGTAATAATCTGCATTTCATATAGAGCCAATTGTATCTCTCTGGCATTGCGGTCAGGCTTTCCTTCTAAATAATAGTCCAATGCTTTATCATTCCTGTTCATCATTACATCAGCAATAGCCAAAGCCTTCTTTGTTTCCCCTACTGACGCATATAAACCCACAAAACTTGCAGAAAGCTGATCGTATGGTACAGTATCATTCGGCATTACTGTCATACAACGATCCATGGCCAGCTTCGCTTCATTCTTCTTCCCTTCCCGAACCAACTGATCGGCCAGACGTAAAAATGCCAGCCTGCTTATAATAAATGGCATCTGGTAAAAATCACTCTGATAATATACCTGAGGATTATTTAATTCTCTCCATGACATTTTCGTCATCATATTTTTATACATAATATCAGTATTCACAAAGCCGTCCACAGCACCCTGAATTTTAAACGGCATTAATCTGTAAGCAAAACCCTCCTCCTGCATAAACTCCTTCAATCCCAGAAAACTCTCCGCAGCAAGTGTACTGGAAAAATAAATTGGTCTTTTCCAGTTATCTGCGGCATTATTGGCAATAATCTCAAGTTGGATCAAGTCATTTTTCAGAAGATCTCTTTTTCCGAAATCCCAGCTAATTGTGTCCGTCAAAAGCGGTTCCAATTGCTTAGGAATAAAACCCTGTTTTTTAACAGCTGCTACATTTACTGGCAGAAACAAGTTAGAAGAAGGCAACGTATTTATCATCTCTCCGGTTTGTAATTGTACTTTAATTGCAGGATTATCCTCACGAACCAATTTCAGATATTCACTGAGATTAATGCCGTTTTTCACATTCGGATTTTCGTAATACAGAATCTGATCGTTGATCCCTTCCAGTAATTTATCCTTATCAATTTTTATAGGTAAAGCATCAGAATCATATACCTTCCGTCTCTTTTGCTCTATATCCCAGTCTGTGCCTAAATAGGTCAGCACACAGATTCTCACATCTGTTCTGAAACCTTCCACTTCCTGTGCGTACCACAGCGGGAAAGTATCATTATCTCCCGCAGTAAAAAGAATCGCATCCTTAGCACATGAATCCAGAATATTTTTCGCAAAATCAACCTGCTGATAACGATGATTCCGGTTATGATCGTCCCAGTTCTGCTGTAATAAAATAAGAGGAATAACTAACGAAAAAGCAGTAGCGATACTGGTTTTCAGGTTAGCATTTAACTTAAATTTTGCCAGAATTTCACTCAATTGAATCACCCCCAGACCAATCCAAATAGCAAAAAAGTAGAAAGATCCGACATAAATATAGTCTCTCTCACGGGGTTGCGTAGGGGGCACATTGAGAAAAACGACTAAGGCTAAGCCAGTCATGATAAACATCAGCAGAATAACAAGCAGGTCTTTCCGGTTTTTACGGAATAATAAGATAAAACCTAAAATACCTAGCAATAAAGGAAGGCAATAGTAATTGTTTCTGGCTTTATTATTTGCCAGCGCTTCAGGCAATTTGCCATTATACTGAAAAGGAGAAAGTGCCGGAGCATCCTGAATATCGCTTTCACGCCCCATGAAATTCCAGAACAGATAGCGCATATACATCATACCAACCTGATGACCCAAAAAGTATTTTAAATTATCTGCAAAAGTCGGATTTTGTCCCTGTGGAATCCCCATTGCTTCCTGATAAAACTTCGTATCACCGGGCAAATATCTTTGCATCCGGGGAAATAGCATTTTCTGATCCTTAGGGTAGATATATTTCGGTCTGTGATCATATACCACATACTTTCCGTTTTTCATGGTATAAACCTCGTCTCCCTGCTCAAATGCTTCAATCTGGGAAGAATACACCGGACCATATAACAAAGCGTTGTTATAGCCATATTGCTCCCGTTTCAGGTATTTGATAAAATTGAGCAGATTACTCGGATTATTTTCATTAATCGGTGGGTTATAGTTCGAACGAACCAATGCCAATGTATAACTAAAATAGCCAATCAGCACAAATACCAGGGACAGCAATGCTACATTGAGAGCCACTTTCTGTTTTCTGACAGAAAGCCGGATACCAAAAACCAGCAGACTTACCAGCAGTATCACAAAAAATACTGCACCTGAACCATAAGGTAAACCGAAAGTATTCACAAACAGTTTCTCAAATGTGAAAGCTATAGTGGGCAAACCCGGGATAATGCCCACATTAATAATCCCGATAACCAATAAGCCAATCAGAATAGCAGTAAGCCCTTTTAAGTACGTAGGTTTAGGGGATTTTTTGAAATAATAGAGCAAAGTTAAAGCCGGAATCGTTACCAGGTTAAGCAAATGAACTCCGATTGAAAGCCCCACTATATAGGCTATGAAAATCAACCAGCGATTCGCTGCTGCCTCATCTTCTATCAATTCCCATTTGAAAGCTGCCCATACTACTAAAGCTGTAAAGAATGAAGACATCGCATATACTTCTGCTTCTACGGCCGAAAACCAAAAAGTATCCGAAAATGTATAAGCCAATGAACCGACAAGACCTGCCCCCAACAAAGAAATTGCTTCTCCCTGCGTCAACTCCTCAAATTTCTTATTGATTACTTTTCTCCCGATCAGAACAATCGTCCAGAACATGAACAAAATCGTAAAGGCACTCGCCACTACTGATGACATATTTACCCAATAGGCAACCTGAGTTTTATCTGAACCTGCCAAAAGTGAAAATAAACGACCTATTAATAAAAACAAGGGTGCCCCCGGAGGGTGTGGAACCTGTAATTTATAAGCACAGGCAATAAATTCACCGCAATCCCAGAATGAAGCTGTCCGCTCCATCGTCAGGGCATAAGTAACAAAAGCTATCGCAAAAACGCCCCAGCCCAGATAGTTATTAAGTTTAGTAAAATTGCTCATCAGTATGTTATGTTCAGGATAAGAATTGATAAAAAGGCAATAGATTTCATGTTGCCCGACACAAGCCGGACAATCCTGTTAACCAATCAATTACGCTAGCAAAACTACCCAAAAGGCATTCCGAAAATGCCATGAATTCTGTTAAAAGATGTTAAATCAAAATGTTAAAAATTATTAAAAAAAT
Organism: Pseudarcicella hirudinis; assembly: GCF_900115665.1. Classification (GTDB taxonomy): domain Bacteria; phylum Bacteroidota; class Bacteroidia; order Cytophagales; family Spirosomataceae; genus Pseudarcicella; species Pseudarcicella hirudinis. The sequence continues at coordinate 223,836 of NZ_FOXH01000004.1, forward strand.
GCAATAAACGCAAAAGCCTCTCTTCGATTTGAAGAGAGGCTTTTGCAAGATTTTTATTCAACCTTAGGGATACAAACTATCCGTTTGCTCTTTGCATCTGCTTATTGAACATTGCTTCATATTTAGCAGCTTCCGGAACTTTGGTATCTTTCAGCTGATTCACAATAATCTGCATTTCATATAAAGCGGTTTGGATATCACGTTCATTATTACGTGAATTGTTTGAAAAGTAATAGTCAAGTGCTTTATCATTCCGGTTCATCATTACATCTGCAATCTGAAGAGCTTTCTTCGTATCTCCTGCCGAAGCATATAAACCAACGTAATTTGCCGATAACTGGTCGTAAGGAATTGTTGCATCAGGCATTACTTTCAGACAGTAATTCAAACAAGCTATGGCTTTATCTTTTTTGCCCTCACGAATCAATTGATCAGCCAGGCGAAGGAAACTCAAACGGGCAGATACTACCGGAACCTGAAGGTAGAAATCTGTATGATAATATGTTTTAGGATTATCAAGGTCTCTCCAGAACATATGATTCATCATGTTGTTATACATAATATCTGAGTTCACAAAACCATCTTTCGCTCCCGGAATTTTGAAAGGCATCAATCTGAAGGCATAACCTTCCAGTTGCATATATTCCTTCAAGCCTAAATAACTTTCACTGCCTAGTGTTGTAGCAAAGTAAATAGGGCGTTTCCAGTTTTCTGAAGCATTATTTGCAATAATTTCCAACTGAATCAAATCATTCTTTACAAGGTCTTTGTTACCAATATTCCAGCTTAAGGTATCTGTAAGCAGTGGCTCAAGATCCTTAGGAATAAAACCCTGTTTTTTTACAGCTGCAGCATTAGTCGGCACAAATAATGTAGAGGATGGTAAGGTATTAATCATCTCCCCGTTTTGCAAAGGCACTTTAATGGCAGGGTTATCTTCACGAATCAATTTCATATATTCCTCAAGATTAATGCCGTTTTTAACATTCGGGTTTTCATAGAAAATCACCTGGTCATTAACTCCTTCAAGGAATTTATCTTTATCCAGTTTAATCGGTAGAGGATCAGACTCATAAGTCTTGCGTTTCATCTGGTCGATGTACCAGTCTGTTCCCAACAGCGAAAGGTTACAAACCCTTACGTCCGTTCTGAAACCTTCCACTTCCTGAACATACCACAACGGGAACGTATCATTATCTCCTCCGGTAAAAAGAACCGCATCTTTGGCACAGGAATTTAAGAGGTTTTTCGCAAAATCTACCTGATGGTAACGGTGGTTACGGTCATGGTCATCCCAGTTTTGTTGTACCAGAATTACCGGAATTACCATACAAACAGCGGTTGCAATACCTGCACGGGTAGAAGCGTTTGGCAGGAATTTACCTAATAATTCGGCTAATTGAATAACTCCCAGACCAATCCAGATCGCGAAGAAATAGAAAGATCCTACATAAATATAATCACGTTCACGTGGTTCAGTCGGAGGTGAATTCAGGAATACTACCAATGCAAGACCTGTTAACACGAACATGATAATCATTACCAGAAAATCTTTTTCATTTTTACGGTAAAGGAGTACAAATCCTAAAATCCCCAAAATTAAAGGCAGGTAGAAATAATTATTTCTGGCCTTGTTATGTGCTAATAATTCCGGCAATTTACTCTTATCCTGGAATGGAGAAATTGCCCAGGCATCCTGAATATCACTTTCTCTTCCTCCAAAATTCCATAACAGATAGCGCATATACATATGTCCCATCTGATGAGTAAACAAGAATTTCAGGTTATCATTAAAGCTCGGCTTTTGCCCAGGAGGGATTCCAAGCATATCCTGATATAGCTGAATATGTGCCGGAGAATTACTGTAAAGACGTGGGAAAAGCATTTGCTGATCCTTTTGGTAAACATATTTTGGCTTATGGTCATACACCACATATTTACCATCCTTCATTTTGTAAACATCATCACCCTGCTCTACTGACTCAATCTGAGCTGTATAAACCGGACCGAACAACAATGAGCGATCGCCATATTGTTCACGTTTCAGATATTTTACATAATTAAGGATATTACTCGGATCATTCTCATTGATCGGAGGGTTATAGTTTGAACGAACCAATGCCAGGGTATAACTCAAATAACCAATCAGCACAAATACCAATGACAATAAAGAGACATTCAGTATAACTTTCTGTTTTCTGATGGAATATAAAATACCAAAAACCAGCAGACCAATCAATAATACCACAAAGAACAAAGCGCCTGAGCCATAAGGCAAACCGAAGGTATTCACAAACAATTTCTCAAATGTGAACGCCATACTTGGCAAACCTGGAATAATCCCTGAATTGATAATGCCAAGAATCAATAAACCTACAAAAATCGAAGCAAACCCACCCAGATAAGTTGGTTTCGGATATTTCCTGAAGTAATACAATAAAGCTAAAGCAGGAACTGTAACAAGGTTCAAAAGGTGGACTCCGATTGAAAGACCTACAATATAAGCAGTAAAAATCAACCAGCGATTCGCTGCTGCCTCATCTTCTATCAATTCCCATTTGAAGGCTGCCCATACGACCAAAGCCGTAAAGAATGATGACATCGCATATACTTCTGCCTCTACGGCCGAAAACCAAAAAGTATCTGAAAAAGTATAAGCCAATGAGCCGACAAGACCTGCTCCCAACAAAGAAATTGCTTCTCCCTGCGTCAACTCCTCAAATTTCTTATTGATTACTTTTCTCCCGATCAGAACAATCGTCCAGAACATGAACAAAATCGTAAAGGCACTCGCCACTACTGATGACATATTTACCCAATAGGCAACCTGAGTTTTATCTGAACCTGCCAAAAGCGAAAATAAACGACCTATTAATAAAAACAAGGGTGCCCCCGGAGGGTGTGGAACCTGTAATTTATAAGCACAGGCAATAAATTCACCGCAATCCCAGAATGAGGCTGTCCGCTCTACAGTTGCGGCATAGGTAATGAGGGCAATTACAAAAACAACCCAACCCAAAAGGTTGTTAATCTTTTTAAAATTGTTCATTTGAACGTGTTTTTTGAAGAAAATTTTAACTTAATAAATACTTTTTGTACAATCTCAGTCTATCAGAATATGGCAGACCAATCAGCAGTTTTTACAATTTTTAGGGAATAAAGAAGTTTTTAATACTTCCTGATTCAATATTTTTTAATAGGTTATTGCACAAAAGCTGTCCAAAAATACTAAAAACCCTTGGCTTCGCACGGCAATATCTGTTAAAATGTGTTAAAAATGAATTGTATTGATACTAAGGATTCTATTTTGCAAAAAAAAGCCCTTCCCCAAAAGGAAGGGCAATTGATATTTTAAACACCTTCAAACTGTCGCAGGAAACGAACATCATTCTCTGTGAAAAGTCTTAAATCTTTAATCTGGTATTTCAGCATCGTAATTCTTTCAATCCCCATACCGAAAGCAAAACCTGTATATTCTTTGGAATCAATGCCACATTGTTCAAGTACATTCGGATCTACCATTCCTGAACCGGCAATTTCAACCCAGCCTGTATATTTACATACGTTACATCCTTTTCCTTTACAAATCAAACAGGTAACATCAATTTCGGCACTTGGTTCGGTAAATGGAAAATAAGAAGGACGGTAACGGACTTTGGTATCTTTCCCGAACATTTCTTTGGCAAAGTGATAAAGTGTATCTTTAAGGTCCTTAAATCCTACATTTTTATCTATATATAAACCTTCTACCTGGTGAAAAAGACAGTGTGCTCTTGCTGAAATTGCTTCATTTCTGTAAACTCTTCCGGGCATAATTGAGCGCAAAGGAGGTTTTTGGTTTTGCATCAGACGAATCTGAACATTGGAAGTATGAGTTCTCAGCAAAATATCGTCTGCAACATTTCCCCCTTTTTTCTCAATAAAGAAAGTATCCTGCATTTCACGGGCAGGGTGATTTTCCGGGAAATTCAAGGCCGTAAAGTTGTAGAAATCCGATTCAATTTCCGGACCATCTGAAACATTAAAACCCATTTTCTCAAAAATCTCAATAATTCTGGCTTTTACAGAAGTCAGAGGATGAATAGTCCCGTTTTCAAACGGAATATTTGGTAACGTCAGGTCAAATTCGAAAGCGACAGATTTATCACCTGCTGCTTCCATTATCACCTGAAATTCATCAAATTTATGCTGTGCAAAGTTTTTAAGCGTATTAAGTTCCTGGCCTACTGCACGGCGATCCTCCTGCGGTACATTTTTCAATCCTTCAAAAAGATCGGCAACTACACCTTTACGACCTACATACGCAATTCGGAACTGTTCTAATTGTTCCTTATTATCAATCTGAAAATCAGCAATCTGCTGTTGTATTTCCTTTATTTTATCAACCATGAATCTGAGTATCTGTATTTTATTTCAAAGGCTTTCAGCCATTGAAACCTTAAACTAAAGTGCTGAATTTTCTGTATTCATGCAAAAATAAGAAAATTCATTGACTGAGTTGCCTTGACACAAGGTTTCTTTCTAATTAATTGCACGATAATATACTTGTTTTGTCACTACGTAGAAATACCCCATTTGACAAATTCGGTAAATCTACGCTAAAAAAACCTTGGAAAAAGGGAGAAGTTTGTATCGTTAAAAACAACAAATTAACTCTAACTTAATCCATTTAAATCCATGAATACTTTAACAACCTTTCCACAGAGTACCATTATACCAGGAATCATGCCAGGTAATGGTAATTACGCTCAGGCAAAGCCGCTTTCGATCTATATAAACAAAAAAACGAAGTACATTAATATTGATGACATCGTTATGTTACAGGGCGAAAGCAATTATACCTTTATTTATCTGACCAACGGAAAAAAAATCTTACTATCGAAAACCTTAAAGGACTTTGAAGCCATTTTAACCCTACACCCTTTTGTTAGAATACATAAGTCTTACCTCATAAATCTGAATTATTTACAAAGCTTTGAAGTAAAACACGAGTACTTTGTTGTGATGAAAACCGGACAGAAGGTTGATATTTCAAGAAGAAAGAAAGTTGCATTTCAAAGAAAAGCTACTGCATATCTCTCTGGCAGACAACACTTTGATTGGGTTTTATAGAAACTATTTTAGTGGTTAGGTGAATAGCAAACAGCTCCCTGAATCTTTCGGGAAGCTGTTTTTATTTGCAGAGCATTTTAGAATAATTTTATGCCTAAAGTTAATTGCCATAAATTTGATTTCTGGCTAAAACTTGCATTACTGCTTTGAATATCCGCTGAAGCTACGTCAGAAAATGTGCCTTCATAACGAACATCAAGGGTAAAACTTCCAATATCCAGTCCTCCGCCAACCTGATATCCATAAGACGCCTTTTTAAAAGCATTTACCACGCCGTCTTTGGTATAATTATCAAGGGCATCACTCAGTTTCTGATTCGAACTGACGTTAAATGAAGCCACCGGCCCGGCATTTAAATGCAATAAACCTATTCTGTATCCAAGTAAAAGCGGTACATCGAAGTTGGTATACTCAATCTGAATCGTTTCACTACCGGCATTCTGTCCGCCTTTTAATATATTCAGGCTGCCTCCTTTTGCAGAAAAAAGTAATTCAGGCTGGATAAAAAACTTTCTTCCGAATCTGGCATAAACACCACCGACATACCCCGTTCTGGAGTCCAGACTTTCCTGAATATTATCTTTCAGGGTTGTTCCGTTATATTCAACAGGTTTACCGTTTCCATCCAAACGAACTGCCAGAAAGTTTCCGGTTTTTAATTTGGCAAGGTTTACCCCTCCTTTAATACCAAAACTAAAGAAACTCTGGGCATTTACCTTGAAAAATACAAAACTCATCAAGGCAAGTGTTAAAATTACTTTTTTCATCTTTATGTGTTTATTAAGCTTTTTCATAAGTTAAAACAATGCAAATCAAGATTACACTGCGTCAAGATAACGAGAGATTCCCGTTCAGTTGTATCCATTAACTCATTATTTTCGTATAACTTCGTAAGCGGTGTTTAAGCTTTCATGACTTTTTCTGAGACTGCATTCTTATTTTATTACTATTATGGCTAAAACCAAAACTTCTTATTTTTGTCAAAATTGTGGTTACCAGTCACCTAAATGGCTTGGCCGCTGCCCTTCATGCGGTGAATGGAATACTTTTGTTGAGGAAGTACTTCAGAAAGAGGACCCGGAAAAGGGCTCATGGCGACCAGGTACCTCTCTTAAAATCGCTTCAAAACCTCGTCAGATTCAGGAAATAAATTACGAAGAGCAACCAAGGGTTATTACTGCAGATGAAGAACTCAACAGAGTTTTGGGAGGTGGCATAGTCCGCGGCTCTCTGGTACTGATTGGTGGTGAACCGGGTATCGGAAAGTCAACCCTTATGCTCCAGATTGCACTTACGCTCTCTAATCACAGAGTGCTTTATGTGTCAGGAGAAGAATCCGAGCAGCAGATTAAAATGAGAGCAGAGCGTCTGGAAGTAAATAGCTCAAACTGTTTTATCCTTACAGAGACTTCTACGCAGAATATTTTCAAACAAATCGAACAATTTGAACCCGATATTCTTATCATTGATTCAATCCAGACACTCCATTCAGCTTTTATAGAATCCGGAGCAGGAAGCATTTCACAAGTCAAGGAATGTACTGCCGAATTAATGAAATATGCCAAAGAATCTGCAACACCGGTTTTCATGATTGGCCATATTACCAAAGACGGAAACCTGGCCGGACCTAAGGTTCTGGAACACATGGTCGACACCGTTTTACAATTTGAAGGAGACCGCCATCTGGCTTACAGAATACTTCGTACCACAAAAAACCGTTTCGGAAGTACTTCGGAACTGGGGATTTATGAAATGCTCGGATCCGGATTGAGAGAAGTATCCAACCCTTCAGAAATCCTGATTTCCCAGAGAGATGAGGATTTTTCCGGTATTACTATCGGGGCAATGCTTGAGGGAAACCGGCCATTGCTGATTGAGATACAATCACTCGTCAGCATTGCCACTTATGGTACACCTCAACGAAGTTCTACAGGATTTGATGCCAAAAGACTCAATATGCTGCTTGCAGTACTGGAGAAAAGAGGTGGATTCAGATTGGGAAATCAGGATGTATTCTTAAATATTGCCGGCGGTTTGAAAGTTGAGGATCCGGCCATTGACCTTGCTGTATGTGCCTCAATTGTTTCTTCTTATGAAGACATCAGTATCCCAAGCTCTGTCTGCTTTGCTGCGGAAGTTGGTCTGGGAGGAGAAATCAGAGCTGTTAATCGCATTGAACAACGTATTTCAGAAGCTGAAAAACTGGGTTTCAAAGAAATCTGGATTTCAAAATACAACGCCAAAGGACTCAGCCAGGAGAACTATAAAATCAATATCAAAACCGCCACTAAGCTGGAGGAAGTTTTTATCCGGATTTTACGAAAATAATTCTAATTTGGCTGTCAGCTATCGGCAGTCGGCTTCAATGTCAACTTTCAGATTCAATTATTTGAAAATCAATCAATTGAACACAAATAAAAAACTAATGCTGACTGCCGAAAGCCTGAACCAATGGAATGATTTTCAAGGAAAGCCCATTCAGATTCAATTATTTGAAAATCAATTGAACACAAATAAAAAACTAATGCTGACTGCCGAAGGCTGAAAGCTGAAAGCCAATTAAACATAATTTACTTCCATCAGAAATAATCCATGAGCAGGCACGGCCCTTCCGGCTTTTTGCCTGTTTTTGGAAAGAATTACTGCTTCAAACTCTCCAGCGTTCATACGGCCCAGTCCCACTTCCAGTAAAGTTCCGACTATCGCCCTTACCATTCCTCTTAAAAAGCGATTGGCTTTGATATGAAAAATCAATAAATGTTCCTGCTCTTCCCAAAATGCTTCCAAAATGTTGCAGTTGAAGGTAAAGACCTGTGTATGAACTTTACTGAAACATTCAAAATCGATATGTTTCAGTAAAATTTCACAACATTCGTTCATTTGCTTAACATCCAGTACCGCCTCAAAATGATAAGAATATGCTGATTGAAAAGGATCCTTCCGGCGGGCAATTCTGTATTCATAACGTCTTGAACTTGCCTCAAAGCGGGAATGGTAATCTGTACTTACCCTGAATATTTTCCTGATCGCCACATCCGCAGGCAGCATTTTATTCAATCGGTAAACAAGCTGAGAAGTATCTGTAATTTCGAAATCAACATCAAAATGAGCAAACTGCTGCTGTGCATGCACACCGGAATCGGTACGACTGCTTCCTGTAATTTCTATTTTCTGTTTCAGCAGGGTTGAAAAGGCTTTTTCCAGGCGTTCCTGGACAGTAAGATTATGTGGTTGAATTTGCCAGCCGCTGTAATTGGTACCCAAATACGCAAACTCGATAAAATATCTGAATGTTAACTCTGCCATAAATACACTGAAAGCAAGAAGTAATCCTGCTTATATAATTCTTCAAAACATCCTCACAGTCCAAAAAACGCTGTTTACATACCAATTAACGTCATTGGCTTTACTTCTCCGCTTTGGGTTGGGCTAAATCGTACCTTTGCTTTTGAAAACTAATCTGCTAAGGATAGTGATCAAATTAATAGCAAGAAGCTTATGCAAAGCTACCAGATTTTCCGGTAGCTTTCTTATTTTAATTTAATATTGAGAATAAGGAAAACTTACTTCCGCACTTACCCAGTTTCCTGATTCCGAAATTTTCAGACTGATTTTCTCTCCGAATCTTAATTTCAGGCGTTTTTCCAGGTTTTTCATCCCGATTCCGGAAGAAGTTGACAGTGTTCTGTTTTCCTGAATGAGTTTCCCGGTGTTTGCTACTTTTAAAATGAGTGAATCATCTTCATTTTTGGCAGAAATCAGGATCTCACCTCCCGATTTCGATTGTCCGATGCCATGTTTTACTGCATTTTCCACCAGTAATTGAATCGTCATGGGTACAACATCACACTGATACAGTTCCGGAGGAACATCATAATTTACAACAAGACGGTTTTCAAATCTGATTTTTTCAATACTCAGGTAATCCTGCACCAATTTTATTTCTACCTCCAGTTTAATATCAGATAAATTACTGATTTTCAAAGAAACTCTCAATAAATCAGACAATTGAGTAATTGCATTTCTGGAAGTATCAATGTCTGTAAGCATCAGCGATTTGATACCATTTAAGGCATTAAACAAAAAGTGAGGGTTCAGTTCACTTTTCAGATTCATCAGTTCAGTTTTCTGAAGTAAAGAGGATGCTTCCAGCAGTTGTTCATCTTTCTGAAATGATATCCGCGCATATTGATAAAGATGGAAAAGGAAAAACCATGGACAAATATGATACAGACATTCAAAATAGTATTCAAACTGATTATATTCCATAATGTTGAATGGCTCTCCGTCAGGGTTCCGAACAGGGAATCCATATGCATTGATGAAATAGAAAATACTGCCCAGTATGATTATTCCTATTATCGGCGCAATAATAGTAACCTTCAGCGATTTCTCCTGGGGATTAAGTCTTTTATAAATTATCCTGTAAAAATGGGATAACAGAAAGAAAGTCCCGAAGTGAGAAATCAGAAAAGCAGAAACGGCCAGACTTCCTCCTACAGGGATTTTGTAGGAAGGAAAAGTGATGTAAATCTGAAAAAACATCCACCACAAAGTATGCAGAATCCAATAAACTTTCTCCTCTTTTTTCATGTATAATTTCTAGCAATAATTATTAGCTTTTTTAAAGAGGGGACACTTATTTCTTTTTTTTATCATTTACGGTCAAAAGCTCTCACTCCTGTAAATTGCTCTAAATGTAAAAGTAAGTTACATCTGCTAAAAAAACAAACACCTGCACTCAACTTTACATTGAATGCAGGTGTTTATGAAATTTATGAAATAAATAATATCTGATACAATCAGGCAGCTAAGTCTGATTCTTAAACCAAATATCCTTCTAACGTATTATCGTAAACTTCTTTGGCTGATTTAGCAGCTACAATTACCTCTGAGTCAATCACATAGTTCGGATCGCTGGTTACTGTACCTAACGCTGAATATCGCACACCATCCGTCTGAAGAGCTTTCTCAAATTCAGCCAGTTTATCAGCTTTTACTGAAACCAATACACGGCTCTGTGCTTCTCCGAATAAGAAAGCATCTTTACGGAAAGCCGCATCAGTATTGATCGCAAAACCAAATTGTCCAGGCATTGCAGATTCAGCAAGAGTAATGAACAAACCACCGTCAGACACGTCATGAGCTGAAGCAATCAATTTTGAACTGATTAATTTGCTCACAGCATCCTGAAGAGATTTTTCTTCAGCAAGATCAAAAGCCGGATGTCCGGATGCCTTGATTCCTCTGTAAGAATAAAGATACTCTGAAGAATTTACATCATTTTTAGAAGCTCCGACTAAATAAATCAAATCACCGGCCGCTTTAAAATCAAGCGTCATACGGTTTTCAGGATTGTCCAGAATACCTAACATACCAATCGTTGGTGTCGGGAATACCGGACCTTCATCTGACGACTGGTTATAAAAACTTACGTTTCCACCTGTTACAGGCGTTCCGAAAGTCTCACAGGACTTTTTCATTCCTTTAATAGCTCCTACAAACTGCCAGTACACTTCAGGAACATATGGGTTTCCGAAGTTCAGACAGTTCGTAATTGCTACAGGCTCACCACCTGAACAAATGATATTTCTTGATGCTTCTGCTACAGCAATTGCACAACCTTCTTCCGGATCAGCATTAACATATCTGGAATTACAGTCAACTGTAATAACGATCGATTTCTCTGAACCGTGAACTTTCACAACAGCTGCATCAGAAGGCGAATTTGTATTACGGTTCGCACGGCCAATGGTTGAATCATATTGCTCAGCTACCCATTTTTTAGAGCAGACATTCGGGTGAGAAAGCAAATGTTCTGCAACTTTACGAATTTCATCTGTTCCGGATAAATCAGCTATACTTTCAATCTTAAATTTCTTATATTCCTGATAATAAGCAGGTTCACGGTATTCTCTCTGATAAACCGGAGCGCCGCCACCCAACACAAGGTCTTCAGCAGGTACATCAGCTACTAAAACACCGTCCTGATAGAAATTAAGACGTTTGGTATCAGTAACAACTCCAATCTGCTCACAATTCAAATCCCACTTATCAAATATCTTTTTAGCAATATCTTCTTTGCCTTTTTCTACAACGATCAACATACGCTCCTGAGACTCAGACAATAAGATCTCAAAAGGTTTCATGTTCGGCTGGCGGGTCGGCACTTTGGATAAATCAATATCCATTCCGTGTTCTCCCTTGGCAGACATTTCAGACGTTGAGCAGATAATTCCTGCCGCACCCATATCCTGAATACCAATTACACAACCTGAATCAATAATTTCAAGTGTAGCTTCTAAAAGAAGTTTTTCCTGAAAAGGATCACCAACCTGTACTGCCGGTAGTTTTTCACTTGATTTTTCTGAAATATCTTCAGAAGCAAAACTCGCACCTCCGATACCATCTTTTCCGGTAGCAGATCCTACAATAAATACAGGGTTTCCTACACCATATGAAATAGCTGAAGCCATTTTACCTTTCTTCAGAATCCCGGCAGAAAAGGCATTCACCAAGGGGTTTACATTATAGCAGTCATCAAACTGAACTTCCCCTCCTACAGTCGGGATACCAAAAGCGTTACCATAATCCCCGATTCCTTTTACCACACCTTTCACCAGCCATTTGGTCTTGGCAAGGTTAAGATTTCCAAAACGAAGTGAATTAAGCTGTGCAATCGGACGGGCTCCCATGGTAAAAATATCACGGTTGATTCCTCCTACGCCAGTTGCAGCACCCTGATAAGGTTCTAAAGCAGATGGGTGATTATGTGATTCGATTTTAAAAGCACAGCCAAGGCCATCTCCTAAATCTACTACTCCGGCATTTTCTTCACCAGCTTTAGCCAGCATTCTCGGAGAATCTTTCGGCAGTTTCTTTAACCAAACAATTGAGTTCTTGTAAGAACAATGTTCTGACCACATTACAGAAAAAATAGATAATTCTGTAAAGTTTGGTACTCGACCTAAAATTTCTTGAATGCGTTCGAATTCCTCGGGTAAAAGACCTAATTTCTTAGCCGTTTCTACGGTCGGTAGGGTTTCTTGATGTTCCACTATTTTTCGGTTATTCAGTTAACAACGAACAATTATCAATGAGCAAAGGCTGTTTTGAAAATGCATTGCAGGTTGTTAATGGCTAATTTCTCATTGATTTTGCAAAGGTAGAAAGATTTACTCTTTTAGTTTTGACATTTTTTAAAAATTGTCGAATCTCTCTCCTAAACTGGTGTCAAATAAGGCCGAAAACCTCAAAAAAGGAATTTATCTGAAAAAAAAGAAAGGCAATCTCATGAAATCTGTGTGTTTAACTATTTCAGGATTCCCAGCAGCTTGGATAACTGAACCAAAGCAGTGGTATCTCTGGCATCAAGTTTCCTGATCATATTTTTACGGTGGTTATCTACCGTATTTGAGCTGATAAATAATTTTTCAGCAATTTGTTTGGACTCCTGTCCTTTCAGCAGCAATTTCAGCACATCAGTTTCTCTTTCAGAGAAAATATCTGCTTTTGGCTTTCCGGTTTCCTTAGATGAGAAAGTCGTCACAAATTCATTCGTATTAAAGCTGATTCTGCCCCAGATCTGCTGAATATTTTTAACAAGATGAGATACATCCTGAACAATGAAAAAGCAGAGACTCGGATAATCATGTTCATCAAATTCCAGACCGAAAAGCTGGGCAAGCGTAGTGAAAGGCTTTCCGCTCGGGTGCATATGCTGCATACCAAAAGCATATGCGATAAAATCCTTCCTGATTTCAAGCGGGGCCAGATTAACAGAATCTATCAGGAATTTCAGAAGGGAAGGAACTACTGTTATATTCGATTTATCTTTCACCATAGATCTGAAATAAGTACTGAATCCTTTTTCCAGAAATTCATCAGAAGCAATACCCAAAGCCAGTTCCGTATTGGCAATGTAACGGTAAGAAAGGCTTTTCATATCTAAAATACCAAATACCATATTCTGGCAATGCGCATCTTTCGAAAAGAAACCCATTTGTTTCAGATAATTTTCAGCAGACATTTCAGAAGCTGGTCCTGAAATTTCGCTTACTACCTCTAAACAATTCCTCAACAGGGTTTCAAGAAGGTTTTGAGTAGTTTCCATAATTTTTAAGGAATAGGTTAATTATCTAAAATGATTTCTTAAAAGAGGTAATACTTATATATATTGTTGCAATTCCCGTCAATCTATTTCTCCAGGCTAATCAGTAACTTCCGGAAATCCATTAAAAACAACCCCGAAGTTTACACCTTTAAAAGTAGTGCTTTAGTATTTGAAATGTAAACAAAATCCGATGAAAAATAGATTATTTTTTGTTAAAAAATAGACCCTGACCCAAATATTTTTACATATCCGTCAGAAAACAGGCCTCCGGTGATGTATTTCTTTTCCCGGTTATCTATTTCTTCATTTCAAAAAATACGGGAGTTATAAAAAAGAAAGGATTTGCTGATTTGTCTCTATAATTTACTGATTTTCAAGACAAATTGTCTAAGTCAGAAGGCTGGTCTATGTCTATGATTCCCTCAGGAAAGGGAACAAATGCTATACTTTTCTGGTATTTATGAAGAAAGGCTTTCGCTCCTTTATCTCCCTGAAGAGTCAGTAAATCAGGGAAGATTCTTTTACTGAACAACATCGGGACACCCGGTTTTCCGCCATATTCACAGGCCACAATCTGTTTTTCAGAATTTTGGTAAATGTTTACCATTTCCTCTAATGTCCGAAGCTGCAAAAAAGGCTGATCTGTCAATAAAATCAAAATAGCATCTGATTCAGGAGCCAGCGCTGCAACTCCTTTTCTGATTGAGCTTCCCATTCCCTCTTCCCAGCCCGGATTATGAAGAATTTCTACCCCTGTATTCCGAATTATGGGTTCTATTGCTACTGCATTTGCACCTGAAACCACCAGCACTTTTCCGGAAATCTGTAAAGCCGTCCGGCAAACCTGCTCTATTAATGTCTGTTCTCTGAAAAAAACCAGTTGTTTGGGCTGCCCCAAACGACTGGAATTTCCTGCCGCTAAAATCAATACTGAAAGATTCATAGCGGTTTTAGACAATTTTATCAAGATCAAAAGGTAATCTTCTGATTCTTACGCCTGTGGCATTAAATATGGCATTTGCCAAAGCAGGAGCCAACGGAGGTAAACCCGGCTCACCTACCCCTTTTATTTTCGTACCGCCTTCTGCAAGAATATGAACTTCCACTTTTGGCATTTCAGAAATTCTGACCATTCTGTTATCATGAAAGTTAGATTGCTGAACCATCCCTTTTTCAAAAGTAATACCATCTTTGGTTGCTGCTCCGATTGCCATTGTAATCGCTCCTTCTACCTGAGCTTTAGTATTATCAGGATTGACCACAGTACCCAGATCTATTACCGCATATACTTTTTCAATTTTTATCGAGCCATCTTTTCGTTTGGAAACCTCAACGACCTGTCCGGCCAATCCGGCAAAAAATTCCCATTGAGCTATTCCCCTTCCCCATCCTTTCGGAAGAGGTTTATCCCAACCAGAAACTTCTCTCAGTTTTGTCAGCACTCTTTTCGTATCAGACTCTTTATTCAAAAGCTCCATTCTGAAATCAAAACTATTTTTGCCGGCTTTTACGGCCATTTCATCCAGAAAGCACTCATGCGAAAATGCGAGGGTTGTACTCGTTACGGCTCTCCAGGCGGCCATAGGGATATGCGTTTCCGATAGTACAAAAAGGTTTTTTACATTCGGAATTTCATATTGCTGTTCGCTGATGCCCTCTGTCATGGTTCCATCAGACTTTGTTCTGTCATAAGACTTGTTCATCGTGGCACCGATAGAAGGGGCAATCACCTTATGCTGAAATGCAATAGCCTTTCCATCAGAAGAAAGTCCTGCTTTAAGTGCTGAAAATGTCATAGGGCGAAAAGGTCCTTGCTGAGTATCATCTTCACGCGTCCAGATAACTTTCACCGGTTTTCCAACACCGACTGCTTTAGCAATGCTGGTTGCTTCGGTAGCAAAATCCTGATACAATCTTCTGCCAAAACCTCCTCCGTTAAAGAAAATATTCACTTTAACATTCTCCTGAGGAATACCAAAAGCCTCTGCCACAGAACGTTTTACCGAATCCGGTCCCTGAGAAGAAACCCATATTTCAACCTGATCTCCTTCTTTCCATTGCGCCAGACAGTTCATAGGCTCCATCGGAGAATGAGAAAGTATCGGGGTTTCATAAAATGCTTCCAGTTTCAAAGGTGCCTGTGCAAAAGTTCCTTCGAAATCCCCTGCATTGTGATCCACCAATCCTTCGGTTTTTGCCAGTTCTCTCAGATTTTTCTCATAATCCAGGGTATTGAACTGATCAAATCCCTGATAATCCCATTCCACTTTCAGCGCTTTACGGCCTTTAAGGGCAGCCCAATAGTTTTCAGCAATAACCGCGACTACTTCATAGGTATTTTTTCCGAGTGTTCTCTGAGCTTTTACAACTTGTTTGACACCTTTTACTTTTAAGGTCAGAGAATCGTCTATTTTCCTGATTTTTCCACCAAAAACCGGACATCTTTCTACAGAAGCATATACCATTCCCTGCACTTCTGCATCCATTCCAAATACCGCTTCCCCGCTTACTTTGAGAGGAATATCCGGTCTTTGGACTGGTTTTCCTAAAATTTTAAAATCTTTAGGATCTTTCAGGGCAGGATTCTTAGGCACTTCCAGTCTGGAAGCTGTTTCTACCAATTCACCATAAGAAAAACTCCTTCCGGATGGTTTATGAAAGACTTTTACATCTTCTGCATAACATTCCTCTACAGGAACCGACCATTGCTGACTGGCAGCTTTGATCAGCATTTCTCTGGCTGAAGCTCCGGTTTTACGGAGATTAGCATAACTTCCTCTTACGGAAGAGCTTCCTCCGGCAGTTTGTGCACCGAACTGTTTTTCTCCTGAAGTTTGTTTTATAATCACCTTATTGAGAGGCACTTCCAATTCTTCCGCAATAAGTGAAGGAATTGACTGGAATGTTCCCTGACCCATTTCAGGCTTGCTGTTCATAATCGTAATTTGTCCCGACTTTTCGATAATTACGAAAGGGGTCAGTTCAAACGATTCAGCTATTCTGCTTAGATTTAATACTTCTCTGTTCGGAATTGCCTCAGACGAAGAGAAACCCAGAATAAGAGCCGTACCTGTAAGCCCCGAATATTTCAGGAAGTTACGACGATCTATATTTAATGTCTTTTGCATTTATTTTAAAATTCAATAGCTGTCCTGATTTCATTCAGACTTTCAAAATTCGTTCAGACCGATCAGACAATCTTATCGATATCAAATGGCAAGGTTCTTATTCTCTTCCCGGTAAGGTTGAAAATTGCATTGCAAAGCGCCGGAGCAATCGGTGGTAAACCTGGTTCTCCCACTCCACCCGGAGCTTCCATATTATCTACAACATAAATTTCAATAGCCGGTATTTCAGTCATTCTCAGCACATTGTATTCATGGAAATTAGTCTGTTCGGTTTTCCCTTCTTTGATGGTAATTCCATTCTTAATTGCCGCAGTAATCCCCATTACAATATTGCCTTCGGTCTGGGCTTTAATGTTATCGGGATTTACCGTCATACCACAATCTATTACAGAAACCACTTTTTCAATTTTCACACCATCTCCCTGTTTTGAAACAGTTACTGCATGTGCTGCAATGGTAGCAAAAGAACGGGCAATCGCAATACCGATTGCTTTGTTTTCAGGAAGTTTCTGGTGATAATCAGATTTTTGGGCAAGTTTTTGCAACACCCTGCTGAACCTTGGCGAATCTGCCAGTAAATTCAGTCTGAAAGCCAAAGGATCCATTCCTGCCGAATGGGCAAGTTCATCGATAAAGCTCTCATGGCCAAAAGCATTGGTTGAAGCATATACCGAACGCCACCAGACAATCGGAATATCAGTTTCCGCTAAATGGAAAGATTGTCTTCTGTTTGGAATTTCATAAGGGCTGTCTCCCAATCCTGAGCCTTCTCCTGCCCAATCATCCGGAACATTTTTCAAAGGATTTCCAAAAACCTGATGCTGGATTGACCCGCCGACAATTTTATGATTATAAGCTGTTAAAGCACCTTTTGCATCAAATGCTCCCTGAAAAGCGTTAAGCATTCCCGGACGAAACGGTCCCTGAGTCATATCATCTTCACGGGTCCAGATTACCTTAACCGGAGCTTTAATCTGTTTTGAAACATGACAGGCTTCCATTACGTAATCATTATAAGCCTTTCTGCCGAAAGCTCCACCCATAAAAGGAACATTGATTTTTACATTTTCAGGTTTGATATTGAGATAACCTGCCACTTGCGGAATGAGACCGTCCGGCCCCTGAATAGGCGCCCAGATTTCAACTTTATCTCCCTGAACCCAAACGGTTGCATTTTCAGGTTCAAGTGGTGCATGGGCTAGAAACGGAGTTTCATATTGTGCTTCTACCTTTTTGGCAGACTCTCCGAATGCTTTGGCAAAATCTCCTGCTTTATCATCTTTATACTCAAAACCCTCTGTTTTGGCCAGTTCTCTGAGATTCTCAAAATATTTATCGGTTGAAATCTTATCCGAACCTTCTGCATCCCATTTGATTTTCAGAGCTCTTCGTCCTTTTAAAGCTGCCCAATAGGTATCAGCAACTACCGCTACAGCCTCTACAGCACGGTGAGGCATTTTTCGCTCTGTTTTGATAACGTGCTTTACTCCTTTAATCCTGAGAGCTTCCGAACCATCAAAACTGATTACTTTTCCCAGAATTGTCGGAGAACGCTCGATACTCACAAACAGCATACCCGGAACATTTGAATCTATGCCAAAAACAGCGGTTCCGTTTACTTTAGAAGGAATTTCCGGTCTCGGAACTGATTTTCCCAACAATTTAAAATCCTTCGGATCTTTAATTTTCGGATCTTTGGGAACTTCCAGTTTTGAAGCTTCCTCTACCAGTTCTCCATAGGTATAAGATTTACCGGAAGGTTTATGGAAAACTTTAGCTTTCTCGGCATAACATTCGGCTTCAGAAACATTCCATTTCTTAGCAGCTGCTTTGATCAGCATTTCTTTTACCGCTGCTCCCGCCTTACGCATAGGCATCCAGCGTGTACGAATGGAAGAAGATCCGCCGGAAAGCTGGGAGCCATATTTCCCCTGACCATCTGTATTTCTTATTTCTACCTGATCCAGGGTAACTTCCAGTTCCTCAGCCAATAATAGAGGGAGAGACTGATACGTTCCCTGTCCCATGTCAGGACGGGCATTAAACAAGGTGATTTTTCCCTCGTCACTGATGAGGATATATGGATTCAGCTCCAATCCCATTGAAAGAGCAGAGGTATCCAGTTTCTTGATTTCTTCTGCTTTTCCGGCAATTGGCAGGGAAAACCCTATGGCCAGTAAAGCTGATGTTTTCCCGGAAATTTTCAAAAAATCTCTTCGGGAGGTATGATTGGTTTCGAAAGACATTTGAAGAAAGATTTGAACGTTTGTTTACGCAGAAAAATAATGAACGCAGCGTCCGGCTTATTTTCCGGTTGTATTTCCACTTTCCTTAATTAAGTCAGCAGCTCTGTGTATCGCTTTCCGTATTCTCGGATACGTTCCGCAACGACAAATATTTCCTGACATCGCAGCGTCTATATCCTCATCATTAGGATTAGGATTACTTTTCAATAAAGCTACCGCAGACATAATTTGTCCGGACTGACAATAACCACACTGAGGCACCTGCGCTTCAATCCATGCTTTCTGAATAGCGTGGTCAGTGTTAGCAGAAATACCTTCAATCGTCGTAATCCTGTTAGCTGCTTTGAGCGTTGAAACCGGAGTGGAGCAGGAACGGATCGGCTCACCATCGAGGTGTACGGTACAAGCTCCGCAAAGTGCCATCCCACAGCCAAACTTCGTTCCTTTGAGACCAACATAATCTCTGATTACCCATAAAAGCGGGGTATCAGGTTCTGCCTCAATACTGAACTTTTTGCCGTTAATTGATAAGGAATATTTTGCCATGATTTTATAGTTTTACAGAAACCTCAAAAAATGTCTGAGATTTGATTGATGCATGATTTTCACAATAAAAATAAAACTTTTTGCTGATTACTTTTTCTTTTTTTTATTATTTGTACCTAAAACAACCGATATTTCAGATTCTTTCTTTAAACAATTCTGTCGGATCAGGTATTAAAAACACGGTATTTATTACCGGAAACCGCTATATTAACTTTTCCCTGACAAATGCCCGATTGCAAAGGTATTTCCTTGCTTTTCTTAAGTGATACCGGAGTCTTTATTGATAACTGAAGTATCTGCTGAGATTCCGGCGCTCCTGAAAGACTTATTACTGAAAATCAACATATCAATTATTAAAAACCGGAAAAATTCATGCAAAAAATACTGGTATTCGGAGCAAGCGGTAATCTGGGTAAAATGATCTGTCAGGCTCTCAAAAAAGAAGGATATTGGCTAAGAATTGTGGTAAGGAGCAACATCTCTATTCCGGAAATTGATGAAAAGGCTGATGAAAAAATCATGCTTGATTTCAACGATGAAGCTGCTCTATCCTGCGCTGTTTCCAATATTGATGTAATTATTTCTGCTTTGGGAAAAAGTGTAAGTCTTTTTGATTTCAGTAAACCGGGTTTTGAAGATATTGACTTGAAAATCAACCTGAAAATCCTTTTGTCTGCTGCAAAACTTCCGGTAAAAAAATTTATTTATATTTCCGCCCTTGGCGCAGAATTATATCCTGAATTAACATATTTTAAAGCGCATGAATCCTTTTCAGAAGCTTTAAGAAATTCAGGATTAAAATATACAATTATACAGCCTCCTGCTATATTTTCAGCCTTTCATGATCTGGTGATTTTGTCAAAAAAGGGACTGCTATTCAGTGTTTTGGGAAATGGTCAGCAACAAACAAATCCTATTTCCGAAAAAGACCTGGCAATGGTCGTTATCAATGCCATTCATACTGATGTCCCACTCATTAAAGCCGGAGGGAAATATATTTACACCAGATTGAAAATCAATCAGTTAATCAATAAAAACAATAACAAAAGAAACTTCAGTATTTGTATTCCTTTCTGGCTCATGTCAGGGTTTTTACCGATAGTCAGATGGTTTGACCGGAATCTTTATGATAAACTGGCATTTTATACTGCCGTTTTCAGAAAAGATGTCCTTGCTCCCCCGATTGGCGAAACTTCTTTGGAAACTTATCTGGAAGAGCTTAAGAAAAACGGTTAGTTTTTCTTCTCAAAATCTACCCGTTCTCCCGGAAGAAGATATTTGAACTTGGTTTTACCTGATTTCTTATCTTTTTTACCATTATATTTTTTCCCGTTTCCAAACGACTGCCAGGGCCAGTGTTTTTTTACAGTCACCCACGAAAAAGCAGCCCTCGGTCGAAAAACACCTCCGTCGTGACGATGTTCGGTTCTTACCCGACAAGTCTTTTCAGGGCAGCGTCTGGCCCAGCATCCGGAGATTAACTGGCTCATTACAAGAAGAGTAACAGCAATAAGTAATTTAAAATTTCTCATTAAAATTCAGGATTCAATGATGATAAAAGATCAGGGTTAATCTGGTTTTATAAAATTCATGGAAATTTTCCAGCTTTACAATATCAGGATATTGTTTCTGGAACAACGGAAAAAGCTCATTTATATTTCCCTTTATCAGGAACTCACATCCTTCAGCATGTTGGATGCCGGATTAAATATTCCTTTCTCAAATCTGGAAAATACTGTCAATAAAACCAAATTTCAGGCAAAGAAGCAAGCCACAGTAAGAGTCTTTCAGAATAAATTTCATAGCCGTAAATTTTGATTTATAACGAAGTATCTTCTATTTTACAGTCATCACCCGCATATTAAGTCAAAGCATAACATGAATAAATTACTTACCGCTTTTGAACAATTTGATGCCTGGAATCAGCAGGACCCGCATCATTTGGTTTATGATGGAAAAACGTTCCCTTCTGAATATTTTTACGCTTTGCGTCTTCATCACTGGGTATTGAAGCTTGATCCTCAGGCAAGTGAACCCCTGCTTCTCGCTTCCAGAAGCCAGCATATCGGAAGGTGGCAGATTTTAAGAACGGCATATCCTGAAGGTAAAAACGGTTACCTGAAATGGAGAACGGAGCTGGGAAAATTTCATGCTGAAAAAGCTGCTGAAATTCTTCAGAATGTTGGTTATGATACTGATACCATCGAAAAGGTAAAGCAAATTATTCTGAAAAGACAGATTAAAACCAATACCGAAGTCCAGTGTATGGAAAATGCTTTATGTCTGGTCTTTCTGGAACATCAATATGAGGATTTTATCTCAAAACATGAGGATGAAAAAGTGATTGATATTCTTCAAAAAACCTGGGCAAAAATGAGTGATCCCGGACGGGAATCAGCCTTTACCTTAAACTACAGTGAAAAAGGCAAAAGTCTGATTGTAAAAGCCCTGAATCCAGGGTAAAACTCGTTTTGAAATAAAACCAATTCATTGGCTTCCGGATAAAAATCACTGTCCGGAAGTCTTTTTTAAATCCTGTAATTTCCCTTCATGCCACAGGCTTCATCAACCCTGCAGGCAGGTTCAAACCATGAAAAAATATTTTATTTAAAATTAGATATTACAAGTATTTTATTACAATATTTTTACATTACATTTGCAGAAAATATTCATTTACCGACGAAAATTCATTGCCAGTAAGTTTTATCCGAAATTTGTCTGTTTTAACAGCCGGTTTCCGTTTTTCCTCTGCCCTATTCTATAGATTTATTTAAATTATTCTACAATAAAACCTTTATAACAAAATGAAAACTAACCACACCAGCCTGCTTTTTAAAGAAGCAATTAATGTATTTTCCCAAACGATTATTAACCATAATCCGTTAAACTCCTCATCCTTACAGAATCATCAGATAAGCGTTTTTTCAGAAAACCGGATCACTTCCGGACTTTGTTTAAGGCATCACACATAAGCCTTGCTGAAACACCCGCATTCCCCATCAAATAACCCATAAATCATTGTCGTAACCGGAATTTATTCAAATTTTCCCGTGGATTTTTGTGTCCATACTTTTCCTGTAAACCGTTCTGCACAATGATACAGCTATATGTTATGAAATAATCTCTTAACAATGAAAATCTGATGGAAACAACTGTCAACCACCCCCAAAGACCTGGTATTCCTACCAAAAGATGGACCCGCGATTATGTTTTCGATGTCCTCAAAGACCTCGGTATACATTATATTTTCGGTGTTCCCGGAACAAATGAAATTCCGATCATTGATGGTACCTCTTACCCTGAAAACAAGGTAAGATATATCGAATGTCTTCATGAAAACATTGCTATCGGAGCAGCAATGGGCTCCGCCAGAATGACCGGAAAACCGGGAGTTCTTGTTGTACACGTTACGCCGGGGATCGCTCATACCATCGGTAACCTGTTCAATGCCTGTCGTTCACAAACACCACTTGTAATTCTTTGCTGCCAGCAGCAGAATGAACTTGTTACACAGGAACCTCTTCTGGCTTCCAATCTTGTTGATCTGGCCAAACAATATACCAAATGGGCGCATGAAGTAAGAACTCCGGCCGAAATCCCATTGGTATTACAACGTGCTTTTAAAGAAGCGATGGCTCCGCCAAACGGGCCTGTATTTATCTCTATTCCCTGGGAATTTACGATGGTGAGAATTCCTGATGATGCGCACATGAAAGGCATTACCAGAATTTCATCACATTTTACAGGAGATCCTGAGTCGATCAGACAAACAGCTTTATTGCTTGCTCAGGCTAAAAATCCGATTATCGTTGCGGGTGATGCTGTAGGTTATGCTGATGCCTGGTCTGAAGTACAGGAACTGGCACAATTGATTGGTGCGCCGGTTTCTTTACAGACATTCAGCAGTGTAGCGAATTATCCGAACAATGATATTCACTGGCAGGGAGAATTGCCCGGAGTGCAGGCTTCAATCAGACAGGTATTCGACGGACATGATGTAGCTTTTCTGGTTGGTTTCGGAGCTCAGGCACAACTTGCGGTTTTCAAATATTCCGACGGACCTTTGATTCCAGATCATGTTAAACAGATTTATCTGACCAATAATACCTGGGACATTGGTAAGAATTCTTATGGAGAATCTGCCGTTTTAGGAGACATCAAAGCTACTTTACCGCTTATTAATGCCATTGTTAAGTCGCACGGCTCTGAAGGAGCTGATGCAAGAAACAAGCATTTGGAAGCGCTCGATTTACAGCGAAAAAAGCAATGGGCAGTCTATAAAGAGAAAGCTTTACATCAAAAAGAAATCTGGGCGGTACTTATTGCTGATGCACTTCGTGAAGCCATAGAAGAAAAAGGGCTGGCCAATAAATTTGTGTACGTTCATGAGGCCGTATCTGATGGAGCGCCGTTTCAGTATCTGCTGCCGTTTGGCACGCATAGTTCCAAACCAATCAGTTATTACTGCGTGGCCGGTGGTTCGCTGGGGTGGTCAATGCCGGCTTCACTGGGCATAAAACTGGAACCACAGGGCAGTCAGGGCATTGAAACTACATTGGTCGTGAATGCCGTAGGTGACGGATCTTCACTTTTCTACCCGCAAACCTACTGGACAGCGGCTCATCAAAACCTGGCAGTTCTTTATATCATTACCAATAACCGGGAATATCATACCCTGCAAGTAGGTCTGCAACAGGTAATTGCGGCATACGGTTCTGCTCCCGGCTACGAATGGCAGCCCGCAACAACTGATCCTGAATATCTGAGAATTAACCGTCCGAAATTCGATTTTGTGTCTTTGGCAAAAGCTTTCGGAGGAGAAAACGGAGAAGTAGTAAAAGATCCTGCTTCCGTAAAAGAGGCTGTTTTCAGAGGAGTTCAACATGTCATTACCAATAAAACCTCTTACATTCTTGACATGAGAACAGCTCAGGATACTCCTCCTCCTGCCACCAAAGAAGAAGCCGAGGATCAATTGTATAAAAAGTACCTGGAGCAACCTAGTCTGGATATTTTCCATGAACAGACTCATGTGGCAGGTGCCAGAAAATCAGCGGAGAATAATATTCCTGCAAACGTACCTTCTTTATTCTGATTTAACACATCCCACGAAAACTTTCTAAAAGAATCAAAAACTATGAAAAACCAAACCATTGATATCGCCATTGTAGGCGGTGGCGTTTCAGGAGTATACAGCGCCTGGAAACTGAAAAAAAAGTATCCTTCTAAAAAAATCGTAGTATTTGAAGGAGGAAATCATATTGGCGGAAGACTCCTTTCTGTCACTCCTCCGAACATCCCGAATATGGTGGCGGAGCTTGGGGGTATGCGTATTCTGGAAAACGCCCAACCTCTGATTGTAGCTCTTATTAAGGAACTTAATGCCCAGTTGCCTCAAAGTGATCAGATTGAATTATATGATTTTCCGGTTGATGAACCTCAGAATATCGCTTATCTGAGAGGCGTTTATCTGAGACTTGCTGATTTTACTACTCATCCTGACAAAGTTCCGTATAAGCTGGCATTTCTGGAAAAAGGAGATTCTCCTGGGACTGTTATCGTCAATGCAATTGAACAGCTTGTTCCGGGTATTACCAATCCTAAATTAACGGAAGAGGAAAGAAGAGCCATGGCCAGAGAAGCCAGTTTCGCAGGACAGCCGCTCTACAAACAAGGTTTCTGGAACGTTCTTTACCGGGTTATCAGTGGTGAGGCTTATCAATTTGGTCTTGACGCAGGCGGCTATGACTCCACTTTAGCCAACTGGAATGCTGCAGATGCTATTCCATGGTTTTTAACCGATTTTGGTATTACGCCTGAATATAAAGGTTTCAAAAAAGGATTCCAGCAGGTACCTAAAACACTGGCTGAGTTCTTCGTAAAAGAAGGTGGCGAAATCAAGCTAAATGCCAAGTTAAACGGTTTT
This sequence comes from Pseudarcicella hirudinis, assembly GCF_900115665.1. Lineage (GTDB taxonomy): Bacteria > Bacteroidota > Bacteroidia > Cytophagales > Spirosomataceae > Pseudarcicella > Pseudarcicella hirudinis. The sequence goes on from NZ_FOXH01000004.1 coordinate 248,907, forward strand.
ACAAGCAATAATGGAAAATTCCATTTAGCATTTGACGGTTACACCGTTGAAGCAGAATCTATTATTCTGGCCATGCCTCGCCGCTCTCTTGACTTATTGGCACCGGATTGTCCTGATCTTCAGAATATTCAGTCATTGATTAAAAGTGTAACGCCACGTCCTTTATTCAAACTGTTTACAACTTATGGTAATCCCTGGTGGTTATCGGCTGGTTATACAGACGCAACAGGGACATTTGTTCCGGTACAGTCAGGCAGAAGTGTAACGGATCTTCCTGTAAGACAAACTTATTACTGGCCTAAAAATGATGGTTCGCCTGCCACTTCCGGAGAATCTATGCTATTAGCCAGTTATGACGATGGCAATAACATCGGTTTCTGGGATGGTCTTCGCCCGCAAAGAACTTCTGCCTGGAAAAAAGGAGAAACACTTCCTGAAATCGCAAATGCCTTTGAAGGAGAAATCACAAAAGCTGATCCGAAACTGGACTGGTATGAATACAAGGCTCCGGCACCAATGGTAGCAGAAGTAGCCAGACAATTACAATTGATGCACGGATTAAGCCATACACCGGTTGTTAAAAATGCTGCATTCCGCGACTGGGGCCAGGATCCATTCGGAGGAGGCTGGAATAGCTGGAATATCGGCGTAAAAAGCTGGGAAGTAAAAGACAAAATTACTCATCCTACCGACGGTCTCAGACTTTTTATCTGTGGAGAAGCTTATTCCGATGCGCAGGGCTGGGTAGAAGGTGCACTTCAGACAGCTGACATTATGCTTTCAAAATTTTAAAACCATGACAACCACTCCCTGGTCTGAAATTTATGTTGAAGGCCGGGGAGATATAAAATTAAAGTCTTAATTCTATCTTAACTACCCTATTCTTCTAAATATTTAACCCTTAAAAACACTCACAAACCATGTTAACTACAACAAATGATGCGCCAAAAACCCTACGTCTGGGTGGCTCCGCCCAGGAAACTAATTCTTTATTCGGTCCTCTCGAAGGCCTGATTGGAACCTGGGTTGGTGCCAAAGGCTGGAATCTGATAGCTGTTCCTAACCAGAAAGGCGGTTTCCGCTTACTCGTTGCTCCTTACATTGAAACATTAATCATCACTCCTTTAAGTACTCCTACCCCAAACAGAGGTACAAGTATTATCCAGGAAGTGCCTACTTTAATGTACAGCCTGACTATCAATGATTTAAACGACGGAAGTTTATTACACGCCGAAAATGGCACCTGGTTATTATTACCGGATTGCCCGAGTGAGTTCACTATTGCCAGACAGGCTTCGGTACCTCATGGAGATTCTGTTTTAGCACTCGGTTCGTCATATGTAACTGAAGGGCCTCCGAATATCGGTGCGATCAGCACTTTACCAATTACAGGAGGAGGTGCTCCGCTTGGTTATACGGACCCATATCTGGTTCCGCTTCCGGCTGGTTTTAATAAAGTCAATCCGAATGCAACACTGTTAGATGACATTAAAGATCAGAAGATTATTAAAACTACAACTCTTTCTGTCAGTACAGCAAATCAGGGAGGTATTTCAAATATCCCTTTTATCACTAAAAATGCCAATACCACACTTTTTGAAGCAACATTCTGGATCGAAACGGTGCAGAATCCTGCAACCGGACAAACGTTCCAGCAATTACAATATTCTCAAAACACAATTATTGAATTTATTCCGCAATTTCAAGACCCTTCTAAATTGATAGAATGGCCTCACGTGAATATCAATACGTTGGTGAAAAAATAAGTTAAGATTCAAATTTCAACAGCCTGGATTATATTAATTCAGGCTGTTTTTTTCCGGGATTACTGAAAATCAACATATCACCTCAACCCGCGTTAAGTCAGGATTTCCGGTTTCAGTAAAAATAACCTTTGCCCCGACTTTCCGGCTCAGTTCATCCACCAGATGCAAACCCAGACCAGATAAGGATTTTCCTGAATGTTTATTTGCCAGCAAATACTCGTATTGTTCCTGTGAGAAATACCCTCCTGAATTGGTAACAGATAAATACTTTTTCCCCATCCCCTCTTCAAAATCAATCAGAATTTCACTTCCTTCCGGAGCGGCTTTAATAGCATTCTGAAGGAGATTTCTTACAATTGTCTGTAAGTAATATGGATCCGTTTCCAGAAAAAAATCAGAAGAAACACTGTTTTTGAACCTTATTTTCTTTCCTTCACTGTTCAGTTGCATCAATTGCAGACATTCACTCACAATTTCCAATACATTAACCTTCCGGAATTCAGGTTTAAACTGATTCATCTGGGTTTTACTCCAAAGCAGCAAATCTTCCATCGTTTCAAGTAATGAGCCCGTAGCTGTCTGAATTTTACTACTTAATTCTGCTTTTTTTTCCTCTGTCAGTAAGTTAGGATTCAGCTGCTGGAGTTTCAGAAACTGATAAACCTGACTTATCGGAGAACGCAGGTCGTGACTGATGATGCTAAAAAGTTTTGCTTTGGTCTGATTTGCCTCGTCTAAAAATATATTCAATTCGGCGAGGGTCTTATTTTTATTATCCAGCTCATCAGCCGAACGTTTTTTATTCCTGTAAATAATCCAAAGCAATATGGCCACTAAGCTCAGTAAACTCAATCCGGCGATGAACCAAAGTTTCTGACTTTTTGCATATGAAAGCTCTATCTCCTGGTTGTCAATCTGTCGTTGTTTTTCTTTATTCTGAAATTTAGCTTCAACTTCAGCAATCGTCCTTTTCGAAGATTCCGCATAAAGCGTGTCCTGCATTCTGCTATAAATTTCATAATGATTCAGAGCCTTATCCCAGTCGTGAATGGCACGGTAACTTTCTGCCAGTTTTTGCTGAATAGAAGCATATATTTCCCGGTCGAAATGATAAGCCTTTACAGAAGCGGCTTCCAGAAAGACAATAGCCTGCTTAAAATCTCCCTGCTCAAATTTCACTTTTCCCATGGCGGTATTTGCTTCCATCAGAATTTCATCATCTTCTGACTTTCCGGCAAATCTTAAGGCATTTCGGGCATATTGCAAAGCCTGATCTTTCTTTTTGTTTGTTAAAAAGTAATCGGCAAAGCTTCTGTTGGCATAACTGAGATTGATGTACAAGGAATCTGCCTCTCCCATTTTGCTATACAACCGCCTGAAGTATTGCTGCGCACTATCCGGTTTATTCATGCTCAGATAAGCAACAATGTAGTCGTTATACATAAAAGCCTCTCCCTCTCTGGAATTTTTGAGATACCCTTTGCTGTAATCCAGGTATTCCAGGACTTTTTCCATCTGCTTCATTTTCAGATAAGCCCCGACAATCTGCAGATATGAAATACCAATGTTGTCTCTGTTGGAGCCATCATCATCCGAAAGCATTTTTTTCCGGTAATCTATCGCTTTTAATTTATACGAAATAAAACGCTCATACTGAGAAAGATCAAGGTAATACTCACCAATACTCCCGTTCAGAATAGCCTGAGAATAGACATCTTTGGTGGTATCAACTATTGCCTTGATGTATTGAATCAATGTATCTCTTTTTGAAAATTTCCGAACCGAATAATACATATAATTCAAGCGCATCAGTGCATTCACTTCATCTTTCAGACTATGAGCTTTCAACGCATAAGCATTGGCTTGTTCATAATAAATGATTGCCTGTTCGTACTGATTATTTGAATATTCATATCCATACCCTGTAAAATAAGCAAACTGAGACATTTTCTGATAATTGTTCGTATGAGAACAAAGGCCTGTTCCCTGCTTTGCGGCAATAATCAGCAAAGGATAGTTATTGGCATCAACCAGGTCATTACAGTATTTAGTCCAGCGCTCCAGCTTCGCTTCGATAGACTTATATCCGGAAAGTTCGGGTTTTTGCTGAGCCTTTACTGGTGTAAACAGTGGTATTAGAAGAGAGAAAATTAACAGCCGGAAATAAGCCTTCATATTTTTCATAAATACTTGTAAAGGTTATTTAACATACGGATTACTAAGCTGAAAGGACTGATATTTATTATCTGAAATTAAAAATAAGCATAAAATCCGTTAGATTTAAGTTCATAAGGTAACTTAAATCTAACGGATTTGCTTTCATTTTTTCACTGGATTATTTCCTGATCACTTTTAGCAAGCCTGACTTCGTTTTAGTTTGCAGATACAAGAGATAAATCCCAGCCGGATGATATAGTAATTTGTTATTTATGGAATCATTTAATTCTCTCAGTTTTCCTGAATTTTGCCAAATAACTTTTCCTTCAATTGTAGTTAAAGCCGCGTCAATATTATCACCGCGTAAAGAAGGTTCATTACTCAGAATCTCAACAATTCCATCTGTTGGATTAGGGTAAATATAAAACCATGAATTATATTCTACTTCACTCGCTAATAAAATCTGGGTTATTGCATCTGCATTAATGAATTGAGACTTTCCTTCACTAGTCACACTTCGCAAACGATAATAATATTTCTTATTCGGTTCCAGACCAGTATCAGTAAAAAGAAATGTTCCGGAAGGAATGTCAGCTATTTTACTAAAATTAATATTATCTGCGGATCGTTCCAGCTCACTTTTTTTAACATCTTTATTATTATCCTTCCAAGTAATATTAATACTCTGGTAATCAGAAGAAATAGCTTGCATATCACTCGGAGGATTGATAATAAATTGAAACCTTGCTTTTACAGGATAATGGTAAGTCAACAAATTTTTAGTATAATTAGTATGAATCTCCAAATTTGTCGAATTTAACAAATAGCTATTTTCCAATTCATTAGAAACCATAATATGATCAGTCAAAAAAAGGTTATAATTAGCATATAACTTTTCATCTAAAGCCTTTGTAAGTATCTGATAATTTCCGGGATCATCAACAAATATCTTGTAAGTCGATTCTTTAGTAAGAGAGGTTTCTGAAGTTGTCCGGATTATATCATCATTAAAATCACCTGCAATAAGAAGATTGTCTTTAGCGTAATATTTATCTAAAGAGTCCTTTAAAACTGTTAAATCTATCTGACGACGGCGATAAAACATATTGACAGTTTCCTCTTTACCATCGAAATCATTTGCAGCTTGAATACCAATCAAATTAACTCTTTTTTTAACTCCACCAATGGTAACATTAACTGTAAACAGGTATGGGAAACGCCCTTCACTCCAGAAAAATTTTGAACCACCAGGATAGTCAGGCAAATTACCTGTTCCCTTTAACAAAGAACCTGCCTTTATAGAATCAACTATTTCCTTTCGATAAAGGAAGCAAACCCCTCCTGTTACATCTTTTGAATAGCCATTATCATGATCGGGTGAACACAAATATTTATACTCAGGGTGTTTTTGAACAAATCTTTCCAAGAAAGGAGTCTTCGAATATGCGGATCGTATAATAACATCCTGAAGAACAATAACATCTGCCTGAAGTGAATCTATTACTTTTTGAAATTCAGCTAATCTTTCATTTTCTTCGTAAAAACCCAGATTATAAACTTTCCAGGTTGCAATATCAAATGTCTTATCATAACCTATTCCCTGGATATCTGTTTTGTATGCTGTTACTCCGGGAATATCCTCAACAAAACGAGGCTTCAAAACGAAAGTCCCATTATTCTTGCTCACAATTCCTGTAATATTTGTCTTTCCTGAAGGTTTTGCCTGTCCTTTCAGGTTAGTATGACTGTCAACCAACATAAATCCTTTATAAGTTGAATCTGTTGCTGAAACTCTATTTCCCGAATGCATCTGGTTTATTTTATATACTCTATCATTCAGGAAAAAAAAACTCTTGTCTTCCAACTCAATATCGTTTATTATAACTAACTCCCCCTCATGCATAGGCATTTCTGACAACTTTATTGTCTTTGCTAAAAGAGGCTTGGATACAACGTTAATTTTCTCAAAAAACATTTTCCCTGATACTTGTATAAGTTCATTAGATTTATCAATTGTCCCAACTACTCTGATAGAATCCCCTATCTGTACCGATTTTGATAAAGAATCATCGACAATAGCAATTCCTCCTGTTCCATCCTGTACAAAAACGGTATTCCCAAATTGACTTGAGGTGATCACCCTTCCAAAAACCTCAACTACTTGTCCTTCCGCTGTCTGTTGTATCTGTTTTATACTAGGCGGCATTGGCACAGTTCCACCCAATAACACGTAGATAGGCTCTTTTCCTTTACTAGAAAATTTCACTTCGCCTTCATATTTCCCGGGAGCTAAGTTGGGAGCCAGTCTTATTTGAAAATATGATTTCAAATCTAGATATTCCTTGGATAATTGAAATTTTTTTACAAAACAATCACCTTTTTCTATACACAGTATTTCCGGTCGAATCTCAAATTCCCCACTTACTTCTCCTTCCAGTATATTCTCATTACTCCATGCTGCTGTGAAATTTTCTTTAAAACTATTGACTGGTGTTAGTTTTTTTAATAATTCAAATCTTTCTGCATCATGACTCATATACCAAACCATTAAAGCAGCATTATTCTCATATATAGTCGGGTAAAAAGTACCTTTTTGATATGGGTATGCCCCCGGAATTCCATCTGTATATTTATCACTAACATTCAGGTTATCTACAAACAATTTTGATCCGGAAGCCCTCAAATACAATGTGTTAATTGCTTCACCTATATCCTTTTCACCACTTTTGACTACTAAATCCGGAACAAAGGTTTTATCCAATGGACTTTCATTAACTGACAAAGCTACCTCGTCATCATTATTACTTTTTGAATTGAACTTATAGCGATAAAGAATGAAGTATGTCGTATGATACTCCAATCTTCTGGCAGTCAAATAAGTAGGATTATTTGTACTTTTAGCAATACCCACATTAAAGCCTGCACCATCCTTTTTCAAAAAAAGCCTCCCAACATGCAAGGATGTATCAGCAGAACCCGTCCCAAGACTAATCAACATATTTTGATTTTCTTCTAAAGAATCTAATTTGAGCAGAAAAGAAACATAAACTTCTGCACCATCTCCGTAAATACTTTTAGACAGCGATTTTGAGATAATCTCATCCCCAGGTTCTAAAATGGCAGAATGTCCCACTAAAAACTTCAGACCAAGGTATTCTGAAAGAAGGCTTTTCTTTATAATCTTTATATTTCCCGGATTTTTCCCTGAAAAAGATTGCCAGTAGTTTTGTTTATAAACAGGTGTACCCGGATTACCTATAAAACCTTCTGAAAGAAGTGACTGGCCTGTTGCACCAAACTGTAACATTATCAAACCCATCAGATAATTGTAGAATCTGTACTTTTTTTTCACTTATTTTTAAGTTTACGTTTTGAATAGAACATGAAATCTAAAACAAGCATTTTTGTCTTTCAGACAAAGTTAGTTTTTTAAATATTATCTAACCCTCTTTTTATACGTAAAAAGAAGATTGCTATCTGGCAGATATTCTCTAAACTATTTCAAATACTACATTTCATTCCAACAGTTCTTCACAGAAAGGACGGAATTTGTTTAACGCTTTGATAATAAATTGCGAAATATTTCTGGTATCATCTTCCAGCAAAACCTATCCCAAATTTTTCAGGACCAGTCATAATTAAAAATGCCGGAGATACGGTCTGTTGGCAAGTGGTGAAAACGGCCAGGGTATAGCAATAAAGATGATTAACAACGCTACGGCAAACCAGATAGTCATAGTCCTGTATTTTTCAAGGTCTGTTTCCTGCCTTTTGGATAAAGAAGAACCTATGGTTATCAAAATAACCGAAATCGTCATTAAGGCGATGTGGATCAACCCGAAAAATAAGAAATCTATTTGCTGCAAGGCTTGTCTGGTATTGGCGGTAAAATATTTAACCGTCGGGCTCTGGAAATAAAGCAGATAGCCGATAGTCATCTGAATATGGGAAATCGTAGCCGTCCAATGCCTTATTGCATTATCCGATTTAGTAAAAGCCCGGTTTCCCAACCATCCCCTCCTCCCCCGGTATATACTGTAAACTAAACTTGCCAGAACAAGCCACCTGACAAGAGAGTGGAAAAACAACAGAATAACATACATTTTACTGAGAATTAAGTTAAAGATTTGACACAAATTATTGATTACCAACAATTTTCAGACAAAACCATTACATTGATCTTAGCCTTCTTATTATTAGATCCGATAAGGCAAAGGTCTGCAAATTCTCAGAACAATGTTAGGATTTTCGAAGCGATATTCAGGACTTTTCAATCATTTTCCGAAATTCCTGAGGAGTAACACCTTCATATTTCTTAAAAAGACGACTGAAATAAGATTGGTCATAATGCCCGACTTCTATGGCAATTTCATTGATGGTCAGATTACTTTGGTGAAGCAACACTTTTGATTCGAGAACGATTGTCTCATCAATCCATTTTGAAGATGATTTCCCGGTAATGGCCTTAACCGATTTATTCAGGTGATTGGGCGAAACATTCAATAAAAGAGCATAATCGGTCACCCTGTGCTTTGTTCTGATATTTGAAGAAATCAACTCTTTAAACCTGTTGGTAAGAATACTTGCAGCGCTATAAGGAATATTTGAAATAGGTTTGTAAACATGGTTTATCTCGCATAGAAGCGCAAGCATATAAGACTGAATTATATCCTGATTCTGAATGCCGTTTGTTGCATACTCCTCTAAGATTCTTTTAAACAGGTTATTTACAAATCCGGAAGTCGGCTCGTTGAGCCGGATTTCAGGATTTCCCCATATTCTCAGAAATTCAAAGTCTTTCAACAAATCACTTTTTCCGAATTTGCCTACTACAAAATCATCATGAAAACTGCATAAATACCCTTTATTAATATCAATATTCCGGAATGAAAAAACCTGTCCGGCAGGTACAATCAGGCATTCATCCTTAAAAATCTTATATGTTTCACTCCCGATATTCATGACTGCCTCTCCTTCTGTCAGGTAAATGATGGTATGATTGGTCGTTCTGGCAGGAGGTACCGGCAGTTTCATGAGTAAAATCATCTCTTCTACTTTTACCATGAAAAATTTGCCAAAATCTGATTTTAACATGGAATCTACTTTCTGCCCGGACCGGATGTACTTATCCCGGTAAGATTCAGTATCGTAAGTTTTTATGGAATGTTTTTTAGTCAAAATAATATATTGGCATTTCGTATAACCCGGAAAGAAAGCCAGACTCAAATTTATTCAGAAATCGGCAATCCTGTTAATTAATTTTACCATAAAAAGCAGTTTTTTTGACCAAAAATCCTGAAAATATCCCTGAAAATGGACTAGTAGTGAGCAATTGACATTTGTTATTTCAAAGCTACAACTCCATTTCTGTATAAATCCAGTGCCTTTTGCAATATTCCTTCAATTGTTTCAATTGGTAAATCAATTTCAGGGTCAAAAAGCATAATTTTCATCCTCGAACGCTTTTCAACTATTAAAGCAGGATCATCAAATCGCTTCCCCTCCACAATACCGATATAAGGTTGATGGTATTTTTTATGAACCCATAAATAACAAAACATTTTGCCTTTGTAGCAGAAAAAAGGCATGCCATATTTCCAGGCAGGTGTTATATTTTCATCCTGTCGCAGGATAATTTCTTTTAAAGCCTGCAAGCAGCTTCTGACAGGTTCGTCTTTTTGTAAATAAAAATCATCAATTGCGCTTAACATATTTTCAGAGGTTAAAGTACTGCGCTATAAGGATACTGATTTCAGGCCGATTAAAAAGCCAGCGCAATACCCTCCATCAATGCTTTTTCATAATTTTCTTTGTCAAATTCATACAAAAACGGAGAACGGTGCGGCCCGATACTTCTTTGTTCATCCAGTTTTTTCAGAATCCCTAAAGACATCAGTTTTTTAGGAAAATTCCTTCTGTCCAGTTGTTTACCCAGAATAGTCTCATACAATACGTGAATCTCCGGCAGGGTAAATTTCTCCGAAAGTAAATTATAACCGATAGGTTGATGATAAATTTGTAACCTGATGGTCTGAATAGCTTTTTCAACCATTTCATTGTGGTCAAATAATAATTCCGGTATCGACTGAATATCACACCATTGGTACTCGTCATAGAAAATATCAGGACTTATGCTCACTTTTTCAAAATCTACTACCGCATAATACCCGATTGAAATAGTTCTTTCTAATAGCCAGTTATCTTCAGGAATCGGGATCAAAAGACGCTGATCCTTATCCCAGTCTTTCTTACTTAAGCGAAAAAAACTATCTCCGAATGTGTAGAATTGTTGCAGGAATAAATCTGACAGGCTGGTTTTCTCCATCAAAATACGATTGGCCGCTTCATTCAGCGTTTCTTCATTCATGATAAAACCACCCGGTAAGCCCCATCCGTTCAGATGTTTCCATTTTACCAGTAAGATTTTTAATTGCTGATCGTGATAACCAATAATTGCACAGTCAATCGTAATATGTCTGAGATAATGTTTGTGACCATTAAGAATAAAATCCTCTACTTCTTCTTCAGTTTTCATCCGCTAAAATTCAATGTTTTCTATTGTTTCTTCTTTACAAATAAGCCCGGAAAGCTTTAAAAAAGAAGACCCGGGGGCAAATCTAATTTTTTATTGCGTAAATTATACAAAATATCGAAATTATTGCATTAAATTTATTGCGTAAAATTTACAGAATCAAAATTATTTACAATTCCTATGAAAACAACTACTGTATTAAAGTTATTGGGATCCAGGTTTTTCTGGATGCTTTTTATGCTAACCGGGCTTTTTCACATAAGCGCAGGACAAAACCGGATTCTTGTTTTCAGTAAAACAGAGGGTTTCCGTCATGCTTCCATTGAAGTCGGTAAACCTGCTCTGAAAAAAATGGGACAGGAAAAAGGTTTCATTGTTGACCTGACCGAAGATGCATCTCAATTTAATGAACAAAACCTTAAACGTTACAGGGCGGTTGTATTCCTAAGCACAACCGGAGATGTTCTCAATCCTGCTCAGCAAACTGATTTTGAACGCTATATTCAGGCTGGCGGCGGCTATGTCGGAATTCACGCGGCAACGGATACAGAATATGACTGGCCATGGTACGGCCGTATGGTAGGTGCATTTTTTCTGGATCACCCTTCTACGCCAAGCAATGTTCAGAAAGGCAGGTACAATGTGGTAATGAAAAACCATTGGGGTACGAAAATGATGCCTGAAACTTTTGAAAGAGAAGATGAATTTTACAGTTTCAAACAGATCAGTCCTAACATCAATGTGCTGGTAACGATTGACGAAAAATCATACCAGGGAGGTAAAAACCCTGATTTTCATCCGATGAGCTGGTTTCAGGAGTTTGAAGGTGGCCGATCGTTTTATACGGCAATGGGTCATACTGATCAAACTTTTTCCGAGCCTCTTTTCCTTGAACACCTTTGGGCAGGGATAAATTTTGCAATGGGTGGAGAAAACCCGAAACCATTGGATTATTCAAAAGCACGTCCTGAAGAAAACCGCTTTACCAAAGTGATTCTGGAAGAAAAACTGGACGAACCAATGGAATTAACCTTACTTGATAATAGCAGAGTATTATTTATTGAACGGAAAGGTGCTATTAAATTGTATAACATTCAGACAAAACAGCTTAAAACCATTGCTACTCTCCCGGTAAGCACAAAATATACTGATCGTGAAGGCAAAATTACAGAAGCTGAGGACGGGATACTGGGTTTGAACAAAGATCCGAATTTTGCTAAAAACCACTGGATTTACCTGTATTATTCACCGGCAGGATCAGAAGCAAAAAATATTCTGACCCGTTATGAATTGCGCGGCGATGAATTGGTAATGGATTCGAAAAAGGTTCTTCTGGAAATTCCGGTACAACGTGAGCAATGTTGCCATACAGGTGGCTCAATTGACTGGGACAAACAAGGCAACCTGTACCTTTCTACAGGAGATAACACAAACCCACACGGTTCAAATGGTTACAGTCCAAGTGACGAACGTCCTGATCGCAGTCCCTGGGATGCACAAAAGTCTTCTGCCAATACCAACGATTTAAGAGGAAAAATCATCCGTATTCATCCTGAAGCCAATGGTACATATACAATTCCTGAAGGAAACTTATTTCCAAAAGGCACAGCCAATACCCGTCCTGAGATTTATACAATGGGGCACAGAAACCCGTTCAGAATTTCGGTCGATCAGAAAACCGGATTTGTATATTGGGGAGAAGTAGGTCCGGATGCCAACAAACCGGATGCGACACGCGGGCCGGAGGGACATGATGAAGTAGGGCAAGCCCAGAAACCGGGAAACTTCGGCTGGCCTCATTTTGTAGGAGATAACAAGGCTTACAACAAATTTGATTTCACAAAAAATGTTTCCGGTGAAAAATGGGATGCTGCCAAACCAACCAATACTTCTCCGAACAATACAGGTTTGAAAGAACTTCCTGCTGCACAAAAAGCACTTATCTGGTATCCTTATGCAGAATCCAAGGAATTTCCACTGGTAGGAAGTGGTGGAAGAAATGCAATGGCCGGTCCGGTTTTCTATACTGAGAACTTCAAAAATGCACCACATGCTTTTCCGCAGTATTACAATGGAAAATTAATTATCTATGACTGGATGCGTGGTTGGATTATGGCTGTTACTTTAGACAAAAATGGCAATTATTCCTCTATGGAGCCATTTATGCCTAGCTACAAATTCAGCAACCCGATGGATATGGCTTTTGCAGAGAACGGAGATTTATATATGCTTGAATACGGTTCAGGATGGTTTTCGGCAAATGATGATGCCCGCCTGATCCGTATTGAATACAACGGCGGAAACCGTAAACCTTCAGTACAGATTGCGGCTGACAAAATGGGTGGATCAATTCCTTTAAAAGTAAGTTTCTCTTCTGAAGGAACAAAAGATGCCGATGGAGACGTATTGAAATATTCATGGAAAATCACTTCAAAGAATGGTTTCAATAAGATTCTGACTGAAAATAACCCAAGCCTGACATTTAGCAAAGCGGGTGTTTATAAAGTCACTTTAACAGCTACAGATGCCAAAGGAGAAAGCAATAGCCAGTCTATGGAAATCAAGGCCGGTAACGAATTGCCTAAAGTTACTTTTGATTTAGCTGGAAGCAATAAGTCGTTCTTCTTCCCTAACCAGAATATCAATTACGAAGTAAAAGTAAGTGATAAAGAAGACGGAAGTCTGGCAAATGGAAAAATCAAACCGGAAGATGTTTCTGTGAACATTGACTATCTGGCAGAAGGTTATGACAAAGTTGCCATAGCTCAGGGACACCGTTCAGCTGACGCTTCAGTTTCTTTGACAAAAGGATTAAAATTGATTGAGGCAAACGACTGTAAAGCTTGTCATAGTGTAACTAAAAAATCGATCGGACCAACTTACACCCAGGTTTCTCAGAAATATAAAAATGACGGAAGTGCTTTAGAGCGATTGACCAAGAAAGTTATTGCCGGCGGAAGCGGAGTATGGGGCGAAACACCAATGAGTGGCCACCCTCAGCTGGCAGCTTCAGATGCGGCAGATATGGTGAAATATATCCTAAGCCTTTCAGAGAAAAAAGCAACGGCCAATTCTCTTCCGGTAAAAGGTGTTTACACAACCAAACTTCCTGCAAATGACAAAGGACAGGGTATTTATATGATGAGAGCTGCTTACAGCGATCATGGTGCCAACGGTATTCCTTCTTTGAGTTCTGAAGAAAATTTAGTATTGAGAAATCCTAAAGTAAGTTCGCATAAGTTTGACAAATATGAAGGTGTTCAGAAAATGAAATTCAACGGAATGGAGTTCATTATTCCAAATACATCTGCAAGTTATATCGGGTTGAATAAAACGGATTTAACCGGAATTACAGAAGTCCTTCTATCTGTTTCGGCTCCTAAACCACAGTTAAATGCAGCAGGCGGAACGATAGAACTTCGTCTTGATTCTCCGACAGGCAAGCTGATTAACGAACCGCTGGTGATTGAACCTTCTGATAAAATGTCGTTTGGTGATCAGAAAAGTATTAAACTGATCCCGACTGAAGGAGTTCATGATTTATACATTCTATTCAAAAACAGTAAGGCTTCTGGTCAGTCTTTGTTTGTAATGATAGATGCTGTATTCAAAACAGCTGATTCTGATAAACAGGCGGCTGTCAAACCGGAAGCTGTCAACCTGAATGATTATATTGGAAAGTTCAAAATGACCGGTCTTCCTTTCGAGTTTATTGAAGTTAGTTTAAAAGAAGGAAAACTCTTATTAAATGCCGGAGGACAGGAAGGTGAACTTACACAAACCGGTGATGATAAGTTTGATGCAAGTGGAAAGGCTACAATTCTTTTTACAAGGGATGAGCAGAAGAATGTAAATGCACTTAAACTTGAAGCAATGGGTGCCAGTTTTGAAGGCAAAAAACAATAATAATTGTATAAATCAGTAATTTAAAAGAGGTTGTTCCTGAAAATAAAGAGGGAACAACCTCTTTGCTTTTAATCTTTATTCAGGATGTTTGTTTAAAGCAATACCAAGTCTGTTCCAGGAATTAATTGCTATAATGGCCCAAATAAACCGGGCAGTGCGTTCTTCGCCAAACAACGCTACAGCTTTATCAAAAACTTCATCGCTCACACCATGATTTGCAATAAGAGTCACCTCCTCAGTCAGGGCTAAAATGGTCTGTTCTTCTTCGCTAAACCAGTTTATTGCTTCTCTCCAGGCACTGAGCACATAAATTCTTTTAGGATTTTCCCCATACCTGATGGCGTCCTGAATGTGATGATTCATACAATAAGCACATCCGTTGATCTGAGAAGCCCTTATTTTAATTAATTCTCTTTCAATTTTACTCATTCCGGTCGAGTCCAGGTATTTATCTAAGTCCATCAGAAACTGGTATCCCTGTGGCTGAACTTCCCGCATTTTAAACCTTGTTTTCATATTCAAACATTTTAAAATAATACACTTTCATCCTCTTCGTTATTTTATCTGAAAATCAAATGAACGATGACCTATTTTGTTTTCGGCAATACTTTCAAAATTACAGGCTCATTTTATTTATTTCCATGCCAGTTATAAAAACCGAAGTAGTCCAGCCTTCGTTTGTTTGCTAAACAGATACTGTATTATTCAGTAAAGAGCTTCTTTTTTGACGTTAGAACTTTAATTCATTATTTTTATTTCTGTCGATACCGGCAAAACTATCCTTACATCTAAATGAAACACCTCACAGCTTTTCTGTTCTTTTCTGTTTCTCTTTGGCTTTGCTGGGCTTGTAAAAGCACTGCTGAAGAAGTCGGACCAAATACCAATCAGCCACCTGCCGCTTTTGTAATCAAAGCAAGTCTTTCAAAAGACAGTACCGTCATAAACCTTGCCTGGACAAAAGCTATTGACCCTGACGGAGACAAAGTGAGCTATACTGTAGTTTCAAAAGATACCCTTATCAAAAACTTAACAGATACGACTTATAATATCCGGAATGTCAGTTTCAGCATTTACTACAGTGGAAAAGTGATAGCCACTGATGCCAAAGGATTAAGTACCGAAGCCAGCTTTACCATTTTCAAAAATGCCGTTTCAAAAATTAAGGATGCTAATTTTGAACAAATACTGGTAGATAAAAAAATTGACAGCGACGGTCTAGTAAACGGGCAGATTATGTCTGCGGATGCCCTGCTTATCACAGCATTGGATCTGAGTGGATACAACAAAACTGACGGCAAGAAAATAAAGAATCTGTCAGGAATAGAAGCCTTTCTGAATCTGAAAACGCTGGATTGCTCTTTTAACAAAATGGATAGTATTGATATTAGCGGAAATCCTTTTTTAATTTCATTGGAGTGTTATTCAAATAACTTAAAAACTTTAAATATCAGTAATAATCCGGGGCTGACATTTCTGGATTGCGGAGCTAATTTATTAACAAATCTGGATGTAAGTAAAGATACTCTTCTGACCAGTATAAGATGCGATACGAATCGATTGGTATCTTTGACACTTGGGAAAAATGGTCGTCTGACTAATTTATGGTGTCCCAGTAACAGCCTGACAAGTTTAGACCTCAGTGGAAATCCTGCATTAAGCAAACTGGACTGCAGTTTTAATATCCTCCCGGTTCTTGATTTGACAAAAAATACTAAGCTGACTTTTCTTTCATGTTCTTCGAATAAATTAACACGTCTGGACCTTAGTAAAAATATTAACCTGACAAGTTTATGGTATACCGACAGCGGTTTAACCACTTTGGATATCAGCAATAATACAGCCCTGACAGACCTGAGGTGTAATGGTAATCAGTTAACAGCTTTAGATATCAGCAAGAACACCGCATTACTTACCTTAAATTGCTATAACAATAATCTGACGAGTCTGAGCGTTAGCCTTAATACAGTTTTAGTCAATCTCGATTGCAGATCAAACCCTGCTCTCCAAACTATTTGTGTGAAAGATACCGCAGCAGCCAATCTAAAGACCACCTGGTTTAAAGATAGTAAGGCCAGTTATGCAATCTGTCCGTAATACATCTCAGTCCTTAAACATTTAGGAGCACTTTTGATTGTGAAAACCTTTTTTTTCTATTTTTGTTATACAACTGTCAGTAAGACTAAACCGACATGTGAATGAAAGTCCTTCGACCTTTTATATATCTGGTGGCTACTATTTGGCTTTGTTTAGCCTGTAATAGAAAAATTGATGATGAAAGTCCAAATCATCCGCCAAAAGCTTTTTCTGCAAAAGGCATTCTTGATGTCAATGGAACTACACTTTACGTCAGTTGGACAAAGGCTGTTGATCCGGATGGTGATAAAGTTACTTATACCATTATTACTAAAGATACGCTTGCCAGGAACATTGATGATACCACTTTAGTAGTAAGAAATTTAAGCCCGGAGAATGCTGTCAACGGTAAAATAATTGCAAGAGATTCAAGAGGGCTGAGCAATATCACCAGCTTTGTTCTGACAAAAACCCAGGCTTTGTTTATTCCTGATGTGAATTTTGAAAGGGAACTGGTAAATCAAAAAATTGACAGTGACGGGATGATTAACGGACAAATGAGTCCGAACGATGCCCTGAAAGTAACTACTTTAAATGTCAGCAATTTCGGGATAAAAGACCTAACCGGGATTCAGGCATTTTTAAAGCTAAAAAGCCTTGATTGTTCGAAAAATAGCCTCACTAGTCTGGAAGTTGACAAGATTACAGGCTTAACCAGCCTGACCTGTAATGCCAATCAGCTGACAGCACTGAATGTCAGTAAAAATACAGCGCTGACTGAGTTATATTGTTTTGACAATCAGTTAGCGAGTCTGGATGTCAGTAAAAACACTTCGCTAACCTCTCTGAATTTTTATTTAAACAAACTAACGACCATAGATTTAAGTAAAAATACGGCACTAAGTACGCTGGAAGTCGGGGCTAATCAATTAAGCAACTTAGATATCAGTCAAAATCTGATGCTGAAATATTTAGGTTGCAGTTCAAATAAATTAACTAATGTTGACGTCAGTAAAAATACACTTCTGGCAACATTTTTCTGTTATTCCAATCAATTGGCAAGTCTGGATGTCAGTAAGAATACGGCATTACTCAATATTCAATGTTATTCTAATAAATTATCCGTGCTGGATCTGAGTAAAATTCTGGATTTAAATATCATTGACTGCACTTCCAATCCTGCTCTTAAAACAATCTGTGTAAAGGATGTAGCTGCTGCTAATGCTAAAAAAGACTGGAAAAAAGATGCTTCTGCTGTTTATAATGTTTGTCAGTAAACCAGCTCATTGTCTTAAAGCGCTAATATCTGACAAATGAAACAAAGAATTGCCCATATCGCCTTAGTAGTAAATGATTATGACGAAGCTATAGCATTCTATACTCAGAAACTTCATTTCGATTTAATTGAAGATACCATTTTATCTGAAACCAAAAGATGGGTTCTGGTAGCCCCGAAAGGCTCATCAGAATGCTGTCTGTTACTGGCAAAAGCGGTTGGGGAAGAACAAAAATCAAGAACAGGGAATCAGACCGGAGGGCGGGTTTTCTTATTTCTCCATACAGACAATTTCCAAAGAGATTACCAGAATTTGCTGGATCAGCAAATCAGGATTGTCCGGGAACCTTCTCATGAAGAATATGGCACTGTGGCTGTTTTTGAAGATTTGTATGGTAACCTTTGGGATTTGATCGGACGATGAGAGAAATGCGGTAAAATCATTTCTCTCATCACCTTCAATCATTACATTCGGGGAATTAGTTTAGTTTATCCTTCTGAATTAAAAAATCAGGGTATAAATTTTTCCGGCTTCTGTATTCAAATCAAATAAATTAGTTTCTGTTATCCCAACAGGATGAAGTTTAGCCTTTTCTGAAATAAGAGGGCTGGCCACTTCCTCTACCTGATAAAATGGATTCGGATTTATCCCTGAAGCTTTTGCTAATCCATTACCTGATTTCGGTGTGGCGGAAGTACGAATTCTCAGATTCCCGCCTAAATTCGACTTAACAACGGCTTTTGTCAGTTTACCATTTTTCCATTGCATATCAAGGATTTCAAAACCTCCTCTTGCCCGTAATCCACTGATATTCCCTTCCGGAAGGGCATCAGGTAAAGCAGGTAAAAGATGTAAGGCTCCATCATGACTTTGAACCAGCATCTCTGCAATACCTGCCGAACAACCGAAATTACCGTCAATCTGAAACGGAGGATGCGCATCAAACAAATTGTTATAAGTACCGCCTCCTTTCATCACTACCCCCTCCTGTTTATTAGGTACTAATTGATTCTGAATCATTTTGAAAGCATGATTACCATCTAAAAATCTTGCCCAAAAGTTCACTTTCCAGGCCATACTCCAGCCTGTTCCTCCATCTCCTCTGTAAATTAAAGACGTTCTGGCAGCATCAAATAGCTCAGGGGTACGATAAGGCGAAATCTGTTTGGCCGGATATAAGCCAAATAAATGAGAAACATGACGGTGTTCATCTTTCGGATCGTCATAATCCTGCATCCACTCCTGCAACTGGCTATATTGTCCGATCTGCATCGGAGGCAAGCGTTTTCTGGTAGCTTTCACTTTTTCAATAAAATCTTTGTCTGATCCTAATATTTTACCTGCGCTGATTACATTTGAAAACAAATCAAAAACGATTTGATTATCCATCGTTGCTCCGGCAGTGATGCATACACTATTCGGAAGATTTGGTTTATTTTCGGGAGAAACAGAGGGTGAGACAACCAGCCATTTATGAACAGGTTCTTCAACCAGAAAATCCAGGTAAAAAGCCGCCGCACCTTTCATAATCGGATAGGCTTTCTGCAAAAATTTCTTGTCCCCGCTATACAGGTATTTTTCCCATAACTGCTGACAAAGCCATGCACCGCCCTGCGTCCACATACCTGAATTAATTCTGTCAACCGGTCCTGTTATTCTCCAGATATCTGTATTATGGTGTGCCAGCCAGCCATTTGCTCCGTACATTACTTTAGCTGTTTCCTGTCCGGTTTTAGAAATATCAGTAATAAGCTGAATCAGTGGTTCTGTCATTTCAGAAAGATTGGTAACCTCCGCCGGCCAATAATTCATCTGAGTGTTGATATTGATGGTATATTTACTATCCCAGGAAGGACTCATTTTGTCATTCCAGATACCTTGCAGGTTAGCTGCCTGTCCGCCGGGTTGTGAGGAAGAAATAAGTAAATAACGGTTAAATTGAAAATAAAGGGTCACAAATTGTGGATCATTCCCTGATTTAAAAGCTTTTAATCGCTCATCAGTTGGCATATTAGCCGCCTCATTCGTTCCAAGATTCAGTTTTACACGATTGAAATATTTCTGAAAACCTGCTACATGTTTATTCAGCAACTGAACATAAGATTGGGCTAAAACTTTTGATAAATTCTGTCTGACGCGCAGCTCCGGATTCGCACTGATATCATGGTAATTGACGAAATTAGTAGCAATAGTTACATAAATAATTACTTCATCGGCATTGGAAACAGTGATGGCATCAGCCTCCGCTTTAATTTCTCCTTTTATATTTTTGATTTTGACAAGGCTTTCAAAATTAACCTTTCCTTCAACATTTTCATGTGTACTCGTTGTTCCGGTAAGAATCAATTCATCGTTTCCTTTTGTAACAACACCCGAAGGCTGGTGCTGGGTATTTTGAGAAGCGGTAAAACTGATGCTTCCCTTTTTATTTGCCGTAATTCTGATAATGAGGGCATTATCAGCAAAAGAAGTAAATGACTCCCTGGTAAAAGTCACGCCATTTACGGTATAAACTGTTTTACTGACAGCTCTTTCAATATCCAGTTCTCTGTAATAATCTGAAACCTTTGAACTGTCATGCCCGGCGAAAGTCAGACTCAGGTTACCAACAGGCTGGAATTTCATACCCCAGTTTTTGGGAGTCTGAATTTTGGCTGTAGCCAGATTATGAGCTTCCTGGCCTTTACCTTCAAAGAGTAGTTTTCTTACTTCAGGTAAAGCAGCCAATGCATCCGGATTGTCATTTCTGTTTGGGCTGCCACTCCATACTGTTCCTTCATTCAATTGAAACACTTCTTTCTCAGGATTTCCGAAAACCATGGCTCCGATGAATCCATTTCCTATGGGCAGGGCAGAGTTCCAATCTTTCCTGGCCGGATTTTTATACCATAACTTTAAACCGGATTTCTGGGCAAAAAGACTGCCCTGAATCATTATCAAAGCAAGTATAAAGGCTGTTTTTTTCATTTATTTTGAGAATTTGGATAGTTAGTTAAACAGGTTCTCCCAACCCATTTTTTATAGGCAGGGAAATTATAAAAACCATTGATTTTTTATAAGAGCGCATAAATTTGCCGATATACTCACCTCCAAAATATTCTCGCTTTTTTATTTGTAATGAATACCCTGCCTTTTCGTTTTTCAGTATTTTTCATCCCTTTCTTTCAAAGCCTGAAAATGTATTATCTCCGGCTTATAGTCAATTAATTATCCGTCAGGATATAAAAAACTTGTGGTTTTTCTGAATATTCCGGTTATTGCAGCTTCAATACAAAACCTGCTTTTATGCGCCTGCTGAAGCTTTTTCCGATTCTCTTTTTTTCTTTATTCTGCACATTTTATGCTTCAGGACAAAATGCGCATTCTGCACTGAAAATCTCTCATCTTACCGGAGATTTTTATGTTTATACCACTTACAATATTTACAAAGGAGAACCCGTTCCTTCAAATAGCATGTACCTTGTTACCAATGCCGGAGTTGTGATGTTTGACACACCCTGGGACCCCTCCCAACTTCAGCCTTTGCTCGATAGTATCGAGAAAAAACATCATAAAAAGGTTATTTTGTCTATTTCATCTCATTTTCATGAGGACAGAACCGGAGGACTTGATTTTCTCCGGGAAAAAGGTGTAAAAACCTATTCTTCTCAGATGACTTATGAATTTTGTCAGAAAAGACAGGAGAAGCTGGCTGAGTTTCATTTTCAAAAAGATACGACATTTATTGTAGGACAACATACTTTTCAAACCTTTTACGGTGGAGAAGGGCATACTAAAGATAATATTATATTCTGGTTTAAGAAGGAGAAGATTTTGTATGGCGGATGTCTCATTAAAAGTGTGGAAGCTGATGATCTGGGAAATTTGAATGATGCTAATACTTCTGAATGGCCGAATACACTTCTGAGAATAAAAGCAAAATTCCCGAAACCTTCTTATGTTATTACAGGACATCAGGATTGGTCAAGTACTAAATCAATTGATCATACACTTCATTTGTTAAAACTTTATCGGAACAATAAAGGGAAATAGTACAAAAATCTAGTCTTTCATAAGAGAAGACTTTCCGCAGATGAGATCAGAATCAGGAATAATCAGACCCGGGAATAACGCTATTATATAAACGCACAAATTCCGGAAAATCTCTTACCGGTAATCTCAGACAAGGTTTATATCCCGAGATACAAAAGCGTCTGATATTATATTGTAATCAGAGTACGAACTTATTCGTGGTCAGTCATTTGAAACAATTTCCTGTCTTTTCCTTTGTATTTACTTAATTTGTAACTATTTTAATAGCAGAAACGTTAGTAAAACAAACTAAATCATTCTATACATCAGGAATCAAACGCTTTATGTCTGCTCTGATTAACCGACGTTCTTAGCTACTAAAGCAAATGATTTTCCTAAAGTATCCTTTTAAAAATATGACAATGTTAACTTGCGAGTCAAATATTGATAAAATCAGCCAAACTTTTGAAAAGGTCAGAAGTCTTTCCTATAATGAGAAAAGAAATTTCATCTCTACGGAGGAATCAATTAATACTCTTCTTGATACAATTAATGAATTAAAACAATCCGTTAATTCTAAAAAACAAACAATCGACTCATTTGTAGGCATTTTAGAGCAAATTACATGGCTAAATGATTTAGATGAAACCTGTTTGATTAAGATCAATGAAATTATTTCCTTAAGCCGGGACTTTCACGCTACATTAATCAGATATTATAATTCCTTAGCGGAGAATCTTATAGCAAAAGGTATTGCCAGAAGAGAAATACAAAATTTCAAATTGTCTATTGATGACTTAAAAGAAATCATTGAAGACCTGGAGTCAGTATTCTTCTATCTTCCTAAAATGCCTGATTTTCAAGAAACTTCCAGAATTCTTTCAATTATATAATGTTCATCTATTCTACAGAAGAATTCAAAAATGAATTCGAGAAATTAATTAAAAATAACTCCTATAGAGACCTTGAAAAGGAAATTATTGAATACTTTTTTGATAAAAACATTCAGGATTTATGTTCAGGAACAAGGTTAAATAATAGCAATGACGCGCCATACATTAAGAAAAGATTGAATGGCAAAGGAGGTTACAGAGTATATTTCTATCTCATCTTAAAAGATGATTGCCTGTATTTAATGTTCGTACACCCTAAAACCGGTTCTGAAGGATCAGACAATATTTCTAATGAATCTAAAGCACTTTTGTATAAGAAAGTTCTTGAATGTGTGAAAAGAAATACTCCGTTTTACAAAATTGAACTTCAGGTATTTGAAAATATTCAAAAATTAAAATTCATCCTTATCACACAAGAGAGCGACTAAGAATATCATACTCTCCTGTGTTTATTGGATTTTCCTGAACTTCTCCGGATTACAATATCTGATTAAATTCTATTCTTTCGCCATCCGGCCCCAGAATATTAAAATATTTGCAGCCCTTTTCCCAGAAAGGAAGGAAAACCGGTTCCGGTTCCAACACGATAAAATCAGCTGTTTTGAGTTTGTCAAAAACTACCATTATGTCTTCTACATCAAAAGCAATATGATCAATATGCCCATTTTTTCTTTGTCTGATTTCCTCCAGCTCTTTTTCCGGCATCTGGTATATTTCAACAATCACTTCACCGCTTTTCATCATGGCCACTTCCCCTTTTCCACCATTATATTCGAAAGAGGAAGACATCACATTTTCAAATCCGAGGCTTTTGTAAAATATTTCTGACCGTTCGAGGTTTGTTACCGGAATACCGATATGTTGAATCTTTTTTATGCTAATATTCATGCTCATATGAGTTTTATTATTGTTAAAAATGGTCTGTTTTCTTTAATCGAACAATTCCTGTTCTTCTGTATACTATGTTTTCCTTCCACCGGTTTTCAATACTAATGTTTCAGCACCAGCAGGACTTTCCTCCTTTTTGGAATGATGTATGTCCTTAAAATCCCTGATTTTTGCTTAAATATTCCGGAAAAATAAAATGGAGAAAAGATTTTTAAAATCACCTTTGAATTTAGCTCTTCACCATTTATGTGTGTAATACTAAAAATGAATCTGTTAGTAATCAATAAGACTTAAAATAATTTACTCAAAGAAAGTCTTGTTTGAAAGAATGGATAGTTTTACCCCATTTTGATATTCTCTTTAAATAATTGAACAGACGGGAGGCTAAAAAGTCTGGTTTGATAAGCCTTGCAATATTGTCAAACCAGCCTGTGGTAGCATCCCGCTTTTTGTATTGCGCAATATCATGAAATAATCTTTTGCCAGTAAGGAATCGGGGAATAATTAAGAAAAAACTAACGTTACGAAAACACACGTATATACAACTGGGTGAAATGTATTTCTGCTATGATTTAATTATTTCAGTTATTCTGGCTAAATGGTGGTCATCGTGTTCTGCAACAAAAAGAAACAAATCCATTGTTCTCATTGGAGTTTTAAGTCTTGGATGCAAAGAAAACTTAAATATAGTTTCTTCATCAATGTCCTCCAGCTTACTCAAAGTCAGATTTCTAATTGCTCTGAATTGCGACAAAAGATCTTCTATATCTTTTTCATTATGATTAGCTAAATCCGTTTGTGTATTCTGTAAATCAGTAGGTCTTAATTCCTTCTCGCTATTTATAATGTCTTCAAATCGTCCTTGCCATAGTGGTTCAAGGTCAATAAGATGTCCGATATTTTCCTTAATTGTCCAGGTACCATTGATTTTTAATGATAACTTGTTTTCAGCAATAGATTTCACTTTATCCTCTAACCTTATTGGTGTCCCTAAAAGTCTTTCCAAAATAGAAGGAAATATATTCTGGTCTGTCAGGAAGTCAAAATTTCTGTCAAACCATTTTATTTGTTTCATGTTTTTCAGGTTTTAAGTTATAAAATTTAGTGTTACTGTATCTGGTTACTTAACTCGCTAATGCTGAAGCATTAACAAACAAATATGATTGAAATGCAACCGACCAGGCCTCAGCACAAATCTACATCAGAAATACGAAAATTCAATTACTTTCGCTTCTACCCTTTTACCAGTACTTTTATACTGGGGAAAATTTAACAAATACTTTCACAAAGCGTCTGATTGGTAAGTTCACAAATATCAATACAAAAGAGCAAAACTAATCACTCTAGCAATAAACCAAATAATCAACGATTAAATCCAATTTTAATCATTCTTAAAAAATATTCTTAAATATATTTTGGCAATTAACATTTTTTTGCGCTATGTTTACCATCATATTCTAACAGGCAAAATTTGTTTTACACTCAGTTCAGCACCCTAAAAACCATTCTGCCTTTGGAATAACCTTTCATAAACCTCTTATTTAAATTCTACAAATGCTCTAAAATGAAAAACATTATTTACCGTTCTGCCTTTATTACCTTGTTTGCTCTACTTCAATTTGATTCATTCTCCCAGATTAAATTCAAACTTGAACGGCTTGACCTTAACAGTTACAGACTGAGTTTAGTATGTCAAAAAAGTCTGTCTTCCTCTGAAAGTATCACCGGAACCATGCAGATTTCTATGAGAGCCAGATCCTCCGACGGATTTATCATGGATCAGCCTATATCTGTTAATCCTGAAGTTAAATGGGCAATCGGAACCATTCTGAAATCTCCCAAAGAAAACCCGGATTATGATTATTTTGCTGTGACTCTGAGTACTATGGCTATTAAGGATTTCCTCTATAAAGAAGGGGTAGATATTCCACTTTTTACCTTTAAAAATATAGGTTCAAATCCTAAAGCTTCTATTCATCTGATTGACAATGAAACGGATCAACTGGCCACAGACCCCGGTAGCTCGTTTAATATCAGAAATCATATCAGTATTATCGGTTATGGCTTTAAAAATTCCTATGTGGGGAATATAGAATCTGAAGCTGAAAACGCTCTTCCCTTACTTCGGGGCATTAAATTATCCCCAAATCCGGCCAATACTTATACCAGAGTAGAATGGCAAAATCTGATCGAGCACGAAAAAGGTGTACAGGTTGCCCTTTCTATCGTGAATGTACAAAATGGTGTTGAAATCGAAAGAAAAGCTGTTGAATCTGAGATAGGCGAATTTAGCCAGGAATTAGACCTGAGTAATTATACTATAGGAAATTATCTGGTATATCTCCTCAGAAACGGGGTTCGGACAGGTAATGCCCTTAAGCTTCAGGTATTTCATTAATTCATCTGACTATTCCATCAATTAAACACTGCTATATTCCATGCACCAGCCAGGAATATTACAACAAATGCTTTAAAACAGTATTTGCATGCGCCTGTGTATAACCTTAATAAAATCCTCTTTATGAAAAGATCAATATTAATCTTGTTTTTGCTGTCCGTATCCTTCCTTAATTATTCACAAAGCTGGCAGAAAATCAAAATTGCTAAAAAAGTTCAGGTTCCTGCGAAAGATACACCCACCAAGTTTCTGAAAGATACCCTTGAAAGAATGCAGCGCCTGAATCGTCAAAGGCCTTTTAAAGATTTGGATTATGATTATGGCTCAGAGGATACTCCGGCTCCCAGAGAAGGGGCATTGAGCTGGCAGGATGATTCCGGTAAATTCTGGGTATTTGGTGGTATAGGGATTGATGATGACTATAATTCCGGATTGTTTCAGGATTTATGGCAATATACTCCTTCCAATACTACCTGGAAACTTGTGAAAGGCTCCAGAAAAGTACTTTTGGGCAGATCAGACAATGCACAGGATATTCCTTTGCCAAGAAGAGATGCCATGACATGGGTTGATAAAAACGGGGATTTATGGCTGTTTGGAGGAAGAGACTACAGTGACAATCTGCATTATGATGACATGTGGAAATTTACGGCAAAAAGTGGTATCTGGTCTGCAATTTCCGGCACAGGAAAGTTTAACATTAAAAGCAAACGCGGGAATAAAAAGAAAGCCAATACCGGTGATTTTCCCGGAAGTCGTTCTGCTGCTTCATGCTGGACAGACCAATCCGGAACCATGTGGATGTTCGGAGGAGTAAGTTCGGGAGAGAATGGAGGCGAAGATGATTATTATAATGACCTCTGGCAGTTTGATTCTAAAAAGCAGCAATGGGCCTGGATAAGTGGAGAAGATAAACCCAATGTAAAGACCAAGCATGGCAAAAAAGGAAAGGAAGATTCACAAATTCTACCAAGTCCCCGCATGAAAACGGCAGTATGGTATGATGCTGCTGCCAACAAATTATGGCTCTATGGCGGATATGGAGCAGATACCACCGGAGCCCGCGGAGGAGGCCTGGCAGATATGTGGAATTATGATATAAAAAAAGATGTATGGACATGGATTTCAGGAACAGATGCCCTTTACTCCGATTCTGAATACGGTATTATAGACCGGGAAACCGAAATTTCACATCCGGGCTATCGATATGGCGCCATCACATGGCAGGATCGTTCCGGAAATTTCTGGTTATACGGTGGTCAAAACCGCCTTTCAGGAAATAGCATTTCTATTAATCCTTTTCTATGGAGGTTCAATATGAAAAGCCAGCGATGGGCTAATATGACTTCTCCGGTTACGGCTAATATTACCTCAGGAGGATGTTCTTTTATTGATCCGGACGGAGGATTAATGATATTCGGAGGTACCAAGCTCGATCCTTATACGCTTCAAACCAGACCTGTAAATGACATTTGGAAGATCAACACAAAATAATATTATGAAACCTACACTTAAATTTCTCTTCACCATGCTGTTGGGTGTTGCTGCGATCCAGCTTAATGCCCAAAGAAACAATGTCATAGCACCTTCTCCTCAGGCTGCCAGTCTGGGAAAATTCGGAGAAATTCCTGTAAATATAAGTACAGGAGCCATGAATTATAGCATTCCCTTATTAACTCTTACAGAAGGGAGTCTTTCTATACCTGTATCTCTGGCTTATAATTACAACGGATTCAGACCATCTGAAGAACCCGGATGGGCAGGTTTGGGCTGGTCATTACAGGCAGGCGGAGTAATTACCAGAACCGTTCAGGGCATTAAGGACGAGTATGCCAACAGAGGGTATTTTTACAAAGGAGCACTTATTAAAGATTTTGTGGATGCCCCGAATCTAACTAAAATGAATAATCTGAATATAGAAAGTGGTTATAATGACAGCCAGCCGGATATCTTTCATTTTTCTTTCGGTGGATACTCCGGAAAGTTTGTTTTTGATGAAAATGGAACACCTAGAATCATTTCCGATCAGAAAATCAAAATAGAGAGAGGCACTCTTGTCAATGATCTGGTGCATACTTCATCTGATCAAAGTATTAGTTCTTTTACCCTCACTACAGAAGATGGAACAAAATACTTTTTCAATAATTATGAGTTTTCAAGGAGTGATTTTATGTCTGAAATGCGTTGGACTACTTCTGCCTGGCATTTGTCAGAAATTGTTAACCTGGAAGGGGACAGAATTAAATTCTATTATACAGCCATTAACAGCACTAAGCCCAGAATACAGCTAAGTATATCCGATACCAAAAGCTGGGGCTTGTACACAAGCGGTACTATCAGTGGCAGCAATGGTTCAAGCAATTCAAACATTGCCTATAATTATTCAGAAGAAATTTTCCTGACTAAAATTGAAGGCACCAACTGGGAGGTTGAGTTTAACTCTTCTGAACGAATAAAGGTTGTCAATACATTGAATAGTTATTCGCGGAAATTGGATAACATTCAATTGTTTGATAAAACTGTAAGTCCAAGACAATTTCTCAAGAAATTTCTTTTCAATTATAATACTGACAGCAGCCTGAGACTGGCACTGATGAGTGTACAGGAATATTTTAGTGAGAATGATAAAGCCAATCCTTACTTTTTTACCTATAACAATATTCCATCCAATAATATAAACGGAGATTCCCGGTCTATAGATTATTGGGGGTATTACAATGGACAACCCAATACCAGCCTGATTCCTGTTAATACGGGAAATGCTGATATGGAACCCCGTCTTAACTTTACTTTGATGGGTGCCATGTCGAAAATTATTTACCCCACCCAGGGGTACACCACTATTGAATATGAGCAGAATGATTACAGCTATAATCAGGCTACAGTGGCCCAGGTTAAAAAGATTGTGGAAGATACCCGGACATTCTGGTGGGACGTTACCAGCAGCGGGACAAATAAAAGCACAAATGTTCCTGTAACTGTTTCAGTTCCCACAAAATGTAAAATAAAACTGAAAGCCCAGGGGGGCTCCAACTCAGTATGCTATACCTACAACGGTCAGAACCTTGACACATATCAGGAAATCACACTGCAACCTGGTACTTATAATGATACGGATTTCCTCAATCTTAATATTTTTTATCCCTGTAATCAGACCTTGAATCAAGTAGGCACCAATATTATTATTTCCTTATCCATTTTTAACGAAACTACTTCTAATCTGGGTAACTGCGGTGGATTGAGGGTAAAGAATATGGCTGATTATCCTAATAATAATTTCAACAGCCAACCAGTGTTCAGGGAGTTCTTTTATAAGGATTTTGCCAACCCGAGTTTGTCAAGCGGTATGCTTGGGCCACAGGCTTATTATAATCTTAGCATGTCAGCAGGTACTACCTCGTTCAATTTGTTCCGTTCACAGGCATTCAACTCTATGTCCTCACTACCTCTGTATTATTATAATGTAGAAGAAAGGATGGGTACCCAGAGCAAGCTTTATACTTTTACCTCCTATAAAGACAACACAGATAATTCAGGCCAAAGTGCTTTCTTATTTCATAAATCTTCAGCTAATGCAATATTTGAAGGTAGTGCAAACAAAGAATTAGGAGCCTATGAATCTTATGATTTTGCCAGATCACTTCCTAAATCAACCATATATAAGAACAACAGCTCAGGAGTTACCGCTTATAGCAGTACACAGAGCTTCTATATCGGAGCTCCTCAATATCAGATACCAAGTATTCATAATGAATATTTATTTCCTTATGACATAAACAATGGTGTGTCTGGTATTACAACCTATAGTGTATATTATGTAAAAACTTATTACACTATTTCAGGTTGGCCAAGAAAAGCAAGTGAAGTAACAGTAGATAATGGCTCAACCGGAACCAGTCCGGTAACTGTTTCTACTTCTTATCAATACGATAACCCCTCCCATTTACAGGTTACAAGACAACGGATTACTCAAAGTGATGCTACAATACTCGAAACCAACTATAAGTATCCTCTGGATTATTCATCGGTAACGGGTAAGGCAGCCTTCATTACACAAATGATTAATGATAATGTAGTGAATATTCCGCTTGAAAAGCTGGTGGAGCAGGAATATGGGAGTACCAGAAATGTCCTTGGTGCTGAGGTTAATACCTATAAAACCTATAGCAGTTCGAATCCTTCCAGAGCTACTTTAATTTTGCCTTACAAGAATTTCACATATAACAATGCCAATCCGGTCAGCGAAAGTAGTTTTACCAGATATGACGGCCTTTCCGATTCTCCTTCCAATTCATTTTACAGAGAGTTATCAAATTATACCTATCTGGTCAACAATGGCTTAAAAGCCAATCTGGTAGAACAGTCTATTAATAGTGGCAAGTACAAATCTGTCTATTTATGGGGATATAACTGGCAATATCCTTTGGCAAAAATTGAAAATACTGACTATGCCAGTGTAGCAGCCGGACTGACGGCCATTTCCAGTTCTCCTTCTTCACTGAATGCTACTACTGACGAAACTACTTTAAGAGCCAGAATGAACTTATTGAGAGATAACCTTGCAGGAACTTTGATAAATAGTTACACATATAAACCAATCAGAGGAACTTCTTCCGTAACTACTCCGAATAAATTATCTACTTTTTATTCATATGATAACCTGGGCAGGCTGTCAACTATAAAAGATAATAATCAGAATGTCCAGAAGCATTATATGTACCATTATTCAGGTCAAAGCGGAGAAATATATTCTACGATCGACTGGGATCCCGCTGCCATAAGCTGTGTAGTGAATAATAATGGTACAATCACTATGACCGTTGGAGTAACAGGACTTGTCAGTCCGGCGTATGCTGAGTTTACGGTAGATGCCGGAGTAACCTGGCAAAGAGCCAATATCGGAGATGCCTATTTTCTGGTTTCTTTTCCTTACAGCCCGGCGGGCATTGTAGGATTTGATGCCCGAGCTTCGGATTTACGAGGAAGAACAATTACAGGTTTTCTACAGAAATGTCAATAATTAAACCTACATCCTGATGAAAAAGAACATATTATACTTGTTATTCTTTATATGCCTGAGCATTGAAACCTTTGCTCAAAGCCTTACAATCAGTAAAAATGCAGTACTGGAAGGATCACCCAGAGAAGCATCTACCTATGAGCCTGATGCCAAAGACCCTTCTAAATCATCTGTTAAAATTCAGTATTTCGATGGGTTAGGGAGACCCCTGCAGACCTTAGGTTTACAAAGCTCTCCGCTTAAAAGAGATATTATTGAGAGCTCAGTATCTTATGATGCCATGGGAAGAAAAAAGAGGAGTGATTTGCCCATGCCTTCCCGGGATTTTACGGGTTATTATCAGAATGGACTTGCTACGGATTATTTTGGATTTTACCGTCAAAACACAGCCTATAGCTCACTCACTTCTTTTGATAGTGATCCATCTCAAAGAGTATTGACCCAAATGGGGCCTGGGGATAGCTTCGCTAATTACAACAAAGTTGTCACTTACAAATATGAAGCAGACAATGGTGTTTTGAACTTTCAGATTGCTAGTGACGGAGGTATCAGTAATGTGGTTGGTACATATGGTTATCCGGGAGGTACCCTTTTCAAGCGCACTACTATTAATGAACAAAATCAGGACGTCATAGAATACGTTGATAAAAGAGGATTAACTGTTCAGAAGAGTGTCCGGTTTGGTACAGGAGCTACAGATTATGCTATAACCCGTTATATCTACGATACCATGGGCAGACTCAGATATGTGATTCCGCCAAAAGCATACCCTACTCTTCCCAATTTTCTTTCAAAAGCCAATGCCATTCTTAACGGCGGGTTTTATATCTATGATTATGATGAAAAGGGACGGGTAATCAAAAAATATATTCCGGATGGCGGTTCAGTAAATATGGTGTATGACCAAATGGACAGAGTGGTTTTAACTCAAAACAGTAAACAAGCCGCTGAGAACAAATGGACTTTTTTCAAGTATGATAAATCAGGCAGAAACATCCTGAAAGGAGAAGTGATAAATTCCTCATCTCAGGCTACTTTACAATCCAATTTTAATACAATAACCAATATTTACGAGATATATAATGCCAGCGGAACTTTTGGTTACAGTAATCAGAGTTTTCCCATAACTATTAATGACAGTGACGTCCAGGAAGCCAGTTATTACGATAACTACACCTGGCTGGGTGGACAGTACGGATTTCAGACCAATAGCAATTATCCCCTCTCTCCTTATAATAATGCTACCGGATTAGTCACTGGCCACAGAAAGAGAAATCTGCAAAATACCGGACAAATTCTAATAGATGTAAACTACTATGATGATAATAACCGGGTAATTCAAATACAGAATACCCATATTCTGGGAGGAACCAATATCATTTTCAATAAATACAACTTTCCGGGAGAGCTTATTTCTACAACAACTATCTATCGTCAATCGGGCAAAGCTGATGTTAATACCCTGACAGAATATGAGATGGATCATATTGGCAGAAAGGTGAAAATGACGCATAAAATTGACAATAATGTTGTAAAGACGGTTAAATACTATTATGATGAAATTGGCAGAATGTCTTCGAAAGTCATTCCTACTTCTGCGGCTACCAGTCCTGCTTACTCTCAGCTTTCTTTAAAAGTTTTCCTTCAGGGAGCTTATGATGCTAACAGTGGTATTATGACGGGGTCGCTAAAAGCCCTTAATCTTTTACCGAAAAACGAACCATACAGCTTATACAATAAATACAGTTTTATTGATCCTACAGAAAATAAGCCAATGGCTAACTCTGTACTCAATGTTTTGGGGAGCAATGAAATAGTTGACTGGATTGTGGTAGAATTAAGAGATTTACCAGATAGAGTAGTTGCCAACAAAGCCTTTGTATTAAAAAGAGATGGAAATGTAGTTAATCCTGAGGATGGCACTTATGCTTTGAAAATGAAAGCACCACCGGGTAATTATTATGTTTCCATCAGGCATAGAAATCACCTTCCGGTAATGACTAAATTTCAGATAGCTTTGTCTTCGGGTTCTGCTACAATGGTTGACCTGATTAACTCTCCAACACTTTATACCAGTACAGGCATTAACACTCCGGCCAAAATAGTGAACGGAAAAACACTGCTTTGGGCAGGAGATGCCAATAAGGATGGACAGGTTATTTTCCAGGGGTCTGCCAATGATGTTATGCCAATTTATAATGAGGTCATGTATTCTCCTGAAAATACCATAAATAGTTCAGCTTATGTCCTTAAAAAAGTATATCGGGCAGAAGATGTGAATATGGATGCCCAGGTAATTTATACCGGACCGGGAAATGACCAGGATATGATTCTGTATAACGTGGTCAATCATCCCGAAAATACACAGCAAAGCAATACTTTCGTCATTAAAAATCCCCTAGTTACTAATTCATATTCCGATAATACAGCTACAGGTATTCTACAGAAAACAGACTATAGGTATAATATCCGCGGTGGACTGAATTGCATCAATTGTAATACATTAGGAGATGTTACACTAAATACTGCTGAAAATGACCTCTTTTCATTAAGATTATCCTATGATGAGACTTTACAATATTTTGATGGTAATATTGGTTCTCAGTACTATTTGAGTAAAATTGATAATAAACAGCGCAGATACAATTATTCCTATGATCTGAGCAGCAGGCTTACCTCAGCCTCTTATGATGGTGGAGAAGCGAATGAAAATTATGCCATGAACAATGTCAGCTATGACCTGAATGGTAACATTTTGAGCCTGAATCGTTATGGGCCAATTAATACCAGTTATGGAATAATTGACCAACTGACATATGGTTATTCCGGTAACAGCAACAGGTTGTCATATGTCAATGATGCGGTAACAGGCAATAATGATGTCGGAGATTTCAGAAATAATAATACTGGGACGGATGATTATGATTATTGGGCGGATGGAAGTTTGAAATCAGATAAGAATAAAGGGATTACGAATATTACCTATAATTATTTAAATTTACCTCAGGAAATCACTTTTGGAAGCGGGCAGAAAATAGTATATGCCTATGATGGAAGTGGGAATAAGCTTGAAAAGCAGGTATTGCTCAATGGTGTTTTACAGCGGAGCACAGCTTACATCCAGGCGATGGTCTATGAGAAGACTGGGGCAGGGGGCACTTACAATTTCTACCAGCTAGCCACAGATGAAGGCAGAGCAGTTTATGAAAGCAATGCCTGGGTATATGAATGGAATTATACCGATCATCTGGGCAATAACCGTTTATCATTCAGAGAAGTAGGCGGCGTAGCAGTAATCAGCCAAAGCCAGAACTACGATCCCTGGGGCATGGTTTTAAAAGGAGCTGGTCAGGTTATTGCGACAACTCCAAATAAATTTCTTTTCAACGGAAAAGAATGTCAGACTGAAACAGGAATGTATGATTTCGGAGCCAGAATGCAGGATCCTGTGTTGGGGAGGTGGTTTACTATTGATCCAATGACAGATAGTCAAGAGTCTTGGAGTCCATATCACTATACATATAACAACCCTGTAAACTATGTTGATTTATTCGGTTTAAGCCCAAGTGGTGCTTTTGAAAGTAATGCTATTGCTATTTGCCCAACCTGCCCCAAAGACCCTAAATATGATGAATATCGAAATAGCAAGTCACTTTATACCTACGATAAAGAAACTGGCATAGTATTAAACGGTGATGGAAAAGGGGCAACTGTTTATGGAAAACGAACATCTTATGATTACAATGGTTTAATCTATGGTTCAGGTCAAGCATTAAATTATTTGGGTGACAACAATATTTCTACAAGAGGAAAACTTGGTGGTACGACACCAGGTACTTCGATAGCTTCTCAATATTTTAGGCAAACATTAGGAGATACCAAAACCCCGAAATGGTTATTTAATAAACTACCTAAAAGAGTAGGTATTAAAGGTTATAGTATGCCTCTTAGGTCACCATTATTAGGAGGTGTAGCTGGAAGAACTGTTCCATTGCTAGGAAGGGGGTTTGTTGGTGTTAGTGCTGGGATTTCTATCTATAATGTGGCAACAGCCGAAAATAAAACAGAAGCCTTAGTGGTTGAAGGAGGCGGATGGGCAGGTGCATGGGCAGCAGCAACTACAACAGGTTCAGCACTTACCGCAACTGGCATTGATTTTACGGGACCTTGGGGGTGGGCAGCACATGGTGCATTAACCGTTGGGGCAGGAATCGGAGGGTTTTATGGCGGAAAAGAAGCAGGGCAGGCCATTTATGATAAAACAAAAGAATAATTATGGAATTAACATTTAACAATTTACTTTGTTTTCTTGAAAATAAGTATTCTTTTGGCGATACTTTTAATAGTGAGACAATTCTCAGAGATGCAAATAGAGAATGTCCTCTTGATGGAGGCGATGCTTTGGATTTACTTCTAAATCTTGGACAAACGTTCAATGTAACCTTTGAAACTTTTGATTTTCATAAATATTTTTTAGATGAAACGGAACTAAATACAATGACATGGAAACATTTATTTGGGTTGAAAAGGCAAAGAGAAATAAAAGAAGAACTAACTATTAAAATGCTATTTGATTACATGATTACTAATGCAAAAAGCCCCGAATAGGGGCTTTTTGCATTAGTCTAACTCTTCTAACAGTTCTTTCAATTCTTTTTCAGAGATATTACCTTTTCACTTACTTGTCGTAAATGGTAAGTAAGATAACTTCCTCATTATCCGTAATAACATAAGTGATAATCCTTGCCCCATCGCTTTTGCCTTTTCCTTTGCTTTTGATGGCTATCTGCAATCGCTCGTGCGATGCTGACTAAATCTTTGCAAAAAATAACATCAAACCCCAGCATCACCCGGACCAATTGCAGAGTGAATCGGACACGCCAATCCACGCACCAGTAAAGAAATGAACCTACTTTTTTTTTCAACTGAAAAGAAAAAAGTGCGTATCTTATGGGCAGATAGTTCTTTGAAAGCGAGTTGAATAACTGAAAAAGTGGGTGTAGAGTGATTGTAAAGAATAGATCCACTGGCAGAGAATGGAAGAAGATGGAGTCCATATACTTATGCCTTTGACAATCCTATTCGGTTTATTGATCCTGATGGAATGTGGCCTGGGGAAGGACTTTGGAATAAATTTATAAGTTGGCTGAATTCTACCCCATCAGAATCTAATAAACGAATTGGTGAGATTTATAGCCGAACTGCTTATAATAGACATACAAGAACTCCTCAGACTAATGGACAAATTGTTGTAAATGCTTTTGCTTCTTCAATCCAAGTCATATCACAGGAATATCGAGGGGGACTAGGCTTGACTAGAGGTGTTTTGCGTTCCCGTTCCCAACAAATACCTCATGTCGAAACGGTACGAGGAGGTGTGAGAAGGACAGGCCCAATAGGAGTTGATGAAAATCATCATAATGCTAATGTTAGAATTGTTAATTCTGACAATCAAACTGTAAAAGCTGAAAGGATTGTTAGCGGTAATATGACCGCAGAGGAAAAAAGTTTAGGTTTTCCGTTAAATACATTAGCAAGTCATACAGAAGCAAGAGCTGTTAATAATAATGAAAATATGTCACTATTAAATGTGTCAGGAAATCAAATGATTATTACAGGTCAGCAAGCACCTTGTCCAAGTTGTAGAGGTAAAATGAATCAAGTTTCAATACAGACAGGAACGCCTATTATTTACCAATGGAGAGAAGGTGGAGAAACTCTAACGTGGACATCCAAAATTAAACCCCAATAAAGTAATTATGAAATTTAATGCATCAAAAGTTAGTCTGACCAAAGATGAAAATGACGTTTGGATTATTGGTTTTATTGAAAATGAAAGTTACGCCAATTATGTAATTATTCAATATTCTAACGACGTAGATGAGCAAGAGCTATCTTTAAACTGGTCAAAATATTATTTAGAGTTAAGTAATTTTGGTGGAAGTTATAATTGTATTTCTAAAATTAATTTAACAAAAAATAACTTAGAGATAATTTTAAATGATAGCGGAAGTAAAAAGTTTAACACAAATCAAATACTGGTTTATTACTCTTTAAATGACTTGGAGTATAAAAATCTTCTTGAAGAGCTTAAAACTATTTTTGAAGATGAAAATGACGTAACATTTAACGTGATTACTTAACCCCTCCCTGTCCGTAGTCTTTTTCGACTACGGGCAATACATGGTGTAGAGTGTCTGTGACACAGTAAGTATTGAGCATCTTTTTAACCTTTTATACTTTTCTGTTTGCCATCTCAGCATTTAACAAATGCTTACAACAAGAGACTACAAATTATATTATGCGGTTAGATATGTGATCAGTCTCTGTTTAACCGCTTTTCGCTTTGTAATCCTGGTTCTTCATAGCAGGAGAGTTAGGAGCAAAATATACAGTTCTTTCGTTTATAATAAAATTGGAATTACTTCTGTAATTTTTACTTTCTTCCAAATTCTTTCCAAAGTCGTCGGACCCGTGTTAATCCAAACTATTTCTTATTTCTTCCGACAAACTCTTTGATGTCTTGATTGGTTTAATCATCAATACTCTCCTACCCGATTTCGTTTTGGCAAGGCTCTTCAATTTATGATAACACTTACAACCATTTGACAAACAATACATTACACCTCTGAACAAACTTGCACGAACTTGAAAAAGTCCTGAACAAGCTCTCCCATCATGATAATGTAGTTTTGGTCTGTTAGTTTTTATTAGCAACCATATTTTAACTTATCTATGAGAGAGAAAACAAAAAGAATCGGATTGTCATTTACTTTTCTATGCTTTACCTATCTTGTTTTAATAACAAACGCCTTTGTATTCGGGCAAAAGATTAATACAAGCGAATGGACTGTGCTTTCTGAAGAGAATAAAACGACGGACTTAACAGACACTACATTTTCAGGAAAATCATGCATCAAACTTGATGGTAAGAATAAGGTAATTGCATGGAAAAAAGACGCAAACTACAAAAATTTCAGAGTGGAACTGGATATTGCAGGTGCTGTGATGTCAGGCATTGGCTTTCATGTTGCCAATGAGCAGAATTACCAGTTTCTGTATTTCAGACCCGGTTATGGAGGTACCGAAGAAGCGATACAATACATACCGATTTATAACGGAACTTTGAGCTGGGTATTTTACGGGGCTTATCAGAATACTGCCGATATTAAAAGGCTCGAATGGTTTCATGTCGTTATTGAAGTACTGGGTGATAATTTAAAAGTCTTTACCAATAATAACAAAAAGCCAGATATGTCCATTAAGCTCATGAAAACGGAGGTCCAAAACGGCAGTATTTTACTTAGAACGCTGTTTGGAACATCTTATTTTGCCAACATTGTTATTAAAGAACTACCTGAATCAATAACTGAATGGGAAATTTCCGAGCAATTGCCTATCACCACTGCTTACGGTGCCGGTCAGATGAAAAAAATAAATAAATGGATAAAAATTAATGAGCAGGGCGATGATTACGTAAATTTATCCCGATATTATGACTATCCTAACGGCGTGATTTATGCCAAACACAATATCCATTCGGAAACAGAACAAGCTAATTTCCTGAATTTTGATTTTGTCGGGAAAATGAAAATTTTGTTAAACGGCGAGGAAGTGTTTAATTATGCCAAATACAAATTAGAACGGCTTTCTCCCGGTACTAACCGAATCCGCCTGAATCTCAAAAAAGGTGATAATGAATTAGTGGTCATTTCAGAAGGAGATTCTTTTCTATTTGGTAATGGTTTTAAATCAATGGGCAGACTTCAGCACCAAAACTGGGGTTTTATTGCCACTCTTGAGAAAATGAAATAGCAATATCCTGTCCTGAAATATCTTTAGGTAAGCCTTTCAGGACAGATACTTTAAATTTTAATTTAATGACCGGAAAGAGAATCATCATTGCACTGAGCTTTATCTGCTTTATTCCTTTTACCAATCTTGCACAGAATAAGGCCTTGCAAATTGACCAGCTTCTGCAATCGTATAAAGATATTCAGGCATTTAATGGCAGTGTACTTGTGGCAAAGCGGGGGAAGATTATTTTACAGAAAGGCTACGGGTTTGCAAATATGGAATCGGGAGCTCGTAACACAGTCAATACAAAATTCAGAATAGCTTCTCTCTCCAAGCAATTTACGGCAATGCTGATTATGCAATTAAAGCAATCAGGTCTACTAAATCTTGGAGATCCTATCTCTAAATTTTTGCCTTATTACAGAAAAGACATCGGCAATAAAGTGACAATTTATGAGTTATTGACACAGACTTCCGGAATTCCTGATTATACCAGCAGACCTGACTTTTTTCCTGACATTGCAACACATCATTATACACCCGACAAATTTGTAGAAAAATTTTGCAGTGATAGCCTTCAATACGAACCGGGAACAAGATATAGTTATTGCAATTCGAACTATTATATTTTAGGGGCAATAATAGAGTCTATTACCCAAAAACCTTATGCGATTGTACTAAAAGAGAAAATATTTGATGTAGCAGGAATGAAGGACAGTGGTATCGATACACCCTATGAGGTATTAAAAAACAGAGCGAATGGATATAATTACAATTATGGCAATTATACCAATGCAAGCTATATAAATATGGCTTCAGCGATTTACGCTGCAGGAGGAATATATTCGACAATCGGAGATTTATTACTCTGGGACGAGGCTCTTTATGGTGAGAAATTATTGTCGAAGGAAAATAAGGACATTATGTTTACTCCCTTTCTGAATAAATATGCCTTTGGTATAATAGTAAACAAAACCTCCATTCCCGGAATCAACCATGAAGTAACGCTCATGGTTCATACCGGTGGAATTAATGGATTCCGCTCTATTATGCTTCGGGAAGTTGAAGATCGGGAAGTAATAATTCTGCTAAGCAATTCTGTATTGAATAATAATTTTGATATTGATCTAAATCCTGTAAGTAATAGAATCTTTTCCATTCTGAATAATTTGCCATACGAAAAACCAAAACCGTCAATAGGTGAATCAGTAGGCGAAAAAGTCTATCAAAGTTCTGTTGAAAAAGCTATATCATTTTTTCAGCAGGCGAAGTTGCAGGCTAAAAAGAAGTATGATTTTACAAACTTAGAGTCGGAATTAAATTCTTTAGGGTATTCTCTTCTAAGCAGGAACCGTACAAAAGATGCAGTGGTTGTTTTTAAATTAAATACAGAAGAATTCTCCAAATCATGGAACGTTTTTGACAGTTATGCAGAAGCATTACTGAAAGACGGGCAAAAAGAAGCTGCCCTTAAAAATTACAGGCTTTCACTTAAAATAAACCCTGACAACACAAATGCTGCCACACAAATTAAAATACTTGAAGCTGAAAAGAGATAGATAAGAAGGTAGCAAACAAAGTGGTTTGATAATACGACAGGACAGTAAATATCTTCTCAGCTTTTCCAACCTGACCCTCCGTGTTTCGTCAGTTTAGGGGTCGGTAAAACAAAAAAACACTTAGCAGATTTGCTAAGTGTTTGATTATCAGAGCCTCCTATCGAGGCTCTTCGGTCACTCATAACTTGCTGATTTTTAACTCCTTGCAACCCGAAGATTGCGCCTGTACCTAAATCTGTTATTTCTTCAACTAATTATCAAATAAAATAAAAGACGGATTCATAAGTACAGGACTATACTTTCCCAATTGCGCCATTACTAGCGCATTTATGGTTTGTGTTTGTTGGTAGTTCGTTTTGGTTAAATCTTCAATCGTCTTGGTCAGGCTTTTAATCTCTTCTACAAAGTCGTACAAATAATTGTCAGATAAAGATTCTTTTTTCTCTTTGTCAAACTCTCCTTTAACAAACATTACTTCGACATCATTCATTGTATAACCAAGTTTGGATAATATTTTCAGTGCAAGGTCTTCTTTTATCATTTCTCTTTCAAGAATATTACCGACATTGGTTCTGGTCATGTCTAAAAGTCTTGCCATTTGTGATGAATTTATATTTTTTTTTCTCATCAACTCCTTGACTATCAAGCCATTGATATAAAATTTTTGCTTCATGTTCAAATTTTATTTGCGTTTGTAATATTTTTATATAACATTTGTATCAGAAATATGTCATAAAGTAAACGGAAAGTAATCAGATTTGATACATTTTTCGTCAAAAAATTTAGTTTTCGGTAGTAAATAGCTTTTTTTTAATACTTTATTAAAATCTATAAACATGAAAATCAGACTAACGGGTACGCCGGAAGAGTTTCAGCTGCTTAATGTTGATGACCTTGACAGAAACAAGTTTCTATCTTTTCGAAAGCCTCAGAAGGGAGGTAATCCCAGATACAAGCCAGGAGGCGAAAAGTATGATCCGAAAACGGGAGAAGTTCTTCTAATGTACGTTGAGGTGGCACCTCATATTTTGGATGAAATGTTTTCAGGTTGCCGGGTTAAAACTATCAGTAAACATTTAAAAGCCACGAAGAAATGAATCAACCTGAAATTGTTTTACTGTTTACTCTCTGCGTTGTTGCAGGTTCGCTTGTTAGCTTTTGTATTGGAGCGTTTTACGGTCAGATCCTTTTTGGAACTATTTTTAAGAAGGCTCTGAATAAAGTAACGCTCCCGGCTGATGAATTGAGCGACAGGGTAAAAGAATCCGGACTTTCGCTTAAGGATTTTCTTACTCAAAAGCCTGATACTTTTGAACAAATGGGGAAAAAGCTTGACGAAGAGATCAAAGCGTTTTTCAAGTAAATTTTTTTACTCTTTAAAATGTTCGAATATGGATCAGCAAGAAATTTTGGTGTTTGCCCTTTCTATTGCGGTAAGTTTGTTTGTTAGTTTTTGTGCTGGGTTATTATATGGCGGGGTTTTGTTGGTTATTTACTTTAAAAGGATGATGGCGCAAATGACTCCCCATGCTGATGAATTTATGGATGAAATAGAGAATTCAGGCCTCTCCCGTATGGAGTATTTTAGAGAAAGACCTGATGCGTTCGAGAAATTAGGAAAAAAGATTGACGAAGAACTTGTAAAGTCCAATCAACGTTGATTTTAGGAATTCTGCAAAAAGGAATCTGGTAAAGAAATTGGCTAAGACTATTCCCGAAATGAGTCCTGCTGTAAAAGTTAGAAGGTAATAGAAAAATTCTTTCATGTTAAAATAGGGGATTGAAGGTTTAACGTTTGTTCTCTGATAATTACAAATCTACTGGAAATCCCCTTAAAATCTAAACCTGTGAAAGATGTGTACAAAAGTCAAGTTCTTATCGAAATCGATAGCTATCCGAAAGATTGACGAGTATGCAGCAATTTTGGATAACAGGAAAAAACCAGTCCGATCATATAGGTGTCTTGAATGCGGATATTACCACATTACAAGTATGACAAAGAGGTCATATAAGGCACAAGAGAGGTTAATGTCCTTAAGACGGAAGTATAAGAAAGCAAAGGTACTAGAATATTACGATCAGAAATTTAACACTATAATTATGTCGCTACTAACATTTAAGGACTGGAAGAGGGTCCAAGAAAGACTTTCAAACAGGGATAAGTTTGAGTTATATAGTTATTGTATCGAATTGTTCCCGAATGTATTCCGGGTAGATTATAGGAGAAGAGACTCTCCAACGATTACATACGAGACCTGGAAGAAAAAGGTCGCAGGAAATAAAGTACTGTCTGACGTAGAGCAGATTGCTATTTGGGAGGTCATAAATTTGAAGTATAAGCATGTGGTCGAAGAAGTTGAAGCTGAGGAATTTATTTCGACATAGCTATGAAACGGAAACTACTGATTTTCTCCGGATACCTGGCAGTCGGAATTCTGTTCTACAGAATCCTCACCAATGGTGTAAGTTTGATTGATTTGGTGCTGTGTCTTGCCATTTATATTATCTGTATTGTTTCTCTTATTACTCTAAAACCGTAATTCTATGTTTCTTGTTACTCTTAATTCCCCTATATGGGGCTTCGAATCGAATTCTAAAATTTGGGTGAGCTTTGTTGATGGAGTATGTGTTTTGGCAGAAGATGTACGAAAGTCGGTAAGGCGTATAGTACCAACCGATATTTTTTATTAGTGGTTATATTTTGGTCTGAATGTAAAAACCCCGGCAAATGTCGGGGGATTTTCTTAAGAAGGTATGGAGGAACATTCTCGGGAAATCGTCGGAAATCTTTACGTAGAGGCGAAGGGATTATTTTCGGAAATCTGGGCCAATATTGCGATTTCCGGAGAGCAATATGAGAAACTTAGTCCGGATTTAACTAAAAAATTTCAAGACAGGGTTGATAAGTTGAGGAATTTGGAAACAATTGTTGACAAGTTGAATGATTGCTTCTTTATAATGCAAGCCCAACACGATGAAAGGTTTAGGAAAGCAAGGAA
The DNA here is from genome assembly GCF_900115665.1 of Pseudarcicella hirudinis. Classification (GTDB taxonomy): domain Bacteria; phylum Bacteroidota; class Bacteroidia; order Cytophagales; family Spirosomataceae; genus Pseudarcicella; species Pseudarcicella hirudinis. The sequence continues at coordinate 292,186 of NZ_FOXH01000004.1, forward strand.
AGCACTGGATTTCGAAGATTCCAACATGTTCTTCCCTCCTATTTCTGGGATTTCCGTAAAAGAACAAATGATCGAAAATCTTGTGCTTTCGCAGGTAAATCGGGCGAAATCCACAAAAGAGGTAGCGGAAATTTGGACTGAGAATCATCAGTTATTGAAGCTTACGCTCTCTTACGACAAGTTTATTCAACTTCACGAAAGAGTCACCGCCAGGCATAGAGATTTACAGAAATAATGATTTAAACTGTTTAAGTATGGCTACAGATGTTGTTAATATGACGCCTCTTAAAAACGGTATTATTGTACCAAAGAGGTTTGTTTGCGATTCCGGAGCACCACCAACAACTTGGAATGATCTGTCGGAATATCCATATGAGATATGCTGTCTTAAAGAGGATTTCTCTCTAATTTATTCAGGGGTTCTTCATTATGCTATACTTAAAAAGAAGATATTTCGACCGTGGTGGGAAATTGATGCAATCAAATTTATTGAATATGATGAAGAATGTGGTTTTTCTAATCGATCGATTCAGGCAGTTATTACCCATGTGCGTCCATTTGAAGAAAAGTATGACATTCTTTTTTTTAAAATTATAGGTACTTGTAACATTTAATGATATGGTAATTGCTCACGAAACGGCTGATTTTTGTCCAAATGCAGATATTTCTTTTTTGGAACAACCAATCTTTGGGATTGTTGATTTGTTCTGCGGTGCTGGTGGAACTTCTACCGGATTTTCAAAAGCAAAAATGAAGCCTTCTAGGGTTTTTGGTAGCTTTAAGGAATTTGAAAAAATTGCCAAAAGTGCAGGATTTGACGATTTTACCATAAAAGAAACCTATAATAAATCAATTCCAGTATGTAAGGTAATTGCTGCTGTTAATCATGATCCGGGTGCAATCAAATCACACTGGTTTAACCACAAGGAAGTAAGACATTTTGAAGAGGATATTCTGACCCTTGATTTGACTGAATTTGTCAAACTCGTAAAAGAGGTAAGGGCTTTGTATCCAAGAATAAAAATAATTCTATGGGCATCGCTGGAATGCACAAATTTTTCAAAAGCAAAGGGAGGGCTTCCGAGAGATGCAGACAGTAGAACTCTGGCGTGGGGATTGCCACGTTACATCGAAGCAATTAACCCTGAATATGTCCAAATTGAGAATGTGGTGGAGTTCATGAGCTGGGGGCCTTTGGATGCAAAAGGCAAGCCTGTTTCGCGAAAAAATGGCCAAGACTGGTTGAAATGGAGGCAATTTATTTGTGAAAATTACGGATATAAGGAATACTGGAAAGAGCTAAATTCAGCAGACTTTGGGGCTTATACAAGCAGAAACCGTCTGTTCGGATGCTTTGCGAAATATGACCTTCCGATAGTATGGCCATCACCAACTCATGCTAAAAAGCCATCAAAAGGGCATTTATTTGGAGATTTGAAACCGTGGAAGCCTGTAAGGGATGTTCTGGATTTACAAGATGAGGGGCAATCTATTTTTAACCGTAAAAAGCCTTTGGTTGATGCTTCCTTGGAGCGAATCTATTCCGGATTGATTAAGTTTGTTGCTGGGGGAAAGGATGAGTTTTTACTCAAGTATAATTCAGTCAATAAAAATACCGGAGTGCATATCCCTCCTTCTATTGATTCACCTTGCCCTGTCATTCCTGCTCAAAATAGATTAGGATTGGTTTCGGTGAAACGGTTTTCCTTTATCGCAAAATATTATAGTGGTAAACCTGATGGGAAAGTTATAGGTTTAGATGGACCTGCCGGGACTATTAAAACATCAGATGGCCAGTGTCTTATCACTGCCAGTTTTCTTACCTCCTACTATGGGAATAGTAAAGGTTCTCAATCTATTGACAACCCTGCCGGAACAATATCAACAAAAGACAGATTTGGATTGCTTAAGGTAAATTGGTTTGACAAACAATTTTCAGGTGTGAATAATCATCAAAGTCTAAATCAACCTGCTGGATCAATTTTGTCAAATGACAAACATTGTTTGATGACTGCAAGTCCATTTATTGTTTCACCAAGTTTTCGGGGTAATGCTCATAGTCTGGATAATCCTGCCCCTACAATTTTAGCAAGCCGTAAGCACCACTACATTATTAATCCTTCATATGGAGGTCACTCTTCAAGTGTTATTAATCCATGCCCGGTAATTATAGCAAGGCAAGATAAATCACCATTGTACCTATTGACAGCTGAGACAGGGGAATTTCGGGTTCCAATCTATGAAGGTGATTCAGAAATTATGGTCAAAATAAAGCAATTCATGTGCCTATATGGTATCAGTGATATTAAAATGCGCATGCTTAAGGTCTTAGAATTGCTTCTAATTCAAGGGTTTTCGTCTGATTACAAACTTTTCGGGAATGAATCAGATAAAAAGAAATTTATTGGTAATTCAGTAGTACCCATCTTGCCAGAAAGCTGGTCTAAGGCATTAGGAAAGGCTATTTTATTACGCTATCTCAATTTTCACTGGAATTAAACTGAAAATAAAACCATGACAACTATCATTATTATGGTCCTGATAGGACTCGCAAATTTCCTGACACTTTGGGGAAATTCCATTTTATTGGCACAGTCAAACCGTAGATACGAGAAACTGTTCAACCCGGTGTTTTTGCGAACTCTTGGCTCTTTTGGCTTTTTAATCGCTGCCGATGGTATATTTCTGTACGACCTTGTCTCTACTTATTGGAAATGAGAGTAGTAAGATTTTATGCTGAATTAGGCAATGAGACTATACCAGAGGAGCCATTTGCGGTTGAACCTCCGGAAGAGGTGTTAAATAAGGTATGCTATAGTTGGCAGCACAATTCGAAGAGGATAGGTGAAAAGAACGATTTGCACTTGGATGCTAGGGTGTTTATGGCCAAAAGGGTTATGAATCCTAATTTTGGTGGCTACAGTGGTGGTGATTCTATTTGTGTTGTAACGGGACGAATGATTGATTGCAACGATCCAGACAAATACAAACGGTGTATAGCAGAGGTTGTAAGCTTGTGTCATGCTGAGATCGGCGGAATGAATCCATGTTTAACTTTTGATGAAGCTTATTACACAACTTTTCCCTAATTTTTAGATATGGCCCACGAATGTTGTATTTGCGGCGGTGAATGTTACTGCAATGGCAGTTGGGATGATGTAATTACAGATCAGACTCCGGAATCTTGTGAAGGTTGTAATGATTGTCAGGACGATGATGCACTACGTCATTTTTATAGTTTTCAGGATGATGATGATTTCGACGAAAATGATTGGTATGAAGATGAAGAGTGAGTCACGTGGCATAAAGCGTCTGATGGAATCCGTAATGCTCTTTTTGGTAATATTTATTGCAAGGGTGCTTAAGGCTTTTGCTCGTGGATACCGAGAGCACGAAATAAAATATCGACCTAAAAGGCGTTGCAAGTGCTGCAGGTGTTGCCTGTGTGATTTTTTTCTGAACTGATTTTATAAAAAAAACATGATTATGGAAAAATTACATCTTTTGATGGATTTATATACCGATTCGCTGCTTATATCCTCATGGATTATCGGAGCTTATTATCTGGTTAAGTATATTAAAAAGGGGGATTCTGATAATTTGAACCCCATAGATTTAGGTAGTTTGAAGGTTGGAGATACGGTTTACTGTATTATTAACGGAAAGGGTAAGGTGGCTCATGTCTTTCATAAAACTTATAAGGTTTACATTCAATTCTCGCACGGCAGGTGTTATTCATTCGAGTATAATAGTCAGATTGCATTATACAAACACCCTGTTAAAGTCACAAGAGCATGAAACAATTACCAGAATTAACAGAAACAATTATCAGTATCGATCAGGCAATTATGTTGCTTGAGAAGGCTGATGGAATTTTGATAAATGATATGCCTGCTTACTATAGGGTGTCTGCCGATAACGAGACCTTCTTTGGTTCACTATGTTTTAAGGGTTCAAGGGGACATATAGGTGAGATACTGGGAACGGCCTATTTTTATAAGAGGTATAACGAAAGCGTAAAGCAATCCGGAGCCGATTTGTTCTTTCTCACTTCCGGTGATTTGCCAGTAAAGGTTACCCTATTGACAAAATTAGTTCCGGGTTATTGAAGGGTTCCCGATAAATATTCAAATTAGAGAATTTCCGAATAAAAGACTTTAAAAACATTGGTTCTGTAATCCTTTCAATCCGTTGAAAATTGAGGAAAAGCAGTAATGATTGTATTTATTATACGCACACAAACCGTATGTGGCAAACAACAATAAGACCAATAGTCGCTGTGTAAACGCTACCCTGATACCTTTTCTGTCAGAACCAATTTAAATCAATAAAAAATGGAAGATAACCAACGCGAACAAGAAGTTCAAAAATTATGCAAAGGGGTGCTAGAAACAAATGCTGTATATGAAGGAAATTACGATAGCTACCATCCTTCAATTTATCAATGCCCTTTCTGTTTTTCTGATATTGAAGCAATTAATTATAAGGGGTTACAAACCATCATCCATGATATAGATTGCCCATATCTGATTGCCAAGGATTTATCAACTAATGTAAATCCTAAATAAAATAGACCTGAAAATATGAAGAATAGCGATAATATCATTTCTGATATTACGGAGTTCAACAGGTTGAATACCGTAAAAATTAGAGATTTTGCTGATTTCGGATGCCTTTATCAGGGGCAAAAGGTTGCAAGTATCGATTTTACGGAAAGATGTTTACCTGGCAAGGTCAGCATATGGGAGTTTTTCCTTTGTATCAGAAGAATGAGACTTGAGCTTTATGCCAGACACTCATCGAGCATATCTCATTTTTTTCCTGTTTGTGAGGTATTTAGAGCAAACTTTCAAATTATAGGTGAAGGCTGTAGTATTGGTACAATCCCTGTTATTTCTAAGCTTATAGACACCTACTACATTCCTGATGAATTTATAGCCGACTTTGGCTATAAAAGAAATACTGATCAATTGATTGGTATTTATTCTGACGGAAATGGAAGGTATCGAAAAACTAAATTTAAATAACAGACAAAAGGCTTGTCAAAAACGATTTATGAAAATGACACAGGATGATTATTTAAGTGAAATGCTATCATTAGACTGCATTATTAGTTATGCAAACTCAAGGAGGCAGGATGTTATTGAAACATACAAACTTCAAGCTGAATTCAAACCTCGTGATTTTGTCGTAATTACTCCCAAGTGTATCAACAACAAAAAAGGCCATTCGGTCAGGCTTGCAATGGTTGCTGAGGTAGAAATTGGGTCAAATGGAGAACATTTGTATGTCTTAAAGAGATGCCAAAATGGGTGTGTCCTGTCTCAGAGGGATTATTATAGCCCTAACTGTGATACTCTGAAATTGTGTAGAAATCCCGCCGGAGAGTGACAAAATCTGGCGAAAGCCTAATGGGTTTATCTCTACGTCGCTTCTTCCCTTTTTCTCTTTCAGTGTTGTCAGATACACAGAAATACAAGTTACCACCTGGCAGTAACAAGGAATTATCGGATAAATCAAACAGGATTAAACTATGGAATCATACTTTGGCGGAAAAGGCTCAGATGGCACATATCAAACTATCATTAATCAGATACCAGCTGTCGATATTTATGTCGAATCCTATGCCGGCCATGCAAGTATCTTTCGAAATATGATCCCTGCACACCTCACGATCTTAAATGATATTAATCACAGAGTTTACCAGAATCTTGTGAATCATTTTCCGGAAAGCATCAGGTTTGCTCATGATACGGACAGAAAAGATTTTATCCGGATATATCATGAAAATAACCGAGCCTGCAGTATCGGAGAAATTAAATGTACTTGCCAAGGAAACAACGATGCTGGATCTATTTTGATAATTGAAAATCTTGGTGCCATCGATCTGATTGAAAAATACAAGGCATTAATTGAAGATTTTAATTCCTTGATTTATTCAGACCCTCCTTACCCACTCGGATCAAGGAAGAGCCAGGTGAAAAGATACGAATTTGAAATGACTGACCAAGATCATATTGAATATCTGGAGTGTCTGAAAAACATTCGTTGCAAGCAGCTTATTTCTACATACCCAAATCAGATTTATCAAGAGTTGTTACCCCCCCCCTGTTATAGTTTAATTGAATTTTGGTCACAAACAAGGGGTGGATTGGCAAAAGAGTATTTATACAAAAATTATGAAAGCCCGGTCGAACTACAAGATTATAGGTATTTGGGAAGTGATTTTAGGGAACGTGATAAACTAAAGCGAATAAAGAGAAACTTCCTGAGAAAATTCAAAGAAATGCCTGTACAATTACAAAACTCCATTTTGAAAGAATTAAGATGAAAACAATTGCCGAATTCGATACAATCGCCAAGTTTAAACCGAACTCGGTTATAATTACAAAACGGTGGATTAGTTCAGAAAGATCAGAGGAAACAACGCAAAATGAGGCCTCATTGGCCAATTTGCTAAAAGATGGTGCAAAGTCTGAAAATATGAACGGATACCTGTCAGATGCTTCAAAAAGAAACTTGAAAAACCTGGCAGAAAACTTCTTAATGTCGGTTGAGCTTACAACCGGGATGAAATATGCGACAGATTCGAAAACAAAAAACGGAGAAAAGTCATTCAGTTTGCTAGCGGATCAGGTGAAGAGAATCTCGGGTGTAGAATATCAGCAAAATAACCAAGTCTATCCGACTTTCATTACTTTAACACTTCCCAGCAAGCAACTTCATCATGATAATTTTATTAAAAATGAATGCTTAGACCCATTTATTGAATGGTTGAAGAGTGATAGAGAATACATTACAAGAAAAGGCAAGGGAAAAGGGTTGCTGCAGGGCTGCAATGTAAAGGTGTACTTGTGGAGAGCCGAAACACAGAAAAACGGTCAGCTTCATTTTCACATCATAGTCGATCGTTGGATTGACAAGGACCAGATTAGATGGCGTTGGAACCAGATCGTTAACAGATTGGGCTATGTTGACAGATTCCGCAATGTGCAGCTTCATAAGTATAGAAATGGTTTTGCATGCACGGCTGAGGAGATCGAGTCAAATAGAAAAAAAATACAGGATAAGTTATTCTTTGCTCATAAAAATAATGAAATACCTAAAACCCTTCATCCCGCAATAGAAGCAGAGTTTATTAAAACTTTCAAAAATGGCAGAAAGTCATTCTCTGTTAAAAAATCTGCTGAATTGGCAAGATTAGTACTTGAATATAATTACCGTAAAAAGGTTGAGAATAATTTCACCGATCCGCCAAGCACCCAGGTGATACCCATCCAAAATGCAAAGAGTGTAACGGCGTATGTTACTAAATATATTTCGAAATCTGCTGAGGAAATTAAGCCTAAGCTTAAAGAAAATCAGGAGTTTGTCAGCACAGAAGAATTTGGAATGCTAAAAAAATATATTGTCAATTATCGTTATGAATTGTCACTTGATGGTCAGGAAGTGAAAATTGAGACTGGTCGTCAGGAATATAAACCAAAGTTTGAAACCAGAAAAGTCATAGGAAGATTATGGGGCCGAAGTGACTCTCTTTTCGGAATAAAAGCCTTCGAAAAGGCAATCTATACATACAAACTTGTTGAGGAGCCTGTTTATGAAACAAGGGTTGAAAATAAAAAGATTTCACATACAATAACGGACCTCTGGGGAAATCAATCATTGAAATATGAATATAAGGAGGTCTTAATTACTGACACTCACTATAAGCGACAAGCTTACGGAACTGAGGATAAGGTAGGTTGGAATTACATCGATTCTCTGAAAAATATAGTCGGAAAGGCTCAAATCGATGAAGCAACGAATAAAGTCGGTGGCAGCTTCGTGGCCTTTGGCGGGCAGATAATCCCTGTCTATAAAATAGAAGAGGGGAAGGTAAAATATCAGAAGCATTATATGCAGGAAAATGCTCCGGAATTGTACAGCGAGTACTTAAATCACTATGGCCAAATCTTCAAAACGCTCTACGCTTGATAAATTCGGCACCTGGGAGGTTCTTGAGGATGGTAGTTTATTTGAAACATCGAATAATTATCATATTACCCCGGATCGTTTTAATGAGCCAGATTGGTGGTCTTTCTTCCGGACTGATCCTTCACACAATTGGGGCGACTATATGAAAGCGTTATTTCGAGCCTGTGAGGTGGGGAAGATCAAGGAGTTAAATATGAAAATGTCAGACGAATAAACAATACCGGTTATGGATAATAAACCTGAAAAAATAAGCTTTTCAAAGAACTGGAATCATAAGCTGGATTGTGAATATTTCACTACATTCAGGCTTTACAACCCGGATAAATATTATGAAGGGCGAGCAGTTGAAATACATGAAAACGGTGTATTGAAGAAAGCAGCCATTATTCAGTCTGTTAGAGTATTATACCTTAGCCAGGTAAATAACTGGATGACTGCGATTGATGCCGGGTGCAATGTCGAATACTTCGAAAAAGTTATCAAGACTATGTACAAAAACAAGGTTTCAGACTTTACTACTCAAAAATTTCATTTTCTTTTACTGAGAACTTTACAATAATTTTAACCAATCTATCTAATGGAAAAGAATGACAAAAAAGGAATGACTTGGTCTGAATTGCTTGCAATAATCAGCAATCCGGAATTTCAACGTATTAATAAGGATAAGGAGATTCATACTTGGGTAGAAGATGACGAGGTAGCAAAGGGTGGTTTAGGTGTTTGGGTACTGAACGAGGATTATGTTAATCCATCTGGCGAGTGCATAGAGCCTATAAGTAATTATAATCAGGATAATATAGAAAGTGAAGATTTACTGACTAAAGATGATTTGATAGTTATGGCATGTAAGGGTTATGCGTTTTTAACAATCAATTGGCAAACAAAAGAGTAAATAAGAAAGGGAACTTGAATATTTCATGTTCCCTTTCTTTATTCTAAAAGTGCCTTAAATGATTGAAAAAGGCATATTTAAATATATTTTGAAAATATTTTGAAATATATTTGTAAATGTCAAATATATTTCAAACATTTGGTCTGTCAATTAGATAAGGCATGCCTAATTGACGTATAAAATGCCATTTCATATAAAATAAAGCCGTGGACGTATTCCGCAAACAAAAAAAATGGAAAATCAAATTATTTTAGAATTTGTAGTAAGTGAAAGAAAACAGGTTGAAGAAATTAATAAAGGTAATTTCGTTCTGAAAGATGTTCGGTTGAAATTCACTTCTGAGGAGTGGTTAGAAGTACCAGATGAGATAAGGCAAATTATCTTGTCTGACTCCCATTTTAGAAGAGAAAAGATGGAGTTTCAATTGCGTTATAGTTTAGATGCCATTGGTAAAGATCAAGCAATTGAATGTTTGCAAGACATTCATCAAAAGAGGGTTGATAAAGCCAATTTTGATGAAGAATTCAAGAAATTTGAAATAAAAATGGTGAAAGAATTGGAAGGTTTAAAGAATGATTTCAAATTAGAAGATATTCGGTTTTATGAGTTCCCTGATATAGTATTTGTGACTATCCAGAAGGATACGATCAGGGTAGATACTAATATTTCAGCGGGTGAGTACTTGAAATTCGAGGGGTATTTACCTCGTTTATCCGAGTTAATTTCCGAAAAAATATCTGAAAAAGAAGAGGCTGAGAAAATAGCATTAGAGGAAAAAATAACTTTAGACACCGCCAAGTTAGCTATGAAAAATTGGGCCTTACAAAATGGGTCTGATCTATTAAAAGCGAGGATTGAAGAAGATATGAATTGGATTTCGTTAGCTGAGTCGGAATATTTAAAATTAAATTTTCCACTTCTTGAAAAATGGCAAGTCATTTACACCAACAATGATGAAGCCAAAAAATCATGGGAGATTAATAACGCAACTCTGGCTCAAATAGAGGCTCTTAGAGCAGAACGGAAGAAGTTTGGAAATGCAGCGTTAGAAAGAGTGAGATTTGAGGATGAGTACGGTGAAGTGAGCCATTGTGATTATGTAACAACCACGGTCAAGCTGCCCTCTTCCACTGAAGTGAAATTATGCTATTATCTCAATGATTACCCGGAAGATTCTGAAGATTAATATAAACCGGGGCTTTAACTTAAAGCCCCATAAATTTTATTTATTATGATTAAAACTTTGACAATTGCGGTTGACGAGTCAATTGTTAATTTCATGAAAGGAATTAACGAACAAAATTCCCAGACAAAAAATACACAAGAATTTGTTGAGGGATTCTTCTATGTCTATAAACATACTCTTTTTGAATTAAAGGGGCTGTTTACCAGAGGTGAGATCATTGCATTGTTCGATATGCAAAATGGTCTAATGTTAACACCACAATTTCAGGCAAGTGCAAATATCTTTTGCTCACACTGTCAGGAGGCGGAAGAGTTAGACGGAACGTTTAGCAGGCATGGAGCCGATTCAGCAATAGCAATTGAAAAAATTAGAAACCTGACTTCATCACAGGTATTTGTTCTTCAGGCGGAAATTGCAAAATTCTGGAATTTAAATGAGGGCCAGGACTTAGAAAAAGCAATTGTTCCTTTTGTATCACAGGAAAATTAAGGTTAAAAGAATGAAAAAACCGTTTCCATACCAACAAAAAGCAATCGCAAAAGGCGTTGAATATTTCTCGAAAAATGCCAGAGGAAAAATGATAATGCCATGCGGTTCCGGTAAAACACTTACTGGACTGTGGTTAGCTCAGGAATTGGAAGCAAAAAGTCTAATTATTGCTTTCCCAAATTTACATCTTGAAGCCCAAACGGTTGAAACTTGGTTGAGTGATTTCAAAGAACTAAGAAATGATTTCAAAATTTTGGTTTTAGGCAGTGATAAGAAGTTGGGGAAACTCTTCGAGGTTGAAGTAACAACCAATGAAGATGACATAATCAACTTTCTAAAAAAAAATCAAAAAGAAAATATCGTCATTTTTACGACGTATCATAGTAGCAAAGGGATGGTAAATGCCTCAAAAAAAACAAAGTTCACCTTTGATTTGGCAATTTTTGACGAAGCCCACCACACCGCCGGAGTTGATAAGGCCCTCTTTCAATTGCTTCTGAATAATAATGACATTAAGATAAGAAAGCGTTTATTCATGACTGCAACTCCAAAGGTTTTAGCTGGATTGGGTGACAACCAGTTTGTAAAATCAATGGATGATGAAAGGGTTTACGGTTCAGAATTCTATAATCTGACTATTCGTGAGGCCATATCAGCAGGTATTATTTCAGATTACAAGGTTATGACTTTATACTGTTCAAACGAACAGGTTAGGTCAATGTATTATGAGAATATAGTTTTCAAGGATTCTTCCAATTATTTTGATGAGGAACACTTAAGGATTGTAAGCATCGCTGTATCCGTGTGCAAGGCGATCAATAAGAATAACCTTAAAAAAGTTATTTCTTACCATTCGAATATTAACAAAGCCAAACACTTTGAGTTGGTCATTGCTCAGGTTGCCAGTAAAATGGGCATTAAACTTAAAACTTTTCACCTTAATTCCACTGACAACGCATTAACCAGGGAGAAAGTCGTTAGAAAATATTCTAAAGCTGGAATTGCATTAATTACGAATGCCCGGCTTTTAAACGAAGGTTTTGACATTCCTGCTGTAGATGCCGTTTGCTTTGCAGACGAAAGGCATTCTGCTACTGACATAGTACAAGCAGCTGGGAGGGCATGGCGGGTATCTCCGGGCAAAGAGTTTGGGTATATTCTGATTCCCTGCTTGGTCGGAGATACGGTGGACTTGGATCACGATAATGTTAAGAATTTACGAAGGACATTATCGGTATTGGCGGGTCAAGATGAACAATTGGCTGCCTATTTCCGTCAGAGACAAAGAGGTCGTGCTGAAAATATGCCCAATCAGGGGGAAATGGTTATTCATGACAACTCCTCAATTTCATTAAATTTTGAGGAATTGTTAGATGATATAAATGTAAAGGTGTGGACTAATATCAGAAGTTTATACTATCGATCCTATACCGATGCCCAGCAATGGGTTCGGGAGAACTTAGTACCAAATGGTATTGATACGATTATTAAATGGAGAGATTATGTAGAAGGGCTTTACCCTGAACTACCACCATTACCTGGTGACATTCCCAAACAACCTGCTGTTCCTTACAAGTCGCAAGGTTGGAGTGGATTTCCAGACTTTTTGGGAACAAAAAAATGGGATTACCAAACCGCAAAATCATGGGTACAAGATAATTTGGTACCACTGGGAATAGATAGACAGTCTAAATGGGCGGAATATAGGGCGGGCAAGTTTCCTGACATTCCCGAATTACCAAAGATGATATTCTCTCATCCACCATCCTATAAGGAATTTAGGGGTTGGGATGACTGGTTCGGAAGGGAAAAGGCTTTTTATTGGGATTATGAAACGTCAAAATCTTGGGTTCAGGATAATTTAGTGCCTGCTGGAGTTACAACTTTCAATAAATGGTTTGATTATCTTAATGGTCTTTATGAAAATGCTCCAAAAATGCCGAAGGGGCTTCCTCGGTCACCTGATAAAATTAAGGGTTTTAAAAGTTGGCCTGATTTTTTTGGACGGGAAACCTTTGAAAAATGGGATTTTGAAACGGCAAAATCATGGGTTCAGGAAAATTTAGTACCCAATGGGATTATTAATTCAAGCCGATATAGAAAATACGTTGAAAACAAATATCAGGATGTGCCTCCATTTCCAAATGAATTATATAAGACTCCAGATAGATCATTTAAAGAATGGAAAGGTTGGGATGATTGGTTTGGAAAGTGAAATATTACTACGGACTTCCATTACTGAAGTCCGTTTTTTAGTAATTTAAAGGCTGTTATCTTTTAGCCATTTATGAAAGCATTATCCAAACAAAGGCAAATTCTAATCTCTTATGCAATAGATTCGACGGAAATCGTGGATTTCGCTGAAAAGTTGGAAAAGATCCTGAATTACGAAAATTTCAAAGTCAGCCGGGAAATCCTAAAAAATGTACCTGCCACAATTCTGTTGGAAACGCAACGAAGAATAGTTGAATCGTTTGATTTCATCATAATGCTTTTGAATCCTTCATATAAATATCTCTCTGAACAGAAAATCATTGAAACCTATTCAGGTGATATTTTTTCAAGGATTTCCGTGAAAAAGGGGCAATTATCAAAAATTATTCCTGTCATAGTTTCAGGAAATCGTTCATTATCAATGCCGGATTGGATTTCCACAAGATTTTACCTCGATTTCTCGTCAGAAGCCATGTTTGAGCAGAATTATGAAGACTTGATATGTACTTTAAATTACAAGAAGTATGTTGAGCCTTTGATGCAGGATTTTGAAAAAGAATTTTATGCAACGGAAGTCTTTCAGGAAATCCACTTGAAAGGCTTAATTCTCACGGAAATCAGCTATTTCAATGAAATGATAACGCTGCCATTTGCCCTTAACTCAAAACCGTCTAAAAACTGGGGAATATTTCTGAGCCGTTACATAAATAACGGGAATTCTGAGAGGGTACTTTTATCGATTTTCCACGATACTATTCAGATTTCAACAGATAATCTGTTTGATTATTATCAGTTGCGAGCAAAACTACTTGCTGCCATTGAAGGGGCAAACGAAGCCCATAAGATTTTTATTTCAAACTTCAACGAGTTACTGGATAATTAAGCCAATATTCTCACTCCTGCCAGTCTTGCCAGCTTTGGGCACTCACCTAAAAACTGCATGATTATAACTGCCTCATGAGGATAAATCACCGCACGATAATTCAAGATTTTAGGAAGTCGTTGAGATAGTCCGCTGTTTTGAGCGTGAAATTTGAATGTAGAGACTTTGGTTGAGTAGCAATTTGCTATTTGTGTTAATGAATATCCGATCATTTGCTGCCAAGTTACCGTGAACTTACTGTGAACCTCCCGGAAACTGTGTGCCTATTGTGAATGGAAATCCGTTCAGCTAGCTTTGTTTCAAGGAAAAAGAGGGTGGTATCAGTAGTACAAAGGTCGAATGTTGATGCTAAGATACGCCCTTATTCTCATTTTGTCAATAGTCACGAAATCCAACGAAATCCGATGAAAAAGAGCAGAAACAACGGAATCCACAATACAACCTCTCCAAAAGTCAGCCAGAAACTTCTTGAAAAGATTAACAAAGAAGCTGAGGAGTATGAAGACGGCAAAGCAGGAGTAATCCGGGAAGCCTTAACGGAGTATTTTTTTCCGGAACCAGTCGAGATTTCCATTCCTGAGCCGGAAATCCTCGAAGAAAGAACCTATACAATTCAAAGTCTTGTAGGCTTAGACGTTGCTCATGCCTTAAATAATTTTTCACATCAGAAAGATGTGGGAATCGAGGTAATTTCCGGTAGCATTTTAACGGATTTTGTCAATCAGCGTTGGAAATCCAAAAAATCTGATCCAGATTCTGAGATTATTGAAATACCCGCCGAATCCTCAGATTTACGGGAAATCCGGAAATTATTCGAAACTTCTCCTGACACAATGGCTTGGGATGACTTCCTGATCGATTTGTTAAGAGCTGGAATCCTTCAAAAGAACTCAGAAAACCACGGAAATCCTGTATTTAAGAATCCAGAGATTAACGAAGGCCAGATTGAGGCTTCATCGTCTCTTATTATAAATTATTCGGAAATCGAAAGTGAGATCGTACGGGAATCCTTGAAAACAAACGGATTTCAGGAAGATCGATATTTAACAACGTCGAGGGAAATAGAAGTAGAAGCGAAGTTTTCTGAAATCTTGAAAGCTGAGATTTCCAAAAAAGATGCGGAAATCAGGGCGTTTTCTGAAAGGGAGTCACAATCAAGAGAAATTAAAGAGAGTTTCATTGAATTACGGAAGGGTACTTCAAAGGTGATTGAGGATTTCGTAAACTTCACTGAGAGGCCTATATGGTCAAAAATGGTTAGAATCAATAAAACGGAAATCATCCGCGGTTGTTTTCCAACAGGGTTTTGGCATCTCTTTAATGACTAAATATGAAAGTTTTAGCAGTAGTTGAAATCAATCTTTTAGGGGAAATCGTGACAAACAGGCCAGATGAGGTATTCTTCAAAGATTGCGATGCAACCAGGGCAGCCGCTTTTTTCGAAAAAGTTGAGATGTTGGAACAAAAGCATCGAAATCTCACAGAAATCGAAAATTACCGGATAAATAACCTGAATGCAACGTTTCAACATGTGAAAGATTGGGGTTTTGTTCATCATTCCGAGTTAAACAAGTACTGGGAGAAAAAGATGGTAGAGTTTGAACATCGAATTACCTGGAAACTTGTTTTAAAATACCGAATCTGGAGTCCCATTAAAAAGTTGTTTTATAAAACTATTGGAAAGATCGGTACTCCGCTTATTAAACACATATTAAAATGATCGACTACGGCAATTTGTTAAAAAACATAGAGGACAAAACAGAAGGGCTGTTTAGCTTTAGCGAGATTCCGGAGGCGGTCGAAGAGGCTTTACCCCATCGGGGAACCCCGTATTCTGATGTTGGGGTTGAGGGGAATACGCCACCCGCTGAACGATTCGAGTTTCTGCCAAAGCCAGAAAGTACATATCAACCCCGGTATTCCGATGAAGATTTGGAAACCCGTGCAGAGTTGCTTACGAAATTGCTAATGACCAAATTTCACTTATATCTGGGTTTGGGCAAAGGTGGGCTTTCGGAATTAGTCGTTAGTCCAGAGGATTACGACAAGCTCAGACAACACCAGGCAGAAGGTGGTCCGGAAACACCGGAAATAAAGGAAATCCTCGAAAGATGTGAGATTAAAAAGAAGCTTGAGGAAACTCAGCCTTCCGATACTGCAGCAAATGAAAGAATCTTGAAAAAGGCCGTAAAATACGATTTACAGCGAAAAATGAATGCCGGAAAGCTACAGGAATTAAGTATTGAAAAAATGATGTTGATGATGGTTGCAAGCGAATTTTCGGTGTTGGTTGGCAAAAATTATGGCGTTTTCTCTGTAATCGGTAAAAACATCATCCGCAAAACAAAATCTTTTATTTGATATGAACCCGAAGGGAAATGTATGGTGGATAGGCGGAAAAAAGGATACTGGAAAGAGTTTCGAAGCCTTAAAAATTGCAGAATACTTCCGAAAACGTGAGGTAAACCCGAAACGGACAATAATTTTCGATCACACTTTTAATAATTCAACCTACCACGGGATTCAAATCATAGATATTAAGGATTTGGATTATGTTCTTCCCAAAAAAGCTTCGGTTCGGGTTCAAACCACTGACTGGAGGTTGTTTATTGAAAAGTGCTTCAAGATTAAGAATGCAGTGATAATATTCGACGATGTAACGGCAATTTTCCGTGGTAATATTCCTGACGTGTTGTTGACTTTGTGTGGTAAGGCAAAGAATGAAAGATTGGAGATTATGTTTCAATTCCATACGATTAACGAAACGGCTCCTTCACTCATTCGGGCATCAGATATGATGGTAATCAAGCAGACACTTGACTCTTTGCCGGTAAAAAGTTCTTGCCGGGAGAACGTGCTTATTTCGCATATTATACAGGATTGCAGGACGGAGAATAAAAGCCTGCCTGAAAAGAAAAAGTATGCAACCAGGCTGCTTGATACGGTTGACGATAAAATTTATATAAAAAAGCTGGGTGAGGAAAAGTTTGAAAACTCCTATATAGACTTTATCGAAATTGATGATTATAAAATGGAAAAAGGCATTTCAAAAACTCTGTAGTAATGAAAAAAATTAATTGGATGAATGTGATACAGCTATTAGGGCTGATAATCGGTATTATTCTATTGCAAAATTTGGTAAAATGGCTTTTTGGCAAAATAGGTGTTAACCGAAAGCGTTCTCAACCTGACCATGTTGCATCTGAGTCAAAACAGGTGCTTCAGCGGGAAATTGCAGAAAAAAAAATATCGGCTGAACTTACTGAAACTGAATTGCAAAAGTTGGCAGAGGAGAAGGTTCAGGAGATTCTTAACGAAAACTCTTGCGATCCAGAACCTGAATATAAGGCAGTTTAAAAATTCCAAAATGAATAAAACATGAGTGAATTGAGACCAGCTCAAAGGCCTGATCCAAAGCAAACTTTGAGTGATATTTGTTTCTATTTTGGTTTTACTTCAAGGCGTGGAAAGCATCAACGGGCGGATATTCCTGCCCTCATTCGAAACCTCTCTCCTTACGAGAAAATAATTAAAAAACGCTTTGGATTGGATATTCACAACCTTCCGAAGCGAAAATATGTTGACTATAGTCTTATCTGCTTCATACACAACAAGTTCAGAGTATAGCTTGTGCATTCCTCGTGCATAAGCTATGTGCATTTTAGGCCCGCCCAATAGCCGTATAAAGCCCATCGTTTAAAATTTATTTAAAAACCTCATTTATCATTGTGTCATGAATTGTTAAGCCGAAATGGTTTCAAAAAAACAAAACAATTATGTCACAGAAATTGAAATTCCTAATTGCCGGAGCTACATCGGATTGTGTTCTGGTGTTATATCCAGGCATCGCAAAAGATATTAATCCGGAGGGTAAGTTTATTTCAGATAAGCCATTCAAGCCTATTTGGGGTGCTGAACTTGAATTGACGGCTAAACTTGAAATTGAGGGTGTTGCAAATGCCCATATCGATGATTTAATCGCATACCTGATTCAAAAAGGGAATTTCGAGATTGAGAGCATTACTGTTTTAGCAAATCCAGGAGAGGTTCAAAATCCTGTAAAAGAATTTGTTTTAACTGAATTGAATCCATTCAAGGAGCCTGTATCTATTCCACTTAATGCTATTCTTTCAACAGGAAAAACTGAGGACGGCCGATATTTCGATAAGCACACGCTTAACTCTCCTATTGTCTTGACTCCTCTGACTATTCTTGCCATCCAGGTAAGCGGTAGTGAGCACCCTATTGAAATTATTTTCAATGAGGGCGTAGCGAAAACTGTTTTGGAAGAGGATGATGACAAGGAAAAGGAGGCTGACAAGGAAGAGGACAAGCCTGTTTATTGAGATTTAAACAGGGTGGAATTAAGGCGTTTAACCTCATAATTTTCAAAAGGAAATGAGATTTTCAAAACAATATACAAACGGTGAAACGGTGCTCCTGTATAATACAGGGGTAAACGTTGGAGCTCGTGTAGGGGTAGTAAGTTACAAAGGAATTTTCATGATTGCCTCATACGCAGCAGATGGAACTCATGTAACCATCTTAGGTAAAGAGGGTGTTGTATCTCGATTGGCAGGAACTCCTGTGCAATTAAGTTTCACAAATGCCTTTAAGCAATCTGACGTTGATCTAATTGTGACAGAAGCGACGGTTACGAGTACACTTGGTGCAAGCATCGTTAATACTTCTGTTTTAATTTCATCGCTTCCAGGTTTTCCTACTGGATTGACCTCTGATGGTTTATTAGAGCCAGTTACAAATCTATTGTTCGAAGATGACCCTCAGACTCAGGCAATCGTTTTACAACTTGCGATTGCTAAAAAGGTGATTAATGAAAATGGATTGAATGGAGTCTATAACAAGGCTCTGAATAATTTAATATCGACATTATAACGGCTTGTTTTGGCAAGTTGATAGAACACAAATACTCTAAACTGATACAAAAATGGCAGGTGTAGTAAAAAATCTCGCTCCGGCAGGGGCAATCACACAGGGGCAAGTTATTGGTGCTCTTGACTTCGGGACTGGTGCTGATGGAAATCCATCGATCTGGACTTTTGCATTATGCGTATTTAATTCGAAACCATATCTCTTTGGACGTCACAGCTCTGCTGGAAGTTCCGCTCCATTTCTGCCATTCGACGATAACGGCGTAGCCGGTTTTGCCGTATCGGACATGGGGGTTTTACGTAGCATTATTGAAACAGCAAGCCAGCCTCCATTGGTTTACAAAACCGACGGTGCGGTTTATGCCTCAGCTGCTACAGAGACAGGGTGGTACACAGACGGTGCTGGAAATTTTCAGACAAAACCGTACACAGCTACAAGTAATGCAGATACGATTAAAAGTATCCTGCAAACAGTAGCAGGAGATTCCTCTACGACTACCACCGGAACGGGAACTGCGACTCCGGCAAAAAAATGGTTTCAAAAACCCATTAACTGGGTGTTAGGTGCCGTTGGTGCTGTGGTGGTTTATGTAGTGGCGAAGAAATTCATCTGGAAGTAGATAAGTGTTTTACCTCTAAATAGACAGGAGCCTGCTTACTCAGTGTAGGCAGGCTCTTTTTCTTATAGCATCTATGATAACTATTGAAGCTGCAAATAAAAATCCCCTAGTAATTGCAAGTGCAAATCTTACAGTTTGGGGTGAGTATGTAAAGGATGGAGCAATTGCAAGACTCTCAAAAAGCCTGTCTACAATCAAAACAGGTGTAAAAGTTGGGGTAGTTGTAGCTACATACTATAGCGGAGATGGTAGAAGTTTTGCAAAAGTTCAGCTTATCAATCCGGTTTCCAAGTTGCTTACTAAATACACCCACGGGTATGTTTATTTAGCTGACGTGAATTTATTTGGTGCTGCAGTAACTCCGACAACAAACGGAAAAACCTATTGGTGTACTGGAAGTCAGGTAAATATCAGAAAAAGTCCTTCACTTACTTCTGCTGTTATGGCAAAGTTGGACAAGGGTGATATTATCGGACAAAGCGACGGCGTTCTCTCCGGACAATTCTTGAAATTTAATCTGGCATTGGGCGGAATTGGATATGTAGCGACTCAATACTGCACGCTGAAATCACCTGAACTGCCTGTAGTTACTCAGCCATTAACCGTTAAAGATCCGGCATCGGGAAAAGATACAACTGTTCAAATTCCGGTTGTTCAACCCATAGAGGGATCAATAGACTGGTTGAGACTAGGCGTAAGTATCGTAGCCAGTTTCGTTGGAGGGGTTATTCTAAGAAAAATCTTTAAGAAGAGAGCATGAAAATTCTAAATACAATCTGGGGTGTCTTAACTAAGATATTTTCATCAAAAATTTTCTGGTATGCTGCAGCGGCAATCACAGGGTATCTTCTTATCAAGAAGTATGTGTTAAAGTCAAACGCAGCTCCGGAGGTTCTTAGTTATTCACCATCCCTCCCACTCCCGGATCAAAGCGATTCTTTTAAGACTTGGATTAGGGCAACCGGACAGCCAATGGTTGACAAACTCGGAAGTTATTTGAGCACTTGGCATCTGACGAACGGAACCCTTAATAATTACATTCTGGAAATTCAGAATTATAACGATAATCAACTGATTTACCTGATTAACGGATATAATCAGTTGTATTATACCAATAACAAGGGTTCGTTAGCTAAGGATTTGGAAGACGTGTCTTACTATACTCCGTTATCCCCGATCAGAGATAATCTGGTAAAAAGAATCAGAACATTGGAATTGAAATACTCAAAACAGTAAAAATATGGATGGATTGTTAGGAAATATTCTCGGTACGGTAAAAACAGATAATCAGATCAGTCTTGACCAAAAGTCAGTATTAAACACCGGTATTATCCTGGGTTTGTCGGCAATTATCGCTGCTATAATCATCAAGGGCATTTATAAACTATTAGACTGGTAATGAAAACAACATCTGAAATAGAACTTGAAAAAGAATTGCTGATAATCTCTCAACAGGAAGCTGCTGAACGGATTTTGGAGATAGAAGCTGAGCAAGCCGAAATTGCCAGGGCAGAAAAGGAAGACCTCCGGAAGAGAAAGCTTTCTCTTTTAGAGGATGCCAGGCAATATGAAGCACTTGCCAGGGAGGCAAAAACCAAAGAGGACACAGACTTGAAGCTCGATTGGGCGAAAGCTGCCAGAGATGAAGCTGCGAAAATTGTAATCGAGGGCGAAACTTTTGATGAAGAATTGCCAAAAGTACAGCCAACTGCAAATAAAAGAAAACTGGGTCAGTTCATAGCGAAGTATATGCCATTCATTCAGGTTGGTGTATTAGTCTCAATGATCGTTACTCTATTGATCTCATTTTATGGTTATCAAGCCAAGATTGAACGGGCAAATTCACTTTTAAGTGAAGATGAATTGATTACCAAAAAAGTAAACGCATTCAACGACTCTAATTTACAGAGAATCGTCTTTGAGCGGCTTTTACAGAGTACCGACCTGGTATTCATTTTAATCTTCCTGCTAATTATTGCGCCATCGGTTCTATGCTACCAATTACCATTTATAAAGTCGAACAAGGATTTTTTACACGAATTCTTTTATAAGTTAACAGCATGGCAAAGAGTAAAATTTGTAGCATTCTTATTTGGAGCATTGCTTATTTATTTCGGTTTGTCTCACTCAGTCAACCAGTTCTAAGTGAGTCAGAATTAAGGCAAAAGATCGTTAAAGCACAACAGAAATACCTAACCGTCAGAGAAGATAGATACTGGAGTAACACTCAAAAAGCTTGGATTTACACAAATAGAGGTTTGGAGGTTGATAAAATTCAAAAAAGGGCGGGATGTGATCTAGGGTGCTATTGGTGCGGTGCTTATCAGGTTGTGTTATATCAGGACGCTGGAATTAATGTTAGGACTGATCTCGAAATAAAAAATCCACTCGCTGTAAAAGAGTGGTTTAATCGAGGAAGTAGAATAGTTTACAGAAGAGGTTCCGGAAATCAGAGGACAGGCGTTTTTCCTCAAAAGGGCGATCAGATGAGAATGTTCTACAGTCACATAGAAATGTATGTTGGCGACGATTGGTTGAAGGATTTTGCCAGAAAAAGAATCCCTTCCGGGGGTGGAAATACGTCAGGGGGCAAAGGCTGGCACGGTGTTTACATCACAAATCGAAATTTGAACGAAATACAGTTAGTCAGTAATCATATTAGTTTTTATTACAATAAGCAAAAAAAGCTGTGAGCCTGATTTTTATAGATAAAATTCCTGCAAACCTCAGAACCGAATTTGAAAAGAAATTAAGGGCTGTTTGTACGAATCTGAAAATCAGAAATCCGAATTGGTTAATGGCATTAATGTGGGCTGAGTCCCGATTCATACCAACCGCTAAGGCTCCGGACTCATCGGCAACTGGTTTGATACAATTTTTAGAATCTACTGCAAGTGAAATAGGATATTCAACTGCCCAGATTGCTAAAATGAATGTTGTTGAGCAGTTGGTCCCGGTAGAGAAATATCTATCGTTGCAAATTAAAAGGTATGGTATGCCTGATAATGGATATGAGTTGTATGAATTAGTACATTACCCGGCAGCGTATAAAAAGGCAAATAGTTTTGTCCTGTATTCAAAAGGTTCAGCGGCTTACAACGCAAATAAGCTGGATTATGATAAAGACGGGAATGTTACGGTATTTGAGTTAAAGACTTTTCTTGAAAAGAGCATTAACCCTTATTACGACACTTCGTTCTTGAATCAGACTGAATCCGGACAAAATGTAAATCAGTTTATCCAGGGTGTACCCAATTTTTTACTTTGGCTTGTAGTGATTAGCTTTTTCTTTTTTACGGGATTTTCACTGTTGAAACCGGGTTCCTGGAAAGCTTTTAGAATAATGTTAGTAGGAATGTTTAAGCGATGACGATAGGATTTGAAACTTTTGACATAAATCATCCGGACGCATCGAGCTTATTGATGAGTCTGGCCAGTTCCGGAATCTGGGGACACTGTGAGATCCATTTCTCAGACGGAGCGGTCGGAACAGCCGGGGACAAAAGACGGGGTGTGATGCTCATCTCTGATAAGGATAAAGTTTACAAGCCGGAAAACTGGCAGTATTTTCAGATACCAGCCAAGGCAGAACAGGAAGCGAAGGTGAGAAAATATTTTGTTGATCGCCTGGATGAAAAATACAACTGGACAGGGATTTTTGGTGGAATGATTGCAGGCTTTAACCTTACAAATTCTAACGGTCAGTTCTGTAGTGAAATCTGTTTTAATGCAATGGTTCAGGCGGGAATTATTCAAAGTTATGGATTAAAGGGCTTTCAGCTTTCACCAAGTCATCTTTTTGAAATTGTAACAAGACTGGGTTTTAAAAAAGTCGAAAAAGTATGAAAAAGTGGTTTTTTATTATTGGAATCGGGGTGAATTTGCTGATTGTAGTCGGATTGGTGCTACAATTTTTTGTCAACATAAATACGCTTAAAGAACAGCGTATGAGAAAGCAACTTGAAAATGTACCAACGAAATAAATATTTTGTAGCCATCTCCATAATACTATTCGGCTTAGGAGGGTATTTCATTTTAGACTCGATTTTTTATAAATCCAGTAGGTTAAAATCAAATCGCAAGTTTGTAGTTGTAAGAAATTAATAAAATGCCTTTAGCAATCGAAATATTGAAATCCTCTTATTACACGGCAAATCAAGTGCCAGGTAATTTGGCGGTTGTGAACCAGATCAGAACTACATATGGAGCGATCATTAAAGAGGCCTGTTCCTCTGCAAATGCACGTTTGGAAAGCTATATTTTGGAGGCACTTTTTTTCATCGAAAGTAAAGGCAATCCGAATGCTGCCAACGGGCAAGCTTACGGAATCGGGCAATTGGATACAAAAACAGCGAGTAATATTCCTTTCTGGTTGAAAAAACGGGCTAAGATTATGACGGATTCTCAGGAAGCGAAAATTTATCAATTATTTGGAAATAGTCTTGCGGACTGTCTGCTGAATCTTAAATGGGATAACGCTCCCTCAAAATGTTCCGGTACTGCAGATTCAACTAACCTGATAACAAAGCAACATTTGATAAATCCGGAGATCAATATTTGGTTGTCTGCCATGTATATGGATTTCCTTGTTGACAAATATTCTGAGGGCGGGATCATTGGAATAGGCAATCCGACAAGAGTGAGAATGGACAAAATCATTGTCCATTATAACGCAGGGCAGGGGAACGCAAACAAAGTGCCAAAGGCTTTAACACCTGCCGATACTGTAATTTTTGTGAAAAATAATATTTCAATCACAACGGCTGATTACATCAATAAGTTTATAGGCACAAATGGGCTTATAGATTCAATAACTCGAACTCTCTAAACTTTAAATAATATGGCTCTGATTACTAAGGGTTCTAAGATATACTGTTTTTCTAAGGCAGGCTGCACCGTGTTCGAGGATGAGCACTATGGGGCGCATTTTCCTGATTGGCACGAACCCATGATGCAATGGTATGGAGACAGCGGGACGACCAATGAGCCTAAAAAGTTTTTGCAGGGTTCTTTGATCGGAACTGCGACTGGCGAAAAGAAGGTAAAAGGTGACGTGCTGTATTACCAGGTTAATACCTTTTCAGAAAACCGTAGTAGCACCGGGTTTCTGGGTTGGGGTGCAGGTGAATACACGCCAAGACCGATGTTGGCTTGGGTCAGCAGTCAGGATGCCACAGATTCAGAAGATGCAGCTTTTGCAGCATTCGACAAGCGTGAAGATGGAGCTTCGATCGAAGATATTAAGAAAGCCAATGCAAACGGAGACACGGGTTATACCAAGCCTCCTAAAAGTGCTGCCGGAAGTGGTAGTACTCCGGGTACAGGAACTCCAAGTGCAAATTCATCTTCAAACAAGATTCTTCTGTATGGAGTTGCAGTGGCTGTCGTAGGGTTTGTGATTTATTTGTTTACCCGGAAAAAGAATTAACCTCTAAACCTAAATAATAATGGGAGCTTATAAAGACGCAACAGGAAAGACCCGGGTCGGAAAGGTATTACAGGATATTGGTGGCTTTTTCACAGGTATTTTTAAGAAAAAGGATACTACTGGTTCTACTGGTTCAAGTCCTGCTGGGACTTCTTCCGGATCAGACTCAAAAGGTGCGACCGGAACTTTCGACTGGGCAAGTCTTGTCATCGCCATCGGAGGAATTGTCGGTGGAGTATTAGGAATTAACTCCGGAGAAACTGCCGGGATTCCTGCTAACACGACGATTACGCCTGCGCAACAACAACAATTACAAGACGAGCAGTCGGCTAAAACCGGAAAGTTAACAATCATAGGGATTGTGCTTGTTGTAGTTGGAATTGTGTCCTATTTCATATTCCGTAAGAAAAAATAAATGGTAAATATTGGTATCATATCCCAGGTCTCAGCTTTAGACAGATCCGCCCTCTTAAAAATAAGAGATGCCCTGAATATTCAGGCTGACCAGCTAATGAAAATCAATGGATATGAAGGCCATTACGAAATTTTTGATTCTGTTTCCAGTATGCCGGATAACTATTATCCGATGTACATTAAATCGGAAATAGACCAAGCCGAACTAAACGGATATCATTGGGTTGACGAACAGAATAAACCCTATATCGATGTTCGGTACAATAGTGATTTCGATGCTCTGACTCTAACAATGTCTCATGAAGGGATTGAGACTATAGCAAATCCCAGAGTGGATAAGTTTTTGAAAGCTGATAACTTCTTGAACGAACCGAATTTGGAAGGGCAGTTCTTTTTCGAAATAGCGGACATTACGCAAAGTAAGGAATTCGCCTATCGAATAAACGGAGTTTTGGTTTCCAATTTTGTCACAAACAATTGGTATGATGCGGCTAAAATACCCGGACAAAAGTACGACTATCTTGGATATTGTACCGAGCCAAGGCAGTTGCTTGAAGGTGGTTATAAAAGCCTGAAAGTTACGGATAAACGGAATCCAAGCTTGGTCGAATACTGGCAGGCATTTAAGCAAAAGGGTGTCATTGTGTGGAAAAAATTAAATGGAAAGGATGTCGCTTTAACAGCAATCAGCAATCCGTTCCCCTGGATCATTGTCGCATTGTCGGCAGTTTTCATTTTCCTGTTTTTAATTTTTAGAAAAAAATCATAAAATATCTCAGCTATGAAAAAGACAAAATCGGCTCCTAAAAAAGCATCAACACCGGCAAAAAAGAAAGCAGTAAAATCAGGTTTGACCGCTGCTCAGAAGAGAATTAAGAGGATCAGTGAGGTTGCTACCGAGATTCAAAAAAGTGGTGGAAAGACTACCAAGACCGTAACGGTTACAAAATACAAAGTTAGCCGGATCGACGCGGTAAAACGGGCAGCGAAACAGGTTAAGTAATGTTTGCGCTTTTGCTCATAAAACTCAATTCTGAAATTACCCTCAAACGTTGGAAGTTTTTACTCTTGCGTTTGGGGGCAATAGCGTTTTTACTCGCCTGCCTGGGGTTCTGGATGTACTACCGACAAACAGATTATCGAATTAATGCGATGCAAACTGAGAATGACTATCTGGCGAAGGTATTACGAGATAATCAAGGTAAGCGGTCAGCCTTACAGAAATCATTTTCGGAGGCCATTGAAAAAGGTTTGAATACAACTTCTGAAATCGAAAAGAAAGATGCTGCAGATCAAAAAAGTATTGAAAATGCTAGTATGGATCGTCCTGATTCTGCCCGAAACGCTTTATGGAATAAATATTACGGAAGCCCTGCAAGACTCTACAGCCCGAAAAGATAGTTTAGAAATTCAGGAACCTTTATTTCTGGTTAGAAAGTCGCAAATCGATATGGCGATCAATAATAAGATTGCCCTTGACTCTCTCAGACTCAGATTTGAATTATTGAAGCTGAGTTCAAAGTCAAGCTTAGAGAATGCAAGAAATATCGGTACGCAAATATTTCAAATCTGCGATGACGATATGAAGACAGCCGGGATCATAATTGCTAACGATAAGAAGATCAGAAAGCGGCTTAATCTTAAGTTGGTGTTACAGTATATCAAAGCACCTTTGATTGGTGCAGGCTTATTTTACCTCGGAAACCTCTCAGCACAAAAAGGCTGGATAACGATCAAACTATGAGCATTTTTTCGACAATTCTCGGCGCAATATTCGGCTCTTCGGACAACAGTTCGGAGGAATTGGGGGCTTTGAAACAACAGGTTTCCAGTCTGACTAAATCTGTTAAGACATTTAAGATCATAAGCGCATTATTGGGAGTCGGTTTTATTACTACCCTTATCCTTTATTTTAGAAAGAAATGAAATTACTCAAAACCATATTCGTAATAGTTGTGATCGGGGGGATTTCTGCTCTGATCTATAAATTCCGTGTCGAACTTGGAATTGAGGAGAATACCAACGAAGCTGCTACAAATCCTGAAAACCTTACTGCTAATATTCAGCCGGACAATTTAACCAGTGAAAGCCTGGTAAGTTATACCGATCGCCAGTTGGCTACTGCCGCTATAGCATTAGCAATAAAAAATCAGCCTGTTTCCACTAATACGATAAGCTTCTACGACGCAAATAGCATTAAGGAAGGCTGGAATTATGTTCCCGGAGAGGGTTTGTATTACAGACAAGGGAAGGATTTACTTTTTATACATTCAACATTACAATAATCTCCATGACTCTGACTAAAACTCAACAATTTGTTCAGGATGCTGTTAAGCCATCAAATTTCAATGGTCTAATTAAACAGGGTACGATTGCTCAATTGCGTAGTATGTCCCCCGTTTCATCAGATTTGTCTGTCGTGTATGAAAGTACGGACATGGGTGGCGGAAAGTGGACACCTGATTTCACAGACACAACGTCTGTGGACACTACAGGTGGAGTTTTAGTTTGTGCAAACGGAGTTAGACTAAAACGCCAATTTGGTGGTAGAGCCGCTAACGTTGTGAGTTACGGAGCTGTCGGAGATGGTGTGGCGGACGATACAGCCGCGATTCAAGCTGCGTTAGATAACCATAGAGTAGTTTTTTTTCCGAAGCCGAAGTGGCGATATAAGGTTACATCTTCATTAAAAATAAATAACTACACAATGATTTATGGGGAACAATGTTTCCTCGATCAGAATACGCTCAATAATCAGACAGTTTATTATGCAGGGACAGACTGCCTTTTTACAACAACTTCTACTGATCCTGGCTCGGGCGTTTGTATTCAAATGCGAAATGTTTCTGTAGAGGGAAACAATTCTACAAACGTTGCAATGACCTCTGCTATACAGAGGCTCTCGGTTAAAAATTGTCTGTTCAGGCATTTTGATATAGGTATAGACCTTACCGCATACGCTGTGAGTGATGTGGTTGAAACGGTTATTAGCGAGTGCTATTTCATACAGTGCAATACCGGAATAAGAAGTACAAGTACATCTGGTAAGCACAATACGGATGGAATTCTGTCAAATTGTTTCTTTAGTAATTGTATTACAGGAATCAACTTAGACACAGCTCCGGGTTGGTTGATTCAGGGGAATCATTTTTACGGTCTTGGCGTAAGCCAGCAGCATATCGTAATTTCTGGATATTTGCTTAAAATACTCGGAAATTATATAGAGCCTGCTAATCAGAGAGGCATTGTGTATAAAATGACGGAAGGGAACGGGGTTTGCAATGCAATTATTGCGGACAACCTGGTTATGGTAAAAAGCGGAGAGGTTGGTATAACATTAATGTCTTTGGTTGGTGAGGCTGATGGGCTGATTGTGGCCGACAATGTTATTAATTCAGGTACTGGTCTTACAACTGGCTCAATTGGTGTATCTGTTGAGGGTTCTTTCAGGGTATATGGTACATTGTTGAACAACGATATTAACAATGTAGAAACAAAGGTTTCTACTGGAGCATTAGGTAGTATTCGATCTGGGGGATTTGAAAATAATTATTACAAATTCAGGGGGTCAAATGGCATTGAGCTTTCAAATGGTACTCGTTTGTCTGAATATTTTGGTAAGCCAACGCCAGTGCAACCATTCGGGAGCCAAGGGTTTGTTTATAATCAAGCTGGCGGGTCAGTTAACGATATTGGGGGTTGGGAGTATCGGGTCGATTTAACAACAGCATGGAAAAAAATTGTTAGCCTTGATCGACAATTGTTGGACTCAGGCGCAATGCCAACGACAGGGAGTTTCACAGCCGGTGATACAATAATGAATGATACCCCTTCAATCCTGACACTTTACGGTGTGAAATATGTAATTCAGGGCTGGAAGAGAATTACAACAGGTTCTAATCATGTCCTGGGAACCGACTGGTTTGCAATGCCAGCAGTTGATCCAACGGGAATAATAGCAATTCAGACAATCAGTGACTTAAATAGTTTAAGCGTGGCCGGATGGTTTAAAACAACGGTAAATCCAACAAACGCTCCTGCCGGTTCAAGCCCTACGGCATTTTTCCAAGGGATTCAGTTTTTATCCAATGGTGATCCTAACTACATAAACCAGTTGGTTTTCGATACCTCCGGAAATGAATACAAAAGAACAAAATCCGCAGGTGCATGGGGTAGTTGGTATAAAGTTTCTTCACGGTTGGAAGGTACGACCGCGCAACGAAATGCGATAATTTCCCCTGCTGAGGGGCAGGATTTTTATAATACCGAGACCCATGCTAAAGAATACTGGAATGGAACGGTTTGGAAAACATTAACGACAAATTAAAGATGCTAAACCTCACATATCCTACTAAACCGATCATATTCCAGAGAAACAATCAAGGCTATGCTCTCATTAAATTCTCTGGAATTTCAGATACTGCAGTAACTGCAAAATTCACCGCTTTAGAAAATTCAGCAACGGATTTTTCGGTGAACCTTCCGGTAAGTTCAAACGCCTTTCAGGCAAATGTGAAAGTTCCGCAGGGTTTGTACAAATTAACTGTTTCAAACGGCACGGACTCTAAAGCACTGGATTATCTCGGAGTTGGGGAGGTTATAGTTTGGTCAGGACACTCATTTGCCGATGGTTATGGGATAGGTTCAGATACCTCTCCCCTGGCGTTCTTCACAGAAAATTTCTGGAAAAGAAACGATCCGGATCAGTATAAGAAGCCCGAAGAGGTTTCAAGGTACATTGACAATATCAGACAGGAAACAGCAAGAGGATTGCCCGCCAGAGTTGCAACCCAAATCGCAGAGAAATTGAATGTTCCTGTTATGTTCTACCATTGTGCCTGGGGAGGCACTCGCATGATGGACTGGGCTGATAGTGCAAGCGGTGTAATTACCGGAAGAGAATACGCAGGGTATAAGCCCGGATATGATACTGCGGGTTATCCATACAGAATTCTGGGCGAAACCCTGAAAAATTTCGTTCAGGAAACAGGTGCAAGAGGTGTACTTATTGTACATGGGGATAATGACCGAGATAAGCAGTTCACGGAAAGTATTCTGGTAGATGGTTGGAAAAGACTGATCGAGAAAATTCGTCAGGATGCTAATTTTCAGCTGCCAGTTTCGTTAGCTCGAAGCTGCATTGATCCGGATTTTCCAGAAATTGTAAGAAGTACCAATACTGCGATTACCAGTAATCCAAGCATGTTCTACGGCCCTGACTTATCTCAGATAGGAGCTTCATACCGAATTTCAGACGGATTGCACCTTAATGACTCAGGAGAGATCAAGGTCGCTCAGGACTGGACTAGCATGTTAATTTCTCAGAATTTTTTCACTGCAAATCCGAAACCGACACCAACGTTCGCTGAGATTACTAAGATTGTGCAGACAACGGCAGCGCAAATCAAGGAAGAGGCAAATACCTCTGTAGCTGCAATTGCCTTAGGACTTGCTTTTATAGCGATTTTGGCTATTTCTTTAATCACAAAATTCCGTTGGTTTGTAGCATTGGTATTTACGTTGTTAGTTGCCGGAATTTCATACCTGATTGGATATACGAATCTTTTTAAGAAATCGGGTTCCTGATCGTATCGAATGAAAATGCGCTGCGATATCGCATATGAGTAATTTCAGTTACAATCCGGAGCGACTCGCCATATTTTACGATGTTGGCCGGAAACGGAGAAAAATTTGATTCAGGATCTTACACAAAAATGAGATAGATGAAACATTATTTTCAAAAACCCAAAGCATCAGATTTGATTGAAATGCCTTCATTTGATAAGTTACGTACTTTCTCTCGGATTTGTGGTGTGATCCCTAAAGCTGCTTCTCAGGCTGAAAAGTTGTCTGAGCAATTTAAAGGAAAACCCTTACGGACTACTCTGTTTTCAGTTTATAAATTTTGTCGTGAAAATATAAATTACAGGGAAGATGCTCAGGGAATAGAGCAGATCAGATTACCAAGTCAAACCTGGTATGATAGAAAAAGGGGTGTCGATTGCGAAGATTTCGCAATTTTTTGTTCAGCAATATTAATTAATCTTAAAATACCACACAGGGTTTGCATGGTTGATTATGGAAACGGGTGGCAGCATGTTTTAATTTTAATCCCTTCGAAAAATTGTAATTATATCTTGGACCCGGTAAATCCAGGATTCAATAAACTTAAGGCATATAAGAGAATAAAGTATCAATCATTTTAGGTGAAAGAAAATGGAATATTACGGAATCGAAAGTTATTCAGATGCTCAAGTGAAAAAGCTCGGACTTGTGGGACTATCTGGATTGGGTAAAATTGTATCAAGTGGAACAAAATCATCTATCTATGATATTATCACTGAGCGAATAATTGAGATTATTCAGAGCAATGACAATCTCGTTTGGAGGAAATCGTGGACTACTAACAAGGAAGGACAACCGAACTTTCCAATGAATTATTCAAGCAAGCTTAATTATCAGGGCTTCAATGGATATTTCATTAAATGGCAAATGGTTGCCATCAAACACGATTGCCCCTATTTTATGACCTATAAACAGGTTACGGAAAAAGGAGGGAATATCAAAAAGGGTGCTAAGGCTTATACAGCATGCTTTTACACTAGGGATTTATACAGGCATTTGCAGACCGGAAAGACGATTACTGCCATTAAGTATAAAGAATTGTCAAATAGTGAAAAGGCAAATTATCAACAGTCGTTCACCTTGAAAGTTTACAACATTTTCAATGCAAACGATATTGAAGGTATCAAGTTTGACGAGAAGTGGAAAGGGGTTGCTGTATCGAAAAAGGAGCAAATCGCTAATTGTGAGAAAATTTATACAAAAATGCCGAATAAACCACAGTTACATTTTGGTGGAGATCGGGCTTATTACACTCCAAACTTTGATTCAGTGCAAATGCCTAATATTACTGATTTTAAAATCCCACAGGAATATTATTCAACGCTTTTCCACGAGTTGGTACATTCAACTGGGAATTCGGAACGGTTGAACAGAAAATTCGGTAAAGGAATGAATGATCCTCAGTATGCTTTTGAAGAGCTGATCGCAGAATTGGGTGCTTCGTATTTATGCGGACATACCAAAATTGATTATTTCACCCTTAATAACTCTGCAGCATATATTAAAAACTGGAAAAAGTCGGTAGTTGAAGAACTAAGAGCCAACAACAAGGCAATATTCAAAGCAGCATCCGATGCACAAAAATCATGTGATTATATTCTCGGGAAGTTGGATAAGGAAATCTATCGAAAATTTAAGGGTAAGGTTGAAACGCCCAAAGTCGGAGATAAGTCTCGCCCAGTTTTCTCAAAAAGCCTTAAATTACGGGAAGAAAAGGAAAGGTTAAAAGGAGATGTTTTGATGCTAACAATCCGGGTAAAAAAGAATGCGAAGTTTAAAGAAAAGCTGGCGTTAGAATTAGATAAATATCTGAAAACTTTAAATGGGCTATCTGGATTAGATTCGGAATTAACAAGTTTGAAAGCAAAGAAGAAATTCCTGACTAATTTATTGAAGGGGGATAATGATGATTTTCGGGTAATAGGTAGAAGGGTTGGTTTGAGTTATCGGACATCACCCATCAAGAAAAAGTAAGTTAATTACTCCGGATATATCAACAAAAAAGCAGATGCTGCCTGGCAGTATCTGCTTTTTTGCGTTAAGCAGCTAAGAATGGGACGAATCTTAATTTTCGAATAAGTTTGCAGGCATAAACATTTGTAAATTTCTTACCTCTGGGTGTCCTAAATCCGTACTTGTTGAGTTGAACCGCAATTTCTGCTTGTTTTAGTTCGCTCTTAAGGCATTTCTCAACAAATGCGACTAATATCGGGTTTGTTATGTACCTAATAGCTTTTTGCCGATTAGCTTCCTGACCTTTTTTTGCAGCTTCTCTTGTTAGGTTACCAGGTGAGCCTAATTTAAAACCCCTTTTCTTCTTCTCTGCTAAAGCTAATTTTGTTCGTATGCTTATAAGTTCCCGTTCTCGCATAGCAATTCCAGCTTGGACTGCAATCACAAAACTGTCCAGTTGCCCATACTGAGAAGGAATGTCGCAGCTTACGAGCCTGTTATTTAATTGTTTAAGAATCTGAAAAGTATGTCCAACATCCCGAGACAGGCGATCTAACTTGGCGACTATTAGAGAGTATTTGTGTTCCTGACACATTGAAATTGCTTCTTTTAGCAAGGGCCTGTTTTCGGTGCTCTTTCCACTAGCAGATTCTGTATATACAAATACAATACTCGCATTCTCTAATCTTGAATAGTGTTCGATAATAGCTTTTTGAGAATCTAAACCGAGCCCGGATCGTTCCTGTTTTGAGGTGCTTACCCGAAGGTATGCAACATATTTTTTCATTCTTACTTTTGGCTATCGGTTTTAATCAAGTAACCCTTCCCTGTTACGCTAGTTGTGTATCCAGCATAGCTGATTAAGATTAAGGGAACTACAGTCCTTCGGGTAACGAATTTAGGCTGTACGATTCCGTCGATTCTATGGTCTTTGCATGCTTTAAGGTAGGCTTGCTCTCGTCTAAATTCTTCACTCTTTCCACCTCCGAAGGGAAGAAATAGAAACCAGATTTTAGTGAAACTTTTGCTTGTCTCTACATTAGAAGTAATCCTGTAATCGTCTCTCCGAAGATTCGACAACTGAGTGTCATTAACAGAATTGAAATTTTGGTTTGAAGTTTTGCCAGGTTGAACGGTACAAGCTGAGCAAATGTAGAATAGTAGAATTACGAGTAAAATAGGGTGTTTTTTCATTGTTTATTTGATTTAATTGGTGGTTGTACAAATCTAGATAAATTGTTGTAGATTTTTTGTTCTTCGTTTAATAGGTTTGTTCATTAATTTGAGGCTTTCTTTTATGACTAATTTTTTTAATACATCTGCGTAATATTTCTGGGTGGTTACAATTGACGTATGTCCGAGTATTTTTGAGACGACTTCAATTCTAATTCCATTGTTAAGAAAATATGTCCCAGCTGTTTTCCTGAGAACTTTTGTTTTTAGTTCGAAGCTTAATCCAAGATACCCTTCAAACACGTGTAAGTGTCTGTTAAATGTGTTTATGTGCATTTGGGGTAATTTGTAGTTATGCTTTTTTAGTACCTGTCGAACGATTGGCAATATTGGTACAATTGCTGCCTCTTCGTTTTTGCCCCGGTAAAGGGAAACGTAGTCACTATGTTTTGCGCCTTCTTGAAGTTCGGTTAAATCTGAGTAATCTACCCCACTTCTGCATATAACTATTGCAATATCCTGAATTTGCTTTAATATACCGTGTAGTTTCATTGAAGCAAATGAGTCGAAAATGTCATCTTCGAGGTAAACTTTTGCCCTAGGCTTCTGTCTTGACATTTCTTCAAAGCTTAGGATATTGCTTTTAGTATATTTTTTCTTTTTAGCATAGTCAACTACTTGGCTAAGATAGCTTGCAAACCTAAGCGAATGGTCATTTGATATTGACTTAACCTCCTTTAAAAAATTAAAATATTCCTTAGCGGTATTCTCTTGGATTTGCTTGAATTTCATATTTGGCAGTTGTAGCTCCTCAATTATGTATCCCTCAAAGTGTAAATAGGAGTTCTTCCACTTATTTAAGGTCGATGGTTTGAGTTTTTGCTTGTACTTTACTTCAGTGAGAAATTCACGATAGGTTTCCAAAATTGTAGGCTTAGGAACCTCCTTCATTATGTAGGCTCTTCTTACGTCATTGGCAACGAATTCCTTTCCTTTCATAATCCAGGTATTAATTATTCTGGTGATGTCGTTCCGTATAAGATCAAGCTTAATGTTTTCCTGGTTCTGCCCAGATAGGTCACTTTCGATAACTTGATCTTGTGGGTTCCATTTGTTCTTGTTTGTCCTAATACCTGTTGAGAAGTCGGTTGACCACTCGTCATTGTAAAATATGCGCGCATAGATGGGGACTTTCTGCGATTTTTCTGAGATTCCTTGCGATCTGGTGCGGAAGTAGATGTGATGGTTCATTTTTTTTAAGTTCATGGGTGTGAGTTATTTAGAGTGTTTGGTTATTTTTTGTATGTACACAAAGAAATAACTGTACCTAAATCTGTTAAAATTTGCCCATGATTGTAATTTATATTGATTACAAATATTGAATTATAGGATTCCTTTAGGAAGAGATATGCAGATTTGGGGATAAAAAAGGAAAACCGTAGAAAATTGAGTTTTCTACGGTTTTAAGGGGCTAAAAATCATTAAGATATTTGCGTGTGAGCCTCCTATCGGGATCGAACCAATGACCTACTGATTACAAGTCAGTTGCTCTACCAGCTGAGCTAAGGAGGCTTTTTTCAACGTTTTCGATTTGTTTGTCGTTTAACGTGATGCAAAATTAGTAGTTTTCAGTGTAGTTTGCAAGCCCTCTGAAAACATTTTTCGTTCTTTTTTCCAGGAAAAAGTACAATGTTCTGATTTTCAAAAACTTGAACCATGAAAAAAAATTAAACTTTTTTTTAAGATTTAGTACATTCTATACTCCTTTTGACAATTTTAAAGAGATTTTAAGATAATCTGAACATTTACCTCATAAAAAAAGCGAACTTCTCAGTCCGCTTTTTTTAGCTTTTTATATTTTTCTATCCTTCCGCCTGTCTTACCAGTTTCAATTGTTGTTTCAATTGAGCGATTTCTGACTCGGCTTTCTTAATCTTTCCTTCAAACTCTCCTCTAAGTTTCTCAGAGTTTTTACTTCTGGCGAAAAATTCAAGGTTGTTTTTAGTCAGAGAAATGTCATTTTCCAAAGCCTGAATACGGCGACGAATATCATTTTCTTTTCTGATGAGATCTTTTGAAGATAGGCTTTCCAATTTTTTCTGGAAATTGCTTTCGCTGTTGATACCCAATTGTTCTCTTTCAGAAGAAGACAATTTACCCATTGCACTTACATATTTGTTTACGGCAGCAATGTATCTCTTCTGGATGTTCTGCATGTCTTTTTTAGGCACATAACCTATCGCAGACCACTGGGCTTTAAATTCAGCTAATTTGCCAACTTCTGCACCTTCTTTGGCTTCTGCCTCAATCTGATCGCACAGAGCTGTTTTCTTTTCCAGATTGGCCTCAAATTCTTTTTCTACTTCCTGGTTCTTTGCACGTTTGGCATTGAAGAAAATATCACAGGCATTTTTGAATCTTTCGTAGATAGAATCTTTTTGTTTTTCCGGAACATGGCCGATACCTTTCCAGTCTTTCTGTAACTGTATTACTTTGTTTGTCGCCTCAGCAGAATCTTCTCCGCTCGCAACCAGGGCTTCTACAGCTTCAATTAGCTGCTCTTTTGCTTTCAGGTTTTCTTCACGCTTTGCTTCCAGCTGTACAAAGAACTCCCCTTTGTTTTTAAAGAAAGTCTTGATATCAGACCAGAATTTATTGCTAAGCGATTTTCCTTCTTCTCTCGGCATGCCACCTTTCACACTATTCCATTGATCCTGCAAAGCCAGTAATGCCTTGGTACGGTCATTCCATTCGTTGATAGAACTGGAATTGAAAGAAGTGAATGGCTCTACCAGTTCGGCGATAGAAGCTTTTAATTTGTAATTCTGCTCAAATTCGGCCTTCTGGGTTTCAAGTTGCTCTCTGCGTTTAGCGTAAATTACATCTAAAGCATCTTTCACACGTTGCCATACCAACTCATTGGCTTCTTTAGGAGCAGGACCGATGTGCTTATATTCTTCAAAAATCGCTACTGCATCATCCAGTACTTTGCCCGATACCTCCTCAGTTCTGGCAGTTTCCGCCATTTTTTCGAGTTTCTCGCAAAGCTCAATTTTATGCTGAAGATTTTTCTTACGATCCAGTTCAAGCAATTCGAAATAAATACTACGATTACTATAGAAACGGTCAACCAGCGCATGGAAAGTCTGCCATAGCGTGTTATTATGCGGAGAATTGATGTTTCCGGCATTTTTCCACTCTTCCTGGATCTTTTTGAACTCAGAAAAACCGGTTTTAATCGCTGCGGGATCTGTGTTATCCTCTCCTTCTACAATAGCACGAAGGCGATTGAGCAATTCGGTTTTAACACTGAAATTCTTGTCTTTTTCCTTTTCTACGCTATTGAAATACTTAGAACGTTCTTCTTTAATAGTTTTGAAAAAGCTGTCAAATTTTTGAGTGTATTCATCAGCTTTAAAGTCAAAACCTTCTTCAGAACCATCATTTTCAAGTTTAAAGGCTTCTAATGCTTCTTTGCGCTCGGTGTTTCTGATTTGTTCAAAAATCGGACGAACCTGTTTAAGGGTATCTTCCGACTTACGGAATGCCCCGACAGATGGCTCGGCTTTTACATTGGCCAGGACTTTTTCCAGCAAATCGACAAAATCTTTCTTCTGGAAGTTAGAGTAATCCACAGCATGAGCCTCATCTGCAGGCTCATCCTGAACTGCTCCCAATTCCAGCACTTCCGCGGTTTTTTGTTCGAGTTCCTCTTTCTCCGTGATTTCTTTTTCTTCGTTAATCATGCTTTCCGTTTACTGTTTACCGTTTGTATTTATTGTTTTTGGTTAAATAGTCTTACAAACGTCTCATATTGCGATACAAAAATAGGAAAAATGTTTACAGATTCTAAGCTAACAGCTTTTTTGCCAGAAATTTATGCATCTTTTACCATTCTCTGTTCTTTCGGATAATAGTTATTTATTCTGTTCGAAAGAATTTTAGCCCAGCCAAGGGGACAATTCCGGTAACTTATCAGCACCCATCCTGTTACAGTCCGGTCTATCTGAAAATCCTCTCTTCTGATATATTTAAGGGCTTCTTCTGTGTTTAAGCCCACTTTTTGTATCTGATCGCCAAGTACTTCAGAATAAGCCAGTTCATGTTCCGGAACCAAATCACCTCCTGCAAACTTGCCAGCATTCAGTCCTGCTTTAATCAGCTGGAAATTTTGCTGAAAAATTCTCAATATATTCTCATGTTCCGGATTAATGAGGTAAATATTCCCCTTTTTCTCAAACCATGTGTATTCTTCTATATTCTTAATCCATTTCCCCAGCATTCCTCTTTCGGTTCTTCTGTTTTTATTGATCTGGGGTTTGGTTCTC
This sequence comes from Pseudarcicella hirudinis, assembly GCF_900115665.1. Taxonomy (GTDB): domain Bacteria; phylum Bacteroidota; class Bacteroidia; order Cytophagales; family Spirosomataceae; genus Pseudarcicella; species Pseudarcicella hirudinis. The sequence goes on from NZ_FOXH01000004.1 coordinate 330,260, forward strand.
CTTAACTCAAATGGCCGCTGTGCTGTGGTTTTTCTGAATACTGCCACAAAAAAACTTTCGTTTTCCTCCGTTTTATTTAAACAAAATCCTGATACAATTTGTTTTTCTGACTTAAATTCATTCAGGACAAAGTTTTTCCAGTCTTTAAAAGTCTCCGGTATTTCAAGCGGAAGATTTCTGATTCCAAACTCTTCTTTCATCCATTCGAGTACGTTCAGGTGCTGCTCAGCACTTCCTGTATTTCCTGTGTAAATCAGTACCCCCTGTTCCTGCAAGGCATCCCAGGCATCAAGTAATTCTTTCTAAAATGCACCGGAGGTATTGGATTCACTCCCCTGATGCTCTGCAACTTCCTTCAATAATAACTCATTACCATTGATGAGTAAAACGTCAAAAAAGCCTGCCAGATTCTGAAAATCTCCGGGATTATTTTGGGTAACCCAGGTATTCAGTAATCCCAGCTTGCCGAGATTACTGGTGATACTGTTTACTTTATAATTGTTGCTGTCATTTGAAACCAGCAATGAACCCGGAGAAAGCAACCCTGCAATTAAGGTACTGTTTTCACCGTTTCCTGCGTTCAGTTCCAACACTCTCAAATCGCTTGTCAGGTTTATTGTTTTTTTGATTACATACTCTAAAAACATGGACGAAGCTTTCTGCGGGAAATACACTCCGCCGTAATAGTAAGGATCTTGTCTGAAATCAGGAGGATTTTGCCAGTATTTTCCCAGATCAGACCAGATTATCGGAGTTGATTTAAAGTCCTCTACCCATGAATTTTCAGGCATTCTGAGTGGATTTAAACGAATCGGGGTTTCATTTTCCACATTTTGACCTAACCCGGAAATTTCTTCCCGGCCTGACCCTTCAATGGGATAAGATGGCGAAATTGTATCTTGAGGAATCATTGATAATTACCTTTGATGCTTGAAATAAAGGAACCAAAGGTAACGCATTTTGAGGAATAGCTTCAGAAATACGCTGTTTTGTATTAAATCTTATTTCTTTTTCGAACCTGTCTTTTTAGATGTGGCATCCATTATCCCTATTACTCTTTTAATGCCCATAAAGCGTTTGCGGTAATAATCTGACTCAAGATAATCATAACGAATACCTCCGTTCCAGGCTGAGTGGATAAATTTGATGTAATTATCTGTTACTTCTGTTACAATACCAACATGACCGATACGCTTACTTCTGGAATTATGGCCTTTAAAGAAAATTAAATCTCCCGGAATAGTAGCATCTTTTAAAATCTCACTGCCTAATGTTCCCTGCGCAGCACTCCCATGAGGTAAAAGCATTCCGAAATGGTTAAAACAATAACGGACAAAACCTGAACAATCGAAGCCCTTTTTACTCGTTCCACCGGAACGATACCTCAAATGAAGATGATCGCCGGCAAATGACAGAAGGTTATCTGTGAAATCTAAAGACACCGGATTGAATGAAGTTTCCGTAGAATCCTGCCTGGCTGATTGTGCAAAAATCGTTGAAGATAGAATCGCAAAAATGAAAGTCAGAAAGGTTTTTCTCAGCATAAATTTAGGTTTTTGTGAGATAATGCTGAAGCAAATTAGGGATGAATGACTAAAATTCAAAACTTTTTAACATCTAAGATGTTTTAGCTTTTCCGTAATCTCACCTTTCGGGACAAGGCATTTTATGTCTGAAATCTTTTCTATTTACTCATAGGCGCCGTTTTACATCAGAAAAATTTACAGAAAATATGGCTGAAAAGATCGCTGAATAATAGCGCATCAATTTTTAAACGGTCATGCCTTTCTTAACCAATTTAAATAATTTTCACAGAAAAGCCGGCTATTTCAAACAACAACCGGCTTTGCAAAATCAGGTTTTTTTTATCAATACTGATGAAAGGCATCTGAGATAAATTCCAATACGGAAGGCAAAGATTTTCTCCAGTACGTCCAGTTATGTCCCCCATCTCTGATTCTGAACTCGTGAGGAATTTCTTTTTTTCTCATGGCAATATGTACCAGTGAATTTCCTTCAAACAAAAAATCATCGTCACCACAATCGATATACCATCTGACAGCTTTTTTCTGATCGTCAGGAATATTATTGACTAATTCAAGTACACTTTGTCTTTTGTAAAAAGCATCCAGTTCTCCCGCTGTTACTGAGATATTGGCTTTTTTAAATCTGGTTTCAGCATCTTCTTTAGAAAGAGGGCCTGTTCCGGCACTCAAAGGACAGGCGGAAGAGAACAATTCAGGATGATGCAATGCATATGTAAAAGTACCGTCTCCGCCCATGGAAAGTCCTGAAATAGCGCGGAACCTCTTTTCAGCCTTAATTCTGTAGGTTTTCTCTATAAAAGGCATGAACTCCTGAAAGAAGAAGTCCTCATATTTCCATTCCCCTTTGGCATCGTTTGAATAGCCTCTCCTGCCTGTATTGGCATCAGGCATAACCACAATCATCGGGGTTGCCTTTCCTTCTGCAATGTTTTTTTCTAAAATATACTGTATTTCTCCAAACTGAACCCATCCTGTCTGGTCATCCCCTCCTCCGTGCAATAAATACAAAACCGGGTAACTTCTCTGAGAAGTTTCATAATCTGCCGGAAGATAAATGGCATATTTTCTGTCTGAACCAAGAATAATACTCTTAAGACTCAGGTTATCAGACACCTTTCCTGTCTGGGCAGATGCCATGCAGGATATAAAGAGGCTGAATATTAACCAGCCTCCAATCAATTGTTTTTTCATAATTAAACGTGTTTATGAGATCATTAATTAATATTCAGACTTCGTGTATTTACCAGATAAACGTGGCAACGGAACCTCCTTCCAAGGTATAGGTCACTTTTTTACCTTTAAAACCAATATTGAAAGTATGAGCTTTCTGGTTATCGTTCAGTACAATCAATACCTTTTTCCCGTTTGGCGTCAGGAACGCTACATTCGGCAAACTCATGGAGATGTTGGAGGCTATCCTTTTTGAGCCCGGTTTTACAAACTTGGAAGCATGAGCTATAATGTAATAAGCGGGGTTACGGATTACCTCTGACTGATCAATTGTCACGGCACCAAGACATTGAGTACAACCTCCTTCAGTATGAGGATTCTGCTTTGGATCAGCTGCCAGGTTCCATTCCAAAACATTTTTGCTCCAGTTTCTTGGCGCACCAATAATTAACTGTCGGGTATGCCATGCCAGATCCCCCGGGAAATTACCCGGCGAACCTATCCATTGTTCTGTAAAATAAAGGTTCTTGTCGGGATGTGCGTTGTGTACATCAGTCAGAGCACTGATATCTCCGCCATAATGGTGAAAAGCCGAGCCATCAACATATTTTCTGGCTTCCGGATCATTCAGAATGCTGATCGGATAATCAGGTCTGTCAGCATTGTGATCATATAAAATAATTTTTGTGTCTATTTTGGCCGATTTGAACACTGGCCCGAGACTTTTTCTGATAAAATTGGCCTGTTCCTGCGGTAACATCAATAAACTCGGGTTATTTCCCGGATGCAAGGGCTCATTCTGAATGGTTATGGCATCAATACGAATTCCATGCTTTTTCATGCCCTGAATATATTTCACAAAATACCTGGCGTAAACATCATAAAATTCAGGTTTCAGGCTTCCGCCTTTTGAATTACCATTGGTTTTCATCCATACCGGAGGTGTCCAGGGAGATCCGAGTATTTTAATATTCGGATTAATAGCAAGAATCTGTTTCAATACCGGAATCAAATCCTTTTCTTCCGGCTCCAGGCTAAAACTGGTAAGTTTCAGATCAGTTTGTCCTTCCGGTAAATCATCGTATGTAAATACTTTGTCGCTCAGGTCTGAAGCACCGATACTGATTCTGAGATAACTGATCCCTATATTAGCCGCATCACTGGCAAAAAGTTCTTTCAGCAAAGCTGCTTTTTCATCTGCCTTCATTTGATTAATCAAGGTAGCACTTCCTCCTGTCAGGGTAAAACCAAAGCCATCCATGCTTTGAAATGTTTTTGATTCATCTACAAAAATGGTAGAAATGGAATTGTTTACCTTCTGAAAAGTGAGGGTGTCTTTTTGTTTCTGAAACAAGACAGATTTGTCGGCTTTAGTGAGCCAAACCTCAATTCCGGGTGATTGGGCTTTAACTCCGAAGCTTCCAAAAAGGCAGATGACTCCGGTTAAAAGGTTTAAAAAAGATGTTTTTGAGATAAGTTTCATAATTTTTTATATAGTTATTTTGGGTAAAAACAAATATAAAAATAAAGCAGGTCTAAACTGTATGGATTTAGCGTTTTAAGTCGTTTTGTAAATTAACTCTCTGGTAATTATGATGCCTGACTGCAAGAAGATTTTGATAAAACAAGCAACTTAGGTTTCGAAGAATTTTTGCTTAATTTCGGAGAAAATATTTATTCTTATGGTAGATATAAACAAAATCTCGTTCGATTTGAAGGCTTCGATGTCCGAACTCTACGGAGAAAATTTTGATAAATTGATTCTTTACGGTTCTTATGCCCGGGGAGATTTCAATGAAGATTCCGACATTGATTTTTTGTTATTATTAAAAAATAAAGAAGTTAAATTTGGCAATGAAATTATCAAAATCGGAAAATATCGGAGTAATTTAGGATTAAAGCACGGTACTAAATTATCAATTTTTCCTATCTCTTCTTATAAATTTAATTCTACTGAAAAGTTATTTTATCAAAATATCAAACGGGAAGGCATTGAATTATGAAACAAGATGTGGGGACTATGACGCTGAGATAGATATTGATGAAGAACAAGCAAAAATAGCTTATGTGAGTGCCAAAGAGTTTATAAAAGAAGTTGAAAGTTATCTAAATACCTATGGATTTTTATGAATATCAACGTGGAGAGCAACTCTGCTTCCGCAAAAATCAAGGTTTTAAATAAATAAAACTGCATTCAAGTATCTTGTTATAATTTACTCAAAATGAATCAATTATAATACAAAGTCAAAATTAGCACCAAAAGCGGATACCAATTGAGTAATTTTCAAGGAAAGTCATAATAGCCTATTTCGAAATTCTATTATATTTTTTCAGAATTTCCAAAGTCTTTTCAATCGGCAAAGCCTGAATGGTTCCATGCTTGCCTTTCACCGTCCGGGCTGTCAGCAGGGAATTAACGATAGCTTCTTCTGTCGCTTCGATTACAGCCAGAAACAATGCTGACATTTCATCATTTCTCAGTTCTTCATTCAGTTGTTTCGGGGAATTACTATTGTGGGGAATTCTCAAACTCTGTGCTGTCGAAACAGCTATCACATAATCTCCGCTGCCATTGGAGGCGATTCCTCCGGTTTTTCCTAAACCTATCATCGCCCGCTTGGCAAGTCTTTCGAGGTTACGTGAAGTAACCGGAGCATCCGTCATCACTACCATCATGCAGGAGCCGTCAGCAGGGTCGTTAAGCTGGTCGTTGAGGAAAAACTGATTTAATTCTACTCCAACCGGAGCACCCGCTATTTCCAGGACTCCCCCAAAATTGCTCTGAACCAGTACTCCGACTGTATATCCTCCGGATTTCTTTGGCAAAATTCTTGAAGCAGTACCGATCCCGCCTTTAAAACCAAAGCAAACTGTTCCGGTACCTGCGCCAACATTCCCCTCCTCCACTTTTCCGGATTTTGCAGTAAGAATTGCCTGTTTTGCCATAGCTTTGCTGACATGCCTTCCGGCAATATCGTTCAGAAATCCATCATTTGTCTCCCCGACTACCGGATTCACTGAACGGACTTCTTCATTTCCTTTCAGGGATAAAGTATAATCAATCACAGCATCACAAACAGTTGGTACTGAGAGTGTATTGGTGAGCAAAATCGGAGTTTCGAGATTTCCCAGTTCTTTTACCTGACTAATTCCGGATAGTTTGCCGAAACCATTACCGATATAAATAGCTGCCGGAACCTTTTCCTGAAAAAGATTGCCATTGTGAGGTAAAATGGCCGTCACTCCGGTCTGAATACTATCTCCTGTCTGAATGGTACTTTGCCCGACTAACACACCCTTTACATCGGTTATGGCATTATTTTCTCCGGTTTTCAGAACGCCAATCTTTATTCCGTAATCTCTTGCTCTTTTTTGAGAAAAGCCGTAAAAAGTATTCAGGCAAATGAGTAGAAGTATGAACAGGTATTTCATAGGTTTTATTTAAGCAAAAATTCCTGAAGTTTTATTGTTTTTGCTGCCTTACCGGAAGCAGATGAAGTTCTTCAATGGCCTTGAAAATAGGAATAAATTCAACACCAAGCTCGGTGAGTGTATATTCCACGTGCAAAGGTTTTTCCCGAATTACCTTCCGTTCCAGAATATTGCTTTCTTCCAACTCTCTCAGAGCATTGGTGATAGCCTGTTTGGTAGCTTCCGGAAGGAGTTTCATAATTTGTCCGAATCTTACCGGGCCATTGCTTGCATAACTGAAGATACAGGGCTTCCATTTTCCCGTCAGCATTTTGAGTAAATATTCTTTAGGACAAGCCAGATTTGTGTGTTCTGATTCAGTAGTCATAATATTTTGACTAATTGCGGGTGAAAAAGAGTTGGTATAACTTCGCTCCAAAGTTAAACTATTTCAATATGGAAACAAATCAATCTCACATGATCCGAAGAAAGGCAATTCTCAGGAAAATCTTTTATGTTTATACCATTTCAGGTATCATTTTCTGTTTGTCGTTAAAGCAAAGCTGTGCACAAACCTATGCCGAAAAATCAGGTTGGAAAAAAGGCGAAAAAGTAGTCATTTTTCATGTCGATGATGCCGGAATGTCTTATGATTCAAATGTAGGAGCCATCAAAGCACTGGATTATGGCATTGCAACCTCAGTGAGCATCATGATGCCTTGTCCATGGGTACCAGATATGCTTAAATACCTGAAAAAACATCCGGAAATTGATGCGGGCTTACACCTGACATTTAATTCGGAATGGGAAGGCTATCGCTGGGGGCCATTAACCGGTTCTGTTGGTACCTCCGGTCTGGTAGACCAGGAAAGTGTTTTCTGGAACAATGTACAGGATGTTATTGCACACGCTTCGGCAGAGGAAATCGAAGCCGAACTAAAAGCGCAATTGACGAGGGCCAGAAAAATGGGCCTCTCTCCTACTCACCTGGACACACACATGGGTGCATTATGGGCAAAACCGGATTTTCTGGAGAAATACATTCAAACCGGAATCAGGGAACATATTCCTGTTCTATTTGCTGCCGGACATGGAACTTTATTAAGGAATCAATTGCGTTCAGGCCCTTTATCAGGATTACAGCAACTGGCCAAAAATCCGGAAAATATGGAAAATGTTCTGGAGGCTATCAGAAAAAAAGGTGAACAGCTCTGGAATAACGGACTGGCTGTGGCAGATGATTTATATTTACTGAGTTATGACTGGGAAATTCCTGCGGGAGCCATTCATTCTGAAGAGAACCTTAAGAAGTTTAAAACCGAGGGTTATAAACGTTTGATAAAAGACCTGAAACCCGGTATAACAGTGGTACTTATACATTGTACACAAAGCAGTGAATCATTCAGGAATATTTCAGATTCAGGACTTACCCGGAAAGGGGATTTACTTTCTATGATGGATCCGGAATTGAAGCAATTCATTGAAAAAGAAGGCATCAGGCTTAGTAGCTGGCGGGAATTACAGCAAAGAAGAGACGCATTGCCGCATTAACCCGAATTCACTTAAAGCATTATAAACAGATGGAAAACTATAGAATCGGGATGCTTTTATTTCCTGAACTTACCTTGCTTGATTTTGTCGGGCCATATGATGTGTTTACCAAAGCTAATTGTTTTGAAATATTTGTGGTTTCTGAAAACGGCGGCATGATTAAAGCCGAAGGAGGGTTATTGATTAAAGCTGATTTCTCTTTTGAAGATTGCCCGGATACGGATATTATTTTTGTACCTGGTGGTAAAGGAATTACTCCTTTACTGAATAATCCGGTTTATATCTCATTTCTTCAGAAACAGGCTAAAACCGCAAAATATTTTACTTCTGTTTGTACCGGCTCACTACTGCTGGCGACTGCCGGATTACTGAAAGGTTACCGGGCAACTACACATTGGAGGTCTCTGGAATTATTACGCTTATTAGGGATTGAAACTTTACAGGAAAGAGTAGTAACTGACAGAAACCGGATAACAGGTGGCGGCGTTACCGCAGGAATTGATTTCGGGCTTTCACTTACAGCCCTGATTGGCGGGGAAGAATTAGCGAAATCGGTTCAGTTACAGATGGAATACACCCCGGCTCCCCCTTTTGATTCCGGTTCTCCTGAACGGGCAGAACATCATCTTGTTGAAAAAGTAAAAATACTGACAAAAACGTCCTTCGATACTCGTCTGAAAATCATTAAAGAAATCATGGAAAATGCCTGAATAGAAAAGAGGAAATGTTAAAACATTTCCTCTTTTCTGATATTTAATCCGGAAGGTTGTCTTTCTAGTAAAATCCTTTGAGCATTTTCACAAAATCATTCTCATATTCTTTCAAAGCCTTTAATAAAGCCTGCAATTCTTCATATTCGGGTGTACCCGGTTGTGCTTTGAAAATCTCATCTGCTCTTTCAGATGCCTTTTCATATTCGCCTTCGTTGTTAATTTTTATCATTTTATTGATTTATCTTTTTCACAGTTGCTCGAAAACGCGTTCCATTGATACTGCATTGCCGATTTTCTCACGCAATTCTGAAATATGAACCCGCTCCTGTTCCATAGAATCCCGATGACGGATCGTTACAGTTTCATCTTCCATAGTCTGATAATCTACTGCAATACAGAAAGGCGTTCCGATCAGATCCTGACGGGTATAACGTTTTCCGATTGCTCCGCCATCATCATATGTAGTGTTAAATGAGCGTTTCAATGAGTGGAAAATATCCTGTGCTTTTTCTGCCAGACCATCTTTCTTCACCAATGGCAATACTGCCGCTTTAATTGGCGCTACTGCGGGGTGGAATTTCAGGAATGTTCTTTCCTTCAGGTTTTCCCCTTCTCCGGTTGTCTCGTTAGTATAAGCATTACAAAGAATGGCCAGGAATAAACGATCTGCTCCGACAGAAGTTTCTACCACAAAAGGAACATAATTCCCATAAGGCTTACCATTTTCATCCAGTTCCGGATCAAAATATTGCTGTTTCTTTTTGGAAAGTGTCTGGTGAGCGCCTAAATCAAAGTCTGTACGAGAGTGAATACCTTCCATTTCCTTGAAACCAAACGGAAACTTGTATTCAATATCTACCGCAGCATTGGCATAATGCGCCAATTTTTCATGGTCATGAAATTTAAGATTCTCAGCCGGAAGACCGATTGCTTTGTGGAATTTCAGACGGGTTTCTTTCCAGTTATTATACCATTCCATTTCCGTGCCGGGGCGAACAAAAAACTGCATTTCCATTTGTTCGAATTCACGCATACGGAAAATAAAGTTTCTTGCCACAATTTCATTACGGAATGCTTTCCCAATCTGGGCAATTCCAAAAGGAATTTTCATACGACCTGATTTCTGAACGTTCAGGAAATTTACAAAAATCCCCTGGGCAGTTTCAGGACGAAGATAGATCAGACTGGCATCTTCAGAAACCGCTCCAACCTGAGTTGAGAACATCAGGTTAAACTGACGAACTTCTGTCCAGTTTAAAGTTCCGGAAATCGGGCACTTGATATTTTCATCAATAATCAGCTGACGAATGCCGTCAAGTTCACCGGCATCAAGGAATTTTGCCATTTCCTGCAACAAAGCCTTTCCTTTTTCAGGCGTTCCTTCTGCTTCATACTGTTCAGCACGTGCTTCCAGTAACTGATCAGCACGATAACGTTTTTTAGAATCCTTGTTGTCAATCATCGGATCATTGAATGAATCCACATGACCTGAAGCTTTCCAGGTAAGAGGGTGCATGAAAATTGAAGCATCAATTCCCACCACGTTATCATTCAACATCGTCATGGCTTTCCACCACAAAGTCTTAAGATTATTTTTTAACTCCACACCATTCTGTCCATAGTCATAAACGGCCTGAAGTCCATCATATATTTCAGAAGAAGGGAACACAAAACCATATTCTTTGGCATGTGAAATAATGTCTTTTAATGCAGAAGCGGTATCTTGTTGTTTTTGTTCAGCCATGATTTTAATATTCGTAAGTCTTAATATTGCAGAAAGCCTTTAAATCTCTACTGATCACCACGGACTTTCAAAATTGGATTGCCGATCTGCAAGTCCGCAAAGTTATTTCTTTTCTTCTGGAATTTTGTAATAAATACTAAACTTGGTTCGCATTAAATTAAAAATTTCATGCGAAATGAAGTCCAGTTCCCTGCGTTTTGTGTTTCATAAGACACTTTATGGGAAAGAATCACATTAAGAACACAAAGTACATAGAATCGGGGAAAGTCCGGTGGTTTATCCCTTATTCCTCATTTCATGCAAAAGCAAGAGTGTAATCGAAATCAGTCATTTAATAAGAATACCCTGAGAATAAGGTCTGAAATCATCTGCCGGAGTATTAAATCATCTTAATAAATCGTTGGTTATTTTCTTTGAATTATTTAAAGTCGTTCTACTGCTATACCTTTGTAAAAATTTTCTTTATGACTAAATTTCTGATTCTCCGTTTTTCGTCCATTGGTGATATTGTGCTGACAACTCCGGTAATCCGTTGTCTGAAAAAGCAATATCCGGAGGCGGAAGTACATTTTGCAACAAAAAAATCTTATAAAACCATTCTGGAAAATAACCCTTATGTTGATAAGCTTTTTTTGCTGGAAAACGGCCTGAATCCATTAATTTCTGAACTAAAACAAGAAAACTACGATTACATTATTGACCTGCACAACAATCTCAGAACAAGAATAATCAAGTTCAGATTAGGGAAAAAGTCTTTTAGTTTTGATAAACTCAATCTGAGAAAATGGCTTTACGTCAAATTCAAGAAAAACCTCATGCCCAATGTCCATATTGTGGACAGGTACATGAAAACGGTTGAAGATCTGGGGATTCTGAATGATAATGAAGGCTTAGATTATTTTATACCTGAGCGTGATGAGATGCCTGCCGACTGGCTTCCCGAATCACATCGTAACGGCTATACAGTATATGCCATAGGTGGTCAGCATGAAACCAAAAAGCTACCTTTGGAAAAAATGCTGGAACTTTGCCGGAATATCAAACATCCTATCGTATTGGTAGGAGGAAAAGAAGATTTTGAACAGGGCGAAAAACTAATGGCCGCTCTGGCTGGCATTTCACCGGCAGCTGCTATAATAAATACCTGCGGAAAGTGTAACCTGAATCAATCTGCTTCATTACTCAGAAATGCCGAGCTTGTTTATACGCATGATACCGGAATGATGCATGTGGCAGCAGCTTTAAAGAAAAAAGTCGTTTCTATCTGGGGAAATACGGTTCCGGAGTTTGGGATGTACCCATATCAGACTAATTTTGTGGTAGTTGAAAACAAGAATCTGCATTGCAGACCTTGCTCTAAAATCGGATTTGATAAATGTCCGGCCGGGCATTTTAAATGCATGAAAGAGATTAATCTGAATATTTCTCAGGAAAAATGAACCATAAAATTGCTAATGATCCTGATTTTTAAATTATAAAATAATAATGAAAATAAATATCGGACTTGTCCAGATGTCATGTTCAGCCAATGTAGAAGAGAACATGACGAAAGCCATAAAAGGGATTCGTGAAGCGGCTGAAAAAGGTGCTAATATCGTTTGCTTACAGGAGTTGTTCACCTCTCTTTATTTCTGTGATGTAGAAGACCATGAAAATTTCAAATTAGCAGAAGCTATTCCGGGCCCCTCAACAGAAACATTGTCGGCCGTTGCCAAAGAACTTGGGGTAGTGATTATTGCCTCATTATTTGAAAAACGTGCAGCAGGTTTGTATCATAATACTACCGCCGTTCTGGATGCAGATGGTGCTTATTTAGGAAAGTACCGTAAAATGCATATTCCTGATGATCCCGGTTATTACGAAAAATTCTATTTTACTCCTGGGGACCTGGGATACAAGGTTTTTGAGACAAAATTTGCCAGAATCGGCGTACTGATATGCTGGGATCAATGGTATCCGGAAGCTTCAAGAATCACGGCTTTGATGGGAGCAGAAGTACTCTTCTACCCTACTGCGATCGGTTGGGACACCAATGAAACGGATCCGAATATGAATCGTGAGCAATACAATGCCTGGCAAACTATTCAACGCTCACATGCCGTGGCAAATGGCGTACATGTAGTTTCAGTAAATCGCGTCGGACGAGAGGCTGATCAGCAGTTCTGGGGAGGAAGTTTTGTGGCAAATCCTTTTGGCAGTTTACTGTATCTGGGTTCTCATGACCAGGAAGAAGTCCATGTTCAGGAAATTGATCTGAATAAAACAGAATACTATCGCTCAACCTGGCCTTATCTGAGAGACCGGAGAATTGACAGTTATGATGGTATTTTAAAAAGATATATTGATTAGAGGCCATAAAGAAAGCCCTGAGATGGAGAATAAACATCTTAGGGCTTTCTTCGTTTGTCTTATTTTTAAAAACTACTTCCCGCCAAAGCCAACTGTGATACCTGCGTTGACCATAAAGAATTTGGACGAAGATTTGAAGTCAATATTACCAGCTGAGGTATTGGCTGAGTTATCTTTATTATCGAAGATAAAAGTATAACTTCCTTCGGCAAAAATTCCTAAATTTCCGATAGGAATAGCTAAACCCAGTTTAGGTCCTGCGCCAAAGTTATTCTGCTTAAAGGTTTGTTCTCCAAATCCTGTTATTTCGTATTTGAGGCTTGAGAAATACACGCCTGCCTCTGCACCTATGTATGGGCGAATACCGCTATCTGAGAAATAGTATTCTGCCATTGCTGTAACCGGTACAATTGAATTAGTTACTTTGTAACCTGTTCCCTTATTCTCTTCGCCAACTACTTTCAGTCCTACACCCAATGCAAACTGAGGACTTGCAAAGATTTTACCGTGAATACCTCCACCAAATACGCCGTCGGCGCCTTTAGCATCAGGAACAAAATAGGAGCCATGTATGCCTAAAGCAAACTGCGCTTTAGCAGATAAATTAACTAAAAACATAGCTGCGATGAATAGCGGGAGAATTAACAACTTCTTTTTCATAATGATTCTTCTGTTAAGTTTAGTTTTATAATTATTAGCAGTTGGAAGAACAGGTTAAAAAACTGTTCCGATGTGGTTATATGGATCATCGGGGTAAAAATTCCCCAGGTTTTTGTGGAATAATGAGGAAAATCCTATTTTTTTGAGGATAATTTCATTCCAATTTTATAAATTCCTGTTGAAATACAAGCAAAGTCCCCAGGTTTTTTTGAAACCCGGGGACTTTGTTTTCTTTCAATCTTTATTCAGACTACTATTAATGTGCTTCAAGCCAGTTCAGACCTACCCCCATGCCTGTTTCCATTTTTACAGGAAATTCAATGGCACTAATCATTAATTCATTGACTTTTTCCTTCAAAATTTCTAATTCCGGCTTGTAGGCATCAAAAACCAATTCATCATGAACCGTAAGAATCATTCGTGATTTCAGATTTTCGGTTTTGATAAAATTATTCACTTTTATCATCGCCACCTTAATCATATCAGCAGCAGAACCCTGAATCGGTGCGTTCACAGCATTTCGTTCCGCAAAATTGCGGTCTGTCATATTTTGGGAATTAATGTCACGAAGGTATCTTCTTCTTCCCAGAATTGTTTCTACAAAACCATTTTCCCTGGCACTCAGTACTACTTCAGACATATATCTTTTGATAGCAGGAAACTCTCTCCAGTAGCTGTCAATAATTTCTTTCGCTTCTGATCTTGAAATATCAATTTGTTGCGCAAGTCCGAAGGCTGATACCCCATAAATGATTCCAAAATTCACGGTTTTTGCTTTTCTCCTCATATCAGAAGTTACCTGGTCCAAACTTACGTTAAAAACTTTGGCTGCGGTTGTTGCGTGAATATCTCTTCCCTGGTTAAAAGCTTCAATCATTGATTCATCTTTGGCAAATGCCGCCATAATCCTTAATTCAATTTGGGAATAATCGGCAGAAAGAATCACAAAATCATCATTTTTCGGTATGAAAGCTTTCCTGATTTCTCTTCCTCTCGGTGTACGGATCGGAATATTCTGTAAGTTAGGATCCTTGCTACTCAAACGTCCTGTCACTGCAACTGCCTGCATAAAAGAAGTATGAATTCTTCCTGTCCTTGGTGAAATCAGCTGCGGCAAAGCATCTACATAAGTTGATTTTAATTTCTGTAACTCTCTGAAATCAAGTATTTTTCTGGCAATTTCATGCTCATGTTCCAGTTTAGACAGGATTTCTTCTCCCGTCATATACTGTCCGGTTTTAGTCTTTTTGGCTTTAGGGTCAAGTTTAAGTTTTTCGAATAAAATCTCACCTAATTGTTTTGGAGAACTGATGTTAAATTCTACTCCGGCAAGTTCAAAGATTCTGGTTTGTGTTTCCAGCATGTCTTTTTCCAACTCTTTAGACATCAATTTCAGAAAATCCGTATCCAGACGAACCCCTTCCATTTCTACATCTGCCAGCACCTGAGTAAGAGGCATTTCCACCTCTTCGAGAAGTTTAACCGAACTCTCATTTTTTGACAGAATTTCATGAAGAATAGGCTTCAGACGAAAAGTAATATCAGCATCTTCTGAGGCATATTCCTTAATTTTTTCAAGCTCAACCTCACGCATATTACCCTGTTTCGAGCCTTTCTTTCCAATTAATTCCTCAATTGAAACAGGAGTATAATTTAAATACGTTTCGGCCAGAATATCCATATTATGGCGTTTCTCCGGTTCAATCAGATAATGCGCCAGCATTGTGTCATATAATTTACCCTTTATTTCAACCCCATATTGGGATAAGACCATCAGGTCATATTTAATATTCTGGGCGATCTTCGTAATCTTTTCGTTTTGAAAAACCGGCTTAAATTCATCGATAATTGCCTGTGCCTCCTCCCGGTTTTCCGGAAAAGGTACGTAGAAAGCTTCTCCGGGCTGATAGGCTAAAGCCAAACCTACCAAATCAGCTTCAACAGCATCCAATGCCGTAGTTTCCGTATCAAAACAAATCTCGTCCTGTAAGCTCAAAAAGTGGATCAGACTTTGACGCAGTTCAGGCGTATTTACCAGATGGTATTGGTGTACAGAAGTATGAATATCAAGTTTAGGCGCTCTGGTTTCAAAATCTAAAGTTATATCATCCGTTTCAGAAGGAGCCAGCTTTTTCTCTTCTACCAAACCTCCGAACAAATCCATCTGCCCGTTTGACGCTGCTGCTTTAGGTTTCGTTGCAGGAGCTGCCACTGTCTCAGATGTTGTTCCGGCAGGTTCTTCCCCCAATAATCTTTTTCTCAGAGTCCGGAATTCCAGCTCGTCAAGCAACGCAGAAAGTTCTTCTTTATTGGAATCACACATTTTAAGATCTTCTTCGTCAAAAGGTACCGGAACTTCGCAATAAATGGTTGCCAGCTCTTTCGACAAAAGTCCCTGCTGGGCGAAATTCTGTACGTTTTCTTTCTGTTTGCCTTTCAGCTTATCTACATTTGCAATCAGATTTTCAACTGATCCGTATTCCTCAATGAGTTTTTGGGCTGTTTTCTCTCCGATACCCGGAATACCCGGAATATTATCAACAGCATCACCCATGAGCCCCAGAATATCGATTACCTGTCCGACCTCTTTGATCCCCCAGCGGTCACAAATCTCCTGAGGCCCCATTACCTCGACCCCTTTTCCCATGAAAGCAGGTTTATACATTTTGATGCGCTCTTCAACCAATTGCCCATAGTCTTTATCCGGTGTCATCATGTATATTTCCATATCATCATGGTCTCGGGCAGCACGCTTAGCGATAGTCCCGATAACATCATCTGCTTCATATCCGTCCAGTATCAGTAATGGAATATTCATCGCCTTTAAAAGACGTTTTACATAAGGAATGGCAATAGTAATATCCTCCGGTTGTTCCTGTCGCTGAGCCTTATAAGCCTCAAACTGAACATGTCGGAAAGTTGGCTTCGGGGTATCAAATGCCACACCGATATGCGTAGGTTTTTCTTTCGCCAATACTTCCAGTAACGTGTTAGCAAAACCAAATACGGCACTGGTATTCAAGCCTTTTGAGGTAATTCTTGGCGTTTTGGCAAATGCGAAATGAGCCCGATAAATCAAAGCCATTGCATCCAGAAGGAATAATTTTTTCATAAACTGAGATCAATAGAAATATCCGAATCTTTAAGATTTTCATTCAAATTTACCAAAAACTTATGGGACTCTGATAAAATCATCAAAATGATGGTTAATATTGTATGGATAATTATTAAAAGCTTCCATCACTTCCATAAGCAAGTAAAATCATTTATTGAGAATTATTAAACTGCTAACTTGCAGGTAATATCATCATTTAAATCATGAATACCAATATATCCTCCCTCCGGGAAAATTATACCAAAGGCTCTCTCGATGTTTCTGATGTTTTGAAAAGCCCGTTTGACCAATTCAAAAAATGGTTTGAAGAAGCTGTTTCAAGTGAATTACGGGAACCCAATGCCTTCGTACTTTCAACAGTCTCACCTGACCATAAACCTTCTTCCAGAATTCTTCTTCTTAAAGATCTGAATGAAAACGGGTTTAGCTTTTTTACCAATTATTTAAGCCGGAAAGGTACAGAACTGGCAGAAAATCCGAATGCCTGCCTTACATTTTTCTGGAATGAACTGGAAAGACAAGTAAGAATTGAAGGTATTATTGAGAAAGTTACGGTAAAGGAGTCTGATGACTATTTTAAGGTTCGCCCCAGAGGAAGCCAGATCGGAGCATGGGTTTCTAATCAAAGTATGATTATCGAAAACCGTGAGGTATTGCAAAACAGAGAAAAAGAGCTTATTACAAAATTTGAAGGACAGGAAATTCCAAGACCTCCGCATTGGGGAGGTTACAGGCTTTTACCTGAGTACATTGAATTCTGGCAGGGGCGCCCTTCCCGTCTGCACGACAGAGTGGCTTATACCCGACAAAAAGATGACCTTTGGAAAATTGAAAGGCTCTCTCCTTAAATAGGTTTTGGGAGAAAGGAAAAAGAAGCAAGACAATAAATCCCGCTTCTTTTTCCAAAATCCTACAAAAATTCCAATACAGAATTTACGCCCAGTTTTCTGTAACTGGTAAAACCTTCTCCATATTTCACCCCAATTGCATGCCCGAATTCTCTTGAGCGGGACTCAATAAATTCTAAAAATTCAGGGCTGCTTAAATAGGAACTTGGTTCGCTGGAGGATGGATCATAAAACTGAGACCTGAATGCTCTGATTGAAGCCTCTTTCTTATCCCAGAAAGCAGAGATATCTACAATAAAATCCGGAGAAATGTATCGGTCCTGAATGTAATGAAATACATTTTTCGGTCGCCAGGCTGCTTGCAAAGTCCCGTCCTCTTCAAAAGTCTCAATCATTCTCAACCCCGATTTAAAACAGGCATCTACTGCAAGAGCAGAGCCTTTCCCATGATCCGGATGCCGATCATCAATCGCATTTGCCAGCACTACTTCAGGTTGGTATCTTCTGATGACTTTAATAATCTTCATCAGATGTTCTTCATCATTTACAAAAAAACCATCCCGGAATCCAAGGTTTTCCCGTGTATGAACCCCAAGAATTTTAGTTGCTTCTGCCGATTCCGCCAGACGAATTTCAGGCGTTCCTCTTGTTCCTAATTCGCCTCTGGTAAAATCCAGAATTCCAACCTTTTTACCTTTTGCAATTTCAGCACAAATTGTTCCAGAACAGCCTAATTCCGCATCATCAGGATGAGCTGCCATTACCAGTATATCTAATTTCATCATTTTATTTAATCAACTTTATAAAACCTTCTGATTACAGTTACTTACAAAAGTACGTCAATCTATAAAAAAAGAAATAAATCTCTTAAGATTTCATCACTTCACATTTTAATCCCATTTTTAATGGATTTTAACCAAGCTCTGTGACTCACAGAGCTTAAACAGATACCCAAAACTGTGCTGTGAAACACAGTACACAGTGATATCTAATCCATAAAAAAGGGATAAAACCTTTAAGATTTCATCCCTTTCCATTTTAATTCTGATATTTTCTAATGAACCCGAAGGCGTCTTCCTACTCTTAAGGTTGAAGAAAGCTTCATTCCATTCAGTCTAGCTAGTTTTTCTACTGAAATTCCTGCTCTGTTGGCAATTGAATACAAAGTATCACCTGAGTGAGTTCTAGTCCAGGCAGTTCTGCGGACTCTTACTTTATTTCCGGCATCACCATATTCGTTTCTCAGAGAAAGTCCGTTTCTGTCAAAAACTCTTGCTGAAAGCAAAAAGTGATCACTCGGAATATCTGTAGCGTTTGGAGCAAAAGTAAATATAAACTTCGGATCAAAAGGGTTTCCCTCATAACGTGTTTCAAAGTGCAGGTGAGAACCTGTACTTCTTCCGGTGCTTCCTCCTTTTCCTATTTCATCACCTGCTTTCACATAAGCACCTGATTCCAAACCTTTATAAGACAAGTGTCCATACAATGTTTCCAGTCCGTTATAATGACGCACCACGATAAAATTACCATATCCGCCTCCATTATAACCTGCAACCCGGACGATACCATCAAATGCAGAATAAATCGGGTCTCCGGTTTCAACATCCAGATCAACTCCGGCATGCAGTCTTCCCCATCTCGGCCCAAAATTGGAAGTCAGTACTCCCTGATTAGTTGGTCCTGCCCAGAATCTGCCATTTTCCTTGTTATATAACTCTAAATCCACCACATCATCAAAATCTTTGGCATCAATTCCGTAGGGATCAATATTATTAGCATCCCAAACAGAGAAATAAGAAGCCACAGAAACAAAATCATCACTTCCGGCCGGCTGAATCTCCTCGTCAACTTCCACAACAATCGGGCTTCTTTCGTCCACAGAAGTTGTATCGAAATTACTAACCGTATTGTTTATTTCCTTGACAGGTTCAAATTTTCCGGGAGTGGAAGTTTGTTTTTCAACAGACTCATATTCATTTCTGAACTGCAACTTTGGAAGCTCGTCGAGCAGATCCTCTTTCTTTTCTTTCTCTTTATACAGTCCTGTATTATTTTTTACATCAATTTTGGGGTTCTTTTTAAAATTCCCTTTTTCCTGAGCAAAAGCACTGCAAGAAAGAAAACACAGTAAAATGAATAAAAGATTCTTTAAATGATTCATATTGAAAAATGTTAGTGGAGTGTTTTCTGTAAAATCCTTTCAATCAGCAATCAACAGAAAACTGACTATACTAATGTAATTCCTGTTCTGCCAGCCAACGCTCAGCATCAAGAGCTGCCATACAACCTGTACCCGCAGCAGTAATCGCCTGACGATAAACGTTATCCTGTGCATCACCACTGGCGAATACACCCGGAATATTGGTACGGCTTGATCCTTTTTCAGTTTTAAGATACCCTGCTTCATCCATGTCAAGAAAACCCTTGAATATATCAGTATTAGGTTTATGACCAATTGCTACAAAAAATCCTGTTACCGGAAGAACCGTTACTTCTCCTGTTTTATTATTTTTAACCTTTGCACCGTTTACGCCGGTTGTATCTCCCAAAATCTCCTCTGTTTCTGTATTCCAGTGTATTTCAATCTTAGGATTTGAAAGCACTCTTTTCTGCATAATTACAGAGGCTCTTAATTCTTCACGACGAACGATCAAATGTACTTTCGTACATAAATTCGCCAGATAACTTGCCTCTTCAGCAGCGGTATCTCCTCCCCCTACTACAGCCACTTCCTGATTACGGTAGAAGAAACCATCACAAACGGCACAGGCTGAAACACCTAAGCCATTGAATGTCTTTTCTCCTTCCAGACCAAGCCACTTAGCCGAAGCACCAGTAGCAATAATAACGGTATCTGCTTCTATTTCTTGTGTATCGTCGATGAAAACTTTCTTGGGACTAACCGAAAAATCCACTTTTGTAGCCATTCCGAACCGAACATCTGTTCCGAATCTACGGGCCTGATTTTCAAGATCCTGCATCATAGCCGGGCCATCAATTCCTTTTGGATAACCAGGGAAATTATCAACTTCAGTTGTAGTGGTTAATTGTCCTCCAGGTTGACCTCCCATGTACATTACCGGGTTCATACCTGCTCTTGCTGCATAAATTGCGGCGGTATAACCCGCCGGTCCTGAGCCTATAATTAGGCACTTAATATGGTTTGCCATTTTAATGTTTAACTGTATAAATTACTGAATGTAACTGAATCTTTTCTGAGGTTCAGAAGTAGAACAAAAAATTAACTACAAAAATTGCAGAATATTACCAGAAAGACAAATAACCCATTAAACTTCCCTGAAATCATTAAATAAGGGCATTTACCCCGCATATTTTTTTCAGAAAAACCTGGTGTCTGAATCAATCTGGTATTTTTCCAAGATATGCCTTATCGAGGTTCCGGTTAAACGCTCTTTCCACATTCTCATCTGACAGGTGAAAGGCGGATAGTCTTTTATATTTTTTTATCAAAAAGTTTATCAAAGTCAAATCACTGATTATCAACAAAAAAGAAAAAGTGAATTATTTTTTAGGGTTATAAAAAGTAGATTTTTCCAAAACAATAGAGTAATTTTAGCCCGTATTTCATCAACAATTACAGGTAATTAATAGATAATATTCGCAGAATGGTCAATAGAATCAAGGATCTCTGACCCTTTGCTTTGGCTATTTTCATTAAATCCCTGAAACAAATTCCATGAGCCAAATCTCGATCAGAAAACAAGACGCTTTAGATTATCACAGCAAAGGCCGCCCCGGCAAAATTGAAGTTATCCCAACCAAAGAAACTGCTACTCAAAGAGACCTTTCCCTAGCATACTCTCCTGGTGTTGCCGAACCATGTTTAGAAATTGCCGCAAATAACGAGAATGTATATAAATATACTGCCAAAGGAAATCTTGTCGCTGTAATTTCCAACGGAACTGCCGTTTTAGGACTGGGTAATATCGGAGCTGAAGCCAGTAAACCTGTTATGGAAGGTAAAGGGGTTTTATTCAAAATCTTTGCAGATATCGATGTTTTCGATATTGAATTAAATACTGAAGATCCGGAAGAATTAATCAGAACTGTTAAAATTCTTGAACCAACCTTCGGAGGGGTCAATCTGGAAGACATCAAATCGCCGGAATGCTTTGAAATTGAACAACGTCTCAGAAAAGAACTGAATATCCCGATTATGCATGACGACCAGCACGGGACGGCCATCATTTCCGGCGCAGCTTTACTGAACGCTTTAGAATTAGTTAACAAGAATATTGAGGATTGCAAATTTGTAATCTCCGGAGCTGGAGCTGCGGCTTTATCCTGTGCCAAATTGTACTTGCTTTTAGGAGCAAAAGTCGAAAACATGTTAATGTTCGACAAAGATGGCCTCATCTCCAAGAAACGTAATGATCTGAATAAATATGTTCAGCAGTTTGCTACTGAACAGGAAGGCATTCACTCACTGGCTGATGCTATGGCTGGTGCTGATGTATTTCTAGGGCTATCGGTGGGTAACATTGTATCGCAGGATATGATCCGTTCTATGGCCTGCGATGCGGTAGTATTCGCCATGGCTAATCCGACACCTGAAATTTCTTATGAAGATGCCGTAGCTGCCAGAGAAGACATTATCATGGCAACAGGTCGTTCTGATTATCCCAATCAGGTTAATAATGTATTAGGATTTCCATACATTTTCCGTGGGGCACTTGATGTCAGAGCCACAGAAATTGATGAAAATATGAAAATGGCAGCGGCGAAAGCCCTTGCTGAATTAGCGAAAAAACCGGTTCCGGATATCGTAAACCTTGCCTATAATGAGAAAAACCTGAGTTTTGGAAGAAATTATATCATTCCCAAACCGGTAGATCCACGCTTAATCACAACAGTAGCCCCTGCGGTAGCGAGGGCAGCAATGGAATCAGGAATTGCCCAGGCTCCTATCACCAACTGGGATGAATATGAGCAAAATTTATCAAAACGCTTAGGTCTCGACAATTCATTAATGAAATTTGTCATCAAACGTGCGAAACGTAATCCTAAACGTGTAGTTTTTGCCGATGCTGAAAACCTGAAAGTCTTAAAAGCCGTGCAGGAAGTAGTGGATGAGGGTTTTGCCATCCCGATTCTTCTTGGGAATGAAGAAAAGATTCATTCTATCATCAGTCAGAATAATCTCGATCTGAGGGATGTTGAAATCATCGATACCCGTGCTCCTGAAACGGCAGAACGTCTGAAACATTATGGTGACATTTTCTTTGGCAAGCGTAAACGAAAAGGTTACAATAATTACGAAGCGCATAAGCAGATGCAGGTAAGGAATTATTTCGCTGCCATGATGGTCGAAACCGGAGATGCCGATTGCGTAATTTCAGGTCTTACCAGAAATTATCCGGATGCCATTCGTCCGGCTTTACAGATCATCGGTCGTGAAGAAGGTGTGAAGAAAGTATCAGGTATGTACATTCTTCTTACCAAAAAAGGCCCTTTATTCTTCTCTGATACGACGGTCAACTTTAATCCGACTGTTGAGGAAATTGTTGAAATTACAGAACTTACTGCCAGAGCGGTTGAGACTTTCAATATCAAGCCGCGCATTGCCATGCTAACGTATTCCAACTTTGGTACTGCTGATGGAGAAGATGCTATAAAAATGCGGGAAGCTACAGCCATTTTGCAGAAAAAGCATCCTGAAATGATTGTTGAAGGTGAGATGCAGGCGCACCTTGCATTTGATATGGATCTGGTAAGAGAGAATTATCCATTCTCAAAACTGGCGGAAGAAGGAGCAAATACCCTTATTTTCCCGAACCTTTCTTCTGCAAACATTGCCTATAACCTTTTGAAAGAAACCGGAGACATTGAATATATCGGACCGATTCTGTTAGGTTTAAGGAAGCCGGTTCATGTACTTCAATTAGGTTCTGCGGTTCGCGAAATTGTTAATATGGTAGCTATTGCCGTAGTGGAAGCACAAACAAAATAGTAAGTAAATCTACTAAAAGGACGGCTTTTTAAGGAAAGTCGTCCTTTTTTTATGCAATCTTTCAAAAAATAATCCGGAAGCATTCATCGTTCACAAAAAGGCATAATATTTGTTCTGAAAATCTGTAATAAATTCGTAAAATCCCAGGTATTAATTTATGAAAAATTACCGGTAATGCTCTTGCCCTTTCAAAGGCATTTTACGTAATTTAGTTATCAGATTCTGTTCAAAACTCTTTTACTTTTAAAGTCTGAATTATTAACAACACTAGTTGCTGGCATATATATGAAACTCCCGATCTTACCGAGTAATGAAGTAGAGAGATTAAATGTTTTAAAGGATTATAGCATTCTGGATACCCTTCCTGAGAAGGATTTTGATGATATTACCAAAATTGCCTCCGAGATCTGTCAGACACCTATCTCTCTGGTTAGTTTAATAGATGAAAAAAGGCAGTGGTTTAAGTCTTCTTTTGGCTTAAATACCCGTGAAACTCCCAGAGAGGTTTCCTTTTGTGCACACGCCATTATTACGCCTGAGGAGTCTTTTATCATTCCGGATGCCACAAAAGATGAGCGTTTTTTTGATAATCCCCTGACAACCGGAGCGCCTTATGTTATTTTCTATGCAGGTATTCCCCTTGTCAATTCAGACGGATTTCCCTTTGGTACTTTATGTGTAATTGACAGTAAACCGAAGAATCTTACCGAAGAACAGGTCATCGCGCTGAAAGCACTGGCAAATCAGGTTATGAGTCAGCTTGAGCTTCGTAAAAAAGCGCTTAATCTTCAGCAAATCAGGAATACTCTTGAGAAAAAGAATGAAGAATTAGTGTTGGCAAAATCCAATCTGGAAGAAGCGCTGAAGGCCAAATCCATCTTTCTTTCCATGATGAGCCATGAAATCAGAACACCGCTTCATGCTATTCTCGGAAACATTCAGTTATTACTGGAAGAATCTCCAAGGCCGGATCAGGAACAACCACTCAAAGTTTTGAAATTTACCGGAGAAACGCTCCTGTCTATTCTCAACGACATTCTTGATTTCAGTAAAATCGAAGCCGGGAAAGTTGATCTTGAAGAGATTCAGCTGGATATTCATAATTTAATTGAAAATATCATTACAATCAATCTCCAAAAAGCGCAGGAAAGAGGAAATGTGATTACCGCAATGATTGACCCCGGGATTAAACCGGATTTATTGGGAGATCCTACCAGATTGGTGCAGATTATCAATAACCTGGTTTCAAATGCTGTAAAATTCACTCAAAACGGTGAAATTGCTATCAAAGCTATTCTGATAGAAAACAGTGCCGGATTTAATACTGTTTCTTTTCAGATTTCAGACACTGGGATTGGTATCGAAAAAGAGGCTCTTTCCAGGATTTTTGAGGAATTCTCCCAGGCGTCCAATAAAACAACCCGTAAATTTGGTGGTACCGGATTGGGACTGACAATTACCAAGAAGTTATTATCTCTGTTTAAAAGTGATTTGAGAGTTACAAGCGAACTGGGAACCGGGTCTATTTTCTCTTTTGATCTGACCTTCAAAAAAGGCATAAAAAAAGCACCAAAAGCCGAACCTGAGGCTCCAAAAGATTTCACTGGTTTTAAAGTACTTGCAGTTGATGATAATGAAATCAACCTGAAACTGATCTCACATAATCTTACAAAAAAGGGTATTATCGTTTCGAAATTCATTTCTCCGATTGATGCACTTGAATCTGCAAAATCTGAAAAGTACGATCTTTTATTACTGGATCTCCAAATGCCGGAGATGAGTGGTTTTGAGCTTTGTGCTGAAATCAGGAAGTTTTCTCCGGATATTCCGATTATTGCCACTTCTGCGGATAACACCAGGGAAACCTCTGAAGAAGTTGTCAGGGCAGGTATGAACGACAGCCTTCCGAAACCACATACCGACAAAGACCTTTTAAGGGTTTTATCGAAATATCTGGTAAAAACATCTGTTTCCTGATACATATTCCCCGGTCTTGTATCTGTTTTACCCTTCAATCAGAAACAGATACAGTACCGTTTATTCCCTTTGACAAGCCTGCGCCGGGTTAATTTTAATATTCCTCTCCAACCTCATTTACCTGAAAATGAAGATTAGTTGCCTGAAATTCTCAGGGAAGAAGTAATTTTGCATAAATTTCAAACTAAGAACAGTGTAAATGGAAATGTTAAAAGAATCTCCAACGCAAACTCTTCCGGTAATGGAAGCCTTTTATACCCTTCAAGGGGAAGGTTTTCATCAGGGAAAAGCAGCCTACTTTATTCGATTGGGCGGTTGTGATGTTGGTTGCCATTGGTGTGATGTGAAAGAATCATGGGACATAAATGCCCATCCTCATTTTTCTATAGAGCAAATCGTCGCAGAAGCAGCTCAGCACGAAGGACGCCTGGCCGTTGTAACCGGAGGCGAACCCTTAATGCATAATTTAGATGAGCTTACAAAAGCGCTGCATCAGGCTGGTATTCAGACGAATATTGAAACTTCCGGTGTATGTGAAACTGTGAGTGGAGATTGGGACTGGATTTGCTTTTCACCGAAAAAATTCAAATCTCCTAATCCTGATATTTTCCGGAAGGCTCATGAGTTGAAGGTTATTGTTTATAATCAAAGCGATTTTGAATGGGCGGAGTCTTTTGCCGAAAAAGTTTCGGAAAACTGCATCCTTTATCTGCAACCTGAATGGGGTCGCCAGGAGGTAATGCTGCCTCAGATAATTGAATACATCAAGCACAATCCTGCCTGGAGAATTTCGTTACAAGTTCATAAGTTTATGAATATTCCTTAATAGCTGGTGTTTAGTGGATTGAGATGTTTCTGTTTCTCTGTGGATTTCAGGGAATTTTGCATAAATTTTATAAATCCGTTTTGTCAGACAACATGAAAAGATAATTTAATCATAAGATTATCAATCCATTAAACCCCAAAACTATGCATTCCAGAGTTCCTGCATATTTTATCAGAGGCTTTTTCATTCTTTCTACCGTATTTTTTACTTCTCAGACATTAAAAGCACAGACTGTTCTTTCTTCTTCCAATAAGAAGGCTGTTGCCGCTTATGAAAAAGGGCTTTCTGCTTTACAAAACCGTAAAATTGATGAGGCTTTTTCTGAATTTGAAGAAGCCATTGAAAAAGATGACCTTTTTGCAGAACCCTATTTTCAACTGGGTAAACTTTATGAACAGTCCCGCCAGTTTGGTAATGCTATCCTGAACTACGAAAAAGCTATCAATGCCAAAGAAAACTCCTCCGTTAAAGAAATGGCTTCACAGCAAGTCGGGCTTTTATATCTTAAAAAAGGAGAATATGAAAGTGCGCTGGTTAATCTTGAAAGAGGGAAACCCTCTGTAACTGCCTCAAATGCTAAACGTTATCAGCTTCGTCTGGATAATTGCAAATTTGCATTGGAAACATTGAAAACGCCTCTGGTAATTAATCCGGTTGAGCTTCCTGATCAGATTAATGCATTTAAATCCCAGTATTTCCCGGCACTGACCGCTGACCGTGAAAAGCTGATCTATACCGGACAAGATCCTGAAACGGGAGATGAGAATTTATACATTTCAGATTTTAAAGAAGGAAACTGGTCTGCTCCCCAATCACTTTCAGATAAAATTAATTCCACCCAGAACGAAGGCACTGCAAGTATCTCTGCTGATGGCAGAATTCTTGTATTCACGTCCTGCAACGGCCGCAAAAGTTTTGGTTCCTGTGACTTATTTATTTCATTTAAACAAGGGACAGAATGGTCTAATCCACAGAATTTAGGCTCAAATATCAATTCCCCGGAATGGGATTCACAACCTTCTCTCTCCGCAGACGGAAGAACCTTATATTTTGTATCGGATCGCCAGGGCGGATTGGGAAAAAGAGATATCTGGGTAAGTAAATCTGACTCCACAGGGCAATGGAGTAAAGCTAAAAACCTGGGAAACATAATCAATACTTATGAAGATGACCTTTCTCCTTTTATTCATGCCAATGGAAAAACACTCTTCTTTTCCTCAGAAGGGCATATTGGAATGGGAGGTCTGGATCTGTATTTCTCGGAAAACTTAGGGACAGATACCTGGAAAAAACCTGAGAATCTTGGATATCCGATCAATACACATGAAGATCAGGTAGCGTTATTCATTACTGCTGATGGCAAAAAAGGCTATTACTCGGTAGAAAAAGAGCAGAACAATAAACGAAGAGCTGCGAAACTTGTTGAAATTGATTTACCGGAAGTTTTACAGAATAAGTTTAAAAGAACTTTTTATCTGAAGGGAAATGTTTCGGATGCCTTAACCAAACAGAAGATAAAGGCTGACATTGAGCTCATAAACCTCAAAACCAATGAGTTAATCGGAAAATTCAGCTCTGATCCTCAAAGTGGAAATTATATTTCTGTTCTTACAAATGGCGGAGAATATGGGGTATTTGTCAGCAAAGCAGGTTATTTCTTCAAAAGTCTGAATTTTGATTTTTCCCAGCAAAATGCAAAAGACAAAATTCTGGACATCCAGCTTGAGCCTATCCAGAAAAATGCGCATGAGGTTCTGAATAATATCTTTTTTGATTCAGGAAAATGGGATATAAAACCCGAGTCTGTCTCTGAATTAGATAAACTCATCAAGCTGTTAAAAGCAAACTCCAGTATTTCGGTGGAAATTTCGGGGCATACAGATGACGTTGGTAAAGAAGCTGATAATCTGGCTCTTTCGAAAAAAAGAGCCCAGTCTGTCGTAGATTATCTTGCCAAAAATGGCGTAAATATTGCAAAAATTAAGATCGAAGGATATGGGAAATCCCGCCCTATTGCAGAAAATACTTCGGAAGAAAATCGAAAATTAAACCGTAGAATTGAAATTAAATTTTTCTGAACTATCTCGGCTTGTTAAGCACCGTAGAATCAGCACGTACTCTTCCTTCATTCTCTTTATATATTTTCACAAAAGTCTGACCTGAATCCGGTTCTTTTCCGGAAGACCGGATACTTTTATGAATATTTTCGGAAGAAACAGCTGAAGCTCCCACTTCTTTAACCTGTTGATTTTCTGACACTTTATCTTTTGATGTGTTTTCAGCAACCGGAGAAAATTTAGTTTCAGCATCAGGTATATCTGTTGAATCTAATCTCATTCTGCCATCTTTATCCATGGTCAATTTGACAAAATGATGTTTAATACTTTCCTCTTTTGATGCCTCAGGCGCTTTGGTCACATCCGCAATCAATGAATCAGATTTTTCTTTTTCTTCCACCACCAAAACTCTTCCTTCCTTCATAACCACTTTTACAGGAGCATATTGCTTAAATTCAAGGTTAAACTCTCCTTTCTGGCTTGCGGTATAATTTGGAATGGTGTATGCAGGATTATCCATACCGATAATTTTGATTTTTACAGAAGCGATTCCACTTTGAAGCAAATCAATATCTCTGGCAGCCGCATAAGAAAGGTCAATCATTCTGTCAGCCACAAATGGACCTCTGTCATTGACTTTAACAATAGTCATTTTACCAGTTTCGGTATTTGTTACTTCCAGAAAAGTATTGAAGGGTAAATCGAGGTGGGCGGCGGTGTAACAATCTTTTTGATAACGTTCACCATTTGAAGTCACTTTACCATGCAGGTAATCGGCGTAATATGAAGCTTTTCCATAGAATTCTTCTCCAATCTGCGCCATCGTCGGGAGTGTCAGTAATAAAAAAGGCACGACCCAACTGAATGTTTTGAATATCTTCATGAATTATCAGCTATATGTATCGGATTTTATTGTAAATGAGCAACATATCATTTACTCTTGCGAATCCGCTTACATCATTTATGGTTTGATCAAAGAATACTGGTAAAAATGAAATCTCCGGAAAGTCTTCAATTTATAAAACCAGGAAAATTTAAAACGTGGTATTTTCTATTATTATTATTTCCCTCTCATCTATTTTTCTAAAGAATGGGAAAAACTGAAATGCAATGAGCAATCATAAAATAAATAGTCACCCTCTCAAACCTGCTAATAACAAAAGTAGGTGCTTTGATCGAGAATCAAGCACCTGCTCTTTGAAAATTACTATATTTTACAAAAAATATTCAATTATATTTTCTGATTATGACATTTGTCATACTTATTTACGATTTGCGACGTCCACATATTCTCTGGCAGTAGCGCCAACATACACCTGACGAGGACGACCGATAGGCTCTTTGTTAGCACGCATTTCTTTCCATTGGGCAATCCAGCCCGGAAGACGACCAATTGCAAACATTACTGTAAACATATTAGTCGGAATACCTAAGGCGCGGTAGATAATTCCTGAATAGAAATCCACATTCGGATAAAGTTTACGTGCCACGAAATATTCATCATTAAGAGCTGCTTCCTCTAATTTCTTGGCAATTTCAAGAACCGGATCATTCACTCCTAATTTAGATAATACGTCATCAGCTGCTTTTTTGATGATTCTGGCACGCGGGTCAAAGTTTTTATAAACACGGTGACCAAAGCCCATCAAACGGAAGCCTGAATTTTTATCTTTTGCCATAGCAATGTACTTGTCGGTATCACCGCCATCAGCTTTAATATCTTCAAGCATTTCGATAACTTCCTGGTTTGCACCACCATGCAGAGGTCCTGAAAGTGCATTTATACCTGCTGAAATAGAAGCATAAAGACTGGCCTGAGAAGAACCAACCAAACGAACTGTTGAAGTTGAACAGTTTTGTTCGTGGTCAGCATGAAGAATCAATAATTTATTTAAGGCCGCTGAAACAACCGGATCAACCTGATATGCTGCTACAGGAAGAGCAAACATCATATTGAGGAAGTTAGAGCAGTAATCCAATGAATTATTCGGATAATTTACCGGATGACCCTGAGATTTTTTATATGACCAGGTTGCCATAGAAGGCATTTTTGCCAATAAGCGAATGATATTAAGATCATCAGAACCTGCTTTTTCACCGGTATAGAAGGCAGACATTGCGCAAACCAAAGCTGATAAAACTCCCATCGGATGGGCATTTACCGGAAATCCTTCGAAGATTTTACGCATATCTTCATTAACAATTGTATGCATTTTGATATCATCTTCAAATGCAGCATATTGTTCTGAAGTTGGTAACTCTCCGTAAATCAACAAGTAAGCCACTTCAAGAAATGAAGCTTTCTCTGCCAATTCTTCAATAGAATAACCTCTATAGCGTAAGATTCCTTCTTCTCCGTCTAAAAACGTTATGGCACTTTTTGTAGCACCGGTGTTTTTGTAACCTGAGTCGATTGTGATATACCCTGTCTCGTCACGGAGTTTGGCAATATCTATCGCTTTTTCGTTTTCTGTTCCGGTAATTACCGGAAACTTATACTGTTTACCATCAAACGTGAGTTCTGCAAAATCTGACATAATCTATATTTTCTTCGGCTTAACCTTGTTTTTGTGATTGTTTATTTTGTTGATACGAAATTACTTGAAAAAAATCAAAGTTACTCGTTCCTTTCATTTTGATAAACTTTTAATTTGGTCATTTAATATACAACAAACTTTTTATCAAACTATTCCTTAGGAAAAAGCACAATATATTCTTTAAAACATCTCTCGCCATTTATTGTTTCGCTAAGTTAGTGATGAAATTTGAAACGTTGGTTACCTTTGTCAGAACTTGGTAAATAAATTTATTTAACTCAAGTTTTTCTTTAAATAAGTCAACATTTTACCAAATTAGTATAACTATCTTTTTTAAAAATTTAACGATAACCGGAAGTAGAACCCTCAGATATTAATCATAGTTCATCAAATAACTACCATTCCAGACATGTCTTTACTTAATTATAAGAATACCTCCACAAAACGTTTTTTAGAATATGTCCAGATCGACACTCAGTCTGATCCGGAATCTGAGTCACAGCCTTCTACTGAAAAACAAAAAAATTTAAGCAGACTGCTGGTTAAAGAATTATTGGAAATAGGCCTGAAAGATGCCCATCTGGATGAATATGGCTATGTTTATGCGACAATTCCTGCCAATTCCGATAAAGATATACCTGTCATTTGCTTCTGCTCTCATGTTGACACTTCTCCGGATTGCTCAGGAGAAGGGGTAAAACCTGTCATTCATAAAAACTACCAGGGTCAGGATCTGGTCCTTCCTGACGATAATGAACAGATTATCAGGCTTTCTGAGCATCCAGATCTGGCACATCAGTTGGGTAATGATATTATTACCGCTAGTGGAAAAACATTACTGGGTGCCGATAATAAGGCCGGGGTTGCCGAAATTATGGATGCTATTTACCACCTGGTGGCAAATCCTGAAATCAAACACGGTACAATTAAAATACTATTTACTCCTGATGAGGAAATCGGAAGAGGAACAGCCAAAGTTGACCTTGAAAAATTAGGTGCTTCATTCGGTTATACGATTGATGGAGAAACGCTGGGTTCTCTGGAAGATGAAACATTCTCTGCTGATGGGGCAAGAATATCAATTACAGGAGTCAGCCAGCACCCCGGATTCGCCAAAGGCAGAATGGAAAGTGCCTTAAAAATTGCTGCTGAAATCATCAGTAATTTACCCAAACACACCCTTTCTCCTGAAACTACGGAAGAAAAAGAGGGATTTATCCATCCGGTTGGTATTTCAGGTGCAGTCGAGACGGCCTCTATTGAATTCATTATCAGGGATTTTACAGAAAGCGGGTTAAAGAATCACGAAAGCCTTTTGGAAAAAATCATGTCGGAAGTACTTTCTCTGTATCCTAATTCGAAAGCTGAATTGAAAGTCTGGGAGCAATACAGAAATATGAAAGAAATACTGGATGGTTATCCTCAGGTGACAGCTTATGCAATGGAAGCGATTCAAAGAGCCGGGATTGAAGCCAGACAAATGAGCATCAGAGGAGGAACAGATGGTTCAAGACTTTCTTTTATGGGGCTGCCATGTCCGAATATTTTTGCAGGAGAACATGCTTTTCATGGAAAGCACGAATGGGTTTCTGTACAGGATATGGAAAAAGCTACAGAAACTATTGTTCATTTATGCCAGATCTGGGAAGAAAATGCTTAGTTTCAGACTCCGGTGCTATTAAGATAAAAACCCTCTCTTTTCGGAAAGAGAGGGTTTATTATTTTTTTGAATGATCGGTTAATATCCGGGATTCTGAGTAAGAGTTGGCTGACCATTTTTCTGACTGTACTGTATTTCCTGCAAAGGAATCGGGAAGTACTCATGTTTCCCTTTAATAAAGTTTGCAGGAGCCAGATATGCTCTTTTGGTTTTTTCTACTGTATAATATGCATTTAATGTTTCAGCAGCTATTCCCCAGCGAACCAAATCGAATCGGCGATGTCCTTCCATACCAAATTCCAGACGTTCTTCAAAACGAATCGCTTTACGGGCTGCGTCTTTGTCTGACCAGGGAGTTGAATATTCCTTAATAACATAGTTTGCAGCAGCTGTACCATCAGGATTTTTCACAAAACCATCCGGATTGGCAGCTCTCTTGCGAATCATATTCACATATTTACGGGCGTTTTCAAGTGTTCCGACTTCAGCTTCACATTCTGCTAACCATAATAAAATATGTGAATAACGAATCATACGATAGTTGTTGGCATTCAAACGAACGTTCCCTGAAAAAGTATTGGTTCCGATATCTGATTTGTACATCAGGTGTTTTTTAGGAGAATAAGGGCCCGCATAAGCCTGATCACGAACATAATCTTTCCCGGTATGTATTCCCCAGTCAAGGAAAGGAATACCTCTTCTGCCTACTGTCCAGTCCAAACGCGGATCCAAACTACCTTTATAAGGCGTAAACGGATCTTTTACTTCAAGTCCCTGATCGTTTGTAACATCTTCATTATTAAAAGTATCGAGCAAAGGCAGACCGTTTGCATCTGTTTTGAAGGCGTTTACCAGATTCTGAGAAGGCTGGAAAAAACCACAGCAGGTAGTTACCCCTCCCCCGCCATAAGGATAGTTCAAAGTAGCTCCGATGTTCCCGTTTTCACCATTTGGTGCTCCGTCATTTACAGAAAATTCTACTTCAAAAACAGACTCTTTATTATTGTTGGTAGTAGCTCTGAAATTGTCAGAATATTTGTCAACCAACGCATAATTTCCACTGGCAACAATTGCTTCGAGCAAAGTTTTAGCCGGAGCATATTTTCCCTGGAAAAGATAGGCTTTTGCCAGCATGGCAGCAGCAGACCATTTATTGGCACGTCCTACCTGGGCCTGTTTAGCAGGAAGGTTATCATAGGCAAACTGTAAATCAGCCAGAATTTTATCCCAGATATCTGCAGTATTAGGAACCTTTGTGCTTTCCAGATCCGTTGAACTGTACGTTTTATCATCAATATAAGGTACATTATTAAACATCTTCTTTACCTCAAAATGATAATGTCCTCTCAGAAAGCGGGCTTCTGCTTCGAAAATTTTCCGTTCTGCATCTGAAACATCTTTTGCTGCGGCAAGTGCCTGTAAAGCATCATTACTTCTGGCGATACCATCGTACACCGATCTCCATTTACCCCAGAAATAAACATTATCTGAAAAAATCTGTGTACTCTCTATCAGTGAAATTGCAGGCTGGTCACCTGCGTTTGTTCCTTTATAGGCATCATCAGCTGCCACAGAACCATAAACCCAGTTATCGCTTGAACTTTGGTAAGATCGGAATGAACCACCTCCGGTTGCCCAGCCATCTAACAAAGAATAGGCTCCTGTTAGTAATAAATTTACACCTGATTTATTCTGAAAGAAACTGGTTGGCAAGGCTGCTTTGGGTTGTACATCCAAAAAATCATCTTTACAGGATGTTGCCAGTCCTCCGATGAGTATTGAAGTTATAATGAGAATCTTTTTCATTTTTTAAAATATTTAATTTGTGAATAATGAATGAGCTTAACTGATTGGTAAAAGATTTTTCAATTCTTTCAGAACCATTCTTTAAAAGCTCAAATTCAAACCAACTAAAAACGTCTTAGCCACAGGATATGCTCCTTCATCAACACCAATCTGTCTGTCATTTCCGGCTGAATAGTTACGAAGGTTAATCTCCGGATCCATTCCTGAATAATTAGTCACCGTAAATAAATTCTGTCCCTGTACATACACAGAAGCTCCGCTCACACCCAGTTTAGACAACATTTTTTCAGGAAGACGATAAGTCAGCTGGATATTTTTCACTCTGAAATAAGAACCGCTTTCTAAATAATAGGTTGATGGCTGAATACTGATCTGGTCACTTGAACGAGGTTGAGGAAGAATAGCATCTGTTTTGCCCGGTCTCCATGATTGCTCAAGCATTCTGCGGCTACGGTTACCCTGGAATGTCGGGAAATCTGTCCAGTATTTCACATAATTGAAGATCTGGTTTCCATAAACCCCCTGACCAAATAAGGTTAAAGTGAAGTTTTTATAAGATGCACTCACGTTGATACCATAGTTGAAATCCGGGTGAGGACTTCCGATTACGGTAAGGTCTCCGGAATCAATTTTTCCGTCACCATTTACATCACGGAATTTAAAACGTCCTGCACGGTTCTCTGTATTTTTCTCCGAATCATCTCTTGAACTTCCAAATTGAGGAGCATAGGCTTTTCCTTCTGCGTCACTCTGGAAGATACCGTCAATAATATATCCGTAAAATGAAGATATCGGATAACCTTGCTGAGTTACGACAAAGTTGGTAATACGTTGGTCATTCAAACCAAAATACTGAGTTTTAGGATCTCCGTTTGTTTTGGTAACAAGGTTTCTGTATGTACCGAAATTTGCCCCGATTGAATAAGAAACTTCTCCTACTTTTCCGTGATAATTAATTCCAAGGTCTATACCACGGTTACGCATTTCACCGATATTCTGGAAAGGAACCGTAGCTACACCCGCAGTTGCAGGAGCCGGAACCGGGAATAACATGTCAGATGTCACACGATTGTACCAGTCAAGTGCCACATCAAGTTTACCTTTCAGCAAAACAGCATCCAAACCGATGTTGGTTGAAGTTGTTGTTTCCCATTTTGCCTTGGCATTACCAAACTGAGTCAGTTCATATCCAGCAACGGCAGAACTTCTTGAACCTGTGAGGTCATAGAATGAAGTGGCAGGGTTCAGAGAGAACTGAGTATAAGGGTTGTAGTTACCAATTTCCTGGTTACCGGTTTGTCCCCAGCCAACTCTCAGCTTCGCCTCATCCAAAAAGCCTAATTGTTTCATGAACGGTTCTTCTGTAAATCTCCATCCCGCACTTACTGCCGGGAAATAAGCTGCACGATAATCCGCTGCAAAACGGGAAGAACGGTCACGACGCAAGGTTACATCAAACAAATATTTATTGGCCAACGAATAGTTTACCTTAGCAAATTCAGAAGCCAGTTGCCAGTTGGAAGCAGTACTGTTATTGGTTTGAACACCTGTACCGGCAGCTAAATAACGGTTATCAAGGGCATCTGTTTTAAAGTCTGTACGGCTTGCATCAAATTGCTCAAAATAGTTTTTGATGGATTCCGTACCCAAAATAACATTAAGTTTATGCTTATTTCCGAAAGAAGTATTGTAGCTCAATGTATTATACCACGTCCAGGTATATTCATAACCATTGGTAGTACTTAACAGGTTACTGCCTCTTGCTTCAGAAGACTCAACGTCACGAATGGTATAAATTCTTGCATTGGCATTGTTATAATCTATACCGAACTGTGTTCTGGCAGTCAGGTTTTTCAGAATGTCAACCTCCGCATAAGCATTTCCGAAAAGTCTTACTTCTTTGTTAACATTGTCCTGGTTTCTGTATAATAATGCGACAGGGTTAAGTGCGTTGTCAAGGTCACCGCCTCTTGTTCCGGCAAAATTTCCCATTACGTCATAAACCGGAATAATCGGCTGAATACGATACGCAAAAGACACCGGGTTATTTTCGAAGTTATTACCATTGGGCTGTCCGACTCTTTCTCCGAATGCTACCTGAAAGCTCTCACCTACTCTGATACGTTTTGATACATTAAATTCAGTATTTACCCGGAAGGAATAGCGTTTAAAGCTGGTATAATTCATGATACCTTTCTGGTCGAAATAGTTCAGTGACATAGCATATCTTCCATTTTCATTACCTCCGGAAACGCCCAGCTGATGATTCTGAATCGGAGCATTTGAGAAAATCTCATTAAACCAGTTGGTACCGACAGGATTCGCTCTGGTAATCAGGTAAAATGGTTTGGCAGGATCAATGTTATAAAGGCTTGGATCAGCTCTAGGGTCATTCTGACTACCTCCGCTCGGGAAGATATAATATGGAATGGTTGGCGTAGCACCACTACCGAATTGAGAATGAGTAGGATATTTAATGGCATCCTGTATTCTGATTTTTCCATCGACCAGACCGGAAAGCGGAGTATTTCCATCTGCCCAGTATTTTTTATCGAGATTCGCAAGGTTCAAAGAGTTCGTTCTTTGCTCCCAAAGCAGATTAGCATATTCCTGGGTATTCAACAAATCAAGGGTTTTACCTGGCGTCTGATTTCCGTAATATACATCATACGTAAATTTCGGTTTACCGGGTTTTCCTTTTTTGGTCGTAATAATTACAACCCCGTTTCCAGCTCTTGAACCATAAATTGAAGCAGCAGAAGCATCTTTCAATACCTGCATATTTTCAATATCATTCAGGTTAAGGGTATTGAGGTTACCTTTGGTAGGCGTTCCGTCAATTACATATAAAGGAGAGTTATCATTGATTGTACCAAAACCACGGATACGAACCATTACACCGCCTCCGGGAGAGTTTTCATTCCCTACTGTTACCCCGGCAACGCGTCCCTGCATGGCCTGACCTAAGTTGGTAGATGGAGTAGAAAGAAGGGTTTTGGCATCAATTGTTGCAACAGCTCCGGTAATATCTCTTTTCGACTGAGAACCATAACCTGTTACGACAACCTCACTAAGACTACTTATTTCCTCATCAAGAGAGACTGAAATGGTTGATTGGTTACCTACAGCGATTTCCTTTCTGGCATAGCCAATCGAACTGATGATTAAAACAGAACCGGCATTTTTTACTGATATTCTGAAATTCCCGCTTCCATCGGTGGAAGTTCCGGTCTGCGTTCCTTTAACAATAACATTGGCTCCGGGAATACCCTGCCCATCTGATGAGCCGACTACTTTTCCAGTTACCTGACGGTCTTGTGCCTGTAAACCCAAGCTTACTGAAAGCAAGGTCAATAACAAGAAAACACGTCCACACAACATGTAGAGTTTTTTTTCCATTGGATAGATAAATTGGTTAAAAATTAAAAATTGAATTTGGTTAAACTTGAAATACAACGTGAAAAATCCGGCATTTCCCAAAATGCTGAATAGTACTGACACAATCCATTCCTATGAAAATTCAGGTATGAATCACATGATTTTAATAATCGGGAAAAGGTGTTCAAGGCAATGTCATTGCGAAAAGACATTACGCTGATTATTCAATGCAGAAATATAGTTTTGGTTAATACTATAAATAAAGGAATCAAATCAGGTCGAAATACCTGACATTGAAAGAAGTGTTAATAAACTTAAGCGGGGTTTTTAAGTAAAGCATTTTCTTCATAATTTTTTCAGTTAAGTTTTCAGAGCAGGTTATTTGTACTTTGTAATGTTTTTTTTTAAATATAAATAGAATAATTTTAAAATGTATACCCAGCATTAAGAAATTATTTCATTTGTTCGGAAATGTACCAGAATAAATCTTTGGTATAGTATTCTGATACATAGACAGATACATAATTTCATGTAAATTGAAAAGCTCTTTTGGGCAGTTTTTCCTTCAAATTTGAATAGGAAGGGCATTTTTAGCTTTTCAACTTTTCTACACTGTTATAATATACGTTTTGAATTTGCAACGGATTGCATAGGATAAGCGGATTTTACAGGATCTTTCAAAGATGCTATAAAATCCGC
This sequence comes from Pseudarcicella hirudinis, assembly GCF_900115665.1. Lineage (GTDB taxonomy): Bacteria > Bacteroidota > Bacteroidia > Cytophagales > Spirosomataceae > Pseudarcicella > Pseudarcicella hirudinis. Next base: position 368,279 of record NZ_FOXH01000004.1, read on the forward strand.
TTGTCAGGAGATGGACGGTTTTAATCGGAAAAACAGGCTAAATGGATTTTCTCTTTTCCGCATGGTACGCCCGGAAGCGTACCATGTTCTCTATCAGGTTTTTGAGGAAAACGGAGTTTTTATAATTTTATCACTGACTATTTTAGTGATGTAGAACTACCATTTGCTTTGTCATGGTAGTTTTTTATTGCTTAAAATCAGTCCGGTTGGCCATTATCGCAAGATAAAATCCCAGAGCTAATAATAAAGGTGTGAGAACTATGAAGATTATTACCATTGCTGATAGCTATTATAGACCAATAATAAGTATTTAACTGTTACAAATTTCAGGGAAAAAAAACTACCGTTTTAGCGTAGAAATACGTATTCTGCTATAAACTCATAATACTTATCAAATGATAATTTGTCAGACAGTATGTATTTCATCAGATAGTATGTAATAACATAAACCTATTTCAAAAATGTATCAATAAAGCTGAATAGAGGCAATATTATGAAAATCCCTCATTACTTGGCATTACAAAGTACCTGTTTTTATATTGCTCCTTAAAATATTCCTTTTAAGCGTAATTTTTAACCGTCCGTTAAAATACTGGTTGCTGATTCTGAAAGGCATCATAACTTTCGGACATCAAAAGAAAAAAAAACAGAATTCTTTAAATTTTAATCTCTAAAGTCATGAACGAAAAACTATATCGCATCCCTTCCAAAGCAGTTTTAGGTGGAGTTGCGGCAGGCCTTGAAGAAAGATTTGGTATTGATGTGAGCATAATCCGGGTAATTTTTGTCCTTGGTACTATTTTGACACACGGTCCGTTTTTCCTAATTTACATTATCCTATGGATTGCACTTCCTGCAAAGACTATGATGGATATGGCATCTGATTACACAGAAAACTCTAATTTCAATATGACTAAAATGAAAAATAATTCAAATTCGATCGCTGGTATCATCCTGATCGCACTGGGTTCTCTATTCCTTATGGATGAATTCTTTGACATTGATTTTGGTAAACTTTGGCCTCTTGTTTTAATTGCTGTCGGGGTGTACATTATTTTCAAAGACAAAATCAAGGGTAATAATAATACTAATAACTTCGGTAACAACGAGCCGGGCAACTCCGGTTTCTAAGTCCGTTTTGTTTCGGATTATTTTTCAGAAACGCTGGAATTGACTTGTTTTTCAATACTGTCAATTAAAAGTCTGAACTTGTATTTTGTTTAATCTTAAACCTTTAACGCAATTTGAATTATGAACGCAAGGAATATTTTCTCCGGAGGTCTTCTGATCTTTTTGGGAGTATTATTTTTAGGAAAAGAATTAGATTGGTTCTATGTGGACTGGCATGTAATTTTCCGCTTCTGGCCTGTACTTTTGATTTACCTCGGCATTACCATGTTTGTTGGTAAACAAAGCACTTCAGCTACAGTAGTTACGATTGTTTTACTTTGTATCGCTATCCCGGCTGCTATCATCAGTAGTGTAAAACATAAAATCGAACAAAAATGGGATGATAAAGACATTCACATTGATTTGGGCGATAATGATGATGACCATAACGACGATAATGATAATAATGATGAACATTGGGAAGGCCGTACAGGCAAACAAAGTTTAAGCGAACCAATGGAAGCTGCTATTAAAACAGCAACATTTAATCTTGATGGTGGCGCTGCTGAATTTAAGATCAAAGGTACTTCTACTGACCTTGTAGCGGCTGATACGGATCTTGATTTTGGCAAAGTAAGTCTTAAAAAGAGTGTAAGCGGTTCTAATGCAGATGTGAATTTCAGTTTCAAAAACAAACATAACAACATTCACTTCGACGGTAAAAACGGTATCGACAATAAAATTGATCTTAAATTAAATCCTGAACCAGAATGGAATATGAATTTTGAGTTCGGAGCCGGAAAAGCAGATTTTGACCTCTCCGATTTCAAAGTAAAAAAATTAAGTCTTAAGACCGGCGTTACTTCTACAGATTTAAAACTGGGAGATAAAGTTGACAATTCTGAAATAACCATTGAGTCGGGATTAGCAGATGTTGATGTAGAAATTCCGGCATCGATCGGATGCAGAATTAAAGTTGACGGAGGTTTAAATGCCAAAACTTTTAAAGATTTTGTAAAAAACGGAAGCTTCTGGGAAAGCCCGGGCTATGAAAAGGCGGCCAAAAAGATGCAAATCAATTTCACAGGTGGTTTGGCTAATCTGAAAGTAAGAAGATATTAATTCCGGATTCTGTAAAATAAGATTTTCAATCCGGCGTTATCATAAAACAATAGAGAAAAAGGGCTGTTTCTAAAAGGAATAAGCCCTTTTTGCTTATCAGGCTATGTGTTTAACGTTTTAAAAAGAATGCCTTTAAAAACAAAGAACTTCGTTTTCTCTATCTATTTTTGTATTTTTCCCCTGTAATTATCCAGAACGATTAATCCTAAATGGGAGATTTACCTCTAACACTTTCAGTTAGAGTACTTTTAAATTCTATTTGGCCAAATATATTAACCCAAAACATTTACTGTCAAAAATCAAAACATGAAAAAGCACATTTTACAAAAACTGTCCTCTTCAATTCTCTTATTGTTATTTGTAGTGGCAGCTCATAAAAATTTCGCCCAATACGGTGGAGGTGGATATGGTGGCAGAGGAGGTGGATTCAGACCAGGCGGTGGCGGATTTCAAGGCAGTGATAATACGCCGAAAGCATTCTCTCCTCCGGATCCGGAAAAAGTGGTTGAGGAAGAAAATAAATGGATGAAAAAGAAATTGAAACTGACTGATGAGCAAGTTCCTTTGGTAGACAAAATCAATATAGATTATGCATTCAAACGCAATGATTTGTATGAAGAGTTTAAAAAAGTACAGGAAAATCCAAGTCAGGAACTTCGTGATAAACTCAGAGAAAAAGCAATGGCTATCAACGAAGGAAAAGATAAAGAACTGAAAGCTGTTTTAACTGAAGAGCAATTTGCTACTTATCTGAAAAAGAAACAGGATATGATGAATAGCACTTACGGTGGCGGACAAAGAGGTGGCGGAGGATATGGCGGAGGTGGATACGGTGGTGGCCGCAGAGGCAATTACTAGTATTTATCCTGTAGAGTCAAAACAGAAAATGCTCCTTTTAAGGGAGCATTTTCTGTTTTATCAGAATGTCTGAATTTTATATATTATTCCCACTCAATGGTTGCCGGTGGTTTTGAAGAAATATCATAAACTACTCTGTTTACTCCTTTTACCTTGTTAATAATTTCATTAGAAATTTCTGCCAGGAATTCATATGGTAAATGACACCAGTCGGCGGTCATACCATCTACACTGCTGACAGCCCTCAGGGCTACTACTTTTTCATATGTACGCTCATCTCCCATTACTCCCACAGAGTTGATTGGAAGCAAAATGGCTCCTGCCTGCCAAACCTGATTATACAAACCTTTGTTTTTCAATCCGTTAATAAAGATGGCATCTACTTCCTGTAAAATCTGAACTTTTTCAGCAGTAATATCACCTAAAATACGAATAGCCAATCCCGGACCAGGGAAAGGATGTCTTTGTAAAATATTAGGATCTATTTCCAGCGTTCTTCCTACCGCTCTCACTTCATCTTTAAACAAAGTATTCAAAGGCTCCACCACTTTCAATTTCATGAAATCAGGCAGACCACCTACATTGTGATGAGATTTAATGGTTGCTGAAGGACCTTTTACTGAAACAGATTCAATCACATCAGGATAAATTGTTCCCTGACCTAACCATTTCACATCTTCTATCAAATGAGATTCCTGATCGAAAACGTCAATAAATACTTTACCAATTGCCTTGCGCTTCGCTTCCGGGTCAGTTAATCCGCTTAACGCAGCATAAAACTGATCTTTTGCGTTAACCCCCTTTACGTTCAGGCCAAGGCTTTTATATGATTCGAGAACCTGCTCGTATTCATTTTTTCTCAGCAAGCCATTATCCACAAAAATACAATACAGATTTTTGCCGATAGCTTTATGGATCAATACCGCCGCAACAGAACTGTCAACACCTCCTGAAAGTCCTAATACAACTTTATCATCTCCCAGTTTCTCTTTCAGGGCTGCCACTGTTGACTCTACGAATGAATCTGCTGTCCAGTTTTGAGAGCATCCGCAAATGTTAACCACGAAGTTTTTAAGAATCTCTTTTCCTTCAGAAGAATGGGTAACTTCAGGGTGAAACTGAATCCCGAAAGTTTGTTCTCCTTTAATATGGAATGCAGCAACTCTTACTGAATCTGTAGAACCAATGATTTCAAAGCTCTCCGGAACAGAAACAATGGTATCTCCATGAGACATCCAAACCTGAGAATGTTCTGAAATATTAGCAAAAAGCGGATTTTCTCCTGATTTTTTGTCCATCATTGCCCGTCCATATTCACGGTGGCCAGAGGCCATTACTTCCCCGCCTGCTGTATGAGCTAAGAGCTGAGCACCATAACAAATTCCCAACAATGGTAATTTATTTCTGAATAGTGACATGTCCACACGAGGAGAATCTTCTTCACGAACAGAACAAGGGCTTCCTGAAAGGATTACGCCTTTTACGTCGTCACCTATTTCCGGAATATGATTGTAAGGGTGAATTTCACAATAGACATTCAGTTCTCGAACCCGGCGGGCAATAAGTTGAGTTACCTGTGAGCCAAAATCAAGGATAAGAATTTTTTCGGGCATCTTTCTTTTACGGATATTGGTAAGGATTCTTTTTTCAGTTTTCCTGAAAGCCAAGACCCATGTTGGTTAAAAATAAGTCGCAAATTTCGTGATTTTTATGAGATTTCCGACATAGAAACCGAATGTTTTTTTCGAAAATCCGGCAATACCTTATTAATACAGACATTTAATCTCTGACAACGAAAAATCATTGAGCTGCCAATCAGGCTAAACCTATGCCGAAACCAGACAAAACAACCTGATTTTCAACACTATAACCAATCTTTTCTTTTAAACCAGAGAAGCATTACAATCACCAGAGCAATCATAATTCCCCAAACACCATAATATCCGTAATGCCAGTGAAGCTCTGGCATATTGTCAAAATTCATCCCATAAATCCCGGCCAGAAAAGTAAGCGGAATGAAAATAACAGAAATTACAGTAAGAACTTTCATTACGTTATTCATTTTATTACTCACCTGAGAAAGGTAAAGATCCATCAGTGAAGTAATTAATTCCCGGTAAGAATCAATGGTTTCCAGCACCTGACTCACATGGTCATAAACATCACGCAGGTATATGGTCGTATTTTCGGTAATCAAAGGAGCTTCTTCCCGAATCAGCCCAACCAGCATTTCCCTTAATGGAAAAACGATTTTTCTCATCAGCATGACTTCTCTTTTCATCTGATACAGTTCATTCAATGACCTTTGTCTGGCACTATGAATTATTTCTTCTTCCAGTCGCTCGAGGTCTTCCCCGATTTTTTCCAATACCAGAAAATAATTATCAACTACTAAATCCATCAGTGCATACAGCAAATAATCCGAGCCGTTTTTACGGGTTTTTCCGGCAGAAGCCTTCAGTCTGATCTTTACATTTTCAAATACATCTCTGTTGCGTTCTTCCTGAAAGGAAATCAGGTATTTATGTCCGAGAATAAAATTCAGATGTTCTACCTCAATGTCACGGGTATGAGGATTATACTCAATCATTTTGAGGGTAAGAAACAACTGATCTTCATTAAAATACTCAAATTTGGGCTTCTGCTGTGTATTTACAATATCCTCCATTACAAGAGGATGCAGGCCATATACATGCCCTATTGTTTCTACCACTTTAGGTTCGTGAATTCCATCGACATTCAGCCAGATGATTTCGTCGGGTTTATCTTCAATTTTACATTCAATCAGCTTTTTCAGCTTGGATTCCTTGCAGAAAAACTCATTGTATTCAATCAGAGAAATTTTAGTAGCATATTGTACTTCTTCTCCAATGTAGGTAAGCGTTCCCGGAGATGTTCCTAAGTTTTTATTCTGAATTCTATATTTTTTTGCCATACTGCTCACTTATCCTGATTGTTGACCCTGACGGGCTTTTTTTATTGAACTCCTTCGCTATATTTGTTAAATTTAAATAAGTTATTGTACATATTCTGTATTCTCCATATCAATTAAATCTTAAAGAAATCGCATGACGCTTAAATCTGTCAAACAAGTTGAACATATTGGTATTGCGGTTAAAGATCTCTCTATCTCTAATGAAATTTTCAGTAAATTATTAAAAATTCAACCTTACAAACAAGAAACGGTTGAGTCAGAAAAAGTAAATACTTCCTTTTTTCAGACCGGAGAAACGAAAATTGAACTTCTTGAAGCAAGCAGTCCTGAAAGTCCGATTGCCCTGTTTCTTGAAAAAAAAGGAGAAGGGATTCATCATATTGCTTTTGAGGTAGATGATATATATGCTGAGATGGACAGACTTAAAAGTGAGGGTTTTATTCTAATAAATGATAAACCCAAACAGGGTGCTGACAATAAATTAGTATGTTTCATTCATCCTAAATCGACTAATTCGGTTTTGATAGAGCTTTGTCAGTCCATTCCTTGCAACCACATAGGCATAGAGGGCACATAGAAAAAAGTTCATGTAACCACATTGGCATAGAGGGCACATAGAAAAAAAGTTCATGTAACCACATTGGCATAGAGAGCACATAGAAAAAAGTTCATGCAACCTCATTGGCATAGAGAGCACATAGAAAAAAAGTTCATGCAACCTCATTGGTATAGAGGATACATAAGAATACATAGAAAAATGTTTATGTAACCACATAGACATAGAGGACACATAGAAAAAAAGTTCATGCAACCTCATTGGCATAGAGGACACATAGAAAAAAGTTCATGCAACCACATTGGCATAGAGGATACATAAGAATACATAGAAAAATGTTTATGTAGCCACATAGACATAGAGGACACATAGAAAATAATATGTGTGTATTGTTTATATGTTTACAAAATGTCGTTTAAATAAGATTTAATTACTAAACTAACTAATACCCAATTTAAAATTTAAAAACCTACATGAAAGAACGTTACTTATCCCTTGATATTTTTCGGGGTCTTACGATTGCTTTAATGATTTTAGTGAACAATTCAGGCTTTGGAGACTTTACGTATGCACCTCTGAAACATGCTAAATGGCATGGTTTTACGCCTACTGACCTGGTTTTCCCCTCTTTTATGTTTGCCGTTGGGGTGGCCATGCGCTTTTCATTTAAACCATATAATTACCAGTTAACACCTGAACTTCGTGGCAAAATCATTAAAAGAACGCTTCTTCTGTTTCTTATCAGTTATTTGATTTTCAATTTTCCTTATATAGATTTCCAGCTTTCCCACCTGAGAATACTCAATGTATTACAGAGAATTGCCTTAGCTTTTTGCGCCGTTTCTTTTCTGACGCTGAAAGTTGACCGGAAATATCTTACCTATATCGGATCTGGCATTTTATTGGCATATTGGGCCATTATGTGGTTTTTTGGAGAAAGAGGAGCAGAATATGACTTAATGACCAATGCTGCCAGAAAGTTTGATTTAATGGTGCTTGGAGCAGGTCATTTATATCATGGTGAAGGTATTGCTTTTGATCCGGAAGGACTTCTGAGTACTCTTCCGTCAATTGTAACAACCTTAATCGGGTATCTGACAGGCTATTACCTACAGGAAAGTAAAAACGAACGCCTGACTAAAGTTAACAAGTTAATTGCTTATGGCTTCTTTCTGATAACCATCGCGTTAATATGGAATTTGGCATTTCCAATCAATAAAAAACTTTGGACAAGCTCTTATGTATTACTTGTCGGAGGAATTGACCTTGTTGTTTTAGCTGTGTTAATCTGGATTATTGATATGAAAGGCAAAACCGGCTGGACTAAGTTCTTCCATATTTTCGGAATGAATTCAATTGCAGCTTATGGTATATCAGAATTACTGGCAATTAGCCTGAACAAAGCAAAAGTGAGAGAAGGTGATGGAATTATCAGTCTTTCCGATTGGATTTACTGGCATGTCTTCAAGCCCACGTTTGGCTATTACAATGGCTCTCTGATGTTTGCAATTACTTTTGTATTGGTATGCTGGATTTTCTGCTGGGTGATGTACAAAAGGAAAATCTTCCTTAAAGTTTAATTATCTGCTTATTGATGAGAGTCTGTTTCCTGTAAATTTACAACAGCAGGCTCTCCTCTTTTTTCATCTCCCCAAACAGACATCGCTTCCAGAATATCTCTGAGGGAGTATCCCAAATCAGTCAGCTGGTATTCTACTTTTGGCGGGACTTCCGGAAAAATCGTTTTGGTTATCAGCCCGTCCTGCTCTAATTCCTTCAGTTGCGCTGCAAATATTCTTTCCGAAATTCCGGATAATCTTCTTCTCAGTTCGCTATACCGCAATTTAGGATTGTTCAGTAAAATACCCAGAATACTCAACTTCCATCTCCCTCCTATCTTCGACAAAGTAAAGGCCATTCCACAGGTTTCATGCAGTTTTTTTTGATTAACGGAGTTTGTTGAATGCTCTTTTCTCATAATGACACTTACTTTTTTGTTAGTAAACTACAAGGGAATCAGTACTTGTTTCAGCACAAATTAAGGGTCTAATTTTGTCGAAAAAAAGAAATTATGGAAAATTTAAAGACACTCATTCATTGGTTGAGTTATTGTTATTACCTGTACATTTTCGGTTATGCCGGCCTCTTTAAAGTAATTCAGAAACCACAAATGATGCGGAGCATGGAGTCATTGGGGTTTAATAAAACCTGGACAATTTTTATAGGTTTGGCAGAAATAATAGGCGTAGCGACCCTTCTGGCCGGTATTGTGGAACCAAAGCTTAAAAATGCGGCGGTTCTGTATCTTTTTCCCTTTGCTGTGGGTGCATTTGTAACACACATGGCGCATCAGGAATATCGCCATTTCTACAATTCACTCATTGTCTGTATTCTCAGTATCATTTTACTACTCACTGACAAGCATTTTTACATCAGGTTATAAAGATTCAGACTTAAGGCTCAGGTGATTTGGCAGACTTGTCCGGAACAACAAATGGATAGGCCACAATCTTTAATGTTTTAGTGGAACTACATCTAAAATGCTTTCTTTTCAGCAAAAAAATGGTTCCGCCAGCGAGGATTAATCCCGCAGAAATAAGTTTAACCACCGGAGTAGCCACAAGTAAGCCGGAACCATTTATCATACTGCCGAAAAATAAAAGGATGCCTGCTGCCGGTAGTAATCCCTGAGCCTGAAGTACTAAAGAATTTCGGTCTTTATCGGTAAAAGCCTGAAAAATCTTAGTTATTTTTTCAATCTCATACGTTTTAATGCTTTGATCCGGAAGCAAAACAGAGATCTTTCCATACGCTAAACTATGAATATAGCCGCTAATGATATGGGTTTCTGAAAGTGTACTAAAACTGACAGGCATACCAGGCCAATAGGCTTTGATACTTTTTCCACGATTTTCAAGTACCAGAATACGAATAGAATCGGGAGCAATACAGTAAGCTGAAGAGTCGGATACACTGAATATAAAAGCCGCAAAGGACAAGTAGATAAACAGTTTCATAGTAGCTGCGGTTTAGTTTATCTCTATTACGTCCTATTCTCTTCTGATATTATTTCAGCTTATTGACTTTAACATTTTTTAAGAATAGTAGTATCTACCCTACAAAAAACAAACTCCCTCAGAACCCGGAGATCCTGAGGGAGTTTATTCTCTGAAATCAGCAATTATTACAACAACGCTGCTCCGAAAACCCCTGCACTATCGCCCAAAAGCGGTTTTACGATAGGAGTCTGAACAATACGGTTGTTGAAAATATATTTCTTAATTCTCTCATAACCTTCTGTATATAGCAAATCTATATTTCCAACACCTCCTCCGATAACAATAACGTCCGGATCCATTACATTAATCAGCGTTGAAATACCTCGTCCGTAATATTCAAGCATCCGCTCAATGGTTTCGGAAGCTGCGGTATCTGTTCCTGCCAGATGCCTTTCCAGAATTTCTTTAAGTTTTAACGGATTTCCAGTCAGCTTCAGGTAAAACTTTTCAAGAGCCGGTCCTGCAATTACTTTTTCTACACAACCGGATTTCCCGCAATAGCAGGACTCCCCGTTTTCTTCAATAATATTATGTCCCCATTCACCGCCGATACCATGTTTTCCATAGATTGCTTTGCCATTTACGACAAGGCCTCCTCCTACTCCGGTTCCCATAATTACCCCAAAAACTACCTGAGCATCCGGATTCACCTGCTGTACCGCTCCCATCAATGCTTCTGCCAATGCAAAACAATTTGCATCATTTGCCAATTCTACCTTACAGCCTAATGCAGTTACGAGATCGGTTTTCATTGGCTTGCCATTCATACAAACCGTATTGCAGTTTTTCATGGTTTGCGTATCCGGATCCAGTACGCCCGGGGTAGCAAAACCTATTTTAGAAGGCTTTTCTCCTAATTTTTCCGAAACTATATCAACCAGTTTCTTAATCTGATTAATAATATGTTCATAACCCTGATCTGCTTCTGTAGGAACACGTTCTCTGATGATTACTTTCAAATTTTGTTGGTCATCCAACACAGCACATTCAATTTTTGTACCGCCTAAATCAATACCCCAAAGGTTCATTTTAGAATTTATCGTAAATAGTTAAATGTTTGAAATTATTTTTGGTGAATAGTATCCCGACTGATATTACTGATCAAAATAACAACCCGGAAAAATTATCTGCGGTTATCATCTCCGTCCATCATGCTTAAATAACTTGAATATCTGCTGGCAGCAATTTCTCCCTCAGCAACAGCTTCAAGAATAGCACATTTAGGTTCATTGAGATGCAAACAGTTATGAAACTTGCATTCTCCCAAGCGATCTCTCATTTCTGGGAAAAAGTGGCTTAATTCCTCTCTTTCGATATCTATCAGGCCCAGTTCCTTAATTCCCGGTGTATCAATGATAAATGTACCTTCAGAAATTTCGAACATGGTAGCAAAGGTTGTGGTATGAACCCCTTTATTAGCATAAGAAGAAATTTCAGTCGTTTTAAGATCCAGTTCAGGAGCAATCATGTTCACAAGCGAAGATTTCCCAACCCCGGAATGTCCTGAAATCAACGTTATTTTATTTTTCAGCACTTCCTCAAAACTCTGAATCCCGATATTTTCCAAAGCGGAAGTAAATACACAGGGATAGCCTAATTCTTCATAAAGTGCCGCCAAATCGGCCAGATGATCTTTTTCATCTTCCGACAATAAATCTATCTTATTGAAAACGATAGTCACAGGTATTCTGAAAGACTCTGCTGTTACCAGAAAGCGATCGAGAAAACCCAAAGAAGTTTTCGGGTAATTCAGAGTTACAATAATTACAGCCTGATCCAGATTAGCTGCCAGAATATGTCCCTGAGCAGTTTTATGAACGGATTTCCGGATAATATAATTCTCTCTCTGCTCTATTTCATAGATAATTGCTGTATTTTCAAGGGTATCTTCAATATCAAATTTAACCCTGTCACCCACTGCAATAGGATTTGAGGTTTGAAGTCCTTTTATCTTAAATTTACCTTTCAACCTGCCTTTCCAAACATGCTTATCTTCCGTGAGTATTTCATACCACGACCCGGTTGAACGTATTATTAATCCTTTATTCATAAATTTTCCCGGTCATTTTCTGCCGGAATTGATACATAATTTAGTTTACTTATTGTTTTACAATCCAAGTTTTTTGGAAAAAGCTATTATTTTTTCTGTTCCTCCAACGTTATTTTTCACATATTCCAGAATACGCTCAGATTGTTCATGTCTCAGGTTTTCATTAAAAAACAGCTTTTCGAAAATTCCGGTAAACTCTTCCGTATTTCCAATCGGATTTGCTCCTTTCAATGATATTAAATCCCTGGCTTCCTGAAATTTGAGATAGTTCCTGTTACCGAAAAAAATCGGTAAACCAAATGTCGCCGCCTCAAGCGTATTATGCAAACCTTTTCCATAAGCACCACCAATCCAGGCAAATTCTGCATACTGATAAAGGGAGGACAGCATTCCGATGTTATCAATAAACAAAACCTGATTGCTGCGCAGTGTTATATCATCCATTAATTGATTAATCTCCGAAAAACGAAGGCTTTTGCCTGTCAGTTGCCTTCTCCATGCTTCAATTTCCTGGTCATGAATTTCATGCGGTGCAATAATAATCTTTAATTTTTCCTTAAAATTATTGATAAATGGCAACAAAACGTCAAAATCTTCCTTCCAGCATGATCCGATTATCAGTAATTTCTCGCCATTTTTAAAAGAATTTACCTCTTTAATATCCTTTTTGGAAAGTGCAATTTGTCTCACCCGGTCAAACCGGGTATCTCCGCCGACACTAATCTGTTGAATACCAGCATTTCTCAACAGATCAAAAGAAGATTGATTTTGTACGAAAATATGGGTAAAAAAGTCCAGAATACTGCGGTAGAATGTTCCGTAAGATTTAAAAAAGATTTGTTTTTCTCTGAAAATTGCTGAAAATGAAATAGCCGGAATATGTTTCTGATGTAAAATATTCAGGTAGTTATACCAAAATTCGTATTTCACAAAAAAGGCAATGGAAGGATTTACGATTTCAATAAATTTCCCCGCATTTTCAGCCGTATCTGCCGGAAGGTAAAAAATAAAATCAGCTCCGGCATAGTTTTTCCTGACTTCATAACCTGACGGCGAGAAGAAAGTAAGCATGATTTTAAAATCCGGAAATTCCTGCCGAAAAGCTTCAATAACCGGCCTGCCCTGTTCAAATTCGCCTAAAGAAGCACAATGAAACCAGGCAATCCTGTGACTGCCAGAAGAAGCACTTATCTGCCGGGCTAATTCAGTAAAAATATGTTTTCTCCCATTAATCCATAACCTTGCTTTGGGGTTAAAAGGACTCAGCAGCCAAATAAGAAATTGGTATGAAATAATGGAAATATTATAAAAAAATCTGGCCAATCGAATTTTGTATTAGTTTTTGAATCAAATTTGTACAAATTTGGTTTTCAATTATATATAAGAAGTAGCTTTTACAAATAACAATAAAGATAAGTCATCATTAAATCATGAACTGGAATCAATTAACAGAAGTATCTCAATTACACGCTATCAAAGAAGAGTCATTTAACCAACCTGTTCTGCTTTTCAAACATAGTACGCGATGCTCTATTTCATCCGCCTCTCTTTCGAGAATGGAACGTCAGTGGAAACAGGAAGAAGCAGGTGAATTGAAACCTTACTATCTGGACCTGATTGCCAATCGTCCGGTATCTAATGAAATTGCCGAACTTTTTGAAGTTGAACATCAGTCGCCTCAGGTATTGATAATCCAAAACGGGGCGTGTGTTTATCATACTTCCCACATGGATATTTCCTTTGGAAATGTGGTTGAGAATATCAGCAACTAAATTTTATGAGCTGGATTTGTAACAAGTCCAGCTCATTTTTTATCCGATCCTGTTCCTGAATACCTATTACCACTCAAATCCAACCACCTGTTCCAGATCAGGATGAAGGCTCAATGATACAGGACAAGCATGTGCTGTATTTTCAAGTTTCTGGATTTGTGCAGGACTAAGCTCAACATTTGCTTTCATCTTTAGCAGAATCTCCAGTCTTGCTACTTTTCTTGGCGGTGTCTGCGACATCACTTTCGTTACCTCAACTTCTGATCCTTCCAGTTCAATACCATCTCTCTGAGCCACGATGGCCATTGTGGTAAGCATACAGGTTCCGGTAGCAGTAGCCAGTAAATCAGTAGGAGAAAATGCTTCTCCTTTGCCCATATTATCAGTAGGCGCATCAGTAATCAACTGATTTCCAGATTGTAAATGTTTTGATTCTGTACGGAGTCCTCCGAGGTAAGTAGTCTTTACAGTTGGCATAATCGCTTTATTTAGTGTAATTTGAGTTTAAAATTACATAAATTCATTAAAGGATTCGTAATTTTAGGCGATATTACTTCTGTCAGATTGTCAAAATAAAATTTCTGTAAACCGGATCGGGTTTCCGATATATTTTGTTAAATCTGTAGCAGTAGTTCATATTCCCTTTTTTTTATGATTACGGGGAAAATATATGATGCTCTTTTCGTGTTAAATAATTGATCCGACTTCATCAGATTGTATTGAAATTAACGATTTGAAACAACTATAACCTTGCGAAATTTTACTCTCAAATCAATATTACTGTTTATGTCAATTCTGACATTCAGTTCTGCTTTTGCTCAAAGGCGTAATACCACTACAGAAAAGACCAATGATGACAATGATGATAATTATACTTCATCCTCATTATTTGGTCTGACAACCGGTACCAACTCAGGCTTGCTCGGAGGTTTTATGTATCGGAAAACATTCATTACAGCCAAAAAATCCGAGAATCAGCAATATCATTACATCAACCTCGAACTGGTTAATGTAAAACATTACAGAGAATATTCTTCTTCCAATACTACCAGCGGAAGGAATTTTATCGATGGAAAAATTAATTACCTGTTTGCTGTAAGACCTCAATATGGCCGGCTGATTTCGCTATTCAAGAAGTCTCCGGAAGGTGGCGTTACAATTAACGGAATCATCGCAGCCGGTCCGACGATCGGTTTGCTTAAGCCATATTTTGTAGAAATCACCTATCTTGATGCGACAACCAACAGAGCTAAATACGTAAGTGTTCCAAATGCAGCAGATCTTACCGTAAATTATCCGAGAGCTCAGGTAGCAGGAGAAGGAGGTTTTTTTGAAGGTTTCGGACAAATGAATATCGTTCCCGGAGCTAATCTTAAACTGGCTCTGGATATAGAACTGGATGCCTTCAGACAAAGCAGTATTAATCTTGAAATCGGTTTTCTTGCAGAAGTTTATTCAAAGAAAGTAGAGATTATGACAGGAACGGAAAATCGCAGCTTTTTTACCTCCGGATACCTGACCATATTTTTCGGAAGCAGGAAATAATGCTTTTATGCAGAACAGACAGGTTTTCAGAATCTGATTCTGCACTGAAAAAAACAATTGAAATTAAACCAATTGCAATTTTCTGACGTTTGCATTTCAAATAACATTACTTTTGTGGAGTAGAAAATAAGAAGTCATGATTGAACTACCCGTAGTACCAGCCCAGAAACATAATAAAAAACCTGATTGGCTAAGAGTAAAACTGCCAATTGGTCAGGAATACGCTAAAGTCCGTAAAATTGTTGATGATCATAAATTGCATACCATTTGCCAATCCGGAAATTGTCCTAACATGGGCGAATGCTGGGGAGCCGGTACTGCAACTTTTATGATTCTTGGAAATGTTTGTACAAGATCCTGTACTTTCTGTGCAGTAGCAACCGGCCGTCCGAACGAATATGATGCTGATGAACCACGTCGTGTTGCTGAAGCTATAAAATTAATGGGTGTAAAACATGCTGTTATTACTTCGGTAAACAGAGATGAACTGAAAGACAGAGGTGCTGAAATCTGGTACCAGACTGTAGTGCAGGTAAAAGAAACGTCCCCGCAAACGACTATCGAGACATTGATTCCGGATACCAAAGGTAACTGGGATGCCTTAACAAGAATGATTGAGGGCGGGCAGGAAGTTGTTTCTCATAACATGGAAACGATCGAACGTCTTTATCGTTCAGTTCGTCCCCAGGCCAGATATGCGCGTAGCCTTGAGCAAATCAAGCGTACCAAGGAATTTGGAAAGCGTACAAAATCAGGCATTATGCTTGGTTTAGGAGAAACACAGGAAGAAATCTTCAAAGCAATGGATGATCTGGCAGAAAATGGCCTTGATGTACTTACATTAGGTCAATATCTTCAGCCAACCAAAATGCACCATGAAGTAATTGAATGGATTCATCCTGACACTTTTGCCATGTACAAAGAAGAAGGACTAAGCAGAGGCTTAAAATATGTAGAATCAGGAGCTTTGGTTCGTTCAAGTTACCACTCAGAACGCCACCTTGCCTGATAACAGCCTTTCTACCTGAAATAATATTGCCAGATTACAAAGCCCTGTCAGACAAGACAGGGCTTTTATTTGAACTTTATGGATATTGATAATTCTTCTGCTTCATTTTCCGGTAACATTCCTCCTGAATACGATTTTATCATTTCGGGGGGAGGAATGGCAGGATTGTCTTTGGCCTATTATCTGCACCAAAGTTCGTTGAGAGATAACTCTGTTTTAATCATCGACCGGGAAAGCAAAGACCGGAATGACCATACCTGGTGTTTCTGGGAAAAAGAAGACTCTGTTTTCGAGGAAATTATTTTCAGGAAATGGAACGGTGTATGGTTTCATGGGAGCAATCATTTCAGCAAATGGCTGAATCTTGGTGATTATCAATACAAAATGCTGAGGGGAATTGATTTCTACGAATATGTGAAGAAAACCATTCGAACCAATCCGGATTTTCAGTTACTGAAAGCTGATATCCTCGGAATGGAGGAAGTGGATGGTCAAATGCAGGTAAAAACTTCTGTGGGAAATTTCAGGTCAAAACACATGGTTTTTGACAGTACTTATCGCTCAGCTTACGACAATCCTTCATACAATAATATGTTACAGCATTTTATGGGCTGGACAATTGAAACTGAAAAACCTGTATTCAAACCGGAAGAACCCACTCTGTTTGACTTTCGCACAGATCAGAAAAACGAATGCAGATTTATGTATGTATTACCTCATTCAGCTCAGAAGGCTTTAATCGAATTCACCGTATTTTCTGACAATATTCTAAAAGAAACTGATTATCAACACTATCTGAAAAGTTACATTCAGAATATCTTAAAATCAGAAGCCCCCGAAACAGCCCTAAATACCTATAAAATTACCGAAACAGAGTTTGGTATTATCCCCATGTCTGATGAACCTCATCAGATAAATCCTGTTCCGGGTATATTAAGAATTGGTACAGCAGGAGGATTTGTTAAGTCATCTACCGGATATAGTTTCCAGAGAACTCAACGAAAATTAAAGAAACTGGTTGAAATGCTGGAGCAGTCAGAAGGTAATTTTCAATCGATAGACTGGCATAAAAATCTTCAGCGGTCCGGATATATTCCAACCTGGAATTCTTATCTGGATAGTATTTTACTAAGAGTCATGTTAAAGAAAAAACATCCTTCCGATGATATATTTACAAGACTTTTCAGTAAAAATACCCCTTCTGTTATCCTGAAATTTCTGGATGAAGACACTTCTTTTAAAGAGGAGCTATCAATAATGCGTACCGTTCCAACGCTGGTTTTTCTCAGATCCGCCTTTATTATTGCGCTAAAAAAGTTTTTTAGTGGAGATTAATTCATTAAAAATCAACAACTTCTGTACTAAAAACACATTCAGACTCTTCGAAAAGGTCATTTCTTTCAATAATTTACCTTTATTCTTTGTTCTTAAAACTATTGACAAAAATCAATAAAATATAAATCCTATAGGACAAATTAAGACTTTAATTAAATCATTGTGAAGTCCTTTTGACTAATTGAACTAAAAATTGTACTTTTGTAAATCAAAAATTTGATTTTAACAGATTCAAACTTATTTAGTAAATAAATGGCATATCTTTTCACCTCTGAGTCAGTTTCTGAAGGACATCCCGATAAAGTTGCTGACCAAATTTCAGACGCATTAATTGATAACTTCATGGCGTTTGACCCTTCATCAAAAGTAGCTTGTGAAACTTTAGTAACAACAGGTCAGGTAGTTTTAGCAGGAGAAGTAAAAACCAATACTTATCTTGATGTACAATCTATTGCCCGTGAAGTAATTCGTAAAATCGGCTATACTAAGTCGGAATACATGTTCGAAGCAAATTCATGTGGTATTTTATCAGCTATTCACGACCAATCTGCAGATATTAATCAGGGTGTTGACCGTAAAAATCCTGAAGACCAGGGTGCGGGAGACCAGGGGATGATGTTTGGTTATGCTACCAAAGAGACTGATAACTATATGCCTTTGGCTTTGGATCTTGCTCACAGCATTTTGCAGGAAATGTCAGCAATCCGTAACAATGAGCCTGAGTTAATTGCTTATTTACGTCCTGATGCAAAATCACAGGTTACCATTGAATATTCAGATGATAACCAGCCTCAAAGAATCGATACGATTGTTGTTTCAACACAACATGATGATTTTGCAGAGGATGAAGTAATGCTGGCAAAAATCAAGAGTGATGTTATCAACATTGTTATTCCACGTGTAAAAGCAAAACTTACACCTGAATTGCAGGCATTGTTCAACGACCAGATTACTTACCATATTAACCCGACCGGGAAATTCGTAATCGGAGGTCCTCACGGAGATACAGGTTTAACAGGCCGTAAAATCATTGTTGATACTTACGGTGGTAAAGGTGCGCACGGTGGTGGTGCTTTCTCCGGAAAAGATCCTTCCAAAGTTGACCGCTCTGCAGCTTATGCAACCCGTCACGTTGCTAAAAACCTTGTTGCAGCAGGAGTTTGCGATGAAATACTGGTACAGGTTTCTTATGCAATCGGGGTGGCAAAACCATGCGGCATATATGTGAATACATATGGCACTTCAAAAGTGAACCTTACAGATGGAGAAATTGCAAAAATTGTAGAAAAAGTGTTTGACATGCGTCCTTACTTTATCGAACAACGTTTGAAATTAAGAAACCCTATCTATTCTGAAACTGCTGCTTACGGACACATGGGCCGTAAGAATGAAGTAGTAACCAAAACTTTCAAAGGTCCGGATGGTTCAACAAAACAAGTAGAAGTTGAACTGTTTACCTGGGAAAAACTGGATTATGTAGATCAGGTAAAAGCTGCATTTGGCTTATAGTCAATCATATATCAACAAAAAAGGGCTTTTTTCAAAGCCCTTTTTTGTTTTCTGAATAATATATGCAACTAACTCTCCATGGCCATTGACATTGTTGTCAGTACTTCTCTGGTAGCGTTAGACTTCTCCTGTAATTTTTCTTTAAATCGTTTTAGCTGAGCTTTTAATGCCTCGATTGCAATATCTACAGCTTCTTCGAAAGTTCTACCGATTTCCTTCACAAATAAAGATCCGCCGGGAAGATTAATTTTAATTTCTAGCAATTTGTTTTTCATCTTACTGCTTTCCCCTTTGTCCAACCTGAGGAAAACCTCTCCACCAGTAATTCGATCATAGAACGTGTCCAGCTTATTCAATTTTGACTGGATGAATTCCAACAGCTTCTTATCAGCGTCGAAATGAATTGAATGCACTTGCAATTTCATACGCACTCGTTGTTTAAGGTTGAAAAATAAAACCGTTTTATCGGCAAAACATACTTCGGCTTTTAATCTCAATCCTGCTCCCTAGCAAAAATAGGTCTCTGACATATGATAAATCAACCTTGGTTATGTTCCCCGAAAAGAGTCGCAAAAGCCCCGCCTATCAGACAGGGCTTTTAAGAACTTTTAGGTTAATTCCTTACTTGAATTTAGGGAT
The DNA here is from genome assembly GCF_900115665.1 of Pseudarcicella hirudinis. Classification (GTDB taxonomy): domain Bacteria; phylum Bacteroidota; class Bacteroidia; order Cytophagales; family Spirosomataceae; genus Pseudarcicella; species Pseudarcicella hirudinis. The sequence goes on from NZ_FOXH01000004.1 coordinate 387,778, forward strand.
TAAAAATGACAAAAACAAGCCTTATCTGAAGATTCTTTGAATAATGACAAAACGGAATTCTTATATTTTTCCCCTTTCCGGGTCTTTCTGAAAATAGTACAAAACCATTAATTTATAGGTAAGTATCTGTTTTAAAAGTGTTTTCAGGACATATGTATTTCTTTTCTTTGACATTCTCAGGGCGGGTATCAAATGCTGAAAAAAAAACTGATTTTATCGACAGAATACAAAAACCTTATCCTGGTTCCTCATCAGCCTCCGGTTTTTCCCACTCAACTCTCAGCACTTTAGCCTTAATCCGGTGTTCTTCAAAGAATCTTAACCAGTATAATTGCTGAGAAGATAAATTATCTGTTGGGGATTTTACCTCAATAAAGCAATAATCCCCGTCATCCCAAATCAGTAAATCCGGAAACCCTCTGATGTTTTCCTTTAAATTCCGGGCCATTTCCAACATCAGGGTACTGATTTGTTCAGCATTGAGTTTTTCAACTAAAGTGACCAGTAAAGGAAAAAGTCCGCCATACCAATCCACCAAAGGATTTGTTATTCCGTATTTTTCGAAGAAAATGGTATAAATGAATTGCTGAGCTTCTTCTTTATCTTCAAAAATCTCCAGCCTTTCTTCCATTTTCGACTTTCTTTTCTCAAAGAAATTCGGTTTGAATAAATCGGAAGGAGAACGCTGCAAAGGATGATGAATAGCCAGTGTTTCAGTATCAAAAATAATGTCCCAGAATAATAATCCGAAAAAACTCCGCCAAAGGTGGTTTTCAGTAAAAGCAGCTTTTCTACCTCTTTTTTCATAGTAATCAATCACTCCCAATTCCACCCGCCTTTTCCAGTCAGCTTCCAGGCTTATACTTTCGGATGAATGTAATTGCCGGGTAACTGTCTTTTTGGCTCGTTTCTTAAGCAGCACAGATTCCAGTTTATTGATAAAATCCACAGCAAAAAATTGCTCATCTGCATTCTGAGGATTCAGTAAAATCTGATCACACAAAGCCCTGGCTTCTTCTATATTCTTAAGTTTATGCAGAATCCGCACCTGTCTTTCTCTGGAAGGTGCTTCCTCCGTCAACCTGAAAATCATCAAAGCCTCCTCAGATAACTTTTGTTTTTCAAGAAATGCTCCGATTTTTAAAACAAGCCGTTCAAAGCTCGGCCTGGCAACTTCAGCTAATTCTTTACTGTTATTTTCTGCCCAGTCGATAAACCATGAAAAAATATCCTTCGGATCAACCTCACTCTGCTGCATGAGGTAAAAATCCTCCCTGACAATACTTACTCTGAATTTATCCTCCGCTTCCTGTCTGGTACTAAAAAAGGCAACCATTTTCTCTTCATCATACTTTTCATAAGTCTGGAAGCCAAGATCACGAACGACAAATTCGGTCATATCTCCATACCGGCTCCCAAAAAACAGGAACTTCAGCATCATTACTTCCGTCTCAAATTTCACCTTGATTACACTGGCTGGCTGATGGTTCAGCCAATGTACAATTTCTTCGAAATCTGAGTTTTCAAGAAGCCAATCGAGTACTTCTTCCTTTTTCAGGGAAGTTTTTCCTTTGGTATCAAGATTTAGCATTTTGGCAAGACTGATCAATTCTGTCTTGTTATAAATGTCCAAAACTTCGGCAGCAAACGGAAAGTGTGCATGAGAAAGCGCTTCAATAAAATTCTTACTGATGAGGCTGTCTATAACCTGGGGGATTTCAAGTATTTCAGCATATTTCAGTTTTTCGCTGCGAAAGAAAGCCCCTCTTCTGTTAGTAAATCTGATGAAAAGGCATTGTTCATCTTCAGAAAGATTTTCAAATTCTGAAAGGAAAAAAAGCTCATTTTCATTTAAAATACCGGCATATTTTTTCCTGACAAAATTGAGCAGATATTCAAAATATTCGAGATAGTATTTGGGAGGTAGTTCAATTTTCTCTGGCATAAGAAAGCAATAATGTTTAAATTTAAATAAATTTATGAGCAGAACCTACTGAACCTATGTCAAAAGAAGAAATCCTTGAACGCCTGGTTACACAGGAAATCATTGTAGCAAAGCAAGCTTCTTTTATCAGAGATGATGACCGGAAACATCCCTTTTCAATCCACTGGGAGTTAAAAACCATTCTGTATGCCGGTATCTCCTTACTCAGCAGCGGACTTGGTATTCTTATCTATCTGAATATAGACCAGATCAGTCATCAGGCCATTGTTGCAGCGATTTCAGCACTTACAATCGCCTGTTTTGCCTATTGTTTCAGGAAACACCAGCCTTTTTCAAGGTATGAAAATACAAATCCTTTACTTTTTGTTGATTTTTCCCTTTTGCTGGGTTGTCTGACTTTTATTACACTGGAAGGCTATTTGCAGTTTCAGTACAAGTTTTTTGGCGACCAATATGATATCGCTACTATAATTCCGGCAATTTTGTTTGCCTTTCTAGCCTATTATTTCGATCATAAAGGAGTGCTTTCCATGGCTATAACAGCCTTTGCTTCTTATTTAGGTCTGAAGATTGCTCCTTTAAATCTTATTCAGTCCGGTCAGTTTTCTTCCCGAAATATTGCCATTACTGCTATCTTATTTGGTCTGACATTGATACTTCTGGGGATACTTTCGGAGAAAAAGGATTTCAAAAAACATTTTAGTTTCACTTATCTGACACTTGGTGGAAACCTGGCTTTTGGGGCATTGCTTTATCAATTGTTTTCGGCAGATTTAAAACTGCTTTATTTCATCTTTATTTCCGGAATGTCATATGGATTCATCTGGTATGCCCGCAAAAACCTTTCTTATTTATTTTTATTAATGGGGGTTATTTATGGTTATATTGGTTTTACCTATAGCCTCTTTTATTATGTTCCTACTGAAATCGGGTTAATACTTACGTACTTCTATTTTATCGCCAGCAGCTTGTGTGTTATTATATTTTTATTGAAGATTAAAGAAATTTTAGGGGTTAAGAAACATGAAAGCTTATAATCAGCAAGAGGTGGAAAACATCCATCATCAGCAAATTATTGAAGACTGGCACAGCAGAGGTCTACTTTCGGATGAACAACTTGCTAAAAGCATTAATGCTTTTCCTGTCAGCTTTTATCGGCCGAATATATTCGTTAAAGCAGGACTTTTTCTATTTACAGCGCTGGCTTCTATTTGCGGGGCAGGATTTATAAGCATATTCTTTATCGAAATACTGGATAATGCTTCACTCAGATACTGGTCAATTCTTGCCTGGTTCTATGCTTTACTATTTGGTGTTTTCCTGGAATTTTTCATCAAACAAAGAAAACTTTTTCATTCCGGTGTCGATAATGCTTTGCTTTATGCAACATTGTCCTGCTTTCTTGCCGGAATCTTTTTTATCATTCAGGACTTACATTTCCCGCTATGGCTTTCACTTGGTTTTTGTCTGCCGTTTCTCTTTTTGACAATTATCCGGTATAGCGAATTACTTACAGGTTTTATCACATATGTATGCTTCTGGGCAATTGTCTGCCTGCTGTCTGTAGAATTTCCTTTGGGGAAAATTATACTTCCGTTTGTCATTATTATTCTGAGCGGCGGCGTTTATCTGCTGATCAAAAAAATACAGAATCTTGAGCAAATCCAGTATTACAACAATGTTCTAACGTTATTCGAAACGGCCTCACTGGTATTATTTTACCTGGGAGGGAACTACCTGATCGTCAGAGAAGGAAATGCGTTAATTAATAATATTTTCCTTAACGTCTCTCCTCAGATTAGCTTTGCTCCCTTCTTTTATCTTTTTACTGCATTTATTCCCCTTGTTTACATTTACCTGGGATTGAAAAAGAAAGACCGGACTCTTCTTGTGACCGGATTGCTGGCTGTTGTTTTTTCTATCATTACTTATCGTTTTTACTTCAGCAATATTCCCAAAGAAATTGCCTTAACTATCGCAGGTTCCCTGATGATTATTCTATCGGTCTTTTTAAATAATTATCTGAAGAAAGGGAAATGGGGTATTACTGCTCAGGCGACAGATTCCTCTAAACTAAGCAATTTTGAAAGCCTTTTGGTAGCTCAGGTATTCGGACAAGCTCCGCAGCAAAAAGGAATGGAATTTGGCGGTGGTGATTTTGGCGGTGGCGGAGCCGGAGACAAATACTGAAAACCATCTCAAATACCAAATAAAATATAATAATTACCAAATAAAATAGAAATTTTCTTCTTTAATATAAGAAATTATATTCATTTTATTGTGTTATATCGGGAAGATTATTGTAAAAATGTATCTTTGTCGCAAAGATTTTGAAAACAGGTCGTCTGAAAATTTACAGAAAGGATTTCTTTCGCTTTGAAATAAATTTTGCACACCAGATTTCCTGAATTATGAATTATCCTAATTGAGAATAACCAAAGTTAACCAAGAAATTCATCTAAAATAACCCCTTCAATAGCCAATGAAAACCGTAAGTACCTACAATTTTGCAGGCAAACGTGCTCTGATTCGTGTTGATTTCAACGTACCTCTTAATGACAGATATGAAATCACGGATGACACTCGTATCAAAGCAACAATCCCAACCATTACCAAGATTTTAAACGATGGCGGATCTGTAATATTGATGTCTCATTTAGGTCGCCCGAAGGACGGTCCTACTGAAAAATATTCTCTTAAACATTTAGTAACACCACTTTCAATTGTATTTGGTCGTCCTGTAAAATTTGCAGATGATTGTATCGGAGAATCGGCTTACACACAGGCTGCTGCTTTACAACCGGGAGAAATTTTATTGCTTGAAAACCTTCGTTTTTATAAAGAAGAAGAAAAAGGGAATGTTGAATTTGCCGAAAAATTATCAAAATTAGGTGATGTTTGGGTTAACGACGCATTTGGTACAGCTCACCGTGCCCATGCTTCAACAGCCGTAGTAGGTCAGTTCTTCCAGGATAAAGTTTGCGGATTTGTAATGCTGGCTGAATTGGAAAATGCACAGAAAGTACTTGAAAATCCGATCCGTCCGTTTACTGCCATTATGGGTGGTTCCAAGGTTTCAGATAAAATTCTTATCATTGAACGTTTGTTGGATAAAGTTGATAATCTGATTATCGGCGGCGGGATGACATATACCTTCTCTTTAGCAGAAGGTGGTAAAATCGGGAAGTCAATTTCTGAGCCGGATAAAGTAGAATTAGCTAAATCTCTGTTGGAAAAAGCTGCTGCAAAAGGTGTTAAATTATATATGCCTCTTGATAATGTCTGCGCTGACAAATTCAGTAATGACGCTAATCGTGAAATCGTAGCCAGAGGAGAAATCGCTGACGAATGGGAAGGATTAGACATTGGTCCTGAATCTGTTAAATTATTCTCTGAAGTAATTGAAGGATCAAAAACTATTCTTTGGAATGGCCCGATGGGTGTATTTGAATTCCCTAATTTTGCTGTAGGAACCAACGCCATCGCTGATGCTGTAGTAAAAGCAACTGAAGAAAACGATGCTTTCTCATTGATCGGAGGAGGAGATTCTGCTTCTGCAGTAAATAATGCCGGATATGGAGACCGTGTATCTTATGTATCTACCGGTGGTGGTGCATTACTTGAATACATGGAAGGTAAAGTTTTACCGGGTGTAGCTGCTTTACAAGACTAATTCAGCAATACCTATAATATGGACAAAAGCGACACAAAGAAATTTGTGTCGCTTTTGTCGTTTTCATTCCCCTGTTTGGATCGGTGTGAATGCGGGCAGTGGGTCATTAATTTTACTATAAAATCCACAAATTTTATTTCGTTAAAACACAATAAATAAAATTTTAACTTGCTGTGCGATTATTAACAAAGGCGATACGAAGAAATTTTGTGTCGCTTTTTTTATTTCATAACTTCAACCTCTGAATTAAAATCGCGATTCTTCGCCGGAAACGACACCATGATATTCCTTACAGAACCCATTGAAACCTCTGCTCAATATCTTCTCAACGACAGCAGACAACTGACTTCCCCACAAAGATCTATATTCTTCGCAATAAAAGGTCCGCACCATGACGGACACCAGTTTATTGAAGCACTTTACCGAAAAGGAGTAAGACAGTTCGTCATAGAAACCAAAGCCTGCAATGATTCTCTAATCAAGGAATTGAGCAAGATGAAAGATTGCAGTATCTGGCAGGTTGAAAACAGCATACTGGCTTTACAAAACGTAGCACTTAACCATAGAAAAAAATATAACATCCCTGTCATCGGCATTACCGGAAGTAATGGCAAAACGATTGTAAAAGAGTGGTTATCAACCCTTCTGGCCAATAAATTCAAAATTGTAAAAAGTCCGAAAAGTTATAATTCACAAATTGGTGTACCGCTGTCTGTCTGGCAAATGAATGACAGCCATACTTTAGGGATTTTTGAAGCCGGAATTTCCAGACCCGATGAAATGGAGAATCTGGAAAAAGTAATAAAACCAACGTTGGGTATTTTCACTAATATCGGTAGTGCACACAATGAGTTTTTCCCGAACAGTGTTGCCAAAATCAGAGAAAAAGCTAAATTATTTGCCAATTCAGATGCCTTGATTTATTGTGCAGATTATGTTGAAATGGATGAATTTATCAAACAGGAATTTATTCATGAAAATCAACGCTGTAAACTACTGGATTGGTCGAGGGTATTGTCAAGCGGTATCAGAGTCGACTGGCAGATTGAAGAAGATGGCACTTCCATTCAGGTTATCGGAGATAAAGAGCTAGGCACAGAGGTCTGGGAGTCAGAACGGTATAAAACACATTTTAAGGACGAGGCTTCTCTGGAAAATATAACCCATTGTATCATTTCGATGCTTCATTTAGGCTATGATTTCTACGAAATCCAGTCAAGACTGCATTCTTTGAGACCTGTTTCAATGAGACTTGAACTGAAAGAAGGCATTAATGATTGTTACCTGATTGATGATACCTACAACAATGATCTTGCAGGACTTACTATCGCCCTGAATTTTCTGGGACAACAAACCCAAAGGCAAAAAAAAGTATTGATTCTAAGCGATTTACTTGAAACCGGGATTACTGAAAGAAATCTGTATCAGCAAATTTCTCAGTTAATCATAGAGAAAAATATTGAACAGGTTATCGGTATCGGAGAGGTAATTTCAAGAAATAAAGACTTGTTTCCCAATGCTTTGTTTTTCAGAAATACACCTGAATTTCTCGAAAGCCGGGAAATAAGCCAATTTCATAATGCGCTGATTCTTATCAAAGGAGCCAGAAGATTTGGGTTTGAACAGATTGTTCACAAATTGGTACAGAAAACTCATGGCACAGTTTTGGAAATCAACCTCGATGCGATGACAAACAATCTTAATTATTACAGAGATAAGATTGGTCAGGACACTAAAATTATGGTAATGGTCAAAGCTTTTGCCTATGGTTCCGGAAGTCTGGAAGTAGCCAATCTTTTACAGTTTCATGGTGTTGATTATCTGGCGGTTGCCTATGCTGATGAAGGGATTCATTTAAGACAAAACGGGATTTATATTCCGATAATGGTTATGAATCCTTCGCCGGCGGATTTTGAAAAAATCGTCACCAATAACCTTGAACCTGAAATTTACAGTCTCCGTATTTTAAAAGCCTTTTCAGAGTTTATCGACCATCAGAACAGAGTCGCCAAAATTCATATCAAGCTGGATACCGGGATGCACAGACTCGGTTTTGAGAAAAAAGATATTCCGGAATTAATAGAAACATTAAGATCAAATCCAAACATCTGGATTTCAACCATTTTCAGTCACCTGGTCGGGGCAGATGAAGAGCAGTTTGACGATTTCACCAGAAGTCAGATCAGGCTGTTCAATGAAATGGCTGATCCGATTTCAGCAGGAATTGGTTACTCTCCTACAAGGCATCTGGCCAATTCAGCAGGAATAGCCAGATTCCCTGAAGCTCGCCAGGATATGGTACGTTTAGGAATCGGTTTATACGGTGTTGCCGTTACCCCGCACGACCAGATCAATCTTCAAACAGTTGGTACACTCAAAACCTTTATTTCTCAGATAAAAACTATTCCGGTAGGTGAAACTGTGGGTTACGGAAGAAGAGGAAAAGTAGAACGGGAAACTAAAATTGCTACGATTGCCATCGGTTACGCTGACGGATTCGACCGGGGATTCAGCCGTGGTGTCGGGGAGGTTTTGGTAAATGGGGTAAGATGTCCGGTAATTGGTAACATTTGTATGGATATGACTATGATTGACATTACGGAAACGCAGGCTCAGGAAGGTGATGAAGTAATAATTTTTGGAAAAGATCTCACCATAATGGAACTTGCTGAAAAAATCCAGACTATTTCTTATGAGATTTTAACCAATGTAAGCGGCAGGGTAAAAAGAGTTTTTTATCAGATATAATATGAAAAACTTATTGAATTAATAGGGGAAAGTCAGAGAATAATTGTCTGAGTTAAAACAGGTTTCTGACTGAAACCGTACGTTAAAATTTCTTAATCCTTTTTATTTAAGCCCTTATGAAAAAATTAGCAATTATCGCTTTATTCTGTTCTATCGCCCGATTTTCATTTGCTCAAAGTCCTGTGAAGTATGAATTCAATCAGGTAACAACTATCGAATCAGTAGTACCCGGTGGGTTGGGTCGTTCCAGAATGATTACTTCAGGAAGTAATGGCACGGAACTTGAGGAAATCAAATTGGAAAACTTTTTTAGTTTTGTCGGAATCAACTTTGAGAATGTTCGTTTTAACGATAAAACCATTACCAATAAAATCAGTAAAATGTATGAAGATGGCTGGGAATTGCTCAATACAACCTCAGGTGTTTACAGTGCAGATAAAAGTACCGGAATCTTCATTACGCGTTATTTATTCAGAAGACCTAAAGGAAACTAAATTCTATTTCAATATATACCAACCAGAGTGCTTTCAGGCAGGAATAATCTCCTGCCTGATTTTTTATAAATACCCCTCCTGATTTTGTGTCCCTTCTCTCATTGCATCTTTTCGATGCAGATTAAAATCTTTAACTTGCATAAGTTTTTATTTTAATCATTTCTACATGAAAAAGTCGTTCATCTTAACCTTATTATTCTCTGCAATTTTCTCATTAAGTTTTAGTCAGCAAAATGATGTTTACACTTTACAGGAAGTAGATTCTGCAGCCATGATTCCTAGTGGAAAACCTTATTTTGACCTTTTTATCAAGAAAAATATCAAAATCCCCTTTCAGGCACAGCTTGCCGGGGTCAAGGGAAAAGTTTATTTATCTGCCATTGTTGAAACCAATGGAACAGTTTCAAACATTGAAATCATAAAAGGACTTCGTCCGGATTGTGACAAAGAAGTAATCAGGCTCTTTTCTTTATTTAAAGCCTGGAAACCGGCACAAAAAGATGGGAAATCTGTGAGAAGCCGGGTCAGCTATCCGGTCTCTGTTTCATCTGAAGAGATTCAAAATTATGAAAAGGGTTATATTACGTCTTTCTTTAACGCTCAGGGAAATTCTATCGCCTCCGCAGATTCTGCTGCATATCTGCAAAAAGCAGCAGTTGATACTCTGACTGGCGATATCATTGCTGATATCATCTTCTACAAAATCAATGGAACCAAGCTCAAGCCTTATTTCACATTAAAAGAAAAGAAAGAGTATAGTTATTATTTTCCCGGAGTTACCAAAGACAGCATTCGTCTGCTAACTATCTCACACATAAATAATTATGGCATTGCTGTGGGAGAACAAAAAAAGTATTATCCGAATGGAAATTTATTCAGCATAGTTCAGCTTGAAGAAGGTAAAAATACCGAAAATTTTAGCCTGTTTTATCCAAACGGAGTATTGAAAGAATCCTCCGAATCAGCAAACATTCCTGATAAGAAAGTCTTTACCAGCATTAAGTGGCTTCCTTCAGGTCAGATCCACTCGATTATTGAAAAGGATGTGACAATAACCAATAATCCTGTAATTTCTGTAATAAGTATGTGGGACTCTACAGGAAATCAGATAGTTAAGAATGGAAATGGTAATGTAAAGATTTTATCAGCTTATGAAGATACTTTTTTCTACGAGAAAGGTGTTTACCTGAATGGCCAAAAACAAGGTTTATGGGAAGGGGAATTTAAAGATGGACAGAAAGTTTATTCTGAAAATTATGATAACGGGAAATTCCTGGATGGCGTTTCCTTTCATGAGGGAAAACGGATTTCCTATACAAATCCCGAGATTAAGTCAGAATATGCAGACGGCGGATTAAAAGGCTGGGGAAGTTTTCTGAATGCAAATCTCAGCTATCCTCAGGATGCCCGTGAAAAAAATATTGAAGGCAAGGTTTATATTAATTTTGTGGTTTGTACTGATGGTTCTTTATGCAATTTTGAAGTAATAAAAAGCTCAGGAAATTCAAGTCTGGATGAAGAAGCATTAAGAGTTGTAAAGCTATCAAACGGTAAATGGAAACCGGGTTTGCAACGGGGGAAACTCGTAAAAACAAAATATGTCTTACCACTCAACTTTATATTAGGTAAATAAATTATGTACAAAATGATTACCTTTGCAGTATGGAAACTCAGCAAGCTAACAACCCGCTTCATGGTATAAAATTAGAGATGATGCTGAATCATCTGGTTGATTTTTATGGATGGGAAAGACTCGGAGAACTCATTAATATCCGTTGTTTCAACTTTGACCCAAGTATTAAGTCAAGTTTGAAATTTCTCAGAAAAACTCCCTGGGCCAGAACCAAAGTAGAAGAATTGTACCAGAGAAAACAGGAAAGAATCTTTGAAAAGTTACAAAAAGCCGGACAGAAATAAGAAAAGCCAAAGTCATATGACTCTGGCTTTTAACTTCTTCCCTAACCCTGATATCTCCTAACGTATGATCCCGGGTACAAAATCAACTATTGTCCTGCATTTGTACGGGTTCCAGATTTTCCCGTTCTTCATCTGTGTATAGTCTTGACTTAACGATAAACCTCATACCCAAAGGAATTTCATAAGAAAAACTGGCTCCTCTCCCCTTTGTCACATCAATTGTTAACTGCGTATGATACCAATATTCAAATTGAAAGGCACTCATATAAAAATTACAATCGTGAATACGGCCAATTAAGACATCATTGGAACCTATTTTAAACTCATTTACCGGAAAACACATCGGAGCTGAACCATCACAACATCCCCCGCTCTGGTGAAACATCATTTCGCCATATTCTGCCCTGAGCTCATCAATGACCTCCATCGCCTCAGGAGTAACCAGTACTCTTTTCACTTTTTCCATGACGTTTTTCCCTAAAAGAATCCCAATTTCTGTTTGCTGTACGAAATAAGCATGTTCTTATTCTGACGATAATGAGCCAACATCATTTTATGGGTTTCACGACCAAATCCTGATTTTTTGAACCCTCCGAATGGTGCATGAGCCGGATAAGCATGGTAACAGTTCACCCAAACCCTGCCTGCCTGAATCGCTCTTGGAACGGTATAAAGTTCATGTGCATCTCTGGTCCACACTCCCGCCCCTAAGCCATACAACGTATCATTGGCAATCTCAATGGCTTCTTCAACTGTTTTGAAGGTAGTGAGTGAAGTAACCGGTCCGAAGATTTCCTCCTGAAATACCCTCATTTTATTATGTCCTTTCAAAAGAGTCGGCTGGATGTAATAACCTGTTGACAAATCTCCGGAATGTCCGCAGGCAGCACCTCCTGTTAAAACTTCAGCTCCTTCTTCTTTCCCGATCTGCAGATAAGAAAGTATCTTTTCATATTGGTCATTCGAAGCCTGAGCACCAATCATCGTTTCCATATCAAGCGGATTTCCCTGTTTAATGGCGTTGATCCGACCAATCAGCTTTTCAATAAAAGCATCTGCGATTGATTCATGTACCAATATTCTGGATGGGCAAGTACAGATTTCACCCTGATTAAGCGCAAACATCACAGCTCCTTCAACACATTTATCCAGAAAGTCATCATCTTCATCCATAACACTCTGGAAGAAAATATTCGGGGATTTCCCTCCCAATTCCATGGTTACCGGAATGATATTTTCAGAAGCATATTGCATAATAAGTCTTCCTGTTGTTGTTTCTCCGGTAAATGCAACTTTCGAAATACGGGGAGAACTGGCCAAAGGCTTGCCTGCTTCCACTCCAAAACCTGTAACGACGTTTAATACGCCGGCAGGAAGCAAATCCTGAATCAACTCCAGCAGGCACATAATACTTGTCGGCGTTTGCTCTGCGGGTTTTACTATCACGCAACAACCTGCGGCCAATGCCGGAGCAACTTTCCAGGTAGCCATCAGCAAAGGAAAGTTCCAGGGGATAATTTGTCCTACTACCCCGATTGGTTCATGAATATTCATAGAAACCGTATGCTCATCAAGCTCTGCAATTGTACTCTCCTCCCCTCTGATAACTCCGGCAAAATAGCGAAAATGATCTACTACCAGGGGTAAATCAGCGAAGGTTGTTTCTCTGATTGGTTTCCCGTTATCTATGGTTTCTACAGTTGCCAGATATGAAAGATTCTTTTCAACGATGTCAGCAATTTTCAGCAAAATATTACTTCTTTCTGTTACTGAAGTTTTTGACCATTTCGGGAAAGCATCCCAGGCTGCATCCAATGCTAATTCTATATCCTCCTGAGTGGAACGCGCCGCATAGGTAAAAACCTTACCGTCAATCGGAGAAACATTTTCGAAATATTTCCCTTTTACAGGAGCAACCCATTTACCACCAATAAAATTTTCGTAACGCTCCCTAAAAGTTGGTTTCTGTGCTGAATTATTCATGACTAAAATTTGGTTTTGGAGTTAAAGTTTAATTTTTCCAAAATTATTTTGAATAATTCTAATAATGATTTAGTATTGTATCAACAACATTGAGAATTGTATCATTATCTGTTTATTCCCTGAAAAACATTAAAGCCTGGCTTTCAAAGAATAAAATAAGCTTAAACAGTATATACCAGCTTCGCTCAATCCTGCGTTTTATAAAGTATTATTTTGCCTTTTCCTATTATGGATCAACTGTATAAACTTAACCCGCCTTCCCTCCTTTCGGTTAAAGAATTAAACACTTTAGTCGAAAACAGAACTGTTTATACCCTTGAGAATTTTGAGCTGAATATTTTTGAAACACATCAGAAAAGCGAAGATGTCCGGTTGAAATTTAATAATCTGGTACTTACTTCGATGTTTCGCGGAAAGAAGGTGATGAGATTATTCGATGAAAATGGCTTTGATTACCTCCCGGGAGAATCAGTGATTGTACCTGAAAATGAAGAAATGCGGATTGATTTTCCAGAAGCGACTTTTGAAAATCCAACCCAGTGCCTGGCTTTGGCAATTGATCGTGAAAAGATTAAAGAAACCGTTGATTTACTGAATGAGAAATTTGCTAAAACGGAGAAAAATGAGGTCTGGCAAATTGATCTTGAAACTTTCCATATCAAAAATTCACTTGAAATTTCAAGTACAATTGACCGATTGGTGAATGTTTCCAGAGAAAATAATAAAGCAAAAGACCTTTTTGCAGATTTTACCCTGAATGAACTACTTATCCGCCTGATGCAGACGCAGGCACGCTGCCTCATTTTTGATAATTATCATAAGTATCAGGGGAATAACCGTTTCGCTTATATCATTCATTACATCAAAGAGCATCTTACTGAAAAACTCAGTATTGATAAACTGTCTGATCTGGCCTGTATGAGTAAACCTAATTTCTTCCGGCAGTTTAAGAAAGAGTTCGGCCTTACGCCTATCGATTATATCAATCAGGAACGTTTATATTTTGCCAAGAAAATTCTGGCTGATCCACGGCAAAGCATTGCCGATGCCTGTTTTAAAGCCGGTTTTAATAATCTGAATTACTTCTTTATTCTTTTCAAGAAGCAGGAAGGAATTACGCCGAATACCTTCAAACGTAATATTCTGGAACATACCAATGCATAAAAAAGCCCTTCCTCTTAATTGAGAAAAGGCTTTCCTGAAATCTTAGTATCTGTTCTGTCATTACAGATTGATATCTCCGACCATATCTTCCGGTTTTACCCAGGCATCAAATTCTTCAGCGGTCAGATAACCTAAAGCAATAGCTGTTTCTTTTAAGGTTGATCCGTTCTTATGAGCTGTCTGAGCGATTTCAGCGGCTTTATAATAACCGATTTTTGTATTTAATGCAGTAACCAACATCAAAGAGTTATTTACATGCTTCTTAATATTTTCACGTAATGGCTCTATTCCTTCAGCACATTTATCATTAAATGCAACGCAGACATCTCCTAACAAGCGGGCAGAATGAAGGAAATTATAAATCATGACAGGTTTAAATACATTCAGTTCAAAATGCCCTAAAGAACCTCCGATACTGATAGCTACATCATTACCCATCACCTGTGCTGATACCATCGTCATTGCTTCGCATTGAGTAGGGTTTACTTTGCCTGGCATGATAGATGAGCCCGGTTCGTTATCAGGAATATGGATTTCCCCTATTCCAGAACGTGGCCCTGAAGAAAGCATACGAATATCATTACCGATTTTCATCAAACTTACCGCAACGGTTTTCAATGCTCCGTGAGCTTCTACAATAGCGTCATGAGCAGCCAGAGCTTCAAATTTATTCGCCGCCGTTACAAAAGGCAAACCAGTCAAAGCAGCAATGTGTTTTGCTACATTTTCAGAATAACCTTTTGGAGTATTTATTCCTGTTCCTACTGCTGTACCTCCTAATGCCAGTTCAGAAAGATGTGCCAATGTATTATCAATAGCTCGAAGACCATGATCTAGCTGAGAAACATATCCTGAAAATTCCTGACCCAGTGTGAGCGGAGTAGCATCCATAAAGTGCGTACGTCCGATTTTTACAACATCCTTAAAATCAACGGCTTTTTTCGCCAGCGTATCGCGAAGCTTTTTGATACCCGGAATGGTTACCTCCACCAGAATTTTATAGGCAGCAATGTGCATTGCTGTCGGGAAAGTATCATTTGAAGACTGGGATTTATTTACGTCATCATTCGGATGAACATATTTCGTCTCATCAAGCAGATTTCCTCCGTTTATTACATGGGCACGGTAAGCTACAACCTCATTACAGTTCATATTAGACTGTGTTCCTGAGCCTGTTTGCCAGACTACCAAAGGAAATTGATCGTCAAGTTTACCTTCCAGTATTTCATCACAAACCTGACCGATCAGATTTTTCTTATCTTCTGCCAGTACACCTGCTTCAAAATTGGTGATAGCAGCCGCTTTTTTCAAATAGGCAAAAGCTTTAATGATCTCCTTAGGCATTTTATTAATGTCCTGAGCGATCGGGAAATTCATAATTGAACGTTGGGTCTGAGCACCCCAGTAAACATTGGCAGGTACCTGCACCTTACCCATTGTGTCTTTTTCTATTCTGTATTCCATCTGCTTTAAGTTGATAATTTTAGCAGAGAGTCTGTTATCTGAGAAAGCTCAAAATCAGAATCCCCGGCTTATAATGCCTGCAAAGGTATGACAGAATCAGAAATGAAAAGAATGATTTTTGTCTTTTTCTGGTAAAAAATGATAGATTAAATAGTGATCACTTATAAAACCCATATTGCTGCATCCATTCTATCAATTTGGTGTTATCTACCTCAATTATCTTATCAGTATACTGAAGTTTTGTTTTACCATTTTCGAAAATAAGAAACCCGATTCTGTAAAAGCCCCTTTTTATACTGTCCTGATGAAGTAAGGCATCAAAACCTTTATCGAATCTGTTTCCGGTACGAAAATATCCACCCATCGACAAGGTATTTCTAAAAGGATAAACCAGATAAATATCATTATTATCCTCATTTCTCAATACCATAAAATAGGTGTTCTGACAATTATTTTCGGAAACATTAAGTTTCGTATTCCTTATATGAATTACTCTTACCCCGCCATAGGCAGGTATGGTGTCTCTTTCTATGGTAAATTGAAGAGAAGAATCTAAAAGGGTATTTACATCAACTGTTTTTGATAATTTATTTTCCAGGGTATCAAATCTGCTTGAAGGAAATTTATAAATACCTCTTTTCAATGTTTTTTCAAACAAGCCCAGCGTTGTCGGCTCAAAAGTAAACATCTTTGTATTAGTGGTACGGTGAAATTTCAGGTCATAAATATCAGCCTCATGTGCCAGTTGAAAATTGAGAACCTGTGGTAAGGCTGTATAATATGAATGCCAGCAAAAGATCAGACTCAATGGAAGTGCGATGATACCAATAGTCTTTCTTACGTTCTCTTTTGTAAATAAGACCAGCAACAGATATCCTGTAGCAATACAAACTACTGAATAAATCAAATATCTTTCCACTACCATCACACCTGTAAAATAAACCCCTCTTGAAATGGTTACCCCTACAGCAGTCATCAGTAATGAACAGGCCATCAGGACTATAGCGCTTTTATTTTCATAAACTTTATCCAGCTTATTGAGAGAGTTTTCAATGTTTTCGCTCAGTTTTACTTTGGAACCAATCATCCGTTTCAAAACTACCACACCATATCCCAAAGCAATAGTACTCATGATGAGGATCAAAAGAACGCCTGTTATTACAATGTACCTGTTTCCCCCGCTAAACTGGTATATAGCACTACCTATGAATCCGGTGAGCGTCCCAGCCAGGTTTAAAGGATTTGAAATGATCAGATCATGCAGAGAATATCCTGCCAGTCCAACAACGGTAGGCATTCCTCTGTAGAATAAGCCAGCGAGTACAGCAGCCGTAACATAATAAACAGCCGCCCGAAGATATTGTTTCTGAAATAAAAGAATGATTCCCCCTAAAAAATATACGTAAACAGCATTGCCGTTTATATTGGTATGAATGGCTCCTAAAATAATAGCGGCAATAAAAGCCGGAAGTGTTTTTTTGCTGAGCAGATAATATGCGGCAATGGTAAAAAATATTGACTGCAGATACTGCAGACAGCTAAGCGTCCAGAAAAGATTGCGATGATATATCGGCTGAAACAGAATCAGCGTAAACGGCAGCAGATAAAATAGCGGAACCTGATTATCCTTTAAGATTCTGGCAATAATCGTCCAAAAACCTAACATAAATAATGATCCGAAAAAACATAGGGTTATCAGATTCACCTGACCTTCCAGCCAGTAATCCAGAAACAGAATTGCCCTGATTTCTGTAAAACGATGTCCATTAAAATCTTCAGATAAAATACTCCACCAATCCTGAGGATTATCCTGTATTCTGACAATGGTATTTATGGTCTTGAAATCATCAAGATAAGGTACATTTATCGCATGCGTAAGAACAAATCTGTAAAATAAAAAGATTACGATGCCAATTGACCCATAAAGAAATATCTTGTAAATTTTACCCATAAGCAAAAATCGTCAGGTTGAAGGACACAGAAGTTGAAAACCGGAATTTGGTTCTTTTTGGATGATTTAAAATCAGATGGTTTAACCTTCTATCCGAATCACCAAGGGATAAACAATGCTACGAAGTAACCAATTAATAGTCTAAAACAGTAAAAAACAACACATTATTTAGTTTATGGTATAATATTAAGCGATGAATAAATCCGCAAACTTAATATTATACTAATTATTAATAGATTTGTAGAAAAAAAATATTCCGGCATGTATAAAGTATATGGTATAACCAATTGTGATACGGTAAAAAAAGCGATTACCTGGCTCAAAGATCACGAGGTTGAATTCGAATTTCACGATTACAAAAAGCTAGGTATTTCTCAGCAAAAAGTAGAAGAATGGCTAAGTCAGCAGCCATTTGAAAAGCTACTTAACCGGGCAGGAACCACCTGGAAAAAGCTTCCGGATGAAGTAAAAAACAGTGTTGTTGATGGCGAAACTGCTATCCCGGTAATGCTTGAAAAAACCTCTGCTATTAAAAGACCAATTATTGAAAGCGATAAGATTGTAGCCCTTGGTTTTAATGCGGCTGAATATGAAAACATTTTCAAATCATAACCTAAACTGATGAAACTAAACCTCTTTGTAATTCTTTCTTTCTTCCTTTCAATTGTTTGTAAAGCGCAGGATTCCCGGGCTCCGTTATTTAAGTCATTTGATGGAACCATGATTCATTACGAAGTACAGGGCGAAGGCGCTCCTGTCATCCTGCTTCATGGATTTATCGGAAACAGTTCCGGTTGGAAAAGAGGTGCTTTACCGGCAGAATTAGTAAAATCAGGCTTTAAAGTTATTCTGATTGATTTAAGAGGAAACGGGCTTTCGGATAAACCGCATGATGAGGGTTCGTATAGTAATTTTGCAGAGGTTAAAGATATCATAGGTTTGATGAAATACCTGGGTTTCAAAAAATATGATGTGGTGGGTTATTCAAGGGGCTCAATTATAGGAGCAAAACTTATGACTATGGACAAAAATGTTCATGCTACAGTTTTAGGTGGAATGGGAACGGATTTCACTAATCCTGACTGGCCAAGAAGGAAAATGTTTGAAGAAGCTTTTTCAGGTCAGGCTCACAAGCATCCTCAGACTGCCGGCGCAGTAAAGTATGCCAAATCAATCGGAGCCGATACTATTGTACTTGGGCTTTTGCAAAAATATCAGCCCAGTACAAGCAGGGCGGATCTGGCAAAAGTTAAGATTCCGGTTTTGGTAATAGCAGGAAAAGATGATGAAGATAATGGAAAAGCCACAGATTTAGCAAAAATATTCAGTAATGCTTCCTTTCAAACTGTAGAAGGAAATCATGACAATGCTTCCAGATCCACAGAATTCGCTGAAGCCATTGCCGGTTTTCTGAAGAAAAACCAGTAATTCAAATGGGGTAAGTAAATCTTAAGGATCTTTACCCCATTGAACTTCCGAATGATAAAGTTAAAGTATCTCAAAAATTATCTCAATGCTGGCATCAGATGAGTTGCTACTCCGATTCTGTTCCATGAATTAATAATAATTATTGCCATTATTACCTGAGCAACATATTTTTCACCCAATACCCTTACGGCTTCTGCATAGGTTTCATCTGAAACTTTTTGGGTAATCAAAGTTACTTCCTCCGTCAATGCCAGAATAGCTCTTTCTTCCACTGAAAAAAACGGTGTGTCCCTCCAGGCAGATAAAGCATATATTCTTTGTTCTGTTTCTCCCAAAGAACGGGCATCTCTTGTATGCATGTCGATACAATAGGCACATCCGTTCAGCTGTGAAGATCTGATTTTGATTAATTCCTTGTGAAGGGGATTAAGGCCGGTTGTTCCTAAATATTTATCAAAAGCAATCATTGCTTTATAAGCCTCCGGCTCTACCTGATTTATTTTAATTCTTTCCATTTTTAATGCAGTGTTTTGAATCATTTAATTTGATGAAACAAAATTGCGAAAGAATAAAATGAAAGAAATTGAACCAGATCAAGAATACTCTTAAACATTTTTCCTGGCTCTTATTCTACTGAGGAATTCAGGACTGAAACCAAGATAGGAAGCTAACATATAAAGCGGAACTCTCTGAACAAATTCCGGAAACAGGCTGTGAAAATGTTCATAACGTTCCTCGGCTGTCATTCCGTACAGGTACCTGATTCTCATTTGAGAAGCGGCATAAGTTCTTTGAAGCACTATTCTGAAATACCTTTCCAGTCTGGGAATTTTCAGAAATAATTCATCCATTACTTTCTTGTCAATTCTGACTACTTCCGAAGCTTCAATCGCCTGAATGGAAAAGAAACTTGGCCTTTGACTCAGCAGGCTATCGTAATCAGTAATCCACCAGTTTTCGATACCAAACTGCACAACCTGCTCGTTGGCATTTTCATTGATAAAATAACTACGGAAACATCCTTTTAAAATGAAGTAATACGAAGTACACACCTGCCCTTCCTGCAAAACGTGTTCTTTTTTTCGAATTTCCTGATAATGAAATGCAGCAATTAATATGTTTTCCTCCTCTTCGTCCAACTCAATAAACTTCTTCAAATGCAGCAAAAATCCGGCATACTTCATTTTAAAAATCTGTTTATCTGTTTTAAATACTTTCGGAAACCTGTAAATGTTTATCCTTTATAAAATACCCATTTCGAAACTTCTTTCCAGGTCATTTTTTTGCCGTACATCAAAATACCAATGCGGTAAATTCTTCCGGCAAGCCAGGTTGTTCCCATAAAACCCAGTACCAGTAATACCATTGAAAGGAGTAATTCCCAGGCAGGGACTCCGAACGGGAGCCTCACCATCATATTAATCGGGGAGGTAAATGGTATAATTGAAGCCCAGAAAGCCGTCTGGCTGTCAGGTTCCTGAATTGAATATTGTGCCAGAAAAAAGGAAATAATAATGGGTATTGTTACGGGAAACATAAACTGCTGTGCTTCGGTAGAATTCTCCACTGCCGACCCAACGGCCGCAAACAGAGAGCTATACAGCAAATATCCTCCGAGGTAAAAAAACAGGAAACACAAAATGAGTTTAGGAATCGAAGTAGTAGCAAAAACTTTGTCAACAATAGCCATTGGGTTCTGCGACTTTATTTCTGTTTCAGTCTTTTTTATTTCTTCTTTGGTCGCTCCGATTTTAATCTCTTTTTTCAGCTGATTTTCAAACCTTGAAGCGATTACACCGGAGGTTACAGTAGAAATAGAAAAAGTCAGTACAATCCAGAGCAGAAACTGAGTCATTCCCACCATTCCGATTCCGACGATTTTACCCATCATCAATTGATAAGGTTTTACCGAAGAAATCATCAATTCAATAATCCGGTTACTCTTTTCCTCAATTACACCATTCATAACCTGAGAACCATACAAAAACACCGTAATGTAAAGTATAAAGCCCAGGACCGCCCCCAGAATCATCGTTCCTCCCGCACTGCTGCTCTTTTCTCCGCCGTCTTCACTTAAACTGAATGTATTGGCACTTACATCAATTTTATTATCCTCAATCACTTTTACATCAATCCCGGCTCTGGTAAGTTTAATATTTCTCAATTCTGATTGAATTGTTCCTTCTATATTTCCCTGAAGGCTCAGGTTGACGTTTTTTTCTGCAAAAATCCTGACTCCCTTTGCATCATCAACGATATTCCCGGGGATGTATACAAGGGCATCAAACTTGCTGTTCAGGAACTCTTTCTTAGCTTTCTCAAGCGGTTGCCTACTGAATTTAAAACTTACTCCTTTTTCATCTTTGAATTTGTTGGTGAATAATCCGCTTTCATCGATAACTTCGACAGTTTTGGTATTAGTGTTGTTTAGAAACAAAAGAGCCGGAATGGCATATATAGCTGTAATCAAAATAGGAGCAAGAATGGTAGCAATCCAAAAGGATTTTTTCTTTACTCTGGTGATATATTCACGCTGGATAATCAGTAAAATCTTATTCATAATCGTTTGATTTGATAATTCTGTATGACCTTATAATATTTCATTCGCTTCTCCCCCGACCACATTAATGAAGATTTCATTGAAAGACGGGATATTTTCGCTGAAGGCTTTCAGTTCTACCTGACTGATCAGGTTACTGATCAGGTTGTTCACTGAATATTCCGGAGATAATCTGATATGACTTCTTTTTAATCCGTCTTCGAGGTTTTTTGTCTCTATGATCTGAAAATCATTCGAATTACTTTGAAAATCCCCGATATAATCTACCGTATAAGAATTATCCTTGAATCGGTTTTTCACCTCTTTCTTCTCTCCCCGCAGCACCACTTTCGATTTATTGATAAGGGCAATATTATCACACAATTCCTCCACCGATTCCATTCTGTGAGTCGAGAAAATGATAGTAGAACCCTTTTTCTTTAATTCAAGAATTTCATCTTTTAATAAATTGGCATTAATCGGGTCAAACCCCGAAAACGGCTCATCCAGAATAATCAGTTTAGGCTCATGCACAATTGTGGCAATAAATTGCGTTTTTTGCTGCATTCCTTTCGAAAGGTCTTCTACATTTTTATACCACCAGTCTTTTATATCAAACTTAATAAACCAGACTTTCAGCTTTTCTGTAGCTTCTGCTTTTGTCATCCCCTTCAGTTGTGCCAGGTATAACAGCTGCTCACCGACTTTCATTTTCTTGTAAAGGCCACGCTCTTCGGGCAGATAGCCGATATCTTCGATATGCTTTTGTCTGAGCAATTCGCCATCGAGAAGTATCCTGCCTTCATCAGGCGCTGTAATCTGATTGATAATACGGATGAGAGAGGTTTTTCCGGCTCCGTTCGGACCAAGCAGTCCGAATATAGATCCTTTAGGTACTTCGAGGCTTACATCATCTAAAGCGGTGTGGTTGGCATAGCGTTTCACAACATTCTGCACTTCTAAAATATTCATAGATTTTTGGCTTAATGATTCTTTAGTCTGGTTAAAATACAAACTTAAACAAAATCAGGCTTTTGAATTAACCTTACAAAAAAAGCAAGCATTCATCATAAAAAATCATTTTTTAGGACGAATGCTTGCTTTAAATATACAAACGGTTTTAAGGAGTCTTTACTTTCGCATTTCCCTTAAAAGTTTATTCGCAAAAAGAAATTCATTAAGTTCCTCTACATTGGAGTATGTTATATTGGTATTATCACCTTCCCATAGCTTCCGGCCTTTATAAAGGAACATGATATATTCGCCGATTCCCATTACAGAGTTCATATCGTGGGTTATCACAACGGTAGTAATGCCATATTCATCTGTAATTTCCTTAATCAGGTCATCAATTTTTACCGAAGTAAGCGGATCAAGACCTGAGTTGGGTTCATCACAGAATAAGTATTTAGGATTCATTACGATTGCCCTCGCAATACCTACCCGTTTTTTCATTCCTCCTGATATTTCAGAAGGCATACGTTTCCCGGCGTTTTCAAGACCAACCCTTTGCAGACAGAAGTTTACTCTTTCCAGCTTATCAGATTCGGTCATTTCAGTTAACATATCAAGCGGAAATCTCACATTCTCCTCTACTGTTTTGGAATCAAAAAGTGCTCCGCCCTGAAACAGAACTCCCATTTCTCTTCGGATTGCTTTGCGCGTTTCTTCATCCGAAGAATGAAAATCGCGGCCATCATACAAAATTTTTCCGGTTTCAGGTTTAATGATACCGATCATACACTTCAGTAATACACTTTTCCCGGTTCCGCTTCCTCCGATGATCAGGCTGGTTTCTCCTTTTTGAAAAGTACCGTCTATTCCCAGAAGAATATCACGTCCTTCGAAAGCCTTACGAATATCTTTTATTTCAATCATATTCAAATTTATAGAAAAAGAGGCAGTTTTTTACAGCCTTATAAATTTTCTACCTGTTTCAGGTAAAGTTCTACCTGTTTCAGAACCTCTTTTCTGCCGGCAGAGTTCATTTTTCAAAATTAGTATAAACGATTCAAATGCCCGGAGCTAAAATCCGAAAGAAGGATCAGCCTCATCTTTTTAAACCATTAAACAGCAGGTACAGAGTCGGTTGATCGCTATTTTTATATTATTTTTCAAAGATTTTTTATAACTTCCCATAAGTAATCCAAACTAAAACATATCCCTCATGAGAAGCATTAACGACTGGCTGAATGAATACGGTGAAAGTCATAAAAATCCAACCAACAAGATGGTTCACTGGATTTGTGTTCCTGCTATTTTCTGGACTATTGTCGGCTTGTTCTATGGCATCAAATTTCCTGTCCAGGTTATCGGAAATATTCCATTGAACTTAGCAATAGTACTTTTGGCATTAACTACCATTTATTATTTCAGTCTTTCAAAATCCCTGTCACTGGGTATGCTCATTTTTTCCCTGATTTGTCTTTTTATCTGCCAGAAAGTGGAAGAAAGCGGGTTTACATTATGGAAAGTGAGTATTATCGTTTTCGTATTGGCCTGGATCGGACAATTCTGGGGACATAAAGTAGAAGGCAAAAAGCCATCGTTTCTAAAAGACATCCAGTTTCTGATGATCGGACCTGCCTGGCTTATGAGCTTTATTTATAAAAAAATAGGTATTGCCTATTAAAATAATTAGCCAATCCGGCAGGTGTAAATCTGTCAGATTGGCTAATTATTTCTAAGGGCTAATCCAGACTTTCTTTAATAATTGGCAGTACCAGATCCAGCTCTTTCCTAAAATCAAGATATAGTTTTTTCAAATTCTCTTCATCAAAAGTTAAAAGTGTCTCAAATTTATGAGCAAAATTGGTTATGGTTTTGAGTCCGGAAGAAAGACTCGTTCCTTTAAGTCTGTGTCCGGCAGCTTTTAAAGCAATCAGGTTCTGAGACCGGATACTTTCCTGAATAGACTTATCAGATTTATCTAATTCCTCTACTGCAATTTTCATAATTTCTCTGATTGTTTCCAGGTCGTCACCAACCATAGATTTCAGAAATTCAACGTCAAAATAATCTTCCGATTCTTTGGGTGAAATGATAACAGGAACTGGCTTGAGGTCTTTTGAAGAACTGAGCCATTTGTTAAAAATATTAACCATTGCTCCTTCTACGAAAGGTTTAGCCATAAAATCATCCATACCGATAGCAAGGCATTTTTCCCGTTCGCCTTTCAGGTTTCCGGCGGTAAGTGCAATAATCGGCACCTGTGTTCCACCGTTAAGTTCCCGGATTTTGAGCGTTGCCTCATAACCATTCATTTCAGGCATCTGAATATCCATCAATACAAGATCGGGGAGTTCTGTCTGACATTGTTTTAAGGCCTCTTTTCCATTATTTGCTTCAACAATTATCGCATTTGGTGCAATTCTGTGAACCAGCGTTTTGGCAAATAATTTATTGACAGGGTTATCCTCTGCAATCAGAATCCGTAATTCTTTAGTATTCTGATGATTATCCGTAAAATCAGGTGTTTTAACTACCGTTATCTCTTTGATAAATAAATGAGACAAAGTATCAAACAGATCATGTATTTTAATCGGTTTGACAATTCGCTGATTTACTTTCAGATCTTCGCAGGCTTTAATTAAAGCTTCATCGTCAGAAGAGCTATGCAGTAAAATGACAGGCTGTTTTTCCATCGAATCCCCGAAATTCTCTCTGATTTTACGAATCGTTTCAATGCCATCCATATAAGGCATATGATAATCCATCATAATCAGATCAAAATCATCCCTTTCGTTTAACAGCTGTAAAGCTTCAAATCCATTTTTAGCTTCCACCGAGTGAATATTTTTCAGCAACAACATCTGTTTGACAATCAACCTGTTGTTGTCATTATCATCCACAATCAGCACATTCTTGATTACATCAAAATTCTCCCAGATTACAGGCTCGCCTCTTTCTGTATCCAGAATAAGGTCAAAATAGAAAGTACTTCCTACGCCGACAGTACTTCTGAGTTCCAGTTTACTGCCCATGAGTTCAAGCAGACGATTAGAAATGGTAAGTCCCAATCCGGTACCTCCATATTTCTTGGTAGTCGAGCTATCCTCCTGCAGAAACTCTTCAAAGATTTTACTTCTTTTCTCAGGTTTTATTCCGATTCCGGTATCTCTTACTTCAAAACGAATTGTTTTTCTGTCTCCTTCATCATGAGACAATTGTTCGATTTTGAGTTCTATTTCACCTTTTTCAGTGAATTTCACGGCATTTCCCAGCAAATTGATCAGAATTTGCTTAATTCTGATAGAATCTACCCAAATGAATCTTGGTAAATCGTTGGAAATATTCAGTAATACTTCCAGTCCTTTGGTTTGTGCCTGAAAAGTAATAATATCCGCTGCCTGATACCCCATTTCATAGAGGTCACATTTATCAATATCCAGTTCAAGCTTTCCTGCTTCAATTTTAGAAAAGTCGAGAATATCATTGATGATATTCAGCAAGGCATTGGCTGACTGATTGACGATAGAAAGATATTGCTGCTGGGTTTCATTCAGATTTGTTTTCAGCACCAAATCGGTAAACCCAATCACTCCGTTCAGAGGTGTTCTGATTTCATGACTCATATTGGCCAGAAATTCAGATTTGGCAATACTTGCCTGTTCGGCCAGAATTTTAGACTTTCTTAATTCTTCTTTTTTCAGACTCAGATCTGTCACGTCCTGTGTAAGCATCATAATTCCGCCAACGGAGCCATCCAGATTATACCAGGGGCGAACTTCCCATCGGAGATACTGATCGTGGCTCCAACCCTCCGGACGCCATGATTCTTCTTCACATTTTTCAACAGCGCCATTCAAACAATTCTGGTGAATGGTCTTCCATTCGTCTGAAATATTCGGAAAAACATCATAATGGCTCAATCCAAGTAAATTTCTTCCGGTCAGATGATATTCCTCCAGCCAGCGGTTACTTACAGCCACATATTTAATATCACAATCAAACATTGCCACCGCAGCCGGAGCATGCTCTACAAAAGCCAATAACCTTGCTTTTTCAGTAATAAGCGCCAGTTCGGCCATTTTTATTTCATCAATGTCCTGGAAAGTCCCATAGAGTCTTTTGCAAATTCCGTTATCAAAATCTGCATTTCCCATAGTTCTAACCCATCTCTCCCGGCCGGTTCCGGTAAGAATCTGTACTTCAAGATCCCAGCTTTTCCCTTCTGTAATGGCCTCACGTGCTGATTGATATACTTTATCTCTGTACTCCTCTTTATAAAAATTGATAGCGGTATTTACGTCCGGTTCGTAATCAGCGGGTACTTCATGAATTTCTTTGGAAACGTTTGACCAGAAAAGCTTTTGCTTACTCATGTTAACTTCCCAGCCTCCTACTCTCGCCACCTGATTGGTTTGTTCAAGAATTTCTTTGGTCTTTTTCAGGTCTGCTTCCAGATAATGCCTTGCGGTAATATCCAATGCATTTCCAATCACATATTCCTCTCCATCCGGACTTTTTTCCAGCACATTATTGAAAAGCCAGATTCTTGTCGTTCCATTTTTGTGAAGCGTATGCATCACACCATTTGACTTACCATTATGCAGTATTTCTACCAGGTAATGATCAATAATGCCATGATGTTTAACATCCATGATATCATGCAGTCTTTTCCCGATCAATTCTTCGGGCGTGTATCCGAGGATACCTGCTCCGGCAAGATTTACAGACAAGAGTTTTCCTTCAAAGTCATGCGTACACATTAGTCCCTGAGAGCTTTCAAAAAAGGACCTGAATCTGCTTTCACTATGCTGCAACATCAGGGATCTTTTGGTTTCTTCAGAAACATCCCGGCCCAGCACATAAAGATTACCGGTATGGAAATCAGGGGTTCCTAACCAGGCCAATGTTTTGTATTCCCCGTTTTTCGACTTGATTCTATTGGTAAAACCAAATGTTCCGGTTCCCTGCTGCAGATCGGAAATTCCTTTCTTTGTTTTTTCAATATCATCAGGATGAATCAGGTCAAAAAAAGAAGTATTTAACAGAAATTCTTCGTCCCAACCAAAAATTTCAGTAAAGGCAATATTCAGTTTCTTTAAATAACCAGCAGGATTAACCACACAGATTAAGTCTTTGGAAGATTGAAGGATTCTGGTAAAATAATTGGATTCCTGTCTCTTTTTCCTTTCGGTCAATAAGAAAACCACTTCTTCGGCGAGTAAACTCAAAGACGTTTTCTGTGATCCGGAAAGTTTTCCGGGCTTGTAATCTAAAACACTGATTGTCCCCAGAGCAAAACCATCCGGATCAATGAGCGGGCATGCGGCATAATGAAGAATCGGGGTATTTTCAGGAAAGATTCGGTTATCCCCGAAATCTGGATCCAGGCTAAGGTCTTCTATTTCATAAAAAGCCTGAGAGCTAAGCGGTATCCGGCAAATTGATATTTCTTTGGGAATTTCTCTCAGGTTTATGCCAATTTTTGATTTGAACCATTGGCGTTTTTCATCGATGAAAGATATTAGTGCAACAGGTACGTCACATGCCAGCATGGCAAGTTCTGCAAGCCTGTTAAATTCTTTTTCTGATGTGGTATCAAGTATCTGATAGTTTTTCAGCGCTTTTAATCGCGCTTTTTCATTATCAGGAATAGGAAATATGTTCATCGAATTCTGTTTTCTAGAATGGCGGTCTCCAGACGTACTTTTATAAGTACAATTTAACAAAGAACTGCTTAAAGTTTAATACTTAACAAAAAATGTACCATAAAACCAGCTAAATACCCAACCCTGTTCAAAGAAAATCGGGTGGTATCTTTATTGATTCTAATGGCAATATATACTGTAATCAGCCATATACCTTAAATTTAAGAATATTCAAGGATTTATCATGTGTTCATTAAAAACTTCGTATTAAAACCTGTCTGTTAAGTCTGATATCAGATAAAAAGGCCGGAAATCTCTTTACGATTTCTCCAGCCTTTCAAAAATATTAAAAATCCATGATTTCTCTTCAGGAACCTCTGTATGTTGAATATCCGAACGGACTCAAAAGAAGCGGGATATGATAATGTTCTTCTGTGGTAATTTCAAAGATTACTTCTACCCAGGGATAAAAAGCCTCTATTGACAATTGGTTGAAATACGCTTTTGTTTCAAACTTCATTTTGTAATAGCCCAGTGGCAGTGTTATTTTGTTTGAAAGCAAATCGGGAATTCTTCCGTCATTATTGGTCTCTCCCCGTACGAGTTCATTCCAGGTTCCGTTAGTCTTTTCAAACAGGATAATTACTACTCCTTTTGCGGGTTTGCCAAGAGTTGTATCTAAGATGTGGGTTGTCAACTGACTCATTGTAATAGTTTTTCTAAACGTAGTTTTGTGATTTTATTTTGTTCTGCCATGGCTATTCCAATTTCCGTGGCAGGGTCATTTGGTAAACGATCCTGAAGTAATTTTAACATTTCGGGGGCAGTTTTACCCGTAGCACAAACAATAAAAATATATCCGAATTTCTTTTCATATTCCTCATTACCTTCAGCAAGAGATTCAAGTACTTCCTGAGAAGCATCAGAGGTACCTTTCTGTTCTCCCGAGGCCCACCCGGCTGTTGAAACAAACTTCTTTTTCAAAGCATCAATATCTCCGATTTTAGGATGATGGGTAAAGGCTTCCAGCCAGTCTTTTTCGGTGCAATTGAACCAGTTTTGCCCGGCAATATTCCATAAATCTTCTAAAGAATTGATGTTTTTGCCATCCTTCTTTAAAACATCAAGCATTTTATCCTGCCATGTTTCTGAACCACAGCATTTAGCTAATGCTTCCTTTAACTGAACCTGATCCAGTTTTTTCAGTTCCTCAATTGTCATACTTTCCAATGTTAGATTCTGGTAGGGAAACGGTTCACATTTTTGTAATAAATGTACACCGCAGGTTCTTTACCCATCGCAGTAAACCACTGCTGGCAATAAGGTGCCATCCAGATCGAATCTCCTTCTTTAATCGGATACCACTGATGGTCAAGCATATACACCCCTTGTCCCTGCAAATACATTAATCCGTGTTCCATGATATGAGTTTCTACCAATGGCAGATGTCCGCCGCTGTCATATGTGAAGATATTTACTGCCATATCGAAAGATAAGTGGTCCGGTAAAAGTACCTGCAACCGTAAAGCCTCATCTCCCAGATAGGCAGGTGCCGGGAAATCTTTTGCATCTCCGAAAATTACCTCCGGAATATCATAACCCTCAAGGGCTTCATACACTTTATGGAAAGTCAGTATTTTTGTTCCTTCAGAAATTTCTTCAAAAACATATTCTTTTCCAATCGGGACATAGACAAACTGTCCTTTTGAAAGTTTCTTGCCTTCTCCGCTGATATGTACTTTTGCATTTCCGGAAATAAGGTAGAAAAAAATCTGAGATTCTTTGGTTTTTCCTTTTAGTGTGGAATCCTTTTGTGCAGTTATCAATGTCTGACAAAGATTCGCCCCCATCGCTTCATTGATGATTACATTGACTGTACAGTTTGTCCAGCCCGGAACACAGCTGTTAATATACCCATCAGGTGCTATTACAGCATGATTATTTTTGACAACGCTTCTTGTTAGTGCCGAAATTTCCATAGATCAAGGTATTAATTTGTAACCACATAGTAACATAGTTAACATAGAATCTTTACAACCACATAGTAACATAGTTAACATAGAATCTTTACAACCACATAGTAACATAGTTAACATAGAATCTTTACAACCATATAGCAACATAGATAACATAGAATTATTGTAACCACATAGTAACATAGATAACATAGAATTCTTGTAACCACATAGTAACATAGATAACATAGAATCTTTGTAACCACATAGCAACATAGTTAACATAGAATCTTTGTAACCACATAGCAACATAGTTAACATAGAATCTTTACAACTACATAGCAACATAGATAACATGGAATTATTGCAACCACATAGCAACATAGATAACATAGAATTATTGTAACCACATAATAATATTGGATTGAAGGTAAAGTACTAAAATATTATGGATGCTGATTCAGTAAACTTTTTATAAAACGATCTGATATTTCTATGGCTGAGGCCAGGTCTTCCATTGCTACATTTTCCAGAGGATTATGGCTGATTCCCTGAAAACACCTGATAAACAGCATTGTTACCGGAGCTACCAAAGAAACAGGAACTGCATCATGACCAGCTCCGCTAACTAATTTTATCACTTCATAGCCGGCATCTCTGATGGCAGATTCCAGCAATTCGTTCATTCCTGTATCACAGATTACCGGAGCTGTTTCCTGAATAAGCTGCCAGCTCATAGCTATTTTTCTTTTAGCTGAAATGGTTTCGCAAATACTTTTGAGCTCATCATAAGCCTGCTCAAGCTTCTCATTATCTGCACTTCGCAAATCCAGACTGCAAATTACTTCTCCCGGAATTACATTGGAAGCAGCATTGACAACCTGAAGCTTTCCTACTGTAGCCACAATTTCTGCGCCGTTTTCCAAAGCATATTTTTCAATAGCCAGAACCACCTCTGCTGCATTGCAAAGGGCATCTTTCCGCATATTCATTGGAACTGTTCCGGCATGCCCGGCGAAACCCGTAAAACCCAATTCGATGCGTTTCTGTCCTGCAATTCCGGTAACAATTGCTGCCGGAATATTTCTTTCATACAGAACAGGTCCCTGCTCTATGTGCATTTCAAAATACCCAAGCCAGTTTTCCACCGGAATCATATCTTCCGCTATCTTTCCGGCATCTCCTCCCATTTCATATATTACTTCCTTTAAAGCAATGCCTTTTTCATCTTTTTTTTCTAAAAGCAAATAATCAAAAGCCCCCGTTACAGCCTTACTGCCAAGAAAAGTAGTATGAAAACGCACTCCTTCCTCATCACTAAAAGCAATAAGTTCTATGTGAAAAGGGAGCTGTACTTTATGAAGGATCAGCTGTTCGAGTAAGTCTAAACCCATCAAAACACCTAAAGGTCCATCAAACTTTCCAGCATTTACAACGGTATCAATGTGTGAAGCAATTACAAAAGTTCTGGCTTCAGGATTATCTGAACGAAGTTTTCCCCTGACATTTCCAATCTGATCAACATTGGTTTCCAAACCGGCTTCATTCATCCAGGTTTTCACTAAGGCTCTCCCTTCCAAAAAAGCTTTGGTACCAAAAGTTCTGGTAATGACACCCGGCTCCTCACTTACTGAGGCCAGCCGGTTAATCCGGTTCATGACTTTTTCAGCTCTTTGCAAATCTTTATTCATTTGGTTTTGACAGGAATAGTCTTCAAAAATCACACTATTTCTCCGGAATTCAGTGACACAATATTCCCGTTTTCAAATACTTTTTTCCCTTTCAGATAAGTTTGCTCAACCAGACCGTAGAGCTTTTCATGAAGATATGGGGTTATTTTATGCTTATGGAGAATGAGGGTTTCTGTTACCTCAAAATCCTTTTCAGGATTCCAGACCAGCAAATCAGCCGTATAGCCTTTTTGAATTTTCCCCAAAGAATCTGCCTTTCCGATTAGTTTAGCAGGTTTTTCTGAAAGCCAATCCGCTATATCTGTAAGCTGAAAACCTCTGTCTCTGGCGGCAGTCCACAAAATTGGCAAAGCAAATTGTATAGATGAAATTCCTCCCCAGGCCTTTTTGAAATTACCCTCTTCCAATAACTTCAATTCCGGTGGTGCCGGAGAATGATCTGTTGCTACAAAATCAATAATGCCGTCTTTCAGGGCCTGCCATAATTGGTCATTATTGCTTTTTTCTCTGATTGGTGGTGCACATTTATATTGCGTTCCTCTATCCGGGATATTTTCTGCCTTAAAATACAGATAATGCTGAGCCGTTTCAACCGTCAGAGGCAACCCTTTCTCTTTTGCCTTTTTAATCGGCTCAACAGAGTTGGAGGATGACAAATGGACAATATGCGTACGACAACCAAACTCCTCACATAATCTTATCATCAGCTCAATGGCTTTGTCTTCCCATTCTTTAGGACGAGAAGCCAAATAAGCTGAATAAGATTCCGGATGACTTTCAGGCGGGTAATTATTTTCTGTGCTTAGCTCACAATGTACCAGCAAGGGTAATTGATGCCGTGCGATAACAGGCATTGCTTTTCGTAAATCTTCTTCTGTCACATTCGGAAATTCATCTATTCCGGAATGCGTCAGAAAAGCTTTAAAACCTATAACTCCATTCTCAATAAGCCCTTCTATATCAGCCGTATTTCCCGGAACAAGCCCTCCCCAAAAACCACAATTGGTATGAAGCTGATTTTGCGTGGCCATGCGTTTTGCTTCCAATGAAGCAACATTTGTCGTTACGGGAGAAGAATTAAGCGGCATGTCAATCAACGTTGTTAATCCGCCTGCAAGAGCCGCTTTGGTAGCTGTGTCAAAGCCTTCCCAGTTTGTTCTCCCCGGTTCATTGATATGCACATGAGGGTCAATCAGACCAGCCATTAAAACACTTTCTCCGAGTTCTGTTATCGTTTGCGCATTTATTTCAGCATTGTATGGCAAAACCTCTTCGATAATTCCATTTTTTACCAAAACCACAGCACTTTTCAATCCTTCGGGCGTAAGTACCCTGTTTCCTCTGAAAGCTATATCGAACATATACAAAAGTGTTGATGAAATTCCGAAAAACGGGAAATGGTCCGGTTCTGTTTCAGGCTTAAAGCCAGTGAATTGTCCGAAACGCTTTACGGTTTAAAATGCCTTTCCTATCAGTAAAAATAGAAAAATAATTCATATATTGAATATCGCAATTGTTAAATTACCAATTCTAAAACTTATGGCTATTAAACTGGGGAAGAATGCTTATGGCAAGAATGCTATAAACTTATCAAAAATAATCAGACATGATGATTGTCATGAATTCAGACAGATTTCGGTAAATGTTTCTCTTGAAGGTGACTTCGAAACGGCTCATACCTTTGGCGACAATTCCAGAATTCTGCCTACAGATACCCAGAAAAATACGGTTTATGCACTGGCTAAAGAGTATTTTACCGGATCAATTGAGGAATTTGGCATTCATTTATCCAAACACTTTTTCAGTAAAAATCCGCAGGTTTCGGAGGTGAAAATTGAGATTGCTGAGTTCTGCTGGAAAAGAATGAATTTTGAAGGAAATCCGCATACCCATTCATTTGTCAACGGAGGAAATGAAAAACATACCACCATTGTTCAGCAGAATGCAGACGGCATTTACATCACTTCAGGCATCAAGGATTTACTGATTCTCAAAACAACGGATTCCTCTTTTACAAATTATATCAAAGATGAATACACTACTTTAAAAGAAGCTGACGACAGAATATTTGCAACTGAATGTGAAGCATCCTGGGAGTATTCATCTGACAATCTGAACTTTACGGAACAGTATGATCAAATCCGCAATTTACTCCTGAAAACTTTTGCTGATCATAAAAGTCTTTGTGTACAGCAAACCCTATTTGAAATGGGAGAAAAGGTCCTGGAAAACTATGAAACTGTAAAAGAAATCAGTCTGAAAATGCCGAATAAACATCATATTCTTTTCAACCTGGAACAATTCGGTATCCCGAATCGGAATGAAATCTTTATCGCTACCGATGAACCATACGGATACATCACGGGAACCGTAATAAGAGATTAAATTTCAGAATAATATGAATTTTCAGACAATTGAAGCTATTTTAAAATCAGATAGTTTCAATTGTTTTTTACCGGAAACATCACTCTGAATTTCTCCTACCAATCCATAAAAGTCATTCCGGCTCCGCAGATAAATAAGGTAAGTCCTCCCAGCGCATGCATAAACCTTTCAAGCTTCTCCGTTTTTAGCAAAGCCAGTCCAAAATACCCTAAGACTACCATGAGAATCATAGTAAGCAAGGTGAAAAATGTATAAACTGCAATGAGTATCGCCATATCATTCCAGGAGTTTTTTACAGCCGGAACAAACAACAACGGAATCATCGGTTCGCAGGGACCTAAAAGAAAGATGATAAACATTACCCAGGGTGTTACTTTATGTCTTTCACTACTTCGGACCACTTCTCCGTGACTATGCTCAAATACATACATTTCTCCATTTTCATAAGTATCAAAATGTTTGTGCGATGTATTTGTAAAGGCTCTGTACAAACCCCAGATGCCATAAAAAAGGCCAAAAATCAGGAAAGTCCATCCGGCAATACCTCCTCTCAGCCCCTCCATCCAGGAGATTTTATGTACAGACCAGCCAATTGCAGCCCCGCCGAGTCCCAGCAGCACCGAACTCCATACATGTCCGCAACCACAAGCGATTGTCCAGCCAAGTGTTTTACCAAAATTCCAGCCTCTCGATCTGGAAAGGGCAATAAAAGGCAAATAATGGTCTGGCCCGGTAAGCGTATGCAAACAAGCAATGGAGATGGCTGCAATAATCAGAATTTCAAATTCAGCTGGCATCGGCATTTTGCTTTAAATTCAACTCAGGTAAACTATGCCATCCGGCAATTTTTTTCAGACAATCGTGCAGCTGCTCTGCTTTATTTCCTAAAATTCTAAGCATAATTCCATTTTCATGCGCCTCTGTCACCCCAAAAATAAGGTCATGGAACGATGAAAGAAAGGCCACAATCTGTTCCGTTAACAATGCTGTGTTAAGCTTTTCATCAAGCATTATCAAACTTGCCTGATGAGTAAAACCTTCCATTTGTCCCATTCCGGAAGGATCAATAAGTCTGGGCTGTAAAAGCAGATTCTCCCGAATAATCAGCTGTCCATTCAGAAATATTTCAGTGACATTCCGGTATTTTGAAAAGCGAAAGATTTCTCCGTTAAGTTTTCTTCCGCAGGTAAGAATTTCCCCCCAGACCAAATGGCAGTTCTTCCTGAGATAAATCTGGTTTCCGGCCACAAAAATGGCATTTTCATACGGAACAACCGGGCTGGGCAAATAAGTCAGCGAAGCACCTGA
Organism: Pseudarcicella hirudinis; assembly: GCF_900115665.1. Classification (GTDB taxonomy): domain Bacteria; phylum Bacteroidota; class Bacteroidia; order Cytophagales; family Spirosomataceae; genus Pseudarcicella; species Pseudarcicella hirudinis. Next base: position 423,019 of record NZ_FOXH01000004.1, read on the forward strand.
TTCCATAAAAACCTTCATAGTCTGACAAGCGCCGTTGTTCATCGTAAAAACCCGCTGATATGATTGGGTATGAAGGAATAACGTTGTTTTTTCAGACAATTCCAGCTGTATTTGCAACTCATCGCCATCCAGAACACCGGGAGAAGAACTCATCAGCATCAGATGCAATGGTCCGGCCTGTTTATCTTCGGTAATATCGGCGATTTTAAAAGGAGGGCTGAAATAGCTTTCTTTCAAATACGTTTTACCTTCCCTTAAAGCGGTTTTTACAGATAGTTTTGCAATCATCGCCATAATTGTGGTTCCATAACTTCTTCCAGTAAAGCATATTTTCTGATCCAGGCAATTACCAGATCCAACCCTTCCAGGCTCATCAGATTCGTAAAAACAAAGGGATTTCCTTTACGCATTTTACGGGCATCGTATTCCATTACCTCCAGGTCCGCATGTACATATGGTGCCAGGTCTATCTTGTTGATAATAAGCAAATCGCTTCTTGTAATGCCCGGACCGCCTTTTCTCGGGATTTTATCCCCTTCTGCCACATCTATCACAAAAATGGTCAAATCTGCCAGATCAGGACTAAAAGTTGCTGAGAGGTTATCACCTCCGCTTTCGATAAAAATGATTTCTATCTCCGGGAAACGGTTTGCCATTTCCTCCACCGCTTCCAGATTCATACTGGCATCTTCACGAATGGCAGTATGCGGACAACCTCCAGTTTCCACACCAATAATTCTTTCCTGCGGAAGCATGCTGTTTTTCGTCAGAAATTCAGCATCTTCTTTGGTATAAATATCGTTGGTAATCACCCCGATACTATATTTTTGTACCATCACCCTGCTGAGGCGTTCGATCAAAGCCGTTTTTCCGGAACCAACCGGGCCTGCTACACCGATTTTAATATAATTTCTTTCCTGCATAGGGTTCATTTTAAGCCATTTTTCTGAGAAATTCCCTGAAATATCTTTATCAGGACATATACAAACGGGAATAAAGTCTTTCATGCTGCATACTGCGAATATCAAAACCCGGACAGCAGGCTCCTGTCATTTCCGGATCAGGGTTCAGACTCTTCTCTGCCAGTTCTTCAATGAGATTTTGTAGGGAAAAAATCAGTTCCTGGCCTTGCTGCTGTCCTAAAGGAATCAGTTTTACACAGTTTGTCACAAAGCCTATTGCCGCATTGTAGTAAAAACCAATCAGCACTTCATTTTTAGGAATCCCAAGTGATCTGGCAATCAGACCAAAAGCAATGCAATAATGTCCGTAAGCCTCTTTTTTTCTTATGGCAGAAGCATAAAAGTCTATCATTTCATCTTTCAGCAATGGCTGGAAAATTTTCAGTAAACGGAGGCATAATTTCTGGCTTGCCTGTCGGATTTCTTTGGGAAGTTTTACCGCATTACATATGCTGTCAAGCGATAAAACAGATTCATAATTTTGTGTTTCCATTGCATCAAAAGCCAGCGAAACAAAGGCCGCATCAGTATATTGCAAATTTTTATCAAGCATCTGTCTGACAAAATCAGATGCCGTCTGCTGGTCATGCACCACGCCTGCCTGCACATAGGTTTCCAATCCGGAAGAATGGGCAAAACCTCCGATTGGCAAAGTAGGATCAGTCAGATGTAATAATCTCAGCAAGGCATTATTCATTGGAGGATGTTAATTGCATAATTCTGGAAAACAGGCTTGCACTCTCATTATTTCCATGAGGAGATACAGTTGTTTTAAGCGCATTTAAAAGTTTGCGGTCATCCTTAAAAACAGTATAACCCTGCGCTGAAAGTAATCTGAATAATGGCATCTCAAATGGGACAAGCAGTTTTCCGTCCTCAAAAAATAAGGGTAGGTGCTTGTTCCCGATTTCATAACAAACCGAGGCCGTTTCAAACATATTTTTCACTTCAATTACCAGGCATTCGCAGGGCAGGACTTCAACGGCAATGATTGTATTTTCATCTTCGAAAAGAATGTCTCCGAAAGTAAGTTCCGGATTTTCACGCAGAAATTTCAGGGAAATTTCCCGGCCATTTCTGGTTTTCTTCCTCAAAATCCGCTTATTCGTTTCATACCATTCCAGTTGGAGCCAGTCGATCGCTTTTCGGAGGTCAGAATCCCTGATATTTCCGGCTTTTTGTTGAATAAGCATAAGACAGAATCAGTTAAAATCAGAAAAGGAAATAACGTTGGGCAAGCGGTAAAACAGCCATAGGTTCACAGGTAATATGTTTACCGTCCACTTTAACTTCATAATTTTCAGGATTTACCTCTATTTCAGGGGTAGCATCATTATGAATAAGATCCTTTTTGCTGATATTCCTGCAATTTTTAACAGGTAGAATCATTTTCTGCAAACCGTATGACTGCACTACATTTTTATTGAGTGACAATCCGGAAACAAAGGTGGCACAGGTGTGAAACAAAGCCTTTCCGTAAGTCCCGAACATGTGGCGATAAATGACAGGCTGAGGTGTTGGAATAGAAGCATTCGGATCGCCCATCCGGCTGGCAATAATCATTCCTCCTTTGATAATCATTTCAGGTTTTGCCCCGAAAAGAGCAGGTTTCCACAGCACAATATCCGCCAGCTTTCCCACTTCAATTGAACCCACATATTCACTGATACCATGAGTAACAGCAGGATTAATGGTATATTTGGCAACAAATCTTTTTACCCTGAAATTATCATTATCATGTCCGGCATCTTCAGGCAAAGCTCCTCTCTGCACTTTCATTTTGTGAGCTGTCTGCCAGGTTCTTGTAATCACTTCTGCCACTCTGCCCATTGCCTGGGAGTCTGAACTCATCATACTGAATACTCCCATATCATGCAAAATATCTTCGGCAGCAATGGTTTCGGGTCTGATTCTGGAATCGGCAAAAGACACATCTTCCGGTACATTTTTATCAAGATGGTGACAAACCATTAACATATCGAGATGCTCATCAATGGTATTTACCGTATAGGGTCTGGTCGGATTGGTTGAAGAAGGCAAGACATTAGGATACATTGCCGCCTTAATAATATCAGGAGCATGTCCCCCTCCCGCACCTTCAGTATGAAAAGTATGTATAACCCGGCCATTAATTGCCTGCATGGTATCTTCCAGAAAACCTCCTTCATTCAGTGTATCGGTATGAATAGCAATCTGTATATCATGCTTGTCGGCCATTTTCAGAGAAGCATCAATTGCGGCAGTAGTACTGCCCCAGTCTTCATGTATTTTCAGTCCCAAAGCTCCGGCTTCAATCTGCTCTTCCAGAGGTTCGGTACCTGCACAGTTTCCTTTTCCGAAAAATCCCAGGTTCATTGGAAAAGCTTCAGCTGATTCGAGCATTTTCCGGATATTCCAGGCTCCGGGTGTAACAGTGGTAGCATTTGTCCCGTCAGCAGGTCCGGTTCCTCCGCCAATCATGGTTGTTATACCGCTAAACAAAGCATGGTCAATCTGCTGAGGACAAATGAAATGAATATGCGTATCAATTCCTCCTGCGGTAGCTATCAGCCCTGCTCCACCATGTACCTCTGTAGAAGCTCCGATAATCATACCAGGCGAAATGCCTTCCATAGTATCAGGATTTCCGGCTTTCCCGATTCCGGCAATTTTCCCGTCTTTTATACCGATATCTGCTTTCACGATTCCCCAGTGATCAATAATCATGACACTGGTTATCACAAAATCAAGAACACCGTCTTCTCTTTTCGCGGTCCCGGACTGGGCCATACCATCTCTGATGGTTTTTCCTCCGCCAAACTTGGCTTCATCTCCATAAACCGTAAAATCCTTTTCTATTTCAATCAATAATTCCGTATCCCCGAGGCGAACTCTGTCTCCTGTCGTCGGACCATACATATTGGCATATTTTATTCGGTTAATGGATAGACTCATATTTTCAGAGAATTATTGAAATGATTAATTGATTTAGCAGGATTTGAAATGACGATCGGTTACCTGTTGCATCGCTTTGGTTTTATTTTCCTCATTAACTGCTCCTTCAACAAGTTTATTAAATCCTGCGATAATTTTCTTTCCGCCGAATGCTGTAAGTTCTACTTCTTTTTCCTCTCCCGGTTCAAAACGAACCGCTGTTCCGGCCGGAATATTCAAACGCATGCCAAAAGCTGTTTCTCTGGGAAAAAGCAAGGCTTTGTTCACTTCAAAAAAATGAAAATGCGAGCCGATCTGCACCGGTCGGTCGCCTGTATTTACGACAGTAATTTTGTCGGTTCTCCTATCGGCATTGGCAATTATATCGCCTTTGGCTAAAATATATTCTCCGGGAATCATAGCTTTTACAGTGGCTTGTTTAACGAATGGGATCGTGTACTGTTACCAATTTTGTACCGTCAGGAAATGTAGCTTCAATCTGTACTTCGTGAATCATTTCGGGAATACCTTCCATTACATCCTCACGACTGAGAATGGCTGCTCCATACTGCATCAGCTCTGCCACAGATTTACCATCTCTGGCGGCTTCCTGCAAACGACTGCTGATCAATGCAATGGCTTCAGGATAATTCAGTTTTAATCCTCTGGCTTTTCTTTTCTCCGCTAATTCTCCGGCTAAAAACAGCAGGAGTTTCTCGGTTTCCCTGGGTGATAAATGCATAATCTGACATTTTGGGTAAAAATTCCTGAAACTATATTTTAATCGGGCAATGCCTGTAATCCGTTTTTAATACTGATAATCTCCGCAGCAATACTAATGGCAATTTCTTCCGGTGTTTCACTTTTTATAGGTAAACCAACAGGAGAATGCACCTGCTTCAAACGCAGGCTATCGAGACCGGACTTATAATAATCTTCAAACATCTTTTCTACTTTTGCCTTGCTGCCCATCATGCCTAAATACCTGAATTCTTTTCCCCACAAAGCCTGGAATGCTATATCATCTGTCCGGTATCCAAATGTCATTATTACCACATAATGGTGTTTCCCGGAAGAAATCAGATCTTTTAACTCCCTGTAATCCTGCACAATGGTTTTTCTATGTACAAAATCATTTTTCATAAAAGTGTTTAAGCCGGAACGATCATCAAAGAGATGAATACAAAAATCCAGTGTACTCATTATTCTGGAAAGTGCCAGAGAACAATGTCCGCTTCCGACGATATACAAATGGTTTTTCGGTCCTGTTTTCTCTTTATAAAACCATGCTTTTTCTGACTGAAATGAAAAAACAAAATCTTCTTCCTGTGCATGTTCTTCCACAAAAAATAACCCGGAAGGCGATAATTCAAGAGAGCCGTTTCTGCAGTTTTTCAGAGAAAATAAAAGATTCTGAATAACTGGCAGGTCTTCCTGTCTGACCTGATAAACCAAAATCTTCTGTTCTCCGGAACAGATCATTCCGCTCTGGTTGGCCGGGGCAGATTTATCATGAATCTGCTGCCTGATTTCGGTCGGAATTTTTTCGTTGTTTTTCAGTTTTTCTTTAACCATTTCAACAAACTTGTATTCCATAATACCTCCCCCGATTGATCCGGCCATTTCAGCTTTTGCATTAATTGCCAGACAAAACCCCTGTCTTCCCGGACTGCTTCCTTCACTTTCAAGCACATACATCAATACCACAGAAACATCATCCTGCAAACTCTTCTCTATCAGCTGCCATAGTTTTATCCGTTCAGACATTTTCTTATTTGATTTTATGACAACCTAATATTTTCCGGCATATAGGCCCAACAGCACTTTTTCGGCCGTCATAGGTGCGTCAAAAGGAAGTTCTGCCGCCGGATTGAATGCTTTAACAGCATTTCTTAGCGCAAAATATGCCCCTATTCCATACATCAGCGGGGGTTCTCCTACTGCTTTTGAGCGAAAAATAGCCAGATTGTCCTGCTCAGTTTGCAAAAAGTCGATTTCAATTTTTTTCGGAACAGCATAAATATCAGGCACTTTGTACGTTGACAAAGCATTGGATTTCAATTTACCTTCTTTGTCATAAATCAATTCTTCCAAGGTCATCCAGCCAATGCCCTGCACAATTCCGCCTTCTATCTGGCCTTTATCGATAACCGGATTCATACTCGTTCCGAAATCATGAACTACTTTTACAGCATCTACCTCATAAGTTCCCCGAAGGCAATCAATTGTTACTTCTGTTATGGCAGTACCATAAACATGATAAGCAAAAGGGTGGCCTTTTTCTTTGGTTTTATCAAAATGAATTTCAGGAGTAGCATAATGTCCGTGTTCTGACAAAGCAACCCTTTTCATAAAAGCCAGAGCCACCAGTCGTTTCCAGTCAAGCCCGGTTTCGGCTCCTCCAGCCAGTACCAGTTCATTTTTCAGCTCTATTTCTTTTGCATCAATCTTCAATTCATCTGAGGCAACTTTTTTCAGTCGTTTCAGGATTTCGGTACAGGCAATTAACGTAGCTTTCCCATTCAAATCTGCCGTAGCGCTGGCAGCAGAAGGAGAGGTATTAGCGATTCTGAAAGTATTGGTGGAATTAATTCTGATTTTATCAGCGTTGAGGGAAAAAACCTGAGCAGCTACCTGTAAAATTTTGGTATTCACACCCTGCCCCATTTCTACCGCACCTGTACTTACATTCACACTTCCGTCGCTGTACACATGAACCAGGCTGCGGGCATGATTCATCATGGTATTGGTAAAAGAAATCCCGAAACAGACAGGCATTAAAGCCAGTCCTTTTTTATGGAGGAGATTAGCCTTGTTAAAAGCTCCGACAGCTTCCTTCATCTGGTCAAATCCATAAATTTCCAAAGCTTTTTCCCAACAGGCCTGCGACTCGCTTTGGGCAATTTGTCCGTAGTGAAATTCGTCTCCCGTTTTATTCAGGTTAATTCTTTGTATTTGTGCTGCTTCAACGCCGATACTTTCGGCGGCTTTTACAATGGCAGCCTCAATCACAAACATACCCTGCGGCCCTCCAAAACCACGAAAAGCGGTATTGGGAGGCAGATTGGTTCTGCAACTATTGCCTGTCACCCTGACATTCGGAATAAAATAGGTATTGACAGAATGGAACAATGTCCGTTCTAAAACTGCCGGAGAAAGGTCAGCCGCAGCTCCTGCGTTCTGAAAGAACGTAGCTTCATAAGCCAGAATTTTCAGTTCCCTGCTCAGACCGATTTTAAAATCAGTGGAGTAAGGATGTCTTTTACCCGTCATTGCCATATCCTCCATTCTGTGCAGAGAATATTTAACAGGTTTTTTCAGGACATGTGTTGCCAGCGCACATAAAGCAGCCCAGGTATTTGCCTGATCTTCCTTTCCGCCAAAGCCTCCTCCCAGTCGGGTGACGTCCACTTCTATCTGATGCATTGGCACGCCCAATACCTTGCAGACTGCTCGTTGCACAGCAGTGGGTCCCTGTGTGGAAGAATAGACCTTTATTACACCATTTTCCAGTGGAACTGCATAAGCACCCTGGGTTTCGATATATAAATGTTCCTGTCCGTTTGTATCAGCTTTGCCTTCAAAAACATAAGCACAATCCTGCCATGCTGCATCTGTATCTCCGATTCTGAAGGTTCTGGGCGGAACAATTAATTCTCCCTTCGCCTGTGCTTCACGAGGATCTGTAATAACGGGCAGAGCTTCTATTTCAACTTTTATTTTTTTTAAAGCTTCTCTGGCTATTTCTTCGGTTTCAGCTACCACAAATGCGATGGGCATACCGGAAAAATGGACATGATGATCTGCCAGTAAAGGCTCGTCCGGAACAATTCCGCCAATCTGATTTTCACCTGTAATATCTTTATCTGTAAAAATTCTGACGATTCCCTCCAATGCCAGCGCTTCAGAAAGGTCCAGCTTTTTGATAATACCATGCGCTACCGAAGCACCTAAGGCAACTCCGAAAAGCGTTCCCTGTATCAGCGGAATATCATCCAGATACCGGGATTCTCCTCTTACATGGTTAAAGGAATCTATATTTTTCATAAAGAATCGCTACATTTTAAAACCGGAAAAACGAACCTTAAAGCAACGCTTCAGCCTTCAATTGCGGAAAAAACTTCAGGAAATGTGCTTTGATCAATTGACTCAGCAAAAGTCTTTTATAAACCTCTGTACCTCTGGCATCGCTGATCGGTTTTATCTCGGTCTGTGCTATTTTAATGATGTCAATAATCAATGATTCATCCGGTGTTTTTCCTTTTAAAAATGCGGCGGTTTTTTCCAGAAAAACAGGAGTCGGACCAACTCCTCCGGCAGACAGCAATGCTTTTGATATTATTTCATTTCCCTGTGCATCATTTTCAAGCTGTAAACTGAGGGCAGAATTGACACTGGCAATATCCAGATGCGTTCGTTTACTTACTTTTTCAAAATTGAATTTCGAGTTCGGGAAAGGCAATTCAAACCATAATCGGGTAATAAATTCTTCAGGTCTTTTATCAAGCTGCTTATAACCTGTATGAAATTTTCTCAGTGGAATCGTTCTGACATTTTTGCCGTCACTAAGTTCCAGTTCTGTTTCCAGCGCCAGAAAGAAAATCGTCAGATCTCCGATCGGAGAGGCATTTACAAAATTTCCGGCAATGGTAGCAATATTACGGATCGGCGTTGAAGAAATCAGTTTTATATAGGCTTTCAGTTCCGGGAAATAAGACTGAAGAGCAGGATTTTCACCAAAATCAGTTACGGTAGATGAAGCGCCCAGAATACACTTATTATCCGCTATTTCAATACCTTTCAGTGATTGATCTTCCAGCATGAAACGAATAGAAGCATGAGTCATTTCATCATGTTTCTGAACATACAGATCGGTTCCTCCTCCTACAAACCGGGCATTACTTCCCTCTTTTCCGGAAAATTCATATGCTTCCATTTTCAGTAACCGCTCTCTGATTCCTGAAAAATATGCCGGTAATATTTTTTGTTCAGCCGCAAATAAAGCCGGTTCGGTATTATCTCTCGTTTTCAGCAGATCAGATACACAGGCAACAGCCCTTTCAATCGATTTATAGCCTGTACAGCGGCAAATGTTTCCGTCCACTGATGCAATGGCATTTTCCGGACTGGGTTCTTTTCTGCTCAGACAAAATCCCGACAAAGACATGATAAAGCCCGGGGTACAAAATCCGCATTGGGTAGCAGATTCATCCGACATAGCTTTCTGAATCGGATTCAGTTCCTGCATGTTAATTCCTTCAATGCTAACCACATGCTTTCCCTGAACATTACCGAGCGGCGTAAGACAGGAAGTAACTGAACGATAATTCAGAGCAGATTCCTGATTCAGTTCAGTCTTTAACTCTCCTAATAAAACGGTACAAGCTCCGCAGTCTCCTTCCCGGCAACCTATTTTGGTTCCCGTCAGATGCTGATGGTAGCGGATAAAATCCAGCAGAAGCATTCCGGGCGGCAGACTGGTGCTGATTTCCTTATTATTTAAAATAAATTGTATCAAGAGAATCCGGTATTGGTGTAAGAATCAAATTAATGAAATTTTCGTTGAAATCATAGCAAAGGTTTCGCTTTCTGACACGATATCAGGCCTGAAAGGCATAAATTTGAGAGAAAATACCTATAAAACAATTCCTTTCAATTTATATGCAGGTTCAATGGTCTGCACTTATGATTTCTGCCTTCTTCCTTCCAGAATTCTGAAAAATGACCTGCTGCGGATCTCATCCAGCGTCAAACCTGTAACCAATGCTTCTTCTTCTGAAATGGCTCCGCAATTCATTGCTTTCAGGAAAAAATTCAGCAATCCCTGGCCGGTAGCGGCATCATCGAAGATATCTCCTGTAAGCGTTGAAACCGCTGCTCTTTCCACAAAAGTCTTCAGGCGAAAAACAGCATCTTCATAGCTGCTCAGAAAGAAATTATAGGTTGCCGCATAACGCATCGGTAATTGTGCAGGATTGAGATCCCAACCCTGATAGAAGCCATTTATCAGGGAATGTGTGGTATGGTTAAACCCGGTTTTCCAGGCATTATGAACACTTTCACGGTTTTCATTCAGTTGTTCGAATGTGAGATTTTCACCCCGGTGAGGACCAATCGGCATGACGTTCGTTGCTCCGTCCGAAAGAAAAATACCGGTTCCGGCTAAAGCTACTTTCGTAACATGATGTGCAAAGTCGCAGACCGGATGTGCCATTGTCTGATATTTTGCTGTAATGCCGCAGGAAGCAGTATAATCATAAGTGCCAAAATGAGCGGCAATACAACGCCCTTCACTTGCCCTGATAATTTTCATCAGGGGATTTCGGCCTTCTTCGTCCATGATAATCTGGGTAGCTTCCACCATCGTTTCCATTTTAAGTATTCCGGCTGCCAGGTTAAATTGTTTTTCAATAATTTCAAACAACCTCACCAGAGTAATAACCTGTTCCGGAATAGTAACTTTGGGAAGCATCACCACAAAATTGTCAGGCAGTTTTCCTCCTGTTTTTTCCAGTAAAGTACTCAGAAACAGGTCCAGGGTACGAACACCTCTGAACTTAAGGTCTTCTGTAAAAGGTTTAATCCTGATACCGATAAAAGGAGAAATCGTAGCATTTTTCATTCCTAAAGCTAATTCATTCGCTGCCTGAACAGCTGTAGTATCCTCCTCTTCATCAGGTCTGTTACCAAAACCATCTTCGAAATCTATTCTGAAATCTTCAACAGGTTCTTTTTCCAGTTTTCTGATTATTTTATGATAGACTGAATAAGCCAGCCAGGAAGCTTCTTTTTTCCTTTCCTCTTCTGAAAGCTTATCCAGTTTTGAGTTTAACTGTGCTATATCTTTCTCAAGATGAGGCAGATGTTCATATCCGTTCAGCTGAAGTGCTTTGGCGAGCACCACAAAATTCGGTGCATAGGTTTGTAAATTTTTCAGCGCGATTTCACCCATTCTCACAGTGGTATCAGATTTGAACAGATTTGCTCCTCCATAAACCGTGTGAACAGCCTGCCTTTCAGACTTATCGCCCGGATAATTTTGCTGAAATCTGAGATTAGCCGTTTTAAGAGAATCCAATAATGCGGTTTTGTCTTGTTCGTTGATGGAAAACTTCATAGCAGAATATTGAATTAGCATGAATGATGCCTTACTGAAATGATTGCAGGGGAAAATCTCCGCTTATCGGTATGAGCACAATCACAAAAATTTAAAGAAAATATATAAAATGGTATAATCCGCCCTGAAAGCGTTTATACTGAAGAGATGGTATCTGTTCAAAAATAGAAAAAACAATCTGTTTTACAACTGATTTTAACAAAAATGGAACCTGCAGACCTGAATGCAATCTGAAAACCAGCAAAAAAGACAAAAAAAAGCCCCGTTCCGGATGAACGAGGCAATTGAGGTTTCGATTGAAAAACTTTATCCGCTCTCAACGAATGACAGGTAGGTTTAGCTATCCGAAGTCAAAACTGAAGCTGATAATTATTCACCGGCCGGAACTTCTTCAACAGCTGGTTTAGGTGCTGCACTTGCTTTAGCAGAAGAAGGTTTCTTGGCAGTCGCTTTCGGAGCCGGAGCTTTCGGAGCGGCAACAGGTTTCGCTTTTGCAACAGGAGCTGCAGCAGGTTTAGCAGCGGCTTTCTTGTCTCCGGTTACTAAAGCTATCTTCGAAGCTTCAGTTGCTTTTTTAGCAGCTTTACTTTGCTTTTCCTGAACTTTTTCAGCTTGTTTTTTTAATTTTTTAGCTGCTTTTTCAGCATCTTTCTCTTTAACTTCTGCTTCTTCTTTCTGAAGTTTTGTAAACTTCTTCGCGATTGCTTCAGCAGCATTATCCACAGACTTAACTAATTTTTTGGCACTTTTTTCATTCAAACCACTCAACTTCGACAATATGGCTGTTGAAAGCTGCTCTGCAAGTTTCTTTGTGTCGTTCTTCATACTTTTGCGTATTTATTCAATATTAAGAAATTGTTAAATTTTGATGCCCGAAAGTATAAAATTGGGTTGCTCTAAAAAAATTATTCGTGTTAAGTTTTTAAATATAGGAGAAAATTTAACATTGGAGGATGATTTTTGTCACTTTTTCAATTTTTTAGCGACAAAGTCCCAACTTACAATCCCAAGTGACACTGCAATATTAAGCGAATGTTTCGTACCGAATTGAGGAATTTCCAGACAAATATCTGCTTTTTTAACGACCTCATCATTTACTCCGAATACTTCATTTCCAAAAACAAAAGCATACTTTGCCTCCGACTCCGGTTCAAATTCATTGAGAAACATGCTGTTTTCAACCTGCTCCACTGCCATAATAATATACCCCTCTTTCTGAAGCTGTTCAACCAGTTCCACAACATTTTCCGCATGCTCCCAGGCGACAGTTTCATCTGCTCCCAAAGCAGTTTTTGTAATTTCTCTGTGCGGTGGCAAACCCGTTATTCCACACAGATAGATTTTTTCACATTTAAACGCATCAGCAGTTCTGAATGCAGAACCTACATTATTCATACTGCGTATGTCATCCAATATTAATACATAAGGAAATTTTTCAACACTTTTAAATTCGTCGATAGTCAGACGATTCAGCTCATCCATTTGAAGTTTTCGCATAAATTCCGGTCAATTTTAATGAAGCACCAAAATTACGAAAAGCCCCCGGCCTATTCTAGCTGTAACGGATTTTTTAGGGTCAGGAATGACTGTAGTGGTTTCTGATTACCGGAAAAAGAATCATTCCGGCTGTTTGAATTACGGGAAAGTTAATAACAAATTGTAAATTTACGCTTCTTTTACCTGAAATTTTTATTTTACCGGTTTTATCAAAGTCCGGTCACTATTTAATCTTATAAATAAAAACAGGTTTATGATAATTGTCATACACAATAGGTAAAATTTACGTTAGCTTTACAACACATTATATTATAACTAACCCTGCAATGCAAAAACAAAACGTTCGATTAGAAGTCATGAATTGTCTGGCCCAGAAGATGGATAATTTTATGGACGATTACTTAATGCCCATAGAAACCAACTGGCAGCCATCTGACTTCTTACCTGACTCTTCAAATGAAAATTTCTTTGAAGAAGTAAAGCAATTGCAAGAATTGGCACGTGAACTTCCCTACGATTATTGGGCTGTACTTATCGGAGATACTATTACTGAAGAAGCTTTACCTACTTATGAATCCTGGTTGATGGCCATGGACGGAGTCTCTCCTTCTGAATCTCAGGGATGGTCGAGATGGGTAAGAAGCTGGACGGCAGAAGAGAACAGACACGGAGATTTATTAAACAAATATCTTTACCTATCGGGAAGAGTTAACATGAGAGCTGTTGAAACTTCCACGCAATATCTTATTGCCGACGGTTTTGACATCGGAACCTCAAGCGATCCGTATAAGAATTTTATCTATACTTCTTTTCAGGAATTAGCTACCAATATCTCGCACAGAAGAACTGCTTCTCTGGCTAAAAATTATGGCAATAACCAATTGTCAAGAATGTGTGGTCAGATTGCCGCTGATGAAATGAGACATGCCAAGGCTTACAAAACTTTCGTCGCCAATATCTTTGAAATCGATGCTTCAGAAATGATGATTGCTTTTTCAGATATGATGAAACTCAAAATTGTAATGCCTGCACACTTTTTGAGAGAACTGAACGGAGCAAAGAGCAGCTTATACGAACATTTTTCCGATGCTGCTCAAAGAGTAGGTGTTTATACGACAAACGACTATATTTCTATCATGGAATCGTTGATTAAAGACTGGGGAATCGATAAACTCTCTGATCTGAATGATTCTGCAGAAAAAGCCAGAGATTATCTGATGTTGTTACCGGATCGTCTTAAACGGGTAGCTGAGAGAATGAAAACGCCAAGCCTGGAGTATCAGTTTTCCTGGATTAACTAAGCTGACGACATATTCAATATCCTGAAACGGGGATTTTCAAATGGAAAATCCCCGTTTTTTTGTCCAAATTTCTTAAAACAACTGCTTTTCCAATAAAATCCGGTTTTCTTCCGCAATTTCCCTTTCCTCAATACCAATAATATTAAATCCATTGCTGATCCCGAAAATCAGCATAGATTTATGACTGTTGCGGGTTTTAAACTTTATTGAAGTATATCCCAGAACCTTTGCTCTCTCCTCCATTTCATCGGCAAGCAGTTTAGCAATCCCAAGTCTTCTGTAACCAGGCTGCACTGCTCCCATCCAACTATAAAAAGAGCCATCTTCCTCTTTTTGATAACCGGCTTTAAAACCAGCCAGAATACCGTCTGCTTCTGCAATCAGTATCATAAAGGCTTTAGTCTCGCTAAATCTCCGTTCATATTCTGCCAGACTATGAGGATTTTTAAATTCCGGAATCTGTTCCTGAATATTTAAAATGTCCTCAATTGTTCCCGTTTTTACTTCAATCTTCATTTTCCTGGTCTTAAATGCTCACTGTATTTTTCGGGAAACTACTACATGGCAGTATTTTTTTTAGCTTTTACTGATATTTTTTTATCTGGGTTAAATACCACACTCCCGAATTTTAGCATAGCCTAAAATTTTTTTGACTTAAAATAGTAATATTTTCAAACATATTTTACGTATATAAAATGGCGTTCAAACACTTGCAAATCTGAATAATTGCATCTAGCTTTCGAAAAAATCACACTCGTTTTAAATAAACAGACAAATTCTGAAATCTTGAATATATCCTACTCTACTGCGGGATAAAATTGTATTTGAATCTGTATTTGCAAAAGAGTCATTTCATTGAAAAACTTCTGAAAATTTAGTAAAACTATGCAAGAATTACTTTCATCACTGAACATTCTATCTCAAAATAATGGCACCAGTACAGGGCTGAATTCCTGGGGTGAAACCAGCAACCTGCTGGAATCCTACTCCCCTGTCGATGGCAAACTGATTGCAAAAGTCTCACAGACCACGCTGGATGATTACCTTAAAGTTATAGCAACCGCTTCGGAAGCTTTCAAGTACTGGCGGAATGTTCCGGCACCTCGGCGGGGTGAAATTGTGAGACAAATGGCAGAAGCATTCAGGGAGCATAAATCAGCACTGGGACAACTGGTTTCCTACGAAATGGGAAAAAGTTTACAGGAAGGTCTGGGCGAGGTGCAGGAAATTATAGATATCTGTGATTTTGCAGTCGGACTTTCCCGTCAGTTATATGGCCTGTCCATGCATTCAGAGCGTCCGGCACACAGAATGTACGAACAATGGCATCCTCTGGGAATTGTGGGTATTATTTCAGCTTTCAATTTTCCGGTAGCAGTCTGGTCATGGAATGCAATGCTTGCCTGGGTTTGCGGAGATGTCTGCATCTGGAAACCTTCTGAAAAAACACCTCTTACGGCCATTGCCTGCCAGAATATTATTCAGAAAGTATTGAAAAACAATAACTTACCCGAAGGACTTTCATGTCTTATTTCAGGAGATTATAAAGTAGGTGAATGGCTTGTCGGAGATAAAAAAATAGCACTTATTTCTGCCACAGGCTCTACCCGTATGGGAAAAGCTGTCGGAGAAAAAGTGGCCTCAAGAATGGGCAGAAGCCTTCTGGAATTAGGAGGAAACAATGCCATTATCATCTCAGAACATGCCGATTTGAATATCGCTATCCCGGCAGTCGTTTTCGGAGCGGTAGGGACAGCAGGCCAAAGATGTACTTCTACCCGCAGGCTGATTGTACATGAAGCGGTATATGAAAATGTTAAAGAAAAGCTCGTAAAAGCTTATGGACAGCTTAAAATAGGAAACCCATTGGACGAACAAAATCATGTAGGTCCGGTGATCGACAAAAAAGCAGTAATCGCCTATGTTTCAGCTGCGCATGAAGTCAGGGAAGAAGGTGGCACCATGCTGATTCCTGAAAAGATTCTTGAAGGAAAAGCATTTGAATCAGGCTGTTATGTCAATCCCTGTATTGCAGAAGTAAATGCTGATTTTAAAATTGTAAAACAGGAAACCTTCGCACCGATTCTTTATCTGATGAAGTACAAAACCCTGGACGAAGCCATTGAAATTCAGAATAATGTACCGCAGGGACTTTCTTCTGCCATATTCACCCTGAATCTGAGAGAAGCAGAGCAGTTTCTGTCTGCTCAGGGTTCTGATTGTGGTATCGCCAATGTCAATATCGGCACTTCCGGAGCGGAAATCGGCGGAGCATTCGGCGGGGAGAAAGAAACAGGAGGAGGAAGAGAATCGGGTTCAGATGCCTGGAAATCCTATATGAGAAGACAAACCAACACCATCAATTACGGATCACAGCTACCTCTTGCACAGGGAATAAAGTTTGACATTTAAAATCAGGTCCGGATTTATAAAAATATTATTCTAATTTTCATCAATTCTGTTTATGCAAACACAAGAAGAAATTACCCGAAAATTACTGGAGAAACTCTGGGAAAATTATTGTCAGAGAGTATCATATGCCCGTAAATACGCTGAAATAGTACATGCTAAAGGTGGAAATGTAGTAAATGACCATTGCGCATTCCGTACATTTAATACCCGGATCGGGAACCAAAAAGCCGGAATTACGGCCATTGCTGAAGTTTTACTGGCTTTAGGCTATCAGAAAGTTGCTCCATATGCTTTTCCGTCAAAACACCTGAATTCTTTTCATTATCAACACCCTGCCAATATCAATTTCCCTAAGTTTTTTGTCACTCAGCTGGAAGTGGAAAATCTGTCGGAAGAAGCGCAGCAACTTATTAATGAAGCGGTAAAAGATGCGCCTGATTTATTGGCTGGTGAACCGCGTTTACTTTTGGAAGAATTGAAATCTGCAGGTAAGCTGGAGGATGATAAAGCAGCAATTCTTACAGAAGCACTGGTTAATTTTTTCAGCAGACCATGGAAACCGGCCAAAAGAGAAACTATTTTAGCAGTAAATAAAGAATCACAGTTTGCAGCCTGGACATTATTACACGGAAATTCGGTAAACCATTTTACCGCTTATATCAATCATCAGAATATCCCGGAATGGGCCGATATCGAGCAAACCATGGAAGGTTTAAAAGCAGCAGGTATTCCGGTAAAATCTCATATTGAAGGAGAAAAAGGCAGTAAACTCCGGCAAAGTTCCACGCAGGCAGTTGATGAAGATTGTCCTGTAACTGAAAATGATGGTTCAACCGGAAAACTTAACTGGTCTTATGCTTATTATGAACTGGCTGAAAGGAATTTCATCCGGCATGAAGGCAAGGAAATCTGGTTTGATGGCTTCCTGGGTGAACAGGCGACCAATTTATTCGAAATGACAAAAAGGTAATCCCTTATCTGTTAACCTCTTACTTTCTGTAAAATAATCTATCATCTTAAAGTCTGAATCCCTTGTTCCGGCAAGCATTCAGACTTCATCAAACGATTCAACAAACTTATGAAAAATGTATTGGTAATTGGCATGGGAAAGGTAGGTTCTCTGGTCGGAACACTACTGAATAAAAGATTTTCAGTAACCGGATTAGACAAAAATATCCCTTCTGCAGAAGTACCATTTGAGGTAAAAAAAGGAGATGTATCTGATACCGGGCTTCTGGAAAATCTTATCCCACAATTTGATGCGGTTGTTTCATGCATGCCATATAATCTTAATCTGACTATTGCCCGGATTGCCCATAAAAACGAAAAACATTATTTTGATCTTACTGAAGACGTTCCGACCACAACAGCGATCAGAGAAATGGCAGCAGATGGCAGCAAGGGGGTTTTAGCACCGCAATGCGGACTTGCTCCGGGTTTCATCGGAATTGTGGGGGCTGATCTGGCCAACCGGTTTACCAGGCTGAGAGATATTGAACTCCGGGTAGGCGCTTTACCAAAATATCCGAATGGTTTACTGGGTTATTCGTTCACCTGGTCTCCTGCTGGTGTGATTAATGAGTACTTAAACGATTGTGAAGTAATTCATAACGGAGAAAAAAAACTCGTTCCTGCACTGGATGGAATAGAACATATCAATATTGAAGGAAACGAATTTGAAGCTTTCAGTACTTCCGGCGGCTTAGGAACAATGTGTGAAACCTATGAGGGAAAGGTTGACACGCTCAATTACAAGACTATTCGTTACCCGGGTCATGGTAAACTGATGAAATTCCTGCTGTATGAATTGATTTTAAAAGAAAAACGGCAATTGATCGAGGAAATCCTGACTCAGGCAAAACCTCCTGTGCAGGAAGACGTAGTTTATGTCTATGCTGTAGTAGAAGGCTGGAAAGGTCAGGTTCTGGAAAGAGAAGAATTTTACCGGGCTTATTCCCCGAAACTGATTGATGGTAAACATTGGCGTGCGATTTCATGGACAACCGCAGCGTCAATTGTGGCCGTGGTAGAATTAGTGGCGGACGGTAAATTACCGAATTCTGGCTTTATCAAACAGGAAGAAATTCCATTCGACAAATTGCTTACCACCGAAACCGGAAAATTCTTTTTATAGATTTCAGCGCTGAAAAACAAAAACTGTACCGTAAAAGATAACAGCTCTTTCGGTACAGTTTCATGTAACAATCAGGCGGATTTGCGTTTTAGATTAATCCCTGTCTCCCCGCTTTTTCCAGTAGCCGTAAGCTTTTCCTCTGGGATGATGCTTTTCTTTCACCACGATTACTTCCCTTTCCCTGACAATCACCGGCCTCCTCGGACGACGTTCAACATACACCACCCTCTCCGTACATCCTGCAATTCCTGAAAAAGCCAATGCGATAATCATTATCCGGAATTTTATACTCTTCATAAGATAGAAATGGGGTATTAAGTTGAAATTTTATAAAATGTTTGAAATGGAACGCTTTAAAATTTCAGCCAGGAAATTCAAAAAAATCCTTTCAGAAAATCTTTTATCCAAAGCGTTTTATTATTGCTGAACGTTGAAAAACATGGAATATTTGGGGAATAACAGATTTATAAATACATGATTGAGTAAACGGTCATAGAAATACCCTGAAAGCCACAGATTTGAGATACAATTTCATTTAATTTGTCGACTGATTATTAGGGAGTTTCTTTTCGAAACGAGGGCTATTTCTTTCGGTATTGAACAGCTTTAATTAAATTGCAGGATTATTTCTCTTTCTTTCGAAAAAAGACTTTTGAAAAACGATATAGATGAAAAATATTTTACGATTTAAATTACTATTACTCTTTATCTCTTGCCTTAGTTTTCGACCTTTCTACGGAGCATTTGCTCAAAATGACGGTCGTAAAGTTATGGCTGCCTGTACCTCGCCTGTACCTCAGGTACTTACAAGCAGCCCGCAGGTAACCTGTCTGGGAAATTCTGTCACTTTACAGGCAGAAAGTAATCTGACCAAATTTTCATATCAATGGAAAAAGAACGGAGTAAACATTACTACGGGGATTACGCCAAACATTACGGTTACGGAGTCAGGCAGTTATACGCTGGATGTAAAAGATTTAAGCTGTCTTGTTGTAACAACCTCTTCTCCGGTTATTGTAAACATTAAAAAACTTGATTTTAATCCGGGTTTAAAAGTAACAGGTTCCACCACATTTTGTCCGGGACAATCAGTACAACTTGAAGTTCTTTATACCTGTACTCCCACTTCTATCCAATGGAAGAGAAACGGGGTCAATATTCCTTCTGCAATTACGGCTACCTATACTGCTACTTCTGCCGGAACTTACACGGCTGAGTTAAAAGGGGCAGACAGTACTGCCAGTACAAACGGAACCGTTGTTTCAACCGTTTTTAATGCGAGTATCAGCCCTTCGGGAAGCAGTACAATCTGTGAAGCCGATTCTGTCCTCTTACAGGGCGGTGCTCAGAATGGCTGTGCTGTTACGGCTTATCAATGGCAAAAGAATGGTACTAATATCCCGAATGCCACTTCCAATGCATACTATGCCAAAACCGCAGGCACTTATACACTCATCATAACTGCCGGAGACGGGGTTACCAAAGCCACTTCCAATGCTGCCGTAGTTGCATTACAGGCTCCGACTGTTCAACTTAATGTATCCGGAAATCAGAATGTCTGTGAAGGAGATTCTCTTAATTTACAGGCTTCTTCAGCAAATGGCTGTACAATCAGAACCTATCGCTGGCAAAAAGATGGGGTGGATATTCCCAATGCCACCGGATCTAATTATTATGCCAAAACTTCCGGAAATTACCGAGTCATCATCAGCGCCGGGGCAGGAACAACTTCTGTTACTTCCGGAACGGTTTCCATAACTGTGATTTCTCCAACCCCAACGATCATAGCAAGTGGCAGTACAACTTTTTGTGACGGAAATTCTGTAACATTTTCTGTTAATTCAAGCTGTAATATCAAAAGTTATCAATGGCTCAAAAACGGTGTTGAAATATCCGGAGCAACAGGTTCCACTTATGCGGCCAAAACCTCAGGGCAATATACCGTCACGGTCATTTACAGTATACTGAAGAAGACTTCGGCTGCTACTACAGTAACTGTTAATTCCAATCCTACTGCTTTTGCAGGAGATGACATTACTCTTACCGGAACGCAAAAATTCAGTTCATCAGGAATCACAGCAACAGGCGGGACAGCTCCTTATTCTTACCAATGGACAACCACACCATCTTCGGTAACAATCAGCAACCCTGCTCAAAGCAATCCGATAATCGGTACTTTTTCACAAAGTACCTTCATTTTCGTAACGGTTACCGATAAAAACGGCTGTACCGGAAATGATGCAGCTTATGTCATCTACGTTCCTTGTACACTTAAAGCAAGTATTGCCGGGAATGACTGGTTTTGCAGTGACAGCTCTACTGTATTAACCGGAAATGTAAGCGGTGTAAATGCTCCTCCGCTGGCTTATCAATGGAAGCAGGACTTTACGACAAGAAGTGAAAACGGAAATACCCTGAAAGTAAATACCACAGCTGTTTACCGCTTTTATATTACTGATTCAAAAGGTTGTGCAGATTCTACCAACCTGAAGGTAACTTCAAATTTACCTGTTCTGGCCAGTGCAGGTTTCGGAGCCACCCTTACAGGAGTTGAAAAATATGATCTATCTTTTGTAAATACTGCCGTAGGTGGAAAACCTGATTATACTTTCAACTGGTCAACTACACCTGCGGTAAAAATTGATTACCCGAATGATAACAGAGCTTATCCGGTGATCGGCCCTTTCTCAACAAATACAAAAATCACCTTAAAGCTGGCTGATAGCAGAGGTTGTCCTGCCACAGCCACAGCACAGATCACCTATGTTTCCTGTACATTTAATGCAGTAATCAATGGTGCCAAATCTTTCTGTATCGGTGATACAGCGAGGTTTTCTGCCTCTGTCTCAAATGGTCAGGATCCTTATACCTATTCATGGGAACTTGATTCTAAAGAAATCAGCAAAGCAGATAAGGTAAGTATTCTGAATGGCGGTAACCTGGCTTTAACGGTAGTGGACAAGCGAAGCTGCGTAAGCAGGATGTCAGCACTTGTTGTGCAAAATCCTAATCCGATAGTAAGTATTTCCGGAAAGCTTAATTATTGTGAAGGTGCGGCAACAATCCTGACAGCAAATCCTACAAACGGCTCATCTCCATTTACTTACAACTGGATTTTTGAAAATAATTCTGTCGGAACAGCAGTAACTTATCCGGCAGGTAAAAATGGTTTTTACAGTGTGGCAGTCGTAGATGCCAAAGGATGCAAAGGACAATCTTCAAGTGTTGCTATAGCACAGACGGCTTCCATTACAGCAACAATCACGGCTTTAGGCAGCACTTCGGTATATGCTCCGAACGTTGTTACACTCACTGCTAATCAGGACTTAAATCTGGAATACCAATGGCAAAAAGATGCCAAAGATATCGCAGGAGCAACATTAGCCAGTTACGACGCAAAAGAAACAGGCAGTTACGGTGTAATTGTAAAGAAAGAAGGCTGTCCTTTCCCTTCAAAAACAATTCCGGTTAAAGTGGAAATTCCTACCGGAAACGAACCTGTTCCTTCAGGTGATTTTGATATCAGCGTAGGTCCAAATCCGGCAAGAGAAAGTATCCTTGTCAAAGTTGCTCTGGCAAGACCTTCAACTGTTAATTACCGGTTGTTTGATTTGAGAGGAAATCCTGTCGGAGAATGGGGTTCGACCGGAAGAAGTACAGATCATCAGCTCAGCATTGACCTGAACGGAAAATCTTCTGCAACTTATATTCTGCAGATTCAAACTGAAACCGGAGTATTTGTCCGGAAGATTATCAGAGAATAACATATTATTTATTTTCAAAAACAAACCCTTGATTGTTTCATTTGATTCTGAAACAATCAGGGGTTTTTCTATGCAATCAATCGGATTAATAACTCAATCCATATTGTTTCAATACGTCCTCAGGTACACCATCCCATTCGTTAGGTGTATTACCTTTATAACCAATATCCTTAATACCCATTTCACTGGTAAAGAAACCGGTTGCAGTAAGGTTTCTCATTAAACTGAAAAACGATACTCCCTGTGACATTTCCGGTTTTGCTTTTTCAGGATATGCGATGTCATCTACAATAGCAATCTGTTCCTTTGAAGTACAGGCGATAAAGTTTTTTCCAAAGCGTTTAAGCGACTGAGAATCTATCCAGCGAATACCTCCTCTTAAAGGTGTTTTAAGACTTGGGGTATCTTTTGCCATAAATTCAATAAAGGCCGGAACACCTGATTGGCTGGCACTGCCCGACTTGGCATCAGCCGGAATGATAATGTCTGAAATTACACTGATAGTTTTCAGCTCATGTTCGTTGAAAAACTTCTCAGCCATCAGCTTTGCATCACGTTCGGCTTCGGCTTTTGTCCTTCCACCCGGAATTTTAATTCCTGTTCCCGGTTTAGGTGTTTCAACTTTTTCTTTGGGTAAGTCCAGTAATTCAGCGGCTTGTACCTGAGGATTCAGCACTGCCAGTCCAAATGAACTAAGCCCCATATTTTTTATATATTCTCTGCGTTTCATGAATATTATTGTTTAAAACCGATTGAAACCAATCTTTAACAAGTTTAAAATGATAAATAATTCCAGTAAAATTCAAAAACAGGAAACTACAGATTACCCTTTTTTCTTTCACTGATAATATAATCCGAAACCCGCATTGACAAAGCAAGGATTGTCCAGGTTGCATTTTTATCTCCCTGAGAAACAAACGGTGCCGCATCAGCCACGAATAAATTTTTCACATCATGCGCTTGCTGATGTTTGTTAAGAGCAGATTTATTCGGGTCATTACCCATTCTTACGGTTCCTACCTCATGGATAATTCTTCCCGGAGCTTCCAAACCATAGTCTTTATCAGCACCAGGTTTACTTCCCAGGGCAATCCCACCCATTCCATGAATGATTTCTTCGAAAGTATCCTGCATGTGTTTGGCCTGATTTACTTCGTAATCACTCCATTTGTAATGAAAACGCAATACCGGAATACCGAATTTATCCACTACATTCGGGTCAATTTCACAGTAATTATCTTCTCTCGCAACCGGTTCTCCACGTCCTGCCATACCTACATAAGCTCCGTAAAAACGACGATAATCATCTTTCAGAGAAGCGCCATAACCTCCGGCAGCTTTGGTAATTCCATCTCTTCCGGCAAATTTTCCGTTAAGACCTTCTATTCCCCAGCCGAATCCATAAGCTGGCATACCCATTCCGCCCCAATATTCAATATGGTACCCTCTCGGGAAATCTAATTTTTTATTGTCCAGCCACCAGGGGGTATAAACGTGCATTCCTCCTACACCATCTTCATTATATCTCTTCCGATCAAATAAAGTCGGGATAATAGCCGATCTTGAAGCTCCGGTTGAATCGTGCAGGTATTTACCGATAATTCCGCTTGAGTTAGCCAGCCCGTTCGGGAAACGAGGTGATTTGGAATTAAGCAGCAAACGTGCTGATTCTCCGGCACTTGCTGCAAGAATTACCACTTTTCCTTTAACCGTATATTCCATGAAAGTTTCAGTATTTACATAAGAAACGCCCGTGGCAAGACCTGTTGCCGGATCTGTCAGAACCTCTCTTGCCATTGCATGAGGAATTACTGTAAGATTTCCGGTTTTCAAAGCAGGTTTAATCAATACAGAAGAAGAGGAAAAATCGGCATACGCCTGACAGGCTCTTCCGCACTGACTGCAATAAAAACACTGCCCTCTTTCAGTATTGATCGGTTTGGTCAGGATAGAAAGCCGGGAAGGTATTGTAGGAATATTAAGCTCTTTATTAGCTTTTTTAATCATTAATTCATGCAAACGAGGCTTCGGAGGCGGAAGAAAAATACCGTCCGGTTCACTTCTTATGCCCTCAACCGAACCAAAAACGCCGATCATCCGGTCAATTCTGTCATAATATGGTTTTACATCATCATAACCAATCGGCCAGTCATCTCCTAAACCATCGATACTTTTTCTCTTAAAATCGTCCGGACCAAAACGAAGCGAAATTCTGCCCCAATGATTGGTACGACCACCTAACATTCTGGAACGAAACCAGTCGAACTTTGTGCCATCCTTTTTTGTGTAAGGTTCTCCTTCTATTTCCCAACCTCCATAGGCGGCATCAAAATCCCCGAAAGGACGGGTTGTACCGGCACCTCTTCTCGGAGATTCCCAGGGCCATTTCAGCTGAGTAATATTCTTAGGATCAGCCGGGTCATACATTTGTCCGGCTTCCAGGACACAAACTTTTGCCCCGGCTTTGGTCAGCTCATGAGCAGCCATACCGCCACCTGCACCTGAACCTACGATGACCACATCATAAACCTTCGGTTGTTCTTTAATCTGAAAGAAATCGTTCATTCTTTGATGTAATTTTTTAAAATTAGTTTTTGATATTACAATTGGGTTTTCTAAAAATTCTTTACGCTTTAAACAGCAATTTTAGGGATAATTATTAATTCCTTACCCTTTTCTATTCGTTAACTACACAGACTTTCTTAATTATTTCCAGATCAGACCGGATTCTTTAAAATACAATTTACTCATTATTAGCTCCGAAGTGATTATTTATTCTTTCTTCTTCCGGCTTCGGATATTCTGAAAATATGTTTTATAAAAAGTTAAATATAGAATATTTCCAAGAAATAATAAAACAAAAATATCTTTCACAGGATTACTATCTGAGAGGTTCTTCTGAGAAATCATTTTTTTGCCTCTTAATAATTTAAAATGCCAATTCCATTTATTCAAACGCCCCCTTTTTCAATATATTCTCAAAAAAAACTAAATTTGTATGAGTTAGTAAAATAAACATTCAGAGAAATTGGCAAGACCTTCAAAAAACACCGAGGATACAAAAAAAAACGTTAAACAAGTTACTGAAACCCCTTTAGCCAGACAATATAACCAGATTAAAGCAAAATACCCCGGAGCTTTGCTGCTTTTCAGGGTTGGTGATTTTTATGAGACTTTTGGAGAAGATGCCGTAAGAGCTTCTAAAATTCTGGGCATAGTTTTAACCAGAAGAAATAACGGGAATGCAGATGATCATTTAGCGGGATTTCCCCATCATTCACTTGATACTTATCTTCCAAAACTGGTAAGAGCAGGTGAAAGAGTGGCCATCTGTGATCAGCTGGAAGACCCCGCTGCTGCAAAAGGAATTGTTAAACGGGGCGTTACTGAGCTTGTTACACCAGGTGTTTCCTTCAATGATAACGTACTTGACACGAAGCAGAATAATTACCTCGCTTCAATCAGCTTTGCCTCATTTTCAAGTGAAGTAATCGGTATTTCCTTTCTGGATGTTTCTACAGGTGAATTTCTCTGTTCTCAGGGAAACTCCGCTTATGTAGAAAAACTATTACAGAGTTTTTCTCCCTCAGAAGTCCTGTTCTGTAAGAAAAACCGCAATGAGTTTACAGCTGTTTTCGGAGATAAATTTAACACATTTGCCCTCGAAGACTGGATTTTCACGCATGACTTCACTTATCCCCTCCTTACAAATCATTTCAAAACCAACTCTTTAAAGGGATTTGGCATTGAAACACTGACGGAAGGAATCGTGGCTGCCGGCGTGATTCTTCATTACCTTGCTGAAACAGAACACCGTGAAGTAAGTCATATTTCACGCATCAATCGTCTTGAGGAAGACCGTTATGTATGGCTTGATAAATTTACCATCCGAAACCTCGAACTGGTATCTTCCCAACAGGACGGCGGTGTACCTTTGATACAAATTCTGGATCAGACTGTTACACCAATGGGAGCAAGATTGATGAGAAAATGGCTCGTTTTGCCATTGAAAGAAAAATCCCAGATCCAGGAAAGACTAAATACCGTCGAGCTTTTTGCCAATGATCAGGAATTAAGAGAGGTTCTTCTGCAACATCTCAAACAAATCGGAGACCTGGAAAGACTCATTTCAAAGGTGGCAGTGAGAAGAATTAATCCGAGGGAGATGCTCCAGCTGAAAAGAGCATTATCTCATATTATTCCGATCAGACAAATTCTTCAGTCGAACGAAAACCCGACTTTGAAAAAATATGCAGACCAGCTGAATGCCTGCGAAGTTTTACTGGACAAAATTGAAAATGAATTGTCAGAAACCCCGCCAATTGTAACTAATCAGGGGAGTATGATTAAGTCAGGTGTAGATTCACAATTGGATGAACTTCATAAAATTGCCTATTCCGGAAAAGACTATCTCATTCAATTACAAAACCGGGAAATTGAACGAACAGGAATCAGTTCTCTTAAAATTGCATTTAACAAAGTTTTCGGATATTATCTGGAAGTTACCAATGCACATAAAGATCGTGTTCCGGCAGAGTGGATCAGGAAACAGACGCTTGTAAATGCAGAACGTTACATCACTGAAGAACTCAAAGTTTATGAAGAAACTATCCTGAATGCAGAAGATAAAATTTTTGCCATTGAATACCGGATCTTCAATGAGCTGGTCAATACGGCTTGTGAATATGTAACACAAATTCAGCAAAATGCCAAAATTATTGCTGCCTTGGATGCACTTTCAAATTTTGCCGGAATTGCCCGGAAATATAATTATGTCCGTCCGCAGATCAATGACAGCAAGGCACTTGACATCAAAGACGGAAGGCATCCGGTTATTGAACAGCAATTACCTTTGGGAGAAAGTTATGTTCCGAATGACATCTTTCTGGATGACCAGTCTCAGCAAATCATTATTATTACAGGGCCAAATATGGCCGGAAAATCTGCACTTCTCCGACAAACAGCCCTGATTGTCCTGATGGCTCAGATTGGTTGTTTTGTTCCGGCATCCCATGCCGAAATCGGGGTGGTCGATAAAGTTTTCACCAGAGTTGGTGCCAGTGACAACCTGTCGAAGGGAGAATCAACTTTCATGGTTGAAATGACAGAAACAGCTTCTATTCTAAACAACCTTTCCGACAGGAGTCTCGTCTTAATGGATGAAATTGGCCGGGGAACAAGTACATATGACGGTGTTTCTATTGCCTGGTCTATTGCCGAATATCTTCATAATCATCATTTATACAGGCCTAAAACATTATTTGCCACACATTATCATGAATTGAATGAACTGGCAGAAGATTTCCCGAGGATCAAAAATTATAATGTTTCCGTAAAAGATATCGGTAATAAAATCATTTTTATGAGAAAACTGATGAAAGGCGGATCTGAACATAGCTTCGGGATTCATGTGGCGCAATTGGCGGGAATGCCTAATGTGGTAGTGAATAGAGCCAATGAAATCATGGTAAATCTTGAGAAGAGCCATACCAAGGAACAGAACAGACAGAGTATCAGAGAAATGCCTAAAAATAACTTCCAGATGAATTTATTTGAAGCAGCTCCTGATCCGAACTTTGAAAAAGTTCAGAGTCTTTTGAAAAACCTGGATATTAATACGCTTTCTCCCATTGAAGCTTTATTGAAATTAAATGAAGTAAAAAGAGTACTGGACAACCATTAAAACAGACCATTCAATAATTGTTTCCTGAATGTCATTAAACCTATTTATTTAATTGATTTCCAATAATTTAAAACCCTGACTCGTTAATTCTAACAGATTAGTGAGGTCTTTACCCAAAACTTATTTTGATTTATGTATAAAAAGTTCCTGTTACTTATTTTATTATTAATCGGGAGTTTTTCTTTAAATGCCCAAAGAATTTACTCTCTGGTATTTGACAGCCTTCCTCAAGACCTTCAATTATATCCCAGAAACGAGAAAAATGAAGCGGACATCCCAATAAAAGGGCGAATAGAAGTAACAGGCTATAATTATATGTCTGTAGTAGTACTTCGGAACGGCACGCAAATCGGTTATCTGAAAGCTCCTATTACCTATGACGATAAAGGAATCGGTACTTTTTCTACCCAAACCAAAATAAAGGCTGAACTGGCAGAATATAATTTTAAGGTTTATGCCTGTAAAACCGCAGATTCTGTCATAATTGTGGAAAGGAAAAATGTGGTCTGCGGTGATATTTTTCTGGTCAACGGACAATCCAATTCCTACCAGGGTGTAAATGATGAAGGAATATACAAAGGAGAATTTGCAAGAACTTTCGGTCAGTTTACGATTCCGGATAACTACAGTAATTACAATCCTGCTGATACGCTCTGGAGCTATTCAAATCAGGGCATTGCAATTGTCGGAATGTGGGCAACCGAAATTCAAAAATATATTATTGAAAAGTATAAGATTCCGGTTTGTATAATTAACGGTGGTTCTGGTGGTTCTTCCATTGACTATAATGCTGCAAGAGATGCAGGTAATCCCTCTAATTTAGCAACTTCTTACGGGCGTTTACTTTACCGGGCACAGAAATCGGGTGCTTTTAATGCCATTAAAGGCTATATTTTCAGACAAGGGGAAAATGAAGCCTCCGGAGCCGCTTCTACCTGGGGGAGTTTCTTTGAACAGCTGTATCAAAACTGGAAAAAAGACTATCCCTCTGTGAAAAAATATTACCTTTTCCAGATCAATATCCTGGTCACACCACTGGAGATTGCAGGTTTATTAAGGGAAAATCAAAGACAACAAAAGACTATACATCCTGACATTGAGACCATTGCAACAGTCGGAACAAGCGGATATGATGGCATTCATTACAAAGAAGAAGGCTATCGGCAGAGTGCAGTAGAGTTATTCAGACTCATTGACCGTGATTTTTACGGGTCAACGGATACTGACAATATTAATTCCCCGGATATTAAAAAAGTATATTTCAGTTCTTCTGCCAAAACTGAAATTACGCTGGAATTT
Source organism: Pseudarcicella hirudinis (assembly GCF_900115665.1). Classification (GTDB taxonomy): domain Bacteria; phylum Bacteroidota; class Bacteroidia; order Cytophagales; family Spirosomataceae; genus Pseudarcicella; species Pseudarcicella hirudinis. The sequence goes on from NZ_FOXH01000004.1 coordinate 452,101, forward strand.
GATGCAGGACAATCACTTATCTGGACTGCCGATACCACACTTACTGATAAAAAGACCGGCGCTGCTTTTCTGCAAAGTATGAAAGATTATATTTATCTCGATGGTGCAGCAGGCTCTGTGGCATCAGGAAAAGCAATCGGTAATAAAATCATTCTGGCGCTGAAAGCTCCTTCTTCGGCTACCAGATTAACTTACCTCCCCTCCTTTCATGATTCTTCCAGAACTGAGACTTTCGGCGGACCATTCATAAAAAACAAAAGAGGTTTAAGAGCCTTTTCATTTTATGAAAAAAACATTGATGCCTTTCCGGATCAATTGGTTTATGATATGAATTTTTCAAAAATTCCGCAGGATTTACAGCTTTTCCCGCGAAATGAAAAGAATCTCGGGACAATTCCGGTAAGTGGTACCGTAAAAACGGCCGGTTTTACGAAAATTTCCGTTTCAACCTACAGAAACAATACTTTTTACGGCTATCAAAGTTCTGCCCTCAGCTATCAGAATAGCAGCGCAGGTTTTTCCTTAAAGCAAACCATTAAAGCCGAAAAAGCCGAATACGATATCAGGGTTTATTTAGTTAAATCCAACGATTCAATTTTGGTCGCCTACCGGGAAAAGCTCGTCAGCGGTGACGTAATTGTATTAAGCGGACAATCTAATTCTACCGGATTTTTCCAGGAAAAAGCTACCAATGAATATTGCCGGACATTTGGTAAAATTACCCCAAACCTGAATGAAGATCCTTACAATCCTGCTGATACCCTCTGGGCTTTGTCAAATCAGGATTCTTATTACAATGGCGTCGGAACAATGGGATTTGAAATTCAAAAACAACTTCTCGACAACTATGGCATTCCTACCTGTATGATTAACGGTGGATTCCATCATTCTTCTGCTTTGTCTCATGCCACCAGAACAGCCAGTAACCCAGCAGACCTTAGTAATGGTTACGGAAGAATGCTGTACAGAATTCAAAAGGCAGGCGTTGCCAATGATGTCAAATATTTCATCTTCAGACAGGGAGAAACGGAGGCATACAATGAAGGAACAGACTGGCAGGGGAATTTTGGAAAATTGAGGGATAACCTGAAACTTGATTTGCCGAATCTGCAAAAAATGTATGTCTTCCAGATTGATGTGATTTACTATCCTTCATTTGCCGGAGCAATTATCAGAGATTACCAAAGAAGACTAAACGATATTTATCCTGATGTACAGTCACTTGCCACTGTCGGAACAAAAGGATTCAGTTCAGATGGCCTGCATTATTCCGCTGAAGGTTATCAGCAGAACGGACAGGAAGTTACCAGGCTTATTGCCAAAGACTTCTATGGTTTAAAGGATACTCTGAATATAAAATCCCCGAATATCAGAAAGATTTTTTATAGCAATGCTGACAAATCTGAGCTTACACTTGTATTTGACGAAGGCCAGCAATTGGTTTATCCCGGAAGTTATCAGCCAAATCAGCAGGTAACCCTGGAAATGAAAGACTTTTTTTATCTGGATGGATCAAACGGAAAAGTACTATCCGGAACCGCCGATCATAACCGGATTGTTCTGAAACTGAATGGCCCCCAGCCTGCAGTAAAACTAAATTATTTACCCCCGTATTTGCCAACCGGAGGAGCTTATTATCCCTACACCGGGCCCTATCTGACGAATAAACTCGGTATGAGAGCATTTTCTTTCTATGAGGCTGGCATCAGCAATATCCTTTCTCAACCGGAATTAACTGCTTCTCTGACCTGGGCAAGCACAATAAAACTGAACTGGAAAAGTGTCCCTGATGCTAGCGGTTATGTGTTGGAAAGAAAAAAACAAGGCGATGCCGACTTCACTGATGTAGTTAAAATTACCGGAAATGTGCTGGAATATTCTGACAAAAACCTGTCTTTGAATACACCATATATCTACAGGTTAAGAGCGATTAATGCACAGACTGAATCAAATTATTCAACGCTGGTTCAAATCTCCACGCCTGAAGGACTTGCCTCTCCGCAATTGCAGGCAAATGCTACCTATTTTAACAAAGGAAGTATTTCCTGGAACACTGTCCCGAATGCAAAAAACTATGATTTAAGTATTGTTTCCAATAATGTTGTAATAAAATCAGGAACCTTTAACACCAATCAAACGAATTATGTATTAGATAATCTTACAGCTAATACGACTTATTCAGTGAGTGTTCGAGCCTATAGTGACATTACAGAATCCCCGACTATTACAGTTTCTTTTGCCACACCAGCCTTATTAGCCAGTCCTGAGTTAACAGCAAGTGTTACCTATTTTAATGCGGTGAAACTATCATGGAAAGCCATTTCAGGAGCAAAAACATATTCTATTGAAAGAAAAACAAGTGATCAGGCAAGTTTCACCCTTGTTACAACACTAGCCGGAACGATTACTGAGTATGCTGATACCAAATTAAACGGAGGGCAAACTTATACTTACCGGATAAAAGCGTTAGCGGATCTGACCGAATCACCGGCTATAACAGCTGATGCCAAAACACCTTCCCAACTTGTAAAACCGGAATTGACTGCCGCAGCAACGTCTCTTACTTCTGTAAAACTTAGCTGGAAAGCTATAAACGGGGCTTCATATTTTATTCTGGAAAGAAAATTATCTACTGACGCAGATTTCAAACAGCTGGCAAAACTGGATCCCGGAGTTTTAGAATATCCCGACAAAACCCTGACACTAAATACTGCCTACAATTACAGAATTAAGGCCTTTGGTAATCTTACAGAATCTGATTTCACAAATGCCGATGTAAGCACACCGGATTATCTGGCGATTCCGGTTTTAAGTACAAGTCTGGTTACACACGAACAAATCACCCTAAAATGGAATGTTGTTGCTAATGCAAGTCAGTATGTTTTGGAAAGAAAACTTCCGACAGATGCAGACTTTAAGGAAATCAGTAAAATCGATGCCAATACTTTGACATTTACGGACAAGTCTCTTCCTAATAATACAGCCCTTTCGTACCGCATGAAAGCAATCAGTGATGTTTCAATTTCATCTGATTATGGAAAACTGGACACTAAGACACTTGCTGTATTGGGAACAGAACTTGAAATAGCAGGAAGTTTTTCTGTTTATCCGAATCCGGTACCGGGTAATACCAATCTGAGCATTGAATTTATCAAACCTCAGTCTGGAATGATAAGCCTGGTGAATCTGGCAGGGATTTCAGAAATGGACATATCGTTCAAACAAACAGAAAAATTACAGATAGATGTCAGCAATGTAAAGACCGGGATGTATCTGGTAGTGATACGAACTTCGGAAGGAACGACGAGTAAAAAGCTTTTCATCCAATAATTAAAAAAGGGCCTTTTCGGAAAATGAATTCGAAAAGGCCTTAAACTAAAAATTGGGGAGGATAAAAAACAATTCATCTGTAGTTGTAAACCAAATAACGAGAAGCAATTTAACTCAAATACGGGTTAAACATCAATAGTTATCGTATTTCCTTGTTGTTTGCGCCTTTCTCATTTGTGCGGACACAAAAGCAAGCCTTCTGACCTGTTTTATTATAGCTATTCTACATCTGTTTTCTTTATCCAGCCTTCGATGGTTTTGCTGCCATAATAGCGGATTTTGAGCCAACTTGTGCCTTTCACTAACTTTTCTTCTAATATTTCTACTTCGTCGTTTTTGAGGAGGTACATTTTACTTTGTTTATTAGGAATTGTATAAATAAAGGCTTTCAATTGAGTGACTTTACTTTCCTTATGCTCCATAAAGTCTAAATATCTTTGCCAATCTTCTTTATTTTTCCTGAGTGAAATCAATACATAATCAGGTATTTTATCTACTTTTTTATACACATCAGGGTT
>NZ_FOXH01000017.1 GCF_900115665.1 Pseudarcicella hirudinis
TACCAATGACCTCGAAAGACAAATCACATCATTACTCAGCAGCGGGCCGGGCAGCTATTCAGGTAAGTTTGGAGAGGCTCTGGAAGCAATGAAGGCCAAAGCTCAGGAGCTATTGGATAAAATAGCGAATGGCGACAAGCCAACTCCTGATGATTATAAAAGCTATAATAATATTTGTAAAGCAGTCGACAAAGGAATTGACATTTTTAAAAATGATGTCAATCAAAAAGTTACAGACCCAAGCCTTAAAAATGAGGTAACTTCTGTTCTTAATGAATTGGATGAAGTTAAAACAGCACTACTTACCCAAGTTGATTGTGAAGGCGTGGGATATAATTTTTGGAGAAAACAGCATAATGCTTTTGACACTCCGCAATATGCAAGTACAAACAATAAACTTATTCCGACTCAACCAGGTTTATACTTTCTCTTCAGTCCATGCAAACTTAATGATGCAGGTTCAAATGCCAGCAAAATAAAGGAAAGTATTGATAAAATATTGGCTATCAATAAACCTAAATCCTTATGGCCAATAATTCCGTCGGATGATTATTATCTACAGCGTTTGGCAGATTTCAAACGAAGATACCCCAATGTAACACCCCCCAAATATTATCTTTAGTTATGGAGACAAATACTTACATCGCTTTAAGGATGGGCTTCGCTCAAATCTCTCCCCACAAGGGAAGAATTGGTTGGACGGGGCTTTGAAAAATCTTCAGGATGCCATTGAATTGAAGTTGGTGGGGAGAGTGCCGAAACAAGCGGGAGATCCTGATATAAATATTAAATTAGAAAACTCTAATTCTGAATTCCAACAGTACGTATTCAAAAGCCATGTGAAAGCTTATGTTGATGCAGGTTTGTTAAAACTGAATGTAATGGAAAAAGTGAAAATTGCCCTTACACCTGACTGCAAGGATTTATTTTCAGTGTTAGGTTCAGAACAAGCCAAAGATGTTGGACTGAAGCAAGCTCAATATTATTTAAGCAATCCGGGTTTTGCTGTTGATCAGGTAAAGGAAGCCTATGATCATTGGGACGAAATCACACAAATGGCATCGGATTATTGTGTTAAACAGCAAAATGCTCCGCAACCCTCAGGCTGTGAGCCACAAACCAATTGCATACCTTGTGATGCAGCAGAAGTACTAAGTAAAATTATTACGGTAACTTTAAATATTTTCAAATAATGAAAACAATAATGATATTAATAGCTTTTGTTAGCCTTGTAGCCTGTTTTTTTATAAAAAACCAACCCAATGCCAAATGGGAAATGATTAGCCCCAAGGGCTTAAATGACTATATTAAAGATCCCAAAGACCCCAGATACCCGGGTTATCCTGATAAAGTTGTTCCATTCTTTATTTCTGATAGTGTGGGATTTTTATGTGGAAATACCCAAACAACTAAACATTGGGATAAAAATCCTAAATTATTGCTGGATAAAGCTATTATTTATAAAACTACGAATGGAGGATATAGTTGGGTTAAGTATGATTTTGGAGAAAATGAAATCGCATATTCGGTGTATGGAGAAAAAGGTAAAATTATATTGATAACCTTTGACGGCAAAATGATGAATATATTTGAGTCGTATGATATTAGTGATAAATGGATAAAAGGTGCATCTTTTGATTTAAAGAAAATAGAAAACTTGGATTGGACTAATTTTAACAATAAGAATTTTCAGTACAGTTTTTTGGGAATGGCGATTAGTTCGGATAGCAAGAATTTTTATAATACGAAGTCAATATTAGAAACTTGGGCTCAACATAAATTCCCATTCAACCCCTATGATATCAATCCCGGAAGCATTTACTGGGGCGAGCATGAATGTTGGTTTACTTCATGGAAAGGGAAGCAGTGTTTTCTCGGCCATCTTGATTTTGAAAAAAACACAGGAGGACTTGAAGAACTTAATTTTAGTGGAGAAGTAGTAGCCCTTAGTCCAACAGGGAAAATTTGGATAGCTGGCAAAGAAGATAAAGATGCCGTTTTGTATGAGCGTGAAGGCAAAGGGAAGTATAATCTTGTTAAAAGAGTGAATTATGGAGGCGGAGATTTTTACTTATCTTCTGATTTTCTGAATGTAAATGCGGATGAACAAATCTGGGTTTATTCAGATGTAAAGTTTTTTCCTGAATATCATTTTATGAGTAGTCAGGATGGCGGAAAAACATGGACAGAGGAAAACATGCCTTATTCAGCTATTTTCGATAATCCTTATTTTTTGCATGATAAAAAGCAACACAAGACCTTGGTTTGGGTTAACGTAGGTGGGGGTAGATTAATGATGCGAAAGTAGTAACTCAGTCGTTACTATATGAACTAGCTCAAGGAGAAAAACCCGGTAAAGAAGATTAATAGTATTTTTAAAGATGTCAATAAAGAACTTGATGTCTGGAAAAAATCAATTACAGGCAACTATGGTACTGATTTAACCCCATTCCTTATATTAAAATCAAATTTAAAAGAAAGAGAGTCTCGTTTTAACTGGACGAACTCAGGCTGGAAATTTAGTAACAAAGACGTTCAGTAAGAGTTTATAAGTTGGTAAATAACTTTTTGCTTGATTTTAAATTTGATCACCTGTTTAGCCACCCTTATAAAACAAAACCCCTGATAATCAAGAGATTACAGGGGTTTGTTGTACCCAGAGCCGGAGTCGAACCGGCATGCCAATGAAGGCACAGGTGTTTGAGACCAGCGCGTCTACCAATTCCGCCATCTGGGCAACTCTCAAATTCTGGTACAAAATTAGGCGTTTTTTCTGAACCCTCCAACTATGCCCTGAAAATAATTTATGCTTTCACAGCCTCTGATCAGCTAATTCTCTGACTATGAATTAATTTAAACCTGAAAAAAAATTAAAAAAATATTGTATTTCTTCACATTCAGGCAATATTTCCTTAATTATTCTTTAAAACGGGTCTATTCATATCTTAAGGATTCTATCGGATCCAGCTTCGAGGCTTTGTAGGCAGGATAAATTCCGGAAAAAAGCCCCACAGCGACGCAAACCAATATCCCGATCATCATCCATAACCAGGGAATAATAAAACTCGCCGTTCCCTGACTGATTCCCTGTGCAATCACATTGCCGATAGGAATCGCCAGAATAATGCCTCCTATCCCGCCTAAAATGCAAATGACAATGGCTTCTATCAAAAACTGCTGTCTGATCCGCAAAGGAGTAGCTCCCAATGATTTTCTAATCCCGATTTCCCTCGTTCTTTCCGTCACAGAAACCATCATAATATTCATCAGGGCAATTGAAGCTCCGAGCAGGGTTATAAAACCGATTACAAACCCTCCAAGTCTTAAACTATCCGTTATGGTTCCAAAGCTTTTCGCAATAGAATCAGATCTTTCGATGGTAAAAGAATCATTTTCTCCCAGTTTATCTTCCCTTACCACCCGCATGATACCTCTCGCCTCTCCCATTACAGCCTCCAAATCAGTGATATTTGGTACAGAAGTCGTAATATCAAATGTTAAACTACGTCCTTCTGAAATCTTACGTCCTGTTTCCAAAGGCACGAAAACAACTCTGTCATCTCCTCCTCCCATCAAACTGCCCTTTTTTTCCAGCAGACCAATTACCTTAAACTTCTGTCCTAAAATGTTTATTTCCTGGTTCAGCGGACTCTCCTTTTCGAATAACTGGCTGATTACATCTACACCCAAAATGCAAACATTGGTTGCCAGCCTGAGGTCATTATTTGAAAATGTTCTTCCAGTTGCTACTTTATAACCTTTCATGTCCATAAAGTTCTCATCTATTCCCATAACCCTTGAATTAGGATTGGTTTTCTTTGAACCGTTTTTAATCTGTGCATTAAAGGTTACATTGGTTTTCAGTGTGATAACAGCCGAATGCCCGAAACGGGCTTTATACATTTTCGCCTGACGATAGTCAATCGGCGGTAGTTTTTTCTCTTTCTCCCCATCTCTTCTGATTCTGAAAACATCCCGGTTTCTGATGTCAAATGAATTTGCTCCTAAACCGGCAAAACTGTTATCAACCGAACTCTGAATTCCGTCAATCGCGGTCAGAATACCAACCAGAGAAGTAATCCCGATGGCAATAATCAAGGCAGTAAGTACTGTTCTGAGTATGTTCGACTGAATGGAGCGAAGTCCTTCTTTAATGTTTTCAAGTAAATTCATAAGCTAATTATTCCTTTCAAATGGAGTAATGATACACCGCTGGGGCTTTTCAATTAAACAGGCTTTGGTATTAATTTTGCACTAATTTTATCGTACATTCGTTATGACAAAGTACTGAATTCTTATCATGAAACTCAAACCAATGAAGCGTATTATCTGTCCGTTTATCATTTTTTTCCTGCTTTCTCTTAGAATTATGGCTTCCCAGATTCTGGTGCCTATGGATGAAACCCAGAAGAATCATCTGAAAGCGTATGGAATAGCCTATTGGATTCTGAAAGCTAATGATACAGAAGTAGAATGGCTTTTGAATTACAGAGGCGGAACGTTTATGTTTCCTCAATCTCAGAAGTTTGAGAATGAGTTGATTATTCGTGGCGTCAGTTATGAGGTCATTTCAGAGGGTCAGGCTGCTCAAATCAGAACTGAAGTAAGTAGTCCTGATGTAAATATGGATGTTGTAAAACTTCAGAAACCACCGAGAGTTGCGGTCTATTCTCCCAAAACTGCTCAACCCTGGGATGATGCTGTTACACTTGCCATGAAATATGCCGAAATTCCTTATGATCTGGTATTTGATGAGGAAGTGCTTAACGGTAAACTTCCTGAATATGACTGGCTTCATCTTCATCATGAGGATTTTACCGGACAAATGGGTAAATTCTTAAGCCAGAGAGATCAGAAATGGTATCAGGATCAATTGAGAGAAGACCGGAAAAATGCGGCTAAATTCGGATATGATAAAGTTTCAAAACTCAAACTGGGTGTTGCCAAGAAAATCAGGGAATTTGTGGCCGGCGGCGGATATATGTTCGCTATGTGTACTGCAACTGATACCTATGATATTGCTCTTGCGGCAGAAGGAATTGATATTGTTGATGCAAATTATGACGGAGATGGCTACGATCCGGCAGCGGATCAAAAACTGAATTTCATGAATACTTTTGCTTTTCATAATTTCAGCCTGATTATGCATCCGCAGATCGTTGAATTTTCCAATATCGATTCAGCGCCTCATTACGAACCAAGAGCCGTTTCCGAACAAAATGATTTCTTTAATCTGTTCCAGTTTTCAGCGAAATGGGACCCGATTCCGACAATGCTGACTCAAAATCATGAAACAACCATTCATGGTTTTATGGGACAAACTACTGCTTTCAGAAAGAACCTGTTGAAACCCGAAGTGATTATTCTGGGAGAAAACAGAGCACTGAATGAAGCAAGATATATTCACGGAACTTTTTTGAAAGGATTCTGGACTTTTTACGGAGGACATGATCCTGAAGATTATCAGCACTTTGTAAATGAAGAGCCAACAGATCTTAACCTTCATCCGAACTCTCCGGGTTACAGACTTATTCTGAACAATGTCCTGTTTCCGGCAGCCAAGAAAAAGAAACAAAAAACCTAGGATTTCGTCTAGAATTATCACCAAAAAGACCAGCCTGAAAGCTGGTCTTTTTTCATTTTATCATTTGCTCCAATTTCCATTTGGTATTGGCATAGAATTTCATAAATCCATGAGGAACAATGTATTTCTGCCAAACAGCTTTCCTGTGTTCTGTAGAATTTGGTCTGGATAAAATCAGCGATTTTAAGGCATAAAACCGGCTTATGAAGAAGTTATCTCCGTACTGAATACTGTTGGCAAGCATCAGATAATATCTTGCAATATTTTTAGAAAGGGTTTTGTGGAATCTATAATCCAACTCAGCATCTATTCCCTCATACATACCAATCCGGTTAAATAAAAAATCAGCATCCTGCTTCCCGTCTGTAAAACTCATTCCTCCTCCATTTTTCCTGTAGACAGACATTACCTCATTGATATAGCCAAACTTTCCATGTTTTCCCAATAAAATATACCTCGGAATATCTCCGCTTTTGGAATCATGAAACCATTGGGGATATTCATTCAGTAATCCATTCCTGAACATTACTGCAGAAGTGGCCATAAACCATACTTCGTCTTCTCCAATCAGGTCTTCTAAAGTCACAACTGCTTTCTGATTCTCGTCATTCACATAATAATCCGGATGAGAACCATCTTCAAAATGAATAAGCGCATTATGAAAACTGGCTACAAAATCAGGGTTCTTGTCAAGAAAATCTACCTGCATCTGTAATTTTAAAGGATTCGTCCAGTAATCATCTCCGTCAAGTGCGGCGATATACTGGCCTTTACAGATCCCGAGAGCCGCCAGCGTGTTGTTTTTACCGTAACCTCCAAGGTTCTTCTTATGCAATAAAGGCTTGATTTTGTCAGGAAATCTGGCCTGATATTCTTCGATAATCCGGGGATTACTATCTGTTGAAGCGTCGTCGCCAATAATAATTTCATACTCGAAATCAGTCTGCTGATTGAGTACATTGTCTATCGTTTGACGAATAAATCTCTCGTGATTGTATGTTAGAATTATTACGCTGACCTTTATCATTCCAAAAACAAAAACCTGCAAGGTTAAGGGGAAAACCCAATCCTTACAGGCTTCTTTTTATTTTTTAATTTTATGCAAATACCTGCTCAATCTGTTCTTTTACAGGGAAATTCGGGGTAACCAAATCTGCCTCAGGCCGATAAATATATGGCATAGGAAAACCTCTTTCAATAAAGGTTTCTTCATTCATATTATTATACCTCAACTGAATAGACCAGCGGATATTCTGAGTAACATTATTTCCGGATTGGTGGATGAGGAATGCTGAGAAAATCAGCAAATCTCCTACTTCAAATTCGGTTTGGATAAAGTCTTCTTCTTTCAGATTTTCCTGAATACTTCCTGTATATCCGGAAGTATCAGCAGACATAAGCCCCCAGGTATGACTACCCGGAATAACCTGCAACGCACCCAAAGCTTCTCCGCAGTCAATCAAAGGAAACCATAGTACAATACTGTCCAGTGATCCTTGTCCTGTTCTCCAGTCCTGATGAGCTCCCAGTTTCCAATGACTTCCGTCTTTCGACAAATATCTGCTGTTGAACTGCATCGCAGGGCGAACTGCAATAACCGGAAATTCATATCCGAGCTCTTTCAACAGATTTGTTACCTTCTCCTCTGTACCTAAACGATGCATAGAGATAAGATGCTGAACCTGTTTCCCGGTATTTACAAATGACATGAAATCCTTTTCGAAAAACTCAAACATGGCCTTTTCAAAAGTATCTTTATCATTTATATCAACTTTTTTACCCAGAACTCTTTCAATCTGAATTCCAAAAATCTGACGGGCTTCCTGGTAAATCTGTGCGATTTCTTCTTTTGAGAAAAATCCTTTTATCAGCAGATAACCATCTTTATTATATTGTTCTTTCTGATTTGCCATTTCTTTTCGATTTTACAACATTTCGAGTAATTATGAATTTGTTATTTATGAAACCTATAACAAAATTCATTTTTCAGTACATCAAAACTAAGCCGTATCAATCACTTTCAAAATGATTATTGTCATTAAAGAAATTAATCCTCCCAGACTGCATAGGCAAAACCTGATGTACCAAAGCCATTGCCATTATGAAGAAGATATTTTTTTCCGTTATGTTCATAGCGGTGGCAATAGTTAATCATGTGATAATCAAATGAATCCGGATCTTCTGATTTAGCGATTCCGGCCAGGTCATCTTTTCTGTCCCATTTAATTCCATCTCTGGATTCTGCATAACCGATTCTGTAACTCTGATCTCTGTTGGTACGATAATCAACCGAGTGTCTGTAAGAATAGATCATTTTATAAATATTGTCTTCCTTAAATACAATCGGGCGGCCGACTGCGTGCAGAAAATCATCAAATGCAATACAAACATCTCCGGTGGAAGTCCAGTGAATCCCATCTTTAGATTCAGCATAACGACAATCATAATAAGGTTCAGGGTAGCCATGTACATATTCACATTTCTGACCGGAAATATGCCACATTCTCCATATCCCGTTATCATTCATTACACAAGGTTGTGCTGCCCAGATCGGGTTATTGATAGAACGGTCCATGATAGGCCCTCTGAACATCTTATTGAAGGTCAGTCCGCCATCATGACTTACTGCAAGACCCATTGAAAGTCTGTAAGAATTATGCGATCTGTTCCAACCTGTATAATAAAGCCAGATGTCACCATTTGGCATATCTACAAACCATGAGGGCATAGCACCCGTTTCATCATATTCTCCAGGTCCACCCAATTCCAGTACCGGACGATCATGAATGTATCTGATCTTAGTAGGATCATCATATTCAACATCAATAAATGTCGGGCGGGACTGACCTTGTGCATCACGTGAAGAAAAATAAATTCTGAGGAAATCTGCATGCTTATAGGCAAACGGAACCTGAGCATGTGAAACTGAGTGAGCCAGATTACCTTCAGGCTTATAAACTACTCCTTTTTTAATCCACATCGTATCTAAAGAGAATGACAACCAAATGAATTGCAGAACATCTTCATTAGCTTGTCATTCATTTAATTCATTAATTATTTAGTGTTTTTTTCCGCTCTGAGTCTCCAGTTATCTTCAAAATCCTTTCCAGGAATCTGAAGATTTACATTTACTTCCGGAATCACATCAGTTTTGGTAAATTCAAGGACATAATATCCGAAACCAAAAATCCAGTTAAGCTGGAAATTGTCAATATTTTTCGGTAAATCCTGCAAAGGAACTTCATCCGCAAACATCGGATTGGCTTTCATTAAAGTCTGATAAGTTGGCTCATTTCTTAACCATGGCGCAACACTTTCGTCACCCACTACCACTTTACCTCCGACTTTAACTACACGGGTAAATTCAGCAAGTGCTTCTTTTCTTTCAGAAAAAGTATTAATTCCTCCAAAATGGAAAACAGCGTCAAAGCTATTATCTTCAAATGGCAGATAAGTTCCGTTTGCGATAAAGTAATTAACTTTTACATCTTTCGGATCAAGTCTCTGCTTGGCCAATCTCAACATATTCGGAGATAAATCAGAAAGATAGGCTTCTCCACCCGGAGCAACAGCCTGAATAATTAATTCAGAATCTTTCCCTGTTCCAGCACCAACTTCCAGGACCTTCATACCAGGTTTTAAACCCAGCATGGCAGTCATTTTCTCGCGGGTTGTTTTTTCATCTGCATGAAGAGATTCAAAAACCCAGGATACCCCACGATCATAGCGCTGATAAGCATCATTGTATGCCAATTGCTCTTTACGATCCTGTTCGAACAACTCTTTCGGAAAAACTAAATCCACGATGTCATTTACTTCGTAACTAATCGGTTCTTCGGTTGAGGTATTATGTACGGTTTTTCCGTCAGAGGATAAAACAAGTTTAGTTTTTGTCTTTGGACAAATGAAATTATTAAAAAAATCACTCATTTTGTATTGGATTCAGTGTTTCGTTCGAATTGCAAATGAAATGTCCGGAAACTATAAATTAATATCTTTACTTGAAACATTGGCTTTCTGGGCAGGGTTACCTTTCCAGATACTCCAATCTTCCGTCTTTTTTGCAGTAAGGTTAGCTCCCATGGCAATCAGTGTACCTTCGCCCAGATGAACGCCGTCTCTGATGGTAGCATTCACTCCAAAAAAGCAATACGGTTCAACGATGCATCGGCCTGAAAGTACAACATGCGAGGTGAAATACACATGGTCTTTGATCACTCCGTGATGTCCGATATGGTTACCACTCCAAAGCACAACATTATTTCCGATTTCAACAAAAGGCTGAATAGTATTATCTTCCAGAATGAAACAGTTTTCACCGATTTTATCAGTTAAAACTGTTGCTTTGGAACTGATATACGAAATAAATTCGTATCCTTTTTCTTTGGCATCAGCATAAACTCTGGCTCTGATCTGGTTCATTTTTCTCTCACTCAGCGGTGCAAAAAACTTATACTCCGAGGGTGGATATAAACTTACCACATCTTCAAATGGCACTACCGGCAGCCCCTTGAAAGTTTCTTCTTTCAGGTATTCACGTTCTACCGTAAATGCAACAATTTCATGAGGAGAATCAGTTGTCAGATAAAAATGAGCCAGTTCTCCGACAAGTGCTGTACCAAAAACAACTACTTTCGCCATATTTTTCTATTTATACCAATTATGAAATCATTTAAACCAACTCATATTCATCCAGTAACTGATGTACCTTTTCTTTGGAATTAAACATCAGAACATCAATTATTGAAAGCCAGGCAACAAATTCATTGTTAAACTGCTGGTAAACAACCGGTCTTGATTTAATAAAATTAAGTTGAATACTTCTTTCTTCAAAGTATTTTTTGTCATACAACTCTGTTCCGCCAATCGGGTTAATATATTGACTGGCTTTTTCCTGCAAGCAAATATCCATAATTCTTTCCTGTGCTTTCAGGTGTGCATTTGAATACCTGGCAGAACTTGGAACAATCTCAGTTTTAATCTCAAGGTACTGACAAATCTTTTGCAATGAAACCAGTGCCAATCCTGCGATGTTCTGCTCTCCGGCATGCAGCGTTTCTGAAATTAACGGAAAAACTTCCTGATAATAAGGGGCTTTCTTATAGGCTTGTTCGATTGTCTTTAACATCTTTACATGCCATTTCCCGTCATTAATTACATCAACTTCATTAATCAGTTTATTCTGGCTGGCATCCTTCAATGGAACAGTAAACATATTCTCTTTTCCGGAGACCAGAATTCTGTTACGATTTATCCAGCCACGATTTATAAAATTTACATCGTCGTACATTACAAACTTGTCAACAGCCTTAATCAACTGTATATATCCTATGTAAGGAAATATGTATGGCTGCATTATTGCTAAACGCATAAATTTTCTATCTGTTGTAAAAACTTATTTAACGTTATAATTCCTCCGGAATAAGAGGTTAAAAGCTAAAATATGAGTTTTTAATTCAAAAGTTAAAGTATCAGATTCCTGTGGTTTATTTCAGTTTTCTCAAATAATAATCTTCTCCTCTTACAATCAGGTCTGTTCTGGTTGTATCTGTTCCCAGGCGGATATCTCCGGGTTTAGGTTTAATCACATTTTTAGAAAAAAACAGGTATTGTGCTTCTTTCGGAATCGGCTGTACACCTTTTTCAAAAGGATTTACCGGAATTAATGTCCTGCTCAGCTTTGCCCCCCACAAAGGATATTCGTAATCATCATTGATCGTTCCCAATGCCACTACTGCATTCTGCGGAACAAGCTCATTAAACCTTTTATAGGCTGGCGTAATATCCGGACGTGCCCAGGTTTCCAATTCTATTCTTTCTGTATCAAAAGCGGAAGGACGGCCTAAAGCAGCAAAAGGAAGGCATCTTTCATTTAAATAAATAACAGATACCGCTGAAACAGAACCAATAATTACAGTAATCCCAACCCACACTTTTAGAATTGAAAATGTTTTAGTGGAAATTGCCCATTTTTCTTTGGTAAACAATAAAATCAGGAAAGGAACCGCATAAACTGAAGTACTGATAAAATACCGGCCTTTCCAGGGATCATAAGGTGCCGAATAAGACAATGCCATAAAATGGAGAATAAATGCTATTCCCAGGAAAACATGCGGCTTTGATCTGATAACACCTGTCATAACCAGCAGAATAATCGGCAAAATCAAGCCAAATCCGAAAATGCCCCAATAAGGATTTGCATTAAAAAATTCGAACCTGCGGTGGTAAGTAAAGGGGACAATCGAAAAATCCGTTTCTTCCTGCAATCTGAGATTCAACGCCTTTTCAGCTTTTTCAATCGGAATTTTCATTTTTTCATTCAATGAATCTCCCACCTCCCAGTTTCTCAATCCATCCAGATTGATCATGTCCATACTATAGCGCACTACATTTCTCGATCCCTGTTTGATAAGATTTTTCAGCGTTCCGGCTCTTTCAACAGATTGATGTTTAGTAGCAGTCGGTGGTCCGATCGGGTGTCCGAAAACCTCCACATTTTTAAGATAACCTGTCGGGAGTGTAAATAAAGAAACTCCGATAACAGTCCCCAAAACAATGTGTTTTAACCTTTTGAAAAATACCTGTTCCCATTTTTCTTCCCAGAAAACTGCATACAATACAATAAAAAACAATGGAGGAAATGAAAACAGAAAAGTGATTTTATGCCCTAATGCTATTCCGAAAGTAAGTCCAGCAAGGTATAAATAACGACGACGTTTAAGGTTTTTATAAGTAAAAAGGAAATAAATCAGACAGGTAAGGTACGAAGCCAGAACGATATCCGTCTCAGTTGTAACAGATTGCATCAGCACATCCGGTAACAACAGCATAACAAGTCCGCAGAAAATACTGGCGGTTAAATTCTTTCCGATTCGCTGTGCGATTCCAAATGCCCCGATTCCAACGATCCAGTAAGCCATATGGTGAATAAGTTTGAAGAAATTTTCAACTTTTCCACTCATCAGATAACTGTAAATCTGAATTGTACAGATACTTTTCGGATAGGTATCAATATTCCAGTTTGTTCCTCCGAAATGAGCCATTGTTCCATGTCTCATATAATACATTACCCGGTTCAGATGCCCGGTCATGCTATCCCACTCATTCGGGACGGTATAAGCAACCAGAAACAAATTGGTAACCGCAATGATAATAACACTTGAAAACAATAAGGAAAAAACAAATTTGAGAAACAGGCTAAGTGAACCAAACCAATTCCAGAAAATCTGAATTCTACTCCCAACTATCTCAAAAAAGGTGAATTTTTCCCGATTATCTCTGCCGAAGACTTTGGTAAACTGAACATAAAGAATGAATGCGGGAATAAAAACAGAAAGAGCCCAAAAACGGCGGTCGTCAATTTTATTAAACTGAGAAAGGACAAAACCGGTTATGATAATACTTCCTGCAAATGTCATATAAGCAGTAATGATAATATCGACTAACGATTTATTACAAATTCTCGAAGCAATCCGGAAGACAAAGCCAACGAATAATACAAAGAATATTTTGTAAATAAATTCCATCTAGGGTAAATAGGTTAAATTTTAAAGTATTGAATCTGAGACGATTCTTGAAATTTTCTCTACATCGTCATGGGCTAAATCATAGAACAGCGGAAGTGATAAAGCTCTCAGTGCAAAATCATCAGAAACCGGACAATTGCTTTCTTTCTGAACAAATGGCAAAGTACTTAAAGAAGGATAGAAATATCTTCTCGGGAAAATATCGTGAGCTTCCAGATTCGCCTTGGTTTTAAGCAAAGCTTCTTCCGACTCAAAAAAGACTGGGTAATAAGCATAATTTCTGACCAGATCAGCTTTCCATTCAGGACTGCCCAGCTTTTCTCCGAAAGGTAAAAGTCTGTCGTACAATTCTGATATTTCCTTTCTGCTGCGAATAATTTCCGGAACATCTGGCAAGACGCAAAGTCCCATAGCAGCATGAAATTCCGAGTTTTTCCCGTTAATACCAATCGTCAGGTAATTGTCGGCAATATGTCCGAAACTTCTGTAGCGGTCTATCAGCCAAGCCACATCATCATTATCAGTAATTATCGCACCGCCTTCAGTGGTATGGAATACTTTTGTAGCATGAAAACTACAGGTACTGATATCACCATAAGACAAAAGCGCTTTACCGCCTAAATCAGCACCATAACAATGTGCTCCGTCATAAATTACTTTAATCTTATATTTTTCACCGATTCTGGCTAAAGCTTCCACATCACATGCGTTTCCATACACGTGGGTAGCCAGTATGGCCTGAGTATTTTCAGTAATGGCTGCCTCAACTCTGGCAGGATCAATACATAAATCTTTAGGAGAAACATCCGCAAAAACCGGGGTACAATTTTCCCAGATTACTGAATGTGAGGTTGCACAATATGAAAATGGTGTAGTAATAACCTCTTTGGAAATTCCCAAAACTTTCAGGGCAATTTGAATAGCAATAGTACCGTTGCTTACAAATAAACAGTGTTTTACCCCGAGGTAATCTCTCAGCTTTGCTTCCAGTTCTTTTACCAGAGGTCCGTTATTGGTAAGCTGAACACGATCCCAGATGCCCTTAACATAGCTTTGGTACTCCTCAATATCAGGTAAATATGTTTTGGTAACGTTAATCATTTTAATAATGCTTTAGTTATTTCGTTGAAACCCAAGCCGGCAAAACCGATAATTATTTGTATAAATCTTGATAGCCAACGATTAACTAAACATTTTCATACTCTAACTGGGTAATTGGAAATGCAATCTGAGGGCGAACATAACCTGGCCATTTTCCATACCAGGAAACCCCTTCTCTATAGTCTTCTACTTCAAAAATCAGGCTTTCTTCAAAATTCATTAAAGGTGTTGACGTATCTTTTACCACCATAAAGGAAAGGGAATAAGAACCGTCATTAAGGAAATTCCCCTCTATTTCACATTCAGCCTTAACAATACCTTTCTCAAATTTTCTGGAAGGAGTTCCGATATTGAACACACATTCTCCTGTTAACGAATTCAAATGCAGACTCACATTAAGATTCGCAGAATCAAGCATATTCCAGAACTCAATCTCAATTTTAAACGGCGTTCTTACATCAATATGTTTAAGATCTCCGATGTATTTAGGAACAATTTTAACA
The DNA here is from genome assembly GCF_900115665.1 of Pseudarcicella hirudinis. Classification (GTDB taxonomy): domain Bacteria; phylum Bacteroidota; class Bacteroidia; order Cytophagales; family Spirosomataceae; genus Pseudarcicella; species Pseudarcicella hirudinis. The sequence continues at coordinate 14,715 of NZ_FOXH01000017.1, forward strand.
CTCTTTAAGCGCACTTTATCATTGCCGGGAGCATCCTCAGGTGTTTCCCATGAACTGGATAATCCGGTTTTCTGGATATGACTCAGGTAATTGGCAATAACCTGATTTGTCTCTCCTATTTCAACCAATTGCCCTTTTTTCATGAATATCGACTTATTACAAAGTCCCTGAACTGCAGTCAGGTTATGGCTCACGAATATAATCGTTCTTCCGGCGTTTGAAGCATCCTTCATTTTACCCAGACATTTTCGCTGGAATTCAGCATCACCTACGGCAAGTACCTCATCAATAATCATGATTTCAGGTTCCAGGTGAGCAGAAATGGCAAAACCGAGGCGAACATACATCCCCGAAGAATATCGTTTTACCGGTGTATCAAGAAATTTCTCCACACCTGCGAAATCAACGATTGCATCAAAATGTCTCTTGATTTCATCTCTTTTCATGCCAAGTATCGCACCGTTCAGGAATATATTTTCTCTTCCTGAAAGTTCAGGATGAAAGCCCGTTCCCACTTCAAGCAAACTGGCTACACGTCCTGTAATACTGATTCGTCCCTGTGTCGGCTCGGTAATCCGGCTCAACACTTTAAGCATGGTAGATTTTCCGGCACCATTCGATCCTACAATCCCAACACGATCTCCCTGTTCGATTTCGAAACTGACATTTTTCAATGCCCAGAATTCCTCGTGGGTTTCCTGGTCTCTGTCTCTCGAAGAGAAAAGTCCACTGAAAGTATCTGTAATTACTTCCCGGAGTGTACTTTTTGGTGCATTGCCCTTTTTGTGGTCAATGATGTATTTCTTACTTATATTTTCAGCTTTGATTACTGACATAACTTCATCCTACAGATTACTCATCGATTTTAGAATCAGGGCTAAAGATTTCTGATTAAAATGCTGAAATCCTTTTTTCCAAAATCAATTTCTTATATAAAATCAACAAAAGAGTTTTCCTTTTTACGGAAGAAAACAATTGAAATAAAGGTAGTTATTATTACAAATACCAAAGAGGGCACAAAACTGCTCCATTGGAAATATGCATAATTCTGAATAGTACTCCAACGGAAACCTTCAATAATGCCCGATAACGGATTCAAAATACTATAATATTTAAACCACCATTCATCCTGGAATTTCGAAACTGAATAAACAACCGGACAAACGAAAAAGCCATATTGCACAACAAGTGGTACAATTTGCTGAAAATCACGGTACTTAACATTTAAAACTGCAAAAATCAATCCCAGACTAAATGCCGCCATTGCCGTTAAAGCCAGAAAGAACGGAATCATCAGCATATTCCAGTCCGGATAATAGCCATAATAACAAAGCATCGGAATCAATACCACCAGACCTACCAGAAAATCAACCAAAGCTACCGAAATAGATGAGATTGCCATGATTAATCTGGGAAAATATACTTTTGAAACAAGATTCGAATTCCCGGTAATACTGTTACTAACTTGCTGAAGAGCCGTTGCAAAGAAATTCCAGAGCAATATGCCTGAAAAAATAATTACCTGGTACTTGACATTCGAATCATCCTTTATTTTGGCAACTTTATCATATGCAAATACAAATACCATCATCATCATAACAGGGCGGATAATGGCCCAAAGAATCCCGATGGAAGTTTGTTTATATCTGACTGTAACATCTCTGAGGGCCAGAATCAATAAAAGTTCTTTGAATCTCCAAAGATCCTTCCAGTAGTTTTTTGCTGTTCTGCCTGCCTCTATAACTATTTCCTGCATAAAATTAACTATTCAAAATATCTCTTAATGCCTTTCTTACTGTAATGTAAATTAAAGAAAGTACCAGACCAATCGCCGCTCCTATCTTTATAAATTTTCCAAAATTAACCGGTGTTCCCGGAATCGGAAGTTCCGCATCATCTATTCTGGTAAATAAAGGTGCTTCTTTTACGACTGAAAATCTTAAGTTATCCTGGCTTTTCACGGCCTCGTAATAAAGACTCTGAGTTTGAGAAGTGTTCATACTCAGGCGTTCAGACTGCAATCTGCCCTGCTGCATAATAATCTGCTGGTTCTGATCATTATATCTTGCCAATGCCCCCTGATTACGGTAAAGGGCATTTCTAAGAGAATCCACACGTGAGTCAATCAGTTCCAACAGCTCTCTTGTCTTTTTGGTTTTGGTCTCAATATAGAAACTGGTAACTGTTTTAAGAAACAAATTTGCCCAGGTATAAGACAAAGTATCATTTCTTGTCGTCACTGTTAAAGTGGTAAATGAAGACTTTGAATTATCTGCACCAAGTACTGTAAGCGGTTTCAAAAATTCAGAAATTCTGTTAAGATAATCCAATTCTTTTACATTAAGTAATTTAGGATTATTATGTTTAAACTGAAAGGTCTTTGCTTCAACATCATCTTCCCATTCATCCTTTAGTACCCCGCTTTTTTTCAGGAAATAATTGGCAAAAATCACCTTTTTACCATTAATATTCACCTCAGACAAAAGTGCTTTACGATAAATCCCTTTGGTTTTTAGTAATTCCTTAAAATTCTCCCCGCTGAAAAGTCCGGTATTTCCGGAAGAAGCTCCCCCTCCAAACCCGAACTGACTGGCCAGATCTGCGAGCCCTCCTGCCGTATTACCACCTCCGTTTTCCATATTAAAGGTTATCTTGGCAGCATAAGTAGGGTCTTCTTTACTGATAAATTCAACAATAATTCCCCCTATTATTCCAAGTACGGTGAAGATTACGATGATCTTCCAGTTGTTTACTATTAAATTCTTAAACTTTATCAGTTTAACCAGAATATCTTTTAACGACATCTGGTCTTCTGGTAATATCTGGGGTTCTGTATAAGGCATTTTTATAGTCTTATTTCTATCTAAAAAACTTTATTTATTCAATCTAAGAATTCCGTAGATTGTAAAGAGTGTTCCTAAAGTTCCTGCAATTGTTGAAACTAAAATCTGAACCTGCTGCGGAGTCACCTCTCTGGTTGACTTAGGAACTACGATTTCAGAACCTGGTTCAATTTTTGGATAATTTGAAAAAATACCCAGAAAACTTCTCGTTCTGTCAACAGAACCATTGGCATAAATTACATAAGCACGTTTTCTGGCAGACATAGAAGTAAAGCCTCCGGCTTCAGCGATATAGTCTTTGAATGTTTTTTCTTTAAGGTATCTGGTAGACGTAGGATACAATAGCTCACCCTGCATTCTGACCGTTTGCGGCTCTTTTGGTATTCTGATAATATCGCCGTCCTGTAATAAAAGATCGGCAAGCCCGTCAGGATTTTTTAACACCTCAATCAGGTCAATACCAATCGACTGATCTGTTTCTTCCGCAATTGGTTCCAGTTCTACAGAAACTTTATTTGAATTATCCTGCAACTCACTTTGTTGCTTTCTCTTCAATTCTACTTCCTCCTTTGAAAGTTTCACCTTTCTGATCAGAGTAGCTCCGGCAGGATAAGCCTGAGCATTTAAACCTCCTGCTCTGGCAATGAGGTCGGAAATTTTATCTTCTTTACTTATCAAAGCAAACTGCCCCGGTAATATTACCTGACCTTCCATTTTTACATATTGCTGCTTTTCATAGTTAGGGGAAGATCTGACAAAAATCTCATCAAATGGCTCCAGGACAAATTTAGAAGCTGTCTCATCTAAAGAAAGGCTCTTGCTGACTGCAAAGACTTTTCTTTCTCCGATTTGCGGAGTAATGGAAGAAACATCATATTTATCGACGTTTTTCTTTCTTCTTACTACTTCTATGATTCCGGTAGCAGCAGATTCAGATAGTCCGCCCGCTTTCAAAATCACATCTTCCACCGTCATATTTTTTACATAAGGATAATAACCGGTTTCATTTTCTTTCATATTTACTGCTCCCTGAATACGAACCGTAAAATCCTCCTCTAAATCCAGTTTGGAATAAACTACAATATTATCTTCTCTTTTCAATACCAGATCAGGGGTTTTTCCACTGATGATGTCCTGATAATTAATTGAAATTTCTTCTTTATGTAAATCCTCGCTCAAGCGGGTGATTGAAATCCTTCCCAGAAAGGCATCCTCCCGGAAGCCATCTGCGCGTTTAATCAATTTCACCAGCGTCTGGTTATTGCTTACTGAATATTTACCCGGACGGAAAACAGCTCCTGACAAAGTAACTACATTCTCAAAACGAGTTACCAGTACGCCATCCACAGTAATCAAATCTCCTGTTTTAGGCATAAAAGATGAGAGCAAATCTCCGCTTAAATCAGTAAGTTTTCGTTCTGTATCTGTGTATCTCAACACCTTAATCAACTGCCTGTATGCGTCAGGGGTAAAACCTCCTGCATATTCATTGATGATTTTTTCAAGAGACTCATTTGGCAGAATTTCAAAAATCGCCGGCTTTTTAACTTTCCCTTCTATCTCAATTCTTGATTTATACACGCCGACTTTCACAATATCCTGATCCTGTAAAGCAATATCGTTTCTTTGAATCCCGCTCGTCAGGAAGTCATATAAGTCAAGAATCGCAACAACTCTTTTATTTCTGATAACCTTGATATCACGGAATGTACCATTTTCATTCGGACCACCCGCCTGATAAAGTACATTCATAACTTTTGCCAGAGAAGGAACAGAATAGGTGCCCGGATTTATTACTTCACCCTGAACAGTAACTCTGATCGTTCTGATTGTTCCGAGTGAAACTGTTGCCGTTGTATTTGAAGCGGCACCCTGATAATTTTTCAATCCTACATAAATCTGTGAAAGACGGTTAATGATTCTTGTTTTCGCTTCTTCTATCGTTAAACCTGAAACAAAAACGTTACCGACCAGTGGGATTTTAATGAAGCCGTCAGAAGTAACTGTAAGATTATAATGCGCTTCAGAATAGCCATTTATATCAATTAAAAGCTCATCATCAGCACCCAGAATATACCCTCTCGGGGAAGGCATACGTAAATTGGCTTCAAAAGAAAGGTTCTTATTATTAAAAATACTGTAGCCAAATATTTTCTTGCGAAGACTTAAAGTGGCAGAATCCAATTCAGTTTTTTCATTGTCAATAGTACTTTTCCTTGCCGCAGTTAATGAATCCGTCAAAGTTTTACCTTTGGCTGTTTCTTTCACTGTTCTGGTACCGGTAGCAGTTCCGGCAGCAGGTGTAACAGTCTGAGAACCACCGGTTGACCCTGAGCTTTTCACCTGTTGTTTAATGCTGTTGATATCTATCGGAAGGCTTTGGGCAAGTAACTCATTATTCCATGAAAATATCGAAATCAGGAGGATACTTAAGATTTTATGGAATGAATTAGAGGCAAAACAACGTATATGATTGACTTTTAAATACTTAAAAAATAACTGGTAGTTGGACATACAACTTTCGTCTATGGTTTGAGAAGAAAACACTAATTGCGAAATTAAATAATTCCTGTCATTTTAAAAAAAATGAGCTTTACAAGAACTAAATATTAAATGCAAAGTAAAGCAACTTTTGGCTATTTATAACGACCGTTCCCTATATAAATTACTAAGCGGTAAAGAGATTATTGTAATTTTTACATTTAGAAAGGCTTTAATTCCATCTTTATTCTTTCTGATTACAGACTTGTTTCTGATCCCGGGAGTACCCTGAAAAGTAACTATTATTTTTAAATGTTTTGCAAGTGTCCAAAAACTGCGTTTTTTTGTATTTTTGTTAGTTAGTTCAATTTTACATTCAATTTTCTATGGCAGAATCATCCAATAATCCCGTTCAATACACCGAGGATAGTATCAAATCGCTGGACTGGAAAGAGCATATCCGTCTGCGTCCGGGTATGTATATCGGAAAGTTAGGAGACGGTTCTTCAGCTGATGACGGTATATATGTTTTAGTGAAAGAAATCGTCGATAACTCTATCGATGAACATATGATGGGTCATGGAAAAACCATTGAAATTAAGATTTCAGATCATCGGGTTGAGGTAAGAGATTATGGCAGAGGGATCCCTTTGGGTAAGGTAATCGACTGTGTTTCAAAAATTAATACCGGTGGTAAATATGACTCAGGAGCCTTTCAGAAATCAGTAGGTCTTAATGGTGTGGGTACCAAAGCGACTAATGCTCTTTCTTCCTATTTCAAGGTACAGTCTTTCAGAGATGGTAAAACAAAATGGGCAGAGTTTTCAAAAGGTGAATTACTGGTTGAATCTCCGGATAACTCTGAAAGTACTAACCGGAGCGGAACACATATTCTTTTTGAGCCTGATAATACCATTTTCAAGAATTATCACTTTATTCCTCAGTTTCTGGAATCGCAAATCTGGAATTATGCCTATCTGAATGCGGGTCTGACAATTAATTTTAACGGTCAGAAGTATTTTTCTCAGAATGGTCTTCTTGATCTTTTGCGTAAAAAAACGAATGAAGATGAAATCCGTTATCCTATCATTCATTTGAAAGGAAATGATATTGAACTGGCTATAACACATGCTAATCAATATGGAGAGGAATATTATTCTTTTGTAAACGGTCAGAATACCACACAGGGAGGAACTCACCTGGCTGCTTTCAGAGAAGCTTTGGTCAGAACACTCCGGGAATTTTATAAGAAAGATTTCGACCCTTCAGATGTGCGTGCCAGTATTGTGGGAGCTATTGTTATCAGGGTTCAGGAACCTGTTTTTGAATCTCAGACCAAAACAAAGTTAGGTTCAAATAACATGTCGCCGGATACGAACTCTCAAACAGTTCGCTCATTCATCGGAGATTTTGTCAAAACTACCCTCGACAATTTTCTGCATAAAAACCCTTCAACTGCCGATGCTTTGCTAAAAAGGATTCTTCAGTCGGAAAGGGAAAGAAAAGATATTGCCGGAATTAAAAAACTTGCCAATGAAAGGGCAAAAAAGGCAAATCTTCATAATAAAAAGCTAAGAGACTGCCGGGTACATCTTGATGATGAAAAAAATGACGGCCGCTACGATTCCACTTTGTTCATTACGGAAGGGGATTCTGCGAGCGGATCAATTACCAAATCAAGAAATGTGCAGACTCAGGCCGTTTTCAGCTTAAGAGGTAAACCGCTGAACTGTTTCGGACTTACTAAAAAGATTGTGTATGAAAATGAGGAATTTAACCTCCTCCAGCATGCCCTGAATATTGAAGATGGTCTGGAATCTCTGCGATATAATAAAATTGTAATTGCAACAGATGCCGACGTGGACGGAATGCACATCCGCCTGCTGATGATGACATTTTTCCTTCAATTCTTTCCGGATCTGGTGAGAAACGGCCACTTGTATATTCTTGAAACGCCTTTGTTCAGGGTAAGAAATAAAAAAGAAACCCGTTACTGCTACACTGACGAAGAAAGAAAAGAGGCTATTGAAAAATTAGGGCCAAAACCGGAAATTACCCGATTTAAAGGTTTGGGAGAAATCTCTCCTGATGAGTTTGGAAAATTCATCGGAGACAATATCCGTCTGGAACCTGTAATTCTTGAAAAAGACACGACTATTCCTAAAATACTGACTTACTTTATGGGCAAAAATACGCCTGAACGTCAGAGGTTTATTATTGAAAACCTTGTCATTGAAAAAGACATGGAAGATGTATTATTAAAAGTTTAGTTTTTATCCCGATAATGGCCCGGCCAAAATCCAAAACGTTTAAAAAATAAGTGACTTTAGAAGATTTACGCAAACAGATTGATTCTTTGGATGATCAGTTACTGAACATTCTCAACCAAAGAATGGAGGTTGTCAAACATGTTGGGGAACTCAAAAAAACAACCAACACTGTTATTTATCGCCCTGAAAGAGAAAAACAAATTATTGACAGGCTGGCAGAGCTTAGCAAAGGCTTAATGAGTCGCTCGGCCATTGAAGCCATTTATCTTGAGGTTTTTGCCGTTTCGAGAAATCTGGAGCTTCCTGAGAGAATTGCCTATTTAGGACCTGAAGGAAGTTTTACGCATCAGGCTGCTGAAAGCAGATTTGGCGCAATGTCCGACTACCTGGCTTTACCCAGCATAAGATCGGTTTTTGAAAGTGTTGATACGGGCCGTGCCAGATTCGGGGTCGTGCCTATTGAAAATAACCAGGAAGGTATTGTGAAAGAAACAATCGACTTTCTGAATGAGTCAGATCTCAAAATTGTATCTGAAGTGGCGATTCCGGTACATTTTACTTTCGCAACAAAAGCTGAGAAACTTTCAGAGATTACAAGAATTTATTCAAAAGACATTGCTTTCGGACAATGTGAAAAGTTCCTGAATGATTATTTCGGAGGAAAAGACGAGGAGTTTTTCATTCAGGTTGATTCTACTTCCAAAGCGGCTAAATTAGCTGAACAGGATCCGAAAGCTGCTGCTATTTGTTCGCATATTGCAGCAAAGCTTTTTGGTGTACCTATTCTGTTTGACAATATTCAGGATTCCGCCCAGAACAGAACACGTTTCTTTATTATCGGTAAAGATTTTGTAAACCAGAGAAGCGGAAATGATAAAACCACGATCATCGTAAAACTTACTGATGACGGAAAACCGGGAACCCTGGTTAGATTTTTGCAGGACTTTGAAAGTCAGGGCATTAATTTAATTAAAATTGAAAGCCGCCCGGCTAAAGAGGGAGATAAATTCCATTTCTGGTTTCTGATGGAATTTGATGGTTATTTCATGGACGAAAATGTCCGGACCATTATGGAAAAACATGCCGGAGATATTAAATGGTTAGGAAGTTATGTAAAAACTATTTAACCGAAACCTGATTAAAAAGAGCGGGCTGATTCTGTGTCAAAACAAAATCAGCCCGCTCTTTTTGCAGCTCTTTTACTTAATTAAGAATTTCCTTAATGAGCTCTTTATCTTTATTGATTTGTTCTTTCAGTGCCTCCAATCCATTGAATTTCTGCTCATTTCTCACTTTCTGAACAAATTCAATGGTCAGGTTTTCTCCGTAAATATCCTGGTTGAAATCAAAAATATTTACTTCAATGGTTTGAAAAGTACCATCTACAGTCGGACGGTTACCAATGTTCAGCATTCCTCCGAAAGACTGCTCATTATAAATTACTTTTACTGCATAAACCCCATCTGCAGGAATTAACTTGGAAATTTCCCTTACCTGCACATTCGCAGTAGGGAAACCAATTGTTCTTCCCAATTGCTTACCCTTCACTACCAGTCCTGAAATGGCATATTTCCTTCCTAAAAAATGTTCCGCAGTCCTGACATCTCCCTCGCTGAGAGCCTTTCTGATTTTAGAAGAACTGACACCTACATTTTCAATGTCCTGACGGGAAATCTCCTCGATTTTGAATCCGTATTTACCTGCGTTTTTTTCCAGGTACTCAAATCCTCCTTCACGATTTCTTCCAAATCTGTGGTCATATCCGATAACCAGCTTTTTAGTACCGATACTGTCTATCAGAATTTTCTGGATAAATTCTTCTGAAGTAAGCTCCGAAAACTCTCTGGTAAAAGGAATAATAAGTAAATGATTTACCCCGTTCTGTTCAAGCAGTGCTATTTTCTCTTCCAGGGTAGAAAGTAATTTAACAGTCTGTGCTTCTGAGGCAATCACCGAACGCGGATGCGGGTAAAAGGTAATAACAACCGATTCACCACCATTCTGATCTGCTACTTCTTTAAGACGCTTAAGTATTTTCTGGTGCCCCAGGTGAACTCCGTCAAAAGTTCCGCTGGTAACTACCGCATTCTCTAATTTTTGAAATTCCTGAATTCCGTGTGATACAATCATTATCTGTATTTCTACTCTTTTCAAAAGAGTGATTTTCCGTAAAATTAACAAATTTAAGCAAAGATCGGCACGAAAAGGCCAACCTGCTACACTTTTCTGGCCTCCACAAACTGCTCTACCGTCAATGCATTTTTCACATGAAATTCTCCGATTCTTTCTCTTCTCAATACTTTTAAATATGCTCCCGAATTAAGAGAAAGGCCAAAATCACGCACCAGACTGCGGATATAAGTACCTTTGGTACAAACGATTTTAAAGTCTATCTCCGGAAACCTCTCAGTATTTATTTCAAATGCTCTGATTTCAACTTCTCTTGATTTTATTTCAACATCAGCTTCTGTAAGTCCTTTTCTGGCCATTTCATACAATCGCTTTCCTCCTACTGAAACAGCCGAATAAATCGGCGGAATCTGGGTAATTACACCCGAAAGTTTCGCTATCGCCTCATTCAGTTCTGTTTCAGTGATATGGTCTATCGGATACTCAGCATCAAATTCCGTTTCCAGATCAATAGATGGTGTTGTTTTACCCAATACCAGTATACCTGAATATTCCTTTTCCTGAGCCTGATAGCTATCTATCTGCTTAGTCATTTTTCCGGTGCAAAGTATAAGAAGGCCTGTGGCCAAAGGATCAAGTGTTCCTGCATGGCCTATTTTCTTAAATTTTCCGGCAAATTTCAACTTTTTCACCACATCAAAAGATGTCCATCTCAGGGGTTTATCAATTAAAATCACTTCTCCCGGATCCTGAACGGGCTGATTCTTTTCCTCTGCCATACAACTAAAAAATCTGTTTTTCCAAAAATGAAAACCTCACAGGTTATAAAACCAGTGAGGTTGAAAATGTATTAAAAACCCCGGATTTCTCTCAGAAAATTACGGGAATTGAAACCTTATTTCAGACTTACTTTCATAGTTTAAACTGTGTTCAACTTTCAAAAGTTTCCTGATCTTTTAGCGCTAAACTATTTCCAGTTTAAAGCCACTTACCAAAAGAATTAAAATGATAATTCCTACGACGATTCTGTAAATACCAAAAACCTTAAAACCGTATTTGGTAAGAAAATCGATAAAGAATTTTATCGCAAGCATGGCTACAATAAAGGCTACTACATTACCAACTGCCAGCAATTGAATCTGCTCTCCGGTAAGGCTTCCTCCGTCTTTGTAAAAATCCAGCAATTTCTTTGCTGTTGCAGCAAACATAGTCGGGACAGCCAGGAAAAATGAAAATTCAGCGGCCGCTTTTCTGCTCAGTTTCTGGCTCATTCCTCCTACAATTGTGGCACCGGAACGGGAAACACCAGGAATCATGGCGATACATTGAAAGAAACCTATTTTTAAAGCCGTCAGAAAGTCAATCTCATCAGAATCATCTATTCTTACCTTTTTAAACCAGCCATCTACAAACAGCAGTAAAATTCCTCCTACCAGCAAGGAGATCGCTACTCCCACCGGACTTTCAAGGAGAGCATCAATTTTATCACTGAAAAGCACGCCGAAAATGGCAGCAGGAATAAAAGCGACAACCAGTTTTATATAAAAGCTGATCGAACGGAAAAATCTCCTGAAATAAAGTACAACTACCGAAAGTATGGCACCTAGCTGAATAGCAACTGTGAAGAGTTTTACAAACGGATCAGAGGCAATGCCTGCAAAAGAGGAATATAAAATCATATGACCTGTTGAAGAAATCGGTAAAAACTCAGTAATTCCTTCAATGATCGCTAGGATAATGGCTTGAATAAAGTTCATTAACTTATACAGAAATAAAAGTAGTGTGATAGATTTTCAGAAATTCAGGTCAAATGTAGAAACCAAATTTCAATAATTACTCACTTTTCTTCAGAATAGCAAAAAACTCAAAAACAAACCCGCCCATTACTACGATTGGTCCTAATGTTAGCCCCAAAAATCCAAAACCAAATTCTTCTTTATCAAGTGTCATAATAAAAAAGCCGACAAATATTATCGCAATTCCGATAAGCATCATGGTATAATTGCTCTTGCCAAATGGAAGTTTCTGTTTCTCAGACATGTTTGAAAATTTAATATTAAATATTTTTAAAAGAATCAATGTTATAACTTAATCAGTGAAGATCATCCAACGACAATCTCAGGTAGCGATCTACAGACTGGAATGTACTTACCACTCCGATTAAAAGTCCTAAAATCAATACCACACCTGTGAGCATCAGCATTTTTACGGGTTCCTGCAAAACAGCCAGTTCCGCAACTTTATACACGGCAAACTGTTGGGAAGCAAAAAGTAAAGCACAGGCAATAAATCCACTTATCAGTCCTTGAATGGCACCTTTTATGACAAATGGTTTTCTGATAAATCCATTTGTAGCTCCAACCAATTGCATACTTCTGATCAGCATTCTTTGTGAATAAAGTGAAAGTTTGATCGTGTTATTAACCAGAATTATGATGATAAATAACAGAAGTCCTACAAAAACCGAAAGGACCATATATATCTTGGAAATGTTTCTGTTTACTTCATCCACGAAATTTTCAACATATCCCACTTCATGAACTCCTGAAATTTTCTCAAGTTGGTTTTTGATATTTTTCAGGTTTTTTTCCGAAAAGTATTCTTCTTTCACTTTCACAGAATACAAATCATGCAGGGGGTTATTATTTCCCAGAAGTTTCCTGAAATCTTCTCCCGACTCCTTGATAAAATCCCGGGCAGCCACCTCTTTGGAGGTAAAATTAATCTGGGGAGAATTATTCTCAACCAGTACAAAATCGTTTTTGGCAACCTGTTTAAAAATCGAATCCAGTTTCGCAGAAGTCAGTCCATTTTCAAGATATACCTGGATCTCAACATTTTGCTTCACAAGTCCCGTCAATTTTCGGGCATTGAGCGTTAATAAGCCGCAAAGTCCGATTAGAAAAAGTGCAATCGTGAGACTCACGATAACCATTCCATTGGGCGAATTGCCAAGTCTTTTAGGTTTTGCCATTTTATCCGGTTTTCGAAGAAGATAAGTCGCCAATATGGCTGTAAGCGGTTATTGACTGATGCAAAAATACGATTTTATTTAAATTTTTATCGGAAAGGACATAAAATGCTAAACCATTTAACGCTTTTTAACAAAAAAGACACGTTACATAACGTGCCTTTCATCTTTTAATTTCTTCTTTCGAGTTCATCCCGGATTTTTGCTGCTTTTTCATACTCCTCATTTTCCAGTGCTTCTTTCAGCATCTTATTTAATTCATCTACCGGATTTTCTTTTAAAGCTTCGCTTAAAGACTTAGGCGGAACCAGATCTTCTTCAAATTCATCATTGGTTTCCTGGGTCTCAGCAGTTTCATTAATTGAAATTCCTGCTTCCGACAATACACTTTCATAGGTATAAATCGGTACATTAAATCTTAATCCTATGGCTATGGCATCTGACGGACGGGCATCTATTGAGGTATCCTTTAAGCCATCAGAACAGTGAATTTTAGCAAAAAAGACTCCTTCCCTGATATCAGTAATTACAATTTCAGTAATTGTATAATGGAATGTTTTGGCAAATGATTTAAATAAATCATGTGTCATCGGACGGTTAGGCTCAATTTTTTCAATTTCAATTGCTATAGCCTGCGCTTCAAACATCCCGATGATAATAGGTAAACGACGATTACCATATTCTTCTCCTAAGACCAAAGCAAAAGATCCTGTTTGTGATGAACTTGGTGAAAGTCCCAGAATTTCTAATTTAATTTTCTCCACTTTTTGTTTTTTTCTTTTCCTGCAAAGATATAAACCTACTTTTTTTAAAAAAAGTTTTTATTCTTCCCTTCTAAAAAACTGTCAGAAATAAATGTTTTTGATAAACGGAGCAAAACTTTCAAAAATCAATGAATACCAGAAACAAATGACTGTCTCAGAAACCTGTTTCAGAAAATTTTATAACATTCTATGAAAAAAATATAAGCATAATCTCTGTAATTAATGCCGACCTTTGTATCCGGTAAATCAGTCTTATGAAAACGCTGTTTCTTCGCATATTGTCTCTTTTTATCGCAATTCAGGTACTTATAGCAAGTACAGGATTTGTAATAACAGAGCATATGTGCCGTATTTCGGGTGATACGACGTACTTGTTCTCTAAGCCTGAAACCTGTCATTCCAATCTGAAAGAGAAAAGCTGTAAAGCTGGTTTTAACCAGACAAAGTGTTGTCAGGATTTTTCGAGTTATGCCAGAATTTCCGTTAATTCTGCCAATAATTCTAATAATAAATTAATTCTCCAATCTCCGGATTTCCATGAAATTAAGGAATTATGTATCAATTCCCCTATTTATCTTTCTATAAATCATTATAATTCATCCCTTACTTCTCCCACCAATAAGATTCCGATTCTGGCTGGTAAAGATCTGCTGATCTTTATTCAGACCTTTTTGATTTAGCCGTAAAATTTAAACAGATCAGACAGTATTAAGCCTTTTTATTACTGTCGAAAGTGCTGTAATTCCATTACACCGGAATGCACATTTCTAATGTTTTAATTAACAGCAGCGTTTTTAAAATCCTGCTTATTATGATAAATCAACATGAAAAACTTGCTAATCATACTATGTTCTTTTTTGAGCATTACTACTGTATTTGCCCAGCATGAACACCATCATCAGCCCTCAAATGCTGAAAAGAAAACGGAATCAGCCATGCCGGAAGGGATGAAAATGCCCGGAGATTCTGCCGGAACAATGAAGCACGATCATTCAAAAATGATGATGCAAAAACCTGTAGACGAAAAAATGGTCTCTACCCTACCGCTTTCGAGACCTTTTGCTGAGAAATTCGTAAAACCTACCGGAAAAAGAGTAGAATATGATATTTATGTCAGCGAACAGGAGGTAAATTTCACCGGAAAAACCATAAAATCAGTAACCCTAAACGGTGGGATTCCCGGGCCGACTTTACAATTCACTGAGGGAGATATTGCAGTAATCAGAGTTCATAATCAACTCAACACAGAAACATCTATTCACTGGCATGGAATACTTCTTCCAAACCGACAGGACGGTGTTTCATACCTTAATACTCCTCCTATTCTGGCCGGAACAACCCATACTTTCGAATTTCCAATTGTACAGTCCGGGACCTACTGGTACCATTCTCATACTGCTTTTCAGGAACAGCGAGGTGTTTATGGCTCAATTGCTATTCAGCCTCAAAAAGTCAATCATCCTGTGGATAAAGATCTTGTCTTAGTTCTATCGGACTGGACAAATGAAAATCCTGACAATGTGCTGAGGAATCTGAAACGCAGGAATGAATGGTATTCTATCCGGAAAAACAATATCCAGAGTCTTGACAGAATCCTGAAAAATAAGGCTTTAGGAGCCTATCTGAAACAATCTTCCACCCGAATGCCCCCTATGGATATTTCAGATATTGCCTACGATGCCTTTCTGATAAACGGGAAAAAAACTGATAAAATCGAAGATTTAAAACCTGGGGAGAAAGTACGGTTAAGAGTAATTAATGCCTCAGCATCAACCTATTTCCATGTAACATATGCAGGAAATCCAATGACACTAATTGCCGCAGACGGCGTGGATGTACAACCCGTAAAAACCACTCACCGATTAATGGGAATGGCCGAAACCTACGATTTCCTGATTACAATTCCTGAAAACGATTCTTATGAGTTCCGGGCAACAGCACAGGACGGTTCCGGATTTGCTTCCGTTTTCCTTGGAAAAGGTAATAATGTACCTACTTCCAAAATCCCTGCACCTGATTTATACCGGATGACCAAAGCCATGAGCAATATGGATATGAAACACATGGATATGAACGAACATGAAGGGCATCAGATGAGCATGACTCATGAGCCTGCTGCTCCGGTCAATCATTCTATGAACCATGGTTTAGATTCATTAAATAATTCGGATTATGGTATACTGAAATCAACCGAAGCGATTGTGTTTCCAAAAGACCGGAAAGTACAGACGATTCCTTTAAAGCTTACCGGTGATATGCGAAGATATATCTGGGGATTTAATGGAAAACCTATGTCCGTTGAAGATAAAATTAAAATCCGGAGAGGAGAAGTTGTCCGGTTTACCCTGATTAATACCACCATGATGTACCACCCTATTCACCTTCACGGGCATTTTTTCAGGGTTTTGAACGGACAAGGTGAATATTCTCCTTTAAAACATACCATCAGCCTTGCTCCGATGGAAACCCAAACGATTGAGTTTCTCGCTGATGATGAAAAAGACTGGATGTTTCATTGCCATTTACTTTATCATATGGATAGCGGAATGGCCAGAGTAGTTAGCTACGAAGGTGATGAGCCGGATCCGGACATGGCAGAAAATCATCATAAACACCTCAAAACAATGAACGACAATAAGCTCTTCTTTTGGGGAACGGCCAATATTGGAGTAACCAGTAATTACCTTAATCTCACTTTGTCAAACAATAAAAACGCTTTTATCATAGGCGGGGATGCCAACTGGAAAGGAGATTATGAGTTTGATATTGATTATGAAAGATATCTAAGTCAATATTTCAGGGTTTTCGGCGGGCTAGATGCCGGAAATGAGTTGTTTTTGAGAAAATCAGAAATTGGAGTTGACAATAATGTCAGAATTATCCGGCCTGTAATCGGGTTTCGGTATCTGTTACCTTTCCTGATCGATTCTGAAGTAAAACTTGATGCCAAAGGAAATGTAAGATTTCAACTCTCTGGTCAGCAAAGATTAACCCGCAAGCTTGGATTAGAACTTGAATACCAATGGCTTATTCAGGGTTACACACGTGTGCACGTTGGGCTCGACTATGTCCTGACAAAAAATACTTCTCTTTTTACCAATTACGACACCCGTTACAACACTTTTGGCGGCGGTCTGTCATTTAAATTCTAATTTTAACATAAACCCCGATTTACAAACATGAAAACGTTAAAAATTGCAGCCTCGATAGTATTTATTTCTTTATCAAATCTGGCTTTCAGTCAACATGATCACCATGCTTCCGCTCATCAAAAAGCAGAAACTCAGCGTGAAATCAAAGATTTGGGGAAAGTGGACAATGCTGTCAGAGAACAGATTGACAAGGCTTTACAATCTTACTTTGAAGTAAAAAATGCCTTGGTTGCAACTGATGGTAAACTGGCCAAACAAAAAGCAAAAGCATTAAGTCAATTATTGAAGTCCATCGAAAGCAGTAAACTGAATGCGGAACAGCAGCAGGTATATGCAAAACTAAGTAAAGAGCTGGCTTTTGATGCAGAGCATATCAGTGAAACTGAGGACGTGGCACATCAGAAAGACCATTTTGCAGATCTTTCCAAAAACATGTTCCAATTGGTCAAAGTTTTTAAGGCAAATGCAAGCCCGGTTTATTATGATTACTGTCCGATGGCATTTAATAACAAAGGAGGCTATTGGGTAAGTGAGCAGAAAGAAATTGCCAATCCCTATTTCGGAAACAAAATGCTGAAATGCGGTTCTGTAAAGGAGGCGTTGTAGAATACATTCTGTAAGAAAACAAAGAAGGCTGTCTCTAATGCATAGGACAGCCTTCTTTGTTGATTTCCTTATTATTGTCTTCTATATAGTTTTTAGATTCGTTGACTGTAAATCAACGATTGTTGCCTCAATACTTATTTAAACAATATTAACTCCCATATATACCATCAAAAAAAGTATCTACAAATCCTAAAATCTTATTTAAGATTCGTCCACTGGTTTCTTGAGATTCTGATAGTTTGGGTCTTCCTTCTAATCGAAGTGCTAAAATATCTTTTTTTAAAGGTTTACGCTCGGTAAAAAGATAATTATCGATTAAACTTTTTGTTTGTTCTTCGTAAAGATTCTCAGTTTTAACCAATTCTTGCAATGCATTTTCCTGTTCTATATTCCAGAATTTTTCAAATTCATCAGGAATTGTATCAGTATCTTTAATTTGTGGCAGACTTTCCTGAATAAATTTCTCAATTAATTCTCTTTTACTTCTTAATGAAACTTCTGTGTTCAATAAATTGAAAATCTCTTTTTCAATACTTTCTTTATCTTTCTCACTGTGTTTTGATTTGAATTTAATCAGTAACTGAAGAATGTAAGTAACATTGATAGTATCACGTCGTATCAATTCCAACTCAAAATCTATATCGTTCAGAATAGATGTTTTCTGCACATCACTTTTAAGGTTAATCGAATCTTTTAAATCTTGATATTTGCTGCTATATCCATCGAACAAATCTTTATCTATTTTCAAATCATCCCAGGTAAATTCGGTATAATGGCTCATTTTTTTTTGTAAGCGCATTAAAGCACGAAAAGCTAAGATAAACTCCAATTGGTCTTCTTCTGTGTATAAACCATCTACATCCTCTACTTTTGAAACTATTTCTAATAACTTTTGTGTTGCTTCATTGAATTTTTCTACATAGACTTCATAAGGCTCTACAATAATTTCATCAATGGCTTCTTTGTTACTGAACAATGCAATTGCTTCGTCTGTTTTATCTTTCAGATTTCGAAAGCACACAATATTTCCCTGTGTCTTATTCTTATCTAAAATGCGATTAGTTCTACTAAAAGCTTGTATCAGTCCATGATATTGCAGATTTTTATCAACATACAACGTATTCAGAAACTTACTATCAAATCCCGTCAAAAACATATTGGCGACCAAAAGAATATCGGTCTCGTTTTGCTTAGATTTTTTTGCTACAGCATTGTAATAATTATAAAAACCTTCTGTGTCTTTAATATTTTGCTTTTCACCAAATAAGTTATTGAAATCCTCTACATAATTTTCTAATAATTCTCTGCGATGGGGTTTATATCCGTATTCTATCTGAGGTTCAGCCGCCATATTAAGCTGAGGTATAATCTGTTCTTCTATTTCATCTTCGTTTTGAGCGAAGCTGAAAATTGTAGTTATTTTCAGATTATGTTCACCATTTAATTTCTTTCGTCTGAAGATTTCATAGTATTGAATAATAGAATCTATATCCTGTGTGCACATCATTGCACAGAATTTTTTGTTCTGGGTTTTTGAGTTGTGGTATTGAATGATGTAATCTACAATAGCTTCTTTCCGTTCCGGTGCTTCAAAGACTTCCAATTCATTGATTTGTTCTACTTCCAAATCAATAATATGTTCTTTTTTCCTGAAAGTTTGTATATATTCTACTGAGAATTTCAGTACGTTTTCATCTCGAATAGCATCTGTTATCACATATTTATGCAGGCATTTTCCAAAAAGACTTGTTGTTGTTTTTTCACCATTTGCATTTTCAGCTAAAATCGGTGTACCTGTGAAGCCAAACAATTGAATATTATTGAAATATTTAACAATATTGCTATGAGTTTCGCCAAACTGTGAGCGATGGCATTCATCAAAAATAAAGACCATTCGTTCGTCTTGAATAGCTTTCATTTTAAACAAATTCCTGCCTGAAATAGCATTGTTCAGTTTTTGAATAGTAGTAACGATGATCCGAACGCTTGGATCTGTGAATTTTCTGATAAGGTCATCTGTATTGGTAGCTGAACTTACAGAACCTTTACTAAATTTATCATACTCCTGATTGGTCTGATAATCCAGGTCCTTTCTATCTACTACAAAAACCACCTTTTTTATAGCTGGAATTCTGGATAAAATCTGGCTTGCTTTAAAACTGGTTAAAGTTTTTCCACTTCCTGTTGTATGCCAGATATAACCGTTTTTTTCGACGTTATACCCGTTCAAAATTTCATTTTCTTTTACCTTTTTGATAATACTCTCTACCGCATAGTATTGATAAGGACGAAGTACCATCAGGCGTTTGTCAGTTTCGTTGAGCACAATGTATTTGCATATCATTTTGCTTACGTGACATGGCTCTAAAAATGCATCTGTAAAATCATTCAGAATATTGCTTAGCTGATTATTCTGTTCGTCCGTCCAATGAAAAGTTTGAAGATACTCCTGTTTATGCGTACCGAAATTACTGAAGTATTTGGTATTGACGCCATTACTGATAACGAACAATTGTACAAAGTGAAACAGTCCTTGTCCTGCTCCGAAACTGTGCTTTTGATAACGATTAATCTGATTAAAAGCTTCTTTCATTTCCAAGCCTCTTCGCTTCAGTTCTATTTGAACTAATGGTAGTCCATTAATCAAAAGCGTAACATCATAACGATTTTCATATTTCCCCTGCTGTGTAATCTGATTGGTTACCTGATATTCATTCTGACACCAATGTTCCACATTCAGCAATTCAAAATATAGATTGTCTCCATTATCTCTGATAATATGATGCTTCTTTTCCCGCAATACTTTGGCTTTCTCAAATACAGAACCTTTATTGATGATGTTTAATACTTTTTCAAATTCACTATTGCTAAATTGTACATTATTGTGTTTTTCCAGTTGCGTTTTAAGGTTTATTAATAGCGCTGTTTCATTAGCTATGGTAACATATTTATAACCCAGTTTTTGTAATTGGACAATAAGTTGCTCTTCTAGAATTTGTTCAGATTGCTTGCTCAAAGTGATTATGAATTAGGAGTTAATGGTGTTAGTTTTATTTACAAACAAATGTAACAAAATAAAGTATTCTTATTTCATTTCTCCTAATTCATAATTCAGAACTTATCTCAACGCCTTAAACATCTGTTCAATAGCTTTCTTTTTCTGCTCCATGTTCGGGTGAACGTAGAGGTTTAGTGTGGTACTGATATTAGAATGACCCAACAATACACTCACCGTTTTGTAATCGCAATTACTTTCAATACATCGGGTTGCGAAGCTATGCCTTAATCCATGGAATTTAAGATCGGGCATATTGAGCTCTTTCATCAGATTTTTATAATAACTGCGGTAGGTCCGTGGCTCAGTGGGTTTGGCATCATTTGTTAAAACAAAGAATGAGGCATTAACAATCTTTTTAAAGGGTTTGAGTATTCTTAGTAAATCTTTGCTTATCGGAATTTCACGAATAGAGTTTTTAGTTTTAGGCGTATCCAGAATGAGTTCGGTTTTTTTATTTCCATCTTCTATAACATATATACGTTGAATTGTTCTGTTAACGTTGATAATACCGTTATCAGTATCGATGTCTTCCCATGTCAGGGCACATACCTCCCCTATACGCATCCCAGCACTTAAACAAATGTAAACGCCTAAATTTCTAAACGTAAAATGTTCCTGTATATAGTTCATTATTCTTTTCTGATCAGCTCGAGTAAGCACTTCTATATTATGCTTTTCACGTTCGGTTGGAAACTGTATATCAAAAGGTGTATAATCGAGCCATTTATGTTTTGCACCGAATTTTAGAATCATTTTCAGCACAATTAAAATGTCTTTAATGGTCTTATGGCTTAAACCTGTTCCCAGTTTTTCGAATACAAAGCTTTGTACATCAGCTTCATCAATTGAATATTTGTCCCCAAAGGTTGGCAGTAAATGATTTTCAATCAAGAGCATATAAGCCGAAAAGCTTGATTTTTTTACATACTGTTTTTTGTCTGTTTTCCATAGACCAATTACTTCTGAAAGCTGTTTTTTGTTCATTTTATCTTAATTAAAGTTGTAAAGGCGCAAAGGAAAACAATTAAGGATATTTCATCTGCAGCATAGAGGATTTAAAGTCATTAATCCTAATGTCCCTAATTTACGATTTAAAGGGTTTGAGGAGGAGTGGGAAAGTAAAAGGTTGGGAGAGGTATGTGAGATAAACCCTAAAAATGAAAGCTTATCCAACTTATTTATCTATATAGATTTAGAAAGTGTAGCTAATGGACGTTTACTAAAAGAAGATTATATTTATAAGGATGAAGCTCCAAGTAGAGCCCAAAGAGTATTAGTAAGAAATGATATTTTGTTCCAAATGGTTAGACCGTATCAAAAAAACAATCTGTTTTTTGATAAAGAAGGAGAATATGTAGCATCAACAGGATATGCACAAATTAGAACAAATCAGAATTCTCAGTTTATTTTCCAACACTTACACAATCAGAAATTTGTTGATAAGGTTATTGAAAGATGTACAGGAACGAGTTACCCTGCCATAAACTCAACAGATTTAGGAAATATTCAAATACATTATCCAAATCTTGGCGAACAACAAAAAATAGCATCATTCCTATCACTAATTGATGAGAGGATAACAACCCAAAACAAAATAATTGAACAATTAGAAACCTTAATTAAAGGGCTATGTCAAGAATTATTTAATGAAAAGAAAAATAGTAGTTGGTCAAAACATTACTTAAAAGATATAATAATCGAAAGAAAGGAATTAAACAAAGCAAGTTATTCTGTGCATTCCGTTTCAGTAAGTAAAGGAGTTATCAACCAAATTGAATATTTGGGAAGAGCTTTTGCCTCAAAAGATACTTCAAATTATAATGTAGTGCATTATGGTGATATTGTTTACACCAAAAGCCCTACTGGAGAATTTCCATACGGGATTATAAAGCAAAGTTTTATAAAGGAAATGGTTGCTGTTTCGCCACTATATGGAGTTTATAAACCTAAAAGCTTCTATTTAGCTAATATTTTACATTACTATTTTTCCAATCCAGTAAACACAAATAATTATCTCCATAGCTTAATTCAGAAGGGAGCTAAAAATACTATAAATATAACCAATCAGAATTTTTTGAATAAAGAAATCTATTTACCCTCAGATGAAAATCAAATAAAAACAATTTCTTTATTGTTGAATAGTATAGCTCAAAAAAGTAGTACAGAGCAAGGTGTCCTGAACAAATTAATTCAGCAGAAAAAGTTTTTATTACAAAATCTTTTTGTTTAAAATTTGCCGTTACCAGCAAGAAAATGATATTTTTCATTTCTTGCTGGTAAGCTTTTTAAATAAACATTTGCTGTAAGAGGTATTTTTTTTGCTTTTCAAGCAGTTCTAAGATTTGTTTTTCGGTTTGGATTTTTTGGTCAATTGAAGAAAGAAAATTAGCAATTTTTGTTTGTTCTTCTAAACAAGGAGTTACAATTTCGATTTTTTCAATCTCTGACTTACTAATTTCAGGAAATGTAGAACCGTTTACTCGTTTTTCCAATTCGTACTTATTCACTTTTAGCCAATTGAAAAGAAATACGTTGTTATAGTTTTTTTTAACAACTAAAGATTGAAATCCTTGATTCGTAGCACATTCTTCAAGTGAGATTGCTACTTCGCCTATTGTAGCCCTTGTTGTTAAAAGAATTGTCCCTTTTGGCAAAAGTTTTGCAGAGGAGTTTTTTAATCCTGATATAGAAATAGTTCTTTCGCTTTTAGAAACAAAGTTTGATTTTATTTCAGTTGGTGTAAACCATTGTATGTCTCCATTCCAATATTCAATTTTATTTGTTTCTGGCGTCCCTCCTCCAATTATTGTACATACGTCTTGTAGGTTCTTACATTCCCATTCTTGAAAATCATTTCCAACATCATCTTTAAACCTCAATTGCTGTGAAAATATCTTTTTGGCAACAGTAGTTTTTAGTACGTTCAGCTCTCCAATTATTTTGTTTTGGGTTGTTATCCTCTCATCAATTAGTGATAGGAATGATGCTATTTTTTGTTGCTCAGGAATTTTCGGGAAATTAATTTCAATTCCTTTAATAATTCCAGCACTTAAGTTTTCTTGACCTCCTTGATTGCTTAAATCTCTTATCTCATCATATCTTTTTGTTAAATTTTGAAAAGCAAAAAGAGGATTGAGAATATTTTTATTAGTTGTTATCGCCCCACAGGCTTGATTTGTTGTTGCTTCTATATTTAACATTGCAACTTTACCTCTAGTTTTCCCTTGTCCATACATTGCTATCAGCAAAGTTCCTTGCGAAAATAGTTTCGCTGATGAATTATCAAGACCTTCTTCTGTTATATATTCATCTACTTTATTAATAAAGTTAAAATTTATTAAACCTGTAGATACCCAAGGAATACTACCATTCCAATATGATGCAATAGCTCTATTTGGTGTTCCTCCAGAAGAAACAGTTGCTACCTCCCCCAACTTCTTACTTTCCCACTCCTCCTCAAACCCTTTAAATCGTAAATTAGGGACATTACCTACTTTTAATTTTTCATTCTCCATCTTGCTCATTTAAATTTCGTTAGTAAAAACATTAAGGATATAAAAAATTAAAAAACAAGTCCTAATTCCTTGAAATATACATCGATTTCAATATCTAATTGAGCTCTTTTGCACTCCAAAGATTTGATTTCCTGCATCACTGCTTGAATGTCAATTTCGTCCTGTTCTTCAAATGTATCTACATAACGGGGAATGTTGAGGTTATAATCATTCTCTGCTACTTCTTCTAGCGTAGCTAAATGACTATATTTTTCAATCACTGTTCTGTTACGATAGGTATCCACAATCTTATCAATGTGTTCCTCTAGCAACATATTTTGATTTTTTACTTTTTCAAATTCCCTGCTGGCATCAATAAATAAAATATGGTCTGGGTCTTCCTTACATTTTTTAAATACTAAAATACAAGTTGGAATACTGGTGCCGTAAAAGATATTGGCAGGTAAACCAATGACAGCATCCAAATAATTTTTCTGTTCGATAAGATACCTGCGAATGTGTAATTCTGCCGCTCCTCTGAACAAGACCCCATGAGGTAATACAATCGCCATAGTACCATTCTCTGCCAGATGGTAAATCATATGCTGTACAAATGCAAAATCTGCTTTACTTGCCGGTGCTAATTTGCCATACTGACTAAAGCGGTCATCATTCAGGAATAAAGGATTTGCACTCCAATTGGCTGAAAACGGGGGATTTGCCACAATAGCCTCAAAAGGCATATCATTCAAATGTTGCGGATGTTCCAGGGTATCTTCCTGCTTGATGTCAAATTTGAGGTAATGTACTCCGTGGAGAATCATATTCATCCGGGCAAGATTGTACGTAGTACGATTCATTTCCTGTCCATAGAAATTGTTGACATCTTTTACCTCTCGGGCTACGCGAAGCAATAATGAACCCGACCCACAGGTAGGATCATAGACTGATTTTAGTCTGTTTTTACCTGTAGTAACAATTTTTGCCAGTATTTTAGAAACTTCCTGAGGCGTGTAGAACTCTCCGGCTTTTTTGCCTGCACCACTAGCAAACTGGCCAATCAGGTATTCATAAGCATCCCCCAATACATCAAGCTCAGTATGTTCTAGTTTGAAATCTATTTCGTTGAGGTGTACTAATACTTTTGCAATAATAGCATTTCGTGCCTCCGCTGATTTACCCAATTTTGTACTATTTAGATCCATGTCCTCAAAAAGGTTGTCAAAGTCTTCTTCACTTTGGGTACCCATTGTACTTAATTGGATATTAGTCAAGATTTTTTGTAAATCTTCTAATATAAAGGTATTAGAATCACTATTCCCTCGTTTAGCGATTTCACTAAACAGTTCTGAAGGTTTTAGAAAGTACCCTAATGTTTCAAGAAGGTCTTCTCTGATTACTTCAATAAACTCTTCGCCTTCAGGTGTATTCTCTTGTATATCTCTGAATTGAATATTGTCTTTTTCCAAAATGAAATTGGCTTCAATTTCCATTTTTTCAGACAAATATTTATAAAAAATAAATCCCAAAATATAATCCCGGAATTCATCAGCATTCATTTTTCCTCGTAGTGTGTTAGCTATATTCCAGAGCTGTTGCTCTAATATTTTCTTTTGTTGTTCAGACATTTTAAATAAGTGTTATTTGGATTAGGGATTTTAAATCCCTAAGAATCGACTAAAATAGTAAACTTTTAGCTTCTAAACATTATACTTAGTATAAAAATGGCGCATAACCAATTAATTGCTATTATTCATTCACTGAAAACATTGGATGAATAATTTCTACCTAACTACGAGCCGTTCCATACTGTTTGACTCTCATAGTCGACACAAGTAATGTTTGTTAATATTCCACAAACAGCTCAATTATTCATAAAAAATGCCCCCATAAGTATCTAACTTATGGAGGCGATGAAAGAGATAGCCTTATATTTTAAACAATGTCTATTATTTCGAAGCCTCAATAGCTTTGGTTAATTTAGGTAAAACATCAAATACATCTCCGACAATACCATAGTCAGCTGCTTTGAAAAACGGTGCTTCCGGGTCTTTATTAATTACCACAATTACTTTTGAGGAGTTCACTCCGGCAAGGTGTTGAATCGCCCCGGAAATACCACAGGCGATATATAAATTCGGAGAAACCTTGATTCCGGTTTGTCCTACGTGCTCATGATGAGGTCTCCAGTCTAAATCGGAAACCGGTTTTGAACAAGCAGTTGCAGCCCCTAAAGCTTTCGCCAGATCTTCCACAATTCCCCAGTTTTCTGGGCCTTTCAGGCCTCTTCCTGCGGAAACTACGATATCAGCTTCCGGCAAAGAAACTGTTCCGGAGGCTTTATGTGTTCCGGTAATTTTCACTGTAAAATCAGCTTCAGAAACCTCAGGAGTAAATACTTCAATCTGCGCTGAATCAGCAGTTTCTACCGGAGAAACTGCATTTTTCTTGATCGCCAGAATTTTCTTGTCGCTCAGCATTTCTACCACGGCAAATGCCTTTCCGGTATAAATACTTCTTTTTACTTTAAAACCAGAGGATAAATCAGGTAATTCGGTAATATTTGAAACAATAGAAGCTTTCAGTTTTCCGGCTACTCTGGCAGCTACAGCATCTCCCAGGGAAGATTTCGCTAAAACAATAACAGAGGCACTCTCCTTTTCTACCGCAGCAGACAACACTGAAGCATAAGCCTGAATGTTAGCCTGATCCAGTTTAGAATCATTGGCGTGTAATACTTTTTTAGCTCCAAAATTTCCGGCTTTCGATAATTCGGAATCAGAGGAAGCACCAATGGCAAGAACCGTGGCTGAGGTTCCCTGCGCTTTAGCAACTTCAGAGCCATAAAAAACTGCTTCAAGCGATGATTTTTTAATCGCTCCGTTGTCTAATTCTACAAATATTAAAACACTCATTTTATGTCGGATTTAAGTGCTAAAGCCGGATAAGATCTGTTGAATATGCTTTCCGGTTTCAGCAAAAGATTAATTGAAAATTTCAGGAACAGATCGTTTTAAAGAACTTTTGCTTCGTTTTTCAAAAGGTCAACAAGTTTCTCTACCTCATCTGCTGCAATCATTTTAACTGCACCTTTAGGTGCCGGAAGTTCAAATTTCCGCGTTACGGTTAAATCATCACCTGTCGGCTCAACTACTTTCAAAGGCTTTGTTCTGGCCGTCATAATCCCTCTCATATTCGGGATTTTCCATTCTGCAATTGGCTCCTGGCAACCTAAAACCAATGGCAGGGTGGCCTCAATATCTTCTTTTCCTCCTTCTATTTCACGGGTAATTCTGGCTGTTTTTCCGTCAATATCAAGCTTCATAACCGGAGAAAGTGATGGTATTCCCAACATTTCACCTACCAGACCATGAACCACTCCTCCATTGAAATCAATTGATTCTCTTCCCATTAAAATCAAATCGTAATTTTCCTGACTTGCGATAGCAGCGATTTGCTGTGCAACAAAATAGGAATCTGTCGGCTCACAGTTAACTCTGATCGCATCATCTGCGCCGATTGCCAGACATTTACGAATTACCTGCTCAGAATCCGCCTCCCCAACATTTAATACGGTTACAGTTCCACCGGATTGCTCTTTCAGTTCAACCGCTCTGGAAAGTGCATAGTCATCATAAGGACCGCAAATGTATGTTACACCAGCTTTATTAAACTTTGTATCTGAATCCGTAAACGAGATTTTGGCTGTCGTGTCCGGAACATTGGTGATGCAAACTAAAATTTTCATCTGTTTATAATTTGAGTTTATTTGCTTTTGAAAACTAAAAATACCTTTGAAAAATCAAGTTTAACCTTGTTTTCTTAATAAGCATGATATTTTTAGCAATATTAACAAAAAAAACAAAATAGTATGCAAGCATACTAAATTTATTTTCTTCAATTGATTATTTTGTAACCACATAGGCACATAGGACACATAGAGAGATGGAGCCGGAATGTCTGCTTTGGCCATACTCTTTTGTAACCACATAGGCATATAGGGCACATAGGGAAATGGAGTCGCAATGTCTGTTTTGGCCATACTCTTTTGTAACCACATAGGCACATAGAGCACATAGGAAGATGGAGTTGCAAGGTCTGTTTTGGCCATACTCTTTTGTAACCACATAGACACATAGGGCACATAGTGAAGATGGAGCCGGAATGTCTGCTTTGTTCACACTCTTTTGTAACCACATAGGCACATAGGACACATAGGGAGATGGAGCCGGAATGTCTGTTTTGGCCATACTCCTTTTCTCTCACAATCTTTTATCAATCATTTCCCTTTGTCTTTATTCATTTATCTTTGTTCTTTTGTTTAAAATCTTACTTCTCAGGTCTTGCTTTGCAGGTCCTGTATTTTTTAATAATGAACAACGACAGACTATCTCATTTATTGGCTTTTTTTGAAGAGGACCCTGATGATCCTTTCAACATTTATGCGCTGGCTACAGAATATTTAAAATCAGATCTTACTAAATCCAGAGTGTTGTTTGAGAATCTTCTTCAAAATCATCCGGATTATCTGGCAACTTATTATCATGCTGCCCAATTGTATTTTGACCTGGAAGAAATGGAACTGGCAAAAACAACTTATCTGAAAGGAATAGAAACAGCGACGATACAAAAAAAAGATAAAGCTTTAAAAGAATTGAAAGGAGCTTATCAACTGTTTCTGGATGAATTGACGGAAGATTAAAGAAGCATTAAAAGAACAAAAGATGCCCAGTCTTCGGAAAAACATCTTTTGTTCAGACAATGTATTATAAAATGACTATTATTTATCCGGAATTATGAACTGATCAGTTCTTTAATAATCAAAGTAAGGGCAGGTTCTGCTTTTGCTGCATTTGCGATAATTTGTGACAATTCTGCTTTTTCCAAAGTTTCAGGAATACATAAGTCAGTTATTACCGAAACTCCAAAACATGCCATTTCCATTTGACGGGCAATGATAATTTCAGGAATAGTTGACATTCCTACGGCATCTGCTCCCAGATTTCTCAACAGTCTGTATTCTGCTTTAGTTTCCAGTTGCGGGCCTGAAACCATTACATACACACCTTTACGGATTTTAATTCCTTTTGAAGAAGCGATTTTATCAGCTTTTCTGATCATTTCAGGGTCATAAACTTCCGACATATCCGGAAAACGATCTCCCATCTGATCAATGTTTCTTCCGGTAAGGGGATTTTCCGGCATAAAAAGGCTGATATGGTCCTCAATTATCATTAAATCGCTTACCTGGAAGTCAGGATTTAACCCGCCTGAAGCATTTGATACAATTAGTTTTTCAATTCCCAGCTTTTTCATTACTCTTACCGGAAAAGTTACCTGCTTCATACTGTAACCTTCGTAGAAATGAAATCTGCCCTGCATGCAAACTACATTTTTCCCTGCTATTGTTCCTAAAATCAATTTCCCTTTATGTGTTTCCACAGTAGAAACCGGAAAATGAGGAATTTCTTCATAAGGAATTTCATGATGTATTTCTATTTCATTGACCAAAGCTCCTAATCCGGTACCTAAAATCACTCCGTATTCCGGTAAAAAATCCGGCAGCTGATTTTGAATAAATTTGGTCGTTTCAATGATTTGATGGTAGTACATAATAGCTTTTTATTAAAAGATGTATTGTTTCTGAATTTCTGTTTCAAAACCCTTTAGTACTTAAGAAACTGAGGAAGAAAGTGATAAAGCCATGTTCTTTCCTGCAACAAATCCGGTGGTCCAGGCCGCCTGAAAGTTAAAACCTCCTGTAACGGCATCAATGTCAACTACTTCTCCGGCGAAATACAAGCCTGAAATCAGTTTGCTTTCCATTGTCTGAGGATTAATCTCATTCAGGTCTATTCCGCCACAGGTGACAAACTCTTCTTTAAAGGTACTTTTACCATTTACATTATGCTGGCAATTAATCAGATTTTCGGTCAGTTTGTTACCTTGCTTATTCGAAATATCAATCCATCGCAGATTATCTTCAATCTCAGATACGGAACATAATAATTTCCAAAGTCTGGATGGCAGATTAAATAATGGATTCGAGGCAATTAACTTTTTCGGATGATCTTTTTTAACCTGTGCTATTGTTTCTTTTGCTTCATTCTCAGAAGTCTCTCCCAGCCAGTTAATTAACAGGGAAAATTTATAGTCCATTTCAGCCAACTCCCGTGCTGCCCAGGCTGAAAGTTTAAGAATCGCCGGGCCTGAAAATCCCCAGTGGGTAATTAATAATGCTCCCGACTGTGACAACTTTCTGCCTGCAATCCTTGCAGTGGCCTCCGGCACGCTTACTCCGGCCAGCTGAACAAATACGGAACCGGGCACATTGAAAGTAAACAAAGACGGAACAGGAGATAAAATACCATGTCCGAGACTGCTAAGCCAGTCATATCCGCTCGCCTGAGGATTTCCGCCCGTGGTAATGAGCACATTATCTGCGCTTAATTTTTCTCCGGACAAAAGTTCCAGTCCTGTTACTTTACCTTCTGCAATAATCAGGCTTTTTACTCCGGCAGAAGTCTGTACCCTTATTTTCAGTTTTCTGGTTTGTTCTTCCAGACAGGAAGCAATTGTTTCAGAATGATCCGTAACTGGAAACATTCGTCCGTCAGCCTCTTCTTTTAATTTAACGCCAAGATTTTCAAACCATTGCACGGTATCTTCTGCATTAAACTGATTAAAAAGCGGTCTCAGAAAATTCCCTCCTCTGGGATAGAATTTTGCCAGTTTCTTATTGTCAAAACAAGCATGTGTAACATTACAACGTCCCCCTCCTGAGATCCTTACTTTGTTTAAAACCGTTCTGTTTTTTTCCAGAATAGTTACTTCAGCTTCCGGAAAATAATTACCTGCTGAAATAGCACCGAAAAAACCGGCCGCTCCTCCTCCTACCACAACTATGCGTTTTTGACTCATATGAGTAAACAATCTTTGTTTTTTAAAACTTTGTAAAGAATTGATTGCCAATCCCATCTACATTCAAAGGCTTATTTATCTCATTCTTACCCTTAATTTATAAACCCTGAACCCTGTTTTTTGCGTAGTTTTGTAAACGGACGCATATTAAAAACCGGGATTAGCACAATTAATTTGCAAAGATGCGAGTTCTGACTGAAACATGCGAAAACTTAAATTTTTTCCTCAACCTTATTCTTTGTCAAAAACCAAATTACCTGATAAACAACATGAGGTTTCCGGATATGATTCTGATAATTCATATTAGTTTAATGTAATGTTGATAAATAACACGCAGTAAGTAATCCGACCTGATGAGTAAAATCAAATTTCTGATATTTTTAATTTTCCTGGGCATTTTTCTCTATTATCTGGGAAAATCAAATCCTTTGAACAGTTTTAAAAAAGATGTTTCAAAAATCTTTAATCATAAAAAATCAAACAATGCAGAACCTTGGACCAGAGCAGGCCGGGGTGATACAATTGCGGTAGATGACAAAACCCGGACAGAAGAATCAGTAGCGACAGATGAGAAGGGGAATAAAGAAGAAAGTTCTCTTTTTGACATATTTAAATCTAAAGATAAAGACGAACCCGGAGAGGTCGCCTCTGATGATAATTCACTGGAACAATTTATTCCGGTTTCTTCTACCAATAAAGAAATCGTCAGACATAAAGCCTATATTCTGAATTATTGTGAAGAATATGAGCAGGCATCCTGGGTTTTACATAAGCTGGTAAAAGAGGCAGCATTCGGACGTGAATTGCGTTCTAACGAATTTATGCCTGATCCTTTGGTTGAATCAGGTTCAGCTATTCCTCAGGATTATTCAAGATCAGGATATGACAGAGGTCATTTGTGCCCGGCCGGAGATTTCAGACATGATAAGGTTTTACAGGATGAAACTTTTTATATGTCAAATATGAGTCCGCAGGTACCGGATTTTAACCGTGGCATCTGGAGCGATATTGAAAACAAAATCAGGAGCTGGGTTAAAAGGAGACAAAACCTGATTGTGGTTACGGGTCCTGTTTTGAAACAAGGTTTACCAAGCATAGGCAGAAGAAATCAGGTAGCAGTTCCTGAACAGTATTATAAAATAGTTTATGATCCGGCAAAAGAACAGGCCATTGCCTTCCTGATTGCCAATCAACCTTCATTTGAACTGATTAAGTCGTTCACTGTTAGCATTGATGAAATCGAGAAATTGACAAAAATTGATTTTTTTGCCAAATTACCTGATAGTTTAGAAAAGAAAATTGAAACTCAGAATAATACAGACGATTGGTTTTGAGTAAATACCTTGCAAAATGACCTATTCCGGAGAAGCTGTTCCCAAGTTAAGTGTTTTAATTCCAACCTATAATCATGAAAAGTTTATAGCACAAACCCTTGACGGAGTTTTGATGCAGAAAACTGATTTTCCATTCGAGATTGTCATCGGAGATGATGCCTCTAAGGATGGAAATGCTGCAATTATTGCAAAATATGCTGAAAAACACCCTGAGATTTTCAGGGCTTTTTTACATCCGGAAAACCTTGGCCCTTCAAATCCCAGAGAATTAGGCGGGAAAAATAATGTAGCTTTTCTTTTTGAGAAATGCAGGGGGGAATACATTGCGCTTTGTGAAGGGGATGATTTCTGGACCGACCCGCTCAAACTTCAGAAACAGGTGGATTTCCTCTCGAAAAATCCTGAATATGCTCTTACACATCATCAGCTGGAAGTAATTTATGAGGATAATACACCTTCTCATCCTTTTAATACTCCTGAACAGGCTCTTAACTCCTCTCTGGAAGATTTGTTCAGGGATGAAACCTGGTTTTTAGGAACCGCCAGCACAGTTTTCAGAAACGTTTTTAAGAATGGGATGACAGATTGGTGGTGGAAATCTGCCAGTGGCGATCTGGGTATTTTTATTCAGGTAGCCAAAACCGGAAAAATCAGATTTATTCCCGAAACAATGGGTGCTTACCGGAAACATCAGGGAGGAATGACGAATATTCATACGCCCCGCAATTTATTCTTTCTTAAAAACCGAATGGAGATGTTTGAGGCCATTAATCTTGATTATGGTCCGATATATAGTGAAATAATTAACCGGACAGTACAGAAATATCAGAGGCTGATTCAGGAAATAGAGGAGCACCTTTCCTGAACAAAGCGAAAGATTTTACCGAATTATCAATAAAAAATGACTTTTCCGCATCAATGATGTAATTTTGCAAAATGGATTTGTCAATCGTAATTATCAACTACAAATGTGCTGATTTCACGCTTAATTGCTTAAAATCGGTATTCGAATTTACCAGGGGAATTTCTTTTGAGGTAATCGTGGTTGACAATGACTCGAAAGACGACAGTAAAAAACGGATAGTCGGCTCATATCCGCAGATTAAATGGATTGAAATGACCTGTAATGCAGGCTTTTCAAGGGCAAATAATGCCGGAATGAAGGAAGCTCAGGGCAGACATATTTTATTGCTTAATGCTGACACCCTGGTTTTTGATGATGTCATTTCGCGTTGCTTTCACAGATTGGAAACAAATCCGGATATTGCTGCCATCGGTGGGATTCAGCTTTACGAAGATAAATCTCCCATGCCTTTTTACAGAAGTTTTGCTGAAATCAGGCGAACTTTTTTCATTTTGCCCAATAAGCCGTTTTTTCAGCAGATATTACACAAAACCATTCCGGAAACACTTTATGCTGATCCAAATCAGGTTGACTGGCTTGTTGCCGCTTTTCTGATGGTAAAAGGAGAAACTATTGAAAAAGCCGGAAAAATGGATGAGGACTTCTTTCTTTACGGAGAAGATGTTGAATGGTCCGGAAGATTAGGAAAAGCAGGAAAACTCTGCTATTTCGATGACATCAGATTTATCCATCTCGAAAACAAAAATCCTTTCAGAAGAGAAAACATTTCCTGGGTAAATCGCTTTAGTGTTCAGATGCAGGTTTCTAATTTTCTGTGGGTGAGAAAACAATATGGCATTGCTGCCTACTTAGTACTTATCATTCATTATCTGACGCTTGCACCAATGTTTTTCATTTGGAAAATTATGGTAAATATTAAAAGTTTCAGGAATCCGTTTTTCCAGCTGGAAAACCAATTGATTTTTGCCCGGAAAACAAAAGTGATTTTAAAGTATTTCTTCAAAACTATCTTTAAAATGAAGTACTTTTATAAGATTTCTCCGCACGAAAACATAAAATAGGTTTGAAATATATTAAATCAGACACATAAAATTACATTTTTAACTTATCCACTAAAATAAAACTTAAAAGAGTAAAGAAGCACTTCAAATGATAAATGAACAGCAAAAAACAAAGATTCTATTCTTTACTCCCACTGCCGGGCGTACAGGATCTGAAATGATGCTGTGGTATATTCTTAAAAACTTTGATCGTTCTAAATTCGAAGCTGGCCTGGTAAGTTTTGCTCATGGAGAATTACTTCATGAATTACCGGCAGATATTCCTTATTGGGTTGCCCCCAGAGATTTTAGCTTGTTACAGAAATTTCTCTTTAAACTAGGATACGCTCCGATAGATGCATCGATAAAAAAGGCTCAGAAACAGTTCAAAGCCGATATCTGGTATATGAATACCATGACGCTCCCTGAAATTGTACCTCTGGCTAAACAGCTCAATATCAAACTTATTACACATTTTCATGAGCTGAGTCTTTCTTATGAGTCTTTCAAATACCACGACCTTGAATTAATCATAAATCATTCTGATTTACTGATAGGTTGCTCAGAGATTACCACCCGGAGAATTATAGAATCAGGCGGTAAAAATGCCATTTCATTCTATTCTTTTATTGACACTTCCTTAATAAACCCTGATCTTCAAAAAGCTCGGGCACTCCGGAAAAAACTTGGAATCAAGGAAAATGATAAGGTCTATGTATTGGCCGGGACAATGAATTCCAGAAAGGGAATCGATTATTTACCTGCCATTGCAGAAAGCTTTAATGACCCGAATACTCATCTGATCTGGCTGGGGAATAAGCCCAAAAGCGGATTAATTTATTACATTGAACAAAAATGTAAAGCCATTAAGACTACAAAGGTGCATTTGCCGGGTCTTCAGAGAGATGATTATTTTAATTATCTTTCTTTGGCTGATATTTTTCTTCTGACCTCAAGGGAAGATCCTTTTCCTTTAGTGATGATTGAAGCTGCTTTTCTGGGAAAACCAATTGTTGCTTTCAATTCGGGGGGGATAGAAGAATTTATGCAGCCCGGCATGGGAATTGTCACCAAGTCAATGAGTACCAAAGAATTAAAAGAAGGAATTGTTTCGATAAATGAAGGAATGACTGGCACCAATTCAGATATTTCAAAGCAACGGGCGCTTAAATTTGATATAAGCAATCAGCTTCCGGTATGGGAAGAAATACTTGATAGTTTTATCAAACGGTCATTATAGTTTGTTCTTTTTGATCTAATTTTAAAGAATTTCAACTATCTAAAGAAAATAATGGCGTTCCATCTGATACCCTTTTGCTTATAAATGAATTCTAATCAGATGAAAAAAAATATACTATTTGTAGGGCATGACGCTAACAGAGCCGGATCTCAGATTTTGTTACTCCGTTTTCTGAAATTACTGAAAAACCATCCTGATTTTGAATTTACAGTATTGTTAAAGCATGGTGGAGAACTGTTAGAAGAATACAAAAAAGTTACTGATACTTTTATTTTTTATAATGAATCCGGAGCAACCGGGATTTTAGCTAAGATCAAATTCAGGTTTTCGGAAAAAAAGCAGGTTACCGATCAGCTCATTACACGAAAATTTGACCTTATTGTATCAAATACACTGACAAACGGGGATATTTTTGATACCCTGACAGCATTTGGCTGCCCGATTTTCACCTATGTACATGAGCTTGAAATGGGTATCAGGATGTACACTTATCCTGAGCATTTTCAAAAGGTTTTACAAAATACCGGGCTGTTTATTGCCTGTGCCCAATCAGTCAGCCTGAATCTGATTAACAAACACGGCATTTCAGCAAACAAAATAGAAGTACTTCCTTCCTTATTGCCGGAAGTGGCAATAAGCTATCAGAAAAATCCACAGAATACCGCGTATATTAAAAGAGAACTAGGCATTCCGGAAACGGCTTTCCTTGTCGGGGGGATGGGAACTGTAGATATTCGCAAAGGAGTAGATATTTTTTTAAAAATTGCACAAAAACTCGAACAGGAAGATATCTGGTTTTTATGGGTTGGCGGTAACAAAAATCAACCGGAATTTCAGATTTTCAAGATAGATATTGAAAGACTGGGGCTAAAAAAAATACTATTTCAGGAATCTGTATCAAATGCCCTTGATTATATCTCAGCTTTCGATATATTTCTGCTTTCATCGAGAGAAGATCCTTATCCGCTCGTAGTACTGGAAGCAGCTTTGCTTGAAAAACCTATCATCTGTTTTGATCAGGCCGGAGGAGCAAAAGACCTGATCGGGGAAGACGGAGGATTTGTGATTGATTATCTTGATGCTGATAAAATGGCTGAAAAAGTTTTGTATCTGAAAGCAAATCCTGAAATATGCCGGCAATTTGGAGCAAGTTCAAGAAAAAAAGTATTGACCCTGCATAATCAGGACAGGGCTTTTCAAAAATTTACAGATATTCTAAATACAAATGTTAAGTCGGACTAAGATTCTTAAATTTTATCAGAACCTGAAGATTCTGAACCTGAAAAACATTTTACAGCAATTAGTATGACTTTAGCTTTTACAATTTGTTCTATCAATTACCTTGCTCAGGCCCAAACCTTAGGGCAATCTCTGAAAGAACAGAATCCGGATGTGGAATTTGTTATCGGGCTGGTAGACAGGCTTGATAAAGTACAATTGGAAGCAGATAAAATTCCTCCTTTTCAAATGTTGGAAATTGATAAAATCAACATAGAGAACTTTGAGGAAATGTGTCTGAATTACAATATAACAGAGTTAAATACAGCGGTAAAGCCTTTTTTCTTCGATTACTTTCTGAAAAACAGGGCAGATATTACCAATATTATATACTTTGACCCTGATATCATCGTTTATGACAAACTTGATAAGTTACAAAACAGCCTTTTAACTTATGAAATTGTTGTTACACCGCATATCAGTTCACCGATCAACGATCGGCTGGATACTAATGAGACCGATCATCTGAATACCGGGCTTTATAACCTCGGATTTATTGCAGTCAGAAGAGGAGAGGAAACCATAAAAATGATTGATTGGTGGAAGGAAAAGCTGAAAAAGGATTGTCGGATTGATCTTTGCAATGGCTTATTTGTAGATCAGCATTGGATCAATTTTGTACCCTTGTTCTATAAAAATGTATTAGTTGAAAAATATCCGGGTTATAATGTTGCTTACTGGAATTTACATGAACGAAAAGTAACACAGGAAAACGGGAAGTTTTTTATCAATAATGTACCTCTGATATTCTTTCATTTCAGTGGGTATGAGCTTAAAAAACCGGAGGAAGTTTCAAAATATCAGAATCGTTCAAGTTTTGAAAATCGTCCGGATATTGTGCCTTTGTTTAGATATTATGCACAGAAACTCAGCGACAATTTCAATGAATACTATATCCAGATTAAATGTTTTTACATTAAGCCTCCCAAAATAAAGAGGTACAAAAGAGTTAGAAAAGTTCTGCAACTACCTTTTAAAAAACTTATTGAATTAATTTAAATCCGAATTGGAATAAGTCTTGAAAACCCTGAAAAATATAAAAATCTGGTCTAATCGCATTCAGAAAATATGGGATGCCGTTTCGACATTTACAATCTTTCAGATACAAAAATCAAACTTTAAATTACAAAAATTAAGTAATCCCAGGCAGGAAAGAGTAGGTATTTTACTGGCAGAACAATTTGGCGATATTGTGGCCTGTGAACCAATCGGACGGGAAATCCGGCGGCGACACCCAAATGCTGTTATTTATTGGATTGTCCGCTCTCCTTTCCAGGAAGTTCTGATTTCAAACCCTGCAATCGATAAAATATTGATTGAAAAAAATGTTTTACATTCAGTACTGATTCAGAAAAGCAGCATTTTTGACAATTTATACAACCTTCATCTCTCTAACAGAACTTTTAAACTTTTTAACCGTTTTCAGCCTTTCAGACTAATCAATCCTGTTGCAGATCATCTTGGGATAAATATTGAAAATTACTTCAATTTCGGGAACATTCTTGAGGTATTTTCACTCCTGGGCGGACTTGAAAAAATTAACGAGGCTCCCAAAATTTATATTCCTGAAACGGTAAAACATAAAATTGAAACGCTGAAGAAGCCTTCTAAATATATCGTTGTTCATTGTCATTCCAATTACCCGCCCAAAGACTGGCAAATACATCATTGGGAACATCTTATCAATAACCTGATCGAATATTTCGATTATGAGGTCGTGGAAATCGGTTTGAAAAGTAACCTTACTATTCATTCCGACCATTATCATAATTTCTGTGGAAAATTCTCCTTGCTGGAGACCGCAGAAATTATCAGGCATGCTGCTGCTTTTATAGGCATAGACAGTGGCCCGGCTCATTTTGCCAATGCTGTTGATACGTTCGGTTTCATTCTTCTGGGTAAACTAAATACTTTTGATGGTTATATGCCTTATTCCGGTAAATATGAAACCCAGGAGAATGCTCAGTTAATTATCAAAAAAGGGCAGCCTTGCTCGCAATTGACCTTTGAAGAAGTTTGGCTCCCTATTTCTGAAAGACTTAAAACTTTTCAGTAAATTAGTCATGAAGAATGTATTGTAACATTCCTCTCGTCACCTTAATTTTTACAATTTGAAGTCCTTAAATGTTTCTATTCCGTTGTGTACATTCAACGGGGAACGATATATTGAAAAGCAGCTGGAAAGTATCGTACAGCAAAGTTATCTCCCGTTTGAAGTAATTATTGTGGATGATAATTCCTCTGATCATACCATCTCTAAAATTGAAAGTTTTCAGCACAATTTAAATATCAGAATCGTCCGGAACAGCGAATCTCTGGGAGTAATCAAAAATTTTGAGAAGGCCATTTCATTATGTACGGGAGATATCATCGCTCCCTGCGATCAGGATGATTACTGGCATCCGAATAAGCTTGAAGAATATGTTTCCTTTTTCAACAAAAATCCGGATTCTGTTGCAGTGTTTTCAAATGCCCTGATTGTGGATGAAAATCTGAAAGAGCTTGGAAGTACTTTCTGGCAGGAAGTTCGTTTTTTTGAACCTCAGATTGCCCAATGGAAAGCCGGAGATGCCACCGGAATATTACTGGCCGGGAACAGAGTAGCAGGATGTATGTTTGCGTTCAGAAAGGAATTGCTTACTTACGGATTACCGTTCCCGACACACATTCCTAAAATGATTCATGACGGCTGGCTGGCTTTACTGGCAACATTAGTCGGCAAAGTCGGGCTTATTGCCGAACCTCTGATGTCTTACCGCCAGCATAGTCAGCAGCAGGTTGGCACGAGACCACAGCAAAAAGGTGAAAAAATACAATTATCCGGCAGATTTAACCGTCCCAGAATAGAAAAACTTGCACCATTCCTCGAAAAAAGGGATTATTTTTGTTTATTGAAAAAAGCATTAAGCGGAAAAGTAGATACAGGAAATGCTGATTTTCTCAAGATTGAGAAATCAGAAAGTTTCTACGAAATGAGAGGGACTCTGTCTGAAAATAAATTCAAAAGAGTCATTCCGGCGCTTAAAGCTTTATTATCAGGAAATTACCACCACTACAAAGATCAAAGTGCGAACTGGGCTGCTCCTTATAAAGCATTCCTTGGTGATATTCTCGAATGAAATAATTCTTAAACTTTCTTTCTTAAACTGTGAATTCAAGCCTGATTTATACAATCTGTTCAGCTAATAACCTTTACCAGGCATTTGCGCTGGGATTCTCCTTAAAGAAAACAAATCCTGATTACAGGTTTGTTATAGGACTTATCGATAAAAAGCCTCAAACAGATTTTGAATACCCTTTTTCAGTAATCTCAATCGATGAACTTCATCACGCTCCCTTCCGGGAAATGAGCGAACGATATAGTATTATTGAATTGAATTGTGCCTGTAAACCTGTTTTTGCCAAGTATTTTTTAAATTATTTCCCGAACACGGAACTGATTTACATGGATACTGACATTTGGGTTATGAATAATATTGATGAAATAATAACCAATCTGGTTGAGAAAGACTACGACATTATTCTTACACCACATATCACCCGTCCAATCGGCGATCAGGAGGAGTGGTCTGAGAAAAATTTTCTGAATGCCGGACTATATAATGCCGGATTCTTTGCCTTGAAAAAGACAGAAAATACCATAAAAATGTTGGATTGGTGGGAAAACAGGCTATTTGACAGAGGATATCTTGATTACTGCAAAGGAATGGGAGCTGATCAGCTTTGGCTCAATTTTGTCCCTTTATTTTTTGAGAAAGTTTTAGTGGAATATAACCCGGGGTATAACCTCGCCTACTGGAATCTGAATGAAAGGGAAATTTCATTGAATCCGGCAGGTCAATATATGGCAGACGCCGGTTATCCCGTAAAATTCTTTCATTTTAGTGGATTTAGTCCGGAAATGCCTAACTTAATATCCAGACATCTTCCAAAGACTCAGATACAGAGATATCCTGTCTTAAAAGAGTTATTTAACGAGTATCAGCGAGTACTTTTAGAAAATCATTACTATTTTTTCAAAGGGATTGTACCGGCCTACGGAATTTATACTCCTCCGGCAAAACCCAAAGGATTAGTGTCTAAGTTAATAGATAAAGGAAGTTGGAAGGTCATTAATTTTATTGAAAATTTTGAAGTATGAAAGTAATTCTGGATGTTTCAGTCCTCGGTTTGGGTTATTATTATGAAAAATCCAGAACAGGAGTTTTCAGAGTAGTAGAACAACTTGCCGGGGGCCTGGCCGATTCAAATGAGCTTGATTTGACTTTCTCGGCAAATCAGCAATTACCCGCTGCGATTCGATATATCCGGGAAACACTTAATGATGAAGAAACTCCCTTTGCCCATAGAAATGACCAAATCATGCTGGGAAATGTGAAAAACATCATTATGAAGAACTTTCCGCATAATTCATTTCCGCAAAAAGCGTTCAGAAAAATCATCTCTAAAATACAGCCGGCTGACTTTCAGCTTGCTAAGTCGCTGATTAATGGGTCTAATATCTTTCATTCTCCCTATTTCCCCATTCCAAGACCTTTATCTGTTTATCCGGGTATCAAAAAAATAGTAACCGTTCACGATCTGATTCCCGTCAAGCATCCTCATTTCTTTAGCTTTCAAACAGATCATGTTATTAAAAAAGTGGTAGAGAGTATCAGTCCGGATGATTTTGCATTCTGCGTTTCTGAATCTACCAAAGCGGATCTTTGTGAGTTGTCTGATATTACCGAAGACAGGATATTTGTGAATCACCTGGCAGCTTCTCCTGATATTTTTTACCAGGAAAAACAACCTTCCCGGATCAGAAAAGCTCTCCAAAAATATCATATTCCGGAAGAAAATCCATATTTCCTGAGCATTTGTACGCTTGAACCCCGAAAGAACGTTGATAGTGTAATCAGGAGTTTTGTTAACCTTGTGGAGCAGGAGAAAATCAAAGATTTAAACCTGGTTCTGGTAGGTACAAAAGGTTGGGATTTTGATAAAATTTTTGAAGAAATTGATGGTGCTAAAAGTGTAAAAAACAGAATTATCGTTACAGGTTATGCTGACGATGAAGACCTGGCTTCTATTTATTCAGGTGCAATGGCATTTGTCTATGTATCAATTTGTGAAGGATTTGGATTACCTCCGCTTGAAGCTATGCAGTGTGGTGTTCCGGTTATCGCCTCTAATACAACTTCCTTACCGGAAGTGGTTGGCGATGCGGGTATTTTAGTAACACCGACTGACCAGGATGCAATCAGCCATGCCATGTATCAGATCTATCACAACGCTCAATACAGGATATCGCTTTCTCAGAAATCGCTTGAAAGAGCCCGGTTATTTACCTGGCAAAAATTTATTGATAAAACGGTAGAAACCTACCAGATAATCTCTTGATTTTCAAGAAAATTCCAACCACCTTCTTTGAAATAATACTTGATAAGCCCGCAGATCAGACTGGCAGGTTATCTCGTTTTTTAATTTCGGCATATTTTTTGTGAGTAGGATTATTATGCGACCTGAATCCATATAAATGATTCAGAAAAAGCCTCCCATTATGGAAAACAATTCATTGGAAAATACCTTGGATAACAGAGAAACCGAGTCTAATTACAGGGCTTTGAGAGATTCTGTTCTTCAAATATATCAGTTTGCCACCCGTTTATCAAAAGACTCCAGTGCAGATAATGAAGTGCAGATTTCATGGGATCTGGGCGATACCTCCTTAATTGACTGGATTAGTTTTAGCAGATGTTACCTTTCAAGACCGGGCCATAAACTACAGTTTTTATCTAAACCTTCCAGACTTGAAACAATCGGTTTTGACTTATTGGAAAAAGATAAATTACTTATTTGCAGTGACGCACTGAGGGAACATTTATCAGATAACGAAATCGATGAAATTCTCAGAGAAAGTCAGGGAGTTGAATCAAGTTGCAAGAACCTTTTAAGAATAGCTTATGCTTCCAATTCAACGAGTAATTATAACGTTGTAGTGATGGAAGTAGTGAATAGCAAAAAAGTCAATCTGGAACCTGTAAAGTCAAAAAAAACCGCTTCAGAATCCGGTAAAAGTGCAGGTAAAATCCTTTTCCCACTGTTAGGTTTATTGTTGTTTATCGGGATAGGTGCACTTATTTACTGGATTATCAATAAAAACGAGTTCTCAAAATCCCAGACTTTTGCCAGTACCAATACTACTGAAAACCTGCCTAAGGATACCATTATCAATTATATTCCAAAGGATTCTATTGAAATTGCCAGTGAAATGCTTGCCAAAGAGTTTGATGAGGAGAAGAAAAAAATTCAAAGTGATAATTCGAATTTATCCGAAGAAACAACAAGTTCTCCGAACACTGTAACAACTCCTAAAAAAGAAGCTTCTAAACCCGAATCGGAACCTCCGAAGACAAAAGCAGCCAGTAAGCCGGCAGATGATTTTAACAATTTCAGAAGCACTCCGGAAAGAGAATCAAACCCTGAGAAGACCGTAACCTTTGACCGGAAAAGAGAAGAGCAAAACCTGATTTCCCTAAAAGCTCAGCAGGAAAAATGGAAGGCCATAAGAGATAGTTTACAGAAAGAGGTCAATGAGGGCAACCTTGCCGCTAAGGATCAGCTAAAAAACAGTATTGAAGTACTGGAACGTGTTGAGAAAAAGATCAGAATAAGTACACAAAAACTTCAGTAACGCTGAAAAGTCCATATACAGAAAAAGCCGCATTTTTAAGAATGCGGCTTTTTTTATGGAAAATTGACCTTAGTCTATCAGAATATTGGTTCTAGGCGTTATGACATTCGACTCACGGCTTTTAGCTGAACTTGCACTTTTCTTCTTCGTTTCGCCATTACTTTTCAAAGGCTGCTTTTTCTCATTATTCATTTTCAGCAAATGTGCAACGAACATATACACTCCGAAAACTGCAATAAGTATATACAGGGAAGTTGTATTTTCTACCTCTTTACTGATAATCACAAAAAAGATTGATATGATAATGGTAAAAATCCAAAGGATCATTGAAGCTTTTAAATGACTCATTCCGGAATCAATCAGAATATGATGTAGGTGATTTCTATCGCCTACAAATGGAGATCTCCTGTTTTTCAAACGAATGATAAATACTCTTAATGTATCGAAAATCGGAACGACAAGCATTACAATAGCCAAAATCGGTGCGTTAAATGTGGCAGTCGGATCAAAGCGATAAGCTACATTAAGCTGGATAAATTTGACAGCAAACATGGTCAGTAAAAAGCCGACAATCAGAGAGCCGGTATCACCCATGAAAATCTTGGAAGTAATGGAGAAATTAAAACGTAAAAAACCCAGTAAAGCCCCGGCCAGAGAAGCGGCCAGGCAGGCAAGCGCATAATGTCCGTTAATATAAAACCACACG
Source organism: Pseudarcicella hirudinis (assembly GCF_900115665.1). Classification (GTDB taxonomy): domain Bacteria; phylum Bacteroidota; class Bacteroidia; order Cytophagales; family Spirosomataceae; genus Pseudarcicella; species Pseudarcicella hirudinis. The sequence goes on from NZ_FOXH01000017.1 coordinate 58,544, forward strand.
CCAAACATTCCCCCTGAAATCATCCCGATTCCTCCTGCAAGTCCGTCAATGCCATCAATCAGGTTAATAGCATTAATCAAAGCGATAAAAACGAAAACTGTCAGGCCGCAGCTAACTGCATAAGGTATTTCATTTATTCCTAAAATTCCGTAAAAATTATCAATCCGTAAATCTGCCAGCATTACTACCAATGCCGAAGCAGCTACCTGAACAAACATCTTTTTCCTTGGAGAAAGCACCAGAATATCATCTTTTACCCCTAAAAAGAACAAGAGAACGATGGAAGAAATAGAAAGGTGAATCAACTGTCCTTCGTCCGGATTTTCCCAGATAAAATAACTGATAAGTGTTGAAGCAAATATAGCCACTCCACCCAGCGTTGGTGTTCTGCGTTCATGCGAACTTCTGCCACCAGGCTCGGCCATTAAATTTTTTAATCTGGAAATTTTGATAATTACAGGGATAGCAGCTATTGACATTGCACAGGCCAGCAGGCTGGAGACAATGATCTGAAAAAGTCTATCATTATATAATGTCCAAAAAAAATTATTCATTGGGTCGATGGGTATTTTTTTTACAAATTCAAAGTTGTCTGATAACAATATTGCTTACTTTGACTTTTAAGGTGCGGCTTTTTGTGCAAATAGTAGGACAATTTACGTCATTTAACGGCACATTTCCAAGTAAAGTCACTGATTAATGGTTCTCGTCTTGACTAAAACAGCCGGATTCCCCTGATATATTGAGTAAGCGGTAAGGTCTTTTGTGGCAACAGAACTCACAGTTAAAACAGAATGACTCTTACATCTTATTCCGGGACAAACTACCGCTTTTGCACCGATCCAGGCGCCTTCTTCCAGATAAATTTCTCCAATCATTAAATCAAAGGTGCTCTTCTTATAATCATGATTTCCCGTAAGCAACATAGCTCCCTGGGAAACACAGGCATTGTCGGCGATGGTTACTTTGGCAAAATTGTCTATCCAGACCAACTCTCCTATCCAGACATTATTTCCGACTTCAAGCAGCCAGGGGAATTTAATATTCACCTTGGGCTTAATCACAAATCCTGAGCCTATTTTAGCTCCGAATAGCCTCAGAATGAAAGCCTTAACAGCAATTGGAATGGGCAAATAGCTATTGATAGTGAGTGAATTAATGATAAACCAAAGAATGATTTTAGGTTTACCTGCCGGATATTCTGCGTAATACCAGCTATTGTTGAATTTGGTTAAATCCGTTTTCAGCATGATGTCAATTTGAATCACAGTTCAAGTTTAGATATTTTTTCCGTATTCAGTTTTAAAGAATTCTCTGATGGCTTCTTTATCCTTGCCTACTCTGTGAAATACTTCATAAATCTTGGCATCCACTAAAAATCTGTACCAGAGTCCTTGTAAAAAAATCCACATTAACCCCTGTACCCCATCTAAAAAGCCAAGTTTTATAAAATATCTGTACAAAAAGTAAATAACAGGTCTGGTAAACAAAGGAAGAGAGGCGTACTTAACTTTTAGAAATCGTGTTCTTTGCTCCTGCGTTCCAAAAAGTTTAGGTTCCACTGTTTCAAAATTCCTGAAATTATACCGGATATTTAACAAATCTATTACTTCCCTGATCGCATATAAATTGTGTTTTTGCGTCCACCAGGTAAGATTATTCAAATTGTGATCAACTAAATCATTCTTCAGTTTGATTGTTTTGCCCTGAAAAAGTTTAATATGCTCATCCATCCAGCTTTCTTCACAAATCCCCTGATTACTACGCCAGATCCGTAAGAGCCACATCGGATAAAAACCTCCTCTTTTCATCCATTTTCCCATGAAAATGACTCTCCGACTAATATACAAGCCGCTCACATCCTCAGAAATCCCCGATAATTCTTCATTAATTTCTGAAGCCAGCTCCGGAAGAATATATTCATCACAATCCATTCTCATCAGCCATTTGGTCTTGAAAGGATTATTCTCTATGCCAAAGTTAAACTGCTGCGCATAATTTACCCAGGTATTTTTGGCGACCTTTGCTCCTAATGCCTCAGCTATTTCTACCGTTCTGTCAGTAGAACCTGAATCTACTATGAAAATTTTATCAGTAATCGCAAATAACGACTTTAAACACCTTTCAATGTGTTTTTCTTCATTCAGGGTTAAAATAATTACTGAAAGATCCTGCATTACTCTGTATTTAGATTTTCTAAAGCCTAATTTAATTTATCTGACAATTTTCCTGAATTCTTCCAAAAGATTCTTTGCCACAATTTCAATGTCGTAACGACTCCGAACCAGATTCTGTGCGTTTGCGACCAGCTCCTTACAATATTCTGGATCATCCAGCATTTTCATTAATCCTTCCTCAATACTATTCGAAGAAAGGCTTACCAAATGAGCAGAATTTGTCTCCCTCAAGGCTTCTCCGAAACCTACCCTGTCGGACATCAAAGAAGGAACGCCTGAAATCAAAGCTTCTAATGCTGCAATTGAAAAACCTTCGGAATGAGAAGGAAGTGTAAAAATATCAGCATCTGAAAAGGCTGCCAGCTTATCATCTCCTGTTAAAAGGCCAACCGGAATAATGTAGTCCTGCAGGTTATTTCCTGTTATAAAACTTTGAGTCTGAGAAAGATACCCGTCATCAGAACCAGCTAAAACCAGAATGGCGTCATCCCGTTTTCGGGCAAGTTCCTTAAATGCAGGAAGCAGTAAATCAAGTCCCTTTTTGAGGTTAATCCGGCTAAGAAATAAGACAATCTTTTTGTCTTCGGGTAAATTGTACTTTTTTCTAAAATTTCCTTTGGCTGGCAGATTCATGAAATTAGCGAGTTTCATTCCATTCGGAACAATAGCAACATTCTGATGCTGGTATCCCAGATAGTTTAAAAGATCCTGCTTTTCATCCAGGTTATTAATCTGAATCAAATCTGTATTCCGAAGGATTCTCTTCTGGAAAAGCCATGAAAAGATCATTTTTTTCCAATATCCTTTACTCAAAGTCCATTTATCGAGCAAACCATGAATAGTGATTACTTTTGCCGTCTTCAGATTCAGTAAATATGGAGCAACTCCTGCAAAATGCCATAGTCCATGAATGTGAATAACATCATATTCTTCTCCATGCTCTTTCAGCCAGACAAAAAGTTCAGGTGAAAATTCTGCCCAGAAACGGGCAAGCCAATGTCTTTTACAAGCCACTATTCTGGCACCTTCCGGAACCGGATACAAACGCTGCCCTTCAGAAATAGGCGTTAATATCGTTACTTCTGCACCATTTTTAAGCTGTACTTCTGCATGGTCAAAAATGATTTTGGGAGGTCCTCCAATGTCCCAGGAATACCCGCAAATATTCAGAATTTTCAATGTAATAAAAGACTTTATAGAGTTAACTTCTTTTCAAATCCAATAATCTATGTTGAAATCAACCCCATTTTTCGTGATAAAAAGGTAGTTAATGGCTTTTCAATTATTTTATGAATAATCACACTAATTATAATAATCAGAAACAAAGCAAGCGTATTGAATCCGATCCAGTCAACCTGAGCAGATTCAAACCCGAACATTGAAGGTAATTTATTTAACAAAAGTAAGGCGGGAATATGAATTAAATAAATTACATAGGAAGCATCTCCCAATAAAACACACCAGTCCGGTACTTTTAAATGTCCTGCTTTTTCTAACTGAAGGCATGAAAAAACAACAAATGCCGCAGGAATTCCAAAAATAATTAACCTTGGGTAATATGCACAATCAAATACTTGTCCTCCCCAATAAATCAAAGCCCCCAAAGAGCCGGCCAGCACAATAAGATTGCCCGGTAAAGAGCTGAAATCTACCTTTTTGTAGGCAAAATACAGTAAATATCCGAACAGAAATTCAACATTATAAAGGCTGAAAAAAAAGCCGAAATACGTAAATGGCACCACTCCCCACAGGTGTTTGATATAAAATCCGTTGATGAGTGAAATAATAATACAAATGATTCCCAGCACTTTAAATCTGCCTGAAATAATCAACAAAGAAAAGAACGCATAAAAAAGCAATTCATAACTCAAAGTCCAGCTTACCGCATTGATAGCAAAATGACCGGGTAATAAAAACATGGTTCTGACAGCACTGGAAAAAGTGTCAGGAAGTTCCGTATGGAGCTTTATTCCTAAAAAATCTGTCAGGACAATACTCACCACAACCAGAGCTCCCAGGGTGACCCAGTATATCGGATAAATTCTTACAAATCGTTTCTTGAGATATTCTTTAAATCTGGCAGGATTATTAAGGTATTTCTGACTGGTATAATGAATGATAAATCCACTGATAACAAAAAACAAATCGACTCCGGCAAATCCGATACTGAAATAGTTATGATAAAAAAACTGCGAATAGCTGTTTTTTGTAAAAACGCTGATATGATAGATTACTACAACAATTGCCGCAATACCCCGTAATAACTGTATTGAATTTATAATTTTGCTGGAAGACATATTTTTTTAAATCCGTCAAACATCTCTTTTGCTACATTCTGGGGAGAATATTCCCGGATTATTTTCTCGGAATAATTTCCAAATTTAGACAATTCATTTCCAAAATGCATCATTTTAAGAAGCGTATCTGTGATTTCTCCCGTATCCAAAGGATTAAAAGTGTATCCGTTTTTGCCATTCTGTACAAGATCCACATGACAACCGCATTGCTCTGAGACTAAAACCGGCATTCCGCAAGCCATTGCTTCATTCACCACCAATCCCCAGGGTTCGTAGGTGCTAGGCAGAACAAGAACATCTGAAAGGCACAGATACTCAGGAACTTTATCCCAGGTCATTCCATCAACAAAGTGAATATTGTTAATTTTATTTTCTTTGACAAAATTACCTAAACTCTCCTTCAGAACACCGTCTCCCAATAAGATCAGGCCCCATTGTTCTGAGATGTTTTCCTGCTGAGTTTTTTGAAAGGCTTCTAAAAGACGATACAGGTTCTTTTCCTCAATCAATCGTCCGACGAAAATAAAGTTCCTTTCCGGCAAGCCTAAAGCCTGCTTTATGGAATTCTTTTCAGGAAGGCAATTATTGAAAATTTCTCTTAGTGCCTGGTTATCAACACAATTTCTTTTCACAAGAATCTGATCAGGCTTTGCCCCTAATTTCATCACATAATTTGCGGAAAGTGTTCCGAAATTAAAATATCCGTCAAACTTTCTGACTATAAATGATTTCAGTTTTTCTTTCCAGCCGATTCTTACCAGATCCATCGCCGTAGATTCATTGGAAAGAATCGTTTTGATTCCTTTCCATTTGCAATAAAAAAGAATCAGAATGGTGGAAAGCTCATAAAAACCAGTCAGGTTAACGATATCAGGCTTAAACTGATTGATGTTCCTTAAAATACCTTTAAATTTCTGCCATTCCGAAATATCTTCCAATGCACCATTATGAAGTAAATCATAACTGTACTTATGACCGGAAAGATCAACATTTCCCAAAGATAAACGGCTTCTTTCTACAATTGCAGCCTGAACAACATGGAGTTTGAAATCAGGATGAAGTACAGATAATTTCTGTAGTTCGTTAAAGATAATTGCTTTATAATGAGCCCAGAGTTGGTTGTGAACAATTAACACTCTCATATCAGCTTACAATATCTGAGGTTTCAGGTTTTTGTACCAAAGGTCTTCTGTCCAGATATTTTATCCCGACAAAACGAATCATTACTACAAAAACAAACCAATAGGCTGTATCTACAGGCCGTCCGGCAGTAAATAAACCCACAAAATAAGAAATATAGAAATAAGCCAGGAAAGTCGTCATCGGATTATCCCCCTTTTTCATTTCCCGGATTGAAGCCTTCAAAAGAATCATATTCATTCCAAAAAATGTCAGAAAGCCCGGAATGCCGCAATCTACCAATGATTCAAGTACGGGCATATCCATATACCTGTGACGATACCCTTTTCCCAGAATCAGGCTCCAGGGATCTTTTTCCAGAATATCGGCAAAATAATTAAGGTTTGTAACCCGCCCCATAGCAGACGCATCTGCAAAATCATCCTTTTTATTCAAACCTAAAGCGGTTGACATGGCATTCAGGAAAGACTTGTAAAAACCTTCGGAATATGAACTCAGTATATTAATGATGAACTGCTGAGTGCTGATGAAATAAATAACCGCAGCAAGCAGAATACCCATAAAAAGTAAATTCCTTGGTGTAAATATTGACTTCATCGTTTGCCTGACAGCAGAAGCTTTTACCCCATAAAAGAAGTACATCGCAATGATAATCAGGGTAGAAAGGAAAATCGCTCTGGTTTGGGTCAGAAGGATAATGACTCCAGAAAAAAACAGATTAAACCAGGTGAAAATTCTCCAGTACAGATTTTTTACTTTCAGATATAAATAAGAAGCGATGATTCCGGCATAACCATTTCTGGCATATACGTGAGGGTTCCCGCTGCTTTCTGTGCTTCCGTCACCGAATTGTACGGTTGCCCGCTGACCAAGCATATAATGCGGGTTTTTAACAATTGAATAAACAAGAGCTATACTTCCAATAAAAGTAAGAACCACGATGAGCGGCAGGAAATAATCTTTAATCTCATTGGAAACACTCATAATGAGAAAAAGATAGGTAAAGATGAAGATATAATAACCTACATCCCTGATCAGATAAGCTGTTTCAGTGTAGTCATTATTATAAACAACCATGTAAATAATGGACATTCCTAAAAAGAACAATCCCAGCCGCAAGGCAGGTAAATTCGGTTTATAGAATTTTTTAAGGAAATCGCCCGGAGCGATCATTAAGCCAAAACCCAATGCGTAGCTTAAAATGGTAAAATTGGAGCTACCACCAAAACCCAAAGTTTCCTTGAAAAAGTAAACAAGCGGAGCTCCCATGAAAATGATGAAAATTCCAAGAACTTGTCTGCTATATTTGAAATTAAATGGCATATTTCAGGTTTATGAATTATCTCTTGACCTTAAAACGACTCTCAGAAGTCATTTTCGGGAATTTTAAAGACTTTTTCTGTATTTTAAATAGGCGAAGTCTCCTTTTAGTATGAAATAAAGAAGTTTTCTTATTCTGCAAAAATAATAAATCATCCGCTCAGAAAACGGACTTTTTAACTTTTTAGCATATTCCGCCTTGATTTGAGCATGCTCTTTAAGTCCTACCTGTGAAATATTAGAGGTTTTTGAATCGGAATGAATCCGGAATGCCCCCCATAAATCATCGACTAAAACCTTTTCCACTGATTTCTCTATGCCAAATCTCGACATTATCTCGTAGTCAAAAGCAAACCTGAAGTTTTCATTCAGGTAGCCGTATTTTTCGAGTAATTCCTTCTTAAAGAAAAATGCCTGATTGTGGCATTGCATTCCTTCAAAAACAAGTGAATTCATAGAAAACGGCATAACTTTCAGCACTTCATAGGCAATATCATTTTCATCAATCAGCATAAGATTACCATAGAAAACTCCTGCCTTCGTATTAGCGCGGTAAGCTTTTAAAACAGCCTGAAATGCCCCTTCTGTGAAAACATCATCAGAGTTTTGAAAACAAATCAAATCCCCGGTAGCTTTCCTGAAACCTTCATTAATTGCGGCAGCCTGTCCGTTATCCTTCTGACTAACCCAGGAAGTAAGATGTTTTTCATACTTTTTTATCACCTCCACGCTCCTGTCAGTTGACCCGCCATCCATGATGATATATTCAAGATTCGGGTAGTTCTGGTTCAAAACACTCAAAATCGTCCTTTCCAGGTAATCTGCCTGATTATATGAAGGCGTAATTACTGAAATTTTAGGGTATTTCAAGTCTTTTTCAATCGGCTGGTTGATATCAAACAAAGGCTTGCTTACAAACTTCTGCGGGGAAATATCGGCAATCTGACTATAGTTCATACTTTACATTAAACTTTTATATACTTCAAGGGTCTGGAGAGAGGTTTTCTCCCATGAAAAGAGTTTTCCCCTTTCTAAACCATCTTCTTTCATTTTCTTATTCAGTTGTTCATCCTCCACCACTTTCTCCAGTTGAGCAATCAGTTCTTCTTCCCTGGCCGGATCGAAATACAGCGCAGCTTCCCCTCCTACTTCAGGCAGGGATCCTGCATTGCTCAGTAAAGCAGGGCAGGCGCAGGCAAAAGCTTCTAAAACCGGAATTCCGAAACCCTCGTATAAGGAAGGATATACGAAAACAAGAGCCTTCTGATAAACAGAATACAAAATTGCATCTTTTTGAGCCTTAATGTGCATAATTCTCCCGGAAAGTCCCAGATCATTGATCATAGTTGTTTCTGTTTCAGAAAAGGCTCCCGCTCCGGCGCACAATATTTTCAGGTCTTTGTGTTTTTTTAAGACAACAGAAGCTGCTTTGAGGAAAAAAGCAAAGTTCTTAAAAGCATCCCTGCTGCCAACATAAAGAATAAATTTTTCAGGTAAAGCAATTTGCAGGTCTTTTAAAGGGTTTTGGTGGATATCGGGCGTACCCAAATGGATCACTTTGATCTTTTTTTCATCAACAGCAAAATATTGCAGAATATCCTGTCTGGTATTTTCAGAGACAGCAATTACTTTGTCGGCTCTGTCAAGTAAAGTCTGCTTCAAATCCTTCATATCTCCTCCTATTTCAGGATATTGTTCATGGAATTTTTCTGTGGTAACGTCGTGAAACGTCAGCACAACCGGTTTATTTCCAACAATATCGAGAAAATAGCGATGATAAAACGTAGGATGAAAAATATCGAAATCCTGTCGGCTGATAATTTTCTTACTATTCAGGCGGTTAAGCAATGAGAAACCCCTGTTGGCATACTTTGAATCAGAGAGCAAGTCATATGAAAGATGTTTGGCAAAAGGTTGGTTTTTCAGGTAAAAATTATTGGAATATTTCAGGGAAAGATCAAAATCTATATCAGTTCTGTCTTTATAATAATTCATTAAATAATAAAAATACCTGGAGATTCCTCCAAACTTCACACCGGTAAACGCCTGGTGGTCATACAGAACTTTCATGAATGGCTTAAAAAATAGTAAAGGCACAAATTTAAGTAAATTTGCCCGAAAACTTCTTCACCGTTAAATAAAAAGGGAGGATTGCCGGAAATGAGGGTATCAGATAAGAAGAAAGGTTATCCGGATTGATCCGGATAACCTTTCCAGGTAGCATTTTTTATTCAAATCACAATTTTTACTATTTTCTCTGTTCCAGAACAGAAAGTCTTTTTTCTATCAATTCATTCTGTTGCCTGAGTGATTGGTTTTCTTTTTTAGCTTCAATCAGATAAAGGGTCAACTCTTCTATTTTCTGCAAAAGCTTAGTATTCATCTCTCCAACATCTATTCCTTTCTCAGTTACTTCTCTGGCAGATGGAACTTCCGGCAAATGACTGTTTTCTTTGATATATCTTTCAACCTCACTCAGTGGTCTTAAACTGTATTTTTTATTAAATACATAATCTGGCCAATTTGACTGAAGTTTTACCACAACTCTTTCTGCTATCATATCCCCGCCTACTGACAACTTATAACCGGAGGGGACTGAACTGGTTCCTATACCAACACTCCCTGAATTCTTAACAGATATTCCTGCTAACGCATTACTTCCATTATGGCCATATACCTCAAATATCGCTCCTGAAAAAGTACTCCCCTGTAATGCCCCTCCGGAATGAATAGCAAATAATCGCGTATTACTGCCAGGAATCCCTCCTATATTAAAAGAAGTTGTCGCATCTGCATCATAGGTATCAAAATGAGCCTTGTTTTGTGATGAATTCAGCATTAAAGTCGGATTATTTGCTCCCGCACCAATAATCTCAAATCTCGCTCCGGGTGTAGTTGTACCTAAACCAAGTCTTCCATTAGCATCTGCTGTCACTACTTCTCTCCACGCTTGCTGCGGATTGTCATTAGTCTTTCTAAACCATAATCTCTGATCATAAAAGCTTCCTGAAAATTGCATTGCATAATTGTTACCCGGATTACTATGGCGAACATCTAATAAATGCCACACACTCGTTGCTCCAGTTGGAAAATTCACAGGTGTATAGGCTTCATAAAAACCTGATTGAGCCCCAGCATCACCCCGAAGGCCAGCATTATCCCTCACTTCTGTACGTGAGTTTAACTGTCCGTAGTTTAGTGCTCCTCTATAATCATTTAATGGAAGACCTGTATCTAACTGAGTCTTATAATTATGGTCAATATAAGACTGGCTTGGCAAGCCTTGCTGAAACACTTCTCTAAATGGTAAAGGATTGGCTACCCCATCGTAAATAACAGGTGCATTAGTCGTAGTTTTTATATTATATGTGGTTTTACCTCTAAGCCAGACAATAAAATTGTAAGACCCATTCTGAGTAGTAGCGTCTTTCCAGCCAGCAATAAATTTGCCCGAATAAAAATAGATTACAGGCTCAATGAAATTAGAACCATTTCCCCAACGACTGGTGTGAAATCTTATTTTGGCCATTAATGAACCCCACCACAATGAATCAGCATGAACACTTGTCCGGTTAATCTGTATTTCAGATGGCTCCAGATTCCACACTTCGGGCTTTTCCTCAAAGACAACCGGATAAAACTTATTACCGTCACCATTTACTTTAATTGTAGTAAACGTACTTTGAGCACTTAATCTTAAGCCTAACAGTAACAAAATAATTGAGATATATACACTTTTCATTTTTTCCTATTTGTTTTTAATAATTCCTTTTCCATTAACTCTATTCTAGTAAGCAAATACTCATTAACTTTTCTTTGATCTTTCAAAGTAGAAGCCTGTTCCTCACTGATTTTCTTTTGTTCAATCAGATAAAGAGTCAGCTCTTCTATTTTCTGCAAAAGCTTAGTATTCATCTCTCCAACATCTATTCCTTTCTCAGTTACTTCTCTGGCAGACGGAACTTCCGGCAAATGACTGTTTTCTTTGATATATCTTTCAACCTCACTCAGTGGTCTCAAACTGTACTTTTTATTAAATACATAATCTGGCCAATTTGACTGAAGTTTCACTACAACTCTTTCTGCTATCATATCCCCGCCGACTGCTAATTTATAGCCCGAGGGAACTGAGGTCCTACCTATACCTACATTACCCAAGGCATCTATTCTCATACGTTCAGTGTTGGAATCCGTATTAAATGTGATAAGTCCTCCGTTTTTCGCACCTCCTCTAATAAAATTAATTGAACTGTTTACTACTCCGTAAAAACTATGCTCAATAGCAAAGCTCTTTCCTCCAAATTGACTAAACTGTGTTTCATATCCACGAACCCCTAAAAAAGTTCCATCGCCTTCATTATCACCTTCCGGTAATCTTCCAAAAACAACGCCTAATTTCCCATTTCCTACATTGGCTCCAATATCCAATACTGATTTAGGCGAAGTTGTCCCAATACCTACATTTCCATTTACATCTGCTTTCAAGGCAATTTTAGCTCCATCAGGAAAATAAGGATTACCAACATACAAACTCCAGTCATTGGTCATTGGTAAGAATTTATTTACTGTCAAATCATTTCCGGTATTGTTAAGGCTTGTCCATCCTGAATTATTGTTAATAGAACGAATTTTGATCTTAACTGGTAAAGACTGACCTGCTGCCCCTATTGTATTAATAGCTCTGATCCTAAATCTTGGATTAGAAGGATCAGTATTACAATCAATTGCAAAATTGTAATCTCCGGAATAGGTATTGTTATTGATACGTCCAACCTCTCTCCACACAGATGGGTTACTATTAGAAATACTGGCCAAATGAGTTGCAGCAGCTGCGACATTAAGTCTTGTATAAGCAACAGAGATTTCATAATTTCCTGAGGCTCCAGCTTCAGTAGGGCTTACTTTTACAAATTCAATATAATCTCCTATTTTAAAATTTGCCGGAAATGTTACTGTTGTAGAAAAGTCATAATTAGTACTTACATTACCATTAGCATCTGCTGTCACTACTTCTCTCCAGGCTTGCTGTGGATTATCATTAGTCTTTCTAAACCATAATCTCTGATCAATAAAGCTTCCTGAAAATTGCATCGCATAATTATTCCCGATATTACTATGTCTTATATCTAACAAATGCCACCAACCTGAAGCACCTACCGGGTAATTAACTGGTGTATTTGTCTGATAAAACCCAGATTTAGCATCTATTCCTTTTAAACCTGCATCATGGCGCATTTCAGTTCTCATATTGGACTCTCCGTAGTTACCATATTCAACTCCTCCAACAGTCGGCACATATGCATTGATTCCAGTTATAAATGTGTGACTTATGAGAGATTGAGAGGCTTGCCCTTCATCAACTACCTCATTATAAGGTAAACTATTCTGGACATTATCATATACCACAGGATTCTTGGTAGTGCCAGAAAAGTTATAGGTCGTTTTTCCTCGAAGCCATATAATCAGCTTAATTGTTGTATTGGCTCCGCTCGCATCTCTCCATCCTGCGATAAAATAACCTCTTGATGAATAAATAACCGGTGACACAAAACCTGATCCATTTCCATAACGAGTTGTATGAAAAGTAAACTTAGACTCTAATGATCCCCAAAATGTAGAATCGACATGAGTATTTGGTCTGGTTATCTGAATACTGGACGGCTCTACAGCCCAGACCTCCGGCTTTTCCTCAAAGACAACCGGGTAATATTTATTTCCATCCCCATTTACTTTAAACGTAGTAAATGTACTCTGGGCAATGAGATTTGCAGAACCCAGACTTAAGATGATAATTACGAGATACTGAAAGTATTTTTTTTTCATTTTCTTTAATTTATTGGTTGCCGACCAAATGTCTTATGCATCCCAATGCTGATACAATTAATTAAAAATCTGCACACGCCCATTTATTATGTAATCCTGTTTAGGATAAGGTTTTAACTGGTAAACATAAGACCCTGTTAATACTTCCCCATTTCTTTTTCCATCCCAGTTAAGATTTGATCCCTTATGATAAAGTACCAAATTCCCCCAACGATCGTAAATCCACATTTCTGCTTCCGGATACGCTTGCAGTCCGGTTATTTCCCAGGTATCATTGATCTGATCATTATTCGGGCTAAAAGCATTTGGAATTAATAACCGCTCACCAATAAAAACAGAAACATTCTCTTCAGCTTCACAACCATCAGAAGAAGTGGCAATTACTTTATATTGTATATCGCCTAAAGGAGTAATTTTCGGATTAGCAATCTGAGCATTATCAAGCCACTTATCGGGAATCCATTTAAACTGGACATTACTTTCATCTGCGGTTGCTACAATCGGAATCACATCTCCTCTATTCGCCATAATGCTTTTGGAAGAAATCGATAATTTAAGTCCCTTTTTTACTTCAACAATTCTTACTTTTTTTGTTAAACAATTTCCCTGAGGAAGCGCATACTCAATTTTAAATCTTCCTATCCCCGAGTTTTTGGGTACGAAGTCTGATATCTGAGCATTTGCCAAGTAGAAAACCCCTCCCGCTGGCTTAGCTTTTAATTGAATTGTATTAGCGTCAAGACCGCAAATGGGAGGAATAGAATCAAATTCAATTGCTAATCCCGGATATTCGCTTACCACTGATTCCGGAGAAATTGTAATGCATTTTGAACTTTTATCAGTAACCTTAACACTATATTTCCCAGACTTCGCAGCCCAGATATTATTTAAATCCTTATTGCTGATTAATGTATTATTGTATGACCATTCAAAACTCTCATTTCCATTATTGTCCACAGAAAGGCTTACTGAATCACCCTGACAAAAACTATAACCTGGTGCAAGTCCGGAAATTATGGGGCTAGGTATAAGGTCAATCCTTACTTGCTGATTACCATTACAAGCAGAGCCTGTAGTCCGCCCCCTAAGCTCATATAATCCTTCTTTATTAATTGTAAGTTCCGGGTCATTACGCCCTAGTGAAACATTATCTTTATACCATTCATACATTACTCCTGATCCGGCAATAGCCGTAAGTATTGCTGTCTCTCCGTCACAGATTTTGGCTTTAGAAGCTTTAAGCTTTAAATCCAGTCCGCTTTTTGCCTCCACCGGTAAAGAAGTCGTATCTCCTTCACAGGAGGTCTTAAAGCTTTTGGTCACAGAATAGCTACCTTCTCCGGAAATCTGAAATGTTGGCTGCGTGGCTCCCGCAATATTCTCTCCATTTTTCTTCCACTGAAAATTCCAGTTACCTCCGGTGGTACCCGTCGTTAATACTACTGTTTCTCCGGGACAAAAGTTAACCTCTGTTACTACATTATTATTGTATGAAATCTCAGCAGGTGACGGTCTGTTATTAGAACAATCAAATACCGGTAATTGAAAATCATGTCTGACCAAACCAATTCTTACACCGTTTCTGAACTGTTCACACTGAACTGTAAAAGCGAAAAGTCCAATTGTAGAGGCTTTTACCTTTAAAATACCTGTAGCTTCATCAATTGTTAATGAGGGATTACCCGATATTGCAGCGGATTCGGAATATCCGCCGTTCCATCGTATCATTGGATACGGTCCGGCTCTTACTACATCCGAACTGTTTACCTGTGTATTAGTGCTTCCGTAAGGAGTTACAATCTTGTATTTATAATTATCTCCGGAGTTTACTCCTTTTGCACTAAGGTTAAAAGAAAAGTCTTTATTTATGCAAATGTAATCGCCGTTTGGTGCATGAAATTCCGGAGACGAATAGTCAACATTTTTCCCATTTTCCTGAAGAACAGGAAATTCCAGATAAAGAGTCAGCCCAGCATTAACAGGATTTTGAATGTTGCTTAGGTCCGGACTTCTGCAACATCTTGTCCAAGCCATATAATAACCATTGGCATCAGTATAATCAGTCATATTCAAAACAATCTCTTTTGAATACCTTAACTCCCTTGAACTCAGATTACGATTAATAGCACAAACAGGATTATCATATATCAAATCTGAAAAACTATTAAACGGCAATAAAATACTATTCATCAATGCCCCGTCCCGTTTTCTGAAAATTTTCACATTAAGCGAAATTCTTTGAAGGTTTATTAATTCATTCGGATCCGTAATATTCATATCCAGATAAATGCTTCCGCCTATTCTAAATTTCCCAAGAGATTTATCGACCTGAACCATAGATAAATATCCCCCAAAAATATGAGATGAAAAACCGTAATATGGTAAAAAAGCGAGTAATATTAATACCTTTATCAGTCTCATATTCCCATTAGTTTATTTCTTAGGCTGACCTTCAAGATTTGTAATATATACTTTCCTGTTTATTTGATTATTTACCTTCTGGCCTGAATCAAAACCAGGTTTTAGTTCTATTTCCTCACAAGCTTCATCTGTTTTATCTCCGGATAATGAATCCTTTCTGAGAATTTTCAAAGTAGTACTGCATTCATCCGGAAAAAGTACCTCAACATTTTTCCATGAAGACATTGAGCCATCAGTGAATACAGCTCTGATAGAATATTTATAAAGCATATTCCCCTGTACCTCTCTGTCGTTTACCGAAACATCAGAACCCGTTACTGTTTTCCAGGAGCTAACCGGATTGCTATTAGCGGAACGGTAAAGCTGATATTCAGTTACAGACTGACCCGTCAGACTCCATTTTAATTCGTTCTGGCCATTAAGACGACTTGCGGAAACTTTGAAATCAAAATTTGTTGAACTAAGTGCCTTATCCAGAATTGCTCCGGGGATATCAAGAATTAATGGTGGACTTAAAATGGTATCTGCGTCTGCTGTAATAGCCATCAGGTAATAGGCATATCTCGTATCTCCAAGAACAGTTTTATCAAGATAAACGGTATCAGAAGGCAGCTTAAAATCGTTCGCCACTAACGGAGAAAAATTTGTAGTATTAAAAGGTTCGTCTAATCTAATTAACTTATGAACAGTCGTATTCAGACTGTCATCGTTACTTTTAACCCAGATCAGATTCACCCCATCTTTAATAATATTGTAAGACTTAAAGACTGGTTGGCTAGGCTTGGCTCTATTTGGGTTTTTAACAACAATACTGTCAGAGAAAAGAGAATGGTTAAATCTCTTATCAAATGCCTGAATTTTATAATATATCCTTGGATTAAGACTTAATGCATTTTCAGCCAGTGTATCTATCATATAAACAGATAGGGAATCAGCATCTCTTTTCCATGTATGAAGTGTATCAGAGATAAGTGACGGCTCCTCTATTTTCCCACTTTTACTTAACCGGTTAGCTTTAAATATTTTATAGCCTGAAACGTCGGAATCTTCAGGGTATACTTTTTCATTCCTTTTCCATTTTACCTTTACCAATTGTTTTTTATTGGTAGTATTCCTTATTACTTCGGCAGTAAGCGTTATTGGTTTATTAGGCGGCGTATCATCTTTCGGAGAAAGTAATACCGACTGAGAATATATCTCTCCATGTGTCGGGGAAATCGCTACCACAACAACATATGTTGCCTTCTTTATATCTGCAAAACGCAATGTATCTACTGTTGGTCCGACGCTTGCAAATTCAACATGCGCAGTATCTTTTGATGCTTTACGAATACTATACCGGGTTACTGCAATTTTAGCCGTATCTAATACTTCGTCATATAAAGTATCTCTTCTTGTTTGTTCAGTGCCTGAGGCATCCAGATATTTGTTGTCAACAAAACGCATATTGGTATATCCAATAACCGGAGGCTTAAACTCCCATTTAATCCGATAATTATTTTTTACCGAAGCAATCGGACCTGATTCAGTAATCCTGGGAATATACTGTGCTTTTTCAGTATACTTTGCTCCTATAAAACCGGAAACACTTTCTTCGTCAAAAGGAGATTTCCCTATCACACGATAATAATATGTAAACCCTGATTTAAGTTGTGTTTTGTTTTTTGTTGTATCTCTGTCAATAAAATATAAAGAGTCTATTGCCGTTAAATTAACGAGTAACAATTTGTTCAGCCTGGTTTTAGTACCAGTACTGTCGGTAGCTTTTTCGACACTGTAAGCAGTAAAATTATTTCTGTTATCTTTCCATCTGACATCCATACTTTTATCGGCGAGAATAACCTTTGGCTTCATCGGTTTTGGCAAATCATAATAATAAATCCCCCCATCACTATAGTTATTATAACTTACTTTTATCGTTCCTTTCAAAACATTGGTTTCTTCTGTCCCGTCACTTTTCAGAGGAGTTATTTCATAAATATATTGCTCTGTTTCCAGTGCCGTAACATCTGTATATCCTAAACCTGCCAGCTTAGCGGCAGAAAATTTCATGTCGGCTGCTAAAACAAGCATATCGAATTTCTGGTCTCTTTCTGCCTGAGCCAAATTAGTAATTGAAGAATCCTTTACAATTCTCACGCCTGTACTATCACTGGTATAACTACCATAAAAAGTATTTGCAATAAGCACATGATAAATACTATCCTGATAAATCGGCAAACCATATTGTGTAGGAAGAACGTACTTTCTCAATGCTAAACTATCTACTGCTAGCGGCAAAGTTCCATTATTATGGTATTTGTTCAATGAGTCAGTAAGGTTATACTTCCTTCTGATAATTACCCCGTTCTTTTTTTCAAATAATGAATCAGGATTAAAATATTCTTTCTGAAAACCTGACAATAGATATGGTTTCCATGTTTCAGGAAGTGTTACTCCAACAGGCATTGAAGCTGGAACTGTAAATTCAGTTATATTTCCCGTCACATCAGGAGAAACAGTCTGTCCGTTTCTCCTGATAGTTTTACGCTTGATTTTATAACCGTATTTCGCTCCTTTTTCCAAAAGCGAATAATTATTAGGCAACCAGCGCAACATGATAGCATTCTTGCTTTTAGCAGGACGTGTTGCTACTCTGATACTATCATTAAATACCTGAGCATATCCTTGCAATGAGCCTGAAAGAATTAAAACAATTAAAATATTTTTTACAAACTTCATGTCTTTCGTTTTTAAAGCAATTATTGTGTATGAACTCTTATGGGAATCTTATTAAAGAACATTTTGGCTGATTACCAATATCTACTTTTAAGTTAAAGCTTCCGCTAAAGCCCATTACATTATATCTTGCCGCCAGATACCCTGTCATAAATGTAGGGTTGGGTAATCCTACCTGTAACAGTACGCCGGCCCCCGCCCTGAAGACTTGAATTCTTATCCTGCAGAACCAGATTTTAACACTTATACCAACGGAAGCATCAAAATAAGCATAAGCCTGACCTCTTGCATACCAACCATCAATACCAAGTTTAGGGTTACAATCTTTGAATGCGTCCGTCATTTGTACGTCAAAGCCCAGGCCTGCCTGAACCCTGGCATAAAATGCAAGTATCTGCATATCCCCGGTATCGACATTGATATTTGACCCGAAAGCAAAACCTCTGGAAAGCGGATCCGGATTCCTCGTTAATCTGGTGTATTGATACCCCAGTAACTGACGGATATAATAAGGAGGTTCAGGCATCTCAGGAATATCATAACCAACCATCAGATAAGCCCATGAATTTACTCTGAACGATCCGACACCCATGCTTATCCCTACAGGGCTTGTTGGACTACCAATATGCAGATACCATTTCTTTTGTTCGAAATGAATAGCCAGCCAGCCAGCACGATCATTCGGTCCGATCCCTTTAATTACTCCACCTGCTACATTAAAGAACAATTCCGCATCACCGTGGAAAATACCATTTTCAAAATCAAAAAGGATTCCTACTTTCCCTCTGATTGTTCCGGAAAGTGCATTTTTTTCTGTCGCAGAGACATTCGCCGCATAAATTGTTTTAGCCTTATTAGTTAAATCATTCTGACTTATCTCTCTGGCTAATGTATCCTGACTAACGACTGAATTAATAGCATTACTTAATGGAACAATATTCTTAAGTTTATCACTAATCATTTTTTTCTTTGCCTCTATCTCATTCGCTATTCCGGTAATTTTAGCAAAAGGGAAAGATGAAGCAACTGTCGCTTCTCCAAAGAAACCAATACTGTTCACTCCGAAATTCCTGTTAATGACAATTTCAAAACCCGCTGTTCCTTCCAAAAACTTCTTACCAGAGGTTTCCAAACCAACTACAGCTTTAAAACCTAATGCTATGTTTTTATTATAAACATATTTTAGCTTTGAAAGAGACGCATCACAACGATCTTTGGTTGGAACCATATGGTGATACGCTCCTCCTCCCAGAGCATTCATTGATAACGGACCTCCCAATGGAACAGCCGGGAATGTTCCCATTGCATCTACAAACCAGAACCTTCCTTCATCTCCTTCTGCAGGGTTATTCCCAAAAATTCCCATAGCATCAATTTTTGCCATAGTTTTTTGAGTGCTCGGATCCTTGATATATAAAGCGATCGATGCTTCATAACCTTTACCCTGAGGTAGACATGGATTATTCTCAAATGGTCTTATACAACCTTTCATCCTAAACGGACCGATGTCCGCATCCAGACAAGACACTGTTATTCCGATTCCATCAAATTCCCACTGATGTCCTGCCTGGGTATCCATGTTGAGTTTCCCTTTGATGGAAATCCCACCGTCAATATTAAAACCTCCTTTCATGAGGTTAATATTAGATCCCAGGTTTATACTTGCTGTATTTCCACTGGCTTTTACCTCTATGGTATTGAGAGTCATAGGCATACCTCCTATTTTGACATCTCCGTTATACCCCATATATTCTATTTCAATATAAGGTGCTTCGGTATAGAGCCTGAGATTCCTGAAAGTAATCGTCTTCAGGTCTATATCTACATTTTTTGCCTGTGCATCACCTTCGTTCTCAGCTTTGGTTTTAGCCTGGTCATAATTGATATCCAGACTGCCATGCAGCACTGCCTTCGGTTTAAATACCCCATCTTCTACCACCAAATCCACTCTGGAGTTTGGCAATAAGGTTGCCCGGGCTTTCCAAACATCAAATTTCAACTGAGAAACAGACCTCACAGATAATGTATAATTCCCTCCACGTTGAATCATACCACTATAAGCAATCGTTCCGGTGGTATCAAACTCTGTTCCATTCTTGCGGACATCTGTAACGGGTAAGACAATACGACCGTTAAATGCTCCTCCGGTACAGGCATTTGCCTCAAAGCCGACCTTCAGGTAATCCAATGACATTTTCCAGCCATTTGCATCACCTTTTTTGATACTAAGTATATTCTTTCCGTAAAATTTTCCGGTTACCCCTAACTCATCTATCAATAAACTATCTGCCCCGAAACTAATTCTATCCGTTCTGTTCCGCTCTCTGAATTCTGAGGGTAGAATTACTTCAAACTTATCTACATATACCCCTTTCCATGCACTTGCTCCTCCTGCCGGAAGATTTCTTTCTACATATCCTTTAGGAAATTTGACATCTGGTGAATTTCTGGTTTCACTAAAATCCAGCACTGCATTGGTTAATCTGAAGCCCCAGTTCTCAAACCCGTTAATAGCAAAAGAGTTAAGGCTTAATTTCCCAAGCATATTCTGTAAACTTTGTGCAACAGTATAAAACTTTCCGGTAACTAAACCGCTGGTTACATTCCCATCATAATCGATCGGCACCAGCATACTTCTCGGAAATAACAATTCTGCATTAACTGAGACCTCCTTAAAACGATTACAATCAAGGGTAACAGAGGTAATGGTATCAGCCACTGTTCCTTTAGACATATCCAACCCACCTTTCAGCGTCATGATCGCTTTACCAAAAGGAATGGAGATATCGCCTAAAAGTGCCAGACGGGAATCTCCGATGAGGTTACCGTCATGTGAAAGTTTCAGAGAATCTGCCCCGAAGAAGATATCCTGGTAAGGTTCTCCGGTAAGAGCATTTTTTAAAGGGAGACGCATTCTGACAAAAACGGTCAGATAAGCAATATCACGGGTAATTTTGGCGTTGGTAAAACCAATATCTACTCCGGCATTTTCTCCGGGAAGATCCTGATGCAGACCGATGGGGAATTCAATAACCT
Source organism: Pseudarcicella hirudinis (assembly GCF_900115665.1). GTDB lineage: Bacteria > Bacteroidota > Bacteroidia > Cytophagales > Spirosomataceae > Pseudarcicella > Pseudarcicella hirudinis. The sequence continues at coordinate 79,476 of NZ_FOXH01000017.1, forward strand.
TTCCACTTCCAAATTCCTCAAAGGGAATCAGCTGACTGATTCTCTCCAGCAATTTAAAGGTACTATCAGCTTGTTTTTTAAGTTTTTGAACCTTGGCGGTCTGGCGGCTGGTGTCATTCAGAACCTTCAGCATTTGAGTTGTTTCCTGTCTGATTACGATTCTTTGACTCTTTTGGGAAGCTCCCATTTGTGACATTGCCTTTTGCAGGGCTAAGCTCATCTGACTGGCCGTCGATTTACTTACCGCAAAAGAAGCTTGTGGTTTAGCCGTTTCAGTCACAGCTATCTTCCCCTTGTCTTTATCATCAGGCTTATCTTTGGCAGGGCCAATTTCTGAACCCGCAAAGACCTTTATGCTAAAGACACAAAGAAAACACCAAAGCCAATAAATGCTTCTAAAAAGGTGTAAACGTTTATTCATTATTCTTATAGGTTGTTGTATTTTTTAAATTCTTCATCATGGTTGGTGGCTCACTGACCACTTACCTAATCCATGCTCTGTGTGCCACAGAGCATGGATTAGGATCCCCTCTTATTTCATTACTCAACAGCATAAGGCACTCTGAACTCTGTTGTAGGAGTCATTGTTATGCCCGTAATTTTTTCCTCTTCTAATCTGTTCTTCAAGCGTTCAGATATGTGTATATGCATACCTCCAGAAGCCAAAGGATTTTTAAACAAATCATAATCCTTATATTCTTCCTTTAATGCCAATTTTTTTACAATTAATCCAGCTTTGCTCCTATCAAAATAGAAATCACGATATGCTTCTTTATCTTGAAAGAAAACATCTTCTTTTATTTCTTCATATGGGTCTTCATTAATAATTCTCCGCCCTATTAACTTACATTCAGGAAAATCAACAGCATCAAACATCTTCTCTAAATTGCTGTCATTACTCATAAAATGCATATAATTGTAATGGAACTCCGCTTTATGATTGGGAATCAGCATGTCATAGATTTTATAATCCCAAAGCTTATATTCCAAAAGAATATCTCTAAATCTATCACTTACCAGTATTCCAGCACTGCCAAAAACTGAAAAACTGACAGATAATATATCTGTTTGCCTGCCTCTTGCTAAATGTTTAAACTTAAAACAATTGATAAGATCAGGTTTGAAGGATTTATCATTCCAGTTCTTTTCGATGTGGATAAAAGAACTCTCTTTATTTATACCATAATTGCAATTAACAAAGTCTAACTGCGGTAATCCTCCAACTATTTTTAAATCGGTTGTATAACTCAATATATAAGTTTGTTTCATAAGTATTTTCTTATAAATATTTTTGATTAAGGCTTTTACTCGTATCAGTCAAAAGATTCAAAATCTCAGATTCTAAATCATCAAGTGTCATTTTGGTCGAAAGGGGCGTCGCTGCTCTTTTCACCTGCAAATTATTTGTCATTTTTTCCAGTTCCTGCGTCAAATCATTGCAAAAGTCAAAACACCTTTGAGGATTAAATTGCCCATTAGGTAATTTATTCTTAGCTAATTTCTCAAATTCTTGAAAGAGTATCACAATAGCCTCATTATATTTCGAATGTCCGGTGTGAAGTCCATCTAAATCTCCATATTTATTATTCCCATTCCCAACATATCTTTTCAACCATTTCCCATTTACCTTTCCATTAAAATCAAAACCCGCATCTATCGCCGCAAAAAGCGAGCCTTTTAGCTTAACAATAATTTCTTTTGGAATTAAATGGTGAGCATTGTAGGCATACTTATTTAGTGATGAGACCATTGGTTTGGAGCTTGCTAAAGCATTCGCTAATTTACTTCCTGAAGCACTATTATAGGCTTTTTGAACCTTATCAGAGGCACCATCAATTATTCTGCATGCATTATGAACCAAATACTCTTCATTGCCTACAAAATAATTGTGTGAGTGCTCAACCTCAAAATTATAAACTGATAATGTTTCTTGAACAGTCGCAACACTGTCAACACTTATTAAAGCTCCGGAAAGCGTTAATAATCTTAAACCCTTATATAGCTTTTCCGCAGGAAGCCATGTATTATTTACATAAAAGGGGTGTTCAGAAGTTGTAGTTATTGTATCTCCTTTTATAAATACTTTTATCAGTTTACTGGCAGTTTTATGAAAGATACCAACTACCTTATTCAGGATAACCCTACCGGTAGAGGCATTGTAAGATTTAACCAAATCCCCCGGCTTGAGCTCCTCTATTTTCCTGTGTCCGCCCTCTACTGCTATTTCTGTCCCTTTTGAGAAACAATTGATACCATCCACACAAACAAAATTATTATTTGCATCAATTCCTACCGTAATTTCAGTTTGAGCCTTTGTACCATTTGGTTCAATAATTTCCATACTCGGGCTATTATCAAACGGAACATCTACCCCATCATCGCTATATTTTTTTATCTCTAAAACTGCTTCATCCCCATTTTTCCGAATCACAGCGACTGTTTCACTACCAACCCCATTACTAAATATCTTTAAATAGCCTGTTGCTTCATCATAAGTTTTCGTAATACCAGCTTCACCCGCCTTATTTAAAAACCAGCCGGAGGCTTTATTAAATTTATTAAAAAGTACTCTTATTCCGGAAGGAGTATTGTCCAGCAAAGCAGTTGCATCACCAAGAGCATTCTTAGTGACAATTTGAGTTCCATCAGTAACTAAATCTTCTGCATCCCAAATCGTTTTTAACGCTGTAACACCAGCGATTGCTTCGTCCCCGCTTTTAACAAATTTATTTAACTGCTTTTTAGTGAGTTTCCCTACTATTTTTGCTGCAGCTTCACCTAAAGTCCAGAATGTAGCAATAGCCCAGCCCCGGTTGTAAGTATTATTTGAAAATTTATTGATAAAATCAACTACTGCCATTGTTTTTTTCCAATAAGCAGATTGCTGAACCTTGGATGGTAATACTTTTAAAGCATCTTCTGTTTGTTTCCAACTTAAAGTCTGACAAAAAGCCTGAATACGCTGTGGGTCGGAAATATCCCAGGATTTGGGGCTTTCTAAATCTTTAACTCTATTCCAACCCCAATTGGCAACACTGGCAACAGCGCCTGCAAATCCTAAAGATAAAGTACCCAATCCTTCAACCGCACTCACAATATCAAGGTCATCAATAAGTCCATTCACTGCCCCACCTACAAAAACGCAGGTTTTGTTCATATCATCACAGGTATCTCCATTAGAAGGATCAACCGGACCTGCACATTTACAAGAAGCTCTAACATTCGCTTCATTCGTCGAACAAAGCAAGAACCTGAAAATAAATTTATACAGGCTATATTGGACTCTTTGCGGACGTAATAATTCCGGTAGAATATTTGTACCTAAGGAAAGTTTTGTAAGGAAGCCCGAATATTCTTGTTCATCCTGAGCACTTAATACCACCGATTCCTGATAACATGAAGGACCGCTAATCTGAATATTATTAATGAGCCCCTTTGCTTTTCCGAGAATAAAATCAACTTTTACAACATTTTCACCCACTAATTTGACTCCAATAATATCTTTTCCTCTTTTTAAAAGTTCATCTTTTTTTGAAGTATAAGCACTGATTGTAGCATCATCATAATAGAGTACAATAGTATTTTCTTTATCAAACAGATTCCTATCCAGTGCATCAAAAAAATCCTGATACTTTTTTTTCTCATCGCTATTTAATGCAGTAACGACGGTTGAAACATTGATAAATCTAGGATCCAGATCAAGTATTGCATCTGCTACTGCCCAAACGGCACTTTCCAGTTTCCCCTCCAATGCATTTTTAGTAATTCCATTACTGCTATTTTTCCGTACTTCTCCTAAATTCGGATTCTTGCCTGGCAGATATGCAACACTTCCTTTTTGTATGTCCCAAATACCATAAATTACAGGATGCGCCTGAATCTTATCTTTTTCAGAAAAAGCAATATATTCTCTTAATCTTCCATAACTAATTACCACCACATTAGTCTTATTAATTATGTTATTATAGATGGCGGAGTAAATATCATTGAATTTTGTCTTAACAGAAGTGTACCCCTTTTCATTGCCAGGTGTCACCATATCAAAATTTGAGGGATTGAGTACTCCTGTTACTTCTTTGGTAAAAAAGACATCTCCCATATAGAGATTCAATCCCATATAAATCTTTGCCTTGGCTCCAAGCGTGGTGTTAATATTCGACAAATAATTATTTGCCGAAATCATTGCCTCATCATATTCCTTTAATGATATTTTACCCACCTTTTCTGGTACAATATCATTTCTTACGGTAAATGACTTCAGGTATTCTTCGTTAGCCAGAAAACCAGACTTTACCATTTCTTTGGCAATGTCGATTACATAAATATTCTTATATGATTCTCCATTAAGATCGTTCGCTTCATTCTGGGCAATCATTTCATTCAAGCGCCTCGAACCAACCTCAATATACTTTTCTATAAAGGTTTGTGAAGCACTATCTCTGGTATCAACATTTACAGAGACTTCTGCCTGAACAAACTGAACTATGCTCAGGCATACTATCAAAATCAAGGTAAAATATCTTATTATCTTATTCATTTCTATTATTTCAATAATGGGCTTTCAGGTGTTACTTCTTATATACTTTTTGGAATAAAATCAATTTCATATCATCAGTAATAGTAGATTTAACAACCGGACTGGCTATGTTCGCATCCGGTGTACCTTTTTTTAATTCTTCAAAAATATACTCAGCTAGTTTTTTAGTAGTACCAGCCTGTTTCAACCTATTCGCCAAATCAATCATCGTCTGACGATTCCCCTTAGCCACATCTGAAATATATTTCTTAATCATTGTTTCATTATATTGTACTTCGGAATTATAATATTCAACTGTAACTGCATCTACAGGAATATTCAATTCTTCCTCCTCAACAATGACTGTTCCTGTAGCAAGTGAGGTAGCCAACGTCCCCGTCTCATTTGTTTGGAAACCTAATACAGCCCCTTTATTATCTCTCTCCAATTTCTGTCCATTGGCAGCCGCGTTTGCCTCATTCAGAATTTGGGTAAGTGCCAATTGTACTATACGGACATAATCATCTTTAAATTTGTCAACATCGTCCTGCCATTGCTTTATATCCTTTTTGTATTGGGCATTGGCTGTATCGCACTCAGCCTGAGCATAGGTTCCGTTATTGCATTTTTTATTGATATCTGTTAATCTTGAAGCCAATTCGTTCTTGGTATCTACCAGCGATTTGGGCAAATCATTATTGGTATCCAATAATTGCTTAGCCATACCTTTAGCTTTCCTTTCTTCAAGTGTTCCCAGATTTACGTTGACCAGAGCCTGAGTAAGATCCTTTAGCTCTTTATATATAGCAGTCACATCATCTGCTGTTTCTCCGACATTTACAACACCCTTCCAGTTAGGATCATAAGTAGTTAATACTGTTCCGGACACCAACTGATTACACTCATTGAATACTGCCTGTTTCATTTCAACTTTCACCTTGACGAAATTCAGATAGGGTACCTGAATATATCCCAGACCATCAAAAGTGTAATTATTCAAAGAGGCATTCGTAAGATTAGTTACCTTGGTTGCTGATTGTACATTTACATCAAAATCCGCTGCTGCAATAATATTACCTTGTGCAAGTGTCTCACGGAAAATTTCCTGGGTCAGGTCAAGGGTTGGAGTAACCCCGCAGTTAATATAGTGATTCATGGGACCACATTTTTTCTGACAAACCTGCAAAAATATTACAGCCGAGGCGCGACAGGTGTCAGCTGTCATCTGATCCGCAATCCTTTTGGTAAGGGCTTCTATTTTATAGGTTCCATCCGAAATCTTGTCATATACTTTCTGGAAAGAACTGGCAGTATAGGCCTGAAATTCATTGACAAAAAGTGAATCAATTGCTTCATCATCAGCATTTTTCACTTTTGTAATTTTAAGGAATGTTGACCAGTTTCGTGTTATATTCACTACATTCACCTGCAACTTGCCATACCGGCGATTATTTTCAATGTAACATACCTTGGTTGGAAGAATTGTCAAACCACAATTCAATGGCTTTATTCTTACTTTAATACTATCACTATTCGTACAACCATATTGATCCACAATATTTACTTTATAGGTACCTGTATTGGCAGCGGTTACATTAAGAACAGTCTGCTCTCTATTTGTTCCTATTACTGTCGTAACTTTATTAAATCTCCATTCATAAGTATAAGGTTGATCAAAAACCTGGTTAACCCAAACTTTCAGATCATCTCCTGTATCAATTTTACCTACCCCATCATCTGTACTATTTGTACCCATCACTAATACCGGAGGAGTTCTGATAAAAACCAGTGCGGTATCAACTTGCAGATCACAGAGACCAGACTTGCCTCCTACGAAATACCGATAATATCCGGGACTAGATGGCAATTTAAAAGATGGAGAGGCCTGGCTTTTTTGATCAGTCGGAACCCCAACCCAATCATAAGTACTTCCTGCCGGAACATTTGCAGCACTTAATGTAATCTGTTCTCCAGGGCAATATGAGCTTTTATTAGTGATCGCTTTTATTGGAATAGGAAGGTCCCCCAGAATAATATTTTTCATTTCTGCAGAACGTCTGTATGAACCGTCTTTATTCAATTCCTGAACCAAGATATCATATGTCCCGGCAGCAAGATTTTCAATTAAATTATTTCTGGTTTGCAGGAAATTCGGTGCACTCCCAATAACTCTGTAAGGACTGTTATCAGGTCTTTTGTAAAGGAAGATCGCAAATATTCCATTTCCACAATTAATCGTAACATTCAGTTTACCATCATTTCTACCGCATATACCTTTGATTGGCTGAACATTTACCGTAAAATCATTGTTCAGTTGCAAGGTATTACTTACTCCGGAAGTATAAACAGAATTGTAATCTTTCGTAACAGAAATACCTGCATAATATTCTCCAACCGGGAGTGGAATCTGCTGATTAGTAGCAAAATCCTTGATAGTAGTAACCTCCCAGGTATTATTGGTACTAAATGATGTAGTTTCTGCAACCGGATGTGACTCTCCGGGTACTGTAAAACTTCTTGATTTTTCAAAAAGAGCAAACTTATATCCCGGAGGATATGCTACAGATTCGGTAAACGTTGCCGTTATTCTAAGTTTTGCTCCTCTGTTATTTTCACAGTTTGGTAAGCTTACTATAGATAATAAACTTGTAAAGTCAGAACAATCCTTGTTCAGAGCAACCGATGAGGTAGAAGCCATGTCTGACATATGCTCACAATCCTGTGAGAATTGCACTCCCGCATAATAATTTCCGGGAGGAAGATCATCGACCGTCCAGGAGTTACTACTTATCAGACCTGATTCTTTCACATAAGCTTGATTCTGACCTCCTATTAAAGTATATTTATAACATCCGCCACTCTTTCCGGATGCTGTAATCGTTACAGAACCGGCTCTGTTTCCACAATTCGAATCTCTGTTTTTGCTAATTGATGCTGAAAACCCGCTACAATCCTTTATTAAACTTACATTTTCATTTCCATTGATTACTCCTCCTCCAGTTCTATCTTCCCATACATCAACTCTATAGTTTCCATCAGATAATCCGGTAAAAGTATTGCTTGATCCATTATACTTCTTGTCAAGTTGTACATTGGTGTTATTGTTAATCAAATAATAGACATATCCGATACCTGAGGTTGGATTTGAAACAGTTACAGTAAAAGAACCATTCCCATTCAAACAGTTGGGGTTAGTCTTATTTGAAATTACGATTCCTCCTCCAGAACAACTTTTGGTAAGAGTTTGGTAAGATTCATAATAAACAGATGTGCCTTTTACCTGTACGAGAATTTTATAACTCCCTTGTGGCAATCCCGAAAAGCTATGCATAGTACCATCATCCTGACCTCCATAAATGGTTTGATTATTAGCTGTATTAATCAGGGTATATAGAAAATTTTCTCCGGAGCTTCCATTAATGGTAACCTGGAAACTTCCATCATTATTGAAGCAGCTAGGGTTTGATTTTGAAACATTTAAAGTCCGGCCATTTACCATCAAAGAAAAAGAAGATGTCCCACTAACACATCCATCTATGCTTTTACATATGGCAGTATATGTTCCTGCAACCCCGACAGGGTTGCTTGGAGGAGCGACCCGCCATTCAAACCTATTCCCATTATTACAAACATCCGTCGGAAGGGTATAGGTTTGTCCTTCATTAATAGTAGCACCGGAAGGTGAGAATACCGGAGAAGCAATTGTCGCCGTAACACAAGGGTCATTATTTACATTGAGGGTAAAAGAGGATGTAGCACTGAAACAGCCCGCTGTATTTTTACAAACCGCAGTGTATGTACCAGCGCGCTGAACAGGGTTTGAAGCTGGTCCTGACACCCATTGAAATGTGTTTGCACCGCAAATGCCATTTGTCTGTATAGTATAACTTTCGTTCAGATTAATTGTAGCACTGGAAGGTGAAAATGCAGGAGATGGGATGGAACTGTTGTTGCAAAGATTTACGGCTATTGTTATAGAATTTGACTCTTCACTGGAGCAACCTTCATCTAAAGGTGAACAATAGGCTTGAAATGTCTTCGTATCAGATAAGCTCATAACTGTTGAACTAATGCCTTTGGGAATATAATCATTTTCCCATACTACCTGATAATTTTGAGGGCAGCCATTTGCTGATATTGTCACACTCTCCCCTTGATTAATTGTTTGTGAAGAAGCTGAAACTGTTGGAGCAGGAGCTCTCAAACACTTTGTTCTATTAAATTTGTTAGAGCTTTCCGCTGATGAGTTATCATTACAAACTATTTTTCTATACCTTGTAAAATATAGATATCCATAATCATCTACGGGTAAAGTCGATCTTGGAGAACAACTTTGACTTAATCCATTTGCTGTTTCACTTATATTAAAACTGTAAATACCATTTTCATTATTAAATTTCATTGACCAGATTTTGGAACCGTTTGAAGTTGCAGTATTCAAAAGTACATCTGTATAATCAATCCAAGCCACATCTCCAACAGCATCTCCTTCTTTGACATCCTTATAATAAAATTTGACATTTTTTTTAAATATTTGCTTACTCTCATAATCTCTTAGAAAACGTCCACCACTAAAATTATCATAAAACTCTTGACTAACAGGGCAGCCCTCTACTATAAAAGTGCCGTACTGGTTACAAAAATCAAAAACTCCATTTTTACTAAACGTAGCATTAAGAACATGTTCATGCTTTAATGTTAGTGCCACCCTATTCGCTTTTCCCTTAGTATTTATATCATTGCTAGCTTGCAAATAGAGTTCATCTCTGTGATGCTTATCTTCCGCTTTTATAAAAAGCTTTTTTTCTCCTTTTAAATAGAAATCTCCTTTTGTTAAAGTCCCTTCAAATCCACGGATTAATTTAAAAACCGGCTCTCTTGAATCATATTCAAAATGACCTTTTAGAATATAACTGGCTTCCTCTAACCCTCCTTTATCCATATGCGCTCTCAAATAATCATGATAATCCCCTCCTGTCTGAATAAACCCATCGGGTAGAATTAGTTTCAAACAGTATCCATACCATTCGGGAAGGAAAAACATTGAATTAGATGGAATTGGTAATAATTTGGCAGAAATTTTTATTTCAATTTCTTCTCCGATTGAGACAGAGTCTTTATTGGTAGTAATTGTAAAATGGATTGGGTCTGCTCCGCTTTGCTTCTGTCTTAAACTAGTTGAAAGAAGTCTGGCAGCTTTTGGAACTAAATATGAAAGGTTGGTTTCAATGTGACTATGTTCCTCCTTGCTCTCCTTCGCCGGAATAGTATTACTTCTCTTTTTGTTCAAAGGTTTTCTTACTATTGAATTAACGGGGTGAATACGTTCAGAAAACATTCCTGCTTTTTCCCGATTGTCATACTCTTTCCCAATCTTTGATTTATTAACCGCAGAAAATGAAAAAAAAGTACTCAAAACAAACAGGATTCCTGTAATAAAGGATTTAGGGTAGAGTTTACTCATAATAAGATTATGGGGTAAGATTTATATTTTGAAGTTGAACTGAAACAATAAATATTTTTATAATACGTTTGAATTTAAAACTTGTAATCCGGGGCAAATGAATCAGGATAAAATGCTGAATTTCTTGACTTTATACACTCTGATAAAAGACGATACAAAGTTCAGCAGTTATTAAATGAAAAAAATCAACCAAATGGTTGATTTTTCACTTTTTTTATATCATCCATTTGGTTGATAACCTGTTGAAATATACGCCCTTCTAAAATACATGAACGCCATCTAATCTTGTACAAACTAGGCATTTAACTGTATAGACACCACACTCAGCTTCTGTTTTCCCTTTATCCCGAATTTCTCACGAATATGATTTTTATGGGTACGGACAGTTGTATTACTGATAAATAGAGACTCCGCTATTTCTTTCTCTGATTTCCCTATCATGAGCAATTTCAGGACGGCTTTCTCTCTTGAAGTCAGCAGCTCTATATTATAAATGTCTTTGGGATTATCTTTGTTTTCAGGTTGATTAATGAAATCGTTTAATTCAGAAGAAAAATATTTTCTTCCCTCAAAGACTGCCGTTAAACATTTTTTCAAATCATTAATCCCACATCCTCTGTGAATAAAACCCACTGCGAATGGATAAGAAAATATTTTTAAGGAATCGATATTGGGGGTACTCAGATAGAAGATAATCTTTGTTGAGATATTTTCTTTTTTAAACTTTTTGATCAGATCGAGATAATCACAATTTTCAAGTTTTATATCCAGCAAAAGATATTGGGGTTTGAATTTTCTGAGATAATCCATTACTCCTGTTCCTTCTGTAAAAATATTTACTACCTGAAAGGGAATGGATATTTTTAGATTTGAAATCAACTCTGCTTTTAACTTATCTGGTAAAGCGATCAAAACAGATGGAACATTTTTAGGGATGTGTAGTAGTTCAATCATTTTATGGGTAATCTATTCTGTATATTATTATTTGTCATACAAATTTTAGCAAATAACGTGCCGTCTGTAAGTTCATATCTTTAATCTAAAAGAATCTGTCCGGGATTTTACTATTTTGCTGGATATAAATACTGCTTATTTATTATATGAAGTATCTTCACTAAAAACGAATGAAAAATGCTTGGGCAGCACATTGATATACTCTAATGAAAATTCAGAAGATGGATACTTCAGAGCTTTAAATCAGTGACGGTTTAGGTCGAAAACACTTAATAAAAATATTCTGACACAGAACACTGTTTTGCCTCGCAATACATAATATCGAGAGAATAAAGGAAATTTATGAAGAAAGGGACTGTAACACAATAAGCAGATAGAAAGAATATATTTATCCTTATTTACCGTACCATACCCAGAGCCGGCCGGTGAAGCTCTGCCGACAGGTTGAGGTTTTTCAATACTTTGTAGGTTTGGTCTTATTTCAAATTACCTATTTTATTCGTCTGATTCTCCAAATCGTCCCTGTATTCTCTTCATTCACTCCAAAATTGTACCGTTAAATAAAAATTTGTCTGTTTTTACTATATATTATAAACTATTTCCTAAATTTTATACATCAATATCCCCTCCCATAAGATTCATTATAGTCATCAATATTATCACTTCCTGTTTTTTCAAATATTTCTCTGATTGATCCTTTAAATTTTAAATCATAAACCGAATAAAACCATGAAAAGAACAATCACTCTCCTGGGCAGTATTCTGCTAGCCTGTACGGTACTATTTTCAACAGTCGGCCTGAAAAACAAAAATTTAGTGCCCGGAGAAAATGAAATTAAACTTTGCTATTCTTCTACCAGTACAGTGGCAGAAAAAGCAATGCCATTTGAAACAAGTGTTGATAAAGTGGCTGCAGTAATGATTAGAAAAAACATCTATTCATTAAGCGACGCTGAAATTAATTCCATTAAAGCCGGAATAGCTGCCATGAAAGCCTTGCCTATAACAAACCAGACCAGCTGGCAGTATCAGGCAGCTATTCACGGCACTTTTACTACTCCTAATTCCCCGGCATGGAATTCCTGTCAGCATGGAACCCAGTTTTTCCTTTCGTGGCACCGGATGTATCTTTATTTTTTTGAGAGAATATTACGGGCAAAATCAGGAAATCCCAATCTGACACTTCCATACTGGGATTATCAGACAAATGCAGCACTACATCCGGCTTACCGGAATAGTAGTACCGGAAATACATTATATGATAATACGCGCAATTCTTCCATTAATGGTGGCGGGTCATTACCATCAAGCATAATGGTTGCCATTGATAATGCTTTAAATAATAATATTCCTTTCTTTAATTTTAACAGTGATCTTGAAGGACCTCATGGTTCCGTACACGTTTCAATAGGGGGTAATATGGGCGTAGTTAAAACAGCCGCTAAAGATCCTGTTTTTTGGCTGCATCATGCCAACATTGACCGTCTTTGGGAAAAATGGTTAAGAAAATGTGGAGGGCGAACAAACCCGACATCCGATAACGCATGGATGAATACGAAATTTACTTTCTTTGATGAGAATGGACATGCTGTAATAATGACAGGAAGTCAGATTGTTAATACTGCTACTCAATTGAATTATCGTTATGATTTTCCGCCAAAACTACCTTGCAATTTCTCATTGGATATTTCAAAATGGAACTGGAAAATCTTAAAACCCCTTAGAGTCGTTAATACAAAACCATTTGACAAAAGTCGTCTGAAACTTTCATTTGCTAAAACCCCGGTAATTAATGATGACTTTAAACTGCTAAACAGTCAAAAGTTAAACTTTTCTACTACCGGAATTTCCGACAAAGTAATGATTGAAATAGATCAGGTAAAAGTTTCAAAATTACCGGAAGGAACGATAGAAGTTTATCTTAATTTACCAGCGAATGAAACGCCATCTGTTAAAAGTAAATCATTTGCCGGAGTTCTGAATCTCTTCGGAATCGGTGAGCACGATCATCATGGCAAAGAAACGCCTATTTCTGTTAATGTTTCTTCTGCTGTTAAAAATTTAGGTTTGGGAGCATCAGACTTAAGCAAAGCCGAATTAACCTTTATAGTCAGGGGCAATACATTAAATGGTAAAGAAATAAAAACTGAAGATAATATACAGATCGGAGCAGTTAATTTCGTTATTCATAAAGCTCAGGCTCAATAAAGTTGGAAACATATTTAACCATATTGCTCATAGGAATAGCCAAATTTTCAACTTTGGGGTTGCTAAACACGTCTGTTCCTATGTGCACTTATAAAACATCTGACACAGTAACAATAGCTCAATCTCAAAAAGCTATTACTTTTCAAAAGGGTGAAAAATTTTGCCGGATTCCATTGGTATTTTCCGGCAACTCTCCTTTGAAAACTAATATAAAATCTTTGCTGGTTTTTGAACAGGTGACTGTAGATCCACTGCCTGAGGGAGTTTACGAAATATATTTAGTGAATAACTCAAAAAATGAGAAAAAAGTCTTCTCAGCCAAATCCCGAGATTTCATAAATGTATTAGATCTTTATAATCTATCTGATAAACCCATTGTTATTAACATCTCTAATTCCATACAACAGCTTGGATTACAAAATAAATCATTATCCGAACTTTCTGTAGTCATTTTCTTTAATGGTAACGTGCTTCCTGACAAAAGAAAAGTACGTCATAATAGTAAGCTATCTATTGGACGCATCCGACTGGTTCAGGAGTGCTGATTTATTTTGATAAACATTGGATCATTTACCTTGTCCTGTCCTAGATTTATGCTCTGTGAGCCAAAGAGCATGGAGGGATCTATATACAGTAGTTTTTGGAAAAGAAATTTGTAAATGGAATAGAGTAAAAACACAGAGGAGTCTTCCAGCTCAACCCTTAGGTCAAGTAAATAAATGGACAACATCTCTCTACAAAAAATATTACCTGAGAATTAATACATTTTATGATATAATAATTTATAACTTCTGTATACATTTTCATAAATGTGTATTTTTGTGGCTTTCTAGTAAAAACTCATGAACTTAATTCAATTTTTCAATAAAGAAATAACATTTACCGAAGAAGAAAACGAAGTATTGGCAACGGCTTTTAAGGAAGAAAACTATGCCAAGGGCACTACCGTTATTCAACCACATAGCTTCTCAAAAAAGGTTTATTTTATCGAAAAAGGCTTACTTCGTTGTTATTATTACAAAGACGGAAAAGATATTACGCATTTCTTTTTTGATGAAGATACCTTCACCGCCCCGCTCAATAGTGTTTTTTACAATAAAGAAGAGCCTTATGGCTGGGAAACCCTGGAAGAAACAAGACTTCGGGTAATTCAATATGCTGATTTACAAGAGTTATTCATCAAATACCCAAGTATTCAGCGTTTCTTTTTTAATGTTTCTTTGGATATTCTCAATGCCTTTGCCCTCAAGCTTGAATATCTTCAATTTCATAATGCCGAAGAGCGTTATACCAATCTACTTGAAACGAGTCCCAAAATTTTACTTCGAGCTTCATTAGGGCATATTGCCTCTTATTTGGGCATTACTCAGCAGACTTTAAGTGTTATCAGAGGCAAAAAATAATTACTGCCTTTTCCATTTTTTAATATATGTGAAAAGTTTTCGTCATAATTCATCCGTGCTTTGCATTATCATTAATCAATCAAAAAAGCATAGAGAAATATGGAAACGCATTATATCTTTTTGACATATCATACAGGAATGGCTTCCGTTTTTCCTGTTATTAAAGAAAGACTGGCAAATCATGCTCAGGTCTCCCTGGTATATTTTTCATCAAATCATTGTTTCTATTTTCGGAAAGAGTTGGAGATTCTTCAGTGTCATTTCAGATCACAATTGTACATCAGTTATGAATCTACTTACGATGAAAATGAAGGTTTACTAAATCAAGCCAATATCGAAGCGATCATCAATGCCAACACTGCTCCTGGTATGTGTTTTACGATTTCGGGAGATCCTATATTTTCAGAAAAAATCAATAGAATACTCCTCTTTTTAGGTATAAAAAATATTATTATCCAGGAGCAATACTTCATTGCTTAATTATACCTCAAGTAATACTTACTCTAATTCAATTAAAAAAATCCATCAATTAACAAACACATGAAATTTTATATCATGCCACTTGCCCTATTGCTAATAGCATGCAGTGGCGAAACGAAAGAGGTACAAAAAGAAGAGACCATTCTTGTCAAAACAGAACAGGTAGCTGCAACAAGTTTGAAGAATGAAATCACTATCAGCGGTAGTATTGAAGGCTTCAGTACTGTCCGCTTGGGTTTTATGGTAGCAGGCAAAATAAAAAGTATCAGCACAAAAGAGGGACAAAATATTTCAAAAGGGCAGTTAATTGCCAGTTTAGATCCCAGTAATTATTTAATTGCCAAGCAACTTTCGGATGTACAGGTAAATGCTACAAACGATGAATACAATCGATTAGACCGATTACGTACAATGGGCAGCGTTAGTGAAAGTGACTTTTCGAAAATCTCTTTTTCGCTTAAAGAAGCCCAATTACAGCAAAAACTTCAAGCAAAAAATGTAGAAGATACTAAGTTATATTCGCCCATTAGTGGCGTATTGCTAAATAAGCAAACAGAAGTCGGAGAAATTGTAGGCGTGGGGACTCCGTTATTTATACTTTCAGATATTCAAAAAGTACTTGTATTGGCATCTATTCCTGAATCAGAACTCCAACATATCCGGATCGGACAGGCAGCCAATATCTATATCGGTGCATTAGACAAATCTTTTGAAGGAAACGTAAACGAAGTAGGGGCCTTAGCCGACCCGGATACCAGGGCATTTACTGTAAAAATCATTATAGAAAACAAGGGTTTGCACATTCGTCCTGGAATGATTGCAGAAGTAACATTGAATAATCCCAGGCAAAAGAAAGGTATTTTACTACCATCGTCTTGCATTGGCAATGATGCAAATAGTCAGAATTATGTTTATGTGATTGACAAGGCTTCTCACAAGGCTTTCAAGCGTAATGTAAGTCTAGGCAAAATAATCAATGACAAAATTGAAGTGGTTTCCGGACTATCACCGGGAGAAACCGTCGTAACATCCGGGCAAACGAAACTTTCAGACGGGTCACTTTTCACTCTTTCAAAATAATCAGTATCATGAATTTTATTGAAGCAGCACTTAAATATAAGCATCTCACGCTCTCGGTCTTGTTGATGCTATTTGCCATTGGCGTAAATTCATTACTTGAAATGCCTCGTAGAGAAGATCCTAAAGTTACGATTCGCCAGGGGCTTGTAATTGCCCTGTTTCCCGGAGCAAAACCCGTACAGGTAGAAAATCAAGTAACGAAAAAGTTAGAGCAATATCTATTTCAATATGAAGAAGTAGATAAAACCAAAACCTATTCTACTACCAAAGACGGAATAGCAGTAATCAATGTTGAACTTACCGAAAAAGTAAAACAACCTGATATCTTTTGGAATAAGCTCAGACATCAGCTTTTAATTTCAAAAGAGGTAGATTTACCCAAAGGAGTACAAGGCCCAATTGTTGATTCCGACTTTGGAGATACCGAAGCTATGGTAATTGCCTTAGAAAGTAACGATGCCACCTATGAACAACTAAAGGTTTATACCCAAAAAATGGAAGCCTCTATTCGCACTTTGCCCGAGGCTTCAAAAGTAAAACGCATTGGAGAACAACAGGAAGAAATTGTAGTGTCGTCGAGTTCAGAAAAATTATCTCGCTATCGTATCAATCTCTGGCAAGTAGTTAATTTGTTACAATCTCAAAACAGCATTAATGCTACTGGTAAAGTAAAAAACGAAAATACCGAAACGTCTCTTTATACCAGTGGGCATTATCATACAGAAAACGACCTGGCCAACCAAATCATTGGTACTTCTTCGACTGGGGCAGGCATGAAATTGGGAGATATAGCCTCATTACAAAGAGATTATGCGGAACCGGAAAGCATTATTACAGTGAACGGCAATAAGGCTATGTTGCTTTCAATACAAATGCACGAGGGTAATAATATTGTAGATTTTGGAAAAAAAGTAGATGCAAAAATCAAGGATGTACAAAAACTGATTCCTTCCAGTATCAAAGTAACTACTTTGGTATCACAACCCACGTTGGTTGATAAAAACATTTCACACTTTATCAAAGAGTTTTTTCTGGCAATTGTTTCGGTGATAATAGTAGTTATTCTGTTATTACCTTTCAGAATTGCCTCGGTAGCAGCAATGGCAATACCTGTAACTGTTGCTTTAACTTTTGCTTTGATGAATACCTTCGGGATTGAATTACACCAGGTTTCATTGGCTGCATTAATATTGGTGCTGGGAATGGTCGTTGACGACGCCATCGTTATTGCCGATAATTATGTAGAACTGTTAGACGAAGGTGTAAACAGATGGGATGCAGCCTGGCGAAGTGCTTACGACCTCATCATTCCGGTTCTGACAGCTACTATTACCATTATTGCCTCGTTTATGCCAATGGTTTTACTTAGAGGATCAACAGGTGAATTTATCTATACATTGCCCATTACGGTTGCCATTGCTTTAATTGCCTCTTACTTTGTGGCTTTGGTACTTACACCTTTGTTATGCTATACTTTTATCAAAAAAGGTTTGCATAGTAATAGTTCAACAAGTGACGAAAGTAGCCCGAAGAAAGAAAAGAAATCAGTATTGACCTATATGCAAGATGGCTACAATGTCGCATTAGACTGCTGTGTTAGATTTCCAAAACTTACCATACTGGGAAGTACTGGATCAATAGTGGTAGCATATTTTTTAATGACTAATGGTGTCCGCGAACTCTTTTTCCCACCAGCAGAACGCAATCAATTTATCATAGAAGTATGGATGCCTACAGGTACAAAGATTGCCGAAACTCAAGAGGTAATTCTAGAAGCCGAAAAACTTATCAAAATTGATAACAGAGTAAATTCTTACGCTACTTTTGTCGGGACATCTGCTCCACGGTTTTATTACAATTTCGCCCCTGAAGTACCAACTCCCAATTATGCGATCATTCTGGTAAATACCACCACAGAAAAAACCGCCGAAGAGTTAAGCGCAGAGCTCAGAGAAAAAGTAAAAACCTTAACTACCGAAGGTACTTTCTTTGTAAAACTGATGCAACAAGGTTCGCAATTGATTGCTCCTGTAGAAGTTCGAATTGTCGGTGAAGACATTGCTCAACTTAAAACCATCGGTAGCCAGATAGAAAGTATTTTAAAGAAAAGTAAGGGCAGTGTTTTAGTAAGAAATGATTTTGCAGAAGATAGCTATGGCATTGATATAAGAGTAAAAGAAGAAGCCCAAAAACTTGGTTTTACTACTTCAGGTATTGCTCAAATGGTTTATACTGGTTTTAGTGGTTATCCGGTTTCTACGATTTATGAAGGAAATAATCCTGTCAATATTGTACTACGATTAGACAAAGACTATCGAAAAGATACCCAAGATTTAGAAAATATCTATCTGACATCGCCTGTTAGCAACGAAGAAGTACCACTTCGACAGATTTCTGACCTGATTCCGCAGTGGCAAACGGGAAAAATAATGCACCGCAACGGCGTAAGAACTCTAACAGTACAAAGCGAAACCATGCCGAATGTTTTGCCTGCCGAATTACTCAGTGAAATCAAAGGCGATATAGATAAATTAAAATTGCCAAGTGGTTACCGAATTGAATACGGCGGCGAAGAAGCAAATAAAGATGAGGTATTTGTAGATATGGTAAGTGCCATGCTGATTAGCTTAGTTCTTATTTTCTTTATCTTACTTTTCCAGTTCAAAAACCTCAAAGAAGCATTCATTATTATGCTTACAATTCCTTTGAGTTTGTTTGGAGCAATCTTCGGTTTATACATTACAGGAAACAACTTTAGTTTTACGGCTTTCATTGGTTTGATTGCACTGTCTGGAATTGTAGTTCGGAATGCCATTATTTTAGTGGACTATACTAATATCTTGATTAAACAAGGTATGGACATCCGAACAGCGTCTATCCTTGCAGCTCAACGTCGCTTACGGCCTATTTTTCTTACAGCAATGGCGGCGGCTATCGGAGTAATGCCAATGATTATTTCTAAATCTGCCATGTGGGCCCCGCTTGCCAGCGTGCTTGCTTTCGGAGTAATCTGGAGTATGATTATGGCATTGCTGACTGTGCCAGTGCTGTACATTGCTTGGATGAAGCCAAAAGATAAAAATCAATTTTTACAAGATTCAAAAACACTTGTTTTCCATGAAGTTTAATATCAAAAGCAATATTTTATTGCTACTCATTTTATTAATGAATGCTTTTGGCTTGAAAGCACAGTCGAGGCAAATATATTCTTTACAACAGTTGATAGAATCAGCCATGAAAACTAATCAATTACTTACGATTAAAGACTGGCAAATTCTGGAAAAAAAGAGTAAACTAAGAGAAGATAATATTAAAAAATACCCTGCGGCTTCTCTGGATGGAAACTATCAATACAACTTCAAACTTGCAGAACTTACCATTCCTGCGGGGGTACTTGGCTCTGTAACAACCAATACGGGACTCGAGCAATTGTTGCCACAAGAAAGTAGCAGATTTACCCTCGGTGAACGCAATACTTATGGCTTAGGTTTGTCTATATATCAGCCCATTAGTCAGCAGACGAAAATAAAAACAGGTATAGACATCAATCGTCTTGATATTCAACTAACGGAAAAAGAAAAACTAAAAGCCAGTCAGCAATTGCGTTTGTCCATTGAAAAACTGTATTATGGCGTATTAATCGTGCAGAAAAAAACAGAAGAATCAAAGGCAAATCTGGCACTTGTCAAAGCCAAACTCTATGATGCTGAAGGAGCTTTGAATGCTGGAAAAATAATCAGCGTAAGCATATCTGGCCTGCAAGCAAGTATCGCAGAAGAAGAACAAAACCATATGAAACTGACAATTCAAGCGCAAGATTATCTTAGTGATTTGAGCTACCTAAGTAATATTAATGTTGATTCATTAGTGTTGAGAGATACTGACTTGAAGGAAGAATCACTTAAAGTATTGAATGAATACAAAAATGATGCAGTCGCCAACCCAGATTTACAAATAGCACAGCTAATCAAAGAAAAAGCTTTACTTGGCGTAAAAGCAGCACAACAAGGAAATATTCCGGATGTAGGTGCTATTGCCGGTTACTCGTATCAATTCGGAAATCCGATTTTACCAACAGTGAATCTATTTGTTGGGTTAAATTTAAAATGGAATTTGCAAGATCTTTTTACCAATAAAGAAGTATTAACCCAAAGAACTTTTCAAGTAAAG
Organism: Pseudarcicella hirudinis; assembly: GCF_900115665.1. GTDB lineage: Bacteria > Bacteroidota > Bacteroidia > Cytophagales > Spirosomataceae > Pseudarcicella > Pseudarcicella hirudinis. Next base: position 99,751 of record NZ_FOXH01000017.1, read on the forward strand.
CAGGCAGAAGAGAATATTTCTTATCTCAAAAATCAATTGAATAGTGAATTGGCGAAAGCTTGGCGAAAAATTGATCAATCAAAAATTCTGATTGGTGTTGCCCAAAAAGTAGTGAAGTACCGCAACAATGCCCTCAAAGAACAAACCGATAAAAATGCATCAGGGATGAATATAAAAACAGAGATACTTGAGGCACAAGCCCACTTGTCACAAGCCGAAGTCGATCTTTATTCAGCCAAATTATCTTATTTAATGGCTGTCGCAGAACTAAATAGTCTGATTGGCAAGTAAACAACTTTCTCTTTTCATCAGCAACTGATACTCCGTGTATTAGTTGCTGATTTTGACTTATAGCAAATGTTAAATCCCTCCGAAGGAGCTTTTACGATGACGGTGATAAAATCAATGAAACATGTATTGTTTATCATGGCAAATTATTGAATACTTATGCCAGAATCATGAGACTTTGTAGCCATAACCAATGTTGAGTTATTGGTTTCCGAACAGATTAAAACCTGACTGACAAAGTAACTTTCAAAGGTAAATAACAAGAAACAAAAACCTATATTGTGAACAGAGTTGCTCATAGGAGAAGTGAATGTCTATCTACTTATTATCCGTATTAATTTATTCCAAAATCTACTCTTAGGGTTCAGTATCATGATATGTTGATGGCTTTTTTATTTGATTAATTGGATATCAAAACTCAGCACGTCGATAGTTTCTGAATTTTTTTATATTTTTTCAACCAAAAAGAGTATGAAAAATCTATCATTGACTATTTCAGTATATAATGAAAAATATAAATCATCTTATTGAATATTTCTGAAGAATAAATAAGAAACTCCATGATTTTCAAAATCACAAATTAATGCTTAATCGATTAATTACTATAAAAACAAACATTAACAAAAGACATTATGATATAAAAGCACAAAAGATAGAATAAACGCATTCCACTCCCATTCTATCAATCAATTTCATTTCAGAATAGATTTCGCACCTGATAAGTGCGCAGGCATTGTATTGACAAATTTTAATTAAATTTCTTTAAACAGCTTATGAAAAACAACTTACAGTTTCTGAAAACAATACCGGATCACGGTGTATTCAGTATTTCCAACATTTTCCTTGAAGAGATATATAGAGGAAAACGCATAAAACACATTACGTATATTAATATCTGTTAATACACAATTTCTCTAAAATATAATCTGAGAAACTTTTTTATAATCTCTTTGAAAAAACAAAGCCTTATTGCTATGAAAAAAATCAAATACTTAATTGTCTTACTGACAATGATTATTACCAATGCTAATATGCTGAACGCCCAGACCTTTGTACATCCGGGAGGAGTACACTCAATGGCAGATTTGAATAGGATAAAAGCAAAAGTTTTAGCGCAGGAACACCCCTGGATTGATGGCTGGAATAATATGATTCAGGATTCAAAGGCTCAAAAAACCTATGTTGCAAACCCTTCTACAACCATAGGTGGTTCTAATGGTATTCGTCAACAAGCTGCCAGAGACGCAACAGCTGCCTATTATAATTTATTGCGTTGGCATGTAACGGGCGACACTACTTATGCCAGATGCGCTGTGAATATTTTAAACGCATGGTCTGGTAAAATTAATGCAGTTGTAACAGGCGAATTATTCCAATTACCGATTATGACAATGGTGCAGGCGGCAGAGATTGCCCGTACATATCCCGGTTGGGCTCAGGCAGATATAGATAGATTCAAGTATATGTGTCTTAATTACTTCTACCCTGCGTGTCATAATTTCATCGGTAGTTGCGGAAGTTGGTCTGGCTGGGATTTTCCTGCTGCTGCAAATATTCTTTATATCGGGATTTTTTGTGATGACCAGGCAAAATTTAATGAGGCCGTCGATTATTATAAAAATGGTGCCGGAGGTGGAAATATCAACAACATGATTCCATTTCCTACCGGGCAAATAGCCGAAATGGGACGAGACCAGCCACATGCTGAGATTGGTCCGGGTTGTGCAGCAGAGTTTTGCCAGTCTGCTTATAATCAAGGCATCGACTTATTTAGTTATGCAAACAATCGATTATTAGCGGCATTTGAGTATTTCAGTAAACATAACTTGAATTACCCTGGCAGCTGGACAGAATACAACGATTGTGTCAATAATCATTTTTATTATCCGGCTTCTCTGTGGTCTAATAGAATTTCTGCCAATCCACAGCTTGAGATTGTCTATAATCATTATGTGGTGAGAAAAGGACTAAGTGCACCTTATACAAAAGCAATGCTTAAACTACGGGGTATTTATCCAACATCCGGCGAATACTCTGGTTATAATGCCTTGTCTTTTACGTTAGATGCTACCCAATCTCCTTTTACAACACTATCAACCCCAGCTGCTCCTACTAACCTAACTGCCAAAGCAAGTATATCTCGAATAGAATTATCCTGGACACCTCCGGCAGGAGATGTCGCTAGTGGTTATGTTATACAACGATCAACCTCTGCCGGAAGTGGTTTTCAAACCATCGCAACCAATAATTATGAAATAAAACTAACTTATGTAGATAAAAATCTAACAAACGGTACAACTTACTATTACCGTGTTGCTGCCATCAATAGTGCAGGAACGAGTAGCTATTCTTCTGTAATAAGCATTGCTCCTGTAAACGGCAGCGCTACAATGCCCCAGGATTGGGCATTAAGAGATATTGGTACAGTACCAGTTACTGCCACAGCTTCTTACAACAGTGTGAATAACAAAACATTTATCATAAATGGTACAGGGTCATCTTTTGGCGGTACTACTGACAGTCATGGTTATGCATATGTAAATGCATCCGGCGATTTTACAATCTCTGCTCGTTTACATGATGCAGATTTATCAGGGAGCAATGCAGATAGAATTGGTATCATTATGCGAGAATCTTTTAGTCCAAATGCTACAATGGCATCAATTGGTCTTCATGATAACGGTTTTAGAAAAGTATGGTTTACCCGCCGTACTTCGACCGGAGGGAGTGGGTCCTGGACTAATGGAAATACACATACCTGGCTTACAGTATGGTTTAAGCTAAAACGTACGGGTAACGTCTTTACAGCATATCAATCACAGGATGGCGTAACATGGTTTGAAGTAGGTTCGGCTACAATTCCTATGTCAAGTTCTTCTTATTACGCGGGGTTATTTGTAAGTAATGGCTGGACAACTACATCTCCGACCACAGCATATTTTGACAATATAGCAACCTCCGGGACTATACTAGCAGGTAATAATACTCCATCGACGCCAACAGGATTAAAGCTTAATCGTGCAAATAAAAAAGTAATCTTAAATTGGAATGCTGTAGAAGGTGCAACTTCCTATAATATAAAAAGAGCAAATTCAGGTACGGGTACTTATACCACTATTGGTACAGCAGCTACAAATGCCTATGCAGATTCAAGTATTACTTATTGCACTGCAAATAATGTTTTTTATGTAGTTTCTGCAGTTAATCAGTTTGGTGAAAGTTCAAATGCAACTGCCAATAGTTTATCAATCCCGAATAAACTCTCAGGAACAATAATCGGTACAGCAGGTTCATGGGAAAACGTAGCCACTGCTACCAAGGAAGCAGCAATGGATGGCGATATTAATACTTTTTTCGATGCTGCTACAGGTTCAGCATGGGTTGGTTATGATTTAGGCGTTTTAGGTACTATCACAAAAATCAGCTTTGCTCCAAGAGCAACTCATCCAAGCAGAATGGTTGGTGGTATTTTCCAAGGTTCAAACTCTGTAGACTTTAGTAACCCAACGACATTGTTTACAGTTTCAACCGCACCAACAGTCGGTACTATGACCGAACAAATCATCAATAATAACTCAACATTCAGATATATACGTTATTTATCACCTAATAATGGTTTTGGAAACGTTGCAGAAATTGAATTTTATGGTATTGCCGGCTATGCGCCACAAATTACCAGCCCTGCCAACATTATTACTTCCATAGATTCTATTGTAAATTATGTCATTGTAGCCAATAATAATCCAACGCTAATATCTGCTTCTGATTTACCAACGGGATTATCTTTAAATACTTGTACTGGTATCATTACGGGAGCACCTACTCTTGCAGGAACATTTCCCGTTACTATTGGAGCTTCAAACGAATTTGGCTCAAATAATATCGCATTAACGATTGTAGTAAAAGAAAAACAAGTTATCAACTTTGGGCACATTTCAACCAAATATATTGATGATTCAGATTTCGAAGCAGGAGCAATAGCTTCTTCCGGCTTAACCGTAACTTACATTAGCTCTGATACGACAGTCGCAAAAATTATTGATAATAGAATACGCATTGTTGGAATCGGAAACGTAACCATCACTGCTTCACAGACAGGTAATACCACATATAATCCTGCTAGTGCGGTTTCCCAAACTTTTACAGTACTATCAACTTTAAAAATCAAGTATCAGGATGGTGACGGAAACACTTCCAACAATCAAATTAAGCCATACTTAACTTTGGTGAATGAAAGTACAAAGGCAATTCCATTGCATGAAATTACTATCCGTTACTGGTTTACACCTGAGAATTATACCGGTATTAACACTTTTATTGATTATTCGCCTATTGGCAATGATAATGTAAAAATGACTTATGTTTCTTTACAAAAACCACGTAATGGAGCATTGGGCTATATAGAGTATAGCTTTCTATCATCTGCTGGTGACATAAATGCCAATGCGACTTCTGGCGTTATTCAATCGAGATTGGCTAATGCCGATTGGAGTTTATTAAACGAAACTGATGATTATTCATGGCTAGATGCACCTTCCTCTGTTTTTCAAAATAAAATTACAGCTTACAGAAATGGGAAACTGATTTGGGGAACAGAACCTTCAGAAGCTACCTTTTTACGAAAAATCAATGTGTATGCAGATTCAAAAACAGTAGCTAACTATAATACAATAAGCACTTTTATGTCAATCAATAATGATGGGAATATTCAACTTGATTATAAGGATATAAAAGTAAGATATTGGTTTACAAAAGAAGGAAACACTAATCTCAATGCTTTTTTTGATTATATTAAGCTAGGAAATGACAAAGTTTCCGGAAACTTTGTAAGTGTTAATCCTACACGCCAAGGCGGAGATACTTACTTTGAAATAGGTTTCAACGAATCAGCAGGTACCCTATACCCTTTGTCTAATTCAGGTAATATTAACTATAGAATAGCAAAGTCAGATTGGTCTGATTTTAATCAGAGTGACGATTACTCTTATTCCAATAATAATGCTTTATTATTAAATGAACACATAACATTATACCACAAAGGAATATTAATTGCTGGTGAGGAGCCTGTTTCAGCTATCGGAAACAATAGCCTCGTCGTAACGGGATCATCAGAAAGAAACCCGGCCCCGAATTTATATACTTATCCCAATCCTGTCAACAGTAATACCTGCTATGTAAAAATTGCAAGTGATATTATTCTCGAATCGGAAGTACAAATCCAAATCTATAATTTTTCAGGCGCGAAGGTTTTAACTAAAACCGTTTCAAACTCCGATTCAAATATTTTAGCGATAGATTTACCTGAATCTTTAACAAATGGAGTGTATCTTATTCAAATAAATCAGTTACCAACTTCAAAAGTTATCTTACAAAGATAATGTTTGCTGAATCAAGAGCTCCTTTGGAGTTCTTGATTCTATTTTCTAATCGATTGTCATTTGTATAAATCCTCCGCATTACCTCCTGCTTTCTTATCTCTCTAAAATAAAAATTTTATAAAAAACATAATGTAAGGGGTATCCAACCAAACGTATTGCATCTTTCAATCACTAAAGTTATTTCGTAACAGTATCCGTAACAATAAAAGTATGCGCAATTCCAGAATCTTATTTATTTGTTTGATTTTTTTATATCGACAGCTCTGTCAAGCACAGTCACATTATCCTGGCCAGCATCAAGGTAAATTTGCATTGAATGATAAATTTACTCCAGCGGTTTACGCTTTTGATTTGCACAATGTCCGATTACTGGATGGTCGTTTTAAAGATAATATGCTGCGAGAACAAGCATGGCTCCGTCGGTTAAATACCAGACAATTATTACATAGTTTCCGCAACAATGCAGGTATTTTTGATGCCAACGAGGGTGGATATTTTTTAATAAAGAAATATGGAGGTTGGGAATCTCTTGACTGTGATTTACGAGGACATACCACAGGCCATTTGCTTTCAGGATTGGCCTTGATGTATGCACAAACAGGTGATGAATACTACAAACTAAAAAGTGATAGTCTAGTAAAAGGTCTTGCCGAGGTACAAGCGGTGTTAAATCAAGAAGGCTATTTGAGTGCTTTTCCCCAAGAGCTTATCAATCGTAATATAGCAGGAAAAAGTGTATGGGCTCCTTGGTATACTTTGCACAAAATATTTTCTGGCCTTATCGACCAGTATTTATATTGCGATAATCAACAAGCCCTTAACGTAGCTGAAAAAATGGGTATGTGGGCCTATAAAAAACTACAAAATGTTGATTCTAATCAACGGTCAATTATGCTTCGCAATGAATTTGGAGGTATTAATGAATCTTTTTATAATCTATATGCTATTACCGGTAAGAAAGAATATCAGTGGCTTGGTCAATTCTTCTACCATAATGAAATCATTGATCTGTTAAAACAACGAAAAGATATTTTAGCTCCAAAACATGCCAATACCTTTATCCCAAAGCTACTGGGACTTACTCGGAATTACGAATTAGATGGTCTGGGTGACAGCGATACTATTGCCAAATTCTTTTGGGATACTGTAATAGAACACCATACTTTTGCCACAGGTAGTAATAGTGATAAAGAACACTTCTTCAAACCAGATGAGCTTTCTAAACATCTGACAGGTTATACAGGAGAAACCTGCAATGTGTACAATATGCTCAAACTTACTAAGCATTTGTTTACCCATACAAGGGAAATGAAGTATATTGAATACTATGAAAAAGCCTTATTTAATCATATTTTAGGTCAGCAAGACCCTGCTACGGGTATGGTTTCCTACTTTTTACCGATGTTAGCGGGAGCTCATAAAGTATACAGTACGCCCGAAAACTCTTTTTGGTGCTGTGTTGGCAGTGGATTTGAAAATCATGCTAAATATGGAGAGAGTATTTATTACCATGATGATAATGGCGTTTTTATCAATTTGTTCATTGCTTCCCAACTCAATTGGAAAGAAAAAGGCCTGACGCTACAGCAAGAAACATCTTTCCCTGCATCAGGGCAAACTCGTTTTATAATTACAACAGCGCCTACTCAACCCTTGGCACTTCATTTTCGTTTTCCCTCTTGGGCAAAATCTATGAGTGTTTTACTTAATGGGAAACCACAAAAAATCAAAACATCTGCGGGGAGCTATTCTACATTGTCAAGAATCTGGAAACCCAATGACATAGTAGAAATATCCTTTCCGATGGAACTTCAATTGAAGGCTACAAACGACAATTCCAGCAAAGTATCTATTACATATGGCCCTATCGTGTTGGCAGGTAAGCAAGGTTCGGTACAAATGGAATCGCCAGCACCTTATTCAGACCCAAACAAATACAACGATTATTATACTTATCAATATAATGTTCCCGCTAATATAGTTACTAAGCTGGATATAAATAATCAGAACATAGCCGAATCAATCGAGGCAATGGCTGATCAACCACTTACGTTTAAGGCCAAAAAGGAGGGTATTATTTTGCAACCATTATATAATATCCACCACGAACGATATGTAGTTTATTGGGACTTAAAATAGTGGAATGGTTTAATATGAGTCAATTAATATAGTTACAAGTTAAAAGTATATTTTCTATGCGACAAAAAATGGCCATTATTGGATTATTGATAATTAATTGCTGTTGCTCGGCTGTTGCTCAAGTATGGCAATGGTCAGCCCCAGTCGAGGGACTTATCAATGCCGAAACCAATGCTAACCCTCAGGCCTTTTTATGGATTCCTGAAAATTGTAAGAATGTAAGGGGAGTAGTAATAGGAATGCACAATATGGTGGAGGAAGGAATGTTAGAAAATACTAACTTTAGAAAAACGTTATCCAAAATCGGCTTTGCCGAAATTTGGGTAACGCCAGTTTTAGAAGTTCCTTTCGATTTTCATGGCGATGCTCCCAAACATTTCCAAACCATGATGAATTCTTTGGCTAAAGTATCAGGGTATAAAGAATTGGCTACTGCCCCGATTGTTCCTATCGGACATTCGGCTATGGCAACTTACCCTTGGAACTTTGCCGCATGGAACCCCCAACAAACGTTAGCGGTAGTCTCAGTACACGGTGATACTCCTCAAACCAACCTGACAGGATATGGACGGGCCAATGTTGATTGGGAGAATAGAAATATTGAAGGTATACCGGGTTTATTTATCATGGGAGAATATGAATGGTGGGAAAAACGCCTCGAACCCGGGTTTAAACACGTAGCAAAATATCCTAAAACGCCCATTACATTCTTTGCCGATGCTGGTCACGGACATTTTGATTATAACGATGCGATGGTTGATTACGTAGGCTTATTTATAGAAAAAGCTGCCAAATATCGTTTGTCTAAAGAGAAAAATCGGTCCTTACGCCCTGTATATCCTCAAAATGGCTGGCTGATAGATCGCTGGCGAAAAGATAGTTTGCCAAAGACAAAGCCGCAACCTTACCATTTGTATCAAGGCAATAAGTATGAAGCATCCTGGTGTTTTGACGAAGCCCATGCCAAAGTTACAGAGGCATACTATGCCAAAGCCAGAGGGAAAAAAATACAATACTTAGGCTTTTTACAGGAAGGAAAAATACTCCTTCCTGTAAAAAATCATGCTGTATATCAACCAGGTTTCAAACCCTTGGCAGATGGCAATAGCTTTCAGTTAAAAGCATTTTTTACAGATTCATTACGTGAAAAAGCAGTTAGCGAACATCCTGAAACACCTTTATTGATTGATAGAATTTGTGGCCCGGTAAAAAAGTTGAACGATAGTACCTTTCAATTAAGTTTTTATCGTATAGGCTTTAATAATCAAAAAAGAAGTAATAGTATTTGGCTACTTGCGCATAACGATGGTGATGATACGTACAAATCGGCTGTACAACAATTAGAAATAAAGTTTCCTTTGAAAAATACACAAGGAACGGCTCAAAGCATTGCCTTCGGTATTATTCCAAATCAAAAAACTGGTGTTCGTTCAATTAACTTAAATGGCTTTTCCAGCTCAGACCTGCCAGTAAGTTATTATGTAAAAGAAGGCCCTGCCTATATTGAAAACGAACGCTTAATTTTTACGAAAATTCCACCCAAAGCTAAGTTTCCTATAAAGGTTACGGTGATAGCATGGCAATACGGCATTGCAGGAAAAGTGCAGTCAGCCGAACCTGTAGAGCAATGTTTTGAAATATATCAATAATAACACAAAGCCGCATGAAACCATTCTGCATGATTATCTTCTGCCTGTACATGGCTAAAACTGTTTTTGCTCAAAGATCCTGCAAGCGTTTTGAACCCATTCCATAACAAGTACAGGCTTGGGTTGATAGTGGACAAAAGGAGCGGCTCTATTAACTGCTCACAAAAACAAAGTTGTTTATCAGTCATACTTTGGTAACATTGCTTTCGCATACTGCTGGTTATCCCGATTATCAGTCCAAATGTCGACCAACAGGCATACATAACACAGGATTTGGTGGCTTCCGTCGCTAATATCATTCCACTTCCTGCAGATACTTTGGCGGGAACAAAATTTAAATCTGGAGAACTGGCCATGCAGGTGGCAGATTGTATGGCAGAACTGGTAAGTGGCAAAAATCGGGAAGAACTTTTTCAAGAAAAAATAGCAAAACCTCCGGGAATGATACAAACACATTTTACCCCGGTAGATTCGGCAGGTGGACATGCTCCTATACCGGGAGGTGGTGAAAGGTCAACGTTGAATGATTATATTAGCATTGGAAGTGAGGAAGATTATGCCAGCATAAGTGATAGTGACTAATCCATAAAAGCAAATTTATCGTTTAATCTGCTCTTATGGATTTATCGTTTTATCAAGGTATTTCTTTTGGCATTATTGCCTGACCTTCATTTGCTTTAAGATTAATTGCTCATCATTTCTCTTTACTTCTAACATTCGTTCAACACATCATTTCTGAACAGTATTTTACCACCCAGGATTCTGTATCATTAGCTTATTTCTATCTATTTCTGATTGTGGAATTGGCCAGAAATAGTGTTTTCTTTCAAAAACACGTGTTTCAAAAACAGACCTTTCATAAAACTCTGTATCGGTAAAGCTTATTCCTTTGCTTATATTCATACCATACATAGGGCCGCCTTGTGTTTCCTGAGCAATCTTCCATCTACGCACATCATATAAACGGTGTTCCTCAAAGGCTAGCTCAATTCGTCTTTCATGTCGAACACGATCACGCATTTCTGACTGATTGAAGCCAGTTGGCAATGCCGGAATACCTGCTCTTTCACGAACTAAATTGATGTATTTAGCAATGTCAGCATTATTTGGGTTATATTCATTTAAGGCTTCTGCATAATTAAGATACATTTCTGCTAATCTAAAATAAATCCAAGATTGTTGTGTATATCTATTATTAGGCACATCACTATTTGGGCTTACAAATTTTGTAAGCAAATAACCTGTTTCGGTATGATCATGAGAACCGTTTTTACCGGAAGCACCTGTAGCATATAATTGAATAGGTGTACCGGAGGCACCCGAAAATACCCAGGTATCGTGATTATACAGCACACATACATAAAACCTGGGTTCACGATTGAGGTACATATTCCAGTCCAGCGATTTGGTGAACTTTGTGTCAGTACTCGAAAGCCCTGTTTCTATATAGCCCGAACCAGCCTCATTAATACGTTTGCCATTGGCCATGTGATAGGCATCAACCATTTGTTGTGTAACAGCCAAGCCATTCCACCCCTTCATTTGTCGCGGTGCCGCATGAATAGTCCACTTATTGGTATTAGCACTTGGTCTTCCCCAAATTACTTCACTGTTCCAACGATCAATAAACACATCTCTATATGAAGCATAAGGGTCTAAATCACCATTGACAGTCGATTTTTTATACAACCCCCCGGGCATCATATCTATTACAGCCTTGGCGGCGTCAGCTGCCAGTTTCCATTTGTTGACGTCATAACTATTTGTAATTAATAACTTCCCATTTGAGTTTTTGAAATCAGCATAATCCTGATTATTTCCATTAAACAAAGGACTGGCAGCATATAATAACACACGGGCTTTTATCGCCATTGTTGTACGTTTATCCATTCTACCATAATCTATTACATTAGGAACGGTACCAGGCAAATCTTTAGCTGCTAAATCAAGTTCGTCAGCAATATATTTCACGCATTCATCATAAGAATTACGTGGACGAAGTGTTTCCGCATTTGTAGCATCAACAGGGATCGCATTAGATAAAATTACTACCGGACCGTATTGTTGTAACAAAAGAAAGTAATAATAGGCCCTCAACGCACGGGCCTCAGCTTTTGTTCGAATATTAATGCCTGGTGTAATGCCCTCACATTCAGTACAGCGTTCCACCTGACTAATATACACCGAGGCTGCCCGAATAGCCTTGTAGTAAAATGAATATCTATCATAAGGAATAGAGGTAGGCCCCCAGTTTCCAGTATTAATATTATTAGCCCCAATTGTTGTCCAAACAAAATCTCCTTCGTCAGATACCGGCGTTAAGTTGGCATAAGGATCTGCCGGGTCTGGCAGGTAACTATAAATGTTGGCAAGGTATTTTTCAACCTCCAGTCTTGTAGTAAATACAGCATCAATAGTCAACATATCATCCGGCTGTTTATCCAGAAAATCATCACACGAAAAACCTATTATGCCTGATATAAATAAAAGAAAGATGGATATTCGTTTCATTGTTTTGTCCTTAAATTATACAGTTGATTATTTTGTTCAACCATCAGTTTTTTTAATACTTTTTAGAAAGAAAATAAAGTATATCAAGGGTGAATCGCCTTAAAAATTAATATTTACACCCATATTAATGTTCTTTTGGATAGGATATACGGCTCCTCTCCCATCACCTAATTCAGGATCCCAGAAGTTAAATTTACTCCAGGTAAGAAGGTTTAGTCCTGAGACATACACTCTGAAAGTATTTATTTTAAATTTTTGTGTAACCTCCTTAGGGATTGTATAACCTATTTCGACAGTTTTTAAGCGTAAATAACCGGCATCTCTTTGCCACCAGGTAGACGGACGGAAATTGTTGGCATTAGTACCAAAAGAAAGTCTTGGGAAGATAACATCCTGGTTAGGGTTTTCAGGAGTCCAACGATTTAACACATTTATATTGATATTCCCACGAATTCCTCCTTCTGCAAATGGATAAAACCCAACTCCTCCAAGCATAAAGCTCATTGTTCCTGCACCTTGTAAGAAGGCTGAAAAGTCAAAGCCTTTAAAACTGAGTGATACCCCAAAACCATATACTAATTGCGGAGTACCAGGATTTCCGATAGCTACTTCATCAAATGCGTCAATTTTCCCATCTTCATTCACATCTTTATATTTTATGTCTCCGACACGTACTGGTCCAAACGTTTGAACAGGAGAATTATTTATTTCGTCCTGGCTGGTAAACAAACCCTCTGCAATCAGGCCAAAAGGTTGTTGATAGCGCTTCCCCCTTCTGTTTTGATAAGTATATTTATAGTCCGGAGCATCATCATTAATAAGCTTATTCTGAACATACGTTACATTGGCTTTTAGGCCTAAGTTTAGTTTTCCTAGTTTTTTATTATACTCCATATTGGCATCAATCCCCTTATTCTCGAACTCCCCAATATTTCCCCACGGATTATTTTGAAGACCCATAATGTCTGGAAGGGAGTTTCGTTGCATAAAGATTCCAGAACGATTTCTATGGAAGATATCTGCCTGTACATAAAATCCGCGTAAAAAACGCATTTCAATACCTATATTACTTTCAATTTCTTTCTCCCATGTAAGATCTGCACCCCATTGGTCTTCCCCTCTCCCCGAAAAAACATTATTTACATCCACCCCAAAGGTATATCCGCCATTACCCCCTCCTACCGTTGTTAAGTAAGCAAAACGACGTCCACCAATTTGATCATTCCCTTTTGTACCATAAGATCCTCTTAGTTTTAAATATTGTATAACATCATTATCCTTGAAAAAGGGTTCCTGCGAAATTATCCACCCTAAAGCATACGCAGGAAAAAAGCCAAACCGATGGCCTTTGGCAAAGTTCTCAGAACCGTTATAACCAGCATTAAACTCAAAGAAGTATTTAGACTTGTAATTGTAAGATACACGGCCAACCAACCCCTGTAACCTGAATGGCAATGAACTTATGGCATCAGCGGCATCAGCCGATTGGTAATCCTGTTGGTTATAAAGTAAAAGTCCACTAATAGCGTGGCTTCCAATGGTTTTATCATAATTAAAATTAGCTTGCATGTAGATACGTCTGTTTCCACCTGAAGATTTTGAGAAACCTAAGTCAGCGTTACCGTTAACAAATTTATTTAACAATAAATCTCCATTCGTATTTCTTCCTGTAGCAATATAGGCATCCACAGCGGACCTGATTCTTCCGATATTGTGAAAGTTATAGCCGTCAAAAGCAAACTTTCCCGAAAACTTCAAGCCTTTTACAACATCAGATAAATCCTGATTAAGGGTAATATCCGACTGAATATTGTTTCTCCATTCGGTAGAAAACCCTTTTCCGGTAAGGAGCATATAGGGGTTCGTTACCCCGTTTACACCGCCATATACAAATCCAGCAGGATTATTGAATGGATAAGTAGGTGCATAACCAATAGGCGTATTAAAATAAATTTCACTCCAAATATTTGAAGCAGAAGCCCCCGGATAATTTGAGGTGATTAGAATACCTCCTAAACCCAATTTCAATTCTGTATTTTTGCCTAATCTAACATCAGTGTTAGCACGGAAATTATAGCGCTTTAGTCCCGCATTAGTATTGTAGGTATTAAGGTTATCGCCTTTCCAGATTCCCTGTTCATCATAGTAGGTTGCTGATACAAAGTATTTTGCATTGACTGAGCCTCCCGTAATATTAAGATTGGCGCGTTTAGTAGGCGTATTTTTTTTCACCATTAAGTCTAACCAATTAACATTAGGATACAAGTAAGGGTCCGTCCCCGAGGCATATTTTTTAATAACTTCTGGGGTATAAGGTGTTACAAAGTTTGGGTTTGAAGCCAACTGGGCTTCGTTATACAAGTTCAGATACGTTATACCATCAACCAACTCTGGTAAACTTGTTGGAGAATTTAATCCTGTTTCATATTTAAAGCTCACAGTAGGCTTATCGTTGGTTCCTCTTCTTGTGGTAACTAAAATTACCCCATTTGCTCCCCGAATGCCATAAACAGCTGTTGCCGAAGCATCTTTTAATACAGAGAAGGATTCTATCTCTTCCGGCTCTATGTTATTAATCGGTCTCTCAACGCCATCGACAAGCACTAATGGTGATGCTCCTGCCCCGAAAGTACTAATACCACGAACCCAAAACTGAGCATCGTCGTACCCAGGTTCACCGTTTCTTTGAACTGCAATAATCCCTGCTACTTTTCCAGCTAAAGCATTATTTAAAGACCTTGGCGCAGCAGATTTTATATCGTTAATTTTTACTGTTGTGATAGCTCCGACTACACTTTCTTTCTTTTGTTCTCCATAACCTACTACCACTACTTCGTCTAGCGCTTTGTTATCTAATTGCATAGCAATATCTATTTTCGAGCGGTTATTTACTTCTACTTCTTGTGTGATATAACCGACAAATGAGAAAACCAACGTGCTATTTCCACTCGGTACCTGAATGGAATATTTACCATCTGACAATGAGCTAACCCCTTTAGATGTTCCTTTTATGGAAACACTTACACCTGGCATGGGCTGATTTTTTTCGTCAACAATTATCCCAGTTATATTTTTTTCAGCAAGATAACTCGTCCATGAAACCGAAAGCGAATTCATTGGCAACAATATAGGCTTTATCGTTCGGTTCAGGAGAATGGCCGAACCGATGGTCTCGAAAGAAAGATCCAAGGGTTTTAGCAACCTGACAAGTACATTCCTGAGAGACTCGTTCTGAATATCAATTGAAACATTTCTTTCAGAACCTATCACTTGGGGGCTATATATAAATTTAACAGATGTTGCTTTTTGAATCTGCCGTAATGCCAGATCAAGGGACTTGTTTTCTAAATGCAAGACAACCTTCTGATTCAGAAACTCCTGTCCCATATTATCATGTGCAATAGCAAATGTTGCACATACAAAAGTTATTATAATCTGATAAAGAGAAAAACGCATGATTTTCAACAAAATCTTGTTTTGTTTTGTAATTTTTTTCATAACTTGACTAAGCTTTTTTAAAATTTAGTAAAAAGAATCCCTGCCGACCCAAAACTTAGTTCAGGCCGGTTATTGCTTTTAAGCAACATGAGGGAGAAAATTTGTCGAAGATGTGCTCGCATCTTCGACATTTTCATTTAGAAAGTATTTGAGGAATTAGTACAATTGATTCATTATTTACATAGTTATTTGTTTAAAGAGACTTTTTTAGAATCGGCGGAGTTATTTAATTACACTTACTTCCATTAATTACTATTTCACCGTCTTTGATTTCATAAGTGGCATTAATAGCTTTACAGATTAATGTCAATTTTTCATACAAAGGCTGGTTTTCCAGCTCTGCCGTGAGCTGACACTTAGAAAGTAACGCTCTATCATATTTTATAGTAATCCCATAAATTTCTTGCAGAGAATCCAGTACTTCATAAACTGGCGTATTTTCAAAAACCAATATATTATTTTTAATACCTGAAGGTTTTACAGGATCTGGCAACTCAATCAAAGTGCGTTCTATTTGCTTTGCAGAACGATTGAATATTGCCTTCTGATTTGGGGTTAGTGTCAATTCTGCCTGTTCTGTTGAAATGCCTTCCTCTTTTTCAGATGAATATACAGCAACCTTTCCCGTTTTTACGATTACTTTTACTTCTGTATCATTATCATAAGAGCTTATTGTAAAACTGGTCCCTAATACTTTAGTAATAAGTTCATTGGCATAAACAATAAAGGGCTTCCTGGGATCTTTAGTAACTTCAAAAAAGGCTTCTCCGCTTAAGAACACTTCACGATTAGTGCCTGCAAATATTTTAGGATAACTAATACGACTATTTGCTCTTAGCTTTATTACACTTCTGTCTGGTAAATACACAAGCATTTCGCTTTTACCTTTATTAATTACTTCCAGCAACAACTCTTTCTTATTTTCTATACGTTTCTCATATACTGTACTATTCCTAAAAGGATTGACAGATAATTGTGTAGTGATATATAACAAAGCTATAATTCCGATAGCGACAGTTGCAGCAATTTTCCATAGTTTAGCAAAACCGATTAAGCGCTTAGCTGTTGAATAAGAAGACTTGTGTAAAGAAAGTTCGTCTCTGCTCTTTGATAAGCGTATCAGAGCAGTCTTCAATTCGGTTTCTGTCAGTTCCTCATGGGCATCATGTATTTTTTTTATAAGCTCTTTTGCGGCCAAAACAGTTTTAGCCTGTTGTGGATGTTGCTTCTGCCAGTTTTCCCAAAATAAGGTATCTTCTGTTGAGTTTCTAATTACCCATCTACAAAAAGACTCATCTAGAATGAAGTCTTTAATAGAATATTTTGTATAATCTTGCATAGATAAAATTGTATTTTTGGGCTTTTATACACTGAAATAGTAGCTTTGGCACAAACAATACCCTTCTTGTTTATATTTTTTTAAAATAATTTTTCTTTCAGACAAAAAATCATCAATTACTCAAAATCAATTTGATTTATTCAATCACGAAGTGTTAAATAAAAAATACTCAATAACTCCAAACATGAAATTTAAAGAGGGAAAAAGAGATACTTTAGAAGTGGAATGATTAAAATATCACTAATAGAGAGTAATATTTTCTTTAAGTTCGAGAGAGAACGATGCAAAAAATTTGCCACTGTTTGGCGCTCAATATCCATAATTGAAGCAATTTCTTCATTAGAAAAACCCTGATAGTATTTCAAGAAGATGGCTTCCTGTTGACGTCTGGGTAATTGAATAATAGCCTGACGAATCGTTTGCTCGTTTTCGAGCAGAAACTCCTCGGCAATCCATTCGGTTTCAACCGATACTCCATCGGTGATCGTAAAGGATTCTTCTTCAAAGTAAGTAATATTGCCTAATCGTTTTTCTAATTTTAGTTTCCTGAATAGGTTATTTCGAAGTGCCTTAATGAGGTAAATGGTAACATAAGGGTTTTCGACGAGTCTTTCTCTATGTGACCACAATTCAAGAAAAAGATCTTGAATACAATCCTTGATTAATTCTTTGTCTTTAGAGAAACGTGTAGCATAATTATATAGCTCTCTGTATCGAATAGCAAAAATTTTGTCAAATGCCTCCCCGTCTCCATTTTTAAATTGGAGCCATAATTGACTTAATCTGGCTTCATCACTCGGAATTCTATCTATCGTTCTCATATAAATGTTTAAGCATTTTATTAAAGACGCAAATAGATAGCCTAATACCCTTCATTTTCTGATTTTTATTCAAAAAAATGCATATATATTACAAAAAATATTCATTCCGGTTAATTACCATGTTTTATTCTGAGTTAAAAGTAAAGTTGTTGGATAAATTTTATATGGAAACCTAATTTTATTTTTGTAAGGAAATCAGGAATGAAGCATATTGGTATTCAGCTTGCTTCTCCTCTCCATTAATCATAACTATATTAGGTTTTGAAGGTTGAGAAAATGTAGCTCTTATTAATGGTTGCCAGCTAATTTGTAAATTAAAGTCAGTATTTTGCTTTTTGACAATTAAAAATAATTTTGATAACGGACTGTACAGTAATCGTTACCCCTACTACAAACCCGTCTTTCCCACTTCTTTGGGCAATAGTGACAATTTCACCGATTTTTCCATAATAACTTTGGTATCGTCTCAAGTAGTTGGGATATGCTTCCAAAATTCCAGTTCAGGATTTTCTTTACTTTGAGAGGGTTTATCGTACATAATATCGTGGCATTATAGTATCCATAAAAAGGAGACACTCGATCACGGGGCTTATAATGACATCTTAGATTCTGATTTATCGTATTGTAATCATTTCCTAATTCTGATAGATGCTCATGATATTTCTGAATCCATGTTGGATTTATCTCGGAAAACAGAAGGTCCGCCTCCTCAGGATACCCGATCAATTTATTTAATACTGGTTCCTGAATTTGAGGTAGAGATATTTCTTTTATATAATAATCAATAAAACTTTCACCCACTAATTCCACTTTAACCTTCCTACATGGTAGAAGCATACTTACTTCAGATTTCTGAACTACTCCTTTTCTTTTAGATTGTATTGCTGCATTAATTATCACAGATAAAGGATGTGACGTTCTAACCTCACTTCGTTTTACATTCCAATCCTTTTTTTCAATAGCATAACCAACACTGAAACCCTTATGAATACGATTTTGAGTCATGCGGATGCTAATTCAATATGAAATGTAATTTGATTCATCTTTTATGAGTGTAACAAATGAGTGTAACATTTTCGGTGTTGTAGTGAACTGTAGTAAAATGATTTTAATACGGAAGGCACAAAAAAAGGTCACTCAACCTATTGAGTGACCTTTTTAATTTACCAGAATTTATCCGGATCTGATTTAGTGATTCCGTTTGGATTCGAACCAAAGACCTACTGCTTAGAAGGCAGTTGCTCTATCCAACTGAGCTACGGAACCGAAATAAAAAAGGATTTTAGAACTATGACTTTAGAATTCAAAATCTAAAATCTAAAATCTAAAATCCTTTATTTACTGTCGGGGTGGCAGGATTCGAACCTGCGACCTCTTGGTCCCAAACCAAGCGCGATACCGGGCTACGCTACACCCCGAAAATTACCTAAACTCTCTTCCTCCAGAATATTGGAGCGGAGAGAGAGGGATTCGAACCCTCGGTACCCTTTAGGGGTACGACAGTTTAGCAAACTGCTCCTTTCGGCCTCTCAGGCATCTCTCCTTAAACGTGCTAGGTTTCTCTTGTGATACCCTTGTTCCGTTTAGGTGATGCAAAGGTAGGGCTTTTTTTTAGTACGATGCAAGTTTTGATTCAAAAAAAATCTAAAAAAAAATCACACTTTTTGCTAACTTTTACATATCTTGCTGTAATACAGTTTTTTAAAACAGCACTAATACGTTAATATTTTTTTAACTTTTTTTCCTTTATTTAATCAAAATTTGATTCTGACCCGTTTTTTGAGTTTTTAAGGTGTTTTTCTCTTCCATCCCACCACTGATTTTTTTTCATTAATTCATTTATTCTGACTGAAATATTCAATTCTTTCAATAATCTCCCTCCTTCTTTTCAATATTTTGCAAAATCCCTCTCTTCTATCTATTTCAATACTGCCAGCCATTTGAACTTTATTTTGTTTTTACCTGTAAAAACATTGCTCTTACCGCTTTTTTGCAAAAAGCTATTCTTAATCCTGAGACTAACTAACACTTCCTCCCGATCTGTTGTTCCTCTGCTGTGCTCTTGAGACGATCTTTACATAATATGATCATTTCAACTAATCCTCTTCATAAATAGCATCGTTTAAACAAATCATATTCTTATCCTCTGAGGAAATCAATTCTTTTTCCGGCTAGAAACCTCTGTCAACATTAAAAAAGGCCGTCAGAACTAAATCTAACGGCCTTTTTAACAATATTTCTTATTTAATTACACAGTAGCAAACATTGAAACAGCTTTTGCTTCCAGATTAGAAGTACCCATCAGGTAAATATCTGCCGCTCTTGCCGCTTCTCTTCCTTCAGAAATCGCCCAGACTACCAATGATTGTCCACGACGCATATCTCCTGCTACAAAAACGTTCTCAATCTCTGTTTGGTAATTATGCGCCTTTACATTTCCTCTTTCATCAAACTCCAATCCTTTTTCCTGCAATTGCGTCAATAAACCTTCTCTCTGAGGATGTAAGAAACCTGCCGCAATCAATGCCAGTTCACATGGAATTTCACGCTCATTCTGATGAACCTGATTTGCCTTTCCGTTCACAACTTCCAAAGCAATATCAGCAATTTTAATACCTTTCAGTTTCCCGTCAGCATCTCCTACAAATTCCTTTACGGCAATCGACCAGTGACGATCCGCTCCTTCTTCATGTGAAGTAGAAGTACGAAGCATCATCGGCCAGTTTGGCCATGGAGTATGCTCAGCTCTTTCTTTCGGAGGCATTGGCATTACTTCAACCTGGGTAACACTTTTCGCCTTATGACGGTTAGATGTTCCGACACAGTCAGAACCTGTATCACCACCACCGATTACTATTACATTTTTATCAGTAGCTAAAATTTCTCCGTGTTCGTATTTTGCGCCACGGTGATCCACAACCCGCTCAATTCCGGCTACTCTCTTGTTTTGCTGGGAAAGGAATTCCATTGCCGGGAAAATTCCGTTTAAATCTGAACCCGGAATACCTAAAACTCGCGGAATTGTTGATCCTCCGGCTAATAAAACCAGATCATAGTCTTCTATCAAAGCTTCACCTTTAATATCAGCCCCGACATTTACGTTCGTTTTAAATATAACGCCTTCCTGCTCCATTAACTCTACACGGCGTTTTACTACTGTTTTTTCCAGTTTGAAATCAGGAATACCATATCTCAATAAACCTCCTATTTCATCAGCACGCTCTAATACCGTAACCGTATGACCAGCTTTGTTTAATTGGGCAGCAGCAGCCAGACCCGCAGGACCAGAACCTACAACGGCTACAGTTTTACCTGTTCTTTTTTCAGGAATATTCGGTTTTACCAAACCATTTCCAAAAGCAAATTCAATAATTGATTTCTCAATATACTCAATCGCAACCGGTGGTTTGTTGATTCCGAGAACACATGAAGACTCACATGGAGCCGGACAGATACGGCCTGTAAATTCAGGGAAATTATTGGTTGAAGATAAAATTTCGTAAGCATATCCCCAGTTCTGCTCATAAACAGCATCATTAAACTCAGGAATGATGTTCCCAAGCGGACAACCATTATGACAGAACGGAGTACCACAGTCCATACAACGGCTGGCCTGTGCCTCTACCTTATCTTTTGGTAAATCAATATCAATTTCTTTATAATCATTGACACGTTCTGAGACGAGTCTTTTTTTAGGAGTTTCTCTTGTTACTTCCAAGAATCCTGTTGGCTTTCCCATTTTGCAAATAAATTGAATTTGAAGATTTGGAAACTTGAGGATTTGAGAATCCGGCTGCTACCGGATTCTCAAAATTTCAAATTAAAATTCTGATGCGCGATTAGTGATGAGCGACCTCTACCTGAATATCTCTGTAAACCACATCTTTGTTTTCTAGCACTTCCGAAACTGTAATATCTCTTGCAGCAAGCGCTTTCTTGAAATCTTGTGGCATTACTTTCACAAACTCTTTCAAAACATCATTGAAATTAGCTAAAATAGTCGCGGCTACATCTGAGCCGGTATTTTCAGCATGCTTTTCAATATACATTTTCAGGATATTTTCGTCTTCCGGAGTAAGTTCTTCGATAGCTACCATTTCGCCGTTCAGCTTCGCAGCAAAATCTCCCTTTTTGTTCCATACATAAGCTACTCCACCAGACATACCTGCTCCAAAGTTTCTTCCTGTATCTCCCAATATAATTACCAAACCTCCGGTCATATATTCGCAACCGTGGTCACCTATTCCTTCCACTACCACTTTAGCGCCTGAGTTACGTACACAGAAACGTTCTCCTGCCATACCTCTCAGATAAGCTTCTCCTGAAGTTGCTCCATAAAATGAAACGTTTCCTACAACAGAGTTTTCAGAAGGGTTAAATGGTGCTTTTTTGTTTGGATAAACAATCAGCTCCGCTCCGCAAAGTCCTTTTCCTACATAGTCATTGGCATCACCTTCCAATTCAAGCTTTAAGCCATTTACTGAGAATGCTCCAAACGACTGCCCTGCTGTTCCGGTAAATTTGAAATGTACCAATCCTTTCGGCAAGCCTTTCGCACCGTATTTTTTGGTAATTTCATTGGAAAGCATAGTACCGATTGTACGGTTTACATTGATTACATCCAATTCTCCGTAAACCTTCGTCTGAGATTCAATAGCAGGCTTAGCCAAATCAAGTAATTTCCAGTCAACCTGAACATCCAGACCATGATCCTGGTCTTCCTGTTTGTACAATGCCACATCTAACGACATTGGTTCTTTATACAGAATTGAAGAAAGATTCAGTTGCTTGTATTTCCAGTGGTCAATACCATCTCTCATTTCAAGACGATCAACCTGACCTACCATTTCATTAATTGTACGGAATCCAAGTTCGGCCATATGTTCTCGTAATTCCTGCGCAAGGAAATAGAACAGGTTCACTACATGATCCGGATTTCCTGTGTACATCGCACGCAGTTCAGGATTTTGCGTTGCCACACCTACCGGACAAGTATTCAAATGACACTTACGCATCATAATACATCCCGCGGTAACCAAAGCAGCGGTTGCTACTCCGAATTCCTCAGCACCCAAAAGCGCTGCAACAGCAAGGTCTTTACCTGTTTTGATCTGACCATCTGTCTGAACTGTAACTCTTCCACGCAATTTATTGCGAACAAGCGTCTGATGTGTTTCTGCTAAACCAAGCTCCCAAGGTAAACCGGCATGACGGATAGAAGACAAAGGAGATGCCCCTGTTCCACCATCGTGTCCGGCAATCAGGATATGATCAGCATGTGCTTTCGCCACACCGGCAGCGATTGTACCTACACCTGCTTCTGATACTAATTTCACTGAAATTCTGGCCTCACGGTTAGCATTCTTCAGATCGAAAATCAGCTGAGCTAAATCCTCAATTGAATAAATATCGTGGTGAGGAGGAGGTGAAATCAAACCCACACCCGGTGTCGAATGACGGGTCTTACCGATCCAGTCATCTACTTTATGTCCGGGAAGCTGACCACCTTCACCAGGCTTGGCACCCTGAGCCATTTTAATCTGAAGTTCTTTGGCATTTGTCAGATAATTGGCTGTTACGCCAAAACGTCCTGATGCTACCTGCTTAATGGCAGAGTTCATAGAATCTCCATTGGCCATAGGTTCAAAACGGATCGGATCTTCACCACCTTCTCCGGTATTCGATTTACCGCCGATACGGTTCATCGCAATTGCCAAAGTAGTATGAGCTTCATAAGAAATCGAACCGAATGACATTGCTCCTGTTGCAAAACGTTTGTAAATGCTTTCAACCGGCTCTACTTCTTCGATTGGAATTGGTGTTCCTTTCCTGAATTTCAGCAAACCTCTTAAGGTCATTGCTTTTTCAGACTGGTCATCTACCAATTTCGAATATTTCTTGTATAAAGCGTAGTTCTTAGTTTTGGTTGACTGCTGCAATAAGTGAATCGTTTCCGGATTGAATAAGTGAGCTTCACCACGGTGTTTCCACTGATAAACGCCCCCTACTTCAAGTTTAGGATTTGAAACAATTGTTTCAGGATAACCATTTCTGTGTTTGATCAAGGCTTCTTTGGCAATTCCTTCCAGATCAATTCCGCCGATGCGTGAAATTGCTCCGTTGAAATATTTATCTACAACCTCTTTCGCCAAACCAACAATTTCAAAGATCTGAGCTCCCTGATATGATTGCAATGTTGAGATCCCCATTTTAGAGAAAATCTTCAGCAATTCACCATTTACTGCTTTGATGTAGTTTTTCTTTAATTTATCATAAGGATAATCTACAGCAAGCATATTCTTCTCCTTCATTCCTTTGATTGTCTCAAAAGCCATGTAAGGGTTTACTGCAGAAGCACCAAATCCGATCAAAGTAGCAAAATGATGTGTTTCCCATACATCGCCCGCTTCAACGATGATACCAACCTGCGCTCTTTTTCCTTTTCTGTTCAGATGGTGATGAACAGCAGCAGTTGCTAATAAAGAAGGAATCGGGGCATGTGAAGAATCAACACCTCTGTCGGTCAATAACAAAATTGCATAACCATCATCTACTGCATCCTCAGAATACTGGCAGATACGGTCAAGTGCTCTTTTAAGCTGACCCGGCTGTCCATTTGCTCTGAATGTAGTATGGATAGACTTGGTCTGGAAGTTTTTATGATCAATCCAGCGAATTTTTTCTACCTCACTGTTCATCAGAACCGGCTGCTGAATTTCAATCTGACGGCAGTGTTCCGGTGTTTCTTCCAACAGGTTTTTCAAACCTCCGATATCAGAAAGCAATGACATTACAGTACGCTCACGAATCGGGTCAATCGGCGGGTTGGTTACCTGTGCAAAAAGTTGCTTGAAATAGTATGATAAATGCTGTGCCTGATCTGAAAGAATGGCCAGTGGAGTATCAACACCCATCGAACCTAAAGCTTCTTTTCCGGTTTCAACCATTTGTGACAAAACTACTCTTAAATCTTCAGTAGTAAAACCAAATACCTGCTGACGGGAAAGTAATTCTCTTTCGTAAGGTGTACGATATTCTGCACCTGCTTCCGGAAGATCCTCTACTTTAATTTTATTGGTTTTTAACCATTCTCCGTAAGGCTGACGCTTACAGATATCGGCTTTTAATTCTTCATCCGGTATAATACGGCCTTCTTCCATGTCCACAACGAACATTTTACCAGGCTGTAAACGACCTTTTTTTACAATTTTAGACTGGTCAATATCTAAAACACCTGCTTCAGATGCCATGATTACAAAATCATCATCAGTAACCCAGTAACGGGAAGGGCGAAGACCATTTCTGTCTAATGTTGCTCCGATCATTTTTCCATCCGTAAATGAAATTGAGGCCGGACCATCCCAAGGTTCCATAATGGCAGCATGATACTCATAGAAGTCTTTCTTGTAGTCTTCCATTTGTTCGTTTCCATCCCAGGCTTCAGGAATCAGCATCATCATTACATGAGGCAGAGAACGTCCTCCCATATACAACATTTCAATTGCATTATCGAGAATCGCTGAATCTGATTGTCCCAGCTGACAAATCGGCAGAATCATATCCAATTCCTCATCAGTAAAATGAGTTGATTTGAATAAAGCCGACTGAGCCTGCATCCAGGACGCATTACCTTTTACCGTATTGATTTCACCGTTATGGGCAATAAAACGGAAAGGCTGAGCCAGTTTCCATTCCGGGAATGTATTAGTAGAAAAGCGTGAGTGTACAATCGCTAAAGCCGAAGTAAACTCCTCTCTTTTCAAATCGTCAAAATAAGCAGGAACCTGCATCGTTGTCAGCATACCTTTGTAAATAATGGTACGGCACGACAATGAAGTATAATAGAATTTATTGTCAACTCCTTTTACCGTTTCATTGATGATACGGGAAGTAAACTGACGGAAAACGAATAATTTACGCTCGAATTCCATTTCGTCCTCAATCTGTTCAGGACGTTTGATAAACATCTGTTCCATCTGAGGTTCTGCATTTCCGGAATCAGCTCCCAGAATATCAGAGTTATCAACCGGAACAAGGCGATATCCCAAAATTTCCAGCCCCAGTCTTTTAGCTTTACGGCTGATAACTTCTTTACATTCCTGGCGGATGGTTTCATCCTTAGGGAAAAAAGTCATACCTACGCCATAATTCTGAGCAGAGGGCAATTCAATACCAAGCTTAGCGCACTCCTCCAGGAAAAATTCATGAGGAATCTGCACTAAAATTCCGGCACCGTCACCAGAATTAGGGTCACAACCACAGGCACCACGGTGGTCCATGCGAATAAGCATTTGAATGGCATCAGCCACTACTTTATGAGACTTACGTCCCTTCATGTTCGCTACGAAACCGATACCACACGCATCATGCTCGAATTCTTTACGATACAACCCTTGATTGTCAAAGTTTGTCATGGTTTTTGTGTTTTTAATATTTATTGCACCTTACCAGGCAGGGTGGTTAGCAAAACTTCAAAACTTACCTTCAGACAGGCGCAATAGATTATTGAAGCTTTCCTGATATACACTTACAATTACATTTCAGTTTTCAAAGATATACAAAAAATTCTTTGGAATAAATAGAGAAATACGAAACAATCTACTGAATAGCATAAATTCAATATTTCGCAAAAAAAAATCTTAGTTAGATACAATTTGACAAAAAGTGATGGTTTTTATTAAAATTACCAAAATCAAAGGTACATTCCGGTCTTTATGCAAAAACACTGATGAAAATACGAAATTTTCAAACATAATTTCAGCAATTATACATTTTTTTTCAATAAAATACACTATTTTAAAACCTCATATACGAGCAGTTATTTATCGAAAAAAAAATTAGTACATTTTCCATTTTTTATTGGCTTTTAAGGTTTTTTGATATTTTTTTTATTTCAAAGACTTAGTTTTCCTAATATTCTTATCATTTCTTATCTTTCCTGTATAATAGCCGTTAATATATGAAATACCTCTACGTCGTTATAATATCCTTACTTGGTTTAATCCCGCTTTCTGTCTCCGCCACACACATTGTCGGGGGTGAAATACAAATGGAACCTGTCTCCAATCAGGCTCCTTTTACTCATCTGTTAACGCTAAACCTCTATTTTGATGATATAAATGGTAATGTTCAGGCCATGGATCAGATGATCCGGCTCGCGGTTTACCGCAAAAAAGACAATTACTTCATGGGTTTTGCCGAATTACCGATTGTCAGCAATGCTATTATAGGTTACACCAACCCAAGCTGCGAACCCAATAATTCCATCAGAACCCGGCTGATTAAATACAGCAGACTCACCTCATTTCAGGAAGATCAGTTTGACGACCCCGGCGGGTATTATATTGTCTGGGAAAGATGTTGCAGAAATGCTATTATTACTAACATTGTTTCTCCCAATTCATCAGGCTCTGTATTTTACCTCGCTTTCCCGGCTTTAAGACAAAACGGTACAACTTTCAAAAACGCTTCTCCAAAATTTGTTAACCTGACCGGCGACTATATTTGCCGGGGTACACCATTTACCTTTGAATTTGGCGCTACCGATCCTGACGGAGATAGTCTGACCTATAAACTCGTGACGCCCTATAATGGCTTTACTTCTCCCCAATTACCTAATCCGGATATTCCGACAGGCAGCAGCTCCTATCCTGAAGTCCGCTGGGGTGCTGGTTACAGTCTGCAAAATATTATTCCCGGCCCCAAACCTCTCTCAGTCAATCCCAGAACCGGAAGACTCAGCGTAACAGCAAGTGAATTAGGACTTTATGTTTTTTGCGTTCTTACCGAAGAATTCAGAAACGGAAAGAAAATCGGAGAAGTCCGACGGGATTTTCAGTTAAAAGTAATTGATTGTATTGCCAATGCCAAACCTATGATCGGACTAAAAGAGCAGGGCAAAAATAATTTTTACAGAAGTACTGATGTTATTACAATTAAGAAAGCTGATAAAAAATGCCTGAATATTCTGGCAACGGATATCAATTTGGGACAATCAGTCAATGTGGTTCTCCAACCTGTGAATTTTAGCGGAAACAATTATACCATTACTCCGGGAGAAACCAGAATTAATTCCAGAGGAGATTCACTGAGGGCTCAGTTATGTTTGGGAGAATGTCTGGAAAGTTTTGATGGGAAACCGCTCATTTTTGATCTCATTGCTTCTGACAATGGCTGTCCTCAGCCACAATATGACACATTAAGGGTTCAGGTTTATGTGGAACCTCTTTCGAATAATAAGCCAAGTATTCTTACCGATTTACTGAAAAACTTTGCAGAAGTGCAAGCTGGTAAACAGATCAGATTTAATGTACTGGGAAAAGACCTGGATAATGATGAAATAACGGTTGAGGCAAGAGGCCGGGGATTTTCTTTAGCCGCATATGGTATGAATTTTAGTGGCGGAACAGCTACAGGCCTCTTTAATTCTCCTTTTACCTGGACTCCGGATTGCAACCAGATCAGAAAGGATGATTATATCGTTGATTTTTTCATTACTGACAAAAGATGTGGACGTATACAGAAGGACAGTGTAACTGTAACTTTAAAAGCTTTGCCAAGAACCAGTACACCTCCGACGGTAGTCACTACTCTTCTCAATTCCACCATAGAAATTGTACTGAACGGCACAGAAGAGCAACAGCTTAATTTTGACGTAATTGCAAATGATAGTGATAATGATCCTATTAAACTCTATGCACAAACCGTTGGTCCGGATTTTAAAAGTTTGGGCATTACCTGGTCTGCCAAAGATGGTGTTGGCAGGATAAATTCTCCTTTTGCCTGGAAAATTGATTGTAAGGCACTGTTAAATAAAGAGATACAAACACTGAAAATCAATTTTATTACGGAAGACAATTCCTGTCAGCCAAACAGATTCGATACTGTTGCAGTAAATATCACCTTGAAAAACAAGCTTTCTAATTTCGATTTTAAACCTGCCAACATTATCACGCCGAACGGAGACGGGAAAAATGACAATTTTACTATCGCTGAGATTCCCGAGGATAATTGTTTTGAAAAATTCGAAAGTATTGTCTTCTTTAATCGCTGGGGGCAGGAAGTATATCGGTCAATCGACCGGAATTTTAAATGGGAAGCTGAAGGTTTAGCAGTCGGCACGTATTATTATGCACTGAAATTCACCAAAAGAGAGTTCAAAGGCTGGGTTGAATTGTTAAGGTAGCATTTCAGACATGATTGACGCCGGAATTCCCGATCAGGAGACTTTCTCCTTCAACGGCCAGGTCTGTATTCGGGAATACGGATCTCGCTTCTGTTAAATGGTCATCAAGCACTTTGTAACGTGAAGAAAAATGGCCGATAATCAATTTCCCCACTTTGGCATCACGAGCCACCATTCCGGCCTGAAGTGCCGTTGAATGATTGGTATCGAATGCCCGCTGACTTAATTCATCCAGAAAGGTTGCTTCATAATAAAGCAAATCCACGCCTTTTACCTGATCGATAATCGGTCTGTGATATAGCGTATCCGAACAAAAAGCATAGCTGCGAGGCTTATTGGAAGATTCAGTAGTATAATCCTGGTTTTTGTACAAAATCTGTCCGTTTTCATCCAGAATATCATAACCGTCTTTCAATCTCTTCAGGTCTTCATAAGAAAGCCCGGCAGGGATAATTTCCTTGATAAGATTACGTTTTCTTTCTTTTTCACGAATGAGAAAACCACAGCAGGGAACCCGGTGAATAAGCGGAATGGTGTGAATGGTTACATGTTCATTTTCAAATAACTGATAAGATTTTTCTGTATCTGTTTCCGTAAAATGTATCTTAAACATCAATCTGGAATCAGAATATTTTAGCTGAATAGTAATAATCTCAGCCAGGCCTTCCGGACCGAAAATCCATAAATCATCTGTTCGCCTGTGAAGGTTAAATGTAGAAAGCAGGCCAATCAGTCCGAAGTAATGATCTCCGTGAAGGTGCGTAATAAAAATGTATTTGATTTTTGAGGGCCTTAATTTATAAGCCAGAAGCTGCAATTGAGTTCCTTCTCCGCAGTCAATAAGATACCCCTCCTGGTCAATTATTAAATGATGGGAAGTCGGGTGGCGATTTAAAACAGGTGTAGCAGAACCTGTACCAAGTATCGTAAGCTGAAAACTCAATTGTATAAGGGTTTTGTTTCTGAAAATCTATTCACGAAAGTACATGAATAAAACTATCAATTAATACTTTTAGTTTGGCAAAAGTAGTTTTGTTCATCTTATTTCACAAAAATAGTCAGCGGTTAGGCTGACCATTTTATTAATAAGAGCTGGTATTTTTTAATAATCGTCCTCGCTGGCACCTTCTCCTTCTCCGCCGAAGCCAAACTCATCTTCTTCTTCCTGAAAATCATTTTCAAGTTCATTGAGGAAAATAGCATCAATTGCTTCCTGAACCGTTGGCATAATAGTCAGGTCTTCAATTTTTGCATTGTCGAGGCGATCAATTATTTCTTCGTTTTTAGTCACTACCACAAATAGCCCTACTTCATTAAGACATATTTTATTGGCTTTTCTGATTGCAGCCACCCCATGGCCATCCAGCTCCTCTATTGCATTAAACTCAACAATCATGTTTCCGTAACCTTTTCTAAACAAACCTCTCACCACATCCTCAAATTCACCGGCATTATCTACGGTAAGAGCTGATTCATTCAGTTCAATGACAGCATATTGCTCGTTCTGTTCTAACTTAAAATTCATTGTGTTAATTCTGGCACTTCTAAAAATGCGCTAAATCTTTAGGGTTCAATTATCTGGTTTAATCATTAAGAGTTTTCATCAGGAACCGATGATTTTTCTTAAATCCTGAAATTCAAAATTAACGGTGTAGTTATCCGGATTTCAAATTAATAAATATTAGGTCAAAAATCCAATAGTCTATTTTTGCAAAAAAGATAAAACATTCTTTTCTACTCTTTCAAGAATATTTTCAGCCGAATTTTTTCCGAATTTTTTCCCGGTAACTTTTTCAAAAAGTTCTATATACCGCTCAGAAATCTGGCTTACCCACTCATCACTCATCACCGGAACTGTCTGGCCTTCTTTTCCCTGAAAGTTATTGGCAATTAGCCATTCTCTCACAAATTCCTTGGAAAGCTGCTTTTGTGTTTCGTTGGCAGCCTGGCGGTCTGCATAACCCTCTGCATAAAAATATCTTGAAGAATCAGGTGTGTGGATTTCATCGATAAGATAAATTTTCCCATCAATTTTGCCGAACTCATATTTGGTGTCTACCAGAATAAGTCCTTGTTCAGCAGCCATTTGAGTACCTCTTTCGAAAAGTGCCAGGGTGTATTTTTCCAACTGAATGTACTCTTCTTCAGAAACCAGACCTTTTGCTAAAATTTCCTCTCTTGAAATATCCTCATCATGCCCTTCATGCGCTTTGGTAGTTGGTGTGATAATCGGCTGCGGAAGTTTATCATTTTCTTTCAGGCCCTCAGGCAAGGTTACACCACACAACGTGCGAAGTCCTGACTTATAAGTTCTTGCGGCGTGGCCTGCGAGGTAACCTCTTACCACCATTTCTACCGGATAAGTTTCACACTTTAACCCTACACTTACATTGGGATCGGGTGTTGCTACCAACCAGTTCGGTACAATGTCTTTCGTGGCTTTCAGAAAATGCTCTGCAATCTGATTAAGTACTTGCCCTTTATAAGGAATCGCTCTTGGTAAAACTACGTCAAATGCTGAAATTCGGTCAGAGGCAACCATAACCAGCAGATTCTCAAAAGAATATACATCACGCACTTTTCCTTTATAAAATCCGACCTGGTCAGGAAAGCTAAAATTGGTTTCTTTTAAAGCGTTCATTTTTGTGTTGAAAATAATGGATATTCAGGATGAAAAACAAATAGTTTCATCCCGAATATCCATTATCTGTATAACTAAGTTTACATTTTTTCAATTACGATGGCGGAAGCGCCTCCTCCTCCGTTACAAACCCCGGCTACACCATATTTTCCGTCCTTATGATCCAGGACATTAATCAGGGTAGTTACGATTCTCGCACCGGAAGCTCCCAAAGGATGCCCCAAAGATACGGCTCCTCCGAAAATATTCATCTTTGCGTGTGAAATTTCCAATGTTTTTTCAAAAACCAATGGCACAACAGCAAAAGCTTCATTGATCTCAAAAGCATCAATCTGAAATTTTGAGAGTCCAGCCATCTGAAGAGCTTTTGGTACAGCAATGGTTGGGGCTGTGGTAAACCAGGCAGGTTCCTGCTCAGCATCAGCAAAACCAACAATTTTAGCGATTGGTCTGATTCCCAGCTTATCTGCTTTTCTTTTAGACATTAATACCAGGGCTGATGCTCCGTCATTAATTGTTGAAGAATTGGCAGCAGTTGCTGTTCCTTTTTTATCGAAAGCAGCTTTCAGCAAGGGTATTTTTTCAAATTTAACGTTTTTGTACTCCTCGTCCTCCGAAATTACCGTAACCTCACCCTTTTTATTCTTAACTTCTACCGGTACAATTTCTTTGGCAAAATGCCCGTTTGCCGTTGCAGCAGCAGCACGCTTGTAAGAATCAATGGCAAAATCATCCTGCGCCTGGCGGCTGATACCGAATTTACGGGCGGTATTATCAGAGAAAAAGCCCATGGCACACTGATCGTAGGCATCTAAAAGTCCATCTTTTTCTAAACCGTCTATCAAGGCTGAAGAACCGTATTTATATCCGAACCGTGCATTTGGAACATAAAAAGGAGCATTTGACATACTTTCCATTCCTCCGGCTACCACGATATCAGAAAGTCCTAACATGATACTCTGGGCTGCGTAAATGATTGCTTTCGCTCCTGAGGCGCAGACCTTATTGATGGTTGTACAGCGGGCTTCAGCCGCCAAACCTGCTCCTAAAGCTGCCTGTCTGGCTGGTGCCTGACCGACATTAGCGGAAACTACATTTCCCATCAACACTTCCTGCACATCTGATGGGTTTATCCCTGCCTTCTCAACAGCCCCACGAATCGCAATACTACCTAATTGAGTAGCAGTCAAACTTGATAAAACACCTCCAAAACTCCCAATGGGCGTGCGGACGGCAGATACTACATATACTTCTTGCATTATTTTAAGTTGGTCAATAATTTTATTTATTCGGCAATTATAATTTCCAGTTTACCACTTTTGTTTAATATCCGTGCCTTTATTTACTGTTTTCTGACGTTGCTGGATGTATTGTACTTCACTGTTTTTCATCGCATCCAAAATCATTCTGGCTTTTTCAGGTGTCAGATTATAGTCTTTTAAGGTCTTAAGCATATCCCGTTGAACGTCATTTTTCAGAACTTCCTGCTTATTTCTATGTTCAGATTGTTCCTGCTCAGGCTTTTCCGGACTCTTTTTATGCTGTTCTCTATTATTTTCAGATTTATCTGGTGCAGAATTAGTCTGGTTATCGTTCTGATTATATTTCTTTTTTAATAATTCATAATTAAATCTGGCTAAATCATTCTCAGGTTTAACGATAAGTGCCTTTTTAAACATTGCTAAAGCATTGGCACTATCTCCTTTCTGGCAGGCTATCATTCCAAGTTGCAGAAAAGTGGTTGAGGCAATTTTAGTATCGGGGAGGTTAGATAATTGCGTATATTTTTTAAAAGCGTTTAGTGTATCTTTAGCTTCATATAAGGCATGTGCAGTATTTAAAAGTACTTCAGGTGAGGTAAAAAACGAGTTTTGAGAGATTGTATTGTAATATTTACAGGCTAATTGATACTCATGCTTCCTGTAAGCTTCTGCGGCCTGTACTTTAGCCTGGTTTCTGGCAGTAACCTTTTCAAATGAAGCATTATCTAAAATCCACAACAATATATAAAACACAAAAAAATTCATCTTGTTTTGTTATAATTTCCGGAATTTCAGCTTGTCCCAATCTCTTTTTAACGCAAAATACTATAATTGAAAGGTTCTTACAGCAAAAAAAACATCAATGCACATCAAAAATAATGCAAAAATAAGAAAATAGAAGTATTTATTTGCAGTAACTAAAACCTCCTTCTGGTCAATAAGGTTATTGGAGATCTGTTCAATTCTGGCAATTAACTCCGTAAAATTATCCTGGGTGCTGTTTATTTCAAAATATTCCCCCCTTCCGTCAGAGGCAATTTTCTTCAAACTCTCACTTTCAAGTCTTGTAATAACGGTATTTCCCTCAGAATCTTTCAGATAAGTACTCCCGTTTCTGATCGCACTTCCATTCGTTGTTCCGATACCTACGGTAAAAACATTGATTC
Source organism: Pseudarcicella hirudinis (assembly GCF_900115665.1). Taxonomy (GTDB): domain Bacteria; phylum Bacteroidota; class Bacteroidia; order Cytophagales; family Spirosomataceae; genus Pseudarcicella; species Pseudarcicella hirudinis. Next base: position 133,628 of record NZ_FOXH01000017.1, read on the forward strand.
CTTTCTTTCTGAATTCAGCCATTACCGGGCTATTGTTTCCGCCAAAGTTCTCACCGTCACTGATGAGTACAAGTACTTTGGATTTATTACCTTCTTTTAGTCTCCTTGTCATCTTCTCCAGGGTAAGTTCCAGAGAAGCGGTAAAGTCAGTCCCCCCTTCCGGCAGCATCTTTGTGTTGATTTGAGGAATGAACAAATTAATAGCATCTTTATCAAAAGTCAGGGGTGATAACATAAACGCCCCTTCCGAAAAAACAATCAGACCGATTCTGTCTCCATGAAAATACTGGATCAGCCTGTTTATTTCAAACTTAGCTTTTTCCAGTCTGCTTGGCTGAATATCAGTTGCATCCATAGACCTTGACACATCGACCAGCAGAAAAATATCCTTTCCTTCAGCCTTGATAGTACCTTTTACATCCCCGAAAGAGGGGTCAAGTAAAGCCATTATCAACAAGGTAAAATAGATTCCTCTCAGGATCAGTTTAAGGATGCTCGACCGGGCTGTAGTCTTCAGCCTGCGGGCAATCCAGAAAACTCTTCCCAAATAAAGAACATATAATAAAACGAACAAAGCAATGAACCAATATTCGCTTTTCCCAAGATTCTGATTCCAGTTCATGAACTAAAATTGCTTAATTCAGCTAAAATTACCAAATTTCAAAATAGCAATTTCAAGGATAAATGGTCAGTAAAGCCTTTCGGTTACAGCTGCAAGATGTGTTTTTACCTTGATTTCTCAAAAATTCTCAATTAATATTTGTTAATTTTTTTTCAGACTTATCAAATTTCCTTGCCTTGAATTTTAAATAATTTTCCTGCTAAAACCAAATCAGTCCTGTTTTCTTCGCTAAAATCGTAAAGTCTGTATTCGAAATAACAGAGAGAAAATTGCTGTTTTTGAAAACTATTTTAAATCCTTACCTATCAATTCCTTAATTTTGCGGCTCGACAAATTTTTTAATAAATGGAAATTCTAAAAAGTAATCGCCTCGACGCTCTTCGGTACGACATTCGTGGCCCCGTTTATGAAAAAGCTTTGCAGCTGCAAAGCCAGGGCTACAAAATCACTTCCTTGAATATCGGCAATCCCGCGGCATTTGGTTTCGAAACACCAGATGAGATTATTCATGACATTATTATGAATATCAGAAACGCCCAGGGTTATGCTGACTCAAGAGGATTGTTTGCGGCCAGAAAAGCGGTTATGCAGTATTATCAGAGTCGTGGAGTCAGAAATACTCAGATTGAAGATGTCTTTATCGGAAATGGAGTATCTGAATTGATTGCTTTGACAATGACTGCGTTACTGAACAATGGAGATGAAATTCTGATTCCTTCACCGGATTATCCTCTCTGGACTACCTCTGTAGGTCTGGCAGGAGGAACACCTGTACATTATATTTGTGACGAAGCATCAGACTGGAATCCTGATCTGGAAGATATTGAAGCAAAAATCACTAAAAAAACCCGTGGAATTGTCTTAATCAATCCTAATAATCCGACCGGAGCGGTCTATGAAAAGGAAATTGTAGAGAAAATTGTCCGCCTGGCTGAGAAATATAAACTCATTGTTTTTGCAGATGAAATCTATGACAAGATTCTCTTCGACGGAGCAGTTCATCATACTACCGCCGGCATGTCAGAAGAAACACTGATCGTTACCATGGGCGGGATGTCTAAAAATTATCGTGCAGCTGGTTTCAGAGGAGGATGGATGATTTTAACAGGGGCAAAACACAAAGCTAAATCATATATTGAAGGACTTAGTTTTATGGCCAGTATGCGTTTGTGTGCGAACGTAATTACCCAGTATGGTATCCAGACTGCTTTGGGAGGCTATCAGTCTATCAATGACCTGGTTGTGCCGACCGGCCGTTTATACAAACAAATGCAGCTTTCTTATGACAAACTGGTTGCTATTCCGGGTGTCAGTTGCGTAAAACCAAAAGGTGCCATGTATCTGTTTCCGAAAATTGATCTGAAAGAGTTCAATTTTAAAAATGACGGAGATTTTGTTTTGAGTTTACTGGAAGATCAAAGAATCCTGGTTGTAGCTGGTCAGGGCTTTAATTATAAGTCACCCGACCACTTCAGAGTGGTTTTTCTGCCTCATCTGGAACAATTGAATCTGGCTATGGATAAAATTTCAATGCATTTTGAAAATTCTCGTAAAACACGTGTAAAAGTTTAGTCAGAAAGTTTAAATTCGTAGCACAAGTATTTTCTTGTGCTACGAATTTTAAAAGCTGAACTCATCTGATAATGACCTTTGACGCATTCTCACTTAACTCGAAAAAGCAACGTCTTTTTATCATTCTATTTGGTATATTCCTTTCAAATGCAATTGTTGCTGAGATCATCGGCGTAAAAATCTTTTCTCTTGAAGCGCTTATCGGAGTTCCTCCGGCTCATATTCCCACTTTCTGGGGTGATACCTGGGACTTCAACCAAACTGCCGGAGCATTGAACTGGCCTTTTGTATTCATCACTTCTGACATTATCAATGAATATTTTGGTCAGAAGGGGGTGAAAAGAATTTCATTTATTACCGCAGGATTTATTGCCTATTGCTTCTTTATCATTTACCTGGCAACGGCACTTCCTCCGGCACAATTCTGGCTGGATATCAACAAAGGTTCCGACAATTTTAATATCAATATCGCTTTTGCCAAAATATTCCGTCAGGGTTTAGGAATTATAACCGGTTCACTTTCTGCTTTTATTTTGAGTCAGCTGATTGATACTTACATTTTCCATAGCCTTAAAAAAGTAACCGGAGCCAAGAAAATCTGGCTGAGAGCTACAGGTTCAACGCTTATTTCTCAATTGATTGATAGTTTTGTGGTAATCGGAATTGCCTTTTATGTTTTCGGAAACTGGACAGTAGCACAATGGTTTTCGGTTTCGCTGAACAATTACATTTATAAATTCACTGTGGCAATTGTTCTGACGCCACTTTTATATCTGGCGCATTACGTTATCGACCGCTATCTGGGAGAGGATCTTGCAGGGCAAATGGTTGAAGAAGCTATTTAGGAAATAAAAAAGGCTGTAAGATACCGGGTGTTTTTCCCCTGAGTCTTACAGCCTTTTCAGTACAGAACGGTCTATCTGGCGGTGTTTCTTCTTAAATTATCACAAATCACTGCCGTTGCTATGCCTGCATTTAATGATTCTGCTACACCGAAACGAGGAATGGTAATGCGATGTGTTACAAATCTGCCAACTTCCTCCGAAATGCCGTTGGATTCATTTCCCATGATAATATATCCTGATGCCGGAAAGCTAATCCGGTGTATATTCTCGCCTCCTAAAAATGCTCCGTAAATATTGATATCCTTTAACTTTCCCAAAAAATCAGTCAGATCCGTATAGAACATTGAAACCCTCGAAAATGAACCCATTGTAGCGGAAATCACTTTAGGATTATACATATCAACCGTGGAATTGGTACAAACGATTTTTGAAATGCCATACCAATCGGCAATTCTGATGATCGTACCCAGGTTTCCGGGATCACGGATATCATCCAGAATCAGAACAAATTCTCCCTCCTCCGCCAATAACTCCCTGTTTTCTTTCGTTTTCACCACAGCGACTGCGGCATTATTCGAGCTAAAAGAACCTACTTTCTCCAAATCATTTTGGTTTACTATTTCTGGGGCAAAGGGTTGCTTATCCCACAATAGATTATTTTCTTTGTAAAAGTCCTCAGAGACGTAAAGGTTTTGAACTTCAAAATCGGAATTTAACAGTTCGAGCACACTTTTTGCACCTTCTACGATAAATGCCTGATTTTCCTGACGTGTTTTTTTCAATTGCAGGGAATTGATATATTTTATCTGGTTTTTGGACAGCATTGCTTTAAATTATCATTTTAAAAACGGATTCCGGAATCCATAACTATTGCTCAATCTCATTGAAAATTAAAAAATATTACATACTTTTTTTCATTATTGCCACCATTCTTTCAGGTTGTGTGCCCTCTTCTCTCAAAAAGCGAACAGATCCGCTACTTTACTCGCAGTCTGTAAAAGGCAACAAAACCATAGAAAGTGAAAAATTAGCTGCCCTTCTTCCTCAAAAGCCTAACAAGCGTATTTTCATGACGCCGCTCAGCTTCAGCCTTTTCTGGTATCAGGCTGATTACGGCAGATATCTGAAAAAGAAACCTGTCTGGCAGCAGCAACTTGCAAAGTTAAACGAGGATTTCAACCAAAAGACTCTGGGAATGGATAATAATTCCGAAGTTTTTAAGAAAATTGAACGAAAGAAGGAAAAAAAGAGCCAGAAACTTACCAAACGCATTAATGAAGGGACTTGGGTGATGCGTACACTTGGTGAAGCACCTGTTTACTTTAATGAAAAAGAAGCACAGGATAACACCGAAAAAATGAGAAAATATCTGTTCAACAAAGGTTTCTTTAAAGCAAAAGTTTCTTTCAAAACCGATACCGTTTTTCTTAACCGTGTTTCTGTTACTTATAATATTACAGAAGGAAGTCCTTCGGTAATTGAAAAGAATGATTCTCTTTCTGTTCAGGACAGTACCATGAAGAATCTTCTGAAAACTAATATTTCAGACAGTAAACTGGCCAAAGGAGAACGTTTTGACCTTGAAAATTATAACGCTGAAAAAAACCGGATCGAAGCTCTGCTGAAAAACAACGGTTATTACCAGCTTACCAAAGATAATATCAGTCTGAGAATTGATGATACACGTGACACTACCGGGAAATTAGGAGTAATTACCTATATCCCTCATCCTGATCGTTCTCCCCGCAATCCTAATTACAAAAAACAATATAGTTTAAGTAAGATTCAGTTTGTTGTTGACGGAACCTCTCCCACAATTTCTGCACCTGTGGTTGATACTGTCAGATACAATAATATCGAATACCTTTTTATCAATAAACGCTATTCTACCAAACGCCTCGACTACAGAATTGATCTTCGCCCTGATCAGTTATATAGCCTTCAAAATGTTGTAAATACCCAAAAGAAGCTGTACGGACTGGATCAGTTTAAATTTGCCAATATCAACTTTGATACCACAAGAGGTTCTCTGAGAACTACTATTTACACCGTTCCGCTTGATAAATATCAGTTTACGGCAGAAGCAGGAGGAAGTATTTTTAAATTTGTACCGGGGCCATTTGGGAATGTTTCCCTGAGAATCAGGAATATTCTGGGTGGTCTGGAATCTCTTGAAACAAACTTCAGACTTGGTTATGAAGCGCAGGCTGGCTTTTTACAGACCGAGAGAGTTAGTCAGAATCTTGAAACCGGGGTCAATATGTCTCTGATTTTTCCGGAAATGCTGATTCCCCGGAAATGGGCAAGACAATTCGAGAATTTTAACCCGAGAACGCAGTTAGGGATTGGTTTTGACTATACAGGAAGACCAGAATATAACCGGGCGAATTTCAAGATTAATACCAATTATTCATGGAGGCCTGGTCCGAATAAATTCTTTCAGGTCTCTGTTTTTGATATCAACCTGATTAATACCATTTATCCCGACAATCAGCTTTCAAGAGATTTCAGACAATATCTTGAACAATTGAAGCTGATCGGAAATAACCTTTACCGAAGTTTCCAGCAATCTTTTGTTTCAAGTATCAGTGGATCATATACTTATACAGATAATCCTTACGGACAAACTCCGAAAGGCAAATACTTCAAGATTTTTGTAGAATCCGGAGGAACGACCCTCAACCTTTTCGGCAATAATGGTTTCCATTTTCTGAAAACCCTGCTGAGAACAGATACGCTTCAGTTTTATAAGTTTTTCAAAGTCAGTGCAGATTTCAGGAAATATATTCCATTAGGTGTTTCTAATAAAGCGGTACTGGCCTATCGCATTAATACGGGCGTGGCTTATGCCTACGGACAGGCTGGCGAGCGCGAACTGCCATATGAAAAGAACTTCTTTATTGGTGGTCCGAACAGTGTGAGAGCCTGGAAACCAAGAAGACTGGGAACAGGTTCTTATGCAGGAAATGTCGATTATAAATTTGAGCAACCTGGAAGTATTTTGCTTGAAACCAGTGCCGAGTTAAGATTTAAAATACTGAGACTTTACGGAGATCTGAACGGTGCCTTTTTCGTAGATGCCGGGAATGTCTGGACATTCAGCAACCAAAGTACGACAGACAGACAGGGAAGCGATTTCAATTTCAACCGTTTTTATAAAGAAATTGCCGTCGGAACAGGTTTTGGGGTCAGATATGATTTTAATTTCTTTATCATTCGTTTTGACGCCGCTATTAAGGTCCTTGAACCTTCACAACCGGAAGGGCAACGATATGTACTTGACAAGGCTTTCAAGAATACGGCCTATTCAGGAGAACTGAATATTGCCATTGGTTATCCGTTCTAGGCTTTCTGCTAAAATCCGGCTGTTTTCTCAAATTTCATCAATCATCATCAACAGAACTACACATGAGAATTTCAAGACTTTTTAAAGAATTTTTCGAAAGCGAAAAGGCCTCAGGTTTAGTTCTGATGGTCTGCACTGTTTTTTCGCTGGTTATAGCCAACTCCCCTTTGGGTGAAAAATATATCCATCTCTGGCATTTGCCACTTGCCGGCGAACCACTGGAGTTCTGGATCAATGATGCGCTGATGACCATTTTCTTCTTATTGGTAGGACTTGAAATTGAAAGAGAAATCTACATCGGAGAATTATCAAATCCTAAAAATGCTGTTTTGCCTGTTCTGGCTGCTTTGGGTGGGATGATGTTTCCGGCTCTTATTCACTGGTTCTTCAACAACGGCACTGCTACAGCTTCCGGTGTCGGAATTCCTACTGCGACAGATATTGCATTTTCTTTAGGAATTTTGTCTTTATTGGGCAACAGGATTCCGGTTTCTCTTAAGATTTTCCTGACTGCCCTTGCCATCATTGACGACCTTGGCGCAATCGTCGTAATCGCCTTATTCTACTCAAAAGGATTTGATTTTTATTATTTCCTGGCAGCTTTGGGCATTTTTGGATTTATGATTGTGCTGAATCGCCTCAAAGTTTATAAAATCCGGATTTACCTGATTCTTGGTGCCATCATGTGGTATTGCGTGCTTCATTCAGGAATCCATGCCACAATAACCGGGGTTTTACTGGCCTTTGCTATTCCTTTCGGGAATGGCGATAAACACTCTCCTTCTTATCATTTACAGCATCTTTTGCATAAACCTGTAGCATTTTTAATTCTGCCGGTCTTTGCCCTTGCCAATACCGGAATTATCTTTTCAAGCGGCTGGACAGAACAGATTTTCAGTACCAATAGCCTAGGGATTATTTTAGGACTTGTTTTAGGAAAACCAATCGGAATTTTTCTTTTTACCTCGATTGCCATTATTGCAGGCTGGTCAGCTTTACCCGAAAACACGAAAAGAATTCACATTCTGGGTGCAGGATTTCTGGCAGGAATTGGGTTTACCATGTCAATTTTTATTACCCTTTTAGCTTTTCCGGAAAAAGAAGAATTAATTGTAGGCTCAAAAATAGCTATTCTGCTTGCTTCTTTAGTGGCAGGAATAATCGGTTTTATTATTTTGAAAATGATTAAGCCCGTAATTGAACCGGAAGAAATTATAGAAGACTGAAAATTTTACCTTCTGAGGGTTTTCTATAGATTTTTACCTTTTTCAGACACAGCATAACTTCTGACGAAGATTCTTTCAATGAATTTCTCCTGTCAATTCATAAATACTTCAATGTTCAGAAAGATTTTCTCGGACAGACTATACAATAATCTCTTGACAAATGCCTGACTTAAAGATACTTTTACGAAAAACTAAATCTCAAAGCCATGAAAATAATTGTAATTGGTGCTTCGGGCACATTAGGTAAAAAAGTTGTCGAAGCTTTCGAAAAAGACCACGAAGTTATCAAAGCGGGTTCCAAAAGCGGGGACTTCCATGTTGATATTTCTTCAACCAATTCTATTCATGATTTTTTCAGGCATATTGGCACATTTGATGCACTCATAAGCACTACTGGAAACGGTCATTTCGGGCCGATTGCCAAAATGACCGACAAAGATTTCAGAGTAGGAATCGACAGTAAATTATTAGGACAAGTCAATCTGGTACTTATAGGCCAGCATTATATCAGTGAAGGTGGTTCATTTACCCTTACTTCCGGGATTATTTGTGATGAACCCATTTTAAACGGATTGAATTTAAGCACTGTTAATGCGGGAATTAACGCCTTCGTAGCAGCCGCAGCGATCGAACTGCATAACGGTGTCAGGATTAATGCCGTTTGCCCTTCGGTAGTAGAAGATTCTCCGGCTTATTTCCCCTCTTTTCCGGGTTATATTCCGGTCTCAATGGAACGTGTGAAAGCTGCCTATGTGCAAAGCGTGTTAGGTGCAAGGACCGGACAGGTTTTCAAAGTATATTAAAATCATAAAGGTAGTCACTGTCCTAAAGTCAATGACTACCTTATTATTTGTGGAAAATTTCAAATTCGCAGGGTAATTTCAGGAATGAAGCATATTGTTCTACCGCTTTCTCAAGGGCTTTTTCTGCTTTTTTACCGAGGATTTCAAACGGAAATACTTCAATCTTAACCTTATTTTTCCCTATCTCTCTCCGCCATGTTCCAGCCACTTTCTCATTCAGAATAAACGTCGGGCTAAATCCGTTTCCCGGCTCTACTGCTTTCCGGTAAGCCGGATCAAGAATCATTGATCGGTCTTTATATCCTAAAAAATATTCGTCATAAGGTGGAAGCAGGAAAACAGACTGGTCTTTTATCTTTTCTAAAGAAACACTTTCTGTAAACCAATAACGCTGTCCGTCAATATTCACAAACCGAAGGGACTTTCCGGCATTTTCCAAACCAATTTTTGCTTCAGTAACTGAAAGCCCCGACCACCAGACAAAATCCTGCAAAGTAGCCGGTCCATGACTCTGAAAATACCGGAGTGCCAGCGCAGTCAAAGCCTCCTCGGTTGTCATTGTTGTTTTTACAGAAATCCATTCGTCGAGAAGGGCGTATGTCATTTGCTTTCCGCTGAAATTACCCATGCAAAGCAAACCACTGAATCCGGCAAAATATAATATATCCGAACCTTTTTCTCCTTTTGCAGAAATTCCCTGATGCTCGAGTGCATCAAATAATTCTTTTCTGCTGAGCTGTTTTCCTCCACTGAGAATTTCGATGAATATCTGTGTGATTTTATGGAAAACGGCTTCTGAAAAGCCCGATTTAAGAAAAGCATTATGATGTTTAGCCAAAAGTCTCGGACCAATAAGCTGGTTCATCCAGCCCGCATCAGAAGCTGAAACTAAATGCAGGGTACCACGTAAGAGCCAGGTTCTGACAATTTTCCGCTGATTTACAGCCTTTTCTACCTCCTGCTCATCGGTATTGGCCAACCTCATTCCTACAGCCCATCTTGAAGCAGCATAATCCTGAGCCTGAACCGCTCCCATCCACTCAACCAGGTCAGGAAGATTATTGAAATGATGCCGGATTATTTGCTGATTAATTAATCGCAGGTTTCTGATTTCTGAAGAGGTCATCAGATTTAGAATTTAGAAAGGCTGGGGTAATAAAATCCAAGATAATTTCCGGAAAATATTATTCTTCAATTGCCAGCAAAAGTGCTGTGAAGTTTTCTTTTGATTCTCTTATCTGAATAGTGTACTGATGTTTTCCGGATTTTTCCTCAAGACCCAGATCTTCCAGAACGGATAACTCAATTCCCTCATTCAACTTTGAGATTTTATCGGTAGAAAACTGAAAAGTCTGTCCGTCTTCTTTCAGGAAAATATGCAGATCAAAGGTATTTTTCTTCAAGTCTACATTAAATGCAACCCCGAACGTATTGAAGAATTGATCGGTTATTGGTCCTTCTTTCATTTTACTAAAACAATTATTTTAAATACGGCTGCAAATTACATTCAAAAACGGGATTCAATACTGCTCTTTCACAAAAACTTCCCGACGATTGAATCCCGAAATCAAATTAAAGCGCTCTGTCTGCACTTTGCCGTTCAACCATCCATCCCGGATATTCTCTTGGTAAAGCGCTTACCTCATCTATTTTAGCAAGATCCGCCCCGGATAATTTAAACTCAGTTGCCGCGATATTATCAAGCAACTGTTCCGGCGTTTTTGCCCCGATAATGGTACTGGTAACCAAAGGATTCTGAATAACCCACGACAAGGCGATTCTTGCTACTGAAACATCATTTGCCGCAGCAATTTCCTGCATAACATCAATAATGTCATAGGCTTTCTCCTTGTTGATCGGAGGAAAATCGAAATTATCTCTGCGGCTGTTTCCGGCCTTTTCTATATCTCTCGAATATTTACCCGACAGGAAACCGCCAGCCAGCGGACTCCAGGGCATGAATCCTAATTTTTCTCCGGCAGCAAAAGGCAATACTTCACGTTCCACATCTCTCCCTGCTACTGAATAATAATATTGCATGGCATCAAATTTCACCCATCCATTCTTTTCTGCAATTCCGTTTGCTTTCATCACAACCCATGCCGGAACATTACAAACGCCTAAATAACGGACTTTCCCGGCCTGTACCACTTCATTTAATCCGCGCATGGTTTCTTCAATAGGTGTAAGCGGGTCAAAACCATGAATATACAATACATCAAGATGCGACAAATTCAAACGTGTCAGACTCTCATTAACAGAACGATGAATGTGCAAACGGCTTAATCCTACATTATTTTTACTCTCAGGATCCATCCTTCCCCGAACTTTGGAAGCGATAATTAATTCATCCCGGTTTAATCCCAGAGATTTAATGGCATTTCCCAATAAGGTTTCCGACTCTCCAAAAGAATAAATATTGGCCGTGTCAATAAAATTGATCCCATTGTCAACAGATACCTTAATCAACTCCGTGGCGTGTTCCTGAGCCAGATCGCCGATATTACTCCAATAACCTTTACCACCAAAAGTCATTGTTCCGAAACATAATTCAGAAACAAGTACTCCGGTGTTTCCCAGCAGATTGTATTTCATGTTTTTAATATTTTAGTTTAGCAGAATTTATAACAGGAAGAGAGATCCCCTTTGAGGATAACAAGCAAAGGATGAAAAAGGGTTTCTCCAAAATATTAATTTATGATTATTAATTCATTCAATGGCTTTTCTTATTCTCTCTTTTCTTTTATTTCCTGTAATTTTATCCGGAATATTATTCATCAATTTATCCTGAAAACTAACATTTACCGTCCATTCCAATGCAAATTCCGTTTAAATACATCTGTCTGTTTATCACACTGATTTTGATTATCCCTCCGGCAAAATCACAGGATATCTCTCAGAAAATCGTTGAAAACCGCTCAAATTCAAAGGAACAGCAACAAAAGCCTTATGTTATATTAATCTCGGCTGATGGTTTCAGGCATGATTTTGCAGATAAATATCAGGCTGCCAATCTTATCCAGCTGAGAAGTCAGGGTGTAACGGCGTCTTCCATGAAACCATCCTTTCCTTCACTTACTTTTCCCAATCATTATACCCTGGTTACAGGCTTATCCCCTGCTCATCATGGTTTGGTTGATAATGCTTTCTACGATAAAAACAGAAAGGAAGGCTACGGAATGAGCAATAAAAAAGCGGTCTCTGACGGCTCATGGTATGGCGGGACTCCTCTATGGGTTTTAGCTGAAAAGCAGCAAATGCTGAGTGCAAGCTTTTATTGGGTTGCTTCTGAAAGTGCTATTCAGGGAACTTATCCGAGCTATTATTACAACTACAATGATAAAATTGACATTGATACCCGCATCCAGACAGTAAAAGACTGGTTGCAATTGCCGGAAGAAAAAAGACCGCATTTTATTACTTTTTATTTCCCGGAAGTAGACCATGAGGCACATATGCATGGCCCTGATTCTCAGGAAACTGCAAAAGCGGTACAATTTGTTGACAACAGTATCGGGAAGCTGGTTACGGCCTTAAACGAACTTCATCTTCCGGTAAACTATGTTTTTGTCGCAGATCATGGGATGACCGCCGTAGATTACGAACATACCATGCGGCTTCCGGCTGCGGTTGACACAGCCAGATTTATTATTCCGAGAGGAGATGCTTTATTACATCTTTATGCCAAAAACCCGGAAGATATCCTTCCTACTTATAAAGCCCTGAAAAATGAAGCGAAGGATTTTGATGTTTACCTTAGTACTGAAGTGCCTGACCGCTGGCATTATGGCAAAAAAGATGATAAATTCGATAGGATCGGTGATATGATTCTGGTGCCGCATTTACCCAGAATATTCAGTTTATCCGGAAAACCAACTACGCCCGGAAAACATGGTTTCGATCCTGAAATCAAAGATATGCACGCTACTTTTTATAGCTGGGGGCCAGCATTCAAACAAAACTATACGATCGGGACATTTGAAAACATTCATGTTTATCCCTTGATTGCAAAAATACTGGGACTTAGCTATGACCCGGCCAGTATCGATGGGAAACCGGAAGTTTTGCAGGAAATCCTGAAATAACTTATCGATTTTATTAAAAAAATGGAGGCTAAGCAATTATCCTCCATTTTTAGTCTGACATTTCTCTTACTTCTGCATAACCGTCAAATTCGTAAATCGGACAGGTTTTTGCTATTTCTGCCGCCTCTTCCAAATCTTCCGCTTTCAGCAGCAAAAAACCTCCGACAATCTCCGTTCCAACTGTATGAATTTCATCTGCTATCTCAGAATGAACACCTCTGATAATTTTTCCATTTAATGTTAAACCGCTTCCCCCGGCAATTTTGCCTTCCTTTCCATACTTTTCAAACCAATTTTTCCAGTTAAGCTGATGCCTTGAATTCTCTTCTTCCGAATGTGTAATTGTTCTTCCATCCGGTTCCCGGAAGATTACTAAAAAGTTTTTCATGGTCAATGAAGTTTCAGGCACAAAATGATTTAGTTATTTGCAGGTTTATTTAGTTTCATCAGCAGATAAGTATCTGACTAAATGGAGCTTAGAAATTTATTGACCGAAGAGAAATACACCTCAGGATTGTCCAGCCAGCCATAATGAACACATTTATCCATCAGAACAACTTTAGAGTTTTTAAGAACTTTATGTGCCTTTTCTGCCAGCTTTTCTGAAACAATATCTTGTTTTCCCTGAATAATCAGGACAGGTTTATTAAAAGAAAGCAATCCTTTTTCGCAATTAAACTTAATATTTTGCAGATTTTGCCATACAAGTCCCGTAATTCGTGAATTACTCTGCGTAAGCCTTTCAGCGATAACCGGTATGTTCTTTTTATCGTAGACATAGGCAGGGGCCAATGCCAGTCCTCTTCTCAGCCTGGCATGATAACTGGTATCTCCTTCCTCAATTTTTGCCGACCAATATGCCAGAGAATCTTGTTCCTGCCTGCTGAGTTTTTCCGCAATAAAACCACCGCCACCGGCAAGCAAATCCAGGTCAATCCCGCCTGAAGAAGACAGAATCAGAGCACTGATATGTTCGGGAAATTTTGTAGCATAATATGAGGCCAGCATTCCCCCGAAAGAATGGCCTAAGATTGTCCATTTATCAATCCTGAGAGATTTCCTTAATCTTTCCAGATCATCAACCATCAGATCCACCGTCATATTCGAACTGTTTAGCTCCTTCATTACGGATCTTCCCGTACCTCTTTGGTCATAAATAATTGTTCGGTTGTTTGCAGACAATTTTCTGGCAATTTCTACAAATCCGTCACTATTCATTCCGGGTCCTCCATTGATAATCAGTAAAGGATCCCCTTTACCATATGTTCTGTAAAATGTCTTAAAATCTCCATTGTCAACATATCCTTCCTGTTGTGCAAAAGCACATAGCTGTACGATTAGCAGGAAAGCAGCAGTCATTAATTTTTTCATAACTTAACGGGGCTTTTATTTCTGTTTGCAATAGGTAAAATTATAGGAAATATTATCAAATCCGACTATTATCAGGCAGTCTGCCATTATCCAAACAAGCCCATCAAATCCGTTTTCGAAAGTGATTTGAAAATTGAGGTATCTGTTTTAATTAAATCATTAGCCAATACCTTCTTTGATTCCTGCAAAGTCATCATTTTGGATTCTACGGTATTCGGGCAAATTAACCTTACTGCCACTACTTTCTTATTTTGCCCGATCCGGTAACTTCTGTCGATTGCCTGATTTTCCACTGCCGGATTCCACCAGGGATCAACCAGGTAAACATAGTCAGCTTCCGTCAGGTTCAGACCTGTCCCTCCTGCTTTCAGACTAATCAGGAATACCCTGATTTCATCTTTTGTCTGAAAGTTATCTACCTTTTTTGCCCTGTCTTTGGTTTGTCCGGTCAGGTATTCAAAAGGAATATTTCTTTCCTGTAATTTCTCTCTGATCAAATCGAGCATGGTCACAAACTGAGAGAATACCAGGATTTTATGACGAGGCGATTTATTTTCAATCTCTTCCAGCAATGTATCAATTTTAGAGGAAGAGTCACTCAACCGTATTCCTTCCTGCAACAATGCCGGAGAATCACAGATTTGTCTAAGTTTTGTTAATCCCTGCAAAACATACATGCTGTTTTTAGAAACATCCTCTTCCGATTGCAGGGAGATAAATTCCCGGAACTCTCTTTCATAGGAATCATATATTTTCCTTTGCTTCTCTCCCATCTCACAATAGATTATCATCTCAGTTTTGTCGGGAAGCTCCGTAGCAACCTGTTCTTTGGTCCTTCTTAAAATAAAAGGATTTACTTTTTTCTGCAATTCTGCCGCTCTTCTGCTATCCTTAAATTTATCAATAGGCATCGAATAAAGATCCTTAAAGTATTGTTTACTGCCCAAAAGCCCCGGACAGGCAAATGAAAGCTGCCCGTAGAGATCGAAAGTATTATTCTCAACCGGTGTGCCCGTCATCACGATTTTATTACGGGACTGCAATAACCTGACTGTCTTATAGCGCTGTGATTCAGGGTTTTTAATCGCCTGCGATTCATCCAGAATCACATAATTGAACTGATATTCTTTCAGGAAACGAATGTCTGACTGTAAAGTACCATAGGAAGTAAGAACAATTTCATACTCGTCAAAATCCTTGCAATTTCTCATCCTGTTCGACCCATATATGGTAAGTAGTCTGATTGATGGGGCAAATTTTGCCACTTCATCTTGCCAGTTGAAAATTAAGGAAGTTGGTACAACTATCAGATTGGTATTACGTTCAACTTTTGCTCTTTGCGAAAGGATAAAAGCTATAATCTGAACCGTTTTACCCAAACCCATATCGTCAGCTAAACAGGCCCCGAATTCGAAATTGTCCAGAAAATTCAGCCAGTTTAAACCCTGATGCTGGTACTCACGTAAAGTCGTTTTCAGGTCTTCAGGAACTGTAACATGGCTGATAGCCGAAAAATCTGAAATTTTTGACTGCAAAACAGCCAGTTCATTCCTGGTTTCAGTGGCCAGCACTTCCTCTTCATACATTTCTGAAATAGATGAAAAGTTAATTTTCGGGGTTCGGATTTTTTCTTCCACCACTTCCCCTGACTGAAAATAGCGGGCAAATTTTTCTATCCACTCTTCGGGCAAAATACCTAAAGTTCCATCATCCAGCTGAACAAATTTACTCTTGTTGCGAATCGATTTATGCAGGTGTTTCAAAGAAGCATTTTGTTGACCGAACTTCACATTCACCGCTGTATCAAACCAATTGATCCCACTGGTAACTTCAATTGAGATCCTGGCTTTATTCTGATTGAATCTGTTGTTTTTCAATTCATTAAATCCAAGAACGGTTATTTCCTGGCTCTGCCATTCTTCAAAAGCTTCAAGAAACCAGTTTTCATCCAGAAACCTTTCCCTGGGCAGATAAAAGCAGTCATTGTTAAGCTGTTCTGCAAAATCAGGGTGCTGTCTCATCAACGTGGTTGTAAACTTCACTTCCGCTTCATTATCCCTTTCTACAGTAAAAACATTGCCATTAGCATCATTTGCATAAATCTGTTTTTTAGAAAAAACAGGAACCTCCACATTTCCATATCTCATCACCGGAGTGATCTCAACATAATGCTCCAGATTCTTCAAATAGATTATTCTTTCGGTAGAATTATCAAAACCTGTTTCCTCCAGCTGTTCGGGCGTGGCAGGTTTCAGGTATGCATATGTAATCCGGATTTTATCTTCTAACCTTGAAAGGATTGTTTCTCTGAATTCTTCAAATCTGGATTCATGAATCAGAATTTTATGATTGTTTTTCTTGAAAAACTCAATGATCCGCAGTACATCAGGATTATCAATCAGGTACAATATCTGGTTGATGAAGATAAAATAATGATACCTGATCTGAAGGTGTTTCAGTTCATACGATTTATCATTAACAATCAGTTCTCCGCTTACTTCATAAAAGTTATTTTTCAGATTCACCAGCAGACGGATATCTATCAGCAGAAATTTTAACTGAACCGGTACGATTGAAGTGGAAGTAATATTTACCGAAATGTTTGTATCGTGGAAATAAACATCTAAATCCAGTGGGTTTCTTACCAATGCTTTTAATCCCTCAATGTCTGATTCCGATTTATCCGTATTATAATTGTTCTGAAATTTCGAAACAGATGTATAAAACTTAATTTCTTCACTTTGGTCTGTTTTCCAGATAAAATCAAAAGGACTTACTTCCTTCAAAGGGTTCTTCAATTTACCATCACGGGTTTCCGGTGCCTGGTACAATTCAATGTTAAGGTGATCGTAATACCTGTGCTTTGCAAAGACTAATACCGTTTTAATATTTTCTTTCCGGGGAAAACGGGTTACTGACTGAGGAAGCAGATTTTCTTCCAGGTAGTTATTCATTTGAGGATTGACCGGTAAAAGCTCTTTAAGTCTCGGCTTAATTTCTACGGACTTATTGGCATATTCGAGTTGAAAGAAACTGTCTAAATTCTTTTCATTTTCCAGTCCATAATCAATCGCAGCTTTTCTGATTTTTTCGTACCGCAGCCTCTCATCAAAGAAAACCCTGATTTCATTTCGCTGGATTACATTAAACAAAACCTGAGTCTGGTGTTCGCAAAGTTTATTTTTAAGGGCTTTACAAGGGCAAGTGAGAATCAATTTGTCATCAGTCTGTCTGATCTCTACCTCCTTAGGCGCAGTCATTCCTGACAGATTTGAAAATATGGCAAAATCAAGGTCAATTACTTGTGGTAAAAGATCGAAATAACCTCTTTGATCGGTAGAGATCTGTTCTGAACTATGTTGAAAAATGACAAAATTATTAATTGCTGAAATGTTCGTGTTGGCAAAAACATAATCTGCAGGATGAGATAAGCTGGTATTAACCGTGTCAGTTTGTTTTTGCGGCTTCAAGGTCTTGTCATTTTAATGTTTCCTGCAAATTTCTGCTTTATTTTCAAATCATGTGCAGATTTAATAAAAGTAACGCAGGGAATTATCAATTCTTTTGTGTGGTAGCGTATAAAAATAAAAACTCCCTCCTGACGAATGTCCTGAGGGAGTTTTCAATTTTATAGCTGAATAGCCGGATATTACATCATTCCGCCCATTCCACCGCCATGTCCATGACCCATTGCCGGAGCTTCAGCAGCAGGTTTGTCGGCAATTACACATTCAGTAGTCAATAGTAAACCTGCGATAGAAGCAGCGTTTTCCAAAGCCAGACGTGTAACTTTAGTAGGGTCAATAATACCCGCAGCTAACATGTTTTCGTATTTATCTTCACGGGCATTGTAACCGAAGTCACCTTCTCCTGCTTTAACAGCGTTGATTACTACTGAACCTTCACCACCAGCGTTAGCTACGATTGTTCTCAAAGGAGATTCGATAGCCTGACGGATAATGTTGATACCTGTAGTCTGATCATCATTGTCTCCAACTAAACCATCCAAAGCACCAATTGCACGGATCAAAGCAACTCCACCACCTGCTACGATACCTTCTTCAACAGCAGCACGTGTAGCGTGAAGAGCATCATCAACACGGTCTTTCTTCTCTTTCATTTCTACTTCAGTAGCAGCACCGATATAAAGAATAGCAACACCACCTGACAATTTAGCCAAACGTTCCTGCAATTTCTCACGGTCATAATCAGAAGTAGTATTCTCGATCTGTGCTTTGATCTGATTTACACGGCCAGTGATATCTTCTTTCGAACCAACACCATTTACAATTGTAGTATTGTCTTTGTCGATAAGAATTTTCTCAGCCTGTCCTAAATATTCGATAGAAGCGTTTTCTAATTTGAATCCGCGTTCTTCTGAAATTACAGTACCTCCGGTAAGGATAGCGATGTCTTCCAACATAGCTTTACGACGGTCACCGAAGCCAGGAGCTTTTACAGCAGCAACTTTCAATGCACCACGGATTTTGTTTACAACCAAAGTAGCCAATGCTTCTCCGTCAACATCTTCAGCGATGATCAACAAAGGACGGCCAGTTTGTGCAACACCTTCCAATACCGGTAATAATTCTTTCATTGAAGAAACTTTCTTCTCAGAAATAAGGATGAACGGACGATCTAAATCCGCTTCCATTTTCTCAGTATTAGTTACGAAATACGGAGATAAATAACCACGGTCAAACTGCATACCTTCTACAGTTTTCACTTCTGTTTCAGTACCACGTGCTTCTTCAACAGTGATTACACCTTCACGGCCTACTTTCTCCATTGCATCAGCAATCATAGAACCGATTGTAGAATCAGAGTTTGCAGAGATTGTAGCAACCTGAGCAATCTGCTGTGAAGTTTCGATTGCTTTAGACTGAGTTTTCAATGAAGAAACAACAGCAGTAACAGCCTTATCGATACCACGTTTCAAATCCATTGGATTTGCTCCGGCAGCAACGTTTTTAGAACCGATTGTATAGATAGCCTGAGCCAGAACAGTTGCAGTAGTAGTACCGTCACCAGCCTGATCAGCCGTTTTAGAAGCTACTTCTTTCACTAATTGAGCACCCATGTTCTCAACAGCATCTTCCAATTCAATTTCTTTCGCTACTGATACACCATCTTTAGTGATTGAAGGTGATCCGAATTTTTTATCGATAATTACGTTACGACCTTTTGGACCTAGAGTTACTTTAACAGCATTTGCCAAAGTATCTACACCCTTCTTCATTTTCTCACGGGCTTCCGAGTCAAAAAACAATTCTTTTGCCATCTTTTATAAATGATTTTGAAATTTAATGTTTGATTTTTAGATAATGATAACCTTTGACGAACAGAACATTTTAGTTTTGTATTAATCAGTAATTATCTTTTTCTGAGATTGTACGGTTAGACACCGCGGGATAATTAAACAATCGCGAAAATATCGCTTTCACGCATAATTAAATAATCTTTTCCCTCAACCGTGATTTCAGTACCTGAGTACTTGCCATACAAAACAGTATCGCCAACTTTAACGGTAATCGGCTCATCTTTTTTTCCGGCTCCAACAGCTACAACTGTTCCTTTTTGTGGCTTTTCTTTTGCGGTGTCAGGAATGATAATTCCGAATGCGGTTTTTTCTTCAGCGGCAGCAGGTTCAACCAGAACTCTGTCAGCCAACGGTTTGATACTTACTGTTGACATAATTTTTTGTGAATGATTGTTATTTTTTTATTTAAATTTTTAGGTCAGTCTTTCAATCAACAATTTCACACGACTATCCTGAATGTCTGAAATTCTCAAATCACGACATTCTGCTAATCCTTCATCGTTAATTGACAAATCCTAACTCCTCATATTCTGTGCCAACGCTCCAAAAACGGTAAAATTGTCAGTTTTCTCTGACAATTTGAACTATTTCATGAGCGTTTATAAATAAACATGTCAGTTTTGAAATTTGTCTTTTCCAAATTTGGCATATTCCTTAAATATTCTAACTTTAAGAATAGATGCCGGACTGAAATAAAAAAGTGGTTCTCCTTTTGTTAAAAACAGATAAAATACGTCGTTTAAACCACTCCGGAATACTTACATATTTCTTAACTCATAACTAATCACGCCTATGAAAACGCTCGAAAAAGATTGGCTTACCCAAGGGATGATTGACTTTGAATACAAAAAATATATTTTACTGGCCTATTTACAAGGGGTCAAAGGTAATTTTAATCATAAGAAGTTATACCCTGACTTATCAGATGTCAACCAACATTATCAAAACTCCAGGTTTTTCAGGGATTCTATTAATGCTTTGTATGCCAATTTCCCTAAAAGGATTTCCGGTCTCAATACTGACAATATGAGCATAGAATACTCGATGCCTGAGCTTCCCAATAATGAATATCTGTCAGAAATTGAAGCTATTACAGAATATGCTCTTCCCCGTTTTGAATATATTCTGAAAGAAGGCAAAGAAATTTCTGATGAAGTAGAAAGCAATATTACCATTGCGCCGATAGGTATTCTGCCTATTTACCGGAATGAGGGCTATCTTTTCCTCAATGAATCAGGTATTAACGAAATAAAGATTTATCAGTATAACCTGACTATTTTCGAAAATAATCATGAAAAGCACCGGGCAGTTAAAACCTATTACCTCGAAAGTGTCAGAAGAAGTATTTCAAATACGATAGAAAACGTAAAACTCGATATTGTCAGAAAATACAAGCACCTGCCAAATCCGGCTGCTTATGTGGTAGAGTCAAAATATGTATTGCCTTTAGAAGAAACGCTTTTACCGATTATCAAGAAAAAGGTGGTGCCATATCTGGTTGCCTGATAAAGGAAAAAACTGACACTATTAACACTTCGAAGCTGCCTTATGGCAGGATTCTTCCCAATAACATCTAAGATTACTGCACAAACGATTGTGCAGTAATCCCTTTTATTCTTCAATTACCAGTATCTCTGTGTTTTCTTACCATACATCAAAAAATTCCTCATTTTATCATGAAAAACTCAATAAAATGAGTTGTAAATTTTGGTATTTTAATTTTTAAACAGAAATTCACTTTTGATAAGTTGGTATTCTGACTTTATCCTTCAACACACCAGTTAAACTTATTCAAAACTAAAAGTTTAATTAATAATGTTGAAGTTTTATAGCTTGATTCTACTTCTTGTTATTTCTCCTTTCGGGGAAAGGGTGCTTTTGGCCCAGAGCAATTTCCCTGTCAGTTGCAGCCCCTATTTGTTGCCTCAGTATAGCCTCAACTGGAGTGCCTTAACCTCTTCCAATAATTTCCTGAAAGTTACTCTGGTACTCAAAGATGAAAAATATCAGAGTGGGATTGTTCCTGTGTTTTTACGTTTCAGGTTTGAACAGGCTGGTT
>NZ_FOXH01000008.1 GCF_900115665.1 Pseudarcicella hirudinis
ACTTAATATACTTCCTGCCATCTTAGCCGGGGTGAATCTGTGTGTAACTTTAAACTGATTTTGATACCTCTGTCTGTCTCCTGCTCTTTTATTCCAGGTTCCAATTTTATTTTCCCATCTTGACAAATAAGCAAGTATAGTTCTGTCATCCAGTGAAGGGAAGTTATGACGGTCATAAACCTCACCAGTTTCATTATTGATTACTTCAAGTTGTCCAACCCAGAAACGCATATACTCATTAAATACCATTTTTGCGGTCGGTTTAACAAGTCTGCCAGCGAAAAGATTATTCAATAACTCAATCACATCAGCAGTTACCTTTACAGCGTTTTTATTCTCATGCTTCCGGCTTATTAAAGACTCTAAACCTTCTGTATCAAATTTTCGTAGAGCTTCCAGGAAACGACGTTCATTCGCAGGTAAAGTATGCTCATATCCATACTTCATTTGCTGAACCTTTTTAAAATACATTGCATCTTTCCAAATTGTTGTTGGTATTCCTCTCAAACTTCCTCTCTTAGAGAGTCTCTCAGTCGTACGAGCTGTTTTTAACATACCTGCTGCTTTGAGTGTACATGCGTTAACCGTGTATTCCTTGACGTGCTTGCTTTCCAAGCCTTTACCACTTTCAAAGTGGTATGACAGATAAAAGTCTTCAACATCTTTCGAAAATCTGTAAAACTTATCCATCCAGTCAATCACCTTACGAGGGTCTCCAAGTTTTTCTTTAATATCAATTGATAATGAATCAAAATCTATTAAGAGTTCTCGGCCATTACCGCCTGACTGAAGTTTCTTAATACCTAAAGTTGAGTCTTTATGCCTTTGTATATTTTTTTTCAAATGTTCATAGCTATTGAAAAATGTCGGCACTAATTCATCAACTTTTACAGCGATTTTATCTTTCCATTCGATTGGCATACTACTTTGTCTATTGATTGAATAATATGACTTTTTCTCTTTTCAATCATTTTCTTTATTGTTCCACTTATTAAATCACTTTGAGCCGTGCCTTGAAAAACTCTATATACAGACCTAGAATTTACCTTTAAAATAGTTGCTATTTCTTTCAAGTCACCTTTTTTCAAAAACTCCTTTCCTTCGAAAATTTCTGATTCTGTTTCAATGCTCTCAATTTCTTCCATTTTTAAATGTTGCATTTTTGTTTATTTTTGTAGTAGTATTGTTTACTTGTATGCAATATTATAAGATATATTCTAATTACACAAATAAAAGATAAGATATTTTTTAAGATATTTTCTAAAATCATGGATTCCCCCCTACAAAGAATAAAGCAATACATTGATTACAAAGGAGTTACAGTAGCTCAGCTGGAAAGATCAATAGGTATGTCAAATGGTTCATTTGCCAGCCAATTAAAGAATAATAAATCTATTGGCTCAGATAAAATAGAAAATATCTTAAGATTTTTTCCAGACTTAAACCCCGCATGGGTATTTCTTGGAACAGGAGAAATGACAAATTCTACACATGAAACCTCACAATTAGAAAAAAAACAACTACCGGATAATAAGTTTTTCAATGCTGAATCAATTGGTATTTTAAAAGATACCTCAGATGATTCTTATGTTTCTAAAAATGGAATGATCTTTTTTGAAATTGGAAATGGAAAGCTTCAGATGTTAATGCCATTAGTGGAATCTTACGCTTATGCAGGTTACTTACAGGGGTTCAATGAAGTTGAGTATTTAGATGAATTACCCAAGTTTTCTATTATAGTTGATAAATATTATAAAGGTATCTACAGAGCATTCCAAGTTAGAGGAGAATCAATGTTTGATGGAACTATACAGTCAATATGCTCAGGAGAGGTTGCAGTAGGAAGACATATAAGTAAGGATTACTGGAAGTCTAAGTTTCATTTACATCAATGGGAAGACTACATAATAGTTCACAATGAAGGCATTATTATAAAAAGGATAATACGCCATGATGTTGAAAATGGAATTATCGTTTGCCATTCTTTAAATCCAGATAAAGACATTTATCCTGATGTTGAAATAAATCTATCTGATTGCTTAGAAATATATAATGTAATTCAAACAACTAGGACTAGACAATTTTAGTACTAATTGTAATCATTTTTAAGCACACACACATTTATTTTCAAATATTATCCTGATAAAAACGATATAAGTAACTAATAAATAACATATTACATTTATGTTCCACGATTTTTTAATGTTTTTAGTGGTATGTTCCACGCATTTTTTGTGTATTTTTGATAGTTTTTAAGCACTCTATTATACATTTGGTTACATATTTTTACACAGTTTTGTCCCTCCAACTGTCCCCCCAACTCATAAAAACCTATGTAAATCGGTCAAAAACATACTTTTTTCATGCTTGTACTGCTCGAATAAAACGCTTTAAAAATGAGGCATATAAACACTCATTTTAACAAATGAAAAACGCCTTAAAATAGCCGTTTCCGGTTCATTTAAGGCGTTTTTTGCTTGTTATTACTACAGTATATATACTATCTATTTATATCCTTTTAAAAGCCGTTAACGTTTATGTACATACTACGTAGTATCTTGTATTTGTGTACATTTCGTTTTAATTAACACCAATAAGAAAATTTTAGGCTAATTTATTGTATTTCAGTTCTTTAAATCTGCAAAATTAGACAAATTATACTCTATGTTTATGTACTTATTGTTTTACCGCCTATATATGATTGAAGAATCATTACTTTTCCTGTTAACTTTTATCGCCACAGACCGAATGTACAAAATCCATCGGTTCCTGAGATTCAGATTAAAAATAATAGGTTTTTCCTTTAAACTTATTACCATTTGTCTATTCCAATAGTGCAATAATCTTTAACACTTTCTCACATCATTTAAAGCATATCTGTCTTGAAAAAGCTATTAGCCATCTCACTCTTTTTCTTATGCATAGCCTGCAAAAAAGATACTTCATCCGACAAAAGCAGTAATACTTTACAGTTTCTGGTCTTAGGAGACTGGGGAAGAAACGGCACGCAAAATCAACAGGAAGTTGCCAATCAGATGAATCTTACTGCCCTGAGTGAAAACACAGAATTTGTTATTTCTACGGGCGACAACTTTTATGAGACAGGCATACAAAGTACCAGCGATCCTCAGTGGAAAACTTCTTTTGAAGATGTTTATGCCGGAAAGGGTCTGCAAAAAGACTGGTTTGTGGTACTTGGGAACCATGATTATCAGGGTAATCCCGGTGCACAGGTTTTATATTCTCAGAAAAGCACCCGATGGAAAATGCCTGCCAGGTATTTCACTGTTGTTAAACCTATAGACGGAACAACTGCTGTAAGGTTTGTATTCATCGACTCCAACCCTTTTGTCAATGAATACCTTCAAAAATCAAGTCTGTATGCAGATATTCTTCAGCAAAACACTAAAAAACAATTGGCATGGATTGACAGTGTACTGACAAACAGCAAGGAAAAATGGAAAATTGTAGTAGGTCATCATCCGATTTATTCCGGAGGATATGGCCACGGTAATCAGGATGAACTAATTGCGCAATTGAAACCTATTCTGGAAAAAAATCATGTTCAGATGTATTTCTGCGGACATAGCCACAGTTCACAGTACTTAAAAGTCCCGGGCAGCCTGGTAGATTATGTGGTGGCCGGAGCAGGTTCTTCCACACAGGAATTTGTGCAACCTCAAACTTCAGTACTTTTTGGCACAATTGCCCCAAGCTTTACACTGGTAAGCATTTCTTCCGACAGCCTGAAAACGAGCTTTATTGATACGACAGGTCATGTACTTTTTAAAAACCGCAGAAGCTATTAAAATTTCCGGCAAAAACTTCGTTTCATAGTTCCGGAATTTAAAAACCAGATAACTTATACCCTCTTTAAAATGAAATTATACATTTCCGGAAAACCTTACAGACATAAATCTGCTTTCAGGGTTCTGCTTATATTTATTGCCTATTTAGTCAGTTTAACCCCCACAAGTGCTTTTTCTGAAATTGACAGCCTTTCTCATCCGGACAAAAAACGCCTGAAAACTTTGATAATTTCTGAAACTGCCGGGTATGCCGCTACATTAACAGGGCTTAGTGCCGCATGGTACAGCGAAAAAGCAAGCGGATTCAGGTTTTTTAACGATAATAACGAATGGCTTCAGATTGATAAACTAGGGCATTTTTATACAGATTATAATCTATGCCGGGTAAATCAGAGAGCATTTCTCTGGACAGGCCTGGATCATAAAAAGGCTACTTTATATGCAGGATTGTCAGGGCTTTTATTTATGACTACAATTGAAGTGCTTGATGGCACACAACCTGAATATGGTTTTTCCTGGGGAGATATGACTGCTAATATTCTGGGTCCCGGTATGTTTGTAGGGCAGGAAATACTCTGGGGAGAAAGTCGTATTCAGCCTAAATGGTCGTTTCATCCAACGGAATATGCCGCTTTATCACCCAATCAGCTAGGGAGATCATGGAATGAACAATGGCTTAAGGATTACAACGGGCAGACTTACTGGTTTTCAGCCAACATTGCCAAATTCCTCAGAAAAGATACGGGATTTCCCAAATGGCTTAATGTAGCGGTAGGTTATGGTATTCAAAACATGGTCGATGCGGATCCGGCCAAAAGTATTGCCAGAGGTTATACGCCTTATCGTCAGTATTATCTGGCATTAGACCTTAATCTTCAGCATTTTAAAACCAGATCCAGGTTACTGAACACACTGCTTTTTCTGGCAGATCAGATTAAAATCCCGGCCCCGACCCTTGAATATAATTCAAAATCAGGCTTTTCTTTTCATTCTTTATATTTTTAAACTACACGGTCTGAAACTACAGATTTTCAACAGATTCATTTTCTACTTTTGAATCAACTTACACGATTCTTAATAAACAGAAACATGAAAAAAACAATTTTGCTTGGAATAATGGGGCTTTCAGCCCTTACAGGCTTCTCACAAACCAAAGAAATTCCTGAAGCTGTTAAAGCTAAAATCACACAGACTTACCCAAAAGCGGAGAAAGTAAAATTTGAAAAGGAAAAGGGAAATTTTGAAGCGGGTTTTAAGAACGAAGGTAAAGAAATGTCTGTCGTACTGGACGCCAAAGGTAATATTCTGGAAACAGAAACGGACATAAACTTCTCCGGATTACCTAAGGAAGCAAAGCAATATATTGCCGAACACTTTAAAGGCAAAAAAATCAAAGAAACTGCTGAAATAACTGATGCACAGGGAAAGAAAAAATTTGAGGTTGAAATTGGTGGAAAAGATTATCTTTTTGATGAATCAGGTAAACTTTTAAAGAATTAATCGAAATACAACTTAATAAGCCCTGCTTCAGAAACTGGGCTTATGATTCCTCTTTTCTGATAAGTCTGGCGGTATAAATCCACAAACCAGCTTTATTCACTAACTCAATCTGCTTTTCTGAGTAGTAAATTTATGTTATCATCCTTCATTATTTTGTTCATTTGCGCACTCCTCGCCTTTTCTTTAAGTGCAGTTTGCGGTGGCGGTGCAGGGTTAATCTTAATGCCTGTTCTGGGAGCTTTTTTACCGGTAACCTATGTTCCTGTAGCACTTTCAATCGGAACTTTCTCAAGCTCATTCTCAAGAATCATTGTTTTTTACTCAAAGATTCGCTGGGATATTGTACGATGGTTTGTTCCTGCGGCTTTACCTGCCGTGTGGTTAGGCGCATGGCTGCTTAGTTACGTCAATCCGATGTACATTCAGTTATTGATGGGATTGTTTTTAGTCATCAATCTGCCTCAGATCTTTAAAACGCCTAAACCTGACACTAACAGCAAATTTTTACCTGCCTGGGTGCTTCTGTTTATTGGTTTTCTTACGGGCTTTGTTTCAGGATTAACCGGGGCCGTTGGCTTATTGTTCAACAGATTTTATTTCAGATATGGGCTCAGCAAGGAAGAAATTGTAGCAACCCGCTCGGCAAATGAGATAATTCTCCATCTCATAAAACTTTGTCTTTATGCTTCATTCGGCATAATTACGGCTAAAGTAATAAGTCTGGGAATAGCAGTGGCAGTGGCAGCTATTATCTCCTCTTTCTGCATGAAATGGATACTACCCCGTTTAAGCGAATCTGTTTTCAGGAAAGTTGGTTATACAGCGATGGTTCTGTCCGGTTTTTTCATGCTGGCAGAATCCGGAAACCGAATCAGCAATGCTAAAAATATCAACCTGAGTTTCACCCCCGTTTCTGATGGCCTTGAAACCAGAATGCAATGGAAATCTATGAATATTGCCTTTGAATTTACATATGATGAAGGCTTTGAATACGAACAAATTATCCCGTTTTCAGATTTGCCTGTTCAGAAACAGTCTTTTGTCCGGCAATTCAGTAAAGACGCCGATCATGTGGTAATCGAAGAAGTCTTTGGAAGAGACCAACATTTTTATGAATTGTATGTAACCAGAAAAGGGGCTATCAAAAAATTTGATTTCTGATTATTAAAGGCTGGAAATAATACTCTTAGCAACCTTGATCATCGCATCCGGAGAAGTCTTACTCGTCAGCCTGTTTACTTTAAATCTGAGCATTTTATTGCCCTTTCTAGCCAGAATAAGGTAAAAGTTTAGGGAGTCTGTATGTGAAAATGACTCGCATCCGGTCACTTGAAGAATGTCTAAACTGGCCCCTCTGAGATTTTGTGTAAGAATATCTGTAAACACTTTCCGGGCTGAAGATTCGTCCTTATATTTTTCAAACATATAGTACAACTTACCTGTTTTCCTGGTTTTAGCGTCTTCTGAAATGGCGGTATAGGTGCATTTGCACTGGAGAATTGTCTCTTTCATAGTTGAAGACTTTTCAGATAACCGGGCTGACTGACCGAGAATACTTTCAGCTTCAGACTGAGTAATGCAGGATTGCGGAATACTGTCAGAATGAACAAATGGTTCTTTTTGAAAATCATAAGCAATACCTAAGCGCTGTTTTTCAAATGAATGTTTTGGAGACCCGGAAAAGATAAATAACAAGACTGCCGGAATAAGAATAAGATTTCTCATGGGCTGGATGGTTGCAGTCTTTCCGCTGCCGGGATTAAAATACATTGTTATTCAAAACATCTCCTTTTTATTCCAAAAACCGCCATAACATTTTCACATAATAGGCTATTAAGTTACATAAATTTCAGCTATAAATCCGGAAGGGTTTACTAAAAACATTCGAAACTAATTATCATTTGGTAACATACTGTTAATATACACATAATCTCCTTATCCTTTCCGATCCCCTACTTTTGTCAGTTATAATCTATTCAGGAATCATCATTTCACAGTTCTGTTACCTTCAGGAATTTTACGCTCATAAACAAGGGATACGCATGGGTACTTCCCTGAGGGCTTATAACCTCATTTATAACATTTAAAAAAATGAAAGTATTAATTGTAGAAGACGAAAAAGAACTCTCAAAAAGCATTGTTAACTATCTTAAACAAGAGCAATTTGTCTGTGAAACTGCTGAATGCTACGCAGAAGCACAGGACAAAATAATTTGTTATGACTACGATTGTGTTTTACTGGATATTTCTTTACCTGACGGAAACGGTTTTAATCTTCTGGAATTACTGAAAAGTCAGAAAAAGAATGATGGTGTAATTATCATCTCCGCCAAAAATTCTATTGATGACAAAATTAAAGGGCTGACATTAGGCGCGGATGATTATCTTTCAAAACCATTCCATTTAGCTGAATTAAGTGCCAGAATTAAGGCGATAATCCGCAGAAAAAGCTTTGAAGGAAATAATCAGGTTGTAATCGGTCAGCTGGTGATTGACCTCAATCAGAAAACCGCCAGCTGGGGACAGGATTTGCTGGAATTTACCAGAAAAGAACTTGAACTTTTATTATTTCTTCTCTCAAATAAAGAGAAAGTTGTTTCAAAAAAAGCTATTGCGGAACATCTTTCAGGAGATAATGCAGATTTATTTCCCAATTTTGATTTTATCTATGCGCATATCAAGAATCTGAAGAAAAAAATGGCAGAAGCCGGATGCCCCGATTATATACAGTCTGTTTATGGATTAGGTTATAAATTTGTTTATTGAGATGCAATTATTAAGTAAAACTGTCCGGAGTTATCTCATTTATTGCGTTGTCATTATTATTTGCAGCATTCCGACCTTATATTTTCTGTTATATAATTTTATCAGACACGAATCGGAAGAAGCCCTTCACATCAGGAAAGAGCATATTATTAAAAGCACGGCAAAGCTTCATTCTATCAGGGAGCTGCAACAGTATATACAATTCCATGAAGATTTAACCATTACTCCGCTTGACTCTTCTATTGAAAAAACTGATGAAAAAACGTCGAAAATATTCGAATATGATAGTATTTCTCAGGAAAATATTCCGTTTGCAATCTTCTCATTTCCGCTTGAATTTGAGCATAAAAAATACCGGATCGACCTCCGTGAGTCTTTAATTGAACGGGAAGAGCTGATGGAGCTCATTCTTTCTATCCAGATCAGCGTATTAATGCTCCTTCTGGCGGGATTATTCTTTATCAATAAGAACCTTGCTTCCAAAATCTGGACTCCTTTCTATCAGATTCTGGAAAAAGTGAAAGAAATAGAAGTAAATCGTGATGCAGAATTGAATCTCCCCAAAACCAACATCCGGGAATTTGAAGATTTAAAACAGGCCATTCTTTATCTGGCCAAGAAAAACCGCAGAGTTTATCAGGTACAGAAGGAATTTACAGAAAATGCGGCACATGAAATGCAGACACCACTCGCCATATTTCAGTCAAAACTGGAATTACTGATGCAAAGCATGAACCTCAATGAAGAACAAGCTAATCTTATTGAATCATTACTTAACGTCAGTCAGCGTTTATCCAGACTCAACCGCAGTCTGCTTCTGCTGGCTAAAATTGAAAACGAACAATTTATTGAAAAAGAAGAAATTGATGTTTGTGAGGTAATTCAGGCACTTATCGGGCAATTCTCTGAACAGTTCAGGTATCAGAAGATTAAGTCGGACATTCATTTACCGAATCCGATCTACCTGAAAGCAAATACTACTTTACTGGAAATTCTCTTTTCAAACCTCATCTCAAACGCCATTAAATACAACCTTGAACAAGGTATCTTTCTATTGAACAGCAATAGCCGGAATGAAATAATTATCAGTAATTCTGGTCGGTTATCTGCTGTGCATTCGGCTGACATGTTTGAACGTTTCACCAAAAATGCTTCAGCGCAGGAAGGCATTGGTTTAGGGCTTGCCATTGTTAAAAAAATATGTGATACCTGCCATTATCAAATAGATTATCATTTTGACGACGATCTTCGTCTTCATCATTTTAAAGTAAAATTCTGATCTGCTTTTGCCTATGAATGAGGCAAAAGCCTTTTGCTTTAAAGGAATTGTTACCAAAACATCAACACCATGTTAAATCAAAAATGATTGCGCAAAAATTCTAAATTCATTCAGAATTGC
The DNA here is from genome assembly GCF_900115665.1 of Pseudarcicella hirudinis. Lineage (GTDB taxonomy): Bacteria > Bacteroidota > Bacteroidia > Cytophagales > Spirosomataceae > Pseudarcicella > Pseudarcicella hirudinis. Next base: position 9,475 of record NZ_FOXH01000008.1, read on the forward strand.
CCTCATTCCTTTGCATGAATATTAACTATCCCGTAAATAATCATGCAGCATTTTTACAAAATTATAATTTTTCTTCTCCTCTCAAATCAGCTTCTTGCCGGAAGTCTAAAAGGCAAAGTAGTTGATTCCCGTACCAATGAACCACTTGTCGGAGCTTCTGTGACTGTGAAAATAAATGACAAAAAGATTGGCACGCTGACAGATCTGGAAGGTAAATATGAAATCAAAAATATCTCTGCCGGAACTTACGAAATTCATTGCAGTTACACCGGTTATAAGAAAGCAGAGCATAAAATTACAGTAACTCAGGACAAAATCACTTTTAATATTTCATTGACCGAAACGAGTATCGACATCGGGGAAGTAGTCGTAAAAGGTTCTGTAAACAAAGAAACTGAATCCAGTGCCCGGAAATCTGAAAAAAACTCAGATAATATTCTCAACATTATTCCGGCAAAAACAATCCAATTGCTTCCGGATATTACGGTAGGTAACATTTTACAAAGAATTTCAGGGGTTTCGGTAGTGAGAAACAGCAGCGGGGACGGCCAGTATGCCATCATCCGGGGAATGGATAAGCGTTATAATTATACCCTCGTAAACGGCATAAAAATCCCAAGTCCTGATAATAAAAACCGTTACGTTCCGATGGATATTTTTCCGGCAGAAATGCTGGAAAGGCTGGAAGTCGTAAAGGCATTGACGCCAAATATGGAAGGAGATGCAATCGGCGGAGCAATGAATATGATTATGAAATCTGCGCCTGATCATCTTACCATTTCCGCAACGGCTTCAACCGGATACAGTCAGCTATTTGCAGACCGACCTTTTTCAGGTTTTGATTCAAAAGGCATCGCTTTTCAGGCTCCATCAGAGATTCATGGCAGTAAATATGTAGCAGTTCCTTCTGATTTTTCCGTAAAACACCTGAATTATCAGGAAGTCAAATTGCCTGTCAATTCATTATTCGGCTTCACACTTGGAAACAGAATTCTGAATAACAAACTGGGATTCGTAATTGCTGGAAGTTTCCAGAAAACTTACCGGGGAAGCAATTCTATCTTTTTTAACCCAAATGGACAGCCTTCTCCCGATCCTGCCCCAAATACCCCGCTTTTTGATAAAATTCAGAAAAGAGAGTATTCTACTTTACAGACAAGATCAGGTTTGCACACAAAATTAGACTACCTTCTCAATGCCAACAATAAACTAAGTCTGTATGGCATGTTCATGCAGTTAGATGAAGAAATGCATCGTCATACCATGGATAATTCATTTACAGTACTGGGAGATGAAAGCATTCTGGATCGTTCAAGGTTTCAAAGACAAAACATTTACAATGCAACTTTACAGGGAAATCATACCTTAACCCCTAAATTAAAGTTTAACTGGTCTGCTGCATATTCAAATGCAACGAGTAAAACCCCGGACTGGACTGACCTCAGTGTAACTTATAAAATTACTATGGGTGCAGATGGAAAACCTACGGAATCTGCAAGATATATTGATCCTGTTACACATATCTGGACACATAATCAGGATGAGGATAAATCAGGTTACCTTAACTTTATCTATGACCTGAAGAAAAATGTAGAAATATCTGCCGGAGGGATGTATCGTACAAAAAACCGAAGTAATTTCTATACTTCAAACCGGCTTAATACGGTTCTTCCGGGGGCAGACCGTCAGGTATTTACCACAATCAATCAGGCTATATTCTCCTTCAGACCCGAATCTGATGCTTATGCCGATACGACCAACGGAAATAACTATACTGCTCAGGAACAAATCACAGCGGCTTATATTCAGGGAAAAGTACTCCTGAATAAATTGCAGATTGTGGGTGGATTAAGAGCAGAGAATACTTCTCAAAGCTATACCTCACAACTTCCGGTTACTGCAATAGGCAAGACAGGTAAAATAGAATACCTGGATTTATTGCCGAGTGTTCATTTCAAATATTCACTGGATGAACGCCAGAATATCAGACTATCCTATTTCAAAGGAATCAGCAGACCTGGTTATTTCGAATTTATTCCTGCCCCGATTGCCGGAGATTATTTCGACGAAAGCGGTAATTACAACATCAAGCATACCCAGTCGGACAATATTGACCTCCGATATGAGATTTTCCCGAAAGGTAATGAGCAGTTATTGGTAGGTGCTTTTTACAAAAACCTGACAAATCCGATCGAATACGGATTTCAGCAGGTAGGTAACAACTCTTATTTATATACGCCGCAAAACTTCGGAAATGCGACTAATTACGGTTTTGAACTTGTTTTCGTAAAATACCTGAGAAACTGGGGAATTTCAGGTAACTATACTTATACAAAATCTTCGATCACAACTACCAAAAGAGTTTATTACCGTGATGCCAATGGTTTTATTCAGAATGCTCCTCCGGCAACTCCTGAATACCCGACCCCTCCTACCCAAACCAGACCTTTACAAGGCCAGTCTGATCACATTGCCAATATTTCATTAATCTATAAAAATGCCAAACTCGACTTTGATGCACAACTTTCCTGGGTTTATACAGGAAAAAGAATCAACATTGTTTCGCCTTACAAGGATCTTGATTACTGGCAAAGAGGAACCTCTCAGTTAGATTTTTCAGCAGAAAAAAGACTCTTGAAAAATTTCTCGGTATTCGTAAAAATGACCAACCTGCTTAATAATCCGATTATTGTTGAAATCCTTCACCCAAACACACTCGGAGGCTTACCGGAACAAACGCAGGATGATAAAATTTTAGTCCAGAAAGATGTTTTTCAGCAAACCTATCTGGCAGGTATTCGCTATAAACTTCAATAAACCCCGACCGGAAAGGGAAATCCTAACATCAGCGCTCTCCATCCGGATTCAGGAGAGACTAAACAAATAAACATGAAAAAGTTTTCAAATCTTCTTATTGCAATTTGCCTGCTGGCTTGCGTATTCTCCTGCAGTAAATCGGATGAGGTTGTTACCGTTTCTCAGCCATTATTAACTATCGGTAAAGCAGTGGATAACAAAACACCTTTGTCAGGATCTATTAAAGGAACCATGAAAAGCGATTCTGTTTACAACGTAAACGGAGATGTTTTCATCAACGAAAATGACACATTACTTATCCAGCCCGGTGTAAAAATTTATATTAACGGGAATTATAGTATCGTAGTAAAAGGAACTTTACTTTCACTTGGTTCTAAAGATAAACCGATATATTTCACAGTTAAAAATGTTACTAAAACAGATCAGATTGGTGCAGACCCAACCACAGATCCTGCTTATAAAGGACTTTGGGGAGGTATTTTAGGAGAAACTACAGCTAAATTATTGGTGGTAAAATGGACACACGTAGAATTTGGCGGTGGAAAAGCAACCGTTTCTCCGGTTTCTTTTATCGCAAATAACGGAAACACTTATCCTTTGTGTTTCAGTAATCCGGACGGTGTTTTTGTTTTAGAGGATTCATGGGTTTACGGTTCAGTTGATGATCCTATCCGTACTTTCGGTGGAAAATTGCATGTAATGAGAAATACCTTTGAAAAAAGCGGATTTACCGGAGGTGAATGTCTCAATATTAAATCGGGAAGTGTCGGAAACTTCGCTTATAACCTGTTTATCGGTTCTGCTACCAACGGTTCTAAAGCTTCCAATAACGGAGGTAAAAACCCGCAGACTACGATCTATATGTACAACAATACGTATATTGATTGTGGTTACCGTCGCGCAGCAGCTGGCAGAGGAGGTTCTATCAACTTTGAGGAAGGCTCAAGAGGAGTTGCGTATAACAACCTAATCGTAAACTGTAAATATGGTGTACGAATTGTCGGAGCAAATGGTACCTATCTTGGAAATACTTTAGTCTCTGCTGATACAGCCAATATCAAATATGGTTATAACTTCAATTACGTAGATTCTACTTTTATCGCAAATGAAATTTACCCAACCGGATTTGCTACTAAAATACAATCAACTGACATTCCGGCACCTGGTTCTTTCCTTCCGGCTTCTTATAAGCCAGGACAAGTATATGATGGTTCGGCTGTCGTAGGTAAGAATAATCCTTCTTTTGTTAATTTCCCATTACCTCAAACCAGCAAAAGAATGAGAGATATCAGTGTGGTAGGAACCTATAATTTCAGATTGCAATCAAACTCTCCTGCACTTGGTAAAGGATTTACCGGATTCTCTCCTTTGGCAAATGGTGTTCCGGTAAGTGCGAATTTCGGAGCGACAGAAATTACACCTCCGAATAAAGACCTTGGCGCTTATCCTTCGGATAATTCAGGGAACAAACATTAATATTTCTTTCTCCCCGGATTCTTTCAAATCAGAAAGATCCGGGGTTTGAAACCCCCAGAACCTTTCACAGAAAAGTCCCCCTTCATGAATAAATTTAAATATTCATTCCTGCTCTTAATGCTCTCATTACAGGTTTTTGCTCAGAAAGACCAGCATCGTTCCCTGAATTTCTTTGTATTGGGAGATTGGGGAATGAAAGGACAGGAGCAACAGACCGAAGTTGCCAATCAAATGAGAAATGAGGCAAAAACCTCAGATCTTTCCTTTCTGCTAACTACCGGAGATAACTTTTATGAAAAAGGTGTGTTAAGCACTACTGATGAACACTGGACTTTATCCTATGAAAATGTTTATCAGGAATTAACCAGGCAGTTCAATTGGTATGCAGCGTTGGGAAATCATGATTATATGGGCTCTCCTGAAGCTGAAACGGCATATCATAAGGTCAATCCTAACTGGAATCTTCCTTCAAGATATTACACATTTGTTAAAGAAACTCCTGATAAGCAAAAGGTTCGTTTTGTAGTATTGGATACCAATCCTTATGCCACTGCCTATTATAAGGATCCGAAATATGCAGAATATGTTAAAACACAGGATACTACACGCCAGACTCATTGGGTAGACAGCGTGTTGGCAGTTTCAAGTGAACCCTGGAAAATTGTGGTTGGCCACCATCCCATTTACAGCTCAAAACCTAAACCCGGAGAAACAGAATTTTTAAGATCCTCAATTGCCCCTTTGCTGGAAAAATATAAAGTGCAGGCTTACTTTTCAGGACATGACCATCTCATGCAGTTTAACAAACCTGAAAATACTTCGGTAAGTTATATTATTTCCGGAGGAGCCGGAAAACCACGGAACTCCGCTACAAAGGAAACATTCACCGTTTATTCTGAAAACAAAGCAGCATTCGCCTCCTGCAGCATTCAAGGTAAAACACTGAAAATAACCTTTATAGATGCACAGGGTCAGCATTTATTTGACCATAAAATCCATCGGTAAATCATTAATTGTTCTGTAAATCTCCAATATAAGCATAAGCTTCTTGTCAAATTCATCATTCAATCATTAAACAATGAAAAATTTATTCAGAAATGCCTCTTTGATGGCAATGGCTGTTTTAGCCGGAAATATGCAGCTATCTGCTCAAAACACTATAGCTCCAACCTATAAATTCATTAAGAAAATAAACCTGACCGGAAACGGCAAATGGGATTTCCTGAAAATGGATGGTGAAAAAGAAAGACTTTATGTCTCCCATTTTGACAAAGTGCATGTCATAGACCTTAATACAGACAAACAGATTGCTGAAATTACAGGACTGAACGGTGTTCATGGCATCGGACTCGCCAAAGAGATTTCCAAAGGATATATCACAAACGGAGGTAATAATACGGTTACTGTTTTTGAAGATAAAACTTTCAAAGTCCTTAAAACAATCAATGTAAAAGGGAAAAAGCCGGATGCAATTATTCATGATAAAGCATCTAATAAAGTTTTTGCTTTTTGTGGAAAGAGTAATAATGTAGTGGTTATTGACCCGGTAAATGATGAAGAAGTTGCCTCAATTGAACTTGGTGGTAAACCGGAAATTGCCGTAGCAGACGGAAAAGGATTAATTTTCAACAATATTGAAGATAAAAATGAAGTGGTTGTTATTGATTCTAAGAATTTAAAAGTTAATAAGCACTACTCTTTAGGAAATAACAAGGCTCCTACAGGAATAGCTTTAGATGCCAAAAACAATCGTCTTTTTGTAACTTGCGAAGAATCAAAAACATTGGTAATTATGAATGCGGAAAATGGCAAAATAATTACGGTTCTTCCGATAGGTGAAAATGTTGACGGGGTTATTTATGAAAAAGAATTAGGCCTTATTATTACTTCCAACGGAGATGGCACTGCAACTATCGTTAAGCAAATCAGTGCAGATTCTTATAAGCTGGCTCAAACGCTGAAGACAAATAAAGGTTGCAAAACCATTGTTCACCGTGGAACCACACATAATATATTCTTAAGTGGTGCAGAGTTTTCTGAAAAGGAAATCAAACCAGATACATTCGGGGTATATATTTACGGACCGGGTAAATAACATCAGTCCTAAGATTAACCTTAGAAGAGGCTGCCTGAAAATGGTAGCCTCTTTTCGTTTTCCCCCATCCCATGGTTTGTGACCCACAAACCACAAACTACCTTGATTAACTCATTTGTAAAGACACAAACGAGGCTAAGCAATTACTGAAAACATTCAACTTTCTGACTTCTGTTTATTTTCACCATGGTTTGTGACCCACAAACCATCACAAACTACCTTGATTAACTCATTTGTAAAGACACAAACGAGGCCATGCAATTACTGAAAACATTCAGCCTTCCCGACTTCCATTTATTTAACTAATTGGTTAAAAGACACTTAATAACAACACATGATTTATCATAATGGATAATAACGGTACAGTCTTGGTCAATTATCACCAATCCATTTGCAAGTGAGCCAAATATCTTTGTTAAGGAATCTTTATCGATTCTTTAACAAATCTGCCCATCATTTTACCGAAAAATCATGTTATGAAAAAACAACTATTAAGAAACCTCATTATACTCTCCGTTTTTTTATGCTACGGTATGACATCCTATGCACAAAAAATCTCACTAAAAGGGAAAGTGACAGATCAGGAAGGCAAAGCCCTGCAGGGAGTATCTGTAATCGTAAAAGGCACAACCAGGGGAACACTTACCTCTCAAAGCGGTTTATTTGAAATCAGTGCCAGTCAAAAAACTGTGCTGGTTTTCAGATATGTCGGGTTCAGGACAGAAGAGCGCAGCTTTGAAAACAGCAATAATAACATCGACATTCAGCTAAAGCAGGATGACTCGGCCCTCGAAGAAGTTGTTGTTACAGCTTTAGGGGTAAAACGCGACAAAAGGGCCTTGACCTACAGTTCTCAGGATGTCAAAGGAGATGAACTTGTCAAAGCCAAAGAACCAAATATCGTAAATGGTCTGGCAGGAAAAGTTTCCGGTGTACAGATCACCAGTTCCTCCGGTGCTCCCGGTAGTTCTTCCAGAATTGTAATCAGAGGAACAACCTCAGTATTCGGAGATAACCAGGCATTAATTGTGGTGGACGGTGTTCCGATCAATAATGATGAAACCGGTAACCTGAACTCCGGCCCGGGTAGCAACCGTCTGGTTGATATTGACCCTTCAATTATTGAAAGTGTCAACGTATTAAAAGGGGCTGCAGCTACTTCTCTCTATGGTTCAGCAGGTGCAAGAGGAGTTTTAATGATTACTACCAAAAGTGGTTCTGCTGAAAAAAAGCCCGTTTTATCCTTCAGTGCTGATTACTCCTTCGAAAATCCTCTTCTCCCGCAAACCCAAACGAAATATGCACAGGGTTCAAGAGGGCAATTTATCGATGGAGAAGCCAATAAAACCAGTCTTTCATGGGGGCCGCTTATGGATACTCTTAAAGTCAATGGTGCCCCTGCGAAGAGATATGACCTGCAAAAAATGTTTTTCAAAACAGGAATTACCCAAAACTATACAGTTGGTTTAAGTGGTGGTGGCAGTAATTCAAGCTATTATATTTCTTATTCAGATTTTAACCAACAGGGAAGTGTTCCCAATACTTCATTCAACCGTCATGCCCTTTTCACGAAATACACTACAAAAGTATTCAAAGATTTAACCAGCAATTTCCAGTTTAACTACAGCAATACTTCGAACGACAGAATGCCCGAAGGATACGCCCTGGAAAACCCGATCTGGACAGTCTTAGCCGGACCCGTTTCATGGAATCCTCTACCCTATCTGAATCCGGACGGAACTCAGCGGGTTTATCGCTATTCCCGGAATAATCCATTTTGGGTATTGGACAATGTTTACAACAAATCTACGGTAAACCGTTTCATTCCGATCATGACATTTACCTATTCTCCGTTAAGCTGGTTAACGGTTACGGAAAGACTTGGTGCAGATATTTACGGGGAACAGTCGAAGTACAAAGAAGCGCCAAGTTCCACCTTAGCTACTTTAGGAAGAATCATCGAACAAAACACCAATTTCAGAAGATTTAATCATGATCTGATCATCAGTGCCAATAAAGACTTCGGTAATTTCGAACTGAATGCCTTATTGGGAAACAATGTCACTTCAATTTATACGCAGAACCATTATATCAAAGGTACAGGTTTAAATATTGATGGTTTTGACAACGTCGGATCTGCCTCTACAATAACGGCTTATGAGAACAATTTTTTACAGCGTAAAGTTGGTTTCTATGCACAGGCAAACTTAGAATATAAACATTTTCTGGCTTTATCACTTACCGGAAGATATGACGGAAGTTCTGTACTTAGCAAGGAAAAAAGTTTCTATCCTTACAGCTCTGTTGCAACAAGCTTTATCTTCTCTGAATTGCTGTCGGGTTCTTTAAGTGAAGTAATTAATTTCGGTAAAATCCGCTTATCCTATGCCACTGTCGGAAATGATGGCGTTGGTCCTTATTCTCTTACTACCCCTTTTATTATTCCTAACTCTCCGAATACACCTAACTTCAATAACCTTTCATTTCCGTTTCAGGGACAAGCAGGATTTTTGCTAAGTCCGACCTTAGGTAATTCGAATCTGAAAAACGAAACCCTTAATGAATATGAAATCGGATTGGAAGCAAAATTTCTGCACAACAGAATCGGATTGGAAGCTTCTTATTTTAACCGCAAAACAATTGATGGCATTATTCCTGGTGTAGCCATTGCTCCTGCTACCGGTTATACAGGTACTACTGTGAATAGTGCCAGTCTGGAAAACAAAGGGTTCGAGGTTTTATTGAATCTTACTCCGATAAAAACCTCTCATCTGAAATGGGATATTGCTTTCAACTTTACCCGCATCCGAAACAAAGTGCTGTCACTTTATGGAGATACCAAACAACTGGGTAATGGTTTCTCTCAAATCATTGTCGGAGAGCCTTACGGGGTAAAATACGGAGCAAGGTTTAAAAGAACCACAAGCGGAGAACTGCTCATTGATGCCAAAGGCTTACCTATCCGTGATGAACAGGATGGGATAGTTGGTAATATTTCGCCGGATTGGCTGGCAGGTATGAACAATACAATCCGGTACAAACAATTTGGGTTGAGTTTCTTTTTTGATATGAAAAAAGGCGGTGATATTGAAAACAATGTGGACGGTTACGGCGCATTTTACGGAACAACCAAAGCCAGTGAAGACAGAACACCGAGGGTACTGAAAGGAATCAGCATTGTAGATAATAAGCCAAATACTGTTCCGGCAGATATGCAGACTTATTATCAAAATTTCGGAGGTATGCTGGAAAGTATCATTCAGGATGGCACGTATATTAAACTACGTAGCGTCAGTGTCAATTATGACCTCCATCCGAATTTATTGAAGAAAACTCCGTTCAGATCTGCCTCAATTGTAGTAAGCGGCAGAAACCTCTGGATTTACAGTCCTCATTTTACAGGTGCGGATCCGGAAGTCAGTTCATTTGGTTCCTCAAATGGTTCACAGGGAATTTACTCATTCTCAGCTCCTACTTCGCGTTCGATAAATTTCTCTCTGAAAGTAACTTTCTAAAGAATCCTTGCGATAGCTTTTGAGTGAATTGTTAAATTTTAAACAGATACAAAATGAAAAAGATAATTCTATATATCAGTACTTTAATCATGTTTCTTAATACGGGCTGTGAGAAATTCATAGACGTAAATCAAAATCCGAACAGCCCGACTGACGTACAGGAATCCTTGATTCTGGCTCCGCTCGAAGTAGCCATTTCGCACAAACTTTATAGTGGCTATGCAGCCGTTTTATCTCTGCATTATACTCAGGCTGTTGCTCTTAACCAGACCCTGCCGAATGATGGCACTTATTTTCTCGTCAATTCTCAGATGAATGATGAATGGAGTAATTTATATACTACCTGCATGAACAATTTAAAAATATTAAATGATAAAGCAGAGAAAAACGGTAATTCGAATTATGCTGCCATTGCGAAAATCCTGACCGCTTTCAGCCTTGGTACAGGTACTGATTTATGGGGAGATATCCCCTATTCTCAGGCATTGAAAGGAGTAGGACAATTAACTCCGGTTTATGACAAACAGGAAGATATCTACAAAAATATTCAAACCTTACTGGATAATGGTATCAGTGATATTGCCAAAAATCACACAAGAATTCCGGGAGGAGATGATTATATTTATCATGGCGATATGAGCAAATGGAAAAGATTAGCTTATACACTTAAAGCCCGTTATTATATGCACCTGACCAAAGCCCCTGGTTATACAGCAGGTACTCAGGCAGATTTAGCCCTCGCTGCCCTGAAAAACGGTATGAGTTCCAATGATGATGATTTTAAGTTTGGATATTCCGGAGCAGCAAGCAATGAAAATCCCTGGAATCAAACATTTTTACCGGGATCCACATTAGTGTTATCCTCCTATACAGTAGAAACACTGAAGCAACGCAATGATCCTCGTCTGGCGATAATGGTAAAACCCGCCACAAGTCCGGATCCGGTTTCAGGACAGTATAACGGACGTATAATCGGAACGAATGACATCGGAAGTCTTGAATCTTATTCAATTGCAGGAGACTTTTATGCCGGAGCTGGCGCTTTTAATTACATTTTCAATTACTCTGAGGCTCTTTTCCTGAAAGCAGAAGCTACGCTGATCAAATCAGGTTTCAGTGCTGCGCAATCTGTTTATCAGGATGCTGTTAAATCTCATATGCAAAAATTAGGGGTAAATTCGGGAGATATTACTGCTTACCTCCTATCTAGAGGTGATCTTACCGCAGACAATGCACTTCAGAAAATTATGGAAGAAAAAAATACAGCCGATTTTCTTTCTGTAGAAAATTTCACCGATTGGAGAAGAACAGGTTTTCCGGTTCTGAAAAAAGTCCCTAATGCATTGGTGAGCGAGGTTCCAAGAAGGTTCTTATATCCTGAAGTTGAAATGATTTCAAATCCTCAGCCTCAGCAGACTTCTAAATTAATTGACAGAGTCTGGTGGGATAAACAGTAGTTTTCTTTCCTGAACAAAGTTTTGTCAATTTCCGACAGGTTTTCATTAATTATTAAGAACACCAATTGACAGATTTAAGTCAATTTGTAAAGAATCAAAGGTTTTTTACAAATTGACTATTTCGTTTCCGGTTTTCCGGAAATATCATAAAACGATTTTAACCAATCATACCGATAAATGAAGTCTTATTTCCTCAGCCTGATTTTTCTTGCTTGTTTTTGCCATTTGGCAAACGGCCAGTCTTATGTACCCGAAAAAGCGGACAAACGATTTAAAATACAACCAGTCATCCAGCTTAAGGCTTATGCTTTCAGTACCAAAGATGTAACCCTTTCCGAAGGTTCTCCTTTTAAAAATGCGATGGACAAAGACGCTGCCTATCTGCTTTCTATCAATCCGGATCGCTTGCTTCATCGTTTTTATACAAATGCAGGTTTACCGGTAAAGGGTGATATCTACGGCGGCTGGGAAGATTCCGGCCTGTCTGGCCATACCATGGGGCATTATTTATCAGCCTGTGCCATCATGTACACTTCCACAAAAAATGAAGTTTTCAGACAAAGAGTTGAATATCTGGTAAATGAACTGGAAAAATGCCAGAAAGCACGGAAAACCGGTTATGTTGGTGCTATTCCAAAAGAAGATTCTCTTTTCGCAAAGGTAGCTAAAGGAGATATCAGATCAGGAGGATTCGATTTAAACGGAGGCTGGAGCCCCTGGTACACTGTTCATAAGGTAATGGCCGGACTGATTGATGCTTATTTATATTGCGATAATAAAAAGGCCTTGAATATAGTAACAGGAATGGCCGACTGGACAGCAAAAACCATTAATCCTTTGTCACCGGAATTGTTGCAGAAAATGTTAAAATGTGAATACGGGGGCATGAGTGATGCTCTGGCAAATATTTATGCGATTACAGGCAACAAAAAATACCTTGATTTATCTTACAAATTCTACGACGACTTCGTAATGGTTCCCCTGTCAAACCGGATTGACCCGATGGCCGGGAAACATTCCAATACCAATGTTCCGAAAGCCATTGGCAGTGCCCGTCAGCATGAACTGACCGGTAAGCAGTCTGACAAAACAATTGCTTCTTTCTTTTGGGATATCATGGTGCACGATCACAGTTATGTAATCGGAGGAAACAGTAATTATGAATATTGTACAGAACCTCATAAACTCAATGATCATTTAAGCGATAATACCTGTGAGACCTGCAATACTTATAATATGTTAAAGCTCACCAGACATTTGTTTTGCTGGAATCCTAGCAGTGAATTAGGAGATTATTATGAGAGAGCTTTGTACAATCATATTTTAGCCTCTCAAAACCCTGAGAATGGGATGATGTGCTATTTCGTGCCTTTGAGAATGGGAACCAAAAAAGAATTCAGTGATCCTTTCAATACTTTCACCTGCTGCGTAGGAAGTGGTATGGAAAACCATTCAAAATATACCGAAAGTATCTATTTCGAAGGAAATGAAGGGAGTTTGTACGTCAATTTGTTCATTCCCTCGGTATTAAACTGGAAAAGCAGGGGTGTTAAAATTACACAGACTTCTTCCTATCCTGAAAACGGAAACACTTCGCTTCTTATTCAGACAAAAATACCTCAGTCTTTCGCCATACGTATCCGACAACCCTGGTGGGCTGCTAAGGGTGTAGAAATAAGCATCAATGGAGAGACAATAAAGACTCAGAAAGACAGCTCAGGCTATCTGGTGCTAAACAGAAAATGGCATCAGAATGATGTTATCAAACTAAGTATGCCTATGTCACTTTACACAGAAAGCATGCCTGATAATACCAATCGTATTGCCTTTTTATACGGCCCTTTAGTCCTGGCAGGGCAATTAGGTACACAAACTCCTGATCCTGTATATGGTATTCCTGTTCTCTTAACGGATGACAAAAAGGTAGAAAACTGGGTAAACCCTATTGCAAATGAACCATTGACTTTCAAAATGAAAAATACAGGAATGCCTTTTGATGCCGTCCTTGTTCCGTTTTATAAGAGCTATCAGCAGCATTATAGTGTCTATTGGGATTATTTTACCAAAGCAGACTGGGAAACCAGAAAAGCTGAGTATGAATCTGAGAAAAAACGCCAGCGGGAGATAGAAGAAATGACCATCGATAATTTCAGAATCGGAGAAATGCAGCCGGAACGGGATCATAACCTGAAAGCCTCGGAACAGTCATATGTTGGTGAGGCTTTGGGAAGAACCGGAAGAGAAGCCCGAAGCGGCGGTTTCTTTTCTTTTGAGATGAAAATAATGCCGGAGAAAGCTAACAGCCTGCTGCTGACCTATCTGGGAGATGACAAAGGACGGATTTTTGATATTCTGGCAGATAATGTAAAACTGGCTACTCAGGAATTAAAAGGGAGTACAACCGGAAAATTCTTTGACATTGAGTACACCATTCCTGCTGAATTACTAAAGAATAAAGAAAAAATTACCATCAGTATTCAAGCCAATCAGGGGAAAACCGCCGGAAGAGTATTTGGTTGCCGAACCATTAAAAAATAGATTCAGTAACCTCTGATTTTTTTCTAAACAATCTATCGTATGAAGAGATATCAACGCTTTTTTGAATTAACAATTATACTGCTTTGGCTTTCAACAGAATCCAAAGCACAAATGGCCTCTTTTGCCCCATACCAGCCCTCAAAACAGGAAATGCTGGCAAATTATCGCCGGGCTCAGTTAATGGATAGTCTTACCAAAAATAAAGTATATAAAAACACACTGAAAACCTGTTGGCAAAAGGGTGGGAATGCTTTCTGGTATTGCAATACAGTTAAGGATAACGTCAGGGAATACTGGCTCGTAGATGTGCAAAAAGGGCAGAAACGCAATGCTTTTGACGCAGAGAAACTGGCATCAGGATTAAGCGCACAGCTTGGCAAATCTTTAGATGCCAGACGTTTGCTGTTAGACAGCCTTTGTTTTGATAAAAACAATCAGTTCCTCTCCTTTAAAGCGGAAAAAAGCTATTTTCAATGCAATCTGAATGATTACACTTGTACTAAAATCGAAAGTCTGCCAAAAGATGAAACCGTTTATCCTTCTTTTTTACACAGCTGGGAACGCTGGAACTCTTTTGCTACTGACAGTATTTCACCAGATAAAAAATGGGTGGCTTTTATAAAAAACAACAATATCCTCATTCAACCGACTTCCGGCGGACAAAATATTCAATTTACAAATGATGGTTCTACATCTAAACCTTACGGAGCAATAGCCTGGTCTCCCGACAGCAAATACATAGTAGCTTACCGGATCAGTCCGGTAAAAGATTCTCTGGTTTATTACATCAGAACGGATGTACCCAATACTACCAGAGGTCAACTCAATTCACAGCCTTACAAACAGCCGGGAGACCCTTTTACCACTTTTGAGATGTTTGCTTATCGTTTAGACACTCAAAAAGCTATTAAAATTGATTGTCCTGTTTTGGATTTCTTTGAGGCGCCTAAACTTAACTGGCGTAAAAATGACGAAAGATATTATTTATTTGAAAAGGTTGACCGGGGCCATCAGCGTTTCAGGATTTTCGAGGTTGATTCATTCACAGGACAAACAAAGACTATATTAGACGAAAAAACTAATACTTTCATGTATGAAAACCGGCTTTTTACCCATTATTTGCCGGAAACCAATGAAATAGTCAGAACTTCGGAAAAAGACGGATGGAGGCATTTGTATCTGAAAAGTACCTTAAAAGATACTGAACAGCAAATTACCAAAGGAAACTGGGTAGTAAGAACGATAGACAGCATTGATGTAAAAAAGAGGGAAATCTGGTTTTCTGCCAGTGGCATGAATCCTGAAGAAGATCCTTATTACATTCATTATTACCGTATTGGTCTGGATGGTAAAAATCTGCTTGAATTAACTCCTCAGAAAGGAAATCATAATCTCTCATATTCTCCGGATAAGCGTTTTTACATTGATGCTTATTCAGAAGTACATGTACCCACAAAATTTGAACTGAAAAGAACTTCGGACGGCAAAAAACTAATGACGCTGGAACAAGCCGATGCCAGTGATTATCTAGCCACCGGAATTCGTCTTCCGGAACCCTTCCATACAAAAGGCAGAGACGGACAAACAGACATCTGGGGGATTATCTGTCGGCCAAGTAAATTTGATTCTACCTTGAAATACCCGGTTATTGAGCAGATTTATGCCGGGCCTCAGGATTCATTTGTTCCCAAAAGTTTTATGGGAAGGTACAGTGAAATGCAAAGTATGGCAGAATTAGGGTTTATTGTCGTACAAATTGATGGTATGGGAACGGCTAATCGTTCAAAAGCTTTTCATGATGTCTGCTGGAAAAATCTGGCAGATGCCGGTTTTCCTGACAGAATAAAATGGATCAGGGCGCTGGCACAAAAATATCCTTACGTTGATATCACAAGGGTCGGATTATTCGGTACTTCTGCCGGCGGGCAAAATGCACTAGGAGGTTTACTGTTTCATCCAGAATTTTACAAAGCCGGAGTGGCAGCCTGTGGTTGTCATGACAATCGTGTAGATAAACAATGGTGGAATGAACAATGGATGGGCTATCCGGTCGGGAAGCATTATGAAGAACAATCGAACGTGGTAAATGCCGGAAAACTTCAGGGAAATCTCCTTCTTATCGTTGGGGAAACAGATACAAATGTCCCGCCCGAATCTACTTATCGTGTAATTAATTCCCTGATTAAAGCGGGTAAAACGTTTGATTTTCTGCCAATCCCTAACATGGGACACAGTGACGGAGGACCTTACGGAAGAATCAGAAAAAGAGATTTCTTTGTTAAATATCTGCTGGGTATTGATCCTCCTCAGCGAAATACCAATGAACTTCTGACAGATAAATAATTCTCAGATCTTAACGCATTCAAACAATGGCAATATTAATGCACAAATTATTCCGGAAAAATATCTGGCTGTTATTGGTTAGTTCCCAGGTGATTTACGGTCAACACAATGACTATCCTATTCAGCCGGTAGCATTTACACAGGTTCATTTAAAAGACAATTTCTGGACGCCTAAAATGAAAGTAAATGCTGAGGTAACCATTCCTTATACACTAAATCAATGTAAAATCACCGGAAGAATTGATAATTTCTACCGTGCCTCCGGAAAATTGCCGGCAGATAAAATGACGTCTTTTACCTTCGACGATACAGATCTCTACAAAGTTATAGAAGGAGCGTCATACAGCCTCCAAACCAGGAAAGACCCTTCTCTTGAGAAATACCTTGACACCCTGATTTCTTCCATTGCTGCAGCTCAGGAACCTGATGGCTATTTATATACTTTCCGAACCATGAAGGCCGCAAAACCACATGAATGGATTGGTACAAAACGCTGGGAAAAAGAAGAAGATTTAAGTCATGAATTATACAATTCCGGGCATTTATTTGAAGCAGCAGTCGCTCATTATCAGGCTACCGGAAAAAGGAATCTGTTAAACATTGCCATAAAAAATGCCGATTTATTAGTTAAAACCTTTGGTTGGGGAAAAGAAGAGCATTTTCCGGGTCATCAGATCGTAGAAACCGGACTGACAAAATTATATCGCGCCACAGGCAAAAAAGAATACCTGAATCTGGCTAAATTTTTTCTGGATTTAAGAGGCTTGCCAGGCCATCTTAATCAGGAATACAGTCAATCTCATAAAAAAGTAGTAGAACAGCACACTGCCGTCGGGCATGCTGTCCGGGCAACTTATATGTACACCGGCATGGCCGATGTTGCCGCTTTAACGGGAGATCAGCAATATCTTTCAGCTATTGATGATATCTGGCATGATGTAGTTGAAAAGAAACTTTATATCACCGGAGGTATCGGTGCCACCGGTAATGGGGAAGCCTTCGGAGAGAATTATGATCTGCCGAATATGAGTGCTTATGCCGAAACCTGTGCAGCTATTGCCAATGTGTATTGGAACAATCGCATGTTTTTACTGCATGGAGATGCCAGATACATCGATATTCTGGAAAGAACACTTTACAATGGATTATTATCCGGAATTTCATTAAGCGGGGATAAGTTCTTTTATCCCAATCCGCTGGCTTCTCTGGGTCAGCATCAACGGAGAGCCTGGTGGGATTGCGCTTGTTGTGTTTCAAATATGACTCGTTTTCTTCCTTCCGTTCCGGGTTATGTTTATGCTCAGAATCAGGATAATCTGTATGTAAATCTTTTCATCGGAGGACATTCCGTAATAAAATTGCCTAAAGTTTCTGTATCGATAGACCAGCAGACCAATTATCCCTGGGAAGGTACCAATGAACTGACTATCAATCCTGATAAAAAATCTGCGTTCGCTTTAAGAATTCGTATTCCGGGTTGGGCTGTAAACCGGCCCGTTGCCGGAAATTTATACAAAGATGAAAGTAAATCAAACCCTGTCAGTATCATATTAAACGGGAAACCTATCCATTTTGAAGTAATTAAAGGATATGCCGTAATTCAGAGGACATGGAGTAAAGGAGATAAAGTCAGTCTGAATCTGCCAATGGATATTAAAAAAATCATGGCAAAAGACAGCGTTAAAGCAGACCGGAATCGCTTTGCGCTCCAACGCGGACCAATTGTCTATTGTCTTGAGGGACATGATAACAAAGATGGCTCAGTCATGAATATCCTGGTGGATAAAAATGCTCCTGTCAAGGCTGTCTATAAACCGGATTTATTAAATGGCATCATTACATTGCAAATGAAAGGTTCTTCGGCCAAAAGACAATTAAATACAGATGCACTGATTCAGTCGGAGCAGGAAGTTACCGCCATTCCTTATTTCTCCTGGGCAAACAGAGGTTCTGCTGAAATGGAAGTCTGGATTCCTTATGAGGCATCGGCTACCAAACCCAAACCCGCTCCGACAATTGCCACAAACAGCAAAATTTCCTCTTCCCTGAAAAACGGGTTAATGCTGAAAGCACTTAACGATCAGTATGAGGTTGAAAACTCTAACGACAAAAGCGGGAATTTTCTGCATTGGTGGCCGAAGAAAAATACGATAGAGTACGTCCAGTATGATTTTGATGCACCTCATCTCGTTTCAAAATCGAGTGTTTACTGGCTGGATGACAGCCCTTGGGGAGGTTGTCGCATTCCTGCAAACTGGAAAATATTTTACCAGAAAGACGGAGAATGGATTCCTGTAAAAGTGATAAAACAATCCGGTATTGTTAAGGATCAATTTAACACGATCGAATTTGAACCTGTTACCACTTCAGCCTTAAAACTGGAAGTTCAGCTGCCTGTTGACAATGCTTCGGGAATTCATGAATGGACTGTAAATTAATGAAATAACAATATTGCTTCAATCGGGTATTTCAGGAAGGGGAGATTTCCTGCAAATCTTAAAAACCATTTTCATTCGGAAATTTTTACCAGGAAACTAAAAACAGCATCTTTAATCAGTGAAATTTCCGGAAGACCGGCAAACATTAAAATTTCACATTAATACCTATTTTATCATAAATTTTCTTTTGAAAAGTAAAGTTTTTGATTATTTTTAGAAAACGCCACTACTAAAACTTCTCAAAAATTATGTATAGAATAGATGATTTAATTTGTGAAAAACGCGTCTTCGACGAATTGAAAAAAATTTCCCACTACTATAATATCGATGGCGAAATCCAGTCAATACCTGTAAATCTGGAAAATGGGGAATTGTCAAAATTTGTAAAAATCAGCTTTGAGTTTGAATATTTACCAACACTTTTCCAGGTTGCTTTTAACATTGGCATTAATTTCGGGAAAGAAGGGAAAGTAATCTCTGATTTTGAAGAGGGTATGTCTCAGAATCGATAAAGACTTTATTAAAATTGTACCGGGAGATCATTATGGTCTCCCGGTACATCAAATCATGAGATTCTAAATAGTTATTACAATTTTACCTTTTGTCTTACCGGTTTCAATCTGAGTATGTGCTTTCGGAATATCTTCAAAAGTATAAAAATGCGAGATATAAGGTTTGATTATCCCGTCTGCCAACAACCCGGCTATCTCTTTCATGTCATTGCCATTGGAGTTTACAATCATTTTATAGGCAAAAACATACTTTTTATGAATTTTCTCCAAAACACTTTCCTCATTAAGCATATTGAGGAGACTTATAATTGTTCCTCCGTTTTTTACTGCTTCCAGGGAACGCAGGATATGATCTCCGTACAATGCCTCGAGTACAATGTCAGCATCTTTTACTTTGTCTTCAAATTTTTCTACAGTATAATCAATAAACTCATCCGCTCCCAGACTAATGACAAAATCAAGGTTTGAAGAAGAAGCTGTTCCGAGTACATAAGCTCCTAAATGTTTGGCCATTTGTACAGCATAATGCCCGACCCCACCAGCTGCAGCATGAATCAAAACTTTATTACCTTTTTTGACTTTTGCATGCGTTTTAAGAGATTGCCAGGCTGTGAGTGCCGCAAGACAGGAAGCAGCGGCCTCCTCATGCGTAATGTTCTGAGGTTTCAGGGCTAAATGACTGGCAGGAGCTGCTGCATATTCCGCATAAGCTTTTCCATGTCCGGCAAAATTAACCATGCCAAATACCTCATCCCCTATCTGAAATCCGTCAACCTTTTCCCCGATTTGTACTACAATTCCGGAAATATCCCAGCCCGGAATTACAGGCTCATTTTCTTTGGGTTGCAAAAAGGCCCGGAGAGCAAAATTATGCTGACGGACAAATGCATCGACAGGGTTCACAGCAATAGCTTTCACTTGTATCAATACTTCTTCCGGTCGAATTTCAGGTTTTTCTATTTCCGTAAGGTGTAGGTTCTCTATACCACCATTCTCTTTTAAGACGATTGCTTTCATTTGGAGTTTTTATTAATGTTTTAACAAAATTCCGCAAAAGCAACTGATTATTTCCGGTACAAATTCAGGTTTAATCTGTATAATTTAAGGCAAACAATTATCAGTCTACCTCATTAATCATCGTCGTCATCATCGTCATCTTCTTCTCCTTTTTTCTTTTCTTTCAATTTCACAAAAGCACTTCGCTTAGGAGCAGGCATGATACTTTTCGGACCTTTCACAACCTGCCAGATCACTTCATTCAAAGCAATATCCGGGGCAGCGTCTTCATGAGTAAAGTCGAACAAAGCGGACTTTTTCGAATTGGCATTAACAGCAACGTTCTTTGCATTTAAATCAAAATTACTGGCTAAAGCTGTATAAGGCGAAGTATTTGCCTTTTTCATAAAACAACGATACATCGGTATAGCAGCCGCATCATACTGACTCATCGGCGGAAGTCCGAGTATGAGTTCGATAGTCCTGAGCATAGAAGACGTTGAGTACATTGTATGATCTATAAAACCTCTTTTCACAAAACCTCCTGCTACATAAGCTGTAGTGCGGTGAGCATCAATATGATCCGGACCGTTCTGTGCATCATCTTCAATAATAAATACAGCTGATTCAGCCCATATCTTACTTTTAGAAAGATGTTCAATAAATTTCCCGACGGCTAAATCATTATCCGCTACAGCAGCTTCGGGAGTCGGAGCATTCAATCTCGCTCCGGAAGTATGATCATTTCCCAATCTGATCGTGTTAAATTTCGGAATAGCATTGGCTCTCGCCAGTGAGTCAAAATCCTGCTCCCAGATGGCCACACGATCCACATCTTTAATATTCATATCAAAACCGGGAAAGTCTCTACAGAAGTGTTTTTCCAACACAGGTAAACTTGCCTTCTTATGATCAGAGAACTCTCCGTAAGTGCGATAACTGATTTTGGCTCTCTGGCAATAATTCCAGATAAAACCATTTTTAGGATAGGCTATTTCACGTCCTCCTCCTTCGTAATCATAAGTTCCACCCCGACCCCCATAACTTGAAACCCATGTTTTTTCTACATAGTCGTTGGCATAGGCAGCAGTTGACCAGTTATGGCCATCAGCACTTACTTCAGCATCAGCATAAAAGTTATCCAGTAAGACAAACTCTTTAGCAATTTTATGCAGATTCGGCGTATTTTTTTCCGGGAAAAGACATAAAGACGGATCTCCGTTACCACCTTTTATATCTCCCAGCACCTGATCATAAGTCCGGTTCTCTTTGATAATGTAAAAAACATATTTTATCGGAGAACTCTCTCCCACTTTTGTTGGAATCGGATTGCCTTTCTCGCCTTCCGCTGTTAGCTCTCTGGCTTTTGAATAAGGAGAATTTTCATATACCAATTGAGAATAAACTCCTAAAATTTTAGCATCCGGTTCCTCGAAAATCGATAAAGTTCCCTTAAAAAGCCCTGCAATGTATTGCTTTCCTTTATTTGCTTCAGGATTGGGGCCTTTTTGCTGAGCAGCTTTCCTTCCGACCGGATTCGGCCCGTCAGGATTCGCCATCGAACTAAAACCTTTTCCATTACAGACAAATACTTTTTTGCCAACTAATTTAACAGCAGTAGGATACCAGCCTGTCGGGATAAAACCCAGAGAACGGCTTTTGCCTTTTTCAGAAATATCAAAAACTGCCAGACAGTTGTTATCAGCATTGGCAATATACAATTTTGTCTCATCCTCGTTTAATGCAACCCCGTTTGGTGTGGTTCCTATTGGCGAGTCCGGATAAATACTTGCCGATAAAGATTCAATCTTTTGTCTGGTATTTGTTTCAATGACAGAAACCGTATTGTCATTTCCATGAGAAACAAACAGGTATTTGCCGTCTTTGGTTAAAGTCAGATCATTCGGATTTTTGTCTGTAAGCACCTCTCCTGATAAAGTTTGTAAGGCCGTATCAAAAAAAGCAACTTTAGCACCTCCCCACATAGAAATATACAATGTTTTCCGGTTCGGAGACAACATGCAAGTATAAGCTTCATTAGTTAAATCCACCTTCTTCGACACTGCATTTGTTTTCAGATCGCAGATATAAAGCGAACGGTCATCTTTCGTCACCACATATAACAGCTGTCTTTCAGAATCTACACACAAACCTACCGGAGATATTTTATTCGGCCAGGGTTTCCCTAACACGATTTCAGACTTCTGAACAAGCTTCTGGTTTTCAATAGAATACACAATGATTTTATTGTCATTTCCGGCTGAAGCGTACAGCGTTTTTTCATCATCGCTAAAAGCGAGACCTAAATACGACTTCGGAATAGAGACATCGTCAAGTACTTTCTCTGTAACCGCATCAATCAGGGTTATACTCTGTGTACTCTGACCATTATTGCTGACAGCCAGGTATTTATGAGAAGGAGAAACTATTAAGTTAAGTGGTAAGTCATTCAAAGGCAAACTTCTTCCGACCGGTGTCAGCGACCAGCCGTTAGGCAGTTTAACCCTTTTGGAAGATAAACTTTTCAATAATGCTTCTTCTTCCTTATTCGCCGGAGTCATAGCCTTTTTGCATGACCAGCATAAAACAATCAATACGATGAATTTTAATAATTTCATATAGCTCGGAGTATTTATAAAGTCCGCTAAGTTATAACTTTTGTCAGTTTTGTTATTTATGAAAGTATTAAGAAATCAGGCAAGGCTTTTCTGTCCTGCCTGCATATGGCAGATTCCTGTCTTTTATTCCGTCATTAAAATATTTCAGGTTTTTCAAATCACTGCTGACATAAGGCTGTCACTCCCTCTGATTTACTTTGTATCGTAATTCATTTAAAACCTAAAACGAACATGGAAAATACAAATCAGATTGCAGAACAGACCGCACAAGTTATCACACCTGAAGGGCTATTAAATCACTGGCAAGGACATCGTAATATTACCAGGAGAGTAATTGAGGCATTTCCGGAAGAGCATTTGTTCAGTTATTCTATCGGAGGTATGCGCTCATTCGGCAGCATGGCGATAGAAATCATGGATTTATCAGCTAATGGTATTATCGGGATTGTCACCGGAAACTGGGCTTCTGTTCCGGAACTCAGTCACCGCAGTGGTTCTTCGTCAATCAAGACTAAAAACGACTTATTAAACTTCTGGGACAAAGTTACTGAGGACCTGAAAAATTACTGGCCACAAATTCAGCCTCAGCAATTTCAGGAAGTAATTCTCGCTTTTGGACAATATGAAGGAGATGTAACGGGAACCATTCAGTACATCATTGACAATGAAATTCATCACAGAGCGCAGGGATTTGTTTATCTGAGAGGGTTAGGCATTGAACCTCCGGCTTTCTGGGACAGAAACTAACAAATTAAATTTCATTTTTGAGCAAAGTGGTGCAAATCTGTTATCTTAAAGATTTGTACCACTTTTACATTTCGGAACCCTCCGGCAAAATGGAAATAGGGACATCTGTCTAATCTTTTATCATTCATCTTGTATCTTGCACCATTCTTCAACCCTAATTGTTACAAATATCTATCTTTATTACAGACAAATTTTAAACGTTATAGTATGTCAGATTATACCAGTCGTGCCCGTCGTTTCACACTCAGGTTTCCTTTGATGACTCATCTTTCTATTCAGATTAACTTCTGGATAATTGCCCATATCGTATTTAACTTAATCAGCTATTTAATCTTTCGCTCCTTTTCAACAGCGTTTTCCTTAAATATTAAAGCCACATTGGGGCCAAACATTCTGCTGGCCATTGTTCTTGGGATTTTCTATGGTTTATCTTTTGGTCTGATAGAATATTTTCTTGAAAATCAGTTTTTCCGAAGGAAATCACTTGGCCGGGTTTTGTTTTTGAAAGCCATTTTTTCCCTCCTTGTTTTCTTTGTGCTTTTCGGGTTAATCAAGCTGGCCATTTATAAATACATCATTTCGCCTATGTTTTATCCGAATGGTTTATCATTAACTGATCAGGTCTGGAAGTACATTTTCTTCATGTATCTGATTTATACATTTTTCATAAATCTTATCATAAGTTTTATCAACCAGATGAACAAGAAATTCGGCCCCGGTGTATTGCTTCCTATGTTATTCGGCAGATACAGGTCTCCGAAAGAAGAAGACCGAATATTTATGTTTATGGATTTAAAATCCTCCACCAGTATCGCAGAGGTCCTCGGACATATAAGATACAGTGCTTTCATCCGTGACAGTTTTATGGATATTAATTATGTGTTATCACAGTTTAATGCAGAAATATACCAATATGTCGGTGATGAAATTGTACTTAGCTGGTCAACTGATGATGGTTTAAAAGAGTCTGTTTGCATTGCTTTTTTCTTTGCCTGCGAAGCACAATTCAATCGGAAGGCGGAGATTTATCTGCGTGAGTACGGGATGGTTCCGGAATTTAAGGCCGGAATTCACAGAGGGAAAGTGACTGCGGTTGAAATCGGTGAAATTAAGAGAGACATTGCTTATCATGGCGATACTTTAAATACTACGGCAAGAATTCAAAGTGTCTGCAATGAATTCGGGAAACCTTTTTTAGCTTCTAAGGAAATGATTGACAATACGGATATTTCAAAACATTATCATATAACTTCCATCGGAATGATTTCGCTAAAAGGCAAACGCAACCCTGTGGAAATTGTAAGTGTAGAACAAATCTGAGAATTACAGGAATCAGGCCAGGAGCATGCGAATGTTTTACCGGATTTCTCTTCTCTTTCTTCATTTACCTGAAAAACCAGCATTACTGAAGTTCATTTCCAGTTAATTTGACTCAATCAGCACCCTAATTTGTCGCTATTACACAGCATCCCCGTCATATTTTGCTTATAAATTTGCGTATATTTAATTTTCCTCTAAAAATTCTAATGTAACAATAAACAGATTAAACTATGGCAACAAAAACATTCATCAACCTGGCAGTGAAGGATCTTCCTGAAACACGAAACTTCTTTCATGCACTGGGCTTTAATTTTAATGAGCAATTCAGTAATGAAAACGGAGCCTGCATGATTATCAGTGAAGAAAGCTACGTTATGCTTCTTCAGGAAGTCTTCTTTAAGGAATTTACCAAAAATGAACTGGCTGATGCGAGAAAAGTGACTGAAGTACTGATTGCACTATCTTTTGACAGTAAGGAAGAAGTAAACAGCATCCTTGAAAAAGCCATTGAACTGGGTGCCAAAGAGGCACGTGAGCCACAAGATCATGGCTTTATGTTTGCCCGCAGTTTTCATGATCTTGACGGTCACATCTGGGAGATTTTCTGGATGAATATGTCTGAAGTTCCTCAACAATAAACCAATATATCTATGTCTTCCAACAAAACAACTAAAATTATTTATTGGGTAACAACAGGGCTTCTGGCCTTATTTATCCTCCCTGGCATTTTTTTCGTAACCAGTGAAACGGCTACACAGGGAACAGCTCATCTTGGCTTACCAATGTGGTTTCATTGGGAACTCAGTATCGGAAAATTTATCGGAGGAATTATATTAATCCTGCCATTTTTTCCGGCACGCCTTAAAGAATGGGTTTATGTAGCCTTTGGAATTGATTTCATTTCAGCATTAATAGCCCATATAGCAGTAGATGGTGTGTCTGCAATGTCATTATTTCCTGTGTTTACCTTTGCCCTGTTAATAGCTTCATATATCACATACCATAAAATCTGGGTTAATAAGGGTTAATTGTATCTAAAGTAATGTACCTGATTTCAGGGAAAATAAAGAAGGGAAGTCGCAATGATAATAAAGCGGCTTTCCTTTCTTTGTTTCAATCGGATCTTCACCATTCACCCATCATCACAATCTACAGATAATCAATATCTTAATATTATCTTCCCAGAAGATTACCGGAAAATTGCAGAAATAATCAGCTTTTTCATGCCATTACCAAACATCACTTCCTGGTCAATTCGCAGAACTTAAATGACAAATGGATGGAAGCTATGAATTTATAAAATATATTCGTGTCAGTTTTTAATTTAGCACAATCTCAAATCACCAGCTATGAAATTTTTATCTTTCTTTTTTTGTACTTTTCTACTTTATACAACTTCCTATGCTCAGGAAGTTATAAAACTGTATCCCGGCAAAGCACCGGGTTCTGAAAACTGGACATGGTCCGAAGCAGAAAATAACAATAATTTATTCAAAACAAGAATAATATATAATGTTACCGATCCGAGTATTACAGCCTATCTGCCGGATAAAGAAAAAGCTACCGGAACGGCAGTATTAATTGCTCCGGGCGGTGCTTTTCATACCCTTTCTATTGATAGCGAAGGAAATGACGTAGCGAAATACCTGAATGCTAAGGGTGTTGCTGCTTTTGTTTTAAAATACAGAGTTGCCCGTAGTTTCACGGATGATCCTGTTAAGGAATTGATGGGAAAAATGTCAGATTTCAGGAAATTAGATGAGGAAAACGCACCTGTCATTCCACTGGCTATTCAGGATGCTCTTACGGCGTTGAAATATATCAGAAAGAATGCTGAAAAGTATGAGGTGGATCCGAATAAAATCGGTATCATGGGATTCTCAGCGGGGGGTACGCTTACTTTAGGAGCAGCTTATCAGGCTTCGGAAGAGGCCAGACCTAATTTCATAGCACCTATATATGCTTATACGGCTGCACTTGAATCCATCAAAAATATTCCTAAAGCAAAAACACCGACTTTTATTGCATTAGCCTCTGATGACCAACTGGGCTTTGCTCCCGCCAATGCGCAATTATACCTCGATTGGAAAGCAGCAGGGCAACCTGTTGAAATGCATATTTACGAAAGAGGCGGACATGGTTTCGGTATGAATAAGCAAAAAATCCCGACAGATTATTGGTATGAACGTTTTGGAGAATGGTTAAAATTGCAGGGTTATCTGAAAAAACGCTATCCTAATAAATGGGAAAAGCAGTTCAGCGAAGAGCAAATCGAGGAGTTTTCCAGAAAAAATGCTGAGAGAGAAAAAAGAGACTGGGCCTATCTGTCAAAATATAAAAATGCCAATGCTCAGCTTACTGCTTCAAAAACAGGTAAAGCTAGGGTAGTATTTACCGGAGACTCCATCACCGAAGGATGGGTTACAGCCGATCAGGATTATTTCGAAAAGAATAATTATGTTGGCAGAGGTATCAGTGGCCAGACTTCACCTCAAACCCTGCTTCGTTTTCGTCAGGATGTAATTGCTTTGAAACCGTCAGTTGTGGTCATAAATATCGGAATCAATGATATCGCTGAAAATACCGGAGATTATATGCAGGATTATACCCTCGCCAACTATCAGTCGATGATAGAAATAGCAAAAGCAAACAATATCAAAGTTGTTCTGGCATCGGTATTGCCAGCAGCCTCTTTCCCCTGGAGAAAGGAGATTAAAGACGTTCCCGCAAAAGTCATTGCTCTGAATGAAGGCATTAAGAATTTAGCCGGACAATACCATTTAGTTTATCTCGATTATTTCAACGTTCTGAAAGATGAAAGAAATGGATTAAGCAAGGAAATGGCTGAAGATGGTGTACATCCAACATTACCATGTTATAAAATCATGGAAAAGTTAGCGGATGATGCAGTGAATAAAGCTCTGAAATAACGGCACTGTCCGTTTGCCCTGTGATACACAGCGCATAAATCTAAACTGGCAAGTGGTCCCTGAGTAATGGGCCATGGTGAAGGCACGGCAAAATACCGCTTAATCATTATGATTTGCATCGAGTTTTTTTTATCCCCAAATTAAATCACTGAGCCTGTAATTTTACAAATCTTCAGTTTTAAACCCTGTAGTTAAATATTATATTTGAAAAAATAACAGATAATGAATACAGAAATATTGAAATTGTATAAGCAACTGGACAATATGGAACAAACTAAAGAAGTGCAGTTCCTTAAAGACCAGATTAAAGAGTCCTTATACCAGAATTTAAGAATGCACTTCCTTGAACTATCCAGTATCGGGAGAGTTATCGGATATGATGAATTACAAAATGAACTGAAAAAAGCTATTGAGCTGATTGAAATGCAGAAAGCATAATTATCCTTTCCTCTCTCAGGGTCTGTGACACAGACAAGTCTCTATCCATGCACTGTGACACACA
Organism: Pseudarcicella hirudinis; assembly: GCF_900115665.1. Taxonomy (GTDB): domain Bacteria; phylum Bacteroidota; class Bacteroidia; order Cytophagales; family Spirosomataceae; genus Pseudarcicella; species Pseudarcicella hirudinis. The sequence goes on from NZ_FOXH01000008.1 coordinate 37,779, forward strand.
GAGCATAAATCTAAACTGGTAAGTGATCCCTGAGGTGAAGAGTCACAGGACATGTGAAAAAAGAAAAATCGGGGCATTGTGTTCAACACAATGCCCCGATTTTCACAATATTTAAAAACAACTATTTCCCAACAGAAATCAGGTTGGCAAACAAACGATAAGCTCCTGAAACTCCTGCAGGCAGCTGACGGAAAAATGCATATCCTGTAAATACATAATTCCCTTTACCGTATTTGGCATAGAGTAATCCTCCGTCTGATGGTTTTTCACCCGGATCATTTGAAGAAAGAATTACTTCATATTTTGAATCCCATTCGTTCGGGAAATATAAACCTCTTTCCTGTACCCAGTTATCAAAGTCCTTTGCAGTAATTTTATTAGGTACATTCAATAACGGACTATCAGGTTTCAGGAATCTCATTTCCGCTTCCTCCACAGTCGTACGATCACGGGAAAGTTTGAAAGGATACGGCCCGATTCCATCGTTCAGTTTTTGTAAATTCGAGTTTACCTGATATTGAACTATCATGTTTCCACCATTCTGAACATACTCCATTAATTTCGACTGGTAATATTTCAAGCGTTCTTCGGTGTTATAAGCTCTTACCCCCACAACAATGGCATCAAATTTCGACAAATCTTCATTTAATTCCTTCTCGGTAATCATGCTTACCTGATAACCAATCTGTCTTAACGCAGAAGGAACTTCATCGCCTGCTCCGGCAATATAACCTACATTTTTACCTTTTGTAAGGATGTCGAGTTTGACAATTTTTGCCTCAGCGGGAGGAAAAAGCGTTTGTGGTGGAATATGATCGTAAGCCACTGTTAAAATTCCCTTATCAAAAGCTCCCTGAGCAGTTTTAGCAACAGCTTTAACAATTCCCTCAGCATAATTCAGATTTGGCGTAACTTTAAAAATATACTTCTGTTCCTGGTATTTATTAGCCAATGAAAAGTTAATGGAAGCAGGTTCTGCCGTCCAGCCTTTCGGTAATTCAAGACTTACACTTCCGGATACATTTGCTTTTGCAGATTTTAAAGTAACTTCTACATTTTTAGGCTGTTTTTCCGCAAAAACATACACTTTATCAGCAATATTAACCGCCACTTCCGGTCTGATTTCAAAAGGTCTGTACAATTCCCCTCTTACTTCATCTGTATATTTATAAATGACAGGGCTTAAAAACTTAAATTCCTGTCCTTCTATTGAAAAAGAGAATTCTGCCTGTAAATCAGCAGGTTTTTCGGGTAAACCAATCAAAGTCTGATCATCCACTCTGTACATTCCTTTGCTCATTTTCTTCTGAGCCAGGTAATATGGTTGTGTCAAAGCCTGGTTTTTAGGAATTTCAACAGAAAAACTCAGTCTTTGTAATTCGTTATTTCCCAAAGCCACATTCAATGTACTGTCTTTTGATAAACCGATCAGACGGATTCCGGTTAAACTTACCGGAACATCCGATCTTTTAATAGCAATCGCTGTTACCGCTACTTTCTCACTGGCAGCAGCAGCAAAATCATTCGGATTTGCTTCAAAATACAAACCTGAACAGGCAATGATTAATGCTTCAAGCTCTTTTTTCTTTTGGGTTTTCCAATATTCATCTTCCAGCTTATTTACCAGTTGATACGCTTTCAAAAGATCAGGAACTATTCCTGAAGGTTTTTCAGGATTAAAGTTTTTAAGCGTCTGATCTAATACTTTTGCAATTTCATCCCCTCCTTTTACTCTTCCCCAGCTAAGGTCGATGCCATCAAAAAGATCCTTTTGAGCCAGATCGCCCAGTTTATGTACCAGATATTCCTGACGAAGACCACGTGTACGCGGTACACCAAAACCCTGACTTTTATGCTGTGATCTGCTTTCAGCGGCAATTTCGGTATAGGCCTTGCCTAAAAGCGGATTGAAATCTCCGATTTCTACCGGAATCCATGTGCCTTCTGTTGGTTTTTGCGAAACAGCCCCGAAATTAAAGGTATTCCAAACCACTCTTTTAGGTTGCCATGGTTTAACATATTTCAATTGCTCAGGAAATTTTGTAGGGTCTCCTGCAATTTTGAAAGCTTCTTCTGCCAGATAAGCTGAAGCAGAGTGATTACCATGCCCTGCCCGGAAATCAGGTGGGAAACGGCAAATGATTACATCTGGTCTCAGATTTCTTATTCTCCAGACTACGTCGCTCAAAACGGCATCTTTTCCCCAGATCTGAAGTGTTTCTTCTGTATTTTTAGAAAAGCCAAAATCATTGGCACGGGTAAAATACTGTTCCGGGCCATCAATTGCCCTCGCAGCCAGTAATTCCTGCGTACGGATAAGTCCTAATAACTCTCCCTGTTCTGAGCCAATCAGGTTTTGCCCGCCGTCTCCTCTGGTAATAGAAAGATAAGCTGTTCTCACTTTTCTTTCTTTAGCCAGCCATGAAAGCATTATGGTATTTTCATCATCGGGGTGTGCCGCCATGTACATGGCAGTACCCAACACATTAAGTTTCTTGAGGTTAAGCAGAATTTCTCCTGCCGGCATAGGTTTAACGGGTTGGGCTATAACTGTTTTTACACAGAGTAATAACAAGCAAATGAAAGGGATTTTTTTAAAGTGCATGGTATTCAGGTTAAATTTTCGCTAAGTTAACAGAAAAAACAATTAAAAAAATTCAGGTTTGGAAGGAGTAAAAAGCTTTTTTACGAACAAAAAAACGATTTTAAGGGTTTAAGAAAAAGAGACGGAAAAATATGTTTTTCCTGCTTTATTTAGTTCGCCAAAAAGCCCGATACCCGATTTATGAAATATCTTTACCTCTTCAGACCTAAGTTAATCCTTATCCAACCATATGTTCTTCATTATGAATCTGTTGTAACCAACCCGTTACTTTCAGATAAAGTTTCCGGATCAGATTTTCCTTTCATTTCAGAAATCAAAGAATATGACGGAATTTAAAATCCATGAAAAACTGATGGGTTCTGCTTTTGAACTGATTGTGGTTTGTGAAAAGCAGTCGGAAGCTGATATTTTTTTGCAGGATGGACTTGCAGAAATTTCAAGGATTGAACAATTGCTTTCTGAATTTAAAGAAGACTCTGTCACGACTTTACTGAACAATGAAGCCGGGAAAAATGCTGTTAAAATACCGGAAGAGGTTTATCAGTTACTTCAGCGTTGCATTCATATTTCTCAATTCACCCAGGGAGCTTTTGATATAACTGTGGGTCCTTTAAAGAAGTTGTATAATTTCAAAAACCAGGATTTTACCTTCCCCGATTACTATCAGCTTCAGAAGACCTTACCAAAGGTCGGTTTTTCCCGTATATTATTGCAGAATAATCATAAGGTTCTGCTTTCCCAGAAAGGTATGCATCTTAGTTTTGCTTCAATCGGAAAGGGTTATGCCGCAGATTGTGTCAGGAAGCTATGGTTGAAAAATGGTTTACAGGGTGGTATCATAAATGCCAGCGGAGATTTGACGGTTATTGGCAAAAGAGCAGATCTTTCTACCTGGAAAGTCGGGATTGCCCATCCTGATGACCCTAAAAAGATCCTGGCTTATATTCCTGCTGAAAAAGAATCTGTAGCGACTTCAGGTGATTATGAACAGTTTTTTATAAAAGACGGCATCAGGTATTCGCATAATATCAATCCGAAAACCGGAAAGCCGCTGACAGGAATCAAAAGTGTTTCAGTAGTAAGTCCGGGTGCTGAATTAAGCGATGCGCTGGCTACCGCAGTGTATGTAATGGGTGTGGAAGTGGGTATTCATTTTATCAATCAGTTACCGGAAACTCATTGCCTGATAGTGGACGACCAAAACAAAGTTTTTCATTCTAAAAACATCATTTTCGAATATGCCAATGCCTGACAAAACTAAATTATGGATAGGACTTTTTCTATGCCTCATACTCATTGGGGGATGTAAAACGGTAAAACCATATCAGCGGATTTACCTGAATGATTCTGAGATGCAAATCGGCAATACTTCTGCCAGAAATTTCGAAAATTACGTTCAGTCAATCAGGGAAGGTGCAACAATGCCCGGTGGTGCTAAGTCCAGCGGTGGCTGTGGCTGCAATTAAATAGTTCATGAAAAAAATATTTCTTTCTGCTTCTTTGCTGGCGATGACCTTATTCTCGAAAGGTCAGAAAACTGATAGCTTATTTCAAAAGAAAGCTGTTTCAAAAACCGATATCCAGATTGTATATTCCCAATATATTCAAAACGGGAACAATTCCGCAGTCACCGGAGGAATTGGTACAGAATTACTCCATGTTTACGCTCCGGGTGCAAAGATTTCCAGAACTTTCAAAGGTTATCATCAGCTTAATGTAGATTTTGGTGTAGACATAATCAGCTCTGCATCAACCGATAACATTGATTTTGTAGTTTCTTCGGCTTCCGCACTTGATCAAAGAGTACATATCAATGCCAATTATAAAAAACAGTTAAAAAGATCTCCTGTAAAACTGGGAATCGGCACAGGATTTTCCATAGAGTCGGATTATTTGTCTATTCCGGTAATGCTTTCCTGGGAATACGCCGAACCCTCCCAAAACCGAAGCTATCAGGCTGTTTTTCAGGCTTTTTTTGATGATTTGCGATGGGGAAGATTGAATCCGGATTATTACAGACCCGTAACTTTAATCTATCCTGTGGAACTAAGGTACAAGGATTGGTATGAGGGTTACACCCGAAATTCATACAATTTAAAATTGGGATTCACACAGGTAATTAACAGGAGGCTGATCGCCGGATTTTTCCCGGAATTTACTTATCAGAACGGACTGTTAGCCACTCCGTTTCATCGGGTATATTTTAAGGACGGCTCAGAAAAAGTAGAATTTTTTCCCGGAGAGAGGTATAAAATACCTCTCAGTTTTCAGCTCAATTATTTTCTGGGAAGCAGGATGATTTTAAAAGGGATTTATGGTTTTTACTGGGATAATTTCGGTATTCTGGCCAATAGCTTAGAACTTGAAGACGCTATAAAAATCACACCTCAGTTTACATTATCCCCTTTTCTGAGGGTTTATCAGCAATCTGCCTCTAAATATTTCAAACCCTATCAGGAGCATGATATCCATGAGCAATTTTATACTTCTGATTATGATTTATCTAAATTTCAATCTTATAAAACCGGACTGAACTTCAGGTTACTTCCAGCGAAGCGGCATAAAAACCATCTGATTTTTGAAGAAATCAACCTTCGTTACAGCTATTATCACAGGAGCAATAACCTGAATTCTCATATTTTATCATTGGTGCTGGACTTCTCTTCCCCGGACAAATACAAATAAAAGAGATGCTTTAAGCTATTCATGATCATCATATTTCAGAACCCTAAATTCGCCGATTTCCTGATGAGAAAATGTTGACCTGAACCCGAAATAACCTGTTTTATTAAATCCAGCCTCAGTATTTGTGAAAAAACATTGATCATCTACCCAAAAACTGGTCTCATTTTCTTTCACGATAATTTTGATCCGGTAGGTTTTATTGGCTTGTAACAAGTGAAGACTATCGGTATATTCTTTGAGTAAAAGACGCTCTCCTTTCCCATCATATTTCCTAAAACGGGTGGTAGAATTATAATTCCCTCCCATTCCGACATAGTACAACCTTAGGGAATCATATTCCTCAAATTTTCCTTTCCGGGTAAACAAATTGGTATTCTGAGGATCTTTCGCCTGCCAGAAAACATTCAGGTCGGAAAGCCGGTCATTTCCACCCTTACCGAGAATTACTTTTCTGGTAAATTCAATCTGATAACTGCCTTCCAATGCTTTGTTGAGCCAAACCGTGACACCGCCCCTGGTATCCAGTACTAATTTTCTGTTTTTCACAAAAACGTGGGAATCCGGCTTATTTTCAATCTCTGCAATCCAAATCGAAGAGTCTAATTTTACCGGAAAATCATCTGCAAACAAAAGTGAATGATTCACATGCTTTTTAATCTGTGCATGCAGGAATGTTGAACAGAAACCAGTAAAACAAAGGGCCAGAATCAGGCATTTCTTCTTCATTTTTCAGCAGGAACAGGTTTAAAATCAAAAAAAAGAACAGGTCTGAATTTCTTCGAACCTGTTCTTTCAGAAACAATTATATAAAGTATTTAATTCATTACTTCTACTGTCCGGCTTGCTCTGCCTTTTGTATTAAAAACCTTGAATTTCAGTTTTCCTTTATCTGCAACAGGTTCTGTATAAACTTTGCTCTGTAAACCTGGCTCCGAACCGTCAGTTGTATAACGGATAGTCAGACCCGGTAACTGAATATTTGCAATGGCTTTTCCATTTTCAAGAATTACACCCGGAGTCGGGATTCTGTATTGAAAACCTCCTCCATAATTATCAAGACGGGGAAGCTCTCTTTTTCCGACTACGTTTACAAATTCTGACCAGGCCTGAGTGTATAATTCCGCACTTTTTGCTTCATCTTTCTCAATGGCCCAGGCAGGATCTTTGGCCCAGGCTCTTTCTGCCAAACCAAACATTTTAGGCAGCAGCATATATTCCAGACGTTCTGGGGTTTTCACACTCTCACTCCATAACAAGCCCTGAACTCCAACAATGTTAGACTTTCCATAATCAGTAAGTCTGTCTTTTCCGATAAAATAAGATTGTTCAATCGGATTACCCCGGCGATCTTCTTTCGAATTTTTAAAGTAATCGTACGGAATAAAGTAAAAAGGTTTATCAATATCCACAAAACCTCCCCAATAGTAGCCAGGTTCTTCATAAGTTCTCTGATAGGCCAAATCGAAATACATATTACTTACGCAGGATAGTACGACTTTATATCCGGCATTAGCCAAACGATAAGGCAGATCTTCCGCACCCCAGCCAATCATGTTATTCCATACGTTTACCTGAAAATTTTCATTTGCTAAAACAGGATTCGGGATCAGGGTTTTGTTACCATTTATTGAGGTTTTCCTCATAGCGATTTCCTCCCAACCTGATAAGAACAAGCCTTTCTTCTTCAGAATATCGTTTATCTTTCCGAAATAATAATACCACAGATCATCCGTATTTTTCAATGATGGCGTATTTTTGATCAGATCCTGACAAACCGGAGATTTTTCCCAGACACCTGCAGGAACTTCATCTCCGCCAAAATGAATGGTAGTCAGGGGTGCCTTTGCTTCCTTGTACATATCCACAATCTCATCTACCACTTTCTCGGCAAAACGATAAGTTGAAGGCAAACCCACACAGATGATATTATCCGTCCAAAGCTGTGCCGTACGATATTCAGATTTATCATTTATATCTCTCAGCAAATATTTCTCAGCTTCTTCTTTATTTCCCTGAGCCATAAAACGCTCATAACGAACATCCATTGCTTTGATAGAAGCTCGTGCATGACCAGGTGATTCGACTTCCGGTATAATCTGAATATGGCGATCGTTTGCATATTTTAAGAGATCTATGAATTCTGCTCTGGTATAGTAACCACTGGCAGAAGTAGCTCCCGGAACCGGACCGGCTCCAAAAGAAGCTGGCAAAAATTTCTTGCTATCAAGTGTATGACCTCTTTGAGAACCGATTTCAGTCAATTCCGGTAAAGAAGGTATTTCCAATCTCCAACCTTCGTCTTCTATAAAATGAAAATGCAATACATTCAATTTATAAAGTGCCATCAGGTCCAGCACTTTTTTTATTTCCGCAGGCTTTTGAAAATTCCGTCCGACATCAAGCATTATACTTCTGAACCCGAATCTTGGTGCATCTTTTACCTCTGCTACTGGCACTTTGATATTTTGCTGAATTCCTGCCCAGGCATTTGAAGGAATCAATGATTTGAGCGACTGAATAGCATAAAAAGCCCCTGATGGAGTTGAGGCACTGATTTCTATACCTGAGGGTCTGATGCTCAACTGATAAGCCTCCGGAGCTGATTCGTTTTTCCGGAAAATAATACTTTTTCCATCTGTTCCTGTATTGACAACTGAAGGTTTCTTCCCTAAAATCACACCCAGCTCATCAGCCAGATAAGAAGCCTCTTTCTGAAAGAATCCATCCGCTACAATTCTGGTCGATTCATCAAGAGTCAGTTCTCCTTCTCCTTCCTGATAAAATTCAGGTGTCGGAAAAACTTTAGTCAGCTTTTTTTGAGGAATATCAGTGATTTTACTATTCTTTTTGAAAATATCGGCAGCACTTAAATAGCCGATTTTATCTTCTTTCGGTGCTTCAGAAAGATAATTAGTGATAGAATATCCACTTTCCGGAGCGTTATCCCAGACTATATAAAACCCAAAAGGGGCATCAGAAACGTTCACAAATAATTCAGAGGAAACAAAATCAATTGAAACAGATTGGTTTTGTTTCAATTCCCTGAAGTCTGCGGTAGGCACTATCCGGAAAATATCTCCGTTGACTGGTTCGATTTTAACGCCTCCGCTTACTGAAGCAGGTTCAATATCGCGGATGTAATTGAAATAAATTGCCCAGCCTTTTGAAGGGAAAACCGTCTTTCCCTGATTGGTAAAAGTAAATGAGGAAAGATACTGGCGTTTATTTTGAAATTTATTTTCCTTAAGTCCCCAATTGATCCGTAGATTTTTAACATCGAAAGGAAGGCTTTTTTTCTGGGCAAGGCCATTGGTCATAAAGCCCAAAACTACCATAAAGGATAAAAAAACACCCAGTTTTGTTCGAAAGAGCAGCATTTCAGAGAAAATTTAAATGAAAAAGTTATTTAAGGTATAATTCATAGGATTTTATAATCTCACTAAGTTAGTTATTATTCTTAATGCTATTTATAAAAAGTCGCAAAACAGAAATATTTTTTCAGTAAAACATGCAATATATTTCCGATTTTAAAAAAGTTTATATAAAGAGTTCGTTTTCAGCACAGCAAAAAGGCGTTAAAAACCTATGAAAAAAATCTTTTGTGAGAAACAGAATATAACTTAGTCATAATCAAGCCTAAAGCATCATTTCCGGGAAAATCTTTCAGAAAACCGGCAAATAAACCAATAAGATTAGTCCAATTTAATCTTGGAATAATTTTTTTCTTTACTGGTAAAAAGTATATTTGTGAAAGTTCAAATTTGTATAACCTTTTAATTTTAACTCATGAATAACATTGTTTACTTAGTGCCCGCTTTTGGGATTGTGGGTTTGCTTTACACCGCATGGCGTTTCAGCTGGGTTTCAAAACAGCCAACCGGGGACGAGAACATGCAAAGGCTTTCGGGTTATATTGCCGACGGAGCTATTGCATTTCTTAAAGCAGAATGGAAAATATTATCTTACTTCGCTATTCCTACTGCCATTTTATTAGCCTGGCTTGGATCACGCCATGGAACTCCCGAAAATCCGATCCATTCCTCTCCTATTATTGCCATTGCTTTTTTAATCGGAGCGCTTTTTTCTGCTACAGCAGGTTATATCGGTATGAAAATCGCCACCAAAGCTAATGTTCGCACAGCTCAGGCGGCACGTACCTCCCTTGCTAAAGCGCTTGAAGTTTCATTCACAGGTGGTTCTGTAATGGGAATGGGAGTTGCAGGATTAGCCGTTTTAGGTCTGGGCGGTCTTTTCATTACTTTTTATAATCTATTTGCCCAAGGTCAGGCGCTTACCTCCGATGAAATGAGAAAAGCAATCGAGGTTTTAGCCGGATTTTCACTGGGTGCTGAATCTATTGCTCTTTTTGCCCGTGTAGGCGGGGGTATTTATACGAAAGCCGCAGACGTAGGAGCTGATTTAGTTGGAAAAGTAGAAGCAGGAATCCCGGAAGATGATGTACGTAACCCTGCCACTATCGCTGATAACGTAGGTGACAACGTAGGTGATGTGGCCGGAATGGGTGCCGATTTATTCGGATCTTATGTTGCAACGATTCTGGCTACCATGGTTTTGGGACAGGAAATTAATGTCAGCGATAATTATGGTGGTTTTTCTCCGGTTTTATTACCAATGCTTATAGCCGGAGTAGGTTTGCTGGCTTCATTGGTTTCTACTTTTTTTGTACGAATCAGTAGTGAAACGGCCTCTGTTCAGAGTGCTTTGAATTTAGGCAACTGGGCTTCAATCATCATTACATTTATTGCGTCCTACTTTCTGGTAAAAAATATCCTGCCGGAACAATTAAATCTGCGTGGTTTTGAATTTACTTCAACCGGTGTTTTTCTGGCAATTATTGTTGGTTTGGTAGTAGGTGCATTGATGTCTATGATTACTGAATATTATACTGCAATGGGTAAACGTCCCGTTCTTTCAATTATTGAGAAGTCAGGAACCGGTCATGCAACCAATATCATCGGCGGCCTTGCTGTGGGAATGGAATCTACGGTATTACCAATCTTAGTATTGGCAGCAGGGATTATTCTTTCTTATAAATTTGCCGGACTTTACGGAGTTTCTATTGCAGCCGCAGGTATGATGGCAACAACTGCTATGCAATTGGCAATTGATGCGTTCGGACCGATTGCTGATAATGCCGGAGGTATTGCCGAAATGTCTCAATTACCTCCTGAAGTACGTGAGCGTACTGATAATCTTGATGCAGTAGGTAACACCACTGCGGCTACAGGAAAAGGATTCGCAATTGCTTCTGCGGCTCTTACCTCTCTGGCTTTGTTTGCCGCATTTGTTGGTATTGCCGGAATCAAAGCAATTGATATTTACAAAGCTGATGTATTAGCCGGGTTGTTTATCGGCGGAATGATTCCATTTATTTTTAGCGCGCTGTGTATTTCTGCGGTAGGTAAAGCTGCCATGGAAATGGTGAACGAGGTTCGTCGTCAATTCAGGGAAATTCCGGGAATTATGGAATATAAAGCTCAGCCTGAATATGAAAAATGTGTGGCTATTTCAACACAGGCCTCTATTCGTCAGATGATTCTTCCCGGAGCAATTGCGCTTACTGTGCCTGTAATTGTTGGTTTTACGATGGGACCAGAAGTACTCGGCGGAGTACTTGCCGGAGTAACTGTTTCCGGTGTATTGATGGGTATGTTCCAGTCTAATGCCGGAGGAGCCTGGGATAATGCTAAAAAATCTTTTGAAAAAGGGGTGGTTATTGATGGGGAAACATATTACAAGAAATCTGAACCGCATAAAGCTTCTGTAACAGGAGATACTGTAGGTGATCCATTCAAAGATACATCCGGGCCTTCGATGAACATTCTGATCAAACTTATGTCGATCGTTTCATTGGTAATTGCTCCTTATATTACTGTACAATCAGGAAGTATGGAGAACACCAAGCTTGAAGAATTAAGTCCTAAGGCTGTAACTGAATTACCAGTTTCTGATAAAATCAAGGATTTAGGAGCACTTTTCAGTAAAAAACTAAGTTCCGGCGTTGATTTGAATATTCCCGAAAATGGTATCGAAAATAATTTACTGAAGTTTATCGAAGATGCATCCAAGCCTGTTGATAAAACAACGTGGTTTGATTTCGATCGCCTTACTTTCGAAACAGGAAAGTCTGTTCTTAAACCTGAATCTCAGGAACAACTAAAAAATATTGCTGAAATCCTGAAGGCCTTTCCAAAAGTTTCCATCAAACTTGGCGGCTATACTGATAATACCGGTGATGCCAAAGAAAACCTGATGCTTTCCAATGAAAGAGCAGCTTCAGTTAAATCTGAACTTGAGAAGCTTGGTGTTTCAGCACAAAGACTTGAATCTGAAGGTTATGGTCAGGAACATCCGGTTGCAGACAATACTACTGAGGAAGGACGTGCTTTAAACAGAAGAATTTCTATCAGAGTTTTGTCGAAATAATGACCTGAGGAAAAAGAACAACTTATAAGTTACTGAAGAAAAGCCCATTACAGAGAGATACTGTTTTGGGCTTTTTTGTAACCACATAGGAACATAGGACACATAGGTTTTTGTAACCACATAGGAACATAGGACACATAGGTTTTTGCAACCACATTGGAACATAGGACACATAGGTTTTTGCAACCACATTGGAACATAGGGCACATAGGTTTTTGTAACCACATAGGAACATAGGGCATATAGTTTTTTGTAACCGCATTGGAACATAGGGCACATAGGTTTTTGTAACCACATAGTAACATAGGACACATAGGTTTTTGCAACCACATTGGAACATAGGGCACATAGGTTTTTGCAACCACATTGGAACATAGGCACATAGGTTTTTGCAACCACATTGGAACATAGACACATAGGTTTTTGTAACCAGATAGGAACATAGGGCATATAGGTTTTTGTAACCGCATTAGAACACAGGACACATAGGTTTTTGTAACCACATAGGAACATAGGGCACATAGGTTTTTGCAACCACATAGGAACACAGGGCATATAGGTTTTTGTAACCACATTGGAACATAGACACATAGGTTTTTGTAATCGCATAGGACACATAGGTTCATAATATATTTGTTGTTAAAATTTTTTATGGAAAAATGTCTATAAATTCCAGACAAATTTCCGTACATTTGGGTAATAAACAACAAAAGCTATGCAAGTTCAGGAAGCGGCTGCAATCTATTCAAAATACGAAACACAGATCAGAGACAATATCTCTATCGTATTTAATGCAAGAAAAGGTCTTAGTACAAAAGCCTTTTATGATATTGTATTGCTTTCAGGTTTCAAAAAAGAACAATTGGCTGAGTTATTTCATACCTCACTCAAAACCATCAACCGTTATTACCAATCTGAAAAAAATCTTGATGCAGCAAGCAGTGAACAAGCCCTAAAAATCATCGCCCTGTTTAAAAAAGGAACTGAGCTTTTCGGAGATCTGGATGCTTTCCGCAGATGGATTACCAAACCGGCATTTGGTATTGGCTGGCAAACCCCTCTTGATCTGATGCAAACCTCCGGTGGTATTGATCTGGTTATGGAAGAACTTTACAGAATTGAATACGGGGCAACAGCCTGAGTATGCAAGTTTTCAGAATTACAAAAGAGCAATGGGCCGGTAATCTCAGAGGTTCCGGATTTGCTGCCCGCTGGAATTCGAACGGCGTGTTTATGTGTTATTCAGCTTCTTCAAGAGCCCTTGCCTGCCTTGAAATGGTAGTGCATCTTACCGGAGACAGACTTGCAAGTCCTTTTAAAATTACGGTTATCGATATTCCGGATGAGGTCGCAATCAAAAAAATTAACCCTGCTTATCTGCCAGCAGACTGGACCGATTTTCGTCAGTACGATGTTTGTCAGGCAATTGGTGACGACTGGATCAAAAGCTTCGAAACCTGTATTCTTCAGGTACCCTCCGCTATTATTAAAAACGAATATAATTTTCTGATTAATTCACAACACCAGGATTTTCAAAAAATAAAAGTAGTTGAAATTGAGGACTTCACTTTTGACTCAAGGCTAAAAGATTAAACTTCCAAACCTCTTATGATAAGGCTTAACCGACTTACTGCCATCCTGATTCACTTACAATCAAAAAGGGTTGTAAAAGCACAAGAAATTGCCGATCGCTTTGAAATTAGTCTGAGAACTGTTTATCGTGACATCCGTGCACTTGAAGAAACAGGGATTCCAATCGGGGCAGAAGCAGGAATCGGGTATTTTCTGGAAGATTATCACTTACCTCCGGTAATGTTTACCAATAATGAAGTAAGTTCTCTGCTTTTTGGAGCAAAACTGGTTGAGAAACTGGCTGATAATTCTATCAAAGAGTCTTATGAGTCAGCCTTATATAAAATCAAGTCTGTCCTGAAACATCCCGATCAGGAACACCTTGATCTATTAGACCCAAGCATTGAAATTTCAGAAAAATTCAGTACGGAGTCTGTTTCAAGCAGCCATCTGACTCCTATACAACAAGCCATTGTTCAAAGAAAAGTGCTTGAAATCGAATATTTCTCCCCTTATAGTGAAACAACCACGAATCGGTTTATCAATCCGATCGGTTTATACCATTATGGTTCGGGCTGGCATTTAATTGCTTTTTGCCATACCCGTGACGATTACAGAGATTTCAGGGTTGACAGGATTAAAACCCTGTCCGAAACTTCTGAATATTTTAAGAAGCATGACTTCCATTCACTGGACAAGTATTTAAAGGAGGTGAAAAATGAAGTACAAAAAGAAGAGGTTTGCATTAACGTTTCAAAAGACCGTGCCAGGTATATGTACGAGCAAAAAAAGAACTGGGGCTGGGTTTCAGAAGAAGATTGCGGGGATTATGTTAAAATGGTCTTTAAAATAAATCATTTACATGGCATGGCACATTGGCTCCTTTCATTTGGGAAAACGGTCAGTATAGAAAGACCTGAAAAGTTAAAGTCTATCATGAAAGGACTGGCAATAGAAATTTATGAACATTATATTTCGTAGAAACGCAGAAAATATTTTCAATTTTCCGAAACACTACTGACATACCTTTGTCACTCGTACAGGCTTTCTTTGCATAGAATTTCACATTAACGTTAACCTCTGTATGCAAATTAAAGAAATTTCTCCTATCCAAACACTGGTGTTCACCACTCAAACCACGCTTAATACGATGGTTTTATATGTTGGAAACGTAGCAGAAGACCTGTTCAAAGAAGCTCAAAACCTAAATCTGGACATTACCGGCCCTATTTTCTGGATTTATACCGGAGCTGACGGAAAGCCTGACACTGAATTCAAGCTTGAAATTGCACTTCCTGTTAAAACTGAAGGCAAAAAATCAGAAAAATTCAGTTACAAACTACTCGAACCATTTAAATGTGTATCAAAAATTCATAATGGTGCCTGGGACAAAATGAATGAAACCTATTGCAACCTATTTCCTGAATTTTACAGGAATGGCCATCAGTTTAGCGGAATCTGCCGGGAATTATACCTAACTATGGATTTTGAAACGCCTGAAAAAAACGTTACCGAGATACAGGTAGGAATGGTTTAATCTACTGTCATCTGATTCTCAAAAACTCCGGCTTTGATCCGGAGTTTTTCATGTCAGCTATTTCCCGCAAAAGGCTATTTATTCTGGTCCGGTTATTCAAAACTCATCAATCTGTTTATTTTTTCTGAAAAATTATTAAACAAAATAAACAAATGTAAGTTTAGTTTATAGCCAATCCGCCTAAACGATTTGGGAATTAAATTCATATGGGAATCTATACATTAGAAAGAACTCAGGCTATTCCTTCCTCATTAGAAAAAGTCTGGGACTTTATTTCTTCACCGGATAACCTGAAAGTGATTACTCCGGATTATATGGGATTTGATATTGTGAGCCGGAATCTCAGCAGTAAAATGTACCCGGGAATGATTATTTCCTATAAGGTAAGTCCGCTTATGGGTTTAAAATTCCTCTGGGTTACGGAAATTACTCAGGTAAAAGAATTTGAATTCTTCGTAGATGAACAAAGAGTCGGACCATATAAATTCTGGCATCATCAGCATCATTTAAAAGAAATTGATGGCGGTGTTCTGATGACAGATATCGTAAATTATCAGCCTCCTTTCGGAATACTGGGAGACTTGTGTAATACATTGATTATCAGAAAAAAGCTACAGGAAATATTCAATTTCAGAACGCAAAAAGTACAGGAATTATTCGGAAAATTCTAAATCTGTTTTACCTCTAAACTGAAACCTTTTACAAAAAGAAAGCCCCCGAATCGGGGGCTTTCAACCTATCAGTTAAACGGATCGGGAAGTTTCAGCGCAGATTAAGCGTTGATTTTACCTCTCAATGCACGTGGAATATCAATTGTTGCAACCGGGTTTGATAGTGGATTCAGGATTTCGCAACCTTCAACTACCAATTTAGCTACTTTCAAAGTTTGTCCAAGATCCAAACCAGTGATATCAGCAGTAACTGAATCAGGAATGTTTTCAGCAAGACCTCTAAGCGTAACTTTTCTTAGTTTCTGAACCATTTTACCCCCTTTGATAACCCCTGGAGAATTACCGATAACTTTCACAGGAACATCAATTTTAATTTGCTTGCCTTCTGTGATTTCAAGGAAATCAACGTGTAAGATCATCTCGTTAACCGGATGAAACTGAGCATCCTGTAAGATAGCTCTGTACTTAGTACCTTCAATATTCAATTCTACTTCGTGAACTTCAGGAGTGTACAACAAGTCACGGAATAAAATCATTGGTACCGCAAAGTGTACCTGCTCAGATCCACCATACAATACACATGGAGCTAAAGCTTCGTTACGTAAATCTTTTGCGGTCTTTGAACCGAGATTCGCTCTTTTAAACCCTACAATCTCTAATATTTTCATTTGATTTTTTATTAAGTTACCAGCCTTTCATTAATTGCTTAATTATCCTCCGGTAACGGTTGAAATTTAATTTAGTACTTTATAAATAATGAACTGATAGATTCGTGATCACGGATTCTTCCGATTGCTTTGGCAAATAATTCTGCTACGGAAAGAACCTTAATTTTATCGCTTTGCTGTTGTAAAGGAATTGTATCTGTTACCACTAATTCAGTCAGAACCGAATTATTAATATTGTCGTAAGCTTTCCCTGACAATACCGGGTGAGTTACAATTGCTCTTACAGAATTAGCACCTTTATCCATGATTAACTGAGCCGCTTTACACATTGTTCCCCCGGTATCAATTAAATCATCGACTAATACTACATCTGCTCCTTTCACATCACCAATCAATTGCATGGAAGCTACTTCATTCGCTCTTTTACGATGTTTATCGCAAATTACCATATCTGCATTAAAAAACTTGGCTGCATTTCTGGTACGAACCACCCCGCCAACATCCGGTGATGCAAAAATCAGGTGTTCAAGGTTTAGTGACTTCAGGTATGGTACAAAAATGGCGGCACCTTCCAGATGGTCAACAGGGAAATCAAAGAATCCCTGAATTTGTCCCGCATGAAGATCCAATGTCATCAAACGGTCAGCTCCTGCGGCTGTCAGCAAATTGGCGATCAGTTTTGCTCCAATTCCAACTCTTGGTTTATCTTTACGATCCTGACGAGAGTATCCGAAATAAGGAATCACGACGGTCACATAGTGAGCTGAAGCTCTTCTGGCTGCATCAATCAACAACAACAGTTCCAGCAAATTATCAGCCGGAGGAAATGTTGACTGAATCAGGAACACATCACAACCTCTGATAGATTCGTCAAAACTTGGTGACATTTCTCCATCGGAGAATTTTTGAATGGTGGTAGAGCCTAAATCTTTACCAAAATACTTTGCGATTTCTTTGGCCAAATACTGAGAAGATGAGCCTGAAAAAATCTTTACTGCATTGATGGATGCCATTATTGCTTGCTGAGATTTTATTCCCTTCAAATGTGGGCGAAAAATTGATATTTCAGGAATAACCGAATCGATGTTCTCCCTAAATTTCCCGCAAAATTACAAAAACATATCGTCAAAAGCACTGTTTTACTTTAATAGTTTTTATCAAAAGGTGAATTTTAAGACAGAACTTCCCTTCTGACAAGTAAAATGTTGCCGTTTTTACATAAAATCAAAAAGTCAGGCAATAAAACCTGACTTTTATCCATTTCTTATATACCTGTTTTATTCCAGATTTCTAAAGATTACCTCCGTTCTGGAACCTTGATTTTGTTTGGAGTAAACTTTCAGATCTCCTTTCAGAAGTTGCACCCGGCTCTGCATTCCCTTCAATCCGAGGCCCGCTCCGGTCTGATCCGGATCAAATCCGATTCCGTTATCTTCAAAAATAATTGATAAAGCATCCGGATTTCTCAGGTAATCCAATTTAAATTGTGAACCCTGAGAATGTTTTATGGCATTATTAAACAATTCCTGAACTACTCTGTAAATAAGCATTTCATTCTCTTTCCTAAATCTGAAGTCCTCCCCTTCCTGGTGATAAATAACCGAAATATCTGTAGAATTCTGTACTTTTTCTGCCAGATCTTTGATAGCAGAAGCCAAACCAAAATCCCGCAAAACCGGGGGAAGTATATTACGAATGATATTTCTGATTTCTGAAATACAGTCTTCAGTAAGTTCATGGGTTGTTTTGAGCAATTCCTGCTGTCTGGGAAGGTTGACAGGCTCTACGTTTGACAATTTATCCAATTGTCTGACATTTAATTTGATGGCTGACAAGACCTGTCCAACACTATCATGAAGATCTTGGGCAAGCCGGCCTCGTTCAAATTCCTGTGTTTCAAGTACAGCTTTAAGCAAGGCTTCCTGTTTTTCAGTTTCCAGTTGCTGTATTTTCTGCTGATTTCCCAGCATTCTCCGTTGAAAAATTACAGCATAAATTAAAACGAATCCGACAATCAGTAAAATTACTGATGTAGAAATAATTAAAATGACCGTTGTATTTTGGACTGAGGTTTGCAAAATAGGCCGACTGTATAAAAGATTTTTGAGACAATATTACAAATGGAATTGATTATACTATAATACTGAAAGGAGGGTTTATATCCTTCAAGAAAATACTTTTGTAATAGAAAAAGGGTAAAGGTTCCTGCGAAATATACAAGTATTCCTGAAATAATCCAGAAATCTGCCTCTTTTTCGAAACGAAAAATTTTATCTTCATTAAAAACCTTATAAAAATATAATAAAGCGAGTAAGGTGAAAGAAAAATTCTGAACGGCCAGCGGAGTAGATGGGAATTTATTAATCCCGCCTTCCCAGATTAGAAAATAAAAAGAAACAGACAATGAAACCAAAGCCAGAATTAAAGTAAAGACCGCATATTTCGAGTTGATGAACACAAAATAAAAAAATGCCGATACGAACAGTATCTGCACAATTCCAAAAACATGAGTCATCAAAAAACCATAATACGGAATTACTTTGAAATTCATCAAAAGAAATATCAACTCAAAGACTGCGTCGACAAACATGAAGATGAAAAATATTTTATCCGGCAATAAAATCCGTTTATAAGAAATCCCTCCTGCTATAACTGGCGGAAACATCATCAAAAGTGACAATTTATATAACAGGGAGAATTCTAATATCTTCTCAAGCATAATAATTTTCAATAAAACTTTCTCAGGTAAAATATAAAATGTCTAGGTTTGCGGAGGTGGGCCGGGCATGGTCATATCAGCGGCATCAAAGGCTTCGTCCAAAGCATAATATTCGAATTTACCTCCTCGTCCTTTAATAACAGGCGTAAAAATATCTCTGTTGTTTTCGTCAACCCCTAAAATTACCACTGTCCGTTTCCATTGATCTTCATTTGTTGAATCATAAGCATGATACACTCTGATTCCGTGTACCCGCTCATCTTTCAGAAAAGATTCCAAAACATCTCTTCCTATTAAATGCCCGCGGGTATTTTTAGGATGAACTTTTTGATAATTCTTCGTTAATTTGACAGCCAGCGAGTTAGGAATTCTACTTCCAACTGCTCTCACAATTAATCTCTTTTCTTTTGAATCAGCCATGACAGTATTTTTTTGGAATAAGTAGTTAAGATTTTTGATATAAGTTTACAAATTTTTGACAAACTATACAAAATCTGAATATCTTCTCAATCTACAATAATTCATTAATTATCAAACACTTAATCCGATAACTATTTTTCATTTCCCGTAATAATACCCTAACTAAACCGTAAAATTACCTAATGCCCTAAAACAGCAGAAGGACGCCCTGAAAGAGCGTCCTTCTGATACTGTATTCAAACCGGAATATTTATCTTATTTCACTGAAGCACGGATGATATTCAATGCTCCACCTGCTTTAAACCATTCGATTTGCTGCTCATTATAAGAATGATTTACTGTAATTGAGTCAGAAGAACCATCTTTATGATTTAATACAACTGTCAATGATTTATTTGGCGCAAAATCAGTCAAACCGACGATGTCAATCAGATCATCTTCCTGAATTTTGTCATAATCTGCCTCATTTGCAAAGGTCAATGCCAACATACCTTGTTTCTTAAGGTTAGTTTCATGGATACGGGCAAAAGATTTTACCAATACTGCACGAACACCTAAGTGACGTGGCTCCATTGCTGCATGCTCACGTGAAGATCCTTCTCCGTAGTTTTGATCTCCCACTACAATTGTACCGATACCTTGTGCTTTATAAGCTCTTTGAGTAGCCGGAACCGGACCATATTCTCCCGTCAACTGATTTTTCACGTTGTCAGTCTTCTCATTGAAGAAGTTAACCGCTCCGATCAGCATGTTGTTTGAAATATTGTCAAGGTGTCCACGGTATTTCAACCAAGGACCTGCCATAGAAATATGGTCAGTAGTACACTTACCTTTTGCTTTAATAAGAAGTTTCAACCCTTTCACGTCTGTACCTTCCCAGGCAGTAAACGGATCAAGTAACTGCAAACGGTCTGAAGTTGGAGAAACTTTCACTTCCACAGAAGAACCGTCAATGGCAGGAGCCTGATAACCGGCATCTTCTACAGCAAATCCCGCTTTTGGCAATTCATCACCGACAGGAGCATCCAATTTAACCTGTTCTCCCGACTCATTTGTCAAGGTATCAGTTAAAGGGTTGAATGTCAAATCACCTGCAATAGCCAGCGCTGTTACCAATTCAGGAGAACCTACAAAAGCAAATGTATTCGGGTTTCCGTCGGCACGTTTAGCGAAATTGCGGTTGAATGAGTGAACGATAGTATTTTTCTCGCCTTTTTCAGCGCCTGGACGAGCCCATTGTCCGATACAAGGTCCGCAGGCATTTGCAAATACTTTCGCCCCGATTGCATTAAATGTATCGATAAATCCGTCACGCTCAATTGTATAACGAACTTGTTCAGAACCAGGAGTAATCGTAAATTCCGCTTTGGTTTTCAAACCTTTAGAAGCTACCTGCTTGGCAAGTGAGGCTGCACGGGAAATATCTTCATAAGAAGAGTTGGTACAGGAACCGATCAAACCAACTTCAACTTTAGTCGGCCAGCCGTTTTTCTCAGCCAATTCTTTCATTTTTGAAATCGGAGTAGCCAAATCCGGCGTAAATGGTCCGTTCAAATGTGGTTCCAATGTATCAAGATCAATTTCAATAACCTGATCGAAATATGCTTCAGGATTTGCATATACTTCCGGATCAGCAGTCAAATGCTCTCTGATTCCGTTTGCAAGAGCAGCCACATCTGCACGACCTGTTGACTCCAGGTAACGAGCCATTGAGTCATCGTATCCGAAAGTAGAAGTTGTAGCTCCGATTTCAGCACCCATGTTGGCGATAGTTCCTTTTCCGGTACATGACATTGAAGTTGATCCTTCACCGAAGTATTCAACTACACAACCTGTTCCACCCTTTACAGTAAGAATACCAGCCACTTTTAAAATAACGTCTTTCGCAGAAGTCCAGCCGTTAAGTTTTCCGGTTAATTTAACACCGATCAGTTTAGGGAATTTCAATTCCCAGGCAAGACCAGCCATTACATCACAGGCATCAGCACCACCCACTCCGATCGCAATCATTCCCAGACCACCTGCATTTACTGTATGAGAGTCAGTTCCAATCATCATACCACCCGGGAAAGCATAGTTTTCTAATACTACCTGGTGAATAATACCCGCACCTGGTTTCCAGAAACCGATGCCATATTTATCTGAAACTGAAGAAAGGAAATCGTAAACTTCTTTATTTTTATCAACCGCTACGGCTAAGTCAGTATTTGAAGCTACTTTCGCTTCAATAAGGTGATCACAATGAACAGTTGAAGGTACTGCTACTTTAGGGCGGCCAGCCTGCATAAATTGCAAAAGAGCCATTTGTGCCGTAGCATCCTGCATAGCTACACGATCCGGAGCAAAATCTACATAGGATTTACCTCTTTCAAAAGCTACTGATGTAGGCTCCCAAAGGTGAGAGTATAATATCTTTTCTGTCAAAGTCAGCGGTTTTCCTACCACTTTACGAGCGGCTTCAATGCGAGCAGGCATACGCTCATAAACCGCCTTAATCATTTCTATGTCAAAAGCCATAATAATTGAAGGTTTTTTATTTTTTCGGTATAAGTTCTTAAAGCAATACTTGGAATAAAAGCCTCTTCGGCACGGGAAATGTTATCTTTACGAACTTATAACAATTTATTCACCCACAAATCTAACACTGAAATGCGTAATTTGAATAATCTAGCATGCTAAATTAAATATACACAATCAATTCTTTATTTTGTGCAAAGAGTTTTTTGTTTAGTCGCAATTTAGCTAATTTCGTAAGTTTTGCACTTTAAAATAAACTATTTTATTTTCAGAGCTCAATTAACCTGCCTGCTTTTTCGTTAGTTCAGGTTAAAACATTTAATCAACCATTACTTTGATTTTCAAACATATTATTAAAAACCTTAACTCACATATCATTAACTCCATATTCTATAAGAGTTGCTTTTTATTTACTTTTTTATTCCTGCAGATTGTACCTGTTGTTTTTGGACAGGAGTCTTTTGAAACAGAATCTTTTATCAGAGAAGCTATTCAGAAGGCGCCATTCCATAACAATCAGCTTCAGGGATATAAAACGGTGGTGCATGCCCGGGAACTGGCTAAATTCAGTAATATTCTGAATTTTGTAAAAGGCCGGCTTTATACAAAAGAAGGCATTCAAAATGATATTCATTACGGAGTCGAAACTATTGCTGAGGTAACCTTCGAACAACCTAATCAATTTATACACCGGATTATTGCTTCCAGAGAAATTAACCGGAGTAATCCTGCTCCTGCCCTTTTCCTGAATCCGAATTTTTATCAGCCTGTCGTCGGAGAAAACTGCGTTTCACCTTTAGCAGGTAATGCCCTGAAATATTATTATTTCGAATTTCTGAGAAAATCAGAGGCTTTTGGTGAGGAGATTTATCATTTTAAGGTTACTCCGAAAACTATTACAGAACGCCTTTTTTCGGGAGAAATCGCTCTGAGCAAAAAAGATTACAGTATTAAAGGGCTTAAACTGACATGTGTTGCGGATGAAATCCATTATAAAATTGAACTGGAAAACCGTCCGTTTAATGCCTCATGGCTGCCCGCAGCGTTTCATGTAACAGTTTCAGGAAGAGTACTGGGATTTGCCGGAGAGTTCAGACATGATGCTATCATGTCTGATTATCAGCCTCTCACCTCAAAAACACCCGGATTCCCGGAAAAATCTGGGACAGAGATTCTAAATATCCAGGACATAAACTTTGATGCCACTTATCTAACCCAGGTTTTAAAAACCATGGAATCCAGTCTGAAAAGGAAGTGGACCAGTGACTCATTTGCGAAAGGTATCAGAAGAGATTCTGTTTCTTTTCTGAGCGATGCTTATGAAAAAACAGATGAATTCTGGCTGGAAAAGCAAAAAGACCTGCCTGCTATACTGACCGGAAGAGACAGCACTGCTGCTATGGCAAAAATTGATACTTTTCAGATTCAGAATTTCAGAATTAATCAATTGCTGTTTAGCCGTTCTTTCTATTTCGGAAAAAGAACCCGGAATTTTTATCCTTATGAACTTTATTACAAGTCTCCTCTTCTCGATTTTAACTTCAATACAGTAGAAGGCTTTGTGGCCAATATAGGGCTGGTTTTCAGAAAAAGATTTGACCTTTACAGATGGCTGGAATTTGAAGCAACCGGCCGGCATTCTTTTAACCTTGATAAAAATTCAGGGTATCTGAAGCTAAGATATAAGACAGAAACTGCCGACATTAACCTGACTGGCGGTACATTCATCGCACAGTATAATGCTGATTTACCGATTTCATATGAAATGAATTCGCTTTCTACCCTGTTACTTAAAAACAATCAGCTAAAGATTTATGAGAAAGACTTCATTTCTCTGACCCTGCAAAAGAAGTTTTCGAGCAGACTTTTTATCAGATCGGGTATTGAATTTGCGAGACGTTATCAGCTGGAAAATTCCACAGATTATTATTGGGTAAATTACCTGAACCGGACATTCACTCCTAATGAGCCAACTAACCTGGAATTAAAAAATAATGATTTTGATCCGCATAATGCGCTTTCCTATAATTTTCAGTTAGGCTTGCGGCCTTTCCTGAAATATCAGTTCGTTAATTCTGAAAAGAAAATAGACTGGGGTTCATCCCCTTTATTGATGTTTAAGCTCAGAGGGGGGATTCCGAATTTCAAGGAAAGTATCAGCAATTTCCAAAACATAGAAATTTCTGTCACACAGAACCTTAATCCTAATCCATGGGTTAAATTCGGCTATATTTTTACTACGGGTACTTTTCTGGGTAAAGAAAATGTTCCTTTTATTGATTTTAAGCATTTTAACGGAAATTTCACCCTCGTTCAGACAGGTGAAACTATGGGAAGCCATCGTTTATTAGGTTATTATCAAAACCTTGCAAACGGAGCAAATCAAAGGTTACAGGTAAACCATTATCTCTATAGCACCAGTGGCAGTTATGCAGAATTACTGACCCTGGCTCAGTTCAAGAAGCTGCTTTTGGGGAGAATTCCTTATATTAACCGTGCTGGTATTAAAGAGGTTATGATATTAAACAATACTTTTATCAATAATCTGAACCTTCATTATTCAGAACTTGGTTACGGACTGGATGGAATTTTCAGGGTATTGCGCTGTGAGGTTATTGCAAATTTCGTAAACGGACAATATCAGGGAATCGGGGCACGTATCAATATCAATACCAGACTACGGATCGGAAATATTCCTGAATAATTTTAGGAAAACTTTTCTATCAGACTGAAAACTGCGTCATTTAAAGGTCAAAAAAAGGCTCCGGACATTTTTAGAAAAAAAATTAATCTTGCCGAAAATAACTTACATATTATATATGTAGTGAATTTCTGCGACATAAAAAATGTATTAACTAAAACGCTTCAAGTGATTTTTTTGAAATGAAGTTTATATATTTGGCAAAACATACTTTTAAAACAATCCGTTTTGAAGGTAACCGGATATAGTAACCGTGCTAAATTTCCCACATAATTCTGTTGAATTATGCAATTAATACGATATGTCGAAAAACTTAGTTATAGTTGAATCCCCTGCAAAGGCAAAGACCATTGAGGGTTATTTAGGTAAGGATTTTACCGTAAAATCCTCGTTTGGTCATGTGCGTGATTTGCCGAAGGAAGATACCGCAATTGACGTCGAAAATGGTTACAAACCAACATATATTATCTCTCCGGATAAAGTAAAAGTCGTCAATGAATTAAAATCGCTTGCCAAATCCTCTGAAGAAGTGTGGCTTGCAACAGATGATGACCGTGAAGGAGAATCTATTTCATGGCATCTTAAAGAAGCGTTGGGACTTGCAGACAATACCAAAAGAATTGTTTTTCGTGAGATTACCAAAAAAGCAATCCAGAATGCTATTCAGAATCCCAGAACTATAGATACCGATCTGGTAAATGCACAGCAGGCACGTCGTGTACTTGACCGTCTGATTGGTTTTGAACTTTC
The DNA here is from genome assembly GCF_900115665.1 of Pseudarcicella hirudinis. Classification (GTDB taxonomy): domain Bacteria; phylum Bacteroidota; class Bacteroidia; order Cytophagales; family Spirosomataceae; genus Pseudarcicella; species Pseudarcicella hirudinis. Next base: position 63,071 of record NZ_FOXH01000008.1, read on the forward strand.
TCCTGTTCTATGGTCTAAAGTCAGAAAAGGCCTTTCTGCCGGAAGAGTTCAATCTGTAGCAGTCCGTATTATTGTTGAAAGGGAAAGAGAAATTGAGGGTTTTGATTCTAAATCATCATTCAAAATTGTAGCTACTTTTAAATTGGAAGGCGGAAAGGTTCTTAATGCAGAATTGCCGAAGAATTTTGAAACCGAAGCACAGGCCCGGGAATTTCTGGAAAAGTGTAAAGGAGCTACTTTTACCATAAAAAACCTGGAAACCAAGCCTGCTAAAAAGTCTCCCGCTCCTCCGTTTACTACTTCCACCCTGCAACAGGAAGCATCCAGAAAACTGGGTTACTCAGTAGCTTCAACCATGCTTTATGCACAGAAGCTTTATGAAGCGGGTAAAATTTCTTATATGAGAACTGACTCAACCAGTTTATCAGATGAGGCTTTAGGCAAAGCTCAGGAATCCATTAATGATGCTTACGGAGATAAATACGTTCAGATACGACAATATAAAACCAAAAACGAAACTGCGCAGGAAGCTCACGAAGCCATTCGTCCTACCGATTTCAGTGTAAGTTCTGCCGGAAGTGATATTAAGGAAAAACGTTTGTATGAATTAATATGGAAACGCTCTATTGCTTCTCAGATGGCAGATGCTCAGCTGGAAAGAACTACGGCAACGGTTTCTATTTCAACCACTTCTGAGGAATTGATTGCTCAGGGAGAAGTCATTAAATTTGATGGTTTCCTTAAGGTTTATATGGAAGGCAAAGATGAGGAAGAAGATGAGGAGAATGCAAAAATGCTCCCTCCTTTGAATATCGGACAAATCCTGAACCTTGATAATCTCAAAGGTACTGAAAGGTTTTCAAGACCTCCTGCACGTTATACGGAAGCGAGTCTTGTAAAGGCATTGGAAGAAAAAGGCATTGGGCGTCCTTCAACCTATGCTCCGACTATCTCTACCATTATCAAACGAGAATATGTGGTTAAGGAAGACAGAGCGGGGAAAGAACGTGAATTTAAAGAACTGGTGCTTAAAAACGACCAGATTTCTGAGAAAACCAATAAAGAGAACTACGGTACAGAAAAAGCTAAATTATTCCCGACTTCTGTGGGAATGGTAGTGAACGATTTCCTTGTAGATAATTTTACGGAAGTGGTTGACTTCAAATTTACTGCCGAGATGGAAGATGAATTTGATGAAATCGCAAAAGGAAAAGTAGAATGGTCGAAAATGATTGATAATTTCTACAAAGGTTTTCACCAGACCATTGAAGAAAGTAAATCAGTCGACAGAAGTTCAGTTGGCTCATCAAGAGACCTGGGTATAGATCCTAAGACCGGAAAACCAATTTCTGTCAAGCTTGGGAAATTTGGTCCATACGTTCAGTTGGGAGATACAAAAGATAAAGATGAAGAGAAACCGGTTTATGTTAATCTGAAAAAAGATCAATTGGTTTCTACCATCACACTTGAAGAGGCTTTGGCTTTATTAGAACAGCCAAAACTGCCCAGAGAAATCGGTTTTTATGAAGACAAACCTTTGGTGATCGGAGTCGGGAAACTTGGTCCTTATATCAGACACGATGATAAATTTACCAGCCTTGCTCCAACTGACGATCCATTCACGATTACTGAAGAAAGAGCCATTGAATTAATTACAGAAAAACGCCAGTCTGAAGCCAATGATTCCCTGGGTGATTTTGAAGGAAGCCCTGTTTCAACCGGAAAAGGAAGATTCGGACCTTATGTAAAACATGATGGAAAATTCGTTTCTCTGCCTAAAACTGACTCTCTGACTACCATTACACTGGAAAGAGCTATTGAGATTATTTTAGCAAAAAGGAATCAGGAAGCGAATAAGTATATCAAGGAATTTCCTGAAAATGAATCGGTTAAAGTAGTAAATGGCATGTACGGGCCTTATATTCAAATCGGTAAAAGAAATATCAAAATTCCAAAAGATACTGAAGCTGCCTCTCTGACATTAGAAGATTGTCTTAAGCTCGGGGAAGAAGCCCCGGCAACTCCGGCCAGAGGCAGAAAGAAATAAATTAAAAATCCCCTTCCTGTTATTAGGAAGGGGATTTTTAATTATCAATCACCGTCTTCTGTGGCTTACAAAACACAGCTCTTCTTAATCCATATATCAATACTTCATCATAAATTCTCCCAGATTTACTTCAGTATCAAGATCCAGTTTTTTCCTGAGTCTGTATCTTTTCAGTTCAACACTTCTGTTTGTGATATTAAAAAGCTGGGCAATTTCTTTGGTAGAAAGATTCATTCTTAAATAAGCTGCCAGTTTAAGATCACTTGGGGTAAGGTTCGGATAGTTTGTGATAAGTTTTTTCAGGAATTCTTCATGTACCTGATTAAAGTTTGTCTCAAATATCTGCAAATCCTGTTCTGTTGAGATATTACTTTCAATCAAATGTAAAATCTGCTTATAAGAACCGATATTGTTCAGCCTTCCAATACTTTCATGAGGAAGCTTATTCACTTCCTGCCTGATATTCAACAATAATTCATTCTTTTTAATCAAAGTCATGGTTGAATTGGCCAGTTCTTCCGATTTTCTGACTATATCCTGCTCAAGTCTTTCATTTCTGAGCTGCATAATTTCCTTTTGGCTTAGCTCTTCCTGTCTGCGCATTCTTTTTTCCAGTTTTCGCTGCATTCTGACTTTTTGAATCAATAATCTGCGTAAATGGAATCGGTAAGAAGTATATCCAAGGCAGCCAATCAGGAATATATAAAAAACTTTACTCCAAAAATTCCAATACCATGGAGGTAAGATCTCAAACTCAAGCTGAGTCTCCTCATTACTTAAATTTGACTTCAGATGAAAAATATATTTCCCCGGGCTAAGACTATTAAACTCTTTGTGAGTAGCAGCAGAATAAGGAGACCAATTTTTAGTAGAATTTTCCAGCCAGAAGCTATACTTAACCTGATTGGTATAATTTGTTGTAGAAAAACTGATGGTCAGACTATTTTGGTTATGCTCAAAAAATAGTTCAGGAAAAACCCTGTTTTCATAGAAAATTCTATCCAGATCCGGATTATCTTCTACGCTGATACTTCGGATAAACGGGTTTCCATCCTTCGTCTCTGTCAAAGAGAAAATCCGTTTTCCGGGCAATACTGCAAAACCATTTTCTGTACATAGTACAAAATTCTGCTCATCAATTTTCCTGATATTTTCATAATCATCAACCCATTGGTTTCGTTTAATGGGAATTTCCTTCGTTTTTCCTTCAGCCTGAATAACACACAATCCTCCGTCTTTCCTGATGGCCAGGGTTTCCTTTTGTGAAAAAGAAAATACTTTACGGATTTCTGTACCGATCTGTTGTCTAAATTCAGCGGATAAGATGAATTTTTGCTGAGAGGGATCAAAAATCATCAGTCCGTTGGAGGTCGTTACAACAATCTGATTTCTGATTTTATTAAGATTAACCGAAGAGCCTTTCAATTGAGAACCGATAAAATCTTCTTTTTTCAAAACTTTCTTTGTATCGGGAGAGAGTTTAAGTCTTGAAAGACCATTTGGAGCATTATTTACCCAAATATCTCCTTTTTCATCCTCCTCCCACTGGCGAACAGATGAAGAAAAGTTTTCAACTTTGTGAGCCAGCTCCCAGCTCCCGTTTTTCCCTTTCCTGTACACACAAAGATGGGTATAGGTTCCTTGCAAAAGCAGCTCAGGATGATGTGCAAGTTTTTTTATAACCCAGCCTCCTGTAACATTTGAAATCTGACTGGCATTGGTTCCCTGAATCAGAAATGTACCATTATTATGTCCGCACAGAAGCTGCCCGTCAATGACCTCCAGATTCCAAACCTGTCCCTGTGTTTTCGGAATAAGCTGAAAAGAAGCATTTCCTGCATTTAGTACAGAACTAAATACGCCCTGATTTGTTCCAAGATAAATTCTACCTTCAAAAATAGCAGCATCATAAACTGTTCCAATATGACCATCAAAATCAGTATAAAATTTAATCGGGGAACTGAGGGCAATCAGATCGATACCTTTATCCATACCAACCCATAAATCTCCCGAAGCATCTTCCGTCAATGCCAGAACTGTATTATTTTGCAGTCCGTTTTTTGTATTGAGGTGCATCAGTATTTCTCCGCTCTGACTGGTGATAATCACACCATTCAGAATCGTTCCGAAAGCATAATTGCCATTATTCAGACAGATCCCCTTATTGAGCTGGTTTTGCTGTACAAAAAGATTGGTTTCGGCATTAAAGGGCAGGAAGTTTTTTCCGTTAAAGCGATAGATACTTTTACTGGTTCCAACCAGAATATCGTCAGTCCGCGTAGGTAAAATAATATTTACAGATTCTTTTCCTAAAAATTCACTTCCTTTTATTAATTCAAACCGGTCATTTTTCAACTCAAACAATCCTTTATCAATTACACCTACAAAAAGCCGGTTTTTAACATTGTGCATAAAAAGAATATTACCGGGAAGTTCCAGTTTCCTGACGGTATTATTCCGGTAAATAAACAGTAAAGCGAAAGACTGGAAAATAATCCCTTTTTCAGTAGGCAGAATATTCCAGACTGCTTCACGCCTGAAACCTTTGTCATGAATTAAAGGAACAAATGATTGATAGCTGAGCACTCCTGCCAGATTCGGTTTCCAGCAGCCAAACTCACCCAGTCCTCCGGTATAAATTTGTCCAAGAGAATCAATAGCTACGGAGCGCACAATCTGCTTTTGAGGTAATTCAAAAACCCGCCAGGTACTTCCGTCAAATTCAAGAAGCCCTCTGGAATTGGCAAAATAAATAAATCTGGTTTTAGGATGCCGGGCAATACCCCAATTCTGATAATTGGCATTGTAAATCTGGCGGGTAAAATGAGAAATCTCAGGTTTACATATGCTCTCAATATTTTGCGCAAAACAATTCAGACGCCATAACCAAAGAAAGATCAGGAGTATCAGAAAAGAGGTTTTCAGGAAAAATCTCTTCCGGAAAAAAGCAGTAAGGTATATTTTCATCGGGTCAGTAACATCATTATCATCAGGTCATCTACGGCATTTCAGGACTCCATTTTTTTGATTATTCACATACAGCACTTCTTATCCCGGATCAGATTAAAAATCTATATGACGTAGTAAAAACAGGCCATATATGTTAAGAAATAACGATTTGATGTAGTAATGATGTACCCCAAAATTAGGAAGAGTCTTCTAAATCACAATAAATTTGCCCTCACAAATTTAAATTTTTTATTAGAAAAGTAATAAACGATTTTTATTACCCTGTAATCTGAAACAATCTTAAATCTAAAGTACTGCCTTACAGTTCAGTAGTACTTTTTTTACACATGAAAAAAAAATTAATAACAGCCATTCTTTTTTCAGGCTTGTTTTTTGAAACAAAAGCCCAGAATGTCCCCTTACCAACTCTTGATAAAAGCCCCTTGTCTGAAAAGAAAGAGTACATTGAAACTATTCAGAAAACTACCTTTAATTACTTCTGGGATTTTGCTCATCCGGTTTCTGGTCTGGCACCTGAGAGATCTGCTACACCAAATGTAGTGACTTCCGGAGGCTCCGGCTTCGGGATAATGTGTGTCGTGGTAGGTAGTCACAGAGGCTGGATAACACGTAAGGCAGCCGTGAATCATTTGCTTAAAGTTACAAAGTTTTTGGCCAAAGCAGATCGCTTCCACGGAGCCTGGTCTCATTGGCTTGATGGCAATACCGGAAAAGTTGTTCCTTTCGGAGAGAAAGATAATGGCGGAGATTTAGTTGAAACAGCTTATCTGGTTAACGGTTTACTGGTAGCAAGAAGTTATTTTGATGGCAACACTCCTGATGAAGTTTTGTTAAGAAACCAGATTACCAAACTCTGGGAAGGCGTGGAATGGGATTGGTATGCTTCCAGAGGAGATAATCATCTTTACTGGCACTGGTCTCCAAATTATAACTGGGCGATGAATATGCCGATCAGAGGGTATAATGAATGCCTGATTACCTATGTGCTTGCCTTAGGATCTCCGACTCATGCTATTAAACCTGACGTTTATTCAAATACCTGGAAAAAGAGTGATTTTTATCTGAATGGTAAAGAATACCTGGGTTATAAACTTCCATTAGGCTTTCCTTACGGAGGATCTTTGTTCTTTGCGCATTATTCCTACTTAAGCCTTGATCCGCGATTGATGGACGATGGAACTACCAATTATTGGAAGCTTAATCTTGCACAAACCCTGATTAACTACAAACACTGCGTTGAAGAAGCACCTAAATCCTACAATTATTCATCAGAGAATTGGGGGCTTACTGCCAGTGATGATTATAATTTTTACGATGCCCATTCTCCAACCAATGATAATGGAACAATCAGTCCGACCGCTGCACTTTCTTCATTTCCATACACTCCTTATGCATCTTATCAGGCTATGAGATATTTCTACCTGAAAAAAGGAGCTATCCTTTTTGGAAAATATGGCTTTTTTGATGCTTTTAATGATACCAAAAATTGGTACTCAAACCAGTATCTGGCAATCGATCAGGGACCAATTGTGGTAATGATTGAAAATTACAGATCAGGTCTTTTATGGAAAATCGGACAGAATATTCCTGAATTATGGAATGGATTAAAGAAAATGGGGATTACAAAACCTGAATATCCTACCGGATTCTATATGTATCTGCCTGACCCGAAAACTGATGAAGTTGATTTAATGGCTCACACAGATTTCGCAAAATATGTACTTGATTTCGCAGTCAAAGGAACTGAACCGATCCAGATCGAACTAAGCGACAATTCCGGTCAAAAGACAATTCTAATTTCCAAAACAATCTATAAAAGCGGTATGCATCAAATTTTATTTCAAAGCAGGCCAGGAAAGTACCAGGCCATACTGACCCAAGGAGCACAACAGGAAACATTAAAGCTCAATCTCAGATAATTCTTCCTTTTGCTTAACCAAAGCTACATTATGAAAAAAAAACAATTACTTAACAGCCAGAGAAGGTTGAAAACAGGCAGTGTTTTCTTGCCTTTCAAACTCGCCTGCGTACTATTCACCTTTACAATACCAGCAATAAGCGAGGCTAATGCATCTTCTTTCCATAAAATAATTCTTGCCGATGGAAAAGTAACCGGAAAAGTAACCGATTCAAACGGAGAAGGAATTCCGGGAGCCTCTATCAGGGTAAAAGGCACAGCTACGGGAACAACTACAGATGTGAACGGAAAATTTATTCTGAATGCTCCTGCAAATGCTATTCTTGTTATTTCATCTGTCGGTTATGAAACACAGGAAATAGCTGTAAACAACAGAACAGACCTTTCCGTTGTACTTGCCACCTCTTCAAAAGAGTTGGATCAGGTGATAGTAATCGGTTACGGTACACAAAGAAAATTAGATGTAACCGGAGCTGTAGCACAAATTAAAGGGGATGAAATTTCTAAGCAGGCATCTACAAACCCGGTAAGTGCTTTACAGGGTAAAGTGGCAGGGGTGCAGATTACAAACTCCGGCGCACCTGGTGCTTCTCCTCAGATTCGTATTCGAGGACTGGGAACTGTTTATGGTAACCCGAATCCTCTTTATGTTGTTGACGGAGTCTGGTTTGACGATATCAGCTTCCTCAATCCGGCTGACATCGAAAATATCAGTGTTTTGAAAGATGCTTCTGCTCAGTCAATCTATGGTATCAGAGCTGCCAACGGAGTAGTCCTGATTTCAACCAAAAAAGGAAAGTCTGACCAGTCTTCGGTAACTTATAATGGTTTTGTAGGATATCAAAGGGTAACCAATCCGGTGCAAATGGCCAACGGAAAAGAATTTGCTACCATGATCAGTGAGCTGGCTAACTATAATGGCGCTGTTCCTCCTGCTGAATATGATCCGGCAAAATATGGTCAGGGAACTGACTGGACACGTCAGATTCTGAGAGGAGCCATGATTAACAACCACCAGATCACAATGACCGGAGGTTCTGAGAAATCTACATATAACTTCTCTTTGGGTTACCTTAATCAGCAGGGGCTTGTACAGGGAAATGATTTCACAAGATATACTGCCCGTTTACAAAACGATTTCAATCTTTCAAAATACCTGAAAGTTGGTTATAATTTAACCGGAGCTGCCAATAATTCAAATGATATTGATGAAGGAATTTTCCACCAGATTTATGCCGCAGCACCAATTGTTCCGGTACGCTATGCTGACGGAACCTACGGTGATCCGAGCGACTACAATCTTGGTGACGGCGCCAATTTCAACCCGCAGGTTACTGTAGATTACTTCAATCAGAAAGCTAAGAAGTACAGATTGACCGGAAACATCTTTGCAGACGTTAAATTCGCCAACCATTTTACCTTCCATACAAGTGTCGGCGGAGACTTCATTCAGACTGAAACTACTAAATATGATCCGGTTTATGCAGCTACACTGAAACAAAGAAGAACTGTAAGCTTACTGACACTTACCAGAACAGAAAACAGAAACTGGATTCTTGAAAATACCCTTACTTATGACAATGTTTTCAATAACGATCATAGTGTAAAGGTACTTGTCGGACAATCAGCTCAGCGTTATCAGTATTACCAGTTAACCGGCTCTGCCCAGAATGTACCGAATACAAGCGAAGGTGATTTTTACCTGAAATTAGGAAATGCTGTAGGAAGAGAATTAAAGGATGAAGGAGATCTTTCAACAGTAGCTTCTTACTTCGGACGGGTGAATTATGCATTCCAAAACCGTTATATGCTGAATGCTTCTTTAAGAGCAGATGGTTCTTCTAAATTCTACGGTGATCAGAGATGGGGCTTTTTCCCTTCTATTGGTGTAGGTTGGGTAATCAGTGAAGAAGCATTTATGAAAAACCAGACTACTTTCAACAATCTGAAAGTACGTGCAAGCTGGGGTAAAATCGGAAATGCTTCAGTTCCGTCAAGTCTTTCGGTATTGCGTGTGGCTCAGGATCCTTACTTAACTGCTATTTATGGCGGCGTGGCTAATACCGGTGCAAGTATCAACTCTATTGTACCTCCGACTACCTTTTGGGAAAGAGGTGTGGGAACTGACATTGGTATCGAAGCTGCTTTTATGAATAACAGATTAACCATTGATGCTGATTATTACAATAAAAAGACTGAATTAGCCATTTTCGACATTCCCATTTTAGCTTCTGTAGGAACTAACTCAAGTAAAATCATTGGAAACCAGGCTGATCTTCAAAACCGCGGCGTAGAATTGTCAATTAACTGGAAAGACAATATCTCTAAAGATTTATCTTTCTCAATCGGAGGTAATATTTCATACAATGACAACAAAGTACTTTCTGTAACAACCGGTGATAACCCGATTTACGGAGGTGGAGCAGCTTCAACAGGCGGTTCTTTCTCTACCCGTACAATTGCCGGACAGCCTATCGGTCAGTTCTTCGGTTATATTGTTGACGGAATCTTCCAGAATAGTGCTGAGGTAGCTTCTTCTGCACAACCAAATGCAAAGCCCGGTGATTTCAAATACAGAGACATCAGCGGTCCTGAAGGCAAACCTGATGGAAAAATTGACGGACTTGACAGAGCGCCGATCGGTAATCCGAATCCAAAATACTCATACGGTATTAACACCAGCTGGAACTACAAACAATTTGATTTAGCATTGGATTTTCAGGGTGTTGCCGGGGTTGACATTTACAATGCCAATTTAGGTTTACGTTTCGGTAACGAAAACTTCACAAAAGATTTCTATGACCACCGCTGGCATGGAGAAGGCACTTCAAATACCTATCCTTCTGCAAATATTGGTGGCGGAGATAACTATAAGCCAAACTCATTCTTTGTAGAAGACGGAAGTTATTTCCGAGTGAGAAATATCCAGTTAGGCTATACACTTCCTCAAAGACTGGTTGAGAAGATGAGAATCAAAAAACTGAGAGTTTATGCCAATGCTCAAAATGCGCTGAACTTCTTTAAATACAAAGGATTTTCTCCTGAAATCGTAGGTTCATTTAAAAACAACGGAAACGTTAAAGCCAATTCTGATGCCAACATTAATTCAGGTATTGACACCAATGTTTATCCGATGTTCGCTACCTACAACGTCGGTGTTAATGTTACTTTCTAAGTTTTCATGAATTAGACGGACATTAAAATTTGTCTTTTCTGACAAAAAATCTTTAAAACATTTAAGAATATTACGATGAAAAAATATCATAATACTATAAATCTCTTACAAAAGGTGAAATGGGTTGTCCCTTCCGTTTCTCTCTTTATTCTGGCTGGTTGCCAAAGCAGCTTCCTGGATGTTCCTCCGCAGGGACAACAATCAAGCGAAGCTTTCTGGAAAAATGAAGCAGATGCTACCAAAGCAGTAAATGCTATGTATGCCAACCTTCGTGAATGGAAAAATGTAGCCTTTGCTCCGGTGGCTGTTGAAAGCGTTGGTTCAGATGATACAGAAAAAGGCAGCAGCGCCAGTGATGCCACTTTCTTCAACAAATTTGACACGTTTACCGCAAGTTCAACTGAAGGACAATTAGGTGATTTCTGGGGAGGTCAATACCAGAACATCAACTTCGCCAATCAGGTTTTAGATAACATTCCGGCGATTTCAATGGATGCAAATCTTAAATCACGCTATTTAGCTGAAGCAAAATTTATCAGAGCTTATGCTTATTTCAGACTGGTAAGAGCTTTTGGCGATGTTCCTTTGAGATTACATGTGCCTAAAAATGCTTCAGAATATAATATTCCGAGAACACCGAAAGCGCAGATCTGGGCTGCAATTGAACAGGATCTGAAAGACGCAGCTGCTGTATTGCCACAATCTTATGGTGCAGCTGATGTAGGCAGAGCGACTAAAGGTGCCGCCCTGGCTCTTAATGCTAAAGTAGCTATGTATCAGAAGAAATGGAGCGATGTACTGGCACTTACCAATCAGGTAATGGGACTTGGATATGCATTGTTTCCGAATTATGAGCAATTATTCAGAATCCAGAATGAAAACAGCTCTGAGTCTGTTTTTGAAATTCAGTGTAAGCTTATTTTAGGAAATCCGGATGCTTCAAACTCACAATATTCTCAAATTCAGGGTGTAAGAGCTTCTGTTGGAGGCGGTTGGGGATTCAATACTCCTACGCAAAGCCTGGTTGATGAATATGAAGATGGAGACCCGAGAAAAGATGCAACGATTATCTTCAGAGGAGAAACAACTCCTGAAGGTGACGTCATTCCGGCTGCCGGAGATAATCCGATGTACAATCAAAAATCATATGTTCCTTTCAGTCTGTATGTTTCGGGCTATAATGAAGGGGCTGAACAGAATATCCGTGTCATCCGTTATGCTGAGGTATTGCTAATGAATGCTGAAGCTGCCAATGAATTAGGAAATTCAGCGCAGGCTCTGACCTCATTAAACGCTGTTCGTGCCAGAGCAAGAGGCGGTAAAGCAGGTATTCTCCCTGATGTAATTACTACAGATCAGGCAAAACTTCGTGCAGCGGTTTATCATGAAAGAAGAGTGGAATTAGCCATGGAATTTGATCGTTTCTTCGACGTAATCCGTCAGGGACGTGGTGCTGCAGTTTTTGGTCCTAAAGGATTTAAAGAAGGCAGAAATGAAGTATGGCCGATTCCTCAGACTGAAATCGATTTAAGTGCCGGTTTATTGAAACAAAATGCCGGCTATTAATTCTTCAACATTTAAAATCGGAATTATGAAAAATATAAAAAATAGTTTATTTCTTGCAGGAGTGTTGGGAAGCGGACTCATCCTCAGCTCTTGTTATGAGAAATTTGATGAAAAAAGCTACGCTCCTTCTATAAGCATCGGTGGATTTACCAGTACAAAAGATATAGCACCTTCAAATCTGGTAGGATACTGGTCTTTTGACAACAATTATATTGATGCCGTTTCAAACACTGCCGGAGAAAACAGCGGAACAAGTTTCGTTCCCGGCATAAAAGGAAATGCGATTCAGGGTGCTGACAAAAAATATGTAGTGTCGAACGTTTCACCTGCGGTTCAGAATCTGAAAAGTTTTACAGTTACAACATGGGTAAATACTCCTCAGAATACCAAAGGGATTGTAGGGCTTCTGGATATCGCAAATCCTGATTCATTTTGGGGAAATCTTACCATTTTTCTTGAAAATGGTTCCACTGACACCAAAGGTTTGCTGAAAATCCATGTAAATAATAACGGAACTGATGCCTGGCTTGGAAATTATGACCTGAATAATTTCTGGAATACCTGGACAAGTATCGGAGTCTCCTATGATGAAACCAGCTCCACTTTTAAGGTATTTGTGAATGGTAATAAAATTGCCACACAGGTTGTAAAAGGATTTGGTGCTATCAAATTCCAGAAACCAACCAGAATGGTATTCGGAACTGTACAATTCCAGACTTCTCCAAGCCTTAATAACGGAACGAGTCAGGATTGGGCCAGTTATTTAACCGGACAGCTTGATGAGGTCAGAATTTACAACAAAGCGTTGAGCGAAAGCGAAGTAAATGCTTTGGTAAAACTGGAAGGCCGCGGAAAATAATTTCCTGATTACAGATTTGAAAGAGGTTGCCGCTTAAAGCAACCTCTTTTATTTTAACTACTTCTACTTTTTGAAAAAATGAAGTCTCCATTCCTTTTAATTAGTTTTTTGATCAGTTCTTTTCTGTTTTCCTGCAAAAAAGATCCGGTTGATAATCCGCAACCTCCTGTTATACCCTCATCATTTAGTTTTAATACCCTGAAAGTTGACGGAGTTTTTAATGGTTTTGACTATTCGAATGTCAGTCCTCAGCCTGTTTTAAAACTTTCCTTTAAAGCCCCCGTTAACCAGACTACCATATCATCGGCTATTTTCTTCAGAGGAGAAAACGGAGCAGTTATTCCTTATATACAGACTTTCGAAAACGGCGATAGTACCATTGTTATTCAGCCTTCGACATCTTTAAGCCCGCTTACCAGGTTTATCGTTTCTGTAACCTCTGCACTTTTGTCGAAAGAAGGCGGAAAACTGCTTTCTCCCATTGCAGTCAATCTTACTACGGATTTTGACAAATCAGACAAATTCCCTCAGATTTCCGACTCTTTACTACTTGATAAAGTCCAAAGACAAACTTTTAAATACTTTTGGGATTTCGGGCATCAGGTTTCGGGTATGGCAAGGGAACGAAATTCATCCGGAGACATCGTAACCACCGGAGGAACAGGTTTTGGCTTAATGGCAATCGTGGTTGGTATTGAAAGGAAATTCATCAGTAAAAGTGAAGGATTGAGCAGAACAGGGAAAATTGTTTCATTTCTTCAGAATAATTGTCAAAAATACCATGGCGCTTTTCCGCACTGGTTAAATGGCTCCACAGGAGCTACGATCCCTTTCAGTACCAGGGATAATGCCGCTGATCTGGTTGAAACTTCTTATCTGATGCAAGGCTTGCTGACAGTAAGACAGTACTTCAACAGTGCTACAGACACTCAGGAAATTAAACTCCGGGAACAAATTAATACCCTTTGGAAAAATGTAGAATGGTCATGGTTCAGGAAAAACAATGAAGATAAACTCTACTGGCATTGGTCGCCGGATTACAATTGGGATATGAATATGCCGGTAAGCGGCTGGAATGAAGCATTGATTACTTATGTTCTGGCAGCCTCCTCTCCTGCTTTTTCTATTCCGAAATCAGTTTATGAAAACGGCTGGGCCAGAAATGGCTCTTTCTCAAACGGTAGCAGTTATTATGGCATTAAGCTGCCTTTGGGGCCAGCTAACGGAGGGCCTTTATTTTTCTCTCAATATTCGTTTCTGGGCATTAATCCCATCGGATTGAGTGATAAATACGCTGATTACTGGACGCAAAATGTGGCACATTCTCTCATCAATTACAATTATTGCAAAGCTAATCCCAAAAGCTATAATGGATACAGCGAAAACTGCTGGGGACTTACAGCCAGTGACGACAATAACGGTTATGCCGCACATGAACCCAATAATGATTCCGGAGTCATCAGTCCGACTGCCGCCTTGTCCTCTTTTCCATATACACCAAAGGAATCTATGCAGGCACTCCGCTTCTTCTACTATAAACTGGGAGATAAACTTTGGGGAGATTATGGTTTTTATGATGCCTTTAACCTCACAAATATCTGGTTTGCCAATTCAACCCTTGCCATTGATCAGGGACCTCAGATTATCATGATTGAGAATTATCGCTCACAGTTACTCTGGAAACTTTTTATGAGCTGCCCGGAAATCAAAACCGGAATGAAAAATATTGGTTTCCAAAGCCCATATTTGTAAAATTTCAATAAAATCTTATACTTTACAAACTCTAATTAATCATACAAAGTATTTGATTTAACCTTACCTAAAATGAAAAAACTGCTTTTTTTTATATTATTACTGGTCAGTACGTTTAAGCTGACAGCGCAGAAAAATCAGACCTATTGCAACCCGATTAACCTGGATTATGGTTACTGCCCGATTCCGAATTTTTCAGAATGGGGGAAACACCGTGCAACCGCCGATCCGGTAATTACCATGTATAAAGGAGATTATTATCTGTTTTCAACGAATCAGTGGGGATATTGGTGGAGCAGTGATTTAGTAAACTGGAAATTTGTATCCCGCTCATTCCTAAAGCCTCAGCACAAAGTTTATGATGACCTCTGCGCTCCGGCAGTATGGGTTCAGGGAGATACTTTACTGGCCTTCGGCTCTACTTATTCAAAAGATTTCCCGATATGGATGAGCACTAATCCTAAAGCCAATGAATGGAAAGAAGCCATTCCAGCTTTGGAAATCGGAGGCTGGGATCCTGCATTTTTTGTAGATGATGATCGTAAATTGTACATGTACAATGGAAGCAGCAACCAATACCCGCTGTATGGTGTTGAAATGAACCGTAAAACTTTTCAGCCAATCGGGACCAGAAAAGAGCTTTTGCTATTGAATGATGAAAGATACGGCTGGCACAGATTTGGCGAACACCTGGACAACACCTTCCTGAAACCTTTTGTTGAAGGCGCATGGATGACCAAATACAAGGGGAAATATTACCTTCAATATGGTGCTCCCGGAACAGAATTCAGTGGTTATGCCGACGGTGTAGCCGTTTCAGACAATCCGCTTGGCCCGTTTACACACCAGTCTATGCCATTTAGTTATAAACCTGGTGGATTTGCAAAAGGTGCAGGACATGGCGCCACATTTACCGACAAATGGAACAATTACTGGCATATCAGTACTATTGTGATTTCGGTAAAAAACAATTTTGAAAGAAGGCTGGGACTTTGGCCTGCCGGATTTGACAAAGATGGTGTAATGTATTGTAACCAGGCATTCGGGGATTATCCTCACTATTTGCCCAATTCGGCCAATAATCCTCAGGATCCTTCTGCTTCCGGCTTTACAGGCTGGATGCTGCTTAATTATAACAAATCAGTTTTGGTTTCTTCTACTTACGGAAACTATCATGCCAATAATGCTACTGACGAAAATATTAAAACCTATTGGAGCGCATCAGGCGGAAACAAAGGAGAATGGGTTCAGACTGATTTGGGAGCTATTTCAACCGTTAATGCCATCCAGATAAACTATGCCGATCAGGATGCTGAATTTTTAGGAAAACAGACCAATATCTACCATCAGTATAAAATTTATGCTTCGGCCGACGGCAAAAAATGGGAGGTTCTGGTAGATAAAAGCACTAATAAAACTGATATTCCTCACGACTATGTAGAACTTAATAAACCTGTTCAAACCCGATTCCTGAAACTGGAAAACATTCACGTTCCAACCGGAAAATTTGCGATCAGTGATTTTAGAATTTTTGGCAACGGAAACGGAGCAAAACCTGATTCTGTATCAAATTTCATCGTACTCCGCACCGAAAACGACAAAAGAAGTGCCTGGTTGAAATGGAAACCTGTTGATAATGCCTATGCTTACAACATTTATACAGGAATTGCTCCTGATAAACTTTATAATTGTATTATGGTACATAATGCCAACGATTACTGGTACAAAGGAATGGATAAAAATATGCCTTACTATTTCTGCATTGAAGCCATTAATGAAAATGGAGTTTCTGCCAAAACTGCTATCATGAAAGCAGAGTAAGGGTAGAAAATCTGAAAACTTAAGACTTAACTTTTCATCTCATCAGGGAGTCTTTCCGCAAGGATTGACTCCTTTTTTATCAGCGATCGTTTTAAACCATAAGATTCTTCTTTTCTTTTAGACTAAGCCCTGTTCACTTTCCCTGATTTTTTTGCAAATTCGCCAAAAACCGACTGAAAACTGATGAAAAAGAAAATTGTGGTATTAACCGGTGCAGGAATTTCTGCGGAAAGTGGCATCGCTACTTTCAGAGATTCTAACGGATTATGGGAAAATCATGCGATTGAAGAGGTCGCAACTCCAGAGGGCTTCAGGAAAAATCCTGCACTTGTTTTGGAATTTTACAATCAAAGAAGAAAACAGGCAATGTCTGCCCAACCTAATGACGGACATCTTGCTTTAAAAGCACTTGAAGCATTTTATGAAGTCCAGATTATCACTCAAAACGTTGACAATCTGCACGAAAAAGCAGGATCAGTTAATGTTTTGCACCTTCATGGAGAATTGTTTCAGTCAAGAAGTACCTTAAATTCCCGTAAAATTTACGAGATAGATGGATGGGAGCTTAAACTGGGAGACCTGGCAGAAGATGGCTCACAACTCCGCCCTAATATTGTATGGTTTGGCGAAGATGTCCCGAATATTATTCCGGCTGCTCAGCATTGCGCTGAAGCTGATATTTTTATCATCGTTGGTACCTCCATGCAGGTATACCCGGCTGCGGGCCTGATTGACTATGTTCCAAAATCCGTTCCGGTTTATGTAATAGACCCTCATATTCCTTCAATGCAGTCACGAAAAAACCTGACTTTTATCCAGGAAACCGGAAGCACTGGCTTAAAACAGCTTCATGAAATTTTAAGGAATTTGTCAATTAAATTGTCAGATGCCAAAACAAGCCGTAATTTTGAGTAAAATTCCCCTCAAATAACAATTCAGAACAAAACCATGACAATAATTGACGGTAAAGCCGTAGCAGAAGAAATTAAAAAAGAAATCGGTGCTGAAGTCGAAGCAATTAAAGTTTCCGGTGGAAAAATCCCTCATTTGGTTGCCATTCTGGTTGGTAACAATGGTGCATCAGAAACCTATGTAGCAAACAAAGTAAAATCCTGCGAAGAATTAGGATTCAATTCTACCCTTCTTCGTTTTGATCCGAGTATTTCTGAAGCTGAGCTTTTGGCTGAAGTTCAAAAAGTAAATAACAACGAAGACATGGATGGTCTGATTGTTCAGTTGCCTCTTCCGGATCATATCAATCCTGACAAAGTGATGGAAACAATCGATCCTAAAAAGGACGTTGATGGCTTCCATCCTATCAATATAGGCCGTATGGCGAAAGGACTTCCTGCTTATATTTCTGCTACGCCTCAGGGTGTACTGGATTTATTGGAAAGATACAATATCGAAACATCCGGAAAACATTGTGTGGTAGTTGGAAGAAGTCAGATTGTGGGTCTTCCAATGTCTATTCTGATGCAGAGAAATCATAAAGTCGGAAATTGTACAGTGACCTTAACGCATTCAAAAACCAAAAACCTTGCAGAAGTCTGCGCCAGTGCCGATATCCTCATTGCTGCATTAGGCCGTCCTGAGTTTATTACTGCTGATTTTATCAAAGAAGGAGCTGTAGTAATTGACGTAGGATTGACACGTGTAGAAGATGCTACTAAAAAATCCGGATTTGCCTTGAAAGGTGATGTAAAATTTGACGAAGTTGCACCGAAATGTTCTTTCATCACGCCTGTACCAAAAGGTGTGGGACCAATGACTATTGTTTCATTGATGAAAAACACGCTTCTCTCTGCAAAAGGCTTAATTTATTAATTCTGAGAAGATTTCATGGAAATATCATTATGAAATCCTAATATTGCAAAAAGATCGGATATAATGCGTATCCGATCTTTAAACCTAACCTTAAAAGCTTAAAAATGAAGAAATTTTACCTTTTGCTGCTATTTTTAGTAGTATTAAAAATTGTCGAGTCTATTCTGTAAATTTCTATTGACTGGCAAACCGATAAAATACCCCAAGCGGCAATTTTTTCCGAAATTCATCCTGTAAATATAATTCACCAAATTCATGATTGAGTTTTTGGCTGAAACTGCATTTCACCAGATTTTCTACAATTAAAGAAGAGAAACCCATTGAGTACATGTTCAGAATGAGGAAATAGTTTTCCTTATCCAGAATTTCGGCAACATTTTTCAGTAATTCATTAATCTGTTCTTCCAGTACCCATTTCTCTCCATCCGGGCCCCTTCCATATGCAGGAGGATCAAGAATAATTCCCTGATAAATATTCCCTCTTTTTACCTCTCTTTTGACAAATTTCAAGGCATCTTCAACCACCCAGCGAATATTATCAAGTTTACTGGCTTCCATATTGTCGCGAGACCAGGAAATTACCTGTTTAATAGAATCAACGTGTGTAACATCCGCCCCTGCACTTTTTGCTGCAATGGAAGCTCCGCCGGTGTAAGCAAATAAATTCAATACTTTGGGTTGTTTTACAGGCATTTTTGCAATTTTCTCTGTAATAAAATCCCAGTTATTAGCCTGCTCCGGAAAAATTCCTACGTGCTTGAATGAAGATAAAGCCAGTTTAAAAGTAAGATCAAGACTCTCTGTTTTGTAAGGCATATACCAACGGTCAGGCATACCTTTCTTAACCAGCCATTCTCCTTTTTCCTGACTTCCCTTGTCTTTTTTAAAATAAGCATTGGCTCTGTTCTGCCATTCTTCGTCTGTCAGACTTTTATCCCAGGCCGCTTGCGGCTCGGGTCTGCGAAGTATAAAATCTCCGAATTTCTCTAATTTCTCAAAACCGCCCGAATCAATCAGCTGGTAGGCTTTCCAATTTTGGGGAGTAAGAAGTTGAATTGTTTCGCTTTTCAATTTTTTGAAATTTAAACCTGGTAAAAAAATAGCGGCACCTGAGTGCCGCTGCAAAGTTACAATATGAGATGTCAGAAACAAGGTAGAATCAGCGTACAGGACCTTTCCCGACTAAATAAATACCTTAAAAACTAATCTTGCTCAGGAAAAATACATTTCGTTTAGCTCCTTCATTGTCATTACTGATTTTTTGATAGCCTGATGCCAGAAAATATTTTCCGTACCAAAAATCGATGTTATCTGAAGTCGTTTTCTTCACTTTATCTCCTTCCTGATCTGTCTCAATTTGCTTCTGCTGGGTATTTTCAAGGATTTTATCACCTTTTACAACTTTGGTAGAAATTTTACCTCCTGTCGAATAAGAAAGCGTGATTTCGTCACCGTTGATTGAGGCTTTTACCTTTTCAATCAATTTCGGTTCTTTCACGTCCTTCATTTCGATACTGTTATCCCATAAAAGCTTACCATTATCATCAAATGCAGCTACAACCGCATGTGTATAAACCCAGCCATCAAAAATCTGCTGGCTTCCGTAACTGCCATAACCTCTGTAACCCCACGGGCTATAATAACTGCTGAATGGGGAGTAAAGTCCGTAATTTCCATAACCCCAGCGATAAGGATTGTAAATTGAATACCAGGGATTTCCAAACATTCCCATACCGCCATAACCATATCCTCCCATACCAAACGGATAATTATTCTGGTAACGATAATCCGGATAGAAGGCTTCGGCTACCAGAATATATTTACCATCCTGTCTGATAATGTCATGAACAAGCAGTCTGTAATCAAGGCGAAGGTCCTCTCCTTTGTCTTTTTTATCCTGTATTTTTCGTTCCTGCTTTTCCTTTTGTTTGGGCGTCAGGAAGTTAAAGAAGTTCTTGAAATCTGTAAAGCTGTAAAACTTGGTATCAAGTACCTCATTATCAATAAGTTTACTTATATAAAGCCCTTGTGAGGTTGGCCCTTTGGACGATCCTATGGTGTTTTTATGTCCGTAAGTACCAAACATAATCTGCGTACTGTCTGAAATCTGATTTACTTTCCCGTTCATCATGGCAAATTCATCATTCGGATTCATCACAATCTGCGAAACCTGTTTTCCTTCTTCATCAAAAGACTTTACTACTAATTGATAGTTTTTCCCCCTTGTTCCAACTGCGTAAGTAACATTCACCGTATTATTGGTCGTATCAATTTCCATCGACTGAATTTCAGCCTGGCTTTTCAACGCACTCGGCAAAACCTTTGTTTTTCTTTCATTTAAACTGGTAAACAGAATTACCGGCTGGGAATTGACCATTCCGGCAATGAACACAGAAGCATTAATTGCCTTAAAATCAGAAACCTCCATCCGGTCAACAGAGTAAATCTGGAATTTTTCTACAAATCCGGGTCCTACATTAACTTTGATTACTTCGTAAGAATTACTTCTGTACCTGCTGAAAAGAAGGTATAAATTTCTACCATCATAACTATAGGTCACATAATCCAGGTTAGCTTCAATCGTGCCGTTTATAGACCATATTCTATCCAGATTTGTATCAAAACGTACCAGGTTAAATTCCTGTTTACTCAGTTGAGTCAGCAGAATTACACCATTATCTCCCAACGGAATTGTAAAGTACTCAGAGCTACTGGTTAAAAGCGGAATTTCAATTCTTTTAATATTCTGAGCACTTGAAGGCAGAACCAAACATAATATCAGGCTGTAAAAAAGAAATATTTTCGAATATTTTATCATTGGCTGATGGTGGTTATTGTTTTTGGAAATAGACAAAGGAATAGTAGTCAGGATTAATTCACTCGGAATATTTCTCCATATTAAACGTAGAAATCATACAAATCCTATGCAAAAACCATAAAAATTTAACCTTCGTGTGCTAAACCAATGATAATATCAAATTCTTCAGGTTTAACGGGTGTTACAGAAAGACGTGACTGGCGGACCAAAGCCAGATCACTTAAACGCTCGTCTGCTTTCATCTGCTTGAGTGTTACCGTTTTAGGAAATTTTTCTACAGCAGTCATCTCCACCACAACCCATCTTGTATCTTCGGTGGTCGGATCCTGATAGGCTTCTTTTACCACTTTCGCTAAACCAACTACTTCCAATCCTTCATTTGAGTGATAAAAAAATACAAGATCACCTACCTTCATTGCCTGCATATTATTGCGCGCCTGATAGTTACGCACCCCATCCCATACTCCAACTCCCTGTTTTACAAAATCATCCCAGGAATACGCACTTGGTTCAGATTTAACTAACCAGTAGTTCATAATTATATTTAGTTTAGTTGCTTACTTTATTTCCTCTGTTTAAGACAATTTCCTGCATGATGGAATCATACTCAATGCAAGATTTTGAAATTTAATGATAAGTTTCAAACAAATAGTCAGATAGTTTACAAAATTTGTAGAACTACCTGACTATCAAAACCTGGCTTAAATCAAAAATTTACGGAAATTTCGGAAATTTGCTGAAATCCGGCTTACGTTTTTCAAGGAAAGCATTTTTGCCTTCTTTTGCCTCTTCAGATAAATAATATAATAAAGTGGCATTTCCGGCTAATTCCTGAATACCCGCCTGTCCGTCAAGCTCAGCATTAAAGGCCGATTTAAGCATGCGCAAAGCCAAAGGGCTTTTCTCTAAAATCTTCTTACACCAGGCAACAGTCGTTTCCTCAAGCTCTTCCAAAGGAACTACTTTGTTTACCAAACCCATATCAAGTGCCTCTTTCGCATCATACTGGTCACATAAAAACCAGATTTCTCTCGCTTTTTTCTGTCCGACCACTCTCGCCAGATATGAAGCTCCGAAACCTCCGTCAAATGAGCCTACATTAGGGCCTGTTTGTCCAAATCTGGCATTCTCAGCAGCAATAGAAAGGTCACAAACTACGTGTAAAACATGACCCCCACCAATCGCCCAACCTGCAACCATTGCTACAACCGGCTTAGGGATTGAGCGGATAATTTTCTGAAAATCAAGCACATTCAATCTTGGAACAGTGTCTTCTCCAACATAACCTCCATGTCCGCGAACAGACTGATCTCCTCCTGAACAGAATGCTTTTCCGCCTTCTCCGGTTAAGATAATCACCCCAACTCTTTCGTCATCACGGCAAATTGTGATGGCATCAATCATTTCTTTTACGGTAAGCGGCGTGAATGCGTTATGAACCTGCGGGCGGTTTATTGAAATCTTTGCGATTCCTTCATGAAACTGGAATAAGATTTCTTTGTATTCCTTAATTGTTTCCCAATTGAATTTTGAAGTCATATGATTTATTTTTTCTCTGGTAATGTTTTCAGCCTGCTTTACAAGTCAGGAATATTATTGATCAGTTTTTACATTGATAAACTTCTACGCTGCGAAATTAGGGAATGTTTATGTTTGGTAAGAATTTTTGCTCCAAAATTAAATTTTTTAATGCTTACGCAACTTCAAACGCAAACCTTCCGTATTAAGTACGAATAGACTATCAAACCAAATTTAAAATGTCAAAATTTATGGAAAGGAAAGAATTTTTATCACTTGTGGGAATCAGTGTCGGGGCAATTATTTTAAATAACTGTATGACCTCCTGTTCATCATCAAAAAATGATCCGCAACCTGCAAACGGAGGTGGTTCTACAGGTGGAGGTACTTCAGGAAAAGTCGATTTATCCCTGAATCTGAATGATGCTACCTATGTCTCACTTAAAACCAATGGTACCGGACTTGTAGTCGGAAGTGTCATTGTAGCAAGAACTAAAGACGGTGACTTTATTGCGGTTTCAAAGACCTGTACTCATGAAGGAACAACCATTAATTTTGACAATGCCTCTACAGGATTTATTTGCCCGAATCACGGATCAAGATTCGATAGAAACGGAAATGTTACTTTAGGACCTGCCGCCATAGCTCTTAAACAATACAAAACCAGTTTTGACAGTGCCTCTAATATCCTAAAAGTAACCGAATAGCATTAACTTGCAGGGCATTTGAGAAGCCGGTCTGTATCCTTCTTCCCGAATGCCCTTTGCTTTTATCGGAAACTTTCAGGTTTATGCTATTTATTGATTCATTTTCTGACTTACCTGCTCCGGCTAAGGAGTACGAACATAAAGTTATAAATTTCTGCAAGGACTGGCTCTCCGGTCAGTCGACCTTCATTCTCAAAACCTCCGGATCAACCGGAGAACCCAAACCTATCCTGCTGAGCAGAAATCAAATGCAGGACAGTGCTAAACTGACTGGTCAAAAATTTAACCTCAAACCCGGTGATCATATTCTTGTATGCCTCAATGTGGAATATATTGCCGGAATTATGATGCTGGTCAGGGCCCTGGAATTAAAGCTGAAAATGACTGTTATCGAGCCTTCCGGCAATCCTCTGGAGGAATTCAACTTACAGGACTCTTTTGATTTTACAGCTTTTGTTCCTTTGCAACTGCAGAATATTCTGTCCGATTCTCCGGAAAAAATTGAAATTCTCAACAAAATGAAAGCCATTATTGTAGGCGGTGCAGCAGTCAATGAAAGGCTGGAGGAACAAATTCAATCGCTCAGTGTACCTGTTTTCAGTACTTATGGCATGACCGAAACGGTTTCTCATATTGCAGTCAGGCGGTTGAACGGTATCGATAAAACCAGTTCATTTGAGGTATTGAATGGTGTAAAAATAGATATTGATGACAGAAACTGCCTCAATATTGTCGCAGCAGCAGGAAATTTCGAAAAAATTCAAACCAATGATGTCGTTGAATTACTGGATGATACTACTTTTAAACTGATTGGCCGTTTCGACAATATTATTAATAGCGGTGGCGTGAAAATACAGCTGGAAAAGGTAGAAAAAAGTTATGAAAACCTTTTTAAAGAAATGAAACTGCCGTGCCGGTTTTTTGCTTTCGGGATTGATGATGAGAAACTGGGTCAGAAACTGGCCTTATTTATCGAAATGGCAGAAAAATCCCCGGAAATTGGCGAAAAGCTCCGCAATTATATTCCTGAATTTCTGGGCATTTATGAAATGCCTAAAGTCTTCTGTTTCATTCCTGAGTTTAAGGAAACGCCTACCGGAAAAATAGACAAAAAACAGACCATCAAAATGATTCAATAATCTGTTAAATGATTGTTTTTACAGGAATAGACCGTAAATCGTTACAATTATCCATAACTTTGCAAAATCCGGAACTCCTGATTAGTAAAGAGTTTCAGGAAGAATTCGAATATGCAACTGAAACAGCTTCAACAACTTCAAATAAAATACGAAACAGCAGATATTATTCCTGCCCCATACTGTAATCAGATCCTGCTAAGCCTTGAACAAAAAACAGAAGGTTTATCGGCTGATTTTCAGATTGTTTATACTTACAGAGATGACCTTACCGAAGAAGATCTTTACGATGAAGGTTTTACTTCTGAAGATGATTTTTCATGGAAAGGTATCTTAAACAAAGCCTGGCGAACTGCAATTGAACAACTTTTAGCCAAAACTCCTGAAAGACCAAATCACAAAGCACTGGAAGAGGAAGAAAATTTTCTCGAAATTTCAGTAGGTAAAAACTTTGAAGGACGCCCGCAAAATCAGGCAGAATGGGAATATCTTTTACAGGAATTGATGCAGGCTGTTTATGAAACCGCTCAGAAAGAGAAAAATCTCAGCCTTATTTACAAAAAAATAGACCGTGATAAGGATGTTCAGACTTTGTTCATTGATGTGTTTTTCAGTACCCGTAAAGCAGAAGCCTACACCGAAACCGGTTCCGGGAAGACTTTAAAGCAATTTGTCTGGGAAGATGCAACCCCTTTAATGCAACAGGTTTTTGTCGGGGAGTTTATCCCGGAATTAGCCAGTCAGAATGAGCCTAAAAATCCGGGAAAATATCTTACAACAGGAGACGGCTTTTGGTATGAATTCAGTAAAAGCCTTAAAAATCCGAACGGGAATAAAAAATATACCGTCACACTTCTGGATTATTTTGACGAGCTTCTGAAATAATATTTATCGAAAAAGCAGAGATTTCCAAGAAATAAATCTCTGCTTTTTATCTTCTTGAAAGTTCATTCTGTAATTCATCCACAAGTCCTTTAATTTTCTCCAGAGACAACTGTGGTTCAGGGAGTTGTTCACTGATAAAAGCCTTCACTTCCCATATTTCCAGTACATCTTTCAAACTGACTTCAAAACTTGGGATTGATTGGTTATCAGAGCTTAACAACAGCACGCCCTTGATTTTCGCCTGATTATATACCCTGCGATAAATAATTCCCTGATTTTGAAGAATAAGAATATAATGTCTGCCATCCAAAACGCTGGTTACATCAGCGATATGTTTACCAACTACCAAAGCTCCCGGAAAAGAGAAGTCCTCTCCTACTTCAAATGCACGGTATTTTCCCGCAAAAAGATTGGGAAGATTTCCTTGTGGCAAAGCCGAAAGAAATTCAGGCTTCTGGTATTTCAGCAAATATTCCGATGTCAGATTTCTTTTCACAATGCCAAAAGAATAACTGCTCTTTATTTCAGGCAGCAAATCATGATGCTGATTATTTACCTGCGGAAATTCAATGGGCTTGGTTAAGTTCTGCACCGTCACAAATCCACGGTATCCGTCAGCTCTGTTTACTTTTTTAGGCACTACAGGCTGAGCAACCAATTTTACCTGCTCTTCATTCCGTAAGTATTTTTCAATGACATGCGCAATGGGCTTAGGCTCAGCTTCAGCAATAAAATTCTGAGAAGGTTGTGTCGGAGGATTTATTCTTTGTACTGTTTGTCCGTTAAAAGTAGGCTGGGTAGTAGACAGGACAGAAGAAGGAATTTGTCCTACAGTCTGTCCAATATTAATGCCGGGGGTTTCCCTTATTTTCCGGATGTCTGTCTTAATCAGCGAATCCACAGATGTGCCGAAAACCTGTGCTATTGTTTTAAGGTTTTCAAGATTAGGATTAGCCCTTGCTTCTTCATAAGCACCTAATAACGAACGCTTTATATTGATCCTTCGGGCAAATTGCTCTTGAGTCAATCCATTGAGACGGCGAAGATATTTTATATTGTTGCTAACGATCGACATTGACAGGATGATGTTTTGTTACAAAAATATTTGATATAATTTTGAATGCAACACAAACAGAAATTTAAATTGGCAAGAATCCGGATTTATTGACAAAATGCTTCATTTTAAGATAATCAAAACATTTAAAATGTGATTCAGCTTTGCAACATCCTATAATTTCCCTAAATTCCAATAGTAATTATGCTACTTCAAAATCAATAAGCTAATCTGAAACAACTCATGGAAGAAACCATTGTGCCAAAAGATCTTGAACAGAAAATCCAGCATTTATTTCAATTACAGAAAAGTAATGCTTCAAATATTGCCCGGACCCCGGCAAATGAGAGAATTCAGAAACTCAGAAAGCTTTTAGATTACAACAGCAAAAATATAGAAAAAATACAAGAAGCCATCTTTCTGGATTTCAAAAAACATCCTTCTGAAGTCATAATCGGGGAATTGATGGGAGTAAATGGTGAAATCAAACACCTGATAAAGAACCTTCGTACCTGGATGCGTCCCCATAAGGTACCTACTCCTTTGAATATGTTCGGAACTTCAGCTTATGTAAAATTTGAACCCAAAGGGCAATGTCTGATTATTTCTCCCTGGAATTATCCTTTCAATCTGGCAATCAAGCCACTTGCTCAGGCAATTGCAGCCGGAAATACGGTTATTTTAAAACCCTCGGAATTAACCCCCAATACCTCTGCTCTGATAAAAGAAATGCTTTCGGGATTATTCCCTGAAGACGAGATAGCTGTGATTGAAGGTGATGCCAGGGTTTCAACAGAATTACTGAATCTGCCGTTTAATCATATTTTTTTTACCGGAAGTCCTCAGGTGGGAAAAATCGTGATGAAAGCTGCCAGTAGACATCTTGCTTCAGTTACCCTTGAATTAGGGGGAAAATCCCCTTTTATTGTTGATGAAACGGCAGATATTAAAACTGCCGGAGAAAAGCTTGCCTGGGGTAAATTTATCAATGCCGGACAAACCTGTATCGCTCCGGATTATGTACTGGTTCATAAAAATGTTAAAAGTAAATTGATTTCAGCTACGGTTGAAGCCACTGAAAAAATGTTCAATCCTGAAGCCGGGGGCCTTGAAAAAACAACTGACTTTTCCCGGATTGTTAATCAAAGACATTTTCTAAGGCTAAAATCTCTGATTGAGGATGCTCTCGAAAACGGAGCCTCTCTGGTGTATGGAGGAGAAACCAATGCAGGAGACAATTATATTTCGCCTACTATTCTGACCGGAACAGAAAAGGCCGGAAGAATTATGCAGGAAGAAATTTTCGGGCCAGTTTTACCGATTATTGAATTTGAGCAGAATGCCGAGGTAATTGAGAAAATTAATGCCGGAGAAAAACCCCTGGCTCTCTATATCCATTCTCGAAAACGATCAAATATCGACTATTTCATAAATAATACCTCCTCCGGGGGCGTAGTAATTAATGATGTGCTGATTCATTATGCCCATAAAGAATTGCCATTCGGCGGGGTCAATAATTCCGGAATAGGAAAATCAGGTGGAATTTGGGGTTTTACAGAATTTTCAAACCAAAAAGCCGTTTTAAAACAAAGGCTGAATCTGTTTAAAATGATCTATCCGCCTTACACACCAAGGGTAAAGAAATTACTTGGATTTCTTTTAAAGTACGTATGACCGTTTTTATTTTCAGGAATTGAAGAACATTGATTAACACCACCGTCCAATTATTTATTTACTTAGTCTCTTTCAGGTTTTTGCATGAGAAATATACTTCTGAATTTATTCTTATATTTTTGTTTAACAATTCCCGCTTTTTGTCAAGAATCAGCAACCAATCTCCAGCAAAACCCTTCAAATTTGAAGTGGAGTCAAATTAACACCCCTCATTTCAGGTTAATTTTCCCGAATGAACTCGGTAACACTGCTCAAAAAACAGCAAATACTCTGGAAACCGTTTATCAACCGGTAGGAAATACCTTAAAAGCTTATCCGAAGAAAATTTCTGTAATTCTTCAGAATCAAACCACTGTTTCTAATGGATTTGTCACCTTGCTGCCCAGAAGAACAGAGTTTTTTATTACACCGCCACAGGATTATACGCTTTTAGGGACCAATAACTGGCTGAATATTCTGGCCGTTCATGAATTCCGGCATGTTGTTCAGAATCAAAAAGCATTGACAGGCTGGACCAAAGCCTTTCAACGGATTTTCGGAAATAACGGCCAAAGTCTTATCTCATTTCTGGCAGTACCTAACTGGTTTTGGGAAGGAGATGCTGTTGGAACAGAAACAGTACTGACCCCCTCAGGAAGAGGCCGGATTCCGACTTTTGATATGGCTTACCGGGCCAATCTTTTAAGCAAAGAGCCATATAGTTATGCGAAAGCAGCCTGTGGTTCTTTTAAAGATTTTGTGCCGAATCATTACGTAAATGGCTATCTCCTTACCACTTATACCAAAACCAGGTTCGGGGCTGATGCCTGGGAAAAAATTCTTCAGGGAACTTATCAATTTCCTTTTTATCCTTTTTCTTTTTCGAACAATATTAAGAAACAGACTGGTCTTACTACAGAAAAACTCTATGGAGAAACCATCAGTTACTTCAAAAATACCTGGCAAAAAGAAATAGATCAAATTGAGGAAACTGCTGTCAATCCATTAAAAACCTCTGAAAATAAGTATTTCACCAATTATCAGTATCCTCAGATCTTACCGGACGGAAGGATTCTTGCCCTTAAATCAGGCTTATCTGACATTCAGCAATTTGTTATATTGGATAAAGAACAAAATGAAGAGAAATTATTCGATTTAGGTATTCTCAATGACGCAGGAATGCTTTCTGCTGCAGGAACAAAAATCGTCTGGGCAGAAAACACTTTTGATCCGAGATGGGCTCAAAGAGACTATTCTGTTATCAGATTGTACGACATCAATACCGGAATCAAACGAAATATTACCTCTAAAACGAGATTGGCCTCTCCTGCTCTCTCTCCGGACGGATCCAAAATAGCAGCCGTGGAAACTTCAACCGGAAACAGGTATTCGCTTGTAGTACTTGAATGTAGCTCAGGTAAAGAACTTTACAGGTTTTCAAATCCGGATAATGCCTTTTTCCTGCATCCCAGATGGTATAACAATGAGGCATTTGTTGCTATTACTTTGAAAAACAATGCGAAAGCAATCGCTGATTTCAATATGGAGAAGGGAGAAGAAAAAGAACTGTATCATGTTGAAAATGAAAACATAGCACATCCTGTACGGCTGGGTGAGTATTTGTTTTTTAATTCCGGAATTTCCGGAATTGATAATATTTTTGCTGTTGATCTTAAAACAGGAGAGAGAAAAGTCGTGACTAATCGCAAATTTGGTGCCTTTAATCCCGCTCCTTCAGCCGATGCCGGAATGATATACTTTAATGATTTTTCTGCCAAAGGTCATCGTATTGTCAGCATGCCATTCGATTGGTCAAAAGCGTTGAAATTTGATTCTGCATTTTACAGACCGACAAGATATTTTGGAAAAATGCTCTTACAGGAAGCTGGTGAGAATTTATTAAAAACTACGCCCGACAGCTCTTTTTCTATAAAAAAATACCGAAAATCTCATATATTTAATTTTTACAGTTGGGGAATTGTAACAAATTCTACCGGAGATAATCTCAATGTTGGTGTTTCATCTCAGGATTTATTGAGCACCACTACTTTATCTGCGGGCTACGGTTATAATTCAAACGAACAAAGAGGGCAGTTCTATACCAATTTCAGCTATCAGGGCTGGTACCCGATTTTGGATTTCAGTTATACAAATACCGCAAGAAGTACCGAAATTTATATTGACAGAGACAGAAACGGACCTTTGGATAGCCTCAGAAAAGATTCCTGGAATCAGCAGCAATTGAATTTTGGTTTGAGATTACCGCTTATTCTGACGCATTCAAAATACCTTGAAAGTCTGACAGCCAGTGTAAATACCTCATTAGTTACCGTTTACGGATATGATCTTCCGGTAAGATACATTACCGAATCATTCAACGGAACCTTCGGTTCAATGATTTATAACCTTGGCTATGCAAGACAACTCAAACGGGCAGCAAGAGATATCGCACCAAAATGGGCACAGTCGCTGAGTATCTATTTCAGAAATACCCCATTTGGCGGAAATATTTCCGCCAGCTTATTTGCAATACAGGGAAATTTATACTTTCCCGGTTTTGCCAGACATCATAGTTTGAGATTTCGGGGAAGTTATCAGCATCAGTCGCAAGGAAATTATCGTTTCGGCAGTCCGGTCACATTTCCACGAGGTTACGGATATACAAGCTTCGAAGATCTTTCGGTCGGCAGTATAGAATACCGTATGCCGTTATTTGATCCTGATTGGGAACTCGGAAGATTATTATTCCTGAAAAGACTAAAAGTCAACCTGTTTACAGATTTCGCACAAGGACAAAGTACAATAGCAGACGGTAGAACCGGTACCAGAAATTATCAGTCATTTGGCTTTGACCTGACATCTCAGTTTCATTTTATGCGTTTGTCACAGCAATTGGAAATAGGAGTCAGAGGCATTTATAAAGCGAGTGAGCAGCAATTTATTTTTCAACCTTTAGTGATTGATATCGGTTTTTAAGCCAATTTTGCAGGATTTTAATACCTTTAGAATAAAACAACAAGTTAATGCGGTACGGAAAATTCTTATGGGTGGGGCATATTTTATGGTGGTTGGTTTCAACATTTTACCTGAGGTATCCTCATACAAAATTTTTCCAGGAAAGACCAAATACGTTAATCTGGTATTTGATTGTCAGTTTTTTTCTGGGACTTACAGGGACTACAGTTTATACCATCGTTTTCAAAAGATTTAATAAAGACGAGCCACGTCAAACCTTTCTCTTCCCGATTCTGGGGTCTATGGTGGTTGGTGCACTTTTCTTTATTCAGGATGGTCTGACAGGGTTCATGCGATACGGGAACCCCAGTCGGGGAATTCCTCCTGAATGGAGTGACTATATTCAATACTATGTTGAATCGGTAAGATATGTGGCGCTTTGGTTTTTGCTTTACCATTTATTGCTGTATTCAAGAATTGCCAGGGAAAGAGATCAGTTATTAACGCAAACCAGGGTATTACTTCAAAATGCCCAATTAGAAATACTTAGAAATCAGTTAAATCCTCATTTTCTTTTCAATGCTATAAACAGTATCAAGGCACTGACCATCTCTGACCAGGAACTTGCCAGAAAAGGGCTTACTAATTTATCTCAGCTATTAAGGACCTCTCTTTCAATGGGAAGTTACCCGGTAGTTGAATTTATTGATGAATTAAAGCTGGTCAGAGACTATCTTTCTCTTGAAAAAATCAGGTATGAGGAAAGGATTACTTATTCTCTGGACATTCAAAGAGCTGTATTAAGACAAAATATTCCACCGATGACGTTACAATTACTGGTGGAAAATGCCATAAAGCATGGTATCGGGAAAAACAAAAAAGGAGGAATAATTCATATTTCCGCAAAATATAATAACGGTGTATTTGAACTAATTGTAAAAAATTCAGGAAAATTGGTGAAAGAAGAAAAAAAACGCTCCAATTCCGGGGTAGGTTTGCTCAATCTGGAGAAACGATTACTGATCAATTTCCCGGACAAAGCGGAGTTTATACTGAAAGAAGAAGATGAATTTGTGGTCGCCAGTATTATCATCCGCCCCTGAAAATTAAAAAAATCATATTCAGACTCATTGAGTGTGTATTCCATTATCGGAATTTGTATTAATGTTTGTAATTTTGAGCAATGAACCGACTCAAAGTATTCTTAAGTATATACATTTTATCTTTTGTCCTGATTTCCTGCGGAAGTGATTACAGAAGAGGCCGGACTATTCCGCCATTGCCTGAAGGAACAGAAAAGTCAAGAAGAGAAATTACCCTCAACTTTCTTTCAGATGCCATCAACGCTTCACCGGGTGTTTCGGATAACTATTACAAACGTTCACTGATTTATCTGGAAGAAAACAGACTTAATGATGCTCTTCAGGACATTAATGACGCACTGGATATTAACGGGAATATCGGTTCTTATTACCAGACCAAAGCTTTAATTTTGAGAGAAACCAAGCAAATCAGGGAGGCACTGGAAGCAGCCCTGAAAGCAGAGGTTCTCAATTCTGAGTCCCCTGAACTGTATAATTTACTCGGAGATTTATACCAGCAGCTTCGTCTTTTCAACAAAGCCAAACTTTACCTCAACAAAGCCGTACAAATTTCGCCGAACAATGGAGAAACCTATTTTTTTAAAGGGGAAATTTTCGCCAAACTCGGAGATACTACTTCTGCCTTACAGCTTTATGAGCAGACGCTCGCACTGAAACCCACTTATTTACCCGCTTATGTGCGGCTCTCAGAAGTCCATACCGCGCTCAGACAATATGATATAGCTTTCCTTTACAATAACGACGGCTTAAAATATTATCCGAAAAGTGCGGAGTTATTCTTTCAGCGGGGTTATACACTTCAGCGATCCTGGAAACTTGACAGTGCTGTTTCGTGTTATCTTAAAGCAGTAGCACTGGATCCGAAATTCGTCAATGCCAGTTTTAATGCCGGAATGCTCTATTTCAAATCCAGAGCCTATCGTCTGGCACTTCCGCAATTTGAACATACATTGAAATATAATTCCAGATTTCCTGAAATTGATTTCTATATGGGACAATCTCTGGAATATACCGGAGAATATGAAAGGGCTGAAGAATTTTATAAAAAAGCCCTTTTGATTAATCCTCAGGATTACCATTCACTAAACGGAATGTACAGAATCAAAAGGAAACTGTTGTATGGAGAAACCCTTCCTCCTGATTTTTCTGAGTCGGATTTGCCTCCGGATTTCGGAGAAGACGGGCAGGGACGCAGAGTAGATACTTCCTTAAAACAGATTCAAAGTATTCAGCCTAAATCCAAATTAGGACTGAAAACAGATTCCATCAGCAGGAAATCGATCAATCCTATTATAAAATAGTGAAGGTTCTTTAGCGGAATCTGATCTATATATGTTAAATTGGGTCTTTTTAGGGTACAAAAATGCTGAAAGGCAATTGCTTAAACTCATTAACGAAAGCTTTTGAAAGCCGGAAATATATAGTCGAACAATAAAAATTAACTAAATCTGTCTGAGGCATTAAATTTTTGCCGGAAAGTATCAGTTGTATGATACAGCCCCTTAAATCCAAATCTCAGGCTTCAAACTCAAAAACAATGATTAAAATTACCTTACCGGACGGCAGTGTAAGAGAGTATGCTCAGGGTTCAACTGGGATGGACATTGCCCTCAGTATTTCAGAAGGTTTGGCCAGAAATGTACTGGCAGCCAAAGTAAACGGAAAAGTTCAGGATGCCTCTTTGCCGATCAATGAAGATTCGGAGGTAGCTTTACTTACCTGGAATGATACTGATGGTAAACAAACATTCTGGCACTCTTCAGCCCACCTTCTTGCAGAAGCATTGGAAGCACTTTATCCAGGCACCAAATTCGGAATCGGACCCGCCATTGAAAACGGGTTTTACTATGATATCGATATGGGAGAAAAATCCCTGAGCCAGGATGATTTCAAGAAAATCGAAGATAAAATGCTTGAATTAGCCCGTCAGAAAAATGAATTCAGCAGAAAAGCTGTTTCAAAAGCTGACGCGATCGGGTATTTTACTGAAAAAAATGATGAATACAAATTAGAGCTTATCGACGGACTTGAGGACGGTTCTATTACCTTCTACTCACAAGGTAATTTTACTGATTTATGTCGTGGGCCACATATCCCGAATACAGGTTTTATCAAAGCTGTAAAATTAATGAGTGTGGCGGGAGCTTACTGGCGCGGAGATGAAAAACGTAAACAAATGACACGTGTTTATGCCATTACTTTTCCAAAACAGAAAGAACTTGATGAATATCTTCACTTATTAGAAGAAGCAAAACGCCGTGACCACCGTAAACTGGGTAAAGAACTGGATCTTTTTGCTTTCTCCGAAAAAGTAGGGATGGGTTTACCTTTATGGCTGCCTAAAGGTGCTATGCTGCGTGAACGTCTGGAAAATTTCCTTCGTCGTGCGCAGGTACGTGCAGGATATTCACCGGTTGTAACACCACATATTGGTTCCAAGCAGCTATATGTTACTTCAGGACATTATGCAAAATATGGCGCTGATTCATTTAAGCCAATCCATACGCCGGATGAGAATGAAGAGTTTCTTCTGAAACCTATGAATTGCCCTCATCACTGCGAAATTTTTAAAACAAAACCACGCAGTTACAGAGATCTTCCTTTGCGTCTGGCTGAATTCGGAACCGTATATCGTTACGAACAATCAGGAGAATTACATGGATTAACCCGTGTAAGAGGCTTTACTCAGGACGATGCTCATATTTTCTGTACTTCAGATCAGGTTGAGGAAGAATTCATGAAAGTAATCGATCTGGTACTTTATGTATTCAAAGCGCTTGGTTTTGAAAATTTCTCAGCTCAGATTTCATTACGTGACCCTGAGAATAAGGAAAAATATATCGGAAGCGATCAGGATTGGGAAAAAGCTGAAAATGCCATTATAAAATCAGCCGCAGCCAAAGGCCTTCCAACCGTTGTAGAGCTTGGAGAAGCAGCATTTTACGGTCCTAAACTCGACTTTATGGTAAAAGATGCTTTGGGAAGAAAGTGGCAGTTAGGAACTATTCAGGTAGATTATCAGTTACCTCAACGTTTTGAATTGGAATATACCGGTTCGGATAACCAAAAACATTGCCCGGTAATGATTCACCGTGCTCCGTTTGGTTCATTAGAACGTTTCATTGCTATTCTGATTGAGAACACAGCAGGAAATTTCCCGCTTTGGCTTTCACCTGAGCAACTGGCGATCTTACCGATTTCTGAAAAATACGAAAATTATGCGAATGAATTATTCCTTCGTTTACAGGAAGTGGATCTCAGAGGTTATGTTGACCACAGAGATGAAAAAATCGGACGTAAAATCAGGGATGCTG
This sequence comes from Pseudarcicella hirudinis, assembly GCF_900115665.1. Lineage (GTDB taxonomy): Bacteria > Bacteroidota > Bacteroidia > Cytophagales > Spirosomataceae > Pseudarcicella > Pseudarcicella hirudinis. The sequence continues at coordinate 98,149 of NZ_FOXH01000008.1, forward strand.
AAGTTTCAAAAGTGCCATTTATGCTTATTGTAGGTGAAAAAGAATCAGCAGAAGGCATGGTTTCTGTGCGGAAGAAAGGAGAAGGAGACCTGGGCATGATGCTGGTAGAGCAGTTTATCACCCTGGCTCAGGAAGAAATTAACAAGAATATTCTCAGGTTTTAACTGACCTTCAGAATTATGAGTTAGAAACATGATTATTTTAATGTTAAAAAAATAATTAATTTTGCATTGAATTAAGGATAAAACCTATCTTATAACTCATAATTCTCTTGTTAATTTCTATTTTTTACTTTAGCTTTCGAGAGTTTTAGGACAATACCCTGAAAACTCTAAACTTTTACTATCAACTATTAACTTTAACAGATAAAATATGGCGTTACGCCCAAACAACAATTACAGAGGACAGAAAAGAGAAGAAGAGCCTTACAGAATCAATAATCTTATCAAAGCAGTACCGGAAGTACGTTTGGTAGGTGAAAATGTTGAACAAGGTATCCTGGAATTTAAGCAGGCCTTGGCAATCGCAGAACAACAAGGATTGGATTTAGTGGAGATTTCTCCGAAAGCAGTTCCGCCGGTTTGTAGAATCGTAGATTATGCCAAGTTTAAATACGATCAGAAGAAAAAACAAAAAGAAATTAAAGCTAATGCTACTAAAACAGTAATCAAAGAAATTCGTTTTTCTCCGAATACTGACGATCATGACTTTAATTTCAAACTTAAACACGCCATCAACTTTCTGAAAGAAGGTGCAAAAGTTAAGGCTTATGTACACTTTGTTGGCCGTGCAATCGTTTTTAAAGAACGTGGAGAAATGTTGTTACTTAACTTTGCAAAAGGTTTGGAAGAACATGGAAAACCAGATGATATGCCAAGACTTGAAGGTAAGCGTATGTCTATTATCTTTTCGCCAAAAGCTCCCAAAAAATAAGTAGTTATCAGTCAGATCTGAATCGTTTCCCGGTCAGATCAGCTTGTAACCCTTAGCATATTTTGAAATTATTGTCATTCAAATATATAATTCCCTTTATGTTCCTGTTTTCAGGTATAAAGGGAATTATGCTTTTTCAGGAAAGTACATTCCATCCCGGAAATGGCATAGCCACCTTTTCTCTCGGAAAACCTCATCAGAAGAGAATTGAGACTCCCAATCCTGAATTTATCCATAATACTGCCGGAGCAGAAATTCCTGAAAAATGTACGAATCCCGCATTTACTAAAAATTCAGATTCTGTATTTTTTTGGGGTAATGTTCTGAAAACGGATTATTCCAGGGCTATACTTTTTGCCGCTTTACCCACCTGCATTCATAAAATCTACCTGATTATCAATGTACTGAGGATTTGATTTTCCTTTATTTTATGACACTTTATCTGTTCTTATAACCAATTTAATGGTAAAAAGCCTGTTATAAATCAGGCTTCAGTATAAGAAATACTTTACAAGAGTCGGCTTATTCCTTTCCGGAATAAGAAAAATCCTTATAAAATCCTTTTTACAATACCAATCAGGTACATACTCAGATGAAAAAATATATCTTTCTGCTTACAGTTTTATCATTCGTAATATTTCAAAGCTGCAATTCTGAAAAGCATAATAAAAATGGACAGGTCCGTGAACAATTCTGTCTTCCGGATTCTGTAAATAATAAACTTGAAACCGTAAAAGCCGATTTAGAAATCGTTCAAAGTGAATTGAATCTGACAGCCAAAGTAGCTTCCTTTGAAAACAAGGAGGTAAAAGTTGAGCCCTTGGTTAACGGGATTATTCAAGATATTGTGGTGGATTTGGGAGATTATGTCAAAAAAGGGCAAACTTTAGCCATAATCAGAAGTACAGATGTGGCTGATGTAGAAAACGATATTATCACAGCAGAGTCAAATCTGATGACAGCTAAAAAGAATCTTAAAGTTATGAAGGACCTTTATAAGTCTGGTCTTGCTTCCACGAAAGATATCGTCATAGCGGAGAATGAATTACTGAAAGCAGAATCAGAACTTCAGAAATCGAAAACGATTTCAAGCCTTTATTCCATTGATAAATCTCTTTATACGCTAAAAGCTCCTATTTCGGGTTTTGTACTTGAAAAAAATCCGGATATTTCTGAAACTATGCCATATCATCTTGAACAGACAGGTCCGTTTTTCAGAATCGCCGACCTTTCAGAAGTGCAGATTGTAGCACATGTATATGAAACTGATATTTCGAAGATCAAATTAGGCAACAAGGCAAAAATAAAATTACTGGCTTATCCAGGAGAATCTTTCATCGGCAAAATTGATAAAATCAACAATGTTATTGATCCCTCAACCCGAACCATGAATGTGAGAATAAACCTGAAGAATCCCCGTAACCTGCTTAAACCTGACATGTTTGCGGTAGCATCAATTATTTCTGATGAGACCAGTAAGATGATTACGATTCCAAGTAATGCGATTATCTCTGACAGAAACAGAACATATGTTATGATCTTCAAAGACAAATGTCATATGGAAACCAGAAGGATTAAAGTCACAAAAACAACAGGAAATAAATCCTATGTTTCTGAAGGACTGAAAGAAGGAGAGACAATTATGACAAAATATCAGAACATTGCATATGAAGCCATGAATGACTAACTAAAAATAAGATTAAAAAATCATAAAATAAGCTAATTTTTCTGCTGATTCAGAAATTTTAGCTTTATTTTTTTGTCAGATTTTAACAAAAGGTATTGAAATTTAAAAAAATACCTGTAACTTTTGCCGTAAATCATTTAGAAAGACACCGGTAGTAATTTAAACCATTCAGAAAAAATTACATCAAACCACCGGTCAGCAAGTTAATTCCTGTGAAGGCTCTACTGAAAAAATATGTGATACCGTTTATACTCCTGCTCACCTGGGGGAACGGTTTTACTATGTCTTTGAGAACCCAGGAGCTTTCAAGACCTGTCGATAAGCACAAGTATCTTTTTACACAAACCGAGCGCCCTGCTGCCAATGTTGTAAATTCACTTTATGCTTCTTTCGATTCGGACAATCAGGAAGAGGAAGACGATGAAGCAGATACGCTTGCTCAGCTGTTTATCGTTCCTGAAGCTTTAGAGTTCAGCTTTCCTCAGGTTACTTATCTACCGTTAACTTACCATAATTATACTTCTGATTCTTTTGACCCAACCCGGGAAAAATTATTCCTGCTTAATTGTATTTGGTTGATATAGAAATTGTTAGCTCCCACAGCTAATACATTTCCCATTGCCTGATTCTTCAAATCGGGTAATGATTAACTTCAAATATAATTTAGTCATGGCAACTAATAAAAACCTATCGTTTGAGGCAATCGTCAAAAAATATCAGCGCAAAATATATTATCATGTTCGTCGTATGGTTATTGACCACGATGATGCCGACGATTTAACGCAAGACACTTTTTTAAAGGTTTGGGAAGCACTCGATTCATTCAGAGGAGAGGCAGAAATATATACCTGGATTTATCGTATCGCTACAAATGAGTGTCTGAGTTTTCTTAAAAAGAAAAACAGAATGCTCTCAAATCCGGCTTCTGAGTATGCAGATGTTCTGGCTAATAAATTAGAAGATGAAGCTCCGGTTGACGCTGATGAAATTCAGGTTCAATTGCAAAGAGCTATCATGCAGTTACCCGACAAACAACGCTTAGTCTTCAATATGAGATATTTTGAGGAGATGAAATATGAAGACATTGCCCGTGTAACCGGTACTTCTGTCGGAGCCCTGAAAGCTACTTATTCAATTGCTGTTCATAAAATTGAAAATTTCATCAATGCCTTGCCAATTACCGGATACGGTGAACTGATTGCGGCATAATGAAACAAACGTTTTTTCAAAAGTAATCTATTTGTCTGATGATAATCACTGCTGGCGCTTGTTAGCAGTGATTTTTGTTTTATATAAACTCCAAATTTTAGTAAATACTTTAGAAGTTATATACGAGTTACATAGATTTTTTGTACCTTTGCACTCTATTTTACTGAAAACGGGCAACCGTTTATTACTTTTCACAATTTAACGTTTAACAGAAATGCCAAAAATTAAAACCAACTCTGGAGCTAAAAAACGTTTCAAAGTTACAGGATCAGGCAAAATTAAGCGTAAACACGCTTTTCATAGCCACATCCTTACAAAAAAATCTACTAAACGTAAGCGTAATTTAGTACACGCAACTTTAGTAAATCCATCAGATATGGATCGCGTAACTTTAATGTTGGTACTATAATTCTTTTGAATTAGAACCCCGATTTGCGATCTCTGATTTTCAGTTATTGTTCAACCAGAAATCTGGCTTTTTAAAGTTCTATGTTAAATAGACGCCAACTTTCAAAAAACAAAAAAAATTATGCCACGTAGTGTCAACCATGTTGCGTCCAGAGCGAGACGTAAGAAAATATTGAAACTCTCTAAGGGTTTCTACGGCAGAGGAAAAAACGTTTGGACCGTTGCCAAAAACAAAATTGAAAAAGGTTTGCAGTATGCATACCGTGACCGTAAAGTTAAGAAAAGAGATTTTCGTTCTTTGTGGATCCAACGTATCAACGCTGCTGCACGCCAGGAAGGTTTATCTTACTCAGTTTTCATGGGTAAATTAAACCAATCAGGTGTTGAATTGAACAGAAAAGTATTAGCTGACCTTGCAATGAACCACCCGGAAGCATTCAAAGCAGTTATAGCAAAAGTAAAATAGATTGAAAAGGCGGTTTAATCACCGCCTTTTTCATTTTAATTTTACTCATAGATCGGTTTATTCCGGTATTTGAGCCTGCCTCCTTCTCTGTTGGCAAAATGCATTCTGATTTCAGCAATAATTGAAATAGCAATTTCTTCAGGGGTAGATGCCCCAATGTCGAGTCCTACAGGACTGAAAATTCTTTCTTCATCTTCTTCCTTCACCGGATTATTTTCTTCTGCCAGCGCCGCAAACATTTTATCAGTCCGTTTCCTGGGTCCAAGCATTCCGATATAGGGGATATTGCCCTTCAAAAGGTATTTCAGATTTCTCAGGTCTGTTTCATAATCGTGAGCCATTAGAACTGCAACAGTATAATCATCTGTCTCAATAGAAGCATCTTTAGGTAGTACCGCGTCCGCCAATTCAAACAGCATCCTGTGGACTTTCAAAGGATTGCATACTACACTGACTTTCCATCCAACTTCCCTGGCAAGTCTTACGAAAGGATAAATGTCGTAATTCCCCCCAAAAAGAATCAAATGTATCTGAGGCAGAATTATCTCTATAAAAATACTAAGCTGTGTACCGTCTGACAAAGTAAAATCCCTGATCTGAGATTTGCCGGTCGACTGACAATGTCTGATTTCCGCCAGCAGTGGATTTTTCAGTTCATCTTCTGTAAATATTTCTGAAAGTCCCTGCTCATTATTAAAATGAAAGGAATCCCCCAAAGAAACTCCGGGAACTTCACCTTTTAACGAAGTAACAGTAAGTATGGTATTAGGCGTACGGCTGTTCTGGCAGTCTTTTAAAATCGAGACAGCATTATTCGGATTCTCAACATCCAAAGGATTCAGCAGAACATCTATGATTCCGTTACATCCCAAACCAACACCAATCTGATAAGGGTCATCATCCCTGGTATCATAAGTTACGAGGGAGGCTTTTCCATTTATCATCGCTAATCTTGCCTTTTTAAGGGCATCACCTTCCAGACAACCACCACTAATTCCACCTATCCATTCCCCCGAATCAGAAACAAGCATCCTAGCTCCGGCTCTTCGATATGAAGAACCCTCCACCCTGACCACTGTAGCCAAAGCGGCTTTATTATTTGAAAAATCTATTTTTTGATACGCTTCAATAATGCTTTTGATCTCTTTCATTTCATAAAATTACCCGGATAACTTTTAGCACCTTCTTACTATTTCCAGAACCATCTACTACACAAATCCCTGATTTTCAATCATTTTCATTACACTCAAAGAGACTTTTTGAAGAGGGATAAAATGAAGTTCCGGAGTATCTGACCTGAGCTGCGTCTTAACGAATTCCCAATCCGCAAATTTAAGCATTGAAATTTCCGTCTCCTGCATCTTAAATTCTTCCGTTTTCCGGGTAGTTTTTAACACAAAAACAGCAACATGTTCCCGGTCATACAAATCATTTACAACATCAAAACCATCTACAGAAATAACATCCAGCTGTTTAAGCTCAGATGCAACAATATTCAGGCCTATTTCCTCAGCCACTTCACGAACCGCAGCTTCATGATATTGTTCTCCTACCTGCAAATGACCTGCGATAGAAACGTCCCACAAAGACGGAAAAACATCTTTGGTTTCATGCCTCAGATTAATCAAAAGTTCAGCTTTTTCATTAATAACCCAAACCTGCACGCTTCTGTGCCAGTCACCGGACTGATGAACTTTCTCTCTCAGTTTAATAAAATTCAGACTCTTGTTTCCGGCATCAAATACGTCGAAATACTCTGCATTCATAAGGGTTATATTCAGGTAAAATTGCTTTCATTTAACTATAAGAAATACGTCATTCTGTCTTAAGTAAATATCAGTTTAAGACAGGCGATTGACAAACTGATCGCCAGCAAATAACGAAGCGTTGGCACATTAAATTTCTTACTGCCCAGGTAACTGCCGATAATTCCTCCTATAAATGCGACAATCAGCCAGGAGAATGTTTCAGGATTTGGAGTAAACCCTTTAGAAAACATACCGATGAGGCCGGAAATAGAGTTGACAAAAATAAACAAGGCAGAAACAGTAGCCGTTTCCTTCATTTTCCCCCAGTTCATCAACAGCATCACCGGACTTAAAATAATGCCACCGCCTATACCAAGCATTCCGGAAAGTAAGCCTATTCCTGCTCCAACCATTAAACCACCTATTAATGGAATAGGCGTATTTTCTCCCGGTTTATCCTTCGGTCGAAAAAGCAATCGAATCAGAGATATCAGAATACAGGCAGCCAGGACTTTCTTATAGATGGTGTCAGTAATCGGAATAGTTGCCCCGATAAAGGAAAAGGGAATACTGGCTAGGGCAAAAGGATAAAATAATTTCCATTTAAAATGGCCTCCGCGATAATACTGGTAGAAAGCCATTAAGGAAACAAAGATATTGAGAATTAATGCAGTTGACTTCATCAGAGATGGTTCGACACTAAAAAGTGCCATGGTAGCCAGATATCCGCTCGCCCCGCCATGTCCGACTGAAGAGTATAAAAATGCTACCGTTCCTAAGACTAATAAAAAAAGAATAGTTAGTTCTGAACTCATATTAATTAAATTTGCAGTAATCAAATGCTAAAGTATGGAAAAAATCAAATATAAAGTCAACGGTAGAATATGGGTAGAAGCAGAAGAACGCTTTATGGGTATAGGACGACTGGAATTATTACAGCATATCGATGAAACAGGTTCTATTTCACAGGCGGCAAAAGCCATGAAAATGTCTTATAAAAGAGCCTGGGACCTGATTCAATCCATGAATACCCAATCAGACAAACCTCTGGTAACTACACAAACCGGCGGTGAAAAAGGCGGTGGTGCCGCACTTACCGAAGAAGGCCGTTTATTTGTCACTAAATATAAAGAACTTCATGCCCGTTTCCAGTTATTTATCAGTGAAGAAACCTCAAGATTGTTTGATTAAACGTTGTATCCCTGCAAATATAGCGTTAAATGTAAAGAAATCCGATTGTAATTTATGAGGCTCTTATTTTATTTACTTCTTCCGCAAGATGCGTTACGGCAAAATTAATTTCCTCCTCTGTCGTGTATTTTCCAAGGCTAAACCGGATGGAAGAATGCGCCAGTTCATCGCTCAGCCCCATGGCTTTTAACACATGAGAAGGGTTGATTGAAGCAGAGGTACAGGCAGAGCCGTTGGATACCGCAAGATGCCTGAGATTCAAAAGTAATTGTTCCCCATCGAGGTCTGCAAAGGAGATATTACTCACGTTCGGCAGTCTTCTTTCCTTATTTCCATTTAACGAAGTGCCCGAAATTTCACTCAGGATTCTCCCTTCCAACTGATTTCTCAACCCGGAGATTCTTAACTGCTCCCCTTCCATAACATTTATGGCAAGTTCTGAAGCCTTTCCCAACCCAACGATTCCCGGTACGTTTAAAGTACCAGAACGCAAACCTCTTTCATGACTTCCGCCATCCATCTGAGCAACCAGTTTTGCAACCTGATAATTTTTTCTGACAAATAAAACCCCAATCCCTTTAGGTCCGTAAAATTTATGGGCAGACAAACTCATCAAATCTATTTCTTCTTTATTTACATCAAAAGGGACTTTCCCGATCGACTGAGTAGCATCTGTATGAAAAGGAATTCCATATTTTCGGGTAACTTCTGCCATTTCAGCAATCGGCAAAATAACTCCGGTTTCATTATTCGAATGCATGATAGTTACCAGAATCGTGTCAGTTCGGATTGCATTTTCCAGCTCACTGGCAGTAACCAATCCTTCAGAATCAGGCTTTAGATAAGTAATCTTTGCCCCGGCTTTCTCAAGGTGTTTACATACATCCAGAATTGCTTTATGCTCAGTCTGCACCGTAATAATATGTTTTCCTTTGACTTGATTTAACTCAAAAATACCTTTAAGCGCCAGATTATTTGCTTCAGTAGAACCGCTGGTAAAGATAATTTCTTTATCATCAGCCCCAATTAATGCGGCAACACGCTCCCGGGCAAGCGCAATGGCTTCGGCGGCCTTCCATCCGTAGAAGTGGGTACGTGAGGCAGCGTTTCCAAAATGTGTTGAAAAATACGGTAGCATTTCTTCCAGCACCTGCTGGTCAACAGGTGTGGTGGCATTATAATCAAGATAAATCGGGAAATTCATAGTCAAAGATGCCGGAAAAATAAAAAAAGGCAAGCATAACTGCTCACCTTTTAAATCATTTTTTTGGAGAATTTGTTCATTCCCCAATTATATCAAGTATTATTTTCCTCCGAAAAGGCCTCCCAGTAAGCCTCCAAGGCCTCCCTGCTGTCCTCCACCCATGAATTTTCCGGCGATGGTAGAAACATCATTCATGTCAATTTTACCGTCACCCAAAACATTCATGATTGTACCCATGTCAAAACTATTGTCATTAGGATCATTTGTTTTAGTGATCAGCGAGTTCATGACACCCGGAAGTACTTGCGAAACAATGCCGGAAGCAGCGCTTGAATCCAGTCCGAATTTCTGCATTAATCCGCCGATAGCATTCTGTGCAATACCTGAAACAAGAGGATTTGATAAGATTCCTGATCCAGCCTGACCACCTTGTCCACCCAATAACCCAATAACATTACTTAAACCACCTTGACCACCTTGAGCCTGTTGTTGTAAACCTCCGGTAATCGCACCTAAAATTGTTTGCATTGCTGAATCATTGTGTTGATTCGGAATCGCAGGATTGTTTACAATTGCGTCTTGAGAATGGTCCTGAATAAGACCCATTAATTGTTCTAACATGGTTGTATTTATTTTGGATAAAGACTTAAATTTTAAGCGAAAGGTATAAATTTTATCTAATACTTTTTTTAAATTCAAGCCTATTTAAAAAAAAATTTCATGTATGACGGAGAACCCATATTCTAAGTCACAAACTCCTGACTTAAAAACTAAAATTTTATCTTTAATTGAAGGCCTCTATTATCCAAGTGAGTCTGATGAACCATTAGAATACGTTGAATTTGAGCTTACAATTGAAAAAGAAAGGATTCCTCTTCTCACATTCCGGCAATTCTTAGGAATCAGAATAGAAACCCTGATTCAGCATATTGAGATCAGTGATTTCTTCAAACCTCTTTTAAAAATAGAGGATTATTTTGACGAATCTGACCTTAAACAAGTTGAAAAAGCTAAAAGTTTACAGCAGCTTTTACTTGAAAATCTGAAAGAAACAGAAGTACTCAGAGTGGGAGAAACAGAAGTAACGGTTTATGTTATTGGTAAGACTCCACAAAATACACTTGCAGGTATTAAAACTCTATTAATTGAAACTTAAAAAACACTGTTTTACCTGCAAACCAATTCCTGTAAAAACAGATAACATTTCACGCTCCGGTTCCGATAAATACGACTTGCCTGGCATTTTCGGCTGCAATGATTAAACTTTCTCCTGTTTCAGGAGTTTTAGAAATAAATCATATAATTTTGTATCATGAAACAACAAATTGCCCAAATACAAGCTTCTATCAGTCAAACACGTCAGACATTAACCGAGCATCCTGTTTACCAACAAATTCACCAGCTGGAACATTTACAGATTTTCATGCAGCATCATGTTTTTGCGGTTTGGGACTTTATGTCTTTACTTAAGGTTCTTCAAAGGAATCTTACCTGCGTTGAAATCCCCTGGATTCCGGTTGGAAATGCTGATACACGTTATCTGATTAATGAAATTGTAAACGGAGAAGAAAGTGATGTAGATCAGGATGGTAACAGATTAAGTCATTTTGAAATTTACCTCAATGCTATGCGTCAGGCGGGAACTGATTGCAGCCAGATGGAAAACTTTTTAACCCTTCTGAACAAAAAGGTTTCAGTATCGGAAGCCCTGATTCAGACAAATGCTTCAGACAGTGTAAAGCAATTTGTGGATTTTACCTTTGAAATCATTAATAGCGGGAAACCGCATATTCAGGCGGCCGTTTTCACTTTCGGAAGAGAGGATCTGATTCCTGATATGTTTGTATCAATGGTTAAAGATCTGAACAGGGAAATACCGGAAAAAATATCAGTTTTCAATTATTATCTGGAAAGACATATTGAGGTTGACGGAGATCATCACAGTCACCTTGCTATTCAAATGGTTGAAGACTTGTGCGGGGAAGATGCCCAGAAATGGGAAGAAGCCGCAGCATTTTCTCAAAAAGCCCTGGAAGTCCGACAAAAACTCTGGGATGGAATTGCAGAAAAAATCAAGGATTTAGCAACGATAGAGGCTTAAAAAAGCAAGAGGATTTGACAGTTTAGTTCAAATCCTCTTGCTTTATGCGTAAACCCTCAGCATTTGAGATATTTCCAGTTTCTTACTTTCCCTTCATCAAGCCATTCAATTGTCGTAGCCAGTCTCGACGCCCGGGTAGTTTCAGTCTTTGCATCTGTTAACCAGTCAACATATTCTTTTTTATTCGAATAACTAAACCTTTCAAAATGCTCCTGAGCAATGGGATTATCCTCCAAAGCTTCCAGCAGATAATCAGGAATAATCAACTCTTTAGGCGTTGCGGGAATGGCTTTCTTAGGTAGTTTTATTCCTTTTTCATTAAGAATCATAGCTTGTCTGATATATTCAGCAAGAACTTTATCCTCAGGTAAATCTTCAAGAGTCTTAATCTGTCCCAGGTGCCCCATAGCAGTTTTTTCTCCGACTGCAGATAAAATTCCGTTATTATCTTTTAACAATGAACCTAACCAGAATCCGAAAGCACAATGCTGTTTAAAAGCGGCCATACTGCACAAAATACTGCCTGCATATTCAAAATGCGGGAAACTCCATTTCATGGTTTCCTGCACATCGGGACAGGTATCATGAATGAGTTCTCTTAAATGTATAAGAACAGGTTGGGCAAAATCCGCAGATTTCACAATGTATTCGTCAATTCTGGTATCAAACTTCGGCATATGCATACAATTTTTGGTGAAAATTATTTAAAAGCCCGAATCAATCAAATTTCCTTACTTCTTATATTTTTCCCTGATTGCTTTAAACTCTGAACCTTTTTTCCATTTAGGAAAAGTAGTTTCATTGCTCAGCCTGTTTCCGATATTGAATAAGAGGGTGGCATCTTCAACAATTCCAGACATATCCCAATGAGGACTGTATTCATCAAAAGGAGAATGATATCTGTTTTTATTATAATCTTCTTTCTTGGCATTTCCCCATTCTTCACCATCTTCCAGAGATTGTGTTCCGTTTTCGATATAAAGTGCCGGAATACCTACTTTTGCAAAATTAAAATGGTCTGATCTGAAATACCATCCGCCCGAAGCATCCGGTTCTCCTCTGACGATGCGTCCCTGCTGAGCTGCGGCCTCTTTGGCATAATCATCCAACTCCGATTGTCCGTAACCCATTACTATTACATCTTTCATTTTCCCGAAAGGCTGTAATACATCCAGATTGATATCAGCAACGGTTTTACCTAAGGGAAAAATCGGATGCGTTGCATAATACTCCGAACCCAGAAGTCCCTGCTCCTCGCCTGTCACCGACAAAAACAAAATCGATCGGGCAGGCTTCTTTTTAAGATTCGTAAAGGCTTCGGCAATGGCAAGAACTGCTGCCGTTCCGGAAGCATTATCTGCCGCACCATTATAAATTGAATCTCCTTTAATAGCTTCTCCCTTTCCGAAATGATCCCAATGTGCTGAGTAGATAATTACTTCATCAGCTTTGGTTGTTCCGGGTAAAAGTGCCGCAACATTATTGGAAATTGATTTTTTTATCGCATTATGAAGCGAAAGAGAAGCTGTAAGGCCGAGATTCACAGGTTTAAAACCTTTTTTCTTAGCCGTTTCAAGTAAATCATCTGAAAATCCTGCCAATTTGAATACTTTAGAGGCCGTTTCCGCAGAAATCCAGCCTTCAATGGCTGCACGGGATTTATTATTATCAGGTCTTTGCAAATACAATTTAGATTTCGACCAGCCACTTCTTACCACCGGCCATCCGTAACTGGCTGCTTTGGTATCATGCACAATAATTATTCCGGTAGCTCCCTGTCTGGCTGCCTCCTCAAATTTATAAGTCCAGCGACCGTAGTAAGTCATCCTTTTGCCTTTAAACAAAGCCGGATCATAAAAACCGGGATCGTTTACCATTACCACAACCGTTTTGCCTTTCACATTCAATCCGGCATAATCATTCCACTGATATTCCGGTGCTACAATACCAAACCCTGCAAAAACCAACGGTGAATCCTTAATGCTGATATCTTCCTGAACCCGACGGGTTGCCGCCACAAAATCGTCTAAAAAGTTAAAGGCAAGATTTCCGTTTTTACCTTTTATATGCAATTGTCCTTTCGCTTTGGAAAATATTTCTACCATCGGAACCTTCTGAAAATAGCTTTTCCCGTTTCCTGGTTTTAATCCCAATTTTTCATAAGACTGTTTCAGATAATTAATGGTTTTTACTTCTCCTGAAGTAAAAGGCTTGCGCCCTTCAAATTCATCTGAGGCCAAAACCTCAATATGCCTGGCTAAATGTTGTCCACTGATCGTTTCCTGCGCAAGGCCCTGTCCTATTCCTGCAAAACTCATCAGGCCGGCCGCTATTAATTTAATTGTATTCTTTTTCATTTTATTATTAGTTTGCTGACTGCTGTGGTTTAGGCACTCAAATTCATTTATTTTTTACGGCAAGTTAAAACATATTTACTTTTTTGAAACAATCTTCCCGAAATCAATCCATAAAAGGCATAATCAATCCGGTAAGCTTATTCAAAGCCAATCTATTCCTACGGGTAAACTGCGGAAAATATTCTGAAGGGAAATTTAAAAATCATGGAGCGCACAATGGGAAAGACAAGAATAATACCTTATCCGTGAAGATTCCCCTGGCCTGCCTGGAAAAACAGAGGAGAGTTGAAACTTTTTAGTAATTACAGGTAGAAGTAAGACCTGAATATTAGAGATAAGACCAAACGAAATACCTTTCTACCTGTAATATAATACAAACAAAATCGGGTGTAGAACAAAATGTAAATGCAAGAACAAAAAACCTTATCTTACTTAACCCACAGTATTCCGTTTTTTGATGTTATTTTATGCAATTTATGCTGGTTAAACAGTTCGCTTAGCACTGTCTCCGCTTCCTGTTTGGTTATGTTACTCAACACTGAATATTCCTTTGTTGTTAAGCTGGGGAAATAACTGAATAATGTCTCCGGGTTAATTGTAAGCTCATTTTTTACAGCCTTCGGGAAAAGAGTCCGAACGAAAAGTTCAAACTCACTGTAGGGTTTAACACCATAAAGCATAAGGCGATTATTCTCCTGATTTGAAAAAAACAAAGTCGGAAACCCTCTAACACCAAGCTTTTTGGCTAAATCCAGATCTTCCTGAAAAAGTTGATTTGCTTTCCCCTCAAAATCTTGTTTAAATTGTTCGCTGTCCAGTCCAACTTCAGCCACAGCCTGCAAAATATGCTCCGATTTCGCAATATTCTTCTTCTCCATAAATACCATTTCACGAATCCGGCGTAAAAATGCTAAAGCAAGCTTATCCCCTTGCAGCTGAGCAGCTTTGAAGGCTATCGAAGGAGGATACGAGGAAGACAACGGATCTTCTAACCATACATCACCATCTATAGGCATTTCATAATGCTCACTTACTTCATCCCAATGACTTGCTACGTCGGAAGGTTTACTGATACCTCCGCTGTTATAAATATTCCAGGAAGGTAATAGTCCTCCCATACGATATTCTATCTCAACATTATTTCCATATTCAAGCTTTAACTTTCTTAACTGCGGTTCGATTCCCCAGCAGGAAGAACAGATAGGGTCTGTGAAATAAACAATACGAACGGGTTTCTGTCTGGCATTAATGTCCTCAAAACCTGAGAGCTCCACCGAGTCATTTACGCCACAAATGCCTTTTTCAATATCACATATCATTGGATTTTCCATTGTCACTTTATTCATTTTCAGGATCTGTTTATTTCTCATATCTGCAAAGGACATAAAACTATCATTCATCAGGACAGGATTTGAACGATTGTTTGCAAATTTGCGACAAAGAAAATAAAGCCACAATAAGTCAGAAAAAGATGACTACCCCAAAAAACCCAAAAAGTGAAGAAGGTTGTCCGGCAGAGGGACTTTTAAAACAATTATCAGGTAAATGGAAACCTCAGATTTTCCGTTTAGCCCTTGAAAGCCCTTTAAGATTTAATTCTTTACTTCGTCAGATTCAGGGGTCTAACAGACAAAGCCTGTCTGTAGCCTTAAAAGAGCTTGAAAGTGAAGGTTTACTGGAAAAGACAGTTATTCAGTTAAAGCCCCTGCATATAGAGTACGTTTTGTCTGAAAGAGGAAAATCTCTGGTCGCAGTATTCCGGCAGTTGGAAGGCTTATTATAGTATTATTTCCTTTAAAATCTTTTTAACCCGCTCCTTTTTCCGTTCAGAGCCTTATGTCCCACGGCATATTACAAGTCATGGTAGGAGTAAATCCAATACTTCTATCTTTGCGTCGTAAACATTAAGTTCAGTCGCAAGTGCGTTTTAATACAATTACAGAACACCCTTTTCTTTATAAATTAACCTTATTTAACTTTGATTATTTGTATGAAAAATAAATTTATCCGGTTAGCCTGTCTTCTGGTAACTTTAGCTTTAACCCAAGAATCTCCTGCTTTTTATAATCCCGTAAAACCTCCTGTAAAAGGTCAAAAGGTTAATACATCAGCAAAAAACATCAAACTTCCGGCAGGATTTTCTGCCAGTATTATTGCCTCGGATCTTGGAGCTACCAGACATATAGCGATCTCAAAAAAAGGTGATTTATATGTGAAATTATCAAAATTAAAAGATGGAAAAGGGATCTATTTGCTACGAGATACCGATAAAGACGGTGTAATTGATGATACAAAACTGTTCGGAGATTATCCGGGCACAGGCATTTACATCAGCAACGGATATTTGTACACTTCTTCAAATAGTGCGGTATATCGCTATAAATTGAATGCGAATGAAGAAGTTATCAATTTCGATCAGCCTGAGAAAATCGTAGGTGGTTTAGTGGACAAAGGACGTGACAATGCCAAGCCATTAGCTGTAGATAAACAGTCGAATATTTATGTAACGATAGGTTCCTATAATGACCCATGCAGAGAAGCCGGCAGCGGAAAAGGCATGAACCCATGCTCTATTCTGGATTCTGCGGGTGGTATCTGGAAATTTAATTCAGAGAAACTAAATCAGACTTTTGCCGACGGGATCCGTTATGCCACAGGACTGAAAAATTCGGTAGGTATTGCCTGGAATTATCATACCAACTCTTTATTTGCAACACAGCATGGAAGAGGGCAGTTTCATGATTTTTATCCTCAATATTATACAGCTAAACAGAGTGCTGAACTTCCTGCCGAAACTTTGTATGAATTACATCAGGGCGACAATGCGGGCTGGCCTTATATTTATTACGATCAATTTCAGAAAAAGAAAATTCTTGCACCTGAATATGGAGGAGATGGCATAAAAACCGGAGAAGAAAAAGCATTAAACCCTGTTGTGGCTTTTCCTGCTCATTTAGGGCCAAATGCCTTGTTATTTTATACAGGTAAAATGTTTCCGGAAAAATACAGAAACGGAGCATTTATTGCCTTTCACGGCCAGTCTCCGGAACTTCACAAAGGTTATTTGGTTGCTTTCGTGCCATTTGTCAATAATAAACCTTCAGGCAAATGGGAGATTTTTGCTGATAATTTTGCCGGAACGGATCTGGCAAAGCCAACGGGGCCGATCGGACACCGTCCCTGCGGACTTGCCCAGGGACCTGACGGAGCGCTATATGTAACGGATGACCTGAACGGAACAATCTTCAGGATTAGTTATAAGAAAAGAAAATGATAAAATTCCGGAACGCAGAAACGAAATTTTATCTGTAAATGCATTTATTTAAAAACACAGCTCTAACATTGAAATTCTCATGGAATACAGAAAATTAGGAACATCAGACCTTGAAGTATCGGTAATTACTTTTGGAGCATGGGCGGCAGGAGGCTGGATGTGGGGAGGAACAGAACGAAGCGAAGCAATTGAAGCAATCAGAGTTTCTTATGATTATGGTGTAACCTCAATCGATACCGCTCCCATTTACGGTCAGGGGAGCAGTGAAGAAATTGTTGGTGAAGCCATAAAAGGTCTTCCAAGAGATAAAGTGCAGATTCTGACCAAATTTGGCATGCGCTGGGATCTTGTCAAAGGAGATTTTGGCTTTAAGAGTTTTGACAATTCCGGAAAACCCATTGATATCTATAAATATGCGGCGAAAGAAAGCATCATCAGGGAATGCGAGGATAGCCTGAAACGCTTAGGCACTGATTATATCGATTTATACCAGATTCACTGGCCTGATTCAACTACTCCTATTGAAGAAACAATGGAGACTGTGGCTCAGTTAATAAAGGAGGGTAAAGTCAGACAGGCCGCTGTCTGCAATTACAGTGCCACTCAGATGAAAGAAGCCGAAAAGTATATTTCGCTTGCCTCAAATCAAGTACCGTATAGCATGGTTAAAAGAGGTATTGAAAAAGAAGTCGTTCCCTATTGCCTTGAAAATCAAAAATCGATTCTTGCCTACAGCCCTTTGGAAAGGGGTTTATTAACCGGAAAAATGTTACCGGGACATTCATTTCAGGAAGGAGATCACAGAGCATCACTACCTTTTTTCAAAGATGAAAACCTCAGAAGAATAAATGATTTTCTCAGTAAAATCAAACCGCTGGCAGACGAGAAAAATGCGAGTCTGGGTCAGTTAGTACTCCGCTGGACCATCGAACAACCAGGAATTACCATTGCATTAACAGGTGCCCGAAATGCTGCACAGGCTATACAGAATGCAAAAGCATCAGAGGTAAAATTAAGTAAGGATGAAATTGCTTTGATTTCTCAGCATCTTAGCCAGTTGACTCTTGCTTTGTAAGCATTTTCAGGCCGGGAAGTACTGAATCATAAAGGTTTCATGCCTTTTTTAATGGCCGGAAAACTTTAAAAGCAGGCTTTGTAAAGATATATGATCTATACAAGGCCTGCTTTTATGCTAAAAATTACTTAAATCTATACTTCTCAAAATCCTTCAGCATTTTAAAATCGGAAGCCGCTGTTACTTTAAAATCCGGAATCTTATATTCCAGTCCGAGCTGGTTGTACAACCACAAAGGATCTGCCTTAAATTTCTCATAATCCCCTTTCAATCCAATCTCGAGATCATTTACTCTTTGCTGGTATTCCGGTGAAAGATGCGTAAAAGCAGCATTTTCTTTCAGCCGGAATATATAAATCAGCAGGTTATAACAAGTTGTAAAATGACCACAGGCAATAACCGCAGACTGTTCATACTCGTTCACCTGCTTTTTGTCGAACCATAAGGTAGTGGGCATTTCAAATGCGCGCTGGGCAACAATCTGCATTTCCCGGCTTGGTAATAACTCAGGGGGATTAGCAGGAACATTGGTAAGTCTGTTTGTATCATTAGAAAAAGAAAGGTCATAAATATTATTGGCTTTTACCCTGAATTTCCAGTGTTTTTCCTCAAATAATTCATTTAGTAACAGGAACCTTATGCGTTTAAGAAACACATCAACATTCAATGTTAAAACAGAATTAAACCGCTCTTTCAGCATCTTAATCAGAATTTTCAAAGGTGTTGAACTGAAACTTTTTGACAGCCTGCCCACAATATCCTGCGGAAAATTCCTTTGCAAATCGATTCCATCAGTGTTATTTATACTGCTGTCCACTTTATTTTTTACCAATAAAAATAATAACAATACTCCCACAGAAGGAATCAGAAAAAACGTACTGACAATATAATAAATCAGAGCCTCAGACGGGCTACTCTTCAATTCAAAACTATAGGTTAAACCGGCAACTGACAGCAAAGTTACAACTAAGGCAAAACCACCGATCTGTTTAATATTCAGATCAAGCAGACTCCATTTCCCGGGCTCTTCTTCCGGAAAAGTGTAGGGAGTCATAAAATGACTTGCTACGTCATTTATCATCATAAAATCAAAAGGTTTGAATTTAGTTTCTCCCCTTAATCTCCTTTCATTGGCAACAATAAGGCTTTCTATTCCCTGATTATCGGTAGTTCCTCCGTCCATCATCCCGAATTTAAATTCCTTCCTGAGTCTCAGGGTCTGTAATATTTTTTTCAGTTTAAGGGGATCGTAGGATTTATTTTTTATTACATGGTCAATATCATATTGATTGTAAAGTAATCTGAGTTCTTCCTGTTTTAGCTCGGTTAGCTCTACATGAAGATTTTCAAGTATTTCTTCATTCGAAAGACGGGGATAAGTAAAATCCTCCGGAAAAACAATCGGCTCGAACCCTCCCGGAAAACAGGAAGAGGCCGCCAGTAAATCTGCCAGTTTTAAACCTTCTGCTGCTTTATGTTTCAGATTAACGATAAAATTGCCATATAAAAATCCTTTGTCAATCTTGTCATCTTCCTTTAATTTCACACATTGCCTGAAAAGCAAGCCCCTGTAGAAATCGGTTGTATTAAAGCAAACTTCATCCAGGTGAGATTTTCCGGTTTTAAGATCACCCAATTTCCCGTATCCGAAAAGTTCCTCATCATAGGTTAAAGCGAAAGCATTAATCAGATTTCTTGATTTTTCCGGGCGTTCTGTCCAACCGATATCTTTGCTGTCATTGAGTTTCTGCAGGACAATCTCCAATAAACTGGTAGCTTTCAGGTTCCGGAAGAGTTTCCGGTAAAATTCCTCAAAAGATTCTCCTTTAGCGGTTGAAAGTGCATAAGTAGCATTGGTGATGGTTCCTCCTGATGTAGAACTGATATAAGTGACTTTCTTTAACAAAGGAGTTTGAGCCTTATCATTCAATTTAACCTGATTAAGGTAAGAAATTACGCCCAGCCCATAGGAAGCTGCACGGAATCCTCCGCCAGAGATAGAAAGTGCAATGTTTTCAAAAGGTGTTTCCAGAGAAGGTAACTGATAACTTTTCCTGTAGGAATTCTCTGTTTCCGGTTCGGTATTCATAGTTTTTCGGCTTTTGGTGGTTATTTATCCCAAAATACATGAATTTGCCGATACATTATACTGGTTGTCAGTATTTTCTTTCTGTTTTTTTTCTTGTACGGTGTAAAATTTTCATGGAAACAAACCCTATTCACCTAAACTGTCATATTCTTTAATTAACCTCTGAAAGATAGCTTCAACAGGTTTCAATTCTGTTCCGGGATGAGATTGTCCGGCCCAAAGATTGGTAAATGCGGTATTATTCATTTCCTGTACATTTCTCCGCAATAAAGTAGTAAGGCTATTCTGAATCGGATATTCAGGAATAATCAATCCGGCTTTTTCAATTTCATCCATAAAGGTGTTTCTGATTCCTCTTGCCCAGCGGCCAGAAAAAGCTTTTGTCAGTGCCGTATCACTCTCCGTACCATTTGCCAGGGCAGCTTTATAGGCCGGAAATGCCAGACTTTCATCACTTCCCAGAAAAGCCGTTCCGATCTGAACTCCCTGTGCACCAAGTACAAAAGCCGCTTTAATGGTTTTTCCACTGTTTATTCCTCCTGCTGCAAGAACAGGCCGGTTAATCTGTTCTGTCATTTTGGGCAATAAAGTCATTAATCCGGTTTGAGGTAAAGATTCATCTGATAAAAAAGAACCCCTGTGTCCTCCGGCTTCAATCCCCTGAGCAGTTATCATATCAATACCCTTTTCCTCAATGATTCCGGCTTCTTTTAAGCTTGTTGCTGTTCCGATCAGAACAACTCCTTTTTCTTTTAGTACCCTGACGGCCTCATCATTAATTATACCAAAGGTAAAACTAACCACCGGAATGTTTTCGGACAAAAGAATATCAATTTGGTCTTCATAAGGGTAAAACTTTAAATCCGCAACAGACATTCTTTCAAACCTGATATGGTTATCGGCACAATATTTCTCTAAAAATACCTGCATCCGGTCAAATTGTTCAACATCGGGCTGAGGGAAGGAATTGGCAAAAAGATTCACGGCAAAAGGCTGATTGGTAAGGGTTTTCGTTTTACGAATCAATTCCGCGGTTTTTGCCGGAGAGAGGCCCCCAACCGGTAATGAACCCAAACCGCCCAGATTACTTATTTTAGCAACCATTTCCGGTGTGGTGGCGCCAAGCATCGGAGCCTGAATAACCGGATAAGCAATTTTCAATAACCTGGTCAGCTCATTATTTATTTTCATAGATACCATATTTAAGCTTTGTTTTCCTGAAAAATTAACCATTTAATTTCCGGATAAGTTTGATTTCAGGCTTTTAAATTTCAGGTTTTACCGACTGATAACAATCATTGGAAACATAATCACAGTGTCAAAAGCATAGTTTAGAATTATTCTCAGGTGGAAATCGCTGAGAATAATTGTAAATTTGCCAAAATTTAATTCGCATATTCTTAAAAATCATCAAAATGGATGTAGTTGACAGTAACGGTACTATTCTCGCGGAAGGCGATTCAGTAACCTTGATTAAAGACTTAAAAGTAAAAGGTACTTCTACCACGCTGAAAAGAGGGAAAATGATTAAAAATATCAAACTTACTTCTAATGAAGAAGAGGTGGAATGCAGAGTAGATAAAGTGCAAATGGTTTTGAAAACCTGTTTTCTGAAAAAGGCTTAATCACTGGTTTTTTTATCATCTTCCATGATGTTCCATTCTCATGCACAAGAGCCTTATGGCCTTTTAAGTTTCTCAAAATCAGGAAAATAATAAAACAGAAGACTTCTGTGCTAAATGCACAAAAGCCTTCTGCTCACTTTCAGATGTAATTATCTTACAATTTATTGATAATCGTATTCCAATAACTTGACTTACTATACGTTTTAGGAGAACCGGCAGTATAAGCCTGAAATTGTGGTGTAATCATGTTCATCGACCCGCCGTCACCATTCCATGACCAGCCTAAAACAGTCCAGCCTTTTCCTTTGGCATTATCTACCAAACCAGACCAGTCTGCACTGCCACTGGTACCATTTCCGAATTCCCCGACAATTACCGAACGTCCTGATGTATTAAGGTAATCAAGGTCTGCGGTGTTCATCCAGCCACTTCCTGTTACGGTTCCTGAAGTGTTTGTACGTTGCTGCACCCAGTTTCCTGCATAGATGTGCGTAGAAAGAATAATATTGGTATCATTAATTTTCACGCCTCCGGTACCTCTGGCTAAAACTGCATTTACAGCTACATAACTCTCTTGTCCCCAACCCGGAATGTCAATGATAATGCTACCGGAATATACCTGACGAACAATACTGATGGCATTATTATAAGCATTTGCATAAGCAGTGGCTGTAAGGTTATGACTTCCCCACTCATTCATCAGGTTGATGGTAAATCCTCCACCCAGCGAACTGTAATTGTTTTTCCACCAATTTGCAGCCGCAGTCAATTCATTGGCATCATCCGAACCTAACACTGAAGCTTTATGGTAAGTACAAATAATGGTTTTTCCTGCTGTTTTTGCCTCTGAAATCCAGCGTTTTGCATTTGTTTCCTGTCCTGGTTCTATTTCTATACGGACAGTTTTTATTTTATTCCCGGTATCAAAATTAAATGAATTACCACTGGTCATATAACGCCAGCCCAAATCCGCATTTCCGCTATTATAATATGAAGGTTGCAAATTTACCCCGTTTCCAAAAACACCTTCTACCTGAGTTTTTGTTTCCGGCTGAACAGAAGAGCTTTTATCTGAACAACCTGTAAAAACGGGAACGAATGCACACATTAATGATACACATGCCATGGTGGATATGGCCTGGAACAGATACTTCTTTTTCATGGTTACTTGCTGGTTTATTGTTTTAAGAAAATACTATTTTATGTGAATAAATTTATTACATCACAAAGGTATAAGCTAAAAACAATAACCATATAACACTATTTTATCTATATATTGTACAATAAAACATCACTGGTATTATTTGTATTATACTTAAATACTATTTTATCCTACATTCAATTTAATTACGCTATTATTAAACTTCATTTATTGACAAACGATGATTTTTCCATATGAATATCAAATAATATTATAAATGACTTATAAGTATTACACAGTGTTCTATACATTTTTTATCCATACAAATGAAAAAACAACGAAGAAAGCTTTATTTCACTATAAAATGGGCTCTGAGAGAGGCGTGATTATTTCTATCAAGCTGATAAAAATAAGAGCCCTCTTTTAATTGAACCGGAATCTGAAATCTATCGCCCATAAAATTAAATTTCTGCACAATTTTACCCTGAATATCAATGATAGTTCCTTCATACTGATCAAATTCCTTCAGAGAAAATATAAGATTCTGCCCTTTTTCCACCGGATTCGGAAAAGTAAAAACGGAAGAATCCTTGAATCTAAAAATGGTTAAAACAGAAGAAATCACCTCTTTTCCATTCTTAAAAATGATTCTTACCTGATATAGATTCGCTCCCTCATTTACTTCATTATCAAAGGATTTATATGCTTTTTCATCAGATCTGACACTGGTTTTATCAAACTCCGCCCATTCCCCGTTTCTTTGTTTCATAAAAATAACCCTGTCAACTATTTCAGGATTTATGAGGGCTATTGAAACCTGATTTCCCTCCGCAGTCAACACCCCTTCCAGATTTTGATAATAACAGAAAACGTCAGGGTTCTGAATGTCAGTTAAAGTACTTCTGAGCCCTTTTTTACCTGAAAACAGCTCCGGTTCTATGGCCAGATAAGGATAATCTTTTTGTTTAGCCAATACAATTGAGGTATCAGATGTTGCTCCGATTTTCGCCCATACACCTGAAGAAGGGTCATATCCCAATATATCTGTTTTTGCTCCGGAAACATTCGGACTTTCCCAGCTGATTCCGATTGAATCCGCACAAACAAACTGAAGGTGTATTGCAGGGGCAGGACTGATTATGAAAGCTGCACTTTCATAAATATGATTCCCAATCTGCATTCTGAAAATACCTGTGGTAAAACTATCAGGACACTGCCATTGAGTCCACCCTCTTTGAAGAGGTACCTCATCGCTAATCAACACCCATGATTTACCATCATCTTTTGAAAACTCAAGTTTAGCCTTTTCTGTCGTAAAGGAATTTTTCCAACGGATTATCTGAGTAGTTCCCTTTTCCAATTTAGAATCGGAAACCGGATTAGTCCATTCAAATTGTTCAGATTCCTCCCATTGAAAAGCGATGCTGAAAGCCTGCTCCTCTCCGGAGATTTTACCGGCATTAATCCTGATAAGGTAGCTTCCTGCGTCCTGATTTTCCAGGCTGATCTGTTCTACATTATTCAGATGATCAGGACCTCTGAAAGCAGGTTTTAATAAGGAATCTGCATGAGGAAAGGTACTTAAAACCCAGGGATTCCAATGTACTCCTTCATGAATCAGTTCCATGTCCAGATCATTTATCAGGGCTTTTTCATTCATTTCCTGGGCAGGGAGATCGTTCCACACTAATGTCAGTTTTAAACTTTTTCCCTTTGGCACTTCAATTATCTTTTCCCAAACCTGACCTTTGATTATTTTATCGGAAAAATATCTTTTTTCAACCAAAGTTCTGGCTGCCTCAAAAGCATTCAGGTTTCCAAACCCTGTCTGATGATCAATTCCCTTAATACCTACATCCTCTGCAGAATTAATCAGAACGGCCTTCAGCAGATCTGATCCCGGTAAAACCTGATTTTCCTGACTGAAAAGTTCCTGCAATAAAGCTGTAACTCCGGACACGATTGCGCTGGCTTCGGAAGTTCCGCTGATCCCGAATGCTACAATTTCCGGTTTGATTCTTCCGTCATAAGCAGGTCCTCTGGAACTGAAACTTATTAATTCCTCCTGAGCGTTTACAGCTCCGACCGTCAGAATATTTTTTGCCATTTTGAAATTTCCGGTCAGATTCGCCATTCCGTCTATCTTACTATATTTTCCTGAAATACTTTGAGAAAAGCCATTATTTCCTGAGGAGAATATATTTAAAAGGGTGGGAAACAAAAGCGCCTGTTCATCAAATGCTTTAGCATTTTTTCCATAAAAATTCTCAATTTCTGTTCCGTAAGAGTGGTTCACTACCGAAATCAAATGCTGCTTTATAAACAGTTCATTCTCCGGCATTTCACCTGAAAATCCGACCGGAAATATTTTCAGCCCCGGCGCTACTCCTTCAGAAAAAGGAGAAAAAACGCCTGAACCTGCCATCACTTCAGCGACCATCGTAGCATGAGGGGTGATTGTCTGAGAAGAATAAGAATTTGTCATAATTCTACCGGACAAATCTATATCATTCAGATCCGGAGAATCTTCTTTCTGGGCAATAGCAATATACTTTCCTGATAAAGCAGGAAATCGGTTTTTGAGTAGTAAGACCTTATTAAGCGAAAAATCAAGTTGCTGAATGTCCGCACCAATGTGTTCAGGAATTGCCTTTTGTATAGAATATGAATGCTGATTGATCGGTAAAATCCGGTTTTGAGAAATTACCGTAAAATCAACGGCAAGCATAATTCCCGGTAAAAGGAAATACGAAAAAACACTTTTAACAATTTTCAAGTGAAACAGTTGTTCAGAAATTATGTGCTAAATGTAGTTAATGTTACAGAATTCCGCTAATTCTTTTCGTATTCCATATTGAATTTCCAAAGGCTTTTCTCTCCCTCTTTCATCCAGACTTTTACGCCTTTTCTTTTAAACTATTTTCTCAACAAAATTTAACTTTTATTATGATTTTAAAAAATTGAGCATTAGATTTCAGACAATAAACACAAATATTCCACATACATGTACAATAAAACGCAATCATCATTAAATATTACAAAAACAACTATATTAAATACCAAATAAATTACTGAGTACAAAAACACACTTTACATACTGCTATTAATCTAATCTGCTAAATTTTAAAATGATGAAACTATCAATCGGATTCTTTGCTGTTTTTTTGTTTTTATGGACTTTTACGGCATGCAAAAAGGAAACAATTATTGAAGTGGAAAGGAAGACCAGCTGGCAACTCAATGAAAATTATTTATATGAGGAGAGGATTCAAATGAATAGTTACGCTGACGGGGATGCCTTATACACAGTTGGTGCCAACTCTTTCTCTAAGATTACCGTTAACAAAACTGATACCTCCAAACTGAACATCGAATTTCCGAATACACCCTATAGCTATCAGCTTCAATATAAATATCCTATCTCGGCCAGAGTCTCGATTGGTCTGAGTCTGACAAACTCCCAGATAGGTTTTTTACCCATTAAATGGCCGGGAGGAGAAAATAGTGCTACCATTTCTATGAAAGATCAGGATCCTGCATTCTATCATTTTGATTTTCCTGAATACTGGCAAAGTGAATGCATCGGGATTAACAACCTGGATCAATGTCTGATTCCGTACCAGGCGAAGGAATCCGGTGCATCTAATGCGCTGAAGTTTATGGCTGTTAATCTGAAGGTTTCAAAAAATGCTCAGAACGGATTCGATAAGGTTGAAGCCTCAAGTGTAAAAAGAATCAAAATTGATAACAATACCGGAGCTATTATTAGTTTGCATACCATTAATAACTTTTTTTATATCACCTGTGCCAATATGACGCTCAGAATTTCCCCTGATTTAAAGGTCAATATCATCAACAAGGTAAAATTTTACAGAATTTTCTCTCTGAATGGCGCAATCTATGGTTTTACGGAATCACAGCTCTACAAATCGACCGATAATGGTTTGAACTGGGTCAGTATTGCTTCTAATATCGCCAATACATTTTCCAAACTTAATTATTATCTGATCGGGGGAAAAATATGCGGTGCCTATAACAGCCAGATTTTCATTTTTGAATTTGCCAATAATCAGATGACTACAAGAGAACTGGCCAACGACGGCATAGGTGGCAATACCATCACTTCTATTTCTGAGTTTAATAAAAAAATCTTTGTCACCACCTTATCCGGAGTCTTTACAAAGAAATCTGACAAATTCCTGACTTATAAGTAAAGTACCTGAAAGTTGCTTTTATTTTCGTTTACGGCCCGTTCAATACCTGAGGCTCTTACTTATTAGTTTGACAATAAACATACAATGCCAATGCCTTTTCGTATCAATGCAGTTTCAGCAAAGTACAAAAAGGCATTTTCTCTTTTAAAATCAGATTAATCAATGGTTCGGAATATTCTGTCCCATCTTATTTTGCCATTAAACAATCCTTTGGCCGGAGCAAGAGACATCCAGACAAAAACTGCTTTTCCGACCACATGATCAAACGGTACAAATCCCCAAAAACGGCAATCTTCGGAGTTATGGCGGTTATCTCCCATCAAAAAGTAATAGTCCTGCCTGAAAGTATATGAAGTAACAACTTTTCCGTCAATAGTGACTTTATCCCCCTGTATCACCACCGAACTGGTTCCGTCTTTCCTCCGGTATCCTTCATAATCACGAATAACCATACCGTACAAATCGATGTTACGAGCAGTTAGGGGGATTGTCCAACCCTCTTTTGGCACAGTCAAAGGGCCGAACCAATCTGAATTCCAGCCAAAGGAATCCGGAATAAATTGTGAAAGTTCTCCATGAAAACTTCCATCCTGTGCCTGTTTGTAAAATGGCTTGCCCTTTTCTCTTTTCGTGGCGGCAACGGCACTCAGAATAGCTTTCGATTGTAACATCGACTGAACATGTTCCGGGGAAGTACTTACAAGATATACATAAACCCGCTTTGAAGTAACAGAGTCTGTTTTTTCTGCCAGATAATCAAAATCGTTGGAATATTCAGGGGTAATATGATACTGATCGAAAAAACTTTTATCCAGGGGCTGAGCGGTTGTTAATTCATATTGATTCTGCATTCTCAACGGATTTTTCATGGCTTTTCCATTGAGAAAAACCTGCATATCCCGAATTTCAACTACATCACCCGGCACTCCTATACAACGTTTAATATAATATGTTCTTAAATCCAGCGGAGCGTTGCCATCATCCGGAAAATCAGGAACATTGAAGACAATTGCTTCTCCTGATTGAGGTTTTCCAAAGCCAGGCAACCTGAAAACAGGCAAGTTTATCCAATCCAGATAAGATGGAATATTGGTTCCCCAGATTTTCTGATGGGTCAGCGGTACCTGCAAAGGAGTTTTTGGCGTCCGGATACCATAATGTAATTTACTGACAAAAAGGTAATCACCAACCATTAAAGAACTCTCCATAGAGGGTGTTGGAATGGTGAACGCCTCAAAAAAGAAAAAACGGATTAAAGTAGCAGCAACAACTGCAAAAGCCACTGAGTCTATCCATTCACGGAAAGCCGATTTCATTTTATTTTTTTTCTCTGACATTTTATGAAACTGATGATATTTTATACCATTAGTCGCAAGTAATAGGAGATAATTACAGGTTTTGTGAAATAAAAAAAAGCATCGGGAAATCCCAATGCTTTTCTACCTGCTACCTGGTAATCAAACCTTAGTTGATTGCATTTGCGGAAGCGGCAACTCTTGCGTTTTTGTTGTCAACAATTCCGTTTTCAATGTATTTAATTTTAACACTTTTGGTAGTATCTGTCGAACTTGGCACTCCTACTAAAAGAACTGTATAAATTTTAGATTGTGTTAAAGTAATCTTACGGGTTGTATTAATTGAACCTGAATTACTTACCTTAACATTCACATCCCCGATACTTACCGGAACAAAATTTGAAACGGAAGCATAGGCAGCATTTTTCTTAACAACATCTGTTCCTCCGGCATTAATTGTAACCTCCGGAGACTGCGTAGAGTCGGCAATAGCATTGATATAACGGATATATGCTTTTCCTGTTACCACGGAAAGACTGTCAAAATTATCTCTTACCACTACATTTTTATAAGCTTTATTATTACCTACCAGGAATGAAGAATAGAATTTATTTACCGTAAAATTGCCGGAATTGATAGTCAGTGTGTTTCCCGTTAAATAATCATAAGTACGCACCTCTCTTGTACCCGGATAAATGCTGATATAGCCTCCGGTAAAACTTGTATAAGCCAGCGGACCCGGAAGAAGATTTCCGGAAAGTGTAACGCCTATTCCTGATTTGTCAGGAGCCAGGTTAAATGCCATTAATGCGGCAGTCGGTGTTGGCTGCACATTGTCATTGTTAAGAGAACAAGACGAGATAAATAAACCGGCTACTACACTACTTACTGCTAATAAGAACTTTACATTTTTTTTCATTTCTCTTAAACGTTTTAAATGTTTTACTTGATTGTTTTAAGTCATGATGACCACGTGAGAAATACTTTCTCCTTTCAGTCATTTCTGACATTTTACCCCTTAAAACATCTGAAGAAAAGCAAGAATCAATTCATTTATTTCATAAGCGAAATCCGTATCTGTTTTCCAAGCCACAGCCAAACAAGCCAGCCCTGACGCCGGTTGAATCTTTGTACACTTAAAAATGACTGTGGAAGTACCTGAGTTTTCCACTTCAATCGCCCAATCATTGTAAAATCTCCCTCTGCTTTACTCAACTGTTTATTCCGGAATGTTTTTTGGGTGATAAAAGTGTTTACATATTTATTTTCCGATTTGGAAGTTGACAAGAAGTCAGATCATTATTATAAACCATAACTGAGAACAGAGACGTGCATAATAATAACGTTTCAATCACTAATTATTGGTATTTTCTTCTTGTAATTAAATGATAATTTTGCCGGCTATATTAAAAAGACACTTTAAGCCCCGGAAGGGTTGGAATTAAACAGGCGTTTTTTTTTTAAATTTTCTACTCAGGCTTACATTAAGGAGATATTCCATTCATTATCAAGCCATAAGCTTTTAGAAAAATATATTTACTTTCCTGATTCCCTCTCAGTAATTTTACCATTCTCTTTACTTTTTTTAATTATCATGTATCTTTGAGATAGTTAGTAAAATTGTTCAGGTGCTTTATTTCAAGACTAAAATCATGCAATCTCAGGCAACTTCCCCCCTCGAATACATAGACTCTTTACCTGAAGACAGGAAGAAAGTCATGACAGCATTAAGACATGAGATCCTCAAAAATCTTCCGGACGGATTTTCCGAAGTAATCGGTTATGGAATGCTTGGTTATGTAGTTCCTCATTCACTCTATCCGGCCGGTTATCATTGCGATCCGAAATTGCCGTTACCCTTTATGAATCTGGCCTCTCAGAAGAACTTCATTGCCATTTATCATATGGGCATTTACATTAATAAAGATTTGCTGGACTGGTTTACGGCTGAATATGCCAGGCAGAGTAAGGTTAAACTCGATATGGGCAAAAGCTGTATCAGGTTTAAGAAAACGGACCAGATACCAATTTGTCTTATCGGAGAATTAGCTTCAAAAATTACACCTGCACAATGGATTGAGATGTATGAACGATTGAAAAATGAGCGATGAGATGAAAAGGAGCATCGGTGCATCCCTTCTTCAGTATTTCAGGCTGTCTCATTAGCAAAGTACACAGACATAAAAAAAGCCCCCGAATTTACATTCGGGGGCTTTTAAGAATTTTATAACTATTATTTCACTTCTTCAAAAGGAACATCTTCAGCCTGAGAGCTTCCTCCACCGGAATTAGCAGTTTGTTCTGTATTATCTGCATTTGGCTGAGCTTCCTGACCTGCTGCATACATTTCCTGAGAAGCTGCCTGCCATGCATTATTCAATTTCTCTAAAGCAGCGTCGATAGCTGTTACATCCTGAGAACCATGAGCAGTTCTCAATTCTCCCAATGCATTTTCAATAGCTGATTTATTTCCTGCAGAAAGTTTATCACCATATTCCTTCAACTGTTTTTCTGTCTGGAAAATCAATGAATCAGCCTGGTTTATTTTTTCTACTTTTTCTTTTTCAGCTTTATCAGCTGCTTCATTAGCTTTAGCTTCGTTACGCATTCTTTCGATTTCAGCGTCAGTCAAACCACTTGAAGCCTCGATACGGATTTTCTGCTCTTTTCCGGTTCCTTTATCTTTCGCAGAAACGTTCAGAATACCATTGGCATCAATATCGAAAGTAACTTCGATTTGCGGAACACCACGTGGTGCCGGTGGAATATCTGCAAGGTGGAAACGACCTAATGAGCGGTTATCTTTCGCCATAGGACGCTCTCCCTGTAAAACATTCAATTCTACTGAAGGCTGGTTGTCAGATGCAGTAGAGAATGTCTCTGATTTTTTTGTCGGGATAGTTGTGTTAGATTCGATCAGTTTAGTGAAAACACCACCCATTGTTTCGATACCTAATGATAAAGGAGTTACGTCCAATAAAAGAACGTCTTTCACTTCACCGGTTAACACACCACCCTGAATTGCTGCACCAATAGCAACTACTTCATCCGGGTTAACACCTTTTGAAGGCTTTTTACCGAAGAATTTCTCTACTTCTTCAGCAATACGCGGAATACGGGTTGAACCACCTACCAGGATTACCTCATCAATATCAGCATTTGTAAATCCGGCATTTTTCATAGCACGACGACATGGCTCCAATGTTCTTTGGATCAATGAATCAGCTAACTGCTCAAATTTTGCACGCGTCAATGAACGAACCAGGTGTTTCGGAATACCATCAACAGGCATGATATATGGCAGGTTAATTTCCGTAGAAGCACCTGAAGACAATTCGATTTTCGCTTTTTCAGCAGCTTCTTTCAAACGTTGAAGAGCCATCGGATCTTTGCGAAGATCAATTCTTTCATCAGCCAGGAATTCTTCAGCCAACCAGTTAATAATCACCTGATCAAAGTCATCACCACCTAAGTGTGTATCACCATCAGTTGATTTTACTTCAAAAACACCATCACCCAACTCAAGGATAGATACGTCAAACGTACCGCCACCTAAGTCGAAAACAGCAATTTTCATATCTTTTCCTATCTTATCAACACCATAAGCAAGTGCTGCTGCAGTAGGTTCGTTAATAATACGTTTTACATCAAGACCTGCGATCGCTCCGGCTTCTTTTGTTGCCTGACGCTCTGCGTCATTAAAGTAAGCAGGTACAGTGATGACTGCCTCATTAACAGTTTGTCCTAAATAATCTTCAGCTGTCTGCTTCATTTTTGTCAGAATCTGCGCTGAAATCTCCTGAGGAGTATAAAGGCGATCACCAATACGAACTCTTGGTGTATCATTGTTGCCTTGTTCTACGGTGTAGGCTACAGTTTTTAATTCACTACCAACTTCAGAGTATTTTCTACCCATGAAACGTTTGATAGAAGAAATGGTATTTTGTGGGTTGGTGATTGCCTGACGTTTAGCAGGATCCCCAACTTTGCGTTCGCCGTTTCCATTGTCCAAAAATGCCACAATAGAAGGCGTAGTACGACGACCTTCTGAGTTAGCAATTACGACTGGTTCGTTACCCTCCATTACTGCTACACACGAGTTGGTAGTACCTAAGTCAATTCCAATAATTTTTCCCATTGTTAGAGCTTATTAAGTATATTAATGTTATTTTATGCTTTTATCTGATGTCAGATTTTTACTGACAGCTTAATTTGAACAATCATAATGCCAAAACGAAACTGACATTTACAGCGTGACAGATTGTCACAAAATGACAGTTTTATTGACAAAATTGCTGAAAACAATTTAACACTAACTGACAAAATCCGATGCAGGTTTACATTCACACTAAATTTGAAGAAAGAGAAACAGAGTCGCTGAAACTATCCCTGAGTAAAAATTACAAGGTTATTATCGGATCAGAATTACCGGAAGAATTGAGAAAGGATGCTTTTCTGACTTCCGAAATCTGTCTTGGAAATGTCCCGCTTGCATGGGCGCAGGAAACGAAAAAGCTGCAATGGCTGCAATTGCATTCTGCCGGACTGGATCCTTATCAGGAATTAAATGAAATTAATTTTAAAATTACCAACCTCAAAGGCTTCTTTGGTCAGTCAGTTGCAGAAACTGCTCTCGCCGGAATTATGGCTATGTACCGGGGTATCGACAGACTTTCCAGATGGCAGACTGAAAAACATTGGGTCGGCACACCTTTAAGAGCCAGCCTGCAATTGTTAAGTAAGTCAAATGTAATTATTCTGGGTTCGGGAGCAATCGGTCTGACACTGGAAAAACTAATGAGTGGTTTTGATTGTGATGTTAAAGTTTTTTCAACGAAAAACATAGATCAGCTGGATGCACAATTACCGGCCTGTGACATTCTGATTTCCTGCCTGCCTGAAACGGCAGAAACAATAGGTCTGATTTCAGAAAAAAGACTGCATTTATTAAAAAAAGAGGCATTATTCGTCAATGTAGGAAGAGGATCCAATACAGATGAAAACGCTTTAATAAAATTATTGGAAACCAATCCAGATTTCAGAGCAATGCTGGATGTTACTGAAACAGAACCTTTACCAAAGGAAAGTCCGCTATGGCATTTGCCGAATGTATTGCTTACTCAGCATACTTCAGGCGGCTGGGATGATGAAAACATGGGGAAAGTGAAATTCTTCCTCAAAAATCTGGAAAGATTTGAAAAAGGAGAAACCCTTGAAAATATCGCAAATCTGAAGAGAGGATATTAGTTTCCGGAGAGTCAGGAGACGTTTCACCTTCATTTAGCTCTCATAAACGAATTACAATTCACCTAAAAAACAGTACTTATATTTAATCCGTTTGTATCTTCACATAACCCGACGGCTATGTGAAGGCACAAACGTGAGTGGAAATCCGGGCATTTATTTAATCAATATCGGGTATAAATTAACCGTAAGGCCTTTGGCCAGACAAATATTTATTACCTGATCAAAAGACTTTTGACTCCGGGAGCCCTCCTGAGGGGGTGCATCTCCGATCACAATGATAAATCTCTTGGTCTTCGAACTCCAGCTTGCCCTGTTCACCGTTTCATATATTCCATCATAGACAGACTCAGGAGTGTCTCCGCCTCCGTACACATTAATCGCGTTAAGAAAGGATCGGGCAATTGTATAATCGGTATTTAAATCCGAAAAGTGATACCAATTCGTATCATAATTATTATCATTGTAAGTGGCCATCCCTAACCTGGTTCCGGCAGGAAGTTTTGATATTATGCTGTTTAAGGAGCTTTTTACTTCAGAAATGTCATCCCCCATACTTCCGGTATTATCAATTAAGAAAATGATGTCTGAATTAGGCTGTGCATTTTGATTAATAATGTCAAGAATTACCTTTGGCACTTCTTTGGCACCAGGTGCATCATACCGCTTACCTCCGGTTTGTGAACCGATTTCCGTAAAGGCATCATCTGCGGTCAGTACTTTAGTGTACCCTTCCTCTACCTGACTGCTCATGGTTTTTTGTCCATTCGGATAAACTCCCGCCACACGATAATAATATCTTGATCCGGAAGTAACCTTCAAATCAGTAAAAGTGGTATCGGATATCTCTCCGACTAATACAAAATTCAGATTGCCCGGATTAGAAGTTGAGACATAATCAGTCCTGAACAACTGATAGCTTTTTACACCTTTTAAGGGAGTCCAGCTCAGTGCGACTTTCAAGGAATATGTCCCTTTTGAAGCCTTCAGTACGGGTGGGGAAATATCTATTTCCAGATCTCTGGCGCAATTAAACAGGCCAAACAGAATGAGCATTATGCAGGTAATTGCTTTAAGGTTCTTCATTTTTAAAACAGAGTTTAAATACAGTATTAGATTCCCGCCCCAATTCATCAGGTTACAGACCGGATATCAAATTATTTTACCTCTGTTTTTTTTGAATTATATATTCACCTCAATCAATGAAGAAACAGATATGCTTCTTCTGCATTTGACTCGTTTAAGTCTTCGAGAATCAGTATTTACAAACAAAAAGCCATGACCTTCGGGAAAGTCATGGCTTTTTGTTTGTAAACTTTATTTTTTCAGTTAAAATTTGGCCCTGATTCTGCTCAGTGTTTCCTGTGCTACTCCTAAATAAGAGGCCAGATGAGTAACCGAAACCCGGTTGATAATATCGGGAACCTGATTTAGCAACTGATCATATTTTTCCTTTGCAGTATTGAACTGAAGCAGTTTAAGACGCTCTTCAACTAACATGAAATTATCAGTAATGATGTTTCTCCAGAGTCTTTCGATTTGCGGGAAATTATTAAATAAATTCTCTACATCCGGAAAATGAAGTTTATAAATCTTAGAATCCTCAAGTAGTTCTATGTTGTAATTACTTGGATTTCTGGAGAAAATACTGTCAAACGCACTGACGATACGGCCTTCAAAACCAAAAGAAGTCGTCACATCTTTCCCGTCTTTTACATAGAAAATTCTGGCTGCCCCTTTTTCAATAAAGTACAGATCCTTGCAAATACTTCCCTGTTCGAACAGAAGATGCTTCTTGGGAAGATGCACTTCTTCTATCAAACCACTCAAAACTTCCTGAATGCGTGCATTCAGTTGAGTAAACTGATCAAAGTATCTGAATAAATTTTCCATAATCTAAGACAATTCTATAAATCTAAAAATATTACTGTTCAAAAGTTTTTTTGTATTTATTTTATTAAAGCAAGTGGTATTTCAAAAAAGTCGTTATTGTACTTTTCTTACAAATATATCAATTTCTATCAAAATAGGCTATAAAAAATTGTATTAATTTGGAAACAAATTGATAAAACGCATTGTTAGCAGTATATTTGAATAATTTTTGCTTTTCATCAATGATTTTTATCATCTGAAAGTCCGGACAAGGCCGGTATCTTTGAGAAATCTGAAATTAAATCATATTTGAAAAAGAACTTCGTTTAAATTACAAGAACAAACAAATACCCTAAGAAATGGCGTACAAGCAAGATTTTACTTACGTTACAGGAACAGAACCACATCGCACCCGTACCCGCGAAATCCTGAAAGCTCACCCTGAAGTAAAAAAATTGATTAGTAAAAATCCTATGACTGCCGTTTGGATACTTGCCTGTGTAAGTATTCAGATTGTTATGGCTTATTTGGTAAAAGACCAGGCGTGGTGGGTTATTCTCGCTGCAGCATGGTGTATCGGCGCTTTTCCTGTACATACACTTTTTGTATGTATCCATGAAGCCGCTCATAATCTGATCTTCAAAAAACCATCATGGAATGTATATGCAGGTATTATTGCAAACTTTCCTTCCTTACTTCCTACTGCGATCTCTTTCAAAAATTACCACCTGAAACATCATGCTTTTCAGGGAGTTCATGAACTGGATGCTGATCTTCCGGATCATTGGGAAGCTA
The DNA here is from genome assembly GCF_900115665.1 of Pseudarcicella hirudinis. GTDB lineage: Bacteria > Bacteroidota > Bacteroidia > Cytophagales > Spirosomataceae > Pseudarcicella > Pseudarcicella hirudinis. Next base: position 134,077 of record NZ_FOXH01000008.1, read on the forward strand.
AAATGATCAATAACTACTTTATCGGAAAAGCACTTTGGTTATTGCTATTTCCAATATTTCAGGCTATTCGTACGATCCGTTGTATTGAATTAGCGGTGTTCGACAAATGGGTGATTATGAACATTGTTGCCCAGATTGCTTTTGACGCAGTTATTGTTTACTTTCTTGGATGGCCGGCATTGGCTTACCTTGGAGCCAGTTTCATGTTCTCTGTAGGTCTTCACCCACTTGGAGCAAGATGGATCCAGGAGCATTATCTGGTACTTGACAAGAATCAGGAAACTTACAGCTATTATGGTGGCCTGAATGGAATTAACATGAATGTTGGCTTCCATAATGAACACCACGATATGCCTTCAATTCCATGGAATAATCTGCCGAAATTGAAAAATACAGCTCCGGAGTTTTATGATAATCTGTTATACCACACTTCCTATACTAAACTATTTTTTACCTTCTTATTTAGTCAGGAAGTAGGCCTTTATTCAAGAATTGTCCGGAAAGAAAGAGGAAGAGTTTCATTAACGGATACCACAATGCCGGATGTCCAAATGATAAAAGAAGAAATATCTGCTTAATGTAATGAAAGCCCCGACAGCAATCGGGGCTTTTTTATGTCATTTTGAACAAAGATTTTTTTCTATACTTCTTTTAAAATGTCATAGGCAAAACGGAGAATTATTCCCGTTACCACTACCAGAAAGAACATCCTCACAAAACTGCTTCCTTTGGTCAGCGCAAGCCTGGAGCCTGCAACCGATCCCATAATATTGAATACGGCAAGTGGCAAAGCTACTTTAAAAATAACATCTCCGGTATATAGAAAATAAACTATAGCAGGAATATTGGTGGCACAATTGATGATTTTGGCATTGGCAGAAGCATTCAGAAAGTCAAGTCCAAAGATTATCACAAAGGCAAATATCAGAAAGCTGCCCGTTCCAGGGCCGAAGAACCCGTCATAAAAGCCTAATCCTCCGCCTATCAGCAAACCCAATAGTAATTGTCTATTCCCCGTCTGCTTTGGGTTATGAATATTACCAAGGTCCTTTTTAAAATAGGTGTAAATCAGTACTAAAATCAATAAAACCAGAATCAATGGTTTCAAAACGGATTTATCAAGCGAGCTAACCAATCTTGCTCCTAACACTGAAAAAATACCTGCTGAAATAATGATGGGAATGAGAAATTTCCAGTTTAATTTTACTTTTCTGGCATATTGAATGGTGGCAACAAATGTTCCTGAAAAAGACGCCAGTTTGTGTGTCCCGATAATTGCAGGAATAGCCAGACCTGGTAAGAAGATTAATAAAGCAGGCAATTGAACCAACCCTCCTCCTCCTACCACAGAATCAATAAATCCTGCCAGAAAGGCAAAAAAACATAGATATGCTAAAATTTCAAGTGAGATGTCTGTCATGATGAAGTACAAAAAATGCCACGGGAAATTCCCGTGGCACAAAACTAATTGATATTGTCGAAAAATATACCTGATTAAAATAAACCAGGACTATTACTGAAGGCTTTAAGCAAGTACCAAAGTTTTTTGATTGACGGTAACAATTTCACCGGACTTAATCTGCACTTCGTCGCCATAAACATTAACGGATAAGGCATCTCCGGCGAGGTTTTCTATAATTACTTCCTGTGCTGTTGTTTTAATATTCAGGGTATTGGTTCTGAAACGAATTTTGAAGGAGAACGATTGCCAGTTTTCAGGCACAAACGGGCTCAAATGAATTTTCCCGTTTTTGATTCTCATTCCTCCGAAACCTTTAATAATCGACATCCAGGTTCCGGCCATTGAGGTAATATGGCAGCCATCTTCCGTATCATTGTTATAATCATCAATATCCAAACGAGCTGAACGATGATAGAATTCATAACTCCTCGCCTTATCACCTAATTTCGCAGCCAGAATCGAATGAACGCAGGGACTCAAAGAGGATTCATGAACTGTTCTTGGCTCATAAAAATCATAATTTCTTCGTAAAGTCTCTAAATCAAAGTCATCTTCAAAGAAATAGATTCCCTGTAAAACATCCGCCTGTTTGATAAAACATGAGCGCAGGATTCTATCCCATGACCATTTCTGGTTAATTGGCCTGTCTGATTCAGGTAAATCTTTCACTAATGTCAGCTCTTTATCTAAAAAGCCATCCTGCTGAAGGAAAACACCTAATTCTTTGCTTTCCGGGAAATACATATTATCGATAATATGCTGGAAATGCGCAAATTCCTCTTCTTCATTCAGGTTAGTCAAAGCAAGTAATTCCGCATATCTTCCAGGATCAGAAGCTTTTACTTTTTCAGCTGATTCTATCAGGTATTTCAAACACCAGACAGCAATGTAATTAGTGTACCAGTTATTGTTTACGTTATTTTCGTATTCATTTGGTCCGGTTACACCAAGCATCACATATTGCTTACGATATTCAGACCAGTTTACACGCTGAGCCCAGAATCTGGCAATACCTAACAACACCTCTATACCATATTCGGCAAGATATGCTTCATCTCCAGTATAGTTGATGTAATCATAAATCGCATAGGCAATCGCCCCGTTTCTATGAATCTCTTCGAAAGTAATTTCCCATTCGTTATGGCATTCTTCTCCGTTCATAGTTACCATCGGATACAGAGCAGCCCCGTTTCTGAAGCCCAGTTTTTCTGCATTTTCAATGGCCTTCCCAAGCTGTTTCCATCTGTAGATCAGCAAATTACGGGAAACCTGCTGGTCAGCGGTTGCCAGATAGAACGGAATACAATATGCCTCAGTATCCCAATAGGTTGAACCGCCATATTTTTCTCCGGTAAAGCCTTTCGGACCGATGTTCAGTCTGGCATCTTCTCCGGTATAAGTCTGGTTCAACTGGAAAATATTAAAACGTATTCCCTGCTGGGCAGCCACATCACCTTCAATAACGATGTCGTTTACCTGCCATTTGGAAGCCCATTTTTCAGCCTGTTCTTTAAGAATCAGATCAAACCCTTTCGCAGCAATTCTTTTCAGATAGGCTTTGGCATTGGGAAGAAGGTCTTCTTTAGTATGATTTTCAGAAGAAAGGTTGACAGCATATTTAATCAAAACTATCTCTTCACCAGATCTGGCTTCCAGGGTAACCTGGCTTCCTACATACTTTTCCTTTTTAATCGGTAAACTTTGGAAGTTTGCCAAAGTGCCATTTTGAAAAATCTCAAATTTCTGTCCGGTAACTACATGAAAACCAGTCTTTTTGGTCTCCATTTCAATATATCCTTCAGCAAAAGCGGTCTCTTTCTGAACTTCATCCCAGAACTTCTCATCATAATTGGCATCTTTATTTTTAATATCGCCGTCGATGTAAGGAGTCAGAGTAATTTTTCCGTCAAAATTCAAGGGAGTGATGGCGTAATGGATTGCTCCGGATTCGTCATCTACAATAGAATTCAACCTTTTTGCAAAAATTTTAACTTGTTTTCCACCTGGAAGAGCAGCTACAAAAGAACGTTCCAGGTAACCTTCTTTCATATTAAGTACTCTGCGAAACTCATGTACCTCACAAATATTCAGATCAAGTGTTTCATCTTCAATTTCAACATTGATACCAATCCAGTTGGCAGCATTTAAAACTTTAGCGAAGTATTCCGGGTAACCGTTTTTCCACCAGCCAACCCGAGTCTTATCAGGATAGTAGACGCCTGCTACATAATTTCCCTGGAGTGTCTTTCCTGTAAACGTTTCTTCAAAGTTTCCACGTTGCCCCATTCGGCCGTTTCCAAGTGAACAAACAGACTCTGTTATTTCGTTGAACTCGCGATTAAACCCTTCTTCAATGATGCACCACTCATCGTGTTTCAGGTAATTTTTCATGTTTTGTAATGGATGGTTAATGGAAATTTATGGAACATTTTCTTATCAAGCAATCACTTGGCACACACATATTTACATATTCTTGAAAATGTTACATTATATATAAACTGAATGCGAAAATAAGGCAAAATAAAAAAAGGTTCCGTAGTGTGCTAATGTGTTTTTTGAAAAAAAACACCGCAGGTTGCCCTTAATAAATTAAAAATTCAGACGGTCCAATGTCATTTCTTCGAAAGTCGATATGACAAAATCTGCTTCGGTCAGGATGTCTGAAGAACCGACACCGACAGCTTTCATTCCGCCTGCTTTTGCAGCCTGAATTCCGGCAACAGCATCTTCGAAAACGGCGCATTCAAATGGTTTACAGCCAGTTGCCTCAGCCCCCAGTAAAAACACCTGCGGATCCGGCTTCCCTTTTGTAATATTATTCCCATCAATGATAGCATCAAAAAAGTCCAGCATTTTGATTCTTTCAAGAATCAGTCTGGAGTTTTTACTGGCCGAACCCAGTGCTACTTTTATACCGTTTTCCCGCAAAACATTTAAAAATTCAGGAACGCCGGGCAGTACTTCATTTGGCGTCATTTTATTCACCAGTTCAAGATACCATTCATTTTTCAGGGTAGCCCAATGTAGTTTTTCCTCCTCAGAAAGCTCTACTCCGCCCCATTTAAGAATCAATTCCAGGGATTCCATTCTTGAAATACCTTTTAATTGTTCATTCTGATGTTCTGTAAAATCGAATCCTAGTTCGTTTGCCAGTCGACGCCAGGCTTGAAAATGATAAACTGCCGTGTCAACAATTACTCCGTCCAGATCAAAAAGGCAGGCTTTTACTAAAGTCATTTCGTTAAAATTTGTAGTATTAAATGTGGCGGTTTAAAGACGTGGAGCTTTTTCAGCCCGTTTCCGTTCAGATTACACCTTTAATTTAAGGAAAAATCTACTTAATAAAAACCGCCACCTGTATTTGGTTAAATTATTTTTGTAATTCCAGCACCGTTACAGACATTCCGGCGACCCGGATAGTCTTCAGATCCGTCAGATCTGTCTTAGTTATTACATTTCTGGCTCTGGTAAATCCGGTAGTTCTTTCTGAAAATCTTGAAGATTCTACCACTTTTTCATCTTTATTCTGATTCAGAATCACCATAATTGTCTGGTTATTATCGTATCTGAAATAGACATAAATACCACTTTCCGGTGTAAACTGCATTAATTTTCCGGTCGTAATGGCACTTGATCCTTTCCGGAAATTTGCCAGTGTTTTCACAAAATCAAATGCTTCATTTTCTTTGGCATTTCTTCCGGCAGCCAGAAACTTGTTTTCCTTATCCCCGGCCCATCCGCCCGGAAAGTCTTTTCTTACTTCGGCATCAGACGGATCTTTAAAGTTTTTGGTAAGAATTTCTGTTCCGTAATAAATCTGGGGAACACCTCTGGTAGTCAGTAAAAAGCCAAGCCCCATTTTGAACTTGCTTAGATCTTCCTTAATCACTGAATAAAACCGGTCAATATCATGGTTATCAAGGAAAATCATATTTCTGTTGGCATCCTGATAAATCATATCAGAAGCAAGTGTGGAATAAATCCTGTTAAACCCTTTATTCCAGCCAAATTCATTATTCAGGGCATCGCTGATAGCATTTGACAAAACAAAATCATTGGCAGAAGGCAGATTGCTTTTGAATGGAACATTAAAATTATTTCTTGATAAATAAGCCTGGCTCACAATATTTGAAACAGAATTTTCCCCGGTTATAAACATATCCGGATATTCCTGAAGCAAGGCCTCATTACAGCGATTCATAAATTCCAGATCATTGTACATATAGGTATCTATTCTCCAGCCATCTATTCCGAAAAACTCTACCGTCCACAAAGCATGCTGAATAAGGTAATTACCTACCAATTCATTTTTATTATTCAAATCCGGCAAAGCAGGTACAAACCAGCCGCTCTCCATAATCTTTTTATCTGAAGCTGAACCGTGCAAAATGTCAATCAGGGGTTCATCACGGTAAGTGGTATTGGTATAAGTGTCCCATTGATTAATCCAGCTTTTCATAGGCAGGTCTTTCATCATCCAGTGGTTACTGGCAATATGGTTATAAATAGCATCCTGGATAATTTTAATTCCTTTCTCATGTGCCGCGTCGATGAGTTTCTTATAGGTATCGTTTCCTCCTAAACGTTTATCTACGTTGTAAAGGTCTGTAAAATGATAGCCGTGGTAAGAAGATCGCATGCTGCCACCTTCATTTGTCTGAAACTGATTATTTTCGAGAACCGGATTTAACCACAAAGCGGTAGCACCCAATTCCTGAACATAGTCAAGATGCTGAATAATCCCCTGTAAATCACCGCCATGTCTTAAAAAAGGATTACTTCTGTCGGCCAGCGGATCAGCCATATCAGGAAATTTATCATTTGAAGGATCTCCGTTGGCAAACCGATCAGGAAGAATCTGATAAATCAGATCTTTAGAGGTGATTTCCTGCGGTTTTTTATCTCTGACTTTCAATTCATATGGCTGGGAAATTTTAACAATCTGGTCAACAGCTTTCTTTTTCCCGTTTTTCACCTGTACTGTTTTCCGGAATTCAAGCATAAATTTACCCGCCCGGGTTTCGGGTGCGATGGTCAGATTGATAAAAAGATAATTAGGACTTTCAACCTTCTGAACACCTTCAATTTTTACACCGGGATAATTGGCAGAGACCTCGAAAGCAGAGATATCTTTTCCGTAAACCAGTAATTGAAGTTTAGGGTTTTTCATGCCCGTCCACCAGTTGACCGGTTCCACTTTCTGAATGCTCTGAGCCCTTGTTTCTCCGGAAATCAGTGCAAAAAAAAGTAGTCCGAAACCGATAAAATTTATTATTTTTTTCATATGAATGATTTGGTTAATGGTAATTATTCTTCAAAATAAAGCAATCACACTATTTTATCATAGAAAAATGATGCTTACTTTTGAAGATTGAAAGAAAAATAAAACTGTGCTAAACAGTTATAATACCAAATATTATTTCGAAATATGACTAAAAATACCTTCAAAAACATAATTTTATTTGTAGCATTACTTCTACAACAAATGATTTATGCGCAATTAAAGTCAGAAAGCCCGAAAGGTGAAAATTTGATAAAAAGTCATAAAAAAATTGCAAATTCTTTCAATGACACTTCTGTAACGGGGGAAAAAGTGAAAAAAAACGGAAAAGTGATTTTGAAAAGTGGAACTTCAAAAAAAGTTTCGCAAATTGATTCTGCTATTGTGAATGATTCTACTGAAATTTTTTCAGATATCGTAAAAGTTAAACCCATAAATCCTGATAAAAAACGGACTCCGAAAGTTATTCCTGCCGTTCAAAAATCTGAAAAGAAAACCAGACCCAAAAGTATGAAATTAAGAAATGACAAAATTGTTGTTTACCAGATGATGTTCCACCTCTGGGGAAACAAAAATACTACTAACAAAATGAATGGTTCCGCCGCCGAAAACGGCGTAACGAAGTTTTCCGACATTAATACCAAAGCTCTTTCCGAACTGAAAAAATTCGGTTATTCTCATTTATACATGACTGGTCTGATTGAACATGCAACAATGGAAGATCTGACAGCTTTCGGCATTCCCAAAGACCATCCGGATGTGGTAAAAGGAAGATGCGGCTCACCTTTTGCCATTAAGGATTATTATGATGTAAATCCTTTTTTTGCGGAGAAACCGGAAAACAGAATGGCAGAATTTGAAGCCATGCTGGCAAGAGTACATAAAGCAGGCCTGAAATTAGTAATGGATTTTGTTCCGAATCATGTGGCAAGGGTTTATCATTCCGATATGAAACCTAAAGGAATCAAAGATTTCGGAGTAAGTGATGATACCAGTGTTTCTTTTAACGCTCAGAATAATTTCTATTACCTGCCCAATACAGAATTTAAAATTCCTGATGGTGTAAACTCTCCGGTAAAAGCAGATAAACCGTATAGTGAAAGTCCGGCTAAAGCCAGCGGAAATGATGTTTTTTCTGCCCATCCGGGTATTGATGACTGGTTTGAAACGGTAAAGCTGAATTATGGTGTTGATATTCAGGATCATCGCAGGACACATTTTGACCCTATCCCTTCTACCTGGCTCAAAATGACTCAGATTCTGGAATACTGGACAAAAAAGGGTGTTGATGGTTTCAGATGTGATATGGCAGAAATGGTTCCCGTTGAATTCTGGGCCTATGCTATTCCTAAAACAAAAAAACTTAATCCCAATCTGGTATTCATTGCAGAAATCTATAATCCCAATGAATATCACAATTATATCAATGTCGGTAAATTTGATTATTTATATGATAAAGTCGGGCTTTACGACGGATTGAGGAGACTGGTTGAACAGAAACCTGAGGCCACAGTAGAAGACATCACCAGAGTCTGGCAAAATGAATCGGGGGATATTTCCGAGCACATGCTCCGTTTCCTTGAAAATCATGATGAACACCGTATTAATACACCTTCATTTGCCAAAGGAAATCCTTTTGCCGTTATTCCGGCAATGGTGGTTACTGCCACTTTACACACAGGCCCTTTAATGATCTATTTTGGTCAGGAAGTTGGTGAAAAAGCCAATGATAAAGAAGGTTTTAACCAGGCAGATGACCGTACTTCCATGTTTGATTTCTGGGGTGTTCCGGCACATCAGGCCTGGATGAACGGAGGTAAATTTGATGGAGGTCTTCTGACAGACGAACAAAAAGAGCTGAGAGCATTTTATGGAAATCTTATCAAATTCACCAATAGTTCTGAAGCCATCAGAGAAGGGGGTTTCTATGACCTGCAATATGTTCAGGATGAGCGTTATGACCGGAAAAAAGTGTATAGTTACATCCGTTACTCAGACAATCAAAAGCTATTAATTATCTGTAATTTCGATTTCAGTAAGGAGCAGAATCTTAATATTCAGATTCCTGAAGGAGCCTGGAATGCGATGGAATTAAATCCTAAAAATAAATACACTTTAAAAGGCGTTTATGATCAAAAATCCAGGATTGTTATTGAATCGGAAAAGGCTATTCCTGTAACCCTTGCCCCGAATTCGGTTAAAATCTTTGAAATTTCTGAAAAGAAATAATCCGGTATTCAGATTCGTGCAGCGGCGTAGAAAAATCGGAAGAAAACATGGATTGACAAGAGGTTTCTGCTTACGGGCAAGACCTCTTTCCTGATATTAATATCATTTTTCACTCTCCCATTTAACCATTATTTATGAAAAAAATCAATAAACCCTTTCTGAGTCTTTCGCAGATTATTAATATGAGCGTGGGATTTCTGGGTATTCAATTTGGTTTTGCCCTACAAAACGGAAATGCTTCCCGTATCCTGCAAACCTATGGCGCAGATGTTGAGCATCTTTCTTTGTTCTGGCTGGCAGCTCCTTTAACGGGTATGATTGTTCAACCTATTATCGGACATTATTCTGACCGTACCTGGACTAAACTTGGGAGACGAAGACCATTCTTTCTGACCGGAGCAATTCTGGCCTCTTTGGCTTTAATATTCATGCCAAATGCCTCTTTTCTTACCGGACTTTTGCCAGCGGTTCTGGTTGGCGCAGTTTTCCTCATGTTTATGGATGCTTCATTCAACGTAGCGATGGAGCCTTTCAGGGCTTTGGTGGCAGATAATTTACCTGATGAACAAAGCACTACTGGATTTTCAGTACAAACTGCATTAATCGGGATAGGCGCTGTGGCGGGAGGATTTCTGCCTCAGATTCTGAATCAGAATTTTGGCATTTCAAATGAGTCTGTCAACGGAAATGTGCAGGAAAATGTACTGTATTCGTTTTACATCGGAGCAGTAGTTATTCTAATTGCTATCTTATGGACGGTGTTTACCACAAAAGAATATTCAGCAGAACAAAGAGCTTCGTTTGGCTTTGAAGGTGAAACGGAAAAACATGGTTTGCTTGAGATTGTAAAAGATTTTGTTGCTATGCCAAAAACGATGAAACAACTGGGACTTGTTCAGTTTTTTTCATGGATTGCTTTATTCTCTATGTGGGTATATTCTACGCCTGCGATCGCTCATCAGGTTTATGGCCTTGCTCTGACAGACCATAATTCTAAATCCTATAATAATGCCGGAGACTGGGTAAGCTCATTATTTGCTATTTACAACGGGGTCTCTGCTATTTATGCTTTACTTCTTCCGACACTTGCCGGAAAATTCGGAAAAAAAGCGACTCATGCCTTTTCATTAGTCTGCGGGGGCATCGGATTACTTTCAATATATTTTATCAAAGACCCTGATATACTGATATTCAGTATGGTTGGTGTGGGTATCGCCTGGGCAAGTATTCTGGCTATGCCTTATGCCATTTTAGCCAACAGTATTCCGATTAAAAAGATCGGTGTTTACATGGGAATTTTTAACTTTTTCATCACATTTCCACAAATCGTAAATGGCTTATTCAGTGGTCTGATGCTCAAGTATGTATTCAATTCCAATAGTATTTATGCAATAGTTTTGGCAGGTTTTTTTATGATTTGTGGTGCAATTTCCGTTATGTTTGTTAAGGAATCCAATTAAAATTTTCATTTGAGGATTCCTGTTTAATGCCGGAATACATGATAAAAAGGTATTAAACTGAAATACAAATCATTAACTGATTTAAAATCCTTACAATAATGAAATCCACCGGTATTAATACATTCAGAAGGTTTAAGCTTTATGGCTTAAGCCTTTTCTTTTTTACTTTTTCCTTATCATTTAAGGCAGTCTCCCAGGAAAATGACAAGCAGATTTTCGATAAAGTAATGAAAACTTCTCTTCCAGCAGGAAAGGCTCAGCGGATCTTAAAAATCGCAGAATATTTTCAGGAATCTCCTTATGTTGCAAATACGCTTGACATAAATCCTAAAGAGGAACTGGTTGTGAATTTAAGAGATTTTGATTGCGCCACTTTTGTTGAAAGTTGTATTGCATTAGGCCTGACAACAGATCAGTCGTTTGAAACTTTTCAGAAAAACCTGCAAAAGCTGAGATACCGGGGTGGGAAAATTGAGCATTATGGTTCCAGATTGCATTATTTTAATGATTGGCTGTCTGAAAATGAAAGAAAAGGGATCATTAAAAATGTTTCCAGGGAATGCGGGGGAAAACCATTCGTAAAAGTAGTAGATTTCATGACGGCTCATGTTGGAAAGTACCCGCAACTCGAAAATTACAGGGCATTGGAGGCCGTCAGAATGGCTGAAGTGAATCTGGATAAGCAAAAGCTCTTTTTTATTCCTAAAACACTGGTAAGCAAGATTGAAAATTATATCAGCGACGGAGACATTATTGCCATTACTACTTCGTTAAAGGGTCTTGATGTTTCTCATGAAGGGTTTGCTATTCGTCAGAATGGACGCATCCATCTTTTACACGCTTCCCTCGACCTGAAAAAGGTAGTAATAACCAATGAACCGCTGGCTGAATACCTCGCAAAACATCCTGCGCAAACGGGTATTATGGTGGCAAGAATTGCAGGAAACTAATGATTTTACGAAAGGGAATCTCCGTTGTGAAGATTCCCTTCCGGATTTAATAACTTGCCACAACTGTTATCTCAATATTTGCTCCGATTGGCAGGTTTGCCACACCAATGGTTGTTCTTGCCGGAAAACTTCCTGAGAAATATTTGCCGTAAATTTCATTGACTTTCTGGAAATAACTCAGGTCTTTCATATAAATGTTAGTGTTCACTACATGATTCAGATCCAGTTTTGCTGCTGAAAGAATGGCTTTTATATTTGCCATAATCTGAACAACCTCTGCTTCTACTCCACCCTCAACCAATTTCCGGCTAACCGGGTCTACGCCAACCTGCCCGGATACATATAAAAAGCCATTTGACTTTATGGCCTGAGAATATGGTCCGATTGGCTGCGGAGCTTTATCTGTATTAATAACTTCTTTATGCTGGCAAAATGCCTGAAAAGAGATAAGACAAAAAAGGAAAGAGATGGCTTTTTTCATGAGCTGTGTTAAAAAATTATGAAAATTAAAAGAACAGAAAGTAGAGTCTTTATTTAAGTACCGGAATTATACAGGTAGTCAGGGGCTTACAAGATATGAAATATATTTTTCAATTATTTAGAATAGCAGGTTATAGTTTTATTTCAATTAAATCTTAAATTTGAAATTATCAAATTCCCCAAACAGGAAAATCTCTCTTTACGGATAGTCAGTCCTGTTATGTTTGACCAGATATTTCAGAATAACTTTAAGCTGTATAAAGATTTTACTATAACATACCCCCTAACACTAATCTATATAATTACATGAAAGAATTTGACAAAAAAGAAGCAATTTTTAATGCCATGCTCGAACTGATTGTGAAACATGGTTTTCATGCTTCCCCGATGTCAGATGTCGCGAAACATGCCAATGTTGCGGCCGGGACTATTTATCATTATTTTAAGAGTAAAGATGAATTGATTTGTGCCTTGTACGTAAGACACAAGGAGCAAATGAATGAAATTCTGTTTAAAAATGATGACCCGAGCAGACTGTTTAAAGATCGTTTCCGAATTTTTTATCTTCTGCTGTTTAATCATTATACCAAAAATAAAAACGAGTTCATTTTCCTTGAACAATTCATCAATTCTCCCTTTGTCAATACTTTTTCAAGAGCTGATTTACAAAAGTTTGACCAACCTACCTACGATTTTATCAGAAAGGCTATTTTCACGCAGGTTTTAAGAGATATTTCTCCGAAGATATTAATTTCGATGATTATGGGAAGTGCACATGCTCTGATTAAACTTCAGCTTTCAGGAGAATACAATATCTCTCTTTCTGAGCTTGAAACAGCATTTCTGGTTTGCTGGGATGGCATAAAAAGACCTTAAGAAAGAAGCAATAATTCTATCGCAGATTTGTACAAAAGATATATTTCAAAAAAAAGGTAGGAGATCCCTACCTTTTTTTATTGAAGATTTTGAAAGCAAGATATAAACCCGCCAGCATTAAAATAAATATAAAAAGGGAAAGCAGGCTCTCCGCTGAATTACTGAGTTTTGATTGAAGGTAAAGCATTTCAAAGTGGAATTATCGTCTTTTAAACCATGAATTTATTTACTATGATGTCCTGCATGCATATTTTCTGCCATTTTTACTGCCTCATAAGCATTTACAATACCACCAGTTGAACTTAAAGAACCGAAGTCAACCAATTCTCCGCTTCCTGGCTGAGTTACTTTAGTACCGGGCAAGGTCAATGCTGAACTCAGGATAATCTTTTTAATCTGAGCGGCATTAAGCTCAGGATAATAGGATTTTAACAAGGCCGCTATTCCGGTAACCACAGGTGCTGCCATACTTGTTCCACTTAAATCTTCATATTTTGATCCTACAACAGTTGATTTCAAATCAACACCCGGTGCGAAAACATCTACGCTTTTATGTCCGTAATTTGAAAATTCCGCTACGGCTCCCGGGGGAGAAACCCATGAACTTGCTCCTACTTCTATCCAATTTTCAGCTTCTTTTCCATCAAGGTATTTTCTGGTCGGGAAATTATCATTTACATCAATATCTTCATTCTCATTTCCGGCAGCATGAATAAATAATACACCTTTAGCCTGTGCAAATTTTACGGCCTCATCAACAGCTGTTTTCTGAGGAGAAATGGCCTTTCCAAAGCTCATATTAATAATTGAAGCACCATTTTCTGCGGCATAACGGATGGCATTCGCCACATCTTTGTCTCTCTCATCTCCATCAGGAACAGCCCTTAGCACCATGATTTTCACATCGTTACAAACGCCTTCTACTCCTAAGGAATTATTTCTGTTTGCAGCCACAATTCCGGCAACATGTGTTCCGTGTCTGGCATCAGGGCCTTTTACTTCATTATTACCGTATCCTTTTTCTTTCAGGTTATTAATATCATCTCCTACGATATTTCTTGGATTATAGTCAAGGTTAATCGCGAATTTGTATTGGGAATTGAAGTAATCATAAGCCTCTTTCAGCTTTTCTTCATTTTGCCCCATTTGCTCCAGCACTTCAAAAATTCTTTTCGCTCTTTTCAGATCATCAGAAGAAGCATCATTTATTTTGGCCAGATCCTCCCGGGTAAAATCTGCTTTATTAAAATAAGTCGTAAGCAGCTGTTTGGATTCATTATATTTTTCATAAAGCTTGATAACAAACGGCCCCTGTTCTTCCAGCTCTTTCACCTTTTCTTCGTACTTAGCCTTATATTTCAGGTATAGATCATAGTCGGCTTTCATCTTTGGTGTAAGAGAACCTGCATCCTGCGTATTTTCAAAAACCTTTTTTAACCTGGCATACTCGCGGGTAATTTCAGTTGTTTCCTTATCAATATCCTGCCCGTTTTTATTGCCCAGAAAATCCCAGCCATATATATCATCTACATATCCGTTTTTATCATCATCAATTCCGTTTCCGGGAATTTCCTTCTCATTTTTCCATATCCTGCCCAATAAATCTTCATGTGCAATATCTACTCCTGAGTCAATAATCGCCACGATTACGGCATGAGATTTCTTTTTGTTCAATATCTCACGGTAAGCCTTTTCCGTACTTACACCCCTCACCCCATTTTCCTGATAATCAAGATTGAACCAATTCAAGGGAGCTTTATCAGCAGAAGATTCCTGCATCTGAGCAAATAATGGTCCTGATGCCAGGCCCAAAAAGCTCAAAAGAATACATTTTTTAACATTCATTATACTCACATTAAATAATTGAAAAGTCTTATTTTAACAAAATTAACTTAAAATCTGATCTCAGATTTCAAATTAACTGAAGTACACAGAAAATAAGTTATTAACAGGAAAATCCGGCTCTCAATATGATGTAAAATTGTTCCTGTTTCCGCTATTTCCCTGAAATTACCGGAAAGTAATAATTCAACGCTTATCCAATTATATTTTGAATAAGCCTGTTTTAAAAAACGACAAAATACATTAACAAATTATTACCTCTTTAACAAAGATATTGATTCTGCCTTCTGGTCAGTCTTTTTTTTCCCGACTGAAATATTACTTCCTGCATCACGGGCGGCAAGTCTTCCGTTTTCCTGGAATATTTTTAAAGGGGCTCCGTCAGGTGTCCGGATAATTGAATAGATATAATTGGCAGGTTTGTTAAGGTAGTAAAAAGTTTCAGGCTCCACAGCCACCTCGTATCCCTGTCCCTTAACCGCATAAAATGCAGGTTCTACTTCCTCATAGAGAAAGCTAAGCTGACAATCGAGTGAATTAGGGCTATTTTTATCAATCTTACGGATCTGCTCTCTGACCAAACCAAGTGCTTCCGGCTCGGAAAGTACAATCTTTTGATTTTTAACTGATAAAACCGCTGAACGGTCTTTCTTTATCAGCAGCTCTGCATTGAAGATGTCTTTATAAAAACGAATACTTTTTTCAAGATTTTCAACAATCATCTGCACATGATCTATTCCAAAAGTGTTGGCTTCTTTATCCTCTCTTTCCACTAAAACAACCAATTGATTATCATATCCATACATTGCTACGGCATTTATTTCCTGTTCTCCGGGCAGATAAAAATTCTCTATCGCAAATCCATACCCCGCTTTCAGCAAGGTTTTAACCGTCTTTTTCAGATTTTTGGTATTAATGGCAACCCAGTGCAAGCCATAAGATGAAATGGTTTCAGCAGCCGTTCCGAAAGATTCAGTTTTTTTCTCTTTTCCGGAATTCTGAACATTCACAGCTGAAACTTCCTGATATGAAATATTAATGGTAGCCTCCTTCGGTCTGAGCGTAAGAATATCTACATTTTCAGAGGGGTTAAGTGATTTCCCTTCAAGCCTTCTTGCTTTAAAATATAAGCGATAGAAATCACTTGTGTTTTCCTTATCAATAGAGTCTTTCATGTGAAGATGAATTTCATCTAACTGAATCAGGGTTTGGGCATAAACGTTATTAAAAAAAGCAAGAAACGGTAATACTAATAAAAGTCTTTTCATGGATCATACGTTAGAAATGTGAAGCATTTACTACCAGATTATAAAAATCAAGCTAGCAGACCTGAAAAGGTCCGTCTACACAGCACAAAACTACTTATTCGTCACTAAAGTTATAAAATTCTCAATATATCAAAACAAATTTGAAAAAAATATTAAGCATAACAAGTATTTTCCATACAAAAGCATCCATAAAAAAACCAATTTAATCTTGAAATTATCACTTTTCATTTTTTACTTCTCCAAAACCTTACGTACAATTTCCTCTTGGTGTGAACCTAAACACTCCTTAAATTGTATAAAAGACATAATCTATCTTTTATTTAGACTTTATGGACTGAGTAATTGACCAGAGTTAACCGGACTAAGTATAAAATGATACCCGAAAATAACACTACCGAAACTATTAATACGTCAAATTGGAAACATCAATACTATCCCATAATTATCTGTTTTTCAGGTTTGTTAATTTTACTGATTATTAACGGACTGACTACCACTACCATTTCTGTGTTCGACAAATCGCTTTTGGATGAATTCCACTGGACCAGGAGTGAATTGAAGTGGCGAGACTCTCTTACCAATGGAACGGCATTTGCATTTATCCTGTTTTCCGGCATCCTCATTGATAAAATAAGGGTTAAAAAGCTCATGCTTTCAGGCGCAGTTCTGCTGACTGTCGCACTTTTTTCATACAGTTTTATTACCTCAAAATTTCAGGCTTATTTCCTGCATATCCTGATGGGTTTGTCTTATGCCACAGCCGGTTCAATCTCTGCCATTATACTTGTTTCAAGCTGGTTTAAAGAACACAGAGGTATTGCTTTGGGCGTAACGCTTGCAGGAACCAGCCTTGGAGGTTTTATTTTTCCTCCCCTGATCGGAAGCTGGATTGACCTGTACAGCTGGCGGGATGCCTTTATGATTCTCTCTATTCTTCCGCTTGCGCTGTTCTTCTATATTCTGCTGATCGTAAAAAATGCACCCTCAGAAATCGGATCTGTAGCTTACGGTGAAGACAGAAATATTTCGGAAAAAACTTCAGATCTTCTTGATAACGGCCTGACTCTTTCCGAAGCATTTAAAACCCGTACATTCTGGCTAATCTGCATCTGCGGGATGTTTACATTTTATAGCGTGGTGGGCATTGTCTCCAATATTTTCATGAATGCTATCGGACTGGGATTTTCTGAAACTAATGCCCGCTGGCTGCTTACCTTGTATTTTGGTATTGCGTTTCTTGGCAAATTTGCAATTTCTTCACTTTCCGATTATTTCAATACTTATATCGTTTTCACAGTTTGCTGCGTCGCATTAATGCTCGGGAGTCTGGGATTTGCTACCCTCAATCTTTCATTTCTCATTCCTGCAACAATCATTACTGCGCTGAGCTGGGGCGGCATTTACACACTTTACAATGTATTGACTGTCAAAACCTTCGGATTAAAATCTGCCGGAAAAATCAACGGAACTATCAGCATGTTTGAATCTGCCGGAGCTTTCGTCGGGCCAGTACTGACGGGTTGTATTTATGACAAAACAGAATCGTACCGGAATGCTTTTTTAATCATCACCTTTATTATGTTTCTGGCAACCGTATTATCTTTGAATTTTAAGAAGGCCGGAATCATGGATAAACAATAAACATTCCACTTCATCACATCTCAGCATCAGCTTATTTAAAACCATTGCCAATGAATATTTTTGACGAAATTATTGAGAGACATAATACTGAAAGTTATAAATGGGATTTTTTCAATGATCCTGCCGATACAATTCCTATGCCGGTAGCAGATATGGATTTCCGGGCTCCTGAACCTGTTTTACAGGCACTCAGAGAAGTAACTGAACATGGAGTAATGGGTTATTCTATCGTTCCGGAGGAATTAGGAGAAGTTCTTCAGAAAAGACTGGAAAACTTATATGGCTGGAAAACTGAAAAAGACTGGTTTGTATGGATTCCTGGGCTAGTGCCGGCGCTAACTGCTACCTGCAAGGCCATCGGAGAGGCAACAGATGCTATTATCACTCCCATTCCGGTATATCATCCTTTCCATCTGGCTCCAAAGTGGGTTGGGAAAACCTTACAAACCTTCCCGATGAAACTGGAAAACAATCGCTGGACGTTTGATTTCGAAGCATTGGAAGCTAATATTACAGAAAACACTAAATTGTTCATGCTTTGCAACCCTCATAATCCTGCCGGAACGGTATTTACCAAAGCAGAATTAGAGCGACTGGCAGATATCTGTGCTAAGCATAACATCGTAATTTGTTCAGATGAAATTCATTGCGACCTGATTCTTGATGAAACCAAACCGCACATTCCAATTGCAGGATTAAGTCAGACTGCGGCTGACCTTACTATTACCTTAATGGCTCCAAGTAAGACTTTCAATATTGCCGGCTTAGGATTTTCAGTAGCAATTATCTCAAATCCTGAATTAAGAAGCCAATTTGAAGCTGCCAAAATGGGCTTTTTCCCTCCTCTTTCCCGTTATTCCATTAAAGCTGCTCTGGCAGCCTATCGCGACAGTAAAGAATGGCATGATGCACTTTTGAAATACCTGAAAATTAACCATGATTTACTGATAGAGAGAATTAATGCACTGCCGGGTTTGACAATGTATCCGCATGAAGCTACTTATCTGGCATGGATCCAGAGCGATTATCCTGATATCCTTGAAAAACTATTAGCTCATGGAGTAAGGGTTATTGACGGCAGTACTTTTATGGGGAAAGGATTTTTCAGGTTAAATTTTGCTTGTCCGAAATCAGTTTTAGAAGAGGCTATTTCCAGAATTGAGAAGGCTATTATCGGTTAAAAGTATCCATTTTCTTTCAACAAAATAAAGATTAAATATGTCTGAATTAAAGCTATACATGGTATTACTTGGCTGCAAACCTACCGGCAGGCATGTTGAACAACATGATATTTTCTTTGGAATTGCTGACTCTCTTAAGGAACTCGTCAATGATATGGAAGCATTTTGGCCAGAGGCTGGTAAAATCCATATTGATGCCTGGAGAGAAGTGACAAATGTCGATGGATTCAAAATTCAGGTATCATTAAAACAGGCGGCCGAAGACTTTACCGAACAAAACAACAAACTTTTCTTCATCAATCTCGGAGGTTATCAGGAGAATAAATTTGAAGAACAGCATTATTTTATGCTTACTGTAAAGCAAGATCGGGCAGCAGCTTTTAAGGAAGCCAAACAAACTTTATTCTTTCAGAACAATCATTTTGAGGGTGCTTCGTCTCATATTGACGACAAATATGGAATCGATGTTGATGAACTTTATGAAATTGAAGATATTCTTTCGCCGTCTCAAAAAGAGAAATATAAAATTAAACTCTCTCCCTCATCTGAAACAGAGCAGGATCCTATTCATTTAGGATATCTGAAACTATCCCTGCTTAAATAGGCCGGGATAGTTTTTCTATAAATAGATTACCATTCAGATCGTTTCTGTCAAAAAACCTGAAATATAGAAACCTGATACAGATCAAAATCCTTTCCTTGAAGAAATCTCTGCGTTTATATTACTCCGTTCTGATATAGATAAAAACAGGTTTTTACACCATTTCATCAGAGGTAAATCTTTATTTCTATCAACTTACATCTCTTTGAAAAAGCCAATAAAACCTCAAAAATATCTTGTTTTTCTGCAGGGAAATGCCTAAATTGATACCTTTGAAATAGAGGAAATATACGTTTTTAAATAAAACCAGCAGATCATGAATCCTGAGTTTTAACATAATACTAAAGCCTCTGTTTACCATTTTCCTGTAAAAGATCTGCATGCTTTGTGATTGTGCAACCACTAATTAAAGAAAACAAAATTTAGCGTTGTCACAAATAAAAACACAAATAATGGAACAGCAACTGGAACAAATCCGTGAACAGCAAAAAGCGTCGTGGAATAAATTTTCTGCCGGCTGGAAAAAATGGGATACGATCACAATGGATTTTTTGAGACCAATGGGTCATGAAATTATCCGATTATTGAATCCGAAAAATGATGAACTAATTCTGGATGTGGCAGCAGGAACCGGTGAACCCGGATTGACTATCGCGTCTATGCTGACCAACGGAAAAGTTATCATTACTGACCTCGCAGATGATATGCTTGCCATTGCAAGGGAAAATGCTGCCAAAAGAGGTATTATGAATATTGAAACCCGTACCTGCGATGTTTGCGAATTACCTTTTCCAGACAATACTTTTGATGCAATAAGCTGCCGTTTCGGTTTCATGTTTTTCCCTGATATGTTACTAGCGGCTAAAGAAATGGTACGTGTATTAAAACCCGGAGGAAGAATCGCCACAGCTGTCTGGAATGTGCCCAAAAAGAATTTCTGGGTTACCGCTATTATGGGAACAATCAATAAAAACATGGAACTGCCTGTTCCCTTACAGGGTGCACCCGGAATGTTTCGTTGCGCCGAAGATGGTTTTATTTCAGCTTTGTTCATGCAGGTGGGTTTAAAAAACATTTCCCAAAAAGAAATTACAGGACAATTGAATTGTCAGACAACTGATGCTTATTGGAATATGATGACCGAGGTAGGTGCGCCTATTGTTGCAGCACTCAGCAAAGCTGATGAGGCGATGAAAGAGAAAATAAAAGGAGAAGTGTATCTGACAGTTAACGAAAGGTATCCTGATGGAAATATTATGATCGACTCCAGCGCGCTTGTCATTTATGGAGAGAAATGATTGACAATATTGATTCCGGACAGAATGTTGAAAAATTGAAAAGGTGATATTCTATTAAAATCGGGATACTCAAAGATCTGAAATCGTTTATCAGTAATAAATGTGGAGACCAGAAACCACTTTAAAAACGGGGCGTAACCGAAAAGCCAAACGAGTAGAAAACTAAATGTCATGCCAAAATATGTAATTGAAAGAGAAATTCCCGGAGCGGGAAAATTAACAGCCGAACAATTAAAGGCCATTTCACAAACCTCTTGTGGAGTATTAAGTAATATGGGCCCTCAAATTCAGTGGGTTCACAGCTATGTAACCGCTGATAAAATTTATTGTGTTTATAATGCGCCAAATGAAGAAATGGTTCGACAGCATGCTTCACAGGGAGGTTTCCCGGCAAATTCTATCAATATGGTTTCAACAATTATAGATCCTGTAACTGCTGAGTAATGGTTTATAGAATGTTTTTCTCTGCTTTGCAGCTGGCAAAGCAGAGAAAAACTTGTATTCTTACATCCTTGCTTCTCCCAGATACACATTTTCCCCCTTCAATGTAATAACATCCTTCCAGTTTCCGTATTTAACAACCAGTGTTACTTTCTGATCAGCACCTGTGGCTTTGGGATTCTGGGCGGCTAACAAAATTCTTCCTTTCGAAACAAGTGCTCTGACAAGAGGTAAAGATTTTTGTCTTAATTCTGCTGCATTCAACTGAGAAAAACTTTTCCCGCCATCAAATGAAACTTCCGGAATCACTGCCTGATAATTAGTCTGTAAAAAATCATTATGCTTACTCAGTCTGTATAATCCGGCAATATAATATTCGTAACAGGCATAATTTCTCTGACGAGGATTTTGAAGTGTCGACTGGTTTTTAGTCATTTTAAAAACTTCATCCCAAAACCATGCACCTTGTGCGCCTGACATAACCGTAAAAATTGAAGTAGCCTCCGCCAGTTTAGGTGGAACGGGAGCATTGGGAAGATTCGTGGTAAACATCCATTCTACCGGAATTCTGGGAATGGAAGACCAATGTGCATTGACTTCCTGATCTGCCATAATCTGATAGATCCCGTCCCGGTTTTCAAGGTTATTGGTTAAGAAATATCCTCCGGGTGTCTGGAAATCTACAAAATCACGGTAATTTTTTTTATCTGAACCTGCCGGCCAGTCCCACATCCACATCTTGGATGAAGGGTTTTTATAGTTTTCAAGGTTAAAATTGCCCATTTCAATAGGGCAACCCGGATTATAAGTACCTACTTTTGCCCCAGCCACTACATTCTGTTTGGTAGTCTCGACCAATAAGCGATACTTTTTAGCCATTTCATTGAAATAAGCTATGTCAAATTTATCATCAGGAATATTTCTACCGGGTGAATTTGGTGCCAGATATTTCTTCTCAGGTTTATATAGTACATTTTCCAGATCCCAGACAAACAAATCAACTGTCGCTCTCATTACACTTCCCTCTGCACAGTCGTGATAATGGTTAAAGCATATTCCTTGCAATTGAGCCACATAATTCTGAAATTTCTGATCCGTCTCGGCAAATGGGTCCATCACGCCTAAAGGCGCATTCGAAAACATAGCATTAAACTGCGTAAAATAATTAGCCCCCATCATAATGGCCCGTTGAGAAACTTTGGATTTTACTTTTTCCTGATCGCTCATTCTAGAAATATCAACGTGTGTAAATCCGCGGCTGAGAATCTGATCAAGGTTATCGTTTTCCATTCTTGCGCCATGAAATACAAATTTGAACTGTGAAGGCAAATGAAAAACGGGAAATTTCTCCCAACCGATGTAATTATTATCAGTTACGGCAGAAAAAGGAAAATCTGGTGTTTCTGTCAGTCGATTTTGAAGCGTGGCGGGATTCAGTTGCAGAGAAAAATGCTCATTCTGGGAAAAATCAGCATCTTCAGGAAATTGTTCGCGGTAAAAATTATACCCGAATATGGCCGTTCCGGCCAGTATGCAAAAAGCAAAAATCTTCAAAACAGTATTCATTTTAAGGTCTGACATTAAGCGCTGAGGCTTTTTCCTCTAACGTTTCAAAATCCCGAATATTTCCGGACTCAAAATTATTGAAAAGAAACGAAGCGCAAAAATGCTTTTTATCAAGCTGAAAATTTAACATATTTGCGAATTAAGCCTTAATTTTTCATGCTCAAGCCAAACATTAAGATTCTTTTAGCTGCATTGCTCATCATTTGTCTCGTTGGTGGTATGTTTTTATATGAATCCTCAGAAAATGAAAATGATCTTTCTGAAACGTCTCTGAACCAAATTCCGGAAATTCAGGCCCGGCAAAGTTTACAGATCCCGGAAACTGTTACGGATGAATCAGACAATGAAATGGAATTCAGAAATGATGCTTTTCTTTTCAAAATAAGGAAAGACTCTTCTTCATACATTCTGACAGCCTATGAAAATTCAAAGAAAATAGCTCAAAACAGTCTCAAAGGAATCAACGGAATTATTTCGGCACAGGTGACGGATCTTAACGGAAATGGTTCTCCCGAAATTCTGATTTTCTTAAACGCCGGGAAAGGAATGGCTTTTACAGGATATGAGCTCCGGCAGAATCAGCTGATACCGTTCAATTTACCGAAATTGATCGGAAGGCCTTCGTTTGGTTATGCAGGAGAAGATACCTTGTTTCTGAGAGGAAATAAAATTGTACGGCAATTTCAATTCAGAAATGCTGAATTTACATCCTTTCCTTCCGGCACCAGAACCTGTGAGTATAGTCTTGGCTATAATTTAAAGTTTGCCATGCAGAAATCCATTGATTCCGAATAAACTAATTTTCCAGAAATGTCTCTATCGCCTCAGATTATCAAAGTTGATTCAAATGAAAATCACCTGCTTTCTCAGTTATGCAATCGTATCTACAGACAGCATTTTCCCTACCTTTGGGATGAGGGGGGCCTTGAATGGTACACCCAAAAAGTTTATGCACCGGAAGTTCTGAAACTCGAAATTGAACACCCGAATACAGATTTCTTTTTTATGAAAATGGGAAATGAACCGGTAGGTTACATTAAACTGAATTATACTTTCGGAAAAGATCCGGAAGGAATGGAGGTTGAAAGAATTTATTTTCTTGAAGAGTTTGCAGGACAAGGTTTGGGTAAAAAAATGATACTTTTCGCTTTTGATTCAGCACGTTCTCTCGGAAAATCCTGCATTTATCTGAAAGTGATGGACAGCAGTGCTAATTCCATTGCATTTTATCAGAAAACAGGCTTTGAAATTATCAGTAATTTCAGACTGGATGACGAATTCAGGCTTATGAAATCTGAATTAAGAGGAATGCATCTGATGAAAAAAACACTCTGATTTGTTAAACAGCAATCGCTCACTATTACTATTTACTATGGAAAACAAAAAACCACTTCGTTCTCAAAATTGGTTTGGAAAAACCGGGAAAGATGGATTCATTTATCGTGCCTGGATGAAAAATCAGGGTATTCCACCTGATATGTTTGACGGAAGACCTGTTATCGGAATCTGTAATACATGGTCGGAACTGACTCCTTGTAATGCACATTTCAGAGATCTGGCTGAATCTGTTAAAAAAGGGGTGCTCGAAGCAGGAGGTTTTCCGGTTGAATTTCCGGTAATGTCTTTGGGAGAGACGCTGATAAAACCTACAGCCATGCTTTACCGCAACCTGGCCAGTATGGACGTTGAGGAATCTATCAGAGCCAATCCGGTAGATGGTGTGGTTTTACTATGCGGTTGTGATAAAACGACTCCTTCCCTAGTGATGGGTGCTTGCAGTGTAGATTTACCAACGCTGGTAATCTCCGGCGGCCCTATGCTGAAAGGGCACTGGAAAGGCAAAAATATAGGAACATCCGATGTATGGCGGTTTGCAGAAGCCTACAAACTCGGTGAAATTTCCCAGAAAGAGTTTGTAGAAGCTGAAGCCTGTATGGCACGTACACAGGGACATTGTGCGGTTATGGGTACAGCCTCCACGATGGCTACCATGGTTGAGGCCCTGGGACTTTCTTTACCAAATAACGCGGCTATTCCTGCGGCAGATGTCAGACGAAAAGTGATTTCTCAAATGTCCGGAAGAAGAATTGTTGAAATGGTGAAAGAAGACCTGACTTTATCAAAAATTCTCACCCGTGAAGCATTTGAAAATGCAATTATGGTCAATGCCGCAATTGGCGGTTCAACCAATTTTGTCATACATCTTCTTGCAATTGCCGGCAGAATCGGGGTGGATCTGAATATTATGGATTTTGATAAATATTCTCAAAATGTTCCGCTTTTAGCGAATATTCAGCCTTCAGGTGAGCATTTTATGGAAGATTTGTATTATTCCGGAGGTTTACCTGCTGTAATCAAGGAATTGGCAGGTATTATTCATAACGGAGCAATTACTGTAAATGGAAAAAGTATCGGAGACAATTCTCTGGAAGCAGAGGTATATGACCGGAACATTGTAGCAACCCTGGAAAATCCTTTCAAACCGGAATCCGGAATTGCTGTTGTAAAAGGAAATCTTGCTCCGAACGGGGCAGTTTTAAAGCCTTCAGCAGCCACTCCGGCGCTGATGGTACACCGGGGAAAAGCTGTCGTTTTTGAAACCATTGAAGATTATCATGCCAGAATCGACGATCCGGCTTTAGAAGTAGATGAAAATTCAGTAATGGTTCTGAAAAATGTTGGCCCGAAAGGTTATCCCGGAATGGCAGAGGTAGGAAACATGGGGATTCCTAAAAAACTTCTGGAAAAAGGCGTTCATGACATGGTCAGAATTTCTGATGGCAGAATGAGCGGCACAGGCTTTGGAACGGTAGTTTTACACGTTTCACCTGAGGCAGCAGACGGAGGGACTTTGGCACTGGTTCAAAATGGCGACTGGATTAGTCTGGATGTTCATCAGCGAACTTTAAATCTGGAGGTCTCTGAGGAAGAGTTATCGGAAAGACGTAAAAACTGGAAACCTTTAGACCTGGCTATCAACAGAGGGTATGTCAATCTTTATATTAAACATGTAGAACAGGCTCATTTAGGTGCAGATATGGATTTTCTTAAAGGCAAATCCGGCAGCGAGGTTACCAGGGATTCTCATTAAAATCAAGTCTTTTCTGCCTGATCTCTCTTTCTCATTAATCTGAGAAAGGGAGATTCTGATCATTATTTATACAAATCCGGAAAATCTTTTCCAAAAGCAGTATAAGGGTCACTGTAAAACTTCAGAAAATCAGAAACAGATTCAAGTCCTGTTTCTGTAAAAGCAGCAGGTTTCCCTGCCTTTTTGGCATATGCATCAACTATTTTCAGCTTTTTCAAGCCTGCTTCTGATCTAAATTATATTTATTATTCCTGTCCCAAATCTCTGTAGTCGATCCGGTAAATAATTAAGATTTCCGAAACATAAAACACCGGTACAGTCTTTACGATATGAACAATGTTTTTTTGTTCTTTTAGCTTTGTCATTGGATAAATTAGTACCATATTTGAAATTCAGAATTCTTCTCAGAAAATTACCGGAACAATCTTTTTCAGGGTAAACCGGGAATCATAAACAAACCATATTATCCATTAAAAACTTACCTCAATGATGCAGACAAAGCGATTAGTTCTCACTAAAATCAGTGAAAAAGATGCCGACAAATATTATATCATGAGTTGCGACGAAAACGTAATGAGATTTATTACAGGAAAGGCACTGAACAGACAGGAGTCTGATGAAATGCTTTTAAAAATTGTTGAAAAAAGTAATCTGCATCCTCTTTTTGGAACATACATGGTAGAAGACAAAGAAAGCGGGGAGTTAATCGGAGGTGCCAGATTCACTTATGAAGAGAAAGATCAGATTGAAATAGGTTTTCGCCTGCTTGAGAAACACTGGGGAAAGGGTTATGCAGGCGAAATTGCTTTAAAACTCATTGAATTTGGCAAAGAAATCGAACCGGATTTTGATATTATTGCCTATGTGGAATCCCGGAATGCCGGATCAATCAGGGTCCTTGAGAAATCCGGCCTGAAGAAAATCGAAACACTTCCCGAGGGAAACCGGATCAGATACAAATATTCGCTTTACAAAGCCTGATGATATCAGTGGTCTCCGTAAACCTTTTCTCCCGCCTGAATATTAGCTGCCAGTCTATTCTGAGCAGGGGGTAAAGGGCATGTGGCAAAGGCTGTAAATGCGCAGG
Organism: Pseudarcicella hirudinis; assembly: GCF_900115665.1. Lineage (GTDB taxonomy): Bacteria > Bacteroidota > Bacteroidia > Cytophagales > Spirosomataceae > Pseudarcicella > Pseudarcicella hirudinis. The sequence goes on from NZ_FOXH01000008.1 coordinate 160,831, forward strand.
GAGGATTTATCGATTTGTTGAAATCAATAACTACTTTGTTTCCATCTGCAGGTTTAGGTACATATAAAAATCTTCCTCCTCCATAAGTAGTTTTTCCGGAAGTCTGATCAGCAAACACAATAAACAGGGAATTTCCTTCTCCTGTTGCATCCAGTTTATATTTTTTTCCCTGAATTTCAAATGACAGCGTTCCTGCCAAAGGTTGCTCGGAAGTTAAACCGATCACATCGGTGATGGCAATAGTTTTCGGGCTGGCAGGAGCTTCAAATGTCCCTTCAATTTTCCAGCTTTCCTCCACCGGAAAACGATCAATACGGGTGAAGTTTTTCAAAGATTCACTTTCAAAATCCCGGAGTCTGACTCCGTATTTATTTCCTCTTTTGATAATAAACCAGCTTAAACTTTTATAGGAAAGTACCAATGGTTTTGTATTCGTTCCGTCAAAAATCACTCCTTTGCTGAATAATTCATTATTAGCCCTGATTTGAATACCCGGAAGTACATTTAAAGTCACAATCCCATTCTTCAGTACAAAAGTTCCTAATTTGTTTTCTGCTTTACCCTTCGGGAAAATTACCTTATTTCCAATGGCAGTGCCAAAGGTGTTTTCCCCTTCTTCAAGCCAGTAAAGCCCTACCACATTCAGCCAGCCTGATTCACTTTTTAAGGTATTTACTCTCTGCTGATGCCAGAGTTCAATCTGGTTTTTATAATCAGTATCTTCCGGTTTTTCTTCTATGTTAAAGGCAGAAAGCCCAAGCAATAAGCATATTAAAGCAGTATATTTCATGATTTTATTTTAGTCTATAGGACAAATATATAAAATTATTTATTCACTGTGAAATACCAATCAGGCAATTTGAAATATAAATGGAAACCTTTCTTTCAATAAAATATTTACTGTTTGTCTGAACCATTTCCCGTAAAAACAGATTTTTAAAAAAAATAGAGTGACTAGTCGGTACTGTTTTATCCGGATTTCATTGAAAACAGAATCAGCGAAACAAGTATTTATTTTCAATAAGTCTAAAATCATATTTACCATAAATCCGTCTTTATCAGATTTAGCAAATTATTATTAAACTCTTTAAAAATGGCCTTTTCAGCTCAAAAAACAATAAAAGTAATAGTGACCGGATCAACCGGAATGGTTGGTGAAGGAGTTGCTTATGAATGTCTGCAACATCCTCTGGTTACAGAAGTGTTACTAATCAACAGAAAACCCGGTGGTATGAATCACCCGAAAATCAAGGAGATTATTCATACAGACTTCTTCAATTTCTCTGCTATTGAAGATCAATTGAAAGGATACGATGCCTGTTTTTTCTGTCTCGGGATTTCATCTGTCGGGGTAAAAGAAGAAGATTATTTCAGCATGACACATACGCTTACACTTCATGTGGCTGAAACGCTTTCCAGACTTAATACTGATATGACCTTCTGCTACATTTCAGGGGCTGGAACTGACAGCACTGAAAAAGGTCGTTCTTCATGGGCGAGGATTAAAGGAAAAACTGAAAATGATTTATTCAAACTGCCTTTCAGGCATGTTTATGGTTTCAGACCCGGATACATTAATCCGACAAAGGGTTTGAAAAATACGCTTCCTTATTACAAGTATTTCAGCTGGGCTTATCCGTTCTGGAAGGCAATTTTGCCAAAATATGTACTGACCCTGAAAGAAATCGGATTAGCCATGATTAATTCTGTCAACCACGGTCCTGAACAACATGTCCTGGAAGTAAAAGATATTGAAGCACTTGCCAGTGTACAAGGTTAAATGCTCCGGAGAATATTAAAAAGGGATAGGATCATTGTAAATAATTCTGCCCCTTTGTTCTGTTTAGCTGAGTTTGAGCAGCCTTTCCAAATGGTGGTAATCTATTCCGAAATAGGTCTTGGTCTCCTGAATTTTCTTTAAGATTCCGGCTTTTTTATCATCTCTCTCTTTGGACTTAATCCCCACAACCAGGACATTCTTAGGTGTATGAGCATCTGAGATAAATTCAAAAACCTTGGTTTTATATCCAAAATACTCAAGAATCAATGCTCTGATTCCGTCAGTTACCATTTCCGCCTGGCGTTCCAGAAAAATTCCGTATTTAGTCAGGAAATTCAATTCATTCTCTGCTTTATTTTTCTCAATTTCTCTCCGGATCTGTTTATGACAACAAGGTGCTACAACAATAAGCTCCGCTCCTGCCCTGATGCCTTTATAAATTGCATCATCAGTAGCCGTATCACAGGCATGCAAAGCAATTAACAGGTTAATATGCTCACTTTCAAACTCTTCGATCGTACCCTGAACAAAGTTGAGCTGATTAAAACCGGATTTCCCGGCAATGCGATTACATAAATCCACCATATCCTGCCGGTATTCCACTCCGGTGATTTCTGTATTCAGTTTGAGTACATTATGCAAATAATCATACAAAGCAAAAGTTAGGTATCCTTTGCCTGAACCCATATCTACTGCTTTTTTCAGCTGTGTTCCCGGTACTTCCTTAATCAAAGAACTGAGTATTTCAACATAATGATTGATCTGTTTATATTTATCCTGTGCATTTTTAAAGACCTCACCTTTCTCATCTGTAATTTTCAAATCATAAAGATATGACCCGCTTTCAGGCTTAATCAATCGCTTTTTCTCTTTATCGTGCCCGGCTGAAGGAAGTTCTTTTGCTGAAGGTTCTTTTTGTTTCAGTGAAGATTTAAGATTCCTGAGTTGTTCAAACACCAGGTCCGACTCTGTAGTAAATAAAACAGATGTTTTGAAACCTGTCAGCAAATACTCTTTCACCAGGCGAATCCCCTCGTCTGCTGCATAATTCTTTACGATATCTTTGGTTTTATACCGAAAAGTAAAGGCAAGTTTATCTTCACGTTTAATCAGCACTTTTCTGATGTAAATGTTCTTAAGATCCTGTTCTTTTCCCTGGTAATTTCCCAAAGAAACTTTTACAAAAGTATTGGAAGTTATGCTTTTGGTTAAACTACTGATAAACTGTTCTATGTGTGATTCAATCGTCATTATCCTGATTTTAAAATACAAAGATACGGGAACAGCCTGAAAGCAATGATATTTTCATAAGCAAAGCAGTTTAATAGTTCTACATTTCATAATTTCACAGGATTTTAGAGGCAGACTGATGTTATAAGAGCCCTTTTATTGACTATTTATAAACCTGTTTTATCATTATGAAAATACATATCATGGGAGCCTCCGGATCAGGGGTTACTACATTAGGTCAAAAACTTTCAGACACTCTTCACATTCCATATTTTGATAGTGACGATTATTTCTGGGTAAAAACAGAACCTCCTTTTACTACCCGCAGAGATCCTGAAGAGAGAAATCAGTTGATTGCCTCAGATCTGAAAGTCCATCAAAACTGGATTTTCGGAGGATCGGTAATTAATTGGGCTCCTCATTGGGTTGACTCTTTCGACCTGGTAGTTTTCCTATGGGTTAATCCTGAAACCAGAATTGAACGCTTAAAACAAAGGGAATACGAAAGATACGGAGAGGTTATTTTTAAAGATCCTGCCAGAAACGCACAGTATCTGGAATTTATAGAATGGGCAAAAGGTTACGACAGGGAAGAAACAACAGGAAGATCTTTGAAAACACATGAAAGCTGGTTAAAAAAGGTAAAATGCCCCATCCTGGAGCTTCGGGATAACCTTACTCCTCAGGAGAGAACATACGCTGTCTTAACCGAAATCAAAGCTTTGCATCTATCGACCGACATATAAACTATTCATTCTATTTTCTCTATCGCTGATAAAAAGGATAATATTTGATAGGAAATTTATGAAAAAGTGAAAAAATGGCAGCTCTTTTTTCAAATTATATAATTTTAATTCTAAATTGCCGTTCTGTATAACTAAAAAATCTAAATATTCCATAGAGAAAAAATACGAATAGATCACATATAGAATAATTTGCTACTTGTCTCTCGAAGCGAAAACTGGTAATTTTTAAGGGTGGACGAAAGTAGGCGAATGACTCCCGTCATTGACGTGGCTTGTTTGCTTTACCCGTCGGCATACCAGTGCCCCGCTTCCGAAGCAATTCAAGTTTCACGTCATTTTTATGTCCTGGCCTCAGGGATTTAACTATTCCTCACTACACTTTCTTATTAAAATCAATAATATGTTAAGAAAATTCATTCTTATCTTCTGCGCGCTAGCATTCACTGATTGCCAGAATAAGTCAACCATCAACTTAGCTCAGGCCGAAGCCCTCTTAAAAAAAACGATACATTTTCCACTCATCATTGAGGAAAAGATAGACCTTGAAGACTGGAGTACAGCAAGAAAAATGCGCAAAATGGGTTTGGATAAAAATGGGTACGTTTTACTGAATACACATTTTTTTTATCGAGGAAAAAGAATCCTGTTCACTCCTAAAGCTCAACCTTTCTTAGGAAAACATTATTTAAAAAGGGACATTTGGGGGGAAACCAGCATTCAGGTTATTCAACAGGGAATTAAGAATCTCGACAAAATCGTTGCCATAAAATTTGCCCGCAATGCTAACAGAGCTACAATCATGTACAAAATAAAATACTCGAACCTCAATCCTTTCAGTAATTTAAATTCCTCCATTTCCGGCTCCGATGATGATATTCATATGATTTCCTTTGAATTTGTCAATGGAAAATGGATTAATATACAATATCCCGGAGAGGAATTTATGGGTTGGTAAGCATTTTCTGTGAAAAGTGACTGATTTTAATAAGCGTAATCCCGGAGGTAAAATGATTTTTTTAAAAGAAGAAGATGACTTCGCGGAATCAGGGGAAACTTAAAGAGAGAGGTAATTAAATCTCATATTTCAGACAGAAAGACTTGTTTTGAAAAGCCTGACTCAATTCAAAACAAGTCTTTCTCAGTTCTTAGTTTGCTTTTACTTCGGTAAATACCGCTTTCACTCCGGTATAGTATAAGGTAGTAGTTGCTTCAAAACCTGAATCGGTTCCGACAATCAGCCACATCTCCCCTTTGGCATCAGATTTACCAATAAATTCTCCGGTACGCTTTACCACAACATATTTATTAGAATCCGTACCATTTGCTACATTACCAATCACTTTCATGTCATCACCACTACCGGCCTGCTGCATTTTTTTAATGTTCATGGTATAATGTTTTGAGACAGAATCTACTACTTTCTTAGGTTCGATGCTAGTCATACCAATTCCGAAATACACAGATTCTCCGGGTGCTCCCCCTACTCCCATCTGATTTTTCGCCGCATTTGAGGCAAAAGAAACTTCAAACGAAGCAGCATACGCCTGATTAGGCTTCAGACCTGAAACCTTCTTTTTCATAAACATAAACAAGTCGTCACTGTGGTTATTACCCGAAATTCTGATGGCCTTTTTCAGGGTGTCTAATGGCAGAGGAAGTTTTTCATGGCTAAACTTCAATTCGTAGAAAGTCTCCTGCCCAACCGGATAATCAGCAAAATCTCCAACCCAGCCTTCAGCTGATTTTTCAAACGTATCGTTCAACGATAACTGAGGGTTTGTGTTGTTTTTGTCGTCTTTACAGGAGAAGAGGAGTGCTGCAGCAAAAATGCTTAAAACTAATTTTTTCATGCGTGTTTTTGTTTGTTTAATTTCCTGAAAGACTCCGATCTCAAAACTTTGGTTGGAAAATAATTTTAAATATTTTGCACACATATCCTTATTTTCCTGACACACAAGCTACTTAAGTCAGAAAATATTTTTGCGCTCAAAGTCAGAAATTCTATCAGGAAACGGCGCATATTTCAGACTTTTCCCCAACAAAAAACTCGTTTTCAAAGGGTTTTATTCCTCAGAAAACGAGCCTTTCATGATTTAATTTATGTGATTCTTACTTCACTTCTGTGAATAATACCTTTATTCCGGTGTAGTACAAGGTAGTGGTAGATTCAAAGCCGGAGTCCGTACCGACAATTAACCAAAAATTGCCGTTTGCATCTGTTTTACCGGTAAATTCCCCAGTCCGTTTGATAATAGTGAATTTGCTGAGATTTGTGCCATTTGCCACATTTCCAATCACTTTCATATCATCTCCGCTCTTACTCTGGTTTATTTTCTTGATATTCATTTTGTAAGAATGGCTGACAGAATCTATTACTTTAAGCGGTTCTATACTGGTAATGCCAATGCCAAAAGATACATCTTCTCCGGGTGCTCCGCCAGCTCCCGCCATATTCTGAGCAGCAGAAGAAGCAAAAGAAACCTCAAATGCTCCGGAATATGACTTATTGGCTTTAAAACCAGTCAGCTTCTTCTTCAGAAACATGAATAAATCATCACTGTGGTTATTACCGGAAATCCTTATTGCCTTTTGAGTAGTGTCTAAAGGCTGGGGAAGGTATTCCTGACTAAATTTTAATTCATAGAAAGCTTCAGATCCTACAGGGTAATCTGAAAAACCTCCGACCCAACCCTGAAATGACTTTTCAAAAGTATCATTCAGCGTAAGATTCGGGGTGGGATCCGGGGTGGGAGTTACATCAGTACTTGATTTTTTACAAGAAAAAATGAACCCGGCAAGGATAATGCTCATAAATATTTTTTTCATAAGGATTTGATTATCTTAATTTCCGAAAAGACTCCCTTTTTCAGAATTAAGTTGGAAAAATTGTTAAAAATTGTGATCAGATATTTTTTCACTTACAAGCAAGGTCATTTACAAGTAAAAAAAATCTCAATTTGTAAAATCTTTGTTGTAAGAATTATCAATCCTAACGAGTTAGTGAACACATTATTTTGCTATCCGGAAGGATTTTCATCTTTTTCCTAAACTGTATTGAACTATCCAATGAAGTCTCAGAATTTACCGGAAAGCATAAGAATGTTTGAAAATAAAGTCGCCATCGTTACAGGGGCAGGTATTGGAATCGGCTTTGAAATAGCCCGGCAATTAGCCGCAGGCGGTGCAAAAGTGATCCTCAATGACATTGACGAAAATCTGGCTAAATCAGCCGCAGAAATCATCCGAAAAGAAGGTGGAATTTGTGAAAGCTGCCCGGGAGATACCAGTGACATTCATACTCCCCAAAAGCTTGTTGACCAATCAATTGGCTCATTCGGGAAAATAGATATTGTTGTGGCTAACGCAGGAATAACAACCTTCGGGGATTTTCTGGAATATCAGCCGGAATCCATGCAAAAACTCCTTAATGTGAACATTTTCGGGACATTCTTTCTGGCACAAGCCGCTGCAAAACAGATGATTTCTCAGAAAAACGGCGGAAGGCTTTTATTTATTTCATCAGTTACAGCTCATCAGGCACATAAATTTCTGGCAGCTTACGGGATGACAAAAGCCGCCATCGAACAGCTTGCCAAAAATCTTGTGGTAGATTTAGCACCACACCAGATTACCGTCAACACAGTAGCTCCCGGAGCCACTCTGACAGAAAGAACCTTAGAAGATTCTGCTTATCTCGAAACCTGGTCAAGAATTACACCCACCGGAAAACCTGCCTCTGTAGAAGATATTGCGGCTGCCGTCCTGTTTCTGGTTTCCCCGCTTGCAGGACATATTACCGGGCAAAGTCTGGTAATTGACGGAGGATGGACTTCCGTCGGGCCTTCGCCTTACTGATATTTTGTTAACTTTGTGCTGAATGCTCAGACAACAGACAGCTTTAGTTGTTGATTATCAATAACTTTAATTTGCAAAAGGGCTATTCTCAATAAAAGCGATAAAACTTCGTTTTGAAACCGAACAATTAAGTACACGATGAAAAAACAACAACTTTACCTAAAATTCTACTTATTCCTATTTCTTTCCATTTGGATTGCTGGCTGTAGTTCTTCCTCAGATCCGACTCCAACTCCTCAGGGCAATAAATATCTTGTCAGCAGTACCCTGATTACCAATCTGACGAAAACTCAGATTATTACCAATGCCAATGTCTTTTTTGGCAGTGATCCCACTTTAAATCTGTTCATTCAGGCGGTTGTGAAAAGTGACCTTAAAGTTTATAAGGTTATTTATAAAACAAAAAATGCCGATAATACAGACATTCAGGCCTCAGGTCTCCTGGTTATTCCTTCCACTACGGAAGCAATGCCTTTGATAAGTTACCAGCACGGTACTCAAACTGACGAAACTTTTGCTCCTTCTTACTTCAATTTAAAAAGCACTGATACTCAGGGCGTCTCACTGATTTCATCCAACAATTTCATCATTTCCTGCCCGGATTATATTGGCTATGGTGTTTCAAAGAATCTTGAACATCCATATCAACACAGAGAAAGTCTTGCTCAATCAAGTCTGGATATGACAAGGGCTTCTATAGAATTTCTCAAACAGGAAAAAACCTCCTGGAATAACAAACTAATGTTAACCGGATATTCTGAAGGTGGTTTTGCTACTATGGCTTTGATGAAAAAGATTGAGCAGCAATTTCCAACTGAATTTAGCCTGACTGCAACAACCTGTGGTGCAGGAGGTTATAACCTGAGTGCTTTTGTTAAAACCATTCTCAACGAAACTACTCAGGGCGTTTCAGAGTATAACAATTATTATGCCTGGGTACTTAGAACTTACAATAAGATTTACGGGCTTAACCGCCAGATGAATGTTTATCTGAAAGAACCGTATGCTACCAGCCTTCAGAATAACGGAATTAATGCAAGTCTTCCGGGAAGTTTCAATCTGCTGGTGACTGACAGTTTCAAAAAAGGAATCAATGACGGAACTGATACCCCTTTCATCAATGCCATAAAAGATAATGATACTTTTGACTGGAAACCGTCTTCTCCCTTACAGTTATATCATGGTTCTGCAGATAAATTGATTTTTTACAGTAATTCTGAATCTACCTATAATGCTATGATTGCTCGCGGAGCCACGAATGTGGAGTTGAAAAAAATCGAGGGGAAAGACCATATCGGGTCTATTCAGGATTATTTATTGGGCACTTTTACCTTTTTCTCTTCAAAAAGATAGAAAATCCTTAAAATATTTCCCTTTTTCAGAAAAAACTATAAAATTTTGAATAACAGAGCCCTGACAGCTATTTGAACGCTGTCAGGGATTTTTTATATTTGCATTAATAAATCAATAATTTTCATTTTTTGCTGATGCAGCTTTCCCTTATCTCAGTTATGCCGGAGTTAGAAAAGAAGGTCTTCCTGGACGTTTTTGCGAAGGTATGCTATGACGGGCGCTTAAGTAAACCTCATTTGAAAACTATTGAAGGACAACATATTCCTGCCGATCTGAAGGTTGGCTGTCCTGCTAAAATTCTTCTGAATTTTCCGGAAGGAACGATCTACAAACTGGATGCCAGGCTTATTCAGAAAAATGGCAGAAGACCCTATTTTCTGACGATCAGCCATAAAAGAATCCAAAGAGCCATAGAGTTTTTCGAATATAATCTACAGTTACAAAAAGGTATCAGGCCAGAGCTGAAAGCTAAAAAATCTGTAAGTTTTGAGAAAAATAAAAAATAACATCCTTTTCAGAAAAACATGCGTTCGGCAAGTCTGAATGTATTGCAATGGGCATTTACTATATCTGCAATTCTCGGTGAATATCCTCCTCCCATAGATACCACAATCGGTAATCCGAAAAGTTTAGCCTGCTCAAATACAAACTCATCTCTGCTATAACATCCTTGTGTTGAAACATTTAACTTTCCTAATTTATCAGTCGATAAAATATCCACCCCTGAGATGTAAAACAGAAAATCAGGTCGATGTCTGACGATCAGGGCCGGTAAAGTCTGATAAAGTATTGATAAATATTCTTCATCGGCTGTATAAGTCGCAAGGGCAATATCCAGATCAGATTGTTCTTTTTTCATCGGATAATTTTCTGAACCATGCATGGAAAATGTAAAAACTCTCGGTTCATTTCTGAAAATCTCAGCCGTGCCGTTGCCCTGATGTACGTCCAGATCAATTATTAAAATTCTTTCAGACAGCTTATTATCCAGCAAATAGTTGGCTGCTACCGCCACATCATTCAGTAAACAAAATCCCTCTCCTTTATTACTGTAAGCATGATGCGTTCCCCCCGCTACATTCATAGCTATTTTGTTTTCAAAGGCGAAATGGCAGCTATCAATTGTGCCCTGAGTGATAACAGTTTCCCTTTCTACGAGTTTCTGCGTAAGTGGAAAACCTATTTTTCTAACCATTTTAGGGTCAACAGAAAGGTTTTTCAGATCATTCCAGTAAGAAAGGCTATGTGTTCTCAGAATCCATTTTTCTTCGACCGCTTCAGGGTAAAAGAAATTGGCAGCCGTGCAGGTTCCTTCATGTAGTAATTGTTCCGGAATCAGTTCATATTTTATCATCGGAAACCGATGACCTTCAGGCAATGGGTGCTGATATATAGGCGAATAGGCAATTTTTAACATTTAAAACACAAACGATATTGAGTAAAATCATTTACAAATTAAGGAAGGTTCCCTTTTTCCTGAACAAAAATAAAACCCACAAGGTTTTCCCTGTGGGTTTATAACATAAAGATTTTTAGTTTTTACAACAAAGCTCTGTCCAGGTGAACATAACCACCGTCCACATGAATCAGTTGTCCGGTAGTATGGCTTGAACGTTTTGACATCAAAAAGGCCACCATATTGGCAATTTCTTCTGAGGTTGTCATACGATTTCCCAAAGGAATTTTGCTGTTAATCTTCGCCAATGCTTCCTCCGGATCAGGAAGTGTTTTAATCCAGCGGTCATACAAAGGCGTGTAACATTCAGCCACAATGAGGGCATTTACCCTGATACCATATTTCAGTAGTTCCACCGCCCATTCACGTGTAAGTGCATTTCTGCCTCCGTTGGCTGCTGCATAGGCAGAAGTTCCTCCTTGTCCGGTTTCAGCCGTTTTCGACCCGATATTAAGAATTACACCTTTTGTTTCTTTCAGATAAGGTAAGGCATAATGGGCCAAAAGATAATAATGAATGAGATTGCTGTGCAAAGAAGCCATAAAACGTTCATAATCTCCGCTCTCCAAACCTACTCCGTCATTTACTCCGGCATTATTAACCAGCCCGTCAATCCTTCCGAATGTTTTTACAATCTCATCAATCGCTTTTTTACATTCTTCAGGCCTTGTTAATTCTGCCACAAAAGAAAAAGCTTGTCCTCCGGTAGCATGGATTTTAGCAATTGCCAGTTCATTATCCTCTCCGCTTCTTCCAACTATTGCAACCATCGCTCCTTCGGTGGCAAGTACCTGAGAAATTCCTTCACCAATACCTTTAGCTCCGCCTGTAACGATTATTACTTTTTCTTTAAGTCCTAAATTCATATAATTTTAGTTATTTGATGCTCTATTAAAACATCTTCAATGTTAGAGATTGTAAAATCTTACTGCATTTTCACCCAGAATCTTTGCCTTTTCAGAAGCAGATAATTTACTGATATAATTGTCAATTACAGCAAGCATTTTTTCATAACTGCCTGCCACCAGACAAACCGGATAATCAGAACCAAACATCAGACGATCTGTTCCGAATGCTTCAAAAACCACATCCAGGTATCCCCGAAGATCTTCTTCTTTCCAGTTTTGCCAGTCAGCCTCCGTAATCATACCAGAGAGCTTGCAGTTTACATTTTCGTAAAGCGCCAGTTTCCTGATTTCCTTACGCCATTCATTGATTTCAGTGCCTTTTATATCAGGTTTTCCGATATGATCCAGAACAAACTTCTGATCCGGAAACAGTTTTGCAAACTGTATACTTTGAGCTAACTGATGATAATAAATAAGAATATCATAAGTAAAGTCATAAGCTCCCAATTCTGTAATGCCTCTTCTGAAATCAGGTTTCAGCATAAATTCCGGATCTTTTTCTCCCTGAACCACGTGTCTGAAACCTTTTACGTTTTCGAATTGTGAAAAATATTCCAGTCTTTCGTAAATATCATTACTCTTCAAATCAACCCAGCCAACCACACCTTTGATAAAGTCATTGCTTTCTGCCAGAGCCAGCAGAAATTCCGTTTCACTTTCAGACTGACTTGCCTGAACAGCTACACAGCCATCAAAACCATTGGCTTTGAGAACTTCCAGAGAACCCTCCGGTAAAAAGTTCTTCTGTATAACAGCCATATCATCAGTAATCCAGGAATCTCTGACCGGATCAAATTGCCAGAAATGCTGATGAGCATCTATTTTTAGTGCCATAAATTATGCCTTTTTATCTCAGAAACACATTTATCCTGAAAGCAAATTATAAGGCTTTCCAGTTTTTTGCAGTTTGTTTTTGCGTTCCCAGACCTTCGATTCCTAATTCAACCACATCACCTTCTTTCAGATAAATCGGTGGTTTGAAACCCAGACCTACGCCCGGAGGTGTTCCTGTTGAGATAACATCGCCCGGAAGTAAAGTCATGAAATGACTTAAATAAGATACCAGGGCAGGAATCTTGAAAATCAATTGATCGGTATTACTGTTCTGGAAAGTTTTTCCATTTACGGTTAACCACATTTTCAGGTTATTCACGTCAGCTACTTCATCCTGTGTTGCAAGAATTGGTCCGAGCGGAGCAAAAGTATCATTACTTTTTCCTTTACTCCAGTTACCTCCTCTTTCCAACTGAAATTCACGCTCTGAATAATCATTATGCAGGCAATAACCCGCTACATAATCGAGCGCATCAGCCTCCTCTACATATTGCGCTTTTTTCCCGATAACTACCGCAAGTTCCACTTCCCAGTCAGTTTTCTGAGAATTTTTAGGAATAATAACTTCTTCGAAAGGCCCTGTTAAAGCAGTAGTAGCTTTGAAGAAAATGATCGGTTCTTTAGGAATTTCAGCACCCGTCTCACGGGCATGATCTGCGAAGTTCAAACCAATACAAACAATTTTTGAAGGACGGGCTACACAAGAAGCGATTCTTGCACCAGCCGGAATTTCTGATAATTCTGCCTGCTTTTCAGCCAGAATTTCAGCCAGTTTTGTTAAGCCGTTTTCAGCAAAAAACGTCTCATTATAATCATTTACAAAAGCAGAAACGTCATACCATTTCTCATTTACTACGACGCCCGGTTTTTCATTACCAATCTCACCAAATCTGAATAACTTCATAATTATTTCGGTACTAATGTTAAAAAATTCGTTTTATTAATCATCTCCGGAAATACTTCCGGAATTCAGCTTATTTCGTTAAAACACTCAGCATTTTTTCAGCCACAAACTGGTTGCCCAATTCATTCAAATGCACTCTGTCGGTAGTCAGGATACCTTTTTCCTTATTTTCCTTGTTGTTTTCAAGGTTGTAGGCAAGGAACTCTTTTCTCAGGTCAACTATCGGGCAATTCATTTTTCCTGCTACATTTCTGATCGTTTGTGAGAATAAATTTAAATCTCCGTCAGAATCATTACTGAAATCTGTTCGCTCACCGATACAGGCAGGTGTACAAACAATTACCTTGATGTTATTGGTCTGAAACTTTTTGATAAGCGCTACATAAAACTTTTCAAACTTATCGATATCAGTTCCGGTAAGGCTGGTTCTTTTATGCCATACATCATTTACTCCTACATAAATTACCACCACATCCGGTTTTTTGCTTAACACATCATCTTCAAGACGCAGGTATAAATCATATACTTTATTTCCTCCTATTCCGGCACCAATCAATTCATATTTATCTTTTGCAGCCTGGCTTTCAAGAATCTGTTTCATTTTGGTGATATATCCTGTTGGTCCAACACCAGCCTGTGTGATAGAATCCCCAAAAAATATTACTCTTATTGGTTTATCCTGTTTCATAGCAATACTAAAAAATGCAAGGCAGCTGAATACAAATAATCTGATTTTCATAGTTCGGGATAATTAAGGTTTGTATCGTTGAAATTGGTTAAACAGACAAAGTTTCCTCTCTTCCTCACTTGCGCCGGCTATCATTTGTGAGGAAATAAACAATAGCAGCCTTTTTCGTTTATGACGTAATTGAAAATACACGAACAAACTAACGTTTATGAGGACACAAACGAGGACAGCGATGGCACAGAAATTTTAATGTTTCAGTACAGCTGTTAACTGTTCAATTTGATAAAACCGCCATCAATAGGGTAATCAGAACCTGTAATGAAGCCGGCTTCATCTGAACATAAATATAAAGCAAGGTTTGCTATTTCTTCAGGCTTTGCCATACGGCCGATCGGCTGGGTGGCTGAAAGTTTTGCAAACATTTCTTCCTGATTATCAGGGTAATTTTTGGCAATAAATCCATCAACAAATGGCGTATGAACCCTTGCCGGAGAAATGCAATTGCAGCGGATATTCTGCTTAACATAGTCTTTCGCCACTGAAAATGTCATGGTAAGTACTGCTCCTTTTGACATTGAATAGGCAAAACGATCTGATAGCCCGACTGAAGAGGCGATGGAAGCCATATTCAGAATTACACCGCCGTCATTAGCTTTCATTAATGGAATAGCTGCGGAAAGGCAATTATAAACACCTTTCACATTCACATTAAAAACTTTATCAAAATCAGCCTCTGGGGTATTCTCAAGATTGCCGACATGGGCAATTCCTGCATTATTAATCAAAATATCAACTTTGCCTATTTTAGCAAAAACCTCTTTCACTTGTGCCTGATCTGCCACGTTACATGAAAATGCCTGTGCTTTTCCTCCTGCGGCCAGAATCTCTTCCACAGCATTTTGTGCAGCACTTTCATTCAATTCCAGAATAGTTACAGAAGCTCCCTGTCTGGCAAAAAGCACTGAAATAGCCCGGCCAATTCCGGAGCCTCCTCCGGTAATTACGGTACTTTTATTATCTAATGCGAACATATTTTTTATATTTAAAAGCAAAGAAAACTCTTTTTAATATTTACCTGTAAAATTATCAGGTTCCCGGAAATCATAAAGAAACCCCTCTTCTCCAGAACATAAAGTCATCCTGGCCTAATAGCATCGCTTTTGTCTGATATTCTCCTGAAGCCAGTCCGATAATATACTCTAAAACCTCTTCTCCCATCTGTTCTACTGTTTTCTCTCCGGAAATAATTCCGCCACAATCAATATCGATGATTTCAGGCAATTTTTCTGCCAGTTTGGTATTGGTTGACAACTTCACCATCGGAGAAACAGGATTTCCTGTCGGTGTTCCCAATCCGGTAGTAAAAAGCTGAATGGTAGCACCAGAACCGGCCATTCCTGTGGTTGCCAATACATCATTTCCAGGCGTACAAACCAGATTCAATCCTTTATGCGTAGCATATTGCCCATAACCTAAAGTATCTTCCACCGGAGAAGTCCCGGCTTTTTTGGCTGCACCTGCCGACTTGATAGCATCTGTAATTAAACCGTCTTTGATATTTCCCGGAGAAGGGTTCATGTCGAACCCGGCTCCTACAGCTTCAGCACGTCTGGCGTATTCAGTCATCAGATAACCAAATTTATCAGCAACCTCTGCAGTAACTGACCTGTTTTGCAATTCCTGCTCTACCCCGCATAATTCCGGAAACTCTGCAATCATTACCGTTCCGCCCAAAGCGACAATCAAATCTGCGGTATGGCCTATGGCCGGATTAGCAGAAATACCGGAAAAACCGTCAGAACCTCCGCATTTTACCCCTACTCTCAATTTGCTTAGCGGTGCAGGTTTGCGTTCATTTTTATCAATATCAATTAAACCTAAAAAGGTCTGACGAATTGCTTCTGAAAGCATGGCAGACTCACCGCTTCCCGTATCCTGCTGTTGCTCAAATACATATAAAGGTTTTTGAAAGTCCGCATCCTTTTCGCTGATAGCCTTTCTGAATAAATCCACCTGTGAATGCTGACAGCCCAGGCTCAGTACAGTCACTCCGGCAACATTGGGATTCACACAATATCCGGCTAAAAGTTTTACCAGATTTTCAGAGTCCTCACGATTTTCACCACAGCCACTTTCGTGAATCAAAAACTTGATACCATCGATATTTTTAAAAACTCTTTGCTGTTTGTAGTCAGATTTCTGTTGCTGAAACTGAAAAGATTTCAAAGCATCAATTCCGGCTCCTTTCTGGTATAATTCCAATAAAGTCGAAACCTGATCCCGATATACTTCCGGTTGCGCGTAACCCAGTTCTTTCAGGAAAGCATCTTTCAGAATATTGATATTTCTATTCTCACAAAAAACCAATGGTATCACCAGCCAATAGTTCTGCGTTCCTACCTGGCCATCTGCACGGTAATAACCATTAAAGGTTCTGTCTTTCCATTTTGAAACATCCGGCGCAGTCCAGGTATAATCCTTTAATTTACCTTTAAATGTATCAGAAGCGTGTTTGAGATTAAATGTATGTATCAGACCGCCTTTTGGAATATCCGACTGCGCTTTTCCCACCAGTACCCCGTACATAATAGCCTCTTCCCCTTTTTCCAAATGTGTAGTAGTGAACTTATGCTTGGCGGTAATGTCGTCCTGTAAAATAATGGTATCACCTTTAAAGTTAATTTCTTGCCCTTTTTTCAGATCAGTTAATGCAACTAAGAGGTTATCTTCAGGATTAATTTGTAAAAATAGTTGTTTCACAATGAATATGTATTTGGATATTATTAATTGGAATCTAATTACAGGATAAAGACAATTCGTAAAAATTAATACCCAAATTTAACCTAAAGATTTTGAAAAAAATCATAGACTGCCGGGTTGAATCTATTGCAAATGCAATGGATTGCACAAAATTACCTGCAAACGAAATTCAGTATTTCATTTACTACTGAACATTACAGCATAAGCAGGGAAATAAGCCATTACGATTTAGTGTTGGAACTCTCAGATAGACAGGCATTCAGCCATTTTCTTTTCTTTAATGGCTGAAATTATAGCAAATGAGACTTCAAATATGATTGCTGAGAAGACATTCAGGAGGTCAGGATGAGGCAATTGTCAATAAAAAAGCTGCCCGAACACAGGGTTTCGGACAGCTCTTAAAATTTATTGATTTCCTTATTTCACTTTTCTTTCGATCTCTTTCAGATTTTCCATCTTCTTATTTTTAAGGAATCCTGTAATATCTTCAAAATGCTCTCTGACACGTTTATTACCGAATTCAAACACTTTTGAAGCCAGTCCGTCAAGGAAATCCCTGTCGTGAGAAATCAGGATAATTGTTCCTTCGAAACTTCTCAGGGCATCTTTCAGAATGTCCTTGGTTTTTAGATCAAGGTGGTTGGTAGGTTCATCAAGGATTAAAAGGTTTACAGGTTCAAGCAATAACTTAATCATTGCCAGACGCGTTTTTTCTCCTCCTGACAATACTCTGACTTTCTTATTGATGCTCTCTCCGCTAAACATGAATGCGCCTAAAATATCTTTGATTTTAGTACGGACATCTCCTACAGCGATATTATCAATGGTTTGAAAAACCGTCAGATCTTCATCCAGCAGCGACGCCTGATTCTGGGCGAAATAGCCGATCATTGAATTATGACCAACTTTCAGTTCACCTTCGAAATCAATTTCTCCCATGATCGCTTTTACCAGGGTTGATTTCCCTTCTCCGTTTTTGCCGACAAAAGCCACTTTTTCACCACGCTCAATCGTCAGAGACGCATCTTCAAATACGAGATGATCACCGTAGCTTTTACTTACATTCTCTACAATGACCGGATAATTACCTGAACGGGGAGCCGGAGGAAACTTGATGTTTAAAGCTGAAGTATCTATTTCATCCACCTCAACTATTTCCAGTTTTTCCAGCATTTTTACCCTCGACTGCACCTGAAGGGTTTTAGAATAGGTTCCTTTAAAACGATCGATAAACTCCTGGGTTTCAGCAATCATTTTCTGCTGGTCGTTAAACTGCTTCTGCTGCTGCTCGTGACGTTCTTTTCTTAACTGTAGATATTGAGAATAGTTTACCTTATAGTCATAGATACGACCCATTGTTACCTCAATTGTACGATTGGTAATATTATCGACAAAAGCTCTGTCATGGGAAATCACAATTACAGCTTTGGCGCTATTCACTAAAAAATCTTCCAGCCATTGGATAGACTCAATATCCATATGGTTGGTTGGCTCATCAAGAAGAATCAGGTCCGGATTCTGTAATAAAATTTTCGCGAGTTCAATACGCATCCGCCAGCCTCCGCTGAATTCGCTGGTAGAACGAGTAAAATCTGAACGCAGGAAACCTAAACCCAGTAAGGTTTTTTCTACTTCCGCATCGTAATTGATTTCTTCAATTGAATAATATTTCTCACTGATTTCAGAAACCTTTTCAATGATGGCCATATACTCATCTGACTCATAGTCTGTACGCGTTTCAAGCTGGGTATTAAGCTCATCTATTTCAGCCTTCATACTTAACACCGAAGCAAAAGCCTTAGCTGTTTCCTCAAAAACAGTGGTGTTGTCTTCAGTAAGAAGATGCTGAGGTAAATAGGCAATTACAGCATCATTTGGCGCAGAAATTTTTCCCCTGGTAGGTTTATCTACCCCTGCTATAATCTTGAGTAAAGTGGACTTACCGGCTCCGTTTTTACCCATGAGCGCAATCCTGTCCTTATCATTGATGTTAAAAGTTACTTCACTAAAAAGAGTTCTTCCGTTGAACTCGACTGCTACGTTATCTACTGAAATCATGAGTTAAATTATATGAAGTGCAAAGATAAGGCTTTGGGAGATTATACAGAGGGGTTTCATGAAAGTAAAATTAAAATATGTGCCATTACCCGGTTATCAGGATCAGACAACATATTTAATTCATTTGTTTGATACCGTTTAAAAATCCTTCTTATCTTTCGTTCAGTATTAAAAACACTGAAGTGATAATTGGTAACAATTTAAAATCTGCAAAATCATGACCATTAAAGAAGCCAATCTCACCCTTAATGTAAAAGACATGGATCAATCTATCTCCTTTTACACCTCCATTGGTCTTACGGTAAAAAGTCGCTGGGGTAATTATTATGCGCAACTCGTTGCTCCCGGAATCCTTATCGGATTGCATCCGGCCAGTGAAACCAATCTGGCAGGTAATTCCGGAAATGCCTCCATCGGTTTTACTACCGATAATTTTGAAGAAGCAAAAGCTTTATTACAAAGCCTGTCGATTGAAACATCAGACAGAAATGAAGCAGGAGGTCAATTTATACATTTCAATGACCCGGACGGGACAGCGCTCTATTTTATAAAACCTAAATGGTAAATATCCCGGAACAATCAGGCGCAGCTATTTCTTAATTAAAACAGTGTTTTGAGAAAGTGTCCAAAACTTGTTTCATATTTGTGAAAGAATTCTTCAACCTTTCAGGCACATATGATCAGGTTTCCTGTTAAAAAGCTTTCATTTAGAACCTGGCTTCAGATAATCGGTATCTGGACATTCGTTTCTGTGAGTATGGGTACGCAAATGTACCTGAATTCCAAACAAGGAAATCCTGATGCTGTTTGGCTGAATTTTGTCCTGAAGCAACTCCCAACCTGGTTTTTATGTGCCATGTTGACGCCGGTAGTAATGTTTTTTTATGAAAAATTCCCACTGGATACACCTGAATGGAAATCGAATGCGATCAAACAAACTGCCACCGCTATTATTATTCTTGCCTTCTTTGCTCATCCGAGGTTATGGGCTATGTCCTATATTGTAAACCGTGACATTCGGAATATCTCCTCTGATGAATACCTGAATTTATACCTTTCACAGATGGCCTGGGACTGGGCTATTTATGTTTTCATTGTAGCAATTTTCTTTGCGGATAAGGCTAACCGAAAGAGAAAGGAAAATGAATTACGTAACAGGGAACTTGAAAATCAGCTTAATCTAGCACAATTGGATGCCTTAAAATGGCAATTAAATCCTCATTTTCTCTTTAATACACTCAATACTGTCAATTCTCTTATCCGTACGGAACAATATCCCCTTGCTATTCAGGCAAATGCAAGGCTGGGAGATTTTCTCAGAACTACACTTTATGCAGAACCCCGGCAATTTGTTTCCTTACAAAAGGAAATGGAATTTCTTGATCTTTATCTCAACATTGAATTTCTCAGATTCAGAGATCGTCTTAAAGTAAAAAAGGATATTTCCAGAGAAAGTCTTGACATAGAGGTACCTTATTTTATTTTACAACCGCTTGTCGAAAATGCCATTAAACACGGAATTGCCAAACAAATTGAGGCAAGTCTTTTATCAATCCGGACTTTCGTTGAATCTGATTATTTAACCCTGAATATTTATAACGAAGGAGAATTATTGCCTGAAAACTGGGAAATCAGCAAAAGTAAAGGAATAGGCTTGATGAATGTTTCAACCAGACTTGCCAAAACCTATGGTGAAAATCATACATTGGAGGTCTGTAATCATGAAAGCCTCAAAGGCGTTCTCGTTACTATGAAAATCCCGAGATAAAAACCTATGAAAAACAAATTAAAAGTTATCATTGCCGATGATGAACCTGAGGCAAGGCATTCTATTGAAGTTTTATTGTCGAAACAGGACGACATTGAAATTATCAGAACAGTCAATAATGGCCCGGAAGCATTAGAAGTTATTCTCAATCAAAAACCGGATCTGGTTTTTCTGGATATTCAGATGCCGGGAATGGACGGATTTGAAGTACTGGAAAAACTTCAGCATACCTTTATGCCCACTTTCATTTTTGTGACTGCATTCGATCGCTATGCCGTCAGGGCATTTGAAAAATCCGCTGTTGATTACCTGCTGAAACCTTATGATGATGAACGTTTTTACCAAAGTCTTGATAAAGCCCGAAACCTTATCGCGCTGAACAAAACCAGACAGCAAATCGAAAGGATTGAAGATTTATTGCAATCTATTCAGGCTCCGCAAACGCCGGAAACAGTTTATCAGGAAAGACTTCCGGTTAAAAATCATGGAAAAATCACCTTTTTGCCCGTCAACACAATTGTTTATTTAGAAGCCGAAGGCAATTTTGTCAAAATCTTTACAGAATCCGGGATGAAAATCTCAGGTTATACTTTCAAACAACTGGAACAACTGCTGAATCCTGTAAAATTTGTCAGAATCCATAAGTCTTTCATGGTAAACATCGACCAGATCGAATCCCTGGAGCCATATTTTCATGGGGATTATTCTGTTTCTATGAAAACAGGTGCACAGTTAAAAATGAGCAGAAATTTCAAAGATTCGCTGAAAACACTTTTTACCTGAGCTTAATTTACAGGTTTTCTTGTACCGGAAAAGTTTGCTACTTATTCCGGTCTCAGTCCTTTTCAACAGAAATTTATCGCTTCTTGGAATTTTCAGGGAAAAATGAAGCATTTGAGTATGTTTTCTTTGTGGTAGTCAAATTGAATTTACCCAAATCATACAATCACCTCCTCCATGAAAACAAGTGCTTTTATTATTTTTTTCCTGAGTACATTTTTATCTTTTTCCCAAACTGAAGTCTCTATTCCCTGGGCCATGTTTCATGGCTGTGAAAAACATTGCGGCATTTATCCTGCCAGAGAGTTCAGAAACTTTGGCAGCAGCAAGTGGAAATTCAGGACCGAAGGGAAAATCTTTTCATCTCCTGCCGTTTTTAACAATGTCGTATACATTGGCAGTGAGGACAAAAACTTATACGCCATCAATACGGATGATGGAAAACTGAAATGGAAATTCCCAACAGACGGAGCTGTTCATTCTTCTCCGGCAGTATTCAAAAACACTGTTTATTTTGGCAGTTTTAGCGGATATTATTATGCCTTAGATGCAGTGACAGGAAAAGAAAAGTGGAGATTTAAGACTGAAGGAGAAAAAAAATCAGGTGCAAAAGGCCTTTGGTCTCTGAAACCTGCCAACCTGTTCATGGAGGATTTATATGACTTTTTCCAGTCTTCACCCGTTATCAATATGGATGAAAACGACCTGACTTTATACTTCGGAAGTGCTGACGGACATCTTTATGCAGTAGATGCGGAAAACGGCAAACTGAAATGGAAATTTAAGACAAATGGAATAGTCAATTCCTCTCCTACGCTGTATCAGGGCAAGGTTTATATCGGCAGCTGGGATACTTATCTGTATGCCCTTGATGCTAAATCCGGAAAGGAAATCTGGAAGTTCAAAACAGGAGATCAGCCTGACATTCACCTTATGGAAGGCATACAGGCCTCCGCTGTAGCAGATGATGGTTTGATTTATCTTGGTGCAAGAGATGCAGGACTTTATGCACTGAATGCAGAAAACGGGCAGTTAGTCTGGAAAGCTTCCGGAGAAGGTTCGTGGTTTGTCGGTACACCTGCTGTAAAGGGCGGCGTGCTTTATATCGGAACATCAGATTCATATTTAATGCTGGCCTTAGACGCAAAAACAGGGCAGGAAAAATACAGATTTAAGACCAAAGGCTATAATTATTGTTCTCCCGCACTGGTAGGCTCTACCGCCTATTTTGGGGATTTTACCGGAAGAATGTACGCTTTGGACCTCAATTCAAAAGGAGATTCATGGCATTTCTTTGACACAGATTCAAGAAAAAAAACAGCAGCACAAATTCTGAATCATGAGGGAATACTCAGCTTTAAACATATTGCGAAAGATTTAGATCATTCCTTATTTTCAACTACGGAATATGTCATGAATCAGCTCTATACCCTTGGCCCGATTGTCTCCTCTCCTGCCATTAAGTCAGGCATTATTTACTTCGGCAGTGCAGACGGTTATCTGTATGCCGTAAATTTAACGGAAGAAGTACAGGCTATTCCTAAAACCAATCACAGCCACCACTAATACATTAACATTATAACAAAACTTCTGAATACAATGCAAGCATCAGATTTTCAACCTGATGCTTTTTTATTGGATCTGCCTGAAACAACAATCTGATAAAATCATAAATATTATTTGTATAGTCCTATTCAAACATTTATTAAAAAGAATAGGAATAAAATGCAGCAATTTTTAAGTTTGTCTTTTTTAAAGGTGATTATGTCAAATTCCACTGAGGCAAAACTTACAGATTCAATACTTTGGAATGCTTTCAGAGCGGGAGATGAAATTGCGTTTGGACAAATCGCCGAGCAATACTACCGGAATTTATTCAGTTACGGACTAAAGTTTTCCAAAGACCGGGAATTGGTAAAAGATTGTATTCAGGATCTGTTCATGGACCTTTGGTACAAAAGGGAAACCCTGGGTGATACGGAATTTGTAAAGTTTTACCTTTTCAAATCTTTAAGAAGAAAAATCCACAAAGAAATTCTCAAAAATCACTGGATCAGTGAAGAAGACGATCTGGTCTTTGAAGCTGAAAATATTGAAACAAGATCAGTTGAGCAGCAAATCATCGAACTGGAAACAAATGAATTCCAGATACAGCAATTAAAACTTCACCTTGACACTTTACCTAAAAGACAACAGGAAATCATCTACCTCCGCTTCTATGAAAATCTTGACAATGAAGCTATCGCAAATGTAATGTCTATCTCCCGTCAGGCGGTGGCAAACCTGCTATACCGTACAATCAGGGAGCTAAAAGACCGTCTCTAACCTTCCTTTTTCGGCAAAAAGTACTATTTGTTAAAAAAATATTATTTTTTTTGGTTATTCTGAAGTAAAAGCCGCCTATGTATTAATAAACGCTTTAGAAAGAATGAATCAATATCAGCATTATTGCCTTGAAGATTTCGTTTTGGATGCAAAATTCCAATCCTGGGTTCGCTATCAGCAAGCGAATGAGGAAGATTTCTGGCAATCTGTCATACATAATTATCCTAACCTTACTGAAGATATTAATGGAGCGAAAACATTTTTACGAAGTGTCTACAAACGTTATGAAACACAGCTAAGTGACAATGAACTGCAATTTGAAATCAGAAAGCTGGTAGAAAAGGCAAGGCAGGATAAAAATCTGACGCTTAAGGGAAAACCTGCTGTTCCGGAAACGAGCCATCCTTACTTCTTAAGAACCAAAAGTATAGTCTGGATGAGCAGAGCAGCGGTAGCAATGTTTATACTCGGACTCGGTCTTTGGTTCTGGAAGATTCGCCCTCAATCTGCTTATGATAAAATGACGGGAGGATTATCTCTTACTGAAAAATATAATGATACCTCTGAAAAACAATCCTTAACACTGAGTGACGGAACACTGATTGTATTGGAGCCAGGCAGCCGGATCAGCTATCCTCAAACATTCAGCGGAGACCGCAGGGAGGTTTATTTATCAGGAATAGCCTTTTTCAAAGTCAGCAAAGACGCCAAACATCCCTTTTTTGTATATGCCAGCGAACTGGTAACGAAAGTGCTTGGCACCAGTTTCATTATTAAGGCTATAGAAAAAGAAAAGGAATCTACCGTTGAAGTAAAAGAAGGAAAAGTTTCGGTTTTCAGAAATCCTGAAGTCCGGAATCCGGGAAATCTTCCGGGAAAAGTATCAGGTGGTCTGGTGCTGACAGCCAATCAAAAGATCGTATTTGAAAAGGAAAGTACGCAAATGACGAAGACTCTCAGTGATTCTCCAGAAATTGTCAGTTCATCAAAATTGAATCCTACATTCGAATATAAAAACACACCCGTTTCAGAGGTATTTTATTCCCTTGAAAATGCGTATCAGGTTGATATCATCTTTGATGAAGAATTGCTGAAGGATTGTCCGCTGACAGCTTCCCTGGACAATCAGACTCTTTATGAAAAACTATCAATTATCTGCGAAGCAATCGGCGCACAATATGAACTGCTGGACGGACAGATTGTGGTGCAGAGTAAAGGCTGTAAAAATTAAAACCAATTTGAAATAACTTAACCCTAAAATGTGCATGACAAAACCCCAACCCATTTAAACAAAAAAGGACGGCAATAGTACGAGTATTACCGACCTTCCTCTGAGTTTTTCCCGAAAAGTTTACCGAAATAAACAACATCCTTTGGCGAGGATGCAGGGAGTCGTTTTACCAAATTTTCACCTTAATAAAACATTTCAAAAGTATGGAAAAAAACATACGTTTCCAAGTATTTATCATAGCCATGCGAATTTCGCTTATTCAGATTCTTATTGCAGGCTGGTTTATTTCAGGTGCATATGCCATTGATGGCAATGCCCAGTCATTATTAAGCCAAAAAGTCACCCTCCGGATTCAGAAACAGGAGGTAGAACAATTATTGACCAGTATCGAAAAACAGGTAAATGCAAAATTTGTATTCAGTTCAAAGATTATACAATCCGACAAACGAATCAGCATCAGTGTCAGAGAAGAACCCCTTTACAAAGTACTAAATGAGGTGTTTACCGCTCAGAATCTAGATTATCGGGTCTCCGGGAACTTAATCATTATCAGTCGCCCTCCCACTAACACGCCTGGTTCGTCAGCCATTTCACCCTCAGGCGAATCAACTGAAAAAATCGCGGGTTACTCCGTTTCAGGAAAAGTTACAGATTCCAAAGGCGAAGCTCTGATTGGTACAACTATCCTCATCAATTATCAGAACAGAGGGCAGGTTGCAGATAAAGATGGTCATTTTACTTTCAACAATATTCCGGAAGGACAATATATACTTTCATTCAGCAGTGTAGGTTTCTCTTCTGCAAAAAAAGAAATAAGCATTAACGGAGGTGATGTTCAGGTAAATATGGTTTTACAGGAAGATAACCTGCAACTGGAACAGGTAATCGTTACTTCAAGCGGTTCACCGAAGAAGAAAATCGAATCCAGTGTGGCCATTTCTACAATCAGTGCGAAACAATTAAGCCAGAAACCGCCCTTGAACAGCACAGATTTGCTAAAAGCCATTCCGGGACTTTCTCCGGAAAGCAGCGGCGGTGATGGCCCCGGTAGCGTAAGGGTAAGAGGTTTACCTGCCGGAGGGTACATTTTCATGGGAGTAATGGAAGACGGATTACAGGTTCTTCCGACAGGTTTCAGTAATACACCTTCTTCAGATCAGTATTATAAAGTAGATCTGACTGTGAAAACAGTGGAAGCCGTAAGGGGTGGAAATGCCGCTATTATTCTGGCAAATACTCCGGGTGCCTTGATTAATGTTATTTCACAGACAGGTGGAGATGTGCTGGCCGGAAAAATTAAATTCACCCGCGGACTTTCACAAAATGCCAATCGGGTTGACTTTAACCTCGGCGGGCCTTTATCACAAAAAATGAAATTTAATATCGGTGGTTTTTATCGCATGGACGACGGAATCCGTCCGGCTTCTTATCGCTCAACCGAAGGAGGACAATTAAAACTCAATCTGACTTATAACCTGACGCCGAAAACCTATCTCAGGTTTTACGGAAAATATCTTAATGATAAAACCGGATGGTTATTACCTTCCTACTATAGTTATGACGGATCAGGACTTGGAGAAGCCTTACCAAATTTCGATTTATTGACACAAACACTGGCAACAAGAGATACAAAAGTTACCTTAAATGCTCCGAACGGACAAACCTACAATTTCAATCTGGCCGACGGGGTGAAAACAGAGCTAAGTTATGGAGGAATAGAATTTAACCATTTCTCTGAAAATGGCTGGAATATTAAAAACAACCTTCGTTATCAGAATGCAGATGCGGTCTTTAACGGTGGATTTATTTCAGCACCACAGGCATATTTAAGCACAGCGAAATATTATTACCTGGACGGGCAGCAATTAATTAATCCGACTGGTTATTATACCGGTCAGTCATTTGCAGGAAGTATTTCTTCCGACAAACAATTTATTGATAATCTTGACATCAATAAGCAATTTGGGAAGCACTCTATTACATTTGGTGCAGCTATTCATTCGTATCATAGTGAAATACTTTCACTTGGCGCTGCTTTTGCCACTGAAGTTACAGACAAACCACGCATACTTTTGGTCAATACCCCTGCAGGAACAGGTTTTTCCGGCACAAATATCAGCGGGTTCAGAAATGGAACAACCCTGACCAGCTCATTGCTTGCTTCGGATGAAATTAACCTGAATGACCTGACAATTGACCTGGGTTTCAGAGCAGACAGATTCGATATCAGCGGGAAAAGATTAATCAATGCTGCGCCGTATACAAATTATACACCATTTGATGAGAGCAATACTTATACTACTTCTTCTTTAGGATTAAATTATAAGGTAAATGAAAGAAATGCCATTTTCGGCCGTGCGACAAGCACCTACAGTGCTTTGAATATCACCGACTATTCCAACTTTGCTTTCAATCCGAGCGGCGTCAGAGATCGTTCGATATTTATGTCGGAAATCGGCTATAAAGTAAACCTGCCAAAGTTCTCCTTATTCAGTTCACTGATATATGCCAAACTGACCAATATTTCTTCTTCGATGAGTGTTCCTGATACCAAAGGTACTTTTATCGCGGTTCCTACTTTTGCTTCCAGTAAAAACATCAGTGCGGAAATTGAAGCGGTTTATTCTCCGCTTAAAAACCTGAATTTCAGAGTAACTGCAACTGTTCAAAACAGTAAATATGAAGATTATCAGGTAACTGCGCCAACTAATGCCAGAGAAGATTTAGCGGGAAAACCATTTATTTACAGCGGAAATAAGGCAGAACGTATTCCTGATTTATTGTATGAATTTTCAGTAAATTATTCTTACAGAATTTTCGACGTATTTGCCAGTATCAGACATGTCGGAAAACGCTGGAGTTCTCCAAGTAATGTATATCAGTTAGGTGCTTATGATGAATTTTCCCTTGGAATTGATGCCAGAGTGTCAAAATCTGTCGGCTTAAGAATCTGGGGAGATAATCTTCTCAATAGCAGAGGTTTAACCGAAGGCAACGTAAGAGGAGACCAGTTTCTTGCAAACGGTGATTTTGCAAAAGGCTCAATGCAAATCGGACGGATGATTCTTCCAAGAAGTCTCTGGGCCTCTTTCACTTACTCTTTCTAAATACCTGACCTTTTGCGTGGCTGCCGAAAATCGCAGTCACGCAAATCCTTCCGATGACCTTCATTATTAAAACTATTTATCAAAATGCGCTATCTCTGTTTACTTTTGATAATGGCCGGATGTTTTTCTACGCCCTTATCTGCTCAAAAAAACGATAAACCTGAAGTTTTGAAACGCCCTAAACTGGTAGTTGGGATCGTGGTAGATCAGATGCGGTATGATTACCTGTATAGGTATTATAACAAATATTCCGAAAGAGGTTTCAAGCGACTCATCCATGATGGATTCAATTGCAGAAACAATCATTATCATTACGCTCTTACTATTACTGCCGCAGGACATGCTTCAATCTATACCGGTTCAGCCCCTTCGGTTCATGGAATTATCGGGAATGACTGGTATGATAAAAAACTTGGAAAGAAAATGTATTGTGTAGCAGATACAGCTGTACAGACTATCGGTTCTTCCAATATCTCTGCCGGAAAAATGTCACCGAAAAACCTGAAGGTCAGCACTATTACTGATCAGTTACGTATTGGCACTTCCTTTCAGTCTAAAGTAATAGGAATCGCTTTGAAAGACCGGGGAGCAATTCTTCCGGCCGGACATACGGCTAATGCGGCCTATTGGTTTGATGGTAAAACCGGAAACTGGATTACCAGCAGTTTTTACAGAAATGATTTACCGCAATGGCTCTCAGATTATAACAACAGAAAAAGACCTGCGGAATTGTTAAGTTCGGGATGGAAAACGCTTTTACCCGTTGAACAATACACCGAAAGTACAATTGATGCCAAGGATTATGAATTTAAGTTCCCGGGAGCTGCAAAACCGGTATTTCCTTATGACCTTGCCGGGGTGGCCGGAGATGCTTACGGAATTTTATCAAGTACTCCGCATGGAAATACCCTCACCAAAGAAGTTGCCATTGAAGCAATAAAAAATGAAGGGCTGGGAAAAGGGAATTCCTGCGATTTTTTAGCCATAAGCTTTTCAGCACCCGATTATGTGGGACATGCTTTCGGGCCAACTTCTGTTGAACAGGAGGACTGTTATCTTAAATTGGATATAGATATGGCCGAAATTCTTGAGCATTTAGACAAAACACTGGGAAAAGGGAATTATCTCGTATTTCTCACGGCAGATCATGGTGTGATGGACGTAACAGACTGGTGGAATGAAAATCACCTTCCGGCAGGAAGAATGAATATTCCGGGTATGATGACAGGCGTAAAAAAAGCGCTGAAAGATCGTTTTGGAGATGGAGAATTTATTACAGCTTCAGAAAATTTTCAATTGTACCTTAATATGAACCTTCTGAATGCTAAAAACATCAAAATTGAAGAAGTACACAAGGTAGTCAGAAATGCAATGCTTGATTTTGAGGGTATTGCAGAAGTCCTTAACCTTCATGATCTTGCTCATGCCAATCTGAACGATTATTTACTGACTCTTTACAAAAATGTCAATCATAGTAAACGAAGCGGAGATCTTCAACTGGTGGGTGAACCCGGATGGATGGCAGGGCCCATTGCAGCAAATCATGGTACGCCTTATAACAACGATACCCATGTACCCTTGTTATTTTATGGCTGGGGTATAAAATCCGGTGAAACATTCAGAAGAACTGCGGTAGCCGATACCGCTCCGACAATCGCAGCCTTGCTAAGTATTCTGGAACCAAATGGAAATATCGGGGAGGTTATAGAAGAAATATTCAGGAAATAATAAGATTTTAACCACTATCTGAAACTATTGAGTATAACAGATTTATGATAAACCGCCGGAAACGACGGAAGGTATGCAAAAAATCCGGGCTTGATTATCTATCGTTCATGAGAACACAAATGATGGATAATCAGGCCCGGAATGCGTAAGTTCAATCTACAACTCAAAAATTTTATCCATCAGCATCCACTTTTCACCTTCTCTGGCTAACGGAAGAGCCTGCTGGTATTTCCACATCAGGTTTTCCCATTCCTGTACTTTCGGATTATTTTTGTCCATTTCTCCCTTCTGTTCAAAGCTGAAATGCTCATTAACTTCCATAATCATAAACAGACGGTTACCAAGTCTGTAAATCTGCATTACTTCAACTCCTGCATCAGTAATCGATTTCAGTATTTCAGGCCAGACGTTTTTATGATAAGCCTCATATTCAGCAATCAGCTCCGGATCATCAACAAGATCCAATGCCAGACAATATCTTTTCATTCAATTATGCGTTTTCGACTTTAGAACCTTTTAATGCAAAATAAACCACATATACAAAACAAACTAAAGGTACACATAAAGCCGCCTGTGGTCCGATTTTGAACAATGAAGCTGTGATCGGAGGAATAATTGCCCCGCCAACGATCGACATAATTATTAATGAAGAAGCCAGTTTAGATTCTGCACCAAGGTCTTTACAGGATAAAGCAAAGATTGTCGGGAACATGATTGACTGACAGAAATAAATCAGACTTATCGCAATTACAGCAACAATACCTCCGGTAAACATGGCTGTTAAAACCATTAAAACCGCCCCGATTGTATAATATGCCAGTACCAGATTTGCTTTGATTCTTGCCATAAACCAGGTTCCGACGAATCGACCCAACATGAACAATACCAAGGCAAATGAAGCGTGGAAACTTGCAATCTGCGTAGGAGTCATAGTATCATTCAGACGATACAACCATTCAACAATAGCCAAATGCTGATTTCTGGCAAAATCCAGCTTTAAATCAACAAAATTACCCCAAAGGGATACTTGCGCCCCAACGTTACAGAACTGGGCGATAATTCCAAGTACAAGGTGTTTATGACGAAGCAATCCTCTTATTGTGATATTTTTAGAAGACTTTTCTTCTTTCAAACCTACCTCAGGCATTTTTGTCATGGCAAAAAGGAAGGCTACAAATAATACTACTCCGCCAATAATCAGATAAGGTACCTGTACAGAATGAGCTTGTGAGATGCGTACCGCTTCCGCTTCGGCAGATGGCATGGCATTGAGCATGTCTTTGGTATATTCTTTCTTCGAAAAAATAAAAAGTCCCCCGATAATCGGTCCGAGGATGGTACTGATTCCATTGAAGGATTGTGAGAAATTAAGACGCCATTCTCCTTTTTGAGGATCTCCCAAAACTGTTACATAAAGATTGGCAGCCGTTTCAAGGAAAGCAATTCCGCTGGCAATCATAAACAATGCAAAAAGGAAAAAGCCGTAAACTCTTACTTCAGCTGCCGGATAGAATAAGAATGCGCCGCCGGCATACATCAGAAGTCCCACAAGAATACCCCATTTATAGCCCAGTTTTCTCATCACATATCCTGCCGGAAGTGCCATCAGGAAATAACCCAGGTAAAAGGCCGTTTCCACGATATTTGCCTGCCAGCGATGTAAATCAAGCGCAGTCTGAAATTGTTTTACAAGAGTTCCGTTTAAACTGTTTGCCAAACCCCATAAAAAGAATAAGCTGGTTACAAGTGCAAAAGGTACGAGGTAATTTGTTTTTTCTCCGGAAGCTGAGATAATCTGCACTTCAGAACTATCGGTTGGTAATGCCATTTATCTGATTTTTATTTTGATTATTTATAGTACAAAGAGAAACAATTATTGATTTATACTCTACATAATTTCAAAAAATTCTGCAAAAAATTATAGTTTTCGCAAAGCTGGCCTTTATCAGCAGCCTGAGTTCCTGTCTTTCAGGTCACTCCCTGAGCATTGTTTTATTCATTTTTATCCGGTTTTTCTGAAAACTTCAGATTTCCTCCAAAGTCATGATCTAGCTTTGAAGTATAAATCGTCTTTCTCAACAATTCCCCTTTTCGTCGAATTATTGTGGCTAACGGTATAATATAGCATAGCAAAGTGAAAGAAATACTGTTGGTTTGTAAGATAATCAGTTATACAATCCCGGTAGCGCTTTTAAATTTCAAATAATCAGAGTTCCGAAAAGGAAAAAGGGATTACCTTATAACAGCATTTATTCCAATATGAAGAAAATAATTTTTATCCTGTTTTTTATCAGTATTCAGTTTGCCAAGGCCCAAACACCTTCGGAAAGTCCTAATAAGCCTCCGGTGGTTCCCATGCCCAAAGGCAATTCTAAAATTTCCGGCTATGTAATTGACTCAGCTGCTACCAAAGCGGTTGAATTTGCCAACATTGCTCTTTTCAGCAAAATCACCAATAAACCGGTTGACGGAACTGTGGCTGATGAAAAAGGAGCTTTTTCACTTAACAGAATCGCAGCGGGAGATTATAAAATTCTTATTTCATTTATCGGTTTTTCACAAAAAACCATAGATAATGTCAGAATTGAAAAAGGAAAAGATCTTGACCTTGGTATCATAAAACTTGCTTCTACTTTTAAACAGCTTGATGAAGTAACTGTAACTGCTCAGAAAGCGGTTATTGAAGAAAAAGTGGATCGGTTGGTTTATAATGCAGAAAGAGACATTTCCTCAAAAGGTGGAGATGCTTCAGATGTATTGAAAAAAGTACCGATGCTTTCTGTGGATCTGAACGGCAATTTATCATTGCAGGGAAATTCAAACATTCTGGTATTAATCAATAACAAACCATCTTCTATCATGGCCGGAAGTATTGCTGATGCCTTAAAGCAGATTCCGGCAGATATGATTAAGTCTATCGAGGTTATCACCTCTCCTTCTGCAAAATATGATGCTGAAGGAGCCGGAGGTATTGTCAATATTATTACCAAAAAGAATACTTTACAGGGCTTGAATCTGAACGTGGACGGAGGTTTGGGAAACCGTTCTTCTACTTTCGGACTAAACGGAAACTATCGTAAGGGGAAATTGGGCTTTAATGTTGGCGGAAACGGCCGATTCATTTATAACAAGGCTTTTACAGACCTGGAACAAAGTACAGAACTGAATGGAAATACCATCAGAACAAGTCAGAAAGCAGATGCTTTCGATCATGGTTTTTTCGGACAATATTCTTTCGGTTTTGATTACGATATTGCCAAAAATCAATCGCTGACAGGGAATGCCCGTTTTGGCATCAGAAATTTTAACCGTGACCAGAATCAGACTACTTATCTGTACACAAATGATGTAGAAAGTTCTGCATCCAAAAGAGATGTTTACAGCAAAGACTTATCAAATTCTGTTGATTTGAACATCGACTATGTAAGAACGTTCAAACCGCAGCAGGAATGGACTATTTCTACCCAATATTCTCAAAATAACCTGACTAATAACTTCGATGCCAATATCCTGAATCAGGGCGGAGATTTAACAGGTCGTCAGCGGAACATTAACCTGAATACCAATAAGGAATTTACTTTACAAACTGATTATACTACCCCGATCAATGAGCATCAATCACTTGAATTCGGAGCAAAAGGGATTTTCAGACAGGTAAACAGTAATTATCAATATTTACTTTCAGCGCCAGGTTCAGATTATGTGATTGATCCGAAACGCCCTACAGGATTTTTGGATTATGCGCAGAATATCGGAGCAGGATATTTGTCATATACTCTTCAGACAAGCAATAATTACACTTTCAAGGTAGGCTCAAGGTATGAATACACTCATATCAAAGCCAATACCGGAGAAAGCAAAATTGACATTCCTGCTTATGGTTTTCTTGTACCGAGTGTTAATATTTCCAAAAAAACGGGAGAATCTTCAACCCTGAAACTTTCATATAACCGAAGAATTCAAAGACCGGGTCTGCAACAGCTGAACCCGAACTTCAATGCGGCAAACCCTCAGAATATTACCAAAGGTAATCCGAATCTAAAACCGGAAATTACCGATAAAGTAGAATTAGGATACAGTACTTACATCAAGAAAACATACCTTAGTTTAACACTTTTCAGTCGTCTTAACAGGGATGACATTCAACAGATGAGCCAGCGTTCGGATACTGTGGCCGGGGCTGTCATTACAACTTTCCAAAACATCGGAAAAGAGGATAATTATGGTACAAATTTGTATGCAACTATCAATATTACGCCAAAATGGAGTGTAAGTGCCAATTTTGATGCCATGTACCGATACATAGAAGGTCTTGCACCGGACCTTGAAGGAAAGTCTATCACTGTCAGCAATACGGGCTGGAGTTTCGGTGGTCGTCTCGACTCACAGGCACAATTAGGCAATGGCTGGGCGGTTCAGGGTAATTTTGGAACCAGAGGAAAAAGAGTTCAGCTGCAAGGAAGCCAGACTGGTTTTATTATGTATTCTCTTGGTTTCAGAAAAGAATTTAACCAGAAAAAAGGGACACTTGGCCTGGCTGCTGAAAACTTCCTGACAAACGGAATGTCTTTCAATTCTGAATTAAATTCTGTTCAGTTTAAGCAAATCTATAACCAGCAGATTTATAACTCTACCATTAAGCTGACATTCAGTTACAAAATCGGGAAAATGAGTGTTTCTGAGAAGAAGAAAAAATCTGCCAGAGGCGAAGAAGAATCTGAATAAAAAAAGAGGTGTTGTTACGAAATTGTAACAACACCTCTTTTTCTGCAACTGAAACTATCTTAATTTCTTTAGTGCCTGCGACAACTCATAAGCCTCTTTTATCGCCAGTTTATCCTTATCAGACAACTCAATAATATCAGTCGCTTTATCTCCCACAAACCACATTCTTATTTCAGCATCATAATTTTTTGCAATCGCCGTGATGATCTCATCAATTTTGCGTTTAAAATGGTTCTTTTCAACCACTCCATCTGATAAAGCCTCAGTGTAATGGTCATCACTGTAAGATTCAAGCTCAGAGGTTTCATACATTTTATCTCCGATTTTAAGCCTGACTTTTTTGTGAAAAATCCAATCCGCGCCAAACCAGTTACTTTCCAGATAAATAAAGCCCTTATCATTCACATGGACCAATAAGCTCTTCTGCTTGTCAGCGTCTTCCTGGTTCAAATGATTATACCAGCCTACATTACTTAACTGTTCTTTTTCAAACGAGAAATTAGACAAAAGTCTCTCGAGGGTTTTTCCGGCTTCAATTTTCTCTTCCTGAGCAAGCACTGGCTTTCCAGGCTTATTTGCATTGGGTGTTTCAACTACTGAGTCAGGAATGACGCTCACTTCATTCTTTAAAGTATCGTCATCAAAGTATCCGGAAAAAAACAGGACAACCGGAGTGACAGCAGCAATAAAAACGATGAACAATAAAATTAATTTTACCCCGGAACCTGAGTTCTCCCTCGGACTCTCCGACTTTACCGGTGGTTCTTCAGATAATTTATCAAGAATTTTTTCAGTCATTTAGGTATTTAGTATATCAGTGTGTTTAATCTTTTGTGCTCAATTGTTTCGGGAAAATCCCTGATAAATACCCATACAATCCATCAATTCCGAAACATACATTTCAGAAATCATTATTTCGTTTTTAATAATCATTGAAGAGCTAACCCGGATTTCAACAAGTCAAAATACAGTCTTTCAATAATAATTTCAACATTTTAAGGAGCAGGAATATTCAGATTTGCCAATAGGCTTCCCCGGAAACATACTATGCTCCGGAAGATTTTTAAGGGAGGGTAGGGTAAATATGACGCATTGGAACATAGTTTCCTTAAGAGTGGCTAAAGTTGAATATACGTTATAAATGTACAAACTTTACTCATTGAAAAAAATGAACCGGATAATATTTGAACTAAATTCTCAATAAAATGCTAAAATAGTTCAATCAGATCTCTGATTTTAACGAGTCTAATTGGTTTTATCCAAAATGACGCTGTTACTGTCTTTCGGTAAGATATATTTCTTATAATACCATTTATTCATTGAATTACCTTCATTATCGAAAATTGAATCCTCCGACTGGTAGGCATCCCGTTCTTTTCTGGAAATGAAATAATTGGTTGCTACCAGATATCTGGTTCCTTCAGGAGCCTCATCTTTATAAAACTCCAGTTGGATTGTCTTTCCATCTTCAAGCCAATAAAGGAGAGCCATATCATCCTTTATATTTTCACAGAATTGTTTACCATACTTTTTCAGGTAAACGGCTTTAAGCACTGCAAATGCATTAAGCACATTTTTTTTGTAAATAGCCGGCTGAGAGTGCTTCAATGAAACTTTCAGTAAGGAATCATTATGATAAACCGGAAGCACTGTAAATCTTGCATTTTTCAGGCCCGGAATATCAAACATGCAATTGATTTCTTTTATCCCCGAAACTTTCTTTTGTTTTTTCAGAATCTGAGTATGTGCGTCAAAATCATCCCGGTACTGGCCCAAAACATAGCCCAAAATAACTTCTTTATTTTGGGGTTCTTTTATGGTCGAGTCGTTTTGAATCAGGGTCTGACAATCTATCTGTATTTCCTTTTTTTTCTCTTTGCAGGAAATTAAAAAACAAAATATCAAGAGTAAGGGCAACTTTAAAAAAAATCTACTCATCAAGAATTCTTATATTTAAGCGAAAAATAGCAAGCATTACAAAAATAATAACCTGACTGTAATTTATTTCTAAAGAACAGTAATTTATACTCTTTTGTTATTATTTTTTTGAAAAAAAAGCTATTTACCCCAAAATAATTTCTTGTGGCTCAGTATGTCGTATTTTAAAAGAAAAGTCCGAGTATTAATTTAATCAATATTACAGCTAAAACGATAGCAAGGAGTCCGGTTATTACTTTCTTCCTGAATTTTCGCTTTTGCCTCTGCTCCCTTCTCTTTAAGATTCTGTCATAATTATAATCGCCTATCATATCAATTTCCGGTGTGTGCGTTAATAATAATTTCCGGGATAAATTTACAACCTGAATCTGTTTCAAAAAATAGGCAATTTTACCTGATTTTTAGTCCTAAAAACTACGTAAAGTTCGATTAGTTAAAAAGATTCTTGTTTTAACAATACAATAACATTTTTTAATTTTTTCCTGAATGTATTGTAGAGCTAATTTCTCAAAATTGGACAAAAACGATCATTTTCCTGAGTTATCTTTTTTTTGGAAAAACAAGAATTCACAGAAACAATATCCGCAGTTATTCTTCATTCCGTTTTAGTCCCGAAAAACACCGGAATCTATGCTGAGTTCCTTCTGAGCACATTTTTAACGAATCAAAATATGAATGATTCCTATCACATTCCGTGCCAGTTTCGGAGCTTTTTATCAGATATCTGTATAGCAACTGGCATGTTCTTTTTGGATAAGGAAACATAGAAATTGTTTTTTACCAAATCAAAACATGTATTATTATGAAAACGAGATATTTGTTAGCCGGAACAATTGCCCTTATGACAGGCTTAGCTTCATGTAATTCAAAGACGGATTCTAAAGACTCAGCTCAGGAGCAAAACGAAAGAAGAATTGAATCTATGGCGATAACCGATTCTTCTGCAAAAGCCAAAGAAACTGATGCCAATTCGGTGATTGAAATTGCCAGCGGTAATATGATGGAAGTTGAATTGGCTAAAGTAGCAGCCTGGAAAGCTACTTCTCCTAAAATAAAAGAATTAGCCAAAATGATTGTGAAAGAGCATTCAAACACAAGCAAGGAGATTAAAAAACTGGCAAGTGATAAAAATATAGTTCTTCCTAAATCGCTGATTAATAAACACCAGGAACTGGTGATCGATGTAACTGCCGAAAACGGTAAAAACTTCGACAAAAAATACATGGATGTCTTACTGGAAGATCACAAGGAAGATATTGAAAAGTTCCAGGTGCTTGCCGATCAGGGAAATGATGCAGAATTGAAAGCTTTTGCCTCAAAAGCACTTCCAGTGCTGATAAAACATAAAGAATTAGCGGAAGAAATTGAAAAGGAAAGCAACAATAAATAGATTCATGTATCTTATTTAAAAGCAGAGAATTCCCGGGTTTCAGGTAAATCCGGGAATTCTCTGCTTAATAAATTAAACAAGGTTAAAATATTCTATTTCTTCCTGAATTTCTTCAAAAGATCAAGTTTAATGTTTACTTCTCCATTTTCCTGTTTTGCTCTTAAAAAGATGTTGGCTCCGATTTTTTCAGGATTATAGGAGGAGAATTGATAAGTAGAATCACGTTTTTTCAGATTCATCAGCGGAATCTGGATACTCAGATCGGTTTTATCTCCAAAACTATAAATTCCTTCCAGAAAAAACGTCAGAACATTTGATTCAATCTGCATCGGTTTTATCTCAATCTCCCCTCCTTTCAGCACAAAATTATTGCGGATTGGGGCAAATCTAACTTCCTCCCATTTGCGTTTCTTAAAAATGATCTTTTTCATTTTAAGGAACGGTTCAAAAGAAACTATTTCGGCATTGTTGAGGTCAATGAATAACTTTCCATCCATAGAATTCTGAATCAATGACACATCCCGTCTGAGTTTTGCCCTGAATTTAAACTCGCTCGAAAGTTTACCTCTGATGTTTTTATCTGTAATAGCCTTTTGTCCGAAATTGTTAAAAGCCCCGAATACTGAATGAACATCAGTATTGATTAGTTTTCCTTCGGCATGAAGCTCCGGGTTACCATTAGCATCCAAATGGTCAATTCCTCCGGAAATATTCACAGCACCGCCACAGGCCTTCAATGAAAAATTCTCCAATTCTATCTTTTTACTGGTCAGATTCATTTTCCCCCTAACATCTCTGGCAGACAGCTTAAAGTATTCCAGGTGATCTGATTGCAGACTCGCCTCGATTCTGATGTTACTAACTGCTTTATCAAGCACTTCAGATAATTTAAATTTAGTATTTTTAGGCTTATCAACCACCTTGGTTTTATTGGAATTAAGCAAAACTTCCACCCAATTAAGCTTCCATTCAGGGATTCTGATATTTACAAAAGCTTTCAGTATTTCATCATCTTTAAACAAATAAGGGCAGAGGCCCTCTACTTTTCCGTTTACAAATAGCTTGTTTTGCCCATCCAGGAAGTTTAAATCAGGTATTACTATCAGTTTTTCATCAAAAACAATAAGTCCGTTCAGTTTTCCGATTCTTATTTTCTGAGGAATATAATTGACTCCAATGTCTTTAAACAAAACATTACCCTTAAAACTGCCGTTCAGTTTATTGGTTTTCATGTTAAACATTTCCGAAAGATTTCCCTTGTATTGAAAAGTCATTTCAGCATGGCCTTCTTTCACAGAATATCGGGTCGGATCAAACAGGGCATTCAGGGAAGAAGTATCAGCTCTTAATTTACCTTTTATAAATGCTTTTGGAAAAAGCAGATCATTAATCACCAAATCTCCTTTAACCGGAAAGGTCTCAAAAAAACCGCTGATTCCATTCGCAATAATTCTTGAATTAGCATCGCTGACAGGTTTTTCAGGATCAACATGATTAGAGTAAGATCCTTTTGTATCCAAATTATGAAAAAAGCCCAAAGGAAGTTTATAATGAAACGACTGTGCCAGAAAATCAATATCAAGATTCGGAGTACCTCCCTTTAAAGAACCATTCAGATGCACATTGGCTGTAACTTTCGGATTGATACCGATATCTCCGATAGATTTTTGAAGATTCTTAGGTAACAGTTTTAAAGCTGTGGTTAACTCGAGTTTATTGGTTTCGAAATTGAGCTTTATTTTTTCAGCGGCAGGATTGAAATCAACCAGTCCGGTAATCCCGATTTTATCTCCGGATTCAATTTCCAGGGAAGATGGGTCAACAATCAACTTCCGGTCCTTATCATCAAAAGCAAGGGAAAGGTTCAATCTGGTTTCCTGGTCTTTCAAAAAAGCACCGTTTTCTGCATTAAAAACCATTCCGCTAAATCGGGAATGCCCGTCCATTTTTAACTGCCAGGCAGTACCTTTTCTGGTTACGGTATTGCTTAATTTATGAAAAGATGTCCCGAAATATTTCTGAGAACTGGAATCTATCTGATGGATCTGAAAATTCTCAAAAGTTATCAGGCTTACACTTTCAATAAAATCAGGATTTTGCTGATCTTTTTCCTCTGCTGAATCTTCATGTTTTCCGGAAAAAACAGAAAGATTGGTGTAACCGTCTTTTCCGGTAAAAATATTGAGTCTGGCATTCGAGACATTCAGACTTCTGACGATCAGTTTTCTCAGAAAGATAAAACGGGTATCGAGGGTAATATTGACCTGTTCTGCTTCAAAAAGATTGGTCTGATGTTTTTTAAACAGGCTGTCCTGAAGTTTGATATCAAAAAGGGAGAAAGTAAAGCCAATGCCATTCCGAAGGGGTGTAAAATTATAATCACGGACTTCAAGTTTACCATTGATCTGCCGGTTAACTATTTCCTTAACCTTTACAAAAACCAGTTCCTTATTCCTGTAAACCCATATTCCTGCCGCGGCAAGTGTCAGAAAGACCCCCAGGAGGCATATCGTGATAATTTTAAAAACCTTACGAATCATTGATTTAGAGAAGTAGTGTGAAGATGATATGAAAAGATACCAATTTTTCGCAGAAATTAATAATTATGTTATGGCTTCATATCAATCCATTGCTCCAATCTTTCCTGAAAACAATGTGTCGGACTTTCATTATAGTAAATGACAGATCAAAAAAAATCCGATGGCTTTGGCCCATCGGATTCTCAGATTATTAAAAACGCTATTCCGGGAGTAAATGTTAAAGTCTGCCCATAATTGACGAAAAAATGGTCCACCACATGATAAAGCAAATTACCGAGATCAGTCCCCAAACCAGAACACTAACTTGTCTTTTTTCTGTTTTTTCACTGACATCATGGAGATTTTGTATACGCTCGTTCGCCATAATTACTTAATGTTTTAATGAATGTTCTATGGGTTAAGTTTAGGTTTATGCCCCTTTCAGGCAATTATAATAATCCTGATAGTTTAAATAGGTTTAGCAGGATTTTAATGTACTAATTCACCAGCAGAATAAATTTTTATGTTACTCTCACCAGGATTTTAAACGAGGTAAGTATTAATTAGTCACATCTAAATTTCAAATTCACTAAAAAGTAGTACAAATTTAATCATCTGCCAAGCCTTGTTTACAGGTACTTTTGCGGGTTTTCAATGTAAAAACATATCCTCCAACAATCTAATCTGCTCATTTCCACCACCTTCAGGTTTATAGGATGAGCCATAAATAATCAGACAATCCCGTTTCTTTATTTTTTCAGCTCTTTGTATTTTCTTTCATAAAACTATGCAAGAGAATCATCCATCTGAAGGATTTTAAAACTGTTAAAAAATGCCCCAACGGAAGCCATCAGGGCAATTTCAGATAACAATTTTACACACTAATTTTTCATAAATATACATAAATCAGAATCCATAAGTATCTTGAAAACAGAATCTTACTTAATAGCAGGCTTTATGTTTCAAACGCAAAAATTCTTTTCTGAAAACAGAAATGAATTATCATAAATCAAGAAACGTTGGATTGCTAAATATTGAGAAAGAAGTTTCAAAACCTGTTAAATATCAAATACTTAACATTTGTTATCTGATTGCAGTCAGGAGATAGTTCTTGGGAGAGGAATTTCGTGGACCAGCATGGGCTCAAACGATGGACCCCCTGATTGTGATTTGAAATTGCTCGTCACAGGCAAGCCTGTCAAAGCCTGAATATACTTACAAATCCCTAAAGATAACGTTGTGATATCAAAAAGCCCTTTCATCCGGAGTACTTAAACCTCCAAATGAAAGGGCTTTTGATTAAATTTCAGTTGCTATAATCAGTTGCTATAACTCTTATTTAAAGGAATAGCCGAGTTGCTCATCTTCGTCTTCAAATTCTAATTCGGCATCTTTCTCCCAGATTTCCATTTCACAGGGCTTGCAATTAAATTTCAGTTTATACTCATTTTCACCATGCTTCAGTGTTAAAGGTTCTACCAATTTCTCACCCATTGTATCACGCTGGAACCTCGCACACTTCCCTAACTCATATTTGACGCAATATTTGGTAGTCATTACCCGAGCTTTTCCCGGATCCCATTGTAATTCAAATGCCTTTTCAATTTCAGTAACACCATGTCTCTTATAGAATGCTCTCGCCATTTTATTTGAAACATTGTACATAAAATCAAGTTTTTGTACAGGATACGGATGGCTTGTCTTACTGATCTGAAACTCTTCCCGATGATACTCTTTTACACGAATGTCAACCAGTTGATCAAGCACTTCTCTTCTTACTTCGTTTACTTTTGAGATCGGCAGAAACCAATTATTTGAAATTTCAACCTCAGTTTCATCGACAATGAATGGGGTATTGCCAGTTTTTTCCAGATTCTTTTTAATATTCGGTATTACGGATTCCTGGTTTTTAGCTAACTCCTTTACCGTTTGAAATGCAGCCACACCTTGATGTCCGTCTTCATCAACAGCTGATAATCGGAATCCATCCTCTGTCTCGGTAAACTTTAATGAAACGCCGATTTTGCGAACGGCGCTATTCTCCTTTTCAACCATTTTGTTGAACTCAGCATCTGAATTCCTATAAATGATTGTTCCTACCGGCAGAGGTTTAAAAGTATTTGGTACGACAATATTATTGACTATAATGTTGATTTGCGCACCGTCCGCTTCTCCGTTCTCATTGATAAAATACAGACCGTCCCCGTTATTTAATTTCTCGTAGTTTTCAATTACATAGCCATTTGTCCTGACTTCAAGTAACTTACCTATCAATTGCCCCTGCGATTTAGGACTTTCCCAGGAGCCTATCTTTTCTTTACGTTTATTTACAAAATAGTCCGTATATCCTCTATTGAAACTTCTATCCATTTCCGGCTCGAAATTGTAGAATGTTCTGCCGGAAGAAGCCTTTTGAAATTTGTTGTTATTCTCTAAAAAAGCGTCTAATTTCTTCCGCAGATAAGAGGTATTGTTTTTAACATAAACAATATCCTTCAAACGGCCTTCTATTTTAAATGAAGTAACACCCGCTTCTATCAAATTGGGAAGCTGATCGCTCAGATCCAAATCTTTAATTGATAATAAATGGCTATTGGCAATTAAGGTTTTTCCGGTACCATCAATTAACTGATAAGGTAAACGGCAGTTTTGTGCACAGGAACCTCTGTTTGCACTACGTTCTCCCCCGGCGATACTCATATAGCAATTACCGCTAAAAGAAACACAAAGGGCTCCCGAAACAAAGAACTCCAACTCCACATCCGTTGCTTCACTGATTTCTCTGACCTGGTCCAGGTTCAGTTCTCTTGCCAGAACAACCCGTTTCATTCCGGCATCTTTCAGGAATTTGACATGCTTTGCATCTCTGTTGTTTGCCTGAGTACTGGCATGAATGACAATCGGCGGCAAATCCATCTCCATAATTGCCATGTCCTGAATAATCAACGCATCAACACCTATATCGTATAATTCATATATCAGTTTTCTGCACAATTCTAATTCGTTATCATATAATATCGTATTGATAACGACAAAAACCTGCGCCTTAAAAAGATGTGCATATTTTACCATTTCAGCTATATCCTCCACAGAATTGGTGGCATTGGTACGGGCACCAAACAGCGGAGCACCAATATATACTGCATCAGCCCCTGCATTAATTGCAGCCATACCCTGATACAGGTTTTTGGCAGGTGCAAGAATTTCAATTTTCTTTCTCATACGATATTTCGCAACGCACTATAATTTATAATTTACTTCAATAAAAATACAAAATTAGAAAATACTTAAGGAAAAATAGTTTTCCAGCGGAATTATCTTATGATTTCAGGTAAGTCCCGTGCCCGGATTGACACACAATGATGCACTTTACGTTTCTTTGAACTCAATTAATAAGGTAGTTGTATGGGATTGAAGGTTTTTCAGAAAGGGATATTCTGAATTTTGGTTTGGCGTTTTATCCGGATTAAGCTTGATTATCCTTTGAAAGCGGTTTGAGAGTGATACAGATTATTGTTTTCAGCCTGTAAGCGAGATTTAAACTAACTTAAAATACAACATCCGACAAACCAAAAAGGAATGCCGGATGTTAGTATTGTTTAATTTATCTGAATAATAACTGCGAAAACTGGAAAATATCGTGTCGCCAGACGGGCCAGG
Source organism: Pseudarcicella hirudinis (assembly GCF_900115665.1). Taxonomy (GTDB): domain Bacteria; phylum Bacteroidota; class Bacteroidia; order Cytophagales; family Spirosomataceae; genus Pseudarcicella; species Pseudarcicella hirudinis. The sequence goes on from NZ_FOXH01000008.1 coordinate 204,574, forward strand.
TATGTCCCCCGGCATATTCGCTGTATTTGTATCTGATACCCATTGCATCAAATTTTTCCAGCATTATTTTACAATTATCATGTGCAATATCCTCTTTTCCTCCCATCGAAATCCATAATTCTTTAAGGTTGGTATTGATTGTTCCTGCATTATTTTTCATAAAATCATACTGAGGATCTGATAGTTTAGGATTATTTGCCCACCATCCCGAGCTGAATACACCCAAATAAGAGAACATACCACTGTTCCTGATGCCAGCATAAAGTGTTTGTAACCCTCCCATCGAAAGACCTGCCAAAGCCCTATGCCGGGCATCTGTCTCTACCCTGAAATTACTTTCTATAAAAGGAATTGCACCGTTTTTCAATTCGTTTTCAAAAGCCCGTAACTGTACTTCGCCAAAATTAGCGATCCCACCCGGCCCGCCAACATTACCATCAAGCATAGCAATTACCATGGGTTTTGCCTTTTGTCCCGCTATTAAGTTATCCAGTATGAGGTCGGTATGTCCTTGTGCTGCCCAGCTACGCTGATCTTCTCCCCCACCATGCAACAGGTACAAAACGGGATATTTTTCAGTAGAATTATCATATCCGGGTGGTGTATAAATGTACATTTCACGCCAGGAGTTGCTGGCTTTTGAGAAATATTTCTTAATTCGAATATCTCCGTGAGGAACATCTCTCAAAGCATAAAAACCTCCTTCTTTATATGGAATTTCAATACCGCTTGCCTGTCGGCCCATCCCGTAAAAAGTTTCGCTGGCCGGGTCAGCAAGTGCTACGCCATCTATCAGCAAGGAATAGTAATGAAACCCGCGACTTACTGAGTCAGTGGTTACATACCAGACTCCGCTGGTATCTTTCGACATATCGTATTTTTTTCCTAAATCAATCTGTACTTTCTGAGCATTCGGAGCTTTCACGCTGAATATGACTCGATTATCGGGCAGAATCTGAGGATACTGGGCATTGCGAATATTGGTACTGGCAGGAGTACCCAGAATAGTATATTTAGTAAAAGACGAAATATCTACAGGTTTGAATAAAAACTGAGAGTACATATACAAACCGTTTTTCCAGACTTTAAAATCGTGAACCCCGGGCTCGATATAATAAATATGTGGCACATCATTCCGGTATAAATAATCATGAGTTCGTTTGCTGAATGAAAGCAATCCATCGTTATTGCCGCAGGAAATCCACAGTAATTTAAGTCTCTTTTTAGCCTCTTCAGGATTTGGCACTAATTCCTCCGGAATCCTGGTATTGGGAGCAGATGAAAAACCTCCTACCCAGGCAAATTTGTCTAAATTTCCCAAACCAAAATTAAGAGATTGTCCTCCCCCCATAGAAAGTCCGGCAATTGCACGGTTTTCCCGGTCTGTTAAAACCGCATATTTTTTTTCGATAAATGGAATCAGGTCATTCAATAAATCTTTTTCAAAAGTAGCAAAAGCCTGTACTTTGTCAGGGGCCATAATATTGCCCATGGCCCGGTCGTCTTTCATTGCACGTCCATTGGGCATTACTACAATCATTGGCTGTATTTTTCCTTCAGCATATAAATTATCCAATATTACCTGAGGCTTGCCGCCGTTGAGCCACTCTTTTTCATCACCTCCTATCCCATGTAAAAGATATAATACCGGATATTTTGTTTTCTTATTAAAACCGGGTGGGGTATATACTAAAGCTTTTCGGATAGTTCCTACGGTTTTAGACTCATATTTTATGGAATCTAAAGTACCTCTGGCAATATCCGCTCTTATCTGATCGAAACCATTGGGGCCTTCTTTTTCTATTTTCTGGGCATAAACCATCAGGTTTACCAGAAAATATATTGAAAAACTTACTATTGCTTTTTTCATATTTTCACTGTTAAAAGGTTAATTATCTTTCCATTTTATACCCAACAGGTAAATTATCCGGGAGTCAGTTTTATATTCTGAGACTAATGATCCCGAATTGCTTCTCATTACTGTTTAAAACTATATCCCATCAGTGAAAGCATTTTTACAGCATAACGTTTACCAAGTTCTCGGTATCCAGCTGCATTGAAATGCAGGTTGTCTGCTGCATCTGTACAACCGCCTGATGAAATTATATGGGCGTTTTTGATTGTTTTCGGCAATGTAGCGATGATTTTATTCATACTTGCGCAAATACCTCCCTGATCGGCGTTTACAGTTTCCCCTGCCAGCAAAGGCACTTTTTTAGCTTTTAAATGAAGGTCTTTTATCAGGTTATCATATACTACTTTAACCTTTTTAGTCCAGAGTGAATCATTCGTATTGGATTCACCCTGATGTAAGAGAATGCCTTTAATCACACCGTCTTTTTGTGCAAGCTTTGCCATTTCTACCAATCGGCCATATGGATTCCCATCGTATTCTTTTACCATATTTTTTAACCAATCCGGGGCAGTAGTTACATATGATTCATAATGTTCCTTATCAAAAAGCTCTATTTTACATCCTCCGACCGAAACATTAATAACGCCTACTCTTGCCTTTTCGGGAAGGTTGGCAAGCATGGTTCTTCCAAAATAATCAACTGGTGTCAGTCCGGTACGGCAACGACATAAAGGAGGAACAGCGGTGTACCAGTTCCCCTTACTTCTACCTAAATCAGGGCAGTCAACCGCTTCCAATACCTGAAAACGTTTATCGACATTAAGGGTATCCTGAGGCTCAAATCTGGCATTTCCTTCCATATTGGATTGCCCGAAACTAAGAAAAATATAAAAGTTCTTATCTTGAGAAAAAGCATTAAAACCTGTAATTAACAGATTAATGACTACTAAAAAATATAATCTCTTCTTTTTCATTGCTATTTAAACCGGATAGTTTTGATGTTTAATAACTTACTTTGTCCCTTCGGAAATCTGATAAAGAGGTCGTGATGTCCTGAAACGCCTTTTATTTTTTGTGTCAATATTTTCCAGGAATTATTAGTTTCAGAAAACGGTATGGTTGCAATCAACCTGCCTGTACTCAAATCATCAAGCCAAATCTCTATTTTTCCACTTGATTTTGCCATTACCTGTACCTGAATCTGTGAAACAGCTTTTGTTGAATATCCCAGCTCAAGCCCTGAAATCATCAGCCATCCTCCCAAATCTGAAGTATTGGTAACAGCTTCTTCTGAATCAATTTTTACTTTTTCTACACCATAGTAATTACTGTATCCAGCGACAGGGAGTTCAGAAAAACCATCTTTGCAGACAAAAAGGTCAAAATCAGCTGTTTTTCCTTCTGCAAACAAACCCAGGCTCGTACCAACCCAGGAATTAAACTTAGGCTGAGCTTTATCAAGATTAACAAGACTTATACTTTCCCCTATTTTTATCCAGTTATTACCATCGCCACTTGCGTATGCTGTTAAATCATGCTGGTTTCTGGTGATTTTCAGCCAAACTATATTCCCGAAAGTATTTGGAACAGCATAAGATGTTTTATCAAACTGAAAGATGATTTTCCTGCCTTTGTCAAAACTGCTGTAAAGGCGTGCAGATACAGTCTGATCCCCGTTGGTCATATAAATTCCGGCTTGCTGATCTGGCTCAGAAGCATCTATATCAACCTTTGTTACAGCTGAGTAAAAGTGATCCGTTTCTTTTTGTACAATACTGGTACGGGCGCTGTCAGGACTAAGACGCAGCCATCCTTTTTTTGCATCCAAAGAATATCTGCCGGCATCTTTTTTACTGAGAAAGTGCCAACTCAGTGCCAATGATGTCTGGTTAAATTCATCTGAATCTACACTCCTCCATAAATCCGCCGATTGGGGAAGAGCAGGTCTGGCAACCGGTAAGGAGGTCGGAGGTACTCCCCAGGGTCTGTCACCTTCCCAGATAACCTGGTATAAAGATGTCTGACGACCCATGCCAGACCAGTCATCTCCGTCGTATTTTTCGTAGCTTTGCCCGATAGTCCACCAGGTACCATCAGCCAACTGGATCGGTGCTGCAATATGATTAGGACGGCGGAAACCTACCCCGGGATCTGTGACGGGTTTGAAAAATTCACCCAGTCGCTCCCATTTCGTTGAATCACTTGTTAATGCAGAGGCTCTCAGAACATATTGTCCTCCCGACACATCCCCTGCCGGAAAGTAGTAATAATAACCATTACGTTTACACATTACCGGGCCTTCAGCCCAGCTATATTGCAGTCTGGCATTGATCCAGTCCAGGTCAATTACTGATGAGGTTAACTGCCCGTCTTTTCCTAATTCTTGTAAACGATTGGTTTTTTGCCCGTTTTTAATGACCATATAAGGTTTTCCATCGTCATCCACAAAAATAGAATTATCATAGCCTAAAGGTCCGGTTTGAGGATTTGATTTCACCTGAACCGGTTCAGACCAGGGACCCAGCGGAGAATCCGCTTTACTAAACCACTGACCATTTGCTGAAAAATAAATCCAATAAGAGCCATAAAAATAAGTAATTGCTCCCTGCCATGTTCCGGCTGAGGGTTTGTCTGTTACCCAGGGAGCTTTTTGCGGTGGCAGTACCCGACTAATTACTTTCCAGTGAACAAGGTCTTTGGAGTGATAAACCGGCATATAAGGTGTAAAATGAAAGCTTGAACCACAGTGATAGAAATCATCTCCAACTTTTAATAAGGTCGGGTCCGGGTGGTCACCGGGTAAAACGGGATTTACAAAGGTCTTTACGGCGTTGTAATTGTCGAATTTATCAGCTTTTTTTTGCGCGGATACGCTCAGATTAAAACAATATAACAAAGCTACAGTAAAATTTAAGCACTTATTTTTTAGATGTGTAATTTTCATGATACTATGGTTTAATTTCAAATTCACTTCTGATAACCCAAATCGTTCCACCTATTACAGTCAATGAGGCTGTTATACTTTAATGGGCATAACCAGGTTGAAACACTCTGATTTCCAAATAGCTTATTTCAGAAAAGATGTTAGTTTTAAGCATTTTGGATAAACCATTTGGAATAACAGATGGGTATGATCATTATTTTGACAAGATTAATGTTCTTTTGAAATCTGATTTTCAATATGGAAAAAGTCGAAATCCGCAAATCCACCTGCTTGCCGGGTAGCATAATTAAATAACCCGAAACGATACCCCATAAAATGTGGAATAGTATAAGTCATTTTGAGTGGTTCGCCGATGGCAATCCATGACTTACCGTCGAGACTGTAATAGAAATAAGCTATATCTGCTTTTTCTTTGAAATTACATTCAATTTTGAAATATACTGTTTTCTGAATAAGCGGTATGCCCGGGCTTTCAACTGGTTTTCCGGAACCTGCATTAATCATCACGACTGATTTATTACCGTTAATTACTTTTACCCCAACTAAACCATAGTTTTTCTGTAATACGCTAAGACCGGCAAAATCACCTTCTTTCATATTTGAAATATCCAGCGAAGTAATACCTGAGCATTCCGGGCCTATGGTACGTTGGGTAAGGGTATTTCTGGCCAAAAGAAATGTCGAATCTATACGGCCTGTTTTTAGTCGTAAAAAGCCTTTTCTTTCAGCAACAGACCAAAGTGAATTATCCGGATTATGATTCCACTGCCAAACTAAAGGCAAAGAAGGATCACCTTTTTTACGGGTAAACTCATCGGAAGCAACAATATCCGGGATTAAACTTTTATTGGCAGGAAGGTCTAATTTCTCCGGGACTTTGCCATTTTCACCCAATACCGGCCATCCATCTACCCACTTTACCGGAACAAGATAAGGAATACGCCCAACGGCTCCATAATCACGGAATAGGTACGAATACCATCTTCCATCGGGAGTGTCAATCAGGCCTCCCTGCGCCACACCTAAATCCTGTAAAGCTATTTTACCTTCCCAGGGTCCGGTAATTTTATCAGCACGATGAATGACCACCGTGCGCATACCGCCCCTTGGCCAGGTAATATTGAATAAGTAATATTTGCCTTTTACTTTAAAGAGCTGAGAGCCTTCAGATGGCAACCCGGTATTTGCTCCGGCAGGAGAACTGGCATTTTCAATAATTACCTGCTCGTTTGTTCCGTTTTTTACTCCGGAAACATCAGGGTTTAATTCTACCAGCCTGAGCTTGCCTCCGCCATAAATCAAATATACCCGGCCATCGTCGTCAAAAAACAAAGTATGATCATGGTAAGCAGGTCCGAAAGAAATAGCTTTCCATGGGCCCTTCTCAATGTTTTTAGTAGTATAAATATGTGTTTTACCCGTAGTTTGTGCAAAAGTTGTTACATAATAAATGCCATTGTGATAACGGATACTACTAGCCCAAGAACCTCTGCCATAAGTATTTTTTCCGTTTGTTAAATTCAGTTCATTGATACTGGCCAGCGTGTCATAAGCATAGCCAAGCATTTCCCAGTTGACCAAATCCTTTGATTTCATAATCGGCACACCCGGACTCATATGCATGGTTGTGCTACTCATGTAATAGGTATCTCCGACCCGGATCATAGCCATGTCCGGCACATCGGCAAAAATGATCGGGTTTTGAGCTTGTTTTACCTGCGCTATCAAACTTTGCGAAGCAAAAAAAACAATAGCTGCAAAAAGTCTTTTTATCATTGGAATAAATATATGTATCGTTTAATATTTTCAGGAAGAGCTTTTACCTGTTTCATTCTTTTATGCGCTCAACTCCTTTTGTGGTTTGCACAACTTTCTGAATAGTTCCGTCAGGATTGTAATAGAGGTAGTCTACGCAGACAGAACGGCGGTAGCCTCCGCCTGTAGGCAAAACACCATTGTGATAAAAAAAGTAAGACTTACCACGATAATCAATAATACCCGGATGAGTCGTAAAGCTATTTACAGAAGTATCCTGGACTACTCCCCGATAAGTCCAGGGGCCTGTTGGTGAAGATGCAGTGCAATATTCAATGGTTTCAGGCATATTGGCGGCATATACCAGATAGTACAAACCATTCCGTTTATAAACCCAGGGTGCTTCAGTAAAATCAGTCGGCTTGAAAGTATTTATGGGGCCATCCAGTTCTATCATATTTTCTTTTAATCTGGCATATTTACAGCTCCCGTTACCCCAAAAGAGATAGGCTTGTCCGTCATCATCTATAAAAACAGTCGGATCAAGATCATCCCATGAGTGTTTCATATCGGTGGTCATTTCATTGGTAATTAATGCCTTGCCAAGTGCATCTTTAAAGTTACCAACGGGGCTGTCGGAAACGGCCACACCTACAGCACAGCCGCCTTTGCTCACATCATTGCTTTTATGATTTACTGAAACATACCAGTAGAATTTGCCATTTCTGAAAACACATTGTGCTGCAAAAGCACCACCAGACGACCATGAAAATACATCAGGACTTAATTTAGCACCATGATCTTTCCAATTGACCATATCAGTACTCGAAAGTACATGCCAGTCAGGCATTTTATATGACTCCACCCCGACAGCTGCCGTATCATGACCAACATATAAATAAATGATACCATCATGTACCAACGGTGCCGGATCAGCAGTAAAAATATGTTTAATAACAGGATTCTGAGCAAGTACTTTACCGGCTGAAAAATATGCAAGTAAAGCATACATTATGACTGTAAATTGTTTCATTCTAAATTTTGTATTAAGACTTCTCTATTTAAAAATGGGCCTTCCCCTTTATATTTCAGACATTTAAAAGAGGCTAAATTATTACGTCCTTTGTCAGATGAGGTTACATACTTTCAACACAGGTAATAAAACCTCCTGCAATTTTGGTATTTAAGGATTTGGCATGAAATAGAAATGCCTTTCATTCTGAAAAATCACTAAACCTGCTTTTTCATTTTCTTTTGCCATAGAAAAGCCGGGCTTATTCAACCATATGGTTATCATAAACGCAGGTTTGTGTTTGAATTCGATTTTATGATTACCTTGGCAGGCTTCTGAAGTTTATCTCTTTCATTCACTCGACAATATCAACTGTTAATGCTCATACATCTGTAAGTATGCGCATCAATACGTTCGGTCACTAATATACGTAATTTAGTCTCAGGAGAATTGAACTAAACGCTTATTTAATTATAGCCCATTCTCCCATTTTTTCAGGAACATGCTTTTCTTTCAAGACAATCCCCGATCGGGATTTCTTTAATGGTGTAAAGTAAGTGAATGAATAAAATATTGCGTAGCACAAATTACTAAATATGCTTCCCAAATGTTCAGTAAGATTGAAATAGTCAAATAAATATCAATTACGTTACAAAAATGAGCCTGTATCTAAGAAAAGTGTCAAAACAAATAGATTTTTCACGGAAAAAGAAAGTAAATTATCAGGGCTGTCCCGAAAAAATCCGGAGCAGTCCTGATAATTTATTAAGCCCTAATAACCGGGATTTTGTGGAAATTTTGGCCCTTCTGTAACACGATCAATCTGAGATTGCGGAATTGGCCGTAAAGTATGAAATTCCTGAATATATGGTGCTGCTTCCGGATTCCATGATTTTACTCTTCTCACGAGCGATTTTGTACGAACCAAATCATGCCATCTTTGCCATTCTCCAAAAAACTCGCGACTTCTTTCGTCCAGAATAAAATCCAAAGTAACATCACTCGCCTTTATTGTCAGTGCTGAGGCTGCAAGGGCATTCTGAGCAGAAGTATTCGTTTTTCTAAAAGATGCTCTTTGTCTGATTACATTGATCATTTCGGCAGCTTTTGACAAATCTCCTTTCTTAAAATAGGCCTCTGCACCAGTTAAATACACGTCGGAAAAACGATATAATACACAAGGCCTGGTAGACGGATCATTGAAGTTTGCTCCTCTGCTCGGATCCATAAACTTCTTCAGAGCAGGAAAGAGATCACTTTTCCATAAACTCGGCGGTACAACAATGCCTTTGAATGGTCTTGAACCCACAAACTGCGGAGCTCCGGCTACTTCATAATCCGGCAGCCAGACAGCAGTATCAACGCCAATAGTTGTTGAGAAAGAAATACCTCTTTTATTATTTGCCGCAGTAGCACTGTTAGTGATAGAAGTATTAGCTATATATACTGTATAAAATGAATTAGCATATCTTGAATCAGCATCCCGGTTAGTGAAAGCCTGATCGAGGAAATAATTTTTCCCGGAATTTGCTCCGGAAGACCATTTAAAGCTGTTTGGACGAATGCGCTGGTATGGACGACCATAATATGAGTCTCTGATCATCCCGGATGTTCCACTATTAACAATGTTTCCGGCATTTACGAAAGAGTTAACACCGCTATTATTCGGATAATTCCAGTTAGTAAACCATGGGCTTAAGTTCTGTGCAGCACCGCCGCCGGCAGCACCACCTACACTATAATAACCATATTTAGGATCTAACAAATGGTCACTTACAAACATTGTTTCTTTACCATAATCATTGGCCGGTACAAAGGCATCACCATAATCCTGCCATAAATCCAGTCCATAAGTTGATTTTTGGGCAATAATATCACTGCAGATATTAGCTGCCTGTGCAAAATCATCATTGGAGGAATTCAACCACCCTCTGGTTAAATACACTTTTGCCAGCAATAACTGAGCAACCGGTTTTGTAGCCGCTTTTCCAAGAAAAGGTGCAGTCGGAGTATTTGGCAAATCAGTTGCAGCTTCTGTTAAATCCTGAATAATCTGTTTGTACACATCAGCAACCGGTTGTCTGGAATCAGCCTGAGACGGAACCGTAATAAATTCGGTATGTAAGGGAACGTCACCCCAGGTTTGTACCAGATAAAAATACCAAAATGCCCGCAAGAATTTGGCCTGAGCTAAATATTGTTTTTTAGTTGCATCCGGCAAATCAATTGACTGACCATATTTCAATACACCGTTCAGCGTATTAATATCCGTAAAAGCAGCTCCCCATGCAGAACCAAAATTACTTCCGTTCAGCCCGTTATAAGTATGGGTTGCTCCTCCTCCGCTACTTGCTCCCTGAATAAACTCATCGGTTGCAGCCTGCATCTCAATTGTAAACCCTTCTGTTCCCCACTGCCCTCTGATATCATTATAAACCCCGGCAATACCTCCTAATACACCAGCGGAACTGTTAAAAAATGAAGGGACAATCTGTGACTGAGGATGTTCTTCTAATATTGAGTCACACCCATAATTAAACAGGGTTGCGAAGGTAAATATCGTTAATCCAATTATTTTTTTCATGTTACGATAATGTCTAAATTTAAAATTTAAGATTCAAACCAAGTGTAAATTGTCTTACCGGAGGGTTGTTCATGTTTACGCTTATTTGTCTTCCCTGTGCTCCCGCATCTCCTGCATTGGAAGGATTTAAAGTTCCTCCGTAACCATTCCCTTCGGGGTCAAGAGCCAGGTTATCACTTACTAATGGTGAATAAAGGATGAACGGATTGGTGGCGTTTAAGTAAATTCTGGCAGAACTCAGACCCAATTTCTGTAAAAACTGACTGGCTATTTTATAACCGATATTAATACTTCTGCACTTTATAAAGGATCCATCATAATATCCCAGCGTTGACCCGAAATAAGCTACCGCTGTACCTGCGTCAGGTGATGGGAATGCGTTGGTTGGATTATCCTTCGTCCAATAATCTACCTTCATCTGATTGACGCGACTTTGATTGAAGAAAGCAAAACCACCTGTTCCTCCGGCATCTCCTGTTAAATATGGCACTACTACTTTCATTCCCATTCTGGCATAAACCACAACAGAAGCATCGAAATTTTTAAAAGTAAATCTGTTAGTAATTCCACCTTCCCATTTTGGCTGGAAATTTCCGATAATCTGACGGTCATCAGCCGTTATTTTTCCATCTCCATTAACATCCTCCACTCTGATTTGTCCGGGGTATTGAACCGGGGAAGTCTGTTTGGCTAATGTGCCGTCATCAGCATCTTTCTGCTGCCAGATACCGATCTTTTTATAATCATATATCACAGAAAGAGGTTCTCCGACAAACCACCCCGCACTTTTATTGAATTGCTCATCCGGAGTAGTTAACTGGGTAATTTTTTCTCTGTTGAAAAAATAGGTTACATCTGCACTCCAGCTAAATCCTTTGGGATTTCTGAATATTTCAAAAGTCAAAGAGGTTTCCAGGCCTTTGCCTTCTGTTTTTCCAAGATTTTTCAGGGTTGAGCCTGCACCGTTACTCTGAGGAAGTGGAACCGATAATAAAATGTCCCTGGTTTGCTGCTGGTAATAATCTACCGACCCAGTAATTCTATTATTGAATAAGCCAAACTCAAGACCAATATCAAATTGCGAAGTTGATTGCCAACCTAAATTACTGGCAGGAAGGCTTGTAACAGTATAGGCTAATTGTTGTCCGGAAGTACTTGTACCAAAATTATAATAACCTGTTGACAAAGCTCCAAGTGTAGCATAAGCTCCGACGTTTCTGTTACCCGAAATACCCCAGCCACCTCTTAATTTAAGATTTGATATAACCGGAATGTCTTTTATAAAACTTTCGTCAATCATATTCCATCCTAAACCAATAGCCGGATAATTGAAGTATTGTTTCCCGGGTGATAGCGTTGATGAGCCATCTCTTCTAAAAGTAGCAGTAAATAAATACCGGTCATTGAAAGTATAATTTACTCTGCCCATATAAGAAAGTAATCCTGTTTCAGAGAAAAAGTTTCCTCCGTTTGTCGTTGCAGTTGGTTGTCCGGAAGCAAGCGCAAAGTTTGAAGTAAGAATATAATCAGCCGGCACACCTTTTACATTGAAGCTACTTCCCAATGAATGGTTTTTAGTAATTTCAAATAATCCTGTCACACTGATTTTATGTTTCTGAGCAAAAACTTTGTCATAATAAAGCAAATGCTGAAGGTTATAATCCCAGTACTCTGTATTACTTATATCAGCATTGGAAGAAGTCTGAACGGTAGAAGAGTTGAGATAGGTAAGCGGTCCGCCATAGCCATTGAAATTACTCTGACTAAAATTCAAACCTGCATTAAACCTGTATTTCAATCCATTCCAGATATTAGCTTCAGCATACAAGCTGTTAAAAGACCTGAATGCCCTGCTACGGGACAAAATAGAGCTGCTTTTCGTAATCAGCGTCAGCGGGCTTACCTGAGCAGCATCGATTGAACCGATTGCCGGATTGATATTCACTGTACCGTCGGCGTTATAAGGAGATGCCAGCGGTGTTAATCTTACGAGTCCTCCCGGAATACCTCCCCCACCCGGATTATTCGTATATGACAATGTATTTAGGGTATTTAGTCCGACTTTTACATGTTTTCCAACTTTCTGATCGATAGTTGCTCTGATATTGGTTCTGTCAAAATTCTGATTCGGGATAATTCCGGTTTCATTAAAATATCCAAGTCCTAATGAATATTGCGTATTTTCTACTCCACCCTGTAAACCCAGCTGATGGCTGGTATTATAGCCTTGTCTGAAGATGAGGTCCTGCCAATTGGTAGAAATTCCTGCCGCTAATGCTTCACTTTCCGCCGGGGTTAAAGGATATGGATTTGTTCCAGAACTACTCGGCCAGTTACTGTGATTATTGAGTGCAGCAACATCTTTGAATTTAGCGTATTCTGCCCCGTTCATGACATTATATTTCCCCATTACATTTGTTATCCCATGGTACCCGTCATAACTTAAAACAGGTTTACCAGTTTTGCCTCTTTTGGTTGTAACTAAAATTACCCCTCCGGCTCCTCTTGATCCATAAATAGCGGTCGCGGATGCGTCTTTTAAAATCTCAAGACTGGCAATATCATCCGGATTCAAGTCATTGAGTCCGCCAAAAGGAATTCCATCAACTACCACCAAAGGGCCGTCCAATGCATCACTTGCTCCTGCATCAGTAGTTAATGATCTGTTTCCTCTGATTCTGATTTGTCCCTGAGCCCCGGGTGTTGAACCATTACTTACAATTGAAACCCCTGCGGCACGCCCTTTTAACTGGCTGATTAAATTAGGAGCAGGTACTTCTCTCAGAGTAGCTTCGCTTACTGAAGCTACTGCACCGGTAATGTCTCTTTTCTTTTGTGAACCATAACCTACCACCACTACCTCATTAAGTTCTTTTGTATCGGCAAACAAGATAACGTCAACAACCGTTTTGACTCCTGTATTTATTTCTTCTGTTACATATCCGATACTGGAGACAACAATCGTTGCATTTTTAGATACATTACTCAGATTGTATTCACCATTCGCATTTGCTACAGTGCCACTATTTGTTCCCTTTACTTTTATTGACGCACCGGATACAGCTTTCCCATCCACCGTCGTCACTCGCCCTTTCAGACTTTGCGCACTTACGGTAAAGCTGCTAATTAATAAAATCAGCATAAACCATACTTTGTAATATGGAATATCCTGTCTTTGAAAAATAAGATAGTCGAATTTTTTCATAAGAATTTTGAATATGATTGTTTGGACAAATTGTTTAATCTTTCTGAAACAGAAGACCTTTTTGACGCCGTAAAGTAAGTAGATGACAAAAAAAATGTACGGCACATATTACCAAACATGCTTCACAAATGTTCAAAATGACATGAAATTGTTAAATTATAACTGTCAATATTACAAAAAACAGCTATCCGGACACTAGATTAGCATTAAACGAAGCCTCCCGGGATTATTTAACTATAAGCCTTATACTTTAGCGTAGCTTAAACAGGTAAAATGAAATGATCAAAAAAACCGATTCCGGCATTCTGTAACTTTCAGTGAAGTACTAAAAGCTAAAAATGCCTAAATCGGTATAATTTTAAAAGACACACTGTACCTTTCAGGAAATTCCGTATAGGATCCGTCAGGATTAATAACTCTTATCTATATACTTTAAACTAAGAGTGCATGATTTCATCAAAAGTGTACATTTTTTTAGTGACATCTCTTTTTAACAGAATAAATTGAGAAGGAGAAACATTATATTTTGCTTTAAAAGCTCTTGTAAAATAATTAGGGTTAGAAAAACCTACCTCATAACCAATATGTGAAATTTTCATATCGCTCTTTTCCAGGAGCATTGCCGCTCTTTTTAGTTTAATAGAACGAATAAATTCAACCGGTGTCTCACCTGTCAGACTGAGGATTCTGTTATACAGCGTTCCTCTGCTCGTATTCATTTTCCTGCTCAACTCTGTAATTGATAAATCAGGATTACTGATATGGTCTTCTACGTATTGGGAAATTTTCAGGATGTACTTTTCATCTTCTGAAACAAACTCCTTGTCAGGAACTTCAAGGTTAATATGTTTGCAATAAGTATCCTTGAAGGTGCTTTTCAGGTTTAACAAATTATTGATTTTAATATTCAGCAACTGAAAACTGAATGGCTTGGTCAGATAATCGTTTGCTCCTGTTTCCAGTCCTTTTAACTGATTAATTTCTTCTGACAAAACTGTCAGCAATATTACCGGAATATGTTTGGTTCTGTTATCGTTCTTTATTTTTTTTACCAGAGCGATACCATCCATATTTGGCATATTTATGTCACTTACAATAATTTCAGGATGGGATGAAAGAGCTTTTTGCCAGCCTTCTTTGCCATCAGAAGCTTCAATAATTCTATACTTCCCTTTCAGACTTTCCTGAAGATATGACCTGATATCTTCACTGTCATCTACCAAAAGCACTACAGGTTTTTCAATTTCAGAAGATTCCTTGCATTCTTCCTCATTGCATTCATAAACATTCGCTATTTCTTCTGCTATGAAAACAGTGTCAGCACTTTCAGATTCTTTTCTTTCAGGCAACGGTAAATAAACAGTAAAAACACTTCCTTTACCTTCTTCGCTTTCAACTTTAATATTCCCGCCATGAAGCCTGACAAACTCCTGTGTAATTGAAAGCCCAATGCCGCTTCCCTGATTAAGAATATTAGCATTGTTATTGACCTGATAAAATCTGTCAAATATCTTTTCTAATTTATCTTCAGCCAAACCAACACCATCATCACCAATAATGAGTTTAATGCCATTTCCAGCCTCAGATTCAATATGAAAATAAACGCTTCCGTTTTCATTTGTAAATTTAAGGGCGTTAGATAACAAATTGAATAAAATACGCTCGACCTTATCCTTGTCAAAAACGGTATAGTATTTCCTGATAGAGCTTTTGAAGTCAAGATGAATATTCTTGCGTTCGGAAATGTATTTGAAAGAATCAAATATTTCTTTAGCCACATTAATTAAATCACCTTCAGTGGCATTTAATTTCAACTCATTATCTTCTATCTTACGAAAATCCAAAAGTTGGTTAACGAGATTTAGCAGTCTTTTTGCATTTCTGTTAATCAGATTGAGGGTGTCAAGTTTTTCAACACTGTTTTCTTTTAGCAAGAGGTTTTCTATAGGATTTAAAACAAGGGTCAGCGGTGTCTTTAATTCATGGCTGAGATTGGTTAAGAACTTTATTTTCAGTTGTTCTAATTCCATCTTTCGCTCAGCCTCAGTTCTTTCTTTTTCTATCAGATGCTTTACTTCACGACGCTCCTGCTCCAGAGCAAACTCATATCTTACATTCTGTATAGCTCTTCTGCGAAGCATCCAGAATGTAATTGTCAAAATCAATAAATAACTAAAATAAGCATAATAGGTACGCCAGAAAGGGGGATTAACCGTAATTTCAACCACTCTTTCGGGAGTATGCCAGGAACCATCCTCACTTCCGGCTTTCAGTCTGAATTTGTATTTCCCGGGATCTAAATTTGTATAAACGGCCGTGGTTACTGAACCAACATGATTCCATTCTTTATCAAAACCCTCAAGCATATAGGTATATTGGTTTTCCTGTGGGGCAGTATAATTCAAGGCCGCAAAATCCAAGGAAAAATTCTGCCTATAACTCAGTTCTATTTTCCTGGCGGTTGCAATCGGCTCCGTAATTTCTGAGTTTCCAATCGGCTTAACACTTTTATTGCCGATCTTTAAATCTGTGATTATCAGTGAAGGAATTTTTCTGTTTTGATACAGGGATTTCGGATTAAAATAGTTGAAGCCTTCATTTCCGCCAAAATACATTTCTCCGGTACTGGTTTTTATTCCTGCTCCGATATTGAAATTACTTTGCTGAATACCATTATGATAAGTATAATTCTTGAAGATCTTCTTTTGCGGGTCAAAAACACTGATGCCTTTGTTTGTGCTTACCCATAATTTACCGGAATCATCTTCCAGTATTTTGTAAATCACATCATTGCCGAGGAGATTTTTCACACTGTACTGATGAAACGCTTTGGTTTTGTCATTATACAGGCATAATCCTCCACCTAAGACCCCCACCCAAATCTGTCCGGATTTATCGCAATGAACATCCAGTACCATATCTAAGGGTAGATTGCTGGTATCATGGTTAAATACATCAAGTTTATTTTGTGAAGGGTTATACATAGCCAGGCCCCCTCCTTTTGCACCAACCCATAAATTTCCCTGCCTGTCTTCCTCAATTGCTGAGATGTAACCGTTTGTTAAAATATTCCGGGTATTCCGGGGGTAAAAGATTTTACTAAAATGGAGTAAACTTCCTGTTTTTATCTCGTACTTATAAAGTCCGTTTCCGTTGGTACCAATCCAAACGTTTCCGGACTTATCTGGTTTAAGACAATTGACAGGAATATTAGTAGGATCTGTTTTACTTTTAGAAATTCGTATATTCCTGATCGCACTGGAGGATAGATTGATCTCATAAACCCCATAAAGAGAAGTACCAGCCCATAGTTTCTCTGCCGAACAAGCCAGTGATAAAACAGCAGCTTTTCCTTTCTTCTTTCCAAATAGAGAAATCTGTTTTAAAAGTCTGGTGTTTTTATTGAAAATATTGAGTCCGTTATTATCCGTACCTACATAAATATCACCGTGAGGGCCTTCTGCAAATGAAGAAACAACACCAGTACTGAATCCGTCTTCCTCCGGCGTATTAAATTTTACATGGTTGAAAAATGCTAAATTGGTATCATATTTATTTACGCCTCCCTGTATCATTCCAATCCAGTAAATACCACTGTCATCTATATAAATATCTTTTACTGAGTGTCCTGCAAAACATCCTATCCCACTATATTTTCCCGACGACGACTTATCTACCCGGAAGGTTTTACCAGTCTCCGGATTGAAAATGTTCAGTCCGTCTTCTGTTCCTACCCATAGTTTTTCATCTTTATTAAAAGCAATTTTATAAATACTGTTATTACTAAGCGACTGAATATCAGAACCAACCCCTTTAAAACACCTGAAGGTTCTGTTCCTGACATTCATTTTATTAAGCCCTTCTCCTGTCCCAATCCAAATATCCCCTGCTTTATCTTCTGTTAAAGTGCGTACAATGTCATTCGAAATAGTTGACGGATTTCCCTTACTATGCAAAAACCGGGTAAAATCTCCGTTTCGGGGATTGAATAAATGCAAACCGGCATTTGTACCAACCCATATCTGATGTTTGCTATCTTCGAATACGCATAAAATTACATTAGAGGTTAAACGATTCTTTTGGGGAGGATTCGCCTTATAAGCAACTACTTTTTTTGTTTTGGGGTTAAAATAATACAAACCCGAGTAAGTACCAACCCAAATATTTCCAAGATGGTCTGCCTGTAAACATCTGATCCATCCCAGTTTACTAAAATCAAAATTGATAAAATTATCCAGATTCCTATTGTACAAGGATAATGTTATACTCGTTCCGATCCACAGATTTCCTTCCTTGTCTTCCTGCATTGCCATTACGCTGCCTCTTCCGATATTTGTCGAATCAGTTTCGCTATGACGATAGACTGCGAAATTTTGTCCATCAAATTTATTCAGGCCATCATCTGTTCCGAACCACATCAAGCCATATTTATCTTTTAAGATCGTATTTACGGTATTTGACGAAAGCCCGTTTTTGCTGTTGAGATTGATAAAGTCATAGTTTTTTACCTGCCCGACAGCTTGTTGGAACAGCAACAGTAAAAAAACTGAGAGGTATTTATTTTTCATGATTAATCACATTTTCAACCAACAATTGAAACAAGAAGAAAGCATTTAAATGAGGTATATAAAACAAAGTAATCAATCATCAACCCGATCAGATAAATCAATAAATAAAATGTGTAAAATACACACAAATATAAACATAGCTATCAAACCACTCATACAATTATTCAAAATAATATTATAAAAATATCATTTTTGTCTTGCGAAATATATCAGCAGCGTATTTCGGCTTTGTACTTTGCTCCTCCTGAATCTGTTATTCAACTTTAAACAGCAGCATTTTTATTAAGTACAATATATTCAGACGGGGACACATTGTATTTTGCTTTAAAGGCTCTTGCAAAATAATTGGGATTAGAAAAGCCCACTGCATAAGCAATCTGGGATATTTTCATATCGTTTTTCTGTAAAAGCGAAAGTGCTTTTTTAAGTTTCAGTGATCTTACGTATTCAACAGGTGTTTCTCCTGTAAAACTCAATACCTTTACATAAAGTGTTCCTCTGCTGACAAACATTGCTTTACTTAATTCTTCAATGGAAAGGTTAGGGTTTTCAATATGTTCCTCCACATAGCGGGAGAATTTTAACAAAAACTTCTCATCTTCAGAAACAACCTCTGTTTCAGGGGTTTCAACCTGAATGTGCTTGCTATAAGTATTTTTCAGCAAACTGTTCAGGCTAAGGAGATTTTCTATTTTAATACTTAGCAGATGGAAACTGAAAGGTTTGGTTAAGTAATCACTGGCACCAGACTCTAAACCTTTCAGCTGGTCTGTCTCTTCAGTCAGAACCGTCAGCATTATAATCGGAATATGCCTGGTCCGGGTATCATTTTTGATTTTTTTTACCATTTCAATTCCGTCAACTCCGGGCATATTCACATCACTGATTATTACCTGAGGATGATAAGCCAGCGCTTTTTGCCAACCCTGTCTTCCGTCAGAGGCTTCCAGTATCTTATATTTACTTTTCAGACTTTCAACCAGATATGCTCTCAGATCATCATCGTCATCAACAATCAGTACAATCGGCATCTCAATCTTCGGAGGTTCGTTTTTAGCAAAACTTTCTATCGGAGCCAGTTCATCTTTTGTGGTCATTAAAGGAGCGGATTGCTGAAAATCAATAGGTAAAAATGGTAAAGAAATAATAAAAGCACTTCCTACTCCTTCTTCGCTCTCTACTTTGATCGTTCCTCCATGAAGTTTTACAAACTCCTGAGCAATCGCCAAACCAATTCCGCTTCCCTGGTTTAATATGTCGGAATTATTATTTACCTGAAAAAATCTTTCAAAAATTTTATCCGTCATATCTCCCGGTAACCCGATGCCTGTATCACGAAGAATCAGCCTGACGCCGGTTTCTCCGTCTCCTGTAATCTGTAAACTTACATTTCCTCCTTCGTTAGTAAATTTTATGGCATTAGAAAGTAAATTAATAAGGATTCGCTCTAATTTATCCTTGTCGAACGCAGTAAGATAGTTACTGTATGCACTGACAAAATGTAAATTAATACTTTTCCTTACTGCAATATATTTGAAGGAATCTACAATTTCCTGGGTAAATGATATCAAATCTCCTTC
Source organism: Pseudarcicella hirudinis (assembly GCF_900115665.1). Classification (GTDB taxonomy): domain Bacteria; phylum Bacteroidota; class Bacteroidia; order Cytophagales; family Spirosomataceae; genus Pseudarcicella; species Pseudarcicella hirudinis. Next base: position 224,077 of record NZ_FOXH01000008.1, read on the forward strand.
TGTTTTATGCAGATTCAGCTCATTGGCTTCTATACTTCTGAAATCGAGTAACTGATTTACCAGATTTAAAAGTCTTTTGGCATTTCTGCTAATCAGATTAAGCATTTCCAGTTTTTCTGTACTGTTTTCCTGAAACATCAGATTTTCAATCGGATTCAGCACCAAAGTCAGCGGCGTTTTTAACTCATGGCTCAGATTGGTCAGGAACTTTACCTTTATTTTTTCAAGTTCCGTTTTTTGTTCGGCATCGTGTCGTTCTTTTTCAATCAAATGCTTCATCTCCAGGCGTTCCTGGGTTCTTGCAAATTCATTTTTCAACTTTTGAATAGAACTTCTTCTTATTGCCCAAACCGCAAAAACAATTAATAAAAAGTAAAAGAAACAGGCATAATAAGTGCGCCAGAAAGGTGGTTTTACAATCACATTAATTACTTTTTCAGGTGTTTGCCATGAACCATCTTCACTATAGGCTTTTAATCTGAAGGTATATTCCCCCGGATCCAGATTCGTATAAACAGCAGTGTTAGACGTTCCTACCTGATTCCATTCTTTATCAAAGCCTTCCAGTTTATAGGAATATCTGTTTTCATGAGGAACGGTGTAGTTCAATGCAATAAAGTCCAGTGAAAAGTTCTGTTTATAGTTCAGAACCATTTCTTTAGCGATCGAAATATGTTCAGTTATTTCAGCATTTTCAGAAGGATTTACCTGTTTGTTGTTGATTTTCAGACTGGTAATTACCAGCGGAGGTATATTCTTCTTTTGGAAAATACTGGTAGTTTTAAAATAATTAAACCCATCCAGGCCTCCGAAGAATAATGTTCCGTCGGATGTTCTCAGACCGGAACCAACATTAAATGTGCTTTGCTGAACGCCATTATAAGATGTAAAATTTCTAAATACCTTTTTTTGAGGATCAAAAGAACTAATTCCTTTATTTGTACTGATCCATATTTTCCCGTTTTCATCTTCTAAAATTTTATAAATCACATCGTTTGATAATGAATACCCTTCATCAAATCGTTCAAAAGATTTTGTATTGACTTTATAAAGACATAGTCCTCCGCCCAGACAACCAACCCATATTCTGCCGGTATGGTCGCAAAAAATACTTTGTATTTTATCCATAGGCAACCCGCTGTTGGTATGATTAAAGACTTGAAATCGTTTTTGTCCGGGATAATACACCGCTATTCCTGTACCATTTGAGCCAATCCAGAAGTTGCCCGACTTATCCTGGTCGATTGCGGTAATGAAGCCGTTTAACGGAATTTGTCCTGAAGCACCCTGAAAAATCTTTTCACCGGACTCAATGGAATTACTGACAGGGTCGTATCGGTGAACCCCGCTTCCATTAGTTCCCATCCAGACATTCCCGTTTATATCAGTTTTAAAACAATTTACAGGTGAATCTGTGGCATCCGTTTTACTTTTAGGAATATGAAAGTATCTGGAAGCTCCTGTATTGATATTAATATTGTATAAACCTGCCTGATAAGTCCCGATCCAGAGTATCCCTTTTAAAGACTCCAAAGCAATTATTGAGGAAACATTTGCCTTTTGTTCTTTTAAGCGATAAGGTTTTATCCGGCCTGTTTTACGATTAAACAAATTCAGTCCTGTTCCTTCGGTTCCGATGAATATATCACCGGAAGGGCTTTCAGCAAAGGTCATTACAGAGCTGCCTGTCAATCCGTTAGGGTCGTATGAGTTATACTTTTTATGATTAAAAAAAGTCAGATTAGCATCATATTTATTTACTCCTCCCTGATGAACTGCTATCCAATATATCCCTGTATCGTCAATGTAAATATCTCTGACAGAACGTCCGCTGGTACTTGGCACGAAGCCGTTTTGTTCCAATAATGAGCTTTTTACTCTGGTAGCCCGTCCAGTTTCAGGGTTAAAAATATCAATGCCTCTGTCTGAGCCGATCCAAAGCTGCCCTGCTTTATCAAATAAAACTTTATAAATACTATTACTTGATAAGGTATTTATATCATCCGGATCAGATTTATAACAGCTGAAGTTTGTTTTTGCTATATCCATCACATTGAGCCCGCCTTTATTTGTACCAATCCAGAGTTTACCTTTTTTGTCTTCAGCGATGCTGTTAATGTGGTTGGAGGAAATTGTTCCGGGGCGATCTGAATTGCTCAGGAATCTGGTAAACTGACCATTCTGATGGTAAAGGTGCAATCCATCGTCTGTTCCAATCCATATATTGTTATGACTATCCTCGAAAATACAGAGAATAGTGTTTGAGTTTAGCCCTGATTTGTTGTCAGTTTTTGTTTTAAAACCTCTGACTTTCCCGGTAACCGGGTCAAAAACAAACAGACCTGAATAAGTACCAACCCAAATCTTACCGGAATGATCGGCACATAAACTAATAATCCAGCCGAATCCGGTAAAATCATAATTGATGAACGAGTCCAGATTCAGATTATACATGGAGAGGGTAAAATTTGTTGCTAACCAGATTTTGCCTGACTTATCCTGTGTCATGGCAGTTACCGGCCCTCTTCCAATACTTGTACTGTCAGTGTCTTTATGATGATATGCTACGAAGTTTTGCCCGTCAAATCTGTTAAGACCATCTTCTGTACCAAACCACATAAACCCACTTTTATCCTTAATAATGGCATTAACAGAATTGGAAGTAAGTCCGTTTTTGCTACTAAAATTAATGAACTTATATTCCTTCTGCTGCCCGGAAATCAAATGAGCAACCAAAAAAAAGATGACTAAAAAGTAAATCCTATTCATTTTATATGCTGTTAACTATCAACAATTGACTGTACCTGCTAACCATTATTGCTTTTCCTGACACAAAATCCGATTCCGGGCATACGGCCTTCATTAAAGCCAGCCAATACCTTGCCTTTTAAGTAAAGCAAGGTATTGGCTGGTAATTTATCTTTATCTTCTATATGGAATGAAAAAGAGGTTTATTTAATTCATCCTGTTTACTTTAATAAACATTTAGCAATTACACACTATTTGCTGTTAGCTTTCATGGATTCAGCGACATAAGAATATGCCATCTTTCTCAGATACTGTCGTGTCCACAATCCGACTGGTTCGTCTGCTCTCCAGCTTGAGTTTGCCGGACTATCCAACGGACTCCACAAGGTAATACCATATCTTTGTGCAGCAGGGATAATTTCAAAATACTTATCAATTACGTATTTATACATCTCTGCCTGTGCCTTGTATTGCTCCTGGGTAGCATTTGCAGTTTTTACTCCACCAAGGCCAATATCCAATTCCGAAATTTTAATCATTTTTCCGGTAGCAGCTAATAACTTAAACATTTCTGCAATCCTGGTTTTATCGGCTCTGATATCTATATGCATTTGTGTTCCGATACCATCTACTTTCGCTCCTTTCCCTTCAATATATTTCACATATTCAATTATTCCGCGGCATTTATCCAGGTTATATTCCAGGTTATAATCATTGATAAAAAGTATGTCATTCGCATTTCCATATTTTCTGGCTAACTGAAAAGCGGTTACTGCGTAATCTTTACCCATATAGTCCTGCCAGAAAAACTCATCTGCAGCCAATGTTCTGCCTGCCCCTGTTTTAAGTTCATAAGGTTTGCCATCATCCATAGGTTCGTTTACAACATCCCATGCTTTTACATAAGATTTACTCACAGACAGGATACCCGACATCCAGTTATCTAATGCTCCGGAAACAAGAATATTTTTCTCCCGGGATGTTTTCTCAGCAATTGTTACAGTTCCACCTGTTGCTTTTGAGCTTTTCAGTACCACATTATCTATATACACAGTTCCGGCAAATTCCCCGTAGCTGAATACAAGTTTATTTCTGTCGGCAGCAGTTGCTGTAGTGGAAATATCAACCAATTTCCATTCTTTTGTAACAGCTATCTGACCAAAACCATTTGAAGCATAGCTTGGGCTTTGCAGTTCTGGTCTGATAATTCCTTCTGCCGTTCCTTTCACCCAAAATGATAATGAGTAGGATTCCCCATTACTGAGATTTTTACCTAAATCAAGTGCCGTCTGAACATCCCAATAGTTTGTCGTCTTAGCTGGAATTGTTACATAAAAAGCCTTGCCTTTGTTATTATATCCCAGTCCGTCAGCAGTGATACCTCTGGTAGAGTTGCCGCCGTAACCTTCCCAGCCTGAACCTGTTTCAAAATCACCATTGGATACCAGATTTACCACAGCGGGGGTTCCCTGTGTATCATATACATAAAGATTATTGATGTCTATGTAATAGTCTACGTCGGGCTTATAGCCTAAATCAAAGTTAATCCTGATGGATGTTCCTGTAAAATCACTTACCTGAAATCTGATTTCCTTCCAGGAAATACCAGTTGTAAAAGTTGCCGAGGCTTTTCCTGTCTTCATCCAGTCAATCTGAGGGGTATTATTGGTTAAACCCTCAAAAGAAATTCTGCCTTCCCCAGCCACATCCGATTTAATATAACAGACTACTTCATATTTGTGACCCGGAATAATACTAATACCCGGGCTTGTTAACTGTAAGCCGGTTGCTGAAGCAGAGCCACCGGAAGATGACAGTTTTATGGCCTTCGTTCCGGCACCCATCCCTGCACTATTTACTACCGAAATTCCTGAGCCATTATTTGTCACATTCCATCCTGTCAGTACTCCGCTCTGCAAAGCAGAAGTATTGAGGTCATTAGGGAAAGAAGGTGCTGTAACCAGCATCGGCGCAATAAGTCCGTTAAGATAACCTGCATTCTGATTAGCATGCCAGCATAGTGTATGTCCATATACTGAGATGCCGCCATCCTTTGCTGTTTCCAATAGTTTGCTGACATTATCCAGTGCCAGGCTGCCATTGTTTTGTACTACTGCACCATGTTTCATTTCATAGCCCAGGGCTATTTCATCGAAGTTTTTATTGGCAAGCCGGTACATTACACCCTTATTGACATAATCAGAAAGAGAAAGAGCTACGCCAAATTTAAAATTAGGATTTGCATTGCGGTTAATATAGGATTTCAATGCGGGATAGGCATCAATATCTTCCTGAGCAGCAACACTTTCCGGCTTGAGTACGCTAAATTCCAGTGGCTGATACGTGCTGCAGGAAGTGGCAAAAAAAGTGGCCAGTCCCAATGCTGTTTTATATAATTTATTCATACGACAACTGTTCCGGTTAAACTAATTATTACTTTGCTACAGGTGAAAATGTTTCCATCGTCACGGTGCGGTCACGCATAACGAGTGTGTCTGAGGTAGAAACTTTCATTCCTGCAACCTCTACTTCATATTTCAGATACAGGGCATCTCTGTCCTTATTTCCCCAGCTATTTTTCTCTCCTTTTTTCACAAAAGCACCGCTTCCGGTTGCTGTGTAAGCGTTTGATGCGGAAGAAATTGTACACTTGCCACCATTGCCTTCAAACCTAAGGATAAGTGTGACAGTCACATTTTTGTTGTCCTTATCTTTGAATACTACAGGAAATTCCAGCTCACTCAAAGATTTTGTGGTCAGTTTATTTACCTCATCTTTTTCAACAAATTGTGCATGACGAACCACCGTTTGGTTAACATTACCTGTTACCATGTCTTTTCCACGTCTGAGGTAATTCCCATGCCAGGAGTTAACATATTTTATGGCATACAAAACAAAGTGTTTGCCATAGAGTATAGAATCGGCATCAACTACACTCGTCATGGTTAACGGAATCACATAAGTATTTTTAATTGATTTCGGATCTGCAAAAAACTCATCCGTCAGTTGAATATCAACTCCTCCTGACAACGTTCCTTTAGGAATAATAATCTTATCTGAACTTAAGGAGTAGTAACTATTAGGCATAGGAAGGACTTCATCTTTCCCTGCTCCAAATAATAAGCCGTTTTTCAGAAGAGAATTATCAACTGCAACTTTGACAGATACATCTTTTCTACTTTCGTAAACTCCTCCGATTGAGGCATAAATCTGACATTTATGTGCATTATCCAAATCAGTATTTACATAGGTATCCTCACCTAAGGTAATAGTCCTCACAGGATACTGATAAGCGAAATATACAGTTTGGTATTTGTAATCCGGAAATTCATTTTCCGTATTGCAGGCGGCAAGTCCGAGAAGGATCAGTACCGACATTAAAACTAATTTCTTCATAAATATTAAATTTTATCCATAATAGAATTATTGCGGATTGTTAATTCCATCCTTCATTTTGTTCAAGAGCTGAGAACTTCAGTATTTCTGAATAGGGAATTGGTCCGTATTTCATATAATTTCTGAATACCCTGTCCTGTACAGCCGGAAGTATGGTATAAACACCATTCTGAATACTTACCCCTTTAGCGGGTTCAGTAAGTTCTGCATTCCAGCGACGTAAATCCCAGAATCTGAATCCTTCAAAACAAAGTTCCAGCCGGCGTTCGTTACGAATCAACTGGCGCATCGTTTCCTTATTACCTTTTGCACTTTCCAGATAAGCATCATTATTGGATGTACCTACTCCTGCTCTTCTGCGGACGGCTCTGATTATATCATAAGCAGAATAGGTATTTGAACCCATGCCGTTTGGCCCCCAGGCCTCATTGGCAGCTTCAGCATAAGCCAAAGCAATTTCCGTATAACGGATATGCGGCTTATAGTGTCGCTGATTAGTGGCAGATGTCGGATTCAGGTTTACATCCTGTCGTAACAGCTTCCGCAGATAGTAACCGGTTCTTGTTGAAGTTGCCACTTTGTTAAGGGCATCATTGGTTGTACCATTAGCGGTAGTATTGATGGTTGTATTATTTACACCCGCTGCTGCACCATTCACAAGTATAAACATTTTGAGACGCGGGTCACGATTGGCATATGGATCGGCAGCATTATACTCACTGTTAGGGTTATTAATCGGATACCCGTTCAGCATTGGAAATGCATCTACAAGATTTTGGGTAGGATTGATACGTCCGTTTCCAAATAAGGTCGGAGGAAAATTTGCCTGCTCTAAATCTCTGTTTTCTCCCCAGTTATTACGCCACAATATTTCAGGCGGATTGGCGCCATCTTTAATATTAGCAAGCTCAGCCGTATTTGAATACCAGGTAAGCCCGCTTGCTGCATTATTTGTTACAGCATTCAGTCCGCCGTTTAAATTCAGCACATTGGCCGCATAATTGGCTGCATCTGCCCATTTATTTGTATTGCCGTTATTAAAAGCCGGGCTGGCGGCCAATAAGGCTGCCTGTGCTCTTACAGCTTTAGCAATCCGGCCCGTAAATAAACCACTGAAAGTAACCCCGAATGCACGGTTATATTGTTCAAGCGTTACTTTTCCATACTTCGATGGTATCAGAGATTCCTGTCCAAGAGAAATATTCTGATAATCCAAAGGAAGCTTGACGTCAGCACTGTCCAGATCCAGATAAATCTGTTTCATACAATCATCAAAAGATGCCCTTGGCAAGTTATAATTATCAGACGTTGTCTGCGGTTTAAGTAAAATGGGTACACCAAGCATCGTTCCCCCTGTTCCTTTTCCTGCATGAGTCATCAAAAGATGATACATCAGTAAAGCCCGAAGCCCGTAAGCTTCTCCTTTAATACGAGTGGTGAACAATCTGTTGGCAACAGGATCTGTTACCCATTGCACTTTGTTTACTTCCCCAAGCATTATATTCAGATATTGTATTCCGGCAAAACAGTTTGTCCACTGGCTTGCCGGATTATTGTTGGCTGTCCACTGACCAGTTGCCATTTTAAGATATCCGTTATTCTGATCGTTACTTACCGCATCGTCAGTTGCCACATCATTGAAAGACCAGGAGTTTGTCGGAATTCTGTTATAGCCATTCAGCAATATACCGAAAGGAAATCTTGAGTCACTCGGTAAATAAGCGCTAGGGTCTAACTGCCTGTTATTCTCTATCGCAGGTTCTATCAGATCCTCACATCCGGTCAGCAATACAGCAATGCAAACCAATATTTTTAATATTCCTTTATTCATATACAACATAGTAAAATATTCAACATATGATATTTTCAAAAACTCAGAAAAGTGCTTTTACCCCCAAATTAAACAAGCGGGTTTGAGGGGCACTTCCAACATTAAGCTCCATCATCTCACGATTATCTGAAATAGTCAGCAGGTTAAAACCACTTACATAAACGCCAAGTTCACGGACAAAAGATTTCAGTTTTAATACATCTGACAGGTCATAGGTAATCTGCACTTTTGTTAAATCAAAGCGATTCGTTTGATAAATCCAGAAATCCGATGAACGATAGTTGTTGTCGCTTGTCAAAGTAGTAAGTCTCGGATATTTAGCGGTCAGTTTTGTTTCTTCTGTCCATCTGTCTCTGACAGCAACGGAATACTTATCTTCCCCATCTACCCAGAAATAAGAACTGCTGCGCATAGCATTAGCCCCAAAGCGACCAAGTCCTATTGCGAAAAAAGTAAGTTTTTTCCACTGAGCAGTGAAATTTATACCTAAAGTAAGCGGAGCTCCAAACCAGCCGCCTTTTCCTAAAAATACTTCGTCCCGACTGTTAATAATACCATCCCCATTTTGGTCTTTGTACTTAATATCACCAGGCTTTACCTGTCCGAATGTTTGTACAGGAGAATTTGCTATATCTTTTTGGTCCTGGAATAATCCAAGGCTTTCCAAGCCCCACATGGCGTCGAGGGGTTTCCCCTGACGATTCTGATAAGCATCTTCGTACAATTCGGCTCTTTTAGAAGCGGTTGTCTGATAATAGGTGCCATTTACTCCCAAGCTCAGGTTTACATCCCCATATTTTTTATTCAGATTAACGCCAAAGTCAAAGCCAATACGCTGATCTTCGTTATAATTTACATAAGGAATAAAAGAAGATACCGGAAAACCTGTTGTGAAATAACCCGGGAATAAAACAGATGCCTGAATAATATTTCCGGAAATTCTATTGGCAAAAAATGTCCCGTTTAATGTTAATAATCCTTTGAAAAACGAACCTTCGAAACCAACACTAACTTCTTCTCTTTTAGGAAATTGCATATCAGGATTATCGCCTCTTCTTGATTCAGTTGCCTGGATTCCCGTACCATCTTTCCAGCCATACCAGGAACCAGCACCTGTATAAACCCCCTGATATAAATAGTAATTCGGGATATCAAGGTCTGTATGTAAAATACCGGCAGAAGCTGTCAGCTTTAAATCATCAATTATATCCGAATTTTTAAGGAAATCTTCCTGGCTCAATCTCCAGCCTAAAGAAAGTGAAGGAGAAAATGCCTGACGGTTAGCAGGTGGAAGTTTAGCAGAATGAATATAAGCTGCACTAAAATCAAGGTAGTATCTATGTTTAAAATTATAGCCCGCCAAAAATCCTAAATTTGCATTACTTGTTTTGTGGTAAACAGCAGATTCGGATTGCTGAAACCCATTGGCTAATAAAATAGCAGATAAATGATGAGCCTCATTATAGGTTCTGTCATAATTTAATTGCCCTGAAAATGCAATCGTTTGGCGATACCTGTTTCCGGATACATTCTGTGTTCCGGATTTCGCATCCTGATTATAAACAGTAAGGCTGCTGATCAGGTCTTTTCCACTATAATTATTCCAGACAGGAGCATAGGTGGCATAAGAATAATTATAAGACAAAGTATATTCTGTAGCATAGTCAACAGCGAAACCTGATTTGAAGCTTAAGCCTTTTAATACATTTCTGAGATCAGCTTTAATACCTGTATTAAACTGAAACTGGCGGTTAGCAAATTGATTATTACCTCCGGAGTAGATGGCAGCGATTGGATTCGTCTGGTCCAACTGAGTACCGCCAAGTAAGTATTTCCCATCGATAATATTATTGCTGTTCTGAATTAAAATCTGTGAAGCTGCGTCATCCTGCTCGATCATACTAAGCGGAATAAGTGGTGCAAAACGATTCGGACGAACCGTTGCTGCACTACCCCAAAAGTCAGCGTTTACACCACGACCTGTATAAAAAATAGCCGTTGCATCAGCATTCAGACTTATATAGTCATTCAGATTAACGTCTATATTTCCACGAAAGTTAAGTCTATCTGAATTATTATTAGTTTTCGCCTCTCCGAAGTTCAGCAATGAGCCGGATGTTGCAAACCCTAAATTTGTATAATATTTAACCCTTTCATTTCCACCTGAAATTTCAGCGGTGAGATCATAACTGCCATAACTGCTTTTGAGGTACTCAGATGAGTAAAAATCTATGTTAGGATAACGATATTTATTGATTCCGGAAGCATAATTATAAATATCGGTCTCTGAATATAAATTCGTTAATCCATCATTTCTGCGAGCCTCATTATACAAAGTCATGTACTCCGCCGAGCCCAGATAACGCGGAAGAGCTTTGGGTACATTTACACCACTATTCACTCTGAGGTCAAATCTGCTCTGCCCTGCCACCCCTCTTTTGGTAATTACATTCACTACTCCTTTAGCAGCACGGCTACCATATAATGCTACAGCGTTAGCCCCTTTCAAAAATACAATTTGCTCAATTTCTGTTGGCATCACGTTTCCGGTCTCACGAGGAACACCATCTATCATGAACAAGTAACTTCCCATTCCCCAGTTACTATTTCCGTTAAATCCCGGAACAAAAGACTCCATACCTTCCAGTATATACGTAAAATAATTCTTATTCAGAAGTTCCTTCACATTTACAGAAGCTACTCCGACCGGCAAATCCTCTTTATCAGCATTGCGGAAAGCCAGATGTACCGGCTCCCTGTGCTCTTCAGGGAAAATTACAATCTCAGTGATTTTCGGATCGGCAGTAATATGTTTAGTTTTAAAGCCTTTTGCTACAACCGAAATCATCTGTTTTTCCGGAATTTCAATACTAAAATTCCCGGAGGCATCAGTGGCAGCAGTCTTTCCTGTTTCATCAGAGCTGCTTACAACAGCCCCAATCACAGGTTGTTTATCTGAACCAGTCACTCTGGCTTTAATTTTAATAATCGGGGGATTCTGTGCCATTACCGCAGCTTTTGAAAAAATCAGCAATGCACATAAAACCATCAGTATTTTTATAAACTTCATTTCTTGCTCGTTTATCTGTTAATTATATGATTTGGCTCCCTATTACCATCCGGGATTTTGAGAAAATTCCAGATACAAATTCACATCATTAACCTTCAATGGCAGCCAATTATGTTTTTCCGTGAATTTGCGTTCCAGTATGACAGACTCTCTGATATTTAACACTCTATTTTCTCTGGGGTCTTTTGCCGGATCCAAAGTAGCAGCTCTGTCAAATTCAATTGACTTTTTTAGTGTATAAGGATTTTTAGAAATCATTAGCCAGCGGCGAAGATCATTGAAGCGATGACCTTCAAATGAAAGCTCAACCGCACGTTCACGTCTCAGCTCCTCCATATAAGTATCCAGAGAACCTAAAAATTTCGCATCTACATGTCCTGCTCCGACTCTGTCTCTAATAACATTGACGGCATCAACAGAGGTTTTAGCATAACTCCCGGCTTTACCCATAGCCGAGCCGTATCCTTGTGCAGCGGCTTCAGCATACATCAGATAAATATCTGCTAAACGCATATAAGGAAGGTGTATGTTAAGACTTTTATCATAACCATATCCCTGATCATACTTATTGGCGGTTCTAGGAACAAACTTGAATAATAAATATCCTGTGCGGCTGCCTGTAGCGATATCACGGTAAGAACCCCCTGTATTCAGGTTGGCATAACGGTTATTGATTTCATTAGCATTCGGGATACTTCCTGCAACCATTCTCACTCCGTCGAAAATAATATCATTGTAAAAACGGGGGTCTCTTCCTTTCCAGGGATATTCCGGGTTATAACCGGATTCAGGATCCGCTTTTGTGATGTCTTTAATAGGTAAACCGTTAGCCATTCCGTAGTTATCGACATAATTAGCTGTCGGTACGAATTTCACATCGCCTTCACTGATAATAAGCGGGCTATATTGTTTACTCGTTCCCCAGTTTGAATTATTTGCTCCGTAATAAGGCCCCCGAAATATGGCCTCGGTACCTCCGGGGATCTGCCAGTTCTGACCTGTTGTATAGAAATTAGAAGAATATTGTGCAAAGGGCATTAACCGGTAAGGTGCCTCTCCGCTCTCACATAAATTAAGCAATTCAGCAAAAGCATCCGCTGCCTTTTTGCAATATTCAGCATTATAAGAAGTACCGCCGCCGGAGACTGAGTTCATCAACGGACTACCTGCCCAAAGAAGATTTTTACCCAAATAGCCAAGCGCCATAATCTTATTAATACGCAAAACGTTCTTTCCCAGTGTTCTTTTACCCGCAGTTGTGTTATCCCAGTTAGTCGGCAATAAATTGGCCGCTTCTCTGAAATCAGCCGCAGCCTTATCCGCACATTCACTATATTTAAGACGGGGAAGTGTCAGTTTCTGGTCTCCCGGTAATACTTTATCAATATATGGAAGTCCTCCGAAATATTGCATAAACATGAAATGGTACCATCCTCTGAAAAACAACAGCTGACCTTTAATTAAATCTTTTTCTTCCTGTGTGGCATCAGTAAGTTTATCAATATTTTCCAAACCCAGATTAGCCTTACGGATACCGTACCAGCCCAGTCCCCAAAGTGATTTTGCAAAGCGGTCATCATTGGTAGAATTATTGTTGCGATCCATCCAACCTGCCTGCCAGCCATCAAAATTGCGTTGCCAGCCCCAAAAATCACCATTGTCAATTTTTACTCCGAAATGAAAGTTCTGAGCTGTAGATTGGATTTCATCCTCTCCCCAGTTCCAGGAATTAGTCCAGTAGCCATTAGAAAAGTCCGGAATAGTATGATAAAGTTCTTCGGTAAAACCCTGAAAATTTACAAAATTTTTAAAGGCATCTTTCTCAGACACAAGAGATTGAGGATCACGATCCAAAAAATCTGAGCACGAAGTAACTCCGAAAGTCATAGAATAAACTACAGCTATGCACAAAAGTTTTATTCTCTTTTTCATTATTTTAATAATTGATTAGAAAGTAATGTTCAAACCCAAATTATATCTCTTTACTGTAGGATAAGCACCCTGAGATGCCCAGCCGGTACCGGCAAAGTTCGATTCTCTGTCATCCGGCATTTTGCTCCAGGCAACAAGGTTGTTCCCATTCAGGTAAATTCTCAGACTGCTGAGTCCTAATTTTCTGCTGAGCTCCGGAGTTAAGGTATATGCTATTTCTGCATTTTTTAATCTCACGTATGAGCCATCGTACATATACTGTGTACCTCTGTAATCACCAAACGGAGTTGTTAGCCAGCGCGGAACAGGCGTTCCGGAGGTATTTGCAGGCGACCAGTAATCTCCTTCCTGATAAACAGTATGGCTTTGTGAGCTTAAACTTGTAAAAACAACCTGACGAGTTGCATTATTTACAGCATATAACTGCACAAAAGCTGAAAAACCTTTCCAATCAAAACCTAAAGTAGCATTATAGGTATTCTGAGGCCAGCTGGTATGCCCATACGGAATTCTATCCTGTGAATCAATAACCCCGTCTCCGTTATAATCAACCAGATAATAGTTCCCTAATAATTTCTGGTTGTCGTTTACATTGTGCATTGTGCTTCCATACAGCTGATCCCAGCTATTATACATGCCCTTACTTACATATGAATAAGACTGATCAATCTGCATTCCTTCCGGCTTCTGATAATCCGGCAACAATTCCGGAGTAGCCCGTTCAAGAATTTTGTTTTGCGTATGTGTCATATTAAGATCTGCCCACAGACGAAATTTTCCGACGTTTTTATTAAAATGAAGCTCTAACTCATAACCACTTGCCTTTACAGCTCCTAAATTTGCTACCGGTGGAGATGCCCCAAAATAACTCGGAACGTCAGACCTGCCTGTCAGCAGAATTTTACTTCTGTTATCCTGAAAGAAGTCGGCCTTACCTTTGATAAAACCTTTGAAAATTTCAAAGTCTAAGCCCAGATTGAATTTCTCTGATTGTTCCCATTGTACGGTCGGGTTTCCTACTGTGGCTTGCGAATACCAGGTGTACGGACTTTGCTCTGCCCCTTCGCCGGTTACTCCCAATCTTGACGTTCCGCCGTAAGTCCATTGCTCCAGATAAGGCCACCTTACTCCCAGATTATCAAAACCGGTTTGTCCGTAAGACATACGAAGTTTCATCGAATTGATAAATTTCAATGAATTCATGAATTTTTCGTTTGAAATAACCCAGTTTGCTCCTCCGGATGAGAAAAAGGCAAAGCGGTAGTCTTTTGCGAACTGCTCAGAACCATTATAAGCGCCATTATACTCAACAGTGTACTTATTGTTGAAAGTATAAGTAGTTCTGAATACCCAGTCTTCTCTGTAAGATGGAATTGTACTACCGCTTGCAAACACATTCCTGTTTGTTAAGCCCATTAAAGTGACGTTGTGTAAACCTGCAAAAGTTTTGTTGTAATTAAGCTGTAGCTGGTAAAACAGGCGACGCTGGCTGGCACCGATGTTTCCCGCTGCCGGCGCCCACTTTATACCTTCCTGAAAGTCAAAACCAGTAATACCATCTACAGCCGACTGGAAAGTTTCAACACCTGTTTCAGGATTTACCCACTTGCGCTGAGTACCGTTATAAAGGTCATTAATACCCCGGTCCGATTCTATAAAAGTGTTATCCAGAGAGATCGTTCCTGTCGCTCTCAAACCTTTCACCAGCATGTCCAAGTCCTGATCTAAAGTAAAATCTGTGGTTATGCGGGCTGTAGTCTGATATTGCAGACCACCAATGGCAAGGCTTAATGCGGAGTTTTCAGCTCTTGCCTGATTTGGTGCATAAAAACCCCAGGAACCATCTGCATATTGCGGCAAAAATAAGTCGGGAGCTGCTGCATAAGCATCAATCCACGGCCCATACTGATTTCCTGTGAATCCCCAGGGACTTTTTCTTACGCCATAAGACCCGGAAAGGTTTGTTTTAAAAAGAGTGCTCGGCGTCAGCTGAAAGTCTAAATTACTCCGGACATTAAGTCGATTGAAGCCAAAACCCTGTTTATACCCTCTTTTATTATCATAGATTTTAAATAAATCTGCTTCCTGCAAAAAGTCTGCGCTGGTAAAATATTTTACAAAGTTTGTTCCTCCACTGATATTCAGATTGGCGTTATTTGAGATGGCATAAGAATTAAATAGCGCTTTTTCCCAGTCAACATTCGGGTAACGTTCTGCTTCCTGCAAATTAGCCGGATTACGGTATTTGTTAAGAATAGCCTGAGGCAAGTAATCCCTCCACCCTTCCGGTTTTGTAACAAGTTCATATTCAATTGCATCATTTCTGATTCTCAAAGCATCATATGAATCATACTTCTGAGGTAATTTGGAAGGAGCTTTGACAATCGTATTTACAGTAGCCCTGATGGAAGCCTTTCCGGTTTTGCCCCGTTTGGTGGTAATCAAAATTACTCCATTCGCACCCCTTGAACCGAAAACCGCAGTTGCTGAAGCATCTTTCAGTACAGTAATTGTCTCAACAGAACTGATATCAACGCTATTCATCGGGCGCTCTACACCATCAACCAGAATGAGAGGATCTGAATTGTTCCAGGAGCTGCGGCCACGAATAATAATCTGAGGATCTTCTGCTCCCGGAAGACCAGTACTGGCATTAGTAATTAAGCCTGGTACATTTCCGGTCAAAGCAGCGCCTAAACTTGAAACACCACCCGCCCGCTCTAATTCTTTACTCGTGGTTTGTGTAACCGAAGCAACAACACCTTCTTTCTTTTGTTTTCCATAACCCACAACTACTACCTCATCTAACGCAGACTGAAATTCTTCCAGCACCACATTAATACTTGTTTTATTGCCAACCAGTACCTCCTGTGTTTTATAACCAACCGAACTGAAAACCAAAACTGTTTTTGGCGTACAGGCAATGAAAAATGCTCCATCCTTATTAGCACTGGTACCACGGGAAGTCCCTTTTATACTAACGGTTGCACCTGGAATCCCTTCTCCTGAAGCAGACTTAACAGTTCCTTTTACTGTCTGAGCATTTAAAGAAAAACCGGAAAACTCAATCAGAAGGGAGATACACCATACAACTAAGTATAGCCTCTTCTGAATGATTGAAATAGCTAAGTTGAATTGTTTCATAGATAAATAATATGATTCATTTAATAAATAATATGAAATTACTATGCAAAGTAAAATGATAGTAAAAAAATAGATTAGCACTAATCACTAAATATCCAAGACAAATGTTCAGCCTTATCAAAAAGTGTCCATTTTACACTATTATTATCAAATAAAGTTTTTCCAAGCCCGATTTTCTCCGTACAGAGATACACTTAGTCTTCAAAACCTAAGAGATCAATATACGCTCACTTGAGGCAATACAATAAGAACAAGGAGGCTTTCCTATGTGCAATGGCTATACAGAATTGATATTTCGGAGAGTGCTTCAGCTTTCCTGAATTATTATTTTAAATAATCGGAAAAATGAAAGTATCATTTACATATTGTAAAAGGGCAGATAAGAACACAGGTTTTTGATTTGCAGAATAGTGTCTGGTAATATTAAAACATAAAAAAGGTTCTCCATTATTCCCGCCTGCACAGGAGTAATGGAGAACCCGGATATGATGTACTGATAATTATTACATAGTCACGACATGACTGTATTAAACGAAGTCATGTTGACATTCAATTATGATTTAAAGATAAGGTTCTATTGTCTTTATTTTCCCGTCGGTATCATAAGTAATTTCTGTAACTTTTACACTCCTCAAATGTGTTACGCCTTCTGAAAGGCTTGAATCATGATAAAACAGATACCATTTACCATCTGCTTCACAAATAGAATGATGGGTCGTCCAGCCTACTACGGGATTTAAAATACGACCCTGATAGGTAAAAGGGCCGTAAGGATTATCGCCGATGGCATAACAAAGAAAATGTGTATCTCCCGTTGAATACGAGAAATAGTATTTTCCCTGGTAAAAGTGCATCCATGAAGCTTCAAAAAATCTTCTTTCATTATCACCAGCCAGTAATGGATTACCATTCTCATCCAAAATCAGAACTTCTTTAGGTGTTTCTGCAAAACCAAGCATGTCATCCGAAAGTTTGGCTATTAACGGATTAAGCGCTGTTTCATTTGCTTTGGGCTCCTGATTTTCAGGTGAATATTGATTATTACGATAACTCTGAAGTTGTCCGCCCCAAAGTCCCCCAAAATACATATAGTACGAGCCGTCTTCATCCTCAAAAACCGCAGGATCAATTGAATAGCTTCCAGCAATCGGCAGAGGTTCCGCGACAAAAGGGCCTACAGGTGAATCTGCCACAGCTACGCCAATCTGAAAAATATTATCTGCTTTTTTAGCAGGGAAATACAGGTAATATTTCCCGTTTTTACAGGCAGCATCAGGTGCCCACATCTGACGTTCAGCCCATGGAACATCATTTACATGAAGCGCTACACCATTATCGATAGCCTCACTTGTCACTGAATCCATTGAAAGAACATGATAATCTTCCATGGCAAAATGGCTCCCCAAATCATCAAAAGGAATACCTGCCTCAATATCATGAGAAGGATAAATATAAATTTTATTGTTAAATACATGAGCAGAGGGGTCAGCTGTATAAATATGTTTTACAAGTGGCTGAGAAATTGCTCTGCGATTCAAATCTCCAAAATCAATGTGTGCTATGCTTACTTCAGGCATTTTTCTAAAATTTTATGCGTTTCTTCTTTGCTTTAATTCTTTTTCAATTTTTAATTCCATGACTTTGTCGATCTCATACCAGACAACCAGAACTGCTCCTAAAATGAAAAGTATTCCGGGATAAATACTTACAGCCCTCCTGATCCCCGAAACCGTTTCCACAGTTTGTCCGGCTTTTTCAGCAATATATCCTGACCTCGATAACAGAATCGCACCAATAGCGCCACCAATACTTAAACCGGCCTTTAAACCAAAAATCATGGCAGAAAAAATAATGGCAGTGGCTCTGCGGTTATTTTTCCATTCTCCATAATCAGCCACATCCGCAATCATCGCCCAGAGTAACGGAATGGTAACACCATAAGTAAATCCGTGGAAAATCTGCGTAACAAAGACCACTCTGATAGAATCTCCAGAATAGAAGTTAAACATTATTAAGCATAAGGCAGAAAGTGCCAGAAAAATACCAAAAACATTACGTTTTCCAAATTTGTCGGCCAAAGGTTTTGAAAACATAATCCCGGCTATCATCATGATAATTCCACAGGCATTAAATAAACTATTAGCTGAAGTTGGAGCATCTTCCGGCCATTCAAATTTTCCTAATCCTAAACCAGTAATAAATTGATTCAAACCTTTTATGAAATGATTAAAGCCAACCTCCTCCAAAAAAGCCGTCTGAGCAACAGGATTCAGGTAATACTTGAAATAGTAAATATACATCCCCCCTTTTAGTGATAAAGTAATAAAAATCAGCACAGTTAAAGAAAGCATAATCGTCCAGGGCCGGTTCTTTACTAAATCCGAAAGGTCCTGACTTACACTACTATTTTCTTGTCTGGCAGATATTACCCGTTCTCTGGTAGTAAGAAAAGTGATTAAGAAACAGGCGACACCAATTGCGGCAAAAAAAAGCATTACTTTTTCAAAACCAACCACCTTGTCGCCATGCCCCAGTGAAATAGTCAGAGGTAATAATAAAGATTGAATGATAAACTGAGCGATCATTACCGCCACAAATCTGTACGACGACAAACTGTTACGATCCGCCATATCGCCAGTCATAACGCCACTCAAAGCTGAGTAGGGTAAATTATTAGCAGAATAGACAAGCACTAATAGCAGGTACGTGACCAAAGCGTAAATTACTTTACCGCTTTCGCTGAAATCGGGGGTGGAAAATGCCAAAAGAGCAATAACTCCAAAAGGCACAGAAGTCCAGAGAATCCATGGTCGGAATTTTCCCCAGCGGGTACTGGTTCTGTCGGCAATTAAACCCATTACCACATTAAAAAAGGCGCCGACAATTCCTCCGGTAAAAATCACTATACTTGCTTTCCCGGCAGGTATTTTATAGACATCTGTATAAAAATATGCCAAAAATGTCATTAATGTCTGAAATATTAAGTTAGCAGCTAAATCTCCCAGACTGTAACCTATTTTCTCTGAAATAGATAGTTTCCTTATTCTTTTCTCTTTAATCATCGGAACCGGTTATTTTGTAGTCTTTAGATTTATTACAGCCTGATATGCTTTTTTGGGTTCTAAGGCTCTGTCGAACAACAATGGGTAATTAGTACGATTTCTGATCGGAAAACCATTCAGCCATGAATGACTGTCATCTACTCCCCAGAAAGTCACCCTGCTGATTTTATCCCGATGTTTTAAGAAAAGTTTAAAAAGATCCGTATAACGATTTGCCAAAACTGTCTGAATGGAATCAGGCAATGAATCTTTGTAAGGATTCATCGCCGGGCTTTCTGCAAAACGTTGATTGACATCTGCCCCTTGTAAATCCCAGGGATTAGGTAATACAGAAAGGTCTAATTCAGTGAAAGCCACTTTAATACCCAATTGAGAAAATTCAATGATAGAGGTTTCAATTTCCTGCAGATTGAGTTTATGAATACTCCAATGCCCCTGAATTCCAACCCCATCGATTTTCGTTCCACCTGCCTGAAGTTTCCTGATAAGCTCGATTGCACCTTTACGCTTTGCAGGTTGTTCTATATTGTAATCGTTATAATATAGAGCAGCATGGGGATCAGCTTTGGCTGCCAAATCAAAAGCATTTTTGATATAGTCTTCACCCAGGTTATTCAGGAAAACAGATTTCCGTAGTGTTCCATCTTCATTTAAGGCCTCATTTACCACATCCCAGCTATTAATTTTTCCGGCATATCTTCCGGCAACCGTATTGATATGCTCGGTCATAAATATACGTAAGGAATCTGCATTTTTAATTTTACCTGCAAAAGCAGGTAATTGAGAATGCCAGATTAAAGTATGACCTACAATATACATGCCGTTCTTCAGGCCATATTCAACGTATTTATCTGATAAATCGAAATTATAATGATTCGGGGTGGGATGAATAATCTGAGATTTCATGATGTTCTCAGGAGTAATCGCATTGAATTCCCGTTTGATTAATCTATTGGCTTTTTCATTCCTTTCGAGAATATGTTCTGTCCCCAAGGCTGTGCCTATCAGAAAATCATCCTCATAAGCAGACTTGAGAGACTGAATTTTGTTCTGACCAACAGACGGGGAAACAGATAAAGCACAAAATAAAAATGCACTGTAAAAAGGTTTTGCAATTTTATGATAATTCATACTCTTTTTCATATAAATATTCTAGTTGATAATTCATTTAAGGACACGGGATATGTAACTATAAAACCTTATAGGAACATAGGACAGATAGAATAATATTTTTCAGATTATGCCAGTCTGAGCATGTAAATTTTGGGATAAAAAATAACCGGGATTATGATTAAGCAGGTAAATAAGAATAAACCTTTCCTTATTATGCCATTGAAAAATAAGACGATTGAGTTTCATAAAATTGTTAATGTATCAGAATGTTTTTGGGAAGATGTAAAGTAAGCAGATGGCTAAAAAATAAAGTAGCACATATCATCATATTTACGCATCAAATGTTCAAAGTGCGTAAATATGCTTTGATTATAACTTTGGGATAAGTCTATGTTTCTACTTTATCTGGAGTTTTATAGGGTTTTATGTATTGTTATCTCTTCGATGGTAAGATATGCCTGGTGCGTTACAGACATTTTACTTCATTTATTATCCATAGTCAAAAAAGATTGTGGATAGGGAGAGTCCATCTCTAAAGATCTTCTGTTCGGTACAAAACATCTTTAGACTCTTTATTTATTCATACAAATTTTAGAAGGATATTTTGAAATTGTACTTCAACACTCCATTTATCTGGCTTTTTATTCAAATCAAACCATATAATCATACCTTTGTTAATCCTTTCTTTTCTATAATTTTTACAGATTCAACGGAATAATCTCCATTTCCAAATTCCACTCCACAATAAGGACATATTTCATAGTGGGACAATTTCCCTCTTTACCCCAAGGCAAATCGTCAATATATAATCCACATACTCCGCAATAATATTGTTCCATAATAATATTGTTTTAACAAGTATTTCACAGCATCCGTAGATCTAAACAATGTTCTTGATGCTCCTACTCCATTAATTATTCATAGTCAAAAAGAATACGGACAGGGGAAAGACAAATTCTTCAAGTTTAGCTCAATAATGCATCCTCTTCCTCATTACCCAGGAATTTACCTGACACAATCTTCTTTGCTATTTAAAATTTAAGTCTCCAAAGGAAGACTTAAATTAATTAGGATTATTGTTCGCTATAAAATACTTTCCAGTTTGATTTCTCTAAGTCTTTAACCTTTAATCTTTCTCTCTTAGAATAAAGCCGATACTTCATTATAGAGTCTTTACCCACAGTTCTTATTAAATTATTAGTAAAGAAAAAAACCGTCAAGGTACTGTCTTTACATCTTTCATTAATGAAATACTCCCATGTATCTGTAATCAGCAAATTTCTTTCTTCTTTCGGTTTTATGATATTTGAAAATAAATAATTAATCTCCCCTTTTTCTTCAACAATTGGGTAAAAGATAATACTATCTGCAACCTCATAATATATAGTATCCACTGAATTATTAACTAACGTTAGTTTACCATCTTGATGTTCACATCCTATCGTAAACATTAAAAAAGATAATATAAATATGATGATTAAATTCTTCATTTTATATTTTGTTGGATAATTCTTTAAAAAGTTAGGATGAAGATCTCTCCCAAACCATATTTCTGCCATCTTGTTAGCTCTTTTTTCAGTCCAGTGTTCATTAAATTGTGTAAGGTTGTTGAACACTCCCGCTATATCAAGACAACACAAAAAATATAGATATGATAATAAATATTATAAAAAGAGTATTAATTACTCTTGTCAGTTTTAAAAGAGTTTTTACATCTTTTAGCTCTCTTTCGCCTTGAGCTTCTATTCTAAAAAAAGGAGTATATCCATATGAAGTAATATTTTTAAAACTTGTAAAAGTGTCTAAAAGGTCAACATTTCTAAATTTTTTCATAAAAAGAGCTATTTTTATTTTAAAGAAAAAAATCCCTCCTCCTATTAAGTAAAGTAAAAATCCTAAAAAAAACTCTATCGCATTTCTCATTAGCTATTTTATTTTAAAATTATGTTGAACTCTAGTATTATCTTGTGGGGTCACGCCAGTTAACTTAATACTTTTACTTGTAGGATTCAAATCCGAAAATTTAATCCCAGCTGAATCACAGATACTCTCTATCGTAAATGATCCGAAGTCAAAAAGACTACGGACTGGGTGTATGCTATAATACACTATAGTAAAAGAAAATACTTTTTCATCCTCTCCACTGCTTCAACTACTTTTCCTCTGTATTCATAAATAGTGTATTTACCATCGCTTTCAATATTATGAGATTTTGCATCAAAATAACCTCCAACTAGATCAAAAAAAATTTAAACCTGTTATAGTTTTCTTCTTCAAAATTTTCTATTTGTTTTAATACCGTCTCTTCTTCAATATAATCGTATGAATAGTAAATGTTAAATCCAAAATTGACTTCATCATTAGCCAATGCTTTATCTAATGCTTCTAAATATATTCTAAAAAACTCTTTATCTTCCATAATTTCCATAGATTTCAGGGACTTCACTCCCAAGGCCAATGTTACGTATTTTACTATTTGATTTTCCAATATGAAGATGGGGTAATCTTTTTCCTTGTGCCCATTTACCGTTTAAACCTTTACTCGAAAGAGTATGAACATCAAACCTTTGTTGAGTCTCATATTCCTTTTTTGTTACGATAGTAAATCCGTCTATTTTACCACTTCTTGCTTTTAAATGGATTAATTTTCATATTAGCTATAAATGCCAAACCAGTTTGTATACCTACTGAAGTTACTATTTTCTTTGCATCATCATTTGATAGTCCCGTTCTAACATACGAATTATAATAATTCGCCTGCGCCAATGGATCAAAATTGTACATTAGTGAACTAGGGTTGTTTGAAATTAAAGTAAAAAATGCCATCTCATATGCTTACCGTGTCAAAGACACTATATACCATAACTCATCCGTAGTCAAAAAGACTACCGACAGGGGAGTATAGTATTATAAACCCATACAAGATTAGCAAATGCCAGGCAGCCAATTGCAGATAATTTTACAACTCCTTGTTTTGAAACTTCAATCAAACGATTGGTTACCTGCGGAGTAATTACTACAATGGCAGGAATTGCAGAGGATTTCAGAATTTTCGCTGAGACCTCATTTGTAGTTACAGCACAGGATGAATTGGCATTATCTGTAACCACTACAAAATACCACAATTCTCCATCATCATTTGCCCTATAGTTGTTTGTTAAACAGGGGGTGGATAGAGACTTTCTTCCACAGAAACACTAAAACTAGAGAACGCGAGGCTTATCTATGCATGACGTATCCCATGTGCACTTACTCAGCATATGACCTAAGACAATAGGCTACATCTCTCTCAAAGCCTTCTCTATCAAATAGTTTTACTTTTATAGAATTAAAAATAACAAACGACATTAAAAGCTCCTTTGCCAACATTTTTTTTACCTCATTTGCATCTGCATTTACAAAAACGTTATAGTCTAACTTTATATTATAGACCAAAGCATCTGTTCGTTCGTAAGGTCGTCCATCTTGGATCGTAATCTCCTTACCTTTTTTATATTTTGGTTTCCTTACTTTGTGAAAAAAGTCAAATTCTGGAGCAACGCATATAATTCCTACGTACAGAGTACGCAAATCATCTCCATAATCCCTTGTTCTTAAAAATTCCGATATATTATCGGACACTTGTTTAATGTAATCTGAAACTCCATTTTTTATAATAGGTTCAGAAACCTCTTGTGTTAACGCAAATTCCATTATCTAAATATTTTATTCCCTGGAGGCAAGGCTCCATTTATAAGTACATATTTATAAATCTGTATTTTTTTCGCAATTTTTATTTCTACTTGGTTACCTGAAAATTGGGGTAGTAAAATACGATTCTATTACGTCTTCGAATTAAATAAACCATTGGTGCCGACACATAAGTTGAAATGAACGATTATTTGAAATTAAAACAAAAAATGCCATCTCATGTGCTTACCGTGCCAAAGACACTATATACCATAACTCATCCGTAGTCAAAAAAGACTGCGGACAGGGGATTTAAATGTCCCTTAGCAAGACTTAGACCATACCATTCTTGGAGTTATTCTTCAAATGAATGGCTGATTATATTAAAATCTTTTTTTTGAGAGCATACTTTTGTTGCTAAACCTGCTATGGTACCAAAGTCCTTTTTAAGTGTTATTTTTGCATTACCAAGCATAGTCTGATTATATAATTCTTTACTGAAATTATCATAATCTAATATTTTGATTTTATTTCGACCATAGCGGTAATTATATCTCCATAAACTACACCAAATAGTAGCAACTATTTCTCCCGATTGTATGTCATATGCTTCAACCAAATATAATGTATCAATTGGCTGTTTTAATTCTGCGCTTATCATTCTAGTTAATGATTTACGAGCATCAAAAAAAAGCTCTGCTACATGAAATGTCGATTTATCTTTAAATTTTTGATATCTATAAACCTTTTTAGATAAGACATCAAAAGACTGTTGAGAAAAACAAATTAATTGACTTGATAGTATTATTAAAATTAATAAAAAAGTTTTCATAATATATTAATTTAGTAGGAAACACGTTGGGAAACAATAAAAGGACGAGTTACAGTGCTACCTCCAAATGATGGAATCTGAAAACTTCCTACTTGCATTGGTTGCGCATAAACACCTATATGAGTGGACTTTATAATAATCCGTGTCGGCTCGTATCCATTACCATTTGCATCAACAGCATAATGAGTTCGTAAAGGAAGACCTTGTTCTGAACGCAGTTGATTTTCTCTATGAGTTGAATATAGCTCTGCTTTTGGAATATTTTGCGTATTCCCATCGGAACCAGTTATCGACACCCAATTAGATTGATCCAATGTTCTTTTGTATTTGTCCTCAATATGAGCCATCTCATGCCCCAAACTTATATAGGATGGAGGGGTTACACCACCCTTTTCAGTAGGAATTAAACTTGTCGAACTTGGATTAAAATTTATATATCTTCCCTCCGAATCAGCAGAATTTCTATTACTACTCAAAATGTTGACATTCGTTGAAGAGTTAGAAAGAAAATCCACTAACTCTCTACCTTCTTTGCCAAGCCCTAATCGGGCTAAAGCACTTGATACTTATTAATAAACTTATCATCCCCAGAATAAATATTACCCTGATTATCATAAAAACCATATCCACCCTTTTGGGTAAATCCATAATTATAGGACACTCCATTTCCACTTACTTGAATACTATCACCATTAATATCTATGTTACTCACAGGGTTGTTCGCAGCATACTGATAAGCTGAAAGACTAGAATATTTTTCAGCAAACCTATCCACAACAAACCATCTACCCAGGGTGTTATCATACTGTCTCGCTCCATAATCCAGCCAACTCGTCTCACTATCTGATTCCTTACCATTATACAAGCGGTCATTACTTCCGGGACCCTTTAATATACCACTCGGAAAGCCTGTATTCGCATCCATCCCAAAACCATGATAGTCTATCTTCTGCCATACATTCGCATTATCATCATCATCGATCACCAATCGCACATTCCCAAGATGATCCTTCACTGTGTAATAATACACATATTTACTCTCACTACTCCCCTCATACCAGCCATCCCTCGGCATCACATGACCTTCCTCTGTTCCTATACGCCTGATCCCTCCATCACCATCATTGATCTCCACCGGACCTACATAATATACCTTCTTCCCATTCTTCGCCTGTCTGAAAGCCAGCTTCGTCCCATCTGCCGCATAATCATAACCCTGTGTTAATCCATCCAGCGTTACACTCTGCTGTAAATTTAATAGATTATATTTTATCTCTGTTATCTTTCTGGCTGGATAATTCGTCATATTTCCATTTCCGTCATAACTGAAATTACCCGAAAATCCACTCGTTGGATAGCCATCATTACCAGAGTTATCACTTACACTTAATAATCTGTTCGAATTCCCCTCCTGACCACCTCCTTCATACTGATAACTCAAATTATCTATCAAAACTCCATTCGCATTCTTTCGCTGTAATGACTTTATGTTCCCATTCCTATCATATTCTATCCCCTCTTCTGAAAACTTCGTCGAGCCCTTCCCTTTTGCAGAAGTCAAACGATTTACTCCATCATAACTATAATCCATCCCCCCGTCATTCAACCATGTAACCGAATTGATATTCCCATTGTATTGGCCCGTGTAATCCAGGTTATGTCGGAAATTTAAGCCCGTTGTCGCATTCAAACCATAACTCCCTAATGGCAACTTCGTATTCGCAGAGGACTCCTTCCACCAGCCTCGGATGTTATACGAATAAAACTGAGCCTCCGTAAAACGAATTTTACCCTCCTTTTTTAGTGTCTTCGCTGGCAACCTCCCTAAACTCCGATCTAGTAACTGCCCTAATCTATTATAATTCAATGAATCCAGTAAATGCGGTACTTCCTCTACGTCTTTCCCATTCTTGTTCTCTAAAATCTGATGACATATCGACGTTAATCTATCAGCATGATCATATGTGTATTTCTTGTAGATCGTAAAGGGTTTCGTAGAGGGGGCTATATTTACCTTCTCCTCTAACACCTGACCTGTATACGATAGCTTATGAGACGTCGTCAGCCTGGTTGTCCCCCCTGCCCCATACCCATTCTCTACCGTCTGGACCACACGACCTCTTACATCATAATAAATCCCCGTCGAGATCTCCCCGCTTATACTTCCATCCGACTTTAAGATTGCTGCTGTCTTCCCCGTCAACATTCCCTTTACATTCGCCTGGTCTATCGCATCTAACTTATAATCTGCATTGAAAGCATTGGATACACTTCCATAATCATCATAAAAAAACTGCTCCAAGACTGTATTTCCCTGTTTTTTCTTCCTCAAACGGTTTAAGCCATCATACTCATAAGCTATCACTATCCCTCTACCATCTGTCCTAGAGCTAAGTAAATCCTGATCATTATAAACCATTTTTACTACCTGCGAGCCCGGTAACTTCTTCTTGGATAAACGACCACGGTTATCATACAGATACAAATAACCAAGATTATTAAAATTACTCTTATCCACTGCTGATAAGGACGTTCCCCCAGGTATGAACATCCCCGATAACTTAGGGGGTATTACGGCTCGTAATTGCCCAAGATCATCATATACATAATACGTATCCAGAAAACCCTGAGAATCTTTACCCGTAAAAACACGCTTTAAGACAACACGACCACTCTTATCCTTATACTCCCGTACTCGGTTGCCTCCTGAAAAACCCGTACCATTCTCATCTACCCTCTCTACTATCGACAGCTGACCTGCTCCATAAGTACCATTCGGAGTTATTGAATTCGTCAAATCTGTGATTGATGTATCCGAAATAATTCCCGCTTCAAATCGAAGTACTTCGCTGCCATCATTGAGAAGATACCGAACTCGTACAGTTTGATCTCCCGTCCCACTTACCCAATCCTGACCAGCTCCTGCTTGCCGTATCACCCGGTTTAAGGGAGATGATTCATAGTTTGTCTCTGAAAATCCCCGTGAATCATTATATTGTGCTCCTGCCGTTAGGGTCGGACTTGTAACAAAATTCCCCTGACCGGCATCTACTGCAAAAGGAACTGTTTCTTTGCTCATTCTACCTATGTTGTCATACTCCATACCAATTACAATATCCTCCCCTTTACTCCCCTGCTGAACCATAACCGTCTGAATTGGTCGCCCCAAGCCATCTAAATACGTAACCTTATGCTGTACTTTATATGGATTAGAATAGTCCCCAACTGTTACAGTTGATTCCTTGTGTATCGTTTCCCGTACATAATTATTTGGCTTGCTTTGACCCCATATTGAATTGCAAACCAGTATAAGTAACAATATCTGTAATACTTTATTCATCCCTTTAGTTAATTAAATAGTCAAAATAGCTCAGATAGGTTCTTACACCTTATAATAAGAACCTGATGAAAGTAATATTGAATAAAAGAAAAAAGCTCTTTGCAAAACTTGCTCTATTTTTAAAAACAATCTGTCAAACCATAAAACCAGTTTTAAACAATTAATAGACAATACGATTCTAATCAGTCCTTTTTTAGACCGACGGCTTTCTATCATTAATCCTATGTAATGAAATAATATAAAAGAGAAAGGGAGACGTTAAAGATTATATACGGATGTATGAACCTCCAGCCCTTAGAGTTCCATACGACTCTAAAGATTATTAGTTAAATAAATAACATTCTCTCTGACACGGTAAATCGAAATGAAAAATAATTTGAAATGAAAACAGTAATTTGACATACTATAGTACTTACTGTGTCAAAGACACTTTACACCATAAATTATCCGTAGTCAAAAAAGACTACGGACAGGGGGGTAAAGTAAGATGTTCGTTCTAATAATCCCAATTCTCTTCTAAACCCATTTACTACTGTTTCTATTGCCCCTATCGCATTTGGGTTATGTCCAACTTCGCCTGGTTTGGGAGGATCATCAAACTGAGGGATGAGCATCACCTTCGACAAGATTTAAACAAACATTCTGATTAACTCCTCAAAAGTATTAGTCTCATCAATCATTTTATCTAAACCACGTCCATCATCTAATGGCAACCAAAGACGTTTATTCTTTGACACATGGGCTTTGATTCTAATTTTTAACTCCTCAAAAGTTACTGGCTTGGGTTCTTGTGAAAAAATTGGTTTAACTTTTACCATTAAGCCAACGCTTTTGATACTTTCCCAAAGTAATAGGTTGCTATCCTGTTCTAAACTTTGAATAAAGTATTGTTGCCCTTCTGAATCAATTACTTGAATATTTGAATTCCATTCGCTTTTAGCACTTAAAATACGTTTATCTGCAATAAAAGTATTCATTGAAATCATTTTTTTATCTTTTTCAGTAAATAGGATAATTGGCTCTTTCATTGTGTTATTATTTTTTTCCATTTCCTAATCTCATGGTTTGAGGTAATAAACCAAATTTGAAATAATTTGGGGTTGATGAAAATATGTACATCGCTTGCCAACCTGGTATGCTGGATTGTAAACCATAGCTTGTTCCATGAGCCCATCTCATGTGTGAGGCATGAGTTGAAAACCTTGTCAAATTCCATGCCTGATTTCCAATAGGTTTTAGCCATGTATGTTGAGCCATTAACTCTTGTGAAATCAGCCAATGATGTTTCGAACCTGTCATATCTATACCTAAACGCTTTAGTCGTGAAACAGTAGTACCATACTCATGCGACATCCCCACTCCAAAATAACGTCTTATACCACCTTTCACACCTGCTTTAAAAACCGCTTTACCGACTCCCATAACAAGAGCCTTTACTAAAAATACATCAGAAATTGCCAATGCTGTATGCCCTATGCCTGTCCAAGTATCTCCTCTGTCAAAAGCATCAATTGCATCTGCTCCCGAACCGACTACTGGTACATATCGCCAACCACTATCTTCACTTAAACCACTTGCTGTTTTTGGTTCTTCTGTCTTTTTGGTTTTGTCATCATCTGGACAGCAATTATTTTGTTCACTATTATTGCCATTTTGTCCTATTCCATATTCTTGTTGAACATTCTTCCAGCTTACTTCTTTTCCATTATCTTCATACTTGCCTGTTTCCCAATTGTATTTTGAAGCCATACCATCAGGGTCAATCATCAAAATTGGGTTATTTTCGCCATAGTTGTATGGTGTAAGATGCTCAAATTCTTCCGCCAATGGGTCAATTACCATCCACCTCCCCAAGGAACTATCATACTGCCTCGCTCCATAATCCAGCCAACTCGTCTCACTATCTGATTCCTTACCATTATACAAGCGGTCATTACTTCCGGGGCCCTTTATT
>NZ_FOXH01000006.1 GCF_900115665.1 Pseudarcicella hirudinis
GTCGGTCTTGGGATTGTTCTGAATGGAAAAGTATTTCAGGGAGCTTCGGGTTTTGCAGGAGAATTAGGACATATTCAGGTAAAAGAAGATGGGGAGTTATGTTATTGCGGGAAAGTAGGCTGCCTGGATACACTTACTTCTGCTTCTTCACTCATCAGAAGAATTAAGGAAAGAATTCGTTTAGGACAGGTTTCCAAACTTACAGAAAATAATTTCGAAGAAATTGACATCGAGATGGTTATTGATGCAGCCAACCGGGGTGATGCTTTAGCCATTGATTTACTGCACGATATCGGTAAGGAAATGGGAAAAGGACTTTCTATTGCAGTTCACCTTTTCAATCCGGAAGCTATTATTATCAACGGTGTACTGGCAAAAGCAGGAAGATTTATCAGTAATCCGATTGAACAGGCTATTTACAAATATTGTCTGGCAGATTTTAAAAATGATTTAATCATTAACGTTTCTCAACTGGGAGAGAATGCAAGGCTTTTAGGTACACATGTTTACGTAGTGGATCAGGTTCTCGAAAAGGTCAGCTAGCATAACGCTTTTATATATACTTTTCAAAGATATTCAATCTGATTACCTTTTGTCAACTATCATCATTTCAATTCGTTAAGCTTTTTCAGGATAAACAAAACCGGGGTAGAAATCTTAGATTTTTGCCCCGGTTTTGTTATGTCTTGTAAACACATCCGAAAATGTGGTGGTTATTTTAGAAAACAAGACATCAACCGTTAATGTAGATCCAATAGTTTATGACCTGTAAAACTCTAAACATATTTTATAATCATCAATAAATGAGGGGTTTTTACATTATAAAAATGATGGATTTTTTCCTGGCATAATGAAAATTCGTATATTAGTAAGATCCTTTTCTGCACCACATGCAACACTTGCAAAGTACTTTTTCTCAACCAGATTCTGAAGTATTAATACGTATTCTGAATCCGCAGAAACCAGGAAGAGAGTCAGAACCGAAGCGAAGAAATTTTTGATTATTGCTAAAACGTAAAACCATCAACCTGTAATCACATTGCAGGACTCTTAGCATTACAACCTTTAACGATAAACACACTCACATTTAAAATCTGAAGTTATGATAGCAGGTCTTACTTATCTTGGTGTAATCCACACCGCAATCAGTCTTGTAGCTTTAGCTACCGGTTTCATTTCTCTGATCCGTTACAGAGAGATTTCATATAATAACCAAGTCGGGAAAATTTACGTAATAACTACCATTTTAACCTGCCTGACGGGTTTCGGAATTTATCAGCACGGCGGATTCGGTAAACCACATGTTTTAGGAATTATTACCCTTTTAGTAATCGGACTTGCCCTTTTTGCTTCTAAAAAATCTAAACCTTTGGGAGGAGCCTCTCCGTTTATTGCTATCGTCAGCTTTTCCATGACATTTTTCTTTCATCTTGTACCAGGCTTTACAGAGAGCTTCACCAGGCTGCCACTTTCTGCTCCTTTAGCTTCAGGCCCGGATGATCCTATTGTAAAAACAAGTGTCGGTATTAGTTTCGTTCTTTTCCTCATCGGTTCTGTTTTACAGGTAATATCCTTAAAGAAAAAGAATCATTAAACTATTATTCGGATGAGTATTATATCCTTGTTAGCATCGTCACTGGGACGAAAAGATGAGATTCCTAATCAGGAGCTGGCCAAACAAATCGTTTCAAAAAATGACAAAGATGCCATTAAAGAATTAGTTGAAAATCTGAATAACAAAAATAAAAACATTCAAAACGACTGCATAAAGGTGATTTATGAGATCGGAACGCTAAAACCACTCCTGATAGCAGATTTCACTAATCAGCTCATTGCGTTGCTCGATCATAAAAATAACCGTTTACAATGGGGTGCCATGACGGCACTGGATATACTTACAAACGAAAAGCCCGGGGAAATTTTTTCAGCTTTACCCGGGATAATCGCGGCCGCTGACAGAGGTTCGGTGATTACTAATGACCATTGTGTCGGGATTCTGATAAAATTCTGTGCTATGGCCAACTATGCAGAAGATGTATTTCCTCTATTAATTGAACGACTGGTAATTTGTCCAACCAATCAATTACCAATGTATGCTGAAAATGCACTGCCGATAATCAATCAGAAGAACAAATCTGTTTTTATCAGAACTTTAACTGAAAGACTTAGCGAAATTGAAAAAGAAACCAAGAGATCGAGGGTAGAAAAGGTTATCAAAAAAGCTGATAAATTGCTGTAAAGAACCTGACATGGTCATTTTCAGCGATTTGCGGCTCATATTATTTATGATTCCGGTCTGTAAAATTTGGTTATGCCCGCTTTCCCATACGGATATTTCGACTATCTGTTTGTCATGGATTGTTAAATCAAAATATCATTCATAGCCAGATTATCATTGAAGCCTGTCAATTAACAAAGTTGGCAGGCTTTATCTTTTGACCCGAATCCGGCTGAACTCATTTTGGATACAACAATACCCAATTTGGATACTTTTTCCTT
This sequence comes from Pseudarcicella hirudinis, assembly GCF_900115665.1. Lineage (GTDB taxonomy): Bacteria > Bacteroidota > Bacteroidia > Cytophagales > Spirosomataceae > Pseudarcicella > Pseudarcicella hirudinis. The sequence continues at coordinate 2,500 of NZ_FOXH01000006.1, forward strand.
TGATAGTTTGCTGAACTTTGCCTCGTTAATTTTAAAAAGATACATAATGGAAAGTATTAAAAAAATTGAATTGGGAAGTCAGGGACTTGTGATCCCAAATATAGGTTTGGGTTGTATGGGAATGACAAAAATTGCCGGAGCAGATATTTACGGACAATCGGACGAAGCTGAAGCCATTGCCACGATTCACCGCTCTCTGGAATCAGGAGGAAATTTTCTGGACACCGCCGATTTGTATGGTCCCCTGGAAAATGAAAGACTGATCGCCAAAGCCATCAAAGGAAACAAGGATCAATACATTATTGCTACTAAATTCGGATTTGAAATTGATGATAACGAGCAGCTCACCTGGAAAATCAACGGGAAAAAGGATTATGTAAAAAAGGCCGTTGAACGCTCTCTTAAAAATCTGGGAACCGACTACATTGACCTCTATTACCTTCATCGTCTGGATCCGAACACTCCCATCGAAGAAACCGTCGGAGCGATGGCCGAACTGGTAAAAGAAGGAAAAGTGGGTTACATCGGTCTCTCTGAAGTATCTTCAGAAACCATTAAAAAAGCACATAAAATCCATCCCCTTACAGCAATACAAACAGAATATTCATTGTTTGAAAGAAGTGCGGAAGAATCCGGCATTTTAAACACACTTAAGGAACTTAGCATCGGCTTTGTTGCTTATTCACCTTTAGGGAGAGGATTTATTTCAGGTGATATTAAAAGTCCGGAGGATTTTCCTGTAAATGATTTCAGAAGAAATATTCCCCGTTATCAGGGTGAAATGTTTTATAATAACATCAGATTGCTTAATGAAATCAGAAAGATGGCTGATGAAAAACAAATTACGCCCTCTCAATTAGCCATCTCATGGATCGTTTCAAAAGGTATTTTACCAATTCCCGGAACTAAACGCGTTAAATATGTAGAACAAAATATAGCTGCTGCCGGTATTACATTAACCTGTGAAGAACTGAAACAATTGGAAGCGATTATTCCATTGGGTACTTTAACCGGAGACCGATATGATGCTGCCGGAATGACAGCTATAGATCAGTAAAATTCTCAGACTATGGAAAAGCTCTTTTTAAGGTACGCTTTTCTATAGTCTGTTTAAGAGAAAATCCCATGAAAAAAGAGATAAATCATCCATACATCGTCAATTCGATTTCAGAATTACATCGCCTGGTAGCATTACCCAAACCAAATCATCCTTTGGTGAGTGTTGTCAATCTCAAGGACATCAATTGTCATTTCGATGAAAATATGAAAAGTGTCATTTATAATTTCTATTCGATCTGCATTAAAAAAGATTTTAAGGGAAAGGTGAAGTACGGACAGAATTATTATGATTTTGACGAAGGGATCATGACTTTCTTTTCACCGGGACAAGTAATTTCAGCAGTTGTTGATGATGATATTGCACTTTCGGGCTGGTGGCTGGTGATTCATCCGGATTTCATCAGAAATTATCCCTTATCTAAAAGTATTAAAGATTACGGATTCTTTAGTTATGCCACCAATGAAGCGCTTCATCTTTCTGAAAAAGAAGAGACCATGGTTACTTCTATCATGCAAAATATCGAACAGGAATATCGTTCAGATATTGATGGCTTCAGCCAGGATGTAATTGTATCTCATATCGATTTATTACTTAACTATTCCAACAGATTTTATAACCGGCAGTTTATCACCCGCAAGCATGCAGGCAACGACCTTCTGGCAAATCTTGAAACATTATTAAACGAATATTTCAACAGTGAAAAGGTACAGGAAATGAGACTTCCGACGGTTCAGTATATTTCGGGTCAGCTGAACGTATCCTCAAGTTATCTGAGTGATATGCTGAGGTCATTGACAGGGCAGAATACGCAGCAGCATATTCACAACAAATTAATTGAAAAAGCCAAAGAGCGATTAACCACCACTTCATTATCAGTAAGCGAAATTGCTTATCAGCTTGGTTTCGAATATCCTCAGTCTTTCAGTAAACTCTTTAAGGGTAAAACCAATCTGTCTCCGCTTGAATTCAGACATTCTTTTAACTGATCTGTAAAAAAATCGTCTGCCCGATTAATCCGGACAGACGATTTTTATTTAATGCCAGACTGACTGAATTAAGAGACTTTAAAAACCCATGCAGGCTGACTGTCTAATTGTTTACTTACTTTTTCAGGGATAACCACTTTGATTCCTTCAGCAGATGCCTTCCATTTCAACGGAACTTTTATACCCGGAATCGAGATGATACTTTTTTTCGACACAGCTGAAACAGGAAGTGTCACTTCCAAAGGCAATTGGTTTTCTCCGTTTTCAGGAAGGTATGTCAGATAAGAAACTGCTTCTTTCTGAGTAAATGCCCATTTCCCCTGACGATAAGGTGCTTTAGGTTTTGTTCCGTAAATCGACTCTCCGTTTACATCCATCCATTTCCCGATTTCCTGCATTCTGTTGTAAGCATCCTGATGCCACTCTCCGTCTGGTCCGGGACCGACATTTAGCAAAAGGTTGCCATTTTTTGCCACTACGTCAATAAGTGTCTGAATCAGTTTTTTGGTAGTTTTATATTCATCATTCGGAACATAAGACCAGCTGTTTGCCATAGTCATACAGGTTTCCCAGGGAATCGGCATATAATGATCCGGAATACTTTGTTCAGGCGTTACATAATTCTCAAATTCCCCGGAAACGGTACGGTCAACTACCAGTAAACCAGGTTGGTTTTTGCGACCCATAGCTGCTATTTTTGCCATGTCAATGTCCTGATTATAGGGAATTGTTTTTTGCCAGCTGATCGTAGTATCAATTGATTCCTTAGGACGCACCCAACCTCCGTCTAACCAAAGGATATCAATTTTACCATAATCTGTCATCAATTCCTGAATCTGGTTGTAGGTAAAGTCCTTGAATTGCTGCCATTTCTCCGGATATTTCTTTGGATCATAGTTTACATTTCTGTCTTTTGGCGGGAAATACGGCCACCAGTATGATTCCGTATTCCAGTCAGGTTTTGAGAAATAAGCCCCTACCATAAAATCCTGTTTGCTGAAAGCATTAAATACCTCCTTTGCAATATTACTTTTAGGATTTGCAGAAAACGGTGTTTTAGGAGAGGTTACTTTATAATCAGAGAATTTAGTATCGAACATACAGAATCCATCATGATGTTTGGTAGTAAAAACCACATACTTCATCCCCGCTTTTTTAGCGGCATCTGCCCATTTCTCAGGAGCGAAACGGGTCGGATTAAATTTTGTCTGAAGATTTTCATAAGCTTTTTTATATTCAAACCAGCTTTTTGAATAAGGTCCTCTGCGCTCGCACCAGCCTTCATCCTCCGGACAGATTGACCAGGATTCTACCACACCCCATTCGCTGTAAGTTCCCCAGTGCATTAATAATCCAAACTTAACATCCTGCCAGTGCGCCAGTTTTTCCTGCACCAGCTTATCTTTCGGAGCAATATATTTACTATGATTTTGTTCTGAATGTTGTTGCGCCATCACATCTGATGAGCCTGACATTATGCCCATCAACAACCCAAGGATTAAAGGTAATTTTCTCATTACTGTATGTTAAATTTTAAAAAATAATGCAGATTCAAATCATTCATTTACTGGACATTTAGCTTACTAATGGCATAATTGCCAATATTTTCGCCTTGTCTCATCCCGTTTTCAATGGCATCTCTAAAATGAATTCCACCATACAAACGTGAAATGGCTGCTTCAGACGCCGCATGCTTAAATGATTTAAAAGATCTTTTCGGAACGCCAAACTCTACTTCAGTGGTGTCAGTATATGCAAATCCGCCGCCGGACAATTTTGTCAGGAGTGTAGCAACCGAAGCTGAAACCACACTATGTCCGCTGGTATATTCAGGAAATGGCGGGGTTTGAAGAAATGATCGCCAGGCTGGATCAATCTGCTCATTAATAACCGTTTCCGGTCTGATCCGGTTACTTCTGTATTTTTCATCCCAGCAGGAAATAAAGGCGTCAGCCATAGTAATACCTACCAGGGCATGCCATCTTACGGTTTCTTCAAAACTAAGTTTCTTTTGCTGACAAGCCAGTCCGGTAATTCCAATCCAGTGACCGCCGGGAGAGATCTTTTTGGTACCGAAACTTATATGTCCCTTTTGATTCAGAAAGAAAGGATTGCAATCCCAGAAATTGGCAATATGCATTTGCTCCTTTGTCAGAACCTTTACTGTATCATATACTTCCTTTGTCAAACTGAAGAATTTGCTGTCTTTTTCGGTGCTGTAAGGTACTTCAGGAAGAGGTTTAAACTGATCTGCACTTCCCAGTAAAAACGGTCTCAAAGTTCGCCAGTGCGGTTCATATGCCTCCGTATAGGCAGGAGGAGTTGGTTTCCATGAACCGGGTTTTTTACCTGGAGTATAACGCAGATATCCGCTTGTTTTCACATAACCGTCTTTAGCCGCATAGCGAACCAGCCTTTTAACAATTGAATCGGCATAAGCTCTTGATTCCCTTATTGTTTCATCACTGATTCTGTATTTCAGTTTCGCCTCATTAATCAGTTCATTTCTGGGCTTTTCAAGGGTAAAACCAGAAGGAAGTAATTCTTCTCCCATGCGAAGCAATGCATATAGCGCAGCGAAATTTAAATCAATCTCTTTAGCGGGTTTAACAGAGCTTAAATCCGGAAATGCCTTTAATCTTCCATAAAGTTCTGAATACTTCTTTGGCTTTGCCTGCTGAAGTAAAATCGCATAAGGTGCAAGGCCGGCATAAGCATAATACCTTGCCGCAGCACAAGGTCCCGTAACATCTTCGACCATTACATTGGTCAGTTTTTTCATCGTTCGGGTATAAACCGCTGCATCCGCTTTAAATTCCGGCTTCTGACTTTTGCCCGAAAACGAATAGAAAAGCCCAAGAGTCAAAAGCAATGTGACCCTTACTATTTGTTTCAGTTCTGTGAAAAACTTTATTTGTTCAATCACCATCTTCATTTCTTTTGCCTATTTTTTCAAAATATATTCAGCTACTGACTTGTTATTTCTTCCGAAATAAATCCTTGTTTCTCCTTGCTGGGGTATTACCACAATATCTCTTACATCTCCCCGGATATTAAATCCTGACAAACTCTGTGGTACGTATTCAAAAGAAAATTTTCCCTTATTTAAGAACAGCATCCCGTAATTCGCATCCATTTTCCCGATTTTAATTCTGGTATAAGTCTGGTTTCCTCCTAAAACCAAATCTTTTAATCCATCATGATTTACATCCAGCAAGGCTATTCCGAAAACCGGAGCAAATTGAGCTTCTATCGGTAAAGGATGATTGATAAAAGTACCATCTCCTTTATTTTCCAGTACTACAGAAGCAAAGGTTTCTGCAATAAGCGTATCAGCCATTTTGAATTGTTCCGGCGTCAGAATCTCCTTCATAGATGCATCGGCATATGACAGATAACTGGTAAATTTTCTCCGCAGCGAAAAAACCTGATTCAAGGCTTCGTCTCTGCTCACTAAAGGATACGCTTTCCCCTGAACGTAATAAGTCAGAAAAGGATCAATTGCTTCGTTTTGATCAAAATCTCCATAAATCATCGAAACAGGCTCAGTCCCGGAAGGTTTCATCTGTGTATTCTGGCCATAATTTCCCAAAATAATATCCTGATCTCCGTCATTGTCAAGGTCTTCCAGAGCGATTCTGCTCCACCAGCCATTTGAATCGGGTAAAGCTGAAGTTCTTGTCAGTTTTCCCTGATGGTTGAGTAAAACCGTTACGGGCATCCACTCTCCTGCAATCACCAGATCCTGCCAGCCATCTTTATTCACATCGAGTGTAACGGCATCTGTAACCATCCCGAATTTCTCAAGAAAAGGGGCAATTTGGGCATTTCCTTCTGTAAAAATGCCTTTACCGTTATTAATTAAAATTCGGCTGCTGGCAGCAAGGGGATAATTTCCGGGAATAACCCGTCCTCCGACAAACAAATCCAGATCACCGTCATTATCAATATCAATCGGCGTAACGCAGGAATCACTGCTTAAATCTCCAGGAAGGTTATCCTCCGTTTTAGAAAACTTCCCTGTTCCGTCATTTAAATAAAGCCGGTCCTGCAATAACAAATCATCTGGTAAATAAGAGAATCCCCCGCTTACCACGTACAAGTCGAGGTCTCCGTCTTTATCAGCATCAAAAAACAAAGCATCTGTATCAGTACTCATGATATCCGAGTCAATCGCAGGCTGTTCTGTCCCTTTCCATGAACCATCTTTTTCCTGAATGAGCAAAGCGCCTGATTGTCCTTTTGATCCTCCGATGTACAAATCAAGTAATCCATCGCCGTTAATATCACCTTTTGCCATTCTCGGGCCGGAATATGAAATCATATTCGGCATAAGCAGTTGTCTTTTGAAATCGTTATAATCATCTTCTACATTGCTGTAAGGAAGTGTATCTTTTGTAGCTGTGGTGAAAAAAGGTACTTTCAAAGCTGTGGGAGTCCACAACTTTAAAGCATCTTTGTGATGAAGTGTAATGGTTTGGTTTGTTGCAATTTTATAAAGTACTTCTGTTTTGTTATCAGACCAGATGACTTTAAGACTATCCATCATTTTGTCGTCTCCCGTTCCAAAATGCAGGGGGATATACATAGCAGACTGAAAGCCTCTTGTAGGGTAAAATTCTCTGTATTGTTGTTTGCCTTTGTTAAAAAGCCAGACTTTCGCCCCGATCGCCTCAGCAGGATTATTTTCCCCTAATTTAACCTGTAAGAAGTTCTGGGTTTTGGGGCTGTCGTTTCTATAAACCGATGCTTCAGTATTTACATTATTAGTAATAATTTCAAGGTCTCCGTCATTATCAAGGTCTGCATAAACTGCTCCGTTTGAAAGAAAAAGCTGGTCAAAGCCCCATTCTTTCACTTTATTTTCAAAGCCTAAATTTCCGTTATTTCTGAAAATATAATTCCTGGTAGCAGTAGAAGGCATTTCTTTCAGAATATCCATCATCGCTGTCGGGTTTCCCTGAGCCGCCTTTAATTCTTTATCAGCATAGAACTTCATGAAATCCATGTTGGTGTAATCACGCAGATAGCCATTCGTAATATACAGATCCTTCCAGCCATCATTGTCAAAATCAGCTACCAGCGGAGACCAGCTCCAGTCGGTATTGGAAACACCCATTAATTGTCCGATTTCACTAAAAGTCCCGTTCCCGTTATTCAACTGCACCATGTTACGCATAATCTGATGGTAAAAACCATTTTGAACTACGGTTTTATAGTTCTCATAATTCTCAGGACCATAGAGCAATTTCTGGCGATGATTATCTTCCGGAAGCATATCCAGTGTGAAAATATCTGCCAGCCCATCATTATTAATATCGACTACTTCGTTACCCATAGAGAAATAACTCAAATGACCTACAGACTCCTCAAGCTTGTCGCTGAAGGTTCCGTTTCCGTTATTGATATACAGGTAATCCTGTTCCAGGTAATCATTTGAAATATAAATATCCGGCCAGCCGTCGTGGTTAATATCTGAAACAGCGACTCCTAAACCAAAACCAAGGGGATTTCCTTTTATTCCGGCAGCGGCACTTACGTCGATAAATACTCCGTTTTCGTTCTTCAGTAATTTATCTCCTGCAAACTCATCTCTCATAGCTTTCATGGCAGAAGCATCAAATCTTTTATAGTCTTTTATGCTGTGATTCAGTAAAAAGCAGTCCAGATCGCCATCCTTATCATAATCAAAAAAAGCGGCCTGGGTTGAATTGCTTGGGGAATCTAAGCCATAGACAGCGGCTTTTTCAGTAAACGTAAGGTTTTTATTATTGATGTAGAGCTTATTTCTTCTTGAATTCTGGTCACCATCTCCGGAATAGCAGACATAAATATCGAGCCAGCCATCCTTATTAATATCAACGAGAGTGACCCCTGTTTTCCAGCCCGTAGCTTTTTCGATTCCGGCCTGCTGGGTAATATCTTTAAACTGTAAATGTCCGAGGTTAAGGTAAATTTTGTCCTGAACCATATTTCCGGTAAAATAGAGATCTATTAAACCATCATTATTTAAATCTCCTGCGGCAACTCCGCCCCCATTATAGAAATATTCGTAGGCAAGTACATTCTTAGATTCCGTTTCGGTAAGTTTATTTACAAAAGAAATACCGGATTCCTTAGCATTCAGCAGGGTAAACTGTGCACTTACCTGACTGACGAATCCTATCAAACCGATCAGGAAGAACCCTGACTTTATGGATAAAGAATACTTCATACGGAATTATTTAATGGACGGATTAGGCAAATCAAATATCAAAATGCCTCTGACTTCAGAGGCATTTTGATCAGTAAAGTACAAAAAAATCAACAATTATTGTTTATCCCACCACATACGGGTTGTAAACAAATCCGGACCTTGCTGTGCAATAGCAGCATTGTACTGTGCAGCATTTTTACTGGCTTCTGATTGCGGGTATTTCAAACGACGCGGAATCGTTCCTCCTGTATCATTACCGGCATAATTTGTCGGAGTCAATACAGGATATCCTGTACGGCGCCAGTTAGCAAATGCTTCATAGGAATTAAGGAAGTTTACCACCCAATACTGAGTAGCAATCTGTTCCATTTGTTTTTCTGTTGAAACAGTTGTAAACGGATTCTTAGCCAGATATGCAGTAGTTGCACTTGCCGGGATATTTGCTCCGTAAAGAGAGAACATATCAATCGCAGCAGCCACACCCTTATTGTAGTGAGCAGCAGCCTGTCCATCTCCCCATCCTCTCAAGGCAGCTTCAGCCAAAAGGTATTCCACCTCTGCATAAGTCTGGAACATCGTTGGTGCAGTATTGCTTGCTACGTAGTTAAGGTTTGCTTCAGAATATGTTGTAATTGAATTATCATTCCAGCCCGGGATTAACGTTTTGATAGTCGTGTTGTCATATCCGTTCGGAAGACCTTTCTGAACAGCCGGATCAGAACTTGTAGCGAAAGTAGATGCGTCAGCATTCCCCTGCCATAAAGTTGCGATATAAGGCAAACGAGGATCCGCAGATTTCTGAAGGAAATCAACAAACGTTTTACTCAATTTGCTGTTTGCTTTTCCTTTGAGGTTTGCCGCATCATATTCCTGCGTTTTCAAGGTATTACCATCCAGGTTACGGTTGTTATCGTTAGTATCATAATGCTTCAATTTAGCAATATCATCATTGCTTTGCATTACACCACCTGCGATCGCCTTTTTAACATAAGTCTGAGCTGAAGCAGCATCCACTTTAGTTAAACGCATTCCAAGACGCAACATCAAAGAGTTCGCAAAACGTTTCCATTTTGTGATATCACTTGCATAAATCGGATCAGCAGTACCATAAGCATCTTTTCCTGCTGCCAAACTGGTTGAAGCCTGATCAAGCTCATTCAATAAATCAGCATAAATCGCCGATTGCTTGTCATACTTTGGAGAGTAAACATTGTTCAGATACCCTTGTCCAGCCTGAGAATATGGAACATCACCATAAAGGTCAGTCATACGGCTATAGATATAAGCACGCCAGATTCTGGCAATGTTATATTTATTGACAAGATTGTTATCTCCTTTGGTCAAAGAAATGATCTGTTCGATCTCTTTTACCTGGTTCTGATAACCTGTATCGAAATAAGCACTGTAATATTCTACGTTCGACAGATACTTATCACCAGACCAGTAAGTATTCAATGAAGCAAAATGCTGTACAATTGCGCCACAGTAAATAAGGTTTGCACGGTGATTTTCATACCCGGTTCCGGCAGTTTTTACAATGTTATAAGTAAACACATTTTCCAAAACCGGACTGGTAAGGGCATTAGGGTTTGTGTTCATATCCACAAAACCATCGTCACAAGATGATACTAACATTGATGCCGCTGTTAGCATACCTGTCAGCATTAATCCTCTTTTTTGTTTTATATATCGTATCATTATTTCTTAAGTTTTTAAGTAAAACAATTAGAATTTAGCCATCAGGTTCAATCCAAAACTACGGACTGTAGGAATACCAAACATTTCTAAACCTTGTGCATTACCATTGTTATAAGTTGATTCAGGATCCACGTTAGGAACGCTGTTATATAACATCAGCAAGTTACGCGCAACGAATGATAAGCTTAGTGACTGAATTGGTGTTTTACCCAACATAGATTTAGGGAAAGTATAACCGAATGTCAGCTGTCTGAGTTTAGCAAAATCAGCCTTGTATACAAACTCATCTGTAATGGTAGTTGAGATACCAGAGAAGTAGTCCTGAGCGCTGATCGTTTTAGTAAATGCCTCACCATTCTGATCAACACCTTTTACAGTCACCCCTGTAGTTCTTACGTCATTGGCAACAGTTCTCTGAGCCAAACCATATCTGGTAGCAAAAGCATTGGTCGCAGAGTACAACATACCGCCGAATTTAGCATCAATCAGGAAGCTCAACTGGAAGTTTTTGTAGTTGAATGTGTTGGTAAGACCCATTGTTACCGGAGGTACGCCTCTGCCTAATGCAGCAAATTCACCCTGCATTGGTAATCCTGTATCTTTGTTATAAACAATATTACCCGCTGCATCACGTTTTGCTCTGTAACCAGCAATCATACCGAAAGGTTGTCCTTCAAAGTTATAGACATAACCGTTACGGGTTCTTGACTCATCCATAGAAAGGGCCGTTAAACCATCAGCGATCTTGATAACTTTGTTGTCATTATAAGCGAAGTTATAACTAACATTCCAGCCAAAACCTGAAGCAGCTTTGACAGGAGTACCTGTCAATAAAACTTCAATACCCTGGTTTTGTACTTTACCCACGTTCAAAAGAACTGCCTGATACCCACTTGCCGAAGAAGTAGAAGCCTGAACCGCATCGTTTGTAGTAACACGGTTATAAAGCGTAAGGTCGATTCCTAAACGGTTATTCAACGTTTTCAATTCTACCCCAATCTCCGTAGTAGTAGTGGTGTTTGGTTGCAATGCTTTGTTTGGAATAGTATTCGTTCCGATGTTCATCAAAGGCATTCCATTATATGGGTTCGACTGTAAACCATAAGTCAGGTTAAGTGCATATGGAGTAGGATAAGCTCCACCTACCTGTGCCCATGAAGTACGAAGTTTACCATAAGTCAACCATGATGGTCTTTCTGCCATCGCATCAGAGAATACAAAGCCTAAACTTGCTCCAGGATAGAAGAGACTATTATTCTCTTTAGCAAGCGTTGAGAACCAGTCCTGGCGACCGGAAAGCGTTAAGAAAACAAGGTTTTTGTACCCTAAATCAGCTGAAGCGAATAAAGAGTTAATCCCCAGTTTAGTATAATCGTAGTTCCAGTTACTTGTAATAAGGTTACTTGGGAAATAATTAAATGGTACGTTAAACTGACCACCGCTGATTCCCTGTCCTTCATTGGTTCTCAGCATTTTGTTTCCTCCGATCAATGCATTCAAAGAAATCTGGTCGAAATCCTTTTTAAAGCCAACCAATAGTTCCGCATTGGTTTCTACAATTTTTCTGGTGCTTTGGCTTAAGCTACCACGAGTACTGTAAGCAATACCTGTAGGCTCAATACTCCAGTATTTCAATTGATTGTAGTCAGTTCCCAAACGACCTCTTACATAAAGGTTATCAGTAAGGTTATATCTTAAGCTGAAATTACCCATGAAACGGTTACGATCATCCGTATTTTTTACTTTGGTAGTAGCAAAATACGGGTTTTGAGAATACACGTTTGAGTTCCATAGAGATTCATACCCTCTGCTGTCTACACCCGGAGCGAGAATACGGATGTCCGTACTTGTTGCAAGCATTTGTGCCGCGAAGTTTGGGTTTTTAGGCGTATCAGATAAGAAAGTACGGTTTTCACCATTTTCAATGTTGTACTGCATTACACTTTCAAAAACTACTTTGTTTGAAAGGTTTGCATTTGTACTTAAATTGAAAGATTTACGGCTGAACGTAGAGTTAGGTACCACACTCTGAGCATCCGAATTAGAAGCAGAGAAACGGAAGTTTACCGTTTGGTTTCCACCTGAAACAGCTACTGTATTAGAGAAAGTGCTTCCTACATTGTAGAAATTCTTGATATTATCTTTCTGAGCTACATATGGACGAGATACTCCATCTGACTGAATTACAGAAGTTCCGTCCAATTTAGCACCCCATGACATTACGCCGTTATCAATTGCTTCCTGCTGAGTAGCTGGTTTTGCACCTCTTGTACCTGCTCCGTACTGATATTGCCAGTCAGAGATTTTCAAAGGTGTTTCCGCTGTATAAGTTGAAGTGAAGTCAACACCTAAACCTTTCTGAGCTTTACCGCTTTTTGTTGTAATAAGGATTACCCCGCTACCTGCACGTGAACCATAAAGTGCCGCAGATGCTCCACCTTTCAATACTGAAATAGATTCAATATCATCCGGGTTAATACTGCTCAAACCATCACCGGTATCAAAACCACCCCACATACCAGCTGAGTTTACGTTTGTATTATCGATAGGTACCCCGTTAATTACATATAAAGGCTGGTTATTTCCCCCCAAAGAACCATTACCACGAATAATTACACGGCTTGAACCACCAGGACCAGTCGCTGTACTTGTAGCGTTAACCCCGGCAATTTTACCTGAAAGAGCATTTCCAAGGTTTACTTCACGAGCCTGAGTGAATTCGGTGCCTTTCAATTCGGAAACGGCGTATCCAAGTGATTTTTTATCTTTTGCAACACCTAAGGCTGTTACCACAACTTCTTCAAGTGTTTTATCACTTGTCTCGAGAACAATGTCGATAGACGTCTGATCGCCTACTACTACTTCTTTGGTTGCATAACCTAAAGAGCGGAATACTAAAGTAGCGCCTTTGGTTGCATTGATTGAATAGTTACCACTGGCGTCAGAAATTGTACCCTTTGAAGTTCCCTTCAAAAGAATATTGACACCAGGCAACCCTGATTGATTACTGTCAGATACTTTCCCTTTTATGGCTTGCTGAGCATAGATCTGCTGCCATGAAAGAAATAGTAATGCAGTAATGAACATAGTAAATTTACTTGCTTTCATTTTCGTTTAGATTACAGTGGAAAAATGGAATTTTAAATTTTGTGACGATTGTCAATTCACTTTTTAATCAAGGGGGGATGGGGGTTATTTTTTTCATATATATTCACTTGGGTTTTACTGATATTCTTGTTTTGGTTTAATATTTTCAGAATCTTTTCATAATATTCATCTCGAAAATTTTATGAAAATTTCATACATCCTTCCCTCTCCAATTCCTCCAAACTACTATTGAATTTGCAATTTTAAAACAAATTAAAATAAATAGATTTAATTTTAAAATAAATTAAAATAATAATATTTAAAATAGTTGAAAGAATAAGTATTAAAACTCACAAAAACACCCTCTCAAATAGGCAAAAAGATTCAAATTTTATGGGATTTTTGTAAAATTGAGCGGTTTTTAAACCGATTTAAAAATAAATATCAAAAATTTGATGAAAATGAGCTGTTTTAATGATATTTTTAAATATCATTACATTATTAAAAAATATTAATAATCTATGTTATTAGTCGAGTACTCCGCTGTTACATTTCCCAAAACCACATAAGCCCTGTTGTAGAGAATATAAATTTTACTTTCATTTGTGTGATTTTACAGTGGTTTACCCCTATTAACTCTTATTAGAAATCCATACAACCTGTCATTCAGTTTCTGAATTTGCAGGTTAATTATATGCAGGCCCTATGTCTCTTATTCCAAAAAATGCCTCCGATGCAGGGGTCTTAGATAAAGAATCAATCGTTGATATTAAAAAAAGCAGATTGAAAAAAAGCCTTTTACAGGACTTGTATGTAAGAGGCAACAGAACCATCGCTCAACTTACCCGTGAGCTCCATACCAGTGTGCCTTCTGTTACGGTGCTCCTCGAAGAACTCATGGACGAGCATTGGATTGTAGAGATTGGCCCGGCTGATGTGCAGTTTGGCAGAAAACCGATTTTATACAGCCTGCATCCTAAAGGAAGATACACCATGCTTCTGGACGTTACTACTTACGGCTCGAAGGCAATTATCCTTAATTTACAGAACCAGATCCTTTTTAAAATCGACCTTCATCTTTCGCTGGAAGATAACATCTCTCATCTGGCTAAACTCGCTGAAAGTTTTCATCATGTACTTGCTGAATCCGGAATCTCCGCTTCGGATCTGATTGCCATCGGTATTTCTATGCCAGGACTTATTAATCCTAAAAATGGTTTCAACTATACTTATAAAAAGCTTAATCCTGACAAGCAGTCGTTGGTAGAATGGCTGGAAAAAGAACTCGATTTACCGGTTTATATCATTAACGATACCCAGGCCACTATTCTGGGTGAGCATCAGTTCGGATTGGCGAAGGGAATGGAAAATGTCCTTTCTGTCAATATGGACTGGGGGGGAGTCGGTCTTGGGATTGTTCTGAATGGAAAAGTATTTCAGGGAGCTTCGGGTTTTGCAGGAGAATTGGGACATATTCAGGTAAAGGCTGACGGAGAGCTTTGTCATTGCGGGAAGGTAGGCTGCCTGGATACACTTACTTCTGCTTCATCACTCATCAGAAGAGTGAAAGAAAGACTTCGTCTGGGACAGGTTTCCAAACTTGCAGAAAAGAATATTGAACAAATTGACATTGAAATGGTCATTGACGTTGCCAACCGGGGTGATGCTTTAGCCATTGATTTACTGCACGATATCGGTAAGGAAATGGGAAAAGGACTTTCTATTGCGGTTCACCTTTTCAATCCGGAAGCTATTATTATCAACGGTGTACTGGCAAAAGCAGGAAAATTTATCAGTAATCCGATTGAACAGGCTATCTATAAATATTGTCTGGCAGATTTCAAAAATGATCTCACCATCGAAATTTCAGAATTAGGAGAAAATTCAAGACTGCTGGGTACGCAGGTATATGTAATGGGGAAAGTCCTGGAAAAGTAAATAGAATAAACATACATAGTACCCCGGTGAAGAGTTACTATGTATGAACTATTTTAAACAGAACGTCTGAGATTTCTTTAAGCCATTAATCCTCTGATATATTTATTGGCTTTCAGTGCATATTCCAAAGGATTTGCTTTTGCCGGATCCTGTTCTGCTTCTACAACCAGCCAGCCTTTATAATTGCTTTGTCTGATAATCTGAAATAAAGCCTGAAAATCGATACATCCTTCCTCATCACCCGGTACAGTAAAAACCCCGTCCCTTACTGCATTCAGGAAGCTCATTTTTTCATCATGTACTCTTTTAAGAATATTCGGACGAATATCTTTCAAATGAATATGGGCTGTTCTGGAAATGTATTTTTGCAGACATGCAACCGGATCTTCGCCTGCGAAATAGAAATGTCCGCAGTCATAATTCAGGAAAATATTCTCAGGATCAGTCTCCTGCATCAATCTGTCTGTCTCTGCTTCGGTTTGAATACAAGTTCCCATATGATGATGAAAAGCCAGTTTCAAACCTCTGTCCCGGGCAATCTTCCCTAATTCATTCAAGCCGTAAGTAAATGTATGCCAATCACTTTCCGTTTTCAGAAGGCCTTTCCCCTCGAAAACAGGAACATTCACCTGACCCTGACAACTATTACCAACTTCTCCCCCGCCGATTACTTTTGCACCCATTTCTTCCAGAAAGTCGAGTAATTTCACGAAATTCTTACGGTTTTCAATAAGCGACTTTGTCGTCAGCTCATAGCTATTCCATTGGTTGCAGATTTGCAAGCCTCTCTGTGCTAGTGCTTCCTTTAAAACGGGTATTTCTCTCGGAAATTTATTTCCAACCTCGCAACCCGTAAACCCTGAAAGCTGCATTTCATCAATACATTTTTCAAACGAGTTTTCGGCGCCTAATTCAGGCATATCATCATTGGTCCAGTTTATCGGAGCAACGCCAAGTTCAATATTTTCAAAGTTCATTTTATAGATAGATTCTTTGTTGCTGCTTATTTTCTTTATAGGTTTCAAATGCTTTCTGAACTCCCGGAGAAGTAGAAACTTCTGCAACCGGAACCTCCCACCAGGCATGGTAACCTTTAACCGTTCTGTACAAACTGGTTTCGATATAAATTACTGTTGTACGATCCTGATTTTTTGCACTTTCCAATGCTTCTTCCAGAGATGCTCTCGTGGTTGCCTTGATTACCTTTGCACCCAGACTTTCTGCATTTTTTGCTAAATCTACCGGAAGGAAATCCCCGGCAAGCTGATTTTTTTCATTGTCACGGTAAACGTATCTTGTTCCGAATCTCTCACTTCCGATACTTTCCGACAATCCTCCGATGCTGGCGTAACCATTATTGTTCAACAAAAGAATCGTCATCCGGAAACCTTCCTGAATAGAAGTAATAATCTCATGGTTATTCATCAGGTATCCTCCGTCTCCGCAAATAACATAAATTTCTCGTGTCGGATCAGCCATTTTTGCTCCCAAACCTGCAGCAATTTCATATCCCATTGTCGAGAAGCCGTATTCCAGGTGAAAGTTTTTAGGATCCGTTGCACGCCAGAGCTTATGAAGATCTCCGGGAGCACTTCCTGAGGCATTGATCATTACATCCCGGTCATCCATAAATTCATTCAGGGTACCAATTACAATAGCCTGGTCAATCGGCGGTACTGTTCCGTTTCCTTCTGCATATATTTTGGTCACTTCCTCATCCCAGGCATGATTCATGTGCTCAATCTTTTCTCTGTAAGTTTTTTCAACTTCAAAATCTCCCAAAAGTTCCAATAATTCCTCCAGAACCACTTTCGCATCTCCTACCAACGGAAGCGCATGGTGTTTAAACGCATCAAATTCAGAAATGTTGATATTGATAAATTTAACATACGGATGCTGGAAAATTGATTTTGAAGCTGTTGTAAAATCGCTGTATCGTGTTCCAATCCCGATTACCACATCCGCTTCATTGGCAACTTCAATCGCATATTTTGTTCCGGTAGCTCCCAAACCACCCAGACAATACGGGGCGTCATAACGTACAGAGCCTTTTCCTGCAAAAGTCTCTCCGACAGGAATACCCGTTTTCGAGGCAAATTCATGCAAAACCTGGTCTGCTCCGCTATAAATGGCACCACCGCCTGACACAATTACAGGGTTTTTAGAACTTTTAATCCATTCTACTGCTTTACGCAAGGTAGGAACATCCGGTCTGGGACGCGAAATATGCCAGACTCTTTTTTCAAATAATTCTACAGGAAAGTCGTAGGCATGTGTCTGCACATCCTGAGGCATAGAAAGCGTAACTGCTCCCATATCTGCCTGCGAGGTAAGTACTCTCATGACTTCTGGCAAAGAATAAATCAATTGTTCAGGCCGGCTGATTCTGTCCCAATATTTTGAAACAGGCTTAAAGCAATCATTTACAGAAATGTCCTGCGTCTGAGAACTTTCTAATTGCTGCAAAACCGGATTTGGTTCTCTGGTAGCAAAAATATCTCCGGGTAACAGCAGAACCGGAAGTCTGTTAATCGTAGCTAATGCCGCTCCGGTAATCATATTCGTTGCACCTGGCCCGATTGAGGAAGTACAAACAAAAGCACCTAACCTGTTTTTTACCTTGGCATAAGCAACCGCTGTATGAACCATTGACTGCTCATTCCGGCATTGATAATATGTAAAATCAGGGTTTTCCTGCAAGGCCTGACCTAAACCTGCCACATTTCCATGTCCGAAAATGCCAAAGCAGCCCCCGAAATAAGGTTGTTCTACTCCGTCTCTTTCGATGAACTGATTTTTTAAAAATTCTATAGTTGCCTGAGCAACTGTTAATCTCTTTTTCATTCTTTATAAGGGAATAAATTATTGGTTTCCTTCTTTTCTGATTATGCCCCGGTTATTAAAAATCAATCGATGCCTTTCCGATATTTCCCATCAATTCAAACTTTTTAAGCATAAAATCCTGATATAGATTCATAAATGTTTTGCCGGGAGTAGTTGGAGCAAATTCTTCAGGGAAATCTCTGAAAAACTCTCTGGCTACCATCGTCCAAAGCAAACGGGTATCTGTTGCGATATTCACTTTACAGATTCCAAGCGGAATGGCTTTCCTCAGTTCATCCTCCTGTACACCCTTTGCATCTGTTTTGAGTTTACCTCCGGCCGCATTAATTCTTTGCACTACTTCCTCACTTACATTTGACCCTCCGTGCAAAACCAATGGAAAGCCGGGAAGCCTTTCCTGAATTTCTTCAAGAATCTGAAACTGTAAACCTTGCCCTCCTGAAAATTTATAGGCCCCGTGACTGGTTCCCACGGCTATCGCCAGGCTATCGCAGTCTGTAGCCTTTATGAAAGCTTCCACATCATTGGGATTGGTATAAAATGAATGTGCCGCATCTACAGTAAGGTCATCTTCCACTCCTGCCAGAATCCCCAATTCAGCTTCAACACTGATATTTTTAGCATGAGCCTTTTCAACTACCTTTTTTGTTCTGGCAACATTTTTATCAAAATCATCATGAGAGGCATCAATCATTACTGAAGTATACTGATTACTCTCGATAGCATCCCAGATATGTTCTTCATAGCCATGATCGAGGTGAATGGCAAAAACGGTTTTAGGATATATTCTGGCCGCAGAAGCTATCATCGACAATAACATATCTGCTTTGGCATAATCTCTGGCAAAAGGGGTGGTTTGTACAATAAAAGGCGCATTTGCTTTTTCCGCAGCAGCAAACAGTCCATGAATTTCTTCCATGAAAAATACATTTACTGCCGGAATGGCATATTTGCCATAACATTTATCGAATAATTGTTTAGTCGTTACTAACATGTTTCCAGATACTTATTAAATTTTTTCAAATAAATGCCTCTTAAAACCGCATCATTTTTACCAGAAAACAGAATAAAGGGCTGCAAGAATCCCGCAAATGAGGATCGAGCAAATCATAAAACTCTTATTGAGCGTAAAATCTGATGATTGTATTTCTATTGCTTTCGGGTTATCCTTACTTCCTGATTCAACAAGGCTGACAACCACAATCATAGCGACCAGAATCAGGAAAATTATTCCCATTCTGTCTAAAAACGGGATATCTCCCATCGAGAATTTAAAAACAACCGAAAGCGGAATAGTCATCACAGCTGCCAGTAAGGCCGCATTTCCGGTTGTTTTTTTCCAGAACATCCCCAGAAAGAAAATAGCAAATACCCCGGGTGTAATAAAGCTTGAATATTCCTGAATAAACTGATAAGCCTGATCAAGTACTTTCAACTTCGGCGCAATTATCACTGCAATTGCCATTGCTCCCCAGACTGTCATTCTTCCCACTCTCACCAGATGCTTTTCTGAAGCTTCCGGCTTAATGTATTGTTTGTAAATGTCCAGGGTAAAAATGGTTGAAATACTGTTCGCTTTTCCGGCAAGAGAGGCTACAATTGCAGCAGTCAAAGCGGCAAAAGCAATACCTTTCAATCCTGAAGGAAGCAAGTCGAGCAATACCGGATATGCATGATCGGGTTTCAGGTTCCCGGCGGCATCCATCATTTCAGTCTGGAACATTCCGTTCTGATGCAGCACAAAAGCAGCCACCCCTGGAATAACAACAATCAATGGAATCATCAATTTCAGAAATGCGGCAAATAAAATCCCGGTACGGGCGGTTTTCAGATCAGCGCCTAAGGTTCTCTGAATAATATACTGGTTACATCCCCAATAATTCAGGTTGTTAATCCACATAGACCCAATGATAACAGACAGACCCGGTAAGTCTTTATAATAAGGATTATCCTTGTTCAGAATCATGTGAAAATGCGAATCAGCCTGTTCTTTTAAGGTACCAAAAGCACTTATTACATTGGGTTTATGAAAATGTTCTGCCACAAGATCCATTGCCAGATAGGTGGTAATTAAACCACCGATTACCAATACAACTACCTGTATTACATCGGTATAACCGATCACTTTCATTCCGCCGATGGTAATGATAATAGCAAAGCAGGCTAAAGCCACAATTGCCATTGTAAAGTCTACACCTGCTGTAACTTCCAGTGCTAACGCACCGAGGTACAAAATGGAAGTAAGGTTGACAAACACATACAAAAGCAGCCAAAAAACAGCCATTGTGGTAGCTACAAGCGGATTATACCGCTGCCTCAGAAACTGAGGCATGGTATAAATTTTATTTTTCAAATAAACCGGAACAAAGAATATCGCAACAACAACCAGTGCTGCGGCTGACATCCATTCATAAGAGGAAATGGCCATTCCGATGGCAAAGCCTGAACCGGACATGCCGATAAAATGCTCCGCTGAAATATTGGAGGCGATCAATGACGCTCCGATTGCCCAGAAAGTTAATGAACCTTCTGCGAGAAAATAGTCTCTGGAACTTTCTTCCTTTTTGGCCTTTTTTCGGTAAATCCAAACTCCATAAGTAGAAATTGCAACAAAATAAATCAGAAAAACTACTATATCAAGAGATTGAAGCCCTGTATTTTTCATAGGAAAATGTTTAATAAAATGTCATTCAGACTCCGCTGTCAGCTAGTCTGTCAGAGGTTTAAACCAATGGTACTCAAGTCAAGAACCTCTTCTATACTTACTGTTCTTCCCTCATTTAATGATTTCTGCGCAGCAATACCTATCACAGTAGCCATCAGTCCGTCATGAACATCAACCGGCGAAGGTTTGTCTTCCTGAATAGTCTGAATGAATGTTTTCAGACAAACTCTGTAAGCCTGCTCATATCTTTCCAGAAAGAAAGGCTGCGTTAAGGCAGAATGTCCGGCTTTGTCGTCATAAATGGTTACATTATCAAGTTTATTATTATCCGCATTTGCCATTCCTTTTGATCCGAATATTTCCAGTCGCTGGTCATATCCGTAAACAGCCTTTCTGCTGTTATCAATAACACCAATTGCTCCGTTTTCAAAAGTAAGTACAATTACTGCTGTATCTATATCGCCAAAATCTTTGATAGCCGGATTAATCAGGGCATCCCCTTTTACAAAAACTTCTTTTACCTCACTTCCTGTGATAAATCTCGCCATGTCAAAATCATGAATCGACATGTCAAGGAAAATACCTCCTGAAGATCTCAGATATTCCAGAGAAGGAGGATTCGGGTCACGACTGGTAATTCTCAGAATATGCGGTTCACCTATTCCGCCAGCTTCAACAACTTTCTGAATGTTAGAGAAATTAACATCAAATCTTCTGTTGAAACCCAGCATCAGTTTTACGCCATTTTCTTCAACGGCACTTTTAGCACTTAGAATAGCTTCAATAGATGTGTCCAGAGGTTTTTCGCAGAAAATATGTTTTTTCGCCCTTGCTGCCTGAACCGTGTATGGTACATGGAAAGGCGTCGGAGAACAGATTATTACCGCTTCAACATCAGGATGGTTCAATACTTCCTCGGCTTCAAAAGTTACCCTCGGAACTCCGGCCTTTAAAGCAAACTCATGCGATTGAGGCGAAACATCAGATGCAATAATCACTTCTGCACCCGGAATATGATTTATTAAGTTAGTCAGGTGAATTTGTCCGATTCTGCCAAGACCTATAAGACCTATTTTTAAATTCTTTGCCATTCGTTCAGAAAAATAATTAAATAGTTTTTCAAATTGGGATACTCAAACATTGATTTTCAGCTCTTTGCATTTTGCCCCCTATAAATCCGGCTGCTATTTATACGGGGTTTACTTCAGGAAATTTACACCTAGAATTTCCTGTTCCATTCTTTTAACCAGCGTTCAATTACCACTTTCGTCTGGGTAAAGAATTCAACAGCATGCTTCCCTTGTCCGTGAAGATCTCCGTAGAAACTTTCTTTCCAGCCTGAGAACGGGAACTGTGCCACCGGAGCAGCAACCCCGATATTAATTCCGATATTTCCGGCTTCAGCCTCGTGTCTGAATTTTCTGGCATGCAAACCACTGCTTGTAAAAATACAGGCCATGTTTCCATATTTGCCGCTGTTGATAAACTGAATAGCTTCTTCTATTGTCTGAATATGAACCAGACTCATTACCGGACCGAATATTTCAGTTCCGGCAAGTTCCCCGTCTAAAGGAATATTTTCCAGAATGGTTGGTTTGATAAAGTTTCCTTGTTCAAAACCTGATATTTCTGCATTTCTTCCATCAACCAGTAATTTACCTCCTTCGTTCAATCCTTTGGAAATCAAGCCATTTACTCTGTTTTTGCTTTCAACCGAAATAACCGGCCCCATTAAAACACCCTCTTCCAGCCCAAATCCGGTCTTTCTGTCTTTGGTTGATTCTACCAGACTTTCCGTAATATCTGAATGTTCTCCGACAGTAATAATCGTAGAAGCGGCCAGACATCTTTGTCCTGCGCATCCAAAAACACTATCTACCACAATCTGTGTGGTCATGTCGATATCCGCATCCGGAAGGATAATTACCGGGTTCTTAGCGCCACCCTGTGCCTGAACACGCTTTCCATTGGCTGCCCCTTTAGCATATACGTAACGAGCTACAGATGAAGATCCGACAAAGCTGATTCCTTTGATTACCGGATGTTCCAACAGACCGTCAACCACTTCTCTTCCGCCATGCACCATGTTGATAACACCTTTCGGAAGATTAAGCTGATCCATCAGACCAATTACCTTTGTCATGGTTAATGGTACTTTCTCAGAAGGTTTCAGGATATACGAGTTTCCGCAGGCGAGCGCATAAGGCAGAAACCAGAAAGGAATCATTCCGGGAAAGTTAAACGGAGCGATACAGGCACAAACCCCTAAAGGCTGTCTGATCATGTATTCATCGATTCCCTGCGCAATATCTTCGGAAAATTCCCCCTGAATCAAGGTAGGTATCCCACAGGCGTTTTCAACATTTTCGATAGCTCTTACCATTTCGGCTTTCCCTTCAATGAAAGTTTTTCCTGATTCAAGCACGATAGTACGGGCAATATCATCAATATTGTCTTCGAGCAGTTTTTTCAACTGAAAAAGGTATTGTACCCTTTTGGATACAGGCATTCTCCTCCATTCACTGAAACCTTTTTCCGCGGCAACGGCTGCTGCTTCAACATCCTTCACACTTCCGGAAGGAACCAGCGCCAGCACTTCCTGACTGGCAGGATTGACTACGTTTAAAAAGGTTTCCGATCTGCTGCTTACCCATTCCCCGTTAATATAATTCTGTAATTTTTCCATATATTTCAATGTATTTAAATTGGGTTTTGATGACTGTATTTTCAAGGAAGAAACATTCCTTTATAATTTCACAGATAATTAGAATCCGCCTCTGGCTTCTACAAATTCCATAACCTCCTGATTAGAAGGCATAAAATTGGCACATCCTTCGCGGGTAACAATAATGGCGCCGCAGGCATTCCCCATGCGGACACTCTTGTAAAGATCCCATCCATTGAGGAATCCGTATGAAAAACCTCCGGCAAAGGCATCTCCGGCACCAAGTACATTTAATACTTCAACCGGAAAACCCGGAACTTTTACTTCTTCTTTGTCTTTCTGGAAAATAGAAGCACCGTCCTTTCCTCTTTTAACAATCAGTGTTTCAACACCAGATGCTATAATCTGTCTGATCGCTTCATCTATATTTCCACGTATTTCGGGGGCCGAGATTTGCTGGTGTTTGATTTCGAGCTGGTTGATATCTGTTAAATAGGCGGCAAGAATTTCCTCTTCTGTCCCGATTACCACATCAAACTGGTTCATCACAGTTCTGATTGTTACCCCATAAGCTCTGATATCATGCCATTGATCTGCTCTGAAATCAAGGTCTAACAATTTGGTAACCTGATTCTTTGCTGCGAGCTCCAAAGCAAAAAGCATGGCCGTACGGCTCGGATCTTTGCTGAACGCTGTTCCCGAGAAAATCGCTGCCTTAAAATCTTCAAAAGGCACATTCTGTACATGATCCAGATTAATATTAATATCAGCGCAATTATCTCTGTAATAAACCAGCGGAAATTTATCGGGTGGTTCGATACCTAAAATAACCGCAGAGCTTCTTGTACCGTCAATAGTTGGAATCCATTCTGTTTTTACTCCTTCTTTGCTGAGAAAATTCTTGATAAAAAGCCCTACCTGGTCGTTCCCGATACCTGTCAGTATAGCCACATTTACTCCCAGACGCACGCTCCCTACTGCAATATTAAGCGGGCAGCCTCCCACAAAGGCATTAAAGGCAGAAATATCCACAAAAGGACTTCCGATATTAGCTGAATAAAGGTCTATTGAAGATCGGCCTATGGTTAATAAATCGTATTTTTTTTCGTGTTTCATATTCATTAATTTGGGGAAAGAGGCTCAAAAACCCTGATATTTTGAGAACAATCTGACGACCTTCTGCTCATTGAACTTTTGAAGATTCCACAGGATTTTTCAGATTCCGGGTTTTAGCCATTCATCTCTGCTGTCACCATCGGTAATCTGGCATCCTGGTATTTCCAGGTTCCGAAAAGCCATTCATGATCCGGATCAGGCGTATTTGCCAGCGACTGGTCACTTCCTGCCAGAAAATTCAGATAATACACATTAAATCCATGCCCTGCCACAACCGGATGATAACCTCTCGGTACTAATACGGCTTCATTGTTTTTCACTCTGACGATCTCATCCAGTGAGCGGTCTTCGGTATAAACCTGCTGAATGGCAAATCCCTGCGGTTTATCAATTTTATAGAAATAAATCTCTTCCAGTTCTGCTTCCAAAAGGTTCCCGTCTTCGTCTACCTTGCGTTCGTCATGTTTATGAGCCGGGTAAGAACTCCAGTTTCCTGCCGGGGTATAAACTTCAACACAAACTATTTTATGACAATCGAATCCGGGTTCAAGCAGGCTGTTGATTTGTCGGTTAGCATTCTCGCCGCCTCTGAACTCTATCGCTGCTTCTTCAGGTCTTTTCATACGAGCCGGATGATCTTCATCCGTTGCCACCCAGCAAATGGAAATGTCGGTATGTTCAGCTTGTGCAGTTAATGTAAATTCCGTTCTTCTCGGCAAATACAAGGCATGGCCGATTCCGCTGAAAACATCCTTTCTGCCATTGACAGTTTCCCATGAACCTTTGTCAGAAACCACGCTGAAATTTCCACCCAGGAGCACAATACAAAATTCATATTCTCCGGTATTCTGAGAAAATTGTTCACCTTCCGACATATTTCTTGCCTGAAAATTGAGGAATTCCCACCCTGCCTGATCTGCTGTCAGATGATGATACGTTGTTTGATTTTTTTTACTTTCAACCAGTAAAGGACTCTTTTGCATGTCTTTATTTGATACTTTTGTACAAGTATATGATTGTATTTAGCAAATAAAAAATTTAAATATATCTATGTTTATTGCAAACGTTTGAAAAAATTTGCAACAACTTCGGAGTAATAAAAAACCATAAAACTGAGATGAACAGTCAGCGACCTGTAACCATAAAAGACATTGCCAAAAAGTTTAAATGTTCTCCTTCGACTGTCTCAAGGGCATTGAATGACCATCATCTGATTAATGAAGATACCCGTAAAAACATCCAGGAATATGCACAAAAGGTTGGTTATCAACGTAATCTTGTATCCTTAAGTCTTTTAAATAAGAAAACCGCTTCGCTGGGAGTGATTGTCCCCAACATCAGCAGTTATCAGGAATCAGCCATGATTGACGGCCTTCATTCTGTACTTCAGCCACTTGGCTATACCCTGAATATCTGTGTGACTAACGAACAATATATCCTTGAAACGGAATATGTAGAAAAGCTGCTTTCGAACCGGGTTGAAGGTATTTTCCTGTCCGTTTCTCAGGAAACTTATGACGCCGGACATTATGAGCACCTTGAAAATGTTATAAAACGGAAGGTTCCTCTGATATTTATTGACCGGGAATATGAAGGATTTGAAACAAGCAGGGTAACGATTGATGATTATTTCGGAGCGTTTGCGGCCATAGAACACCTCGTTCTTGGCGGAAGAAAAAGAATTGCTCATCTGAAGGGTCCGAACGGACTGACTGTTTCTGAACAAAGGTTCAGAGGGTATATTGATTGCCTGAAGAAATACAATTTACCGATTGACGAGGATCTGATTATTAACACGAATTTCAGAGTGGAAAGCAGTATTGTACCAACTACCCGGTTATTTGATCTGCCCAACCCTCCTGATGCTATTTTCGGAGTAAATGACCAGGTTGCGATCGGTGCTATGAAAGTTATCCGGGAAAGAGGTTTGCAAATCCCGAAAGATGTAGCAGTAATCGGATTTGATAACTCTCCGATTTCACCTTATATTTTTCCTTCTCTTACTTCTGTTGCCAGACCCGGAAGACGAATTGGAACTGAGGCTTCAAGGTTATTTTTAAACTACCTCAATGCTTCTGAAGATGAATTTGGTGTGGAAAGGATTGTTCTTCCTTCGGAACTTATCATCAGAGAATCCTCTCTGAATTTTTAATCAGAAAAGCAGGGCTTCAGATAAATGGAAATTTATCTGAAGCCCTGCTTTTCTGTATCATAAGAAAGTCTATTTAAACAAAATCCAGTCTAATGAACAGAGATGTTTATTCGGCCCTTCTTTTTTCACAAACACAAAGTATAAATCATGTTTTCCGCCCGGATTCCGGATAGCAGTACTTGCATCTGCATATTTATCCCATTTTCCGGTTGCCTGATAATTTAAAGTACTGATCAGCGCGCCATCCGGAGAATCTGTATGCACTTCTATGGCAGCATCTCTGTTTTGCGAAGAATAGTGATATGTCAATTCCTTTACTCCTTGTAAATCAATGTTTTTCAGGACAAAAAAGGATTTATCATGAATCTCTCCCAATGCTTTTTCCTGATCCTTAATATTTGATAATTCATCAGCATCTTCTGCTTCAACCTTGGTTGAACGAAGTACCAGAACATCGGAATTGGTTAACGGCTTAATAGCCCCGCCATTGTCGGTATAAGACGCAGTAAGAATATATCTGCCCTGATCTCCTTTTCCGAGATGGTCTTTCAAAATGCGGGAACCCTGTTTAGGAAGTCTGACTTCCGGCTGCTGATTACCAAGGGAAAGAACATATTTTACGATTTCAGTAGCATCTTCTTTTGAAATCTGCGGGTGAGCCGCCATAGCATGTTCTCCCCAAACACCGCCACCGCCGACAATTACTTTATTTGCCAGTTTTGAAATCGCCGATTTATCTCCTCTGTATCGCTTGGAAACCTCCATAAATGCCGGCCCGACCGATTTCTTTTCAATCTGGTGGCAAGCCTTACAGTCACTTGCTGCCATCAGGGATTTACCCAGATTCAAAGAGCCACTTATTTGCTGATGCCCTAAAGTGGCCTTATTTCCGGTAATTTTAGCTAAATAATTCAACGTAACCTTGATCTTTTTAGGGTCAATTACTTTATCCTCATTATCAGCCACCTTTACTGAATAATTCAAAGGTGTATTGTCGAAATAAAAAGTGCTGTTTGAGTTAGTTTTAATGCTTACCTGCGGTAAAGTATTTCCTACCCGAATGATTAAGGTATCGTAAGCACTTTTTCCGGCAGGATCGGTTACTTTTAAAATACTCTTGTAAATACCGTTCTTTTTAAAAGTATATTCAGGATTCGCTTCATGCGAAGCAACTTTATTTCCCTCGAATCTCCATTCGTAACTCAACTGATCTCCGTCAAAATCATAGCTTTTCGAACTGTTGAAACTCACTTTCAATGGCGCCAGGCCGATGGTATCTTTGGCTGTTACATTCGCAACAGGGGCTCTGTTTCCGGGGTTAAAGTCAATCCTGACCAAACGGGCATCGTCATTGTCTATTCCATATACTGAGCCATATTCCAGCATATAAATTGAACCTTCAGGTCCAAACTCCATATCAATCGGACGTCTGAAATCTCCGGCTTCAGGCATAAAACGTTCTAATCCGGTAAAATTCTGGTTTTCATCCAGACGAACTGCAAAAACCCAGTTACGCATCCAGTCAAAAATGAATAAAGCTTTGTCGTA
Organism: Pseudarcicella hirudinis; assembly: GCF_900115665.1. GTDB lineage: Bacteria > Bacteroidota > Bacteroidia > Cytophagales > Spirosomataceae > Pseudarcicella > Pseudarcicella hirudinis. Next base: position 30,455 of record NZ_FOXH01000006.1, read on the forward strand.
ATATGCCGGAATCTTTACTGAAGAATTCAGGGAAGGATCAAAATGATAAACCGGACCAGCCATTGCACTTCTTCCGCCTGTACCGATAGAAGGGAATTCAGGCGATAAATCGTATGGATACCAGATCATTGCTTTTTGTGCCGGCGGAAGATTCTGCATCCCGGTATTATTCGGGGAATTATTCACCGGAGCATCTGCCTGAAAATATTCACCGATAGCCTTATTGCTGAAGTCATAATCTTTGTAAGGCTTATTATTTCCTACAAAATAAGGCCAGCCATAATTTCCGGGCTTTTTAGCCTGATTAAACTCATCATATCCTTTTGGTCCCTGCTTGCCATCCGTTCCTGAATCCGGGCCGATTTCTCCCCAGTAAACAATTGAAGTAACGGGGTCAACCGAAATTCTGTAGGGATTTCTGCAACCCATTGTATAAATCTCCGGACGGGTTCCTGCCAGTCCTTTCGGAAAAAGGTTCCCTTCCGGAATGGTATAAGAACCATCAGCCTGCGGATGAATTTTAAGGATTTTCCCTCTCAGATCGTTAGGATTCCCTGCAGAACGTTGCGCATCAAATACCAGACGCCCTCCCCGCTCATCAATCGGAGCAAAACCATCCGATTCAAACGGCACCGTATTATCTCCGGTTGAAATATATAAATTACCATGTGCATCCCAGGCAAGCGAACCTCCTGTGTGTGCACTAACTTCCATATCAATCGGTATTTCAATAATTACTTTCTCCGAAGCTTCATCCAGTGAACTGTCATCATTCACAACGAATCTGGAAACATATTGTTTAAGATGATCTTTAAGTTGCGGGGTATAGAAAAAATACAAATAATGATTTGTTTTAAAATTCGGGTCGATGGTCATCCCCAGCAATCCGTTGCCATACTTATTTTCGCCGAAAACCGGGAATTCTCTCGATAATCTGGTTTTTTTAAGTTTAGGATCATACACATAAAATTTTCCGGTACGCTCCACAAAAAATACCCTGCCGTCCGGAGCGACCGACAATTCCATCGGTTCATTCAGGTCATCGGAAAGAACCGTCTTGGTAAATCTGTTTTCTTCCGGAACTTTTCCATTCGAAATTTTTCCTGTGGTATCAGCTTTTGCAGCCGGCATCAGGTTATTTGCCTGAACATTTACCATCAGAGATGTCAGCAGCAAGCCTGCCAATCCTATCTTACTTAAACTGTTAATCTTACTCATAGAAAAATTGTTAATTAGAGAATGAAACGGGAACAATCTGAACAAATCATAAAACAGCATCCCGGTTTCATTTTTGTACCGACTGATTCTTTAGATTAAATGTTTTGTCAAAATGCATTTTATATCAAGTCGGGTTTTAAGTATTTTACCCTAACATCGCATATCATAAAATATTCAATTTGATCCGGATACAAATGAACGGCTCTTTTCAGCGATTTTTATCATAATCTAAGGGGTAAACCCCGAAAAATATTTATTCAAAGAAAACTCCGGATTTCAGCTGTTATCCTCAAACTATTATTCCCGATCTACATTCAGCATTTTTAAAACTGATAATTATCAGTTTTAAAAGCCGGAAAACTCATACCATTGTACCTGAAAATTCTTCAATTTTGTTTCGAAACTGTCCTGAGTAGTTATTGAAAAATAAATGATATGTGTAAGCCTCAATCAGAAATTCCGGTTTTGATGCTTTTTGATGACGGGTCTGACCCTGACATCAAAAAACACTTTCTGAAATTAAAGGAAGATTATCCTGATCTTGCCAATTATCTTCTGGTGAATACTACGGAATATCCGGTTGTAGCAAAAAGTTTTCATTTATCTGAAAAATCCACTCTAGTGGCGACAATCAGCGGCAAGGAGTATTGGCGCCATTCCGGAGATTTTACCATTGAATTAGTCAAACGTAAAATTGCTGTTCCGGAAACGATCTGTTAGTTCAATAACCCATTCATAAAGAAATACTTAACCCGTTTTAATAAACCACACTGGATTACATTTAATAGTACTATTACCCTTATACCATCACATCTTCCGATGTGATGGTTTTTTGTTTTATTATTTTTTATTACTCAGAAATATCACTTCTCTGCTAGTAGCCTTCCGGCACCGTAGCCCCTGGCTTACGGATCACGGTGCCTTACTTACTTTATGCTCTGTGAGTCACAGAGCATGGGTTAGAAGGAGATACTATCGACAGAATTCTACCGGATTTCGACAATATTTAGGGAAAAAAGTATAAAACCCTACATCAATGCTAAAATTTTATAAGAAATTGCCCTTAGAATGGGTAAAATTTCATGACAATTGTCTTGTAAGTTTATGCTTTAGTTCCTAATGTTAATTGAAAAAATTATATGATATTCAAGGTAAGCGCTTTGTGTTGTCCAAAGATTAATTCTTATCTCCCGGGGATTTTGAAACAGTCGTTAAAGGTTTTTTTAATCTGTGCTGTTACAATTTTTTTTCTGAGTAATCAAACTGCTTTTGCTCAGCGAGACACTACTATTACCCTCAAAGTACTGGGGGGATTACAATTCGATCTGCCACGTTTTGCCGTCCGGCCAAACACAAAAGTTACGGTTATCCTTGATAATCATGATGATATGGCTCATAATGTAGTTTTTACCAAACCAAACTCCCGCTTAAAAGTAGTTGATGAAGCCCTGAAGTTGGGCGATAAGGGAGCAAAAATGGATTATGTCCCCAACTCACCTCTGATTTTAGCACATACTAAAATCCTTGAACCGGGAAGAACGGAAAGCATTTCCTTTCTAATTGAGAACGAAGGCATCTATCCCTATGTATGTACTTACCCTGGTCATGGCTATGTAATGTACGGAGCAATGTATGCCACCACTAAAGCATTGCCTCCCCTCGAAAAAGATTTAAATGTTCCGGAAGGGCAAAGACTGGGAACTCCCAATATGGCGGACCATAGCGGACATCATATGGCTCCCGCATCACCACATCCTTATCCGCTTGAATATCCGTTGCTTTACCGGACTTTCATGCCTGATTGCGGGCCTGCTGCGATAGCGGTAGCACTTAACCCGAATGAATCGTATTGTTTTGATGCCGGAAAATGTTATCTGCGCTATGCCTGGTCAGGGGGTTTTGTTGACAATACTGATCACTGGAAAGGAAATGGTAACAAACTGGCTAAAATCGTAGGATCTGTTTATTGGAAAGACGAAACCGGATTTCCGTTTAAAGCAGGGAAAAACCAGAAGATTCCGACAGTACATTTTAAAGGTTATCACTTAACCAAAAGGCTTCCTGCCTTTCGTTATATGCTGGATGAGATTTCAGTTAGTGAAACGGTTAAATTATCAGCAAAGGGAAACGGTATTATCCGGGAGTTTACTTTCAAAAATAATCCGGACGTACTGTTTTTCACAACCGGAAATCCTGCCGGAATAAAATTCACCTTTTCTACCGGAAAATATAAAAACGGCGTACTTGAAATCCCGGCCGGAACAGCCAGATTAACAATTACAAGTACCAGAATTTAACGAAATGAAACTTATGCCGGAGCAGCTTCTTTTTCCGGCATGTTGAAAATATATGACAATGAAAATTTTAAAATTGTTATCAGTTGCTTTTTTATTTTGGCAAGTTCCGGAAGCAAAAGCATTAGCACCAAAGGATTCCGCAGCTACTTATTATGAGGTAGAAAATATTCCTTTACCCGACGGACTTATTGCCGAAACGGGAGCAATTGGCTTTATGCCTGACGGAAGGTTTGTGGCATGTTTTCACCGGGGAGAAGTTATGATGTATTCTCCGAAAACTAAAAAATGGAAACGCTTTGCGGAAGGGCTGCATGACCCTCTGGGAGTTCTGGTAGTAAATAACCATGAAATTCTGGTCATGCAAAGACCGGAACTTACCAGAATCACTGACACTGACGGTGATGGAGAAGCAGATGACTATCAGACAGTTACTGATGATTTCGGTTTGTCCGGCAACTACCATGAATTTGCCTTCGGTCCTATTGCTGATAAACAGGGAAATCTGTACATTTCACTTAATCTTGCTTCCAACGGCGCAGGAATTCGTCCGGAAATTCGTGGAAAATATGATTCTTTATCCCGCCCGGGCAGAATGTATTCTTGCGTGCCTTATCGTGGCTGGGTGATGAAGCTGGGAAAAGACGGAAAACTAAAACCTTTTGCAGTCGGATTCCGCTCACCGAATGGTCTGGGTTTTGATGCTGAGGGTAAATTATATGTTTCTGATAACCAGGGCGACTGGCTCGGAACCAGTAAGTTATTTCATGTAGAAGAAGGCAAGTTTTACGGACATCCTGCTGGTCTGATCTGGAAAGAAGATTTTCCGAGAGTTGTCCCGATCACTCTTCCGGTGGCAAAACTGGACAGTATGAGGACTAAGGAAAGTATTCAGTTTCCTCATGGTTATTTTGCCAACTCTCCTACCCAACCTGTTTTAGATAATACGGGAGGCAAATTCGGCCCTTTTTCGGGCCAGATGCTGATTGGCGATATGGATCATAAATATGTAATCAGGTTATTAATGGAGGAAGTTGACGGAGCTATGCAGGGAGCCTGTGTTCCTTTATCTTTCGGCGCTAAAATGAGAATTGGTAATAACCGCCTGGTTTTTGCACCGGATGGCAGCCTTTGGGTAGGACAAAATGATCATGGCTGGGCCGGAGCGAGAGGTATTCAGAGAATCAGCTGGAAAGGTCAGACTCCGCTTGATGTTATGGCCATGAATCTGACGCCAAAAGGTTTTGACCTGACTTTCACGCTGCCTGTAGATAAAGAAACGGCTTTGGAATTAGCCAATTATAAATTCAGAAGATTTTATTATGAATATCATCAGGCATACGGTTCAAAGCAATTCGATGTGCAGGATGTTGCGGTCAAATCTGTCGTACTTTCTCCTGATGGGAAAAAGGTTTCCCTGGAGCTGGCAGAAATGAAACCAGGTTATGTATATGAATTAAAGGCAGGAGACATCACTTCTGAAAATGGCAATAAAAGCCTGATTAACAGATTATTGTGCTACTCTCTTAACAGACTGAAAAAATAGTAAAACAGCCCGGATGAGGCTTTCAAACTTTTCATCCGGGCTGTAATTCTCTCCTTCCGCTTCAGAATCACGTTCCTTCTCCGTTATCCTTTCCGGAAATCCCCTCTTCTTTCTGGCTTTTTGTAAAACGCTGCAACATTCTGATTCTCAAAAAATCAGGTAAATTTTCTATTGGATTTGGCAGCTTTAAGAAAAAGCAGTACTATTGTTTCATAATGATACAATGAATATAAATAATACTATCTTTTGGTATTTTTCTACCAAAAAATTCAGAAAAAATTAACTTATCCATACACACAAAACAACATCTCAATATTCATGGAGCATCTAGCCGGAGCCACAGAGAAAAATTCCTTTAATCGCCGTCAGTTTCTAAGTCAGGTTGGTATGATCGCCGCCGCCACTGCTTTTTCCGAATCGGTATTTGCCAAACCCAAACCATTATTTGAGATTTCCCTGGCGGAATTTTCATTGGCAGGATCTCTTTTCAGTGGTAAACTGAAAAACATGGATTTTCCGGCCAAAGCCAAAAATGATTTCGGAATCAGTGCCGTAGAATACGTATCCGGCTTCTGGAACGGGAAAGGTGCTGACAAAGCATATCTTCAGGAATTAAAACAAAGAACTTCCGATCTTGGCGTCCGAAACGTCCTGATCATGGTAGATGGCGAAGGTGATTTAGGAGCAAGTGATGCTAAAAAACGCCTTGAAGCAGTAGAAAACCATTACAAATGGGTGGATGCTGCTAAGTTTTTAGGCTGTCATTCTATCAGAGTCAACATGGATGGCGATGGTTCTCCGGAGGAAATTATGAAAGCTGGTGTGGAAGGTTATGGAAAACTGGTAGAATACGGACAAAAAGCCGGAATAGGTGTTATCATCGAAAATCATATTACCGTTTCTACCAATCCTGACTGGCTTGTGAGCCTGCTGAAACAGGTAAAAAATCCATATGCAGGCTGTCTGCCTGATTTCGGCAATTTTACAGAACGTGAAAAGCCTAAATCCATGACTTTGGAAGGTTTTAAAAATGCTAAAATTCTTCATGAATATGATAAATACGATGGCGTTAAAAAGCTGATGCCTTTTGCTAAGGGAGTAAGTGCTAAAACCCATACATTCGACAGTGAAGGAAATTGCACCGATACAGATTTTGCCCGAATGATGCCAATTGTTAAAGCAGGTCTCAGCAAAAATTTCAAAGGTTTTATCGGAATTGAATATGAAGGAGGTTTTATGAAAATGATGGGAGCAACTGAAAATTACCTGGATGAAGACGCAGGAATCAGAGCCACAAAAGCCTTACTTGAAAAAGCATTGTTGTAAATTACTTTGGCTTTCGGCAATCAGCTGTCAGCCGTCGGCATTAGTTTTTTATTTGTGTGCAATCATTTTATTTTCAAAATAATGAAAAACCGAAAAGTCCCTGAAATTGCTAAATACTAAGGCAATTCCAGGGACTTTTATGCTTTATATTGTAAAATAGGTTAATGCCGACAGCTGATTGCCAACAGCCTGAGCCAATTTATTATCCTATCTGTAATTTCCGGGAGTTAATCCAAATTTCTTTTTGAAGGCAGTATTAAAATGCTGCACATATTCATATCCGCAATATTCTGCCACCTCGGAGATACTCCTCCGGCGATCCTGCAAAAGACGGGTAGCTTCCTGCATTCTCAATTCATGGAGATACCCGAAAACCGTATACCCAAATAACTCCTTAAATCCTTTTTTGAGTTTGAAATCATTTAGCCCGACTTCATGAGCTAATTCTCTCAGAGATAAAGGATGGGAAAGGTTTTGTTCTACCAGAAATTTCGCATGATGTAATTTGGCCATATCGCTCTCCTGAATCGTCAATAGTTGTAGTTTGGAAGAGTTATTTTCTTCATACTGCTCTATCTGCAACATCAGCAACTCCAATACTTTCGCTTCCAGAAAAAGTCTTTTAAATACCCCTTTTTTCGGAGAATTTACTATTTCCTGAATAATCATCTGCATCTGAGGAGTAATTACCAGGTTTTGTTTAGACATAATGACAGCGCTTTTCCGGTCTATCATTTCAGCCATCCTGCTCAGAATCCTGCAATCTTCATTAGCAAGGCGTTTAAAATATTCCTCACTCAGATGTACCTCAAAAAACTGGCAGGGGCCATTTTGCTTCTTAATACTAACTTCTCCTTCTACATAGGGCATGTAATAGAAATTATGCTGAAGATGGCTGAAACTTGATAATTTACTTTCTCCTTCAAACCTTTGCTCGCTGATTCCGCTCAGGCTAAAGTGCATTTCCAAAACAGAGGTATCTGTTTCTGCTTTCAATTTTAAATCATCATACAACAATAAGGTTCCGCTATTGATGTGCATTCCTCTGAACCAGGATTCAGTCACTTCCGCTTTTCCCTTCCGGTGGTCAAGCAATATTTTTTGTTCTTCCAGTCCTTTTTCAGAATGGAAATCATCGGGGAGAGAGCCTTCATATAATATTTCATTGCAAGAGGTTTCTGTAAGTCGAAATTGCATAACATAATCCGTTTAGCGTAATACTTAATCCGTTTGACGTAAATTCCGGCTAAGTAAAAACTGGCAACTTTGTATAAAGTTAATTACTAAACGTCATAATTAGTTCAAATATGTCAAAAGTTCCGAAATGGGTTGGAGACACCATAGAAATTGTGTTCAGGAACCAGATACATCCCGTAGAAGTTTCAGCCGTTGAATATCTTTCCGATAAACTGAAAAAAGTTGTTTTTAAAGGAAATTTAGGAGAGAATCCTTTTACACCAGGTCAGGTGGTTAAATTCAGAATCAGTGATACAGAGTACAGACATTACACTCCGGTAAAATACGACATCAACCAGGGAATTTGTGAAGTACTTTTTTACCTGCATGGTAAGGGTATTGGCAGTATATGGGCAGAAAATCTGAAGATAGGAGATTTCTCAAAAATTCTCGGACCGGGTGGATTTCTTAAATACAAAGAAGAGAGTAAATACCACTTTTTGTGGGGAGATGAAACCTCTCTGGGCTTATTTAAATGCCTGAAAGAGTCTATTCTGCAAAACCAGCAGGAATATTTATGTCTGCTCGAGCTGGAAAAAGAACACCATAACTGGGTTTCTCTTTCAGGTTTAACAGCAGATGTAATTGATAAGTCTGAAGAAGACCTGCAGACTTATCTTAATGATTTCAATGAAAAATGCTGGAAAAACTGGCAGAATGCCACTTTCTATCTCTCAGGGAGAGCAGGATCTATCCAATCTTTCAGAAAAATGTTACGAAAAAAAGGGGTAAAAAGTCAGAATATTCAGACTGAACCCTATTGGGCCAACGGGAAACATGGTCTGTGAAACCTTTCCTTATTATCTCTTTCCTATTCGCTGATAATAATCCCGGTTTCCCGATATGTTCTGATCTGGCTTTCAGATAAAAATGTCTGTATCTCTCTGAGGGAAATCGGTTGATTCAACCGGAATAAAGCCTCATAACTTTCCGGTTTCAACGGAAAAGTCTGATAGGTTCTTTTATTCAGCAAATAACAATCATCATTCAGCTTGAATAATCCAAACTGTTTATTATGAAATCTAAACCTCAACGCAGGATCTACCTGTTCAAACTCAACAAGCTCTGGCTTATTCTGAGACGGAATTGACTCAAGGTCAATGAATTTATGAAAATAGAAAAGGCTTTCCCACTGGTCAACATATTTCTTCAGATAAGTTTCCAAAACACCATACAATTGCCGGGTGGTATTATGGACGTATTCCTGCATACGAACCTTTCCCCAATCAGGAACAATGGGATCAAAAAATCTGAACGTCGATTTTGGTAAGGTCTTTCCTTCCTGCGCTTCATAAAAGGAAATTACCGGAATAACTGGTGTTTTTGTGGCATAGGAAATGAGCGCAACTCCCGTTCTCGACCAGATATAACTGTTCAGAAACTTCACTTTCAGGGATTTTGTGTCTCTTTTATAAACTCCGCCATTTCCTGAGTTTCCGTCCAGGAAGATGACAATGGAATATTTTTCCTGAATGGCTTTCGTAAGCTGTACCCCAATGTCCAGTGCTTCTGCATCCAGAACCCTGGCCTGAGTATTCAATCCTGTCTGGCGATTTATGTCAGAAACCGTTTTGAGAACCTCATCTGCCTGTCTGTTTTTTGTTTTGGTATCTACAACCAAAGCAATATTAATATTATTGAAAGCAAGAATCCCGATAATCCCGCGATATGCACCCATGTGATAGGTACAGAAGATTCCCGGTTTATCAGTATATTCCTTCAGAAAGGATAATCCCTGTACAGAATTCATTCCGGTGAGATTACCGCTTTGCAGATACCCGATATCTTTGGAACGAATGGCATGATTCGTGATCAGTCTCAGATAAATACCTTCATGCTCCTCTTCTTCTATTTCGGGCATAAAGCTCTGAAGGTTAGCCGAAAGGAAATGAATATCTTTCACCTGATGGCTCCTCTTTTTTACGATTTCCCGATCAGCAATTATAGTTTTCATTTGCGCATATTCCTGCTCAATAGAAGCAGTCATGGCTTCCGGAATATGAAAAGATATCTGATTCATGACAAATTATGATTTTAGACAACAAGACTAGGTTTAGTAGCGACTGTTTCCAAACGTTTTCTGAGGACGTATTTTCTCCGTAATCTGGCATTGGTGTACATGATAATGGGAGTACCAATAACTGTAGGAGACAACCAGACTAACAAGGGACTATTGAAGGTGGCATTAACCACAAGAAATGCTGTAAAAGTGGCAATATATCCCCCACCCATTCCCATAATATGGCTGTAAATCCAGTGGAAATCATCTTTTGGCTGGAATAACAGTTTCTTAACATTTCTGTAAATAAACAACAGCGATAAGGCTCCGAACACCATTCCGGTCATTCCAAACGAATCATGTCTGAAAAAATAGGTATTTACCCCCCAGATGAACAAAGAGAAGGAGAAAATGATTGTCACAGCATTCAGAATCCAGTCGATCTTTGCCGGTTTTTGTCCTTTTGAAAGTTTCTTGAGGTATAATGCCCGGTATCCGGAACAAACCAGATAATAGCTAAAAAAGGCAATCATCAGGAGGAAAACCAGGTTTTTGTAAACAGCCACTACTACGGCAGTTGCAAAAACGCCCGTCATTCCGTAAAAATACAATCGCCCCCATAAGCGGTGCCCGGGGCCGCCTTTACGGGTAAGCATAGCTACCGGACCGGAAACCAGAGCCAGCGTTCCGGCTGTGGCGTGTATATAAATGAGTATTTTGACAAATATTTCCATCTTTTATGTCATTTAGAGAGGTTTTAAGCTGCTTTTTTCAGCATAATGCTCACTGTATTTCCACCTTTATGCAAAGAGTTAACCAAAGCATAAGGTTTCTGGCTGTCGTGATGTAAAGTCGTTTCCGGAATATGAATATTTTCAGCAATACCTTTCAGCACTTCCGGAGAATAACCCGTTCCTGTTACTGCATTTTCACTTAAACACATTGCTCCGGTCAGCAAAGAAATAATCGGTGAAGAACTGAAAGTTTCTCCGGTTTTTCCTTTCACTGTAGTATAATAGACTGAAGAATCTTTCCAGATATTTTTGATAACAGATGCTTCGAAATCACGGATATGCCAGGGAAGGCAAGCTCCGCCTACCACCAAACCTACATTTTCTTTATCAATTTCAGTTCTTTCCAGTAAGCTGGTCATTGAATAGTCAAGGTCTTCATTGCTTCTCTGATAAAGAAAATCGTCATAACTGGTATCACCGATCACAGTATAATCAACCAATTCCGCATAGATTTTAGCACCTCTTGCCTGTGCATGTTCCAGTGTTTCAAGTACTACGAATGCCGAAGCCTCTCCGAAAACAATTTTTCCTCTTTCTTCGCTGAGGTTTTCTTCAAACGGAACCTGAACACCATTTTTAACCGGAGGAATCAGGTAATTACGTTTGTCGTGGGCAATTACAGGGACATCAATGATTTCGTCAAAACCACCACAAATAATAACATCTGCTTTTCCATCCTGTAAAAGATCAAAACCGTAACAAACCGTATTTTCACCCATGAGCATAGAACTCGGGCCTTTCAGACCAAAATTTCTTGCAACATCTCCCAAAGCACAGTTTACTGTTGTTTTGGTAAAATTAAAAGGGCTTACTTTTCCCGGACCTTCTTCAAATAATTTCACGAGAAAGCCCTGCACAGCAGAACTGGCACCAAAGCTGGTATCAATTAACAAACCCAATCTTTCGGCATTCCCGTCATTTACCTCCAGGCCTGCGTCTTTGATAGCAAGGTTACAACCTACCATTGCCATTTGAGAGTATTTCAGCGGAAAAGGAGGACGGATATTTTCAAAATGTTCTTTAAAGTTAAAATCAGGGCATTTTCCGAAATATTGAGCCCCGACTTCCGGCATATTCCATTCTTCACGGATGGTAATTCCTTTTTCATTATTGACAAGACTGTTCCAGAATTGTTCTAATCCGACCCCCATATTTGATAATACCCCACCGCCGGAAATAACGATTTTCTTCTTGTTTTCCATGTTTTATTAGATTTAGAGTAACTGAAGTTAAATATTATGAAATCAACACCGTAACGGTTCCTTTCGCGGCTACACCCTTTCCGTCAATTTCAACTTTTGCATCAAAAACCATATAATTGAGCACTTTGTATTTATGGTTTACAGTAATGGTAAGTTTATCTTCCGGTCTTACTTCTTTGTTAAAGGACACATTATCAATTTTAATCGCCCTTCCCGATTTCACGGTTCTCTTAGCACTTTCATCAGCAGCCTGTTTGTTAATCGGCGGCATCGCTTCTCCGTCAGGTGCTTTAAATTTGGTAAACATCGCTTCAAGGCGACCGAAAATACCACAGCTCTGGAACATCATTTCAACCAGAATTACCCCCGGAAAAATCGGCTCTCCGGGAAAATGTCCCTGGAAAAACATGCTGTCTGCTTCTACCTGCTTACTAACTCTGACAAAAAGGCCAGGTTTGTATTCTTCGATCTTATCAATCAATAACATCGGGGCCCGGTGCGGAAGCAGGTCTTGCGCATAGGGAATCTGGAAAATTGAGGCTGCCATAATTTTTTGAGGTTTAGTGTAATAATAAGCGTTTTGTACACTGCTTTTATGCGGCCTGACTGAAACGTTCTATGGCAATGGATGCCATACATCCGCCAAATCCGAAGGAATTGGACAGGGCCACATCAAATTCATAGTCAAGGGCCTTATTTACTACCAGTTCAATATTGTCTTCGGTTCCGATCAATGATTCAGAAACGTTGCAGGAAGGAGGAATAAATCCATGGTGCATTCCTAAAACAGTGGCAATCAATTCAATACTGCCGGCTGCTCCCAATGTATGCCCGATCATTGATTTAGTTGAACTCAGGAATACATGTCCATCTCCGACCAGGCTTTTGATTCCGTTAATTTCCATGCCATCATTGGCTCCGGTTCCTGTTCCGTGTGCGTTGATATAGTCAAGTTTTTCTACCGGAATATTTCCTTGTGTCAGCGCCTGCAACATTGTCGTTCTGGCATTGCTTCCGTCAGGTTTCGGTGCAGTCGGGTGATACGCTTCATTCGCGGCAGAATATCCTTTGATTTCAGCATAAATTTTAGCGCCTCTCTTTTGAGCAGCGCTCAAACTTTCTACAATGACAAAAGCACTGGCATCTCCCAGAGTCAGGCCGTCTCTTCCTTTGTCAAAGGGTCTGCAAACAGATTTTGACAGGTTTTGAAGAGAGTTAAACCCGCTGTAAGTCAGCTCTGAGAAAATATCAACTCCTCCGGCTACTGCCATATCAATTCTTCCTTTGGAAATCAGGTCAAAAGCCCTTCCGATTGAATTAGTTCCTGAAGCACAAGCTGTGGAAATAGTTGATGTAGGTCCTGAAAAACCAAAGTTTCTCAATAAATTTCCGGCAATAGTCGGCGTTGATCCTTTGAAATGTAAATCAAAATCAACGGAATCAAAAGGTCCGCTAACTCTCTGATGGGTAAGCTTCATAAAGGGATAGGACCCTCCGATTGTTGTAGCAAGGCATAAACCTAACCTGCGTTTATTAATTTTGGACAGATCTACCGCTGCATCTTTCAAGGCATCGGCTATTACCATTGTAGAAATCTTGGTCAGGATCGTATCATCTTCATTTGCCAGCGACTCATAGAAATCCTGGTCGATGGTACAAGCCTGGGAATTCAGATAACATTTCGCTTCTGTGGAGAAACGTTTTTCATTAATTGGACTTAACCCGCTTAATCCGTGATAAAGACTGTTTTTAAATTCTTCCACGTTGCGGCCGTTAGAGGTATGTACCCCTAATCCGGTTACTACTACTCTTTCCATCGTTTTTATTGGTTTAGAGATCAACCGCCTATTCCTCCATCGATGGTCATTTCCTGACCAACAATATAAGCCGGGGCATCACAAATTAAATATGCTACTAAATTGGCTACTTCTTCCGGAGAGCCTTTTCTCTTCAAAGGCGTTTTGGCCATTTTGGTTGAAAAATATTCTTCAGTCAGTTCCCTGGTCATATCTGTTTCGATCAATCCGGGAGAAACACAGTTGATCGTTACCCCAAACTGACCACATTCTTTTGACAGTGCTTTGGAAAAGGTAACAATTGCCGATTTTGAAGCAGAATAGGCAGATTGTCCTGGATTTCCTTTTTGCCCTGAAAGAGAAGTCATGTTAATGATTTTGCCACCTTTCTGGGCAATCATCATTGGCAATGCCACTCTGCAGGTATTCGTCACACTTGCCACATTGGTTTTAATAACATTCCACCAGCCATCATCTGTAGTCAGCATAAAAGGACGCCCATCCCCTAAAATCCCTGCATTGTTGACAATAGCATCAACTCTTTTATGGTGCTGTTTGATTTTCTGAAACAACTGACGCACTTCAGAGAAACTGCTCATATCGCATTGGTAAGCCAAAGGAGCCGGCCAGCCGTTTTGTTCAATCTCATGCACTAATTCATTGGCTTTCGATTCATTACTCAGGTAAGTAAAAACAATGGTATTTCCTCTGGAAGCCAATTCCAGACAAATAGCTCTTCCTATTCCCCTGCTTCCTCCGGAAACCAGGATTACGTTTGGTTGCGAAATCATTTTATTGATGGTTTAGATATGTTATTGATCTGTTTTTAAGAATATTTTATGAAATATCAGCTCTTCTATTTACCCTTTATATTTTTACAGAGTTCTGTCATCTGTTTTGCCAGAGGTCTTCCCCAGTGTACTGTAATTTCCTGCTCAGAGGCCTTCTTTTCTTCATAAATGGTCAGTGCTTTTTCGAAAAACGGTGCCGCTTTTTGTTTTCCCCCTCCAAAAGCAGAAGGAATATTATAAAGATTCTGACCAAGCAGATAATACGCCCTGGGGTTTTTTGCATCAAAAGAGAGGGCTTTTTCCAGATAAGTTCTGGACTGTGTTACCATTTCCATTCCTCTTTTCATAAAATCTACTTCGATCCGGGCAGTACAAACCATAGCTCTCAGGCAATAGATTTCAGCATTTTGCGGAGAAAGGCTATCCGCATGATCCAGTAATGCACTTGCTTTATCACAATATCCGTCAATTTTGCTGACATCCTTTTCTTCATAAGCTGCGCTCACTTCACAAAAAGCCGCATAATAATAAGGCAGCCATTCTTTCTTCTCCGCATCTCCTATTCTCTGGAAATTATGGTAATATTTATGAAATTCTGCCACTGTTCTGGCAGAATCAATCAGGGCAATGTTATGCAGCATCGCAGTTGTGTAACGGTCTGACTGGGCTCTTGTGGCCCAGGTTATCAAACAGGCTGCAAGTAAGAAAATTAGTTTTTTCATGAGCTGATCTGTTTAACTTGTTTTTTGAAAGAAAACTTTCAGGCTAGGCGGTTCCCTAAACTCCAGTTTTCCAGTAAAATCAATTTATTTGAGGTTGATAGTAATTGTTCTCCCATCATTTCAGAGATTTCTTTCAGGTAATCGAAAATAAAGAAATGCCCTCCTTCAAAAATATTCAGGTCGATTTTTGGTCTGAACTCTTTCTGCCAGAAAGAAGCTTCTTTCACAGTATAGAGATCATGTGTTCCGATCAGAATAGTAGCGTTTACATCCAGTTTCTCTCCCGCAAACTGCTCATATTCAAAGAAATCAAGGGCTGCAAGATCCGCTCTCAGAACTTTCTCATAAAGACATAATGCTTTAGGACTTGATGCCAGGTTCTGAGACTTACCACTCAT
Organism: Pseudarcicella hirudinis; assembly: GCF_900115665.1. Classification (GTDB taxonomy): domain Bacteria; phylum Bacteroidota; class Bacteroidia; order Cytophagales; family Spirosomataceae; genus Pseudarcicella; species Pseudarcicella hirudinis. The sequence continues at coordinate 45,777 of NZ_FOXH01000006.1, forward strand.
CTTTTCCAGTTTCAGAAGCAATTCTTCAGTAGGTAATTCATGAACGCCTCTTTCTTTTTCATGGATACAGGCTCCGCCTCTCCCTGAAAGGAAAACATGAACCGGCATCGGGTACCCGGATTCTCTGATCCGGTGCAATAACAGGAAGCTAACCATCGAGCCCATACTATGTCCGAATATTCCGTAAGGTTCGTCAAGGTATTTCTCAATTCTTTCAAATAAATTATCAGCAATCTGATGCAAACAATCCAGCGGTTTTTCTGTAAACAAGGTTCCATGACCTGGCAGATCCAGAGAAATCATATGAATTCCCTCAGGCATATACGGTCTGAACGGCGTGTAAGAAAACTGACTACCGCCAACAAAGGGTAAACAAAACAGTCTTACTTTTTGCATGTGCTTACTGGTTTAAATAAGGTTATTTAACAGCTTCTCGAAACTGATTTCTGATACTTCCGGTTTTGTTTTTCCTGTTTTTCCGGCGACATAGCAATAATAATCGGGATGTACATTTACTTCATGCGTCATAAATTTTTCATTTCTCCAGAAACAATACGTCCCGCTGGACTCAATCGTATGAAAACCAAGGCTCAGCCCTTTTCCGATAGCTTTGGAAACGGCTTCTTTTTGTACCCATTTCTTCAGCAGATAAGTATTCCCAAGGTTTTCTGCACTTAGTTTTTGCTGTTCTATTTTACTGAGAAAAAAGGCAGTGCTACTATTGATCTGATGAGTATTTCTCTCAATATCCACCCCGACGGCATCCATTTCATTGGTCAGGCAAACCACCTGATTGCCGGCATGGGAAAGACTGAAAAACATTGGAATACCTTTCAGTTCCGGTTTTCCCAGCATATCATAAACCAGTCTGTTGAGCAGAGCGACTTTGCTCATCCCGGACTTTCCGGCCAGTACTTCGGCCAAAAGGATCTTTGCCGTAAATGACCTGTTTCTTGCCTGTTTTCCCGGGCATTGCTTCAGTCTTTTCTGTAAAGCCAGTGGCAGTTTCAGAAGAGATTCTGTCGCATCAAAGTCTTTCGGAATATGGGTGTAAAAAAGGTGCATTCCACAGTCAGTTTTAGTAAAACTATCTTATCCTCTACTTTTCACTTAAAAATTCATTGGTTTTGATCATCTCAATCCTGAACATTTTCCCCGCATCTGTATTGAGTGTATCACTGAGTTTTTCTATGATGGCGTCTGGGTTGACGGCATAATCATACATGGAAACTGTTTTAATCTTTATTTTCCGGTTTTCTTTTTCCAGGGATAATTTCAGCAGGTTGAAATGCGAATAAAGGATATTTTCAATTTCCTGAAACCACAGCTGTCTTTTTCCGATATAAAAAGATTCCTTTTTCCGGCCCATAATATAAAGGTTTCCCGTTTCAGAAATATATCCTATATCTTTGGTCGTAATGGCATTGAACGGTTTGATCAATCTGGTCAGTCTGGCATTCAGATATCCGGAAGTCACCGAGGGACTGTTAATATGGATGGTTCCCAGTTGATTAACCGCCAGAGAATTTCCGGATTTATCAATGATTGATACTTTGATTCCATTATTGGCTTTCCCGACAGAATTGATTTCTCTATATTCCTGAGAAGGGATAACGTTAGTACATACACGCGGGCCAGCTTCGGCCAGACCGTAAGTCTTCACAATAGGGCAGCCAAAGAAACCCATAGCTTTCAGGATAGAACTTTGCTCCATCCGGTTACCGCCGATCGTCACAAAGCGCAGGGAGCTGGTGTTCATTTTATAAAAACCCTTGCTTTGCAGGTAATTGATCTGACGAATCATCGGTGGAACCATAAACAGGGTAGTTACCCTGTATTTATTAAGAAGGCTGCCAATCTCTGCCAGAAAAAATTTCCCGTCTGTAAGAATAATGGTTGCTCCGACATACAGGTGGCTAAGAAACTGTCCAACCAGTCCGTAAGAATATCCCATCGGCAGGGCCACCACCGTAATATCTGTATCTCTGATAGACAAAGCTTCGGTATTCGACTGGATATTCCGGATGGTTCCCTGTACAGTCAGTTTCACAATTTTAGGACTTCCCTTGCTGCCGGAACTGGTTACAAGAAATGCTCCGTCAGTGATTGGTTTGAACTGTTTTTTGTTTCTGAAAAGGGTAAAATAATCATCCCAGTCTTCTTTTCTGAAATCTTCTTCTGCTAATTCCTGGCTGGTTCCACCAGACATGAGCTTATTATTCACCAGAAAAAACGAGATATTCAGGGTGTCGATTTTCAGGACATCCAGTTTGTAATTTACTACAAAAGGAACCGCTCCGATGTCAACCAATGCCAGGAAAAAAATTCCCAGTCTGATACTGTTGGCGCTTCTGATTGCCACCACGTCTCCTTTGCATACACCCCGGCTCAGTAACTTTTCGGAGCATTGGTCTTTGAGATCCCAGAGCTCCCCGAAAGTCAAGGACTCCCGGCCTTCAATCAGGGCTGTTTTTCCTAGCAGCCCTGTATGATTTGACCGAATCTTTGCTATTAATTCGTTGGTGTACATTTCACTTTGAGTTTATGATTGCTGTTTATTTCAAGAAAATAATGAGGTAAATCTGCCTGAACTATCCCCAGTAAACCATTTTCACCAGTATGCTTTGATTGCTTTTTACTTCAACTTTAACATCTTCGAATGCAGGAGGTCCGGCCTTAGGTTTAGGATTGTTTGAAAAGCCATATCCTTCAGAAGGAATTCCTTTCATCCCTCTGTTGAGAACATTGTCTTCATTTTCATCATGAATCACGCTAACCGAATATTCTCCTTCCGGAATGTCTTTAAACTCTACTTCCATATCCTCTCCGCTGATTTTTGTAACCTTCAGCTGGTAATTGGTTTTCAAAAAACCATCTTTCGTTGCCAGAGCGATTCTCACGGAGCCGTCGGTATTTTTCAGCCCTTCCAGTCTTACTTTCACAGAGTAAGTCTGTACAGGAGAGAAAGAAGCAGTCAACAGGGTAAATGCTGTACCCAGAAACAGAATTGAAAAAGTTTTATTCAGGATTTTCATTGTTATTAAGGTTTAGAGGTTTTTTGATGAACTTTCATTAATCTTCAGCAAACAGATCCGCTTCCAGCGCGTCCCAGTCGATAATGCTGTAATGTTGTTTTTCAGGTAAAATAAATTGCTCGTTCATGATATAATACATTTAAAAGTTTGATAATCAATTATTAACTTCCTAAACCGGAAGAGATTTTAACGGCAGAAAGCCATTCGTTAAGCTGATCTGCGGAAGGAAGTGCTTCATCAGCATCATTCAGTATAGAGTCTCCGCTGGCATCCCATTCCATCAGGTAAGAGGAAGGTCTATGGGCTTTTTTTTCAACCTTTTTCATACATTTTCAGAGTTTATGTTAAAGAATTATTGTGTTTTACTGATTTAAAAAATCATTCATTGTTTTTTCCCTTTTGTCTATGCCCCAGTTCAGAAATATGCCCAGGTAGAAAAAGCGGCTTGCCATGGGCGTAATTGCCTGTCTTTTGCTAAAATCTATCGCCGAGTATTTATAACCGAAGACCTGCTCATTTCCAAGGAGATTACTTACTGTTCCTACAATAATGGCATTGGCTTTAAAAACTGTTGCCAGATGTGCTACTGTAAGGCCAATATTATGATAATCAATCGTTTTGTCCTTCATGAAATCTTCCGCACTTCGGTTCGGATTGAAATACGGTCTGCCGGAAGCATAGGTGTATGTCAGTCCGATATTGGTTGAAATCGGAGAGAAATATCTTCTCAATGCCAGGGAAGCCGTATGTTCTGCGGCAAAATTCGGTCTGGCCTGCACCGGAAAATTCAGGTATTCCCGTTTAGTATCGAGGTAAGAATAGGAAATCCAGTATTCAAGGTTTCTGATCATTGTACTGTTTTTCCAGAAAACTTCAGCACCCTGAGCATATCCTTTCCCGTTGCTGTTTATATCAGGAATCGTTTTGATCAGACCGGAATAGTCTTTGTGATAGAGCTCCATCCTGATCAGATTTGTCTTGTATTCTTTCTGAAATCCAAGGATATAATGGGTTGACTTCTGAAAAGTCCGCTTTTCCGGCTCAACAGTCAGATAATCACTGAGTGGTTTCTGATAAAAATCACCATAGCTAAAGAACAGTCTGCTTTTCGGTGCAAAGGTATAATTGATTGTCGCTCTCGGAGAAAAAGCCCATTGTCTGAGTACCGATGAATATTCAAGCCTGACTCCGGTTCGTCCTTCTATTTTGTCAGACAGTTTCCAGTTACTTTCCGCAAATCCTGCCCAGTAATGGTCTTTTACCAAACCGCTGAGAGCCTTTCCGCTTAAAGTCTGAATATTATTAATTTCATCATTACTGTAGAAATATTCCATTCCTGTATAAAGGTCTGTCACAGGGCTTAGAATCTTTCTGATTACGGCTCTTGCCTGAAATACCTCTCCATCTACTATTCTCTGGTTTTTAGGCATTTGTACTGACTGATCGGCCGCAAGTGTATCGAGTTCGTACTGATTCCTTTGCGAACTATAAGATAAACCTGTTTGTATAAAAGTGCCGTTACCGATAAAATTGCTGAAACTGATGTTTCCGTACAGGTTTTTGCTTTTCAATCCCAGGTAATTTTTAAGGTTTACCTGATCGAGGTTATTTTCATAAAAACTTACTGCATTATTGCCATACATTCCCAGAAACTTCAGGTAGCCGTTTTTTGATACCTTGAGTCGGTAATTTACGGTAGCGTCCAGATAAGCCGGGCCAGTTGTAAAGTCTCTGTATTGCTTAACAACCTGATAATAAGGCTGTAAATTTGAATAGTTCAATGAGGCTCCGAAAGACTGTTTTTTATCAGGCAGCAATTTGTTAAATTCCATATTAGCTCCGATCGAGCCCACATTAAGGTTAAATGTAGAACGATCAGGTAATTTTCTGGTGTCAAGAATCAGGGTGGAAGACAAAGCCTGACCGTACATGGCAGAGTATCCGCCACTGCTGAAAAAGTTTCCTGAAAATAACTCAGGAGAAAAGCGGCTTCTTTGCGAAATATCAGGTCCTCCGGTGTAAAAGAACGTTGTAGCAGCCATGCCGTCCACAAAAACCCTTGTTTCATCACTGGTTCCTCCCCGCACGAGTAAGCCGGTGGCATCGCTGGTGGGCTGTACGCCGGGCATAATTCTAAAAGCATTGCCAATGTCAGCATTTGAGCCTCCCATAGCTCTGATGTCGAGTGAGTGCAGGGTAATTGAACCATCCTTTACCAAAAAGTCTGAACCCTTTCCCTTAACCGTCACAACATCGAGGGCAGTAAAAGCATCAGTAAGCTGGATATTCAGAGCCAGCTTTTTAGGCTGGGTATTAAGATTGAGTACAGAGACAGAATCCTTATAACCTATACTGTGGGCAATAATGGTCTGTTCTCCTGTTTCCGTTGTTTCAAATGAAAATGAGCCATCAGCCACAGTTGCAGCACCGTCATAGGTTCCTTTCAGGGTAACACTGGCTCCTTCAATCGGCTTATTTTTCTTATCTCTGATGACACCGGAGATAAGTGTCTGGCCGTTTGTCTTCAGGCATATTCCCTGAAGGATACAAAAGGTCAGTATTATAATTTGGTATAACGTCTTCATCTGAATAAGGTTTTCAGGTTATGATTTATTTAACAGATCATGGGTTATCTACCTTAAAATGGCTTAGCAGATTCAGTAAAACTGTAATGGCAAGCTGAACTGTTACATCGCCTGTATCATATTGTTTGTGTACTTCCACAAGATCAGCTCCTATGATATTTCTGTTTTTCAGAAGCGATGTCAGAAGTGTACGGATCTCTGAGTAATCTAGTCCTCCAACCACCGGAGATGCTGTTCCCGGGGCAATCGGGGGGTCAAAAACATCAATATCAAAGGTTACATAAAACGGGACATTTTCCGATAAGTCAGGGATGCTCTCTCCTTTTGCCAGAATGCTCTTAAGCTCTTCTGCCCAGTATATGGTTCTTTTGGGTCTTCCTGTTTCCAGGGCATTGTGTAAACCTCTTATGCCGAATTGCCAGACTTTTCTGACATTTTCCAGTTTTAGCACATGCAGCATGAAATTGCCGTAATGGTGTACCTTGTGCACATGGTCAATCTGGTCATACGGCGAAGTATAGGTATCTGTATGCGCATCGAAATGTAAAATGTGCAAATCAGGATATTTTTCAGCAGCGGCCCTGATCAGCGGAAAACTTACGGAATGGTCTCCTCCGATAAAAACCGGACGGTTCCCTTTTTCAAAAAGATTCCGTGCTACCTGATAGATTTTTTCATAGATAAACGGGGTACTCTCATTAGTATTGATGAAAATGTTCCCGGCATCTTTCAGGGATTTAAGTACCGTTTTTAAGTTATCATAGTCCAAGCCAGGTCCTAAGTAGGGCATGCCGGAATTACTTAAAGCCTGCAATCCTATTCTTTGCGCATATTCTCTGAGGTAATCAGGAAAATCTGCCGCATTAGCTGAGCGCCCGTGTCCTTTGCCAAAAGGAATGCCTGTCACCACGATGCGATTTTCTTCCTTTTCAGGGTTCAGCATTCCTGCACCGAAAAGTCTGTTTTTTACGGCAACCGTTCCGATGGTAAAAGCTTCCGGACTTTCTGCATCATAAATCAATCCTCTCTGGTAAAGAAAATCAATAATTTTCTGATAATGACCACTATAGGCGCTGAACTCCTGACTGAATTCATCCAGAGAACGAGGCTTTTTAAAAAACCGGAGCATTGAAACCACTGTCTCACCCATTTCGAAGGATCTTCCTGAGATCAGATTGCTGACAACCACTTTGGGAGCAGACTGATCAAAGTTCAGAAAGGGTGACTGGATATAGATCTCGCCGGTTTTCATGCGTTTCTTCTGTTTTTAAAATAACTTCTGTATGTTTTGGTATTGACTGTCGTAAAGTAGACAAATAAACCAAGGGAGAATGAAGCCTGTAAAAAAGGTTCGGCAGAGCATATAGAAAAATCATTGATGAGATTCCTGGCGGCCAAAGGCATCATTGAAATGGTATTAAAAAAGAACACTATAATTTTTCCGTAGAAATAAACCATGAAAATGTATCTCCCTATAGAATAAATAATCAGGAAAGGATTTTTCAGATCTACCATTTGCAGTACTTTTTCAGGGATTCTGATTGGTAACTTCGGAAAAAAGCGATTCAGGAAACGTACCAGATAAATATTGGATTGCTGTCTTAAATTGGGCAGGGTAAACAAGTCGCTGTAAACCCAGTATCCGTCAAATTTCATAAAAGGCAATCCGTTGATAATCATTGTGGCAACGTTAATTTTAAGCAGGAAAGTGATCATAGCAATGATTTCAGGGTTTGTTCCACTGTGATAAGTCCAGTAAATGAGCCCCAGATTGATAATCGCCTGGATGAAAATTCCTCCGAGGTTTACGATTACTCTTTTTGTTTTATTCAGTTTCCAGATACCTGTTACGTCTGTAAAAAGAACCGGAAAGATATAGTAAATGCCAAAACCAATATTTTTGGGTTTAACCCCGAATAAATAACTGGCAGCGGCATGGCCAAGTTCGTGCGCAAATAGAATGAAAGTAATCAGGGGATAAAAAAGTACCACATAGCTGAATCCTCTTAAGCAGTCGGAAGATACTGCAGCTTTGTGAGCAGCATAACTCCCCATTCCGATCAGCTCATTCATGTAATAATAATTAGCTCCCAGTGCCAGAATGAGAACCGGAAAGAAAAAAGCCGGGACAAAAGCATATTTTACAATAGCCAGCAGCCAGCGCATTTGTTCAAAAGTAAAGACTGTTTTTTGCCATCTGATATTCCCGATTCCTGCCAGACTTGTGGTATTGACAGCCGGGGGATTCCATACTCCGAGGGGTTTGATTTTATGTTCAATAATCTGTTCTAACTCAGAAATGGTAAAACGATAACTACCTGAAGCCCATTTATTCAGAGAATCCACAATTTCCTCATTGGTTTTCTTGTCAGATTTTCCCTGAAGAATCAGATAGAACAGTTCTCCAACCTGGTAAGGCTTCCCTCCCACTGTAAGAAGATAACTTCTCTTATCTCCGTTATGCTCAATCTCTTCTATCGTATAGGTAGCATTCATGATTTTCGGTTTTAATTACTGGATTTAGAAGTTGAATAAGTTGATAAATAACGGGGAAAAGATTTTCAGATACTTTCTCCCCGTTACAGGGTATGTCCTCACCGGCTTGACATATATGGATATTCAGAGATCTTCTGCTCTGCAATGTATCCTTGAAAGAATGAGTGACGATACGAAAAATAATGATGGGGTTTTGCCTTCCGGGTTTTCGGAATTATCCGGAACCGGAGAGAGTTGCTCACCCAAGCAGGTCGGGTGAGCAATCTTCAGAACACATCGGGAGCATGCTCAGGATGTGTGTTCTGTTATTAAGCAGCAGCTTCCTGAGAGATAGTACAACGCTCAGAAGCAGCAGCAGCAGCGGTCATTTCGAAACGCTCTTCCAATTCAACTACTGACAATGCATCATTTACTACTACTTCTTCTGTTGCTACGATTACTTCTTTCTGATTTGACATTTTCTTTAAAGTTTAGAAATTAAACATTTGTTTTAAATAAATAACAGTGCGTTTTGAATACCCTTGCATTCTGAAAGTGCACTACCCTTTTTTTAATCCGAAGTTTACCGACGGAAAATGATTAAGCAGCTTCTGCCTGAGTGATAGTACAACGCTCTGATGAAGCGGCTGCAGCAGTCATTTCAAAACGCTCTTCCAATTCTACAACTGATAATGCGTCTGTTAATTCGCTAACTTCTTTTTCCGAGATTAATCCTTTTTGGTTTGCCATTTTTTTGAATAGTTAAATAGTTATTAAAAAGTTAAACATATAACACTAAACTGCGGGAGTAGCTAATTCCCTATATCCGTTTGTGCACAGGAGGCTTAGGTTCTGAATTGAAGCGACTGAACAGGTTTTAACGCTTTTGTTTATACGTAATTTTGTCAGCCGGGGTGATTTAAGCTGCTGCCAGGCTGTTCTCTGCTACTTTACTGTAGATCATTTCGCTGAGTGTCTGTAAATTCTGGAAGCTGGCTTCATCAAGATCTGAAGGCAAAATGCCATATTCTTCAGCTAATCTTGAGGCTATTTCAAGGATTGCCAGTGAGTCCTGGATTAATCCTGCGGATTCTTCGTTACCAAAGAATGAGGTTTCATCGGTGATGGTTACTGCACCATCTAACTGGAGAACGTTGTCGATGATCGACGACACTTTTTCTTTAATTTCTGCTAATTGTGCCATAGTGTTTTTAGAAATTTAGAGTTTATTAGATTTTTCCGGTACACTGTAAAAATACAATGTGATTTTCTGAAAGTGATGGTTACTGAATGTTGACTTTCGTCGTTATAAAAACTAGGTTTAGAGATTTTTCTTTTGGTTTAAGGATTGATGTTTAAATCATTTCCCTTATTTGCTGAATCAAAGTAAGCAGGTTTTTTGTCGTTTTAAAAAACATTTCGACGAACTTATCAAAACTGTCGATGAAATTTAATTTTATTGTATAATATATTGACTATCAATTATTTACTGTTTTTTATCACACTTTTTCTCTGATAAATCAATCTTAAAATGAGGGCATAACGAATCCCTCCGGCTTTTAAAATCCGGCAAAAAACCGTTGCATACTTTCCGGGAAACCGGAGGCTGAATTTACAGTCCGCTATCTTCTATGGACAGATCAGGCTCCTGCCAGTTCCGGTCAAAATTATGAGAGGAATATTCTCCGCCGTGAAGGGAGTCAAGCATGTTTTCAGGTAAAATCACAAAATCTTCCTGGTTTTTGTGCATGAGCTGCATGTCGGAATTAGGCATGCTTTTGCTGATAATGGCTGAAAGGCTCTTTTTCATTTCTATAGTTTTCTTGTTTTTTCCGAAGCACAATTCCTTCCCCGGATCTTATAAAATCCAGGTGTAAAAATGTATACGGAAAAATAGGTTTAAATTAGTAACGAGGTATAATATTGGAGAAACAGGTCAGATGATTCCTCCGAAAATTCTGTGAAATAAATTCTTGTCGTCGAGCATTATTTCTGCATCTCCTGCCAGAATATGCTGAATCGTCAGCAGTTTTCCTGTATTGGTGGTAAAACCCTGTAATAAATGAATTTTCGCTCTGTAATGATTGTCCACCAAAACAGGTATAATTTCTGTTATTTCTCCTTCAAGGAATCCAAAATCTTCAACCGGATAGGCATCAAGTCTCAGAAGTACCTTCTGACCTACTTTAGTTTTTCCCATGCCTTTTTCAGAAATATTTAACTGCACCTCATAGTTGGTAATGGGTGGATAAATAATCATCATGGACTTCCTCGGGTTGTTCTCTACTCCTTTAAGGGTAAATATTTTTCCGCCAATCGGCGCAATTACGTAGTTATTGGTATTTTTTTCAGAATTATGTTCGATCAGTACGGTGTCTCCTGATTTTATCATTTCTGCATCTTTTGCAATCGTCTGATAACTCAGTCCCGGTGTTTTATACCAGCCGATTTTCACAGGCTGGTCTTTGGCTGTAACCTTCACATTGGCATGCAGAACGTCCGGGAAACGGATGTAATAAGAGCTTAAAACAAAGATGATAAAAACAGTGATTATCATGGTAATTCCCCAACGGACGATCCAGGGTGGAATCTGTCCGATAATTTCCTGAATTTCTTCGCTTTTATGTTCTATTTCATTGAAAGTTTCCATAAGATTTCTGGTAAAAAACTATTTCCAAATTTTGGTAATAGGTGCAGATCCGTCCGAATAAGTATAGAACTTAACTTTATTATTGATGTACAACTAAGCTGCTTCAAGTTCTAATTGGTTCTTCACCAATTCATAATAGGTCCCATTCTTGTGTTTCGTCAGGGAATGATGCGTCCCGATTTCTTTTATTTCACCGTTTTCAAGCACTACAATCTGGTCAGCATTTTTAACGGTACTCAGGCGATGTGCAATAATTATTACCGTCTTTCCTTCAAAAAACTCCTGAAGGTTTTTCATGATTATTCTTTCATTATTGGCGTCTAATGCGCTGGTTGCTTCATCAAAAAAGAGGTAAGACGGATTCTTGTAGATAGCTCTGGCGATAAAAATTCTCTGTTTCTGACCACCACTCATTCCGGCTCCGGTATTGCCGATTTTTGTAAAAAAACCCAACGGCAGTTTCCTGACATATTCTGCAATATTACTCACTCCTATTGCCTCAAGCATTCTGTATTCATTAATGGCTGTTCCGTCCACAGCAATATTTCTGGCAATAGTATCAGAAAAAATATAGCCGTCCTGCATCACTGTTCCACATTGCTTCCTCCAGGTTTTGGCGGAAATTTCTCCCATACTCATTCCATCAACCAGGATTTCTCCGTCTGTAGGTGCATAGAATTTGAGCAGCAGCTTCAGTAAAGTTGTTTTTCCGCTTCCGCTTGCCCCCACGATTGCCGTTACCTTGCCTTTAGGAATATGTAAATTGATATTTTTAAGTATCAGCTGAGATTTTGCTCCCCCATAACGGAAAGACAGATCTCTCAGTACAATGCCTTCTTCTTTCTTATTCTGCTGACTGTTCAGGCGCCAGATCTTGTCTTTAGGATCAAGTGCCACATCCTGAACGGAGAGCATCCCGCTCATTTTTTCATTATCATCATCCGTTTCCTCATTTGGCCGGTTATGAATTTCCCCTAATCGGTCCAGACTGATTTTCGCATCCTGAATGCTTCGCAAAAACTTAATAATCTGCGAAAGCGGTCCGTTCATCTGTCCGACAATGTATGAAATACTCAGCATGACACCCAGGGTAATTTCATGATTCATTACAGCCATTGCTGAAGCATAAGAGATCAGGATATTTTTCAGCTGAGTAACAAACGTTGATCCTACTTCCTGGTATTGCTCAAGCGCAAGATTTTTAATATTAATCTTGAAAAGTTTTGCCTGAATTCTTTCCCATTCCCAGCGTCTGGCTCTTTCACAGTTATTTAACTTGATTTCCTGCATTCCGGTAATCAGTTCATAAATGCTGTTCTGATTTTCTCTCATTTGCTGAAAACGCCTGTAGTCAAGGCTTTTTCTCTGTTTTAAAAAAATCAATATCCAGGTAATTGAGATGGCACTTCCGATAAAAAATATCAACAGCAGTTTCAGGTTGTAGAGCCCCAGAACAAGGGAAAAAGTAAATAAATTAATTATAGAAAAAAATGTCTGAAGTGTAGATCCGGTAAGAAATGCTTCTATCCGGTGATGGTCATTTATACGCTGTGAAATATCTCCTATGTTTTTCGATTCGAAAAAACTAATGGGTAATTTCATCAGTTTTACGAGAAAATTCGAAATAATTGATACACTTATTCTGGTATTGATATGCAGTAAAATCCAGTTTCTTATCAGGTCAATTCCCATACTTCCCAAAAACAGAATCAACTGGGAAAACAGGATGAGGTGGATAAAGTTATAGTCCTGTCTGTGAATCCCGTAGTCTATTAAACTCTGGGTTAAAAAGGGAAAAACCAGTGCCAGAAGGCTGCTGAAAACCATCCCGAAAAGTATCTGAAAAAGATATTTCCTGAAAGGTTTCAGATAATCGACCAGAAAGCTGAACCCCATTTTTTCTTCTTTCTGCTCTTCTGCATTTTTCTGAAATTCCTGAGTCGGTTCCAGCAGGAGAACAACACCTCTTTTTCCAGGGCTTCCCTCCCAGCATTTCAATAAAGTTTCTTTGTCGATATTAACCAGGGCATGTCCGGGATCAGCCAGCACAAACTGTTCTTTAGGTTTTTTTGAAAAAAAACTCCAGAAGCTCTTTCTGATATCATATAACACTACAAAATGTTCCTGATTCCAGTGAAGGATACAGGGAAGCGGCGCTTCTTCAATCAATTGCTCGTACGATAATTTTACGGCAAGGGTCTTAAATCCAATTTTTTCAGCTGCCTCACTTATTCCCAGCATACTTACACCCTGACGAGTGATGTGGGCATTTGAGCGAAGGAAATCCATCGAATAATTTTTGCCATAGTAAGCTGAAATCATCCGTAGGCAAGTCGGACCACAATCCATGTAGTCGAGCTGTCTGTAAAATTTAAATTTGCGCTTCATAACCCTAACGATATATTTTATACGTTATCATTTTTTAATACCGAAACTTTCGAGAACCGGATTCTCATCCGTAATCCCGCTCAGGTGCAAATCATTCCGGAGTTCCAGGTAATCTATTTTCTCTAACTGGATTGATTCGAGTAATTCTTCCGGTAAATCATCCAATACCGAGTGTTGTATATGGCAAATCAGTTTTAATAAATCCTGACAATACACGGACGGATTATTAAAACCCCGGTTTCTGCCAAATCTATGAGGCAGATAACCTCCCCCGCAAACTTCTCCTACCGGACAATTCAGACATTGACTGCAAAGTTTTTCATGGCTCAGGTGGTAAATCTGCGCCAGGTCTGTCTGTAAAGCTTCGTCCAGAGAAGCAGAAAGAATGTTGACTCCGGCCTTGGTAAAGTTTTCACCACAGGATTTCAATGCTCCTATCGCCTCTATACTTCCGTCTGTTTCTATAACAATAAACTCATTTCTACGCTTTCCCCAATATTCAAATCCATTGTCTATGCCCAACACCAATTGCATTACTTGTCTGAATAACCTGATCTCAGGTTTTGGACTGGCATCATTCAGCCAGGTGTCAAAAAGAGAGATAAGCCAGTCGGCATATAAAGTTTTCTCCCCGGAAAAATCAATTCCCTTCGGGAGATAATCGAAATTCCCGTCCGGAAACAGGAAATTCACATGTCTGATTCCCAAAGACTTCAGGTGGTGATAGGTTTCAACCGGATCAGAATCTACATCAATTACAGTCAGAACTCCCGGTACACCTTTTAAATAGGCCGATTCCTGTGCAATTTTCAGACCTTTTACGGTTGCCTGATAAGAGCCCCGCCCCTGATGATCTACTCTGTGCGCATCATGTATTGCAGGCAGTCCGTCCAGGCTAATACCAACCCTGATCCCCAATGAGGCAAAAACCTCACACCATTTATCTGTAAGAAGAACTCCGTTCGTCTGTAAAGAAAAGCCCGGAGTAACAACTGAATCCAGTACTTTTCCGGCCGTTTCTACGAAATCAATATAAAAGTCCGGTGATAACAATAAAGGCTCTCCTCCATGAAAAATAAACTCAAAATGCTTGATTCCATGCAACAGGCAATGATTTTTAACTTCATTGATCAGCGCTTCAACGATCTTTCCGCTCATAAATTTAGGCTGACCCAGATAACTTTTATCAGCCAGATTGTACATGTAGCAATAATCGCAATTGAGATTGCAACGACTTGCTACTTTGAGTATGGCAGCCTGACACTTTAGACGCTCCTTCATTATTATTCTTAATTATTCGGAATCTTTTCCTGATACTTCAAGCCAGCTTGAATTTACATCCAGCCATGCTCCTCCTAAAATCTCATCTTCTGAAATTTTATGCTCCTCATTATCGAAATGCTTCAGAATCTTCTTCTTGGCATCTTTATCATTTGAGGATAGGAAATACTTTTTCTTTGCCATGATCTTTTAATTTGTTAGAGGTAAACTATTTCAGACAATCCAACAGAATAATCGGACTGCTCCAGCTCGAATCCTGAGAACTGTCATAGATCGGAGTATATTCCTTGTCACCACCCCGCAGGGTTTCGATCATATCATGACTAAGAATCTCTATTGCGCTGCCTTTACGGAAGGTTTGTCCTTCTGAAAATCCGGCAACTTTGCTCAATACGGAGGCTAAACATTTTTTCATAATCAAAAGCTCTTTGTTTTCACACAGCCTGGAACTTTAAAAATAATTTACAATTCAAAGGAGGCTGTTTATACAGATTTTACCAATGTTTTTCGACGAAATCGCTTCCGGCTTCGACGAAATTGATTTTTAGGATACTTTTTGTTCAGAGGTAAGACTTTACAGCTATTGCAATTTAAGTCCGGGTACTTTTCATATTCTTTACTTTGCCGACCGCTTCCAGAAATCTTTCATAAGGAATTGGTTTCGCCAGGTAATCGAGTACAGATAAATTATACTTTTTAAGAAATGACTCCGGATATGCGGTTGTCAGAATAAAAAAGTAATGCTTATCTTTCAATCTGTTCATCAGGTCTATTCCTGAATAACGCTGCATCTGAACGTCAAGAAAAACAATGTCAATAGGTTTATGAATTTCTTGTAAAGCCTCCATTGCTTCAATGACATTCTCATACTTCCCCAGCAACTCCAATCCTTGAGTCTGAGAAATATAATGCTCCAGAATATCCTGAGCAAGCGGTTCGTCATCAACTATGATACAGGTAATATTCACGCTAACAGGTTTTTATATGAGACTATTTAATCTCTAGTGTGCAGAAAATTCTGATGTAAGGAATAAAGCAACAATTGTAATTCTTAATCAATACTAAAATAATGTGACGCAACTCAATGTACAACAACTCGAACCATTGCTTGTATATTTCTGGTTTTTACTTTTTGATGAACCTTCATATGTAAATAAGGCAATAGTTTGTTTTCTTAGGTCAAGGCGAGGGTAAACAGATTTTTTCATGTGAGATAATGTTTAGTTATTTAAGTCATCTGCTAAATTGTTGAATCAAAGTGACCAAATATTCGGACCAATAAAAAACTAGTTCGACCAAAGTGATTATTTTGTCGATTAATATGGATTTACAGAGGTTGGCTTCGACGAAATTATTCAAAAAAGGATGTGTCTGAACAAATTCATAATATCGGGGAACAGAATTATAAACCCGAAAGTAGTATCTGATGGTGCAAAATGAAGAGATCCGAAAAGGATTATAATTTCAAAGACAGGTTTACGGTATAAGTATTTCTGGCATTTTCGATATGCAGTTTATGGCAGTCAGGATATAAAAGATCAAGTCTTTTACGGGTATTTTCTATCCCGATTCCCCCAAGATTAGAATTAATGGCCAGCTTATTTGAAGCCTGAGATGGCTTGTTGTTTGAAATAATGAAGGTCATTATGCCGTCCTGTACATCAAGGGAAATTTTAACCCATGATTGTATATCCAGCGTAATGTCGTTTACTCCATGTTTAAAAGCATTTTCTACAAAAGAGATCAGCAAAAGTGAAGGAATCATAAAACCCTCTATTTCACCGGAAGTTTCAAATTCCACCCTTACTTTTTTACCATATCTCAATTTTGCCAAATCCAGATAATCCAGAATAAAGTTTACTTCCTTCGACAAAGCTATTTTTTCGGCATTTGCTTCATACAAGGTATAACGCATCAATCCGGCCAGTTTCAAAATGACGCTTGCACTTTTATCATCTTTTTTGAGAATAAGGCTATAAACGTTATTGAGACTATTGAAAAGAAAATGAGGGTTTAACTGAGAACGCAAATAATTCAGCTCAAGCACCAGATTATCTCTTTCGAGTTTAAGTGTTTTATTGGATAATTCGGAAAAGGACTTTCCTAACTTTATCATCAAAGGAAGCAAGGCAGGCAAAAAAGCTTCAAAAAAGTTAAAAAACAGGTTCGATAAATCAAAAGTACTTCCCCACAAACCTTTATTAAGCATATCCATTTTAAAGGAATGAAGGGTATATTTTGTCGGCAGAAGCTGAAAGTGAATCATTGCCCAGGTAGAGTAATAATTCAGGACGCCGTACCAGATATACAAAACCAGAAGAAGCAGTAAAAAACTCAGGTAACGGCCCTTGAGCAACAATCTGGGAAAACCCCAATAAGCCAGTGTGTAAAAAAAAGTAATACTCAGGAGAAAATATAAAGACGCCACCAGCGTCCGATACATAAAAGACATATCGGAACGAACCTTCAAAAACTCCAAAAGATACATTAAAACCCAGAATACCACATGAATAACTACTCTGGCCTCCTTTTCTGAGTTTTGATAATAACTTAGTACTTTTTCCTGGATTTTTCTCATCCGTAAATCGTGTTAATAAATCAGAAGGGCAGAAAATTATTAATTTCAACAAGATAGACATTTTTGTTAAAATCACATTCTCCCGGGTCTTTTCAAAATTAATTTATAGGTTTTATATACTTGAAAACATTATCACGGAATTGCAGGCCAATCTGAATTTTAGCATTGTTATTTATTTCAATCATATTGCCATCTATGGCTTTAATGGCATCAATTCTGACAATATGAGATTTATGGACTCTTACAAACTGCTCCGAAGGCAGCGTTTCCTCCATTTTTTTCATTGTCATGTGTGTAATGATAACCTTCCCGTCTGTGATAATTTTAACGTAATCTCTCAATCCTTCCACAAACAAAATATCGTCAAAATCAACTCTGAGCAATTTACCGTTTTCTTTCACATACATACTCAAAAGTGAAACATTCACCTCTGGTTCTGCTTTCATTACAATGCTGCTGCCGGCAGGAACTGAAATGGTTGCCGGAGCTGTACTTTTCTGCGTTTTCTCTCTGACTTTCGTTACAGCCCTCAGAAAACGATCAAAAGAAATCGGTTTTACCAAAAAGTCTGTAACATCAAGATCGAAACCTTCTACGGCATAATCTGAAAAAGCGGTGGTAATAATGATAAAAGGACGCTTGCTAAGCGATTTAATCATGTCAATCCCCGAAATACGGGGCATATGAATATCGGTAAATATAATATCAACTTCATTCTGTGCGATATAATCCAATGCGCTAAAGGCATTATCGCAAACTGCTTCCAATACTAAATACGGGATTTTTTCAATGTAGATTTTAAGGATATCCTGAGCCGGTTCTTCGTCTTCAACGATGATACATTTTAGGAATTGACTCATCTTTATTGTCAGTTAGGAGTTAAATAAGCAAGAAAAACACAATACTGTCTATGCAATATTATTATTCGGATTTTTCAAAACCCTAAGATAGTACAACTTAGGAAAATTCAATATAAGAATGTGAAAATCCTGTTCGCAAATTACCATATATTCAATCAAAATTAATGCGCTCTTACAGGAAAATCGTTGTTTATCTTCTTTTCTTTGGAAAAGATATGAATCAGAGTCTTAAATTAGCCCGTTATTTGTAACCGTTCTCAGTCGCTCAATATACGTAATCTTATATATTATATTCTCCTGATTTTCAGTTTTTCTATCCGAAGAATCCCTGGAAAACCATGTATTACTCAGCTAAAATGGCTGTTCCTTTCTTTGCATATCCAAACTTCAAAACCATGGCTCTTACCCTATAAAACTCGTAATAAGAATATTGTTTAGTTTTAAAAAATCATGCATAAATAATTATTAATCAATCACATATATGAAAAAGAGTTGTGCGTCAGATGAGATATTTTAAGGGCAAAAAAAATGCTTATCAAATTTCGACAAGCATTTCCAACTTTACCCAAAACAAGTTTGAAAACGTGTTCCAGCACAATTTTCTCCGCCTGTTTTTATTAAACAATTACATACTGCTTCTTTTCTCTTTCTATTGCTATTGCTGTCCTCCGTTTCCGCCCTCTCCGGCTTTTACATCATCATTTTTAATTGATTTTGTCTTTTTGGGAGCGGTAAAAGTCATTTTACCAATTTTATAGCTAAATGTCAGTTTGATTCCCTGGTTCATCAGGTGCATACTGCTCAGCTGTGTAAACTGCGCTGAATTGAATTCTGAATTTACCTGAACTCCTCCGAAGAAATTTTCTCCGGCTATACCTATGCTCCCTTTTTTGTTGTTGAAATCTTTCTTAACCCCTAAAGAGTACATGTAAAAACTTCCCTGTATACCTTGCAATTGTACCTGATTTCCTCTCATTCCTCCAAAACCCTGAATGCCCCAGCCTTTTGGCAATTGAATCTGTGTCATTATTCTTCCTCCGATGACAAAACCTGAATTGCTGACCGCTACCGATTTTCCGGTTAAATCAGGCGTTTGTCCTTCCAGATAAGTATGATAAAGGTCAAATCCTCCGTTTATGCTCCATTTCGGGGTAATAGATACATTGGCAAAAACGTTTGTACCATAAACCTGCTCTCTCCCAATATTCTGGAAAGTAGTAATAACTGCTCCTGCGAGTGTATCTGATGGCGTACGGATTTGCGTAATAGAATTATCCGTCTGACGGCCAAATAATGAAACATTGAAATAGGTTTTGTTAATGTTTGTACTGAAGCCTAATTCAATATTATTAGTAAGTTCAGGTTTCAGGTTAGGATTTCCTACCGTGATATTCTGAGGGTTGGAAGCATTGAAATTCGGATTCAGCTGCTGTAATCCCGGTCTTTGGATTCTTCTGTTGTAGGAAAGTTTCAAAGTCGTACTTTCCCCAAGACTTTTAGAAATATTAATACTTGGAACAAGAGTACCATAAGTAGGAATTGTAATATCTCCCTGCTGGCTTTTCGCATTTATGGAAGTGTATTCATACCTGGAACCGATCTTAAAAGTATATTTACTCGGAGTAGTCAGGGTATATGAAAAGTACGTTCCGGCAATATTCTGGTCATAATTCAGAAAACCGGAAGGACGGGTTACATCTGTAATGTAACTGGCATTTGAGCTCCTGGAAAACAGATACTGATAGTCACTGTTGACTTGTCTGAAAATCCCTTTCACTCCAAATTCCAGAAGTTGATTCTTAGCCAAAGGTGTTTGATAATCTGTCTGAAAAGTGATTTCCTGATTGGTATTCAGGTTAACGTTTTTCTGACTGCTGGCCAAAGCGCCATCTTTATCCATCAAATTCGAAACAAAGTTATTAGTCAGGTTATTACGGCTGAATTGTCCTGAAACACTCCATTCCTGCTGCGGTTTGAATGTACGCAGGTAATCTACATTTACATCAATTGTTCCTGAATTGTCCTGGCTGTTCACCTGACGAAGTGCTGAAGAAGTAAGCAGGTTATCCGTAAAAATATTGGTCGTCTGGTCCTGATCCCGTTTGAAATTTCTCACACCATATCTTACACCTGCTGTCAGAGATTGTTTTGGTCCTAAATCATAGTCCAGACCAAGTGTATATTGTCCGAAAAGACCGTTATCAAACGCATCCGCTGTCTGGTTCGTCCGGACGTCTTTGCCATTCTGATTGGTTAACTGCTGTAAATCCGTAGTGGCTTTGTTATAAAATGCTCTGCCGAAACCTCCCAGGTTAATGCCCAGTTTGCCATTGCGATAACTCCCGTTTAAACCTAAGTTAGAACCCCTGTTTCCGATTCCTGAATCAACATTTAACGTTAAACCCTGTACTGTTGTTTTCTTTGTAATAATATTGATAATTCCACCGGAACCCTCTGCATCATACTTAGCTGATGGTGAAGTAATTACCTCTACAGATTTAATCATATCTGCCGGAATTTGTTTCAAGGCATCTGACACACTGCTTGCCACGATCGTAGAAGGTTTATTGTTGATGAGCACTCTGATATTCGAACTTCCTCTTAAAGAGATATTTCCATCCAGATCAACCGTAAGCATCGGTACTTTTCTCAGCACATCTGCTGCATCTCCTCCCTTTGCAGCAATGTCCTGCTCAGCATTATAAACCAGTCTGTCAACTTTCTCCTCAATAATCGATTTCTGACCGGTAACGGTTACTTCATCAAGCAGTTTAACATCCGGTTTCAGCTTTACAACGCCTAAATCCAAATCCTGGCCTTTCGCCAGTTGAATGTTATCAATGGTAGCATTGGAAAAACCGATGAAAGAAATCACGATTTTATACTCCCCTACTGCCAGTTTACTGAAAGTGAATTTTCCTTTATCATCCGCAGCCGTTCCGTCAACAACTTTGTTGGTCGCCTTATTATAAAGTACCACATTGGCAAATTCAACAGCTTTTGTCACAGAGGAATCTACGGCATATCCTGTAATTTTTGAATTACCTTTCGGAGCGGTTTCATTCATAACAGGACGGGGAGCAGTGCCTCCCGGGCGGCCAGCACCTTCACCAACAGGCATTTGTGAAAAGCCTGCGAAAGAAATACTTAAAAGTATGAGTAAAAAAGATAAACGTTTCATAATGCGATGGAGTTTGACGATTAAAGAAGAAATCGCTTACTGACTCTCAGAAATGTTCCCGGTTCGTTTTTGATTTCGATACAAATGAAAATCAAATCTCCGACTTACATTTTGCTAATAGACGTTCCAGGGAAAGTACTCTACCATCCGGCGAAATACCCGACCCGGCAGAAAGGCAGATTGAAAAAGGCAGTCTGTCGGATAAAATGGCCGGATTATATAATAAATAAGGGATGTCCTGATAAAGCGGGTTTGAAAAGAAGATTTATTATGCTTTTTAATGATATTTGATCCGTTTTATAAAATAGCGGGCAAATTTCCGGCTCCACTAAAGGTTATGCAATCATTCATCCAAAGAAACAGAATCCTTTTGCTTCACGTCTCCTTCTGGGGGCTGTATTTCTCATTCTTCTATTATCAGGTGAGTTCCCCGAAACATGGCGAAGAAATATCCTTTTTTAAGGCATTTATAGATTCTTTTGTTCAGGTAGGATTCGTAATGCTGGCAGCTTATACCAATTATTTCTTTTTTCTGCCCCGTTTTCTGAAAGACAAAAACTGGTTGAATTATCTTGTACAATTTTCAGTCTTTTTTATAATTTTAATGATTTGCTTTATCTGGACTAAGAGATATGTGATTCAATTGTTCTATGCACAGTTTATGCGCATGGGGTATTTTTCAAGTCAGATGTTCGTGGTACAGGTAACAATGGGAACCCTGTTTATCGTAATTTTCATTGGAATGCTCAGGTTTGCGGAAGACTGGTTTGAACTTGAAGCCAAGAAAAAAGAAGTGGAAAATGAAAAACTCATGGCAGAATTACGTTTTCTCAAAGCGCAGATTAACCCTCATTTTCTGTTCAATACCCTTAATAACCTATACTATCTTGCTTTTACACAATCCCCGAATACAACAGAAGTAATTGCAAAATTATCACAAATGATGCGTTATATGATTTATGATTCCAACCATCCCAAAGTACTTTTAAGCAAAGAACTGGAATATATGGAGAATTATATCAGTCTTGAAAAATTACGTCTCAATGATCAGATTCCGATAGAATTTGAAGTAAAAGGTCATACCAATGAAGTTTTGATTGTACCTTTAATTCTGATAACTTTTCTGGAAAATGCCTTTAAACACGGTGTAAGCAATAACGTGTCAGATGCATATGTGAAAGTAAATCTTACGCTGGATCATAAAAACTGTATTTATTCTGTAGAAAACAGTAAACTGCCTCCCAATACCTCAACGCTTCCGGAAAAATCGGGAATTGGTTTGCAAAACCTGCAAAGAAGACTTGAACTTAGTTATCCTGATAAATATGAGCTGGAGATCCGGGATCAGCCTCTTTATTATGCCGTGACGTTAAAACTACAATTATAATGAATCTAACCTGTCTGATAGTAGAAGACGAACCTCTGGCCAGAAGCCTGCTGGAACAATATGTTCAGAAAGTACCTTATCTTCAATTGGTTAAGGCCTGTTCCAATCCACTTGAAGGCATAGAATTTCTAAGAAACAATACGGTCGATATTCTGTTCCTGGATGTACAAATGCCGGAAATTACAGGGATTACTGTGCTCAAGATTCTGCAAAAAAAACCATTGGTTATTCTCACAACCGCTTATTCGGAATATGCACTGGAAGGTTATGAACTGGATGTACTGGATTATCTGCTGAAACCCATCACTTTCGAAAGGTTCCTGAAAGCTGTTGAAAAAGCTTCTCAAAGATTGAGTCAGTCTGTAAGCCCGGTAATTGTTCAGGAAAAAATTGTAAAAGAAATTTCCCTTAGCTCCGAAGGAACACAGCCTTTTATATTTGTAAAAGATGGCACGAAATTGGTTAAGATTCGACTGAATGAAATCATGTTTGTAGAAGGGCTGAAAGATTATGTGTCGATACACACCATTCAGCAGAAAATTGTCACACTGCAAACCATGAAATCTCTTGAAAGTCAATTGCCTGACAGTCAGTTTGTAAGAATACACAACTCTTATATAGTTGCACTTGAATGGATTGATGCGATTCATAAAGAAAAAGTGCAGATCGGGAAAGAGTTCTTACCAATCAGTGATACTTACAGAAAATCATTTAAAGAATTTATAGACCGGAATAACCTTTCCTGAATTTATATTTCTGAACCTGTGAAGCCAGCTGCTCATCAGTTCCTGAAAAATAAGTAATCGATTACTGATTAACCATGACATAGATCATTCATTTCATTAGTACATTTGAGCATTGTCTTTACCTTTAAGTACTATGAATTGTTGAGGTCTATCTTATTAACAGATTACTCTTTAAAGGTCTCCTTATAAGCAGTATAATTAACGAAGTAAAAAAAGCCTTTGTAAAAGAATGGTTGGCACTTAATATGGGTTCATCGACAAAAAATACGACTTAGTCTCAATAGTTTACTATTTCAAACTAATACGGGACAAGAGGCATTTTTAAAAAGATTAAATTCGCAAGATTTTTCATTAGCATCCGAAAAAATAAACCAACAATGAGGAAAGTAAGAGTTCTCCCAATGCTAAAAATTGGGGCTTCAATGTGTTTTCTTATGGCTAGCTGCCACAGTAAAAAACCACAGACACCGTCAGATAAAAAAGATGATCAACCTATCATAGTGGATGTGCTTGTGGCGAAAGCCCAAAATGTAAATAATATTGTTGAAACAAACGGTTCTATCATTGCCAGTGAATTTGTTGAACTGCATCCGGAAGTCAGCGGAAGAATCATATATTTAAATATTCAGGAAGGAACGATCGTTAAAGAAGGAACGGTTTTAGCACGTGTAAATGATGCCGATTTACAGGCTCAGTATGCCAAAACGAAAGTGCTTCTTGATTTAGCCGTAAAAACAGAACAGCGTCTTGCCAAATTAATCTCTATAAACGGTGTAAACCAGAGTGATTATGATACAGCTCTCAATCAGGTAAATTCCTTAAAAGCTGATCTTGCTTACACGCAGGTTCTTATTGATAAAACAGTTATTAAAGCACCTTTCTCAGGCGTGCTAGGTCTGCGTCAGGTAAGCCCGGGAGCCTACGTTACATCAGCCAATATTATAGCTACGATTCAACAGGTCAATAAATTAAAGGTTGATTTTACACTTCCTGAAGAATATTCAAATTCAATCAGAAAAGGCTCATCCGTAGAGATTGAGACAGATGTCATCAAACATTCCCGTTGTCAGGCAGTTGTAGTGGCAAAGGAGCCTCAGATAAACCTTACCACCAGAAACCTGAAAGTAAGAGCTCTTTTACCTGCATGTGATGTAAATCCGGGTACTTTTGTGAAAGTTTATATCAATACCGGATCAGATAAAAACAGCATCATGGTTCCGACCAATGCCATTATTCCGGATGATAAAAATAAGAAACTGGTGGTAATTCATGGTGGAAAATCACAATATACAAACGTAGAAACCGGTGTAAGAAAAGCAGGAGTTGTTGAAATAACCAGCGGTCTGACTGAAGGAGATACAGTAGTTGTAGAAGGAGTCCTTTTCGCCAGACCAGACAAGCCTGTTAAAATCAGAAGTGTAAAATAAGATTTGTAGGCCCGGGACAAAGACATCATTTCACTCGGAATCCGATAAAATTCCCAGGTTTTAGTCCCGAAACTTTGTCAATAAACAGAAGATCTTTTCCATGAATATTTCAGAATTATCATTAAAAAGACCCGTACTGGCAACCGTCATGAATATCCTGATTATTCTGTTCGGTGTCGTGGGATTTACGTTTCTCGCCGTTCGGGATTACCCGGCTATTGACCCTCCGATTGTTACGGTTAATACATCTTATACTGGTGCGAATGCCGATATTATAGAAAATCAGATTACAGAACCCCTTGAGAAACAAATCAATGGTATTCCAGGGATTCGTTCCATTACTTCTTCAAGTTCTTTGGGAAGCAGTTTTATTACCGTTGAATTTAACCTTGATGTTCAGCTGGAAGCAGCTGCCAGTGACGTACGGGACAAAGTCGGCCAGGCTGTCAGAAACCTTCCGCAGGATATTGATGCTCCTCCGGTTGTTTCCAAAGCAGATGCCAACAGTGATTTTATCCTCCTGCTGGCTATTCAAAGCCGGACAAAAGGTTTACTGGAATTAAGTGATTATGCAGAAAATGTTTTACAGCAGCGTTTCCAAACCATCAATGACGTAAGTGGTGTAAACATTCTTGGTCAAAAACGTTATGCCATGCGTATCTGGTTGAAACCGGATAAAATGAACGCTTTCGGTTTATCATTTACAGATATTCAAACAGCTTTAGCTAAAGAAAACGTAGAAATCCCTGCCGGAAAAATTTACGGAAATAACACCGAAATGACCATCCGTGCCCTGGGAAGATTAACTACGGAACAGCAGTTTCGTGATCTGATTATTCAGGAAACCGATCAGGGAATTATTCGTCTGGGTGATATCGCCTCTATAGAACTTGGCCCGGAAAACCTGGAACAAAGCTGGAAATACAATGGCGTGTATGCAGTGGGTCTGGCGGTAGTACCACAGCCTGGAGCGAATTACATTAAAATTGCAGATGAGTTCAACAAAAGATTACAGGAAATTGAAAAGGAAAATAAATCTGACATTCAATTTAAATTATTGATTGACAATACGAAAAACGTTCGCCGTTCACTGGAGGAAGTTGAAGAAACGCTTATCATTTCATTCGGATTGGTGGTATTGGTTATCTTCTTCTTCTTTAGAAACTGGCTCATTGCTATTCGTCCGTTAATTGATATTCCTATTTCCCTGATTGCGACATTCTTCGTGATGTATCTTGCTGGTTTTACGATCAACGTACTTACACTTTTAGCCATAGTTCTGGCAACAGGTCTCGTAGTGGATGACGGGATTGTTGTCACCGAAAATATTTTCCGGAAACTCGAACAGGGCTTCCCGATCCGGAAAGCTGCATTGGAAGGAAGTAAGGAGATTTTCTTTGCCGTTATTTCTACCTCACTCACTTTGGCCGTTGTGTTTCTTCCGGTTATTTTCTTGCAGGGCTTTGTGGGCAGTTTGTTTAGGGAATTTGGTATCGTAGTCGCCGGAGCTGTATTGATATCTGCCTTTGTATCACTGACGATTACCCCCGTTCTGAATGTTTATCTTAACAGAAAAGATGCGGGACATGGCTGGCTTTATAATAAAACAGAACCATTCTTTACAGGAATGGAAAGTGGTTATAAAGGTTTCCTGAAAAGCTTTATGAAAGTTCGCTGGATGGCCTGGGTTGTTGTGGCAATCTGTGGTGGTCTGATTTATTTCTCAGGAAAAAACCTCCAGAGTGAAATTGCTCCGATGGAAGATAAAAGCAGTGTGCGTTTCTCTATGACCGCCCCTGAAGGCTCCAGTTATACATATATGCAGGATGTTTCGGATAGATTAACCAACTTTCTGAATGATTCTATCCCAGAAAGAGAGTTCGTTTTTAATGCCGTACCTGGTTTTGGAGGTAATGGAGGAGCGAATACTTCTATTGCACGCATCGGTCTGGTAGATCCTGATAAGCGTACCAGAAGTCAGGATGATATTGCAAAAATGCTGAACAAAAAAGTAAGCAAATTCAACAATGCCCGGATTTTCGGTATTCAGGAACAAACCATTTCAGTAGGTTTGGGTTCCAGAGGTAGTTTACCGGTTCAGTTTGTTATCCAGAATATTGACCTGGCAAAAATCAAAGATGCTGTTCCTAAATTCCTGGAAGCAGCCAGAAATGAGAAAACTTTCCAAAACGTCGATGTAAACCTGAAATTCAATAAACCTGAAATCCTGATGACTTTCGACAGGATCAAAATCAAGGATTTAGGGTTAAGTACGCAAGACGTAGTAAGTGCGGTTCAGGGTGCATTCAGTGGTAGAAGATTAGCTTATTTCACCATGAATGGACGCCAGTATCAGGTAATTGCACAGGTTGAACGGAAAGACAGAAGTGAACCCAATGACATAGAAAACCTCTTTGTCACCAATTCACGCGGGGAGAGAATTCCTTTAAGTGCTGTGGTAAAAATTGAAGAAAGCAGTAACCCTTCAACCCTTTATCACTTCAACCGCTTAAAATCAGCAACGATTTCTGCCTCACTTGCTGAAGGCAAAACCATTGGTGATGGGGTAAAAGCGATGCAGGCAATTGCTTCGAAAGTACTGGATAATTCTTTCCAGACTTCATTAAACGGTCCTTCAAGAGATTATGCAGAAAGCTCCTCAAATACTTCTTTTGCATTTGGACTGGCACTTGCTTTGATTTATCTGTTGCTGGCGGCTCAGTTTGAAAGCTTTAAAGATCCGTTTATCATCATGGTTACTGTGCCATTGGCATTGGCAGGAGCTTTGGGCAGTTTATGGCTTTTCGGACAGACACTTAATATTTTCTCACAGATTGGTATGATTATGCTGATTGGTCTGGTGACCAAAAACGGTATTTTAATTGTAGAATTTGCAAACCAGAAACGAGAGGAAGGAATGCCTAAAATGCAGGCAGTGGTTGAAGCTGCAACCCAGCGTCTTCGTCCTATTCTGATGACCAGCCTTGCCACGGCTCTGGGAGCATTGCCGATTGCATTAAGTCTTGGAGCTGCATCTACCAGCCGTATTCCGCTTGGTATTGTGGTTGTAGGTGGAATTATGTTCTCCCTGATTCTGACACTTTTGGTTATTCCTGCAGTTTATACATTTATTTCCAGTCATCACCACAAAGCGGAATCGCTTGAGGTTGAAGAAGAAGAAGAACAGCAACAAGAGTTTGACAGCTCTGCCTTGAGAAATTGAAATTATATATGAGAACTCTTTTAGCATACCGAAAGTACGCATTTTACCTATTGACGCTGGTTCCGTCTTTATCATTCGGACAGCAACGTCTGACACTCAATGAAGCGATTGAAACTGCCTTAAAAAACAGTTTGGATATACAGATTTCCAAAAACAATCTTTCTGTAAGTGCAATCAATAATCACATTGGTGTGGCAGGAGGATTACCAACGGTAGTAGGTTCCGGATCAAATACAGAACAAATTACCACACTTAATCAGGAATTGAGTAATGGTACCTCAACCGATAAAACCGGAGTTGCCGCCAATAACCTGAATATGAGTGTCACCGGAACATATCTGCTGTATAATGGCTACCGGGTTGTAACTACCAAGAAAAGGTTAGAGGAATTACAGAAACTAAATGAACAACAGCTTAATTCTTCTGTACAAACAGTTATTGCGAATGTAATGCTGAAATATTACGCCGTGGTGCAGCAGCAGAGTGTTCTTACTACCCTGAACCGTTCCATTGATGTTTCTAAGGAAAAATTACAGGTAATTGAAACCAGACGAAGTGTTGGTATGTCTAATGATGCTGATCTTTTTCAGGCTCAGCTCGACCTGAATGCACAGATTCAGGCACTTCAAACCCAAAAGATTATTATTGCACAGGCAAAAACTGATCTTTTAAGGACGTTGACCATTAATCCTGATTCAGCGGTGGAAGTTTCGGATACGATTCTGGTTGATAAAGCTGTTCTTTGGGAGGATATTAAGGGCAGCCTTTACAAAAACCCGGACGTTCTTGCGGCAGATCAGCAAATCAATGTGAATAAACTTCTGGAAAAAGAAGCAAATGCCAGAAGATATCCATCTCTTAGCGCTATCGCAGGTTTTAACTACGGAAGAAGCCAGAGTGCTGCGGGTTTTACTTTATTGAACCAAACTTACGGGCCAACCGTCGGAATAAACCTTTCTGTACCGATTTATGCCGGAACTACAGTATTACGTCAGGTGCAGATTGCAGGAGTAAATACACAAACTGCTCGTTTACAAAAAGAAATTATTACCCAGAATTACCTGGCCAATGCTGCGAAAGCCTGGCAGGCCTATACAAATACCCTTCAATTGGTAGAAGCAGAGCAAAAGAATTATGATCTTTCCGGAAAACTTCTTCAATTAATGACACAGCGTTTTGAACTTGGACAAGCTACGGTTGTGGACGTAAAACTGGCACAGCAGACTTATGAAAATTCAGGTTACCGATTAATAAATCTCAATTATACAGCTAAATCTGCTGAGATTACACTCAA
This sequence comes from Pseudarcicella hirudinis, assembly GCF_900115665.1. Lineage (GTDB taxonomy): Bacteria > Bacteroidota > Bacteroidia > Cytophagales > Spirosomataceae > Pseudarcicella > Pseudarcicella hirudinis. Next base: position 74,887 of record NZ_FOXH01000006.1, read on the forward strand.
GCAGCTGGCTTACAGACTAAGCAACAATTAACATAAAGAAGGCTCCTTGTGAAGGAGCCTTCTTTATGTAACACTAAAATCCCGTCTTTTTGGAACGCATGGCTTTTACGACTTTCAGATTTTTGTCATGAGAAAATTACCGGTAATTAGTCGTGTGAACTTTCATTTTACAGATCTTTCAGAAAAGGCTTTTATTTAATTAAATCCAGATCAGGCTGGGCGTATTTATACACTTTCATGTACATGGTAGTCTTAGTCTGGTACACTCCTTCTATTTTAGCAATCTGCTGATTGACAAACTGGTGCAGCTGCTCATTATCCTTGCACATCACATCAACCTCGATATCAAAATCTCCGGAGGTAATCGCCAGAAAACTTACTTCCCGCATTTCCATTAATTGCTGGGCAATTCCGGGAATCATATGTGCCGGCCGGACAGAAACTGAAATATTTGCATAAGCATTAAAACCGACTTTCTGCGGATTTACCCTGCCTACAATCTGAATGGTTTTATCATCAAGTAATTTGGTAACCCTCGTTCTGACATTACTGATAGAAACATTCAGTTTCTCCGCCACTTCGGTAAAAGAAGCTCTCCCATCCTTCTGAAGTTCTTTCAGAATTGAAAAGTCAAGCTCGTCTAGATTCACAGCATCCATAAAACAAATTTTACTTTTTTAAGATCTATATTTGCAAATTTTATATTTAAAAACTAATTTGAATTAAATTTTGCAAAAATAGATGAATTTTAAAATTATTTTTACAAAACCACATTTTTTATGAGTAGAAACCCTCAGAGCAGGGAGCATTTGTTATTTTGAATCGAAACAAGCGTTTTTTCCAAAAACTTTTATCTCACATCTCTTAAACAATGTTTACTCATGAGTTCAGAACTCAAATATTCCAATGTAAAAAACTATATCGATGGTGCATGGGTCAACTCTGACACAAATCGATGGCTGGACGTTTACTCTCCGCTGGACGGCAAGATAATCTCCCAGGTGGCCTTGTCTTCTTATGAGGATTTGGATGCCGCCGTTATCAGTGCTAAAAACGCCCTGAAAACCTGGTCAAAGGTACCAATTAAGGAAAGAGTTCAGATTTTCTTCAAATATAAAACCTTATTGGAAGCTAATATCGCTGAGTTATCGGCTCTGGTTCATGAAGAAAACGGAAAAACCATTGATGAAGCAAGAGCAGAAATTGAGAAAAGCATTGAACTGACAGAATTTGCCTGTTCTCTGCCACAACTGGTTCAGGGTGAAGTAATGGAAGTAAGCAGAGGTGTTGAATGCCGTACTGAGCGGGTGCCTGTGGGAGTTGTGGCCTCTATTGTCCCTTTTAATTTTCCAAGTATGGTGCCAAACTGGACCATTCCTAATGCCCTGGCACTTGGAAACACGATGATTATCAAGCCTTCGGAGGTAGTACCGCTGAGTGTTACAAAAATTGCAGAACTTTTGAAAGAAGCGGGTTTACCCAAAGGCGTTTTTAATATTGTTAACGGAGACCGCGAAATTGTGGAAGCCATCTGCGATCATCCCGGAATCGATGCCGTTTCCTTTGTGGGCTCTACAAAAGTGGCCAAACTGGTTTACCAGAGGAGTACTTCACATTTGAAACGTTGTCTGGCATTAGGCGGAGCGAAAAATCATTTACTTGTTCTTCCGGATGCAAATCCCGGAATGACAGCTTCCAATGTATTCGCCTCGATGTCTGGTTGTGCCGGACAGCGTTGTATGGCTGCTTCCGCTATGGTAGCAGTTGGCGAAACGGATCATATTATCAAACAATTGTGCGAAGAAGCGCAAAAGGCTGTTGTCGGGCAACACATTGGTGCTGTTATTTCCAAACAGGCGAAAGAGCGTATTGAAAGATACATCACAGAGGCTGAAAGTCAGGGTGCCAGCATATTGGTTGATGGCAGAAGTCCTGTTGTGAAAGGAAAAGAAGAAGGATATTACGTCGGACCAACCATTATTGACTATGCTACACCCGATATGGCAGTAACAAGAGAGGAAATATTCGGTCCGGTTCTGGCAATTATCAGGTCAAAAAGCCTGGAAGATGCCTTAAAAATTGAAAATGATAATCCTTATGGTAATGCAGCATCTGTTTTCACACAAAGCGGCGGGGCAGCCAGATATGTTGCAGAGCATGCGAATGCTGGAATGATTGGTGTAAATATCGGCGTGCCAGTACCCAGAGAGCCTTTTTCTTTCGGTGGATGGAACGAGTCAAGATTCGGTGTTGGTGATATAACCGGGAAGAGTTCGATTGAATTCTGGACAAAACTTAAGAAAACTACCGTAAAATGGAATCCGGAGGCTGGTGTGAACTGGATGAGCTAATTCCGGAAACTGCTCAGTGAAAACATTGGATTTACTCAACATTCAAAACCAACAACAACATGGAAACAATTGAGGTTGAACATTATACCAGAGAAGAAAAAGATGAAATGATTCATAACAATATGGAGTATGTCCTTTTTTCCTGGCTCAAACAAAAAGGCATCAATCCCCTGAATATTGATTATGCAAAAGGGGTATATCTTTATGACTACGACGGGAAAAGACATATAGATTTTTCATCAGGCCTTATGAATGTTAACATTGGCCATGGAAATCAGCGCGTTACGGAGGCAGTTATGCGGCAAATGCAGAAAGTCAGCTATATCACACCAAGCTGTATGACCAAAGTCAGGGGAGATCTTGGTAAGAAACTGGCTGAAATCTGTCCGGGAAAATTAAATAAAGCATTCTTTACCCTTTGCGGGTCAACCACTATAGAAAATGCCATAAAAGTTGCCAGATTGCATACAGGCCGTCATAAAATTCTGGGTAGATACCAATCGTATCATGGTTCTACTTACGGAGTCATGTCGGCAGGCGGAGATCCCCGTAAGTTATCTGCCGACTCACAGCAAGCCCCGAATTTTGTACATTTTGATATTCCGACTGCTTATCGCTGGCCGTATGGGGAAGAAGCTTTATTAAAAGAAGCGGTTTTGCATTTAGAAAGAGTTATTGCATTTGAAGGGCCGGAAAATATCGCAGGAATCTTACTGGAAGGAGAATCCGGTTCATCAGGCTGCCTTAAATATCCTGTCGGGTATCTGAAAAAAGTCCGGGAAATATGTGATAAACATGGGATTCTTCTGATTATTGATGAAGTGATGAGCGGTTTTGGCCGTACCGGAAAATGGTTTGGCTTTCAGCATCATGACATTGTTCCGGATATGATTGGTATGGCAAAAGGGCTTACTTCCGGATATATTCCTTTTGGTTGTCTGATGGTGACCGAAGAAATTGCTGCGAAATATGACGATGTTGTTTTACCCCTCGGACTCACCTATTCTGCTCATCCGGTTGCCTGTGCTGCCGCATTGGAAGTTCTTCAGATTTACGAAGACGAAAATTTGATTGAAAATGCAGTAAAAATGGGAAAATATGTTGAACTTAAGGTATCAGAAATGCAGAAAAAGCATCCTTCTATCGGAGAATTCAGGAATACAGGTTTACTGGGATGTATAGAGTTAGTAAAAAACAGGGAAACAAAAGAACCAATGGCTCCTTTTAATGCCAGACCGGCAGAAATGGCAGTCATGAATCAGGTAGCAGCCAAAATCAAGGAATTAGGCATGTACACCTTTGTACGATGGAATTATATTTTTGTTGCCCCGCCGCTTTGTGTTACAACAGATGAAATTGATGAGGGTCTGGATATTATTTCTCAGGCTATCGCCATCGCAGATCAATATGTAAACTAACAAATGCCCCGATATGTCAGCACATCATGAAGTAGAAATTACGCAAGAGCTGGAAAATTCTGTTTATTACAGTGAAGATATGGCTCCGGTACCTCTCTCCAAAAGAAAATGGGATACCTGGAATTATATTTCACTCTGGATAAGCATGAGCATGTGTATTCCAACGTATATGCTTGCGAGTTCTCTCATCGAAGGCGGAATGAATTGGTGGCAGGCTATTCTGACCATTTTACTGGGAAATTCCATCGTTTTAATCCCCATGATTCTCAATGGACATGCCGGAGCAAAATATGGTATCCCCTTCCCGGTATTTGCCAGAGCAAGTTTCGGGCTGAAAGGAGCGAATATTCCGGCAATTCTTCGTGCAATTGTAGCATGCGGCTGGTTTGGAATCCAAACCTGGATCGGAGGTTATGCCATTTACCAGACAATGGTTATCTGGTTTCCCGCTTTCGGGACTTTGCCGGACATCTTTCCTGTTTCATGGGGACTAAAAACCGGACCGGCCATTTGCTTTCTTTTCTTCTGGGCAATCAATATGTATGTGGTATATCTCGGCGTAGAAAGCATCCGGAAGCTGTTGATTTTTAAAGCATTCTTTCTTCCGTTTGCTGCACTTGCCCTGTTAATCTGGGCTATTGCTTCTACAGATGGATTAGGGCCGATTCTGGATCGTCCTTCAAAATTTCAGCATAATGCAGATTTCTGGAATTATTTTTTTCCGGCACTTACCGGAATGGTTGGTTTCTGGGCAACCATTTCTTTGAACATTCCCGATTTTACCCGCTTTGCTAAAAGTCAGAAAGCACAGGTTGTCGGGCAGGTTGTGGGCTTACCCACTTCAATGACTGTCTTTTCATTTATTGGTGTGGTCGTTACATCTTCTACCACTATTATTTTCGGAACAACAATCTGGGATCCGGTAGTATTAATCAGTAAATTTGACAACAAGTTGATTATCAGCTTTTCCATGCTCGCTGTTGCTATTTCTACCCTGGCCACAAATATTGCCGCGAATATTGTCAGTCCGGCTTATGATTTTGCCAATTTATCCCCGAATAAGATCAATTTCCGAACAGGAGGATTTATTACCGGGGTAATCGGAATCCTGATGTTTCCCTGGAAACTCATTGCTGACCCAAGTGGATACATTTTTACCTGGCTGATTGCTTATTCCAGCTTGCTGGGGCCCATTGGCGGAATTATGATTGCCGATTATTATTTCATTAAAAAACAAACCCTAAAAGTACCTGACCTCTTTAAGGAAAAGGGAATGTACTGGTATAGCTCAGGACTTAACCGGATTGCGGTATTCTCTCTCATTGTCGGGATTTTACCAAATATTCCGGGTTTTCTGATTACCATAAATGCAGTAAATGCCTCTGCATTCTGGCCCTGGCTTACAGGCTTGTATCATTATGCCTGGTTTGTAGGATTTATCCTTTCAGGTTTGTGCTATTATATTTCCGGCAAAAGGTAACATTATTTCTGTTCTAAGTTCGTTTGAGAGTAGTTTTCAACCAGGAATATTAACTTCCAGTTTGAGACTTCTCCGCTTTCTTAATTCTGTATTAAAAAATCTTTTACAGCATATGTCAATACTCATTAAAAACGGTCGCATTATCACTTCTACGCTCGACTTCGAGGGAGATCTTTTTATTGAAGGAGAGAAAATTTCAGCCCTGGGAAAAAATCTTTCTGTAAAAGCTGATCAGGAAATTGATGCTTCCGGGAAGCTGGTCTTTCCGGGTGGAATAGACCCGCATGTGCACCTGGAAATGCCTTTTATGGGCACTTTTTCCAGTGATACCTATGAAACAGGAACCCGGGCGGCTCTTTTTGGCGGAACAACCTCTGTAATAGATTTTATTTTACAAAAACAAGGGCATTCTCTGTATGAAGCCTTTAATGAATGGAGTGGAAGAGCTACCGGAAATGCAGTAGGTGATTATTCTTTTCACATGGCGGTAACTGATTTCAATGAGGATACCCGGAAAGAGATAGAAGCTCTGGTTAATCAGGAAGGAATCACTTCTTTCAAAATGTTTATGGCTTATAAAGGTGCTTTGATGATAGATGACCGTCAGCTGACCGGACTGATGACTGAGGTGAAAAAACAGGGCGGTATGGTAACGGCTCATGCAACCAATGGAGAAATGATTGATTTTCTGGTAGCAAAGTTCAAAGAAGAAGGCAAATTATCTCCGCTTTATCATTACTTGTCGCAACCGGAAGTTACCGAAGCTGAAGCTTCCGGACGTTTTGCTGACATTGCCAACTATACCGGATGCCCTGCTTATATTGTTCACATGACCTGCGAAGGAGCCTTGAATGCGGTACGAAATGCGACCAGAAGAAATCAGAATGTGTTTGTAGAAACCTGTATTCAATATCTAACACTTGATGCCTCTTTGTATGACAAAGGGTTTGAATCTGCAAAATGGGTCATGAGTCCACCATTGAGAGAGAAAAAAGATCAGCAAACACTCTGGGCCGGACTAAATCAGGGACTGGTACAGGTTGTTGCGACAGATCATTGTCCTTTTTTCTGGAAACAAAAGGAAATGGGCTCGGAGGATTTTTCAAAAATTCCGAACGGACACCCTGCCATAGAACACCGGATAGAATTGCTTTATTCTGAGGGTGTGGCCAAAGGGAAAATTTCCCTGAATAAATTCGTGGAACTGACTTCCGGCAATGCCGCTAAAATATTTGGCATGTTCCCTCAGAAAGGAACGCTCTCGCCGGGATCAGATGCAGATATCGTCATTTTTGACCCTTTAAAAAAACACAGTATTTCCGCAAAAACGCATCACATGAATTGCGATTATTCAGCTTATGAAGGCTGGGAATTAACCGGAAAATGTGAAAAAGTCCTGCTCAGAGGAAAAGTAGTTATTGACGACAATCTCTGTCTGGTCGAAAAAGGGAATGGTAAATTCATCAAAAGGAACAAAGTTTCCGGCAAAATATAAAAGATACACTCATATTCAACTTTCTTCAAACCAAATAAAAGCAATAAAATATGTCAAGAATCATCAAATCAGGACTTATACAAGTCAGCCTCTCTATGACTGAAGGGGAAGGAAGTATTCAGGAAATTAAAGATTCCATGATAAAAAAACATATTCCTTACATTGAAGAAGCAGGACGTCAGGGAGTTCAGATTTTATGTTTTCAGGAAATCTTCACAACACCTTATTTCTGCCCCGGCCAGGATGCAAAGTGGTATGAATCTGCGGAAACCGTTCCCGGACCGACTACTGAAATGATGCAGGAATATGCCAGAAAATATAACATGGTAATTATTGTTCCGGTTTATGAAAAAGAAATGCAGGGGGTATTGTATAATACTGCTGCGGTAATTGATGCCGACGGTACATATCTGGGGAAATACCGCAAAAACCATATCCCTCAAACCAATGGTTTCTGGGAGAAATTTTTCTTTAAACCAGGGAATCTGGGTTATCCGGTTTTCCAGACAAAATATGCTAAAGTCGGGGTTTATATTTGCTACGACCGTCATTTCCCGGATGGAGCAAGGGTTTTGGGACTGAACGGAGCAGAGATTGTTTACAATCCTTCAGCAACAGTGGAAGGCTTATCAAAATACCTATGGAAACTGGAACAGCCTGCTCATGCTGCGGCAAACGGATATTTCATGGGTTGTATTAACCGGGTAGGCATTGAAAAACCCTGGAATCTCGGTAAATTTTATGGTTCATCTTATTTCGTAGATCCCCGTGGACAAATCATAGCCTCTGCTTCGGAAGATAAAGATGAATTATTAATTGCAGAATTTGATCTCAGTCTGATCGATGAAGTGAGAAGTACCTGGCAGTTTTTCCGCGACCGCCGACCTGAAACTTATGGAAAGCTGACAGAAATTTAAACATCTTTTTAACACTTTTAACACTTAATATTTTTTCAATCATGATGAAATTTATAGTACTGTTCTTCCTTTTATTTTCATTTTCAACGTTCGCACAAACTAAGTTTAACCCGGAAGCTGTTAAAAAACTATCATCTGATATTTGTGATTGCCTTTCAAAGAAAAAAACAGCTGAAAAAAGTAATATTGAGGCTTGTTTCGTCGAAACAATAACACAAAATACTGAATCCTACTCCGAAATGTTCGGCTTTGATATCCTTACCGCAGGAGATGGTCAGGAAGATATGAATCAGCTTGGAAAAGATGTAGGTTTAGCATTATTGAAAGACTGCAAAAGTACTAATACTGCATTTTTTAAACTTAATCAAACCAAAAAGCATCGGGAAAAAGCTGATGAATTATATAGCAGTAATAAATATGAAGAAGCTTTAATAGAATATAATCTAGCCATTGCATCTAATATAGATTTAAACACTAATGTTTTTAACAACCGAGGACATTGTAAATACCAGCAAGGTGATTATTACGGAGCATTGGCCGATTACCAGTTTGCCATTTTAACTGATAGTTTGAATGCTGCAGCTTATAACAACATTGCTTTGACAAAATTTAAGCTTGGCAGAGCCCAGGATGCACTTAATGATTATAATAAAGCGATTTCTCTTGACTCAACAAATGCTAACTTTTATTCCAACAGAGGTATTTTATATTACGAGAATGATGTTTACGATGATGCTGAAAAAGACCTGAAAAAAGCCCTGAAATTGCGCAAAGAGGGAGACAAAACAGTTTCTGCAGAACATTACTATTTAGCATTAAATAAACAGTCAAAAGATGGAAACACCGTTGAAGTCGAAACCTATTTGAATAGGGCTATTGAATTAGCTCCTGACAATGGACTTTATCTGAACGTAAGAGGGCTTTATTATTGGGATAAGGAAAATCTTTCAAAAGCCAAAGCCGATTTTTTGAAGGCAATTGAAAAAAATAAAAGTTATAATCCGGCTTACTTTAATTATGCTCAGTTACTCTATGATGAAAAGCATTATGCACAATCGGAAAAATACCTGGATTCTGCTATTACGATCGCATCAGACTGGGGTATTTATTACTCTTTAAAGGGTAAAATCCTATACGAAAAGAAAGAATCAAAGAAGGCATTTGAAATGTTTGATAAATCCATTGAAACTGATCCTCAGATTGTAAGTCTATATGAGACAAGGGCCAGCTATTTTGAGAAAATTCAGAACTATGATAAAGGTATCGATGATTATAGCAAAGCCATTGAGCTTAGTAATCAAAATGGTCACGCTTATCACCAAAGAGGTTTACTTTATTTAAAGAAAAACAAAAAAGCTGAGGCCTGTGAAAATTTCTATTTAGGAAAACTTTTCAAAAATGCTGAAGCGGAAAAGTCTTATAAAACCAATTGCAAATAAACACTCACGTTTATGTCAATATCAGGCAACCGATTAAATACAGAACAATACCTGGCAAACTTTGATGATATTCATCCCGGATTTGAGACAAAAGAGGGAGCTGTTATTGAAGCAAACCGATGCTTGTTTTGCTATGATGCCCCCTGTACAAAACTCTGTCCGACCAGCATTAATATTCCCGGGTTTATCAAACAGATTGCTTCACAGAATTTAAAAGGATCCGCGCAAACTATCTTTTCTTCCAATATTTTCGGAGGCGGGTGCTCAAAAGTCTGTCCGGTTGAGAAATTATGCGAAGGGGCATGTGTGTATAATCTGATGGAAGAAAAGCCTATTTCAATTGCCCGGCTCCAGCGATATGCCACCGAACCGGCAATCGAACACAAATGGCATTTATTTGAACGAAAAACCTCTGTAAACAAAAAAGTAGCTGTTGTAGGCGCCGGGCCGGCTGGTCTGGCATGTGCACATGCTCTTTCTCTTGAAGGCGTCGACGTGACAGTGTTTGAGAAAGAGTCCAAAGGAGGCGGATTGATGACTTATGGCATTGCCGCTTATAAAGTTACCCCAGAATTTTGTGAGAATGAAGTCAGTTTTATTACCTCTGTCGGAGGCATTGACATCAGATATAATCAGGCGCTTGGTAAAGATATTTCCCTGACTGAATTGCGATCAGCTTTTGATGCTGTTTTCATTGGAATCGGAGTTGGGGTAGCCAGACAACTTGATATAGAAGGAGAAGATCTGGTTGGCGTGGTAGATGCGATTTCTTTCATTTATAATCTCAGAACAAAAGATTATGCCGAGGTAGCAGTCGGCGACAAAGTTGCCGTTATCGGACTTGGCATGACAGCCATTGACGCAGCTACTCAGGCAAAACGGCTTGGGGCTAAAGAGGTTACCATTGTTTACCGCAGAACAGAAAACGAAAAACCCTGTACACAGGAGGAACTTAACATTGCCAAACTGGATGGCTGTAAGTTTGAATACCTGGCTTCACCCAAACAAGTCGTAGGCCAAAATGGCAAAGTTTCAGGTTTAATCTGTGATAAAATGACACTGGGAGAGCCTGATGAGTCGGGAAGAAGAAGTCCGGTTAGTCTTGGGGAAACCTTTGAGCTGGAAGTAGATATGGTAATCAAGGCCGCAGGACAAACACCCTTTGAATCATTAATTAAGTCTTCCAATATTCTGCATAAAAATGGTAAAATTCTTACCGACGATTCTTTAGCCACAAATCTTTCCACGGTTTTTGCCGGGGGTGATTGTATAAATGGCGGGAAAGAGGTCGTAAATGCTGTTCAGGATGGAAAAGATGCTGCCACTGCTATTCTTCGTTATCTTGGTGTAAACGCATAGATTCATTGCAACCACATAGGCATATAGGACACATAGACTCGTTTTATGCAACCACATAGACATATAGGGCACATAGATCCATTTTATGTAACCGCATAGGCATATAGGACACATAGACTCGTTTTATGTAACCACATAGGAATAGATTATGCAACCACATAGACATATAGGGCACATAGAGTTATTTACTGGCGTGTAGTTAATATCATTTGTTTAATCTGAATTTAATAATGATGTTGTTGTTTTGAAAAATCAGAAAACAGCATTGCCTAAAATTTAAAAAGATGGCAGATATTTCTAGTGACTTTTTAGGTATAAAATCACCCAATCCATATTGGCTGGCTTCAGCGCCTCCTACTGATAAAAAAATCAATGTAATCAGAGCACTGGAAGCTGGCTGGGGTGGTGTTGTCTGGAAAACCCTTGGTTCTCAGGTCAAAAACGTTTCTTCCCGTTATTCTGCAGTTGGTTATAATGGTCAGCGGGTAATGGGTTTTAACAATATAGAACTCATTTCTGATCGCCCGCTTGATATCAACCTTCGGGAAATTAAAGAGGTTTTAAAAGAATTTCCGGATCGGGCAATGGTTGTTTCTCTCATGGCTGATAATTCCAGAGAAAAATGGCATGAAATGGTAAAACAGGTTCAGGACACCGGAGCGCATGGGATTGAACTTAATTTCGGTTGTCCACACGGCATGACGGAAAGAGGAATGGGAGCGGCCGTCGGACAAGATCCTGAAATTGCCAGGATGATTGTAGAATGGGTGATGGAAGTCGCCGAGATTCCGGTCATTACCAAACTTACTCCCAATGTCCATTCGGTTGTACCTTCCGGAAAAGCAGCCGTAGAAGGGGGTACAAATGCCCTCTCTCTGATAAATACCATTCAATCTGTAACCGGGATTGATCTTGATACGCTGATTCCCAATCCTAATGTTGGAGGACAATCTGTTTTTGGTGGTTATTGCGGACCGGCTGTAAAACCGATTGCATTAAAAATGCTGACTACAATCAGTCAGGATAATATAACCAATAAAGTCCCTGTTTCAGGCATCGGAGGTGTTTCCACCTGGCAGGATGCCGTGGAATTTATGCTTTTGGGTGCAACAAATGTACAAGTCTGCACTGCTGTTATGAAATATGGTTTCAGGATTATAGAAGATTTATGCAGCGGTCTTAATAACTGGATGGATGAAAAAGGCTTTGCCAGAACTACCGATTTCATTGGTAAATCCGTGCCAAAAATGACCGATTGGGAACAATTAGATCTCAATTTTCACATTGTCGCAAACATCAATCCGGATAAATGTGTACATTGCGGTTTATGTTACATTGCTTGTGAGGACACCTCGCATCAATCCATTAATCTTAGTAAGGGATTTCCTTATAACAATTATTCTATTATCGAAGAAGAGTGTGTAGGCTGTAATCTTTGTAAATTGGTTTGTCCTGTTGAAGACTGTATCACAATGGTTGAAAAACGCCATGCTGAAGAAAAAATCAACTGGAAAGAATTTGTAAACAAAGGCCTTCCCTTAAACAGTCATTAATTCCTGATGAGTCAGAAAACAGTTTTGGTAATCGGTAGCTCTAATACCGATATGGTTGTGAAAACCGAGCAGTTCCCGGTTCCGGGAGAAACCGTTCTTGGCGGTGTATTTTTAATGAATCCTGGTGGAAAAGGTGCCAATCAGGCCGTCGCTGCGGCCAGGCTGGGAGCAAAAGTGGTTTTTATCACAAAGGTAGGAAAAGACCTTTTCGGAAATTCTGCGCTGGAAGGTTTCAGTAAGGAAGGAATAGACATTAATCATATCAGAAAAACAGAAGATTTCGCTTCAGGAGTGGCTCTTATTACGGTAAATGGTCATGGCGAAAACAGCATTGTTGTTGCTTCCGGAGCGAATATGGATCTGCAACCTGCTGATATTGAAAACGAAGTTTTTGATTCTGCAGAAATTATTCTCCTGCAACTGGAAATACCATTGGATACCGTAAAATACCTTATCCAGAAAGGCAAAAAATCCGGAAAAAAGGTAATCCTTAATCCTGCCCCTGCCAGTAAACTGGAAGATGAATTTCTGGATGGGCTTTATCTGATTACTCCCAATGAAACTGAAACCCACCTGATTACCGGAATTTTGCCCGAAGATGAAGAAAGTCTTCACAAAGCCGGAAATTATTTCAGGGAAAAAGGTGTTCAGAATGTAATTATTACCCTGGGCAGTAAAGGGGTTTTTCTGATGAATGAAAATTATACAGAAATTATTCCGGCCAATAAAGTTACTCCGGTTGATACTACAGCTGCCGGAGATGTTTTTAATGGTGCATTACTAACTGCTCTGGTGGAAAATACCGATTGGCTTAAGGCCTGCAAATTTGCCTGTAAGGCTGCCAGTATTTCAGTAACCAGAATGGGAGCACAATCTTCAGCCCCTTACAAAAATGAAGTAGCAATTGATTAAAAGCGGTCGCTGAACTTCACCAAAATCTCAAAACTGATCAAAGTACTTATAAATATATGAAAAAGATTCCCGTTATTATTGATTGTGATCCCGGACATGACGATGCTGTAATGATTATGCTCGCTTTCGGAAGCGGTTTATTTGATGTGAAAGCCATTACCACTTCCGCCGGAAATCAGACGCAGTCAAAAACCTTAAAAAATGCCTTAAAAATCGTAACATTAATCGGGGCAAAAGTTGATGTTTATAAAGGTTGTGAAAAACCGCTTTTCAGAAATCTTATCATCGCAGATCATGTACATGGGGAAATGGGAATGGACGGCCCTATTTTACCGGAGCCTAATAAAATATCTGAAAAACTTTCAGCCGTAGAAGCGATCGCTAAAATTCTGGAAGAAAGTGAAGAGAAAATAACAATCGTTCCGACAGGCCCTCTCACCAATATTGCAACATTTCTGCTCGCATATCCTCATCTGAAACATAAAATCGAACGGATTTCATTAATGGGTGGCGGAATTTTCAGAGGAAATATAACACCAAAGGCTGAATTTAATATTTATGTTGATCCTGAAGCGGCCTCGATAGTGTTCAATTCAGGCGTCCCGATTACCATGTGCGGGCTTGATGTTACACATAAAGCGCTCGTTTTTCAGGAAGATATCGAGCTTTTCCGTAACATAGGTAATCAATCCGGGAAAGTGGTAGCAGAGTTAATGGATTTCTTCTCCATTTTCTATCGCCAGGAACTTCCGGAACTGGAAGGCGGCGCAGCACTCCACGACCCATGCTCAATTGCCTGCTTAATTGCCCCTTCGATTTTCAAGTCAAAACCTTGTTATGTTGACGTGGAATTGCAGGGAAAACTTACTACCGGCACTACTGTTGTTGATTTTTATAACGTCCTCAAAAAAGAACCCAATGCTGAGGTAGTCTATGACATAGACCGGGAACAATATATTCAATTACTGTATGATGCGATAAAAGTATTGCCTTAAGCTCCGGTGGCCTTTATTTATTTCATGCCCCAATCGAAAGCAGCCTTTGCAATTGCAGCAATAGTCGGTTCTATTCCTTCAGCCCGCTCATTTGCATTCATGATAAAGATACAGATTATCAGGTGCTTTCCATTGGGGAGTGTAACGATTCCTACATCATTTACAGCGGCGGTTATACCTTCAGAATTGGTAGAAGATGTTCCTGTTTTATGAGCTAACGAGGTTCCTTCCGGCAATAAACCCTTTATCCTTTTGAGTCCGGTAGGCGTTTCTGTCATTATTTTGAGTAAAAAGGTATTGGACGATTTGGACAATGCTTTTTCTCTGAAAACAATCTCCAGCAATCTGCCCATTTCAACGGGCTGAGTCCAGTTAGTATATTGTACATTCCAGTCTTTCCCCATTTCCTTTTCCGACGCTTTTATCTGGATTCCTTTAATGCCCAGTTTTCGTAAAAATGTCTCCGTTTTTGAAACACTCACCACCTTTTCCAGTAAAATATCACAGGCATTATTATCACTCAGAGACACCATATATACAAGTAAATCTCTAATGGAAACATCTATATTCCCCTCAGGATATTTATCTCTTAAAGGACTGTAAGTCTTATACATATCTTCCTTCGCCACATGGATCATTTTATCCAGACTGCAATTACCTGAGTCTATCTCATGAAGAACGGCCATGGCAATCGGAAATTTAAAAACACTCTGCATCGGGAAATGCTTATCTCCATTCCAGGAAAAATGTTGTTTCTCTTCCACTTTCATTACTGTTACTCCGACTGTTCCCTTAATGTTTTTAGCCAGATTTTTTACCTGTTCCTCAAAAGATTCTGTTTGTGCAAAGCTGACACTCCGGATAAAAAGTAAAGCGGTCAGACAATTGAAAACTAAAAACTTAGTCATAATACGGATTTTTAAAAATGAAAGAATTGTCTTCTAAAATTACAGCATTTGTTCAGGATAAACACCTCTACCCTGCTTATTCTTGCTGCCTATTTAAATCCTTTCTCTTTCAGGATAAAATCTTTTTTCTGAAAGACTCCCTGAAACTGTCAATTTTATGGCTAAAAAAAGTACAAATTTTTGTGAAATTTTGTCGAAAAAGTACCATTAGTTAAAATCACAATAAAACATCATTTGGTTATATAATTTGATTTTTAAATCCAAATAGTACTATAAAATATCGATAAAATAAAAAATAGTAGTTAATGTTCAATCATTAGTTAAAATAGTACTATACATTTTATTCTGGAATAAATCAATTTTGTACCATCAATACAAAATTTCATTTAAGATAATTTATGAAGAATTTTACAACTAAAATCATTCTCCTATGCTCCTTAATGCTGTGGGGAACCGTATCCCGGGCGCAGCAGCGAACCATGACTGGTAAAGTAACCGATGTCACCGGAGCAGGTCTTCCCGGCGTATCAATTCTGGTAAAAGATACAAAAACAGGTACTACATCAGACGTAAACGGGAACTACAAAATCAGTATTCCGCAAGGCAGCAAGTCTATTATTTTCTCATTCGTCGGAATGGTATCGAGTGTTCAGGCGATAGGTAACAAATCCGTTCTCAATGTTACCTTAGAGAATGACGTGAAAGATCTGGCAGAAGTTGTAGTAATTGGTTATGGTACAGCCAGGAAAGCAGATATTACTTCCTCAATTTCTTCTGTAAGTGAAAAAGATATTAAGAATTTACCCGTGCCGGGAGCAGATCAGGCTCTCCAGGGTAAAGTTGCCGGAGTAACTGTAACAAGCAATGGCGGTCAGCCCGGGGGTGGTGTTTCAGTCAAAGTTCGTGGTATTACCAGTGTAAACGGAAACGAACCTCTATATGTAATCGACGGTGTTCCGATATTAAGTGGTCGCAGCAGTATTGCACAGGATCAGTTAGGCGGTATGGCAGGACAATCAGTGCAAAGTCCTCTGGCGGCGATGAACCCTAATGATATTGCATCAATCGATATATTAAAAGATGCTTCTGCACAGGCTATTTACGGAGCGTTAGCTGCCAACGGAGTAGTTTTAATTACGACAAAAAAAGGAAAAAGCGGGGAAGGGAAAGTGAGTTATGATGTATATTACGGGGTACAAAGAATTCCTAAGAAGTTACCTCTTCTGAATCTTCAGCAGTATGCCGGTTATTTTAATTCCCTTGTTCCTGAAGTGAGAGCAAGCGGAGCTGGCACTTTAGATACGTTGGGAGAATTCAAAAATCCGGCCGTTCTGGGCAATGGTACTAACTGGCAGGATGCGATCTTCCAGACCGGATATATTCAAAACCATCAGTTAGCCTTCTCGGGAGGTAAAGATAAAACTACTTACTACTTTTCGATGAATTATTTCGATCAGAAAGGTACCGTAATTGGTTCACAGTTTGAAAGATATGCTTTAAGAGCCAGTGTTGACCATCAGGTAAAAAGCTGGCTGAAAGCCGGAGTCAGTGTGAACGTTTCAAGAGCTAATCAAAAAATTACACTTACAGATGGCTCTGATGCCGTAATCAGTGTGGGTTTGTACAATAGTCCGGCTTCTCCGGTGAAAGGTTTTGACGGAAGTTATTCTTCAGTAACATCCATCGGTGGTTCTACTTTCGGAAATCCCAATAACCCGGTTGCTTTAGCAGAATTAAGAGATGTAAGAGCAATTCAGACCAAAGCTTTCGGGAATATTTTTGCTGAACTTGAATTTACCAAATGGCTGACTTTGAGAAATGAGTTAAACTATGATTTCAACCTTTCTCAAAACACAGCATTTCAACCTTATGTACGTAATGATGCAAGCGGATTGATTATCCTTTCTCCAAGTAAACTGGTAGAAGACCGCGGAACAAGTTTGTACTGGGCTTTAAAAAATTACCTGACTTTCAACAAAGGTTTCGGAAATCACTGGGTAAATGCAGTAGTTGGTCATGAAGTATCAGAATCTAATTACGATCAGGTAACTGCTTCACGTCAGAATCTTACTCTGAACCTTCCTTCCTTAAATGCAGGAGAAGGAGGTACAACACAATCTATTTCAGGAGGAAAGTATCCCTGGGCTATGGAGTCATATTTTGCACGTGTAAATTATTCTTACAACAGCAAGTATTCATTAAGTGCTTCATTGAGAAGAGACGGATCGGCTAGTTTCGGGCCAAACAAAAGAATTGGTTACTTCCCGGCTGTTTCTGCCGGCTGGACAATCTCCGGTGAAAACTTTGCCAAAAACTGGGAAAAGGTAAACTTTCTTAAACTCAGAGCAGGAATCGGTGCCGTTGGTAACTCAGGTGTAGGCGGAAATAACGTTTATACCACTAACATCCGTTTGTTCAGTACCGCTCCATATGGAGCAGGTGGTGTTCCTCAGAACGTGGGTAACCCTAATCTTGCCTGGGAATCGGTTGTTACTTACAACAGTGGTATTGATGCGACCTTATTTAACCGTAAGGTTGACCTGACTTTAGATGTTTACAAAAAAGTCTCAACCAATATGCTTTTGCAAACGCAATTGCCGGTATCTTCCGGTTTAGGAACTTCCTGGAATGATATCAACTCTCCATGGACCAATGCCGGAAAAATGACCAACACGGGTATTGATATCAGTCTGACCACGTATAACATTCAGAGTAAGGGTTTCTCCTGGAAAACCAATTTTATTTTCTCACATTACAAAAATATCCTGAATGAACTCAATGACCCGAGTGCTTCGATCAGAGGATACAAAGAATATGGTGATGCGGTACTTGTTACCAGGAGTGCGGTCGGACAGCCGGTAGGTACATTTTACGGATATGTAACAGATGGTTTGTTCAGAACCCGTGAAGAATTAAATAAATCAGGCGCTTCTCAGGGACTTGATGTAAAACCTACAGGAACCTGGTTAGGTGATGTACGTTACAAAGACCTTAACGGCGATGGAGTTATTGATTCAAAAGATGTTACTGTAATCGGTAATCCAAATCCTGATTTCACTTATGGTATCACAAATACATTCAATTACAAAGGTTTTGACTTATCGGTTTTCTTAAGCGGAAGCCAGGGCGGACAGATTCTGAATTACACACGTCGTCTGACAGAAGGAATGCAGAATGCTTACTGGAATCAATCAACAGCCGTTTTGGACAGATATACCGAAAGCAATCCGAACGGATCTCTTCCACGCTACAATCAATGGCATAATAACAACTTCAGAGTATCTGACCGCTTCGTAGAGGATGGTTCATATCTGAGAATACAAAATATCTCTTTAGGATACAATCTGCCTAAATCCTTGATTAGTAAGGCCAAACTTACCAATGCCCGTCTTTATCTCTCGGTACAAAATGCTTATACATTTACAAAATACAGTGGGTATGATCCGGAATTAGGTTCGTTCAACAACAGTATTAAGTACATGAACGTAGATGATGGCCACTATCCTAACCCTCGTACGTTCACCATCGGAGGTAATTTCGAGTTTTAACAGCTAATTAAGAAAAAAGGAGTATCAGCAAAAAAGCAGCGGAAAAGGCAGATTTGGCACAGCTGGTACAATACTAAACAATATTGAATTATCATCTTATGAAAAAGAAGATCATATTTTTACTCATGGCCTGCGCAGGATTAATGACTTCCTGCAAAGAAAGCTTCCTTGACAGGCCCTCCCAGAATGGCCCTACACTTGACAACTATTATACCACAGCGGAACAGGTGAACGGCGCAACCGGACTTTTATATAATACAATCTGGTATGAATATCAGGATAAAGCGTTCCATGCCATCGGGGAAGTGCTGAGCGGTAACATGTACACCGGAGATCCTAAATACAACTCCTTCCTGAATTTCACCGTGCAAAGTACCGATGAGCAGGTATCCCGTTCATGGTATGCATTCTATAAAGTAGCCGGAAATGCAACGGTTCTTGTCCAGACTTTCGAACAAAAGAAAAGTCAGGTGAGTAATCCTGCTTTTCTTACCCAGGGTATTGCCGAAGCCAGATTCATGAGAGGTGTAGCGTATTTTTACCTCGCCAGAATTTTCGGTGATGTACCAATTGTTTCAGATCCTGTTGCCCTTGCCAACTCCGGGGATTACAGAGTGCCAAAGTATCTTCAAAAAGATGTTTTGCGTTTTGCTTTGGAAGATTTGAAATATGCAGAAGAAAATTTACCCGAAAATTCATATCAGCCTGGTCGTGTAACCAAATATTCCGCAAAAGGAATGATGGCCAAAGTTTATTTGTATCAGGCTGATTATGCTAATGCAAAAGCAAAAGCAAATGAAGTAATTGCCTCGGGAAAATATACCCTGATGGACGACTATGCCCAGATGTTCACCAGTTCAAAAGTTAATAATAACGCAGAATCTTTGTTTTCTTTACAATGGCTTGCTTCCGGAGGATATTCAATCGGTAACCCGATTCAGGCTTATGTAGGACCTGGACCTTTGCTGAAACCAACAACCGGTGCCGGCTGGTCTGCAGTTATTCCTTCTATCGACGTGTTAAAATCTTATCAGTTTGGTGATAAAAGACGCAAAGGATCTGTAATGGAACATGGTTTTACCCGTTCTGACTGGAAAAATGTCAATTTCCCGAATGGTTATATGTACGATACAACCTGGACAAGCAGTAATGATGATGCGTTGAAAATCAAAACGCCAACCCGTTCAAATGCTTTGAAATATATTGTCGGACCCGGTTCAAACGGTGAAAATATCAATGGTACCTCTACAGATATATGCACTTATATTCTTCGTTATGCAGATGTTTTATTAATCTATGCCGAAGCAACTTTAGGAACGAATCCTTCCACTTCAGAAGCATCTGCGCTGACAGCCTTTAATAAGGTTCATAAAAGAGCAGGACTTGGAGAAGTAACCAGTCTGACAAAAGATGTTATCCTGAAAGAACGCAGAGTTGAATTCGCTTTCGAAGGAGACTATTGGTTTGATATCCAGAGACAAGGATTTGATAAAGCCAAACAGATGATTGCGGCACAGGAAAGAGGAACCTACAACGGAGATGGCTCAATTAACCATAATGCTCCTGTAATCACATCTGCTTCACAGCTTTATTTACCGATTCCTCAGGCGGAAACAGTCTCAAATCCTAAGTTGAACGAGCCAGCCATTCCTTATTATAAATAGACATCAGCACACAGCGGGGTTGACTGATAAGCAGCCAGCCCCCCTTGTCAGCATAAGAAAACATAAAAAGATCTTCAGATGAAAAGCATTTTCTCAAAAATAGTCTTACTCACTTTTATGTCGGGCTTCGCACTACTGACAGCCTGCAGTGACGGGGACACTATTAAACCGGGCACTCCCAAAGCAGACAGAATTGCCCCCGATTCCGCAGCCGGAGGTTCGGTATTAACCTTAACAGGTTCCGGCTTAGGCCAGATGCGCTCGATTGTATTCGAAAACGGAAACGTTCCTACTGGTCTGAATCCTTCGTTTAATACTGAAAACGCAATCGTTTTCCGCGTACCTGATACAGCAAACGGAGGTTTGCAAAAAATTACTTTCACAAATGTGGACGGAAAATCTGTTTCTATCCCATTCAAAGTAATTGCTCTTCCTTCCGTTTCTTCAGTGACTTCCAATGATTTTACAGGAGGTGATGAAATTACGTTAACAGGAAATAACCTGGCGGATGTTTCCTCTGTAAGATTGTCCGGAACAACCACTGCTGCAACAGTCCTTTCAAAAAGCAAAAAACAACTGGTAATCAAAATGCCGGTTACTTCCGACGGAAGAACTTCCCTTGATATAGTCAATTCTTCAGGACTCCTGAAAACTACTCAGGAATTTGTAAATGTGGACAAAGCTTTCCAGATTTTCACAGATGGTTACGGCGATGGTTTCGCTGACGGTTCATGGGGTGATGCCGGTGTAATTTCTTCAACGATTTACAAATACGGTAAAAAATCTATCGGAAAAACCTATGCAAGCGGGAACTGGCATGTTTTCGGTTTTGCCAACTGGAATACAGGAGTAACTTATTCTGCGGATTATAAATTCCTGACATTCTGGGTAAAAGGAGCATCAGCCGATTACTCTCTCTACATTTCTTCCGATCAGGGAATTGACGGTTTTGGAAGTTTCAATGAAAGCAATAAAATCAATGTTCCTGCCAATGTCTGGACTTATTACAAAATTCCTGTTTCGACTTTGAAATTATGGGCTAATGGCAACAAATTCAATCAGCTTGGATTTAGAATAAAAGGCCCTGATACTCAGAATGAAACATTTTATATTGACAATTTATTACTGGTAAAATAAAGGAGAATTACCGGTATTTCGAAAGTGCACTAACACATACAATAATAGCCATATTTCATATTCCCTAAATACATTTAGATTAAAAGTGGTTAATTTTTCAAAATGGCTTGTGTTCTGCATAAGCCATTTCTTTTGAAAGCACATATCATACAAATCGCCTGGATCCATGACAAAAACATAAGTATTTTAGATTAATTTAGGCAACAATCTATCACACACTTAACAAGCGATTATGCAACGTTTACTTTTTATTATCTTACTTCTTGCAGGAAGCGAGAGCTTTGCCCAACTAAAACTGGCTCGTCTTTTCTCTGATCACGTAGTGCTCCAGCGACAAAAACCTATTCCTGTCTGGGGATGGGCCAATCCGAACGAAAAGGTAAGTATTACACTTGCCGGACAAACAAAAACAGTCCTGAGTGATGCGGGTGGAAAATGGCTTGTAAAATTCTCTCCACTCGAAGCGGGAGGACCCTATAAAATAGCTGTAACTGCTAAATCCGGGAGTCTTTCTGTAAATGATGTACTTATCGGAGAGGTATGGTTATGTTCAGGCCAGTCGAATATGGAATGGATGGTTTCTCAGGCTAATAATTTCCAGACTGAAAAGAAACATGCTGATTTCCCTCAAATTCGCCACTTCAAAGTGGAACATGAGGTAACTATTAACGAACAAACTGACCTTAAAAACGGAGAATGGAAAATTGCCAGTGCTGAAACGGTTGGTGAATTTACAGCCATTGGCTTCTTTTTCGCCCGTGAACTTTATCAGAAATTAAATATTCCCGTAGGTATTCTGCATTCTTCATGGGGTGGCTCTCAGGTAGAAGGATGGATCAGTAAAGAAGGAATGCTCAGTGATCCTGAGTTGAAATCATATGTTCAGAATTTTCCCAAAAATTGGAATGAAGCCGATGCTTATCACGATAAAAAGCTGAGAAAACAGCTTTTGGGAAACGGGGAAATTAATCCTGATGTACAGGACGAAAAGAAATACCTGGAAGAAGGATATGATTTCTCAAAATGGCAGAATGGAGGTAGTCCTTTAGGACAATGGGACTGGAAAGGCATCTGGGCATTCCGCGGGAAAGGTTATATGGCCAGATCGGTAGAAATTCCATCTGAATTTGTCAACCTGCAAAGTGTATTAAGCCTGGCTGAAAATGACAGTTTTAATGAAATTTATATAAATGGGAAATTGGTCTCTGCAGGTATCATCAAAGGGGTAAGAAAAATCACTATTCCTGCAAACACCTGGAAAGAAGGTAAAAATCAGCTTGTTGTCAAATTCGGAAGCCTGATCAGTCTGCCCTGGTATGGACTGGGTTTACAAGGCTCAGCTGAAGATCTTAATGTGAGCATGGGTACTCAAAAAATCAGTCTTTCAGGGAATTGGAAACTGATGCCTTCTTTCGCAGAAAAACATGAATATGTACATTCCAGTAATAATATCGGTACGACAATTTACAATGCTATGATCGCTCCGTTATTACCTTTTTCTATTCGCGGAACATTATGGTATCAGGGTGAAGCCAATGCCGGAAGAGCTTTTCAATACAGAAGTAGTTTCCCTTTGCTGATTAACGACTGGCGTAAAAAATGGGATGATAATTTCTCCTTTTATTTTGTACAGCTTTCAAGTTTTGGCGCAAATCAAAACAGTAATCAGGGAAGCAACTGGGCTGAATTAAGAGAAGCACAAACGATGACTTTAGCTTTACCAAACACAGGAATGGCTGTTACTACCGATGTTGGTAATCCGGCAGATATTCACCCGACCAATAAACAGGATGTAGCACACAGATTAGCTGTTCAGGCTTTAAAGCAAAATTACGGTCAGAATATCGAATATAGTTCTCCAATGTTCGACTCGGCAAAATTTGAAGATGGAAAAGC
Organism: Pseudarcicella hirudinis; assembly: GCF_900115665.1. Taxonomy (GTDB): domain Bacteria; phylum Bacteroidota; class Bacteroidia; order Cytophagales; family Spirosomataceae; genus Pseudarcicella; species Pseudarcicella hirudinis. The sequence continues at coordinate 97,959 of NZ_FOXH01000006.1, forward strand.
AGAAATTTCCTTCAGATTTACGGCAAAAGGATTACTGGCAAAAGACAAATACAATTACCTGAAGGGTTTTGAAATTGCCGGAGAAGATAAGGTATTCTATTATGCCAAAGCAGAAATTGTCAATAATAAAGTAATCGTTTCAAGTCCGAAAGTACCCAAACCTGCAGCGGTCAGATATGGCTGGGCTGATGCTCCGGAAGAAGCAAATTTATTCAACTCAGAAGGATTTCCGGCAAGTCCTTTCAGAACAGATTCCTGGACAGGAATAACAGTTTCTTCTAAATTTGAATAAAAGAATCATTGTCTTTTTAGGATAAAATAGTATTTATCTTAATTCAAAAAAGTACTATTTTTTACCCTGAGATTATGTCAATCTTTTTAATTAATAGTTATATAAATCTTTTGATTGGGGTAGAAAAAGCCAGAAAATCAAAAAATAGTAGTATTTATATAATGAATTGATAAAAAAGTATTATTCATTGAATTAAAAAAACAATCAAATTTGTATCATACAATCTAAGGTTATTCCCGAGGGTTTTCCGGCTGTTAAAAACATTGGAAAAACCCTCGGGAATTATTAGAAAATGACAATTTGTCCACCTTACTTTAGAATGTTTTATCCTGAAGATTAATGAAAATTCAACTGCTTGACGTCATTGTCATTATTGCATATTTAGCACTTGTTTCGGTCATAGGAATTGTATTACAAAAACAGGCCAAAAGAAGTAAAAATGATTATTTATTAGGAGGAAACTCTATGCCATTCTGGATGCTTGGCGTTTCAAATGCTTCCGGAATGTTTGATATTTCAGGTACTGCCTGGATGGTGGCAATTATGTTTGTTTATGGCGTAAAAAGCATCTGGCTGCCCTGGTTATGGCCAGTATTTAACCAGATATTCATGATGGTTTATCTGTCCGTCTGGCTGAGAAGGTCAAATGTTTCTACCGGAGCAGAATGGATGCTGACCCGGTTTGGAACCAAAGCCGATGCACAGCTTTCCCATAAAATTATTATTGCTTTTGCATTACTCTGCTGCCTTGGTTTTATGGCTTATGGTTTTATAGGACTGGGGAAATTCATTGAGATTTTTATTCCCTGGGAAATTGTAAAACCTTACGCTCCAATCAACGTCGCTCCCGAATATGTGGCACACCTTTATGGTATTATTTTTACTTTATTTACGGTTTTCTATTCTCTGCTGGGCGGTATGAAAAGTATCGTCTGGGCTGATCTGATTCATTATATCATCATGGTTTTTGTTTCGATTGCAATAGCAATTATTGCCATGAATGCACTGTCAACACATGTTTTAGCTGTTCCTCAGGGTTGGTCAGATCTGTTTTTCGGAAAAGAATTAAATATGGATTGGTCAGGGTACGTAGAAGGAGTTAATGAAAAAATTCACGATGACGGGTTTTCTCCTTTTGGTTATTTCTTTGCTTTAATGACAGCCAAAGGTATTTTATCGAGTCTGGCTGGCCCCGCCCCAAATTATGATATGCAAAAAATACTCTCAACCAAATCCCCGAGAGAGGCCGCTCTGATGAGTATGATTGTCAATGTGGTTTTACTTCCTACCAGGTATTTGTTGATTATCGGGATAGCGGTTTTAGCTTTATTATTTTACAAAGACATCAATATCAGCACCGCAAACGGACTGGATTTCGAGCGTATTTTACCTTCAGTATTAAATACATTTATTCCCTCTGGTTTGCTGGGTCTTATTTTAGTTGGTTTGATGGGCGCATTTATGGGAACCTTTGCCGGAACATTCAATGCAGCTCAGGCTTATCTGGTAAACGACATTTACCTGAAATCAATTAATCCTAATGCGAGTAACAAACAAATCAGCAGCATGAATTATCTCACAGGACTCACTGTGGTGGTAATCAGCATATTGCTTGGCTTTTTTGCCAAAGATGTCAACAGTATTTTACAATGGATTGTATCTGCTTTATACGGCGGATATATTGCAGCAAACGTTTTGAAATGGCATTGGTGGAGATTCAACAGTTACGGATTTTTCTGGGGAATGCTTATGGGAATCACTTCTTCCATGATTTTACCGACGATTTTCCCGCATGCACTTCCATTGTATTATTTTCCGGTTATTCTTTTTTTATCGGGATTGGGTTCTGTAATCGGCTCTTTAATGACCCCGCCTACAGATGTGGACGTGCTGAAAAAGTTTTATCAGAATATTCGTCCCTGGGGTTTCTGGAAGCCTATTGAGCAATTGGTCTTGGCTGAGAACCCTGATTTTGAAGCTAATAAGGACTTTAAAGCGGATATGTTTAACGTGCTGATTGGTACAATCGCCCAGACTTCTATAACCGCTCTGCCCGTTTTTGTGGTGCTGATGATGCCGGCTCAAATTGGTATCACTGCAGCGGTGCTGGCTGTTTGTGTAGTGATCCTTTGGAAAACATGGTATAAAAAACTTCCTATCTCTTAAATATTTAAAAAGTATCTGCAAGGGTTGATGCATTGCATTCCCAGTTTTGAGGATTTATTGCCCGGAAATTTCTGCAAAGAACACGACCGTCCTTCAATACTTTTTTATAATCAAATATGTACATATGAAAATTTTTGAAGAGCGTTTGCAGCAATTAAAAGACAATCACGAGGCTTTAGTAACGCAAAAGAACAAAAAACAAACTTTAGGAAACGGCGTGTATGACCGGTATGAAAATCCGGTTCTGACCGCCCAGCATTCCCCGCTTTCATGGAGATACGATTTCAATCCTGAAACAAATCCTTTCCTGATGGAACGCTTTGGTATCAATGCGACTTTCAATGCAGGTGCTATAAAATGGCAGGGGAAATATATTCTGGTTGTAAGAGTTGAAGGTCTGGACAGAAAATCTTTCTTTGCCATTGCAGAGAGTCCGAACGGGATTGACAATTTTCGTTTTTGGGAATATCCTGTAAATATGCCTGAAACTGAAGAGCCGGATGGCAACGTTTATGACATGCGTTTGGTAAAACATGAGGATGGCTGGGTATATGGATTATTCTGTACGGAAAGAAAAGATCCGAATGCTAAACCCGGCGATGAGTCTTCTGCCGTAGCACAATGCGGTCTTGCAAGAACAAAGGATTTAATCAACTGGGAACGCCTTCCTGATTTAAAGAGTCCTTCCCCGCAACAAAGAAATGTGGTGCTTCACCCGGAATTTGTAAATGGTAAATATGCTTTTTATACTCGTCCTCAGGATGGATTTATCGAGGCCGGAACAGGTGGCGGAATCGGCTTTGGTTTTGCTGACACTATGGAAAACGCAGTAGTTGAAAAAGAGTTTATTGTTGACGAAAAACGTTATCATACTGTTTATGAAGTCAAGAACGGACAAGGCCCCGCTCCTATCAAAACACATTTAGGCTGGCTGCATCTTGCACATGGGGTAAGAAATACCGCAGCAGGATTACGCTATGTTTTGTATGTATTCATGACTGACCTGAATGATCTTACCAGGGTAATTTATAAACCCGGTGGTTATTTTATCGCACCGGAAGGCATTGAAAGGGTTGGTGATGTTTCCAATGTAACTTTCGCAAATGGCTGGATTCCGGATGATAATGGCAACGTTTTTATCTATTATGCCTCATCAGATACCCGTATGCATGTGGCCACATCAACCTTGGATCAATTGATCGACTATGTTGTGAATACTCCGGCAGATGGCTTTCGTTCGAGTACCTCAGTAGAAACTGTTTATCAGATTATCGATAAAAATAAGGCCTTTTCAACCCTTGCTGCTGTCTGATCCTAAAAACAAAGAAAGGTACATGCTGAAGTATTTCAGCATGTACCTTTCTGGTAATCAGACTTTTCTAAACACTCAGAAGTGCTGTCAGCAGAAACCAGATTCCGGGTTGATTTAAATCTTTTCTTAAACTTTCGAGGGCAGTATGAATCAGGTTATAAACACTCCGAACCTTAAGTGACATAATATCAGAGATTTGAGGATAAGAAAGTCCCTCAATATATAACAAGGTGATCGCTTCTTTCTGCCGGTTAGATAACTGGTTGATAGCCTGTTTCAATATTTCCTGATGATGCGCTTCGGTCTGACTGATAATCAATTCTAATTCCGGAGAAAAAAACACATCCTTTTCATCTCTTCCTTCCATAAATTCCACATAAACGCTTTCTTTCTGAATCGCCCTGTACACTTTCCGCCGGATGGCCTTCAGCAGATAATACTTTACAGAATCCGTATCAGCCAGATTACTCCGGCTTCGCCAAAGCTCAACAAAGAGGTTTTGAATACAATCTTTTACAATATTTTCTTCCCGTACGATATGATAGCTATATTGGTATAAAACAGGGAAAAACCGGGTATATATTAGAGAGAAAGCCTTCTCATCACCATCACGAAAATTTCGCCATAGCTTTTCTTCATCGTGCTCATTTGTTGATTGACTCATAAAGTTCAGGTATAAGGTATCCTTTTCGAAAGATAAATCCCTTAAATATGATAAAATACTCCCTCATTTACAGGTATTTATTTCATGGAAGGCCAAAGGTTTTTCCGCAAGAAAGCTCAAATTTCAGAGTACCGGGAATCATTATTACCTGTAAGCGGGGGTTAAATTACAGATTCCCAACCCTCACTCTTAACAGATGATAATAAAATTCATATTGGAAATTTATAAAATTATATTGGCAAATTGGAATTACAGACGGGAAAAATCTTTTCAGGAGGGGATATGAGAATGGAGAAGCAGGATTTTATTTTTACCCTGCTTCTCTTTATTTAATCTTAAAACTTCAATTCAAACAAATACGTCCCGGCAGATAACGTTTTGGTAAAGACCTGATTATCAGTACCCTGAATTTTCATAAGCGTATTTTCTGTACTTATTGTTTTCTGATTTTCAAACACATTCCGGCCTTTTTCAAGTATAAGACGAAGCTTTGCTGTAGAGTTCGGAGGAATAACTACCTTGTACTGAATTACATTGTTTTCTCTTGTCCAGGAAGAAACGATCTTTCCTTCAGGGCCATCATGAGATGCCTCAAAATGATTCAGATTTTGGACAAAATGAGGTTCAAGCAGAATATTTCTAAATCCGGGCTGATCAGGATCGGGCTTAATACCTCCCAGAGATTTATAAAACCATGCTCCTATTTCCCCGAACATAATATGGTTTCTGGAAATATCAGATTTGGCATCAATCGGCCAGTTTTCATACAATGTTGTCGCTCCGTTCACAATCCACCAGCCCCAGGACGGATATGTTTCCTGAGAAGCAACTTTATACGCCGCATCAGCATATCCGTTTTCACTCAAAGCATTCAAAATAGCTTTGGTTCCCAGCAATCCTACATCAAGATGGTTATTATCTGCCTCAACTCTTTTGGCCAGATTCTCAGCTACTTTATTTTTATACAAATCCGGAACAAGTCCCCAGAACAACGCAACACTCAGTTCTGTCTGAATTCCATTTCCGTATAAGCCTGTTTCTTTATTAAAATATTTAGCGTTAAAAGCATCTTTAATCTTAAGTGCCAGTTTATTATATTTTACAAAATCTGCTTCTTTTCCAAGAAGTTTTGCCGCTTTTGCCAGAATACCTGCATCGGCATAATAATATGCTGTGGATGTCAGCTCCACCGGAGATTTGGATTTAACCGGAACCCAATCGCCCAAACCCCAGGTTGTCAGTCCTGAAGGACTGATTTCAGTAATATGATCTACATACCTTTTTATATTATCATAGGAATCTGCCAGCAATTTCTTATCCCCGTAAAAAAGGTAAATATTCCAGGGAATTATGGCAATTGTACTGGTCCAGTCGGGACCATTTCCCCATTCATACCCCCAGCCTCCTGTTGGGATAATAGAAGGAAGAACCCCGTTAGGCTGTTGCTCGTCACGGTGATCCGCAAGCCATTTCTCATAAATTGTGATGCCGTCAAAATTATATAAACCTGTTTCTATGGCAATCTGGGCATCTCCTGTCCATCCATTCTTCTCCCTTTGAGGGCAGTCAGTCGGATAACCGAAGAGATTTGACAGGTATGAATTATTTGTCGCTTTCCAGATTTTATCTACCACCTGATTAGAGGATTTTATTTCTCCCGCTGCCGGAACATCGCTATGCATAAAAATCCCTGTCAGACTTTCTTTAGATAATTCCACAGGTTGATCAGCTGTAATTTCTACATATTGAAAACCTTTATAATTGAACTTTGGCGTAAACGTTTCTTCCGAATTTCCTTTGAGAATAAATATATCTGTCTGAAAAGGGTCTGAATCATCCGTAGGTCTGTAATGAACATCAATATTTGACAAATCAACATGTCCGTTTTCCATAAGCCTTTCAGCATGTTTCAATCGAATAGTTGTTCCGGGAAGTCCTTTAACCTTAATTCTGCTGACTCCGGAGATATTTCTTCCCAAATCAAACACATAATTGCTTTCCGTGATTTTATTGAACTTTTGAACCGGAATTTCTTCCACATCCCTGATCGGATGTAACAATTGTGCTACAATATTTTCTGAAGGAGCTGAGCGGAAAATAACATCTTTCCAGGAAGAATCTTCGAATTTCGGAGTATTCCAACCTGGTTGTTCCAGGCGGGCATCATAATGTTCTGCCGTATAAATACTGTTAAATACCACCGGACTCAATGATGTTTTCCAACCTTTGCCTGAGCTAATCGTTTCTACAGAACCGTCTTCATAAACAATCCTGATATCCATACAAAATGCAGGTCTTCCCCTCCAGGGTGCTTTATCAAAATACCAGACCGCCGTAGACTGATGATTATACCAGCCATTTCCCAGTAAAACGCCCACAGCATTTATGCCATCCTGCATGGCTGAAGTCACATCATGTGTGACATAAAGCGTCCTCCGGTCGAAACGTGTGTACATCGGATCGAGCCTGTGATTGCCAATTTTCTTTCCGTTCAGATACAATTCATACAAACCTGCAACTGCTATATATGCCCGGGCCGAAAGAATCTTTTTTGAAGCAGAAAAGGTCTTTCTGAAATAAGGAGCCGGTTTAGTTGTCACATCATGTGAATCGCTGATCCAGGAGCCTTTCCAGTTTTTCATACCTTTCATCCCAGTTTCAAAACCGGTGATGAACGATGTTTTTGCCCTTATGCCGTCTTTATCCCAGACTTCAACCTTCCAGTAGTATTTTGTAAATGCTTTTAAGTCTGAACCTTTATAGCTTTCGAGCGTAGAAGAAGATAATACTTTTCCGGAGTTCCAGACATCCGCCTGTCCTTTAAGCAATTTCAGCGAATCGGTTCCCACAAAAATCTGATAGGCCGTTTGCTTTGCGCCGGAACGGGAATCATTCAATTGCCATGATAATCGTGGCTGCACAGCATCCACTCCTATGGGATTGACAAGGTGTTCACATTTCAAAGCTATCGGCTGACAGGGAACTTCCGCTTTTGCTATGATTTCCTGGAGGAATAAACAAAAAATCAGAAGGAGACAAAAACTCTTTTTTTGAGAGATCATATAGGAACAGATAGTAAAATAATGTCGGAATGCTTCGTGTTAATTTATAAAAATATACTTACAAAGGCTTTATATATTTTTCTTTACGGAAAGTTTCAGTGTCTGCAAATATAAAAGGAATATTACTGTAGAAGGGGTTCGGAAACGTCTCCTGCATGATAAGACAGGTCATTGCAAGTCCTGATATAGACTTAAATTGTTCGCTTAACAAATAAAAAAGATACGATTTAAGCCTTTGGAAGAACTTTTTAGTAATTACTACTTAAGAATCTCTCATAAAAAAGTAGTTAATGCTCAATTCCGTTTTTACCGAAAAGCCGGGTCGTTATTTTTCGAAAAAAAATTATTAATGTTTCTGCAATTACATTCTTTGTAATTGCTCTACTTATCATGCGAAAAGACTTCAATATCAAACTGCCCGCAATATTATTTTTTTTAATGTCGGGAATTATGCTGCAATTTTCCGGTCATGTTACTTTCGCCCAAAACCAGTATGAATTAAATGAAGGCTGGAAATGTGCCCCGATTAAAACAGTAAAAGATGATGGCAAAACGATTTCAAAAACCGGCTTTTCTCTGGCTGGCTGGAAACCTGCCGTAGTTCCGGGAACTGTGCTGACAACCCTGTTGGCAAACAAGGAAATTCCGGATCCTTTTTACGGTTTGAACAATGAGAAAATTCCGGATATTTATGATACCGGAAGGGAATTTTATACGTATTGGTTTGTAAAGGAATTTAAAGAACCTTTCCCGGCAAACGACGATCAGGTCTGGCTGAAATTCAGAGGAATAAACTATAGTTGCGAAATCTTCCTGAATGGTTCAAAAATAAATACCACTGCTTATGAAGGAATGTTTCTCAGACAATCTTTTAATATTACACCTTTTCTCTCCAAAGACGGGAATAATCGTATTGCCGTTATTGTTCATCCTCCTGATCCGGTTGGTAAAGCCAATGGCGGACAAGGCGGAGATGGCATGATTGCTAAAAATGTCTCCATTCAGTACACAGCCGGCTGGGACTGGATCAGACCTATCAGAGATCGTAATACAGGAATCTGGGACAAAGTTTATATTGAAAAAACCCGGTCTGTTAACCTGAAAGACCCACATATCATTACGCTTGTTCCGGGTAGAAGAACACCGGAGGGAAATCAGCAACCGGCCGTTATCAAAGTCACAGCTGATCTTGAAAACCCTGGTAATAAGCCTGTTGAAGGTCTTCTGCAATATGTAATTGAGGGAAATAAGGTTTCGAAAAAAGTTTCATTAGCACCACATACAACCAAAACCATAACATTGGATGATTTTACGCTGAAAAACCCAAAATTGTGGTGGCCGGCAGGTTATGGGAAACAATATTTATATAAGGCGCAATTGCAATTTCTTGAAAAAGGAAATATTCAGAGTGATAGCGAAACGGTTACTTTCGGTGTAAGAGAAATTCAGACTGATTGGAATGCAACAACCGGAAGCCGTCAGATTTATGTAAACGGGCAGAAAATTTTTATCAAAGGAGGTAACTGGATTATTTCAGATGCTATGCTTCGCTTTTCGGAAGAGCGTTATGATGCAGAAGTTCGTTTTCACCGGGACATGAACCTGAATCTGATCAGAATCTGGGGCGGAGCTTTGGTAGAAAGACCTGAATTCTATCAGGCCTGCGACAAATACGGGATGCTTGTCTTTCAGGATTTCTGGATTTCCGGCGACTGTAACGGACGTTGGGTTGATCCTCAGAAAAAAGAAGATCAATGGACCCGGAGAAAATACCCTGATAATCATACTTTATTCCTGAAATCAGCAGAAGATATGATTAAAATGGTAAGAAACCATCCTTCTCTTGCCATTTGGTGTGGCGGCAATGAAATTACACCTCCGGAAGATATTCTCGTTCCGCTACGAGATTCAATCCTGCCAAAACTGGACGGAACACGTTGGTTTGTAGAATATTCTAACTCAGACAGCATGTCTTATAATTCGCTGGGAGGAAACGGAGACGGACCATACGGCATTCAGCCAATCAGTACTTTCTGGGAAAACCGGACCTTTCCGTTCAATTCTGAAGTTGGTTCAGTGGGAATCGGCGATTATGAGTCCCTGAAAAGGTTTATTCCGAAAGAAAATTTAAATGTTCCTAAATTCGGTACTTCCGACAAGCCTGACTCCGTATGGACGTATCATACTTATACGGGTGTGGGATACAATCAATACATTGAACCATACGGGCCTTCTAAAGACATAAAGGATTTTGCCTTAAAAGCTCAGCTGGTTAATTATGATCAATACCGTGGACTCATAGAAGGTTTCAGCGCACATATGTGGGAATGGTACACCGGAGTAATTATCTGGAAAACACAGAATCCCTGGACAGCTATGCGCGGACAAATGTATGATTATTACCTTGATCCAAATGCCTGCTTATATGGTCTGAAATCCGGTAGCGAGCTTTTGCACGTTATGTGCAACCCGGTGGACGGGATGGTCATGATTGTGAACAATGACTTCAAGCCATACAGAAATCTGATGCTTGTTGTCAAAACTTATGATATTTCCGGAAAAGAAAAACTCGTTACACAGGTTTTTTCAAATATCGAGCCTGCTTCATTTAAAAAATACTTCTCTGTAAAAAAGACAATAGATGACATGGGGAAAGATAGCGGTGTTTTCTTATCTCTCCAGCTTTTGGATGAAAACAAGAAAGTTCTCAGTGACAATTTCTATTGGTATCCGGATGCCAAAGGCAATTATTCCGGCTTGAATAATATGCAGAAAGCTGACAACCTGAAGGTTACAGCACGAAAACAAAGTGAGGGAAAAATAGAAGTAACACTGACAAATCCTTCAAATAATCCGGTAGCTTTCTTCAACAGAATTTCTCTGGTAAATGAACAAACCAGGGAAAGAGTCTTGCCGACATTTTATGATGACAATTATATTTCTGTCTCTCCGGGTACTGAGAAACGTGTTATTCTGGAATATAAACCAGACAATCAAAAAACTGTTATTTCAATAGAAGGCTGGAATCTGCCTCAAAAATATATATCCATAGAAAAGTAATTTTCCGGAAAAGAAGAAGGTCGCTTTTGAGAGGCGACCTTCTTCTTTTCCGGCAGATATTATTTATTCTTTCTGGCCCAATCTGCAAAGATCTTCTTCTGAAGCGTTGTCGCTTCCGGAATCAGGCTGATTTTGAAATCCCGGCCAAATCTTTTTGTCAGGACAATTTCCTTTTCCTGTCTTACACCACCATGCATAAACGTAACCTTCGCCATGCCGCCTGTTTTTTGTAAATCCCTTATTTCAGAAATAATCAAAATCGGCACTTTTTGTCCATTTATTTCCAAAATCTGATCCTGTCTTCTCAACCCTGATTTCCAGGCAGGAGAATCCCAGTCAACCTCTGCCACAAAGGCGGAATCATTACGCACCCGAACAGAAAGTCCCAGCCATGATTCCTGAATAACTTTAGTTGTAGTATCAACATCAAGTCCGGCATATCTGAAATATTTTTTATAATCCAGCTCTTTTGTGGTTGAAATATATTCGAAAATATCTGAAAGCGGGGTTTTGGCAATTCCTTCAGCCGTTTTTCTGAATTCAGCTTCTGTGAAACCTCTTTTCTCTTTCTGATAATATTTCTGATATAAGGATCTCATCACATCATCCAGAGATTTCTGGTTTTGTGTAGCATTTCTGATCTTAAAATCCAGAAGCATCCCTACAACAGGACCTTTATCGTAGTACGAAATTGTTTTATTTACATCATCTCCGGTTCTGCCGAAAGGCCCGTCAGACCAGGTTTCATAGCTTGCCTGAGCAAGAGACTGATAATGACGGCCGGGTTTGTTTTCAAAAGCCATGATATTTGCATGAAAAGAATTCAGAAACTCTTCATCGGTAGTTATACCGGCTCTCTTTAAAATAAGGTATTCATAATAAACGGTCAGCCCTTCGGAAACCCAAAGCATTTTTGTACGATTTCCATTATCATAATTAAAAGGGCCTAATTCGATAGGGCGAATACGTTTTACATTATAATGGTGGAAATATTCATGTGCAATGAAATTCAAAACCCTGATTCTTCCTTCCGGTGTATTAAGAGATGCTCCGTCAAAACTGATAGTCGTTGAGTTTAAATGTTCAATTCCTCCTTGTCCGGGTCCGATTGCGATAAAAGTATAATGTTTATAAGGAATATCCCCGATCAGGCCAGAAGCCTGTTCCACAATTTTCTGTAAATCATTGACAAACTGTACCTTATTGAATTCACCTGGCCGGAATCCGATGAAATAATGAGGGATTCCTTTGACAGAAAAAGAAGGTAATTCTTCAAGATTTCCAATCAGTATGGGGCTGTCATAAAGCACATCATAATCCGGAGCAGTATAGGTAAATGGCTCTTTCCCGGTAAGATCTAGTCCGGTTGCCACATTTTTCCAGGATGGATAAGGTTTGATCGTGACAGTAACCTGAGAATTGATTTTCCCGGCAGGATGCAGGAAAACACTTGTCGGAATGATATAACCACGATCCTTGTCAAGGTAACTATTTGCCACGAATTTACGATCAGCGAGTACATCATAGGTTATTATCAGAGATCCGTTTCCGGTATTTTCAACAGACCAGGTATTGTTATTTTTCTTAGTCCATTTTACCTCTTTTCCTCCTTTGTCGAAAACCATGAAGTTTTCAATATTTTTCGGATAATTCATTTTTTGATAATATCCGGGACTCCATACAGGCAGTTTAAAATCGACAGGTTTTTTCCCCGGAACACTCTCATATCTGAATTCTACGTGAAAAAGATGGGAGTCGGGATTATCCATCGAAACGGTAAAGGACAATTTCTGAGTAAAAGCAGGAATGCTGAAGAGCAGAAGAATTATTAAAAGGGATAATTTTTCGGTTAGTTTGTCAGATGGCATTGTATTTATTTTATGGTTTAATACATCTAAAATAAATACAATTATTCAGAAAACAGGGCTTTGAGGTTCAAATTATCCACGATTTAACCCTCTTTGCAGAAATTTAAGTTCCTACAGGAACAAGACAGGAAATATGAAGAGAAATGTTTTATACAAATTCGAATTTTACGTTTCAGGAGAAGCTTTCACTCATTCCGGACTTCGTTGTTTTGTTATAAAACATTTCTCACAGTCAGATCGGTATTACCACCGTTTGGGTTTAGTTATTCAGTAACCAGAAATACCCTCCGGCCATAAATTTAAGTCCGGGTAAAGACGAGCCTTCCGTTGAGCCATCATGAATAATATTTTCCGCCGGAGCGATGTACGCTTCATATGGTTTGATCCGCAGTTTAACGACATTATACTCAGGAAAGCAATCGGAAAAATCTTTATTGATATATTCTACGGTATAATTGCCTGGTAATTTTTCTCCTTTTTTATCCTGAATCCAGTCGATTATATTAGAGGCTGACTGATTTACAAAAAGGAAATACCGATCTTCAGAACTTAAGTTCAACAGGAAAATACTGGTCCCGTTTTGTGAGTCATAAACCGAAAGCTGATCTCTGTTATCGATATGAAGTCCGACCCTTTCCTTGTTGTAATTCAATGTAACAACATCGAGATCAGGCTGATCCACGAAATAATTATAGTATGCTTTTTTCTCTGCTGAAAACTGATACTTACATACAAACTCATCAATCAGCTCAAAAGATTTTTCATAGGCCTGTGTTTTATAAAAACTCAGGACAGACTCCTTTGATTTTAAATCTGATACTCCGAGTTCCTGCAATTGTTTTATCAATTCTTCCGGTATTTTAGTTACAGCAATATTTGACGAAAAGTCCTCATTTTTCGGAACATCATTTGCCACCAGCATCTTTATTTCCTTTTCTGAAGGTGCTCTCCAGGGCTTCATCGGTTTTATCGCTAATTCACTGTAAGGATAATCAGCTGTCGACCTTCCTTTTACCGATTCCGTTCCACCGCTAAGCCAGATTCTATGCTCTAATGGCTCCTGAAAGTCAAAATATATTTTTATTCCTTCCTGTAACATAGTCTTAAATGTTTTAGTGAAAAGTAATTGTATTTCTATATTTAATTATTCAGTAACTCGACAATCGGAACACCAACATTTCCGCTTGGTTCAAGAATATCTAAAATCTGAGCCAGGGTAGGGGCAATATCTGCTATCAGGATTTTCCGATATAAATTCTTTTTTTTAATGTTATATCCATACCATAAAAGCGGAACATGCGTATCATAAGCATACATCGTTCCATGAGTTGTTCCCTTTGTATATCCTTCCAGCCAACCCGGTTCCAGCAGAATCATAACATCTCCGCTTCTGCCGGGATGATATGAATTTCTGATCATCTCAGCAAAATTTGTAGGTATGGTATTCCCTGAAAAATCTTTTAAATTAATTGTTGTGTAAACCCCTTCTCTGGTATTCAGTGAGTCTTTCAGTCCCCGGAAAATTTTATCTAATGCCTCAGGATATTTAGAGACAGAATCCAAATCAAAATAGATTTGCTGATTCTCCATTGTCTTTATCCATTTTGAAGCATTAAAATGATTTTTTATTACCTTCTCTGTAAGACTGATACTTTCCCCTCCCCAATAGACACCGGCATTAATTTTATTTTTCTTCGAAAAAGCCGGAATATCTGCTACACCATGATCGGCTGTCAAAAAAATCAGGATGTTTTCTTTCCCCAGGGATTGCTCCAGTACAGAAATAATCTCTCCGATATCTTTATCCAATCTTAAATAGGTATCTTCTATTTCTACTGAATGTGTTCCGGAAGCATGACCCACATAGTCTGTCGCTGAGAAACTTATTGATAAAAAGTCTGTAAATGCATGCTGTCCAAGCTCTTCATTCCTGATGGCACTAAGGGCAAAATCTTTCGTAAGCGTATTCCCGGCAGGTGCCGACATAATTTTTGAATAGTCGGAAAGTTCATAAGGAAACGTTACTTTGTTTTTCACAAGAACAGCATTCTCATATGGCTGATCATCTTCCTCACTTTCAACATACTGATTTACGCTGAGCATTGTTTCCCACTTATTTTTCAGGTAGGCGTCAGGTAAATGCCTGTCATTAAATTCCTGAACCCACTTAGGAAGGTTCTGAAGATAATATGAGCTTGTAATCCAGTTTCCGGTTGCGGTATCAAACCAGTATGCCATTCCGGTATGGCCTGCCGGGAAAATAGCCCCTCTGTCTTTGAGCGCTATTCCGATTACTTTCGACTTAAATTGATTTGAAAGCCGTAACTGATCTCCGATACTTGTAACCAGCATATTTCTTGGCGACATCTGCCCGGACTTCACTCCCCCCTCTCCTACTGTTACCACATCAGGGTCTGAGGAAACATAGATACTTTGGTTTTTATTGCGGTCAAACCAGTTATTTCCGATGATGCCGCTTAGTGCCGGAACAGACCCGTTAAATATGTGTGCATGGCCCGGGCCTGTAAAGGTAACTGCATAATGGTATTGTGTGTTCTTACAGTTAAACCCTTCATTTATAAGCTTTTTAAAACCTTTGTCTGAATACTTATCCAGATACCGGTATAAGTAATCATATCTCATTTGATCAACCACTATCCCAACCACCAGTTTAGGCTTCTTTAAAGTCTGTCCGTAAAACAGATTACTACTTAAAAGAAAAACGATTGTCAGAAGCTTCATGATGCCAATGATAAGTTAACTGTACTTACAAATTCAGGATTATCAGGTTTTACATCGGGGCCGAAAAATTTAATCAGCTCTCCGTTTTCATTTACCAGATACTTGCAAAAATTCCAGACAGGCTCCTGGTTATTCCATCCGTTAAGACTAGCATCAGAAAGCCATTTATACAATTGGTCTTTTTCCCCGCCTTTTACAGATATTTTTGAAAACATAGGGAATGTCACTTCATAATTGAGTGAGCAAAATTCCTCAATTTCATCATTCGAGCCAGGTTCCTGGTTACCAAACTCATTGGAAGGAAAACCAAGAACTACCACTGAATCATTGTTTTTTCTGTAAAAATCCTCCCAATCTGCATATTGAGAAGTGAATGCGCATTTTGAGGCAACGTTCAAAATGACGAGTTTTTTACCGGAAAATTCCTCAAGGCTTACGGTTTTACCTTTAATATCTTTTACAGACAATTCATAAATACTTTTCATATTATGCTCTCATTTATAAATTAAATTATACAAATATCCGGCCTCGTCGGGAAGGTTTCCTTCAATTCCTCTCAGCTGCTCTTTTTCTGTCAGCCAATTTTCGTGAGAGAAGAAAGTAATTCTTTTTCGCACCAATATGTGAGCAAAATAAAGTATCTGTATAGAAGAAGGCTGATCTGATAAATCGGGAGAATTATTTCCTGCAAGCCCGTAGAAATACTCAGCGATAAACAAGGTATCTGAACCCAATCCGATCTTTATATCAGAGATCTTTTCAGCATTAATTTTATTCCAGCAGGCAAAGGCAAAACCTGCAAAACAAAGATTTTCCTTGCAACCCCAGCTTTTCAAAAGTGCGTAAAGCTCAAGGGCATAATCAAAAAGATTTCCGTTTTCATAAAGAGCTTCTTTAAGTTGAAGCTTTTTGCTTTCTTCTAAAATAAGCGGAAGCAAACCTGTCGGATTTCTGAGAACCTCTTCTTTTAAAACAGTTATTTTTTCTGCGAGTTCTTGCTTTAAAATCACTTTATTTCCTACATGCCAATAGGTAAAAATCAAACTGAAACGGCTGCCTTCTTTCACTTTTCCAACAGCATGAAAAGAGGCAGGACTAGATTCAAAGGCAAATCCGGTATTGATAATCGGACGGATCATCTTCTCAATTTCAGGTTTTTCACCGTCTTTTTTCAATACATAGAAATGTCCCCCGTCACTATCCACATAATCAGGGTTAAGATTTACGACAAAACGATGTGTGGCAAAACCAATCCTCGGTGCATCATTATGCATACCGATTGATTGTCCTTCCACAAGGCAATTTATACAAATACTGCATGTGGAATCAAGGGGAACCAGAAATTCCTGCTCCAGAAAAGAACGTAATTCATTTATAACAGAATCGTCTTTTACCCAGGAACAATCTGAGGGAATTGAAAAAGAAATGTTTTCCTCTTCGGGAACTGTCCTTTTCAGTAAAACCCCGTCAGATTTTTCATATTCATCCAGATTCAGCTCATAAACTTCAAAAAAACTCTGTTTATGAAAAAACCAGCCTGAAAAGCCGGTCAGGAATGAACGTAACTCAGAAAGCCTTTCCAGTGGAAAAATATTGTCAAGTACAGCATAATTATATGGCTGCTTCGTACGGGTTGTAATATCCATAGCTCTTCCCTTTAGAAGTGTTCTAACTCAAGTGTTTCCTCGCTTTCGGCTTCATTGAAATCGGCAAAATTCCGCTTGATTTTCAGATAATCAAGCTGACTTACATTCGCCTGATTTAAAAACTCTTCCGACATATTATTAAACAAGTGGTTTTGAATATGCGTAATTATTTTGAGCAGGTCTTCGCAATAGATTGAGGGGTTATTAAATCCTTTGTTATTTCCGTAACGATGAGGCAGATATCCGCCGCCGCAAACCTCTCTTACCGGACAGGCCATACACTTTTGAGGAAGTTTAAAATGACTCAGGTGATACAAATTAGCCAAAGGCGTTTGTAAAGCTTCATCAAAATCATGTGTAAAAAGTGTGGCTCCGGCTTTAGTAAAGCCATTTCCGCAGACTTTTAAAGCATCAACCGCTTCAATACTGCCGTCTGTCTCTATTACAAGCGCTTCACATTTTTTTGTCCCGAAATCATCCGACGAAACATTCTTGCCCAGGAAATTTTTAATAATCCCTTCAAAAAATCTGATTCTTAATCTGTTAGGAGATTTATCATAAAACCAGATGTTAAATAACCTGACAAGCCAGTCTCCATAAGGTGATTCCTCTGAGAGGCCATTATTGACAGAAGGTTTCGGTGCAGGCTGATCGTAGTTATTCAGAGGAAGCAGCACATCTGTACTTTTTATAGACAGGCTTTTAAAATGTTCGTACACCGCTTCCGGTTCAGAATCTATATTGATAACAGCCAAAACCCCAACTCCCAGCTTTTTTTCTTTAAAATAACTCGAATTAAGTGCCTGGTTTAAACCCTTCACAATCCGGTCGTAACTCCCTTTTCCTTTATGGTCAATTCTATACTGATCATTGTCTTCGGGGGTTCCGTCAAGGCTTACCCCCACTCCTATTTTTAATTCAGCAAAAAGCTTACACCAGTCATCTGATAATAATAAACCATTGGTCTGTACGACATATCTCACCCGTATTCCTCCCTGCTCTACCAAAATTTTATTGGCTTTTGACACAAATTTTCTAAAAAACTCTTTTCCGGCAAGCAAAGGTTCTCCGCCATGCAGGACTATTTCATAATTGTCAATATTATGAAGTTTGCAATGGCCGAGAATTCTTTCTATTAATTTATCAACCACCTTATCACTCATTACTTTAGGCTGTGAGAGATATGTCTGGTCACCCATATTATACATGTAACAATAAGAGCAATTCAGGTTACATCTGCTAGCGATTTTCACTACCACAATTGTGGCACGGAGTGTTGATAAATAATTATTCATGCCAGTATTATTTACGTTATCAGGAATTAAACCAATACCAATTCTTCCAGTTGCTGTTCATGCTTCCTGAATTTTTCCAAAGCTTCAGTGTATGGAGAAATGCAATCTTTTTCCAGATACTCCATGATATCAAGAGCCTCTTTATAATCCATCAGATTCAGATTCTGGTCTTCTCTGTTTTCTACAGGGATCAGACTTACTATTTTATTTCTGATATGAAGAATGAGCTTCAGCCAGTCATTACAATAAATGGAAGGATTATTGAATCCATTTTCACTGCTATATCTGTGAGGAATATAACCGCCGCCGCATATATCTTTGATCGGACAAACCAGGCATTTTGCAGGAAGCATGGCATGGCTGTTTTCATAGAGTTCAACAAGGTCATCATTGAAAACCTCATCAAATTCATTCCGAAGTACATTTAATGAATTTTTGGTAAAACCATCCCCGCAAACCTTAAGGGTATCAACGGCTTCAAGTCCTCCGTCGGTTTCAACCACCAGCACTTCACTTCTGTGATTTCCCAGGGCATCAGTCGACTGGTTGAAGCCCAGTACCGATCGGACGATATCATCAAAAAGTCTGATCTGAGGTCTTTTATCATCTTTCTTTTCTGCAAACCAGACATCAAACATTTTAATCAGCCAATCGGCATAAGGCGTCGAGTCAGGTGAAGGTGAGTATTCAGGAGGTAAGGAATCATAATTAGCATCAGGGTGATTCAGGTCGAACCAATGAATATCCAAATCTTTGAAATGCTGATAAACACTTACCGGATCTGCATAAATATTAATTACGGACAAAACACCAGGAGGTAAAATCTTATGTGTAGAATTTTTTGCAATTTTTAATCCTTTTACTACCCGATCATAGCTTCCACGTCCTTTATGATCGATTCTGTATTTATCATTGGTTTCTTTATCTCCGTCAAGACTGATCGTAATTTCAATGCCAAGTTCTGCAAAGTGCTGGCACCAGTCATCAGTTAATAAAACACCATTTGTCTGAAGAGCGAAGTAAGGCTGAATTTTTTCCGGAAGGAATTTTTCTTCGGCTTTTTTCACAAAGCTTTTAAAAAAAGGTTTACCTGCCAAAAGCGGTTCCCCTCCGTGAAAAGAGAATACAAAGAAATCTATTCCCATTCTTTTGCAATGTCCCAAAGCTTTATCGATAATAGCATCTACAACTTTAGCACTCATTACCTTAGGTTGATTCAGATAACTATTATCTCCAAGATTATACATATAACAATAGGTACAATTCAGATTACAACGACTGGCAACTTTTACTACCAGATATTTTATCCTTAATTCGCTATTATGTGTAATTGGCTCCATGGGAATTCTATTTTCAATGTTTATTTAACGCATTAGTATATACGAATAGTTTTTTTCGATCTTTCCATTTGAAAGATTCTTCTGAAGAGAAGCCTGATAAAGAACCTGAGCTATAAATCCGGTCCTTTACAGACCAGAACTCTATCAATCTTTTATCCGTGTTCCAAATCTATTTATGGGGAATCAAAGAAATTTCATTGATTGAAATGCTTTCAATCAGTGCTTCTAAAGCTTGTCTTTGCCAGAGATTGATTTTAACGGAAAAAAGATTGATAGAGTCCGGGTCTGATGGGAGTATGCCTTCCTATTCTAAAGCAGCAGCGCTACTCATTTTCCAGCCACCACTTGCATGAGCTTCTTTAAAAGCAACAGCTACATTACCGCCGGTGATTTCATCAAGTGCCTCTTTCAGAGCCTCATTTTCAAGAGAAGCAAAAACATCTTTCAATTTTGCTCTTTGCTCATCAGTAAGACGTACTTGTTTTACAGTTGTGTTTTGCGAATTTTCATTTGCATTCGGTTCCATAATATACAGTTGTTTATAGTTAAAAAAATTAAGAAATTCTAAAATAAAAACACGACGATTGTCACGCTGTTGCTAAATGGTTCCTGGTTTTCCCTGGATAATCTTAACTATTAAGGATTACTGAAAGCAGGGTGGTTTTGTTATGAAATGGGACTTAGATCGTTGCTGTAATGGATCCTGTTTAATTTCCCTGCTCTTGATTTCTGAAATAAAGTTAGCTCATTTAAGTTTACGATTTTGGGTTTTTCGATTAATACCCTGTTTTCTTAGATGAAACTTTACTAATTACCGTTATCAATTTTCACGCTTATAAATGACTTAAAACTTTCTCAAAAACAGGTGGATTTATAACGGCCAGGCTTTGTAAAAACTCCTCTCCAAGTTCAGAACTCCACTTCAGTGCTTTTCTTAAAAGATCAGAATCATCTGATGGAATCAGGCTTATTTTCTCAGGAAAGCGCTTAATAATCAATTTCCCTTCTCTTTGAAAATTTTCAAGATAAGAGGCAACATCATCAATTTTTTCTTCCTGGAAAGGAATAACTGATTCTTTGGAAATCAATTCTTCAATCCAGCAGGAGTCATCCTGTTCAAAAGAAGTACCGGGTAATTTATAAAGAGAGGCTTCTTTACCGGCATATCTCTTCTCAAAAGCGCCGGGCTGCCTTTCACAAATATAAATTATACCTGAATAATAATCCCGGCCGATAGAACAGCCGAAATCTCCCCCCCATGTATTTAAAAAGGCTGAAGCTACAACTTTTTCACGGGAGGCATAAACCCAGTTCCTGAAATGGGTACTGGTGTTTGGCAGAATAACTGATAACCCTTGTCTGGATGATCCGTGATATACAAAAGGTTTATCAGTACTATTCCTGTTCATATTAATCTGCTGAATGTATGAGAACATCTCTTTTGTACCAAAAAAATTCATGATGATGATTTTTCCACCGATGTATTAATTTCCGACCCGGTTTTCTTCATCACTACTACTGATTTTTTTAGGTTTCTGCTTGAAGACAGATTTACCAAACTTATAGGTAAAGTTCAGTCTTGCTCCCTGTGTATTACGCTTTTGATTCTGTTCCAAATTGATATCCAGATAATTAGCGATATTATAAGACCTGAATGAATAAAGAATATCTGAAAAAGTAAGGCTTAAACTTCCTCTGTCTTTAATTACATTTTTCTGAAATCCACCAGACAATTCATACACATCTTTTGTTCGGTAAAAACCGGCTATACTCGGAGACTGGTAGTAGAAAGAAAGGTCAAATGTTATGCCTTTCGGTAATTTGAACACACTTGAAGTTTTCAAATAATAGCTGACTCGTTCGTTATCAAACGTACTGGTAAGGTAACGGGATGTATAACGTTCGTAGGCTAACTGAAAATATCCCTGGATTTTCCACCAGCTTGTAAGGTTTAGAGGCAGGTTAAAATCTAAAGAATACGCTTCTCCCTTGTCAAGGTTCAACATAGTGTATTTGTAAGTATTCCCTGTACCAACTCTTTGCGGAAGCTGCGTAATAATGTCTGTTTGTCTCGAATATGCAAGCGTAGCAGACCAGTCTTTATGAGCAAAAGAAAGCTCATAAGAACTGACATTTTCGGGTAATAATGAAGGATTTCCTTCGATATAGGTATATTTGTCGATGAAAAGTGTAAAAGGATTTAATGCTTCAAACGAAGGCCTGGTGAGCTTCATTGCATAGGCAAAACTCAAGGTATTATCTTCGTTAATGTTATATTCGTATTGAATGCTGGGAAGTAGCCGATCGTATGTCCTTTCATTAATTTTGTTAATAGTTACGGAGTTTCCTTTCGTGGAAGTTTTCTCAAATCTTAACCCGGCTTCCACTTTCCCCTTCCCGATCTTTTGCGTAATCATACCGTAAACAGCAAAAATATTTTCATTATAAATAAATTCATTACTTCGTAATTCGTCATTTATCCATAATCCATTGGCAAGCGTGTCAATTTTCAGGTAATTTTCCGTTTTAATCCAGCTGTTTTTTGTGCCGACTTCAAACTTTGTATTTTCAGTGATTGATTTAGAATAGTCGATATTAAAGCTTTTTATAGTGGTCGAAAACCTGGAGACATTCTGCAAACTGGACAAATTACCGGAAGATGATTCCTGAAAAAATGTTCTTGATTCCAGCATCTGGTTTCCGCTGTTTTTAAAGGTAGCATAGTTCAAATCAGCCACTAATTCTCCTTTTTTTGCTTCATCAAGAAAACCTTTATAGTTAAGATTATATGATAAACCCTGGTTTGTTCTGTCAATATTACTCAAGGTGTTTATCTTATATTGTCTGTCCGTTTCAGTAACTATTGCCTGTCCGGTATTAACCGTTCCATAGGGATGCTCAAACCCTCTTACCAGAACACCCAAAGTTTGTCTTGGAGACAGGAAATAATCTGCCCCGACTCTGAAATGATAGCCATGAGGGTCCATGATTAATGATGAAACCTGATCAAAAACACCCAGATCTGTGGTTCTTTTCAGGATAAAATCATTCTGAACCTTATAGGAAAAATAACTTCCTCTGCCAAAATAAGCAATTTTCGGTGTTTTATAGGTTAAACTAAGTCCGGTCCCATATTGAGAAAAACGTTTGTATTCATATTCAGCATTGGCATTTCCACTTATTCCAAGCGTTTTATCACGTTTTAGTATCACATTTATTACTCCCTTACTTTCAGCATCATACCTTGCTCCGGCGTTTGAAATAATCTCTATTTTTTCAATATCTGCAGAGCTCAGACTTTTTACATCGGCATTGGTAGCAGGCTTTCCATCAATCATTAACTGAGGATTATTTTTTCCTCTGATAGAAATTCCCCCATCCTTGTCAACGATAACGCCAGGAGAATGATTTAATACGTCAAAAGCATTGCTTGAAGTATTAAAAAAGGAGTTACTTACATTAATTATTAATTTACCCAATTGCTTTTCAACAGCCGGCCTCTCTCCTTTTACAACCACTTCCTGAAGCACTTTTTCATCAGAAATGAGAGATATTGCTCCAAGATTTATCTTTGGATTTGTTTCATTCAGTAAGATTTCAGGAGAAAAGTATTTTTTAAAGCCTATAAATGAAATGCTCAGGAAAAATTTATTTTTTGTTGTCTGCCCCAAATAAATAATAAACCTGCCGGAACTATCGGTAACAACCCCTTTGACAAAAGAAGAATCAGCCGAAGCGTGTAAAATAACGTTTGCAAATTCAACTGGCTTTCCTTCCGGATCCAACGCTTTCCCTTCGATTGAAAAAGCATTATTTCCTGTATCCTGTGCCAATCCTGAAAGGTGAATAAGCATGAAAATAATATAGAAAAATATTCCCCTTTTCATAACAAATTAATTTAAAACGCTTTAAGGATCAAATCTTCTAATCATGAATGCTGTTTGAATACCGCTAAAACTTAATTCCGAATATTCTCTGAAAGAGGTTCTTCTCTTCTAAAATGATTTCTGCGCTTCCTAACAGGAAATGCTGTAAAGGAAGCTTAACCCCCATGTTAGTAGTGAGACCATTGGTCAGCTTTACTTCAGCTCTGTAATAGTTATCGATCATGACAGGAACCAGCGAGATGATTTGTCCTTCTACAAAGCCAAATTCCTCCGAGGGATAATTATCTAACCGGATCAATACATTCTGACCCTTTTTGGCTTTTCCTGCTCCTTTCATAGGAATACTCAGCTGAACATTATACCCGCTGATCGGAGGATATATGACCATAATATTTTTCCGGGGGTTATTTTCAATTCCTTTTACGATAAAAACCTGCCCGCCGATAGAGGCTGTAAAATATTGTTTCCTGCGTGTGGTCAGATTGTTTTCCACCAAAAGAGTATCTCCTCTGTTTACACGTTGGGAATCCTTTACGACAGGCTGATACTCAAGGCCATCAGATTTATACCAGCCAAGTTTACTTGGCTGTTCTTTCGAATTAATCATAACTTTTGTTTCGAAAGTATCAGGAAACCTGACAAAATAGGAGCAAAAAATGAAGATAAGAAATACAGAAACAATCACAGATATCCCCCAGCGTACAATCCAGTGTGGTACGTGGCCAATTATTTCCTGAATCTCTTCACTCCGAAGCTCGAAGTTAGTATGTTGTGCGGCTGGCATGTCTTTAAGCTGATTCGAGTTCTAACTGATTTTTTACCAATTCATAATAAACCCCTCGTTTAGCAGAGGTAAGTGACGTATGTGTTCCGATTTCCTTTACCTCTCCGTTTTCAAGTACTACAATCTGGTCGGCATTTTTCACAGTACTTAAGCGGTGAGCAATAACCACAACGGTTTTACCTTCAAAAAAATCATCCATATTCCTCATAATAATTCTCTCATTATTGGCATCCAAAGCGCTCGTAGCTTCATCAAAGAACAAGTATGAAGGATTCTTATAGACAGCTCTGGCGATAAAAATTCTTTGCCGTTGACCACCACTTAACCCGGCCCCTGCGTTTCCGATTTTAGTGGTAAATCCTAAAGGAAGTTTTTTAATATAGTCTGAGATATTTGCGACATGAATAGCATTCATCATCCTTTCCTCTTCGATTCTTTCCCCGTCAACCGCAATATTTCTTGCAATGGTATCTGAAAATATATAGCCATCCTGCATTACCGTACCGCATTTCTTTCGCCAGGCTTTTGCAGAGATTTCCCCCATGCTTATTCCATCCACCAGAAGTTCTCCGTCAATAGGATTATAGAATTTAAGCAAGAGTTTCAACAAAGTGGTTTTTCCACTTCCGCTTGCTCCGACGATAGCTGTAACTTTCCCCTTTGGAATATGCAGGTTGATGTTTTTCAGCACCAGAGCCGACTGAGGCACGCCATATCTGAAAGATACATTTCTTAATGTAATTCCCTTTTCTTCAATCTTTTGCGAACTACTGAGGAAGATGTTGGCACGTTTCACTTCCTGTTCATCAAAATCAGTATGGAATGGCAGCGTTGACAACATACTGTCTGTATCTTCATCCAGTTCTTCATTCGGTCTGTTATGAATCTCTCCCAAACGGTCCAGACTTATCTTAGCATCCTGAATACTTCTCATGAATTTAATCAACTGAGAAAGAGGCCCGTTCATTTGTCCTACGATATACGAAATACTCAACATTACCCCCAGTGTTATCTCATGGTTCATCACCGCCATTGCTGAAGCATAAGAAATAAGTATATTTTTCAACTGGGTAGTAAATGTTGATCCTATTTCCTGATATTGTTCTAAGGCAAGACTTTTGATATTGATTTTAAAGAGTTTTGCCTGAATTCTTTCCCATTCCCATCTTCTTGCTTTTTCACAGTTATTCAGTTTTATCTCTTGCATACCTGTGATAAGCTCATACAAACTATTCTGATTTTCTCTCATCTGCTGAAATCTCCGGTAGTCCAGATTTTTTCGCTGATTAAGAAATATCAGAACCCAGACAATAGATATCGCACTCCCGATAGAAAAGATGAGTAATAAACTTGAGCTGTACAGTCCCAGCACCACAGAAAAGATTAAGAGGTTTACCAGCGAGAAAAAAGTCTGTAAGGTAGACCCCGTCAGGAAGGTTTCTATCCGGTGATGGTCATTAATCCTTTGTGTTATATCCCCGACGTTCTTCGATTCAAAGAAATTAATGGGCAGTTTCATCAATTTCACCAGAAAATTTGAAATGATTGAGACGCTCATCCGCGTATTAATATGCAGCAATATCCAGTTCCTGATCATATCAACACCCATTCCTCCCAGAAAAAGCAACAGCTGTGAAAATAAAATCAGGTGTATGAAGCCAAAGTCCTGACGATGGATCCCGTAATCAACCAGGCTCTGCGTCAGAAAAGGAAAAACAAGGGCAAGTAAACTGCTGAAAAGCATACTGATAAGCAGTTGCGCCAGGTATTTGCGGTAAGGGGCAAGGTATTCGAAGAGGAATTTAAATCCTAATTTTTCATCTTTCTGTTCCTCATGGTTCTGATAAAATTCATTGGTTGGCTCTACCAGCAGGGCAATCCCCTTATCTCCGGTAGTACTCACCCAGCATTTCATCAGTGTTTCTTTATCTATTGTAACCAGATTATGTCCCGGGTCACCTACAATAATTCTTTCTTTGTGCTCTCCGGGAAGAAAACTCCAGAAGCTCTTTTTTATGTCATAAAGAACCACAAAATGCTCCTGGTTCCAGTGAAGAATACACGGAAGCGGAGCTTCTTCGGCAAGTTGCCGGTAATTTAGTTTAACTGCGAGCGTCTTAAATCCTACTTTCTCGGCAGCTTCACTTATTCCCAATAGACTAACCCCCGAACGCGTAATGTATGCGTTCGCTCTGAGGAAATCCATAGAATAATTTTTACCATAGAAAGACGCAATCATCCTGAGACAGGTAGGACCACAATCCATGTAATCTAATTGCCGAAAGTATTTGTATTTCTGGTTCATGGCAAACGCATTTAAATATACGTAAACGATTCAATATACTCTTCTTTAATAATTGAAAAAGTCAATTTCTCCATCTCTCCTTCACTTATTAATTCTTTGGGCATAGTATCCAGCACTACATTCTGGATATGAGTGATTAGCTTCAGCAGATTAAGGCAGTAAACCGAAGGGTTATTAAACCCGTTGGAACTACGGTACCGGTGAGGGAAAAAACCGCCCCCGCATACTTCCACAACCGGGCATTCCTGACATTGCTGACAAAGGATTTCGTGACTTAACTGATAGTTTTTGGCCAGTTCAGTCTCCAGCGCATCATCAATTGTATTATTGAGCACGTTCATATCAGCCTTTGTAAATCCGTGTCCGCAAAGTTTCAGCGCTCCTACAGCTTCAATACTTCCATCAGTTTCAATGACGAGAAATTCACTACGCCTTTGCCCCCAGTATTCAAATCCGTTATCTATTCCGAGTATTAATTCAACAACCTGCTTAAAAATGCGGATTTCAATCTTCTGGTCAGAATGCCACCAGATATTAAAAATCTCGATAAGCCAGTCTGCATAGAGCGTTTTGCCCTCTTTTCTTTCCTGATATAACAAGCCTGTCGGGGTATTTTCATAATTACCATACGGCAGGAGGAAATTTATGTATCTGGTCCCTAAAAAGCGTAATTGATTATACACTTCAACCGGATCTGATTCTACATCAATAACCATCAGGATTCCAACATTATTCCTTAAAAACGGTGAATTCTGAGCGATTTTAAGCCCGCGAATAGTATCATAATATGAACCGTTTCCATTGTGATATTTTCGGTGTAAATCGTGCGTTTCCTGTAAGCCATCAATACTTACACCTACACTGATATCCAGCAGCCCGAGTGTTTTACACCATTCATTATCAAGCAGTACACCATTTGTCTGCAAGGTAAAGCCGACTTTTATTCCTTTAAGTCTCTCTCTTGCCTTTCCGACAAATGATTTAAAAAATTCACGGGGAGCCAGAAGAGGTTCTCCTCCATGAAAAACAAATTCAAAAAACTTCTGATCATGCAGACTGCAATGCTCTTTAACTCTCTCAATAATAGCATCAACAACCTCATTACTCATTAATTTTGGTTGTTTTAAATACGTATAATCTCCCTTGTTATAAATGTAACAATAGTCACAGTTTAAATTACATCTGCTAGCGATTTTTAAAATTAAAGCCTGACATTTCAAGGGATCCATAAGTTATCAGATATTATCACTGTCCAAAGGGCTATTTTTTCCACCTACAGCTTCCACCCATCCCGATCCTTGTGAATTCTCTACCCATTGGCCTCCGGTAACATCCTCCCCTGATATTTTCTGCCCTTCTTTATTAAAATGATCAAGTGCTTTTTTCTGCACGTCCTCATCTTTTTTGCTGAAGAAAAATTTTTTCTTTGACATCTTTTCAATTGTTTAATTTGTTTAAACTCATTAATACCAAAATCTTAAAGATTCAGGAGAATCGTCGGATTCTGCCAGGCAGACTCTTGCATTTCATTATACATAGGGGTATATTCTTTATCCCCCCCTCTGATTTTTTCGGAGTAGTTATCAGGCAGCAGTTCAATTGATTCTGCACCCTCCTTCTGATGCAAATTCAGTATGTCATCCTGTTGTTCGATTTTTCCTAAAATATGGGATAACGTTTTTTTCATGGTCTTAAAAGTTTATACCTAAGTTCATGCTTATAGCAAAAAGATACTTTTACTTTAGATCAAGGTGCTGATATTTCCTACAAGCATTGTATTTTTTTCGATATAAAAGATGTAGAACTTCTAACCCATTTTTTCAAGATTTTAAAGTCTTTATTCTTTCAACAGATTCCAGAAAGATTTCATAGCTAATAGGTTTTTGAAGCCATTCAAAGCATTGTATTTTCAAGTCAGAAAGTAATGACTGAGGATAAGCACTGGTAACAATGACGTATAAATTCTGATTTTCTGTTTTATCGAGCAGATCCAAACCAAGATGCTGTTTCAATTGCAAATCAAGAAAAATAATATCTACATCAAATTGCAAATTCTGAAGCGCCTCGAAAGCTTTAGAAACATTGCTGTAACTTCCCAAGAGTTTGAAGTCTTTAGTCTGTTGCGCATAATGTTCTAATAGTTGCCGAGCCAAAGGTTCGTCTTCTACTATGAGACAGGTGAGAGTCATTCATAACGGAATTTTACTATAAATCAAAAATATACTGAGATTGAGCATCCAATTGTACTGCCGGTAGGCGTTAGGCCGGATTCTTTTGTTTTTTCATTAAATGTAAAGCGGACAATTGTGGCTTTCACTACGGCTAGCTTAGATAGATTTTTCATAGTTATAAAATTTATGATTTGTGAAACGACTTTAACGAGTCAAATATTCATCGGTTTCACTTACTAAATTTAGTATTTAGATAAACTATGTCTTTCTTTAGATCAAACGAAGGGATTATTATATATCAGTATTAAAGATTCATTGAAAGGGAGACCAGAAAAAAGTTCTGTTCATTTTTGATAATTAAGCTATGACGATCAGGATAAACCATTTCCAGACGCTTGCGTGTATTTACAAGTCCGATACCCCCACCCTGTGAGAGGTTCCTTACTCTTTCGACTCTTGGTTTGGAGTTTTTTATTATAAAATTCAGTTGCTGTGTCTCTTCAGAAATTTTAATCTGAAGATCAATGTATGAAGGAAGTGTGCTATCGCCAATTCCATGTTTGAAGGCATTCTCCACAAAGGAAATTAAAATCAAAGGCACAATCTTTAACCCCTTCATATCACCTTCTATTTCAAAAGAGATCTTTACATTATCACTGTTCCGGAGTTTCTCCAGGTCCATATAATCTCTCAGAAATTTAATCTCCTGTTTAAGAGGTACTTTCTCAGAGCTTGCTTCATACAAAATATAACTCAGCAAATCAGCCAGTGTTAAAATTGCCTGAGAAGCATTTTCCTGTTTACTGATTACCTGGCTGTATATATTATTTAATGTATTGAGTAAAAAATGAGGGTTGAGCTGTAACCTTAAAAAAATCAATTCCAATTCCGTTTTTTCCTTTTCCAGTTTGATAGACTTTTGATTGGAAATCGCCATTAATCGGCTCACTTTTAATAAGAATATCGGGGCAACTCCCTGAAAACTGTAGAAAAGCTCAAAAAATAAATCCTTGGTATTATATAGCTCCTTTGTCCCGCTCTGGACATAGTTCAGCATATAGTCATAATACTTTGACTTAAAATTATAAACTTTATTGTCAATCGCATACTTGTAAAAAAGATAAAGCATATACCAGAAACCAACATAAAGAACTAAGATCTGAAGTGCCAGTATCAGCTTATTTTTCTCGGTGAAATTCGATAAAATAAAATAGGCAAGTGCGTAATATATCAGGGCTGTACGAAAAATACTCGTTAATGTTGCCCACAAACGATATTCCCATGTCACTCCTGAAATCACCGCCAAATAATAAATCGCTCCCCAGATTAACCAAAAGATAAAGTGCATTTGAACCCTTCTCGAAAAAGGAACATTGTCTAATGGGTAAAGTTTCAGGAGGAATTCAACTAACTTTTCCATTTAGTTAATCGGTTTCAATCTGTTTAATAGATTTTCTTTATATTGGGGACCAATAGGAAGCTCCGATTTATTTCGTAATTCTATTGAGCTATTCCCTGCATCAACAGACCTGATCTGGTCAATCTTTACAATAAATGATTTGTGTATACGAATAAATTTATTCTTTGGAAGGATATTTTCTTCCAGCTTTTTCATGGTTATATACGTTACTACCGCTCTGTCAGAGGTTATGATCTTTACATAATCTTTGAGCCCTTCTACCGCCACAATTTCATCATAATCAACCCTTATCACTTTACCGCTTTCTTTAACATAAATACTTGACACCGAATATTCATCTTCATCTTCCGGGTCTTCCTCTTTCTTAGAAGAAGAGGTATTTTCCAGACTGGTAAAAACTTTATTGACTGATCTTACAAAACGATCAAAGGAAACCGGCTTTAACAAAAAGTCAACAATTTCCAGATCATATCCGTCCACAGCATATTCCGGGTTTGCCGTAATTATTACAATAAATGGTTTTTTTCGTAAAGTCCTTATCATATCAAGGCCTGAAAAACGAGGCATTGTAACATCTGTAAAGATTAAATCCACGTCATTTAACGCTAAAAAATCAGCAGCGGCATGGGCATTTTCAAAAATATCAAGGACTTCCAGGGTAGGTGTTCTTTCTGCATAAGAGCGTAGCAGGTCTCTTGCAGGGGCTTCATCTTCAACAAAAATACATTGTAACTTTTTACCCATGGGTGCAGGTAGGTTTATTTAAAAATCATCTTAGTTTAGTTATAAAGTGTTAAGGTAAAGAAACTATTACTTTAAAGCAAGTATTTACTTCAAATGCAATATTTTATTTACTAAAGTTAAATATTATTTATAGAAGGTCAATGCTCTTGTTATATTTAAATATTCCCAATTTGCCAACTAAAAATCTTCCTATTTATAACAGACAGTATTGTCGGTTTTTCTTTTCAGAAAACATTGATAACAGCCTTCTGATTAATACAGTTTTTTCAGCTTTTCTTTTCGAAATAATGCTTTTCATTCCTGAAAAAGAAACTTTTTATAAGTGATTTCAGGTTACTCAGAGGTTATAAACGGCATTCCTGAAATGTTAAACCAATACATCTCTTTCCAAATTTTACAATCCTAAGAATCATATGATAAATATTCTTGCCATCTCCGGAAGCTTGAAAAGTACTTCTTCGAATACTGCTATTATCAAAGCTATTGCTGGTTTAAGTCCTGCCAATGTACAAATCAGTCTTTATGAAGGTCTTGGAGATTTACCACATTTTTCTCCTGATATTGACGGCGGGAAATCTGCTGAATCTGTCGTACATTTCAGAAAACTACTTCAGGAGGCTCAGGGGATTATTATCTGTACACCGGAATATGCTTTCGGTATGCCGGGCGTTCTGAAAAATGCCCTGGACTGGACTGTTTCTTCAGGAGAACTTACCGGCAAACCTGCTGCCGCAATCAGCGCCTCACCTCTGTATTCCGGCGGAGAAAATGCTCATGCTTCTCTTATGCTGACGCTAAAGGCCTTGTCATCCAAAGTAGCTGAAAAATCTCAGCTTCAGATTCCGTCTGTATATGGTAAATTCGATCCAGAAGGAAATGTTTCAGATGAAAAAACAAAACAATCTTTAATCATTGTAATCGACTCTCTACTCCAAACGATTGAGAATCAATAGAAAGATAAAAGACAGAGAGCAGGGTTTCTCGTAAACCTTGCTCTCTGTCTTTCAGGAAATTCAACTTATTTTACCTGTGTTAAAGCGTAATTAAACTTACTGTCAATCAGGTTTTTAGATCTGTCCAGCATGGTCAGCTGACCTGGTTTTTTACTGAGTCTTACAAAATATCTCTGTTCCGTTTCTGCCTTATCCCAATTCAAAATATACAAAGTAGCATCTTCATCCTTTCCAAAACCCCGTTCTGTATTTACATTTCCGGTTTCAACAAAAGCCTGATCTCCTTTTCCCTGATAAAGTTCTGATAGTTCAAAATATTGTCCGTCTTCCGAGATTTTCAAGGTTGTTTCCAATCCGGAACAATCTGCACAAGGTAATATGCCTTTGTAACTGGTAAACGATTTTGTTGAATCAAATCCTTTCATTTCAGACCTGCTTTTCGCAATAGGCGATTCCAGTCTGATCGTATCCGAACTGCCATCTTTTTTATTGCTTTTCTGGCAATTCCATAAAATCATCGATGCCAGTGATAACATGAGGAGCATTGAATTTTTCATACACAGAATCTTAAGTTGTTGATTTACAAATTACTGAATAAATATAAGCGTTCTTGTTCGAGAATTTATTCAGATATATAGTGTTAAAAAACAACGGAAGATAATCCATCTTATTGTTTCACAAACATTTGTTTTCCTGCTCAAATGGTAATTAATTTTCACAAAAATGTCTCTAAGCATCCCCCAGGTTGATTTGGATTGATGATTAACAGTATTCCGGTTATTTGTTTTTTCCGGAGAAATTCCGAATCCTTTTAATCTGCAGATTTTCTTCTGCCCTGTTTTCTCAGGAAATAACAAACGTTCTTGTATATATGATGACATCACAGAACAATAAATTATCCATGATCTTATCAAAAAAGGTTATTTTACAACTATTTTCATTCC
Organism: Pseudarcicella hirudinis; assembly: GCF_900115665.1. Classification (GTDB taxonomy): domain Bacteria; phylum Bacteroidota; class Bacteroidia; order Cytophagales; family Spirosomataceae; genus Pseudarcicella; species Pseudarcicella hirudinis. Next base: position 130,614 of record NZ_FOXH01000006.1, read on the forward strand.
GGACAGATATTTAACATTTTTAAAAATTATATATTCTTACTTTATTTTTATTATCAATAACTCTGAGCGATTTCACATTTTGTGTTACAATAACAGAACGGGGCGACTGTGTTAAATATCCGGAGCCGTAATAAAACTCCTGTTTTCTCTTTTTCCCGCTTTTGAATACAATTTCAGCAAAACTATCAGAAGGATTTACTTCAATAACCCTGCATTGTCTCTTCTTTCTTTGTCTTAAAGCAACCAGACTATCTGAATTTGAACCTGCAAGCAGAATTGTTTCTCCGTTTTTATTCATAAAAGATGTAAGGCTTTTTACGTCTTTATCCAGGAACAATCCGCTTTGATTTGCTCTGACCGCCTTAAATTCCCCTCTTCCGGTGCCTTTCAAAAGCTGCCCGAGAGAAGCATCCTGCCAGCCATAGTACACTTCAGTTGCATAAGAATTTCCTGAGGTTATCAGATCAATGTTTTCATCCTCATCGAAATCACCGGCGACGATTCCAAAAACCGGGGATACCTGCGATTCGGCCGGGAGAGGTTTAAAAACAAACTTTCCGGAACCTTTGTTTTCAAGAATTCCTGAATAAAATGTGTCCGCTTTAAAATGAGCTGCTTTTTTCAATAAATCATCAGGAATAATTTCACTCAGGTCTGCTTCCCCATAACTGGCATAATCCGGAAATTTTTTCTTCAGTGCTACCCACTGTTTAAATAAATCATCTCTTCCGTTGAAAGGGAATAATTCATATTTTTTCTTTCTGTTCAGAATCGGATGAAAGACAATCGGGTCAATTCTTCCATTGTTATCATAATCGTAGGCAAACATCTCAACTGACTGATTACCAACAGGCTTATAATCAACATTTAACCCCATATTACCTACAATGTAATCTATATCGCCGTCATTGTCCAGATCTGAAGGATAAATGCTATTATACCAGCCATTACTTTTCTGCAATCCTGAACTGCTGCTGGAATTTGTGAATTTTCCTCTTTCATTCCTGAAAAAAGTAACGGGCATCCACTCTCCTACCAAAATCAGATCTTTCCAGCCATCGTTGTCAAAGTCTGTCCATAATGCCGAACTTACCATGCCAATCTTTGAAAGATCTCCGGCAATCATTCCGGTAACATCTGTAAATTTTCCCTTATCATTCCGCAGGATATAGCTTCTCGGTGATTCGGGATATGCTCCGGGTTGCAGCCTGCCTCCCACAAACAAATCAATGTCTCCGTCTTTATCAAAATCCGTACCGATTACGCAGCTTTTACTTGACTGCATAAATGGCAAAGCCTTCAAATCCCTGGTAAAATTCCCTTTGCCATCATTCAGGTAAAGTCTGTCCTGGTAAGCACCATTCCCGTCTTTCTGCTCACTTCCACCGCTTGCCACATACAAATCTTCATCTCCGTCATTGTCTGCGTCGAAAAATAAGGCTCCACCGTCTTCAAACCCGGCATCCTCTGAATTGATACTTTTCTGTTTAAACCTGCCGTCGGCTTGTTGCAAAAACAATGTCCCGGGAAAATCCCTGGCTCCTCCCACAAAGAAATCCAATCCGTTTTTATGATCAACGTCAGCGACTGCAATACCGGGACCACACCTGGAGTATTGTCTCAATAAGAGCGGATTATTATAAAAATCGTTAAACTTATTTTCCTGATGCTTATAGTGAATTGCTAATTCTTCGGTAATATTTTCAAAAACGCGCTCCTGCTTTTCAGCAATCGTCCGTTTCTCCTGTGCTTTTCCATAATAAAGCTGTAAAACCTGATTCGTCGGAATGTTTTTTAGTTTCTGATATCTTCCGTCACTCCAGAAAATTTCCAGAGAATCTATCAGCATTTTATTTCCTAATCCGAAATGCAGCGGCGCATTAATGCTTGATAAATAACCTCTTACGGGTGAGAAAAATGCATATTGGTGACTGTCTTTGTCATAAAGAAATATCCTTGCCCCGATTCCGTTTTTGTTTTTCTCTTCACCTTTTAATACGATGTCCAAAAAGTGATTTTCTTCCTTCTTTTCAGGATTGTTATTGCTTAGATTTTCAAACAAAAACGCTTCTTCATTGATATTATTAGTGATTATATCCAAATCTCCGTCGTTATCCAGATCCGCATAAACGGAGCCATTCGAGAAAGAAGGTTCTTCCAGTCCCCAGGCTTCTGTCTGGTCACTAAAGCTGAGGTTTCCTTTGTTTTTAAAAAGGTAATTCGAAAGTTTTACCCCTTTGAGATGCTCCATAAGGTCTTTTCTCTTCTGACTTCGGTTTTTCGGTGAACCAAACATCATGTCGGAGGACTGATAATTGATGAAATCAAGGTCAGTTATATCCTTCACAAAACCATTGGTTATGTAAATATCCCTTAGTCCGTCATTGTCAAAATCTGCCATTAAAGGAGCCCAGCTCCAGTCAGTAGCATGTACGCCTGCCATTTGCCCGATATCCGAAAAGTGTACTCCCCTTGCATCTGATCCGTTATTAAGATTCAGTGTATTTCTCATAAACTGCGGAACATACCCCGCACTTTGTTCAAGCTGAAATTTCTCATAGCTCATTCCCGGCATCATAGCTTTCCTTCTTTCATTATTTCCGGGAAGCATATCAACCACCATTACATCCGGTAACAAGTCATTATTGATATCAGCAATATCCACACCCATACCATTATAGGTTTGGTGTTTCTGGCATTTGGCAGCACTTTCCTGAAATGTGCCATTTTTCTGATTGATATAGAGGTGGTCATTTGGCATAAAATCATTTGCCACATAAACATCCGGCCAGCCATCATTATTAAAATCATCTATGGCCAACCCTAATCCATATCCCTCGTCTTTTATTCCCGCAGCGAGTGATACATCTTTATAATAAGGATGCCCCAGGGAGTCAGGAGAGCCAATATTCTGATACAATTTATCATTGGTCAGTCCTTTGGTCAGCGGATAAGATTTAGGATGCACAAAACTTTTTTCGATGAAATCAACTTTATTGGTCATCAGATACATATCCAGATCACCATCTCTGTCGTAGTCAAAAAAAGCAGATTGTACGCTAAAGGAAGTATCTGCCAGTCCATAAGATTCGGCAGACTCTTTAAACTCAGGGATTCCCTCTTCATCTGGTCCCTGATTGATAAAAAGGAGATTTTTAAAATGATTTTTCGAGCCGGGTCCGGCAACATTGAGATAAATATCAAGCCAGCCATCATTATTTATGTCAACAACAGATGCCCCCATAATCCAGTCAGAAGTGGTTACACCGGATTTTGCAGTAATATCTTCAAATTTTAAACCTCCTTTATTCAGATAAAGCCGGGAGGAAACCATATTTCCGGTAAAAAAGACATCCTGACGTTTATCATTATTAAAATCCCCGACGGCCACTCCACCACCATTATAGCAGTAATAATAATTCAGAATATTGATTGAATCATTTTCAATAATGTCATTAGAAAAAGTAATCCCGGTGGAACTCCCTTTCCTTTTTTGAAAAACCTGTCCGTCATTCCTCCCAGGCTGACAGGAAAACAGCATTATCTGAGAAAGGCAAAAGAGCAGGAAGCAATCAAATCTTTTAGACATAAGTAACCATATAATAGTAAAGAGAATACAGGAGATATAAATAATTAATTTTCAGGAAAAATTCAGAGAATAGCAATCGGGTAAATCCGATTACTATTCTCTGATAAGTAATAAGTATTCACCGTTAAACAAATCAATAGCCGGGGTTTTGTTTGATTGCCGGGTTTGTGTCAATATCATTCTGTGGCAGAGGCAGGTATTCACTTTTTCCTCTTTGGAATTTCCCGCTGCTGTTTGAGCGATATTCAGGATGTTTTTCAAAAACATCTGCCGCAATTCCCCAGCGGTTAAGGTCAAAAATTCTGTCCCCTTCCATCGCTAATTCCAGAACTCTTTCATTTCTGATGGCTTCCCTCATTGCTGTTTGGGTAAGTGCCGGCTGGATATCAGGCATTCCCACTCTTTGTCTTACCTGATTTATGGCATCATAAACTTTTGCAGAAGGGCCGTTTGCTTCATTTTCAGCTTCAGCATACATCAAAAGGACATCCGCATATCTCATGATTCTCCGGTTGTTGGTTGCATAAGCCCAGCTTCCGGGTGTTAAAGAACTGGTTCTGTCAAAATTCAGGTATTTTCTTACCCAGATTGTATTTAGGTATTCTCCGGTAAAAGCTTTGGTAAAATCATCCTGATACATTTTTGCTCCCGGATAATTCCAGACCATAGTTGCATATGCTCTTGGGTCAATGGCTCCTGATTTAGTCTTTTCTTTCATAAAAAGGTCAAAAACCCAACGATTTACACTGGTTCCGGCCTGACTGGTATAACCTTTCGGAGCGATATCCGGCTCCCATGCCTGTCCTCTCTGCACATTTGCAGTACCACTTGATCCCCAGTTTCCGTTAGTTGTACTTTGATATTGCAGTTCAAATACCGATTCTGCATTATTATCCCCTGAGGAAAGGAAATTATCCTGATAATTCGGAACCAGTACATATAGCTTTGCATCCTTTATTTTCTGAAATTCAGCAGTAGCAAGTGTCCATTCCTTCGTATAAAGATATGCTTTCCCCAGCATTCCGGTGGCAGCTCCCCAGGTTGCTCTTCCTATATCTTTTGGTTTGACAGGTAAACGGCTCTGCGCTTCTTTCAGGTCTTTTTTAATCTGTGCCCAAACTTCTTCCTGAGAAGCCTGGCTCACAAAAATATCCTGTAAATTATTGACCGGCTTAGTTATCAGCGGTATATGACCCCACATATTAAGCAAATGAAAATGGGCAAAAGCCCTCAGGAAATAAGCTTCTCCTAATATTTCTTTTTTACGGGTTTCATCCATCTGAATTGCAGGAACGTTCCCCAGAACCTGATTGGCTCTTGAGACGATCGCATTTAATTCAGACCAGCCTTCTAAAACACGGCCATCTGTAGAAGAAACATTGAATGTTCCTACGTCATTTACCTCAGGAGCCGGAAAGGGATTTACATCATCTCCCCGCAAGGTTGTTAAAATAGCTCCCATCATTCTCCCCCAACTTGGAATAGTAGTTAAGGGTCCATATACACCAACCAGACCTTTTTCTGCATCATCCGCAGATTTCCAGAACAAGTCAGGACTTAACTGATTGGGATTGGCCACATCAAGGTCTGACTCACTGCAATCCATTACTAAAGGAGTAATCATCATTATCCCCAATAGAAGTACTTTCCGGGTTATTAGATTTGAAAGTCTTTTCATAATTATATCTTGAATAATAATGTTAAATGTTAAAAGGATATATCTATACCAAGGAAGAAACTTTTAGCCTGAGGATAGGCTTCTACGTCAACTCCCGCTCCGAATAATCCCCGGGCCTGCGTGTTTCCTCCGTTACGTCCCACTTCCGGACTATATCCCGTGTAACTGGTAAATGTCAGTAAATTCTGACTGCTCACATAAATTCTTGCACGATCAATCTTAATCTTCTGTGTAAATGAGGCAGGAAGAGTATATCCTAACTGAATACTTTTCAATCTCAGATAAGAACCATCTTCCACATAAAAAGAAGAAGATCTTTTATTATTGGCCGGATCAAGAATTGTATTTCTCGGAATATCAGTATTGGTATTCGTCGGAGTCCAGGCTCTTAGCTGATCTGTAAGGTGATTATTTCCATAATCAAGCAGTTTGGTGTATTTACTTGAATTCCAGATTTTATTACCTTGTACCCCCTGCCAGAACATGCTGAAATCAAAGTTTTTATAGGAAGCATTGAAGATTGTACCATACTCAAAATCAGGTATAGGACTTCCCAGATAAGTTCTGTCGTTATTATCTATTTTATGGTCTCCGTTCAAATCCCTGTACTTAAAGTCTCCTAAAGTAGCGTTTCCGGTTCTGCCGTCTTTTGCAATTTCATCCTGATTCTGGTATAAGCCATCTACAATAAATCCATAGAAACTTCCCAGCGGATGACCTGCTTCTGTACGGGTAGCGAGCAAGCCTTCCTGAGTAAAGGCTCCGCCTGAAATCGGATTAACCCCATCTCCAAGGCTTAAAACGTTATTTTTAATAGTACTGAAGTTAGCAGTGATGCTATAATTTAATCCGTTCTTATCCGGCGCTTTATGATTATAGGTTCCTGAAAACTCAAATCCTTTATTTTCAATGGTGGCAGCATTCTTTACAATGCTCCCCCCTACCCCACCATATCTTGGAATAGGTAAATCTGTCAGGATTCCTTCCGAACGCTTGTTAAAATAGTCCATTGTGATGGCAATTTTCCCATTTAGCAATTGTAAATCTGCACCAAAGTCTGAGGTATTTGTTGTTTCCCAAACCACATTCGGATTGGCAAAATTGGTCAGAGCCGTTCCCGGCAGAACCACGCCCCCGAAATAATAATCCGTGAAAATATTTAAGCTGCTGGTAGTTACGTAGTTGCCGATATTCTGAGAACCCAGCTTACCATAGCTTCCGCGAACCTTCAGATCAGACACAAGTCCGGATTTTGGAAAAAATGCCTCTTCACTTACTCTCCAGCCTGCTGAAACAGACGGGAATGTACCAAAACGGTTTTCTTTTGCAAAGCGGGACGAGCCATCACGGCGAATCGTCGCACTCAACAGATATTTACCTGCAAAGTTGTAGTTTATCCTGCCCAGCATCGACTGAAGAACATTTCTCTGAAGTCCTCCGGTAGAATTGACTTTTACATTAGACGCATCAATTACTCTCAGGTCGTTGGTCGGAAAATCCGCAGCAATCACTCCAATATTACGGGCCTCTGCAACCTGATCGGTGTATCCCGCAAGCAGATCGACGTTATGTTTTCCAAAGGATTTGCTATAACTCAGTGTGTTTTCTACCAGCGTGCTTAAAGATCTTGTAAAACCTTCTTCCAGACGAGCGATATCATTAAAGGCTTCCTGCGATCTGCTGAAGAAAAACGACGGGGTATAGTTATAGGCATGATAAATAGAATAATCGAGTCCGAGGTTCAGTTTATATTTCAGGTTCGGAATAATTTCATATTCTGCGCTCAGACTTCCGAGTATTTCATCTGTTGTATAAAGGTTGTCATTCAGCTTTGCCAGACCGTACCAGTTAATCCCTCTGGCAACACCGTTATAAACAGGATCAACTCCGGCAAAACCTCCGTTATTTTTACTGTTATATACCGGAATTGTAGGAATTTCACCTCTTTCCCTTCCAAAGTATGAATTGGGATTGTTAACAGATCTTGAGGCAGAGAAGGATTCCGAAAGTTTTAAATTGCCTTTTGTAAAAGAAGAATTTGCCCTGAAATTATATCTGTTGAAATAAGAATCAACTACAATCCCCGTCTGGTCATAAAACTGACCTGAAAGGAAAAATTTAGCATGTTCTCCACCTCCTGAAATACTAAGGCTATAATCTCTGATCGGGGCAGAATTTAAGGACAAACTTTGCCAGTCGGTATCAATGGCAGGATTAAACTCCTTATCATTTGCAAGAGCACGAGGCTGGTTGTCATTATCATTCGCCTGGTTTCTGTAGTCGGCGTATTGTCTGGCATTCAGATATTTCAACATCTTAACCGGACTCTGAATACCGATTTTAGTACTAAAATTAATTTTTGTAACTCCGGCAGCACCTTGTTTGGTGGTAATAATCACCACTCCGTTAGCAGCACGGTTTCCATAAATTGCAGCGGCAGAAGCATCTTTTAATACTTCAATGGATTCAATGTCATTTGGATTAAGAAAAGACATGGAACTGGTTATATTGCCATCTACCACATACAAAGGCTGGTCATTTCCCAAAGTTCCTGTTCCTCTGATAATTACACTTACTTCTCCTCCGGGAGCCCCTCCCCCGCTTTCCACACGTACTCCGGCTACTTTGCCCTGAATAAGAGATGAAGAGTTTCCTGTAGTTACATTGTTTATGTCTGAAGTTTTGATAGAACCGATTGCCCCGGTAACATTGGCTCTTTTTTGTGTACCATAACCTACCACAACGACTTCCGATAGTATTCTGTTATCAGGTTCAAGTGCAACATTCAGCTGCGTGCGGTTTCCTATTAATATTTCCTGAGATTTATATCCGACGAAATTGAAAACCAGCACAGCGTTTCCATCAGGTACTGAAATCTTAAACTCTCCGTTTACACCGGTATTAGTCCCTCTTTGAGTACCTTTCAGAACAATACTCACACCAGGAATAGCATTGCCTGTTCCAGACTCAGTCACTTGTCCTGTGATAGTAATGGCCTGAACCTCATTGATGTTTTCCGTCTCATCCTGCATATTTGCAGAAGGTGAAATTTGCTGACTTAGAATTATCCTGTCGCCAGAAACCCTGAAATTGATTTTCATCGGTTTCAAAAACGATTCCAGAATTTCTCCTAATGCCTGATTCTGAGCAGTCAGATTTGATACTCTATTGGCATTGATTGACTCAACACTATAGATAAATCTTACATTTGCTTCTTTTCCAAGCTCTCCCAGAATACGTTTTACGGTTCTGTTTTCAGCCTGAATTGAAATTTTCCGATTGAGTAATTCTTGTGCGTGCGATTCTCTGGCATATGCCATACTCATACACACAATGGCAAGAAAAAGTTGAAAAAGAGAGATTTTCATGATTTTAAGAAGTAAATCATGTGTTTGTATTTTTATTTTCATATTTTTACTTGTTTTGTTTTTTTGGCAAAAAGAGACAAAAACAATCCTCAAATCTAATATCTATCAGATCTGGATTTCGGGTTTACTTTAAGCCGGCAGTGTTGCGACCACTACCGGCTTTTTTCAATCTTCATTTTGGGTTTATTTCATATTGTTACAGGGATTAAGAGTTGAAAACATATTTTCAGTTGCAACCTTTTCCATAAATCATTATCTGACCATCTGCTATCTCATAATGAGCTTGCATTGTTTCACAGATAATATCGAGTTTTTCATAAAGCGATTCTTCCCGCAGCGAAGCAGTAAACGTACATCGGTTCAACTGCTCTGCATCATAATTAATTTTTACGCCATATGATTTTTCAAGGGTATTGAAAACAACCCCGACAGGTGTTTCTTCAAATTCAAAATGCTGGAATTTCACAGGTGTATTCAGCAAAACAGGTTGATCAACCAGTGTTTTTACTAATTTTTCCTGCTCTTTTTCAAAAACACCTCTCTGATTAGGCAACAGGATTATTTCTTCTGAGAAGGTTCTGGTGGTCTCAGGCTTTTCTGTTCCTTTAAAAACCGTCACTTTTCCGGTTCTGACCGATACTGAAATATTTTTATCCGAGTCGTATGCTTTTATCCTGAAGCTCGTTCCCAGCACTTTTGTGGTCAGTTTTCCGGTATGTACAAGAAATGGCCTTTCCGGGTCTCTGCTTACTTTAAAAAAGGCTTCGCCTGAAAGAAAAACCTCTCTTTGAATATTTCCGAAATCTTTTGAAATTCTTAAAACACTATTTTTTTCAAGCGTAACAGAGGTACCATCGGATAATTGCATCTGCATGGGTCTGTTAGTATCATTTACCACTTTTTCCTCTTTTGTATTCTTAACCAGATTTTCTGTAAAAGCGGATAGAAGCTGCGGTTGATAATTTCTCAGGAAAACAATACTTAATCCTATCAGCAATGCGATGGAAGCAACCATCTGAAATCCGCTGCGGCGATAAAAAGGAATAACTCTGCCTGACGAAGTATCTGCCAGAATCTTATCAATTTCTTCTGATATTTCATCCGGATCAATCGGAATGCCTTTTATCTCCAAAGCAATGATTATCGCTTTTGCCTGTTCTATCAGCTCATACTTACCCGGATGGGCTGATAACCAGTTTTCCCAGAACTTATCTTCAGAAGAGAGTTTGTCCAAAACCCAATTTCTAAAATAAATATCCTGAACAAAGTCTTCGACTGTGAATTGGCTGTAATGATCCATATCTTAAGAAAGAGATTTTCTACGTCCCATTAATAAAGAGACATAGATTTGGTATTTGTCCTGAAAAAAATTGAAAAATTTTTAGATTAATTAAAAAGAGAAGCGAATACCACTAAAAACCAGTGGTTACGGAGATGCTTTAGGGCTTCATGAACAAGGTTTACGGCAGAATGATTTTTAATGCTCATTATATCGGCAATTTTAGCATAATCCAATTCTTCGTAAAAACGGAGATAAATAACTTCCTGTTCTCTTTTGCTAAGTTTTTTGAGGTAAGTATGAAGCTTTTGCAGGTGTTCATGCTTTACTTCATTCTCAATAAGATATGTTTCTATATTAAACTGTACTTCAAAACAGTATTCCTGATCAAGATCAGCAATTTCCCGAAACCATTTGTCTTTACTTTTTTCACGAAGAATCCTTCTGCGAAAAGATTGCAAAAGATAGGCTTTAAGACATTGGACATCATCCAGGTTTTCTCTGCGGTTCCAGAGTTCTACAAAAAAATCATGCAGACAATCTTTTACATAATCTTTCTCCTGCTGAAATCTGACTCCATATGACAACAAAATTGGATAATATGTTTTCAGCAATTGAGAAAAAGCGTTCCTGTCACCTGCTTTAAAGGCTTGCCAAAGTATCTCTTCTTCCGAAACAAGTATTTTATCTGAAACCAATAACGCCATCTGCATTACTTTTTTGTTTTGATAATTATTTTACTTTGGGTGCGCATTCCTGACAACTGAGCTTTAAGTCCTTCTGAGACCATTATTATCCTTAGAAGGTTTCCGGCAGAACTTTTAGAGAAGAGTATTTATTCAAACCTATGTACTCTGTTTTCATGTTAATTTCATGACTTTTTTACTTTTTTTTTGGATTATTCTGTTTAAAATAAAAAACCGGTCCTTTACAGGTACCGGTTTCTAAAATCCATTACGATATGATTACTATTCTACCACAAGCCAGGTAAATCCTTCCGCGGGAATTTCTACATTTATTTCAGCCATATAATCTCTGCTTAATCTGAACTTCTGAGGCAAACCTCCCTCCTGTCTTATTATTGCAAGCTTGCTGATTCCGGTATAATACAAAGGAATTTTAATTTTCCTTCGTATTGTTTCTTTCAAAGGATTGTAAAAGAGCACAAAACCTTTTTCCTTCAGATCAGGATTAACATGCATTATTCCATCCCAATCTCGTCCATCCGGTCTTCTGAGGTGAATGATATCTGAATTAAGAATTGACCTGTACTTTTTATACCAGTCAATTGTCAGCTTTACCATCTGTCTGGTTTCAGCAGTATCATATAATCGTGGCCCCCGGTAACATGCCTGAACTCCGGCACCATAATATTGAACCATTAATTGTTTATAATCCTTAAGGTGTTCGTTTAGTGGCTCAAGAACTGCTTCCGGACCACCCCCCTGATATTTTGTAAGCGGGACAAATCCCCAGCTCATAGAAGGTGTTTTTTCCCAGGTTCCGTCAAAAATATTCTGACGATTTAATATTTTCTGCTGAGCACGGGATAAAGAGAAATTCACTTCCCGGTAACCTAACGCAATTTTATGAGAACCATCTAAAAAATACCAGTCCGGTGCATTAATATAAACACCCTGTTCATTTAATGAGCGATAAAACGATTTCTGCATTTCTATCTGAACCCATTGGGAATCATCAAGTCCTTTATGACCCGGGTGCTTGGTTGAAGCACAAAGATCTCCGGGATAAGGGCCGTCATGCTCTAAAATATCAAAACCTGTAGCGGTAATGAATTTTTTAAGTTTCTTCAGATAATCTATTCCCCAGCGACTAGCCAGACAGGCAGCATTCCCAAACATTGCCCCTTTATCAGGAAGGCCAGTTTTCGGATCAATTACATCATTCTCATCGTCTATTCTTCTGCTGCTGAATAAAGAATAACCTCCCAGAAGAATATTTTTACTATGGGCATACTGAACCAGGGCTTTGAATTTATTGATATTTACCTCTGAAGTATCTTCCATATTCAATCCACTTCCAAAACTCAGAATTACAGCTTCATAGCCGGTCTCCGCACATTGATCGATAACTGTTTTCACCTTTTCAGGATCAGTGCTTACCAAATGCATAAATATCGGGTTTTGCGTTGTCCAGGGTGCTATTGTCTGATACATTCTCCTTCTGGTTAAACCATTTCGCTCTCTTTCATAAGAGTCGAGCAGTAATTCATAGGAAAGAATCGACTGGTAATGCTGTCCGGAGCCGAGCTCTACTCCTACCCCTTCATTCGGGTACACTTCCAGCAGGCAAGGTGTCTGAAAATTGTAATTCACCTGTGAAGTATAACTTGAGTCTGTTTTCCAGTGCGTTGCCTGATCTGATAATTCATAGCGCATGGCATTGTTAAAGGCATAATTATTCTCAATGTATATTTTCTGAGGCTTTTTCATCTGTTCCGGACTTCCGATTACAGCGGATTCTTCTTCCGGACTTGCCAGAATCTCACTGACCACCTGATTGATTTTCAACTTATTACTTCCATCATTCTGAATAGTAACGTGTTTACTTATGACAGGAATATTATCAAAAATCTCATAATGTACAGAGACCTTTACCCCTTTAAGTGCAGGTAAAACAGATTCAAAAGATAAAACCAATTCCTTGCCACGGGCCTGTTCCTTATTCATCGCCCAGGTTTTAAACTTAGTATTAATCCGTGGTTTAATATCTGAAATGTTGAAGCTCCTGAACTGAAAAGCATTTTCATCGGATTTAAAATCATCTATCCATTCCCGCAGAAGATACGCCTTTTCAGTCTGGCCATTTAATCCGCCAATATTATAAGCTTTTCCGTCTAAAATAATCCTGGCTTCCGGCCGGATGGCGCGGACAAATTGCTCGTTTGTAGATAAATTCTTAAAATCGACAGTTGCAGCATTCGGGGTAATTCTGATTTTCCGTTCAACCAGGCCATTTGTCAGGATAATATCTTTCCCGTCATTCTCCTGAAAGATTCTGGCAAAATATATCTTTTTGGAAATAAGCCAGTCCTGCGGAGCTGCTGATTCATTGTGTGCAGACAGCTGTTCTGTTTTTTTTACTTGCCCAAACGCAATATTTAAAATAAAAAGAGGTAAAAGATAAACTATTTTCATTGCATGAATTTTTGAAATTTCAATTTGATTGATGGCCTAAATTTGGGGAGAATAAATTATCTGATAAGCTTGCTCTATCGGGTTCGGGTATTTATCCAAAATAAAAAACCGGCAAAACACGTAGTTTCGTCGGTTTGGGTTGAATCAGATTTAATGCTTACGACCTCAGATTTGCCAGTTTTTCTTCATCTAAAATGGTGATTTCTCCTCCATTTACTTCAACCAGTTTTTCAGATTTAAAATCACTGATTGTTCTGATTAAAGATTCTGTGGCAGTTCCGATTACTGAAGCCAGGTCATCACGGGAAATTCTGATTGAAAACTTATTCTGGTTTTCAGTTTTATATTTTTTCATTAATAAAATCAAGGCATCTGCGGTTCGCTTTCTCAAAGAACTGTAAGCCATTTGAGTAAGCTGCTTTTCTTTTTCCAGAATATCATTTGCCAGCATTTTTATAAATTTATTGGCAACCGTCTGGTTTCCTGTAATAAGATCTAAAAACTCATTTTTAGGGATACCAACGATTTCAGAATCCTCCAAAGATTCGGCAGATTCCTGATATACAGAGCCTTCTATTAATGAAATATACCCAAAAAAATCTCCGGCATTATACAGTCCGGTTACAAACTCCTTTCCGTCCCTGTTCGATTGATACGTTTTTACTTTACCTGTTTTAAGGAAAAATACTTTGTTTGGTTCATCTCCTTCTGTATAAATAATTTGTTTTTTTCTTACAGAAGAGACTTTTCTATCAAGAGAAAGCGACTCCAGGTCAAATCCCTGAAAAGCTTCATGATAGAGCTTTTCAAGGTCATCCGTTGTATTTTTGAACGAACCGGTAATGTTTTCGAACTTCTTCAGACGGCTTTCTATGGCATTAAGCAAATCTATTTCCTGGAAAGGTTTGGTCAGATAGTCATCCGCACCCATTTCCATTCCTTTTCTCAAATCACTTCTTTCTGTTTTAGCGGTCAGAAAAATAAAGGGTGTATTTCGCAAGACAGGGTTCTGGCTAAAGATATGCAAAACACCATACCCGTCGAGTACAGGCATCATTATGTCACAAATAACTAAGTCCGGTTTTGTTTTTAACGCCAGTTCTACACCCGTTTTCCCGTTTTCCGCTGTAAAAACTTTGTAATTGGCCAATTCCAAAATCTCAGCAGTGGTTTCGCGAATATCCACACTGTCTTCAATTAAGAGAATAACTTTCATATTTTCTTGTGGTTTATCAATAATAAAGCGGGGTTAACGGTCTTTTTGATAAGAAAGCCGATTAACCAGACATTATTTCATTTATCTTAAATCAAAATCAATGGTAAAAGTTGTTCCGACATTCAGCTTGCTTTCAACAGAAACTTTTCCTTTCATCAGCTCTGCATACCTGGCCACGATGTGCAGACCCAAACCCGTTCCCTGAAGATTAGTTACGTTTGCTCCTCTGAAGAAACGAATAAAGAGGTACTTTTTGTCTTCTTCCGATATACCTATTCCGGAATCTATTACACTTATAGAGAACTTGGCTTCTTCTAATCTGGTATTTATATGAATTACGGCTTCTTCGGGAGAGAATTTGATAGCATTAGAGCACAAATTGATAATAATCTTTCGTAAAAGTGATTTATCCAGAAAAACAAAAGCTTCACCGTTATGATGCTGCTCAATAACCTGTCCCGGCTTGACAATGCTTTTCAAGTCGAGAATCGTTTCTGAAATGAGTTCCTTCAAATCAAATTCTGAATTCTGAGCCTGAATCTTTCCTTCTTCCAGTTTACCAACTGAAAGAAATTCTTCAAGTATATCTGTCAGGTTTCCTACTGAAGACTTTATACGACTAATGTGTTTGTCTCTTTTTTCCTGCTCGCTTTCTGTAGGATATTTTTCCAGAAGGGAAGCTGAAGACAAAATTGTGGTCAATGGTGTTCTGAATTCATGCGAGGCCATTGAAACAAATCTTGATTTAAGTTCTCCAAGCTCTTTTTCCCGGCTCAGGGCTATTTCCAGTTCTCTTTTGGATTCTTCCAGGGTTTTCAGGGTTTCAACCAGAGCATTTGTCCTGTTAATCACCTCTTTTTCAAGGCTTTCATTCAATTTTTTAATTTCAGAGTTTTTACCCAGCAGTTCATATTCTGCCTGCTTTTTAAAGGTAGCATCATTAATGAATGAAATGAAATATGGTGTTTCTCCCTGAGAAAAGTGACTTAAGCTTATTTCGACCGGAAAGAGTGTGCCGTCTTTTCTTCTGCCTTTAAGGTCAAGCCCCACTCCCATAGGGCGACTCTGAGGACGGTCTGTATATTTTTTGTAGGTATCTTTATGAGAAGCCCGCACATTCTGAGGAATGAGAATTTCTAATTGCTGACCAATCAATTCACCGACCTGATAACCAAAAATGACATTGGCAAAACGGTTTGAAAGGATTATTTTCCCTTCTTTGTCAACCATGATAATGCCAATTGCGGCATGCATGAAAAGCGCTTCAAATCGATTTTCTCCATCCCTGATCAGTTGTTCAGACTCCTTCCTATGGCTTGTATCCCTGATTCTGATCAGATAATATTGTTTGTTATCTACTTCAAAAAGTGAAACCTGCATCGTCCCCCAGATTTCCTTTCCGGAATGTGTTCTGAACAATGCTTCTTCTATCCTGGTATTTTGAAAAATTGAAGGATCTGTTAATCTTATATGATCGGCAATATCAGAACCATCTTTTCTGAAAGTTTCAGGATAGACTGTTTCAAGCTCTGAAATATCAGAAAGCTCAAACATTTTTAATCCTACCTGATTGATATATTTGTATTTCCTTTCAGCGAGGTCATACACAGCTTTAAATGAAGGTGTTTCCTCTAGTACTGTTTTAAGAAGGATATCATTATAAGCCCATTCCATGTGTTAGCGCAGTTCATATTTGGGCATAAATATACTAAACTTTATACGCTCAAGATATTCGTCTGACAGAGAAAATTGTACTTATCTTTAAAAATACTTATCTTACGGTTAAGGGATAAAAAAAGAGCATCTCCAAATTTAGTTCTGAAGATGCTCTTTTTTTAGTTACTCATTAATTCATTTTCTCTTGAAATCCTTCGGATGGTTGAAGCAAAGCTTCCGTCATCTCTCTTTTCCCAGTTTGTGAGGTTTTCTACTGTTTTCTCTGCAATATTTGTGAGGGCTTCCTTGGTCAGGAAGGCCTGATGTCCGGTAATTAATACATTTTTGAAATTCATCAGATTCACCAATATTTTATCCCGGCCAAAACTCTCAAAATGATTCCGGAAGAAAATACCTCTTTCATGTTCATATACATCAAGTCCCAGATAACCGATTTTCCCGTCTCTTACCGCATCAAGTACATCAATCGTATTCACAATTCCTCCCCGGCTTGTATTAATCAACATTACTCCTTTCTTCATTTTCGAAAGGGTCTGTTCATTGATAAAGTATTTCGTGTCCTCTGTTAAAGGCATATGCAAACTGATAATATCTGATTCTTCCAACAACAAATCCAAATCTACGTAGTCAAAATCAAATTCTTTGGAAAGGCATTTTTCCATGACTTTATCATAGACCATAATTTTACAGCCAAATCCGCTGAGTATTTTCCCGACAATAGAACCGATTTCTCCAAAACCAATAATTCCTACTGTTTTTCCATGCATGTCAAATCCGATCAGGCTACTCAGATCAAATTGATAGCGTTGTGCTTTTTCATTGGCTAAAATCAGCCTTCTGTTCAAGGTCAGCATCATCGCTACGGTATGTTCTGCTACAGAATACGGAGAGTAATGCGGTACATTTCCCACTCCGATGCCCAAAGCCTCGGCCTCGTCCAGATCGATATGATCTGTTCCAACTGAACGTGTTGTAATATAACTAACTCCCAATTGTTTCAGTTTTCTTAATACATCCGCAGATGCATCGTCATTTGTGAAAACTGCCACCCCTTCAAAGCCGGCCGCTAAACAGGCTGTTTCTAAAGTAAGAGGCTTATTGGTGATTGTTATTTCGTGACGCCCCTTGTTGGCACAAACCAGATAAGGCTTTTCAAACTCTTTTACGCTATAGATGAGTGTTTTCATAAGTCTGTATCTGTTTCAAATGATTGTTATTCAAAATTACGCTCAACATTAAAACAACTCTATGATTTTTATCAACACTAAGGGTGACAAATGATACGGTAGAAAGAGAATATTAAAATAATACAATTATGTACATATTATTATGTATGTGTACAGCTTATTTCCGGATTTGGTTTAGGAAACTAAATTAAAATGTTCAAAGAAGTGAAAAAACAAAATAAATTATTAAAAACCTGAATATCTATTTAAACAGTCTGGTTTTAATTGTAAATATTAAATTACATTTTTTATTAATATTTTCATATTATTTGGAAAAAATATTTTTTGACAATTTTGTCAAATATTAAAATAGTCCTATTTTAATAGAACTTATGGCTTGTAAAACAGCATTTTTCCCGTGATTCTCCACGGAAAGCAGCGTTTTTTCTTTTAATAATTAACGGTATGCTAAAATTTAAAACTGCAAGTATTTTTCAGTTCAGGTACTGATGTTTCAGAAATTAAACAAGCGGGTTCGGATTGAGGAAATTGAGGTTTGTTATCTTTACAAGACGCAGGTGCGATACTCTCTACAGATTTTACTATTTTATTTCAGGTGAATATCAGAACTACCAACTCTTTTTTAGTAAACGCTTTAAATAGCTTATTTCTTGCCTTTAATTTACGAAAAATATTGATGTAATTATAAAAAACATCGAATTAATTATAGTTTTACTTCATTTGATTTAATTTTCCAGGAAAACATAAAAACGAGTTTTATAGGGTACAATTTTCAGGGTCTTCTTCTGTTCAGGTCTCATCTCAAATTTTCCTTCACGGGCAACATTAAAAAAACAAGAGAAATGTCTTTGTTGAATTAAATCTAATAAACTAACTATGAAGCGTTTCTCTGTTTTCTTTTTTGTTTACCTGTTCAGCTTGTCTTTTTCATTCGGTCAAAATCGAATTAACAGGAAGGAATTAGTCGAACGACACAAAGTTCTGCTTTCTCAAATTGATACATTAGGATCATTATCTGTAGGCAACGGGCATTTTGCTTTTAGTGTGGATGTTACCGGATTGCAAACTTTTCCGGATTTTTATGCCAATGGAATCCCCTTAGGAACGCAATCGGAATGGGGCTGGCATAGTTTTCCCAATACTCAAAACTTCAAAATAGAAGAATCTCTTAAAAATTATCAGATAAATGGAAGATCCATTTCTTATGCTGTACAATCTTCCGATAATGATCGAAGTAAAGCTGCGATTAACTTCCTCAGGCAAAATCCCCAAAGATTGCAATTAGGCAATATCGGATTTCAGATATTGAAAAAAAATAGTCAGGAGATTCTACCCGGAGATATAACGGATATTCAGCAGGAGCTTAATCCCTGGACAGGAGAGATCAAAAGCCTGTTTTCAGTCGAAGGTATTCCGATTGAGGTATTTACACTGTCTCACCAAAATCAGGATATTATTTCAGTAAAAGTGGTTTCTTCCCTGATTTCAGAGGGAAGAATAAAACTGCGAATCAGGTTTCCTTTCCCAAGCAACCAGTTTCTTGATTCCGGAAATAATTATGCTGATCCGGAAAAACATCATTCTTCTGTAAAAATTCTGAATAACAAAAGTGCTGAATTTCTCCATTCATTGGATCAGTATTCTTATCTGGTAAAATTTCAGGGTAATACTTCTTCAACCGTAGATACTCATGAATTACATCATTTTATTATCAATCCTGTTACGAAAAGCAATTCTTTTGAATTCTCCTGCCAGTTTACCGATGCAAAAGCTCTTCCTCTCCTACCCTCCTATGCTGAGGTAAAAATAAATAATATCTCATCCTGGGCGTCTTTCTGGAAAAGAGGCGCAGCGGTTGATTTTGCCGGGAGTAAGGACCCGAGGGCGAAGGAACTGGAGAGAAGGATTATTCTCTCTCAATATCTTACCAGGATTCAATGTGCGGGAAAAGAACCCCCACAGGAAACCGGACTTACTTATAACAGCTGGTTTGGCAAGCCTCACCTGGAAATGCATTGGTGGCATGGAATTCATTTTGCTTTATGGAACAGAATTGACTTATTAGAGCAAAGTTTAGGCTGGTACAGGAAAACATCCGCCGAAGCAGAGAAAATCGCTCTAAGACAAGGTTTCGAGGGCCTGAGGTGGCAGAAAATGACAGATCCGGCCGGGAAAGAGGCTCCTTCTTCTGTCGGTGCATTTTTAATCTGGCAGCAGCCTCATTTTATTACTTTTGCCGAACTATGTTATCGGGAGCATAAAGATTTAAAAACGCTGCAAAAATATAAAGACCTGGTTTTTAAAACCGCCGATTTTATGGCATCTTATGCTTACTATGATTCCGCAAAAGGAAAATACATTTTAGGCAAAGGTTTAATTCCCGCTCAGGAGCGTTTCAAACCTGAGGACACGTTTAACCCAACCTATGAACTTGCTTACTGGTACTGGGGACTTTCTGTAGCACAGCAATGGCGGGAAAGATTGGGCTTGAGCAGGAATAAAAAATGGGATGATGTTTTAAATAATCTTTCCCCGCTTCCCGTACAGGATGATGTCTATCTGGCGGCTGAAAGTGCAAAAGATTCTTATACCAATCCTTTGTATTTAACAGATCATCCGAGTGTACTGGGTACTTTCGGAATGTTGCCGGGCAGTAAAATGCTTAATGTAAAAACTATGCGGAAAACTTATGACAAAGTATTAAAGATCTGGAACTGGAAAGATACCTGGGGTTGGGATTTTCCAATGACGGCTATGACGGCAACGCGACTGGGAAAGCCTGAACAGGCTGTCGATGCTTTACTTATGAACATTACCACAAACACTTATCTGGTAAATGGCCATAATTTTCAGGATAATCGGCTCCGATTGTATCTGCCCGGAAACGGAGGATTGTTAGCTGCGGTTGCTCTGATGTGTGCCGGTTACGATGGCTGCAAAGAAGTTAATCCGGGTATTCCCAAAAACGGAATGTGGAAAGTAAAATGGGAAGGTTTGAAAAGAATGCCTTAAATATCAGAAGAGCTCGCCGGCCGGCGAGCTCTTTTAATTTATTACAATAACTGAGCGTCTAAAGTAATGGTTGCTTTCAACAATTTTGAAATCGGGCAATTTTCTTTAGCATGAGTAACCAGCTCATCAAATTTAGCCTGATCTAATCCCGGAGCTTTTACCTTTGTAGTAAGGTTCACTTCATTGATAGCTCCATTTTCAAGAATAACCACAGAATTGCTGTCAATGCTTTCTGCCGTAAATCCGGCACCCTGTAAGTTAAAAGCCAGTTGCATTGAAAAACATCCTGCATGTGCTGCTGCTACCAATTCTTCCGGATTAGTTCCGATTCCATCTTCGAAACGAGTATTGAATGAGTATTGCGTATTGTTTAATACTCCACTTTGAGTCGTAAGCGTTCCTTTGCCATCTTTTCCTGCACCAATCCATTGAGCAGTTGCATTTCTTTTAATTTGCATAGTTGTAATGTTTAAATAAGAGTTGAATGTTAATTTTTAATGATAATAAGAGCTGGTCAGAAATGTATCCGTTATTAATCATAAAGCTACAGATACACGCATAATTTCTTTCCTGATTTATGTCTGCAAACAAATTAAGTATTATAATTGTTTCAATCCTTTTAATTAAGGTAAAGAAATCTTTAAAGCTTTTGCCTTGAGCTCGAATGGCTGTTTTACTAATTTAAATTCTCCTGAATATTTCTGTTGAATGTAAGAATTGACAACGTAATAAAAAGTTGTTCCTTTTTCATAATTAAAGAAAAACTCGTCTTTTGCACTTAATTCGGTATTGTTTTCATAACTGCTCAGGGCAATGGAATTCATAATCATTCCTTGTTCTGACCGAATGGATTCCATCACCTCATCAGACAGATTTTCAATAGTATTAAGTTTTGTCAGACTGAACACTTTAATGACCTGTTCATAGTCACTCAGAAATTCATTTTTATCACTTTCTGCCTGCCGCTCTTTGAAAAGCTCCTGTTGAGCTACCTTTTTATGAGCATCTGTTTTACTTTTCCTGTCTTTGGTCGCCTGCTGTTTCTTACTTTCTTTTTCCCACAAGGAGGTTTCATTTACCAGTTTCTGAAGGTAGGCTCCCATATCTTTCACTTTACCGGCTTTGTTCTGCTCCAATGAATAATCCACACCAATTCTGATCTGTTCTTCCGGAAGTTTAGCAAACCATCCCTGTACGGTTTCCAGGCTGACAAAATTTTTCACCAATCCGAATATTTCTTCAACCGGGGAATCAATCACTTCTGCTTCATCAAAATCAAATCCGTCTTTCTTCTGTTTCCGGTTTTTATGAATCCTGAAATGCAGCTTAATTACTTTTTTACCTTGTTTTTCCTCTGTAAAATCAAAAAATAATTCGCAGTTTTCTTTGAGCTCTTTCTCAGCCTGTAGAACCACATATTTCTTGAAATCAAAATAGTTTTTGTATCTGTCGGCAATCCCAAAAGTATCTTTCAGATCTTCCACAAGGAATGAAAACTTTCCTAAACCTTCATATTCTTTGCAAAACTCAAAAAACCTGATAGAGTAAACACTTTCCAGTCTGAGTATATTCTCCAGGTTATAGGTAGTAAAATTTTGTTTTAATTGCAGGAGAAAGGGTTGGAGGGCCCTGGGTAATTCGAATGTAACACGACCTTCTCTTTTATGGTAAATACACGAGGCCAGCAACACAGTATCTATTCTGATATGCTCATCCTCATAAGAAATTCTTTTAGACATTAATTTTACCGCCTCAGTACTTATCAGTTTATAAATAGCTTTGGTATCTGTACCATAAAGTCTTTCAAAATCTTTAACACTAAAATTTAAAGGTTCAAAATTTGGTTTACTGACATCCAATTTTGAAATCATCAGAAGGTATATTTTAGCCTGAACAGCAGAGATCTCGTATTTTGAGTTAATTATCGGATTACTTTTGACAATCCTGAAAGGATCTTTTGAGAGGGCATTAATAGCTTTTTCTCTTCTTTCTTCGTTATTTTCCATACATGTTACGTTCTGGAAATTAAGTTATAAAAAATAGTTCAAAAACACAAACTCGTTTTAAAACTATTTTTTTTCCATACCCTATAAAACTCGTTTTTGGAAACAAATCAGATTATTGAATGAAATCCGGCAGGAAAATGACCCTATAAAACTCGTTTTTGCTTCATTTTATAAATCTGAACCCTATAAAACTCGTTTTTAAACTATTAATTTATCTAAATCGCTGAGTAACAATTCATTAAAAATTAAGCGGATATTACAGGTTTATTAAATAAAAATCTTCAGGTTCATTTTAATCTTATGACTGCCGAAAATAGGGGGTTACAGGTAAGTTAAAATTGGAAACCCTATATAGCTCGTTTTTAAACCCTATAAAACTCGTTAATAAAAGTGCGAATTCTGTGCTTACAAACCCTATAAAACTCGTTTTACAGAAGCCCTAAAGTTCCTGATAAAACCCTATTTAACTCGTTTTTAGCAGGGTTTAGTTTTTATGAGAGAACCCTATTCTACTCGTTTTTAAAGTTTGTAAAAACTACAGGGATAACCCTACATTTCTCGTTTTTTAAAGCCCTATAAAACTCGTTATTGAAACCCTGTATCTCTCGTTTTTTAAGAGCAGTTATTTTATAGAAGACCCTATAACGCTCGTTTTTTATAAACCCTATAAAACTCGTTATATAAAACCCTGCAAAACTCGTTTATAACCCTATAACACTCGTTGAAAAGCCCTATATTACTCGTTTATAACCCTATAACACTCGTCGTATCGCCCTATATTACTCGTTATACAACCCTATATTACTCGTTTTTAAGGTGTGTAATTTACTGATAACCAATTAGTTACAAAGGTCATAAAGACTATAAAGAAAATAAAGATTTAAAAGATATACAAACAGAATAAAGTCTGATGTTGCTGTTTTAATATTATTTTTTGAAAAAACGAGTTTTAATCTTTGTAACAAAATTTCAATGCTCATAAAAGACAAAAAGCATAAAGGACATTTTGTCCTTTATGCTTTTTGTCTAAAAATCAAGTATTTGTTTTCTTAAGTCAACAGGTTTTTTAATTCAATTGTGCAGGAAATAAGTTCATTGCAAAGCTCGATATCATTTGTAGCATCTATTTGGCTGACAAGATTTTTAATTCGTTTTTTTAAAGTGTTTACTTCAGTAGTATTTTTTACAAGTGGTTCTACAGTCAGGGTGGAAACCCGCGGGCTTAATAATGTGGTCACATCATCCATGCTGCTGATAGGTTCATCGACCGGAATTTGTCCCAGCAACTGAATATCGGATTTTTTTACCTTTATTTTACCTCCTAAAATATCTTTTTTCAAAGAAGGGGCCAGTCTATCAATTCCATCAGCAAATTCCGCATCCCTTTTTATAGTCTTTTCGCTGACATTATATTGTTTGGCTAATCTCTCGGAAGTTGATTCTTTTTTGCCTTCGGAATCATAAGGGACATTTTGTCCTTTATGCTCATCACGGTTATATTTACCTTTTTCTAATTTTTCATTGTTGTAACGGAGTCCGCGTAAATAAGCTGCTTGCTCCGGCATAAGATTCCGGCGGCCCAGTTGATTATCAATCATAAACTCTCGTACTTCCTTGAGGGAAATAAAAGAAAGAATATGAATTTTAAAATCCAGATGATGTTTTTTACAGATGGAATAACGGTTATGACCATCCACCAGAATATAAACTGCTTCGTCTGAAGCACTGCCGTCAATTACAGATTGGGATGTCTCCCAGACCATTAGAGCTTCCCGACAGCCTTCTGCAAGCAAATTTTGTTCTAATTGTTTACTCTCTTCCTCCTGAAGTGGGGGGATTAAATCGCGAAGCTCAGGGAGCACCTGGATTTTTTGTTTTATAGCTTCATATCTCAGAAGGCTTTGATCTTTGATGATTTGTTTCTCACCAAGCATTCCTGCATATTTTTTTGACATTGTTTCAGCAAATTAATTGTTGGTACAGAATTCACGGGCGAGACTAAGATAGTCAACCGCTCCATTTGAATGAGAATCATACCTGAATATATCCATTTGGGCAATTTGAGATTCTTTCAGGGCAACGTTGATTCTTATTTCTGTTTTAAAAATTTTAAAATTCCCCAGATTCTGATAAACATAGTCAATCATGTCTCTGTGAATTTTCAAGCGTTTATCGACCATTGTCAGCACTATCCCTTCAACGCCAAGATCCGGATTAATACGTTCTCTTACCTGAGTAATTCTTTCAAAGAGATTATTTATCCCTTTCATCGCCGAAACTTCCGGTTGTAAGGTTACCAAACAGCTGGTAGAAGCTACTAATGCAGAGTTCGTAAAAATATTAAGAGCAGGAGGGCAGTCTATCAGAATAAAATCGTATTTCTCTCTGAAAGCATTTAATTTGTTTTTCAATTGATTTACCCCTCCAACAGCCTGTACCAGTTCAAGGTCAGCATAAGCAAGTTCTAAGTCACTTGGTGCAAGATCATAATTAGGTTCAATTGGAGTAATTGGTAACTCTACGTTTTTCAAAAGGGCATGAACCACCTGTTTGTCGGGGTTATCAACACCAAGAGATTGTGAAAGATTTCCCTGTGAATCCATATCAACTAAAAGAACCTTGAACCCAAAAGAGGTAAGTGCTTTTCCCAAATTGATAGTTGTAGTAGTTTTTCCGACTCCACCTTTATGATTTATGATGGAAATGATACGAGCTTTTTGGTTAATTGATTCATTATAACCATATTTGGTAAGAATTGGATATAGCGCTGAAAGATGTTTAGCATTTAAAACACGATCTCCGTTAAGGGACTTTGCCAGGGTACTATTTGGTAAACCAGCTTCTTTTTCTAACACAGAAATAGACAGAGCAGGATTCCGTCTGAGGAATGAAATTGCTTTTTCGTGATTTAACATAGTTAAGATTTGTTTTGGTATAAAAATAAGACAATTAAATCAAAATGTCATTGTTTTTTGACAAATAAAATTTTTGATTCTCTGAAAAAAGAATGCGGCCAGGAAATAATACATTGATTATCAGTACAATAATGTATTACAGCTCCATAATTTATACTTCATTTTTGCTTAACATCGACTGTAGTTTGGGAAGAATATCTTTTCAGAAAATGGATTTTCCTGAACACTTGAAAAGATGAAAGCAGAATAATTGGTAATAGGAGGCAGGCTTTAGTTTGGAAATCTTAATTCTGTCGTCATGAAAAAATCTGAGTTTTTTCCTAATTGCTTTGTTATAACTACCTTCGATTCGAAAAAAAAGAGAATAAGAGTGAGACCGCTTGATGAGCAAAAAGTTCCAAGACTCTGGATAAGTTGCTCAAGAAAGTGGAGAGAACAGTTACCCATAGGTACTGTTTTTCAGATGGATGTGAAATTAATTAAGTCGCCGGAACGTAAGCCATATCTCTTTGCTTTGAAAAAAACGATAGGACAATTGTCATTGTTTTAACCGAAGAATTATAATGATTAAACAAGCCCAAAGTAAGAAAGAGAAGCAGATTAATAGGGCAAATGAATAGAAGAACTGTGCAAAATTGAAAATCCTCAAAATTCAATTAGATAAAAAAGTATTATATTTTATTTGTGAAAAAATCTTGAAATATTGATTTTTATTGAAAAATAACATTTTTATTTATTGTATTAAGCTAATCGCTGAAAAATCAGATAAAATAGTGCTATACAGAATTGCTAAATATAAAAATAAAAGGGGGCCTGAAATCGTTTGATTTTAGGCCCCCTTTTACAATGAAGTTTTGTATTATTTTTTCTCGTTTGAGAAAGAATACGGAAAATCTGATTCTTTTGTTCCACGGGTTTTATTTGGAACTGATGACATATTGAAATCAATTTGTGCTCCCTGCATAAGATTTTTATGACTTAACCAGGTTTTACTATATGGCTGCCCATTAAGTTTCACATCTTTGATGTAACGGTTATCTGCAGAGTTGTTTCCGGCATTTATGGTAACTTTTTTGCCATTTTCCAGCTGGAGAGTTACCTTTTTGAAAAGAGGTGCACCAATTACATATTGATCGGTAGCAGGACAAACCGGATAAAAGCCAAGAGAAGAAAATACATACCAGGCTGAAGTCTGACCATTGTCTTCATCACCGCAATAGCCATCAGGTGTTGGCTGATACAATCTATTCATTACTTCACGAGTCCAGTATTGGGTTTTCCAGGGTTCTCCGGCATAATTGTAAAGATAAATCATATGCTGAATAGGTTGATTTCCATGCGCATAATTACCCATGTTCATGATTTGCATTTCACGAATTTCATGAATAACAGACCCATAATATGAATCATCGAAGATAGGAGGGACCACAAATACTGAATCAAGCATTCTGGTAAACTCTTTGCGACCGCCCATTAAGTTTGAAAGTCCTTGTACATCATGAAAAACACTCCAGGTATAATGCCAGCTATTACCTTCTGTAAAAGCATCACCCCATTTGAACGGATTAAAAGGAGATTGAAAACTTCCATCCTGATTTTTACCTCTCATTAGTTTTGTACCTGGATCAAACAGATTCCTATAGTTCTGGGAACGTTTAGCGAAACGATCAATCTCAGCCTGAGGGCGTTTCAACGCTTTTGCTAATTGATATAAACAAAAATCATCATAGGCATATTCCAGTGTACGGGCTGCGTTTTCATTGATTTTAACGTCATATGGAACATAGCCTAAGTCATTATAATATTTCACACCTTTTCTTCCCACAGATGTTAAAGGGCCCTCATTTTCGCTATTTTTCAATAAAGCTTCATATAAAGTATTAATATCGTAGCCCTTTCCGCCTTTTAAATAAGCATCTGCAATCAAAGAGGCAGAATTAGAACCGATCATACAATCTCTGTGTCCCGGGCTGGCCCATTCAGGTAAGAACCCACTTTCCTTGTATGCATTGGTAAGACCTTCCATAATATGAGCATTTAATGTCGGGAACATCAGATTGAAAAAAGGAAAGACCGCTCTGAAGGTATCCCAGAAACCATTATCGGTGAACATATATCCCGGAAGAACTTTTCCATTATAAGGACTGTAATGAATTATTTTTCCGGTATTATCAATTTCATAGAATTTTCTCGGGAACAACATGGCCCGGTAAAGACAAGAATAGAAAGTACGAATCTGATCATCTGATCCGCCTTCAACGTTTAATTTCGATAATTCTTTATTCCAGGCAGATTTTGCCAGTTTTTTAACCGTCTCAAAATCGGCTGTACCGATCTCCCGTAGATTAATTTCTGCCTGTTCGAAGCTCACGAAGGATGAAGCAGCTTTTGCATATACTTTTTCACCCTTTTTAGTCTTGAATCCTACAATAGCACCGACATGTTTATCATTGATTTCCAGTGACTTATCGTCAATATTGTCGCCATTGAAAGTTGAAGTATTTGCAAAAGGTCTGTCGAATTGAATTACAAAGAAATTTTTGAAATTTTCGGGTACTCCACCGCTATTTTTGGTAGTATAGCCAATTATTTTGTTTTCTGAGGGAATAATCTTGATATATGAACCTTTATCAAGGGCATCGATGACTACATACGATTCATCACTTTGCGGAAAGGTAAAACGAATCGCAGCAGCTCTTTCAGTAGGAGCAATTTCAGTAGTTACGTCGTGATCAGCAAGATAAACGCTATAGTAATACGGTTTTGCAGTTTCTGATTTATGGGAAAACCAACTTGCACGGTCATCTTCTTTAAATCTTTTTTTTCCGGTAACCGGCATAAATGCAAACTGCCCGTAATCGTTAATCCATGGGCTTGGCTGATGAGTTTGTTTAAAACCTCTTATTTTATCAGCATCATAGGTATATGCCCAGCCATCACCCATTTTTCCGGTTTGAGGCATCCAGAAATTCATCCCCCAGGGCATGGCGATGGCCGGATAGGTATTACCGGTAGATAAATTATGTTTTGAGGCTGTTCCCATTAAGGTGTTAACCCAATCGACAGGATTGGAAGGAGCCTTACCGGTTTGAGCATGAGCTATTGCTATCGTTATGAAGAGCAATAAGGAAGATAGAAATTTTTTAATCATTTTCGTTTGTTAGATTAATTGGGTATAAAATTGTTCAAATATAATGTGTCTGAAATTGGTTTTTATATACTACTGCAATGTATGAATATTGAAAAACGATAATTTTTCAACAAAATATTATTTTGAGTAAAAATGAATAATCAAATAATAATTAATGTTCGAAGACTTTTTGGGTATATATTAACCTTTTCTGTACATTTTTTAAATGCCAAACGGAATAATATTTTGCTTGAAATGAAAGAAAATAGGTGCAGATTACCCTTATTTTACCCTTTTGTGTTGTACTTAAAATCTTATGAATTTTTAACCGTTTTAAAGAGCAATGATAATGTTCGTTTTAGGGATAGTTATGAGCTTAGAACGCCTTAAAACGGGTTGAAATACAGGGTGTAGTTCTATAAAATGCTTTGTAAGAATGTATGAAGGTCGTTTTGCCGGAGGGAAATTTTCCTTTCCGGAATCAAAAAACGGATTGCAGAAAGCAACCCGTTTTTGAATAAATAATCAGATATAATTGGGTATGTTAGAATCCGGGGTTATTTGGAAGCAATTTCGGATTAACATCCGTTTCCTGTTTTGGTAATGGGAAAAGCAATTGTTTTTCAGTGAATTTCGAACCAAATACCGTTGTATGACCGATGAAGTCATCCCAGTTACCGGTTACATCGTTACGAACTTTTCTGGTACGAAGCATGTCAAACCACATTTTATTCTCAAAACATAGTTCAAAATAACGCTGAGACCAAACCTCCTGTTCAAATGCTGTCTGAGACATTGCGCCGATCGGAGCTAATTTTGCTCTTTGACGAATGTTATTTACAAATTGGATAGCATTAGCATTTGGAGCGCCTTCTGCTCTGTTTGAAGCTTCAGCATACATTAACTCTACATCCGCAAGACGATAGATAGTATAGTTCAGATCCGACTTAACTGTACTGTTTACAGCCAGGGAATCTAGCCATTTGTAGATATATGGTCCTTTGAAAGTAACAGTTTCCCCGGTTTTCGCACTTTTATAGCTTTTATAGAAGAATTGTTTTTCCTGAGCTCTTTTATCTCCTTTTGCATAAGAATTGTAAAATTGGAGCGTAGGATACACTGAACCATATTCATCAGAATATTTAGAAATACCTGAATAGTTAGGAATAGTAAGCGCTGTAAGCGGGTTGGTAGATGGTACAGAAGCAGCATATTGTACCTGCAAAATGAATTCTCCGCTATTTTTGTTCGCAGGCTTATTCATGTCTGTATATTCAGGGAATAATGAGTAACCACCGTTTTGAACAACGTCTAAACTACGCTTGGCAGATTCTGCATAAAACTGAGTTCCTCCATTGATTGCCGCACCTGCATAAGTAAGATATACATCTGCAAGTAAGGATTTAATGGCTCCCATAGAAACTTTTCCGGAAGGATCTTTCCATGGCAAAGTTGATTTTTCAGCCGCAAGTAAGTCCGGAATAATAATACCGTCGTAAATTTCTTTTGCTGAAGTTCTTGGTACACTCAGGTTAAGATCTTTCGGGGTTTCTGTTACTTTCGGAACAGCACCGTACATTCTTACCAGATAGAAATAATACAAGGCACGCATAGTGCGGGCTTCTGCCATCAGATTAGTTTTGTCAGCATCTGAAAGTCCCGGTGCGCTGATTGTCGGAATTTTTTGGATAGCTAAATTACAGGCACCGATTCCGAGGTACATTTGCTGCCACCAGGTATCAATATAGAAAGACGTGTTATTGTAAGAAAGGTTCTGGAAATTCACAAATCCGGTCTGCCCTAAATCACTGTTAGATTTTCCGGTCATAAATTCCATTAGATTCCAGGTATTTCCTCCGTAAGAAGAGTTTTGCCCGGCCAGCACACCCTGAAAATTTTGATAAGAAGCGTTTGCAAAAGCTCTTGCCACTTTTGCACTCGAAACATCGGAATCAGGGGTTAAGAAATTGGTAGGATTTTCCTCCAAAAACGATTTGCAAGAGCTGGTAAACAGTGCTGCAATTGCAAATGCTATATATTTTGTTGCTTTCATTTGAAATTAAATTTTAGTAAAATATAGCTGTAAAAGCTATGCTTTTATTTTATCAGGAGTATTCTTCAGGTCTTGTTCTAAACACATTAGAATGTTAACTGCAAACCCATGTTCCATACTCTTGGTCTTGGATAAGCAAAAAAGTCTAGGTTCTGAGAGAAAGAACTGTTTGAGCCATAACCAGTATTGAATGTATCAACCTCCGGATCATACCCTGTATATTTGGTAATCACGAAAAGGTTTTGAACACTTGCATACACACGCAACTTCCTGATATGTAATTTTTCAATGATAGGAGAAGGGAAAGAATAACCCAACATAAAATTCTGACCACGGATAAATGAACCATCTTCAACCCACCAGGTATCAAAATGAGAATCCTGAGCAAACTTGTAGTTACGAACCTGAGAAACGTAAGTGTTCTGATTATCAGGTGTCCAGGCATTTAATACCGTTGCAAGGCTGTTTGAGATAGTTTGTCTGTCTTCTGCTGAGTGCTTGAAGTTAGCCGCAGTATTTACACCTTGTACAAAACGAATATCGAAACTGAAATCCCATGCTTTGTATTTTACTGTACTGCTGAAGTTTCCTGTCCATTTCGGATAAGCACGGCCAATAATGCTGTAATTAACTGTTCCGTCTGGATTGTACAAATATTTTCTGTCACCAGGCTTTAAGTTATGTTTCGCCGCTTCGTCCGCTTCAGAAGTACTGTAAGTTCCGAGTCTTGTCATACCGTAGAATGAACCGATAGGCTCTCCGACACGGATGATAAAGTTTTGTCCTAAGAAGTTTGGACCAGGGAAAATATCCGCATTTCCGTCATTGAGGCTAAGCACTTCGTTTTTGTTTGAAGCGAAAATAAAATTAGTTGACCAGCTGAAATCCTTTGATTTAATATTTACAGTATTCAAACTGATTTCAATACCTGAGTTTCTTACTGAACCTACGTTTTTATAAACGTTTGCGTTGGTTTCACCCGCAGACCACGGAATAGGAGCTTGTAATAAAAGGTCTTTTGTAACACGGTTATAGTAATCAACGTTCAGATTGATGCGATCATCAAACATTCCCAATTCCAGACCTACGTCTGCCTGTACAGATCTTTCCCATTTCAGATCCGGGTTTCCGATATAACTTGGTAATAAAGAAGATTGTGTTGCTCCGTTAAGAACAGTCGTACTTGGCTGCGTCTGTGCCAAAGAACGATATTGACCGATTTCCTGGTTTCCGGAAGTACCATAACTTGCTCTAACCTTCAAATTGGAGATATATCTGTTGTTTTTCATGAAATCCTCCTGAGAGATACGCCATGCTGCACCCACAGAAGGGAAAAATGCATATTTATTGTTCTTACCAAATCTTGATGAGCCATCATATCTGCCTGTTGCGGTAAACAAATATTTGTCATCGATATTATAAGTAGCTCTTGCGTAAAATGAACTTAAAGAAGACTGGTCATCCTGAGATTCATTTGCGGTCTTCACTGCTCCGGCCTGCTGATAATGCCATTGGAAAATATCATCGATAAACGACTGAGTTTCAGAACGAACTCTTTCCTGGCCTCTTCTTTGTAATGAAGTACCCAGAAGAGCTGTCAACTTTTGTCTTTCATTAATCTGCTTGTTCCAGGTCAGGTAGTTTTCTGTCTGCCAGTAGTAATTAGAATAAGCATTAATATTGGCAACGCCACCCTGATCCTGAGATAAGTGCGCCAGGTTCTGAGAAGAATAGAAATTGTTTTTCTGAGAGTTAAGATTGTATCCGAAATCAGTTTTGAAATCAAGATCTTTGGAAATATGGAATAACAAATAAACGTTACCCAGCATTTGCATGGTATTGTTCAGTGTATATCTGTTATTGGCAATATTTACCGGGTTTGGTGCACCTTCAAGACCAGCGATGTCATTATTTCCGGCCCATGTTCCGTCAGGATATTTTACTGGTAAAATAGGTACTTCTTCAGTTACAGCTCTCGGAACGTTCAATCCGCCGTTTCCATCAGAAACCATTCGTTGAGTACTTTGAATCAGGTTGATATTTCCGCCAAGTTTCAGCCAGTTTTTCAACTCATTATCCAATGTCATTTTCACAGAATAACGTTTGAAAGCAGAAGTGGTCATCAGACCGTTCTGATCAAGGTAACCCAGCGACAAACTGAACATTGATTTCTCGCTTCCGCCCTGGATATTTAACTGATGGCTTTGAGAGAAAGATGGTTTGTAAGTCTCTGATTCCCAATTTGTATCATAAATAGGTTTGTCATTTGCGTCAAATAACAGAGGAAAATTTGCATGATTCAACGCGCGTGGCGGTGCCCATGTACCTCCGGCCGGATCAAATTTCTGTCCGTTTGCATAAGCATCGTTATAAACTTTTACAAATTCAGCGGCATTCAGGGTTTTTAAATGTCTTGATAATTCACTGATATTTCCAAAACCTTCATAAGAGATGGTTGTTCCGTCTTTTCTTCCACGCTTGGTTGAAATCATGATTACACCGTTTGCTCCGCGAGAACCATAAATAGCTGTTGAAGAAGCATCTTTTAATACTTCCAATGAAGCAATATCATTTGGGTTGATTGAGTTACCATCTACCCCGACAACGCCGTCCACAACATATAAAGGGTCAATGTTTGAGTTGATAGAACCAATACCTCTCACACGTACCTTTGCCGCAGCACCCGGAGCATTACTGTTCACACTAACCTCAACTCCGGCAATCTTTCCCTGTAAAGCCTGTGAAACGTTAGCAGAAGGCATATCAAGAAGTTTATCAGCCTTGATTGTAGTAACTGCACCTGTTAAATCAGATTTCTTTACTGTACCATAACCAATTACAACTACCTCACTCAAAGACTTTACATCAGTTTTTAAGGTTACATCAATTGTTGTACGGTTATTCAGAGGAACCTCCTGAGTAACATAACCTACAGAAGAAATCACCAAAGTACCTGTTCCATTAGCCAGATTAAGGGAATAACGACCATCATTATCAGTGGTAGTTCCTACATTTGACCCTTTTAAAAGGATGGTAACCCCCGGTATTCCGAGGTTTGATTCATCAGTAATCCGGCCTTTCAAAACGTAAAGCGGCGCGGTCTCTTCTTCTTCTGTCTGAGTTGGTAAAAGAGAAACCTTACGAACGTTATTTCTGGCCAGAATTAACTGTCTTCCAATGACTTCGTATCTTAACTGAAGGGGATTAAGGAGGTTTTCCAGTACAGTAGAAAGGTTTTCTTTTACGGCAGAAATAGTAACCTTTCTATTCGCCTGAATCAGATCCGGGCTGTAAGAGAACTTTACACCTGCTGAATTTTCAATCTGATTAAGAGCATCTTTAATGTTTTTGTTAACGATGTTTAATGTTATTTTTCGATCGAGGATCTCCTGAGCTTTTCCATCCAATGCTACAGAGGCATTGGTGAAAATCGCCACTAAAAGGAGTTGGAGTAGTGTTAGTCTCATGACTTTCCATCCAATATCATTGGATAATAATTGTTTTTTCATACATTTGTTGGGTTTTGTTATAGAAAAAATTGGCAAAATCATTCCCTCCATCCGTTACCGCGGATGTTAGTTTTCGAACTTTTGAGGAACCTCTGAAGTCAGTGATGGTGGAGCATTGCTGACTTCTCTTTTTTTGGAATTTTGTTTATTTCATTTAATTGAAGGATTGTTTGAAGGGTTGATAGATTTGGTTTAAAGATTAATAACACAAGACCTTCTTTTGGTCATAAATTCACAGAAAACGGGTTTTACTACTGGCATCCAAGGCTGGAAACGACGATTCTGTTACTCTGAATGTCATAATTTGCTTCTATGCTTTTGCAAACAATTTCAATCTTTTTCGACAAAGGTTCATCACTTAAATCTGCAGTTAATCTACAGCTTTTCAGGACTCCCTCATCATAGACTATTTCAATGCCATAAGCCGTAGAAAGTTCTTTAAAAACCTCAGAAGCCGGAACAGCATCGTATATAAAAGTACTGATTTGAACAGGTAATATTTTTGGCAGATTAATCACAGTTTCACCCGAAGTCTTACTTAATCTTAATTCCTGTCTGGCAAAAACGGCTTGCTGGTGCGGCAGAAGTACAAGGCCATCTAATGACAATGAATTTTTCTTTTCTTCTTTCTGAGGGTCAGCCTGATGGAAAACTGCTACTTTTCCCGTGCGGACTGTTACAACTACATCGTTTTCCTCTGAATAGGCTTTTATATTAAAACTTGTTCCCAGAACTTTGGTAACCAGCTCATTAGCATATACAAAAAATGGTTGTTGCGGGTTTTTGGAAACTTCAAAATAAGCTTCTCCAACAAGATATACCTCACGTTTTTCTCCGTCAAATTTTCTGGCGTATGTCAGACGACTGTCTTTTTGTAAGAGAACCGAACTTCCGTCTGGCAGAATAACCAGTTTGGGTTTTTCGGCGTCATTAAATTCCTGAATGTATCTGGAAGGTGTTTTTGCCACGAGTTCTTTCATTACCTGCGTAGGCTCTGAGGTTCTGCGGTTAAGGTAAACCCAGCCCAATATACCAAGCATCAGCATAACGGAAGCTGCAGCAGCAAAAGTGCTCCAACCACGCCACCAAATATTCGGAGCAGAGGTTTCTTCTGTTTCAGATTCCGTCTCAAAAGCTTGTTTTTTAATAGACTCCCAGAGATCTTCTTCCTCAACAAAGCTGGATTTTTCAGAAAGATTAGCGGCTGCAGCCGAAATGTTTCGCACAATCTCAGCTGCCTGATAGATAGTATCAGCTTGTCCGGGGTTTGTTTTCAGAAAATTCTCCCAAAACAGATTTGATTCGTTATCCGGATGTTTTACCCACTGCCTGAAAAAAGAATCAGAGATAAAATCCTCCTTGTTAAATTGCTGGTAATTCATTCTATAAGGACTGTTTTAATAACAATAGAAAGAATGCCCTCTTTTTAACTCACTATTTTGAGAAAAAATATAATTTTTTTTGTTTGATCTTGAAATTCACGGAATTAGAATAAAATTTTCTGGAAAGAATAACTGAGAAAAAGAGACAGAAGGAGTGTGATTTCTGTGAGCAGCTCACGAAGTGAGAGATAAGCTCTGTTGAGGTGATTCAATACAGACTGGTAGTTGATTCCCATAATTTTTGCTATTTCCTCATTGCTGAAATCCTCATAGAAGGCCAGCATGATAGCTTCCCGCTGGCGGGATGGGAGAGAAGAGATTGCTTCCTGAAGTTTAGTCTGCTGATGTGTAATAGTTTCCTGTTCCATCAGAATAAAATCGATGGAAGGACTTAATAAATCTTCATTTTTTTCCGGAAAATCGTCTCCGTAGGAAGTCAGGTTATTTTGCATCAGAAGGGTTAACCGATTGCGCATAACCCTGAAAAGATAAAATTTAATGGTATGTAAATCCCGAAGATTTTCACGCCTTTTCCATATTTCAACGAAAACATCCTGTAATGCATCTTTCACAAGATCGTGATCGGGACAGATTCTTTTCCCATAAGAAAGCAACGTAGAGGAATGAGTTCGGTAAATTAACTCAAAAGCCTCTTCATCGCCTCTGCGGAAGGCGTCCCAAAGAAGAGCATCGTCTCTATGATTTTGTTCTTTATCCAACCAGAATGTGATTATTTGTCTTCGATGATAGGTACAAATTTATATTAAAAAATGTATATTATCCGCTCACATTTTTCAAAATTTCAGGGTTTACCCTGAAAAGACAATCAGTTTCAGCGTTTTACCATAAGATAAGTTTAAAAAACCATCCTGATTTTAATATTTTTTTATTTGTTTTTCAAAATACAGGCAATAGCGATGGCTTCAATGGTGTATTCTATATTACAAAGCAATACCACTTAATAATTAATTGTCCATTTAAACTTTTTGAATATCTTCTTGTCTATGAATCAAATTTCTACTATTAACTAATTTAATTGTTCAGCGGAATCAGAACACCCTGATATTTAATCAATTGCTAATGAAAATTCTGGTTATTGGAGGCTGCCATTCCTATGGTTATGGAATAGCAGCGGGGCAAGGCTTTGTCCAAAGAATTGTGAATCGCCTGGAGAAAGAGTACGGAATGGTAAAGGTTGATTATTATACACCATTTAAAATGGCAAAAACTGTACTGCTGCTCAATGAATTAAAAGAGAAGACTCGTAATTATGATCTGATCCTTCTGCAACTGGGACATTTTGAGCTTCTGCAGGCAGATAGTTTTAAAAGTTTAATAGCCAGTAAAAACAGAGATTTTAACCAACGGGTTTATGGTACTTATGATCAGGAGATAGAATTGCAGAATAAACCGACAGATTTGACTCAGTTTCTGACACAGGGTTTTGACCAGGTAAGCAGTAAAAGAGAAAATCGATTTACTTCCGGACTAAAGAAGATGAGGGGTAAATCCATTGACCTATTGAAGTTCAGCATATTGAAAACCCTGAATCTTTTTATGGAATTGCCCCGGATACAGTTTGTACGAATTAACCTGACTCTTATTCTGGATTCCCTGTATCAGGTGAGAGATAAGGTTTTGCTACTGACTCCTTTTCCGATCCGGGAGAGAACGAGTAATTTTCTCAGAAAAGAGGGGCAGAAGATTTTTCTGGAAGAAGGTCTCAAACGAGGTTTTAATGTAATAGACTCCTTTGAAATCATTTCGGGTAATAAGGAGAACTGTTTTCTGGAAGATGGCTGTCACCTGAATGCCAGAGGTCATCGGGCAATATTTAAAGAGATTATGGAGAATTTTGATTTTTATGAAACTGAAAATACTAACTTGTTGAATGTCAGGAAGATTTTCAGATATTTTATGGAAAATCAGAACTAAAATTGGAATATTCAGGAGAAAAATGGAATAGGAGTAAAAAAAAATCAGAAAAAATTATTGCTCAGGCAATACGAAGGAGATTTTTGTTGTAATCTTAGTCACATGGGAACAGAGCAGTTAGTACATACCCTGAAAAGGTGTCGCAAAAACGACAGGAATGCCCAACGAGAGCTGTATGAAGGTTTTTACCGATATGGACTGTCTGTGTGCATGCGATATGTTGCTGATCTTGAAGTAGCCCGTGAACTTTTAAACGATGGCTTTATGAAAGTTTTTTTAAATTTCAATCAATATAAAGACGATCTGCCATTTGTTAACTGGTTCAAACGCATATTAGTAAACACTTGTATCAATCATTTACGTAAAGCACATCAGAATGTCCCGACTACTGACTTGCAGGAGGCGCACCATGTTGAAATGGATCTGGACTTCTTTGGTCAATTTTCAGTAGAAGAGATTGCTAAACTTATTCAGCAATTGTCTCCGGCATACAGGACGGTCTTTAACCTTTACGTTATAGAAGGCTACGAGCATAAGGAGATTGCCGAGATGCTCGGAATTTCTGTAGGTACTTCATTATCGAATCTGGCTAAAGCCCGTAAAAAACTTCAGGAACTCATTGAGGACAAAGACACGTATGAAAGAGCAAGACTTTGATAACTTATTTGGATCGAAACTTCCCGATTTCACTGGTCATGACTGGAGAGATCTGGAGGGAAGGCTGGACCGGCACGACCTTCAAAGGAAGCTTGTAAGGCTCATGTGGGCTTTGCCTATGGTCGGGGCTGTACTTTTAGGCCTTTCTGCCGTATTATATCATCAGTTAACCCAAACCCAAAAACAAGTAAAGGATCTTGAAAGTAAACTGGTTACCTCGCATACCACCGGAACAGCCGGCATAGTAATGAGGGATAGTATCAGACAAAAGGTGTTTGTATATGATACAGTTTATCAGAATGTCGTCAAAAAAAGAACAAAATATATTACTGTTCCCGAAAATGTCTATTATCAGAAACCGGCAGAAGAACAGGTAATAGTTGAAAGGAACAAATTCCTTGATCTGAACAAACTGGATGTAAGGAATATTTTATTGAATGCTTCAAACGGGCAGTATAAATATGCGATTTCTCCGCCAAAGATGGATTCAGCGACTGAAGACTCTGTGATAGAGCAGTCAAAATTTTCCTTAATTCCGAAGTCGGTTACTATTGGTTTACTGGCGGGATATAATCAACCGAGCGGCAGTATTTTTAAATCAGGAGATGGTTCTGTTCTCGGATTTCGTACTGTGCTGGGGTATAATAACAGAAAAGGAATGGAGCGATGGGGCTTAGTGCTTGATTTTCAGAAGAATGCACTTACTTTCCAGAGTGGTCCCGGAGACGCAGAACGGGTAGGTATTCCGCATGTGAATCCGCCTAATTTTCCACCACGACTGCGGCAGGCACAGATCAAAGAGTTTTCATCATATCAGTTAGGTGCGGGAATACGATACAATCTGCTTTTCAGTGAAAAATTCCGACCCTATTTCGGATTAAGCTGGGCTATGCAGCTTCCGAGCAAGTATGTAATTGATTATCAGTTTGAAGATGTTAGAGATTGGCATGTAGAAAACATTTCTAAAACATTTGATAGTTCTCTGCCAGCAATCACTAATATTTTCGGGACAAACCTTGGATTTAATTACCAATTTTCAAATCATTTTTCTATGGGATTAGAACTCTACTATCAGACTCAATTTACAAATTTCATTCAAACCCCGGCTTTAATTGGAGGAAAAGGAGGATTGAGCTATCGTTTTTGAAAAATGATTTATTAACTACTTACTTTTATTATGAAAAAAACAGCATACTGTTTATGGGTTTTCTTTGCCCTTTTATTTGTGGCAGGCTCCTGTAAGAAAAGCGATGATGTTCAGCCTTTGCCGGTAGTGGGGGCATGGACTTTAGACAGGATTATTCTGACGGAATTACCGTCTCCATATGATCAGCTGAATAGCCAGAATCTTGACCCCTTGCAGTTTTTTGCTTTTCAGGCCGTACTGACTTTAAAAAGCGATAAAACTTTTACCGAAAAGGTTACTCAGGGAGGTGTTATTACAGATCTGAGTGGAACCTGGGATTATACCGGGACCACATTGTCGGTTAAATACAGCGATTCAAGTATGGATAGTTTTCAGTATGATGACTCTAAAAAACAACTGCAAAGTGTTCCTACAAGTAGTACAATTACGCTGGTAAATCCAAACACCCAGGCTTCTGAAAATGTTACAGCGAAGTTTCAGATGGTTTATGCTAAAAACTAGGAAACTTGAATGAAATGGGTAATAACCACTTTAAACAATCATTGTTAATTAAAACTTACAGGATGAAGAGTTTGAGAATTTTTGCAGGATTAACACTTCTGATGACAGTTTTATCTGTTTCGGAGGTCAATGCGCAGGTCAGAGATTACAGAGATTATGAGATGGTTCCAAGGTATCGGATTGAATACAGACCAAAGTACCGGTTTAATCAATATGTAAGAATTGGTCTGACAACGGGAATCCTTATTCCTTTCGAAGGAGGACGGGGAAATAATGTAGGGCCAAGTGCAGGTTTGAGAGCAGAATGGGGCTTTTTAAGACATTTTTCCGGTACACTGGATGCACAATATAATGGTGCCGACGGGAATACTTTTTCTCCGTTTCAAACCGCTGTTGCATTAAACTGGAAACCTTTCCGAAGCAGACAATGGCAGCCCTATCTGGGAGCAGGTTGGGGGATAGGTCTGGGAAGAACACTTGATAACCAGCCACTTTACAGAAATAGTTTTCCGCAAGGATTTCCCGGAAACAGATTTAATAGCTATACCTTCAGAGAGAGAGCTGATAATTTTCAGAATTTCGCTGTCTTCAGAATGGGTGTAAATGTTGCGCTTGCCAGAAATGTTGTAGTAACCGGAGAAGGCGGATATCAGTTACCAGTGGCAGAAAGAGGAAACAGAGAAGGAGGAATGAATGCCAGACTCGGTATTGCCTATCAGATCGGGGGCTATAAAAACCGGGCTTTAAGATAAATATTCCCTAAACCAAAATAAAGTTAAATACCTGACTATTTATTAATGTGATATGTGATTTGGAGAATATTCCGGAGGTTCCGGCTTCCGGATATTCTTTTGTAAAAATTAAAATGAACAGCTATTTGTAAAACTTTTACGCTCAACATATCTGAAATCTGACGCAATTCTATGATGAAGTATCAGCCCTTACTTTCGGATTGGATCAGTAATGAACGATGATTTGCCTGAGCGTAATATTTATCAATCAAAAATCTAAAACAATGAAAGAAAGAATGAAAACAGGAACGGCCCTTTTTTGCCTTTTTATTGCCAGTATGATTGCTCTGAGTAGCTGTACAAAAGACAATCTTCAGGCTGGTGTTACTCCGACAGCCTCCAGTTTGAGGACTGTAAATGATACCACCAAAAAAGATAGTACAGGATGGCACGGATATGGCCATTTGAAAGCAGATACAGTTGCGGTTTCTGCCGAAGGAAAGGCCTATATTACAAGTAATTATCCGGGTTATACTATTAAAGGCTCATGGAAAGTTCACAGCAAATCAGGGACAACTACAACAACCTCAGCTGCTTATGTAGTAGAGATTGCGAAAGACACAGCCAGAGTAGCATTACTTTTTGATTCAAACTGGAAGTTCCTTTCAAAAGTAAGTATCGTTCTGAAAAAACATGAAGGTCCTGAAGGAAAAGGCCGTGTTAAGGAAATTGCCATATCAAGCATTCCTGCAAGTGCAACTACTTACCTCAGTACCAATTACCCTACGCTGAAAATTCTCAGAGCATACAGTGATTCAGTGAATAAAACAATTGAATATGGCGTAATTGTCGGCGATTCAACAGCCGCAAAACTCGTAATATTTGATTCAAACTGGACTTTCGTCAAGGCAGAAACACTGGTTGTAAAAGGAGAGCCTCGCCCGACACCAGCAATTAAAATTGTAGAAGTTGCCCTGAGCGCTATTCCTGCATCAGCAAATGCTTATGTAAGCAGTAACTATGCCGGATATAAAATCGTCAAGGCAATTCAGGAAACGGATAAAGACGGCGTAGTAACGTACTCAGTTCTGATAGAGAACGGAACGAGTAGAAAAGCGCTTTTATTTGATTCAAACTGGGCATTTGTGAAAGAATTAGCCGCTCCGACCGGTGGTCCGAAGCCAGGCGCAGGTGGTCCGGGTGCTGGTGGCCCGGGTGCTGGTGGCCCTGGTCATAAAAAAGGAAAGTAAGCCCGAAGGAATATTTAAAAGATTGAAGATTCAGTGAAAAATAGTCTGCTCAGAGATGTTTGATGAGTCTTCACCGTCAGGTTTTCGAACCTGACGGTATTATATTATCATCCGGATAATTGCATTTAACAAAAAATACAATTGATGAATACTTCCTTGATTACCCAGGAAATAGAAGGATTTTTATCAAAAACCTTTTATGTAAACCCATTCATCCTTAATTCGCAATCCCGTTTGCAGGAGGATTTAAAATTAAACCATATTGAATTTCTGGAAGTTATTTATGTTTTGGAACAACGTTATGGAATAGAAATCAATGACGCTGATTTGATAAAATGTAAAAGAGTTCTGGATTTGAGTTTAATGTTTTCTAAAACCGGCGAAGCTTTCTGATATTAAGCGTATATACATAATGGTGTAACCGTTGATTAGAAGTTTATACGAAGATGCAATGAGCCACCCTATACGGGCAGCTCCTGCATAAAACCTAAACCCTAATCAAATCTGAATGCGAGTGAAGAATCGCATTAGCAAGAGTTTGATTAAAAACCCGTATTATGGTTTAGTTAAATATACCGGCTACGGCAGAATAGCTGAGAAAATACTACCTTTGTTCAAGTTGTCAACAGATATAATGCTATTTTCTTATGCCCGATTTCAGACTCAAAGTATTTTATACGGTTGCCCAGACCTTAAATTTCAATAAAGCTGCCGAAGTGTTGAATAT
This sequence comes from Pseudarcicella hirudinis, assembly GCF_900115665.1. Classification (GTDB taxonomy): domain Bacteria; phylum Bacteroidota; class Bacteroidia; order Cytophagales; family Spirosomataceae; genus Pseudarcicella; species Pseudarcicella hirudinis. Next base: position 172,721 of record NZ_FOXH01000006.1, read on the forward strand.
TACCCAGCCTGCCGTAACAAAGCACATCAAAGAGCTGGAAAAAACTTATAACCTTACTTTGTTTGATCGAACTTATAAAAGAATTTCCCTCACGAAAGCGGGGGAAATTTTGTTGCAGCATACCCATCTTATTTTTGAACAATACCAAAAGCTGGACTTTGACCTGAACCTGCTTCAGAATAAAACGCAGGGTCTGCTTCATATAGGTGCCAGTACAACCATTGCGCAGTACATTATTCCGGCATATCTGGCAAAATTTCACAAACGCTTTCCCGACATAACAGTCGAACTTACCAATGCCAATTCACTTGAAATAGAGCAGCTGCTGACCGACAAGAAAATAGAGTTGGGACTTGTGGAAGGGAATACCAGTAATTCTGACTTAAAATATATTCCTTTTCTGAATGATGAGATTGTGTTGGTTGGTAATGTGAAAAACAAAAATTCCCGGAAAGAAACAATTTCCCTGAAAGAACTGACAAAAATACCACTGCTTATCAGAGAAGAAGGCTCCGGAACTACGGAAATGATTGAAAGTAATTTAGCGAAAAAAGGAATAAAAATGAGTAATTTAGAGATCCAGATGCAATTGGGAAGTACTGAAAGCATTAAAAATTACCTGCTTCATTCAAATGCCTTTGCCTTTCTGTCAATTTACAGTGTACAGCAGGAGCTGACAAATGACCGACTTACGGTGGTTGACATAGACGGGCTGGAGATCAAAAGAAACTTTTCTTTTGTCTACAGACAGGGGCAGCCTTCTCCTTTAGCTGAACTTTTTATGAAGTTTGCTGCTTTTAAATGATAACCTCTGGTTATTGAACAATACATTTTTTCATTTTTTAATCCTCTTTTTGGAATCAATCTTTGTGTCATTAATTTAATAGACACAATGGAAACAACTCATCAGCTAACTATTTTCAATTTCAGGCATTTGATTTTTATCATTGCCTTAATCATATGCCTTTTTCCTTTCACAGATCCCTCTCTTGCGCTTTTACTGGGGTTCATAATTGCCCAGACCTCAGGAAATCCCTTTGCCGCATTGAATCATAAATGGACACAATTCTTATTAAAAATCTCTGTAGTTGATCTGGGTTTTGGAATGAATCTGCATCAGGCCATGAAAGTAGGGGCGGAAGGTTTAGGTTTTACAGTATTTTCAATTTTCATGACTTTGGCAATCGGTATTTTTCTGGGAAAAAGACTAAAGGTCGAAAATAAACTTTCTTTTCTCATTGCCTGTGGAACGGCTATTTGTGGCGGAAGTGCTATCGCGGCGATTTCACCGCTGATAAAAGTGGGAGATAAGCAGATCAGCACAGCTTTAGGTGTGATTTTTATTCTGAATGCTGTTGCTTTATTCCTTTTCCCGATGATCGGACATTTTTTACACCTGAACCAGCATGAATTTGGCTTGTGGTGCGCGATGGCTATTCATGATACCAGTTCTGTTGTCGGGGCTGCTTCAAAATTCGGACAGGAAGCTTTACAGATTGCAACGACGGTGAAACTTGAAAGAGCGTTATGGATCATCCCGCTTTCATTGCTCAGTACTATATTTTATAAAGGAGACGGCAGTAAAATTCAGATACCCTGGTTCATTCTGTTTTTTCTGGCAGCGATGCTATTGAATACTTATTTACATGATTTTGGCAGGATTTTCCAGCATTTGGTACATTTTGCCAGACAAGGCCTGGCTGTCACTTTGTTTTTGATAGGTACAGGATTGAATTTTGGAACAATTAAATCAGTGGGAGCGAGGCCATTTTTGCAGGGAGCTTTGCTTTGGATATTTATTAGTCTGATTTCTCTGCTGGTAATTCTTTTCTGACAGAAATGAGAAAATCCATGAATTACATCCAGGTGTAATTCATGGATTTTCAATGCAATGATTTCTTATAACTTAAATTTCAGGGCAAGGTTTACAATAGCACCTTCCTGCGGAGCCCAGATTGGATTAAACACCGGATTGGCATTCGTTCCGGAAACAACCTTTTCATAATCAGACTGTTTTACGTTCAGAACGTTTTCGGCATTCAGTACCAGACTTAAATGTTCTCCGAACTTACGCTCTACAGCTACGGCCCAAAAAGAATAATTGTTTACTTTTTGATTGTCATACAAATACTGATTTCCTACGAAACTGCTTTCCACACCAAATCTCCATTTCCCTTCAATCGTGTATGCCAATGTAAGTGAAAACTTATCCTGCGGACTGAATGGCAGGTAAGCCGTTTCTCCGGTTCCTGCACGTTTGGCAATGGTATGGTTATAGCCTAAGTAAAACTCATATTCTTCATAAGTCATTCTCAGATAGGTGTCTGTACCATAAGACCTGATATCATAAGCTGCATTGCTCAGATAGGTTCTCGGGACAGAGGCACCCGGAGTGGCCTGAGCTATTACAGGATCGGTAATATTGGTGTAATAAAACGCCTGATCGATCTGAATATTAAGTTTTTCAGCAATTGTTACAGAATAAGCCACATCAATGTTACTGCCGACAGAATGTTCTGGTTTGATATCTGCACTTAAAGGAAGTAAATTCCAGTAGCTGACACTTGTTTCTTTATTGGCCGGTGTTTGATTTGCGAAGACGTTTGGATTTTTATAACCAGTTCCGACACTCCATCTGATCGTCCATTGCTGGCTTGGTTTAGTCATCAGGGAAATTCTTGGTAAAACAAAAGTCCCGAAAACATTATGATGATCAACCCGTAAACCTGTCTGCAATGAAACCTTTGGCGTAAACTGCCAGTCATCCTGAGCAAAAAAGCCTAATGTATTATAATTATAGCTGTTCAGCAAAGTGCTGTCTGTATTTGGTTTGCGGAAATCTTCAAGTGTATAATTCCCTCCAAAAACAAGCTTATGATTTCCTATTTCCAGATAATCTGAAATTTCTGTGTAAGAAGAAGTTTGATTTCCTTTAAAAAATTTAGAACCTTCCGTGAAATTTCTGTCAAAATAACTCACAGCTCCTTTTACTGTAAGGTCATGTCCTTTTCTGAAACCGTGTTTGAAATTATAATCAACCGTATGTCTTTGAAAATCAGTAGCACTTACAAAGTTCGGCCCGCTCACAACTTCATTGTTTACATCATTCACCCAGCCTCCGGCTCGTTTTTCTGTAATAAATGAATAGCCAACATTCACATGGTTGTTTTCCGAAATATCATAAAAAAAACGTGGGTGAAACGAAAACTGCTTAATCAAGGGACTATCCGAAAAACCATCTGAATTTACGTCAACAGCCTGTTGATTCGTCCATCCTGCAAATAATGTCAAACCGGTTTTTCCATATTTCTGAGCATAATAAGCATTAAGGTTGGTTTCTTTCAGGTTACTTCTGTTCAGGACACCTGTAAACTCCGGAGTTGTGGAAGTAGGCGTTTTAGAAACAATATTAATCATCCCGCCGATTGCTCCGCCGCCGTATAGAGTAGAAACTGAACCTTTTACTACTTCAACCTGCTTTAAATCCAAAGGTGGAATCTGTAAAACCCCTAAATTACCCGAAAAACCTTCGAAAAGGGGGATCCCGTCTCTGAGTATCTGGGTGTATTTAGAATCAAGTCCCTGCATTCTTATGGCCTGATTCCCGTTGGTAGGAGAAGTTTTCTGGATATGAATGATAGAAATATCCCCCAGAATACTGGCCACATTTCCCGGAACAACCGAGCTTTCTTCGTCCATGTCTTCCTGACCTAAAACTTCTACTTTTATGGGTAAATCCTCAATTCTGGAATTGGTTCTGGAAGCAGAGACTGTAATTTCTTCCAATGCTTCATGCGAAGCGGCCATACTTACTAGAAAAGGCTGTTTGCTATCAGGAAGCGGTAATTCAAGCTCAAATGACTGAGACTCGTATCCTACAAAAGAAGCCTCAAAGGACAGTTTCCCGGAAGGAAGGCTTTTGAATAAAGCAATCCCGCTGGCATCTGCGGAAGCACCGATTGACCCTTTACCTTTTACTCTTACCGTTGCACCGATTAAAGGTTCATGCGTCTGAGCATCTTCCAGTTTTATTTGTAAAGAGGTATTTTGTCCCCATACAGTTATCGAAGACAAGAGAAGAAGAATTAAATAAAAACTACTTTTTTTCATTTGAGCAATTACATTTTTTAGTAAAACTATTATTGAAATTTGGAGAAAAACTGAAGTATCAGATCTTCCACAGAATTCTTCAGAAAAAATCAGGAACAAGGAATTGCCATTACGCTGATTTTACCAGGAAACGGTAAAAATATGTTCAGCGTTAACAGCATCAAATTCATAGCTGAGTTTCAGGTGATATGTTTCTGAAATCTGCCTGACAATCGCTAATCCAAGCCCGGTTGATTCATTATATTTAGGATGTTTGACAAATCTTGAAAACAGGAGTTTTTCCGGGAAGGGGAGGGGTTCTCCGGTATTTTTGATTCTTAATGAGTTGTTTTCAACCTGACAAATTACTTTTCCTCCGGGATGATTGTACCTGATAGCATTTTTTAACAAATTGCCGACGAGAATTTCGGCAAGATGAGGATTGATTTTCAGAAATTGCTCCGGCAAAATTTCCTGGATAACCTGAAGGTTTTTATGCTCCGAAAAATCCTCATAAAGCAAAAGAGTGTTTTCAACCAACTCGCTGATATTGAGATTGATCTGTTCTGAAAACTGGTTGTTTTCAATTTTGGTAAGCAGGAGCAGAGATTTATTTAACTGCGTCAGCCTGCGTAATGCTTCAGATGATTTCCGAATATGAAGAAGCTGTTTTTCAGGAAGATTCTGAACCTGCAGAAGGCTTTCTAATTCTGCTGAAATAATGGCAATCGGCGTCTGAATTTCATGAGAGGCATTTTCAGTAAACTGTTTTTGCAATAAGAATTGATTTCTTATGCTTTGGGTCATTTGCTGAAGTGTTTGGGCCAGTAATTTAAATTCTTCCGTATTTCCGGCTTCCAGGTCTTTCAATTCCTGTTGCTCAATCCTGTAATTGCTTAACTGCCTGATGATTGCATGAAAAGGCTTCCATAATTGTCTGGATACCCATAATTCCACGAGAACAAGAATACCTGTTAAAATTAAAAAGCATACTACTACTGTTACCGAAAGCTTTCGGGCCATTTCTTCAAATTCATCATATCGTTGTCTGATGACGACAAGATAATTATGGTGATTGGTTTTAACAGTAGCTTTCAGCTGCCTGACGGGAACAGTTTTATGTCTTTTTCCTGGTTTTCCCTGAATCGTATCTTTTAGTGTCTGAGGAATATAAATATTGTCCGGAACAATGGTAATACCCGGATTTTCATTCCAGTCTGTGAGCTGTATGCTTTCCGGATTGGTTTTCATAAGATTCTCTTCTACTTTCTTCAGATCGCTTTGCATCAGCTCATCTATTTCATGGATTATTTCCTTATGAATCAGCCAATAGAGTACGCCTGTGCCGATTAATGCAATGGGCAATGAAGCAAGAAAAAGATATAAAATAGTTTTCCGGAAAAGTTTCATAAAATCAGTACTTTAAGTACGCAATTTCGTGACAGATTCTGTAGAAAAGCTGTAGTAATTTCAAGAGATTTTATGGAAAAAAGAGATTTTTTGTCAGAATAAAATTTAAAAGGAGCATTCTATACAAATCCGTTAGTTCTTATGATGAAGGTTTTCAGATAAATTAAGAAGGTAGTCGGCCGCCGGTAAAAGTCTGCTCCCATACCAGCAAAACATTTCTCCGTCCACAAGACTTACCTGCATCTGAGGCAGAATGGATTGTAATTCGTCGGCATGAGATTGTTTGAACGGATAAGGTTCAGAAGAAAGAAAAACGTGCCTGCAGGCAGAAGCCTCAAGTTGTTGGAGGGTAACTTCAGGATAGCGTTCGAAAGTATTAAAAATATTTTCAAAACCGAAATGATTTAACATTTCATCAATAAATGTATTATTCCCGGCTGCCATGTATGGATTCTTCCAAATGAAATAAGCAGCTGGTATTTTTACTTCTCTTTGAGGAATCAGGGAAAACTTTTCTCTGATTTGCCGGGCAAGTAAGATAGCTTTATCAGGTTTCCGGACAATTTCTCCAACCATTTCAATCATTTCACAGGCATCTTCAAGGGTATTGATATCACTTACCCAGACAGGTGCGATTCGTTCGAGTGCCTCGATTTGTTCCTTTACGTTTTCCTCTTTATTGGCAATAATTAAAGTTGGGTTAAGTGCGGCAACAGTCTCAATATTTACGTTTTTAGTACCTCCAACCTTAGGTTTGCTTCTCCTCCAGTTTTCAGGATGAATGCAAAATTTTGTAATACCTTTTACTTCTTCATCAAGGCCTAAATCAAATAAAAGTTCTGTTTGAGAGGGAACCAATGAAACAATCCGGAGAGGCATTTGATCAGGTAATCTGATGATCCGGTTTAGCTGGTCTTTAAAAATTTTCATGCCGCAAAAATAGTTAAAAAGAGTTTTATAGGGTCATTGAAACAGAAACGGAGCAAAGGAAATTATTTAAGCGTGTAAGAAAGAGCGGATTAGAATCTGCCAAAATTAATTTTCCCTTAATATTTATGTAACACTGGATTAATGTTGGTTTGAGACCTTTACTGCGCCAAATTAGACCAATATGAATAAATACCTTCTTTCCCTTCTTTTATTGTTTTTTCTGTCAGGAATTTCAGGCGTGCTTATGGCGCAGTCCTCGAAGAGGATTATAACTCAGGTTACCTTGGATGGGGTGTATGTCAATGCAAAAGATTTTGAAAATCAGGTGCTTAGTTATACAAATGCCAGAAAAATGATTGCCTTTTATGACAAGGTAAAAGTGGTGCAGGATAGTGTTCTTATACTAAACGGGAAAAATGCCTACGGTTTCAGAAAGGATGGAAAAGACTGGAGGTTTTCTGAAGGAAAAGCATACGAAGTAATAAATAAAGAGGGTATTTTCATTTATAAGCTGGAGGTTAGCAATCAATCTACGGTTTCATTATATTATTTCAGTAAGGATGCAGCATCACCTTTGATCTTTCTTTCGAAACGAAATCTGAGAAAGCACTATGCTGATAACCCTTCCTTTCTTGCCATCCTGGATACCTTACCCTGGAGGTTACATTTAGAAGATGCTGTTCCACCGTTTAATGAAGTCCGGGTTGCTGAAATGTACAATTATGTAAAAAGCCATCCTGATATGTTTTACAGCGGGAAAAGCTCTTTTTGAACCAGATTTAATTTGTTGATTATTAGTTAGTTATTGTTCATTTTTCCATTCGGTTTTTCTCCCGGATCTTCCCTTCTCAATATAGCCTGCACATCGGTTGAATTTGCAGGATCATACTTATCAAAAGCTGGTTGGTGTATTTTTTTTTCATTTGCTTCGCTTCTGCTGCAAATTTGAATCAGAAACCTCTAAACAACATCATTAAATACGCTTTTGAAATCATGAAAAAACAAGCCTTTTTTACCCCGGCAGAGATTGCCCCGGATAATGAAAAAAGCCCCGGACAGAAAGTTTCAGGCTCAGTATATCGGCATCCTGCTCAGGAAAGAAAGGCTTTTTTTATGATTTTAACGGGAATAGTTCTCCTTTTCAATTCGTGTCAATCAGTTATTGTTGATCCTTCTGATGACAGAAAGCCGTTTGAAAACGTCATCTCTATGCCTTTGAAATATGATAATTCTCAGGTTGTACAAGGGTTGAAAGATAGTAGCTCTATTGTTATAACAACCAGAAAATGACCATTTTAAACAATCAAAACAAATCTAAACTCTAATTTAACTTATCATGAAAAAGAACAAAAACCAAAAGCTTGTGGTGGACAAACAATCTATCTCAAAACTTACGAACAATGAGGTTACCAATGTTGACGGAGGAAGAAATACCCTTGTTGATCCGATTATTACAAAAACAATTATTCAATCTTGTTTTTGTCCGGTTCTGACTGTCATCCGTGACGTAGAATAAAGATCATGGAAAGCCGTGTGATTGCCTTGTGGAGAGAGAACCCCTCTCTTCACAAGTTATCAAAGAAGCCTGGGACCCATTCCTGTAAAATCATTTCAATGTCTTCCATACACCTGAAGATGTTTCCGCTTCCCTGCGCATAATATTGAATTTCAAACCTTTAAACCATATAAAAGATGAACATTTATTTTAAACCGGAAATGCTGACAGAATTGTCAGGAAATGAAATGTCCGGTATTGAAGGTGGATTAGCGCTTCCACGTCCGTTCCCGCTTCCTTATCCAACGCCATTCCCGTTTCCGAAACCATTTCCGCTTCCGGATCCGATGCCCTGGCCTTTACCGGATACGATATAGATTCAACCGCTAAATCAAAGATACTTATGAACACACAACTGGAAACTACAGTCATTAGCGATGAAGAACTTGCCCTGGCAGAACTTACTCAGGAAGAAGAAGATACACTTCTTGGTTTTGTTTACTTCATCTGAACAAATACCTCTGCGGCATCTCTGTCACCATATACAATGAGAACCCGGTAGGCTTTTGGTTTACCGGGTTCATGATTTTTGTACCTACGAAGGGCCTGTTGGTGTACTTTTTTTTAAAAATATGCCATAAAAAGGCAAGTTTGAATAAGCAAAATTTATCAGGACAGAACGTAAAATTTCCCGACTATGCAAAATCAATTATTCCCGGCAGAAATTATAGAAAATACTACAGAAGCATATCTGCCAAAGGTGACAGTAAAAAGCCAGTTTATCTATATTTCTGTTATGCTGGCCCTTTTAGTGGTTTTTATTGCCCTGCCATTTATTAAGGTCGATATTTCTGTACAGAGTGGTGGTGTAATCCGGACTATGGCCGAAAAAAATGAGATAAAACCACTTGTATCAGGAACGGTTTCTGAGGTTCAGGTAAAAGAAAATCAAACCGTAAAAGAAGGCCAGAGTATGTATAAACTCAAAACGGAGATTCTGGATAGCAAGATCAGACTGAGTGAGTTTCAGATACTGGAAAAACAAAACCTGATACATGACCTTGAGTTGCTGGCAAAGTCTGATTCCGGCTCTGTATTCAAAGTTCAGGGTTTAACCTCTTCTCTGTACGGGCAGCAATATAATCAGTTCAGATTCCAGTTGATGGAAAACCTCCAGCAGCAAAGAAAAATAAAGAAAGAGCTTGATGTGGACAGAAAGTTATACGAACAGAAGGTTATTGCAATGAGGGAATTTGATGAAAAAGAATACGCTTTCAATCACCTTGTATCTGAATACCATTCGTCGATAGAGCGGCAGCTTGCTCAGTGGCAGGGAGACCTTAACAGTCATAAAATGGCTTTGCCGGAGCTATTGGCGCAGAAAAACCAATTGTTACAGGAAAAAGAACTTTATACCATTAAAGCGCCTGTTTCCGGAACGGTACAACAGCTTGCCGGAAAATACGCCGGATCGTATCTGCAGGCCGGAGAATTGCTGGGTATTATTTCTCCTGATTCAAATCTGGTTGTTGAATGTTATGTAAAACCAAATGACATCGGATTTTTGAAGAAAGGAATGAATGTGAAATTACAGGTTGATGCCTTTAACTATAACGAATGGGGGCTTGCAAAAGGTCTTATCACGGATGTTGCGAATGATTTTGTGGTAATAAACAACCAACCCATTTTTAAAGTAAAATGCCTGCTTGAGACAAAGGAACTGAAACTGAAAAGCGGGTATTCCGGAAAAATTAAAAAAGGTATGACAATCCGGGCAAGGTTCGTCGTGACAGAAAGAACCTTGTATCAGTTATTGTTTGATAAAGTTGATGATTGGGTAAATCCCAAGCTTACAGAAGTAGCAGACAATACCAAATACGTTCAATAGAAATTTCCCTTCTAAACCCTTAAAACAAATGAAACGAGGCATTAAAATAAAACAACACGATATAACTGACTGCGGAGCAGCCTGTCTGGCTTCAGTTTCAGTACACTATGGATTAAACCTCCCGATTTCAAGGATTCGCCAATATGCCAGTACCGATAAAAAAGGGACAAATGTATTGGGAATGATAGAAGCGGCTGAAAAACTCGGATATCAGGCAAAAGGAGTCAGAGGTACCTTTGAAAGTCTTGAAAAAATCCCGAAGCCGGCAATTGCCCATATTATTGTCAAAGAAGTACTACATCATTTTGTGGTAATTTATGATGTAACAGACAAATATGTTGTGGTAATGGATCCGGGAGACGGCTGTATCCATAAGAAAACGCATGAGGAGTTTAAAAAGGAGTGGACGGGCGTATTGATTTTGTTACTGCCTGACGAACAGATGTTTAAGAAAGGGGACGAGAAAGTTTCTGTATTGAGAAGGTTCTGGTTTCTGATCAACCCGCATAAAACAATCATGGTCCAGGCACTTTTCGGTGCGGCACTTTATACTATTCTCGGACTTTCAACGTCAATCTATATCCAAAAAATTACGGATCATGTTTTGATAGAAGGAAATAAAAATCTGCTGAATCTGTTAAGCGTTACCATGGTATTATTGCTGTTGTTCCAGCTTTTTATAGGTTCACTGAAAACCATATTTGCGCTTAAGACCGGTCAGAAGATTGATGCCCAGCTGATTTTAGGCTATTATAAGCATTTGATGAAATTACCTCAGCAGTTTTTCGATACCATGCGTGTCGGGGAAATTATCTCAAGGGTAAACGATGCGGTGAAAATCCGGATATTTATCAATGATGTGGCGCTGAATCTGGTAGTGAATTTATTTGTAATCATCTTCTCATTCGGACTGATGTTTACCTACTATTGGAAACTGGCATTGATGATGCTTTCCGTTATTCCGATGTATGGTATTGTTTATTATATTGCCAACCGGATTAACCGAAAACAACAGCGGAAATTAATGGAGAACTCTGCTGATCTGGAAACCCAGCTGGTTGAATCACTGACAAATGCTGCGACGATCAAACGTTTCGGGGTTGAACCTTATGCCAATCTTAAAACTGAAACCAGATTTGTTTCTTTACTGAAAACAATTTATACTGCCAGTATCAATGGTCTGTACACAAATAATGCTACAGATGCCATTTCTAAGCTGCTGACTATTATCTTGTTGTGGGTAGGTTCTGCCCTGGTTATTGATAATGAACTGACTCCGGGAGAACTTTTATCTTTTTATTCCTTAATCGGATATTTTACGGGTCCGGCAAGCAGCCTTATTTCTATGAATAAAACCGTTCAGGATGCCTTGATCGCAGCAGACAGGTTGTTTGAAATCATGGATCTGGAGCGCGAAGAAGTGGAAAACAAATTCGTAATTGAGAAAGATATGGTAGATGATATCCATTTCAAAAACGTCTCTTTCAGATATGGTTCTAGGGTAAGTGTTTTTAGTGATTTAACCCTCGATTTACCAAAAGGAAAAATAACAGCTGTAGTAGGGGAGAGTGGTTCCGGAAAATCAACACTGATGTCTCTGCTTCAGAATTTATACAAGTTACAATCCGGTACAATACATATTGGTTCATTCGATATTAAGCACATCCAAAATGAAAGTCTGAGGAAAATTGTGAGTGTAGTGCCGCAGCAAACAGATCTTTTTGCAGGAAGTATTATCGAAAATATTGCCCTGGGTGAGCATGATCCTGATATGAAAAGAATCGTCGGAATTTGCCAGATGCTCGGAATTACTGAATTTGTTGAGAAAATTCCCGGAGGGTTTGGCGCTTATGTCGGAGAAAACGGAGCGAATTTATCAGGGGGACAAAAGCAAAGAATCGCTATTGCCAGAGCTTTGTACCGGAATCCGGAAATTCTGATCCTTGATGAAGCTACCGCTTCCCTGGATTCCGTTTCTGAGCAATATGTACAAAGAACTATCCAGACCTTAAGACAGTTAAACAAAACAATCATTATCATTGCACATCGTTTAAGTACGATTCGTAATGCGGATAAAATTGTAGTATTAAAAGACGGGAAATTGGTTGAAGAAGGAACCCACGAAGAACTGATCCGATATCCCGAAGGAAACTACAACAAACTGTGGAGACAACAGTTTGGTATGGAAGAAACAGCACAGCCTTATTCAATGGCTGCCTGAGTTTGATTGTATGAAATTTTTGAAAAATCCCGGACTAATATGCAGCTAGTAATTGAAAACCTTTCCAAGACTTACGCAAATGGCGTAAAGGCTCTTAACGGAATAAACTTATCGATAAATAAAGGACTATTTGGCCTTTTGGGACCTAACGGAGCAGGGAAATCATCTCTGATGCGAACCATTGCTACTTTGCAGGAACCGGATTCAGGGAGTATTTATCTCGGAAATATTGATGCGTTAAAACAAAAAGAGGAAATCAGAAAGGTTCTGGGCTATTTGCCTCAGGAGTTCGGGGTTTATCCTAAAATCGATGCGGAACTGATGCTGGATCATTTAGCAGTACTGAAAGGAATTGCCAACAGAAAAGAAAGAAAAGAGGTGGTGGAAGCGCTTCTTCATAAAACCAATCTTTGGGAGGTACGAAACAAAAATATCAGCGGTTATTCCGGAGGGATGAAACAACGTTTCGGGATTGCTCAGGCATTACTGGCAAACCCGAAGCTAATTATCGTTGATGAGCCGACAGCAGGATTGGATCCGGCAGAAAGGAATCGTTTTCTGAACTTGCTGAGCGAATTGGGAGAAGATACAATTGTAATCCTTTCAACGCATATTGTAGAAGATGTGAAGGAACTTTGCCAGGATATGGCGATTATCAACCGGGGAACGGTTATGTATAAAGGGAGTCCGGATACTGCCATTGATACACTTTCCGGAAGAATCTGGAAAAAGAGAATAAGGAAAAAAGAACTTGATGATTACCGGAAATTATTCAGGGTAATCTCAGAAAGAATGATTGCCGGAGAGCCGGTCATTCATGTACTGGCAGATACCCCGCCTTCCGGTTTCAGCAATATTGAAGCTTCTTTGGAAGATGTTTATTTTTCAAGAATTCTTGCTTAGTTTCCTAAATTCCTGATTAGCTATGTGGTTTGAAATAATGAAATTTGAGTTCCGATACAGAAAAAAACGCCCTGCCGTTTATCTGTATTTCCTCACAGCAGTGCTGGTGGGCTTTACACTCGTCACAACAGATGCGATTAAGTATTTTGGAACAGGCGGACAAATTAAGGAAAATGCCAGTCTGGTTATTTTCAAGCTTGAAGCCATTCTGAGTTATATATTAGGCATATTTATTACTTCCGCTATCATGGGTGTAGCGGTTATCCGTGATTTTGAACACCGGACAGAAGCCATTTTCTTTACTACACCTATTTCTAAATTTGATTACCTTTTTGGCAGATTTGCAGGTTCATTCATCATCCTGATTCTGATTCTCACAGGTATTCCCCTGGGATTAATGATCGGAGAGTTTATGCCCTGGAGAGAATCTGATCGTTTGCAGGCGTTTTCAATATTCCGGTATTGGTCACCGTATTTTAAAATAGTAATTCCCAATGGCTTTATTTTAGCCTCAGTATTTTTCGCATCAGGAGCATTAAGCCGAAAAATGCTGGTGATTTTTGTGCAGGGAATTGCCTTTTTTCTGCTGTATCAGATATCGAATACCTTGTTTGGGCAACTGGATAATAAAGAGCTGGCAGCACTCCTGGATCCGCTTGGCATAAAAGCCATGAGTTATGAAACCCGGTATTGGTCGATTGTTCAACAAAATACCGGAAATGTAACCTATTCCGGATATTTTCTGAAAAACCGCCTGCTATGGACCGCTGTTTCAGTTGGGATTTTGATACTGACCTATTATACTTTCAAACTTTCGCAGGTTCTTAATCCTATTGTGAAAAAGAAAACAGGAACCGCAGGTAAGCATAAGGAATATGCAGATAACGGAATACCGGAGGTGCATCCGGTTTTTAACCGGATCTCGGGACTGAGGAGTTTACAGACGATGACCTTTTTCTATTTCAGAATTATAATAAAAGACCTGCCGTTCAGAGCCTTGTGTATTTGCGGGCTGGCATGGTTTGTTTACAGTGCCACATCTGTGAAAGGCTGGTATGGAACCAGTATAATTCCCGGGACTTCTGTTATGATTAATGCTTCGGCGATTCTGACAGGTTTCTTTTCATACATCATCATGGTAATTTATTGCGGAGATCTTATCTGGAAAGAAAGAGATGTGAGAATCAACCTTATTAAAGATGCAACACCTTCATCTTCAGGAATAAGCCTTCTTGGGAAATACTTTGCTCTGGTTCTTGCTTTCTGTTCCTTATATGTCTCAGTAATATTTACAGGGGTCTTTTTGCAGGCAGTACAGGGGAATTATCAGTTTGAATGGATTTTATATATTAAGTCACTCGGCTTTGGATTATTGAGTCTGATGCTTTGGATGTTACTTGGATTTTTTGTCCATACAATTGTCAATAATAAATTTGCGGGACACGGTATTATGATAGCATTTTTTATCATTCTTACACTTTTTGAACTGATAGGGATTCATCATAAACTTCTTACCTTCGACTCGGCGTCTTTGACAGAATATTCGGAAATGAACGGATTCGGACATTCTGTGATTTCTTTCAGCTGGCTGAACCTTTACTGGCTGTCATTTGCATTGATTCTGTTCGGATTGGCAGCACTACTGGCAGTAAGGGGTTCGGAAGAATTATTAAGCCGGAGAATTAAGGTAGGGAATGACCAGTTGTCAAGACCTTTTATTGTTTTTTTCCTGGCGGCATTAATCTTATTTGTTTCGAGCGGATTCTATATTTATTACAATACAAATGTGCTGAATAAATATGAAAGCGGTGAACAGCAGAATGAAACTCAGGCAAATTTCGAGAAAAAACTGAAAGGTTTTGAGAAACTGAATCAACCGAAAATTACGAATGTAAAACTCAATGTTGAACTATATCCGAAAAGCCGTCAGTTTAGTGCGGAAGGTTTTTTTATCCTGAGGAATAAGAGTAAAAAGCCTATAGATCAGATACATATTCAGTGTTTTCCTTCAGATGATATGACGCCTGAATATATGAAACTAAGTCAGGCTTCAAAACTCGATAGCCGCTTCGTGAAGGATTTTCACTATTATATTTATCATTTAGCCCGGCCATTGTTACCGGATGACAGCCTGAAGTTTAGTTTCAGTCTGAAATATGATACAAAAGGATTCCGGAATGATAAAGGAGATATGAGGGTTGTTTATAACGGGACGTTCCTCGATCAGAATTATCTGCCGACTTTGGGATATAACGAAGAATATGAGCTCAGTACAGACGATGATCGTAAAAAATATGGATTGAAGCCTAAGGAAAGAATGATGGTTCGGGAAAATCCAATCGGGAAATCGAGAAGTTATACGACAGATGATGCCGATCTGATCAACTTTGAAATGACAATCGGAACAGAAGCGGATCAGACCGCTTTAGCGCCTGGTTATTTACAGAAAACCCGGGAAAAAGACGGGAGAAAGTATTTTACTTATAAAATGGATACCCCGATAAAGTATTTTTACTCCATTGTTTCGGGGAAGTATGAGGTTAAAAAAGAAGTTTATAAAGGTATAAGCCTGGAAATATATCATCATCCTGATCATACGTATAATATAGAACGTATGATGAACGCTATGAAGGATGCACTGGATTATTATCAGCAGGCTTTCGGGCCTTATCAGCACCGGCAACTGCGTATTATGGAATTTCCACGATATCTGGGTTTTGCACAGTCTTTTGCCAATACAATTCCTTTTGGAGAAAATATGGGCTTTGTCATGAAAATTGATGATCAGAAAGATATTGATATGCCCTATTTTGTTACTGCACATGAAATAGCGCATCAATGGTGGGGGCATCAGGTTACCGGAGCGGATGTCAGAGGTGCTGCCATGCTCTCAGAATCTTTGGCAGAATACAGCGCTTTAATGTTAATGGGAAAGCACTATCCTAAAGAAAAAATGCAGGAATTTCTAAAATATGAGCTGGATGATTATCTGAGCGGAAGGGCCAATGAACATAAAAAAGAAATGCCTCTGGACCTGGTGGAAGGGCAATCTTATATTCATTACAACAAAGGATCGCATGTGCTTTATGCTTTGCAGGATTATATAGGTGAGAAGAAACTAAACTCTGCGCTGATGAATTTTCTACAGAAGTGGAATAATTTAAAGGTTGATAAATCAGGAATTTATCCCACCACGGCCGATCTTACCAGGGAGCTAAGGGCTGTGACACCGGATACGCTTCAATATCTGATAACGGATTTTATTGAAAACATTACGCTTTATGAAAACAAAGTAGATGAAGCGAATGTGATTCAAAGGAAGGGAGGTTTTGAAGTGGATTTAAAAGCAACCTTCAGTAAAATAAGAGCTGATAGTGTCGGGAATGAGAAACCCCTGAAAGCATCGGAATGGGTGTGGGTCGGGCTATATGGCAAACCTGCAAAAGACGGAAAAGATCAACTGATTTATTACCGCAGACACCGGGTAAATACCGGAAGTAACTCGCTGAAAATCTTTGTAAAAGAGGAGCCTTTAAAAGCAGGTATCGATCCTCTGAACATTCTGATTGACAGACACACTATTGATAACCTGAAGCTAACAGAAAAAATGCAATAACCTCTCAAGGTTCGCTGTATTTATCAAGATATTCCTTTGTGACGAACCTTCGTTCCAAAGAAGAATGCCGATTTATTTATTTTTTCAACTTTAAACCTTTTAAAAACATGCAGAATTCATTGAAAAACAATGTAGAATTAACTGAATTGTCTAATGCAGAACTGATTGAAAACCAGGGTGGCGGAGCGATAGGTAATGCCTGTCATACCATTGGTAACGTTATTGACTCGTTCCGTGGAGATAGCTCTAACTGGCATCTTGCAGGAGATGTATTTAATGCATTAGGGCTATAATAGAATACCGCCGTATGTATGATTGCCCCGGCGCAGGAACTCGAATCCTGCGCTTTTTTATTGCCTGGAAGTCCTGAGACTCTTTGGGATTTAAATGCTAAAAACAATCTGGTTCGGAGTGAAATCCTGACGTTCATTTTCTCATAAAAAGGGCTGTAATTCAGGAGGCTATTAATGGAGTCTGGCTGGCTTCAGAGTCTCTGCAAATCCTTTTAAAATTACAGAAAGAACCGGGTATGAATTCAGGAGAAAAATGAAAATTTCAGGGTATTTTCAGATCCTGTTTCCGCTAAAATACAACACATGCGTCAGGGTATATTTCTGAAGAAAAACAGTATTAAAAATCGGGAAAACCATCAGAATTCACTATTAAATAGTAGTAATTAACTATAAAATACCCCGGAATTTGATGAATCTATACTATTGAAATCGCCCTTCTGAATATGCTAAATTTGTAATGTCAATAAGATAAACGGGGTACCGAAATCTGAATGACAAAAACCTCAAAAAACACATAAACCTTTAACCTTTTAACAAAACATGGAAATGACTAAAAATCTCAACCTGGAAAACTTGGGTGTTCTTGAACTGAACGCTAATGAAATGAAAGAGCAAAACGGTGGTCTTTGGATCGAACTTGCCGGATTAGCACTGGCAGTTGTAGCTTTCTGCTACTCAGTTGGAAAAGACGCTGCTGAAAGTGACAGAAGAAACGCTAAATAAGCTCAGTAAAAAGACATCATTTATTCACAACTAAAAAAACTTAAAGACATGGATAACATTACATTAAAATCAGTAAATTTAGAAGAAATCTCTTTTGCAGAAGCAACTCAGATTAATGGTGGTCAAACCCCGTCTACAAAAACAATCGTTACTGCTATCGTAGTAGGCGTAGTTTTCGGACCAATTGGCGAGTTAGCATTCTGGGGAGGATATCTTGTTAATTCTTAAAAATCAAAGAAAATGGCACGGGGAAAATCTTTAATCACAGGAACAGCGGGTTTTGTAATTTTAGTTATTGCCATAACTACTTCGAATGAGTATATAAAGTATGGTCTGCTGACTTTTGCCGGGGCAATATTTTTATACGAGATTTTGTCAGATTTAGGTGTAATTAAATTTAAAGACCGCAGATAAGGTTTGCAGATCTCTGCTGACTGGCAGGGCAATCTTATCTTACCCTTTAAATTTCCCCCGGATTATTTCTTTTTTTAAATAGTAGTTTCAGTAATAAACTACAGCTCTTATTGGTTAGCCCCAAAGCCCTGGTAACTTCAGGGCTTTTTTTTGTTCCTGCCCGGACATCTCTTTTTAAGACTTTGCTTCCCCCGCATATGCACCTGTAAGATTATTGAAGTCCTGGACGATGTCCGGATTTGAGAGATCTCACATCTTTATGTCTCTTCTCTTTTGTCCGGAGTTCAGCAACTTTACAGATACCAAAGGTTTTCTTCACAGAATATGTTACCCGAAAGCCGATTTTTTTACCGGAGATTTGCAAAGGATTTTTTAGAATTCAGGCCATGAAAATTTGATTAAAAAGAGTCAGAATCCTGAATATTCACTATAAAATAGTAGTAATCACCTACAAAATACCTGAATTTTTGATGAATCCATACTATTGAAATCGCCCCTCTCAATGTGCTAAATTTGTAATGTCAATAAGATAAACGAGGCCTCGAAATCTAAAGGACAATAACAATCAATAAAAAAACATAAACCTTTAAACTTTAAACAAAACATGGAAATGACTAAAAATTTCAACTTCGAAAATTCAGAATTAACAGCATTGGATTCAAAAGAAATGATCTCAATCGACGGAGGATACTCTTGGGAAGAATTCAAACAAGACGTAAAAGATTTCTTCAAAGGAGTTAACGACGGTCTTGCCAGATAATAATTACAAACTCAAATCTATTTTATAAACTTTTAAACTAACAAAAAATGGAAAATTTAACTTATTCAGAATTAGTAGAAATCACAGGTGGTAGCTCAACAACTTATAGCTGGGGAAAAGCAGTAGGTGAATTTATCAAAGGCTTCCTTGATGCATTCTGATCAATAAATCAGTAACAGATCTTTACAAATAACTAATACTTTTTTTAACCTTTAAATCAAAAAACAACGATGAACACAACTTATTCTCTTGACTTGGCTAATTTCAATGTAAGTGCAATTTCTGCTTCTGAAATGGAAGTAATCTCAGGTGGTATCACTGCTTATGAAGCAGGTTACTATGCAGGAAAAGCTGTAATTGCAATCTGTACTGTTGCTGCATTATTCTTGTAGTACCAGCCATATGATGCAGGGAAACTTTCTTAAGTCTCCCTGCATCAACTTAAAGAGAATGAATAAACCTCGTTGATAAACCAGATTAACAACATGCAAGTTTCTAGAATTTCATCGCTATTACAGATTTTGGGAGTATTGTCTGTAATGTTTTTTATCGCAACGGTTTTTATGAATGATTTAAAGGTATATGAAAAATTGTCGTTAGGATTATTGTTTACCTGTCTCTCACTCAGAAGCTGGATAAAAGTGCAGACATCATCTGATAAATGGGAGTTCCTTAAAGCGGTTTGCTATAGTTTGATTGCTCTCGCAACAATTATAAAATTCAGTAATATTTTGTAGTAAATGAACTTCCTGAAAGGAAAAAAGACCTCTGAAACTATGAATGATAACCAACAAAATATGGCCGTTGTAAAAGATATGCAAATGAAATTAGCTGAAATTCAGGCGGGTATTTCGGTTTTTGCACAATCTGAAAACGGAGAAGTTAAAATTACCATCAACGGTAAAAGACAAATCCAGAACCTGGAAATAGAAAATAATTTATTTATCAGGAAAGAACTTCTTCAGAACTATATACTGACAGCAACAAATCATGCGATAGAAAAAGTTGACGCTCGTCTCGAAGAAGTAAAGCAAACCTTTCTGGCTAACTTTTTAAGCCAGCAGGCGCAGTAAAAACGCCGCATCAGCTATCCGATTCCTGAACCAATCGTATTAACAGAAGTCTGAAGACAGGCAAGCTACGCAATACCTTGCCTGTCTTTTGACATGTCAGGATTAGTGGAAAAGGCTTTACGTCCCTACAAAAGAGGTATTGGTGTATTTTTTTTCGAAGAACTGCCCGGACAGCATACTTTTATTCAAAATAGGCAGGCCATGGTCGTGTCTGTCCTGAAGTTCCACCATAATCTTAATCATATAAATGCCTCTAAATCTTTTTAACGATAAACCTTTAAACAATTTAACCTCACAAACATGAACAAGCATCAAAATGCCCTGCAAAGAAAGCCCGGACAAACACAACAGGAATGGATGTCTGAATTGGCTAAAATTGACAATCTGAATGAAATAAACCCTGAAATCGCACGCAAGCTTTATGCTGGTGGTGTTATTGAAAAAAACGGAACTATTATCGCAGGAGGAATTTTACCTCAGCCTCCGATTAAACTTCCTGATTTACTGCTGTTGGCATAATTCACCTGATCATAAATCTCCGGAATGATGAAAATCTCTGAAATTCAACAACTCTCAGAATCCTTTCAGGCGCTTACGCCTGAACAGAAGATGCTTTTGAAAGAAAGTTTCATGAAATCTCTTGCTGAAATTGACAATCTCGGGGAAATGGATGAGGAGACTTCCCGTCAGATTAAAGGAGGAACAGATTTGACAAAGTGGTTTTTAGGGTTTTTCCTTAATTCAAACCAGGCATAATTCCTGCAATCCTTCAACCGGAATACTTTCATACTAAGACGGGCCTGTGGTCCGTCTTTTTTATGTTCTCCGGGAACGTTTAATATACTCCGAACAGGCAATTATGTATCTACTTAAGGGGTATTGGTGTATATTTTTTTTATTCAGAGGGGAAGAAAGATAAATTTGATATGTAATTAAAAATCAGATCATTAAATGATTTTCGGTTGCAAAACTCTAAACCTCTTTAAGAAATGGATTTATTGCCGGAAGGTTTTTGTCAGAATATGTATAAAGGCCTTTCCGGCAAAT
The DNA here is from genome assembly GCF_900115665.1 of Pseudarcicella hirudinis. Lineage (GTDB taxonomy): Bacteria > Bacteroidota > Bacteroidia > Cytophagales > Spirosomataceae > Pseudarcicella > Pseudarcicella hirudinis. The sequence goes on from NZ_FOXH01000006.1 coordinate 193,583, forward strand.
ATTAAATCCTGAAGACTGTATTTCAAAACAATAATTATTTAACCTCAAATCTAACAACAAATGGAAATCTCAAAAATCCAGCAGATGTCGGAAGCTATGAAAGGCCTGACTTCCGAAGAAAAAACAATTGCTCAACAGGAGTTGATGAAAGCTCTTGCCAAGGTTGATAACCTTGGAGAACTTAACGAAGACACAGTTTTGAAGATTGCCGGCGGACTTAGCTCTCAGCCAATCGGAAAAATCATCGATGTGGTTGTCGGATATATCAAACCTCCGGTTGATCCTTTCGAATTGTCTTAATTCTAATCAATGCTAACAAGCCCTTAAATCCATCTCATTATGAGCACTCAAAAATCTGCCTCAGACGCATTACTTTGCCCAAGTTACGTAGCTAAACCAGGAGCTTCACTCTTTGGAATTGTTCAGGAAGACGGAAAAGTTGAATACCTTCCGGAACCGATTCCTATCGACAAAACCTTTGTAGAAGAAGCTGCCAAAGGCAGACCGGCTGAAGAACGCTTTCGATTCACAGGCAATTGTGCCAAAGGAGGATGCCATCAATGGGATGGACATCAGTGCGGGCTTGTTGGCAAGATTGTAAAAGCGCTTGACAGAAGCCTGGAGGGAAGTCTTCAACCTTGCCCTATCCGGGAAAGATGCCGGTGGTTTGCCCAGCAAGGAGCACAGGCCTGTGCAAATTGTAATGAAATCATTAGAAATATTGAAATGAAACTGGTTGAAACCATCTGAAATCCGGTGTACACATTAAAAACCTCAATAAACCTTATAAAAACATGAAAAGAAGAATCTTACTTATGATAGCGCTGGTAAGCGGGGCTTTCATATGGGCCTGTAAGGATGGTAGTCAGGATATTGTCCCGCAGTCATCAAATTCCGGCTCTTCTTCAGACCATCAGCTGCTGGATGGAGATAATCAGGTTGGAAAAAATCCTGTCGTCGTACCTGTCCAGCCTGTGAAAAATCCGACACCGGGTGTTATGAATCCTGTCATTAAAACTGAAGGAGAAGAAAAACATTAACAGAAGTAAGGGCATCTGACTTCATTCGAAAAGATGCCCTTTTTGAATCTCTAATCTATCCGCGCTATGTTCAGGAAATTACTTTTACTTCTTCTTTTGAATGGCAATGTATTTATCATTCAAGCTCAGACAATGACGGCTCTGGTTGCCTCAGGTAAGCCTGCCCGAAAATACAACAGCAAGCTTTCCTTACAGGATTGTATAGAAATTGCCTGGGCAAATAATCTTCAGATTAAGCAAAGCCAGTTGCAGCTTGAAACAGGAATTGTTAACCTGAATCAGGCAAAAGCTAATCGGCTTCCAACGGTCAATGCTACAGTAAATCAGGGGTTTAATTCCGGAAGAAGTATTGATCCTTATACAAATGCTTTTGTAGATCAGCAGATTACATCAAATAATTTTGGGATCAATTCAAGCTTTACGATTTTCAGCGGGTATCAGCTTCAGAATGGTATCAGACAAAGTCAGTTAAATCTTGAAGCAGCCAGATTAGATATTCACGCCTCAAGAGATCAGATTGCCTTAAACATTACCCTGGCCTTTTTACAGGTTTTAAGCAATCAGGATTTATTGGATGTATCGCTTACACAAAGAGAATTGACTGGTATTCAGATTGTTAAAGCAGAGCAATTGGTGCAAAATGGTATTATTCCCTATAAAAATGTTCTTGACCTCAAAGCCCAGCTTTCGGACGATGAGCTGAATATCGTAAATGCAGGAATTAACCTCAAATCTGCGAAACTTTCACTGAGCCAGCTGATGAACCTTAACGATGATGAAGAGCTGTTGCTGGAAAGAATTGAGGCAGTTGAAACACCTTCAGCGAATCCTGATATTGTTTCAAAAGATATTTTTTCTCTGGCAAAAGAAATCAGACCGGAAGTAAAGGCCGCAGAAATGCGTATTAAAAGTGCAGAAATCAGCCGTGAAATAGCGAAAGGATCGAAATACCCGGTTGTTACACTCAACTTCGGATTAGGGACTCAGTATTCAAGTGCAGCACCCGGAGAACGCTTTGTGAAAGACGGGTCGGTCACCTATATCGAAAAGCCTTCAGATGATGCCTATGTACTGACAAATGGGGTGAAATCTCCGGTTTATATCAAACAGGCGATTGAGGGCGGGGAAATGCAGAAGTTCAAATACTTCGACCAGCTCGGTACAAACTTCAACAGAGGAATTGTCCTGAATATCAAAATCCCCATTTTTAACGGGTATTCTGCCAGGAATCGTATAGCGAAAAGCGTTATTGAAAAAAAGCAGGCGGAATGTCAGGCAGAAAATGTTAAACAACAGCTCCGGCAGAATATAGAACAGGCATATAACAACTACAATGCTTCTCTGCAAAAGGTATCAGCCCTGGAAAACCAGGTCCGATCACTGGAAGAAGCTTTTAGGGTAGCAGAATACAGCTTCAACTTAGGCAAAATCAGTTCTGTAGATTACAATCTGGCAAAAACCCAGCTTGACAAAGCCAGATATAACCGGATTCAGGCTAAATATGAAAGGGTCTTCAGACTTAAAATTCTCAGTTTCTATCAGAATAAAAACACAGACTTTTAACATTTCAGAACAATAAACTATAAAACCAACCGGCAATCCTGGAATGAAAGGAGGAAACTTCTTTGATTCTCAGGATTGCTGCGTATTTTTTTCCGGAGAATTATCAAAAAAATAGTCCGGTTCTCTATTACTAAGGGAACCGGACTATTCTGACTAACGAAGCTAATCTTCAGAAACCAGATCCATCCATAGATTTTATGGCGTTTTCTATGCTTTCAAGTTCATCCTGAGAAGCCGGAAAAAAAACATCATCTTCAAACCAGACTTCGTCAGAATCGTTATCCCAATTTTTGATTTCAATTACCTGTTTCATGTTTTAAGTGTTTAGAGTTTATGATTAATTATAAATCTAAATTACTATATGTCAGGTAATTACAAATAAATCTACACCAAAACACAAAAAGTAGGTACCAAACTATTTTTTGCCACCCATAACCTTGGCATTCAGGGCATCGAAAAAGGGATTCCGGTAACTTTCCCCTAACGGAACAGCTCCTTTAACTTCATGAAGGAAGATTTGATTGCCATCAATCATCTTAATCTTGTCCAGTGAAATAATGTATGATTTATGAACCCTCATAAAACTGTCTGACGGCAGTCTTTCTTCAAGGTCTTTCATGTTCATCAGAGTGATAACACGCTCTTCTTTGGTATAAATAGAGATATAGTTTTTTAAGCCCTCTACAAAAGCAATGTCCTTCACATTAACTTTGATGAATTTTCCTTTGTTTTCGGTCTTAATCAGCAAAAAATCTTCTTCTTTCGACTTCTCATGTGTAATCGCCGGACCTTCACCGCTGGTTGAATTCATAGCCTTCTGAACAGCTCTCAGAAAGCGGTCGTAAGAAATAGGTTTGGTAAGGTAATCAATTGCTTCGAGGTCAAAGGCATCTACAGCATGATCAGAATAAGCAGTGGTAAAAATAACTTTGGTTTTGCCTTTCACCAGTTTTGCGACATTAAGTCCTGAGATCTGAGGCATATGAATATCCAGAAATAATACATCAACAGATTGTTTTTGCAGTATTCCAATCGCATCTATAGGATTTGTAGTGGCAATAACCAATTCAAGAAAGGGGGTTTGCTCTATAAAAGTAGTCAGAACTTCAAGTGCGCTTTGCTCATCATCAACAACAATACATCTCATTATATCTTTATCCTTAAGTTTACAGTATAAAACAAATCAGTTTCATCAATTTCTAGGTGGTAGCCATCATTACCGTAGCCCAAATTTAGACGATTGATTGTGTTTTGCAAACCTATTCCTGTAGATTTTTCCTTAGGACCGTTCCTTTTCTTATTATGAGTGAAGAAAAGTAAACCCTGGTTATTTACTTTCATATCTATTACAGCCGGATTTTCAATGTCCTGTAAATCACCGTGTTTTATGATATTTTCAACAAAGGTTATCAAAACCAGAGGCATGATAGTCCGGAATGCCAGCATGCCATCTTTATTAAATCGTATAAACAAGGTGTTGTTATACCTTAACTGGTTCAGTTTAATGAAATTTTCCAGGTGCTGTACTTCCTTATCCAGCATTACTTTACCGTTTCCGTCTTCCTCTTTTAAAGCATATTTCATCATTTCTACCAGCACGAGAATGCCTTCGGCGGCTTCCCTGGAGTGGGATAACACTTTTGCATAGAAGAAGTTGAGCGTATTGTAAAGAAAATGCGGGTTAATCTGAGACCGCAGAAAAGCCAGTTGTGCCTGATTCCGTTCATATTCCAGCCGTTTTAACTCCTGCTCATTTTCAAGCAGCTGATGTTCCTGAGAAAGTACCTTTTGGGTTTTTTCCAGAATTTCCTGGTTTTTAAGCAAAATTTCCTGGGTATGAAAAAGCTCAGATTCAATCAGGATCCGTTTCTCGGTTTCCAGTAATCTCTGGTCTTTTTCGGCCTGAATGGCTTTCAGGGCATAAAAATACCCCAGCCCATAGCCGGAATAAAGAATCGTATTCCAGATATTGGCAGCAACATACTTGTTAATATCAGCTGAAAAGACATCCGCAACCTGGATTCCGGCACAAGGGAAAATTATTTTTTCAAATCCGTATTTTATGCCGGAGAAGGCGGCAATCAGGGCAAGCAATCCTATAAAAACTGAAACATATTTTTTGGGTTTGAGGAAATGCTGAAAAATATAGAAGCTGGCATAAAAAATGAAAGCATCCAGCACTGAGTTCAGCAGGAAGCTGTAAATGTCAAAGACCTTTCCCTTGGTTACGTAAAAAACAATACTTTGCTGATAGATGGAATAAATGACCCAGATAATCAGGTGACGTAGGAAAACAGGATGATTTTTAGTCCATAAGTTTAGACCTGATGAAGAATCAGTTGTTTGTAGATTTGGCATGCTAAATAAGTTATAGTGTTGTTTATCAGTGCTTTAAGTAGAATTGTCTTTATGAATAACCAGATTCAATGTATCAGCATAACTATTGGTTGATTTTGGCGATTATCCATACAAAGTTACCCGGATGTTATATCAATTCGGCGGTTTGGTGTATTAGAATTTTCCTTTTAATTTTTGTAAGCCACCTTTGGAATGTAAATAAATTACAGAAACAGAAAATTATATCAACCTCTATCTAATCCCTGAATACTATGAGAAATTTACTTACAACTAAGCCTTTGCAAGTTAAAAAAACAACCATTTCAAGATTTGAAAGAAACTCACGATCATTTGAAAATCCTACGACTATTTTTACCTGCTTTAGATAAGATAATAAAATTGCCTCTGAACCAAATTAATGAATGAGTACTGTCAGCCTGAGAATAGCTCTTTAACCAAAAAATGCTTAGCCTCTAATCCAAATTAATAAATACTTCAGGCTGACTTTTATCTTTTTGAATGACAATTTAGGAAAAAACGGATAACGAAACCCGCAAACATGATGATACACCAAGGACAAAGTAAAGAATCGCAGTCGCTGTTCATTGCGGATAGTAACCAGATTTTATGTGAAACACTGAGAGAAAGCCTGCAACACCGGAAATTCATTGTCAGTGGTTTTGCCATTGACGGGAGAGAGGCGATTAATCAAATCAGGAGACTTTCTCCGACTGCCAGTATTATCAGTTCCGACCTTGCTTTTTTCGATGGTCTTGAAATTGCCCGTTCAGCAGCCAGAGAAGAATTAGATACCCTGGTAATTCTGATTACAGAATCGCAGGAAGCGGTCAGACAGTTGATGATGGCGCAGATTCAGGTAGCAGGACATTTGCATAAAGGTTTTGCACTCAGTGAGTTATTTTACTGTATCCAGGAAATTTTGTCTGGGAGACAATATATTTCCCCGCAATTAAACAGTATGCTGATGAGCCTCGAAGATGAAGAAGTGAAAGAATACACGCCTACAATCAAATTATTGAAAAGTCTGACAAACAGAGAAAAAGAAGTGCTTAAAGCAATTGCCAAATCTTATACCACACCCAAAATCGCAGATATGTTTTATATCAGTGCTGCCACAGTGAATAATCACCGGGCAAATATTATGGAAAAGCTGAATATTAAAGGTCGTAATCAATTGATTTCTATTGCCCTGACGCTTAAACCTTTTTTAGAGCAGGCAGCATAAAATTCTTTGTAAAGTATAATTGATATTGTAAATTTTTGTACCCAAAACCAAAACTTCTCAACAATAGCCCACTACAACTTATTTCATGAAGGAAAAGGCTAAAGATTATATAAACCAGATCAATGAGATTCTTGAAAACTCCTCTTGCCAATCAGCTGGTCTGATGGAAGGAAAATCAGGTTTATCATTGTATTATTATGTGCTGTATCGTGTTTTCAGAGAAGAGTGCTACGCGCAGAAAAGTATTACGTTGTTTAATCAGGCTTGTGCAGATCCGGAGGAGATAACAATGTCAGATTCCTTGAGTTATTCTTTGGGTTTTGGGAAAGCAGGATTGAATGATCTTGCAAATTATTATAAGAAAGAAGCGTTTTTTGAGGTAAGCGAAGGGCCTGATTCCAATGAAATATTACTGTTAAAAGCAAAAGAGCTGATTCAGCAGCATAATTTCGATTATTTGAAAGGCTCAATCGGAATCATGCATTATTTCCTGAGAAGAAACCCTGATGAGGAAGCCAGAAGTTATGTGAAATTGCTGATCGATGAGCTTTTGAAAGAGGCCGGAGAAAACAACTGGGGAATTTATTTCGAAAGCGGAGACAGAGATCCCAATTGTAAAATTTGCTTTGGTTTAATTCATGGCATGGCCGGAATACTCATTGTGCTGGTAAAAGCCTATCATTATGGTGCGGAGACAGAAGCCCTGAAAGAGCTGATTCTGAAAACCGCTAATTTTATTATGAGTTATCGTCAGGGAGTGGATATTCTGGAGGGGAAATATAGCTTCTTCCCCAAATATATTGACTCAGACGGCAAACCCCATTTCAATAGCCGGCTGGCCTGGAGTGATGGTGATCTTGGTGTAGCTTTTACGTTGTATAAAGTCAATGAAATCCTTAAAAGCCAGAGTATTGCCCAGATGGCTGAATTTACCGGATTAAATACAATCATGACTTTCAAAAATGTATTGAACAGATTCAATTACAGAGACATTGCTACTAAAATTACTGATTCTAACTTTAAAAACGGTACGGCCGGAGTGGCTCATTTATACAGAAAGCTTTATGAAATGAGCGGAAACAGAAATTACCGGGAAAGTTATGAATACTGGATAGGAGAGACGCTTGACTATTTATCCGTAGAATTACCGAATGGGCATTATAAAGACAAGGAAACAAGTTTATTGGAAGGGCTTCCGGGAATCGGGTTAACCTTACTCTCATATATCTCTGAAGAAGAACTGAATTGGGGAGAAATACTATTGTTATAAAAAATCTGAATAATTAGTTTGGGAAAAATCGCAAAGGGAAGGTTCAATGAGCCTGACTTTTGTTTTTTTCGGCCTTTCTCATTTTAAACCTTCCCGTTTAGTAAGTTAGTTTATTTCTCAGATCCCGCTGGCGGCGGATTACCCCATTCAGGATTAGGTTTGCTGTTCATTTCCAGTTCCAAAATCCCGCCTTTCATAATCTGCTCATGCGTGAGATATGCCTTCGGGTATGGTTTGCCGTTAAATCTGGCTGAAAAGATATAAGGCTTTTTGTCAGAATTGCCTTTTGCTTTGATAATGAACTGTTTACCGCCTGATACAGAAATAACAGTTTCCTCAAAAACCGGACTTCCGATTATGTAATAAGGTGTTCCTGGACAAACAGGATAGAACCCGGCCATACTGAATACCAGCCAGGCAGACATCTGTCCGCCATCTTCATTACCACTAAGTCCTCCCGGACCGGAATTATACTCTTCTCTGATAATTTTTCGGACTCTTTCCTGCGTTTTCCAGGCTGAATGGGCAAAAGGATACAGGTAAACAATCTGATTATTGGGTTCATTTCCATGCCAGTAATATCCTTTATCAAACAAAGTGTCTAATTTCGAGACAAAATTCTTTTTCCCGCCAACTACTTCGATCAAACCCTGAACATCCTGCGGCACATAAAATGTGTATTGTGCCGGAGAGCCTTCAGTAATAAAACTCGATCGCATGGCAAAAGGATTGAATGGTTCGATCCACCTTCCATCGGCATAACGCCCCCGGGCATAGCCGGTTTTAGGATCAATCACATTCCTGAAATTTTGAGACCGCTTCATCAATACCTCAGAATCTTCGGTTTTTCCCAGTTTTTTAGCAACCTGTGCCAGCACAAAATCATCATACGCATACTCAAGTGTTCTGGAAACCTGCTCTCTTTTGTGGAAAGCCTGCCAGACAGAATCTTCCAAAGGAATGTAATTATATTTCAGATAGGTCGCCAATGCCCTTCTCCCTTTTCCTTCTTCATAACTTTTAGGGTCAGAATTGACTTCAAAGGCATTTTTTTGCATGTATTGATATGCTTTATGAATGTCAATACCTTTGATTCCTTTAATATAGGCATCTCCGATGGCGGCAATTGCATGATCACCAATCATCGCAGCGGTATATTGATTCCAGCAAGGGAAAATAGGCATCCAGCCGCCCTGTTCAGCTTTTTTCACCAGGGATTCCATCATATCCGATGAAATTTTTGGTTCCAGTAAATTATGCAAAGGATGGACGGCTCTGTAAGTATCCCAAAGATTATAGTCTTCATAGTAACTGAAGCCCTTTGCTTTGTAAAAATTCTCATCGTCTGCAAAACCCGGATAGGTTCCGTCTGCATCTGAGAAAACCCTTGGTGTGAGTTTACTGTGATATAGAGCTGAGTAGAAAAGTACTTTGTCGTCTTCGCTGCCTTGTACTTTGATTTTTCCAAGCGCTTTTTTCCAGGCCATTTCAGATTGCGCTTTCACTTTGTCAAAATTCCAATCAGGTATTTCCGTTTCCAGATTTTTTCTGGCACCCTCCAGGCTTGAGAAAGAAGTTCCGACCCTTACTTTGACCATATTTCCGGCAAATTTTACAAAGGCTCCTAAGGACTGTTTTTTACCATCTCCTTTAGACGTCAGACTGTTCCATTTTATATCATTATTCTGCCAGGTTCCTGAAGCCTCAAAAGCTTTATCGAACTGAATGACAAAATAACCACTGAACCCGGCAGGTTTGCCTGATCCCTGATAAATGCGATGAACAGGATTATATCCGACAATTTCCTTTTTTTCAGGATGAATTTCAACAAAACCTTCCCCTTCATCTGAGTTAGGTTCGATAAGAATAAAATTGTCTTTGTTCGTTTGAAATCCGAATTTCAGAATAGAAGCTCTGCAGGTAGCGGTCATTTCAGCTTTAACTTTAGCTTCGGTCAGAGTAACACTATAGTAGGAAGGTCCAGCAATCTCCTGTTTGCGGTTGAAAGAAGAGGCCCGTTCGGTTGGATTTACTTTCAATTTGCCTGATAAGGGCATAATCGTTAGGCTTCCGTAATCCTGTACGCAGCTTCCATTCATCCAGTGCGTCCCTCTGAAACCCTGAATTTTAGTGTCATTGTAATAAAAAGGGGGAATGCATTTCAATTCTGTCGCACGCGTTTGCGGAGTCCAGGTAGTCATTCCCTGCGGAACACCAATAGCCGGCACAATCTGTCCTTTTAGTTCTGAACCCGCTTCGCTATGTTTTTGAGCACTCTCTGTACTGCTCGGTGCGGATCCGATAAATGGATTTACGTATTGCAAGGGTTTCTTCTGTGCAAAGCAAATCTGGGAAAAACAGAGAAAAAATAAGATATACCTCATGATGATAAGAATGATAGATAAATTAAATGCTTATGAATAAAGCCCGGGTTTTCTGACTAAAGAGTAATAAAAACTAAATCTACTATCAAAATGTACATTTTTGACTGAATTAACACGATTTTCATTCAGCCGCTAAAAAAAGTAATATTTTGCTTGCATTTAAATTGTATACAATATAATTTTGTACAAACAAAATAGAAAATGCTCGAATTAACGCTGAAATATCAACTTTGTTTTCCGATGTACGCTTTGTCCAGGCAAGTAACGGCTTTGTACAGGCCTTTGCTTGAACCGTTGGGTCTGACGTATCCGCAGTACCTTATTCTTATGCTGATGTGGGAACATAAGAAGCTTACCGTGAAGGAGATCGGAAAGGAGCTTTGGCTGGATAGCGGAACACTTACTCCTTTATTAAAAAGAATGGAGGAAAAGGGTCTGGTGGAAAGAATAAGAGATAAATCAGATGAAAGAGTCGTGAATATTCATCTTACTGAATCCGGAATGTTATTTCGAAATGAGTGTTTGGACATACCTTCTAAAATACAATGTCAGCTGAATCTCAATCCTGATCAGGCGGTTGCTTTAAGAAGCCAGTTGTACGAATTATTGGAAGTCCTTGATAAACAGGGCACCTAGACAATGAAATTACACTTTATCATAAAACTATAAAATCAGTACTTAAACAAATCACAGCAAACAATGGAAAAATTATATACTGCCGTAGCTACTGCTACAGGCGGACGCAATGGTCATGTAGAATCTTCTGATAATGTATTAAATCTTGAAACCCGTATGCCTAAAGAGTTAGGCGGGGGAGGTGGTGCTTACACCAATCCGGAACAACTCTTTGCCGCAGGATATGCAGCTTGTTTTGACAGTGCATTAAATCTTGTGATTCGCAGCCAGAAAATGAAAACTGAAATAACTACGGTAAGCGCAGAAGTGAGTCTTGGGAAAAATGAAAACGGAGGATTTGCATTAGCAGTAAAACTTAATGTAACTATTCCGGGCGTTGAACGTGAATTAGCCGAGGAATTGGTTGCAAAAGCACATCAGGTTTGTCCTTACTCAAATGCCACAAGGGGTAATATTGAAGTAGAACTTTCAGTAATATAAGTTCCGAAAGAATAAAATCCCAAAAAGAATCCCGGTCATTTGGCCGGGATTCTTTTTTAATTTATCTGATTTTTCCGATTACTTTCAATTGTTCGGCAACCTGTTCCGGTTTTACCAGCAATTCTTTTCCTTCTGTAATCGCTTCATAGATATTTTGGAAAAGAATATCCCAGTTTCCATCCAGTGTTTCAACGGTTCCCCTGAAATGAAGCCCGTTTATTTCTGTATTTAACAGACCCCGGTTTGCCGCAGGTTCTTTTCCGAAATCAACCGAACCAGGTTTTAATCCCGCTTTCAGCTGGTCTTCCTGAATATCCATTCCATATTTAACAAAAGAGCCTTTTGTTCCGTGTAAAACATATCTCGGGCCTTCTTCTCTAACCAAAAGACTTGATTTTAAGGTTACTTTTAATTTTCCAAAACTCAGACGGACGTTAAATGCATCATCTACACTGGAATTTTCCCGTTGAATAAAAGTCTCTCCTGCTACCTCGTCAGGTGTGCCAAACAGAGAAATAGCCTGGTCGATAAGGTGTGAACCCAGATCAAAAAGAATACCACTCATCGGACTTACGGTTTCTTTCCATTGTTTGGTATTGAGAACCGGTTTATAGCGGTCGAAATGAGCTTCATAACTTAGCAATTCTCCCAGCACTCCGCTCTGTACAATTTGCCTGACAGTACGGAAATCACTGTCGAATCTTCTGTTTTGAAAGACCGTAAGTACTTTATTTTGCTTTTTGGACAATTCTATCAGCTCATTTGCCTGCTCTGTATTTGCTGCGAAGGGTTTTTCGATCAGAACATGTTTCCCTGCCAGTAATGCTTTTTTAGCATACTCATAATGTGTATCGTTTGGAGTGGCCACACTTATGAAATCTATTTCCGGATCGTTCAGGATTTCATCCAGTGAACGGGAAACACTTACTCCCGGATAAATCTCCTGAGGATTCTGATTGCCGGAAAGTATAGTTTTTAAACGAAAATTGGGATTGGCTAAAAGATAAGGAGCTTGTAAATATCTGCCGGATAAACCAAAACCTAATAAAGCAACAGTTACCATAATATTTGAAGGGATAAAGACGTATTTGGAGCTTAAAATTAGCGCAGTAATTCTATAAAATGGTTGAAAACAGGAGATTTAATTTGAAAAAGTTAAAAATAAAATCACTCCGGAAGGCTTTAAACATATTAATTCATCACAAATATCGACCGGTTAACATTTTTTAACTATGAGTATTTGAGAAATTAAACTAGGTTTATAGTTAATTAAAAATGAGAGGGGATCTAAAATTTTCCGCCTCACCTTACTATTTAACGCTCTATTTAAAAATGAAAAAAATCCTACTCCTCATTAGTATTCTCTTGTTTACTCATCTCGTAAATGCTCAGAATCCTTCGAGAATTGTTATCAAAGGCAGCATTAAGGATACTGCCGGAACGGCATTGTCGGCTGCTACGGTCATGTTGCTTCAGCCCAAAGATTCATCCCTGGTAAATTTCGCAAGAGCCAATGAATCAGGTACTTTTGAGTTTAAAAATGTCAGAAATGCCAATTATATTCTGAAAGTTTCCTACGTCGGATATCTGCCATACCAACAGGTTTTGTCTCCTTCCGCTTCTGAAATAAACGATCTGGGCAATCTGAAAATCAAACCCATTGCTAAAGAACTCATTGAAGTGGTTGTTAAAACTGCCAGGGCCCCGCTGACAATCAGAGGTGATACAATCGAATATAATGCTTCTTCTTTTAAAGTCCCACCAGGATCGTCAGTAGAAGATTTGCTCAGAAGACTTCCCGGAATAGAGGTGGATGCAAGTGGAAATATCAAAGCACAGGGAAAAGATGTGAAAAAAGTACTTGTTGACGGGAAAACGTTTTTCGGAGATGATCCCAAAGCCGCAACAAAAAACCTTGGTGCGGAGACTATTTCTAAAATTCAGGTATTTAACGATAAATCTGAACAGGCAAAACTTACAGGCGTAGATGATGGAAAAAAAGAAAAGGCTATTAATCTGGAGCTAAAAGAAGAATTTAAAAAAGGTGCTTTCGGAAAAGTGACGGTTGCCGCCGGAACGGAATCAAGAGGTGTGCTGAGAGGGAATTATAACCGTTTCAACAAAAAAGAGCAGTTTTCAATATTAGGTTACACTAATAATATCAATGAAACGGGTGTAAACTGGAATGATTACGGGGAATTTAAAGGAAATAACTCATTCAATAATAACGATAACGGAGATTTTGGCTTTGCCAATGGCGGATCCAGGTACAATTTCGACGGAGGTGATCTGCTCAATAATTTTGATGGAAAAGGTTTTACCAACAATTTTGGAACCGGATTGAATTATAATTATACCTTTCAAAAGACCAAATTCAGCAGCAGCTATTTCTATAATCAGACCCGGTTGTCGCTGGATCAGTTTGAAGAGAAGAAGACTTTTTTACAGAATAGCTTTTTCTCAAATACTGATACGACCGGAAAAACTGATTTCCGGAGAAATCATAGTGTAGCAATGCGGGTAGAGCAAATGCTTGACTCAAGTAATACCTTGATAGCCAAGGCGAATCTTCGGGTGAGTCATTCAGATGTGGGAACCAATCAGAGCCAAAGGTATTTTACGGATGAAAATACATTAAATACTACTTCTAAAATAGATAATTCTTCAAAGCTTAATTCGCTGGGATTTTCAGGTTCTTTGATTTTCAGACATAAATTCAAGAAAAAAGGCAGAAATTTTGCCTTAAGTACGGGCTTAAATACCAACTCTTCGGATGGAACGGAAAATCTTAATTCACTCAGTCGTTTTCTGAATGCCACAAACGTAAATGAACAGGTCAAAGCGCTTGGGCAGTTAAACCAGAATGAGAATAAAGCAACACTGATAAAATCAAGTCTGTTTTTCCTTGAACCGATTTCTAAGAAAATGTACTGGGAATCATTTTATAATTTCAGTACCGATCACCGTGAAGTAGGGAGAGAGGCATTTAACGCACTCAGAAATAACAGCCGTTTCGACAGTTTAAGTACTTTTTATAAGAACACCATTAACTATAACAGGGTCGGTACGAGTTTAAGATATTCGTTTAAGGGAGTCAATGTAACAGTAGGTTTGGCAGCACTCAGATTTGATCTGGAAGGGAAACTTTACGGTGGAAAAGACTACCCTGTTGCACAAAGTCTGACAAAAAGCTATGATGCCGTTACACCGAATATTTCTTCTGACATTGCGCTGAAAAATAATACCTATTTAAGCCTTAATTATACCCTGAATGTTCAGGCACCTGATATCAGTTATCTCCAGCCGGTTGTCAATAATAACAATCCTTTTTACATTATTACCGGAAACCCGGATTTATTACCTGAAAAAAGTAATAACCTGAGCCTTTATTTTAACAAGTTTGATCCTGCAACTTTTTCTTACATTAACCTTTGGACAGAATATAATTCCTATTCAAGTCAGATCGTTTATAACCAGACCGTTGATGAGAATTTTGTTACCAGAACCAGACCAGAGAACCTTTCCGGCGGAAAGAATTTTAATGTAGGAACTTATATCGGTTTCCCGATTGTCAAAACTAAATTTACGCTTAACCTGAATGGGAATGCTTCAATCGGCAACAGCCCGACTTTTATTAATGGAGTAAAGAATGAGACGGATAATAAATCCTATCAATTGGGATTAGGCTTTAATATAAATCCAAGTGAGAAATTACTCATGAATGTTTCGGGAAGACTGGGTTTCAATAATATCAATTATTCCATTGAAGAACGCCAGAATCAGCAGATAAGAAACCATGGTATAGATGCTTCTGTAAAATGGAATTTTGCGAAGAAACTTTTCCTCGAAACCAATCTTGATTATAAAACGTACCGCAACGATCGTTTTGGTTTTGATCAGAATATTCCTATTTACAATTGCTCTGTCAGAAAACTTTTTGGAAAAGAAAATAAGGTAGAAGTACGTCTGGCGGCATTTGATATCTTTAATAAACGCCAGAATATTGTTCAGATGGCTTCTCAAAACTATGTTACTACCCAGAGAGCCTTGACTTTGGCAAGATATTTTATGCTGAGCTTTACCTACAATATGAAAGGCCATGCTGATAAACTGAAGAAAAACGGAGGTTGGTAATCATTTCCCGATAAAAGATATTAAGAATTTTAACTGAATAAATGATGAAGAAAATAGTTGTATTATTAATGGTAATGAGTTCTTTCTCAGCAATTTCACAAACCAATGAAGGTGTGGTGAAATATACAAGGACTACTTATTGGACTAAATTAATCAGCCAGTTGTCTTATGTTACCAAACAGGAAAAGGACAAAATGTCCTATATGTTTGGCGGAAGGGATGACTGGAAAGAATATATGCTGTTGTATTTTAATGAAAACGGGAGCAGATACACGCATTCAGAAGAGAAAAGCGATGAATCGGAAGGGTATGACTGGGGAAAACAGGAGTTCAATATCAACCGGAATTTTGAGAAAAATACGATGACTGATCTTGTAGACTTTTTGGGAAAAGGATACCTGATTGAAGATTCTCTGCAAACGCCCAAATGGAAAATACTGAATGACTTAAAGGATGTGGCGGGTCATATCTGTATGAAGGCAATGGTTGAGGATACTGTTAAAAAACAAAAAATAATTGCCTGGTTTGCCCAGGATATCCCCCTTAATGCAGGACCTGAACGGCTTTACGGATTACCGGGAATGATTCTCGAGCTTGACATTAATGATGGGGCTGTGATTATTGAAGCGACCAAAATAGAGTTAAAAAAACTGGGAAATGAAATGGATTTGCCCAAAAAACTGAAAGGTAAGAAACTGACCGAAAAGGGATACCAGGAAATGCTGTACAAATTTGTAAAAGAGAAAACAAAAGAGGAAAATGCCAACTGGATCTGGATGGTAAGGTATTAAAAAAACAGTCCGGAAAGATATGGGTTCTTTCCGGACTGCTTTTTTTATAATCAATTGTTATACAAAGGTTCTTGTTCCTGAATAATCTTCCCTGAATTCTTTGGGAGTGCAGCCATGTTTCTTTTTGAAAATTCTGTTGAAATAAGACAGGTTATTGTATCCGCATTTGAACGAAATTTCTGCAATAGTCAGCGTGGTATCAATTAATAACCTCGAAGCATGTCCGAGACGAATGTCGTTCAGACTTTCGATAAATGTCTTTCCGGTTCTTTTCTTAATAAATCTACTGAAGCTCACATCAGTCATATTGACGATTTTCGCAATATCTTCCAGAGAAACATCCTGATGATAATTGTTTCGCATAAATTCGAAAGCCTTCTCAATTCTCCGGCTGCTGTATGATAAGGTATCATTGGCAAAGGTGGAAGTCATGAGGGTTTTGATATTTCTGGAAACAGAAAGATCGTGTAAAATAGACATCAGCTCCAGCACAGAATCAAAGCCGTTTTTCTGGGAAAGTGCAATCAGGCGGGGCTTAATCATTTGGATCGTTTCCGGAGAGAAAGAAATTCCGCGGGCCGATCTTTCCAGCATTGACCGTATAAAACTAAGCTGATTTCGTTTCAGGAGCTTTTCATCAAATAAATCCCGGTGAAACTGAATGGTAATTTCATGAATTTCTTCGCTGTTTGCCTCATGTGTAAACCAGCCATGAGGAACATTCGAACCGACCATCACCAATTCCAGGTTATCAATAATATCAATATTATCTCCTACAACCCTTTTGGCACCTTGGGCATTTTCTATAAAATTAAGCTCAAACTCATCATGAAAATGTAAAGGGAAATCAAATTTATTCTTCTTCCTGGCAAAAACCATAAAGCAATCATTCGCAGTCAGCGGGGTAATCTCACGGTAAATTTTATTCATAGGAAAATCAAAACAGTTAAAGATGCTTAGAAAAATGGCAATTTATTTGTTCGCAAATTCCAATTTTTTTTTGAAATAATCTAATTTGTATTATAAAAAATAGACCTGAATAATGGTTCATTTTACGGTTTAGACTAGTTTGCACTAATATTGGGATAAAATTGTACGTAGTGTAAGATAATTTAATTGCAGAACCTGTGGACTGGTTTTATACTGTTTCACAGTGAACAAGAGCTGAAAATTTCACTTTAGAAAGAATCAGAAGACAGAAATAGTATTTTTTCAGGCATTTTTATGAAATTATTTTAACCATCTTTTAATTTAATCTAAATTGCAGGAAAAAGCTCCTTTATCCACCGGAGCGGTATTATTAACCAAATTATCTATAAAAAATATCTTCATGTCCAAAAGTAATTCTAAGTCACATTTATACACCTTGATGACCGTATGGTTTTTTTGGGGATTTGTGGCAGCCTCTAATGGAATTCTCATTCCACTTTTCAAAGATAAATTTCATTTGTTGCAATGGCAGTCCCAATTAGTGGATTTTGCATTTTACATTGCATACACCGTTGGTTCTATTTTGTATTTCCTGGTTTCAGGTTTCCTGAAAAAGGATATCCTTAACAAGATTGGCTACAAAAACGGAATTGTTTACGGGTTGATTATTTCAGCGGTCGGGACATTATTATTCATTCCCGCAGCTCAGATTCAATCCTTTGAATTACTTTTGTCGGCCTTGTTTATCGTAGGACTAGGTTTCTCTTTACAACAGACAGCTACCCAGCCATTTATGATTGCTTTGGGAGATCCTTCAACCGGATCACAGCGGATTAACATGGGTGGAGCGGTGAATAACCTTGGTACCACTATCGGACCGGTTCTGATTAGTGCAGCTATTTTTGGTGCGATTTCAGAAGATGCTGCTAAAAATGCGAGTATCGAGTCTGTAAAAATGCCTTATTTGATTTTAGGGGCAATTTTCCTGCTTTTCGCCTGGTTTTTCAAAGCGTCAAAATTACCGCATATTACCAATGATGAAGAAGTTGAAATCGGAACGGGGGTTTTGAAATATCCGCAATTGGTTTTGGGAATGATTGCTATTTTTATGTACGTTGGTGTGGAAGTGACAATCGGAAGTAACCTCGGGGAATACCTTAAAGTTTCCGAGAAACTGGATGCTTCACAGATTTCTCCTTATGTTTCTCTTTTCTGGGGAAGTATGATGATGGGAAGATGGACTGCTTCTATTCCGAATTTTGATGTTTCACCAAAAACCAAAAATATCCTTACAGTAGTAGTGCCGTTTGTTGCTTTTGCGGTTGTTTTGATCGTGAATGCCATCAGAGGAAGTGATATCAGCGGTTTATATATTTATGGGGTTTGTGTAATTTCTTTAATTATTGCCTTCTTCTTAAGCAATGATAAACCTGTAAGAACCCTGATTATTTTTGCATCATTAGGCGCTATTGCTATTACAATTGGTTTGTTTACTACCGGAAGAGTTGCCTTGTTTGCTTTTATCAGCGGTGGTCTTTTCTGTTCGGCATTATGGTCTGCTATTTTCTCTCTTTCTACAGCAGGATTAGGAAAATACACTAACCAGGGCTCGGCTTTCCTGATTATGATGATTATGGGTGGTGCAATTGTTCCGGTAATCCAGGGACGTCTGGCGGATTCTATCGGTATCCAGCTCTCGTACATTGTTCCGGTAATCGGGTTCCTTTATCTGGCATTCTTCGCTATCAGAGTACAGAGTGTATTAAGAAAACAGGGAATTGATTTTGATAAAGATGTAATTAAAGGAGCAGGACATTAATCCCTCACTTCGCTTTAATTTCAGGAGTGTATTGTCAGATTATCTGGCGGTACACTCTTTTTTATGAAGAATATACTCAAATCTTAAATAGCAAGAATATTAAAAATCATGACATTTTGTACCTTTATCAGATTAAACTGTCTTTATAAATATCAAATGTAAATTTCTCTGCCATAGATATCTGTAATCTTTGGCTGAGAACGTATATCTATATAGTTACAAATCCCTTCTAAAATTCAATTTATAAAGATTTCCATGAAAAAATCTCAGTTAGTTCATAATGAAATAGATGTTTTTTATACACAGACTTCTGAAGAAGAGCGATTGCAGTTAGGCCTTGGACCGCTTGAGTTTGAGAGAAACAAAGACCTTATCGGAAGATTTATACCGAATCCTCAGGCTGTAATTGTTGACGTAGGCGGTGGCCCGGGGATCTATTCTGAATGGCTTGCCGGATTGGGACATAAAGTTCATTTGGTGGATCCGGTTGAAAAGCATATCAAACAAGCCCAGAAAAGAGCAGCCAAACGTAAAAGTACTTTCAGCTGCTATCTGGGAGAGGCCCGGAAACTGGAGTTCAAAGATGATTTTGCCGATCTGGTAATATTACATGGGCCTTTATATCATTTACAGGCAAGAGAGGATAGAATCAAAGCGATCGCAGAAGCACACAGGGTTTTGAAAAAAGGAGGCATTATGCTTGGTTTTGCCATTAATAGTGCTGCTACAACCGTTGCTGGTTTGCTCAATGGGATTATTCATGAGCCTGGTTTTCTGGAAATGTGTAAAACAGAACTTAGCACCGGCGTACATAACCCCCCTCCGAACTGGCCGGGTTTACTGGTACAGGGATTCTATCACAAACCTGCTGAATTGCTTAATGAAGTCGAAGAGACAGGTTTAAAATATATTGACACATTTGCCGTGGAAGGGATGATCTGGCTTGACAGGAATTATTATGAAAACCGACATAATCCTGAAAGAAAGCAGGGTATGATGGACTTATTGCAACTCACGGAAAAAGAAAAATCCCTGTTGTCATTTAGTCCTCATATGATGATTGCTGCTCAAAAGGCTTAAATTGTTTCGAATGCCTGAGCTTTCTCTTTATGGGAAAGAACTCAGGCATTTTACTTTTCTTCTTCAGACGTTTTGAAAAATATTTTCAGAAATTTTAATGTGATAATAAATTGATTTTCAGTTTGTTGATGATTTATTTGTTTCTTTGTTGAAAATATTTTGAAAAAAAACCGGTAAAAATCCCCACCAGCTGCCATTGCTCCTTTGATTCGGAAAACCGGATTGTCAAAAGACAATCTACTCCTCCGGAATACGCAGATTTTTTTATGAATATTGACTATACCAAATACAGCACAGCTGATTTTGCAGCTGATCCTTATTTTATTAAATGGCTTAAAAATCCGGATGAAAAAGCCATCGCTTTTTGGGAGGCCTGGATAATCAGTAATCCGGAAAAGTTCGAAACCGTTTCTGCGGCTAAAACCCTGATTGAAGGCTGGGTAATTAATCCTGAGGTATCGGCCAATGATGCTATGGCAGAAGTATGGTCGAAGATTCAGGATCAGATTGCTGAAGAAGAAAAGCCAGAAGGTCTGATTATCAAATTGATATCAAAACCAAACTTCTTTAAATATGCAGCTTCTTTCGTCGGACTCCTTTGCTGTATCGGACTTTATGTTATGCTGTTTCAGCGTACAGAAAATACTGTAATTGTCACACACGAAGGTGAAACCAAATCAGTTCGTCTTCCTGATGGGTCGACGGTTGTTTTAAATTCAAATTCTTCAATTGAATGGTCCGGGGCCTGGAAACCACAGCAAGCCAGAGAAGTTACGTTAACAGGAGAAGGGTATTTCTCAGTTACACACCAGCAAAACCATCAGAAGTTCATCGTAAAAACACCTGATAAACTGAAAGTAGAGGTATTGGGAACCGAATTTACGGTTTCTGAAAAAATCAATAAAACCAGGGTAGTTCTTAACTCCGGGAAGGTGAAGCTTTATCTGGATAATGATGATAACTCATTGATTATGAAACCAGGAGAATTAGTTGAGGTCTCGAATGATGCCGGAAGAGAAGTAACCAGAAGAAATGTGGTTCCGGAAGTTTATAGCACATGGAAAGATAATTTGTTTGTTTTTGATAACACACCTTTGCTTGAGGTAGCCTCTATGATCGAAAGTGATTTTGGTTATAAAGTAAAATTTGCAGATGATTCCCTGAAAAGCAGGAAAATCACCATCAAACTTCCTAAAAGAGACCTGAGTTTATTATTGGTCTCTATTTCTGAAATGCTTGATCTGAAAATTGAAAAACAGAAAAACCGCATTCTGATTGCCCAGAATCCTGCGGTCAGATAAAAAAAACCAGTACTTTCTGATAGAACTCACCTGTTTGACTTTTGACAAATTAACGAAACCCAATCTAACAAAATCCAATGAAAATAACTTTACTTAATTACCGGAAACTGAGCTCAGCCTGGCTATTGATTTTGTGTTGTCTGCTGATTTCTGACCCGATTTCGGCGCAGCTGCTGGCTACAAACAAGTTCGGCCAGGTGCGTAAAAAGGGTAAAAATCCTTTACTCGTAAAAGAAGCATTAAGGGAACTGGAAAAGAAATATAATATCACTTTTGGATATGAAGGACAAGCTTTGGATAATCTGTATGTTGCTTCAGACCTGTGGCAACAGGGGAATGACCTGAAAACAGCAGTAAATGCTTTATTATCACCTCTCAAACTGACTTACAAACAGATAAAAAAGGATGTTTTTGTTATAAAATTACCAAAAGTATCACCGGCTGAAGGAATGATTAAGGATGAAAATCCGGCATTGTCTCCGGAATTTTCCGGTAATAATCCTTTAAACCAATTGGAAGCAAGATTGAAGGCTATCGCTTTTCCGGTAAAAGGGAAAGTTCTTGATGACAAAGGAGAAAGCGTTCCGGGAGTAAGTGTAAAACTGAAAGGCACAAGCGTCGGAACAGTTACGGATGTGAATGGTGAGTTTTCTATTAATGCTCCTGATAATAAAGGTGTGCTGGTTTTCTCACACATTGGTTTCATAACGAAAGAAGTTGCGATTAATAATAAAACTGTTTTTGAAGTAACGCTTGAAACCAATAACAAAGAATTAGGGGAGGTAGTAGTTGTAGGTTATGGAACACAGGAAAAGAAGGATGTAACCGGAGCAGTATCCGTTGTGAAAGGCTCTGATATTCAGAATCTTCCTTCCGGAGGGGCACAGCAGGCTTTGCAGGGAAGAATGTCGGGGGTGAACGTAGTGAGAAATGGCGGAGCTCCGGGCAATGCAGGCTCAATCCGCATCAGAGGTCTTGGAACGGTTAACAATGCAGACCCGTTAATCGTAATTGACGGGGTTCCGGCGGGAAGTATGAATGACGTCAACCCTAATGACATTGAGTCGATGGACGTACTGAAAGATGCTTCAGCCTCAGCTATTTATGGAACAAGAGCTGCGAATGGTGTGATTTTGATTACTACTAAACGAGGTAAATTCGACGATAAGCTTAAATTAACCGTTAACAGTTATTACGGCGTATCCAACAGAATAAAAACGTTACCTGTACTGGATGCAGGAATGTATTCAAAATTAAAACAGGAAGCATATAAAAACGATGGACTGGATGTTCCTCCGATCTGGCTTGACCCTCAGTATCAGCAGCAAAAAACGAACTGGCAGGATCAGATTTTTAGCCAGGGAACTACCAAAAACCTTGATTTGTCATTGCGCGGGGGCGGGAAATATTCCTCTTTTGTTATTTCCGCCGGACATTATAATGAACAGGGAATCATAGGGAAATCGTATTACGAAAGATATACCTTCCGTCTTAACTCAGATCATAAAATCAGTGACCGCCTCAAAATCGGCCAGAATCTTCAGTTTACCAATACACATGACAATGCGCCGAATACCCTTTCTGCACAGGACGGTCTGCTTTGGTCTGCTATTCGTTTTCATCCTGGACTTCCGGTTTTTAATCCTGACGGAACTTATAGTACCACTAAAGATAAAGGCGCTTTCGGAGATATTAACAACCCTGTTTATACTATTGATAATCAGGATAAAGACAATGCCCGTAACCGTATTTTGGGAAGTGTTTCAGGAGAGCTGGAAGTTGTGAAGGGGCTGAAATTGAGAGCGAATATTGCAATTGATGCGACTTTTACCAATTCTCAGAACTTTGAAGTCAAAATAACGGATCAGTTTCGCTCTTCTCAATGGAATCAGCTGACAGTAAAAAATGATAAATACTGGGCCTTTTTGCAGGAATATTTCCTTTCTTACGACAAAGTTTTTGGTAAACATGCGATAGGACTTGTGGGTGGATATACCTCTCAGACCTTTAATGACATTTATTCGGCCAGTCAGGGCAGGGATTTTGCCAGTGAGGATCCTGAGCTGCGTTATCTTCGTTATGCAAGTACGATCGTTTCTTTGGGAGATGATAATGGCGGAAAAAGCTACGATGCCCTTCAATCTTATTTCATGCGTGTAAATTACGCTTTCAAAGACCGTTATCTTTTAACAGCGACTTTCCGGGCAGATGGCTCTTCAAAATTTGCTCCCGGTAAAAAATGGGGAAATTTTCCTGCTTTTTCACTCGGATGGCGTATTTCCGACGAACCGTTCTTCAAAAACCTCAGCCCGGTTGTCAGCAACCTGAAACTGACAGGTGGCTGGGGACAACTGGGTAACCAGAATGTTAACTCACTGCAATACTTAGCCTTAATTAATTCAACGTATCGCTATTCTTTCGGAGATCAGAATACAACGGGGTCTGCGCAGGGAAGATTACCGAATCCGAATATCGGCTGGGAGACAGCTGAAATGACCAACTTCGGCCTGGACATGGGTTTTATGCAAAACCGGATTCTGGCTACCGTAAATTATTTCATAAAAGATACCAGAAATATGCTTTTGGCTCCGCCTGCGGTTGGAACACTGGGAAGAGCGTCTATTCCTGACCAGAATGTGGGAGAATTGAGAAACCAGGGTCTTGAGATAGAGCTGACATATCAGAAAAAAGTAGGAGAGTTTTCTTTCACACTGAGTGGAAACGCCACGTTTATTTCAAACAAAATCACTAAACTTCTGACGCCGGGCAGTTTTCTGGGAGGACAGACTTACGGACGTACCGATCAGGAAATTACAAGGTCATACGAAGGAAGTGCCTACGGAACATTTTATGGCTGGAAAACAAACGGTCTTTACCAGAGTCAGGATCAGATCAACGCAGATGCAGGGATAGCAAAAGATCCGAGGAAAGCACAAGGTCTGATTCATCCTGGAGATGTACGTTTTGTAGATCTGAATGGTGATGGAGTAATTGATAACAAAGACCGGACAATTATCGGAAACCCTCAGCCGAAGGTAACCTATGGTTTTAATACGAATTTCGCCTATAAAGGCTTTGATCTGAATTTATTTTTCCTTGGCGTAGGAGGAGTAGATATTTACAATGCAGACCGAATGCAGGGATTGGATGCCAGTTATTCCTTTAATATGTACGCTGAAAATGCAGGAAGATGGCAGGGAAGTGGTTCGAGCAACACAATTCCGAGGGTAAGTGCTACCAATCCGAATAAGAACTTCAGAACTTCGGATCTTTTTGTAGAAAGCGGAGATTTCCTGAGATTGAAAAATGTTACATTGGGCTATACCTTACCGAAAAGTCTGACTGAGCGCCTGAAAATTGCTACGGCAAGACTATATGTAACAGGACAGAATATCTTCACAATTACAAATTACTCAGGATTGAATCCGGAATTAGGTTATGCTGAAGGAAACCGGTCGGCAGGGCAGTATCCGCAACAAAATGTTGATTATGCCCAATATCCACAGGCAAGAACATTTACCGTCGGAGCAACTATCTCTTTCTAAATCAACTAATCCTGCTAAAAAATTCGGAAAAATGAAAAAAAATAACATCATAGCAATATTAATCTTCCTCCTGATTTTTACAGGTTGCCGAAGTGACTTACTCGAATCAACACCATACGGACAAACAGCCTCAGATAAATTCTGGAGAAACGGAGATGATGTGGTTTCTGCCACAAATGCCATTTATTCTCCCTTGCTGGATGAGGATGGCTATGCACATACAGAATATACTTTTGATAACTGCTCAGATGATATGAACCGTGCCGGAGATCACCCGGATGAGACCTCTTTGGAGCTTTTTACTTTTGATGCGACAAATTCTCATATCGGTGCAACCTGGTCCACTAAATATGAAGTAATTTCCCGTGCCAACGCCGTATTGATTAATGCTCCGAAAGTAAACATGGATGAAGCCCTTCGCCGTCGCTGTATGGGAGAAGCATATTTTCTTCGCGGGTTTGTTTACTGGCGTTTATCAGTTATTTATGGAGAAGTCCCGATTCTTTTAGAAGCAGATGCTCAATCCGGGAATTTTAATAAAGCCAAATCCAGCCTTGCAGAGGTACAGGCACAGGCAGAAGCAGATTTTCTGAAAGCTGTCGATAACAGACTGGCGGTTTCTTATGACGGAGACAATGCCGGAAGAGCAACACAGGGGTCAGCGTATGGCTTTCTGGCAAAATTATATGTTTATCAGCAACAATGGGACAAAGCGATTGCAGCCGGAGCAAAGGTTACCGGAAATACTGCATATAAACTTGTAACCGACTATGGCCAGAATTTTCAGGGAGCTTTTGAGAATAATTCAGAAGCCCTGTTTGCCTTGCAATATAAATCCGGATGGACAACAGATAATTCCCCGGCTTATTACCATACTCCGGGCGCATGGGGTGGCTGGGGTTTTCATGAACCGATCGAAGACCTTGTGCAGGAGTTTGAACCTAAAGATCCCCGCAGAGCGTATTCTGTACTGAGCGAAGGAGATAAGGTTGACAGAAAAGCGAATGGAATCACAGAATTTACAGCTGATCTGACTCGTGTAACGGGACATGCTTTCAGAAAATATACTGATTTCACGAGTACCGGCGATATGGATCAGGGACTAAATGCACCTTTGCTTAGATCGGCAGATGTTTACTTATTAGTGTCTGAAGCAAAAATCAGATCCGGCAAAAACGGAGATGCTGAACTGAATGCTGTTCGTACAAGAGCAGGATTAAATACTAAGACCAATGCTACAATGACAGATATTATGCACGAACGCAGGGTGGAATTATCCGGTGAAAATGAGCGTCACCAGGATCTTATGCGCTGGGACAAAGCCGGATTGATTGACATTGTGGCGCATTATAAAAAAGACAGAGGTCCATTCAAGCCGGGAAGAAACTTTATTAAACCAAAACATTACTATTTCCCTTTACCACAAAGAGAAATTGATTTAAGTAACGGGATTTTAAAACAAAATCCGAATTATAATTAAAGATTGAAATAAAAGGGTAGCAGACCAACTCAGGTTTGCTGCTCTTTATTTGTTTAATATGAATCAGAGATTGTTCTCAATGAAAAAACTCTTCCTTTTTTTACCACTGCTCTTTTTTCATTGTAAGTCGAAACCAGCTTTCAATAAAAATCAGATTCTGGGCGCCTGGAAGGCTGATTCTGTGTATCATTTTACCAATGGATTTGTACAGGCTATTGCCATTGTAGATTCAGACGAGAATATTGTATATGAGTATGACAGTACCGGCAGCGTTTTCATGAAAAAGGATGGTGAAATCCGCAGGATTCATTATAAATTTATCAGGGAAGATTCTCTGGCTTATTTTGACTCAAAAGGTCAGTTTATGACCGGATACAAAATTCTTGCACTCACACCTGAGAAACTGGTATTGAAGAAGATTCAGAAACCTATGTTTTCCGGTAAAAATCAGGAAGTATTCGAAATACGTCGTTTTTCTCCTGTACCCTCCCAAAGAAAACCTTAAGACATACCAATAATTAATGCGATTCAGACTGTTTTGTTTACTTGTCATCGGACAGCTTTTTCTTTCCTGTCAGCTAAAGCAGGAAGAAAAAAATGCTGGAGAAAGTCTATTCGAGCTGATGTCTCCGGATCAGACAGGCATACATTTTAAAAATGTGCTGAAAGAAGATGAAAAACTGAACATTATTACTTTTGAATATTTCTATAACGGTTCAGGGGTAGGTTTGGGAGATATTAATAATGATGGCCTGGCAGACGTTTTTCTGGGTGGAAATATGTGTAACAGCCGATTGTATCTCAATCGGTCAACACCGGGAAAAGGAGATTTGCAATTTGAAGATATTACTGAAAAAGCGGGAATTAATACTTTCGATGGCTGGACTACCGGAATAGCGATGGCAGATATTAATCAGGATGGTTTACTGGATATTTATGTTTGCAGAGCCGGACCCGGGGATATTTCCAAAAGAGCCAATCAGCTTTATGTAAATCAGGGCAATGCTACTTTTAAAGAACAGGCTGCTGCATATGGACTGGCTGATACCGGGCATACAACTCAGGCAGCATTCTTTGACTACGACAAGGATGGAGACCTGGATGTGTATCTGGTCAACAATGTCATGGAAAAGGTCGGGCCTAATGTTATCCATGAGAAAATTAAGGATGGTTCTGCCAGAAGTACAGATAAGTTATACCGCAACGACGGAGCTCAGACCGGGGGCCAAATCAGATATACAGATGTTTCCGTATTTGCCGGAATTCAGATGGAAGGGTATGGACTTGGAATTTCTATTGTAGATATTAATGAAGATGGCTGGCCGGATGTCTATGTTTCTAATGATTATTTATCAAACGATCACCTCTATATCAATCAGAAAGACGGAAGATTTACAGATGAGATTTCCGGCTATTTCAGGCATCAGAGTTATTCAGCCATGGGAAATGATGCCGCAGATATTGACAATGATGGTCTGGTAGATTTTATTACGGTGGATATGCTCCCGAATGATGACCAGAGAAGGAAGAATATGACTGGATTAATGAATTATGATCGTCATCTTTCTGAAATCCGGAACGGGTACTTTCCACAGTATATGAGAAACACCTTACAGCATAACGATGGACCTGATCCCGAAACCGGAAAACCAATCTTTAATGAAATAGGAAGAATGGCAGGGATTCATCGGACAGACTGGAGCTGGAGTGCTCTGCTGGCTGATTATGATAATGATGGATTCAGGGATTTAATGATAACAAATGGTTTTCCGAAGGATATAACAAATCGTGATTTTGTAGCCTATCGTATGGATCAGTACAGAAAGGGAACCACAGATAATCAATACCTTATGAAGGCTCTGAATACCATTCAGGGAGCCAGTGTTTCAAATTATCTTTACCGGAATAATCAGGGAAATCTGAGCTTTACAGATCAGTCGAAAAACTGGGGTTTTACAAAAAATGCTTTTTCCAATGGCGCAGCATATGCAGATCTGGATAACGATGGGGATTTAGATCTGGTTATCAACAATATAGATGAAAACGCTTTTGTTTACCGGAATCGAAGTAATCTTTTATCCGGAAATCATTTTTTGAGGGTACAACTGGAAGGAACTAAAAAGAATCCGTTTGGTTTCGGCGCTAAAGTGACATTATATAATTCAGGGAAAAAGCAGTTTATCGAACATTCTCCTTATCGTGGATATCAATCTTCTGTAGAGAATATTCTGCATTTCGGTTTAGGCCATGAAACTAAAAAAGTAGATTCTGTAAAAGTAGTCTGGCCCGATGGGAAAAGTCAGCTCTTAAAACAGGTAAAGGCAGATCAGAAACTTATTCTGAAACAGGCTGACGCAATTAATCAGAAAAAACATATTCTTAAGAAACCATCACCGATTTTTCAGGAAGCATCAAATCAGTTAAATATTCATTACTGGCATACTGATGACCTGTATATAGATTTTAAGATACAACCCCTGTTGCCACATTTATTATCACAAAACGGTCCGGGCATTGCCGTCGGAGATGTCAATGGAGACGGAAAAGAAGATTTTTTCGTCGGAGGAGCATTCAACCATTCCGGATCAGTTTTTATACAGCAGAATAAGAACCGTTTTAAAAATTTCCCATTGGTGACAGGTGAGAAATTTGAAGAAGATATGGGAAGTTTACTGTTTGATGCAGATATGGATGGTGATCTGGATTTGTACGTAGTGAGCGGGAGCAATGAGTTTGAACAGAACTCTGTATATTATCGGGATCGCCTTTATAAAAACGACGGGAAAGGGAATTTTAGCCTGGATGTAAATGCTTTACCTGCTATTTCCTCAAGCGGTTCTACAATAAATGCTTCTGATTTTGACAGAGATGGTGATCTGGATCTGTTCGTCGGAGGGTTTTTGTCTCCGGGGGCCTATCCAATGCCTGTCAGCAGTTTTATCCTGCGGAATGAAGGAGGACATTTTATCAATATTACAAACCAGGTTTGTCCTGTGTTAAACAATATAGGCATGGTTAGTTCGGCTTTATGGACTGACTTTGACAAGGATGGCTGGATTGATCTGATTCTGGCAGGGGAATGGATGCCTGTTACTTTTCTGAAAAATCAGGCGGGGAAATTTAAGGATGTTACCAATCAGACGGGTTTATCAGCTATGCACGGTTGGTGGAACAGCCTTGTTGCCGGAGATTTTGATAAAGATGGTGATACCGATTATGTAGCCGGGAATCTGGGACTGAATCAGGAATGGAAAACTTCCGCTGAGAAACCTGTAACGATTTTTGCAGATGATTTTGACCAGAATGGGAGTACAGATCCGATTATCTGTCAATATGTGGGAGAATCTTTGTTTCCGGTATATTCCCGTGATGAAATGACCAGTCAGATGAATTTCCTGCGTAAAAAATTCCCTACTTATGCTGAGTATGCCAAATCTGCTATTTCAGATATTTTTTCAAAAGAGGTGTTAAACAAAGCCTATCAGGCAAAAGCCAGCACTTTCTCATCGGTTTATCTGGAAAATCTGGGGAGAGGCCATTTTAAAGTTCATGAATTACCTATTCCGGCACAGGAAGCTCCGGTTTATGGCATGACTTCCGGAGACTATGATAAGGACGGGAACCCCGACTTACTGATGGTTGGAAATTCATATGCCACCGAATCGACTACCGGACAATTCGATGCTTTTAATGGTGTTTTTCTGAAAGGAGACGGAAAGGGGGGATTTATGCCTTTAAGACCCTCAGCAAGTGGTTTCTTTGTAGATGGAGATGGAAAAGGGCTGGCAGAACTGGTGTTAAATGATGGTAAAAGTCTGATATTGGCAGGGCAAAATAATAACAGTCTGAAGACATTTGTTCAACGTAGCACCCAATCTGAGGGCATCATCAAAACAGGAACATTAGACACCTTTGCGGAAATCACCTCTTCTGAGGGAAAAACTCAAAGACTGGAGCTTTCGTACGGATCAACATACCTTTCACAGTCTTCGAGAACGATTATTATTCCTGAGAAAACACTCAGGGTTATTTTACATGATTCAAAAGGAAAAACCAGAATCGCGTTTGAAAAAAAATGAGAAAACAATTATTAAAAGTTCCTTTCTATGGCGGGTCTTAAGACAATTTCATCCAGCATTACTTCCGCTGGAAGGTTCATCGTCTTCAGAATGGTCTCTGCTACACTTTCCGGAGAAAGATAATCTTCCCTGACAGTATCACGGAACCCGGTATTGACACCACCCGGATATACAGAGATAACTTTAATATTGTCTTTTCTGACTTCTTTCCGGAATACTTTCGTGAGTGCATCAAGTCCGGATTTGGAGGCAGTGTAAGCTCCGATTCCTTCATTCGAAAATAAACAGACCGTAGAAAGTACATTAATAATGGTTCCCTGCTTGAAAGGCTTCATGATTTTAGAGGTTTCCTTCATCATAATCATAGGAGCTCTCAGGTTAATTTTATACATCCAGTCAAGATCTTCCGTATTGATTTCCTCGACATTTCCTCTTGCTGAGTTTAATCCGGCACAATTAATCAGATAGTCGATCCGGCCAAATTTTTCATGGATTCCCCGGATAAAATTTACAATCTCTGTTTCTTTGGAAAGACAGAAAATACCTGAAAAATGTTTTTTCATCTCTTCCGCTCCGATTTCAAGGTATAAATCGTTCATTTTTTGTTCAGATCTTCCACAAAAAGCAACGAGTGCTCCGGCTTCAATTAATCTGAATAAAAGACTGCGTCCGATTCCGGCACTTGCACCCGATAAAAGCACGACCTTGTCAGTTAAAAACGTATGCATTGGTTAAAGGTTTTCGAAGATTAGCGTATTTGAAATGATCATTTTTCCGGAGATCAGCCTTACAAATTTACGGCAAGCCTGATCAGAAAAGTATAAATCTTTTGTTTTTTCTACAGTATTATTTCAATAGCTACTTGAGAAATGTTCAGATTGTCCAATAGAATGGGCAAAAAGTATTCAGTTTTTTCAGGTCAAAATCTGAACTTTGCCGGAGAACCGGCATAAAGGAAATATCCCGGATCTGAATATGAAAATGCCCGAAAAAATTTACCGGATTTAAGATTTTGAAAATGACCAGAAATGAAATTTTAAGAGAGTCGATGTTGTTGTTTGGAAAGTACGGAGTGAAAAGTGTTACAATGAATGATATTTCTCATAAACTGGGAATTTCAAAAAAAACACTGTACTCATTTATTGATAACAAGGAAGATCTGGTAATTGAGTGTATAGAAATGGGCTGGATACATTTTGAGCAGATCATCAGGACTATTAAAATGAAGGAAAATAATCCGATGATTGTGCTTGCGGGCATTTATCAAGGCATTTTGCGGGAACTGGCCAAAATTAAAAGCTCCTATTTCTTTGACCTCAGAAAGAATTATAATGCAAATGAAAAGTTCATGAATTGCCGGGAGAAATTGAAAAACAATCATTTGATTCCCTTGCTTAATCAGGCAAAAAACGACCGCCTGATCAGACATGAAATCGATGAAGAGATATTATGTAAGGTCTTTTTCTTTCTGGTAGATGATTTTATCGCTGAAAATAATTATTTCTATGCCAGGACTGATCTTACCGGTAAATATATGCAGGCTCTTCTTTTGGGGATCAAAGGAATGCTTACCCCGATGAATGAAGATTTATTGAACGAATGCCTCGAAAAGATTTCCTGAAAGGAATTTTCTGCCGGAAATCATAGATTTTAATAATCAGATATTGAAAAAGGACTCATCTATACCCGTCGTTCAGCTTGACGGAGATTTTTTCCGGGTAATTACTTTATCCGAAGTTGATCCGGAAAAGATTTCCGGGAATCATCGCAGAGATTTTTTTCTGATTCTCTGGTTCTGGTCGGATAGCGGGACCCATTTTATTGATTTTCAGCCTTATCCTGTAAAAAAGGGAGAAATCTATTTTCTGGCACCTAATCAGGTTTATTCAGCTCCCGGCTGCAGACTCAATGGTGTAGCTATGGCAATTTCAAGAGAGCTGCTCGACGGCATTGAAACAGATCATCTGAAGTTTTTGTTTAACCCTTTTGTAAATGATGGGGTGCTTATTTCAGGGGGAACCGAACAGTCGCTGAAACAGGTTCTGGGTCTAATTCAGGCCGAAGAAAGCGGGCAAAAGGACGAATGTCTTCTTTCAGCCTATCTCAAAGCATTTCTGATACATGCTTACCGCGAAAGTCAGTCTTCACCGGTTGTCGGAAGCTTTGAAGACAAGCGGCTTAAGAAGTTGTATGAGTTAGTCATTGCAAATTTTAAGGAAGAAAAAAGTACCGCCTTTTACGCAGAAAAGATAGGACTTACCTCCAAACGGTTAAATGAAATTCTGAAAGAGAAATTTAACCTTACCATTACTAAATTTCTGCATAACCAATTGATTCTGGAAGCAAAGAAAGAAATCAGTTTCGGAGAAAAGAATTTTAAAGAGATTGCTTTTGATCTTGGTTTTAGTGAACAGGCCTATTTTAGCAGATTCTTTAAAAAACAGACAGGTCTGACTCCTGAAAGTTTTCAGCAAAAGATGTTCAGATTGTCCAAATATAAATCATAATAGTGTTCGTAAAGAATCCGTTTGAGATCTCTCCCAAAGTAATTCTATTCAAACAGGTGAATGTTTCAGACCTTTGATAAAATCACTGACTAAATAACTTACTAATTTTCCGGTAGAAAGATTTTGTAAACCATTTTCAAGAGAAATGGCTCCTTCACAGATATGAAGATAAGTCGCAGGGGTTTTTTGTGAAACCTGATACACAAATTGCCGGGCCTGAAGTGCTGACAAACCTACCGGAGTAATAGCGCTGGAAAGAACATTTTCTACGCAATCCAAATCCAGTTCTATTCCGGTAAAATTATCGGAAGTAAAGGCAATGGCCTTATCGACAGCTTCTTTAAAAGAAATGGATTCTCTCAGGAAGATGTCTTCCCAGTAGGTGAAATCTATATCAGGATTTGTAAGAAGTTCTTCCCGGATTTGCTGAGAATTGTAGTTTTCATGTAACCCGATGATGGCATATTTTTTTAAAAATCCTTCTTCATAAGCATAACGGAACCCATTACCGCTATGGCGTCCTTCCCTGACTCTGAAATCTGAATGTGCGTCGAGGTTAATACAATTGATAGCAGCATATTCTGAAATCTGTACCGGAAACAAGGCTTTTGCAACACCTTTTATAATCGGATAACAATTATTATGACCACCTCCGATAATAACGGGAATTTTGCCCTTTCCGGCAATCTCAAGTATAACTTTCTCTACCGCTTTGTCAATTTCTTCCACCGCTTTTCTGTAATCGGAAAGATTTTGGCTGATATTTTTCCTGAGGGCAGAAAAGTCAAAATAGCCTGCAACTGATAATTCCTCTCCGGAAAGAAGATCTGTACTTTGGATATTCAGGAATGCTTTTAAGAAGAAAGGCCAAAGCGTATCTGTTCCCCCGATTCCTGAATTGGCCTTTACACCAATATCTTCGGGAATGCCTATTATGACAAATTTTCCGGAAAAATCTCCTAAACCGGCCACTTCTCCGAGTTTTGTTTCATGAGCTCTTATATTGACCAGGGTCCTTAATTCTTCCGGACGATATTGCCTGAAATATTCCATAACGCCTTGGTTAGAATTTTCCTTTTAACATGACTTTATCAATCAGGTTACTGCCGAAACTATAGGGCAGATAAGCCAGAGAAGGAATCGCTTTTGTGAAGATCAGGTCAGCTCTTTTTCCCGGAGTAATACTTCCGGTTTCCTGTCCAAGCCCCATAGCGAAAGCGCCGTTGATTGTAATGGCATTAATGGCTTCTTCGGGGGTCATTTTCAGTTGAATACAGGCCAGAGAAATCAAAAGCGGAACATTTCCGCTGGGGGAAGAACCGGGATTAAAATCCGATGCCAATGCCACGCCCAAACCGCTGTCAATCATTTTCCGGGCAGGCTGATAGGGCATTCTCAGAAAAAATGCAGCAGACGGAAGTAAGGTAGGGATGGTATCAGCGTTTTTCAACGCTTCAATTTCGGCCTCTCCGATACATTCCAGATGATCTACTGAAACAGCAGAATTCTTGATGCCTAATTGTACTCCGCCCGAATTTTTAAGTTGATTGGCATGCAATTTGGCCTTTATTCCAAGCTGACTGGCAACATCTAAGATTTGCTGTGTTTCAGGTATTCCGAAAAAGCCTTCTTCACAAAAGACATCTATATAATCAGCCAGTTTTTCTTCAGCGACCCGTGGAAGCATTTCCTGACAGATCTGATCGATATAACCCTGATGATTGTTTCTGAAATCGGCTGGATAAGCATGAGCCCCCAGGAACGTTGCTTTTATATTCAGGTCAGAATGTTCTTTTAATCTTCGAATAACCCGAAGCATTTTCAGCTCAGCTTCTGTATTAAGGCCGTAACCGCTTTTTATTTCAATTGATCCGGTTCCCGAACTTCTGACCTCCTGTAGTCTTTGCCAGGATTGACGGAATAATTCTTCTTCAGAAGTTTCGTTCAGCAATCCGGCAGAATTGAGGATTCCACCGCCTTTCCGGGCAATTTCCTCATAGCTCAGTCCTTTAATTTTATCAACAAATTCGTTTTCTCTGCTTCCTGCAAATACCAGATGTGTATGTGAGTCGCACCATGCCGGCAGGATGAATTGACCTGCTGCATTAATACAATCTGTTTCATTTATTTCTCTTGGTGAAAGATCGCTCATGCTTCCGAAAGCGGCAATCCGGTCTTCTGTAATCCGGATATAGGCATTCCTGACTGAAGGTAGTTCTGCCATTTCCTTTCCTCTCAGAAAATGAACACTTTCTCTGATGCCGAATAATTCCTTTATGTTAATAATCAGCATTTTATGATAGTTTTTCCACTAAATCAAGCCCATGTTCCCTGGATTTTTGCTTCGCAATTTCATAACCCGCATCTGCATGACGGATTACACCAAGTCCGGGGTCATTTCTTAATACTCTTCCTAATCTTTCAGCAGCATCTTCAGAACCGTCAGCTACAATTACCATCCCGGCATGGATAGAATAGCCAATACCAACCCCCCCGCCATGATGCAGTGAAACCCAGCTTGCGCCTCCGGCAGTATTCATCAGTGCATTGAGAACCGGCCAATCTGCTACGGCGTCTGAGCCGTCCATCATAGCCTCAGTTTCACGATTGGGAGAAGCAACAGAGCCTGTATCGAGATGGTCACGGCCAATTACAATCGGAGCTTTTACTTTTCCGGTTTTTACCAATTCATTAAATGCGAGTCCGGCTTTCTCTCTTTCTCCCTGACCTAACCAGCAGATTCTTGCCGGAAGTCCCTGAAAGGCAATTTTTTCTCCGGCCATTTTGATCCACTTTTTTAAAGATTCATTTTCAGGGAAAATACTTAAAATTAAATCATCAGTAACCTTAATATCTTCAGGATCTCCCGATAATGCTGCCCATCTGAACGGGCCTTTTCCTTCGCAAAAAAGCGGGCGGATATAAGCCGGAACGAAACCCGGGAAATCAAAGGCATTTTTAATACCATGCTCAAATGCCCTGCCTCTCAGATTATTGCCATAATCGAAGGTAACAGCTCCTTTTTCCTGTAGAGAAAGCATTAATTCTACATGTTTTGCCATAGAATCATAGGCCAGCCGGATGTATTCTTCCGGATTTTGTTCTCTTAAAACCTTTGCCTGTGATAAACTTAAAGTATGCGGAAAATATCCGGTTAAAGGATCATGCGCAGAAGTCTGATCAGTAAGTGTGTCAGGAATAATATTTCTTTCCAATAAACGCTCTAATAGCTCTACGGCATTACAATGTACTCCGATTGAAAGAGGTTTCTGTTGTTTTCTGGCTTCCAAAGCTTTGTCGATGGCTTCGTCAATACCTTCAGTTTCTATATCAAGATATCTTGTTTCAAGTCGTTTCTGAATTCTCCATTTTTCTGATTCTGCTACCAGGCAAACACCTTCATTCATGGTGATTGCGAGTGGTTGAGCACCTCCCATTCCCCCTAAACCAGCTGTGACAGAGAGCGTTCCTTTTAAACTCCCGCCGAAATGCTGCCTTGCCAGCTCGGCAAAAGTTTCATAAGTTCCCTGCACAATTCCCTGAGAACCAATATAAATCCATGACCCGGCAGTCATTTGCCCGTACATCATTAATCCTTTTTTCTCCAATTCATCAAAATGCTCCCAGTTCGCCCATTTTGGCACAAGTTGAGAATTTGAGATCAAAACCCTTGGCGCATTCTTATGGGTAGGCATAATACCCACAGGTTTCCCGGATTGGATTAGCAGCGTTTCATCATCTTCCAGTACTTTCAGCGCTTTTATAATCATGTCAAGTGCTTCGAAATTACGGGCTGCTTTTCCCCTTCCTCCATAAACAATAAGGTCTTCCGGTCGCTCTGCTACTTCCGGATCAAGGTTGTTCAGCAACATTCTTAAAGCTGCTTCCTGAATCCAGCCTTTACAGGTTAATGTGTTTCCGGTTGGCGTTTTATATTTTTGAACGTTGTATTTCGCTGAAATGATTTCCATTTTTGACAAATTTTAGCGTTGATTTACAGTACTTTAAAATATGTATTAAGAATATTCCGGTGTGTTAGTGTAATATGTTTTCCAGAAAACGGAGCGTTTTATCGTTTTGCATAAAAGCGATCGTTCTGGCTATATCTGAAGATAAAACCCTGTCCTGTTCGTTAAATGAGACCTGTGTTCTGTACTCTTTTACGAAATCCTCAATAATTCCTGCACTTTTCAAAGGCCTTCTGAACTCCAGTGCCTGAGTTGCTGTAAGTAATTCTATGGCCAGTACTTTTTCAATGTTATTCAGAACACGCAGACATTTGGTTGCGCCGTTAGCGCCCATGCTGACATGATCTTCCTGTCCGTTTGAAGAAACAATGGAATCAACCGAAGAGGGGGTACATAATTGTTTGTTTTCACTGACTACACTGGCGGCAGTATATTGCGGAATCATTAATCCTGAATGCAAACCCGGATTTTTAACTAAAAATGGCGGGAGATTCCTTTGACCTGAAATAAGCTGATAAGTCCTTCTTTCTGAGATACTTCCGATTTCAGCCATAGCAATGCTCAGAAAATCGAAACCTAATGCTAAAGGCTGACCATGGAAATTTCCTCCGGACAAAATCAGATCCTGATCCGGGAAAATATTGGGATTGTCCGTAACTGAATTGATTTCCTGTTCGAAAATACCCTGAACGTAATGAAAGGTATCTTTAGAAGCTCCGTGAACCTGAGGAATGCAGCGAAATGAATAAGGATCCTGTACCTGTTTATCCGGCGACTCTGCAATCTGGCTGCCTTTCAGAAGATTACGGATAATCTGTGCGGTTTGAACCTGCCCTTGATGCGGCCGAATGGCATGAATTGGTTCCGCAAATGGCTGTAATGTACAGTTGAATGCTTCCAGTGAAATAGCAGAAATGAAGTCTGCAAACTGCAAAAGTCTGCGGGTTTTCATCAGGCAATAAATGCCGTACGATGTCATAAACTGTGTCCCGTTGATGAGAGAAAGCCCTTCTTTCGACTGAAGTTCAATCGGTTGCCAGCCAAAACTATCCAGTACTTCTGAGGCCGTAAGTTCCTGATTTTCAAAGTAAACTTCTCCTGAACCAATCAGTGGTAAACTTAGGTGGGAGAGGGGAGACAGGTCTCCCGAAGCTCCCAATGAACCCTGAGTGTAAACTACCGGCAGGATGTTGTGATTGTAAAAATCAATTAAGCGATGAAGTGTAATAAGCTGAATACCGGAATGCCCGTATGACAAAGACTGAATTTTGGTCAGAAGCATGAGTTTTACAATCTCTTTTGGCACTTTATCTCCGACGCCGCAGGCATGAGATTGAAGTAGATTATATTGTAACTGCCTGATTTGGTCATGCTCAATTCTTACATTTTGCAGATACCCGAATCCGGTATTAATTCCATAAAATAGCTGTGATGATTCGTGGCTTAGCTTTTCGTCGAGGTACTGCCGGCAAGCGCTTACTTTGGCAAGTGCTTCTCCGGAAAGAACCAGGTCTCCCGGATTCTCAACGATTTCCATCAGATTTTCAAGACTGAGCCATTCATGTTTTATCAGGTGTGTCTTATTTGTATTTGCTACTGATATCATTTGCTGATTATTTTTAACAAATTTGAGTTTTTTCATTAATACTTAGAAATAGTATTATTTTTGCTCTGTAATCAGTTTTTTTGATTAATAAATGATTAAACAAAAAAAAGAAAAGAAGCTGGAATCATAAAAAAGAGCTATGGATTTGAGACAGAGAATATTAGATGAAAGGGAATAAGAGTGAACAAAAAACCACGTGACCTATATGCCTGTGTGGATACAAATGATTTCTTCTATGCAACTTATATGCCTATGTGGTTAAGGGTACGATTCACTTTCTATGCGACCTATATGCCAATGTGGTTAAGGGTACGATTCACCTTTCTATGTGACCTATATGCCAATGTGGTTGCAATGAGTTAATAAGGGTACAATTCACCTTTCCATGTGACCTATATGCCAATGTGATTACAATGAGTTAATAAGGGTACAATTCACCTTTCTATGTGACCTATATGCCTATGTGGTTACAATAAGTTAATAAGGGTACGATTCACCTTTCCATATGACCTATATGCCAATGTGGTTGCAATGAGTTAATAAGGGTACAATTCACCTTTCCATATGACCTATATGCCGATGTGGTTGCAGAACGCAAAAAAATGGAATTACGTCAACTGAAATATTTTCTTGTACTGGCAGAAGAACTGCATTTCGGCAAAGCTGCCGAGAAACTGTTTATTGTACAGCCGGCACTGACAAGACAGATCCAGTTACTGGAAGAAGAGCTGGGAATCAGCCTATTTAAAAGAAACAAGAGAAGTGTGCAGCTTACCGTTTCGGGAGAATATTTCAGCCATGAAGTAAAAGGGATTATTGAGCAATTAGAAATGGTAAAAAACCGGACAAGATTGGTCGAAGACGGAGAAAAAGGAGAAGTGAGAATAGGTTATGTCGGGTCCTGTATCCATACTTTTTTACCGGATATTCTTTCCGGTTTGCATGAGAAATATCCTCATATCCAGACTTATCTC
Source organism: Pseudarcicella hirudinis (assembly GCF_900115665.1). Taxonomy (GTDB): domain Bacteria; phylum Bacteroidota; class Bacteroidia; order Cytophagales; family Spirosomataceae; genus Pseudarcicella; species Pseudarcicella hirudinis. The sequence continues at coordinate 232,753 of NZ_FOXH01000006.1, forward strand.
AATGAAATGACCTCTTCTTCTCAGATTCTCGGGATTCAAAACGGAGAGCTGGATATTGCCTTTCTGCGAAACCCTGCACCAAATCATCATTTCGGACAGCAAATGGTTTTCAGTGAAACCTTTTCTCTCGTTGTCCCTGACAATCACTTTATTACAGGCTCTAATTTTGAAGGGATTCATCAGTTAGCCAATGAAGATTTTATTCTGCCTACCCGCATGGATGGCGAAATATATTACCAGCTGCAATTAAGTATCTGTGAAAATGCAGGGTTTTCCCCTAAAATTGCCCACGAAACAGTTCATGGGCACACAGTATTAAAACTCATAGATCATCAACTTGGGATTACCTTTCTGCCTACTTCTTTCCGGTCAGTAACGAATGCCAACGTCAGATTTATTGAGTTGAAAAATATTCCCCAGAGAGCAGAAATAACAGCCCTGTGGGATAAGAAAAATCCCAATCCGAGTCTGCACAGATTTCTTGGACTGATACAGAATACCTTTTAACGGCTTAAGCTCTTTTGTTGAAGGTTACTTCAATTGCATGCTTATTGTTTCTGAAAAGATACTGAATATTGAATAAATGAAGTTCGCAGATCTGTTTCACGATGGAAAGCCCCAGACCAATGGAATCCGGATTGCTTTTTTTGAAACGATGGAAAAACTCCTCTGTTGGAATGGTTGGAGGATTTCCCGAATTTTCAATCAGTAATTTCGAAGTACTCAGTTGTACAGAAATACAGCCATCGAAATTATTATGTCTGATGGCATTGCTCAACAGATTGTTCAAAAGAATACTCGCCAGTACAGGATGGAGTTTCAAAAGTACATTATCGCAAATCTGTTTTTCAAGATGAATGGACTTCATGTCGATTAATTCCTCAAAACCTTTCATGGTTTCGTTTACCAGCTGACTGAAATTGATTTGTTCAATGCTTTCATATTCCTCATTTTCAAGTTTTGTCAGCAGAATAAGAGACTGATTGGTCTTGGTCAGTTTATCCAAAGCATTAAGCGCAGTAAGAATCAATGTAGCCTGTTCATCATTGATATCTGACTCCATCAGCAATTCAAGTTTACCCTGAATAATCGCAAGGGGCGTTTGCAGTTCGTGGGAAGCATTTTCTGAAAACTCCTTTAGGGAATTATAATCGCAAAGTGCCTTTTTCGTCATTTTTTGCAGGAAATGGTTTAATTCCTTAAACTCAAGAATACCGGTTTCCGGCAAAGAAATAGCCTTTTTCTGCTTCAGAGAGAACTTATGAATGGCAACAAGAGACTGATTGAAAGGAGAGAGAATTTTTTCAGAACCTATTCTTATGAAGATCAGTAACAGAATTAAAAGCAGCACAAAAATCCAAAGCATAGCCTGAATAACGAGCTTTGTGACATCCTGCGCCCGGATCATCATGTTATAAACTGAAATGTAATAGTGCTTCCCGTTAATTTTATAGGAGCTGGCAGCTTTGATCTGCCTTTCCATTCGCTGTAACTGCCTGCTCCAGGCAATTGTATCCGAGAGGTGAAGGCGGACGGTGGGTGCTGAATATTTTAATTCCCGTATCTGGATTTGTTCTCTGACAATTTTATTGGCGGGTATCCCGATTTTGATCTTTTGGGCGATGTGAACTAATTGTTTTTCAAGCTCTTTGGATTGAGCATATTCAATTTGGGATTCAAACTTATAATAAATCAGCACCCCGCCGACGAGTAACACGAAAGCGAATATTGCTAAATACCATAAAGTGAACTGATTGATTAACTTCATTTAAAAAATAATGTTGGAATCTCTATTTGGTGTTTGTTTCAAATTTATAGCCAAGTCCGTAAACTGTACCGATATAGTCTCTTCCTTTTGTATTACTGATTTTCTTCCTCAGGTTTTTCACATGCTGATATACAAAGTCAAAATTAGCCAGATTATCGGTATAATCCCCCCAAAGGTGTTCTGCAATGGATTGCCTGGTCAGTACCCGGTTTTTATTGGCCAGAAAATAAAGAAGTAAATCAAATTCCTTGCGGGTTAAATCCAGCAGAATCCCGTTTACTTTGGCTTCTAAGGTAAGGGTATTTACGCTGATTTCATTAAAACTGATGATATTATCACCTTCAAGGATATTCCTCCGGTAAACAGCTCTTAAACGGGCATGAAGCTCCGGGAGATGAAAAGGCTTGGTAAGGTAATCGTCAGCCCCTAATTCAAGTCCGGTTATTTTATCGTCCAGTGCATTTTTGGCAGAAATAATCAGCACACTGCATGGAATCTTATTGGATTTGATAAATCGCAGGATATCCAGACCGTTTCCGTCCGGGAGCATAATATCCAACACGACGCAATCATACTGAAAAGAAATTAACTTATCCTCAGCCTCTTTATAGGTATGGCAAAATTCACAAATAATACCTTCCCTGCTCAGAAACTGCTGCATGTTTCCGGCAAGCTCCCTGTTATCTTCTATTACCAGTATTTTCATAATGTCTGCAAGTTGAAAATGCTTTTTGAAGGAAATTTGAAGAAAATCTGAGCCTGTCCTGAATTATACTGCCTCTGAATTTCAGTAAGTAGCTGCAAAATTTGAATACTTTTTTGAAAAACAGCTCTTTTGGGTCAGATAAAAGCATATTTTTAGAATTCATTACACATGAATTTTTGGCTGTCAGTATAAAATTAAAAAATATATAAAAATGTTTATAGTTAGTTATTCATGAATCGGGAATATGTTGCTTTTGTTTAAAGAAAATAGCCCGAAAAAGTCCTGAACTTCAAAATCTCATCAAAATCTTACAAAATCTTTGGAATAAATAAGACCGTCTGATTTGTCAGGTTAACCATTTTACCATGATGTTTCCAAAAAAATATGTGCGGATAATAACCATTTTTTTCTGCCTGATTGCAGGCATGAAAACATTCGCCCAAAATACCCTTAAATTATCGGAAGCTATTGAGACCGGATTGAAGAATTATAATTCGATCAAGGCCAAAAATAGTTACCTCAAAGCATCACATGCTATGGCTGTAAATGCGCAAAGGCAGTTTTTACCCGATGTGAATACAGCTATTCAGAATAACTATGGTACCGCAAATGGCCAGTTTGGTCCTTTGTACTCTTATCGTGGTGTTGGAATTGCGGCTTCCGGACCTTCCTCTTCTTCCCAAAACTGGAATGCGGCATTTGGTGCACTTTATGCGTCCAACATCAACTGGGATGTTTATACCTTTGGTCGTTTAAAGGCTAGCGTAGATGTGGCGAAATCTCAGATTTACAGAGATTCCCTTGATCTTTTACAGGAAAAGTTTGCACATACCGTCAGAGTAAGCGGAGCATATTTTAACCTGCTGGCCGCTCAGAAATTTGTTGAAATAAGTGATGATAACCTGAAAAGGGTGACTGCTTTGCAGGAGGTAGTAAAAGCCAGAGCCAAAAATGGTTTAAATCCGGGTGTTGATTCTTCTATTGCCAATGCAGAAGTTTCAAATGCCCGTCTGAGTAAAATTGATGCACAGAATCTGGAATTACAGGCTACAAATCAACTGGCTCAGTTACTTAATATGGAGCCGAGGCATTTTGAGCTTGACAGCATTTATTTTGCCAGTATTCCTCAGCAGCTTGAATCATCGGTTCCTGTAGAGAATAATCCGACACTTTTGTTCTATAAATCAAGGATTAGCATTTCAGATAATACCCAGAAATTACTTTCTAGGAATAAACTTCCGACAATCAGTTTGTTCGGAGCATTTCAATCGAAGGCTTCCGGTTTTGGCTATGATTACACTGCGGCAAATCATAATGTTTCCGGAGATTATTTTTCAGGTGTGAATCCCACACGAAGTAACTATCTGGTAGGAGCAGGGATTTTCTGGAATTTTATGGCACCGACTAAAATCAATATGCAGATCAGAGCTCAGCAATTCATTACCGAAGGACTGAAAAGTGAATATGATCTGACTGAAAATCAATTGAGAAGTCAGTCTGTTCTGGCAGATCAGCGGATAGAAAATGCTTTACTTAGTTACAGAGAATCTCCGATTCAGCTGAAGGCTGCACAAAATGCCTATAAACAGAAAGCAGAGCTGTATAAAAACGGACTTTCGAATATCATTGACTTAACCCAGGCGCTGTTTGTTTTAAACAGAGCCGAAACAAATATTAGTGTGGCATATGCCAATGTGTGGCAGGCACTTGTATTGAAAGCTGCTGCCAACGGGGATGTTGATTTGCTAATAAAACAAGCCAGATAATAATGAATTTAATAAGAACCGCTTTACGTAAGCCTATCACCATACTGGTATTAGTCGCAGGACTATTGTTTTTTGGAATCAATTCCATCAGAAATGTCAAGGTAGATATATTCCCTGACATGAATTTACCGGTTATTTATATTTCACATCCATTTGGGGGTTACACACCAACCCAAATGGAGTCCTTCTTCGGAAAGCAATATGTAAACCTTCTTTTATATGTTTCCGGGGTAAAAAGTATTGAAACCAAGAACATTCAGGGGCTTACACTGATGAAACTTACTTTTTATCAGGGAACCAATATGGCGCAGGCAGCTGCAGAGGTGTCGGCCTTTACCAACAGGGCACAGGCTATTTTCCCACCCGGCTCGCAACCGCCTTTTATTCTGCGGTTTGATGCGTCAACGCTGCCTGTTGGACAATTGGTATTGAGTAGTGAAACACGTTCCAATAATGAATTACTGGATTTAGCTAACGTTTATATCCGGGCATCATTTACCTCTATTCCGGGTTTGGTGGCACCGCCCCCTTTTGGAGGGAATATCCGTACCGTAGTAATCAAAGCTGATCCGGAACTGATGCGTTCGCATAACCTGACACCAGACCAGATTGTTGAAGCCATCAGGGTAAATAACCAGACATCGCCCTCCGGAAACGTAAGGATCGGAGATTATAATTACATTACTCCGGTTAACACCACGATCAAAACGATAAAGGATTTTGAAACCATTCCACTATTTAAAGGAGGCGTACAAAACCTGTACCTGAGAGATGTTGCAACTGTGGAAGATGGCGCTGACGTAACAACAAGTTATGCCCTGGTTAACGGGAAAAGATCAGTTTATCTGGCTATTACCAAATCAGCTGATGCCTCAACCTGGGAAGTAGTACAAAACCTGAAAAAAGCGTTGCCCCGTTTTCAGAGTCTATTGCCTGAAGATGTAAAACTTTCTTATGAATTTGACCAGTCGGTTTATGTAATCAATTCTGTAAAAAGTTTGTTAAGTGAAGGAGCAATAGGTGCAATTCTGACCGGACTTATGGTGTTACTGTTTTTAGGTGACCCGAGAGGAGCTTTAATTGTGATTCTGACGATTCCGACCTCTATTATTTCCGGAGTATTGTTTCTCCAGCTGACAGGCCAGACCATTAATATTATGACCCTGAGCGGACTTTCTCTGGCGATTGGTATTCTTGTCGATGAGTCCACGGTAACTATAGAAAATATTCACCAGCACCTGGATATGGGAAAACCCAAGGCTCTGGCCATCTGGGATGCCTGTAGGGAAATCGCCTTTCCTAAATTGTTGATTTTATTCTGTATTCTGGCGGTGTTTGCTCCGGCGTTTACTATGACGGGTATTCCTGGATCATTGTTCCTTCCATTGGCTTTGGCTATTGGTTTCTCAATGTTGGTATCCTTCCTGTTATCTCAGACTTTTGTTCCGATCATGGCAAACTGGATCATGAAAGAACATAAGCATAAACATTCAAAAGGAGATCAGGTTGTTTTGGAAGATAATGAGGATTTCCTGGCATCAGACCTTACTGTAGAATCTGAAAAAGATACATTCAATCAAAAGAAAATACTTGTTGAAAGAGAGGATAGTAATAACGATGGGAAAATCAGTCTTTTTGATCGATTCAGGAATCGTTTCCTGAGATTTATCAACAGAATTATTCCTTATCGTAAACCGATTGTCGTGGGGTATATTATCCTGGCGAGTGCTGCGACGGTTTTGCTGATTACGACCATTGGACGTGATGTTTTGCCAAAAACGAACGGGAGCCAGTTTCAGGTCAGACTAAGAGCAAAGGATGGTACCCGTATAGAAAGAACGGAACAGAAGTTATTACAGTCTGTCAGGATTCTGGAAAAAATAGTAGGAAAAGAGAACATTTCCATTACTTCCGCTTTTGTAGGGCAACACCCGGGTCTTTTTTCAACCAGTCCGATTTATCTGTTCATGAGTGGTCCGCAGGAAGCGGTGTTGCAGGTTCAGCTTAAAGAAGAATATGAGGTTGATCTGGAGGATCTGAAAGAGGATTTTCGTAAAAAGATGAGAGCTGAGATGCCTGATGTAAAGCTTTCTTTTGAACCGATTGAGTTGACGGACAAGATTTTGAGTCAGGGTTCCCCGACTCCGATAGAGGTTCGTATTTCGGGAAGAAATAAAAAGCTCAATGAGGAATACGCATATAAAATGATTGATAAATTAAAGCAGATCGGTTATCTGAGAGACGTTCAGTTGGGTCAGTCTAACAGATATCCTGCTGTAACGATTAACATTGATCGTACAAGAGCTTCTCAGTTGGGTGTGGATGTTACGGATATCTCGAAGTCTTTAATTACTTCAACATCTTCTTCACGTTATACAGATAAGAATGTATGGGTAGATGAAAAATCAGGGTTGAGCTACAGCGTTCAGGTACAGGTTCCTGAAAACAAGATGAAGAGCATTAACGATATAGGTGAAATTCCTTTGCTGAGAAATTCAAGCAGACCGGTTTTAGGGGATGTGGCAACGATTCAGTCTGATACAATTACAGGAGAGAATGATAACCTTGGGGCGGTGCCTGTAGTTTCTGTGACAGCAAACCTGTATAAAAAGGATCTGGGAACTGCAGCAACTGATGTGTCAGCTGCAATTAAGTCTTTGGGAGAATTACCAAGAGGTTTAACAGTTGAGCCAATCGGGTTAAGTAAGGTTCTGACAGAAACGCTGGATAGTTTACAGTCTGGTTTGCTGGTAGCGATTATTGTTATTTTCCTGATGCTTTCTGCTAATTTCCAGTCATTTAAGGTTTCGTTCGTGGTACTGACGACCATTCCTGCGGTGTTATTGGGCTCGCTGATCATGTTAAGACTTACTAATTCGACGCTTAACCTTCAGTCTTATATGGGTATCATTATGTCAGTTGGGGTATCAATTGCCAATGCCGTGTTATTAATTACCAATGCTGAGCATTTAAGAATTCATAATGGAAATGCTCTGGAATCAGCAAAAGAGGCAGCGGCACTTCGCTTGAGGCCGATTATAATGACAAGTGTGGCGATGGTAGTTGGTATGATTCCGATGGCTGCCGGATTTGGGGAAGGTGGAGATCAGGCTTCTCCGCTGGCAAGAGCGGTTATCGGTGGACTTATCGCTTCAACTTTTGCGGCACTGATCATATTACCGTTGGTTTTTGCGTGGTTCCAGGGCAAAACTTCTACAGATTCCGTTTCATTAGATCCTGAAGATATAGAGAGTAAGCACTATATTCCGACTTTGTTTGGACCTGGCGTAAAAAGCTAAAAAAATGCAGAAATGACAAATAGTGAATGGAACATTAGGAGTTTAAATAATTCATTATCTGTCATTTTCCAGAAAATATATATCATTGAAATCACTGAATATTTACCAAAATGAAATCAAATAATATCAGAACCGGAATCATTGCTCTTGGCTTTATCTCTGCCATGTTTTTGATGAATAGCTGTGGCTCTTCCGAGGCAAAAACGGAAGAAAAAACAACGCCGGAAGCACACGGTATTGAGACATTTTCTCTGGAAAAGAGTATGGTCTCATCTTCTATACAGATTCCGGGAGAGCTGATAGCGAAACAGCATGTTGATTTGTATGCCAAAGTAAACAGTTTTGTCAGAAAAATGAATGTGGATGTTGGTTCGGAAGTGAAAGAAGGACAATTACTGGTTAGTCTTGATGCACCGGAAATTTCTTCTCAGCTGGCCGGAGCTTCTTCCAGACTGAAATCTCAGGAGGCTTTGTATATTGCCAGTAAAGCCAACTACGACCGTCTTTTTCAAACAAGCCAGACCCCGGGTACAATTTCTCCGAATGACCTGGATCAGGCTGCTGCCAGAAAGAATGCAGATCTGGCACAGCTGGAAGCGGCTAAAGCAAGCTATAAAGAAATAGCAGATACCAAAAACTACCTGGAAATCAGAGCACCCTTCAGTGGAATTATAACTGCCCGTAACATTAGCTCGGGAGCCTATGTGGGGCCATCCGGAAAAGGATCAGAATTTCCGTTGTTTACGTTGCAGGAGCAAAAAAGACTTCGTTTAATTGTTTCCATTCCTGAAGTTTATACCTCTTATCTGAATGATAAAAGTGAAGTAAAATTTACGGTGAAAGCACTTCCGAGTGAGGAATTTAAGGCAAATATCAAACGTCTTGCCGGAGCATTGGATACCCGTTTGCGTTCGGAAAGAATTGAAATGGATATTGATAATAGTCGCAAAAAACTTTTACCGGGGATGATTGCCGAAGTAAAAGTTAACCTGCCTGCTACAGACAGTACTTTTTTTGTGCCAAAAGCTGCTGTTGCCAATACCCCGGAGCGAATTTTTGTAATCAGAGTTACTCAGGATGGAAAAGCTGAATGGATCGATGTAAAGAAAGGACGTGAAACGGACGGGAAAATCGAAATTTTTGGTGACCTTAAACCAGGGGATAAACTGGTTAAAATTGCCAGCGAGGAAGTCCGTAACGGGGATCCGGTTAAATTAATTATCCATAAATAGTAAATTCCACTTCAATAATTATACTTAAAACTTCCCTTCATTCCTGATTTTCACAGGAATGAAGGTTTTTTTTGAGAGGTCTGTCGTACCCGTAACTCAAGAATACTACGAACAAGACTGGAAGTGGTCTGTGTGCCACAAGACCACGGTGAGTTTTAGGAAAAATTTGTCTTAAAGTCCATCCAGCGTTAATGTCAGATAGTAGAAACCACCGATAGATGGGCCTGCCAGGAAGTTGAAATAATACTTATTTAATAAATTTGTTCCTCCGAGTTTAACATCAAGTTTTTGTTTCGGAAAAGCATAGCTTATTTGCCCGTCAAGACTTGAATAAGCCGGAACGTTTCCTGTGGCAAGAGAAGATTGCCATAAAAAAGTATCCTGCCATTTTAAATTCAGGTTAAAACCTAAATGATCAGTCAGTTTTCTGTTTCCTATCCCGACATTAAGAATCCATTGAGGAGTATTAAACGCTTCTTCCAGACCGTCATTTGAATCTTTTCTGTCTAATTTGGCAAATGAAGCATTTCCTGACAATATAAAATTATCAACCGCTCTGAAACGTAATCCCAAACTGGCTCCGTAATTGTAAACAGTGGTTTTGGAGTTAGTCCACAAGCGATAACGGTCCTGCGTGTTTTTATCGTTGAGATAAATAGCAATGGAATCAGGGTTAATAGTTTTTGATTTAGGAATTGAAACTTCCACCTGAGCCATAAAGTTCTGATAATGATTGTAATAAAAATCAGCATCAACGAACAGCCTTTTGTCAAGCCAGTTTCCTTTGTATCCTATCTCAAAACTATTAACCTGTTCCGGTTTGAGGTAAGTGTAATCGTTTTTCTTTAACAGTCCTTTATTAGCTGTAATAGCCTGAGCAGTGGTAAGCCCTTTTGTATTTACATCAGCAGTAACAGCCGTCTGGAAAGCATCTACTGAAGTTTTGAAATATGAGTTTTCAAAAATCCCCTGTGACATAATAGGAAGTCCTCCCACACGTTTGACCCCGCCGCTGTTTACGTTAGAGAAAGCTTCAAAAAGACTTGGGAAGCGATATCCGTTTTGGTAAGAAATCCTGAAATTATGGTCATTTTGAGGAGTGTAAACCAACGCAATTCTCGGATTCCAGCGAAGGTCAAAATATTCATTCTTGTCAGCTCTGAGAGATCCCTGGAGTTTGACCTTTTCTTCAAAGAATGTTTTGGAAACCTGTAAAAAAGCACCGTATTTGTAATAGTTGAGATTTTTGCCGGCTTCAACCGGGTTGATGAAATAGTTTCCGTCCGGATAAACTTCGTAATTTCTGTAATCAAAACCTGTCATTAACTGAATCCCAGATTTTTCTTTGAAGGTTTTCAGTAAATCCTGTGTCAGATCCAGCTGTCCCTCAAGATGGTACATCCAGGATTTCACTCTTAAAGCTGCTCCGGCATCCCAGTTATTTATATCTCCTAATTTGTCAATCAATGCATCAAACTGGGCTGTATGGGGTTGAGGTCTTCCTGCATCTGCTTTGTTTCTTGCCTGAGTGAGGGCATCTGTTACGCTGCTTCCTGCCTGCACACTGCTGTTGAATTGGGCAGAAAAATCCTTAAACCATTGGTCATCAGATTTAAATGTACGATCAATGTTTTCACCCATTGAGCGAATATTGTAAGACTTTCCGGTGTTTTCACTGGTTGTGTACGCACGAATCTGGATAGAAGGAGATTTGATAAAAAGGCTGTGCTGGTCAATTCTGTAATCATTTAAACGAAAACGGTTTGTCCGCTGATAGATGTTATCCAGGATTCCGAAGCGATAAGTATAAGCAATTTCCAGATTTTGAACTGGTTTATAATGAAAAGAGAAATCCCCCTTCATATTTCTCAGGGAAAAATCTGCTAAGTCTTTTTCGTAGTAACCGGTTCTGGCCACCGAATAGCGTTTGCCTCCTAAAGTAAGCGTTTTCCGGTTGGAAGATTCATTTCCATAAGAGTTGACAGGATCTGAAGCCGGATTATCTGCTCCCAGTAAATTTAAGGAGGCATTTCCATTTGGGTTAAGATCCGTTGTGTTATCTGCAATCCAGTCGTAGCCTGTCAGATAATCAAAATTGATTTTAATGGCAAATCTATTATTCCAGGCTTTTGCCCAGCGGATACTGCTTTCGCTAAAAGGATGAGCAGAGGCGTTCTGATCGCTCAAATGGTTAACACCTGTTTTCTGTTGAAAACTAAATCCCTGATAATCAAATGGGTTTTTGCTGAAAAGGTTAAGCATGCCATTTAAAGAATTCATTCCGTAAAGCGCAGAGGCTGTTCCCGGAATGATCTCCGCCTGATAAATGTCTAGGTCAGTCGGAGCAAGGGCACTACCGATCGGAGCACCGATATGAGGAGCCTGATTGTCGATTCCGTCTACCAACTGAACAAAACGGACGTTGGTAGGATTGGCAAATCCACGAGTGTTATACACCTTAAATCCCAGACTTGATGTAAGTAACTGAATGCCTTTTATATTTTCAATCGCATCAAAATAGCTTGGCGCAGGAGATTGTTTGATGTGTTTAGCGTCCAGTAATTCTATACTTACAGGAGATTTCAGAATGCTTTCCGGAGTTCTTGAAGCAGTTACCACCACTTCCGAAAGTCGGATTACGCTGTCCTTTTCAACGGTACTTTGTTTTTGTGCAAAATCTGAATAAGAAATTACGAGTAACCCCAATATTAATAGTAATGTTTTTTTCATATAGCGATATATTTTTTTAGATATAACGATGCCCGTATTTTATCCTGCCCAGTATGAACAGAGTTTGAGTGTTTTCAGCAGGGGGAGGGAAAATGTACTGGTATAAGGATAATTGGGGGAGCAATCCTTGTTGTATTAAAATACGTTTCCGTTATTTTCACAAAGATATAACGCTAAAGGCAAATTTCTAAATTATTCAGTTGATAACTTCGAAACAAAAAAGGTCAGGGAAAGGAGCAGAAGAGAGTAAGATGAAGTGCAATATCTGCTGATTCCCTGACAATGAAGAGAAAACGATTCTTGCTGACAGCCAGAAAAGTTCTGAATGATCAGATCCTAAAGAATAGTTTCCTGAACAGATTGTGTCTTTTTACGAAGAATAAAATAGTAAACCGGAATGCCTAAGAGTACAATGCCAAGTCCGGGCCAGGTAAATGAAGGTTTATAAATCAGTAAAAGAACACAGATAAGTGAAGCTGAAATAATGTAAAGTGCAGGAATAAGCGGGTAACCGAATGCTTTGTACGGGCGATGGATTTCCGGTTTATTTTTTCTCAGCCTGAATATGCCGAAGATGGTCAGAATATAAAAAATCAGGACGACGAAAATTACATAATCAAGCAACTCGCCATAGCGTCCGCTGAGGCATAGGACTGATGCCCAGATGCATTGAATCCAGAGCCCTTTTTCCGGTACGGCATTTTTATTCAGTCTGGCCACTTTTTCGAAGAATAAGCCATCTTTTGCCATCGTGTAATAAACTCTGGCTCCGGAAAGAATCAATCCGTTATTGCAGCCGAATGTTGAAATCATCAGGAAAATGGCTACAATAACTGTTCCCGCATTTCCGAAAATATGCTGGGATGCAACTACCCCAACCCGGTCGTTTTCAGCAAAAGCAATTTCTTTCAAAGGCAGGATACTCAGATACATGATATTGGTAAACAAATAGATTCCTGTAACAATTAATGTTCCCAGAAACAGGCTAAGCCCGATATTTCTTTCCGGATTTTTAATTTCCCCGGCAATAAATGTTACATTATTCCAGGAATCGCTGCTGAATAAACTGCCAACCATACTGGCTGCAACAGCACCCATTATCGCCATTCCTGAATAGGGGATAAGAGCTGTTCCGTCGAATTGACTGATGGAGAAACCTGTTTCCCAGTTGCTATGCCAGATTTCATGATTTGCAGAACCAATCAGCCCAAAAATAATCAGCCCGAATAATGCAAGCAATTTGGTTACGGTAAAAACGGTTTGAATAACTTTGCCGTTTCTGACGCCTTTTGTATTGATGAATGTTAAAAATACGATAAGCAGAATAGACGTAATCTGGGCTGCTGAAATTTTGAGGGAGAAGACTTCAAAAAGAATATTTTTCTCACTTAAAAAAGGAAAGAGATAAGCCGAAAATTTACTGAATGCCACACCTACAGCGGCAATAGAACCTGTTTGGATGACTGCAAAGAAACTCCAGCCATAAAGGAATCCGGTTAAAGGATTAAAAGCTTCTTTCAGATACACATATTGTCCTCCGGCTTTTGGGAACATGCCGCTCAGTTCACCATAACTAAGCGCAGCAGCAACGGTAAGTAAACCCGTCACAAGCCAGATCAGGAGTAATCCACCTGCAGAACCTACATTACGGGTGATATCAGCACTGACCAGAAATATTCCGGAACCTATCATGGAACCTGCCACAATCATGGTAGCATCAAACAATCTGAATGAACGCTTAAAAGTATCTGGTTGTGGCGCTGTTCTCATGTAGGTGAATTAGTTGTTTTTCCTGAAAATGATTGAATGCAATTATTTACAAAACCTGAAAACCAAAGGCATAGGGGTCGTCATCCGGATCAATACTGATGGTGTTATATCCATAGATTCTTGCCCAGCCTTCAATACTTGGTCTTATGGCAGGTTTTCCACCGACTGAGGTTTCTTCCTCGATCCGGCCGATAAACTTAGACCCGATGATACTTTCATGGATAAATTCGTCACCTTTTTTCAACTTGCCTTTTGCATACCATTGTGCCATACGGGCAGAAGTTCCGGTTCCGCAGGGAGAACGATCTATCGCCTTATCTCCGTAAAACACTGCATTTCTTGCGGTTGAGGTCTTATCCAGTACATCGCCTGTCCAAAGAATATGAGAACAGCCATTGATGGTAGGGTTATCAGGATGAATGAAGGTAAAGAGATTGTTAATCCTCCGACGCAATTCCCGACTCCAGCTGATCAGCTGATCTGCGGTGTAGTGTTGTATTCCTTTAAAATTTTCCTGCACATCTACAATGGCGTAAAAATTTCCTCCGTAAGAAACATCTAGGGTCAATTCCCCTAAATCGGGGCATTCTACACGCAGGTTTTCGGCCGCCAGAAAAGAAGGAACATTGGTAAGTTTAACGCTTTTTACCTTTTTGTCTTCCTGCTTATAGCTTATTGAAACGAGCCCTGCCGGCGCTTCCATTTTTACAATTCCCTGAGTTTTAGGCAAAATCAAACCTTCTTCAATGGCAATGGTGATCGTCCCGATTGTGCCATGCCCGCACATAGGCAGGCATCCGCTTGTTTCAATGAATAAAACGGCCACATCGTTTTCAGGATCATGAGGCGGGTAAAGAATGCTTCCCGACATCATATCATGCCCGCGAGGTTCAAACATAAGACCTTTCCGGATCCAGTCATATTCTTTCAGAAAATGCTGACGTTTGTCACTCATCGTATTTCCTGATAAATTAGGTCCGCCACCGGCTACCAGTCTGACCGGATTTCCGCAGGTATGTGCATCTATGCAAAAGAATGTTTTTTTCAAGTTTTTTCGATTTAGGACAATGTTACACGTAATCTCAGATTGTCTTTTGTGTAAACTTGTTATCAATGATTCTCCAGATTCCTAATGGATTTTCATTTTTTAAGGCATCCGGCAGCATATTGTTACGGAATCCCTGAAAGCAAACGGGTCTTACCCAGCGTTTGATAGATGAAGAACCAACGGAAGTAAACTTTTCATCTGAAGTAGAAGGGTAGCCACCGCCATGTACCATGCTGGCACATACTTCAACTCCGGTTGGAGCAGCGTTTAAGATTACCCTTCCTGCTAATGAAGTTTGTAATTCAATAATATCCGCATGCAGATCAAAATCCTGATCTGTACCCATGATGGTTGCCGTAAGTTGTCCTTTCAGGCTTTTTAAGGCACTTTTTAGCTCATTCAGGTCTTCACATTCAACAATAAGCGCATAAGGACCAAAGATTTCCTCACTTAATCCCGGATTTTTGAGAAAAGATTCAGCCTTAACTTTAGCAATTATGGCTTCAGGTTTCATCTCTTCTGTAAATTTTTCAGAATCGCTTAGAAAAGAAACTTCTTGCTGAGTACCTAAATGCTGCAAAAGCTTTTCATAAGCCTGTGCAATTCCTTCATGAAGCATTTTGTGTTTGCTGATGAGTTTCAGCTCTTCCAGTAAAAGCAAGATAAACTGATTCAGATTTTCTCCTTTTAAAGCAAAGAACAGACCGGGTTTGGTACAAAACTGACCCATACCCAGCGTAACGGAACCTGCAAAAGTTTTTGCCAGCGAGGTTGTATTGCTGCCTAAAGTTTCCGGTAAAAGCACAACCGGGTTGATACTGCTCATTTCGGCATAAACCGGAACAGGGATTTCTCTTTGGCGGGCATATTCAATTAATGCTTTTCCGCCTGCCTGCGAACCGGTAAAGGCGACAGCCGTACTAAGCGGGTGCATTACCAATGCTTTTCCGGTTTCATGAGAGTCACCGGGAACATGCTGAACAGTATTTTCAGGAATTTCACACTTTTTTATGGCAATCTGAATAGCCTCAAAAACCATTTCAGAAGTTTTTGCATGAGCAGGATGTCCCTTTATTACCACCGTTGAACCGGAAGCCAGCGCACTGGCTGTATCTCCTCCCGCCGTTGAAAAAGCAAAAGGAAAATTGCTTGCCCCGAAAACAATTACAGGACCAAGCGGCACCAGCATTTTGCGGGTATCCGGTTTTGCCGGAACTCTTTCAGCATCCGGAAGATCTATTACCGCTTCCACCCAGCTACCTTCCTTTATCAGATTGGCGAACATTTTCAGTTGTCCTGTTGTCCTGCCAATCTCTCCGTTCAATCGGGGAAGAGGTAAATTCGTTTCAAGATTTGCCAGATTAACAAGGGCTTCCCGTTTGTTTTCAATTTCTTCGGCAATTGTCTCAAGAAAAACAGCCCTTTTGCCGGCAGAAACCCGGCTGTATTTTTCGAAAGCCAACCTGGCATTCGACATTATTTCAGGAATTGCTGAGATTGTATCTGACATGTGTACTATTTTTAAAACAAGTCCTTAAACAACAATGGAATGATATTCTGGAAGAACAGGTCTTTTGGCAATTGCTCCGTCGATCAGGCTGATAAGCCTTTCCCGTTCTTCACCGATTAAAGTAAGTCTCGGAGCTCTGACAGCCTCGCTTCCTACACCGGCTCTTTCTTCAGCTAATTTGATGTATTGAACAAGTTTTGGATGGATATCCAGTTCCAGAAGCGGCATAAACCAGCGGTAAATTTCAAGTGCTTCGGCTAATCTTCCGGTTTTAGTCAGTTTATAAATAGCAACTGTTTCTGCCGGAAAAGCACAAACCAGACCTGCCACCCAGCCGTCAGCACCCATCAGCAATTGTTCCATCGCAATGGTATCTACTCCGCAAAGAATCTTGAATCTGTCTCCGAAAAGGTTTCTCATTCTGGTGACATTGGTAAGATCACGGGTTGATTCTTTCACCGCCTGAATATTCTCCAGGTCTGCCAGTTCAGCAAACATTTCAAGAGTAACCTCAATTTTATAATCGACAGGATTGTTGTAAATCATAATAGGCAGACTGGTAGATTTGGCAGTTGCTCTGAAATACTCAACCGTTTCACGATGGTCTGATTTATAACGCATCGGAGGAAGCATCATGAGTCCTTTTGCACCCCATTCTTCTGCCAGACGAGCCAATTCTATGGCATCTCTTGTAGCACCTTCGGCAATATTGAGAATGACAGGAACTTTTCCGGCTACCTTTTCCACGGCAAATTTTACAAGCGTCCCTTTTTCTTCCAGACTTAATACGCTTGATTCACCTAAGGTTCCGCCCAGAATAATTCCGTTTACTCCGGCATCTAATTGAAACTGAAGATTTTTCTCGAATAAAGGAAAATCCAACTGATCGTCTTCTCCAAATTTTGTTGTGACTGCGGGAAATACCCCTTTCCAATCTATAGCCATAAAATTTATTTGTTTTTTCTCAAAATTACTGATTGAATGACAAGAACGACTTACCATTTTTAATCAATCCTGAGAGGATTTTAACCTGTTTCTGAATAAGATAGGAATAGGGTGAAATTTTAAGCTGAAACGTGGTATTTCATGAAGATGATTTTGGAAGATTAACCTGAATAATGCCTGAAATCTATCAGATCAGCGATTTATAATAAAGATTGCTCTGAAAAGAAGGATGTATTGATATAAAGAATAGCCAGGGAAAAGGGCGATACCTAGCAGGAAATTAATTTGATATAGTCAGATATTAACACATAATTGAAATATGTAAAAGCTTTATTGTTAATATCGGGTTAATTTTTTATTTTCAATTCAGCAAAGGTTTGAGGCTTAGGTTTTTGATTAAATAGATAAATTATATTCCGAAAGACAATGAAAGTACTTCAATTCACCATTCCTGTTCCTCATGACAAGACTATCATTGTTCAGAAGGATATTCTGCCGTACTTTTATCCGCATTTGCACAGACATGAGGAAATTCAGATCACCTGGATTCAGACAGGAGAAGGAACTTTGATTGCAGATAATAATATGCATTCTTTTCAGTCGAACGAAATATTCTGGCTTGGGGCCAATCAGCCCCATATTTTTAAAAGTGCCCCCGAATATTTTTCTCCGAAAAGTAAAAAAAGGGTAATCGCAACGGTAATTTTTTTTAATCCTAACGGACAGCTTGCTTCATTTTTCAGTTTGCCTGAAATGGGGAGCATTAAGAGATTTTTGCAGCAACATACCAACGGTTTCAAAATCCCGCAGGAGAATGTGACTGAAATTGCCAATAAAATGCTTCAGATTAAGAATAGTAAGGCAGGAGTGGAGCAACTGATGTATTTTGTGGAGTTATTGAGAATAGTTGGAGAAATGCCTTTGCTTACACCGCTCTCAACAGGTGCCCAGCCACAGAAATTCAGTGAATATGAAGGGTTGAGAATGAGTAATATTTACAATTACATTATGCAGGAGTATGAAAAACCAATTACTTTAGAAGATGCTGCCAATATTGCACATATGACTCCCCATGCTTTTTGCAGGTATTTTAAGAAACATACCCGGCATACATTTCTTTCTTTTCTGAACGAAATCCGGATCAATGAAGCCTGTAAGAAATTAACGAATAGTACACATACAGGAATTGCCACAGTAGCTTACAGTTGCGGATTTAACAGCATTACCAATTTTAACAGAATCTTTAAAAGGGTAACCGGGAAATCCCCGAGTGAATACCTTGATAGTTACTTTAAAAATGTTGACGACCAGATGGTAGCCTGATGTGCTAAAAAGCGGATATTTTCTCAGATCGGAAAGTATCCGCTTTTTTCAATATTAATGCATTAATCCTGCCTCAACAGATTCTTTTACCTCAACCCGTTCTTTGATCGTACGTTTTCCCAGCATATAGACCAATGAGGCCAGAACAGCTGAACCAGCCATTGCTGAAACCATCGGAACTGTTGAAGAAACATCAAAAGCACTGATTATCACAGAAATAAGCGATCCCATTCCCATTTGTAAAGCACCCATTAATGCCGAAGCACTTCCCGCATTTTTAGAGAAAGGAGCAAGGGAAAGTGCCGCTGTATTCGGATTTGCCAGTCCGATACAAGAAAGGAAAAAGAACAGAAATGTAATGGTTAGTCCGAGGTTCAGCCAGCCATTAACGGAGGCCAGAAAAAATATTGCACCAATGATTACGAGTCCGGTCAGCGCAGCAGGAATAATCTGTTCGCTTCTGAACTTCCTGAGTAAGAGACTGTTTACCTGATTTGAGCCGATAAATCCAATGGACAGGAAGGCAAAGATCCAGCTGTAAACTTTCTCATCTACCTTGAAAACCGTCATAAAAATTACGGGAGAGCCTGAAACATAAGCAAATAGTCCGGCAAATGCGATTGCACCGGTAAATGCGTAAGTATAGAACTGCGGTTCTTTGATAACAGAAAGGAAATCGTTAATAATTGGCCTTGGTTTCAGGGAATGTGAAGGGTCCGGTTTATAACTGTCGGGCAGCCAAAGTAAGGTAGCAATCAATAAAACACTTCCGATTGCAGTCAGAACAATAAAAACGGCATGCCATCCGAATGCCGCTGTAACGTAACCTCCCACCGTCGGAGCAACCATCGGAGAGACTCCGAGTACAAGTATAAGCAAGGCAAAAACTTTAGCACTGTCTTTCACCGGAAAAAGATCACGGACCATTGCTACTGAAGCAACGGTTGCGGCACAGCTCCCGATTGCCTGAACAAACCGAAGAATAATCAGACTGTCGATGTCTTTAATCATTACACAACCTATTGAAGCAATGATATAAAGTGCCAGTCCGAAATAGAGCGGTTTTTTTCTGCCGAAATGGTCCAGTAACGGCCCGTATAAAAGTTGTCCTGCCGAAATTCCTATGAAAAAACCGGATAAAGTAAGGGCAACTTTGGCGGCACTTGTATTCAGATCTTTGGCAATGGCCGGAAAACCCGGGAGATACATATCAATTGAAAATGGAGCAAGGGCTGTTAAACTTCCCAGTATCAGAATTAAGGAAAAGTAAGTTTTTTTAGTCATAATGTTAAAATTTATTGAGCGTTTTCTCTCCGGATCCGATTAAAAATTTCCATTTTAAAGCAGCACTGGCTACTTCAAAAGCATTATAAACCTCATTTATTTGAGAAAACAGGAAGATTCAGCAAAGGGAAATTAAGTTTCTAAGCTAAAGAATCGGGCGGGCTGTATTGCTCAGTATCTGAAGCCTGGATTCTTTCGGTGAAGATTATCACATTACACAATCTGTTAATTGCATTGAGAGGAAAAAGGTTCCGTTCTGATGGAAACATAAAACAGAAATACGGATATTCTCAAAACCGTAGCAAAGATATGATTTTTCCGTGATTTTATCTTTTAATATTTAATAATACTGTTAATGCCAGTTGGGATTCATGATGATTAATAAAAGAAAGAAGACACCGGATAAAACACCGGGAATGGCAAAAATCAGAAGAAGCCCCTGAGCCAGGCGTAAACGATTGTTCTTTTTCAACAGCAGACTTCCGTATAATAAACCTCCGGTAATAGCTATGATAGCTAGCCAAAGCCCGATGTTAAAAGAAGAAACCGAACCATCAGCCAGGCCGATCAGAAAAAAATAATAGAAAATAAGAGAGAGAATGGCATCAATTCCCCATAAAATCCAGAAAAACGTCATGTCCCAGTCACTTAATGATGAAATTAAAGGTACAAAGCTTTCTCTGAAAAGAGTTGATTTATACAGATAACTTATTGAACGTTATGTTTTTATGAATTTTACAGGGGAAAGATCATATGGGTACAGACTATCCGAAGCGTTCTGCCTCGAAGGCGGAAATATCTATGCTGGTTTGTTTTTCACTGATTAACTCTTCTACCAGCTTTCCTGTTCCTGCCCCCAGACTAAGCCCCATCATAGAATGACCTGTTGCTACGATAACATTTTTGTGTTTTCTGGTTCTTCCGATATAAGGTAAGCCATCTGCAGAACAAGGTCTGTAGCCATACCAGATCTGGTCGTTGGAAGGACGGGAAATGTCAAATTCAGGCAGAAAATTTTTCACAGATTTCAGAATCCCTTCAACTCTGTTGTATTGTGGCGGTGTTTTGGTTGAAACAACCTCCATCGTTCCACCCATTCTGATCTTATTTCCATTCATGGGCGTAAGTGCAACTCTTCCTTCTGCCAGAATGATAGGATGATTCACTTTATAGGGAGAATCTTCCAGGGTAATAGAATAACCTCTCCCCGGCATTAAAGGAATATCAGCACCAAGCATATTGGTTAATTCCCGGCTCCATGAACCAGCTGAAATTACTACGGAATCGACCTCATAGGATTCTTTATTGGTTATAATCCTGCTGATTTGATTATTCTGGCTTTCAAATTTCAGCACTTCTTCGTTAGCATTAAGATTTACGCCGTTTTCAAGAAGATGCGCCAGTAAAACTTTCATCAGTTGATTTGGATAAAGATGGGCATCGCATTTGAAGAATAAGGCTCCCAGTGCATTGATTCTGGTTTGAGGCTCAAGGGCTTGCAATTCCTCAAAATTCAACAAACTGACATCCAATCCTAATTCCTGTGCTTTTTCTACCGTATGGTGCGCATGCTCTCCTACAGCGTGCGTCTGAAAAACTTCCAGCATTCCTTTGTGTTCATAAGAGAAATCAAATCCCGGGAGTTTTGCCCATTTTTCAAATTCCTGCTGACTAAGCAAAGAAATGTCACGGAGCGGAACAGCACCTTTTTCAACATTCTGTGCATTCGCACTTTTCATAAAATTCCATCCCCAGTTGATCAGTGATGCATTGAGAGAAGGTTTTACATAAAACGGACTTTTGGAATTAAACATCCATTTTATCCCTTGCCAGACAATTCCCGGTGCGGCAAGAGGTACAAAATGACTTGGGCAGACATAACCCGCATTACCATATGAGCAGTTGTCGGAAAAGTCAGCTTTATCCAATACAGTCACCTTATAACCAGCCTGTTGTAGATAATAAGCGGCACTTAGTCCAATGATTCCCCCTCCGATTACTGCAATGTGTTTCATAAATTCTGATTATTTTAGTTTGTAAAATCGCCAGTTCGATTTAAAGTCTTTAGGCAATGGCTGATTGGTCAGAATGGCTCTGACCATTTCTATCGGTAACATATTTTGCTGCATAAAGCCATCATGAAACTGTTTGTACGTCATTTTCTTTGTATCAACCAATTCATTTTTCATGGCACGAATCTGTAATCCGCCAATCATATAGGCAATCTGGTACAATGGATCATATCCTCCGACAAAAGACCTTCTTACTTCACCTTCTGCATTGGCAGGTTCATGTCCTACCCGGTTAATGAGGAAATCAATACATTCCCGGGGAGTCCATTTTCCGGTGTGATAATTAAGTGAAAATATGATTCTGGCACATCGGTGCATTCTCCAGAAGAGCATTCCTACCCGGTCTTCTGCCGATCTCGGGAAATTCAGATCATAAAGTAACATTTCCCAGTATAAAGCCCATCCTTCAATCCAGAAAGGTGTTTCGAAATGGCGATAATTTTTGTAACGATAAGTCATAAATTCCTGCAAAGCATGTCCCGGAATCAGTTCATGATGAACCGTTGCTCTTGAAAAATGAGGATTGTTCCCTCTCATACTCATGAGTTTCTGTTCCTCCGTCATGGTGTTTGTAGGATATGAAACGCTGAATTCTTCTCCGCCCGTGAAAAAAGGGTTTACCAATTGTCTTTCGGGAGTCATCATAATCATTCTCCAGGTTTCTTCTGCAAGCGGGGGAATGGTAATCAGGTCGTTTTTATTAAGGAAATCAATAGATTCCTGATAGATTTTCACCATAGCATCCGGCTGTTGCGATGGCAAAACATAAAGATTTTTTAATTTCTCCAGAGCTGCTTTCCAATTATTCCCTAATCCCATTTCCTTGCTGGCCTTCAGCATTTCTGCATCACACCAGGCAAACTCTTTGTTCGCTATGTCAACCAGTTCCTCAGGTGTATAAGGAATCATCTCGAATTGTAATCTTCGGTTCAGTTCATCTCTTCCGATAGGATTTCCGATGATACCGCTTCCGTCATCTTTCTGAATTTTAAGATTTTTTCCGCTCTTTTTGAAAGTTGCAGCATAATCATTGAGCAGACTATCCAGTCTGGCATAAGGTTTCGGAATCCACCAGGTAAATTGCGGATCATAACCATTGTAAAACTCATAAACTGATTTCAGGGCGTCGATCAATCCTCTGGCCGTATTTTCTCCTCTGATGGCGAGGTCTTTACTCATGAGGCTGTCTAGTTTTAACTGCTTTTTCAGGGCCATTAACTGTTTGCTGATATCGCTGAACTGTAAAGCAATTGCTCTTGAATCCGGGACGTTTCCACGTCTTCTTGCTTTTTCAATCTGATAAACCGAATCTGCAAAAGGAAACCAGGTTTTCAGCTGATTGTATTCTTTTTCTTCCAGATCCAACTGGTATAACGCTTCTTTTAAATTTCGGTTAAACAGAATATAATCAACCTTTGAACCGGTATTCAGAGAATTAAAATTAATTTTTGACAACCTTAACTCATAATCTTTAACAAGTGTTTTGAGTCTCTCTCTGCGCTCCGGAGCATTTTCTACGAAATAAAACCTCGACAAGCTTCCCTGATCGGCCTGATAATTCAGCAAAAGGTCTGTCAGTTGCGGGTTGGGCTGATCTGTCTCTTTAAAATTCCCCTGACCCATTACCAGTGTTTTGCACAGGAATGCAAAAAAGAAAAGAAGTATTGTTTTATTCATTTTTTCAGGCTTTTGCTAAGAAATGATCTGCGTAATATTTCCTCCAAAAGAGAAAAATACAATTGTAAAATTAAGTTATCATTATCCGGCCGGATGTTTACATTTTACCAGATAATTATTCAATATTAACCTGATTGGCAATCCGCATTTTAATGAAAACCACATGGGAGACTTTCATGACCTGAAAAATGTAAAAAGAGAAGCTTTCCGGTTCAGGTAAAAAGGCCGGGAATATCAGGAATTTCTGCGATTACATAAGAATCATTCAAAAATTTATTGTTTTTAGAGTATTTTATATTGTGAGGCTACTTTAGGTTAAAAGGCTTTTAAATATGAAAGTCTTTCAAAAACAATGTAAAACCTCTTTAAATACTGCTCCCTGCAAGACATAGCAAGCCCGAGAGTACAAGTCTTAATATGTTTTTGTAAGGTAAATACGGATTTTTGAATGAGTAGCCCTGTAAAACCAACAAGTATGAATGGAGAACTCCTGCTTTGGAACCGTTTCAGAGAAGGAGATGAGAAGGCCTTTGCTCAGATTTCCAGACAATATTATCGTACTCTTGCTCATTACGGAGGCAAATTTACGCCTAATTCTCAGGTTATTGAGGATGCCATTCAGGACTTGCTGATTAGTCTTTGGGTAAAAAGAGCCTCTTTGAAAGAAATAGAGTCTGTTAAATTTTACCTGTTAAAGTCTTTCAGAAATCAACTTTTCAAAAATCTTAAAAAATTTAAGGCTTCAGAATTAGACAATACTTCAATAGAAGAAACAGATGTGGTTTTTTCTTTTGAGGAATCTTATATTAAGGAAGAAACCGATAAACATTTTAAGGAAAGCATTTCTTTATCAATGAGCCAGCTGCCTGAACGTCAGAAAGAAGTTATCTATCTGCGTTTTTATCAGGATCTATCTGTCGAGGAAATTTCTCAGCTGTTTCATATCAAACCTCAGTCAGTCAGTAATGTTATTCAGCGGGCTTTAGCCAATCTTCGTGAAAGCTGGCAACTGACGATTTCCCTTCTTTTATGGCTTACGATCTAGCCAGAAAATCAGTATTTTAAACTTTTTTGTATAATTCTTAAAAAAAATTATCTTTTAGTGGGTATCCGCCACAGGTAATCCGGATGTTAGCAGTAGAAAAGCTACAGCAGACATTTTATGAAAGAAAATCAGGATTACCATCATCTTTTGGAAAATCCAAACTTCAGGGCCTGGGTTTTAGGAGAAAGACCTCAGGATGAGAACGATTGGATTAATTGGATTAAAGAAGACATTTCAGGAACAAGAAAGGAAGAGGTTGAAAAGGCAAAAACCATTATCAGGGAATTGCATGGAAAACCCGCCGGATTAGATGAACAGTATATTGAAGAGCAAGTGCAAAAAGCACTCTTTGAGGCCAAACGACTGGAATTGAATTCTGCTGAGGAAGAGCCTGTTTTGCCTTTATTGTGGTCGAGATACTGGATGGCCGCCGCCTCTGTATTGTTATTATTGGGAATGAGCTGGTATGGGCTGCTCAAAAACAATATAAAACCGGAAGAAGAATTGTATCATCGGCAGGTAACAGAAGCCGGAGAACTTAATGATCTGGTAGAAATCACAAACGACGGAAATACTGATAAATTAATCCGATTGCCTGATGGAAGTTCCGTGGCGCTGCACCAGCAAAGTAAGCTGAGTTATCAAAGGAAATTCGATGGTTCAAAAAGGGAAGTATATCTGATCGGGGAAGCCTTTTTTGAAGTTGCCAAAAATCCGGAAAGACCATTCTTTGTGTATTCAAATGAGCTGATAACCAAAGTTTTGGGAACAAGCTTCAGGATAAAATCTTTCGGAAAAGATAAGGAAATCAGGGTAATTGTGAAAACCGGGAAGGTTGCTGTTTTTACGATGAATGATGAGAAGGCAAAAAGCCTTAAAAATAACCGGGAACTGACCGGAATGCTATTAACCCCTAATCAGCAGGCCATTTTTCAAAGGGATGAGGTAAGGTTGGTCAGAACAATTATCCCCAATCCGGAAATACTGATGTTACCGGTTGAAAATCAGAAGTTTGAGTTTAATGCTACCCCCGTTTCCGAAGTACTGGAGACACTTGAAAGAGCCTACGGAGTTGATATCGTCTTTGACGAAGAAGTGATGGCAAAATGTACAATCACCGCTAAACTGGGAAATGAACCATTATTTGAAAAGCTGAATTGGATTTGCTCAATTATTGAAGCGAGTTACCAGGTGAGCGACGGCCAGATTATAATTTCAGGAAAACCTTGCTAATGATAAATCTTTAAACGAAAAAAAATGACTTGTAATTCTTCCTAACCAAGTATGCCAAAAAAGGGATGAAGATGCGCCAACATCATTCACCCCCAAATCAATCCCCGTTCTTACTGTTTTGTAAGCATCCTAATGTAGTAGGATGAAGGGATCCTTTTTGCCAAATTTTCCAACCAGCAAATTATTCAAATGTATGAAAAAAAATGTACGATCGCATCAACTTTTGCGAAAAATCATGAAAATCAGTCTGCTACAAATTGTCCTGTCTATGCTGTTTGTGAGTGCTTCATTTGCACACACCAGTAACGCTCAGGAACTACTTAATAAGAAAGTAACGCTTCATCTTAAGGCTGTTGAAGTGGAGAAAGTAATACTTAAACTGGAAAAATCAGTTGGGGTAAACTTCATGTACAGTCCGGAGCTGATACAATCCAAAAGAAAAATTTCGGTAGAAGCTTCAGACAGACCTTTGTCTATTGTGTTGTCTGAAATTTTTGGCCCGTTAAACATCAGATATGAGGTTTTCGGAGAACAGATTCTGCTGAAAAGACTGCAAACCGGATCTTCAAATGCGAAAGAAGAATCTATGCAGGAGGTTGAAATACTGGAAAGAAATGTATCAGGGGTAATAACTGATGATAAAAAAGAACCTGTTCCGGGAGTAAGTGTCCAGATTAAAGGAACAACCAGGGGCGTGGTCAGTGATGTAAACGGACAATATAAAATCACTGTTCCGAATGAAAAGGCGGTGCTTGTATTTACTTCTGTTGGTTATCTGAAGAAAGAAGTGGAAGTTGGAAATCAGTCAATTATTGACATTGTTTTGCAAACCGACAATAAATCGCTTGACGAGGTGGTCGTGGTAGGTTATGGAACCGTTAAGAAAGGCGATCTGACGGGTGCGGTTACTACAATTTCTTCGAAAGATTTTCAAAATACGGTAAATACAAACGTTGGCCAGGCTTTGCAGGGACGTTCTACGGGCGTTCAGGTTACCCAGAATACAGGCCGTCCGGGAGATGCTCCGGTTGTCCGGATCCGTGGTGTCGGAACAACAGGGAATAGCAATCCTTTGTATGTTATAGATGGTGTTATTACAGATCAGGGAATTAATAACATCAACCCTGATGATATCGAAAGTATGTCGGTTTTAAAAGATGCCGCTTCTTCTGCAATTTACGGAGCCCGTGCCGCAAATGGTGTGATTTTAATTACGACAAAAAGAGGAAAGGCCGGACAGGCAAAAATCAATTTCAGCAGTTATTACGGGGTGCAGAAAGCCTGGAGATTGCCAACTATGTTAAATGCCACCCAATTTGCTACCTTACAGAATGAGGCTCGTACCAATGCCGGTTTACCGGTTTATTGGGGCAGATTGGATACCTTGGGTGTAGGCAATGATAAAGTAGCGGAAGTGTTTCAGGAAGCTCCGATCCAGAACTATAATCTGTCCATTTCCGGGGGTTCTGAGAAATCTCAATATGCTGTTTCAATGGGATACTTTGCCCAGGAAGGAATAGGAATCGGGGTAAAATACAATCGTTTATCATTAAATGTTACTTCAGACCACCAGCTTACAAGCAAATTCAAGTTTGGAAATAGCCTTTCTTTAACTAAAGGGAAGGAAACCAGCGGACAATGGAATGAGACTTTTGTAAATGCAATCCGTTTTTCACCGACTATTCCTTACAAATTTCCGGACGGTTCCTATGGTTATGGCGTACGCCCGGGAGAGCAGCTTGGTTACCTGGCTTCTGTGCCGAATGCCTATATGATTCAAAACGATCTGGCACGTTACCGCTTGCTGGGAAATCTTTATGCAGAATACCTGATTTTGCCATCACTGAAGTTCAGAACGACGATAGGAACAGATTTGCTGATTGATGACAGAATTAACTTTACACCGACTTATGCCTTCGGTGGTCGTACCAATACCGTCAATACCTTAGACAGATCCTATGCAAACAGCACTACCTGGCTTAACGAAAATACCCTTTCCTATGACCATACTTTTACCGGAAAACATGCTGTTTCGGCATTGGTAGGTTATACCCAGCAATCGAACCGTTATGATTTATTCTCTGCACACCGTGAGAGTTTCCCGAATAATGATATCAGAGTATTGGATGCCGGAGCCTTGAATGACCGGGCAAGAGGAACCGCTTCGGAATGGTCAATCCGTTCTTATATCGGTCGGCTGAATTATAATTTCGATGATAAATACCTTGTTTCTGCCAATGTCCGTGTGGATGGTTCTTCGAGATTCGGGCCATCTAACCGTTATGGTGTTTTCCCTTCTTTTGCAGCGGCATGGCGTGTTTCCAATGAGAATTTCATGAAGGAAATTAACGCTATCTCAGATTTGAAAGTTCGTGCAAGCTGGGGGCAATTGGGGAATCAGGAAATTGGTTTATATGCCTTTACCAGTGGTTTGGATTTAAGCCAGAACTATGTACTTGGTACAGCACAGGGGATTGCTCCGGGTGCAGCACCAACTTCTATCGGGAATCCGAATATCAAATGGGAAACTACTACGATGCAGGATATCGGATTTGATTTATCACTTTTCAATCATCAGATTACAGTTACGGCCGATTATTTCTCAAAACTTACTTCAGATATGCTGGTACAGGTTCCGATTCCGGGAACAACCGGGGTGTCAACAGCTCCTTATCAGAACGTAGGATCTGTACGAAATTCAGGATTTGAATTAGGGGTTACGTATCGCAAAGGCACAGGAGATTTCAAATATGATCTGAACGCCAATGTTTCTACCATTAAAAATGAGGTGGTTTCTCTGGCAGGATTACCGATTATTTCCGGCGTATTTAAAACAGCTGAAGGGCATCCGATCAACTCGATTTTTGGCTATGTGCAGGAAGGTGTATTCCAGACTCAGGAAGATATCAACAAACATGCTACCCAGTTAAATGCCAAACCGGGAGATATTATGTGGAAGGATATTAACAACGACGGGGTAATTAATGACCTTGACCGTGATTATATCGGAAATACGATTCCAAGATTAAGCTTTGGTTTTACTTCAAATATGAGTTACAAAAACTTTGATCTGAGTATTTTTATTCAGGGAATTGCCGGAAGGGAAATTTATATAGATGGAACCGGAGGACGCCGCCTGATGGATAATTTTGACAATACCACGGCCGATTATCTGGGTCGCTGGACAGGCCCCGGCACAAGTAATCATGTTCCGCGCATAGTCTGGGGTGATCCGAGTAATAACCGCAGAACTTCAGATTTCTGGGTTTATAGCGCCAGTTATGCCCGTATTAAAAATGTTCAGTTAGGATACACTTTTCCAAAAGGTACTTTAGGACTTGAAAGAATCAGACTTTACACAAGCTGTCAGAACCTGCTTACATTCACACCTTACCCTTGGTTTGATCCTGAAGTCGGGGCAGGGATAGATAATAATTTTACGAGTTTGATGACTTATCCTCAACCACGTACAATTTTATTCGGCATCAATCTGGGCTTTTAATTAAGGAATTTTAACGATGAAAAACATGAGAAAAATATATTTTCTGGCAGCCGCATTAATAATGACAAGCTGCGACAAAGACTTTCTTGAAAAACAACCTTTAAATGTTGTTACTACAGACAATTTTTATAAAACTTCCGATGATGCCATAAGAGCGGTAAACGCTGCTTACAAACCATTGATGTATAATGGATTAGGGCAGTTTGGACTGGATCGTTTCGGGAACTATCTGGCTGGTGATGCGGTGTCGTCGGGAGATAATGCAGATTGGGCACAGGTAGAAAACCTTTCAGTAACTGCTGATAACGGAGCTATCAGAAGTACCTGGAATGCAGCTTATCAGGGGATTCTGAGGGCCAATCTGGTTTTGGAAAAAGTCCCGGGAATTACGATGGATGCGACCCTCAAAAAGAGAGTGCTGGCAGAGGCCTCTTTCCTGAGAGCAATCTATTATCACTATCTGATTTTACTATTCGGGGATGTTCCGTTAATTACCAGGCAGCAGGTTAATCCAAGTGAGTTTCTTGTTCCGAGAAATGCCAAAGAAGAAGTGTATCAGCAGATTATCAAAGACTTGCAGTCAGCAGAAGCTGGATTGCCTTTGTCATATGGTGCAGCGGATCTGGGAAGAGTTACACAGGGTGCGGCCAAAGGATTTTTAGCCAAAGTGTATCTGTATAGAAAACAATGGCCGGAAGCTGCTGCCAAAGCGAAAGAGGTGGTTGATTCTAAGGTTTACAGCCTTTTTGATCGTTATTTCGATAATTTTGAATTGGCCACAGAAAATGGGAAAGAATCGATTTTTGAAGTACAATATGCTTCTTTTCTGGGCGGTTTGGGAAATCAGACCAATAACTATGATGCGCCGAGAGGCTCTGGCTTTACATTGGACGGAGGCTATGGGTATGGTTCCCCGACTAAATTTTTTGTAAATTCTTTTGCGCCTAATGATCCGCGTCTGGGATATAGTATTTTCAGAAACGGAGATGTTTTTCAGGGAATTACGTATAGTTCTTCTACTTCTCCGACGGGATACAGCCCAAGAAAATATGTAGTAGGAAAAGGTGCGAATATCGGGAAAAGTGATGACCCTAAAAACTATATTCTTATGCGTTATGCCGATTTGCTGCTGATTTATGCGGAAGCATTAAACGAGTCCGGAAAAACTACTGAAGCAGCGGATCCGATTAATATCATTCATGCCAGAAAAGATGTCAATATTGCACCGATTCAGACAGGGCTTACACAAGACCAAATGAGGACTGCTATTAAACAGGAACGTAATTTCGAATTAGGTCTGGAAGGCCACCGCTGGTTTGATTTAGTTCGCTGGGGCGACGCCGCTACTTATCTGAAGTCTATCGGAAAAACCAATTTCAGAGATGGAATCAGTGAATTACTTCCGATTCCACAGGCGGAAAGAGATATTAATCCTAAGCTTACACAAAATAAAGGATATTAATACCTGATAATGAACACAAAAGGCTGCCCCGGTGAAATGCTGAGGCAGCCTTTTCTTATTACAGGCAAGTGAAAATACTATTTTGAACCGAGATTGATAACTCCGTCCTCCGGGCCTTTTATGGATGTTCCGAAGGTATAAATTCTCTTTAAAGACGGGAGTTTTCTCAATTGAGTCAGACTGCTTTCTGTAATTTTGGTTTCGTTAAGGTTGAGCGCTTCAAGATGAGGCATTTTACTTAAATAATTACTGAAAGCATCTGAAACCGGATTTTTTTCGACACGAAGTTTTTCCAGATTGGTACAATCTTTCAAAAAGTCAAAATCATTATCTGTCAGCCCGTTTTCGGAAAGATTCAGCCAGATGATATTTTTGGCAAGAGGGCTTAGTAATTTCCTTAATTCTGAACCTTTTTTACCTGAATTGGAAGGCAGGGTGATGTCGAGCATTACTGGTTTCTGAAGCATCACCCGGGCTTCGAAACCCGAATTTCTAAGATTTATCACCAGATTATTATCCAGTGTCAGAGGAATAGCAGGATTAATTTTCTGAGAAATTTCCGTTTCCTTTTCATTCGGAACAAGTCCTCCCAATCCTAAAAATGAAGCAATCTGAGGTTTTATGATTTCATTTCCTTTCAATTCTGCCAATTTCTTTCCTTCGGTTGCCATAGCCTTTTCAATCCACCATCTTATAATTTCGGTTTCTGTTTTTGTCAGGGGTGTTTTTCCATCTGAAGGCATAAATTCTTTATGGGCAGGATCAAGCGTAATTCGTTTGAAGAGTTCACTTTCGGCTAATTTTCCGGCTACAACCGCCGGACCATTTTTTCCGCCTTTTTTCAGGCTTGTCAAACTTTCGACAGATAAATTTCCCTTGAGTTTTCCGCCCTGATGACATTGGGAACAGCGTTTTTCGAGTATCGGCTGAACAACGTCTTCAAAGATAAAGGCTTGTTCTGCCGAAACAGGTTTCTCCCTTTTTGTTTTGGTTAATTCTGCTAAACTAAGGTAATCGCTTCCATGCGTCAGATTTCCGCCCAGATGCCCGCTGTAGCTCATGAGACCCAGTAAACAGACAGAGAGTGCACTGAAAATTCTGGAAGAAACAGGAATAATCAGCCTGACTTTTGGATGAGTTAACAGGAATAAAATCCCGGAAAAGAGGGCAATGCCAATTCCCGAGTTCTTATGATGTCTGAGTAATGTAGTGTCATAATCCCCGGTTAAGGACAATAAATAGCCAAAGATGCAGGCAATAACAGCTGAACAGAAACCTGCAAAAAGTGTAAATGAAACCGCACTTTTGAGAACCTGGTATTTCGGGAAGTATGAAACCAGGTCAAAAATTACTGCCAGCAGCAAAAAACCGATGGGTAAATGGACAATCAAAGGATGCAGCCGTCCGAAAAAAGTAATAATGTCTAATAGAATCATTTATTCATGGATTGAGCCTTTGAAGTGACCATAAAATGGTACTGGTCTGATTCTGTTGAAAGAATTTTTACCTGTTATAGTCAAACCCCAAGGTTAATTTATTTGTGGTAATTCATTTTCTAAAAAATCATATAAATTATATACTTTCAGTCCCTCCATCTTAAGATAACTTTCTCCGCCCGGAATAATGATAAATTGTTTATCAGGGCTTAAATCTTTTACACTCTCAAAAAATCCTCTTGAGACAGTCGGACTGTTGGATAATTTTATTTCTACAAATATTTTTTTACCTGTAGGACTGATCATGACCAAATCTACTTCTGCTCCCACTTGTGTACGATAGAAAAACAATTGCCAGTCATACCCGAGATTTCTTTTTATTTGTTCTATTACATAGCCTTCCCAGGAAGCGCCAACTATTGGATTTTGCAGTAACTGGTCGTAACTAATCACACGTGCTAACTGATGTAATATACCTGAATCACGGAAGTATATTTTTGGAGATTTTACCAGTCTTTTTGTGATATTTACATGATATGGTTGTAAGCGTTGGATAATAAAACTTCCTTCCAATAAATCTAAATATCTGTTAATTGTCGGAGAACTGACGCCCAGTGACCTGCTTAAGTCGTTCATGTTAACTAAGTTGCCATTCAGATGGCTAAGCATTTCTAATAACTTCCGGGTTATCTCAGTACTCACTCCATAGCCCAGTGTTTGTAAGTCCCGCTCTATGAAAGTCTGGATGAAACTTCCAAGCCAGCGAAAACTCTGCGACTCCTTCGGAGCATTCAGCGCATCCGGGAAGCCCCCTTTCAGCCAGTGAGTTTCCATGGAAACCTGTGGGAATACCTCTGTTAATGACAAGGGAGAAAGCTCAGTATAAGCTATTCTTCCCGCCAATGTTTCTGATGCCCCCTTTATCAGGTCCGGAGAAGCCGAACCCAGCAGAATGAATCGGGCCGGACGACGGTCCTGGTCAACCAATGCCCGGATCAGTGCAAAAACCCTTGGCATTCGTTGCACTTCGTCTATGATTATGCATTTATCAGAATGACTATTTAAGAAAGTTTCAGCATCATCCAAACGCCTTAAATCAGTATCTAATTCTAAGTCAAGATAAAGAGTTGATATATCAATCTGTTTTTGTAGCCATTTTGCTAAAGTTGTCTTACCAACCTGTCTTGGGCCAATAATTCCAACTACCGGAAAAAATGATAAATCATCAATTAATTGCGAAGTAATCGTTCTTTTGAACATTGAAATAGTAAAGTTGTATTTTAATTTTTCAATGTAAATTTATGATTAAATCTTCTAAAATACAACACATTCTGAGACAGGCAGATCCCCAGGAATTAAAAAAAGGCTTTTCAGGAAATTATGCCAGAATATCCCTGACTACTTTTCCGTGCACATCGGTAAGCCGAAACCTCCTTCCCTGAAATTTATAAGTTAAACGCTCGTGGTCAATACCCATCAAATGCATCATAGTCGCCTGAAAATCATGAACATGAACCGGATCTCTGACAATATTGTAACTAAAATCATCTGTTTCGCCATAGCTGATGCCTGATTTTACACCTGCTCCTGCCATCCACATGGTAAAGCATCTCGGATGATGATCCCGGCCGTAATCATCGGCAGACAATTTCCCCTGAGAATAGACCGTACGACCGAATTCTCCCCCCCAGATTACTAAAGTATCTTCTAATAAACCCCGTCTTTTCAAATCTTTAATTAAAGCTGCAGTAGCCTGGTCGGTGCTTTTACATTGCTGTGCAATGCCTTTGGGCAAACTACCATGCTGATCCCAGCCCTGATGGTATAACTGCACAAATTTTACATCTTTTTCGAGGAGCTTTCTGGCCAGAAGACAATTGGCAGCATAAGTCCCTGAGTCACGGCTATCCGGACCATACATTTCAAAAACCTCATCAGGTTCGTCAGCAGTATTCATCACTTCCGGAACAGAGGTTTGCATGTGATATGCCATTTCATACTGGGCAATTCTGGCGTCCACCTCCGGGTCTCCGAATTGGTCATTCTGGAGTTTGTTGAGTTTGGAGAGATATTCCAGCATTTCTTTCCTGTCTTTTCCATCGTAACCTTCAGGGTTATTGAGGAACAAAACAGGATCTTTTCCTGAGCGGAACTGGACGCCCTGGTGTTTGGAAGGCAGGAACCCGTTTCCCCAGAGACGGGCGTAAAGCGGTTGATCTTTCTGACCATTTTTTGATACCAAAACAATAAATGTCGGTAAATTCTGGTTGTCGGAACCCAGTCCGTAACTTATCCATGAACCGATTGAAGGTCTGCCCGGCAGCTGATTCCCTGTCTGAAAAAAGGTTATAGCCGGATCATGGTTAATTGCCTCGGAATAAATGGATTTAATGATGCAAAGATCGTCAACTACCTGAGCAGTATGGGGTAACAACTCGCTGATCCAGGTTTGATTTTTACCATGCCGGTTGAATTTATAAATAGAAGGAACCATTGGCAAAGCACTCTGATTTGCACTCATTCCGGTAAGCCTTTGCCCTTTTCTGACAGAATCAGGCAGATTTTGCCCGGCCATCGTAACAAGTTTTGGCTTGTAGTCGAAAGTTTCGAATTGGGAAGGCCCGCCACTCATGAACAGATACACCACTCTTTTTGCCTTCGGAGCAATATGGGGCAAAGCTCTGAGGATTTCTTCTTCCAAATCAGAGGAACCTTCAACAGCAGGTTTTGACAACGTTCCGCCAAATCCTTTCGCTCCGGCAATGAGGGAACCCACAGCCAGGGCACCCAGACCCAAAGATGTTTTAGTCAGAAAATTACGTCTGTCGAGTTTTTTATTCAAATCGCTGAACTCAGGAGTATGTAATCTGAATTCATCCTCATGATGATGTGACATAATACTATCGTTTGGTTAAAGTGGCGTCTGAGTTTAAAATAGTGCTGGCTACAACTGCATTGGCAGCTACGACAGAATAGTCCGTTTTGGGATTAACCTTATATTGACCGGCCGTTAGCCATCCTTTGGCTTTTTCAGGATTATTACTGAATTTCTTCTGCTCAGATTGCTGAAGATTTATCAGTAAATTTACCTCACCCGAACCGGGCATTCTTCCGGTTAATTTCCGGTAAATGGTAATAATTGCTCTCCGATTATCCGGGATCCCGGCCATTTGTTCTCCCATTACCCTGGTCGCTTCTATGAAAGTCGGGTCATTTAATGCGACAAGTGCTTGCAGGGGAGTATTGGTTTTCTGTCTCCTTACTACACAAAAACTACGGGAAGTGGCGTCAAAAGTAGAAAGGGTAGGGTTAGGAACGGATCGTTTGGTTACGATGTAAAGGCTTCTCCGATAAACCGCATTCCCTGAATCCGCCTTGTAAGTAGTATTATTGATTTCCCAAAGTCCTTCCGGTTGATAAGGTTTTACACTTTTTCCTCCGATTGTTTTGTTGATTAATCCGCTCGCCATCAAAGCATTGTCCCGAATCATCTCCGCTGACATACGGTTGGCTGGTCCATGTGCTAACAACCGGTTTTCCGGATCTTTTTCCCGGACTTCTTTATCTGCTCTGGAATCCTGTCGGTAGGTGGCAGACATGACGATTGTTTTATTCAGTTTTTTCACATCCCAGCCTGATTCCCTGAAAGTAACGGCGAGCCAGTCGAGTAGTTGCGGATGGCTGGGCATTTCACCCTGGTTACCAAAATCCTCTGTCGTTTTTACCAAACCGGTACCAAAGAAATTTTGCCAGAATCGGTTAACCGCTACGCGGGCAGTAAGCGGATGATCTTCGTGCGTTAACCACTGTGCAAGGCCATAACGGTTTTTAGGAAGATTTCCGGGAAAACGGAGAATAGATTCCGGGGTGTTTGGGAAGACTTCTTCCCCAAATGCATCATAATTCCCTCTCAGAAGGATATGGGCTTTCTTCCGTTTAGGCATTTCCTGCATAATCATTAACTCATTGATTCCTTCTGTGGAATCAGCTAAAACACTTCTTGCCTGAGCCAATGCTTTCTCAGCATTTAGTAGTTCAGGATAAACCGCTGAAAGGTAATATTCTTTTAAATAACTGGTTTCCTGAGCTGAAAGCTGTTTTGGGTTTTTTGCAGTAATAACTGACCAACCGGACTGCTGTGCCAGTATTTTTAACTCATAAGGACTCAGCACCCGGTTATAAACACAGATGTCATCCACTTTCCCGTTTCTGAATCCGGAACCTCTCCACCAGCCACCGATTTGTAAGCCCGGTTGAGTTTTTGAAGGAAACAGAATATCTTTTGTCAGCTGATCCATCATCGTTTCCATAGCCATTTCCTGCCCGTTCTGATACAATTTCAAGCCATTGGCTTTGGATGATCCGTCATAAGTTACGGTTAACTGGATCCATTTATCTCTTGTTACATTTTGCCGGGTAAGTCGGGTTATAGCATTTGAAGGAGCGGTATGCGCCATATTCAATTCCAGTTTATTGTCTTTCAGATACAGATGATATCCTTTGAAATTGTAGAGACGTTCTGCCTGACCTTTATGGAAAATCACACCTTCTTTTAATTCTTTCGGAATATAGGCCAGGATGCCAATACTGAATGGCTGAGATTTTCTGAATACACCAACCTCATTCAGATCCAGAAAAACATCTCCGTTCATAAGCATGGCTTTTCCGGTTCCCCGAGGTTCGAATAATGGTTTATCCCCGGTTTGTCCGGCATCTCTTTTCATCACCCCGACCTGTTTCGGATTTACTGCGTTTTTAAGGGAGTTGTTTTCAAAATTATAGAATGCCTGTAAACCTGATTGAGGGATCGTTTCCTTTGAAAGCTGTGCATAGCCTTTTTCATTCAGCCATTTCTCAAAACTCGCTTTGGCATGAGTTTTAGCTTGTTCAACGAGGGTTTCCTGTCTGGCAATTTTGGTATTGATAAAATGCAGCATTTGTTCCTGTGCTTTGGTCGGCAGCAGGAGTGTAGGAGTGGGCAAAGCATCATCAAAGGAAATCTGTCCAGCTTCTTTTACGTTGTTGAAAAAGCTGAATAGTTCATAGTAATTCTTCTGGGAAATGGGATCATATTTATGGTCATGACATTTGGCGCAACCTACAGAAAGTCCCAGAAAGGCATCTCCGAAGGTATTGGTTCTGTCAATAACATATTCTGTCTGAAATTCTTCCTCAATAATTCCGCCTTCCATATTTTGCTGATGATTTCGGTTAAAAGCCGTTGCAATCATCATTTCTTTGTTTGGTTTTGGCATTAAATCACCTGCAAGCTGCCAATGAATGAAGGTATCATAAGGCATATTTTTGTTAAAAGCATTAATTACCCAGTCGCGGTATGGCGACATGTCTCTGAGTCTGTCAACAGTATAGCCATGTGAATCCGCAAAACGGGCCAGATCCAACCAGTCAACAGCCATTTTTTCACCATAATGGGCAGAATTTAATAAGCGGTCAACCTGTTTCTCGTAAGCATCCGGCGAATTATCTTTCAAAAAAGCATCAATTTCAGGTAGGGTAGGAGGAAGTCCGGTCAAATCGAGTGATAACCTTCTCAGTAGAAGCTCTTTACCTGCTTCTTTGGAAGGAGAGAGCTTCTCCTGTTCGAGCCTGGTTAAAATAAAATTGTCTACCGGATTTCTGATCCAGTTTTCATTATTTACATTGGGAATATCAGGCATTTCCGGCTTTACAAAAGCCCAGTGAGGTTTGTACTCAGCACCATCACGAATCCATTTGATTAAAACAGCTTTTTCTTTGGCAGTCAGACTCAGATGTGATCCCGGAGTCGGCATAATATACTCCGGATCCGTTGATATAATTCGCTGAAAAAATTCACTGCCTTCCAGATCAGAAGGATTAATAGCTACTTTATCAGGATTTTCAGGCAAACTGGCAAAAGCAGATTCGGGGAGATCGAGCCTTAATCCTGCCTTTTGTTTTGCCTTATCCGGTCCGTGACAGGCGAAGCATTTATCGGAAAGAATGGGCTTTACGTGAATATTGTAATCCAGGGCATCCGGAAGTTCTTTATAAGCAGTTTCTACATCTTCCGGCAATTTAACAGAACAGGAAGAGAGGCCAATGCACAGTATAAAAATGAAAGAAAGATACAGACGGAACATGAATGTAAAAAATTAAGGTATTTAGTACCAGACAAAGGTATAATTCTATTTTTTATTTAAATTGCACAAAATTGACTACAATTTGAACATATCCGATTTTTTGTCGGTACATTTATTATTTGTATATACATTTATTGTCAGGCATGAAAAATACGAAATGGTGAGAATGACTTTGAAAAATACATTTTCGCTTTTAAATGCGGATCATGTAAAATTGGATAAAAACTGGAATTACAAGCATATTATAAGCCCTTTTTACCGTTTGTATCTCATTGACGGCGGACAGGGAAGTCTGTTTAATTCCGGAGAGTCGCATGTTCTGGAAAGCGGTTTCCTGTATCTGATCCCAAGTTTTACGATTTGTGATTATCAATGTTCCGACTTCTTAAGCCAGTATTATGTCCATTTTATGGAAGAATCTGCTGATGGAAACTCTCTTTTTTCTTCGAATCGAAAAATTATGAAGTTTCCGGCAACTCAGATTGATTTTGACAATTTCAGAAGGATTTTGCACCTGAATCCGGGAAGGGGGCTCATAAAATCTGCTGATCCGAAGGAGTATGAGAAGCGCCGGATTATTCAGGAGTTTCAGGAAATGAATAAGTTTCTTGATCCTTCTGCCTTTATGGAAACCCATGGCATTATTTTACAGTTCTTATCCAGATTTTTGTCAAAAGAGCATTTTCAGCGTACTGATAAAAGAGAGATTCCTTCTAAAATTCTGGATGCAATAAATCATATTCAGACCCATCTTGAATATCCTCTGACCGTAGAATTGCTGGCCGACCGTGCCAATCAGAATCCGGACTATTTTTCAAGAATTTTTAAAGAAAATACAGGAGAAAGACCAGTGAATTATATTCAATTCAAAAGGATTGAGCGGGCTCAGCTCCTGATCATTACTACCGATCTGCCCTTTCATGAAATTTCCATAAAGACCGGATTTGAAAGCCTTGCGTATTTTTCCAGGACTTTTAAAAATATTACAGGCCTGACGCCCAGTCAGTATAAGCAGAAAAACAAAGCTGTTGAGCCTTAAACATT
Organism: Pseudarcicella hirudinis; assembly: GCF_900115665.1. Classification (GTDB taxonomy): domain Bacteria; phylum Bacteroidota; class Bacteroidia; order Cytophagales; family Spirosomataceae; genus Pseudarcicella; species Pseudarcicella hirudinis. The sequence continues at coordinate 271,727 of NZ_FOXH01000006.1, forward strand.
TTATTCAGAAGTTTCAGCAAGTGCAATCCCCGCTTAAAAATCCGGAATAGGTGAGTATTTCGAAAGAGTTCTGTCTCTCTTATCATTAGAGAAAATTGTAATTTTGACACAATTTCTGAAAAGAGTTATAATTTCTCCACTATTCAAGCTTTAAAACGTATTTAATTATTTATGAAAAGAAGAACGGTAATCAAACAATTATCTTCTGTTTTACCGGCAGCTTTATTGGCTGGCCGTGTAAATGCCGCCGGATTTTTAGCAGGCAACAACGGAGAAAGTATTTTGAAAGGAGCATTTGAACCAAATTGGGAGTCATTACAAAAATACAAAACTCCGGAATGGTTCAGAGATGCTAAATTTGGTATCTGGGCACACTGGGGCCCGCAATGCCAGCCTGAGGCGGGTGACTGGTATGCACGGGGCATGTATCAGGAAGGTTCGAGACAGTATAAATATCATCTGGAGAAATACGGACATCCTTCTGTGTTTGGCTTTAAAGATGTCATTAATGAATGGAAGGCTCAAAACTGGGATCCTGAGGAATTACTGGCTTTGTATAAAAATGCCGGAGCGAAATACTTTATGGCTTTAGCCAATCACCATGATAATTTTGACCTATACAATAGCAAATACCAATCATGGAATTCTCTGAAAATGGGGCCTAAGAAGGATATAGTGGGAGGCTGGGAAAAAGCTGCCAGAAATCAGGGAATGCACTTTGGCGTAAGTGTCCATGCCGCCCATGCCTGGAGTTGGATGGAAACAGCGCAACGTTCTGATAAATCTGGAGATAAAGCCGGAATTCCTTATGATGGAAAAATAACAAAAGCTGATGGAAAAGGTAAATGGTGGGAAGGCGTGGATCCGCAGGAACTTTATGCCCAAAATCACCCGCTTAGTCAGAATAGCCTGGATAACGGAGGGATTCATAAGCAGTGGGACTGGGGCAATGGTGTAGCGGTTCCTTCAAAAGAATATTGTGAGAAATTCTTTAACCGGACCATTGAGCTGATCAATCGTTATGATCCTGATATGATCTATTTTGATGATACGGTTCTTCCGCTTTGGCCTGTCAGTGATGCCGGACTGAGAATTGCGGCTCATTTATACAATAAAAGTATCAAAAAACATGGTTCTCTCGAAGCCGTTCTGAATGGCAAAATCCTGAATGAACAGCAAAGACAATGTATGGTTTGGGATATTGAACGCGGACAAAGTAATTCCATTGAACCTTTGCCCTGGCAAACAGATACCTGTATTGGCGACTGGCATTATAATCGGGCGGTATATGATCGTCATGGGTATAAATCAGCCAAAACTGTTGTGCATACGCTGATAGATGTTGTCAGCAAAAATGGAAATCTGTTATTGAGTGTGCCGGTGCGGGGAGATGGTACGATAGATTCAGATGAAAGAAAGGTTGTTGAAGAAATCGGAAAATGGATGCATCTGAATAGTGAAAGTATTTACGGAACCCGTCCGTGGAAAGTTTTCGGAGAAGGGCCGGCTATTGAGAATGCTGCTCCGTTAAGTGCTCAAGGGTTTAACGAGGGTAAAGGAAAGCCATTTACGGCAGAAGATATCCGCTTTGCCAGTAAAGGTTCAACACTTTATGCCACGGTATTAGGCTGGCCGGATTCCGGGAAAGTTACGATTAAAAGCCTTGCTGCAGGCAAAAACCATCAGGCCGAAATTAAGAAAGTAGAGCTTTTATCGAATAGACAGGCACTGAAATTTGAACGTACGAATGAAGGATTAGTGATTACTTTTCCGGAAAATAAACCGTCTGAATTTTATGCAAATGCCTTAAAAATCAGTTAGAAATACTATAGATACAGGAGCGGATGAAGAGAAGATGATTCGCTCCTGTCTGTTGATTTTGTCAGAATATGTTAAAATTTTCTCTTTTTCTTAACATGTTTCTCTGATGTGTTAATTTTCCTCTGTTTTTCAGACATATCTTTTCTTCTTTCAAAATCTTACAAGTTGAGAAACAAATCGAAAATACGTTAAAATTTATTCGTTTTTTTAACATATTGAATTTCATTCTGATTTAGGCTGAATGCAACTCCTGCATATTAAGATCGGCGAAAAAGGGGGGCCTCTGAAAAAATCCTTCCAGGGTCTTCATCTTTCAACAGGCTTCTTTGTTTTTAGGAATTTTACGAGGGAAATGAAGTTATTTAACCAGGGTTTACAGGAAAAAAGCGCAAAATTGAGGGTTTCCCCTGATTTTTATTTCATGATTTAAACTCAATTTTGTGAAATAAAATCACTTAATTATTATCTTTCCTAAACGCCGAAATATAAAATGCTATTTCTGAATCAGCTTTCGATTAAGACATCCCTTTATTCCATCATTATACTTGCCAATATGTCCTGTTCAAAAAGTGTTCAGGAAACATTACCTAAAACTACAGATACAACCACCACAGTAATAGCTCCGGCAACTGACCCTGCTGTTGCTTCAACCGTAGGTTTTTTCCTGGATGGCTGGCAGGGAAAAACATTTACGGCCCCTGAATATGTAAATGGAGCAGTGCCGGACCAGACAGCTACAACGGTAACAATGGATGCGTCGACGATTCTTACCAAAATTCCCCAGACTATTTTCGGGCATAATGCCAATACCTGGATGGGCACATTTGTTGATGAACCGGGTTTTATGACAAATATTACCAATCTTAAACCTAATATTATCCGTTGGCCGGCCGGAAGCGGGAGTGATGGTTATTTCTGGAATGCAGAACCTGGCAAAATACCGGAAGGAGCACCGGATAAATATGTAGACAAAGATGGAAATAAATTTGACGCCTGGTTTGGGTACGGAAAAACCAAAGATAACTGGAGGGCTTCTTTAGATAATTATTATGATATGCTCAGACTTAGTAATAATAAGGGCGTTATTACCGTAAATTATGGTTTTGCGAGATACGGCATAAGTGCAAATCCGGTAGCAACAGCAGCGCATCTTGCTGCAGATTGGGTTCGTTATGACAAAGGCAGAACGGAATACTGGGAAATCGGGAATGAAAATTATGCAGATTGGGAAGTCGGCTATAGAATAGATCTTTCCAAGAATAAAGACGGGCAGCCTGAGTTTCTGACAGGAAAATTATATGCACAGCATTTCAAGGTTTTTGCAGATTCAATGCGGAAAGCGGCTGCTGAAATCGGGAAGAAAATAAAAATCGGGGCCGTTACACAGGAATCTCAGACGGAATCCTGGCAGAATAATACCACCAAAACCTGGAATGCGACCATGATGCCGGAACTAAATAATCAGGCGGATTTCTTTATTGTTCACAATTATATCACGCCTTACGGTGAAAATTCAACCGCTGCTACGGTCTTAAATTCAGCCCTGACGGTTCCGGCAAAAATGATGAATTTTGTGACAAATGAACTGAAAACAAATGGAGCGGCAATCAAGCCGATTGCTTTTACAGAATGGAATATGTGGGCAAAGGACTCTAAACAACAGGTTTCTAATACCAGTGGTCTTTTTGCCATTCTTGTACAGGGAGAAGCTCTGAAGAACAATTATGGACTGGCTGCCCGCTGGGATTTACTGAATGGATGGGAAAACGGGAATGACCACGGACTTTTCAGTGACGGAGGTAGCCCGGATGATCCAAGATGGAATCCGAGGCCTTCTTTCTATTATATGTATTTCTTCCAGAAATGTATCGGAGACAGATTGGTTGCTACCAGCTTGACGGGAAATGATAAAATCAAGTCTTATGCTTCAACTTACAGTTCCGGTCAGGCGAATGTTACTTTGGTCAATACCTCGTCTGTTGCACAGACTGTTGAGGTAAAACTGAAAAATTTCAGACTCGGAAACAGATATTACTGGTATAGCCTGGAAGGAGAGAATGACAATGGTGAGTTTTCCAGAAAGGTAAAAGTCAACGGATCAGGAACGAAAAGTGCTGCCGGGGGTCCCTCGGATTATGCAAGTTTAAAGGCCCAGTCTGCTTTAACGACTAACGGAGTTAAAGTTACCGTTCCGGCATGGGGAGCGGTTTGTGTAATGATTGACAAAAAATAGAGAATAGAAATCTTGTAAATAAAAGATAGCAGCCTTATCAGAATGCCGCTATCTTTTATTTAAATGATGTTTAAATTAATATTTTACAATAAAATGGTAGTTGCCCGAACCAATTTTCAGGATTGTTTTACCATTTTTCAAATCCAGTCTTTCTATCTTTTGCACGGTCAGTGAATGCCCACCCTCCGTAATGGTTGAGGAAGTCGTAGAGGGAAGGTAAACTGTTGCAGAAGTATTTGCGGGAATGCTGACCTTAAGTTCAAAGGAAGCATCACATTTTTTCCATTCTGAACGAATTGTTCCATAGGAAGATTCATAGGCACCTTTTGCAAAATGTATGTCACCAACCAGTTGAGGATTGATGATTATTTCCTTAAAAGCCTGTGTATTGTCTGATTGCTGTATGCCAAGCAGGCCGCTGTAAAACCATTCCATCAAGTGCCCGAGCATAAAATGGTTATTGGAAACGTCGGCTAATGCCTGCCATGATTCTGTAAGAGCCGTTGCACCTTTAGCCAGCTGATATCCGTATCCCGGCACATCATCCCGGTTATTCATGTCGAAAATAACGTCTGAGCGACCTTCTTCTTCTAAGGCTCTCAGTACATAGCGATAACCTATATCACCTGCGGTAAGACTATTATTACGGCTTTTTATTTCTTTTACCAGATTTTCGACCACTGCTTCGTGGTATTCCGGCTCAACCAGATTCATATAAATCGCCATAGCATTTGCCGTCTGACTACCGGAGGCAAATTGTTTGGTTTCTTTATTGAAAAAGGTTGAATTAAAGGCCTTTTTAACCTCTTCCGCTAATTGATTATATTCCAGTACATCTTCTGATTTTCCTAAAAGCGAAGCTATTCTTGAAATAATCGTCAGATCATAATAATATATGGCGGTCCCTGTGACGCCCATTGGAGTAAGCTGAGAAACCCCCGGAGGTTTAGGACCTAAATCATACCAGTCACCCAGACCCTGAGATAAGATATGATTTTTTGCTTTTTTTCCTAAATAGAGAATATAGCGCTGCATCATTGGATAGCTTTCTGCAAGTTCTCTTTTTTCGCCATACCATTGATACAGATACCAGGGCACAATAATACTGCTGCTTCCCCATTCCGGAGTATCCCGGAACATATTGTCACCACCTTCAAATTTAACATATTCAGGAGCGATTGCAGGAATCAGCCCATCAGGAGTTTGCGAGTTTTTCATATCCTGAATTGCTTTTTTCAGCAAATTCTGAATGTTATAATTGTATCTGACAGAACTTCCCATCAGATGAAGTTCTTCGAGCCAGCCAAGCTTTTCACGGTGAGGGCAATCGGTAAAAACAGAAGCCATATTACTTTTTATAGCCCAGTCGATCAGCTCATTGGTCTTATTAAACAAATCATTTGAGCTGTGAAAATTTCCGTTTTTTTCCGCGGCATTTCTGGTATGTAATCCTTTTAACCCCAGAATCTGCGGACGATTTGCAGGATTGTTTTCTCCCTGTGGGACAGCACCTTTTATCTGTAAATAGCGAAAACCGTAATAACTGAAACGGGGTTGCCAGGTTTCGGCCTCTGCCCCTTTTAAAATATATTCAAAATAATAAGGACTTCCGGATGCTTTCTGATTGGCTGAACCATCCACATTCAGCAATTCCGCAGGAATAATCCGAAGCGTATCACCTTTTTTGCCCTTTACTTTCAGCTGAAGAATACCGGAAGCATTTTGTCCGAGGTCATATACCCAGTCATCCGCAGCGAGTTTTTGTTTACTTTTTACCGGAAAATTTTCAAAAACCTTCAATGGCTCCTGCATTTGAGAAGTAAGTTCTGCAGCGCCATTTACCGGCATGGCAGGTTTCCATGATTTATCATCGAAGGCAGGGCTGTCCCAGCCTTTTTGTTCTAAATTGGCATTGTAATTTTCTCCGCCATAAATACTTGAGAATGTGACAGGTCCGGCAGACGTTTTCCAGCTTCCGTCGCTGACAATATTTGAGGAAGAGCCGTCGGTATATTCTAAAACGAGCCGGCAGATCATTTTGGGATAGCCGAAAATTACGTTCATTTTCCGGTATCTTTCTTTCACAGGAGGAATGAAATAAAACCCGTTACCTAACATTACACCAATTACATTTTCACCTTTTTGGATCAGACTTGTGAGGTCGAATGTGACGTATTGAACCTGTTTGTCATATTTTGTCCATCCGGCATCCAGAAAATGATCCCCTGCTTTTTTCCCGTTTATGCTCATTTCAAAATGTCCTAATCCGGCGATGAACATGCTGGCTTTTTTCACGGTTTTCTGAACCTGAAAGCTTTTTCTGAAAATTGGTAAGATGTCATTTCCGGTAAACTTATCCTTTCTCCCGTCTGACGGATGACTATTTACCAAGGTATCATGTAACTTCTGATATGCAATCCAGTCGGCTCCTTTCCAGTCTGTTTTACTAAAAAGCCCCATTTGCCAGAAGACAGGTTTACTCCATCCGGAAGAATTACCATGATGATCCCACACTTTAACTTTCCAGTAATATGTTTTTCCGGCCAGAAGCGGTTTTCCTGAGTAACTAACCTGAATAGACGTTTCAGAAGAAATCCTGCCTGAATTCCAGATGTTCCCCTGATTTTTCTCCAGAATGCCCTGTTTATCCGAGACCAGAATCTGATAGGCAGATTGTATGACATTCCTTTGGCTGGTCTTAATCTGCCAGCTTAACAAGGGCGAATTAGTCTGAACTCCTAAAGGGTTCGGCCGGTTTTCGCATCTCAGATTCTGAAGTTGTAACGTTTGTGCAAAAGAGCCGAAAGACAGAAGACAGCAAAAGGCAAATACTATTTTTTTCATATGTTTAGGGTTTCACCTTAATCTTGGTTTATGATTTTTATCAAAATACTTAATTTCATCAATGTGTTTTCCGGATGAAAGCATCAGACGACAAAATTAGGCATAGTAAAAAATGCTAAATTGTACAGTTTTCTCAATGTATTATACTATTTTATCTTTGAAGGTATAAGCGGGTCTGTCCTGATTATAACGGACCAAAGGAATGCAAATGCAGGGAAATGTAAATTTCTTATATTTCCAAAAAATTATCTCAGGAGACAGGATTAACATGATCGAAGGGAAATAGCTGTATTAAAGATTTTTCCGTTGAATTTAGACTTTTTTCAATAGGGGAAATAAGCCTGATATAGCAATAAAGACTTTTCTCTTAACAGAAAGGACATTTATGAAACCCCGACTAGTGAAAATACTTTTATAATAGTTATACTTAAACCCCGGATTAGATACAGATACAAAAAAGCTAAACGGTGTAATGGATTTATCTGGATTTTACCCGGAAATATATGAATAACTATTTACTTACTCAAGCTACCTCTCACCAGCTCGAAAATATAATACCATCTTTTCCCCGATTTTTTAGATTAGTATAAATTAAGCCCGGTTTCGATAATGAAAATCTACTTATGTCTTTATTTGTGTCTTTATTTTTTAGTTGGATGTACAAAACCCGTCGCTTCATCATTGATTTCAACACCCGGGCCTGCAAATGATTACAAACTTGTGTGGCAGGATGAGTTTGAAGGAAATAATCTTGATATTACCAGATGGAATACTGGAGCCAATATACGTGACGATGCTACTCAGACGGCCAATGCCGTGTCTGTCACTAATGGGTTACTCAACATTATAACTTATACTGAGAATGGAATAAATTATACAGGTTTTATAGATACACACGGGAAATATGAACCCGTTTTTGGTTATATAGAAGCCCGTCTTCGTTTTAAAAACAGCCCTGGTCAATGGTCTGCATTCTGGCTTCAATCTGCTAATAATAAAGCTTATGATCCTGTTGACCCTAAAAAAGGTGTTGAAATTGATATGATAGAACACAGAGCCGTTAATAATAATGGAAAAGATTTAAGCAACAGCTATGTATGTAATATACATTGGAATGGGTATACCCCCGGCCTGCACAAGACTATGGGGTCAAACGTGCTTTCACTCCCTGCCGGAGAATCGTTTTCAGATTGGCATACAGTTGGATTACTTTGGGATGCTACAGGATATCGTTTTTATATAGATAACACAATGGTTTGGAAGACAGCCAGCGGACTCTCAACTAGTAATGAATTCATAAGATTAACAAGTGAAGTTCATAATTATTATTGGGCAGGGGTTATACCGGCTACAGGATATGGTTCTAAAGGTTCAGATGCAAACCCTATCATGCAGGTTGACTGGATACGTGTGTGGCAAAAATAACGGTTTTCCTGATCCGGATAATAGATTATCTGTTCTTCGAAAAATTAATAAAAAGAAGAGACTCAGATTTGTTCGCATCACAGGTATATTTTTTAGTATTTACTAGTTCTGCAATCTTATTTTGAGTAATTTAAAAATTATATTGTCTTTAAGGTTTAATAAATCAAAATGTGTCAGACTCATGAATACAAGCCTTACAGATACCGAGCTATGGAAAGCTTTTAAGACAGGCGATAATATAGCTTTTCAGGAAATTTATGAGCGTTATTTTAAGGTGTTAAGCAGTTATGGATATCGCCTTACCAAGGATAAACTTCTGCTCGAAGATGCTATTCATGATTTGTTTCTGGAATTATGGAGGAGAAGAGATTACCTTACGGAAGTTGATAATATAAAATTTTATTTATTCCGGGCTTTACGGAATCAAATGAGCAGGAGTGCTAAAAAAGACCTTTTTGAAGATTCAGAGGATATCAATGATTTTCTGGACCATCTGGTAACTATTTCTTCCGAGCAGGAATCTATTAATCAGGAAAGCGGGGATCTTCAAACTACAAAGGTGCTTAAAGCTCTTGATAATCTTTCAAGGCGGCAGCGTGAAGTCATTCATTTGCGATTTTATCATGGATTAAGTCTGGATGAAATTGCTCAGATAACAGGTTTGACCAAGCAAGTAATCAGTAATCTTCAATATAAATCTTACGCCGTATTACGGCTTACCCTCAAAGCGCTTGCCTCATTCTTCCTATTCTTATCTGACTATGTGCTCATTATGAGATAGTTAAAAAATATTTGATTTATTTTTTATTTTTTTTGGTTAGTTTTTTTACAAAACAGCACTTGTATAAATAAGAAGCAATATAGACTTCATTAAAGATGAAATATAAATATTTTAACACAAATGATTTTCTTGGAGATGACTTGCTTATTCGTTGGGCTTTGTTTAACGAAAGCGATGCATTCTGGCAGCAATTCATGGAAATGAATCCTGACAGAAAGGAATTCATTGATGAAGCAAAACAGCTCATTCTACAAATACATCTGGCAGAAAACGAAGCAAACCCTTCTTTAAATAAAGAAGAGATCTGGGCGAGATTAAAGGAGCAGATTGATAAACCGGAAGAGTCGAAAACAGAATTGCTGAGAGAAAGAAAAGTGTTCCGGTTTCCTGTATGGCAATGGGCGGCAAGTATATCAGTAATAATAGGATTGTCAACATATTTCCTGTTTTTCAGAACGGATAAAAAAATTGATTACCAGGACCTGACGAGTATAGCAAAGGATCGATACCAATTGATTGAAAAAATTAATACAGGAGATTCTCCTTTAAAAGTAATGCTGGAAGACAGCAGTTTTATTGTACTTGGTAAAAACAGTAAAATCAGTTATCCTGTTCATTTTCAAACAGGTAAACGGGAAGTGTATTTGAGCGGAGAAGCCTTTTTTGAGGTTGCTAAAAATGCGCAAAAGCCCTTTTATGTGTATTCTAATGAATTGATTACGAGGGTTTTGGGGACTAGCTTTACGATAAAAGCTAATGAGAGTGAAGACAAGATTACTGTTGATGTAAAGACAGGAAAAGTGTCTGTTTTTAAACATAACAAAATAAATCTGATTGACCCGGAAACAAGAGGATTGGTCCTTTTGCCGAATCAGAAAGCATTATTTGACAGAGCCAATGAAAATCTGGATCGCCGGTTAGTGGAAATACCAATGCCGGTAAAACCTTTGACAGCGCGAGAAAGTAAATATTTTGAAGATGTGCCCGCCACACATCTTCTTTCAACGCTCGAAAATACCTATGGAATAAAAATTATATATAATGAAGAAACATTGTCAAAATGTATCATAACTACTACGCTTAATAATGAATCATTATATGAAATTTTAGATGTTGTTTGCAATACAATCGGAGCAACTTATAAAGAAGTAGATGCTCAAATTATTATTGAATCAAATGGTTGCAGGTAATACTGAAAACCAGAACCACCAATGTACAATAATATTAAAAATAGGGAAAAGATGCTGTAACATCATTTTCCCTAAGTTACCAGGTTGCCTGTAAGCAGCCCTGATAGTGTTTTGCCTTTTCCATAACAAAAACAGTTAAATTTATGTCAAAAACATTTACGAAAAAAGAGGTTTTCAAAATTATGAGGATCACGATATTGCAATTGATTATTGTAGTATTTCTGGGAAGCATAGCTTATGCGAGAACAACGTATGCACAGGAGCGTTTGAAAAAGAAGATTACCCTGATCTGTAAAGAAAGTAGTTTGAAAAACATTCTGAGAGATCTGGAAAAGCAGGCAGATATACAGTTTTCTTATCGGAAGGAAGTAGTGGAGTCGAATGAAAAATTTACATTTAACTTCAGAAATGAGACGCTTGAGCAGATCCTGAATCAGATACTTCTCCCTCAGAAGGTATATTACAGTATCATTAATGACAAACAATTCATTTTAAAAAAAAACAAGGTAATTGAATTTCCGGTTCAGGGTTTTCTGGAAAAGAGAGTAACGGAGATTGCAAATGAGATGGCAGGAATAACTGCTGCGGATATTACCATTAAAGGTAAAATAACTGATGCAGAAACCGGAGAGGCGTTACCAGGGGTAAGTATTTCAGTAAAAGGAACAACCAGAGGTACAAGCTCTAATGCAAACGGTGAATATTCTCTTTCTGTCCCGAATACAAAGGCTGTAATTGTATTTACATTCGTCGGGTACGGGAAACAGGAAATTCCGGTAGGAAACCGCAATCAGATAGATGTTCGTCTTAAAGCCGAAAACAAAGCGCTTGAAGAGGTTGTGGTAATTGGTTATGGGTCGCAGAAAAGAAAGGATCTGACAGGTTCTGTTGCCAGTGTAACCATGGAAGATATTAATAAAGCACCTGTTCGTTCATTCGATGAAGCTTTGGCCGGCCGTGTGGCCGGGGTTCAGGTTACATCGGCAGATGGCAGACCTGGTGGCGGAGTTGATATCGTTATCAGGGGGAATAACTCTGTTACCGGAGCAAATAGTCCTTTGTATGTTATAGATGGTTTTATAACTGAGGGGCCTAATAATAATGTGATTAATCCTGCAGATATTGCCTCTATTGATATTTTAAAAGATGCTTCGGCTACAGCTATTTATGGCGCCAGAGGAGCCAACGGTGTCGTTGTAATAACTACGAAAAAGGGAAAACAAGGTAAGCCTGTATATAGTTTTAACAGTACAATCGGGATTCAGAACAATATGAAACAAATGGCTGTATTGAGTCCGTATGAATATGTAAAATATCAATTGGAAAATGATCCTACGCTGGTTAGTACTTCGCCGTATCCTTCTCCAACAGAGATTTATCTTACCAGACCGGGAAGAACGCTTGATTATTATAAAACGGTAACCCCTATTAATTGGCAGGATTTGATTACCCGTACCGCTTTGTATAAAAATTATGATTTTGCTGTAAGAGGTGGAACAAAAAAAGTGAAATACTCCCTTTCGGCTTCGGCTACAGACCAGGATGGCATTTTGATAAATTCAGCATATGAAAGATACCAGGGGCGCGCAGTTGTTGATTATCAGGCTACCAATAAGTTAAAGATAGGTATTAATGCCAATTATAGCTTTTTGAAACAAACGGGGATTGATCCGAGCAGGGGGAACAATGGCGCTACTACGAATATTATGTCTTCGGTTTGGGGATATAAGCCATTATCAAGTGATAATAGTGATATAACTGAACAATATAGTGACCCTGATTTTAATCCGGGAAATGATTACAGAACAAATCCTATTATAGCTCTTCAACAGCTATATAATGTGACTAAAACGAATAACATTATTGCAAATGGATATATTGAGTATTTATTAGCTAAAGACTTAATATTTAGATCAACTGTCGGAATAATTGACAATAGATCAGAAAGCGGACAATTCTATAGCTCAAAAACTCAACAAGGCAGGGGAACTAACGGAGTAAATGGCAGAATTGATAATAACAATTCTACTAATTTTTTGAATGAAAATACTTTGACCTGGAATCAGCAATTGAGCCCGAAATCGAGATTAAATGTTTTGGGGGGATTTACGCTTCAAAAAACCAAGACCTGGTATTATGGTCAGGCAGCCAATCAATTGTCTGATAGCCTGGGGCTTGCCGGACTGGATAAAGGGGTTCAGCTAAGGGTAGATCCCTCTACTTCAGTATCTACAATGGCTTCTTTTTTAAGTAGAGTAAATTATACGCTTGCCTCAAAATATATACTTACGGCCTCGTTCAGAGCTGATGGTTCTTCTAAATTTCCTCCGGAAAATCATTGGGGATATTTTCCTTCAGGAGCCGTTGCCTGGAACTTTAGCCAGGAAAATTTCCTGAAAAATTCCAAAAGTATATCAGATGGTAAACTACGTTTTAGTTATGGGCAAACCGGTAATAATCGCATAGGAGATTTTGATTATCTTACAAGGTACTTCAATCCGATAGGGAATAGCTATGTGGTAAACAATCAATATGTACAGGGGATCGTGCCCACCAGACTCGGAAATTCAGATTTAAAATGGGAAACTACAGAACAAATAAATGCAGGGATTGATTTAGGGTTCTTTAAACAAAGAATCATGTTAACCATAGATGTTTATAAAAAAACAACCAGAGATTTATTATTGAATACCCCACTTCCGACTTCAGTAGGATTTAATACAGCACAAAAAAATATTGGGAGTGTTCAAAATAAAGGACTGGAAGTTACTTTGACGACACAAAATATTAATACCAAGGATTTTACATGGACTACCAGTGCTAATATATCTTTTAATAGTAATAAATTACTTGCTTTAGCAGAGGGACAAACAGACTTACAGACAGCTGTAGCTTGGGACAATAACGTTACTTATCCCGGCTATATTGCAAAAGTAGGAGAGCCATTAGGGCAAATGTATGGTTTTCAGTGGTTAGGTACTTATAAATATGACGATTTTAATACTTCGGTTAATAGCAGCGGAGCAACTGTTTATACTCTAAAACCTGAAATTGCAACGAATGGAAATGTAAGGGCAAATATCAAGCCTGGTGATATCAAATATAAAGATATAAATGGTGATGGGATTGTCAATGCAAAGGATTATACTGTAATAGGCAATGGTTTACCGATTCATACAGGTGGAATTTCCAATAATTTCACATATAAAGGTTTTGATTTAAATGTCTTCTTTCAGTGGTCATATGGTAATAATCTTATGAATGTTAACCGTATTATGTTTGAAGGAGCTGTCGGAGCAAGTAAGAACCAATTTGCAAGCTATGCAAATCGTTGGACTCCGGACAATCCGACCTCTGATATTCCACGTGTTGGAGGTACTAATGGTATTGCTGCCGGATATTCGTCCAGGACTGTTGAAGACGGGTCGTATCTAAGATTAAAAACCGTTGCGTTAGGATATAACGTTGATTCAAAGTTTACAAGGAGATTGCACCTTAAATCATTGAGATTCTTTGTTTCAGGACAGAATTTAGTGACCTGGACCAATTATTCAGGCATGGATCCTGAGGTAAATACGTACAGGTCTGTATTAACTCCCGGATTTGATTTTTCTGCTTACCCTCGTGCACGGACTTTTGCCTTTGGGATAAACGTTACTTTTTAATAACATTTAAATCACTTTCGAATGAAAAAGATATATATAATATTGGTTTTACTGAGTTTTATTACCAGTTCCTGTGAAGATTATTTAAATACCAAACCAATTGATAAAATTGGGTTAGAACAATATTATACCGATGAGGCAGGTCTGACAAGTGTTTTATACGGGGTATATGATCCGCTAGGTTCAGGTAGTTTATATGGTAATAAATTATGGTTGGTATTAGAAGCATGCACAGATGAGGGATATTATGCTCGTAGTGCTCAAACAACAGGACCACAGGTTTATGTTTATGACGCAAGCGATGCGGATGTTTCAAATTTATGGACTGCCCTTTATGTGGGTATTGAGAGAGCCAATGATTTAATAGCTAATATCAATGTGCCGAAAATGGATGAGACTATCAGACAACAGATATTAGGAGAAGCTTTGTTTTTAAGAGGATATTACTATTTTTTGCTGGTAAGTAGATTCGGGGATGTACCAATAAGACTAAGCCCTACAACAAGTCCTAACGGAGTTAGATTGGCTAAATCACCTGCTGCTGATGTTTATGCCCAGGTATTGAGAGATATGAAAGATGCGGAAGGTAAAGTTCGTCAGGCTAAATGGGATAATTCCGCCCGTATTTCAAAAACAGTAGTTCAGGGGATTCTCGCAAGGGTATATTTGCAAATGGCGGGTTATCCTTTGATGGATGTTGCAAAATATGCTGATGCATTAGCATATTCAAAAAAAGTGATTGATTCCGGCGAACGGGATTTAAATGTTAGTTATAATACCGATCCTTTTTTCAATAGTTTTAATGAAACAGTACCATCTATTCCAGCGAATTCTAACAATGCATACCGTCAGATATTTATCGATGCAGGACAAGAAACTAATGATACAAAAGAGATTTTATGGGAAATTGAATTCAAAGGAAATCAGACAGATGGATATAGTGAGAGGGGAGGTTTAGGAGCTCAGAATGGCATTACATTTACAAATGTTGCTTACACACCGACTGTAGGATATTCATATGGTTTCCACAAATGTACAGGACGATTATTCAATAAGTATGATGCTTCAGGACTAGATTTACGTCGTGATTGGATTTTAGCAAACTATAGCCTTAATGTTGTTGGCACAGCAGTAGTAAGGGTTGCTAACACGGCTAAGACCCAACCTTATGGTAGAGATTGTGCCAAATGGAAAAGGGAATATGAAAAGATAATACCTAAAGCTAAAAATGATTCAGAAATTGATTTTCCTCTCTTGAGATATGCAGATGTTCTTTTAATGTATGCAGAAGCTGATAACCAGGTAAATGGTTCTCCCAGTTCTTTAGCTATTGAATGTGTTAACAAAGTCCGTCGCAGAGCGTATGGACGAACGAATGTCTCATTACCGTATCCGACATCCGATGCTGCTACCACAGCAGCAGCAACTTCTAAAGCCTCTTTCCAATTATTTATTGAAGATGAGCGTATGCGTGAATTATGCTTTGAAGATGTGCGTAAAATGGATTTAATTCGTTGGAATAAATTTATTTCTACGATGAAGTCTGTCAGTAGTGAAATCAGAACGCAGACGCTAAGTCCAAGCCAGCAATATGGAGCTTTAGGGGGAGAAAGCGTTGGGACAAAACATTTATTGTTCCCAATTCCTTCTGTAGAAACAACCTCTAATCCTTTGATAACGGAAAACAATCCGGGCTGGTAACATATTAAACACCTCATTCTGGAACAGTCTTTCTGTTGCATGCCGCCACAGCACAGAAAGACAATGTAAAGAACCATTCACTTTTGCCAGAAATAAAAAATATTCGGCAGTTTCATTTCTGTCAGGAAGCTATATCAATTTTTGGAGAAAGCAATTCATTCAAATGCAAAGCATTGACCATTTCACGGTGATAGTAATGCTGATTCCGATGTTTATTGGTAATGTATAGTAACACTATTTATTTCTGCAATATATATTAATAAGCCTCCTTAGATGAGATTTGGCTATAAATGGACTCTATTAAATTCAAAACAAACACACCAGGAGTGAGAAGAGAGTAGTCGTGCAAAATATATCAGATTTTATCGCCATTTTCTTTCATATATAAAAAATACAGCTACTCTTTGTAATTTTCATGACTTGTAATATCACTATAACAGCACCAATCATGAATAAAAGTTAGGACTACCGTTCAGCAATTTGAACAAGGCTCCGCTCAATATGCCTAAAAGCATCAGGCTTTATTTTGAGTTTAGTTTAAATAGATTATGAAAACTTTAACTTTCTAAAACAATGAAGACTAAAATTACGCTGTTACTCATTTATGTGTTTTTAATTTCAAATAGAATCAATGCCCAGATTACTATAGATACACAAGGGTTTAATTGGTCAAAAATTGAAGATACCACTCCTATAGCTCTGGACTACACCGATGCTGACAATGGTGATGGTCTTAATGATGGAGCAATGCTCCTTAAATCAAGCGCAAGTACACCGGCATTACAAGGATTGCAGTATTTATTATCAGGAAGTCCGCTTACTGGTGAACAAATTAATCTCGAAGCAAAATATTATCAAGTAGGTTCGTCGTATCTAAAATTAAAAATGCAGGTTTATGATGTAACAGATAATGTTGTTTTAGGAGAATCGGCTGTGCTTACCACTAGTTCAGGAGTCGTTGGAACAGCTACTTTGTTGTATACATTTACCGCTTCTAGTGTTGGGGATCAAATTATTGTTCGATTTGTTCGTGCAGATGACTTGAATCCTGTTCGCCAAGCTGCTATAGATTATCTAAAGGTAAACGGGCAATTTATTAGTATGCAGGCACCACCGATAGCCTTTGATGTAAGCGATTTTGCCTGGTCAAAAATTGGAGATGTAACTCCGGTATCTATCGTTAAAACGGATGCCGATAATGGTGATGGTCTTAATGATGGAGCTGTGCTCATTAAAGGGACTGCCACGACGCCCGCTTTACAAGGAATACAATATTTATTGGGAGGAACTCCTTTCGCCAATGGACAAATTAATCTTGAAGTAAAATATTGGCAAACAGCCTCGTCATATTGTAAATTCAAAATGCAGGTTTATAATGTAACGGACAATGTTGTTTTGGCTGAAACAGCAGCTGTTACCACTGGTTCAGGGGTTGTTGGCACGCTTACTTTATCTTATGTTTTTACCACTTCGAGTTCAGGGGATCAAATTGCGGTACGATTTGTTCGTACAGATGATTTGAATACAGCACGTCAGGCGGGGTTAGACTATGTAAAGGTAAATGGACAATTTATTAATATGCTTCCGGTATGTAAACCAACCTTTAATTTTGATTTGCCACTTACCACGGCTACTACTTCAGAAATTAGCGATTTAAATACAATCCGTGCGAATTTGTCTAATCAAATTTTAGGAACAGCAGCTCCTTCTGCAACTGCTTTAAATAATGCCATTGCTGCATATAATGCTTTAAATATTACCATAACAGGAAATACTATAACAGGAAATCCGATAACCAGTACCTCACAAATTGGTTTCTTAAAGACGTTTGCACAATATTTGAAATTTAGCCCCACTGATACCAGTGTAAGTAATATGGCGATGAAAGCCGTTTGGTATGCGACAGATCAAAATTGTAATAAGACCAATACGGCGTTAACATTTTATAACTATCCTACATTATCTCGCGCTGTAGTGTTTCTCAACAGTTTCCTCTCTGATAAGGTAAAAAATATGTTTGGTAATACTCTTCAAACTGAGACCGATTCGTTCAAATATCTTTTTGATCCCAATTACGATTTCAATACCATTCAAACGAATGGTGCAATTTTAACTGATATAATGTACCTGGATATAGATGTGTTATTTGCTTATGCTGATTGGTTTAAGACTGATGATGAAAAAGTACGGTATTTTAAAACAGCTAAAAGATTTCTTGACCGTTTCTTGATATACACTCCTGGCACAAATGATGGTTTAAAAAAAGATGGTTTAGGAAACCATCACAATAACAGTTATGATGGTTATATGTATGCTTATAGTACAGTTTCGGCAGCTATTAAATCTTTAGAGGGTACCAGTTTTCAAATTGATCAGTCTTCTTATTTTAGATTTAGAGATGCGGTTTATGCCCAGACTATGTATTCTAACGATGCAGGGGTAAAACCTTTTGCAATGGCTGGAAGAAATCCGCAAACTAAAACGACCACATTATCATCCGGCACTTTAGCTAATCTTGCTATATCCGGGGGTAAAATTTTAGGGTTAAGTAGTGCAGATTCTGTTTTGGCTGGAATTTACAATAGAAGATATGGTGTTAATAATAATTTTAACAACAGTACTGTTACACCATTTGAGGAAGGTTATATCCAGTTTAACTACGGGAATTTAGGGGTATATAGGAAAAATAACTGGGTTGCATCGATGAAAGGACAATCCGATGTGTTATGGGGTTCTGAGATTTATGCAAGTCAAAATAGATTTGGTAGATACCAAAGTTACGGGGCATTGGAAATTATATATCCCGGAAATGCCACTACAGGAAATGGATATGACGTAGTAGGGTGGGACTGGAATTATAATCCGGGGACAACAACGATAGTATTGCCTTGGAGTAAATTGCATGCTGAAAGAGAGCGGATTGACGAAAAAAACACTTACGGCTTTGCTGGGGCTTTAGTATTAGGTCAAGCAAATAAAAGTGTTCTGTCAAAAAACATAGGACAATCCGGATTGTTTGCCATGAAATTTAAAGAACTGAGTAATGTAGGATTTGGCATTACTTATAGTCCAAATACTCATAATAATACTTTTGAATTTAATAAAACTTATTTTGCCGTAGATGATTTTATTATTTGTTTAGCCAATGGTATTAAAAATAATGATGCTACTAATCCAACGGTAACAACTTTATTCCAAAGGCTTAATAATAACTCAACAGATGTTTTGGTAAATGGTGATATAAAAACCAATCAAAGTACAGATTCATTTGCAGATAGTTCTCCTAACTGGATTATTGATAATTACAACACCGGATACTACATTTTACCCAATTCTGGTGCTCTGAAAATCAGAAATTCTGTACAAACCACGCCTTATCAGAATCAGATTGCTCCTACTGATTCTACTATAGCAAGCAATTCGTCAAACAATTACCATCTCGCCTATCTGGATCATGGAGTTGCTCCGACGAACAGTTCATATGAATTCGTTTGTATACCTTCAGCTAGTACCTCAAGAATGACAACATTTGCTCAACAAATGCAATCTGCTGATAAGCCATATAGCGTTTATCAAAATAATGCTAACCAACAGATAATCGAACACAAAGCCTCTAAAACCTGGGCATATGCTTTGCCCGCTGCCAATGCTACAATTACTGATGGATTGCTTAAAGCAAACGACTCTCCTTGTTTAGTTATGTATAAAGTCCTGAATGAGAGTTCTTCAGAAATAATTCTTTCAGTTAGTAATCCAGATATGGGAGCTACGCCATCAACAGCGAAAACTATTACTTTGACCTTAAATGATCAATGGAATGTATCGTTGGCAAATCCTAATGTCAGCATTGGTTCAGCTTCAGCCTCCGGAACAACAGTTTCGTTTACAGTTGCAGATGGATTTCCAGTTGAAATAAAACTGGTACGTAATCAGGAGACATTGGGTACAACATCTCAGCAGAAAGAGACCAATGCGGTAAAAGTGTTCCCTAATCCGAGCAACAGCGAATTTGAAGTACAACTACCGGATAATGTGAACAGGCAGGCACAAATGTGGATAACCGATGTCGCTGGTCGTTTAATCAGAACGATTTCTCAAACTACAGACGATGCAGTTAGGTTCGGAGGAGATCTTCACACAGGAGTCTATTTCTTACAAGTGGTTATAGGAGGTAAACGTACAGCAATCAAGTTTATTAAACTTGAATAAAATAACCTTCGGGATTCATGCCAGCTGGCATGAATCCCGAATTACCAATTACCAAACTTTTGATGCAAATTATGACCCATGAATAAGGATTTTAAAATATCTGTTGTTATACCCACCTTCAATGAAGTGAGCAATATCGGGATGCTTGTTTCAAAAGCACTCCCCATACTGGAGAATTATGCTGAGTATGAGATGATTTTTATTGATGACGGAAGTACAGATGGCTCTCTTGCCGTATTAAAAAGACTCCATGAACTGAATGAAAATATAAAATATGTATCTTTTTCACGCAATTTCGGTCATCAGATGGCTTTGAGAGCGGGGATTGATTATGCTACAGGTGATTGTATCATTACGATGGATGCCGACCTACAACACCCACCTGAAATGATTCCGGGATTTGTGGAAAAATGGATGGAAGGCTATGAGATTGTTTACACGGTGCGAGAGGAAAGTGATGATGAAACATATTTTAAGAAAATATCCTCTTCTTTTTTCTATCAGGTAATCAAATTCGTTACAGATATTCCGATTGAGAAAGGAGCCGCTGATTTCAGATTGATAGATAGAAAAGTGGCTGATTATATCATTCAGCTGAAAGAAAAGGATTTATTTCTGAGAGGAGTTATACCCTGGCTTGGGTTTAAACAATATAGAATAGACTATACTCCTGCAGTGAGGTATTCAGGTAAAACCAAATACTCCTTGAAAAAGATGCTTACACTTGCAGCGACGGGAATAACGTCTTTCTCAACCAAGCCTTTGTATATGTCAGCATTTCTCGGGTTTCTGATGGTTGGTATTTCGGCATTTTATGGGCTTTATGCTCTTTTTCAACATTTGTTTAACCATAATGTTATTACAGGCTGGGCTTCGATTATCATTTTTACGAGTTTAATAGGCGGGATTCAGTTAATGATGATAGGAGTAATCGGCATTTATCTGGGGAAGATTTTTCAGGAAATGAAAGGGAGGCCGGGTTATGTTATACAGGATTATGCAGGATTTGTAAGAGGAAAACAGGTTTTCAGCAATTCCGAAAAATATAATTACCGTAATCATAATAAAGGATACAAGGGGATTAATTAAAAGGTTTCTCTGTTTCCGGATATTCAATGCTAATCATTTAAAGCTGTTATTATCATAGATTTAGGCTGCTGTCTATATTTCCAATATTATATATATTTTGAATCTGATTCCTCCTACAGAAATAATGTCTGATAAATTGACAAGGCAAAACAAGAAAAAATGAAAAGAATTAAATACCTGCTAATATTATTGTCCTTCTGTTGTTTATCATCTTTTGCACAGAAAGATAATAGAAAGGATCGTTTGGCAATGAAAAAAATGATTCATGATGATTTTGAATTTGCTGCAAAGCAAATTCAAAATTTAGAGAAAGCTACTCCCTTGAATAAAATGCCAAGAACATTTGAGGACAACCGAAATATTAGTTCCGATGTTTATTGGTGGTGTAGTGGCTTTTATCCGGGATCACTTTTGTATATCTATGAATATACCCGAAAACCATGGATACTTGATAAAGCCCAAAAAAGACTGGCAATTTTAGATACAGTAAAATATTTCACTAAAAACCATGATCTGGGGTTTATGATGTTTTGCAGTTTTGGAAACGCCTATCGATTGACAAAAAATGAAGAATATAAAAAAGTAATTCTTCAATCGGCTAAATCATTGGCAACCAGGTATCGTCCAAATGCCAAAGTTATTCAGTCATGGGAAATTACTGATGGCGCACTTAAACAAAAAGGTTTTGTTGGCCCGGTTATAATTGACAATATGATGAATATAGAGATGCTGGAATGGGCAAGCCGAAATAGCAGAGATAAAAGCTTTGCAAACATCGCAGAAGCTCATGCGAACAGTACGATAAAAAATCACTTCAGGCCGGATTACAGCAGTTACCATGTGTTGGATTATGATTTGAATACCGGTGAAGTCAGAAAGAAAGTTACATCTCAAGGTTATGCAGATTCGAGTGCGTGGAGCAGAGGGCAGGGATGGGCATTGTACGGTTATACTATGATGTATCGTTTTACCAAAAATCCTGCTTATCTGAAACAAGCTCAAGGGGTTGCAAAATTCATTTTGAACAATCCCAATTTACCGGCAGATAAGGTTCCGTATTGGGATTTTGACGCACCAATAACCCCAACTACTTTGCGGGACGTTTCGGCGGCTTCTGTTTACGCCTCAGCCTTGTTAGAATTAGGACAATATACTTCGGGGAAGGAAAAACAAAACTACATTGATGTTGCCAAAACCATTCTGAAGTCTTTGTCAACTCCAAAGTATAGAGCAAAACCGGGAGCTAATGGAGGTTATTTATTGATGCATAGTGTAGGCTCAATTCCGCATAATTCAGAAGTAGATACACCACTCACTTATGCCGATTATTATTTTTTAGAAGCATTATTGCGATATAAAAAATGGTATTTATAGCCTAAGCAAAGAATCAAAATGAGTAAAAGAAATGAAAATAGTTAATAAGTTCCTTGTAATGCCCTTTCTGTTAACAGGATTTTTAAGTTTTTCACAAATAAAAAATAACCATCCTGCCAGAGAATCGTTTGAGAATGAGACGTCCATAATTCATTTCAAAAAGGATAATTCAAGCGAATTATCTATAAGTAATAAACATTATCAGTTTGGAAAGTCATCGCTGAAATGGGAATGGACTAAAGGAGGTTTTTTTGAAACTTCTGATTTTAGAATTTTAACTAAAAAAGAAAGCCCGCTTTCTTACGGAGATTTCTTTCCAGCAAGCCCGACTTTGGTGATTTCTTTGTACAATGAAAAAGCACAGGAAGATACGATCAAAATTTCTTTTGAAAAAGCAGGTAAAGAAGAGGTTTGGTTTCCGGTTAAATTAGATTTTACAGGTTGGCGAACGATTAGAGTTCCTTTTTTCGAAATGAGTGGCAATGCCCCCAAAAAGGAGGATGAGATAGCTTATGATACCTTCCGGGTAAGCAGTAGTACTGCTAAAAGTAAAGGGGAATTGTTCTTTGATGATATTGTGTTTTCTCAATATATGGATGACCGTCATCCTTATCCCGATGTAATGGTTCCTTTTATTAAACGGGATAGACAAAATGGAGAAGATCATTGGATGCCTTTGACTAGAAACATGCAACGAATTTACGATCTATCGTTGAAGTCGGTTTCTGAGACTAAGAAAAAGGATCTGGCCCTTATTGAAAAGCGCTTGGATGATACTTTTATTAAAGATGGAGGAAAGAATAATAACCTATCAAAGGCAAAAGAAGAATACGCCAGATTAAAGTTAGTGAAGAGCGAGACAGTTTTAGGTCCACCTTTAACTTTTGTAATTGATGAAGTGTATTTTGATAAAGAAGATGTTAATCGTAAAAGTTATAATAGTGTAAGTGATTTTGGTAAATCCTTAAAGCAAATAGCAAATTATTATCTTCAAAGTACTGATGAGAATAGAATTGAAATAGAAGATCTGTTTATTACATCAACCCGCTACTTTTTAGACCAGGGATGGCAAGAGGGTACGTCGGGTGGAACACGACACCATATCGGTTATGCTTTACGGGAGCTTGTAGATGCATTTTATATGATGAGAGCTCCATTAAAAAAAGCAGGATTGTTAAATGAGGTCGGAAATAGTTTGCAGTGGGTTTTTAATCTTGGCAAAGTTCTGGGACCGGAAAATGAATTTGAAGCTAATATTGATTATTTTAATACTCAGTCTTTCTATCATTTAAAATTGATTTTTATGTCTGATAATGCTGAAAAGCAAGCGGCTTTATTAGACGGATATTCTAATTATATTTCAAAAACCTTAACTCAGAATAATGAGTTAGGCGTGTTCAAAATAGATGGTACATCATGGCACCATGGTGGACATTATCCTGCTTATGGAATGGGGGCTTTTGCAAGTGTACCTCAGTTGATTTTTATACTTTCCGGAACTCAGTTTAGAATTGACGAGGCCGGGCATAAGAATTTTAAGAAATCATTATTAACAACGCGATTGTATAGCCAGCTGCTGGATTTCGGTTTTGGAAATGCTGGACGCCATCCATTTGAAGATAATTCTATTAAATCATTAAAAAAATCATTTTTGCTGATGGCCCGTTCAGGAAATCCTGATGGAACTTCGAAAATAGATAAAGAAGTAGCTTCTGCTTATTTAAGATTATGGGGAGATCAGGATAAAGTAAATAGTAAGGAATTTAAAAGTTTATATGCCGTTGGGGAAGATATATTGCCAGGTTATCACGTGCTTCCTTATGCTGCAACGGCAATTCATAGAAGGAATAATTGGGCTGCCATTATAAAAGGCTACAGTAAATATGTTTGGTCGTCAGAAATATATGTCGATGCTAATAGATATGGAAGATACCCTTCAAATGGAAGTATTCAGATAAATAATATAGGCGGTGATGCAGCCAGTGGTTTTAAACAAGAAGGTTGGGATTGGAATCGCTATCCCGGAACAACCGTTATTGATCTTCCCTTTAAAGAATTGGAGCCGAATACCGAATTAATAATGTTCCGGTCAGATGAAACGTTTGCAGGTGCCGTGACTTTGGGCAATAATGGAGTTTTTGGCATGAAATTGAATGAAGCCAAAGGTTCGAATGCAGACGGGACAAGAGAAAATATAGGATTCCCAGGAAAATTGAAGGCTAATAAATCTGTGTTTTCTTTTGGGGATAAATTAATATGTATTGGTACCGGAATTTCAAGTATTGACACTATACATCCGGTTCAAACTAATTTGTTTCAGAATTTTTTAGGAGATACTTCAATGCCTGTTTTTTCATCTGAAAATAAGAGCATTTCGACGTTCCCTTACCAATCATCAATGGAGGTGACCGGCAATTCGGGTAAATGGTTGATTGATGCTTATCAAAACGGATATTATATTTTATCTTCTGATAAAATTGAAATAAGAAGACAATCTCAGAAATCTTACAATAACGCCTATTCTGTTAATACAGGTAAAATGAATCCTAAAGCAAAGAATGACACTGTGACAAAAGGTGACTATGCTTCTGCCTGGATAGAACATAAAAAGGCCCCCAAAGAAGCTTCCTATAAGTATGTTATTTATCCGGGACTCCAAAGAGATGCCGTCAATTCTTTTGAAAATAAAGTTAAGAATGATAAATCATATCAAGTCATAAGAGCAGATAATGTGGCTCATATTGTAAAAGATAATGAGACATCCACGACAGGATTTGTAATATTTGATACAGCTAAAGAATTAGATGACGCCATTTTAGAAAGTGTTTCTGTGCCTTCACTTGTGATGATTAAGAATGAAGCAACAACTATTACGATAAGTGCGGTGCAACCTGATCTTAATTTTGTAGAAAAAGATAAAAAGTTTAATAACTACAGTATGCCAGTTGAATTGACGATTACTTTGAAAGGAAAGTGGAAATTAAAGCAAAACTTGATGGTAAAATCTATTTGGGTTGCTGGAAATAATACTGTAATAACGATGGAGTGCAGACACGGATTTTCTAATCAGATTGATTTAATGAAGTAAGGCTATGATAGTCAGTTATTCTGATTGTTTTTTAAGAAATGCGCTAATGAATGAAAATAGATTTATGAAACACGCATTTTTGATTTTTTAGGACTCATGTTAATTGTAGCTCAATCTGCATCAGCACAAGAAGAGTTAACGGATTTGTTAACATTAAAGGAAACCACTAAGAATGAATTTTTTCAGAATCAATGTCAGGCTGTTAAAATGGTGGCTTTTTCCTCAAAAGATATTGGGTTTGGGATAATACGGTAATAAAAGGAAACGATGGCAAGTACCATCTTTTTTCGTCTTGTTATCCGGATACCATTGTTTTTCATCCGGGCTGGATGGTTTCGTCAGAAATTGTGCATGCTGTTGCCGATAAACCCGAAGGTATTAGACATGGACCCATGTCGCTTGGTATGGCATATACTAAAACTATTAAAGGCCCCTATCGGGTATTAAATAATAAAAGCCCTGTTTTTAATGCAAAAGTGATGGGGGAACTTGAGGATCCATTTTTATGGAAAGATAAAAGAGGATACCATGTTGTTTTTAAGGATCATAAGGGAAAATATACAGATGAATGGGGTGAGGGTGTGTTGGCGCACTCTGTTAATTGGATAAATTGGAAAATCGATAAGAACCCAAAACCTACTCAAAACCATCCGGTGGGATGATAATACTATTGAAAAAGAGGATAATTAGAAAGGCCATTTATATTTTTTAAAATGGAACGCCTCGTTGTATGTATTTCTCAACCATAAATGGGAAGGGAAGTTTTGAGAATGGAACGTCTTCCGGTGTTTGGGCTATACCTTTTAAGAAATAGGTGCCATGCACCTTTTATATATTGAATAAATTTATTTTTTAATAAAATGATCAGGTTAATCAAAAGAAGTACACTTTTTGTTGCACTATTTACCTTTTTCTTTTTGAAGGGGTCCGGGCAATCTGCTGAACAGAAAATCGCTTTTTCGAATTACCGGAAGTATTATGATCCGGTTGTTAAGCCTCAGGAAAAGAATAAGCAAGAGACTATTCTTAATTTCAGGGAAAAGTATCTTAAAAATGGATATCATTCTTATTCATTAAAGGTAAAGGAAGACAACGACTTTTTATTTGAACAGATAAATGCCGATGGGGCTTTTATAGATTTTACAGAAAAGCAAAAAAATGATCCTGCTATTATTGCTGAAGCCTATAACCGATTATGGAAAATTGCGGAAGCTTACCGGAATGGACAGGCTGACAGTAAGCAAGTGTTAACCAAGCAATTTTTAAAGGCTATTATATATTATGGAAATAAAGAGATTAATAGACCTAATGATTGGAAAAGATTTCATGCCTCTTGTTTCGCAGCGCCAACCGCTGCTGTAGCTATCTATTTCTGCTTATTAAAGGAAATGGATAAGGTAGAAGAAGGAAAAACTGATAATAAATTATTGGCTGAGGCATGCGATATGTTGAAGGTAATTGCCTTACAGGCATGGACTCAGCCCTTTCGAAATGATGCAACCGATAATAATGTGGTGCAAATTGAGCGTTTTCGCAATCATGTATGGTGGGTCGGTGGTAACGCTTTGGGCTATCGCCCTTTGCTTGCTGTTGCCTGTATGTACAAATCTGTACCAATGATTGATTTGCTTGCAGAAGTTAGCTCGAAAGGAATCAGTCCCACTTCTCAGGCAACCTATAATCAATCTTTTTGGAATGAAGGATTTACTGCCGACGGTGCTGGTTGGGGGCATGGAAAGCAATGCCTGATCTGGGGCTATCCTATCGACGGGACTTCGGGCGCTCTCTCGATACTTACTGCTTTGCAAGGAACGCCATGGGAAAAATCATTGACTCCGGAAAATAAAGAAGCATTCCTCAATTATTTCCATGGTGGGAATTGGTATTATTATAAAGGCTATATTTTGCCATGCCTTGACAGAAATTCCATGAGTTATAATCTCAGTTCAAGAACGATTCCTTTCATGGGAATCCTGAATAGCGTCCTTAAGGATTGGAGAAAAGACTTTTCAGTAAGTGAATTAAAGGAGCTGGAGCAATTGCAAACGGAAGGAGAAAGTAAAAATATCCGAATGTCAGATTATCCGGAAGGTGTTTATAATGGCACTCGATGGTTTTATAATAATGATGACCTGGTTAAGAAAAGTAATGATTACCACCTGATTGTTAACATGGCCTCCAGCCGCTGTGATGGTTTAGAAAGTGCCTCTGACTTTGCAGATGCCTACAATTTTTATACGGCAGATGGATTAACATTATTTGAAAAAGACGGGAGAGAGTACAGAAGCGTTTTTGGCGGATGGGATGTAACAGCCAGCCCCGGAGTAACGGCGAGAGAAGGGATGGAAAACCTGACTCCTGTTACCAATTGGAGAGGGTATACAAGTAAGTACAATTTTGCCGCCGCTGCAACAAGCGGTGGAGCAAACAGTGCAGCAGGATTTATTTTTGAAAAAATGAATGCTTCAGATAATAATGGTGTAAATGATAAAGGAGATAATATTGGTAAAAATCCGGTGCTGTATGGTGTGAAGGCATACAAATCATATTTTATAGTTGGAGATTACCTGATCGCTTTGGGTGCCGGAATTACCAATCTTAAACCGGAAATGCCCGGAACGATCCGTACAACAATTGACCAAACGGCTCTCGGAGAAAAGGTTTACATTATTGAGAATGGCATAGAAAAGCCCGTGACCCTAAACAAACCTATATCCTTAATTTCAGAGACCAATCCTGTCTGGGTTAAGCAACAAAATAAATTTTCCTATACCGTTTTGCCGGAATTTTCCAGGCAAGCCCTGTTTGTCTGTGAATCCAAAACAACGGATTGGGGAAAAATGAACTTTACAAATAAGACAAAAGAGAATTTGCCGGAACAGGTGAATATCTTACGGCTATGGATTGACCACGGACAGCACCCCGTAAATGATACTTATGGATATGCGGTTTATATGGGTAATGGAAATCCTGCTCCTAAACTACCTGTTAATGTATTAAAAAATGATACAACTATTCAGGCTATTCAGTCGGATGACAGGAAAGTTACCGGTGCTGTATTTTATACAGGCAAGGGTAATTTAGAAACTCCTGAGTTCAGGTTAAAAGCATCAGCTCCATGTGCTGTATTATTGGAGAAAATCGATAATACCTATGAGATTACGGTAACTGATGCTGAAATGAACCAGGAACTTAATGAAATTATAGTAAGTATCAACGATAAACAGATTGCTTTTCCAATGTTAAAAGGAAAAGACTGTGGTAAACCTGTAACGAAAATGATCAGCCTGTAAAAGCTATCAGAGCTTATAAATCTCAGGCACCCTCGGTTAATTTTAACAGAGGATGCCTGAGATTCAGCTAACCTTTTGACACGGTGACTTTGCACACTTTAGAAAATGTTTAAAAGAAACGGGAACAGAGTTTTTATTAAGCCAAAACGAACATGGTAAAATTTATCAAATAAAGGAAACGAAAATGAAGCTATACACAAATGTAAAATTGATATGCCTTTGCATGATTTGTTTGACACTAAATTGCTTTACAATATCGGCGCAGGTAAAAACAAAAAGGAAGCCCAACATTCTCGTTATCATAACTGATCAATGGAGAGGACAGGCTTTAGGATTTATTGGAAAAGAAAAGGTGAAAACGCCTAATCTCGATGCATTAGCTTCAAAAGGGTTAGCTGTTACTCAAATGGTAACCAACTATCCTGTTTGCTCTCCTGCAAGGGCCATGTTACTAACCGGTACCTATCCGGCTAAAAATAAAGTGCATGGTAATGCTAATTCGAATACGGCTCCATATGGCGTTGAACTGCCCTCTGATATCGTTTGCTGGTCAGATATATTAAAACAACAAGGCTACTCAAACGGCTACATCGGGAAATGGCACCTTGACTCACCTCATCAGCCGTATATCCAAACCAAAAATAATGAGGGTGGAACAGCATGGAACGAATGGACTCCCTTCGACAGACGTCATGGTTTTGACTATTGGTACGCCTATAATACATATGATTACCATAGCCGTCCGATGTACTGGGATACAAAAGCATTGCGGGACGAATTTCATTTCGTAGATCAATGGGGCCCTGTACATGAAGCCGACAAAGCCATTGACTTTTTTGATAATAAAGGAAATGTCAGAAATCCGAATGCTCCTTTTTCATTAGTGGTTTCGATAAATCCCCCCCACTCGCCTTACAATACTGCTCCCGAAAAGTATCAGAAGGCTTATGAAAATATGCCACTTGATTCTTTGCTGTCAGATGCTGATATTCCGCCTGCAGGAACTCCGATGGGCGAAGAATATCGCAAAAATATTAAGGACTATTATGCAAATATCACAGGAGTAGATGAGCAGATCGGACGTATCATCGATGCACTTAAAGAGAAAAAAATGCTTGATAACACAATTGTATTGATTACTGCTGACCACGGGAATTGTTTAGGTAAACATGATGAAGTGTCTAAAAATAATATTTATGAAGCATCACTGAGCATTCCTCTTATTGTTTATTGGAAAGGACATATTTCACCGGATATTGATAAGAAGTTTTTAGGCAGTCTTGTAGATGTTTGCCCGACATTACTTGATCTGGCCGGACTTAAAAAGGAAATCCCGGCAACTGTTGACGGAAAGAGCTATGCAGACTATTTTTTGAACAGAAAAGGAGCTATGCCCACAGAACAATTTTTTATGGGAGCGCTTAATAACAACGATACAAAATTGAGTTCAGGATTCAGAGGAATACGTACCGATAATTATAAACTTGCTTATCAGAGAAAAGGGAAACAATTAAATGCTTTTCTATATGATATCAAGGCGGACCCGTTTGAACAGAATAATTTGTATAATAAGGATAATCCACAAGTAAAAATATTGAAAACACGCCTTATTTCTCTGTTGAAAAAATATAATGATTCGTTCACGATTGAATAGCATAATGTAAAGCAGCCATGTGCATTATGCTATCTGCCGGAAAACTGTTGATTTCCTGAAGAATTTGCCGGTAACCCGAACAGGTAAGGTTGAACTTATTCATTTGAATGATTAACTTTAAGGGCAATCCCATTCTTCTAACAGTTTAACTAAATATGGAAAATCGTCGCGAATTTATCAGGAAAACGGCTCTGGCAGGTGCCGGAGTTTTTACCCTCCCGAACATCTATGCATTTAATGGCTCGCCCAATGAAAAAGTGGTATTGGGGGCAATGGGAACAAACAGCCGTGGATTTTTTGTCTCCAGAATGTTTGCCCAGCTGCCCAACGTTGAAATCGGATACGTCTGCGATGTGGATAGCAATGTAGTAGATAAAACTGTAGCAGAAATTGAAAAACTGACAGGCAGGAAACCAAAAGGTTTTACAGATGTCCGGAAAATGCTGGAATTAAAAGATATGGATGCGATGATGGTCGCAACACCCGATCACTGGCATGCTCCTGCTACCATGCTGGCAGTTAAAGCCGGCAAGCATGTATATGTAGAAAAGCCTTGTTCTCATAACCCAGCAGAAGGTGAAATGCTGGTAAAAGCAGCGGATAAGTATGGAAAACTTATTCAGATGGGAAGCCAGCGGAGAGCTTTTCCAAGAATTATTGAAGCAATTAAAGAATTGCATGAAGGTGTAATCGGGAAAGTTTATTACGCCAAAGGCTGGTATGCAAATGCCCGCAAACCAATTGGTTATGGGAAAAAAGTAAGTGTCCCGGCAAATCTGAACTTTGACTTATGGCAAGGACCTGCTCCCCGCCGCTCTTATCAGGATAATCTCGTTCCTTATAACTGGCATTGGTTCTGGAACTGGGGAACAGGTGAAGCTTTGAACAACGGAACCCATGAATTGGATGTAATACGCTGGGGCTTAGGCGTTGATTTTCCTGTTAAAGTTACTTCAATCGGAGGAAGATTTGCTTATAAAGACGACTGGGAAACACCTGATACACAAACAATCTCATTCGAGTTTCCGGATAATAAAATGGCTCTTTGGGAAGGCCGGAGCAGTAATGGATTCAACAGCGAAGGCTACGGAAGAGGGGTGATTTTCTATGGAGAAAAAGGTACAATGTTTGTTCCGGGAGGAGATGATTACAAAGTGTATGATTTAGACAATAAATTAGTTAAAGAGGTTAAAACAGAACTTCAGGAGGCTTCCCGTACAAATACAATGGGGATGGGAGAGAAACTTGACAGTATTATTTTGTCCAACTTCGTAGAGTCTATCCGTGGAAAAAGCAAATTGGTTGCACCGATAACGGAAGGCCAGAAATCAACTTTATTACCTCAACTCGGCAATATCTCTTATCGCTCAGGCAGAACACTTTATTGTGATCCTAAAAACGGACACATTCTCAATGATGCAGAAGCAATGAAATTATGGAAACGGGAATATGAAAAAGGTTGGGAAATGACACTTTAGGACGATTTCTGTAAGAAATCCGAATTTTCAAAAATAAACAAATCAGGTAAATGAGAAAGACTCGTCTTTTTCATTTACCTTTTTTATTGGCGTATAATTGTATGATGCCGCTTCAATTGATAAGAGTTAATAATCTTTAAAAACTCCTTTTTTCTAAAAAAATAGTATAAACATTTTGTAGAACAAGAAGTATTGCATTTCTTTGTAATGTTCATATGTTCATACATATTAAATTTGAATGGAAATTTTTAATATCAACCATGAAAGTGCTCTTCCGCTACATGTACAGGTAGAAGAGATTTTGAGAAAACTGATTGGTGATCCGGAATATCAGAATGGTAAACTCTTTCCAAATGAGGTAGATATTGCCAAAAGATTGGGTATATCAAGAAATACAGTCAGGCATGCGATTAATAAATTAGTTCATGAGCAGCTTCTTGTCAGAAAAAAGGGCGTCGGAACAAAAGTTGCTCAGAAAAGTATTCTAACCAAATTAAATAAATGGTCGAGTTTTACCCTTGAAATGCTTGAAGGGGGATTAGCTGTAAAAAATTATTTTGTCAGAATAAAATGGGTTGAAGCGACAGCGGAAATAGCAACGATTTTCGGAATAGCAGAACATACCAGAATTCTGAAACTGGAAAGATTAAGAGGATTGGAATCAGGCCCGGTGGTTTATTTTATTTCGTATTTTCACCCACGTGTGGGCTTGACAGGCGAGGAAAATTTCTCTCAGCCACTTTATGAAATGCTTGAAAGAGATTATCATACTGTAGTCGCTGTTTCCAAAGAAGAAATCTGTGCTGTCATCGCAGATGAGTCTCGTGCACAAACTTTGCAAATGAAAAAAGGGGAGCCCATTTTACTTCGTAAAAGAATCGTCTGTGACCCGGGCGACAGGTTGATAGAATATAATCTGGGTTACTACAGAGCAGATAAATTTACTTATTCTATTGATCTGGCCAATTAGCATAAAACATATTTGCGTTTAGTGAAACGCTTCAGAAATCTCCGAAGGTTTGACGATATCTGATAAATAAAGATTGTACCAATTAGGTGTTTTTGCGAAAATAAATATGTTCATACATACCAACTTTAATTTCTATATTAATCGAAACACAAATAACTCATACTTTAAGATTGTTAATTATGAAAAAATTGATTTTTTGTTTGATTCTGGCTATGTTATCACAGACTTTTGGAAGTTTCGGGCAGGAGAAAACGATCTGGAAGATTGGAGAAAATGATAACTCTCCTGATAAAATGGCATTGGCTCCTGACCAGTATCGTCAATTTTTAGCATCTGATTTCGGGTATGAAGATAATTATTTTTTAGTCGGACATTCTAAAGCCGAAAAAGATTGGCCATATGTACTTCCCGGGCCTGCGAATGACTGGGGCGGAACGGCAACGCTCTCCGGAATCCGGGCTAATTTCCTCAATATTAATTTTGAATTAAAGCAAAAACCCTCTTCAGGAAATTGGAAATTCACACTTGATATTTTGCAGACAGATCCCGTAAATGCTCCTCTATTACAGGTTATTATGAATGGGAAAGCCTGGAAATTTAAACTTAACAAAGGTAATGGTTCCAAAAATCCGGAGGGGGATTTTAGCAATGCCAAAGAACAATTAATTAGCATTGATGTGCCGAACGACTTAATCCGTGCCGGTAATAATGAAATTGTAATAACTGTTCCTGAAGGAGGCTGGCTGGCATTCGATCAGGTTAAACTCGAAGGCCCTTCTGAAACCCGGTTAGATTTACCCAAAGAAATTCTTCTTAAAAATATTACTGCTGCAAACTATGAAACACTGCTTAACGGCAAAAACTTTCAACCATTATTGATTGATTTGCAGCATATTAAAGGAAGTCCGTCAATTCAGGTGAAATTAGATGGTTCTGTTATTCTTTCTCAGAAGATCGAGCAGGGAAGATATGTGCTGGAAGCACCTATGCCGGAAGTATCAGCAGAGAAAAGCAGTCAATATGAAATTTACCTCAATCACCAGCTTCTGAGAAAAGGAGAGGTAAAAAGAGCTCCGAAAGCCATAAAAACCCCGGCAGATTATGTTAATACCATGCTTGGCGTCGCACATTCCCGCTGGATGATTGCTCCCGGCCCATGGATGCCTTTCGGGATGGTCAAATTAAGTCCTGATAATCAGAATACCGGCTGGCAAGCCGGATACGATCCTGCCTTTGAATCGATCGGAACGTTCAGTCATATTCATGAATGGACCATGACAGGTCTGGGAACTTTTCCAACGGCAGGCCCGCTGAATATTAAAATCGGAGATCAGAGCAATCCGGATAGTGGCTACCGTTCGGGAATGGATAAAAGCACAGAGGAAGCGCCTCTTGGATACTATAAAGTTAATCTTACAGATTACAACATCACTGCCGAACTCACTGCTACCACTAGAGCCTCTTTCCAGACTTACACGTATCACAATAGTGAAAAAGGCAGAATAATGGTCGATTTTAAAATCCCGACAGAATATGATTATAAGATTAAAGGGATTAATGTTAAAAAAATCAGTGACTATAGAATTGAGGGTTATATTGATCAGTTTTCTGATAATGTCTGGTCGGATCAGGCGGATCAGGCCTACAAGGTTCATTTTGTGATGGAGTTTGATCAGCCAATAAAAAATTATGGCAGCTGGCTGAATGATCAGATCAGGGAAGAGAGCAACCTTCAGGCAGATAGCGCTGAAACAGCAGGTTTTTACCTTGAATTTGACACGCATGAAAACCATAAGGTACAGGTAAGAACGGGAATTTCCTATGTAAGTATTGAGAATGCAGGACTGAATCTGAAAACTGAGATTTCCGACCCTTTCGGATGGGATTTTGACCGGGTCAGAAAAAACCAGCAAAAGGTTTGGAATGATCTTTTAGGCAGATTGAAAGTAAGCAGTAATGATAAGCGGGGAAAAGAGAGATTTTACAGCAATATGTACCGTTCTCTTGCCAGCAGAAATACCTTTAGTGATGTTGATGGAAGTTGGATTGATGCAGATGAAAAAGTGCAAAAATTCACAGATAAGGATGATGTAGCGTTGGGTTGTGATGCCTTTTGGAATACTTTCTGGAATTTGAATCAATTCTGGAATCTGGTTACACCGGAATGGTCGAACAGATGGGTGAATTCTCAATTGGCTATGTATCAGCATAGCGGTTGGCTGGCAAAAGGACCCGCCGGAATGGAGTATATTCCGGTAATGGTCGGAGAGCATGAAATTCCGCTGATAGTCGGGGCTTATCAGATGGGAATAAGGGGATATGATGCCCAGAAAGCATTCGAAGCAGTAAACAAAATGCAAACTACTCCGCCCGCTTCGGTAGGAGGTGGTTTTGCCGGAAACCGGGATTTAGTAACTTATCTGAAACATCAGTATGTACCTTATGACGAAGGTCGTTTCTCCAATACCCTTGAATATAGTTTTGATGACTGGACTGTTTCGCAGTTTGCTAAAGCATTGGGTAAAACGAAGGAATATATCCGGTTTTCGGAAAGAGGGAAATGGTGGAAAAATGTCATTGATACTGAAACAGGATATGCCAGAATGAAAGATTCGAAAGGGAATTGGTTCAAAAATTTTGATCCCTATAAATCCGGGGCTAATGAGCATTACGTTGAAGGAAACGCCTGGCAACTGACTTATTTTGTTCCGCAGGATATTACAGGGCTTGCTAGTATGATCGGAGAAAAGAAGTTTTCCGAAAGACTAAACTGGGGATTTGAAGAAAGCTATAAATTGAGATTCAACGGACCTGGTGATAAATATTGGGACTATCCGGTAGTTCAGGGTAATCAGCAGTCTATGCATTTTGCCTTTTTATTCAACTGGGTGAAAAAACCATGGCTGACCCAGAAATGGAGCAGAGCTATTATGGACAGATATTACGGACATGAGGTATCAAATGCTTACCTCGGAGATGAAGATCAGGGACAAATGAGTGCATGGTTTGTAATGAACGCAATAGGCCTTTTTCAGATTGACGGCGGTACCCGTGTAAATCCGATTTATGAAATAGGAAGTCCGGTTTTTGAAAAAACAGAGATTGATCTGGGAAGACAGTTCGGCAGAGGAAAAACATTTACCATTGAAGCTAAAAATACCTCAAAAAGAAATATTTATATCCAAAAAGCAACCTTGAATGGTAAGGCTTTAAACAACTTCTGGTTCGATGCTTCGGAACTGTTAAAAGGTGGCTCTCTGATTCTTGAGATGGGACCGCAGCCAAATGAAAACTGGGGAGTTAAATCTTTACCAATAGCCAATTAATCAGAAAACATGAAAATTAGAAAAACCCTGTTAAGCTTTTCTTTTTGTTTTACTCTCATAAATTGTCTGGCTGTTAAACAGCAAACGAACACCGGACTTTATGCTGAAATAAAAAAAGACAGTGCACTGAAGCAAGTGAAGGCAAAAGCACTTGAAATTGTAAAAAATGGCTTTAATGCCGGAGATGGTTATGGTGAGGTATGGATCCGGGATTATAATACCTTTATCACCCTTTCCGCACAGGTTCATAAACCCGAAGTATTAAAGGAAAATCTCAAAGTTTTCTTCAGACTTCAGGGGAAAGACGGCAATATTGTTGACGGTTTTATTCCTATTGAAAAGGCGAAAAAAAGTACCATTGGGTACGACTATATTTATACAGACCTGGAACCGTCTTATGCCGGACATAAAAATTCTGTAGAAACCGATCAGGAGACTTCTCTGGTTCAGGCGATTTACAAATACATCAGTTTGTCGCATGATAAAGCTTTTCTGCATGAAAAAATCGGAGGTAAATCTGTAGCTGACCGATTAGAGCAGTCGATGGAATTTTTAATGAAACACAGATTTAATAAAAAATATGGCCTGATCTGGGGAGCTACCACGGCAGATTGGGGAGATGTTCAACCGGAGCATGAATGGGGTGTTTATCTGACAAAAGATACCCATTATGCCATCGACATTTACGATAATGCGATGTTTTTGATTGCTTTGGATAATTTTATGGCCATGCTTCCTGCTAAAAAAACCAGATGGAAACCTGTTCGTGAAGCAATTGCTAAAAATACGATGAAATATCTCTGGGATGAGAAAAATAACAAGTTCATTCCGCATATTTACCTGAATGGCTCACCGTTTCCGCAAAATTTTAACGAAAACGAGATTTATTACCACGGCGGTACCGCAGTAGCAATTGAGGCTAATTTATTGTCTAAAAAGCAGATTAAGATTTCTCTGGATAAAATGGTGGAAAATGTGAAGAAATCAGGTGCCGGCTCTATCGGACTTACTTTATACCCGACTTATCCGGAAGGAGCGTTTAAAAATAAAGGAATGTATCCATATGGTTATCAGAACGGAGGAGACTGGACCTGGTTTGGCGGCAGAATGATAAAACAGTTGATTTTGAACGGTTTTGAAAAAGAAGCCTATGAACAATTTAAACCTATGATTCAGCGGGTAATTGATAACAAGGGGTTTTATGAATGGTACACTGTGGACAATAAACCAAAAGGTTCAGGTACTTTCCGCGGAGAAGCAGGTGTATTATATGATGCCATTGTATTATTTGAAAAAACAGCTAAAAAATAATTTCCCTTTTTCTAAATAGCTTCAAATTGGAAAAGAAAATAGTAATGGCAGTTGATCTGGGAGGTACCCAGATCAAACTAGGATTGATTCATCAATCAGAAATTCTGGTAACAAGCCAGATGGATGCCCAGTCTCATGAAGGATTAGGAGAAAGATTACCGGAAATAGCGGCCTGTTTCAATAATCTTCTTGACCAGGCAGGATTGTCTATTTCCAATGTTATCGGTATGGGAATAGCCGTTCCTGGAATTGTTGATTCTGTACATAAAAAGGTTTTATCGATTAATAAAAAATACAGTGACGTTATAGAATTAGATTTAAGCCGTTGGGTTTCAGAAACATGGAATCTTCCGCTTTTTATCGAAAACGATACCCGTTCTGCCCTCCTGGGAGAATGGAAATACGGCAAAGGTTCCGGCTGTAATAATCTGGTGCTGATGACATTAGGTACCGGAATTGGCACTTCTGCGGTAATTGAAGGGAATCTGCTCAGGGGCAGACATTTTCAGGCCGGAATTCTCGGAGGACATTTTACGGTAAACATAAACGGAGATTTATGCAATTGTGGAAACTATGGCTGTGCAGAGGCAGAAGCTTCAACCTGGAACTTATATGAATTAGCCAAAAAACACCCCGGATTTTCCAAAAGCAGGTTAAGTCAGACAGAAATACTTGATTTCAGAACCATTTTCCAATACGCTGAAAGAGGAGATGAACTGGCTAAAACTATCAGAAACAAATCACTTGAAGTCTGGAGCGCCTGCGCCGTCAACCTCATTCATGCTTATGACCCGGATCTATTGATTCTGGGAGGGGGTATCATGGGAAGTAAAGATATTATCGCCCCTTTTATTCAGAGTAAAATCAATCAGCATGCCTGGACGGCCTGGGGAAAAGTACAGGTCGAAGCTGCCTCATTTACGAATACAGCAGCACTTTTAGGAGTAAGTAGTCTGGCATATAACTTTAAATAATAATCGTTTTGAGCATTTCAAATTTTAACAAATATCCTGTAATTGAAATAAATACGCACCAATGTATTAACGGTTGGGAAAAAATTTCAGCGGAGATTGAATCTGCCGTTCAGGTAATCCGGAAGCCAAAGATAATAGTGGCGGTTGATACCTATCACGGAGTTTATACAGATGAAATACTGAAAAATCTTAAGCTGCCCGTATGTGCAGTTTTTGAAGCTGAGACTGCTATGCTTCGTGAGGAAAACATTGATGCACTGGTTTATCAGTATGTTACAGACGATCCGGTTTTTGGGTATATGTGCCCGCTGAATCTGAAGGATTTTTTTGCAGAAAATAAGGTTAGTGCTTTGCAGCGGGAAATTTCAGAAATTGAGGCTGGTTTGATTCTGGTAGCTGGAGCAGGTGCTTCTTTGATGGTTCCGGAAGCAGATATTCTGATCTATGCCGATATGCCAAGATGGGAAATACAATTAAGATTCCGGAAAAACAGAATCAGCAATCTGGGGATTCATAATCAGGAAGAAGTCTTTTCCAATCAATATAAAAGAGCCCTGTTCGTCGACTGGAAAGTCTTTGACCGCCATAAAAAAAACCTGATGCAAAAATGGGATTTTGTATTGGATACTACGATTGAAGATCAGCCGAAAATGGTGTCAGGTACTGCCATGAAAGAGGCATTCAATACCGCCATGCAAAGACCTTTCAGAGTAGTTCCTTTCTTTGACCCGGGACCCTGGGGCGGACAATGGCTTAAAGAAGTTTGCGACCTCGACAGATCAGCTCAGAATTATGCCTGGGGCTTCGACTGTGTTCCTGAAGAAAATAGTGTTGTTTTCGAATTTGAAGGAGGAAATGTAGAAATTCCTTCGGTTAATCTGGTTTATGCGCATCCGGAAGCCCTTTTGGGAGAGAAGGTCTATGAGGCATTCGGAGATGAATTTCCAATCAGATTTGACTTTTTAGATACCATGGAAGGAGGAAATCTGAGCCTGCAGGTTCATCCCCTGCATGAATATATCCGGGAAAATTTTGGAATGGGATATACCCAGAACGAAAGTTATTATATGCTGGATGCCATGGATGATGCTACGGTTTATCTGGGACTGAAAACAGATATTGTTCCGGAAAATATGCTGAGAGATCTGGAGATTTCCAATGAATCAGGAGAAGATTTTGAGGCAGAGAAATATGTAGAAAAATGGCCGGCCAAAAAGCATGATCATTTTCTGATTCC
Organism: Pseudarcicella hirudinis; assembly: GCF_900115665.1. Classification (GTDB taxonomy): domain Bacteria; phylum Bacteroidota; class Bacteroidia; order Cytophagales; family Spirosomataceae; genus Pseudarcicella; species Pseudarcicella hirudinis. Next base: position 311,390 of record NZ_FOXH01000006.1, read on the forward strand.
TGCCGGAACAGTTCATTGCTCCGGAGCAAACTCCGTGGTGCTGGAAATCAGTGCCACACCTTTTATTTTCACTTTCAAACTTTGGGATTGGGGTAGAATGGGACTTGATGGAAAACCCCGCCCGATTTCTCTGGAACACGGTAAAAATAATATTCAGTGGGATCGGACTACAGACTGGACCCGGGAAAATCTGGTAAACAGATTTGTGAAAATTAAAGAAGGAGAGGGATGGTATGAAGAACAAACCGGCCTTGAGTCCGGATCGTTTATTGAAACAAGGAGACATTGGTTTTCGGAAAAAGTAAGCCATTCTACCAATGGGGTTGTAAATGTAATTAACCTTATAGAAGGGGCAGAGGCAATAGTGGAAAGTCCGACAGAGGCATTTCCTGCCTTTGTGGTTCATTATGCTGAAACATTTATCGTTCCGGCTTCAGTTGGCGATTTTACGATCAGACCTTACGGTGAAAGTGAAGGGAAAACCTGTGCAACGATCAAGGCCTATATCAGAACTGAACAACTTCTAACCCTCAATCTTAAATAAATCCATGAAAAATACCTGGAGCAGACTTTTTGTTTACAGAATAACAATAGTCGCCGCAGTAGGAGGACTTCTTTTCGGTTATGACACAGCCGTGATTGCGGGAGCAATCGGTTTTCTTCAGATTAAATTCGGACTCAGTGCCATGATGGTTGGCTGGGCTGCTTCCTGTGCATTGATTGGTTGTATTGCAGGTGCACTTTTTTCCGGTGTTTTGAGTGACTGGCTGGGTAGGAGGAAAGTACTTATTTTTTCCGCCGTTTTATTTGCACTTTCTTCTTTGGGGATTGCAATTCCGGGAGACCTGAACTGGTTCGTTTTTTTCCGGATTATCGGAGGCTTGGGCATTGGAATTGCCTCTGTCCTCGCTCCTATGTATATTACGGAAATTGCTCCTTCTCATGAAAGAGGAAAATTGGTTTCAATTAATCAGTTGGGCATTGTAACGGGTATTCTGGTGATATATTTTGTCAATGCTGCCATTGCGGATTTATATGATGAAACCTGGAATGTCGAAATCGGATGGAGATGGATGTTTGCCTCAGGCATTTTCCCCTCTCTTATCTTCCTGATTCTGCTGTTTTTTGTTCCTGAAAGTCCGAGATGGCTGATCAAAAAAGGGCGCAATGCAGAAGCGTTTATCGTCCTGGAAAAGATTAACGGTGAGGAAAGAGCTCATCTGGAAGCTGAGGAAATCATACAAAGCCTGCATAGTGAGTCAGGGTCTTTTGCTGAAATCTTCAGGCCGGGTCTGATGAAAGCCCTGATTATAGGGGTAATTTTAGCAATGTTTTCACAGATTACCGGAATTAATGCCATCATGTATTATGCTCCTGAGATATTTAAGTCGACAGGTGATGGTTCAGATTCGGCACTTTTACAAACGATTCTGGTTGGAGTGGTCAATTTCCTTTTTACCCTGGTTGCCATCAGGTATGTAGATAAAGTGGGCAGAAGAGGATTATTGCTGATCGGGTCAATCGGAATGACTGTTTGTCTGGCAACTATCGGCTCAGCTTTTCATTTCGGATTCTCGAAAGGGTACCTTGTCTTGGTTTCTATTATGGCATATATTGCCTTCTTTGCCCTTTCTTTAGGGCCTCTTACATTTGTGGTTATTTCAGAAATATTTCCGAACAGAACCAGAGGTAAAGCAATGTCTTTATCCCTCTTTTCTTTATGGATCTTTGTATTCATCGTCTCTCAGTCGTTTCCTGTAATGCTCAATTCGCTTGGCAGTGCCTATACTTTTTGGTGTTTTATGGGTATGTCGATTTTAGCAGGATTGTTTATCTATTTCTTTATTCCGGAGACCAAAGGCAAAACCCTGGAAGAAATTGAAACGTTCTGGAAAAGGGGGTAATAAAATTTCATCAGAATAAGAGGCCATCAAAAGGGGTAATTCCTGACTGATGGCCTCTTTTTTATGAAAGAGCTATTTCCCAAACTCTAAAACCGTAAATGTACCAGGAATAACTTTTGGCCGGGGATGCGGGTTTTCGGTGGTAGGAGCCGGAGTCTCTCCGTATTGGGCTGTTATTGTAAAAACATGGTGCGTGACCGGATCATAATCGATGGTTCTGGCACCAATGGCTGATTTTATGGTTTCTTTTACACTGAATTTATTCGGAGATACTTCCTGTATAACAGAAATGGTTCCCTCTCCGTTGGAAGAAAATGCTGTTTTTAAAACAGGATCAAATACTACTCCGTCACAGCGGCTGCCAATGGGAGCTTCTGTGACGACTTTTCCGTTTTTAGCATTAAGAATGATCATTTTATTATTACCACAGACTGAAAATAATCTTTCGTTGGTTAAATCAATAGCCAGACCTGTAGGTTCCTCACCCGGGGCGACTTTCCAACGACTTTTTATCATGAGGGTTTTCGCATCAAATGCTACAATTTCATTCAAATCTTCTAAATTGACATAGATTGTCCCTTTTTTATTGCTGACACCTGCCTCTGCGGCGGATCCTCCTAATTTGAACGTTCTGATAACTTTCAGGGAATTGGCATCAACCGCAGTCACGCTCCCTCCTGTATGATTAAAGACAAATATCCTGCCTGTAGATTGATCGTATAATAAAGCATCAGGATTCTCTCCTGTCGGGAGTTCTGCAAGTTTTGCGAAGGTTTTGAGGTCAAAGACAATCAGAGAGTTCGTCTTCCCGGCGGTGATAAATCCTTTGCCCAGAGCTGGTACCGCAATAATTCCATGAACACCTTTGGTATCGGGAATAACAGCAATTTTTTCGTGTGAATCGATATTGAGCACTTCTACCTGATTCCCATGAGAAAGATACAGCCGGCGTTCTTCCGCTGAGACAGAAAGATAATCCCAGCCTCCTTCACCACCTAACACCGTTTTCTTTATCAGACTTGTTTGGGCAAAGAGACCAAAGGAGAAAATATTTAATAAGAATGTTAATAAGAATGCTCTTTTCATCGATTTGACATTTTAGATTGTTTACACACAGATTTTATCCGGGAATACTAAGAAATACGACAACTTATTACATAAAGGAAAGCATAGATTCTGGAGCAATTTTGTAGTTATGATACCAGATGGGCTGAAAGGTAAAGGAATGAAACAGAAAAGGTTAAGGCAGAAGCTATTTAAAGCCATTAGGTTTGACTAAAATAATTGAAGATGAGGCTATTGATGAAGATAAAGGTTTCCTGAATTATATAAAAAGTTTACAGAAAATGTAAATTTTTTATATATTTGCTTATGAGTTTAATTGAAATAAAAACCGGGAAAAGGGAAAAAGTAAAAATAGTACCCGTCGTGGATGATGACTATAAAATACTGACCCAAAAGCGGTATTATTTCCTGTGGAAACGGTTCAAAAGGTGTACTGATGTGGTGGTATATAAACTCCGGATTTCCGGCGATGAGGATATACTTGGCGTAATGGCCTTAATTGATGTTCCCTCTGAAAGTAGATTTGAAATTCATTTATTAGCCTGCTCCATAGAAAATGTAGGTAAAAATAAAACCTACGAAGGTATCACCGGTCATCTTATAGCATTTACCTGTCAACAGGCTGTGAAAAAATACGGAAGAGATGCTTGCGTGTCTTTGTTGCCCAAAACCAGGTTAAAGGCTCATTACATTCAGCAATATGGAATGCTGGACGCCGGTTTGCAATTGTTTTTGGCAGGAAAAGCGCTAAACGATATTATTTTAAAGTACTTGTTAGAAGCATGAAAAATACAAAAGTAAGATATACCCCTGAAGAACTGGCAGAAGCCTATGTATATCCTGCCGCTTTAACTCCGGCACAAAAGGGCGAGGCTGATAACCAGTTAAAAGCTGCAAGAGCAAAAGTACAGTCAGAAATAACAGCAGCGGATAAGTTAATGTCTGATATCTTACAGCTCAGGTTTAGATTGGAAGATTACCTGAACACCGGAGAATTTGACCCTAAGCTGAAGTTCAGCTATTTTTTGAAAGAATATGTACAATTATTGAATAAAAAAAGAAAGGTATTTGCTCAGGAAATTAATATTGACGAAACAGAGTTAAGCCAGTTAATTAATGACCATAGATACCCCGGTGAAAATATTATCATTCGCCTCGAATTACACTCTAATAAAGCTATTCCTGCTATTGCCTGGTACAAGCTTATTGAACGGGAAAAGGAGCATTACATTATTACCAACAAAACAATCAGGAAACAGGAAGAAAAAAATGTCTCTAATCGGCTTACTGTGAGTGTGAATTAATGATAAAACATAGAATTTATATTGAAACTCTCCGGAAACCGGAATGATAAAACTTCATCAGAAAAAGAGGTCATCAGAAGGGATAATTCCTGACTGATGGCCTCTTTTTTAGTTACGAAACAGCTCCTTTTTGAAGGAGAGAGTTACCGGAATAAAATAAATATTCTCCTGTGCAGATTAAAACCGGAGTCTTATGAATGGAAATTAATATTGAATAAATATATTTGTTTCTAAAAATTATTCAATAATGTAAAATAAAATGGAGAGACGAGAAGTCATTAAAAATATAGCTTTGATGCTGGGCGGGACATTTTCTGCACCAACACTTATGGCGATGAATCATTGGGAACAATCTACCAGACCCGTTTCCGGTGTATCAGCTTTCAGCCTTACAGAGAACCAGCAGAAAATTGTAGCTGAAATCGCAGAAGCCATCATTCCCCGGACCGGTACAGCAGGCGAAGCCTCGCCGGGAGCAAAAGATGTAGGAGTGCCGGCATTCATCGAAATGATGCTGAAAGATTGCTATGCACAACCTGAGCACCTGAGTTTTATGGAGGGTTTGACTTCAATTGAGCAAGCAAAATTTCTGGAAATGAATGCGAGCGAACGTCTTGGGGTACTTAAATATTTAGAGCAGGAAACCAAAGCTGAAATGAAGGCCCGCCAGGTTAAGCAAACCAAAATGGGGGACAATGATGACCATGAGGATATCAAAAAGGTGTCAAAAGGACTGCCTTTCTGGCGATTGATAAAGGAACTGACGCTCCTGGGCTATTTCACCTCGGAGGGTGGAATAAAGGCTTCCTTTGAGTATGTACAGATTCCGGGAAAGCTTGAAAATATCAAACTGAAACCCGGCCAGAAATCATACGCTTATTGAACCGGAAAGAGAACAGAAACGCAATTTTAACAGCAGAAAATCATGAATTTGAATATAAGAGCAGATAAAAATAATACTTTTGATGCGATAGTAGTAGGTTCCGGAATGACAGGTGGCTTCGCAGCCAAAGAACTTACAGAAAAAGGGCTGAAGGTTTTGATGATTGAGCGCGGGCGTGAAATTAAGCATCCGCAGGATTATGATACCGCGATGAAAGAACCCTGGGATTTTCAACATCGTGGAAGAGTAACAGCACACTCGGCAGAAGAACTTTGGGCCAATAAGCGTTTCGGAAATTTAGCCAACGAAGAAACCGGAGGGCTTTTTACGAATGATAAAAATAACCCGTATGTAGAAAAACGCCCATTCGACTGGATTCGTGCTTATCATACCGGAGGAAAATCAATGCACTGGGGAAGACAGTCGTATCGCTTTAATAAACAGGATTTTGAGGCCAATGCCAAAGAAGGCATCGGAATAGATTGGCCTATTCGTTATGAGGATTTGGAACCCTGGTACACACATGTAGAAAAATTTGTAGGAGTTAGTGGTCAGAAAGAAGGACTGGACGTTTTACCGGATGGTCATTTTCTGCCGGCAATGCCATTGTTTACTCCGGAGCTTCATTTCAAAAAAGTAATGTTCGAAAAATTCAATCGTCCTGTTACAGTGGGTCGTGTGGCAAATCTTTCCCAACCACAGGAATGGCATACTAAATTGGGCAGAGCTTCATGCCAGTATCGTAATAAATGTGCTCGTGGCTGCCCTTATGGTGCGTATTATAGTTCCTTATCAGGTTCGATTCCGGCAGCAAACCTGACCAAACGCCTGAGCATATTGCATGATACAATTGTATCAGAAATTATCTACGATGGACAAAAACAACGGGCGACGGGTGTGCGGGTAATTAACCAGAACACGATGCAGACGGAAGAATATTTTGCCAAAATTATCTTCTTAAACGCTGGTGCAATGAATTCTGCGGCTTTGCTGCTCAATTCAAAATCAAGCCGTTTTGCAAATGGATTGGGGAATGATAGCGATCAGGTAGGCCGCAACATCATGGATCATCATTTGGGTGTAGGGGCAACGGCAACGGTTGAAGGTTTTCTGGATGATTATGTATATGGACAACGCCCGAATGCCCTTTATATCCCTCGTTTCCGGAATTGGGGAAATGATAAACAATCTTATCTCAGAGGTTTTGGCTATCAGGGTGGCGCCAGTCGTGAAGGCTGGAACAGAGGGGTAAATGCCGATGGATTCGGAGCGGATTTTAAGCAGGATCTGACCAAGCCTGGCCAATGGACTATCGGTTTTGGTGGTTTTGGGGAGGTATTGTCAAATCCGGAAAACCGTATGTATCTCGACAATTCAAAAAAAGATAAATGGGGTGTACCGATGATTGTTTTTGATGCAGCTTTCGGAGAAAACGAAATCACGATGCGTAAAGATATCATGAATTCGGCCATGGAAATGATGGATGCAGCAGGGTTTAAGAATATTACGGGTTATAACCGTCCTGAAGTGCATTTAGGTTTGGGTATTCATGAAATGGGAACTGCCCGGATGGGTCGTGATCCCAAGACCTCGGTTTTAAATGCTTTCAATCAGGTGCACGACTGTAAAAACGTTTTCGTAACCGACGGCGCAGCTATGACCTCTTCTTCCTGTGTAAATCCTTCAATCACATACATGGCATTAACAGCCCGTGCCGCAGATTATGCTGTAAAAGCCTTGAAGAAAAGAGAGCTTTGATGAAATCAGATTCAGACGGAATATAGATATTTTATATGTATTTCGTCTGAATCTTTAACCGAATCTGAGATTGGATATATTTAAATAATCAAGTTTTTTACTTCTTTTCAATCAACCTCTCCAACCTCCCCATCATCTCCTCCTTTTCTTTCAGCATCCTTTCATACAAAGCAATCTTTTCTTCGTGTAATTTCTTAATCTCATCTAAAGGATTAAAAACTGGATTGTAAAAAACAGAAGCAGATTGATCGTGGTTGTTTATTGTCTGCGCAATAATGTTAACGGCACTCTGTTCATCAAAATTCTGTATAGCTTCTACAGGTATTTTCAAGGTATTGGAAATCTTTGCCAGCAGAGGGGCATCAATGGTTTCTTTCTGCTCCAGAAGCGAAATTTTTTGCTGATTCCAGTCATCACCGAGGTCGGCAGCCAGGGCATCCTGCTTGATACCCATCATCTCACGGAAGCGTTTTACATTGCGTCCCTGGTGTATATTTTTTGGCGTAGCTGTGTTTGTCATGAGGTAAATGTAATTTTTCTTTGGTGTAAATTACGGATTCCTCTAATAAATAGCCAATAAATCAAATAATAATTTACCGGTAAAATACAGGTTCACGGTGTGATATATAAACGTATTTTGTTGTTTTGGGAATAATTTGCTTAATATACAGTCTATGTAGTTTAATCGGATAACATTATTACGTTCCAAAATCTTTAAGCGGTTCGCTTTTTTCCGGCAGGATATTTCATTTGACGTTCTTTGAAAGCCGTTATTTCCTCTTTTAACTTCTTATTAACTTTCTTCAACAAATCATTCTGATGGTGCATAATGCTGATTAGGTTGTTCATCGCATTTAAATCCTCCAACTGACTGTAGATGAATTCTTCCAACTGCTATTTTGTATAAGTTCATTGAAGCGACATATTCTTATTTTTGAAATAATTTAACCGATTTTCTAAACAAGCGTATTGGATTTCGGATAAAATGTCAAATTGTTTTTCAGATTTTCGGAAAAATTGTTCTGTTTTGGTAGATTTATGTTCAGAAAAACAGACAATAATGACCGAATTAGGATTATTCCTTTCCCGAAAATCAGTAAACCGATCAGACGTTTCCCGAAAAACTGGAATCAGTAAAACACGATTGAGTGAACTAACGAATAACTCCAGCACGAAATTGTGAGTTGATGAATTGTACTTGATCGCACTAGCAATTGATGTTGATCCGTGTGAGTTATTGAAAGATGTTTGCAACCACTTGAAACTGAAAAATGATTGAACAAATTAAAAATGTAATTGGTGAATTTACTGAAGATGACCTTTTACGATTACAAGTCACTCTTGACAAAGAACTAAAGAGAAGAGGAATCAGGTTTTCCGTTGGTGAACTAGGGGAAAACATTGCTGTTAATCATTTTAATAAAACACCAGGTTTACCCAATCTTCAAAAAGCACCTACCGGAGTTAAAAATGTAGACGCTCTGTCAAGAGATGGACATAGGTACTCCATTAAAACTGTTCAAAACGGAAAAAAAACGGGAACGATTTATCCAGATCAAGACACAAAACAGCAATTATTCGAATATCTCCTTTTAGTTAGATTAGATGATGATTACACTTTAGTTGAATTGCATCGATTTTCTTGGAAAGAGTTTGAAGAACTTCGGGCGTGGGATAGTAGAATGAATGCTTGGTATGTTCCCGTTAGTTCAAATAGATTAAATCAAGTAGAAAAAATTTTCCCGAGATGAGAATAAATAGACAAAACGTAAGAACTATAGATCTTTTTTGTGGAGCTGGAGGGAGTAGCTATGGAGCAAGAATGGCAGGGGCAGAAATTGTAGCAGGATTTGACATTTGGCAATCTGCTATCAAAACTTATGGTAGTAATTTTCCAAACTCAAGAACTTTTGAAGGTGACTTAAGAGACATGGAGCCTGAAGAAGTGAAAAATCAAATCGGTGAGATAGATTTGATCTTAGCATCACCAGAGTGTACAAATCACTCGGTTGCTAAAGGTTCAGCGGAAAGGTGTGAATTGAGTAAACTAACTGCATTTGAAGTAACGAGATATGCAAAAGTATTTAATCCAAAATGGATTGTGATAGAAAATGTAGTTGAAATGGCTTCATGGAGTGAGCATCCAAAACTTCTTGAAGAACTCTGGAAACTTAATTATTTCGTTAAAGAACTTAGATTGAATTCTGCTGATTTTGGTGTACCTCAAGCAAGAAATAGACTGTTCTTAGTCTGTTCCAAAGCTAAAGAGGCAGGTTTACCATCAGCCGGGAAAAAACACGTTCCTGTTTCGGCAATAATAGATTGGTCCGACAAATACAAATACACACCTCTTAGAAAAGCCGGTCGTGCAGAAAAGACGCTAAAGAGAGCCGATAATGCTATAAAAGAACTAGGAAAAGATAAGCCATTTTTAATGGTTTATTATGGCACTGGTGACGGCTGGCAAAGTCTTGATAAACCGTTAAGAACAATAACTACTTTAGATAGATTTGCTCTTGTAGTTCCTGACGGAAACAATGGACATAAAATGCGAATGCTTCAACCTGAAGAGCTAAAACTGGCTATGGGTTTTGGAAGTGATTTCAACTTGAATTTAGACAGTTTGTCAAGAAGAGAGCGTATAAAATTAATGGGGAATGGAGTCTGTCCACCAGTTATGGAGTCTATCGTTAAATCATTAATAAGCTGATAGTTAAAAAACTAAAAACCACTATTCATATGGACAAAAAACTTGTATTGAACTTCGATCCCAGTACAATTGAGCATTTAGGGATTTCTTTATACTCAAAATTGCCTAGCGTATTATCAGAACTAGTGTCTAATTCATGGGATGCTGATGCAGATAAAGTTACAATTGATTTCATTCATAAAGATTCTACAAAAGAAATCTTGTACAAAGATAATGGAGAAGGTATGACCTTTGATGAACTGAACGAAAAATATCTGGTAATCGGTCGAAATCGAAGAAAAGACCTTGATAAAAAACTACTTACAGCGAAGAATAGAAAAGTTATTGGTAAAAAAGGACTCGGTAAATTATCAGTTTTTGGTATTTGTGATACTATTGAAGTCATTTCAGTAAAAAACGGATTAAAGAATCACTTTTTAATGGATTTGGCTGCAATAAAATCTAGTAGTAAGCATTTATATGAACCAGAACTGATTGCCGTTGATCAAACTACTCAAGAATCTAGCGGAACTATTTTAAAGCTAACTAAAGTAAGAAGGAAAGCAGATTTCAATCTCGAAGAAATTTCTGTAAGTCTGTCTAAAAAATTTTTGATTCTTGACCAAATGGAAGTCAAGATTTATCATAATGGCGAAAATGAAACTCTAGTAACAAATGAACTCAAGTACTCTGATATTAACGTTGAGTTTGAATGGACATTTCCTGATGTTAAATTTGATTCAGACTATGAATATTGGAGTTCTATAAAAGGCAAAGTAATAACACTAACTACTCCAGTAAAGGATACCGAAATGAGGGGGATTTATTTAACTTCTCGAGGAAAGATTGTTAATACTGCTAGTTTTTATGGAGCAAGAGACAATGACCTTTTTCATAATTACGTAACTGGTTATTTAGAAATTGATTTCATAGATGATTTCGATGATGATGTAATTTCAACTGATCGTCACTCATTGAATTGGGAACATGAGGAAACTAAAAAACTCCAGGACTATCTTCACAAAATAATCAAACTCATTGGAAAGGAGTGGAGGGAGAAGAGAAGTAAAAATAAGAGAGAGTTAATACTCGAAGAGCAGAGCTTAAATATTTCTGATTGGCAACAGAGTCTACCAACCTATGAAAGGGAGCTAAGTAATAAAATTATTGACCCGATATTGGACAATGCCAATATTGATGTTCAAGAATCATCGAGGATAATAGGTAATGTTATCAATAAATTCGAAAATCAAACCTTTAAGGAGTATGCTTCCAAAATAGCGGACATATCAAAACCAGAGGACATCCCAAATCTTTTACTGCTGATGGAAGACTGGAAGGCGATTGAAGCAAAACAATTTAAGGATTTAGCTTATTCAAGAATTGAAGTAATAAAACAATTCGAAAATTACATAAGTACTAATACGAATGAGGTTCCAACCTTACATAACTTTTTAAAAAAGTTCTCATGGCTACTTGATCCAAGAATTCTAGAGTTTAAAGACGAAGTAACATATTCAACTCTGTTGAAAGAAACCTTTCCCGAAACCGAATTAGATGATAAAAATCGTAGAATTGATTTCTTATGTAGCAATGCACTTGGGGAAATCCTCTATGTTATAGAAATTAAGCGGAGTTTATACAAGGTTGATGAAAAAGCACTTGAACAAGCCTATCATTACCAAGCATTTTTAGAAAACAGATTTGCTTCTCAAAGTGGATTTTCACGAGTAGTATGTTACGTTGTCGGAGGGGAAAAATCGGATGATTATAAGTTCAAATCCAAAGAGAAAACTTATATCGCCTCGGGACAAGTATTTGTTAAGACATACAGAGAGCTTTTGGAACAATCAAAAGAATATCACAAGGAATTTATTGAAGCATATGACCATTTTAAAGAACGATAACTGATCCACTCGGTAATGTTTAATAGAATCATCAATACGAAGCGATATCCAAAACCGGCCCTTACGCGGAAAGTGTAGAAAACAAGCGGAATGGAGCGTTGTTTAACCCCTGTTTGAGCGCAGTTGGGGTGCGAACAGTGTGGAATGCAGTGCTAGTTTTCAAGCTTTACGTGTACAGGCCTAGACTTTTTGGCTCCACCTTTTTTGGCAATGAAAAAAGGTGGAAATCTCCCTGAAAAGAACGCCATAAATCAATTCCCTAGAAAAGAATAAAAGTTGGAGCCTTAGGAAAAACCTGTGGGAGGCTGTGCGTCGGAAAAGATTGCAGAGCAGCATTTTTCAAAACCAAATTTCCGTCAGGTGGTTTTTAAAATTCTGCTGTAATAAGTGCGTCGGTTGCGCGGCTATTTAATATAACGTCTAATTATAGGGCAAATCCTTCGGAGAACAATCACTATTTACTTTAGCGTGAATCCGCCAGCCATGGCGGATCACAGACATAATATGACATTATAGATGATAAATTCCGTTTTATCGCATAATTTATGTTATGTTAAATAGAAAATTATAAATCCCATCACCGCTATTCCATGTGAATTTTGAATAACAGCAGCGGGGAAATTCTATTTAAGCCCCTTCCATTTTTGAATTAACATATCTGTGATGATTTCATAGCCTTTGTCAGAAGGATGAAGTCCGTCGTAAGTCATGTCCGCTGCTTCTGCCGGATAAGGATATTCATCTTTCTCAGGATCAAAGGGAATATCTTTGTATTCCGGATAAGTGTAATTTTTGTAAAGTCCGGTCTGAGGATCTTTCAGTCTTTTGAATTTCACCATATTTTCGAGCGTCATTCCGCTCTCATGGTATAAGTCAACGACAGGCATTTTTTCCAGTTTCCCGATCTCAATAACGGCATTGCAAACCTGTTCCAGACTTTGTCCGTTTTTCAGTTTATCGGAGCTGAAAGCATTATTCCTGAAACCATTGATATACACAAAATCGCCTCTTTGCATAGGGGTTATGAGTATGATTCTGGCCTTTTTATTGAGATTTTTCAGTTTATCGGTTATGATTCTGAATGAACCGTAAATGGTTCCTGTTCCGGTATTCTGTTCATAATCCGAAAGTGTTCCGATGGTTTTTCCCTGCCACCAATCGTTAGTTCCCAGAAAAACGGAATAGACATCTGCTTTTACCAGTCCGAGTGACCCGATATTTTCAGCAATCTTAACGGAAGTCCAGCCATTATGCCCCTGATTGATGTATTCAACCTGCGGGAATTTCCCGGTAAGCAATGTCATATAACCTTTGGTAATCCGTTTTCCGGTTTCATCCTGATGGTCATTGAGGTAGGTAATTGAGTCTCCGAGGGCGAGCCAGGTGATTTTCCGGGGAGAGGTTCCGGCACAGCATAAAATCAGCGTAATAAATACAAGAATTCTTTTCATACAGTTAAAAATAAGTTCGGAGCCAAATATATTCATTTTACCTGAAGGAATCCCTATTATTTATATGCTGAAACATACACTTTTATCGTTTCCGATAATCTGAAATATGGCTATTCCAAAATCAATTCATAATTAGTACTTCGTCCACCTGATTCCTCTTGTTTAAGGATTCCTTTATCCATTAAATCTTTAATATCTCTCAAAGCTGTATCGGCCGAACATTTTGCGATTTTAGCCCATTTGGAGGTTTTTAATTTCCCATCAAATCCATCTAACAGTTTATTGAGCATTAGCCTCTGTCGGCTGTTTAAGCTGGTGTCTTTATGTTTCTGCCAGAAATCTGCTTTTTGAAGAATCTTTTCCAGCGTTACTTCTGTATTCTCTAAAGCGTGATACAAACAATTCAGGAACCAAACTAACCATTCTGTTATATCACCGGAACTATGCTGTACCTTTTGCAAGATCTCATAATAGTTCTTTTTCTCGATAAGAATCTGGTTTGACAAACTATAAAATCGCTGAAAACTATTCTCTGAACGAGCTAGCAGCATATCTGAAATCGCCCTGGCGATACGGCCATTTCCGTCATCGAACGGGTGAATAATAATGAACCAGAAATGAGCAATTGCAGCTTTTAGCACATCATCTAATCCGGTTTCATTATTAAGCCATCCCAGAAAGACATCCATCTCTTTTTTTACCAGACCAGGTGAAGGAGCCTGAAAGTGTATCTTTTCTTTACCCATCGCTCCTGATACTATCTGCATTTCCCCATTACGGTAGTTCCCGGCAACTATTCTGTGCATTCCACTCCAACCTGTTGGAAAGAGGGCAGCGTGCCATCCGAAAATCCGTTCTTCATCGAGAGGTTTATTGTATTTTTGCGTGGCGTCGAGCATCATTTCTACTATGCCTTCAACATTCCTGTTGGCCACAATCCCGGCATATTCCATACCCAGTCTTCGGGCTATTGAGGAACGGACTTGTTCATAGTTTAGAATTTCGCCTTCTATTTCTGATGATTTCAAAACATCTAATGTCAGGGTAGAAAGCATAGTTTCTTCCTTGACTGAAAAACCCAATGACCCCATTTTTCCGAAAACCATCCCCTGAAGATGCCGGACTTTTCCTAAAATCAAGGTTATTTGTTTGTCGTCCCAGGTAAATTCCGGCCATTTGTCGTTCTCATAAATATATCTCATCAGTTATTCTATTTTAGCGCTTGCGGTAAATATATCAAATATTCTCCGCATATTTAAGGGGAATAGGGCTGTTATTCTCCGCAACCTCCTTTCTTTTACCTCGGTTAAAACGAAATTCTGATTGACGGACATTAAACCTTATAGCTTTTGTCTGCTTAAATTTTCATGTGATTTTAAACTTTACTCACAGGTCTTTACTATTTTTGGGTACCTTTTTCACCTTTTGAAATGACGATGAGATTACTGTTCTTTTTACTTACCTGCATCATCTGGGCATCAGATGCATCGGCTCAGGCTAATTTATATACCAATCCCGTTTTTATTCAGCAATTATATAAAGACGCTGAATATCTTTCTTTGAAACAAAGAGTTTCACAGGAGTTTGCCCATTCGGTTCCCGGACATTGGGGAGAATTTGTAAAGGGAGTCGATGAAGATTTTATTACGCAAAACAAAGTCATTGCTTTTACCTTTGATGCCTGCGGCGGAAAGAATGGCAGTGCTTATGATGCAGAACTGATTGATTTTCTGAATAATGAAAAAATTCCGGCCACACTTTTCGTGACCGGAAAATGGATTGATGCCAATTATACTACTTTTCTGAAGTTGTCACAAAATCCTCTCTTCGAAATAGAAAATCATGGTTTTAACCACAAGCCCTGCTCTGTAGATGGAGAAAGTGAATACGGGATTCACGGGACAAAAGATGTGCCTGATGCCTTTGATGAAATTGAGGCAAATGCAATTAAAATTCAGAAAATTACCGGAAAAAGACCTGCATTCTATCGTTCTTCAACGGCCTACACCGATGAAGCCTGTGCCAAAATTGCACGTCAGCTTGGTATTACAATTATCAGTTTTGACGTACTCTCCGGTGACGCAGTGCCCAATACACCCAAAGCTGTTATTGTAGAAAGTGTCCTGAAAAACATTAAACCCGGAGCATTGGTAATCATGCACTTCAACAGACCACTCTGGAATACTTACGAAGCCATGCAGGAAATTGTTCCGGAGCTGAGAAAAAGAGGTTATACGTTCTCCCAATTGCAAAACTATCCGCTGAAAGGCAAAAACTGATTCTTAGTTATTCATGAGCTATGCCCCTGCATGAAGATTTTCGGATCTTTAACTCTCCCTGAACGGTTTGGGTAAAAGGAACAAAATTCTCTTTCTGAATGATATTATCGATCAGAATTGAAGCTGCTGTTTCACCGATTTTAAAGGGGAATTGATGAAATGTGGTCAGGCCGGGCTCTATGACGGAAGCGATTAGCTCGTCACCAAATCCGACTATCGCTATTTCTTCCGGAATTTTGACGTTTTTTTCCTTCAAAGCAACCATAATTTCAATAGCATTGCCATAGTGCACGGCAAAAATTCCGTCAGGAGGTTCCGGTAATTGAAGCCATTTGTTCAGCGCAAGCAGGGAATCATCATGTTTGAAATTTCCATGAATAATCAACTCCTCTGCAATGTCGATTCCATACTGAGTAAGAGCAGCTTTATAACCTTCCAACCGCTTTCTGCTGATTAACAACTCCTCAGGTCCTGCATACACGGCGATCCTTTTACATCCTTGTTTAATCAGGTGTTCAATCAGGATAAAACTTCCTCTGAAATCCTCCTGAACAATTTTAGCTGTCTGAACTTCTTCACAAACCCGGTCGAAATGAACGATAGGCAAGCCTTTATTCAATTGCAGTTTGATATGTTCAAATGAGGACGTTTCTCTGGAATGGCTGATCAGCAGGCCGTCAACTCTGCTAGCGACCAATGCCTGGACATTCAGTGTTTCAGTGAAATGTGATTCATTGGACTGACAAATCATTACTCTGTAACCGGCATCAGAGGCTATTTTTTGTATTCCGCTTACTACAGAAGAGAAGAAATGCCGCTGGATATCCGGGATAATTACACCAATTGTATGGGTTTCGTTTCTATGCAAACCCTGAGCAAGCAGATTGGGCTGATAGTCCAGCTCGGCGGCTAATTCTTTTATGGCCTTTCGGGTATTGATATTAACATCCGGATGGCCGTTTAAAGCCCTTGATACTGTGGCAGTTGAAACCCCGATCTTATTGGCAATATCTATAATTGTGGTCTGATGCCTTTGTTTAACAACCGGAGAGCTTTCAGTATTTTCTATGAAAAAATAATCACATTCCTTACAACAGAACCGTTGTTTCCCTCTGAGAAATCCCGCTCTCTTGATGCTTTCTACTTTTCCGCATTTTGGACACTTTATCATTTTCTTAGTATTACTTTTCTAATATTTGTGTCTAACCACAAATAAATCTTCGGGAAGAAAGTCAAATTTATTAACCAATGTAAATTTACAATTATTCAAAGCAAATTAATAATGCTGTAAAAGTATCACAAACGTTACCGAAAACATTTACGATACTTTTCGGCTAATACATTCAAAAAATAATAATTATTCTGTATCGATTTGTACAAAAACAATTATAATCTTTTCAGAAGTAACGAAAATGAATGGCTTTACTGTTTTGCGCATTGATTATCCGTAAATTGTTTTTGCAAAAATTTTATTGTATTTTTCCCAGAAAATAAAAAGCACATAAAATTAAAACATCCGGTACCAAAAGAGCGCAATGAAGACTGTAATCCTTTCGATTTTAATACTATTTATTACCATTAACGCCATGGCACAGGAGGGCTTCAAACCCAGAAAAATTGCCTTCATTACGGTAAAAGCAGGTGAATTTGAGCGAAATAAAACACCTCTTTCCTGTATTATTGACGGTGTTACACTCAATGAGGAAGAAACACTTATTCTCAATGAACTGAACGGCAGTAAAAGAACTGAAATTCCTGTTCAGATTGAATCGAGAAATCCTTTGAAAGTCTGGTGGATTCTGGACCGTAAACTGAATCCGAATCAAATGCAGACTTTTGAGCTTGCGGTGGGTCGAGAGACAGTAGCATTCAGAGAGGTTCTGATTGATAAAGATGATAAAGCAATTCGCCTGAAGGTTTTTAACAGAAAGGTTCTACAATATAATTATGCCACAATACCCGCTCCGGAAGGTCAGTCGGAACTTTATGCCAGAGGTGGATTTATTCACCCGGTCTGGGCGCCTGACGGAGAGGTGCTTACAGCGATTCAACCCAAAGATCATTTTCATCATCTGGGTATCTGGAATCCCTGGACTCTGGCAGAATTTGAAGGAAGAACCGTTGATTTCTGGAATTTAAAAGATGGGAAAGGAACAGTAAAATTTGCAGGTTTCGACTCTTTGACTATCGGAACAGTTTACGGTGGTTTTAAAGCACTGCAAAAGCACATTGATCTGAAAGCGCCGGAAGGAGAGAAAACAGCAATTAATGAGCAGTTTAAAATCAGGGTTTTTAACATAGGTGAAGCTGAATCCGGTCCCTGGTTATGGGAAATAAACAGTACAATGCAATGCGCTTCCGAAAGTCCGGTATTGTTAAAAGAATATCGTTACGGAGGTCTGGGATATCGTGCCACGCAGAAATGGAATACTGCTAACAGTGAAATACTTACTTCAGAAGGGAAGAAAAGAGAAGACAGTGACGGCACAAGAGGCAAATGGTGCCTTATTTCCGGACCGACGGAAAAAGCCAGAGCCGGAATGCTGTTTGTGGGTCATCCCGGAAATTATAACGCTCCGGAACCGATGAGAGTCTGGCCACCGGATGCCAATGGCGGAAAGGAAAATGTATTTTTCAACTTTTGCCCTGTAAAAGACAGAGACTGGCTGCTTGAGCCGCACAAATCTTATACACTGAAGTACAGAGTGATGGTTTTTGAGGGGAAACCCGATACGGTGAAAGCCGAACAAATCTGGCAGGATTTTGCCAATCCGCCGGAAGTAATGGTCAGAGTTCTGTAATTCAGTCCATTTTCTTTGTCCGCTTTTCAGTTTCCGTAGTTTATGGTATTTCTCTGTCAGAACATATTTAAAGAATTAACCTGAAAACAATAATTGGAAATTAACATTGCGTAAAAACATCAAAGAAAATGGAAAACTTTAACCGTGATAGAAGGGATTTTATCAAAAAAACAGCTTTGGCAAGTATCTCAACTCTGGCAATTCCTACTATTGTACCTGCCTCAGTATTCGGCAAAAATGCCCCGAGCAACAGAATTAACATAGGAGCTATCGGAAACGGAAGAATTTCACGCGGGCACGATATGCCGGGTGTCTGGAAATACGATAATGCTCAGATTATGGCTGTTTGTGACCTGGATAGCAGAAGAGTTGCTGATGCCAAAAAGCTGGTTAATGAGTATTATACAAAGAAAACCGGAAAAGATTTTGATGGCGTAAGAACCTATGATGATTACAGGGAGCTTTTATTGAATAAGGATATTGATGCTGTGTTGGTAAGTACTCCTGACCACTGGCATTCTCTGATAAGCATTGATGCGGTAAATGCCGGAAAAGATGTGTATTTACAAAAACCAACTTCTCTGACTATTGCGGAAGGCCAGGCATTGGTAAAGGCCGCTCACAGAAGTAAACAAATTATCCAGATCGGCAGCCAGCAACGTTCCTCGCCTCAGTTTCGTTATGCAGCAGAATTGGTAAGAAATGGCAGGATCGGACAACTTAAAACGGTTTATGTCGGTCTGCCCGGCGATCCTTCCGGACCGGAAGAGCTTGAAATGCCGATTCCTAAAAACCTGAACTACGACATGTGGCTTGGCTCCACTCCTTCTGTTTATTATACCGAAAAAAGAGTACATCCTCAGATAGACTATGATCGTCCGGGCTGGTTGAGATGTGAGCAATTCGGAGCGGGAATGATTACCGGATGGGGCTCACATCATGTAGATTGCGCACACTGGGCCATGAATACTGAGTTAAGCGGACCTATTGAAGTGTCGGGTTGGGCAGAATTTCCTACACATGGTTTGTGGAATGTTCATGGCAAATTTCAAACGGAAGCCTTGTATCAGAATGGCGTAAAAATGATAATCAGCAATGAAATTCCGAATGGTATAAAGTTTGAAGGCACAGAAGGCTGGATTTTTGTAACCCGCGGGAATTATGCTGCTACAGCCAGCGATCCTGTTTCAAAAGATGCTAATAGCAAAGCACTGGATGCCAGTGATCCCAGAATTTTGAGTTCAGTAATTGGTAAAAATGAAATTCATCTCACAGAAAGTAAAGACCATCATGGCAACTGGCTTGAAAGCATCCAATCCCGGAAACAACCGATTGCTCCGGTAGAAATCGGACATCGTTCCTGTTCAGCCTGTCTGATCCATCATATTGTAATGAAATTAAAACGTAAAGTATATTGGGATCCTCAAAAGGAAATGTTCAAGAATGACCCTGAAGCAAATGCCATGCTTGCCAGACCAATGAGAGCACCCTATCAGATTAAAATATAGTTATCACCCTGCCGTATTCCTTAAACCCTGAATTTTAATACAATTAATTAACCGGTCCCGATAATTTGCTGGGAAGAAAATGAGTAAAAAACACAGTTGCAAAACTTTACCCTGTATCTGTGAAAACGAATTTTCCCTGCATGTATCGGGATTTTTCCTTGTCTAACTTAATAAATCAATGATGAAATTTCAATGGAGTAATATTCTTTTAGGATTGCTGATCTGCTGCGCCTTCCAGCTTCCGGCTCAGAATGTCAGAAAGGAAAAACGAATCCTGATTTTTACAAAAAATGTTCCCTGGGCTTATCGCCATGAGTCTATTACAGCGGGGACCATTGCTATCAAAAAAGCATGCGAAAGTATCGGCATGAAAGTGGACACTTCTGAAAATGCTGATTTATTTACGGATGAATCTCTTAAAAAATATAGTTCGCTGGTTTTTCTCAGTGCGAATCAGGATATTTTTAATGCTGACCAGGAAGCTGCTTTACAAAGATATGTGCGTGCAGGAGGCGGTGTAGCCGGGATTCATTCTGCAACCGGTGTGGAAAGAAACTGGAAATGGTTTGCTCAGATGCTTGGGGGTGTTTTCCAATGGCATACAGAACAGCAGGAAGCCTTTGTGGTGGTAAAAGACCCGAACCATCCCGCTACCAAAGGCTTGCCCAAACGCTGGAAGCGCTGGGACGAATGGTATTTTTTCAAAGATCTTAGTCCTAATATCAAAGTCCTTACAACTCTGGATACAACCACTTTCAAAAGCAAATTGCACACACAGAATTATCCTTCTTCATGGTGTCAGGAATTTGAAGGAGGCAGATCATTTTATACCGCTCTTGGCCATAATGCAAAAGATTATTCAGATCCTGTTTTTCTGAAGCATATTCTGGGAGGGATTACTTATACAATTGGTCAGAATTATGAGTTAGATTATTCGAAAGTGAAAAAATACGAAGTTCCCAAGGCCCGTTTAATTACACTTGATCCCGGACATTTCCATGCGGCACTTGTTCAGAAATCGATGTATGATAACATTGATCCTAATGTGCAGGTTTATGCTCCTGCAAGCCAGGATGTGGAAGATCATCTTAAGCGTATAGATGCTTATAATACCAGAGCTGTACAGCCTACCCGTTGGAATGAGGTGGTTTACAGGGGAAATGATTTTCTGGAAAAAATGCTTGCTGAGAAAAAAGGTAATATGGTCGTACTGGCTGGGAACAACCGTAAAAAGACCGAATATATCAAGAAATCACTTGAAGCCGGAATGAATGTGCTGGCTGATAAGCCAATGTGCATAGATACAAAGGGTTATGAAATGCTGAAGGAAGCATTTGCGGTTGCTAAAAAGAACAATGTTCTCCTGTATGACATCATGACTGAAAGGTCCGAGATCACAACTGTTTTGCAAAAAGAATTGTCGCAGGTAACTGAGATATTCGGGAAACTGGAAAAAGGAACACCGGAAAATCCTGCTGTAATTAAGGAGAGCGTCCATCATTTTTATAAATCCGTTTCCGGAAGCCCGCTGAAAAGACCCGTTTGGTTTATGGACGTTACACAAGAGGGAGAAGGAATTGTGGATGTTACCACGCACCTTGTGGATCTGGTTCAATGGGAGTGTTTTCCTGAAATTCCTCTGAATAACAATGATGTAAAAATCAATCATGCCAAACGCTGGGTTACTCCGATGACTCTCAGTCAGTTTTCAAAAATTACCGGGGCATCAGCTTTCCCTTCATTCCTGAAAAAAGATGTTGTCAATGATACTGTGCTGAATGTATTCTGTAACGGAGAGATTAATTATGCCCTGAAAGGGGTAAATGCGAAAGTGAAGGTAATCTGGAATTACAGCGCTCCTGAAGGTGGGGACACTCATTATTCTATTATGAAAGGCAGTATGGCAAACCTGGAAATCAGACAGGGAGCTGCTGAAAAATATGTACCTCAACTTTATATCAAACCCGGAGCTGGTTTATCAGAGACATCCTTAAACAGTGCTTTTGAAAAAGTGAAGGCAAAATATGCAGGAATCTCTCTGAAAAAACAGGGGGAAGAATGGCTTGTTGAAATTCCGGATAAATACCGTAACGGACATGAAGCCCATTTTGCTGAAGTAATGGAAAGATTCCTGAAATTTTATAATGTGAATAACCTGCCGGACTGGGAATTGTCTAACATGTTGGTAAAATATTACACGACCACTCAGGCCCTTGATCTGGCAAAAGAGGCGAAGTAAAGGTTTTACCTAAAACCTTAAATTAAGAGGAGAAAGACTTTACCGGAATGTCTCTCTCCTCTTTTTCATTCAGTTTCCCACCATCTTTTTTCCGGATAACTTATTCCCAGTATTACAGGCTCCCCAATCATGGGTGTTGTAATTTTTACGTTTAACTCTTTGGCTCTCAGGCTTAATCTTTTGATCGGCTCATCCCAGGGATGTACAGAAAGTGTGAATTTTCCCCAATGCACAGGCATTAAAACTTTGGTATCCAGGTCGATAGCTGCCTGAACGGTTTCTTCCGGCATCATATGAATATTTGGCCACATCCAATTGTATTGCCCGTTTTCAAGCAGGGCGATGTCAAAAGGGCCAAATTTCCTGCCGATTTCCTTAAAATGAGGACCATAACCTGAGTCACTTCCAATAAAGATATTATACCCACCCGCTTTCAGGATAAAAGCCGACCAAAGTGTTTTGTTTCTCGAAAAAAGTCTGCCGGAAAAATGCCTTGAAGGAACGGATGTCAATTCAAACCCAGACAAGATCTCATGACTTTCCCACCAGTCATATTCCTGTATCATTTCAGAAGGAAATCTCCAGTTTTCAAGATGAGAGCCGACTCCCAGTGTTGTATAGATTTTTTTGATTTTTGGTCTCAGACTCACAAGTCCTTTATAATCAAGGTGATCGTAATGATCATGTGTTAAAATCAATACATCTATTTCGGGAAAATCCTCTGCTTTAAAAACATCTGTTCCTTTATAATTCTTTGCCCCTATGAATTGGAATGGAGAAGTTCTTTCACTAAAAATCGGATCAACCAGAATGTTTTTCTCCAAAATCCGGATCAGATAAGAGGAATGCCCAAACCAGATGATGACAGGCTCCGCAATCTGAATATCTGTTAAAGAAGTTTTAACAGAAGGCAAGGTAAATTGAGGTTCTAAATTCGGAGGTTTGTTCAGGATTGATTTAATCAGGGTAAAATAAGATACTCCTTCCACCATCATTTTGGTTTCGGCAAGATTCTGAAACTGACCGTTTTTATAATTGGCTGATTTTCTGATTTTTCCCAATTTATTTCCGAAAGGCAGTCTGCCAAATACTTTCTGCTGAAGGACGATTACTACTGCGCAGGCGATTAACAGGATTACAAACATATCGCGTAAATGTTAGGGCTAATGGTTCTTATGCAATTATACAATTTATTAATTATTCCTGAAACAATTCCCAGCAGACAAAGAAGCGTCTGTTTATACTGTCTGACATTGAGAATATATTTCTGCCCCCTGGGTAAGAGATTTGACGATAAATTCTGAGAGGAAAGCTTTAATGTTATGACAATTTCCCGGTCATTTGCTACACTTTGTTTATGGTTACAGAATAATCGGAAACCATTGTTATAATATTTTAACCTGCTCAGTTGTAATTTCTTATGGCTCCGGGAATTGCAGGATATACCATTCAAAGCAGTTTAAAATCATTCAACCGCCATTCGGTATTACTCAGGTATTTTTTTATGTATTTCAAATGCCCGGATAGTTTATTTGTATGAAAAATATCTGATCTTTCAGATAAAATACCGTAAACATCAATCAACATGAAAAAAATCTTTAACACAATCTCAATTATTTTAATCTGTGCTTCAGGGCTCCGGGCACAACTGACATTTCCGCCGGACGGAGGAAACAAAAAAGCACTCATTGGCGAACGCATTGGTATCACAGACGTAGCAATCAGCTATAGCCGGCCGGCCGTGAAAGGCCGTGAAGGTAAAATCTGGGGGCAGCTTGTACATTACGGATATAAGTATCTGGATTTTGGTACTTCGAAGGAAGCACCCTGGCGTGCCGGAGCGAATGAATGTACTACCATTTCCTTCTCAACAGATGTCACAGTTGAAGGTAAAACTTTGCCCGCCGGGAAATACGGTCTTTTCATGGCTGTTCAGGAAAATGATATTACCTTGATTTTTTCTAAAAATTCGGAAGCCTGGGGGAGTTTCTTTTATACACCCAAAGAAGATGTTTTGCGCGTTAACGTAAAACAACTGAAAAATCAGCCTATGGTTGAAAGGCTGTCATTTGATTTTTCAGAACAAACGGATAGCTCTGCGGTAGTTGCCCTGTTATGGGAGCACTGGAAAATACCTTTCAAAATTACTGTAAATGTTAAAGAAACTGTCATTGCCTCTTTGAGAAGGGAATTGCAGGGAGAAAAAGGATTTTCCTGGTTTGCTTTCGTTGAAGCTGCCAATTATTGTTTGCAGAACAATACCAATCTGGAAGAAGGATTGAGCTGGGCAGAAAGCGCTATAACTGAAAACTATATTGGCCAGGCCAATTTTACCACACTTCGTACCAAGGCTAATTTATTGAAAAAACTGGGAAGAACTCCTGAATCTGAAAGTACGATGAAAGAGGCATTGGCCAAAGGAACATTTGCAGAGGTAAATCAATTTGGACAAAGGTTATTAGCTCAGAAAAAAACGGCTGAAGCACTGGATGTTTTCAGGTTTAATGCCACTAAAAATCCTAAGGAATTTCAGGCCTTAACGGGTCTTGCCAAAGCGTATTCCGTAAATGGTGATTTAAAATCAGCCGGGAAATATATAAAACTGGCTGCAGCAGAAGCGCAAACCCCGGAGGATAAAGAAAAGGCAGATAAAATGGCAAAAATGCTCGCTGAAGGCAAAAGTCTTCCGATAGAAATGTAAACCTGATTTGAGATTTTTCATTTTCGCTTTAAACACCTAAAAACTACACTCATGGTGTTGTTTTGTTCGTTTAAAAAAAATAAATATTTGTCTTTTTAATAAGATTTGAGTTTCTTTGAACGAAAATTTCAGGGGAACTTCACCGGAGATGGGGAAATTGAAAATGAAAGTGTCCTGAAAACCGGAATTACTGAGTAATAAATCTATCCAACCGGATTGATTCAAACCAACTATTATGTCTTTCTGCGGAATACAAAGAAGACGAACAGCTTTATCAATTACACTTGATAATATTTGAAATGGAATTTAGTCGCAAAAACGTCGCCATCTGTGAAGGCGACGTTTTTTATGAATTATTTTACACTCAAGGCATAAACAGCGAAAGATCCCAGCCAGTGTTCTCCTCCGTAATTTCCATTCGTTACCTGAGGAAGCGTCTGGTTAATAAATGCCGAAGCGGTTTTTTTGAGAAGTTCACGTCGTTTGTCTGATTTGGGTAAACTTTCAGCGATTCCTTTCATGCACCAGGCCCTGCTTAAAGAAAGTCCGTCGAGGTGTACAATATTATAATCGGCCCGGTCGCTCACCACCGGAGCTTGCATGACATTTTTCAAACCCGCAGGTGTCAGAAATGCATTAAACCATTTAACAAACTGATTCTGAGGCAAAATTCTTCTCATAAGATCAGAAATTTCCAGACTTGGGGAAAGAAAATCTGTACCATCCGGCTCAAGAATAGCGGGAGTATTGGTGTTTTTCAGATAATAATCTTTACTTCTTTGCACGAGTAATTTTTCAAATTCCTTTTCTCCGGTTGTTCTTGCCCAATCCAGTGCAAACACCATTCCGAAGGCTGTATTCTGATGGATTCCTGTTCTGTTCGGATAAGTCTGCTTTGGCAGATATTCTTTCCAGCGTTGTACAATCATTTTGGTAAGTGGTGCCAGATGTGCCAGCCAGATTTTTGCCTGTGGATCATTCCAGGTATAAAGTTCTTCATCGAGTTTTAAAAGCCAGGCCCATCCGTATGTTCTTTCAAAGCCCTTTGCCAGTTTATATTTCATGAAATAATCAGCTTCTGCATTGATATTCTGCTCACTGAAACTCTGGTCTAATATGGCCTTGATTTCCTGCTGTTCAGGAAGATCCTTGAATTTCTTTAACAATTGCACAAGCATCCAGTGCCCATGTACTGAAGAATGCCAGTCCAGGCAACCGTAAAAAGCCGGATGTAATTGTTTGGGAGAAAGATTTACTTCTTCCGCTGTTTCTATGGTATGATTCGGCTTATTCGGATACTCTGTTCCGATACAATGCAATGGGAGCTTCGCCAGAAAGGAAGCGCCTTCAATGGTAAGATTTAATTGTTTTCCGTCTTCAGATCGCTCAAGATATTTGATTTGAGACCAGGCAGACTGACACAAGGTAAGAAGGACAAATAGTAATAGATTTTTTTTCATGAATGGGAAAGTTTGTCAGAAGATTTTATCGCAAGATAACTGATAGATTCCAAAGAGTTTATGTGGTTTAACATATGAGATAAAATAATCCGGAATCTTTCGGAATGCATTTGCTAATCTAAAAAACTCAGGATCAGGCACTAACCTCAATCCCCCTACCCTTTCAGGCCCTCATTTCCCGCACACTCATCCGATTATTTAAAAAATCATAAAAAAAATCTGATTTTCTCTATGGTCATTTTGTGCTTTTTGATCTTTATGAATTTGAAAGCGATGAATTATGCAAAAAAAACTTGAAAAAATAAAATACTTCCTTGCCAATGAATCATTTAGAAACTGGGTAAAAAAACCTGATGCAGCACTGAATATTTTCTGGGAAAACTGGTTTGAACAGTTTCCGGAAGAGAAAGAAGAAGCATTAACGGCCAGGAATGTGATTGAGCAGTTCGGTTATCTTAACAGATATGACCTCGATCAGAAGGAGGCAGAAACAATACTTTGGAATATAAAGGAAAATCAGGAAAAAGATGAGGAAAGGAAATACTCCGGTATAGAGATTCCTTTCAAAAGATGGTGGTGGGCTGCCGCAGGAGTTCTGGTTATTTCCGGATTTTTCTATGCGAATCAACATTATTCCAGGGTAGCTGATCCGGAATGGAAAGAAGTGGTAACAGGTAATGGCGAACGAAAAATGATTACCCTTCCTGACCAGTCTAAAGTGATTCTGAATGCTAACAGCCGCTTAAGCTTTCCGGAAGTTTTTGAGCAGGATATCAGAAAAACGATACTCAGCGGGGAAGGCTTTTTTGAGGTGACAAAGAATCCTGAAAAGCCCTTTGTTGTAACAACTGATAAGTTTCAGACAAATGTTTTAGGTACCCGTTTCAATGTAAGAGCCTATAGTCATGAGAATCAGCAGAGTGTAGCACTGGTTTCCGGGAAAGTCCGGGTAAAAATAAGTCATACTTCTCTGGATTTGCATCCGAACGAGATAGGCATCATGAATGTGGCAAAAGGCAGTATTGAGCAGAAGGATTTTGAACCGAAGGAAATCACAGGCTGGAAAGATGGGATTTTATTATTCAGAAAAGCCGGATTTGATGTGGTTTTCAATAAGCTGGAAGAAATGTATGGCGTGAGGATAAAAGTGCAAAATCATACGGAATTAAAAGGGCATTACAGCGGAGAGTTTGAACATGCAACACTCACAGAGGTTTTAAACGGCATTGCTTATACCTCAGATTTTAAATTCAGAATAGATAAGAATCAGGTAATTATTTCAAACTAATTAAAATGCGACAAAACCATTTTCTTAACTCAAGCTAAAAAAAGGAGTCAGTCATGAAAACGGACTCCCTGAAAGCTCATCTATAATGGATTGGCGTCTGGTTATAGATGAAAAAATAATTATTCTTCAATATTTATTTTCAAACAAATTTATGAAAAAAACAATATGTACCATAGTTCGTAGCCCTAAAGGCAGGTCAGCAGGTATGCTTCTGGCACTGAATATAGTATTGTTCGGTCAGGCAAAAGCCGAAAGCAGAAGTTCTGAAGGCTTGAAAACGGGAAATTTCATCTCAGAAAGAATTTATAATTCAAAAACGGCAGCCTATACCATTACCGGTAAAATTACAAGTGATGACGGGAACGGACTTCCCGGAGCTAATATCCTGGTAAAAGGAACAAACAAAGGAACTGTTTCTAATGCTGCAGGAGAATTTAGCATAGAAATTCCTGACGGACAAACAGTTCTGGTAATCAGTTCTGTCGGATATCAGACGAAAGAAGTATTGGTTCAGGGGAAAAAAGTACTGAATATCACACTGGTTTCAGATGTGAAGGCGCTGGAAGAAGTGGTTGTAGTAGGTTATGGTACCCAGAAAGTCAAAGACCTGACAGGTTCAGTAGGTATTGTAAAAATGGATGATGCCCGGAAAACAGCTACCTATGATGTAGCTAAAATGCTTCAGGGACAGGTTGCCGGGGTGACAGTACATGGTTCCGGAGAACCCGGAGGGTTTGTAAGCATTAAAATCAGGGGAATTTCCTCATTTACAAAAACAGATCCTTTGTTTGTAATTGACGGGGTTCCGGTAGATGCTCCTTACGATTTTGCCCCTGATGATATTGAAAGTGTACAGGTTTTAAAGGATGCTTCAGCCGGAGCAATCTATGGCTCCAGAGCTGCCGGCGGAGTGGTCATTATTACTACTAAAAAAGGTAAGGCAGGGCCATTGAAAATTGATTACAGCGGTTATGCAGGTGTACAGAATATTGCCAAAACGATTCCTGTAACAGATAGAATCGGCTATCAGAATATTACAAGTGCTGCTGAAGTAAATGCCGGCTTGCCTGTCGCACCGGGGAATAACCCTTCCAGCCCGTCCTTTATCAGTAATGTCAATACAAACTGGCAGAAAGAGGGTTTTAAAACCGGTATCATTCAAGACCATAACCTAAGTTTTTCAGGTGGAAATGATATAATAAAAGCCAATGCTTCTTTAGGTTATTTCGACCAGAGCAGCACTTATTCCGGTCCTCAGAATTATACCCGCTATACCTTTAACGGAAACCTTACCGGGAAAAAGGGTATTTTCTCTTTCGGTGCCAAATTCGCCTATACACAATCGCATAAAATCAATAATGCCAATACCAGAGAACATGCTGTTTTCGGAGGAAGTGTAACCAGTTTACTGACGGCTATACCAACCATGCCGGTCTATGATCCGAATCGCCTGGGAGGTTTTGGAGGAAGTGATAACAATACACAAAGAGCTATTACTCTGAATGTTATCGGCATGAACAGTCTTCTGCAAAGTTATGGAGACAGAAACAGGCTTTTGGGGAACTTCTGGGGAGAACTTGAATTAGCAAAAGATTTCAAATATAAACTGAGTGTGAGCTATGACCGTACAGACTGGAAAGACTTTTTCTTCGAACCAAAATATGATTTAGGGTTTTACTATCTTACACCACTCGCTTTCTTGTCTGTTACACGTGGTGCTTCAAACACTTTCCTGGTTGAAAATACACTTTCTTATGCCAAAGAAATCGGTCGTCACAGAGTGGACTTTCTGGCGGGGATTACTCACCAGAAAGACAATTTTGGCTGGACAAGAGGTACGGCTCTTGGCCTGACCGAACCGTATTTCCTTTCACTGAGCTCAGGACTGGAATCTTCCGGAGGCCGGAGTGTAAGTGAATACATTTCAACCTCTGTATTACAATCATATTTAGGCCGGGTGAATTACAATTTTGCAGACAGATACCTGCTGACTTTTAACTTCCGTCGTGACGGCTCTTCTAAATTCAGCCCGGACAACCGATTCGGTAACTTTATGTCTTTAGCGGCCGCTTGGAATATTCATAATGATCTTCAGTTGCCTGAATTTATCAATTCCATGAAACTGAGAGGCGGATATGGAGAATTGGGGAATCAGGCGATAGATCCGTACAAGTATGATACATACATCAATACCAACGGGAACTACGTCTTTGACGGAGCATTGGCTCCCGGCGCTACCCGCACACAGGTAGTTGATCCTTCAATCAGATGGGAGTCGAAAAGAACTACCAATGTGGCCCTGGATTTTGGTTTACTGAAAGACAAACTTTCCTTTACGGTTGAATATTTTGATAACAGGGCCTATGATATGCTGGCTTCAGTACCTATTCCGACTTCGGTAGGTTCTACCAATGCATCGGTTGTTACCAATGCTGCTTCTGTCAGCAACTCCGGGGTAGAGTTTACCGCAGGCTACAGACATAAAGAAGGCGATTTTAAGTACGAAATTTCGGCAAATGCCCATACGCTCAGCAACAAAGTTTTGTCTTTGGGCGGGAATAATGAACCTATCTACGGAGCTGCCAGTAAAACCGAAGTCGGACACTCTGTCGGTGAACTTTATGGTTACCTGACTGAAGGCATATTCCAGAATGCTGATGACATTAAAAATCATGCTATCCAAATCAATGCCGCTCCCGGCGATCTCAAATTCAAGGATGTAAACGGTGATGGGAAGGTCAATGCCGACGACCGTGTTTATCTGGGAAATGCCATTCCTGATTTCTATTATGGAGCAAATTTCGGAGCTTCCTACAGAAATTTCGATTTATCATTTTTCATTCAGGGGCAAGCCGGAAACAAAGTTTTCAATGGCGTTTATCGTAACCTGATGGGTGAGCAGTATTCAAATCACCATGTAGATGCCCTGAATTACTGGACTCCTGCCAATACCAATACGAATGTTCCGAGACCTGTCATCGGAGATCCCAATGCCAATGCCAGAGATTCCGACAGATTTGTTGAAAACGGGGCTTATCTGAGAATGCAAAATGCACAGATCGGTTACACGGTTCCTCAGGAATTATTAAGAAAACTAAAAGGCGTAAACAAAGTAAGAGTCTATGTTTCAGGGCAGAATCTTTTCCTTATTACAGGTTACAGAGGATATGACCCGGATTTTTCAAGTGATGGACTTTTCAGCAGAGGTTTTGACTACGGTTCATATCCGAACCCGAGAACTGTTATGCTTGGTTTGCAGGTAGGATTTTAACATTCAATTTCGTATTATCATGATGAAGACATTACATAAAAAATATACAATAGCACTTTTGGCTACAGCTTTGCTTACAGGAGCCTGTGAGAAAGATCTTCAGCAACTTAATCCTAATCAGCAGACTTCTGCCACTTTCTGGCAAAATCAGGAAGATGCCATTAAAGGAATAAATGCAACGTATCAGACCCTGACTATCGACGGAGGTTATATGCGCAGTACACCTCTCCTGCTCGACACGCGCGGAGATGATGTGAGAAGTAACAGCCCCTGGGACCAGATGTACAATTCCGGCAAATTTGCCCTGAATGCCGGAAATAGTGATATCTATGGCTGGGCTTTCGGCGCCTATTATGAAGGAGTTTCCAAAGCCAATCAGGTTCTGGACTTTGTTCCGGGAATCAAAATGGATGAAGAGGTAAAAAAGAGGGTGTTAGGTCAGGCTTATTTTTTGAGAGGCTTGTACTTCTATCACCTTGTTAACATGTTCGGAAATGTTATTTTACCTACTACTTCTGTAAAATCTACCAAAGATTTTTATGTAAAACAATCTACAGAAGCAGAGGGTTGGGCTCAGGTAATCAATGACTTAAAAAAGGCTTCAGAATTGCTTCCGGTTAGTTATGACAATGTTACCGGACCTGATAAAGGGCAGAAAGGACGTGCTACCAAAGGCGCTGCTCTTGCTTTCCTGGGAAAGGCCTACCTTTTTACTAAAAAATATCCGGAAGCTGCCAGTCAGTTTAAAGCAGTCATGGACTTAGGAATCTATGATCTGGTAGCAGAATATCGTGATAACTTCACAGAGAAAAATGAGAATAATAAGGAGTCTCTGTTCGAGGTTCAGTTTTCCAGAGATGCAGGAGGTAAAGACCTGAACTGGGGAGGGGAACCACAACCGGGCTGGGGAGTAGTTTCAGCAAGAGCTATTACTTATGCCCCGCGTGGATTCGGATGGACAGACGTTCAGCCAACCCGTTCTTCTTTCAACGAATTTTTACTGGAAAAAACCATTTCAGGAGATGATGATCCCCGCCTGGTTGCTACGATGTTTTATAACAAACCGGGATTGAAGTTATACGGGAAACTTTTCTCGGAAAATTATAAAAACAATCCTGCCGATCTGAATGATCTGTTTGTCAGAAAATACGAAAACGATGATTCCGGACGCTCTGATGAATTCGACTGGAGATCAGGGATTAATGAAAGAATCATGCGTTATGCAGATGTTCTGATGATGTATGCCGAATGTCTTAACGAAACAGGGCAGACAGCTCAGGCTTATCAGTACATCCAAAAGGTGAGAAGCCGGGTAAATCTTCCGGACCTTGCTGCGGTCAGACCAAACATGACGGCCGCTCAGATGCGGGATCAGCTTGCTCATGAACGTCTGCTTGAATTCAGTTTTGAAGGACATCGTTTTGATGACATCAAAAGATGGGGCTGGTTATCGGATCCGGCAAAACTCGCTGAGTTGAAGCAAAGAGATCCTGAATTTAATACCTATCAGAAAGGACGCGAATTCTTCCCGATTCCTATTGCTGAAATCAACACCAATCCGGGAGTAAAACAAAATCAAAGCTACTAATTGCACATAACACTCATCCGGAGTTTAATCGCTTACGGATGAGTGTTTAAACATTTTCCTCATCAGCCACCTTTCCAGATACACTGAATTTTATGCAATATTTCAAAAAACAGGTACAACATATCTTTATAGCAATTTTATGGCTGGGATTCCTCTCTGCCTGTAAAGAGTCTAAAGTGGATCCCGGAACGAATCCGGGTACCGGAAATCCCTCGACACCTACCCCTACAACCTTTGATATTAACACTATCAAAGACAATTATGCAGAGGTTGCCTCAGCCTCAAACTATCTTCGCTGGGGACCTTACAATGTTCATGACCCTTCTATTATTAAGGAAGGAGATACTTATTACAGTTACAGTACAGACGCTGCCTATGGCACTGATATCAGGTCCGGGATCCAGATCAGAACTTCTAAAGATTTGGTAGAATGGACTTTCTATGGCTGGGCATTTGATGGCCTTCCGGCCAAAGGAAGTGATTTTATCAAACAAAGTGGCGGCACACCTTTCAATTCACTTTGGGCTCCGTATGTAATAAAAGCAGGTAATGAGTTCAGGTTATATTATTCCCTTTCTTCCGCCAAAGCCCGATTGAGTGTAATAGGAATGGCAAGTTCTTCTTCCCCGCTCGGTCCATGGAAAGAGCAAGGTCTGGCAGTGGTTTCCAAAGATGATAATACCAGACAAACAAATGCCATTGACCCCAGCGTTCTGATTGATCCGAGTGGAAAACACTGGCTTTATTATGGCTCAGCCTGGGATGGTATTTATATGTTGCAGCTTGATCCGGCAACTGGTCTGGCTCTTAAAAGCGGAGATAAAGGCAGGAGAATTGCCAATCGTGGTTTTACAAACGGGGTCTATAACGGAAATATTGAAGGGCCTGAAATTATTTACAACAAGGCTCAGAAAAAATACTATCTCTTTATCGCTTACGACTGGCTGGAAACCAAATATAATGTCAGAGTAGGAAGAGCTGATTCGCCGGAAGGACCTTTCTATGATTTTGAGGGGAAAGACCTCAATACTGATACCGATCATGCTCCGATGTTGATTGCACCTTATCAGTTTCAGGGTCACAGTGGCTGGCAGGGGACTTCTCATTGTGCCGTTTTCGAGAATAACGGACAGTTTTACATTGCTCATCAGGGACGACCTGGGAATGATAAATATTTTATGATTCTGCATGTCCGGAAATTATACTGGACAAAAGATGGCTGGCCAATTGCCTCACCGGAACGATACGATGGTGTTGAGCCGACTGCGGTAAGTCAGGCCGATTTATCAGGGAATTGGGAACAGATTACCCTGAATTACAGAGTTGTTCCCGGGTATGACAAAGAGCAGACTTCTCCGGATTTTCAGGTGTCTGTTCCTATGAAAATAGATGCCAACGGAAGTTTTGACAATAATGCGGCCAATAAATGGTCATATGCTGCTCCCTGGCTGGAATTGACATGGGCAGACGGTAAATCTGCTTCGGTATATGTTGAAAGAGGAAGAGATTGGGAAAATAAAACCTCCGGCCTGATTTTTACAGGTTTAACGAAAACAGGTATTGCTGTCTGGGGTAAAAAGAAATAAATCATCGTTCTTTTAACAAAATACAGACTCATTTAATCAGCAAAAGATTCCGGCCGGGCATCTCAGGTAATTAAGAAAAATAATAAGTACTTTTGGCATGTTGCAGTAGAACATGGGAGTATTGCCGGGAAAGCCATTGGCGTAGCCGTTTCAGATAATGTATCTATCATAATGGAGCTTTAGCAGCCGATGCCGGAAGCTTTCACAGATCAGTTTGTATAGATTATCTCAACTATAATCCAGATGGCAGCCTGAAACGTGTCATTATGACATCAGAAGGAGTAAAGAAGGTTAAATAGCTTCTGAAACCATGAAAAATAAAGAAAGTAACAATAAATCTCAATATCAATGAATATCAGAAAAGTAACTCTTTCAGCTGTTTTGCTCTCCACCCTTTGGGCTCCGCTCAGTTCGGAAGCACAAAATCCTTCCATTGTGGTAAAAACAGCTCAACCTGTTTCAGAAATACAGCCAACTATGTGGGGTGTATTTTTTGAGGACATTAACCTGGGAGCAGATGGAGGTTTATATGCAGAATTGGTTAAAAACCGTTCTTTCGAATTTTTCAAACCATTAATGGGTTGGAAAATTCAGCAGAAAAAGTTTAAAGAAGGCACTGTTACCGTTCAGAACAGACAAGAGAAAAATGTCAGTAATCCAAGGTTTCTTTCTGTAAAAGCCGAAAATACTGTCAGAGGAGATTTGGGTATTACCAATGAAGGTTTCAGAGGAATGGGAATTAAAAATGGTTTGCGTTATGACTTCTCGGTCATGTACAGACAAACCAGCGGATCGGTAAAACTTCATGTAGAATTAATAAATGCCAAAGGAGAAAACATAGGAGGAACTACCCTGATTCCACAAAAAAACGGAAATACCTGGGAAAAGCAAGCCGTCAGTTTCACCGCAAATGCTACAGAATCCAAAGGAAAACTGAATATCTGGTTTGAAGGAAACGGAGAGATTGATCTCGACATTATTTCTCTTTTTCCTGAAGATACCTGGAAAAAAAGACCGGGTGGAATGCGTGCAGACATGGTTCAGATGCTGGCCGATATGAAACCGGGCTTTATCCGTTTTCCGGGCGGCTGTATTGTAGAAGGCTTTGACCTTTCTCAAAGATACCAGTGGAAAAAGACACTTGGCGCTCTGGAAGACCGCCAGCTGATTATCAACCGCTGGAACTTTGAGTTCTCACACAGACCTGCTCCGGATTATTTTCAGTCTTTCGGATTAGGCTTCTTTGAGTACTTTCAATTGGCTGAAGATATTGGGGCTGAAGCTCTTCCTATTCTGAACTGTGGAATGGCCTGTCAGTTCAATTCGGCCGAGATTGCTCCTTTAGATCAGCTTGAGCCATATGTACAGGATGCGCTTGATTTAATTGAATTTGCCAATGGAGATGTTTCAACAACCTGGGGCAAAGTGCGGGCCGGAATGGGGCATCCAGCTCCGTTCAGGTTAAAATTCCTTGGCGTTGGCAATGAAAACTGGGGACCTCAGTATCTGGAAAGAGTTAAAATCTTTACAAAAGCCATCAAAGCTAAATATCCTGAAATCAAATTGGTAAACAGCTCCGGAACAGACCCGAACGGAGAAAGATTTGATTATCTGAACAATGAACTCAGAAGCATGAAAGCTGATATTATTGATGAGCATTATTATCGTCAGGCTGATTGGTTCCTGCAAAATGCTGCCCGATATGACAGCTATGACAGAAATGGTTCTAAGGTTTTTGCCGGAGAATATGCCGCTCAGAGTGATAAAACCGTAAGTGTTGACAATAAAAACAACTGGAAATGTGCAATCGCCGAAGCAGCTTTCATGACTGGTCTGGAAAGAAATGCCCAGGTCGTGAATATGGCTTCCTATGCACCGTTATTCGCACATGTGGATGGATGGCAATGGACTCCGGATATGATTTGGGTTGATAACCTTAGAATTTATGGTACACCAAATTATTATGTGCAGAAACTTTACTCCCTCAATAAAGGAACGCATGTGTTGTCGATGACACAGAATAATCAGGCCCTGACCGGACAGGATGGTTTGTTTGCTTCTGCAAGCTTAGATAAAAATACGAATGAGGTAATTCTTAAATTTGTCAATACCTCAAAACAGGATATTTCCCGTGAAATCAATCTGGAAGGTGTCAAAAAGACTGAAAAGACCGGAAAAGTCTGGACGATGCAAAGCAATGATCCTGAGGTTGTAAACTCTCTTAACAATCCTGTTCAGCTTAGCCCGAAGGAATCGGCCATTGCTTTATCAGGTAAAAACAAATTTGCTCTGACTGTAGCGCCGGGCTCATTTACAGTTTTGAGAATTAAGACCTTATAAAACTTCCTCACATTTAATGTTTCTGATTTCCCTTCCGAATGTTAAAACTTCGGAAGGGTTAATGCTCTTATTTTCTATGAAAACGCAACTGCAAAGATTATGGCTGATTTCCGGGATTCTTCTTTTCTTTTTTTGTCAGGAAAAACCATTATTTGCACAACAGGGTGATACTTATGCCCATGATCCTTCCACCATTCAGCATGATGGCAAAAATTATTGGATTTTTTCTACAGGACAAGGCATCAAAATCGACGTTTCTTCCGACTTAAATGTCTGGAAGACCGCAAAACAGACCGTTTTCGCTAAAGATTCTTTCCCTTCGTGGATTAAAGAATATGTTCCGGGATTTAAAGGACATTTCTGGGCTCCGGATTGTATTTTCATGAATAAAAAATATTACCTCTATTATTCCTGTTCCACTTTTGGTTCTTCCCAATCAGTAATCGGTCTGGCCACAAATCCTTCTCTGAATCCGGAAAGCCCTGATTATAAATGGACTGATGAGGGAATGGTCGTTTCTTCCGGAGAACGGAAAGATATGAATGCTATTGATCCGGGGCTTTTAAAAGATACTCAGGGAAAAATCTACCTGACATATGGCTCATTTTTCGGAGGAATCGGAGCTGTTGAACTGGATTCAGTTTCCGGCAAAATAAAAAGCCGGCAGGTAATTCAAAAGGTAGCAGGTGGACGTGAATCGGACTGGGAGGCTTCCTGCATGATTCAGGAAGGCAGATACTATTACCTGTTTGTGAATAATGGTCTTTGCTGCAAAGGCGTAAACAGTACTTATTACATCGTGG
The DNA here is from genome assembly GCF_900115665.1 of Pseudarcicella hirudinis. GTDB lineage: Bacteria > Bacteroidota > Bacteroidia > Cytophagales > Spirosomataceae > Pseudarcicella > Pseudarcicella hirudinis. The sequence goes on from NZ_FOXH01000006.1 coordinate 348,215, forward strand.
CTGGCCGCTCAGAAAACCCGACAGGACCGTTTCTCGACAAAAGCGGAAAAGACCTCAATGCCGGTGGCGGAACAGTTTTGCTGAGAACAGAAGGCAAATATATTGGTCCCGGCCATGTAGGACTGCTTCGTGAAAAGAACCGAAAAATTGTAAGTATTCATTTTTATGATGCAGAAGATGAAGGGAAATCTAAATTTGAATTTATTAAAATAGGTTTCAAAAATAACTGGCCTTATCTGAAGCGGTAGCAAAGAACTTCCTCTCCTCTCTGTTTGCCAGGATGTATAATCCTTTTTAGAAATTAATCCGGAAAACAGTTCTTTTCTCAGCAATAGTTTTCAGGGAATAAGTAAAGCCATGTTTGATGAGAATTTCCCTGATCAGGGTAAGGCCGATTCCCTGTCCATTCTTTTTGGAGGTAAAAAAGGGTGAAAAAAGCTGTTCTTCTATTTCAGCAGGGATTCCAGGGCCATTATCCTCAATACAGATTTGCTTTAGCCTGGCGGAAGTACTGAATAAGATAATTTTTTCTTCTGAGACCGGATTTAATTCAAGAGATTCTATGGCATTCTTAATAATATTGATCAGAACCTGTTCTATCTGATTAGGATCGGCTAATATAAAAACAGGCATTTCTGATAAATCAAACCGAAATTGGATGTCCTGCCTGCTGGCTTTGAATTGCATAAGCTTTACGACATTACCTAACAACTCATTTATTTCAATTTTTTCCCGACGAACTTCCGGCAGCCTGACAACATCTGCAAAATTCCGCATAAAATGATTCAGATGGTCATTACGCTGAATGGCAATTTTAAGGGCCTCTCTGATATCTTCACGATGTTCCTGCAACTCAACTGTAGTATCCAGAATGGAATTGACCGCCCCGATAGAATTATTTACTTCGTGTGCCATCATTCTGATTACTTTGCTGTAAGCTTTTTTCTCGGCAGAGAGAATTTCTACAGTAAGTTCCTCAATCATTACAAAATAGTGCGGAAAACCACGATCTACAAAATGAGATTTCTGGCATTTATAGGTTTGATTTCCATGAAGCAGAAAAGTTCTGGATTCTCCGGTTTTCAAAGAGGAAATAATCTGAAAAGCAGGATGATCCAGCGTATGGATGGATTTTCCGATAAAATCTCCCTCAGGAGCTTTCAGCATTTCAAGTACTTTAGGGTTAAGTTTGGCGATATTCTCATCAAAATCCAGAATAAGAATCCCTGTCGGAGAAGTCTGTACCAGTTTTTCCAGAAAATGATGCTGTTGTTCCTGCCTGGTTCTTTCGAGCCGCAGCTGATCTATCATCTGGTTATACACTTCTATAAGCTGATCCATTTCGTAAGTTCCGGTATTTAAAAATTTTACATTAAAATCCTTTTCACGAATCGCATCTACTCCGGTAATAAGAAGCCTGAGTGGTGCAATAACCTCTTTATACAGCTGAGCGGAAATAACCAGAGAAAGAACGATAAAAACTTCGGAGCAGATGAAAATCAGCTTATTATCCTTGAAAATATAAAAAGATAGCCCAATCACGATGGAATGAACAATTATGACAAACAGTATAAATTTAGTCCTGATCCTGATCATGCGGAATATTGTATTTTTCTAACCTTCGATAGAGTGCACTGCGGGTCAGACCAAGTGCTTTGGCAACAATTACCACCTTGCCTTTATGAAAATCCATGGCTTTTTTAATCATTTGCACTTCCAGTTCCTCTAAAGTCATGGCACCAACATCTGGTAAAGAAGTTTTCGGGGCCGATTTCTGACTGGCTGATTGCCAGTGAGCCCTGAAATCGTCTGCTTCGAGTATGTCATTCCGGCTGACCAATACCGTTCTTTCAACCAGGTTTTTCAGCTGACGGATATTCCCGGGTAAAGGTAATTGTTTTACCCATTTCATAGCTTCCTTGCTTACCTGTAAGGCAGGACGGTTGTATATTTCACGAAGATTACTCACAAAGAAATTAACCAGTAAAGGAATATCGTCCGGACGCTTCCGTAAGGGAGGTAGGTATATGGTAATCAGATTGATACGATAAAGCAGATCTTCCCTGAAAGTACCGCGTTGTACCATCTCTTCGAGGTTCCGGTTTGTAGCACAAACAACCCTGACATCTACCGATTTTGTTTTACTGCTTCCCAGCACTTCGTAAGTTCTGTCTTGCAGAACCCTAAGTAATTTCACCTGACTGCTTGAATCAAGGTCTCCGATTTCATCCAGAAAAATGGTTCCTTTATTAGCCAGTTCAAACCTGCCGGTCCGGTCAAACCGGGCGTCTGTAAACGCACCGCGTATGTGCCCGAACATTTCAGATTCAAATAAACTGGTTGAGATTCCGCCCAGGTTAACTTTCACAAAAGGTTTCCGGTTTCTAAAACTATTCTGGTGAATAGCTTCTGCAATCAGTTCTTTTCCTGTACCGCTTTCTCCCATAATCAGAACAGAAGCATCGGTTTGTGCCACCTGCCCGATTGTTTCCAGAATTTTCAGAAATTCAATGTCTTCTCCGATCAGCTGGCTGAAATCGTATTTATTGTCTAACTTTTTTCGGGTCAGCAATTGATTCTTTTTCTCAGAAAGATTCAGAATCGTGCGCACCGATTGAATAAGGTGACTATTCTGCCAGGGTTTATTGATAAAATCACTCGCCCCCATTTTCATACCTCTTACGGCCAGATCAATGGTTGCCCAACCCGTAATTAAAATAACCGGAATCCCGGCATTAAATCCTTTGATTTTCTCCAATAACAGTAAGCCATCCTGCCCTGAAGTTTCGTTGGAAAAATTCATATCCAACAGAATCAGGGAAGGCAAAGTCTGATGTATAAAAGCCAGGGCTTCCTCTTTCGTACCAACAGAAGCGGAATCAAATCCCTCTTTCTTCATAAGCAGAGATAAGGAAGTCCTGACAGCAATATCATCATCAATAATTAAAACCATTTTTCACAATTGTATTTAAATAAGTAATCTCACAGTAATAAAGACAACACAAAGCTATAGTTCATTATATATCTTACAGCCTGGTGAATCGCTTGAATACTTTGAATTACAAAACCTGTTATTCCTCATGCAAGGCTACCGCCGGATAGATCTGGGAAGCTTGTCTGCTTGGAAATAAAGCGCAGGTAATAACGAGCAGATAAACTGTGATAACTGCGAATAAAATCCCGAGAAGATAGGTTGATTTATCTACATCAAAGACATTCAGTAAAGGAAACTGCATGGCAAAAAAGATCCCCAAAGTCAGCCCGAAAGTAGCAATTACCAGTGTTTCACCAATAAATTGCCACAAGATATGACTTTTTGTGGCGCCAATAGCTCTTCGTACGCCAATTTCCTGTTTACGATGACTGATGGTTTGAAACAATACTCCGAAAAGTCCTAAAGCCACATTAAAAATGAGGAAACCACAAACAATTAAAAGAATAAGAATAGGAACCCATACGATACGGTTTTTAGTGGCTTTCATTTTGTCCAGATGCTGAATTTCCAAAGACCAGTCTTTCCCTAACTGAGAGATTTCTTTGGCTATTTTCGCTTCAGAATCAATAGAAGTTCCTGGTTTTACCCTGATTAATAAATCCGTTTGCCAGTCTCCTGACGGGGTAAAAGCACAGTTTTCAGGTTTCTGAAAATCATTACCGTATTTAAAACACTCAACAATTCCTATGACTTGCTTTCGATCGTCCTTCTCTCCTGTGATTTTTCCCAGGGCATTTTCATTACCAAATAACGCCTCTTTTAAGTGTCTGGTGATGATAAGAGGTTTAATTTTGGCCGCTTTATCTGCCTCTGTAAACCATCGCCCTTCCGCTAGAGAAAGCTTTAGTACTTTGGTATAATCGGGATCAACTTCCATCACCTGAGATGAAATATCCTTCTTTTTATAAGTAAAACCGTTATTCATAGAACTAAAACTGTAAGGCAGATTCGAAGAAGAGAAAGAAAAAGCTTCCACCTCCGGATGAGATTTCAGTTTTTGTCTGACCAGGTCTTTGTAAATGATTTTTAAACTGTCTTTATCAGTATTAAAATTCAGGAATACCGCCCATACATTTTCAGAATCGAGCCCGGAAGGCTGAGCATAATTGCGGTAGTTGTAAACACTCAGGCTCCAGACTGCAAAAAGAATCAGAAAGGAGACGAAGATTTCAAGCATCATTAAAAAATTGCTTTTCTTTTTCTTCCAGATAAGTTTGAAAAGATGTTTCAGCATGATATTAATCTTTAAATATTTCTAATTTTTTATTCCCCTCCCTTTAAAGCCTGGACAACCTGTAGTTTCGACATTCTCCAGGCCGGATAAACCCCTGACAACAAGCCAAATAAAAGACTGATTATTACCGCTGTCAGAAAAACTTTCCAATTGATTGTCAGGTCTGCATAAGGAATCATCCCGCTGTTGTTGATATAATAAATTACGCCAAAAGAAAGCAGCAGGGCAATTACTCCACCAATCAGAGTAAGAATTACATTTTCGATTACAAACTGGTATGTCAGCGTTCTGGAAGATGCGCCAAAGGCTTTGCGGATACCGATTTCTGAAGCCCGTTCCATAATCCGGCTGATGTTTACATTGATCAGATTGATGGCAGGCAAAGACATGAAAAGTAATGCAAAACCGATCAGAATCAGGTAAACATAGTGCTTTTTGGCGTCGCCATCCGAGTGTGTAAGCTGGCTGAGAAATGAACCGATAAAAGTATCAGCCGTAGAGTGAATTTTATTCGGCTTAAACCATTTGTCACTATAATTCCGGAAAGGTAATTTTGCAATAAGAGATTGATATTCAGCCTTTATTTCCGGTAAATCTCCGGCATCTTTTGCTAATAATAAGACAATATATTCACCTGCCAGTTCCTTTCTCATGTAATCTTTTTTGCTGGTGTTATACGGCATATAGACATCGGACGATACATACGTTCTGGTAATCGGGCAACCCCGTACTACACCGATGATGCGATAATTTACATTGTCAATTTCAATGTTTTTGCCAACCACACTGACCCCTTTTCCGAAATATTTATCCCGGGTGAAATCATTGATTACTATCACAAAATCATTATTGGCAATGTTCTGCTCAGTAAATGGTTTGCCTTCCAGAAATTCAAAATCTGCTATTTTCCAGAAATTTGCATCTGTGTATTTATAAAACAAATTGACTTTTGTCTGTTTTACATAAGCATTCACCGAATTGGTAAATGATGAAAAGCCTATTCTTTCAGGAGAAGTAAGACGGGATACATAATTTTTGATATAGTGGAAACTCACCGGACCCGATCTCCTGCTGTTTTTAAGGGTATCAATCTGTTCAAATTTATCGATATACAGACAACGGTCCCTTTTTGTTTCAGGATAACCCGGAGAAACGAGGTGGTTTACAAAGGCTGTCAGTACCACTAAAATCATCAGGGTAAAGCTGATTCCGAATAAGCTGATGAAAGTGAAGAATTTCCTCCTTTTCAAAACAGCGAAAGTTATTTTCAGATAATTTTTAAACATCTCGTAAAAGGATTAGAGTACCTGTGAACCATCAAATAAACGCACTAATCTGCTTGTCTTTTTTGCCATATTCTCATCATGCGTAACCATCACAATGGTAGTGCCTTCCTGCTTGTTCAGATTAATGAGAATCTCCATAATTTCGTTTCCCATGGCGCTATCAAGATTTCCGGTAGGCTCATCTGCCAGAATAATTTCGGGGTTTCCGACGATAGCACGGGCAATTGCAACCCTTTGTTTTTGTCCGCCGGACAACTGGGAAGGATAATGCTTCATTCTGTTTCCCAATCCCACTTTTTGCAGGGCTTCGGTGGCCAGTCTTGTACGTTCGTCCCCGGAGACATTACGATACAGTAAAGGCAACTCAACATTATCCAGCACCGGCAAATCATTGATCAGATGATAACTCTGAAAGATGAATCCAAGCTTTTGGTTTCTGAAACGGGCTATTTTCTTGTCGGAAAAATCCCTGATAGACTCCCCTCCCACTGAGATATCACCTTTGGAAGGTTCATCCAGTAAACCCATGATATTCAGCAGAGTACTTTTCCCACAGCCGGAAGGTCCCATGATTGACAGAAACTCTCCTTTGGCCACTTCCAGGCTAATACTGTTCAATGCCAGTGTTTCGATTGTACTGGTGCGGTAAACTTTTTCAATATTCTTTAAACGTATCATAAAAACGTGTTTTTAATAAAGTCTGTAAAGTATTTACGATGAATAACTTATCAATTATTACTCCCGGGAAAAATCAGGGATTTTTAATCATGGTTCTATTTTTCTCTGGTTTTCAAAATCGTACAAAGTCAGCGTCCTGAGTTTGTAATAAGTCCCCCAGTAATCCTGCAAAGCATTAATATTATCACGTTTGGCCTGGTCCTTCTCCTGAAAAGAGATACTCAGATCTGTGATACTGAGATTGCCCAGCACATAACGCTCCCTGGCAATCTGGTATTTTTCGGAAGCAATACTGTCGGCCTGGGCTGTTAGATTCAGCTGTTCTCCAAGCATTTCAAATAAGGTTACCTGGGTATAAATTTCCTGATTAAAATTCTGTCTGGCTTGTTCCACAGAATATTCTGTTAATTTTTTCTGAACTTCTGCCGTTTTTGTTCTGGATTTAGAACGCCCCCAGTCTATAATCGGAATATCAAATTCTAACTGAACAGTTTCCTGGCTCTTTGGCTGGTTATACAATTCAGGAATTGTTGCTCCGCGATTTGAAAAACCCAGTGTTGCTGTTAAAGTTGCATTCAGTCCGTTGTCTCCGATTGCTTTGGCAACAGCTCTTTCTGCTTCCAGCAGCTGTCGGCGGAAAGCAATGGCATCAGAACGGTTTTCAAGGGCTTCTTCCAATGCTTTTTTGGGTAAAACCGTCAGCTTAGAAATCCTCTCAGGAACAATCAGCTCAATTTTATCAGCGTTTTTCCAGCCAATATATGCCTTCAGATTCAGGGTAGAAATTTCCAGATCTCTTTTGGCTTTCATAATAGACTTTTGTGATTTCAGCAATTCCAGCTGCAATTGCAGGATCTCATTTCTGGTATTTTTTCCGAGAGAGAATTTTTCTTCCGCAATTTTCAGAATCGTCTCCGTATTATTTAAGTTCGTTTCAGCAATCTGCAAATTAACCTGTGCTAAAAGCATTGCAAAAAAGAACTCATTTGATTTCTGCGCAATCTGCTCTCTGGATTCCAGAAAAGTCTGACGACTTTCATCATACTTCAAAGGTTCTATTTTCCTGTCCCATTTCAGAGCATTAAATTTAAACAATGGCTGCTGATATCCGATAGCAATCGGTGTGCTGTTGTAAAGCGTGTTTTTCCGGTCAAAATCATCAAAACGCTGCAATTGTGTAGTGGCATAAATCTGTCCTCCGGTTTGCATCACCGACTGGCTCAGAGAAAGTGTTAAAGAGGAATTATTATACCTTACCGGTTGGAACTGTACGGTACCGTCCGGCTGCACAACCTGAGTAAATGAGCTGGTAAATGCCGGCAGGTTTCCGTTCAGAATTAACTGTGGTTTGTAATTTGAAAGGAAAGTCAGCCATTCCCAATACTTTGTTTCTTTCGTGGTAGAGGCCTGTCTCGCTGAGATCGACTGATCCTTTGCCATCTCAACTACTTCCGGTAACCTCAGCCTGACCGTTCCCTGAGGGTATAATCTTCTGCTATTCAGAAGCCCGGCCAGAAAAATGATTATGTAAAGAATATGTTTCATAAATTCACGGCTAGGGTTTTATCTCCAGTTCTGTGATGTTTTTATAATTACTCATGTCAGAAATAATGACATTTTCTCCGGCTTTTATACCTTCGGTTATTTCCACAAAATCGAAATTAGACAGACCGATTTTCACGGTTCTTCTTTCTGCTTTTCCTGATTTGTTCAATACAAACAGGTCTTGTACAGAAGCTCCGCTGAACGCCTGGCCGTTGGCTACACGTACTACATTGGTATGTGCAGCGGTTACCAGGAAGACTTCCACTTTCAGTTTAGGCCGGAGTAAATGGCTGGCTTTAGTATCCAAAGCCACATCAAAGCTCAATACGTTATTTTGAACAGATGGTTGTATGGATGTGAGATTCCCTCTGAGCAGGTTTTCATTAATCCTCACAATTACTCCCATCCCTGTTTTCAATTGGTCAGCATAAGTGTCAGAAACGGTACCTATAATTTTAAAACTTCCCAAATCCGCTAGCCGGGCAAGAACCTCTCCTTCAGCCACTTTTGAACCCAGGTTTTTGTTTACATAAGTAAGTACTCCTTTTCTGGTGGTGATGATTCCAGCTTTTTTGAGCTTATTTTTAAATTCCATCAGGTCTTTTTCCTGAATCTGGGCAGAAATTTCTGAATCTTTCAATTCTGTCCGCATTGTTTGCTGTTTGATTTTGATGTCATTTTCCAGCTGCCGTTTTTCCAGTTCGGCAATCCGCAGACTCATCTCAGCTGTTTCGACTGCTTCTCTGGTACCGCCACCTGCTTTTTGAAGACGCCTGGCATTTTCAATATCTGCTTTCAGACTGGAAATTTTCAAAGCCTTTATCGAGTCACTGATTTTCAGGTCGTAGAAACTTTTATCCAGTTCGAGTTTCAGCTTAACAATATTATTTCGTTTCAATTCAAGCTGATCATTTTGTTTGTCGAAATTCAGTTGTGTAGCCTCTTTATCTAATTCAAGGATATTTTGTCCTTCTTTTACAATACTCCCTGCATCCAGAAAAACCTGTTGAATGGTAGCGTTAATAGGGCTTGTAATCACTTGCTCAAACTCAGGCTGTACTTCCCCGGAAGCATTCAGCGTATTTTCAACAGTTCCGGTTCCGGCGGTAGCGATGCTGATCTCCGATCTGCTGACTGAAGAAAACAACGATGCCTTTGTCCACCAAAGCAAGGCAAGAAGAGCCAGGATGATTCCGGCAATAATTATCCGGTTTTTATTTCTCTTTTTACGAAGTTCAGTTACTGATATTTCCTTATCCATTTTTAATATCTTTTGCTATACCTTTTTCAATTCATGTGCCAATGCACAAATCATTGAAAATCAATAGTATATACAAAAATGTATTGTTAAAAAATGTCCGATATTGGGACGGTTTGTTCGAAACCGGGAAGGATTTTGGAAGGGGGATTCCGGGCTGTAACTCAAAATCATCAGACTTTAAGCAAAACAGGATCTGCATCAATAGAAGGGCTTATTTAACAACTAAAAACATCTTCAATTTCAAGTTGTCTGCTATCTCAAATTTAAGCAGGAGGTTTGATCAATCATGAAATCCAAAAATATATTATCTTTAATCATGATTATAATCTTACTCCGGGATTAGCCCAATTACTCAGAAGAAAGTACTCTTTTTTCTTTAACACGTTGGGGCTGGGCATAAACAATAAAAAATGGTTGAGATTTTTGATAATATTCATAAGATATACCAGTATAAGGCTCCCTGTGAAGAGCTGAAGGATTATATTGAATTTTTCTCTGAATCTTCTTTTGAGGCCACGAGCCGGCATATTGCCAATAAATGTTTTTCTGTAAAACTTTTCCCAAGCTGGACGCCGACTTTCTGGATAAATCTCGGGTCTCCCTATCAGCTATTTCTGGGAGAAAAGCAGTATTTTATTCAATCACAGGAAGATGTCCTGATTTTAAGAAACACTATCGCTGAAAGACATAACCTGCCAACCGACCATATTTTTACAGTAAAATTTTTTCCGGGAGGACTTGAGGCCATTTTTGATATTAATCAGCCCAGACTTACCGATAAGGTGGTTAGCTTATCTGCCATTCTTCCCGGCCAGCTTATTCAGGAAGTTAAAAAGGCAAATACTTTTGAGGAGAGAATGACCATGTTACAAGATTTCTTTCTGAGTCTGTTCAATAAGAAAAATAACAGGGAATATTATTTCAGGATCGTTCAAAAGGCTATCGAAACCTACAGCGGAAGCAACATGGAACTGAATAACGGAGAAATTGCCAAAGAAATGTTTGCTACCAACAAAACCATTTACAGATATTTTACCAATGTAATCGGTACAACTCCTAAAAATTACTTTTCAGTTTTGCGGGCAAGAAAGGCATTGTTAAGTTATGTGGAAAATAAAGAATTATTCAGTCCTTATGACTATGGTTATTATGATATGAGTCATTTCTACAAGGAGGTTGTCAAATTTACCGGAAAGAAGTTGATAGAAAACTTTCGATGATTATGTCCGTTTTTTACTAAATTTTCAATTGTAAACTCTCTAGTTTTGTCGAAAATCTATTCATAAAATGATGAAAAAATCTTCGATATTAATATTTATCCTGCTCATTTCTTTCGTTCAGTTTACTTTTGCTCAGAAGAAAAAGTTATATACTCCCAAAATCGAATCATGTCCATGTGCATTTAAAGCCGATAGCTCTTTAAAGACCAGATGTGCCTATCTGATTGTACCCGAAAACAGAAATAAGCCTGAAGGGAAAACCATTAAACTGCCATTTATTGTCGTGGAAAGTAACAATCCTCAGAAAAAGAAGGATCCTGTTCTTTTTACAGGTGGTGGTCCCGGGGCAGGTTCTCTTGGCATTGTACGCTCAGTACATCGTCGCTCTATTATTCAAAACAGAGATTTTATTGCCTTTGAACAACGGGGAACACAATACGCTCTGCCAAGCTTGGGGGGAAATGAAATCGGGGAAGCTCTTAAAACGGCATTCAAAAACAACTATCCGAAAGATAGCATGATTCTGGAAGGGACGAAACGTCTGAGGGCAAAACTGATAGCGCAAGGGATAGACCTCTCCGCCTATAATACCGTTGAAAGTGCTGCTGATATAGAGGACTTAAGACAGGCTCTGAAAATCGATTCTCTGAATCTTTTTGGTATTTCTTACAGTGGTGGTCTGATGATGACAGTTTTACATAATTTTCCTGCCGGAATAAGATCGCTCATTTTAGATTCTCCCCTTCCTGAATTTATCAATATAGACGAAGAAGAAATTGGTAATTTTAATGAAGCACTGAATACGATATTCAGGAAGTGCGAAAACGATTCATTAAGCAGAATGAAATACGGGAATCTGAAAGAAAAATTTACCCGATATTTCAATAGTCTGGAAGGTAAGACTTTCTCTGTATCTTATGCGGAAAAAGAAAAGGCTGAACCCTTATCAATCAGTTATTCCCGGAGTGAGCTGATCGGATTCCTGGAAAACACATTGTATGACTTTTCAAAAATCAAAGATATCCCCGACATTATTACGGATATGATTCAGGGAAATCATGAGGTTTACATCAGGAAATTTCTGGATGATATTTTTCATAGTTCCGGTCCTTCCGGGATGCGCTTATCGGTTTATTGTTCAGATAAAATGGCTTACGCCAAAGATAAAATGATACAGCAGCAATATCAGCTTTATCCTTACATGATGGGAGCAGGTTATTACCTCAATGATGTTTACAGGAAAATGTGTGATTGCTGGAAAGTTCCTCCGGTTGCTGCTGATACAAAAACCGCTTTTTATTCTGAAGTTCCCGTACTTCTCGGAGCTGGTGATACGGATCCGGCTTGCAGGCCGCTATATAATGATCTGATTCATCACTATATGCCAAATAGTCAACGGCTGCTCTTTTTAAACCGCTCTCACGGGCCGCTGATCCGCCAAGACGGGGATATTTTTATTGGTGATTTTCTGGAGAATCCTTACCGGAAAGTTGTTTCGGCACAAGCAGATATTATTGCGTATTAATTGGTATTACAACCTGCAATAACAGATTCAGGTATTATAAACCTCAGGGAAAGTAAAAGGCAGTCAGATGAAAAACCATCTAACTGCCTTAAAATAAGCTATATTTTCAATAAAATCAGCTATAATCCTTTTACAGTCCCCCGCTCCCGCGATAGAGTTTAAGTGGTTTTTCTAATTCTACTTTTAAAACTGACATATATTCATCTTTAACTGTCGGAGGCACATGGACAAAAACAAGGCCTGGTACTGCGCTCCATGAAATTTTGCCGACAATCTTCCATTTTACATTTTCTCCGTTATTCAATGCAGTGATCTTTTTAATCTTTGTATCCAGTCCTTTTATCGTTACATCTCCGCTCAAATGACCCGGAACAAATAAATAGATTGTTGAAGAATCTTTTGATATAGTTGTGGGGCCGGCAAAATGACCTTGCGGCAAACCTCCCAACGTTTCAAAGATAGCTTCTCCGTATTTTTTATTCCATTTTCCTAATTCTTTCAGAATATTTACCTGAGGAGCAGGAATTGTACCATCTTCGGCAGGACCAATGTCCAGCAATAAATTTCCGCCGTTAGAAACTGCATCTACAAAAATTGAAATTACTTCAGAAGGCGTTTTGTAATTTGTATCATCCGGATGATAACCCCAGTTATCATTGGTTGTCATACACAGCTCCCACCAGTGGAACTTCGGGCGTGTTATCGGGAAATTTTGCTCCGGTGTTTCATAATCACCATATCCTTGCAGGCGTCCGTTGATAATTACATTTGGATTATAGCCCAGCAACAAAGATCTTACAGCAGGCGCATTCCATTCTTCATTGCTATGTCCCCAATCTCCATCAAACCATATCAGATCAGGTTTATAATTCCCCATTACTTCTTTGAGTTGTCCCATGTAAAAAGACTGGAATTTTTTCCAGCGTTCCGGCTGACTGGCTATTTTATAACGGGAACTGTCTTTCAGAAACCCGGTATAATCCTGATGTGACCAATCCAGAATAGAAAAATAGGCCCCGCATTTAATATTTTCTTTTCTCAGAGCCTCATAAAAAGGTTTTAACAGATCCCGCTTTGCAGGAGTTGATTCCACCACATTTAATTTACTTTGAGCCGTTTTCCACAAGGCCACCCCATCATGATGTTTGGTTGTAATCACCGAATATCTGGCACCGCTTTCCTTAATTAAGGCCGCCCATTCTTCCGGCTTATAATTTTTTGCCGTAAAACCCTTCAGTTGACTCATGTAATCTTTATAAGGGAGTTTCTTATTGTAAAAGCTCCAGGATTCATCAACACCATTTACTGAATAAATGCCCCAGTGTATAAAAATACCCAGTTTAGCATCTGCAAACCATTGCATTTTGGTCGCAATACTGTCTGCATTTGTCTTCGATTGAGCATTTGCTGAAAGCATTACAGCAATAAACGGTAAGATCAATAAATATTTAAATCTCATTTTAAAATTGTTCTTTAATGGATAAAAAGTGTCGCAAATATGAAGTGCAGCGTCAAAGATAAATAACCGGAACCTTTGTGCAGACCGCATTTATGGGGTATTACCAAAATATGTCAGACAGTGTTTCCTCTTATTTTAAGAAAGAACCCCTTTGTCAAAGGAGTAATGACTGACAAAGGGGTAACATTACTTACTGGCTGAAATCCTATTTCTCCAACCAGGTTTTTGTACTGAAAGGCCTATTCTAAAGCGTTTTTCCATTTTGTAGCACGACCTGTAAACCATAGTGGCAAATCAGGATTGTTGAATGGGCTAATGATTGTCCAGCTTGCAGGATCAGAAGCCTGTATGCTACTTGGATAAGTCATTCTTTCCTTCCATTTGAATCTGTCGTATTGTGATGCAGGATTCGTTCCTAAATATTTAATTAACCTGCGGGCTGCTGTGTACGGCACTTCAAAATTAAACATATTGTAATGCAACTGAAGCTGATTAAAAATTGCCTGAACTTTTTGCTGATTTGTCATTGTATCAAATTTTTGAGCGGCAAATTCAGCATATGTACTTGCGTTATATTGCATAGCAGGCAATGTATTAATTCTGGAATCATCCATTGTGGATGAAAGAGCCGGAGATGTTTGCTTTGAATATTGATTTGAAATATTGAGATTATACCAGTAATCACATGATAATGCAATTGCATTTTTGTAATGATCCCGGGCTGAGCCATTCGGTGAACCAAAACCTCTTACGGCTGCTTCGGCTAATGAGAGCTCCGTTTCAACGGCATGGATAACAGGATATTTTGCTGCATAGTTAAACTGCGGACGAATGTTATACTCAGAAACGAGATTATTTTCTTTACCTACTGAATAATCTGTATCATTATAATTGGCACATTCATTACGAAGAGCAGCTAATAGAAAGGCATCCCGTTTAGTTAAGTCTGCTTTTGATACCGCATCTAAAACAATTGATTTACTCTTATTTTTACCATAGTAAAATGTTGTTTTTGATATATCAGTCATAATAGGATCGTTAATGTAATAGCCCCGCATTATTTTGTTAAAATAGCTATTTATATCGGAGCCATTATCCCATTTTGTATCAACTCCGATATATCTACCGCTAAAATCAGGCGAGAAAATATAGGAAACACGTGGGTCAACAGTACCATTTTGTAAGCCCATTCCAGAATTATCACCACTAAAATAACTTAGTGTTTGCCCATTTACGACTCTGGTGCTTATTGTCGGCTGACAATTCATCACGTCTTGCAGGAATTTTTTATTGGCACGGCAGTCATCCGCTCTTTCTCTGAAAGCACGTGTAATCCCTAATTCATCCCCAATTCTATTAGGCGCTATAACTGCAATATCAGCTATGCCAACAATATCAGTATTTGCAGATAATAAAGGAGCTCCGCTTAAATCTGAAATCACCTGGCTGGTTAGACCTGGCATTACTTCACTCACATTCATTGCACAGCGCAATCTTAATGAATTAATAAACTTCCGCCAATTTAAAATACTTCCCCCCAGGAGAATGTCTTGTTTGGCAAATAATGCCTGTTGAGTAGAAGTAAGGTTAATCTTAGCAAGCAAAGAATCACAAGACTTAAATTCTCTGAGTATTTTCGGATATATTTCAGATTGTCCTAAGTAAGTAATCTTAGCTCCGTCAAGCCCCCCGGCAGAACCTGTTTCTATGTAAGGAACTTTATCATACATATCTGTTGCTCTTTGATAAGCATATCCTTTTATAGCATGCAATAAGGTTATGTATAACGTATCTAAAGTCGTTCGCGTTTCTTTAGGCGATTTGTTGTATTCGCGCTGAGCCCAAAGTATAGGAGTCATCCAACTGGTATTTACATAATTAAATACAGACTCGTTGAACCCGCCCGTACCCCAATCGTGTTCAACATCCGCTAAAGAGAAAGCTGAACCACCTTCCGGAACTACCTGATAAATCTGAACGGCATTTGCCATAATTCTGTCACCACTTCTTATCTGATGGTAACAAGAACCATAATCACCACTAAGCAGAAAGCCTTGCGTCAACTCTGAAGTAAAAAATCCGGCAATAACACTCACTCCTGATTTATCTGCCAGCTCTTTTGAATAGCCATCCGGATTTTGATATAAATCAGCCAATTTGTCCTTACATGCTACAAAGGATAGCATCAGTAATATCAACAAAAACGATTTGAATTTTATGTATTTCATGTTAATCATTTTTAAAAGTTAACTTTAATAGATACCCCCATCGAGCGCTGCGCAGGCAATGCTGTAGTTCCAAAGCCACCAGTATCCCATCCTGTTCCGTTAGTAGACTCCGGTATTGTATTAGGAGCTACTTTATAGAGATAAAGCACATTATTAGCAAAAACCGAAAGCGTTAACCTGCTAAGATTAAGGTGCATCCTTTGAAGGAGTTTAGTATTCAGCGTATAGTCAAGAGAGATGTTTCTCAACGCTATATAATCACTTTTGAAAATTCTATCTTCAGGGAAAAATCCATTTGAAAAATAGGAGTTGTAATAGTAATCCTGAGCAGAAACTACTTTTGTGTTTTTATTTCCGTTAACATCCACACCACTCAAGAGCACTCCGTCGTGAAAAGTCGGTCCACTACCAGGATTATTTCCTGCAACTTTATTCGAATTTGCATCTAAGTAATAAGCAATACCTCCGTGTGCTTCATCTCTATATTTCAACGACTCTTTCAATACGCCTGCTGCCATCATATAAGTTTCTGTTCCTGACAGGATGGTACCGCCAAACTGGTAGTTTATATTGGCAAAAAGACGGAAGCGCTTATAGGTAAAGGAAGTAGATAATCCTCCTGTTACATCCGGGATTAATTTACCAACCAATTTAGCGGTACTTGTGTAATCATAAGCCGTACCTGCAGCGTTGACAACCTTTTGCCCATTGCTTGGATTATTCTCATTGTTTGGATCTTTATAAGTATAGTTTGATTTTGTCAGGTAAAGCTGACCATACTCCTGACCAACATTAGCAACTGCATTTATAGAGCCAAACGCATTCCACAATGCAAGTGATTGTAGTTTGCCGTCTAACTGATTAACGTAGGTTTTTCCGCTGGCGAATGTTAGATTTAAATCCCATCTGAAATCCCCTTTTAATATTGGTACTGTTTTTATTCCCAGTTCCCAGCCTATCGTTTGAACACTCCCTGCATTCATACGGATATTATTGGCACCTGTACCCGGAGGCGCAGCTACTGCCATAATCTGATCATATATATTTGAATTGTAGTAAGAGAAATCAACTCCAATTCTTCTGTTTTCAAACAGATAGGTTTCAAAGCCAAGTTCAAATTCACGCTTGTGCTCCGGTTTTAGGTTAGGACTACCATTGGCATCTATTGGAGGAAGGTCTGTCGGGGGAGTAAGGATATAGCCACCACCGGACTGAGATGTTGAATAATTCACATTACTGAAATAACGAGGGCCGGGACGACCAACGTCTGCCCATGATGCTCTAAGTTTGGCAAACTTAACGTAATCCGGAAGTTTCAGGCCTTGAGAAAATATCCATGTAGCACTTACCCCCGGATAGAAATAGCTATTTTGATTTGGCGGTAAAATAGACGACCGGTCATTTCTTGCCTGCGCCTCTACAAAAACCTGGTCTTTCCATACCAACTGAACAGACCCCAATGTGCTATACAACATATCCTCCCCATTGGCAAACTGATACAGTGGCTGTACACCTAATGGTAAATTATTAAACGAAAAGTAGTTAGGGATAACAAGTCCGCCACCGCCATAACCATTGACATTTGCCCCCTTGGTTTCTAAAGTGTTTTGTCTGATAATTCCACCGACAAAACCAGATAGATTGATATCAGAACTTAATTTGGTATTGAAATTTAATAACGCCTGTCCATAAGCGGTTTTGTAAATATTCGTAATATCACTATACCTAAAACCACTCAGAGGGCCTAATAAATTAGGGTCTAATAACCTGCCCTTATATTCATTCCTATCCGTACTGTAGTCTATTCCACCCACTAACGAAGCACCGAATGTTTTTGATAAGGTTATGTCAGCAGTAAGCGATTGAATATTGTGCAATCTTGAAAACTCAGACTTATTTTGCAATTGATCCCAAAAAAGTCCAACGACACCCAGAGCCCCGCCTGAAAGTATATTTCTACGACTTGGGTTGGCAAAATAATTATACCCGTCCGGTGTAACCATTTTGTCCCTTAATAATCCGACATTTAGGTCAGCACTATAGGCTCCGAGGCTTGCCTGCTGCGCCTGCCCATTCATTGTATTTAGATTGGGGGCATTCAAGTTATTGGAAAAATAAAAGTTGCCGGTATATTTAAGATTAATGTAATTATTTAGCTTATGAGAAGCATTAAGACTAAATGTATTTTTACTATAACTCGCCCCAGGCGTTATTGGAGTTAAACTTAAATTAGTATAAGAAAAACGAATTTGTCCCTGCTCATTCCCCCCGCTTAATGCCACGTTTGTTGTGTTCTGATGTCCTGTGGTATAAAGATCATCGTAAATGTTTTTTGTTTGAGCCACCCATGGTCTTTCTACTCCATCCCACCATAAAACTTTTACGTTAGGGTCAAATTTTGGTCCGAAAGCACCTGTTCCGCCATCACCTGCAACAGAAGGAAGGGCTCTCTTTCCATTTCCATTAATAAAAAAACCCTGAGCATCATTTTTAGGATTGCTAGGGCTGGATCCCGATCCATATTCATTTTGCAGATCAGGTTGAAAAGCAGCTCTATCCCAGGTAGTTGTAAAAGAAGCAGACACACCTAAGCCTTTGCCTTTTGCACCGCTTTTCGTCGTAATCAGTATAACACCATTAGCGCCTTCACTACCATATAATACCGAGGCTTTGGCTCCTCTCAGTATTTCGAATGACGCAATATCATCAGGGTTTATATCATTGATTCCCGTTCCATTGTCACGAGCTGTTGCATCAGCTCCCATCTGTGTGTTTTGGTCGTGAATGGGAATCCCATCAACAACAAGAAGTGGGCGTGTTGAAGAACTTTTGTCAAACGAAACAGCATTTCTAATATTAATTTTCATTCCCCCCGTTTGACCTGCTGCCGTTGCAGCAACCTGTACTCCGGGAGCCGTTCCATAGAGCGATTGTAAAGCATTGACAGGTGTGCCGCTGGCCAGAATCCTGTCTGCATCAATTTTTGATACTGCATATCCTAATGCTTTAGCATCCTTTTTAATTCCCAATGCCGTTACAACCACTTCATCCAGGTTTTGGGTACTGGCTTCTAAAGCCAGGTCAATTACAGAGCGACCGTTTACATTAACTTCTTTTGTGGTAAAACCGAGAGAGCGGAATACTAAAACCGCACCTTTAACGGGAACACTGATCGCATAGTTTCCATTCGCGTCTGAAGTAGTTCCTTTCATGGTACCTTTTAAGAGAATATTGACACCTGGAAGCGGGGATTGGCTGTCGTCTGTCACCTTTCCTTTTATGACATTTTGCTGGGCATAAATCTGCTGCCAGGAAAGGAATAGCAGTACAGTAATAAACAAGGTAAATTTACTTTTCATTTTCATTTAGATTACAGTGGGAAAATAGAAATTCAATTTCACGAAGTGTTTCGGAGTACCTTCCGAATCAGGGAGGGGTGAATGTTTTCATCGTTGGTTTATTTTAAATTATCGGTACATTTTCACTATTTCTGTTTCAAATAATATTTATGTTTTTTTACAATTACTTCGATAAACGATTAAAAAAATCTACCATATTGGTTTTTACGTATATAATAATTTTGCTATTTTTAAAACATTTAGTCTACATCTGGATTATTTATAAAATATATTAAAATATTGATATTTATTTAATATGTATAATGAGTATATCTATTTGAGAAAATACTCTAATAATTGATGATATATTTTTATTTTTTATTAAAATATTTAAAAAATATACGTATAGTCATATCAAAATGAAGTAAAAAACTCTAAAAGAAGCGATCTGAGCACAGTTTCAATATATTAAAATATTTTACTATATTGAAACAAAAATGTATTTGTAGAAATTTTGAGAAGGATGAGTTTTTAATAACCAAGAGCTATTTAATATAATTGAAGAAACTGAGGATGTACTCTAGTAATAAATAGAAGAAATCAGGGAAATAGTGTTCTTAAACACCCGGGTTTAATTATGTAAAGCCTCGCAATAATTACAGTATATGGAATTAGAAAATTTTAATTTGATTACACAAAAGGCGACAGGAAATAATGCACTTCCACTTACATCCGCCGATGTTCTGAATAGAGAATCAATTGTTGACATTAAGAAAAGCAGGTTAAAGAGAGGCCTTTTACAGAGTTTATATGTAAGAGGGAACAGGACAATTGCTCAGCTTACACGTGAGCTTAATGCCAGTGTTCCTTCTGTAACTACTCTTCTTGAGGAACTCATCCAAAAACGCTGGATTATCGAACTCGGCCCGGCGGATTCTCCTTTCGGAAGAAAACCTATTCTTTATAACCTGCACCCTAAAGGAAAGTACACCATGTTACTGGATATTACAACTTACGGGTCAAGAACACTCTTTTTTAATTTGCAGAATCAGGTTGTTTACAAAAAAGATCTTCCTCTAATTCTGGAAGATAATACGAATCTACCCTCTAAACTGATAGAAAGTTTTCATCAGATTACACGGGAATCCGGTATATCAGCTTCCGATATAATTGCAGTGGGAATCTCCATGCCGGGCCTGATTAATCCGAAAAATGGCTTTAACTATACCTATAAGAAACTGAATCCTGATAAAGATTCTTTAGGAAAACAGCTAGAAACAGCCCTGCAACTTCCTGTTTACCTGATTAATGATACACAGGCAACCATTCTGGGTGAACACAAATTTGGTCAGGCTAAAAGCATGAAAAATGTGCTTTCTGTAAATATGGCCTGGAGCGGCATTGGCCTCGGGATTGTTCTGAATGGAAAAGTATTTCAGGGAGCTTCAGGTTTTGCCGGCGAATTAGGACATATTCAGGTAAAGGCTGACGGCGAACTTTGTCATTGCGGAAAAGTTGGCTGTCTGGATACACTTACCTCTGCTTCGTCACTCATCAGAAGAATCAAGGAACGATTACGGAAAGGACAAATCTCGAACCTTGCTTTAAAAAATGCTGAAAAGATTGATATTGAGATGATTATTGATTTTGCCAACAAAGGTGATGCTTTAGCCATCGACTTACTGCATGACATCGGAAAAGAAATGGGGAAAGGACTTTCCATTGCCGTTCATCTTTTCAATCCGGAAGCAATTATTATCAACGGACTGCTGGCTAAAGCCGGAAAATTTATCAGTAATCCGATCGAACAGGCTATCCATAAATATTGTCTGATTGATTTTAAACATAACCTGAGTATTGAAATTTCAGCATTAGGGGAAAATGCCAGACTGTTGGGCATGCAGGCTTATCTGGTTGATCAGTTTTTAGAAAAAATTGCATAATTCTGCAGCATAAAATTCTGAACATACACTTTCCTGACCCATTCCTTTCCAAAATTCTGTCTTTAAAATTATTCCCCAAAAAGGATTTCTGCCGCACTTTGATACTGCTGAAAGATTTTTCACATTCTGAGCTAAATAATATATATTTTTGAGCCGAATTGAATACCTCATTCCTGGAATGAGGCTTACTTTTGTCAAAATCTTTATTTACTTGTAAAAATCACCCCCGACGGAAAATGGCTGATCGATATGTGAAGTTACCTTCTTCACTTTCTGTACCACCTCTTGTATATGCCGGCATGCAGCTCAATGGTTTATCTGCCATTCAGTCCTGTATTTTTACGAAAGAACATAAAGGATCGATGTTTTTGGAAGAACATTTACTACTCTTTATGAAAAGAGGTACTTATCATATCCAGCACGGAAAGCTTAATTATACCGTGAGGGAAAATGAAATGATTCTGCTCAACAAATCTATTCTGATTGACTATCATAAAAAAGGGAATGAAGATAATATCTTCGAAAGCCTGATGTTTTTCCTGAAAGATGAATTCATTGTAGATTTCATGAAAATGAGTAATACACAGGTTAAAAGGTGTAATGAAAAAATGATTCCTGTCGTAAAACCTGTAAAAGAAAGGCTTTTACGTTTTTTTGATTCCTTGTTCCCGTATTTTACTGAAACCGAAAAAATTGATGATGAGCTGATTAAGCTCAAAATGCTTCAGCTTTTATACGATATTTCCGGAACAGATAAAAACCTGCTTCAGCAAATACTTCAGCTCAAAAAACAGGCATACAGCGACCTGGCGAGAGTAATGGAAGACAATTTCATGAATCCTCTGGTATTAGCCGACTTTGCTTATTTGTCCGGCAGAAGTCTTGCCAGCTTTAAAAGGGATTTCTTTGCCATTTATAACACCTCTCCTGCTTTATGGATTAAAGAAAAAAGGCTGACAAAAGCGAAAGAGTTATTACTTAATACTTCTATGTCGGTAACAGATGTATGTTATTCTACAGGATTTGAAAATACGGCGCACTTTGCAAAGATTTTTAAGGAATTCTTTGGCTTTTCTCCTTCTCAGATTACCAAACAAACTACAGATTCAGCGAAAGCATTAAGCGCTTAAATCAGGATTACAATTAACCATTTTATAAATAAAATCTTTCCGATCGGAAATCCTTTAAAAATCAACTAAAATTCAAACAAAAACATCATGGCTATTGCAACAAAAGGTTATGCTGCCCAGGACAACCAATCAGCCTTAGCAAGCTGGAATTTTGAAAGACGTGATCTTGGAAATCACGATGTACAACTGGATATTTTGTATTGCGGGGTATGTCACTCAGATCTGCATCAGATTAAAGATGAATGGGGCCCGGGAATTTTCCCGATGGTTCCGGGACATGAAATTGTAGGTAAAGTAAGTGCTGTCGGAAGTCATGTGAAAAAATATAAAGCAGGTGATTTAGTGGGTGTTGGCTGTCTGGTTGACTCTTGCCGTACCTGTGAAAATTGCAGCGAAGGACTTGAACAATTCTGTACAAACGGACACTCTCAAACTTACAACGGACTTGAGCAGGATAAGAAAACCCCTACTTATGGCGGTTATTCTAACCTGATTGTAGTTCATGAAGATTTTGTATTAAGAGTTTCTGAGAAATTACCATTAGCCGGTGTTGCACCATTACTTTGTGCCGGTATTACTACTTATTCTCCATTACGTCACTGGAAAGTAGGAAAAGGACATAAGGTAGCTGTATTAGGTCTGGGAGGTCTGGGTCATATGGCTGTAAAATTTGCCGTTTCATTCGGAGCAGAAGTTACCATGCTGAGTACATCTCCATCCAAAGAAGCAGATGCCAAAAGACTTGGTGCACATAAATTCGTATTGACTTCAGATGCAAATCAGCTGAATGAAGTGAGAAACTATTTCGATTTTATCATTGATACCGTTTCTGCACCTCATGATTACAATACCTTCTTAAATCTGCTGAAAACCAATGGTACTCAGATCTGCGTTGGAGCTCCTCCGACTCCGGCAGAAATTATGGGATTTAACCTGATTTTAAACAGAAGAAGTCTTGCCGGATCTTTGATTGGCGGCTTGCCTGAAACACAGGAAATGCTTGATTACTGCGCAGAACACAATATTGTTTCAGACATTGAACTGATTGATATGAAGGACATTCACGCTGCTTACGACAGAATGTTGAAAGGTGATGTGAAATACAGATTTGTCATTGACATGGCAACTTTATAAAAGCTGTCAGGAATTAACATAAACCTTCATTAACCAAACCCGGAATAAATCTCCTGAAACAGACAGGTATTTATTCCGGGTTTGATTTATTTAAAAACGATATTTACCAGAAAATCAGATAAATAACTACAAGCATGGAGCATATTGCAATAGCTCCGAATTTAAATGCAGGCTGTGTTTTGAACATACTTTTCTCCACGATAAAAGCATTCGGATTATCTTTCCCTCTGGAAACTACCAGACTTATCAATACGTGGGCTGTTGCACAAATCCAGAATACCAGTCCCATACGATTTAAGAAAGGCATTTCAGGAAACTGATATTTGAAAAATGCTGAAAGCGGAATACTGAGAACCGCAGCCACCAGCGCTCCCTGGGAAGCAGCTTTTTTCCAGAAAAATCCTAAAAGGAAAATGGCCAGAATACCCGGTGAAATAAACCCTGTATATTCCTGAATATATTCGAAACCCTGTCCGAGGTTTTTAAGAAACGGACTGATTGCCAGAGCGATGATAAATGAAACGACAATTGCTATACGACCCAGCCAGACAGTCTTCTTTTCATCAAGATCAGGATTGATAAATTTCTTGTGAATATCAAGCATATAGATGGTTGAAATACTATTGGCTTTTCCTGCCAATGAAGCTACAATTGCAGCAGTAAGAGCTGCAAAAGCGAGTCCTTTCAAACCAACCGGTAAGATATTAAGCAGCACAGGGTAAGCGTTATCCGGTTTGACAATACCATTTTCCGTAATTCCGTTTACGATAGCAGCATCTGCATTTTCCTGGAACAATACATAAGCAGCAAGGCCCGGCAATACCACAATAAACGGCATCATCATTTTTAGAAAAGCAGCAAAAAGCACTCCGTTTCTGGCCGTATTCAAATCAGCCCCCAAAGCTCTCTGAGTCATATACTGATTACATCCGAAATAATTAAAGTTTACGATCCATTGTCCACCTACAATAAACATCAGCAAACCCGGAAGTTGTCTGTAGGCATCTATGGTTCCCCCTTTTCCATCATGTACCTGGTATTGTCCGGGGCTGAAAACCATATGCATATGGCTATCGGCTTTTTCCTTAATCAAACTTAACCCTTCAAAAATACCAGCTCCGGAACCTACTTTTACCGATAATAAATCAAGGGCAAGGTATGTCGTTGCCAAACCTCCTACCACCAGACAAACAACCTGAATAACATCTGTGTATCCGATTACTTTCATACCCCCAAGCGTAATGATTACTGCAAAAGTGGTCAAAAAAATTGCACATGGCATAAATCCAAATCCTGTCATCTTTTCCAGACTCAATGCCCCCAGATAAATAATTGAAGTAAGGTTCACCAGAATGTACAAAAACAACCAGAAAACAGCCATAATTGTAGCCAGACGCTTATCATAACGCATCTGCAAAAATTGCGGCATGGTATAAATTTTATTCTTTATGTACATCGGAAGAAAATAGACCGCAATAATCACCAGAGAAAAACCTCCTACCAGCTCATAAACGGAAATCGCCAGACCTAATTGAAAAGCCTGCCCGCTCATCCCGATGAACTGTTCGGCCGAAATATTAGAAGCGATAATTGAAGATCCGATGGCCCACCAGGTAAGTGACCCTTCTGCCAGGAAAAAGTCTTTGGAATCAGTGGTTTTTGAACCTTTATTCCTGTAAACCCAGACCCCGTAAGTGGCCACGATCAGGAAATAAATAAAGAAAATAACATAGTCAAGGGTTTCTAATCCTAATTTCATTTTTTGCAATAGTTAAGTCTGGTTTATGAAAACATTTAAAGACGGATATTTGAAAATGATCCGAAACATTCGTTATAAAGATTTCTGATAATCTGCCAGAAATTTAGCCAGACCAATATCCGTCAAAGGATGTTTCAGTAAAGCCAGAATAGCATTTAGCGGGCAGGTAACTACATCTGAGCCGATTTCGGCACATTGAAGAATATGAACAGGGTGACGAACGGAAGCTGCCAGAATCTCCGTCCCCAGATCATAATTATCGAATATTACCCTGATTTGTTCAATCAGATCTATTCCATCCATCGAAATATCATCCAGACGTCCGACAAAAGGAGAAACATAAGTAGCTCCGGCTTTTGCTGCAAGCAAAGCTTGTCCGGCCGAAAAAATAAGGGTACAATTCGTTTTTATTCCTTTTTCTGAGAAATATCTGATGGCTTTAATTCCATCTTTCAGCAAAGGAATTTTAACAACAATATTCGGATGAAGTGCTGCAAGAATCTCCCCTTCGCGAATCATTCCTTCATAATCTGTAGCAATTACTTCAGCTGAAATAGGACCATCTACAATTTCACAAATCGCTTTGTAATGGTTAATGATATTTTCCTGGCCTTTAATGTTCTCTTTAGCCATGAGAGAAGGATTGGTCGTTACACCATCCAGTATCCCCAGATCATAAGCTTCTTTAATCTCATCAAGGTTGGCAGTATCAATAAAAAATTTCATGGTTTTGTATGTTTTAAATTAAATAATCATGCCTGAAAATCTATGCTTCGGTAATATTTATATATCTGGATTTATTTTTGTCGATTTGACACAATTAACTTTGTCAGGCTCCTCAAAGTTAGAGGGTATTAAAAATAATACCCTTAAGCCTTCATTCTAAAACCCAATTATAATCTACCCGCAATTAATAAAGACAGAATCTGACCAAATGACCATAAAGAATTTTCAATATTTTTCTCCTAATGGAAGAAATAATTGAATAATTCATTGAAAAACATGGCGTTCATGAATAATAATTATACTATAAATGGAATAAATATTACAAAAAAATGGCCTTCGCATCCCTCGAAATAATATTTTCTTGTACTATTTAAAGTTTAAATTAAATATTCATTACATTTGCAATTAATTGTGTCTGTTTGACGCAAAGTATTTGCCTGCAAAAATAATACATTTCACACATGAAACAAGTATCTGATGACCAATTATGGCAAGCATTCAAGACAAGCGATCTTGCGGTGGAGACCATATACCGTCAGTATGTGAATGTATTGTATAATTACGGAAGGCAGTT
This sequence comes from Pseudarcicella hirudinis, assembly GCF_900115665.1. Classification (GTDB taxonomy): domain Bacteria; phylum Bacteroidota; class Bacteroidia; order Cytophagales; family Spirosomataceae; genus Pseudarcicella; species Pseudarcicella hirudinis. Next base: position 374,250 of record NZ_FOXH01000006.1, read on the forward strand.
TACTTCCGACTCAGATATTGTAAAAGATGCAGTGCAGGAATTATTCTGCGATCTTATCCAAAGCCGTGAGCGATTGGGCTCTACAGATTCCATCAAATTTTATCTTTTTGCCAGTCTGAGAAATAAACTGGTTAAAAAAGTCAGGAAGGAAAAAAAGTATTTAAGTCTGGATGATTTCGGAGGAGATTTTCAGATCGATTTTGCTTCAGATAATGATATCATCAATGAGCTTGATCCGAACAATACAGAAACCTTACTGAATGAAGCTTTCAATAAATTACCAGTAAAACAACGGGAAGCTATTCTGCTTTATTATTACGAGGGGATTGGTTATGAAGACATTGCAAAAATCATGAACATGACCAAAACCAAGTCGGCCCGGGCATTGATTTACAGAGCTTTAGATTCTCTGTCGGCCATTTTCAATGTTTGTGAAAACTGCGTGATTCTCCTTATTCTGCCATTCTTTTTCAGCTAAAATCTGCTCAGCCATCTTTCCGGATGACTGAACAAATCCTTTATATGATCAGAATCCGGCTTTAATATAACTCCAGCCTTCTTCCTGTTTCAGAACAAGCTCCGCCAGTCCGACCGGTACATAAACCGCCTGTGTATAAATCTGCTCCTTTTTCAGTTTTTGTTGTTTCATAGAGTTTTCACAAACGGCAAAAACAATTCCTTTTTTTGACAAAGATTCGATCTCTTTTCCAACATTACTCTGGTCATTACGCATAAAGCCAAGCCCCTTACTATGTACAACTACTTCAATCTTAGCTTCCGGCCAGTGTTCCAGTACATTCGACAGTTGTTTTGTTAAAGTCCTGTAAACCAGTGTATCAGGAGAAGCCAGATGGAATACAATCTGATGCTGGCGCTTAGGACTTTGCGAATAGCTTTGCATACAAATGCCGATACTCATAAGCATTCCTAAAAAGAGAATCTTTTTCATGATCTATGATTTTTTATTGTGAGTTGATTTCCATTTTTTGATCGGTTTAAATGGCCCGAATTTATGTTGTTGTTCAGTAAAAGGATCGGCATAAGGCCCGAAAGGGTGATCAAATGGCTTTTTTGCAATATCAGGCCAATCTTTCGTTTTATCACCTGATGGTCTGGGCATTGCATTGATAAACGACGCTACATCCCAGGCATCTTCATCTTTTAACTGAGCATTCTGATAACTTACTCCAAATGGCATATTGTATTTGACGTATCCTGCCAGGTTGGAGATTCTGAACAAACCTGCTGCGTTATTATAACTGGCCGGGCCCCAGAGTGGCGGGTAAGTGTACGCTGTACCGCTGTCGTTTAAAAGTCCTTCACCGTTTTTCTGGTGACAGGTCTGGCATTTTTCAATAAAGATTTTTCTCCCTTTCAAAGTATCCGCCGCTCTGTCAAGTAAAGCCAGTTTGTAAATACCGGATCCCCGGGGTATGTAATGCTTTGGAACATCCTGACCTACCCAGGCAATATAAGCAAGAATTGCTTTCATGGCTTTATCGGTAGAGTCCAGTGCCTGTCCGTTCAGGCTCCTCTGAAAACAATCATTTACTCTTTTCACCTGATTCTCCAGGGTTCCCGATCTGTCACGAAATTTAGGGTAATTAGCCTGAACAGCAAGGTAGTTATTTCCCCAGGGCTGTGTTCCGGCATTTAAATGGCAATTCTGACAATTCATACCATTACTGGAAGCCCTTACTTTCCCTTTCGGTCCAAAATACTCGGCTGTATGAGCAATCAGTTCCCTGCCGTAAAGCACCTTTTCTTTCTGTGAGTCAGACAAATACATCATCCTCCAGTCCTCAGGAGCTTTCCAGGGTCTGCTGAAAACAGTATCAGGCATAACTTTAGCCTGTTCTTTCTCTGCATGGTTTGTCTTTCCGGAGAACATTCCCGGAAAAGCGAACAAAATCAACAGGAAAAGCACAGAAATCATTAAAAGTCCCAGCATTTTTAACAATGCGGTCAATCTGGTAAAAAGTTGCTGACTTCCATGATTAGACATGACGATGCTGATTCTTCCTGTTAGTGTGGTTACCGGAAATTATCCCGAAAAATATTCTTTTGAAATTTAGTGATTAAAACAGACTTTTTCCATTTTTTCAGGGAATCTCCTGATAATAGATTGCCAGATGGGATGAATGATGCTGTTTCCGTCCTAATACTTCAGGTTCTCTTCTATAAACTTACTTCGTACTACTTTAGCAGTTTTATGTTCTCCGGTATGGCTCCAGCCGGGTGGCATAAAAATATAAAGAAACTTGTTTTTAATTCCGGGAGCTTTGGCAATATCCCTGAAAAGGCCATAAAATTCGCCGAAATAAACATCAAAAAAGTTATCGTTATTGATTTCTCTGGAAATCCCATATTCAATTTCAATGCCTTCTTCTTCCGGCTGATAGGTTTTAAAAATCCTGTCCCAGATATTAAGTAAATTACAAAAATTGGTATCCATATACAATGGATTTTTGGCATGATGAACCCTGTGGTGTGATGGCGTCAGGATCAGGTTATTTAAAAAACCTAAACGGGCATTTTTTATCAGATGTTCTCCTACATGGATAAAACTTCCCCAGAAACCATCAATAAACATAATAAAGAACAAAACCGGAGGATCAACTCCCAGCAGGATACAGATAGAGGTTCTGATGATATCTGCATAAGGTGCCTCCAAAAAGAAATGGGCATGCGATACGAATAAATTCATATGTTCGGGTGCATGATGCGTAGAATGCAGGCACCAGAACAACCTCACCTTATGTCCTAAAAAATGATAAATAAAATGGGCAAATTCCCAGACAATATAACCATACACAATCCAGTACCAGATAAAATATGTATGTATTAAGGCATATTTCGAAAACCAGCCAATACATAGGGCCACCATTCCGAATGAAATAAATTTACCTGTTACATCATTGAATACGTAAATTAAAAACGGCATTAAATACTGACCCTTTTTAAATTTCCTGGTAAATAATGTCCTGAGAATTTCTATGACTAAAAGCAAGGGAATAATAGGCCTCATCACACTAAAAACACCGTCTATGGTTTTAAGTGAGCTATAATCTCCCGTTTGAAAAAGTTTAATAACAGCACCTAGCCCCAGAAAACCCGTTACTTCATTGGATAGCGTTTCAAAAATACTCATGGCTTACCTTCAGATTTTAATATTGGTTAAAGAATTAATCTTTGAGGTTACGATAAAAAAATTAAATTTCTCTCTGTCATTACCGTGTTCTCCTGAACAATTCTTCCGGATCTGCTTACTTTATATGCTGATACGAGCATAGATTCAGCTCCTGCATTTTTCACAACTGGCTGAGAGACTGTATCCTTTCTATCCATCTACCTGTTCCGGATAATTTTTATAATTTTTCACTCCATTTCAACAAAAATGCCGGCGTAATTACCTGAAAGCAATTACAACCGACACTTTTAAATTTCCGTTTTTTATGGCAGTGCGGTTAATTCCAGCACAACACTTGTTCTTGAAGACCTGACATCCGGATTGATTCCTACAGTCATCAGGTAATTCCCTGAATAAACGGCATTCTCGTCCAGGGTAGATTTTGTGTCCGGATATAAATTAACTTCACGAACCTTGTATTTTTTCTCAGGATTAAGTCCTTTTAATTTTACAGGAGATTTGCTGCCTTCTGCATAACGATTCCCGACCAGGTAATTAAACATCACAACTTTATCCTGCCCTTCATTTACGAACATCAGCGAAGCAAATTCATTTTCCCGGGGATCAGCCAGCCTGTACAGATCTCCGTGCCAGATGACATCATTCAGTGATTTATAATTCAAAACTGCCTGCTGGCAGAATTTCAGATCTTTTTCATCTAATTTGCTAACGACAATGTCAAACCCAAGTTTGCCCATCATTGCTACGTCAGTTCTATACTTAACAGGCTGTTTTCCCCAATCCGTTACGTGATTACAATGTGCAATAGCAGGATAAAAATAAGAATATTCCCATTGAATAAAGACTCTTTCCAAAGGATCGGTATTATCGCTAAGCCAAAATTCCGTGAAATACTTCAATGCTGCATAGTCCACCCGGCCGCCACCGCCTGAGCAAAGCATCATGGGTAATTTCGGGTATTTGGCACGCAATTTTTCCAGCACTTTATAAAGCCCGCGGACATACTCCACATACAGATGAGACTGCTTTTGAAGATATGCTGAATACGCATTGTAAATCACCGCATTGCAATCCCATTTAAAGAAAGCAACATCAGGGTTTTTAACCAGAATATTATCAAGAACACCAAATACAAAATCCTGAACCTGCGGATTACTCAGATCCAGTACGTGCTGATTACGGTATAAATGTTCCGGACGACCAGGCTGGCGAATCACCCAATCCGGGTGTTTTTCATACAATTCACTGGGAGGATTTACCATTTCGGGTTCTACCCAGATGCCAAATTTTACCTCATTTTTTTGTGCCTCTTTTACCAGATAGCCAATGCCACTTGGCAGTTTCTTCACATTTTCCTTCCAATCTCCCAAACCGGCATGATCGTCATTTCTCGGATATTTATTACCAAACCAGCCGTCATCCAGTAAAAACATATCAACTCCCAGTTTCTTCGTATCTCTGATAAGTTCAGCCAGCTTATTTTCGTTGAAATCAAAATATGTTGCTTCCCAGTTATTAAGCAAGGTCAATCTGGAACCATTTCCATCAAGGATTCTGTATTTTCTGGCCCAGCGGTGTAAATTTCTGCTGGCATTCCCTTTTCCTTTGTCTGAAAAAGTAAACAAAAACGCCGGAGAGGTAAACTCCTGAGCAGGTTGTAAAGCATATTCAGAGGCGAAAGGATTAATTCCGGCAATAATTCTCAGATTATTCAGGGGATCCACTTCCAGATCAATTTTAAAATTCCCTGACCATTCCAGTGAACCTAAAAGGACTTTCCCTTCATCTTCAGTAGCTGCTTTATCAAGTGATACCATGAAAGTCGGAGGCTGATACAGATTAGCTCTGGTACCCAGTTTGGAATCCAGGACTTTTATACCCGCTGTTAATCTTGATTCCTCAGGTCTCATTTCTTTGGCCCAATCGCCATGATAATGTTTCAGGTAATAATTTTCAGCAGAAAGGTATAAATTTGCCGAAGCGTATTTATGAAGCGTAACCACCCCCTTTTCCAAATTTTTGATTACAGACCATTGCTCAATGACATCTTCCTTAAAATACACTTTGTAGAAAAGAGTTACTTCAAAAGCGTATTTAGGATCACGAAGCAAGATGCTCAATGTAGAAACATTCTCGTCGGTTTGTTGCCAGTTATGACTTACATATTGCAGATCCAGAGAAGTATTTCCATCTGAATGAATAACTTCAATAGCAGGTTCAACCAGATTTCTGGAGCCGGATGGCGTATAGGCAGCATTAAGAATTCCTGAATAATCATCTCCTCTTTTATACATTGAAGGGATAAAATCATATTCTGAAGGGCTGTTCAATTTTGTCCCGAAATAAATTATTCCGAGCCTTCCTCCATCGTCTTTCTGCAGAACCAGGGCATTATGCAGGGTTTCTACAGGAATGGTTATTTTCTTTTGGTTTTGGGCAAAAACTCCCGAAACGAAAAAACTCAGCAATGCTATTAAAATTCCGGATTTTCTGGTTAAACAGATATTAAAGGTAAAAGAGAGGGTCATTTTGGATTGCGTTTTATAAAAGAAACTCAAAATTAGATGCCGTTTGCACTATTTCAAATAACTTTTGTAAAATTTCAGGTTTTCAGGAAAGATAAAAACCGTCTGCATTCTTTCCCATTTATCAAACCTGTTAAAATCAGCAATAAACAGGTATTTCTACGCTTATGTTACATATTCTTTAGTTTCTACATTTGCACATCGTTTTGTATCTCAGGTGCTTTTATCAGAAGCAGGCTTATACTTTCTAATAACCCATCCCATAAGCGTATAATTCTTAAACTTTATACCTGAAACTCACTGTCTTTTTTTAAAATAATAACCATCTCTCTTTAACTCGGAATACTATGAAAAGAATGTTATTTGCAGGAATACTATGTGTATCCGTTTCCTTGCTTTATCTGGGTGTACATTCTCAGAACTATGGCGACGACCTTCGCTTGTCTGCTCTGGCTGACACCAATTTCATCATCAGATTCGCACCTTACCCTCCCAAAGAACTTAACACCAATGCCACACCAAGACAATTGGTTCAGTTTGCCTGGGAAGAATTTTTAGCATTAAACTGGAAATCTTCATACCTCCAAAACCAGAAAAGGGATTCTCCGGACCTTACCTGGAATTATCAGCAGGATCAGTCGCCATATCCCGCTCTGGCAGTTTGGGAAACCTATGCACACCGGACGGAGTTAAGACCATATAATGACAAAATGCTCCCTTTTGATGCACCGCCTCATTACAGCTTCGGAACTCCTCTGACCGCTTACCCGGGTTCAAATGCGAGTTTCGATTTGTTCCAGAATCTTGATGAAAACAGTGAAATCGGTTCCTGTGAAGTATTTGCCCATGTTCAGACTTATGACACCTTGTACAAGGTTTTATATCAGGCAAAAACAAACCGTGATGAATATGAATACTTACTTAAAAACTATAATACAAAGGCCGCCCTGCTCACAGCGACCACTAATACATTTAACAATATCAAACAATATAAAGCCTATTATAAAGGGGCAACAAGCAGCTGCAACTGCCCCCAGACCGCAGGCGTAGTATGTCTGCCATGCGGGGGAGCACCCAGGAGCAAAGGCAGAGATACTTATACCGGAGCGATGGAAGTAAAAACGGCCTGGAGAGAATTAACAGCGAAAGACGATCCGGCTAAATTCTTCACCAGAAAAGTGATTTACTACCGGACTGATGCAAGCGGTAAAATTTATTATGATAATAAAATCTATGCCCTGATCGGTTTGCACATTATTCATAAAACCCAGAATTATCCGGCTTTTATATTTGCTACCTGGGAACATGTGGATGTAGAAAGTGATAACATGGGTTATGTAAAACTCAACGATCCTGTAAACAAAAACCGTTTGTTTGCCGATTTCAAAAGGCTGCATCCGATCGCCGCCATTACCGATGCTTCCAGTAACTATGTTCATCAGAAATTAAAAAAATATAACCCTAATTCAATCTGGCAGAATTATCGTTTGGTTGGCGTTCAGTCGGTTCCGACAAACAATACAAATGCTTACAGTTTCTTCCTTGCCAATTATGTAATCGAATCTGACAGCACATTGGCTAATTTTCACGGAAGCGGCATCGGAAAACCTTTTAATGCACTTCCGAATACTTTGTACAAAGGAAATCTGATCAGCATGGGTGGCTGTCAGGGTTGTCACGGAGTAGCTCAGACTACCCTTGGAGGCGACTTTTCTTTCCTCATGGATACTGTAGGGAAACCTGTTCAGACACCGGACATTGGTCTGGCGGGTAAAACTGCGAAAATTAAAAGCTTTATCAAAGCCTTTGCTATCGGTGAAAAACTGAAAAAAACCGGGAAATAAACATCACATTTAAAAAGTCATCACATATGAGTAAGGATAAAGAATTAATCGTAGGTATTCCGCTTTACAACGGATGCACATTGATGGATTTTGCGGGAGCAACGCAGGTTTTCGGAGCACCATATGGATTTAAGCCCATCTGGCTTGCTTCAGAAGCTTCCATTAAGACTTCGGAAGATGTGAATGTTCTGCCTAATTATTCCTTTGACTATCATCCACATATCGACATATTATTTGTACCTGGCGGAGACGGGCCCGGTGTATCAAGTACGATGGAAGATGAGACTTATCTGAATTTTCTCAGGAAAACAAACAAAACAACCATCAAAACAGGTTCAGTTTGCACAGGAGCGTTCATTCTTGCCGCAGCAGGGTTGTTGCACGACTGCGAGGCAACCACTTACTGGTCACAAATTCCGACCCTGAAATTACTGGCGGAAAAAATGCGTTTGCTGATTCCGAAGGGATATCCGCGATACCTGCCCGATTCAGAAGCTCATATTCCCGAAAGTAAGATTTTTACCGGTGGTGGGATTTCCTCTTCTATCGACCTTGCTTTAAAAATTGTACTGGATTTAAAAGGTAAACAAACTGCGGAAAAAACTCAGTTATTTATTCAATATGAACCAAATCCTCCTGTAAATTCAGGAGATCCTTCTGTGGCTCCTCCGGCTATCACAAAAGAACTCCTTGAAGAAGGGAAAGATTTTACGGCCATAATGACGGCTGCTGTAGAGAAACTTCTTCAGGAATAATTATTTATAAAACCATCTGTATTCTATTCCTTAATTATAAAAAAAGAGACTGCCTGAAATATCGGCAGTCTCTTAATCTTAAGAAAATCTATATAAATCTTCAGAATTATTTAACATCCCAGAAAATTTTGGTTGCTCTTGTATCCTGACTTGCTACCGCACTGTAGTTAGGATTGAAAGTCTTTTCTCTGGCAGGATAAACCAATCTGTTTGGCGGTAATTCCACACCCGGAGAATTATCCGCTACAAAAGACAATTGCGGGTATTTTGTTCTGCGCAATTCTGACCAGCTCTGAACCGACTGCATAAAGCCAAACTGTACCCATTTCTGAGTCCAGATAAGTGCTAATTTCTGTGCAGAAGAGCCAGAATATCTGATAGTTGAAGTGGTAACAAAATTGTTAATATCAGCCGCAGAAGGAGCCGGTACTTTTGGTGAACTGCTGCTAATGCTATTCAGATAATAGTAATAGTTCACAGATTGTGTAACACCTTTGTTATAGGCAGTCATGGCATCTGTTGTATTTCCCCATCTTTCAAAAGCTTCTGCTTTTAATAAATTAGTTTCTGAAGCAGTAAAAATCACACCCGGAAGTTTGCTGTTATAAAGGAAAGTCGCCGAATCAAGGGTAGCATATTTCCCGCTTGCAATGTTTGCAGACTGTACAGCAGAACTGATATTAAGAGGCATTGAGTTGTAATCGCTATTGGCAACCCATTTACTTCCTTCAGTATGACCAAATTTGTCATAAATAACATCAATTCTAGGATCCTTTGCAGGCTTCAGTACATTATCAAGTAAATATGGCGTAGCCAGATTACTGCTCAGATCGTTAAACGCATCCCTTAAAGTACTTGTATAATTCGTCAGCGGATTCAAATACACGTTTTGTGTGCTTTCTTCTACCAAAGGATACTGCGTAGGATTTCCAAGCATTTCCATGATTTCAGTTTTTGCTCTTGCTTCATCCACAAAAGAAATTCTCATTAAAGCACGAAGACGAAGTGAATTGGCTAATCTTCTCCACTTATCAAGATCTCCGTTTAAGATAATATCCTGTTTTTTGAAAGAACCGGCTGTTGTAGCATCAAGGCTTGCGGTAGCGAAATAAGCAGCCGCATCTTTTAATCCTGTGATCACCGCATTATACACATCCTTTGAAGCATCAAATTTAGGTGAAATAATTGAACCTGATAAGTTGATTCCACCTGCCTGGCTGAAAGGAATATCTCCCCATAAATCAACCATTTGAGCCGATTGATCTAAAAATGCTACTTTCGCTGCATTCACAAACACGTCTGCATTCTTTTTGTCAGCCGCTGAAAGCGTAGCGTACATTTTTTCAATCTCTCTGAAATGAGATACCGGTCCGCTGCCGTTTCCGTTGGTTGTATAAAAATCCCCCCATCTCTGTTCAGTATAACTCAACTGCTGCTGGTATCTGAGGTTATCATTCAGAAAAGAAACAGCTTGTGTGTAAATACCGGGATGCATTACTACGAATGTGCGCATTTCCCAATATTTCGGATATACCCGGTCGTTGTTTAATATCTGGGTAAAAAACTTCTCGATAGAAGGAGTAGTAGTTTGTTCCGGGTTTAAATAAAGCTCGCTGAGCTTATCCTGGCATCCGGTCAACCCTCCGATGATAGCAATGATGCTACTTAATTTTATAAGTGTTTTTTTCATCTGATTATGTATTCAGTTATTTTTATCTGTATCATTTGAACCCTAAGAAATCCTTTCGTTTTCAGCAGAAACAGACTTTAAAGTCTAACATCAATAGTTTTTCTCTTAGAAACTTGCATGAAGAGAAAACCCGAAGCTACGTGTAGCTGCAGAAGAACCTTCGTCAACACCTTGTCTGTTCCAGCTTGTACCGATTGGTGCTTCAGGATCCAGGTTTTTCAGGGTACGCCAGATATAGAACAAGTTTCTGCCTACAAGCGATACTCTGATATTCTGAAGGTGAAGTTTCTGTGCTACTTTGTTAGGAATGGTATAAGATAAAACTGCTTCACGCATTTTTACGAAACTATTGTCATAAACAGCTCCTTTTTCATACCAGCCGGTTGACCAGCCGAATGAGTTCATATAGTAGTAAGCCGCTTCAACAATTCTCGTATTTTTATCTCCCGATTCAGTAACACCATCAAGCAATACACCATCATGATAAACTCTTGCGCCATTAGGAGCGGCAGCAGAGTGACTTGATAACAATACTTTTTTACCGGCGTTATCAACATAATATGGCAAACCTCCGTTCGCTTCGTCACGGTACTGCATAGTATTTTCAAACATCCCTGCGCCTGTAGCATACAACAAAGGACTTGAAACAAGCTGTCCGCCCAAACGATAATCAACTGTAAGATCAAGAGAGAACCCTTTGTAATTGAATGTATTCAGGAATCCACCTACTACTGTTGGCATTACATTTCCGACTTTCTTGTAATCAGTTGTCATTTTGTACAAACCATCATCAGTAATGATAAAGTTACCATTCTTGTCAGTTGCTCTGGTATGAGTATAAATATTACCTAATAAATCTCCTTCATCTGATACAATTTTCAACGCACCACCATCTGCATTATAAGCTACTAACTGGTTAATTCCGGCAGCCAGTTTATGAACAGTTGTTCTGTTATTGGCAATATTGATACGGGTATTCCAGCTGAAATCCTTGGTTCTTACCGGAGTTGAGTACAATGAAACTTCCCAGCCTCTTGAGCCAAGCTCTCCAACGTTAGTCAGCACAGAAGCAGCACCGATACTCGTCGGAACGTCAGTCTGCAAAATCTGATCTTCAATACGGCTGGTATAATACGTAAGATCGAAACCTAATTTGTTGTTAAACAATTTCGTTTCCAAACCGAATTCAGATTCATACTTTTGTTCCGGTCTGATATAATCATTACCATAACTGCTGTTTGCACTTAAAGCCGGCACAGCACCATTACCGGTTTGTAAAATAGTCTGAGAATAAGTAGTGTTCGCTACATACAATGGAGGTGCGTTACCTACTACACCATAAGAAGCACGTACTTTACCATAATTCAGGAAAGAAGGCATCTGGAAGGCATCAGAGAAAACAAAACCAGAGTTGAATGAATAATAGAAGTAATTATTATTCTTTGCCGGCAAGGTTGAAGAGAATTCTTTTCTGGCTGTACCTTCAAAAAACAACATGTTTTTATAAGCAAGGTTAGCTGTTCCGATATAAGCATATTTTAACAACTCTTTTCTGTTCGCACTACTTGAAAGAAGATTAGTTGAGTTGTTCATACTAAACCAGTTTTCGATAACCAAACCTCCGTTTGTTCCGATAGACTGATCATAGTATTTTTCCTGGCGCCCCTGCATACCACCACTGGCCGTTAAATCCAGATCTTTATTCAGGCTTTTGTTATAAGTCAACATCGCATCACCATATACGATAGAATAACGGCCGCTCTGTAATCTGTACTCTCCTGTACTATTTGATCCGTTGAACAGAATAGGGTATTCGTTATATTTCTTGGTTTCAACACCAAGACTTGTAAAGTCATTACCCATACGTCCTCTTAAAGAGAATTCCTTTGAGATTTTATAGTTCAGGGTAACACTGCTCAGGAGACGATCCTGTACTTCATCTTCACTGTTCTTAAGTCCGTTCCAGAGAAGATCCATTAAATCTCCACCTCTGATATTATACTTGAAAGCCTCATCCGGATTTCTCTGCTTATCAGCAAGCATCACGTATTTGTATCCTTTCGAAGTCTGATATCTGTTAAGGAAATTATTCATATCTTCTGCACGGCTGAAGAAACCTCCGTAGTTAGCAGTAACACGGTTAATCTGCTCAGGACGGTTATGAACAGTACTGTTCACGTAGCTAACAATAATGTCGGCAGTCACACGATCACTTAATTTAAGAGAAGTGTTTAAATTGAAAGTATTACGTTTCAACGAACTTCCTCTCATAATACCCTGATAGTCAGTTCCGGTATATGAGAAACGGTATGAAGCTTTGTCAGTAGCATTTGAGAAAGCAGCATTCATAGTAGAATTGTATCCGGTCTGATAAAACTGGTTATAGTTATCAGGTTTAGCAGTGTATGCCTGCTTGGTTCCATCCCACCAGGACAACATTTGTCCATCCATCTTAGGACCAAATTGTCCGTAAGCACGATAGTTTACTCTTTTAGAACCATCACTTCCGATGATAAATCCATCTTCGTTGGCACCTACCTGTAAATTGGTTGCTCTGTCATATCCCGGACCATATACGTTCTGATACTGAGGCGTAAAAGCAACTCTTTCCTCGTTGTAAGTATAGTTAACTTCTACCCCTAAACCTTTGCCTTTCACCCCCGTTTTTGTGGTGATTACGATTACCCCGTTAGCTGCTTCAGAACCGTAAAGAGCAGTAGCACTGGCACCTTTCAATACAGTAAGGCTTGAAATATCTGCCGGGTTAATATCAAGAATACCATTTCCGCGAATTTTCTGGTCGCTCCAGTATCCTCCGTTATTTAATCCCCCTGCTCCTGCCTGGTTAAAATCACGGATTACAATCCCGTCAACTACATAAAGAGGCTGGGTATTGTAATTTAAAGAGTTAATTCCTCGAACCTGAACGTTTACGCCACTGGTTGCACCACCCGGAGCAGTGGTAATTTTTACCCCTGCTGCTTTTCCGTACAAGGCAGAAGCAAAGTTGGTATTTCCTGAAGCGGTAATATCCTTTGCCGACACTGTACTTACTGCATAACCAAGTGCTTTTGTTTCTTTTTTAATCCCCAAGGCAGTTACAACTACCTCATCTAAAGCCTGATCGCTGGGATCTAAGGTAATATTGATAACTGACTGATCTTTTACAGCTACTTCCTTGTTTGAATAACCCACGGAACTGAACACTAAAACCGCACCTTTCGAAGCACTGATAGAGTAATTTCCATCAGCATCTGAAGTTGTACCTTTTGTAGTACCCTTCACCAGAATATTAACACCAGGCAGCCCTGATTGATTATTATCGCTTACTTTTCCTTTGATGACATGCTGCTGGGCATAAACCTGCTGCCATGAAAGAAATAGTAACGAAATAATGAACATAGTAAATTTACTTTTCATTTTCATTTGGATTACGTTGAGAGAAAAATCTTAATTGTTACGAAGTGATCAATCTGTTTTTAATCAAGGGGGATTGAGGTTCCTTTTTTTCATGTTTAAATTTTATGGTGGTTTACTGATACAGGTACTTTATTGCTTAATTCCTGATTGGAGATATTTATAATTTTTATAAGATATCTATTTGTTCTGATTGTCTGTTTTTATGAAATATTTAACTATTTGATATGTCGTATATTTATAATTTTAAAACAAATTAAAATAAATATATTTAATTTTAAAATAATTTAAAATAATAAAAATACAAAACATTAGCAGAATGAGTATAAAAGCCTAGATAAATGCCCTTTAAAAAGCGACGATATTTCATTTTTTTCAATAATTTTTAACCATATAGCCTATTTTATGCTATTTTGAACATGAAAATTTAAAATTTGTCAATCCTACACAAATAGGGTTCAGAAATGATAACAACCCTAATTATTAAAATATTTTAATAATATAAATCTCACAAAATTTCTTGCGCTGCGGTATTTTCAGGAAGCCTATAAACCCTGTTGTAGAGAATATAAATTTTACTTTCATTTGTATAATTTTTCAGTGGTCTATCGTTACATATGTAAAAAGAAAGCACACTTTCCACCAATATTTGAATCTGCGTTTGTCTCTAAATTATTTACCAGAACCTATGTCTCTTACTTCAAAAAACACCTCTGATGCAGAGGTCTTAGATAAAGAATCAATCGTTGATATTAAAAAAAGCAGATTGAAAAAAAGCCTTTTACAGGACTTGTATGTAAGAGGCAACAGAACCATCGCTCAACTTACCCGTGAGCTCCATACCAGTGTGCCTTCTGTTACGGT
>NZ_FOXH01000029.1 GCF_900115665.1 Pseudarcicella hirudinis
ATAAAGGGCCCCGGAAGTAATGACCGCTTGTATAATGGTAAGGAATCAGATAGTGAGACGAGTTGGCTGGATTATGGAGCGAGGCAGTATGATAATACTTTGGGGAGATGGATGACAGTGGATCCATTGGCGGAAATATCGAGACGATGGTCCCCTTATACTTATGGTAATGATAATCCTATTAGATTTATAGATCCCGATGGGATGTATTCAACAGAGGAATGGAAAAAGGATAATGGAGTAAAAGATAGCGATGTTATTGATGTTACAACTGCTTACCAGGCTTCACAAAATAATGAACATAATGACAGAAACGGAGATGATGATGGTAAACCTAATAATCAAAAAGTAGTTAATCAAGGATCAATGGTGTCTATTTATGGGCGATACTTTTATCCCCAAAGTAATGGCACTTACAAAATGCATCGAGAGGGGATTGAGGCGAATTATTTTTTTGAAAGTTCATATATTGGAGGAAAAGTCTTGAGTCCAGTTTTTGGACTATTGGGAAGAGTTTTTACAAAATTATTAGGTAAAACTATTTCAACAGAGGTTATTGGTGGAATAGGTGCAGTATCAGGTAGATCCTATACTGTAGAGCAAATTACTAACTTGTTTAGAGGTTCTGCTGATGATGCGTATAAAATAATTTATAGAGGAATGACAGGATCTGAGGGGGGAAATGGAGCCTTGTTTTTAGCAGATGAAGCCGGTTACGCTGCAACTTATGTAAAAAATGGGCATAACGTAGTAGCTTTTCAAATTCCTGCACAAAATTTTCAACTTTTGGTTACAGAAGGATTTATTGAAACAAGAGCAGGAATTCATGGGACAGCTAAAGGATTGGAGTATGTTATAAGTAATCCTACAGTAAAAAATGCCATTTTAAATTTAGCAAGAATTAAATAAAATTTAATAATGAAAAAATATTGTTGTATCGATTTTGAAATACAAGTGAAACTGCCATCAACAACGGCACCTAATATTCGTATTATTAAATACCAATCATCACATCCATTGCTAAAAGGGCTAACAAAACAGTTTGGATTTTGCATTACAATGGGTTACGATAAGTATAATATACTCTTACCTAAAATGACTATTTCGTATTGCCCTTATTGTGGGAGTAAATTAAAAGATTTTTATGGTTCAGATGAATATGCAAATGAAATTGAAGGGGAAACGTTTGTTACTTCTCCTTAGTTTATGCCTTCTGAAGGAGACTTAAATACCCAACTTGCCCGAGTGGAAAGGAATATGATAAATACAGAGATAGTAGATCGCTTTATACATATGATAAACAAACGGGGATTGTATTAAATGGCGATGGGCAGGGAGCAACTGTTTATGGTGTTGGCTATCACCCTTCTAATCTATCAAATACATACAATCGTCATCTTTATTTATCAAATGCAATTGGGGACTTTGCTAAGTTCATAGGGGAGACTTATTGGAACTTAATACGTCCATCTGGTGATGATGGAAGAGGTCTTAATGTTCCAGGAATCAATTTAGGCTCAACTTCGGTATCATTTTTATCAAAGGGGGGAAGAATACTGAAAGTGAGCAATGCTTTGAAAAGAATTTTACCTTCTTGGAAAAAGGTATCTATAGATATGGAACATATTGTGTCAGGCCATATGAATGGAGGCTCAAGAGTAAGTAGTTTAAAATCTCTTTTTCCTGATTATATGTCGGAACGACAAGTTAATTCTGCGATAAGAAATGCATACAAAAATGTTACAGAAAAATTACAAACACAGGGAGATCGAATTCTTTTGAGAGGAACCACAGATTCTGGATTAAATATCGAAATGTGGTTAAATACTAATACAAAAACAATTGAGACTGCTTATCCCATATATTAATGCGATGATAAAATTAAGATTAGAAACTTTACGACTATCTGTTTCCGGTAGAATTACAGGAACAGTTTATATAAACTTATCTAAAGTATTTTTTCCAGAAGAGACTTGGAATGATTTTCCTCTTACAATTTTCAATTGGTGGTCCCACTCATTTTTAAATGGGAATGAAGGTGATTATCGTTTTATGGATGGTCCATTTTATTTCAAAATTATAAAAAAAAATGGATTATATTTTTTAGAAGGCTTTTTTGATAGAAAATTAATTGTTTCAACCGAATTAGATATTGATGAGTTTCAATGTAGCCTTATTCATAATATAGAAATATTATTAAATACGATAAAAAAAAATAAATGGGATATTGATGCTAATTTAGATATAGAATTATTGAATGAAAACTTATGTAAGTTAAAAAAAAACATCTGATCTTAGTTATCTTGCGTAAGGTTGATAACTAGAATTTAGGGTTTCTGAAATTAAAAGTAATTAAGTTCGTAAGTGGTTAGGAAATATGGAAGTAATCCTTATCTATTCTTAGTGTTGCCCCTCCTGTCCGTAGTCTTTTTGGCTACGGATGATTTATGGAGTAGAGTGTCTGTGACAAGGTAAGTAGTTGAGATGGCATTTTTTGTTTTAATTTCAAATAATCGTTCATTTCAACTTATGTGTCGGCACCAATGGTTCATTTTCATTTAATTCAAAGAGCGTAGTAGAATTGTATTTTACTATTTGGAGGAGAATGTTACTTACCCCCTGTCCGTAGTCTTTTGACTACGGATGATTTAAGGTGCAGAGTGTCTGTGACACGGTAAGCATATGAGATGGCATTTTTTGCTTTAATTTCAAACAATCGTTCATTTTAATTTACGTGTCAGTGCCAATGGTTCATCCCTTCTGTCCGTAGTCGAAAAGACTACGGATAATTCATGGGGTAAAGTGTCTTTGACACGGTAAGTACTATAGTATGTCAAATTACTGTTTTCATTTCA
>NZ_FOXH01000005.1:0-229177 GCF_900115665.1 Pseudarcicella hirudinis
GTATACGATAGCTTATGAGACGTCGTCAGCCTGGTTGTCCCCCCTGCCCCATACCCATTCTCTACCGTCTGGACCACACGACCTCTTACATCATAATAAATCCCCGTCGAGATCTCCCCACTTATACTTCCATCCGACTTTAAGATTGCTGCTGTCTTCCCCGTCAACATTCCCTTTACATTCGCCTGGTCTATCGCATCTAACTTATAATCTGCATTGAAAGCATTGGATACACTTCCATAATCATCATAAAAAAACTGCTCCAAGACTGTATTTCCCTGTTTTTTCTTCCTCAAACGGTTTAAGCCATCATACTCATAAGCTATCACTATCCCTCTACCATCTGTCCTAGAGCTAAGTAAATCCTGATCATTATAAACCATTTTTACTACCTGCGAGCCCGGTAACTTCTTCTTGGACAAACGACCACGGTTATCATACAGATACAAATAACCAAGATTATTAAAATTACTCTTATCCACTGCTGATAAGGACGTTCCCCCAGGTATGAACATCCCCGATAACTTAGGGGGTATTACGGCTCGTAATTGCCCAAGATCGTCATATACATAATACGTATCCAGACGACCTTTCGCATCATCACCCGTAAAAACACGCTTTAAGACAACACGACCGCTCTTATCCTTATACTCTCGCAAACGATGATTCCCTAGCAAACTCGTACCATTTTCATCTACCGTCTCTACTATCGACAGCTGACCTGAACCATAAAAACCATTCGGAGTTATTGAACTCGTCAAATCTGTGATTGATGTATCCGAAATAATTCCCGCTTCAAATCGAAGTACTTCACTGCCATCATTGAGAAGATACCGAACTCGTACACTCTGATCCTTACTCCCTTCCACCCACTCTTGACCAGCTCCTGCCTGACGTATCACCCGGTTTAGAGGGGATGATTCATAACTCGTTTCTGAATACACCCGGGGATCGTTGTTGTATTGAGTCACAGCTGTTTCTGTCGGACTTGCCACAAAAATCCCCTGACCGCCAACTACCGAAAAAGGAACCGTTTGTTTGCTTTGACGACCAAAATTATCATATTCTGTCCCAATTACAATATCCTCCCCTTTACTCCCCTGCTGAACCATAACAGTCTGTATCACTCGTCCCAAACCATCTAAATACGTAATCTTATGCTGTACTTTATATGGATTGGAATAGTCTCCAACTGTTACAGTTGATTCCTTGTGTATCGTCTCTCGCACATAATTCAGTGTCGCACTTTGACCATATATTGAATTGCAAACCAGTATAAGTAACAATGTCTGTAATACTCTATTCATATTCTTATGTAGTAAATAGTTAAAACTCTGTTAACGACTTGGTAGACCAAAAGTGAATTTATTTGTCACAGAATCCTCTGCACGAAAAATCTTTGCAGACAGAGATCTTAATGAAATATAGGCAAACAGACTTTTGAGGCAACCAATAGTCAGGGCTACGACTATAAAAGTTAATATTGAGTAACTGTTTCTTTAACCTTCCTCAACCACCCCGAATATGTATATATCGTTTTCATGAAGACATACGTTTCTCCCGCTGGTCGAGTCGTTAAAATATCATCAATATCTACACCCGGTGATTTATAGCGATTGCTCAACACATATTCCATCTTTTTTTCTGAAACCAAAGTACCTTCGCTATTATAATACTGTATTATCTTTGGTAAAGATCTTGCAAAATCCTTACTCGCAACAGATCCCATCCTGTTATTACTCAATCCATATGAACTTCCCATAAAATCCGGAAAATCAAAATGGGACGTATATGTATAATCTGTTCTGTTCAAAGTTGAACCTCCAACCTTTTCCCGCACATTAAAATAATAAATAGGGTCTTTGGAAAGCGCATAAAATGGTTCTGACTTATATACCCGATAAAACTCTATATATCTTGAAGGACAATAGCTTAGACCTTCTATCACAAAACCATAATTGTGACCGCATTGCAAAAATGCTCCAAATCCAATTGAATAGGGGTCCAACTCTTCCCATGCAATGCCACTCGACAAGGTAGTATCGGCAAAACTCCTATATTCATATGTCTTTACAACATTATTACCTCTGGAATCATTGTCAGTCATTGTACGCAACCTTAACCCCGGAGCAGTTGTTTTTTTCTGACCTCCCGGGCCTACATAAGGAGATTCACGAACATAACTGAAATCATTTGACTCATATTCAAATCCCGTATATCCGCCGGTTGGGTATTTAATTTTGGTTAACGCCCCCAACATAGTACTTTCCAGGTTAGGGCTTCTGTTTGCTCCGTTATCCACCAAAAGTGTTGTATTGTGATTAGTTCCATTATGCAGTCGATCATAATAGTTGTAATAATTTTTAAAATCAATATCTAAACTCCAACCATCAATATTCGTTAATTGTGATGCCCTGTAATATTCAAATTCATAAAAAGGTAACCTGTCAGCACCTGATCCGAATTCTTGGATGGATACTAACAATTTACTATTTCGATTCGAATCGAAACCAAAATCATACGCTTTAACCAAGGACAATCCAGCGCCTGGTGTTTTGGAAAAGACTTTTACACTATCTAGCAATTTATAGCTGCTACTACCATCTTGATACTGGGTTGGGATAAAATCTATTCTAAAATTAGTCCCTTCAATCCTTTTTAACAGGTTTTCTGTACTTCGTTGCAACAGATAACTAACGGCAGATGCTCCCCCTCCGCTGATTCCCCCTATACCAGATTGGGTAACCGTCTTTGTTTCTCTATATTTCGAAACAGATTTTGTACCTGATGTTATAAAATCATTTGCATATTGAAAAATGATTTTTTCTCCTGTATTAGCAACAACTTCATACAAATGCCAGGCATTTATTACTCTTTCAGTACTTCCATCGTTGGGGTAAGTATATTCAACATTCAAAGCTGCTGAATTTATATCTGTGAAGCCAAATTTATAGATCGTCCCATCCGTTGCCGTAATTGTCCAGTTAATAATATTATCAGTCATTCCATTTTCAATGAACAATCCTGCATATTTCTCCTTTACCAGAGTATACTCAATTTTTAGCTTTTGATCCGATACAATTTTGGGACTTCCATCTATTCCAAAGAAAAATTTACCGGAAATTGAACCAAAGGAAAAATAAAACATATCCGGCTGACCATCATATACATTCCCTGCTGAAAAATAAGCAGGAGGTGGACAGTTACTCGTGCATTTCCAGGCACCGCTTGCTGTATCTACTACCTCCATAGCCTTGACTCCACTATAAAGATATCCGCCCTCGTGTCCCGGTCCATTTAGTCGCTTTTCATCTGGCCAGGAGCCTCTTATTACCCGGGTTATTACACCTCCGGCATTAAGGCTCCAACCTCTACCTGCTATACTCACTTCTTCTGCCGGCTTAAACCCTGAATAATTGTAAGAAAGGCTAATCGGCCAATTAATTGACCGCTCTTTAGCTGTATACAACGGAATATTTACACTCGGTAAGCCAGAACTCAGATTAACAGGTATATCTCCATATTTCCCTAATGAGGCAGCATTGGGTGATGGTGGTATAATACTCTTCTGACCCAGAGCCTGAAGACAACTCATTACAATAAAGCAAAATACCAGACAGATCTTGTTATTCTTCATAATTATGTAAAGCTTTTTAAATATTAACTTTATAATAAATTTTACTAGATATTAGGCAGTTTTTAAAGGTTTATTTTCATAAAAGGATGCACAATGCTACAACTAGTACGAAAACACGTTTGACCTTCTTCATAAAGTTTTCTAAACTCAATCAAACCTAAATCTGTATCAATAAGTACAATTTGATAGTCTTTATACTAAAAGTGTATAAAGCTTTTCCTTTCACCTCAGCTTGAAACCGGGGGCAACAGTTATTTAAAGATCCTGGCAACTAAACGACAAGCGCCATGCAGATTGTCCCTCGTTATCGCATTTGTAACAACCATATGAGGGGTTATCAGCACATTTGTCTCTACATACGGCTTTTACTTTCATCTTCAATTTATCGCCGGGATAAACGGTAAAAGTTTTGGAGGCAGAATTAGAGTTTGATCCTATAATACCATCGCCCACACAGGTATCAAGTAGTACATCCCAATCGCTTTCCCCTACTCTTTGTATTGACAAAATCAACCAATCAGGTATACAAAGTGCTTCAAAATTCACCGTGACGCTTTTAGTTACGTTTCCTCCTAATGTTTTTATGGTTTCAGCAAGATCCTGACCTGTAGTGCTTCCATATTCACCAAATGGATGAGTACAGTTCGGACAGTTACCGGCAGTACCACAGAGCTGAACTGTTCTGCCTTCCGATGGAGCACCTTCACAATTGTCAATCACGCATTTTGCAGTATATACGGTAGACCCTGGCAAAACACTGATACTCGGACCTGTGGCTCCGTTACTCCACTTAACTGTAGCACCACCTTCTCCACAACCTGTAGCCATTAGTGTGCCTGTTACAGCGGAATTACAGGCACAACTCAGCTGATTTATAACCGGAGTTTTTGCTAAAAAATTCACCGTCAAAGGCATGCCTGCACTTGCTGTACAGGTAAAAGAATTGAGAACTTTGAGGCTATCACCATAGATATTATATTTCCTGCTAACATTCAGTTTATATACTGAGTTGTTATTTGAGGACGTAGCATTGTAAATGAGGTATTTAGTCTGATCACTTTGATTAACAAGTGGGGTGTTATTTACATACCAGGCGTACGAATCAGTGCCTCCAAGAGAGTTTGATGGTACTGTGCTGCTAAATTCATAATTAAATCCACAAATATCCTTTCTTACAGGGCCTGTTAAGCCTACAGTAAAATTGAAATCCCCGTTAAATTTATTATAGATCTTTGAAATGGAACATCCTGATTCACCAGTAACAACCACCTTATAAAGTCCTGTACCATTTACCATATCCAGGCTGGAGCCAGACTGGCCTGCAATCAAAGTGTTCTCCTTATACCACTCATATTTATAACCTCCTGCAGATGGGTAGGCTGTGATTCTTGAGTTATCACAATTCGGTATAATATACACCTGCCCTATTTCTGTCTGAGTTTCAATCATTTTCTTAGCGCTTGTACATCCACTCTTTGTACAGGTTGCCCATACTTTTGGTAAAGATGTATTCAGCGTAAATCCTGTCGCAAAACCAGTTGTTGAGCCTGCTGCATCATACCATGTCACCGTTCCTCCATCGCAACCTGAAGCTGCAAGTAAAATAGATTGACCAGGACAAACTTTATTCTTAGGGTTGCTATAAGACAAATCGGGAGGAGTTGGACATGTTAAAAACGTCAATTTCTGATTGACTTTACAGGCTGCTCCTATTGAACAGGTAGCCGTAATTATATAATCCCCTGCAACTGATTTAATAATATCAATACTTCTTCCACTCCCCAAAGCTGTAGCCCCAGCTCCCTCAGTCCAGCTGATATTTCCATTATTACAGCCTTGTGCGGTGAGTGTAATTTTTGTTGAAACTGTTGCTTGTGTGGCCGAAGCACTAATTCCTATATCACATGGGGAGTTGTTAACTGTCACAGCGATAATGTCTGAATAAGACGTATAGCAGCTTGGTGCTGTTGTTGTTTTACACCTTACTTTCATGGTAAAAGACCCTACTTTGGTAAATCCTGAGAAAGTCCCGCTATTACCTGAAACCACGGGGTTTGGCAATATCCCCGATTCATCATTAACAGACCATTCAGGATTGGCATAAGCAGGACAACCTTCCACATGAAATTGAACTGATCCTGACAAGGGAACATTTACATTGTTATCTGAAACAACCTGGTTGTCAACAATAATTTTGGGGATAGCTGAGGCTTTCAAAATCTTCACATTAATAGAATTTGTTATTGCAGTGCAACCATCATCATGTGAATCTACTACCTTAACCTGATACTCCCCGCTTATCGTTGCAATCATACTGCTGCTTTTATGAGAAGTTCCTATTTCCTCATAGTTCCCTAATGTATTCTTCTTGTACCAATAATAATTCACATTATCATTATAGGCTACACTATTTTTGGTAGCGATAACTGATAGTTTTGCCAATTCACATCCATTATCAGAGGCCATACTTGCCCCCAAACCGCATAGTGGTGAAATACCTTTTATTGTTCTGGCATCAGAAGCATCGCATTTCCCTGCTTCAATACAGGTTACTGTGTAAGTAATATCTCCAGCTTTATCAACCAGAACTGTAAAAGGCACCTCTTCCGTATTATTGCTTGTTACAGTTCTCTGGCCCAGAATCTTACCAGGATAATACCATTCTACTCTCCCGGCACAACCTTTAGCCACTAAGGTAGTACTACCCCCTATTGGTACATTTGCAGGAGATGAAGCAGGTGTTATAATAGCAAAATTTGTATTTGGGGTACATGGAGCAGTAATTCCTGTTATATTAATCCCTTCAGAGGGATCACTGGTACAGCCATTTCCTTCACTACAGGTCACCGTTGCGGAAATAATTACATCGGCTGCAGTCGGTGTAATACTAACAACTCTTGCATTAGAACTGGAAATAGTATAATTTGAAATAGCCCAGGATACAGTAGCGGTTGGTGAACAGCCTTCTGCAATTAATGAAATCGTTGTATTGACTGGTACGCTCAGATTTGGCCCTACCTGATAAGGAGACGAAGTTATCCAAGGCCTGTTCGGTTTTATCTTTCCATCTACATTGATTCCAACAAAATCACTTACACAGGTTCCTGGATTAATACATCTGGCATAAAATGTAGTCGGATCATATACAGGCTTCTCTAATCTGGCCCCTTGAGATAAATAAACTTTATTTTTATCATACCATTCTAATCTTCCAAACCTGCAGCTTCCCTCCAGAATGACATTACTTCCATCTATACTACAGGCAGGGGATTGAACGACATTTACAACAGGGTTTTCGATATCACAACAAACCATTATCCTTACCTCAGGAGAGCTGTCACTTTCACTACATTCTGTAATACATTTAACAGAGTAGGTGAATGTTGTTCCCATCGTAAGACCACCTGGTATCCAGATCTCAGTACCCATCTGACCATCCGACCATCTGACTGTTCCATTCACACAACCGGTAGATTTTAATGTAAAACCGTCTGTTCCCGGATAAACACAAACCGATGGATCCGATAGTATTCGGGGAGGACTTGACTTACCTATCACATGAATCGTTATTTCATTCGATTTGATACTTAGTCCACAAGCTGTTAAGCATTTTGCCGAATAAACGGTAGAATTTACCAGTTTTGGCGTAGTAATCGTTACCCCACTCTGTCCATCCGACCATTTCACTGTACTTCCAACCGGACAACCTGCCGCTGTAAGTGTTGCTGTTTGACCCAGATTTGCGCATACCACATTACCTATTGCTGTAATAGTAGGTGCCGGACAAGTCAGGTATGTACAGCCTATACTTACATCAACACCCTCTGAAGAAGAACACCCATTTTGAGTAACTGTAAGCAAGTACCTACCGGACTTACTCGCATCTGAATTCGCAATGACCGGATTTGCTTTAAATTGTTCAGGATCGTTGACTCCAAAACCAGGTCCTGTCCATAAGTAGGTAATGGCTGCATTTGAGACTGTTCCCTGCACAGCAGGTTTCACTGAAATATCATCTACCGCAAATACCTTTCCTGAAGAATTAGGGTTTTCAAATCTCAATAACAGTTTTACCGGGCCAAACTTCTGACCTGAGTTCCAGATTCCTGATATTTTCTTCCAGATACAGCCAAATGGTGAAGTCTGATCCTGAACATTGATTGCTACTCCATCTACTTCAAAAATCAGTCTTACTGGTACATTATCATAATTCCCCAGCTGAGCTGTCTTTAATGATATCGTATAATCTGTATATGGATCTACATTAATGGTCTGTGACCAGAAAGGCTGACCTGGTGACCAGGAAGCTACCACCGCCAATTGCTTGCCAAAGCCTGTATTTCCTGTTGGGTCCGGTGCTGCTCCGCAGTTATCCAATTCATAGCCTACATAGTTCTCTGAACCAGGACCCGAACCACTCCAAACTGTATTAACATTACCATCTACAGTATTGGAAACCTGATAGGTAGAGGTCATCCCTGCCCAGATTCCCGGAGATCCCATAAATCTGCCTGAAAGCTTAGTCGTTCCGCTATAAAACTCTATTTCTGCCAAGTCTCCATATCCGCTTGGACTCGCTACAAATCTTACAAAAGAATACTTCTTGGTATTACTTAAAGTTACATCCTGCCAGCCTCCGGTAATCGGAGCATTGCCGAAAGTATAAAGTACATCCCATACCCCTCCGTTGTTTGAACCCTGTATCGTCGCTCCGTTTTGTCTGTCCTGACAACAATCCCCTCTCCACATAACACGAACACGATTCATTACGGAACAGACAGGGTTTTTGTTTTCAACCTGACATTCACTTTCTGTAAACCAAAGTCCTCCGGTTTCTGATTTCGGATTAGCCGATACAAAATATGATAAAGTCCCTCCTAAATTAGGATCATAAATATGCATATTCTCAGAGGAGAATCCTGTATTCCCTGACTCAAAATCCCCGTTTGTTACCAGATCCTTCGAACTGGCGGGAACAATCAGAGAGTACAACTTAATCGGATCTCCGCAATAAGGGTTATTGCTGCTTACACTGACTGTAGGACAATCTTCTCTTCCCGACTGTCTGATCGTGATAATCTTTTCCAGTCCGCAGGCAGCATAGAACTTAATACTTCCGAATCTTGATTTCGGACTGTTGTTGTTTAATAAATTTAGCGTAACAGTCGTCACACCAGCAGTTCCCGTCTTTTTATCAAGCTTTATCCAGGAGGAATCGCTGATGATTGTATTCCACCCTATATTAGTCGTTGTAACATCCAGTTGATCGGTGTATGGTGTATTACTTGCTAATACCTGGTATTTGCTAATGTCCAGGGTATTGGTTCCGGCATTCAAGGTAAGTAATGCTCTGTCATCCTCTCCGTTGTCGTAGCCATTATTAGGTTCTGAATCCGCATCTAAATATTGTTTCCGGTACTGATCTACATTTTCTGTGATCTGCCCCTTCACGATGATCGTTCCGGCCGACAAAGCTTTTACATAAAAACACATCGATCTGGTTGATCCCGCCCCGATAGGAACACCCCAGTATTTCCAGAAATCTGCTCCTCTCCTCGACAAAGGAGACTCATTTGATACCTCTCTTGTGGCAGAATTGTACCATATGTCTTCAAAGTATCCTCCTGTATTGGGCTCCGTACCGGTATTCAATCCCCAGGGTGAATTAGTGGTTACAAACTCCAGACAATCCGGCAACAGCACTTTTCCTCTTACGCTAAACACATTGTTTAATCCCTCATTCTTAAAATCTGCGCAAATCGGAAATACCTGATTTTGCGCAACCGTTGTTGAACCTCCTTCTACCCTTAACGACAAGGATAAATCGATCAGGGAAGATTCACATCTTACCTCTACCGGGGTGGTAAAGGATGCCGTACAGCCTCCTTTACGGATATCCACACCATAGGCATATCTGTTCCGGCCAGGTGTGCTGGGAGCCGTTAAAGTTGGATTCCGTTCAGTATTTGGGAAACTCGTAAACGTACTGTCTGAATCTATTCTATACCAGCTAAAGGCAGAACCATTCGTGGCTGAGGTATTGAATATTATCGGACTGCCACATGAAACCGGAGAGTTCGTATAAGTAGTTACTGTAATGGGTTGTGTACAGGTGGGGCAATTTACCGTAATTGGTACACTGATAATTTTTGTACAACCTTTATCTGTTACTTTCAAAGTATAGGTGCCCGAATTTTTCAAGGCAACATTTCTGATAAACTGATTCTTTCCTGTAGCAGAGAAACCATTCGGTCCGGTCCATACAAACTCCGCTTTAGGGGCTTCTGAGATTGATATATCATCCAGCGCAAACCAGTTATGTCCCTGCGTATTCTCTTTCCGGATGGCAAACACCACTGAGGTAGCCGTACCTGAAATCCAGACAGATTGCAATTTCACCCATTGACCACCGGGAGTACTGCTTAGGTCTATTTTTTCAGGAAGTGATTGTCCGTCAATATTGAAAAACACTTTGTTGGGGTTGTTATTATATGCTCCTGCCACCCAGGCCGAAAGAATATAACGGGTATTGGGTTTCACAGTAACCGTCTGATACCATACCTTTTCCTCTCTGTTCTCCGAGTGTCCAACCAACAGCATATTATTAGCTCCGATGTTTCCGGTATGGTCTCCGAAAAAGTTAAAACTCCCGTCTATATTGTTAGGATTTGCTGTAATAAAATGATTAAGTGCTTCACAGCCAAATCCGGTATCACCATTCGAAAACTGACCATTGGCAGCCCAGGTTTCCGCTCCTGCAGCAATCGTTCCTGTCGAGCAACCCTGACAATTTGCTTTCAAAAAGATCGTCTCATAACAATTTAAAGGCCCGGTTGTAGTGCCATTGGTGTTTACTGTAAACGGACAAGTACAATCCAGAATAACTTCTGTTGTGGCTATATCTTTGGCCTCACAGCTTGAATTGGATCTGGTAACTGTTAAGGTATATATTCCTGCGGCTTTTGAAAGATCCCCTGAAATAATCGGGCTCTTCATATTTGACTTAAACTGATTAGGGCCTTCCCAGGAATAAGTCACATCAGTTCCGGTCGTGGAAGCTCCGGTATTAAGCGTAATTTGGCCCGAGGTACAGTTTTGAATCGGACTGTTACTGCCTGCATCAGCCTCTACCTTGCAACAAAGCTCGCAGACAACGGCCGTTTTAGTAATATTTGCCGAAGCTATAGGATTTTCTACAGCCTGATTCATAAAATGATATGAATATTCTTTCTTTCCCGCAGGTCCATCTACAGAAATTAGTCTACCAAATGTATCATAAACATAATTAGTAGGTCTGCTATTTGGATCGGTAATTGACGAAATGCCAACCAATGGTTTATATTCATATGTAGTCGTTTGAGGTGAAGAACCTCCAAAACCAACCGTTTGAGATTTTAATAAATTGACTTTCCCGATATCTGAATTACCAAAATATTCTAACTGGGTAACAATGCCATTTCTTTCCCAATATTTTGTAAGATTTCCTTTTGTATCGTATTCCAGAAAATCTATTTTTTTATCAAAATCCTGAGCATCTCCCAGTTTGGTTTCTATCATTTTCGGTAAATACGTTCCATTAACAAATTGATAGGTAGTTTTTGTATGGGATAATAATTTTCTGGGAGCATTCAAAACGACCAATTCTTTGATTTCCTCTATCACGGTTGAAATCATATTAGCATTAGTCATTCCATTCATTACGGAATTATCTACAGGAAAATCAAAGGGATATTTATAGGTGGTCTCAATATACCTGTCATATGTAATACCTCCGTTAGAAGATGTAATTTTATTAGAATAACTATCTATTGTCTTTACTTTTCTGATCTGGAAATAGATATTGTCATACTCTGTCTCCTGGACAGTTTCCAGATTCTGGGCATTCAATGAAAAGGCACTAAGTATCAATACAATTAAGTTACCAAGCTTCTTATAATAATTGTGTAATTTCATTACTAAGGGTATTTAAGTATAATGAAAAGTTTTTTAGTAAAACCGTCTGTGACTGATTACCAACCATTGCGGTTTTATGCAATTCTTCTATGATTTAATCAATATTATTCTTTCCTCACAAATCGCTTACTTACCCTATTCAATCCCTCACTAATTGAAATAAGATAGGTTCCCTCTCCTAGTCCGGAAAGCTCGAATACCGCCTTAAACATTCCGTCCTGTTTCTTTACTTCTTTTTTGCGAATCACCTGGCCTTGTAAGTTGAATAACTCCATTTGGACTTCATTTGCCTGAGTCTTCACATTGTATTGAACATTTACAAATTTCCCGGCAGGATTTGGATATACCATTAAAATCTCATCAGCAGGCTCTTCTTCTTTCTCCGTTCCGAGTACTTGTGTGTAACATTGCTTGTTATCATTGGTTCTGATTGTAAAGTCCGCATAACATTGTCTGTTAAAAACTCTTACTGTATAGGTTGCAGCTTTGTATAAATTGATGTTTTCTGCAAACAATTCTCCTTTCTCCGGAATCGGTTTGGCCATTGCATAGTCCATGTCTCCTTCATAACTGTTTCCGGCACTGTAATCAAAATGATCGGTTGTATTAAACCCTGCCGCTTTTAATTTCGCAACCCGGGTTTCTCCGGTTCCGGTACATTCCAGACTTGTGGTCATCGCCGGGGTCTCATAACATTTGAATCCTATATTCTGCTTGTATTCATTCATCCCTGCGGTTGAAAGGTTAACCCTTATGTTCGCATAAGTATCATCTGCAAAAGCATCATTATCTGTCTCAGGATTACTCCCCTTCTTATAGCCCGTTAGTTTCAACCCCTTGCTGTATAATCTTTGCACCAAAGGAATCTTAATCTCATAATCTACACCTGCTGCCAGGTATTCTCCATTCAGATTGTCTTCATTGAATTTAAAATAGCCATTCTCATCGGTCTGTGTCTGGGAAAACTTCTTCCCTTCCACCCAAAACTGAACCTCCAGATTTGGTATCCCGGGTTCATCCGCATCCTGAATCCCGTCTTCATCACAGTCAGACCATACCCTGCAGCCTATTTCCATGGAAGGGGCACTCGTAATTAATTCCACATCTCCTACTCCTCCGGATTTCGCAAATCCAACAGATGGCACATTAATCGCTCTGGTATAGGCTCCCGTCTGGTTATCAAAAACCCGGATTCCGTGCACTACATACCAGGGAATATTCAAAAAGGGTTCTCTGTGACTGGCCAGTAATTCTCCTGTGAATGGTAAAATAGCCAATCCTCCAGCTGCGGCTTCTTCCGAAATCACCCGGTCATCTTTCCGGGGTCTGAAGTGGTCTTCAAAATAATATTCTCCACCACCCGGACCTTGTTTATTACCTGCTCCTTTCGTAGTAACTTTTCCGGCCTTCCCGTTACTCTCCAATTCATAGTTCCCGTTTACATAGGCCACACGGATAATATCTCCTCCCGATTCTACCAGTGAGGAGTATGGCCCGTTCTTATTTGCCAGTCCTGTTGCTCCCTGATGACCATAACGATCCATAAAGCCTAATACCATCGAACCGTCTTTATCAAATTCTATGTCTGATAAAAGTGGCTGGGGATAAATCGCCCAGGTATTGGAACTTTCCGAAACCAGACCCTTTTCAAAATCATCTGTCCAGGGATACCATCCTCTTTTACTGTCATATCCTACTTCAGGTAAGCCTTTCAAATAGTCCAGATTCATCGTAAAAACCTGTTCAACCTTCTTACTTTGGGGATCAAAGGAATATACAAAAGCTTTTAAATCACTCACTTTCTGTGACTTCGAAGCATCGCAAACCACACCTACATATACTTTCCCGTGCCATACTTTTACAGCGAAAGGACGTTGCTCGCCTTCCTTACATCCGATTTGCGGTAAACTAAGTATCGTCAGATCCTTAGCCGTAACCGGTGAACTGCCATCTTTGGGAAGATTTATTGCATACAGATTTCTGTCATAAAGATTCATAGCATATAAGGTCTTACCATCTTCCGAAACGTCTAATCCGCCAAAGCTGGTTTTACCTACTGAATCAAAAAATAAGGAATCTGTATTTGAATTATATGTCAATCCATTTGCCATGTAGGGCTCTCCGAGTCCTGTATGCTTGTCTGCATCCATGGCTATTGCTAATTGAGCAGGATCGTATAAAGGTTTGATTTCATTCCCGTAAATATCTATCACATATAATCCGGCAGGGCCTGAGGGACCATAACCTACATGTCGCTTGGCAAATGCAGAGGTATAAAGTCGTTCCCGGTTCCGATCGTAAGCCAAACCCCAGATAGCACCTACCTTACCAGCGGTAGCCAAAGCATATTTTGCCCCGAATTTAGCTGCGTCAAACATTGAGATGGCTGTTCCTGTATCACTTCTTACATTCTTCTGGCTACCTAAGGTATAGCTGGCTATCACCACTCTGGCATAGCCATCATCAAAAAGAAGCGGGTCATAGATCCCGACGTTAACATTTGATTTCGGGGAAGTCAGGAATTGTACAGTCCCGCCATTCAGAAAATTGACCCCTGAAGACACAAAGCCATTCGGTACATTGGTATATTCCACACGAACTTTCCTTCCGGCAGGGATACTAAGCTGATATTTCCCGCTGCTATCTGTCACAGCACTCGCTGCCAGTTCTCCTTTGCGGTTATATGCCTTAACATTGATGCCTGCCATACCCTTCTCTCCATTATCCTGACGATTGGTGGAGTTGACATCATTATATACAACCCCACTGATCTGAGCAGCGGCCTGAGTACAAATGACAAAACTAAGCAGCAAAAAGATGATCCTCGGGTAAAGGTTTAACTTCATAATTCCGTAGATTATGGTTTAACTTGGACAGTAATTTCTCAGGCAAACAATTGCTCATCGTTCGTCTGTTTATTAGTTCTTACGCTGAAATCCGGAAACAACCGGGTTACAATGAAATTTGCTTTTCCTTCATTATGTCCCTGTCCTTCCAATCCTCAAACCGAACAATTTCCTAAAAATCAGGCAATGGAATATCTCCTCTCCTGCCTGAGAGTTATTTTAAATCCTTTATGTAAGTACATGCAGAATCACCCCATTAAAGTATAACCCTATAGACTATACTACAATGGAAATTACCACATGGACAATAATTAATCAGCTTTTTTCGAGTCGGTGATACATACCGAACCCTGTCTCAGAGAAATACATTCTCTGATAGGAAGCATTTTCATAAAACAGCTTCGAACATTTGGCTAAGAACAATTCAATAGTTAGCAGTAAAACTTTAACCATCGGTGTAATTTTTTATGGGTTAATTTTAATGATAATAAGGTAATGTTTGTTTTGGGGGTTTGTTTTCTGATAAAAAAGCACAGATTACTTCCGGATAAATATTACCCGATTTTCTTTTTGCTCAATTGAAAGGCATGACATACCAGATCCTTACGAACCAGACAAAGTTCAGCCTATCGAAAACTAACATGATCGTCAGATAGCTCTTACCGAGCCTACTGAGATTTTTTAAGATGTCACTAATGTGACTTATTATGGAAGTAAAGGAATAAATTTTGAATATTCCGAACAGATTTGAATAGGATCACTCTTCGAAACTTCTCTGCAAGATTAGAGAGAATAATTCAGCAAACCAAACTTTCGCAAATAAAAAATTAAAATATTCTCCCACCCACACCCAAACTCACTGATAAACAACTATTTACAAAATGAAAATATTTTTTCATTTATTCTTTAACAAATTCTCAGAAATATTTTTGATCTTTGTGAGCTTTTCCTTCATTATCCCGCCTGTATTCTGATTTTCGAATTCGGACGTTAGCTAATTTTTTCAGTATTTATACTTATCTGAAAGGTTTATGCACGTACGATGTATCATTGCGATTTTATGGCTGGGTTTATTGGGTCTGATTGCTCCAATCAGGGCTGATCATATCGTTGGTGGACATATTGAAATTCAAACCGTCAATAATAAAGCAGGAAATATTAAAGTAGTACTCAAACTTTATTTTGATGCACTTAATGCCCAAAACTCTACCCCTAATGAGTTTGAGAAGGTGGTTATTTTCCGCAAAAGAGATAATGCTTTTGTCAGGGGATTGTTATGTTATAAAACCAAACAAGTTCCTTTTGAATATTCCAATGAGTATTGTTCTACCCTTAATCGACTGAAAGTACTCGAGATTACTTATGAGGCTTCTTTCGAGGAAGACCCTTCTGCTTTTTCTGATGCGATGGGGTATTATGCTACACACGACAGATGTTGCCGGAATGATAACATTACCAATATTAAAAATTCAAGGTTAGCAGGAATTCTGTATAGAACCGACTTCCCTGCCATGATGCGGAATGGAAAACCTTTTATCAATTCTTCACCTTCTTTCAATGTATTAAGCGGGGAATATATCTGTCTGAAAGATCCTTTTAAATTCAATTTCAATGGGGTCGATATCGACGGAGATTCTCTTTCCTATCAGTTTATGACCCCCATGCAGGGAGCTTCTAATGCTAATTATACCGACATGACAAGTCAGGGTGTATTTACGCCTGTTTCCTGGCAAAGCGGCTATAATGAAAACAATGCCATTCCCGGAAATCCCCCTTTGACTATTGATCCAGTAAGAGGAACGTTGTCTGTCAAAGCTAACCAGATTGGTTTATATGTTTATGCGGTAGTAATCAGTGAATACAGAAAAATAAGAGGAAAATTCGAACTAATTGGTAAAGCTACCCGCGACTTCCAGTTAAGGGTTATTGATTGCCCCCCTCCATCCAGTATTCCAAACCCTGATGTAATTGCGCTGGGATATGGAACCAGCCCTATCATTTGTTTTGGGGAAAAAGTCATTTTTCAGGCTACTCAAAATCCAAACTGGCTTTATCAATGGGAATTCAATGGGGATAATATCCCAAAAGCCAACTCAGATACATTAACAGCCTTCAAACCCGGAGTTTATAATCTGACTGCTTACTTAAAAAATGAATGTTCTAAAGCTAGAACCAGCAGGGAAATAACCCTGAAAGTGGAGAGTATAAAAATAAAATTTACGCCTCAGCTTACCTCCTTTTGTGAGGGTGAAGTCCGCCAATTAAAAGCGCCTGATATTACGCAGCCTGTTATAAAATATCAATGGTTTAAAGACCAATCTATTTTTGCCGGTAATGTTAATTCCATTACCATAAGAGAATCAGGAAAATATTTTGTCGCCATTACCACTAATCTGAGTACAAATGTTTGTCCTTCGGTCACTGATACCCTCAATTTTGTAAAAAACCCTAAACCCGAACCTACGATTACCCCTGACAAGTCTGACAATAAAATCTGTCAGGGCGAAAGCATCTTATTATCTGGAATACCGGAGGATAAAATGAAATATCAATGGTTTAAAAACAATCTCTCTCTTTCAGGCGAAATTTCTGATAAGCTGAAAGCAAATGAAGCTGCGGAATATGTTCTGGCTGTAACGGACAGTAATTCCTGTACCCAGTCTTCAGCTCCGTATAAAATTGAATTGGTCAGTAATATTCCTGTTTCATTGGATCCGGTAAACCTCTTTTGTGGAAATCCTAACACCACCACTCAATTAGTTGGCAGTCCTTCAGGCTCCTCCGGCATTTACAGCGGTACCGGAGTTACCAATCAACAGCTTGGCATATTTGATGGGAGAAATCTACCTTTTGGGACATATGATGTCAGTTATGAATATAAAGGTGCTTATGCTTGTCAGTCAGGGAAAGTCACCCAAAAAATCAGGATTATCAAACCACCTGATTATCAATTTCCTAATAGCACCATCACCGTATGGAAAGAAATAGAAACTTTGGTGAAAGGCCCGAACAACTCTAACTGGATCTATAGCTGGTCTCCGGCCAACCTTTTCTCCGACCCTACTTTAGGTTCACCGAAGATTAAGCTGAATGCCAATACTAAATTATGGCTCAAAATAACGGATCAGGAAGGCTGTGACACAAAAATTCCATTAGATGTTCTTGTAAACGAGAGAATCTTTATTCCTAATATTATTACTCCGAACGACGATCATGAAAATGATGATTGGCAGATTTTTGGAATCGGTAATAATTCAGAGGTTAACATCACGATTTTTGATCGCTGGGGAGAAATTGTTTTCTTCTCTGATGGAAGTTACAACAGCCCTTTTGACGGAACATATCAGGGGAAGAAACTGCCTAATGGCATTTATGCTTACAGAATAAACATTCCGGCCAGAAAAGAACAATATGAAGGAACTCTTACCATTGCCCGATGAGCTGGTCGTGAAATTTTTAAAATATTACAATCTTTTAGCATTACTCAATATTATCATGAAAATCAGAATCTGTACACTCATAGCATTTCTCTTGTTCCTGGTTTTACAAACCCGACAGACTTTTGCACAAACCCCAAAAAAAACTGCTGTTAAGACCTTAGCTGCTCAAACTGATTACCTCTCTTTAGGAAAAAAGCAGTTTCAGCATAAAGAGTTTGCCAAAGCATTGAATTCGCTGCAAACCTTTCTCAAAAAAGATTCTGTTAACAAGGATGGCATTCTATATAGTGCACTGTCAGCTCAAAACCTTGCCAACAAAAAACTAGCTCACTCCTATTTTGAGAAATATTTTAACCTCAATGGAAGGAATCCTCTAGCTTATACAAACCTGGCTAAATTATATCAGGATGAAAAAGATGAGGAAAAAGCATTTTCTGCCATTGAATCCGGTTTGATTGCCAATCCCAATGATCAGGATCTTCTCGACACTAAGACCATGCTCAGAGTCCATTTTAACAGAATTGATAACAATATAGCCGATCTGGAAGAAGGTTTGAGAGTACAGCCTGATAATAAAGACCTTATTCTGAGAGCAGGATTACTTTATGAAAATTCCGGAAAAAGCCCATTAGCCCTTCCAAATTATCTAAATGGTCTTAAAACTGCTCCAAATGATTATGACCTGAATTTTATGGCAGGACTCTATAAATTTAATGAAGGCGTAAGTATTAAACGTACTGCAGATGTGATGGATATCAACACCTATGAAAGAAGTGGCAAAGAAATTGAAACCAAAGCCTTTGCTAAATTTAAGGAAGCACTCCCATTTTTTGAAAAAGCCTATGCAGTCAGGGCTGATGAAACACTCAGACAAAATTTAGCCTATCTGTACCGCATTCTGGAAATGAAAGATAAACTTGCCAAAGTTAGTAAATAGAAATGTATTATTTAATAGGCAATAATCTTTCACTTAAATGGTAAAGTAGCCCGTGATTATTAAACAAAAAGCAGGAAAAAGTTAAAATACATTTTCAGAGGCTGACAAATTAGAGCTAAATATTTTAAACAACCATTAAATACAAGTTTGGAAAAATTTTAACAAGCTTATTAATATAGACTAATTATAAAATCAAGATTTAAAGGATTGTATTTAGTAGGGCTATTGTTACAATATACCATAGTAATAGGACAAAAAGGCTATGAAGATATTATACCTCCATCACCTACAGCCGCTTCATTGGGTACTTACGGGGAGCTACCTGTTAATTTGTATACAGGAAATCCCTCTATCGAAATTCCGATATATCAGCTTAAGGGGCGTGAGCTTTCACTACCGATTAGTCTTTCCTATAATGCCTCGGGAATCAGGGTTGAAGAGAATGCTTCATGGGTTGGACTTGGATGGGCTTTAAATGCTGGAGATGTAATTACCAGAAATGTCAGGGATAAGGCGGATCAGGAGGCAACCTCAACTGGCATGATACCCCAACGATTATCATTACCGTTGTTAACTGATAATCTTAGTCAGCAGAATACCACATTTAGTACACTTCAAAACGCCAGCACCAGCGGTAGTACAAACTATGATTTTGAGCCGGATGTTTTCAATTACAATTTTATGGGAATGAGCGGAAGTTTCGTGTTTGATAATACAGGGAAACCAAAATTCAATCAGGCCAGCAATTATAAGGTTACATTTGGAAATAGTACGGGGTTCACTATTATAACAGATGATGGTGCTAAATATGAATTTTCTCAGGTAGAGAGAACAAATGGAACGATTACTTCCTGGTATCTTACCAAGATAACTTCACCAACGGCTAAAGATTATATTAATTTTATCTATCAGGATGAAGCTTATGGATATTATCAGGCAATAAAATATACAAAGAGCATTAGTCCATTAGGAACATCTGTTACAAATTCAGATGGGTCCACTTCTATCAATTACAATTCATCTTTGCCCAGAGATGAAGGCGCACATATTCCTAATAAAATATCAATAGATGGCAAACGATTAAGTGAGATTAATTTTGAAGGAGTTGGAACTATAAGCTTCGTTCCGGCCGCTTCTCCAAGAGTCGATCTTGGGTTATATGGGACGATAAATACTTCGAAAGCTTTGTCGGAAATCCAGATTAAAGATTTAAATAATGTAATTATAAAATTCTATAAATTTGGATATGAAAACCTTTTGACAAACTCTCCTTATCTGGGTCCGAATACTTTTTGTCCGCTATGTCCGGCTACAGGAGCAACGACCAATCATTTGAATTATAGAATGTATCTCAAAAAAATAACAGAGAAGTCTGGAGGAGCCGTAAGTGATAGTATTCCCCCTTACGAATTTGAATACTTGGATAGATTACCTAATGGAAATGATCGTTTGCCTCATAAGATGTCAGCTGCTCAGGATCATTGGGGATTCTTTAATGGGAAAGACCAAAATGGGATGGATTTATGGCAGGGGTTCTGTGGACCATTTGGAGGAGCAGACAGCTTTTATAATTTGGAGGCATTTTGTGTAATAGCAGGTACAGAGTCATTACCATTTTGGACAATCGGAGGTGCTGATAGAAGTCCGGATGCAACCTACATTCAAGCAAGTACGCTTAACAAAATAAAATACCCGACGGGGGGTATATCAGAGTTTATTTTTGAACCACATAAATATGACTTTATTGGAAGTCCATCATTCGGAGAGTCAATACCCGACGCCATAACAGGATGCACAGTTTATAATCCGATAGGTGGTGGATTAAGAATCAAAGAAATCATATCTAATACACTTGATCAGACAAGCAAGCGAACCAAATATTTTTATGAGGAAGGTGTATTAAAAGCTAAACCACATTATTACTCCTATTTCTTTTATGATTGCAGTGGAAAAAAACAATTTGCCTTTCAGGATTGTACACCAATTGGTACTGGCAGCAGTTATGAGAGACGTCTGCTTGCAGAAGTAAACAGTGGCGCAGTAAATGATCAGGGGTACCGGGGTGGTGCCAATGTGGGATATGGAAAAGTTATTGAAAAAGTGTATTCAACAGAATCCAGTGGCAGGATAGTTTATAATGGAAGTACGGTTTATCAGTATCGTACAGAACATACAGATCCCACAGATGCTTCAACATATAGTGTAAGTCTTAAATACATCTTCAAAGCTGGAGCATTCACCTTGGCAAATATTTCTCTTAAAAATGACTATGTTTTTCCATATTTCCCAGGCAGAAATCTGGATTGGAGACATGGACAATTGTTAACGAAAACTGTTAAAAATGAAACAGATCAGGTTGTATATGATGAAGTCAATGAATATTCAAATGTAGTTTTAAATGAAATACCAGCAGCCAAGGTTTTTGTTAATAGAGCTGATAAAGATTATTTTTTCCTCAACTATTCATTTGTAATGGGATGGCCAAAGTTGATTTCACAGAAAAAAAATACTTATGACAGGAGATGATTTTTTCTTGCGTACATTTTACGGTTGAATAGCCAAACATTGTATGATCTTAGCGCTTAAATATGAGCTCTCTCTCAATTTAGCCGCTTTCTGTTTCATTTACAGGCTGTGTAAATCGTAAGGAAAACTTAAGAAAAAGTCTATTCGGTAACATCCCACAAATACAATATTAAAAACCAGCTGCCAACTTTCTCCAAAGGTTTTCAATCCAGCTTGATTTCTTCAGGAAGCTTTTGTTGATCAGGAATATCAACAATATGCCAATCTGTAGTCCAAGAAAATAAATGGAATTAATGATCAGACCTTGGCTGATTTGTTTGGACGAAAGAAACCAAATACTGCATAGGATGAGGTTTTGTATAAAATAAATTGTTAAAGTCCTTCTTCCAATCTTAGACAATATCTTGTTTAAAAGAGTACCATCTCTTACAAGCATAGAGAAGCCTGTCATATACCATATCGAAAAAAATAAAATATGCAGAAAGTACAAGACACTTCCAAAAGTTGAAATATGGCTGTGAAACAAAAACAAAAAAGATAAAATCATTCCGTCTGCCATCAGATATGACCAAAAATTGTATAGTGGCCTTTTAAAGCACCAGAGGTAAGTCTTGTTTATCCCAAAATAACCAGCGTAAAACCCTGTCAGCACCAATAGCAACATTTGAATATGATAACAGACTAAGTAATACTTGGAGCTAAGATTAAGATAAATACTGTACTTGAAATTAGCAAGGAAGACAGAATCTGTTTTCACCAAGTCTGTAATGCTTCCTACATTTTTCATATCATTTTCAATAAACAATAGGCAGCCAATGGTCAGCAGGAAAAGAACTATTAAGGCGATTGATCTAAATCTTATGATTAGATTTTTTAAGGCATATATGATTAGTCCGATCATGGCATAATCCTTCAGTATATCCCCAAAAAATAAAAAACTGTTTACAAGTCCCAGACAGAATAATATCAACATCCGTTTGGGGAAAATATAGGCTCCGGATTCTTCACTTTTTAGCAAAAGGCCAAAGCTAAATCCAAAAATTGCACTCAGACAAAACCATCCCTGATCATTTATCAGGAATAATATGCCTGAATAATAAATATTGGGATATAAATTATTGAGAATATTTATCGTATTCAATAGTATGATCCACAGTATAAATGGCAGTACTTTTAGTTATTAATAACCTTTTGGTATACAAGTAATTTAACAAATTAATATACTGTGGATGACTTGGCTTGGGCTCTTGTTTATTTAGATCCCAATCTTTTTTGAAAGTATAAAAACCTGTTGGTATATACTTTCTGTTTTGAGGATTTTTATAGATTTGAATTTTTATAGGAAATCCCTTCTTTTTAGTGGGAACATTCCATAGGGCAATTGATATTTCCATACGATTGTCTTTAATACTTTAACAAAATCTTAACAAATATGCCAAAATTTTGGACACTTTTGGACAATTTAGGAGAGTTCCTGAAGAAGGCTCAGACCCAATATTCCTGGATTTAAAATCGCATAAAATACAAAAAAGCCTTCATATGTATCGTATGAAGGCTTTTTGTGAAGGTGGACCAGCATGGGCTCGAACCATGGACCCCCTGATTATGAGTCAGATGCTCTAACCAACTGAGCTACAAGTCCCTGATGAGATTGCTCTCTTACAGTGGCACAAAATTACGAAATCTGACCCTATTCACAAAATAAGTTTTTAAAATTTCAGTTTAAACTTTAGCAATTTTGCTTTGTCTTAGCTTAAATTTTAACTTAAATCCCCTGAAAATGAAACAGAAAGTAATTTTAGCGCTGGGACTATTTGCCATGATATTTTTTGCAAATATTTCTCAAACTCGTGCTCAGGATACGAATCAGAATACCTCAGCCGATGGAAAAACACCCGAAGAAAGAGCAAATGCTCAAACCAAACGCCTCTCAAAAGCCCTTGGTTTAAGCCCCGAACAGGAAACTCAGGTTATGGCTCTTATGCTTGAAAGGGTTCTCAAAAATGATTATGCCAGAAATGCAACCGACAAAGCTCAGGCTTTCAAGGAAAGAAAAGAATTGATAGATTCTCAGAACGACAAATTCAAAACCATTCTGACTCCTGAACAATTTACCAAGTACACAAACCTTCAGGAAGAAATGAAAAATCGTATGAGAGACAGAAGAGGTGGAAGAAACTAGTAACAAATCTTAGATTTTATTAACTTAGCGATACGTATGTGTATCGCTTTTTTTATAGCTTTTTCCTCTTCCCATGAATAAACGAAAAATTATTAATGACCCAGTTTATGGTTTCATCAATATTTCTACAGAATTTATTTTTGATATTATAGAGCACCCTTATTTCCAGCGATTAAGGAGAATTAAACAATTAGGGGTGGCTGAATATGTGTACCCCGGAGCCTTGCATACACGTCTGCATCATGCACTCGGTGCCATGCACCTGATGAACGAGGCCATTCATACGTTAAAATCCAAAGGACATGAAATATCAGAACATGAAGCTGAATCAGCCCGGATAGCGATCCTTTTACATGATGTTGGTCATGGCCCGTTTTCCCATGTTCTGGAAAATACCATTCTCAACAAGGTAAATCATGAAGCGATCTCTCTCCTGCTGATGAAGGATCTGAATCTTGCATTCGACGGGAAACTGGATTTGGCAATAAAAATGTTTTCCAATCAATATGAAAGGAAATTTTTCTATCAGCTTATTTCCAGCCAGCTCGATGTTGACCGGATGGATTATTTAAACAGAGACAGTTTCTTTACCGGAGTAAGAGAGGGTTCAATTGGCGCTGACAGGATCCTGAAGATGCTTGATATTGTCGACAATGAACTGGTTGTTGAACAAAAAGGCATTTATTCCGTTGAAAACTTCCTTAACGCCCGCAGGCTGATGTACTGGCAGGTGTACCTGCACAAAACCTGCATCTGTGCTGAAACCATGCTGGTAGAAATTATCAGACGTGCCAAGGATCTGATAACGGAAGGAAAGGAAGTATTTGCCACACCTTCTTTGAAATTGTTTCTGGAAAATGATGTTACACTGGAGCAGTTTGAGTCTGACAAACAATATCTGGAGGCTTTCACGGAAATGGATGATTCAGACGTTATGGGAAGTATTAAAGTATGGACAAAACACCCGGATAAACTGCTTTCCGGAATAAGCAGAATGCTCCTCGACAGGAAATTGTATAAAATAATCATGTCGGATGTGCCATTCGATAAATCACATCTTGAAAAAATTCAAATTGATTTGTTGAGTCAGGAAAATGTAACAGAAAAAGATTTACCTTATTTACTGATAGAAGGTTCCAATACAAATGCTGCTTATCTTTCTGGAAAACAAAACATTAACATTTTAACTAAGGAACATACGATAATGGATATTGCAGAGGCATCGGACCTTCCGACCATCAAAGCACTCAGTAACATTGTCAGAAAATACTATATTTGTTGGGCAAAGAATGTATATTTGCACTCAAAATAGTGATATATGGCATAAGTTCCACGATTAAGTATTTCTTTTGAAGGGTTTCAAACCACATTCCATATTATTACTTAGCACTCATAATTCATTACATGGAATTTACCGTTGAACAAATTGCTCAAATGCTAAATGGTGAAATCAAAGGCGATAAGTCTTTGAAAGTAACACAACTTTCAAAAATAGAAGAGGGAAAGGAAGGCTCTGTCTCCTTTCTGGCTAATCTCAAATATGAGCAATTTCTTTATACTACCAATTCGACGGCAGTCATTGTTGATAAGACTTTTGAACCCAAAAAGGATTATTCTTCAACATTAATATTAGTAGAAAATGCTTACTCAGCATTTACCATCCTGCTTCAGGAATATCAGAAAATTGTTGCAGATCATAAAAAAGGCATTGAACAGCCTAGTTTCATTGCCGAAACCTCTGACATCGGTGAAGGAATTTACCTTGGCGCATTCAGCTATATCGGAGAAGGATGTTCTATCGGAAAGAATGTCAAAATCCATCAGAATGTAACCATTTCAGATCATGTTAGTATCGGAGATTGCAGCGTCATTTATCCGGGGGTAAAAATTTACAAAAATACGTTTATCGGTGAAAATTGCGTTATTCATGCCAACGCAGTGATCGGAAGCGATGGTTTTGGCTTTGCTCCTCAGGCTGACGGATCTTATAAAACTATTCCTCAGCTTGGTAATGTTGTGATTGAAGATAATGTAAGCATTGGTGCCAATACTACTATAGACTGCGCAACAATGGGTTCGACCACTATTCGTAAGGGTGTTAAGATTGATAACCTTGTTCAGATTGCCCATAATGTGGAAATCGGCCAGAATACTGTAATTGCAGCACAATCAGGTATTTCCGGTTCTACAAAAATCGGAGAAAATTGTATGATTGCCGGACAGGTCGGAATTGTAGGACATATTACTGTTCCTAATAAAACCATTATCACAGCTCAGTCAGGTGTTTCCAAATCATTTAAAAAAGAAGGTATGATTCTCGGGGGAAGTCCCGCTTCAGAAAATAAAGAATACCTTCGCTCCCAGGTTTATATCAAACAGCTGAACAAACTGGATGAAAGACTGAGTACTTTAGAAAATAAATTTCAAGAATAGACTACTATAAGGTTAGAGTTCAAATTTGTGAGTATGTAATTAGGCATAATCTTTTACAAAAATCTCTGAACTTCATTGTTAAATTCACCCAATGAATAATAAACAACATACAATCAAAAAGGCCGTTTCTTTAACGGGTGTAGGTTTACATACTGGCGTAACAGCTACGATGACATTTGTTCCTGCTCCTACTAATCACGGTTTTAAGTTTCAACGTACTGATTTACCCGGCCAGCCGATTGCTGATGCTGATGTTGACCACGTGGTTGACCTTTCACGTGGTACTACTATTGAACATAATGGTGCCAGAATTAACACGGTAGAGCATGTTTTGGCAGCACTTGTGGGCATGCAGGTTGATAATGTTTTGATTCAACTGGACGGCCCGGAACCTCCGATTATGGACGGGAGTTCTATCAAATTTGTGGAAGCGCTTGAAGATGCCGGACTTGAGGAACAGGATGCCCACCGTAAATTCTTCGAACTTCCGGAAGAAGTCAGATATAAAGACCTGGAAAGAGGAGTTGAAGTCACCGCACTGCCGTTAAATGACTATCGTTTGACAGTGATGGTTGATTATAATTCTAAATTTCTGACCAGTCAGCACGCAAACCTGACTAATATTTCACAATTCGCCAATGATTTTGCTAATTGCCGTACTTTCTGCTTTATGCATGAACTGGAAGCACTTTACAAGGCAAACCTTATCAAAGGCGGAGACTTGTCAAATGCTATTGTAATTGCTGATCGTGAGTATAAGGCCGGCGAATTGGATCACCTTGCTGAATTATTAGGGAAACCTAAAGTAAGTGTTGACAAAGGAACCGGTATTCTTAACAATCTTGAATTGCATTATCCAAACGAAATGGCCCGCCATAAGTTACTGGATATGATCGGAGATTTAGCTTTAGTGGGGCGTCCGATAAAAGCCCAGATTCTTGCCGCCCGTCCAGGCCATGCCGC
The DNA here is from genome assembly GCF_900115665.1 of Pseudarcicella hirudinis. Lineage (GTDB taxonomy): Bacteria > Bacteroidota > Bacteroidia > Cytophagales > Spirosomataceae > Pseudarcicella > Pseudarcicella hirudinis. The sequence continues at coordinate 26,918 of NZ_FOXH01000005.1, forward strand.
GAACGTTGCTTTGGCAAAGAAAATTAAGAAGCTTATGCTTGAAACGGAGAAAAATAAGGTTCCTGTTTATGATCCGAAACAACCTCCGATTTTTACACACGAGAGAATTTATCAATTGTTAGAACACCGTTATCCATTTCAAATGGTAGATAAAATTATCTATCTTGATGACGAAAGTGTAGTGGGTGTGAAAAATGTTACCATGAATGAAAATTACTTCATGGGACATTTTCCAAATAATCCGGTAATGCCGGGTGTGATGCAGGTTGAAGCAATGGCCCAGACCGGAGGTATTTTAGTTTTCAGTACAGTACCTGATCCTGAAAATTACTGGCCATATCTTGTTGCAATTGAAAACTGTCGTTTCAGAAGAAATGTAGTTCCGGGTGATACCGTAATTTTTAAATGTCAGTTGCTTGCTCCAATCCGTCGTGGAATCGCAAAAATGCACGGAACGGCTTATGTAGCCGGACAGATTGTCTGTGAAGCCGATATGACCGCAAGTTTAGTTAGAAAAAATTAGTTAACAGTTTCAAGGTAAGGGATTTTAGTGAAAAGATCGTCAAACCTGTAACCACAAATATGACACAACCATTAGCGTACATTAACCCTGAGGCAAAACTTGCACACAATGTTGTGGTGGAACCGTTTACGGTAATTCACAAAAATGTAGAAATCGGGGAAGGCACCTGGATTGGCTCCAATGTCACAATTTTTCCCGGAGCCAGAATCGGGAAGAACTGTAAGATTTTTCCCGGAGCAGTAATTGCTGCCATTCCGCAAGACTTAAAGTTTGGCGGAGAAGATACTTATGCCATTATCGGCGACAATACTACCATTCGGGAATGTGCAACTGTCAATAGAGGAACTATTGATAAATATAAAACAGAAATAGGCAAAAACTGCCTCCTGATGGCATACGTTCATGTGGCTCATGATTGTCTGATCGGAGATAACTGCATTATTGCCAATAATGTACAGATGGGAGGACACGTTGAAGTGGCTGATTATGCCAGATTAGGCGGATCCTGCTCCATTCATCAGTTTGTAAAAATCGGTCGCCATGTAATGGTGTCCGGAGGCTCTTTAATCAGAAAAGATGTTCCTCCGTTTACAAAGTCTGGTCGTGAACCACTTTCTTATGCAGGTGTTAACTCAATCGGGTTACGCAGAAGCGGGTTCTCTGACGAACAAATTGCCAATATTCAGGAAACATATCGTTTTGTCTATCTGAAAGGATTGAACAATCTGGATGCTCTCGAACAAATCGAAATTAATCTTCCGGCTTCCTCCGAAAGAGATGAAATCCTCAATTTCATCCGTAACTCAGAAAGAGGAATTATGAAAGGTCTCTCGTAAATATAATAAGTCGGGAATTGATAATAATTCGAATTATTGTCAGTTCCCGACTATCATCAAATGCTCATTAAAGCCGAAAATTTAGGAAAAAAATTTAGAAACGAATGGATCTTCAGGAATTTATCCCTCGACTTCCAATCTGATCAGTCCTATACCTTTACCGGAGCAAATGGAAGCGGGAAGTCAACTCTTTTGCAGGTTCTCTCTGGCTTCATTCCACAGAATGAAGGAAATATAAGCTATTTTCAATCCTCAGAATCCTCAGATCAGATCCGTTCTGACGATTTTTTCAAACATCTTATTATTGCAGCACCTTATCTCGAATTAATTGAAGAATTTACCCTTCTTGAATTAATCGAATTTCATATTAAATTCAAGCCTTTCAGAGAATCTCTGCATACCAGTGATTTTATCGATTTCATCGAATTACCTGCCGCCAGAAATAAAGAAATCAAATTTTTCTCATCAGGGATGAAACAAAGGGTAAAATTAGGACTGGCTTTCTGGTCTGATTGCGGAATTCTGATGCTTGATGAACCTACTTCTAACCTTGATGCTCAGGCTTCCGCCTGGTATCTCGAGAATGTTCGTAAATTCAGCAAAGACCGCATTTTGTTTATTTGCTCCAATCAACCCTCTGAGTATGAATTTTGTCAAAATATTCATAATATTCATACTTTCAAGCCGGGTTTCGCTTAGACTTTCCATTCACTTCTGTTTAATCCAGAATCAAGCCTTCCGATTAAGACAGGGATTTATTACTTTTGCCTAAACTTCAGACAATAATATTATGAAAAAACTATTTTTTCTGGCTTGCTTCTCACTAGCCATATCAAAAGCCAATGCGCAATCTTTCCACGGAGCAAAATTTGACGAGAAAGGCGCAATTTCTACACAGGAACTTGTTAGTCAGATTGATGGAAAAGATTCTCTGGTAACGAAAGTACAGGGCACTGTTGAGTCAGTTTGTAAAGAAAGAGGATGCTGGATGAAAGTCAAACTAAACGACGGACAGTCTATGAGGGTAACTTTTAAAGATTACGGTTTCTTTGTTCCGAAAGATATTACAGGTAAAAATGTAGTTTTCGAAGGAATTGCCAAAGTTAAAACTACCTCCGTAAAGCAATTAAAACATTATGCTAAAGATGCCGGGAAAAGTAAGGAAGAAATTGCCAAAATTACTGAACCTGAAAAAGCACTGGCTTTTGTGGCTGATGGTGTGATCATAAAATAGAACTTCTGTTAACCCTGATTAGGAAGATCAGGGTTAGCTCATTTTTGATAATAGTTTTAACCTTGATGCCCAGAGCATTATTGAAATAACTGACAGAAAATATATCACATTTCTGGAATCAATCAAACCCCTTCCCAAAGCATTATACTGATAGTCAAGACCTAATTGACCGAAAGTATATCCTAATCCTTCAAAGAGCGCGGCAATCTCTCCTATTCCATAGTACAAAAACAAGCACATTACAAAAGAAAGTACAAAGGCAACAACCTGATTATCAGTCAATGATGATGTAAATATTCCTACCGCAGCAAAAACACAACCCAGCAAAAACAATCCCAGGTAAGAGCTGAAAGTAGCGGCAGAATCAATATTTCCTTCAGGGCTTCCCAGACTATATACAGAAAAATAATAGAGCAAAGTAGGCAATAAAGCCAGAAAAATCAGGAAACAGCTTGCCAGGTATTTCCCGATAATTATGTCCCAGACAGAAAGCGGTTTGGTAAAAAGCAGCTCAATCGTTCCGGTTTTAACTTCCTCCGAAAATGCCCTCATGGTAATGGCAGGAATCAAAAACAGGAAAATATAAGGAGAGATGTTAAAAAAGGAGGACATATCGGCAAAACCATTGTCGAGAATATTATCACTAAAAACCCAGACAAACAAACCTGTAGCGGTCAAAAAAACTGCCATTACGATATAGCCAATCAGAGAGCTTAAGAAACTATTTACTTCCTTTTTGAAGATTTGATACATTATCCTCTTTATTATCTTTTAAAATAATCCGATCTCAGGAGATAAGATTAACAACATTCTATTCAAAAAACGACTTTTCCTTCTTCAAAATTGCTGCAATGACAAGGGAAAGAATCAATCCCAGAAATGTCCAGAAAAACAACTGAAAAACAAACTGTACACTTAAGCTTGTCATCATTTTTCCGATAGCTGAATTCATAAACATTTCGTATTGCTCTTCTGTTCTCCCGCTCTCAATCATCTTGTCATGTTGAAATTCAGTCATTTTCTTTGCTGAAGCAGGATCAATCAAAGTCAGATAAATGTAATTAAATCCACCTGAAATAATGGAATAAATAACGGAAATTAAAACCCCGATTCCTATTCCTTGGCCGTAAGACATCAGATCCTTGTTATTCAATCTGAAATCTTTCATGGCCAAAACATAAATAAATATGGTAAAAACTACCAGTAAGCCAAAACCCAGCGTAGAGAATAACGAATTTCTATACAGATCAAATACATAGTTCACAACAGTCAGCACAGAAGAAATAAGACCTGAAATGAATCCCCATTTCAAAGCAATTCTGGTAGTAGAGGTTCCTTGTTCCATTAATTTATAAGGTATATTATTATTTTACATATTGTCTTCTGAAATAAATCGAAATCATAATAGAAGGTAAAAAGCCCAAAATCATTTTCTGCTGTACCTCATCTGAGGCAATTGAAGCCGGTGTAATGAGCTTAATCTGATTCATCAGATCAATAAAGTAATTAAGTCCTTCCTGCTTTACAATCTGAGCCTTATAGCTTAGAAGTTCCTGAATACTCTGGTCAACAAAGAGTTTAATCAAATCTCCGTTATTAGCTCCGAAATACCAGTATAAACAACTGGAACTTATACAGGCCGCCACGAAATTGGTAAAGTTTGCTACAATCAAACCTTCCCAGAAATGGAGAATCTCATCTTGTTTGGTTTTGCGGTAAGCTCTCACTGCCAACACCATGAAAATAATGTTAATGATCGCATTCGGGGCTTTTTTCCCCGCAAGAGGAATCACTCCTATACTATTCAGCACCAGACAATAGCCAAAGCATGCAAGCCCGGCAAGTACACCAAATACTATTGTTTTTCTAAAAAAAGTTACAGTAAACACGCTGTTATTTTTTACTTCTGTAAATTACTGATAAAATTAATGTCTTCTGCTATTATTTCTCCGTTTTCCAGAATTTGCCATTGTTGATGACAGCAACCGCCTTCCCGGTAAAGGTCTGGCCGATAAACGGAGAATTTTTAGATTTTGAAACAATACTCTTTTCTGTATAATTCCAGGTTTTGTCTGCACTAAAAACTGTCAGGTTGGCATTTTGTCCGATTTCAATCTTTGGATTGGCAATCCCTAAAATTCTCCTTGGTCCTGTGGTAATCTTTTCAATGATTTCTTCTGCTGAAAGTATTTCATTGTTTGTGGCAATGGCAGGAAAGAGTGTTTCCAGTCCGATTACACCAAACTCTGCCATATCAAATTCAAGCTTTTTCGATTCTTCTTCATGCGGGTTATGATCAGAAACAATCGCATCGATTGTTCCGTTTGCCAGTCCTTCCCACAAAGCATCCACATCTTCCTGAGCTCTGAACGGAGGATTTACTTTCAGGTTAGGATCAAAAGAAAAGAGGTTTTCATCGGTAAAAGCAAGCTGGTGGGCAGCCACATCACAACTGACCGGCAAACCCATCTCTTTCGCCTGTCCAATCATTTCAACAGATTCTGCCGTTGAAATACATGAAAAATGAAGCAGGCTTTTACGGTTAGGCATTTTAAACAAAGGACTTGAAACTACATACTGAAGTAGTTTCAGATCTCTCATCACCATCATATCCTCTGCCATTTTAGGCATTCCTTTCATTCCGATCAGCGTACTGGTAATTCCTTCGTGCATTTGTCCGAAATGTGTCAGATTCTCTTCTTCCGGTCTGTTCACCAGTATTCCGCCGAATTGTGCCAGGTATTGAAGCGTTTTAAGGAAAATATCAGCATTTTGCAAAGGATGCTCTCCATCAGTAAATGCCACAGCTCCGGCCTGATTAAGATCTATCATTTCTGTAAAATCCTTTCCTTCACACTTTAATGTAACAGCTGCCATCGGATGTATAGCAACCAGGTTATTTTTTCCAAAGTTTTTCAGATACTGAACACTTTCTCTTGTCTGGACAGTCGGTTTGGTATTCGGAAGAGTAGCGATTTCCGTAATTCCTCCGGCTTTTGCCGCAGATTCCATGGAGTATAAATCTTCTTTATATTCCAATCCGGGATCTTTCGCATGAACCCGCATATCAAACCATCCGGCTGAAACACTAAGTCCTTCTTCTTCAACAACTTCATCAGCTTCAACCATCAGGTTTTCACCAATCTCTGCAATTTTACCATTTTCAATAAAAATGTCCCGGATCAATCCGTTTAAAGATGATCCTTTCTGAACAATCTTAGCTGAACGAATAAGAATTTTCATTTCCAAAATTATTAATGACTATTTGACTGATAAACTTTCAGCGAATCGCATCAAGTATCTTAACTCTTTTTATGCCTTAACCGGATAAAAGCCGAAAGGAGAAATGACATGTCTTCCGGTACGTTAGCGGTTAAAATACACTTAAATCACCGGATTTAAATGTCATATCAAAAAAAAGCCCTGAAAGTCAGGGCTTTATAAATATCAATTTCGAAATTAATGTCCGACGTGTTGTTTGTAAGTTTCAACATCCATAAGTCCTTCAATTTCAGAAAGATCAGAAACTTTCAATTTAATCATCCAGCCTTCACCGTATGGATCAGAGTTTACCAATTCCGGAGCATCTGACAACTGGTCGTTTACTTCCAATACCTCACCTGCTACCGGTAAAAACAAATCTGAAACAGTTTTCACCGCTTCAACAGTTCCAAAGATTTCATCTTTGGCAAGCGTCTGACCTACTGTTTCTATTTCCACATAAACAATGTCACCCAGCTCGCTTTGCGCAAAATCAGTAACTCCAACGATGGCAACATCGCCATCCAACTTAACCCATTCGTGTTCTTTCGTGTACAGAAGATCTTGTGGAAAATTCATTTTTGTTTAGTTTGTCTTATTAATGATAATTTCAAAATCCTTTGAAAATCAGAAGAAATCTTCAGGGATTAAGCTTAACAGGGAATTGACGGAAAAGGTCTTTATGATCACTTTTATGGTTTCTGAAAGAACCCTTCCATAATTGCACTGCAAATTACAAGAAAATGCCCCTCATTTGCAAATAAAAATACAATCTAAGCTTAATCCAAACCTTTAGGATTATTCCGAAAGACTGAATTTAACCTGAATCCCTCCGGAAGTCGTTGATCTGTAATAGGCATTCGAAATTAACGGGTTATTCATCATTTTATCAAAATAAGCGGTTACACTCAATCTTTTATTCACATTGTAACTTGCCTGGGGTCTGAACTGAAAATTGGTCGAACCCGCTGTTACAACGGTTTCCTCGTCAAGTTTTCTCTGCAGCGTTCTGGTATCTCTGATGGTAAGCGTACAGTTGAAACGGAAATCGTTCGGCAGCCTTACCCTTTTCCCTCTTACTCTGAAAGGTACAAGCATATTCGCTTTGGTAAAACCTACAGCAATTGTCAGGTCTTTGTTGCTCAGCTCTGCTACCTGCGAGTTGGTGAGATTTAAACCAACATTTCTGTCCTGATTATAATCAAGTCTCAGAGAAATTTTGCTTTTTGTAATAGCACTGAAACCTATCAATGGGGCAAATCGCTCACTAAATGAAATCGTACTCATCACATATACCGGAATCAGATATCCCTGGTCATTGAATCTTGAAGACAATGGATACAGCAGGCTGGTTAGGGTCAGGTTTCTGTAATCCTCATCAAACTTTCCATATTCCAGAGAAGAAATGAAATTTCCTACGCTGTATGTGGATGTATAACTATGTGTAAGTGTAGCGGAAGAAAAATTCCGTTTAAACCAATCAAAATTAAGCAGACCGCCATAATCCAGTCTCCAGTTTGGTAAAGGAATGTTATAAAACGGAGAGAATTTGACGTTATCCGCTGAAACTCCACTGTAAGCTGCAAAGAAGGCAGGAATCAGAACATCCTGAGAATTTTTATTATATTCTCCCAAACTGCCTCCTTTCAGATTCTCCAGCCTGCGCTGAATAATCTGTCTGTTACTTCTGAATGTATTAAATACGCCATCAGCATCTTTAAATGCCGTCAGGAATGACAAAAATGTCATTGAATAATTACCGGAACGAACCGGACTTACATCCTTAAATGCACCGTTTGTCACAGTTGGTCTGAAGAAATCCTGGAAGTTGTCCGTTTTACTGAATTTCCCTTCAATCTGCAATTTAAAGTCCTTAAATGGCTCTACATCCGTCCTGTAGCTTAAGTTCTGGGTTTTAGTCTGCACGAATGGAAGGTTCTGCAAGGTACTTTTCGACAACCATCCATTTCTTGCTGCCTCATATCTTATATTTTCATCCTGGCTACCCGTAATAAAACCAAATCCGGGGGCTCCACCTACGCTGCTGAGTCCCAATAATCCGGGACTTGGCATAAAGCCTGGCAGTGTGGTACTTTCACTGATGTTGTAATTAACCTGAATTCCTCTGATTGCCATAAGCAATCGGGTTATACCTCTTAAAAACTCCGGTTCTTTTTTGAAAATGTCCTCATCATCCCCCGGGTTTCTTGCAATATTTTTACGCTCAATTCTCGGAGAGTTTGCTATTCTCAGGGCTCTCACTCTGTTATAAAGCGCAACAAAGTCAATTTTTCCTTTGATACCTCTGTCTCTGATATTTTTAATTACATTACCAAAAGGAACATTAAGCGAATCGCGGATGTCATAAGAGTTTGCAGCGTAAGTATATCCAAAATGGTGGGTATAATCTGCACTCATCCAGTCTGTTAAAGGAGATTTATTTAAAGGCAAACGCCAGACAGCTGTAAACTGCTGGTCAAAGTCTTTGGTACGCCCGAGATTTTTTAAACTTCTCCAGACAGAATCCTTTTTAGCTTTTGTATCCAAATCTCCTGCCGGTTCATCAATAATTGCACTGGCTGTGGCACTGTATGTCAGCATAACGCTTTTTGTAAGATTCCAGCCAACGTTATAAAGACGGTTAAATCTCCAGTATTTTTCAAATAAAGGAGTTGATCCGGCTGTTGAAAAATCAGCATTACGATATTGGGTCTTTACAAAACTTCTATCCATATCCGCCCGGAAAGTAACCGAGGTCGGTAAAGGTGTAAAGTTGAACTCTTTAAACCATCTCAGCAATGGATGATTCCATTTATATTTTTTGAACGGTTCTATCGGTTTGGGATTCCCGACGAAAGTATAACTCAGCCCTCCTTTATGTGAGGTTTGTGAATATTGTTCAATTAAAGTGTTGGTTCTGGTTAATTCAGAAAAAGCATAAGTGAAGGAGAAGTTCTCAATATCCCAGGGATGCATCAAAGCATTCTTTCCAGTCTTTACTTTTCTCACATTGGAGAAATTAAGCCCTTTTCTTTCCGAATTATCCTCCACCATCTTCCGGTAATTCTCTCTTTCCTGGTCAGTAGAGAATTTTTTCAATGTTTCATCCAAACGAATATCCGGATCCAAAGGATCAAATTCCGGCTTGATATTTCTTCTGTCATAAGTTACATACATCGGAATTTTCAAGCCCCATTTTTCAGGAGTAAGCTTGTCCAGATTTATATTCGCGGCAATGCCATACTCAAGGGTATTATCCCTTGATCTTTCTGAAATACGGGTCTGAACTCCTCCGAAACCATAGGTTTTCAAACTACCATTCATAGTAACATTGGCAAAATCGGCAAGTTTTAACCCTAATTTTGCCACTGCAGCTTTCCCGGAAGTCTGATCAAATCCGGAGGCCCTTAACTCATCAACCCAGATACAAAAGGTTTTTGGCTGGGCATCATCTTTAGGGTTTCTCACCCCGATCATTAAAGTGAGTACAGCACTCTGATCCGGATTACCTACAATTCTGAGGTTATAAACCTTCCCGCTTACAGGATCTACAATACTGTCTCTTGAATAAGGCTCTGTAATCGGTATTCCGGCCTGACGATTTCTGTCTCTTAAAAATTGTCGGGTCTGATCATTATCTCTGAGGTTTTTAATCTGTTTTATTACATCAAAACCAATATCAAATTCGTTTTCAGCCGGCCATACGTCTGTGTCAATTGATGCCCCTTTCTGTGTTTGCGTTAACTTTGGAATTTCAACTTCATAATAGTTCTGCGTAAGGTCCGTACCAATCCGGATAAAAGCCGAGACTTTTCCGACATTCGGAGCAGCACTTTCCATGTGAACAAACATTTTAAGACGTTTGTAATTAATGAAGTCAAAATTAGTGTTTTTGAAAACCGCTCTTGAATCGCCGTCTCTCAAACCATCCACACAAAGGCTTAAAGATTGCTCATTCAACTGAGCATTATTGATTGTAGTAATATCACGATCTCTCTGAAATCCCGGAGGAATCACATAAGGGATTACATTATCACCTTTATTGTTCGACGGACCATTTTCTTCAATATTTACACTGGCTACTTTAAATTTAGCATCATAATTTTCCGGAACTTCCTGCAAACCTCTCTGATTTAAGTCTCCTGTATATTTACGATACTGGAATCCGGAAACCTGCAACTGAGCAAAACGCAGCACAACAGGCTGTTCAAATTCTGTCAGAAACATTCTCATAAAACGGATAGATTTTAATCCGTTAATTCCTCCGAATGATTTTCCGTTTTTTACAGGAACTCTGAATAAATACCAATCCGCACCGTTTTCAGTAACTTTATCTACTACATAACCTTGTCCGACAGCCAGTTTATTCGGTGCCAGATCAACCTCGTACTGATAATATGATTCAAGATCATTGATGGTATTGTCATTGTTCATATCCTCACGGTCAGGGGCATTTTTACTGGCCTCAGTAAATCCGGAGTTTGAACTGGCAGCGGTTGACGGAGAGTTCTTATCCAACCCCATATAATTCTTATACCGCTGAACTATGCTTTCAACATTATTATATTTTTCACTCAGATAATAGGTAAAATCATCCCCGGCCGGGTCAGCACGAATGGCTTCAAAAGCGGTAGGATCCATACCTGAATTTTTTAACTGGGTCAGGTAATCTTTATGCATTACTTCCTCCGTATAGATATTTGTCTCATCTCCGGAGTTAGGAATACCATCCAAACCAACATCCTGCAATTCTCTTCCGCCTTCATTGTCAAATGCATTGATTACAAATTGTCTGGTCGGAGCAAGCCCCCATTTGGTAACTCTGATATTCTGACTATCCCCTCCCGGAATTTTATCTCCTGTTGGAATCCCGTTTTCAAAGTTATAGTTACCGTCAGGAATAAAATCTTCAGAAACATCCCCCAGGTTGAATACCAATTTTCCTCCGGTGGTGTTGTTCGTATTAAATCTTCCATCTCTCACTACCCCGTTTGAACCGGTCAGGAACGGGTCCATTAACCAAAACTCGATCTGCTCAATATTTGCATTGTCAAAGTCTGTATCAGAAGTAAGTGCTCTGGTAATAGCCCCAAAATTCTTCTTCGGATTTTTCAGCAAACCATCTTTATCTAAATCAGGGTTAAAGTTGTACATCCCTCTCTCTGAAGGGAAATAAGCAACATCCAGAACACTGATCGGTAAGCTTGTAATATTATTGGCAAGGTCCTTATTCGGGAAAAGAGCTTTCGGAGAAACCTGACGTTCATAGAAGTTAGTCAGTTTGGAAGGGTCCAATCCCGGGATATCTACCCCAAAGCCTCCTAAACCATAAATACTCGGGTCAACACTATAGGCTGAAATCTTAGCACGCTGATAACCGTTGGCCAGGTCATTTGGGGTTCCAACGTTGAACTGCTGATGCTGCGGAGTAGCTCCGGGTCTCCAGGTAGTTGGTTGACCAATTAAGTTATAAACTGTTCTTGCTGCTTCAAAATCATCAATAAATGCATTATCCTGCACCGCGGAATTAACGCCCGGAATAAGCTGTGCATATTCTCCCTGAAAATCAATTGCTGAAGTTTCCTTGGTAGAAATAATTGGAAGGGCATCTACCAGTCTTGTCAAAAATCTTGAAGGCCTTTGAATGGAAGCATCAAAACCAAAAAGCGTGTTACTGACAGGTTCATTGCCAATCGCTACCCTTCTGAGATAATTGGGAGGAGATTCACTCAAATGCTGAAGCGTCGCTCCGAGGTGAATATCTTTTCCAAGCCGATAATCAAGGTGTGTTCCGAAAAGCCCTCTTGTCTGGTTGGTAAATAAATCCGGCTTTTCATAACAAACTCTGATTTCCCGACCTGAATTGGAAATTCCATCATTCAGAATTTTCACACGACCCAATTGCGGATCTACGATAAAATCCGTGCCTTGTACTAAGGTACTACCTCCGACTGTAACCGTTACTGTTTTAGCATCAACGCCCAATGGTAAAGACACATCTCCTCCCAGAGCCGACTGAAAACTTCCTTTTAAGAAATACTTGTTTTTCGTCGAAATTTGCTGTGCATCCGTTTGTGTTTTTGTATAAAGCTCTTCGAAGACATACTTATTAACCAATCCGTCTTCATCAGCATTAAAATTCTTTTTCAGGGTAGAACCAAAAGGTTCGAGAACCGGAAAGATAATTTTCCCGTTTTTAGAATCAACCGTTACATCCTCAACAAAGTCAAAATTTCCATCAACCTGAGGGTCTCCGTTCTGATTTAATCTGTCAACACCCAATACTCTGATTAAAGGAACATCCTTCAATCTTGCACCTTCCTGCAGGTTAGGATTATCAACACCTGTCTTATCATCTTTATAAATTACTCTTAACTGGAAGTTTTGCTTACTTAACTGACTGGTATTTAACGAATAAACGTTTTTCATCATCAGATTCCACATCGGATGCTGGAGGTTGTTCCTGACCTGAGAAGATTTAAGCATTTTCAAAACCAGTACTTCTCCATCTTTTCTGTTCTGATAATTTTCAGTCAGTTCCCCAACCTGATATTTTCTTCCGTTGTAAGTATATTCATAAGAAACCGCTAAAACTTCATCATTTCTCAAAGGGGTGATCAGGGAGATGTAACCCAACTGCGGATTAAAGCGAAAGTCTCTTTCTGTCAAACGCTTTGCTCCTTTCAGCATATCAAAATCCGTTCCTTTCTGAAGGTTATAGCTGGTTTCGAGTAAATAAGAGGTCTGATCAGACTGACGGATTCTTTCATCCTTGGTAAGCTTGTCGTAAATACCGTTGGTACTGTTATCAGCAGGCTGACCAGCCACAATTGGTTGCAAAACCGGTTTATTCCTACTTGCTGAATAGGGAACTGGTTCTCCCATATCAGAAAGTGCAACAATATTCCTAAGCGTTTCGGTATTATTCGTTCTGTTAGTTACATATACCTCCACACGGGTTACAGTTACCCCGGAGGTAATTACAGGAAGTGATTTGAGAGATCTTTCGTAATTATTTCTAAAGTACGTAGAAAGGAAAAAGTGTCGGTTTTCGTCATAAGCATCAGCTCTGATTTCAAACTTCTTGCCCTGAGAACCACCCTGAAGGGTAATACAATCCTGTTTGGACCTTTGCTGAGCCGCAACGACAGTAACATCAAGATTCCCGAATCTCATTAAGGCCTTCAGACCAAACAAATTCTGAACTCCGGGTATCAACTGGCTGTTCAGTGTCCAGGAAGTATTCCCAGCTTCTATATTCTGAAGGATATCTTCTTCGTTACTTCTCCAGTTTAGTTTTAACTGATTCTGAAAATTAAAACTTGCCTTGGAATCAAAGTTGGTATTAAGATTAAGTTTATCTCCTATTTTTCCCTGAAAATTGACCTGAACCTGTTCATTGAAGTTTAAGCTGCTGTTATGTCTTAAACTTACCGGAACGGCAGGGTCATCATAAAACTGGCTTAGATAACCAATGTCAACCAGAATATTTCCATTAGGTTTAAAATCTATATCTGTCCCTCCAAAAATTCTGTCAATTGCAGGAGGTAATTCTATTTTGGGTAATAAACCTCTTCCCTTGGTATCACTTTTCCCGTCCTGAGAAGCAGCATAAGATTTCCAGTAACTCCTTAAATATCTTTCCCTTTGTAAATTGGAATATTCTTCATACGACAATCTTTCGGCCGGACGATAATCATTGGGTAGGTCTTTCAGTTTTTCATAAACAGCAATGGTTCCGGCAGAGTCCAGTTTAAATTCTGTACTGAGACCTTTAGGATCTTTCAGGATAAAAGGAGAAGCAGGAGTTTTGTGCGTAAAACGGTTCCCAAGCCTGTCTTTTAGTTTTAGCCTTGGTCGTTTTCCTGATTTTGTAACTTTGGTTGTATCTTCTTTGGGAGAGTTTTCTTTTTCAAATACTTCATTTGCTGCCAGTGTCAGATTTGATTCAAGTGGATCTGACCATGACAACCATGCAAATAATGAAACTATAAAACTTCCTGAAAGTATGTAAAGCGTGTTCCTATGCACAACTTTTATTTAATTTGTGGTATATCCGGCGCGGAGAATCTAAGGTTAAACTTTCATTTGTCAAAAACTTCCATCTAACCAAACGTCTAAAACCTTGCCAATATTTTTACGAACTGATTTTTTTTAAATTTCCGGAAATCCTCCATTTACTGTAAAATCTGTTGTTTTTCCGGAATTTATCTGTCATCGAAGAGCCAGCTTAATTAATTGCTCAACAGTCAGGTCCTCGCCTTCCTTCTTCAATATGGCATCAATGCTCTTTTCTGCCACATTTTTAGGAATACCAAGCGTAACCAAAGCTGCCAGTGCTTCATTGCGAACGGCAGAGTTTTTGGTCAGAACAATTGAATGACTGCTTCCACCCAGCATTTGTTCTTTACGGAATTTATCTTTCAATTCAATAATGGCTCTTTGAGCTGTTTTTGCTCCGATTCCTTTAATACTCTGAATTGTACGCACATCTTCATTAACAATTGCATGTCTGATTTCAGCAGATGACAAGGACGAAAGCATTACTAATGCGGTATTAGGGCCGATTCCTGAAACACTTAAAAGGTCCAGAAACAACGCTTTTTCATCAGTATCCTTAAAACCAAAAAGTACATGGGCATCTTCACGGATACTCAGAAAGGTATATAAGCGGCAACGTTCGTTACCATCCTGAAGGGCTGAATAGGTCTGAAGTGAAATTTTAATCTCATAGCCTACACCATTCACATCAATAATCACGTAGGCAGGGTCTTTGTAGGTTAGTTTTCCGTCTATATAGGCAATCATATTTAACTTTAAAGAGTAAGGTATAAATTTAAAAGGGCTGTTTGGATTTCTTCACCAGAACTTTAACGTGAATTAATAGGCTGCTATTACATAAAAAGTAATTCATAAAGCTATTTCTTATTTTTACTTATCAAAAAGGCATTTCACGAATATTTCCAATTCAAAAATAATCAAAAAGTCCGCATAACTAAAAAGCGATGCGGACTTATCTTCAATTTTATTGATTTTATGAAACTCTGATTTTCATTCCGGCTTTTACCACATTGCCTTTGATACCATTGAGTTTTTTAATTTTATCTATTGAAAGTCCGCCATAACGCTGTGAAATGTTCCAAAGTGTATCTCCTTCCTGAACAAAATGGAAACGGGCTTTTCCTTTATGAACTGATTCTCTCTCAACATTGGATGCTTTAGCATATTTAACAGAACTGGTAACCGCTACTTCTTTGAAGATCACCAGTTTATCTCCTGCATGAAGTGTTGACTTACGCAAATGATTCCAGACTTTAATATCATATACATCAACATCATATTTAGAAGCAATTGAGGTTAGATTATCGCCTCTCCTCACAACATATACTTTTTTCTTAGGCTTTTTATTGATAACAACATCCTCAATATCTTCCTCAACTGTTACCTTTCCTTTTTTGGTTTCCTCCTCAGTCAGAATAGGTCCGTTGCTGTTACTTGCCACCATTACTTCCGGAGCCGGAGCAAGTTGTTCTATAACAGAAGGCGAAACCTTGGAAAGTGAGTCAAATACTGTTTTACGATTGGCAACGAGATAAGCCATTTCTTCTCTTGGTAATCTTAAAGGGAAGTTCCTCGTAGAACCCGGAAGAATGTGCGTTAAAATATGTGGATTCAGTTTTTGAATATTTTCAAGGTTGATATTACTCAAAGAAGCCAGTTTATCTATGTCAAGGAATCCGTTTACCAGAATTGTATCATTTGGAATAGCTGTTTCCAGCATCTCAGGAGCAATATCATGATCTGCTCCGTGATTCATCATATAAATAATTCCGATATACTGAGGAACATAACCTCGGGTTTCTCTTGGAAGACAATTGTAAATATCCCAGAAAGTCTGACCACCGCTACAACGTCTGATTGCCCGGCGGACATTCCCCGGTCCGGTATTATAAGATGCTAAAACCAACTGCCAGTCTCCGAAAATATTGTAAAGCTGTTTCATATAACGGCAAGCCGCCTCTGTTGCTCTCTCAGGGTCAAAACGTTCGTCAACGTATTCATCGATTCTTAAACCGAAGTCAATTCTAGCTGTTTTTGGCATAAATTGCCATAAACCTCCCGCTCCTGCTCTTGAAATAGCTTTAGGATTTAGTCCGGATTCGATAAGGGATAAATATTTTAACTCATCCGGTAAACCGTATTTCTTCAGGTATTTCTCATAAAGCGGAAAATAAAGATCTTTACGTTCCATCATCGTTTTGGTAAATGATGGTTTCCGATAAGCGAAATATTCTACGAATTGATGCGTAACGGAATTATAAGTAAGCTGAATTTCTTTCTGAAGTGCCTGTAATCTGGGTTGGACAATACTCGGATCAATCAACCAGGCTGGTTCTGCCACAGCTGGTTTCGGATCATTTATGGAAGGATTGGTAATTACAATAGCTGTATCGGCCGCTTGCGGCTGACTAGAAATCGTGACGGAATTCTGTGGTTGTGAAGATGTTATTTGAGCCGTAGCTACATCGCCTGTCCAACACAAAATCCCAAGGCTAAATGCTTTCGCAAGGGTGAATCTCATCTATTTATTAGGGTATTCACAAAATCTTAAACTTAGCCGGAGAACCGGATATCATTGAGAAATTTTGTGGTTATAATAAGACTTTATACATAAAACTCTCTTCCACCAAGTATAACGAAATATTTAGTTTTTTTATTCAAAAACAAATAAACTTAGGGATTATTGTATAATGGCGTGTGAGTTTAGTACAATATTACGAAATTGAGTTCAAAAACGAAATTTTATTTCAGAAAAATCGTATTTTATTATCAATCAGCAATTTAGACTATTCTAATTTTTTTTATAATGGATTAAAAAGAGACTAAACGGAAAGGAAAATGATCTCAGTATAACCAAAATCCTGATCCTTTCACCATATTTTCTTCGCTTAAACCAGAATGGCGTTTGAGAAGGCTAATAATTCTTTTTCCTGAAAAGCTCCTGCCATAATCTGAAAGCCTATCGGCATACCTTCATTATCTTCTCCGTTCGGAATAGAAATGGCAGGCAATCCTACTACATTCGCCTGTACCGTGAATAAATCACCTAAATACATTTGAATCGGATCAGCCGTTTTTTCGCCTATTTTGTAAGCTGTAGTCGGCGTAGTCGGGCAAACCAGAAAATCATAATTTTCCAGCAGAGAATCCGTATATTCTTTTACTAAACGCCTTACTTTCTGTGCTTTAGTATAGTAGGCATCATAATAACTCGCACTCAATACAAAAGTACCAAGCATTATTCTTCTGCGTGTTTCATTTCTGAATGCTTCAGAACGTGTCTTTTTGTACATAGTGATCAATTCCTTTGAATTGGCCGCTCTGAAACCATATTTCACTCCGTCAAAACGGGAAAGATTTGAGCTCGATTCCGCAGTTGTCAGGATGTAATAAGTCGGCAGAAAATGCTTAATCAGCGGAAAATCAACAGCTTCAACTGTATGTCCCTGGCTTTTAAGAAAATCCAGCTTTGCAATTGTAGCAGCCTTTACCTCAGGCTGTAAACCTTCACTTTCCACCGCTTCCCGCAGGTAAGCAATTTTATAGCTTTTTTTCTCAGGCACAAGCTCCGAATATGCCTCTACTTCTTTCGTTGAAACCGTACTATCCTGTTCATCCGAACCGGCAATCACTTCAAGTAAAATCGCAGAATCTTCAACGGATTTCGTAATCGGACCGATACAGTCAAACGACGAAGCATAAGCAATCAGTCCCCAGCGGGATACCCTTGAATAGGTCGGTTTTAGTCCGACCAATCCGCAAAAACCGGCAGGCATTCTGACAGAACCACCAGTATCTGTTCCCAGCGAGGCAAGACACATATCTGCCTGTACAGCAACCGCTGAGCCTCCTGATGAACCGCCTGCTACCCGATGGTCCCCTACTGCATTTAAAACAGGGCCAAAGTTCGAATTTTCATTGGTTGACCCCATTCCGAATTCATCACAGTTCTGGCGCCCGATAATGATTGCATCTTCATCCAGAACTCTCTGAACGGCAGTACCATTAAACTGGGCTTCAAAACCGTCCAGTATTTTACTCCCGGCACTTACCGGATGATCTTTATAACAAAGTAAATCCTTGATGCCCAGAACCATTCCTGCGAGTTTCCCATAATTCCCTGACTTAATTTTAAGATCCACCTCATCTGCTTTCTGCAAAGATTCTTCTGCATAAACCGAGACAAAAGCATTGAGCTTCAAATTCTTTTCATCAATATTTTTAAGGTAAAATTCGACAAGCTGGCGGCAGGTTATTGTTCCTGCAAGGAGGTCTTTCTGGATTTCCCGGAGAGTTGAGTAGTTTTTCAAAGCAACAAATAAATTTTAATTTTTACGGGCAAATGTATTCAGCATTTTATCCGGAAAGTAGTAGAATTCCGAAAGGGGATTTCGGGTAAAATGGTTTCTCCCCTATAAACAACAAAAGCATAGTCGAGGTAAAATTATACCTCAACTATGCAAAAACACAAAATGCAGTGCATTATTTAGTGTCGTCTAAGCCTTTAGTAATTTGTTCCTGAACGTCTTTTTGAGCATCCTTAAATTCTTTGATACCTTTTCCAAGACCTTTCATTAATTCCGGCAATTTTTTGCCACCAAAGAACAATAAGATAGCCATACCGATCAACAATAATTCGCTTCCACCTAGGCCATTCAAAAATAATAAGACTGAAGTAAGTTCCATTTTCTTATGCGTTAAATTTTTTGTAAAAATACTTGATACAATTAAGAATTACGAATTAAGCTCTAAGAAATTTAAATTTTCTCATAAACTTAGTCCAAATTTATGGTTGTTTCCACCAATTCGGCCTTCGTTTTTTCCCATAATTCAAAATCTCTGATATCTCCGGACAAAGCATTAAAAAGCCAGAGTATCAAAGCAAGGTCATCCGTCAAGCCAATTGCCGGCAAAACATCCGGAATTAAATCAATTGGTGAAACAAAATAAATTAATACTGCAATAATCTTAACAATGGTCTGCCAGGGTACAATTCTGTAATCTCCCGAGACATAGGCTTTTACCATTCTTCCTAATAATGTCAGTTTTTCGAGTAAAACCTGACCCACTTGTTTATTGTCTCGGCTCGCGGCGTTACGTGCTTTTACGATAACTTCCTTGAGAAGCTGTAAAGTTGCTAAACTTCCGCCAGCATACTTACCTGCTCTGTGAGTAGCCCGGCGAAAAAAAACCGAATTTAATACTTTTGAAACTAAATCTTCCTGAGGCATTGGTTAATTTGGGATAATAAATACTTGAAAAAGTTTAAAATATTATAACAATTTTAATTTCATCCTGATTCAAAAACGGTCATATTTTTATGTATAATATCTTAGCAAAAAAACTGCTGTAAATATGCCGGAAATATGGTAAAATGCATTTTGTCATTACTTAAATATAATACTTTTGCAGGACATAATAAAAACGAGCCGATATAATATTTATTGAAATTTATTTATTTTATTGCACTTTTTGTACACCCAAGAAGTTTTTCTTTAAAATTTGTCTTAGTACATTTACTTTATTTTATAACTAAACAATTTACATTCTCATGAAAATAACTGTTGTTGGAGCTGGTGCGGTAGGTGCGACTACTGCCGATAATATTGCCCGCAAGGAATTGGCTGCTGAAGTAGTTCTATTAGACATTAAAGAAGGTTTTGCAGAAGGTAAAGCTTTAGACATGTTTCAAACGGCTGCTTTGCTGGGCTGGGATACAAAATTAACCGGTGTTACCAACGATTATTCAAGAACTGCTAATTCTAATGTTGTTGTCATTACCTCTGGCCTTCCCCGTAAACCCGGTATGACCCGTGAAGAATTAATTGGTGTAAATGCCGGTATTGTAAAATCGGTTGTTGATAATATTCTGAAATATTCTCCAGATGCAATTTTTGTAATTGTTTCCAATCCTATGGATACCATGACTTATCTGGCTCTAAAAGCGTCTGGTCTTCCAAAAAACAGAATCATTGGTATGGGTGGTGCGCTTGATTCTGCCCGTTTCAAATGCTATCTGTCTCTTGCTATGAATGTTTCTCCTAACGACTTGCATGCAAGTGTAATCGGCGGACATGGCGATACTACCATGATTCCTTTGAAGCGTTTAGCAACCTGGAATGGTACACCGGTAACGAATTATCTTGACGCTGCAACTTTAGATAAGGTGGCTGCTGATACAATGGTTGGCGGAGCTACTCTGACCGGACTTTTAGGAACTTCTGCCTGGTATGCTCCGGGAGCAGCAAGTGCAGCTGTGGTAGAATCAATTATCCGTGATGAGAAAAGAGTAATTCCTTGCTCGGTTTTACTGGAAGGCGAATACGGACAATCTGATATCTGTATGGGTGTTCCGGTTGTTTTAGGAAAAACCGGCTGGGAGAAAATCATTGATTATAAACTCAATGAAGAAGAACAGGCATTATTCTCAAAATCTGCAGATGCTGTAAGAAACATGAATAATGTTCTTTCAACCCTGAGTCTGTAATTATGACTTATGCTCTTCGATTATCTGAACACCGGTAATCGAAGAGCATATATAATTCTTATGGAGCCTCATCAACTTTTGTTACAAAATACTCTGTATCTCCCATCCAGGAAAACTTCAGATACCTCTGTTCATAATGTACTCTGATTCTTTTTCCGGTCAGAAGTGCATCCTGCAGAACTTTTGCTACATCTGCATCAGCATCAGCTACCGTAAAATCCCATAGATTGTTCTGCATATTCCCAACCTGCCCCTGCGCACCAACATTCAATTCTCCCTCATACGTTTTTATAAAATACCCTCTCTTTGAAAACTTGGAAACTGTTCCTGCCCGCTCTCCTTCAGAATAAGAAATTTTGGTCAGGACGTAGGAAAGAATAAGTCCAAGTACAGAAAGTATAATTATTCCGAAAAATAGTCTGCGAAAAAATCGCGAAGTTGCTTGCCGGGCAACTGAAAGTTTGTCGTTGAAAGCCATTAGTTCAAAAGGTTTCGGTTTCGTGATTAATATTATTGATAATAGGAACCTGAGCAAAAATAGGAATTTAGCTGAAAAAGCGCATACTTTTTAATTTAAATATGCTTAATCAATCTGATTCAAACATTTTCAGGCATAAAATGTTAATAAATCTTCCATAATACTGATAAACACAAAAGACTTTGCGGAATGCTCTGCAAAGTCTTTTGTGTTTGAGATGAAATCCCTCATTATTTAGAACGAATAGCAATAACCGGATCTAATCTGGCAGCTACCAATGCCGGAATAATTCCCGATAACATTCCTATTATACTTGAAATAAACAATCCTTTTGTGATATTACTGTACGACAATATCATAGTCAGTGCGTCCTGCGGGATGATTGTAATAAGCCAGACCAGGAAAATACCAACCAACCCTCCTATCAGACTTAAAAATACGGCCTCAAACAAAAACTGGAATAATATAAAATAATTCTTTGCACCGAGAGACTTCTGTATTCCTATAATATTGGTTCTTTCTTTCACTGAAACGAACATAATATTAGCAATTCCAAAACCTCCAACCAATAATGAAAAGCCTGCAATCAATGCTCCGGCCATATTGAGTGTGGCAAATATTCCGTCGAAAAACTGATTAATTCCATCCGCACGATTCACAGCAAAATTATCTTCCTGAGAAGGTTTTAAACTTCTTCGGCTTCTCATCAGACCCTCAATTTCTCCCTCCAGCGCTTCCTGTTTAACATCCCAGTCATATGCTTTCACCGCTACATCCGGCTCCGGCTGATCTTTCTGAAAAATATTGGCAAAAGTGGTATAAGGAATAAACGCATTTTCGTCCGGAGAGCCTCCCAGGGTTATTCCATCTGTCCCCTTCTTTTCCAGCACCCCGATTACTACAAATTTAATTCCTTTTATTTTGATTGTCTGCCCGATAGCGTTGCCATTCGGAAAGATTGTTTCAGCTATTTTAGCACCGATAATTGCTGAATAGGAAGAACTTTCTGTTTCTACCGGAACAAAATACCGGCCCTGCTGAATAGAAAATTCTGAAATTTTATTGTATTCAAAACTGCATCCCGTCAGTCTGGCATCGATACTGTTATTTCCATGACTGTAAGTTACACTTCCTCGGCCGTCGATAATTGCCACATGTTTTGCATTTTCAAGATTTTCCTGCAAATATTTGAATTCAGAATATTTCATATTCGGTCTGTTCACATATTTCCACCAGGGATAATTATTCCCCATAAGCCAGGGCCATTTACCTACGTAAAGAACTCCTTTCCCAAATGAATCTATCTGATCTCTGATATTTTTATTCAGAGAATCCACGGCTGTGAAAACCGCTACAATTGCAAAGATCCCTATAGTTACTCCTAAAAGAGAAAGTGTAGTCCGTAGAACATTGGAATGCAGAGCCTGCCAGGCGAACCTGAAACTTTCAAAAATCTGTCGAAGGAATTTCATATAATTAATTTTATTTAAAGGTCTTTTTTTAAATGCGTTAATTTCAAACGTGGCTGATATTGAAATAGCAAATTGTTTAGTGGCTGAATTATACTTCCCGTAAAGTAAAAGTATTTCTTATTGCATTTTATTCAAAGTATATATTGATTGAACTCAGGTATGACATATTTAAGTGGCAAAATAGCATGAAGACTGGAAACGATTCATTAATTTTACCTGTTAATTTTTATAAAAATATGCCACAAAAACTCAGCACTGCGGACTTCATTAACTTACAGGAAAATTTTTCAGGAGCGCTTTTTTTCAATCATACCCCCCTTCACAATTCACAGAAATTACTTTACTCTACTGACGCTTCCGTTTATCAGGAAAAACCTGTTGCAGTAGCGATTCCTAAAACCAATGAAGATCTCAAAGCACTGATCCGGTTCGCCCGGGAACAAAAACTTTCTCTTATTCCGAGAGCGGCAGGCACTTCGTTAGCCGGACAGGTTGTCGGAGCAGGACTGGTAGTGGATATTTCTAAATATTTCGACAAAATCCTTGAAGTCAATACCGAGGAAAAATGGGTAAGAGTTCAACCCGGAGTAATCAGGGATGATTTAAACGTAAAACTCAGAGAATACGGATTGATGTTCGGGCCCGAAACCTCCACTTCTTCCAGAGCGATGATCGGCGGAATGGTGGGTAATAATTCCTGTGGCCTTCATTCTATCGTCTGGGGTTGCACGCGCGACCATCTTTTGGAAGCGTCTGTATTGCTTTCAGATGGTACAGAAGCCATTTTCAGGAATCTTGACAGGAATGAATTTTATGCAAAAGCCTCTCAAAATAACCTGGAAGGTAATATTTATCGGGAAATACATAAAATTCTCCATAATCCATTTAACCAGGAAAACATTGTTCAGGGCTTTCCGAAAAAGTCGATCAAAAGAAGAAATACCGGGTATGCACTGGATATGCTCATCGATAATCAGCCTTTTACCGAAAACGAGATACCTTTTAATTTCTGTAAATTGCTGGCAGGTTCGGAAGGAACACTTGCTTTTATTACTGAAGTAAAGTTAAATCTGCTCCCGCTTCCTCCAAAAGAAGCAGCACTTGTCTGTGTTCATTGCAATAGCATTGATGAATCCTTAAAAGCCAATCTGGTTGCTCTTGCTCATAAACCTACAGCTTCCGAGCTGGTGGATAAATACATTTTAGATTTTACAATCGGTCATCATGAATATGAAAAAAACCGCTTTTTCATAGAAGGCGATCCGAAAGCTATCCTCATGGTTGAATTTATGTCAGAAACGCTCTCTGATCTGAAATCAATGACAGATAGTTTTATTGCAGACTTAAAAAATGCAGGACTTGGATATGCGCATCCTGTTGTTTGGGCTGAACAGACAAAACCTGCCTGGGATGTAAGAAAAGCCGGACTCGGATTAATCAGAAATCTTCCTGGAGATACTCAGCCTGTTAATTTAATCGAGGATTGTGCTGTTGATCCGCAGGATTTACCACAATATATTGCCGATTTAGAAGTACTTCTCAAAAAACATAGCTTAAATGCCTCATATTATGCGCATGCAGGAGCCGGAGAGCTGCATGTGGAACCAATGATTAACCTTAAAACCACGGAAGGTAAAAATCTCTTCCGAACAGTGCTTAAGGAAACTGCCGCACTCGTAAAGACTTACAATGGCTCATTAAGCGGAGAACATGGTGACGGAAGACTTCGGGGAGAATTTATTGAATTTATGATCGGGCCGGAGAACTTTGCACTGCTTCATGAAGTAAAAAGGATCTTCGATCCTCAGAATATTTTCAATTCCGGGAAAATTACGAATACTCCGCCAATGAATGAATCACTGAGGTATGAGGCGGAAAAACGAATTGACAAAACGGAAACAATTTTTGATTTTTCAGAACAGGAAGGTATCCTAAGACTTTCAGAAAAATGCTCAGGATCAGGAGATTGCAGAAAGACAGAATTAACCGGCGGTACAATGTGCCCAAGTTATATGGCTACCCGACAGGAAAAAGATACGACAAGAGCCAGAGCCAATATCCTTCGTCAGTTTTTAACCAATTCAACCAAAGAAAACAAGTTTGATCACCCTGAAATTAAGGAAGTTATGGACTTGTGCCTTTCCTGCAAAGGCTGCAAATCCGAATGCCCTTCAAGCGTGGATATTGCAAAGATGAAAGGGGAATTTCTTCAGCATTATTACGATGCGAACGGCGTACCATTCCGGACAAAAATGATTGGAAACTTCACCAGATCTCAGGAACTGGCTTCTCATTTCCCGGGGCTTTACAATTTTGTCATCAGTAATCCCGTAACAGAAAAACTGACCAAAAAAATACTGGGCTTCGCTCAGGAAAGAGAAATTCCGAAACTTGCCAGCCAGACCCTGAAAGCCTGGGCAAAAGATTATTTCAGGAAAAACAGAGACAATTCCTCAGATAAAGGTATTGTATATTTGTTCTGTGATGAATTTACCAATTTCAATGATGCTGAAATCGGCCAAAAAGCCATAAAACTTCTTTCAAAGCTCGGTTATGAAGTAGTTATACCAAATCATCTTGAAAGCGGCAGAACATATCTTTCAAAAGGACTTGTCAGAGAAGCACAAAAAATAGCGATCAAAAATGTACAGTTATTGTCGGATTCGATACCAAATGACAGACCAATTATCGGGATTGAGCCTTCTGCCATTCTGACTTTAAGAGATGAATATCTTGACTTGGTCCCAGCCTCAATGAAGGAAGATGCCAAAAGGATTGCCAGACAGACTTTTCTTATCGATGAGTTTATTGCGGCCGAAATTGATGAGAAGAGAATCAGGAAAGAGAATTTCACTACGGAGAAGAAACTAATCAAATTGCATGGACATTGTCATCAAAAAGCACTTTCTAATCTGACGACTACCAAAAAGATGCTTTCGGTTCCGGATAATTATGAAGTGCAACTGATTCCTTCAGGCTGTTGCGGTATGGCCGGATCTTTCGGTTTTGAGGAAGAGCATTATGAAACTTCTATGAAAATCGGTGAATTAGTCTTATTTCCAACCATCCGGAAACAAGCTGCTGAAACAATTATCGCTGCCAACGGAACAAGCTGCCGGCATCAGATTAAGGATGGAACAGGCAGAACGGCTCTGCATCCGGTAGAGATTCTCTGGGAAGCACTTCTTTAAAACTGCCGAAAGCATTCGTGGCTGTAAAAGATCCGGGGTTGAAAATTCCCCGGATCTTTCTGAAATTTCTATGGTAATTTAATAAGATTAAGACCAGGAATTGAGCCACCGGGGAATTGCTGTAATTTTCCACCTGTTTCCAATGATCCCAGATCCACACCTGAGAAGCCCATATTTTTCATTATTTTCAATACTTCTGCTTTAGCTTCTGCATCGTTTCCTGACATGAATAAAACCCTGTTTCCTCCTGAAACATGAGGATCAGAAGACAACAATTCAGGAGTAAGCGTATTAAAAGCTTTTACGACACGTGCTCCGGGAGCAAGTTCTGAAACAACTTCGCTCGAAGGTTTTCCTCCTAAATCAGCATGCTGATACTGCTCACCAACAGCAACAACTGCATTAGCGGTATCAATCAGAATCTGACCTTTCCAGGCTGGGACATTTTTCAATACATCTGCAACATTCCCCCATTTCACAGAAAGTACCACCACATCAGCTTTTACAGCATCTTCTGCTTTTCCCGCAGAAACGCCACTTCCCAGTTCTGAAATTATGCCAGCCAAAGATTCCGGCCCTCTGCTATTGCTTAATATTACCTGATAACCCGCTTTTAATGCCTGTTTAGTGAAGGCCGTTCCGATAGACCCTGCCCCAATCACCCCAATTACTTTTGTTTCCATAAAATTCAGGATTTAATATGTTAAATTTTGTCTGAGGAATTATTTATTCTGATAAGATAAGTTATAATTATCAGACAAGAGAAGCAAGGTCTGACCGTTTTAAGTTTCAGGAAAAAACAAAAAAGAGGCAAAATTTTAATTAAAAATATAAACCATGTGCCTTATGTGTCCACCATCTCTATGCGATCACTAACCTACCTATGTGCCCGATGTTCCTATCTACCTATGTGCCCTTTGTTCCTATGTGGTTACATCTAACCTACCTATGTGCCCTATGTTCCTATGTGGTTACATCTAACCCATATACCTGTGATTACAAAAAATTCCACCTGACGAGTGCCAGGTGGAATCTAACCAAATTATCCTATGAATATAAATATCAGAGCATAAACACATTATACTTCTGACACCTCAAAAAATTATCAGTATCCCAGGTTTTGCTTCAAGGCGGAGTTTACCGTCAAGGCAGAAGTTGGGATAGGGAAAATTCTGCGGTTCGGGTTTGAGTCTTTTTTAAAGCCCCAGCTTCCTTCGTATTTACCAAAACGAATCATGTCATTTCTGTGCCAGGTCTCAGAAGCAAATTCACGGTTTCTTTCCTGATACAAATCATCCAGTGAAAGTGTTGTCAGACTTGGGGAGGTTGTTCTGTTTGATCTCAAAAGATTTGTCAATGATAAGGCTGTATGTCCCATAGTTGGTGAACCACCTCTCAAAATAGCCTCAGCTTTCATCAAAATAATGTCAGAATAACGGAAAACAGGAACGTCGTTATTCTGGTTTCTGTTCGTTGAAGTATTATCAGGATAGAATTTGATGTTTCTGTAACCCATATTCCAAGCTATTTCATCATTACCACAGTCAAATGCAGTAGCATCCTGTCTCAACACAATATCGGGCGTCAGGTTCACCTGATAAGTATAAGTGGCTGATCCGTCAGAACCAGTATAAGTCTGGTCATAACCTTTTTTAGTAGTAGTAACAGTAACAGGAGTTACTCCATCATTCATGAACAGTAATCCGGTAAGCCATTGTTTATTTCTGATATCATTCGGGTCATTGAAATTGGCATAAAACTCCGGTAAAGTACTTTCAGGTGCACTTGGCGTAAAAGGTAAACCGAATTTCTTTGTGGCCGAACGCGGAACATCATAACGCGCATGATACATAAATCCATTTAGTCCGTAAGCAGAAGTGGCAGCAGGGTCATAAGGAATAGCAAAGATAAATTCCTTCATCTGAGGGCCATTGTTCGGATAAAACATCTGGAGATAAGAGCTTCTTGGCTCCAGAGAATATAATCCTGAATTGATCACACTATCACAGGCTGCGATACAATCATTATTGCGTTGTGTTCCGGTATAATATTCAGCATTTACATACATTTTTGCCAGTAATGCAAAAGCAGTGTATTTATTGGCTCTCCCATAAGTAGTTATTCCCGAAGCACGGCTCAAATATGGCAAAGCTTCTTTGACTTCTTTCTCAATAAATTTAAAAACATCAGCTCTTGGCAAATTCGGGTGCGGAGAAAAATCACCGTATGTGGTATCTATCGGCACATTTCCGTACAAATCCATCATCATGTAATAGCTAAGCGCTCTTACCATTTTCAATTCCGCTAAATTGGTTTGCTTAGCGGTACCGGCAGGAATCGTTAGATTCAGGATTGACAATGCCTGATTGGTTGCTCCGATCGTTGTAGATAACCAGTTCCAGCAGCCATTTGTCCAACCATGATCTTTAGTCCAGCTATGATAATGCAGCATCTGATAATTTTGGTTATCATACCAGTTTCCACCTCTGGCAGGTAAAATAGCCTCATCTGTACTCAACGACTGCATAAACCAGTAATCGAGTGAGAAGTTCCCGCGGAGAGCCGTATAAGCCGGACCAGAAGCCTGAATAAATTGAGTTGAGTTCTGCGGAAAAATATCTGGCGTAAGCGAAGTCGTCACAGGTACGTCCAGGTCATGACATCCTGTCATAACAGACACGAGTAACCCGAAGATGCCGAAATTTAAAAGTATTTTTTTCATGATAATATCTTTTCTGATGATTGATTTTTAGAATGATAAATTAACCCCAAATAAAATGGTACGGGTTTTCGGATAGAAGTTATTCGAATCTACGCCCGGAGCTATACCACCCTGATTCACCTCAGGATCTATTCCTTTGTAACCTGTAATAATAAATGCATTGTTTACTGAGGCATAAACTCTCAGTGTTTTCACATATTGATTGAATTTTTTGAAAGTATATCCAAGCGTTGCGTTGTCAAGACGGACATAACTTCCATCTTCGATGAAGCGGGATGAATATTTATAAGCATTTACATCTTTCACAGACTCATCTGCTACTTCTGTCAGAATATTACTGTATTGAGCAGTACTCGGTCTGAACAAATCCGCACGGGTTGCATTGAAAATTTTGTTTCCAAAAACGCCTCTTATGAATACATTCATGTCAAAATTGCCTAATCTGAATGTGTTGGTCCAGCCTAACAACAATTTTGGCTGCGGATCACCCATATACTTGTAGTCAACACCAATTGCCGGAGTAGTAGTAAGTTTACCGTTGCGGTCCAGATATTGAGAAACACCATTTTCATTTTTGCCGGCATATTCTAAAGTAAAGAACTGGCCAAGCGGCATTCCGGCTTTAAGAATCTGCAAAGAACTACCGGTTTGTCCTCCTCCTTCCGGTTGTGTGATTCTCACAGAGTCTCCGCCGATGAATAAGGGGTTAGTCAGGCTGGTAATTTTATTGGCATTATGTGCCAGGTTGATACTGGTTGTCCAGGAGAAATTACCCGTTTTAACAGGTGTTGCCCCTAAAGTAAGTTCAATACCTTTGTTATTCATACTACCACCGTTGGCAGTAATATTACCAACCGGAACCAGAATCGGGTCAACTTTATATCCGTAGATCATTCCGGTAGTGTTTTTATCATACACCTCAATTGAACCATTCAATTTTCCTTTCAGGATAGTGAAGTCAACCCCTAAGTTCGTAGTAGCTGTTTTTTCCCACTGCAAATTCGGGTTCGTAGCCTGTACCGGTCCGTATGAAGCAGTCTGCACTCCATTATAATAGTATGTTCCCAAACTACCTGATATAAATTGAGCTGTATAGGCATTAAAACCTGAAGAGTTACCAGTCACACCATAACTCGCTCTGAGTTTCAAATCGGTAAAAATGTCCTGATTCTGCATAAAACCTTCCTGATTTATTCTCCATGCTACGCCGACAGAGGGGAAATAACCCCATTGATTATTCGCTCCGAAAACTGAACTGCCATCTCTTCTGATAGAACCCTGAAAGAGATATTTATCCTTGTAATTATAGTTTAATCTGGCAAAATCAGAAATCAATCGGGTTTCCTGATACACACCATCCGGGCCAAAATTCACTCTGTAAGAAGGAATAGCATACGGATTACTTAGTGCGAAGTTGTTATAACCGATATTGTCAACCGGGAAATTGGTACTTGAAGCCTGGAATCCGTCTCCGAAGACATTACCCTGCCATGAATATCCGATCACAGCATTAATCGAGTGATCACCAAATTCTCTGTTCCATGTCAGGAATGTTTCAAGAATTTTGCTGGTGTTCTGGTAAGTATTTCTCAAAGCAGAACCATTCGTACCGAAGTTCAGGATTGAGTGTACCGCAGGAGGCTCAGGGTTGTTATAAAAGTTTGCGCTGTTGTATTGTGTATAGTAACTGTCGTAAGACTCTCCATGCAATGAGGTAGAGTTCTGATAGGAAAGATTCAAATCATATGTTAAACCAAATGGTAATTTAATCTGCGTTTTAAACGCTCCGATCAGGTTATTCGTCTTGGTGTTATCCTTGGCATGATTTACCATTGCTACCGGGTTAAAATACCCGGTGTTGGTAAAGTTCTCATAATAAGAACCATCTGCATTCAGGATTGGAGAAACGGGTAAGTGGTTCACGCTCTGCAACAAAACGTTATTTCTCAATGGAACGTTATCTGCACTGCTATTGGAATTTGTCACAAACAGGCCGAATTTCACTTTATCATTCAGGGCATACTGCTCAATGGCCAGACGTGCTATTACTCTCGTCAATGCACTTGACTGAAGAATACCTTGTTTTTCTACATAGTTGATACTTGCGCTGTAAGTCCCGTGATCAGAACCTCCGCTGAAAGAGATATTGTGGTTGTGTGAAGTTGCGGTACTTTTCTGTGCAGAAGTCTGCCAGTTAGTATCAGCACCTAAGTCATCTTTCGGAGAAAATGATTGTCCGTTTTTCGCCAGAAAGCTTCTCAATTGGCTGGCATCCATCATTTTCAATTGATTTGACACATTTTCCAAACCAACATATCCGTGATATGTTACCTGCATTTCTCCTTTTTTACCTCTCTTTGTGGTAACCATAATTACCCCGTTGGCTGCACGGTTTCCATAAATAGCAGTAGCAGCAGCATCTTTTAATACTTCAATTGAAGCGACATCGTCCGGAGCGATGGTTGAAATATCTGCTCCCGGTACGCCATCAATTACATAAAAAGGCCCTTGCGAGCTGTTAAGCGTGGAAGCTCCTCTCAACACTACAGCTGCAGGTCTGTTAGGATCCCCACTGGCAGAGATATTCAGGCCCGGAACCTTTCCCTGCATCAACTGACCTACATCGGTAATAGCACCTCTGTTCAGATCTTCAGGTTTTACCGTAGTAATGGCACTGATGAGGTTCTTTCTTGACTGGGTACCGTAACCTACAACGATTACCTCATTCAAAGCTTTGGTATCAGTTACCAGACTTACATTAATCACCCCACGGTTATTTACCTGTACTTTCTGGGTGATATAACCCACATAGGTAAAAATCAATACCCCATCTGATGGAGCTTTAATTTTAAATTCACCATTCACATTAGTAGAGGTTCCGGTTTTACTTCCTTCTACTAAAATATTCACACCTGGCAATCCTTCATTGCCACCCTCAGTAACTACCTTTCCTGTGATCTCAATTTCTTTCAGAAAATTGCCGGAAAGTTTAAAATTTTCGCCCCCGTTACCCTCCGAAACCGGATTTGAATTGCTCCTGGCGTAAAGACTATTTGCCAGAAGAATTTGAATCAGAAAGTAGCAAATTGTTGCTCCGCCGATCTTGCAAATAAAAGTGTTTTTCATAAAATCTGAATTTTTGTTTGGACAATAATTGAAGGTTAGTTTCTCATGGTTAGATTTCAGGACTTTCCTAAATATTTAAATTCCGAAGACAAATTAGGTTATTGATTTTTTAATAAAAAGTATAGAAATCTTCCTATTTAGATGCAAGCGTTTGCAATTTTTTGCAAACGTTTGAAAAAATGGAAAGAATTTACGATTCGATTTTATGATAGAACAGTATAAACCAGATTTGACGTTATTTCCGCAAATTTCCGGCAATTATCGCAAATTTTCATGGCTCTTTACGACGTAAAATCTAACCTGAAACGGAATAAAACTATAAAAAACTGAGTAGAACTTAAGTCCGGAAAAAGCCCGTTCAGAAGAGTGCTCCTAAAGGAAAACCAGGAGAGGAGAACAGCAGATTTTCTGCTGAAGAAGGAAGGTCTTTATGGCAGTTTAATTATATAAATAAGGATCAGAGATCTGATCCGAATTCGGACAAAATATTCTTTATTGAATTGATAAGTCCGGTGAATTCCCGGGGAGGATTAGAATCATCAAACATTACGGAAGAATAGGTTTTCTTTTCCGTTCTGATGGTGATTTGGGTCATGAAAGCAGCATCAACCTGCTGTTTATCTGATTCACCTTTTATACTGCTTATTTTTCCGGGAGGTAATTTTGCAGCAGCATTAAACACTTTTTTCCATTGAGCATCTTTTAAATGAAATGTTTTTACCTCCTCATTTAAAGAATAGAGCATTTTACTCTTGTCAATCACTATTATTTTACTGGTTCCCCTTGTTTTAAAGGAGATTTCAACCGACAGAATATTTCCGTTTTCAGCTTTCAGGGTAAACAGAAGTAAACAGGTTAATAACAAGGTTTTCATAATTTTCAGTATAATGAGGTAAATTTAAACGAAACGCCTTCATATATAACAGCAAGATTGCACCGGTAATTAATATCTGATGCAATCTTGCCGGATATGCTACCCAATTATTTTAAGGATTAAAGCTGGCTCGCGCTCCGCCTGCCTGAAATATCGCTCTGGTTCTGGTTTTTTGTCCGGCTGTAAACATAAACATACAAGCATCATTTACATAATCCATGTAGTTCATAAACAAATCCCCGTTAGCACCATTGCTGCAGGTAACATGCGGGAAAGCAGGACAGCCAAAATTTGAGGTTTGCTGAGTAGGCGTATCGGCTACTAAATCATTACCGCAATTGGAATCGCCCCAGATATGACGAAGATTCAGCCAGTGGCCGATTTCATGTGTTGCCGTTCTGCCTTTATCGAAAGGAGCCGTAACACTTCCGGTATTACCAAAATAAGTCGGAGAAATCACTACACCGTCAGTGGCAGGAGCTCCACCCGGAAACTGTGCATATCCCAGTATTCCTCCTCCGATATTACAAACCCAGATATTAAGGTTTGTGGTAGGGCTGGTAGCATCAATTCCTCCGCTGGAAGAGCTTTTCATGGCATCAGCAGTGCCCCAGGAAGTTTTGCTGGATTGTTTTCTCACGACTCCTGCCAGGACAAATTTCAGTTCAAAATTAGAAACCAGGGGAGCAAACGGTGTGGGGGTAAGACTTACATCGGTATTAGTTGCTGAAAAGTCTTTATTGAGCACATCTATCTGCGATTGGATCTGAGCCTGACTTATATTCTGGGCAGCAGTTTTATATATTACATTTACCACAACAGGTATGGTAATCGTCCCGGTCAGCCCTACCCTGCTGCTTTTTTGTTTAACAGCAAAGTTATAGGTCTGTCTCTCAATTTCATCCATTCTCTGCTGAAGCGAAGCATCAGCTTTCAATTGAGTATTAAATACATCCATTGTGGCACAGCCTCTTGGATTTGTACTTAAAGAAGATACGGCATCTGTTTGTTTCGGAGATTCATTTTGTTCTTCAAGCTTCACATCAGAACAGGACACTGCGAAAAAAGTAAGCGCAGAGAGTCCAAGGGTAGTCAATTTTGATTTCATAGAAAAGAGAAGTTTAATTTGGTTTATTGATAAAGGTAGCATATTGATTACAAATGAATAATTTTTAATATAAAATACAAAATTTTTAACGATTATTTTTTATACAAAAATTAATTTTGTGCTTTTTTATTCATATTTCAAGCATTTCAGGATTGACTTCACTCACTCTTTAAACCTCATCAACAACCTTTTTCAAAGAAAATTCTGTCTTAAGTGGCTTTAAAACCTCTTAAAATTCATTTAAAATCAAATAGTACTTTTCAAATACATCATCATTCAGCAATCTTTTTTTTCCATTCCTCACGCAACCCCGATTTGGGTATTCTCGTATTAGGCTTCAAATCGCATTAATAAATTTTCAAACTCTTAAATTTTATAATCATGAGAAACCAGCGTACCTTATTAACCTCTATTCTTACCTTTAGCTTTCTGTTGAATATAGCTACAGGTTGCAAAAATGACAGCGCTCAGCCGCAGCCAAGCCAGCCAAGTGTTGATGTTACAGTAAAAGATTCTTCTTTAGGAAAAGTGCTGACGGACGGAAATGGCAAAACACTCTATTTCTTCACAAAAGATGCAAACGGCACTTCAGTCTGCACCGGTGGATGTACGGATACCTGGCCTGTTTTCTCAGTAGATAATCCTCGTCTTGATGCCTCTCTGAATGCAGCAGATTTCAGCTCAATTACCCGTACTGATGGCAAGAAACAAATTACCTATAAAGGCTGGCCGTTGTATTATTTTAAATCTGATGCCAGTGCCGGAGATGTGAAAGGTGAAAATGTAAACGGTGTATGGTTTGTCGCTAAAACATCTTATTCTATCATGTTATCCAACACACAACTGGTTGGAAATGATGGAAAGCAATATACTTCTCAATACAAAGAAGGAACAGGAGACACACAGTATTTTGTAGATGACTACGGCAAAACATTGTATGCGTTCGCCAAAGACAAGAAAGGTAAAAACAATTATACCAAAGCAGATTTCAGTAACAACGCTACCTGGCCGATCTATACTACTGATTTAAAGGATGTTCCGTCTAATCTGGATAAAACATTGTTTGGAACTATCAAAGTGCAGGATAAAGTACAACTTACTTATAAAGGCTGGCCGCTTTATTACTTTGGTCCTGATAATAACTTACGTGGCTCTACTAAGGGTGTAAGTGTTCCTACTCCGGGAGTATGGCCAATTGTTCAAAAAGATTCTCCGGTTGCTCCTGAATAATTCAGGACAAGTGTATAAAGTCAGCAACCTCCATTTGAATTTCAAAAGGAGGTTACTGCTCTAATCTTTACTGAATCAATCGGATCTGGGAAATTAATTGTTCACCATTTTTAACGCTCCTTCACTGTAGCGCTCACCTTTAACCGGATATTTTATCAGAAGTTCTTCGATTGCCGCTAAATCGTCCGCATTCAATTTAACATCAATTGCTCCGGCATTTTCTTCGAGGTATTTTCTCTTTTTAGTACCCGGAATCGGAATGATATCTTCTCCCTGAGCCAGAACCCAGGCAATTGCCAGCTGAGAAGGTTTACAGTTTTTATCATTGGCCAATGCCGCAAAACCTTCTGCCAGTTTCTGGTTATCAGACCAGTTGTCTCCGTTAAATCTTGGCAGAGTTCTTCTGAAATCATTTTCTGCCAGCTGATTAAGATCTGTAACAGTAGCTGTAACCAAACCCCTGGCAAGCGGACTATAAGGAACTAGTGAGATACCCAGCTCTCTTACGGTAGCCAGGATTTCTTTTTCCACGTCTCTTGTCAAAATAGAATATTCACTTTGCAGCGCAGAAATCGGATGAACGGCATGTGCTTTACGAATTGAAGCAGGAGAAGCTTCAGACAGGCCCAGATACCTGACTTTCCCTTCTTTTACCAGTCCGGCCATAGCACCAACCATATCTTCAACCGGAACATTCGGATCAATCCGGTGAGCGTAATACAAATCAATTGTGTCAGTTTTCAAACGTTTTAAGCTCTTTTCTACCGCAGTTTTCATATAGTCAGGAGAACCGTCAAAATAGTTGGTTCCGTTTTCTCTCCACCTGAAACCAAATTTGGTAGCAATAAAAACTTTATCCCGGTTTGGCACTAAAACATTTGAAAGTAATTCTTCATTCAATCCGTTGCCGTACATATCGGCAGTATCCCAGAAATTAATACCCAAATCAAGGGCTTTATGTAAAGTTGCCATTGATTCTTCATTGTCCAGACTTCCGTACGCATGACTCATTCCCATGCAGCCAAGACCAATGGCCGATAATTTTTCTTCTGAATTTCCTAAGGTTCTGTATTCCATATTTTTCTGATTATTTGATGAAGCAAAGTTATCGGGTATTATTAGAGAATGTCTTACAGTTTTCAAACCAAATACTATAAAAATCAAACAGGCTACCGAAATGACTTTGGGGTCAGACTGGTTTGTTTCTTGAAGAAATTATTAAAATAAGCCGGATTTTCAAATCCCAGACTGTAGGCTACTTCTGCAACATTCCAGTCGGTATGTTTCAGCAAAGCTTTTGCTTCATGTACAATTCTTTCTGCAATATGTTCTGTAGTCGTTTTTCCGGTAACTTCTTTTACCGCACGGTTCAAATGATTGACATGCACAGATAATTTCGCAGCATAGTCGGCAGCTGTTTTAAAATTCAGTACATGACCAGGTGTATCTATGGGAAATTGTCTTTCTAGCAATTCTATAAATAAACCGGCAATTCTGGAAGAGGCATTCGCATGTCTGAAATAATTATCCGCAGGTTGCAACTTAAGGGCTTCATGAATAAGCAGATGCACATAATTACGAATCAGATCCAGTTTATAAATGTATTCAGATTCATTTTCAGCCATCATTTTACCGAAAATTTCACAGATGGAATCAACTTGCCGGTCTTCCGGAAAAAAGACAGGATTCCCTCCTATTTTAAACAGAGTTGATTCTGAAATACTTAAAAGACGGGTATTTTCATTGACAAAATCTTCAGTAAAAAGGCAAAAATACCCTTTTTGAGATGCTGAGCGGGGTTCCCAGGAATAAGGAATAACAGGATTGGAAAAAAGTAAGGCCGGGCTGTTGATTTCTATGCCTTTATCGGCATAATAAAGTACACCGGTACCAATAATCAGGGAAATCTTATAAAAATCTCTTCTGTTATACGGCGTAGCATTTCTACCGCAGAAATCCTCCCGGCGATACACATTGAAATGACTTTTGGTTTTGGTATCGGCAAAAACTCCGGCTTTTTCAGGAAGAGAATGCCGGAAATAAAAGTCCTGTATCGTTTCTGGTTTCATAAAACAAAATTATGAAATTCAAACAATTCCAAAAAGAACCAGGTTTATTATTTATTTCAGTACCACTTTCAGGCTATCAAGTTCTTTACGGGAAACTGAAGGAGGGATCAGCCCTTTCCGGATCTTTTGCTTCACCAGCTTTCCTACTGCTTTAGCATCTCTCCGAGATTTAAAACCATTCAACCCGGTTACAACTGGAATGTGAGGCTGATGAACTTTCATTTTTCCGTTTACATAAACATCATAACCCCATCCGGTTTCGGTTTTAATAATTTTCACCAGAATTTCAGGAGAACCGGAAAGGGCACTGAGTTTAGAAAAAGCTGAATAGTGAGCAGTTATTAATAGCACTGAAAATACCATTGATTTCATGAAGCTTCTTTTCATACGCAGTACTATTTTAAAAGATATTACACGGAAATCCTCTGCAAACACTTCCGTGTAATATCTGTCATTGATAAATTAAGGGTTATAAATATACCAGTCTTTGCGGATTCCGCTGCTTAAGCCTGTTCCCAGATAGATTTTCCTGTTCAGTACAAATCCGGCAGCAACAGCTCTTCCTTCAGAAAAATCCGCTTTTTTAGTCCAGGTTGCTTTCGACATATCGTATTCATAAAAATCACTGAGGAACTCTCCGGTACTTTTCAGACCCATCCCTACATATCCTTTTCCTTCAATTCCCAAACCAATAGCACCCGTTCTTGCTCCCCCCGGGAAATTACTTTCCTGATTCCAGCCTGCTCTGGAAGCAGGATCAAATGACCATACATCTCCCAATACATTATTGCCATCATACCCTCCGACAATCAGACCTTTATTATCAATTGTCAAAGCAGCAGGATTCTTACGGGCAGTTCCCGGCAGGCTCCTCTCCTGTACCCATGTGTCTGTACCGGTGTCGTAAGACCAGCATTCTTTTCCGTCGGTGCCATTTCCTCCTACTGTGTAAACCTTATTGCCTATTCCGAAATATCCCGACTCTGCAATCCCGCCATTACCTCTTCTTATCGGATTCTTTTGCGCCCAGACATTGCTCAAAGGGTTATACTCATACATAGAAGGTGTCCGGGTTTCAGTTTTGCTGGTATAACCCAAACCAACATATCCTTTGAAATTAGCCGCATAAGCAATTCCATAACACATGGTTCCTCCGGCATAATCTGCCTTTTGTGTCCAGACATCATTATCAGGATTGTATTCCCATAAATCCTTGAAAATAGTGCTATAACCAGTGGTTGTACCTAAACCTACATAACCTTTTGTCCCGATCGAGAAAGCAATTGCTCCGAATCTGGCAGAGCCCCCGAAATCAGTCAGTTTTTTCCAGAAATTAATCAGGACAGGAAGCGGGGAGGTTTTAAAACTAAGCGTATTCCCATAAGTTGTTACACCGTTTGAGATGAAATATGCCCTGAAATTATAGGTAGTATTAGCAGTAAGATTTGTAGCATCAACGCTGAATGCAGCAGGAAAAGAGGCAGGACTCCCCGATATGGTTCCTTTCGGGTCGGAAGTTACAGGGTTGGGGTTAGAAGAAGACCAGCAGATGCCGTATTCCGAAATATTATATGTCCCTTTACTCTTAATCGTTGCCTGAAGTTTTGCGGTGAAAATAGTAACACCAGTTGATCCGTCTGTACTGAGTGTTCCCTGTACAAGATCCGAGGTCTTAAAACTTACTGAAGAACTGTAAACCGGCCCGGAAGCAATAACAGCATAAGCCCGGACATTATAAGTCGTCCCGGTTTTAAGACTTTGAATCTGATCAGAAATAGTAACAGGTGTAGGAGTACCCTGACTCACAGCTCCGTGTGAAACCTTTGCATCACTCAGCGTCGGAGCAGCATTGCTTTCAGAATAAACAAAACCGTAATCAGAAATATCCTGATTTCCTGAGTTGGAAATCTGTCCGTTAAAGCGTGCAGAATTGATTGTTAATTCCGAAACTGCTGCAATTTCCACAGTTGGCGGAACAGGTGTAACCTCTTTTGTTTTACTACAGGACTGAATCCATATAAATCCAGCCATAATAAGTAATAGGATTAGTTTCTTTTTCATAGGTCAGGGAAGCGATTCAGCCTCCGTTTAGGGGAAATAATTTTAGAATTCATCATTTCAGACAATCCAAAACTATTATTTACAGAGATATGCCCTGTGATGAAACCGACGAAAGGCCATCAGAAATCGGTGAAAGGAGAATGCACAAACCTGTGCTTTACAAAATCCTGTAACAGAGCAGATTATCATTTTTTATTTTCCGGTGCTGTATTTCAATCCACTTCTTAATTTTCTTAGTTTTGTCAAAACAATCGTCAATTTCAATCTATATCAATTACATCAATGGGAAAAGGTCGCCTAGAGGCATTCAGCGATGGTGTCTTAGCTATTATTTTAACAATTATGGTACTGGAAATGAAAGTTCCTCATGGTAACAGCCTGAGTTCTATCATTCCGGTCATTCCGGTTTTTATGAGTTATGTACTCAGTTTTGTTTACATCGGTATTTACTGGAATAATCATCATCACATGATGCATGCTGTGCAGTCCGTTAACGGAGCAGTTTTATGGGCAAATCTTCATTTACTTTTCTGGCTGTCTTTGATTCCGTTTGTAACCGGATGGATGGGCGAAAATCATTTTGCCAAAACACCCGTCATGTTTTATGGAATTGTGCTCATAATGAATGCGATAGCCTATACTATTTTATCGAAGTTATTGATAAAACATGCCGGGAAGAACTCCGCTCTCAGTCAGGCAGTGGGAAAGGGCTGGAAGGGAATTTTATCTTTATGCTGCTATTTCACAGGCGTTTTCATTTCTTTTTTCAATTCTCAGATTAGCATCTGTATCTACACCCTCGTAGCTGTAATCTGGTTCATCCCGGATTCGAGGATTGAGAAAAAAATTGCCGGGAAAGAAACAAAATGATGCTTTCTTCTATATCAGGAAAGGCTATCAGACAAAAAGCGGATAAGGTCATAAAACCCTATCCGCTTTTTGCTTATAAAAGGCATTTTCAGAATCTAAGCACCTTCCAGAGCTTCTTTTGCTTTCTTAAGCTTTCTTCTGTAAGCTATTTTTTCAATTACTACAAAAAGCACCGGCACTACAAATATAGCCAGTGAAGTTGCTGCAAGCATACCACCGAATACCGTCCAGCCAATTGTTTTCCGTGATTCTGCAGCAGCACCTGAAGCAAAAGCCAACGGCAATACTCCAAGAATAAATGCAAGAGATGTCATAATAATTGGTCTCAGACGAAGCTGGACTGCTTCCAGCGTTGCCTGTATTAAATCCATTCCTTTATCAACACGCTCTTTGGCAAATTCTACAATCAGAATGGCATTTTTGGCAGCCAGACCAATCAGGGTAATTAAACCAATCTGGGCATAAATATTGTTAGACAAGTTTGGTAATAAGGTCAGCGTCAGGATTGAGCCAAATGCTCCGATAGGAACAGCGAACAATACTGAGAACGGAATCGACCAGCTTTCATACAATGCAGCGAGGAAGAGGAATACAAAGACAATTGAAATCGCAAAAATAGTTATGGTACTATCTCCTGCTTTAATCTCTTCACTACTCATTCCGGAGAATTCATATCCATAACCGGTTGGCAAAGTGGTAGCTGCCACTTCTTTCAAAGCATTAATCGCCTGACCGGAACTGAAGCCCGGTTTCGGAACTCCGTTGATTTCTATCGAACGGTAAACGTTATAGTGAGAAATCAGGGCTGGGTTTTCCACTACCTTACTTGTTACCAGGGATTTCAGCGGAATCATATTCCCGGCGCTGTTGCGAACATAGAATTTCTCAATTTTATCCAGAGAAGTACGGAAACTACTGTCAGCCTGAACCATTACACGGAAATTTCTTCCGTAAAGCGTAAAGTCATTCACATAAGAACTACCTAATAAAGTAGAAAGTGTTCCGAAAACATCAGAAATCTGAACGCCCTGTTTTTTCGCCTGATCTCTGTTAACATCAATCTGATAACTTGGAGTACGGGTGCTAAAGAATGTATAAGCCATTCCTATTTCCGGGCGCTGGTTTACAGCACCAAGGAATTTGCGTGCCACCTTTTCAAATTGCTGAATATTATCTGTACTGGTGGTCTGCTGTAATTCGAATGTAAAACCTGCCGTCTGACCCAAACCCGGAATTGCAGGAGGAGCAATTGCCAGGATCCTTGCTTCCTTGATATCTGAAGTACTTTTCTGGATCTGGGCAATTACACTCTGTACATGGTGTTCTTTACCTTTACGGTCATCCCATGGTTTTAAGTTAACGAAAAAAGTACCTACGTTTACTTTGTTTGAAAAACTTACTACGTTCAATCCGGCAATACCACCAACCACTCTCACTTCAGGAATTGCTTCGATACGCTTCATGATTGTCTTAAACAATGCAACGTTTCTGCTGGTTGAAGTAGCTTCAGGCATTTCGTAAGTTACATATAAACGGCCTTCATCTTCTGTAGGGATAAATCCGGTAGGCTTAGCTTTGAACAGGAAGAAAAGTCCTACGAACAGACAAACCATCATCACAAGT
Source organism: Pseudarcicella hirudinis (assembly GCF_900115665.1). Classification (GTDB taxonomy): domain Bacteria; phylum Bacteroidota; class Bacteroidia; order Cytophagales; family Spirosomataceae; genus Pseudarcicella; species Pseudarcicella hirudinis. The sequence continues at coordinate 68,144 of NZ_FOXH01000005.1, forward strand.
ACTAATGGAGTTGCTTTAATCCATTTTGCTACACCTCTGGTATAAGCATGAGAGATTTTCTCGAATCTTTCGTTAAAAGCATCAAAGAATTTCTCCAGCAGATTTTTACGGGCATCTTTTGCTTTCGAAGGTTTCAGCAAAATTGTACACAAAGCCGGTGTTAATGAAAGTGCCACAAATGCTGACAAAATCACTGAAACTGCAATAGTTATCGCAAATTGCTGATACAAACGACCTACAATACCCGGTACAAAACTTACCGGAACAAATACCGCTGCAAGAATCAGGGCAATGGCAATTACCGGGCCTGAAATCTCTTTCATCGCCTTAATTGTAGCATCTTTCGGAGAAAGGTTATGTTCATCCATATTATGCTGAACAGCCTCCACTACCACAATCGCATCATCCACTACAATACCAATTGCTAATACAAAGGCAAAGAGTGTCAAGGTATTAATGGTAAAACCGAACGGAATAAACAGAATAAACGTACCTATCAAAGATACCGGAATCGCAAGAATCGGAATCAAAGTTGCCCGCCAGTTCTGTAAGAACAGGAATACTACTAAAATTACGAGTATCAAAGCCTCCACCAATGTATGAACTACCTCATTGATAGACACTTTCACTACTGTAGCTGATTCCAAAGGCACAGAATAGTCAATGTCTTTCGGAAAATTCTTTCTCATTTGGGCTAAAGCCTTATTTACACCATCATAGGTATCAAGTGCATTAGCACCCGGAGCGAGGTAAAGCAATACAAATGCCGCAGGCTTTCCTGATACAAAGGCATTTACGCCATAGTCAAACTTACCAAGTTCAACCCTTGCCACATCTTTCAGGTAAACGATGCTTCCATTGTTTGGAGAAGAGCGGATAATAATGTCTTCAAACTGCTGCTTTGTATTCAAACGGCTGTTTGTCAGCACACTGTATTCAAAAGCCTGCGCAGAAGGCTGTGGGTTTCCCCCGACTGTACCTGCTGCAATCTGAAGGTTTTGTTCTGCCAGCGCTGCCGAAACATCGCTTGGGTTCATTTTCAACGCCGCCAGTTTCTCAGGATTCAACCAGATTCTCATCCCGAAATCATCCCCTCTTGTAACAATATCCCCAACTCCTTTTACCCTTTGCAAGGCATCTTTCAGGTAAATATTGGCATAGTTACCGATAAACTTAGAATCGTGCGTTCCGTTTGGCGAGTAAATGGCAAGAGCCATCATAATACTCGGTGTTCTCTTTCTTACTGTCAGACCCAAACGTTTTACAACATCCGGTAAAGTAGGCTGAGCTACACTCACCCGGTTCTGCACATCAAGTGCTGCAATATCTACATTTGTTCCGACATCAAAAGATACGTTGATACTACTCTGACCGCTACTGGTACTGTTACTCGACATATAGGTCATTCCGGGAGTACCGTTAACCTGGGTTTCAATGGCCGTTGTAGTAGTCTGCTCAACGGTTTGGGCATCAGCCCCGGTAAAAATACCGGAAATAGTAACGGTTGGAGGTGTAATATCCGGATATTGTGAAACGGGTAAAGTGGTAAGGGCAATTATACCTACCAAAACAATTACGACGGAGGTAACGATTGCCGTTATCGGTCTTTTTATAAAAACATCTGCTATCATTTTGATCTATCTTATAATAATTTTAAAACCTTAGAGAATTCAGGAAATATCTATTTTTTAGGAGCGGCAGACGCTGCTGCAGCCGGATCAGCAGTTGTAATAACTGATCCTTCTCTCAGGTTCTGGATTCCTTCCACCACAATCTTCTCTCCTCCTTTTAATCCGTTTTTCACAATAATATTAGTTCCGATTGCTGTACCCAATGAAACCCTGCGCTGGCTTACCTTGCTGCTATCACCCGGCACATATACAAAGTATTCTCCCAATTGCTCAGAAACTGCTTTGTAAGGAATTACAATCGCCTGGCTTGATGAGTTGAGAACTCTCACCGTTCCGGTCATTCCTGATCTCAATAAATTCTTTGGATTCGGGAATACCAAACGGGTTTTAATAGTTCCGGTTTGCGGATCAACGGCTCTGTCTAGCAGGACAATTTTCCCGTTATGAGGGTAAACTTCATTACCAAACGCAAGTGTAAAGGTAGAATCATTCAAACTACGGCCTTTCTGCAATAAACTGGCAAAATGATAAATTTCTTTTTGATCTACATTAAAATCAACCGCTAATTGGTTATCGGTTGAAACTGTATTTAAAACCGTCTGACCAGCTGTTACTGCGGCACCTTTTTTAACCGCAGAAATGCCGATTGTTCCGTCAAACGGAGCAAATACTTTAGTATAACGGACATTAGTCTGCACGCCTCTGATTGAGGCATTGGCTGCCTCAACCTGTTTTTTAGCCACTTCAAGTGCTGCATCTGCATTATCAACCAATTGTTTGGCAACGGCATCATTTTTTTCAAGCTCATGGAAACGGTTAGCGTCTTTCTGCGCTTTCACCAGATTTGCTTCCTGAACCTTAAGATTGGCTACAGCCTGGTCATAATTTGCTTCATAAAGCTGTGTATCAATTGAATAAAGCAATTGTCCTTTACGTACTCTTGCTCCGTCGCTGAAATGAACGCCGGTTACAAATCCGCTTACCTGCGGACGAAGTTCTACAACATCCAAAGCCGTTACTGTGGCCGGGTATTCATCCTGATATGAAGCATCAGCTGTTTTTACCTCTTCAAGTGTTACCGGAACAGCCTGAGGACCCTGCGGCATTTGCTGCTGTGGCTTCTTGTCTGCACAGGAAGCTAAAAGGAAAAGAGAACTTACTATAGTATATTGTTTCAGTGTATTGAAAAACATAATGATCTGGATGGTTTCTGTTAATAATTTAATTGTCCCAATGCTTTTTGCACATCTACCTTACTCGAAAGTACCAGATAAAGTGCATTGTAATAATTTATTCTTGCAGTTCTGAGATCTGTCTCTGAAGTGATTACTTCCAGATAGGTTTTGATACCAGATCTGTATTGAAGCTGAACAAGGTCATATACTTCTTTGGCCAATTCCATATTTTCCTTCTGAGAACTATAAACGGCAAGGTTGCTCTTATAAGTTGCCAAAGCCTGCTGATATTCCGAGCTGACGTTCAGCTTTAAATTATTGACATCCCATTCAAGGCGTTTGAGCTGCCATTCAGCATTGTTGATATTTGCCTTTCTTTTTCCCCCCTGAAAAATCGGAAGCGACAAAGTAAGTGCCGCGAATGAGTTGGGATAATTTTTAGTGTACAAATCTGAAAAAGTATTGTTTAGATAGTTCAGGTTGTATGCCCCGTTAATAGCCACATTGGGAAGATAACTCCACTTGTTATATTTCAGATCTGCTTCCCGAAGTCTTTTCAATGTAACAAGCTGCTGGTATTCAATTCTGGTTCTGAAATCAACCTGCTGCATGGTATCAACTTCAATCTCTCTGTCCATTTGCAAGGTATCATACACAATTTTCAATTCTTCAGAATCAGGATAACCCATCAGGCTTTTCAGGTTCTGAACCCTGGCTTTCAGCAACTCTTCATTGCTTTTCTTGGTAGCCATGGTATTATTAAGTGTAATTGTTACTCTTTTGAAGTCGATCTTATCAGTTGCTCCTGCTTTATACTGATTCGTTGCATCTTTCAGACTTCTTTCAAGACGGGTAATATCTCCTTCAGAAACTGAAATCTGCTGCCGGGTGGCCAGAACTGCATAAAAAGCTTTGGAAACATTTGCAGCCACGGCTATTTTATTATTGGTAATATTCTGGCTTGCCTGCAATCTTACATCATTCTGACTGCGGTTGGCTAACAGGGCATCGCGATTGAAAATATTCTGGGTAAGTGAAAATTGTGCCGCAGAAGTATTGTCAACCCCTAGTTTTACAGGGTTACCGCCAATCACACTGGTCTGGACCAGAAAGTTATGCTGTAAATTGTAGTTGAAATTAATCTGAGGATACCAGTCTGCGAGTTTACTCTTAATGGTATTTTCCGTAATGCGTTGATCTATAATAGACTGCTGGATTAAAGGTTGATGCTTGATAGCATATTGAATGACATTTTCCAGGGTTGCATTGTCCAATTTTTCGGCCTTGACGGTGGCACTTTCCGGAGGATTTTCCTGGCTGATTGTCTGTGAATGGATAGTTGATGGTAACTTGCAAATCAGGAATGCAGTAAAAAACATCCAGTGCAAAGTTTTTCCGACTTTACGCATGTAATTCATCTAGATTTAAAAATAGTTAACGAATAATACCTTCCATTTGTCGGCGCTGGGCTTTTAAGAGGAACGATTTAATTTAAGCTTAAGCAAGTCGGGCTGATTTTCAGAACATTGATTTTGATCATCAATAATTGTATCGGCGTTAAACAATAGTAACCGAACTTTTGCAGATACGAAAATCATCTCTGTTAACTGATATGTCGTTATACAAATTACTGTATTTCTTACCATTATCACTGATTCAGATTTTACAACTATATTATGCTGTAATGCTGAACATGTTAAAGGTAGGATGTACCGTTATAACGACCTGACTCACTCTCCCGCAAAGTATCTGGAATGTTTGCTCAGATTTTCAACCTTCGGATGAATTGAAAGTCATTCGGTTGGAATTGATAAGTACACTTAGCATACATTGACGGTTATAATTTTAATTCCTTTTTGAAAAAATAGGTTCCCTATTCATTTGAATAACATTTTAATTAACAAATGTTGCCTGAGGCTATTTTAAATTCAGTGAAAAGCCAAATTTCATTCTTGCTAAAATATCAGACTTAATTTTAGAATTTTGGAAAATTTATATGATTTTATTAAGAAACTTGAAAAATATATGCGCTCTGAATAAGACTCTTTTTAAAAGGAAAAGTTTGAATTATCTGAAAAAAAACCTGATAAGTTTCAGGTAATTTCAGAACTGTGATGTGTTTGTTTCCGGAAGAATTTTTAAGGTTCTGAAAAAAATATCAGGATGTGTTCTAAGCTGTTACATAAAGAAATCAATAAAAAGAGACGAAATCTGAATAATTTCACAAATTGTTTCAGATACTTAATCTTTTGTTAATTTCCACCGATTACCTTTGTAATGACAAACTCAATTTCAACGGCAAAAGTTTTAAAAATTATAATAATAGTATGTTTTGGTACGAAGAAGAAGTACAAAGAGTCGAAAAAGAAGTAGCACAATTGAACTATCAGCCTGAAACTATTTTTTACGGTAGTTCGTCTTTTACCAAATGGGAAACTTTGTACAGTGACTTTCCGGAATTTAAACCCGTAAATCTTGGTTTTGGAGGCTCAACACTTGCGGCCTGTACCTGGTATTTTGACAGATTAGTTGCTCCGATACAATCTGCAAAGTCAATTGTCATTTATGCAGGAGACAATGACCTGGGAGATGGAAGACATCCTGAAGAAATCTATTTCTTTTATCTTCAGCTCATTTGTCAGATCAGGAAAAAATTCGGTGCAATTCCCTGCTATTTTATTTCGATTAAACCAAGCTGGAAACGTTGGGATATTAATGAGCAAATCAAATTCACGAATTATATTATTGAGAGAGAAATCGGGAAAAATGATAATGAGAATTATATAGATGTTTATACGTCAATGCTGGATAAAGAAGGTTTCCCTAAAAATCAGCTTTTTGGAGAAGACGAATTACATCTGAGTCCTGAAGGATACGCTATCTGGAAGGAAATTTTGTCAAAAAACATATTACAACCTATTTAAAAATCTGTATTTCGAACAGATTTCGTATTTTCACCTCAATATGGAAAGAGCTTATCATAAATGGTTCAGCAAGGAGCTGGAACGAGATATGGAATTATTGGTTTGGGGGCATTCAGGTGCTCCTGTAATATTTTTCCCGACCCGCTCAGCCCGTTTTTATGATTATGAAGACTGGAAAATTATTGAAGCCCTGCGAGACAAAATCGAGTCAGGTCAACTTCAGATTTTCTGTGTCGATAGTGTTGATGATGAGAGTTTTTATTCAAAGGATGCTCCTTCTGCAAGGATTAAAAGACATTTACAATACGAAAAGTATATTCTGAATGAGGTGATTCCGCTTATCAGAAACCTTAATCCGGATCAGAGACTGATTGCTGCCGGATGTAGTCTGGGGGGGTATCATGCTGTAAACATTGCATTCAAATATCCTTTCATATTTACGAAAGTTGTGGGTATGAGCGCAAGATATGACCTTACCATCTCTCTCCCGCATTTCAACAACCTTTTCGACGGCTATTTTAATGAGGATATTTATTTCAATATGCCAAACTGTTATATTCCCAATATTCACGATGAGCAGTTACTTAATCAGTTGAGAAGCCTTTCTATTATTATTGTAATCGGGAAGGAAGATGCTTTTCTGGAAAATAACAAACAATTGAGTCTTTCCCTGCATGAAAAAGGGATTAATCATGATTTTTATGAATGGGATGAGGAAGCCCACAGGCCCCGATACTGGCGCAGAATGGTTCAGCTATATCTTTAACCAAACAAAAACCCGAAAGAGTTTCTTTCGGGTTTTTGCTTAACACAACACTATCGGTGTCCACGGCCGCCGCCACCACCGTGGAAACCTCCCCCACCTCCTCCGCCTCTGAATCCGCCACCACTAAAACCACGGCTGCCGCCGCTATTTCCCCAGGATTGGCTGTGATAAGTATTGGTATTGGAACGATTGTAAGAATCTACCCTCTGTCCATTGTTACCTCCACTACCCATTCTTGAAGAATAATTATTTGATCCTCTGAAATTTTGAGGATTTGTTATCCAGTTTGATCTTCCTCCACTATAAACTCTCGGTTGGAAATTCTGTCTGGCAGCACCAAAGAATCCTCTGTTAATACCGCCGTAATAACGACGCTGAGCCCCGTAATTATAATAATAATGTCCGTATTGACGGTATAAATTCGGGTAGTAACGATAGGCTCCACCAAAGAACCAGGCTGAAAAACCGAATGAAGGGAATCCATAGAATACCGGTGCACCCCCAAAACCGTAATAAAACCCGGTGCTGAAACCAAAGGAACCAGGATACCAGTTTGCCGAAGTGTACCAGTAAGGATATCCGAACCAGTATGAATAAGGATTATAATAATTGTTATAGCCCCCATAACCATAAGCAGGATTGTAGTTATTATAACCGTTAGACTGGGCATAATCTCTGGAAGCCTGCTGTAACTCCTGTAATGCCTGAGGGTTTTGGGCAAGTTCCTGCTGATAATTCGCTAAATCCTGCTTGTTCTGCGCTTCAAGGGTATCATGCAGATCTGCAAGACTTTTTTGAGTACCCTGCGGATCGGCTTTATATTTATCACTTAGTTCTGCGGTCAGATTTAAATTGCTGTTTAGCAAAGAAATTACTTCAGGCATAGCAACCAATTTAGTCAAAGCCATCTGTGTATCAGGACTTAACGGATTGATAAGTGCTCTAAAATCACGTTCAGCCTGCTGATTAAGATTATCAACCAGCACAAGATCTTTATGGTGATTGTTATACAACTTCCACGAAGCTTCTTTCAATAAGTCGGTTTGTTCAGGTAACATTGCCTGAATCTGTTCTTTAGAACGATTATCCGGCATGGTTGCCAAAGCGTGCATCAGGTCCGGGAAACGTGAAAGTTCATAAAACCATCCTTGTTTCTTTTGTCCGTAGTCCTGAATAGTCTGCTGAAAAGCCATACTCGTCTGATCATGCAATTGAGCCATTTTTTCCAATACATCGGGATACTGGCTCGCAATAAGTATGGCATTTCTTACATCCTCTTTATATGGAGCAATTGAATTTACCAGATTCTGCTGGTCATCCTGCGGGTTATTTTGTCCCTGACCCATTTGCGGCGGCTGATTGTTTTGTGCATTTACTGAAAAACTCAGGAAAAGTCCTGAAAATGCAACCCAAACAAATATGGAAGAAAGGAGGCCTTTTACTGTCATTCCGGTAAAACCTCTTTTGTTATCTATCGATTTCATTGTCTTAAATAAAAATTGTTAAACGATTTGTCTGAACTATTATACAGCCATTAATTCCTGTTGTTGTTCATTACCGGATATTTTGCCAGAATTGTTCTGGCTTCTTTAGAAAACTGTTTACTTAATCTGGCAGGATCATTTACAGGATTTTCCACAGAACCTCTCCAGACTAATTCTTTGGTCCGGGCATCAATCACATCAATAATCAAGGTTCCGTTGGTATAAGGTTCCATGTGATAACCCATTCCCCAGGGGTTATAATAACCTCCATAACCCATATACATCAGCTGCCCCTGAAAATAGAATGATCTCGGACCAAAACCATAATAAGGATACATTGAATACGGATTAGAAACCGTCCTGGTTTTCTGTTGGGTAAAAATATGATACATCAGAAAGAAGTCCGGATTCTGGTTATCTTCGGTAATTCCCCTCATGGCAAATTCATTCCTGATGGCACTTTTTATATTTGCTTCAACTAATGAGCTTTTATAAAAAGGATTATTTCCTGCCAGCACATTTGGTTTTACCCAGGCGTATCTTTTATAATCCAGAAAATTAGCTGTCGGTTTCTGATCAACCTTCACTGACGAACAGCTGCTCAACCCCAATCCCAGAGCCAAGGCAACTAAAATTGTTAAGCGTTTCATAAATACTTGTATTTGATAAGATTAAAAAGCTTATTCCCTAAAACTATATCGAAATTCTCTGAAGAATTAAATATTCCTTGAAATCAATAACAGGGGAAATAATGAACGGAAGGCTTTAAAGATGTTTTCATGATCTGTAATTAAGTAATTGATTAAACCGAACCCATTTCCCGAGCTAATAATATATTTCAAGGGCAATAAAAAATTCAGGTAAATCTCAGATCATATTTTTCTATTGGTTAGTATTGGAACGTAACTGATTTTTAGACAGGAATCGGTTACTTTGGTTTAATCGGGATTTATTTAAAAACTTTAATTTTTACAAGAAAACCACTGATTTTAAAACGCAAATCAGGAAGCAATTAGTTTGCAGCAGAAAAATAATTTTAAACGCCATTAAATGTATTTCAACAAAAAAGTGTATTCAAAAATATCTCGTTTTCAATAGAATAAGAAACGAAACATTTTGAATACACTTTTGAATTATCCGGAGAACAGGTAATGTTTAGAGTTTAAAATCTTTTCCCTGCTCCGGAAATATAATTTCAAGTCCGAGGGGATTCTGTGCCTTTAATTGTTCTTTGATCTTCAATTCACTTGATAAAGGAGGTTTTAAATGAGTGATAATCACGTTCAGGCCTTTAACAGCATCTTTTCCGGCAAATCCTGCCAAAACATTCATTTCATTCATCAGCCATTTTGGTGTAAGATGGCCGAAAAGAAACTTATCGGGTTGCTCAGTCGGAAAGGAAACTTCTATGAAAATACCTTTCAGACTTTTGTTTTGCACCAACGGAGCTACTTTCTGCCAAAGCTGACGAAGTTTGTCGCTTTTTTCCACCTCATCCGGACCGGTATCACCAAGGTACAAGATATAATTGCCATTACTGTTCACCAGATAAGCAGTACTCTGATAAGGATTGATATGACTTAAAGGAAATGCCTGCACCGTCATTCCGGTATTTTCGAGTGGCGTTTCTTTCGCTAATTCAAGCGTTTGAAAATGATATTTCTTCAGGTGGACACCTTTTCCCTCATCTCCGAAATTAGCCCAGGTTTCATCATTAAAATAATGATTTTCCATCATTTTCATGCAATCTGCTGTGGCATAAACGGTTTTTGAAGAATCAGCAGGAGAATTAATAATCAGTCCAGAAACATGATCCAGGTGAGCATGAGAAATCAGATATCCTTTGATATATTTTTTAAGTACATATGGTGTTGAAGCTTTAAAAACACCATTCGCTACTGCTTTATCAATTCCGGAATAAATTGTTCCGGCGTCCAGGCAGATATAAGTTCTGGTATCCGCAGGAGCCAGCATATAGGATGACAAATTACTTTCGTCCGTGCCTCCTTTTACCCCAAGCGGAACCACATGAAATGAAGTACCGGATTGGCCCTGTGCTATTATTAAACCGGGTAAAAAAAGGAAAAAGGAAAAAATCAGAGATTTGAAAATATTCATTTTAAGGCGTTTATTGAAGTGAATGCGATGTCTTAACAGTCGGAAAATAGTTTTCCTGCAAACATAAAGGAGATTATTCAGGGAAACAATGAATTGCCTAATAAAATAAAGCCCTTAAAGTAACCCGCTTAATGTTCTGAATTTCGTAATTTTGCACTTTGATTCTAATTCTTTACGAGAAAATGCTTCTATATAACATTACTTACAGTATCGACGAAAATATTCATACACAGTTTATTGAATGGATGAAAGAAAACCATCTTAAAGAGGTTTCAGCGATTAGTTTCCTGCAGAATTGTACCATTTTAAAATTACTTACTGAAATTGATAACGGCGGAGTAACCTATACATTTCAATACCGTTTTACCAGTATGGATAGTTTTGATATTTTCCAAAATGAGTACGAAGATGATTTGAGGAATAAAGTTCATCAGAAATTCAAGGGTTCTTTTGTAGATTTTGCATCTTTACTCGAAGAAATCTAGTCAGGTTCTATGACAACGTAAAAAGGCCTGTATCATAAACAAATTGCTTATGATACAGGCCTTTTTACGGTTAAATTTTCTATTTTTTACCTTCCGTCAATTGCAGGATATCATTCAGAATAGCAGGATCAGATGGTCTTCTGGCATTATTATTCACGATCACACCCTCTTTGTTAATCAGAATATACCTTGGAATAGCATTAATATTAAAAAACTTCGCTGCCTGAGAGGCCCAGCCTCCCAGCGACAAACCATGTAAACCATTATCCAGTTTAAGACTTTCTATTGCTTTTTTCCAGATCTCGACCGTGTCATCAATCGAAATATAAAGAAACACAATATCTTTTTTCTGCTTGTCGGTCAGTTTGGCATGCAATTGCTTTGAATAAGGGAATTCCATGCGACAAGGCCCGCACCAGGATGCCCAGAAATCTATATACACCACCTTTCCTTTCAGACTTGCCAGAGAAAGTGTATCTCCTTTCAGACTCAGCATTCTGAACCAGTTTTTAGAGTCGTCCGCTTTTTTGGTTACTTCCTCATCCTTTTTGCTCATAATGCTGCCACATTTCTCCCTGATAAGAGCTGCATAAGCTTCAGAATTGGGTGTAATTGACAAAGCTGAAAAAACATTTCTTGCCACCGAGGGCAAAACCTGTTCACATCTGTCATAAAGCAAACCGGCCAGAATGTATTGATAAGCCTTCCCCTGCAGGTGTTCTCTGGCAAAAAGGTGCTTATCCTGAATCATTTTGCTCATATCGGCATACTTTACAAATCCTTTGTCTTTCGAATTATAATATGTTACATAATAATTGACAAAGGCTCTGTATTCAGATGAAAGCATGGTATTTTCATCCTGAATTTTCTTTTCATCAAGTCCTTCGAGCAGAACAGAAGGAAGTGATAATACATTCGGGACTTTAGGATCCGAATTTCCTCTTACAATCGGATAGGCAAGCAATAAATGCCAGTAGTTCCATCGAATCTGATTTTCAAGATATTTTTTGAAATCTTCTGAGAAATTATCTTTTCCGGGAAACTCTCTGTAGAACTTAGTTTGTGCCCTTTTGGTATCAAAAAGAGCCATTTCCCAGGCATCCACACCACTTTCTTTCAGTTTAGCATACATCATCGATGTGTTAAACTCTTTACTGAACTGCTGGTTGAATTTTGCCAGAAAGTCATTTTCCGATGCTTTAGAGCCTTTGAATTTAACAGATTTAAAAAAATCTTTCCCATCAAATTCCAGATCAATATTGTCTCCTTTATCTGCAAAAATGAAAAGATGCTGTTTTTTATAAACCAGTTCCAGCAAAGTGACTGCATTAACATCCGCTGTAAACTTCAATTGCTGGCTTCCGTTTCCTTCAGAAACTCTGATAACCTGAGCTGAAGATGCCGGATTTTCACCCAGAAACAGAACATCATGAATTAATTGCAGGGTATCGCCCTGAGCATTCTCTGTTTTCACTGAAATATTAACCGACTGTGCTTCAGACAGCAGGGAAGTGAAAGAAAGAAATAAGATTAGTAAATGTTTCACGGGATTGTCTTTAGTATTGTTTTCAAATGATTCTTATTACCATTCAATTCCACTTAGACCTTTGTCAATCAGATAGTTATTAGCCTGAGAAAAATGTCTGGTGCCAAACCAGCCGCCATAATTAGCTGCCATTGGTGAGGGGTGTTTAGCTTTCAGAATCAAATGTTTGGAACCATCAATTACGGCACCTTTATCCTGAGCGTACTTTCCCCAAAGCATGAAAACTACTCCGGATTTTTCTGCTGAGATACAACGAATGACGGCATCTGTGAATTGTTCCCAGCCTTTTTTCTGATGAGAACCCGCCTCTCCTGCTCTAACAGTCAGCGTGGCATTGAGCATCAATACCCCTTGTGTTGCCCATCTTTCCAGATTACCGGAAACCGGAACCGGTTTCCCCAAATCACTCTCAATTTCTTTAAATATATTTCTAAGTGAAGGCGGGTGAACTACTCCGTCATTTACCGAAAATGAAAGTCCGTTTGCCTGCCCGGCTCCATGATAAGGGTCTTGTCCTAAAATAACCACTTTTGTTTCATCAAAACCGCATTTGTCAAAGGCATTGAAAATCAGCTTTCCGGGAGGATAAATTTTGGTCTGCTGGTATTCACTTTTAACAAATTGAACTAAATCAGTAAAATAAGGTTTCTGAAATTCAGCAGCAAGACGATTTTTCCAGGATTCGGCAATATTTACGTTCATTTTTCGGTAGTAGTTTGAATTTGGCTATCCCGTACATATTTTTGTAAAAAACTTTGGGGCCAACTGATCTATTTTTTGGTAAAGTAATTGATTTTAAAACTCGTTTGACGTAATTTTCGTTAAATATAGGAAGCTTCTAAATTATTAAGGCTAATTTGATCCAAATTATTGAACTTAAAACCAGAAGTGTGACTCAACTAATCCAGATAACACAAAATTTCTGATCAAATGATAAGTGCTATAACTGAAGGCGTAAAAGTTAGTGTGCAGACTGAATATCAGGCTGAGTATTCAAACCCTCTGCATGAACATTTTGTTTTTTCTTACCGGATTCGTATTGAAAATGAAAGTGATTTTACGGTACAGTTACTTCGCCGTCATTGGTTTATTCATGATGCTAACGGAACTATCCGTGAAGTTGAAGGCGAAGGTGTTATCGGGAAACAGCCTGTTTTAGAACCGGGCGAGTTCCACGAATATGTAAGTGGCTGTAACTTAAACACTTCTATCGGAAAAATGGTTGGAACCTACCTGATGGAAAGAATCATGGATGGAAAACATTTCATGGTACAAATCCCGGGTTTCTCAATGATTGCTCCTTATCGTCTGAATTAATCCTGATTTTTTTCAGAAAACTTCTTATCAATGTACTGAGATTTTGTGCCGGTTCTGTCAGTCTTCATATAAAATCCAAATCACTGACTGAATATATTACACTGAAAATCAGAACATTCTGACATTTCTTCTTTGTCTTTATTCTTAAAGTTTATATAGTTTTGATTAAAAAATACTTAAAATACCTTCTTACCGCTCGTAATGAGCATTCTCTTCATTCTCCTTTTGTCTTTGAACTGTACACAAAAGTCATTCGTTCCAAAAAATCTTCTGATATTTTCAGGGAAATAGAATTACTCCGCAGTAAATTATTGAAAGACAAGAGGACTATTGAAATTACGGATTTCGGAGCGGGTTCAAAAATCTACAAAAGCAATACCAGACAAATCAGGCAGATTGCCAAAAGTGCAGAAAAGTCTCCGAAATTCGGAAAATTGCTTTTCAGGCTGATCAGTTTCTTTCAACCTTCAGTAATATTTGACCTGGGAACTTCCCTGGGAATCACTACCATTTACGAGTCCAAAGCAAATCCGAAAGCAAAGCTAATTTCCTTCGAAGGTTGTCCGGAAACTGCTAAAATTGCCTTACAGAATTTTAGTGATACGGCCTGTAACAATATAGAAGTGGTGGTCGGAAATTTAGATGAAACGCTGCGGGAAAAGGTAAATCAGGTTTCTCAGATAGATTTTGCCTTTTTTGATGCCAATCATCGTTATGAGCCGACCATGCAGTATTTTAAAACATGCCTGCCGAAAGTTCACAATGAAACGGTTTTTGTATTTGACGACATTCACTGGTCAGAAGAGATGCATCGGGCCTGGACTGACATAAAAAATGATTCTTCTGTACTTATTTCAATTGATCTGTTTTTTGTAGGTCTGGTATTTTTCAGAACAAATCAGCCAAAGCAGGATTTTGTCCTTAGGTTTTAAGAAGTTAATTCATTAGTTCACTCAGAATCTTCTGGGCGGCAATGGAAATAATTGTTCCGGGACCGAAAACACCTTTTACTCCTGCATCATATAAAAACTGATAATCCTGCGCCGGAATTACGCCACCGGCAATTACCAGAATATCTTCTCTTCCAAGCTTTTTCAATTCTTCAATCAGCTGGGGAACAAGCGTTTTATGCCCTGCTGCCAGACTGGATGCTCCTACCACATGTACATCATTTTCAGTTGCTTGTCTGGCAACTTCTTCCGGTGTTTGAAATAAAGGCGTAATATCTACGTCAAAACCCAGATCAGCGAAGCTCGTAGCAATTACTTTAGCGCCCCTGTCGTGGCCGTCCTGCCCCATTTTTGCCACCATAATTCTTGGTCTGCGACCTTCTATTTTCGCAAACTCATCTGCCATTTCTCTGGCAATTCTGAAATTCTCGTCGTCTGTCACTTCTGAAGAATAAACACCTGAAATTGAACGGATAATAGCTTTATGGCGTCCGTAAACTTTTTCTAAAGCCATTGAAATTTCTCCTAAAGTAGCTCTTAATCTGGCTGCTGCTATGGCTAAATCTAATAAATTTCCCTCTTTTGTAACAGCAGCATCTGTAATGCTCTGTAAAGCCTCCTGCACCAAAACCTCATTTCTTTCTTTTTTAATCCTTTCTAGTCTTTCAATCTGTGACAACCTTACGGCCTGATTATCTACTTCAAGAATCTCTATGTTAGTTTGTTCGGTAATCTGGTATTTATTGACACCAACAATAATATCCTTTTTAGAATCAATTCTGGCCTGCTTTTTAGCCGCGGCTTCTTCAATTCTCATTTTAGGCAAACCAGTTTCTATGGCTTTAGCCATTCCGCCAAGTTCTTCTACTTCTTCAATAAGTGTCCAAGCTTTTTCTGCCAGTTCTTTCGTCAGAAATTCTACGTAATAAGAACCTCCCCAGGGATCTACAATTCTGGTTATATCTGTTTCATTTTGAAGATATAATTGCGTATTTCTGGCAATTCCTGCTGAAAAATCTGTTGGTAAAGCAATAGCCTCATCCAGTGAATTGGTATGAAGACTCTGGGTATGTCCCAACACGGCAGCCATTGCTTCTATGCAGGTCCGGGTAACATTATTAAAAGGATCCTGTTCGGTCAGCGACCAGCCGGAAGTCTGACAATGCGCTCTCAAAGCCAGAGATTTACTGCTTTGAGGGTTAAATTGTTTAACAATTTTTGCCCAAAGCATTCTTCCCGCCCTCATTTTCGCAATTTCCATAAAATGATTCATGCCGATAGCCCAGAAAAAGGATAATCTTGGTGCAAAATTATCAATGTCCAACCCTGCTTTAAGGCCGGTTCTGAGATATTCCAGGCCATCTGCCAGCGTATATGCCAGCTCCAGATCTGCAGTTGCTCCCGCCTCCTGCATATGATACCCTGAAATAGAAATGGAGTTGAATTTCGGCATTTTTGCCGCAGTATATTCAAAAATATCGGCAATGATTTTCATAGATGGTTCCGGCGGATAAATGTATGTATTCCGAACCATGAATTCTTTGAGTACATCATTCTGAATGGTTCCTGATAATTTATC
The DNA here is from genome assembly GCF_900115665.1 of Pseudarcicella hirudinis. Classification (GTDB taxonomy): domain Bacteria; phylum Bacteroidota; class Bacteroidia; order Cytophagales; family Spirosomataceae; genus Pseudarcicella; species Pseudarcicella hirudinis. The sequence goes on from NZ_FOXH01000005.1 coordinate 84,119, forward strand.
AGGACTTACACCCTGTTCCTCTGCCGCTACAATAAAAAATGCCATAACAGGCAACACCGCCCCGTTCATGGTCATGGAAACAGACATCTGATCCAATGGAATTTCATGAAAAAGGATTTTCATATCCTCCACAGAATCTATGGCTACCCCTGCTTTTCCCACATCTCCGGTTACTCTGGGATGATCCGAATCATATCCCCGGTGCGTTGCCAGGTCAAAAGCAACGGATAAACCTTTTTGCCCGCCTTTCAGGTTTCTTTTGTAAAATGCATTGGATTCTTCAGCGGTTGAAAAACCTGCATACTGCCGGATTGTCCAGGCTTGCTGTACATACATTGTAGAGTAAGGTCCCCGCAGGAAAGGAGGCAATCCTGCTGCAAATTGTAAATGCTCTGCCCCTGCAATATCATCAGCTGAGAAAACCGGCTTTACGGTAATTCCTTCCGGAGCTTTCCAGCTTTTAGCATTTTCCGTAGAAATTTCCTCTTTTTCAAATGCTTTCCTCAATTCTATTTTAGAAATATCTGGCTTCATGACTTACAATTTGCGATTATTTTTCAAATTCCTCCGACACTCTTAAATCTTTTAACAACTCAAAAGAAACATTGCTGTTTTCAGGATTTGATTCATTCCTCTGAGTTTTCTCAAAAAAGGTATTTTCATCCCTGAATTTATTCACCCCGACCATTACTTTTTTACCCGTCTTCAGGTTTTCTACATTTTGTAAATGGCTTCCCCTGATTGTCATCTGAATCTCTCCTCTTTTGAATGATTCAAGAATTCCACCCTTTTCTTCAACCTCTTTTACAATTTCCCAGGCTTTTTCTGCCAATTGGAACGTCAGGTTTTCTATAAAATAACTTCCGGCGGCAGGATCTTTCACTTTGTCGAAATAGCTTTCTTCTTTCAGAATGGATGATACATTTCTGGAAATTCTTCTGCCAAAATCATCTGCTGCCCCGAAAGTTTCATTAAAAGCATGAACTGAAAGTGCATCACAACCTCCGATCAGTGCAGACATCGCTTCAGTCGTTGCCCTCAGCATATTGTTATGGGCAGACAAAGAAGAGTCATAATAAGAAGAAGTCTGACAATGAATACTTATTTTTTGCGGATATTCTGCCTGAAAGTCATATCCTTCAAGCAGTTTGGCAAACAGGAACCTTAAAGCTCTCACTTTGGCAATTTCTGTAAAATAGCTGGTTCCAACGGAAAGAGAACATTCTATATTTTGTACAATTTCCGGTAATGCCAAACCCCGTTCTGTCAGTTCATCCAAAACGCATATCAATGATGAAACTGTATAAGCTAATTCCTGAACAGCTGTAGCTCCTGCATTGTGGAAATGATGGCTATTTACCGTAAGTACTTTAAAATGAGGAGAATCTTGTACTTTTTTAATAACCTCTGCCTTTTCATACCATACATTTTCATGCCAGACACCTTTGGTCATAAACAAAGCTATGGGATCATCATTGAGTGTCCCCCTGATCCGGTAATTGACGAATTTAAGAAGGGCTTCTATAACCGCTAAAGAATTATTTTCAATTTTAAATGAAATAGGAGTCTCCGAGAATTTGATATTATGAAATAACTTTGTAAATTCGATTTCACCCATTGGTACACCACTAATATCAATCTGCACAGAATCGGCGCCATTTTTCAAACTGCTGATTATCAGTGCATTATCCTTATTTGTATTATCGAATTTGATCTGGTCCCGGTTTTGCCAGTTTCGGTTAAAATCCTGACAATTAACCTGTTGCAAGGCACTCAAAGGTAGTGTACTCAGGTCTTCCGCCGTGTAATAGGGTTCGACAACTATGCCCTCGTTCGTATGCCAAAGCAGCGTTTCTTCAAAGTCTTTGCCTTTGAGGTCACGCAGGGTCTGTTTGTGCCATAAATCTTTTGAAACAGGCGCAAATTCATTGAAAATTGTTTTTTTCATATTTGAAACATATCAATGTTTTTTTTGATTTTTCAAAGATTAACAAAGATAAATTTTTAGACTATTCCGAACAAATATTTTAAGAAATAGCATAGTAATGGCATATCGATTGTATTATTCTAAGGCAACACTTTTTAAAGGGTTTTAACTTTCCAATTTTTTGCATTTTAGAGGTATTTTAGGTTTGCCAGTCCGTTGAAATTTACTATTTTTGTCTCCCTTTTTCAGGGGGTTTTCAGTCTGACATTGCGTTCTGCCTGTTAAAAATCTGATTGCCAGCACCTTACTAGTAAGAGTAAAATTTTACGCTTTTTGCTATTTAAATAATTTACGTTGTTTCTAAGCCACTATTACTAATAATTCTAAAAAAAATTAGTCATCTGAAAGCCGTGAACCGCGAAATTGGAAAAAAATAACCTAACAATGCAAACAGAAGTCAGGCAAGTGTGGGCGAGATGCCTTGATATTATTCGCAAAGAAACTTCAGACCAGAGTTACAAAACCTGGTTTGAGCCTATCGTACCTTTGCGTGTAGTAAATGATACCCTGACGATCCAGGTTCCGAGCCAGTTCTTTTTTGAGTGGCTGGAGGAAAACTATGTACATGTACTTCGTCTTGCCATTGATGCCACTTTGGGGGTAAACGGCATGTTAGAATATTCCATCATTGTAGACAAAGGAGATCGTAAAAACCCTCCTATTGCCTATAATGTTCCTAATCAGAAGCAAACAGTTCCCGCTCCGAAACCGAAGCCTAATCAGCCTGAGCCCAATATCTATCACAGTCCTTTTCAGTTAAAGGACCTTGACTCACTGGAGCTGGATTCTTATCTGAACCCGCATTATACTTTTGACAATTTCGTAGAAGGAGATTGTAACCGTCTTGGGCGTTCTGCCGGACTGGCCGTGGCTGAGAGACCAGGGGTTACTTCTTTTAACCCATTGATGATTTATGGCGGTGTAGGGCTGGGTAAGACTCACCTGGTACAGGCTATCGGAAATTATATCAAAGATCGCTACGACAATAAATTTGTTTTGTACGTTTCCTCCGAGAAATTTACCAATCAATTTATCAATGCCATCCGGAACAACACTTTGCAGGCATTCACCAATTTCTATCTTCATGTAGATGTACTGATTCTGGATGATGTACAGTTTCTGGCTGGAAAAGAGAAGACTCAGGAAACTTTCTTCCATATTTTTAACCACCTTCATCAATCAGGTAAACAAATTATCATGTCATCTGACCGCTCTCCGAGAGAGTTGCAGGGCATGCAGGACAGATTGCTTTCAAGGTTTAAATGGGGGCTGACTGCCGATCTGCAACAACCTGACTTTGAAACAAGAATTGCCATTATTCAGAAAAAACTGCAATCTGATGGCATTTATATAGAAGATAAGGTAATTGAATACCTTGCTCACAGCATTGATACCAACGTTCGTGAACTGGAAGGAGTTATTGTTTCTCTGATGGCTCATGCTTCATTGAACAGACGTGAAATTGATATGGATCTGGCAAGAGCTACTTTGAAAAATATCGTAATCGATAATGAAAAGGAAGTTACCGTTGATAATATCCTGGATGCGGTTACCAATCATTTCGACATTGATCTCAGTGAATTAAAGAGTAAATCCCGCAAAAGAGAAACCGTTTTCCCGCGTCAGGTAGCGATGTACCTTATGAAAGAATTTACCAATTTGCCTTTAAAATCAATTGGTTATCATTTTGGCGGGCGTGATCACAGTACCGTAATTCATGCAGTACAAACTGTCAGTGAGATGATCGAACAGGACAAAGATGTTGAGAAAACGATGCAGACCTTGTACAGACGGTTTAACAGAGTGAGATCTAAAGCTGAATAAATATAAAAAGAGAATCGGGCTTATCTGAATCAATCAGATAAGCCCGATTCTTTTAGTGCTTGTTTAAAACGTACCGAATGTATAACCTTTTTTCTTAAGCGTGCTGATTAACTTATCTAATTTATAGTAGAATTTATCTGTTCGTGCCGGATCAGTTCCCACATGGCTCAATAGGATAAAACCGTTCAGTCCCCCGGCATTTTTAACCTCATAATCCATAATTTTCTGATAAATTCTGTCGCTGCTTACATAATTTTTCATTTCCGGTGTCGTGTAATCAGCGTTTGAGGAGGTCCCGCCGGTGTAATTTACCAACGTTATATTCTGTTCTTTACACCAGTCTGAGATCGTAGAATTATACCATTCATAAGGTGGCATGAAAGCATAGGATTTCTCTCTTTTTATGCCAAATTTTGCCAATTCTGTATAGTTATCTGATAAATCTTTCAGGAAATCCTCCTTAGAGACCAATAGTGAATCCCTGTTTTCCCAGGGAACATAAAGCAAATGTTTATCCGAATGCCCTCCTAAATAATGCTGATCCTTTATCAGTTGTAAAATCGTACCTTTAAAAGCAGGATTCCGGTAAAAATCACCTGTGAAAAAGAAATTGGCTTTTACCTGATGTTTTTTGAGCACCTTTGCAATGAGCTCTCCCCCATCATTAAAGGTATGTCCGGTAAAGGTCAGATAGATTTTCTTTTCTTTTTTATTCATTCTCACAATCGCCCCCTCTTCCTTTGTAAGGTTTTTCAGAACATTTTCCTTTGTTCCTTCATTTTCCAGACTGGCTAAAAGATAAGACAAACTCGCAGTTCCATCCATTGTTGGCTCATTGGTTGAATAATCCCCGTAATCATCGTGGTAAACCACCAGATTCGACTGGAATGCTGCGAATTCATCGGGCTGGTACAAAGTAATTCCAATCAATCCTTTCCAGATAGAACCATAAACCGGCCCGTCTACTAAACCGCCGTCCAGTTTGTAATGATTTAAATGGGCGAGAGAAGAATGTGGATCATGAGGCGAAACACCATCCTCCGGTAAACCGCCGATCATGCCTGCTCCCCAGGGATTACAGCCAAATAACCAGTCGCGAAGAGCAGCCAGCATATCATCATAAGCCTTAGTTCCGCTTACTTTCTGGTAGAGCATGATCTGGGTAATCATGGCACTGACGTAGTTGTTTGAACACCAGACGAATGGGATGCCATTCTGAAAAGGATTGTTTTTCCCCCTTAGGTAAACTTTTTCAATCCCCTGCCGCATAAATTCTTTGAATGTTGCGGAATATTTCTCTGAATCTCCGGTATTATTGCTCATATAAAAATGACCCAAATTCAGAAACGGATACCATTGATAGTGTCTGGCAGTGTCAGCTCCCATCCAGGGTGTCTGAGGTTCCTGTCTTCCCAGACTGGCTGCTTCCTGATAATAATTCCCTGGTGCTTTAATGGCATATAATTGTGTAGCAGCCAGTTCCATATCATCTACCCAGTTATCTTCTTCGTAAAAATATGGTGCTCCTCCCGGGGCGGTCTGACAAACACCCGGAAATTGTTTGCCAAATTCATAAGCGTCAATGGCTTTAGGAATAAGCTGATCTGCATATCCGGGATAAAACTTCCGAAGCACCTGACTTGCCAATGCAAAGGTTGAGGCATATTTTCCGGCAGTAGAAGCTACTCCGGTTGTTCTGTTTTTATATTTAAATCCCTGTGGCTTTCCGGTAACAAAATACACCGGACGTGCTAAACCCTGATTGCCTGCGTATTGTACTTTGTCATGATTTGGCAATCGCATACCTTTATGATCACGGTCGTCAGCGAGCTGATTATACATTTCATTTTTACCCGGATTCATTTTCAGAAGCCAGTCAATTCCCCATTTTGCTTCGTCGAGAATATCCGGAATATTATTTTTGCCTTTATTACCCCAGGCATCATGTTCATCTCCATATACTTCGGGATTTTGCTGATAGGCAAATAACAGCTGAAAAGCCGCATTGGCAGAAGTAGTAACATATTGCAGATAATCTGAGGCATCATGCCAGCCTCCGGATACATCCAGGTGCGTTGAATCTTTTTTGGGATCAGGATGATAAACGATAAACCCATCCTGTTTATGGCAGGAATCTTTCAGAAAGGGATTATACCCACTCCGCTGCTGACGCATATATCTGAGAATAAAATCAGCAGTACCATCATAGACATCGGCATTGATGCGAAAATTCGGAGAAATGGCATTTCCGGATTTGATGAAATACATGCCTGATTTTCTGAACTCGCTGAAATCTAAACGGGCTGAGGATTCAAATGCGGCATATTTTCCGAATGATTTTATCTTAACAGAATGAAATACCCGCTTTTTTGAAAAGGCATCGTACAGACCAAATTCTTTAATCTCATCATGCTCCTTGCTGACCCAAACAGCTACTTTGACGGAATTAGGTAAATACCCTAATTGATTGATACGCACCCAGGATGATTGCTGTGCTAATGTTATCCTTGCAAAAAGGCTGAGAATCGACAATATCAGGATTTTGTTCATACTTGTTTTTTGGGGGGGAATTTGCAACCACATAGGAACATAGGACACATAGAAAATTTGCAACCACATAGGAACATAGGACACATAGAAAAGAGACTTCACTATCTTATTTGCAACCACATAGAAACATAGAGCACATAGAATAATTTGTTACTACATAGAAACATGGGCACATAGAAAATTTGCAACCACAATAGAAACATAGAGCACATAGAAAATTTGCAACCACATAGGAACATAGGACACATAGAAAAGAGACTTCACTATCTTATTTGTAACCACATAGAAACATAGAGCATATAGAAAATTTGCAACCACATAGGAACATAGAGCACATAGAATAATTTGTTACTACATAGAAACATGGGCACATAGAAAAAGTAAAAGAGCTTCTTTTGGCAATAATTTTGCAAACGGAAGCTCTTTTGTTAATCACCACTTGTCGCCGGATGGACTTATGACAAGCCGAATTTTACTATACCTACAAATAAGGCCACAAAAAAGAACAGGAAGAAATAAAGATTTACAAGAATCAATGACTTCACAACGGTCTTGAGCCATTTCTGGCGATACACAGTCTTTAATGAAACAATCAGATACAAATAGCCGAACAATAAGGCCGGGCCTGTCAGGCTTAATTCCAGGTGAAAGATGGAAACGACTGCCCAGAACAGAGGAATCATTAAAAAGAACACACTATGGCTATGAATCGAAAAAATCAGATGCTCGTAATAATACCAGTCTTTCCGGTTATGCAAAGAAGGAATATGTTTGATCACATCCGGTTTTAATACTTTGAAAAATACCAGAATCTTCTTAATAATCAGGAATAATGCCTGAAAAGGATGACGAACCGCCCAGTGTGTTCTCTGGCTGTAAATCAGTTTCAGCAAACCTGCTACCAAAGGCATCAGAAAAAACATCATTAAGGAAAAGATACCTATCAGTAAATGTACTACGTTATGGATAGCCTCCTCCTTATTCTCATGAAAAGCCAGGGTATATTTAATTCTGTTACGATAAAACTGTCTTGAATACCATTTCCCGAAGAGATTATAGCTTTCTATTCCCAGGATCTTTGTCGTTTTCATGTAGGTATCCAGTTCCTCATTGCTCATTTCAAGAATAGCTTTATATCGGGCCACATTTTCTACATCACCCTTACTTCCTCTGACGGTAACGGTTGTATCTCCTCCGAAATTATATTGAACCTCTTTGTTGTCCTTTAAGGCTTTCAGATTAATGGTGTATTGTAAAGCATTTCTTTTGCCGAATTTCTCCGTAAAGAATGCTCTCAGCTCAGGTGTTACCTGTTCTATTTCAACCGTTGCCTCCTCATTTACAGCAATTTGTTTCTGAAAACTGATCAGTTTGGCCTTCTGAACATCTAAAGGCAACTTTCCCAAAATCTTTCTTAAAGTATCTTTTTTGGCGATATTGAGTTCATCAAGAATATCTCCGATTTCATCATCCTCGTTAAAATTCTGCAGAAATTCTCCAGCATCAAAGTTATCATTTGAATCTGCCCTGCTATTTTCTTTCCCGGCATTTTCTGAAAGTTTCTCATTTAGCCTGGAGGCGATAATCATGCCTGCTTTTTCAGAATCTTTTTTATCTTTTTCCTTCCCGTCATTTTTTAAGGCAGTCTCCTTGTCTTTATGCAAAAGATTCGCCACAGAAGCATCGGCATATTTATTCAAAACCAGAAAAAATATAAAAGCTACGAAGATGTATAAACGGACAGGCGGAACATATCTGGCTCTTCTGCCTTCAAGAAAATCTTTGGTGATTTTACCCGGCTTCGTGCAGATCGCTTTTACGGTATTCCAGAGTTTGGTATCGAAGTGTGTAATACTTTCGGCAACTTCATAAATCAAATGGCCGATAGGTACTTTTAAATCATGATTTTCCTGACCGCAGCTGGGGCAAAAATTGGTATCAGGAGGTAAAATGGTTCCACAGTTATGGCAAATTTCAGTACGTCTTCGGTGTTTGTGTGCGGACATAAATCAGAGGAAAGAGTTTCGGTTATATTCCAAAAATAGTCATTTTACATGAATCACCCAATTTACCATAACAGAAAAAGGAGAAACCTTGCGATTTCTCCTTTTTCAATCTGAATGATTTTCAACTATTCCGGAGAACCATCATCCAGAATATTCGGTTCAATGGTATCAACCAGAACATTTTCATCACTTTTCACTTTTTCTTTGATTTTCTGTTCCAATTCAACCATTAATTCCGGATTATCTTTCAGAATCTGTTTTACTGCATCACGACCCTGACCTAATCTGTTGCCGTCATAAGAGAACCATGAACCTGATTTCTTCACAATTTCCAGTTCTGTTGCCAGATCAAGTATTTCTCCTGCTTTAGAGATTCCTTCGCCGTACATGATATCAAATTCAACTACTTTAAACGGAGGAGCCATCTTGTTTTTAACAACTTTTACCCTGGTGCGGTTACCGATGATATTATCAGCACCTTCTTTGATTTGTCCGATACGACGAATATCCAGACGAACCGAGGCATAAAACTTAAGGGCATTACCACCCGTTGTTGTTTCCGGGCTTCCGAACATCACACCAATTTTATCACGCAACTGGTTGATAAAGAAACAGCAGCAACCTGTTTTATTGATTGTACCGGTCAGTTTACGAAGTGCCTGAGACATCAAACGAGCCTGTAAACCCATTTTGGAATCTCCCATTTCACCTTCAATTTCAGCCTTGGGAACCAATGCTGCAACGGAGTCAATCACACAAATATCTATTGCGCCTGAACTAATCAGATGCTCAGCAATTTCCAAAGCCTGCTCACCGTTATCAGGCTGAGAGATCAGAAGATTACTGGTATCAATACCTAATTTTTCAGCATAAGACTTATCAAAAGCATGCTCAGCATCAATAAATGCCGCCAAACCTCCTGCTTTCTGTGCTTCTGCAATACAGTGCATAGTAAGCGTGGTTTTACCTGAAGATTCCGGGCCATAAATTTCAACAATACGGCCACGTGGTACACCGCCTATGCCCAAAGCAAGGTCAAGACCCAATGATCCGGTAGAAATAACCGGAACATCCATAACTTTGCTGTCCGACAAACGCATAACGGTACCTTTTCCGTAAGCTTTATCTAATTTTTCAAGTGTAGTTTGGAGGGCTTTTAATTTCTCAGCTGCAGGATTACTTACTTCTGCTTGTTGTTTTGCCATGTTATTTTTTTCGATTACTTTAAGATGATATCTTCGCAACACCAAAGAAACACATTAAATGTTTGAATATCCCTGAAACAGAAGATGAAAGACCGGAAAAAGGGTTGAAATTTTGAATTTTCCCTCAGAATTTCCAATTGTTAAAGAGCAGATACTTCAAGCGGATTAATTGTTCAAGTAGCATTTTACATTCAGTGAAATTACGCTTTTTTTGACATAAAATAAAATTAAAATTAAGGCTCGGCCAGAAAGATTATACCAATTACAGGTTGATTGATATGAACAAGGGTTCAGGTAGCGAAATGTTACATATTTTTTTAAAAATACAATTATCTGGAACTGAGGATACAGTCCATAAATGCTTGGGTCCGGTGAAATTTTTAACCTTTAAACATATTTTCAAGCTTAGTTTCTAAGGTTTTGAAAGCGAATCAATTAACCATTTTTTTTGCTTTCCCGTAATTCATTCCATAATTCAGGCGCTCAGGCCGGAAATTATGTCGAATCTGCAAAGAACCACGGTGATTAAAAATCCGTACATTATCATGTTTTTACTGCGTAAACAAATACAAAAAAGAAACAGAAAACGTAAAATCAGCATTTTGTTCCTGCTTTTCTTTATATCGGGAGGATTGCTGGCTTACTGGCAACGGGATTGGGTGAAATGGGGTGTTTCTATGGCAAAAGGCGGATTGAATGTAGCCTTTAATACCCGCCCGCTCGAAGAAGTGCTGAAAGACCCGGCAGTACCTGATTCTCTGAAAAAACGAATTGAACTGATCGGAGAAATTAAGCGCTTTGCCATTGATTCGCTGGGATTAAAAGATAATCCGAAGGTCTATCAGACCTTGTTTGACCAAAAAGGCAAGCCTTTGGTTTACCTCCTTACAGTGGCAGAAAAGTACGAATTGAAAGCTCACCCGTTTTATTTTCCCCTGATCGGAACTTTTACCTACAAAGGATTCTTTAACGAAGAAATGGCGAAACATGAACAGCTTTACTGGGAATCAAAAGGTTATGACACCGATATGGGTGAAGGGATTGCCTATTCAACATTAGGATGGTTTCCGGAACCAATATTATCAAGTATGTTGTATTACCACGACGGAAAATTAGCCAGCCTGATTATTCATGAAATGACTCATGGAACAATTTTTGTGAAAGACAACCATGAATTAAGTGAAAATATGGCCAATTTCATCGGAGACTATGGTGCCATGCGGTTTCTGAATTTTAAGTTCGGTAAGCGTTCTCACGGATATAAAAGATATGAACAGGGAAAGGTAGTCCGGATAAAATTAGTAAAACATATTAACAGGGGTACTTTGATGCTTGACAGCCTTTATAAAACATTCAGTCCTGAAATGACAGATAAAGTCAAAGATTCTCTGAAATACCATCTCATCGAGTCAATTCTTGTGAAACAGGATACACTTTATAAAAAGAACAGCAAAGTCTCTAAATTTAATTTTGATAAAAATAACTTGCCGAATGATGCGTTTTTTGTAGGATTCAAAACCTATAACGCCAAGCAGAATGAATTTGAAGAACTATTTAAAAAACGATTTAAAGGAGACTTTCCTAAATTCTTAAATTTCTTAAAAAACAAGTATAATTGATCGTTTTCAGAAGCAGCAATAAGGACAGACGTTTCAGACCAGCGTTTACTTAATCGATAAATTATGGCTGGCCGATAAACAATCTCCCGAAAGCAGCATACATTTTCAAATGAACAAGAGTTTATTTAAAAATGCCCAAATGAAAAATTATACAACTATTTTTCTTTTAACGTATTTATTATGAATAAATTATTGATTATCAGCATCTTTTGTATAACACTTTTAGGCTTCAGAGCTTTCCAGAAAGAAAGAGTTCTGGTTAATAAAAGTTTTTCAAAAGGGGAACATCTTGAGTACCGGGTTCACTACGGATTTGTGAATGCGGCTGAAGCATTTGTGGATGTTGATGATAAAATTCAGGTAGTTAACGGAAGGCCTTGCTTTAAAGCTGTAGTATATGGAAGAACTACCGGAATTACAGACTGGGTTGCTAAAGTACGTGATACCTGGGCCTCTTATATAGACACTTCCGCCATTTTACCTCACCAGTTTTATACCAAAAAACAGGAAGGCGGTTACAAGACAGAAGACAAGATTGTTTTCGATCACACCAATAACCTGGCTAAAACCTATGAACTTGATGATGACCGTGAGAAAAAGACTTTTCCGGTGCCGGATAATATTCAGGATGTGGTAAGCGGCTATTTTTTCCTGAGAACTGTTGATTTTTCAAAAGTAAAAGTGAATGATTTTGTTCCGGTTAAAGCCTTTTTTGACGGACAGGTTTATGAAATCAGAATGAAATTAAAGGGCAGAGAACAAATCAATACGAAATTCGGAAAAATCAATACTTTAAAAATTACCCCGATGCTTCCTCAAAATAACTTCTTTCAGGACAATGATGCTTTGAGAATCTGGATTTCAGACGATGAAAACAAAATTCCGATCAGAGCTGAAATCGAGCTTAAAATCGGAGCTATTTCCCTCGACATCAGAAAATATACCGGACTGAAAAACGAAATAACATTTATCAAATAGAAATATTCATACCGCTTTCTCCAGTCTAAAATTAAACAAACCTGATCAGGGTGATTCATAAATCTGTCCTGATCAGGTTTTATGTTAATTAATTAATAATTCAGGTCATAATTTCTCCTAACATATCTTTAATCTTCAGGGAAGACAGGGAAGTAACTTTCCTGGTTTTTCCATTTTACATTAGTTTTGTGCAAATTTTGCACAGTACAGGGAACATAAAAAAGCCTCTATTTTCCTTGATTTAACAGAATAATTCAAAAATTTCTTACCTGAATAATACTTCCTTCCAAACACCCTTATTGTTAACAATTACATAACATTAAGGTAAAATTGAATTCATTTTACGGGTTTAGTTTTGTGGCGTGAAAGTCATAAAAGAAATACTCCTTGTCTCAGTCATAAGCATCTTGTTTATGAACCTGAATATCGTACCGACAGGGTCTTTTTCAGCAGGCAAAGCAATTTCTAAAATCTCTCATCTGAACGTTTCCGCAAATTATTCCGGCTGCATGAGCCAGGATCTGGATCTGAGTCTGGAAGAAGATGATTGTTTGGAAGAAAAGGAAATTTTACATGCTATCAGCCATTTTGAAATCCGGCAGAAAGCCATTCAGATTTCCAAAGCATTAACATTCGGATTAACCAGTGATTCCCAAATACATTACCCTGCTTTTCCATTATTCATTTTATTTTCTAATCTCAGGCTTTGAGATAGTCCCGTTTTCTTTTTACTCCAATTTATCTGTTTGATCCAACTCACTTAAAAGGTCTTTCTTCAGGACCCGTAGAATATTATTTTAACCAATTTTTCAAAAAACATGAAAAAGTTTTTTACCAATAAGCTCGCATTCAGCTTATCATTATTGTCAATGTTTCTCTTATTAAGCTCAGGCTTAATGGCTCAGGTGACAACTTCTTCTATCAGCGGAAGAATTAAAGACAGTAAAAATTCAGAAGTTCCGGGCGCCACTATTATCGCAACTTATCTACCTACCGGCGCTAAATACGGTGTTTCGTCAAGTGTAGACGGTCACTACACCATTGCCAACATGAACCCGGGCGGTCCTTACAAAATCGTTGTAACTTCTGTAGGTTTCAGACCACAGACCCAGGAAGGTTTTACCTTGAATTTAGGTTCAACATCCAACATAGACTTTGTTCTTTCAGAGGAAACCACAGCACTTGCAGAAGTAGTGGTGACTGCTGAAAAGGGCGGCACCAAACTTGGTGCAGGTACAAATCTTGGTGAATCTACGATTAAAGTGTTGCCAACACTAAGCCGTAGCTTAACGGATATGACCCGTATGACTCCACAGTCTGCCAATAACTCATTTGCAGGTACTAACTTCAGATATAACAACGTAACCATTGACGGTTCTATCAATAACGATGCAATTGGCTTTAGTCCTTCATTGGGAGGTCAGGGCGGAACATCAGGGATGCCAGGCAGCAGTACAAGAACCAACCCGATTTCTTTGGATGCCATTCAGGATATTCAGGTATATATCGCTCCTTATGATGTAAAAATCGGGAACTTTACAGGAGGTTCGATCAACGCAGTAACCCGTAGCGGAACAAACGATGTAACCGGTTCAGTTTATGGTTTCGGACGTAATGCAAGCATTACAGGACCCAATAACGCAGGTGACGGTGCAAAAATCCCAAGCAGTTATTCTGATTACCAGACAGGTTTCAGAGTTGGTTTACCGATTATCAAAAACAAATTATTCTTCTTCACAAACGAAGAAATTACCCGTCGTACCGAACCACTTTTCTATGGTGCAGGAGATAAAGATGCAAACGGAAATCAGATCGCTTTGATTGATGCTGCAACAGCTCAGAAAATCACAGATTACCTTGTTACCAATTATAATTTTAACCCTGGTACTTACGGTAACTATAACATTTACTCAAACAGCAACAAGTTCTTCAATCGTATTGACTGGAATATTTCGGACAAACATCAGCTTTCTATCCGTAACAACTACATTTCTTCTGAAGCAACAAACCTTGAAAGAGATGCTGCAAACTTCCGTTTCTCAAGCATGGACTTCAAACAGATCAACAACCAGAACTCAACTGTAATGGAACTGAAGAGCCGTTTCGGAAATGCTTCTAACAGTTTGATTTTAGGTTACTCAGATATTCATGATTACCGTGAGCCGAGCAGTTCGAATGTAAACTTTCCGCAGGTTGAAATCTCTACAAACGGTGGTACTGTATTCTTAGGAAATGACCGTGAAGCTACTGTGTTCAACATGAAACAAAAAACCTTTGAATTCACTGATAACTTTACTTTCTTCAAAGGAAAACACACATTCTTAATCGGAACGCACAACGAAATTTACAGCATCAACTATGGTTTTGTGAATGCTCTTAACGGACGTATTTCATACAGAAACCTTGATGAATTCTTCGCAGGAAAAGTTAACCGTGTAAGAGGTTCTTATAACTTTACCAATAACGACCGCGATTACAATTTCAACAATCCTTATGCAAAATTCGGTGTTGGCATGTACAGTGTATATGCACAGGATGAAATTCAGGTAACTGACAATTTCAAACTTTCTCCTGGTATCCGTTTTGACCTTGCTTCAGTTGATTCAGCGCCAATCGCCGATAAAACAAAAACTACTCCACTTGATCCGAACGCAGGAACAACTTATACCGCTACTCCTCTTTCTCAGATCAGTAACAAAACATTCGGACAGGTACTTGTTTCTCCGAGATTAGGTTTCAACTACAATGTAAACGGAGATAAATCATTGGTAATAAGAGGGGGTACAGGTATTTTCACAGGTAAAGTGCCATTCGCATGGCTTGGATACGCCTTCTATAACGACGGTGTAGGATACGGAGCTTATGATATCAACAACCGTGCAACTGCAACTAACAACGGAGATGTGCTGAAAGACGGAGCGAGAGATTTCGCATTCAAAAACGGACAAGGAAACCAGACTCAGGTTGACGTAATCAACAATAACTTCAAAATGCCACAGGTTTGGAGAAGTAGTTTAGGCGTTGATTATACGACAAGAAATGGTTACAAATTCACTGTTGAGGGGATTTATACTAAAACAATCAACGATTTGAAATTCCAGCAGGTTAACCTTAAAGACTCTGTGAAATATTTCAGCTACGATGTAAATCACCAAATGCCGATTTATTTATCAGGTGGAGCAACAGGACAAAAGATCAACTCAGGTTTCTCAAATGCTTACATGTTGTCTAATACTTCTGAAGGATACCGTTACAGCCTGACTGCTCAGATCTCTAAAACTTATCCGTTTGGCCTGAATTTTTCAGTAGCTTATACTTATGGTAAATCATTCGATTTAACTAACGGTATCAGAAACTCTATGGAATCTAACTGGCAGCTGAACCAGTCATTAACACCAAATGATCCGAAATTATCATTCTCTAACTTCGATATCCGTCACAGATTAATTGCACAAATCGGATACCGTAAGAACTGGAATAAAGTACATGCCACTACTTTCTCTGTAGTAATCAATGCTCAGTCAGGTAACCCGTTCACCTGGGGATTTGTTAACTCAACCATCGCAAACAACCCTCAGGCAGCAGGTTTAGCTTATATCTTCAAAGATGAAGCTGAAGCAACCAAATACCTGGTAGATTACAAAAACGCTGCCGGTGTAACTATTACTGCTGCTCAGCAAGCGAAAGATTTCATGAACTTCGTAAATGGTGATGAGTATTTAAGCACAAGAAAAGGTGACTTTACAGAACGTAACACTGGCCGTACTCCTTGGAACAGCACAGCAGATTTAAGAATCATGCATGACATCAATATCAATGTTGGTAAAAAGATTCATACTTTACAATTCACTGCTGACATCATTAACGTAACTAACCTGCTTAACTCAGATTGGGGTAGAGTTTACTTCGTATCGAATACATTCAACTCAACTTCAAGCCTTGGTCTGACAAGAGTTAACTCTGGTACTGCTGCTGACCCGACTTACAGATTTGTAACACCGTCAACTCCTTATTCAGTTGATCAGTTAGCTTCAAGATATCAGGCACAAATAGGTGCAAGATATTCATTCTAAGCTTTTTTGCTTAAATATATTAAAAAGGGAAAGCCGGGTCAGTCTGATCCGGCTTTCCCTTTTTTTTAGGTTAAATCCGGTTTAGCAGGATATTAAATTCCGGAATTTATACGATTTTGCTGACAAATAGAAAATGTTCTATGTTTCACCCTTTTTACTTTAAATCTTATCTGACCATTTTAAAAACAATTATTTTTTAACCAAATCCAGCTATGAAAACCCCAAACAACAGATCATTTCAAAAACGCTTATCTCTTACCTTTATCCTTTTAATTATCTCAATAACTGCTTTTGCCCAAATACCGAAAGGTTATAAGGGAACACCATTCAAAGATTCGGAATATACCAAAGGAGCACAAAATATCCCCGGACGCCTGGAACTCGCTTACTACGATCTCGGTGGAGAAGGCGTTGCTTATCATGACACAGACCCGGTAAATCAGGGAAGCGGAAAACTCAATCTCGCTCCGGACCATAAGAGACCCGGAGTACCTTTGTATTTTGTTCATTTCAGAGCAAATGAAGGGGTAGATATTTCTTATACCAAAGACTTCGCCGACTTTAACCATCCCAATAAAGTAGATCCCAAAATCAATCAGTTATACATCGGATGGCAGGAAGATGGAGAATGGACAAATTATACGGTAGATGTAAAAGCGCCGGGCAGATACAAAATCGTTACGATTTATGGAAATCAGGACAACAAATCTTCCTTATGGCTCAATAACAAAAAGGCCGTTGATCTTGTCTTGCCTGAAAATACCGGAAGTATGCATAACTGGACCCAGGCCACCGTCGGTGAAATTACATTCCCGACAGCCGGACTTAATCTCATTACTTTAAAATACAATAAAGGCTCCAATCTGGCATTTCTGGATTTCATTCCGGTCTATGAAGCCGCAAAGAAGTAACAGCTTTTTTCATTGATCCTTTCCTGTAAGAAAACGGAAAGGATCAGTACATACCAGCAAAATGATTTAGTGATTTACTGTGGGATGTATTTCTTAGTAACCTTTAAATAAAAATATCTGTTAAAATGCCGGATTCCACGAATTCTTTTCTCATCTTGCTTTTTTACATTTTCTCACCTTTTCAGATTAAAAATACGTTCAACCTCAAACTTAAATAACAATGAACACATTAAGCGATAAAGAGCAGATAGATGCAATCCGACTGATCATACAAAAAGCAGAAAACACAGGTGATCTGGAATTAATGGCCTCCGTATTGGGTGAAGACCTGACGGTTATTATCCCAAATGTTCCGGTAATTCATGGAAAACCTGATGGCGTAGCCTTTCTGAAATCATGGTTTGATGGTTTCGACATTGAAATAAGCTATACCCCGGAATCAATTCAGATTGAGTCTGACATGGCTTACGAATGGTGCACTTATGACCAGACAACTACCGATAAACAAACCGGAGAAAAAGCTTCTGAAATCGGAAGAATTCTGTGGATTTATAAAAGATGCGAGGAAAAGTGGTTACAAAGCTTTATTATCTGGAATACTTTGTAGAAAAAAAGCAGAAACTAAAAAGGTCTTTCACAGGAAATTACACCTGAATATGGATTTGCAAGGCATATTGATGAAGAAAAATCTTCATCAATATTGTTATTTTTTCACTAATCAGTCTTAGCTTTGCATTTCAAAAGTACGATGGAAACGTGTCCGAGTGGTTGAAGGAGCACGCCTGGAAAGTGTGTATACGGGAAACTGTATCGAGAGTTCGAATCTCTCCGTCTCCGCTGAGAGGGTCTTCATTACGAAGACCCTCTTTTTTTTCATATATAAGCAATCCTTTTTCTTTCATTTTTATCCCGTCCTGAAATAGCGATACAATAAAATAGATATAGCAGAGAAGGTATACAAGATTGATATCCGGAAAAACTCTTCGTCCGAACAATCCGGGAGTACATAACCCAAAGAGAAGAAGGCATAAGAAGCTTTAGTTTCGGGTTATTCGGCATAGGCACACAGGCCCATTACAGGAGAATCAGGCGGATTGAGAGAAGACAGTGTGCTTGCCAGGAGGTAGTAACACTGATTTGCCGGGAGCGTAAGTTACAACCCCGTCTTGGAAGCAGGAAGTTATATTACCTTTTAAAACCAGAGCTGAGTGCTTTACATATCGGCAGAGATAAGTTTTTCAATATACTTAGGACTAATCATTTGCTGATTGTACCAAAAAGAAGCTACCATAGTCCGACACCCTCTTTCGGTTCAGATTTAGGCTGGAAAGTTCTTTCGGTAAAAGATCTTTTAGTAAAAATACATTGGTGTCAATTTCTATCATTTCCCGGGTGATGCACTCCCGGTCTTTCAGAGGGGGAGAAATGAGTTCAATTCCATTTTTATAGTTGGTATCTTTGGGCAAAAAAATGACAAATATGTCGGACTTATATAGGCCTGTCTCAATATCAATCTTTAGTTTCCATCTCTTTGTTAAATTATCAGGTCAACGAATAAAAGTGTAAGCAAAAATGTTTATATTTGTACTATGATTAAGCAATTTGAGAAATACAAAGGGATCCATCCAGGGATTGTACTTGGCAGAGAATTAAAAAAACGTTCTATCAAGCAACGTCCTTTTGCTTTGTCTTTAGAGGAACATCCACAAACGTTTAATGCTATTACCAAAGGTAAAAGAGGTATCAACACCTCATTGGCATTGAAGATTGAGCGAGAACTTGGATTGGAAGAGGGTACTTTGGTGATATTGCAGGCATATTATGATATCCAAAAAATCAAAGAAAAAGAAATCAAAAGCACACCTGATCTACATATCCTGAGTAAGGCTTTGTTTTGGGATACGGATATTCAACATATAGATTGGAAGCGACAATACAGGGCTGTTATTCAACGTGTTTTTGAACGAGGGAACGAAAATGACAAAAACGAGATTATTCGCTTTTATGGCGCTGAAAAAGTAAAACAAGCTCTGCAAGAATCCAATATCAGAAGTCCATATACTATATACGGATCCGATAAAACTACAGACTAATTACAATGTATTATAACACTGTCAATGACCTCTTAAAAAACACATTGATTACTCTAATGAATTCTTCTGTGTTTGAGTCTTTTCGTCTGGTGGGCGGTACGGCATTAAGTCTTCAATTAGGACATCGCTTGTCTATAGATATAGATTTGTTTAGTGATGCTCCATATAATTCTATAAACTTTAAAGCTATTGATGAATTCATAGAGAAAACATTTCCCTACCACCATCATTTTTCAAATCTTGATACGACAATGGGTAAGTCTTACAGTGTAGGTACTGATAAGGATAATGTGGTCAAACTTGATGTATTTTATACGGATAATTTCATACAGCCTTCTTTGATTGAAGATGGTATTAGAATAGCTACGACTGAAGAAATCATTGCTATGAAAATAGATGTAGTACAACGTATAGGTCGTAAAAAAGATTTTTGGGACTTGCATGAGCTGCTATCCCAATACAATATTTCTACCATGCTTTCTCTGCATCAAGAACGTTATCCATACACACATGATGAAGAACTCATATTGAATAACCTTGCGAATTTTGAGCTTGCCAATGATGATTTTGATCCAATCTGTTTAAGAGGCAAATATTGGGAGTTTATCAAGGAGGATATTGTCGATGCAATAAAAGTGTATAAGCCTTAATCCATATATTCCGAAAAGCATTCCTTGAATGGTTAGTCCAACAAGGTCATATAAAAATTCCAAAATTAATTCTTCTTACTTTTGAGTGATATTTATTCTTCCTTCTTTTAGCATTTTAATTGCTTCCTCAATAGAAATTTTCTCTATTTTCTTTTCCATGATAATTAGATTTTGAATTTTGATCAAATTACGGTTTTCTGTAATCGTGAGAACTTTTATTTGGTTATATCTGTATGAATTACAATTTATTATTTAATTAAATAACCTTAAGAATGAATTTGATGTAACCATATCATGAAAAAATTAATAAAACTTAATCAATGGATAATTGAAGAGTCTAATGATTTATTGGACATGATGAAAATAGAAAACCAGCTACTTTCTATACTATCAGGAAACGTTAAAATTGGTATTAAGTGTTCGACCGTAATCTCAGTTAACCCTTTGCAAAGAAAAAAGTGTTGAATATCAACCCTTTTTTCTTTATTGAGCAACCTGCTTCCCCTAATTCAAATTCCTGAACTCCATAGGTGTCTTACCCGTCTTAGCTTTAAAAAGCCTTGAAAAGTACTGAGGATATTCAAATCCCAATAAAAACGCCAGTTCACTGATTGATTTGTCAGAAGTCAATAATAATTTTTTCGCCTCCTCAATCAGATAGTAATGAATACGATCCTGGGCGTTCATACCTGTTTCTTTTTTTAGCAAATCACTCAGGTAATTAGGCGACATGTTCACTTTTTCTGCCAGATAAGATACTGTTGGCAATCCTTTCTCTCTTAAATTCTCCGAATCAAAATATTCGCTGATGGCTTTTTCTATTAGCCCTACAATGTCGCGATTGGTACTTTTTCTTGTAATAAATTGCCGGCCATAATATCGCAGGCAATAATTTAACAGCACCTCAATGTTGGAGACAATCAGATTCTGACTATGGTTATCAATATTTTCGTCCAGCTCGCTTTGTATCTTCAAAACACAGTCATACAAAGTCTGCTTTTCTTTTTCTGAGAGATGCAATGCCTCAGACATTTCGTAAGAAAAAAAGGAATAATCCTTCATTTTCGCCCCCAGAGAGGTACCTCTTACCAGATCAGGATGAAAGAACAGCCCCCACCCTATCATGTCTGTTCTCTTTTCAATTTCGCTGTCCATTGTCAATACCTGCTTGGGGGCAATACAGATCAAACTCCCTTCCTGAAAATCATAGGCTTGTCTGCCATAGCGCATCTTATTGGCACAGTAATTTTTAAACATTACAGAATAAAAGTCACAGCTTATACGAATATCCTCCTCAATATACTCATCCATTTTACTGAAATCAACGACAGCCACAAGCGGATGTTTGGTAAGCCCCTTGACAAACCTGTTAATTTCCGAAATGCTTTGTACCTGCACTATAGGTTTCATCTGTTAATTTGTTTTAATTTTCCATACGATAAAGATAGTATGGTTTATTGCCTGGTTAAAATGTTTTAAGGAATCTCTTTTATACCAAAATAATCCATACCTCATATCATAGCGCTATCAGTTTAAATGATGAAATGAAGCCGTCTGCCCGAGCAGTGAAACGCCCATATATCCTCGTAAATATAACTTACCATCTTTTACCCACACCTTACATTTGTAGGTATCACCCGACGGAGGGTTGTATATCTTACCTCCTGTATATTCTTCACTATCCCATTTCAGTCCTGTTACACTGACAATACCAATGATTAACCTCGAACGTAATTTTTCATCCGGGTTTTTAACATCTTTTTTTGAAGTTTTTCCATCGTTCTCTACAATCTTATTACCCCAAAGAAGCTTTGCCTGATACTCATTTCCGGACTTGAAGAACTCCAACTGTACGTCTTTTTTATCAGATTCCCATTTGCCGACAATAGCGTTTTCCCCAGTCTGCGCTTTAGCTGCGAAGGCGGTCAGCAATAATATTGCTGCAATTACATTTGAAACTTTCATGTGTTCTTTTTTAAAAGGTTACTAAAATAAAGGATGATTACATTTGGCTCATTACTACTCTGTCGAATAATTTATCGCCCAGATATAGCCGCATCCAAACCATTGGTATGGCAAATTTGCCTACCCTGTAACGGGTCTTAGGACTTCTGCTATCCACAATTTTACTGATGGTATCGGCAATTACTGAAGACTTTGATGATCCGTTCCCCTGTGCAGCTTTTTTGGTACCCTCTATAATTTTGTCCATCAGGTTCTTATAAGCGCTTTCCCCGGAAATTCTGGAAAAATTCTCCAGCAAAACGGAACCGAACTCTGTAGCTATAAATCCGGGTTCCAGTACCACAACTTTAATATTGAACTGCTTTAATTCCAGTCGCATGCAATCACTTAATCCCTCTACCGCATGTTTACTGGCATGATACCAGGCTCCCATCGGGAAGTACATTTTACCACCCATTGAAGAGGTGTTGATGATCAGACCGGATTTCGCCTGACGCATATAAGGTACTACCGCCTGAGAGACAGCAGCTATGCCAAATACATTAACTTCCATCTGTTTCCTTGCTTCATCAAGCGGCACATCTTCAACCGAACCATAAAGTCCATAGCCTGCATTGTTCCAGAGCACATCAATTCTGCCTTCTTTACCAATGATAGTATTGATTACTTTTCGGATATCATCTTCTTTGGTAACATCCATCTGCAAAGGGAAACCACCCAACGATTTCAGATCCTGCATCTGGTCAATCCGACGTGCAACCGTATAAACAGTATGCCCTTCATTAATAAGTTTTTTCGCGGTTTCTTTCCCCATTCCGGAGCTTGCACCGGTGATTAAAATTACTTTTTTCATTTTTTCTGATTTGTTTACAGTGCAAATTTCATACAGAGATGACGGAGCGGGTAATACGAATGCAGGATAATTGTATACTTATTCTCTTTTTAACCTGAAAAGAAAACCTGCCACAGCTATTTTGCTGGTTTGCAGCAATGGATCTCCAACATCACCTGACATTACCATTTAGTTCTTTCAGTTGTATAAAATGAACTGGTAAATAGATGGCTGGTATAAAAACCAGCCTATTAACCAGTTACAAAATCTTTCAATTACTCTGAGATATCCATGCAAACGGGCTTTGACGGTTAAAGATGGTGTTACAGTCTTTGCATGAAACCTGATCTTTTCTGAGAGAAACTGATATAGTTATGATACACAGAATAAAGTATGATAATAATCAGTTCAAAATAAAAGACAAAAAACTCTTTTATTCATAAATACTTTATATCTTTGTCCTGTAAAATCAAATAAGATGTTTTCCAAAACCTGTGAATACGCATTAAGAGCATTAATTTTTATAGCCCAGCAATCCGGCAATGGAAGCAGAACGGGGATTAAAGATATTTCCAAAGGTATCAGCTCCCCCGAGTATTTTATCGCAAAAATATTGCAGGATCTGAGTAAGAAAGGATTTGTTCAGTCTGCCAAAGGGCCGAACGGAGGCTTTTTTATGGACGAACAAAACCTGGATGTGACTATTGCTGATATCGTGAGAGAAATTGACGGAGATAAATTATTCTCCGGCTGCGGTCTGGGATTGGAGCAATGCTCTGAAACGCATCCCTGCCCGATTCATGATCAGTTTAAAAGTATCAGGAATAATATCAGAGAAATGCTGGAAAGCTCCAGAATAAGGATATTTGCAGATAACCTCGATTTAAAGCTGACTCACCTGAAAGTTTAAAAAAAATTATTCAAATAAAGGATAAAAAGGTGTTAATATCTTAAATAATCAAAAAATGAAACTCTATTGTAAAAATCCTGTGGTATTGGCCTTGCTTTGTCTGATGGCTGGCGTATTTATTACCATCAGTTTTCTGGAAACACCGATGAAATTTCAGGTTTCGGGAATCACTCTTCCTGTAGCATTGGGGCTGGGAAAACTCATGTTTGAATTATCCACTAAAATACAATGTGTTTTCATGGCTCTTATTACAGGAGGAATGTTACTAAACAGAAAAACATATACAAAAACAGATTTTATGGTAACAGCAATTTTATGCACTATACTGCTGCTGGAAAAATTCTGGATGCTTCCCTTCCTTAATGATCGTGTGGAACTGCTGTCAGCCGGAAAATCTGTTCCTCAGTCAGAAATGCATAGCTACTTTATTTATGCAGAATCGGCAAAAGCCGTTCTCCTGTTCCTTTCCATCATTTTACAATTTAAAAAACATCAAAATGAATACAGAAACGATAGAAAAAATGTCCGGATACCGGCTGCCGGCTAGTATTGGAAAAAGTCGCTCCCTCTTCAAAACTTTGAAGTCTATCACTCCTTCCCTGGCAGCTATTCTCCCGGAAAAAATTTAAAACAATAAAAGACAAAAAAGTATTATATTATGGATATCAGAACAGATTTTATCGGTGATATTGTTGCGGCAGACTTCAGAACGGCTGCCGTATTCAAAAAGCATGGCATTGATTTCTGCTGTAAAGGTGGAAGAACAATCGAAGAGGCATGCGGTCTGCAAAAAACGGATCCGGAACAGATTTATCATGAATTGGAGACTATTTCTGAAAATGACGGAAACTCCGTAGATTTCAACAGCTGGCCCCCGGATCTGCTGGCAGAATATATTCAGAAAAAACATCATCACTATGTAGAAGAAAAAACGCCGGTCATTCAGACGTTTTTAGACAAATTATGTGACGTACATGGTGAGAGTCATCCGGAATTGTTTGAGATCAGAGCACTTTTTAACGTTTCTGCCGGGGATCTCGCTGCCCATATGAAAAAAGAAGAACTGATACTTTTTCCTTTTATCAGAAATATGGCTAAAGCGCAGGCCGAAGGAATAGCAATTCCGCAGCCTTTTTTCGGAACCGTTGAGAATCCGGTGAATATGATGAAACACGAACACTCCATAGAAGGAGAACGTCTGAGAAAGATTGCTGAATTGACCAACGGGTATAATCCACCCGAAGATGCCTGTAATACTTATAAGGTGACTTTTGCCATGCTTCAGGATTTTGAAAATGACCTGCACAAGCATATTCATCTCGAAAACAATATTCTTTTCCCCAAAGCAATACAGTCTGAACAGCAATTCTCAATAGAACATTAAAACAAAAAAAGGTATGACACCGAAAAAACTTTGGCAATGGCTTGCAGGAGTAATCATTACTTCTTTTGCCGTACTCATTTTCTATGGAGTTGATATTTACAGAAAAATTCCTCCTATCCCGGACAAGGTTCTTACCACAGAGGGAATAATAGTGGCAAAAGGACAGGACATTAAAGACGGACAAAATGTCTGGCAGTCGATCGGCGGGCAGACTGTAGGAAGTATCTGGGGACATGGTGCTTACATTGCCCCCGACTGGAGTGCAGATTTTCTTCACCGGGAATCCCTGCTTTTATTGGAGGAACTCACCAGAAAAGATGGAAAGGTTTTTAAAAATCTTCCCGATGAAGAACAGGCCAAATATAAGTTTCTGCTCAAAAAAGAACTGCGCAGAAACACCTTGGATAAGCATACAAATACCATCGTTATTTCTCCTGAAAGGGCAAAAGTATGGCAGCAGCTTGCAGATTATTATGCAAAAATCTTCATGAATGCCCCTGAGATGAATCAGCTCAGGAATCATTACGCCATCCCTAAAAATACGGTAAAAGATGTTGACAGAATGGCTAAAATGAATGCTTTCTTTGCCTGGACTGCATGGGTCTGCATAACTGAACGGCCCGGTGACGATGTTACCTATACCAACAACTGGCCGCATGATGAGTCGATCGGAAATATTCCCCCTCCTTCACTACATTTATGGTCAGGTTTCAGTATTTTAATGTTGCTGGCATGCGTCGGACTGCTGGTTTTCTACCATGCTAGAAATAAAGATGAGGAGATCAGCGAGGTGCTTCCCTCTGAAGATCCGCTTCGAAATATGAAACCGACACCTTCTATGAAAGCAACCCTGAAATATATCTGGGTGGTGGCGCTGCTGATCCTGATTCAGATGCTGGCGGGAGTTATTACCGCTCACTACGGAGTAGAAGGAAGTGCTTTTTACGGAATTCCTCTCGACGAGATTCTTCCTCAGTCAATTTCCCGTAGCTGGCATGTTCAGCTGGCTATTTTCTGGATTGCTACGTCATGGCTGGCAACAGGTCTGTACATTGCTCCTGCGGTTTCAGGTCATGAACCCAAATATCAGGTACTTGGAGTAAACATTTTGTTTGGTGCCTTGCTGGTAGTTGTTTTAGGTTCTCTGACAGGACAATGGCTGGGTGTAATGCAAAAATTAGGGTATGTTGACAATTTTCTCTGGGGACATTCAGGCTATGAGTACGTGGAACTCGGCCGGATCTGGCAGGTATTACTCCTCATTGGTCTTATTCTTTGGCTTATTCTGATGGTAAGAGCGCTGTTACCTGCCCTGAAAAGAAAGGACGGAGACAGACATTTACTTCTGTTATTCACACTATCAGCAGTGGCCATAGCAATGTTTTACAGTGCCGGATTAATGTATGGCAGACAAACGCATATGGCTATTGCCGAATACTGGAGATGGTGGGTAGTGCATCTTTGGGTTGAAGGTTTCTTTGAGGTTTTTGCCACAGTTGTTGCTGCATTTCTTTTTACAAGACTGGGATTGCTGAGATTAAAGGCAGCCACCAACGCTGTCTTATTTTCAACCATTATTTTCCTCTCAGGGGGTATTTTGGGTACTTTCCACCATTTGTATTTCAGTGCAACACCAACTTCAGTACTTGCATTAGGAGCTACCTTCAGCGCACTGGAAATCGTTCCTTTGGTGCTTATCGGATTTGAAGCATACCAGAATTACCAGCTCAGTAAATCCACAAAATGGATTCAGGCCTACAAATGGCCGATCTATTGTTTCATTGCCATGTGCTTCTGGAACTTCCTGGGAGCCGGAATTTTTGGATTTGCTATCAATCCGCCTATCGCATTATACTATATTCAGGGCTTGAATACAACTGCGGTTCATGGTCATGCTGCTTTGTTCGGGGTATACGGAATTTTAGGAATCGGGCTGATGCTGTTTGTGCTGAGAGGACTGTATCCTGACAGACAATGGAATGACAAACTGATTGGCTGGGCATTCTGGCTTACAAATGCCGGACTACTTGTGATGGTTACGATAAGCCTTCTTCCGATCGGAATTATGCAATCTGTGGCATCCATTAAAGAAGGTTACTGGTATGCCCGTTCCGCAGAATTTATGCAGACCGATCTCATGCATGTTTTACGCTGGCTTCGGGTACCGGGAGATATTTTACTGGCGATTGGGGAACTGTTGCTTGTGATTTTCATCATCGGGTTAAAAACAGGCTGGTCACTTAAAGAAAAACGCTGATGATTTATTAAACAACGAACTGCTCTGCATAAAAACGGAGCGGTTTATTTAAAATGTTATTCTATGAAAATATCATTTTAAATAACAGATATTATTGTCCAGATAATATTGAAGAAAAATAACCCAACATAAGGTCAAAAAGCACTGAATTTTAGTGTTTTTTGACCTTATGTAACTTAGTGGTGAAAAAACATAGTTTAAGTTTTTCGAAAGTTTCTCTAAAATCATACAAAACAGAAAAATTAACTTATTCATAGTCAACTCTTAACCTTTTGTATCTCAATCCATCGGTCAAAAGCCAGAATAAACTTAAGTAAATACGCTTTTGTGCTTTTCTGAATAAATGCTCCGTTATCATCAAACAACTGCCCGCTGTATCCTATGTAAGCTTCCGGCTGCTGCATTGTTGGCATGTCTAAAAAAACAAGCGACTGACGTAAATGATGATTTGCGCCAAATGCCCCCATTGCTCCGGGCGAAAGGCTGACTATTGCCGCAGGCTTATTTTTGTACACATTCTGACCATGAGGAGCTGAACCAACGTCAACCGCATTCTTTAATACGGCAGGAAGTGACCTGTTATACTCCGGGGTTATAAAAAGAACAGCTCCGGCCTTTTTTATTCTTTCCCTGAATATAACCCATTCTTCCGGTGGAAAAGGTATTTCAAGGTCTTCATTATACATCTGAAGGTTGCCGATGTTTACAATTTCCATCTTTAATGAAGGCGGAGCTAAATCTATTAAAGCTTTTGCCATTTTTAAGGTAAGCGAATCTCTTCTGAGGCTGCCTGTAATTATTACTACATTTATCGGAGCCGTATTCTGGATTATGTTCATCTAAAATCTGTTATTTTGTCGTAGCAAAGTTAAAGGCAGAACTACCCGGACATTAACAGATAAAGACGTTTCACTAACACAATAAGATGGCGAAAGGAAATAAATATTCTATAGCACCCGGCTCTTTTCCTGAAAAGAAGGAAACTGAAAACAATACTTCCGGATTTGTGATGGATTTACAGGAAACATTCATTTCCGGGGCCGGAATACGGTGGGGAGAATATCAAAATAAGGCAGAGCACACTATAACCTTTTATCCAAAGGAAGAAAGTATTGTTTCTCATTTTCAGATCTACGGGAATGATACAGGGAAAAACAAGGGATTGCAGGAAAAGCAGTTTGTCATCTATAAAGAATCATCACAACCTTATGAACTTACGTTGAATCCAACTTATGGATCAAAACGCAGATTTTTTGAACTTACATTGAGTAAAAGTTTTTACAGGAAGTTTCTCAACGAAGAAAGTAACTTTTTAATGCTTTTTGATCAAGGGAAACACGATAATACATTTTCTTCAGATTTTATAGCCTATACCACTCCGGAAATGTTCAGGATTATGGCTGAAATGCAGCATACCCCTTATTCGGGAAACTTAAATAATCTTTTTATTGAATCAAAAATCACAGAGCTCTTTCTGACGCAGATATCCTGGCTGGATAACCGAGCTTCCGGAAATGACAGGCTGAAAGCGACAGATCTTGAACGACTGGTTTATGTCAGAGAATATCTGGATCAGCACTTTGCAGACAACCTCTCTGTTACTGCAATAGCCCGAAAAGCCGGGATTAATCAGACTAAGCTCAAAAGCGGATTCAAACAATTGTTTCAGACCACTCTTTTCGGCTATATCAGTGATCTGCGATTAAATGAAGCCAAAAGATTGTTACTCGAGGAAAAGCTGTATGTCAGCGAAGTTGCTGACAGGGTCGGTTATAAATATCCGCATTATTTTACTGCTGCGTTTAAGAAGAAATTTGGTATAAAACCCGTTTGTTTAAAGTCCTGCTGATTTAAAAGAACCTCTTGAAAAACAGGAAAAATCCGGCATTGGATTTAAGATTGTCAAAAATCAGATATTCAGTAAATTATTTTCCGATAACTTCCCTGCGATGCGTTAAACCCCAATAATGAAGTTCATCCAGCACTTTCTCTAATGATAAACCATGCGGCGTAATAGAATATTCCACTGTCGGCGGAAAAGTATTATAAACATCTCTTCGAATCAGCTTATTCAATTCCAGACTCTTCAGTTCTTTTGACAATGTTTTATCCGTAATTCCGCTGACTTCTCTGGCTAATTGCTTAAATCTCTTCGGATTCTCAGACAATGCATATAAAATAAGCAGTTTCCATCGTCCTTCTACAGCTTCCAACGCATCTCTGATGGAAAGCATGGTTTTAGGGCAGCCTCCTTTTGACAACATCTCTCTTATGATTTCACGTTACTTCCTGACCAGATAGTGCTATCCAATATGGAAGTACTATCATTTGAATAGTAAAGGTACCTAACTTTATCCCGACTAAAAAAAACAGAAAATGATTATTGAACAAAAAACATCAAAAACCATGAACATTATCATTTGGATAGCCCAGGTGATTTTAGCAGCCGGATTCATCTGGGCTGCAACCATGAAATTATTTCAACCTACTGATGAATTAGCGAAAATGTGGCCATGGACAGCAGACCATGCCGGATTAGTAAAATTTACAGGTATCCTTGATTTATTGACAGGTATCGGACTGATTTTGCCAACACTCCTTCGTATTCAACCCAGACTTACAATTTATGCAGCTTACGGCACGGTTGTGCTTATGATAACAGCAAGTATTTTCCATATTGCAAGAGCTGAGGCCTCTCTGATTGGCGTAAACATTTTCTTTGCTGTTATAGCCTTATTCATTGCCTGGGGCAGACAGAAAAAAGCTCCTGTGGCCACTAACCAGTCAGACTCTTAAAGAGCCTCTGAAGCCTCTGGCTGCATAGTAGGATTCTGCGCCGTTGTGATAGGTGAAAACAGTATCATAGCGGCGATCGCAAAAAAGTGAGCCACCGAGTTTACGGATCTCAGCAGGAGTTTGTACCCAGCTTGAGGTTTTAGTATCGAATTTACCGAGCAGTTGCAATTCACGATATTGGGCTTCGGTTAGTAGTTCAATTCCCATATCAGCTGCCATATTAATGGCACTATCAGCCGGTTTGTATTCCTTTCTGGCTTCCAATGCCTCATGGTCGTAGCAAATACTCCTGCGACCTTTAGGACTTTCGGCAGAACAATCATAAAACAAATATTCCTCTGTATTTTCATCATAAGCTACCACATCCGGTTCCCCGCCAGTCATTTCCATTTCATTAAGTGACCATAGTTTTTCCTCATCAACTTCCAGTTTTGCCTGTATCGTGGCCCAGGTCATATCTTTATGACGATTCATATTTTTTTCAAACCGTGCTTTTAATATGCCGAGTAATTCCTGATTCAGCGAGGAGGATAGTTGCTGTCTGACAGTTTTCATGTTGTTAAATTTTTTGTTTCAGATATTGCTCCAGTTTCTCAACATTCTGCTGTAAGCCTTCATCTGCTTTAAACACTTTGACTACGGTATGAAACATTTCGGGGGTATCGAACAACATTGTCCAATTGAGCAGTGTTTGTTCTTCCTGAGATTCAAAGGAAATAGTGGCAAGATAACCGGGATTGTAATGCTGGAATACGATTTTTTGAAAAGGCGCTATTTCCAGAAATTCACTTCTGTTCGGATAGTTTTTCCCATCCGGCCCATGCATGCTAAGGCGCCATTCACCTCCGGCCCTTAGTTCCATAGTATGAATAGTATTTGTAAAACCGTTCGGTCCCCACCATTGAGCAATGTCTTCAGGTTGAGTCCATACTTCCCAAACTAAATCAACCGGAGCATTTAACAATCTGGTGATGCGTAGCTCCCTGTCAGCTGTGTCATTATTTGTTTGTTCCACTGATGTATTTCAGAATTTTATGAATATTTTATTTCAATCTATGATATTGCCTGCAATTCAGACCAAAGGAATAAAGCCTTAACGTTAATTCATAAATTTTATCAGGTTATGGATCAACGCATTTGCTCATCATTCAATCCCTTTCCTTCAAGTATCTGAGGTATACATTTTGCAACCCTTGACTCCCGGGTTTTAGATTGTTTTGGTGCCGAAAAGTGTAGCAGATAGGCCCGTTGCCGCCCCGGCGTG
Organism: Pseudarcicella hirudinis; assembly: GCF_900115665.1. Classification (GTDB taxonomy): domain Bacteria; phylum Bacteroidota; class Bacteroidia; order Cytophagales; family Spirosomataceae; genus Pseudarcicella; species Pseudarcicella hirudinis. The sequence goes on from NZ_FOXH01000005.1 coordinate 115,423, forward strand.
AGGGATTCAAATGCTGTTTTTAAAGCAGGATTCTCAGTTAGTTCAGACTGAAACTCTTCAGGAACAGCATATTCTGTTGTCTTTTTCAATTCCACTTTCTGTCCGGATTCTTCTACTTCAATAGCGGCGAAAATATAAGTTTTCAGAATAGGCGCCAGTTCCTCTGTTTCTTTCAGGCTGGTGAACCGGATTTGTCTTGCGGCCTGCACCTGCTCTGTTTGCTGAATCAGAATTCCATCGGGATCTTTCATCAGGGCCCCTTTAAAAAACAGCAATGCACAGTATTCTTTAAACACATGTATCAAAACGATGTTTTTTTTCTCAAAGGTGTAACAGGGACAACCCCACTTCAATTCTTCGGTAAGGTGACAATCAAGAACGATCGTTCTCAACTGCCTGATTTCTTCCTGCCACTTTTCGGCTTTGTTAAAATAAAAATCAACGGTAGGATTCATGTAGTATATTGAATGAATGGATTAAATATTTAGAGATTATTATCTCTTCAAATATATAAAAACCATTTTCAAATTCAATGATGAGTTAATCTTTCGTTACAGATGCCGGGCTTCTATTTATAGCTTTTACAACCAAAATTCTCTCAATTACATATTTTGCAGGAAAAACGGGCTTTCTAAACAGGTATTTAAATATTGGGAAACAACAAAGTTCAAATCCTGGCCTACAAAACGAAAAGGCACTGAAAATCAGTGCCTTTTCGTTTTTAATCATAATACTCAATGCTAATTAATCGTCCTGTACTCAACCGGAGTGCAGCCAACACGCTGTTTAAATAAACGGGTAAAATGCTGCGGATACTTAAATCCCAGTTCATATGCTATCTCACTCATAGATTTATCGACATTAAGAATCCGTTCTTTAGCCAAATCAATCACTTTCGCATGTATGTATTCCTGAGCGGCCCTTCCGGTTTCCTTCTTAATTAAATCGCCAAAATAATTCGCTGATAAATTCAGTTTATCTGCACTCCATGCTACTGATGGTAAACCTTCGGTCTGAGGTCTGTCAGATTTAAAATAATCATTCAGCAAGGTTTCGAATTTTTCGATAACCCCTTTATGTACATTATCTCTTGTAATAAACTGGCGATCGTAAAAACGTGTACAGTAATTCAGAAACAGTTCAATATTTGACGCAATCAGCGTTTTGCTGTGTTTGTCTATTGTTTGCTGCAATTCAAACTCAATTTTCCCGAAGCAATCCAATACAATCTGCCTTTCTTTATCTGAAAGGTGCAGAGCTTCATTCACATCATAAGAGAAGAACGAATAATCCTGTATATGCTTTCCTAAAGAAGTCCCCTTTATCAACTCAGGATGAAAAAGTAATGCCCATCCTTTTGGCTCAAATGTTGTTACTTTGGGCATCACACCCACTACCTGGCCCGGTGCTACAAATACCAGGGTTCCTTCCTGATAATCGTAAAAACTACGTCCATACCTTAACTCACCACATTTGAATTCTTTCAGAAACACGGCGTACATCCCGAAATTAAACGTTTGTGCAGGCATTGGTTTTACTTTGGATAAATCCAGAACCGTTACCAGCGGATGCAATGTTTCCACTCCACGCAAAGCATTGTATTGTGCCAGACTCTCCAGTTTTACTATTTCTTCCATAATACCTTTAGTTTTCCGATACAAATTTAAATGTTCCTTTCAAGCAATAAAATCCTGCGGATGATATCAGTGATAATGGTAAGCATTGCAGTAATCTATATACAAACTACAGGACTTTCGGAAACGCTTAGCGTTTACAAAAAGATAAAATACCCACTGGTAATCAATCCTTTATTTTCAAAACATCTTATCTGAACGGTTTGGGTTTTAACTTTCGGACAGCTGATTCTGCTATTTCTGCAATCCGCATTTGCCTTGTTTCCTGTCGTTTAGCAAGTACAAGCCATTGTAAAATAACCTTTTTTGCAGACTTGCTTAAACATAGAAAGTAGTCCATTGCCTCTGGTCTGGCATTAAGTTCCTGTTCCAGGTCTCCCGGTATTTTTAATTCCTCCACGTCATCCAGAATCGTCCATGAACCATTTTGTTTAGCCTTTTCAATGCAGTCAAATCCTGCCTTAGTCATCAGGCCCTGTTCAATGAGTTTTCTGACTTTCTCTTTATTTACTTTCGACCAGGTTCCATGAGGTTTTCTTTTGCTGAAAAACTGAATGAATTTCTCTTCGTCAACCGGCTTTCTTTTGCTATCCACCCAGCCGAAGCAAAGGGCTTCATCAACTGCTTCACTCCAGGCAATAATTGGTTTGTCTGATTCTTTTTTGTATAAAACAAGCCAAACGGATTGTTCAGCTTTATGATTCTTCTCTAACCATTGTCTCCACTCATGCAGGCTTTCCGGGCAAAACGTTTCCATAATTAAGTCTGTTATTTCATAATTAATAAAATAACGCTTATCATCAAAATCCCCGCTAAATGATATGAGCCACTAATAATTCCGTAAAGAATGGGACGTGGAATATTTGGATTGATAGCAATATTAACCGTATTAGCAACCAAAAAGCCAAAACCAATCAGTAAAGAAAACTCTAATGCTGCATTAAAAGATGAAATATTCAGTGTGTAAAACAAAATGGCGCTCGCAATGGTAATCACAAGACTGCAAAGAGCAGGCCCGATAATGAAAATAGGCTTGTTGGGTAAAGTTTCGTTTTCACGGCCTAAGGAAATTTTGTAAGGCTTACTGAAGAATAAAGTGAACCATAAAGCTCCAAGGATAAAATAAGCAGCGAATGCCAGTAAAACACTTACCCAGTTTAAATTGGCTAATTGATTGATCATAAAATTGTTTTTTTAAGTTTATGATGCAAATCTAAATTGGCTAAATGACAGCCCTATGTCAGGGGTATTTCAGAAACTAATAAAATTTATCAAAATATTCCTGCAGAGTCATTTTGTGTGGGGTAAATTTTTCTGAAAGAAGCTCCATTTTTTTAATCCTGTCAAGCCGGAAATACCGAAATTCTTTTCGCAAACGGCACCAGGCTACCAGCAACCAGTTTTCCTGCGTGCTCAGCAAGGCAAATGGTTCCACCAATCTGGTTGTGGTATTATTCGCTTCATTGGTATAATCAATTCTGGTCAGGTAAAAATTGGTTAATGCAAACTGTAAATCAGATAAATTATTACTGCTTCTTTCCCGGTTGGTATTTTGGTTAAATCGGGTTCTTTCTGCCAGCAGATTAGCATGGTCTTTTGCATTCTGCCCAAGTACCGCCTTAATTTTGTCTATAGCTTCTGAATAATCTTTTACAAACGAAGCGTCTTTGTTATTTAAAACTAATTGTTCTGCCAGAATCAAGGCATTAGCCTGGCTTTCTGTAAACATTATGGGTGGAATCCGGTAATGTTCCATAAGAGAATACCCTTTACCTTCTTCCGTCATAATTGGCACACCTGCCTGTTCCAAGGCTCTGATATCCCTGTAAATTGTCCTGACACTTACCGAAAATCTGTTTGCCAGTTCCGTTGCCGTCAAAAGCCGTTTAGTCTGCAATTGGATGAGAATTGCAGTCAGTCTGGGAAGTCGTTTAGTATCTACATTGTCCATACGCACACAAATTACATTCAAATAGTGAATTATCCTGCTCAATATATGTCGAAGCTTGAATAAGTCGGATAAATAAAAGTTTTATTACGCTGAAATACCTTGGTATTTTATTAACTTACTTTCAGCACTTTATCTGTTTTTTATTGTTGATACAACGATAAATCTGAACGAGGCTGCAAATATTCATTATCCTTCAAAAATACAACTCGGATTCAATCTGTTAACTATGAACAAACGGGTTTTAATTACAGGAACAAGTAAAGGAATCGGCTTTGCACTGGCAAAAATGTTTTTAAACAATGGCTTCAGTGTTATCGGAACCTGCAGAACAGGTAAAATTGCTGAAATTACAAATCCGGAGTTTGATGTCCTGGCCTTAGATTTATCCAACCCTGACCGTATAAAGGAGTTTGAGAAAGCGTTTCAGAATAAAGGTATTTCGATAGACATTTTAATCAATAATGCCGGGATTGGCCCTGATTTAGATTCTGAATATCCGGATGAAGAAACATTTAAACAAACTTTTGAGGTAAATGTAACCGGAACAACATTTTTTACGGAATTGATGCTTAAACACATCAGCAAAAACGGAAAAATAATCAATATTTCTTCCAAAATGGGTTCCATAGACTTATGTGAGCTGGCAGATTCTGCTGCATACAGGATGTCAAAAACGGCCATAAATATGTACACAAAAATATTGGCAAACCGATTGGCCGGACAGCTGTCTGTGGCAGCGATACATCCGGGTTGGGTAAGAACCACCATCGCAAAAAGTAATGTAAACGGACGTCTTTCAGCAGAAGAATCAGCGGCGAAAATACTTGAATTTGTTTTAAGTAATTTCAGGACAGGAATATTCTGGAATGCAGAAACCCAGACGGAGTGCAAATGGTAAAGTAATATAAAACTTAGTAAAAGAATACAAGACAATATTATGTAATATTATAAATCTGAAGACCATGAAAAAAACATTAATTACCACATTGACACTTATGACGACCTTCGGACTTGGTTTCGCTTTCAACGATCTTGTTTCATCAAAATCTGCAGACAAGGAAAACGTCAGAAAAGTGACCGGAATTGGCGGTATCTTTTTTAAATGCAAGGATCCAAAGAAAATGAGAGAGTGGTACAAAATACATCTCGGTTTAAATACTAACCAATACGGAGCCGTTTTTGAATGGAGACAAGCTATTGATTCGACCCAAAAAGGATATACACAGTGGAGTCCTTTTAAAGAATCAACAAAATATTTTGAACCTTCAACGAAGGATTTCATAATCAATTACAGGGTTGTTAACCTTGAATCGCTTGTAGAAGAACTAAAAAAAGACAGTGTAACAATTGCAGACAAAATTGAAACAGCTGAATACGGAAAATTTGTCCACATTATTGACATAGAAGGAAATAAAGTGGAATTATGGGAGCCAAATGATATTGAATACGAAAGACTGGGAAATAAAATGGGAAGCAAGACCACTAAATAAGTTTTTTCCCTTTGGAAAATCTTTGTAAACAAGTAACAAATCAGATTGATTGTGGTATAAACCTGAATTTCGTATTTTAAATTTGCTTAATGAGCAAGCTTAAAACCCATATTTCAAAAACATGAAGCAATCGCTTAAACAAATTATTAAAACAACTATTTCTATTCCGGAAGAAGACATTGATTTTATGCTTGCATTATTTAAGCCATTAAGTCTTGGGAAAGAGGGTTATTTTTTAAAAGTTGGCAATCGCTGTAATCAGGTAGCTTTCATAAATTCAGGAATTTTAAGAAATTATTATCCTAATGAAAAAGGTGAAGAAACTACCTGTCATTTCGCATTGCCTAACGACTTTATTACTTCGTTCCCAAGTTTAACAACCAATAATCCTTCTACTGAAAATATACAGGCCTTGTCACCTGCGGAATTACTGGTTATTGACAAGCAAGATTTAGAAATGTTGTATGAAAAAATCCCGGCAACACAGGAGTTCGGTCGAAAAGCAGCTGAAAACCTGACCATTACTATGGAGAAAAGAATTGCACTTTTTCTCAATAATACCGCCGAAGAAAGATATCACTTTCTAATGAAGTATAATCCGATTCTCATTCAGACTGTCCCGCTTCAATATCTGGCTACCTACCTTGGTATTACTCCTCAGCATTTAAGCAGGTTAAGAAAAAACACTATCAAATCCGTTTTTTAACTTTTGTTCAGTAGAATGGGAGGCCGCAAGGAGACCTTTGTACCATTAATAACTTTTAAAAATTGGTACAATGCAAAAAATCAAAAAATCCTTATTCTTTATTGCATCTGCAATAATGTTGTGTAACGCTTCCTTTGCACAAGACAAAAAACCATTCCTTTATTCCAACAGAATCAGCATTTTAGCGGGTCTGATTCAGCCAATGGTATTAAAAGGAGGGAATATAGAAATTACCTACTTTAGAGTTTTGATTATTCACATGGCTTTTCTCTGGAAATGTCTGGCGGAACAATTACAGGTGAAGCAAAAACGCAAAAACTGGCGTACCATTTACCTTACTCAACAGGTTTTGGAATTGGCTATCGTTTTACATCATTTTTTGATGTACGCATAGAACCCAAAATACATAGCTGGGAAGTATATTACGATGGGGAAACTCAAAATCCTGCCAATCTTATAAAATCCTATAAAACCTATACTGTTGGCCTGGGAGCATATTATCGTTATATGCCTTTTAAAAAACAAGATAATTGGCTGCAAGGTATTACTACAAGTTCCAGTTTGCGTTGGTGGCCAAATGTAGCAAGCAGTCTGACAAATGACACTTTTAGCTATCATAATAAATTCAGCAATAACGATGAAGTTTTAAAAGTTTCCAACATCGGAATTTCAGGAACGCAATTTTTGGTTAATGTCAGTATTGGATATATTTTTGGAGGTAAATAGAAGTGGTCTGTCTATTGTGCAAAACTGAACTCCGGGATTTCAATTTCACCCGGTCAGTAAACCCAAAACTCCGGCCGTCATTTTAACATTAAGTGCATTTTAAATAACTGATTTCAGTATGAAAGTATTTATTGTTGATGCTTTTACAGATGAAGCATTCAAAGGCAATCCCGCAGGAGTTTGTCTGCCGGATACTGAATTAGATTCTGCAACAATGCAAATGATAGCAAAAGAACTTAACCTGCCGGCAACTGCGTTTTTATGGCCATCAGAGAACAACGATATAGCATATACGATTCGTTATTTCACACCTGCGGTAGAATTAGACTTTTGCGGACATGCCACACTGGCTTCTGCAAAAGTCATTTTACATCATTTGAACAAAACCTCAGTTAATTTTTCGGCAAACTACCAACTGACAATACCTGCAAGCAGTCAAGGTGAAAATATTAAGATGGCATTTCCATTGTACGAAACTTCTGATTTTATACCGGACAAGGCACTTTATGAAGCCTTCGGCATTGAAAATGCCCTTAAGACAAAATTTGCCGAAGAACTGGATATGCTTATTATAGAAGTGGCTGATAAAACAACATTAATTAATATCAAACCCGACTTTACCCGGGCGGTTCAGACATCCGGGGTTGTAAAACAGGTGGTTATAACTGCAAAATCACAGGATTCAGATTATGATTTCTATTCCAGGTCTTTTTGTCCCTGGTTGGGAGTTAATGAAGATGCCGTAACAGGTGCTTCACATGCTGTTTTAGCAAAATACTGGGGCAATATTTTAGGCAAAAAGGAAATGCTTGCCTATCAGGCATCTGAACGTGGCGGTTTTATGCGCTTAAAAATTATCAGTGACACAACACTTGAAGTAATAAGCAACGCCAAAATTATATTCGAAGGAAGAATGCCTGAGCATTATTTAGTTTAAAATCTTCGTTTGTCTAAGGCCTGTGCAGCCTTTTCTCCATTTTCAAATCTGACATTTATGCATCAGTAATATTGGTAAGTAATACCGTAATATATATAACAAAAGATCAGGCAACAGACTAGAACTTTGTAATGGTAAAAACGCAGGAATTCTGCCGAAATTATCTGAATATAATTATTGATTATAAAAGCAATGTCAAATGAAAAACAGGAAATTAGGAAATAGTAATCTTGAAGTGTCGGCCATTGGCCTTGGCTGCATGGGAATGAGCTTTTCATACGGCACACCTCCCGATAAACATGATATGATCTCATTGCTTCGTGCCTCAGTAGAACGGGGAATAACCTTTTTCGATACCGCCGAAGTATATGGGCCGTTTGCCAACGAAGAATTACTCGGGGAAGCTTTGTCTCCTTTCCGCAATCAGGTAGCCATTGCCACCAAATTTGGGTTCAGGATAGAAAATGGGGCAATGAAAGGAGTTGACAGCCGACCTGAAAATATCAGAAAAGTTGCTGAAGCTTCATTAAAACGCCTTAAAATCGAAGTTATCGATCTGTTCTATCAACACCGTGTTGACCCAAATGTTCCTATAGAAGAAGTAGCAGGAGCTGTAAAAGACCTGATTACTGAAGGGAAAGTTAAACACTTCGGGCTTTCTGAAGCCGGTGCTCAAACTATTCGCAGGGCTCATGCAGTTCAACCGGTAACTGCTCTGCAAAGTGAATATTCTCTCTGGTGGAGAAAACCTGAAGAGGAAGTAATTCCAGTATTGGAAGAGCTGGGTATCGGTTTTGTGCCTTACAGCCCTCTGGGAAAGGGTTTTCTTACCGGTAAAATTGACGAAAATACTTCCTTTGAAAGTACTGACTTCCGGAATTCATTACCCCGGTTTACACCTGAGGCCCGGAAAGCGAACCAGGACCTGGTGAGTCTGCTTGAGAATATTGCTAAGCAAAAGAACGCAACACCTGCTCAGGTTGCCCTGGCCTGGCTGCTTGCTCAGAAGCCATGGATCGTTCCGATTCCCGGTACAACCAAACTGCACCGTCTGGAAGAAAACCTTGGAGCAGCTGCCATAGAGTTAAGCTCCGACGACCTTCTTCAGATCGGAAGTATAAAAGTGGATGCTCCCCGATATCCTGAACAGCTGGAAAAAATGACTGGTCTTTAATCGGTCAGAAGCCTGACATTTTAAACAAAGTAAGTTGACGTTTTAAACAAAATAGCCTGACCACTATACTCCTAATTTTGTCCTATCAATTAAACTTAAAAAAATGGGACAGAATAATTATCAGGGAGCATTACAACAACCCGTCGGTTCAGGATTTAACGCAACCTCAACTGCAAATGATGTAATACAAGGCATTGACCTTAAGGGAAAAGTCGTAATTGTGACTGGCGGTCATACCGGAATCGGTTTGGAAACTACCAAAGTTCTTGCCTACGCAGGAGCTACGGTAATTGTTCCTGCCAGAGATACAGATAAGGCACAAAAAAACCTGAAAGGTATCGACAATGCAGAACTGGAAACAATGGATCTGATGAATCCGGATTCTATAGATGCGTTTGCAGAAAAATTTCTGACTTCCGGCAGACCGCTTCATTTGCTGATCAACAATGCCGGAATAATGTGGGTACCTTTACGCAGGGACTTCCGTGGTTTCGAATCACAATTAGTGACCAATCATCTCGGGCAATTTCAGCTTACAGCAAGACTATGGCCTGCCCTGAAAAAAGCCAATGGAGCAAGGGTGGTAAATGTATCTTCTTTCGGGCATCAGATGGCTCCTTTTAACTTTGAAGATCCGAATTTTGAAAATCGCGAATACCACACTTTGCAAGGATATGGGCAATCAAAAACAGCCGGTAATTTATTTGCAGTAGAACTAGACAGTCGCGGAAAGTCTTTTGGAGTCAGAGCATATTCATTACATCCTGGAAACGTAAACGGAACGGATCTGGCAAGAGAAGAACCTATAGAATTATTCAAACAAATGGGAACGCATGATGAGGAAGGAAACCTTAAACCAGAGGTTGCTGCACGCCTGAAAACTATTCCGCAAGGGGCTGCCACTACAATCTGGTGTGCAACAAGTCCTTTACTCAATAATATCGGCGGAGTGTATTGTGAGGATGCAGATATCGCAGAGCTGGATCTGGGAAATATAGAACACAGATATGATGATCCTTCAACAATCCGAGGAGTACAGCCTTATTCGTTGGATGAAGCAAATGCCAGACGGCTCTGGAATTTAAGCGAGGAAATGACCAGCATTGCATTTCCGGTAAATTAAGCTAAATAATCAGCTATTTGCTTATCTCCTGTAACCTCATCATACAAATTGATTAAGCAATAAAACAAAGCATATTTTTGTTTTATTGCTTAATTTAGGCAAATAAAATTCGCAGCAGACCCTCGACAGGATGGAACATGTATCAAAGTATTTGACTCAGGATATTAAACTTTCCAGCTATGATGATAAATTATTTAAATCAGACCTGATGTTTGACGATCATATGCTGATCTGGTTCATTTCCGGTGAAACCAAAATTGTACAGGCTGATGTCACTTTTCTTTTTAAAACAGGAGATATTTTTCTGATTCCGAGAAATCAACTTGCCACCATTATCAATTATCCTAAAAACGGATTGCCTCATAAAACTGTGGTCATGCATTTATCAGCAGAACGGTTAAAAAAGTTTTATGAGAAAATTGAGATCAGTAACAAGATCACACCTGAGCAAAAAATATATAGTTTCAGTAATCACCCCTTACTGGAAAGCTGTCTGACTTCTTTAATTCCGTATTTCGACCTGGAAGGAGATTTTCCGGAAGAAATCGCCTCTTTAAAAATTACGGAAGCCATCAGTATTCTGAGAGTAATAGATAAAAGTATTGACAATGTACTGGCAAATTTTGATGAACCAGGCAAAATTGATTTAATCAGTTTTATGGAACGTAATTTTATGTTCAATATGCCCATGGAAAAACTGGGCTACTTAACCGGCCGCAGTTTATCAACTTTTAACAGGGATTTCAAAAAACTTTTCCGTACAACTCCTCAAAAATGGCTGACAGAAAAAAGACTTGAACTGGCATACTATCATTTAGCCGGAAAAAAGAAAAAGCCAGCCGAAGTATATCTTGAAGTAGGTTTTGAAGATCTCTCTCATTTTTCCTATGCTTTTAAAAAGAAATACGGATTAGCCCCTACCCAATTGCCTGCTCATATTGATTAACGTCATTTAATCATTCCTGAATTATCAATCTGAACTTTACTTGTCCGGATTTGTTAAAATAAGGGAGAAAATCCCTTCCGAAACCTCTCCCCTTTCAACTTTATTACAGTTTAGCTATTCAACACCTCCACCCAAAGCTCTGTAAAGATCAGTAATGGCATTCAGATGATCCATTCTGATATTTATTGCTTCCAGGTCGTTCTGCAGCCTGTTATTCTGGGCAGTAATTACTTCCAGATAGGTAGCCATACCGCTGCTATACAATTTTATGGCATCGCCGGTTGCTTTTTGCAGTAAACCGGTTTTTTCCTGCACCAGATTCAGTCTTTCCGAAGCTCCTTTATATTTAGCCATGGCATCAGAAACCTCGTTAACAGCCGTCATTACAGATTGTCTGAATTGTATTACTGTCTTTTCCTGTTCCAGAACAGCCGTTTCATAGGCTGTTTTCAAGGCTTTTTTCTGAAATACCGGTTGTGTTAAATTTATTGCCAGTGTCTTTGTTACTGAGCCGGGTAAGTCAAACCAATTACTGAATTTCAGGGAATTTACCCCTACTTGCGGACTCAGACTGAAACCTGGATACATATCAGCCTGAGCCAGTCCTGTCTTAGCATTGGCTGATACTACGGCATATTCTGCGGCTTTTACATCAGGCCTGCGGCTAAGCAGCTGTGCCGGAACACCGTAAGCCAGTATTTGTTCCGGCATAACACCTGACAGACTGCCGGAACGGGTTATGCTGTCAGGATAACTGCCACATAAAATACTTAATGCATTTTCCTGAACCTCAATATTCTGCAAGGCAAGCGGCACTAATAATTCTGCAGTCTTTCTCTGCGCTTCTGCCTGATTCAATGCAAGAGAATTGATCTGACCAGCCTGATATTGCAGCCGCATCATTTGCAAAGTACTGTCGCTCAGCAAAATATTCTGCCGGGCGATCTTCAATTGTTCGTCTAAACCGACCAGATTATAATAAGCTTGGGCAACCTGAGAAATAATCCGGGTTTTGAGTGCCGACAAATGTTCTTTTTGTGCAAAATAATTAGCTTTTGAGGCATCTTTATGCATTTTTACTTTCCCCCAGATATCTGCTTCCCAGGAAAGACGAAGTGATGCATTAAAGTCATCCAGATAAGTTGTACCGACAAACTGCTCACTCAATGAGCCATTCAGTGTATTTTTAGACTGCCAGGCACGGCTGGCCCCTGCATTCAAATCAAGGGCAGGCAACAGACCAAGTTTCGCCTGTTTGAAAGCCAGTTCCAGCTGTTCTATATTCTTTAGGGCAGTCGCAACTTCATTATTTTTCTCCAATGCCTTTTCAATCAGTTTTATCAGTTGCGGATCCCTGAAAAAAGCTTTCCAGGGAAGTTGTATGGTGTCAGCTGTTACGGCAATATGATTACGGTACGTTTCCGGCAGATTCATTTCTGGTCTTGCATACTTCCTGCTCAATACGCAGGAAGACAAACCGATTGTCAATGCAAAACCCAGTATCATATTTTTATTAATTGACTTCATTATTGTTCATTTACAGGTTGAATAACTACTTGCTTGCTGCCGGATACTTTTTCCTGCAAGTATTGGAAAAGGATAAAGAGCAAGGGGATGACGAAAATACCAAGCACCACACCACTTAACATTCCCATTGCGGCACTGGTACTGATAGACCGGTTACCGGTTGCTGTACCGCCGGTAGCAATCATCAGCGGAATCATTCCTGCAATAAATGCCAGTGAAGTCATAATTATAGGGCGCAGCCTAACTTTGGCAGCATCTAAAGCAGCCTCTCTGATTGACAAGCCGTAACGTCTCCTTTGTACCGCAAATTCTACGATCAGAATGGCATTCTTTGCCAACAAACCAACCAGCATTATCAGACCAACCTGCACATAAATATTATTATCCAGGCCAACAAACTTTATACCAAGATAGGCGCCTAATATTCCGGTAGGAATGGATAAAAGTACAGCCAATGGCAACAGATAACTTTCATATTGTGCAGCCAGAAGGAAATAGACAAACAAAAGACATAAGGCCAGGATGGCCACTGTCTGATTACCGGCTGATTTTTCTTCCAGACTCAGACCCGTCCATTCATAGCTATAATCTGAAGGAAGTTTACTCAACACCGGTTCCATTCTTTCCATTAATTCTCCGTTACTTACACCAGGCAAGGCATTCACATTGATGGTCACTGCATTGTAAAGGTTGTATCGACTAACCGATTCAGGGCCGTAAACTTTATGCAGAGATACCAGGGATTTTACAGGAACCATTTGTCCCTCAGCATTTTTGACAAATATTTCATTGAAAGCCTGTTCATCCATCCTGAACACGCCATCTGCTTTAATATTCACCCGATAGAATTTCCCGAATCTTGAAAAGTTGAGCGATTGATCTCCGGAAAAATAAGTCTGAATGGTAGCTAACATCCCGCTAATGCTTACGCCCATTTGTTTGGCTTTGTCTTCATCCACCTCCAATTCAAGCTGAGGATAATCTGCCCGAAAAGTAGTATAGGCAAATTGCACACCCGGTACCTGAAATAACTCACCGATCAGCGCATCTGCTCTTACTTTCAACACCTCTGGCGCACGACCCATACGATCCTGGAGTACAATTTCTGCTCCGCTGGCAATACCATATCCATCAACCGGAGGCATTCTCAGAGCCATTACAGAACCTTCTTTAATTGCGGATAGCTTTTCATTAACGATCCCCATCAATGCATCTATGTCTTTAACTTTCCCTCGTTGATTTTTAGGTTTAAACTTCACAAATCCTACTGCATAAGCTGGTCCGGTGCTATTGCTCAACATATTGAATCCCGTAATTGCAGTATTATCCTCTATAGCCTCCACCTCAGAAAGCAGCTTATCTATTTTTTGAGTCACCTCTGTTGTAGGACCTAATGCCGTTCCGGGAGGCATTGAGAGCGAAAAGATGAACATTCCGTCATCCTCTAATGGCACAAAACTCTTAGAGGTGCTTAACATCGCCCAGGCAGCAATAGAAATGACAGCCGTTACAAAGCCCGCTGCCAGCCATTTTCTTACGGCAAAGAAACGGATACCTTTGATGTACCTTCCTGTAAGATTATTGAAACCGGCATTGAAGGCTATGAAAAAGCGTTTTCCAAAACCTGCTTTCTGAAGATTATTTTCATGGTCATGATTGTGGGTATTTTTCAGCAAAAGTGCACAGAGAGCTGGTGTCAGCGTGAGGGCATTTACTGCTGAAATAATGATCGCAATAGCCAGCGTGTAGGCAAATTGTTTGAAAAATATCCCAGCCGAACCTGTCATAAAACCAATAGGAATAAACACTGCCGACATCACCAAAGTAATGGAAATTACCGCACCGGTAATTTCACTCATAGCGCTATGAGTAGCCTCTCTCCCCGTCATGTCTGTCCGCTCCATTTTATTATGCACCGCCTCCACTACCACAATGGCATCATCTACCACTATACCAATGGCAAGTACCAGGGCAAACAATGTGAGAATATTGATTGTAAATCCAAAAACGAGCAAAAAGAAAAACGTTCCCACAATAGCGACCGGAACAGCTATCGCCGGAATAACAGTTGAGCGAAAATCCTGCAGGAAAAGGAACACCACAATAAATACCAGAATAAATGCTTCAATCAGGGTTGATTTCACCTGACCTGTAGCTTCATCCAGTTTTTCCTTGGTACTCATAAGTTTTGAAAACTTTACCCCGGGAGGAAAAGATTTCGAAAGCCGTTGAATCTCCTTATTGATACCTATTTCAATTTCATTGGCATTAGAACCTGTTGTCTGTAAAATAGCTATCGTCGCAGCATTCCTGCCATTTGATTTATTATCACCACTGTAAGAGATAGAGCCAAATTCTACACGTGCCACGTCTTTGAGACGAACCACATTAATCCCGTTATTTTTGACAACAATTTCATCGTATGCTTCCGGAAGACTTTTCTTTCCTTTATAACGGATGACATATTCCAGCGCAGCGTCCGACTCCTCCCCCAGCTTCCCTGGCGCAGCTTCAAGGCTCTGGTCAGCAATCGCATTCGTTACATCAGCTGGTACCAGTCCGTAGCTGGCCATCTTTCTGGGATTTAACCAGATACGCATTGAATAATCCTTACTGCCAAATACCTGCGCCTGACCTACCCCTGGTACCCTTTTAATCTGTGGAATGAGGTTTATATTGGCATAATTCTGCAAAAATTTCTCGTCATATTTTTTATTATCTTCAGTGTACAGGTTGAAGATCATAATCATACTGTTTTGCTGCTTGGAAGTAGATAATCCCATGCGAATTACTTCCTGTGGTAATATTGCCGTAGCCTGCTGCACACGGTTCTGTACGTTTACCGCAGCCTGATCGGCATTGACGCCCTGTTTAAAAATGATGGAAATGGAGAATGATCCATCATTACTTGCGGTTGATTTTATATACTGCATATTTTCCACTCCATTAATCTGCTCTTCCAAAGGTGTCACTACAGAGCGGATAACGGTTTGGCTGTTACCTCCGGGATAAGAGCCGGATACGGTAACGGTTGGTGGTGAAATATCCGGAAAACGGGTAACGGAAAGCCGGCTAAGGCCCAGAATTCCCAGGATAACGATCACGATAGAAATAACCGTTGCCAGTACAGGCCGGTCTATTATTTTCTTCAACATAACAATGTCTTATTGTACCAGTTATAAATTATTTTGAGAGGGAGTTTGATGAAATCATCTTAGGTTCTACCTGCATACCGTCGTTCAGCACATCTATGCGGTTTACCGCAATCTTATTACCTGATTGCACTCCGGATTTTACCAGATAATGATTTCCGGAACTACCTGCGATTTCTATCGGAGTCATGGCAACCTTATTGCTGTC
Source organism: Pseudarcicella hirudinis (assembly GCF_900115665.1). Classification (GTDB taxonomy): domain Bacteria; phylum Bacteroidota; class Bacteroidia; order Cytophagales; family Spirosomataceae; genus Pseudarcicella; species Pseudarcicella hirudinis. The sequence continues at coordinate 130,997 of NZ_FOXH01000005.1, forward strand.
AGCCAGCCTGAATACAAAGAACTTGTCCTGTATATCTTTTACACTTCCCATTGGCAGACTCAAGACGCCGTTCAGTGTCTGATGAATCACTACACGTCCTGCCCCACCGGAACGCAGTAACTTATCAGGATTGGGAAAGACGGCTTTCATGGTCATACTTCCTGTGGCCCTGTCAATATTGCCACTTGCTGCTTCCAGATTTCCTTTATGCCCATATACCGAACCATCTGCCATTACTAATTCTACTTTTCCTGCAACAGTTTTGTCAGCTTTATCAGCTTTTTTAAAAGCAACAAAATCTGCCTCGCTCATTGAAAAATAAACAAATACGTTATTAATTTCGGATAAACTGGTAAGTGGTGCTGTATCACCCGGGGTCACTAAATTGCCGATTCTGTTCGGAATCCGGCCAATATAACCGCTCACAGGAGCTTTTATTAATGCAAAACCTGCATTAATTTGTGATGAACTTAAAGATGCTTTTGCCTGTGCCACCTGCGCACTTGAAGCTTCATAACCGGACTGAGCGGTTTTCAATTGCATCTCCGACACAACTTTACCCTCCACAAGCGGCTTTATTTTTTCTAATTCCAGTTTGGCATTGGCCTGAGCTGCCAAAGCTGCCTTCAGGGCAGCGCTGCTATTGTTAACCTGCTCATTAAACACTTCACTTTTGATTTTAAAAAGTGACTGTCCTTTTTGTACGTAATCGCCTTCCTTCACATAAATTGCTTCCAGATAACCTGTTACCTGAGCTTTGATGTCCACATTTATACTCCCTTCAATGGTACCCGGATAAGTAGTTTTTACTGCTGTACTTCCACTGTTTAATTCAATAAAATCCGTTGCCTGAGGAGGCATTTCCTGATTAATCTGCTGATTACTTTCTGAACCACATGAGGTAAGCACAGTAGTAGCCGCAACCATCAGGATAGCACAGCTTATTTTAAGGCACGTAGTTAGTTGCTTTGTCATTTTCTGTTGAATTATTTGATAATTAACAGCAAAGAAAAAGGCTAATTTCCCCTCTGAGGGGTGTAAACTGACTGAAGTGTATTAATTAAGAACTGAAATGATTATTTCGTAAACCGAAAAGTCGGATGTTAGTGAGTGATCAGAAATGATATTTAATGAAGCAGGACAGGCGATTCACAGGAAAACAACGAAGCCCTGAACAATATGTCAAATGCATTGTAACAGGGCCTGAATATTCTGTCAGGTTCTTATAGCAAAATGTTTCAGTTTTGCCATAAAATACCTTTAAACTATCTCGTGAATTTATTCAATAATCCATCCATGCTTTGAATACAGGAGCTTTCTCCCTGCTGATTAAAATCTCTAACTCAGGGTTTTTCTTTAACTCAACTTTAAGTTTTCCGTTAAAATAGTTATGTACCTGAAGGATATCATCTACATGAATAATAAACTGCCTGTTGGCACGAAAAAAATACTTGGGATTGAGCTGGCTTTCCAGTTCTTCCATTGTTTGAGGGATGATTTCCTCTTTTCCATTATCGAGTTTTGCCCTTGTAATTTTCAATTCTGAATAAAAACAGGATATTTCACTTACCAGAACTGTTTTGTATCCGTCTCTGTAAGGAAGCAGGAAGCGGCTTCTGAACTCTTTAGGCTGTAAAAAATTCATCAGTCCTTCTATTGATTTGTGCTGTTCTGTTTGGGTAATACTTTCCAGCTTTTCAAATGCAGCGGCCAATTCTTCCTGTTCAACCGGTTTTAATAAATAATCAACGCTGTTAAATTTAAAGGCCCGTACAGCGTACTCGTCATAGGCAGTCGTGAAAATGATAGGGCATTTCAGCTCTATTTTTTCAAAGATGTCAAAACTTATCCCGTCTGCCAGCCTTACATCCATCATTACCAGGTCAGGGTTATCATTTCCTGAAAACCAGTTTACACTCTCCGAGACAGTCTCCAACACAGCCAATATCCGGGCATTAGGTCTTAATAATGCGATAAGCCTTTTAAGCCTGTCTGAATTAGGCTTTTCATCCTCGATAATTAAAATATTCTTTATCATAATCTGATTAATGGAATAGAAACAGAAAACAGCAACGGATTACTGGTTATTTTAGGCACTCTGTCGCACAAAAGTTTGTACCGATGAATGATATTATTCAAGCCGGTGCCTGACGAAAGTACTTTTCTCTCCAAAGGGATAAAAGAATTGGAGACAACCAATTCCAGATTATTATTACTTTCTATAGTAATCTTCAAAGGATTATCCTTTAGGGTTTTATTATGCTTCAGCGCATTCTCTATAAGCAACTGAAGGGTTAAGGGTGGCAGGTATAAATTATAAAAACCCTCCTGAATATCTATTTTAAAAACGACTCCACTGCCTGCTCTGTGTTTTAAAAGAAATATGTAAGCATTCAGGAATTTTATTTCCTCCTCAAGCGTAATCATGTTCTTTTTGGAGTTAACTAACAAATACCGGTAAACCTTTGAAAAATTTTCTGCATAATTATAACCAAGCTGCTGGTCTTCCAGAATCAGTTCAGAAAGTACACTGAGGTTATTGAACACAAAATGCGGGTCAATCTGTAGTTTCAGGGCCTGAAGTTCTGCCTCCACGGCCGCCTGCTTATGTTCAGCTGCCTTTAATTTATGTTCAGCAGCTTCCATAGCAGAGTTTTTCCAGTTATGAATTAAGTGGTTTCCGGTATGAATAGTACTCAGCATCAAGGCTACAATAATACTCACCACGCTCCAGTGCCAGTTTACAATTTCCGCCTCCATTGAACTCATACCATCCTCAGGATAAGCATTCATCAGAATAAAAATGTAATTCTGTATCAAAATGATGAAGAGTACTGAAGCAATGTTTAAGGTGGTTTCAGTAAATAATCTATTAATCGGTTTTTTGGTCCAGGGTAATCTTTTATTCAACTTTGTATTGATCAATATACTTGTCTCTGAAATGATGACACAGAAAAACAGGGTAACCACCCATTCCCCGATAAGCATGAGCGGTGGATGCTCAAAATAACCTACCCACATTGCTGAATAAGGATTCAGTAAATATGAAATAAGGTACAACATTGCAAAAGCAAATAATACCAGCGCAATCCGCATGGCTTTGTTATTGGGAAATATGTGCCTGGTTGCTTCCATACTGTAAAAATAACTGATCTATCGTCCATTTACACGATAACATCTTTCGTAAGCTTTCCGGATTTTCTTTTTTGTTTCAGAAATAATCCGGGACAAATTTGTCTTTTTCTTTTCAGAATTCACTGAATTGCCAGATACTTTCATGGCTGCAAAAACGAAGTTTCCCATTATTCCAATGAATATATAAAAATCAAAGTTGAAGCATTTAATTTTCCGAAAAAGCTTTTATTACACCTAAGCGTCAGAACTTAGCGCTCAATACGCTGAATCGGTGACTGAAGCTAAAGTGGGCTGTGAGACACAGGCCATGGTGAAGGCAAAGAGACAGACATAGCGCAAACTCGTATGATAACCAGCGTCATCTTTTGCAAATCAGGCATTATGCTGTTAAAGCGTTGCCTCTTTATTGTATTTGCTCCGGTATTCCAACGGTGACATTCCGGTAATTTTCCTGAATACTTCACGAAAAGCTTTCACATCCGAATAACCAACTTCATACATCACTTCATTAATGGTTTTCCGACTGGTTTCAAATGCTTTTTTAGCAGATTCTATTTTTACTCTTTGTAAATATTCAACAGGTGTATTTCCGGTTGCTTTGATAAATCTTCTGTCAAAATTTCGTCTGCCTACAGAAAACTTTGAAGATAAATGCTCAACGGATATTTTTTCATCCAGTTTACTTTCAATATAGGCCTGTGCCTGCCGAACCATTTCATCTCCATGTAACTTCTGGCCTGTAAATATGGTAAATGCCGATTGGCTTTGCCGGTCCATTTCAATCTGAAATACTTTAGAACAGAAAATAGCTGTTTGTCTGTCATAGTATTTTTCTATCAGATAAATAATCAGGTTCAGGAAAGAATAGGCACCACCATTGGTATAAATCCCTTTTTCATCTGTAATCAATTTATCTGTCTGTAAATTCACCTGTGGAAACATATTCCTGAAGTTATCTGCAACAGCCCAGTGTGTCGAACAACTTTTTCCATCCAGTAAACCGGAAGAAGCCAGTAAAAATGCACCGGTACATATACTTGCCACTTCAGCACCGTTTTTATACTGCTGCTCCACCCAGTCAATCAGTAACTGGTTTTCCTGTACTGCTTTTCTGTAATTATGATTTAACGAAGGAATAATAATGAGATTTGTCTTACTGATGGCTGAAATATTAACATGCGGTTTTACAGAAAACAATCCGTCATAGAATTCGACTTCTTTGGAAATACCTGCCAGTTGAATGGTAAACAATTCATTCCTGCCGGATTCCTTCCAATATGCATTGGCTCTTGTAAATATCTTATAAGCACCTACAATGCTGCTTAAATTGTTCTCCCCCTCAGGGACTATTATCGTCAGATGCTGCATCGCTTTTTTTAAAACAAAGATAAATATTTACTTTGTCCAAATCAACCCGTCAAAATGTCCATTTTACACCCTTTGCAAGTAATATTCAGACAATATCTTTGTTGCATAAAACTCACAAAATTAACATGGAAATAGCTGCATCAGATTTTACCACTACCTTATCGGTAGATCAATCTCCCCGGGAAGCCTTTGAAGCCATCAATAATATTTGCGGATGGTGGTCAGAGGATTTTAAGGGTAATTCGCAACAGCTGGATGACGAATTTGAGGTACGCTTCGGAGATATGCATTATTCAAGACAAAAATTAACAGAAATAATTCCGGATCAGAAAATTGTCTGGCTTGTTACAGATAGTTTTTTAAGTTTTCTTAAAGACAAAAGTGAATGGACTGGCACCATTATTACTTTCGAAATTTCTGATCAGCATTCCAAAACACAAATTCTGTTCACTCATAAAGGTCTGGTTCCTGAAATTGAATGTTTCCAGAGCTGTTCGGGTGGATGGAATCATTATTTACAGGGCAGTTTATTGAACTTTATAGCCAAAGGCGAAGGAAAACCTAATGTTTTAAGTCAGGAAACAAAAGATAAATCAACAAAAAAATAAGATCATGCAAAATCAAGATTTCACCTCTGTTTTATTGGTAGATCAATCTCCTGAGGAAGTATTCAAGGCCATCAACAATGTCCGGGGATGGTGGTCAGAAGAAATCGAAGGCAATACAGAAAAACTCAATGGTGAATTTACCTATCATTACCAGGATGTTCATCGTTGTAAAATGAAATTAACTGAAGTCATTCCAGACCAAAAAGTTGTCTGGCTTGTCAAAGACAATTATTTCTCTTTTACCCAGGATAAAAGCGAATGGGTCGGAACACATATTATTTTTGAAATTTCAGAGAAAGATCACAAAACACAAATTCTGTTCACTCATAAAGGTTTAGTTCCTGAATATGAATGTTATAATGCCTGTGTGAACGGATGGAGTCAATATATCCAGCGCAGTCTGCTAAGTCTGATCACTACCGGTAAAGGACAGCCAAATACCAGCAAAACAGCCTATACCATTCATGAAGTGGCGGCAAGATTCAGTGAACTTGCCAGACAGGAAAAATGGTTTGAAATCCAGGAGGAATTTTTTGCAGATCATATAAAGAGCATAGAACCGCCGCATTCTCTCTGGTTTAAAAATGCTGAAGGTAAGGCTACAGTTCGAAAAAAAGGTGAAGACTTTGTGAAACAGATCGTGGCTGTTCACCGAGCACATACAACAGAACCCGTTGTAGGCGGCAATCATTTTGCAGTGGGCAGAGAAATGGAGCTTACCCTGCAAAATCTGGGAAGAATAAAAATTGACCAGATAATGCTATATGAAGTAAAAGATGGTCAGATTATATCAGAACAGTTCTTTTATTAATATTAAAGAATATCTATCACTTTTTTACCCCTAAAAAAGGCTAAATTCCCGGAATTTTTAAGCAGGGGAACCGGGAATGATTTCCTTGCTGAAAATCCGGAAAACTTCAATTTCCAGGTTTTCAGCATTTTTCATTAGCATAAAAATCATTTCTTCTCTTTTGCCCCAAGAACAATCGGCTCAGAATCAATAAGTTGGAGAGATTTAACCATTTCCTTTGTTGTGCTTTTATATTTTTTGAAATGTGGGGTTTCCAGATGAGCCTTGTAGGCTTCTGCACTGGCATATATTTCAAAAACGGTTATATGAGTAGGATTATCCTTTTCTGACACAGCATATAAGGCCAGCACGCCGGGTTCGAGGCGTATTGCCGTTTCAACCCCTTCTTTTAGTGCGGCTTTATAGCTTTCGAGCTGGGTAGAATCAATCTGGATTTTCGCCACTCTGACGATCGTTTTTTTATCCTGCGCTGAAGCATTTCCATAAGAGAACAGTGACAGCAGAAATCCGGTAAAAACCAGAGATAATCCGTGCAGGAAGCCTGTTCCACCGATTGAAACAGAATGTATTTTTCTGAATTCCATTTTTAATTTATTTTATGATTGTCAATACTTTATTTCAGACATTCCGGATAAACTGATATCCGGATCAGCATTTAAGCTTTCAGATAATACTGTTGGTCTGTTACCCTTTCCATCCAGTTTACCATACCATTCTCAGTATTCAGGTTAACAGCAAGATGTACAAATCTGCTATCCGGTGAAGCCCCGTGCCAATGTTTAATCCCCGGAAGCACATTTACCACATCGCCTGTCCGGATTTCGCGGATAGCAGCTCCTTCTTCCTGATAATAACCAATTCCTTCAGTTACAATTAAGATCTGATTACTGGGATGTGTATGCCAATTGTTCCTCGCAGCAGGGCTAAACACTACTTCACTAATCGTACAGTTGGTATGCTCATCCGAAGCAACGAGCGCTTTTAACCAAACCTTTCCTGTAAAATATTCCGAAGGAACGGATTTATATCCCTCTGATATTTCATTGTTTTGTTCCTGATTTTCCATTTCTCATATGCTTTAAAGTGTTAATTCTATCCAATTAAGAAGGTTTTTTGTCATAAAACCGTTTTAACATTGTAAAAGGCTTTTACCTTACTCCTAACGTAAAGTTATACATTTCGGACTAAACTGAAGATTCTTTACAGGAAACAAATTTTTCAAATAATTAAGCGGGAAATTGCAAAACTTTCCGATGATTTAAATTATATTGTTAACCTCTGTTTTTATCCGTTTACATCAGATTTATATTAATCGTGCCAGTTTAAAATATTCACATAAATGTTAGAAAATTTTCCGTTTTACCTAAGCCTTATTGTAGCCATTTTACTGCTGATCATGCTGGCGAATAAAATAAAAGTGGCATATCCCGTACTATTGGTTCTTGCTGGACTGGTCATTAGCTTTATTCCCGGGATTCCTGCCATGCATATAGACCCTGAACTTATTTTTATCATCTTTCTTCCCCCTTTGTTATATGAAGCAGCCTGGGCCATATCCTGGAAAGAATTATGGCGATGGCGACGTATTATCAGCAGTTTTGCCTTTGTAGTAGTATTTTTCACAGCCATGTCAGTGGCTTTTACAGCCAATTATTTTATTCCCGGTTTTTCATTGGCTTTAGGCTTTTTACTGGGAGGGATCGTATCACCACCGGATGCTGTAAGTGCGGGGGCAATTCTGAAATTTGTAAAAGTACCGAAGCGAATGTCTTCGATTCTTGAAGGAGAAAGTTTAATGAATGACGCCTCCTCTTTAATTATCTTTCGTTTTGCGTTAATCGCAGTTGCTACAGGGCAATTTATCTGGTATGATGCTGCATTAAACTTTGGCTGGATGCTGATTGGCGGCGTAGGGACGGGCCTGCTGATTGGCTGGGTTTTCATGAAAGCTCACAAATACCTGCCTACTGATGCCAATTCCGACATTGTATTAACATTGGTCACTCCTTATATTATGTATATTGCAGCAGAAGAAATGCACAGTTCCGGTGTACTTGCTGTAGTAAGCGGTGGATTGTTATTAGCGAATAACAGACATCTTTTTTTAAGCAGTACTTCCCGTTTACGGGGTACGAATGTCTGGGAAAGCCTTTGTTTCGTACTCAACGGACTGGTATTTATCCTGATCGGACTGGATTTACCGGAAATAACCGCAGATCTTGACGGAGTAAGCATTTCTTCCGCAATCGGTTACGGTGTACTGATTACTCTTGTTTTAATCTTGGGAAGAATTTTATCGGCATATGCAGCAGTTGTTGTTACACTGATAGCCCGTAATTTCATTACCGTCGCTGACCGTCGGAATCCCGGATACAAAGTACCTTTCGTTTTGGGCTGGACAGGAATGAGGGGTGTAGTATCACTTGCTGCGGCCTTGTCAATTCCGGTGCAATTGGCAAATGGTGCTGCCTTTCCGCAACGGAATCTCATTTTATTTATTACGTTTATTGTCATCCTGTTAACCTTACTTGTACAGGGTTTAACCTTGCCTTATTTAATCAGGAAAATACATATCCCTGATCTGGACCCGACTTTACCTGAAGAAGAACTCGACAATCTGATCCGAAAACAATTAGCGGAACATGCCTTACTTCACCTCAGGACTAATTACATTGACCAACTTGACGATCATCCAGCCTTACAGCAAATGGCACTCAAATGGGAAAATAACAGTCGTTTGGCTGATGACGTATTAATGGCAGAAGAGTGTAAAGCTGTATATCTTGACATTCTGAATCAACAAAGAATATGGCTGCACGATAAAAACAAAGCTGAAGAGACGCTTGATGAAGAAATTATCCGTAAACATTTACAGCACCTTGATCTGGAAGAGGAGAAACTGAGGTTTTTATAAGAAGATTTTTGTCCATAAAATACCAGTTAATCTGCTCTTTTACTGTTGAAAGTGCAGGATTTTCACAAACTAAAACAAGGCTATGAATACTCCAGTAACTGAAAATCTAAAGGATGGCGACCAGTGTAAGGTAATCGGAGGTACCCATGCCGGTAAAAGTGGTACAGTCAGAGACGTAAACACCAGCAAAACCGGACATATAACCATTACAGTTGAACAAAAAAACGGTGTGCGGTTCAAAACACTTGGCAGGAATGTAATTGTTCTTACCAATGAAATTGGATAACGCAGACTAGTCCGCTGGTATAACATCGGCTAATTCCGGGAGTTCCATAAAATAATCTTAGTAAGTCATGATACTATTAAAAGGAGAATAATTCCTGTAAAATAAAAGACAGTAATCATTCTCTTTTTAATAGTATTAGCATTTATCAATTCCACCTTAGCCAAAAAGACATTTCTATTAGCTAAAAAGACATTTATTGCCTCAGAATTAGTTTTATCTTTCTGCTACTCTTAGTATTGCCCCACAATACTGCAACGATATTAACACACTCTGTTAAACGATCTACACGTAATCAAAAGTTTAATTAAGTATGTTAATGTTTTACTACCGGGCTACCAGCTTCTTATATTGTCCAGGGAGCACAATCTGAAATTGAGACAGCTGCAACTTTCACCCTTGGATGGAAAGAAAAATATCTTAACTCTAGTTAACACAACGGCATAGATCAAATATCTCTCTGCCTGGCAACACCCCACTCTTACTGATGGCAAATACCTGAAGAATTCAATGTTTTTCACGTAAATCATAATTTATAATGATGTTGAAATTTACCGTTTTTATGTTGTTTTTGTTAATAGCCGGAGCCTGTTCTAAAACAGAGATCCCGGATCCGACTATTTCAATTTTTGCTTCTGCTACTGACTTTGGAGCGATTACTCCAAAATCAACTTCTGCCCTTCTTATTTCTCAGCTTGGTGAAGGAAACGTTTCATACACAGTGACATCCGATAGCCCCTGGATTGTTTTAAACAAAACAGCAGGAACCATTAAAGAAAACAAAGATACCTTATTGGTTTCCGTTGATACCACTAAGCTCGTTAATGGAATCAATGCAGCTATCCTGAAAATTACGCCAACGCTTAATGGGAAAATTGGCATGGCATCGGGTGTAGTACTGAAAGGTTCTTATACTAAAATCAGCTATGTAAAAGGTCATGAACTAACAGCAGATGAGGTCTGGGAGGGTAATATATTTCTTACCGGTGATATTGTTGTGCCAGGCGGAAAAACGCTGAGTATTAATGCAGGAACAAATGTAAAAATAGTAGGTGGCCGCCTACCGAAGGGAGCATATGACGGTGGGGCATATGGTGGAGTTGCTGATATTTATGTGGAAGGGAATTTAAACATGAATGGAGTCTCTGCAAGCCCTGTAAATATGTATTCTTCAAGTTCAAATAATAACTGGGGTAGAATTTCTTTCGGCAAAAGCGGCACAGGCAAGATACAATATGCCAGCATCAACAATGTCGATTTTGGAATATATCTGTTTGCCAGTAATACATCGGCAAGACATTTATTCAAAAATATCTATTTCTCTAATTGTTTAATTGGCTTTATTAAGGAAGGAGCAAATACGGTAGAACTCAGAGGCGTTACTTTTAGAGATAATAACAGTAACATAGCAATCTACGGTATCAGATCCGGCGATCTGCCTTCTAAGACCAGTATTATCAATTCAGAGTTTACGGGTTTACTTTCTGTATATATAGACGGGACCAACAACGTTGTTAATATTACCAATTCTAATTTTAGAATTGAAGATGATTTCTTCGTTAATATTTATATCAGCGGTTCGGGCTCAAATAATACTGTTACCGCTGATAATTGTTTCGGTATACAAACCTATAACAACCCAGACTCAAGTAACAAATTTATTCAAAGCAATATTGCTTCATCTGCATTAAGTGGAATCGGTTGTGGCTTTAAGCCTAATCTTAACATTTTCAGCCTCCCCCAAAAGCTTCAAGGGGTGCCGCCCAGCGGATTGCCGCCCATCTTAAACCGTTCTCTAAAGGAGAGGGAGTTGTTTATGCTTGTGAACAAGAAACTCATAGAAAACAGGATTAACCCTAAAAACGATTAAAAAGACGCTGGAAAAACCACTGGGCGACACCCCGCTGTCCTCTACCCGCTTTTTCTCTTTGGTACTTGCATTGCTGGTCATACTGTTATGTTGTTTTGCCTGCCAGCAACCTGATGCAAATGAAAGGCCCTCAACCAGGAAGGAAATCCCCGGTTTGAAACCGGGGATTTCACGGTTTACCAGCAGGTTCGGGTTATGATGGAAATGATATCGGCCCAAACGACTCTTCATCGCCCTGCTTTCGGTTATCGACTCCTCTGGAACCTGGCAAATGTGAAATAGCCAAAAATGCAGGAGCTCATGGCCTGAGCAAATACCCCATTTTCTCGCAAGGCATTCCACAGCCACCTGGTGTATTTAACGTCAATGGTAAGCCTATATCTCAAAACCATTGCTGATGTCTATATCGTGACAGTCAGGGCCGGAAAATCTGCCTTGTTTAAAAAATTCTGATCCGGAATCAGAAAATCTGCCTGATTATTTACCTGAGTTTAGAATAAACAGGTATTTATACCGGTAATATAATAAACATAATTTATAGTCAAATCCAGACAAATCTGACCATCAACGTTTCACAAAAAATCTTTTTAAAACTTTTATTGTTAATATTCTACACTTATCAAATTATTGAGTAAATTCACATGATAACCTACATAACTATAAACACATGGCTTATTTAAATGCACCGAGATTAATCTTTTCGGGAGACTTTTTGTCTGATGTCTCCACTGTAAACAACGACACCGCTCACTACAACAACGCTACATTTCAACCCAATTTCCAGGAATTTGGGAAAGGAAGTGCCAACGGCTGGTGGAATCCTGAAGGAGGAGCTGTTTTCGATTTTCAGAATTGTACAGTTCAGCAGCTTGCCTTACCGGATGGCACAATTCTGTCTGATTCTTCCGAAGATATCCTTATTGGCCGGATTGTATCAGGTTCTGAGGGAAGACCTACCGGAAAAATGGTAGATCTTGACCCCGATGCTCAGATGGTTTCAGCACTTTGGTGCGCCCAATTGCGTATCTGTACTCCTCAAAATGAATTATTACTGCAAGGTGACATCACTACCACCTCTTTCCGCGACATTCAGTTAAGACAAACAAGCGGAGCTGCAGTAAACGGACAGGCCCTGGGAGCTTCCTGGACTTCGGTTCTTACTAATCTGGTTTGGGGAGAAAAAGCCGAAAACTCAGCTTTTTTAAAAATCCTTAAAGAAACTACGCAGGAAGATAAACTTGCACTTAATCTTAATGCTTTCGGGTACTATTATAATCACGCTCCGGATGGCAGATTTTCTCTTGGCAGAATTCTGGGGTCCATTGGTCCCTGGTTTAAAGGTGAACCTGAAACATTTGCTCCTTGCAGACGCCTGTATGGTGTATTAAATCTTAAACCGAAAAATCCGTTTGTTTATTTCGGGAACAGTAATTTTCAGGTGGACACTGCTGCCAAAAGGCTTACCATTGATTTTGGCAATAGCTTTCCTATTTCAGACTCGCTGGGTACAATCAATACTACAAGCACTTTTATTTTAGGGGTAGCCAATAATCCTTTAAGCAATGGCGCCTCTTTGGATATTCAGTACCTCAATAAAAGTGATTTTATAGAGATCGGATTACTTGATTACCAGGCAGGTCCTGACTGGCTGAATAAAACCGGAGGTATTGTTATTTTTGAGAATTTACCGGAGGCTACCTTACAGGCACTGGAAAATCGTCAATTGGTATTACTAAGTCCTTCCGCAACAGATCCGACTCAGTTCGGGCTTTTGGCAAGGGAGTCAGTAGATGGTTATCTGGTACGGGCTGATAATTTTGTTCAGAGAATCGATACCGGGCAAACCAATATTATCAATTTTTATACCTATCAATGGGGAAAAACGCTTCCGAATGCCACTATTTCAGTAAGTATGGAAGCACCAACACCGGATACTCCTGTTGGTCCGCAAAATCCTATCAGTGAAATTTACGGAAACAATTTCCCTCAGGATGGACTCAGCTATTGTACTTCCGTGACAACTGATTCAGACGGTTTCGGGCAATTATCTATTACAGGTAATGCCATTCACAGTCCAAGAGTTTACCTCGATGGTCAGATCTATACTTTTGACTATCAGTTACCGACAGTTGACCCGGCTTTCGGCATCGAAAATATTATAGTACATCTGCGAGATTATTATGCCGTCCCTGAAAATCCTGTTTGGGGAGACATTTCTCAGACCATGATTCAATATGCGAACCTCTATCCTATTATGAGTAAGTATATTGTCAATCTGGCCAATCCGGAAGATCTCCAACTCAAGAAAAATATCCTGCTTTTTGCCTTTAGCAGAGATATCAATGATACGATGCATATGCCTGTAACCAGAGACCTCTCTGATGCCAAAAGGCAGACGATTCTTAAATGGCTGAACAATCCCAATATGGAAAGCAAGACGCCCGTATTTAAAAGCGATGCGGTCTCTTCTCCGGAAAATCCTATTTCACCTGGTACCCCTCTGAATGAACAACAGATGAAATACAAAGAAGCTGTAAAAGCCAAAAACGGCTCAATGCTTTCATTTCCGGAAATTGAAAACCCATTTGGAAACATTTAGAAAACCATTTAAAAATCTACTGAAATGCTAAGATTAGACTCAAAATACGTTCAAATGGTCGAAAGCGCAACCTCGCTTGCAGACCTGCATTTTCTATTCCAGAAAGCGATAGAGCTGGAACACGCAACTATTCCTCCTTACCTTACTGCGATGTATTCTTTAAAACCCGGGACTAATGCCGGACCAAAAGGAATCATCCACTCCATTGTAATAGAAGAAATGCTGCATATGACAATTTCTTCCAATATTCTGAATGCTTTGGGCGGGCAACCCGTTATTAACAAAGCGGATTTTGTTCCTTCATATCCGGGAAATCTGCCCATGGGAATCGGTGGCGGTTTGATAGTAGGGATCGAAAAGTTTTCAAAAGATCTGGTTAAAAATGTCTTTATGGAGATTGAAGAGCCTGAAAATCCGATTGAATTTAAGGTTATGTTATCTGCTGAAGACGTTACGTATAAGACTATCGGAGAGTTTTATGCTGCCCTTCAGAAAAAAATAGGCGAACTGGCTGATGATAAATTACCGGGTGATCCGGCCAGACAGGTTACATCCAACTTCTTCCCTTCAGATTTATTGTATCCGATTCTTACAAAAGAGGATGCTATTAATGCCATTAATATTATCGTAGAACAAGGTGAAGGCACAACAACTTCTCCGCTTGATCAGGATGGAGAAGTGGCTCATTATTATCGTTTTGAGGAAATTTATGTAGGAAAAAAACTGGTTAAAAATCCGGATGCTCCTAATGGTTTCTCTTTCAGCGGTGATCCTATTCCTTTTGATGCAGCCAGTGTTTATCCGATATTCCCGAATACAAAAACAGATATGCTTCCGGAGGGTACAGAAGCAAGACGCAGAATGAACGAATTCAATTCAAGCTATTATTCTTTGCTGGATGGACTGCATACAGCTTTTAACGGAGAACCGGGAAATCTTGATAATTGTATCGGACTGATGTATGACATCAAACTTTATGCTGAAAAGCTATGTGCTATGCCATTTCCGGGGAAAGACGGCTATACCATTGCTCCTTCATTTGAATTTATAAGTCCTGCCGAATTTTTATTGACTTAAACGTAAGCCGGGCTATTGCAAAAAAGGACTCATGGAAAATTACGATGGTTTTTCCTGAGTCCTTTTTTAAATTGGTTGACAAAGCTGCATGTCTACTTATGCGTCTCTACTTCCGGCACACTGATCCATTGATATTTTCTCTCCAAAAATCCGGGTTTTGTATCACCATTTAAATTGAATCTCCGTAAATCAATTAACCGTGTCCCTCTGAAAGACAAAAATACTCTTCGGATTCCAGCAAAGTCAGCAAGAACAGGCTGGGTTTTGAGGTTGGAATTGCCACTGGCATCATATTTTACAATCACTGAATTGACGAGCGCAGCGGCATCACCTGTTACTAATTTTCTCGTCACCAGTTCAGCACGAATCAATTGCATTTCGTCAAAATCAGATACCATCAAGGGATCACGCTCAGCAAATAATGTCAAAGACCAATGCCCTTTGGCAGCTTTTACTACAGGGACTCTGGCTTTTTCAGCAGTAGTTTTCAAGGCAGAGACCAAAGTAGCATCTACTGCCGCATCTCTTACATTGACATTTAATGCTGTAAAGAATGCATTTGAAGCCGTATTAACTGTATTGATAAACTGAAAGTTTTCCTTTGCCTGAAAAGTCTGGTCAATATGTGCTGATGCCAATGTATAATTACCTGAATGAATACCGAGTTTAGCCAGTAATGAATGTAATAAGCGTTGTTCCTGAGCAGATGCACCGGAAAGAGCATCTTCCCAGTATTTTTGCGCTTTGCCATAAGCGTCGGAATGACTCACCAAAGCTCCGTTCACATACACAGACCTCTGAGTATTGCTTACGCTGAAATAATCTGCAAGCATCATCCAGGCATATCCTGCATGTAATCTGGCATTAAAAAGTGCTTTATTTTTAATTAAATCAGTATCTGCATTCGGATTTACAACTTTAACAGTTGCAACCAATGCAATGGCATCCTCTGCCCTGGCTCTGTAATTTTGTATAGCCGACCATGAGCTGTACAAAGTAAGATCGTCCGGAGACAGCTTATCATCGTCCAGTTCTTTGTAAAATTGTGAGTTAGGAACGGCGGTTGAAGAGATTTCGTCTACAATAGCTCCTGATGCCACAAGTAAAGAGGAAGAGGCTGAGGAGCCTGCTCTCCACACCCCGGCAATTACAGGTCCCCCAACATAATTTTTATCAACAATACTGCCTAACATCCCCAGGCTGCCTAATTGAGATTCTTCCACGGTATTACTTGGAAGTATGGTGTCATTTACCCAATTATCACATGAAACCAGTGCTGAGCAGGAAAGTGTTGTCAGAAGTATCCGTTTTGCTCCTGAAAGAAAAGATATTTTTATATTATTCAGATATTTCATAATGCTAAAATCCAATGTTTAAGTTAAGTGCAAAAGTTTTGGGTGCCGGAACTGCTGTCCAGTCATAAGAAAGACTTCCGATTCCTCTGGTTCGGCTGCTTCCTCCCTGAGAGTCAATCTGAGGCTCAGCTCCTTTGTAACTTGTATTAAGCCAAAGGTTATTTCCTGTCACAGAAATCACACAACGTTTAAGCACTCCTCCTGTTTGTCTTGCAGCCCAGGTGCCAAGATCATAGGAGATTGTCAGGTTACTAAGTCTTATGAAATCATTTGATTCAATGTAATTACCACGATAATTCGCATATTTTGCCAATTCAGTTGCAGTTGCCCTGTAAGCATCTGTATCCGGGGTCTGTGTTGCCAGTAACGCTTTCAAATCTTCTGAAGCTTTAAAGTTATCACCTTGAGAAGCCACATTTCTCATGGAAATATTATACACTTTGGCTCCCTGAGAATACGTAAAAAGAGATTGGATACTCAGATTTCCCAGCAACTGGGCTCTGAATCCGAAAGAACCATTAAAAGTTGGAAAAGGTTTTCCAAGATATTTCAGCTCGCTTTCTTTCGCTCCTGTATATACACCGGCAGCATTGAAAACCGGGCCTTCAGAAACGGTTGAATAAAAGGCATAAGTAGGCAATCCCTGTCGGATCAGACTTACCGTATTTAAAATATCACGCCCGTTAGCATTTATCACTTCATTTGACTGATGGTTGAGTATGGCGAAAACATCTATGCTGTTTTTATTATTGTTACTGGTGAAAACACGACTGTTTATTGAAAGTTCAATTCCCTGGCCGCTCACAATTCCTATATTTTCAGGATAGTCTCCACTCAGACTGGAAGGCCAGCCTAATGATGGTTTTAAGGTAGTATAAACAATGGCATCAGTTGTTCTCTGACGATAATAGGTAAAACTTATTCTTTGTTTGAATAAATTAATATCTGTACCAAATTCAAGTTCACTTGTTCTTTCAGGTTTAATGTCCGGATTTCCTTTTGTATTCGGGGTAACAGAAGTTCCGAATGAAGAATTCTGAACCAGATACGAAGTCTGTGCATCAGTTGGATAAGGTAATCTGCCAGATTGTCCATAAGAAGCTCTTAGTTTCCATTCGTCAACTTTTCCATGCAGAAACGGTAGTTTTGCAATGTTATAAGCAACACTCACAGTAGGATACCATATACTGGCCACATTACGGCCGACCATGTTGGAAACATCTCTTCTCAATCCGGTATTGATAAACAGTACGTCATTATAACTCAAGAATGCTTCTCCGTATAATCCATGTGTACGTTTTTCAAAGTCAGTTTCTCCTACACTCAATATCTCAGCAGCAGAACCTACATTACTTATGCCGTCAACTGCAAAATTACGCACATTGATTGTACTGGATTTTTCATAAGATCTGGTCAATTGTGAAAGCAATACCAGATTCAGTTGCAGCTTTGAATTAAGAATAAAATTACGGTTCAGTTTAAAATCCCAGTTCAGATTGTCATTGCTTCTGTTACTTAATGTTTTACTGCCTGTATTGGAAGTACCTAACAAATATCCGTAAGCAAGGTAATTTACTCCTTTAATATTATTTACATCCAGACCAATGAGTGTTTCCATTTTTATGTCCAGCGGAAAGGTATAGCCCGCCTTTACACTTCCTGTAAAACGACTGTTATCATAGCTTTTATCAATAGCTCTCCAGGTATCTTCTGTAATATAAGCCCAGGGCTCCTTGGTGCGCATCAGGTTCCAGATGGCATCATTCCGGCCTGAAGCAGATTGCGGAATACTGAGTTTTCCTTTTACGAAACCGGCAGTTAAAGCAAGTTTAAAGCGATCTTTTGAGAAATCGTAACCGGCTCTGATGGTTTGTCTGTCATCCCGGTTTCCCGGTACGATACCATTTACGACGTTGTTATTTACAGAAAAGAAAAGGCTGTTATTCTGGTCAAACTGAGCCGTCATATTAGCATAAACCTGCTGTTCTGTTCCTTTATCAAAGAAATTATTAATAGCATCGTTATTTACAAACTGGGTATATTTATTTGCCAGCTGACTGAATCCGGTTGTGTATTTAGCATTTACAGAAATCCCTTTTTTACCGGACACACCTCTTTTAGTCTGAATTACAATTACCCCGTTAGCTGCTTCCGCCCCATATGAAGCCGCTGCTGAAGGCCCCTTTATCACATCAATCGAGGCAATATCATTTAGCGGAAGGTCATTCAAGGCGCTCATCCCTTCCTGTGAAGAATTTATATCACTTGTATTGCTGTTATTGTAACGAATTCCATCAATGAAAATCAAGGGATCACGGTCCATACTAAATGTAGCAGAAGAACGAATATCAAACCTGATCGGCATTCCCACTTTTCCATTGGTATTATACACCTGAGCCCCGCTGATCCGGCCGTTCATGATATCTGCCAATGAGGAAGGATTGCTGGTTTCGACAATCTTACCGGCATCGATATGTTCAATGTTTGCGCCGATTGCTTTTTTGCTCCTTGAGTTTGCCAAACTTGCCGTTACCGTTACTTCATTCAGAAGTATTCCCGGCTCCATATAAAACTTTTGCTCCGGATTTTGCAATAAATCATTATAACTTAACTCAAGTGTTTTAAAACCTGTAAAGCTGAGAATCAGCCTTTCGTGTTCTTTTACCGTTACATTGAATTTACCTGAGACATCTGTAGTAGTTCCATGCTGGGTTTTACCTCTTATGACAATATTTACGCCGGGAAGGACTTCTTTGGAATCCTTATCATATACGGTACCTTTTATACTGATCTGGGCATTCGCGACAAAGCCCATTAACATCAGTATGACTGAGAAAATAGAAATTCTGTTCATACGTTTTAATTAATTTTTCAAAAATATTCTATGAGTAATGATGGGTATTATTTTAATCTGTCTATTTGTATTGTTGTGATATCGGCAAAAAAAGAGCATCATATCATTTGTCATGATACTTGCTCTATTGGCATTAATTCTATATTCAGGCTTAAACCTGGACCTTGTTCATCAAAGGCTGCTTAGCTTTATGAGAGACATATCCGGCAGGTATTGCTGCGGGTTTTGAAGTTTGCTGTCTGGCTGTTTTTTTTCCCTTCCTGATTCGTCCCCACCAGATCAGAAATCCGGTCACAGGCAAACTGGTGGCAATCAGACAGGCCATAACATAAAGTATTTTAGAGAATGTTCCGAAGATTTCTCCTGTATGAAGTCCAAATACCAGGGAAACAATCTTGTCTCCCGTCTTTTTATCAGAAAAACGTTCAAGTTTTAAAACCTTGCCGCTATACTGGTCAAAAGTTACCCGGTCTGTTCCGGCATCAGGGAAAAAGCCTGTTTTTGCTTTTTGTATTGATATCGCTTCCAATGAATCTGTCGGAACTGAAATACGGGTTAATGACGGATAAGGGTAAACGTTCTTTGCTTTTGCCAGTATATCATCCAGACTTAAAGCATTTGAATTGGCCAAATACTGAGATTGCAATGGCTTGCTTTCTTTCTCCTTCTTTTCCCGGAGAGCATTGCTAAATCCTTCTCTATACCATTTAAAAGAAAAATAAGGACCTGTGACTGCCATAATTGTTACAAAGATGAACGTGTAAAATCCGAGCGACTTATGTAAATCGAAATTCATGCGGCGCCAGTTGCCATCGGTCTTAATTTTAAAACCACCTTTCCAGAGGTTCCATTTATTCCAGCTTTTTACTTTCGCCGGCAGCCACAGTATCAATCCTGTCAGTTCAAGCAGAATCATTAAAATTGATGAAGTACCGATAATGGCTTTTCCTGTATCACGATTATCTTCCATAAGCAGCCAGCGGTGCAGTTTTAATACCGTACTGAAAAACTTTGAAGTCGGGGTTTGAGATTCTCCCTGAATAACTCCGGTATAAGGATTTACCAGATATCTCTTAATCCGGTCACGGTCTTTTTGTGCAGCTTTTTTATCATTTCCTTTTCCTTTCTCTCCTGCTTTTTTATCAGATTTCTCCTTATTTCCGGGCTTTCCTTCTGCCATCTTATTCTTTTTTTCCTCCGCCTCTTCAGCTTTTCTTTTTTCAATAATATCATTAGGAGTTACAGTGAAGGTCCAGGCTTCATTTTTAATATCTGAAATCTGAATATTAGTAACTTTTGAATCTTTTTTTTCCCGCTCAATATTCCTGATAAGCCCGGCTAAAGGCAAAGCCTGATCTTTCCCATCTGTTTTAACAAAAAATTTATCACTATCCACCCATTGTGTTATTTCCCGTTGAAATACATAAATTGTGCCGGTCAGACAAACGATAAACAAAACGATAGTAGTAGGAATACCAACCCACAAGTGAATGTCATTAATCAGCTTTCTGAAAGTATAATTTTTAGCCATTGCCATAAAAAGATGAAGTTATTCTTTTTGCAAAGGTAATTTATTTAGACTAATTATAAATAATATAAATCATTTTATTTGTCTGACCCGCTCAAACACATTCTATATCAGATTGTTTAAACAGCTCATTTTTTAAAAAAACAGCTTTCTAAAGCAGATTATTGATGACGCTTACAAGCAAAATAACATAAGGTAATAAACGAGTAAGAGTCATTTTTTAAGCCGGATGATTTCAAAAAAATCATGTGATGGTTCTCCTCAAACCACCATTAATCAATGAATCTTCAGAGAATAAACGGATAGGGAAGTTAGACAGATCTGCCGATTGAAAAGGATATTATGCTCAGATATCTTCGAACAAGGTTCAGAAATGATTTAATTTCTGTTTTTGCAGGAAACCTATTTATAGAAAAAGCAATGATTTGATAAAGGCCCATTCTTTATAGAAAGACTCTGCATTATAGTTTTAGCCAGGACAAATAAAAAATGTCCGGCAGTATACCGGACATTCAACAAAGTAAAGGATTATAAGTGATACTAATTATGGCACTGCTGCATACTTTCCGGAGCAGGCTTCAATACAGCCATAACCCAATGTAAGCGAAGTTGAACTCAGATTCGAATAGTACCAGATTGTCTTCATGGAAGGTTTATCTTTGATACTAAGTTCTATTCTTGTATCATCCAGAATTTTATAGGTATTATATGGATTAACTGAGGAATAAATCGGGCCTTTTATTTCCGAAAAATCTCCGTTGGCCTTAAATTCAACCGTACCAGATTCAGCTTCAGAAACAGTTCTGAATTTACCGCTGCCGTCTCCCGGATCAAAAAGGACCTCAGTCAGTTTCCATTTACCAACCAGTCCTTTATTCTGAACAGGATTCTTATTATCATCATTTTTACAGGAAATAGTTCCGATAAAAAACAAAGTCAGGAAAATTAACAAAGCTGGTTTCATAGAGTTAAAGCGTTTAAAAGATTATGTTTCCGCTATAAAGACATTATTTATAAGGAATTGGTTGGAATGCAGATTGGAAATAAGGGAGAAATCTTTCCTCGCAGGAATCCAAAGGCAAGCATGGCAGGAATTTTTACCTGAACCGGATCAGCATCCTGAAAACGGCAATTGTATAAAAACTAATCTTTAATTCATTCATCAGACCAGAAACTGCTTATCACAAGTAAATCAGTCTGATTTTCAGTATGAAGCAAAAGTAACATTTCTTTAAATAATCCATTAAGCTGTATTACGTACATCTGTACGGTTCGAAAAACATTTTTTCTTGTTTCAAAACCTCTCAGAACAATATTTCATTCTACTTTTCTTTATTATCAGCAACTTTCTCTACCGACCAGCTCATGAGCAGACAAACTCTGAACAATATTCTGTAGAATGAATCCGAAAAATGTTATAATTCATACCTGCATTTATAATTTCCGACGGAGAAAAATCTTGCCTTCCTGAAAGTTTTTTTGAATAATAGAAGATAATATATGAAAAATAGAAGATATTGCATTGCTTCACTAAAAATTAAGGATTAAAGTCTTGCATCCATAAGCCTTCTGCATTAGATTTAGGGCTGAATGACAAAGGCATTAATAAAATATCTTATCCCGATATATATTCTCTTACTGAGCATTGACGGTCAACTGTCTGCTCACATGCGTAACGAGAGTACCTCTGTTTTTCCATCTAAAAGTCTTCCGGAGACCTGTTTTGTCCTGGACTTTTCACATCCTGCACGTGCCTCTTTCCTCCCTTCAGTTGATCGTCTGGAAAATGTTTTCTATGATAATGAACACATTGAAGAGGAAGATGATGACGATACTTTCAGAACCCATAAAAAGACTGTTTGCGGCAGTGATATTTTTACTGCATTCTTTTATAAATGGGATTCTGCACTTTTTAAGTTTAAAACCCCTAAAATCTTACATTTTTGTAAGCATTTATTACAGTTCTCTCCTGATAAACTGTATATTGCATTCTGTGTATTCAGAATATGATTTAAGAACTTCAAAAGGTAAATTTTAATTACCTTATATTTCCCAATTCCATTTTTTTAGTATTAAGCATTTAGCGAAAGTCAGGCTGCGATGGCAGGGTGCATTATCGTACGCTATACTTTCTAAAACTTCAGTAATAATTTATAGAAAATCAATCATGAAGAAAATCCTCATCCTTATGAGTATAGGTGCCTTAGTGTACCTTACCAGTTGCGAATCAAAGAAAGGTGAAGAAAAGAAAGAAGAAGTCAGGTTATTAGTAACCAGCCCTATTGAAAAGGATACGATCATAGACAAAGATTACGTTTGCCAGATCCGCGCAATCAGTCATATTGAGTTGCGTGCTTTGGAAAAAGGTTATTTGCAAAAAATTTATGTTGATGAAGGGCAGCATATAAAACAGGGACAACTTATGTTCCAGATTATGCCGATGCTTTATCAGGCTGAGCAGCAAAAAGCTCAGGCAGAGGCAAATTTTGCTGAAGTAGAGTTCAGAAACACTAAGGCACTTGCCGATAGTAATATCGTTTCAAAAAATGAGCTGGCACTCGCCAAAGCTAAATTGGATAAAGCCAAAGCAGAATTATCTCTGGCTTCAGTTCATTTAGGCTTCACCGAAGTCAGAGCACCATTTAGTGGTATTATGGATCATTTTCAGGTAAGGCTGGGTAGCCTTGTGAATGAAGGTGACTTGATGACCACATTATCTGATAACAGTAAAATGTGGGTATATTTTAACGTACCGGAAGCTGAATATCTGAATTATCAGAATGGACTTAATTCCAATAAGAAAGAGGCTGTAAAATTACGTATGGCCAATAACCAGATCTTTGATCATATCGGTACCGTAGAAACAATTGAGGCTGATTTCAATAATGAGACCGGTAACATCGCTTTCCGTGCTACATTCCCGAATCCGAAAGGGCTTTTGAGACATGGAGAAACCGGTAGTATTGTCATTACTTCGCCATTTAAGTCTGCCCTGATGATTCCACAGAAAGCTACTTTCGAGGTGCTGGAAAAGAAATATGTCTATGTTGTTGACAAAGACAATGTGATTCGGTCAAGAGAAATCTCCATAGCTGCTGAACTTCCTCACATTTTTGTTGTGAAATCCGGCTTGAAAAAGGATGATAAAATCCTGCTTGAAGGTTTACGTCAGGTACATGAAAATGAAAAAATTCAGTACAAATTCATGGATCCTGGTTATGTTATCTCTCATTTAAGTCTGTACGCCGAATAACAAGATATTTTAAAAAAGAAAAGATATGTTTAATCAATTCATACGCAGGCCTGTATTCGCTATTGTGATTTCGATCATGATAGTCTTTATAGGTATATTGGCTATCGAGAAATTGCCGATTTCACAATTCCCCGATATTGCCCCTACAACTGTAAATATATTTATAGCTTATCCTGGTGCCAGTGCCGATGTATTGGTAAAATCCACATTAATTACCCTGGAACAGGCCATCAACGGGGTTCAGGATATGCGATATATTGCTACCGATGCTACCAGTGCCGGTGAGGCCACACTCAGGATTATCTTTGAGCCCGGGACGGATCCGAACGTAGCGGTTATCCGGGTAAAAACAAGGGTGGATCAGGTTATGCCGCTTCTGCCTGAATTAGTTCAGCGTGAAGGGGTTATTATTTCACCTGTTCAGCCAAGTATGTTAATGTATGTTAACCTTTATTCAAAGGAGAAAAGCATTGACGAAAAATTCCTGTTCAACTACGCAACAGTTAAAATGATTCCCGAGCTGCAACGTACCAAAGGGGTTGCGAGAGCTCAGATCCTGGGTAGCCGTAGATATGCGATGCGTGTCTGGTTAAACCCGGAGCGTATGCGTGCCTACAACATCTCTACGGAAGAAGTAATGAAGGCCATCGGAGAACAAAGTATTATTGGTCGTCCGGGCCGGATTGGTCAAAGTTCGGGGATAGCCGCCCAGTCGCTTGAATATGTACTGACCTATAAAGGAAGGTACAGTGATCCGAAAGAATATGAAGATATTATCGTCCGGGCCAATGCACAGGGTGAAAGTATCCATCTGAAGGATATAGCTAAAGTCGAATTGGGTAGTGAATTCTTTGATATTTATTCCAACCTCGACGGCAAGGCTTCTGCCGCTATTGTATTAAGACAAAACTATGGTAGTAATGCCAATGACGTAATTGAACAGGTAAAAGAAAAACTTGATGTCATGAAAGAATCCTTTCCTCCGGGAGTGGATTATAAAATCAGTTATGACGTTTCTAAATTCCTGGATGCCTCTATTGAACAGGTAATTGATACACTAAGAGATGCCTTTATCCTGGTAGCCCTGGTTGTTTTCATATTCCTGGGTGACTGGCGTTCTACCTTAATACCGATTCTCGCTGTTCCGGTATCCCTGATCGGAGCGTTTTTTGTAATTCAGGCTTTTGGACTTTCTATCAACTTAATTACGCTTTTTGCCCTTGTTCTTGCGATTGGTATCGTAGTAGATGATGCGATTGTTGTGGTGGAGGCCGTCCATGCCAAAATGGAAGAAGAGCCTCATCTCTCACCGTATGCTGCCGTTAAAAAAGTACTTGGAGAAATCAGTGGTGCGATTATCGCAATCACTGCCGTAATGGTATCGGTATTCCTTCCGATTTCATTTATGTCAGGTCCGGTAGGTACTTTTTACCGGCAATTCTCGATTACAATGGCGAGTTCTATTGTAATTTCAGCTTTGATCGCCTTAACGCTTACCCCGGTATTGTGTGCCATGTTGTTGAAAAATCATCATGGACATGCCAGAAAGAAAAACTTATTGGCCAGAGCAATTGACAGTTTTAACCAGGGCTTTGAAAAACTTACCGGTTGGTACGTAGGCTTGCTAAAATTAATCGTTAACAGAAGAGTCCTTACGTTTGCGATATTATTGGCCTTCTGTGCCGGGATAGCATATGAGAATAAAATTCTTCCTGCAGGATTTATTCCAAACGAAGATCAGAGTACAATTTATGCTATCATCCAGACTCCTCCGGGGTCTACCCTTGAAAAAACCAATGAAGTTTCACGTCGCCTTCAGAAAATTTGTGAGGAAGTGAAAGGTGTTGAATCAGTATCTTCTTTGGCAGGTTATGAGATTATGACAGAAGGACGTGGATCCAATGCCGGTACCTGTTTGATTAACCTTAAGCCTTGGTCAGACCGTGACCAAAACGTGAAGGAGATCATGGAAGAACTGGAAGTAAAATCAAGGAATCTTGGAGCCACGGTTGAATTCTTCGAACCACCGGCAATTCCAGGTTTTGGTACTTCAGGTGGTTTCTCTATGCGTTTATTGGATAAAACAACCGATACTGATTATCGTGAGTTTGATAAAATCAACAAGGAGTTTATGGAGAATCTGGGCAAACGTAAAGAGCTTACCGGCTTGTTTACCTTCTTTGCTGCAAACTATCCTCAATACGAACTGGAGATCGACAACAAGCTGGCCATGCAAAAAGGTGTATCTATCGGAAAAGCGATGGACAACCTTAACATCATGATCGGTAGTACCTATGAACAAGGTTTCATTAAGTTTAACCAGTTTTTCAAAGTGTACGTGCAGTCTGATCCGAGTTTCAGAAGACTTCCATCTGATCTTTTAAAGCTTTTTGTTAAAAATGAAGCAGGAGAAATGGTTCCGTACTCATCATTCATGACGCTTAAAAAAGGTCAGGGGCCTAATGAAATTACCCGTTTCAACCTATACAATTCAGCGGCTATCCAGGGTCTTCCTGCAAAAGGTTATACCACAGCAGATGCCATACAGGCTATTCGGGAAGTTGCATCTAAGACCTTACCAAAAGGATATGGTATCGCATTTGAAGGACTTTCTTATGACGAAGCTAACCGTGGAAATGAAGCGCTGGTTGTATTCCTGATTGTATTGGCCTTTGTTTACTTTGTGTTAGCAGCCCAGTACGAAAGTTTCATCATTCCTTTAGCGGTAGTATTCTCACTTCCTGTCGGGGTATTTGGTTCCTTCTTTGTATTAAAGGGAATGAATCTGGAAAATAACATTTATGCCCAGATCGGGTTAATCATGCTTGTTGGTTTATTAGGTAAAAATGCCGTACTGATTGTCGAGTTTGCCGTGCAGAAACGTCAGCAGGGAGAAACGATTCTGAATGCAGCCATTGAAGGAGCAAAAGTCCGTTTCCGTCCAATCTTAATGACCTCATTCGCGTTTGTGGCAGGATTAATACCTTTGATTACTGCAACCGGTGCCGGAGCTATTGGTAACCGTACCATTGGTGCCTCTGCCCTTGGTGGTATGCTTTTCGGAACCATCTTTGGGGTTATCATCATCCCTGGATTGTACTTTATATTTGGTAGTCTGGCCGATGGCAGAAAAATGATCAAAGATGAAGACGACAGTTCATTGTCAGAAGGATTTGTCCACGCTATCGACAACTTTACCCAAGCAGAAGATGAAAATTAAAAAAATGAGCAATAAAATCACATATAAATGGCTGGGATTCATTTTCCTAACATTATCGTTTTCAGCCTGTGTTGTACCTGTTACTCTGATTGACAAAAAAGCTAATACCAGCGTACCTGCGAGTTATAACAACTCGCAGGACTCAACCAATACAGCAAAGGTTAAGTGGAAAGATTATTTCACTGATCCTAATCTGTCTGCGCTGATTGATGTGGCTTTGCAAAACAATCAGGAACTGAATATCACTTTGCAGGAAATTGAGATTGCCAGAAATGAAATACAGAGCAGAAAAGGGGAATATTTACCCTTTGTAAACCTTGGTGGCGGAGCAGGTGCTGAGAAAGTATCGAGATATACCAGTCAGGGGGCCAGTGATGCAATGTCAGAAATAAAACCGGGTAAAGAAACGCCGGATATTTTACCAAATACATACTTCGGAGCATTTGCTCACTGGGAGGTCGATATCTGGCATAAATTGCGTAACGCCAGAAAAGTAGCAGTAACCAATTATCTGGCCTCTACTGAAGGGAAAAACTTCCTTGTTACCAATCTTGTTGCTGAAATTGCAAGATCTTACTATGAATTAATGGCACTTGATAATCATCTGGAAATCATCCAAAAGAACATTGTTATTCTGAACAATGCACTTGCCATTATTAAACAGGAAAAAGATGCAGCTAAAGTAACGGAATTAGCTGTACGCAGGTTTGAAGCCGAGGTTTTTAAAACAAAAAGTCTTCAGTATGAAATTCAGCAGAAAGTTGTTGAAACTGAAAACCGTATTAACTTTCTGGTAGGTAGATATCCGCAACCGGTTCAGAGAAGTTCCCAGGGATTCAATGAATTAGTACCTCATAAAATCTACGCGGGGCTTCCATCACAATTGCTGGAAAACCGTCCTGATATAAAACAGGCTGAATTGAAACTGGTAGCTGCCAAACTTGATATAAGTGTGGCCAAGGCAAACTTTTATCCATCATTAGGACTTTCAGCTTCTTTGGGTTTCAGGTCTTATAATCCTTTGTACCTGGCAAATCTTCCGGAGGCGTTAATGTCTTCTCTGGCAGGTGATTTAGCAGGACCGCTAATCAATAAGAACGCTATTATTGCCACTTATAAAAGTGCCAATTCTAAGCAGATTCAGGCAGTTTATGATTTCGAAAGAACCATTCTGAATGCTTATATCGAGGTATCCAACCAATTATCAAACATTGATAACCTTGAGAAAAAGTATAACATGAAAAATAATCAGGTGCAGGCTCTGACTCAATCAACCGATATTTCACTCAAGCTATTCAAATCAGCAAGAGCCGATTATATGGAAGTGTTATTAACTCAGCGTGATGTGTTGGAATCAAGAATGGAACTTGTTGAAACCAAAATGATGCAGATGAATGCTTTGGTTAATACTTACCGGGCACTTGGCGGAGGCTGGAATTAAGCAGATTATTCCGGGTTTCAAAGAAATCGTTAATAACCCCCTTTATTTATATTCCCAGTGGCTGGTGTCTTCACCAGCCACTTTTCTTTCCCCCTCTCCAAAGTTCTTTCAGCAGAGACGCTCTCATAAATACCGCATTTTGCTGAAAAATATTGAAAAACCTCCCTTTACTTCAGATCAGTACATCTAATTTTTAACGTAATCAAAGTCTCCGCAGCAGATTTCTTTGTCTTTGTAAGCGCTCAGTATGGCTTGTGTTGCACAAACCACAATTATTTTAATGTAATAGAATCAATCATAAATTTTATATATAAATTGGGTTTTAGTTATGATTCAATATTTTCCAAATACCACTAAACTCTCTTTGTTTTCTATTCAGGAGAAACCTCACAAATGCAAATAGACATAAATCAGTACAAAATTTCAATGGGCGACAAATACCAGATATCTGTTAATGGACAAAAATCTTATTTTGCCTCGACAAAACTTTTTAGTTGGCTGCCGGAAATAAATTTATTTAAAAATCAGGAAAACAGAGCAATCTATACGATTAATAAACAATTTGCATGGTTTAAGACTTCTTATAACCTGTCGAGGTATGACAATAATTTGTTTAAGTTTAGAACTAAAAGTATTTGGAGACTTCATTATTATTGTCAGGTTGGACAAGACCTCTATGATATTTATGGACATTTGGGAAGAAAGTATTCAATTTATAAGAATGATATACAAATTGCCTGGTGGGATAAAGAATGGATATCCTTGCTTAACGGAGATAACTATTCAATAATAGCAGACAATGACTGCGATGTTGAATTATTAATAAGTTTTTGCTTAATCATTGATAACTCAACTGATCATAACAATAATACCAATACAATCACATTCGACCTGGGAAATATAGGATCGCCTGAAAAAAAATTTGATAATACCTGGCAGCCCAAAGCTGTAGAATATTAGCAATCACCTCATTTTCAGTGTGGTTTGTGTCGCACAATCCATAGTGAGAGTGGGCAAACATATCCAGATACCCGAAAAACATCACTTCCTGCTAAACGTAGAGAAGCTATATGAATTGAGTAAAATCCACCATGATTCTCAAGGCCCAAACCACCTCTAGGCAATCCGGCTTGTACAAAAAACTATAAAACACACAAAAATAATGATAAGGCATTCGGTTATCTTCAAATTTAAATCTCAGATCAGTTCAGAAGAAAAGCAGGTTTTCTTTAAAGCTTGTGATAAACTAACAGCTATTTCCGGTGTACAGAATTTTGAAATATTAAGACAGATAAGTCCCAAAAATAGATTTGAATATGGTATTCTTATGGAATTTGAGAATATGGATCATTATGACTATTATACAAATCATCCGGATCATTTGTATTTTGTAGAAAACCATTGGTTAAAATCTGTAGAGGATTTTCTGGAAATTGACTACAAACCAATGCTCTAAACAACCTTTCAGTACTTCACTAATCTAATCCGTGGTTTGTGTCGCAAAACCACTTCATGCATAAGCAAACTTATAAAAACTATCAAATGATAGTTTTTTCTCAAAGAGTTAGGAAAACAAAGATCCTTCCTTCCAACTGTTATTCACTAATATTTTAGATACTTTTTAGTTAAAATCTTTCATGCACAAATTATACGAATCAATATTAGGACGTTCAGCCGACTTTAGAGTCAAGTATCAGTTTTATAGTGAAGATCAAGGAGGCAGAAAAATCTTACCTAATCAAGGTACTCGATTTAATTTTTGGTATGAAAATCACAATCATACAATGAAAGGAATTTTTATGATCTGGCCAGAATTTGAAAATGAGGAAGGCGAGATCATTTTGGATTCACATGTACTCGTTTCAGCTTCAGGAACGGCAAAAATGTGGATTATCAATAGTGAATTGATACCATATCACGCAGATAAAATCAAAATCGGAACAAAAGGATATTTTTATGAAGGTAAAAGAATTGCAGAATGCGAAGTCATTGAAATAATTGGGTTAACTTCAAATCCAACAAAAACCTTATCATAATGACAAACCTCACCGTGATTTGTGTCGCACAAATCACTTCATGCGTAAGCAAAAATATATTCTATACAAGAGAATCAGACAGAATATACTATCTTTGATAGTATCAAATGATAGTATCAAAGATGAAGCCTCCTTACGAAATAACAACAGAAATAATAAAACAAATTATTTCGATTTCTGAGAAAATCGGAGAAATAAATGCAAAATACCTCAACAGGCAATCTCCTCAGTTAAGGAAACAGAATAAGGTAAAAACCATTCATTCCTCTTTGCAGATTGAGGGTAACACGCTGACGGAGCAGCAAATCACAGCTATTATAGAAAATAAAAGAGTACTTGGACCGGCTAAGGATATTCTTGAAGTAAAAAATGCACTTGATGTATATGACAAGTTATCTACTTTTGATCCACTAAAAGAAAAGCATTTTCTTTCTGCTCACAAAATTCTGATGAAAGACCTGATACCAAATGCAGGAAATTATAGAAATAAAAGTGTTGGCATTGTTAAGGGTTCTAAAGTTGAACATATTGCTCCACCCTTTGAAAATGTACCTTTTCTTATGAAAGATCTTTTTGATTATCTGAAAAAAGATCAGGATGTTGCGCTCATAAAAAGTTGTGTCTTTCACTATGAAATGGAATTTATTCATCCGTTCATGGATGGGAACGGGAGAATGGGTAGATTATGGCAAACTGTGATACTGATGAAGAAATATCCGGTGTTTGAGTTTTTACCATTTGAAACATTAATTAGTCAAAATCAGGAGGAATATTATAAAGCCCTGGCAGCAAGTGATAATCAGGGAAAATCCACTATTTTTATCGAATACATGTTAAATATAATCAACCAGTCTCTGGCTACCTTGCTTGACTGTAAAAACCAGTACCTGAAAGATACAGACCGCTTAGCATATTTCATAAGCAATGGGAAAACGGTGTTCACGAGGAAAGATTATATGACGCTTTTCAAGGATATTTCATCTGCTACTGCCAGCAGAGACCTTAGAAAAGGAATAGAATCGGGGCTTCTGGCCAAAAGCGGCGATAAAATATTAACTATTTATAAAGTGTTGGAAAAATAATCCCCTCGCGATTGGTGTCGCACAAACCATTTCATGCGTAAGTAACCTTCCATTACTTTAAAAGTATAAAACACAAAGAAAAATCTATCATTTTAACATAAATCAGGTATGAAAGTAATTATCACAGGGGCAACAGGCATGGTTGGAGAAGGTGTTTTATTGGAATGTCTGGAAAACCATGCAGTACAAAAGGTGCTGATGGTAAATCGCAGACCCTCCCCTATCAAGCATACTAAACTGGAAGAACTGACCGTCCCTGATTTCATGAATCCGAATGGATATGATGATACTCTGAAGGGTTATGATACATGCTTTTACTGCGCCGGAATCAGTTCTGTCGGTATGAACGAGGAGAAATATACGCATATCACTTACGATACTACCATGAGTTTTGCCAGTAAACTGGTAAATCTCAACCCCGAAATGATTTTTAATTTTGTTTCAGGAGGACATACCGATAGTTCTGAAAAAGGGAAAATTATGTGGGCACGGGTAAAGGGTAAAACCGAAAACGCCCTGATGAAATTACCTTTTAAAGGGGTTTATAATTTCCGCCCGGGATTTATGAAACCATTTAAAGAGCAGAAAAACGTAAAAAGCATTTTTAAAGTACTGGTTCTCTTGTACCCGGTCTTACTTCCGAAAAGATCACTGACTATGAAACAGGTTGGACAGGCTATGATAAATGCAGTATTAAAAGGTTACCCCAAACAGATTCTGGAAATACAGGATATTAAAGCATTGGCAGAAATGAATTAATGACAGTAAAAATCACTTCCTGCTATGTAATTGAGGAAATCTTACATGAACGATTTGAGAAAGATTTTACTTAATACTGATATTGTTAAAACTCTGACAAAAACATTTCAGCCATGCTAATCAAAGATTTTAATAATACTATAGACCTCTGGATAAAAGCACTGGATCAGTACGATTTCAGGCAATTATGTACCAAACCTTCTGCCGATGGCTGGTCGCTCGGACAAGTTTATATACATCTTATAGACGATACAAATTATTACATAGAACAGGTTAAACTTTGTATTGCGACCAATGAACATTCTCTTGAAGAAGCCTCGCCGACAGCAAAGGTAATGTTTCTCAACAATGATTTTCCCGATATGGCAATTGAAGGAGCTCCTTCTAATTCCACAATGCCCCAACCCGAGAGCAAAGCACAGTTAATTACTCACCTGACAGACATAAAGAATGAAATCAATCTTCTGCTGGAGCTACTTGAAAAAAGTCCGGCAAAAGGCAAAACTAAACATCCGGGACTTCATTATTTTAATGCCCCCGAATGGCTCCAATTTGCGGAAATGCACTTTCGTCACCATTTAAGACAAAAGAAAAGAATAGACCACTTTTTAGAACAATTGTCTGTTTAAATCTTTCCCGCATCTCTCCTCCTACTATCAGTATCCCCGGATAGCTTTCCTTAAAAGAGCTATTCTAGCTTCATTACCATTCACTTCTTCGCTGAAAAAAGCAAATTAAAAGAAGCATTTATATCACTATTCAAATATTTATTTTGCCTTTTTATACAAATTAGGGCGATTATTTATATTTATTCTAAATAATTATGTATCAATCATTTTGTGGTATACATTTGTATGTATTATTTAAAATAAGTCTAAATAAAAATAATAAATACCCACGTTAATACAACTTGAATTTTCAGCTTTTCCGGCTAACAGTATAATAGTTCCAATCCTGAATATAAAAGATCGTTAAGATCCTGGTTTAAATTTTCTTGCCTGATTCTACTTCCTTTTACCATTGGTATGAAATCAATGGCCTGAAATGGTATTCAATTTCTAAACAAAATGTAAGATAATTCACAAACAAAACAATCGCATGAGATCAATTTTTACATACCTCTTAACCTTTTACAGTTTTTTTGCTTTTGCTCAGAACGCCAGCATCAAAGGCAAAGTGAGCACTTTAGACGGCAAGCCTGCCGAATTTGTTAATGTACAGCTAAATGGTACAAACAAGGGAACTATTACCAACGAAAATGGGGAATATAAAATAGATCGGGTTAAAGCCGGCATTTTTGTGCTGAAAGTGAACCTGATCGGGCTTGAAACAAAAGAGCAGCAAATAGAGATAAAAACCGGACAAAATCTGGTGATCAACTTTACATTAGCAGAAAATGCTAATCAGCTACAGGAGGTAGTTGTGCTTTCCGGTAAGTCTGTGCACAAAGAATCTGAATATGTTTCTAAAATGCCATTAAAGAACCTTGAGAATCCACAGGTTTACAATGTAGTTTCATCAGATTTACTGAAAGAGCAGGCTATTACCAATTATGAAGATGCCTTAAAAAATGTACCCGGTATCCAAAAATTATGGGAATCTACAGGACGTGGTGGCGACGGAGGTTCTTATTATTCCCTGAGAGGATTTGAAGCACAGGCAAATATGGTAAATGGTTTGCCAGGTTTAACCAACGGAAGTCTGGATCCCGCCAACATTGAACGGGTTGAAGTTATCAAGGGGCCTTCCGGAACATTATTTGGCAGCAGCCTGGTTTGCTATGGTGGTTTTATCAATACTGTTACTAAAAAACCTTATGCAACTTTTGGCGGGGAAATCGGCTATATAGCCGGTAGTTTCGGACTTAACCGTGTAACTGCTGACGTTAATACACCGCTAACAAAAACCGCTGAAGTGGCATTGAGAGTAAATACTTCTTACCAGACTGAAAATAGTTTTCAGGACGCCGGCTTCCGGAATTCATTCTTTTTTGCTCCTACACTTTCCTACAAGGTTAACGAAAAATTATCATTTCTGATTAATACAGAATTTATGCAGGAAGAGAAGACCACTCCCCCCATGCTGTTTTTAGGAAGAAATACGCCTTTACAATTCGCTGACTTACAAGCACTAAACTATAACACGAGGCTTTCTTTTTACAGTAATGACCTCTCTATGAAAAATCCCCGATACAATTTACAGGGGCAAATGACCTATAAAATTTCGGATAAATGGACCTCTCAAACGGTTTTATCAAGAGGAATGACAAGATCTGACGGTTATTACAATTACATCTACGATAATGAAAATGGTCATGGAGATTTTAGCCTTTGGATTACCAAGTCTCAATCGCAAACAATAACATCTGATTTCCAGCAAAATTTTATCGGGGATTTTACGATTGCCGGGATGCGTAACCGTATGGTCATTGGTGTCGATTATTTCGAAAGAAAGGTAATTTACGGAGGTTCTGGTTATGGCTGGCTTTATAATCTTACTCCACAGGGTAAAATCAATTATGTAAACCCGGCAACAGGTGATACGCTCGCTCCCCGTTACTTAACACAGGTTTCTGTAGATAATGTATTGGCAACATCGGGGACAACAAACTACAATCCTCAGGATGCCACTTATAGCGCCTATGTTTCAGATGTGGTGAATATTACACCCAAATTACTTGCTATGGGAAGTTTGAGGTTAGACTATTTCGATACTCAAGGCGATATAAATACCAATGATGATAACTATACCCAAACAGCATTGTCGCCAAAATTTGGCTTGTTGTACCAGCTGATTCCTGACAAAGTAACATTTTTCACAAACTATATGAATGGATTCAGAAATCTTGGTCCGGTGCGTGTGTCTGATCCTGACGGGAGTAATCCAAAAGTAAAAGCTTTCAAACCTGAGCATGCCAATCAGCTTGAATTTGGGGTAAAAACCAATCTTTTCTCGGATAGATTAAATGCTACCATCAGTTATTATGACATAGAGGTTGGCAATCTGGTAACGGCCGACCCTTCCAATTTTTATAACAGCTTACAAGGAGGAGAAGCGCAAAGCAAAGGCTTTGAAATAGATTTAAATGTAAATCCACTAAGGGGCCTGAACGTCATTGCCGGATATAGCTACAACGACAGCAAGATTATTAAAGGAGATGAAGCCAATGTCTGGTTGGAAACAGGAAAAAGACCTATCTGGGCAGGTGCTAAAAACTTAGTCAATTTTTGGACAACGTATAAGTTCAACGGTAATATTCTGAATGGTTTTGGTTTGGGCCTTGGAGGTAACTATGCCAGTCCGGTAGCGACACTGGATAGTAAGGTAACCGGAACATTCCTGCTACCGGGTTATACAGTTATTAATACTTCTGTTTTTTACAACACCAGCCAATTCCGGGTTGCATTAAATATAAACAATATTACCGACAAGGCATATTTCAATGGAGGATGGTCAACATTGAATCCCCAAAAGCCCAGAAATTACGCCTTAAGTTTCGCCTATAAATTCTGATTAAAGCATAAAAGTAAATACTAACTCATAAACTTTCAAATAGTTATTTCTAAATAAAATAAGCCGATGAAATCATTTTTTACCATAGCTTTTCTGCTTTGCAGTATAATCTGTTTTGCTCAAAATGCCACAATCAAGGGCAAAATCAGTACTTCTGACGGCAAGCCTGCCGAATTTGTCAATGTGCAATTGAATGGTACCCACAAAGGGACAAGCACCAATGAGGCCGGAGAATATCGGATAGAACGAATCAAATCCGGTGTTTTTACGATCAAGGTAAGTCTCCTCGGACTTGAAACCAAAGAACAGCAGATTGAAGTAAAGGCAGGTCAGACCCTTATCGTTGACTTTACTCTGGCAGAAAATGCCAATCAGTTGCAGGAAGTAGTTGTTATGTCAAATACCAACAAATTTTCACAAAAAGAAACTGATTATGTAGCTCGTCTGCCTTTGAAAAACCTTGAAAACCCTCAGGTTTACACGGTAATTCCCAAAGAGTTATTGGAAGAGCAGGTTGTCACAAGTATCAATAATGCTTTGACAAACGCCGTTGGCGCAGCACCGATCAATTATCCTGCAGGTGGTTTTGCCATCACCTCCAGAGGCTTTTCTACAGGTATTAATGCCCGAAACGGCATGGAAACCACAGCTTCACGCTCATCCGTGGAAATAGGAAACGTTGAACGGATTGAAGTGATTAAAGGACCGTCAGGAACGCTGTTTGGTTCAGCAATCTCTTCTTTTGGCGGAGTAGTAAACCTCGTCACAAAAAAGCCTTTCGAAACCTTCAGAGGAGATATCTCTTATACCCTGGGAAGTTATGGACTCAATCGTTTAACGGCTGACATCAATACACCGGTTAACAAAGAAAAAACGGCCCTGTTCAGAGTTAATACCGTAGTAAACAGACAATATGGTTTTTTGGATCAGGGACATAATAATACATTTTTAATTGCCCCGAGTTTTTCTTACCAGGTCAACAACCGTTTCCGTATTCTGGCAGATATTGAGTTTCTGAGCATCGATCAGACCCGCAGTATTTATACCCGTGTCAATACACCTTCAGGTTATACCAATCCGGCAGAATTCCCGATAGACTACAAGAAAAACCTTTTTAACGATGATGTCAATGCTGAAACATTTGCTTCAAAGTACTATCTGGAAGCAAACTATAAAATTTCAAATAACTGGACTTCATCAACTTTATTTTCTTTTGTAACAGAATCTGTAAAACACAGTTATCAGAATTACCTCACCTGGCTTTCTCCTGTTCTGGTAGCCAGAAATATCCTGGTATATGGTCCTATTTATAACAATTACACCAATTTTCAGCAGAATTTTACAGGTAACCTCAATACTGGTTCTATTAATCACAAAATTCTGGCAGGAGTTAATTACCGTTATTACAGCGGATCGTTTAACTATTCACTGGTAAATAATAACGGATTTATAGATACAGTAAATGTTACAAAAGCATTCAAACCCCTGACAAAAGCTCAAACAGATCAGGCTATTGCCTCAAGGGGAGGTATGGTTCCTTTTGAGATTTCAGATCAGACTACCTCAAGTGCATATGTTTCAGATGTAGTTGGCTTATCGGATAAATTGTCCGCCATGTTGAGTTTAAGAATAGATAATTTCAATTATGCCGGTATTACTTCAACGCCGCAATATAGCCAGACCGCTTTCGCGCCGAAATTAGGTGTAGTTTATCAGGTATTGAAAGATAAGGTTTCAGTATTTGGTAATTATATGAGTGGTTTCCAGAATCAGGGGCCAATCAGCCAGCCAACCGGAGAACAATTTGTGGCAAAGCCTGTTTATGCAGTTCAGTCGGAAGGAGGTATTAAAACCGAATTGTTAGATAAAAAGCTGAATATCACATTAAGTTACTATAAAATTGCGATTGATAATGCAATCCGTCGTGATGAAAAAGGTGTTTCATTTCAGGATGCAGAACAGGTAAGTAAAGGTTGGGAACTTGAATTTGTTGCAAATCCTTTTAAAGGTTTTAACATCTTTGCAGGTTATGCCTATAATGATAATAAAATTGTCAGGGCAACCGACAAAACAACAGAGGGTAAAAAAGCTGCCTCAGCTCCTGAAAATGTTGCCAACTTTTGGGTTAGCTACAAATTCCTTAAAAACCTGGGATTAGGTTTCGGAGGCTATTATGTCGATAAAATGTTCTTCTCTTCAGCCAACACATTCTACATTCCATCATATACGCTATTGAATGCCACTGCATTTTATGATTTACCTAAAATAAGATTCGGTTTAAAAATCAATAACCTGGCAGATCAGAAAAATTGGGACGGTTATGGATATGCTCAACCTTTGAGAAATTATGCTTTGAGTTTATCTGTTAAATTCTAATCGAATGACTTTTAAGAAAATCATTGGAAAAATACACCTCTGGCTCGGATTAGCATCCGGGTTGGTGGTGTTTATTTTGGGGGCTACAGGTTGTATCTATTGCTTTGAAAAAGAATTGCAGGATTGGATATATGCAGATAAGCTTTATGTTTCAGCTCAAAAACAACGCCTGCCATTAGATAATCTTCTTGTTATTGCTCAGACTCAACTTGGAAAAGAAATGCCTGTCAATCGTATTATTGCCTCCGCTGACAGCAAAAGCAGTTACCATTTCATTGCCTCAAAGTACAATCCGAACGGATGGAATTATGACAAACAATGGGATTATTTCTATACTGTTTATCTTAATCCTTACAACGGAACAGTTCTGGAGGTAGAAAATACGAAATATGCCTTTTTCCCTGTCATTCTACACTTGCATTACGACCTTCTTTTAGGCAAACCGGGAAAACAGATTGTCGGATGGAGTACTGTTATATTTATTGTTTTACTTATTTCAGGATTGATATTGTGGTGGCCCAAAAATAAAGCGGCTTTGAAACAACGTATTCGATTTGACTGGAAAACGAGCACACAATGGAAGCGAAAGAATTACGATCTGCATAATATTTCAGGATTCTATGTTATACTTCTGGCTTTATGCATCGGTCTTTCCGGGCTTTGGTTTGCCTTTGACTGGTTTAAAGCAACTGTAATCTGGACGGGAAACGGAGGATATATTCCAGCCAAAGAAACACCGGCAAACTCTGACACTTTACTGACTTTACAAACCAGTAAGATTTTGCAAAAAGTGGCTGATCGTTCCTATCAGATTGTTCCGGAAGGCAAAGTTTTTATGTTTAACCTCCCTGAAAAAGATAATGCAAAAGCAGTTATTCGCACCAATATTTACCATAGTGCTCATAATTATATGAAAAGAAGTTTTCTCTCTTTTGACCGGAAAAGCGGGGATTTAATTAAAAATAAAGCCTATGATACCCAAACGGGAGCAGAAAAATTCACTTCCATGATTTATGATATTCATGTAGGTAAAATACTGGGGCTTTCAGGAATGATTCTCGCATTTATCGCTTCTTTCGTGGCAGCTACATTACCTCTCACTGGTTTTTGCATATGGCTTGGACGCAAGAAAAAAGAGAAATCCAAGCCGGCAAGCCGGACAGGCAAAAACATTTACTTTCCTAAACCCAAAGCAACTATTTAATGCTTAACTAAGCATTAAGATTTCAAAGAAGGAAACAGCCCGGATTTCATCCAGCTTTTGGAAAGAAATCCGGGTTTATTTTTAAAATCGACTATTTCAATCTCTCAACTTCTGAAATGTTTTCTTAAATCACATACATCTTCCGATCATCTAAAATACATTACTCTGGACTAGCAGGTTAATAATCTGTGGCCTGATTGTTCGCTTTTACCTTGCGCTATATTTGGTCCTGTAAAACTCAAACATAGCTATGAAAACAACACGCTTATTGCCGATTCTATTCCTCCTTGTCTCTGTCTCAACAACTTACGGACAACATCATGATTCAAAGTCGAAATTAACCAAAAGTCCTCCTCCTTTATCGTTTGAGTCAGTGCTGAGCAAGTGGCTTTCTGATCCTGAACTTAAAGAGTATAAAATGGAATCAAACGTAATGACAATTCAACCCGGAGCCATTGATACGGTAAGTCATCGGCACGATTGCGAACTATTCGGTTATGTACTTGACGGAGAAGTTCAGATCGGCCTGGAAAACAAGCCTTTTACCATATATAAAGCCGGTGAGATGTTTTATGAAAGAAGAAATATTCTGCACAATCTCGCCGGAAACAACCTGAAGGATCGCAAAAGCAAGGTTTTATTAATCACTATCATCAAAAAAGGCCGGGAAGGTTACAAACCGGAATACATTCCGGCGACCTCTAAAAATTAATCTGTCCGGTTAGTTTTTCCGAAAAATTCTACATTGAAATTGACTGTTAAATTCTAATCCGACATGGGCTTTAATCTAAAGAACCTGCACAGAATAAGCGGAATCAGCATTTCTGTGTTTATTTTCCTTCATTTGACCAATCATCTTTTTGCACTTGGCGGGCCGGCACTTCATATTTCGGTCATGAAATTGTTCCGTTATATCTATCGCTTTCCCCCTGTCGAATTGTTCCTTTTCCTTTGTATTCTTGTCCAGATTATCAGCGGTATTATCCTGATTTTCCAAAGAGGGTTCCGTCAAAAGCCCGTTTATTTCAAGATACAGGTTTTCAGTGGGTTATATCTTTCACTTTTTCTTGTTAATCATATAAAAGCGGTTCTGACAGCACGTTATCAATGGCATGTTGAAACAGACTTTTTCTTTGCCTCCGGTGTGGCAGTCCATTATCCTGAAAAGCTTTTCTTTATTCCATATTACACGCTTTCAGTACTGAGTGTTTTCCTACACGTGGCTTGCGCTCATTACGTTCGCAGACAACAGCAGATTTCTCAACAAGCTGTAACCGCTGACATCAGACTATTTAAAAAAGAAGCGTATATGATTTGTCTGGTTGGTATTATTGTCACCATTTTAATCATGATATCTTTTACAGGACTCTTGTATCCCCTCTAAACCTTTTTTGTCAACTTGTATTGCCCTGGCTCAAATCCAGAGCAATACAAGTGAAATTCACTGACAATTACTTCCACTTATCCGATTTACAGGAGATTACGGCAGATATTAATATTTTTGTTGCTTTTTCAAGTTCTGCCAGATTCATAGAAGCAAACCCGATACACATGGCATTCAGGTCTTTTCCGGAGGGATTATGCCTTTTCCCGTCTCTGATAAACAATCCGTTTCTTCCTGCTTCAATAGCAATGTTTTTGGTATCAACTCCTTTAAATTCAACCCACAGACAAAGTCCACCATCCGGTACAACAAATGAGACAATCTCCTTCAAATTCTCTTTAAGCAAATGACATAACAAATCTCTCCGTTCTTTATACAAACTTCGTATCTTTTTCAGGTGTCTCTCTATCGCACCGTTAATAAATAACTCAGCCATCGCCTCCTCCAGTAAAGTATCCCCCTGAAGATCTATTACAAAGCGATGCTGCGCCAGTAAATCTATAAAGTTTGCGGGTGCAACGATATACCCTAAACGTATGGTCGGAGCCAGTACCTTTGTAAGTGTTCCGATATAAATAATACTGCCATACCGATCAAAACTTGCCATCGGCAAAGTAGGTCTGTTTTCATAATGAATGTCAAAATCAAAATCATCTTCAATTACAGCTATTCGGTATTTTGCCGCAATATCAAGCATTTGAAGTCTCCGGGCGGCAGACAATGTAACGGTGGTAGGATGATGGTGATGTGGAATAACATAAATCAACCGGATACTTTTCGACTGGCATAATTTTTCAATAGCAGCCACATCTATGCCTTCCTGATCGACCGGAACAGGACAAATATCTGCTCCGAGTTTCGCAAACATCTGATTGGCCAGAAAATAACTGGGGTCTCCCACAATGACACTATCACCAGGTTTCAGTAACAGAGACGCAGCTAAATAAATAGCCATCTGCGCCCCTTTGGTAACCAGTATGTTTTCTGACTCAATACTCATTCCACGTGATTGGCGAAGCATATTTGCCAATTCCTTCCGCAGCCTTAAAGAGCCTTTCTTGTCGGAATATGAAAGGTATTTCCGGGACATTTTTCTTTTGCCAAAAACACTGTATTCTCTCAATAATTCCTTTAAGGGAGTCAGACGTACATCCGGAAAGCCTTCATTGAAAACATATTTTGCTGTATTGGGCGGATAGCTGGCAAATAGTTCCTCTTTAAGTTCATACCCAACCTGAAACAAGGTGTTTTCCGGATATTCCATGTTTCCCTGATT
This sequence comes from Pseudarcicella hirudinis, assembly GCF_900115665.1. Lineage (GTDB taxonomy): Bacteria > Bacteroidota > Bacteroidia > Cytophagales > Spirosomataceae > Pseudarcicella > Pseudarcicella hirudinis. The sequence continues at coordinate 172,943 of NZ_FOXH01000005.1, forward strand.
TTGAGAAGAGAGAGAAATCGGATTTAAAACAGGGAATTTTAAGGTAATAAAACAGCCTTTCCTGGGTTTTACATCAATCCATCCCTGCGCATACAGTTCATCATACGCGGCTACTACTGTATTTCTGTTTACAGCAAGCATTCCAGACAAATCTCTGGAAGTCTGTATTTTAACACCCTTTTGAAGAATGCCGTTCTGGATCATTGAAACAATCTGTTCTACAATTTGCAGATAGATCGGCTGTGCAGACAATTTGTCAATATTAATGTAATTACTCAGGTCAATTACGCTCATTTGTTTTCGAAGAGGCAAGAGGTTTAATACAATTCACATCAATCATATGCAAATGTAAAATTATCTCTCAGCACGCTGAATATTGTCTTTTACTGGCTGTTTTTAATTTAAATATGATAATTAGTTCCGTTGGCCTCTCTTTCAGAAAAATGATAATTGCTATCCACCTGTCTATTCGATAATAAACAGACAAAACTGAATATGTGATTATCAGCATTTTCAAAGAGCAGAGCCAACTTTTTTTTGTGATTTCAATAAGATTTATTCATGTTTTCAATAATCCAAATGATTGTTTCTGAGTCATAATAATGTACTTAACAGCAATTATTCAGCAGCTCTTCTTTTACAATCATACTCTTCATTCCTTAAGACATAACCTTTTTAAAATAATCGAAAATCATGAAAAAATTATTGGCAATTGTTCTTCTGGCACTGGGGCTTTCTTCCTGCATGGCTCCTGCGCAAATGGCTCTTCAGGGTTCCAATCCTCAGATAAAAGTAGAATTACTTTTTGAAGTTGACGGATGCAAAGTTTACAGATTTTATGACGGCGGAGCTATCAGATATTTCACAAAATGTGAGAATAACAGTTCGGTAGGATGGCTTGAATCCTGTGGTAAAAACTGCACATTTTATGCAGAGAATATCACAAACTACGATAAAACAATACCAGTTCCTGGTAAAAGATAATACGACAAAACATCTTTATCTCTATGCTCTGTGAGTCACTAATATCTGTGCTCTGTGGGTCACAGAGCACGGGTAAAGGTCATAAAAAACAGGTTTTCCTGAAGCCGGGAAACCTGTTAAAAATCCTATGAACTATTTTAAGAGGGTTTAAGGCAATGCAAAAGCCACGTAACTATCTCCTTTTTTAGTACCTAATTTCGTACCTCCGCAGGCTACTACTACATATTGTTTCCCATTGACTGAATAAGTACTTGGTGTAGCAAATCCGGCTGCGGGAAGTTGTGTTTCCCAAAGAATTTTTCCTGACTTTTTATCGAAAGCTCTGAACATGCCATCTCTGGTAGCAGCAATAAATAGCAGCCCTCCTGCCGTTACCACCGGACCTCCGTAATTTTCTGATCCCGTAGTCGGAATACCTTTTGCTTTCAATTCAGGAAATTCTCCCAATGGTTTTTGCCAAAGATGTTTTCCTGAATTTAAGTCGATAGCCGTAAGTGTTCCCCAGGGCGGACGAATCCCCGGATAACCTTTGGAATCCAGAAATTTATTATACCCGTTAAACTTATAAGGAACAAAAGGTTCTTTCTTACCCGGGGCAGATGCGGCAGCAGCTTCAACTTTTTCATCACCAAACAGGAAGGCAATTAATGCCTGCTTCTCTGTTGCCGAAATATTTGAGAAACCCGGCATCATACCTTTCCCGTTTGTGATCAATTTCGATACATATTCTCTGTCGCGCTTTTGTCCGATATTAACCAGCGAAGGATAACCGCTGGTTGGATTACCTTTTCTTTCCGGACCATGACAAACAGTACAAGTGGTAGTATAGATCCTTTGTCCTGGACTCAGATGGATCAGTTCGTCCTCTTTAGGAGTAGGTTTCAAACTAAAAACCCAGGCCATTTCATTGGCATTAACATACATGATACCGTCAGGGTCAACAGCCGCTCCGCCCCATTCAGCTCCTCCGTCAGCACCCGGATATACCAGCGTTTCTTTCTTATTCAGAGGCCGATAAACGCCTTTTTGTAATCGATTGTAAGTGGCGGTCAATTCCTTTTTATCATCGGAATAAGGGTTAATATCTCCGGGACCTACGATTTGTCTGGCAAAAGGTGCCGGCAAAACCGGAATCGGCTGCGTAGGCCAGGTTGGTTCATCAGACAATTCCGATTTAGGAAAAGGTTTTTCCAGAATCGGGAACAATGGTTTACCAGTTACCCGGTCAAACACAAAAACATGACCCGTTTTGGTAACTTGCGCCACTGCGTCAATTTTCTTTCCTTTTTGTGTAACAGTGATCAGATTGGGAGGTGCCGGCAAATCTTTATCCCAGATATCATGATGCACAAACTGATAATGCCAGAGACGTTTCCCTGTTTTGGCATCTAAAGCCAATAAACTATTGGCAAACAAATTCTGCCCTTTCCGGTTTCCTCCGTAAAAATCAAAGGCTGCCGAACCTGTGGGTACAAATAAAATGCCCCTTTCTCTGTCAACGGCCATTCCGGCCCAGTTGTTGGCTCCTCCGACATTGGTATTTTTATAGGCGTATTTCGGCCAGGTATTGTACCCGTACTCTCCCGGATGAGGAATGGTATGGAATACCCAGGCAAGTTTTCCCGTACGAACATTAAATGCCTGAATATTGCCGGGAGCAGCATCCGCCCCTTCTGAAAGCCTTAAAGGCATGAAAATCAAATCGCGGTATAAAGTTCCGGGCGTGTTGGAAATAACAAATTTGTCGGCAGCATTTTCACCAAGACCCTCTCTCAGACTCACTCTTCCGTTATCCCCGAAATTTGTAATTTTTTGACCCGTTCCGGCATCAACAGCATATAACCAGGAACCATAGGCAAACAAAATCCTTGAAGCATCCTTATTCAGGGCATCCTCCCAGTAAGTTACCCCTCGGTTTGTATTAAATGCTGAACCGTTGCCATCAGAAAATTGCCAGATTTGTTTTCCGGTCTCAGCATTCAGAGCAAATAATTTATTAGAAGCCGTCACCCCGAAAAGCGTTCCTTTTACAATGATAGGGTTACACTGAACCTGCCCTGAATCAAGTGAATGATATTCCCAGGCAATCTTCAGGTCAGAGACATTGGAAGTATTAATCTGATCCAAAGAAGAATAATGGTTCCTTCCCGGCCCTCCAAGATATTCTGACCATTCTTCACCTTCAGAGAAAGCCTTCCGCCAGGGAATATATTGCATGGCTATAACTGAGGCAAAAGACAGTAACATTAAAGGGATAATTTTTTTCTTCATATTTATAAGCTGGTATTTGTATTTGAGTGTTAATATCGGTAAAAACCAGGGTAAAAGCTGTCCTTTATTCTATGCACTCTGATATAATTTATTTCATATAATGTTGTACCCCTTCAATATTTCCTGCTAATATTCCTGATTTCATCTGATTATCGGCTTATTGCTTCTATTAATTTTCACAAATAATCAACTGATTTTCAAATCATTGTCTTAATATTTATATCTAATTCTAAACGCAAACCCCGGAGTAAGCTAAAATTAACTTACTCCGGGGTTTATACTTTTTATAACAGATACAGAACCGGTCAGTCTGAAGGACACCAGACCAATAATTCAATTACTTCAAAAATCATTTATCATAAAAGAAACCCTCATAAGGATAAAATGATATTTATTGAAACGGATCAAAGCTACCTCCCCAATTGTTATTTTGCTGTAATTTAGGGTTACGCTGTAAAATGCTGTAAGGCAATCCAAACAAATACTGGTTATCCTGGATATTAATTGGTGCTTTATCTCCATTTACTACGGTGCATGAAAATTTGGAATAAACAGCGGGCTGATTAATATCATCCAGTTTTCCCGGCAAAGAGGCATCAGGTTTTAAAATAATAGCAAATCCATGTCTTTTCCCCAGTGATCTTAAATAATCAAAGGCTTTCCAGCGACGTAAATCATCCCAGCGTTTGTTTTCGAAAGCTAACTCTACAAATCTTTCATCACGAATGGCCTTGCGTAAATCTGAAGTATTGATACCATAATTCCCTGTGCCAGAGCTTATGCCTGCCCGTTGCCGGATAGGTGTTAAATAGTTCAGCGCCTCGGAACCCTTTCCTGATTCAAAAGCAGCTTCAGCGAGATTTAATAATACTTCGGCATATCTTATTTCAGGCCAGTCAGTAGCTGTATGGAGCGCATCAGGAGCCGTTTTATCTATACCCTTGGCTCTGTAAGTACAATTGGGTGAGAACTCTGTGAGCCCTGACCATGACTGGTTTAAGTCATTTTTATATTTCCCGTTGCTCTTATCCAGCGCATTATTGTTTGCATCAATCTGTCCATATTGTAAGAAAGACCAATTATACACATTCATTTTCTGCCATTTTGAACCCCACATTACAGGAGCTCCGTTATACAAAACTGTCGCATAAAATCTGTCATCCCGATTTAGAAAATATTTTTGATAATCAGCTGTTGTAACTGGGTTGTATGCAGAACCATCTTTCATCGGAAATGCTTTTAACAACTCCCAGGAAGGACAATCAGATTCCCAGTCATCAGCCGAAGCAAATAATGGAATGAAACCCGGTGCCGGATAAAAAGATTCAGGATAGTTAAATCGTCTTACCATGATTACCTCTCTGTTCATTTCATCTTCCCAGATTTTACCAAAAACCGGATATAAACCTTTTCCTCTTGAATCTAAATAATTCTTTGCTGCTAAATTGGCATCATAGGCTTTTTGCCATGTTGCCACACCATTTAAACCATTAAATAAAGGACTGGCATAAAATAACAATACTCTTCCTTTAAAAGCCATCGCCGCACCTTTGTCTATACGACCAGCATCTTTTCCACTCCAGCTATCTGGTAATATGGCAATAGCATCATCTAAATCCTTCAGGATTTGTGTCACACATTCAGAAGTTTTGTTACGGGGTTTTTGAATAGAAGACAAATCACCTACAGGCTGAGGTTCCATAATTAAAGGCATACCTCCTACATCTTTTACCAATGAATGATAAGCCCAGGCTCTGAAAAACAAGGCTTGTCCTTTTATTGCTTTTTTATTTCCTTCATCAAAAGTAGCTTTGTCAATTTTTGCCAAAACCTGATTGATACTTCGGATACTTCCGTAAGTTTTTACAGCCCAGCCTTCCGAAACATCGGCTCTGTCATAATTTTCAAGCCAGTCGTAGGTAGCAGTCCCTAACAGATACCTTGATGTTTCCATGTCTGTGGGAGCTGCTTCGTCGGTACCGGTATAGGTACTATACTGCACAAGATTCGTATTTGCATCCCAGCTCCAGAACCAGTTATTCATAGCTTTGGAACAACCTCCGGGATTACCGGTGCCATAAGCCATACCCGGCATGAGGTTATAATATACAGTATCTAAAAATGCGGTTGCAGCTGTCGGGGAGCTCCAGATTTGTGCTTCATCCAGCGTATTTAATGGCTGATTATCCAATATATTGGTACGACAACTACTGAATAGCATTGAAAATGCTATGGTAAGTCCTATTATGATTGAAAAAATATTTTTCATTTATATAGCATTTAAATAATACATAAATAATTAAAACTGGAAATTGATCCCTGTATTCACCGTTCGCATCACAGGATAGCTTGAACCTGAAAATGTTTCAGGATCGTAATATTTAAATCCGGTAATAGTGAGCAGGTTAGTAGCTCCGATGAATACGTTTGCCGACTTAATTCCTACCTTTCCTTTGATTAAATTTTTCAGGTCATAGGAAAGCTGCACGTTTTTCAATCTTACAAAAGTGGCGTCATAGATATTGTAGGTTGATGCTACTTTGTAGCCGTTTTCTCTCGGATCTCCTGATCTGAAGATTTTAGGGGCTGTTCCATCCGGATTTTGCGGAGTCCAAGCATTATCATAATAAGTTGGTGCAACCAAGCCCGGGAAACTTCTTCCCCAAGGATCATTATAAAGAATTTTGTAACCACCTAATCCTCCCCAAAGCATATCAAGAGAAAATCCTTTGTAGTTAAAATTCAGATTTAAACCAAATGAAATTGGCGCATTATTCGATCCAAACGTACCATTGCCATTATAGCTGGCAGCTGTATTCCCCATATTACCATATTGGGCTATCACTATTCTGTCATAATTATCAATTTTCCCGTCAGGCTTTCCATTTGGCCCTGAAACATCCTGAAAATTCATCATTCCTAATTCAGGTTTAGCTCCGAATATGGTATAGTTTGCAGGTAGATTATCCACATCTCTTTGATTTCTAAGGATTCCGGTAGCATTATAACCAACCATTGCATTGAGTGCTTTACCATTAGGATCTTCAGCCGGCAAGCTATTGGAAGGAGCATCTATCTGAATCACCTTGGTGGTAGCCAGTCCTAAATTGGCAGAAACATTCATCTCAAATCCTTTAAATAATTTTGCCCGCTTATAACCTAACTCTATTTCAAAACCTTCTGCATTCATTTTACCATAATTTTCAGGAGGGTATGTTGCACCAAATTCAACTGGTAGATTTAACAAACGTTTACCTAAAATATCATAGGTATTCTTTGTCCAATATTCTGCGGTAAGGTTCCAGTGTTTGAGGAAATTGACATCCATACCTAAATTGAAAGATTTTGATGTTTCCCAGGTATAATTTGGATTAGAAATACCATTATATGCTACCATACTCGAATTTCCTACCGGGTCACCAACTGCATAGGAAGTAGTAGATGCGTTATAAAGCTCCTTCCATAAATAATTGAAAGAAGGGTCATTACCTGTAGTCCCATATGAAACACGTAGTTTCAGAAGATCTATCATTGATTTTTTGTCCAGATTTTCAAAGAAAGATTCCTTTGAAATTACCCAGGCTGCCGAAGCAGAAGGAAAGAAGCCCCAGCGTTTGTCTGGCGCAAAATTGCTGGAACCATCCTGACGTGCAGAAAAGGACGCTAAATATTTTCCATCGTAATCATAATTAATCCTTCCGATATAAGACATCCGGCTAGGTAAATAAGCTTCATATCCTGTTGCCTTCGTATCCCCTGCTACTGAACTTGTAAAAGCAAACTGATCGGTTGTGTAATACGGAAAGTTTTGCTTATTAATGGAAGAATAAGTATAATAACCTTCTGACTGCTCGTAACCAGCTAAAACATTTATGGTATGTTCGTTAATCTTTTTATCATAAGTCATTATTCCATTCAACTGATAAGAAGTCCTCTTTCCATTGGTGTTTTCAATATAAGCTGAGGATGGAGAACCGCTTTCAACAGTGCCTGTAACTTCATTTGTAAACACTCCGGCGACAGAATTCGGATCCGGTTTAAATTTATACAGCGTTACCTTTTGAGCAAATGATTTTGAAAAACTATAGACAGTATTATTGCTATACAGCATTTTAACCGTAAGTCCATCTATAAATGGGACTTTATACTCTGCTGTTAATAAGGCATCTATCTGCTGATTATTGGATTTGACATATCCTCCTTTTCGCATAACTTCAATAGGATTGCCCCCCAACCAGCCCGGATCTACCGGTTTGCCATCAATATAAGCCGGAGCAGTACCTCCACCCAAATAAAATAACTTTTCATAAAACCCGGACAAATCTGTCTGGGAAGCAAGAGATGCTGCAATTGACTGTCGATTGAAATTATTGAAATTCAGGTTTACACCTACTGTTAAATCTTTATTCAGCTTGGCCGAAACTTTGCCACGTATGTCGTATCTATCACTTGTCATATTTGGCAAAAAGCCTTTTTCATCATAATAATTGCCCCCGATAAAATAGTTGACATTATCACTACCTCCCGAAACATTTAAACTATGCTTTTGGGAAAAAGGATTTTGATAAACCTCATTAAAATAAATTCTGCCATCAGGATTATTTTTAGCGATCCACTGTTTGTCATAATCATTGTATTTTACAGTCGGGGCATACAAACTGTTAACAATATCGGCCGATTTAAGTAAAGGCATATACTCAAACTGTTTTGCCGGCTGACTATTTAACACCGCCACTGAAGTAAATTGCACCTGCGTTTTCCCGCTTTTACCAATTTTTGTGGTTACCAGTAATACTCCATTTGATGCCCGTGAACCATAAATAGCTGTAGAAGAGGCATCTTTTAAAATGCTCAGACTTTCGATCTGACTGGGGTCTAAAGCATCAAATGCACTCTGGTCTCTGATAACTCCGTCGATAACAAACAAAGGAGGTGCGGCATTCCAGGATGAAGCAGCACGAATCCGAACACTAGACGTTTGACCCGGAATCCCCGTAGCTGATTGTACATATACACCCGAAGCCCTCCCCGCCAAAATATTTGATAAGTTGGAAGCAGGAATATTTACCATTTCTCTGGCATTCACCGTAGATACAGCACTGGTTAAGCTCGCTTTTGTCTGAGTACCATAGCCCACAACAATAACTTCTTCCATTGCATTAATGTAGGTTTTCAAGGTAATCGTAAGATTAGTTTTGTTTCCTACTAAAACTTCCTGTTTTTCGTATCCGACAAAACTGATTACCAAAACTGCATTATTGGAGGGTATATTTATTCTGAATTGTCCATTTGCATCAGTGACAATTCCTTTCGCTGTTCCTTTTATAACAATATTGACCCCGGGCATCGCCTCACCTTTTTCATCCCTTACCACGCCTGAGATGTTTTGCTCGTTTGGGGAGGGTTCCTCGGCATTATCTTCTGTCCGGTTCAATATAATCTGTTTGCCTGAAAGTTTATAATTGAGACGTAATGGTCTGAGTAAAGTATTCAGTACCTCACCAAGCGGTTTGTTATTTACATTAATATTTACCTTACGGTTTACCTGAATCAGACTGGAACTGTACAGAAATTGTGCCTCAGATAATTTCTCAAGCTGATTCAAAACAGTCTTTACCGGCTGATCTTCAAGATTCAGCGTAATGTTTTTATTAAGTATGTCCTGTGCGTTTGTTTCACTTCCAAATGAAACATTAATAAAGACCGTGCACATCAATAACTGGAAAATGGTTATCCTCATGAACTTATGGGCTAAATCATGGAATTGTAAACGATTTTTCATACATTTGATAGATTTTGTTAAGTTGTTAAAATTTGACAAACAGCTTCCCACGCACCCGCTTTGGCGGGCGTCTTTACCGACAGAAAGAGAAGCGAATGGTCAGTGATGTGGCCGCATCATTGACCATATTTTGTGGAGTTAAGGGCTATTCACGTAATTTTTCTTCATATATTATTTGTTTGGATTTTAAGGTACTTTTTATTCATTCTTTTTAATTACAGTATTAAGCTAATCCTATCTGCCACATCCTTTTGAAGTAATCACAATCTGCGCATCAATAATTTCGTAATGAGCTTCCAGCCCTTCACATATCAGCCTGATTTTATCATTCAAAGGTTCATCATTTAAATGAGCTGTCAGTTTGCAGTTCGCCAATAGATCTTCGTCATAAATAATATCAACGCCATAAGCTTTCTCAATCAAATCAATCACTTTTGCAGCAGGAGCATCATCAAAATCAAATGAAAATTGCTGGGCAGCCATTGTTAGCATCTGAGGTTCCTGCACCAGGCTGCGGGACAGACGTAATTCAGTCCTTTCAAGCGTAATCTGCTGATTTGGTGCAAGTACAATTCCTTCAAGTTCCCGATTACTTAACTTACGATTTTTAAAAGGATCTTTACGGGTAAAGACAGAAACTCTTCCGGTTTTCACCAATACTTCAATCTGTTTTTCATCAGGAAAAGCCTTTACGGTAAAGCTTGTCCCCAAAACCTTGGTAATCAATTCATTGGCATATACAAAAAAGGGTTTTGCAGGATTCTTCGTTACTTCAAAAAATGCTTCACCTGAGAGGTACACTTCCCTTTTTTCACCACCAAACATCTTAGTGTCATAGCTTAACTTTCCAGCTTTTTGCAGTAAAACAGAACTGCCGTCAGGCAGATTAATCAGTAAGGGTTTTTCAGAATCATTAACTTTTTCTACAAATGATGAGGTTTGGGCATAGGAAATCAGGTTTTCATAAGTAACCTTATCAGTACTTCCCCAATTGATTTTCAATTGCCAGCCAATGATACAACCTGCCAATAAAACCGCAGCCGCTGCCCAACGCCAGTTTCTGAACAGAATCATTTTACCCGGTTTAGTCTCCCGGGTTTCATCATTCATCTGAGCCTGAATATTCTCCCACATCGCATTCCTGACCTCCTGACCAGGTTCGGTATAAGAAAGACCGGACCCCGCCAGAATGACAATTCTGGCTTTTTCCATTTCAGCTTTCTTTTCCGGGAATTTCAATTGAAATTCCTGCCAAAATGAGTCATCCTGACCTCTTTTTACCCAATCCAGAAACTTTTGGTCAAGTAAAAAATCTTCTACATTAAAGTTTAAATAATTCATGTTTGGTGGAGCTTAAATACAAATTTTATGCCTTCAAAAGTTCCAAAGACAGCTTCTTTGCTTTTAACTCACCTGAAAAGCTTTTTTTAGAAAAAAAAGTGAAAAAGGAAGAAAAAGGTAATAGGGATTCCGACAAAAGATTGTCTGAGTTTCCGGATAGAGCGTTGAATAAGGTTTCTGACAGACTGCTCGTTCATTTGCATAATAGAGGCTATTTCCTCCAAACTGAACTCATCAAAGAAGCGAAGTCTGATTACTTCGAGTTGCCTTGCCGGGAGCCCGGCCATTGAAATCTGAAGCTTTCGGATCTGCTCAAACTGATTCTCCTCCGCAATATGATCTGTTTCGAAGGAGTTGGTTTGAGGCATTTCATAAGATTTATCATCTTCGCATATTTCTGTATAGCTTTGCTCAGCGCTTATCATCCTGTGCAGTTTCCTGCGCAATGACCTGAACAGGTAGTATTTAACAGAAGTGGTATCGGAAAGAGCATGCCGGCTTCTCCATAAATCAGCGAAAAGATCCTGAATAGCTTCCTGAACTAACCAGGCATTTGCAACAATATGAAAGCCGTAATTGTATAAAATGCCCACATGAGTCTGATAAATTTCTTCAAAGGCCACTTCATCTCCAGTTCTGAAGCGGGTCCAAAGTTCATCGTAAGGATGTTCGGGATTTGATATGTTGGTATCCTTTTTCAATTAAATATCTCCGGATCGGATCACAAAATAAGGAATAATACACATTAATATAAAACTAAATCCAGAATAAATGTAATTTTAACCAATCTCTTTTCTAACGATTATGGGAAAAGAACTCTTTCCACTCAGAAACCCTCAGCGCAGTTTTACTTCATTTCAATGCTGCTGGTTCCCGGATTTCAATATCCAGTCTGCACAGTCTTTTGCTTCAGGAATATTCCAGGAATGAAAACCTTTCCCTTTTGTAGCTATATACTCAGATCTCGTATTCCCGGCTTGCTGAAGAAATTTATTTAACTTTTCAAGATCAGTCGCATTTATATCATCAAACTGAAGATCAGAGCAATAGGTTTTTCGTACAAATTCAAGATCAGGTTCTGCATATAATCTGACTGGTATATTTTTCAGAAATTTTGCCCGTCCTCCGTCAACAGCATTTGCGGAAAAAGAAGATCGCTTCAGGTATTCATCCGGTTTTGAAACCGGAGAACCACCGAGGGCATTTTCCAGGTAATTTTTGATAAAAACACCTTCTTTTTGTACCAATCCCAGACAGGCATATTTTATTTTTCTTTCGGAAGAAATGTACATTCTTTCCAAATCCAAAGGAGGATCGATGACAAAAACTGCTTTCAGCCCCGAATTCTTTCCTTCTGAAAGTAAATACTCTGCATAACCTATTGCCACTGAGCCTCCGGCAGAAAGCCCTCCTATTACCAATGGAATCGCCCCCAAACTATGTTTTTCTTTCAGCATACTTATCATCAGATCAATTTCTGCCAACTGAAAATCATCCGCAAAAAGTGTTCTTTTGAGTTCCGGGACGACGGTCAAATATCCTCTTTGTGCCAAAACAGCAGGAAGTTCTGTTTTTTTGAAAATACTCTGCGGACTTTCACCCCAGCCAGGCAGCAAAACAAGTATTCCCTCTGTTTTTTCTGCCGGAAGCCTGTAATAAAAGCTGAAACTCTCTCCCTTGAGAGAGGCTTTACTTTTTTGAATATTTTGCCCGTAAAGATTGTTCGAAATCAATACAGCAAGACTAATTGTTAAACATTTCAGGTATTTCATTTTTGAAAATTAAATGGATTTAAAGGATTTCCTGAATTTAGCTTTTTATACTTCTCAGTGAAAATAATTTATCGATATTATTCTGAGCACGGATTGTTAATTCAGGAAATTAAGGGGAATTTTGTTCTTTAAAAATTCTTTACAATTTTGCCATGTGTCTTTTAGAGCAAATAAATTACCAATTAATATTAAGCGATATTTATGAAGAAATCGCCAATATTGATTACGAGGGAAATGTAGCCAATTATATTCCGCAATTGGCAAAAGTAAATCCTGAGAAATTCGGGATTCATTTGTGTTGCCTGAACGAGGGAAATTATGCAATGGGCGACAGCAATGAGAAATTCTCTATTCAGAGTATTTCAAAAGTGCTTTCTCTTACGCTGGCTTTCTCAATGATGGGAGATAAACTCTGGGAACGTGTAGGTGTGGAACCTTCCGGAAATCCTTTCAACTCTCTGATCCAGTTAGAAACAGAGAACGGTATTCCGAGAAATCCTCTGATTAATTCAGGTGCACTGGTTATTTCAGATATTCTGGTGAGCAATCTGGTTAACCCAAAAGCTGATTATCTCAGTTTTATCAGGAAAATCAGTGGTTCTGATGAAATACAGTATAACACGGCTGTGGCCAATTCTGAGAAAGAGACAGGCTTCAGAAATACAGCACTAATCAATTTTATGAAGTCGTTCGGGAATATCAAGAATGATCCGGAGACCGTGCTCGACTTCTATTTTCATCTTTGCTCCATAGAAATGACCTGCAAGGAATTAGCCAGAACGTTCCTGCTTTTTGCCAATCATGGAACCTTAACCGGAACCGGTGAATGCATTGTCAGCAGAAGTCAATCGAAACGGGTAAACGCCATTATGCAAACCTGCGGGTTTTATGATGAGGCTGGTGAGTTCTCTTTTAAAGTAGGACTTCCCGGTAAAAGCGGAGTGGGTGGCGGAATTGTTGCTATTCATCCCGATAAATACAGCATCGCTGTCTGGAGTCCGAAATTGAACAAAAAAGGTAATTCGACAAAAGGAATGAAAACACTCGAATTGCTGACAACCAGAACGGAGCTATCTATTTTTTAAGCACGCAATGCTAAAAATCCTGTCGGAACCTGAATCTGAAGATAATTTATCCGATAAATCTTTTTCAGGTTCTGGCTTAAAAAACGATCATTTATTACGAGTACTGATATTCCATTCTTTTTTATTTTTTTTCAGAAAGATATAAATTCCTATTTGAACACATATAAAAGATAAAATAAATTACTAAAAATAATTTTTTAGATAAAACAACCAATTTTAAACATTTATACAGTAAACCCATTTACTCAAATCTTCTTTTCTCACTACCTTTGTTTCGTTCTTAGGAACACCCGTCAATCGGATTTCAGGTTTTGTTGTGTTATTTGGTTTAACGCAATAAATTAAAAAAGGAATCGTGTGAAATTCACGAACAGACGTGCTACTGTAAATAACTGTTTTTGAAAGAAAACTAATCTTTTCCAAAAATGCCCATTGTCTTTTAAAAGGATGAGAAGGGCGGTAAAGATGTTATAAGTCAGGAGACTTGCCTGAATTCTCAATGATTTTACTCTCACGCATAGGGTTAGAATCACGCATTGATTTTACAGATTTTATTTCCTTGTTTTCGTGCTTTTGTATGATTCTCTAATCATACACAGGAAGGATCTGTATGTCCATTACTGCCGCAAAAAGGTAATGGGGTGTTTCATTTTTCAAATCTTTAACACCAAATTCAATGTTAACTCACAATTTAGGCTATCCACGTATCGGAAGCAAAAGAGAATTAAAACGTGCCAGTGAACAGTTCTGGGCAGGAAAAATCTCAAAAGACGAGCTCATCAGAAACGCCCGTCAGATTCGCCGTCAGAACTGGCAAACACAGGCTGAAGCCGGAATTGAATTGATTCCTTCAAATGATTTTTCATTTTATGACCACGTACTGGATACCGCTTTGTTAGTCGGTGCAATTCCTGATCGTTATCATGCTTTGATTGATGGAAAGTCAAATCGTGAACTGGATATTTTCTTTGCTATGGCAAGAGGTGTTCAGAAAGATGGTATCGATATCAAAGCAATGGAAATGACCAAGTGGTTCGATACAAATTACCACTATATCGTCCCTGAATTTGTAAAAAATCAACGTTTCCAACGCTATTCAGACAAAATTATCGTAGAGTTTGAAGATGCCAAACAAATGGGAATCGTCACCAAACCAGTATTGGTCGGACCAGTTTCATTCTTGCTGCTGGGCAAAGAAAAAGAGGCTGGCTTCTCAAGAATTTCATTACTTGATAACCTCCTTACGGTTTATATTGAAGTTCTGGAAGATCTGGCTTTAAGAGGCGCTACCTGGGTACAATTGGATGAACCTTGTTTAACACTGGACCTTACAGAGGACGAACAAATCGTATTCCAGCAGGCTTATGCAAAAATCAGAAAAGCTGTTCCGGAATTGAAGCTATTGGTAGCAACATATTTTGAATGCTCAGGTGAAAACATCCATGTTTCCACTACTTTGCCGATTGACTGTCTTCATGTTGACCTGGTTCGTTGTCCATCACAATTAGGAGATATTCTTGAAAATACCGATTTCATTAAATCAGACAAAATCCTTTCGTTAGGAGTTGTTGACGGAAGAAACATCTGGAAAAATGACTATACCAAATCATTAGGTCTTATTCAAAAAGCGGTTGATGCACTGGGGGAAGATCGCGTGATGATTGCACCTTCATGTTCATTACTTCATAGTCCGTGTGACCTTGATCTTGAAAAAAATGAAGAAGTTTTAAGTCCTGAAATTAAGAACTGGATGGCATTTGCCAAACAAAAACTTGACGAAGTGGTCATTTTAAGCAAACTTGCCGACCCAAAAACTTTCAAGGATTTTGCAAGACAGTTAACGGATAACCATCTTGCCATTGAAAGCCGTCGCTCCTCTAAACTTATTCATAAATCTGAAGTAAAAAACAGGGTTTCCGCAATTAAAGAAAAGGATTTTGACAGAGAAAGTACTTTTTCTATCCGTCAGGAAATTCAATTGGAGGCCTTAAAACTGCCCCTTTTCCCTACAACCACCATCGGATCTTTTCCTCAGACAGATGAGGTAAGACAATTACGTGCCAATCTTAAAAAAGGCGAACTTTCTCAGGCGGATTATGACGCTAAAATTGCAGAAGCCATTGAGAAATCTATTACGTGGCAGGAAGAAATCGGCATTGATGTACTGGTTCACGGGGAATTCGAGCGCAACGATATGGTTGAATATTTCGGAGAGCAGCTTTCAGGTTATGTATTTACACAAAACGGCTGGGTACAAAGTTATGGCAGCCGCTGCGTAAAACCTCCAGTAATTTACGGTGATGTTGAGCGTCCGAATCCAATGACTGTAAAATGGTCAGGTTATGCGCAATCCAAAACCGATAAGTTGATGAAAGGTATGCTGACAGGTCCGGTAACTATTTTGCAATGGTCTTTTGTAAGAGATGACCAGCCTCGTCAGACTACTGCTTATCAGATTGCGCTAGCCATCAGAGATGAAGTAACTGACCTTGAAAAAGCCGGAATTAAAGTAATTCAGATTGATGAACCTGCCATTCGTGAAGGTTTACCTTTGAGAAAAGCAGACTGGGCTAATTATCTTGACTGGGCCGTTAAAGCATTCCGGCTGAGTGCTGCCGGAGTAAGAAATGAAACGCAGATTCATACTCATATGTGTTACTCAGAATTTAATGATATTATTCAGCATATTGCAGCAATGGATGCAGATGTTATTACCATTGAAACCTCACGTTCTCAAATGGAATTACTGGATGCTTTTGCTGATTTTAAATATCCGAATGAAATCGGGCCGGGAGTTTATGACATCCACTCTCCGAGAGTACCGAGCATAGATGAAATTGTATTCCTGCTGGAAAAGGCATTGAATGTCATTCCTGCAAGAAATCTTTGGGTAAATCCTGATTGCGGACTAAAAACCAGACATTGGGCTGAAACCGAAGCTGCCCTGAAAAATATGATTGCTGCTACTGAGAAAATCAGAGAAGCGGCCAATGCTGAAATCATATAAGATACGTTGTACATTACCAATAACCTGTTACGTCTCCTTCGGCTGAGAAGTCTTTCTGTTTAGGATTTTTTTAAAAGGGGAATTTTTCTAATTGCTGAATTACTTTCAGCCCGGGAGATGTAACAGGTTATTGGTAAGCGCTTTCCAAAGGTAAAAATTAAGCCTCTTCCGGGTATCCCGGGAGAGGCTTTTTTATTTATTTCCGATCTAAACTTCTTTGCCTTGTATTCTGTAGGCATTAAGGATTGCCAGCAAAGCGACTCCCACATCAGCAAAAACAGCTTCCCATAAAGTCGCTAATCCTCCTGCACCTGCAATCAGAACGATTAATTTGACAGACATGGCAAGAATGATATTTTGCCAGACGACCGAACGGGTAATTTTTCCGATTTTAATCGCCGAAACAATCTTATGCGGCTGATCATTCTGAATGACAACATCTGCGGTTTCAATCGTGGCATCCGAACCCAAACCACCCATTGCAATGCCTACATCAGCCAGTGCTATTACGGGAGCATCATTCAGTCCATCTCCTACAAAAGCCACCTGATATCCTTTATCTTTTAATTCCTGTACTTTATTGACTTTATCTTCCGGTAACAAATCTCCGTAAGCAGTTTCCAGTTTTAAGGATTCCGCCACTTTCTGAACAACTGCCGACTTATCTCCTGAAAGCATAACCGTTTTCAAGCCAAGCTTTCTCATTTCAGAAACGGCATTTGCAGCATCCTCCTTAGGTTCATCCGCAATGATGATAAAACCTGCATATTTGCCATCAATAGCACCGATTACAACTGTTTCCGGAATCTGGTTAATACTTTCGGGAATTTCAATCCGGAAAGCATGCATTAATTTGGCATTTCCGGCCAGAACTTCATGATTATCAATCTTTCCGCTCAATCCCTGCCCTGAAATTTCTTTGACATCAGCAGGTTTCAGCAATGATTCTTTGTCTGCATAACTAACTACAGCCTTTGCAACCGGATGTGTAGAAACACTTTCCAATGAGGCCATATACTGAATAAATAATTTTTCATCTATCTGACTATCAATCTTCTGCACCTTAAAAACACCTTTGGTAAGTGTTCCGGTTTTATCCATCACTACCGCAGTAAGTTTGGTAACGACGTCCAAAAAGTTAGAACCTTTGAATAAAATACCATTTCTGGAAGCCAGCCCGATTCCTCCGAAATAGCCTAATGGAATAGAAATTGTCAACGCACACGGACAGGAAATTACCAGAAAAACCATTCCCCGGTAAAGCCATTCATTGAATACATAGTTTGTAACAAAAAAATAAGGCAAAACGGTAATTCCTAAAGCCAGGAAAAACACAATCGGGGTATAAATTTTAGCAAAACGGCTGATAAAAAGCTGTGTCGGGGCTTTTCTGGCTGTAGCATCCTGCACCATTTCCAGAATCCTGGACAATTTTGAATCCTTAAACAAAGTTGTTACCTGCAATTCACAAACCTGGTCGATACTGATCATTCCGGCAAAAACCTCCTCTCCGGCTTTCTTAGAATCAGGACGGGATTCTCCGGTTAAAGCTGCGGTATTAAAAACAGCTGAATCTGAAAGCAGGATACTGTCTAAAGCTACTTTTTCACCGGATTTTACCTGAATAATATCTCCGACCTTCACTTCCTGAGGGTTGACATCCACAAAGTTTCCGGCCTTTTTCAGCGCAACTTTTTCAGGACGGACATCCAGTAAAGCTTTGATTGACTTTTTGGAACGATTCACTGCCAAATCCTGAAATAATTCACCAATTTCATAAAAAAGCATCACTGCAACTCCTTCGGTATATTCTCCGATGTAAAAAGCCCCAAGAGTTGCTAAGGTCATTAAGGTAAATTCATTAAATAAATTAGCATTTCCAATCAGTTTTAACGCTTTCCAAACCGTTTTATATCCGGCACCCAGATAGGCAATTGCCATTAAAACAAAAGTTGTATTTTGAGAAAATGCCATGCCAAAACCCCATTTCAATAAGAGGTAAGTCAGAACGATCAGCAAGCTCATCCATAACGTCCAACGGCTTTTCAGCAAACTTTCTTCAGATTCCTCATGACTGTGCCCGTGCTCATGGTCATGCCCCTCATGCTCATGATTATGGGTATGCTTATGAGAAGAAACCAAAGTTATTTTTTCCTTTGAGGCACAACATGAGTCCTCATGAGTATGGGTTATATTGTCTTTTGAATGAGTCATTTTATTGAGAATTTTAAGGCCGGCAATTGCGGTAGAAAGTATCACCGGGCTCAAAGTATTAAATCATATTTTTTCGTTTCAAAACGCTGTTAACAAACCTGTTATAGTTTTTTAAATACTATTTCAACGTGCAAATAATCATTTAGGTATTTCTGAAAATTTAAGTAAATTGAAACAGATTGCTTACTGCTTTCTGAATTTTCTGACAACAAGATAAACCCTTATTTCCATACTTATATGAAAAAATCTTTGATTTTTCTCTTCCTGCTACTATGTTGCGGATTTTCTGGTCTGAGCCAGAAAACAGAGAAAGAATCTGCAAAATCTGGATACAATGCAGAATTGGCAAAAAAATTAGGTGCAGACCAATACGGTATGAAAAAATACGTAATGGCTTTCCTGAAAAAGGGTACGGTCAGCCTTAAGGATTCTGCTGAAAGGGCGAACCTTCAAATGGCGCATTTAAGAAACATAATAAAGCTGGCTAAGGAGGGTAAACTAATTGTGGCAGGTCCTTTTCTGGATAATCAGGAAATCCGGGGAATCTTTATTTTTAATTTAGAATCGGTAGAAGAAGCAACACAGCTTACCTCAACCGATCCTGCTGTAAAGGCTGGTACACTGATTATGGAATTACATCCCTGGTATGGTTCCGCTGCTTTAATCGAATCGCTGAAAATCCATAAATCACTTGAAAAAGTTAGTGTGGCCGATTAAAGTATGAGCTGGTCAAATGGTGTTCCGCATTATTGTAAATCCGGAACCAGGTTATGAAATTCACGCATTTTTCTACAGGCTTCTTTCAGAGCCGTTTCCAGGAGAGATTTGTCGATTTTGAAATGTCTGATTTTCTTACTTTTATTCCTTTGAAGATAGTAATCAAGATTATTCGTCAATTCAAAATAAGTACGCTGAATCTGTTCTTCCACGCTATTTTCGAAGAAAAACATCCGATCCTTTTTCGTATCGTAAAAAGTGGTCAGTGAGATATGAAAATGTCCTTCTTTGTGTCCAAAACAATCAAACCTGAGTACTTCATCGTCAAGTACAATCAGGGATAAAGAAGGCCCTTTGCCAATACTTACAGTTTTCCAAAAAACTTCCAAAAATGCATTTTCCTGAAAATACAACCGCTCTACCCCCTGTCTGATTTCCCTGTAGGATTTTGTTTTCTGGTATTCGCTAAAACCTCTTTTTCTTCTTAATAAAAAAAGATAGCGTTGAGGAATCACAGATTTTGCTATTTTCTTAATAATTGAAGGAATCATGGAAATGAAAGGTTTGATCAAACATTATTTTAATATTTTCTGAAAAATAAGGCCGATTCTATTCATTATCGCTTCAGGCAATTCCCCGATATTCCTGCCCTTAATGCTGAACCAGCTGGTACGTATTTTTACATATTCGAGCAATAGTTTCCGATGGGCATCTTCTTCATAATTCTGCAGAATAGCAGGGTTTTTTATTATTTCTACCCAGTATTTCAATTCTTTATATCTTTCAGAAGTAGGCAGTCCGGGATGATCTCCCCGCTTAAAATACAAAAGTGAAGCTTCCAGCGCATAAAAGGGTTCACAATCCGTATGGCTTAAAAATTGCTGCCACATATACACGTCAGTCGGAAAATCCTCAGGTGTAGTTCTCCAGCCATAAGGGAGTTTTCTGTACAATGCTAAAGTATGGCCTACGGCTGAAAGTACTCCTCCTCTTTTCATAAAATATGACATAGAAATCACATTATAAAAGATTTCATTTCCTTTGGCCATATAAGGTGTTACTGAAATAAAATTGCCCTTTTTGAAAGAATTAAGCAAGTTCTGAAAATGATTTGGTAAAAGTAAATCCCTGTCGCACATATAGGTAACATATTCACTCCGGCAGGTTCTGAGTGCCTCATGCCTGTATTCTTCTCCTCTTCTGGAATGTTTGGGGTGATCGAAGAACCTGATTCTGGCATCTTTAGCCACCAATTCTAAAATGACAGACCTTGAATTTTCCGTCATTCCGTCTCCAATAATAAAGATTTCAAATTCCTGTACAGTCTGATTCAGAATACTGTCGACGGCTAAGGGCAGCAATAAACCTCTGTCTGTGGTAGTAGGAATAATAATCGTAATTTTCGGGTTCATATGTTAGCCAGTTCTCTTAATTGCTGAATTATCCGGATCACCTCCACGCCTTCTTTCAAATCACTCACAGGAACTGCTCCTCCTTTTAAATAACCAATAAATGCCTCCAATTCCAATTTGAGAGGAGAAATATTGTCAAACTTCCGCTTTTCGATAACTACCTCCTCCGGTCTGGAATTTGCATCTCCTTTCACGATTTCGATGTAATCAATCATTTCATCTTTCAACACAGCTGTTCCGAGTGTCCCCTGCAATCTGATTTCTCTTCTTTTATCAAGATACCTGTTTGAAGCTTCCACAAACATAAATGGTTCCTCTCCGAATATGGCTATCATACTCCTGGGAATACCCTTATGCAATTCTGAAACTGCCAGTCTCGGCTCTGGAATTTCCCCAAAAATCTCCAAAGCAATACTCAGATCATGCGGAAGAAGTGTCCAGACAGCATCTGTATCTTTCCTGGGGCTTGTCCAGTTGGTTCTTGTGGTTTTCAATGAAAGAATCTTACCAAGTTCTCCGCTTCCGGCAATTTCAGCCAAAAGTTTTACCCCTTTATGATACCGCCAGATATGCATTATAAAGATTTTTTCATGTGAAATCCTCAAAAGCGCTTTTGCTTCCTTGAGATCAGTTGTAAGTGGTTTTTCAACAAATATGGGAATATTATATGGTATTAACTCCTGCAAAACACCGAAATGGGTAGTCGCCGGACTTGCCACTATAATGCCATCCGCATTACTTAATTCAAGAAAATCACTTAATATTCTGCTGGCACCGGCTTCGATAATAGCAGTCTGTTTACTGAGATCCGGGTCATAAACCCAGATTTCAGCTTCCTGTATTAAAACCAGTTCTTTTAAAATTTTGATCCCCCAAATTCCGCACCCAAGGATACCAATAATCAATTTATCTTGTAAATTCACACATTTATTAATATCTAATGACTAATAACGCATCTTTAAAAGCGCTTTTAAAGCCGATGAACAAAAAATCAATTCTACTTTCCGGATCTGAATTGCATGAAACAAATTTAGTTTTTTTAAAGGAAAGCGAGGACGAAAGAGGCTCTTTTACTGAAATTTTTCAAAAAGACTGGGGAACAGTTCTTAACCCCGTACAATGGAGTCTTGTTCGTTCCGAACAAAATGTTTTACGCGGAATGCACCTGCACCTGAGGCATGATGAATATTTCTGCCTGATCGAAGGACATTGTCTTGTCGGGCTAAAAGATATGAGACCAGAGTCTCCAACCTATGGAAAATCAGTACTTTACGAATTACATGGCAGCGAACTGTCTGCTTTAATATTTCCGAGAGGAGTTATTCATGGCTGGTATTTCTTCAGGCAATCTATTCATATTCAGGCGGTCTCGGAGGCATATCATCATTATAATGATGATGATAACTTAGGATGTTACTGGAAAGATCCTGAATTAAATATTAACTGGCCTGAAATCAACCCTATTCTTTCAGAAAAAGCCAGAAACGCTCCCAGCTTAAGCGAATTGCTGATCGCAACGGGTATTTCTGAGTCTGTATAAAAAAATAACCCTCGTATTCACGTGAGGGTTATTTTCCAGGGTTAATTTATGATGTTTACTCTTCAGATTATCTGGCTTCTTTAAGTTTACTGAATACTTTCGAAGAAACCTTGAAAACCGTACCATGTCTGGTACCTTCCGGAAATTGCACCAGAGCTGACACATCTTCCCAAACTTTCAGATCTTTAGAGCGCACAGCTCCGTAAAGGTGATCCATGTACTTATCAAAATAAACATAAACGTATTCTCCAATCTGGATAGACGTTGGTCCCTCCGCCCAGTAGTTTCCCGTTATTGGTGCTGATACTTCCACAGGATAAGGCCCTTCCGGCTGATCTGAGCTGGTTACACGAATATTTTTTTCTGCTGGTTTCGGATTTTCATTTTTCAGAAACATGTAAAAACGTTTATCTTTTTCCAAAATCGTTGCATCAATCACACTAAATGAAGGATTAAAGAACATTGCAGTAGGGCTGAACTTCCTGAAATCTTTTGTTTTCGTATAATAAATCCTGTGGTTCAATCCTTTTTCTCTTTCAGAATCTGCCACATCAGAATGCCTTCCGGGAATAGTGGTTGCCCAGAATATCAGGAATTCTTTCTTTTTTTTGTCATAGAAAACTTCCGGAGCCCAACTGTTTTTGGCAGTTGGCTCATGTTCCATCACAGGAATAGATTTCTGTTCAGACCAGTTTATCAGGTCTTTCGAAGAAGCATAACCTATTTCTCTGTCCTTCCAGCCACTAGTCCAAACCATATGAAATGTACCATCCTCCGACTGCGTAACACAAGGATCTCTCATCAATTTGTCCTTCCCTATTTCCGGTTTCAAAAAGGATTTTCCCTGGTTTAAAACCTCCCATTTCAGGCCATCTTTGCTATACAAAAAGTGCAGACCATCCTCTCCGTTTTTAACAAAATAAGAGAAAAGATAAACCTCTTTCTGTGCAAAAGTTAATCCCGTCGGAAGTATCCAGCATAAAAAGATAAGCTTTAATAAAAATGTATTCTTCATGAATAAAATGAGTTAAGAACAGTAAATGCAGGATTTCAGGGCCTTTTCCCTTTCTGATTACCAGGATTTATTTTATAAAAACCAAATTGTGTCAAATCTACTCAATCTTGCCAGAATAAAAAAACTCACCCTTCTTTATTGAAGGGTGAGCCACAGAATAACCTGTGATTGAACTATTTGGAATTAGGATTTATTTTGTTTTCTTTCAGAATAACTCTGTTTTTTAAATCATATTTTTGTCCATGACTCAGAAAAAAGAAAGGGGCAGAAGAGGGGTTATTACGCTCTCCTTCTTTACTCAAAAATGTTTGAGCCTGTCCGGTAATTGTTTTATAATCATAAATAGCTACATAGGATTTCCCCATCACCTCCAGGGTATCTTTCTGCACCAAAATAGCGGTAGCCTCATCCAGACCTATTCCTATTAATTCAGGACTTTGTCTGACAAAATTCACTAAATCAAACTGTCTGTTTCTTCTGAGCAAATGCTGGTCTATCACAGAATTTTTAAGAAAAGCCAGTCCCTGGGTGTGATCTCCAATCAGAATATCAGGGCCTTTGGTATCTCCTCTCCAAAGAAAAGACCCCTGAATCGTTGCACCAGCCGAAGTCCCGATTATTACCCCTCCACGGTTCAATACCTCAAAAAATGCCTGATGCGTCAGCGTATTTAAATATGAATCAGCAATTCTCCACTGTCTGCCACCTTCAAAATAAACGCCTGTTGCTTCTTTCAGGGGAGCTATAAATTTCTCACTATTGGCTTCCTGTAAATTATTGGTATGCAGTAAGGTGACTTGCTGAATCCCTGTGACCCTTTTTATCATCTCAACGGTTGAGACTTTAAAGGCTGCAGAATCTCCTGCTGCGGCTGTAATAACCACAATTTTAGCTTTCTCCTTACCTCCTGCCAGTTCTACAAATTTTGACCAGATTTCAGGTGTTGACCCTCCCCCTCCGATAATAATAAGGGAGCCTTTTTCGGGGCCATGCCTGGTGACAGATTTCTGATTAACCTGAATCGGCGTTTGAGAAAAACTCTCATAATACCCAAGCAGTAGCAGGAAAAGCAAACATTGTTTCATTTTTCATTAATAAAGGATCCGGTACGCTCCATTCAAAACTATGCAAGTAAATAAATACATGCCGCTATTTCAAAATCAAAAAACAGAATTTCCTGATTTGTAACGACATCCGGCGGAAATAAAGAGATGAAAGACCTTTTCAATATTAAAATCCCGGATTGTAGTCATAATTTCAGAAAAACTATCACGTTAAATAAGTCATCAGTAAAATCCGGCTTTCCGGTATTGTTTCTTAACATTTTGTTTGCATTCTTGCAGGTAAATAATTTATTCAACCCATACTAAATAATGAAAAAAGTATTTTTTAGCTTTATTTTAATAACCTTATCTTTTTCAGTACTGGCTCAAAAGAAAAATTCAGGGAAAAAGCCCGCCGGAAAAAAGGCCATAGCTATCGATTCAAGTCTCGCTTTAGATAGAACCCTACTCAAAAATGGTATTTTACAGGCACGTGATGAAGTGAATGGTACTTTGACTGCAAAAGACAAAGTAGCTTCTCAAAACGGTCAGAAAACCTATTATGATTCATACAGCATTAATCTGAAAGCGGGAGAAGAGTTGTTTATTGAACATTTTTCGAATAGTTTCCGTGTAATGCTGGGTTTCAAAAAACCTGATCCTAAGGAAACTACTGAATTCAGCTATGATTCTAACCCGTTTTCGGGAGCAAGTTTTAACAAATTTCATTATGTAGCACCAAAATCCGGAGTATATACTCTTTTGGCAACATCAATGGACGCTCAGCAAACCGGAACTTACCGTCTTGTAAAAACCATTACCACACCTAAAGCCATTGAAGCCTCTCTGGATCCGGAATTTGCTTCTAAATTCAAAGCGCTGACAGACCTTAAGAAGAACAATTTCAAAGACATTTACGGCGATAAAATCAAAAAAGACAAGAAGGATAAAGCAGTCGGGATTGAACGTTATCTGGCAAAATTTGAATTAATTTCCGGTAAAAATGCTCAGATAGTGGTAGATAACGGAGGACAAACCGCTAATTTTAAAACTACCTTATTTGAATCAGAGAATCAGGAGGACGTACAGAATTACTTTGAGAAAATCAAGAAACAATTACAGGTTTTAACCAGAAACTGGGTTGAGCAACCAGCAGCTGTCAACAGTTTCAGTGCCTCCACAGACAAAGATTTTATCACACTGAATATCAGTACCATAGAACCTTCCAAAAAGAAAAAACAAAGCTGGCAGGTTGGCTTTATTTACAACTAGCCAATTCTGTACGGAGTGGACATACTAAAAAGGCCAACTTAAAAAGACGGCCTTTAAATACTCTATTCCTTACTTTGTTTTCTTTAAATTATACTATTTTGCAGTTAGTGTTTTACTAACGTTAAAGGGAAGGCAGAGTGCGTTGCATCCACAATCAACATGTTGTAAGGTTATTGTTTTATCGGAATAGCAATTATTTTGTGTGAAAATCCGAACAGTATAAGAAACAGACCCTATTGGATTAGTTATATTCTGAAGAATAATGCCGTCTTGCGGAACAGAGGAAGCTGTATTAAAATCTTTGGTGCCGTTATAAACTGATCCCTCAATTATATCATATCTGTCAGCAGGATTACCGGCATTTACAATGCTGATGGTGGCATTGTTTAAAGAATTTCCACCATTGCAGCCTCCCTGAAAAATCGCCAGATTAAATGCGGGAGCTGATCTGCGAATAATCTGAACCGTATCCGACGAAGTACAACCGTCCTGAGACAAAGAAAATCTGTAAATGCCATCGATATTCATTCCCGAAACCTGGCCATCCGGAGTAATTGCCGGATTTGAGCCGGAAGGATTTAAGACCATATTCCAGGTCTGTCCCGCTGTAGGATTCGGTAGTTTTGCAGTTTCGGATGGGGAACAAACCGCTAAGTCCGGTCCACCATCCGGTACTGTAATTACATTCACCAATACCGAAGCGCTCTTTTCACAGGCATCATAACTTATTATACTGATATCATCCAAAGCAAAATCATTCCCTGCATCTCCGCCATTAGGGTCGTTAATTGCAAAAGTGGCTGTCGTATTAATTCCGGAATCCCAGATATATTCAAAGTCGATCCATGTTCCCTGATAATAAGTAGTAAGGTTATTTGCCGGGATTACATTCTGCCCGTTAACGGAGGCGGCAATCTCAGGGGGCGTACCGCTTATTGAAGTATTTAAGACTGAAAAAGCAAATCTGTACCTGGAATTGGGCTTTACAGGAATCGTTTTATACCAGACTCTGCTATTCCCATTCGTAGCTCCATTCGCTAAAAGGACATATCCGGATGAGGTCTGAGTTGTATGGTCTTTTACCCCACTTGGAACAAATTCATTATTGGGCAACTTAATGATAGAAAATTTTCCGTTAACGGTAAGATCAGTCTCAGGATTATTGTCTCCTGTAAAAGTATAATCTGAAGAAAAATCATCATTGGAACTATCAAAACCACTATTACTGAAAAGATTTGATCCCGATGCATTTAAGGCATAAACGGTAACGCTATAAGTACCGCTTTTTGCATTGGTGGCATTATTTATAACTGGATTTTGCTCGAAAGAGCTAAAATTATCCGGTCCGGTCCAGGCATACTTATCACCTCCGGAAGAAGTTAACTCTATGCTTGTATTCAAACATACTGCATTGGATCTGGCTCCTGCCGCAGGCTTTAAATCACAAATGAATCCTATGTCAAAACTGTGGTTATTTTCACCTTTATTTCCCGTAACCAGGTTAACAATATAACTTCCGTTACTTGCTACAGCATCATTATCGGTTAAGATATCTGAGTTATCCGATATTTTAGTCAAAGCATAACTGGTAAGTCTTGTTTGGCTTCCGGTTATTCTGATCTGATACGCAGTGTTGGCTTTTAATCCTTCCGGCACATTAGAATCATTGAAATAATACTGTCCGTAAATGCCGGAAATAGTCGTTCCCACTTTGGTATTTCCTTCGTAAAGATCAAGTGTCACGCCTTCGAGTCCGCTTTCACCCGGATCCTGAAATCCATTATTATTTGAATCAATCCAGATTCTGTTTCCGATTTCAATCGGAGGATTACCACATTGCATCAGCAGTTCTATGTCCCCCAGACTGGCCGATTTCCCAAAAGAAGCCACGGTTTTATTGGAAGGCAATATTTCAATCATCCCAACTCCCTGGCCCGAGGTATTGTCATACATCCGAACCCCGTTTGTCCAGAAATATATGGGGTCAACCATGTTGGTTATTACTTCATTACTTCCTTTTAAAACGGCAATTCCTCCAAGACTGGTTTCCTGATGAAGCAACATATCATCCTGAAAATAGAATTCACCGCCACCCGGCCCCTGATTATTATCTTTACCTCCCGTAGCAGGTCCACCGCAGACAGAAGCGTTATTTTCTAAAATATACGTTCCGTCAGGCCCGCATGGTCCTGCCACGAGCAGATCCCCTACTCCCTGAGTCCGGATTAATGAAGAGGAAGTAAATATCGGATCCGGAATATAATTTCTGTTACCAATCTGATCAGCCGTTCTGTCTTTGATTCCTAACAGCATGTTATCATGGTCATCAAATTCGATATCTGTCAGCCACGGTTGAGGATACAATCTGGTACCTACTGTATCTGCACCAATCTGGTTTTGAAAGGGAGTACTGAAATAATCACTTTTCCAGGGATACCAGTGTGAACTAAATGGTGTTCCGGTAAAACTTTCTCCTTTTTTGTAAGTAAATGGTATTTCAAGGACTTTTTTAAAGCCAAGTTCATCAAAACTATTATTTCCGCCACCAAAATCCTGAGGAGTCATTTCGTATACAATTCCCTTCATACCGGTAGTATCCGGAGCGATGCTTTCATTGGTACAGGTTACTCCCACATATATTTTGCCTTTGTAAAACTTCAGGGCAAAAGGTCTTGAGTCGGCTCCGGTGGGAGTTGGAATGTCATACCGATTATATTTCGTCGGAACAGAGGCGGGAATGCCAACCGGGAACTCATATAACTTTTTCTCAAAAACGTTAACCACATATAAAATCGAACCGTCTTCAGAAAAATCAATCCCTCCTAATCCGGTTTTACCTATCCATTTATACGTCTCTGAATCATAGTTTGCAACGAGCATATCTTTGTCCAGACCTGCGTGCGGATCTGTTCCCGCAGAAATAGCCGGATCTATATTGCTCAGTTTAAAATAATTGCCAGTGGTTTGAGTTTTATAGTCACTGATATAAAGACCATCGATCCCCAGAGGCCCCAAACCTGCATGTCGCTTGACGAAGGCCGCAGAAACCAGTTTGTTACTTTCTTTCTGAAAGGCAAGTCCCCACACCACCCCGATTTCTTTTTGTCTGGCCAGAACAGTTTTAACCGGATTGAATCCTGAATGATAAGGCAGGTAAATTAAGGCTGGTTCTTCACCCGCAGTGCCTCCTCCCAGAGGGTCACCATTTACATATACAGGAACAGCAAAATCCGGATCAGATTTGCAGTAATCATTCTGCGGATTATAGATTCCCAGATTTGCAATTCCGGTGTTTCCGGCAATAAATTGAAGAGAAGTACCATTTCCGGGCCCTGAAAATCCCGGAAAAAAACCTGAAGGAATATTACTGAAAACAACCTTAAACGGCCCTGTAAAAGAAGATGTAATAGCATAAGATCCATCTGCAGCACTATTTGCAGTTCCGGTTACGGATCCCGTGGCATCATATACATTAACGGTTACTCCTGACACAGAAGGTTCTCCTCCATCTTTGATGCCATTTGCATTATAATCCTGAAAAACCATTCCTGAGATTTTCGAAACCTGGGCATGGGTTTCTCCTGAGAATAAAGAAATTATAATCAGGGTTATTATTTTAATGCATTTTCTGAAATCTGTTAATGCTGGTGTGCTCATTATATCCTGCTCTAATAACGGTATCACTTACCCGATAATCTGAGTAATCCCTGCATGATAATCTGTCCTGATAAATATAACACATGTAAAACCAGCCTATGAGAGCATACAACCCTCACAGTCAATTATTTACCAGCCAAAACATCTTTTTTTTGCAAGATTACTTTCTGAAATTGATTACTGAAGGTTTTGGGAGAAATTACTCCGGAATAGTGGCCTTAATCAATTCAGAGTATCTATTGACAAAATTTATGCCAATCATTATTTACAGGGTTTGATCAGAAAATATCAATGATTTTTTATATGAAATAATGGTTAAATCTATTTTATCAGAACATGAAATACGATTAAGTAAAACAAAAAAGCCCAACGTCACAGACGCCGAGCTTTCTGAATTATAATCCTTACTTTGTTTTATTTTTAAATATTTTAGAACGTAAACAATCTGTCACGAAAGATTCTTTCCTTCATGTAAACCACCTACCCTGTTTCCCGAAATTGATTTGAATCTGCAATATAGTATATTTGTCTGAAATGCAAATATTTGCCATTAATTTCTTAATTTTTATTTGTTGAAATACGAAATAAAAAGCTGCATTTTGGAGTTCTATCCATGCTAAATTATCGTAATTTTACGAAACTCTTACATTTTGTCCCCGTCTTTTACTCAATAATAAAGCATTAGTATTTCTTTTGTTAAAAATATACATAACTTTGCCTATAGACATTATAGAATAAAACCATAAACCAATTTACAATCTCATGAATTTCGAAACACTCCAATTACACGCAGGGCAAGAAGTTGATCCAACCACAAATTCCAGAGCAGTACCTGTTTATCAGACAACCGCTTATCAGTTTAAAAATTCAGAGCATGGTGCAAATTTGTTTGCGTTAAAGGAATTCGGGAATATTTACACCCGGATTATGAACCCGACCAATGATGTTTTTGAAAAGCGTATAGCAGCACTGGAAGGTGGCGTAGCAGCACTTGCGGTTTCTTCAGGACATGCTGCCCAATTCGTTGCCATTAATAATATTACAACAGTTGGTGACAATTTTGTAACAACTTCTTTTCTTTACGGAGGTTCTTATAACCAGTTTAAAAACTCTTTCAGAAATATCGGGGTGGAAGCACGTTTTGCTGACGGCGATAAAGTAGAATCGTTTGAGGCTCTGATTGATGAAAAAACCAAAGCGATTTATCTGGAAACCATCGGAAACCCTGGTTTCAATGTACCTGATTTTGAAGCTTTTGCCAAACTGGCTCAAAAATATGATCTTCCTTTGATCGTCGATAATACTTTTGGTGCTGGCGGAGCTATCTGCAAGCCGATTCAGTTCGGAGCCAATATCATTGTAGAATCTGCTACAAAATGGATCGGAGGACATGGAACAACAATGGGCGGAGTGATTGTTGATGCCGGAACTTATAACTGGGGCAATGGCAAATTCCCGCAGTTTACAGAACCTTCACCAAGTTATCATGGTTTGGTTTTAAATGATGTCTTCGGACTAAATGGTCCTTTTGGCAATATTCAGTTTATTATCAGAGCAAGAGTGGAAGGTTTACGCGATTGGGGGCCTTCACAAAGTCCGTTTAATTCATTCCTGTTGCTGCAAGGTCTGGAAACACTTAGCCTGAGAGTAGAAAGAATCGGAGAAAATGCGCTGAACCTTACCAAATGGCTTCAGTCACATCCGGAAGTTGAAAGTGTTAATTACCCGGGTCTCGAAACCAGTCCATACCACGAATTAGCTAAAAAGTATCTTACAAGAGCATTTGGCGGAGTTTTCTCTTTCAAACTAAAAGGTGATAAGGCCAGAGCTGAAAAATTTGTCAATAGCCTTAAACTTATCAGCCATCTGGCGAATGTGGGAGATGCCAAAACACTCATTATTCACCCTGCTTCAACAACCCATTCGCAGCTTTCTGAAAAAGAACAGATTTCAGCAGGTGTTGATCCGAGTTCTCTCAGAATTTCGGTAGGAATTGAACACATTGATGACATAAAAGCCGACATTGAGCAGGCTTTCGCTCAATTGTAGTTTTCATGAAAAAGAAGCGTTTCTTACGTTTTCTTCATATAAAAAGCGGTCGGAATTATTACGTTCCGACCGCTTTTTTAGTATCCTGTAAAATTGTTTCTATTCCATTCCTTCCAGCAAATCCGGTCTTCTGGTCCTGGTTCTTTCAATAGCCTGGCTAAAACGCCAGTCTGTAATTTTGGCTTCGTGCCCCGACAAAAGAATTTCCGGAACCTTTGAACCTTCAAATTCTGCAGGTCTGGTATAAACCGGCGGAGCCAGTAAATTATCCTGAAACGAATCGGTCAGAGCAGAAGTCTCATCATTCAAAACACCTGGCAATAACCTGATAATTGCGTCAGCACAAACTGCCGCAGCCAGTTCTCCTCCGGAAAGCACATAATCTCCGATTGAAATCTCTCTGGTAATAAATAAATCTCTAACCCGCTGATCCACACCTTTATAATGTCCGCAAAGAAAGATCAGATTTCCACCCAATGACAATTGATTAGCAATTCTCTGGTTAAATGTTTCACCATCGGGAGTCATATAAATCACCTCATCATAGGTTCTCTCACTTTGCAAAGCTCTGATACAACGGGCAATCGGTTCTATTCCTAAAACCATTCCTGCCCCTCCGCCAAAGGCATAATCATCAACCTGTCTGTGCTTATTGACAGAATAATCTCTCAGATCATGTAAAACAACCTCAACATGTCCTGCCTCCTGCCCTCTTTTCAGAATTGAATGGGCAAAAAAGCTTTCCATTAACTTAGGTACTACCGAAATTATATCTATCCGCATGATTATTATTCTCTATTCAGAAAGGTAAACATCAATCAACCCATCAGGTAAATCAACATTCAATATTTTTTGTGCTTTATCTGCAGAAAGTACAATACTGTCAGAAACCGGAATTAAGACTTCTTTAGACTGATAATCCATTGAAACCAAATCCTGCACCTGCATTGAATAAACCGTATTCACGGTTCCTAAAACACCTAGTTTTTTATCAACTACCTGAAAACCAACAATTTCATGGTAATAAAACTGATCTTTTTCCAAATCAGGAAGTACGTCCAAAGGAAGATACAGACTTGCTCCAAGCAGGGCTTCCGCTTTTTCGAAAGTATCAACATCTTCAAACTGCACAATAGTCTGATTAGGGCGAATCAGTATTTTCTGAACAAAATAGGGAACGAGTTCGCCCTTAATGTCGACAAAAACACTTTCAAGGTCTTCATATTCATCCGGGAAGTCAACATCCAGCCAGATATTTACTTCACCTTTTATTCCATGAGTTTTGGTAATTCTACCTAACTCATAACATTCGTTTTTAGTCATAATTCAAAACAGAATTGTAAAATCAAATCAGAATACGAGTGTGATTTTTAAACAGAAATTGTCAGAAACAAAAAATGATACAAACCCGTTATTAAAACTGATTTGTACCATTCCTTGTTAAAATCTATCTGATTACTCAGCAGCTTCTTCTGCAGCAGGAGCTTCCGCTTCAGCAGCAACTTCCTCAACAGCAGGAGCTTCTTCTTCTACTACATTTTTCTTTGCAATAGCTTCAGCACGAGCCGCAGAAACTTTAGCTTCCGCCTCTAATCTTGCTTTTTTATCAGCATCTTTCTTAGCTACTACGCTATCCGCTTTTCCACTGATTTTAGCATCTTTTGTTGACTTCCATTCGTTGAATTTAGCGTCAGCAGCTTCTTGAGTAATAGCACCTTTGTTAACACCTACCTGTAAATGTTTTTTCAACAAAACACCTCTGTATGACAAAATAGCTTTTACAGTATCAGTTGGTTGAGCACCATTCATCACCCAAGTAAATGCTTTATCATCATTAATATTGATTGTCGCAGGGTTTGTATTAGGATTGTAAGTTCCCAATTTCTCAATGAAACGACCGTCACGGGGAGCTCTTGCATCCGAAACAACTACATCGAACATTGCTAATTTCTTACGTCCACGACGTGCTAATCTGATTTTTACAGCCATTTTCTGTGTTTATTTGTGAAGGAACCCGTCCTTCGGTTGTTATGGTATTACTGAATTAGGGTGCAAAGGTACAAAAAATCTTCACAATTAACAATGATGCCCTAATAATTTTTATTTATTACCGGGACTTTCTCTGAGAGGACTGAAATCTGCCTTATCGGATTGGCTGCTTCCGGGCATAGGTCAGAGATTTCCAAAGCCATTCCAGAGGCCCGAGTCTGAAATTTCTGAGCCATATATTGCTCCATATCAGTTGAATAATCCAAACTGATAATACCACCAGATATAATTCATATCGCTGAAGTTTGCCGAAATACCCTAAGCCATATCCATAAAAAAACAAAGTACAAAGCACACTTTGCATCAGATAATTGGTAAAAGCCATTTGTCCGACAGAAGACAAAACTTTAGCAAATCCTTTAAACCAACCCGATTTAAAAATCAGCATCAGCAAACCTACATGACCGGCAGTAATAAACAGGCGTCGGGGTTCATACGTAGCACTTACGGTATCAATCGTATTAAGATCGATAAAGGCTACCGCATCCCGGAAAAAGGACAGTTCCTGAAATGCCACAAAAATACCCATCGGAATCCCGATGCCATAGCCAATTAACATAAGCCAGAGATATTCTTTTGTTTTTAATTTACCGGAAAATACTCCGATTTTCATCAGACCCATTCCGATAAGCATCATACCGATGCAATCCCAGAAGGTTTCATTATAAAATTCAGAGGATTGAAGTTCCTGATTTAATTTAAAACAAAAACCAAAAATTGTTCCGTAACCGGATAACATGAGGGCATCATTTTCTTTTATTTTTTTGGGATCAAACCTGGTGCTTTTCTCAAATTCTTCCCACTTCTGTACTGATTGCTTCTGTTTTTCACTGAGCTTCTTTCCGGTCTTTTGCAATTTCTGCGTTTCCACGTATTCTCTTCTCAGTTCCTTACGTTCCTGAAATTCCATTTGAGACTGAACAACATCCTTGCACAGAAACAAAACACCGCAGATGATTAAATAAACCGGTTTCATTTTACGGAAAGGAAAAAGAAACAAACCGCAAATGGCATAAGCATATAAAATATCTCCCGGCCACAGTAAAATATAAGCGTTAATTAACCCAAAAACCAACAGCCACAGTAAACGTCGGTAATATACATCTGCAACAGAAAGACCCTCCGTTTCTTTTTTCGAAGTAAGTAATATCACACTAGCCCCAAATAACATTGAAAATAATCCCCGCATTTTCCCTTCAAAAACAACCGTTATCACCCACCAGACCCAATAATTGATTCCTGAAGTTCCTCCGTAAATGACCGGATTTTCAACATATTCATGAAAATAACCAAAACTCTCAATATTCATCAGCAGTATTCCCAAAAGTGCTACCCCCCGAATCATATCGATTGACTGAATCCTCTCTGTTTTTTCAATTGGCCACAATGAGGCCTGACCTTGCTGCATAAAAATGGTAAGTTAAATTAATTATAGCATAACATCGTTTAATGAGTATTACTGTTTTCCTGTACAGAATGTCTTATTTCTTCAGGAATTTATCGAAAAAAGCACTGGATGCTTTATAGGCTTCCAGCCAGTTCCGATGCAGTAAAAAGCTATGCACTTCATCCGGAAATACAATCTGCTCGAAATAAACATGATTCTTTCTCAAAGCCTCCGCCAGCGTTACAGATTCCGAAAACGGCACATTTCTGTCATCATCTCCATGAATCAGTAAAACAGGGGATTTCCAGGTATTTACAAAAGGCAGGGGTGAAGATTGATAGGCAATTTTAGCCCATTCCTGTCTTTTATTGGCGTCATAAGAAGGTATAAAGTTTTTAACAACTACATTCCAGTCATGAACGCCATGCAAATCAACTCCTGCGGCAAATAAATCAGAAGCTTTTGCCAGTCCCAATGCTGTCAGATACCCTCCGTAAGAACCTCCCCATAATCCGATTTTAGTGCCGTCAACATCTTCACGGTTTTTCAGAAACAACCCTGCTCCCACTACGTCATTATATTCACTCGCTCCTGTAGCACCATAATTCAGCGCCTCTCTGAATTCCATGCCGTATCCTATTCCTGATCTGTAATTAACCATTAAAACCACATATCCTTTGCTGGCAAGGTATTGATTCATCGCATAAGCTTTGTGATAATATTCTCCATAATTAAACCCCAGTAACATCTGCCTTCTTGATCCTCCGTGGAAGAATATTGCCGCAGGGTGTTTTTCCCCGTTTTTATGGTTTCCAGGCAGGAAAAGCTGTCCGTGTATTTTCATTCCATCTGTTGCCGTTAAAATCACAGCCTGAGGCTGCACAAGTTGCGAAGAGGGAAATTCTGAGGGAATCAATTCAGGAGAAAGGTCTTTTATTGCACCGGATTTAGCAAGAACAGCCGGACGAGCCGGAACGGTTGCGTCGGAACGAAGAAAAACAATCTGATTGTCAGCCATCTGAACCGGAGACCATTCTATTCCCCGCCCGGGAGTGAGTAGTTTAGGATTTCCCCCTGCGGCAGCGACCTGCCAGATATGACGTCGGTTTATATCGCCGATATTTCCGTTATAAATGATGGTTTTCTTATCTGCTGAAAGACCTGCATATTCTACTTCCCCCTCATTAGGTGTTAAGAGACGGGCTTCTCCCCCGTTGCCGCTAATTGAGTACAGATGATGCCAACCGTCCCCTTCATAACCAAAAACCAGGTAATTATCCGCAGTCCAGAACAAATGATTTTCAGCTACCAATGCTCCTGTAAAAAAGGCACTTCCTTTTCCTTCTTTAGCTTTCCAGATTTCTCTTCCTTTTCCGGTCTCAACATCTGCCACCCGGATCGACCAGGGATTTGACTCTCTTTCAGGCCCGAATATCAGGGCGTCTTTAGAAAACGGAACACGGATAAAGGCTACCGATTTGCCATCAGGAGACCAGACCGGATCTGTATCTCCATCCACACTGGGGTCTAAAAATCTGATACTCTTTGTATTAAAATCATAAATCCCTGCAAAACTATGATCTCCTCTCCCACTGATAAATGCTATCTGCTGTCCATCAGGCGACCAGCGAATACTATTTTGTGTTCCTCTGGATTGAAATAATTTCACACCGGCTTTGGAACCATCCATAGGCACAGTCCAGACTTGTCCGGCCGATAAATAGACCAGAACATCTCCTTTAGGCGAAATTTTAGGATAAAAACCCTGAGCCAGCTTTTTCAGGTTTTTTCCATCCGTTCCGATTACATAAATAGCACGGTCAATACCTTCCTGAGTCTGAGTCGGATTAGGTATCTCACCGCTCGAATTACTGGCACCTCCTCTCAGGAAGATGACAGAATTACCATCCGGGGTAAAAGCCAGACTATTTATTTCCTGTCCGTTGTCACCTTCATAAGCCGTTAATTGTCTGGCCTTAAAATCAGGTCCTTCAGCTATAAAGACATTTCTTGACCCTTGCTGGTTAAAAACCCAGACAATCTTGTTTCCGGAAGGGGAAGCTTTCAGCTCTGTCGGGAAAGGT
Source organism: Pseudarcicella hirudinis (assembly GCF_900115665.1). Classification (GTDB taxonomy): domain Bacteria; phylum Bacteroidota; class Bacteroidia; order Cytophagales; family Spirosomataceae; genus Pseudarcicella; species Pseudarcicella hirudinis. The sequence continues at coordinate 209,624 of NZ_FOXH01000005.1, forward strand.
GAATTGAGAATTTGTTCCAGTGAAAATTGTGCAAATACTTGTAGAGACAGCAGTAATAAACAGAGCGAAGTACAGATTTTTTTCATAGATAGCTTTAGTTATTTTGCCGGAAAACTTTCAATAATCCTGATAATGGAATCATCAGACTCCCTTCCGGCAATAAATTTGATAATTTAGGTTGATGAGATAACTTTTCATAAATATAGCAATTTGAGGCTATAAAACTTCCTGAGTTTTAGATTTGCAACCTTTTAATGCTGGATATTATCATTCCTTAATCCATGGTCTGTGACACGCAGAGCATAAATTCAAAAGGCAAATGGTCTGTGAGCCATGGACCACGGTGAAGGGATCTACGGATTACAAATGAATAATTTGTCTCTGACATGGTAAACCAGAAAGAGTAAGGACTGAGAAAAAATATAAAATGAAGATAATCTGTACAAACCCTGTCCGTAGAGCCCTGCGGAACTCTACGGATTGCAAATGAATAAATTGTCTCTGACACGGTAAATCAGGAAGAGTAAGGACTGAGAAAAAAATGATAAAATGAAATTAATGGGTACTCCCCGTGTCACAGACACTCTTTCCATAGATTATCAGTAGTCAAAAAGACTACGGACAGAGTTGGGTGGTCCGTGCGCCACGGACCATGGTGAAGTGATTTCTCAAAAAAATAGCACAAACTTTAGCCATTTGAATCTGGAAAAAGTTTGTGCTAAAAATAAAATAAGTCTATAAGCCGAATTCTGTCTACCCGAAGATAGTCTTATCATTTATCTCGAACAGTAGTCACCTACTGCCTCTATCAACCTACCCGCTGACTTCGGGCGAGCAGCCCTTTTACAGTAATTTCTTACTGAGCAATCAGCCTATTTGGTCTTTCAACGCATGAGGTTTACCTATGCCTCTGCTGTCACCAGCCGAGCGGTAGGCTCTTACTCTACCTTTTCACCCTTACCCTCTCAGCAAGCCAAAAGGGCGGTAATTTTCTGTGGCACTGTCTGTTACAAAACCGTCACCAGTTAAGTACCTTCCCGTTAGGAAGCATGATGCTCTGTGTTGTTCGGACTTTCCTCCCCTGCAAGCAAAGGCGATAAGACGACTTATTTCTGCAAAATTACACATTTTACAGGCAGTAATCAAGACCAAGCCGGTTTCATTTATGACAGGTCTTCGGCTGACACTAACCAATTGTAAGCTAAACGCTTATTAATCAAGTCCGTCAACCTGCAAATTCAATTTACCTTTTGCCAGAATTACGGCAATGATTGAATTTGGCGTCAGATACACTTTATCAGGTGATAGTTCTTCTATTTTGCCATTCAATACAATTCCTTTTGCCACTTTATTGTTGCTCAGGTTAGCCTGAATCTGCTTCTTTATTTCGTCAATCTGGCCACCCATCTGGAAAGTAAGTGCTTCTTTCATATTCCGGCCAAGTTTACCCTGCAAGATCCAGTTAGCAGTTCGGATCAGGATATTCTTGGTTTCAAGATCATAATCAAAATTTTCAAGATACACTGTTTTATTGGCAGGATTATAAGCCGGAATGCCTTTGTAATAAATATTCCCGTTTAAACTCCCTTTTAAACCTGCTTTAATAATCATCTTGTCCTGATTTCCGTAAATATCAACTCCGGTAACCTCTACATTGTATTTACCTTCTTTGAAAGAAAACTTTTGCCCAACCAAAGTATCTGCGGTAAGTTTCGTGGCTTCGGTCAGAGAAATATCAGAGATGATAGCGACCTGAAAATCTTCCGGAACGCTTGGTACAGGCTTTAAATCAGGAATGGCACTTACGTTCTGCACAACAGGTTTTCCGCCCGTTATTGTTTCTGTATAGGCATGAATCCCGATCGTGGCTTTCACTTTATTGTTTACCGTGGTAATAGGAGTCATTACCAGATCAACCGGAGTCACTTTCAACCAGGTACGATATTTTTCTGAAAGTAAATAAGGCTGAGAAGCAGTATTCCAGGCTTGAATTACATATTTCTTGATTTCTACGTTTTTACGGACTGCTTCATCCAACGACTTTAAAATAGCATCCTGTTTTGAATTAAGTGCTTTTTCTACCAAAACACCTACCGGAATATCAACTCCCGCCAGACGGATTGTCGGTTTTTTCACCCATTCATAACCAATCGGGTAACTTTTTACATTGGCTTCCCAGTTAGGTGAAATGCTGAACTGAGAACCAAATTTTACATTCATTTCGAAGTTCAGCTCCTGCGCCGGAATAGAAATCCCCATCACTTTATAACCAACCTTCACCCAGATTTTCAAAGGCACATTGAATACAAAAGATTGATTTTCAGCTGTTACAGAGATATTTTGTTTTTTGGTAACCCGACACATAAAATTGTCGAAGTTATTATCATCCATGCTGTTATCTTCAAAAATCAATTCTTTAACATTGTTGTTGATTTGTTTTTCAACATCTGTCATTGATATTTCGAAAGGAACACTGATTGTTGAGAGATACTTTTCCACTTGCTTTCCGTTATAACTATAAGCTTCTTTCGGGGCTTTCGGGTCGGTGATTTGGGTTGTTGAATTTTTCGAACTTGCACAACTCTGCAATATCAGCGCGGCAATTGAGAAAATTAATAGATTTTTCATTTGAGTTGAAACACGATTTCCGGAATCGTGATACATGGATTATTATTTAATTTTTATTTTAGTGGCTCCGTATCCGAATTTCTCTTTCTGAGTGTCTTCAAAAAACTTTACATTCTTGTGTTTAGAGAGTTTTTTATGCAATTCTGTTCTCAAAACGCCATTTCCAATGCCATGAATAAACGTAATTTCATCCATTCCGTTGGCAATAGCAGCTTCAAATTGTTTTTCAAAGGTTTCCAGTTGCAGATTCAACATCTGGGTATTACTCATTGAAAGAAAATCTTTCGTCAAAACCTCAATGTGCAAATCCACACTCGGGGAAGGTTTTGGCAAATTTACTTTTGTTTCATTTACCTGAGTATCAAACATCTTTTCGATAATTTTCTCAGGTTCAATTTTCAAAGGTCTGGCAGCTTTACTTTCTTCTGCATCCAGCTGATAGACATAAGCATCTTTGGCTAAAATCGGAGCTTTCTGCTTATTATTAAAAAAGGTATTGGCTCTGAATTTAATCTTTTTAATCAAAGGTTCTCTCAGCGACATAAAAGCCAGTCTGTAATAGAAAGCCTGGAAAACAAATGTTCCCCATTCTTCAAATTCTTTAACCAGAAAATCCTGTACTTTCAAGGTAGTTTTAGGCTTCAAAGTACCAGAAGCCAGGCCTTTATGATGCGGGTCTGTTCCTACCGATAACATAAACGGTAAATCCCAATCTGTATTGTTAACCAGATGTAAAGATAATTCCCTGTCATTTACCACTACAAAAGCCATATAAATGCCTTTATTGGCAACAATCTCCGGGCCGGAAGTTCTTTGTGTCCCCCATTCCTGTTGTCTTTGAGGCTCAAATCTGTTAGGTTCAGGTGCTTTAAAAACCTGTGCTTCCACTGAAGAAACAACAGATAGTTCAGAACGCTGAACCGGAATTTTAAATCCGTCTTCTATTTCAACCTCAACAATATTTCCCTGTAAAATTCTGGTAATTACCCCCTGCTCTATCCCATGAGTGAGCCTTACTTTATCCCCGATATTCATTTCTTCTCTAAATTTTGTTAACCGGATTCTATCCGGTTACAAAGTTATTGATAAAATTCTGCGGGAAGGGAAAAGAGTTTGAAATGTTTTCAATTTGAAGATTAAGTTTTGAAAAGCAGGGAAACTGGTATTTTCCTGTACTTCATTTGTTCAAAACCCCTGAAATCTGCTGAAATTCTAGAAATATAAACCGTGAAAGATAAAACCTCCTTTTGAATTATATTCCAGGGTTGGGGCGGGAATTTTAATCTGATCCAGAATAAAAATCAGGGTATTCAATAACCTGGATTTTGTTTTGAAATGCTGAAGATTTACATCAAGTGCAAGATAATACTGACGATAAGGAGCATAACCTTCGGCGATACTTTTGACAGGGTCTGCATTAACCATATTCTCTACCCCATAGCCTGCGGCGATATTCAGCCACTTGGGAAACTTACTTCCTTTCGGTAAAAATTTGTAAATATTTGCTGAAAACCAATAGGTCTGTCCGTTATAATCTTTTAACCATTCTTCGTTCCAGGAAGAACCCAGTTTGTTAGGATATAATTTAGCATAACTGGTATGATGAAAGGACCATTTTGGCTGAATCCGCGTTTCTCCCCATAATAATTCCTGCCCCAGAAAAAGCCCCGGCCCCACAACATTAGCGGCCATATCTCCCAAAGAAAAGCCATACTCACTTTGAAAGCCATCTAAAATCTCAATAGTCGTCATGAAAGCCGCCCCTGAAACTGCACCGTAAACAGCTGATTTTTTCCTTGATAATCCTGTCCATAAAAAACCCTGATTACTGACGCGGCAAAGGTTATAGGCCGTATAAAGATGTCCTAATTTATCTATCTGAAGCCATTCATAATTATCATCAAAAAAATGAAAAGCGGAAGTTTTATCACCATACCAGGCCGAACCTAAACCTGCCAAAGTTCCGACATAACCTACTGATTCGCCGATTATAAATCCCCTGAGTCTTTTTGCATTAAGTTTTGTCTGAGTGCTGTCTGACTGGGCTGCACAATCCGGTACCTGTGCATAAAAAAATAACAAAACACCGATTAAATACTTATTAAAATTAAAACTGCACCTCATTGTTATGGTTTGGTTGCTAAATGATTTTACCTAAATTTGTTTAGAGAAGAAAGACTTCAGAAATAATTGTCCATCAAAGGTAGAACGAACTAATCCAAATATTAAACATAAAAATTTCTGTTATGAAAAAAAGAATAGCCCTGCTCCTTTTAATGAGTACTTTACTACTGGTTCCCAAAGATACAAATGCATGGGGTCTGCTTGGCCACCGGATAATAGGACAGATTGCAGATAAATACCTGAGCAAAAAGGCCAAAAAAGAAATCCGGAAGCTTTTAGGTAATGAATCAATCGCCATGGCAAGTAACTGGCCCGATTTTATTAAGTCTGACCCTTCTTTCAACTACCTTAACAGCTGGCATTATGTTAATCTTCCTTCCGGGCTTTCTAAGGAAGATGTTATTAAATACCTTGAAACCGACACTATTCCGAATATTTACAACCGTATCAAAATGCTGGCGGTTGATATGAAAAATCCTAATACTTCCCAACAGCAGAAGATTATGGACTTAAGGTTAATTATTCACTTTATGGGAGATTTACACCAACCGATGCATACTGCCAGAAAAGAAGATTTAGGTGGAAATCAGATTAAACTAATGTGGTTTAATGAAAACTCAAACCTCCATAAAGTATGGGATGAAAACCTGATCGATTATCAGCAGCTGAGTTATACAGAATATTCAAATACCCTGGCTTTTGCTACCCCTGAACAAATTAAAGAATGGCAGGGAACCAGTGTTCAGGAAAGTATTTATGAATCTTACCAGATTTGTGAGAAATTGTATACTGAAATCAGGCCGAATGATAAATTGAGTTATAAATACAATTTTGACCATATTGGTATTGTAGAAAGCCAATTGCTGAAAGGCGGGGTCAGATTAGCAAAATTCCTTAACGATATTTTCGAATAAGCCTCAAAAAACATGAAGCGCAGGATTGAGTCCTGCGCTTCATGTTTTTAATAACTTCCGTTATACTTCCTCAATACCCATTCCAGACTGAGTAATCCGAGAATCAGGAAAAACAACCATCTCAGGTTTATCAGCTCTTTCAGATCTTCTGTTGCATCAATTCTATCCGGAATCTTATGATTCAAAATGGCCTGTTGTACGTTTTCAAATTGATTAATCTGATAAAACTTTGCTCCAGTAGCAGCTGAAAGCTGACGCAAGGCATCAAAATCCGCCCGGGTATTCATGGTTTCTATTTGTAAATCCTTAATGACGAATTCCCCTGAAGCACTTTCCTGTTTCCCTGAAACCGTTGCTCCTGCTTTGAATCTGTAAATTCCCTGAGGTAAACCACTGATTTCAAACTTAGCATTTTCCTGACTTGTAGTGAACGTGTAATTTCGGCTGCTTCCCTTTTCATCCTTTATTTCCAGTTTTACAGGAATATCGTACTGTTTTTCATAAATACCGTTATAAATTTCGGTCTCGAAAACAACCTTTTCTCCTAATAAAATCTCAGAATTAACCGGATATACCCTCAGTTTCCGTTTGTCATCCTTGGCAGAAATATATTGGATTACTTTCAAAAACAGTTCATCAGCAACTTCCTGTTTTTCAGTTAGCTGAAATTCTTCAAGCCGCCACGACCAAAGACCTTCTCCGGCAAAAATCGCTGATTTTTTAGCTCCGGTATTTACTGCGAAGAGTGGCTTTTGGGTAGCGAGATTTCCAACTTTCTGATAAAGTAAGACTTCCGTTCCGGGTAAAATTTTATATTCTCCGAAAGGAACAGAAATCTGTGGAAATTTCTTAATCAGTTCCATCCGGTCTGCCTCAAAATTCAAAAACCGGAAATTATTATTAAAAATCCCGGTTACTTTATCAGATTGTCCGGCATTGGAGTTAATCTGCATTACCTGATTAAGCTGATTCAGATAAGTTGTCCCGGATTGGTTTCCCAGAACAAAAAGACAAGGTAATCCGTTGTTTATTAATGGTTTGAAGACATTTGCGTAAGAATTAAAAGCATCCGGTAACTGGTGTAAAATAAGGAGATCATATGATTTTCCTGATAAATCCGGATTAGGATTTTGTGTTAAAATCCGGATATCCAGTTCATAATTATCATTCTTTTCAATAATACTCTTCAATGCTTTCAAATCAGGATGAGGTGCCAGTGCCAGTAAGAGGATTTTCTCTTTTCCGTCAATCACTTCCAGATACACATCCTGCCGGTTATTTCTGGTTGTAAATTCTCCGGAAACCGGTTCAATTTCTACCACAAAATGCTGTACGCCTACCTGCGAGGCTGTAGTATTAAATGTCAGCGTTTTTACATCATCATTCTGCTTGAAAAAAACCTGTTGTTTTTCAAGTATTTTTCCGCCCTGTTTTAAAAAAACAGTAGCATTATGTCCAGAAAATCCAAACGAAGAAACATCTGCCTGAATCGGAAATTTATTCCCTAAATAGGCAATTTTATTAGCATAAACAGCTTTAAGCAATAAGTCCTTTTTCTGAACAGTATCACCCAAACCAATGGTATGTACCTGGAAATTGTATTTCTCTGAACCCGGAGCAATTCCCTCATTTGAAATACCATCTGAAACCAGGACGACATCCACTAAATTCTGTCCTTCGAAATTATTTTTAACTTTATTAATTAAACCGGAAAGGTCTGTGATTTTCTTGCTAAACTTCAGGTTATCAATATTTTCAGGAGCCTCATCATCCAGACTTGCGAAGGAAACCTCAAAATCTTTATCTTCCAGATCCTTTTTAAGCTGAGTAAGTCCGGAAGTTGCCAGAGACAGGTTTTTCTTACCCGCCACCAGCATAGACTGGGAATTGTCGATGGCTAAAACGACGGTTTTCCTGATTATATCCTGTTTAATCTGACGAATCAGGAAATTAAGTAAAAGAAGCGAAGTAATGCTGACTGCGAGAAATCTGAGGAACGTCAGGGAATACAGAAGTCGTTTATTCCAGGAATTAGAATTTTTCTGATATAGAACGTATGCATAAATTGCACCGGTCAATAGACAAATAGGTACCAGCCAGGGCGAGGATTGTAAGAGGAAATCTACTTTCATAAACTCAAAGACAATGAACAATTTATATGTTTTCAGTTATCAGTTATTCTAACAGTTAATTTAACAATTCATAACAGTTTATTAACGCTGTAAGGACCGAATTATTAAAATAGCAGGAAAATCGTTCGAAAACAAAGAATAACCGATAACTGTTCACATCAGACGAATCTGAATCTAGGTAAGTATACCTCCATCAACCTGAAGTACCTGTCCTGTAATATAACGGGACATATCTGATGCTAAGAAAACACAGGCATCAGCCACTTCTTCCGGTTGGCCGCCTCTTCTCAATGGAATTGTTTTTTTCCATTCTTCAGTGGTAGCAGCGTCCAGTTCTCCTGTCATTTCCGTTTCGATGAATCCCGGAGCTACAGCATTTGAACGAATATTTCTTGAACCTAATTCCAGCGCTACAGATTTGGTAAAACCAATAATCCCTGCTTTAGAAGCAGCATAATTGGATTGTCCTGCATTTCCGCGAATCCCTACTACTGACGTTAAGTTAATGATTGAGCCACTTTTGGCTTTCATCATTGGCTTGGTTGCAGCCTTGGTTAAATTAAATACAGATTTTAAGTTTACCTGAAGAACAGTATCCCATTGTTCTTCGGTCATTCTCATCAAAAGACCGTCCTTCGTGATACCTGCATTGTTAATTAATACATCAATTGTGCCAAAATCTGCCACAACGGAATTAACCAACTCTTCAGCTTGCTTAAAATCAGAGGCATCTGAGCGATAACCCTTTGCTTTTACACCTAAAGCTGCCAATTCAGCTTCAAGAGCCTGACCTTTTTCTACAGAAGATAAATACGTGAAAGCGACTGATGCACCTTCCTGAGCTAATTTGAAAGCAATTGACCGACCAATTCCCCGGGAAGCACCGGTGACCAATGCTACTTTGTTTTGTAATAAAGCCATTTGTGTATTTTTTTTACATTATCGGGTAATTGAATGACCTGCAAGGATATTTGCCGGCGTTCATTCAGAGATTACCCATACTAAAAACTTAAAAAGTTTAGTTTTTTAATTGTTCAAAATTAGTTGAAAAAGTCCAGATATTGAGAAAATATTAAACTTTACTGGAACAATCCTTATTTTTGAGCAGCTTTGCATTTATGAATTGTTGACATTGATAATGAAGAATATTTTCTGCTTACTGATTTCTGTTTTTTTACTTTCTCAAAACCTGGCTTTCGCTCAAACACCGGACAGTACAAATACCAGCAGCCCGCAGGCCTTGCCGGATTCTGTTCAAATTGATCCGGATGACCAGAACTTTCCTTCCACTGATAGCTTACCCCAACTTCCCAGATTGTTTTACAACCTTGGGCTGGATGGCAATTTCAGCTCCGGAAATTTAAACCGTAAGCTTTTTGGTACCAGATTTACAGTCAATTATGAAAATCCTGCATCAATTGTGGGCTTTTTCACTTCTCCTAAATTTCAGATCGGTTCTACTAATGACCAGCTTCAGGAAAGAGAATTGTTTGCAGATTTAAACAGTACCCTTTTCTATACACAAAGTGATTTATACGGATTGGTTTTTGGTTCTTATGAACAAAGCAACCTTAGAAAGATCAATTACAGATGGATGACAGGTATAGGATTAGGGTTTAGAATTCTGGGAGGAAAAAAGTACCCTGATACCAGGATTTCAATGAATATCAGCAATGCTTTTCTGCATGAGGTGACGGATTTCTATACCAGTCAGGATAAAAATGTCTGGAGAAATTCCACCAGATTCAGGGTAAAAGCTGAGATTGTTAAAGAAAAACTCTTTGTCCAGAATACCACATTTTTTCAGCCTTCCTTAGGTGAGGCCTATCTGCGGTGGAACTCTTTTTCTCAAATCTCCTACAAATTAGGGAAACATGTTGCCTTCACTCTGACTTTCGAAAACACTTATGAGAGCATAAATGTGGAGGGCGTCAGCAATGCTCAGACGAATCTTACATTCGGGTTAAATTACAGTTCATCTAATTAAATCAGCCCTTGATATCATTAAAATTCAAATTGGTTTAAACACACGCTGACATTCCAGCCAGATTATGCTTAAAAGCCAGGGCGCTTTTCCGATATTTTTCCTATTGTTTGTTAAACTTAATTACGCCATGTGAATGATCTGTGGCCACATTCAAAAGGTAATTTCCCAAAGGAAGTTTCTTTATATCCAATTTCAGGCTTTCTCCTTGCTTGTCTATCTTAATACTACTTTCCAGGTAAAGTTTTCCGGTTAAATCAAGGATGGAAAGTTCCAGATTTCCTGCCGTTTTTTCCGGAAATGAAATGTTCAGATAATCAGAAACCGGATTAGGAAAGACTTTTATCTGTTGTTCTTTTTCCTCCTCAATTCCGGTAACCAATGCCTGAGGTGCTTTCCACGGAACCAGATCACTTTCAGGTTTTGCAAGTGGCTGAGTTGTGAGAATATGAAATTCTCCCGGTTTGAAAATAAACCTGATTCCGGTATTGTCAACAGGAATTTCTGTACCGGTAAAATAGTCATACCATTTGCCCGCTGAAGGAAAAACGTTAGAAAAAGAACGGTCTTCAAGGTCAAAATTGCCGACAATACTTACTTTCATCGAAGCATGGTTTAAAATAATCTGTTTTTGAAAACCGCTAAGCGATAATTCAAAATCAGTAGTATTAAAAGCAGGCTGGCTGAGTTTCAGATTGTTTAAAGCTGCAAAAACCTTATATAGTTTCGCTCTTTGAGGATCCTTGGTATATTCCCATCTCAAAGGTTTCCTGCCTGTTCTGCCATTTTCATCAATTGAAACATCATATCCCAGCTCTCCAAACTGCCAGATCATTTTCGGCCCGGGTACTCCTAAGAAAAAAACTGCATTTGATTTCATTTTTTCAAGTGCATTGGTCAGATTTCTCGCATCGTAGTTTTGGGTAGTCTGACCATTTTTCAAGGCATCAAACATCAGTCTTTCCTCGTCATGACTTTCCATATATCCAATCAAATTCGGATTTCTGAACCCTCTGGATTTATATGACATTCTTGAAAAATCTCCGTTATATCCTTTTGCTGTACTTCTGTAGTCCCCGTTCAGATTTCCCCAGACCATCATTCCGTAGTCAGTTAAAACCTGTTCCTCTTTATCTTCTGAGAAAAGCTCAAGAATTACATATGCACTTGCATCTGTAGCTCTTATTTTATCATAATAATTTTTCCAGATGTTAATCCGGCTTTGATCATAAAGTCTGAAAAAACCATCATCTGAAGACGTTTTCTGCGTAAAACCTTTAGCCAGATCAAATCTGAAGCCATCAAAACGATATTCCTTCAGCCAAAAGTCATTAACACGCTGAACATAGTCTTTGGTAGCCTGACTTTCATGGTTAAAATCAAAAAATACGCTGAAAGGATGAGGAGCCGTCTGGTTAAAAAACGGAGAATCTGCGGAAGGTTTACTGCCATCCCAATACATTTTCACATAAGGAAACTCATAATCGGCCTGGTTTAAAACCATATCAAGTACTACCGCAATTCCATTTTCATGACATTTATCGATAAATTGCTTTAAGTCGTTTTTCGTACCATATGCTTTATCAGGAGCAAAATAAAAAACCGGATTGTAACCCCAGGAATCATTCCCGGTAAATTCCATTACCGGCATCAGCTCAATACAATTGATCCCGAGTTTTTTCAGATAAGGTAAGGTATCTGTTACAGTTTTATAACGCTGATCGGCCACAAAATCCCGAACAAGAAGCTCATAAACAATCAGATTATCCTGCTTTGGTCTGACAAAATTATTTACCTTCCAGGAATAAGCAGTCTGACCGGTTTGCAGAATCGAAGCTATTGATTTTACATTCGCAGGAAGTTTTTTCAGATTTGGATAGGTCGTTTCCGGAATATATTTATCGTTATCCGGATCAAGTATTTTCTCAGCATAAGGATCGCCTACTGTAATATTTCCATCTATCAGGTATTGATAAGCATATTCCTGACCTTTAATCAGATTGGAAATCTCAATCCAGAAACGTTTCCCATCCGGCGTTTTATTCATCAGAAATCCGGAATCTGTTTTCCAGTCATTGAAATCGCCGATAACATAAATAAATTCCTTTAAAGGGGCAAAAAGCACTAAAATCACTTTGGAATCAGAAATATAGTTTATTCCGTCCTTTAGCCCTTCAGGTACCGTGAGAATCTGGTTAGTGGGTTTTACCGTAAGCATAATTTCATCGTAAGCTGTTTCATTTAAACGGTTTACTGCCGTAATTCTGACCGTAATCTGAGTTCCTTCCGCTATTTGTCCCAGTTCCCTGAATACGGTAATATTCTGTGAAAATACTTTAGCCGAATCCGGGATTCCGATTGTTTTTCTACTCAATATTCCGGTCTTTTTATCAGTCCATAAGAAGTCAAACTTTAACTTGGCAGTCTGGCTGGTATTTCCTTCGAACAATATTGAGGAATTTCCATCGATATACAAGGATTTTGTAACCGGTTTTGAAAAAGATACATATAATTTATTTTCTTCCAAAAGCGTCAGGAACAGATCTTCAGTCTGCGCTTTCCCGTCTCCGCTCTTCAGCAAAAGTCCGAGTTTTCTTATGGGTTTACTATCCGGTACATTAAAATACTTCCTCGGATTGATTGTGATGCTCCATAAATCATTTCCTAAATAAGTCATTTTACCGGGTTCAAAAGGTTTGGAAAAATCATTTTGCCCGGATGGCTGGTATTCGAATGCAGGCCCACTGTCTGTGGTACCTGCACCCGACCAAAGAAAAACATCATCCTTTTTTCCAAGCAAATTCAAGGCTCTTCCATCTGAAGCTTTTTTAAGATCAAATGTAATCGTCAGGTTTTGTCCTGCGGTTGGCAAAGAGGGATCAGTAGTAATCACCTGTGCCCAAAGGGGGCATATTCTCACCCAAATCAGGAAAAAAAGGAATAGAGTTTTTCTCATAAAACTAAAGGAAAATGGTTAATGGTCGGCGAATATAATGCTTAAAATTATTTACAAAAAGCAAAAAATATAAATTTTTGCACTTTAACTAGAAAATTAACCAGAAACCTGTCAGAAAAACGAATAAATCAGAAGTTTTAAGACTATAATTTATCCGCTTATTCCTATTTTATGAAAAATATTTTTTATCAATATAATACAATGCTAAACTATGCTACAATACACTACTATACTATGCTATTCTAAAAAAGTAAAATTTCATATCCGGAGTTTTATTTAACATACAATAACCTTATAATCAATTATTTACGCATAAAAAAATAGCTTTATTTTTCGATTAAAAAATTGAACCAGCACAGTTACAAATCACTCTTCTTAATTCTTGCAAATATTCTAAATACTACAATATTAGATTTGTTAAATTTTCAAGATATCATCAGTCAACACCGGAATAAAACTTTCTCGGCAAAGAATTGCACAAAAGGAATTTGTAAATTTATTTTGTGACATTATTTTCCTGAAAAATTATATTATTCCCATTCAATATTTTACTTTTTCAAGATTAAATCGGTTATATATTACTCAATAACCATTTTATAAACCATTTAAAACCAACTAAAAAATATGAAGCAATCTCTAGTATGGTTTCAAAGGAATAGTCAAAATCCCTTTGTTAAATTTAGCAAAGCAAGCATAAGAGCATTTACCTTTTGCATGCTTCTGATATTAGGATCCCAGTTTGTGGCGAATGCCCAGACATTGATTAGCGGTAAAATTACCGATCGTAAAAGTGGTGCCGGCGTTCCGGGTGTAAACGTAGTAGTGAAAGGAACTTCAAAAGGAACTTCCACCAACCAGGAAGGAAAATTTTCTCTTTCTGCTCCATCAAATGCCATTTTAGTAATCTCTTCTGTCGGTTACAAAAAGCAGGAAGTTTCAGCCGGAAACAAAACCGAAATTAATATTAGCCTTGAGGAAGACATTTCGGCACTCGGAGAGGTTGTTGTAGTCGGCTACGGCTCTCAGAAGAAAAAAGACCTGACAGGTTCTATTGTCAGCATCAATTCGGAAGATTTCCAGAAAGGGAATATTTCTACACCTGACCAGTTGATTACAGGTAAAATGGCCGGAGTTCAGATTACCACAAATGGTGGTATGCCTGGTTCCGGTTCTCAGATCCGTATCAGAGGCGGTTCTTCTCTCAATGCCAGCAATGATCCTTTGATTGTAATAGACGGTCTGCCGATCGATAACAGCACAATAGACGGTGCATCAAACCCATTAGCTTTTGTTAACCCGAATGATATTGAAACATTTACTGTATTAAAAGATGCTTCTGCTACCGCTATTTACGGTTCAAGAGCATCAAACGGTGTAATTCTAATTACTACCAAAAAAGGTAAAAAAGGTGACGACTTCAGAGCGACTTTCAGTACTCAGGCTTCTGCTTCCGTAAAACAGGGCAAAATTGATGTGCTTTCAGGAGATGAGTTTCGTACGCTTGTAAATGCCAAAGGAAATGATGCAGCAAAAGCATTGTTAGGTAAGTCAAATACCGATTGGCAGGATGCTATTACACGTACCGCAATCAGTACAGATAATAACCTGAGCCTTTCCGGTTCTTACAAAAACCTGCCTTATCGCTTCTCTGCCGGTTACACTGATCAAAATGGTATTATCAAGACTTCAAGTATGGATAGAACTTCTCTTTCATTAGGTCTTTCTCCTACTTTTCTGAATAATCACCTGAAAGTAGATCTTAATTTAAAAGGTTCAGTTACCAATAACAATTTTGCGAACGACGGAGCATACGGAACAGCCGTTTCTTTTGATCCCACTCAGCCGGTTTATTCGAGCAAAGAAGCTTATAATGGTTATTTTGAATGGCTGGATGCCTCAGGAACGCCTATTACCATTGCGCCAAGAAACCCGCTCGGGCTGCTGGAAATGAGAACAGATAAGGCAAAAGTGAAGAAAAGTATCGGAAACATTGTTTTCGATTACAAATTTCATTTTTTACCTGAGTTACGCGCTAACCTGAACTTAGGTTATGATTTTACCTCAAGTGAAGGACAAAGAAATATTCCTGCTTCCTCAGCTATTAATTTCAGCTCAAAAGGTCTTGATGAATATTATACCCGAAAAAATAACAACTCTACTTTAGAATTTTACCTGAATTATGTAAAAGACCTTAAAAGCATCGATAGCCGTATTGATGTAATGGGTGGTTATTCATATCAGGATTTTCTTTCTGAAAGGTTTGACCAGAACAAAGACCTTCTTAATACAGGCAGTTACCTGAAAAATTATTTCTATAAAACACAAAGTACCCTGGTATCGTTTTATGGCCGTTTGAACTACGCTTTCAAAAATCGTTATTTACTTACCTTTACCCTCCGTCAGGATGGTTCTTCCCGTTTCTCACCGGACAATCGCTGGGGAACATTCCCTTCTGCCGGTTTTGCCTGGAAACTCAGTGAGGAGCCTTTTATTAAAGAAAGTGATGTTTTCTCTGATTTGAAGGTACGTCTTGGTTATGGTATCACCGGACAGCAGAATATCTCTTCAAGCAATTATCCTTATCTGGGTCTTTATACACCTGGTTTGCCAACAGCAGGTTATCAGCTGGGAGATAATTATTACAATACAATCCGTCCTGAAGGATATGATGCCAATCTTAAATGGGAACAAACTGCCACTTCAAACATTGGTCTTGACTTTGCCATCAAAAAAGCCCGTATTTCAGGTAGTGTTGACTATTATTTCAAGAAAACCAAGGATTTACTGGCTGAAGTTGATTTGCCAACAGGATCAAACTTCTCAAGTCGCTTGCTGACAAACGTAGGAAATATGGAAAACCAGGGGGTTGAATTGACCATTAATACCAACCTGATTGCCCGAAAAGATTTCAGCTGGGATGTTTCATTTAACATTACCAGAAATTCGACTAAAATTACAAATCTGACCCGAAACCCTGATCCGAATTACGCTGGTCTGGAAGTAGGTGGTATTGCCGGAGGAACCGGAGGAAACATCCAGATCCACACGGTTGATTATGCGCCTAATTCCTTTTTTGTTTACAAGCAGGTTTATGATGCTAACGGAAAACCATTGGAAGGTGTTTATGCAGATTTGAACGGGGACGGAAAAATTACCCCGGATGATCGTTACCGTTATAAGAAACCGGCTGCTGATTATTTCTATGGTTTTACCTCGACTTTCAGCTATAAGAAATTCAATGCAGGATTCACGCTCAGAGGGAATATCGGAAACTATGTTTATAACAACGTATTCTCAAGCAATGGCAACTACACTGGCCTGTACAATTCTACAGGTTTCCTGAGCAATCTTTCAAAAGATATCAATACTACACAGTTTAACCTGAATCAGAATAAAAGTGACTACTACGTAGAAAATGCTTCATTCCTGAGAATGGATAATTTCACGGTAGGTTACAATTTTGGTAAAATCACCCGTCAGGGAGCAACATTACGATTGAATGCTACTGCCCAGAACGTATTTGTCATCACAAAATACAGAGGTCTTGACCCGGAAATTGCCGGAGGTATTGACAACAAATTATACCCGAGAGCCAGAACCATCTCTTTAGGTGCCGTGGTAGGTTTCTAAGAAGATCTTAAAGTGATAACATTGGTTTTAAAACATTCAGAAAAATGAAAAAATTAACGATAAATATAAAGAGAGCAGCAATCTGTGCTGCATTCCTCGGACTAACTTTCTCCTGTACCAAAGACCTGAACCGGGAACCTTTTATTGAATCTACTTCTCTGGCAGTCTATAAAGATCCTGCCAATTACAAACCATTGCTGGCCAAAATCTATGCAGGTCTGGCCGTAACCGGGCAGGAAGGCCCGACCGGAAAACCTGATATTCCGGAAAGTGTAATTAATGAAGGAGAATCTCAGTATATCAGAAATTACTGGGGTGCTCAGGAGCTGACTACTGATGAAGCAGTAGTTGCCTGGAAATCAGACGGAACTCTGGTGAATTATCATACGATGGACTGGACTTCCAGCGGTGATAAAATCAGAGGTTTGTATGTTCGTCTGATCTATCAGGTTGTAGTTGCCAATGAATTTATCAGAGAAACAACTGATGCCAAAATGTCTGGCAGAGGAATTTCAATCCCTGAGATCAAGGCTTACCGTGCTGAAGCACGATTCCTTCGGGCTTTAAGTTATTATCATGCACTTGATCTTTTCGGTAATGTTGCTTTCGTAACTGAAAATGACCCGATCGGTTCATTTTTCCCGAAACAGACCAATCGCACAGATTTATACAATTATGTGGAATCTGAATTAAAAGCCATTGAAGGAGACCTGGTTGATGCCCGCAAAAATGAATATGGCAGAGCCGATAAAGCCGCAGCCTGGATGGTTTTAGCAAAATTATATCTGAACGCAAAAGTGTATATCGGTCAGGATAAAAATACCGAAGCATTAACTTATCTGAACAAAGTTATTTCTTCAGGTTATAGTCTGGAAGGGAATTACAAAAACCTTTTCCTGGCTGATAACCACAAATCAGGGGAAAATATCTTTACTGTGAATTTTGACGGAACCCGTACCAAAACCTATGGTGGCACTACTTTCCTTGTTCATGCTTCAGTGGGTGGAAAAATGAATGCAGCCGATTATGGTATCGACGGCGGTTGGGCCGGTTTGCGTACCACCAAACAATTTGTTGCCATGTTTGACGATGCCAGAGATTCCCGTGCGATGTTTTTTAAAGATGGACAAAATATTGAAATTGATGACATTACAAACTTCCCGGACGGTTATGCGGTAGGAAAATACAAAAATCTTACTTCCACAGGAGCCGCAGGAAGCAATCCTACTTTTGTTGATACTGATTTCCCGATGTTCCGCCTGGCAGATGCTTACCTGATGTACGCTGAAGCTGTATTACGCAACGGAACCGGAGGAGACAGAACTACTGCGTTGAATTATGTGAATCTGCTTCGTAAAAGAGCGGGAGCCAGTCAGGTTTCTACCATTGATCTCGACTTTATCCTCAATGAAAGAGCACGTGAACTGTATTGGGAAGGTCATCGTCGTACCGACCTGATCAGATATGGTAAATTCACAACCGGTACTTATTTATGGGCCTGGAAAGGTGGTATAAAAGCAGGTAAAGCTGTTGAGGATTTCCGCAACATTTTCCCGATTCCTGCGGCTGATATTACTGCCAATCCAAACCTGAAACAAAATTCAGGTTATTAATTCAACCATTAAATAGACAAAGTAATGAAAACGACAATCAATAGATTTTTTATATTCCTTAGTGCTTTGGTCTTATTGGGGGCCTGTAAAAAAGACGAGGACAAAATTATCATGAATGCCAATGTAAAATTGGCAATAACCTTATCTTCTCAGAATGTTGTTTTAACAAAAGAGAATGCAGATAAAGATGCGCTAACCGTTTCATGGGCAAAGCCGGACTATGGTTTTACGCCAGGGGTAAAATACTCCGTTCTTATTGATAAAAAAGGGGGTGATTTCAGCAATGCAATGGCCGTTGAAACAGGTACTGATTTAAACAAAACTTTTAAAAATGCTGAATTAAATGCACTTCTTTTAAAATTAGGTCTTCCTGCGGGAGCTGCTGCCGATATTGATGTAAGAGTAGTATCAGCAATCGGAGATGCTTCTTCTGTTACAAAGGTCACTTCAGCCGTAAGTACTATCAAAGCCACTCCATATCTTGATAAACTGGATCTGAGTTCTATCTGGGGAATAGTGGGAAGTGCTGCTGCCAATGGCTGGGACGGACCGGATATGCCTTTCTATAAAACGGATAAGGATAATGTTTTTGCCGCTTATGTAACGCTTAAGGAAGGAGAAATCAAATTCCGCCAGAATAATAAATGGGATGTAAATTATGGGGATACCGGAGCAGACAATACTTTGGATAATGGTGGAGACAACATTAAGGTAAAAGCCGGAACCTATAAAATCACACTGGATCTGAATGTCCTTAAATATACTATCCAGACTTATTCATGGGGACTTGTCGGAAGTGCTGTGGCCAATGGCTGGGATGGGCCGGATATGCCTTTAGTATATGATCCTACGACAAATTTCTGGAAAGCGGTTGTCTATTTAAACACCGGGGAAATTAAAATCCGCCAGAATAATGACTGGACTGTCAATTTCGGAGACACCGGGGCTAACGGAACACTGGATGCCGGAGGAGATAATATTAAAGTCACTAAAGGTACCTATCTGATTACAGTAGATTTTGCGACTTCGAAGTTTACTTTGGAAGCCTTTGCTACCTGGGGACTTGTCGGAAGTGCTGCACCAAATGGCTGGGATGGGCCGGATGCCAAATTCAGACCGGATTTCTCTCATGACGGGGTCTGGATTCTGGACAATGTAGTTTTAAAAACCGGAGAAATCAAATTCCGTTTCAATGATAAATGGGATCTGAATTACGGGGACAAAGGTGCCGATGGTACATTGGAAGCAGGGACAGACAATATTCCTGTAACAGCCGGAACCTATGCTGTTATCCTGGATTTATCAAATGCCAGTAAACTGACTTATAAGCTAAGTAAAAAATAACAGATACTTCAGAAACAAACTAAAATCCTATAAATCATGAATACCTGACGAAGCAATTTGTCAGGTATTTTTTGTTGAAAGAAAGCAAAATTTTAATACCGGGAAACTTATTAAGTTGAAGATCAAGTGCTGTATTTAAATTCCTATCTGGTGCGATTAAAGGTAGTCTGCCACTTTTGCCAAACCAAAACTGAGTTTTGTTTCAATTCCTATCTGGTGCGATTAAAGG
>NZ_FOXH01000005.1:229896-452032 GCF_900115665.1 Pseudarcicella hirudinis
TTTCTAGCTCTACAAGTTTCAATTCCTATCTGGTGCGATTAAAGGTGAAGCGGTTGCCCGGTATTGTGTAACAATATTTCCGTTTCAATTCCTATCTGGTGCGATTAAAGGTTTTTAAAGGTTGTGAAAGATCATTAATCAATGTGTTTCAATTCCTATCTGGTGCGATTAAAGGTCTTTGAAATTGACAATGGCATAAGCCCCAATAATCGTTTCAATTCCTATCTGGTGCGATTAAAGGCGATATTTGAATTGATTCCCAAGGCAACTACTGCCGTTTCAATTCCTATCTGGTGCGATTAAAGGTTTTGAGATTCACCGTGTCAGGCGATTTCACTGCTGGTTTCAATTCCTATCTGGTGCGATTAAAGGCATTCACTTTTTCCTTTTCTTCGGAAATAGCTGACAGTTTCAATTCCTATCTGGTGCGATTAAAGGTTTTGAGATTCACCGTGTCAGGCGATTTCACTGCTGGTTTCAATTCCTATCTGGTGCGATTAAAGGCATTCACTTTTTCCTTTTCTTCGGAAATAGCTGACAGTTTCAATTCCTATCTGGTGCGATTAAAGGTTTATAGATATGGAAGGAACAATACCAATAAGCCGTTTCAATTCCTATCTGGTGCGATTAAAGGCGTTTGGCAAAGTAAATCCTCCGGGCGAATCAGTAAGTTTCAATTCCTATCTGGTGCGATTAAAGGTTCCCTGATCTGCAAGACCTTTCAGCGCCGAACCAAGTTTCAATTCCTATCTGGTGCGATTAAAGCTCCCGAGTTTTTTTCGTCAAGACTTTGCTCGTCCGTTTCAATTCCTATCTGGTGCGATTAAAGTATGTACACAAGGTCTGCCGCAACAACCAGAAGCCCGTTTCAATTCCTATCTGGTGCGATTAAAGCATTGCAGCCGGAAGATAACCCTTCCGGTTTTTTTAGTTTCAATTCCTATCTGGTGCGATTAAAGCCGACTTTAGAAGTACTTGGATGGGGCAAAAAAAGGTTTCAATTCCTATCTGGTGCGATTAAAGCCGTTGTAAAAACAGCTATTTTAGCTCAATTTAAGGCTTTTTATTGAATATTTCACGCTTAAAATGCGTCGATCTCAAATAATACGATTTACCCTGTACTTCGACGACATAAAAAAGCACCACAAGAATATTCTTATGGTGCTTTCTTTATATTGAATTTATCAGCGTTGTTATTCTGCTGTTGCGGCTTTAGCTGATACTCTTGAAAGAGTTAATGCATCTCCTTCTCCTGAATAATCTGCTAAAATAACGTCTCCGTCAACCAAATCACCTTTCAGAATTTCCTCAGCAACCGGATCTTCCAGATATTTCTGAATTGCTCTGTTCAATGGTCTTGCTCCGTAAGAAGGATCATATCCTTTGTCGGCCAGAAAATCTTTGGCTTTTTCAGTTAATTCAACTTTATAGCCAAGGTTCGTAATACGGATAAAGAGTTTTTTCAGCATCAAATCAATGATTTTATGCAAGTCTTCTCTTTCCAATCCGTTAAATACAATTACATCATCCAAACGGTTTAAGAATTCAGGTGAAAATGCTTTTTTCAAGGCATTCTGGATCGTTCCTTTCACCATATCATCCATACCATCCTGACGCGATTTGGTCGAGAATCCGATGCCCGCACCGAAATCTTTCAAATCCCTGGCACCGATGTTTGAAGTCATAATGATAATGGTGTTACGGAAATCTACACGACGACCTAAACCATCTGTCAAAATACCATCATCCAACACCTGCAACAGGATATTGAATACATCCGGGTGAGCTTTTTCAATCTCATCCAATAATACCACAGAGTAAGGTTTGCGACGGATTTTCTCAGTCAGCTGACCTCCTTCTTCATATCCTACATAGCCCGGAGGAGCTCCTACCAGACGGGATACGCTGAATTTCTCCATGTACTCACTCATGTCAATTCTGACAAGAGCATCTTCTTTATCGAAAAGATAAGTTGCCAGAACTTTTGCCAGTTCTGTTTTACCTACCCCTGTTGGCCCTAAGAAAATAAATGAGCCGATTGGTTTTTTAGGATCTTTCAGGCCTACACGTGTACGCTGAATAGCCTTCACCAATTTTGAAATTGCAGAGTCCTGTCCGATTACCTTACCGCTAAGTTCCTCATTCATATTGAGTAACTTTTGTCCTTCAGTAGCAGCTACACGACTCACCGGAATACCAGTCATCTGAGCAATTACTTCTGCTACATTTTCCTCTGTAACAGTATATCTGCGACGTTTGGTATCTTCTTCCCAGGCAAGTTTTGCACGATCAAGCTGATCTAACAATTTCTTTTCACGGTCACGAAGTTGAGCAGCCTCCTCATATTTCTGAGATTTGACCACCTGATTTTTCTCCTTCTTAACATTTTCAATCTGTGCTTCAAGCTGCACAATGTCTTCAGGAACAGTAATATTTGAAATATGAACTCTCGCTCCTACTTCATCCAGCACGTCAATTGCTTTATCCGGTAAGAATCTGTCCGAGATATAACGCTCAGAAAGTTTAACCGCCTGCTGAATTGACTCGTCAGTGTAATTTACATGGTGGTGATCTTCGTACTTGTCTTTGATGTTGTTCAGAATTTCAATGGTTTCTTCAACTGAAGTGGCATCAACCATGACCGTCTGAAAACGACGTGCCAAAGCTCCGTCTTTTTCAATATACTGACGATATTCATCAAGTGTGGTAGCTCCGATAACCTGTATATCACCACGGGCTAAAGCCGGCTTGAACATGTTTGAGGCATCAAGAGAACCGGAAGCTCCTCCTGCTCCTACGATTGTATGTAATTCGTCAATGAACAAAATAACATCCGGAGATTTCTCCAGTTCGTTCATTACCGCTTTCATTCTTTCTTCAAACTGACCTCTGTATTTTGTTCCTGCCACTAAAGAAGCCAGATCAAGGGTTACAACACGTTTTCCGAAAAGTACCCGTGAAACCTTTTTCTGAACAATTCTTAAGGCAAGACCTTCAGCGATAGCCGTTTTACCTACACCCGGTTCACCGATAAGTATCGGGTTGTTTTTCTTTCTTCTGGAAAGGATTTGTGCTACGCGTTCAATTTCTTTCTCACGTCCGACAATCGGATCCAGCTTTCCTGCTTCGGCAATTTTGGTAAGATCTCTTCCGAAATTGTCCAAAACCGGCGTTTTAGATTTTTCACTTCCTTTGGCAGTACTGCTCCCTGAGCCGCTGCCGCTACCACCTGCAAACATTCTTGCATCGTCATCGTTATCATCGGTATCAGATGCAGCCGTAATATTTGGTTTAGATGATAGATTCGGGTTAGATTGATATTCCACCATCTCCTTTATCAGATCATAAGTTACCTGGAACTTATTCAAAATCTGCGCAGCTATGTTGTCCTCATCACGAAGTATAGCCATCAACAGATGTTCTGTTCCTACCAAATTGGTTTTGAAAATTTTTGCTTCCAGATACGTAACCCTAAGTACCTTTTCTGATTGGCGGGTAAGAGGAATATTCTGCATATTCTGACGAGTAAAACTCGAGAAACCACCCGTACCTTTTGTAGACTGTTCGATTGTAGCTCTTAATTCATCAAGTGATACACCTATTTTCTTCAAAAGTTCGAGCGCAACCCCTTCCCCTTCACGAATCATTCCCAGGATGAGATGTTCCGTTCCGATGTAATCATGCCCAAGCCTCAACGCTTCCTCACGGGCAAGTGCAATTACTTCTTTGACTTTATTTGAGAATTTTGCCTCCATAAACAGAGTTTCTTAAAAGTTACAAGATTTTAGTTCTTGATGTTAAACGAGCTTAAAAATGACCCTTATTTTTGGGCTTATATCGAATAAACAGCTTTTTAAAGCGATTTGTTCAATCTTTTACAGAACCCTTTAATATTGTACCTGCCTGACTACCCTGGCAAAATATTAAATCTAACACTGATAAATTTGGCACAAATTCACTGCCAAAGTTCTGGCGGTATGACAATGGTTCATAAAAATCATTCTCAGAAAAATCCTTTTTCGGATGAATTTTTCCTCTGAAGTCGTTAGGAACCGTTTTTTCATACTTTTCTGTAAATATAAACTTTTTTTCGATTTTCAAAAGTTTAAGACAAATTGACAGTAGTTCTAAATTCAAATCGAACAAAAAGTCAGGTTTCTTTGCCAGAATATCTTTGAAATATTCAGAATAAAATTCGTAAAACGGCGCTTTTCCATATGCCGAATAAATTGCACCCCAGTGACGGCGGGTCCAATCCTGACGATAATCAATGCGTAAGTCTTTGACGAAGATTTTAGAATTGCCGTTCGAAACGGGGACCGAAAGCGTATCAATCTTGTTGGAGGTCAAGATATGACATCGGTTTCTATAACTTTGCTTCTGGAAATGTTCATGTGTTTCGATCTGAACATCCTCAAATTTGAGCAGACAAGCGAAGTATTCTAAACTTGGTAAATACTGTAAATCAATAATCATTTACCTAAAATAAGGTATTGTCAACTTATTTTCAAATTTTTGTAAAACTTTTTAGTTAAAATCCATCAATATCAAAACCGCATGTTTGCCTTAAAATTAATAAGCAGATTACCCTTCCGGATTCTTTACCGGATCTCAGACTTTATCTTTTTTGTTCTTTTCTATGTGGTAAAATACCGCAAAAAGGTTGTCTGTGAGAACCTTAGAAAATCTTTTCCGGAAAAATCAGAAACTGAAATCGAGACTATTGCCAGAGATTTTTTCCTCAATCTTTCCGATATCATTGTTGAAGTTATCAAATCACTTACCATTAGTGAAAAAGAGCTTAAAAAGAGAGTTTCTATCGAAGGAGAGGAACCTTTACAAAAATTAATCAGGGAAGGGAAAACCGGAATTGTTATGTCAAACCACCTTTGCAACTGGGAGCTTGTTCCGTTAAGGTCTGCTCTTTCGGAGGTAAATTCGGATGTAATCTATAAACCGCTTAAAAGTGAATTTTTCGAAAAATTCATGTTTACAATCCGTTCCAGATTCGGGGTTTTCCCGGTTCCGATGAAAATGACCCTGAGAGAAGTCGTCAGAAGAAAAAATATCCCCAGAATCATCGGAATGGTAGCAGATCAGGTTCCCGGAATCAGAGAAAATGCTTACTGGACAGATTTTCTGAATCAGGATACTGATTTCTTTATGGGTTCAGAAAGAATAGCACGCAGTAATAATTATCCCGTTTTCTATGGAGAATTATCGAGAAAGAAAAGAGGGTTTTATCATTTAAAATACCATACCTTGATTGAACCTCCTTACGATCATATCCCCCCCAACGGAATTACTGAATTGTATGTAAGAACTTTGGAAAAATCCATTTGTCAATATCCGTCCGACTGGCTGTGGTCGCATAAAAGGTTTAAACATACTCGTCCTGAAAATCTGGTTCAGGATCATTTAAAATAACCTGGTCCGGAGGGTTTGATTTATACTAAAAAACTCTCCAGATCTCCCAGACCCTGACGAATTACTTCGAAATCGTCTGTTGTTGCATCAACAATGGTAGAAGGAATATTATTTCCGTAACCTCCGTCGATCACAATATCTACCTGATGCTGAAATTTCTCAAAGATCAGTTCCGGATCCGTAGAATACTCAATAACGTCATCATCATCTTTAATAGAAGTGGTGATAATCGGGTTTCCAAGCTCTTTTACAATTAACCTGGTTATTTCATTATCCGGAATCCTTACTCCCACTGTTTTTTTACCCTGAGCCAGAACTTTAGGTACATTACTGTTGCCATCCAGAATAAAAGTAAACGGGCCCGGTAATGTCTTCTTCATCAGTTTAAAGGCAGAGTTTGAAACCTTCGCATAATCAGCAATATGGCTCAAATCATAACAAATGATGGCAAAATTGTTTTTATTGGGCTTAATCCCTTTAATCTGACAAACTTTCTCTACAGCACGGGTATTATGAATATCGCAACCTATTCCATAAACCGTATCTGTCGGATAAATAATAATTCCACCGTCTTTCAGACAAGAAACGATCTGCTCGATTCTTCGCTGGTCAGTATTTTTTTCATAAAGTTTAATAAATTCAGCCATGTCAGAAGTTTAGTTTATGAAACAATAATAAAGGTAGTTTCGTATAATCATGTTTCAATCTAAGTACATAAATGAAGAAATATATACACAAATTGAAAAAATTCAGTAAAAATCAAATTATTTACCCAAAAACTCATAAAACTGGCATGATGTTCGCTGCTATTTTTGCATCAGTGTAAACCTTTTATGCTGATATTTATGGGTTAGGGTTACTTGAAAGCCACACTTCAGTTGAAGCATGGCTTTTTTATTTTATGAGTGTTCCTCAGCTTTTTTTACCGGAAGAGCTCTTTTTCTGATCAAAACCGTTAAGTGCATGATCGATACTGGCATTTATTTCAAAACCGATTATCAAAATCAGGGCTATCAGATAAAGCCAGACCATCAGCGCTATTATTGTACCAATTGAGCCATACAATTTATTATAAGTGGCAAAATTTGACAAATAATACGAAAAAAGGTTGGTAACACAAATTGTCAGAATGGAAGCCGTCACAGAACCGACATTTACAAAGTTCCATTTTCTGTGAATAGCAGGTGCCCAGTAATAAATAATGGAGATTGTTACAAAGAATACCGCGAAAACCACCAGATAGGTAATGCCTTTCAATACATAATAAGTAAAGTTCAGGTTCAGGTATCCCCTTTCAAAAAGTCCGTCAATGACAAATCTGCCTACAATCAATACCATAATCGCCACAACCAAAACAACCGTAAGCAGAAAATTCATCATCACTGCAATTAATCTTGCCTTGATAAATCCCCGGTTTTCATCAGTTTTATAAGTGAGGTTAAATGATTTCATCAAAGCCATTATCCCGCTTGTGGAAGCATATAAGGCCAAAAAGAAACCCAGAGAAAGTACTCCCCCATGAGGTTTGCTCACAATTTCTGTTACCAGTTCTGCCGCCTGACTGTCCAATCCCTCAGGTATTGCTCCCTGCAGAAATGTGATGATTTTCAGATCAAGATGATTTATCGGAATGTAAGGAAGCAGGGAAAATAAAAAAATAATAGTAGGAAAAACCGCCAGTGTAAAGCTGTAAGCAACTGCCGCTGCCCTTACATCTATGTCGAATTGTATAATTTTATTCCACAGAATCTGCAAAACATGATACACAGTTACGGTAGTGTTCCACAAATGAAAATTCTGAAGAAAAGTCTTAATCCTGACAATAGATCTCGTATGCCTTAATTTATTTATCATAGGTTGTACCAGGGATTATTCCTGTATTGATGAAGAAATAACATACAGGTTCTGAAAAGCCGATGGTACGGTTATTCAAAAAATGTGCTTAATTTCTCAAAAAGCTCCCTGGGAGCAGTAGTAAGCCGGTTATTCTCTCTTTTGAGAAAAACAAGAGTAGTTTGCCCTGTATGAACCAATAATCCGGAGCTGTTCAGAATTTCATAGTTAAAAACCATTCTTGCACCCGGAAGCGACTTAATGATTGTCCGCACCGTAAGCAAATCGTCATACAGCGCCGGTTGAATATATTTGGAAATATTCTCATAAACGGGCATCATAATGCCCGAATCTTCCATTTCTTTATAACTGAATCCCAAACCTCTTAAGGCTTCAACCCTTCCAATCTCGTACAAACGGGCATAATTTCCATAATACATATAGCCCATCTGATCAGTATCCGCATACCTTACCCGATAGTTTGTTTCGTGAATATACATTTTAAATCGACTTTAAGAATCAGGACACCGGAAAAGACGATCTTCCTTTACCCTTCAATTGACGGCAAACAAATAATGTTTCATTTGTTTGCCGCTTTAATATAATTGTTTTTTATCGTTATCAGAATAAGTGGTTTACAGAAATAGACTTATGCTTTGCCTGGAGCTTAACTCAGGTTCAGCTTATTTTCTGATGTTCAGCTTATTTAATGCTGCCTGATACAAACGGGCATTATTGAGGTGATCCTGAAAATTCTCTGCAAAAATATGCGTTCCGTTCAGAGCCGGATTGGCACACATATAGGTATAATTATGTTTCTCGTAATTTAATACGGCGTCAATCGACGACAATTCTGCTAAACGGATAGGCCCCGGAGGCAAACCAATAATCTTGTAGGTATTATATGGAGAATTAACCTGTAACTGAGCGGTTAAAATCCTTTTAATGGCAAAATCTTTCAAAGCAAACTTTACTGTCGGATCAGCCTGAAGCGGCATTTTCAGGTTCAGGCGATTGATATAAAGTCCGGCAACTTTTGGTTTTTCATCTTCCGCTTTTGTCTCTTCTTCCACAATCGAAGCCAGAATTGCTACCTGAATTGGTGTGAAACCTAGTTCCTGGGCTCTCTTTTTCCTTGCATCCGTCCAGAAATGGTCATATTCAGACTTCATTCTGCCAAAAAACTTTTCCGGCTTGGTATTCCACAGGATGTTATAAGTATTCGGCAAAAACATGCACATGATTGTTTCTGAAGTAAATCCATATTTCTGAGCCAGCTCTTCAGATTCAAGCATTGATGCGAATTTTGTTGAATCAAATTCAAACCTGTTTCCGATTTTATGAATCAGATCTTTTTTCAGCCGGACGTTATTGAATGTCAGACGAACAGGATCCTGGTTCCCTGATTTCAGCTTTTTAAGCATCTCATAGTTACCCATTTCTGCGGTAATTTTATAACGGCCTTCTTTTACGTTTTCACGATATTTGAGAAGTTTTACAAGGAATTTGAAAGACAATTCATCTTTTACAATCTTCTTTTTAGATAAGGAATCCCAAACTGTTTCAAAAGTTGCTCCTGAAGGAATCAACAAATAATACCCTGTTTTTTCGTCCGTTTTGAAATTCGGTGTTTTTGCTACCTGCCAGATGTAATAAGAAAACATAGCGGCGAACAGTGAAAAAGCCAGAATCAGATATCTGAATAATTTTGATGATTTTTGCATTTTGGATTTGAGCGTTGTTTTTGGTAAGATACTTTACCCCACTCTTTTGAATGTTATTGTGAAATTCTATAACAGATTTAAAAGAATCAAAAATCTGATCGAATATCACGGTGTGTTTTCTGTAATTTATCTCGAAAATAAGGGATTCTATGCCTCAAACTGAATGCCAAAACGTTCAGCCAGACCCTGCATATCTTTTACAACCGGATCAAGTAAGTTGATTCCGGCGGCTTTTCTTTCAATTTCAAGGGCTCTTTCAGGGTCTCCGGGAATTAATACCTGCTTTCCTTCAATGGCCGGAGCAGACCTGAAGCGGTTGATCCATTTATCCATATCTGTTTTAAAATCTTCAGCCGGGCGGAAACCATCAATTCTCATTGCACCTAAAAAATGACCCGTCCCTTTTCCAACCTGTTCTCCGGCAGACATAAAACCTGCAGTAGCGAAAGGCGGAACCCAGGGGCCGAAATTTGCCCCGGAAAGAACTCCGGAAAAGATATCTACAATAGCACCTAAGCCATACCCCTTGTGGGAGCCATGCTCACGATCACCGCCTAAAGGAAGTAATGCACCGCCATTTTTAACAGCATTGGAATCGTCTGTCGGGTTGCCGTCTTTATCCTGAACCCAGCCAATCGGAGCCGGCTGTGCTTTTCTCTGCAGAATTTCCATTTTACCGTAAGCCACCGCTGTAGAGGCAAAATCGGCTACAAACGGAGGGTTTTCCCTGGCAGGAACCGCCACTGCAATAGGATTAGTTCCCAATAACTTCTCCTTCGAAAACGTCGGAGTTACCAAAGGAGCAGCATTTGTCATTGCCCAGCCAATCATATCTTTTTGCAAAGCCAGCATTGCATGGTAACCGGCAATGCCAAAATGATTGGAATTCTGAACAGAAATCCAGCCGGATCCCACTTTATCTGCCTTATCCAGAGCAATCTGCATCGCTTTAGGCGCAACCACCAAACCTAATCCTTTGTCACCGTCTACCACGGCAGTGGAAGGTGTTTCATGAATTATTTTTATTTCGGGTTTAGGATTTAACCGGCCATTATCATATAAGCGGACATATCCGGATAACCTGGCTATACCGTGTGAATCAACCCCTCTTAAATCTGCCGAGATAAGTACTTTTGAAGCAAGTCCGGCGTCAGCCTCAGGACATCCGATTGATAGAAAAACTTCTTTGATGAAGTTTTGCAAATACTCATATTTAAAAACCATTGTCGCTTTTTCTCTACTTTAAAATCTACTGACACTACTGAATGGCTGCAAAATTACAGAAAATACTTGTTCGAAGAATTTAAAAAAGCTAAAATGCTTTGAATAGTATTTCCGTATAAAAAATGAACCCGATGTTATTTGCCGAAATATTTTGTAAAAATCGTCATTTTACCTATTTTTAGGTAAATACCGAACCTCATGAAAAACTTACGCTCAATCATTATTTTCAGCTTATTATCACATTATCAGGTAGCAGCCCACTGTTACCATAAAAGCATCTTTGAAAAGACCAGAAAAGTAAAGGAAACCGGAAAAAAAAGCGAATCAGGCTGGACTTTCCTCATTCCTGATGCTTCCGGAACTTTCCGGGAGAAACGGGTATATACCTCTGAAAAAGACACTTTATTCCTGATCTCTTTCGGAAACGGAAATAAAAAAGTCAGCATTAAAAAAGAAATCCTGCAAAATTATATTTCCACCAACGACCTGGGAAACAAAATTCTGGAAGATAAAGCATATAAATTCACTATCAGGAATATAAAAAAACGGACTGTTACCTTAAAACTCGAAGATTTAATCCCATTTTTGAAAGACAACCGGATTGAGGTTGAACTGATTGAAAATTCGGATGCCATTATCGATATTGCCAAAGGCAAACTTTCCTGGAATATTACCTTAAAACCCAATGAAGTAAGGAACATTGAGGTACGTTATAGTGTTAAATACCCGAAAGGGAATAGTCTGAAAGATTAATTACCATTTCCTGAGATTGACAGTATTTACAGAATTTCAGTTACCGTTGAATGACTATTTACCGGATCTGTCGTCACAGTTATTATTATACGAAACACTACCTTTAATACCAGAATCACTCACTTGAAAATTTATAAAAAATGTCGTTCAAATCAATTTTAAACCGTCTTTTCAGCTACTTCGTTCAGGGTTTACTTTTCCTGGCTCCTGTTTACATTACCCTTTATATCATTTACATTGCATTTATCAAAGTTGATGGCATTATTCCGATCGAAATCCATTCTGAAGGAGATGCTTCTTATCGTTTGTATGGAATCGGGCTTTTGATTGTACTTTTCATCATCATAAGTGTAGGCTTTATAGGTTCCACTTTCCTGGCAGTTCCGGTATTTAATCTCTTGGAAGCCGGATTGTCAAGAATCCCGCTTGTAGGTATTATCTATCAGTCTTTAAAAGATCTGGTAGAGGCTTTTGTAGGAGATAAACGTAAGTTTAACCAGCCTGTAATCGTATTGATTAATAAGGAATCCGGTTTCAGAAAATTAGGGTTTCTTACCCAAACCGATCTTAGTTTTATGGACATGAAAGGATTTGTCACAGTTTATTGCCCTCATTCCTATGCATTCTCAGGTGAAATGTTTGTCGTACCAGTCGAAAATGTTTCTCTTCTTCATATTCCGGCGGCGGATGTAATGAAATTTATTGTTTCGGGAGGCGTTTCCTTTGGAACAGCAGAATCCGAAAAATCAAATTCTTAGTTTAACTTTACCATTTCATATTTTATAATCCTTCGTACCCGATAGTTACGGTTCTTTACCGGAACTATGTTAAAACAATCTCAGCTTCATCATATGATACAAACCATTTCCGATATTCCATGGTGGGCATGGATCTTAGCCGCTTTATTACTTATTGTTATCCGGGATATTTTTTTCCAGAAATCGCATACCATCCAGCATAATTTTCCTTTAGTAGGGCATCTGCGCTACATGCTGGAAAAAATAGGTCCGGAAATCCGACAATACATTGTAGCCAATAACCGGGAAGAATTGCCATTTAACCGTCAGGAAAGGTCATGGGTTTATGCTTCCTCAAAAAGAGAAAATAACCTTCAGGGATTCGGTACTGATCAGGATTTCAGCGCTCCGGGATATGTTTTCATAAAACATGCCATGCTGGGTTACCGGCTGCCTGACAATCATCCCAACAAGAAAGATCCGAGTGCTGTACCCTGTGCTAAAACAATCGGAGAATACCATAAAAGGAAGAAACCTTTCAAACCTTATTCTATCGTCAATATTTCAGGTATGAGCTATGGCTCATTATCAGCAAAAGCGGTTGAATCTTTAAACAAAGGCGCACTTAAATTCGGTTGTTATCATAATACCGGAGAAGGTTCTCTTTCTCCTTATCATAAATATGGTGCTGATGTTATTGTAAATATCGGAACGGCTTACTTTGGGGTAAGAGATGACAAAGGCTTCTCTATGGATGCCCTGGTTAAAATGACAACCGAAAATCCATTTGTGAAAGGGCTGGAATTAAAACTTTCTCAGGGTGCAAAACCGGGAAAAGGCGGAGTTTTACCTGCTGCTAAGGTAACCAGAGAAATTTCAGAAATCAGGAAAATTCCGATGGGACAGGATGCCATTTCTCCTGCATTTCACTCTGCATTTTCAAACATTCCTGAAATGGTTAATTTCATTGAAGCAATGGCACACAATACCGGCCTGCCTGTAGGAATTAAATCTGCGGTAGGACAACTGGATATGTGGGAAGAACTGGCGGCTTTAATGGCAAAAACAGGGAAAGGTCCTGATTTTATTACAATTGATGGCGGAGAAGGCGGAACAGGTGCTGCACCTCATGCTTTTGCAGATCACGTTTCTATGCCGTTTAATTTTGCTTTTACCAAGGTTTATCACATTTTCCAGCGTTATGATCTGGCGGATAAAATTGTCTTTATCGCTTCCGGAAAGTTAGGCTTTCCGGAAAAAGCGCTGATGGCTTTTGCCATGGGTGCTGATGTTATCAATGTTGCCAGAGAAGCTATGCTGTCGATTGGTTGTATTCAGGCTCAGAAATGTCATACCAACACTTGTCCTACAGGGGTTGCAACCTCAAATCAATGGCTTCAGGCAGGAATTGACCCGACAATTAAGAGTGAACGTTTCTACAATTATGTAAAAACCCTGAACAAGGAAATTCTGGAAATTACCCATGCCTGTGGCTACGAACATCCTTGTCAGCTGAGCATGGATGATGTGGAAATGTCGATGGGAGATAATAACCGCACACAACCGATGAGCAAAACTTTTGGTTATCATAAAACCAATGTTCCGTTTGTTAATGTTGAAACACTTTTGGCCAGTCCTTATCTCGGAGGAGGAAAAGCACTTTAATTGTCCACGAAATAATAACAAAAAACCGGAAGCATTCTGACGCAGAAAATGCTTCCGGTTTGTAGTTTAACCCCGTTCCTTCGAAAATTTTATTTACTCCTGCCTGAAGCAACATACCGATTTCTAACCATTTTCAAGTTTTATACTGTCATCAAGTGACCATTTTTTGAAAGATCGTCTTACAGAAGAACTTAAAAAATTGCCCGAGATGGACACACTTGTTGCCGCTATAAGAAAATTTAATGTTCTTAATCAAGAAGAACTTTCTGAAATCCCGAGATATTTCAGAGTTTCTCATATCCCCAAAAGAAGATTCTTTTTGCAGGTTGGTCAGATTGCACCGCAGTTATGTTTTGTAAAAAAAGGCCTTTTAAGAAATTTTGTCAAAAAAAATGACACTACCGAAATTGTTAATTCTTTTTCCGAGGAATTAACTTTTAACCTGGTCAATGTAAGTTTTCTAACCCAAACCCCCAGTTCGGAATACATTCAGGCCCTGGAAGACACAGAATTACTAACCATTGATTACAAAAACATGCAAAAACTTTACAGCCACCATCATGGCTGGGAACGAATCGGCAGACTGTTACTTGAGTCAGCTGTGATTGAACAGAACCTGAGAATCAGGTCTTTTTTGGAAGAAACTGCCCAGATGCGTTATGAAAAATTTATGCAACGTTATCCGGGACTTTTACACAGAACACATCAGTATCACATTGCCTCCTATCTGGGTATAACCCCGGAGTCTCTGAGCCGGTTAAGAAAACACATTTATATACAGTAAGAATTATATTTTTGAAATTTAGTTTATCTGAAAAACAAGGTTACTGCATTTAAGTTCTGCTACTATTTAATGGATACGGATAGTTTTTGATGATTATTCGATTAAAAAGCCTCTTCACTATAAATCTACATTAAAATCTTAGCAGTATCTTTGCGATATGTTATCAATCAATAATCTTTCGTTCTATTTTGGTAGTCGTCCTTTGTACGACGGTGCCAATTTACATATTAAACCAAAAGATAAAATCGGTCTTATTGGGGCAAATGGTACTGGAAAATCGACTTTATTACGTTTAATTACCGGAGAATATCAGGCAGATTCGGGAAATATTTCAAAAGCCGGAGATTGTACTATCGGTTTCCTGAATCAGGATCTTCTTTCCTATCAGACAGATGATTCTATTCTGCTGGTGGCTATGCAGGCTTTTGAAAGAGAATTGTTTCTGCAAAAGCAGATTGATGAAGTACTTCATAAAATGGAAACAAATTATGAGGATTCTGATATCGATAAACTGGCACGCTATCAGGATGAATTTGAAGGACTGGGAGGTTATACAATTCAGGCAAGAGCAGAAGAAATCCTGGAAGGACTCGGATTCAGTACCGATGATCTTCAAAAACCATTACGTTTATTTTCCGGGGGTTGGAGAATGAGGGTTATGCTCGCAAAATTACTTTTGCAGAAACCTTCTCTTCTTATGCTTGATGAGCCAACCAACCACCTCGACTTACCTTCAATCGAATGGGTTGAAAACTATATCAATAATTACGAAGGAGCAATTATCGTAGTTTCTCACGATAGATTTTTTCTAGATAATACTGTCACGTCAATTGCCGAAGTAACCGGTCAGAAAATCAATCTTTATCCGGGTAATTATTCTTTTTACCTGGAAGAAAAATCATTGAGAAATGAAATTCAAAAGGGTGCTTTTGAAAATCAGCAGGCGCAGATTCGTCAGACTGAACGATTCATTACCCGCTTCAAGGCCAAAGCTTCCAAATCAAGACAGGTTCAATCGAGAGTAAAAGCTTTGGAAAGGCTTGAGATAATTGATGATGTAATTGATGAGGCCGCTAAAGTTAACTTCAAGTTCAACTTTGGTACACAGCCTGGCAGATTTATCATGAACCTTGAAGAGGTTTCTAAAGCTTATGGTGATAAAATTATCCTGAAAAATACCAATGCGGTGATCGAAAGAGGTGATAAAATCGCATTAATCGGTGCCAATGGTAAAGGGAAATCCACTCTTCTCAGAATTATTGATGGCTCCGAACCAATTGAGGGTGAGCGCAAAATGGGGCATAATGTTATTGATTCATTTTATGCCCAACATCAGCTTGAAAGCCTTAATGTGGAAAATACCTTACTTGATGAGCTGAAACAAGCCGGAACTGCTAAAACGGAAGTGGAGCTGAGAAGTATTCTGGGTTGTTTTCTGTTTTCAAGTGATGAGGTTTTCAAAAAAATCAAAGTACTTTCCGGAGGGGAAAAATCAAGGGTTTCTCTGGCTAAAGTGCTTATTTCCGAAGCCAACTTTTTATTACTGGATGAGCCCACCAACCACCTTGACATGATGTCGGTGAATATTTTGATTCAGGCACTTCAGCAATATGAAGGCAGTTATATCGTCGTTTCTCACGACCGTTTCTTTGTCTCTGAAATTGCCAATAAAATCTGGTATCTTGAAGATTACGAGATCAAAGAATATCCGGGAACTTATGAGGAATACGAAATCTGGCAGGAAGAAAGAAAATTAAATGCTGAAATTGCGGCTCCTCAGCCAAAAATCGTTGAGAAAAAAGAAGCTGAGAAAAAGCCTGTTTTAAATGAATCGGCTAAAAAAGAAGCTCAGCAAAATATTAAGAAACTAAATAAGAAAATTGCGGAACTGGAAGAACAGATTGAAAAGCTTGAATCTCAGAAAGCTGAATCAGAAAAACAACTGGCCGATCCTGCAATTTTCAATGATGTAGAGGCGTTAAAACGCCAAAATGCTGAATACAGGAAAATTCAGGATTTATTGAATAATGCCAATAACGAATGGGAAGCAGTTATGATTGAAGTAGAAGAACTTGAAAAAGCTTTTTAAGGGTCCGGATACTATTCAACCTGGTTCATTATTCGTTTTTCAGAAAGTCCCCAATCAAATTTATTCTGAATATGTACTTAAAAAAGTCCGGAATAGTAAAAATAGGAATTCACAGCAGTGTGTTCCTATTTTTATTTGTGTTGAACACTCAGGCCCAGAATAAAACCCTCCGCTATGAAAATGCAATTTATGAGCCCTATATTAAAACGGTTCAGCTTTTCCCTGCGGTTGGTCAGCAAAGGTCTCCTTCCGAATCGCTGAATCCCCCTGTTGTAGCGTTAAATGATGCCTCTCCCCTGCTTTTATCTTTCGACTGTTTAAGCAAGGGTTTTCTCTCTTTCAGGGCAAAAATAATCCATTGCAATGCAGACTGGACGCCTTCGGTATTAAATGAAATAGAATTTTTACCGGAATACAATGACTTTCCGATTCAGAACTACCACAATTCT
Source organism: Pseudarcicella hirudinis (assembly GCF_900115665.1). Classification (GTDB taxonomy): domain Bacteria; phylum Bacteroidota; class Bacteroidia; order Cytophagales; family Spirosomataceae; genus Pseudarcicella; species Pseudarcicella hirudinis. The sequence goes on from NZ_FOXH01000005.1 coordinate 246,582, forward strand.
TTCGCGACAAAAATCCCTTACTACCATTATACATTTGAGGTACCTAAAACCAGAATTTCCGGGAATTATATCCTGATGGTTTACCGAAACAGAGACGAAAGTGACATTGTTCTGACCAGAAGGTTTATGGTTTATCAGAACCGGGTGAATGTTGGCGGGAATATCAGATTTGCCAATAATGCCGACAAAAGAAACAGTTATGTTCAGGTAAATATGAGCCTGTCGTACAATGGCTACGACGTAATTAACCCCAAAGAAGATTTTAAAGTTGTGGTAAGGCAAAATTTCAGAGATGATAAAACCCTGAAAAATCTGAAGCCTTTTATGGTAAATGACTTCGACAAAAAAATTGACTATCAGTTTTTTGAGGGAGAAAATCTGATCCCGGGAGGAAATGAATTCAGAATGTTTGATGCAAGAAGTACACAGCAAAAGCTGGTAAATATTTCTACAATTATGCAGGAAGAACAACAGAGTATTATCTTTCTGCATTATGATAAACCTCAGAACGGACTGGCTTATGTAGCTACGAATGATTTCAACGGCATGTATGTCATAGATAATTATGAAACAAACCGTGGTGAAACGGAGTCAGATTACGTCCAAATCAGATTTCAGTTGAAAATGGATGAAATATCCGGTAAAAAAGTCTTTATTAACGGTGGATTTAATGACTGGTATCTGAATGACAATAATCTTATGACTTATAATCCTGATCACCAGGCCTATGAAGCAAGTATCGAATTAAAACAGGGTGTTTATAATTACAATTATGCCACGCTCGGAAGTGACGGCCTTAAGAACGAAACCGAACTGGAAGGCTCACATTCTCAAACCGAAAATATTTATGAAATTCTGGTTTATAACCGTCCGATCGGAGCAAGAGCTGATGCCCTGATTGGTTATGTTACCATTCATTAAGCAATAAAGTCTAAATGAACTAATTCAACAAATTAATATTTCTGATATGTTTAACAATGCATTGAGCCGCTTCAGAGCAATTGCCTTTATGGAAGGATGTTCTTATATACTTTTTGGAATAACCATGCCTTTAAAATATGTATGGGGTTTGCCAAAGCCAAATTATATCGTTGGAATGTGTCATGGTGTTTTATTCATTCTTTACATGATCACTCTTCTGACAGTATTTATTGAACTTAAATGGTCTTTGAAAAAAACGGCTCTGGCTTTTATTGCCTCATTGATCCCTTTCGGGACCTTTTATGCTGATAAGAAAATTTTCAGACAATAATCCTAAAACTCTTAAGAAAACTTCTCTTTAAACATCATTTTCCTGGTATGAAAAACTTATTCTATTTCACAATCATTTCCTTTTTACTCAGCAGTTGTATGCCGGGTATGTATCAGACAGGTGGAAATAACGGAGGGAATTCGGGGGGAAGTTCCGGCAACGGAACCTATGGAGGAACATCAGGCACGCAATACCCGGGTGATGATGACAATGGCCGTTCTGCAGACAGAGGTGTTCATGTTTCCAATATCAGGCTTACTGATCAGTACACGATTCTTTATATGAGCTTTATCAATCTTACAAAGCCGCAGAGAGATCAAAATGGAAGAGTACTTAATCCCGAACAGCATATCGCCTTCAAGAAATCGGCTACCTTAATTGCAGCACAGGGATCAAGAACATTTCGTCTGATTAAAGCAGAAGGTATTCCGGTACTCAATGACAATCAGAATATCGATGATCTTGGTTATAATACCCGTTCGGGGGAACAGGTTAATTTTGTCTTATATTTTGAAAGACTGGACAAAGGTCTGGAATACTTTGATTTATTTGAATGTAATGATTACGATCATCTGGTTTGCTGGAATGTATATGATCTTCATACTATAAACCCCAATGATCCGGTCGTTTACAAACCCTCTCCTCCGGCTCCGGCTCCCGGGAAACCTTCAACAGGAACAAACCCTGTTAAAAAGCCCGGAAAAATCGGAGAAGTTGATAATACCCCTAAACCAGTACCTCCAGCCGCCGTTCCTAATATTATGATTAGCGGTCTGGTAAAAGACGCTAAAACACAAAAGCCTGTTTCAGCAACTATCGACTATAAAATCTCAAGCAGTAAACTGAAAATAGATTCAGTGCAGAGCTTTGCTTCTACGGGTATCTACAAGATGTATTTGCCGAAAGGCCAGGTTTATACTTATGTTGCTTCAGCAAAGGGATATATTGTTACCAATGATGTCATTGATTTAAGTAAGGCAAATAACCAGAACATTACCCGTGACATCTATCTTACGCCTTTAAGCATCGGGGATAAAATTACCCTGAAAAACATCTATTTCGAGGTCTCAAAATCTGATCTGTTACCTGCATCCTATGCTGAATTAGATAAATTGGTAACCATGATGAATGATAACCCTAAAATGGAAATCCGTCTGGAAGGACATACCGATATTGTGGGTGACCATGATGCAAATCTTGAGTTATCTCAGGCAAGGGTTGATGCCTGTAAAGAATATATTCTCAGAAATGGAATATCAGGATACAGATTACAGGCAATTGGTTACGGCGATACGAAACCCATCCTTAAAAAAGGAACCGATGAAGAACGTAAGGTAAACAGAAGAGTGGAGTTTGTCATTCTGAAACTTTAGTACTTTCATTTTAACAAAAAAGGGGCAAAATCGATTGATTTTGCCCCTTTTCATTTATATCAAAAGACTATACATTAAAGCGGAAGTGCATAATATCTCCGTCTTTTACCACATAATCTTTTCCTTCCACAGAAATTTTTCCGGCATCTTTACAAGCCACTTCAGTTTTATACTGCTGATAATCTGCAATTTTAATCACCTCAGCTCTGATAAATCCTCTTTCAAAATCTGAGTGAATTACACCTGCTGCTGCAGGAGCCTTCCAGCCTTTTTCAATTGTCCAGGCACGAACTTCTTTAACACCTGCTGTGAAATAAGTGATCAGGTTTAATAAAGCATAAGAAGCACGGATTAACTGACTCAATCCAGACTCAGTCAAACCATATTCATCAAGGAACATTTGCTTTTCTTCTTCGTCAGTAATTTCAGCAATCTGTGATTCAATAGCCGCACAAATTACAATCACCTCGGCATTTTCGTCAGCAACAGCCTTTTTCAACTCCTCTACATATTCATTTGTTCCTGAAGCGATAGAATTCTCGTCCACATTTGCTACATAAATTACCGGTTTATCTGTTAACAGGAACAAATCTCCGATCGCATTTTGCTTTGCTTCTTCATCAACCTGCACAGTTCTGGCAGATTTACCTGCGTCCAATGCTGCTTTATAAAGGTGAAGAGTCGCCAGTTCTGCTCTTGATTTTGCGTCTCCGGCTTTGGCAGCACGCTCCAGTTTCTGCATTTTTTTCTCAACTGATTCCAGATCTTTGATCTGTAATTCGAAATCAATAATTTCTTTGTCAGAAACAGGGTTTACACGACCTTCCACGTGCACGATGTTATCATCTGCAAAGCAGCGTACTACGTGAATAATCGCATCCACTTCACGGATATTTCCTAAGAATTTATTTCCAAGACCTGCTCCGGTTGAAGCTCCTTTTACCAGACCCGCAATGTCAACAAACTCAATTACGGTTGGTAAAACTCGTTGAGGATTCACCAAACCTTCCAGAATAGTCAGACGCTCGTCCGGTACTGTTACCACTCCGACGTTTGGTTCAATTGTACAAAAAGGATAATTAGCTGCTTCTGCCTTGTTGGAAGAAATTGCACTAAACAAAGTTGATTTACCAACGTTCGGTAAACCCACGATTCCACATTTAAGACCCATATTTTTTGGTGAATGATTTATTACAAATTAAGCCCCCGGAGAAATCATGATATTCTGCTACTTAATCAGAATACCGGTCGCAGGGGTTCTCAGGCTGAAAATGTGTCTTTTTCAGGAAATCAGACCATAAAACCACAGAAAGCCGGGTTCCAGATTCCTTTTTCCGGAGTCAGACTGACAACCTGAAATCTCTACAGGTTGCAAAATTAGCATTTTTCCAACAAAAAAGCCCCTGAAAAATCAGAGGCTTAATTTTAATTTGAAAAACAGAGACATAAAAGGCTATTTTCATCGAAATACGAAGAAATATTCAGCTCTGAAATCAAAGATCTTTAGTAAATAATTCTTTCAAAATTATTCCCATTTTAAGTCGCTACCACTTACACCGCCAAACTCCTCCTCATCACGATTAAACTGCGAGAAATCAACATCTGGCATTAATTCATGCTTAACATGATCGACAGCTTCTCTCAAACCTTCCACAAATTTGTCGAAATCCTCTTTATAAAGGAACATTTTGTGCTTTTCGTAAACGAACCCATCTTCTTTTTGATGACGACGACTCTCGGTAATGGTAATGTAGTAATCCTGAGAGCGGGTTGATTTGACGTCAAAAAAATAAGTTCTCTTCCCTGCTCTGATTCGTTTTGAAAAAATTTCTTCTCTTTCTCTTTCTTCCACAGTACTTTTTGATTTTAGGGTTTATGATTTCGTAAAACTATGAATATTTTGAGAACATGCAAAAAAAAATGAATAAAATAATATTTGTATATAAATAAAATAATAGAACTATTCCCAATAAGAAATATAACAAAACCAATAAAAATTTTTATTTGAAGCCCGAAAATATTAATTTTGCAATTATTCTTTTTGGACTTTTCAAGGTTTACACAATAATTCAATTTTAATTGAGTTATTCTTTCCGCCTGAAACCACTGGAAGTTCTTTTTTTTCATTTGTAAGACAGATATCTCTAAATGAATGTTTTCTAGCGAATTACTTCATTTTTCTTTATGCTTACATATTATTCTGTTAATGCTTGATTATTAATCGGGCTTTTCCAAAAAATATTTACCTAATATGAAATTTTTCAGAATCGGGATAGTAATCATCCCGCTTGTGTTTGGGTTTGCTCAGGCAGCTCACTCACAAAAATTAGGTGATGAGTTCTATGGGATTGCTTCGTTTTATTCCAAATTTTTATACGATAAGCCTACCTCAACAGGCGAAATGCTTTACAGAAATTCGTATTCTGCAGCTCATATGACCTTACCATTTAATACCATGGTAGAGGTTACGAATATGAAAAATAAGCGTTTCGTAATTGTAAGAGTCAACGACAGAGGCCCTTATAAACCCGGCCGCGAAATTGACCTTACCGAAAATGCAGCGAGGTGGCTCAAAATGAAAAATGATGGTTTAACGAAAGTAAAAATTAAGATTGTCGGCTTCGACGGTGATATCATGCTGGAAGCCTTCGATTCCTTAACCCTGGATTCTCCTCCGAAATTTATACCGAAGTTTTATCAGAAAACACGGCTTCGATATCGAAAACACTACCGGTTAAGAAAACACTGGCAACATCGGAAGTATCCGTATTTAAAGAGGAAACGCTTAAAAATCATGTCCTACAGAGCAAAGATTCATCGATCCAAAAAGCGTCATAAAAAGAGAAAATAACATAAAGCAGCCCCAATTACGTTTCAGTAATTGGGGCTTTTTGTTTATTTTGGAAAAGTTTTCTGCCCAAACCCTGTTTCAGGCACAGTTTTTACTAGCTTACAGTGACATTATCTTCTTTTTAATATATGGATTTAGCAAAAATCAGAGAGTACGGCAATATTGAATTTCTGGCCCGCCAAATGGTGGAAGGCTTTATAACAGGGCTTCATAAATCTCCTTTTCATGGCTTTTCAGTTGAATTTGCCGAACATCGTCTCTATAATACCGGTGAAAGTACAAGACATATCGACTGGAAAGTTTTTGCCAAATCTGAAAAGCTTTTTACAAAAAGATATGAAGAAGAGACCAATTTAAGATGCCATCTTTTAATTGATACTTCCTCTTCAATGTATTATCCGGAAAAAAATCAGGGGAAAATCACTTTTTCGGTAATGGCAGCAGCAGCCATTGCCCATATGGTTCAGAAACAAAAAGATGCAGTCAGCCTGACGACTTTTTCCAATGAAATTGAGCTGCAGACGCCTACCAAATCTACACCCTCTCACATTCATAAGATTTTTCTGGATCTGGATAACCTCTTACATAAACCAAAACCAAATCGTAAGACTGGTGTGTCAGATGTGATTCACGAAATTGCTGAAAAAATTCACAAAAGATCTCTGGTGATTATTTTCAGTGACATGTTCGACAATATCCTGGAGTCCGAAACTCTTTTTTCAGCATTACAGCACCTGAAGCATAATTTACATGAAGTGGTTATTTTTCATGTAACAGATAAAAAGACCGAATCGGAATTTGCTTTTGATGAGAGACCTTATGAATTTATCGACCTGGAAAGCAATGAAAAGGTCAGACTGAATCCCTCACAGGTTAAAGCGGCTTATCAGGAAACAATCAATAACTTCTACCATGAATTGAAACTTAAATGCGGGCAGTATAAAATAGATTTCGTAGAAGCTGATATTAATGAGGGTTTCGATCATATTTTATCCTCCTATCTGGTGAAAAGGACTAAAATGAAATAGGAGAAAAAGGGATCCCTTTTTCTCCTATTTCGTCAGTTCCTGCATCAGCCGGTTATTTCCCAGATTTAGGGTTTGCTGATTTTGCTCTTACTTCCTGGCTTTTGTAAAAATCGATCAAACCTTCGATCTGATCTACCGGAATATGACTTCCTAAAATTTTCTTGTTGCGGTCTAATACATAAACCATCGGAGTTGTAACCACATCATAGACATTTCTGAAATCTGTATAATATTCTTCTTTCCCTGTCTGAGGGTTTTTATGAACATCAATCACATTAACAAACTCCTGGGTTTTGAATTCATTGATAAACTTTTTCCATTTTGTAATATCACGATCCATAGAAGCGGCATAGATTCTGACTCCGCGTTTCTTCAATTCAGGCAACATTTTAACTAATTTCGGCGCTGCTTCTCTGCAATGTCCGCATTCAGGATCATAGAAGAAAACAACGGTGTAGTCAGCAATTACGCTCGACAAGGGCAATTCTCTTCCCAATGTATCCGTACAATATATTTCAGGAAGACGCTTTCCGACCAATAGCGGTTTTAAAACTTTCACCCTTTCTTTCATACGACGAACGGTACTGGTATCCCACATTTCCGGCTCACCGATATAATATTTTTCTGCCATATGAACGAAAGCTCCGTCAGTACCAACGATTTTAGGTGTTTCATAAGAACTTGCCAGTTTGTAAACAATATACCTGCGGATATCACGGGCTTTGGTTTTTGCCAGTAATTTATCGGCTTCCATTGCAATTGAATCAGAGGTCTGGACAGTTAAATCCTCGAAATATCTTTCAATTTTTTTCTGTAAAAAAGGGGTTTTCATCATTCGCTCATCATTCAGGTCAATATTATCCCAAAAATGAGATTTATAATAACCGAACTGATAATTGTAGAAAGCTGAACTGTCTGCTTTTGTCAGCAAAGGCTTCCCGTATGGTGGAATTTCAGGGTCCTGAGAGGCTTTTATTAATTTTGCGGCAAAAGTATCATGATTTTTAACCAGCCAATCTTTTTGAAACAAGGCAAGCTCCTCCTGTAGTTTCTTGATTTTAGCTTCAACTTCTTTCCCTCCTTTGGCTTTTTTCTCCGCATTCAAGGCTCTCAATTCGTCAAAACGCTTATTCATATCCTGCTGAAAGGTATAAAAGATTTCATTTTCTTTTGAACCTTTTATTTTCATATGTTTTACGTAATTGGCAGTATCTGTTTCAAAACTGAAGTTCTGGTTACCGATCACAAAATCAATATATCTTCCTTTCGGTAAAGAAATCAGATAAAGTCCTTCCGGAAGAGATTTTGTTCCTTTAAAATGAAGGTTTCCTTCTCCGTCAATTTTGGCAGTGTCCTTAACTACCTGCTGATTAAATCCGAGGTAATGGGCTAAAATTGAAACGGTGTCTTTTAGTCCTTTGATTTTCCCCTGAATGGAAAAGCCTTCAACCCCTGTGCTTTTTTGTGTAGATTGGGCAAAAACCGAAGCAGAAATTACTAGTAATAAAAGAGTAAGCGATTTTTTAAAATGCCTTTGCATATTCAAATTGGTTTATTTTTAATTAAAGTTAGGCGTAACAGGGCATTAATTTTATTCCCTGACTAATTTTAACTTTTTATTAACAATTTTTCTTCAAAAATACGATGTTTTTTATTTTCTCTAAAATCTTGTTTTTGTTTCTCATGCCTTTGTCTTTAATCTTTTGCTGCTTCGCATATGGATTATGGACAAAAAATGCCAGACATAAGGCCCGAAGCCTTAAATCAGGCATTTTTCTGATTCTTTTATTTTCAAATGGCTCCTTGGTCAATGAAGCCCTTCTGGCCTGGGAAATTCCCCCTGTTGCTCCGCATGAAATAACAGGTACTTTTGAGTTCGGGGTAATTTTGGGCGGTGGTCTTATACAAAATAAAACAGCAGATGCTGATCAGATATTTGCTTCAGAGACTTCCGACCGATTCATCCAGCCGCTCAGGCTTTACAAGCAAGGGAAAATCAGGAAGTTATTGATATCCGGTGGTTCCGTTTCTATCAACGGATATTCTACTGATGTAAGTGATGAATCCAGGAAGGTAGCCCAATTGCTGATAGAGCTGGGGGTTCGAAAGGAAGATATAGTATTAGAGTTACATTCAAGGAATACAAGAGAGAATGCCTTAAATTCACAAAAAATACTCAAAACCTATCAAAACAGCGGGAAAATACTTTTATTTACCTCCGCATTCCATATGAGAAGGGCGGTAGGATGTTTTCAGAAAGCCGGTATTGAGGTACAACCCTTCAGCACAGATTTCAGATCGGAAATAAGAAATTTTAATCCGGGTACATTATTGATACCTCATGAAAAATCTCTCTTCCTCTCCTACTTTCTGATAAGAGAGTTAATCGGTTATACGGTTTATAAAATTATAGGATACATATAAAAAGGGGCTGAAAATCAGCCCCTTAAAATTCTATACAGATAAAATATGTACCATTCTCAGCAAATCATCTGCTACAGGTTTTTTCTTGGTGATTGTATCATGGAAGGGAGTATAAACCAATCTGTTGTTTACCACACCCGCCATTACATTCTTTTCACCTCTTAATAAACCTTCCAATGCGCCTAATCCTAAACGGCTCGCCAAAATACGGTCGTAGGCAGTTGGAGCACCTCCACGTTGAATATGACCCAGTGTTGTTACCCTGATATCAACTTCTTCGTCCATTTGCTTTTTAATTTTAGCAGCCACCTTTTGTGCATTTCCTTCTTCATCTCCTTCTGCTACCACAACAATTGAAGAGGATTTAGCTCTCGAAAAACCTTGCTTCAGGGTTTTTACTACATCACTTACCGGAGAAAGGTTTTCAGGAATCATAACAGATTCTGCACCTCCGGCTATACCGCACTGAATGGCAATATATCCTGAGTCGCGACCCATCACTTCAATAAAAAATACCCGGTCATGAGAATCTGCCGTATCGCGGATTTTATCAATGGCATCCAGTGCAGTATTTACAGCGGTATCATAACCAATTGTATAATCTGTTCCGTACAAATCGTTATCAATAGTTCCCGGAGCTCCTACGGTAGGAATTTTATATTCGTTATAAAAAATTTCAGCACCCGTAAAGGTACCGTTTCCGCCAATTGCTACCAGGCCTTCAATTCCTCTTGATTTTAACTGATCATAAGCCTTTTTTCTGCCTTCCGGAGTCATGAACTCCTTACTTCTCGCCGATTTCAATACAGTACCGCCTCGTTGAATAATGTTACTTACTGACTGTGAATTAAGAGGGATGATATCACCCTTAATCATGCCATTATAACCCCGGATGATACCATAAACTTCCACACCATGAAAAACCGCTCCTCGTACAATTGCTCTGATACAGGCATTCATTCCTGGTGCATCTCCTCCCGAAGTATAAACTGCAATTTTTTTCATAAATTTTAGTATCTAAGATAATGTTGGTTAGTCCTATGTATAAATAATGGGTTTCTAAATCAGAAAATTAAGCGCCTTACAGACAACTTAGTCTCAAATTAGTATTTATACATATTTGCAAAATATTATTCTCTTTTTTCGTATTCGGCCACAAATTTATTGTTTAAAAACGACGTTTCTAAGATTTTTCTAAAAAAATAACAATTATTTAAATGTATTTTCCCCTAAACCATGTAAAACGCCGGTTTTCGGAATAGAACATTATATAATTCTTCAGGTAAAAAATTTCACTTATTATGGAAGAAACTTTTAACTAAATATTTAAGGTATTCGTTATAGAACTAACTTTGTAAAACAAATTGCCTGTAAATAAACTTTGTTTATCGAATTTAGATAATTTTAGGGTTTTTATGGCTATTTTGGAGCACAAAAAACAAATAGAGATCTTTTTTTAAACTGACCCATTGATTACATTTTCCTTACCCCTGAATAAATTTATAATTACCTGTTGCCTTATTTTATCTGTTCATTGTGTATTTTCTCAACAATGGGCCGGTATATCGGGCAGTAATTATGCAGGTATTTATTCTGTCCATAACAACCCTGCCAATGTGGTAGATTCACGTTATAAACTTTTCCTTAATATTGCAGGAAATGATGTATTTGAAGGGAATAATTACTTCAGCTATAATGCCCCTTTTCCGTTTCTTGGTTTTATCAGAAACAGTGTTGGCCCGCAATATCGTAATGCACAGGGAAAGATTATTTTCAAAGACAGTTACATCGAAACCAGTTCTAACGGAGCGCCTTATCATAGCAACACCACCGGTGATGCGAAAGGTCCCTCTATCATTTATACAATCAACAATAAAAGCGCCATTGCAGCATATACAAGACTAAGATATGCCGTCAATCTGAATGGTATTAATAACTCACTGGCCGATCTGATTACCAGAAGTACTAACCGCCCGGGATTGATCGGGCAAAAGGTTGATGTCAGTGAATCGGCACTCAATGCAAATGTTTATGCAGAAATGGGGCTTACTTACGGGCATGTCCTGATGAATAACGAAGAAAACTTCTTTAAATTTGGTGTAACGGTAAAAAGAGTAGTTGGCCTTTACAATGTTCACATCATTGTCGATAAAGGAAACTACGAAATTGTAAGGGACAATAAGGATCCAAACAGAAATAATATTCAGATTAATTCTATTCAGGGAAGTTACGGATATACCATGGATGAGTCTTTCAAAAATGCTAAAATAGACCCGCAGTGGGCTTTAGGAGGTCTTCCGGCTGGTTCAGGCTTTGGTTTGGATCTGGGTTTTGTTTATGAATACAGACCCGACTATAAGAAATATATACGGCGCAGCAGCGGTACGGCAACTTTAGATCCGACTCAGAATAAATATGAATTTAAGCTAGGCGTTTCCTTACTGGATTTCGGAAGTGTAAGGTATAATAACGGTGATCTGAACTATCATTTTGAAATGAATCAGACCAACCGTTTACTTACCTATCAGAATTTCCAGGATTTGAACGGCTATAATGATGCTTTCCAAAGAATCAACAATTCACTGGGATTAAACAACCGGGAAATCAAATTCAGTTCATCGCTTCCTACTACTTTACAGGTAAATTTTGATTACCATATCCGGGGTAAATATTATGTTAATACCATGTGGTCTCAAAGCCTGAGAAAAAGCCAGTCGATCGGAATGACCGTACCTTCTTCTTTCTCAGTAACTCCAAGGATGGAACATAAATGGTACGAAATTGCTGTACCTATTAGTTTACTGGATAATTACAACATTTTTACGATGGGACTTGCAGGCAGGGCTGGACCTGTTTTTATGGGTTCAGACAACCTTCCCGGATTGTTAAGTATTGGAAAACCAAGAGGACTGGATTTTTATTTCGGTGTTTTTGTACCGGTTTTCAGAAAACCGCCATCTCTGCCAAATGCCTGCTGGTATGAAATACCAGAGAAAAGACCGCTGAAAGATCGGTTAATGTTCTGGAAAAAAAGAAAATATTAGACAGTCTGACAATCGAAACGGGCAGCCGGAATATTACTTATCCGACTGCCCGTTTTGTTTTTATAGTTATGATTTCCAGGTCAAAGAATATACTGGCTAAGATCTCTGTTCTTCACTAAACCTCCCAGCCTTTCTTTTACCAGCTCTTTGGTAATCAGCACTTTGGCATTGGGGGTAATTACATCCGGAATGTCAAACATTAAATCATTCAGTAAATGACTTATAACAGTCTGCAAACGACGGGCTCCGATATTTTCAACTTCGGCATTTACTGCAAAAGCAATACTTGCCATCTCCAGCAAGGCATCATCATTAAAGCTTAATTCCACTCCTTCGGAAGCCAGTAAAGCCACATATTGTTTCGTCAATGCACTTTTAGGTTCTTTCAGAATCCTGTAAAAATCAGCTTCAACCAGGCTTTGCAGTTCTACTCTGATCGGAAATCTACCCTGTAATTCAGGAATCAGATCCGAAGGTTTTGCCACATGAAATGCTCCGGCAGCTATAAACAGGATATGATCCGTATTAATCACACCATATTTCGTATTAACCGTTGATCCCTCAACAATAGGAAGTAAATCACGCTGCACACCTTCCCGGCTTACATCAGGGCCGCTTCCGCTCTTATTTGAGGCAATTTTATCTATTTCATCGATAAAGATGATACCAAGGTTTTCGGCCTTTCTGATAGCTTCTTCCTTCACCTCATCCATGTCAACCAGTTTCTGGGCTTCCTCCTCCAGCAAAATCTTCTTTGCTTCAGCAATGGTCACTTTACGCTTTTTATTCTTTTTAGGCATCATTCCCCCAATCATTTCCTGGAGATTCATCATCGACATCTCATCCATCGGGCCGCCCATCACACCGATATTGGGAGCATTGCTGGCCTGAACGTCAATATCAATTTTTCGCTGGTCAAGTTCTCCGTTCCGGATTTTCAGGCGAAAAAGTTCACGGGTTCTCTCATTCAATGCTTCATCAGTATCCGGCATTGGTTCTTCAGCATTATCTCCACCGGTAAATCCCTTGATTTTACTCTCTTTCTGGTGATGAGTTGTCGGATTAATTGCAGGAATAAGTGCATCAAGAATAACATCTTCTACTGCCTGAATGGCTCTTTCCTTCACTTGTTCCTTTTTTTGCGCCTGCACCATGTGAACAGACTGTTCAACAAGGTCTCTCACCATAGATTCAACATCTCTGCCTACATATCCGACTTCTGTAAACTTTGAGGCTTCAACTTTGGTAAAAGGGGCATCGGCGATTTTAGCCAGACGCCTGGCTATTTCCGTTTTCCCTACACCTGTTGAGCCAATCATCAAAATATTGTTAGGCGTTATTTCTTTCTGCATTTCAGCAGGGGCATTCATTCTCCTCCAACGGTTTCTTAAGGCTATTGCTACATTTTTTTTAGCATCACTCTGACCAATAATATATTTGTCGAGTTCTTCAACAATCTGCCGCGGGGTTAGATAATCTAGTTTTACCATTGTTTTTAAGGGTTTCTCAGCTATAACACTCAAATCCTGAAAAGAATTTTAATTAAATCGCCGGGAATATCTGTAAATTTTATCGAATTATTCTTTTGAGGTCACAAACTAAACCAAAACTATTTAGATTTCCAGCAGGGCTGTATCCCGAATATGAATAAGAAAAGTCAAAAACTTTTGTTTTAACCATGAATCCAACTGAAAAACCGGAGAAACCTCCTATATTTTTCTGAGATAATTCCTGCCTCATTAAATGGTTATAACCTAACATAAGATTAAAATTCCGGCTTAACAGAAATTCTGCCCCGAAAACCAGATGCCTGGCCAGTTTATCAGTGAAAGAAGCCGAAGAAGGAATAACATTACCGTTCAGGTCTCTCTCCACAATTGTCGGATCACTGTAAGTAATGTTAAATTTCTGAAGATGATGAGCCGTCAGTGAAAATCTGACTGGCATATACATTGGCTTAAAACTCATCCCCATTTGTACATCAACCGGTAAATCAGCCCCGGTTGAGTTGGTATAACTTTTAATTCTCAGCCCGATATTTCTGATGGCAAACGCATAGCTGATATCAAGGTCAGGATGTTTGAAAACACCTCCAAAATCCATCATAACCGCATAAGAAGAATAAGCTTCGATGGTCGAGCCGACGAATTTGAGATTTCCGCCAAAAGTAATGTTTCCCTGTTTTCTGGAATGGCTTACTAAAACAGCAAAGTCATTGGCCAGAAAATTTCCGGATACATTGCCACTGGCATCCGTTTGCTGAAAATCCCCATAATTAACATATTGAATACCAGCTCCCCAAACCCCATTTCCGATCGTTCTGGCATATGATAATGTTGAATATTTGATACCTGCAAAATACGGAATGAAGTTGATCCCCATCGTATTATGTTCTGAAGAATCCAGCTGGGCAGGATTATTAAATATGGAATTTACATCTTTTCCGGTAAGAGAGATATTCATCCCCCCAAGTGCCATCGTTTTGGGACTGGAAGGAATATTCAGAAAAGAGAAGCTCTCGCCTCCGCCAATCTGTCCCCGGGATTTGTTTACAAACAAGTATGAGAGTAGAAATATTAAAACTATATTTTTGAATGACATTATTACGCTGATTTGTCCGGACATTTTTTGGCTCCTGCTCAAAATTATTCCTTTTCAGGTAAACGAAATAATTGAACGAAAATTCCGGGTGCGATTTATTGTTTTATTTTAAAATATACGATTTCGAAGAATATATATCAATTTTACAGGTTTTATAATCTTTGCAATATATCTTTGGTTAGCAGAGATGATCGTTTGAAGTCGTCAGATATCGGGCTTTGCCATAATAATTTATCATTCAACAAATCAGTTCCTGCGGATTCAAAAGAATTTCTGAACTAAATCGCCAGAAAATAAACCATGAAGGTAAATACAAATCAGTCGAAATTTGAGGTTTTGGAAAGAAAAAATGCGGAAGCGCTATTAGGTGGCGGAGAAAAACGGATTGAGGCTCAGCATCAAAAAGGTAAACTCACTGCAAGAGAGAGAATCAGTCTTTTACTGGATGAAGATAGTTTTGAAGAAATAGGCAAATTCGTAATGCACCGTTGCAAGGATTTCGGACTGGACAAGGAATATTACCTGGGCGACGGAGTAGTTACAGGTTATGGAACGGTTCATGGCAGACTTATTTATGTTTATGCCCAGGATTTTACTGTTTTCGGAGGAGCTTTATCTGAAACCCATGCCGAAAAAATCTGTAAAATAATGGATTTGGCCATGAAAAACGGTGCACCGGTCATCGGGCTGAATGATTCAGGCGGTGCCAGAATCCAGGAAGGCGTCATGTCTCTGGCAGGTTATGCAGAC
Organism: Pseudarcicella hirudinis; assembly: GCF_900115665.1. GTDB lineage: Bacteria > Bacteroidota > Bacteroidia > Cytophagales > Spirosomataceae > Pseudarcicella > Pseudarcicella hirudinis. Next base: position 261,905 of record NZ_FOXH01000005.1, read on the forward strand.
ATTTTCTACAAAAATACTCTTGCCTCAGGGGTGATTCCGCAGATATCAGCGGTGATGGGACCTTGCGCCGGAGGAGCTGTTTATTCACCTGCTATTACTGATTTTATTTTAATGGTAGAGAATACCAGCTACATGTTTGTTACCGGGCCAAATGTTGTGAAAACCGTTACGCATGAAGTGGTAACTTCGGAGGAATTAGGGGGAGCCTCTACACATTCCACCAAATCCGGTGTTACTCATTTTTCTTGTGCAAATGAAGTAATTTGTCTGAATAATATTAAAAAACTCTTATCATACATTCCTCAGAATTGTGAAGAAGATGCACCCTTTCAGATTTATGAACCGGGAAATGAGCTGCGTAAAGGTCTTGATGAAATCATCCCTGAAAATCCGAATCAACCTTATGATATCAAGGAGGTTATTGAGCAGTTAGCAGATCCGGAATCATTCTTCGAAGTTCATCAGAATTATGCTGAAAACATTGTAGTGGGTTTTGCCAGAATTGCCGGAAGAAGTATCGGAATTATAGCAAATCAGCCGGCTGTTATGGCCGGAGTACTAGATATTCATGCCAGTCAGAAAGCGGCAAGATTTGTCAGATTTTGTGATTGTTTCAATATTCCATTACTGGTTCTGGAAGATGTTCCGGGTTTTATGCCGGGAACCAACCAGGAATGGGGCGGAATCATTACTCACGGAGCTAAATTATTGTACGCATTTTGCGAAGCGACAGTTCCAAGAATTACCGTAATTACCAGAAAAGCCTATGGTGGTGCTTATGATGTGATGAATTCCAAGCATATCGGAGCGGATATGAATTATGCCTGGCCAACTGCAGAAATTGCTGTAATGGGTGCAAAAGGCGCCGCCGAGATTATTTTCAAGAAAGAAATTGCCGAATCTGATAATAAAGAAGAGAAACTTGCCGAAAAGGTTGAGGAATACACCGACAAATTTGCGAATCCTTTCCGGGCAGCACACAGAGGATATATCGATGAAGTTATAAAACCTTCAGAAACCCGTCAGAAATTAATTAAAGCCTTTAAAATGCTGGAAAACAAAGTAGCTTCGCTTCCCAAAAAGAAACACGGAAATATCCCGCTTTAGCCTTTCCGGAATTTTTTATACAGAAATGAGAGAATCCGTTCTTGGCATTTTGAAGAACTTTTAAGATATTCCCTGAGTTTTTAAAGCATACAAATTTAAATAAATGAAGCGCGGAAGATTAAAATCCGTCTGTACATTTAACTTTGTATCATATTGAATTAATAGAAAATAAAGTTTTGAATTATGAACGAAAAAAGTAGCAAATTTCTTTACGAATATTTAAATAATGCCTCTCCGACAGGTTTTGAAGTATCCGGACAACAATTATGGCTGGATTATATCAGGCCATATATTGATGAACAAATTGTTGATGTGTACGGAACAGCAGTCGGGGTAATTAATCCGAATCAGCCATATAAAGTAGTAATTGAAGCACATGCTGATGAGATTGCCTGGTTTGTAAACTATATTGATGATAACGGTTATTTGTTCCTTCGCAGGAATGGAGGGTCTGATGCTCTAATTGCCCCTTCTATGCGTGCCAATATTCATACAAAAAACGGCGTAGTAAAGGGTGTTTTCGGATGGCCGGCTATTCACGTTCGCGATGCCGCTAAAGATAAAGCTCCGGCGGTTACTGATATTTTCATCGACTGCGGTGCTGCCAATAAAAAAGAAATTGAAGACATGGGAATTCATGTCGGAACGGTTGTGACATTTGAAGATGGTCTGACAGAATTAAATGGCCGTTATTATGTAGGTCGTGCCCTTGATAACAGAATGGGAGGCTTCATGATTGCTGAGGTAGCCAGGTTACTGAAAGAAAACAATATTCATTTGCCATATACTCTTTATGTCGTAAATGCGGTTCAGGAAGAAATCGGACTGAGAGGTGCTGAAATGATTGTAAGAAGATTGAAACCTGATGTTGCCATTGTTACCGATGTAACTCATGATACTCAGTCACCGATGTACAATAAGAAAGAACAGGGAGATCTGAAATGTGGCGGAGGACCAGTAATTTGTTATGGCCCAGCAGTGCAGAATAATGTAAGAGATTTCATTATTGAGGTGGCAGAAAAAAATGAAATAGCGTTTCAGCGTCAGGCGGTTTCCCGTTCAACCGGAACGGATACAGATTCATTCGCCTATGCTACAGAAGGAGTTGCTTCTTCTCTCATCTCACTACCTTTGAAATATATGCACACTACAGTAGAAACTGTAGCGAAGGAAGATGTTCAGCAAGTCATCAAGCTGATTTATGAATCTTTGTTAAATCTAAAAGGAAACGAGGATTTCAGATATATCAAGTAGTATAAAAGTTGTACTACGTTTAAAGAATCAGGGAAATCCTGTCATTCAAATTTATCCCTGATACGAGGTTGCCAAGCACAAAAGCACTAAGTTTCAGGGATTTTTTTATAAATGTAAACTCAATCTGTATAAAGCAGATTCCTCTCCGTATAATAAAACAATATCATGTGTTCCGCATTTTTTTCAGATATTTAATTGAAATAAAAACATTTAAGTTAAGCACCCTTTTCTAACCCTTTAGCTGATGAAAAAACTTCTATTATCACTACTTCTTTTAATAAGTTCGATGTACTCCTATGCGCAGGAAAGCAAAAAAGCACTTTTATGCGGTGTGGATGACTCCAAATTATCTCCTGAAACGATCAGGCAAATGCAGATGGCACCAATCTGGCTCAAACAACTCAATGCTTCAAGGGTTTCCGCCAATGAACGTTATGTCTGCAGAATAGCCATAGAAGTAGATTCTGATACGTATAACCAGTTCGGTGGAGATACAACCCTGATTAAATATGAAGCCATGAAACAGGTGGAATTTGTGTCAAAAATCTACGAAAAAGAGATTAATACCCAATTGGTTGTTACCCTTGTTCATTTCTGGAAAGATTCAGGAAATGATCCTTACAAAGGAATCTATGACATATTTACCTTGCTTGATAAATTCGCTGCGAAATGGAATACGGACGCTGAGCTTGTTAAACTTAGTCCGAAATATGACAAAGTAATTTATATGGTCAGCAAAGGATTTTACGGAGCTGGCGGAGTGGCATATCTTAATGGAAAACAAAGTCTTATTCCCTGGGGATTCAACGGTGATTCAAGAGGTTTAGCTACTTTGGCACATGAAATGGGTCACAATTTTGGCTCTCCGCATACCCAAAGCTGTTCATGGCCGGGAGGCGTGATCGACTATTGTTATCCTGCTGAATCTGACTGTTATGAAAAATCTCTCGAAATAGCCAGAGGAACTATTATGAGCTATTGCAGCGGTATAAAATCTACATTTCATCCGCTATGTCAGGCTCTGATGTATAACCATGCTCAGACAAACTTAAAAAAAATAACCGCTTTAGATCAGGCTCCTGTTTTACCACTCAATACAACTTTTGAAAACAATACCATCCTCAACTGGGAAGCCTCTCCTTCTGCTGACAAATATTTTATCGAAATTTCCCAAACCGCAGATTTCAGTACTAAAATACTTTCAGACACATCATCTGTCAGTGCTTATAACTGCAAAGTTTTTAAGAATAACAATCAATACTATTTCAGGGTAAAAGCCATTAATAGCCTGGGAGAAACCCCCTGGTCAAATATCAGTTCAATTCGTATTCAGGATTCCGACTTGTTACCTCCGGTTCTCACTTCTCCATTAAACAATGCCACTAATCTCCTTCAAACAAGTGATATTACCTTAAAATTTAATCCGGTTGGTTCTGCCACTTCATATGAAATACAGGTTTCCTCGTATTATGATCCGTTTTTCACAAAACCATTACAAACCCAAACGATTCAGTCAAACACTTTCACTTTCAGATCTCAAAATGATCTTCAGCTTTACTGGAGAGTCCGGGCATTAAACGGCAGCAGAAAAAGCGCATGGTCCGAAGTAAATACAATGTGGATGAGCTATAGCAGTTTTGCCCTTTCACTTCCTTTGGATGGAACAAATTTACCTCTTACATTTCCTATCGGATACTATGGGAATAATATAAACGGAGGAGCAACTGTTCGGTTTACCATATCATCTCATGAAGATTTTTCAGACCCGGTTCTTTCTAAATCATTTTCTCCTGGAAACTATCTTTCCAGAAACTATACCTGCCTGGCCGAAAACCTTTCTCCCAATACAACTTATTTTTTAAAAGCGGAGGAAATTTATGATCCTAAAGATGGATACTTAAGAGGTATGCCAAATGAACCGGCCTTTAAAATAAGTAAAAAATTCACAACCGGTACTACTAAAATCTCCGGTCAGTGGTCATTCATTAATAGTGATAATTATCCGGCTTTAGGGCGTGATATTAAATCCCTTACTGTTGGCACAGGAAGTCTTTTCTTACAGAACAATCAGGGATTAGTAAGATTAGATACGGATAGTCTGAAAATCAGGACTTTTGATTGTTATAACACGAATGGAATACTTGGAAATACAACCACCGGAATCAGTGCGGTGGAAAGTGATAATTCGGTATGGACTTCCAATACCATCAGTAAACGAATTTCATTTAACGGGGTATTTCCAAGGTCAACCTATGCAATTTCTCAGATTAATCAGCAAACAGGCAATCCTGTTTCGGTGTTGGAATTGACGAAAGCCAATGATCCGGTTCCGGAACTCATTGATATGAAAAATAAGCTTATTTCCAGTAATTCCGGAAATTCGAGAACGTTATACCGACTTGAAAACGGTGGATTTACTTCACTTTTTACATTTGAAAATAACCAGTCACGCTACTTTTATCCCCCAAAATGGAATGAAAAATATGCCTGGGTTCCGGCATATAACTATACCACTCAAAAGAATGAATACTGGCGTTGCGACCTAAGCAATAAAACCTCAGTTATATTCAACAGTGACAATGTTAAAGTACTGGAACAAGGGGCTTCTACTATCGATTCAGGCGTAGATTCAAAAGGTAATTTCTGGGCATTAATCTATAATAATTCTATCGGGAAATATAGGGTGATAAAATCAGATGGTAATTCCTGGCAAGACGTAGGCATTAATAATCCTCTGATTTACAACCCCATAGAACTAGGAATTGATAGTTACGACAATATTTACGTCCTGGATCTGGGTCGGGTACTGAAATATGACGGTACAAAATGGAAAAACCTGGGCTCATCACCTCTGAATATCAATGGTTATGAAAATTCAGGAATCGGAGAACTAACCATTGACAATTCCGGGAAATTATGGTTTAATAATTTCTATTACGGCCTGATCCGTTTTGATCCTTGCGACGGATCTCTTGCCAAACCCGAACTCTCTGCAACAGCTTCTGCTATAGAACTGGGACAAAGCAGTTCTATCACTGCAAAAGGCTGTACCAATGTCGTATGGAACTGGAAAAACAACAAGGAGTCTGTTTCTAAACCAGTAACACCTGGGAATAATAAGCTAGACATTACTCCTGCCCTCAGCACTACTTATACTGCCCGTTGTTATGAAGATGGATGTATGAGTGCTCCGGTTAATTTAGCGATAACCGTTTTACCGGCCTTGACACTCAATAACCTCGGGAAAGCTCAGAATTGTCCGGGAGATACCCTCAAAGTTGGTACAAAAATCTCGGGTGAGTTTGATATAAGTAATCAATTTAAAGCCTATTTATATGCCGCTGCAAGCTCCACTTCTTTAAATATAGCTGGGCAAGGAAAAGACTTGAGTTTCTCATTGCCAAACTCTTTATCCGCAGGCAAATATTACCTCAGACTCGAAGGATCCTCTCCTAAAGTTTTATCCAAAGATTCCTTAGAAATCAATATCCTTGCCACTCCTTCTGTGACAACAACCGGAGCTGCGGGATGTATTGGAGCTAATATTTCAATCGGGGCAACGGGTGGTGATAGTTACCTTTGGAAAGGGCCAAATGCCTTTACTTCCTCCCTTCAAAATCCTGCATTTTCCAATATAAATCCCAGTTATGCAGGGGCTTATCTTGTTACAGTTACAGGAACAAACGGGTGTAGAAATACCGGCACAGCCAATGTGGTAGTGAATCCCAATCCAAATGCAACAGCTTCTGTTTCAAGCGTGGTATATGAGGGGTTGGATGTGCAACTTCTGGCTTCAGGAGGTACGTCCTACTCATGGTCAGGCCCGGGAAATTATTCTTCTGCTGAACAAAACCCAATCATAAAACGGATCAGCAAAAGTATCCATGCAGGAACCTATGTAGTGAATGTCACCGATGCAAACGGATGTAAAGCCAATGCACAGACTGAATTGAAAATCGAAACAGCGCTGGCCAACGAGCAGGAATCTAATTCCGATTTCAAGGTTTATCCTAACCCGGCAAGTGACAAAATTCAGATTGTAACAGGTCTGGAAGGTGAAGCAACTATTCAGCTTTACGATGCTACGGGCAAAGAAATCAGCACCCAAATCTTCCTCAGACAAACCACCATTCCGGTCAGAAACTTAGCCAGAGGTACTTATTTCTTTATTATCCAGCAAAAAGATAAAAAGACCACAGGGAAGGTCAGACTGGAGTAAAATTATCGGTAAAACAAGGATGTTTTGATTTTTAAAACACCCTTGTTTTTGCTTAATCCTTTAATTTTGTATCTGTACATTTATAAAATAATTACTCATATAAACATTTTACCCAAGGTCATTAATATCAAATGCCTGTATTAAAATTGATACACTTTATTTAATCCATAATCCATGAAAAAACTTTTACCGCTATTACTGATTTTAATATACTCATACCTATCCTTCTCTCAAAAACAAGAAAAAGCATTTGTTTGCGGTGTCAACGACTCCAACCTTTCCCCCGAAACCATCCGGCAAATGCAGATGGCACCGACCTGGCTAAAACAACGAAATGAGTCAAAGATTTCCACAAATGAACGATACATTTGCAGAATTGCTATTGAGATTGATTCCGAAACCTATAATCTCTTTGGTGGAGATACAACGCTGATTAAATATGAAGTTATGAAGCAAATTAACATGGTTTCTAAAATTTACGAAAAAGAAATCAATACTCAATTAATAGTAACACTTGTTCATTTCTGGAAAGACCCTAATCTAGATCCATATCGAGTAACTTATGATATTTTTCAATTACTTTCTATAACAAATAAAGTCCGGTTAACAGATCCTATGCTAAAATCATTGGACTCAGTATATGATAAGATAATGTATATCACAACCAGAGATTATAGTGGAGCAGGAGGGGTCGCTGTTATGGGAGGTAAAGAATGTGTTGTAAAATGGGGTACATTCTATACATTGTTAGCTCATGAATTAGGACATAACTTTGGATCACCACATACACAAAGTTGTGATTGGCCAAATGGACCTATTGATTACTGTTACCCTGCCGAGGCTAACTGTTATGAAAAGTCCTTAGAGAATTCCGCAGGAACATTTATGAGTTATTGCATTAACATAAAACAAACTTTTCACCCTATGTGTCAAGTTCTAATGCAAAACTATGCTAAAACTTATTTTCAAAAAATAGCATCTTTACCTTTAGCTCCGGTTTTACCTTCTTCAATTGCGTTTGAAAATAGTACAATCATTAGCTGGCAACCGGTTTCATCTGCAGAAAAATACTTAATTGAAGCTTCTAATTCCCCAAACTTTAATACTCTTATTCTTTCCGATTCTTCTGAATTCAGTGCATATAATTTTAAATCATCCGAAAGTAACAACAGATACTTTATAAGAGTAAAATCTGTTAACAGATTCGGAGAATCAGCCTGGTCTAATATATCAGTCATTAATATTCCTGATTCTAAATTACTACCACCAGAACCTATGTCCCCTCTCAATAATTCGGTAAACTTTTTTCAAAATCGCGATGTAACATTAAAATTTAAAAAGGTCGCATCTGCTTCTTCATATGAGGTACAGATAACACAATATAATGATCCTTATTTTTCATACCCAACACCGCAAGTTGCATTAACAAATGAATTTACTTTCAGGTTACCAGAAGCCGACCATATTTTTTGGCGAGTCCGGGCGATTAAAGGATCGTCCATAAAAAGTCCTTGGTCAGAAGCTAATTCCATATGGCTGAATAATAAGGATATAGACAATAATAATCTTATAACTATTCCTTCTAAAGGTATAAACTTACCTCAAAGCTTTCCCATTGGTTATTCCCCAATTAAGAATGCAAGTGGAGCTACTGTCCGCTTCATAATATCAAATAATGAAGATTTTACTGTACCTGTTATAACCAAGACATTCTTGCCAAGCAATTACTCAAATCGATATTATACTTGTATGGCAGAAGATTTATCACCAAATACTACATACTTTGTCAAAGTAGAACAATTTTATGAGCAAAACGGATTTCTACCTCCTGGTATTAAATTTTCCTCAATTCAAACATTTAAAACCGGATCTAAAAAAGCTTCAAATCGTTGGTCATTCATAAATAATGACAAAAACCATAACCTTGAGAGGGATATTTATTCTATTATTTCAGGAAAGGATAATATTTTTATTCAAAATAGCCAAGGAATAGTTAAAATAAGTATAGACAGCTTAAAAGAAACAAACATTAATATTAAAAATACAAATGGATCAATTGGAAATATTCCTTTGGGAATAAGTACTGTAGACTATAATAATACCATTTGGGTAATTAACCAAATAAGTAAACGAAACGTATTTGATGGTGTATTTCCGAGACCTGTTTACTCATTATCACAAATAGATCAACTAACAGGTAAGACAATTAGTGAAACGGAATTAATTAACCTAGAAAATACTACTCCTATGACTCTTGATATGGTTAATAAGATTATTTATTGCAATTCAAAGAATTCTACGATTTTATACCGTTTAGAAGGTAATACAATTATTCCTTTCCTGAAAACGGATAAAAACGTTTTAACGAATCGTCCGGTTTGGAATGATAAATTTGCCTGGACACAAGTATATAATCAAAATTCAAGAGAGTATGAACTTTGGCAATATGATTTAATTACTAAAAATTATATTATACATAATAAATATAATGATCCTGGTATTGGTAATTCTTTTGCAGATTTTGGTTTAGATTCTAAAGGGAACTACTGGGCTATAGCATATGACAATCATTATAAACTTTTAAAATTTGATGGTGCAATTTGGCAAACATTTGACGAAACCAATTCCATAATAGATACCCCATCCGAAATTGGTTTTGATAATTGGGGAAATATTTTTGTAGTTGATAATAATAGAATTTTAAAGTACGATGGGAAAAATTGGAAAGAGGTAGGTCGAACCCCATTTATAACCAATCCCTCCGAAAAAAAGCTACTTAGCGATATGATTGTCGACTCTAATGGAAACCTATGGTTCAATAATATTGGCTTTGGACTACTTCGTTTTACTCCATGTGATATCACCATCATAAAGCCCGAGCTTTCAGCTTCAAAGACTATTTTAGAATACGGGGAAAGCACTTACCTTAAGGCCGAAGGGTGTACAAATGTATTATGGAATTGGCAAAATGCTAAATATCCAAATGAGGAATTATATAACCCTGGAAAGATAGAATTAAAAATCACCCCCAATTACACAACTACCTATACAGCACGTTGTTATGAGCAAGATTGTACAAGTAATCCAACGAACTTAACAATAACAGTTTCACCTACAATCACTTTAGACAATATTATAAATAATACTTTCTGTCAAGGAGATTCCTTAAAGGTAATAGCAAATATTAACGGAGATGTCAATTGGGATAATGAATTTAACGCCTATTTCTTATCAAATAAGAACCTAAACCATTTGCCTTTAATAACTTATAATTATGGCTCTCATTTTCAATTTCCGCTTTCAAATTCTATACCAGCGGGTAAATATTATTTAAAGATGACAGCATCCTCCCCTAAAATGTTATCCAAAGATTCCTTAGAAATCAATATCCTTGCCACTCCTTCTGTTACTGCAACCGGAGCTGCGGGATGTATTGGAGCTAATATTTCAATCGGGGCAACGGGTGGTGATAGTTATCTTTGGAAAGGGCCAAATTCCTTTACTTCCTCCCTTCAAAATCCTGCATTTTCCAATATAAATCCCAGTTATGCAGGGGCTTATCTTGTTACAGTTACAGGAACAAACGGGTGTAGAAATACCGGCACAGCCAATGTGGTAGTGAATCCCAATCCAAATGCAACAGCTTCTGTTTCAAGCGTGGTATATGAGGGGTTGGATGTGCAACTTCTGGCTTCAGGAGGTACGTCCTACTCATGGTCAGGCCCGGGAAATTATTCTTCTGCTGAACAAAACCCAATCATAAAACGGATCAGCAAAAGTATCCATGCAGGAACCTATGTAGTGAATGTCACCGATGCAAACGGATGTAAAGCCAATGCACAGACTGAATTGAAAATCGAAACAGCGCTGGCCAACGAGCAGGAATCTAATACCGATTTCAAGGTTTATCCTAACCCGGCAAGTGACAAAATTCAGATTGTAACAGGTCTGGAAGGTGAAGCAACTATTCAGCTTTATGATGCTTCCGGTAAAGAAATCAGCACCCAAATCTTCCTCAGACAAACCACCATTCCGGTCAGAAACTTAGCCAGAGGTACTTATTTCTTCATCATCCAGCAAAAAGATAAAAAGACCACAGGGAAGGTCAGGCTTGAGTAAAATTATCGGTAAAATGATAGGATTTCTATTTGAAACAATTCTCTCTTTCCATTACAATGAACCGAAAAACTATGAAAAAGTTGCTGATAATCTCCGCATTGCTGGGATTTCTATTTAAAACTGATGCCCAATACAATAAATCTGTCACCCTTACCAAAGACCAGTTAAAGGATAAAATCAAAGGGGGCTGGGCTGGCCAAACGATTGGCGTAACCTTCGGTGGGCCAATGGAATTCAAATACAATGGTACAATCATCAATGAATATCAGCCTGTTCCCTGGTACGATGGTTATCTGAAAAAATGTATGGAGCAGAATCCGGGCTTATATGATGATTTGTATATGGACCTGACTTTTGTAGAAGTATTTGAACGGGAAGGTCTTGATGCACCCGTAACTTCTCATGCAAAAGCATATGCCAATGCGGGATATGCGCTATGGCATGCCAATCAGGTTGGCCGATACAATATTTTGCATGGCATAATGCCTCCTCAGTCCGGTCATTGGGAAAATAATCCTCATGCAGATTGTATTGATTATCAGATTGAATGCGATTTTGCAGGATTAATGTCGCCCGGTATGCCTAATACAGCCGCTCAGATTTCAGACAAAATCGGCCATATTATGAATTATGGAGACGGGTATTACGGGGGTGTATTTCTGGGCGCCTGTTATACCTTAGCTTTTGTTTCGAAAGACATCAATTACATTATTGAAGAATCTTTAAAAACCATCCCCAGACAAAGTAACTATTATAAATGCATCGCCGATGTTATAAAATGGCATAAAATGTATCCTAATGACTGGAAAAAGACCTGGTATGAGATTCAGAATAAATGGTCGGAAGATATTGGCTGTCCGGACGGAGTTTTTGCCCCTTTTAATATAGATGCTACCATTAATTCCGCCTATGTTGTACTGGGTTTATTATATGGCAAAGGCGATTTTACCAAAACAATGGAGATCACCACGCGATGCGGACAAGATGCCGATTGTAACCCTTCTTCCGCCGGAGGTATTTTAGGAACCATGCTTGGATACTCCTCTATTCCGGCCTATTGGAAAATGGGTTTAAAAGAAGCTGAAAATATTGATTTCAAATATACCACAACGTCTTTAAACAAGGTATACGAAATCGGGTTTAAGCATGCTTTGCAAAATATCGAACGGAACGGTGGCAAAATCAGTAATAATTCTGTAAAAATAGCCTTACAAACCCCGGAAGCAGTAAAGTTTGAAAAGAGCTTTGACGGGACATATCCGGTTGACAAACAATATGTTTATAAAAGTCTAAATGATGAATACGCCTTTGATTTTGAAGGAACTGGCTATGTGGTAAAAGGGGAAACAGCCAAATGGGCTTCGGAGAGTCCGTACGTTCTCAAAATGGAAGTATATGTAGATGGGAAAGTGCAGGAAATAGCTGAATTACCAACAGCTTTTACCACACGCAGGCATGAATTATGCTGGAATTATAAACTTCCCAAAGGAAAACACAACGTTAAACTGAAATTATTAAATCCGGATAAAGAGCATGATTGCCGGATTACAGATATTTTAATTTATAGTGATAAACCTGATTCAGAAGCAAATCAGACTGTTTTCCGATTTGGGCAGCCTGTTAAGAAAATGGCAAAACCATAATTGTTCCGGTATTATGATAAGGGAAATCATACCTGTTTGTCATCATTTCCCTTATCATAATCTTATTGTTTCCCGTTTACTGATCTGCTTCAGTATTCAGCACTTTTCGCTCATTTTCTTCCAATACTTCATCCCATAGTGTATCCCCACATTCATCAGCGATTACCACTTTTTCGGTTTCAATCTTATAAAAATCCCTCACTGTACCTACCTGTTCCGAAGATTCTGTCATTAATTGCTTATTTTCCATGGTCTTAATTTGTAATAGTTTATACTGCTTCATGCCTCTTCATCGGGCAGCTCATTCATACTTGCATACCTTCTGGCAAGCAAGCCTGATTCATCATATTCAAGTAATTCATTTCCATAGGCTTTAAACCATTGTCCTTCCTCATTTTGATACGCATATTCAAATCTGACAGCCATCCGATTACCTCTAAACCCCCATAATTCCTTTTTCTGACTATAATTTAACTCTCTTGACCATTTTTGTTTCAGTAGTTCCTTTACTGCTGTTCTTCCCTGAATAAATTCTGTCTTTTCTCTCCATTCAGTATTTATGCTGCAAAACTCACTTAGTTTTTCCGGGTCATTACTATTCCAGATTTCCTCCATTATCTGTACCTTTTGCAAAGCTGTTTCCATAGTAAAAGGCGGAAGCGGGTATTTAAATTCCATATCGTATTGGCTGGTATTTGATTTTCTTAAATTACCATACAAAACTGGCTCAAATAGTTGCGAATAAAAATGGAGGATGGGCGCCTTGTCATGGATAATTATCTCAGCAGAAAAGGAAGCGGGACATCGGATTCATAATCTTCTTTTACGCAAAAAGAGAATCACCCTTTCGGATGATTCTCTTTCTTACTATTGTTAATAAACCTGTTATTTTTTAGGATTCACTACCGGAGCACTGCCAGCAGCAGGTTTATTATAAGCTAGTTCATTATCAGGTACATCCCAATAATCAAGATAGTTATAACTGATTGTTGCTTTGGTATTTACTGTACCGGTTCTGTCGACTACAATCGTATTGGATCTGCCTGTTTCCAACACACCCCAACGACGTGCATCGTAGAATGAAAGACCTCTCCATGCACAGGTAATTCTTCTCTCTCTTCTCAGTTCTTCTTTAGCGTCTGCATCAGCAAGACCCGTTCCTGCAACCGGATCAAGACCTGCTCCCTGAGATTTACGAACACCATCGATCAATTTCAAACCGTCTTCAATACTACCGGTGTAAATCAATGCTTCGGCTTTCATTAATTCATTTTCTTCATAATTTCCTGCTAAAGCCAATTCATATTCACCTTCTTTCTGAGTACCATAAACCACCACTCCCGCAGCGCCTAAACCACCATCAATAACTGTATATCTGGTGTTAAAAGCGTTTCCACGGCTGGCATCACCTACCCAGGCAGTTGTAGTTTTAAAGTTATTAGCCAAACGTTTATCACCGGCTTTAAACTCCTGAATAAAACGCTCACTCAATTTGTAAGTGTTTCCACCGGCTGCCGATGAAATGGTTTTTGAAATAACTGATCCATTCTGACTACCAACAAAATCATTATCTCCGGCATTGTTAGAACGACCGGTAAAGATATAATCTGTTGCTTTAATACCTGCATTAGCCAAATCCGAAATAGATTTCCATTGCGCAGCAGTCATTGATTTTACCGGAGTATTTACCAGAATATTACGTGCTTTCAGCGTATTAATATTTCTTACCCACATATCAGGTGTTAAAATACCACCTTTGCCTTTTTGACAATAATCAGGAATCAATTTTCCAAGAATAGCGGTATAATCTGCTCCTCCGTTGATTGTTCCGAGAATTGTTGCAGCTTTATCAAGGTTGCTGTTAGATTCTTTAATTATATCCTCTTTAGAAAGATATTTACCATTGGTAACACCTGATTTATCGTTAACTACACCGGCATAATAAATTGAACCGATTCTCGCATAAGCAAAACCTTTCCAGAAATAAGCCCAGGCTTTAATGGTGTTTTTCTTGGTAGCACCATCCCCTGAAAAAGTAACTCCTTCTACCACTTCAAGTACAGCATTACAGGCATTGTTAAGAGAATACATATAACCCCACTCAAAATACAATGGATTTGAGCCGGCATTTGAGTTAACGTTTACCGAACGAATTAAGGCTAACTGCGTATTTGGTACACTTGGGTTTAATACTTTATTACCATTATCCAACGTAACTACATCCGGGCAAGCCAGTTGATTTGCATATTGGTTTGCAGCTTCAATACCTACCACATCTCCCATTAATTCATGAAATCCGATAGCACCAGCCCAGAAACGGCCGTTTACCCCATCATAATATTTCAAATCTCTGAATCCGTTTGCATAAACGGCTCCTAAACCCAATGATAAAATACCTGATTCAGTGCTCGCACTCTGAGGAGTCGGTAGGTTAGGGTTCTTAATATCTAATTGGTCCTGACAAGACGCCAGCGAAAGTGCCATCGTCCCCATCAATATATATTTCTTTATTATGTTCATCTTCTTAATGCATTTAAAGTTAAATCTGACTAAAACCCGAAATTCAAACTAACCTGATAAGAACGTATGTTAGGCATCGTATTATGGTCAGTTCCTCTGTCCCAGGCAGAGTTGTTACCTGCTGGTTCTCCAACTGCTGCACTACCACCCGAACTGATTTCAGGATCAAACCCGGTATATCCTGTAAAGGTCAGCAGGTTTCTTCCGGAGAACACCAATTGAAGTTTTCTGAAAGTCTTGATATGCAAAGCCTTAGCCAGATCAACACCAATTGAAACGTTTCTTAAACGCAGGAAAGAAGCATCTTCGTAGAAATAGTCTTTGGTTGCGTTATTACCACGGGCTGTATAAACTCCGCGATAGAAAGCAGTCCATGCACCTGTTTCACCATTAATAGTGATTGGTTTTTCGTAATCACTGTGGATACCGTCACGATACATCCATTCTTTCGTCTGGTTGTAAATATGGCTTCCGTTAACCCAGTCAAACTGGAATCCGAAATTGATAAATCCTTTATAGGTAAAATCATTAATGAACGATAAATTAAACTTAGGGTTAGGATCTCCGAAGCTGTATTTATCTGTAGTGAAATAAGGTTGTTTAGTTGTTTTATCAACTACAAATCCGTTACTCGCCACTTCATATTTACTTTGATCGCCTTCAGGAATTTCATAAGATCCGTCCGGTTTTCTTGCTTTCAGATCATGAACAGCTTTAAAGCCATATAACTGACCGATTTTCTCTCCAGCTTTCAAGACATAGTTGGTACTACCAGCATTAGAAAGAATTACAATTTCACCATTTCCTGTAACCCAGTCAATCTGAGAAGATTGTTTACTGAAGTTAACCGTGGTATTCCAGGTGAAATCACCTTTTTTGAAAACTGTTGCATTAATTGAAGCCTGAATACCGTTCGATCCGATACCAAAAGCATTTGTTTTGATCGTTCCTGCTCCTGATGATGGCGCAGCATCCACATTCCAGATCGCTCCGTCTGTAGAACGCTTCCAGTAAGTAGCAGAAAGGCGAAGGTCATTAAACCAGTTGCTTCCTTTGCTAAGATTGAAACCAAAATCAGCTCCCAATTCAGTTTCAGTAGAAACCTCCACATTTAAGTCTGGGTTAGACTGAGCTGTAGGATAGTAGAATGCACTGTTAGAACCAATATTTCTTGTACCTAATGTTACATAACGGTCAAATGGTCTTGGCTGAATACCTGCTTGTCCGTAAGCTGCTCTCAGTTTAAATTCAGAGAATGTTCCGGAAATCTGACTATCTTTCCAGAAATCCAATTGAGAAAGTCTCAGATAACCATCAGCTCTCGGGAAAGTAAATGGTTTAGAACCTGCACCAAAGGCAGAAGAGTAATCCGTTCTGAAACCACCTGATACTCCGGCAATGTCGCCATATTCAAATCTTTGGTTTACCAGATATCCATAGGTTACAAACGGCTCACTGAAAGTACCTCTTGGGTTTCCTGTTACCGAGTTAAAATCCAACGGACGAGTCAGGGTAGTTGTTCCCTGAGCAGGTGTGTACGGAGTGTAAGTAGGCAAACCTAACTGATAAGTAACATATTGATTATTATTTTGCTTACGATAATCAAAAGCAACCTGAGTAGTAGTAGTAATAGGAAGACTCAGGTTAAAGTCTTTCTGAAAATCCGTACGGATGGTTGCAGTTGCCAGAAAGTTTTGGAAAACTTTTGAAATACTGAAATTATCAATCTCCCCTAAAGCATTTGAAGCATAGTTTCCTACATAGTTGGTAGGTCTTACACGAATATTGCCATTTTGAGATTGGTTAGCATATTGATAAACGTCTTCATCACGTTGGTAGTTAATACCATATTTCGCATCCAGTTCCAAAAACTTATTCACTTCGTAGTTCAGGTTAAGGTTTTGAATTACATCTACTCTGTTATCCTGACGATCAGTATATTGCTGATAGAAGTTCGGGTTCAAACCATTCACACCAGCTGCATCTCCGACATAAGCTGCATAGTTGCCGTCAGAAAGAACCGCCTGATAGTTGGCAAAAGGACGAGTGTTATTGATACTGTAAAGAATCGTTCTGTCAGGAGTCTTTAAGGTATTTTTGGTATAAACCAATTGAGTAGTAGAACGGAATTTCAAACGAGGAGCCAATTCAGCACCAATATTTGCCACAAGGTTTGTTCTTGAATAGTTACCGTTGTTTACGATATTACTTCCCTGTGTATTGTTAGAAAGTGAGAAAGCAAAATCCAGTTTTTCTTTTCCTCCTGTTACTGAAACACTGTTGTTGTAAGTATAAGCAGGAACAAAGAAGAAACTATAATTGTCATAAAACTTCAGGTTAGCATTATAAGGCTTATTCAGCTGGCTTTTCGGATCTAAGGCATTGTACTGAACGTTTTCACTGTAAAGTCCGGTTACAGGATCCTGAGTAAGGGGTTTTCCTGATGCACCGATTACATTTCCACTGGCATCAGTGGTAAAAGCATGATATTGTGCCTGACGCAATCCTCCTACATTCAGGTATTCATTGCGGGAAACACTTGAAGAGAAATCAATATTTAACTGACCGGGTTTTCCTTTTTTAGTGAACAACTGGATTACACCGTTCGCACCTTGCGCACCATACATAGTGGCAGAAGCAGCACCCTGCACCACCTCTACTCTTTCGATCGTATTCAAATCAATTGAGTTTAAATCAGTAGATGCAACCTGAATACCATCAATCAGAATGATGGGAGAAGTACCTTTATTGATCGTGTTAATACCTCTTAATACAATACTTACAGGAGCACCGGGAGTACCGCTTACTGAAGAAATCTGTGCTCCGGCAATTTTACCGACAAGAGCCTGATCCACTGAAGCAGTAGGTGCCTGTGGAAGATTTTTAGAAGTAATGGATTCTACAGCAAAACCTAATTTAGCTTTACTTGTTGCAACCCCAACCCCGGTTACAACAACTTCTGATAATTGTCTGGCATCGGTTTCAAGTTTAGTATCAACTACAGATTTCCCGTCAATAGAAACCTCTTTTGTTGACATCCCGACAAAACTAAATTTCAATACCCCGTTACCGGATGGTACTGAAAGTGAATAAGCGCCTGTAGCATCAGTTGTAGTTCCTTTATTGGAACCTTTCAGCTGAACAGAAACACCCGGAAGACCCGAACCATCCTCGGCCGAAGTCACTTTGCCTGTAATTTTCCTGTCCTGAGCAAAAACACTCAAGCAAGACGAGAAAATTAACAGCAAACTCATTAGTAAAAATTTCTTCATGAACAAGTTTTAGTTAAAGTTGACAAAAGTTTTATGGATTAACACTTGCTAATTTATATAATTTGTATTTAACAAACAAAATGCTTTTGAAAACTTTTTAATTCAAAAAAGCCAAAAACATAAAATTTTCAATAAAAAACAGATTATAGGCTCGAAAATAAACCTCATTTTGAGAAAACTGACAAAAATCATCTTTCAATAATTCCACAAAAAATCACCACAAAT
The DNA here is from genome assembly GCF_900115665.1 of Pseudarcicella hirudinis. Taxonomy (GTDB): domain Bacteria; phylum Bacteroidota; class Bacteroidia; order Cytophagales; family Spirosomataceae; genus Pseudarcicella; species Pseudarcicella hirudinis. Next base: position 280,264 of record NZ_FOXH01000005.1, read on the forward strand.
CTATTAAAATACTATACTAATAGACTATACATTTCGACATATACGAAATTTTATTTGGCCACTCTACAGATTATTAAAATATTTTTCCTTTTATTGATTTTTATCAATATTTTCTACTTTTCTAATCAGTTCTACTTATATACCTGATAGCACAAATCAGTCAAGAATTGTACTTTTTTAATATTGCGCAAATATTGCGCATCATGAAAGCTGTTTTTGCCGTTCAATCAAAATTGCAATTTCCAAAGATTTAGTATGTTCATAACCTATTGTAAAAAGCTCTTTTGCTTTACTTATACTGAAGGGATCGAAGTCACGCAGACCACCCGGCTCTATGACAAAATCACAGCGATTTGCTCTTGAACGTGTGTTATTGTTAATGGCGAGTAACAGCGTTTTTTCAATAACCGATTTCATTGACACCAATCTTTTCGGCACTCCATAAGGATTACAATGGCTTCCTATAATAAAATCACATTTTCCTTCTAATGGCTCGATCGGCATATTATTGAGCACTCCGCCGTCTATGTAAATCTTATCATTAAACCTGACTGGTTCAAAAAGCCCGGGAATACAACATGAAGCAAGAATAGGTTTAATCAATTCTCCCGAACTGAAATATTCCGTTTCTCCTTTGTATAAATCTGTGGCATTGATTGTTAAGGGAATTTTTAGATTTTCGAAAGAATTATGGGGAAGGTATTTGGCATAAAGGTTCTCAATATTTTCTATTTTAAATAAACCTAAACGACTGAGGGCCGGACGAAAAGTCCGGTATGAGATATTGGAAACAACTATTTCAAAAATATGGTCAGGGGAATATCCGGCAGCAAACATCGCCCCCGCAATCGAACCGGCACTACAGCCAGACAGCATATCGGGCTGAATACCCTGCTCTAACAATCCTTTCAAAACACCCAGATGAGAAAATCCTCTTGCTCCGCCACCTGAAAGAACCAATCCAATTTTCATATAATTTACCGGTTTATTTAAAGAGATTATTTTTAACTGCTGCTTCCGAATTTAATTAACAAAACCTAACTTACCAACTCATCAACTTATTAAATATCAGATTACATGAAATTTTATAGTATTGACGCAGGTTTTTTTAAATTGGATGGCGGAGCAATGTTCGGAGTTGTTCCTAAAACTTTCTGGAATAAATGGGTTCCGGCTGATGAAAACAACCTTTGTTCCTGGAAAATGCGCTGCCTACTGATTGAAGACGGAGATCGTCTGATTCTGACAGATACAGGAATGGGCGACAAACAGGATGCCAGATGGCAATCTTATTATTATCGTCATGGAGAAGGTGAATTGGTCAAATCTATCAGAAAAGCAGGATTTTCTGAGAAAGAGGTGACTGATGTTATTTTAAGCCATCTTCATTTCGACCACTGTGGCGGTGCCGTCAGATGGAATAATGACAGAACAAAATTTGAAATGACTTTCCCGAATGCCCGGTATTGGAGTCATTCTGCTCATTTCAATTGGGCGATCAATCCGAATCCCAGAGAAAAAGCTACTTTTTTTAAAGAGAACATCCTCCCTATTCAGGAATGCGATCAGTTATATTTTATCGATAAGCAATCTGAAAAGCCTTTCCCGAATATAGATTTCCTGCTGGCTGACGGGCACACTGAAAAAATGCTGATGCCTAAAATCACCTGCCATGACAAAGAAATACTGTTTATTGCAGATACCGTTCCCTCACACGCACATTTACATGTGCCTTACGTGATGAGTTATGACATAAGACCTTTACAAACTATGGAAGAAAAAGAGGCAGTTTTAAAAGCAGCAGCAGCCAAAGAATGGATTTTGTTTTTCGACCACGACCCGGAATTTGATTGTGCTACGGTTGAATTGACTGAAAAAGGTTTCAAAGTGAAGAACAAAGGTCAGATTAATGATTTCCTCTAATTCAGAAAGGGCATTGCAAACCATGCAATGCCCTTTTTATGGAAAATTCACCTTATTCTACTACGATTTCATCTACAAAAAGCCAGGCCATATCTCCTGCTCCCGGATAATTCTGCGGAATCTTCATCAGACAATTTGCCGTAACTTTCAGCCATTTTGGCTTAACTGCCGTTTTTAAATTGAGGGAAACATCTGTGGCTCCTTCTTTCTGTGGAAATTCCACATTTGTCTCTGCTAATAATGTATAATCTGTTCCATTTTCAGATGACCAGACAGATACTTTTGAAGGAACATATACCCAGGCACCTGGTCTGTGAAAGAATCTGAATGAGACTTTTGAGACTTCCGTTTGTCCTGATAATTCAAAAGAACCTATGAAATCTGTTCCATTCCAGCCAAGCCATTCATTATCACTAAAATTGGCATCGTTAGCGAGAATACCATTACTCAGAGCCTGTACACCACCTTTATTATAGGATTTATTGGGTGGAGTAACTAATGAAACAGGGATTCCGGCAGCTTTATGGAGGACAAATGTTCTTCGGATTTCGTCCACCACTTCTCCATTCATTACAGAAGCAGCTTTTAAGGTACTTGATTGACTAACCTTAAAAGGTTCTTTGTAAAGTGTTGATTGTAAAGTTGGCTTGCTTCCGTCAAGTGTGTAATAAATGGGGGCATTGTTATTCTGACTTTGTAAAACCAGATTAAGGCTTCCATTCTGTCTTTGGGCCTGTGGCTTTATCTCGTAAAAATGTCGGGCATAGTTAATCTGGCTCTGATCAAAATATTTAATCCAGTATTGTAACCGTCCTAAAAAGTCATTGAAATCTTTAGACTCTTTTCTTGACCAGTTTACCTCAGCCAAAGCAATTGCCCTTGGGAAGGTCATATATTCAGCATGCGAGCCTTCGGGGACACATTCTGTCCATAAATTTCCCTGAGAACCAATAATATTCAGACCTTCTTCCTTCGTTAAACCTTCTGGAATTGGTTCGTAAGAATATATTTTAGCCAAAGTTGTCAAGCCACCGAATGCTTTAGGCTCATCCGTAGATTCAGACTGATAATGATCGAGATAACAATGTGAGCCAGGCGTCATGATTACCTGATGCTTTTCCTTTGCAGCTTTGATCCCTCCTTCAATTCCCCTCCATGACATCACCGTTGCATCTTCAGCAATTCCGCCATCAACAATTTCATCCCAGCCAATAATTCTGCGGCCTTTGCTATTAACATGTTTTTCTATTTGCTGAATAAAATAACTTTGCAATTCATCCAGGCTTTTCAGACCTTCATCTTTCATTCGTTTCTGACAAGCCGGACATTTTTTCCAGGCCTGTTTTCCGGCTTCATCCCCTCCGATATGAATATATTTGCTTGGGAAAATCTCAATTACTTCGTCAATGATATCACTCAAAAATGCAATAGTCTCATCCTTAGGACAATACTCTCCCTGTGTCTCCAATTGTTTTCCAGTACTATCCTGACAAGCAAACTGAGGATAAGCTGATAACGCAGCATTAGAATGCCCTGGCATTTCAATCTCAGGAATTACGGTGATAAATCGCTCAGCAGCATACTTTACAATCGCTCTCATTTCATCCTGAGTATAATATCCTTCATTCGTCGGCCATTGGGTAGATGTGGCAGTATGCAATTTAGGATACTTTTTACTTTCAAAACGAAATGCCTGTCCGTCAGTAAGATGCCAGTGAAAACGGTTTATTTTTAAACTTGCCAGGGCATCCAGGTATTTTTTAAGAAAATCCACCGGCATAAAATGTCTGGAAACATCCAGCATGATACCTCTGTAAGCGAATCTCGGTACATCTTCTATTTTCGCACAGGGAACTTTCCAGGTCTTTTCCCCTTCCTTGTGAGTAATAATCTGGCGTAAAGTCTGAAGCGCATAAAATACGCCTTCAGGTTTGGAAGCGGTAATCTGAATTGATTCGGGCCTGATGTTAAGTAAATATCCTTCCGGATTAACCACACTTTGATCCAGACGAATCAGCACCTGGTTATTCGGATATTTTGGTTTCGTTTTTGCTGTTTTCAGCTCAACTCTACAAAACCGCTCATATTCCGCTTTGGCCCAGATCAATACTGAATCGACAGATTTTTCCCTGCTTAAATTGATAAACTTTGTACTGGTATTTCCGGTAAAATATCCTTTCCCGGGAATGAGTGACTGAGGTTGGGGGATAATCGGATATTTCGCAGACTGAGAAAAGGCGACGAAAGAAATAAGGAACAGAAATACAGTTTTAGAAAACTGAAAAAATTGCAGACGTTTCATTAGAAAATTATTTTATCGAAAAACAGGATAAGTATAAAGAGTACTTAATACAGCAAAGTACGTTTTCATTATTTCTATCATTATCCTTATCTGCATCGCCTTAAATAATTTCATACAAAAACAGAAGCATCTTTACTCTTTTTTTCCTAAACCCGACTGATAAACTTCCAGGACACGTTTTCTGGCAAAATTATGGTCTACCATCGGCTGAGGGTATGACGAAGTATTTAATTCCGGAACCCATTTTCTGATATACTCCATATTTTTATCGAATTTCTCTGTTTGTAAGGTCGGGTTAAATACCCTGAAATACGGCGCAGCGTCACATCCGCTTCCTGAAGCCCACTGCCAGCCCCCATTGTTCGCAGAAAGGTCAAAATCTATTAACTTTTGAGCAAAATACGCTTCTCCCCAACGCCAGTCGATCAATAAATGTTTGGTAAGAAAACTTGCCGTAATCATTCTCACCCGATTGTGCATAAAACCTGTCGCATTTAGTTCACGCATACCTGCATCGACAATCGGATAACCCGTTTTTCCTTCACACCACAATTCAAACTCTTCCGGGTTATTTCGCCAGGTAATCCTGTCATACTCTCTTTTAAAGGCCTCACCCTTACCCACCTGAGGAAAATGAAATAAGATACTGAAGTAAAAATCCCGCCAGATCAATTCATTTAACCAGGTTTCTGATAATCGCAGCGCCTTTTCTGCCAGTTCACGGATGCTAACCGTACCAAACCTTAAATGAACCGACAGTCTGGTTGTTCCTTCAATTGCAGGAAAGTTTCGTTGTTCCTGGTAGTGAAGAATCAGATTTTCTTCTACGATTCTAGGCGAAAAATTTTCAGTTAGTTTTTCAAAACCCATTTCTTCCAGTGCAGGAATAATAAAAGGTTCTGTCTGTAAAAAATTGCTGAAATACTTTTCGTTCGGATAAGATTTCAGGTAAAATGTATTTAGTTTTTCTTTCCATTTCCTGCTGTAAGGTGTAAAAACTGTATAGGGAGATCCGGCACCGGAAAGTACTTCATTCTTCTCAAATATCGCCTGATCTTTATAAGTTCTGAAATCCACGCCCTCACTTCTGACAAATTCCTGTACCATTTCATCCCTTTCCAAAGCATAAGGTTCATAATCATGATTCAAAAAAATGGTTTCCACGTCATATTCCTCAAGAAGTGCCGGAAAAACCTCTGAAGGACTGCCGTATTTCACCAAAAGAGAGGAACCTGACTGCCGGAGCTGATTTTGTAAATCATGAATAGCCTGATGAATAAAACTTACTCTTCTGTCTTTTTTATCTTCCAGTTTATCAAGAATTTCCCGGTCAAAAATAAAAACAGGCAGAACCGGATATCCCGACTTTAACGCATGATATAATCCGGCATTATCATGTAATCTCAAATCTCTTCTGAACCAGAAAACGGAAACTTTTGACATAATCTTGAAAATAGTAAATCAAATACAATGTTATTTATTCATCTAAACTGAACGTTAAATAAGAATGTTTATCATTTCGGCTGATAAAATTTGGGAATGAATGAAAATATAATTTTCTTGTTCCAAAATTCAATTAATTCCTCAATAAACCCTAAACAGTATTTTTATGGAAAACCAAGTGCTGGCCGGAGTCGGAAACCGACTTTTGGCTGTAATCATTGACATAGTACTTTTTGGCCTTGTTTTTGGCGCTCTCATGATGATTTTCTTCGGGTCGGCTTTTTCTACCGGAGTTTCTGATGGAAATGCCGCAATATTCGGAGCAGGATATATCGCCTTAAACGGTTTTTCTGTTGTTGCCCAAATCGCCTATTTTGCTTATTTCGAATCATCTCCGAGTCAGGCTACTATCGGTAAAAGAATTATGAAAATTAAAGTAGTAGACGCAAATGGTCAACGCCTCCAGACCAATACAGCTATCATTAGGTCAATCAGCAGATTGATTTCCGGTATGATATGTCTGATCGGTTACTTTCTGGCATTTTTTAATAAAGAAGAACAGACTTTACATGACATGATTGCTAAAACTTATGTGGTTAAAGCCTGATAAATACAAAAAATTCTCCTTTGATAAAATTATTTTAGCGGTTATTATTTTGATAATAACCGCTTTTTATTATTTCGCAGACTTATTGGATAATCCGGTTCTTCCTGTCTGCATTTTTCACAAATTCACGGGTTTTTATTGCCCCGGATGCGGGGGACAAAGAGCATTTCAGGCATTACTGCACAGAAAACCATTGGATGCATTACAATACAATCCATTGATTTACATTATATTACCATTAATTTTCCTGAAAGTATTGCAGGAATTATTTCCAGGTTATTACCTTAACAGATTAATCCCGGGCAAAACATTTTTCTGGTCAGTAATCTGCCTGATCTGTGCCTTTTGGATACTAAGAAATGTACAATTTTACCCCTTCAATTTATTAGCTCCGAAAAATTAGGAAGAGGATATTATAAACTTTATATTGACAAGCCCCCCCTCCAAATTGTATCTTTGTAAGAATCGGTACAAAACGATAGTGATTTGTTCAAGGTCAGAAGGATTTATTCACACCAAAATAGATTACAACTAACCCTTTATTGTTCAAGAATTTGTCGTTTCCACAAAAACCAAAATCATAAATCCGTATGAAGTTATCTGAATTCAGATTTGACCTTCCACAAAGCCTTATTGCATTGCATCCCCCTGAAAACAGAGGTGATTCAAGATTGATGGTTGTTAATCGCAAGACTAAAACCATTGAACATCGTATGTTTTCTGATATTCTCGAATATTTCGATGATGGTGATGTAATGGTCACGAACAATACCAAAGTTTTCCCTGCCCGTCTTTATGGAAATAAAGAGAAAACAGGTGCTAAAATCGAAGTGTTTTTATTGAGAGAATTAAACCGCGAACATCGTCTCTGGGATGTATTGGTAGATCCTGCCAGAAAGATTCGTGTCGGAAATAAATTATATTTTGGAGATAGCGATCTTGTTGCTGAAGTAATTGATAATACTACTTCAAGAGGTCGTACTATCCGTTTTCTGTATGATGGCGATCACAATGCTTTGATGAAGGCTATCGATGAACTGGGAGAAACACCACTTCCTGACGAAATCCGCTTCAAACGTAAAGCAGAAGCTTCTGATCGTGAGCGCTATCAGACCATTTATGCTGAACATGTCGGTGCGGTTGCTGCACCAACTGCCGGAATGCACTTTTCTAAAATTATTATGAAAAGAATGGAGCTGAAAGGCGTTCATTTCTCTCCGGTAACATTACACGTTGGTCTTGGTACTTTCCGCCAGGTTGATGTCGAAGATCTTACCAAACATAAAACAGATTCTGAGAATTTCGTGATTACTGAGGCTACCTGCCAAAGTGTAAATGATGCGATCGACAATTCTAAAAGAGTTTGTGCTGTCGGAACTACTGTTCTGAAAGCGTTGGAATCTTCAGTTTCTGCTGATGGACATCTGAAACCAATTGAAGGCTGGACAGATAAATTTATCTTCCCACCTTACGATTTCAGAATTCCTAATGCGCTTTTAACAAACTTCCATTTGCCTGAATCTATTTTAATTATGATGACCAGCGCTTTTGGAGGATATGAATTGATTACCAGTGCATATGAGCAGGCTATTAAAGAAAAATATAAATTCTTTAGCTATGGTGATGCAATGCTGATTCTTTAATTTTTGATCTTTGAAAGACTAAATATGATTTCTCATGTTCCTGGAAAATCATATTTAGTCTTTTTTTTTTTAAGTCTTGTCCAAACCTGAATAATGTCTGAGTCAGCAAATTCTTTCAAGAAATATGCCATCATAGTAGCCGGAGGCAGCGGAAGCAGAATGAAAAGTGATTTACCCAAACAATTCATTGAAATTGGGGGGATTCCGATCTTACTACATACCCTTAAAAAATTCCGGGAAGCTGATCCTTCCATTGAGCTTCTTTTAGTTCTTCCGGAATCTCAGATCGATTTCTGGGAAGAACTATGCCGAAAACATGCAGATTTCTCTCAGAATTTAGCGCATCAGGTCATACAAGGCGGAGCAACCCGCTTTCAGTCAAGTCTGAACGGATTGAATATGATTCAGGGAGAAGGATTAGTAGCCATTCACGATGGAGTCAGACCTTTTGTGAGTACTGAAGTCATTCTGAGAAGTTTTAAAACCGCTTCAGAAACCGGAACTGCTGTGGTCAGCGTTGCCTCGAAAGACTCTGTAAGGATTTCGGGAAAAGCTGTTGACCGTTCTACCGTTCGTATCATACAAACACCGCAAACCTTCCTTCTTTCAACCATAAAAAAGGCTTTTCAAAACCCTGAATTACCTACATTTACTGATGATGCCAGCGTGGCTGAAGCAGCCGGTTTCGAAATTCATCTTATCGACGGAGACTACGAAAATATCAAAATCACTACACCGGAAGACTTGCTCTGGGCAGAAGTTCTTCTGAAAAAGAGATAGTTTTGGCCCGTTTTGAATATGTTTTCATAAGTTTCTGTTACCTTAAACCTTTAGAAAACAATCTTTATCTATGCAAAAACGACTTTCAGTACAAGGTTATGTAGAAGGAATCCTTTCCGGTAACAGGGTGATTCTGAGCAGAGCTATTACCTTGATTGAAAGTCAGCTGTCCCAGGACAAAATACTTGCTTCACAAGTTCTGGAATCAATTCTTCCTTTCAGCGGAAAAGCTATCAGAATCGGCATTACCGGTGTCCCCGGTGTGGGAAAAAGTACATTTATTGAAGCTTTCGGTAAATTTCTTACTTCACAAGGCAAAAAAGTGGCCGTTCTTGCCATCGACCCAAGCAGTCAAAAGAGTAAAGGAAGTATTCTCGGAGATAAAACCCGGATGGAACAGCTTGCTCATGACCCCCTTGCTTACATACGCCCCTCTCCTGCAGGTGCTTTCCTGGGTGGTGTGGCTAACAGAACCCGTGAAACAATGCTCATCTGCGAAGCAGCGGGTTTTGATGTAATTATTATTGAAACTGTCGGGGTAGGTCAATCGGAAACCTTTGTACGGGGAATGGTTGATTTCTTTTTACTGCTTATGCTTGCCGGAGCCGGAGACGAGCTGCAAGGATTAAAAAAAGGGATTATGGAAATGGCTGATACCATAGCAATTACCAAAGCTGATTCTGATAATCTGCCCAAAGCAAAACTTGCAAGAGCCGAGTATGAAAATGCAATTCACCTTTTCCCTCCCGAAGAAAGCGGATGGTACGCCAGGGTAATGACTTGTTCTGCCCTCGAAAACGCAGGGATTGCTGAAATATGGGATTTAGTCGAACAACATAAACAATTACTTCAGAAGAATGGTTTTTTTGAAAAAAACCGTCAGAACCAGAATCTGGAATGGATGCAAAATTCCATTCAGCAAACATTAGGAGAACATTTTTATAATCACCCCAAAGTGCAGGAAAGGCTGAAAAATTTACAAAAAGATGTCATTTCCGGAAAAATATTACCCCATCATGCTGCGTTTGAACTATTAAGTATATATATTAAGTAGGAATTTATTCAAACCATTAATACTTTCAATATTTTAAGTTCGTAATGATTTAATCAGGGGATGATCAGATTATTTACAGATTACCGTTCGTTAATTAACAAAGAATCCGGTGATACGAATTTCTGAAATACTGAAAAAGAATAATTTAAAAACGCTGATGAAACAATTCTGGCACAATCTCGCCCGCACTATTCTTAACCACCGCATCCTGTCACTGGTATTATTGGCAATCCTGACCATTTTCATGTCAATTGAAGCCTCTAAAGTTCAGCTTTCCTATGAATTAGCCAAAATTCTTCCGAAAACAGATGAACGCTTTAAGCTGTATGAATCTTTTAAACAAAGATATGGTGAGGATGGCGCCGTGATGGTCATCGCTGCTGAAACAGATCACATGTATGACCTGAATACCTTCCAGCATTGGTACGATCTGGGAGAAATAATTAAAAATACCGGAGGCATAAAAGATGTTATTTCAAATGCAAACTTACCTGTTCTAAAAAAAGATGAGGCTGCTAAAAAGTTCGTTACCGATAAAATTCTGGATAAAAGACCTCAAACTCAGGCAGAGGTTGATGCTGTCAGGGAGAAAATAAAGAACCTTCCTGTTTATCAGGACTTTATTTATAATGATGCCGGAAACGTTCATCTGATGATGGTAACCTTTAATCAGAAAACCATCAACGATCACAGCAGAATTGATATCGTTAAAAGGATTAAGAAAATGGCTCTGGATTTCGGTAATGCCAATCAGGTAAAAATGCATTTTTCGGGTATGCCTTTTATCAGAACAGAATTTACGTCTCAGGTAACTCATGAATTAGGTCTTTTTCTTCTGCTTGCCATTGGTGTTACTTCCCTGATTCTGGCCATCTTTTTCCGGTCGTTGAAAGTAGTTATTTTTGCGTTGATCGTAGTTTTAATCGGAATCGTTTCTTCTTTGGGGATTATTGTATTATTCGGATTCAAAATCACTTTACTTTCCGGTCTGATTCCACCGCTTATTGTTGTAATCAGTATTCCGAATACCATTTTCCTGCTCAACAAATACCATGAAGAATATAGTCTGCATGGCAACAAAATACAGGCACTCAGCACTTCCATTGAGAAAGTTGGTCAAACCTTGTTTCTGGCAAATCTTACCACATTTGTAGGTTTTGGGGTTTTTGCTTTTACGGGTAGTGCTCTTTTAGTAGAATTCGGTATTGTAGCCTCTATCAATGTAATGCTTATTTACCTTGTTTCTTTGGTTTTTATTCCGATCGTTTTCAGTTATCTGCCTCCGCCAAGTGCTAAAAATACCGCTCACCTGGAAGCCAAAAGACTTACCAAAGTTCTGACCACCATCAATTTCTGGGTAAATAATCACAGGGGGCTTATTTATGCCATTATTGTTTTAATTGTCGGGACTTCAGTTTATGGCATGACCAAAATTCAGGCAATCGGTTATATTGTAGATGATTTACCAAGGGATAATGCCATTTTTACTGACCTGAAATTTATTGAAAAGAACTTTAAAGGTGTAATGCCTTTTGAAGTAAATATTGATGCCTATAAACCCGGAAGGGCCCTTACACCTCAGCTTTTAACAAAAATTAAAAGAATGGAAAAGGAGTTTGCCAAATTTCCGGAGTTTACGAAAGGTTTATCACTCGTAACTGCTACAAAATTCATTTATCAGGCCTACCGTGGCGGAAACCCCAAATACTTTGTTTTGCCAGGCATTGATGAGTTAAATAAACTAAAGGAATTTAATGCCAGTCTGGAAGGAAAGCAAAACAGTTTTAATGGTTTTATTGATTCCACTAAAAGATATACAAGGGTAAGTTTTCAAATGGCAGATGTCGGAACAGTCAGAACCAATGAACTGATAAAAATACTTCAGCCCAAAATTGATTCTATTTTTAACTATGATGCCGAAGCCGGGATTATGCATAAAATCGGCGATCCTGAGGGATATAATGCCCAGATTACCGGAAATAGTGTAGTTTATGCCTGGCAAAATGACTATCTGCAAAAAAACTTGGTTGAAAGTACTTTTCAGGCAATTATTCTGATTTGTCTGATTATGGCATTGTTATTCAGAAGCTGGAAAATGGTACTCATTTCTACGTTGCCAAGTCTGATTCCGCTCATTATTACAGCAGGATTGATGGGTTTTTTTGGCATTGCTTTAAAACCAACCACGATCCTGATTTTTTCCATTGCCTTTGGTATTTCATCAGACGGAACCATCTATTTCCTTACCAGATACAAGGATGAATTACTTTCGAAAAACAGGACAATCGCACAGGCCGTTACCGAAACCATTCTCAATACCGGGGTATCCATGTTTTATACTGTAGTAATTCTGTTCTCAGGTTTTTTTATTTTTACCGCTTCAACTTTCAAGGGAACCCAGGCATTAGGAATTCTTATTTCAGTAACATTGCTGATGGCCATGATTTGTAATTTAATCCTTTTACCAGCCTTTCTCATGACTATCAATAAATCTGATTCACGAAAAAAACATTAAGAATCAATCATTTACGAAAACCCTGTCAGGTTCGTTTGTCTGACAGGGCTCTTTTTGCGAAATTTATCAAAAAAAACCTCATCTTGCTTTTGTACTTTTCGTACCTTTGCGAATGGAACGACAATCTTCTATTTATACGCTTCAGTTTTGGCTGCTTTGTCTTAGTAACTTTCTCTTTTCGGCCAGTTTTCAAATGATGATTCCTGAACTGCCAGATTACCTGAGTAGTATGGGAGGAAAAGCTTATATCGGCTATATTATTGCACTTTTCACGTTGACTGCCGGAATTTCAAGGCCTTTTTCAGGAAAACTTTCCGACACAGTAGGCCGGGTTCCGATTATGGCCTTCGGCTCAATTGTTTGTTTTATATGCGGAGGTATTTACCCCCTAATCCATTCTGTGGCAGGTTTTTTATTTCTGCGTTTTGTACATGGCATGTCAACCGGAACGAAACCTACGGCTACAGCAGCATACGTAGCTGATATTATTCCGGAAAGCCGGAGAGGGGAAGCACAGGGAATGTTAGGTATTTTTACCGCTACCGGAATGTCATTAGGCCCAACAATCGGAAGTTATCTGGCAGATATTTTCTCATTGAATACCATGTTCTATGTATCGTCAGGAATGGCCTTGTTCTCGATCATAATCCTGTTGAACATGAAGGAAACCTTACCTAAAGCACAGAAACAGGCATTTAGCCTGAAGCTTTTTAAAATAGGCTGGAAAGATGTTTTTGAACCACGGGTATTTCCAACGTTCTTTGTCATGTTACTCGTATCGTTCTCATCCGGTGTAATTCTGACGCTGATTCCTGATCAGACAAAAATGCTGGGACTGACCAATAAAGGAATTTTCTTTACGCTCTATACCATTGCTTCCCTTGCTGTGAGACTATTTTTCTCTAAAAGTTCTGATCGTTTCGGAAGGGTGCCGGTCTTAATTATTTCGATTGTATTTTTAATCGCTTCCATGTTATTACTTGCCTGGACACAATCTTTCTGGGTTTTCATTACCTCTTCAATCCTTTTTGGTTTCTCATGGGGCTTCAATACACCAACGCTTACAGCCTGGACGATTGATCTTTCTGATGAACGCTACAGAGGAAGAGCGATGGCTACCATGTACATTGCTTTAGAGGCCGGAATCGGACTTGGTGCTTATTTCTCAGGGATGATTTACCAGGGAAATCCTGATAAAATTTCACTTCCGTATTTTATCTCAGCAGTACTGGCACTTATTTCTTTTGTATATTTGATTTATGTTAACAAGAAGTCGAAGACACTTGCAGAAAATTAGTAAACTCATTCAGGGATGATTTTTGAAACGTATTTAGAACAGAAAAACATAAATGCAGAAACCTTTCTTTGGGATAACCCTGAGAAATTCAAGGAGTTAAAGACAATTTTCAACCAGATTCATCCCGAAAGTTTTACCATGCAGAAAAAATTTCTGCTCAATAAACTAAGAAGAAAATACCAGTTGAAAACCTTTTAAAAAGGCTCAGGGGAAAAAAAATACTGGGTTGGTTCGAAAAAAATAAAAATATTCTTATATTTCTGATCACTTAGTATATGTAAGTTTTCTGAGTTTTTCTTCAGCAAATTTAGATATATTAAACTTCTGTATTTTTCAACAAATAAACCTACAAAAGTATGAGCTTACCAATTGGTGAATTAAAAGGGATTTCAACTACAGTGGCTGATAAATTAAAGGAATTAGGTTATCCAACATCTGACCCGTTTCTTGCTAAAGCAGCAACTCCTGCAGGTAGAAATGAGTTGGCCTCTCAGCTTGGTATTTTCCCGAAAGAAGTTTTAGAATTAGCCAATCGTGCTGATTTGGCCCGCCTGAAAGGTATCGGTTCTGTCTATTCTGATCTATTGGAAGTAGCAGGTGTAGATACTGTTAAAGAACTGTCAAAAAGGATTCCTGCCAACCTTCATGCGAAGATTCTTTCAGCTAATGAAAATGACCAGTTAACATCTCGCCCTCCTACCCTTGCAGCAGTTGAGGACTGGGTTGATCAAGCGAAGAACCTCCCTTATATTTTAGAATATTAAGAGAAAACATATTCTTTTTTCAAGAAAAAGCAAACTTTCGACAGGGAGTTTGCTTTTTTTTTGAACTTTGCCAAGAAATTAATTGTCGATATTTGGATTATTTAGTGACCATTCCCACCGGCAAATTTATCTTTAAAACCTTGTTACAACCATGAGTAACTCTCGAAAATTTGAAAGCTTGTTCCCTGCGGAATCTCAAATTCCGGCAGAATTTAACCTCACTCAGCCGATTGAGCAGCGTGAGTATCTAGTTAACGGAGAAATGCGCCAGTGGTCAGGAAAGACCCAGGACGTATGGTCTCCGGTTTATATCCAGACCGAAAAAGGCCTGGAACAAAAACGCATAGGTTCTTATCCTATCACTGATCCCGCCGATGCGATGGAAGTGCTTTATGCAGCCGTAAAAGCCTATAACAACGGTCGTGGAGAATGGCCTTCAATGTCAGTGGCAAAACGCATTGAATGTGTGGAGAAATTCACACAAAGGATGATTCAGAAAAGAGATGAAGTGGTCAGATTACTGATGTGGGAAATCGGTAAATCACTGGGAGATTCTCAGAAAGAATTCGACAGAACCGTTCAGTATATTTATGACACGATTGATGCTCTGAAAGACATTGACCGGAACTCTTCAACTTTTACCATTACTGAAGGAATTATCGGGCAGGTTCGCCGCTCGCCACTGGGAGTTGTTCTTTGTATGGGACCTTTTAACTATCCCCTCAATGAGACATTCACAACCCTGATTCCTGCCCTTATTATGGGTAATACAGTTTTGTTCAAACCTCCGAAACACGGTTCTTTATTACATTATCCTTTGCTTGAAGCATTTAAAGATTCTTTCCCTGCCGGAGTAATTAATACTGTTTATGGTCGTGGAAACTCAGTTATCCCCTGCCTGATGGAATCCGGGAAAATTGATGTATTAACTTTGATCGGCTCTTCAAAAGTCGCCGATAAATTAAAGAAAATGCACCCGAAAGTAAACCGCTTAAGAGCTATTCTCGGACTGGATGCTAAAAACGCTGCGATTGTCACAGAAAGTGCTGACATTGAACTTGCTGTGAAAGAATGTATGCTAGGCTCTTTGTCGTTCAACGGTCAGCGTTGTACAGCCCTGAAAATCATGTTTGTACATAAGTCCGTTGTCGATATTTTCAACAAAAGAATGGCTGAGGAAATTTCAAAACTTCAGTTGGGTATGATGTGGGAAAAAGGAGTTAACATTACTCCGCTTCCTGAACCCAACAAGCCTGCTTACCTTAAAGAGCTGATCGAAGATGCAAAGCTTCATGGCGCCAGCGTAATTAACGAAGGTGGTGGAGAAAGCTACAAATCTTTGGTACAACCGGCTTTGATTTATCCGGTTAACAGTAAAATGAAAATCTGGCATGAAGAACAATTCGGTCCGGTAGTTCCGGTAGTTCCTTATGAAAGCATCGAAGAACCTATTGATTATCTGATTGAATCATCTCACGGACAGCAGGTTTCTATTTTCGGTACTGAAGTAAACCAGATTTCCGAATTGATTGATGCTACCGTAAATCAGGTTTCAAGGGTTAATATTAATGCCCAATGCCAACGGGGACCAGATACTTTTCCTTTCACTGGCCGTAAGGATTCTGCAGAAGGAACGTTGTCAGTAACTGCTGCTTTGCGCTCATTCTCAATCCGCACGGTTGTAGCGACTAAGCAGACACTTGAAAATAAGGCAATTATTAACCAGATTGTTGAAAATCAGGAATCAAATTTCTTATCTACAAGATTCATTTTGTAAGAAAAAATACATTTAACGTTTTAAGAGGCTGCTTCAGGGTTTTGAGGTAGCCTCTTTCTTTGCAACCACATTTGCAACCACATAGAAACATAGGGCACATAGGGGGAATGCTTGGTAACCACATGGGAACACAGCGCATATAGGGGGAACATTAAGAATACATAGAATAAAATTTAAAGGATAGTTTGAGGGCGGATCGAATAGGGAAATGGTCAGACTTATGATGAGGTGATTACCAGATCTGAAGAATCTTTTGTACTTTGTATTTCATTTTACTTCAAACATTTCATTTCTAAAACCTTCATCTTTTAGCTAAATTTTCAAAATATGACTGTAATCGAAACTGAAAGGCTGATTCTTTCTCATCTAACTCCTGAATGCGATGCCTTCATCTTTGAGCTGTTAAATAATCCAACCTGGCTGGAATTTATTGGCGACCGGGGTATAAAGAATCTGGAAGATGCCCGTAATTATATTCTTAACGGGCCGCAACTCAGCTATGAGACAAATGGTTTCGGCTTATACCTTGTGAAACTGAAAACTGATGAAACGCCTATTGGTCTTTGCGGATTGATTCATCGTGATTATCTGGAATACGTCGATATAGGGTATGCTTTATTACCTGAATATACAGGAAAGGGATATGCTTTTGAGGCGGGCAAAGCCACGCTGGACTATGCAAAAAATGTTCTGAAAATCCATCCGGTTGCAGCCATTACAACGGAGGACAATAGCCACTCAATTGCCTTATTAAAAAAACTTGGGCTGAAATTTGACAAAAAGGTTCGTTTTTCTCCTAATGATAATGAAAAGGACGAACTTCTTCTGTTTATAAATTAGCGATGGTGTATCATAAAACAGCCCGGCATGGAAAATGATTTCCGAACCGGGCTGTTTTAGTTTTATGCTGTTTTCTAATTTTTGACAAAATACCCTGCCAGTTTTTCTTCAAGATTACCTGCAGACATATTTCTAAAAATACTTCCGTTTTCAACAAATGAAATTTCACCTTTTTCTTCCGAAACTACTACAATTGCAGCATCAGTATGTTCGCTCATTCCAATTGCGGCACGATGTCTGAACCCCAAAGCCGGAGAAATTGTGCCATTTTCAGAAATAGGAAGCATGCACCTCGCCGCAGCAATTCTTCCGTTTTTAATAATGACGGCGCCGTCATGCAACGGGGAGTTTTTCCCAAAAATTGTTTTTAACAAAGGTTTTGTAACAACAGCATCCAGATGATCTCCGGAATCTATAAATTTTTTCAGATCATCCTCTTTTTCCACTACAATCAATGCCCCGGTATGCGTTGTTGCCATTGACTTGGTAGCTTCTACTATCGCCTGTAAAGTGCTTACATTTTCCTTGGAAATCTTAGGTGTGTAGAATCTCTTTAGTAAAGCATTTTCCTGAAAAGAGGTTGATCTGCCGAGCATAAGCAGAAATCTACGTATTTCCTGTTGAAAAATAATCAGTAAAGCCAGTACCCCAACATTCATAAATTGTCCTAAAATAGCAGACAGCAATTCCATCCCCAATGCCTTCGCAACCAGGTACACTACATAAATAAGAATATATCCGAAAAATACTTTGTTGGCAATACTTCCCTGTATAAGCTTGTATATCTGATAAAGCAGGAATGCTACCAGTAATACATCTAAAACATCAATCCAATCTATTTGAAGGAAACCAATCCGCATATTTTTTTAATTTTCATAAGAGCTGTCCGGGTACTGTAAAAACTTCAGTAAATATTCACAGCGGCAAAAACTCTTTTTATAAAGTTGAGATATTAATAACAAACTATTTTATTCGTAAAACTTTTCGTCCAGTTTCAGGACAATATTCGCATCAGGACAGATGATTGAAAACTTATCCTTTTCAGAGGGCTTGCAAACACCCCAAAAATCGCCCTTTTTCCCCTGCATCTCTGAAATAACCTGAAAATGAAGATGAGGCGGCCAGTTCCCATTCACAGGATAATCCCCGAAAGATGCTATTCTCTGCCCCTTTTCAATAAATTTCCCTTCAAAAAGTCCATTTAGAGACGCTAAATCAAGATGACCGTAAAGCGTAAAGAAAATTGTATTTTCCAATTCATGCTCAACGATGATGGTTGGGCCATAATCTCCAAAATTGTCATTATTCTGAAAACTATGAATCTTACCTGCGAGAGGTGTAAAGACGGGCGTTCCGGCTTTTGCCCAAATATCAACACCTAAATGGATTGACCGGGATTCGTCAGAATGTTGGAAATGATCTCTTTTTTGATAAATATAGCGATTTTCCATGTATCCACCAAAGCCACAGACTGCATTTGCCTGTTTAATTTTTCCGAAAAGATATGCTTCAAAAACTTTGGTGTCGTTTAAATCGATTGTATGTAAATCAGGATTGCCGGCAGTCAGGTCTAGTTTAAGCACTTTATCACTTTGCCAGTTGAAAGGAACAACGGCTGCAAATTCATGCTGATATTTTTTCAGTAAAGTGTTTAACTCCATATGCTCTTTAATTCGGCTGCAAAGGTCTTAAGCGCCGCTCTTTTTGGCTTTATATCCAAGTTTAGTAAGAAATTCCAGTGTTTTTTCCCTGAAATCTCCCTGAAGTAAAATCTCCCCGTCTTTTACCGAACCTCCGCAACCACAATGGTTTTTCAGTTTCTTACCCAATGCATCAAGGTCATCCGTTTTTCCGATAAAACCACTGATTAAGGTAACCTGTTTACCGGCTCTCGCCTTTTTATCTAACTGAATTTTAAAATTCTGCTTTTCAGGGGCAAGCGTATCTGGCTCCTCAGCCTGGTCATAAGAAAAGTCAAAAGTCGGATCGGTGGAATAAACAACCCCTACCGGAATTTTCTTGTTTTTGGACATTTTATAAAAATTAAAACATTATAATCTGATTAGCAAACTACCTTCAAACACTGTTGCCTGATCGTTACATCCACCTCATTAACAGACAATTGATGTGGTTCTCCGTCAAAATGAACCAATAAAGGCTCCTCAGATTTCAGTCTGAAAGAAGTTCCCTTTTCAGTTTCTACATAGCGTGAATTTGGCAAGGTTCCTTTAAAAAGCCTCACCCCGATAATCGGTGCCGCCCCGAAAGGAAAAGGTTTTAAAACCACCAGGTCGATCAGTCCGTCATCAATTTTCGAATCAGGAGAAATCATCGCATTGTTTCCGTATTGAGCGGCATTTGCAAAAGTGATCGTAAAAGCGGTTTTTGACATTTCATGACCTTTATATTCCAGCAGATAAGTCTGTGGCTTATAGGTTCTGAAATATTTCAGCGACATTTTTGCGTAGGTTTTCAGACCACGGGATTTCTGCTTGGCAAATTCGTTTGCTACATTGGCATCAAAACCAACACCGGCTGTACAGAAAAACGGAATTTCGTTCAAAAAACAGGCATCAATTTTAACGGTCTTCCCTGATACAGCCAGCTGAATGGCCTTTTCAACTTTCATCGGAATTTTCAGGTGACGTGCCAAACCATTTCCTGAACCAATCGGAATGATTCCAAGAGCTGTTTCAGAATCAATCAGCTCTCTGGCAATCTCATTCACCGTTCCGTCTCCTCCTACTGCAATAACCTTATCGACTTTCTCTGCCACTGCTCTTTTACTGATCTCCGCACCATGTCCGGCATATTCAGTGAAAATCAATTTTACATTCTTTTGATTCTCTATCAGCTTTATTATTTTGCTTTTCCGGGCTTCTGTTGTCGTTCCGGAGGTAGCATTCATTATAAACCAAATCATATCATAAAACAGATGCTTAGCTGAATGTTTTTCAACTAAAAAAAATAAACATGAGTATTAACACCAGAATAAATGAAAGGTACATCAATCCATCCACGATATAATAATCCTTGTATTTTTCAATAAATTCCCTGAATTTCATATTATCCTTTTATTTTTCTCAAAAAAACCATCCTTTGCCTTAAAAATAGCGCATTTTAAACTCAAAAATACATAAAATTTAAGCATGAAAAAATTACTATTTCTCGGAATCTTCCTGTTTGGTTTTCAAAGCTTTGGTCAGTTATCGAAAGATAAACAAACTATTCTTGACATTTTAGACCGACAGACCAGAGCATGGAATGAGGGAAATCTTGAAAATTTCATGAAAGGTTATTGGGAATCTGACTCATTAATGTACATCGGAAAATCCGGCGTAAAATATGGCTATCATACAACGCTGGCAAATTATAAGAAAAATTACCCGAATCTTGCCACAATGGGTAAACTAAAATTTGATATTATTAAAGTAGATTTCCCGGCCAAAGACGTTTGTTTTCTGGTGGGTAAATGGCATTTAACCAGACCCGAAAAAGGTGATATCGAAGGGCACTATACCCTTCTATGGAAGAAAATCAATGGAAAATGGTTTATTGTTGCTGATCATTCTTCTTAAATAAATATCTAACAGGTTACTGATAATCTTTAACTTTGCCACAAGATCCGGCATTTCCCGACGGAAAAACGATAAATTAAATTCCTAATATTCATATTTACCCCTTACAATGATAGAGTCAGGCACGGTTTACCGACATAAATTTTCATTTACTCAGGATGATGTAATCCTTTTTGCCAAAGTTTCAGGTGATAACAATCCCTTACACCTGGATGCTGAATTCGCAGCCGGAACGCCCTTTAAACGTCCGATTATTCATGGTGCTTTAGCATCAAGCGTATTTTCCAAAATAATGGGGACAGAATTTCCGGGTTTCGGAAGTGTATATTTAAAACAAACTTCAGAGTACAAAAGACCAATGTTTGTTGACAACGAGTATGAAGCAGTATTTACCGTAACTGCCATTAATGCTGACAAACATACTGCTGAAATTTCAACCGAAATTTTTGATGTGCAAACCGGGAAAAAGACAACGGAAGGTTCTGCTTTGATCATGAACAAAGATCAGTTTTAGACATTTTACAGATAAAATCCGCAATTTCCGATTTGCTTAAGGAACATTGTAAACAAAAAAGGCTTAGGATTCCCTAAGCCTTTTCTATAGTTAAACTAGAAAATTAGTTTTTCTCATTTTTCAAACTTTGTACCTCACTACGAATCTCCTGTGCCAAAGTCTTCAATTGTTGCATGCCACCTCTTACGCGAGTACCAGCTGCTTGATTGCCTTTATCGTAGAATTTTTCAAAGTCACCTTCAAGTGACAGGATGAGGTCTTTTACTTCTGAAAATCTGCTCATAGTGTTTGGATTTTTAGGTTGAAATTAACGTTAAAATGCTTGTAGAGCGTCTAATCGCACTTTTAACGTTCGAAATTTACTCAATTTCCAAAACCTCGCAAATTCTTTTTAAAAAAAAATCAAAAAAAAAACCAAATTCTTATCATTATACTGCTAATTCACTCAGGAATTGCTTGGCCATCTGCTTATAAGTACCATCTCCCAGTCTTTTTTGCACGATTTCGAAGCAATCCATCGTATATTGGATGTCTTCTATCGTATGAGAAGCCGTTGGAATGATACGAAGCATGATCTGGCCTTTAGGAATTACAGGGTATACCACAATTGAACAGAAAATGCCCATATTCTCTCTCAGATCACGAATCAGAGCTGTTACATCTTCAATTTCATAGTCACCATGTAAGAATACCGGCGTAACAGGAGAAGTGGTATCACCAATGTCAAAGCCTCTTGCTTTAAATCCTTCCTGTAATGCACGAACATTCTCCCACAGTTTCTCTCTCAGCTCAGGATGTTTCTTAATCAGTTCAAGACGTTTCATTCCACCAACTACGAAAGGCATTGGCAATGCTTTGGCGTAAGTCTGCGATCTCATGTTATATTTCAGATACATGATAATTTCCTTTTTCGCAGCAACAAAAGCACCGATGGCAGCCATCGACTTGGCAAAAGTAGAGAAATAAAGGTCAATTCCGTCTGTACAATCCAAAGCCTCACCTACTCCACGACCATTCGCTCCCATTGTACCGAATCCGTGAGCATCATCAACCAATAAACGGAAGTCGAAGTCTTTCTTCAATTCAATGATTTTATCAAGTGAACCCACTTTACCGGACATACCGAAAACACCTTCAGTAATTACCAGGATTCCTCCTCCTTTTTCGTTTGCCTGTTTGGTAGCACGCTCAAGGTTTTTACGAAGGCTGTCCATATCATTGTGATTGAACTTATAATACGTACCCATTTTAGCTTTATGCAAACGGATACCATCAATCAGACAAGCATGAGATTCAGCATCATATACAATAATATCTCGGTGGTCAACCATACACTCGATCACCGACATTACACCCTGATAACCATAGTTCAATAAAAAAGAATCTTCTTTACCTACAAACTCAGCCAATTGTCTTTCAAACTCCTCATGAAGGTCAGAATTACCTGACATCATTCTCGCTCCCATCGGATAAGCTAATCCGTATTGTTCAGTAGCTTTTGTATCTGCTTCACGTACTTCAGGATGATTAGCCAGGCCTAAATAGTTGTTTAGAGACCAGTTAAGCATTTCTTTTCCCATGAAAGTCATTCTAGGACCCAACTCTCCGGTTAATTTAGGAAAAGAAAAATAATGGTGGGAATAATGAGCATGAGCACCAATAGGGCCCATGTTATTAACTACTTTCTCGAAAATATCCACTTTATATCTACGTTTAAGTTTTAAAATCTTAAAATAATCACAAAGTTAAATTATTATTTCCGGAAATTCAAATTTCAGTTTTGTTTGGATTAAATAAAGAACATGAATCTTTGCTCCAACTTTATTTTGTAATATTCCAAGAACTTATTAAGCTTATCTTACAATTTAATTTTAGTCCTGTAAATTGTCATGATTTATCAATATTTTTAAATGAAGGCCTATCAAAGCATTATTGTAAATTTTCCAGAATATACAAACTTGGTAAAATGCAAATGCTTTTTTAAATAAACTTTCATATCAGACCGTTCAGGCATATTTTCACAAAGTTGATAATCAGGAAATGCTAAATTTTTCAAAAAATATCTCTGTTATTCAGGAAGATGGAGAAATCATAGACTGTCTGGTTGATAACCAGGCAATGCCCAAAGATTTGTCGGCTAGTCAGACAATCAGTTTTTTTGAAGATCAGAATTTTCACATTGTCCTCTTTCTGACAGAAAATGCTCATAAAAGCCTGATGATGATGGTTGTCAGGGATTTTGCTGAAAATATTGAGGATTTACTGACACTTTCTGAATATTTCCGGCTAAAAATAAATGAAGGAAAATTTATCAATCCGATGAAAAGTGCGAAAGATAAAGTGGATAATATTATTTACATGACTGACACATTCAGAGCACTTTTCGGGAAAAAAGACCCTGAAAACGATCCTGATTTTTTTTAAATTACAATAGTTATGAAGACAATCAAAAAGGTTCTGATTGCAAACCGTGGAGAAATTGCCTTAAGAATTATGAGAACGGCCAAAGAAATGGGGATCAAAACCGTTGCCATTTATTCAGAAGCCGACCGGAATGCCTTGCATGTCAGATACGCCGATGAAGCTGTGTGCGTCGGTCCGCCGCCTTCCGGTCAGTCTTATCTTTTAGGAAATAAGATTATTGACATTTGTAAAAGGCTTAATGTTGATGCCATTCATCCCGGATATGGTTTTCTCTCCGAAAATGCGGATTTCTGCAGAAATGTAAGAGAGGCCGGAATTATTTTCATCGGGCCTTCTCCGGAAAGCATTGAGCTGATGGGAGATAAATTATCTTCCAAACATACTGTTGCCAGATACAATATTCCAATGGTTCCGGGTACATCTGATGCTGTAACAGATCGGAAAGATGCTAAAATAAAATCCAGAGAAATCGGATATCCGGTTCTGATCAAAGCTTCGGCAGGCGGCGGCGGCAAAGGCATGCGGGTTGTGGAGAATGAGGAAGAATTTGACGAACAAATGGACAGAGCTGTTTCTGAGGCGATTGCTTCTTTTGGAAATGGTTCGGTTTTTATTGAAAAATATATTACTTCTCCCAAACATATCGAAATCCAGGTTCTGGGAGATCAGCATGGCAATATTGTACATCTGTTTGAAAGAGAATGTTCTGTCCAAAGAAGACATCAGAAAGTAGTTGAAGAAGCTCCTTCTGCTGTTTTAACCCCGGAAATCAGGGAGGCGATGGGAAAATGTGCCGTAGAGGTAGCCAAAGCCTGTAATTATTACGGTGCAGGAACAGTAGAATTTATCGTAGATGAAGATCTTAAATTTTACTTTCTGGAAATGAATACCCGACTGCAGGTAGAGCATCCGGTTACGGAACAAATCACAGGGATTGATTTAGTGAAAGAAATGATCCGGATTGCTGAAGGCCAGGTATTGTCATTCAGTCAATCGGATTTACAGATTCAGGGACATTCCATTGAGATAAGAGTTTGTGCGGAAGATCCTGAAAATAATTTCCTGCCAGATGTAGGTACCCTTCAAACCTATATCAGACCACAGGGAAACGGGGTAAGGGTAGACGATTGCATGGAACCGGGCATGACGATGCCTATTTATTATGATCCAATGATTGCCAAGCTGATTACTTACGGAAAAACCCGGGAAGAAGCTATCGCCAAAATGATCAGAGCAATTGACGAATATCAGATTACCGGAATTCAGACAACTTTGCAATTCTGCAAATTCGTTATGCAGCATGAAGCCTTTATTTCCGGGAAATTTGATACCCGTTTTATTAGTCTCTATTTCAGTCCGGAAGTGTTAAGCCCTCAGCCAAACGACCAGGAAGAATTACTGGCAGCAGCTTTGGCAGGCATGCTCATCAAAGACAAAAAACCTGTTGTACATTCAGATACCAGTCTTTCTTCCAATGGAGGTAAGAGCAAATGGAGAAACAGAATTGAGCGGTAGTAAAGAAAGTATCAGATAAAATTATGAAAATAGAATTAGCAGAAATTAACAATACAGGTATTGCAGAAATCATCTCAGACAATATTGAAATCAACAATACGCAGGAAGCCTTAGACATAATGGCGAATTGCAGTTATCAGGGAGCGGATGGAATAATCCTTCATGAGAAAAATCTCATTCCCGATTTTTTTGATTTAAAAACAGGACTTGCAGGAGAAATTCTTCAGAAATTTTCGAACTATCGGGTCAAACTTGCCATTGTGGGTGAGTTTTCAAAGTATCAGAGTAAAAGTTTGAAGGACTTCATCTATGAGAGTAATAAATCAGGTCGGGTATATTTTGTAAATTCTGTCACAGAGGCAAAACAAAATTTGTCAAAAATCTAAGCAGTTGAAGGAAAAAGGCTTCGACATTGCCTGTAATTCTCCGAAAAAAAGACAAACAATTTCCTGATGCTCAGGGAGATATTCTTGTACAGCAATACGTTCCGGGAGTCTTCCTCCGGGAGCTTTTTCATAGTTTCAAAATCAGAGAATCCGGAAAAATCTAACGGTATTGAATATAGGTTATTTAAGGAAGAATTTATCTGAGCAGCAAGGTTTTTCAGGTTATTCTGAAAAGGAAAATCCCGGAAATTATTCAATCCTGAGTGTACCCGATTCAATAATTCCGCCTATCTCCTATCTTTGCAACATTAAACCTTAAATGCTCATCAACCAGAGAATAATTGTTCCGAATTATTCCAACAGGATAAACCTATGAATAACATCCCTGCCCAGATCCGTACGGTTAAAGTTACCCGTTATGTAACACCTCTGCGTGAAGGAGGTTCACTTCCGGCCATTGTTGAAGCTGATGACGGATTTTTGTATGTACTCAAATTCCGTGGTGCAGGTCAAGGTCTAAAAGCATTGATTGCCGAGCTTATCGGGGGAGAAATTGCCCGTTTGCTTGGTTTGCAGATGCCGGAAATTGTTTTTGCCGAACTGGACGAAGCTTTTGGCAGAACAGAACCGGATGAGGAAATCCAGGATTTACTTCAGGCAAGCACAGGCATAAACTTAGGGGTTCATTACCTTTCAGGAGCCATTACTTTTGATCCCGTGGTTACACAGATAGAACCCGGACTGGCCTCACAGATTGTCTGGATGGACTGCCTTCTGACAAATGTTGACCGCACTGCCCGCAATACCAATATGTTAATCTGGCATAAAGAATTATGGCTGATAGATCATGGTGCCTCTTTATATTTTCATCATTCCTGGGAAAATTGGGAAGAACAGGCTAAACGGCCTTTCGTAAAAATCAAAGATCATGTATTACTGCCTCAGGCTTCTCAATTGGAGCAGACAGATGCTGAATTCAGGGCTATTCTTACCAGAGAAAAGATCAATGAGGTTGTTTCCCTGATTCCGGATGAATGGCTGAAAAACGAAGGCTCAGATGAATCAGCTGATGAACTCAGACAAGTTTATGCGCAATTTTTAGAGACACGGATCTCTATGTCAGAAATTTTTGTAACAGAAGCACAACATGCAAGAAAATCACTTATATGAGTACGCCGTTATCCGTGTCGTACCAAGGGTAGAGCGGGAAGAATTTCTGAATGTTGGCGTCATTCTTTATTGTCCGGGACAACGTTTTTTACAGGCAATCTGCACATTAGATAAAGAAAGAATTAAAGCCTTCTCTGCTTCCTTAAATATTCAGGAACTGGAAGATTATATCCTGGCTCTGGTCAAAATCTGTAACGGAGGAAAACAAGGCGGACCAATCGGTGAACTTCCGATTGCTTCAAGATTCCGCTGGCTTACCGCTACCCGAAGTACTGTCGTTCAGGCATCAAAAGTACATTCCGGCTTATGCGGGAATGCGCAGGAAACACTCCTTCGTTTACATGGGGAACTGGTACTTTAGGAGTTCAGAAAAACATCTTTTTCGCCTTTTTGGTGAAAACATAAATTGATTTAGTCGACTAATATATCCTTTGCATCGGTTTAGTTTGGGAGAGAAAAATATAAATAATACATTTATAAAAATTACTAATCCAAGAAATCAAAGGCTGTCTTGTTACAAAATTTGTTTTTCTTACTTAGCTGGTCCCAAATTCAAAATTCTGGATTCTAAAAAATGAACAAGTCGAAAGATTTACTGAAACCTTCCCGTCGCCGGTTTATTGCCAGTACGGTATTGGCCCTGACAGGCATGACGACCCTCAGTCGAAGCTCATTTGCTTCTTCTTTTTTCAAACCTGATAGTGCTCCGAATTCAAAGTTTAACGGTGTACAAATCGGTGTGATTGTTCCGTATTCTTTCCGAAGCATGCCGGGTACTGCCCAGGATTTACTAAAGTATTGTGTCTCAATCGGAATCAATGCAGTAGAGATGCAGAATACCCCGATCGAATCATTTGCCGGAGCCCCGACGGCTCCCGCGGGTCTGTTCGGTCCCCCTCCTCCGGGTGGTGGTAAAAGACAGCTGACTCCTGAGCAGCAAACTGCGCTGGATAATTATACCAAAGCATTAAAAGAATGGCGTCTTTCGGTTTCAATGGATAAATTCAAAGCTTTACGCAAATTGTATCAGGAAGCCGGTGTAACAATGTATGGTTTTAAATTACCACTTACCCAGGCAATGTCTGATGCTGAATATGATTACGCTTTCAATGCAGCAAAAGCAGTTGGTGCCAATCAGCTTACAATGGAACTCCCGACAGAAGCAGAACTGACAAAAAGAATCGGTGAATTTGCGACAAAACATAAATTAATGGTTGGTTACCATGCCCATACACAGGCAACCCCTGAGCTTTGGGATGTGGCGATGAGTCAATCCAAATACAACGGGATTAACCTGGACATAGGACATTATGTGGCAGGAACGAGTCAGAGTCCTATTCCTCTGATTAAGAAATACCATGATAAAATTACCAGCATGCACCTGAAAGACCGGAAGTTCAATAATGGTCCGAATATGCCCTGGGGACAAGGTGACACACCGATTAAGGAAGTCCTGCAACTTATGAAAAAAGAGAAGTATTCATTTCCTGCTACGATAGAGCTGGAATACACCATTCCTCAGGATTCTGATGCAGAAAAAGAAGTGGCTAAATGTCTTGCTTACGCAAAAGAGGCCTTATCATAAGATTTGATATGTTTATATTTCAGAAGGCGTAGTCTGTGACTGCGCCTTCTGAGTTTTACCTATTATTAAAAACTGTGGAAATCGACTCATTTTCTCTTAGAGAAATGATTATCAGCATCTTAACTCAAGTTTTCCCATCATTTTTATTTACCTGCTCCTTCAAACCTCACATTAAACTTTCCGGTAGCATGGTTACCTTTTACATAGAAGGTGTAGGTTTTTCCCTTTTCATTCAGTAAATGTACAGAACCCTCTTCGGAGCTGGTAGGTTTATCATCCAGTACTTTTCTGGAAGATGATTTTAAGCCAGCCTTAATTTCTCCCTTATCTACCGCAACAGAATATTTCAGATAAGTATCATCATTTGGCACAACAATTTTAAAAGCCTGTCTTCCATTCAGATCTACAAATTCTCCATTTGTAAAATCACGGGAAGAAGAGCCATTCCATCCGCCGGAATACGAAATACAGGAACTGAAAGCCGTAATAAGGAAAAGGTAGGTTAAGATTCGTTTCATAATTATTGGGTTTATGTTAATTTGTCTTTCCTCAAGATGTAAATCCGGGAATGAAGGTTGCAAACTGATTAGGAAAATCTATTGCAAGTAATATAGTATCCCCCTGAATTTTACATTTTTATCTGTCTTTTTCAAATTAAATTTGGTAGTTTCCAGATAAATTAAACGCCTCAATGCCGGATCTGTAAAACGGATAAGCAAATGAGGATTTTAAAATAACCCGGAAACTTTTAAGTATGATTGAAAATGGAAGTATGGAATAACTTTTTTGTAGCAACAGCCAGCGCTGCGGCAGCATTAACAGGGCTTATATTCGTAGGAGTATCGATTAGCTTAACAAAAATATTGTCTATCCCCCGTTTGCCTGACAGGGCGCTTCTTTCCCTGATTTTACTGCTTATGATTCTGGTGGTATCCTTATTGTTTCTGGTACCAAAACAACCTTATAACTTACTTGGTATGGAAATTACAGTAATCGGACTTATTGTCTGGTTCGCCGTTTCTAAAATCGATTCAGATATTTTAAAAAGTACCAAACGGAAATACAAAAACCATTATATTCTTAATCTCTGTCTTAATCAAATCGCAGTTATTCCTTATTTTATCGGAGGAGTTGCCATTTTGACCATCAATGGTTCCGGAGTTTACTGGATTGTCCCGGCTGTTCTGTTTTCATTCCTTAAAGCTGTTCTGGATGCCTGGGTTCTACTGGTAGAAATACACAGATAATTTCCTGTTTTTATCAGAAAGCATGGATCCGGTAGATTTAATCCATGCTTTCCGGCTAATTCCTTATTCTGTTTTTAAGCTTTTTACGGGATTCATCAATGCGGCTTTCACTGCCTGATAACTAACCGTCAGTAAAGCAATTGCCATGGCACCAAAACCTGAGGCTGCAAAAATCCACCAGGATATTTCAGAGCGGTAATCATATTTTTGCAACCAGTTATGCATGAAATAATAGGCTAAAGGACTTGCTATCAGGAACGAAACAATAACTAACAGAACAAAATCTTTTGACAGCAGACTCCATAAATTCAGTACCGTTGCTCCCAGAACTTTGCGGATACCAATCTCTTTGGTTCTCTGTTCTGCCATGAATGAAGCCAATCCGAATAATCCTAAACAGGAGATAAAAATAGCAAGAGCCGCAAAGAATGTAACCAATTTACCGATACGTTCTTCCTCTCCGAATTTGTGCGAAAACTCTTCATCAACAAATTTATAGTCAAAGGGTGTACCCGGTGCGTATTTCTTATGCACATTTTCGATTTTCTCTATTGCTTCACCGGCACTTTTGGCAGGATTGAGTTTAAAGACTATAAAACTATCGTGGGTGTCAGCCATATTAAAAAGAGATGGCCGGACAGCCTGATAAGGAGACTCCACAATCATATCTTTTATTACTCCGATAACTTTATATCGTTTGTTATCCCATTTAATCATTTCTCCGATCGGATTTTTTAAACCCATGAATTTTACGGCCGCTTCATTGATTACAAATGCAGATGAATCAGTGGCATATTCCTTAGAAAAATCCCGGCCCTGTTTAAACTGCCAGCCAACCGTTTTACCGTAATAAGGCGAAACCGATGTTGTTGGAAAATCACATGCCAGATTGGGGTCTTTCCCTTTCCAGTCAAATCCTCCGTTGGTTGACCATACTGCCGTCATAGGACCCGAAGATTCGGCCATTTCAGTCACTGCTCCTGTACTTTTCAGTTCTTCTCTTACTGCCTCAAAATGGTTATGTATATCCTTGGTAAGCGGCTGCATCACTACCAATCTGTCACGGTTATAACCCACAGGACGATTTTTGGCAAATTGAATCTGACGGAAAACTATGATTGTTCCGATAATTAAGGTCACAGAAACGGTAAATTGCACCACCACCAATACCTTTCTGGGAACAGCAGCTAATCGTCCTGCTTTGAAAACCCCTTTTAATACCTTCACAGGCTGAAAAGAAGACAAATAAAGTGCAGGATAACTGCCTGAAATCAGTCCTGTAATGATACTAAATCCAACGCTCAGCAGCCAGAATATAGGATTTGACCACAAAATCAACATTTTTTTACCGGAAACCTCGTTGAAAAACGGAAGAATAAGCTGTACTAAAACCAATGACAGCATAAAAGCAAAAGTTACTACCAGTAATGATTCGCTGAAAAACTGTGCAATCAATTGTCCACGGACTGAACCTACAGCCTTACGGATACCAACCTCTTTCGCACGTTTCTCTGAACGGGCAGTACTCAGATTCATAAAATTAATACAGGCCAGCAGCAAAACAAAAAAGCCGATAAAGCCAAACAGCCAGACAAATTCGATTCCACCGCCAATGTTTACCCCATTTTTAAATTCTGAATATAAATGCCATTTACTCATCGGATGCAGGAAAATCTCCGGTTTATATTTTGCTTCATCGGGGGCAATATGATTCTTTTTTACCTCTTTGATTTTACCGGAAACCTCAGTCATATCCATATTATCAGCAATCTGCACATAAACGATAAAGCCATTCATTCCCCAGGGATTTTCCATTGTTTCCATCCACTTATTTTCGATCAGTTTTTGTTTCCAGGGAATAATAAAAGAGACATTGGAAAATCTGGAATTACGAGGCACATTTTCATACACTCCGGTCACTTTTACCTCGGTTTTATTTTCAAGTTTAATGACTTTATCAATTGGGTTTTCCTCTCCGAAAATAGCCTTAGCCGTTGATTCAGAAAGCATAATGGAGGCAGGATCTTTCAAACCGTCTTTCAAACCTTTTACCATTTTCAAGGCCATCAATTGCGGGGCATCCCTTTCCATATAATTACCTGAAATCGTTATGGTTTTATCTCCTACCGTCAAAAAGCGCTGTTCTGGCCAGGAGGAAATTACCACATGTTTGAAGTTGCTGCCATAATTACTCCGAAGCACCTCTCCCATTGGCAAAGGCATGGTCGGCCAGGTTTCAACAGACCCGTTAAATGTCTGATTTTGTTTTACCTGTGCAATACGGTCATAATTCGGATTATATTTTTCAAACGACATTTCATCATAAATCCATAAACCTATCAGCATAGCTACAGCCATCCCGGCAGCCAGTCCGAAGATATTGATGAACGAATGTACTTTATTTCTTATAAGGTTCCGGAGTGCAATTTTAAGATAGTTACTTAGCATAATCTGTGTAAATAATGAGGTTGAAGGATATGGATCAGGTTTGCGTTTCAGCGCAAACGGTCTCAGAAAACCAGACACATTCAGTATGTATTTCCAGCGGGCGGTTTTATAGCCGAATCGTTCAGAATCTCTTTGAAAATGTTCATGTAAATCGCCCTGTATTTCCTCCAAGAGATGAGGCGCGCAAAACCATTCAAGCAGGCGGTCTGCCCAGCGGGGTGGTTGAGAGGGGTTTTCAGTATTTCCCGGCATTTTTTCTTATTTTCAGGACAAAATTTTATACATCTGTTTATGACACTACTCTGTCTTTAAACTTTTTACAGGATTCAGCAAAGCGGCTTTAATTGCCTGATAACTAACCGTCAGTAAAGTGATTCCCAAAGCGCCCAGTCCGGAAACGGCAAATATCCACCAGGAAATTTCAGAACGGTATGTATAATTGTGCAGCCAGTTATTCATGAAATAATACGCGATCGGAATAGCGATAAACAGAGATATGATTACCAATACGACAAAATCCTTTGATAACAGACGCCATAAATTAAAAACGGTTGCTCCTAAAACTTTTCTGATACCGATTTCTTTCGTCCTTTGTTCTGCCACAAATGAAGCCAGTCCGAATAATCCCAGGCAGGAAATAAAAATGGCCAATATCGCAAAGAAAGTAGCGAGCTTTCCGATTCTTTCTTCAGCCGCGAATTTATGGGCATATTCAAGGTCGGCGAATTTATAATTGAAGGGTGAAACAGGGTTATATTTCCGAAAAATCCCGCTGATGATAGGCAAGGCCTCATTTGCGCTCATTTTAGGGTTGATTTTAATATTTATAAAATTGCTTGGAAAATCACTTAAATAGAAAAGAGACTGTTTAACAGGTTCATAAGGCGAGGCCATTATCATATCTTTGATCACTCCGATTATTTTGTAAGTCCGGTTCCCCTCCCGAACGGTTTCTCCTACCGGATTTTTCAGTCCCATAAATTTTACCGCCGCTTCATTCAAAACCAGACTGAGAGAATCAGTTGAAAAGGCTTTTGAAAAATCTCTGCCCTCCTTAAACTGCCAGCCTATTGTTTTTCCAAATTCATGGGTAACTCCGATAACCGCAAAATTTGCCTGCTGTCCGGGATTTTTTCCTTTCCATTCAAAACCTCCGTTATTATTCCAGACTCCGGTTACCGGGCTTTCTGATTCTGCCATTTCCACCACCGCTCCGGACTTTATAAATTCACTCCGGATCGCCTCATAATGATTATGAACATCAGCTGTGGTGGTCTGAACATATATCAGACCATTACGGCTGTATCCTATCGGCCGGTTTTTAGCAAACTGAATCTGGCGAAAAACGATTATCGTTCCAATAATTAAAGTAACAGAAACCGTGAATTGCAAAACAACCATGATTTTTCTGGGAGCCGCGGCAAAACGACCGACCCTGAAAACACCTTTTAACACTTTAACAGGCTGAAATGAAGAGAGATAAAAGGCCGGATAACTTCCTGCCAGCAAACCTGTACATAAACTAAAACTGATACCAAGAAGCCAAAACCGGGGATTTGACCATAAAATGGTCATTTTTTTATCTGCCACCTCATTAAAGAACGGTAAGACTAATTGCACCAGAACCAAAGAAAGAGCAAAGGCAATCAGAACTACCAAAAGTGACTCACTCAAAAACTGGCTGATTAACTGACCTCTCAGCGATCCGATTGCTTTCCGGATGCCAACTTCTTTTGCACGTTTTTCAGAACGGGCTGTACTCAGATTCATAAAATTGATGCATGCCAGCAGAAGCACAAAAAAACCTATAAGCCCAAATAGCCAGACAAACTGAATTCTTCCTCCTACATTTATTCCGTTCTTAAATTCTGAATACAAATGCCATTTACTCATTGGCTGTAAAAAAACCTCAGGTTTGGTTCTTGCAATTTCCCGGTCAACATTGTTTAACCTGGCATTTTTAATCTTTGCAGAAACTTTATCCATATCTGCATTATCTCCAATCTGAGCAAAAATCTGAAAAGAGTTATTATCCCAGTTATCCCTGGAATTTTTCACCCAGTCCCTCACAGCCACATTTAAAGCCCAGGGAGTCAGGTAATCGAGATTGTTAAATTGGGTATTGTACGGTAAATCTTCATACACGCCTGTAACTTTAACAGTAATCTGGTTATCAATTTTAATGATTTTATCCATCGGATCTGAATCACCGAAAAGTGCTTTCGCTACCGATGCATTTATCATAATCGAAGAAGGCTCATACAATCCCGCTCTTGTGCCTTTCAGCATTTTCAGAGAAAGCATTTCTGGTGCTTCCGGCTCAATATAATTTCCTGCTTTCCAGAATTTCCGGTCACCATACGACAAGGTATGCCCCTCCGTCCAGGAAGACAGCAAAACATATCTGAAATTCCCGGCATATGTAGTCCGAAGCTCATTTGCCAGAGGAATTGGTAATGAAACCTGAGAGTCAGTTACACCGTTCATGGTGTAATGCTGCATAACACTTGCAATTCGGTCGTAATTCTTATGGTATTTGTTAAAAGAAAGTTCATCAAAAATCCATAAACCAATCAGCATCGCTACAGCCATACCTACGGCTAACCCTCCGATATTAATGAAAGAATAGATCCTGTTTCTAAGGAGATTTCTAAGTGCGATTTTAAAATAATTGCTTAGCATAATCTTCGGAAATAATGAGGTTGAAAGATATAAATCAGGTTTTCGTCTGAGGGTAAATGGTCGTATGAAACTTAATACGCCAAACAAGTATTTCCGGCGGGCCGTTTTCTCCCCGAAACGGTTCGAATTGCTTTGAAAACGTTCATACAGATCCCCCTGAATTTCCTCCAGTAAATGAGGAGCACAAAACCATTCAAGCAGGCGGTCAGCCCAGCGGGGAGGTTGTGGCGACGCTTTCATATACTTAAGGCCGGAAGGTTTTGGGGAGAAATAGCTTCCCACATTCTGTTGCGAAGAGAACGAAGTTCATTTAAGGTCCGGTTTCCAAGAGCAGATACTGTAAAAAGTCTTTTGCGACGGCCCCCTCTTTCAGCGGTAGCCTCGCCCATATAAGAAGAAAGCATTCCTTTTTCTTCCAATCGGTTTAAAGCCACGTGCACTGCACTGATACTGACAGAACGATCCGTCTGTTGTTCAATTTCATCTGCAATAGATACGCCATACGCTCCGTCACCAAGTATGGCAACTGTCAATAAAACGATTTCTTCAAATTCACCTAAATAGGACCTTTTCATGGGATTATGAATTACATTCACTTTTGTAGAACAAATGATATGCCAGACACCAGATATGGCTTCCTGAGGCTGTTTTGAGGAATACGGATAAAAATATTGTTCGAAATCGGACAGTAATTGTCCGATTTCGAACAATAGTATCAAAGCCTTTCCCGGTAATCAAGCTGTTTTTATTTCTTAGGTTTTGTCTTTCTTACGCCCGAAAGCTTTAGTATTTTTGAGGAGTTTTTAAAAAATACCCATGAGACAATCCCTTACTGAAGATCAAAATTTTAATGGAATCACCTTTTCTGAGGATAACTTTTTGGAGGGAGAATATGAGAATTGTACATTTATCAATTGCGTTTTCGCAGACTCAGATCTTTCAAATGTAAACTTCATCGACTGCACTTTCGATGGTTGTAATCTGAGCATGACAAAAATGAATAATACTGCCTTAAAAACAGTAACGTTCAGGAGTTGTAAACTACTGGGCCTGAACTTTGGGGTATGTAATACCTTTCTTTTATCGCTCGATTTTGAGGATTGCATGTTAAATCTGGCCTCTTTTTACCGATTGAAACTAAAAGGAACGAAGTTTAAAAACTGTAAGCTACAGGAGGTAGATTTTACTGAAACAGATTTAACCACTGCTATTTTAAAGGACTGCGACTTAAACGGGGCCACATTTGAAAATACGATTCTGGAAAAAGCCGATCTTCGGACTGCCTATAATTTCTCAATAGATCCGGAAATCAACCATATTAAAAAGGCAAAATTTTCAAGTTCAGGGCTGGCAGGACTTCTGGACAAATACCAGCTTTTTATAGACTAATATAACAACTTATTTACAATATGTCAGGTACTCTTCAGCTCTGAAACCTCAAAATCAGGTCAAAAGGCGAAACGAAAGAAAACCTTTTCATCTTTTTACCGGGAAATTATCCATGTTCCTTTCCCGGTGGCCGAAATTTGAAAAGGTGAAGCCGGAAGGTTTTCTCTGTTATAAAGTTTAGGCCCTTCCGGATTATCTGCCCAGGCATATCTGACAAACACAGGGTTTTTCACTTCATCGCTCCAGATCAGTACTTTATCATGGCCGAGAATTGCAGCATTTGCCCAAACGAAATATTTATCTTTTCCGGCAACTGCAAATTGCTTGAGGGCATTATTTCCCGGAACCGTTTTCAAACCACCTCCTGCATTTGAAAACCTTATAATCAGCTTTCCCTTACGTTTCTGAACCGATTTGAACAAAGGCCCTGCATACACTCCTCCTGACTCAGCATATCCTGTTTTTCGAGCCTGCAAGGCCAATCTATGCCCCACATCAAGTTTATTAAGCGGATGAATATCATTCCATTCCCCCAAATCTATACTCACTGCCATTCCGGTATTACGGATAGTCAGGGCAAGCAATTGATTTTGCCTCAGCTCAGCCCATTTGCTTTCTGCAGGCATTGAGGCCGATTTCATGAAGTTGGCCAATTGTACATATAAGAATGGGAAATCCCCTTGCCCCCACTTTTCACGCCAATCATTCACTAAGGCCTTAAAATAATCGAAATAATGTTCCGGCGCTTTTGTGTTGGATTCTCCCTGAAACCAGATTACCCCCTTCATCGCATAATTCCTCAAAGGGGAAATCATAGCATTATAAAGACCTACAGGTTTCCAGCGGATAAATGTCTGTTCCGGTAATTCCGGCATAGCAGTCCCCAATTGATATTTCCAGGTTCCTGTCAATGAAATACTGTCTTTACCTGAAATTAAATAATAGGGTTTGTCCCTGATAAATCCTCCTTCTCCGGCATTGTTAATCACTCTTACGACAATCGTATTACTGCCTTCTTTTAATACATTGGCTGGTACAAAATACCGTCTGGGAGGATACTGATAACCGGTAGTTCCAACAAATGTATCGTTGATAAATATAGAATCTGCATCTACAATACGGCCCAGTAATAACTTTGCCGGTTTTCCGGCCATGCCTCCGGGAACTTCAATAGTTTTTCGGAACCAAACCGTTCCATGTACATTTCCTAAAGGCTGAGTACTCCAGAAATCAGGTAATTCCATTTGCTGCCAGTCGCTGTCGTTAAACGAAGCATTCTTCCAATGATTCTGAAGCCCTTTATCCTGCTGATTCAGCGTCTTATACCAGTTGAGGTTAATCATTTTATCTTTTCCCTCAATTTCAGTAATCAGAGAAGAATTCCTGAATTTCTGTGCTTCCAGATAATGTTCGGGAAATTGTTTAACAGCATCTTCGCTAAGCCATGCTTCAACCGGAGAGCCCCCTAAGGCGGAATTGATCAAACCTATCGGCACATGATATCGTTCGAACAATTCTCTGGCAAAAAAATAACCCACTGCGGAAAAAGACAGGATATTTTGCTGGGTAGCAGGCTGCCAGCTTCCGGACTCAACATCCTCCTGCTGAACCTTAAAATCATATTTATCAGGTACCAGAAATTGTCTGATAGCCGGGTTCTCAGCTTTGGAAATAATTTCAGCATAACGATCTTTCACCCGATCCATCGTCAATTCCATGTTGGATTGACCGGAGCAGACCCAGACATCTCCCAGCAAAACATTCTTAATTCTAATCTCATTTTTCCCTTTCAGAACAATTTCAAAAGGCTGTTTTTCAGCCTTTTGTGCCGGAATCAGAATTTCCCATTTCCCGGAAGAACCGGTAATTGTCTGATATTGCTGTCCTTTGAAAAGTAAGGTTATTTCTTCATTGGCAGTAGCCCATCCCCAGATTTTAACCGGTCGGTCTCTTTGCAAGATCATTCCGTCGCTGATCAGTCTTGGTAAACGGATCTGTGCCTTGAGCATAAAACTGCTCAGAAAACCAATCATTCCTAATATAAAAAGTCTATTCATTGCAATGCATTTGTTTTACCGGGGAAATAGGTCCTTACAGAGCAAACTCTTCTCCTTTCTGTTATTTTTCTGAAACTGTAATAGCTGCAATTAATCAGTTTGATGCAGATTAATTACTCTTGAACAGTCTTTGATTTATTATCTATCGTTAAAATATTACCAATAACCGAATAAGAAAATCCGGAATGCTTGTCACATTTCGTATGCCTGCACAAATATGAGAATTAATTTCAAAAATGCAATCGGTTGCAAAATCGAATTATAACGGCTCTGTGGATTTTTCAAATCATCAGGAATAAATAAAAAATGAATATAGAAATATTAAGTACTGACCATTATTTCTATCTTTTCTGTTAAAACAGACCTGTTAAATAATCCGTTATATTGATTATTTAATGCAATAATTTAACTTGTTGCATTATTGAAAGACAATTACACCATTTTCCCCAATGCCCGTCCGGATTTTAGAAACCCCGGGCATTACGGGAAACAGCTAAATACTTTTTTAATCGTCCCATGGGAAAAGAAATAACCATTTATGATATTGCCGGTCAATTACAAATATCTCCAGCAACAGTCAGCAGGGCACTTAATGACCACCCGGCCATCAATGTAAAAACAAAGGCATTAATTAATGCTAAAGCTGAAGAATTAGGTTATCGTTCGAATAAATTTGCGAGTAACCTGCGCAAACAAAAAACTAATACAATCGGCGTGATTGTACCCCGACTAAACAGTTATATTATGTCAACCGTGCTGGCCGGGATGGAGAAAATAGCTAATGAAGAAGGTTTTAACCTAATTATCAGCCAATCGCTGGAATCTCAAAAGAAAGAAATTGCCAATACCAAAACAATGTTCAGCAGCAGAGTTGACGGATTACTGGTTTCCGTTGCTTTTGATACAGACTCTTTCGAACATTTTCAGCCCTTTATCAAAAGGAAAATTCCACTGATTTTCTTTGACCGGATCCTTGAAAACAGCAATTGTCCGGCCATCGTAATCGATAATATAAAAGCAGGATATGACGCAACCTCTCATTTAATAAAGCAGGGCCGTCATACTATTTTACATATTACCGGAAATTTAAAAAGAAACGTTTATGCTGACCGTCTGAAAGGATATCAACAGGCTTTAACAGAATACAATATTCCTTATAACCAGGATTTTGTGTGGGAAACTGACCTGAGTCTTGAAACAGGCAAAGAGGTTGCACAGCGCATTGTTTCCTTAAAAACACTTCCTGATGCCCTTTTTATAGCCAGTGATTTATGCGCAGTCAGCTGCATTACCACTTTAAAAGAATTGAACATCAATATCCCTAAAGATATTTCAGTCGTAGGCTTTAACAATGACCCTGTTTCTCAGGTTATTGCACCTAAATTGACAACTATTCATTATCCGGCTAAAGAAATGGGAGAAATTGCCATAAAAAGTATGATTAACCACCTGAAAGGCAATCTGGATCTGGATGCCGCCAGTGCTATTACCTTACACTCAGAGTTGATGATTCGTGAATCAGGTATTTCTTAGCGACTGATTTTAGGACTGACGAAAGGCTTTTAGGTCGAAAGGCTTTCGTCCTACTTTAGACCAGAATGCTCCTTTTAATACCTCCGACCTATTCTCAGCTTCCAAACAGAGAATATTTGCTTTCAGGCTGAATCATTTTTCCGATATTCAGCTTTTCATTACAAGAAGAGATTTTTACATCCCTGAATGACAGTAAAATCAACGGTATATTAAAAAAGGCAATCTCAATTGAACGACATGGGTTTAATTAAAGACATTTACTCTCCCTTATTTTACGACAGATTTTCAGAAAGTCTGTCGGCAGTACTTCCTTCCTTTTCCAAACAGGATTTTACAGACAGGATTTTCGAAGATGATTTTAAAAATAAAGAATGGAAAGAGCGCATGAAACATACCACAAGGGTTTTACATGAGTTTCTTCCGGCAGATTTTCCCAAAGCGGTAGAAATGATTAAAAAAATCATTTTAACACTGAGAAAAGAACATTTTGGAGAAGACAGTCTGGCTTTTATGTTTTTCCCGGATTACATAGAAACTTATGGTCTGGATCATTTTGACCATGCAGTGGAAGCGCTGGAGTTTATAACGCAATTTGTAAGCTGTGAATTTGCCGTAAGGCCATTTATTATCAGATATGGCGACAAAATGCTGGAAGAAATGCGCAGGTTATCATTACATGAGAACCATAAGGTACGGCGTTTTGCCAGCGAAGGAAGCCGTCCGCGTCTGCCCTGGGCGATGGCCATTCCACAGTTAAAAAAGAATCCGGCTGCGGTTCTGCCTATCCTCGAAAATTTAAAAAATGATCCCTCCGAATGGGTAAGACGAAGTGTAGCCAATAACCTCAATGATATCGCAAAAGATCATCCTGAATTGGTAATTGAAATTGCTCAGAAATGGCTGGGAATCAGTAAAGAGACCGATGCCATTATAAAACATGGAAGCCGGACTTTGTTAAAACAAGGGCATGTGGCTATTTTAAAACAATACGGACTGGAAAGTAAAAATATTGAGCTGGGCGACTTCACCATTCTGACTCCTTCCGTTAAAATCGGAGACAGCCTTGAATTTTCGATCCATCTTAAAAACAATGATATTTCTTCACAAACCGTGCGATTGGAATATGCTGTCTATTATCAAAAATCCAGGGGTCATCTGGCGAAGAAAGTCTATAAAATAAGTGAAAGGGTTTATCAACCAGACGAGTTTGCAAAAGTTCACAGGAAACAATCTTTCAGACTCATTACAACCAGAAAATTCCATGCCGAACTTCATCAGCTTTCTATTATCGTCAATGGTGAAGAAAAAGCTTTAAAAGACTTTGAATTAACCATTTAACATTTCATCCTCTTTCTCATATGGCTTCTGAAATTGCGGAACTTGACAATTATTATTTAAAGCATCCCGAACCAATTCAGGGATGCTTACTGGCATTAAAAAGCATTATTCTTGCTGCAGATAAGGAGATTAGCCATGAAAGAATTTATCAGATTCCGTTCTTTTGCTACAAGGGAAAAAAGTTGTGTTTTTTATGGGTAAACCGGAAAAAACTCCTGCTGGGATTTGTAGAGGATAAAAGCCTTTTCCCTAAAATTCCCGGGGTAAGAAGCAAGGATCAGTTCTCTACTATGATAATCGATCCAAATGCCGATTTACCTTTAGAAATCATTCTGAAAAACCTTCAGGATGGAATAGCAAAATATGACAGGCTGTAATTACTAATTAAAAAATTCAGTTCTGAACCGGATGTTCTTCAAAATCCGAAATGATCCGTTCTTCTTTTCCCAGATTGATTCCAACATTAAGCGCCACCTGGAATAAGGTGGAAAGACCTTCAAACTCAAAAGTAATTTTTACAAATTTTGAACGCTCGCCGTTGGCAAGATTTATCGGAACAGCCCGGATTTCGCCCATGATATTATAATAATGGGCAATTTTCTTAAACTCGTCAAAAACCCTCTCCTCACAAATTAAGTCATCTATCTTATACATGGTTACTTAAAATTAGCTGATGAATTTCTAATAAAATACTTAACTACTTTAACTTCTAAAAGTTTTACTTATTTTAAAAATTTATTTTTCCACTCCCGACCTGGTCATTGCTGCTTACTTTACAAAAAGACACAATGCTTACAAACTGACCATATCAGGGATTTTTGTCTATGCTCTGCTTTACGCATTTTTCCCGGAGTGGAACGTTCACCTTTTACAGATTAATCAGCTCAAAAGGGATATCTGACAATAGATCAGACCTGGATTGATGCTTTCGTCATTAATCCGGGCAATTATTCCGCAGGAAAACATGAAAAACTTAAGGACCGTTATTAATACTTAAACAAAAACGAAGCTGGATACGAAAGGGCTTTTTAAATCTCCTGAAAATCAAAAAACTCCGGTTAACAATAAACCGGAGCTTTTGAAGGAGTTTTAGTTAGTTAGGAAAATCCGTCATCTGGAGGTTACTAAATAAATTAATCAATGCTGAATGATTAATTCCCCAGGAAACAAGCTCACTTGTGCCGTTCTCAAACACAAACTCTACGTGCTGTTCAAAAGTCCGAATCATCGCTACCTCTTTTAATTTAAGGAACTTAATTCCGGTGTCTTTTTTATAGCTGAAAATTGTCATAGAATTCATAAGTTTTAGTGCAGTTTGGATTTAGTTGTCCTAACCCGGAATTCAAAACAATGCAATGCAACAGAAATGATCTCCGGGCATGAAGCAGTTATTTAGTTATGGTTTAAGTTCGCAGAAGAGCATAAAATTTCAGAGAAATTTCTGCGTCTTCTGCAACTCTAAATTAATAAAAAAAACTCACTATTTACATGATTAAGCTAAATTTAATTCAAAGAATAGAAAATAAGGGTTTGATGAAAGATTAACCGAAACATACTTTTAAATAATTCATACATTAAAAATACAGTTTGGTCATTTTTTTAAACCGATTCATATAAATCAGGGGGTATTTTTACCTGTTAACATACATCAATTGCATACTCCATTTTTCATTTCTCAATTCTGATAATTTACGGAGGCAGATACCATTACCTAAACTTTTTCTATAACTATTCCAACATATTTTTGTGAGACTCAGGATTTTTTTACCCTACAACTCGGCCTTATTTTCCTGTTTTATTGCTGTATTTTAGCTTTTATATTTACCAAAATCAACCCAAAATTATCCGTGAAGAAACTTTATACTGTATTACTCTCTTTAATCTTTTCATCTTTTTTAGCCAGTGCACAGAAGAAAAATGAAGCATTCCAGTTACATATCCAAAGGGCAAGCTCTCCCATAAGGATTGACGGAATCCTCAATGAATCAAGCTGGCAAAATGCAGAAGCAGCAAAAGATTTTTACATGATTACTCCTATGGATACCAGTCATGCGAATGTCAAAACCGAAGTTCGTCTGACCTATGACGACCAGAACATTTACATGTCTGCCATTTGTTACAAATCTGAAAAAGGTGCTGGTTATGTGGTGGAATCTTTAAAACGGGATTTTACTTTTGGCAAAAATGACAACTTTTTTGCTGTTATTGATACCTTCGATGACATGACGAACGGTTTCTCTTTCGGAGCAAATGCGGCAGGAGCTCAATGGGACGGACAAATGTTTGAAGGTGGCAGTATCAACCTGAACTGGGATAACAAATGGAACTCTATTACCATAAATGATGATGAAAAATGGGTTTTTGAAGCTGCTATTCCTTTCAAAAGTATCCGGTATAAAGCCGGAATAGACCGCTGGGGGATTAATTTCAGCCGACTTGATCTGAAAGCTAATGAAAAATCGGCCTGGGCGCCTGTTCCCCGACAGTTTCCATCTGCTTCTTTGGCTTACGCAGGTGTATTACTTTGGGACAGCCCTCCTCCTACACCTAAAACCAACATTTCTGTGATTCCTTATTTCCTGACCGGATTTAACAAAAACTACCAGACAGATCAATCGCCCAGTTATAAAACCGAAGTTGGTGGTGATGTAAAAATTGCTGTAACCTCTTCTATGAACCTCGATTTGACGGTCAACCCGGATTTCTCACAGGTAGATGTTGACAGGCAGGTAACTAACCTTGACCGTTATGAGCTTTTCTTTCCTGAAAGGAGACAGTTTTTTCTGGAAAACGGTGATTTATTTGACAATTTCGGCTTTGCTAACCTCAGACCTTTTTTCTCCAGAAGAATTGGTCTGAACGTTCCTATCCGTTACGGAGCCAGACTTAGCGGAAAACTGAATAAAAACTGGAGACTGGGTGTTATGGATATGCAAACCGGCGCTTCTCCCGATAATATTACCCCTGCACAGAATTTTACCGTTTTTGCTTTACAAAGACGTGTTTTTGCCCGTTCAAATATTTCAGCATTATTTGTCAATAAGCAATCTATCGACCTGCCCGATACCAATAAAACGGTCTCACTCTATAACAGAAACTTAGGAATTGAGTATAACCTTGCCTCCTCCAACAACATCTGGACGGGGAAAATGGTTTATATGAAATCATTCAGTCCGAATAAAACCGGAGATGATTTTACCCATGCTTTTGACATTGTTTATAATGCCAAGAAATGGTTCTGGCATTGGCGTCATGAATATGTCGGGACTAATTATAATGCCGAGGTCGGGTATGTTCCGAGAAAGGGATATTACAAAGCCAACCCTACTATTACTTATAATTTTTATCCGAAAACGCCATCAAGCCCTATTTTCCTGCATGGACCTTCTTTGGGATCAACTACTTTCTTTGACAAAAAAGGAAAAGCGATCGATCATGAAACTTATTTTTCTTATACAGTTAATTTCAAAGACAGAAGCCTTCTTTCCGGCTGGGTAGCATATGATTATGTAAAACTTCTTGCCCCGTTTGATCCTACCAATTCCGGTGGAGATACGCTGGCTACCGGAACAGACCATTCCTGGAAAGCCTTTGGAGTTGACTATACTTCCCGCCCAAGAGGTTTATTTACCTATTTATTTTCAGGACGCTATGGAGGATATTATGGAAACGGAAGCCGCCTGGGTCTGAAAGGAGAAATGGGTTACAGATTTCAGCCATATGTAAGCTTAACTCTGGGACTCGAATACAATAACATTGATAATGTAAATGTTCCGGTGAAAAGAGATGAAGTACTGAAAAACAACATGGTTAATACTGAATTCTGGCTGATCAGCCCCAGAGTGGATGTAACTTTTACCAATAAACTTTTCTTTACAACCTATTT
Source organism: Pseudarcicella hirudinis (assembly GCF_900115665.1). GTDB lineage: Bacteria > Bacteroidota > Bacteroidia > Cytophagales > Spirosomataceae > Pseudarcicella > Pseudarcicella hirudinis. The sequence continues at coordinate 324,961 of NZ_FOXH01000005.1, forward strand.
ACAATACAATCAGCAGTCGAAAAATGTAAATCTTAATGCCAGAGTTCAATGGAGATATAAACCTGCCTCTGACTTATTTTTAGTCTATACAGACAATTATCTTCCTGAAAATTTTTACATTAAAAACAGAGCTATTGTATTAAAGTTCACTTATTGGTGGAATGTTTAAATCCTCAGTAAAAGCCATCTGTTTTGGGATGGGTGGCTTTTGCAACCTTGTAACTACATAGCAACATAGGGCACATAGAAAGCAACCTTGTAACCGCATAGGAACATAGGGCACATAGAAAGCAAACTTGTAACCACATAGCAACATAGGGCACATAGGAAGCTACTTTGTAACCACATAGGAACATAGGGCACATAGAAAGCAATCTTGTAACCACATAGCAACATAGGGCACATAGGAAGCTACCTTGTAACCGCATAGGAACATAGGCAAGTTATTTAACCACATAGCAACATAGGGCATATAGGGGCTGTTGCTGAAAGGTGGTTTATAAGGAGTATTTACACAAAGGAGGGTAAAAACTTCCTGCCCTTCTACAGAATTTCTCCAGATTTTCTCTCTAATTTGGCATTCGAAAAACAACCGGATACCAAATCTTTCTGTATGAAACTGCTATTTATTGAGGATGAAAAAAGTTTGAGACAAGCACTCATTTCTTACTTCGAAGGAGAAGGATATCTCTGTGAATCGGCCCATGATTTTGCCTCAGCTTCTGAGAAAATCAATCTGTATCAATACGATTGTGTGGTCGTTGATATTAATTTACCGGATGGAAGCGGGCTCAATATCATCAAATCTCTCAAACAGCAGCAATCTGAGTCTGGAATCATCATTGTTTCTGCAAGAAATGCACTGGACGATAAACTGCATGGATTAGAACTTGGTTCCGATGATTATCTGACAAAACCTTTTCATCTTTCTGAACTCAACGCAAGGATTAAATCCATTTTCAGACGCAGAACTTTTAAAGGTCAGCATGAAGTTTCTTTTCAGGAAATCAAAATCCGGACTGATGAAATGAAAGTTTCTGTGAAAGGTGAAGAAATTGTCCTCACCAAAAAAGAGTTTGAATTACTGATTTATCTGATTGCTAACCAAAACAGAATGTTAACCAAAGCTGCTATTGCAGAACATCTGTGGGGAGATAATGCAGATATGTTAGACAATTTTGATTTCATTTACACGCACATCAAAAATCTTCGTAAAAAACTCATGGAAAAAGGCTGTCCTGATTACCTGCATTCCGTTTATGGAATGGGTTATAAATTCGGTGTATAGCTTTTCCTTATTCAATCTGCTTCTGATTAAAAGTATTATTATTCAGCATTTTTGCTGAATGAGATATATCCTTATGTTCCAATACAGGTATTTCATACCTTTAGCCCTGATATTTATCCTTATTTTTTTTAAACTTGCGCCACCCAAACGTACTTTCGTCTGAAAAGATAGCTGTGGCTCTGTAAGCTAAACTATTTTTGTATCAGGTAAGTTGAAAACTCCGATCGGTATATTTCAATAACAAACCACTAAATCAGATTTTTTAACCATTGCATTTTTATGGAAGAGCCATATTTGATAAAAACGTTTCCAGCTGAAGGGATCCATTCACTATTAGCCGAAACCCTCGCCGGAAATATTACGGTTTCAGGAAGCGATACAACTGATATTAAAGTGGAAGTGTATGTACATTCTCTGGGATGGGTATGGGGAACTACGCCACGTCAGAAAATCGAGGAAAGATTAAGGCAATATGATCTGATCATTGAAAAACAGGAAGACAAGATTGTCGCTTTACATCGCAGAAAACCTGAAACCTGGAATTGGAACAGCTGGATGAAATTTATGGGAGTTTCTTACAAAATATATGTCCCTCAAAATATCTCGACCACGCTTCAAACCTCAGGAGGTAAAATTTCACTGGAAAATCTTATCGGGAAACAAAGATTCTCTTCAGAAGGCGGGAACCTCAAAATGGCGAATATTAAAGGAGAAATTCATGGCAGAACTTCGGGCGGAAATATTGCAATAAGCGGTTGCAGTGAGAAAATTGATCTGCAAACTTATGGAGGCAATATTGTTGCTGACAGTTCTGAGGGCCTGATTAATTTAAGAACCTCGGGAGGGAATCTTCGCTTTTTTAACCTCGGCGGAGAAATAGAAGCTCATACCAGCGGAGGAAATATTCAGGCAGACAAAATAAACGGTACACTGAAAGTCTCCACTTCCGGTGGTTTTATCAGAATTATTGACCTGAGTGGTAATATTGATGCGCAAACCAGCGGAGGAGGAATACAGGCAGAAGTCAATGATTTTGATAAACTGATAAGTCTGGATACAAACGGCGGGAATATTCATGCCAGTATCCCGTTGAATCGGGGAATGAACCTTGATCTGAGTGGCTCAAGGGTAAGAATCCCGCGTACCGGCCAGTTTGAAGGCTTTGCTCAGAAAAGGAGTATTCACGGGAAACTCAATGGCGGCGGGGCAATGATACGTATGCGTACAAGCGGAGGCAGAGTCATTATCCGTGACGCACAAAAAGAAACCTTTTACTCCATTGCCCAATCCTTTACGGAATCAGACTTCAATCTTTCTCCTAATTTCTTTGTCAGAAATTTCAAAGGTTTTCTGCTGTCTTTTACCCTTTGCTTTTTAATGACGTTTGGCTTAAGCGCCATTATATATTTCTCACTTGCGCTCATCAGGTCCACTCCGGTCAACCCTTCTACCTATGAAGACAACAAATCAGTAGTCATAAATAACGCGATCAATGCATTTATAACATTGCTGGTTTTATACTGGTTTATCAGCCGGAAATCACATGGGACAGGTAATTTCAGAAATTACCTGAAACTGATTCTCTGGAGTTATGTGGCTGAGGTTGTCATTCATGGCTCTCTGATTGGCATTTTGTATAAAAGAACTCCCAGAGTCAATACTGGATTCAGTTATGAATCTTTGCTTTATATCAGTGTACCGGCCATTGTCGCATCTATTTATTACTATTTCTGGCAGCGATCCAAGCAGATTTCCATGAAAATTTCAGAACAGGAATATCGTTTATTACAACTTGAAAAGCTAAAAACCAAAGCTGAGCTGGATGCTTTACAGGCCAGAATAAATCCCCATTTCCTCCATAATGCACTTAACAGCATTGCCAGTCTGGTATATGAAGAGCCGGCAAAAGCAGAGAAAATGACACTTTTGCTTTCCAAATTATTCAGGTATTCCACAGGATCTAAAAACCAGCAATTCAACAGTATAGCGGAAGAACTGGAAATTGTCAACAATTATCTGGCCATTGAGCAGGTACGTTTCGGGACAAGACTTACTTATACCCTGGAAGTGGAAGATGGTTTGCAGAAACTCGAAATTCCCTGTTTTTTACTTCAGCCTATTGTAGAAAATGCGATCAAACATGGTATCTCTCAGAACATCGGACAAGGCGTCATCAAAATCTGTATTGCTAAGGAATCTGATGTACTCAAACTCTCTGTGCATGACAATGGCCCTGCTTTTCCGGATACCTTAATCTCAGGTTACGGACTGAAAAGTATTCAGGATAAACTCAGACTTTTGTATGATGACAAAGCTGAAATGATTATTGAAAATGCTCTTTACAAGCAAGTTATTATCAAAATAAAAATTCAAAACAGTGCTAAAAACGATATTAATTGAGGATGAACCATTAGCGATGGCTCGTCTCAGAAGACTCCTGGGTAAACACGATGATACTTTCAATATTATTTCAGAAGCCGGAAATGGGTTTGAAGGTATTGAACAGATAGAATCATTAACGCCCGATGTGATTTTTTTGGATATTGAAATGCCGGGAATGACAGGTTTTGAAATGCTGGCACAACTCAGCTATATGCCCCTGGTAATTTTTGTGACAGCTTTCGACCAATATGCCATCCGTGCTTTTGAGGAAAAATCAGTAGATTATCTTTTAAAACCGGTAGAAGAAGAAAGACTGGAAAAAACTATTGATAAACTCAATAGCTTCAGAAAAGAGCCTGTTAAAAATCCTTTTAATCAGAATATTCTGGAACTTCTGGAACAATTTAAACCTAAAAAGGAAATCCATACGCTTTCCGTCAAATCAGGAGAAAGAGTCCTGTTTATTTCTCTGACAGAAATATGCTACTTTGAAGCGGAAGACAAGTATGTTTTTCTGGTTACGACAGATGGACAAAAATACCTGACCAGTTACACGCTTTCTGTGCTCGAAGAAAAGCTTCCGGACAATTTTATGCGGGTGAGTCGTTCCTGTGTAGTTAATACATTGCTTATTAAAGAGCTGAAAAAGTATTTTAACGGAAAATATCTGGTTTCAATGAATGACAAAAAACAGACACAAATAGAAACCGGATCTACTTATTCAGACAACATCAATAAATTAATGAAGATTTAGAAAGGATTATAACTTACTCAGACTTAGTTTTGTAAAGGCTTTATTAATCAACTTTGGTTAATAAACCTTTCTTAAAATATTTACTCCTATTCTGAGTAAACAATCTTTTTAAATCATGCAGAGAAAACGTAAGCTTGTCAGATTTATCAATCGGTCCAAATTAGTCAGTCTTATACTCCTTATTGCCATCTCAGCCACATTACTGGCTGATTTACTGAAAGTTATCACTGAGAAAATGGAACACTATTTCTTCCATTTTTATCAGGAGAATCCCCTGAAAATTCTCATCGGAATTTCACCGCTGATTGGTTTACTGGCGATTTTCAGTATTAGAAAATTCATATTCAGCAATAAACCCAACAAAGGAATTACTGAAGTAATAGAAAACCTGAATTCCCAGAAACGTACCTTGAAAAAAGACAGAATCTTTTCTCATTTTGTCAATGGCTGGCTTACTGTAATATTCGGGGGTTCTACCGGAATAGAGGTTTCAACCGTAGTTTCTACCGCTGCCATCGGTTCTGTAGCAGGTGATTTTGTCAATCGTAAAGAAATCAGCAACTGGCTTGTAATGGCAGGGGTTTCAGCAGGAATTACAGCTTTGTTTAATGCACCGCTGGCGGGAATTTTCTTTGTAGTTGAAGTGCTGATGACTAATTTTTCAATGACAGCCTTATCAATTACAGTTCTTTCAGCCTTAACTGCCGGAGGATTGAATTATTTCATGAACCAGGAAAGTTTTTTTCAGATCGCTCAAACTGACTGGCATATGCAGGCTATGCCTTTCTTCTTTTTATTGGGAGGGATTGCCGCATTATTTTCAGTATATCTTACCCAAACAATTATTCGGGTGAAAAAGAAATTCTCAGAAATTTCTTCCGGTTTCATAAAGGTGCTTCTGGGAGGATTACTGATTGGCACAGGCATATTGGTTTTCCCTTCACTTTATGGAGAAGGCTACCTGACTATTAAAAATCTTCTGACCGGAAATGCAGATAAAATTGGCTTTGGCATTGTTTCGTCAACCTATCAGTATTGGCAGGTTATTCTGATTCTGTGTATGATTCTTCTGTTTAAACCTATCATTACTTCTTTTACCCTTGCTTCGGGAGGTGACGGCGGAGTGTTTGCTCCATCTCTTTTTCTGGGAGCCATTGTAGGTTTTCTGGTAGCTCAGTTCATCAATCAAACCGGACTGGGGCATGTTGTTGAAATTAATTTTGTGATTGTGGGAATGGCTGCTGTATTAAGCGCCAGTATTCATGCCCCTTTTACAGCTATTGCGCTGGTATTAGGCCTTACAGGCAATTATCAGATTTTGCTTCCAACCCTGATTACTTCATTGGTAGCTTTTGGTTTTGCCAGAAAAATTCAACCATATACGGTTTACAGTTATAATCCGGCCCGCTGATTCTGAGGGGATTACAAAACAGAAAAACTCTTTGTTCAGAAATGGCAGAGAGTTTTTCTGTTTTCAGGAAATTTACAGTGTCATTCTTTTTTCAAATTCATGTAAATGCTCGTCTTTGAAATCAAGATGGGTAACAAATCTGACCAGGTGTTTTCCGAAAGTAACGGCAAAAATCCCTTTTTCAGCCAGATTTTTCACATAATCCGAAGCAAGAACTGAGGTATTTAATCTGGCAATTGCAATATTGGTATCTACCGGAAAAATCTCCTCAATTTCAGGTCTTTTTGCCAGAATATTGCCAATATGCCTTGCTCTCTGGTGATCTTCTTTCAGCCTTTCAATGTGATGGTCAAGTGCATAAATTCCGGCCGCAGCCAAATACCCCGCCTGTCTCCAGCCTCCGCCCATACGTTTTCTGGTTCTTCTGGCTTGTCTGATAAACTCTTTATTTCCTAATAACACAGAGCCTACAGGCGTTCCCAAACCTTTTGAAAGGCAGATTGAAATCGAATCAAAAACCTTTCCATAAGCCAAAGGATCATCATTTGTTTCTACCAGGGCATTAAAAATACGGGCCCCGTCGAGATGAAGCTGCATATTATTCTTCCGGCAAACCTCTTTAATTTTCAGAATCTCAGAAAACTGATAAATACTTCCTCCTCCCTTGTTCATGGTATTTTCCAGAGAAACCAATCTGCTTACACAGGCATGAATATCATCCGGCGCAACATTATCCTGCACAGCCTGCGCAGTAATTCTGCCTTTATCCCCTTTCAGCAATTTTACGGAAGCATTTGAATTTGCCATAATTCCACCTCCTTCATAAAGATAAATATGAGATAATTCATCACAAATCACCTCGTCTCCCTGTCTTACATGAACATTGATGGCAATTTGATTCGTCATGGTACCGGAGGTACAAAATAAACCTGCCTCATAGCCAAAAATAGCTGCTGCTTTCTGCTCCAATGCATTTACTGTAGGATCCTCTCCAAAAACATCATCTCCTACTTCAGCAGAAAACATGGCTTCCAGCATCCCGGGAGTAGGTTTGGTAAAAGTATCACTTCGTAATTCTATTTTCATGGTTTGTTTACAATCTGATGAGAAAAATATTTCCAAAAATAGTTATTTTTGCGAGCAAAACGTAAGTACTTACCTAATTTTCATGTTCAATTCCAAAGAATCCGCTATTCCCGTTAAGGCCTATCTTTTTTTAGCCCTCGGAATAGGTTGCATTACCTTTTCTTCCATATTTGTCAAGCTTGCGCATGCTCCTGCTCTGACTTCCGGTTTTTACAGTTATCTGTTTTGTTTTATTGGTTTGTTACCTATCTGGATTGTCAAAAAAATTAAAATTCCGGATAGAAACACCTTGCTTTTAGTGATTTTGGGAGGAACATTTTTTGCCTGTGACATGGCGCTCTGGAATCTTTCAATTATCAGAACCTCTGCTTCTGTATCAACACTGCTGGCCAATAATGCTTCCATTTTCGTAGGAATCGGGTCATTAATCTTTTTCAATCAGAAATTACCTTTAAAATACTGGATTGGTCTTTTTGTGGCACTCGGAGGAATTTTACTGGTAGTCGGCAAAGATTTTATGCACAATCAGGGTTTAGGCCTTGGACATCTCATGGCCATCGGAGCTGCTTTTTTCTATGCCTTGTACATGCTGGTTACCCAGAAAGCCAGGCTTAGCCTTGACACCGTTAATTTCATGGGCTGGTCGCTTATTCCGAGTCTGATTATATCCTTTGTGCTTTGCCTTGTCAACAAGGATCCGATGACAGGATTTGATCAGCAAACCTGGATTCTTATGATTGCGATGGGAATCATCTGTCATTTGGCCGGATGGCTTTCCATCAATTATGCCTTAGGACATATTTCAGCGGCCATTGTCTCACCTACCCTGCTTTTCCAACCGGTTATGACCGCCGTAATCTCTTTTTTTATTTTACAGGAATCTCTCAGGACAGAGCAAATTATCGGAGGTCTGATTGTTATTGCCGGAATTTACCTGGTTAATCAAAAAAATAAGGCTGGAAAATCCAACCTTAAAACTGTTTCAGATAAGACACTTTCGCAATAACATGCTGTTCCTGCTGGCGGGCTAAAGTTCCCATGCTAACCCTTGTTTTGCCATCACCCAACAGCATCGTCTGCTGTTCATTAAAACCGCGGTTATTAAAAACCAGGTAAATAAATGACAATGGTTTATATTCCCAGGAGAAGCGAATATTCCATACATCAAGGTCATTTATCGAACTTTTCTGATAAAATCCTATTAATTGTAAACGTGGATTATAGGCGAAACGACCTGAAATTGAATATAACTGACTGTTTCCTGTTTCTTTATTAATACCTAAATCCCTGTAATAATTTTCGGTAAGTTTCGCCTCTAATGAAACATGCGGAATCGGCGCAGCATTCAGTGAAACGCCATAAGTATTTAAACTTCCGTTGTAATATTTCCCGATTTCACCGCTGAAAGTAAAAGAAATCTTCTTTGAGGCATCACTATTCATAAATATCGAAAACCGATCATAATTAAAATCGCCGTTCGGCAGTTTCACACCCAGAATTGTCAAAGTATCCCCCGTCGTTACATAATCAACATTCTGGTAAAAATGGTTTGAAAACAGACCGATTCCTCCTCCGTTCTGGAGTGAAAACCAAACCGGATTTAAATTAACCTGTCGTTCTATGAGTTTTCCGGTTGTGGCAGAATGATAAGTTACCCCGAAAACACCGGGTTCAAATGATCTGATAAAAGAAGGCAGCCATTTGCCCCGATTAAGCCAGTAACCTCCGGTGGAGCTTTCAAGTACGTCAGGTCTGGAAACAAAACCCATTTCAGGATTAAAACCATTATTCACAACCGATTGGCTCAGCCAGTATATCCATTTGATTCCTTTATGAACAAATTGATAATATCCGGCAAAACCGTTGTCTTTCCCATTTGATGAATTGGAAAGCATTGCCATTGTTTTGATATAAGAACTGGCGTTTAATCTGAAAAAACCATCAATTGAATTTGTGAAATTACTATGATCGGCATCATTTCTGATCGTTGACAAATACCCGATACGGTTTTGCTTACCTATATTCTGTGAATAACGACCTACGAAGAAATTGGTTGCCAGGTTATCTTCATTTCCCCGCTGGCGGACAAACATTACGCCATAATTCCTTTGAATAGACCGGTTTACAAATCTTCCTCCTACATCAATCGGAACCGGATTTCCATTACCGTCCAACCCGATTCTCCGGCTGAAAAAGGGCTGTATTCTTTGTTGTCCTCCCCAAAAGCTATCCAAAGGCTCTAAACCTGCTCCGAAAAGCGAAGCATTTTCCAGAAAAAACTGTCTTCTTTCCGGAAAGAAAATAGACAGACGGGAAAGGTTATTTACCTGACGATCGGCATCAGCCTGTGCAAAATCTGTATTGTATGTGAGATCCAGCAAAGAATTGGGAGTAACAGCCCATTTCAACTCTCCTCCGACCTTCACAGAACTTCCATTATGTTTGTCATAGTATTCAGAACCATTGTAATTATCGCTCGAAAACAGAACGTATGGCTGTACACGAATGTTTGAACCTGATGTTTTCGGAGGTTCGATTCCTTCCAGTCTGCCTGCATATGGTACACGGGAAGGTGAAAACGCCCTCGGAACCGGAGACCATGCGGACAATTCATTCGTTGCCCGGCGATTCCTCCAGAAATTGATTCCCCAGATTTGTTCTGTATTTTCCTTATTTTTCTGATAACGAAGGGTTTGCCAGGGAATGGCAAACTCTGCAACCCAACCAGAATCAGTCCTGGAAGTACGAACTTTCCAAAGCCCGTCCCAATCAATATCAAATACCGTATCATCAGCAGAGAGCAAATCTCTTTGAGAACTGTAAGGATCAGTCATGAAAATCATGCAGTTACGCTGATCGTTAAATCCGTCAATACCAATCGCAAACTGATCTGAAGCTCCATATTCGAAATCCCGTTTCATACTTGTCACCCTCAGTGATTTCTTTCCCTCTTTATCATGCATAACAGCTCCTACATAAAGAAAATCCTGATTATACAGCAATCGGATCTGGGTTTCATGATTCACTTTTGCTTTCTGAAAAGGTTCTACCTGCACAAATCCTTCCGCAATTTTTGCTGATTTCCAGGCAGATTCATCAAGTTTTCCGTCAATCTTCAGATGATGATCGATTTTGGTAGCATTTAAGGTCTTTTTAATAGAATCCGGTGGGAATATGTTCTGACCTTTGACTGATTCCGCTGCACTAAATAGTAAAAAAAATAAAAAAACGTAGTAAAATTTATGCATACCTAATGGGTTGATGAGAGGCTGTTTTTACAAAAATACTTTCAAACATTCTATTATCTGTAGGTAACTGTCTGTAAACAAAAACCGCTGATTGAATTAACCATCAGCGGTAAATATGATTTCGGTAAAGTTTTTCTGAAAGAAAGATGCCTGTTAAGGCTTATTACAGAGCCTGAGCATGTTTTCTGGTTCTCTTCTTAATTCTGACACGACTTTCAGGCTCGAATCCGGCATGATAAATAGCACGGACAAACAAAGCGCAAACCCATGGTACAGTATCAATTGAATATTGCACTACGAAAAACAACCCTGCACAAATCATCAAGCCGGTGAAGAAAAAGTAGTAACCGATAATATTTTTCGGAGTACCTGAGCGAATAAAAAATATCAGTGGTAAGTGAAGCGGCATCAGCCAAAACAGATTTCTGTTCCAGCTGGTTACTCCATGATCCGTCCCAAACCAAAGAAACACAAGAACCCAGCCCACCAATCCGGCAATACTGAACAAAATTTTATCAAACCAATAACCCTGATCTTCTCTTTTGTGCTGAAAATAAGTAAGCGCTACGGTGATGACAAAAACTAAAGATAAGATGAATCCGGGACTAAGCCAGAATGAAAGTTTCGGACTTTCCATCGGAACAGCATTGAACAATTTTTGTTCTTCCCATACCAGCATTTTTACCCTGCCATTAGTCATTCTCCGTGCCTGACTTAAACTTTTCATCAGGTTTTCCGGTAAATAACAAGCATTGAATTGCATTGCTACTTCATCAGCAGGCTGACCAAGCCCGATATTCATCCCAACAGCTTCCCAGAGTTTATTCTTATTTTTCAAACATTTATTCATCCACTGACGATAGGTACTATCGCTCAGTCCACGGATTGGCTGAAGGTGAAGGCTATCGGAACAGGCATTCAAAACCGCATCTCTGATCCGGGTCGAACAGTTATCATAAAAGAACTTATACTGATATTCACGATTTTCGGGAAGCAGATTAGTTTCCAGATAATCATAAATCCGTTGTTTCTGGTATAAGGATAAATTAAGGATCTGTTCTGTCATTTCACGGTTTTCACGGAAACGGTAAAAGTCAACATTCTGTCCCAGTGTAGCATAAGAAATGGTGTATGGCAAAGTGCCTCTGATAAATTTCCAGTAAAAACTCTGCGTATTAAAATCAAACGTACCATAACTATATGCTTTATCTATCTGATTTACAGGATCATAAACCCAAAGCAGAGTATGCCCGAATACTGAATAAAGGTCTTCTCCGGGCGCCACAGTTACTACACTGACCTTCGCTTCTGCAGAAAGCTTTTCACCAAAGCCGAAGGAGTTCTTCGCTGCAAGTAATAAAAAAAGCATCAGACAAAGTCTGGCTGAAATTCCGGATTTTCCGGGCAGATTATTTGCCGGCCACCACGATAACGATTTCACCTTTGATAGTATTTGGGTTTTCCTGATAGTGTTTAGTAATTTCATAGAGTGTTCCTCTAATGGTTTCTTCGTAAATTTTCGTTAATTCTCTTGAAACTGATGCCTGTCGTTCTCCTCCCAGAAACTCCGTAAATTGCTCAAGCGACTTTATCAGGCGGTGAGGAGACTCGTAAAAAATCATGGTACGTTCTTCCTCCACCAAATTCTGAAGACGGGTTTGTCTTCCTTTTTTATGTGGCAAAAAGCCTTCGAAAGTAAAACGATCGGAAGGTAATCCGGAATTTACCAGAGCCGGAACAAAGGCTGTGGCACCAGGCAGGCATTCCACTTCAATCTCAAATTTGAGGCACTCTCTTACCAGTAAAAAACCCGGATCAGATATTCCGGGTGTTCCGGCATCAGAAACCAATGCCAGGGTCTTTCCTTCTTTCAGTAATTTGATAATTCCCGCGGTGCTATGATGTTCGTTATGAGCATGATGAGAATATAATGGTTTCGAAATATTCAGATGCTTCAGAAGCATGCCGGTATTTCTGGTGTCTTCGGCAAAAATACCGTCAACAGATTGCAAAATTTTCACAGCCCTTAGGGTAATGTCATCAAGGTTACCGATAGGGGTTGGAACAAGATAAAGTTTCATTCTAAAATATTTCAAAGTTCAGCACAGCCCATACTAATCCACCAGCTTATCTATGGCTTCAGCCATTTTCCGGTCTTTTTGTGTAACAATATTACCGGCATCATGCGTATTGAGCTCTATACTTACGGTACTGTAAACATTTGACCACCAGGGATGATGATCCAGTTTCTCAGCCAAAAGTGCAACACGGGTCATAAAAGCAAAAGCTTCGGAAAAATCCTGAAAATTAAAGGTCTTTTTCAATTTGTTGTCTTCTTCTTGCCACATGTTTTTAAAAATAAGGATGAGATTAAAATATTGATGTGAAAATAGCCAGAATTATCCAAAACAAAAAAAGCCGAACTGATTAAGTTCGGCTTTAGTGTAGTAATTGCCCTGTTTTAAGAGATTTACTCTTTTATCTGTATTATTGAAAACTATCGTTATGCTTCATTAATCAGTCGAAATCCGGCAAGATATATAATACTTTTCTGCCCGATGTAACCGACGCTCAGGAAGGTACTAAGGACAGGTTAGGATAATATTGAATGTATTAATTTTTAGATTTCGGGTACTCAAATATTACATATAAAGATTGCATGCCATCTTATAGGATCGGATTTGTATCTTTAGCTTCCTTGAATTCCCATAAATTGATTTAAACCCCGATTTATACCCATAATGGAAAGAAGTATCCTTCAACTTTCAAAATGGTTGTTATGCAATGTTTGGCTGTTGTTCCTTTTGACTGCCTGTAACAGTAAGCCGGAAGCATCTCACAAAAAGCATGAAAAAGTTATTGAAACAGTTGATGTTTTAGGTGCATTACCACAATATGCCAGCGACCCGGCTAATAATCCGGGCAATCCGCAAAAGATAAAGCTGGGGCGTTTTCTTTTTTTTGACCCCATTCTTTCCGGAAATAAAGATGTTTCCTGTGCCACATGCCATCAGCCGGAATCAAATTATGCAGAATTTCTGGAAACTTCCATCGGTGTAAACGGAGTAGGAAGCGGAAGTAAAAGAAGATTTCGTGAACCTAACGAGATTCCATTTGTAAAAAGGAATTCTCAAAGTGTTTTGAATACCGCTTTTAATGGCATAAAAAACAATGAAACTTATGATCCTGAATCAGCACCGATGTTTTGGGATTTAAGAGCCAAAGGATTGGAACAACAGGCATTGGAGCCAATCAAATCATTTGAAGAAATGCGGGGCAGCTATTATCACAAAGATAAAATCATCGCTGAAGTTTTAAACAGAATCCAAAAAATACCGGCCTATACCAAATTGTTTTCTGAAGCTTTTACCGGAGAGAAAAACCCTGTAAATGAGCTGAATTTATCCAAAGCAATTGCAGCCTATGAACGAACCCTCGTAGCTACCAACACAAGATTTGATCAATACATGCGGGGAGATAAAAACGCTTTGTCAGTAAGTGAAATAGATGGGATGAATACATTTTTAAAAGCAGGTTGTGCGAAATGTCATTCCGGCCCTATGCTTTCTGATTATAAATTACATACTTTAGGAGTTCCTGATACAAAAAACAGGAAAGAAAGTGATACCGGAATAAATAATAACTATGCATTCAGAACTCCGACCTTACGAAACCTCAGGTACACCAGTCCTTACATGCACAGTGGTAAATTCTTAACCCTCGACGATGTACTGATGTTTTATGAAGATATCTCAGGAGGAAAAATCATCAATCCTAAAGTAAAAGCGGAGCAAATGGATTCACTGGTTACTCATTTAGATGTAAACTTCAAGGATATTTCTTCAATTATTGAGTTTTTAAACACGCTGAATGACGATTCTTTTGACAAAACAATGCCAGTTAAAGTACCAAGCGGACTCCCGGTAAAAGGGCTTTGAGGTTGATTGAGGGGTAGTAAATACTAATACGCACCCCCCAAGCCCCCTCTCTTACAAATATCATATTATTCCGGACTTTTACTTCATATCTCAATTCCAGATTTCATTCATTTCTGTCAATATGATTGGTTTTCCTTCTGTAACGACAATAGTATGCTCGTGCTGGGCCATGTATCCGCCTTTATTTCCGACCATTGTCCAACCATCGTTGAGTGTTTCAGCATAGGTTGAAGTGGTGGAGATGAATGTTTCAATGGCAACGACCGCATTCTTTTTAAATCTTGTCTGATTAAAGCGGTCTCTGTAATTCGTGATTTCGCTTGGTTCTTCGTGAAGACTTCTGCCAATTCCATGACCTGCCAGATTCTTAATTACTTTATAACCGTATTTTTTCGCCTCTGTTTCCATGATATGTCCGATGTCTGAAATGCGGACACCACCTTTTATATTATAGATTGCTTTGCGCAAAATCTGTTTTGAAGCATCTATAAGTTTCTGGTGTTGATTGATGTCTTCGCCTATCACAAAAGAGTTTCCATTGTCTGACCAAAAGCCATCCAGCTCCGCAGAAACATCAATATTAATCAAATCGCCGTCTTTCAAAATTTTGTTGTCAGACGGAATACCGTGACAAAATTCTTTATTTACGCTTATACAGGTCCAACCAGGAAAACCGTAAGTCAGATACGGTGCAGATTTTGCCCCAAAATCCGAAAGTATTTTTGCACCGAAATTGTCCAGTTCCTTTGTTGTCATACCTGGCTGAGCATAATCTCTCATTTCCTTCAAAGTACAGGCAACAGCTTCGCTTGCCTTTTTCATCCCGATTAGTTCTGCTTCTTTTGTTATAGACATATTCGTTTTATCTCTTTGTCTGCGGTATCTGCCACAAACCTGAAAAGTTTTGTTTTATTGATAAAGTTAAGACCTTTTACCAGCTTTTTAAGCTGCTGCTTCCCTACGCTTACCACACTCCTCTGCTGTAAGCGATTGCGTCAATTGTTTTTGATTTTTCGTCTTAACAAAATGAGTTTGAATTTTAAAGTATCATAAATCAGGCCCGAAATTAAAGTTGCTGATGCAAAAATTAAAGAATGAAGCCCTGCTTTCGAATAGAGAACTCCCCCGGCAATTCCACCGATAAAGAAGAAACATATTATTGTCAGACGAAGTTTAATTGAGGAAATTAATCTGAGTTTTTGCTCTTTTTGTTTGTAGAAGAATAATTGGGATAATTCAATGCCCAGGTCGGTGAAAAGCCCTGTTAAATGAGTGGTCCTGACACTTGCACTTGAAATAGTTGTCACTAAAGAGTTTTGTAAACCCATTGCAAAGAGTAGACTAAATGCAATTATATCCGGACTTGTAATGATTAAATCCTGTGGCCAGCTCCCAACCACAAATAGAATTAAGCATTCTATGGAAGCAGGGACTACATAAATATACTGGTCATTTTTTCTTGAGAAAACTTCAATAAGAAAACTGGAAATAAAGGAGCCTGAAAAAAAGAAAAAGATATAAAGAAAATAAACAAGTCCCTGCCAGAAATTGAGTTTGAAGACTTCATCCACAAAAAAAGCAAAGTGTCCTGTCACGTTAGTCGTCAGCTTTTGAACCGCAAGAAAACCTGTAACATTTACAAAACCAGCAACAAATGATAATAATGAAGCTATTCTTAGATTATGCCTTAAAGTCCGTGTTTTCCCCTGGTGTCTAAACATTTCATTCTTTTATAACTTTTGCCGGATGCAAACTTTGATATAAAAATCAGCGTAATAAAAGCTGAGTGTTGCACCATAGCAAGTTGAAGCAGTTTTTTGATCTGCTAAGTTAAAACTTCTCAGCAAATAAAAACGGGATAAGACGGGCAGAAGTATAAAAACCCTACAATAACAGCAGTTCTGTCAGTAGCAAACTGCTGTTATTGTAGGATTTTTCATGCTTAATGCCAAAAAGATAAGACAGGGTGAAGCTGTAAATTTGGTTAACTGTGATTTATTTTGTCAGTTTTAGTGCTTCATCAAGTCTTAATGCTGCATTATCCCAATTGATAATATTAAATAAAGCATCTACAAAGTCAGTGCGTTTATTTTTATACTTCAGATAATAAGCGTGTTCCCAAACGTCGATCACCAGCAGGGGAATGGCACCCCATTGCGTTAGTTTTTCATGGTTTTCACATTGCAGAACAGTCAAGCTGTCGCTATAAGGCTGATAGGCAACAATGCCCCACCCATTGCCGTCAACATTTTTAGAAGTTTCGGCAATCAGTGATTTGAGCCTTTCATAACTGCCAAAATTCTTTTCAATTCGTTTTCGTAAATCTCCTGAAGGTTCAGTTTTTTTATTGGTAAGGTTTGTCCAGAAAATAGAATGTAAAATATGAGAGGAGAAATGATAAGTTAGTTTCTTTGTCCAGAAGTCAACGGTTTCTAAATTATTTTCGTCAAGGGCTTTTTTTATCATCTGTAAATCTTTGTTTGCCCCTTTAACTGCGCCTCCGTGGTGAAATGTATAATGAAGATGCAATGTTTCAGCATCCATGTACGGTTCTAAGAAACTTTCACTGTAAGGCAAAGATTGCTGGATATAGTTACCGTTAGCATCAACCAATTTATCTATCGGATTGCTGGAAAGGTGCTGAGCAAAAGCATTTCCTGTAGAAAGCAAAGTTGCTGCACCCGCTAATGTTCCTGATTTTAAAAAAGTCTTTCTGTTCATAATATTAGTTTTATAAAAATCCCCAGAACCGCAGCAACTGCAATTACATAAGGTTCCTGGATTTTCCTGAAATAAAGTAAAATTAAAATTGCAGCCACAGCAATTAACGCTGTCGGGATGTCTGAAATACTTTTTGTTGCAATAACGATAACTGCTCCGGTTAAAGCCCCGATAACGGCAGCAGTAATACCTTCTACAAATGCTTTGACTGATTGATTTCCGGATATTTTTTTGAAATATGGCGCCGGAATTACTGTAAATAAATAACAAGGTAAAAATGTGGATAATGCCGCAACCACTGCTCCGGGAAAACCTGCAATCAGATAACCAATAAAACCAACTGTGATTACAACCGGGCCAGGCGTAATCATTGCGACCGCAACCGCATCTAAAAATTGCTGTTCCGTCAGCCAATGGTTTTCAGTAACAACTCCGGCATGTAAAAACGGAACGATTGCCAGTCCGCTTCCAAAAACAAATGCCCCGGCTTCGGTAAAGAATATGGCAATTTTTACAAGGGCTGAAGTTTCATAATTCCAAAAACCGATTTGTAAAAGAACAAAACTGTTCGCTCTGGATTTATGAAGCCATTGAGGCGGCGCTTTTACAAACATATACAAAAGTCCTGCTGCAACGAATAATAGAACCTGTTCCTGCTGAGTAAAGAAAGTGATGGCCGCTGCAACAATAAAAAACAGCCAAAGCAACCAATTTTGTCTGAAGGATTGTAGGTTGAATTTACCGATCGATTTGATGGTAAGTTTATAGGAGCTGTTTGCAATGATGCCAATAACTGCTGCACCAACGCCATAAAATACAGCTTGCATCCATGCAAGTCCGCCATATAATCTGTAAGCCATGCCCAGCAGCACAACCATAAAAAAAGAAGGAATTACAAAAGCAATACCTGCCAGCGTTGCCCCTAAAATACCGTAGTGAACAAAGCCCAGATAAATACCTAATTGCGCAGCTAGCGGTCCAGGGGCTAATTGTGCCAAAGCCAGGCCTTGTTTATATTCTTCGTCTGAAATCCATTTACGGTTTTCTACCAGATCTTTGTGCATGTAACCCACCAGTGCAACCGGCCCGCCAAAACCTGTCGAACCTAATTTCAGAAAATAAAAAATTAATTGCCGTAAAGTGTATGGGGTTCTTTCAGTCATTTTATTCGATTTAAAAGGCAATTCCAAACTGAAAACCGATGGTAAAAGATGTGGGCTTGTCGTTGCCCAACCTGACAGGAAGCGGGATAGCAATATAATAGCTGCTGTTTTTATTTTTAATAACGGTTTTATTCAGAACCGGAGTAATGCCATACCTGCCCGATGTCTCAAAGGCGGCCCTGCCCGCAAAAGTGTAACCCTTACCTAATGCAATCAGCACACCTGGATGAAATAAGAAATTGTTCATCCTGCTGGTGCCATTCTCAGCCTTTATGTGCGGAACGAACTCCATTGAAAACCCGACTTTCGGACTTTTCCAGATATTGATACCAACGGGCATCCCCACTACATAATAGTCTTTAAAATTAGTGGCTGTTTCATACTCGCTGAATGTGACTATCGGATGAACAATACCTGCATAGCCTGTAATTTTCGGATAAGTATTTTGTGAAAATGCTGAAACAGGTAATAAAAGAAACGAAAAAATAAAAAAGAAACGAAACTCTATCATAGTTTTTTGCTTGGTTGAGAGCAAAACTATTGATGGCAAAATAAAATAAATAGGAGCTTATTTACTTTTTGTACCAGGTTTACTTTTTTGCAGATTTTTTCTGTAAGCGGATGGATTTTTCCCTGTGTGTTTTTTGAATATTCTTGTAAAATGGCTTTGATCTGAAAAACCAGTCAGGTAGGCAATTTCTGTAAGTGAGCAGCTAGTATTTTGAATAAGTTTTATGGCTTTGTCGATACGTATTTTTCTGATATATTCTCCGAAATTGAGATCCTCAAAATATTTTGAAAATTCCCTTGATAAATATGACGGGTTAAGTTCTAAGTCATGAGAAATTGTTTTCAGGTCAAACGTTAGTTGAGTATCAATCTGGTCCTGAATTATTTCTTTTAAGTTTTTTACCCATCCGGGTATTTTCTTCCTGTCGTTTGCACTTTCTTCCAAAAACTTCTTATATACTTCATGCAATAAGTTTTCAAAGGGGCTGTTTTGCAAATGATTTTGTTTTTGTAAATGTGCAGCCCAGCTGTACAAGGCATCGTAGATAAGCATTCCGGTTTCCAATAACCTGTAATCGTCAGTATGGTTATAAGAAAGCCCCGCAGAGATGGCCTGAAGTCCGGCTGATTCTTTGGCAAGGTCGTGCCGGTCTGTATCTGCGCCTCGAACAATAACTGCCATCACCAAAACAGCCGGATCTGTTATTTTATATTTTTTGACGATATAGTCAAAAGTACATTGGTCATCATAATGGGTAAACTCTACATCCGGAATGTCAAACGGAATGGCATTTAATCTTTTCGCTTCTTCCTGCACCTGATCGTATGGAACGTAGATAAATTCCGCGTCATTGTCAACAAACTTTCTGATGAGCCATGGACACGCTAACCTGTCAATCTTTGGCCGTTCTCTTGTAATCCATTTCATTGAAGGTCTGTTTGCTTTAGTTTAAAAACACCGGATCAAACTGAATTCCCGGAAGTACAAATAATACCCAAATCCGCAAAAAAAAACAGCTTAACTACCTGAGTAATTAAGCTGCTTCTGATTTCTGCAGAGAGAGAGGGTCTCTTACTATTACACAACTTATTTACTCTAGCCTCAGAAAAAAGGGTTTTTCTGACGGGTAATAATAAAGTGTTACCTATGCGTTACCCATAAGAGATTTTGGCGTATTCATAGCCATATCTATTTCGGGAAAATTGAGCATAACACTTTGGCTTATACTATCACCCAGCGACTTTGGGCTTGCCCCTAAAGCTCCGAGCGTATTAATAAAAATATTCTCTCTGCTCCTAAGGTTTTCATTCTCTTTTCTTAGCCTTTCGTTTTCCTCCAATATAGCCTTAACATCAACTTCAACCATCTCACCGTCTCCGGTTGCCAACCACGTCAAACTAAGCCTAGGGAAAACCTTTCTTAACTCAGTAAGGTTTTCAAGTTTGGGCTCAGAATGACCCGAAATATATTGATATAGCTTCGAGGCTTGACTCTTAGAATAGTTAAGCGCTTTACTTAGGTCTGAAATCTGCATTGGATGATCTCTATAAGTCCTGAGAACATATTCCAATCTTTCTGAAAATCTTTCCATTTTATTTTGCTTATTTTATATTTAATTATAATTTTGTCATAACGAATTATAAATTCAGATTTATTTATTAAATCACCTAACACATTTATAAAACCGACAAGCAAAATTATAAAATATTATGAAAAAGACAGAGAACGGGCTGAAAAAATTTATTTCAGCTAATCTTCCAAATGAAGGCAGGGGATCTTGTTATGCGCCTGAGGTGGTAAAGCTTGTTAAACAAAAACACAAAACAAACATTTCAAGAAGCCTTGTTTATGCCCTGGTAAATGACCATGCACCAATTACCCATAAAAATAAAATTGTCGTAGAGGCAATTATGGAGGTTGTAAAAAAGATGAATTCAGACTTACGAGAATTGAATGAATCTATTGCACGTGAATCAACAATGGCTACAGCATGATTAATATCGACGATAGACTGCTTGATTCATCAAATATTGATGAAAGCGAACTTTGGCTTCTTTTGCAGATAGCAAAAAGAATAAACCAAAGGTATTCATGCTTTCCTTCCAACGGTACTTTGTTGTCGGATACCGGGTTTGGGAAAGAGAAGCTAGGGAAGGTAAAGGCCGGATTGGTCCGGAAGGGCTTAATAAAAGTCAAACAAAGGAAAGGCGATGGAAATAAATTCTCAACAAATTCCTACACCGTAACAACACAATTTCTTTCAATTTTTGTAAACCTGCAAGGGAGGTCAACAGACGAAGAAGTTGAGGAAATAGAGAATGATAAAAATTCCGTTGACTGTTTTTCGGTAGACGGAAGATCCGATGACGGAAATTCGGTTGACGGAAAAGCCGTACACCGAAAACCAGTATGCGATGAAGTATTAACAAGAAATAATATTTTAAGTATTAACCAAGAAATAAGTATTAAAAAAAATATTTTAAGTATTAATGGTTCGAATTTTTCAAATTCTCGACAACCAGATTCAGAATCAAAATTTGAGATTAAAGAAAGGGGTGGTTCTGAAAAGAAAAAAGTTGCGCAAAAAAAGAAAGAATCAGCATTGTTGAAATTTCCTGATTTTGCTGATGAAAAATTCACAGAGGTTTGGAGCGAATTAATAACACAGCCAAAATGGAAGAAAAAAACAAATAGTGCCTTACAGGCATCTCTTAACCAGCTTGCAAAATTTGACAACCATTTTGCCATTGGCCTAATGGAGTCTGCAATATCGGGAAACTACCAGGGAGTAGTATTCCCGGACACAATTGAAAAATACCTCAAAAATGGAAGCAACCAAGCTACTACCGGTTCCGGAAATCTTAGACCTAACGGCGTTGAGCCAAAAGGATTTAAAGGTTTTGGAAAATTTTAATTCAGAGTTTGACAAAGAGCATCGGGCGCAAATCATTGTAACTGCTGCTGAGCAAGCATTGAAGCGAAAAAAATATTCGGAAGGCCTTAAATTATCGCCTCTGGTACACAAAATAAAAGCTGAAGAATATTACGGATATATTCAGAAATCATATCCGGGGCTAGTTATTGATGAACTTAACAGAGAAATAATCGAAATGCTATGCCTTTACTTTACAAATGACAAGCGCTTTGAAGACTGGGAGGGAAATATACTTACAAAGGGAATTGCCCTAGGAGGCGGACTAGGTGTCGGGAAAACCTATCTGATGAATATTTTCGCAATAAATCCACGACAATCTTACCGGGTCAAATCTTGTCAGGAAATCACATTAGAGTTCAGGGAAAATGATTATCAAACATTTGAGAAATATACCAAAACTCAGTTCGACCATAAGGCAAACCTTTTCACAGGAAGCAATATCATAACTTATTGCTTTGATGACCTAGGAACTGAAAATGTTCAAAAAGTATATGGCAATCAAGATAATGTTATGTCTTCAATTCTTAGCAAATGTTATGATAACATGTTAGGGCAAATACACATAACTACAAATTTATGTGCAAATCAGATTGAGGAATCTTACGGAGAAAGGATCCGTTCGAGATTCAGGCAAATGTTCAACTTCATTGAGTTTACTGATAGTTCAATTGACAGAAGAAAATAATAAAATTTACTAATATGAAAGCAATATACAAATATCAATTACCGATTCAAGAAACACATATTCTTGAATTGCCAGAAGGGTATGAAATAATCAGAGTAGAGGCAATAGACGGACTCTTTTTTCTTTGGGCAATTGTAAATACCAATGAAAATCACCCAAAGACCAAATGCTATTTAGAATTTTACAAAACAGGCCAGCCTTTCAAAAGTGAAGACCTGGAAAGCTTATCTTTTTTAGGCACCTGTAAATTATTTATAGGCCAAGAATTATGCCTTTACGTTTTTGAAAATTTTAAACCATTATGGACATGAAAAGCAAGATAAAATATGCCGGGCTTCCAAAGTTTATTGCAAATTGCGCTTGCAAATGCAACGAAATGATGTTTTACCAATATCTCCCGATAAAGTTGCATGGAGGTCATAGATATAGTTACGAAGAAAGACTTTCCTGTTTTGAGCCAATAATCAGAGAAATTACTCAAGATTATATAAATTATTTTGGATATGATAAATTCTTGAATAGCTATGTTTATCTAACAGTAAAGCACCTTTTTCAATCAGAAGGATGTTCTTATAATCGTTTCGGATACCATTCAGACGGATTTATGACAAAAGATATAAATTATATCTGGAGTGATTCAAATCCGACAATATTCAACAAAGGGCCGTTTTTTTTGACAAAAGATGATAAAATATCTTTAATAGAAATGCAAGAACAAGCATTAGCTGAAAATGATATTACTTTTCCAGATAATTCAATTGTGAGGCTTAATCAATTTCATATTCATAAAGTTAATGAATCTGGAAAATCGGGCATGAGAACTTTTTTAAAAATGTCATTTAGTGAGGATAAGTATAATTTGATTGGAAACAGCAGAAATTATCTTCTTAAATATGATTGGGAAATGTTAGAAAGAGGTATTGAAAGGAACATACCCCAAGCATCGGCAAATGTACAAAATTGATTTTAACAACATAAAACCATTTCAAATATGGAGGATGATTTTAGGAATATCAACCCTCCTTTTTATTGCATTTTTAGTTTGGATTTATTTTTTAACAAAATAAAAAAAACACATGGAGACTACTGAATGTCCATATTGCTGTAAAATTACAAAAGTTAATGAGGATGGTCAGGCTTATGATTTGGATATATTGCATCAAGAACAATGTAATCACTGTGATAGGTATTTCACATTCACAACCTCTGTTAGCTTTTCATATGAAGCGTTTAAAGCCCCTTGCTTAAATGGGGGAAAACATAAATTTAACCTTTCTAAATCGCATCCAGTAAGATTTTCAAGGATGGTTTGTGAATATTGTGAAGAACAAAGGCTATTAACAGAAGAGGAAATGCTGGAATTCAAAATAGATGTGAAAATACGTGAAATTGATTTTTAGGTAACTTTCCAATTGGACCAATAAAAGATATGAATTTAACTATCGAAGAATATAGGGCTTCATTCAGAAATAACCAAGAACCACAAAAGAAGCTCCACAAAAAGCAAAGGGAATCAGAAATTCAGGTTGCCTGCGTTAGATGGTTCCGGGTTCAGTATCCAGAATTACTTATATTTTCAGTTCCAAACGGAGGATACAGAAATAAAAAAGAGGCAACAAGGCTAATTCAGGAAGGTGTTACTCCAGGTGTACCTGACTTGTGCATACCGGTTGTAAAAGGTGGCTATTCTGGATTATTTATAGAAATGAAGTCAGAAAACAATAAACCAAGGCCTAATCAAGTCAAATGTATTTCTTATCTTAAAATGGCTGGATATAAGGTTGAAGTTGTTAACTCCGTCGAACTATTTATTTCACTGGTTACTGAATATCTAAAGGGTTGACAGATAAACACTTTTAATTATTTATTACTAAAAAATTTATAATTTGTATTTAAATACATGCTTAGTCTTACTTTTTTCGTAAATTCCCTCACCAAGTCGAAGGCTCGAGTCATGGTGAGGGTTTTTAACTTAACTACTAAATTAACACTTCATAGATTTTAAGTAAAAAAGATAGAACTTGAATCCATCTTAAAAACTTATCAACCCATGGTGTTGAATTAGTAGTTACTGGCGAAGGATTGTTAACATTAACAGTAACCTTTCCAGACCCATTTTCGATGGAAAAATCTCTGCCTCCATCCTTCTTCACTTTTTTTCGACTCTCCATTTTCTTTGGGTTTCTCTAACACGACCTTGTGTTAGAATCTTTTTCCAAAAATGGAAGTATCATTATGCCACCCATTAGGTGGCATTTTTTATATAATAGAAATTATTACCCATGTAAAATTTGGAATGAAATAATTTCACCACCATCAAAAGTTTCCTTGCCGCTAATAATAGCCATAATTTGTGGCGGACTGGCAATAGAAATATCGGAATCTTTTTCAATTATACAAAGGTTCTGTCCTATCTCTGGAATTTCATCGGTTGCTATAAAAGATAAATCTATCCTGTTTTTATAACGAGTAAAAGTATCGCTATCCACTACTAAATTGTACAGTATTGGCATAAATAGAAAGATTAAAGGTTAAAAACAAAGAACTTATTAAGAATTGATCTTGCTTTCAGATTATATTTTTTTATACAAAGAAACAGTGACACTCTGGCTGACAGCCATTGACCTCATTACAACAGATGATACAGTAGGATTGCTTGTGTTTGTAAATTTATAATACAGATACTCACTTCCATTTAATAATACCTGAATCTCGTACACTGTTGATGATTTTGAGAGTTCTTTTATTATCATAGTGCCTGAGCTTTTTGAAGCATTGTCTTTCAGATCAACCTGAGATGATCCGGTTAACACTATTACATTATCGCTTTGTACAATAAAGCCCTGAGAAGGAATATTCGGGGTAAAATACCAGGTGCCAACTATCCAACTCGGAGGAGACATTGAATTTGCTGGAGTAGCGTTGTCAGAACTTTTGCACGAGTTCAAAAAAGGAACTAAAGTAAAGAGTAGAATAACGAGTCTAGTATAATTTTTCATATGATAAGTGTCAATTGTCTCCACCAAACATATTAAAAAATACCAAAAAAGACCAATTATGCCAGCTAATTACATATAATTGACATTATTTTATAATATTTTATAAAAAATACTGATTGTATTTTGTTTTTATTATAATTAATTATAACTTTGAATCAACAAAAAGAAACACTGTCAGCAAGGCCAACAGCGTTTCGGAATCTAAAATAAAATCAAATATATGAAAACTTCAACCAACTCTCCTATTGAAATCATTGACATAACAGAGTATCCAATCTGTTATTTTAGATTTAAGGGTCAGGCTATAAAAGTGGCAGACATTGATTCTGCATTACTTAAGTCGGTATCTGATGTTATCGGACTTGACCGTGTTGACATTGACAGCACCACTCCTTCTGCATACAAAGAACTAATCATAGAGAACATTGAAGATGTGATTGCCTATTCAGGCAACCACTGGATGGAATTGCATGAAGATGACTACAATTACCTCGAAGAACTTGGGGTAATGAATTTCGGACACGAACCAGAAAAACAATTGTTGCAAGTAGCCTAATTTAAAGACCTATGTACAAGGAACTTACTTCTCAAAATGAGGTAGATTCATTTTCAGTAGTCTATCAAGTTGCCACAATGTACGAAGACAGTACAAAGTGGTTTGCAAGTTTGGCAGAAGCAGAATATTACAGAAGCCTATTGAATGAGCATAGTACGATATGGGAGTACAATGACGACGAATGTGTGTTAATATCATAGGATTGCTATAAAAATAAAACGCCCTCTCATAGTTGGAAGCTCAGAGAGGGCAATATTAAACCTTTTCTAGAAAATTTAACAGGACAAAGATATGAAAATCTTAGCTATTACAGCCCAATCATGGGTAAAAAAATTGTCGATCCGGGTAGAAAGCGTTTGGTATGCTGAATACTCCAGATCAAGAGTGATGCAAATTTTCAACGCAATCAAAAATAAGTGTGAGTCATTTTCCATTGCTATGAAAAAAGCCTGGAAAGCTCATAAGATTGAGTTTCAGATGCAGGTGTTTGTTTCTAAGTTCCAATTCATTAAATCAGACGGTTCACTTAGAATCGCTTCAGGAACGCAGGAGACAAGCAAGATTCCTGAAAACAAACTGCCAAAATTCGGTTCGGTTGATAATCCGGACATTATTAAATTTTTTGATACAGACATTCAAGAGTGGCGTTCATTCAATGCCTCTACACTAATCTAATGAAAAAGAAAAGATACTTCCACTCATATGAGTTTATGGGTGCTGTTTTGGCGGGCTTTGCCTATTGCCAAAAGCATAATATTGAAAAACCGACTTTTGTGGTAATCAAGAATATGCACGCTTATGTTGCCACATTCACTTT
Organism: Pseudarcicella hirudinis; assembly: GCF_900115665.1. Taxonomy (GTDB): domain Bacteria; phylum Bacteroidota; class Bacteroidia; order Cytophagales; family Spirosomataceae; genus Pseudarcicella; species Pseudarcicella hirudinis. Next base: position 351,455 of record NZ_FOXH01000005.1, read on the forward strand.
CTAAAATATTCCATATTTTTAAACGCAACCAAAAATGACCAAGAAATCATTGCCAGCAATTATTGAAAAAAAGGGGTTTGTTTTTTCTGAGATTAAGTTCTCAGCCTCACCAGAAGACCTTAAACAATATACCGACCTGCTCAGCCTAAAGGTTGACGGAATCCAAGATAAAGACGGTTTGAAAAAGTGCTACGATGCCCGGCAGACCCTTAAAAAAATCCGTATTGCGGTAACAAAAGAGAAAAAAGAGCTTGATGACGAAGTCAAAGAGCAATCAAAACAACAACTTGCTGAAATTTCAGCTGAGTATCAAAAAATAGTTGATTTGATTACTCCGGTTGAAACACACCTACAGCTTGAAGAAGCGAGAATTGAGGAAGAGAAGCAAAGAATCAAAAAAGAACAGGAAGAGCAAGAAGCTTTAAGGCTTTCTTCTCGTGTAGAAAGATTATTATCTTTTGGCTTTGTATTCTCTGGTATTTTTTACAAGCTTTTGACTATAACCAACGAAACGCTTCAGGTCGAGTTTGTTGCATTGAAAACTATGCCAGATGAAGAGTTTGAAGATTTTGCAGAGAAAGGCAAAATTGAATACGACAAACTTGTTGCCCATCGGGAGGAGTTGGCCAGAATTGCCAAAGAGGAAGAGCAAAAAAGGCTAGCCGAAGCTGAAGCACTCAGGAAAGAAAATATTCGCTTAAAAGAAGAGGCTGAAAGAATTATTAAGGAAGAGCAAGAGAAGGCTAACAAAGAAAGAATTGAACTTGAAAGGGTTCAGAAGGAAAAATCAGACTTACAAGCCAAAAGACTTCAAGAACTTTTGCCCTATAGCAATAATAGTTCTGATATTGATATGGCCTCTTTATACACTCTGACAGAAAAGGAATATCAGCTTACACTTGCATTGAAAAAATCCGAGTTTGAGAAAAATGAGATTGCCCGTATCGAATTAGAGAAACAACATAATGAGGCACTTATTGCTGAAAAACAACGCCTGGAGGCAATTGCAAAAGAACAACAAGCATTTTTTGCAAAAATCAAAGTAGAACAACAAGAGTTGGAAGCCCAAAAAAGAAAGATTGAAGGATCCGAATTGATTATAGATAGATTACCTGAACTGGTAGAGGGTCTTACTCCTGAGCAAGTTGACATTAAGAATATCTTGGCATATAGTGATAGAATTGAAGCAATTGAATTGCCGGAACTAAAAAGCTCAGCAGGTTTATTTGTTAGAAAAGAGATTGAAAAAGAAATTGAGAAGCTGACGGAATTTCTTAATAATAAAGCGGAAAGCTTATTGTAAAAATAAGCTCCGTATATCTAAATACGTTAGTCAAAATTACGCCAATTAATATGTCAAACATTGCCAAGTTACCAACATTGCAGGAATTGTACACAGAGCCAGAAGAAGCCTTCAAGAATGATGCTTTCTTGGTGTTGATGAATGCAAAGCCACCGGATAAATGGGTGAAAGAACACCCTTTTATCAAAGGTCATAAGTACATTCCGATTGATAAAATTGAATTCCTACTTAATAAGATTTTCAAAATTTACAAAATTGAAATTCTCAGAGAAGGAAGTTCTTTTAATGGTGTGTTTGTAGTTGTTCGTGTGACAGTAAGGCATCCAGTTACCGGGGAATGGCATTTTCATGATGGAATTGGTGCATGTGAATTACAAACAAAGAAAGGCGCTTCCGCTGCTGACTTGGCAAGTATAAATAATGGTGCTTTATCAATGGCATTTCCTATTGCTAAATCATTGGCCGTCAAAGATGCTTGCGATCACTTCGGGTCTTTGTTTGGTGCAAATCTAAATAGGAAAGACGTTTTGGAGTTTTCGCCGGACGACAAGCTAAACAAGATTGTTAATGACCTTACATTCTGGAAAAGGTTGTCAGAATGCAAAACAATCGAGGAAGTAGATAACCTTGCAATTGAGTACCCTGATATAGATTATTCGATTTATAAAAAAAGGAAAGAGGAGATAAAGGAATATGGGATTTAGCGATGGAATACTCAAAAACGTTGACATTGAGGCATATCATGAGGATACAGAGTACATCTCTTCGTCAGCAATAAAAGAAGCCTCGAAAAGCTTAAAGCATTTCGAGTGGTATTTTAAAATAGAGCGGGACCGAAAAAGTTATTTTGACTTTGGAAACGCATTTGAGCTTGCATTGATGGATGTTTTCAATAAAACATCTGAATTTGACGATAAGGTTTTCTTGTTTGATGAATCTAAAAGGCCTGAGCCAACAAAATCTTTTGGCTGTTTGGCTAACAAACAGTGGAAAGATGATATGTTCGATACTCAACAGTATGTAATTAATACCACTGGAAAAGAGAGCTTTGAGACTATCAATTTCATGCTTGAAAGTGCCTGGCAGGATAGTACTATACAAAAAATTCTAAAGGAAACTGATTATCAAACCTCAATATTCTGGACTGACAAAGCAACAGGCATTAAGCTAAAAACAAGGCCTGATGTGTGCCGGGAAAATAGTCGAACTATAGTTGATATCAAAACGATGTCTGATGCTTCGCCTTCGAAATTTGCCCGGGATAGCTCAAACTTTGAATATCCGCTTCAAGCTGCTATACAAATGAGAGGTGTTATTGAGTCAGGAATGTATGACAGGGTTGACAATTATTATTGGGTGTGCTTTGAAAAAGAACCTCCTTACAACGCTCAAATTTACAGGTTTCCAAAGGCCGAGTGGGCATTTTTTCAGAACAAGTTAGATTTCATCTTGTCCAAAATAGCAATGGCAAGAGAGCAAAATAAATACATCGGTTATACAGATAGAGCCGATAACAACCTGGGCATTCTTGAATTAGAGATACCGGTATGGTATAAAGGTTAGATTTAGATTGATATTTGATTTTAGGGTGTAGAACTCCCTTTTTGTTTTGCTTAAAGGGAGTCTAATAAACTGAAACTTAAACAATAAGGCAATGATATATTTAATAATTGGCGTTGGAGTATTTGTAGTTATTGGGGCTACAATACTCATAAAAGAGATATTCTTTGAAAGAACCCCGATGAATAGTATCTATTGTAATCAAGATTATTACGATGAATGAAACAATAGATCACTACAGGCTAAAATGCCACTTCGAAAGAGCATTAACCACAAGGGAATCAATAAAATACCTTAAAGGTTCTGAGTTATCAACTGACAGGCTTCTTAAAGATGCAATTGACAGCCAGTTTTCAAATTTTGATAAACTGGAAGAAAGCCTTCAGCAAGATATTACAAGAGAATCGAAAAAGGTATTTAAGGACTGGTGGGGTAATTACCCTTACAGAGATGACATTTTGAATAATAAGGTAACTATCAGACCATTTCCAAAACGTAAAAACTAAGAAAATGGCAATCATTTCAATCATAATGATTCTTATAGGTGTATTTGTAGCCTATAAAGTATCCCAAAAAACAGAACAATGAGAGATGTATTATTTAAAAAGCTCATAGCGCCCGGAAAGGGATATGAAGAGGAATTCATTAATGAAGGTTGCTTTCATGCGTGGGGATCTTGTTTTGAAGACGATGGACTAACCTTGGTTCAGTATAGTATAGCGATTATTGAGGACAAACAAGGCTTTGTTCATGAAATTAAACCATCAAATGTAAAATTCGTTGTGGAACCACAAGATCACAACTTTGAGCCTCCTTGGTAATATGGAAATCATACACAGTTTAATTCTAATATTTCTCACCGTAGTTCTTTTTGTTGCAACAGCTGCATACTGCGAGAGCTGCACATCAAAAACAAAATGAGCAAGATTTTATTTTTTGACATAGAAACAACCGGGCTTGACAATCAAAAAAACGGCATTCATCAGCTTGCCTGTATAGTTGACATTGACGGAAAAGAGGCAGAAAGGTTCAACTTAAAGCTAAAGCCCTTCAAAGATGATGTGATTGAAGAACAAGCACTTGCTATAGGCAATGTAACCTATGAGCAAATTACAGGTCCTGACTATTTAGAACCAACCTATCAAAAAAACAAGCTTTGTGATATTCTTAAAAAGTATGTTGACAAGTTTGACAAACTTGATAAAATGCACCTTGCGGGCTATAACAACGCAAGCTTTGACAATCAGTTCCTGAGACGTCTTTTTGAAAAATGTGGAGACAATTATTTTGGGTCTTGGTTCTGGTCGGATTCAATTGATGTAATGGTATTGTCTTCATATAAATTCCAAAACAAAAGAAGCCAGATGCCAAATTTCAAACTTGGTACCGTAGCTCAGTATTCAGGGATAAAAGTGCAAGATGATGGACTGCATGATGCACTTTATGACATCGAACTAACACGGAAAATTTACTACAAGCTTATGTTCAATAAGGAAGTTTAAGAAGAAATAATACGGCTCAAATAATTTAAAGATAAAAAAACTGTAAAAATGTGGTACTTAGGAAAAATAAGATTTCAAAAAGAGGACGAATCCGGATCATTAAAAACTATTAATGAAGCTTATCTGGTAGATGCTGTTTCATACACTGATGCCGAAGCAAGGCTGTATGAATATATCCCAGATTCCACCCAAAATTGGAATTTGGTTAGCCTGGTGAAGCAAACCATTTCTGAAATATTTCATATTGAAAACGGATCAGAAGTCTGGTATAAGGCAAAAGTTCAATATGTGACATTTGACGAAAAGTCACAGAAAGAAAAGAAAACACCTATCGTAATGCTGATTAACGCTGAGAATCCAAAGGATGCTTATGAGTTATTGACTAAGCAACTTGGAACGATTGATGATTATCATATTACAAATGTTAATCTGACTTCTATTCTTGAAATCGTTCATTATAAGCCTGAAAATGAACTTTTAAAGAAAGGTAATTTTCTTAAAGTTCCGGATGAGTTTCTTAAAGTCAATGACAACCCAGAAGACAAGCATTGAGTATGAAACCTTCAATAACAATAAATGCAGTTTCAAACTTCTTTGAGCTGCATTTCGAAATTACCGGAAGGACTGAAGAGTCGATAAACAGAAAAGCCCTGTCAACTTGCCGGAGGATTAAAAGGTTACATAAGGCCTACATCGAAAGCCATGTTGGTAAGAAACCGACCAAAAAAATGATTCCGGTGCCATGGAATCTGGGAATACACAAACAAATCTGGCAAGAAAAATTTGAAAAGGCCGGTGGCCTAAAGGTCCAGATTTCAAAAACAATAATCAATTAAATAGTAGGATAACCTGCGTTAACGCACTTAGCAAAATTCGTAGTTGAAATAAAAAACTAAGTGGGCGTTACTGCACTCGATATGCGACGCAGGGCAAAAAAAATCAAACCATGACCTTTGAAATAAAGCACGGTGATAATATAGAAATCCTTAAATACTATCCAAATAACCATTTCGATAGTATTGTAACTGATGCACCGTACGGACTAGGAAGAGAACAAGATCCGGAAAAGGTTTTGAAGGAATGGTTAACGCACGGATATTATGAAATAAAAGGAAAAGGTTTTATGGGTAAAGCCTGGGATGCCTTTGTGCCTCAGCCTGTTTTCTGGAAAGAATGCATAAGGGTATTAAAGCCGGGCGGACATTTATTATGTTTCTTCGGAACTCGTACATATGATTGGGGAACCTTAGCAATTAGATTAGCAGGGTTTCAGATACGAGATATGATAACCTGGCATTATGGCTCAGGATTTCCCAAATCAGTAAACTGCGGTGATGGGAAAGGAACAGCACTAAAACCAGCCTCAGAGCCTATTTGTGTCGCAAGAAAACCTTTGGAGGGAACTATCTATCAAAATTTCAAAAAATACGGGATTGGAGTATTGAACATTGATAATTGCAGAATAGAATTTAAATCTGAAGATAATATACAGCCTGACGATCTTGGCAGATTTCCTGCGAATGTAATATTTGATGAATACACATCTTGTATACTTGATGAACAATCCGGGATACTCACATCAGGGAAACCACAAGGTATAAGAAAGGCCAGCAATAAGATATATGGACAATATAGCCCAGGCTTAGAAATAACAGGGTATGGTGATACAGGTGGTGCGAGTCGTTTTTTCTATTGTGCAAAAGCCTCTAAATCAGAAAGAAATGCAGGTCTTGAAGTTATTGAAAACTTTCATCCGACAGTAAAACCAATATCGCTAATGAGGTGGTTGCAATGTCTTGTAACACCCAAAGGGGGACTAACTCTCGATCCTTTTGCAGGTTCTGGAACATCCGGTTGTTCGGCAGCTTTTGAAGCTATCAATATTGTTATGATAGAAATGCAGAAAGAGTATATTCCTATCATCGAAGCAAGAATAGCTTACTGGAAAGATAAGGCTAATAGGGAAAAATATTACAGAGAATTAAAAGAATCTCAACTTGAATTATTCTAAAATGAAACTAATCAGCCTGTTTGCTGGAATTGACGGCTTTGGATATGCAGCCGAGGAGATAGGTTGGGAGGTGGCTGCATATTGTGAAATAAATCAGTTTTGTCAATATATTTTAAAAGATAAATATACTAATGCAGAATCGCACAAAGACATCAAAAACACAGATTTCTCTGTTTACAGAGGAAGAGTTGATATCCTTACAGGCGGATTTCCTTGTCAGCCCTACAGCCTTGCAGGGCAGCGAAAAGGAACAGAGGATGAACGCCATCTGTGGCCAGAAATGCTTAGAGCAATACGAGAATCTCAACCGACGTGGGTCGTGGGCGAAAACGTTCCCGGCATTATTAATTGGAATGGAGGGTTGGTCTTCGAGCAGGTGCAGGTTGACTTGGAAGCTGAAGGGTACGAAGTACTCCCGTTTATACTTCCAGCTGCGGGCGTCGGCGCACCGCACAAACGGGATCGAGTCTGGTTTATTGCTTACTCCTACAAGTGTGCAAACTGTCGAAAGTCCAGAAAAAATGCGTCAGCGTGCCGAGAAAAACGGTTACAAAAATGGAACAAAATTCGGAAGTCTCGCAAGTCAAATAGTTTTTGGAGGTTTATTGCCTACTCCGAAAGCTTCGGAAGGAGAAAGAGGAACAGAGAGGAAGTTAAGTATAGAGCATGGGAAACTGGTAAACCGATCGCCAAAAGGCGTGAAATACGGAATAGGAATAAGACAATTGGCGGAGCAGGGATTTCTTCCTACTCCCGTTTCTTCAGACGCAACGGTGGGTTCAGTTATCGGAAAAGACGATACTTTCAAAGAAACATCAACCGGTATGCCAAGAAAAATAAATCGAAATGGGGCGTCCGGAAGTGTTGGATTAGCAAGATTGGTCAAGTTGCTTCCGACGCCCGCATCATCGAATTACAAAGGAGCAAGTTCGATGGAAGTGTTAAAGGCAAGAGGTCGATTAAAACCAGTAGCGGACAATTTAGTAGATCAATTTGCAGTGCCTGGGAAATCTTCCCAACTCAACCCCCGGTTTGTGATGGAGATGATGGGTTTTCCACCGAACTATTGCGACAGCGCATTCGAGAAGATTGCATGGGAAATTTATCAGAAAAAGAAATCGACAAAATCATTTCAAAAGCGCTTACAGAATGGAGACAAGAAACAATAAAAGCCGGTGGAAACGCAGTAGTGCCACAGGTTGTGTTACAAATTTTTAAGGCTATTGAAAAATATCAGTTATTATATGTTTAGCTACTACGGATCAAAATCGAAAATAATTGACCTATATCCTGCTCCTAAACATGATACAATAATTGAGCCTTTTGCGGGGTCGGCAAGATATTCGTTAAAGTATTTTGATCGAGATATTTATCTATATGATAAATATGATGTTATAGTGCGAATGTGGAAGTTTTTGCAAAAATGTAGCCCAAATGACATTTTATCGCTTCCTGATTTTAAACAGGGAGATTTGGTAAGGGATTTTAATTTTGATTGTATTGAAATGGAGTGGCTTGTTGGATTTATGGTAGGCAAAGGGAGGCCTATTCCTTCTAATAAGGTTTCTAAATGGGGTGCGATGCGTTACAGAACAGACAAGATAAGGATTGCCAAAAATTTGCACAAAATAAAACACTGGCATATTGAGCATAAACAATATACTGAAATTGAAAATATAGATGCTGTATGGTTTATAGATCCTCCTTATGAAACAAAAGGTTTTTTGTATAAACACAACAAAATAGATTATAATCATTTAGCATCTTTTTGTAAAAGTAGAAAAGGTCAGGTTATAGTCTGCGAAGCACAAGACGCTACATGGCTTCCATTTAAAAGTTTACCGACCAACCAAAGAACATCAAAAGGTGTATCGAATGAGGCTATTTGGAGTAATGAACAGTTGAATTTAGGGCATCAATGTGTGTTGTTCTAATAAAAATATCAAACTAATTATGAAAAAACCAATCAACTTTTTCCTTGAAAGTATAGACAAGGAGATAATGATAAAGAAAGAGGATAACGCATTTGTTCCTATCCTTATCAAAGACTTGTGTCATGCCAGGGAGTTGCATCAGAGCCAGAAGGCTGAGAAGCCTGTTATATTCCTCAGCTGTGAGGAGTTTGAGGAAATTAAAGAAAGGTTGAAATGCGATTTAAGAAAGATAAAACCATAAAGCTATGTATATAATCATCTGGAAAAATAGACATATTAATTACTTTGTTGAGGAAGATTCAAGAGGTTTTATCGAGGAATATCAAACTTACGAAGAGGCCAAAGCGTACGCAGAGGGGGTAATAAATGAGTCTGGTAGTAATTATCCAGATTTTTCATCATATCAGATTTACGAGGAAGCTAATTCTTCAAAAATGGAATAAAAGCACAAAGATAAATCACTTGAAAACTTTGGTTCTGTAATCCTTGCAATCCGTTGAAAATTGCAGGAAAAGCAGTAATGATTGTATTTATTACACGAACACAAACCGTATGTGGCATACAACAATAAGACCAATAGTCGCTGTGTAAACGCTACCCTGATACCTTTTCTGTCAGAACCAAATTAAATTAAAAAATGGACGAAAAGTACAAAGATAAAGCGCTTCTAAAAAGCTTCATGAAAGAGTTTTTCCCGTTCTCAGAAATGAGAAAGGCGGGATTGTTCACGAAAGAAATGAAGGGAAACTACGAGGCTCAGGCAGATAAAATCTGCACTTTTTTAGGATATGAAACTGTCTATGAATATGGCTCAAATGAAGTCAGTTGCCATATTACGTACACTGAAGGAAAGAGACCGGACAACGAAGGATTTGTTACTGTTTTGCCTAACATTTATGAATAAGTCAGAAGCAAGTATATGATAACATCATCAAGTATAAAATGGAGGTTAAAAGAAAATTGGTCATGGGTTGATCATTATCATTCTATTTACAGAGATGATGACCTTATGATTCAATGCGAAAAAATTACTGACCGGGATGATGATGGAAGTCCGAAAGGAAAACCAAATACATCATTTTTTATAGACAATGATGAAAGGGAATTTCTGACAGAAGAGGCACTTATTGATGCTTATAATGAGAAGTTTAAATTCGAAGGCGAAAACCCGGAGTATGAAATAAAATATATTAAGGTAATTCAAAAAAGGAAAACGCAAGACTGAACAGGGTAATTTATAAACTAACAAATCGAAAGCAAAATGAAAAAGTATAAAGTACGAGTAGTCAAGGATCTTGAAATGGAGTTTGAGTTCGATGAACAATATTGGACAGCCGAAAAATTGGCAGAATGTGCGGACGAAAATGGCTTCTCAGGAGACATATTTAAGTGTATGGCGGAACATGTAGCGATTAGCGTATTTGAACGCATATCTGAAGAAATGGAGATTGGTGTATCTGTTAAATCGGAGGACAAAGGAGAAATGAAAGCTGATGGTGCATTATTTAAAATTACCGCCTTGTCTTATGAGTCTGAAACAAGGGAATGCTAAAAAGATAACAACAAATCAAAATAGCTATGCAACCAAACAAAATATTCAAACCGATCCTTTTCTCAACCCCTATGGTTCAGGCGATCATAAATGACAGGAAAACAATGACCCGGAGAATTGTTAAAAGCAATCATGAAAGTGGTATTGTTCAGGTTAGTCGATCGAAACAAACCGGGCAAGTCACCGGAATAACATCATTAGACTGGGATGAAAGACCAGTAAATGATTGTACAAACGACATTAAAGCAAAATACAAGGTTGGTGATGTATTATGGGTTCGTGAAACATGGTGTCACGACCACGGAGATGGCATTGGGGGAGACTGCATTTATTATAAAGCAGATAACATACCTATTTGGGAAGGTCACTGGAAACCATCAATATTCATGCCTAAATCAGCATGCAGGTTATTTTTAGAAGTTACCAATATTGACATAGAACGCCTTCAGATCATTTCAGAAAATGACGCTAAGGCGGAAGGTGTTGAGACAAAACCATACGGTAGTTATCCATTTTTTTGCACTATTGATTACATAGGTACAGAAATATATAAGAAAAGTAAGCATGTTGAAAACAGGGGTTTCAAGCCCGGATTTTGCGCAGATACAGGAAGTCAATACAGGGATTCGTTTCAAACCCTATGGAGCGTGACTTATGGCCCTGATTCTTGGTCGCAAAATCCTTTTGTCTGGGTAATTACCTTTAAAAAAATCGAACGCCCGGAAGGGTTTAAATAATAAGCTATACAACTATGTCAGAGCAAGAGTCAACAAGTAATATACACTATGTAAAAACTCACATTGAGTATTATCAACTGTGTATGAAAGGAGTTAAAAACTTTGAATTACGGAAAAATGACCGAAATTATAAGGCAGGAGATATTTTCATTTCGCAAGAATACGACCCAGCAACAGAACAATTTACTGGAAGGCGAATTATGTGTGAAATAGATTATGTCCTACAGGGTTATCCCGGATTAGAACAAGGGTACTGCATAATTCAGTTAGGAAGAATGATTTTTGACTGGCCGGCTAATTCTATTAATATTAAATGATACCAACAAAATGAAAAACAAAAACTTAACATGGGGTCAACTCCTTGAAATCATAAAACATGATAATTTCCAAAAAAATAATAAGGATAACCAGATTTTTATTTTGATAGGCGATAACGAGAAAGATCAGAATGGATTGCGGTTAGGTATTCTCAGTGAAGATCATGTACGCTATAAAGGTGATTTGATGGCATTTAGCATTTTTGCAAAAAATCCAGATTGTATGGATGAATTTGATGCAGTATACCGAAAAGGTTCTGCAGTTCTAATGATAGGTTGAGCCAATGAATAGGCAGAAATAAACTCAAAATAACATATTTATGGAAAACTCAAAACAAGAGCTTATCGAATATATCAACAAAGTAGGGGATATGTCTTTGTCAGTAGAGATGACAAGAATGCCTGGAATACAAATTGAAATACTAAAAATAGCGTTGCCTGAGATCTACAAGGGCCTCAAAGACGGATTTGTTAGCCTGACAGGTGAAAACCCTTGGGATAATAACCAATAAAAATAAAATGGAAAACTTCGATATTAATAAAGCCTTTGATGGGTATGCAAAGTTATCGTATCCTATTGTACTTACTAAAGACCAGGACACCCAATTACGACAAGCTTTTTTTGCAGGCATATCTTTACTGATTCAATCAATTGAAAACCAAGATTGCGGGATAGAAGATTTTTTTGGATTTTCAGAAAATATTCATTCTCAATGCCTACAATACTGGCAGCAAGTCGCTAAATCGAATAAAAGTGAATAATAAAAAACACCTCAAAGCAAAGGCAATGAGGTGTTACAGCAAAAACCCAAAAACAAAACCAATTTAAAATACTTTCAAGGCTTTAAAAAAGGCCATCAATGCTATTGTTCTCCAAGCCCAATTTTCAGCTTTGGGCTTGTTTATTTTTATCCCTAAAATTCTAAAATTCCCAATTTCCTGTTCTTTCTCAAGATAATTTACCCGAACTTTTAACCAGGCATTTTCTCTTGAGTTCCTTTCAATATGAGACATTAAAGAGTCATTTTGTATAGTAAGAGCTTTTATTACTTTTTCAGAGTTTTCAAGCCTCCCTTCCAATAACAATTTAGTCTCATATAATATTCTTGCATTTTCAGCCCCCAGCCGGGTGAGAAAGAACACTGGTTCACTTTTTCTTTGCAATGTGTCGATAGTTGAATAAGCTATCAAGTTGTTGCTGTAGCTCAAAATCAGAAGCACGACGAATGTCATCAACTTTAATGTCATATTTTTTCCTAAGCCTTTCATTGTCATTTATTATAGTCTCAATAACAATTCTGAGATCGTCATTCTGTTTCCTGATTCTGCTCAACTGTAAAGTCTGTTCCAAGTTAGATTCAACCTGCTTCTGTAGTTCGACAGCACGGCTTTGTTGCTCTTTTTTTCTGTTATTCGATACAGAATACCACAATGCCGAACTTAATAAAACCAAAAACAAGATAACAAATACCGGAACCTGTACCTTAGCTGATAACTTCAACAAAATATTAGATACAATACTTTTTAACCAGAGCAAATCCATTAATTACCTCCTTTCGCATAAAGAGGATCCTTATTTCTTGCCCTGAGAACTAATTGTTCTTTTTCAGTATTAATCTTTTCCTCCAGTATTTTAATTTGCGCTAAATCAGACTCAATACCGTTCTTTATTTGCTCCGCTTTTGCGTTCAAGGACTTCATATCCTTTACTAATGAAATTGCCTTCTGCGTCTCCTCCAAAACCTGGTCGTTGGCTTTCGATAATTCGTACACGTTGTCCGACAACCTCTTGGCTTCCATTTGCTTCTCTAAAAGAGCTGAAGAGTCTGAAGTATAGCTTGAATTGACTGCTGTCCAGCTGTCTGCCTGTTTCGCTGCTGTCGGATAAGACTGAGTAACCGTTGTATCCGGATAAAAGGCTGACTGAGATGCCTGATTTACCTCTGAGCAACTCATCACGCTCAAACTTAGAACGAGTGCTATTGTTGCCAAAATAAGAGCTTTTAGTTTTTTCATGTTTGCATGTTAAGTTTAATTGTAAGATGTAATAGTTTAGCCTGTTAGCCCAACCACCTTTGCATACTTTATAGGTGTGGGGTATATATCTTTTACAATGGATAAAGAGCCATTCTCCCCTCGATTTCATAAGCTTTTTAGAGAGTTCACACTCATTTGCTTGATTAATCTTTCTGATAGTTTCTGGTCCAATCTTTCCATCAATCTTTGCGCCTACCATTTTCTGAAGCTTTTTGATACTTAGTCCACCATTAACCAAGTAATCATACACTATAGCAGCGACCAATTGAGAGTAAATCTGGTCACATTTCAGATAATCCCAATAATGTTGCTTATACAGTTGCTTTACTTCATATATAGTCAAAATCCGGAGGTCATTTTTTGTGATCTTTCCGTCTCCGTCGTTATCACAATTTGTTACATAATACTTTTTACCACCGGAGCAGATTTCACGAAATTTTTTAAGAGTGAAACCATATTTTGTGCCACCTCCATCATTGTCATAACTAAATGCGGTAAATGCAATGCCTTCATGTTTTATTGTTTCTGAAAAAGCAATATCGAAACTAGCTCCCTCACAAAATCCAAAACTCATCAATACTGCCAAACAGGCAACAATAAAATTCTTCATAAAAAATACTTGTATGCAGGGGTCTATTAGCCAAACCCCTGCTTTGTTAGGTATATCTATTAACTTGCGCCAGGACTATGATGCATCAACAAGCTTGAATGCGTATATCCCAGTTGTATCTTTCATAATATCCCCTGAAACAGCACTAAAATACCCCAACGGACGAGTATAAACGCCACAAGCGATTGAAGGCACAATAATTGACTTTGGCATATCCTGAGCATCAACAGATTCGGTTGCACGGACATCCATGTTCATGCTGAACATTGATGGAGTATTTTGCAACAATGGATTTTCCTCGTTGTACTGGGCAATTTTCATCACCATAGTTCCATACGCTGTATTAGCGTGTCTTGGAACATCAATAAGGCTTCCATGATAGTTAAACTCTTTGAGCGCAACTGCTCCTCCTTCGATACAAAGGCAAACGTCTGTGCCTGCTACAGTGTCAATGTCCTCATCGTAATAAAAATCAAACTCAGTATTTGCATATACTGCGTCAATTTTCAAACCTTCAGCATTGATTGCATAGATTTTTTCTTCTGCTAAAAGTGCCGCTAATTTAGGGCCACCAATCACTAAAGGACGTCCTGAAAACTTGTTGGAAAGCTTTGTAGTCCTGATAAAGCTGTAAACGCCTTTCGTAGGATTGCCGTTGATGTCACGAGCAACAACCTGAACAATTGGAGCTGCTGCGGTAGGTGTTACAACAGTTGGATATGCTGCATTCTTACCAATAGCGGCAACCAATTTTGTTAGCGAAGCGATGTTTACCGGGTGATATAGCGTTTCGCCAATCTCCTGATAAAGATCAAGTCCTAACAATCCGGTAATTTTTGAAAACTCATTCAGTCCGTTCTGATCCAGTTTGCCAGCAAGAAGAGATTCTGCATAGCTTACTGTATTTGGCTCGACAAGTTTAGAGTTGATTGTTTTTTTCAAAGCAGTCTCTTTGTACATGTCAAACTTGACATCTACAGAAGCTCCTGATCTCTCTACTTGTCCATCAGTACGGGTTGCACGTTCATTATAAGCAGTACCTGAATTTCTTGGACGGTATTGCAATGTCACAACCGGAATAGGAATATCCCTTCCCGCAACTGTTTTCCAGCCTAAAGCTTTCGTTTCAGCAGCGTTAATAGGATCTAACGCTTGTAAGACCTGCTGATTTGACAGCGATCTTAATGCTAAGATTGTTCCGATGTTCCGGAAGCGTGGTGTATTATTTGATGTATGTTGAATCGCTGCCATCATCACCCTTGCAGCGCCAAAATTAACCTGATTTGCTGGCATATCCCCTCTTGTTTAAAATTCCTTAATTCCCCTCATGCCAATTGGCAATTCTTTATTTTCCAAATGCGGCTAAACCGGCATTTGCATTACTGATGATATCTATCTTTTCTCCAGTACCGCCAGGGATTTTAATAATTCCTGTTCCCGGAGGATTTGGAGATTTTGCAGCCCAATCATAAGTTTCAATAGTTGAAGCAACAATTCCGTCAATTGTAATCGGTTTGCCATCATCTCCTATAACTTCAAGTTCGGTGTTATCTGCATTTACAATTTTACCAGTCTCAAAATCAATCTGAGCTTTTACCTTTTTCTTGCCTATACCAGACGAAAGTAAAGCTTCTACGTCTGAGACAAAATTCTTTGAAAAATGCCTGTCAGCTTTTTCTTTGTTTAGCTTTTCGTTTGATTTCGCAATTGATATAATATCAGTATGCGTTGCTTTACGAAGAGCATCTAAGCGTTCATTTTTAAGCTTTTCAGCCTGATCTTTCGGAACTAAATCGCCAGATTCAATCTTGGCGTTAATCATTTCCTCAACCTTGCCCTCAAGCTTATCGGCCAACTCTTGTCCGGAAGAACCTTTTTCAGATAAAGCCTTTAAAACATAGTTATAGCGCTTGTTAGTGTCTTTGCCAAACTTTGCCAATTCGGTCTTTTGATCTGAATTTAGTTTTGATTCATATTTTTTCAGTTCTGAATCAATCCCATTAAGTACCTCGGCCTTAGCCTTACCAGAAACCTTTTTAATGATTTCTGCATTATTTTCTGCCTCAGTTTCGGTTAACAATGAATCGAGCAATCCATTTGCGTCTTCATCATCTATATCAACCTCTTTGATAGCGTCAATTGTTTTTTGAAATTTGGAAATATCTTTCCCGGCTTTTTGAAGCATTGCTTCCAGTAATTCTGAACCTTTCATAGTATTTGCCCAATTATGGACCCGTTTTAATAAAATATTATAAAAATTCTAAAGTTTCCACCAGCTCGCTTTTTTCATTTAATACAGCAATACCTTCCAGTGAAGCATTTACATGAATCGGATAACCCTTGCTGTCTTTATCCAAGGAATCCCAATATGATTTTGGGAGAACCTTTTTTACTGATTCTTTAACCACCTCAAAGCCTCCGTTTTTTTTGTTTACAACGGTGGATTCATGGTCAAATTCTATAACAACAAGGTCAGAATGTAACAGGTCATCATATCTTTTAGCTACAATCTCCTTTTCTGGCTCTTTAGCTTTTAAATCATTTGCCTGTTTTTCAGCTTGTGCAATTGCATCCAAGCGTTGCTTTTCAAAGTCAGCCTTTTGTTTTTCAAATTCTTGCTTTTCCTTCTCAAGAGACTCTTTTTCTTTTTCAAGTTTCAGTTTCTCTTCAGACTGAATTTGATATGAGGATACTGAATCCCGACCAAATGCTAATTCTGATGTTTGGTTTTCAACATTGGTTCCTTCCTGATCCAATGTTACTTGATTTTTATTTGCCATATTAATTGATGCCTTTTTGGTTATTATTTTTTATGTCAACACTTGGGCGCAATACTAATGAAACAACCTCCTTGTCTTTATCTATCACACTGAAAAGTGAGTCATTTATTGATTCTAAAATAGCCTTTTGAGTTTTGGTGTCTTTATTCCAAAATTCACTGTCTGATATTAATGCCTCTTGCAAGCAAGCATCAAAGTTTTTGCTGAAGTACAGCTTTCTGAGCTGTTGTGTAAATTGCTCTGTAGATCTGTTACCTGTTACAAATAAATTAGCTATTTCAAAAGATTTAGCTTCGTTAGTTAAGTTCCTGTAAGGGTCAATCTTCATTCGCAGTTCATATCTTCTGTAAAAATCAGATTCTTTTCCTGCCGCTTGTTCGATATATTTCAAGGTCTTACTATCAACAATACCACTATCGAAGTTATTGCTTATAGCTTGTGCCAATTCTTCCCGGGTAATCTCTTCTGTACTTAGGTCAAATCGCTTTGGGCATGACACTTGTGGCAACTGCTCGCCAGATTTGCCAGAAAAGCCATATCTGATACTATCTATACAGGTAAATACAGTATCAAAAATCTCCTCTTTAATAAATCTTGAAACATTTGTAAGAAGCTGAGAAAGCTCACCTCTGTCATACTTTTTTGAAACTCCTGACTGAACAAGTGGAGATTCATTTAAATGCTCCATACCAAGAGCTTTATAAGCATCTCGTATTTCATATTCAAATTCTTCTCTAAATGCCTTTAATGGCTCAATAGAACCTTCAATATACCCTCCTGGTGGAGTTGGCATAGCAGCAGGCTTTTTGTCGTCGTCAAATCCAGAAGGATCAGGCGGAGTGACGAGCATAATCTCTAATGAATCAACAAAAGCTGTGTATCCGGATCCGCCACACTTAGGGCAATTTTCTTGAGCATACATCAGAAAATTGTTATCAGCATCCAATAACTCCTTTTGCACCTTTCCATTTTCACAGCTACACTTCTTTTGGGTGTATTGCCATTCCCTAAGGGCGGTATGATGGAGTGCCGATATTTCTTTGTCATTTGCCCGCTGCATAGCAGTTTGCAAGTGAGGGATTGCATCGGCTATGATAGTGTCATATAAATTGTACTTACCAAACTCCTGAGATTCCTTAACAATCATCCCTACGTTAAATACAGGGAATTCAGGGGAATAATGTTCAGGAAATTTAAAATAAGCAACAGTATTTTCTTCAGTTTGCAAAGTCTCAATTCCAAGTAAATAGAATTGAGAACTCAAAGTTCCACCTTCTCTGATCTCAGATATCTGGGTGGCTATTGAATAGCTATCATGGTCGAAAAAATACAGAATAATACCATCCTTTTTGATCTTTCCATTTGAATCTATGTATGTCGATTTTTCAAGGCTTTTCAAAACAGCAAATCTGCCTTGTGCAAACATTATTACATTTTCACATGGGATAAATAACCCCCTTACATCTCTGAATTTGTTTGGGTTATCTGTTTCAACTGGCAATATCACTCCGACTGCATTAGGGTCTTGCAGAAATAGCGGAAGCCATTCATTCCAAACCCAATTTGAGACAGACTTGTGCATTCCAAATTCTTTCTCACAGTAATATTCTAATGTGTCTTTTTCGTCTACCTTTTTTGTATCCGGAAAATGGATATAAAAATCTTCAGCATTTCTGATGCTGTTGAATTGATTCCGAACTTTTGTACGGAATGGCAGTACTAAGTTTTTGAAAATATCCTGTCTGTAGGCTTTGTACTCCTTTTTTTCTTTTGGTCTGTTTTTGTCAAGAAAACCAGGGTATATATCTGCAAAAGTCTCTGAAATATTAGATTTAACCTTTTTTGATTGTTCGTAGTATGGATGCAAAAGTTCTTTGGGAAACTCCTTTTTTGAAGCACCCAGCAAATATGGTTTTATTTGTGTTTCAAAATCTAACATCTACGCCTCAATCGGTTTAAAAGATGAGTGAACTGTATTCACTCATCTCGATACTCACTTCTTAAATTTTTGAATAACCACGTTAGTGCAAACACACTATTTTACGTCAACCTGAATAAGTTGACTGCCAGTAACACCGGTTGTGTTTTGGCAAATGACTTGATATCTGTAACTGCCAACTGCCATAGTTGCCGGAAGTGTTAGAGTTTTGGTCACACTGTCAAATGTACCAGCTCCTGCCTCAATTGCCTCACCATTTTCATTAAAGATGAACCACTCCAAGCATGAGTTGGCCGGATTGGTAGCAAATGCTAAAGTAGCAGCCCCAGCAACTGTTTTTGTAAACTTTTTGTAAGTCCCGTTGGCGCAAGCATCCGCTGTAAGTCCTGTTCCTCCGATAGTTGGATTTGCGAAAAGGAATTTAACATCCAATCCAGTAAGGGTATTATTTGCAATGCCAAAGAATGGAGAAATAAAGCCTTGTGAACGGTACATAACCGAAAACTTGCCTTTGATAGACTGGTCAACATTTCCCTTTGGAGCTCCAACTCCGGAATAAACAATACCGTGTTCATCAGCAAATAGACATTCTACAGAATTGTTTGTAAACATGAAGATGTCAAAAGCTTTATTGTTTAAAAGCTGGTTGTAAAACTCTTCATTTCCGTAGAAATAGTTTGCTGTAAATGCTACAGTCTTGGTAATCCATCCTGTTAATTGAGGTCCGGCATTAAGGCCAAAGGATTCAGCTTCCGGCTTGTTGTCACCTTCGTTTTCAGTTCCTTTGATGGCTTCTTTTCCAAAAAAGTATGCTTTGCCTGCAAGCGCTAAGGTTTTGATTGTAGATACAAGATTTGATTCAGTGACAACTACAGTATCAATAGTTGCCCCTATTTTAAGACCCACTGAAGGGTCTATAAATGCCAGGGCGATATATGCCCCTAGTGTTTTTTGTGCTGCTGTTGGAAAATTGCGCAATTTCGCATTTTCACCAAAGCTGTTTTCTAAAAAATAACCAAATTGTGCCATCTCCTCTTTCTGTCTCTATGGTTTTAAAAAATGAAATTTAAACTATACGCCCCTAACAAAGATCCAGAAACCTTTACACTCAAAACGCCATCTTTCACAATCCCGGCACCCGAATCTTTGTTATTCACCCTCACAATAACTTTCTTGCCCTCTAAGCCCTCACAAACTAAATGAATTAATCCAGAACCCTTGTCAATGCCTGACAACCTCACCGTTCCAGCCTCTTCAAGCATGACCAGTGGTTCTGGAATAACTGCGGGCTTATCAAACTCCTCTTTCGTGTCCACTCCCAGGATAAGCCCAATTTTTGTATCTTTTGCCATTTTGATGCCCTTTTATATCATATTCCAAAATTGATATATTAGAATGTGATAAAATTATGAAAAAATATTCTAATAAAAAATTGCTGTCATAGAAACTGTGTCAGTTGGATTAGATTTTACCCTCCAACGTATCGTAACATTTGAAAATGGAACACCAAAAAAATTTCTACCCCATGTCACACCATTGTTACTTGCGCCATCAAACCACTCTGTAGCGCCTTCACTATAGCCGTCCATTTTCATCTGCGGTTGTGAAAAACAATTGCAAAGAAGGCTAAGTATATTTCCTTGACTTGTGCCTGTTGTGAGGCCATATGACTGATTCCAGATAGCTGAACCAGGTGGAGTAACAACCACCTGAACAGTAATATCAAAGATGTTTTCTTTGAATCTTGTCATATCTGCTGAGTCATAAACAATAACACTTACAGTCTGATCCGCTGTATAGTTTTTTGTGGTAGCTGAGCCGGTAGCGTCACTATCAAATTTTATTAAAGGTGAGCCTTTAACGCCTTGTATATTTTTGATTTGGACAATAACCAAGTTAGCCTGCTCAAGAACGAAGGTATCAAAAGAAATTGGCTGACTTCCTAATGAAATGAATGCTTCGCTGTCTGGGGTATTCCCTAAACAATGTGAAGGGTCATAAACATCGGGCAACTCTTGTCCTCCGGATGCCAAATAGTCTTCATAACTTTCCGTTGAGCCATCGGGCAACTGAACCGTCTTAGGTGTTTTAAAGCCAGTTTTTACAATAAGACTTTCAACAACTGTTACCGGACCACCCGTTCTTGCCCCATACTCACCAACATAAGCAATTATAACATCTCCTGAATGCAATTCAGCTACAGTAATATTTGAAATGCCGGAAGTTGTTGTTCCGGATCCAATAAGAGTCAGTCCTCTATAAATCTTAATTGATGTACCATTAACGTCTGCACACTGAACTTTAACAGTTGTGCTTAGGTTCTCGAAGCCGTCAATTATGTATGCTAAAATAGCCATTATGCATTTGATTTAAAGTATGTCCAGTCTGTTGCAATACCCTTTCCTATCTGCTTTGCAGATGAGACTTCAAACGAGCCTACAGCTGAAGCATGAAGAGAAATCTGAGATCCATAAACAATAGTTCCAGAGCTTAGCCCGGTTAATCCCTGCATTTGTGAATATCTCATAATACCTTGAATAAGCACCCTTCCTTTTTTACCAGGCAAAATATTATCCAACGATATTCCCAAAAATGCGCTATTGGAATCAGTTGAAATAGTATTTCTTATTGTGAATGCTGACCCATTATAGCAAACTGCTGAAAATCTTGGAATATAAGTAGTTCCATTATTGATTAATTGTAACTCTTTTTCAATTTGAACTGGATAATAATCCAATGCTGGATTATATTCATCTGCAATAGCCGAAGAACCCAAAACAGTATTTATTTCTGCTATTACTGCCGAATTTGTCATTGCAGTATAATCCTTGTTAAACGTTACCGTTAGCGTTGCTCCTCCATCCACATTTATTGTGAGTGTTTTATTAATAGATGAGCAATCACCTAAACGCCTTCCCAATGTATTATTAACCGTAATATTATTTGATAATCCAACCAATATGCCACTTATATCCCAATACCCTATTATACAACCCTTTAATCCACCACCACCATCTTTTGTAAGATAGTTTGTTCCTAAAATTTGATTTAGAGCTGTACCTCCAACCACAATTTTAGAAACAGAACCCGTACTATTACTTGTAATACGCAATGCTCTCCCTCGTGTATTGTCTTGATATCCAATGACAGAACACTCAGAAAAGGTTGTTCTATATTCAGCATGATTAGCAACCTGATTTATTGGGGATTGTGAAATCCATGGTGAATCATCGTGCTGAATAAAGCCAGGGCTAAATTGCAACCCGCTTACTAATACTACATCCGCTTGTCCAGATCCAAGCGATTGCGTAACTAATGTTCTTCCAAAGTCGCTTCTTGACAATCGGTTATTTGAAACAATATTGATGTTTGGCTTTGTGAAATCAGCATTATTATGAACATACCATGCTTCTATTGGAGAAACAAGGTTGCAATTATCCGTTTTAGTAGTAAGTCCACTGGCTGCACCAAATCCAATTGGTCTTGTTGATGACCATGGCGCACCCGGTGCAATGCTATTTGCAACTCGGTAGTCAATTACCCCTTGGTTGCTATAATGTTCTACATGACAATTAAATATTACATGGTTTTCTCCAGCATTGTTTCCACTGTCTTCTTGATGAATTGCATATCTCCCGTTTTTAATTGTAATGGTTAGGTTTCTCAATTCACCCGTTTTCTTTAACCAAACAGTTGATGTTCCAGATATTTGTGCATCGGTAGCACTATCTGGTAATTCACCTTTTAGCCAACATGCTGATCGATTAGTCCCTATGATATAACAATAAGGTTTTACAGTCCACTCAACCTCAGTATAAGTTCCCGGATAAACGATTATTTCATATCTCTTAGTTATAGATGAATCTGTAATTGCATCCATGGCAAGTTTAGGACTCAAATAATCACCTGTTCCGTCAGGCTTTACAGTTTTTGTAACAGTTACGGAGGCAATTGCACCAACTTGAGATGTAACAACTGCTAAGTCTGTAGAAATCTTTCCTACTATTTTGCTAAAAACATATTCATTCAATGTCGGAAATCCAATTGGTGCTGACATTGTATAAAATAAATCTTGCAACTCAACATATTGATCTGCAGAAGCAACCCCTGCGGCAGTAGGCAATTGAATAAATGGTGTTAATTGGGTATCTCCGGCTTGAACGGTGTAAGTAACACTAACCAAGCAAACATTTGGAGAAAGTACAGTAATTGTTTTGTTTGTGCCTTGTCCTGTTACTGTTGAACCAGACCTAACTACATTTAATCCACTTGAAACAGAACGGATAGTTGTTAGGTTTGTAGAAGTTGCAATTTTATAAATTATAACAATTGAATTACCAACCATATCTGCAATATTAATAAAAGCTGTAGTTGGTAATACATAAGAAACATATGCAGTATTCCCGGATTGACCTGTTGGAACGGTCAATCTTGCCCCACTCAATAATGCACCATTGAGTGCCTGTCCTGAATATCCTGTAGGTGTCGCAGTAAAGTATAACAGTTTATCTGCTATGGCTAAATCTTTGCTTGCAACTAAGGTATTTATCTGAGATAATAAATCTGTGGGCGGATTTACCGTTACAATCTTAGTTGAACTTAGACACCAAAATGCTTTCCATTCAAATACAACATCGGCGCCTGAAATAGCTACTTGATTCGAAACCTGAAGGTAAACATCAAGTTCGGTAACACCTGATTCTATAGTATAATCAAGCGATAGACGAACAGTTCTTGCATCAAGCCTCATCGTAACTTTATTTACACCTTTATTGTAGTCATAAACAGAACCAGATTTCTTATGAAGGTTAAAGGCAATAAGTCCATTTGAGGCATTATCGGAATATTCATTTATGATAATAGCAAAGCTTATTGTACTGCCTACAGACCAGTCTGTTCTGCTTGTTAACAACATATTCTTTTGCAAAGCAGTAGTATAACCTGTACTACCTACTGGAATAGTTATTTTGTCTCCCGAAATTACACCTCCGTTTGCGGTCGTAGGAACCGATGTTACTGTTAAAGAATCATAAACTTTACCGGCAATTTTCAATGCAGCAATATCAGCTGAATTTGTTGTTATTAGAGAAGTATGAGAGTTGAACTTATCCGTATGTGAATTTATTTCAACTTCTAAATCTTTGTCAATAGCCGAAATACTTACCCATGTAAATACCCAATCTGTGCCTGAAGCTGTTCCGCCTCCTGATTTTATTTGAACAAAAGGAGATAGTACAGTATCAATGCTTGTTACAGTATAATCCAATGAATATCTGACTTTTGTTGCATTAATTCTGACACTTGAGATATTCGTACCAACATTATTCACACTACCCCCCGTAGTAGTCTTATTCATGTTGAATGAAATTGAAGGAGTAGCAAGTCCGGATACTGATTCTGTAATAATCACAGAAAAAGTTAGTCTATGTCCAGTTTTATATTGTGGATACGAAGTAAGGGTAAGATCCTTTTTTAAATAAGTGCCAATACCAGTTTGACCGACCGGAACAGTTAAAGTATTTGTCGTAGCATTATATACCCCGCCATTCGAATTTTGCCCAGTTGAAGTGGCTGTTATAGTATCCCAAATGTTATACTTTACATCCAAATTACTTGTGTCGAAAGGAATTCTGAACCAACCTGAGCCATTAGAAACAACCCAATCATTTACTAAGAATGATATCGAAGACCCTGTAATATTCTGTGTTCCTGCAACCGAAACAATATAATAACGTCCAGCTGATGGCCAACCGCTATTCCCTAATCCTGGATTATTTACATTTGCATCCCACGAACCAATAAACAGTGCGGAATTATTAAGAGCAGCTAATGAAGCGGCAGCATTAACTTCACTTGTATGTGCATTTGCTTCTGAAATACTGGCAGATGTTGCTTTTGTGGTAGCAGTTGTTGCAGCACCAGAGGCAACAACAGCCGATGCACTAGCCTCAGACGCCTTTGTTGTTGCAACATTTTTAGAGTTAAGAGCATCTAATCTACTTGCCTCCTGTTCAGAAAGCCACTGTGATTGAGTGCCGGAATACCCTTCCTGAACAGCTAATTGATATGTAGATAATCCCTGAATACCTTGAATACCTTGCGGGCCTTGTGCAACGGTCCAAGAAATATGAACTACAACATCCGGCGGAGATGTTGGTCTGATCCATACCCAATCCATTTGATTTGTTGACCACGATTTTTGTCCAAATGCGTCAGGAACAGCATTCCGCCAGAAAATATAATATCTTCCTGGTGCTACAGATGTGATAGTATCTGTATTGATTATTGGTACTTCAGAATCTGAAGGTAAAGTACTTCCATTTGTGTCTGGCTTAAGAATGAATTCAAGCGTTCCCGGCTCTATTGCATATCCTCCCCCCTGCTTAATCTTTATATTCGATGCCATGTGTTAGTCTGTATAACCAAATCCCTCAATTCCCCCAACGGTCGGTAGTATTTCTACCTTTTCACAGTTATATTCTATTGCAGAACCACCTAATTCATTTAACGATAACTGTTCAGTTGTTATAACCGTAATCACTGTACGAGTAGCGACAATCTGATATTCTTTACCGGAATAGAACCTTATAAAACCATTAATTAAGCTTTTACTTTTTGATCTAATCAGTAGAGTTCTCAGGAGCGAACCATCTTCATACACATCCAACTTCACATCGTCAGCTCCCGTATAGAACTCTAGCTTGTACTCATTTGCCGGAATAATCAATTCCTCAGAGAGTACTCTAACAAAATTATCCGTTTTAACCAATAGCCTGAACCCAAAAACATCACTTTGAAGCAGTATTTTTGAAAATCCATTTGATAATGAGCCAGTTAGCAAATACAACTTGCGATTGTTTTTTTCTGAATAGTATCTTTTTAGCATTCCATTTCCAGAAAAAAGGTCTATTCCCGAAACAGATTGATTAGTTGTCCAATCGCCTTCATGATAATATCTTTCACCCGAAATATTTAAAAATGAGTGTTTTAGCGCAAGAGACATTGCCCTGTGAAAACTGGAAGGCTTACCTGTTACTGATAAGCTTTGGTTTTCATTAATAGATGTTTCAGTTCTTTCAAAACCTCCGTTCAAAAGCACCGTTTTTGTTTCCTGAACAAACTGAGTAGGATAATTTAAAAACAAAGGAAGTCTTATAATTTGCGTAAGCCCATCTTCATAATATTCATATGAAAATACTTTTCCTGTGTCACTATATTCAACCATTAAACTTCCATTGGAATCAAATGTTGGTGAAACAAAATTGCCAACGGCTATAATTTGCTGAAAGTTTTTATTTCTTAGCGCAAGTTGAAATTGCTTTGATGGCAAATCTGGAAAATTGACTTCCGCTACTATATGTTGACTTTTTCTGTTTGTCGGTTGCTGTATTATTCTCACATCTGCAATATTTCCAGACCCCCATTTATTCCCTGGTAATGAATAGCAGGCTACCTGAGTTCCGGTAGGAACATCGAATGTGAAATAAGTGCTTGATTGTCCGAAATATGAAGCTATATCGCTGCTTTTATCTCCTGCCTGAGCGATATATGTTTTATCCTGCAAGGTGAAAATATTGCCTTCTGAGACATCATCTCCAATATAAATTCCATATCTATCCACATTGGTTGCAGCAATAGCAATCTTATTTGTCAAATAAACATTAGGTGCCGATGAATTGTTAAATTCCTGTGTTCCAAATGCAACACTTACAACCGGAACAACTCCGGCATTTACGGAATAATATCCAGATGTTGTATTAAAGTTAGATTCTATATTGGCTTGTGTATCTCCTGAAACAACAGTATAGCTTATTGGAGCTTTGGAGTCAGCAGTAACAGTTATTATATTTCCCGGCTCAAAATCACTTTGAACCGAGATTAAATATTTATCCTGACCTGATGAGTTTGAAATATAATTTGCAACCACTCTTGGTTTTATGCTATTGTCTTGAATAGTTTTACCATTTTCAAGCAATAAACTTACTGTTGCCCCCGCCGGAACCGTAAGCCTATCTGCTCCATTCAAAAGAGCCTTTTTAACACTTAACAAAGTGTCTCCGGTCTTAACGACATGCCTTTGCCCCTGAAGCGTGATTATATTTCCTTCAAATAATTGTTTTACTACCAGGTCATACTGATCTACTGCTGGTATAGTAAGCGATTGGATAAACCTTTTTTGAAACGATGGAAAGTTCTCGTTTTTTTCTGTAACTGAGCCTATGCCAACAGTTAACTGCTCGTCTATTAATGAGAATTGAGGGCTGTTAAATACTCTAACTGTAATGATTGCGCCTTCTACATAGCATGAAACCGGAGCAAAGCCATATGATTCATACAGCTTGACAATTCCATCAATATAAGCTTTCAGGTTGGTATTATCGTCCTTGAATGTACCAAGAACTATTTGCCCATTTGAACGTGTTAAGCCAAACTGTCTATGCGTAATACCATCAGGAAGGCTGTTTACGATAATTTTAAATTCGCAATAATCCTCGCAATATTGCCTGCGAACTTTGCCTACAACAAATTCAGTTTCATTTTTGTTGTTAAGAAGGACTATCTCAAGATTATCAACCGATTCGCCCATAAAGTCGGATTGCGGAATCAAAAACCGCCAAAAATCTTTTGATTTGACCGGAAGCGCAGCATATGACTGGTTAATCCTGTTAAAGTTATTAGCATTATCTGCCTTGCCAAACTTGACAAAACTCCAAAACTCATTTTTCATACCCCTCTATCTTTTGCACTATAGTTGTTATAAGATGCCTCTTACTTTTCTTGAATAATTATAATCGCTATCAATAAATTTGAAATTATCATTCAAAATATAACCGTGAATAATCAACTTATTATCCCCCCCCCATCTGTAAGACATTTCGGTCACTAAAACTCTTTGAAGGCTATCCCCTTCTACAAAGCTTATCACATCTTCGGTGTTAATATATGTTGAAGCATGTTCTGGTGCCTCAATTATCACCATTCTATTAGTGAAAGCCCCTTCTTTAAGCTGAATTAAATCGCTACCTGGTACAATATTAGTATTTCCCTCTTGGGTTGAAAATGACAATGATAAATTATTGGCAAGTACATATGACCATTTTTTTAGAATCTCATAAGGGCTTGCTAATTCGTTTAATCCATAAGGCCCTACAATAGCCGACTTGCTATCACTATCAATCAGGAATAACGTATTGTCATTCTTAGTATCAGTCTTAGCATTTGAGGTTTCTTGATTATACTGCATTCTTCTTGTAACCTCAATAAGTCGGCTTGAGGTGCTAATATTTTTCAAAACCAAATCACAAGACTGTTTTATCTTTTTTATGCCAGTTGTATAAGTTGCAATAGCGTTGACCTCTTCATTGCCGGATGGAGTATCAGACTTCCAATTACTGCACCCGGCTTTTATCTCGTTATAAAGCAAATCTGTGAAAGGCATTTTATTGATAAGGCTTTCATTGCTTATCTGCATCCCTATACTTGACAACATTTTACCGTATGGTTCAATAATCAATTTATTGCCATCTATTGCAGCTTTAAGGCATTCAAGTTTTTGAATATCTTCAAAAAGCTGGTCAAAGCTTGTGTTAATTACAGCGCTTTCTCCTCTTAAATTTAATCCTGATGTGAGTATCCAACCGGACTTTTGTAGATGTGATGAGCTTAGCTCTAATTTCCCCTGTGAAATTGTATTCACAATCTGACTAAAGGCATCATATACCGGTATGCAACGGCAATCGCTACCCTGAATCTGAACATCTTCTTCTATAGAAAGAAAGCTTGATGTTAAGTATTCAAATTTATAATAAGACCCCGATGTAGATGAATAGCTAACATTCAGCACTAACTGAATGTATCCCAATATAGGTACACTTACTGTTTCATCAATATTAAAAGACTTTGACATTACAGTATTGGTAACTATTGGTAAAGGTGCCAGAGTCCGTTCAATAATCTTTGTGTTTCCTTGGTCGAATACCCTTAATACAGGAGTAGCAACGACATTAGCAAAAGAATCAATTCGAATATTACAATCCAATTTTGCACCAACCCTGACAATCTTAGTTTCGCCTGCTGTATTAAGCCAGATTGGTTCTTGCTTGTAAGGATCTGTTATACTTAATCCAGTTCCTTTGCCAATTGAATCTTTTACCTTTACCTTTAGCGGGAACGTATGGCTAGCGTCTAAGAAAACCCCATTTTTGCTCAATTCTACAATTCTGCTAGCATCTTCAAATTGATGGCTTATGCCAGTAAATATTCTTTGAGAAGGAATAAATATGGAACTGGTCTGATTTAATGCAACATTAACAGTCCTTTGGCTGTCAAATTCAATCACTCCGTTTTTATCCCGAAAATTAGCAAAGAAATTTCTTCCGTCTTCTCTAAAATTGGAAAAGTCTATTTCGCTCGAAAATAAAGTATTACCCTCGTCATCCTCTACAGCAAAATCCAATTCAGCATCAATACCTTTAGAGTCATAGGCATTTTGCAAAATGTCTATAGCCTGCTGCTGATAAAACCCAACTTCGCCAATATCTTTGACATATGCCATTTCCTTCCGGATAAAACCAAAGAGTTTTTTGTCTCGTATTTTTTCCATAGTTAAATCAGCCATTCCGGATGGCTGAATAACTTCGTTATTTCCTAAGATAAACCTCATTTGACACCTTTAAAGTAATCTTGATATTTCTTCAATTGATCTGACATAGAACGAACTGCTCTTGAACCCAAACCAACAACACCGTCTTTTATATCAGCGCCTTGACCCTTAACCCTAAGCAGCTCGTTTTTTAAGGCAATTATGGTGTTCATGGTAGCTTCATATTCAGCAACATTTAATACGATAACTACCGGTGTTTGTTCTATTTTCTGATTTCGCCTTGCCATTTTTATTAAATTTTCCGGTTATAAATATTTTCCAGATATCTTGACTTATAGCCTGCGCCTATTTCATCAAGCGTTACTTTTTTGCCATCTATGTTAACAGACAACATTTTCTTTTTATCAAGTGTGTCGGTAAGCTTAAGAATAGCATTTAATGTTCTGTCATCCTTGATATCAGAAGGCATATCCGGGAAAGACATTTGATAATTCATCGACATACTTTCAACTAACTTTGGTAATCCGGCCTTGATTGTCTTGAAATATTCAAAACCATCAACCAAATCTTTATTTGAAACTCCCCTAAGCTTGTCATTCAAATAAGCCGGAATAATCCTTTCCCCTCTGTCTATAGCCATTATTTCACCTGAAGGTTGATAATAAGCAGGAACATTATCTTTTCCGGTAGGATATCTGTTATCCAAATCTACATACTCAGTTCCTTGGTTAAACCATGCTTCTGTTCTTGGCTTCACTCGCCACCCCTTGCCACCGCTTGGTGCAATAACTAGCCAATCATATACAGGTAGCCTTTGTAAGCCATAGGCAAATTCATCAATCGGCATCTCATGTCCGTCTGCACCTTTCTGCTTCGGTTGAGAAGCTTTAGTTCCTCCCGGTGTAAATGGAGCATTTGGATTTAATTTAAGAACTTCGCCTTCTGTTTCACCAGGGCTATCAGCCAAATATCTTTGCATAGCTGATTTCCCGTCATGTTGCCATAAATCTTTGTAGGCGGCAACGGTCATATCTTCGTAATATTTATTTTGCTTTTCTTCGGTATTCCCGTTGATGTTTCCTTCTTTGGCTGTCAGATAAGCAAGGTATCTTTTTGTCTTTTCACCTTCGCTTAAATTAAACCAATCAGAGGCACGTTCACCACCGGGTCCAACTCCTCCTGATTTTCCGGGATTCACTCCAGCCGACCAATCCCCACTTAATGCAGAATGGTATGAGGTGTCAGAGATATTGGATAATAAAATACCTCCTGCTGTAGCTATAGCAATAGCACCAGCTATAGCAAATGGCAATGTTACAGGGTTAGCATACAAAGGGAGTAAAGCAGCTTCGCCAAGAATCATCTGTTGTATAATCTGAGCTTTAGCCTGAGCTTTATTGATTTCAAATTTTTGCTTTTCAATGGCATCAATTTGCTGTAATTCCTGCTGTTTTAATGCTAACATACTGGAACTATAAGCCGCATCCGCTGCATTCTTATCATTTATACCTTGCTGTGTTATTGCAGTCCTCTGGGCTTCATACTTGGCAGATATTTCAGTTTTTTGCTTCTCGGCTTCTTCATGTATTCTCAATTTTTCATTTTCAGCATCTTGCTGAATCTGTGTTCTTTGAGCTTCGTAATCTCTTTGAAGTTTGGTCTGATCGTCTTCAAATGTTCTTTTCAAGGCAGTACGCTCAGCATCTCCGGATCTCTTAATCTCAGTTTCCTGAGCATCGTATTCATCCTGGGTTATTAGCCCGGATTCAAGTTTTTTCTTGAGATCGGCTAGCTTGTCCTCTTCGGCTTGCTGAGACTTGGTAACATCATCTTCATATTTCCGTTGACGTTCAGTTTGAGTATCATCAAGATTCCGTTTTATGGTATCTAATTGTTCAGCTGATTTTGCTGAAATAATAGCAACCTTTTGATCTTCTAATTTATTCAAGCTATCAAGCTCTGCCTTTTCTATAGCATCTATTGAGTCAATTTTGGCTTTATCTCTTGCCTGTATAGCTGAAATATAATTGTCATAATCTTTCTTTATCAAATCTTCCTGGTAAGAATAAAATTGCTGGATATTTTGCTTTTGCCTTTCCAGTTTATCAAGGTCGGCCTTATACCCGGCATCTATTACAGAAGATACGAGCGAAACAACACCTTGCGTAACAGAAGAAATTACCGATAATGATTTAGTAAGACCTGCTTCTCTTTTTTTGGAGGTCGCTTCTTCGCCGGATATTATACCTGAATTTAGTTCATTTTGGATACTGGCAATTTTGTTGTTATATGTATCCTGAATCTGGAACCTTTGCTGATTGAATTTCTCATACTGAGTTATTAGAGATGAAAAGAAAGAGGCGTAATTTCTTAGCTGATTCGCTCCATATATCAATTCTTCCTCTTTGCTCTGATATTTTTTAAGCAATTCAATCTTTGCTTTTGTGTTGTCGGCAAGCAAATCAACTTGTTGTTTGTAGCTTTCCCGGAAGCTACTAATTGTTGTGTCTAAAAACTTGTCCTGTACCGAGGTCATATTTTTGAAGGTATCAGTAACAGTTTTAAGTGTATCTGAAAGATTCTTCCGTCTTAATGTTTCTTCCTGAGACCAGATTTTTAACAACTCCGTACTTGCCTTCTGGTCTAAAGAACCTTTCGCTTTATAATAATCTGCATCAATCTTTAGCAGTTTAGAGTTAAGGTCCTGATATGCCTTTGAATTGGTACCAAATATTGTAGCGTACAAATCAACCTGCATTCTGAGATATTTCCTTTGTTCATCAAGTCTCTTTACCTCCTGAGCCATCATTTCATCCGATGTTTTCCGGCCGTATTCAAGAACAATTTCAAATTTTTCAGAAGCAGTTTTTGCAGCTGACATTTTTTCAATAACCCGCCTTGCGTCTTCAGCTTTTGCTTGTGCTTCACGAAGGTTTTCAACCAGCTTCGAATTACTTTCTTCGATTTTAAGCAACTCTTTAGCGGTATAATTTCTTGTAATTACTTCAAAGTCGCTATGAGATTTTATCAATTCAATCTCTTTGCCATTCAATATAAAAGCGTTCTGGAACGCATCTTTATCAAGTTTGGTCTTGGCATTTGCCAAATCTTCATAAACCTTTAAAATCAGCTTCTCGGCATCGGCTTTATTCTTGACATTTTTATTAATGTCTGCGATTTCCTGTTTTGCCTGATTGTCAAGTATCTTTTTCTTGTTTGCGACAGTATCGGAAAGTGTTGAAAGTTCAATTTCCTTTACCTCATTGACATTTAGAGCTTTTTTCTCTTTTACTTTGGCATCAAGTGCCTCAAGGTCTTTTCCCAACTGAAGGTTTATAGACTTTATTTTAGCAGCAGCTTGGTCATGAGTCAGATTACTTTCATTAACGGCTTTTATTTCAGCCTCGGCACGCTTCTGCAATTCGTCTTTCTTTGCCTTTGTAATATCTTTGTCGGTCTTGTATGCCAAAGCAGCTAGTTCGTTTTCACTAAGAATTGTTTTGTTCTTAGCTGTTAATCCAAGTTGCTCAATTGCTTTGTCGTACTGTTCTTTTGTAATTAACTTTTGAGCTAATCTCGCTTTCAGGTCATCTAATTCAGATTTGTTGTTCTCTTTCTGGATATTAGAAGCCCTCGTACTTGCTTTCTCAATTTCTGAGTACATCCGCGTAACCTCGGATGTAAGCGCCTGGTAACTTTGTAATTTTTTTGAGTTTGAAGTTAGGGTCATTTGCTCTCCCTGTTCACCGATAACAACCGAACCACGTGGCAAAGACTCTTGAACCTTCTTAATAAACTCAGCATCTGAAATATACTTTTCAGACAATGCCTCATTTTGCTGACGAAGGGCAAGCAAAACTTCATATCTCTTTGTTTCTATCTCTTGCGCTTGCTGTGCAAGGCTTTCCGCTTTGGCTGAGGCGACCGAAAGCCGTATTTTGCGTTCAAATTGTGTATTAACCCCAATCAAGATACCTTCAAGTTGCTTGTTGGTAATCTTTTCAGAATCAATGTTCCCCAACAACGAAGGATATTCTTTCTGAAGGCGTTGAATAGCCGATGTTCTTTCGTCTGTTCCGACTTTTGCATTTATAGCCTGAGACACCAAACTTTTTAGTGCAACTTCTTGCTTTATTATAGCCTGAGTTTCCTGACCGTTAAGGTCAACTACATCGGCAACTGAAGCTTTATAAGCATAATATCCGGCAACCAATGTGCCAAGCGCAACGGCAACCAATGTGAACGGGTTACTGGCAAGTGTTGTATTAAATGTTCTTGCAGCAATTATTGCAGCTTCCTGTTCAGCCGTATAAGCACCAAGCAAGAAAGTTGATGTTGAAGTTGCAAGTATCCATTCACCCTGAATAACCAATCCGGCTTTCTTAACCAAGTTCCAAGCACCCGAAGCAATAGCTGCCGCTTCTTCTGCAAGCTTTGCGCCATTTACGGCAACTTGATAAGTTACAAATGCAGCGGTAGCAGACTTTACAATGTCAATCAACCTGCCTATAGCCGTTTCGGACCCTATTGTAACTTCTATTAATTTGCTTGCGGAGCTTATACCAGACTTTATTGTATTTTCGAAGTAATCACCTATTTTTCCTTTTGCAACAAAAAACTTATCAGCTAAATTTGATTGCGCCCCGCCTAAAGAGTTTGCCTGAATAACCATCTGGTTATAATAAAGCCCCCCTTTTTGCGATGCCTGTAAAATTGCCTGCTCAACATCCTTAAATTTGATTTGATGTGTTTCGGCAAGTGATATTACCTCGTCTTTTGTCTTATTCATAGACTTAGCAAGAAGATCATAAAGCGGTATTCCGTTGTCGGTGAATTGCCTTATCTCCTGAGCCATTAATGTATTTTTATTCTGAACATCAGTCATCGCCTTGGCTATAAGCGGTAGCCGGTCTTTTCCAACAAGTGCCGCCATATTGCCCAATGCCTCCATATAAGGAATGAGGTTATTTGTCTCAACGCCCATCGCTTTAAGCTTTAGAGTTGTTTGAAACAATTCCTCTACCTCAAAAGGAGATTTCAAGGCCATCTGGATCAAGTCGGCATTTATTTTGTCTGTCAACAACTTGTTGTCAACCATGGATAAAAGCGCTTGCTGAAAAACATCTATCTTGGTTTTTGCATCAATCACCTCGTTAGTGAATTGTCGTGCTTGTTGAATGCTGAAGGCTGCTGCTGCCAATTTTGCAAGACCGCTTAATTTGTCTCCCAAAGTATCTACAGATTCTCCGGTTTGGCGAAGCGCAAGAATCCTTTCTTTGGCCGATGTTCTTGCTTCAATAGCTTCTAATGTAGCGGCTTTACGGGCTTCAATAACTTGTTGGTCTGCTAAGGCTTTGGATTCTGCTGAAACCTGAGCGGTTGTTCTGCGTGCCTCCTGGATCTTTTGGTCTGCCAGAACCCTTGCATTAGTTATTTGCGATTGAGTGCTAACAGCAGATTCTTGTGTTATTCTTCTCTGCTCTTCAATCTGAGTCTTTGAACTTAAACGAGCCTGTTCAATCTGCTGAGTAGTTAAAACCCTCGCTTCTTGCGAAGCGGAAAGAGTAGCTTCCTTTTGGGCAGCCCTTAACTTATCGTATGCAGCCTTTTGCTCGTTTATAGCCGCAATTATTTTACCGGAGCTGTCTCTTGTAACCTCAACTTGTAATTTTTGTAGCTCAATAATTTGGCTCAGGTCAACTACAACCGTATTAAGGTTCGATACCGCCTCTATTGTATATCTAGTCTTTTTCTCTGCCACCTCTTCCCTTCTTTTAACTAATGAAATCTGGATAATTACTCTAACTTTTCAGATTGTTTTAACTTTCGCTGCTCTGTTCTTCGCTCGACCTCAGCTCTGATAAATTTGTGGAAATCGTATGCAGGTAGTCGCATAAGTCGTTCCGTTGTTTCAATATCTCCATCCGCAACTTTAAAGAGATAGCTTGTTCTGCTGATATCCCGTAGTATTCGGGCATAGCCAACATCAATTTCGTTTGAAGCATCTCCGCTAGGTTCAGATCCACTATAGAACTCAGGAAAGAGGTGTCTAATAAGGTTGGAAATGCGTTCCATACTACGCCAGCCAGACGCAAAAAAAAATCTGTCAGCTCCGGATATGGTCTCCACGAATCTACCTTTTCCTTATTGATGCTTACATCATTTGTTTCCGGGTCTTCGGCTTCGGTAATAAACCATATTGCAGATACATCCAGAACCATTTCAGCAGCAACTCCAATATTTATCCGGCCTTTAAGGCCTTCTATTTTAAATCCTCCCTGAGTTGCGAGATTTATTATTTGTTCAGGATTAGAAGAGTTGACAATAATTCTTTGAAAGAAACCTGCAAGAATGTTGAGGGAGTTTAAAAGTTCCTCTTTCTTAACAACAAACCGGTTGCTTTCTTCCATCACATCTTGAAATGCGAATAACCGGGATTGGGTAAGCTTTTCGCCTCCATTTTTGAATTGATAATACTTTTTACCCTGATGGATAAAAGGTTGACCAAATTCATCTTGCACAATCTCAAGATTCCCCAATTCAAGATGTTTCTTGAAATTTGGATGAACAAATGACTCCGGAGCATTCTTTGTTTTTTCAGTCTTATTGAAAAATGGTAGTTTCATGTTGATTTTTTATATTCTAATATATCAATTTTGGAATATTGATTTAGCAAAAAAATTATTGAACATAACTTCTGAGCTGAGTTAATAAGTTAAAACTTGCGTAGGTACATTGAGAATTGAATTTTCCATTTTTCAGCCTTGTTAAGTTGGCGTAAACAAATGTTTTCAAGTCTAAAACGGTTACACCTTTATCTAATTCTACCGGAAGAGGGATATAGGAAATATCTAAACCCTCAACCCATTCAATCAGCTCTTGAATTTTTTGTTTTGCTTGTATCTCTGTCATGTTAGTCTAATCTTACAATCATTTTGTATTTTATTGCAAAAGCCCAATCGTTGAAACCGAGGCTTGATGTCCTTGAATCAACAATCCAATACTTTCTTAGCAACTCTTGAGTGCTTGTACTAAAAGATTCTACCTGAGTGTTTTCAATATTTTGAAATACTCTGATTACCTGTTCTTCAAATAGCTTTGTTTTACACACACCTACCAAAATACATGATTTTTCAAGATGAACTCGCTTTTCAGCTTGAAAGTCGGTTTCGTTGTTTGCGATACCTGATTCTATGAGGTGACAAAACTGCAAATCAAAATTATCATCCCTGACAAGCCAGTCACCTGAATCAAGTCTCAGCATATTTTGTTTATCTGCCGAATTCCAAACAAATTTCAATAATCCATTGGCTTGTACATTCCAGGTTGTCGGGTCGCACCCAATAACAGGAAGCCTGTTTATTATTGACTGATTGATTTGAAGTATAATTTGTTCAGTGTTCATGGCAAAATAGTTAAAATGTATCCCTCTAATTCATTTATAGCTTCATCAATCTCAATATCTGAAGGGTCAAATATCTCATCTCCGTAATATGCCTCCTGATATTCCGCAATATCGGCTGTATCGTTTTCGCCAAATCCAACCGTTACCAGTTCATAAGAGTTATCCAGGACCTTATAATCATTAACCAAATCACCCGTTACTGTGAGATTAACTAAATCAGTCCTTAGCCCTAATGCCCTACGCTTCCGGCCGTATGGTGCTGAATAGCGCCCATCCCTTTCAAGTGCATAAGTGTCAAGTTTCAACCCTCCGGTTGATTCCCCCCTATTTTGAATCCGGTCTATAACTTGCCTTACAATAGAATAGCCCGCCAAACCCAAACCTTTTTCAATCTGGCTTGGAACAAATTGAATTGACTGAGTTAAGTCAATTGTTGCAGCGTTATCTATCTTCAATACGTTTATCATACGAATGAACCCATATAATAACCTGCCTGAGTTTCCGGATTAGACTTGATTATCTTTGTGTCTTGAATATTCAAATAGATAGTTGTGATACCTTGGGCAAGTTTTGAATAATATTTTTTCTTCAGGTCCTCAATTTCCATTCTGGTATCATCCCTGTACACCATACCCCTTCCGGCTCGCTTTGAATTCATCAATAGCTCTTTGATAAGAATTGAGCATTTGTAGGAATAAGCATCTGATAGATAATCTACATAGGAAGAAATAATACTGTCTATACTGGCAACTGTACTGAAGCGGACAAATATTCTTTCTTGATCGTACTGGATATTTGACTGAACCTTTTCGGCATCCAATCCAATCTGAGCGCCACCCCATAACGTTTGATTGATTCGCATAAATGGGCTGAATCCAATTATTGGAGCGGCATATATTCCGTTCAAGCTCCATGATTGACAAATCGGAGCAATACCGAAGCCTATGTTTTTGATTGCAACGAAAATGTGAAGCCCTCCAAAGTCGACAAGCTTTTCAAAGGGAATGTCAATTTTGTTAAAACCCTTTCGAACCTCAACGTCTAGTTTTTCATACAAACTTTCGCCTGTAAACAAATCCCAGATTTTGACCTCAGTTGTTGCGGGCGCATCTGAAGCGAAAAGAATTTCTTTGAACTTTAAACCTGTATGAAGATCAAAAGGCATTTGCATTTGCAAGCCTACATAATTTCCTAATTCAGAATAATTTGGAATACTTGCATCCATATTCACATTCTGAGTTGCTATAGTTTCCAAGAAATTAGCCTTTTTCCGCAGTCCGGCAAGAATATCAGACTTCAAGTCTGACAAAGCGACATTTTTTATGTCATCCCAGACTTGCTGAAGTGTTCTACTGTCATCTATTGATCCTGCAATGTCGGATGAGGCGGTATTGATGATTGAATTTATCCGGATATTTCCCGTATCAGGCATTGTGTCTTTCAAAAATACTACGAGGTTAAATGGATTCGTCATGTTCTACCCTTTAAAGTTCTGCCAGCCTTGGCAATCCTGCATTGAATACTGCACTTTGTTAATTGTTTGCATTTATTGTAAGATGAATACAGAAGTAAATCGAACAAATCGGAGCATAAAACATACAAAACCCCAAACACAAACCCAATAATAACACTTGTTCCGCTGTCTAAGTCCATAATTTTATTGTATTATTTTAATTTACTGAATTAATAATCCCGCATTTATTCTAAAAAACATATAAATTTTCTAATATTATATCTAATCTTCTGAGTAAGCATCAAATTGGGTGTTTTGATTGTCGTTAGAAAACTCTTTGGGAACTGAAATATTTTTTTTCACCTCAGTCCAAATGTCATAACAGAAGACCCAAACAAAGTATCTCAAGCAGTCGAGCAAGTGACCTATATCATGTTTATCGCAATAAGGTTTGTCCAAATCTCCATCAGATGAAATTGGCACCCGGTCAACATCAGCCCACAGCTCTACACATGATTCATCAATTACAAAGTTTGAACCGAGTTGTTTTATTATCGCATTGCAGACAAAACGGCTCATTTTGCGCCTTGGGTTGCCCTTTAGCTTGACATAAGTAAGATACCTACATCCGTATCTTTTCAAATAACCGTCAACCAGCCGGAAGGCTTCGGCATTTCCTTTTGTCAAAGCGCTTCTATTGTTTCCGGATGCATCACCCGAATAAAATATTTGATAAAATCTGTACTTGTCTGCCAGAATCTTACAAATAGCTTCCAGGTCTGTATCTTCCGTGCCTCCGATTCTTATTTCTTCGATACATTGCACTTTCCAACCTTCCCTAGTCTGCCACTTTTGCCAAACCAAAACTGAGTTTTTGACGTTAAAGTCAAATGTGAAATAATACCCCGTCCTTTGGTTTATTTCAGCCTTTAAGCCGTTCACTTTCCTTTTTAAATGCAGCAAATAAGGTTTCCCGGCTTTTATTACTCCCCATTCCCCGAACCTGTAAATCCTGTATTGCTGTTCATCAACCGCCTCTTGCGCTTCTAATGCTGCATAGTCATCTTCAGTTGCAAACCGGTTGTCATCAATTGTGAATTTGTGATGTTCTGCACGGTCTGAATAAGCATTAGTATCAAAAAGTAATTTCTTAATCCAATGATGTTCAGAAACCGGGTTAAAGATTACGAAAAACTGTATTCCTGATTTACCTCTAAACCTCCGTTCAAGCTCCATAAAATCAGCCTGAGTAAATGCGTCTGCCTCTTCCAGAACAACCCTAGTTATTCCAACGATTGACTTCATTTTGTCCGGATCATCTAGTCCAGACATTATTATTTTGTTGCCGTTTCTTTTGCAAATAACTTCTCTTTTATCCCCTGAGTAATAAAAATTAAAAAGGTGAGAGGATTTAAATTGCTGAGCTACCAACTTTAAGTTTTCAAATACAGAATTTCTAAGTGTTGAACCCTCTTTTCTGTAAACTATAGCATTGCTCCCGGCTGGTTGTGTCATTATCCAAATCATTAAAGCCTGATAATTAGACCAGCTTTTTGAAGAATTTGAACCTCCGTATATGACAACAAACCTTTTAAAAGCGTTTAATATGACCCAATAAGCTTTATTAAACAGCTTCTTATCAATACTCAGCTTCATATCTATTCGTCAAAACCCGTGTACTCAACAACAATATCAGTGCTGAGATCAATATTTTGCTTATCTGCCAGCCCTAAATCCCTTGCGATAATATTTGCGTTAAAAGCCCCAACCGCTGCACCTTCAAACTTTTGAACATAGACAATTTCCTCTATGCGTGTAATGACTTCCAAAAAATCTTCTGATGCTGAGTCTTTAAAACTATTCCACCAAGAACGAGAAGCATTTACGTATATACATAAACCTGCAATTGTGTAAGGTCGAATTGTTGGAATTGAAATCAATGGATTTAAGGCATCAGTTATATCACTCAACGCATCAGCATTTAACTTTGCATCAATTTTAAGATTAACTTGCCCTTTGCGTTGCTCTTGAACTAAATAAGGGTTATCATCTACAGATTGAAAGTATTCACATGCAGCACCCCAAAGCAATTCAGGATTTTCAAAAAGTTTATCCCTTCCGTGCCTGCTTCTATTCTGCCAAAATTTATTACCCGCTGGAGCTGCCATACCTTTTTCTATTTGTAAGCAAATTACAAAATTCTAATATATCAATTTTGGAATATATTAAAAATATATTTTTTGTACGTCTTCCGGAATCCTTAGAACCTTATTGTTTTAAATCACCTACAAAAAAATAATTGAAAAAACCCGTAAAATATTTGATTAAAGTATTGCATTATTCAAAACTAATGCTTAACTTTGATTCAACAATAAGGGAAACGGTTCTCTTATTTAAACCCCTCCCAACCGAGGTGCTATATCGGAAAGAAAAATGACAACTTTACAAGCAACAATCTTTAACGAAATTACAAAGTTACCAGGCTCTGAATGCGACCTTCTCGATAACCTTTGTGATGAAATTCATGAAGAATATAGAGGAAAAGGATTAGGTAATTTCGCTACAGAGTCATATTTCTCCAATTTCTTAAAAAACTACGATTTTAGTAGTGAACTTGGAGTGCAAATAAAAGAAAAATATCAATAAAAAATCAGGGCGGGTAATACCGCCTTTTTATAAAAATTTAACCTAAAAACAAAAAATAAAAATCATGAAAAATTTAGAAAAAATTTCAGCAGACATGAGATATTCCGGCAAAATTAAAACAAGCTGGTTTAATCCGGTAGTTTCCTTAGGAATTGGGTCAAATATTGAAATACTCAGAGACATTTTCTTTGAAACATCTGATGAAGCTACGGTGGTCAGATTTCTGTTGATTCGGAAGGCGGATATTATCCAAAATATTCAAATGTAGATGTAGGACAATTTTTCAGTTTTACAATCATCTCATTGACTGCATTTTATAGTAACGCAGTCAAATGCAGACTACTGCCCGCAAACGAAGGGCTTAACAGCTCTTCTCAAAAAGTTAATTTAATGGAGATTTAGTATGGAAGAAAAACCTCAATATACCGGCAAGCCACGAGGTGGCGCCGGACGTGGACAGGGTCGTAAACCCCTTTCCTCAAAAGCGACTGGCCGGACTTTCCGCCTTTCCCCTGAAGTTATTGAAATTCTCAGTGAGCAGAAAAACCAGACTGCTTTTGTAGAAATAGCTATAAAGCATTACAATAATTTTATTCTCTCCAAAATTCAAGAGGCTGAAGATTTTTAATAAAAACCTGAAAATATTTGATTAAAGTATTGCATTATTCAAAACTAATGCTTAACTTTGATTCAACAATAAGGGAAACGGTTCTCTTATTAAAACAACAAAGACCATGACAACTTTCTCAAACTCAGCAAATACTAAATTAGCGTCTTCTTCATCAAACCACACATACCAAGGCAATGCTTACGATACAAAATGGTGCAGAGAAAGATGTATAGAATTAGCCGCCAAAGGCATAAATGCCTTTTATAAAAAGGCCATAGAGAATGGCGAAGTGAAATATTATGTTTACTCTTTTTAAGAGCAGTAATCGTACCAGGGCGTTTTCGCCCGGATGAATACAAAAAAACTTAAATCTCCCCATTCGAGGTGCTATATCGATCCATCATGACACAATTAACAATCCGTACATTCCAAAACAACAATATCAAAGTTTATGCAGATAAGTCTGCGAAATATAAAGGGTACATGAGTACCCAGAAAATTAAAAAAATCGTAGAGGATGAAGAGTTTATTTCTACAAAGCCCTACGAATATTGCCCATTAAAATTGAAGGCTGAGTATGAGAGGTATCTCATGAAGTATCTTACCTCACAATCTATAGACAGCTTTTGCTGCGAAATACCATACACTCAGTACAATCTTGAGTGCTTGAAAACTATTAAGATCAATTATCGAATCTCCTCCGTTGAAACCATTCTTTTCAGTATTAACAAAGAATATTGGGAATGTCCGTCTGACGTTAAGTTTGCTAAATTAAAAGCCCGTGAAGTAGGCCTTAACTATTATCAGGCCACCATTAATCATCCGGGGGTAAATCCCTTGGCATTCAAAATATGGGAAGAAATATCATGGAAAAAAAGCGATATAAACCACGGAAAAAGGCGGCCGGATTACCTTTACAAAAAAGGTGTCATTCAAACGGAGGCCGGCAAAGGCTTCGGTGCATGGGACAGCCAATGCGTTTGGGGTGTAAGCCCTAATTTAATTGCGAAAGCGTGGTTTCTTTCAGGGGCAAAAGATTGCCCAAAATTCAGAATAATCTTGAAGCATTTACACATAATCGGCAAAAACCACGGCCGTTATGATAGTGGACTTTTTTTGGATAATATTCGAAAAAATGCGAGTGCAGATGAAACTTATGCCTTCCTGAAAGGCAAGAGGTTTGCACAAAAGTGGCAGCCTAAATCAGAATGTGACATAAATGGTGATTATTTTACACCATCCTTGAAATACAAGGATTATGTTAGATTGGGCAAAGTTTCTTCACTGCCAGTTAGACTGGCTTTAATAACAAACATGAAAACATATGCCGTTGACATGTCTGAAATAAAAGGCTTTGAGTGTACAGCCCATTACGGCATACTCAATTACGAGTATGCCAAAGAAGTCATGGGGATGTCTAAAAAAGAACAGGCTAAACTATTGCCCAATCGGGCAGCTTGGTTTTTATTATATGGACGCTGTCCGTTCGAAGGAAAAAACTCGGAAATTCCAAATCCAAACTTATTATCTATTCATAAAAAAGGTGCTTCAACCTTTATTAAACTTTGTAAGGAATTTGGAAATGACAAATCAATGCTTTTGCCAAATTTCAATCTTGCTACATTATTTGGAAGTGAGAGTGAGATTGCAAAATTTTCTTACATATCTCACGCTCAATATTTTGGCGACAAATTGCCTAAAAGC
Organism: Pseudarcicella hirudinis; assembly: GCF_900115665.1. Classification (GTDB taxonomy): domain Bacteria; phylum Bacteroidota; class Bacteroidia; order Cytophagales; family Spirosomataceae; genus Pseudarcicella; species Pseudarcicella hirudinis. The sequence goes on from NZ_FOXH01000005.1 coordinate 394,158, forward strand.
GGGGATTTACAAAGTCTTGTAAAATATTTCTCCAGCCAAAATTATTCCAGACCTGATATTTATATTCACGATTTAGGCCAATTTAATCTCCCAAAGCAAATTTTCAGCCCCGGCTGGAAGGACTTTGTAATGAAACACCTAGATGCATTGAAATTTTCAGGGAACTGGAACAATATTGAAGACAAATTAGGCCGTTTGCCTAAAAGTATGTCGGAATTAAGGGAAATCGCCAGCCAATTTCATTACGACAATGTCACAAATATCGCATGCGCTCAAGCATGCTTTGAGTTGAGGCTGGATCAAAGTACTTTCGAAAGGTATCAAACGTTGTACAAAAGCACAAAAGTAGCGGAAAGCTGCCCGGATGTACGTATAAATAATAACGATTTTGTATTCAGAAAACTTGAATACAACGACCCCAAAGGCGCTTTATTAGGGCTTTATACAAACTGTTGCCAGCACCTTCACGGTGCAGCTTCAGATTGTGCAAAGCACGGGGTTAGAGACGAAACGTCTGCCTTCTATGTTGTTGAAAAGGCTGGGAAAATAATTGCTCAGTCATGGGCGTGGAGAAGCAAAAAAGGGGACTTAGTTTTTGACTCAATAGAGTCACTCAGCATGGATTATTCGGAGTCAATTGCTTATTTATACAAAGAGGCAAGCAAATTGCTTCTGGGTAAACTTGGCATTAACCGTGTCCTTGTCGGTGATACCGGATACGGAATCACCGGTAGGATTAAAAATTTATTGAATGAGGGGAACGAAACCTTCAATGAAAAAATGGCCTCAGATTGTAGCTATATGGATGGAAACACACAATGGCTACTTTCAGAAAGCAACGAGCCTATTAAAAAAATAAAAGGTTCAGTTTTTAAACCTACAATAAAAAAAGAAGAAATTTCTTTAATACCTTGCAATGAACTATTGCCAGGAAGTGAAGTACTGTGCGAATACTGCGATGCAGAAGTGCATCCAGATTGCGAAATTTGCCCAGTTTGCAATGAAAACATTGCCGAGTGGGTTTAAATAAAAGAATATGAATTATGCCGAACAATTAAAAAAAATTAGAATCCAGAGCGGCATGACCGCTTTGGAGGTTGCTGAAAGGATGGGAAATTCGTTTAATGAAAAAGCCATCCTGGCCATGGAATCCGGGGAAAGAAATCTTGGCATATCAAGCATTGAAAAATATGCAGAAGCTTGCGGATTTCTTATAAAAATAGAGTTTTACCGGTATACTGATGTAAAAGAATAAACAACCTTATTTTTCAATATGAACATTAAGAAAACACATGACTTAAATTTTATCACCATTTCAATAGCCATCAAAATAGGATGGCATAATAATGTAGAAAAAATGGTTAAGATTTTAGGGGAGAAATTCCCCGACTTAGACACGTCCGATATTCTGGATGAAAAGTTTAACGAGTTCTTAGACGGATCCGGAGAGATATTTGTAATAGTTAGAGATGTTAAATTCTCTATGCCTGTACCAAAAGGGCAATGGGCGTTTAACAACCTCAATTAATATCAATAAAATAATATAACCCTTGAAATGATAAGTTTCAGGGGTTTTGATTAATTTCCAAAAACATACCCCCATTTGAAACCCGGGTAGTGCTTATGCGGTTTCAAAACTACCTGCTCTGGAATGTTGGGTAATTCCGGATACTGACCTTTAGTATATTTATCCCATGTGTTACTGTCTTTTACTGCTGGGTATAGATTCTTCAACACCCAGTCTTTAAATTCATCAAGTGTGAATCTCTTCTCTCTAACAGGTATAAAATTACTAAGTGAAGTATATTCTATATGTTTTTGGTAATGGCCTATAGAACACATTCGAACAGGCAATTTCCCATCTCTATACATCTGTTTATATTCTTTGTAATTTGTAGGTTTCAGGTTTTTAAAATTCCATGCTTTAGCTTCTTCAAATGTAAACTTATTGTTTCTTTTTGTATATGTTACGCGTTTTTTGACTGATTTTTTTTTGCCTTCAATATTTGATTTTATTAAACGCAATTCGTAACAACATTGAATACATTTTGAACGATAGGTTTTACCAAATTGTTCGATAGGCTTAATTATTTCACATTTATTACATTTCTTAAGCCCATCTACTATCCGGTTGTATGGCTTTTTTGTCATAAAATTTATTGGTATAGTTAGTTTAAACGTTTGTTAAGAATGTGTAGATATTTCACATACAAAAACCCCTGAAACTTATCATTTCAAGGGCTTTTGGCATCCTAAACGGTTCGATTAAAGTTTTGCTAAAATTTAGCTTAAAAATCAAATTGTTTCAATTCCTAAATGGTTCGATTAACAGTAAATTTAACTCTCAAAATTTAATATCCAAATGTTTTTGAATTCTTTTTTGTCTTCAAATACTCAGAATATTTTTCATAAACCATTTCTCCCTTTTCTTCTCGTTCTTTTAATCGTAAAAGACATTCCTCAACCTCAGGAGAATTTAAAAGTGGCTTTATTATCGGAGCAAATATAGTTATAAAATGCTCTGTAAGATGCCAGCTGGCATACCTTTGGTCTCTTGTTACAGTCAAATAATTGAGGTTTTCCAAGCATTTTCCAAGAATAGTAATATTTCTGGGGCTTATTCCGGTGCAGTAAATTAGATCGGTTACAAATATTTTTTTGTGATTAACTTTCATTAGCACACACAGCAATAACAGCCGGGTAGGGTTACCTATAGCATCGTAAAATTCAGCGTGTGCATTAAGAAGATTCATAGATTTTATTTCTGGGTTTTCCTATTTTTATGATAGGAATAGGGTTAAACAGATTACTAAATATTAGATATTTGGAAATTCAGCCAATACCCTTTTATCTCGTACCCTAACGTACGCATCAAGTTCTTTTTCATTAGTTTGACCCATTGCAGCTATAGCAGCTGTCTTGGTCATGTTGTATTCATTTATTAGGGTATCAGAGAATTTTTTTCTACCTGTGTGATACCACAAATATTTTTGAATACCACACTTTTCAGTTGCAACCCTTAAAAGCATATTCATTTCTTTATTACTTTTTACAGGCAAAACGAAGCTTTTTATTCCTCCATATTTATCCAACAAGTTTCTTGCCTTGGCTATAAGTGGTATAAAAAATGGAGTTTCACTTTTTTGTCTGGGTTTTTTAAGGCATATTCTTCCATCTATCTCAACCACGTCTGAAGGCCCTATAATTTTTATGTCTATGTAAGACAACCCAGTATAACAGCTGAACAAATAGCAGTCAATAACATTCCTAAGCCTTACACTCAACTCAGTATTTTCTAACAAATTCAATTCTTCATTAGAAATATGCGTAGTATCAACAATATTAGGAATGTGAATCTTTACCGGCTCTAAAGGATTTTGCTCCAAATAGTCTTGATCGCAAGCCCATATTAAGCATGTTTTTACAGCCTGGCAAAGCTTTCCGGAATAGACCCTACCTACTGCCTGCTCTTTCTCAGATCTAAATCGGTTTATTACTCCTTTTTTCACTTCGTCAGCAAAAATACCTTCCAAGTTATTTTTTTCGAGATACAAAGAAAATTGATGTAGCCTATCTTTGTAAGAATCGTATGTACTCATGCTCCATCTGCCCTCCCCGGTTACCTTCTTTTTTTTTGCTACCGCTAAAACCTGAGCCAAAAACAAATCTTTTATTTCGCTGAATTTGTAATACGATTTTGTATTACCCAAATAAATAGATTTAATCTCTGAAGCAGTTGCCCTTTTACCTCTACTTTCAAGGTCGAGATAAATAGTATTTAGTTTTGCCGTTATTGCGTCAAGCCTAAGATTGTTGGTCTTAGCACTTTCGGAATTTTTGTTAAACTTTTGTTTGTCCGGGTCCCAGTCTTTCGGATCAGCTTTTATTCTAGTATTCTCCAAATGTATTTTTTCGGAGTTTACTGTTATTCTGCAATTAATCCGGCCAAGGCCTCCCGGCTTTTTACTTTTTCTTAGATAAAACAAAATGGTCATAGTGTTAATCATAATATGTTTTGGCGTGGCAAGGGTGCATTACTACCCCTCTCCAACCTCGCACTTTAGTGTCGCAATTACAGATTAGGGCTCAATCTGATTACGTAGCAAAAGTGTTACCCAAAACATGGAAAGTGTTACCCATTTGTAACCCTTTTCTAATTAATTACCATTTCGTAAGCTTTTTCAAAAAACTGCCATGTAGACGAAAAAAAAGCTTAACTACCTGAGTAATTAAGCTAAAGTAAACATTGCGCAGAGAGAGAGGGATTCGAACCCCCGGACCTTTGACAGTCAACGGTTTTCAAGACCGCCGCAATCGACCACTCTGCCATCTCTCTGTTTTTCTTGTCTTTCAGACTTCCTTTTTGTCTTTTGACACTGCAAAATTAGCAGTCTTATCTTTACGACGCAAGCCCTGATTAGAAAAAAAATAAAAGTTTTCTGCGGCAAAGGCTTTAACTATTTGTAAAACAAGGAAATAAAGTGAGAAAAAAAATGAAAATATTTTCGGAAATCTCTTAATTCACTTCAAAAACAGGGTTTTTAAGCTAAAAACCAATATTCTCATTTTTAATTTCGCTCAAGAAGGTCTGAAATTTCTTCAAGCATCAGATCTCCATGATTTTGATGAGAAAGCCAATGGATCTTTAGTCCGTCTTTTTCCATTTTCCTGAAATATGTCATCTGCCGCTTGGCAAATTGATGAATCGCTACCTTCAACCTTTCAACCATTGTCGGATAATCAAGTACTCCCTGAAGATACTGTGTAATGAATTTATACTCCAGACCATAGAATATCAGTTTTTCTGCTGTAACACCTGCATCCAGAAGTTTTTCTACTTCTTCTATCATTCCGTTTTGTAAACGCTGATGCAAGCGCCGGGTAATTCTTTCTCGCCGGATTTCAACATCAGGATTGAGTCCGAAAATAATGCTTTGCGGGGTTTCAGGTGTTTTTAATGAAAAATCAGGATTTCTTTCCAAAAATACCGCAATCTCCACCGCTCTTTGTAAACGCTTTCTGGTTGAAATATCTGCCAGATCCGTATAATCCGATTTTTTATGCTGAAACAGTTCCGTCAGCTGAGTTTCTGTCATTAAAGACAATTCTTCCCGCAAACTTTCATCAACCGGAACAGAAGTAAATTCATAGCCTTTCAGCACTGCTTCAAGGTACATTCCTGAACCTCCGCATAAAACAGGAACCTTATTTCTTGCTATAATATCCTGAAAAGCCGCTTGAAAGTCCTGCTGAAATCTGAAAATATGGTAGGACTCTCCTGCTTCAACTATATCAATAAGGTGATAAGGAATCTGTTTACCATCAAAAACATACTCTTCAAGGTCTTTTCCGGTGCCAAGATCCATGCCCTTATAAACCTGTCTGGAATCAGCACTGATGATCTCCCCTCCCAGTCTTTCAGCTAACCTTACTGCCAAATGCGTTTTTCCGCTGGCTGTCGGCCCGAGTATGGTAATTAATTTCTTATTCATGCCTAAAAACCTTCCTGTACTTTATGCTCCCTGCATTCCATACTTTCAATAAATTATGTTCATTTTCTGCTTTTTTATCAGCTGAGGATACTCTCTGAAACGTATTTTTATCAAGCAGATAACATTGCGGTGGCAACATATCCGTTTTTTCAAAGCCCAGCATTTCATAACTCCTTCCATCCGACCAATCCCGGTCAGCATACGTCATAACGTCATCAGGTTTTTGTTCCTCTGCAAATGCCTTCAGCAGTTTGTCAAATCCTCCGATTACTACAAAGCCTTTCAAACCGGCAAAACGCAGCAGCTCATATGAGCGGGTATCTTTTCTTTCTCCCCATTTCATGGTTCTTCCGCTGCTGAAAGTAGCAGCCGCAACCAGCAAATCATCTTCTCCACTGGCTTCCGGCACATATTTGGCGACATACTGCTTTTTCAGAAACAGGCCGTATTTAAACTTGGATTTAACACTTCCCTGCAAATGATTTTCCTGCAAAAACATTTCAGAATGCAATTTATCAATCCGTTTTACATAACAATGACGGGCATTAATTTTTCTGAACTTTCCGAAACTTACTTCCAGACGGGATTTAACCAATTCCTTCCGGTTTTTCCAGACATCCTCCCAAAGGTGAATCATTTTATATCCAAGTGCCTGATAATGTGCAGAAAGTTCCTGAAATGAGAGCTTGTTATCTTGCTGAATATTTTCGAACCTCTGGATATCAATCAGATGTAAGGCTATCAGCTTTTCAGGAAACAACAATATTAAAAAATCGTTTTCGGGAAAATGTTTACTTTTTTCCTCAGATTCAATGAGCAAATCTTCGTTAAGCCAATTCACTATTTCATTTTCAAATTCACTCATGCTGTTAAAATAAACTTTTTGATTCCGGGCTTTTCTGAAAAACGTTTTGAATTTCTTTTCAAATTTTCATTAACTTAGGTCAAATATTACACCTGTTTATTCTGTGAAAACGCACCATTTACCTTTCAAAATCTTACATTTTTCAATGAAAAATATCTTTTTCAAATTTCCATTTCATTTTGATGAAACAAAGTTAGCTGAAGATTTAAGCAAATGTCTGAAAATTCAGTGGCCTGAACATTTTAATCAGCAGGATTTTGAGGGCAGCTGGACCAGTATTTCACTCCGGTCTGCTTCCGGCAGAGAGAGTGACATCAGTGCTCATTATACAGAACAAGCTTATATTAACACACCTGTCTTGCAGGAATGCCATTATTTCAGAGAGATTATTGAGTCTTTTCAATGTGAAAAAGAAGCGGTACGGCTGCTGTCACTGGCAGCGGGAAGTGTTATTAAGGAACATACGGATGCTCATGCAGGATATGAATTTGGTTTTTTCAGAATCCATATTCCTATCCAGACTGTTCCAGATGTTTCATTTAAAGTCGGCGGGTATGAACTCCCTATGAAAAGCGGAGAGTGCTGGTATGCGGATTTTCACCTGCCTCACAGTGTTGAAAACAGAAGTAAAACCAACAGGGTGCATCTTATCATGGATTGCAAAAGAAATGAGTGGTCAGATGAATTATTCGGGAAAGCTGGTTATGACTTTGAGGAAGAAAGGAAAAAGAACGAAATTCCGGCAGAAACCAAATTGCAAATGATTGAAGAATTATCCGGAATTGATACCGAAGGTGCCAGAAACCTTATTGCTCAATTGAAGAAAGAAATAGCCCAAACTTCCTGAAAAATGTATTCCAAACCCGATACCCATCCTTTACTCAACTGGATTCCATACCGGTTTGATAACAGCTCTGAAAAATTATCAATCAGGTGGCTCTATACCGAAAATATCAGCTTTACAGATCCGTTTTTTGATGAAACGACCTTAAAATGCCTCGCTCTTGCTAATAATTCCAGAATATATACTACAATTTCAAATGCAGCATTACTGACAGAAGCCGCTAAAGAAATAGAACACCTTGAACCGGATGTTTTTATTTTCCACGTATCAAGATGTGGCTCAACACTCATTTCCCAGCTTTTAGGTTTAAATGAAGCCCATATTTCACTGGCAGAAGTTCCTTTTTTCGATGATATCTTAAGAAATCAGCAGCTTTCAGCCCCACAAAAAGAAGAATTGCTGAGTGCTGCCATCAAATTAATGGGACAGAAAAGAAATGGTCAGGAGAAATCTCTGTTTATCAAACTCGACAGCTGGCATATCTTTTTCTATGAGATTTTCCGTAAACTCTATCCTGAAACGCCTTTTGTTCTGTTATTCAGATCTCCGTTTGAGGTTTTGCAATCGCATATCAAACAACCCGGAATGCAGGCTGTGCAGCATGTAATTGAGCCGGAATTGTTCGGATTTGAGCCGGAACATATCTCTGCCATGCCAATGGATCAATATACAGGATTGGTTTTAGAGCGGTATTTTCAGGTTTACCAGGATATTATTGAAAAAGATCCTAATGTTCTTCTGCTCAATTATCATGACGGAATTATGAATATTATCAGGGAAACAGCTCTTTTTGCCAACCTGACATTTGAGGAAAATGAACTGGAGGAAATGGAAAAAAGAAGTAGTTTTCATTCCAAATTCCCCGACCAGCCTTTTTCAGAAAAAATGCCGGCACCTCAGATTCCTTCATGGCTTCAAACGACTATGAATTTGTTTGAAGAATTGAAAAAACAGCAAAAAGACCTTGAAATCGCTAAAGATTAAGTATAAAGTTGATCAGTTTTTGGGAAGATTCTTCAATATTTTCAAGATGGGAGTGAATAATCAGATCAGGGTTCGGAGGAATTTCATAAGTATCTCCGATTCCTGTGAGGTTATGCAGTTTTTCCGGATGACCTTCCGGCAAAGCTGCACGTCTGTAAAGGCCCTTGGTATCTCTTTCCTGCAAAGTCTCTAATTCACAATTTATCCAGACGGTTTTCGCCTGGTATTTTTCCCGCATTTCCTCCCGGACTTTATCATAAGGATTAATTGCAGCAACAATAACAATAATTCCGTGATTCGAAAGCAGGCTGGCTACAAATGATAATCTTCTGATATTTTCATGACGATCTTCTTTAGAAAATCCTAAATCCTTACATAAAGTCTGCCGGAATACGTCTCCGTCAATGACTTCAACCTGATGCCCTTTTTGGGTAAGCGCTTTTTTTACCTGATTGGCTAAAGTACTTTTTCCTGCTCCTGAAAGACCCGTGAACTGAATAAATGGCATAATTTTAAGAATAATTTCAACTTTATGGATTAATAATAAGTTTTCAAAGATACATTCTTTCGAAAAATGATTTGTACTGATTTTTCAGATTATTGCTTCGGGCGGATAATTCATCATTGAAATTTCAGAGGTCAGGAGTATCTTGCCTCAAAATTATTCTTTTTATATTTTAATACTTTATCCGTTTTTAAAAAACTAATGATTGCAGAAGCCTCGTTTCTGTTATCAGAACCCAATAAAATGAATCGCAGAACCTTTTTAGGCCATACCGCTATCAGTAGCCTGGGATTACTGGCCGCTACCTCTTCTGACATCCTGGCAGTAAATTCCTCCCCTGCATTTCCAACAGTCCGTATTCCGGCTGATCAGAGAAAATTCAAAAGTCCGGCTGTAGAAGCAACTATTGAAAGGATGAAGAAAGTGATCAAAGACCAGGAACTTGCCTGGATGTTTGAAAACTGTTTTCCGAATACAATTGATACCACTGTCAATTTCAGTACCCTCAATGGTAAACCTGATACCTTTGTGATCACCGGAGATATTTTTGCCATGTGGCTTCGGGATAGCACTGCCCAGGTCTGGCCTTATTTACCTTTGATGAAGGAAGATCAGACTTTACAGCAGATGGTGGCAGGACTTATTAATCGTCAGACACATTGCATTCTGATTGATCCATATGCCAATGCTTTTTATGATAAACCAGGTCATAGCGAATGGTATAAGGATATCACTGATATGAAACCTGAATTGCATGAGCGTAAATGGGAGCTTGACTCTCTTTGCTATACGATCAGGCTTGCTTATCATTACTGGAAAAAAACCGGCGATAATAGCCCTTTTGGAGAAGACTGGGCTAAAGCTTCTAAACTGATTCTCAAAACCTGCCGTGAGCAGCAAAGAAAAAACGGAAATGGTCCATATCATTTCGGCAGAGAAACAGCCTGGTCAACAGATACTGTTCCGGGTAACGGATACGGAAATCCTGCCAGACCTGTAGGACTGATTTACAGCACATTCCGTCCTTCAGATGATGCCACAATTTATCCGTTATTTATTCCGTCCAATTTCTTCGCTGTTACATCGTTCCGTCAGCTGGCAGAAATGTCAGAAAGTATTCTTAAGGATAAATCTTTTGCCGGAGAATGCAGAGCACTGGCATTGGAAGTAGAAAATGCCCTGAAAAAATATGCGGTTTATAATCATCCGAAATACGGAAAAATTTACGCTTTTGAAGTAGATGGATTCGGAAATCACTTATTAATGGATGACGCCGGTATTCCAAGTTTATTAGGCTTACCTTACTTGGGATGTTGCTCAACACAAGATCCTGTCTATCAGAATACCAGACGTTTCGCCTTAAGTGAAGATAATCCTTATTTCTTTAAAGGAAAAGCAGGAGAAGGTCTCGGTAGTCCACATACCCTGGTAAATCAGATCTGGCCGATGGGAATTTTGTCGAGAGCGCTGACATCTGTCAGTGATGCAGAGATTCTGGCTCAATTGAAATTATTGAAAGCTACTCATGCCAGTACAGGTTTCATTCATGAGTCGTTCGACAAAGACAATCCTGAGAAATTCACCCGTAAATGGTTTGCCTGGGTAAATACCTTGTTTGGAGAGTGTATTCTGAAAATTGAAAAAGAACGCCCTCATTTATTGGCCAAAGTGTTATAGAAGCCGGGCTACAAGACAAAAGAAGGAAGAGAAATTTTATTTTTTTCTCTTCCTTCTTTTGTCCTAAAAATATTCCTAACCCTTAGCCGATCTTATTATAGTTTACCTGTTTCTGAGACGAAGGGTTCATCTGGTAAGTCAGAATTTCTCCGTTTTTCAAAATCTCCACGATTCTGTAACCTCTGTAATCAGTTCCCCAGTTTCCTCCGAAATGGGCATCAAAGAAATAGTATTTACCATTATTTTCCTTTACCCCATCCTGGTCGTGGTCATGCCCGTGAAAGACGCCTTTCAGATTTGCCTGGTTATCAAACATTTCAACCAATTCAGGACATGGGATAGCATTCTTTGTCCATGAAACAGGCGTAATATGCATGAAAACAAATAATTCTTTCTCATTTTTGAATTTTGCCAATTCATTTCTTGTCCATTCCAGATCCGGGCAGATATATTTTCCTCCTTCATCAGCAGTATTCAAAATCATAAAAGCTGTTCCTTTTTTCTTAAAGGAATGATGCAGAGAAATTCCCCAGGTTTTCTTCCAGGTTGGCTCATCAACTTTATCATGATTTCCATGAGAAACAAAATAAGGCATTTCCAATTGGTCAAAAACATTTTTTGCCTGCGGCAGAAATACCGGATTATCATGAAAAATATCACCGTTTATGACCGTAAAATCTATTCCTCTCTGCGCCTTTTCTCCATTAATCCAGGAAACCAATTCCAGATGTCGCTGCTCAAACTGAGTTTCAGGTTGTCCGAAATGCCCGTCGGAGGCAACTGCAAAACGCAATCTTACATCTTCCCTGGCCGGCATTTTAAAAGTATCAGAGGAAAAAGACTGAAGCATATTTCCCGCTCCGATCATAAAAATACTTTTGAGACTCACATCTAAAAACGCTCTTCTCGAAAAATCCATAGTTATATTCGATTAGGTAAAACTGAGATTACTTGACGATGTTTTTGTTTTCTTATTTTTTCTCCGGAATAATCCAGTAATTCAGGATATTATTCGCTCCTTCAAGCACAACTTTGTAAAAACCTGAAGGCATTACTTTGATATTAAATGATGCTTTTTGCTCAGAAGCTGCCACTGTACCCAGCAATTTATACGTGTCTGCTCTTCCTTCTGCAAAATGATTGGCAGTACTCAGCCAAACCTTTACATCTCCTTTATTTTCCAGGGCTTTCCAGCTTACTTCTATATTATCATCCTTTAAAAAAGCCTTTGGCTGAATAATTGAGATTTTATTAAGAAATGATACACCATCCAGTTCTACAGCACGCTCCCTTGGGATTTTCAGGGACATGAATTCAGCAATTGTTGGCATAATATCTACAATACCGGGCTCAAAATCATGGTAATATTTATTCAGTTTCTTTGCATTGGTAACCATCCAGGTGGTTCTTTCACGATCAGATTGTCCTCCATGGTTTTTTCCGGTTTTTGCATCTCTTCCATGATCAGTTGTGATAATAATCAACCAGTCTTCTTTGAATTTATCTTTCCGGTATTCAACAGCATCCCAAACTCTTCCAACCTGATTATCAACATATTCTATTGCTTTTTGCTGTTGTTCGCTATCACCGAATTTATGTCCCATATCATCAGAATATTCCAGATAAACCCATGACAAATCCGGTGCATCTTTCTGAATACATTTTGCTGCTTCATCTGCTACTTTTTCATCGATGTGATGGATATACATACTTTGTTTATCATGCGGGAAAGCAGCGGTATCCAGTTCATAACCATCTGCAATAAAATCCATTTTAAGATTCCCGGCTTCTGCAAGTGACTCTCCGATTAATTTGGTACGGTTGTCAGTCCAGGTAGAGAACACCGCTAATTTTTTTTGTGGCTGCTGAGTTCTCAGAAGTCTGAAAATATTCCAGTAATTATAATTTGGTGCTTTAATATCATTACCCCAGACATTATGTTTATTAACCCAGGTGCCGGTCAGTAAACTATTATAACCTACTGCAGAAATAGTTGGCGTCTGCGAATAAGTATCTCTGCCTCCTCCTACATAGGCACGGGTATAACCTTCTTTTCCCGCAATTTTTCTTAGGTTTGGAGTAGGTGCCTTTTCAATCACATCTGCCGGAATACCATCAACGATGATAAAAACTACCTTTTTTTTCTGAGCATTTACCAGAACAGATGAAAACAACAAGCACAAAATCAAGTGTAATTTTACTAAATTCATAAATTTAATTTTTGTGTTAAAAGAAAGGATTTTTGCAAAATTCATTCAGGAATTGTTATATCCCGCATTTTCAATTTTACCATTTTGTTAAAACAAAGCCGGAAAACTTTATTTCAATGGCATTGAATTACATTATTTCTGCACAACGTATAAATGCTGTGCTCTATTTCATATGGATTATTCAGCGGTCAGAAAAAAGGTTACGGATAAGTAAAGAAACAGAATAAGTCTTAATTTCTCTTCCTCATTTCAGTATTTGGCAGAAGTGGTTGTTAGTGCAATCGTTTGCGCACAAATACACAACCGATTGCACATTTTTTATTTCGTTATTCCCGTAAGAATTACTTTTATTCTAGAAAATTACAAATTAGATTTATAAAGTTTTTAGAATTATTACATACATGTCTGTGAATGTAATGTTGTTTTCAAAGACGAAAAACAACATCCTCGAAACTTCATCAATTATTTGAACTTACCACTATTCTCCACCGGTTTTCAAAAAATCTCGACTGGTTTATTCTTTTCGGGGTAAAAATTGTTGTAAAACCCGTAAATATACATTAAAAATATTCCGTGAAACTATCTCAATTATCTTCCCCTGTTTCTGATATTCAATTGTGGGAACAATTGAAGAACGGGAGTGAACTGGCTTTGGGAAAACTGATCAGGAAATATTTCAATCTTTTGCAGAATTATGGTTTCAAATTCATTAAAGATGAAGATTTTATCAAAGATTGTGTACAGGAGGTTTTTATAGAAATATGGAATCGCAGGGATAATATTTCAATTCCGGAAAGCGTAAAGGCTTATTTATTAAGTTCGGTAAGAAAAAAGGTTTTGCGGGAAAGCTTTCGTCAGAAAATCGTTCGTGATGAATTTGCCACTGATATTGAAAATAGCCTGAATTTTATTGAATTCTCCCCGGAATGGACCATTATTGAACAGGAAAGCCTTTCAGAAATGACCCAAAAAGTCTCTGAATTACTAAACCAGCTTCCTAAACGGCAAAGAGAGGTGATTTATCTGCGTTTTTACCAAAATCTTGAAAGAGATGAAATCGCTCAGATTATGGAATTAAATCCTCAATCAGTCTCTAATCATTTACAGGCTGCCTTTAAAACTTTCCGGGAAAACTGGACTGGATTCGTGCTTCTCCTGCATCTGATTTCGACAGGTAAAATATTTTTTTAATTTTTTTCAGAAAAACAAGTATCCGGCACCGACTTTCGCCATCCTTAATATGAATCCCTGAAAAGGACACCGGTAATGAAGATTGATTATCATAAATATAATTTTGAAGACTTCGCCCGTGACGAATCATTTCGTCAGTGGATAATATATCGTGATAGCCAGGCTGAGGCATTCTGGTTGGAGTGGATGATTGAAAATCCCGGGTTTGAGTCAAAAATTAATCTGGCAAGGGCATTTCTGTACGCCCTGGAAGAAAAAGACACCAGCCTTGGCAATTCAGAACTCGATGCTGTGGCAGATGAAATTATCCTGGAGCATAAACCTAAGCGGATACCATTCCTGAAAAGCAGTATATTCAGATGGGCTGCTTCCGTTCTTCTCATTGCCGGTATGGGAGTTACGGCTTTTTATTTCTTCAAACCCCTGACTGACAAAAGTTTGAGTACACTTGAAAAAATCAGTCCGGTTCTGATTGAAAATTATATTGAAAAGGCCAATAATTCTGATAAAACCCAGGAAATCAAACTGGAGGACGGCAGTAATATCACCTTATATCCAAAAAGTAAAATCCGTTATCCAAAGGTTTTTACCCTGAAAAAAAGAGAAGTTTATCTGGCAGGCCAGGCCTTTTTTAATATTGCCAAAAATCCTAAACGCCCTTTCTGGGTTTATACCAGTCATATTTCTACACAGGTACTCGGCACAAGTTTCATGATAAAAGCCAACGAAAATGCCAAAGATGTAAAAGTGGAAGTAAAAACCGGAAAAGTCTCAGTTTATACCCTGAAAGATCTGGAAGAAAGACATGAGAAACAGCAGGTTGAACTGGCCGGAATAATCCTTACACCCAACCAACAGGCTTCTTATTCCAAAAATGATGATCGCCTGATCAAATCTATTGTAGATCACCCGGATAAACTGGATTCAGCTCCGGCCGAAGAACTGCATTTTTCAGAAACACGGATCAGCAAAGTATTTGATCAGCTCGAACGTACATACGGGCTTACTATTATCTACGACTCCAATAATATGAAGGACTGTTTTCTGACAGCCAATTTTGAAAATGAATCTCTTTTTGAAAAACTGAATCTCATCTGTAAAGTCACGCACTCCAGTTATGAGATTTCCGACGCACAGATTATCATACACAGTAACGGTTGCGAATAATTTCGCTTTCCGGAATCCCTCTGCCCTCCTATTTTTCATGATATAGTGCAAAATGCGCAAAATTCTGCGTATAGTGAATTTCCTATTCCTCTGTCTTAAATAATTTGATATTTTTTTTACAAAAAATTAAATAAAAACAAGTATCAAAAGACAATTCTCACCATCTCATAATTGAATTCAAAGAAGCCGGCTCAATTTCTTTTATCATTCACATTTAACAGAATACATATGATATAAAAAGGGAAGCTCTCCTTATCATTATCGGAAAGACCTCAACATATGAGATATTTCCTCAAAACTCTATAAGATTTATTCAATTTTAACTTGAAAAAAAATGATTGGATTTTTATATAAAAAACCCCTCCGCACTATCATGAAGATTTCAATAATGCAGTTATTGATCGCACTGGTTTTCATGGGGATTACTAAGGCGAATATAACCAGGGCTCAGGAAGTTTTAGATCAGAGAATCTCACTCCAAAGTTCGAACGAGACCTTTAAAAAATTGCTTACAACGATTGAACGAAATGCCCATGTCAAATTTGTTTACAATCCTCAGGATATCAGAAATGTACAGCCTCTTTCACTTGATATAAAAAATGAAAGGCTCAGCGAAGTGCTTGACAAAATTCTGATCCCTTTAAATATTTCGTATGAAGTAAGCGGGAAACAAATTGCACTTTTCAGAAAAACTTCTATTTCTGTCCTTGAAGTAAAACCCATCCTGAATACTTATCCGGAAAATGAATCCTCCGACCAGCTGATCACCGGAAAAGTGGTTGATGAAAAAGGCGATGCTATGCCCGGAGTCAATATCCTGCTGAAAGGAACATTAAAAGGGACTGTCTCCGATGGCAACGGGCAGTTTAAATTAAGTATCCCCTCCAAAGAGGCCATTCTGATTGTCAGCTTCGTCGGATATGAAAAACAAGAGGTTTCAGTCGGGAATAAGACGAGTCTCCTTATTACGCTAAAGGCCTACATCAATGCCATGGACGAAGTAATTGTTCTGGGATATGGCACCCAGAAAAAAATAAACATGACCGGGGCTGTCTCGACAATGAATTCTAAAGAAATTCAGTTGATTCCGGCATCAAATTTATCCAACGTTCTGGCAGGTCGTATGTCCGGAACTTTTATCAGCTCACAAACAGGTACTCCGGGTATTTCTTCAGGAATCAAAATACGCGGACGTTCTTCTTTCAGTACTCCTCCGGGGTATAATCCCGGTGATCCTGCCGGTGAGGCGATTGCAACGTCTCCGATTTACGTGATTGACGGAGTAGTCAGAGACAAAGTCAGTTTTGATGCTTTATCCCCGAATGAGGTAGCAGATGTATCTATTTTGAAAGATGCAGCTTCAGCAGCTATATACGGATCCCGTTCTTCTAATGGGGTAATCCTGGTAAGAACAAAAACCGGAAGCACCGGAAAGCCATCCATTTCTTTCAGTTCACTTACCAGCGTTCAGACAACCGGAGTGCTTCCCCAATTTCTGTCACTGGATGAAAGTGTAAAGTTACACCGTGCAGTAAACGGAGCCGGATCAATCACAAATGAAGAGCTAAACTATGTAAAAGCTACCAACCCGCAGGGATTAAACTTTTACAACGACGCTTACAGGAATCCAAAAAACCAGCAGATCAATCTGAGTGCTTCCGGAGGAACAGATAAAATCAAATATTTTCTGGGAACTTCCTATTTTAATGAATCTGGTTTTTTGCCTAACGTAAATTACCAGAAATACAACCTTCGCGGAAACATTTCTGCTGAGCTGGTAAAAAACCTTACAGTAGGGCTTAACTTAAATACCAGCACAGGAACCAGAGAACGTTTCAATTTCACCTATGATTACGGTTCTGATGACTTAAACAATTTATGGGGTAAACTCCTGTATATGGGCACAAACGTTCCGAGCTACATTGATGGCAAACCTGTTAATCCGGGTTGGTTGGGGAATGTTATTGAAATGATGAAAAATGGTGGATACTGGAGAAATGAAAATCAGCAGATAGATGCTTTGATTACGGCGGAGTATAAAGTACCGTTTATCAAAGGACTCGCGCTTAAATCATGGTACAGCCAAAATACCAATAACAGTTTTGTCAAAACATTTGCCAAAAAGCAATTGCTTTATAATTTCAAAACAACCGGTGCCAACAACCTGATCTATACGAATGAACTGGTAAGTCCTACTCCGGTATTAAGTGGTGATCCGGGACAGGAATATGTAGGAAATGAATATACCAAAGCTAATTCCTATCAGTTTGATATGCAGGTAGCTTATGACACTACCATCGGAAAACATACATTCGGGGTTCAGGGAATTTATGAGCAATATGAATATCAATCCAATTTCTTTTCTGCATACCGCTATAATTTCCCGGCCTTTACTACAGACCAGTTTTTTGCAGCAAGCGGAAACAATGCTGACTGGAAAAACGACGGAAAGGAAGTTCAGGACGGAAGATTATCCTACATAGGCAGATTAAACTATGAATACGATCAGCGTTATCTCTTTTCTGCTTCAGTCAGAAGAGACGGCTCAGTAAAATTTGCTCCGGATAAAAGGTGGGGATGGTTTCCTTCTGTATCCGCAGGCTGGGTGATTTCCAATGAAAACTTCTTTAAAGCCATGGCATCGAAATCTGTTGATTTCATGAAACTCAGAGCTTCTTACGCCACCACCGGAAATGATGTAATAGGCGGCTGGCAATGGCTGGATCAATACAATATTGACAAAAACTCCTATTATTACGGAAATGGTATCTCGGGCCCCCGCCTCACTTACGGAGGAATACCTAACCCGAATCTGACCTGGGAAAAATCTCAATCACTGAATATTGGTTTAGATGTAGGGCTTTTCAGAAATGTCAACATGACCCTGGAATACTGGCAAAGACATACCTATGACATCCTGGGACGTCGGGTACTTGCCGTTCCGTCAGAATTCGGAGGCTCTCTGCCTGCAGAAAATTATGGAATCATGAATTCCAACGGAATTGAAATTGAACTGGGTTACAAAAATTCTGTCGGGAAAAATTTCAGATATGAAATCAAAGGTAATTTCAATTATGCCACAAATACTGTAATCAAACAAGATGTTGCAGCCAATGCCCTTCCATTTCAGGATCCTAACGGTAAACCTTACGGCTACCTCTATGGCTATAATGCGATAGGGGTGATTAAAAACCAGGCTGACCTGGATAAATTACCTAAAGGCTATACCATAAACGGAGTGGCGCCACAGTTGGGAGACATGCTTCTGCAGGATGTGTCAGGGCCGAATGGCGTTCCGGACAATAAAGTAGATCAATATGACCAGGTAGTACTTTCTAAATATAACGGAGCCTCAAATGCCCCGATCTCTTACGGAATCTCGGTTAATTTATCTTATAAAAACTTTAGTATCGAAACCTTGTTTGCAGGACTGGCCGGCTTTACTGTTACTTATAACGATGCCTGGGGAAGGAATTTTGGCGGAGGTTTCAGAGTACCAAAATACTATGAAAATGCCTGGAGTCCTGAAAACCCGAATGGAACAGCTCCTGCACCGCAACCCTGGGGTAATGCCCATGCCGCAGGATATCAGTGGACTTCCTCATACAATACTTATAACGGAAGTTTTCTACGGATGAAATACCTGAATCTTAATTACAGACTTCCGTCTCAGTTTAGTCAAAAATTAAGAGCGAAGGACATCAGAATATTCCTGTCGGGAACCAACCTCTTTAACATCACAGAATTCAAGTTTTTTGATCCGGAGGTGTATCAATTTATGAGTTATCCTGTCATGAAAACATTTTCCGCAGGTTTAAGCATCAATTTCTAATCTTCAGGCAATTAAAGATAAAAGCATGACAAAGAATATAAAAATAATCTTTTCTGTCGCACTGTCAGCCTTTCTGATAAGCTGTGAAAGCGTACTTGACAAACAGAATCTGGCGGGGGTAAATCCACAGACTGTTTCAAGCGATGTGAATGTGGCCAATGCATACATTAACAACCTTTATGCAACCATAATGCCGGGTAATCCTTCCGGCAACGGAAACGGTACAGACGAAGGAGTACCCTATGAAAAACAATTCAATGCTATATTACATGGTACAGCTACTATAGAGGTTTTAGATAATTTTAAGCAATACGAAAACATTCGAAGCATTAATATTTTCTTAGACAATCTGGATGCTGCAACTTATGCGCAGAACAGCAAAGATCAGTTTAAAGGAGAAGCTTTATTCTGGAGAGCCTGGGCTTACAATACTTTAGTCAGCAGTTACGGGGGGGTTCCTCTTATACTCAAAGCACAAGCTCCGACAACAGACCTTACCGTATTAGCGCAAACCCGGAACAAAACTTCCGAATGTGTGACGCAAATACTCAAGGATTTAGACGATGCCATCGCTTTACTTCCCGAAACTTCCGATCCAGGAAGAATAGATAAAGGCAGCGCAATGGCTTTTAAGGGTCGGGTATTACTTTTCTTTGCCAGCCCGCTGTTTAACGGACTAGGAGGCGTTGCTACCTGGAAAAAAGCTTACGATGCCAACCTGGCTGCCAAAACTTTTCTTGATGGCAAAGGGAAAGGTCTTTTTAGCCCGTACAAAGATATCTGGGATGTAGAGCTAAATAAAGAAGTGGTAATGGTCAGAAGATACAATTATCCTCAGGCTACTTATTTCCAGGGCGGATTGATGCCATTGAACTGGTCTAAAGATGATGTCGGATATGATCGCCCATCGCTTGAGCTGGTTGATGCCTTTCCGATGAAAGACGGCTCTTCCTGGAATCCGGGTACAGATGGATACAGTAAATTTTTCATGAACCGGGATGATCGCTTTTATGCAAACATTGCCTATAACGGCTCCCCTAATCAGTACCTGAAAGGAATGAGAGACAGCAAAAGTTATCTGTGGACTTACTGGAATAATATTACTGACTACAACGGAGTAAAAGGAATCATCGGAAAACATAATCAGGTTACTGACGAAGGAACATTACCTTCAGCTTCAGGATTTTACCGGATCAAGGCCATTGACAAAAATATCGACAAAGGTAATGTGTACAATGCTGCTGTAGACTGGCCTGAAATCAGATATACTGAAGTACTGATGAATCTTGGGGAATGTGCCAATGAGGTTGGTGAAACCAATACTGCCCTTCAGGTATTGAAAGATGTCAGAAACAGAGCTAATATTTCTGCCGGAACCGACGGAAATTTTGGGATTCTTGCAAAAACCCAGACTGAAATAAGAATAGCTTACCAGAAAGAACGGTTTGTTGAATTTTGCTTCGAAGGAAAACGCTGGAATGATATCCGTCGCTGGAAATTATTTGATCAGCTTAATGCCCTTCCGCAGAGACATGGATTGGCAATTACACTTAAACCAGGTGTTCCTGACATGGCTCCAATGGCAGATCTTAATACCAATTATGATAATTTTACCTACAAGGTTATTACATGTGATCCGATAAATCTGGCACTGAAAGATCAGTATTATATTTATCCGATACCCAAAGCCAGACTTGACAGGAATGCAAAACTGGAACAAGTAAAGGGCTGGGGAGGAACATTTGATCCATTCCTTTAATAAAGATGCCGGGGAAAGGGTATTTCCCCGGTATTTTTTTCTTTTTCAGTCAGTATCATAAAACCGGCCCGGATTCGTCGAATCAATTTTAAATATTTAATTCATTTTCAGGCCATTTTACAATCATTTCAACATTTCGGTAATGAAAATCTTTCAAAACTTTGTACTTATCTCTATCATACTTTTCAGTACTACGCTCAGAGGGCAAATCAATCTGAAAACCAACTATTCTACCATCAGTATTAATGGAAAAGGATTCATTACATCAATTAAAGATAAAATAACGCATAAAGAATATTGTCCGAAAGGCCGTCCTTCTTCCTTATTAAACCTGCATTCTCAAAATAAATACCTTGAACCGCAAAGTGCCTCCTTTAATCCCCAAAAAGGAGAAATACTGTTAAACTATTCCAACGGGTCTGTGGCCAAGGTTAAATTACTGCAAAAAAAGCACTACCTGCGATTTGAACTGGTTTCACTGACAAATCGCGAACAAATAGATAATATCGTTTGGGGACCTTATAAAACCAATATTTCCAAAACTATCGGTGATATCATTTCAGTAGTACGCAGTGATGATTTTGCCATCGGAATGCTGGGTTTGAATGACAATACTACCAGCGGTCCGCCTAACGACGGTGATATGTCTTTCATGTATTACTATATCCATTCTCCTGATCCTAAAAAATATCCTCTGCCTCCACATCTGAAAGAAGGGCAAACCTTCAAAATCGGTGGAGATGGTATCAGCGACATTGCTTTCTATTCCCAGCCGGAAGAATATTTCAGAATGTGCTACGGCAACGGAGCATTACTGGAACCTGAGTTTGGTTCATCAATCTGTATGCATTCGAGAAATCGCCGGAAAGAACAAATGATCAATTTCCCCGTCCTGCCGGATAACGTGGACGGTGGCTTTAATTCAGCCAGACACCAGCTTGTGGTGCCGACCAATGCAGATTTCATCGGCTCAGCTATCGCTCTCTATGCCTGTCCGGACACACTTGGACTTGCCACTATTGAAAAAATTGTCTTAAATGAAGGATTACCGCATCCTGAAGTAGATGGAAAATGGATCAAAGATCCGAAAGCTTACAAACCGGATATCGCCTGGTGGGGTGCGCATGACAGTCTGAGTGTTTATGCCAGTCAACTCGGACTTAATGCGGTACAGGATGAAGGTTTGGGAGAATATTATCCCAACCCCGCTAACCGCTGGGCCAAAAAGAAAATACAACTGAATAATTACGGACTTGATATTCCGGAATTTGGGGCAATTATGCAAAAAAATGGCATCAGATATGGTTTACATACACTTTGCGAGTTTCTTCAGCCTCATACCAGCGACGTCTCGCCGACACCAAATGATAGTCTGGCTATTATGATGAGAACGCATATTACCCGAAACCTCCTGGAAAATGACAGCATCATAACAGTAGCCGACACCAGCTATTTTCATGAATTCGGCGGTTGGGAAGGTAATCATACCAATGTACTAAAAATCGGGAAGGAACTAATCGAATACACAGGTATTACCAAAACACAGCCTTATACTTTTCTGGGTGTAAAAAGAGGTTTTCATGGTACAACCGCAGGTTCTTATCAGGCAGGTACTACAATCGTTAAACTTCAGCCTAACTGTTACAGAGGCTTTGCTCCGGATATGAACCTTCAAGAGGTTTATGCTGACTATTATGGCCGCCTGCTGACAGATGGCAAAATGGATTATATTGATTTTGACGGACTGGAAAGCTGTATTTATCAGGGACACGGACAGTATTCTTTTAAAAGATTTTTCAGAAAACTGTTCGACAGTTATAAAAACAACGGCGGACAGTACCTCAGAGTAATGGGAAGCTGTGTTTATGAAGGAAACTGGCACTATATGAGCGTTTGCAACGTCGGAGGAGGTGACCATATGTTTAGCCCAGTACTGAATAAATGGGGGATTGAAGGGAAAGATATGCGTTACGTTTTTGAGAGCAACTATTTCCCGGCCACATTCGGAATTATCAATTTCAGTCCTGCCTGGAGCTTATACGATGCAGAGAATTTACAAGCCAAGTCCATCGGCTGGAATGCCACTTACATGTTAGGATTAAGTCAGGAAACTGTAGAGAAAAGTGCAGAAAAACAAGCCATTTTCAAAGCTTACCGAACCTGGGAAAATGCCAGAGCAGCCAATGTTTTCAGCCCTGCACATAAGAAATTGTTAAAAGACCTGAATTATAAATTTCATCTTGAGGAAAAAGAAAAAGGGAAATTCGCATTATCTGTCATCAGAGAGAATCGCTTCATGCTATATGCAGCACCTGATTCCAGCAAACAATTCAATGTTTTCAATGAATTTGACAATCAACCCCTGCAATTTTCAATAAGGTTAACCGGAAACAAAAACAGCCTGGCAGCGGGAGTCTCTTTCAGCCTGAACCAGAAAACATACAATATTCCAACGACAATCAGTGAAGGGCAATTCCTGATCGCTGAAAAAGGCAGACTCTATCTGACAGATCGTAACAGGAAAAAACTCAAAGAGATTACAAATGTTACCTTACCATCTCTTCCTTCCGGCAAGCATATCATGCAATGGCAGATTAATACGGCTTCGGATAAGGAAATCAAACTGGAAGTAGTGGTAAGTACCTTTGGCAAGACGTTATCTGTTTAAGCTTTTTTATCAGGGCTTTCCGTCTGAAACACAGCAACGGCTTCTGAACGCAATCTTCCGGTAGTTTATTAAAAAGAGTAATAGTCAGAGTATATATTCCGGCTATTGCTCTTTTCTGTTATTAAATGGTTCCTATCCGTTTTTCCCCGGGACAGGTAAACAGAGAAACGATTTTATTTGAATACCTTTGCCGGGTTCGATTTTTTATTCTGAAATCCAAACTGATGAACTTATGAAAAAAATAAAGGTCTGTATTGTCTTACTGACTCTTGCCGTTTTGCTGATCACTACCGGCAGTTCCTGGAAACCCTCTCCTAACCCGCAAAAGCCTCCGAATGTTGTGTTAATTTTTATGGATGATATGGGTTACGGTGATCTATCCTGTTATGGAGCAACAGGGTATAAAACACCTAATCTGGATCAGCTGGCACTGGAAGGAACCCGTTTTACAAATTTCCTTGCGGCTCAGGCAGTTTGCTCCGCTTCAAGAGCAGCTTTGCTTACAGGCACTTATCCCAACAGAATAGGCATAACCGGCGCATTGATGTCATGGGCAGATAATGGTATAAATCCTGAAGAAGAAACCATTCCTGAATTACTAAAAGAAAAAGGATATACCACCGGAATTTTTGGCAAATGGCATTTGGGTCATCATCCTGAGTTTTTGCCTTTACAGAACGGTTTTGATGAGTTTTACGGAATCCCGTATTCAAATGATATGTGGCCGGTGGAACCGGACGGAAAACCTGCTACAACCGGATTAAAGTCCAGATTTCCTGTTCTTCCGCTGATTAGCGGAAATGACAGGGTGGCAGAAGTGAGAACTCATGCAGATCAGAATAAACTGACCACTACGCTTACAGAAAAAGCTGTTTCTTTTATCAACCGAAACAAAAGCAAGCCGTTTTTCTTATATTTTCCACACCCGATGCCCCACGTTCCGCTGGGCGTTTCTGACAAATTCAAAGGGAAAAGCGGAGTCGGAATGTATGGAGATGTAATGATGGAAGTGGACTGGTCCGTCGGACAAGTCCTGAAAGCCCTGAAAGATAATGGTTTAGACAGAAACACGCTTGTAATTTTCACAAGCGACAATGGCCCATGGCTTAATTATGGAAACCATGCAGGATCTGCGGGGGCATTCCGTGAAGGAAAAGGAACGTCTTTTGAGGGCGGTCAGAGAGAACCTTGTATCATTCGCTGGCCGGGTCAGGTACCTGCCGGAAGGGTTTGCAACAAATTGCTTAGCAACATGGATTTACTTCCGACAATTGCCAAAGTTTGTGGAGCGAGATTACCTAAAAATCGTATCGACGGCATTGACTGGACAGAATTACTGAAAGGAAATGAATCAATTACTCCCCGTAAAACCTTTTATTACTATTATCGGAAAAATAGTCTTGAAGGTGTAAGACGTGATCATTGGAAACTGGTATTTAACCATCCCGGAAGAACTTATGCAGGATATTTGCCGGGAGATGACGGCTGGCCGGGGCCGAATACTGAAGACTTCGCCTTTCCAAAAGCACTTTATGATCTGAGAAGGGATCCGGGAGAACGTTATGACGTTAAGGAAAAATACCCGGAAATCGTGGCAGAACTTGAAAAACTCGCTGAGGAAGCCAGACAGGATTTAGGCGATGATCTGCAAAATAAACCGGGTACAAATCTCAGAAAGTCGGGAATGCATACAGAGAAGTAAGCTCAGCAAACCATTTTACAATAAATTTTCAAGAAATGCACAATCGGTTGAACTGGCCTGTTTGACCGATTATGTGCATTTAGCTTCAATTCCTCTGAAAATTATCACATTTGATTATAGCTCTTCCTTATTTTTGGGTGTTTTTACCGGAAAAAGTCGGAGGCTTATTTCCTTCCCGAAATTCATATGCAGGAATTTTCATTCCAACCTGTTTAATCATGAAAAGAAACATTTCTATTCTGGCTCTGCTCTTATTGTCAACCATTTTTTCAGCGAAAGCGCAGACCCGGAAAGCTAAGCCCAATATCATTTACATCTATGCAGACGACATGGGTTATGGTGAATTAGGCTGTTATGGTCAGCAAAAGATCAGAACACCTAATCTTGACAAGCTTGCCAAAGAAGGAATCCGGTTTACACAGCACTATGCCAGTACACCTGTATGTGCCCCCTCAAGATGTCAGCTTATGACCGGAAAACACGGAGGACATTCTTACATCCGGGGTAATTATGAATTAGGCGGTTTTGCCGATTCAACCGAAGGGGGGCAGATGCCACTGTATCCAAATGCCCTGACAATCGGGAAGATTCTCCAGAAAGAAGGCTATAAAACCGCCTGTATCGGAAAATGGGGTATGGGAATGAGCAATACTACCGGAGATCCCAACAAACAGGGATTTGACTATTTTTATGGTTTTTTAGACCAGAAACAGGCTCATAATCATTATCCTACTCATTTATGGGAGAATGGAAAATGGGATACTCTAAACAATCCGCCGATAGAAGTTCATCGTAAAGTTGATAAGAATAATATTACCGATGCCACCTTCGACTATTACATCGGCAAAGAATACGCAGTAAATAAAATCGCCGAAAAAGCTCTGAATTTTGTTAGAAACAATAGAAAAGGCCCTTTTTTCCTTTATCTGCCATTCCCCTCTCCGCATTTATCGTTACAGGCACCTAAAGAAGCCGTTCAGGAATACATTGGCCGGTTTGATGAAAAACCTTATTTAGGAGAAAAAGGGTATTGCCCTGTCCGTTACCCGAAATCTACTTATGCTGCCATGATTACTACCATGGATAAGAGAATCGGGGAAGTGATTGAACTTGTTAAAAACCTGGGGCTGGATGACAATACCATTATCATGTTTTCAAGTGACAACGGAGCTTCCACAGTGGGTGGAGTTGATACGGAGTTTTTCAAAAGCCTCGGAGATTTAAAAGGTGCGAAAATGGAAGTATATGAAGGAGGAATCCGGATACCGTTTATTGCAAGATGGCCTGCTAAGATTCCTGCCGGAAAAGTAACCAATCATGCTTCCGTACAATATGATCTCATGGCGACTATCAACGAATTACTTGGAATCAAAGGAATCCAGACAGACGGCACTTCCTTTTTGCCCACCCTGCTCAATAAGGAAAAGCAACAGAAACAACATGAGTTTATCTATTGGGAATATCCGGAAAACGGCGGTCAGGTTGCTATCCGGATCGGAAACTGGAAAGGTGTTAAAAGAGATATGATTAAAAACCGACAGGCTAAATGGGAACTTTATGACCTGAACAAGGACGTTACAGAAAGCCACAATATTGCAGAACAGCATCCTGAAATCATTACTCAGCTTTCTATGATTCTGAAAAGGGAACATACTCCGAGTCATATAAAAGACTGGGAATTTGTGAGTCCGAAATTTTAAAAGAACACCGATCTTTTATTAAAACGGAAGTCTGATCCCGTTTTCCGGATTTCAGGCTTCTGTTTTCTTGAAATATTACTACATATTTTCAGCACTTTGCCGATTTTCTACTAAACCGACTGAAGCCTCTGAGTATAAACCCATCTTTTATCACTCAATTTTTAAGGATTTTCCTCTCTTTTTGGCATTCATCTCAAGCTTTTCTGCGTATTCACCGCCAAATTATACGCAAAAAAAGTAATAATTCCTCGCCAGTGTAAAATAACCTATTTAACGGTTAAATACCTAATTGTCTATAACATACATTTCAGTAAAAGTATTAATTTTGCATTAAGTTAAACTTTTCCAAGAAATAATTTCATTAACCGGATAAAGTATTACCTATTAATCCTTAAAACGACATCTGACTTTTTTCCATTGCTAAACTTTAAAAATATGAGCTTAAACAAAATACTTTCTAAGTACGAGTTGGTAATTGTATTTATCTTTTGCCTGAGTCTCGCCTGCTGCTATAATAGTGTTTTTAATTTTCTGAACAAGAATCTACCTGGCAATTCGGGTAAACCTACTAAAAGCAATATCTCCGTAAAATTTAACGGTTAATATATATACTTTTAAAATACCTCAATTGGTAAGCTTGATTGTTTTACTGAAAACATATCAGCTTATTAATTGAGGTATTTTCTTTTCCTTTCAACCTTCCTGACATTCATTTTTAAATTTCTCTGTCCCGGCAAAACCTATTCTTTTCAAAAGACCATTCCCCTTCGCTTTTTTCTTTCAAAATGCTATGATTCCCGGATATAGTTGTAACAAAATTATTTTCACTTAACTAATGACAAAAATCATCATTTATACCAAAAGCTAAAAACACCACACAACTATCAGTAGTTCAATCAATTAGCCACCAAATACCACTGTCTCATCCCTGAAAACGGTAATATTTAACTCAATTTCCCTAAAAACCAAGATACCATACTGCTCAGTTGTCTTTATCTTTAACAAAAAATTAAGAAATACCCGTTTTGTCACAGCTCAAAATGTCAGCGAAACCACTCATCTGCGAAATTATTAAACAAAATGCCACTGAAAAGGAAATTCTGTGGCTAAACGATAAAGTAAAAAGCGATTCAAAAACAATCTTAACCGCTTTTGTGGCAACTCCGAGATTTATCAGGAAAACAATCATTGAAACTTCTGATAATTCCCTTGCTGAACCGGTTCCCGGCTGGTCTGTAAAAGGCTGGTCTCTTGACCGACTGGTCAGGATATATCTATTGCTGCATTTGTCGTCTGAAGACAAAACTTCTTATTTCAAAAACATAGAAACATTATTTGAAACCGGAGAAATCAATGAACTGGTTTCTTTGTACTCGGCATTGTCTGTTCTTGACTTTACAGAAGACTGGGTTTTCAGAGCAACTGAGGCGGTGCGTTCTAACATTGGTTTTGTATTTGATGCCATCGCATTCGGGAATCCCTACCCTGCCAGGTATTTTTCCAATCCGGCATGGAATCAATTAGTGCTAAAATGCATTTTTAATGATAAACCGGTTCATTTAATTTTAGGACTGGAAGAAAGGGCTAATTTAAAACTGGCTGAAACTCTTTCTGACTTTGCCCACGAGCGATGGGCTGCGGGCAGAAAAGTACCGGCACAGGTTTGGAGACTGGTCAGTAAATTTGTCAATGAGACTATTTTAAAGGATCTTATTCACCTTTTTGAATCGAACGATAAATATGACCGGATGGCTGCGGCATTAGTATGTTCAGAAACCAATTTTGAACCAGCTCATTCGTTATTAAATAAGTTTCCTGAATTAAAGCAGGGTGTACAAAATAAAGTGTTCAGCTGGACGGAACTGGAAATTCTGTAAAATTCCTCATTTTGTTTCAGACAGATGCAGGAAGAATAGGCATGACCCGGGCGTAAAAGTAAAATCAATTTTCCCTACTAAATAAAATGTGTCTTAATCACGATAACATACAGCAGAATCCTTCTCATTTTGAAGGAAGTCCGCAAGAATTAGCACTTGCTACCAATGTTCAGGAAAATTTCATGGATTATATCAAAGACCTGAAGTTTTTTGATCCTCATATTCACATGACTTCCCGTACAACCGATGATTATCAGGCTCTGGCAGATGCAGGAGTTGTGGCAATCATAGAGCCGGCTTTCTGGCTTGGTCAGCCCCGTACAGGACTCGCAACGTTCAAAGATTATTATAGCAGCCTGATCGGCTGGGAACGTTTCCGTTCCTCTCAGTTTGGCATCAAACATTATTGTACGATAGGACTTAACTCCCGTGAAGCTAATAATGAGGCATTGGCAGAGCAGGTGATGGAAATTCTGCCGCTCTACCTTTACAAGGAAGGCGTAGTAGGTGTAGGTGAAATAGGTTTCGATGACCAGACGGCTGCTGAAGAAAAATATTACCGTTTACAGCTTGAACTGGCAAAAGAAGCCGGACTTCCTGTGCAAATCCATACACCTCACCGTGATAAGAAAAAGGGTACTGAAAGAAGTATGGCCATTGCGCTGGAACATGGTATTGATCCGGGAATGGTAATTATAGATCATAATAACGAAGAAACTGTAAAAAGTGTGCTTGATCAGGGTTTCTGGGCTGCCTTCACTATTTATCCGTTTACCAAAATGGGAAATGAAAGAATGGTAGAAATTGTAAAACAATATGGCTCAAAACAGATTATGATCAATTCTGCCGCAGATTGGGGCATCAGTGATCCGCTTGCTGTGCCAAAAACGGCTGCTTTGATGAAAATTAAGGGTATTTCTTCTGAAGATATTCATATGGTAACTTATAAAAATGCCATTGATGCCTTTGCCCAAAGCGGCCAGATTAAAGTGGAAGATTTCGAAAACCCACAGGAAATAGACCAAAGTCAGACTTTTAACGGCAATACTATTTTAAGAGGCGGTCAACAGCCCAGAATTGATAAAAATGCCATTGTAATCAGATAAGCCTTGAATATTAAAGCATACTTACAACTCATGCGGCCTGCCAATATTGTTACGGCAGTGGCTGATATTCTGGCCGGGATTTCCATTGCAGGGTTCAGCTTTTCCTGGGATGAATCTTCCTGGAAACCCATTCTTTTACTGATTATTGCCACGAAAGGTCTTTATGGCGGCGGGATTGTTTTCAATGATGTTTTTGATGCAAACCTGGACGCTGTGGAAAGACCCGAAAGACCCATTCCAAGCGGAAGAGCAAGCCTTAAAGGAGCAACTATTTTAGGGACAATTTTACTGTTAACCGGAATACTGAGTGCCTGGCTTTTTAGCACTCAGAGTGGTGTAATAGCCCTGATTGTCGCTATTCTGGCTTTGGTATATAACCGCTTCGGGAAACATCATCCTTTTTTTGGTCCGGTTAATATGGGATTGTGCAGAGGTGGAAACCTGATATTAGGCATGAGTATTGTTGCTTCTGCCGTTTCTCAATATTGGTTACTGGGTATTGTTCCGGTAATTTATATTGCAGCCATCACAATGATCAGCCGCGGAGAGGTACACGGAGGAAGTAAAACCATACTTTATTTTGCAGGTTTTTTATACATTCTGGTAAGTCTTTCACAGTTGACTTACGCACAACAGCATGTTTCTCCGCCTTATGTACTTTTCTTTGTAATTTTACACTTTGCATTGATATTTAAACCATTAGCTAAAGCTATCGAAAACCCGATAGGCCCGAATATTGGCAAAGCGGTAAAAGCAGGTGTCCTTTCTTTGATTGTGATGGATGCTGTTTGGGTAAGCACTTCCGGGAACTGGATTCTCGCTTTGCTTGTATTAGCTTTACTGCCACTTTCCATGTGGCTGGCTAAAATCTTTGCAGTTACCTGATTTCGTGGATTTCAGCACTTGTATTCATAAAGTATTATCAGGAGATTCTGCCCACTTTGGTTGCAAAATCTCCCGGAAGGATTTCACAACTGTCTTGAAAAAGGCAGTTTTTATAATTTCATTCAGACCAGTTTATGTCATCGATAAAGCAATCATTTCAAGTACAATTTTCGTATAATATTTTATTTACGAAAAATTTATTCGCTATTGAAAATCAACTTTTTGCAGATTTCTTAAAGAACTTTGGCAATCCGGATTTCCGTAAAAAAATACTGTTTATTGTTGACGAAGGGGTTGCCGGAACTCATCCGAATCTTCAGGATTCAATAAAAGCATATTTCAAACAAATTGACATCATAGATCTTGCTCCGGAAATTCTGGTTTTACCGGGAGGAGAAATTGTTAAAAATCAACCTGAATATTTTGAAAAAACGCTTCAAGCAATTGATACATACGGCATTGATCGTCACTCATTTGTAGCTGCAATTGGCGGCGGTGCGTTTCTGGATATGGTAGGTTATGCCTCCGCAGTAGCACACAGGGGTGTAAAACATATCCGTATTCCCACTACAGTACTTTCTCAGAATGACTCAGGAGTCGGGGTGAAAAATGGTATTAATTTTGTCGGAAAAAAGAATTTCCTGGGTACCTTCGCTCCTCCGGTTGCTGTGTTCAATGATTCTGAATTTCTGAAAACACTTCATGAAAGAGACTGGAGATCAGGTGTTTCAGAAGCTGTAAAGGTTGCATTGATCAAAGATCTGGCTTTTTTCGAATGGCTTGAAAAAAATGCCCCGGCCTTAAAAGCCAGAGATGAGAAAGTAATGAATGAGCATATTTTCAGATGTGCAGAATTACATGTTCAGCATATCGCCAGTGGAGATCCTTTCGAAAGCGGGTCAGCCAGACCTCTGGATTTCGGACATTGGGCAGCTCATAAACTGGAATATCTTACCAATTTTGAAATCCGTCACGGAGAAGCTGTTGCTATCGGGATAGCATTGGATTCTGTGTATTCATTCCTCAAAGGAGATCTTTCCGAATCAGATATTGAACGAATTTTAATGTTGCTGCAAAATCTGGGTTTTAAAATTTATCACCCTGCTCTTTCTGAAAACGACAAAATTAACCTTTGGAAAGGATTAAATGAATTCCGTGAACACTTAGGCGGTCAGTTAACTATTACCCTGTTAAAAAAGCTTGGGAAAGGTGTTGAAGTTCATGAAATCGACTTTGATCTGGTGAAAAAATCCGTAGATATCCTTAGTAAAATTTAATAGTAACCTTGCCTGACAAAATTACAAAGCTGACATGATAACCCCTTACGGTCATTTAACATATTGCAGTAATATCCATACCGGAGAAGACTGGCAGCATCATTTCGGAATACTTCAGGAAAGTATCCCTGCCATAAAAAAATCGGTAAGTCCCCAGAACCCAATGGGTATCGGACTAAGGCTTGCTAATCAGGCCAGTATAGATTTGTCTGATCCAAGCAATTTACTTGCTTTAAAAAAATGGCTCCAGGAATCTGATTGTTATGTTTTTACCATGAATGGCTTTCCTTATGGTGGTTTTCATAATGTAGTGGTAAAAGATCAGGTTCATGCGCCCGACTGGACGCATCAGGAAAGAGTAGATTATACCATCAGATTATTCCATATTCTGGCTGAAATTCTTCCGGAAGACCTGAATGAAGGTGGTATTTCAACGTCTCCACTTTCCTATCGTTTCTGGTGGAATGAGGCTCAGGCTCTGGAAAAAGCTACCCAGAAGGCTACATTAAATATGCTGTCGGTAGTTGATAAACTGATAGATATCCGTGAAAAAACCGGAAAAATCCTTCATTTGGATATTGAACCGGAACCGGATGGTATTCTGGGTAATGCTGCAGACTTCATCAGCTGGTATCAGCATGTACTGATTCCGATTGGTAAAGCTTATTTACAGGAAAAACATCATATTTCTGAGGAAGAAGCCCTTGAAGCGATTCGTACCCATATCCAAATGTGTTACGACGTTTGTCATATCGCTGTAGCATTTGAGGAACCTAAACCAGTGCTGGCACAATTGCATGAACTTGGCATAAAAGTTGGTAAAATTCAGATCAGCTCAGCCATTAAGGTAGATTTTTCAAAAAATCCATTGGAGAAAATCAAAGCAATTGCTCAATATAATGAGGCATCTTATCTGCATCAGGTGGTAGCATTGATGAATGATGGTACTTTCAGAGAATATCCGGATCTTACTGAAGCAATCATGGATTTTGAAGAAAACAAACACCGGGAATGGAGAGTACATTTCCATGTCCCTTTATTCATTGACACTTATGGCTTGCTGACTTCAACACAGTCAGAAATAGTAAAAACCCTGAAAATTCAGAAAGAACAGCCCTTCTCAAACCATCTGGAAATTGAAACTTATACCTGGGGAGTTCTGCCTCCGGAAGTACAGATTCCATTGAATGAGTCAATTGCCAGAGAAATTGAATGGGTTCAACATAATCTTAAAGGATAATCTCTGCGATTTACGGTAGCTTTATCCAAAATTTGTTTCTTCATGAAAAAAACAGTTGTCATTGATATAGTTGGTCTGAGCACCAGTGTAATAGGAGAATATACTCCTTTCCTGAAAAAATACCTGTCAGAACATCATCTGACACATATCAAACCGGTATTGCCTGCCGTAACCACCACCTCACAAAGCTGTTATCTTACCGGAAAATTCCCTGATTCTCATGGTGTGGTAGGTAACGGATGGTATGACAGGGAGGATAGCGAAGTTAAATTCTGGAAACAATCCAATAAAATTGTAAAAGGAGAAAAAATCTGGGAAGCTGCCAGAAAGGTTAATCCGGATTTTACCTGTTCTAAAATGTTCTGGTGGTACAATATGTATTCTACCGCAGATTTTTCAGTTACGCCCCGGCCTCAGTACCATGCAGATGGTGTAAAAGCACCTGACTGTTATGCCTATCCTTCAGAGCTGAGAGACCAGTTGCAGGAAGAACTCGGACAATTTCCCTTATTCAGTTTCTGGGGACCGAATGCCAATATCAAATCTTCCAAATGGATTGCAGATGCTTCAGTATGGGTAGATAAAAAACATGATCCTACTTTAACACTGATTTACTTACCACATCTGGATTATTGTCTGCAAAAGTTTGGCGTGGATTTTAGCAAAATCAGCAAAGAATTACTGGAAATAGACCAGCTTGTTGAAAATCTGATTAATCATTACCGCAGTAAGGATACCAATATCATTTTACTATCTGAATATGGTATCAATGATGTAAACCGTCCGGTACATATCAACAGAATTTTACGGG
This sequence comes from Pseudarcicella hirudinis, assembly GCF_900115665.1. Taxonomy (GTDB): domain Bacteria; phylum Bacteroidota; class Bacteroidia; order Cytophagales; family Spirosomataceae; genus Pseudarcicella; species Pseudarcicella hirudinis. The sequence goes on from NZ_FOXH01000005.1 coordinate 427,950, forward strand.
AAAACGGACTGATTTCGGTAAGGGTTGAACGTACTTATGAACTATTGGATGCAGGGGCGTCCAAAGCTTTTGCTACGGCCGACCATCAGATAGCCCATATTTATCTGAATGATCCTTCTGTAAAAAGTCAGGTGAAAAAGCTACTTGAAAATACCACAGGTATTGCCATGGTGTTAGACGAAGAGGGGAAAAAAGAGCACTATATTAATCATGACCGGGCCGGAGATCTGGTAGCAGTGGCGGATGCAGACAGCTGGTTTACCTATTATTACTGGCTGAACGATGCCAAAGCCCCTGATTATGCCAGGCTGGTAGATATTCACCGCAAACCGGGTTATGATCCTGTAGAAATGTTCATGGATCCTAAAAATCCGTTTATCAAGCTAAGAGCAGGATACAAATTAGCCCGTAAATTACTGGGATTCAGGTATCTGATGGACGTTATTCCTTTGGATGCAAGTCTGGTAAAAGGCTCCCACGGAGGTATTAATATCAGCAAATCCTATTACCCCGTACTTATTTCTGATACCCCAACAGGCAAAGAAGAAATTCTGGCCACGGAGGTTTATGACGTTATATGGCAATCGGTTTTCGGGAAATAATTAACTGCCTGTGAAAAGTGAGTGGGCTGTGAGACACAGCCCACGACCAAAACCAACCCATGCTCTCTGTTCCACAGAGCATAAATTTCAAAGTCACAAATTTACCCCATTCTTAAAGGCAGTCCGTGAACACACAAACCTCTGCAAAACCCCGGTAGAAGAAAAGTCAGGAATCACTGTATAAAATCAAACCCTAAATTTCATTTTTAGATAGAAAATCTGTAAAATAGAGAAACAAACTAACTATTAATGAAAAAATACATACTACCTTTAAGCATTTTTGCCCTTCTTCATTTCAAAAGCGCCGGACAAAACCTTAGTCCGACGGAACAGAAAATTGTACAATATATCAATGCCCAAATGCCTCAATCTGAGGAATTACTGAAAAAAGTTGTCAATATCAATAGTGGAACACTCAATCATGAGGGTGTCAGAGAAGTGGGAGCTGTTTTCAGGAAAGAATTTGACGATTTAGGCTTTCAAACGGAATGGATTTCTCTACCTGATTCATTAAACCGTGCCGGACACCTTGTAGCTGAAAGAAAAGGAAAATCAGGTAAAAAGTTATTCCTGATCGGGCATCTGGATACGGTTTTTGAAAAAGCCATGTCTTTCACACCTTATACCTATCTCAATGATTCTACCGTAACAGGTCAGGGGGTAAATGACATGAAAGGTGGCGATGTCGTATTAATTTCCGCTTTAAAATCCCTCAAAGCCAATGGTTTACTTGATAATACTTCTCTGACCGTTTACTTTACCGGAGATGAGGAAAGTTCAGGAAAGCCTGCCTCCGTCAGCCGTAAAGATTTCATCGAAAGAGCCAAAGCCTGTGAGATAGCTCTGGCATTCGAAACAGCCGTGGGCATGAATACTGTGGCAACAGCCCGGAGAGGTGCAAGCGGATGGAGATTGAATGTAAAAGGCATAATGGGGCATTCTTCTACTATTTTCAGCCAGCAGGCAGGATATGGTGCGATATTTGAAGCTGCCAGAATTCTGAATGAATTCAGAGAAAAACTAAGCGGAGAAAAGTACCTTACTTTCAATCCGGGTTTAATTATGGGTGGTTCTGAGATTAATAATAATGAAGCCATTGGCAAGGATAATATTATCTCTCCGCGCGTTACCGTTTCAGGAGACCTTCGTTTTCTTTCAGAAGCACAAAAAGAATCAGCGAGGGCCAGAATGAAAGAAATCGTTTCGGCCAGCTTAAACAAAACCAAGGCCGAAATCACATTTCAGGATGGTATTCCTGCGATGGAACCAACTCCTGAAAACGGAAAATTACTGGAAGTACTCAACAAAGTCAGTTTAGACCTTGGTTTTGGAGAAGTTAAAGCCGGAGATCCGGGTTCGAGAGGTGCCGGAGATATTTCATACATTGCCAAATACGTAGCTTGTCTGGACGGATTAGGCGCTTCAGGAAAAGGTGCACATGCTCCGGGAGAAACCATGAATATTAAGGAATTTCCCAAACTGGTTCAAAGAACGGCTTTACTGATTTACAGACTTACAAGGCCTTAAATGAGGTTCTGAACAAAAAGCATTCAAAGGAGCCAGACTCACCATTTCCTTTGAATGCTTTTTGTTTGTTATTGTTAAGAATTAATTGGGATTCTGCACTAAACCTGGTTGTACCAAAGTCTGGCTTTCCGGTAAAAACTCGACAATTACATTGGATTTCCAATCTATTACATCATCAGCCGTTCCCGTTTGATGTGTACCGGGATAACGACGATCCATTGGCAATTTATTACGAAAAACATCCATTTTACGATGTCCTTCGTAAGCCAATTCCAAGCGACGTTCCTGTAAAACAACATCCAAAACAGACATTCCTGCCGGCAAAGTTGCTTCAGTAAACCATCCCGAAGCCGGAATACCTGCTCTTTTTCTGATCAGATTTACATCTGCCAAAGCATCAGTATTCTTACCCAATTTAGCATTCGCTTCCGCACGGTTAAGATACATCTCTGCCAGTCTCGATATTACCGGAGACCATAACTGAGCCTGTCCTTCCTGACCTGAGCATTTCAGAATGAAATATTTAGGATATCCGCCTCTTACTGCCATTTTCTTATCAATCAAAACCGTCTTTCTTCCATCAGTCGTATTAATGAAATAGTCAAAGCCTCCTCTTCCGTTCGAAACTTTCTCAAGCATTTTTGTCCCGTTATCCTGGTACACATAATCGTCTCCCTGCTTAGTCACTTCCGTCTCTTTATACTGATAACTACCTTTAGACAAGACCGTGTAAACAGCCCAGGTAACATCCGGGAAATCGCTGTCAGCCAATGGAGATATGAATTTATTTCTTACGTCTTCCGGAAACTTACGGATCAGTTCAAGGTAAGGACGAGAGGCATATAATTCTCCCCATCCTGAACCATTGATCGTGGCATACATCGACCCTACAGTAGAATAACCATTATCAGAATTGGCATAATCGGTATTCAGCACATATTTGATGGCAAAAATGGTCTCTGAATTATTTTCAGGAGCAAATTTTGGATAATCAGGCAATTGCTCTGTGTTCAATAAGGAATATTTCCCTGAATTAATAACCTTATTGGCATATTCCAGCGCTTTGGCATTATCTTCTTTATAAAGGTATAAGCGTGAAAGTAAGGCCCAGATGGCCCCTTTTGAAACATATACATTAGTTTTCTCCACTTTCATCAGGCTTTCTGCTTTCAGCAAATCTTTTTCTACCTGATCATATACTTCCCCTACTTTGGAGCGGGTCGGGTAATTCAATGCATCTGCATCAAGTTTCAAAGGAACACCCGGATTATCACGCCCCTGAGCATATGGTTTACCAAATGCACATACCATTTGAAAGTGCATTAAACCCCGCAGGTAATATGATTCCCCCAATTGCTGATCCATATCCGCTGAAGTACCTTCTTTCGTCGCTCCAAGAACCTGATTTACCCCGACAATGATACGATAAGAACTTCTCCAGAAAGCGTCAACTCTTGAATTGTTAGGAATCCGGCGGTAATTGTAAATAAAGAACAGGTTATCAGTTGTCGTTCCGCTAAGTGCCACATTATCTCCCGGATATTCAAAAATACGGTGCCAGTTTTCTGACCATGCTTTCAGCAACGAATAATTTCCGGCTACAGCCAGATTGATTCCGTCTGGTGTACTGATTACTTTATCAGGCGTAAGCCCGTCGTATGGAGTCCGCTCAATATCACAAGCCCAGAATGAAAGGCTTAGAGCAGTTCCCATTAAATACTTATATATCGGTTTCATAATTGTTATTTTAATGATTAAAACGTTACGTTAAGTCCGAACATCACACGACGTGAAACCGGATAAACACTGGTAAGGTCACCATTCACTCCATAAATTGCGGCTTCAGGATCCACACCTGAATATTTTGTCCAGGTAGCCAGGTTATCAACCGAAACATTCAGCCCAACACCACTCATTCTCAAATAATTACACAGGTTTTTCGGCAATCTGTAGGCCAAAGTAATATTGCGCAGACGAATATAGCTTGCATCTTCAAGGTAACGAGAAGAAGGTCTGTTCGACTGAGAGTTTCCTCCATAAATAGCCTGCGGATGTGTGGCATTATTAGGATTTTCAGGCGTCCAGCGTGACCAGCCATCAGCCAGAACCATTTGATTATAAGTCGGATAAGCTCCGTCACTATCAAAAAGCTGACGGGTAGCATTATAGGCCATTGCACCTTTTGAGTAACCGAAATTGACGCTTAATGAAAGACCTTTATAGGCTACTTCAGACTGTAACCCGCCATAGAAATCCGGGGTAGAAACACCCGTTTCCTGAAGTGTTGCCTGAGAATACGTAGAAGTTGTAGTACGGGCTCCGGTGGACGGATCTACACGTTCCCAGAGAGGCTTACCGTTAGCAGGATCAACTCCCATCCATTTACGCAAATACCATGTGTCGATATTTTCCCCGACTTCTATTACTTTCTGACCATTAATCTGTCTTTGGTTCTGATACAATTCTATGATTTTGTTCAGGTTTCTGCTAAAAGTAAGATCAGCATGCCAGGTGAAATCCTTGTGTTTGATAATATCAACACCTAATGCCATTTCTATACCCTGGTTTCGTACTGCACCAATGTTTTCGTAGCGGCCTGTATAACCCGAAACGGTCGGGAATGGTACATAGTGAAGCAATCCTGAAGTATTTTTATTATAAATTTCAACCCCGAAATTCACGTGTTTCCACAAACCAATCTGTACACCTAAATTGGTATCAAAACTCTTTTCCCAGGTCAGGTTATCGTTGCCCAGTGTAGAGATAATTGCCGCCGGAGAACCGTTGTACTGCTGATCAATGGCATACACACCATATTGCGGATACAAGGCTACCGGAGTATTACCTACACCGCCATGAGCGGCTTTAACCCTTAAATAATCAATAATTCTGCTGCGGAAGAATGCTTCTTTATGAATATTCCAGCCTGCACTTACTGAATAGAAATTTCCATAGCGGTTATTCTTACCAAATCTTGATGAACCGTCACGACGGAATGAAATCTGTGCATTAAAACGGTCATTGTAAGAATAATTAGCATTAAAGAGAACCGACTGGAAAGAATAATCATTGGTAATACCTTTTGTCGAAACCGGAGTTGCAACAGTATTCAATACGGTAGAACCCGGGGAAATCCCCTTACCGGTTGCAGTCAGGTCATTGTAAGTGTAATCGTTATATTCATAGGCAGCCAAGGCATCAATAAAATGTTTCCCGAAAGTATTGGTATAGTTCAGCATCTGGTTGGTGAAACGTGTAGTACGTTTTGCCATACTTTCACTCAGCTGACCATTGGCATCCAATCCAGCGTTTGAACGGGGGTCTGTATATGAAAAGCCGTCAGAATTATAATAGGTTGTATTGTTGGTAGAACGGAACACCAGTTTATCAGTAATATTCCATTGCAAATCCATATTGGCAATCACATTGAAAGTCTTGCTTGTGCCATAATTCCATTGCAGATCATACAGGTAATTCGACTGATCTCTTCCATACCAAGGACTGGCGATCTGCGCATTGCGTGGAATCCCGTTTGCATCGTATGGTTTATCCCATGGCAAATTAAGATACATATTGTACAAACTATGCTGGCGATCTTCCGTCTGGGTATAAGTCGCAGCTACTTTTGGTTTGAAAATTACCCTTGGAGAGAGTTCATAATCCATGTTGACACGGGTTGAAAATCTCTCATAATTATAGCCTTTTACGCTACCCTCCTCTTTATAATAGTTCCCTGAAGCATAAATGGTCGACTTTTCTCCACCTCCCTGAAAAGCAAGGGTATATTGCTGAATTTTACCATTCTGTGTACCTAGTTTCAGCCAGTCAGTATTTGTCTGAAGCAAGGCAGGTTTGTAATATTCAGGAAGATTGGCCTTGTTTTTCCCGTCTGCGGCATAAAATCCTCCCCAGTAATCATATAACTGCTGAAAGTCCATCAGCTTAAAGTTTCCGTTATTAAATTGAGAAATACCGGTTTCAGCTTTGAACCAATACTGGTTTTTTTTGCCGAATTTTCCTCCTTTTGTTGTTACAACCAAAACGCCGTTTGCTCCTCTTGAACCATATAACGCTCCGGCAGCCGCATCCTTCAATACTGTCATTGATTCAATATCACCCGGATTCAGGTTAGGTACACCATGCCAGATTACCCCGTCAACAACCCAGATCGGATCTGTTGAAGAAACGATAGAAGCACGTCCTCTGATTCTGATAGTCGGTAAACCGCCCGGTTGTCCGGTATTGGAGGTAACCTCCACTCCGGGAATTTTACCCTGAATCATGTTAGCCACATTAGGAGTGGTAACATCCATTAATTTTTTGGAACTGATTGTAGCGACGGATCCGGTAAGATTCTCTCTTTTCTGACTTCCATAACCTGTTACAACAACCTCTGAAAGCGAGTAAACATCCGTTTCAAGGGTTACTTCTACTGCACTTTTATCACCAATACTGATTTCTTTTGAACGGTAACCTACGAAACTAAATATAAGCGTTCCTTTATTTCCGGGAATCGTAAGCTTAAAATTTCCCTGTACATCTGTCATGGTACCTACACCCGGAACGCCTTTTAATGAAACGGTGGCTCCGGGAAGTCCCTCTTTAGTATCTTCGGCAAGTACACGTCCAGATATAACTTTTTCAGCAGGAGCAAGCCTTTCAGAAAGATTGCCTGCTGATCCGATCGGAGCGGCATCAATCGGAGAGATTGCTGCGACGAGCAAAGTTGCCACCCAGGGGATAACTCCCAGGCACAGCGATACCCGCTTGCTTTCCGGCTTTTTGATTATGGTATTTTTCATAAGAATAGTTTGTTGTTTAGTTTGAATAAAAAGTAACCCTGCATCCTGCTTAAGCAGGATGTAATAAATAGCAGATTCGTGGTATGTAATTGAGATTGCTTTCTGTAAAAGCCTTTACTGAATTGAGTCAGAAAATTTGTACGTTGATTCAGATAAACATAATATCCTGACTGAACCGGACATTATTTGTCCGCATTGCAGGAACTTGCACAGATGAGATGTTTGTGCATACTGGTAATAAAAACGTAGTCAGCCTAAGTAGTTTTCCTTGCATAAGATGTGTCTAATAATTTGTTGAAATAGTTAAATTTGAGGAAAATTAGATTGGATTTTATACAAAACAAAGGTCTCTGGCTGAGAAAAAGTGCATGAAAGTTTGCACAATCGTTTGTACTTGCTTGCACAAACGATTGTGCAAACTTCAGTTTTCGGGTATATAAAAAGTTTTAAAAGAACCGAATCTAAAAAAATACTCTGTTGTAAGCCAATAATTTTAAGAAAGTGAATTTTAACCCGTAATATTCAGGTCTGAGCATTTTCTCTCAGAGAATTGCCTTTTTGAAATCAGCTCCGGAGAGTTAACAGAAAATACTTAAGATATGCCTCCGATTACCGGAGTTTTCAGATAGCGGCATCATGAAAGATTACAAAAAAGTCTATATTTGCTAAAAGGTGGCAGAGAAATTCAATCTTACTCCATCTTAAAACATTTCATCACCACTGCACACTCAATTGAATATTTAACAATCTGACCAAATGAATAATAAGTGGCTTTTATTGATTTTATGGTTCATTCTCACCGCTTTTAATCTTAATAAGGCATTCCATATTGATGATACTTTTCATTTGGAAGTAGCAAAATGGATTGCTGCAAATCCATGGAAACCGATGTCAGGAATTGTCAACTGGTATGATAATCCGGCTTCTATTTCTACTTTCAATCAACCTCCTTTATATTTTTACTGGATTGCACTGGTGGGTGAAATTTTTGGGTATTCAGAAGTATCCCTGCATATTTTTCAGTCTCTTTTTACCTTTCTGGCACTTTATTTCTTTTATAAAATCTGTACCATCATAAGTCCTTCCAAAGTTGGTATTTCTCTGTTCTTTTTTGCATTCTGTCCGGCACTGATGATCAATCAGAACCTGATGACGGACATTCCGTTATTGTCGCTTGAGTTAGCTTTTCTGTTCTTTCTGATCAAAATCAATTATCGGAGAAAGGTTATCAATTATACCCTCGCTGCACTCGCATTAGGTACTGCTTTATTGATTAAATACTCGATTTTACCGCTTTTAGGGGTACTCATAGCTACAGCTTTATACGAAAGAAAATACAAATATTTATTTCTGGGGCTCATCCCGGTCATAATGCTGGGTTTGTGGTCTGTTACAAATCTTTTCGAATTTCAGAAAATACATATTCTGAACAGACCCATTAATCACTTTTCCCTGGTAGATTTTGCGAAACAAATCATTAGTTTTATAGCTTGTATCGGAGCGGTTTCTCCTTTTTCCATCGCGATTTATAATGGCAAATTTCCTTATAAAATCATTGAAAAGGCCAGCATTATTACTTTAATCATATTCGTTTTATTCTGCTTACTGACCTATTTTGAAGTAATTCCGGAAAATATTTCCTCTGCTGTACTCAACCTCAGTTTTTTCATCAACGGAACAGCATTACTGATTATTCTGGGGATAGAAGTCATTACGAAATTCAGAGAAAACAATACCTGGAAATTTCCGGACAAAGGAGATTTTGTGCTGATTACAACATTTATCTTTCTGACTGCCTTTATTGTAAAATATGCTCCTTTTATCAGTACAAGGCATATTCTGCTTTTAATCCCTTCCATTCTGCTGATTTGCAGAGGTTTAATTGACAAAATATCTCAAAAAATTAAAATCCTTTCTCTGGTCTCTTCCGGAGTTTTAGGCATATTATTAAGTATTTCTGACTGGGAATACGCAGATTTTTACCGGCAGATTTCAAAACAGATCTCATTACCAAAAGGAAGTAATATATGGGTTGCCGGGCACTGGGGATGGCAATGGTATGCAAAGAATATTGCAGATGGTAACATTCAGCAATACAGTACTGATTCTTCGATGGTACAAAAGGGAGATTATATTATTCAACCTGCTATTGCAACAAGGCAGCTGCTGCACAAACAGGTTGTTTTGAAGGAGGTTAAAAGATTATGGCTAAAACCTGGATTTTCGACATTTTTTTCCGGAAATCATTCAGCAAGCATGTACTACTCCACTCCAAATAAAGGACCCTGGAATTTGTGCAAACATCCGGTTGACAGCATAATAGTCAGCAGAGTAATTACCGGAAACCCATAGATTTCCGGTAATTCAGTCTTTTATTTTAACGGAGAAATAACTTTAAGGTCTTTTCCGGCAATATCTTCCCATTTGTAAAACTGAAAAGTGCGGTTATCACTCATCGCAATAAACAAACCTTTCTGAAAAGTGCTGTTCAATGGCACAGAGACTGTTTCAGAACCATCACTGTGATTAGCTTTTACTTTAACAACTTTCAGTAAGCTATGTTCATGAGGATTCCGGGCTGTTCCTTCACGACTAAAAATGTGAAACTGGTTAGCTCCCTGATCCGAAACCAGAATATATCCTGTTGATGGAGTCAGTTGATAAATTGAGATTCCTTCATGGTCTTCTGTAAATCCTTTGGTAGCAAAAAGTGCCAGTTCTTCATTACCTTTTGAAGGCTCTGCATAATATTTGCGCACACCTACCCCTTCATCTGAATAGTAGATATATCCCAGCTCATCATCTACTGCAATAGATTCTATTTCTTTTTTACCACTGTAATTACCGAATTTCCGAACCAATGTTGCTTTAACATGGCCTGTTCCATCATCCTCCACAAGGTATTGCCACAGATATCCGCCATTCGTAGGGCCCGACTTTCTTCCGGCAATTACATAAATTTTCCCTTCTTTGTTTTTATAAACCGAAACACCCATTAAATCTCTGAAATCCGGGGCAGTTTCACCTTCATATACCTCAATTCCGCCATTATCGATCGGTTTAAGATCCGGCAATGAAAAAAAGCGAAGTTTATGGGTCAGTCTTTCTGTAACGACTGCGAAATCCGTTTTTTTATTTCCCAGCATCAAACCGTATTCCACATCAACGTTGTTGGGTCTCTTCAAACCTGACACTACTTTTTCAGGAATAATTTTCCCTTCAAGATTATACACAAACAACGCTCCGTCCTGATCTTTGTCTGTTCCCAAAATTAAACTTTGTGCAGGATTTTCAGGGTTAATCCAAACAGCAGGATCGTCAGAATCATGTTTTACAAATTCAGTAGTAACAGCAGGAATCAACATTGAATCTGAGGAAACGGCACTGCTTTTCTGAGGAACATCCTGGCAGGAAAATAAAGAAGCAGCCAGTATTCCTAATGATATAAATTTAAAAGTCATCGGAAAACAAAAGATTTGATTGAGTATGCTGTTTCCTGAAGATTTGCAGGAAACAGCATTTTAAAAGAGAATGGATTGATTACTTCGTTCCGAAAGCCCCGATATAGTTAGCAGGTTCAGGTGAAGAGTAAGTCTTACCGTTTAATACGATTCCGGCTTTGTGGTTTCTGGTAAAAGTAGTCGTTCCTTTGCTAAGTGCCGGAGAACCAGCTTGCAAATGAAAATCCCAGCTGGCAGAGAAATCAGCATTATCAGTAGCAGTTGTAACAGGATAGTTAACGAATTTCGGATCATTATCTCCGGCAGTTTTGCTGATAATGTCATTTTTACCACCGATCACTTCAGCATTTGGCTGAAACTGATCTGCTCCAAGCTGAGTATAGCTGTAAAAAAGTGTATTCTGGAACACAGAACGAGGATCTTCAGGTTTCTTGGTATCACGCTTAATTCCGAAACGACAGTTTGCTAAAAGGTTGTTATACAATTCTGCATACACACTCTGTTCTACCCAAACCGAACCACCTTTGATAGTTGGTCTTCTCCATCCGTTATTCAGCAAAGTATTGTTATAGGCAATAATATGTGCCTGCGGCGTACGGTCACCTGCATTTGAAAGTTTCAATCCGTTAGTATTTGTACTGTAAATCAGGTTATAAGAAACGTCAGCCACACAACCCGATTTGAAGTTAAGTGCTTCTCCACCGCTTACTCCGGTAGTATAGAAAGTATTATTTGTGAAAATAATATTACCACCTTCCAGATATGTACAATCCTCGTTAAAATTACGGAAAGTTGTATTTCTTACCACCAGTTTACCTGCAACATTTGAGAACCACAAAGCCGGTACATTTTCTCCGCTAAGTGCCTTATAAAGGCCTAATTTCACCGAAGATGATGCTTCTGTCGCTGTTGCACCACCGTATTCAAGAATTACGTTATCAAGTAACAATTCAGAGCAGGTTTTTGCTGCTAAAATTCCTCCCCATAATTTTCCGAATTTGTTTTTAGCAATTCTTGCACTTTCAGGTACTGTAATTTTTACAGGGCTGGTGCTGGTTCCGACTACATACAGATTGCCCTGTACAATAAATTCAGGTTTTACAGTTGTATCCATCAATACAGTTACACCTTCTTCAATACTCAATGTTTTTCCGGCCGGAACAAACAAGTCGCCTTTTACAGTAACAATGCTTCCTTTTTTCCATGTTCCCGAAACTTCTCCGGAAATAGACAACTCGTCCGGCTTAACTTCAGGAGTAACTTTAGTGCCATCGTCTTTACTGCAGCCAGTCAACAATGAAGCAAATAATAATGCACTTACGAACAGATTTTTCGTTTTCATGATTTTTAAGAATTAATTGAATATTTTTTAAAGTTTATAGCGAATTCCGATCAGATAACTTCTCTGGTAATAGTCCTCACGAATGAGTGTTTTGTTACCGCTGGCATTTTCCTGAGGGATATTGGCATTTACAGGGTTGGTATTCTTGATAAACACTCTCATCGGGGTGTTTAACAGGTTGTTGGCTTTGGCAAAAATGACCCAGTTTTTACCAAATTTGCGTTCAACAGATGCGTCCATCTGTATGAAGGCTTCCTGCCACAGGTCATTATCTAAAAACTGTGAAACGGTATTAATACGCTCTCCTGTATACGAAGCAGCGATTTGTGCATCCCAGCCCGTTTTCTGATTTTTGTAGAATAAAGACACATTTCCAACATGTGCCGACTGTCCGTACATTGGTCTTGTCTGGTTTACATTCTGCGCTTCCAGGTTACCGCTCTGATTCCGGACACGAATCATTTTTTTAGTGGTGATTTCTGAATTGGTGTAAGTATAATTAGCCTTGATTCCGAATTTCTGAAAATACTTTATCGCATCAAGTTCTAAACCGTAGTTTGTGGCATCTCCAAAGTTTCCGGGTGTATAGAAAACATCCTGTCCTCTGGTCTCATCCAATTGCAGCGTGTATTCAATGGGATTCTGAATCTTTTTATAGAATACCCCTGCCATAAACTGATCCGAAGCTGTCGGGAAGTATTCATAGCGGATATCAAAATTGTCGGCAATAGCTCTTTTCAGATCCGGATTACCTCTTTCCTGGTATTCTTCATTGACAACTTTTCCCGGAACCAGCTCAAAGAAACCTGGTCTGTTGATAGAGCGAAAGTATGAAGCACGTAAATTCTGGTTAGGCATCAGTGCATATTTCGCATTGGCACTTGGCAGCAGGTCTGTATATTCCTGGTTTCCGGTCGGCCTTAATTCTCCGAGTGGAAATAACATCGAATATCCCTGATCGGTATGCTCAACTCTTAAACCTCCGATGATCTGCAGATTAGATTTCTGCCATTTTGCCATTCCGTATCCTGCTCCGATCTTTTCAGAAGCTGTATAATTCAGCGCAGAGGCTACAGCACCCCGTGGATTCTCCACACTCCACGAAATATCTCCGTAATCTGTAAAGTCTTTTCCGTATTCTGCGAAAGGATTAGTTGGTTTCAGGACGTAATTGTTATAAAAGTTATCTCTGCTTTTGTCACGGTACATTCCTCCGAAAGAAATTTCAAGCAAATTGTTTTTTAAAGTGGTCAGGTATGTTCCGTTTACATATCCGGCTAAATCACGGTCGGAATTATGTTCCCATCTTCTTGTACTTTCCTGAGGATAGGTTTTTGTTTCTTTAAAATTGACTCTTTTTCCCAATAAACTAACAGAAGTATTATATGGGTTTTCATTGGTGGCAGATGAATAAACCGCAGACCACTGCATCTTGAATTTATCAGTCAGCTTATGTGTTCCCTGTAAAGTACTGTTAAAAATCTTCTGAACGGTTAACCTTGAACGTGTGGAATAAGTAAGACCTGCATTACCTGAAACCGGATCATAACCTCCTGAAGAGAAATCAGTTGTTTTGGTATCCCTCAACTGCTCATTGGCAAGATTCATATATGCATTGTACCATTGAAGCTTATGATTTTCGTTCAGACGGAAATCCATTTTAGCATGCAGTCCCAGGCGGCTTTGTTGTTCTGAATACTGTCTTTCAGCCAAACTGGTAATTCTGGAAGATTTTTCGGTATCATAAACCGTCGAAGAATAAAATAAACTATTGCTTCCCCGGTAAGTATTCTGGAAACTTCCGGCCAGAATTACACCGAATTTATTGTGATAAAATCTGTTTCCTACTGAAAAACCTCCTACAAGATTCAGCATTGGTCGTTTGGAGGTATATTGCACTGCGCCTTTTGGGAAATCCTTTAAAGTAGCATTGTAATTATTCCCGTATTGTTCATAAGGAGATTTGTAATTAAGGTCTTTGGTATTAAAATTAACAAAATCCCTGTCCATAAAAAGCTGGTTGTAACCGGTGGCAAGATTGGCACTGACTTCAAGTCTTTCCGGAGCATCTTTCATAACCATATTGATAACCCCACCAACGGCATCTCCTTCCATATCAGGCGTTAAGGTTTTAAAAACCTCAAGTCTTCCCAATAATTCCGAAGGGAAAATATCCAGGGGAACGTATCTGTATTTGTTGTCAGGACTCGGAATTTTAATACCATTCACTAAAGTATAATTATATCTTTTGTCCATTCCCCGAAGGATGGCATACTGCCCGTCGCCGTTACTGTTTCTTTCGATTGAAATTCCGGAAACCCGCTGTACAAGATTGGCTACTGTCAGATCCGGTGAAAGTTCTATCGCTTTTCCGGAAACAATATTCATTAACTGATTGGCTTTTCTTTCAGTTTGTCTGGCTGCATTTTCTGTAGATTTATCAACATTTGCAGAAACGACTACTTCATTAAGCAATTGTCTGGCATCTTCTTCCAATGCGATATTCAGGACAAGGTCTTTGTTTCCTACAACAATTTCTTTGGTGTAAGTCTGAAATGACACAAAACTTACATGAATCTGATAAACCCCGGCCGGAACATTCTTTATGGAAAATGTACCGTCCAGACCTGACACATCATAAAAACCTTTTTTGGATAATCTGACAGAAGCTCCTGTTATAGGTTCACCTGTTTGTTTATCGAGAACTGTTCCTTTTAGCGTACCCCCAAGAACCTGGAGACTGAAGAAACTTAAAATCACAAATAGTAAAATTCTTTGGCACATTTCGTTTGGGAGAATTAGTCGCGGAAGAGAAAAATATTCCGGCGATTCTGATTTCATTGACGATGCAAAGTTGCAGAAACCTTGCGCTGATGTCCAAATTAAGAGGGGTTACAAAAAAGAAACACCGTTACAAGTGGCGTTAACAGAAAGGCAACAAAGTAAATATTTATTTTACAAGATACTCATATTCAAATAATTACAAATTCAATTTTGATACATTATCAAATCATTACCGTTACATTACCGAATTGTTACCTTCAGGAAAGTGTCTGAATAAAGGTTGTCAGACTCTCACCTTGTTCAAGATTAAGCTTCTTCCTCAGGCGGTGTCTGGCCACCCTCAGGCTGTCAGAAGAGATGCCTAACAGGGAAGCAATGTCGTTTGAGCTAAGGTTCATTTTCAATAAAGCAACCAGCCGCATATCATTTGAAGACAAATTTTCGGAATGGCTTTTCAGCTTGTCGAAGAATGTTTGGTGTACCTGTTCAAAAATACTTCTGAACTCTTCCCAATGCTGATCGTGGTTAAAACTTTCATTAATCTCCTGCATAATCTGTCTCAATTGCTTCTTTTGGTCACGCTTGTCATCTTTAACCATTTCCTCTATCTTTTTATAGAGTTTTTCAAGCAACTGATTTTTCTGGATTACATGAAGTGTATGTGTGCTAAGCTCTCTGCTTTTAACATCCAGCTCATGAGTCAGTTTTTCTTCCAGCAATTTTTTATTCAGTAATTCGGCCTGAATCAAATCATTCTGTGCCTGAAATATGTGTTTATTCTGTTCACTTAAAGTTCTTTCACTGGCAATTTTCATGCGCTGTCTGCTTATTACAAGCATGCCTGAGAGCCCCAGAAGAATCACCGCTATCGCAGCACCGATTCCAATAATCTGATTGATTTTTCTCTCATGGTTCAGACTTTCGATCTGATTATTTTTTCGGGCAATATCATACATCACCTGTAAAAGTGCTACCTGTTTACTGCTTTTTTCAGAGTAAATCTCCAATGCCATTTTCCTGCTCAGTTCCAGGTAGTAATAGGCACTGTCATTTCTGTTCATCAGGTTATAGGTTTTCGCCAGGTCACGATACGCACCGCTTTGCTGGTAGCGTTCGTTATGAATTGTTGATAAACTCAGTGCCAGGCGGGAATATTTCAACCCTTCGGCATATTTTCCGGTTTTACGGAGAACATCCCCGAGATTGTTATAAACTTCAATCTGGGCCAACACATTTCTGTTCAACTGATTTACTTTCAGCGAATTACTGAAATAATAATAAGCAGAATCATACTTTTCAAGGTCTTCGTAAATACTGCCCAGATTTTCATAAATTTTTGCGATTCCCTGCTGATTCTGAATCTGTTTATATTGTTTAAGCGCTAATTTCTGAAAATAAAAAGCACTGTCATATTTTTGTTCTTTCTCATATAAATGGCCGATTTTGCCTAATGTTACAGCTACACCTTCCTCATTTTTCAGGTTTTTGAAGATGTTCAGTGCCTCATTATAATTCTTCCAGGCAAGATGCTGTTGTCGGTTGTAGAAATATAATATCCCTAAATCATTCAGATTTTCCGCAATTTTCGCTTTGTTATTCAGGTTTAAGAAAAGCTTATGGGCTTGCAGATGAAATTCGATCGCCTGCGGGAAATGCCCGAAATGGAAACAGATCTGCCCCATTTTCTGCAGACAATCCGCAGCATTCAGATTATCTTTCTGTTCAATAGCTTTGGCATAGGAAGATTTCAATGCCAGAAATGCAGAATCCGGATAATTAATAGTCCCGATTTCCCGAAAATCCTCATTTTCGAGGTATCCTTTTGATGAACTTTGCGCCAGGACATAATTAATGTGGCCGGAAAAACAAGTCAGGAAAAAGAGCGTAAAGAAGAGAAAGGGGATTTTTAGCATTTTAAAGCAGGGTAAATAAAACCACAGGCTTAAGCTTTACCGGATAAACCTGTGGTCTGGAAATGTTAAAGATTAATTCTACCCATCAAAGGATCTGTAAATCCTTGTTTCCCGGTTTCAACATGTCCGGCATATCGTTTTTCAAATGAGCTGTTTCCCTTCACTTTTACGCTAAGGTCATACCAGTTATAGCTTTTCGACAAATTAAGATTCACTTCAATTGAGGCCTGCATAGAACCTGCACCACCTAATTCTTTTACCTGTGATCCGGTTTTATACGAATTGTCAATGATTTCAACAGTGACAGGATTGACTTCGGAATTGGTAATCTTCAGGCTGACATTTCCGGTCAGTTTCTTTGCATTTACATCCGAGCGCTGGTATTCGCATTTTACTTCAATGTTCGGCTCGTCTGCATTTCCGGTAAATTCCCTGAAAAAACCATTCGGTCCATATACCCGAAGATGATAATCCTGCTGTCCGAAATCTTTCAATGCCCATGAATCTTTCAGTGAATCCCCTTTAGATACGGCATAGTTTCTGACATTCACGTCTTCAAAACCGGTTACATTACCCTCTTTATCTCTTGAAGCAAATTTTTCAGGAGCGTACACAATGAAAGGTGAACCTTCAGCTTTTGTTCCGAATACCTCATTTGAAGCAGTAAAAGAAATTTCGAAAGCACTTTTATCTTCAAACAAATTCCCTTCTGCGTACAATTGATACGGCAAAGCACAGGCCGGTCTTACTCCTGCCTCTTGTTTTGGCAGCAACGGAGAATATTCAGCATCTTTATTTACGGATGTTATTTCCTCTGCGCTGAGCTTTTTGTAATTCGACGGAAGTTCTTTGAATTTTGCTTTGTGTACAGATTCAATAAACGGGTTTTTCTGAACAAATTCCGGTAAATTGATCTTCTCACCGTTGTATGGTTTGAAAACTGAAGACAAATCTCCGCAAATCGTTCTTCTCCATTCCGTAATATTGGTTTCCTTAATCTTTTTACCTGATTTCTTACTGGTAAACTTTTCCAGAAACTGAATCACAGAAGTATGATCAAATACTTCAGAACAAACATTTCCTCCCCTGCTCCATGGTGAAGCAATCAATAATGGAACACGGAATCCTAATCCGATAGGACCACTTCTGGCATCTTTTTCAGGATTGTCATGAGGTCTTTTCAATTCCTGTGCCAAACTAACCTGTTCTGCTGCCGCATCAATTCCTTTGGAAACTTTTCCGGCATATCTGTCATTCGGGTGCGGTGCGACAAACGGAGGCACATGGTCAAAATAACCGTCATTTTCATCATAAGCCAATATGAAGATGGTCTTTTTCCATACTTCAGGGTTTTTGGTCAGAATATCCAGTGTTTCTGACAAATACCAGGCTCCATACCATGGCGCTCCCGGGTGATCCGAGAAGTTTTCAGGAGCAACCAGCCATGAAACGGTAGGCAGATTACCTTTACTGACATCTTCCCTAAACTGATAAAGCACATCCCCTTTCGGAACAGACACTTCTCTTTTTGTTCCGTTATCATCGTAAGACAAAGAAGTAAGGCTGTGATAATCAACGTCTTTTTTATTTGTTGTAAATGCTTTCCGGTGAATATTCTTTTCAAACTCAGAAAGTTTTTCAAACTTTTCCGGAGCCCATTTCACCACATCTTCTTTGGCAATTACCAGGTAATGTTCTTTTCTTGCAATGAGTTTTTTAGTCTTCTCCAGTTCAGGAGAATCAGCCGGAAGCGTTTTCAGTTTCAGGTTTAATTCCTTAATTTCTTCCGGTAAAGCAATCAGCTGAGCTTTCAGGTAGGCATGATATTCAGGAGAGAATTTTACATTATATTTCTCAAACCATTCAATCGGATTATCTGTAAAATTACTAAGCCAGGCATCCTCATCACCGGAAAGCCCTGTCGGAAGGCTGATTTCATTCTGGTATATTTTCCATGAAACGTTATTTTCTTCCAGTCTTTCCGGAAATGTTTTCCATTTTGCCCATTTTTCATAGTCAACATCTTCGTTCTTAACATTTGCCATGGAGCCTTCTTCCGGTTTTTCACGAATTGTACCTGACCATAAATAAAGACGGTTAGGAGTAGTTCCGGTTAAAGAAGAACAAAAATTCTGATCACAAACGGTAAAAGCATCAGCCAGTGCATAATAGAAAGGAATATCTTCCCGGTTATAATAGCCGAGGGTCAATGGCATTTTTTTGTACTCACGATTCCCGGATTTTTTTACATCCAGCCATTTGTCAAATTTCCCGTTGTTTCTGGCATCTACCTGATTCTCCCATGAATGCGGCAAAGAGCTCATCCATGTTGCATTTGAATCTTTTAAATTGAGTCGGAAAGGTGCAAATGTTTCTCCTTCTTTATTAGACTGAAGCCAGACTTTATTACGATTTGGGAGGGTTATTGCACGGGGATCATTAAACCCTCTTACCCCCTGCAAGGTACCGAAGCAATGATCAAAAGACCGGTTTTCCTGCATCAGTATCACCACATGTTCTGCATCCATGTAGGTACTTCCCTCTTTGGGATTAATAGCCATTGCTTTTTGAATGGAGGCGGGTAACATCCCTGCCAGACCTGCCCCACTGGCTAAAACTGCCGCTTTTTGAATAAATTCTCTTCTTGTTTCCATAAATTTAAAAGGAAGAATCAGTTATTTTGAACCCTAAATTTCCATCTCTTTTTGATAATCTCTGTAGGGGTTTATTATTCTCCTTATTTTTCTGAGTATAGTATAATGAAAAGTATGTCTTTTTCTGTTTCAGGTTCAAACATGCAAAAGAACCCATTGCTTCTTAATTTCAGGCGTGTTGCATTTTAAATTATTGTAAAACTTAAAACTTCTCCCGAATCATTTCAGTATTTTGTCAACGGGGGGATTTTACTCTTTCAAAACTGATTCTTTTTTCAGAATTTATCTACTCAAAATCAGTTTTCGTATAGTCTTTACAAGGTTTCATCTTCTTTTGGCTTAATTGGTTATTTCTCTGCTAAACCCTGTTAAAACGGTCATGTCTAAGCGGTAATTCAAGTACCAAATATAATCCTCAAATTCATGAAAAATCTCCAGTTTTTGCTAATGTTTCTGTTTATTTCCAGCTCAGTATTTGCACAAAGCAACCAGCTTTCAGGCAAAATTACTGATGGAAAAAATGAAGCTTTGATCGGAGTCAATATTATCCTGACAAGCGTTGCTGATGCCAAAATTAAGCATTTTGCGGTAACAGATACCAGCGGAAATTTTAAATTCGCCAAACTCAATCCTGAAAAATATACACTTAAGGCAACTTATGTAGGCTTTGATGATTTAACTCAGGATATCTCAATTACGCTGGAAGATCAGAATCTGGGAGTAATTCAAATGTTTGAAAAAAGTAATGTTTTACAGGAAGTTCAGGTAAAAGCCAAGGTAGCTGCTGCGATTCAAAAGGGTGATACACTGCAATACAATGCTGATGCTTTTAAGGTAAATAAAGATGCACAGGCAGAGGATCTGTTAAAAAAGATGCCCGGAATTACAGTTGACAACGGAAGTGTAACTGCACATGGCGAAACCGTGAAGGAAATTCTGGTTGACGGTAAGCCTTTTTTCGGAGACGATCCTACGATTGCTATGAAGAACCTTCCGGCAGAGGTAATTGATAAAATTGAGGTTTTCGATAAGCAAAGCGATCAATCTCAGTTTACAGGATTTAACGATGGAAATACCAGTAAAACGATTAATATTATTACCCGTGCGGACAAAAGAAATGGAAAGTTCGGGAAAATTTATGGTGGATACGGAACCAATGATACCTATTCTGCAGGTGGAAATATCAATCTTTTTAACAAAGACCGCAGGATTTCAATTGTCGGGATGAGCAATAATATTAACCAGCAAAACTTTTCATCTCAGGATTTACTGGGTATTTCAAGTTCCGGAGGTGGTGGCGGAGGAGGTGGTCGTGGAGGTGGTGGACCGGGTGGCGGTGGAAATGCCAGCAATAACTTTCTGGTTGGACAGCAGAGTGGGATTAATAAAACTAATTCTTACGGGATAAATTATTCGGATAACTGGGGCAAAAAGTTAACAGTCAGAGGAAGTTATTTTTTCAATAACAGCTCTAATACTACTGAAAAATCCTCTCAGAGAGAATATTTTCTTTCTACCGGAACGAATCAGTTTTACCGGGATTCTACTTTGAGTACCAGCATGAATACCAATCACAGGTTTAATTTCAGATTTGAATACACCATTGACCCTAAAAACTCTATTTTATTTACCCCAAGATTGAGCTTTCAAACGAATAATTCAAACAGCTCAACCCAAAGCCGGACCCTGCTCGGAACGGTTTTGCAAAATACTTCAAATAACCAGACGCAATCTAACAACAGCGGTTACAGCTTTAGCCAAAACCTGCTTTTAAGACATAAATTTGACAAAAAAGGCAGAACTCTTGCCTTCAATTTTGGTACAGATATAAACAACAAGGATTCCCAAAGCGATCTGATGTCGAAAAACGAGTTTTTTGGCAAAACTCAATCAGTACAGCTTATCAATCAGCGGACTACGGGAAAAACCGACAGCTATCAATTGACCGGAAACCTTACTTATACAGAGCCGGTTACAGACAAATCCATGTTGCAGTTAAGCTATAACATAGGCTATTCCAATAACCAGTCGTCAAGACTGGTAAACAAAATCAATTCGGCGAGTCAGGAATATGATCAGTTAGATTCCCTGCTCAGTAATAAATTCGACAATGATTATGTTACGCAACGATTCGGTGTGGGTTACAATATTATGGGTGGTCAGAAGCTGCGTCTGGTAACCAACCTTTCTTTTCAGAAAGCTGATTTATCGGGTCAGCAGCTTTTCCCGATCAATAATGAAACCAACAGGACTTTCAATAATATCATTCCTATGTTGATTTTCGATTATAAAATCTCTGATGACAAAAAATTCCATCTGATTTACCGTGCCTCTACCAATGCTCCATCTATCAGTCAGTTACAGAATGTTATCAATAACTCCAATCCATTGGTGCTGACTACCGGAAATCCGAATTTGCAGCAGGAATACAGTCATTCCCTTTCTGCGAGGTATTCAATTACAACTCCTGCCAAAGCGCAAAGTTTTGTGGCTTTGCTGAGTGCCAATTACACCCTTAGCCCAATCGGCAATTCAACACTCATTGCTGATAAGCCCATTACCTTGCCCGGCGGCGTAGTTTTGGGTCAGGGAGGGCAATTGATTCGTCCGGTCAACTTTGATAATTCAGTAACTGCCAGAGGATTTGTCACTTATGGCACACCTCTTAGTTTTATAAAGACCAATTTAAACCTCAATTCAAGTGTGAATTACAGTCGTTCACCGGGCTTAATTAACGATCAGGTCAATTTTTCCAATAATTATACCTTCTCTCAGGGGATTGTGCTGGCGAGTAATGTCAGTGAAAAAGTGGATTTTACTTTATCTTATAATTTCAATTACAACAAAGTTGAGAATACTATTCAATCTAAGCTGAACAACAATTATTACTACCAGACTGCGAGTGCTAAATTTAACTGGATTTTTGGAAAAGGATTTGTTTTCCAAACGGATCTTAACCAGCAGACTTATACCGGACTGGCTGACTCATTCAATCAGAAATTTACGTTATGGAATGCCGCTTTTGGCAAAAAGTTCCTGAAAAAGCAGGCAGGAGAATTGAAAATATCAGTATTTGATTTACTGAATCAAAACAGCAGTATCACCCGTAATCTGACAGAAACCTATCTGGAGGATGTACGATCTCTGGTTTTAAGAAGATATTTCATGCTTACATTCACCTACAGCCTGAGGGCTTTCGGATTGGGTGGAAATAGCGAAAGAAACAGAAATAATCCGCCAATGGATGGTGGCGGAGAAAGACGTTTTGACCGCCAGGGCCCGGGAAGAATGGGGAATTTTTAAAGGATTTTAACGGGTTTCGTTTTCAGTACCCAATGTTTCATAGATTCCGGGACTGAAAACGAAATCTGACATATTTAAAACCAATGAATTATCAGGAAAATCAGTATGAACATCAGAAGCAGTGTTATTCCGAAAACAATCCTCCACAACCAGGCTTTGGTGTTATTTATACGGGTAATTATAAAAAGATCATGGGGAGAATCTTTCCACTTTGAAAAAGATCCCTGTTTGTTAAAAGTATAAATCTTACCTTCTATTTCAAACTCATAAGGATATGGATAAGCTGGCCATGATTTATTTGCATTCAGATTATTCACAAATTTAGCAATCCTGCCATCTCTTGTTTCGACTTCAGCACCTAATTCTATCAGATTCATATCAAATGCCCTCCTGCCCTTTCTCATAATTCTACCATTTCAAAGCTAATTAACGCAGATAAAACCGCTATAAATTTCAATTTAAAATCTTACCAAAAAACACCAAAAGCAATATTTTTTATTTGAAAAACAATATTTAATGTTAGCTATTATTATAAAATTATCAAATAAAATTTACATAAATGCTGAATAGCATCTATGATTAATCCTAAAACAAACGATCTGTCATTTAAATATAACCAACCGGTAAAATACTTGTATGAATCATTGCAACCACATAGGAGCATAGGCACATAGAAATATTAAGCACTCCTACTGCATGAGCATTAGTTCTTTCAGATTAGAAATCCGAAAGAACGTAGATTTTACACAAAAAAGCCCTCAATCAAAGACTGAGGGCTTACATATTTCAGGTTAGGGTTAGCTTCGCTCATGAAAAATCCCTTTCCAGAACCCACTCTTACTTATTTATTATCTTATTCTGTCAGAAATTCCCGACAACGAATACCATTTATTCCAATTATTAATTTTTCTTCCTTTTTTGAATGGTGAACGGTACACAGATTTCATCTTTACAACAATTGTTGTCAGCTTCGATTATAACCGGGCAACAACCTTCGGCAGGACAATTCCCCGCTGAGCTATGGAAGGTATAGATGCCTGGCTCATTTAACCTCACTGTATTGCCACTGGCAACAGGTGTACTACCGCCATCCTTAAACCATTGCACATTATTTTCTGCTGGTACAATAATTTGTACATTACCCTGAGGACACAGTTTGATTGGCACCGTAAAACACTGACGACCCATATCATCTTCCCCTTCAACACCGTTACCAGGGGTTGAGTCTTTATCTGTCTGATCCGACTTGAAAATTTCGGCTGTGTTGAACCATATCCCTTCGGCCACTACTTTGACTTGAATAGTCACGGTAACAGTATCACCATTAGCCCCAACATTTCCGATAGTCCATAGACCAGAACTTGGATCATAACTGCCACGTGAAGCACTGCTGTTCAGATATTCCACACCGGCTGGTAAACTGTCTCTTGCAACAACACCAGTGGCCGATACAGCCGATTCATTCCAAACCTTCAGGGTATAGGTGACGGTTTCACCCAAGCGGGCAATTTTCTTATTAATCTCCTTTTTAAGAGCCAAATCTACGGTATTGCTACCAACGTTAATGACCTCAATATCACTGTCATCCTCATCCTGCGTCGGATTATTCTTGTGGTCTTCGTTGATCACATCATCTTTTGGCGTTCCGTCATTGTTCGGATTGCTATCTGGTGTTGAGTCAATATCATCCAGATT
>NZ_FOXH01000002.1:0-203140 GCF_900115665.1 Pseudarcicella hirudinis
AGTGTAACCCGTCCGATCAGGTTTGTTGTAAATGCAGGATTCACAGGCAGTATCCGGAACTTTGCAGAGATCAGTGGAGCACAAAATGCGAAGAATCTGGATGATATTGACTCAACACCAGATAGCAATCCGAGCAATGACGGCGCACCGAAAGATGATGTCATCAACGAAGATCACAAGAATAATCCGACGCAGGATGAGGATGATGCCGATTACGAAGATATCACCGTGGCACCGAAACCTTGCAAACAGGAATTGTGCATACCGTTTACGGTGAAAATCAAGCGAAAATAATAGTAATGATAAAAGGTATTTGATTCTGTCAGGAATCAGATACCTTAAAAAGATAACAAATAAGTAAAGTGGGTTCTGGAAAGAAATGTTTTTGCGAGCGAAGCTAACCTTAACCCGGATATGTAAACCCTCAGTCTTTGATTGAGGGTTTCTTTGAAAAAAGTCGTGAAAATCAATACAAAATGATATTTCGCTATTGCTATTATTAAACAGAGATAAAATGATAAATGTGTATTATTCGCCTAATAAAATCAGTAGTCTGTTAGACTATAATACGGTACACGTAAAAAATAATCATAAAGGAGCAGGGTTACCTCATATTAATTTTGAATACAGCAAAATAGAGAAAGGCTTTGAGATTGTGAGTGTTGAGATAATAGCCGGGCAAACGGTGCGATGTATTCAGGAGCCTGATCTGGAGAATAGATGGGTTTTAATATACTTCTGGCTTGAAGGTTTAGCTATTACAGAAAATACCGTTGTCTCAGATTCTAAGATCCATAAAAACGATGGTATATATATGAGTTCATCAATCTATCCCGTGTGCTTTGAAAATATTTCCTCCAAAACAGTAAAAGGCTTTGTAATAGCATTACAGCGAAGCTGGATTCATAAACGGGTACCTGAGAAAGAAGTAGCTAATTTTTGTATGAAAGAGAAGAGAAAGATTAAAGAGCTCTCAATGGACTATGATGCCTGGAAATATATTCGCAACCTGACAGACAATATGATGGATTTTCCTACTGACTGGTATCTGGGTTCGGTTGGCTGGTCGTTAGTAGGGTTGTTTTTCTCACAGTTAAAAAATAAGGGGCTTCAAGCCTGAACCGAAGTTCGTGGCTCACGGACCACCTTTATGCTCTGTGTGCCACAGAGCATGGGTTAGGGGCTTCAAGTCTGATTCTTAACTAATATGATTTGCGACTATCTCTCTTCCCCTTGATTTATGTCCCTGACCTAGCCGTCAGGCTACATGTTGTTTGATATTAATATTTAAAGATTAAAGGAGCATCTACTACATAAGAGTTTCGCATTATTTATTGTTGGATTATTGATGTATAAATTACTCTAAGACACCATCATAACATTTTGAACCGTGGTCCGTGGCTCACTTTCCTTTATGCTCTGTGTACCACAGCGCATGGATTAGGAATAATATCATAATTGACCTTTACCGTATAAACATGCCGTTATACAATCTGATTAAATTATGAAACAAAATTATAACACACACTTCATGGCTGCAATCGTTACGCTGCATGAAACTTCAGACCCTCAGTTAAACAAAAGACGGGTGAAAATCCTTTTTTGTTGTACGTTATTAGTACTGGGGTTACTGACAAGTATAACCGCCACTGCTCAGCAAGGATATATCTATGTCCATAAACAGGCATTGGATGAAAGCTCAAGTGTAAATTCTACGTTTACTGTTACCGGAGGCAGTACCTCTGTAACACCTTTCCAACTAAATGACCAACCTGCTCAGGTTAATATTGCAGATATAGGATCATCACAAAATGGCAGACTGTGGGCAGTTGATGTCAATGATAAGCTTTACTACAGGAATTCCGGCAGCAGTCAATGGGTTCTGACAAATGTTACTGCTAAGAAAGTAGATGGCGGCCCGGGTGGCGATTGCTATTTTATTAATGGTGGAAGTCAGGTGTTTCGTTACGATGGTACAACTGCCACGAAAATAGGTGATCCCTTATCAGGTAGTAATTGGGGGAATGGGGTTGGATTGCTTAGCGGTGATATCTGTAATGGATGGGATGGTAATCCTTACATCATTACCGATCAAGGTAAAATTTTTCGTTTTACAAATTTATGGGTACAATTAAACCCCTCGACAAACAATCGGTCTCTTGATGAATTTGTTGATGGTTCTGGGAGCATTCTGGTAGCAAAAAGTGATTTTAATATCTATAAGATTAGTTCAACGGGAGTTGAAACCAATCTAGGCAGACCATCAAGTGCAAGTGCTTCATACTATCCAAATGATGTGGGGGTAGACGATCAGGGAAATATCTACGCTATTTATTGGGGAAGTAATGGGGCATCTGTATATAAATGGGTCAGTGGAACTTCCTGGACTGCTTCAGAACAGACAAGTATTCATGCTATGAAACTTACTGGTGGTGTAGGTAAACAGATGTGGATGTCTACGGCTTACACGTATTATCAAAATATTTTTGCTCGTAGTACAAATGGAATCAATATAATATGGATTGAAGATGAATTGGTACGGACAAATCCTGTTGGCAATGCAGCAATGATAGCTGTGTCACCAGGTACCTATACAATCACTGAGACAGTCCCTTCAGGATGGGATCTGTATGATATAACCGTAAATGACCCTACAAGTAATTCTTCTAAAAATATTCAGTCAAATACGGCAACGTTAGTGGTTGGTGCCGGAGAAACCGTAAATGTAATATTTCAAAGTGGGCTGGTGAATACACCGAGTAAGGTCCCCGGTTGTGGAACCGCAGGTCGATATATTGAAACATTTGGAACCGGTGCCGCTTGCACCTATGGAACACCTCTGATTGGTCAAACCTCTTATCATTTTGACAATACAACCAACGGTACTCCTCCCGAAGGAGGCTATAATATCGTAGGCAATTCAATAAAATGTAATTCTTCAAATTGGGCTAATATAAATGATCACACCGCTGGAGATGGACTTGGAAGAATGATGGTGGTAAATCCGAATTACGGTCAAGACCAATTTTTTAGACGTCGCTTCGATAATGTTTTAGTAGGACGCCCATATACATTTTCTGCATGGATTGCCAATTTAACAAGCGACCAGGGGAAACCCAATGTGATATTTCAGGTGGTAGACCCTTCCAGTATGAGCGTAATCGCAAGTAATAGCACAGGTGATATTACGAGTCTTGGTGTCTGGACAAAATATTCAATAACTTTTACCGCTACCACCACTGCAGTAGATCTGGTACTAAGGAACAACGGCCCCGGTGGTGGTGGTAATGATTTGGCTTTGGATGATATTTCTTTCCAATTGAATAATTGCCTGGCTGATTTGTCGATCAAAAAAACAGGCCCCGAAAGTATAAATCCATACGGAACTTTAAGTTATAGTCTGGTAATAACCAATAACGGGCCTGATGCCGCTGATGGCGCTATTATCAAAGATCTTGTTGTTCCAAACTTTACAGCAGATACCGTAACCTGTGGCACAGCTACAGGCGGAGCAGCTTGCCCGATACTTCCGTACCTTACCCAATTACAGGGCAGTGGTATGGTGATACCCACCTTACCAAGCGGAGGATCGGTAACGCTGACAATTCCGGGGAACGCAGGGGCAAGCGGGAAAATTACGAATATTGCAACGGTAAGCCCGCCAGCGGGAACTACAGATTCAACTTCAAGTAATAATTCTAGTACAGCTATTACTCAGATTGGCTGTGAGCCATTCAGTATTACAGCAAGTGGGGCAATTTCTCAAAATACCTATAAAACAGATGGCAGCATTACGATAACAGGGTTTACGCCCGGTCATACGTATCTGATTAGCTATAACTTTAATGGTACAGTACAATCAGGGGTTACATATCAGGCAGATGCCGCCGGAAAGATAATGATAACCGGATTTACCAAAGGTGCTTATGATGCTTTTAGTATTAAAAACGACACCGGTTGCTCTACCGGAGCATTTAGCGGGGTAGCAGTATCATTGACAAATTAGGCTGATGACAGCAGTGAAGATAGAAACGTACCTGTAATCTTTAGTACATCTTAACTTCTCTTTACCTTGAACCGTGGTCCGAGGCTCACGGACCACTTTCCTTTATGCGCTGTGTGCCACAGAGCATGGATTAGAGAAAATATAAACAACATGAATTAATAATAGCAATTAAACAATATGATCATGAAGAAGTTATCCATACTATGTGCTCTGGTTCTGATGGGCACCACCGCTTTTGCACAGCAACGCATAAGCGACGGTACTGCCAATGCAGCTATTAATCCTGATGCTGTAGTGGAAATGCAGAGCAACAACAAAGGTATGTTGTTACCCCGTGTAGCGCTTACCGGTACTGCCAATGCAGCACCACTCAGTGCGCATGTAGCAGGTATGCATATATACAACACCGCCACCGTAGGTGATGTAAAGCCGGGGGAGTATTACAATAATGGAACCAAATGGGTGAGTATTGGTGGTACAGGATGGTATCTTAGTGGCACTACGACTGACGCCGGTGACAACAAGACGAATGACATCTATAGAAATGGAGAAATCACTGCAGTTCAGTCAGGTTTCACCAATAATGCCGCCGCTAATCATAGTTTCGGGACACTTGGACGTGGTCTCATCGAACTATGTAGCACTGGTACTATTTACATAGACTTTAAGGACAATTCCGCTGATGATTTTGATGGGCGTCTGACCTATAATCCATCAGCGGGCGAATTTGACTTCTGGAAATACAGCGGTGGGAGCTTTCCGCAGGCATTCATAGGCGCAGGAGGATATAAGGGCAAAGCCGGTATAAATGCCACAGCGTTTAGTAATACTTTCAACTTCAACTGGACCGGTGGGGCTTTAGAAGCTTGGATTGATGCAACGAAAGTCGGCAATGTCTCTTTAACTTCCGATCGTAGGTTAAAGTCCAATATTGCACCGTATAGCTTCAGTGCGTTAGAGAAAGTAGCCCGGCTAAAACCTGTAACCTTCTATTACAAAGATATTCCCAATAGCATCTTCAAAGCCGATTCTCAACAAAAGCTTGGCTTCATTGCCGATGAGCTGCAACAAGTAGTGCCAAGTGCGGTAAGTGGAGAGAAAGACGCAGTTACCACCGATGGGCAAATACAACCTCAAACTTTAAATCTTGCACCGGTAGTTTCCCTGCTTACCAAAGCCATTCAGGAACAACAGGCGCAAATAGAAGCACTGAAAAAACAAGTGGAAGCCTTGCAAGAGAAGAAGTAATACAGACTAACAAACACCCAAGATATAGATTTTAACGCAGATGCTATCCCATGTAACAACCTATAAAAATATAGCCTTGTTCCTTGCTCTGGCCCCCTCCGGGTTGCGCAGGCACAGAACGTCAACGTCTATAAAGCAAGGAACTTTGATGTGGGTGGCACCACCGGGTACAGCTAATATCTGTATCTCTATTCCAATACTAACATACTGTATTTCCGAATTAAACAATATGATCATGAAGAAATTATCCATACTGTGTGCTCTGGTTCTGATGGGCACCACCGCTTTTGCCCAGCAACGCATAAGCGACGGGACGAGTAATGCGGCTATCAACCCCAACGCTATTGTAGAAATACAGAGCAACAACAAAGGCCTGCTACTGCCCCGTGTAGCGCTTACCGGTACTGCCAATGCAGCACCACTGAGTGCGCACGTAGCGGGAATGCATGTATACAACACCGCCACCGTAGGTGATGTAACACCGGGAGAGTATTTTAACGATGGTAAGAAGTGGAAGCAGGTCTTGGCCGATATAGTACCTGCCTACTACACCCGGCTTGCTTGGTCGGGTACGGCCAATCAGAACTTTCCCGCATCGGTGGGTACACAGATTAATGTAGGTACCTGGACCATACCGAAAACAGGGAAGTACTTAATCTTATATCACTCTTTTTTAAGGAGCGTAGCTAATTCTAATAGTGTAGTCTCTTTTTATGTACGACCCCGTCTTAATACTACAATAGTAAGGGATGAAGAAACCTATCTATACATAGGAAATTACGTTAACACGCATTATTCAACAGTAATCACCGCTACGGTCGGTCAGGTACTTAGTTTTGATATTGCTCCAACTTCTGCTATGTATATTGAACAGAGTTTGGGGTGGCGGAATGCCTTTGACATCATCTTTGTAGGGGAGTAATTCTGGAATGTTTAATCCTCATGTTAAGTTCTAAAATCAAATTGTAACATGAAGCACATATTCCCAAAAATCATATTACTCTGCGCACTGCTCGCTCCCTGGGCTGTGCAGACAGAGCAACAGGCACAAATAGAAGCCTTGCAAAAGAAGAAGTAATACAAACTGGCACATATTCAAGATATAGATTTTTAAAGCAGAAGCTATCCCATGAAACAGCTTATAAAATACATAACACTGCTCTGCGCACTGATCGCCCCCTGGGCAGTGCAGGCACAGAGTACGACCGTTTACAGCGGTACCTCCGATGTAGGCGGCACCACCGAGTACAGCCAGTATCTGTACATAGGCTCAGGTGCAATCATCACCATCCCCGCGGGGAAGCAATGGATCATTGCCAGCCAGTACGTTTACATAGATCCCGGGGCTAGTATTAGCGGCCCGGGGCAGATGATCTTCGAAAACCCCGGCAAGATCGGCACCCTCAATGAAACCGTAGCCTGGGCAGGTCAGCCCACTACAGTACATGGTGGCAATAGCAAGATCTTGACTTCAGTACTAATCCGTAACCCCAACAATATTGTGCTGGGTTGGGTAACCATATTACCGTCCGTTGAAATTGCCACTACCAATACCGACAATACCCTGTATATCGGGAGCAGTCTAACCTGGGCAGCCAAGAATGCAGACAGCACCGCTCTGATGGGAAATGACATTATTCTTGCTAATAATGATCTGAGATTCAGCAGTTTGGCTACCCAAACAGGTTCCGATGCAAACAGTTTTGCTGTTACAAATGGAACTGGTCATGTAGTAAAAGACAGCTACAGCAGTGACTGGCTTTTCCCGGTAGGTATGGCAGAAGGTGATTATACGCCTGCCACCGTTTCGCCCGCAGCCGCCAACGGTGTGCATGTAAATGTGGCGAGCTATAGTAACAGTTCACCAACAGAAACCACCACGCAAGGTATAGGGCGCACCTG
Organism: Pseudarcicella hirudinis; assembly: GCF_900115665.1. GTDB lineage: Bacteria > Bacteroidota > Bacteroidia > Cytophagales > Spirosomataceae > Pseudarcicella > Pseudarcicella hirudinis. The sequence continues at coordinate 7,157 of NZ_FOXH01000002.1, forward strand.
GAACATCTACGGTGAGAATGCCAGTGGGGCCTATATTACCCTCCAGCACAACACTGCCACCAACCAGACGGACTTCAAGCCGCAGAAGAACTTCGTAAGCCAATATGGTGCCACTCCCAATAACACAGGTGATGCACCAAGCCAGACCGGCTGGCAGGTAAACACCATCACCGCCAGTGCCAGCACTGCAGGTACAGAACCCTCCAGTGAGGTAAACAGCCGGAACTATTCGGCCCTGGCTACGAGTGCCACGGCAAACGAGGCATTCTATACCAAAGAGTCACAAGCCTGTGAGCCATTCGATATAACAGTGAGCGGAGGCAATTCTCAAAACATCTATAAAACAGATGGCAGCATTACGATAACAGGGTTTACGCCCGGTCATACGTATCTGATTAGCTATAACTTTAATGGTACGGTACAATCGGGGGTTACGTATCAGGCAGATGCCGCCGGAAAGATACTGATAACCGGATTTACCAAAGGTACTTATGACGCCTTTGATTTTAAAAATGACACAGGTTGCTCTACCGGAGTATTTACCGGGAAAACAGTAACATTGACAAATTAAGCTGGAACCGTGGTCCGTGGCTCACGAATCACTTTCCTTTCCTTTATGCTCTGTGTGCCACAGAGCATGGATTAGAGCATGGATTAGGGAAGCAACGAAAGAGCAAAAGAGAGAAAATATAAATAACATGAATTTTTACCAACAATTAAACGATATGATGATGAAGAAATCTAAATGTATGTATGTATGTATGTATGTATGTATGTGCGCTACCGCTTTTGCCCAACAGCGCATAAGCGACGGCACTGCCAATGCGGCTATTAATACTAATGCGGTGTTAGAAATACAAAGCAATAACAAAGGGCTATTGCTGCCCCGGGTAGCGCTAACCGGCACCGCCAATGCAGCGCCACTCAGCGCGCATGTAGCTGGTATGCATGTATACAACACCGCCACCGTAGGTGATGTAACACCGGGAGAGTATTACAATAATGGGACGAAGTGGGATCGGATGGTTGGTGCGAGCGATTTGAATGTTACAGTTGTCAATCAGACGGGAGATATGCCTTATGGCAGTTATTCATCAAGTTCATATGCCAATACAGGTGTTTCTTTTAACTTTTTGCGAGCCGGAACGTACATTATTAAATTGCAGCAATCATATGGCTATATAAGCGGTTGTCAGGACTTGGTATTTACGTTTAGTGGCGCTACGATTGTGACTCAGTCAGTTGAAGAAAAGAAACAATTGTGTGGTAATATTAATGCAGAATGGTGGACTCCCATCTATTATATCTCGGTGAACGGGCCGGGTGTAGTGAACTTGAAATATCGTGTATCTACGGGAACAGCTGTGAATTTGAGTATTCCGGGTAATACGGGCAACAGAGCTATCTCTATAAACTAGAAAATCTGTTTGGCAACAGTCTTTGCGACTGTAATGAGTAAAACACAATGTATTAGATTGCTTTTAAATCAAATAGGGGCTTCTTAAAATAGCTAAAAACCATAGAGTGGCTCTGTGTATACCTGAACCGTGGTCTGTGGCTCACGGACCACTTTCCTTTCCTTTATGCTCTGTGTGCCACAGAGCATGGCTTAACTAGCGCAAGCGTCTCGCTTGTGCTATACTGGCTATACTGGCCTTGTGCTATACTGGCAAAGTTGCTATTGATTAATTGTCATAATAATAAATTAAAAATGAGCAGAAAGTATAAATTTTCGGATAATGACAAATTGTATTTTATCAGTTTTGCAGTAGTTTATTGGACTAGGCGTCCCCGATAGACTTGTTTGTTAGAGATGAGTATAAAAGAACAGTTTTAGAAAGCTGGCGATATTGTCAAAAAGAAAAGGATTTAGAAATTTATGGTTGGTGTATTATGACTTCGCACATACATATGATAGTTGGTAGCAAGGGCAGAGCATTAGACAAAGTTGTTGGAGAAATGAAAAGTTTTACTTCAAGAGCATTACGTAAAATGATAGAAAATCATCAAGGAGAAAGCCGAAAAGAATGGTTGATTTGGATGATGAAAAGGGCAGGTACAAAAAATGGCAACAACAATGATTGGCAATTTTGGCAACAGAATAACCATCCAATAGAACTGTTAAATGATGAAATGTTTCATCAAAAACTTTCTTATATTCATAATAATCCAGTAGAAGCGGGTTTTGTTGAAAATCAAGAAGATTGGCTTTATAGTAGTGCTAGAGATTTCTATGGCCAAAAAGGATTAATAGAATTATGTTACATTATTTAAGAGGCACAAGCGAGGAAGGGGCGAAGGGCACAAGCGAGAGTTACATTATTTAAGAGGCACAAGCGAGACGCTTGCGCCAGTGAAGGAACCGTGGTCTGTGGCTCACAGACCACTTTCCTTTCCTTTATACTCTGTGAGCCACAAAGCATGGATTAGGGTTCTGCATATATATTGTAAATCAGATACTCCTTTCCTTTATGCTCTGTGGCACACAGAGCATGGATTAGATACTCTGATACTCTGTCTGTAACACAAAAAAGCTGTAAACATATAAAAGTATGTCTTTTTTGTTTCTTTAAATGTCTTTTTTGTACTAGTGACGGCAAGCTTATTGAATAGTGATATATATAAAGGAACTAACCATCTGAACCGTGGTCTGTGGCTCACAGACCACTTTCCTTTCCTTTATGCTCTGTGTGCCACAAAGCATGGATTAGGGAATGTACAAGTTTCAATCTTACATCTTTTGCCGCTTACCCATACTAATTGTAACATATTTAATCTCCTGCAAATGGTCGGTAGTAAAAAAGTATATAGCTTACTGAGTCTTATTGCTGGTTTAAGCTTTTTCGCACAGCATGTTTATGGGCAAACGTATACAAATATATACAATGGAATCAGCTATTCATCAGATCATCCGTATAATCTGAATGTGGTTTATTTTGTACCAAACGATGTTCCTTTAGACTCTACTTATCAGACCCGGCTAAGTGCCTTACTCCTGTATGGGCAAGGTTTTTATAAGCAAAATATGATCAATAACGGATATGGTCCTAAAACATTCGGCTTATTCACCCAAACGGCCAATCCTGATCAGGTAAAGATTATTTTGATCCATGGTCAGGAAAGTATAGGTTCATATCCTTCCAGTGGTGGAGCTGACAAAATTATGTCAGAAACCAATGCTTTTTTCGCCAATAATCCATCACAAAAAACCAGCGAACATACACTGTATATTACGGCTGTATCTGATCAGACTACAGCAGATGTTCCATTTTATGGCTTGGGCAGAAACTGTTTTGCCCTTGATTACCCTCAGTTAGATATTCAATACAAAGGTGCTTCGGGTAACTGGGGAGATTTGTTTACAAAATGGTTCGGGGGTATGATGCATGAATTAGGGCACGGTTTAAACCTGCCTCATAGTCACCAGACAAATACGGAAAATAATGACCTTGATAAAGGCATGAACCTCATGTTTGGAGGGAACTGGACGCTTGGTATAAATCCCACTTTCATCAATCGTGCAGGTTGTGCTATCCTGAATAACTGTCAGGTTTTTGCAGATGCTCCCGGTGTTACTTACTATAATGGATATAAGTCTGGCCTGACTAAGCTTCATGCAGAATACGATAATGGCGACCTGGTGGTTTCAGGTAAGTTCTATTCCGACAAAACAGTAACGGATATTAATATTTATCAGGATCCTTATGCAACACCCAGTGAGGGGTATTACAAAGTGGCCTGGTCAGTAAGTCCTTTGTCTAACACTTTTTCCCTGCGTATGCCCGTAAGTGAGCTTGCCACAAAGACGGGTCCTTATAACCTTCAGGTAGAACTTGTATTGGCCAACGGTGAAACTACTTTTAACTATTATCCTTTCTCATACGATAACAGTATACCGGCAATTAACATTGATTTCGACGATAACGCAGTTTGCGATGCCCTTCCTGCAGGATGGCATTTCACGAATGTCGGCACAGGAACGACGCCCGGAGTTGTTTGTTACACCGATTCAACGAGGAATTACTGGATAAAGTGTTACGGTTCGGGTGTAAGTGATCCCAATGACGATTTGCCTTTTGTTTACACGATGCTAAGTGGTGATTGCCGGATTATTGCCAGAGTTAAAGACATTACCAGCGATTGGAACACTTTTGGTGGTCTGATGATGCGTAACACCTTAGCGGGGAATAGTAGTTTTATCAGTGTGAATGCCCTTGATACACGAGGGGTATTCCATACCTACAGAATCGTAACCGGCGGTAATACAGGTTACCAGCTTGTTAGCGCCCTTGCTTTGCCAATGTGGTTAAAGCTTGAACGAGTGGGCAACGTAATTACCTCTTATTATTCTGCTGACAGTGTAAATTGGTCGGCCTATCATTCCTCAACAGTATCCTTTAATTCTACTGTTTATGTGGGTTTAGTTGCTTCAGGTTCAGGTGCAACTACTGATATTGATATGGTGAGTGTAAGCAGCAGTTTATGCTCCTGCAACACCAGGTGAATGTAACAGCGACTAATATCAGCCTGGTAGAGTACTTACCAGCGAGTCTGAGTCACAGGTGTATCCGGAAGCCCTGTGTGCCACAGAGCATGGATTAGGGCGAAAAAGATAGTAATGATAAAAGGTATTTGATTCTGTCAGGAATCAGATACCCTCAAACAAGATAATAAATAAGTAAATGGGTTCTGGAAAGAAATTTTTCATGAGCGAAGCTAACCTTAACCCGAATATGCAAACCCTCAGTCTTTGATTGAGGGTTTCTTTGCATGAAATACATATAAAAGAATACTAAATGATTATAATATATGATTTGCCTGATCTATCCATGAAAAGAAAGAAGGTATGTTGTTTGATTGCCATTAAAGGAGTGTTAATTGTACTTGCTACGTTTTTTTTATCCTGTAAGAATACTAAGGATTCAGGTAAGGAGTTGAAGGCTGTCCGGTCGGAATATAAGTTAGTCTGGTCTGATGAATTTGAGCGGAATGATGTGGATACTTCAACATGGAATTTTAGCAGGGCTGATGAAAACACGGATTTACTGAAATATCATGCTGCTAATGCAAAAACAGAAAATGGCAGATTGGTGATAACTGCTATGCAGATAAATAAAAATGAACAACGTTATACTTCCGCAAAACTGAATACCCGGGATAAGTTTTTAATAAAATACGGTCGTATCGAAGCAAGAATGAAACTGCCGATGGTTCCCGGAACATTGTCTTCGTTTTTTTTGCTTGGTAAAAATATCAGTGACGTTGGATGGCCTGAATGTGGAGAAATTGATATTGTGGAGAAAATAAATGATAATGAAAATATCCGGGGAAATATGCATTGGTTCAATGAGGACTTTTTAGATGGCCATGCCAGTAATTCAGGTGTAGATTTCTGTACCCCGGGAAACTATCATGTATATGCAATTGAGTGGGATAGCTTTAGTATAAGATGGTATGTAGATGATATCCTGTATCATATCGGTAACATTCAGAATAATATCAATAATACGGGTGCTTTTCAACTTCCGTTTTTCATGGTGTTAGACCTGTCTGTCATTGGCAATTTACACAATGATAAAAGCGATAATGACCTGTTCCCTGCCAGAATGTTTGTTGACTATGTACGACTTTTTCAGTTTGTTCCGGATCCGGAAGGCCCTCCGTTTGGTCAGGCAATAACTTTAAAAAGTGTAAACAATGGTTTTGCAGGCATAGAAAAAGGGACAGCCTTATTGAAATGTGATCGCCAGACTTCCGAAACTTTTACTGTTGTTAATGCCGGAAACGGTAAAGTAGCCTTGTTAAATATGGGTAAATACATGTCCGGTGAAAACGGGATAAAAGCAGTTACCTGTAATAGACTCATATATGGGGAGTGGGAAAAATTCAGCTGGATCGTAAATACCGATGGCACCATTTCATTGCAGGATAACAACGGGAAATTTCTATCTGTTTCTGATAAAAATGGTTCTAAAGTTATGAAATTTCACAACACTGACTCAAATACCTCTGAGCGTTTTGTAGTAACAAAATTGTCTGACACAAAGCAGGAAGAGCAATTTTTTGAAAATATCAGATAATTGCCCTGTTTCTGTATCGTTATACGGAAAATCTATACTCAACTTTCCCGATTTAATCTGGTTTACAAAACAAATAAAGAAGCTGTATTGAACTCAGGTTCAATACAGCTTCTTTACTTAATCCATTATAATTTTCATGATAGGGCAGATACCTTACCTTAATAATCTCACAATAGATTCATTTCCCTGAATATTGGCATAATCAAGAGCTGTTTTATTATAATTGTCTCTTATTGTTTTATCAGCTCCTTTTTCGCACAATATTTTTACGATGGCATCTGCTCCAAAATTTGCAGCAAAAATTAAAGCTGTTGCCCCGTTAAAATTTTTCTGATTAACATTGGTATGATAGCTCAATAATAGCTGTACCATTTTGTCAAGCCGTTTAAAGCAAACCCCCATAAGTGCGGTATTACCCATTTTATCCTGAATGTGCGGGTTTGCCTTGTTTTTTAATAATAGATCTGCTGCTTCGTAACTGTCATTATAACAGGCTATTATTAAAGCTGTGCTCCCTCTTGCATCTGTAGTGTCTATATTTTTCGTTTCAGACAGAATCTCTTTGAGTTGAGCTACATTGTTGTTACGGGCTGCATTAAAGATGTTCCTCTCCTGAGCGGGAACAAGATGTGAGAGCAGCAGTAATAAAAGTGATACGGAAATCTTGATTTGTGTCATTTTTCTCAAAATCTGTTACGGTCTTGAAAACATTTTTTCAACTTCTTCTCTGGTTAAACCAAGTTCCTTTGCCAGACGTTTACCATAGTCACTATCTGCCATATAGAAATAACCGACCATCTTACGCACAACATCTTTATTGCTTACATTCTTCAAATCACCGGTAAGGTTTTTTATTAAATTCGCTTTATCTTTTTCAGACAAAGAGCGGTAGAATTCGCCAGCCTGCTTAAAATCATTTGGTTTACTGATTTTTTGCTGTACAGAACCGGTATTGGTAAAAGTTGATTTTGAATACTTGTTGTCGGCATTATCTATAAAACCATTTTGCGTAGCACTTGGCTGATAATTGATGTCTCCATTGGTTTTTCTTGTAGCAAAGGCACCATCCTGATTATTTGTCGCAACTGTCGTTTTGGGAGCATTTACAGGTAATTGCTGAAAATTTCCGCCTATTCTGTAACGTTGTGTGTCAAAATAGGAAAACAAACGTCCCTGAAGTAATTTATCTTCCGAAGGTTCTATGCCTGGTACCAGTGTTCCCGGAGAAAAAGCGGCCTGTTCTACTTCCTGGAAAAAATTGTCAGGTATTCTGTTTAGAGTCATCTTTCCTGCCAGTTGCAGAGGCGCAACATTTTCCGGCCATATTTTAGTCGGATCCAATGGATTGATATCGAGTTTGTCAAAATCTGAAGCTTTTAGCAATTGAACGTAGAGTTCCCATTGTGGAAAATTACCCTTTCTGATGTTATCATACAGATCGACCGTTGCATGCTGAAAATCTTTACCTTGCATAACCATTGCTTCCTCTGCTGTCAGATTTTTTACACCCTGCAATGATTTCCAGGTATATTTTACATACGTTACCTCTCCGGCATTGTTAATCCATTTGAAAGCATGTACTCCTGAGCCATCCATTTCTCTGTAACTGGCCGGGATTCCATAGTCAGAATAAACACGAGTCAGCATATGTGTGCCTTCCGGGATATTGCTGAAAAAATCAAACACTCTGTTAGCATCCTGTTTATTGTTTATCGGAGAAGGTTTAAATGCATGTACCATATCCGGGAATTTTATAGCATCACGGATGAAAAACACAGGCAGGTTATTGCCAACCAGGTCATAATTCCCCTGATCTGTATAAAATTTCGTAGCAAATCCCCTTGGGTCTCTCAGGGTTTCCGGGGAACCATTTCCATGAACAACCGTAGAAAAACGAACAAAAACAGGTGTGGTTTTTCCTTTTCCGAAGACAGATGCCTTTGTGAATTTTGTAAAATCGCCGGAAGAAACGAATTCACCATAGGCCCCGACACCTCTTGCATGAACAACTCTTTCAGGGATACGCTCACGGTCAAAATTTGCCAGTTTTTCAATCAGGTGAATGTCCTCTAATAGAACCTGCCCGTCCTGCCCGACAGTTTTGGAATTTTGATTATCACCAACAGGTGCACCTGTATTGGTGGTAATTTGTTTTTGTTGTGCTGCTGCCATCATAGTGGTCATAAGTAAGGCAGCCAGAGTGATTTTTGTTTTCATAAGGATTATAGTTTTATATGACAAATGTATATTTGTGTTTTGATAGATGAAAACTGATATTTTCTATAATAAAATAGATAAAAACTAACAACATGAATATACAACAGCTGGAATATGTAGTAGCACTGGATAAGCACCGGCATTTTTTAAAGGCTTCAGAAGCCTGTTTCATTACTCAGGCTACATTAAGTGGTATGATAAAAAAGCTGGAGGAAGAATTAAATGTTACTTTATTCGACAGAAGCAAATATCCCGTGGAGCCTACAGATGTAGGCAAAAAAATAATAGAACAAGCCAGAATTGCTCTTAGGGAGATTAATCGCATCAAGGAAATAGTGACTGAAGAAACCGGCGAGATAAAAGGTGATATTAAGATTGGGATTATTCCTTCACTGGCTCCTTATCTGATACCGCTTTTTATAAGAGATTTTACTGATACTTATAAGGAGGTGAAATTGATTATTAATGAAATGACTACTGAAAAAATAAAGCAAAAACTGAAAGATAGCGATATTGACGTAGGCATATTGGCAATCCCTCTGATGGATAAGGAGCTGAAGGAAGATACACTGTTTTATGAAGAATTTTATCATTACGGAGAATTGAACCTGAATTCCGGTAAAAAGAAATATATTCTTCCTGAAGATATAAACCTGCCTAAACTATTGCTTTTGGAAGAAGGTCATTGTCTTCGGAATCAGGTACTTAATCTGTGTGAATTGAGAGTAAAGGATTCCAAAGATTTAAGGATTGAGTATCAATCCGGGAGTATCGAAACCTTAAAACAGATGGTAGATCTGGAATTGGGTTCTACGATCTTGCCGGAGCTATCAATTCTGACACTTAATGGCAAGCAAAAAGACAAGTTAAGCAGTTTTTCTGCACCATACCCGGTCAGAGAAATCGGTTTGGTATATTCCAGCCATTACATTAAAAAGAATTTGATTGAGGCATTAAAAAAATGCATTTTGGATAATATTCCGGATAAAATTCTGTCAAAGAAAAACGTCTGTATTATTCCTGTAAAATAGTGTTGCCGTTTCCTGCTGAACAAAAAAGATAAATAAAGGTTACAAAGGTGCAGACAGAGGAAATATATTGTATGACGAAATTAAAAAATGCTTGGTTGCGGGATTTATATTGTCCTCAAAAACAACTTTTCCAAGAAAATCAGTCATTTTATTGAGTTATTTGCCTGAGACTTTATTTATCTCGAATTTATTTTATTAATTTTCTCAATCTTAGAATTTTGCCTTTCTGAGATAAAAACCAAAAAGTCGGAATTTTTCAATTTCTGACCAGAAACTTTGATTTATTTGAATCTATTTTTTTGAAAAATACTTTTATTGGTACATTTTAAGTCGAAACTGAAGCCTAAAAAATAAATCAGGTGAAAATGTACTTTTTTCTACGAGATCATTTCTATAAAGTCAGGCATGAAAAAAATGTACTTTTTGACAAAAAACCATGACGGATAAATCAGTAATTAATTACAACATATATGACGACCACCAGCTTTTAAGTTTTATTGCAAAGGACGATGACCTGGCCTTTGATGAAATTTATGAAAGATATTGGTCGAAACTATATGCCTATGCCTATAACCGAATCAGAATTAAAGAAATTTGTGAAGAAATTATCCAGGATGTATTTGTGTCACTCTGGTCAAACCGTCATATCCTTGTTCTCTCTGCTCCGCTTTCTACTTATTTATATACCGCAGTAAAATACCAGATCCTGAATTTCGTCAAATCCGAGCGCGTTCGCAGCGCCTATGCGGAAAGTTTTATGAAGTTCAGGGATAGCTTGTTTGATGATTCAACCAATGAGCAAATGAATCTGAATGATTTGAAATTATTGGTAGAAAAAAGTATTGGAGAGCTTCCTGAAAAGTGCCGGGAAGTATTTCGTATGAGCCGATCCCAACATTTAAGTATTCAGGAAATAGCGCTTCAGCTTAATATTTCGCATAAAACCGTTGAAAATCATCTTACTAAAGCGCTTAAACATTTGCGTGGTTCCTTAGGAGATTTTATGGCAATAATCGTGTTTTTTGAGGTATATAAAGACTTTTAAATCCACAGAATCTCTTCCGTTTAAACACAGATTAAAAAATTATTAAAAAAACATTACCCTGTAGTAGGTGTATATCCCGTTTGAATTTACTTCACTATAAGAAGGTATTAGAAATAATATTTGGTGGTTTTTGATAAATACAGAATTTTCTTTACCTGTTGAACTTTGGTTAAAATGAAAGATGCAAATTTTATAGAATTGGTGGAAAAATATCAGAAAGGTATTTGTACCGATTCTGAAAAAATGATGGTTGAAAACTGGCTGGATTCTCTCGCTTCTGATGAAAATGAATTCAGGGAATTCAGCGGAGAAGAGAAGTTAGCGTTGAAAGGAAAAATGCAGCAGGCAATTAAACAGAAAATTGCCCTGAACAGATCTGCCCGTGTGATTCCTTTTTACAGAAGAGTACAATTTTTAAGAATTGCGGCGATCCTTGCTTTGGCAATAGGATTAGGATTTTATGCCGGACCATTTGGCAGAGATATTTTTAACCTGAAAAATGAAACACTTTTGCTTACCTCAAATGGCATTACGCAAAAAGTGATTCTTTCAGACGGAAGTATAATCTGGCTGAAAGGAAAAAGTACGCTTTCGTATCCGGAGGAATTTCTGGATAAAAACCGGGAAGTTTCACTTAACGGAGAGGCTTTGTTTGAAGTAGCAAAAGATCCTTCTCATCCTTTTATTATTCATTCAGGAGGGTTTGTTACCCGTGTACTCGGAACCAGTTTCAATATCCGAAAGATTGGTAAAAAAATGGAAGTGGTAGTTTTTACAGGAAAAGTAACGGTTTCAGGATTGAATTCGCCGCATCCTTTGGTACTGTTACCGGAAGAAAAAGCAGTTTTTATCAGTGGAAATACCTCAGTTAATAAGGAAATTTACCATGAGAAGAACGAGTATCTTGCTGGTACTGAGTATAATATGAATTTTGAGGATAGCCGCATGGAGGATATCCTTTCAAAAATAGAATCAAAATTTGATGTAAAGGTAAAAGTAGAAGATCCGAAAATACTGAATTGCCTTATTACGGCAGATTTTACGGATCAATCTTTACAAAAGACCTTTGAACTTTTATGCCAGGCGTTAAACGGGCGTTTTGAAATAGAGGGGAATACAGTAAAATTACAGGCGGAGGGATGTGAATAGTAATGATTTAATGTTGAAAAACTAATTTGCTAATAAACCAAACTAATTATTTACTTAAACCCAATCTTCATCATTCATGACTCATAAAAATTCATAAAAAAAGCAGGAGTGTTCGTACCACTCCTGCTTCGGAAAACTTGCTGATTTTCATAGCGCCGTGATAACGGCGGAAGAAAACTATTGTCTTATTCCAGATTTTCAACAGAATAAAACCAATCAAAGGTATGGTAGAAATTTATCGAATCAAAGATTTAACAAAAAGAATTATGCGGTTTACAATGTATCAGATCATTATGATTATGATTTTTGCGGGAGTCATTCACGCACGTGTAAATTATGCACAAGGTGTTCTTAATAAGGGAGTTGTAGTTCGTATTGAAAATGTTACTTTAAAGAAAGCACTGGATAAACTGGAGAAAGAGGCGAATGTCAAATTTGTATATAGCAGCAGTCAGATTAACCTGAATCAGCCGGTAAGTATTAACTCTTCCAAAGAAACGCTCGGAAATGTGCTGGAAGTTTTACTAAAACCGATCGGGATAAAATTTGTAGTTCAGGATGAGCGTTTTATCATTCTTTCAAAGATCAATGTCATTAAAACAAGTACGCTGAAATTTCCCGATAACAGCAATGAAACAAATTTGTCTTCACAGGATGTTGCAGCCAGGGAGGATATAACAGGGGTTGTTACTTCTGCCGAAACCGGAGAAGCTCTGATTGGTGTTTCTATTACAGCCAGAGGTACGCCTTTCGGAACAATCACTGATGAAAACGGCAAATTCAGAATCATGGCCAAACGTGGATATGTATTAGTATTTACTTATGTTGGCTTTGAATCTATGATCTTAACCGTTGGTGCAGCCAGCGACCTGAAAATTGCCTTAAAACCTTCTTTAAAGGCTTTGGAAGAAGTGGTTGTAATCGGATACGGAACGACTACCAAAAAAGTAAGTACCGGATCTGTCAGTTCAATTACTGCGGCTGAAATCAGTAAACAACCTGTGGCCAACGTATTAGCGGCCTTACCGGGAAGAATTGCCGGAACAATGGTAGCACAGAATAACGGCCTTCCGGGAAGTGCGGTTCAGATTCAGATTCGTGGCCAGGGTTCTTTGTCTTCAGGAACGATTCCGTTGTATGTGATTGACGGTGTGCCTTTTACCAATTTTAACGGAGGTTCTCCTGCCAATGACAACCTGAATGCCTTCGGTACTTCCGGTGCGAATGGCGGAGTCAGTCCTTTTGGGATGATTAACCCTGCTGATATCGAGCGGATTGATATTTTGAAAGATGCAGATGCCACTTCAATTTACGGTTCAAGAGGCTCTAATGGCGTAGTATTGATTACTACAAAAAAAGGAAAATCCGGAAAAACCAAACTGGATATCAATGCTTCAACAGGGATAACTGAGCTAAATCGTTTTATTCCGGTAATGAACCTTGATCAGTACCTGAATTTAAGAAATCAGGCTTTCAAAAATGATGGTGTAACCCCAACTGTAGCAAATGCACCGGATTTACTGGTTTGGGATAAAACCAAATCGACCGACTGGCAAAAAATGTTTTTAGGAGGAACAGGGCACGTTTCGGACATTCAGGCAACCCTTTCCGGTGGAGATGCTTATACCCGCTTTCTGTTCAATTCAAGTTATCGTAAGGAAAGTACTGTTTTCCCCGGTGAAAACTCAGACCGGAGAATTTCCGGCCGTCTGAATCTTGATCATAATTCGAGGGACAAAAGGTTTAACGCCAGTTTCGCAGTGAGTTATTCAAATGCAAATTCAGATATTCCGCAGACAGATATTTCAACTGTATATAATCTGCCTCCCAATTTACCATTGTATGATGCTTCCGGAAAAATGTTCTGGGCAAACGGATTTACCAACCCTTTGTCAAGTTTGCTCAGAAGGTACCTTGCGGTAACAACAAACATGATTACGAATGCAACGTTTAAATATACCGTTATTCCGGGATTGAACCTGAAATCTAATTTCGGATATACTACCACGGATCTGGATCAGAAAGTAATTACTCCTGCATCTGCCCTGAATCCTGCCTCAAATCCGATAAGCAGTTCTGTATTTGCAGACAACAAAGCCAAAAATTATATTATCGAACCAACGGCTGATTATACAGTGCAGATGGGAAAAGGGAAAATCAATGGTTTAATAGGAGCAAGCTGGCAGCATAATACGTCAGAGGGCTTTTATGTTACGGGAAGTAATTACAGTAATGAGGCTTTGCAAAATACTTTATCGGCGGCGGGTACAATTATCGTAAATTATAATAACATCGTAGAATACAAGTACAATGCGATTTTTGGACGGCTTAATTATGACTGGGATAACAAATATATCATAAATGCTACTTTCAGAAGAGACGGCTCTTCCCGTTTCGGGCCAAATAACCGTTATGGAAATTTTGGAGCAATAGGCGCTTCATGGATTTTTTCAGAAGAACCTTTCGCAAAAGACAAGCTGCGTTTTCTTAGCTTTGGTAAGTTAAGAGGGAGTTTCGGAACTACGGGTAACGATCAGATTTCTAACTACATTTACTTACCCCTGTATTCTTCATCCACTACTTATTTAGGAAATGCTACGACAAATCCGGTGTCATTGCCAAATGCAGATATTCAATGGGAAACTACCAAAAAGCTCGAATTTGCGCTGGAATTAGGTTTTCTTGAAGACAGGGTTTTACTGACAGCAAATTATTACCGTAACCGTTCCAGTAATCAGATTGGTTCGCTGGCTCTTCCGACACAGACCGGATATAACTCAATTCTTGCCAATTTACCTGCCCTGATTCAGAACAGCGGTCTGGAGCTCGAACTGAATACTACCAATATCAAACGCGGGGATCTTAAATGGACTACAACCTTTAACATCACGCTTCCTAAAAATGAATTAGTAGATTTTCCTGGTCTCGATAAAACATTTTCAAGTGGGAGTTATGTAATCGGACAGCCATTGGTTTTCTATAAATTATATCATTATCTGGGTGTAGATGCCAAAACTGGTCAGGCAAAATATGAGGACCTTGATAAAGATGGCGTAATAACTTCGAATGACAGATATATTGCAGACATCGGCACGCCGTTTTTCGGAGGTCTGGGAAATACCATTTCGTACAAAAATTTCCAGCTTGACTTCTTTTTCCAGTTCAATCATCGTTTTGGGGTAACCAATGTTCTGAACTCCCGTCCCGGAATTCTTAGTAACCAGAATACCTCATTTCTGGAGGTCTGGCAAAAAGAAGGGGATCAGACAAATGTACCGGCTGCGACGGCAGTTGCCGGCACACCGATTTACAACTCATATAATCAGTATTCACAATCGGATGCTGTGTACGGAGATGCTTCTTATCTGAAATTCAGATCAGCCGGTATTTCTTATTTTGTGCCTCAAAAACTGGCAAAAGCACTCGGAATGACAAATTGCAGGGTATATGTACAAGGACAAAACCTTTTCACCTGGTCTAAAAACAAGTATATCCTCGATACAGAGACAACCGTTCAGGGAGGCCCTCCGGGTTTGGGTACAGGTACAATCAGTCAGGTACTGCCTCCATTGAGAACTATCATGTTTGGTATTAATTGTTCATTCTAAAACGAGATTCTGATGATAACTATCCATAAAATATTCAAAGGCAGTTTTATTGTCGCAGCGATCAGTTCGGTCTTTTTATTGTCGTCGTGCGAAAGTTTTGTAGAGTTGGGCCCTCCGCCTACCCAAACCGTTTTGGGGGATGTATTTAAAACAGATGCATCAGCCTCAAGTGCAGTGCAGGGTTTATATACCGGAACGCCTATGCCTACAATGATTTCAAATTATTCGTTTTTTCTGGGAATGTCAGCAGACGATATTCAATACAACACACCAAGTACCTTATATGATGAGTTTGAAAACAATTCAATAACCGTACTGAATGGATTCAATGAAAATACAATCTGGTTTTATGCGTATCAGTTGATTAAAAATGCAAATAATGCGCTGGTTGGGCTTAATAATACCCAGACACTTACACCGGCAGTAAAAGATCAATTGACAGGTGAGGCAAAATTTATAAGGGCATTTGCTTATTTCTACCTTGTAAATCTCTATGGTGATGTTCCGATGCCACTTACGGGCGATGCTGACTATATGACTAATGCGAGTTTGTCGAGAACGGATTCAAAATTGGTCTGGACACAGATCATTTCTGATTTGAAAGATGCGCAATCGCTTTTGCCTGCTGCTTATGTTGGCACCTTTAAAGCCAGAATTAATAAATGGGCAGCAACTACTTTATTGGCAAGGGCATATCTGTATAACCAGGATTGGGCTAATGCTGAGTCTCAGGCTTCTCAGGTAATTAATTCAGCGGTTTATAGTTTGCAGACCCCGGCGAATACTTTTATCAATACCAGTCCGGAAATTATCTGGCAGGTTGCAAACCTTACCGGAGTATCTGCGTTCGGAGCTAACTATCTGGCATCAGCGGGAGTAATTCCGACTTACTCTATGTATGATACCCTTTATAATTCATTTGAACCGGTTGATTTACGCAAAAGCAACTGGGCTGGTGTGTCGAATATCGGAGGTAAAAACTATTATTTTGTCAACAAATATAAAGTTAGAGCCGGAACCGGGAATGAGTATAATATCATGCTTCGTTATGCAGAATTGTATCTGATCCGTGCTGAAGCCAGATTGCAGCAAAACAATCTGAAAGATGGGAAAACCGATCTTGAAGTAATCAGAACCAGAGCAGGATTAGGAGCCCTGAATGCTTCTCTGAACCAATCACAATTGCTATTGGCTGTTGAACAGGAGAGAAAAGTTGAGCTGTTTGGTGAATGGGGACATCGCTGGCTTGATCTGAAACGAACCAATCGTGCAAATGCTGTGATCGGCGGTCAGAAACCAACCTGGAAATCCACCGCAGTTTTGTATCCGATTCCTGAAAACCAAAGAATTTCCAATAAAAACCTTACCCAGAATCCGGGGTATTAATGATTTTCCGCAAGCATTGTACTTTTCAAAAGAATGGCAATGCTTGCTAAATCTGCTTAAACATTCATAACCATAGCACTTCATGCAAAATTATTGTAAGTTCATCGCACTTTGTCTGGTGGGATTGCTGTCGCAGACTGCTTTTTCACAGAAAACAAAAACAGCTGACAAGGATACCACATTCAGTTATTATTCCAAACTGGCGGCCTCTGCTAAGGAGGAGGATAAAACCTTGTTAGAAAGAAAATTATATGATTTGTTGAAAAGTGAAAAAGAACAGGATTGGTTAACTGCCCAGCAGTTTTTTTATCAGCTTAAGAAAAACGGTATTTCAGATTCTATTGCAAAAGCTGATAAGATAAAATTTCCTAAAGGCCAGTTAGTAAGAAATGAGGAGGTAAGGGTTGTTTATGACGAACCGGATGCAGCTAAAAAAGAAGCTGCTTACCTGGCCTGGCTGAAGAAGTTTCCTCCTGCTAATTTCGGTACAGACAGAATTACGTATGACTATGCCCGAAACAGTTTAGCAACAGCCTACGCCAGAGAAGGGAATGTGAAAAAAGCGCTGGAATATGCCAATATGGTAAAAACTCCGGTTTGGAAAGGAGAGGGCTGGGCAGGCACCGCCAATGAACTGGCAAAAAAGGGATATTTAGCCGAGGCAGGCATTTTGTTTCAAAAAGCACTTGAAAATTCTTATAAATACATGACCACCAATAAGGAGGATTATGGCGCTCAATTTGCGGCGATAGGTTATCCAGGCTATTGTACTTCTCTGGCTGATATTCTGTATAAAGAAAAGAAATATGAGAAAGCGTTGAAATATATCAGACTGGCTCATGATAACAGCAAAGGAGTAAGAGCCAATATCAATTCAACTTATGCCGATATATTAATTGCGCTGGGAAAAGATCAGGAAGCCTTTGAGATGATTAATGAAACGGTGAAGGAAGGATTGGCCACCCTTGATATGAAAAAGAACCTTAAAACACTTTATGCGAAAGTGAAAGGAAGCAATGAAGGGTATGAGGAATATATGGAGAGTCTGAATAAAATTCTGGCTGCAAAGGTCAGAAAGGACCTGGCAAAACAAATTATCAATGTGCCTGCTCCTCAGTTTACCCTGAAAGATCTGGATGGAAATACAGTGTCCTTGAAGGATTTTAAAGGAAAAACGGTTGTTTTGGACTTCTGGGCAACATGGTGCGGACCTTGTAAAAAGTCATTTCCTGCTATGAAAAAAGCAGTTGAGAAGTTTCAGGCTGATAAAGATGTGAAATTCCTGTTTGTTCATACCTGGGAACACGGTGATAAAAATGCTTCTGAAAATGCCCGTAAATTTGTTTCGGAAAAAGCATATCCTTTCCAGGTATTAATGGATTTACAGGATGAAAAGACTGGTTTGAATAACGTGGTGGATAGTTTTAAAGTGACGGGAATTCCTACCAAATTTGTCATTGATAAGGAGGGAAACATTCGTTTCAAATTTACCGGATTTGCAGGAGGAGATGATGCTGCCGTAGAAGAAATTACAGCCATGATTGAAATGTCAGAGAAAAAATAATTAATCACAATGCCGGGTATAACAAGCCCGGCATTTACCCAATAATCCTTATTTAACTTCAACAAAAAAAGATGAAAAAACTATCATTGACGCTGTGTCTTACAGCTTTGTCAATCGGGACGATCTTTGCCCAGGGCAAACCGGTTAAGCAGGAAACGTACAATCTTTCCGGGAAAATAGAAGGGTTGACAAACCAGAAAATTTATCTTTCCAATTACGATGGGAAAAAAGTACATGTTGATTCCTTAACCAGTACTGACGGAAAATTTGCCTTTAAAGGGGTATTAGACCATCCTTCGGTTTACAATATATACCTGACACAGAGAGATCGCTTATCGGTTTTCGTTCAGAGCGGATCAATTACCGTTACAACCTATAAAGATTCTGTTTCAAAAGGAATCGTGAAAGGTTCGGCTTTACATGAAAAATGGATGGTTCACAGAAAAGAAATGGAAGCAGCATATGCGCTGATGAGCAAAGCTGATAAAATGTACCAGGAGTTTTCCGGAAAAGGGAAAAAGAAACCTGCCGATAGTCTGGAAAGAGAGAAAGCAGCTCATAAAGTGTTTATGGCAGGAGAAGCATATGCCGATAGTGTCTGTAATCATTTTATCTCAACTAATCCCAATTCAATCATCAGTGCCTTTATTATCAACAGCTATTACATGCGTCCGGGTTCTGAAGAGAAAATGATGAAATATTATAATTCGCTCAGCGCAGAAGTGAAAGCTTCATTTTTTGGGAAAGAGATAAAAAGCTTATCAGATAAACTGGCGGTGGTTGATACCGGTAAAATGGCTCCTGACTTTTCTATGGCAGACACTACCGGGAAAAGTATCCGCTTATCCTCGTTGAAAGGGAAATATGTACTGGTAGATTTCTGGGCAAGCTGGTGCGGGCCGTGCCGTAAGGAAAACCCGAATGTGGTAAAGGCGTATAATGAGTATCGTGATAAAGGATTTGAAATCATCGGCGTTTCTCTGGATAATAAAAAAGAGGCCTGGTTAAAAGCCATTAACGCTGATAAATTAACCTGGATCCATGTCTCAGATTTGAAAGGCTGGCAAAATGATGCCGCTAAATTATATGCGGTAAGTGCTGTTCCGATGAATTTTTTACTGGACAAAAACGGTAAGATTATCGGTAAAAACCTGAGAAGCGAAGAATTACATAAAAAACTTTCAGAAGTAGTACGTTAGTGATTTAATAGGGGGTTGACGGGGTCAGAAGTTTTCTGACCTCCGGAAACTATTTGCCCGGAGTATGCTTAAAAATTACTTTTTTATAAAGAAACCACCTCATTTAAGAAGTCATTTCTCAAGCGTAAAAACATGCAGTCAACAACAAAAACAATCGGATTAAATAAAGACCTTCAGGAAAAATTCAATCATTTGTGGCATTTGGTAGGCAATACCCCCATGATGGAGATTTTCTATACGTACCGGGGGCAATCCCGTTCCCTGTACGTAAAATGTGAGCATTATAACCTGACCGGAAGTATCAAAGACCGAATGGCTTTGTATATCCTGCAACAATCTTATCAGGAGGGTAAAATCAATGCCGGAGATTTAATTGTGGAAGCAACCAGTGGGAGTACCGGTATATCCTTTGCCGCAATTGGCCGCACATTGGGGCATCCTGTACAAATTATCATGCCCGACTGGTTAAGCAAAGAACGAACGGATATCATAAGTAGCCTGGGAGCCAAAATTACCTTAATCAGTAAAAAGGAAGGTGGTTTTCTGGGGAGTATAAAATTTTCGGAAGAGCTGGCCGCCGGTGATCCCTGTATTTTTCTGCCCCGGCAATTTGCCAATCGCTATAATGCAGATGCTCATCAGCAGACAACCGGAAAAGAAATCTGGCTTCAGTTGCAAAACATTGATATTACTCCTGATGCATTTGTAGCAGGAGTTGGCACCGGAGGAACAGTGATGGGTGTAGGGCGTTTTCTCAAATCCAGAAAGCCTGATATCCGTATCCATCCGCTTGAACCGAAGGAATCCCCAACCCTTACCGCAGGTAAAAAGATAGGGACTCATAGAATTCAGGGTATTTCTGATGAATTTATTCCGGAAATAGTCAAATTGAATGAGCTGCACTTTCCGGTTCAGGCAAGTGACGGAGATTCAATTCTGGTTGCACAGAAACTGGCCTCTCAATTGGGAATAGCAGTAGGAATTTCTTCAGGGGCCAATCTGATAGGAGCCATCAAACTGCAAAATGAAATGGGAAGATCTGCCCGAATCGTTACCATTCTTTGCGATAGCAATAAAAAATACTTAAGTACAGATCTGATGAAGGAAGAACCTGTCAAAAACGACTATCTATCACCGGAAATTGAATTTACTGATTATCGTCCGATAAGTCGTTTACCAATTTCTTTGCCAAATCTTATTTAATTAACCACATTTCTTTTCATGAAAGGGTCTCGTTTCTTATGAAAAAATACCTTGTAATTTTCCTGCTCTTATTGACCCGGTTTTGTCCGGCTCAAATCGAACATCCTGTCACCTGGGCGTTCAAAGCAAAAGCGATCAATGATACAGACGCATTACTGACATTGACGGCTACGATTGAAAAACACTGGCATATTTATTCTCAGCATATTGAGGGTGGAGGCCCCGTGCCTACTTCCTTTACATTTACCAGATCTGAGGATTATGACCTGATGGGTTCAGTAGCTGAAAACAGTAAACCCACGAAAGCCTTCGACCAGTCGTTTAACATGAATATCCTCTGGTTCGAACATAAAGCTGTTTTTTCTCAAAAAATAAAGCTGAAAAAGCCTGGTACAACCGTAAAAGGAAGTCTTGAATTTATGGTCTGCAACGACGTACAGTGCCTTCCGCCGGATCAGGTAGAATTTTCGATTCCGGTTTCTCCGGAGAAAACAAAAGAGAAAAAAAGTACTGAAGATGTTCATGGCAACCCTATCAGCAAAGACTCTGTTAATGAAACGGTTTTTAAGAAGGCTGTTCAGCCGGAGATACAGGAAAACCCGCTGGATATTGAACAGAAATCTAAAAAAAAAGCAGTATCTCAACCTCTCTGGCTTACCTTTTTAGCAGGACTTTTAGGAGGATTTGCCGCGATTTTAATGCCTTGTATTTTTCCGATGCTGCCGATGACAGTGAGCTTTTTTACCAAGCAAAAGGGTTCGAAAGCGGACGGAATACGGAAATCAATGCTGTACGGCTTGTCGATCATAGTCATTTACGTCAGTTTAGGCTTGTGCATCACGGTTTTTTTCGGAGCAGATGCCTTGAATAACCTTTCAACAAATGGCATTTTTAATTTTGCTTTTTTTGTGTTGTTATTAGCTTTTGCCGCTTCGTTTTTGGGAGCATTTGAGCTAATGCTGCCTGCTTCCTGGCTGAATGCAGCTGATTCTAAAGCTGACAAAGGGGGATTCTTAGGGATTTTCTTTATGGCAACTACTTTGGCGCTGGTTTCTTTCTCCTGTACCGGACCAATTATCGGAACACTTTTGGTTCAGGCAGCCACAATGGGTCAGATTTTAGGACCCGCCGTCGGCATGTTCGGTTTTGCACTGGCCTTAGCTTTGCCATTTACTTTGTTTGCCATGTTTCCTTCCTGGCTGAATGCTCTGCCAAAATCAGGAGGATGGCTGAATAGTGTGAAAGTCGTCCTGGGATTTCTCGAACTGGCTCTGGCCCTGAAATTCCTGTCAAATGTTGACCTGGCGTATCATTGGGAATGGTTTGACAGAGAAGTTTTTCTGGTATTGTGGATAGTAATTTTCGGGTTCATGAGTTTGTATCTGCTGGGAAAATTAAAGTTTTCGCATGACAGTCCTTTGGTTTTTATTTCCACCCCAAGGTTATTTCTGGCTATTATATCAACCTCATTTACTTTTTATATGGTTCCTGGACTTTGGGGAGCTCCTTTGCAGTCAATCGCAGCTTTTTTGCCTCCTCAGCACACACAGGATTTTGACCTGTACACCGGAAGTCTCGGAGGGATGAGTTCATCCGCCAGTGAGCATCGTGTCTCCGTAAAATACAGTGATATTTTTCATGCGCCTTTAAATCTGAATACTTTTTTTGATTACGAGGAAGGGTTGGCTTATGCCAGAAAAGTGAATAAACCTGTTATGATTGACTTTACAGGTCATGCCTGCGTGAATTGTCGTAAAATGGAAGCGACAGTCTGGTCTAAACCGGAAGTGTTGAAACGGCTAAGAGAAGATTACGTTCTGATTCAACTCTATGTAGATGATAAAACAGAGCTGGCAAAAAATGAACAGACTACATCTGTCTATAGCGGGAAATTCATTAAAACCATTGGCAATAAATGGAGCGATATGCAGGCACAGCGGTTCAATGCCAATTCCCAGCCATATTATGTATTGTTTGACAGCAATGAAAAGTCGTTGGTAGCTCCGCAAGGTGCTGATTATGAGCCGGAAAATTTTGTGAGGTTTTTGGATGAAGGGAAAAAAGTTTTCCGGGAAAGAAAGTAAAAGATTTTTGGATAGAAGCGTGTTGACAGAAAAACAGGAAGGTGTATCAGCAGGAAGAAAAGGGGCTATCAAAGGTTGGGAATCTATATAAACCTAACCCGTTTTCTTCTTTAAAAAACAACAAAAATGAAAAACATTAAACTATGTTTCGCAATGCTTTTGTGCTTTGCGTTGATTAATTCAGCTTTTTCACAGGCAAAATTGCTTGAAAAGGTAACAAAAAAAGGAAATGAGCTAATTATTCCTTATGAAAAATACGTATTATCAAACGGACTGACCTTACTGATTCATGAAGACCATTCTGATCCTGTGGTTCATGTTGATGTTACGTATCACGTAGGTTCGGCCAGAGAAGAAATCGGGAAATCCGGTTTTGCCCATTTCTTTGAGCATATGATGTTTCAGGGTTCGGACCATGTTGCGGATGAGGAACATTTCAAGCTGATTACTGAAGCAGGGGGAACCATGAACGGAACTACAAACCGCGACCGCACGAATTATTTTGAAACCATTCCTAAAAATCAGTTGGAACGTGCACTTTGGCTGGAGTCTGACCGGATGGGTTTTTTGCTGGATGCTGTTACCCAGAAAAAGTTTGAAGTACAAAGAGCAACTGTAAAAAATGAAAGAGGCCAGAATTACGACAATCGTCCGTATGGTCTGGCCGGAGAGTATATAGCAAAAACTTTATATCCCTACGGTCATCCTTATTCATGGCTCACTATCGGATATATTGAAGACTTAAACAGAGTAAATGTAAAAGATCTCAAAGATTTCTTTTTACGCTGGTATGGTCCTAATAACGCTACATTAACGATCGGAGGAGATGTTGACGTGAAACAAACTCTCAGATGGGTTGAGAAGTATTTCGGTTCTATTCCTAAATGTCCTTCGGTCACAAAAACTATTGTTCCTGCTTTCAGACTTGAAAATAACCGTTATGTTTCTTATGAAGATAATGTGCGTTTCCCGATGTTGCAGGTTGTATTTCCGACGGTTCCGGCATATCATCCTGACGAAAAAGCACTGGATGTTTTGGCAGAAATTCTGGGAGGAGGGAGAACTTCAATTTTTTACAAAAACTTCATAAAAACACAAAAGGCTATTCAGGTTTCTGTGAGCCATCCAACCACTGAGCTGGCCGGAGAGCTGACTCTTTTGACTTTGCCGCTTCCAAATACCAAACTGGAAACGATGGAATCTTTGATTCGTCTTTCTCTCGAAGAATTTGAAAAGAGAGGTGTTACCGATGATGATATTGCTCAATTTAAAGCGAGTTATGAGTCGAACCTGATTCAGAGTCTTTCAAGTGTGGCGGGAAAGGCTTCTCAATTGGCAGGCTTTCAGACCTTCCCGGGAAATCCGAATTATTTGCCTGTAGAATTAAAAGCCGTGCAATCTGTTACAAAAGAAGATGTAATGCGTGTTTATAATCAGTATGTAAAAGGTAAAAATGCTGTTTTTCTCAGTGTTTATCCAAAAGGTAAAAAAGACCTGATTTTAGCTGCTGACAACTTTACAGCCTCTACGGCAAATTACAAAGCACCGGATTACGGGTATAAGGGTTTGAAATATGTCAAAGCAAAAGACAATTTTGACAGAAACCAAAAACCATCTCCGGGAGCCAATCCTGAATTAAAAGTTCCGCCTTACTGGACAGATAAACTGAAAAATGGTATTAAAGTGATCGGAACAACATCAGATGAAATTCCGGCTGTTACTTTATCAGTGATCTTAAAAGGGGGGCATACTTTATCAGCAAATGATTTATCGAAAGTAGGAATTGTACCACTTACTGTTTCAATGATGAACGAATCAACGGAAAGGCATTCATCAGAAGAACTCAGCACGCAATTACAGAAACTGGGAAGTACAATTTCATTTAATTATGGCGCGGAAGGGGTTTATGTAACGGTTAATTCCCCTGTGAAAAACCTTGATGCAACACTTGCTGTTCTGGAAGAGAAAATGTTCCATCCAAAATTTGCTGCCGAGGATTTTGAACGGTTGAAAAAACAGCAACTTGAAGGGATTTCAAACCAGAGTACACAGCCGGTAGCCATTGCCAGTCAGGTATTTGATAAATTGTTGTATGGACCCAAAAATGTTCAGTCGTACCCAATAAGCGGAACGCTTGAAACGGTAAAAAATATTAGTCTTGAAGACGTTGTACAATTTTACAGGAATAATTTCTCTCCTTCCAATACCCAGATCGTGGCAGTAGGCGCTATTCAGAAATCTGCATTAATTCCTAAACTTTCATTCCTGAACCAATGGGAGCCGAAGAAGATTTCATTACCGGAGAAACTCAGTGAAACGCCGTCATTTAATACAAAAATTTACCTGATTGATAAAGAGAAGGCTGCTCAGTCAGAAATCAGGATCGGGTATCTTGCAGGCTTGCCTTACAGCCCGGTTGGGGAGTATTACAAAAGTTTTGTGATGAATTATATCCTGGGCGGGGCTTTTAACAGCCGGATTAACCTGAACCTGAGAGAAGAAAAAGGTTATACATATGGTGCGCGTTCCTCTTTCAGCAACACCAGGTTACCCGGAGCATTTACTGCGCAGGCAGGCGTAAAAGCGATGGCTACAGATAGTTCTGTGGTGGAATTTTTGAAAGAAATAACCAATTATGCCAGAAACGGAATTACAGAAGACGAGTTGATTTTTACGAAAAACTCAATAGGTCAGAGTGATGCCCTTAAATATGAAACACCTTCTCAGAAAGCTTCATTTTTGGGCTTGATTCTGGATTATCCTGAAATCGCCAATTTTGTGACCGAAAGAAAAGAGCTGCTGAGCCATATCACAAAAGCTGAAATTGATCAGCTGGCAAAGAAATATTTACAGCTCGACAAAATGATTATTGTAGTAGTGGGAGATAAAAAAATGATTAAACCGGGTTTGGATAAATTAGGATATGAAGTGGTAGAAGTTGATAAAAATGGTCAGCCGGTATCTGCTGTCCCTTTAAAACCTTAAGGTCTTAGTTTGGAGTAGAATAATTTAGTTAAAGATTGACTAATGAATCCCTCTGGCTAGGGGGATTCATTGTTGTTTTTGTGAAGGCAGATTAAACCAATGCAGTTTCAATTTCTATCGAATGTGTGAGAGTCTGATGCATCGGGCATTTGTTGGCAATAGCCAGTAAGCGTGTTTTCTGTTCTTCAGAAAGTACCCCGACAAGCTCAATGTTACGTTTGAGATGAGAAACATTCGCCTGAATATCTCTTGAAAAAGAAACATCCACATTTATTCCTGTAAGTTCAGCCCAACCCTTTCTGTCGGCATACATGCGTAAAGTAGCGCAGGTACATGCGCCCAAAGCGGAGGCTAAGAGTTCATCCGGGGAGAAGCCAAGGTCTTTTCCGCCTGAACTGAGAGGTTCGTCCGCAATGATATGATTGGTTGCAGATTTAATCTCTGTTTTATAAGGTTCTTGTCCGATACTTGCTGAGATACTTGCCATTATTTTAACTTTAGATTGGGAGATTCTTGTGGAAGCGGAACAAATTCTGTTTCTCCGGGTACAGGGACAAAAGATTGTTCCTGCCATTTCATTTTGGCATTTTCAATATGTTCATGATCTGTTGCTACAAAATTCCAGTAAATCAGACGGTCTTCAGGGAGAGGTTCTCCGCCGAAAATATAAACCGTCGTATTTTCCGCCATTTCAAACTCACATAACTGGCTGTTTTTTGCCACTAATAATTGTTTGGGACCAAATGTATTTCCTTCTCCTTCCACACTTCCCTCTAAAATATAAAGCCCTGCTTCACCATATAATTCACTCCCGATTGAGACTTTTTGAGCACTTGTACTTTTTATTTCCAGAAAATACAATGGACTGTAAACAGGAACAGGGGATTCTTTTCCGGCAAATGAACCTGCCACAAGTTTATAAGACAAACCCTCTGATTTCCAATGAGGTAAATCCTCTTCAGCGGCATGGAAAAAGGAAGGTTCCATTTCTTCCAGCTCTTTGGGTAATGCTACCCATATTTGTAATCCATGTAATATTTTTTCTGAATGACGAAGGTATTCCGGCGTTCTTTCCGAGTGTACAATTCCGCTTCCGGCTGTCATCCAGTTGACCTGACCCGGCTTAATTTCGATTTCTGTCCCCAGGCTGTCTTTATGCATAATATTGCCTTCAAACAGATAAGTTAAGGTGGACAGTCCGATGTGAGGATGAGGAGGAACATCCATATTTTGATGGTCGCTTAATCTGGCAGGTCCCATATGGTCAATAAAGATGAATGGACCGACCATTCTTTTCCCCTGAAAAGGCAGGAGCCTTCCCACCATAAAATTACCGATATTGCGTGGGCGTTCTTCAATAATCAGATTAATATTAGACATGGTGCTGGTGTTGTTATATTTAAATTTCTGTTTCTGAATTTCAGGATTAAAATTGACTTTTTGAACAGAATGTCTGAATATTTAAAAGGATAACCTGAAAAGATTTTTTGGGGAAGTATGTTTCCACAAAAAGTACGTCGCATTAACTTCAAAAGGGCAGAATTATCTCTGAATTTCAGATAACTCTGCCCTTTTGGGTATAAAATGCTGATTACTTTCCGATGAAAATGTTTTTAACTGGTCTTCCTGTCCAGAGCTGAGGAGGATTTAACCCTAAAACCCAGGCAATGGTAGCGGCTGTGTCGTAGGTAACTATACTTTGTTTGATTTCGCCTTTTTGTCTGACAGCTTTTCCGTAAGCAATCCAGGGAATTTCAACTTCCACCAATGTTTTTCCGCCATGTCCTTTGTTAATACCACCATGATCTGCTGAAAGTAAAACAAGCGTTTCATCAGCTATTCCGGCCTCATCCAGCGCATTAAGAAGTTGTTTGACATACTGATCCAGTTTATTCACCTGGTTGTAATACGCTTTGGTATCATGCCCGGTTTCATGCCCTACATGGTCAACTTCACCGAAATGAATAAAAAGAAGGTTGGGTTTTTCTTTTCTGATGTATTCAGATGCATTCAGGCAAGTAAGGCTGTCTCCCGTTATATTTTTGAAATAACTGACACATTTTTTTTCGAACAGATATCCAATTCCCGGCCACTCGAAAATTACAGCGGTTTTTAGTTGTGGTTTTTGTGTTTTGGCGAGGTAAAATACAGAGGGGAATAAGCCATACTGAGTAGTGTCTTTGGAAGGAAGTTCCGGAACTTTACTTCCCCATTCAGTAAAACCATGTAATTCAGGGCCGGCTCCCATTATCATAGAAGCCCAGTTTACTGCACTGGAAGAAGGTAAAACACTTCTGGCATGGAGTGTCCAGGCACCATTTTGCATCATGTTTTTTAAAGTAGGGGCATTCGCTTTCGGAATGGCATAAGCGCCCAGCCCATCTACTCCGATGAGAATAACATGTTTAACATTTTTCAATTGAGCCAGACCTACAGAAAGCGTAAGTAACTGGATCAGGCAAAACAGAGAGATACGGATTATATTTTTCATATTGATGTTTTGAGAAATCCTTTTGAGACTTCCGGTTTTTAAAGCATTTTTCAGATTTTGTGAACAATGTACTCGTTTTCAACCCTGCCACTGGCATATAATTTTAACAAGCCATAGCCCGGAGCTGTTTCATGGAAATAAGAAGGTCCGGCAGAGTTTTTGTCGCCAGGTTCCCACCAGAACCCGCTGACAGCCCCGTTGCAGAAATAATGCACATCATTATACCAGGCTCTGTCCAGCAAGTGATTGTGTCCGCTCAGGCAAACCCTCACTTTATCTTTGTGTTTGTAAAAAAGAGATTTGAGTTTTTTATGATCAGTATGCTGTCCGCCTTCAAATGATGGAGTTACCCCAAGAATCGGATAATGTGAGAGTAACAGCGTTGGCGTACCGGGAGCCAGTTTTTCCAGTTCTTTTTCTAACCATTCGTATTGTTTTTCGTCAAGGGAAATCTCGTCATGGTTTCCATCCAGAATAATGAAATGCCAGCCTTTTTTGCTAAAACTGTAAAATCGGTCAGGAATACCAAGTCTTTTTACAACATATGGTTTCCCATACATTTCATCATTGGTGTTGGGAGCATCCCACCACATATCATGGTTGCCCAGGCAGCTATGTACTTCGTATTTTTTTCTTACCGACGACATACAATCATCCCAGATTTTCCATTGTTCCAATACTCTTTCTCTTTTGATTCCTTTATAATCCGCAGCATAAATGGAATCTCCGCCATTCAGAAAGAAATCCGGCTGATGTTTGTTTATGATTTCAGCCAGACATTTTTTGAAAATTTCGGGAGCATGATACTCAGGTCTTATGTGAACATCCGTGATATGTGCCACTGTGAGCAGAGGTTTTTCCACAGAGGGAATGCTTTTAGCCTGTGTTTCTCCGGCAGAAAGTAATGAGCCGGAGGCGGCTATCAGGGAAGTTTTACTCAAAAATGAGCGTCTTTTCATGGTTTTTGATATGTTTGAAATTTAAAAAAATCAAAGCGTTTGGGATAATACTTCAGTAATCACCTCCTCTGCCAGACCGAATGACAAGGTCATTCCTGCTCCGCCCATTCCATTTACAATCCACACATTTTCAGCAGGCTGATAAACAAAATCAGCTTCACCATTGGTTCTTTTAGGATAGGTTCCGTTCCATGATTGTGCGATTTCCCAGTTTTTGAAAGAAGCAAACTCTTTTAAGTAGCTTACAATCAGCTGATTGATTTCAGAACGATCGAACGGATCGAGATGAAGCCCGTATTCATGGCTGTCGCCTATGGTTAATTCTCCTTCTCCGTTCTGAGAAACCATCACATGAATGCCGTTTTGCAGATATTCAGGCATGTTTTCCTCATAATGTTTCTTCAAGGCAGCAAGAGAAGGTGCCATTTCAAAACCCTTGTAGTGAATCAGTGACAAACCACCGCATAAAGAAGGCCCGATTCTCCAGTTTTCAGGCTGAGAAACGATCCGCATCATTTGAAGTTTACATTTTGTAAAATGGTTTTCAGCAAATATTTCCGGATACAAAGTTTCAAAATCTGCTCCGCTGCAAATGAAAATTTTATCTGCATGATAGGTTTTCTTGCCTGAAAAAACGGTATTCCCCTCTACTCCTGAGACTGCCTGACTGAAATGAAATCCGATATCGTATTTCCTGCTTAAATATTCCGGGAGCTTTTGTATCGCAACTCTTGACTCTACGATCATCTCATCTCCGCTCCAGAGTCCTCCTTTGAGTCCGGCAGGATTGGCAGCGGGAGTTTTTGCCAGAACTTCTTCTGTATTCAGCCATCTGATGTTTCTGACTCCGGCATTTCCTTCTGCAATTTCCTGCATCACTTGTGCTTCCAGTTCAGAATAGGCCAGGTGAATGCTTCCGGCCTCTTCATACCATAATTCCGCTTCATCACAGATTTCTTTCCAGATACTTCTGCTTTTCATGGCTCTGTTATACATTTTGCCATTGGGCTGACCGATTGGCCAGATCATGCCAAAGTTTCGGATAGAGGCTCCTACAGCTTTTTCATGACGTTCAAAAACCTGTACCTTATATCCCTGAATTGCCAGACTTCTGCTGATGGCCAATCCGACTATACCAGCGCCTATTACAATAGCGGAAGGCTGGTTGTCAATTTGCTTCATATGTTAAACGTTAATTTGTTTCCTGAATGATTTGATTTAAATTTCTGATAATTAAATACTTATGTTTTATTTGTTGCTATATGAGTACTTAATTTGTGCTTGAAATAGAAAAGAGAAAGGATAATCAGTAAAATGCCTGAAAAACCTACGAAATAGATACAGCTCATAAAAAAGCCGCTCCAGGTAAGATGCAAAGTGCCGAAACCTTTGAGCATAGAGACTGTCATACTGCCTAAATACCCAAAAGAATCTGCCAGATACATGATAAACCCGACATTCCCCGAAATCTGATAAGTAGCAAGCATCCGTTCAAAATAAATGCAATTGAAAGGAATGTAGCCGATATAAAGACCAACTCCGGTAAGTAGATACCACCAGTAACCGGTCAGCTCACCTTTTGAAAATAAATAAGTTACCCCTAAAGTGATCACAAGACCACCTACAGAAATCCAGTGACAAAGTATAAAGGCTTTCCGGTTATCACGAATGATGATAAATGTGCCCATTACCGCTAAAACGAGCAATGTTGTGCCGATTTCGGTTTGGGCGAAAATGATGCCTGAACCATTTAAACCAATGTCTGAGAGAATTTCAGGGGCGAAATTGTCACGGAAATCCCGGAGAATTGTCAGCATGGTATAAGCTATAATGACCATTACCAATCCTCCTAAAAACCGCGCAAGAAAGGCTTTCCTCTCCTTTGTCTGCATGGGTTTTCGTTCACTTCTCAGAGAATTATCCTCGAGGTCCGGAGGAGGAATTGTAGAAAGCAGACGAGTGAATAACAAGGTAGGAGAGAGAAACACTGCACCGATTACAAAA
This sequence comes from Pseudarcicella hirudinis, assembly GCF_900115665.1. Taxonomy (GTDB): domain Bacteria; phylum Bacteroidota; class Bacteroidia; order Cytophagales; family Spirosomataceae; genus Pseudarcicella; species Pseudarcicella hirudinis. The sequence goes on from NZ_FOXH01000002.1 coordinate 38,162, forward strand.
GGCATCCATTGTTCATTGATATGCTGAACTTTCAACAGCCATTCTCCGGCAGATTTGGCAAAACCCGAAGAAAAAATAAAACTGGAGGTGAGTAATGCTCCCATGAGTTCTGTTGTTCTTCTGCCTTCGATATAACTGAATAGAAGTCCCCAGATCATCCCTAGAGGAAAACCATTCAGGAAAAAGAAAACGATGTTATAAGGAGCCGGAACGAGTGCAAAACCCAGTAAGGCTATCCAGGAAATTAAAAGGAGTTTGTTGATGAGTAAGGCCTGATTATTTCTTTGATTTTCAGCAATGAACTTTATCCCGAAAAATTTACTCATCATGTACCCGAGTACCTGTGCGCATACGAGCCAGACTTTATAATCCACGCCTGCAAACTGCATGTGATCATATTTGGCAGCAATGAAGGCTTTCCGGATAATAAAGGCCGCACTGTAGACAGAAAAGCAGATGAACGCACTGTAAATGGTGATAATCCATTGCGGTTGTCTGCTAAGTCTCAGGCTGATGGCTGGAAAAAAGTTCATGGTTTAGTTTAAGTTTGTTCCGGCAAGAATCGGAAGTAAATCAATCATGTCATCAATGATGAAAGATGGTTTGTAAGGTTCCAGGGCCTCTCTGGTAAATGCTCCGGTTGTAACTGCTACGGAATATTTGCATCCTGCATTTATGCCTTCGTTGATATCAACTTCGGTATCCCCGACTTTAACTACCTCTTCACTGTTTTTGACTCCGGCCTGTTCCATGATTTTCTGAATCATATATGGATAAGGTCTTCCCTGCGGAACTTCGTCGCTCGCTACCAGAAAATCTACCAGCCCGTTTTCAAGCCAGCCAAGTCTCGTCAGAATAATATTGGCAATGTCTTTTGAAAAACCGGTATCAAGACCAATTTTCACCTGCTGAGATTTTAATGAACGGAATACATTTTCCACATTCGGAAGGGGATCGATAGAAAGGCTGTTTTGATAGAAGGCAATCATATTGTCAACAAAACAAGTATGAATTTTATCAATCAGACTATCAGTAATGAGGGTTGTATCAGATTCATACTGATCCAGCATCATTCTGATAGCTACATTTTTCTTGTAACCCATTAAAGCATTGACTATTTCAGTAGGAATAGCATAACCGTAAGTTTTCATGGCTTCCTGAAAGCATTGGGTAACATTTCCTTTATCGTGAAAAGTGGTTCCTGCCAGATCGAAAATAACTAATTTGATGTTCATGAAATTAATTGGATTGTATAGATATATTGAAATGTTAAAATGCCGGCTCTTTGAATTGGTTGTTTATTATTAGTAACAAAAGTCTTTAAATTTGAATTATAATTTAGTATTTGTAAACAATCAAAGCGTAAATTTAAAGAATGCCTGCGAAGATATGAGGCTTTTTCAGATCTTTTTCTCATTCAAATGTTAAATAATATTAAACATTTGTGCAAAACAGAATGCAAAAAGGCGAAGTGTTCCTCTTCGCCTTTTAAAAATGATAATGTGAGATCAGCTAATGCGTTATCAGGTGTTTTCCTGAAAGAAATAAATTACTAAAAGCATCGCTTCTTCTTCATTAAGTGCTTTCAGATTATGAAGTTCATTCGCATCATAAAAGAGAGAATCCCCTTCATTCAATATGTATTTTTCTTTTCCGATGGTATATTCCACTGCACCTTTCAGTATGTATTTAAATTCATAGGCATTGGTGCGTACCATTGGCCGTTTTGCATTAGTCTGCAAACGAAGAATAACCACGTCAATATGATTGTCTTTGAATTTTTTGCTGAAAACACGCTGATAATGAAAGCCTTTGGCATTTTCCTTCGTAAAAGGAGTATAATCTTCTTTTCTTTTTACCACAACTTTCTGTGAAGAAGAACTGATAATGTCCTTGAAAAAAACATTCAGGTCAATATCAAGTGCCTTGATCAGCTCGAGCATTACCGGTAGAGATGGAATGGTTCTGCTGTTCTCTATCTGAGAAATCAGACCTTTGGTAACTCCTGCTTCATTGGCAATTTCCTGAAGCGTTACGCCTTTTTGTTTTCTGATTTCCTTAAGCTTATTACTGATTTGAAATAAAATATCTTCTTGCATAGGTCAATTTTGAAAAAACAAATATACTGTTTCTTATTTCAATTGCTGAGTAAGGATGAGTTTGCCGGAGCATATTTTACCGGAATATAATCATAACTGTACTGAAGGAGTGCTGCTGAAATGGTATAAACACCGGATTGCTCCAAATAAGAGCCAAACAACTTCTGTTTACAGGATCTAAGGAACTCTTTCCACAATTTTATTGGTTTTTACCGATATTATTCCGATTTTCAATTCGTTCACAAAAGCATCAGGCCTTATGAGGAAAGCCATTATTATCCTTTTTTTGTTGGTTATTTTTATCAGGACAACTTCCGCTCAGAAAGATTCCACTTCCCGAATTTATGAAGTTAATCGTAAATATGAACTGACTGGTTCGGTTTTAGGGGTGGGTTTATCTTTTTTCGGGTTCAAGGAACTTGACCGCGTAGCTACAATGACAGAAAGTGATGTAATGAAGCTAAATCCGAATGACCTCAATTCTTTTGACAGACCGATTGCTTTCAAGGATCCTGCCGGATTTGCAAATGCTCAGGATAAATCTGATCTTTTCCTCAATGTTTCCATTCTCAGCCCTGCCTTGCTAATGATTGATAAGAAAATGAGAAAAGACTGGCTGGATTTGCTTACACTTTATATGGTAACTCATGCCATAGACAATGCGGTTTATTTCGCCTGCGCTTATCCGATAAGACGTCCGAGGCCGCTGACTTATAATCCTGCACTTGATATAAAAGATAAAACAGGTCTGGCCAAGAGCAATTCATTCTTCAGCGGGCATGTATCTTTCAGTACAACTTCTACCTTCTTTCTGGCAAAAGTCCTGACAGATTATAACCATATCAAAGGCCTTAAACGGATTCTGATTTTTACGGCTGCGGCAATTCCTCCGGCGCTGGTCGGGTATTACAGAACAGAAGCGGGAAAACATTTTAAGACAGATGTGATTACAGGTTTTATAGTCGGAGCAGTTTCCGGGATTCTTGTACCGGAATGGCATAAAAGAATGAAGAAAAATGATAAAATATCACTGAGACCTTTTAGCGGTACAGATTTCAGTGGCTTAGCCCTGAATATCAGAATATAGACTGTTTCAGAAAGCTGTAAAAAATGATAAATTTCTGTAAAACTATAGCTTAAAAACGGAACAATACCTTAATATTCCGGTTTTGTTTAATAATGCTCTTTTGCGTACTTTTCATGTTTTAACACACATCCTGAACAATCCTAAGTATAACTATGAAATTCAAAACTGTACGATTACTGCTTCTGCTGAGTAGTTCTTTGTTTTTTTACGGACTGATTTTTACTGCTTCTGCCCAAACGGATGATAATCAGTTTATCTTCGGAGATGCTTTGCCCGATGCACCTGAACTTTCTGCACGCGGCACATACAAAGTTGGTGTCAGAACCCTGGAATTTGTAAACAAAGGCCAGATTGATATTCTCAAACGAAAAGACAATATAGACCCGGTTTATGACAGACCGCTGAAGGTGGAAGTCTGGTACCCGGCAATTTTACCCGATGGCGCTAAAGAACTGGTAACATATGATCAGGTAATGGGTGCGGCAAATAACCCGCAAAGACCATTAATCCCTTATACTTTTCAGGGAAGAGCTTCCAGAGATGCTGCTCCTCTGACGGCTGAAGGGGCTTTTCCATTAATTGTAGTATCCCACGGATATCTTGGTTCAAGACTTTTACTGACTTATCTTACTGAAAATCTTGCTTCCAAGGGTTATATTGTGGTGGCAATTGATCATACCGAATCCACTTATCGCGATGCAGGAGGATTTCCGAGTACCTTGCTGAACCGACCGAAAGATATCTTGTTTATCCTCAATCAAATCGCAGATTTGGGAAAAACCAAAAGTAAAAACTTTCTTTCAGGAATTGTTGATGCAGAAAATACAGCCTTAATCGGTTATTCTATGGGAGGATATGGCGTATTGAATGTAGCCGGGGCAGGTTATAGCCAGACCCTGCTCAGTACTTTTGAATCGCTTACTTCCGGCAGTAAAGCGGTGGAGGTAAGAACAACCAATCACCCTGATTTTAAAGCTTCTTATGATCCGAGAATCAAAGCTGTTGTTGCATTTGCGCCTTGGGGAATGCAAAGAGGAACCTGGGATGCAGAAGGATTAAAAGGACTGAAAGTACCTGTTTTCTTTGTAGCCGGGAGTCAGGATGATGTGTCAGGATATGCAGATGGTATCAAGGCCATTTATTCCGGTGCGGTAAACAGTGACCGTTATTTGCTGACTTATATAAATGCAAGGCATAACGTGGCTCCCAATCCGCCGCCATATCAGGCATTAAAACCAGGTTTACCTTTGCAGGAATACTATCACTATGCTGAACCTGCCTGGAATGAGAAGAAAATCAATAATATCAACCAGCATTTTGTGACAGCATTTTTAGGGATTCATCTGAAGAAGAAGGATTTTGGCAAATTCCTGGAATTAAATGAAAATTCAAATGATAAAAACTGGACAGGATTTAAACCCCGATCTTCAGTAGGCATGGAACTTTTGCATGCAGTTCCGCAGAAATAAAAGCAAATAGCCTTTCCAGGCTATTTGTGTCGGAAAGGCTATTTTTAAATCTGAGAAAAAGCCAGCGGCTCCAGGAAAACCCGCTGAATCCTTGAAACAGAGTTCGCATATTCAGGAGCCTGTGAGATTTTTTTCCAGTCAGGATCTGCGCTGAACTGTGCCCAGTTGGCATTTCTTTCTTCCATATCTTTGAAAGTAAGCATATAAGTCAGACAAGGAAGTCTTGCGCCAACCAGGACTTCTCCGAAGAAAACAATATGTAATTTTGTATGGTTGAAAATGTCAATTTCTGCTTCGTTAAACATTTTTATTTTTCTTCTTACCGCATCTTCATTAAAACCTTCATAAGTTCTTAATTCGAAAATTCTTGAAGTATTGGCCGGGACTGTCAGCGTAGGCATTCCATCAAATGCCAGCATCAGAGAACTTGCCAGCCTGTCGAAAATAGCTTTATCCGGAGTGGTCTGATGATAAGATTCACTGGCTTTTAAATATTCGCTGGCCGTCTTCATTTGCGCCAGAACTTTGAAATAAGAATCGGGAGAAGAGAAAACCAGCAGGACATGAATTTTAGCAGGTTCGTCTTTACTCAGTTCTTTAAAAATCCCGACTTTACTTACTCCTAAGCGGTTCAGACAAGGGATTAGGGCATTCTGAAGATAGCTTTCCAATCTTGGAGAAGCGCCCATTTTTAATTCATAAGTCCGCCATTCATAAATTTCTTTCTCTGTTTTTGCTAAAGTTGCAGCCTTTACTGAGGGAGAAACGGCCGTAACGCCAATGATAGATGAGGCAGCAATAAACTTTCTTCTTTTCATGGTTAATGTTGAGTTTTTCGGGTAAATTATGTTGGAATAAATAAAATTAAAGCATTGAGCCGGGCATCGCCGGAAGGTATTATCAGGAATAAGCTATTTTCTGGCTGAAGATTCTCTTACAATCAGATTGGTTTCAAGAATTTTGGTTTCGACAGGCAGTTTATGTTCATTTTCAATCTGTCTGAGTAATAATCTTACCACTTCTGTTCCCATTTCCTGAACAGGCTGACTGACACTGCTGAGGGTAGGAGACAACAGTGTACAGATCGGTTCATTGTTAAAACTGACAACTGCCACGTCTTCCGGAATTCTCAATCCTTTTTGTTTAAGGGCAAACATTGCTGAAAAGGCAATCCTGTCGCTTACTGCCACAATGCCATCCGGATTGAGTGTACTCATCATTTCAAGGGTTTTAATGACGGTGTTATCCTGGGTAAAATCGGTATGAAAAACGTTTGTATTTGAAAATGCAATACCATGTTTTTCCAGGGCTTCCTTATATCCCATCAGACGTTGAGTACTTATCAGCAGGTTTGGCGGGCCAGCTAAAAAACCTATTTTTTTGCAACCGTTTTCGAGCAGATGTTCCGTGGCTTTAAAAGCAGCCTCTTTATTATTTACGATCACTTTTGTTGCTTCAATCTCATCTGCATATCTGTCGAAAAGCACCAGCGGAACCTCTTTTCTCATTAATTTATGGATATGTGAATAATCGTTGGTATCTCTTGCCAGTGAAATAATAAAACCTTCAACCTGTCCTCTCAGGAGGTTTTGTATGTTGGTGACTTCGCGAAGGTATGATTCGTTCGACTGACAGACCATCACACTGTAACCAGCCTGCATGGCAGCTTCTTCAATGCTGTTGAGCGCGGCAGAAAAGAAATAATAACTCAGATTCGGAACAATTACACCTATCGTTTTTGTGCGGCTTTTGGCCAGATTTTTGGCCAGTTGATTGGGCTGATAGTCCAGTTCTTCAGCCAGTTTTATGACAGCAGTTCTGGTGCTTTCATGTATTTCCGGCATTCCCCGCAAGGCTCTGGAAACGGTTGAAATAGAGATATTCAGCGCTTTGGCGATATCTTTTATGGTTACGGGTGTTCCTTTCATAATTTTATAAGTAACAAAGTTGGTTAAATGACAAGCCCCGGTTTCAAATACCCTGAAATATGATTATTCCTTTTTATGAGAATTCAGAAGTGTTTGACCTCAGATTACCGGTTTATCTGTAAAGCGGAGTTCAGGAGTAAAATACTTGATTTTTCCGGTAAATTATTTTTTTCATGCAACCGTTACCGCAAACGGTTGCGGTAACGGTTGCATGAAAATATGCAAAATATATTGTGATTTTTCTTTTTTTAGTTCTGTGTAAAATATAATTTTCAATTGGTTTAGGTATAAAAATGCCTTTTCAATGACAGAATCATTGAAATTGGGAGAGAAATTATAAAAAAGGTTTTTAGGGTAAATATTGTATTTTTTTTAGACTGTAAACGAATAAGATAAAATGTCTGCGGCTTCTGCCCGCTGAAAATAAGTTTTTCGAAAATGGGTAAAAGATGAAGGAATATTGACTTTAGACAAATGATATACAGTTTTGTAATATTTATCCCCTAAATAATTTAAACACATTGTAAAAATGCAGATGCACATTCGTCAGGCAATAAGCCAAAGAGAGGCAAAAGGATTTGATACTCAGGATCTTCGTGAGAATTTTTTAATTGAATCTATTTTTGAAAATGATTCTGTTGTTCTGGAATATACCCATTACGACAGAGTGATTGTAGGGGGGGCAAAACCTGTTGGAAAAGGCCTTGAATTGCCAACGTATGATAATTTAAAAGCAGACTATTTTCTTGAACGCCGTGAAATGGGAGTTATTAATGTCGGGGGAGACGGATCAATTGAAGTAGATGGAACAAGTCATACTCTTTCTAAAAAGGATTGTCTTTTTATAGGAAAAGGAGCAAAAAAGGTGATTTTTAATAGCAATGATGCTGAAAATCCTGCCCTATATTACATTTTATCGGCTCCGGCTCATCATTCATATCCAACCCGGAAAATGACAAAAGAGGAAGCTTCACCGGTTTCTATAGGATCTCTTGAGACTTCAAATGAACGTACTATTTTCAAGTACATTCATAAGGATGGGATCCAGAGTTGTCAGGTTGTGATGGGTTTGACTGTACTGAATACCGGAAGCGTATGGAATACAATGCCTGCCCACGTACATGACAGAAGAATGGAAGCGTACCTGTATTTTGATTTGAATGAAGCACATCGGGTGTTCCATTTGATGGGAAATCCACAGGAAACCAGACATATTGTGGTAGCTAATCACCAGGCGGTTGTTTCTCCACCCTGGTCTATTCACTCTGGTTGCGGTACTTCAAATTATTCTTTTATCTGGGGAATGGCAGGAGAAAATTTAGATTATTCGGATATGGATTTTGCTCCGATTACGGAACTCAGGTAATTATGAAGCATTTTCTGAAAATAGGTATATTGTGTTTTCTCCCGGGCTCTCTTCTGATGGCTCAGGAGAAAATGCATATTACGCTTGAAAACCCTTCGGATTTTATCAGAAATGATGAAGCCATTATTCTTTCGAGGAGGTCATTGATAAAAGGACTGAAATCCGGTACAGAAGAGAAGCTGCCATTGTTCAAAAAAGCTGATGGTTCGGTATTGCCATCTCAGACAGATGATCTGGATGGAGATGGGAAATGGGATGAAGCTGTTTTTTTACTGACACTTCAGCCTTTGGAGAAAACCGGAATAAATGTATCATTTGTGAAGGCAGGAGACTTTCCGAAATTCACACAGCGTGCGCATGCCAGAATGGCGAAAATGGATGCTTCAGGTAAATTTATGCCGATTACTGCCGAAACCATGCCTGAAGGGATGAAACCTACTGATTTTTCCAAAACTAAACTGCCTTTGTATCATACGGAAGGCCCGGCCTGGGAAAATGATAAAGTGGCTTTCAGGCTGTATTTTGACCCCAGAAACGGGAAAGATATTTATGGTAAAACTACTTCAGAAATGATGATGGACCGGATTGGTCTGGGAGAAAATTACCATGAAAAAAGCTGGTGGGGTATGGATATTCTGAAACTAGGTAATTCATTGGGTGCAGGGTCTCTTGCTATAATCGGAAAGGAGAAAGATCATTTACAAAGCGTGGTGAAATTGGGAGAGCATGTTGAAAAAACTTCTTATGAGCTGATTTCCGATGGTCCGGTCAGGGCGATTTTCAGAATGAAATACAAAAACTGGCAGGTTTCGCCTGAGGAGAAATATGATGTTACGGAGGAAATCAGCATCGTGGGAGGACAATATTATTATGAAAGTAAAGTGACCCTTTCAGGATTTACCGGAGAACGACAGCTTGTTACCGGAATCGTTAACCTGCTTTCAGATAAAGCCATACAGGAAATAGGGGAGAAAGATTGTCTTTTGGCTACTTTCGATAAACAAAGCGAAAATAAAGATAATCTGGGGATGGCTGTATTGGTTAAAAAATCCTCTTTTCTTGGTTTTGATGAAGCTCCGGAGAGCGGTCCGGCAAAAGTTCAGCAGACTTATTTCGTAAAGCTGAAAAGCCTGCCGGGAGTACCGGTAAGTTTCAGGTTTTTTGCAGGATGGGAGGCTGCCGATGAGCAATTTAAAAATGCAGGACTTTTTCAGAAATTTCTGGAAAAAGAAAGGATACGTATGTCAGACACCGTTAAAGTGAATCTCAAAAGTCAAAAATAAATATATATAAAATAATGAAAAAATATTGGCTGTTTGCCCTGCTTGGCACCTCTCTGAATGTTTTTGCACAGTCTAAGATTGATGTGAAAAAAGAGATTGATTTTGCTTCCAAACAATACGAATTGATGTTGAAAACTCACCCTGATTACACTAAAACACCTCAGTCTGTAAACCCTGACGGGACTTTAAGAGACATGCCGACGTCATGGTGGTGCAGTGGATTTTTTGGAGGATCTCTTTGGTATTTGTATGAATATACTAAAAACCCTAAATGGAAAGTTGCGGCTGACAAATGGTCGATGGCAGTTGAAAAAGAGCAGTATAATACAGATACGCATGATTTGGGATTCATGCTTTATTGTCCTTTCGGAAATGGTTACAGATTGACCAAAAATCCAAAATACAAGGAAATTATGCTGACAGGAGCGAAATCTCTTGCCACACGTTTTAATCCGAAAATCGGTGTAATCAAATCATGGAATAAGTTTCAGTCTTATGATTATCCGGTAATTATTGATAATATGATGAATCTGGAGTTCCTGTTCTGGGCAAGTAAAGTGTCTGGCAATAAAGAATTCTATAAATTGAGTCTTTCACATGCAGACACTACGCTTAAAAACCATTTCAGACCGGATAACAGCAGTTTCCATGTAATCTGTTATGGTGATGGCGGAAAGGTTATTGCTAAAAAAACCGCTCAGGGTTATGCAGATGGCTCTATGTGGGCAAGAGGACAAGCCTGGGCAATCTATGGTTATACCGTGATGTATCGTGAAACGAAGAATAGAAAATATTTAGTGCAGGCACAAAAGTTGGCAGATGCTTTCCTGAATCATCCTAATCTTCCGGCTGACAAAGTTCCTTACTGGGATTTCAATGCTCCGAATATTCCTAATGAAGAACGTGATGCTTCTGCAGCTGCGGTAACGGCTTCAGCTTTGCTTGAGCTAACCAAGTATAGTGGTGCAGCTAAAGGAAAAACATATTTTGATTCAGCTGAAAAAATGCTTGAGTCTTTGTCTTCTCCTGCCTATAAAGCAAAACTTGGAGAGAATCATGATTTTATTCTTATGCATAGCGTAGGAGCAAAACCATTGAAATCTGAAGTAGATGTACCTTTGGTATATGCTGACTATTATTATATCGAAGCTTTGCTCAGATATGATAATCTGATGAAGAAACATAAATAAGTATTCCATTTCAGTAAATAATTAAGGTGTTTGTCTGGTTGTTCTGTTCGTAAAGAGCCTCCGGACAAACACTTCTTTTTAGTATTTTATCAGCAGTATATCTGGTTGAAAAAGCGGGTTAATCGCTCAGTTACATATGAAACAAATTATTCTTAAATTGAAAGCAGTGTTCCTGGTATCATTGATCCTGATCGGATCAGATACCTTCGGACAACTGAAGCAGAGAAATATTTTAAGCCGTTTCTCTCAGGAGGAAATCAGTCGTAACCTGATTCCCGCCAAAGACTGGACTCCTTTTCCCAAAACAGCGGAAATCTGGCAAAAGAATCTGCCGGATTCGGTACAGAAACAAATTATATCTAATGCAGAAAAGCTGCTTGGAAAGGAATTTCAGCCCGTTTCGGCCTCTCTCTGGCTGGAATATGTAAGAACGGGAGACAGAAACAACTTTCAGAAAGTGTCATTCAGCAGAAGAAATCAGTTGATGAGTCTGGTACTTGCAGAGGCATTGGAAAGGAAAGACCGATTCACGGAAGACATTCTGAATGGCGTCTGGGCTATTTCTGAAGAAACATTCTGGGGTGTTCCTGCCCATTTAGGCATACAAAAGGCAGGAAATGGTTTGCCCGATGCAGAGGACCCGATTGTAGATTTATTTGCTGCCGAAACTGCCTCAGTAATGGCATTGACAGATTATCTGGTAGGAGACGCCCTGGAAAAGAAATCCAAACTCATTCGTCCGAGAATTTATTACGAAGTAAACCGAAGAATCTTCACCCCATTGCTTACTGCCAGATACGGCTATCTTGGTGGAAAGGATAATAACATGTCAGTAAATAACTGGAATCCCTGGATAATTTCCAATTGGATGATGGCCAACCTGTTATTGGAAAAAAATGAAGAACGAAGGGCTTCAACACTTCATTATTCCCTGAAATTGCTGGATGTATATTTCAATAGTTTAGGAGATGATGGTGGCTGCGATGAAGGACCCTCTTATTGGTTTGCGGCAGGGGCCTGTATGTTTGATGCACTGGATATTTTGAGCAGGGCTACCAATGGCAGGATTTCAGTGTATGATGAAAAACTGGTGAAAAATATGGCTTCTTATATTTACAAAGCTCATATAGAGGGCGATAACTTTATCAATTTTGCTGATGCCGCGCCACATCTTAAACCTGACGGGATTTTGCTATATCGTTTCGGAAAAGCTTTGAATGATCCTGATATGTTAAAGTTTGGTTTGTGGTCCTATCAGAATTTTACGCCTAAACCCTCTGTTGAGCAGTTTTTCCGGTCAAGGGCTATTTTTAATCTTTTTGCTATCAAAGAATGTGCAGAGGCTTCAAAAGCTTCTCCCGGCTTGAAAGAGCCATTGTTGAATGATGTCTGGATTAGTGATATTCAGGTAATGGCAGCCCGTGCCGAAAATGGTTTATACCTTGCTTCACACGGTGGACATAATGCTGAAAGCCACAACCATAATGATGTAGGCGATTTTATCGTTTATACCGATGCTTTTCCTGTCATTCTTGACATTGGTTCAGGAACTTATACTTCCAAAACATTCTCTTCACAGCGTTATGAGCTTTGGTATAATACTTCTGCCTATCATAATCTGCCTATTGTCAATGGTTTTCAACAAAAAGACGGAAGGAAGTATGAAGCTGAACACGTTGTATATCAGGCTGGAGAAAAAGAATCAAGTCTGAAGATGGATATTGCTGCGGCTTATCCTAAAGAGGCAAATCTTAAAAGCTGGCAGAGAATCGTAAAATTACTGAAAAGCGGAAGCGTTGAAATTTCAGATGAATTTGAGTCCGGAGAAAACCTGAAAAGCCTTTCCCAGATATTTATGACAATCTGTAAAATCAACCTTGATACGCCGGGAAAAATCACTTTTACAAAACCGGATGGTAAACAGGTTGTTTTAAGCTACGATGCCAGAAAATGGAAGGCTTCTTCTGAGAAAATGCCATTAAACCAACCGGATGAACAGAAGTTTAAGCAGACCTGGAACAATATGGATATTTTCAGAATCATGCTGACGGCGAAAGTTCTGAAAGCGAAAGACAGGTTTGTCTATAAAATTGAAAAGCTGTAAAAAGAAAAGAGGTACTCAGAGCCAATCAAACTGACTCTGAGTACCTCGGCTAAAAGCCGGATAAGATCAGAATTATAAATTACCCATTTTCATTTGTTTTACGGCATAATCTGCTGCACGTGCGGTAAGCGCCATGTAAGTCAGAGAAGGGTTTTGGGTTGACGTTGAAGTCATGGAAGCCCCGTCAGTTACAAAAACGTTTTTGCAGGCATGCATTTGATTCCATTTGTTCAGAATAGACGTTTTCGGATCTTTACCCATTCTTGCACCTCCCATTTCGTGAATATCCAGACCCGGAGCCTGTTTGGTATCGCGGGTACGAATGTTCTTAAATCCTGCATTGGTAAACATCTCGGTCAATTGCTCAAAATAATCCTTGATCATTTTTTCATCGTTATTGTCATAATCGATGGCAATTTTCAGCTGAGGGATTCCCCAGGGATCTTTCTGGGATTTATCCAAAGCTACATAATTGCTTTCTTTCGGAATGGTTTCACCCATCATATGAGAACCCACACTCCATCCACCCAATTTCGGATGAAGAAGGTTACTTTTCAAATGCTCTCCAAAACCATCATTTGGCTGATAAGAGATACGGTTTGCTCCGAAACCTGCTGCATAACCTCTCAAAAAGTCTGTTTCCTGTTTGTAAACATTTCTGAAACGTGGAATATAACTGCTATTAGGGCGGCGGCCGTCTGTGGTAGAATCTAAGTAACCATCATATTCTCCGGAAATTGAAGCCCGGTAATTGTGGAAAGCAACATATTTCCCTAGTACTCCACTATCATTACCCAAACCATTCTGGAAACGATTTGAAGTCGAATTCAATAAAACAAGGTTCGTATTGATTGCTGCTGCATTGACAAAAATGATGCGCGCATAAAACTCAATCATTTCTTTGGTATGAGCATCAACCACTCTCACGCCGGTAGCTTTGCCTTTTTTCTCATCATAAATGATAGAATGTACCACAGAATCAGGACGAAGAGTCATTTTTCCTGTTTTGGCAGCCCAGGGAATAGTGGAAGCATTACTGCTGAAATATCCGCCGAAAGGACAGCCTCTTTCGCATAAAGTACGATTCTGACATTGTGCTCTTCCTTGCTGCGTATGAATTGGCTTTGGCTGTGTGATATGAGCCGCACGACCGATGATAATATGTCGGTCTTTATATTGTTTTGCAACCTGTTCTTTAAAGTATTTTTCAACGCAGGTCATATCGTGAGGAGGAAGAAACTCTCCATCCGGAAGTTCTGCCAGTCCATCTTTATTACCGGAAATTCCGGCAAATTTCTCTACGTAACTATACCAGGGTGCAAGATCCTGATAACTGATTGGCCATTCTACAGCAAAGCCGTCACGGGCAGGGCCATCAAAATCGAATTGACTCCATCGTTGCGTCTGGCGGGCCCAAAGCAACGATTTCCCACCTACCTGATAACCACGAATCCAGTCGAAAGGCTTTTCCTGAATGTAAGGATGTTCTTTATCTTTTACAAAAAAATGCTCTGTTCCTTCGTAGAAAGCATAACATTTACCTACAATCGGATTTTCTTTTTTAACCTCAAGCGGGAGTTGATTACGGTGTTCAAATTCCCAGGGCATTTTCATGGTGGTTGGATAGTCGATTACGTGTTTAACGTCACGACCTCTTTCCAGAACCAGGGTTTTAAGTCCTTTTTGGGTTAGTTCTTTCGCAGCCCATCCGCCGCTGATACCTGAGCCTACGACGATTGCATCATAAGTGCGGTCTTTTACACTAGTTATATTCAGATATGACATGGTTTTCTATGATTTTAAGGGCAAAACAGATTATCTGAGTATTCAGACAGGTATTTGCCATAAAAAGGAAAGGATTTCCTTACTATTCAAAAATTGACAAAATTACTTCTTTACTGGCACACAACCGTGGAAGCGGGCCGGAACAAGTTCATAAATCAGAAGATTGCTCAATACATATTCCGATTTCAGATATCCCTGAATGGTAAGGCCTTTGATTAGTTTGTAAAAGCTTTGTGTATCAGCATCTTTTGATTCAGAAATATCCTGAATGATTTTGTTTTTCTGAGTAGCATCACATTCGGTAAGTGATTTACCGAAAGAGGTTTTACTGAGCTCTTCTACCGTATTTATACCTTTCCTGAAATTATCCTGCGCAATTTTGTCGTAGCAATCTGCTACCATTTTCATTGCAAACTGATGAATACCAAGTGTTTTTGCACCCGGAGTATCGGTTGTGGGGATAATTGTTTCAACGATTTCCGCCAAAATCGCTTCCTGACTGGCTGAAACTTTCAGCTGGTGATTCTGAACCGTGGTTTTATCCCAGCTATTGGCCCAGGAAGGCAGGTTGATTAAACCTCCTGCTGCCATTGCCATGTTCTTTAATGCCGAACGTCTTTCCATAAAATCTTATAATGTGTCTTTAAGTTATTTCGTAATTCATAGGATTCCCAAAGATAATTATTTTTAAAGGATAGATATGCCCTGTTTTATATTCTATTTCGGGGGAAATTGACAAATAAAATTTTTGAGTTTTCCCCGGAAAATAATCCGTTTTGAACAGGATGTTTTTTAAGTATATTTACTAAAAAAATATGGCTTATGAGCAGAGTTCAATTCCCCGAAAAATCTATCTTCATTTGCGATGGCGACAAATGTGGAAAGTACAAAGAAGTGCGTAAATTCTTCAAAGAAGCAATCAAAGACGCCCATCTGAAAGATGAGGTGGAAGTATTTAAGATCGAATGTACCGATCGATGCAAGCATGCCCCGATTATGTGTTTCCAACCTCAGAATAAGTGGTTTTACGAAGTGTCAATCTGGAAAGTACAGGAGATTTTCAATAAAGAAGTGTTAGGAAAGTAGAAAGTTGTCTAACAATGCCGTAAGCATTTTTGACAGAAAATCCGGCTGTTAACGGGCTCAGATCAAGAATGCTTACCTTTTCAGTTTATCTGATAAATGAGCTTTAAATGTAGTATTTCCCTCAATTATAATTCCTGATGACCAGAGAAGAAAGTATTAATGAAGCATACAAATCGGCCGTAAATTATCCCGATTTAGCACAGAAACTTATAAATGCCGGTATTGAATCCTATTCCGTGGATGTCGCTACCGGAATAATAATATATCGTTTTGCAGAAGGCGGGAGGATATTGCACGCCAATACGAAAGTGTTAAGAGAGATTTCAGATGAGTTCAGTGAAATGAAGACCATTCAGGCTATCAGGGATAATCAGGAAGGGAAGTCGGATTATCCGGGTTTTATGAATGATATAGCAGTGGCTGGGGTAAGGTTTTATGAAGCCGTATTGTCCGGAAGTAATAAGCGGTGTATTTATGTAGGGAACGGAGGAAAATACGAAGAAAATATTCCCATATAAAATAAATCATGCCATGGTGGCGCAGAGCATATAAATACATTAACTTAAGAAGTGGTTTGTGAGCCGCAAGCCATGGTTAGACAACAGTTATCAGAATCAAAAATAAGTCCTTCTGATTGGTTTTCAGAAGGACTTATCCGGAAAAATTATAGCCTAGTTTTTGGCATCATCTTTTTTTCCGTCTTTTCCATGATGCTTGTTATCATTATTGTCTTTCTCATCATCCTTCATGGCTTTATAAGCGGCTAACTGATCGGCTGTAAAGATTTTTTGGTATTCACCCAAGCGATATGCTTTAATGTCTTTTTTTCCGTCTTTCTTCGCTTTTTTATCATCCGCTTCTTTCAGTGCATCTTTTCTTTTGATGCATTCTGTATTGACAGCCAATACTTTGCTATACTGATCGTCATTTAGTTTAAGCTTTTGCTTCAGCTCCTGAGAATATTGAACAGCTCTTTCATCAGCTGATTTTTTAGGACCTTTGTCTTTTTTGGATTCTGTTTTCGCAGCTTTAGCAGGAGCGGTGGCAGGAGCCTGTGCGTTAGTGCTTACCTGGAATGCTGTGAAAAGGAGGGCAATCAAAATGAGTTTTTTCATGACTTTAGTTTTAAATTGGATTGAATAGGTAATATATTGTTTTTAATGTGATACAACGAGTGTTCCTACAATAGGTTCTTGTCTGGTTTCTACACAAACCAGATATTTTCCGGAAGGCAGATTACTTAAATCTAAACGAATTTTATTAGCAGAAAGTTGACTCCAGCGGGAAGAATAATTTCTTCCGGTCATATCAGAAAGCTGTAAATCAGAGATACCGCCATTAAATTTATCTGATTCCAGAATGGTTTCACCAACTGCAGGATTTGGATAGATTTTGAAGTTTGTTCCCGGAACTTCAGTTTCTGTACCCAATACCTGTTGCTGCCTGAAAATAGGTAAAATACTGAAAGTTTTGTCTAACAGAATCGTTTTGACAGTTGCCTCAGAAGCACCCATCCAGTCGGTGAGAATGCTCGCATAAACTTGTCTGAAATCTGTCTGAAGCTTGATATTATTATTATCGAGGTCTTTTAAATTAGGATTTTTTCCAATCATTTGGGTCTTTACGGCATTTCCGAATACAAACAACGGGGAAGCCCAGCCATGATCTGTCCCCCGACTGCCATTAGAGATAGCTCTCCTGCCAAACTCAGAAAATGTCATTCCCACGACCTTGTTGTCATTACCCTGTGCTTTCAGGTCATCCATAAAAGCTTTAATGCCGGAAGAAAGTTTACCGAGTAAATCTGCATGACTTCCGACTGATGTATCTCCGGCATTTACCTGATTGGAATGGGTATCAAATCCACCAAGAGTTACATAATAGATTTTGGTCTGCAAGCCTCCTGCAATCAGCCTTGATACGATTTTAAGCTGATCGGCTAAAGTATTCTGAGTTGGATAGGTTACCAGATTTTTTCCTTTTCCGGCAGCTATTTTCAATTGTCCTGCATAAGCTACAGATGATATTTGCTGTTGACGGATGAATGCTGTGTATTTTCCGGCCGGGGTATCCGGCAGATCACCGGAGATAATATTTGGTTTGTCTCCTACAATTTTAGCAAAAGTATCAGGATCCTGAATTGCCAGCGCCGCTGAAGCAGAACTTGTCACGAAAGCAGTTGAGGAAATAGATGAAATCTGAATCGCTAATGGGTCAGGGTTACTCGAGCTGGGATAGTTGTCAGGAAAACCATCGTAAGTATTTTCTACATAACGACCAAGCCAGCCGGAAGTCGAAATTTTGTCTGAATCAACTGCTGTAAACCAGATGTCACTGGCTCTGAAATGGGAAAAGCTTGGATTGGCATACCCCGCTGCCTGGATGATCGACAATTTTCCTTCATTATATAAAGTTTGTAAACCGGTCATGGAAGGGTGCAGACCAGTTTCCGGTTTTCCGTTTAATTTGAGTACTTTGTTTTCCGGAATGGCAATATTTCCTCTGAAATTTGAGGCGGTATAGGTACTGTATTGATCAAGAGGTAAGACCATATTTAAACCATCATTTCCCCCGTTTAACTGAATTACAACCAAAATCCGGTCATTTGCATCTGCTATTTGCTGCATGGCTTTCATAAAGGGTGTCGTTGCTTTGGTATGAGCCTTTGCACCGAAGCCGTCCAGAATCAATGGCAGGAAAAAAGAAGAAGTTGCATACTGAATAAAATCCCGACGTTTCATGATTTTGAGTTTAAATTTAAACCTGGGTAAAAGTCAGCAAGAATAAATTGCTAAGAATATCTGAGGAAAAGTATCAAAAATGGTTCTATCCCATTTGATACTCTGCTAAACGAAGCATGAACTGTAACAGACTGTTTAATTTAAGCTTTACAGCATTTCGCTTGGCGTTGTTGGTAGGATCACTGGTATAAGCCTGCCATTCCAGCTGCCATTCATATCTGGGTAAACCCGGAATCAGCACCTGATCAATCAGATAATCTTTTTGTTCCTGTGTCAGCGCAAAAGGGTACATATTTTCACTCAGTTCATTGATCAGGATAACCGGGTCAGAAGGTTCAGAAACCTGTTTGGCCAGATTTACGGAATCAATATTGATTTTCATGGCATTTGAACCTTTTACTATGGCGTCTGTAAAACTTCCTCTTAATGCCAAAGTGGTTGAATTGATCCATATTTCATAAAAATCAGTATCATAATATGGCCGCCATCCAAAAACCGTGGGCTGGTCGAAAATATCCATTTGCTGTACTTTTGCCTGTGAATACACATATTGGGTAAACAAATCATATGAAGTCCTGTCATTACCGGAGTCAGGAGCAATCTGATTGAAAATTCTCATCGTTCCCACAATCAGATCAAGCGGAGATTTGATCTGGGAGCCAATCAGATTTTCATCATAAAAGTGATTTGAACGGAAAAGTGTTTGTAAAACAGGCTTGATTTCATAATCTTTCCTGAAAACTTTTGCCAAAGGCTCGATTACTTCCGTTTCAATTTGCGGAGAAATATCAGCCTGAACGAACCAGCGATAGAATTTTCTGACGATAAAACGAGCAGTTTCATCCTGTGCCAGGATCATGTTAATCAGGTCATTGAGTTCCTCTTCTCCGGCGGTTGCCCCGGTTCGGCCTTTGATCACCGTATTCTGATAACTTGCAGAAAATACCTTATCTGTTGTATCATGAGAGGCCGGGCGAAATTCAACCCCGATATCTGCCTGCGCAGCACTTCTGTAATTAAGCGGCCGCCATCCTGTCAATACTTTAGAAGCGGCTTTTACGTCATTTTCGTCATAATTGCCCCGGCCGATCGTAAATAATTCCTGCAATTCCCTGCCATAGTTTTCATTAGGTTTCCCCACAACATTCTGGTTCCCGTTCAGATACAAAAGCATAGCCGGATCTTTGGTGATTTCCACTACAAATGTTTTGAAATTACCTAAAGCGTATTTCCTTAAAAGCTGACTTTGCCGGTAAATGAATCTTGCATCGGAAACCACTGTAGCCGTGGAAACGAAATGGTTTTGCCAGAAAAGTGTCATTTTTTCCAGAATAGATGCCGGTTGATTTACCATTAATCCGGCCGTCCACCATTTAATTCTGGCCCGTTTCTTTCCGTCGTTTTTATTTTTGTCTGCATCTACCGTTTCAGGAAATCCAAAAGGAAGGTCATGGAAAGTCTGACCATTTTCATCTGTAGGAGGTGCAGGAGCAGGTTTATCTGTGAGTAGAATTTGAATGATATCTTCTGCCTTTTTACCGGAAAGAGAGCTGAGTAACGATGGTGTATGACCAAAGGTTGTCCTTCTTAACAGATGGGCTACTTGAGCAGTTGTCAGGGGAGTTTTATGAGTATCAAGTAATGCCATGGCAGTTTGTTTAAAGAGTAATTGCAAACTGCCACTTGGATACTGAATAGAATAGGAAGGTTTAACCGGGCAAAATAAAATTAAGCGAACTTTAGTAAGCGGTAAAATAAGGGGCTCTTATTTGTTCAGAATACGTTTGATATCATTGGCCTCAGTCAGATATTGCTTAAATTTATCATATCCCTCAGAAAGCATTAAGCCTTTAAATTTTAAAAGTGTATTAATGTATTCATCTAATACGTCAATGATATTATCCTGATTTTGTCTGAAAATCGGAATCCATGTTTCAGGTGAAGACTTTGCCAGACGGACTGTTGACTCAAAACCTGAACTTGCCAGGTCAAAAATACTGTCTTCATCACGTTCTTTTGCCAGAACGGTTGACGCTAAAGCGAAAGAACAGATATGTGAAATATGTGAAATATAGGCTGTGTGGACATCATGCGAAGCAGAATCCAGGTATTTCAGCCTCATTTTCAATCCGGATTCATACATATTCTGAATGGTAGCTACTGCTTCCGGTCTGGAATCTTCTATATCACAAAGTACGCATACCTTGTTATCAAAAAGATGGTGAATTGCTGCTTCAGGGCCTGAAAACTCTGTTCCTGCCATTGGGTGAGTAGCTACGAAATTGGCTCTTTTCGGATGGTTTTTAACGGCATTAATCACCGGAACTTTCGTTGAACCTACTTCAATAATCACCTGATTTTCAGTAAGTGTATCCAAAATAGCCGGAAGGAGCGTGGCTAGCGAGTCAACGGGAGTTGCCAGAATAATGATGTCTGATTCCTTCACAGCATCATTTAATAAGGCCACTTTATCAACCAGTTTTAATTCCAATGCTTTGATAACGTGAGCAGTGCTGTTATCCACTCCAATTACTGTGTCAGCAAATCCATTTTCTTTTAAACTCAATGCCATAGAACCACCAATAAGTCCCAGACCCACAACTGTAATAGTCATAATTTTGTGTTTTATTTATAAGAGAAGAGCGGTAAAAGAAGGGGTTCAAAATCCTTCTTTCAGTCCTTAATTCTCATAATAGCATTTTCAAAAAGAGAAACCTCGGCGCAAAGAGAGATTCGGATGTATCGGTCTCCTGCCGAACCGAAAATACCTCCCGGTGTAATAAATACAGCTGATTTCTCTAAAATCAAGTCTGAAAGCTCATAGCCGGAAGTATATTTTTCCGGGATTTTTGCCCAGACAAACATACCTGTCTGAGCCGTATCATATTCACATTCAAGCAAATCCATTAATTTAAATACGGTTTGCTGACGAACTTTATAGATGGCATTCAGTTCGTCGTACCAGGACTTAGGATTCTGAAGTGCTTTAACAGCGGCCAGCTGGAGAGGCAGGAACATTCCCGAATCCATATTCGATTTGAAACGGAGAACATTACTTACATATTCTGCTTTTCCGGCAAGCATTCCAACACGCCATCCGGCCATGTTTTGCGACTTTGACAAAGAATTTAATTCCAATGCCACATCTTTCATTCCTTCAACCGATAATATGCTCATTGGGTTATCGTTCAGGATAAATGAATATGGGTTGTCATTGACAATCAGTATATTATGATTTTTTGCAAAATCTCTTAACTCTTCAAAAAAGGCTTTATTAGCTTTCGCACCTGTAGGCATGTGTGGATAATTTACCCACATTAGTTTCACTTTTGAAAGGTCTTTTTTCGCTAATTCTTTCAAATCAGGTAACCAGCCTCTGTCTTCCGAAAGCTCATATTCTACGACGGTTGCGCCGGCAAGCAATGAAGCGGCACGGTAAGTAGGATAACCCGGATTAGGAACTAAAACTTCATCACCGGCTTCCAGGTAGGTCATGGAAATATGCATGATACCTTCTTTTGAGCCTAGTAATGGTAAAATTTCAGTAACCGGATTTAAAGTAACATTAAAATAAGTCTGATACCAGTCCGCGAATGCTTCACGAAAAGCCGGAACACCCACATAGCTTTGATAAGCATGATTTTTAGGATTTTTAGCAGTTTCAGCTAAAGCCTCGATTGTTTCCGGAGAAGGGGGTAAATCGGGACTGCCAATGCCTAAATTCAATACGTCAATGCCTTTGGCGCGCATGTCGGCAATTTGTTTCAATTTGGTGGAAAAATAATATTCCTGTACCAAATTCATTCGGGATGCAGGTTGTATGTTCATTTTTGTTTAAATCAGACCTTTTGTTACTGGCAAAAGGCCTTTTCTGGTAATTTTTTGACAATAAAAAAACCGACTTTTTCAAGTCGGTTTCTATATATGATTTTTCTTTATTTCTGTTGGATTTCAGACAAACCATAACCGACTTACGCTGGAGTACCGTAGTAGTAATAGTAAGTTCTGTATGTGTTGATTGTCAAATTCATGACTTCAAAGTTAGTGCGAAAATTTTAGTTGACCAAGAAAAAAAATTATGATTTTAAAATTTCATTAACTGTCTGCCAGACGAGGTCGTTTTCGAAACCCTTGCTCAGTGCGTACCTGACAAGTTTTTGTTTTAGCATCATGGGATTCTCACCCTTTAAAGAATGGGCTTTTTTATCAATAATTTTAAGTAAAGTATCCATGTAATCTTCATCATTGATTTCAGCCATACCTGCTTTTATACAATATTCAGAGAGCTTCCGAAGTTTAAGTTCCTGTCTTATTTTCAGTCTTCCCCAGTGTTTTTGTCTGAATTTTGAACCGGCAAATACTTTGGCAAAACGCTCTTCATTGAGATAATTATTTTCAATCAGCCATACTACTATCTCTTCAGAGTCATCTCCGTAAACCCCGACCTCCATCAGTTTTTCTTTTACTTCATGATGGGTTCTTTCCTGATAGGCACAAAAATTAGCAGCTTTTTTCAGCGCTTCTTTATTCATTTTTATTTTTTGAATTTTCAGATCCGGATATAAGGTCTGACGTATGAGAAAGCATACTTATTTTAAAATCCTTTTCGTCGTTTGCAACTGATAGCGTAATAAGATCTTTTTACCGGAAACTTCCTCCAGAAAAGGCTTTAGGATTTTATCTGCATTTTCTTTCGTTTGTTCTACAATTCCGGCCTCGTAAGCAGATTGCTGAATTTGGGTTTCTGCTTGTTTAAAGGCCTGATCTACCAGTTTAGCTTCTTCCAGAAGTGCAAACTGGGTATCATAGACTTTTGATTTGCTATGATCTATTTTATAAGTACAGATTTCCGGATCCGGCAGGTGGACAACCAGGGTGTCATGACTGGTACTTAAATCGGCCATGCTGACTTTCGTCAGGTCGAGACAGCCAATGGCTTCTCCTTCCACGATTAGAATGGCTTTAGCGTCTGGCAAAAATTGCTTGTGAATCCTGCTTTCCACGACGTCTTTAAATCTGTAATTGACTAATTCCAATTTCCCCATAGCCGTAATTTTCTGAATGACTAAATGATGAGTCACTTCCAGGTCATCACCGGCAAAGGGGTTTTTGAAATCTTTGAATTTTTCCCAGATCCATATTGCTGAGACAATAATGAACAGGATCGGGAGTAAACGGATAACAGTTTTTAACATTTCTACAATGGTTTTCCGGGGCAATTTAGGGAAATTCCCGAAAGAATCAGCTTATTCTGCCCTTCATATCATTTTCAGTAAAAAGCAAAGAGCCTGCAAATTTTTAAACTTGCAGGCTCTTTTATATCAATATGGCCGAAATTAATGGCCGTGACTTTCTACAGTAATTTTCTCTAAATCAAACAATTCATTCAGTACATCCACCAGTTGTTCTGCCTCGCCGCGTTTGCAGGCAGCTTTTAACTGGATAACAGGCAGCTTAAGGAATTTTTGAACGATTCCCATGGTAATTTTCTCAATTTTCTCCGATTCCTCGGTACTCATTCCTTTGAGATGTCTTGATAACTCTTCCTTACGAATTTGTTCAAGCGCATTTTTCAGTTTGTTGATAGTCGGAGAAACAACCATTTCTTTAGACCAGTCATCAAAACCTGTAATGGCTTCGGCAATAATTTCTTTTACGTGAGGTATCGCACGAAGGCGTTGCTGTAAAGCTTCATCTGCTCTCTGACGAAGGGTATCAATATTATATACTAAAACACCAGGTAAATCTTCCAGGGTATCTTCAACACTTCTCGGTACAGAAAGGTCAATGAAATATTTGAAAGTAAGAACCTCCATTTTTGAAACCAGTTCTTTTGTAATAACAGGTTTATCCATCATTACAGAAGAAATAATTACGTCTGCTTTGGCAATTTCTTCTTCCAGATTTTCGAAATCAGCTACTCTGAAATTGTGTCCGGCAGCGATTTTGTCTGATTTGGCACGGGTACGATTGGTAATTGTAATGTCTGCAAATTCCTTATCTGCCAGATTTTTACAAACATCAGCCCCGATTTCACCTAAACCGATAATGAGGACTTTCGGCTGAGTCATTTTCTGAGTCAATTCTTCAGTCAGTGCAACAGTGGCATAAGAAACTGAAGCAGCACCATCACGGAAAGAAGTTTCCTGAGCTACTTTTTTATTGGCAAAGAAAATGGTATGCATCAGACGGTGTAAGAATGGACCAGCCATGTCTATATCCGCCGACCATTGGTAAGCATGTTTGATCTGATTTGGAATCTGTAAATCTCCTACAACTTTTGAATGTAGTCCAGTGGCTACTTCAAAGAGATGTTTTACAGCTTCTTCCTGACTTTGGAATATCTCAAAATAAGACAGGTAATCCTCTGTATTGGTAATTCCTTTTTGAATTAAAAGGGATTTGATTATGTCGCCTGAATAATTCTTGTCTGAAATATAATAGATCTCGGTACGGTTGCAGGTTGATACAATCAGACTTTCCTGTATGCCAAATAAGTCCTTAAGCATCAAGGCAAAGTTTTTACTTTCACCTTCGTTAAGTGCAACTTGTTCCCTCACTGAAAGCGGGGCAGATTTATATGATAGACTGAACGCTTTAAATTGATTTTGCATCTTCTCGATACTATATAGATTCACAAAATTACGACACGATTCATTAATAAAATACACAAATTCCGAAAGAAAAATTTATTTAGAACTTGTATAAATAATAACTAATTTTCTGACTATGATTTCCGGGAAAAATTAAATTGTTAAGAAGAAATACTTAATCGCAAAAATAGGTATTATTCAAGCCTTATAAACTGACTTTTGTCATGTTAACAACTGATTTAGAGAAGCAAAATTTTCAGGAAATTCGGGGATTTATGTAGAAAATCCCCGAAAAGTAATTCCAAACCACTAAACTATTGTCCTACAATATCTCCTTTCAAACCACCCAAAGCTGTAAGCAGCTGGATTTTGGTTCTTGATTCAACATTGTATTTTATCAAAGATGCCTGTAAGTCTGATACCAGTGCATTGAACTGAGCCTCATTGATATTCATACCTTTATGAGCAGTTTTCATATCCTTACCGGTGTATTTTTCAGTACCACCTGTAGCCATACCAACCTGATTGATCAGATTATTTCTTAGTCTGGTCAGACGGGCAGGATCAGCTACTGCTGCGGCAAAGAATGAATTAATGCGGTTATCGGCTGCCACTTTTCCTAAAAAGTCATCAATTACAGTACTGATACCTGCATTTCCACCCAAACGGACATAAAGTGTAGTCGGGCCTTCAACGATATCTCCTTTCAAACCTGCCAAAGCGGTAAGAAGTTCTGTTTTATCAGCGGCCGCTACATTAAATTTATCAAGAGAAGCACTCAGATCTGCTACTAATGCATTGAAATCTGCCTCTTCAATCCCCATTCCTTTGTGAGCCGTTTTCATGTCTTTTCCGGTGTATTTTTCCATACCACCAGTAGCCATACCAACCTGATTAATCAGATTGTTTCTCAATCTTGTCAGACGTGCCGGATCTGCAGCTGCATCAGCGAAGAAAGCGTTGATTTTAGTGTCGGCAGCGACATTTGCTATAAACTGATCAATAACGGCCGAAATGGCTGCATTTCCCCCTAATCTGTCGTAGAGCGATTTCGTCGGGGTCACTACAGGGTCATCTTTTTTGCAAGATGAAAGCAAACAAGTACCCATCAGCAGGGCTAAGCCCAAGCTTTGCAATGATTTTTTCATGTGTTTAAAAGTTTACTGGTTTAAGCAAAAGTCAGATAAATCCGCAATATCCGTCTTTCGCAAAATGATTGATTTTTAAAGAACGCGGACAAAATTTAAGTTAAAGGTTAAAGTGTGGGTATTGCGGTTCAATTTCAAAAAGGGGGTTACCGACAAGGGGCTAACGGAAACAGAGAGAAGATTTAAGATTTGTAAAAAAATCCAGATACTCAGCAGGAACAGGACATTGAGGGCCATCATATTTATCGAATTCTACTTTTTTGGCTATATAGTTTTTGGCTTCAACAATAGACTTTAAGACATTTTCAGAAGTTTCATCTCCATGATAAGTGACACTTATTGTACTGCCAATGCGATTGATTGTGCAGGCAGTTACACCTTTCTGGGCTGTAAGCTGACCAGAAATCGAAGCACTGTCTTCTGCCGAAATTGTCTTATTGATGTTAAAAACAGAAAGGTTGATCGGCTTTAGATTTAACCTTTGAGAAAGTGGAGGCTCCTCCCAATTCGCCCAAACAACGAGGCCAGCAAATATGACCAGGCAAATCGTCAATAAAACCTTTGAGGTTTTCAGGAAAAAAGTTTTCATGGTATAAATTTTAAAAAAGAATGAGTGCTTTTCTTTCGGTTGCACATATCTACGGGGATTCGTGATGCTTGGATTTAGGAAATTTCTTTTTTTTGAAGAAAGCCCGGAGACTAATACCAAAAACAGCCTTCCCGTAAAATTCAGCCGAGCGTTTAAAATATGGTTTAATAATTGAATTCAATGGATGAAGGTGGCTGTAAATGCCTGATAAAGAGTAGATAATAAGACGAAGAAACGCCGTATTCTGAGTCTATGGTATGATTTCAGAAGGAGAAATAATATTTTTTTGCTAATTATATTTTGATAAGATTTTTTGGAATAAAATTGATAAATTTGTCAAAATGGTATGCGTGCATAATAAAAAGGCTATGAAAGATTTTAAAAATATTTTATTAACTCAGGAAGATAAAGTGGCTATCCTGAAAATTAACCGGCCTGAGAAAGCCAATGCGCTGGACGTTCTGACCTGGCAGGAATTGAAAGAGGCTATGGAATGCTGTGCTGAGACACCCGGCATAAGAGCAATTGTCCTTGCAGGAGAAGGGGAAAAGTTATTTTCTGCCGGAATAGATCTCAGTGTATTAATGAGCCTGAAAGTGACAGCTGAGAATGAATGTGAGGGAAGAACGAGAGAAAATATCAGGAATTTTATCCTTCAATACCATCAGATTATCAATTTACTGGAGACCTGCCGGAAACCCGTTCTGGCTGCTGTTCACGGAGCCTGCATTGGCGCCGGACTGGATTTAATCTGTGCTGCAGATATGCGTTATTGCACGAGTGATGCATATTTCTGTATCAAGGAAATTGATATGGGAATGGTTGCTGACTTTGGTACTTTACAGCGTTTGCCTAAACTGATCAGCGATGGACTTTGCAGAGAACTGGCTTACACCGGAAGAAAGATGTATGCAGAAGAAGCTGAAAAGAGCGGATTAGTTAATAAGGTTTTTCAGGATAAAAACATGCTTTTGGAAGAAGTACTGAAAATAGCGCGGAATATAGCTGAAAAGTCGCCATTATCTGTTCGCGGAACGAAGGAAAATATCCTGTACGCCAGGGATCACAGTGTGGCAGATGGTTTGAATTTTGTAGCAACCTGGAACGCAGGTATGATTCTTTCAAATGATCTTAATGAAGCCCTCAAAGCCCAGATGGCTAAAACCGTGCCTCAATTCAAAGATTAGGATGCAGAAAATCCCCGTACGGTTTTAGCTATCAAAAGAACTGACAATTTTCAATATTGTATTTTGTAAAGATAATATATTGATTATAGTTGTTTTTGCTCTATTTTTCAAAGACAAAGGTTAAATTTATACTTTGAATAGCTGAAACAAATGCCATTTATTCGACAGTCAGATTATCAGCCGCCCCGTTGGTTACCCAATGGGCATTTGCAAACCATCTATCCTTCCGTTTTTCGCAAGGTAGAAGGTGTTGTGTATGAACGCGAAAGAATTGATACGAATGATGGTGATTTTCTTGATCTTGACTGGTCTTTTTCAAAATATGATTTTCCGAAAGGACCGGGTAAGAAGAAATTACCACTGGTTGTGCTAAGTCATGGATTGGAAGGAGATACAACCCGTCAATATATCATTGGCATGGTCAAATTGTTCAACTCGAACGGTTTTGACTGTCTTGCCTGGAATTTCAGAAGCTGTTCTGGAGAAATCAACAAAACTTTAAGATTCTATCATAGCGGCGCTACGGATGATTTGCAGACCGTACTCAATGTGGCGTTGTCAAAAGGCTATGAAGAAATATATTTAATCGGGTTTAGCCTCGGTGGCAACCTGACATTGAAATACCTTGGGGAATCAGGTGAAAACCTTTATCCTGAAATTAAGAAAGCAATTGCTTTTTCTGTACCTTTGCATCTTTCCAGCGGAAGCAGTAAGATGGAAGGGTGGGAGGATTGGATTTATACCACTCGTTTTAACCGTTCTCTGAAAAAGAAAATTCTGGAGAAAGCCCGATATTACCCGGACCAAATAAACACTTCAAACCTCTCTAAAGTGAAAACATTGAGAGACTTCGATAATTATTACACTTCACAGCTGCACGGCTTTAAAGATGCCGAGGACTATTATGCAAAAAATAGTTCGATTAATTTTATAGAAAATATTTCAGTACCTACATTGATTGTTAATGCGCAGAATGACCCGTTTCTCTCAAAGAAATGTTATCCTTTTGAATTAACGGAACGTTTGGAAAATGTCCATTTTTTTGCTCCGGAAGAAGGAGGCCATTGCGGATTTTATCAGTCAGGTTACAATGGGGTGCTATGGTCGGAGATGAAAGCACTTGAATGGATAACCCGATCCTGAACTATAACCTTAAAAAACATTGGAAATTTGAATCTTTCGAAACAACAGATAGTTACACCTATATGGCTATCGGTTGATTTTATTCAAAGATTTTCCGGATTGTTTTCGCAAAAAATAATAAGCGTTTTAATAAAATATACCAGCTGAAAAGCAAGCATTTTTTCATTCGATTACGGCTAATATACTAATATGATGTTGACAAAAACCCAGGAACAAATCTTTTTTGTAATTGATTTCGATAGCACTTTCACGAAAGTGGAAGGCTTGGACGAACTTGCTGCCATTGCTTTGGCAGGGAATAAAGACAAGGATAAAATAGTTTCAGAAATAAAATCTATCACAGACAGAGGAATGCTGGGAGAGATTGGCTTTGCAGAGTCTTTAAAGGCAAGGGTAAATCTTTTACCGGCAAACAGAGAGCATGTTGATATATTGGTAGATTTTTTGATGGGGAAAATTTCAGATTCTTTCCAGAGAAACAGAGATTTTATTACCCAGAATCAGGAAAATATTCTGATCGTTTCGAGCGGTTTTAAAGATTTTATTGTTCCTGTAGCAGTTTCTATGGGAGTTAAGGAAGAGAATGTGTATGCCAATACTTTCAGGTATGACGCAGAAGGCAACATTACCGGATATGATGAAAGTAACCTGCTTTCTCAGGATAAAGGAAAGGTGAAATTGCTTCAGCAACTGAATCTTGACGGAGATGTATTCGCCATCGGGGATGGTTACACAGATTATGAGTTAAGAGAGTCTGGTCTGGCAAATAAATTCTTTGCGTTTACTGAAAATGTTGAACGTCAGAAGGTTGTGGAAAAGGCAGATGAAGTTGTAGCTTCTTTAGACGAATTTTTATACATCAATGGATTAAGCCGTTCTCAGTCTTATCCAAAATCGAAGATTAAGGTTCTTTTACTGGAAAATGTTCACCCTAAGGCTGTTGCATCCTTTAAATCGGAAGGTTTTCAGGTAGAATTGCTGAAAGGAGCATTGGACGAAGAAGAACTGATTGAAAAGATTAAAGGCGTTTCTATTCTGGGCCTTCGTTCGAAAACAAATCTTACCAAGAAAGTTTTAGAGCATCCGAATGCCAGTCGTTTGATGGCAGTCGGAGCATTTTGTATCGGAACCAATCAGATTAATCTTGATGAATGTGAGCGCAGGGGTATTGCTGTATTTAATGCACCTTATTCAAATACACGTTCTGTCGTAGAAATGGCTATCGGGGAAATGATTATCCTTACCCGTGATATCATGACGAAATCGAATAAAATGCATGAGGGTATCTGGGATAAATCAGCTAAAAACTCTTACGAAATCAGAGGTAAGAAATTAGGATTGGTTGGATACGGAAGCATTGGTACTCAGATTTCCGTAATTGCAGAAGCGATGGGTATGGAGGTTTATTTCTATGATGCTGTAGATAAACTTGCACTCGGAAATGCAAAAAAATGTAAATCTCTTGAAGAATTATTTGGCGTGGCGGATTTCATTTCACTACACGTAGATGGCCGTAAATCTAATGCCAATATGATCGGTGAGAAAGAGTTTGCGATGATGAAGGACAATGTGATTTTCATAAACCTTTCACGCGGACACGTGGTTGAAATTCCGGCATTGGTAAAAGCATTGAAATCAGGGAAAGTCTGGGGAGCTGCTATTGATGTATTTCCTTATGAGCCAAAAACCAATGATGAGGAATTTGTCAATGAATTGAGAGGTTTGCCAAGAGTAATTTTAACTCCGCATGTTGGCGGTTCAACAGAAGAAGCTCAGGCGAATATCGGTGAATTTGTACCAAGTAAATTGTTGCAATTCATGAATAACGGAAGTACTTACGGTTCAGTGAATTTCCCTGAATTGCAGTTGCCGGCTTTGGAAGGAGCACATCGTTTATTGCATATTCACCAGAACGTGCCGGGTATTCTGGCTAAAATCAACGGAATTTTTGCGAAACACAATGTCAATATCAAAGGTCAGTATCTGAAAACAACCAATGAGATCGGTTATGTAATTACAGATGTGGCGAAAGAATATTCTGATGAAATTGTGGAAGAATTAAAAGGTATAGACAATACGATTAAGTTCAGATTGTTGTATTAAGATTATCAAAACAGTTTATATTTGTGCCACGGATGTGGCACAAATAGTTTATAGCCCTTTGGTTTATATATGATTAAGAAAATAACAATTCAAAACTTCTTTAGCTTTGGTTCAGAGCAGACAATAGAATTGAATTCTGACACGAATGTTCTGGTAGGAATTAATGGAACAGGGAAGTCAAATTTCATAAAAGCTATCCGTTTTCTGCAACAAGGAATAAAAGGGAATTTTGGTAAATTATTTTCTGAAAAATGGGGAGGCTTTTCAGGAGCATCAAACTTCATTAATCCTGAGGCTAATGAAATTAAACTGAGTTTTTATTTTGATGCAAAGGAAGTCGGTAGGGCAGCAAAAGTTGCAAATTTCGACGGTGTTATATCAGAAATTGAAATTATTTATCAAATAAGAATCGTTAAAAATGGATTAGTCGATTATCAGTTATATGAAGAAGTAATCGAAGGAAATACTAAAATAGATCTGGATGAAAAGTTAGGTCTTCCAGATAACGGAAGAAAAGAATTAAGATTAGCTTGGGCAGGAAGTGTTTTAGGAAGGCCGCTTAGCTTATTTTTACTTTATAAATCAATAGAGCAAATTTCAATCTATGATTATTTTGATACCTCATTCGAAAGTGAAATAAGACAACTTTCTCCTTATTTTTCCGAAGAGAAGCTGCTTTCAGATGGCAGAAATCTTACCGCTTTATTGAGTCATCTCAGTGGTAATTCGATTAAGGTTTATGACAGAATAAAAGAAGAAATTTTGAATATCAACCCGAATTTTAAGGACTTGATATTTACTACTCCGATAGCAGGGAAGAGCCTGCTATCACTGAAAGAGTCTAATCTGGATAAAGCTATTACGATTGAGCATATTTCAGATGGTACTTTAAAGTATTTACTTCTGTTATCAATCTTTTATAATCCCAATCGTGGAAGTGTAATTTGTATTGATGAACCGGAAAACGGGTTGCATCCGGATATGATAAATGGTATTGCGAGGGGGATAAAATATGCGGCCCAAAATGGTACCCAAATGATAATAGCTACCCATTCTCCTTTATTACTTAATTCTTTTGAATTGGAAGATTTAAAGATTTTCGAAAAAGACCAGAAGAATCAAACTGTTGTAAAAGTAAAATCGGAAGAAGATTTTCCTGATTGGGAAGGAGAATTTCTGGCTGGTCAAATGTGGTTGAGAGGCCAGATTGGAGGCACAAGATGGTAGAAGTCAGTATTTTATTAGAAGGGGGAGTAAATGTTGAAAGTAATGCTAATGCCGATACATTCGATAATAGTGAGAGATTAAGAGAAAGTTTTCAGAGATTGCTGTCGTCAGGATTAAGGGAAAATGAAGAAATTAAAATCAGAGTTGATACAAAAGGGTCATATACTTCAGTTTTAAAACTGAAAAGCCATTTGTCTTCGACTACACTTGCGCTTTTAGATTTAGATGCTGATGCTTCTCATCGTGAAAGGAGAATAGAACAATATGGTCTGTCAGGATACGAAGAATTTGTATTTTTTATGATACAAGCCATGGAAAGCTGGATTTTGTCACAGCCGGAGGCTATAGAGAAAACATTTGAAGATTTTACCAGAATAGAACAATCTCCTCTTGCGGATGATCCAATAATAAAGGGCATTAATTGTGAGTCAATCGAAAAACCTGACAAAAAATTAAACACTCTTTTATCGAAATACTTTCAACGTGAAAAGGGAGGAAGGATAAAGCCGTTGAAGTATGGAAAACTAAATAACTCATATTCACTTATAGAAAAACTGGATATAGACCTTTTAAAGGGTCGTTTTCAGGATGTTGATAATTTATTAAACAAGATTAAAGCTTTAACATTAGATGCGTAAAACATATTTTACCCCCGGGCCGGCAGAATTGTACCCTTCAGTTGAAAAGCATTATCAGGATGCTTTTAATTTACAACTTGGATCCATTTCGCACCGGTCTGCACAATTTCGTAAGATTTATCAGCATACTGCCGAGCAATTGCGGACTTTATTGAATATCCCTGAATCTCATGGGATTTTCTTTACCGGATCCGCCACCGAAATATGGGAACGTGTGATCCAGAATACAGTGGAACATGAAAGTTTTCATTTGGTAAATGGCTCATTCTCAAAGAAATTTTATGATTTCTCCAATGAGTTGCACAAGTTTGCCCATAAAATGGAGAAACCTTTCGGAGAAGGATTTGACTATGCCGAAATAACAGTACCTGAATATTCGGAGTTGATTTGTACTACAGCTAATGAAACTGCTTCAGGTGTTCAGATGCGTCCGGCTGAAATTCATAAACTGAAGAGAAGCAATAAGGATAAATTTGTAGTGGTTGATATGGTTTCCTCAGCGCCTTATCCCGACTTTGATTTTAATACAATCGACAGTGCCTTATTTTCTGTACAGAAATCATTTGGTATGCCTGCCGGATTAGGTGTCTGGATAGCCAATCCGAAAATGCTGGAAAAATCACTCCGCATGAAAACTCATGAGGCTACGATCGGTACATATCATTCTTTGCCAACACTCTGGAAGAATTTCGAGAAATATGAAACACCGGAAACACCGAATGTGCTGGCAATTTATGTCCTGGGGAAAGTTGCTGAAGATATGAATAAAACGGGCATTGAAACTATTCGCAAAGAGACAGAGAAGAAAGCCAAATTGTTGTATGACTTTGCCGAAAAGAGTAGTTTAGTGGATATTTTTGTGAAAAACCCGGATCACAGATCTCAGACCGTTGTAGTGTTGAATACGCATAAACCTGCTTCGGAGATTATTGAAACAGTTAAAAATGCTTCTGACCTGGTAATTGGTTCCGGTTATGGGGATTTCAAGGCTTCTCAGATCAGAATTGCCAATTTCCCGGCCGTAAATATCGAACAAGTGGAAGCATTGATTGCTGAAATGAAGAAGATTTAGACCTGAAATGGCTTTAATATTGACCCGAATGGTATTTATCCTTTCGGGTCTTTGTTTTTATCCTTAATTTTGAAAATTATCGCTCAAACCAATTTGACTATCATGAATGAGAATATTACCCGTTGGGGCATTATCGGTTGCGGAAGAATTGCCAATAAATTTGCCAGTGACCTGAAATTTGTTTCAGATGGCAGACTTAATGCAGTTGCTTCGAGGGACTTATCAAAATCTCAGGCATTTGCCCAACATCATGACTGTCCCAATGCTTTTGGTAGTTATCAGGAAATGCTTGAAAGTGGTCTGATCGATGTCGTATATATAGCAGTTCCTCATACTTTCCATTGTGAGCTTGCCATTATGTGTCTGGAAGCGGGTATTCCGGTATTGTGTGAAAAAGCTTTTGCAGTTAATGCTGGTCAGGTGGAAAGAATGATTCAGACTTCCAGAAATAAGGAGGTCTTTCTGATGGAAGCAATCTGGACAAGGTTTATTCCTGCGATTAATAAAATAATGGAGCTAATAGAAGCCAGGGAGATAGGAGATATCAGACATATCACTGCCGATTTTGGTTTTTTATCGGAATTTGACCCGAATAGCAGATTATATAATCCGGATTTAACGGGAGGTTCTTTGATGGATATTGGCATTTATCCATTATTTATCAGCAAATTGTTACTCGGAAACCCGGATGCTATTAAAGCTGTGGGAGTTTTAGCTCCAACCGGAGTAGATGTGAATTGTTCTGTCGTGATGTCTTATCCGGATGGTGCAAATGCTACACTTTACTCTACCTTGTCGGCAAAAACAGATACTTCCTGCACAATTTTCGGAACAAAAGGGAAGATTTATATCCCGGGGCGTTTTATTGAGGCAAAGGAATTTACACTTCAATTGGATGGCCAGGAGCCGGAAACGATTGCTTGTGAAAGAAAAGGGCTTGGCTATTGTTATGAAGCGGAAGAAGTACAAAGATGTATGGCGGAAGGCAGGATAGAAAGTAATCATTTACCACTTCAGTTTAGTCAGGAATTGATGGAACAAATGGATGAAATCAGAAGACAGATTGGAGTGGTGTATCCGATTGAAAAAGATATTGAATAATATATGACAGAACGTATTTTCGGGAATACGTTCTTGTTAAAATACAAGATAAGAGTTTACAGAAAAACTAAGATACCATGGATATTTATGTAGGAAGTATTCCTTTTAAATTAAAGGAAACGGAATTAAAAGCAATTTTTGAAAAATACGGAGAGGTGACTTCTGCAAAAATTATTATTGATAAAATCACCAGACAAAACAAAGGATTTGCTTTTGTGGAAATGCCTGATGAGGAGGAAGCAAAAGCTGCCATCGAAGCCCTTGACGGTTCAGAGTTGGAAGGACGGGTAATAAATGTATCCAAATCTTCTCCGGTAAAGGCCGGAAGTCTTGACAAGCCTAAAAAGAAGTTTTTCAAAAAAGATGAAGGAAAAGGATCTTTTAAAGGGAGTAAAAAGTTTTAAAAAACCTCAAAAAGCCTTTAACTAAGGTATTAAAGGCTTTTTGAGTCTTATTCTGATTTTATGACATTGGCAGGATGTTTTTCACCCATTGCCTGAGCAATTGTACTTCCGGCCAGCAATTGTAAAGCATGGTACAACATCAAAGGCAACAGCACCAGCCCCAGAATACTGGCATCCGGGAAAAGCACTTTCCCCATCACAACTCCCTGAATCAGAGATTTCTTGGAACCACAGAAAAGAACAGCGATCTTATCTTCCCGGCTGAATGACAACAGATTGGATAATGCCTGCATTATTCCGAAGATTACAAAGAACAGCAGCAACATCAATCCTCCTAAAATACAAATTTCTGTCAGAGAATGTCCCTCAAACATTTTACCGGCAAATGATTCCGAAAAGGAAGTATAAACAATCAGTAAAATAACCGTTTGGTCGAAATAACGGAGTTGTGTATTATATTTTCCGGCCCATTTTCCAAACTTTCCATAAAGCAGAAATCCAACCACCACTGGTAATAATACTTCCAGACAAAGTTTGAGAATGGTATGTGTAATGTCGAAATCGGCATTGGCATTTTCCAGTAATCCGCTCATCCAGAGGGGTGTTACAAAAATTCCTATAATACTTGAGATACTGGCATTGAAGATAGCTGCCGGAATATTTCCTCCTGCAATACCTACAAATACCACTGAGGATGAGACTGTTGAAGGTAAAGTCGCCAGATAAAAAGCCCCCATCCAAAGTACAGATTGATTCGCAGGATCAAAAAAGTGTCTGGCCGTCATCAGTAAAACCGGAAAAATAATGAAAGTTGAAGCCTGAATGAGTAAATGCAGTTTCCAGTTGCTTAAACCTGCTTTCAGTTTTTCAGGACTTAGTTTTAATCCGTAAAAGAAAAAGATAAAAGACACTCCGTATTCTGCAACTTCTTTTAAGTGCAAAGGACTGTGTTCTGTTCCGAAACCCGGAAAAAGCCAGGCGAGAAATATGGAAGCTAACAGACATAAAAGAAATCCGTTTATTCCAACCTTCGAGAGTAATTGAATCATGAGATTATGTATTAATACCTGATACTTTTATTTAAGGCTACTTCTTAGAAATTTGTCCGAGATAAAGTCCTAAAACAACAAAGGCCGTTCCGGCGAAAGTGTACAAAGTAATAGGCTCATCCAGCAAAACTGAGGCATAGGTAAATCCGAATATCGGGCATAAAAATAGCCAGAGTGAAGCTTTAACGGCATCAATTTTGAGGAGATAAAGCCATAATTGCACAGAGATGATAGAAACCGGAATAATCAGCCAGAATTCTGATAACCAGAAAGTCAGGTCGAAATGGTTTGGTTTCTCATGAAAATACAAGGTAAAAGGCAGAATAATAATGCCGCCAATCAAAACCTGCCAGCCATTAATCACGGTTCTTGATAGTTTCCACTTAACTTCAGAATAGTAAATTGTTCCGATTGAATAACAGACCATACTGGCAAGAAGTATCAGTAACCCCTGTACAGTAGCAAAGCTGTTTTGCAACAGGGGATAGGTGGCCAATCCTACACCGGCCATGCCAAAAACGATGGCAAACCATTCCATTTTTTTCACTTTTCTGCGGAGAACAATCGCAGAAAGAATACTGATAATAAGAGGGTTTGTCGCGGTAGAAAGGCTGCCTATTCCGGCAGAAACCTGTTTCATGGCCAAAATAAAAAAGCCCAGATAAAGAGAGGTATTCAATAACCCGAAGATGCTGAGCTCAACCCATTCTCTGTTTTTGGGTAAAGGGTTTTTCTGAAAAATATAAGCATAACCTAACAAGGCTGCCCCGGCAATAATAAAACGGATATTGAAAAGTACTAAAGGTTCGGCGGATTTCAAACCGATTTTGCCTGCTGCTGAGGCAGAAGCCCAAAGGGCGGCAAAAAGAACCCCTGCTATAAAAAATTTAACACGTTGACTCAATGGAATATATGATTAGGCAGTAATTGCTGTTTTACTGCAAAATGAACGGTATGTTATAATATTTTGAGACTGTTACTCTTCACTTCACTGAATGTCAGTTCTTTGAGAATTATTCCGTTTTCAAAGACTGTTTCGAGTATGTCTTTCCCCTCATCGTCCTGATTACGGGTAAGATACTGGCCATTTTCTCTGACCAGTTTTAAGCGGCCTCTCTTACTGGCTTTGCCATGATCTGTAACGGGATCTTTGAAAACTTCGCGTTCTTCTCCGTTTACTACGGCACAACTGCATTTAAAAGCAAATTTTTGAGTGTCTCTGTGGACTTTTTGCAATAAAGCTCCTCCCATGCCAAAGGTGATATTATCTGCGCTCCAGCCGTTTTGTTTGAGATTTTCCAGGATTTCGCCAATGCTTTCGTAATTGACGCCATCTCCCTGAATAACTCTTACCTTCGGATTGAGGACTTTATACCCCTTTTCGTTTACGGAAAATCCCAGTTTTTCTCCGAGAATTTCCGTTACTTTTAATACCACATCTTTAGGCACACCGCTGTCCGGTCTTACAACCAGTGTTCCGTTTCTTTGCAAAACTTCTTCTTTGAGTGCTTCACCCCAGATTTTTTCACAGGCATTGTATACATCATAACTATCACTTACTACCGCAACAAGACCTTCCGGATATTGACGTAACATATTTCTGTAAGCATCAATTTCACCTTCCTGTTTCCAGCTGGTGATCGTACTGTGTTCGGCAGCAGGAATGCTGAAGCCAAACATATCGTCTGTATTGTAGAAATCCTGAATGAAAGTTAAGGCAGTAACTGTATCCGTTCCCATGAAATTAATGAGATGTGAAGCGCCGCCGATGCTCGCTCCTTCCACACTGCTGACGCCTCTGAAACCAAAATCATGTAATTTAAAGTCTATCAACCCGGGATCTCCGGTTTCCTGTAAATATCTGAGAATAAGCGTTCTTACTTCTCTGCTGATGGTTGCTACCGTGCAGGGGTACCAGAGTTGAACCAGCAATGTTTCCAGAAAATTGCTTAGCCAAAAGCATTTTGGATCTGTATTTTCTACCGTCATCATTACATTATGGGCTGTAATAACTTTACCCTCAGGTACAGCTTTGATGCGAACAGGCAGATAGCCATTGTGTTCTTTTAAAATATATTCCCAGCCATCTTTGTTAAAAAGCTGATCGGTTCCGAAATGGGCAGCATATAATCTGGCAGCTTTCTCAATTTTTTCCTGGCTGACAACTTTGCCGCTCAGGTATCTTTTTAACAAATACTGTAATCCAAAAAATGTAACTTCTTCAAATTTACCACCACGGCTTTCAAAATAGCTGTAAATCTGAGTTGTTCCCGGAGGGTATTGTTTATAGTGGCTTAATTTGTAACTATCTGTTAATAAAATGATGTTATCTTCCATATTTTTAAACATTACAGACCTGAAGCAGCCTTGAAGTTAGTAATCAATAATTGAAATAATATCCGGTGTTCTTTTACAAAGTTTTCTTCTTTGAGTTGAGTAAGATCAAACCATTTCAGTTCAGCAATGTCATCCTGGGCAACAGGGTTTCCGGAAATATATTTTGCCTTAAAAAGTGTGGTAATAATTTTGTCATCTTCATTTCTATAGCGCCAGTCATCAATCTGAGCGGAGCCCGAATATTCCAGATCAGCGATTTCTACGCCGGTTTCTTCAAAAGCCTCTCTGATTGCTGCCTGTTCGTACCTGAGATCGGTCGGATCTACAAAACCACCAATAAATCTGAACAGATCCTGATGAGGTTTTCTTCCCAGCAGAATTTTTTGTCCGTCCATAATTGCCACATCTACAGTAGGATACACTTTGGGATATTGATTTTGCGTAGCGTATATTATTCCTGTTCTGAATTTCCTGGAGGCCTTTGTGATTATGCTGATTTCTTTTTCCTGAAAATCAGAGAACAGATCTGTTTTGATACGGTCAAATTTACCTGAATAGTCTTGTGTACTGTCATTGTTCAGTTCATATATAACTACTTCTTCATCCGGAAATACCGCTGTGATTCTTTGATCCAGTTCTTCACTCCGGTTATGCTCATCCGGCATTTCCGGTAATGGAAAAATGAGGAATTCAGGGAATTTTTTCAGAATCATCTCCTTTCTCGTAGCAAAGTCCAGGGGATTTCTTCTGGTTGTCAGAGCCGGAGAAACATTGATGAAAACAAGGAGTTTTTTGTGTTTTTTTGCCAGCCCGCTGAGTAGGTTTTCCAGTTCCGGATGTAGCTCCTGAACCTGAAAATGACCTGTGACTACTGCAATATCATATCGTTTAGTGCTCATAATTTTTAGAAATAGTTTATAGAAATCAGATATTTATCAGGTTTATATTCGAAAATTCAGGTCTCAGACTAATTCAAGATAAATACCGTCCTGCATAAGCTGTAAGTATTGATCCCGGTCAAATTCATAGAAATAAGCGGCTTTATGGGCTACATTCTGCTGTTTTTCAGAGAGCTGTCTCAGTAATTTGGTAGAAAGGAGCTTTTTTCTGAAATTCCTTCTGTCAAGGTTTTTTCCCAGAATAGCCTCATAAAGCTGCTGTAACTGAGGAATCGTGAATTTGGAATCAAGCAGTTCAAAACCAATTGGCTGATACTTTATTTTTCCCCTGATACGTGTTAAAGCAGTTTGTAAAATCTGATTGTGATCAAAAGCCAGATTTGTGGTTTCTGATAAGTCTTTCCAGGCTACTCTTAATTCATTATTTCCGGCAATAAGCTCAAAATCAGAAGTTTTAATTAATCCGAGATACGCAATGGAAAGTACCCGCTCTCTCGGGTCTCTGGCAGGTTCACCAAAAGTAAAAAGCTGTTCCAGATATACACCGGAAATATTACATTCTTTCTGCAAAACCCTGGAAGCACATTCTTCAAGAGATTCATTTTCTAAAAGAAAAGCGCCCGGTAATGCCCAGCTTTGTGCAAAAGGCTCAATGGCACGCTGAATCAATAAAACTCTTAATGTTTGTCCGTCAAATCCAAAAATGATGCAATCAACTGTGACTGCCGGATGCGGATATGAATATGTAAAAACCTGAGGTGTCATAAATCTTAGTGTAATACTTACGCAAAGATATCGTATTTTAAAAATAGTATCCAAATTTTAAAGTGTATTTTTTACACTAAGATGTTTTGGGAATACAAAAAAATAAAGAGGCAACAGTTGCTGTGCCTCTTTGGTATGAGTTGTCTGGATTTTGGATTGTAATATTTCAGAGATGTAATATCATGGAAGCCTCATCAGCAAATTCATTTTCACTCATTTGTATACTGTTTTTTTCCAGACTGAAAATCTCAAAGCCTTCTGACAGATAAAGGTTTTTTGCTCTTTCGTTGGATGCTACCAGAGTCAGGTAAATTTGTTTTAAGCTTTCTGATTTTTTGGCATGTTCAATGGCGGCTTTCAGCAATTTTCTACCCATTCCTGTGCCTTTGGCACCAGAAGCCACGTACATTCTGAAAATCAGACCTTTGTGTTTTAGTTTTGAAAGAATTTCCCTTTTAAATCCAACTGTTCCCTGTAAGATTCCTTCTTCACTAAATGCTCCCAGGGTGAAACTTTCATGAGAATTTCCGGTTGGAAACACTTCATTATCAAGATCCGAAGATGCGATTCTGAAAAACTGCGATTCTTCACTGACAGCATGCCGCAGCAGCGCATAATACGCCTTAATGTCCTGCTCTTCGCTTATTACTTTTATGGTCATGAGAGAATTATTAAAGAAAATACTCCATTTTGATATCGGTTCTTTCATACAGAATTTCTCCGATCGGCACCTCTGTAAAACCGAGGTTTTCATAGATTTTCAAAGCCGGCGTTAATTGTGTATTTGAAAGCAGGTACAATCTTTTGGCATCGCGGTTTTTAGCTTCCTGAATAGCAGTTTTGCAAAGCGTTTTTCCAATACCTAAACCTTGTGCTTTAGGACTTACAGCCATTTTAGCCAGTTCAAAAACCTGGTTTCCGTCATGAATTAAGGCAACAGTACCGACAACTTCTTCATTTACCAGGGCCAGAAAAATCTGCCCTCCATTCGCAGTAATGTTATCAGGAGCGTCTAATTGTTCGAGGTCATGTTCTTCAATTTTGAAATATTTTTCAATCCATTCTACATTAATTCTTTTGAAGTCCTCTTTATAATCGGGTTGATAAGGAATGATTTTAAATGAATTTTCCATGAGAAAATATGGGTGTCAGTGATTTGAAGAATTAATCTGATACTGGTAAAAATGTGTGTCAACCTCCATAATCGGGAAGCTCTCTGGCAAACCGGCTTTTTCAATCCATGTAAAACCGTTTTTCTCATAAAACCTGATTGCTGCCTGAAGTTTTTCTACCGTTCCGAGATAAATATGTTTGTAATCATGCTCTTCGGCCCAGATTTTCAGGGTATCCCAAAGTTTCTGACCAATTCCGAATTCTTTTCCTCTGAACTCTTTTTTTACAAACATTTTGCGTAAAGTACCCACGCCCTCTCCGCAATCAATCAATGCGATTGTGCCTATCACTTCATTTTCATGCAGAGCAACCCAGAAATTACCTTTTTTCGACTGGTAAAATGCAGGAATTATCATTAAATCAGGCTGGTCATCAATTGTGATCGGTACCTGAAATTCATTTTGCTGAATGTTAAGAATCATCTTAATTATAGCATCCTGATGTCCTTCTTCAAAAGTGGATATATTATACATTTCTTTAAGATTTAAGCTTTAAACATCTATTTCGCCAACTAAGTAAGGAGCAACATTTCCGGCGATTTTAACCCTGTTACCCGCTAATTCGCACCAGAGTGTACCCTCTCTCGGAGATACCTGTTTGGCTGTAAGAGCAGTTTTTCCAAGTTTTTCACTCCAGAGCGGAGTCAGGCTTGTATGGGCCGACCCTGTCACCGGATCTTCATCAATACCCGATTGAGGGCCAAAAAATCTTGAAACAAAATCAACATTTTCACCCGGAGACGTAACAATAATTCCTCTGCAGACAACCTGAGCGATTGTTCTGAAATCCGGTTTTAGCGACCTGACGGTGGATTCGCTATCGAAAACCAGAAGATAATCGGTTGAACCTTTATAGGTTTCCAAAGGGGTTTGCCCCAATCCCTGAATGAAAGCTTCGGGCGTAGCAACAGGCTCCAGTTTGTCGGCCGGAAAATCCAGTTCTAACAGATCTCCTTTCTGACTGACTTTTAAAATCCCGCTTCTGGAGGTAAATTCGATGATTTCTTCCGTAAAATTCCCAAAATTGTAAATCACATATGAAGCTGCCAGTGTTGCATGTCCGCAGAGGTCAACTTCTACGGTAGGGGTAAACCAGCGAATATGAAACCTTTCTCCATCTTTTACATAAAATGCGGTTTCTGCAAGGTTATTTTCCGCTGCAATTTTTTGCATCAGTTCTTCAGGGATCCATTCATTTAAAGGAACAATCGCCGCAGGATTTCCACCAAAGACCCGGTCTGTAAATGCGTCAAGTTGATAAATTGTCAGTTTCATGATATTGTAGGTTAATTCGGGTAAAAGATATTACAGGAGTTTATAAGAGGTATTAATGGAATAATTCCGTGCAGCATTCATTATTTGGCAGTGGTTCCGTGAAACTCAATGAAACGTTGCAGATAACTTTTTTCAAGCCAGGTATCTTCCATTTCCTTAATAGCGGATAACAGATTATGTTCTTGTTTGTCAATGATTTCTTTGTTCATAAGCCTGATTTCTTCCCAGATTTTCTGAAGAGTCGGGAGTAATTCCTTGCCTTTTTTTGAAATCTGGAGATTCCTTTTCCGGGCATCTTCGGCACATTTTTTTGAAGTAATCAGTCCTTTTTTCTCCAGTTCTTTGGCGGTTTGAATAATGGCAGGGTGGGTCACTTTCAGATTCTCCGCGATTTCCATAATACCTGCTTCTTCCCTTTGAACGAGGAAATAAAAAAGAGTAAACCATTTCGGTTCGAAGTCAACGCCATAGTGGCGATATACTTCCTGACCTCCTTTCATGACCATGTCGCTTAATCGTTTCAAACGACTGCCAAAGGCCAGAGGGCCTAGTTCTGATATTAAATCCATTTTTATGTAATCAATTACGTAAGTAGTTACGCAAATTTTAAAATTAGTTTTTAATTAAGCAAATGTTTTTTGAAAATTCTGATTTAGTGGAGGTTGGGGAGGGATGTATCGTCAGCTAAATTGTGTAAAAATGAGGTAGGTTTGATTACAATTTTCAAATCTTTATATTTTTGTGATATTTACACTCGAAAGCAATAAATTAGCATTCTGTGTCGAAATTTCAATTAAATAGAATTAAAGCTGTCCTGGCTGAGAAGAACAAAAGCAGTAAGGATTTAGCCGGTCATTTGGATAAAACCGAATCGACTGTCTCTCGTTGGTGTACAAATGAAGTCCAGCCATCAATTGAAACACTTTATGAGATTTCGAAGTTCCTGAATGTAGATATTCGGGAGTTGTTGGTGTCAACTAAGTGATAAGATGTTTAATTCCGTTTCAATTTCGTTCTCCTGGAATGTCTGAATCTTCGCTATAGTGAACACCGAAGAAGAAAAATATATCAAAAAATTAGGTGCCGGAATAAAGGCATTGAGAGAGGAGAGAAGCCTTGATCAAAAAGCATTTGCCTTTGATTGCGAGATTGGCAGGACTCAATTGCATATGATTGAGAATGGAAAAACGAATCCTCGTTTGTTTACTTTAATGAAAATTGCCAATGCTTTGGAGATTTCCTTGTCAAAACTTTTGGATCTGGACTAAAATCCCTTCTCCGGAAAGTTCCTTTCAAAGCTTTCTACATATAAAATACATTGAATTTGTGTCCGTCGGGGTCTGCGAAAACGAAACCGTAATATCCTGCTCCGAATTCTTCCGGTTCTGAAATATTTGTTCCGCCTGCTTTCACCACCTCTCTGGC
This sequence comes from Pseudarcicella hirudinis, assembly GCF_900115665.1. Lineage (GTDB taxonomy): Bacteria > Bacteroidota > Bacteroidia > Cytophagales > Spirosomataceae > Pseudarcicella > Pseudarcicella hirudinis. The sequence goes on from NZ_FOXH01000002.1 coordinate 82,427, forward strand.
CCATTGATCCACCTCGTCTTTGCTTTCTGCTGAAAGTGTAAATATAATTTCGTTTACGTTTTTCGGGTCGGCAATTTTGCCTTTCATGGCAGTTTCAAGTATATCCTTTAAGAAGAAATGCATTACAAAATTGTCATCACCCACTAAAAAACTTGTCAGTTCTTTTGTAGTAGAATGGGTGCCATTGGGCTTAAATCCTAATGCATTATAAAATCTGGCTGTTCGGTCTAGGTCGCTGACGCCGAAATTTGACCATATTTTTTTGGGTTTCATAAGCTTAGAATCAGATAGTTGTGAGAATTACTATGAAAATAATTGTAAAAATTAAATTAAAAAAATGAAGTTGTTTAAATTTTTAATTTGAGTCTTATCTTAAGCCTTTTGAGTAATTACAAATCGCAAAGCTCTCAGCCGTTGATGAGTTTTATGGCAGGGAGTTATGTTGAAATTTTGTTTTAGGTTGAAATAAGCTGACCTGAAGCTTCATATTCGGGTGAGGTTTTAGTATTAAGGTTTATTTATCTCCATCAACCCTGCTTTTATTAACCCGATTATTATTGGCAATAATAAAGTCTTTGGAAATGTTTTTTGTACGTAATATTTACGTACATTTATATCGTTGATTTAAAAATAAAATCAAGAAAATTATGGCAACTTTAATTAATGATAGAATTGACGTTCGGATTAGCAAGGAGCAAAAGGAGCTGATTAAGTTTGCGAGTGAGTTAAGCGGTTTTAAAAATCTTACTGAATTCGTTGTCTTTTGTATAAACAAAGAAGCAAATAAAATTATCATTGAGAATAATCAGGTTCTGAAGAGTATTGAAGATAAGAAGATCTTTATAGATGCGATATTGAATCCACCACAACCTAACACCAAACTTAAAAAGGCTCAATCAAATTATTTAAAATTTCTTGAATCAAATGAAGTTAATAATAGTAAGGTTTGAAAAGAAGTACGTTAAAACAGAATTTACTTGTGGTTATACACTTTTAGACGAGTACTTAAAAAAACAGGCAAAGCAAGATGTAAACAGAGATTTGTCTGTCTGTTATGTCTTAATTGACGAGAATAATTTAGTTAAAGGATATTATACACTTTCAGCTAATTCAATAAGAAGAGATGAGTTTTCAGAGGAATTAATAAAAAAAATGCCTCCCGGTTATAATGATATACCCACAATTTTACTTGGACGTTTGGCCATTGATGAATCGATCAAAGGAAATGGTTGGGGTGAAATAATCTTATTAGATGCGTTAAACCGAAGTTTATCAATTTCTGAAAGCCTGGGAACCGTTGCCGTTGTGGTGGATCCAATTGATGAAAAAGCCCGTGCTTTTTACGATAAATATGGTTTTGTTTTACTTCCGGATTCAGGAAAAATGTTTTTACCTGTGAAAACAATTAAAAATTTATTTGAATCTTAGTTTGATTAATAAACTCAGCGTTTCCCCAAAACTAATGGGATGGTTTAATCTCCAGCCCATCAATGAAACAATTTTTTATTCCTTAAGCTCCCGTTGTACCTGTCTTTACTTCTTCGGCTCACTCATAATTGGCGAAAATATTCCATTAAGCACCACAAAACTATCAGTCAAAGTACCGTCTAAGAGATAATAAATGATAACATGATTATTTTTCTCATAGGATTTTACCTCTTCTTAAAATTTGTTGATTAAACGGTTGTTCAAAACCGGAGTAGTTATGATACAAATATGAGAATCTATGCGATTTCGTTTGATAGGTAATTGTGGAAATTAAAGGGGCTGAATGCGACAAGTATTCATAAGAATCTTAGACAGATAAAGCTGTCATAATAGTGTAGCGGTTTATTGATATCTTACCGGCAGCATGTTCAATTTTAATAATACCAGCAAAGAAATCATGAATATAGTTCCTATTGCTGCAATGATATTGATGAATTTCTGTGCTTTCACACTATTACTGAATGATTTTTCAATGGCTTCAAATACCAGTAATCCGATTGCTCCGCCTATCGTATTAGTAATTATATCTGTAATGTCAAAAGCTCCGATTCTTAACATAAACTGAAGTCCTTCGAACATTAAACTGCTCAGAAAAAAGAAGAAAATTTTGTTTATCCAGGTCCATCTTTTAAATAGAACTCCTGTATAGATACCAAATGGTACAAAGATTAATACATTCAGAATGGTTTCAGGGGTATTAATTTTACCATTTGAGCGTAAAGCCTCTCTAAACGGAATAAAGTTTACACTTCTATGATCCATATAGGAAAATCGTACTCCCAGCTTAAAAAGCAGAATCCAGCATAAGGCAATCAGGTAAATGATAAATAATGCTTTTGTTAATTTATTTGCTCTGTTATTGTCTTTCATATTACTGATCTGATATTTTTGTTGTTAGGCAGGGATAATTGTTGTTACTTATTCACCCACCTTTTTCATTCTGAACCTCAAAGCCAAATCGTATGGCATCTACAAGTACTTCAATGTTTATATCTTTCAGCGTTTTGAACTTAATACAATATCCTGTCACGCTGGCCTTGCCTAGTTTTTCTCCATATGTGTTGGCTAAGTATTTCTTATCATCAATACCAAGAATATAGACAGAGATTCCGGTTGTGTTTGTACTGATCCCGATTTGATAAAACTCTTTGGTTTTTCCATCAGCATATTTTATGGTTTGAAGCCCATATCCGATATTAGGATTAGAAACGATTTTATGTTCACTGTTTTTCCCATCCAGGAACCATAATTTACAGGCTGGCATCATTCTCAGGATAATGTTATGCAAAACCTGTATTTCGCTGCGTTTCGGTTCAGCATGACTGGCAATATACTCTTTGATTTGTTCTTCAGTGGTCATGTGAAATTGTTGATTCTTAAACTAACGTTCATCCTTGGCTGATGTCTGTACAAGCCAAGTGGCAGAATAAAAATTGCCTGCAATTCCTGTTGTATCAGTCAGTTTTCTCTTAAAATGATTTATAACTTTTTAGTTTGGTGTTGATGGTTAATCTTGGCCAGTGAGGAAATCGGCCGAGGAATAAGCTTGCCATTTATTAAATGGTCGTAACGGAATTGGCCAACCTTTTCTCACCACCTTGTCTTGTCGTGTAATAACGTTGCTCAATACCGTAGAGTAATTTTTTTAATTCCTCCTCGTCTGAAATTGTAAAAGTCTCATCATTTTCATCAAAATTTAAGTCTTCGCAATATTCTCTGATGTAAACAAAAATATCGCTTCTTTCTACTGGTGTGAACTTTTGTAATGTTTCCATTGCCATAGCAATTCTTTTTCTGTTTGCTTTTTTTACTTTATCTGCTGAATATTCATTGCCAAGAGCAATAAAATCGTTTTCTAAAAATGCTTCTGTTTCTTCTTGAGTTGCCTCTTTGTATAGTTCGTCAATGCCCTTAAATATCGCTGTAATAGAAGTTAGCCTTTTGAAATATAATATGTCATCTGCTTTTACATAAATAGCGTCTGGATAATTATCAATAACAATTATTGGCTCGTTCTCAATCAAAATAGGGGCTCCAGAAAATGAAAAATACTTTTTTCTTATTATTTGGCTTGATGATAACTTTTGAAAGTAATAAATTCCTGTTTGATAAGCACATAAAAAATCAATCTTGTTATAATCATTTACAGGAAGTTGATTATAGTCTGTAGAAATAAATCTTTGAGTTAAAAACTCAATACAATATTCTTTTTCTGAAAATGCTTCTATTGCAAACCATTGGTCATCTTCAAGTTTATAGTTAGAATTATATTCTATTGGATTGTCCAAATCGTCAGGAAGTTCAAAGATTTCTTTGTTAGAAATTACTTTAAAAAAATCTCCATTTCTGCCCTTTGTTTTTGCTAATAAATGATTCATATTTTTACTTTTCTCTGTCTATAAAAGTGAAGTCATTAATACGTTTGAGTTTTGGAAAGTTTAGTTTCCTTGGGTCTTTAAGTTCTTTTCTTGTGATAAGAAATATTTTTATGTTTGTTGCAGTTGTCAAATAATAAAAGTGATATCCAAAAATCAGAAACAATGGATTGAAATAAAGTGTCTGTGAGAAGAAAGTGAATAAAAATAAAATAGCAAAAACGAAAATTAATGTGTCGCAATATGGAACACTTAGTGCTACGAAGAAATAACCCAAATAACTTGGCAAATATGCATTGTTGGCTTGTTCTATCTCCGTTATTGCTGAAACACCATTTTCAGTTTCTATACTTTCATCAATTAGTTTTCTTGATAGTAATAAACTTAGAAAAGTCAAAAAAACTGGAATGGCAAAATATATTGTGTAAGAAACAAAGTGAGGCATATTTGAAATAAATGGAAACAAACCATTCAATACTTTTTGACTCTTCACTAAATACACTACTAAAATCAACGATGTAGCATTGAATGTCAAAAAAAGTCGGAATAGTAAATTTATATATATATGCATTAGCTTGTTTAAGTTTCGCTGGCTGTATTCAACAAGATGATTCACAACAGATTAAGGGTTTGTGGTGCTGTCATAAACTAAGCTCATTAACCTGACATAGCTTGCGTTTCAGTCTCTTTACAAATATTATATTACTTTTTCAGCTGCTTGTATCGCTTCTGTCCAGCTCTTAGAAATACTTTACTAGCGTAATTATTTTTTGTTTGCCTTTTCTTTTAGTTCTTTTGCTCGTTGTACTTCTCTCCTAACTATTGTTCTTGGGAAATTTACTTTTTCAGATAAAATATCTACCATTATGGAATCTGGAAAAAGGTCTTGCTCTAACATATTTTGAATACTAATTCTTAATTCATTTAAAGATATTGAGGGTTCTCTAACGGTTTCATCAGGATTGATAAAAATTCTTTCGTTATTTAATACTTGTCTTTCATTAGTAGTTTCCATTGTTCTTAGCCTTCTATCGAGCATCCTAACGGTAGATAAAACATCTAGCATAATATCATTGTCCTTCCTTTTTGAGGATATCTCCGCTTCAGGAGTAGATTCAATTATTCTTTTAAAGTCATCTTCAAATTGATTCCAATAAGTATCGAAAACCTTTCCAAGTATAGATTCTTTTAATGCCTTTTCTTTTAAAGTTAAGTTAATGGTTCTTACCAATTCCCATACACTATCCCGAGTTGGAAATGTATGATTAAATTGGGCAAGAGGATTCTCTAAGTCGGTCGGTACAAGATCTATTAGAAAAGTACAAACTCTATTTGAGCTTAACCCTTTTGCCAAAGCACCTGATTCAAATAGAATCCAAGGTTTGTCTTTATTTTCTTTTGTTAAACAAACTATTCCAACACTTGTATTTGAAAGTTGATCAGATATTTCTGTAAACCACAAAGCTCCTCTATCGATATCTTTTGAAGACATCCAAGGGTCAACAGCCTGTATTACGCATTGAATCCAATCGTCTAATAATTCGGCAACTTGCTTACTTCTATCTCCTGACCAGCTAATAAAAACTTTCATATATTTTTCGTCATGTTTATTTTTGAGCTCATCAAACACAAACCACCCCACCTTACTATTTCTTATCAATAGCCCGTATGATGAATTCCAACTCTAATATTATTCATATTTACCCTCAAATAAATACATTTACCCCTAAATATCAAATTTATCTGACAGACTTTTTTATTTGGTCAATGTATTTGTTTTGAGATAGTTATGTGTTTTTGTGGTTTTTTAACAACGTAACGTATGTTCTCTAACGCTTTTTGTGATACGTGTGTCTTTTGTTTAGCAATATTCTTTGAAATGTGGATGATATATGAATCTTTCCAATGCAGTTTTCAGGGTATTTTTTGAGTAAAAAAACAATTTTTCAGAAAATGATAAGCCAGGTCAGAAATACTCAGAAATTACAAACTATCTTTGTAATGCGTAGAGGTCAGGAATTTAATATTTTGAAGAATGAGTAAGGTGAAGGTTCTTATATTGTTAGCTTTTTTGCTTGGATTTTATAACAATGTGAAGGCACAGACAGAGGATGAGGTAATTGAACGATACCTTGAGAGTATCGGAGGAATTACCCAGTTGAAAACAGTCTCCTCTGTATTTTCGGAAGGAAAGTTTCAATATCAGGGAAATGAATTCCCTTTTAAAACATATGCTAAAAGTCCGGGTTTCTATAAAATCGAAATCGGGAAACCTGCAACCCCTTTTGTTCAGTCATACGATGGCAGAGCAGGCTGGCGCATAGATGGTTTTAATAATAATTCGAAGCTGGTGCTTCTCAAAGGCGGTGCTGCGCTTTCGTTCCCGAACGGGGCAGAGGTTGAGCTGGAAAGCCCGTTTATTGATTACCGAAAAAAAGGAAATATTCCGGAATTGGTCAGCAAGGAAAAAGTAGGAGACAGAGAATGTCTTAAAATGAAGCTGACCCGAAAAAGCGGTAAAATCGAATACTACTTTTTTGACGGCATTACGGCTCATTTACTCCTTAAACAATCTCAGGTAAAAATGGCCGGAAAACTCGTCTGGGTTGATACCTATTTTTCAGATTTCAGAAAAATAGAGAATCTTCTCATTCCTTTCAAAACAGAAAGAAAGGTAAAAGATGAGGTGATTTCGGTAGCAACCACCGACAAGCTGGAGTTAAATACCGAAATAGCAGAATCACAGTTTTTGCCTTAATCTACCTCAAAGTTCCGATTTCTCCCACACCGTTATCCAGTCGAAGTACTTTATCCACACAATTCGGGATTTCCTCTGCATAATGGGTTACAAAAATCAGGGTTTTGTCCAGCGATTCACATACTGCTTCTACAATTGCTTTGAAGTATTCCATCTTTGAATGGTCCAATCCCTGACAAGGTTCATCAAGTACAAGCAATGGTGGATTTTTGACTAAAGCGCGGGCCAGCAAAACGAGTCTTTGTTCTCCGGTCGAAATCTCTGAAAACCGTTTTTCAGATAAATGATCAATCTTCAGTAATTTTAAATAGCTTTCAGCCAATTCCCTTTGTCCGGGTTTTAAGGCCTGGAATAAGCCATTTGTATTGAAAAGTCCGGAAGCTACTGCTTTGTACACTTCGGTTCTCTTGGTAAAATACAAATGCAGTTCCGGAGAAACGAAACCAATTCTCGATTTTATATCCCAGATAGACTCTCCGGTTCCCCGTTTTCTGTCAAATAAATCAAAATTGTTGGCATAACTCTGAGGATTATCGGCATTGATCAGACTTAGTAAAGTTGATTTTCCGGAACCGTTCGGCCCCAGCAATGCCCATCTTTCTCCCCGTTTTACTTCCCAGTTGATGTCTTGCAGTACCTTCTTTTGGCCGTAACTGACCGATACATGTCTCATGCGCACAGCATATTCAAAGTCCGTGGCAGGTTCATGCTCCATTAAGGTATGGTCGATTTCAAAAGTATTTGTTTTATGTTCGGAAAGGTCTTTTTTCTCCTTTTTTTCCGAAATCTCTGCAAAACCATCCTTCAGAGAAATAATATCGGTAATACAGTCAGGAATTTCTTCAGGACTGGTGATAAGCAGAATCTGAATGCCGGTTTCTGCGATATGATTAATCGCCTCGTGCAGTAATTTTCGCCCGTCCGCATCTATCCCCATAAATGGTGTATCGAGGATAATCATTTTAGGGCGTTTTAGTAAAGATTTGGTAATCAGCGTTCTGCGTGTTTCACCATTGGAAAGAGTCATAATCTTTCTGTCCAGCAGATGGCTGATTCTGAGTATTTTGGAAACTTCCTGTAGTTCTTCCTCAGTACAGCTTGGCGGAGGCAGTCTGACAGAGTTTTCATCAATTGTCCCGATAGGTTTCATCTGATCTGTCAGAAACTCTCTCACAGTCGGAGAATTCTGAGCATCATCCGCATTAAATCTTTGCTGATAATATTGCGCGGCAGATTGCAGAATCCGGTTGGCAGAATAATCTCTCGGAACCAGTTCTATAGAATCTTTTACAAATTGCCCGCTTTGCAGAAAATCAAACCTTATTTTACCTTCAGCTACAATACAGCGATTCATAACCGCTTCTGTCAAAGTTGTTTTCCCGGAACCATTTTCGCCAATAATAGCCCAATTCTGATCGGTCCGGATTGTCCAGTTTATATGGTGAAGAACAATTTTGTCAAATTTACGGATGGAAGCGTTCTCGAAAGAAATGAAGGTTTGTGGCATTTTTCTCTTAAATATTGAAACACAAAAGTATAATACTTTCCCCATTTTTCAGGAAAATGAAGGAAAGTAGCATAGCAAATTGTTGAATTTGTATCTGCGGTTAATCCGGAATTTGTCTGGAAACGACTTCTTCTTCCTTTTCAACGAAGGAAACAATCCGTTTGTCAACCCAATATAAATCGTCATTATTGCTTTCGTAAAACCCACAATGCCCGCCGAATTTTGGAACCTCCGAGAAAATGTAATCCGACTGAGCTGCTACGTCCAGCAATGCACAGCTGTCCGACAAAACCGGGTCGTTTTGTGCATTCAGAATTAATGAAGGCACTTTAATGTCGTTGACAACATGCCTTGCACTGCATTGGTCGTAATATTCCCTGGCATCTCTCATGCCGTGTAAGGGTGCTACATAATGTTCGGTGAAGTCATCAAGTGTTCTGAATTTCTCAAAGTCATTCAGTAATTCAGAACTTACCAAAGTGGGTCTGTTCTTAAGAAATTTTAACAGTTTTCTTTTGAAACGATTGGTATAAAATCCTTCTTTCCCCATTGCATTTACGCTTCCCTGAATGTCAGCGGGAACTGAAACCGCTACTACACTTTTGATTTCTTTGGGAATGCAGGCGTTTTTTTCTCCGGCATATTTCAAAGAAATATTGCCGCCTTTGCTAAAACCAACCAATACGATTTCATGGTATTTATGCAAAGAAAGAGCATGATTGATCACTGCTTCAAGGTCGTCAGAACCACCATGTGTCGTAAGTCTTTCCAAACGGTTACTTTCTCCGCTTAGTCCGCGGTGATTCCAGGCAAGAGCATCCCAGCCCACTTTATTGAATGCCTTGACACTCCCGAGGATATAAGGACGACTGGTATTGCCCAGAAATCCATGGGTTAAGATTACCAGTTTTGATGTTTTATTCAGAGAGGCAGGTAAACTGAAATCCGCATAACTCCAGTCGAGATCCAGAAAATCTCCATCCCAGAGTTCAATTCTTTCACGTACGTAATGCACCCCGGGAACTTTCCGGAATACGCTTGGGTATATTGTGGAGAAGTGTGCGTTCTGCCAGATATGTGAGGCTTGGTAAGACGATTCTATAATCGGCATAATTTTGAAAATTAATAATTTAGAGTCTGTTAATGAAATATAAAAGGTTGCTGAAATATTCTGCTCCTTTCTTAATAGACATACTTTTTATGGAATTAATTCCTGAAAAGTAAGTTCTTTAATCCAATATTTCAAAATTTCTGTAATTCTGACGAAAACGGATTTAAATAGGGATTTTCTGCATTTGCAGAATGTAATTCCCTCATTTAGAAACGCAGAAAAGGCTTGCCTATTATGGAAAGAGTAGATTTAAGTTAGGGCATTAGGGAATATCACAAGGGCATTCCTGCATCCTTTTGCATTCCTGAAAATATTAACGGCTAACGTTTCAGATCCGGAAATAAACGATTCGTTTTGAAACAGAATTTGTACATTCTTTAGGTTTATCTTATCTGGCATTTTACTGTCCTGTTTAATAAATGTGTTAATTTTGATTTTCACACGCTATGAAATTAAAGATGCTCAGTTAGTTGCAGGGCTGAAAATATAATTATGGAAAGTAACAGAAAGGTAGATGTTGCAGTTAACGTTTATGGAAAACCTTACCAGACAGCAGTAACCTTATTAACTCTTCTGAAACATTCGGGAGAGTGGATTAATAAGATATATTTCATTGAAGAAAAATTCCAGCCAGAACCTCCCAGGTTCCAGCCTCTGTTAGATAAACTCGGGGATAAAGTGATTTATTTTAAACCCAGGTCATGGTTTGGGCCGGGAAATCCGAAATTTAAATTCCTTACAAAATTAAAGAAATATAGACATGGTATCCGTTATCAGTATGCCTGGGAAAATTCTGACCAGGAATTTTTACTTGTAACTCATAATGATGTTTATTTCAAAAAGGATTTGCTGAAGGCCTATATTGAGCAGATAGGGGAGGCTTCCGGGATTGGCCGAATCGGTCAGTGCTGGAATTGTCCGGCTCTCGCCGCAAAGAAATGCGATTCTGAAAGTTATACAGCTTATAAGCCGGATTATAAGGAAATTGTGACTATGGCAAATACTTATCCGCAGGCTCGCACAAGCAGATATGCAGAAGTAATTGACCCGAAAAAGCCCTGGCCATTACCGGAGTGCAGGTTGAATGAATACATGGCAATGATTAATCTGAATAAAACCAGAAAAGATACAATTCCGAAAGGTAAAGGATCTGCTTTTGGCTCAAATTATGGCCTGGATACAGGGGTAAAATGGTTTGCCGATATGAACAATATGAATCATACTTTCAGGCATTTTGACTATGATCCTTATGCAATACATAGCTGGGTGAGCCTAAAAAATGCCGGAATTGCTGCTCAGTATAATATTGAGTTATATCAATATGAAGAATCTGTGGCTAAAAAAGTTTTAAATGAAGAATTTAATTTTACCTTCTGATGGTTAATTCTGGTAGATTATCCCTTAAACAGTAAAGAGATAATCTACCAGAATCCCGTCAATTTTTTCGAGTTTTCCTGTAACCTGATTCGTCAGGGTTTTTCTGAATTCTATTTCAATAACACATTGATTATCAAATGTTTGATTTCTTATTTTCAGGTCAAACTCTTTGATAACCTTCATTACCTCATTCATACGGATGTATTCGAAGGAAACTGCATATACTTCATTCACAGTTTTTTCCAGGATTTCTGCTTCATTTAATGCTTCTTCGGTGGCTGATTTATACGCATTGATTAATCCGGGAACTCCCAAAAGTGTTCCTCCGAAATAGCGGACTACCACCACCAGAATATTCGTGACATCTTTTGAAAGCAGGACGTTCAGAATCGGTTTTCCGGCAGTGCCGGAAGGTTCACCATCATCATTTACCCTGAAATTCGTTCTGTCCAGTCCCAGACGCCAGGCATAGCAATGATGCACGGCTTTGAAATGTTCCTTTTTGAGCAGTTCAAGCAAAGCTTTTACTTCTGATTCTTGTTCAATAGGGTAGGCAAAGGCAAAAAATTTACTCCCTCTGTCTTTAAATAGTCCTTCAGATGGAGTTTTGATGGTTTTGTAAGTATCTTCAAATAACATTTCCCGGATGATAAAGCTAAAGTATGCAAGTTAATATTTTATTTAATCGCAACTTTCATCATATTTGTTTCAGCTTCAGTAAATCCTGATTGCAGAGGTTTTGGGTTAAAAAAACCTTGAAAGTTGTTTGAAAAGAGAATTTGAACCTTTTACCATTGAAACGATGAAACTACAGGAAGCAAAGGTCTTAATAACCGGAGGAAGTTCCGGAATCGGGTATGAAACCGCCCGTCAGTTAATTACGCATGGTGCAAAAGTGGCAATTTGCGGAAGAAATCTTGAAAAGCTGACCAGAGCAGCTGCCGAACTGGGAGCGTTGCCAATTCATGCGGATGTCAGCAAGGAAGCGGATGTGAAAGGAATGATAGAGACAGTTCTGGAAACTTTCGGAGATTTTAACGTAGTGATCAACAATGCAGCTTATGGATATTTCAATGCCCTGACAGAACTGGATGCTCATAAATTTCAGGAATTGATACAGACGAATATTTTAGGAGCCATGATGGTCGGGAAGGAATCAGCCAGGCATTTTGTTGCCAGAAATTATGGGAATATTGTCAATATTTCCTCAACTGCCGGAAACGCTGGGTTTGCCATGGGAACAGCTTATTGTGCTACGAAATTTGCCCTGAAAGGAATGACGGAGTCGTGGAGGGCCGAACTGAGGAAACATAATATCCGGGTAATGCTGGTCAATCCTAGTGAAGTGCAGACCAATTTTGGCCATAATGCAGGAAGAGAAAGCAAAGCGTTTAATCCTTCGAAATTAGAGTCAGAGGAAATAGCACATCTCATAATCAGTATGTTAGAAATGAGAGATGTAGGATTTGTAACAGAAGCAACGGTTTTTGCTACTAATCCTCAAGGATAAAGTTTTGAGACAGGCCAGAAGCCTGTCTCTTCTGTTTTTAAAGAAATGGCTAACTTTGTGTACAAATCACATTAGCCAAAGAATTAAGTATCAATGCAGACTAATTATTATTTTCTTCGTCAACTGTCGAAGGCCCTGGAGGAAAAGCTTGTTGGAATGGTCATGGCAGAATGTTTTTCCCAGGAAAAAGATGAGTTACTGATTGGTTTTTGCACGGATGGAAATCAGTGGCGCAAAAGCAGGGATTTTTACATCAAAGCGGTTTTACATCCCGATTTTGCCTGTCTTACTTTCCCGGATGATTTCAGGAGAGCAGGCCGTAATTCTGTTGATTTGTTTAAAGACCTGATTAATTTAAAAGTTACCGGTATAAAGCAATTTTTGAATGAGAGGGCTTTTTCTCTGCAATTTGAAAACAATTTTACCCTGCTTTTCAAGATGTATGGAAACCGGTCGAATATTATTCTTTTTCAGGAAAATGAAGTGCTGGATTTATTTCATAACAAACTGGTAATTGATAATAATGTTGATTTATCAACGCTGGACAGACCTATTGATCAGAGTTTTGAGGCCTTTCAGGCTGCGGAGGGAGATTTCAGAAAGCTGTTTCCGACTTTTGGAAAAATAGCCCCGGCTTTAGGAAACCATCCCGACTGGCAGGCTTTGCAGGAAGTACTGTCACAGCTTGAAAAACCAACCTATTTCATCAAAGTTGTCAACTACCAGCCCGTACTTTCTCTGCTTCAGGAAGGAGGGGAAATATTGCGGACTTTTCAGGATCCGATTGCGGCGTCTAATGACTTTTACTATGCCTATACCCGGCTAAATGTTTTTGACAAGGAAAAAGGCACAGTTTTGAAAGTTCTGGAAAAAAGAAGGGTCAGGACCCAGACATATATTGATAAATGTTATCAGCAATTATCCGGTCTGGAAACGGGCATAAAACATGAGGAAATTGCCAATATTATCATGGCGAATCTCCATGCTATACCGGAAAGAACGGAAGTGATAGAGTTGTACGATTTTTATCGGGATAATCAGTTGAAAGTGAGGTTAAAACCGGACTATTCTCCTCAGAAAAATGCTGAAAGTTATTACCGGAAGGCTAAGAATGAGAAAATTGAGATTCAGAAGCTGATGGAAAATATTGAGATAAAAGAAGCTGATCTCGCTGAAATTGATCAGCATAAAAATGCCATAGAAGCGATAGAAACGCTTAAAGAATTCAGAAAATACCTGAAAGTAAACCAGCTTGAACAGTCTGAAAAGCAGGTTGTTACTGTTCAGGACCTGTTTAAATATTATCAATTTGAAGGTTTTGAGATTTTAGTCGGTAGAAACGCCAAAAACAATGATCTGCTTACGCAACGCTACGCCCGTAAGGAGGATTTATGGCTTCATGCCCGGGATGTATCAGGTTCGCATGTAGTTATCAGAAAGCAGGCAGGAAAGAGTTTTCCCGTGTCAGTTGTAGAAAAAGCGGCTGCCCTTGCAGCCTATTATTCGAAAAGGAAAAATGACACTCTTTGTCCGGTAATCGTTACACCGAAAAAATACATCAGAAAAACACGCGATTTACTGGAGGGTCAGGTGATTGTTGATAAAGAAGAGGTTATTCTTATCGAACCTAATGCCTGAGTTAAACATTGTACTTCCCGAAAAATAAAATCCTTTTTGGTAGTCAGAATTTATTGTTTCAAGTGATTTCTATAATCAGTTGAAGAATAAGCTTATGAGAAAAATAAAATTTTTTCATGATAAAGTTATTTATGTGGGAATAACACTTTTGTTAATTTTGGAGGAATTTTTTTAATTATTTGACAAAAAATATCTTAATTTATATAGAACAGTATAGAATAGTTGCTATGTTTGTACCGCAATAAAAATAAGGTTGGATAATATTCTTTCAAATTTGTATAAACCAAATAATCAATTATTTAAATCATTTAATTAATTATAATATTTTGCATTATTATTGTATTTAGCGGATAAAATTTGTTTTTATTTGTATATTTCGACTCCAAAAAAACTAATCCCTAAAAGCTTAACTAAAAAATAACTAATCTCTCATGCAAAAAGGATTGCAAACCCTTGATTATCTGGTATTTCTCTTCTACTTTATTGTTGTAGCCAGTTATGGTTATTGGATTTATCAAAAGAAAAAATCTAAGGAAGCTTCTTCAACAGACTTTTTCTTAGCAGAAGGCTCTCTTACCTGGTGGGCTATTGGTGCGTCACTCATTGCTTCTAATATTTCTGCGGAACAATTTATCGGAATGGCCGGCTCAGGTTTTACGATGGGTCTAGGGATTTCAACATATGAATGGATGGCTGCTGCTACCCTGATGATTGTTGCGATTTTCTTCATGCCGATTTATCTCAAGAACAGGATCTTTACCATGCCTCAGTTCCTGACTCAGCGATATAATTCAACCGTTAGTACAATTATGGCAGTTTTCTGGTTAATTCTTTATGTAGTGGTTAACCTGACTTCTATTCTGTATCTGGGTGCATTAGCGATTACTACTATTTCGGGTATTGACTTCAATATTTGTATGTGGGCGCTGGCGTTCTTTGCTGTAGTTATTACTTTGGGAGGGATGAAAGTAATTGGTTTTACCGATGTAATTCAGGTTTTCTTCCTGATTTTGGGTGGTTTGGCTACTACATATCTTGCTTTGAATCTTGTTTCATCCGAATTTGGAGAACAGGGTGCTATCAAAGGAATGAGCCAGATGCTTGCGAATGCGGATGACCATTTTCATATGATTTTTAAGAAATCGTCTCCACATTACCCATCACTTCCGGGGCTGACAGTTCTTGTAGGTGGTATGTGGATTGTAAACCTTAATTACTGGGGCTGTAACCAATATATTACACAACGTGCCCTGGGAGCAGATTTGCCAACGGCTCGTGAAGGGATTTTGTTTGCTGCTTTCCTTAAATTGCTGATGCCTCTTATCGTAGTAATCCCGGGTATTGCAGCTTATGTGTTGTATTCAAAAGGAATGTTCCAGCAGGAAATGCTTGGTGCAGATGGTACGGTAAATGGAGATCATGCTTATCCGGTATTATTGAATTTATTACCTTCAGGTCTGAAAGGCCTTTCTTTCGCAGCATTAACTGCGGCCATTGTTGCTTCTCTTGCCGGAAAAGCAAACTCAATTTCAACGATTTTTACACTCGATATTTATAGAAAATTTATCAAAAAGGATGCTACTGAGCAGCAATTGGTAAATGTAGGACGTATCGTTATTGTGGTGGCAATGATATTGGCAATTTTTATCTCTCCTCTTTTGGGAATTGATAAAAAAGGCGGTTTCCAATATATTCAGGAATATACCGGTTATGTATCCCCAGGTATTTTCGCAGTATTCTTCCTGGGCTTTTTCTGGAAACGTGCTAATTCTGCAGGAGCTTTGGTCGCAACAATCGGAGGGGTAATTATGTCATTTGTTTTGAAATACTTCCCTGAGCAGACAGGTCTTTATGATACCTTGCTTTACTCAACTTTTGTAGATGGAGAAGGACAGCATATTATCCCGTTCCTTGACAGAATGGGCTTGGTCTTCCTGTTCTGTGCCTTGTCAATGATCATTATAGGTCTGGCAGATCCTTCAACTAAAAACAACCCTAGAGGCCTGGTGATCGACAGCTCTATGTTTAGAATGAAAACAGGATTTGCGATCGGCGCAACTGTTATTTTAGTCGTTATTACAATTCTCTATACAACCTTCTGGTAAAACCAGACCCCTGTTTAACTATGATAAAAGGTATCTCTCAAGGGGGATGCCTTTTTTGTTATCCCAGGGATCGGCTTTCCGGATCGTTTACTTAGTCAAATATTAGTAAATTTGTCGGAACATTGATGAAATTCAACCAGGTAGTAAAATTGGAATTAAAGAAATATCATAAAACGCTTATTGTAATTGCCGGACCGACAGCTGTAGGAAAAACTGATCTGTGTGTAAAACTGGCAAAGGAATTGCATACCGAAGTGATTTCGGCAGATTCGAGGCAGTTTTACAAAGAATTGGCTATCGGAACCGCCAAACCTACTCAGGAAGAAATGCAGGGTGTGAAGCACCATTTTGTGGATTCACATTCAATAAAAGATTATTTCTCCGTTGGAGATTATGAAAAAGATTGTCTGAAAGTTATCGCTGACATCTTCGAAGAAAGAGACGTTGCCATATTAACGGGAGGTTCCGGAATGTTTCTGAAAGTAGTTATTGACGGCATTGATGAAATGCCGGATGCCGATCTTGAGCTCAGAGAAACATTAATGTCGAGATTGGAAAAAGAGGGACTGGAAATGCTCGTGAATGAACTGAAAACGTTAGATCCGGTTTATTATGAGCAGGTCGACAGGCAAAATACCCAGAGGGTAGTCAGGGCATTGGAAGTTTGTCTGGCGACAGGAAAACCTTATTCCGGGTTCAGAAAGAATGAGAAGGTTGAAAGACCCTTTAATATTCTGAAAATCTGTATTGAGCGCCCTCGTGAGGAACTTTATGAAAGAATTGACATGAGAATGGATCTTATGCTAAAAAATGGTCTGGTGGAAGAGGCTAAGCAATTTGTAGATTTTCAGGATCATTATGCATTAAGAACCGTAGGTTATAAAGAAGTATTTGAATTTCTCGAAAATCAGTATGATTATGAAGAAATGGTCAGACTTCTGAAGAGAAACTCCCGGCGTTTTGCCAAGCGGCAATTGACCTGGTTCCGAAACCAGGATGATTTTGTGTGGCTGAAAAATGAGGAAGTGGAACCCTTTGTTAAAAATTACCTTAAAACATAAAGATTTTCAAAGATTAAGAAAAGCCTCCAGGCCGCCTTCCAGGTTTCTGAGTCTGGAAAAACCCTTCTTTTCAAGAATCTTTCTGGCTATTTCACTTTGTAATCCGGTATAGCAGATTACAACGATTTCATCATTTTTGAGGTGTTCAAATTCATTGATTCTCAGTAAAAGTTCGTCTAAAGGAATATGAATGCCTCCGAAATTGAAGTTTTCAAATTCTCTCGGCGTTCTGATGTCAAGAATAAGTAAAGTCTCAAGGTAGTCTTTGAACTCAGAAGGACTGATTGAAAAGGAAGGATCCTGATTTGTGCTTGTCATGAAGCTTTAAAGATTGTCGCGGAATAGGATTTAACCTTCCGCGACAAGTTTTATATCTGTTTGGATGCTCTGTTTAAAGAAGACAGAGATATGGAATCAGCCTAATTCATTCCAGGCTAAAATTCCGCCTGTAACATTTCTCACATTCTGAAATCCCTGGCTTTCCATAAACGATTTAGCTCTGGCAGATCTGGCTCCAGAACGGCAATGAACAAGTACTTCCTGGTCTTTCCAACCTTCAATTTCTTCCAAACGGTCAGGTAATTCTCCTAATGGGATTAATTTTCCTCCTAAATTCTGGTCCTCAAACTCATATTCTTCTCTTACGTCAAGGAGGTTTACTTTTTCGCCGGCGTCGATGCGCTGCTTTAATTCTTCTACGGTAATATCCATGTTAGATTGAGTGCTTTAATGGGTAACAAAAATTTGAGGCAGAAATTACAAGAAATTTTTATTATTTCATGCAGTTTACAGGTCAAAATATCTAAAACTTAGTGCTGGATTATTATTTTTCTCATGAAGTATTTCTCTCCTTTCGATAATCTCAGCAAATAAACGCCGGATTGAAGTTGTGATAAATCCATTTCCTGGTTTTCAGTGAGGCCTTTCCAAACGGTTTTTCCACTGATATCCACCACTTCAGCCATTTTGAGGGAATTGTCGTTCCAACGGATTATTCCGGAAGACGGATTTGGAGAAACAATGAGGTTTTTCTCCTGATATTCTTCTTCAGAACCAAGCGGAGCATTTGACTGAGGAATTCCGTTGATAATGGTGACAGGAATAATCAGTAAATCACATTGCTGGTTCTTTTTATCACAAATGTTAACAACGATCTGATCGTAACCATTTACAATGCCTTCTCTTTGGGTGTATTTAAAGCAAACCGTACTTCTTGCGGTATCAGTTGAAATAACCACATCTCCTTTGGCAGGTTTTAATACCACTGTGGTACTAAGAGAATCTTTGGTCTGGATTGCAACGCTGGTACAGATATTCACAGTTTTATCAAGATCCGGAATAATGACCTGTGCATTGGAAAGCGGGGTTTTCGGAGCCTGTAAAGTCGGATCTATGATTCTGATCGGAATCATTACTTTGGTACATAACAGCAGATTATCACAAACTTCCACACAAACAGAATCAGCTCCTGTTTTTCCGGCTGGTGGAGAATATTTAATACATAGTTCGTGAGAGCTGTTGTTTACCGAAAGTTTAAACCTGGCAGAATCTTTAAGCGCATTGCACAGATTCGCAATATGAGTATCTCCGGTATTTAATTCACGGATTTTAATACAAATCGTTGTTGAAGAATCCTTTAAGGTAACAATCGGTTCATTTAACAGCAAAGGTGCCTGAGGAATCAGCGTAGGTGTTGGTGTAGAAATTACAGTAACCGGAATATTCGCCTGCGTACATTTTCCTCCCTGATCGCAAATGCTCACGCAAATCTGGTCAGTGCCTTTAAATCCTGCATTTGGCGTATAAGTCAGGCAGGCTCTTCTGATTGTTTTGTCGATACTGATACTTGCTGTGCCATTTGAACCTTGTCCGCAGATCCGGGCGATATGAGTATCACTGGCATTAAAATCCCCGTAGGTCAGGCAGATTGTTTTAGCCTTGCCCTGTTCTGTTACCAGCGGTCTGGAACTAATAGAAGGACTGAAATTTGTATTCATAACGGGACGGATCATTAATGAACCAACGGCTTTGTCAGATGATTTCGGATCTACATTTGAGCTCAGACGCCATCCGGAGCCTTTATCAAAATAGGTATGCTGAGTGGCAATCGTATTGTTCTTGTCGAAACCTATTACTACAGGATCATTTTCAGCAATTTGTGTATAGCCTACATAAAAAGTGTCCGTAACAGCAACAGGATCAAGAGGAAATTCAATGAATCCATTTCTGACCTGAGGATAAGAAATAGTTGCAGTTATTTGTTTGAGCACATTAGCGGGTTGTCCGTTTTTATTGCCGAAAACCTGTAAGTAAAATTGCTGACCGGAAATGTCTTTTAAAGTAGGATTAAAATTGATTCTGACTGCGGTAACTGTATCAGGTTTATTGACAATATACCGTACAGCAAGCTTTCCATAGCCTTGTCCGATATAAGCCGCCACTTCTGCAATACCGTCGTCATAGGCATAATAGTTGTCGAGAACGGTTTGTCCTGAAATCGTATCGTTTATTCTCAGATCTACGTTAGGAATCGAACCTTTAGAGGTAGAAAGAATCTGAAATTTATATTTTAAAATGGCCTTATTCTGCAAGGATGAGGTTCTCAGTGCGATTTTGGTGGAAATAGGAACAGTGGTCCATAATTGAGTATTAACCCCGGTAGAAGGCTGAGGATCCTGAAGGACTGTATTAGAAACTAAATCTGAGACAGTTAGAATATGACTTATCGGATTTAAGACATTCCAGAGCTGATAAATTCCTGTTCCCACCGATTCTGCCAATTCCGTTTTCGGACTAATCAGAAACTGTTTTAAAGGCATGGCAGTATAGCGTTTGAGAATGCTGTTTACCGGTAAATTTACCGCATAGTCATTTACATATAAATCTGTGTTCGATCTTTTTGAATCCATGTAAATATAATCCACATGCCAGGCATCAAACTGTCCGGATTGGTTTCCTACTGCTCTGAATCTGAACTGAAAATCTGAGTGGAAATAAATACCTGCATCAACCTTGACTAATTTCTGGTAAAAAGCGGGGTTTTTAACATCTTTGATTTTAGCACTATCAATCTGAACACTATCCTTATGTGTTAAAGGCCAGACCGTTTTCCAGATACCACCGTTTGTTTTAAATTCCAGAAAAAGACCATCTGTCGGATCGGGGAGCTCTCCTAAACCTTGTTGCTGCCAGAAAAAACTGATATAAACAGAATCTTTGAGGGAAAAATTTGAAAGATCAATGGGTCTGGAAGTAAGGGTATCTGTACCACCATGAGCCAGATCATCATTAGAAACATAAGCGTTTCCATCTTTTTTGAGCCCGTCGAAAGTAGCAACATTTACAGAAGGATGATTGAGCGGGTAGGTATTGTTAATAAAAACATTGCTTCCGGGCATCCAGTTTGAGTTATCCGGTTCTGAGCCTTTTGTTGTGGAAAAATCCTCAAAGAATGGTAAAACAAGAGGCGTTGACGCGCCAACTCTCCCTGATGAATGAGCTTTAACCTTAGCGGGATAAGAAATCGGAACCGTAATGAGCTGAGCTTCGGCGCAGAATGTAAAGATTAACAGGGGTAGGAAATAAAACTTTCCAAACACAGGTCTGGAAAGTTTATATGATAATTCAATAAATGATATTTTCATAAGCCATTAATTCGGCGGCGTTCCGGCCACCCATAAGTCAATCGTTTCGCCAGCGTGAATCTTATCGTTAGAACAGGTTGTGCAGTTTTGTTTGGTTACAGTTCCGGCAGGCTGGTCTGATTCAGACTCATAAATTACGCTGCCAACCTGTAGCTGCATTCCTGCCAGGAGTATTTTTACTTCGTCAAAAGGTTTGCCTACCAGATCAGGTACTTCCATTTCCACATCTCCTGTACCGTTACCGATGACCAGATCGACTTTTGAGCCTTTTGAAATTAACGTTCCGGATTCGATTTTCTTGCCCTGATATTCTACTTCAATAACTTCATTGATCCGGATATCATTCACATATTTAAGATTGCCTTTCAGAAGCCCTGAAATAAGTAATTGCTGTTCGGCACTTCTTACAGAAAGTCCGTTTAACTGAGGAAGTTTGATCTGCGGAGGCGTTTCTGAATTAATGGTCAGATAGATTTTACGTCCTTCCTTAACTTTGGAATTGGTAAGCGGATATTGTGATAAAACCGTCAGAGGTTTTGCTCCTGCCACAAATGTACAGTCTGAAACTTCATAGTTAAGATTTCTTTCACTTAAAAGGTCTTCCATTTCTTCAATAGTAAGTCCTTTAAGATTGGGAACTGTTATGGTTTCACCATGATTGGTACTCCAGGGTAAATACACAAAGAAAAAACCAAAAAATAAAGCCAGTAACAGTGAAATAATCAATGCGGCATGTATGTAAACGTCTTTCTTGGAATTGGTTGATATTTTTATCATCAGCTTTTTTAAACTTACTTCCTAGGGTTCAATTGATTTCTGAACGGAATTGTAATCTTTTCGCAAGTTACAACTTTAGGCAAATATATAAAAAAACAAACGGTCTCTCTGTTTAAACATTGTATTCAAATCTTAATTAATTGCGGTGTTAAAAACCGGATTGGCTCAGATAAGGGTCAATTGAGGGGAGGAGGAATGAAAAATCCCTGCAAGTATCAAGCTTGCAGGGATTTCCAAAAGATGACAAATGTTATCTTCTTAGTATTTGAAGATTTTTCCACCAGCCATAACATTCTGAGTTTTCTCATCAAATGTTACGCGTTCACCGGTACGATAAGCTGCGTTAGCCATGATGGTAGCAATTGAATGCTGATATCCTGCCTCAATCGGAGCATTTGGCTTTTTGCGGGAGCGAACGCATTCCATCCAGTTTTTCACGTGGTTGAATGTTAAAACATCACCGCCGGTGTTTGATCCGGTTTCTACTTTAGGGCCTTCCAGTTTCATGGCTGTAAGTAAATTCGCCTGCATTCCCATTTCTCCTGCTTCTCTGGCAGACAAACCGCCGTTTGGAGAAATCATATTGGTATCAAGGTTCAATTCACCGCCATTTGAGTAATAAATTTCTTTGGTACCGCCAGCTGAGTTAGAGAAACGTGACTGGAATGAAACCTGGAAACCATTGGTTGGATCATTTAAAGGACCGTAATCAAATACTACGGTTAAAGTGTCGGCATTTTTACGGCCATCTTTCCATTGATAGATACCTCCGTTGGCTACGGCACTTCTTGGATGAGCTAAACCGCTGAACCAGTGTACAGTATCAATCTGGTGAGACATCCATTGACCCGGAATACCTGAAGAGTATGGCCAGAAAAGACGATATTCAAGATATTTACGGGGATCAAAAGAATCTTCTGGTCTGTTGATCAGGAAGCGTTTCCAGTCCACATCAGATTCTTTCAGATCTTTGGTAAGATTTGGTCTTCTCCAACGACCAGGCTGGTTTACATTCCACATCAATTCAACCATGGTAATCGGACCGAATTTACCGGATTTAATGTATTCGTCTGCTGCCCAGTAGTTTGCACCGCTACGACGCTGAGAACCGATCTGAACAATTTTACCCGAATCTCTTACCGCTTTCAATACCGCACGGTTATCATCCATTGTTTCAGCAAGCGGCTTTTCTGTATAAGTATCGCAACCGGCTTTAACTGCCTCAATTGTATGGTAAGCATGCTGGAAGTCTGCAGTAGAAATGAATACAGCATCTACAGATTTTGAAGCATACAGCTCATCATTGTTTCTGTAAACTTTGATGTCATTGCCAAGTTGTTTCTCTAAAAATGCTTTACCTTCTTCTCTACGACGATTCCAGATGTCTGATAAAGCTACCATCTCAAAATTCATTTCTTTAGCCAAAGCTTTGAAAGGAGGAACGTGAGAGGCACGGTGACGATCTGAAAAACCAACACAGGCAACTCGGACACGGTCGTTGGCTCCGATGATTTTTGAGTATGATTTTGGACTGAAAGCAAGCGCTCCTAACGAAGCGAAAGCTGATTTCTTGACAAAGTCTCTGCGGGTTGTCATAGTTTATATTAGTTTGAAAATATTTTAATGTAAAATTTTATTTAAAATGCCATAACGAGTATGGTCCGGATACTTAAAAGCTGATTTATCGGAGTAAAGCGGTTGCGCACCATAAAACCGGTGCTTGTCCGTGCATATCTCCTGTAATTCTTTTCCTGTCAAGATAATACTGATGGTCATTCTTTTTATTGGTCCCTTCGCACACTTCTCTGATGTCTGAGTTGTTATCCAGATAAGTAATAAGTGCTAGCCAGCCTTTTCTTGCTGCAGGCGTATAAGTTGCCTTATCTAACCAGCCATTTTTTACCCCTGTAATCATCGCAAAAGTAAACATTCCTGTTCCCGAAGTTTCCGGCCATGATTCAGGATCGTCGATTAACTGCCGCCACATTCCGTCAGGAGCCTGGTATTTAAGCAAAGAAGCCATCATGGTTTTATATCCTTCCATAATGCGTTTGCGGTCCGGGTTACTGGCTGGTAATACACGAAGTAATTCGCTCATTCCTGCTGCCATCCAGCCGTTTCCTCTTCCCCAGAAAAAAGGGACATCCGGTGCATGGTAAAAAAGTCCGTTCGGGCGTTGCAGTTCATTCAGATAAACAACCATCTCTTTGGCTGCTCTTTCAATATATTTAGGCTCTCCGGTGGCTATGTAAGCCTGAGACTGAACAGCGGTGATCATAAACATATCGTCAATCCAAAGCCTGGTCTGCCAGGTCAGCCCCTGATCGTAATACTTTTGTGACTCAGCAGTAGCCCGGGGTCCTTCCGGACTGCCCCATTGTTTGTCGGCAATCGTTTTACCAATTGTCAGATACTTTGGTTTTTTTGTCTCGATATACAATTCAAGCGGAATTGCTCCGAAAACCGAATGATCAACGTGGTCAGGTATCGGAATAAGTTTTGCTTCTTCATTTTCCAGCGGTTCAAAGCGTTTTTCCAATTGATCGGAAAGTGCTTTATTTCCGGATAATTTAGCAAAAGTCAACGCTCCGTACCAGGCACAGACCTCGGGATAAGTAATAGAATTCGGAGGGCCTGGTCTCCCGAAATTCGGATGTGGAGTTGCTACAAATCTGTCAGCAACTTTTAGCCCGATTTCCTCCGGTGAACTACCTTTAGGCCAATGTTTTAAATCCCCGCTCTGCGCATTTACAACATAAGAAATTCCTGCAACCCATCCCGCTAATAAATACTTTACTGCGTTTTTCTTCATTTTGATAGTTAATTATGACTCCTGAAAAGGAATCAGATTTGAGGTTGGAGTATAATATGCTTAGTATCTGTTTAGGGCTTGGTTAAAAATCGGCTGTTTTGGTTTAATTTTTCAAAAACTATTTAATCGTTCTGATCTTGAGATTTTTGAATGAAACATTATTGCCATGATCCTGTAAAAGAATCGGGCCCTGCTCAATCATTCCAAAATTTTCAAAATCCTTGTATTTACTTCTGGCCACCAGTGCCTTGAAGATATTGCTGCCTCTTTCATATTCAACTACTTTGAAGCCATTCAGCCAGTGCTGAACAATGTTGTTCGGATAAACAATTATTCTGGCCTGGTTCCATTCTCCAATCTTTCTCTGGAATCTTTTGTCTAATTTATAAGAAGGAATAAGGTCATACAAAGAAGCCATAGTACGGTTTCCGGCAGCTCCTAATTTTGCATCAGGGTGTTTTTCGTCATCTAATACCTGATACTCCAATCCGATTCCTGATTTTCCTCCTGAATCAAATGCTTCATTTACAAAATATTTTACGCCTGAATTAGCTCCTTCTGTAAGTCTGAACTCAAAAGTCAGCTCAAAAGCAGAGAACTTTTTGTCGGTTACAATATCATTACCGGTTTCAGATCCGTCCGACGGGCTTACATTGATTTCTCCATTCTCAACTTTCCAGTGTTTTGCAGGCATTTTGTCCTGATGAACACCTCTCCAGCCTGTAAAATCCTTTCCATTGAAAAGGAATTCATATCCTTGTGCTTTTTCCTGATCTGAAAGTGTGTTTAGTGTTAAGTTGATGACAGGCGTATTATCAGCCGGATGTGGTTTCATATCAGCACCAGTCTGGATTCTGATATTTTTCCAACGGATCGGCGTTCCTTCTTTCTGATCTTTTCCGATAGAATGAACCTGCAGGGCAATAAAACCTTTTGCTGTGACATCGTCAATCAGACAAGCCACCGGAATACCGTTAATCCAGGTTCTGATAACATTCCCGATTGCTTCTACACGGTATTTATTCCATTGTCCTTTTTTGAAAGCTTTTTTGCCTTCCGGATTAATGTTTGGAATATAAAGCCAGTCTCTGCGGCCTTCATCGTAAATCCCGCCGGACCATGCTCTGTCTGAAGGATCAACTTCCATCTGATAACCATGTACTCTGCCATTCTGGTAATCAGGTTTTGATAAACTCCTGAACTGAATACCTGAATTCATGGAATTATCTACCAAAAGCTCTACTTCAAAAATGAAATTATCGTATTCTTTTTCTGAACATAGAAAAGAGTTGGGCGTGTTAGCAACAGTAGTTCCTACGATCTCGCCATTGCTTACTTCATATTTAGCTTTTCCTCCTAATTGTTTCCAGCCGTTCAAAGTTTTACCATCAAAAAGGTTTGTCCATTTTTCTTTCTGAGCAAAAACGCCGGGAGTGATCAGAAGACTCAATAAAAAAATCAAAATTCTTTTTCTCATGATTGATTTTGTGTTGGATAAATAATATTGAAGAAAGACAGGCCGGAGACTTATTTACTCATTTGCATTTGAAATATGTAATTAAATAAAGCCTGGTTTGAACAGTAAAGTGTTTTAATACTTTTCTGAAATCTTTTAGACCCTTCCGGAATTTCCCTCCGAGCTATTCTTTTGAAACGCAGAATATACCTGGTTTAGCCTGTCTGAGGTGTATCAGCATAGCAGGTTTACTAGCGTTCAAGGTGTACTAGCAAGGGTAGTTGGGTGTACTGTTTCATACAGTTAATACACCTTGGTAGTACACCTTCAGAAGTGTTTTGCCGGTTTCAGGATTATAATTATTCACATTCTTTAATTGTTTTTGAAAATTTATCAAAATATAAATGATTGATTATGAGATTGTTATTTGATTTTTTGATTGATTTTGAATTTTTTTTCAAAAAACACTTGACTCGTATTTGATTTTCGCCATACATTTGCAGTGTACTAATTAACTAATACACCACCACAATAATAAACAATAGCAATAATTTAAAAAACTTCTAAACGAAAACGAACATGAAAAAGTTAACAATCCTCTCGACCTTAGTATTTGTAACAGTAGTATCAATGACCTCTTGCCAAAATCAGAATGAAGTGTTATTGCCAAAGTCAGCACAAGTCATCACAGAGCAGGGCACGATCAGACCTCAGGTTGACAATGAAACTGAAGTGAAAAAAGAAGAATCACCAGTGAAGTTGACACCAGTTACTGCAAGACCAGCCCGGGAAACCTCACATGTTGAAATGCTTGAAGTGCAATAAGAAACTGAAAACTCTCTGAACCTTTTGAAGATTTAAGAACCTCTGTAAACCGATTGCCTGAAAAGTATAAAGCCTCTGAACAAAACGATTAATACATTATAATAACTAAATCTATTTATTACTGAAACCTTTATCATTTACAAAACATCTAAACTTTACAAAAACATGAAAAAGTTAATCATCCTCTCGACCGTAGTATTTGCAACAGTATCAATGACCTCTTGCCAAAATCAAAACGAAGTATTATTGCCAAAATCGGTAGAAACTGTAAGAAACGATCAACACAATAATCCGAATCAATTTATTCCTGCAACCGTGGAACTTGAGCATTCAGGAGAGCAGCCAGGAAAAGTAAGACCTGCTATTCCGGTTTCTCCTGCTCCAAAAAAATCGAATGAAATTGTGCCTGAATTGTAATTATTGTAAAAAAAGACCGACTTACAGGTAAATCTTAAACTGACAAACTGTACCCAATCAAAGCTCAGAAATAATCAAATGAAAAATGTTATGAAACATACATCCGTTTTATCAGTCATTGCCTTGTTCGCTGTTGTTATGGTTGCTTCGGTATTTTGTCAGAATGGAAATCAAACTTTTTTACCTAAAGCTCATTCTCCGCTGGGAAGACTGGAAAAACTGGCAGAAGGCAAAGCCGGATCCGGAAGTTTATCAGAAAAAGAAATGAGTGTCAGTCTGAGTGGTTCTGTGAAAGTTTCCGTCGTATCAATTGCTGATTTAATTAACTAACAAAATTTACCAAAACCTTTAAATCTTTAATACCATGAAAAGGATCTCTGTTTTTAAATTATTTGTAGCGTTCTTCTTATTTCTCAAAGCGGTAAAATCTCTTAAGAGATTGCTGAAATTCGACTATGATTTTAGCAGTTATACTGCCGGACTGCATTCTTTTGATGTGATTTCTTACAATGCAGTTTACATTTTCATCTTTTGTCTTTTTGTCTATCTTATCAACAGAAAAGACAGTTTACCGGCCCGGAATTTCTAAGAAAAGAATGCTTTGATAAGAAATTGAACTGTATTATATTTGTAGTACACTAATTTTCTATAACACTATTTCTTTATTATGAAAATAGTAGTGTAAAAGGGACAAAATAGCCTCAAAAACGTCATGATAGAAATTCAGAACCTTTCATTTGGTTACGCTAAGAACAAACCTGTTTTTAAAAATCTCAATCTGAGTCTTAAAGCCGGTAATATTTATGGGCTTTTAGGTGAAAATGGATCGGGGAAATCCAGTTTAATGAAAATTATGGCTGGCTTGTTATTTCCTCAGGAAGGTTCTTGTGTGGTTGAAGGTTATCGGGCGCAACACCGGGAACCTGGTTTTTTGAGAGAAATGTTCTTTTTGCCGGAGGAATTCCATGTTTCGGATCTTCCTTTGAAGGATTTTGTAAGAACAAATGCTCCTTTTTATCCGAATTTCAGCCAGGAACAATTTCAGCTTTATCTGAAAGAATTCAATATTGCCGAAGCAGAAAACCTGAGCAAACTTTCTTACGGACAAAAGAAGAAAGTGCTGATTGCTTTCGGAATTGCTACCAATACGC
Source organism: Pseudarcicella hirudinis (assembly GCF_900115665.1). Lineage (GTDB taxonomy): Bacteria > Bacteroidota > Bacteroidia > Cytophagales > Spirosomataceae > Pseudarcicella > Pseudarcicella hirudinis. The sequence goes on from NZ_FOXH01000002.1 coordinate 110,439, forward strand.
ATTTACTGATTATGGATGAACCGACAAATGGTTTGGATATCCCTTCTAAAAGTCAGTTCCGTAAGGTAATTGCTTCAGCGATTGATGAAAACAGGGTGATTATTATCTCAACACATCAGGTCAGAGATTTGAGCGGATTGATTGATCCGATTATTGTAATTGATCAGCAGGAGATTATTTTCAATGAGTTATTGGATGATGTATCTGAGAAATTATCCTTCAGGCTGCTGACAAAAATAACGGAAGAGGATAAAGTACTTTATTCCGAACATTCTCTTAAAGGAACAGCAGCTGTTTTGGAAAATACTACAGGAGATTTCACGAAAGTGGACCTGGAACTTCTTTTCAATGCCGTTTTGGCCAATAAAGGAAGAATCAGGGAAATCTTCTCTGACAAAAAGGTTGCTGAGGATTTTCAGGGGGAATAAAAAAGGATTTTACTTATAATAAACTTATTGACTGATATTGATTATGAATAATCTTTTGGATTTCAATCGTTTGGGTTTACTGATTAAAAAGCAGTGGATAGAACAGCGTAAAACCTATCTGATTAGTGCAGGAGCATTGGTGGCGATTTTGGGTATAATGTTCTTTTTCACGCTTTTTTTTAGCAGAAATGTTACTTTGGAGGGGCAGACTTTTCAGATGTTTTTATTTATCATTTCATTTATGATAAGCGGGACGATTAATACCAGCCGGATGCTCAAATCTCTCTCAGAGCGCACGGAATCTATCAGCTTTTTATTATTACCTGCTTCCCATCTTGAGAAATTTCTATGCTCGATGTTTTATTCAATTTTCGTCTATGGAATAGTCTTTCTGATGGCATTTTATCTGGTCGATTTTGTGGCTGTAACGATATATAATTTTCAAAATCATGCGAATGTTTCTCTGATTAACTTTTTAGGAGGGCCTTCTTCTTCCGGTAAGGTCTTTTTGAAAGGGCTTTCTCTGGCTTTACTGATACATGCTTTCGGCCTTTGGGGAAGTGTATTTTTTAAGAACAGAACCTTTATCAAAACAATGTTTTTAGGATTTGTAGCAGCCGTTGTATTTGGATTGATAAGTCAGGGCTTAGGTTTTGCCGTTTTCGGCCAATCGGCTACTATAGATGCATTCCGGTCAGTTACGCTGGGTGGAACAGATATCCGGGAGCCGTTGAAAATTGAGCTGCCATCAGGATTGGGGGAAATTCTTCAGTATTTTGTCTGGACAGTGGTTACGATTGGATTATGGGTAGCCGGATACTTCGGTTTAAAGGAAAGAGAAATAGTGTAATGGCCATTTTACCGGTTCCGGAATTTTTTATCAGATTTTAACTCGCAAACGATATGGAATTTAGAGATTCACAAGCTATCTATCTGCAAATTGCCGATCTGGTATGCGAAAATATACTTTTGGGGAAGTGGAAGGCTAATGATAAGATTTTATCTATCAGAGATTTAGCCGTGGAGTTGGAGGTTAATCCTAATACCGTAATGCGTTCGTACGAGCATTTGCAAGGAAAAGGAATCATTTTTCAAAAGCGTGGAATTGGTTATTTTGCCTCTGAGGATTCTACAGAGAAAATTGTGGCTGTCCGCAGAGATGAGTTTTTAGCTAATGAATTACCGGTTTTGTTCAGGAATCTGTATCTTCTCAAAATCGATATTCCCGAATTGGCTAAACGTTTCGAAGTTTTTAAACAACATAATTTCGAAGAATTAACCCATTAAAATGATCTGAATCCTATTGAAAACTGAAATTTAATTGTCATGAAAATGAAAACCAGCAATAAAATAATAGTAGGGTTGATGAGCTTTATTCTTATAATGATGTTTACAACTACTTTACTGCTTAAAGCTGAATATAAGAAACGACTCAACCTTAAAATTGATGAATATTCAAATCTTCTCAATGAAAAGGTCGGAGGGTTCTCAGAAGTGAAAATTCTGGGACATAAAACGTATCCTGTTTTTGTACAGTCTTCTTCTTCCTATGGTTTGAAAGTATCAGAAGAGATGAAAAGTAATAAGGCATTCAGATACGTTGTTAAAGATTCTGTATTGACTATTGATTTCAGTAACGGAGATAGCGATCCGGGAGATGTTAATTCAAATGATCGTACGGCAATAGTAGTTCTCTGCCCTAAGCTTAAGGAAGTTACCTTTTCAGGTGTGAGAGGAAGAGTTAAGGGGCTTACTGTAAGTGACTTATCCGTAAATGTAAGAAATAAAGCGACAGCTTTGTTCTACAGGAATACAATCGGTAATATTAAGATTTCAAGTGATACGATTGATTCAGCAGTTGAGATCTATAAAGGCAATAAAATTGATAATTTAACGCTGGATATGCAGGCACACGGAGGCTCCTTTTTAGCTGATAATGTGCTGTTTAAATCCTTGAAAATGAATGTGTCAGATAGTATTGAAGTGACCTTGAAAGGAAAGTCATTAGGTTTTCTGCGAAGCAGACAATAATGAGCAATACTGAAGATACTCAGATACTAATGTCCAGTTGTGTGCCTCGCATTGCCAGGTAAAATGAGCAATACGGGAAGAGGCCAGTTTATAAAGAACGGGATTTTCATAGGCCGTAAGGAAGCCTGCAATAAAAAAATAAAAACCTTTGAATAACTCATTTGACAGCTCCGGTTTTCCCGAAACCGGAGCTGTTTTTTGTTCCAGAATATGAATGATTTCCGGTTTTTTGAGCGCATTAAGCCGTAACAGAGAAGTTTCAAGAAGGAGTTTATCCATGAGATGCAATGACTCATTCCTCAGCAGAAAAAGGGTATCTTCCACGATTTTATTCCGGCAGATTTCCAATTCCGGCAAGGGAAATGCCTCCATTAACCTTGTCACATGATAAATAATCAGTGAAGTTTTAGGGTACTGATGCGCTACCCTGAATGGCTGTTTAAGGTACTCGTCTTTAAGAATAACAGATTGAATGTATCTGAGGCAGTCTTTCCCATGCTCATCCAATACTAACTGATCTGAAAGCTGACAGTATAACATGTTTGACATTACACAGGCATCGAACTCAATGTACATGTTTTTCCCGAACCAGGTAGAATAAGCTTTTAATGATTTGTAATGTGGAAAAGTATTATTGATTGTTCTCCGGTAATTGTTGGAATGTAAAATCAGTTTCTGTTGTAACCATTCGGCATCTTCTTTAGAATGCGCTGAGGTAAGATAGATAAATGCCGTATCATCTATATCATCAGGAATTCTGAAATGCTCAAAGTGTTTAAAAAGGTAACCATTCGGGAAATGTCTGGAAGGTTTTGTCCGAAAGAAATTATAGGTTTTGAGCCCATCCTTGTTTTGAAACAGCGGATAATTCCGGATAGCTTTCTCTGAAATCTCCCCAATTTGTTTTTGGGACTTTTCAGGTAAATATTGTTTAATTTGATTGAGGGTAAAAACCGTAATGGCAGTAAAGAAAATATTTGTATCAGGTCTTCTGTAAAACAAAAAAGCGTTCTCCCGATAAGAGGGGAGAACACCTTCCGGAAAATACCGCCGATCGGCAGTATGCTGAAGTTTCGCTATTTTATCAATAATCAGGGGGATTTCAATTTTACTCATATTTAACTTGCTGCAAATCAGGGAATTACTATGTAAATCGGAATTATTCTTCACTTACCTGCAAAATCAGTTTTCCGAAGTTTTTCCCTGAAAATAATTTTAATAAAGTAGGATGAAAGTTTTCGATCCCTTTTTCAATATGCACTTTAGACTGCAATTTACCTTCAAGAAGCCATCCGGCCATTTCTTTGGCAGCCTCTCCGTAACGGGCAAAATTATCAAAAACCACGATTCCCTCCATTCTTGCACGGTTTACCAATAGTGAAAGATAATTTGCCGGACCTTTTACGGGTTCAGTATTATTATATTGTGAAATAGCACCGCAGATCACAATCCTTGCTTTAAACCTGATTTGCTGGAGAGCAATATCAAGCAGTTCACCGCCGACATTGTCAAAATAAATATCAATTCCTTCAGGGGCAATGGCTTTTAATGCTTTTCTGACGTCCTCAGTCTGATAATTGATGCAGGCATCAAAGCCGAGTTCATGTACACAATAATTGCATTTGTCTTCTCCTCCGGCAATACCAATTACCTTACAGCCTTTTATTTTAGCAATTTGTCCGACAGTACTTCCGACAGCTCCGGCGGCACCTGATACCAGAACCGTTTCGCCTGCTTTGGGTTGTCCGGAATCAAGAAGGCCAAAATAAGCAGTAAGGCCTGTCATACCTAACGTGGCGATATAAGTATGTAGGGGAAGGCTTTTGGCATCAACTTTTAAAAGTTCTTTCCCTTTAACGGCAGCGTATTCCTGAACACCCCATATGCCGGTAACGTATTGACCTTCCTGAAAATCAGGGTGTTGGGATTCAATCACCTTTCCGGCAGTAACAGCCCTGAAAACTTCTCCGATTTCTACGGGACGGACATAGGATTTACCTTCATTCATCCAGCCTCTCATGGCAGGATCTATTGAAATATAAATGGTTTTTACCAGGACTTCTCCATCCTTCAGTACCGGAACAGGATTTGATTCCAGTAAAAAATCTGAAGGCTGAGGAGTACCTTTAGGTCTTGATGCTAATTTTAGTTGTTGATTCATAGTTTGATGGACATTGTTTTGGAATGAATTGGTGGATTTTTTGATAAATATAATGTTTCTGCCGGTCGGATTAGAACCGTTCTTACGAGGAAAATACCATTCGTATCAAATGAGTTTCTTCATACCGGAGGATTTCCGATAAATTTGTCAAAAAACCAAAACAAAGTAACGATACAAATTCAGTCGTATTGATTAAAATTATACAAAAATATGATAAGCAAGAATGCTTTTATCCGGAAAGTAAAAGACATTACCATCGGGAGTTCCATCTCTCTGGCATTATTGGGTTCTGCATTTATGCTGCAAAGCTGCGGAAGCAGCGGATCTGATGATGAGGGTGATTATGAAGAGGTGGAAACTTACACCAGGGGTGTAAAAACGTATATCACTGAAACTTCAAAGGGAGTGTTCAGGATAACAGATGAAGTAAAAGTGCCGATTGATAGTTCTGTAGCTATTGTAACCTATCTCAGCGGAAAGAAAGATACCTTACATCAGGAAGCGGTGAAAGCGTTGATCGACTCTGAAATCAAGACAAATCCTCATGGAATTGGTCAGAGTAATAACCTTTCAAATGCCCTGCTTTATGGTGGAATGGGCTATATGCTCGCTAATATTATGGGAAGTAATAACCAATATTCATTTTACAGAGGTGGTGGTTATAATACTTCTTCCGGTCAGCAATATCCTAATACTTCCAGGGACACTTCAGGAAGACGCCATTATGGTTCCGGTACATTTATGAGATATTATGCTTCAAGAAGCCTGTTTAACCGTTCACAAAGTATTCAGGAAAGTGTTGGCAGCTCAAGAGTATTTACCTCAAGACCCTCAGGAGGAAGAAGTGGCTTTTTCCATAGTACGGGAAGGTCATTCGGAGGGTAGAGAAGTTGTTTCGGTCGGAATCAATGTTGATAAAAATACAGGATTTATGCCTGTTTTCATGAAAAGATTTTAGAAATGATAAAATTAAGAAAGTTAAAAAATAATCCTCTGACTGCTTTAAAACAGATAGGGTGGGACTGGATGCTGGGAGAAGATACAATTCCTTATCTGACAGATGAGGTAGTTGAAATAGAGGAGGGTGAGGCGGATGAATATTTTATAGCTGCCAATGAACTGTATGAAATGTTTATTAATGCAGGCCAGTATGTAATTGATAATAATAAATTTGAAGAGTTAGGCATTCCGGAAAATCTGATTGATCTGGTGAAATATTCCTGGGAAAATGATAAAACCTGGCATTTGTACGGACGTTTTGATTTAAGCGGGGGAACGGATGGAAAACCAATCAAACTTATCGAATTTAATGCGGATACGGCAACCTGTATTCCTGAAACGGCAGTTGTGCAATATGCGCACCTGAAGGCAAATGAACTGGAAGAACAGTTTCAGTTCAATGGTGTTTTTGAGGCATTTGTCGAGCAATTTAAATGTATTAAGGCCGAAAACGGTAGTTTTAGCCCGACCTTATTAATTTCCACACTCCGTGATGCACCGGAAGATGAAGCCAATGTATCTGTAATCGGAGAAGCAGCAAGGGAGGCGGGTTTTGAAGTCGATTTTGAATACATAGATGCTGTGGAGTTTTCTGAAACTGACGGGATTTTTAAGCAAAATCCACAGAACGGAAATTTTATCAGATATGATTTCTGGTTTAAACTTGTTCCATGGGAATACATCGGATGGGAAGAACCTGAATTAGCAGCTATTCTTACTAAAATTGTCATGAATCAGAAAGCGGTAGTAATGAATCCTGCCTATAGCCTGCTTTTCCAGTCGAAGGCTATGCTTAAAGTGCTTTGGGAACTGAATCCTTATCATCCGCTTTTACTGAAAACCGATAATAAACCGCTTCCGGAGTCTGTTTCAGTAGAAAAAGTTCTTTTTGGAAGAGAGGGAGCTAATGTCCGGGTGATTGAAAAGTCAGGAGAAATAGCTGAAGCTGCTGGAGGAGAATACGAGGGGCAAAGAGTTATATTTCAGGAATTCACGCCGTTTTTGAGAGATGAAGAAGATCATTATTATCAGGCGGGAGTGTTTTTTGCCGGAGAAGCCTGCGGTTTGGGTTTCAGACGCGGAGGTAAAATTATCGACAACCGTGCTCAGTTTTGCGGGCATATTTTGTATTAAGGAAAAGCGGAACGGTTTTTAGAAAGAAAAAGAGAAAAGACTGCTTCATGCAATCTTTTCTCTTTCTTAAATCCTCGGCTCCTTTTATCTGAAAACTATTACTCTAAGAAGCCAAAGGCAAAACTACCACTTCCCAGAGTTCAGGATAGGTAGTATCAAAATATTCGTGGATAATTTCAAAACCAACTCTTTTATGAGCTGATAGCGAACGTGTGTTTCTTTTGGCAATTTCTGTAACACAAATGTCAAATTGAGAGGATAGTAAATTTTGATGCGTTTTGTACAAACCGTCAAAAATCCCTTTTCCCCGATAAGCTTCTGAAACACAAACCTGTCCCATCACATAATAACGGTAATCTTTTACCAGCTTCCCCTGATATTCCAGTGCGCCAAGCATGTCGAACATTGCCATTAGCACCGGTACATCATTTTTAAAACTTTCAGGCATTACCAGTGCATAGCCTACCACCTGATCTCCGTCTTTGGCAATGATTTGCGGAATGGCCGTATTCATTCGGTTGAGCAGATCAAAATTGTGGACAACGGTTACAAATCCCTGATTGTCTGCGGTTTCTTCTGAAATATTTTTTCTGAGATTTTCCTGTTGGAGTGTTAAAACCTGTGTGATTTCTTCTGCTGATGAAATAGTTGTGAAAACAATGCTCATATTTTAAAATGCTTTTTGGCAAAACTCCTTAAAATAATTAATAATAAGAAATACTAAATTGGCATATATTAATAACAAATAGGAATAATTGTCAGCTCAGACGTCGGATAATCAGTGATTTTACCAACTCATAAAACTGAAGCGGTTTCATGGTTCTCCAGTTTGGGATATTGAGAGTTCCTCCGTAATTGATGTAATAGTCGAGTTTGAACTTCGTAAATTCCGTTTCCACAAAATCCATAAAATTACAGGCCGCAATCCATCCGTCTTCCACTTCTTCGAACCATTCCGCATAATAATCATCGTCTCTTGAGCCGTGAAAATTAAAGATATTTTCTCCCAGCAGAATAAACTGATTAATCCCCTCACCTAAAAGATGATCGATGACATGTCTTTTAAAAAACATAATATCATTGTGAAGGGTATCATTCCATTCTCCGAACATTTCAATAATTACTATTTTCCGGTCATAATCTGCGAAAAGGATTTTGCAGTAAAGTGTTTCGGTTTCAATTTCATCCCAAAGCGGATGAATGTAATATCCGTAAATAGTATTTTCATACATCGTCATGTTATACTTTCTGCCGAAGAAAGGGGAACGCTGATCTTTCGATGAAGCATAGTAGTTTTCCCAATTATAGAAAGGCTCAATTTCCTGCATTTATTTTTAATTAATATGGTCTGCTATTGTTTCTGATTAATCTCCTGCTAAATATAATAACCCACAAACCTGATAAATAAACTCCTTATCTTTCAGAAAATGATAAAAAATGTTTTAATGTTTCCTGAAAAATCAGCAGAAACAAAAGGCATATTTATCTTATCCAATAGTTAATTTTATAACACATTTTCTAAAAAATCTATTCTCTGCTTAACAAATGAAAAATTCAAGACGTAATTTCCTGAAAGCTATTACAGCCTCTTCTGTTGTAATGCCTATGATAGCTTCTGCCAAACCGCTTAACAAAGATGGCAGAAAACTTAATATTGCTCTGATCGGACTGGGTTATTATGCTACCTACCAGCTTGCTCCGGCATTTGCTCAAACGCAGTTTGCCAACCTCGCAGGTGTTGTTTCCGGTACGCCTTCAAAGATTGAGGATTGGAAGAAGAAATATAATATTCCTGAAAAAAACTGCTACAATTATCAGAATTTTGACAAAATTATTGAGAATAAAGACATTGATGCCGTGTATATTGTTCTCCCGAATTCAATGCATCATGAGTTTGCTTTGAGAGCAGCAAAGGCCGGGAAACATGTAATTTGTGAAAAACCTATGGCAGTTTCTGTCAGGGAAGCAGAAGAAATGATTGCTGCCTGTAAAAAAGCAGGTGTTCAACTGGCGATTGGTTACCGTTTGCATTATGAACCGTTTACCAATGAAGTAATGAGACTGGCCAGAGAAAAGGACTTCGGGAAAGTGAAATTTGTAGAGGCAAGTTTTGGTTTTAAGCTAAGAGATACCAATGCCTGGCGTATGAAAAAAGCCTTCGCCGGAGGCGGTCCGATGATGGATGTAGGGATCTATGCTTTAAATGCCAGCAGATATGCAACAGGAGAGGAACCTGTTTCAGTAACAGCACAGTGGGTAAAAACGGATCCTGAAATTTATAAAGACATTGAAGAAACGCTGTTCTGGCAATTGAAATTTCCAGGCGGAGCCATTTCTTCTTCCACAACTACCTATAATGGGAATGTCCACAGGTTGTTTGTTAGCTATGAAAATGGTAATTTGGAAATGTCTCCGGCTTATGATTATGGCCCCTTAAAAGGAAAAACCTCTAAAGGTGAGATGAATTTACCTGTTATCAAACACCAGACCGCTCAGCTCGAAGCAATGTCGGAAGCCATTCTGAACAACCGCCCGGTGAGGACTCCGGGAGAAGAAGGACTGCGTGACATGAAGATTATTGAAGCGATTTATAAAGCAGCGGAAACAGGAAAAGAAATAAAATTATAAAAGAATTTTATAACAGATATGCATCCAAATCAACAACTTATTCAAAATTTTTACGAAGCATTTGCCCGCAAAGATTATAAAGCAATGGCAGCATGCTATCATCCGGAAGCAACTTTCAAAGATGAAGTGTTTTCGCTGAAAGGAAAAGAAATCGCAGCAATGTGGCATCTGTTATGTGAGCGTGGGGCAGACCTTGAACTGTCTTTTTCAGGCATAGAAGCTGATGACAATACCGGAAAGGCAAATTGGGAAGCCTGGTATCATTTTTCACAAAGCGGTAAAAGAGTCCACAATGTTATCCAGTCGGCTTTTACATTTAAGGATGGTAAAATCCTGACCCAGCGGGATACTTTCAATTTCTATAGCTGGATGTCGCAGGCATTGGGCTGGATGGGGAGATTGTTCGGCTGGACCGGCTTTTTACAAAATAAGGTGAAAGAGCGTGCCAGTGAAAATATCAAAAGATTTATCAGAAAGCATACTCAGTATCAGGAATAGAATTGTCTTTTCATCGTTTTGAAATAAAGATTCAGGAATGAAGTGTTTGAGATAAATACTGTTTTGCAGATTTTGTCTGAAATCACCCTAAAAATCATTTCCTGAATCTTTCATTATTTTGTCATTATTCAGACTGGCTTGGTCATTTAAAATTTATGAAAATACTTATTAAAAATATCCATAACAGGATAGAAACGGTAAGCGAATATTTTTCAGCTTTTTCAGAAGAAGAACTCCGGCAGAAAGCTGCTCCTGAGAAATGGAGTAAAAAAGAGATTCTCGGGCATTTGATTGACTCGGCTCAGAATAATATCAGAAGATTTGTGATCGGACAATATCAGCATGAAGCGCATATCGTTTATCAGCAAAATGCCTGGGTAAAAGCAGCAGACTATCAGCAATACGATTCTCAGGATTTACTGGATTTCTGGATTTTACTTAATAAGCATCTATGTGTCATTCTCAAAAACCTTCCTAAAGAGCATTATCAGGTTCTGACGAATTGGGGAGGTTCTATTGCTTCTGCAAAAATCGGTGAAGATCTGGTGCCTCTGGAATTTGTGGCACATGATTACCTTCGTCATCTCGATCATCACCTCAGACAGATGGGAATGAATCTTTAAATTTGCCAGAATATTTGGAAGAGAGGAAATGTTTGTCGAGATTTACAAAACGTTCGTTTGGTAAAATTTTGTCAAAACAAATCCAATCTTCAAAATAATTATGCAAATACATTCTTTAATGCAGACAGGCTTTGCGCAGAATAGCAGGCTGATTTCCGGAATTTGTGAAGATGTTACAAAAGAGGAGGCTTTTTTCCGTCCTTATGAGCTGGTAAACCATCTTTCATGGGAAGTAGGGCATCTGGCATTTGTGAGAAATACCCTGATTAAACTGCTTGAACCGACTGAAAAACTGATCAAATTTGATAACGAAATACAGCTTTTTACTCCTAACACGCCTCTGTTGCAGGATGAGCTTTTTCCGTCGTTGCCTATCCTGAATACCGTTTTCGCAGAAAGAGGTGAAAAAGTAATTGATTTACTTGGAAAAGTTTCGGAGGAACATCTGAAGAAAGAAAGCCCATTTAAGTTATCAGCAGGAAAAACGATAGGAGAGCAGCTCTGGACTTTTTTCCTGCATGAAAGTGTCCATTACGGAGAGATGTTTTATCTGAAAAATATCATTAAACGTCAGAGAGTTTCATAATTCTCAAAATCACTCAATAAAGGGAATTTCAAGTGAAATCCCCTTTATTGAAATAGAATTTTACATTTTCCTGGCTACTTTTTCCACATCTTTCCAGACCCTGAAAATATTCTGATAACAGATTTTTTGAATATCATTTTCGGAATATCCTCTTTTAAGCAGAATATAGATCAGATTCGGTAATTGTGAACAATCTTTCAGGCCATCCGGCAAAGTAGGACCGACTCCTTCAAAATCAGAACCTAAACCGACATGCGTAATACCTGCCAGTTTTACTACATGATCGATATGGTCTGCTACCTTTTCCACATTGGTTAATTTCATGGGCTGATTTTTGGAATATTCTTCGTCAAAGGCCCTGGCTTCAGGGCTATTAACTGCCACATTATGCTCTTTTGCCCATTTTGCCACTTCCGCAGCTTTATTTTTGGAATAATTATTAGCAGTTTCATCAAGAAAAGAAGAGGCAAAATTGATCATAATTACTCCGTTTTTCTGAGCAAGCATCGTAATCATCTCATCTGACATATTTCTCTGGAAACCTGGTGTGAAAAACCTGCATGAAGAATGAGAAGCAATAACAGGAGCTTTCGACATCTTTACAACCTGTTCAAAAGTATTGTCTGAAATATGAGAACAGTCGATCATAATGCCTAGTTTATTCATTTCCAGAACCACTTTTCTGCCATAAGGACTTAGCCCTTGCCAGGTGCTGGTTGTATCATAAGAGCTGTCGCAGATGAGGTTATTTTCTCCGTGACAAAGGGTAATGTAACGGATTCCTCTTTTATAAAAATGATCCAGATTGGCCAGATTACTTTCAATCGGAGAACCATTTTCCATACCCATAGGTAATGAAATCAGGCCTTTTCTGAAATTTTTCTCAATATCTGCCGGAGATTTTGCCAGCGCAAATTTATCAGGAAACTGCGTCGTAAGGTTTTCAACCATATCAATGAGAGAATCGGCCAGTGCTTTTGAGTCACCGGGAGTCTGCTGAAGTTTTGACGGAACGTAAATCGACATAAAGGGAGCAGAAAGTCCGCCTTTCTTTGCCCGGACATAATCGAAGTCTCCGGCTGTAGTTTGTACGGAAACATCTTCCATTTTACCATGAAGTCTGTATGGTAAATCAACGTGTCCATCCACGATGATAAATTTATGAGCGAGCTCTTCGGCTTTTTTTTTCAGAAGCTCATCCTCATTTTGAGGAGGGTTGAAGGAAATAAAGCCGGCAAGGGAAAGCAAAAGGAAAGCTTTATGAAAGTTTTTTCTCATGAATGGTAAATAAAGGTTTAATAATCTGATGAAGGGAAATCAAGCGTATATAGTTTTAAATATAATAAATTTCCATGATTTTCACGCTTGTTTATGTCTCTTGGCCCTCATTTCTGTCTTCATAAGCGAGCATGCAAAATTTCTTTTTAGACGGACTTAAAATTTTTTAAAAAAATATTTAAGTCTATATGCAACATTTATATCAGGAATTGCATCTTATTGAGCAAGAGAGAAAGAAAAGGCCTTCCATTCATCAACACTAAAAACCGTTTATCATGATTTTCTGAAAAAAACGGTACTTTGTATTGCATAGTACAGTATAACGCATATATCTTTGTATCAGCTTCTAATGAACTCTGTTAGAAGATAACTTAAAAGATAAAGTCATGAAACTGCTTAATATTTTAATCATTTTTTCGTTGATAACTGGGTTGACATCCAATGCTTTAGCAATGGGATTTCCGCACAATATTCTGGCAGGAAGACATGCTTTGAAGAAAGATTCTGAGAAAAAAGAAATAGTTAAAGCAAAATATAGCACAAAAACTACCTCTGTTACCATTTTACAAAAAGCGCATGTTATCAGGCAGCTTGTAAATGTCGGACAGGTAAGCAGACTGGCATTTCTTTTTGTGAAAAGAAATGATGAATAAGATCACTGTTCCGCAATAAGCAGTGGGTACCTCTGACCTTTAAGAATTTTTAGTTTTGGTTTAAGGATTGATTTGTAGCGATGCCGGTTCGGCATCGCTACATTTGTTTCAGGGGATACCTTCAACTCAGGGAACAGGATCATGCCCGTGTCCTCCCCAGGGATTACATCTCGCAAATCTTTTCAGACCCATCCAGCCTCCTTTCAATGCTCCGTGTTTCAACACAGCTTCAATCATGTACTGGGAACAAGTTGGGGTATAACGGCATGAATTAGGGAAATAGGGAGAAATTAAACCCTGATATACTCTGACAAGAAAAATTAACAGGCTTTTCATGTGAATGGATCAATTAGAATTTTGAGACTCTGATCAGAATTCTCCTTAAAGAACCGCCAGATAGAGCATTATTCTCATGGCGTTTCATTAGAAATATATTACTTTTGAGCCGGATTTATTCACAAATGTAGTTTTACAAAGGCTATTTTCTCATAGGAAAATATTTTTTAGATCAGTAAAATAATTTTACTTCTCAATCTGAAATTGAAGACACAAATTTAATAAAGTGTTTGCCTTCAATTCCAAAACCTGTTCAAAATGTTACTTTTTATTGACTGGGATGTTAATCCTGAAATTATTTCAATATTCGGTTTCCCTATTCGCTGGTACGGACTTCTCTTTGCTTCTGCTTTTTTAGCCGGATATCAGGTGCTTAGCTATATTTTTAAGAAAGAAGGAAGACCTGTAGAGCAGGCAGACCAATTGTTGCTTTACGCCATGGTTGCTACAGTAATCGGAGCGAGATTCGGGCATTATTTCTTTTATGAATTCCCCTTGCTGAAAGCTGATCCGGTAAAATTCTTCATCAACATGGTTACGCCTCCTTATTCTGGTTTGGCTAGTCATGGAGCATCTATCGGGTTATTTCTGGCTTTTTATCTGTACGTCAGGAAGAACAAAGATCAGAGTTATTTATATGTGACAGACAGGGTAGTTCCGACAGTAGCTTTGGGTGGTTTTTTTATCAGAATGGGAAATCTGATGAACTCAGAGATTATAGGTAAACCAACTGATGTACCCTGGGCATTTCTTTTCAAAAGAGAAACAGAACACGAACTGCTGGTTCCCCGCCATCCTTCACAATTATATGAAGCACTTTCCTGTCTGATCCTGTTTATTGTACTCATGTGGATCTGGAACAAAAAGAAACAATATACCAGAGAAGGTTTGCTGACGGGTGTATTCATGATTGTTGTATTTACTTTAAGATTCTTTTATGAGTTTTTAAAGGAAAATCAATCTTCTTTCGAAGACTCAATGGCATTCAATATGGGGCAGTATCTTTCTATTCCTGCTGTGCTTTTCGGAATAGGCGTTTTGGTATATGCCTTTAGAAAAAAACCTGAAACTATTCAATAATGTCATTCAGGAAGGCCTAAAAGCCGTTTCAGACATTTTTACTTTCGCTAAAATGTCTGAAACGGCTTCATTTTTATAAGGCTTTATCAATTGTTAACTTTCAATTACTAGTATAGTTTAAAATATTTTACCATATTTGTAATGAACTAAAAAACAACTAATTGACTGATAATATGGAAAATAACCTGGATAATTTGAAAGATCAGGCTGCTGAAAAGTTAGATAATATTGCAGATGCGGCCGCTGGAAAAATAAAAGAGGTAACCGGAATGAATGTTGAAGAAAAAGCTCACGAGCTTGCTGATGCAGCTACTGAGAAATTAGAAGATCTTCAGGAAGCTGCTGAAGCTAAATTTGAAGAATTGAAAGCAACAGCTTCTGCAAAAATAGAAGAATTTACCGGAGAAAAACTGGACGAAGTAAAAGCAGCCGCTGCAGAGAAATTTGAAGATGCTAAAACCATTGCAGCTGAAAAAATAGAGGATGCAAAAGAATTTGCTTCGGAAAAAATAGAAGATGCTACTGAATTTGCAGCAGAAGCCATTGATGATGCTAAAGAAGCAGCAACTGGTTTCTGGGGTAAAATCTCAGGGTTGTTCGGAGGAAAAAAAGAAGTAAAAAAATAGTTTTTTACCGCATCAACCAAAATCAGAAACCCCTTTCCCGATCAGGAAAAGGGGTTTCTGATTTTATACTTCCTCTCAAAAGATTTAATAAATATTATTTTCCTTTAATACAGTAATGCCTTGTAAGCTGCTTTTCAGGATCCTTTTTGAGCGCAGGTATCTTTTTACATTATATTCGTCAAAGTTGGCAGCCTTCGGATTTACACTGCCTATTCTTACTTTGTCAGAAGCATGAATGAATTCGTCATTTCCAATCCACATACCTACATGAACAACTTTCTCTGAGCCATCTTCTCTTTTTTCACCGAAAAACAGCAAATCTCCCGGTTCAAGAGATTCAAAATGAGAAGATTTATCTACTAAATCCCCTGTAAAGACTTGTTGAGAGGCATCTCTTGGCAGAATAAGGCCGTTCATGAAATAAACGGTTTTGGTAAAACCACTGCAATCAACGCCTTTGAAAGAAGTTCCTCCCCATAAATAAGGAATACCCATCAATCTTTTAGAAGCCCTGACAAGACTTTCTTCCGTAGGATTGGTGTTCTTAATCCAGTCGCTGTAGATTTTAGCTTCACTTTTCAGAACATAACCTTTTCTGGCATCTGCAAAAAGTACCTGATAAAAATCCCCTTTTTCTCCCAGAATTTCCAAAACATCACCATATACTAAATCAGAAACGGTCTGACTTTCAGTATTTGTTTCAACATAAGAGAAGCCATAAGGGTTTGTATAGATGATTTTAGCTGCTGACTTCCATCGATCAAACTCTTCTTTGGTAATCCGGGTAACCGCTCCCCGGTCGACCCAGGCAATGTATTGATCGGGTGTTTGCACCAATAGCCAGCCATTGTCTTCCATTTCAAGTACTTTTAAGGGTGTTCCCATCAAAGCCTGCGTGGCAAGCTCTCCCGAATGTCTTGGTGCTGAACGAATGTTACAAACGGAAACCTCTACCAAACCATAAATTTTCTCGCCAAGTTCTGCTTCAGGAAGGGTTTTAATCTGATCATTCACCTCAAATTTCAGCCCTCTGAGTTGGTCAATCAATTGATTTTTGGCTTTTATCTGATTGGTTTTTCCGGAAAGGGTAACCTGGTTATTCTGACGATTTACCTCAATCTGAAAAACGGCTGTTCTTTTGTCCGGAGCATATCGGCGGGCTAATTTCTCAATAATCGGGCCGATAATAGAATCCGCTCTGGAATAAACCGGATTTGGTGTTTCTGCAAAAGCAGATAAACTGCTCAAAACCAGGGATAATAAAATCAGTAATTTAAAATTTTTCATTGACGGAAGTATTGTAATGGTTCTTGTTCTGAGGGTTTTCTATTAAAAAAATCCCTATTTGTCGTAAGTCATTTTGAATTTCCGGAGGTCAGGCTTTACCTTTTTAGGACGAGTCAGTTCGAAATCATATATAGTTTGTCCGAGGTGTTTCATGAAAGGAAATCCCGTTTTTTCATAATCATACTGGCTGTCATTGAAAATCTCATCATGATTACAAAGAATTACTGCGGTCAGCATAAATTCTATTCCTTTTTCAAAGTCAACGATATAAGCGTTGTCTAACAAAAATCCGTAGGCATCTCCAACTTTATTAAAAATCCTGATGTCGGGATTGATTACAGCATTTTTGTCGCCTCCGTATAACAGGAATTTACAATAAGCCGGAAAATAATCCTGTGAAGAACCATAGGCCGGGAATGTGCTTTCTGTAGGATACTGAGACATATATTGATACAAAAACTTATAATCCTCTGCCGTTAAGTTAAAACGGTGCTGAGCGTCAACCGCTTCCGGGAAAAGAACAGCTTTAAGGATAGCCTGCTGCTCATTCAGAGGGAAATAATTTTTTGCAGTAAAATCAAAAGGTTCATTTACCAGAGAATCGTCTTTTAGATAACCTTTTCCAAGTTTTATAGGCGTGTCCGGAATGTAGTTTTTGGAAGAAACAACCATTGGTTGCTGATAGATCAGCTTTTCTCCGTCAAAAAAACGTACAGGATTTGTTCTGCGGTTTTGTTCCGGCGTCATTCCGACTTCGAGCCGATGAATGATCCGGGCGTTTTTATAGCCTTTCTGATGCAATGTTTCGTTAAATGGTTCCTGACCAACAAATTCATACAATCTGTTAAAAGCATCATTATCGGAAACCATCAGAATTTTCTTAATATAATGTCCGACGGAGGGCAAACCTGTCTCAGAGGTCGTATCACGTGTTGCAGGTGTGTGACGCTCAAATTCAGCGTCGGTAAGCATGGTTGAGTTTTTAGACAGACCTTTGATTTTCAGGTTGTTAATTTTTTCAAGAGCCAATAGTGAGGCAGGGAATTTTACAGTACTGGCAGGATAAAAATATTCAGAAGTTCCGTTTCTGAAACCATAACCGGTAAATGTTGGCCGGTTTTTTTTGTCCCTGTCGATCTGTGTATAGATAATCTGCAACCTGTATTTTTCAGCATTCTTAAGAATTTCCCCGAAGTATTCAGGTTTGGATTCCAATAAGCTGGTCAAAACATTTTTGTCCTGAGAAAAGCCCTGAATCGTCATATGGGCAAAAATGGCAAACAAAAGAAGTCTTTTCATAAATTATAATTGCTGCACAAAGTTGATAATTTGCTGAGGTCTTCCTGCGTATGTAAGGCGCTGATAACGAGCCTTGTTACAGGTTTGTCATAGATGGAAGGGTAGGGGAAGCAGGCTGTAATAATTCCGTTTTCCTTCAAAAAATCATGCAGGCCTTCCGCATGAGTGCAAAATGCCGGATAATTTTCCAGACCTTCCAGAACGCTTTCCGGATTCAGTTTATCAGTGAAGGCCTGAATGTTCTTCATGAGTTTAATCCGCTGTCTTTCATAAACTTCCTGAGATTTTGTAAAGGCATATAGCAGAGCAGGCATCATGGGTGAAGCACCTGCAAAAACCGGCAGATTCCTGATGAACTGAATGGTTTGGGCATCAGATAAAATTACCCCGCCAACCATTCCCATAGCTTTGTTCAATGAACTTGTAATAACTAAACGAACGTTTTCCGGATGTTTGAACACAGGCAACTGAATCCCGAGGCTGTGTGAAGCATCGATGATTACACTGATGTTTTTATCATTTGGCAGATTGGCAAGCCATTCAAAATCAAAGGTTTCAACATATGGTGAACCTACTGAATCGCTGAAAATTACAAAATGATCTGCGGTTGAATGTCTGATTTTTCCGGGCAGTTCATTTGCCCAGTTTTGGTAACGCTGAGCAGGGAGAATTGTATTGCTTTTCCAGAGAGCCGGATGAGTTTTCGGGGCATAATAATATGCTGTCTGCTGATTTTTCCCGTTTTGATTTTCCAGCCACTCTACAAATTTTACCACCATTTGCCCTGCCAGAATCCCGGAAGAAACCGTCAGTGCTTCTGGCATATTACAGAATTGAGCCAAAGCTGATTCTGCTTCTTCATAAATAGATAACCGGACAGTATTATTTCTGGAACTTCCCCAGGAAGCCCCGTAATATTGTAAACCTTCGAAGAGGTTTTCTTTAAATTCCGGCTGAAAAGCCATTCCAAGATAAGAGGTTCCGCTAAACCAGAGAAATTCATTTCCTTCCACCATCAAAGTCCGGCCCGGAAGATGATCTATATTTAAAAAACCATTTTTGCTCATTTTCTTTTGGGTAAATCCGACAGATTAAAGATTGATTTAGCCAATCAGATTTGCACCTGTTCCATTTTCAGCTGCATAAATTACTTTGCCATAATCGATAGTGATTCCTGTTGAAATATGATCTTCCACCAGTAAGATACCATCCATGTCCACATAATCCAGAAGCGGAAGTAACTGAGCGATAGCGGAGCATCCGACATTCGATTCTGTCATACAGCCGACCATCACTTTCAAACCAACTTTATGAGCATGAGCAATCATTCTTTTAGCAGGTGTTAGTCCGCCACATTTCATTAGTTTGACATTAACCCCATGAAAAAATCCATAACAACGGGCCACATCATCTTCTACAATACAACTTTCATCTGCAATAATTGGCAGGACGGATTCAGCATAAACCTTTTTCATGCCTTCCCAATTATCGGCTTTCATAGGTTGTTCAATAAATTCAACGCCGAGTTCCTTCAACTGAACAGCATTTTGAATTGTTTCCTCAACATCCCAAGCCGTATTGGCATCTACTCTGAAAACAGCATTGGTATGTTTTCTGAGTTCTTTGACAATTTTGATATCTTCTTTGGTCCCCAGTTTGATTTTGTAAAGCGGAAAAGGAACTTCTTTGATCTTCTCCACCATTTTTTCTACGGTATCAATGCCAATGGTATAATCCGTAATCGGATTTTTGGAAATGTCTAGACCCCAGGCTTCATAGAGTTTTTTACCTGATTTTTTACCCCACAAATCGTTTGCTGCTATATCGAGTGCACAAAGTGCGAAAGGGTGATCGTCTTGAAGATAAGGAGAAATATATTGCCAGAAGTCTTCCGGATTTTTCAGGTCATATTTTTCAATCAGAGGTCTTACCGCCTCCAATTGCGCTTTCATTTTTTCAAGTGTTACTCCATAATAAGGCGTTTCGGTCGCTTCACCGAAGCCTCTGAAATTGCCTTCACGAAGTTCTACAATCAGAGTCGGCTGTACATTTCTTGACTCATGTGTAATCGTAAAAGTATGTTTAAGTTTTAGTTTGAAGGTATGAAGTATTAATTGCATTGATAAAGTTTTTTATGGTTTTGACAAATGTTCTTTAGGCTGATTATTCCGGCAATCTTGTAATAAAATGGTATTTCTTTTTATTTTCTCAATATTAATCAATTTTGCGACTTTTATTGCCATAATTTCCCCGAATGAAAGCCCTGTTAATATTGGATTACTGTCTTTTATTTGTGCTGTAAGTCTTTTCGCATAATATTCAATAGGCTCATTTTTCTCAGGTGAAATCCAATCAATAAATGTTATTTCGTAACCAGACAGATCCAAATATTTAAAGACTCTTCTGTCTGCTCCCAAACCGCTGAAGATATAGAGGTGTTTCATTTTTATTATAAATTAATCTTTATCCTATACATTAGCCGATTTCTCAATAAACGAATGAACTCGATTGTTTTGAGCGCAGCGAAAGGGCTTTCTATCCCTTATCCTCAAATTCCTTTTTAACAGCATCTTTCTGATGTTTCCACAATTCCTGAAATACGGGACTATTTTCTTTGAGGTATTGAAAAGTACCTTCATCAGCCAGATTTCCGTTTTGAAGAATATAAACATAGTCAAAATGCACAAGAAGATGTAATCTATGCAAAGTAGAAAGCACTGCTTTTTCTCTGAATTCCTGAAAAAGCTTCTGATAAATCTGCATTTCTGTTTTAGGATCAACGCTGCTGGTTGGCTCATCCAATAACACAATATCCGAACTTCTTGCCGCCAATACGCCTCTTGCCAATGCCAGACGCTGTTTTTGTCCTCCTGATAAATTCACCCCTTTTTCCTGAATGTTAGATTCCAGCCCTTTCGGTAATTGCTGAATTACATCACTGAAATGAGCCGTATTACAAACCTGTAAAATCTCATCTTTCTCAAAAGGAAGTCCTAAAGTAATATTATACTCAATACTGTTTTCAAAGATTTCCGGTTCCTGCGGAAAAAGTGTAACTGTTTCTGAGAGAATAGCTAATTCATCCGGCATGTTTTGTCCATCAATATCCAGCATCACACCCTTTTCAGGTACATATAATCCTCTCAGCAGGGCAAGCAGCGTGCTTTTTCCTGAGCCGCTTTCTCCGATAAATGCAATTTTTTGTCCTTTTTTAATTCTGATGCTCAGGTTATGCAAAGCCTGACCTTTACTTGTAGCATCGTAAGTTTCCTGGTGAGAAAAATTCAATCCTGAAATCTCTATTTCTTTCCAGTTTTCCGGTAAAACCGTATTACTTTCCAATCTATGTTGTTCATGGTAAGCAGCAGAAATCGTTCTTGCAGTCTGAACATCCGTATTATGCTGAATAATCTGTGTATAAAGCCATGCCACATCATGAAAAACACTGGTAAAATTGTTTACATACCCAAGGAGGGTAACCAGTCCTCCTACAAAAAACACCTTATCGCCTGACCAGTTCTGGAAAACAAATCCAACCGTAATTACCACGTAAATAGTTGCAACCAGCATATCTGCCACAAACCATTTCCACTCATTCAATATAACCTGTTTTTTAAAAGGCTTAAAAACATGAGCAATTTTACCAGAAAGACTATCTTCCATTCTGCTTTCCAGTCTAAGGGTAATAACAGTGATAATGTTGGAAAGGCTGTCGAATAAAGTTGATGAAACTACATGTTCTCTTTCATTGGTTTCATCCAGGGCCTTAATAAAAGGTTTATCAAATTTGGTAATAATCCAGATAGTAAATAATCCCAGCAAAACCCCGACTCCTCCGAAAACCGGAGAAAAATAAAGCATCGCAATGAATGAAAAGATAAATTTGGAAAAGGCATGCAGATACATAAATCCATCCTGAAAAAAGGTTTTCAAAGCCTCATAAGCTTTTCTGATTCTATTGATGGTAGCACCACTGTGATTATCCTGATGCCATTTAACGGGAAGATGCAGCGTCTGATGGTAGAGTTCGTGAAGGAAATTCCGGCTCAGGTTAAACGCCAGTTCCCTTTCCATTACCCTGGCGGTGCCATGAAAAGCCCATTCAGAAAGTCTTAAGAGCAAATATCCCCCTGCATACAACCAGGCATGTTTGAGCACATCAATGCCTTCTTTCTGAATTTTATCCACAAACCATCCATAGAGTAGTGGGTTCAGAGAGAAGATAATATTTGCTACGATAAACATAGCATAAACCAGCACAAATCTTTTTTTTTCATGTCTGGCATATTGCCAGGCGATCCGGAGTAGAGAGAAATAAGGATTTTGATTCATCAAAGTTTAAATTTTACCGAAGTTACGAAAATTGAATTGTTCAATCAGTGCAGAAGTTCTTAATTCTCCTTGATTTTCAGGTTAAACCCTCTTTTGAAAAAACGGAAAAAAGATAACTCAGATCCCATTAAATATTCATAACTTATTGACTATTAAACATAAACACACAAGCCATGGAGGAACGAATTGTAATTGCAGCTTACAAACCCAAAGAAGGCCAATCCGAAGCACTGAAATTGCTGATGAAGGAACATCTTTCCACTTTAAAAAGCCAGAACTATGTGACAGACAGAGCCTCAATTATAATGGAATCTCTGGACGGTACAATCATTGAAGTTTTTGAATGGGTATCAGCACATGCTATGCAGCAGGCTCATTCCAATCCGGTTGTGCTGGAAATGTGGGGGAAATATGCGGAAGTCTGTGATTATATTCCGGTAGGAAATGTTGCGGAAACCTCACAGTTATTTTCGGCTTTTACTCCCCTGAATTAATATAGTCTTACGACCGGAACCAGGGAGATTCTGACTGATTAATGGATCATAAGTTTATCTTTCCTGAAGTTTAAAACTACCTTTGTATTTAATATCAATCAGTAGGTTATGACTTTTGAAGAATTAAATCTTAACAGACCCTTGTTAAATGCCCTTGAAGATCTGGGCTTTACTTCCCCGACGCCCATTCAGGAAAAGGTGTTTTCCGTAGTAATGTCTGGAAAGGATGTATGTGGAATTGCGCAGACAGGAACGGGTAAAACTTATGCTTATTTATTGCCTTGTCTCAGACAATATCAGTTTTCCAAAGAAAAAATCCCTCAGATTCTGATTATCGTTCCAACCAGAGAATTAGTTGTTCAGGTAGTTGAAGAAGTTCAGAAACTTTCCAAATATTTAAGTTTAATTGCGGTAGGCGTTTTTGGCGGGGTAAATCTCAAACCACAGGCGGCAGAGGTGATGGCAGGTGCCGATGTACTGGTTGGTACACCCGGAAGATTGGTTGATTTACTTTCTAACGGAGTACTGAAACCCAAATCTATCAGAAGACTGGTCATCGATGAGTTTGATGAGATGCTTAACCTCGGTTTCAGGGCACAATTGAAGCAGATTTTTGAGAAACTTCCTGAAAAAAGACAGAACCTTCTTTTCTCTGCTACTTTAAATGAAGAAGTTGAATTTCTTGTTGAATCTTATTTCAATAATCCGGTAAGAATTGAAGCAACTCCTGTCGGTACTCCTTTAGACAATATTTCTCAGTCTTTATATTGTCTGCCTAATTTTCAAACTAAAATCAACCTGCTCAATCTGCTGCTGAATCAGTATCCTGAAATGAACAAAGTTTTGGTTTTTGTGGCAACAAAACACCTGGCAGATTTGCTTTTTGAACAATTGGATGAGATTCGATATCAGGATAAAATTGCTGTTATTCACTCCAATAAAGCACAAAATCATCGTTTTGAAGCTGTAAACATGTTCCAGAACGGAGATTGCAGGATTTTGATCGCTACGGACGTAATTGCCCGCGGGATTGATGTGGCAGAGGTTTCCCATGTTATTAATTTCGATCTGCCTGATGTTCCTGAAAATTATATACACAGAATAGGAAGAACGGGACGGGTAGAAAGAAAAGGAATTGCCATTTCTTTTGTCACCGAGAAAGAAAATGAGTTACTTGAAAGTATTGAAACCCTGATGAACTACAGCATTCCGGTAATGGAATTGCCTGAAAATCTTGAAATTTCTGACAAACTTCTACAGGCTGAAGTAGAAAAGGTTGCCATGAAAACCGTCCTTATCAAAGCTCCGAAAAGAGAAAATGCCGGTGCGGCCTTTCATGAAAAATCAGAGAAAAACAGCAAAGTCAATGTAAGAAGAAGTCATGAGGCTGAGATGAAGAAGAAATACGGGAAATCCTACAAAAAGAAAAGAAGAGATTCATAAAGTTAAGCTCAGCATTTATAAATTCCGGGAAGTCTGACCTCCCGGAATTTTGTTTTTTATCTTTTCAAAGGTCGATCAAAGTATATATCACATTGGCAGAATAATTTGCTGCCGGAATTGTCACGGATAAACCTCTGATTTCATATTGAATCGGTACATTATTTCTGTTCAGACTGGTCAGAACATTCGTTCCCCGGAAAAGCTCCTGTTGGGTAGTTGACAACTGAATATAACTACTGGTTCCCGAAGGTGTGATTGAACCTAAAAGACTGGTTCCGTCACCTGTTTTTCTGATCCAGACGGTAAGATTGGAATTCCATGAAACATCCTGCTTGGTTACCATCACTTTCCAGCTTAACAATAATCCCAGAAAAGCCGTGGATGAAACTGTTACAAGTGTCTGATTACTTGCACTGGTCACATTTGAACTATAGTTATTTCCTGCTTCAGTCAGTGTAGGTGCTGAAGCACTCCAACTGGTTCCTGTTATGGAAATGGCATTACTCTGCCCTGAGACCGAAGCACCGGACAGCAGGAAACAAAATAATCCGATTATTCTTTTCATTAATTATCAGTTAAAGTGTAAGTGATGGTCAGACTGGTAGAGGCATCGTGTTTAAGCTGACCATAATTACTAATTTGCAGAGAATATGTCAAATTATAACCATTATTTGCTCCGTTTCCTGTATAAGCACCTCCAATTCCTGTTACAACATTCTGAGCGGAGGTAGTCAGGCTCAGATTAGAACCTGCTGTTCCGAAAGTCCCCGAACCGGAACCCGAATAAGCAGACACTGTCAGTAACAGATTTAATCCGGCCGGAAGTGTTCCGGATGATATTTGTGCAGTAATTTTCCGGGTTACTCCCACCGCTACCGAAGACGTTACATTCAGCCATTTGGTATTATTCGAGGAAGGAACGGTCAAGGCTCTGCCAGCTTCCGTAGGAGATTGCATTGCCAGGGTAATAGCAGAATTATTGGGTTCCAGATCCAATAATCCTACTGATGGCAAATTAAAACTTATAGAAGCAGAAGCCGTAGTCTGAGCCATGACCGACCCAACCAGCATTATCATAAAATATAGTGTGTAAAATGCCCTCATTCTTTTGCCGTCAGGCGAAATGTATTTTCTGTAAAATGAATTTTTCTTTCTGCAATTTTAACTTTAAAATTCAATTCCTGTCTGCTTTCCGGCTCGATATTTAATTCGGACGATGCAGCCGTTTCAATCAGATATTTTCCCTGATTTCCCGGAATCCATACCTGAATCTTCCATTTTCCGGGTTTAATTTCTTTGAAAGAAAAACCATTTCCTTCTTTGTTAATTTGTGTCACAAAGCTTTCCTTTTCATTATAAAGTTTTGCCAGGATATTCGGTTTATTTTTGGAAATATCCGACTCAAACTGTGATTTTTCATATTGAATTTTTCCGATAATTGCTCCCGATTTTGTCAGAGGAATATTAAGAAAAGAAATGCTGTCTGCTTTCAGATCTATCTCAACCGGTGTCTGGATTGCAGCAATATCATCCACATTCATGGAAGAACGAACTACATTCACATAATATTTATTAGGAACCAGGTTATTAAATACAAATTTCCCGTTGGCATCAGTGATAAATTTCTGATCTCCGATCTGAAGTAATATCCCTTCTTTTCGGGTATTTTCAGGACCAACTATCTGTCCTCTCAAAGTACTCAACCTTTTGTTTTTGGCAATCGGTGCATTGATTTTCAAGGTATATTTTAAGCCGAAATAAAGCGTGTTCTGCTGGGCAACATTTGGGAAATACGCCTGACTTCCGATCAGACTTAACTGATGATTTCTTAAGTTAAGCGTCGCCTGCATGTCAAAAAAGGTTCTTCTTTCCGTAAATTCATCCATAGCATAATTGTTCCGGTACATGACCGACAGACTGAAATATTTCTTAACCTGCACTCTCAGCGTTCCTCCGTAATAAAGATAATTCTGTACTTCATTTTTCAGGGAAAAACGATTTGTTCTCAGGTATTCCAGATTCATTCCTATCGACAACCCATTTCCGATTTTCACTTCCGGCTGAATCATATTTCTAATCGATATTTTACGGTTCGAAATATCCGGAGAAACCAGCAGATTATGGGTATATCCATAATTTCCGTCCAGCCATAAATTAAATTTAAGGGTATTCAGGAAATAAGTATATCTCAGAAACTCTTCTTTGTAATCAAATTTTTTAGGTTCAAACCGATCTTCTCTGTGAAGAAGATTATAACTTAATACAACCCTGCTTAATTTATTAACTCTGTAAATCACTTCTGCTACATTCCCGACATAAAATGGCGACTGGCTGTAAACGGTTGAGTCAAGTCCGGGGTTTATTCTGTTATAATTGTTAATAACACCTATGGTAATTTTTTTTGAAATGGCATAATGAACGGAGTTATTCAATAACCAGCTGTTGTTGTAAAAGCCATAAAACTGTTTCCCTGCATAAACGATGTTATTGTAAATTCTGAAGTTATTTTTATTGAAACTCAAACTGCTGTAAACCCCGAAATCCGCACGGCCATTCCCCTGGCTTCCTGACAGTTCTGCATCGAGCCAGAAGTTTTCTTTTTTAATCCCGATGGTTGTGCTGAGAATATTTGCCCAGAAAGTATCCTGAGCGTTTACCTGATTGTTTACCTGGAATTTTGATACATAGTTAAATCCTAACACAATATTTGGAGACGCTTTATAAAAGAAACTTCCGCCTAGGCTCCTTTTTATATCGGGATAAAATCTTGGTTCAATAAAAAATACGGAGAAAGAGGTTTTTTTGAAGTTCTGATCAAACTTGAAACCCCGTCCAAATCTACTCAATTCCAATAAATTACTGATTTGAAGATTATAATCTCCCAGCGTAAGAGAACTTTCCTTGTGCGTGTATCTGAGTGAATATTGCTCATAGGTTCCCAAATACGGAAATCCGGTCTGGCTAGGCCCGTGTGCCAGAAAACTCAGGAAATTATTTCTGGAAAAGTCAAGATAACCTGCTCCTTTTACTTCATACTGCAAACCTTGTCTGTTGACTGTACTGCCGCTATAGCTATTATGAAGCACACTGACTTCGATCGGGAATCTTAAGTAAGGGTCATTCTTTTTGTTCTTGTTGGCATAAACAGGAATACTTTTTACCTGATAAATTACCTCAGAAGTGTCTTTGAAACCAAGCGTAAGGTCGGAAGTGGCCAGCCACATATTTTCGTCAGAATAGCCAATGTCCTGTTTAACCCAAACCTTCATGGATTCGTTTTTCTCCAGTACATATTCATCCTTGCTGCTTTCTATTTTTCCTCTGGAAGTTTTCAGGGTAAGTTTTTCCTTTTCATTACCAAGGTTCTGAATCAGGTACTCGACCTTTAAAACATCTCCTTCCCGCAGGTATTCCGGAAAGCTCAAGGGGGTAACTTCCAGTTTTCTGACTCTTTCAATGATAATTCTGATTTCTTTCCGGGCTTTTACAAAGCCGTTTTCTGAAACCGTAAATACAAGCGTGTATTCCCCCGCCTCGGCTTGAGAGGGGGTATTAACGGTATATACATACGTTTCTTCTGATTTCTGACCTTTCGGGTTGTCTGTTTTCTGGGTAAGTATCTGCCAGTTTTGAGGTAAGACCAGATTTGTACTTATTTTTTCGCTGAGAGTCTGATTACCGGATACTTTAAAAAACAAAACGACATGATCTCCCGGCTTCATATTCGGAAGAGGGTTCAATAACTGAATTGAAATCTCATCAGAAGCAAAAGCGGGAAAATCAAAGATTAGAAAAATTAATATGGCGGAAAGAAAAAATTTCACATCATTTGATTCTGAACTTCATCATAGCCGGGAAGCTTTATTCGATCTCTATTACAAGATTTGTCCCGAATAAATCTGCACCGTAATCTGCAACCAGAATAGCATCATAAGTCCCTTTTGGTAAATCCTTTATTTCAATCTCATAATCTTTACAAGACAAAGGATAAACTTTCTGAGAAGTTGATTCAAGCACTTTCAGCTTTTGCCCGTCTTTTGAATAT
Organism: Pseudarcicella hirudinis; assembly: GCF_900115665.1. Classification (GTDB taxonomy): domain Bacteria; phylum Bacteroidota; class Bacteroidia; order Cytophagales; family Spirosomataceae; genus Pseudarcicella; species Pseudarcicella hirudinis. Next base: position 138,400 of record NZ_FOXH01000002.1, read on the forward strand.
ATTTCTAAAAGTAATTTTGGTCTGACCATAAATGTCCCCGGATTTCTGAGTTTTACATTAACTGTTTTAATCAGCGGGGAGGTCTTTTTAAAGAATATATTTTCGAAGCTGAGTTTAGGGTTTTCAACCGTTCCGATATCAGTTATTACCTGTATGGCATAACGAATTTTTGAACCTATTGAAACACCTTTTTGCAGCTCCTCATTAACCGGGTCGGCACCTTCAATCATGAGCATAGACCAATAAGATCCATTCAATACATTCTCCTGTGGTATTCTGATGGTATAAAGTATTTCATACTCTTCACCTTCCTTAAGGAGTTTCTCATCTATATTGGTTTCAAGCCATTTTGCAGAAGACCTTTCCTGAGAACCGGCCACCGCAAAATCATTTTTGCCATCACAAGTCTGAAGAAGATCTCTTTTATAAACGAGCACCTTTTCAGGCTTTAGCCCTACATTTTTTACCTGAATTTTTCCCGTTACTACTTGTCCCAATCCGGTATTATGAATATGAGTAAGCCCATTCAATACAACAATTTTGGCGGTTGCAGAAAGGGAATGAAACAAGAACAGAAAAAGTAAAAAACGCAGAGAAAGGCTTATCTGTTTTACATACATAAGCATTACATTGGCGTGGATTTCAAAAAAAGAGCCCTTCCCGGGAGAGTTGACCAACCCGGGAAAGAACAACACAAAGATTAATTATCTGAAATAGTATAGGCAATAGTAAGTGTTGTACTATTATCCCATTTCAAATTTGAATAATTCCCTGCTTGAATAGCCAGATTGTAAGTTAACTGGTGCCCATTGTTTGCTCCGTCTCCTGTATAGCCACTGCCAATAGCTGTTAAAAGATCCTGTGCGGTTGTGCTGAGAGTGAGTGTTGAGGAGGCTGATGTTGCAATAGTCCCGCCACTGCTGCTTCCGGTAGGAGCCGCTGCCTGAACGGTTACATCAACACCTGCCGGAACTGTTCCGGAAGTAATCTGCACGCTTACTTTACGGGTTGTTTCTCCTGTAGCTGCCACTATAGAAGAATAATTCAACCAAAGAGCCGTATTCGCAGTTGGTGCAGAAATAGCATTACCAGCTTCTGTAGGATTTACAAAAGCCATTGAGATATTCTTTGAACCACTTGGTTCGATGTCAAGAATAGCCAATTCAGGAATGGTTACTTGCAGGGTGTGCGAATCCGTTTTAGTATCCTGAGCATAGAGACGAGAGCCCAACCCCAAAAATACTAGCATGGCGGTAATAGTAATTTTTTTCATTTGATTTTGTTTTACGTATGAGACATGAATTAATACAAAACAATTTTAGAATTGACAAAAAGTGTACCAGAAATATAATATACGACGTTGCATTTATTACCAGGTGGTAACCGATTTGGCTGTTATCTGGAAAGGTGAATTTACATGAACGGTATCTTTTTTTATTTAAAGTAGAATTTTAACCACAATTGCGAACATAAACATACCCTTGAGGATTGATGTATATTTCTGAAATAAAACCAAAAAAAAATACCTTATTTTCAAAAAAACTGAGTCTCCGGTTAATGTTTTTGTTGAAACACCTTTTTCATGTCCGTATTTCCGGATGATTTTCTTCGGAAACAGACTGCTTTTTTAACCGGAAAAAATCGGTTTACAATCATTGTGCCAGTATTTCGGTAATTTTTCTCTGAAAAGGTATTTCCTAATGGCCTGAAATCAGAAATTGTGTAACTTGAAGCCTTATAATTTTGACTGAATCTTTGTCATTTCAACCTGCTATGAACCTGGAACTACTTCGTGAAATATGTCTGGCTTTACCTTTCGCAACAGAAGATGTGAAGTATGGAAGTGATTTATGTTTTTCGGTAGGAAATAAGATTTTTTGCGGAACACGTATTGAAGGCCCTTTCCGAACCGGACTAAAATGTGATGAAAATGATTTCATCGAATTGACTGAACGCTCCGGAATTGTGCCCATGCCCCGCCTGTCAGCAACTTTCTGGGTCAGAATTGAAGATGATACTGTTCTAACTGTAAAAGAATGGGAATATTACATCAGAAAATCATATGAACAGATTCTTACCCGGTTACCGATGAAGACCAAAAAATCCTTAGGAATCATTGATGAATAAAAATGCCTGAATCATCAGGTTAAAACCGTTTCAGGCATTTTCTGAAATTTTTATGGATTTTTAACTATTTAAAACCCTTGTCGGCTTTTTATGCTCATCCAGTGCTACGAACGTAAAACTTCCGCTGATGGCTTTTTCCCGCTGGTCGCTATACATTTGCTCTATAAAAATCTCTACCCTTACATCAAGACTGGTATTACCGATTCTTGAAATGGAAGCCACTAATTCCACAATCGTTCCGGCCGGAATCGGTTTCTTAAAATCGATCCTGTCTGAAGAAACTGTTACGACTAGTTTTCTGGTAAATCTTGTTGCCGCGATAAAGGCTACTTCATCCATTAAGTGCATAGCCGTTCCCCCGAACATCGTATCATAATGATTTGTGGTACCTGGGAAAACTACTTTGAAAATTCTTGTTTCCGCTTGCTTAATCTGTTCTTCTAAAGTCATTATTTGTAAATTGATATCCTTCTTTCTTAATATTAGAAAAAATAAGTTAAACTTAATTTTGCCGAAAATGGTGTTCCGGGTGTGAAGTGAATCTCTTCAATCGGTTCTTTTTCTCCTTTCAATCTGCTTTCAGTGGCAAATTGAGTTTCTTTCCATCGGGTATTCAGAATATTTTGTATCGATAAGCCCAAAGTATATTTTTGTCTGGTATAATTAAGCTGTCCGTCAGTTACAAAATACCCTCTGGCTACAATTGAATTATCTTCGTTAGCAGGCCTGTCGCCAACATAACGGTATCTTAAACTTCCGCTAAACCCTTTTTTACCTTGCAAGGTTAATCCGCCCATTGTGGTAATAATCGGAGCCAGAGGCAAATAACTTTGTCCTTCCGGCTGGCCAATTGCTCTTGGTTTGGTTGCATTGAAATCCACATCTGCAAAAAGCGTTCTGGTAAGCTGATAACGAACAGAAAGATCTATTCCTTCTCTTCGTGATTGCCCGCTTGGTTCTACGACACCTTCATCTCCGACATACACAAATTCCTGGTCAAGCCACAAATACCAGGCTGCTGCATTAATCAGCAATTTGGGAAAGGGTTTGAAAATAATACCTAAATCAGATCCGTAAGCAGCAGGCAGAATCTGTTTTCCGGCTTGTGCTACTACCACTCTTGTATCGTTGGAATGAAAGCCCTTTCCGGTATTCAAATATAGCTGCAACTGAGGATTGAAGGTGTAATAAAAGTTAAGTTTGGGAGAAATTGTGTAATCATCTGCCTTTTTCAATTCCACCGGGTTATTGAGTAAATCCTCATAGCGGTTGTTAAAAAAATCAATTCTTACCCCTGCATTCATACTGAAGCGATCTGAAAACTGAACCAATTCATCAACATATGCTCCGACATTAATTTCATTGATATTTCCATACATTTTACGTTCAAGCGTAACGGATCGGTCTTTGGTATGAGAAAGTTCAGTATTATGGGTAATATCCTGACGGTAATTCAATCCGAATGTTGAAGTTATTTTGGTTTTCCCCAGTGTATAAAAGCTTGAAAAGCTTCCGTTGTATCCGAAAAGATTTCTTTTTTCTTTCTGACGAATCTGATCTCCGTTAATGGTATCTTCTTTAAAAAAGGTAAAATTTGAGTATAACTCGAAGTTATAATTGCTGTAAAAAAACTGATTTTTGATTACATGCTGTTTTGGCGTGACGGTAACAAACTCTGCGTTAACATTAGTTCTGCTGGTTTCTCCTCCTTCGGAAGGATCAATCGAACCGAAAAAGTCAATCATGCCGGATTCAACAGCCCGATCAGGAATCTGTCCTGAATGATTCCATTTACTCCAAAAAGTAGATGCCGTAAAATTCACATTGGTATTCTTGCTGATGTGTCCGTGGTATTTGCCGAATATATTTAATCTTTTGAAATTCTGCGGGTTATCAAAATAGGAATTGGTATATGAGTATTCTGAGGCAATATAGGCCGACTGGTTTTTCTCCTTCAGCTTTTCTCCGAGTAAATCAATCGCAGCCATTGCACGATAGGTATCAAACTGACCGGCTTCCAGTTTAAACATGCTTTTATCAAGTGCAGTACGTGTGCGAAAATCTACCCAGCCTGCTGTCGTAAAATTCCCTTTATCTGCCTGATATGGTCCTTTTTTAAAGTCCACACCTTGTACTAATTCAGGAATAACAAAGTGCAAATCTGCATAACCCTGTCCATGCGCATGTGAAACCATGTTTACGGGCATGCCATCTACTGTCAGACGAATATCTGTTCCGTGGTCGAGGTCAAAACCTCTTAAAAAAATCTGCTCGGCTTTTCCTCCTCCTGCATGTTGCCCGATAAACAAGCCCGGAACCATACGCAGAATTTCCTGGGAATTATTGATGGGTCTGAGTTTAATATCCAGACTGCTTATCAATTGCTGGTCATGCGCCCGGCCGGATGAGACCACTACTTCGCTCAACTCTATCCGGGAAACATCCATATAAGTTTTGACAAACGTAGTCTGGTCTTCCAGTACCGCTACCGTCAGTATCTGCGTCTTGAATCCGATATGAGAAATTTCCAGTTTAAAAGAAGCTACCGTCAAACCGCTAAACTGGTATTGCCCTAGTTCGTTGGTCACGGTGGCCTTGCCGGTTCCTGAAAGTATCACTGTAGCACCCTTCAGGGGTTGTTTCGTGGCATTGTCAAAAACGGTCCCGTTGATTTCTCCGAGATGGGCAAAAGCATTAAAGCTCAGGATGCATAAAATAAGGCTTAAGAAGTAAGTGTTTTTCATATGTTTGCTGATGTGATGAAGTTATTAAATCCGCTCAGTTTTCAGATCAGATTTATTGCAAATATCGGGAAAAACAGAAGGATTTTGGTTCGTTTCTTCTAATAATCACCTCATGTTAATCTTTTCAGAGGAGTTTTTCTGGCAATTTGCCCTCATCCAATCTGTTTTTATTCTTCAAAAATGATGACTTTTATCAGTGACAGATCTGTCATTCATCATTCTATCCGGATGGTCTTTTGACGAATTTTGTACCTGTAAAACGGATTATTATCTCTTTTTTGACAGTAACTATTTCGATAATACTTATACCAATATGATTCCATTTGAGCCAAAAACTTTCACATTGGGTGAAAAATTAACGGATGAACAACTTTGGTTTTTCAATAAATACGGTTTCCTCCACTTTAAGCATTTTATTTCAAAAGATACTGTAAAACAATTTCTGTCTGAAGCGCATCGTATTGAAAAGGATTGGCTTGAAGCGGGGCTTACCAAAATGAATGGTATTCCACTGAAATTCGGGAAAAACCCAGATGGTGCGTCTATGATTCAGCGTTTGTGTTTCCTTTCTCAGAACAGTCAGATTCTTCATGAATATCTGAAAGATCCCCGTCTGAAAGCACTTACCCAATTATTGGGATATGATGCCCGGATTGGCGAAAATGAGAAAGACGGCCTGGTTTTTAACCATTATGTAAATGCTGAAAACAGTAAATTTACACAGATGGGATGGCATACCGACAGTCCCAGGGATTTGTTTTTAGGTCAGAAAATACTGAAAATGTTAAATGTAGGTACGCATCTGGATGATTGCCCGAAGGAAAACGGCGGGCTCAGGGTTTTACCTGGCACACATAACCAAAGCCGTTTCAAGCTTCTTTTCGGTAAAAAACAGTTTATTGACCATCGTCCGGATCCAAATGAAGTAGGCCTGGATATCGAAGCCGGAGATTTAACTGTACATGACGGCGATTTATGGCATCGGGTAGAAGTTTGTCCTTTTACCGGGGAAAACTCAAGACGAAGAGTAATGTATATTCCGATAGTAACCGGAAAATACGCTCCGAAAGATGCCGGAAGCAAAACACCGTTTTACCACAGACTGGCGAAAGTAGTGCAATTCTAACACAGAGTCAAACCTTAATTTGTATGTATATTCTTATCTTTTTTGTTGCCCACTGGTACCTTTCCTTGTTTTCGCAAACTTTCTTTTTGCATCGGTATGCGGCACACGGAATGTTTACCATGTCTAAAGGCTGGGTAAAATTCTTTTATATTTTCACTTATATCACACAGGGATCTTCTTTTTTAAGTCCGAAAGCGTATGGAATTATGCATCGCCTGCATCATGCCCATGCGGATACTGAAAATGACCCGCATTCTCCGGGTTTTTCCAGAAATATGTTTGATATGATGTGGAAAACTAAAAATATTTACAATGATATTCTGAACGACCGGGCTGATATTGAACCAAAATTCAAGAAAAATGTTCCCAATTGGGGATTTATTGAAAAACTGGGAGATTTATGGCTGTCCAGAATTATGTGGGGCACTTTGTACACGCTTTTTTATATGAAGTTTGCAACGAGTCCCTGGGAATATTGTCTGCTGCCAATACATTATCTGATGGGTCCTGTTCATGGTGTTATCATCAACTGGTTCGCTCATAAGTATGGCTATGTGAATTTCAAGGTAAACGATACTGCGAAAAATCTTCTTCCCTTCGACTTTCTGATGATGGGGGAATCTTATCACAACAATCATCATAAGCTGGGTGGAAGAGCCAACTTCGGCGTAAAATGGCATGAATTTGATCCTACTTATCCGGTCATTTTGTTGCTGAATGCTTTAAAAATCATCAAACTAAAACCCAATAACGACTTAAACTATATGTAAGCGTATTGTTTAAAATAAGTAACAGGTCATTAACGTATTAATTTGTAATCTGGATGATTTAGAATGTAGAGACAGCAATTATGTCTCTACATTTTTGCATGAAAATCCATTTATATAATAAGGGAAACATGAAAAAGGCATTAGAAAATAAGGAAGATATCAAGCTATTAGTTGATAGTTTTTACGATAAAATCAAGCAGAATGAACTACTGGCTCCGATTTTTATTGATCAGATGCAGGTAAACTGGGAAAGTCATCTACCAAAAATGTATGATTTCTGGGAAATGATTCTGTTTGACGGAACGGAGTTCAGGGGAGCACCTATGCGCGCGCATTTGATTGTCAATAACAAAGTACCGCTTAACAGCGGGCATTTTGAACAATGGCTGCAATTGTTTTTCGATACGGTTGATGAATTATTTGAAGGAGAAAAAGCAGATGAGGTAAAAGTCAGAGCTTATAACATTGCAAATTCCTGGGCTTATAAGATGGAATACATCAATAGTCAGCAAGCGGAAAGCAGACCGATACCCGATTAACAAGAAAAAGGGGAAGTTTAATACACTTCCCCTTTTTGCTTAAGCTTAAAACATGTGCTCATAAAATCTAATCCATAAATATTTGTTGTTTCTTCCGAACTATTAAAATCGGCAGGTTTGATGCCTGAATAAAATGTTTTGTAACGCTTTTATGAAATAACTCCTCAAAAAAACCTCTTTCCTGATTCGCCAGAATTAATAAATCGGTTGGATGTGTCTTTAAATAAGTCTCCAGTCCCTGTATTACATTCGAGCGGTTAAGGTTTTTAAAAGTGACGTTTTCTCCTTCAAATTCCTCCCGCATCCATTCAATTACATCTGCCGGGTCAACAATAGCGGGTTCATATTCTTCTCTGATATGCAGAACCGTTATTTTTGATTTAAAAAGCCTGGAAAAATCCACCACGGAATGTGTCCCTGCTATTTCATCACTTTCAAAATCAGCGGCATAAAGCATATTTTCCCAGGGCTTCAGCGATGCTTTTTCCGGAACAATCAATACCGGACAATCAGAATGATGTGCTACCCGATATGAATTTGTACCTAAAAACTGGTCAATTATGTTTGAAGCGCCTTTGGTTCCCATAACAATAAAGTCAGCTTTATAGTCTGCGGCAGTTGACAATATGCCCTCCGACGGGAAACCGTATTTTACACAGGCTTCTATGTTCTCCCCCTCAAATCCTGTCTCTTTAATAAATTTCTCTTTAAACTCATTGAATTGCTCCCAGGCGACATGCTTCTCATCTTCAATCAGAGTTGTCGCATCGTATGCAAGCTGGTCTGAGGTAATTACCGGTATACCATAAATATTTAATAAAATAATTTTTGCCTTGATCTTTTTGGCAAGCATCACAGCGAAATGGGCAGCATGAGCAGCATTCTCGCTGAAATCAGTTGGAAACAAGATACTTTTCATAAGTATAACGTGTTTGTCGGTTCAAAGTAAATAAGAACTGAGTTGTTTTAGGATGACTTCTGCTACAATAAAAAATGATCTTCGTCATTTTTTCTCTTATTCAAATTCGCGCTGAAAAACATGAAACTGGTCGCACATCTTCTGAATAAAATAACGTCTTGCTTTTTCGTTCTGGGAAATAAGTCCGGCGATCAGCAATCTATCAAAAACCAGCAATATAGATGTATCCTTAACAACGGCCGTCTGCTCATGTTTATTTTCCAGAATCATTTCTTCAAGGCCTAAAAAACACCTTTGTCTTGAAATATTAAACACAATTCCGGTATCTTTTTGAAGTTCTACTTCCCCGTCTTTCAGAAAAAAAACGTAATCAGCATCCTGCTCCTGTTTAAACAAAAACTCTCCTTTGTTGAAGAAAAGCTCTGTTCCTTTTTCTAAGATTTTACTTTCAATATCAATCATATCGTCTATCATGTTAATCAAAAAGTCTGAAATCCAGCACTTTCCCATGTGATAGCACTAAGTTAAGAAGGGAATTAAAATTTGGAAATGACAAATGTCAATGGAGCGGGTGACTCATCTTTCTAATCGTATAAACTGCTTATTTTCACCAGTTTATCTGCACTTAAAATCGTAATAGTACTGCCCTGTGTGCTGACGATCCCTTCTTCTTTAAATTCTGAAAGGAATCTGATTACAGTTTCTTTAGCCGTACCGACAATTGCGGCAAGGTCTTCTCTTGAAATGGCAATAGAGAAATATCCTTCCTCTTTCTTCTGATAGGTATTTTTAAGCAGTAAAAGGGCCTCAGCCAAACGTTCTCTGACTGGTTTCATGGCCAAATGTATAAATTTATCCTGCGTATCTCCTAAAGCCTTTGCCAGCATTCTCATCAGATCGTTAGCTACTTTAACATTACTATCGATGAGCTTGTTAAAATCAGTTGCAGGAATGAAACAGGCTTCTGTATCATCCAGCGCAATAGCAGATGCAGTATATTTTGAGTTTTCAATCAGAGAACGATACCCCAGGGTATCTCCGGATTTAGCAAGTCTGATAATCTGCTCTTTTCCGTCTGAACCCAAACGGCTTACTTTTACTTTACCATTAAAAACACAGAATAATCCAAAAGGGCGATTCCCTTCATGGAAGATTACCTGACCTTTTTTATACGTATTAAAGCATTTATTTTCTGTCAGGCTTTCCAGTTCCTGAAAAACGCAGTTCCTGAAAAGTGAATTGTTTTTAAACTCGCAAGTTGTACAAACCGGAATGGAAGCCTTCATAATGTTATTGGGGTTCTGTTAAGCACTATTTTACCTTTGGGTAATCTATTTGTGAATAAATTACAATACGCTGTTTTTCAAATATTTAACAAATTAATATTATCTGTTTCAAAAACGCTTTCTCATCCGGATCTGATAAAAATCAACAATCAGAATGACATTGCGAAGGTGCGAAGAAACCGCATCTTAGAAAATGATATTTATCACTTTTAATTAAATCCTTCGTCATTCTGATCGCAGATTTTATTTCGGAGGTTTGGCAAATAATTCACTGGCGCATTAAGCTGATTTCTGAAAAGTACAGCATTTAATGATTGTCTGAAAATTTGTCAGAATATGAAAACCTTACACATCGAAAATATGATTGCCTGCTATCATTGCGGCAACGAGTGCCTCGATAACCACATTCATACAGAAGAGAAAGTGTTTTGTTGTGAGGGGTGTAAAACGGTTTTTGAAATACTGGATAAAAATAATCTCTGCAATTATTACGATTTAGAAACACAGGCGGGAATTTCTCCGGGGAATGCACATTTTGAGTTCCTGGACAGTGAGCAAGTCATTAATCAGTTACTTGATTTTAAAAATGAAGAAATTGGAAAAGTAACATTCTTCATTCCGTCAATTCATTGCAGTTCCTGCTTATATCTGCTTGAAAATCTCTATAAACTCAATACTGATATTTTACATTCAACGGTTGATTTTCTGAAAAAACAAGTTTCAGTAACATTCAGAATTTCAGTAAATGAGGAAGAAAAAACAGGAATCACGCTCCGCCAATTGGCTGAATTACTTACATCACTGGGCTATGAACCATTGGTCAGCCTGAATGATGTGGTAAAAAATCAGCAGATGCCATCTTCCAGGAAATTGATAACGCAAATTGGCGTGGCAGGTTTCTGTGCCGGAAATATTATGCTTTTCAGCTTTCCGGAATATCTGGGACTCAACGACCCGGATTATCAGTATCTTTTTGGCTATCTGAATATTGCTCTGGCTATTCCGGTAGTGTTTTATTCAGCTTCTGACTATTTTATTTCTGTTCGGAACAGCCTGAAAAACAAAAGAATTAACATTGATTTTCCTATACTTCTGGGAATTCTGACTGCATTTTTACGGGGGACATATGAAGTACTATTCAGTCATGGAGCAGGGTATTTCGACTCTCTGAGCGGATTGGTTTTCTTCTTGCTTATCGGAAAATGGTTTCAGGAAAAAACGTATTCTTTTCTCTCTTTTGAAAGGGACTATAAATCATTCTTTCCGCTTGCTGTTACACGTATAAAACAGGCGTCAGAAGAATTTGTGGCTGTAAATGAACTCAAAGAAGGAGATAAAATCCTGATCAGAAACGGAGAATTAATTCCGGCAGATTCATTGCTTTATAAAGGAAATGCACAAATAGACTACAGTTTTGTTACGGGAGAATCGAAATCCGAACATAAAAATCCGGGAGATTTCCTGTATGCCGGAGGACGGCATACAGGCGAAAAAATAGAAATGGAGGTACTGAAAAGTGTTTCCCAAAGCTACCTGACTCAGCTTTGGAATAATGATGCTTTTCAGAAAAACAGCCAAAGTCCGGTCAAAACTTTCTCAGGTTATGTGGCTAAATACTTCACTATTGCCGTATTGATTCTGGCGGTAATTGTTGCACTTTACTGGTATAATCATGATACTTCAAGAATGTGGAATGCTTTTACCGCTATTCTGATTATTGCCTGTCCCTGTGCATTATCACTCAGTTATCCGTTTGCCTTGGGAAACAGTCTCCGGAAAATGGGAAAGCAGCATTTTTACCTCAAAAATGCTGAAACAATAGAAACCCTGACCCAATGTGACAGCATCGTTTTTGATAAAACCGGGACGCTTACTTCAAGTAACGGAGATTTGCCTGCACCACATTTTAACAGAATCTTATCTGTTTTTGAGGAGATGTTTGTAGCCTCGCTGGTAAGTAACTCTACTCATCCGGTTTCAATGAAAATCAAAAAGTTATATCATGACAAAGGAAATATAACGCTTGAAAATTTCAGGGAAATCACCGGAAAAGGACTTGAAGCCACTTACCATCATCATAAAATAAAACTAGGTTCGGAGAGTTTTGTAATCCCTACGAAAAATGCCGTAAAAACAGAAGGGAATGGCAGTTTTACCCATCTCTCGATTGATGGAGTTTACGTCGGATATTACGCGCTGACGAATCATTACCGGAAAGGCGTAGCCGAAATGCTGGCAGCCCTGGCTAAAACACATGAATTGTTCTTATTATCGGGAGACAATGATGCTGAAAGAAATAAACTGTCGGCCTGGTTTCCGGGAGAGAATCACATCTTTTTCGAATGCAAACCTCAGCAGAAGCTTGATTTTATTAAAAACCTTCAGTTTTCCGGGAAAAGAGTCATCATGATCGGTGACGGTCTCAATGATGCCGGAGCATTAAAACAAGCAGATGCAGGCATTGCCGTAACAGACAATACATTGCAGTTTACCCCTTCTTCCGATGCAATTCTGGAAGCAGATAAACTCCGTCTTTTACCTGATTTTCTGAAATACAGTAAGTTTTCACTGAAAGTAATCCGGTTTAGTTTTCTGATCTCTCTGATTTATAATTTCATCGGGTTGAGCTTTGCTGTTTCGGGGACACTTTCTCCCGTTGTTGCAGCTATTCTTATGCCTGTCAGTTCTGCCACAATGCTTCTGATAGCTTCAGTTGGTACAAATTTCAGGTATTTCGGCAACGAGGATCAACCTTTTCAGTCAGCGTAAATAGAATCAAAACATAAAAATACCATGCAAATAATTTTTTTGATGATAGGCATTAGTCTGATTGTCGCCCTCATTTTTCTTGGGGCCTTCATCTGGTCTATGCAAAACGGGCAAAACGATGATTTGTTTACCCCAGCCATGAGAATTCTGACGGACGCAGAAATCTCAAAATCCGAAAAAAAATAGCCGGAACCCAAACAATAATTTCCATCAATTTTATACTTCCATGATTTCAACCAACACAATTGAAAGCTTTGAATATGACAACAGAATTGTCAGAAATTTCGGCGTAGCTACCATTATCTGGGGCGTCGTCGGAATGCTTGTCGGAGTCATTATCGCTTCCCAGCTTTTCCAGCCAGCCATGAACGTTACACAATATGGCACCTTCGGAAGACTTCGTCCTTTGCACACCAATGCGGTTATTTTCGCATTTGTGGGGAATGCCATTTTTATGGGTGTTTATTACTCTCTTCAAAGGCTTTGTAAAGCCAGAATGTTCAGTGATTTCTTATCAAAAGTACATTTCTGGGGATGGCAGTTAATCATTGTTGCAGCGGCCATTACTTTACCATTAGGGATGACTACCTCTCATGAATATGCCGAACTGGAATGGCCGATTGATATCGCTATTACATTAATCTGGGTGGTTTTTGGCATCAATATGTTCGGAACCATCTTCAAAAGACGGGAAAGACATTTGTACGTGGCCATCTGGTTTTATGTGGCAACCTTTATTACGGTAGCTGTATTACACATTATTAACTCATTTGAGCTACCAGTTTCTTTTATGAAAAGTTATTATCTGTATGCAGGTGTGCAGGATGCTCTGGTACAATGGTGGTACGGTCATAATGCGGTAGCCTTTTTCCTGACTACCCCATTTTTAGGTCTGATGTATTATTTCCTGCCTAAAATGTCTAACCGCCCGGTTTATTCTTACAAATTATCAATCCTGCATTTCTGGGCACTGATTTTTATATACATCTGGGCTGGTCCTCACCATTTGCTTTATACTTCATTACCAGACTGGGCTCAGTCATTAGGAACAGTTTTTTCCATCATGCTTATTGCTCCGTCATGGGGTGGAATGATTAACGGACTACTGACATTGCGTGGTGCTTGGGACAAGGTAAGAGAAGATGCCATTCTGAAATTCATGGTAGTTGGTCTGACTTCCTACGGTATGGCAACATTTGAAGGTCCGATGCTTTCTCTGAAAAATATCAATGCGATTGCACACTTTACAGACTGGATTGTGGCACACGTACACGTAGGAGCACTCGGATGGAATGGTTTCTTAACCTTTGCGATTCTTTACTGGTTGATTCCACGCCTTTACAATACTGTGATTTTCTCAAAAAAACTGATTAACATCCACTTTTGGATCGGTACTCTGGGGATTATTTTCTATGCTATCCCAATGTATATTTCAGGGTTTACACAAGGAATGATGTGGAAGGAATTTACCCCGGAAGGTACTTTGAAATATGGTAATTTCCTGGAAACTACCTTGCAATTATTAAGCATGCACCAGATGCGTGCTTTCGGAGGACTGCTTTATCTTTCCGGAGCGATCATTATGAGTTATAACCTGTTTAAAACCATGGCTCAGGGAACTTTGGTTGCCAATGAAAAAGCAGAAGCTCCGGCACTTTCCAAAGAATTTGTAGCCACAGGAAGCGATACCTACTGGCATAAATGGTTTGAAAGAAAGCCTATCCCATTATTGATTGGTTCTTTAGTCATGATTCTGATCGGTTCAATGATTGAGTTGATTCCTACATTTACCATCCAGTCGAACGTACCGACTATTTCAGCTGTACAGCCTTACACTTCATTAGAACTGGAGGGCAGGGATTTATACATCCGTGAAGGCTGCGTAAACTGCCACAGCCAGATGGTACGACCTTTCAGAAGTGAAACCGAACGTTACGGTGAATACTCAAAAGCAGGTGAATTTGTGTACGATCACCCGTTTTTATGGGGAAGTAAGCGAACCGGACCGGACTTACATCGTGAAGGTGGAAAATATCCTGATTCATGGCATTTTCACCATATGAGAGAACCATCATCAATGTCTCCGGGATCGATTATGCCTCCTTATCCCTGGCTTCTGGAACAGAAACTGGATGTTTCTCAAACAGCTGATAAACTCCGGGCAATGAAAACACTGGGGGTTCCATATGATGAATATCAGATCAAACATGCCAATCAGGATTTGAAGGAACAGGCAACCGTAATTTCTGAAAATCTTGCCAAAGAAGGTATTAAAATAAATCCTGACAAAGAGATTATTGCGCTGATTGCTTATCTGCAAAGATTAGGAACTGATATTAAAAAGTAAATTCCAGCGGTAAGGTTTCCGCCAAAACCATACCGGAATTCTGAAAACTCATTAAATACTAAGCAGAATGTTTAAACAATTCATAAACAACGTACAGGGTGCAGATGTGTATATGATTACCTCGCTCCTGATTTTCTCTGTATTCTTTGTCCTGGTAGGCATTTATCTGTTCATGATTGATAAAAAGCACGCCAAAGACATGAGCTATTTACCCCTGAAAGATTAGATCGGTCATAATCCGGGGAACAGTCAGGCTGCCCCTGTTAACTTGATCGTCACTTACAAATCATCAAAAAAATGAAAAGAATACTCTCATTTTTATCAGTACTCATAATTGCACAGCAGGCATTCGGTGCTGATGCCCAGACAAACTCAGTCTTTCATATTAAAACCGGGGAAGAGTTATTAATGGTTTCAATTGTAGGAATCCTGGTTTTATTCAGTATTACAATTGCGGTCATTACATTCAGTATCAATCAAAGGGTAAATCATTTCATTAAAGGTCTTCATTCTGAGAAAGATCAGGAACTGGAAGAAGCCATGGCAAACAGAACCCTTTGGCAGAAAATCGCAGGACTTAAGCCTATTTCTTATGAGAAAAAGCTGGTTATTCCTCATGATTTTGACGGTATCTATGAATTGGATAATCCTACTCCGGCCTGGTTCATGTATCTCTTTTACGGAAGTATTCTTGTCGGTGTGGTTTATTTCTTTGCCTATCATGTAGTTGGTAACGGGAAAGTCATGGAAAATGAATACGCTGAGGAAACAGCTATTGCGGAAAAGGCTCGTGAAAATTATATGAAAAAATTTGCCAATTCTGTGAATGAAAACAATGTGGTTGTGCTGAAAGATGCGAAAGGCATTGATGAGGGAAAGAAAATTTACACCCAAAACTGTGTGGCCTGTCACGGAGAAAAAGCAGAAGGGAAAGTTGGCCCGAACCTTACAGATGAATATTGGCTGCATGGTGGCAAAATCAACCAGGTTTTCCACACTATTACCAATGGCGTTCCTGAAAAAGGTATGATTGCCTGGAATAAAACACTTAATCCTATTCAGATACAACAAGTTGCCAGCTTCATTCTGAGTTTGCAGGGAACGAATCCTCCGGGGGCAAAAGAACCACAGGGAGAAAAATAATTACATGCCATACCGGAATCCGGTCTTCAGCCGGATTCCAAAAAGTACTTTATAATGAATCAGGAGCTATTTCATACAGATGATGATTTCAGAGATCACCTGTCAACCGTTTCCGAAAACGGGAAACGTCTGTGGGTTTATCCGCGTATTATCAAAGGTAAGTTTTTCAAACTTCGCTCTGTTTTCGCCTGGATATTACTGGCATTGATGTTTGGGCTTCCCTTTGTGGAAGTTGATAATCACCCATTCTTTCTTTTCAATGTGATCGAAAGGAAGTTCATTTTCTGGGGTGTTACCTTTTTCCCACAGGATTTCCACCTTGTTGCAATCGGATTAATTATTTTTATCGTTTTTATCATCCTTTTTACCGTAATATTCGGAAGGGTATGGTGTGGCTGGGCTTGTCCGCAGACCATTTTTATGGAAATGGTTTTCCGGAAAATCGAAAACTGGATTGAAGGAGACTACAGGGCTCAGAAAAGACTTGATGCCTCTCCCTGGACTTCAGAAAAAATCCGGAAAAAAACCTTAAAACATAGCTTGTTTTTTCTGATTTCGTTTCTGATTGCCAATATATTTCTGGCTTATATAATTGGTAAAAACGAGTTACTCCGGATTATTACTGACAATCCTGCAAATCATATCGCCGGACTATCCTCTATCCTGATTTTTACAGGTACATTCTATTACGTTTTTGCCAGATTCAGGGAAAATGTTTGTACGGTAGTCTGCCCATATGGCCGTCTTCAGGCAGCATTGATGGATAAAAAATCAATGATTGTCGCTTATGATTATCAAAGAGGCGAACCTCGTGGAAAAGTTCAGAAAAACACAGAAAGTCCTCTGAATCAGGATAAAGGAGATTGTATAGATTGCGCTTTATGTGTTCATGTCTGTCCTACAGCCATTGATATCCGGAATGGAAGCCAGATGGAATGTATCGGCTGTACAGCGTGTATTGATGCCTGTGATATGGTAATGGATAAAATTCAGAAACCAAGAGGATTAATCAGCTACAATTCAACGGAAGGCATAGAAAACAAAAAGAAATTCAGATTTACAGGAAGAATTGCGGCATACTCAGGTGTTTTACTGGTACTCACCGGAATTATGACATTCCTCCTCCTCACGCGCGGGAATACGGAAACGACTATACTGCGAACACCGGGTCTGACCTATCAGCAGGAAAAAGACGGATCTATTTCAAATCTGTACAATTTACAGATTCTGAATAAGACTTCTCAGAACTTATCCATTACACTGAGAATTAAGGATTTTCCGGCGGCTAAAGTAAAAATGGTGGGAACAGATCAAATACAGATTTTGGCCAATGACCTGGCAACAGCCTCTTTTTTCATTGCTATTCCAAATGATAAAATAGAAGCCGGTAATCTGAAATTACAGGTAGAAGTAGTTTCAGAAGGAAAGGTAATAGATGCTAAAAAAACCTCTTTCCTCGGTCCGGTTAAATAAATACAATTTCAGGAAAGAATCAAATCCATTAATAATATGAACTGGGGAAAAGCTGTTATTCTGATATTTTTATCATTTGCCACCTTCATCGGAGTAATGGCTTATAAAATGATGCATACCAATATTGATCTGGTAGGAGAAGATTATTACCAGAAAGAGATCGATTATCAGCGGCAAATTGAACGGCTTAAAAGTACAAATGCTTTAACAAGTCGGCCGGAATTTAATTATTCTTCTGAAAATCAATCCATTGTATTGAAGCTGCCTTCGGCTGTTTCATCCGGAAATGCTTTGTTTTTCAGACCCGACAATAAGAAAGATGATGTGAATATAAACCTGAAGTCTCAATCTGAGACTACAATCAGGCTTTCAACAAAGCTGTTGAAAAAAGGGCATTGGAAACTGAAAGTTATCTGGACAGATAACACGAAAGAATATTTTGTGGAAAACTCCTTTGTAAAATAATTCATCAGGAAAAAACTTTCGGCATGAACTGGATAGAGATCGTCGCTTTTACAACCGGATTGGCCGGAAGCCTGCATTGTCTGGGTATGTGCGGGCCGATTGCTCTTGCCCTTCCTGTGGGAGGTTTTTCCTATGGAAAAACACTGTTTTCAAGATTGGTTTATAACTCCGGAAGAATCCTGACTTACAGTATGTTAGGGTTGATTCTCGGGTTTATCGGAAATCAATTTCTCCTGGCCGGATTTCAGAGACAGCTTTCTGTATTATTAGGAATTTTCATACTTTTTAACCTTTTTTTTACCGGGATTCCCTCGCTTAGTCATAAACTGGGTTTTGTTTCAGCCCTGAAAAAACACTTTTCTACATTCCTTAAAAGTAAAAAAATAAGCAGTTTTTTTATTTTGGGAATCTTAAATGGTTTTCTACCCTGTGGCTTGGTATATGTTGCTCTGGCCGGAGCAACGGCCAGTTCTTCACCTCTTTCAGGGATGTTGTATATGTTTCTGTTTGGCCTCGGAACTACCCCAATGATGATGGGAATAACAATGATTATGCCCTTATTTACACTTGGTTTCCGCAGGAAAATACAAAAAATTTTACCGGTTTATACCCTGATTTTAGGTTTGCTTCTCATTATCCGTGGTGCCAATCTGGGTATTCCGTATCTTAGTCCTCTACTCGAAAAAATCACAAATACTACCGATATTCCCGTTTGTCATGGTACATCCAAAATATAGGATATTCCGGTCTGGTTCTTTACATACAAAATTCAAAGCATTCTGTTTCAGTAACTTAGGGTAGGTTTCTCAAAATTCTCTACAGCTTTTTCTATAAATGAGAACCAAATGCTAAAAGTGTAATTAACTTTATTGCCTTAAATAATCATAATTTGAACTCATCAGCAATTCTTATCATTGACGACGAAGATACGCTTCGTGCGCTGACAGCCCGTATTCTGGAACTGGAAGGTTATCAGGTTTTTCAGGCCTCAGATGCAAAGCATGGTCTTAAAATTCTTGAAAATGAGACAATCCAGCTCATTTTATGTGATGTTAAGCTTCCTGATGCCAATGGGGTAGAACTCACCGCCATCCTGAAAGAAAAGAAACCATTTGTCGAAATCATTGTCCTGACTGCTTACGGAACAATTTCCGATGGGGTGAAGGCTATTAAAAACGGTGCTTTTGATTATATCACCAAGGGAGACGATAATGACAAAATCATTCCGTTAGTGAGCCGGGCAATGGAAAAGGCTTTGCTTCAGGAAAAAGTACATTTATTAGAAAAAAAAGTTTCTCAGCAATATGGTTTTGACCAGATTATCGGGCATTCCAATCTTATTGAACAATCTAAAACCCTGGCACAGAAGGTAGCGGCGACCGATACAACAGTATTGTTAACCGGTGAAACCGGAACGGGAAAAGAAGTATTTTCTCAGGCAATTCATTATACCAGTCCAAGGAAAACCAACAATTTCGTAGCCGTAAATTGCAGCGCATTTACCAAAGAAATTCTGGAAAGTGAGGTATTCGGGCATAAAGCAGGCGCTTTTACCGGAGCAGTTAAAGACAAAAAAGGGCTGGTAGAAGAAGCAGATGGCGGAACTCTTTTTCTCGATGAAATAGGAGAAATGACACTTGATTTACAGGCAAAAATGCTCCGTTTTCTTGAAACAGGAACCTTTATAAAAGTCGGGGATACCAAAACTTCCAAAGTGAATGTAAGGATTATCGCAGCCACCAACCGTGATCTCGAAAAAGAATGCCAGGCCGGGACATTCCGGCTGGATTTATTTTACCGATTGTCTGTATTTCAGATTAAGCTTCCTTCTCTGAGCGAACGCCCTAAAGACATTATTCTGCTTGCACACACTTTTTTGAAAACATTTTCCCATAAAACCAATAAAAGGATTACCAAAATGAGTCCGGAATTTGTGGAAAAAATACTATCTCATCCCTGGAAAGGAAATATCCGGGAATTGAAAAATGTAATAGAAAGAGCTGTAATTCTGACAGATACTGACCAATTGATGTTTGAAAGTCTTCCGTTCGATATACAATATTCGGGAAACGACATTCATCACAACCAGCAAAGCCCGCTTGATCTGGCTACGGTAGAGAAACTGCATATTCAGAAAGTACTCGCATTATGCAAAGGGAATAAAACTGAAAGTGCCAGATTGATGGGGATAGGTTTGACAACTTTATATCGAAAAATTGAAGAATATGGAATTATATAACTCCATATTCGTTCTTCCTGAGGATTGCACGTAGTTAAAATAGGTATATTTAGTCACGTAAGCTTACACATAAATTTTAAACCGAAGTATTTCCGATATGTTGTTTAGCTTTTAAAATCCAAAAAAAGTAACAAACATATCTTTAGATGCTTCGTTCATCTCATCTGAACTCTATTTGTTTTCACAAATTCATCCGGAATCTGACAATTTTCATAATTTGATCAGAGTGTGCAACAGTTTTACAGACAATTGAGGGATTGGTGGTTAGTTATTTAGTTTTTAATGCTAGAACCTGTGAATTCTATAAAATCCTGGAGGGAGAACAAATAAACGCCTCAACAAAACATTCAGAGCCTTTTCTCTACCTGTTTTGTACCGCTAAATTACTAAGCCGGGTTCTCGTGAAAACAGGTAAAAATACCCGTTTATTAGTTTTTACATAAAAAAAGCGACCATTTCCGGGTCGCTTGCACATGTATAATCTCCATATTTTGCGAAATAAACTACACCATAGCTTTGTGGCACACAAAGCATAATAAACCCTAAACTAAAGACCATACAGACTACGGTGAAAGGTTTTGAAGAGCAGTTTTACAGACTTTATAACAAGGCAATCGGATTAATCAGATTATGTTTGATGGCAAAAATCACCAGTCCTGCGGAATTTCTGACTCCGGTTTTTTCCAGCAGATTGTTTCTGTGGCCATCAACGGTTCTCACGCTGATACACAGTTTATCTGCTATTTCAGTGGTAGTAAACTGCTGACAAATCAGGTCCATGATTTCAATTTCCCTGGAGGTAAGCGTTGAAGGAATATAGTCTAACATGGTCAGTTTAGACCGCTTTTTAGCCATTCTCTTCTTTATGGCATTCAGCACATCATCATTAAAATAGAAGTCTTTTTCTACTACCTGACGAATCGCCTTTTCTACTTCAGCAGGATCGGCATTCTTAAAAAGATAGCCATTTACACCAATTTCAACCAAATGGGTGATGAATTTGTCTTCCGAGAAAACAGACAGGATTAATACTTTGATCTGGGGAAAATCGGCATGTAAAATTTTGGCTGTTTCGATTCCGTTGAGTTCAGGCATAGACAGATCCAGCAAAATAACGTCCGGCTGATTGGTAATCGTTTTCAGCGCCACAAGCAGCTCCCTGCCATTTTCGGCCTCAATCGTTACCTTAAATCCTTCAAAAGTATTTAAAAGCGACGCCATCCCTTTTCTGAATAAAAGCTGGTCATCTGCGATAGCAATTTCTATTGTTTTCATAGTTGTAAAGGGATTATCCGGCGGCTCCCAGAACTATTTTGGTGTATTAGATTCAGCGTTTTTCTGTAATTTGTGTGTAAATGTATAAATCAATTCTCATTTTGTAAAAGTATTGAAACCGGAACCTTGATTTCAATCCGGAAACCCTGCTGGGGCTGCGTAAAAAGCTTCATGGATCCGAAAATCATCTTAACCCTGTTTTCAATGTTCATAATTCCCAAACCGGCTTTTTTGCGCGGAACAGGATATTCAAAGCCTATACCATTATCCTGATACGTAATCAGGTAATCCTCCTCTTCGTCCGGCTTCTGAATACCTATATTGATTTCGGTAGCCCGGGCATGTTTCAGCGAATTATTCAATAACTCCTGCACAATCCTGTAAATAACGAGTTCTGCCTTTTTATTTACTCCGTGATAATCCTCTGAATCAAAATCGATATCTATGTCAGAGGCCATCATTACTTTATCACATAACTCTTCAATGGCATATTCCAGACCAAACTCCTCCAGACCATGCGGCAACATATCATTTGAAATCCTACGGATATTATCCATAGTTTTATCGATCATTTTTTTACATTCTTCGGTAAGCGTCTGAGCATCATCTGTATCTTTTTCCTGAATCTGGCAAACAATCAATCTCGTGGTTGACAAAGCTGCACCAACTTCATCATGTAAATCCCTTGAAATACGTTTACGTTCGTTTTCCATACTTTCAAGGTTTCCGTAAAACAATTCCTGCTGGTGTTTTACTTCCATTTCCTGCATTTTAAGCTGGTTACTCAGGATTCTTTTCTGGTATGAATTCAAAAAAAGGATGATACCTCCGGCAAACAGAAACATCATTATTGTTCCACAAATGATAAGAATGTAGATATCTATTGCTCCCGCCGACTCCACCATAAGCCAATTGCTATAAAAATATTCATAAATATATCTAAACCTGCATGAATAGCCCAGGCCATTCTGCTAAGCTCCTGATCTTTGGATAACAGCAGATTACCAAGCACAAACAAAAACAGGTTTCCTGAAAAATAAAGTGTAAAACCGGAATTAATCCAAAATACCGAAGTTCTGTCAATCCTGACATACTCAAGCGTCTGGAACATTTTATAAAATGCAATCAAGCTTAAGCAAACAATTAAAAGGCTTTCAAGGCTTCGAGGATAGGTATTAAATTCAAAAACAGTTTGTATAAAAACTCCATTGATAATGGCAAAAAGCAGGAAGCCCGTCACCAGCACCGGAATAATATTTTTATGAATAAAATCTTTCAGAAATACGTAATAAAACCAGCAAATCAGTGAAAACTCCAGGACGGTATAAATGTGCAAAAACGGAAGACTATTCCTGACATGAAAACCGAACGATAAAACTCTTATAAAAATTTCAGTAAAAAGCTGAAGACCGATATAAAACGCGACAGGACGAAGTTCATTTACCAAATATTTTTTACGCACTAGAGCAACAGTAACCGGTAATAATAATGAAATGGGTGCATAAACTGCAATTAACGTAGAGATGCGCATAGTACATAAATTTAAGTTCTTAAGAGAAACCTGTTAACTTACCTTTTCCAGAAAAGGTAAGTTAACAATGAAACCATATAACCGGGATTATCAATTCAATGGACTATCCGGATCAGTATATGGAGGAACCGGTAATGTGTAATCATTAACTACTCCGGCTTCCATAACATTGGCAGACACTTCATCTCCGTTTGCATCAAATATCAAATCTGATACCCTGAATAAACCAGGAACCTCTGTGTCAGGTGTAACAGCAGCGTTAACCATCAGTAAATGAGGTGTTTTAGATTTAATATCATTCCCTAGTCCTTCCTGAAGACCAATATACATTCTGACAAAATCAGCATCAGGAGCCTGTTCGAAAAGATCCAGCAAATCCTGTCTTCTGATCAGGAAACCTCTCAATAAAGAAGTCGGAGAATCTTCTAAAGCGGTTGTTGGGGGTTGGTAATTTAGCCAGTTGTTAATCCATTCCTGGGCTACTTTCAAGGGAATTTTAAATGGGTCTGGTGTTTCCTGCGCCATAGCTAGTTTAGTGTTAGTTAAATTTTAAAATGTAAAAGTAAACGATAGAAAATAGTTGTGAACGGGTAAATTTACCTATTTACAATGTACTCAGCAAGACTATGTATAATTTTAAAAAATAAAATAATAATGCATAAAAAGCTTCATCGCTTTTTGTTATTTCAGACAGGATTCTCTGTGTTTTTCAAGTCGTTTGTCTTCTTACTTCTTCGTAATCCGGGAAATTACAGGTTTTATGGCTTATTTCTAACCCTGCCATTTTGGAAAAACCCTGCCAAAATGAAAAGGTTCCTGCTTGCAGAAAAATCATCTGGATTTTATTTATTTAAGTCAATGTGTTGATTTTAAGGTGTTTATGTAAGTGTAAATTTTTATTTAATCTTTTGGAACAGCTTTTGGCATGCAGTATTCAAACTAACATCAGAAACTCATGACAACTATCATTCTTTTACTGGCCGGTGCTTTATGCTTCGTCCTTTTTTTCAAATCCATCAATTTTTTCGAAAATATCTGAAACCATGATGACATTACTCTTTGTGCTGGCAATTGCCGTATTCGGTTACTTATGTTACGTACTGTTAAAACCGGAAAAATTCTAGACACGTATCCTCAACATCACAAAATGTCAGCTTTTAAAACCCTGGCAAAAACAATACAATGAATACTGAAATCTTAGGAATCGTCCTCTCTTTCGCACTGACCGTAGCTCTGGCTATTCCACTTGGAAAATATATTGCGAAAGTTTATGCGGGAAAACCAACTTCGCTTGACCCGATTTTCAATCCTGTCGAAAAACTTTTCTTCAGACTCTCAGGAATTAATCCGACTCAGGAAATGACATGGAAGCAGCACCTTGTTGCGTTGCTGACTATTAACCTGCTTTGGTTTTTCTGGGCCATGTTTATTCTGATGAATCAGGGCTGGTTACCCTGGAACCCGGATGGAAACCCGTCTATGTCTCCTGATTTAGCATTTAACACCGCTATTTCATTCCTTGTTAACTGTAACCTGCAGCACTATTCAGGAGAATCAGGTATGTCATATCTGGGACAGATTTCCTGTCTGATGTTCCTTCAGTTTGTTACTGCCGGAACAGGAATGGCTGCTTGTGCTGTCGTTTTCAATGCCATGAAAGAACGCACTACAGACAAATTAGGCAACTTTTATGACTATTTCATTAAATCATGCACCAGAGTTTTATTACCACTTTCTTTCCTGGTTGCACTGATAATTATGTTTCAGGGAACACCCATGAATGTGGAAGGTAAGGCCTCATTTATTTCAATGCAGGGTGATACCGTACAGGTAAGCAGAGGTCCGGCCGCGGCTTTGATCGGTATTAAACAAATCGGGACTAACGGTGGTGGTTATTTTGGTGTAAACTCAGCCCACCCTTTAGAAAATCCTACTTACCTGACCAATATTGTAGAAGTAGGAAGTATCATCATTATTCCGATAGCCATGGTTTTTGCACTGGGTTTCTATCTTCAGAGAAAACGACTTTCCTGGATGATCTTTGGAGTTATGACGCTTGGTTTTATCCTCTTTTTGTTACCAACCGTTTATCTTGAAATGCAGGGGAATCCGGCCATTTCTCAAATGGGAATCGGCCAGCATCTGGGCAGTATGGAAGGGAAAGAGATCCGTTTCGGCTCGGCAGCTTCGGCTTTCTGGGCTATAACAACCACCGTAACGTCTAATGGTTCCGTTAATGCCATGCATGACAGCCTTACCCCGCTTTCAGGAATGTTTGCCATGCTGGGAATGATGATTAACTCACTCTACGGTGGTGTCGGTGTCGGTTTTCTGAACTTCTATATTTTCGTAATCATTGCTGTATTCATTTCCGGTTTAATGGTTGGGAGAACCCCTGAATTTCTGGGCAAGAAAATAGAAGCCCGTGAAATGAAAATAGCGACCATCGTAGCATTACTCCATACCTTACTGATCCTGGCCGGAACGGCAATAGCTTCCTATGTTTTTGTCAGGAACCCTAGCATCGGATGGCTGAATAACCCTCAATTTCACGGATTTTCTGAAATGCTTTATGAATACACTTCCTCATCAGCCAACAACGGATCCGGATTTGAAGGTTTAGGAGATAATACACCGTTCTGGAATATTTCAACAGGTATCGTAATGATTCTGAGCAGGTTTTTACCAATTATCGGTCCGATTGCCATTGCAGGTATTCTTGCGAATAAAAAATTCATTCCTGAAAGTGCGGGTACTTTGAAAACAGACACAAGCACTTTTGGCTTAATGGTATTCGCTGTTATTCTGATTGTTGCGGCATTGTCCTTCTTCCCTTCATTGGCCCTGGGTCCGATTGCGGAATATTTTTCAATGAAATAGCTTCAGGATTAATTCTCAATTTCAGTACAAACAATAAACAGGTTTTTACTTGTAATATTTAAAAATAATAAAAATGAAAACGCAATCTGCTTCGCTTTTTCAGGCTGATCTGGTAAAAGAAGCTTTAGGTGCTTCAATTACCAAGCTGAATCCCAAAATCATGTTCCGGAATCCAGTAATGTTCACAGTTGAACTCGGAACAATTGTTATGCTTTTGGTAACGATTTATAGTCTTAGCCATAACGACCAGGGTACTTTTGCTTACAACTTGACCGTATTTTTAGTACTTTTTGTCACTTTACTTTTTGCCAATTTTGCAGAAGCAATTGCAGAAGCCAGAGGAAAAGCCCAGGCCGATTCTTTGAGAAAAACAAGGGAAGAAACTCCTGCCAAAGTGATCAGAACAGTTGGTGAAATGTATCTTAATGAAGTACAAATCATCAGTTCAGCCCGACTTCGCAAAGGAGATGTGTTTATTTGCGAGGCAGGAGATACCATTCCTACCGATGGTGAGATCATCGAAGGGCTTGCTACCATTGACGAATCAGCGATTACCGGAGAATCTGCTCCGGTAATCCGGGAAGCAGGTGGAGATAAATCTTCTGTAACCGGGGGTACCAAGGTGTTATCAGACAAAATCAAGGTGGAAGTTACAACACAGCCAGGAGAAAGTTTTCTTGACAAAATGATCGCACTTGTAGAAGGAGCCTCACGTCAGAAAACACCAAATGAGATTGCCCTTACGATTCTTTTGGCCGGTTTTACACTCATCTTCGTCATCGTATGTGTAACCTTAAAACCATTTGCTGATTACGCCAATACGCCTATCACGATTGCGGCATTTATTTCTCTTTTTGTCTGTCTGATTCCAACCACCATTGGCGGGCTGCTTTCAGCCATTGGTATTGCAGGGATGGATCGGGCCTTAAGAGCTAATGTAATTACCAAATCAGGAAAAGCCGTAGAAACCGCAGGAGATATTGACGTATTGCTGTTAGACAAAACCGGAACAATTACCATTGGTAACCGTAAAGCCACCCATTTTCACGCAGCTAAGAAAGTAGATCACCAGGCTTTTATCAATGCCATAACCCTGAGCTCTCTCTCAGATGAAACTCCGGAAGGAAAATCAATTATCGAACTGGTAAAAACCTCAGAAAATATCGATCTGACCATCGACAGTCAGCAGATTAGCCTGAAAAATACTAAAAATACAAGCTCGTATTCTATTCAGGATTTACACTTCATCAAATTCACGGCAGAAACACGTTCTTCCGGAATTGATATGCCGGATGGCAGGAGAATCAGAAAAGGAGCTTTTGACGCCATGAGAAATCTGACAGAAAGAGCAGGAAATACTTTTCCACAGGATATTTCTGAAGCAGTGAAACGAATCTCATCTAACGGTGGTACTCCTTTGGTGGTGACAGAAAATGAAGTTGTTTTAGGCGTAATTGAACTGCAGGATATTATCAAACCTGGTATTCAGGAACGTTTTGAGCGCTTGCGTAAAATGGGTGTGAAAACAGTAATGGTTACAGGAGATAATCCTCTGACAGCTAAATATATTGCTGAAAAATCAGGGGTTGACGACTTTATTGCTGAAGCAAAACCTGAGGACAAGATGAACTACATCAAAGCAGAACAGGCTACCGGTAAACTCGTTGCAATGATGGGCGATGGTACAAATGATGCGCCGGCCTTAGCTCAGGCTGAT
Organism: Pseudarcicella hirudinis; assembly: GCF_900115665.1. GTDB lineage: Bacteria > Bacteroidota > Bacteroidia > Cytophagales > Spirosomataceae > Pseudarcicella > Pseudarcicella hirudinis. The sequence continues at coordinate 165,750 of NZ_FOXH01000002.1, forward strand.
GTGGGAGTAGCGATGAACTCTGGTACGCAAGCTGCCAAGGAAGCTGGTAATATGGTGGATCTTGACAATGACCCTACCAAACTGATTGAGATTGTGGAAATCGGGAAGCAGTTGTTAATGACCCGGGGAACCCTAACGACTTTCTCTATTGCCAATGACGTTGCAAAATATTTTGCTATCGTGCCTGCTTTGTTTATTGCCAGCATTCCAAGTTTACAAGGGCTTAATATCATGAAACTGCACTCGCCTGAAAGTGCGATTCTTTCAGCGGTAATTTTCAATGCGATTATTATCCCTGCGCTTATTCCGCTGGCGTTGAAAGGTGTTGATTATAAGCCGATTGGTGCCAGTGCTTTATTAAGAAGAAACCTCTTGATTTACGGACTTGGCGGTGTGCTTATTCCTTTCGTCGGTATTAAAGTAATAGATTTAGCAGTTTCATTATTTTTTTAATTCTTTAAAGTCATGAAATCCCAATTATTCACAGCATTCAAACTTACCTTTTTATGTTTGTTGCTTTTCGTAGTGATTTATCCATTAGTATTACTTGGCTTTGCCAAACTTGCTCCCAATCAGGGAAAAGTAAAATTTATCGAACGCCAGGGCAAAATTGTCGGGGCAGAAAATGTTGGACAAAAATTTGATCAGGACCGTTATTTCAACTCACGCCCTTCTGCGGTAAATTATAATGCCGCTGGATCAGGTGGTTCTAACAAAGGCCCTTCAAATCCTGATTACCTTAAAGATGTTCAGGCAAGAATTGATACATTTCTGGTACATAATCCAGGCATTAAAAAATCAGAAATTCCTTCTGAATTGGTTACTGCCTCAGGAAGTGGCCTTGACCCTCATCTTTCTCCTGCCGGAGCATTGATTCAAGTTGACCGGATTGCTCTTTTCCGTCATATCTCTAAAGAAAAACTAGTGCAATTAGTTGATGCTCATACCGAAAAACCGTTATTAGGTCTTTTCGGACCGGAAAGGGTCAATATTTTAAAACTGAATCTGGCTTTAGACGAGCTTAAATAGATGTAAAAGATCCCGGGAGAATATCTGATGATTTTCTCCCGGTTTACCGAAACCTGATGTACATTTACTCTGAACCCATATAGCTGTGAAAACTTTTATAAAATCTTAAAAACAGCTCAAGAAATGAAATACATTGCTTTACTTTTTGCCTTTTTACTGACTTTTTCAAACATTTTTGCTCAGTCTGAAAACAAGTCACCGATTACCTGGAGCGGTTATCTCGAAACTTATTATGTGTATGATTTTAATCAGCCTGCAAACCATGAAAGGCCATCTTTTTTATACAATCATACACGTCATAATGAATTTAACCTCAATCTTGGATTTATCAAAGCGGCCTATTCTTCTGAGAAAATCAGAGCGAATCTGGCATTCATGGCAGGTACTTATGCGCAGTACAATCTGGCAGCAGAACCTTCTCTGTTGCAGCATGTTTTTGAAGCAAATGTCGGGGTTAAACTTTCAGATACGAAAAACCTCTGGCTGGATATGGGAATTATGCCTTCTCATATTGGTTTTGAAAGTGCTATTTCAAAAGACTGCTGGACTTTGACCAGAAGTTTACTGGCAGAAAATAGTCCTTATTTCGAAACAGGGGCAAAGATAAGTTATGCTTCTGAGGACAATCAATGGACTTTATCAGCATTGGTTCTGAATGGCTGGCAAAGAATTCGCCGGCCGGAGGGCAATCAGACGCCTGCATTCGGAACACAGGTTTACTATAAGCCTTCTGACAAAGTTACGTTAAACTGGAGCACCTTCATCGGTAACGATAAACCTGATAGTCTGAGACAAATGAGATATTTCCAGAACTTTTACGGTATCTTCCAGTTAAGTCCAAAAGTAGGTTTGATTGCAGGCTTTGACTATGGTTTAGAGAAAAAAAGCAAGGAAAACAGTGATTTTAATACCTGGTACAGTCCGGTTGCTATTTTGAAATACGATATAAACCCAAAAATAAGTACTGCGGCACGTATTGAATATTATTATGATCCGAATGGAGTAATTATTGCTACGCCCACATCAAATGGTTTCCGGACTACAGGTTATTCTTTAAATTTAGATTACAAAGCTTTCAGCAATTTTGTCTGGCGTATTGAAGGACGATTGCTTAACAGTAAAGACAACATTTTTACCAGAGAAGGGAAAGCCGTTTCAGATAATTTTTCACTGAATACCTCTATGGCGGTATCATTTTAGCAGAAAGTATTAACATTAAAACGGGGTGAAATCATTGATAATAAACAGAATTAATACCCTTTAATTTTCAAAATTTCACCCTACAATTACAGACTTCCTCAAATTCAGGTTAAAATTCAATGGTTAAGCATGGAAAAAGAACAATCAGCGGCTTATTTTCTTGAACTTATCAGGCAATCCCGGCGGGGTAAGTTTAAGATTTATATTGGGATGAGTGCCGGGGTTGGAAAAACATACAGAATGTTACAGGAAGCGCATTCATTACTCAAAAACAATGTGAATGTAAAAATCGGTTTTGTAGAAACCCATAAGCGGGTAGAAACTCATGCTTTGCTGGAAGGGCTGCCCATGATTCCGCATAGAAAGCTTTTTTACAAAGGGAAAGAACTGGAAGAAATGGATTTACAGGCCATTCTGAACCTTCGTCCGGAAGTGGTACTTGTCGATGAACTGGCTCATACCAATATTGAAGGTTCAAAAAATGAGAAAAGATGGCAGGATGTTATGGATATTCTCAATGCAGGCATCAATGTAATTTCAGCACTCAATATCCAGCATATTGAAAGCCTGAATGAAGAGGTAAAGAGAATAACCGGTATTGAAGTAACCGAACGGGTACCGGATCTGGTTCTTCAGCAGGCAGATGAGGTAGTAAATATAGACCTAACGGCTGATGAGTTAATTACGCGGCTGAAAGAAGGTAAAATTTATGACCTGAGAAAGGTTGAAACGGCTTTGAATAATTTTTTTCAGGCTAATAAAATCCTGCAATTAAGGGAGTTATCTTTGAAAGAAGTGGCACATCAGGTAGAGAGAAAAGTAGACACTGAGGTCACAAACAGTAAATTAAAGCATGAAAGATTTTTGGCATGTATCAGCTCAAACGCTGATACTTCCAAAACTGTAATCCGGAAAACAGCGCGTCTTGCCTCTCATTACGATTCAAAATGGTTTGTTTTGTATGTGCAGACACCTTCGGAATCAGGAGATAAGATTAACCTGGCCACACAAAGACATTTAATCAACAACCTGAAAATGGCGACTGAATTAGGGGCAGAAGTAATAAGAGTGCAAAGCGAGTCAGTAGCCAGAACCATTGTGAGCATTGCAGAAAAACAACAGATTACCACTGTTTGTATCGGAAAACCGCATTTCAATCTGCTAAGAATTATACTCGCAACAAACCTTTTTAATCAACTGCTGAAAAAGCTTTCATCATCTGATATTGACATTGTTATTTTGTCTTAAAATTGTTTTACTTAGGGCAGAGTAATTTTTTACAAAATCATAAACAATTTATATTTCCTTTATCCGGATGTGGTTAATAAAAGCCTGTCTCAACAATGAAAATCAAAAATAAAATATCACTGGGACTCATTTTCCTGTTTAGCGTAATTGTGCTGCTGGGAGGGCTGGGAACATATTACCTCAATCAGATTAAAGCTGACGGTCAGGCTATTTTAAAGGATAATAATGAATCCCTGGAATATGTACAGCTGATGCAGAAAGAACTGGATCACTGGCAAATGGAAGGTAAAACTGATTTTGACAATTTTGATAAAGCGTTAAGATTTCAGGAGATCAATGTAACAGAAATAGGCGAAAAGGAATCTACTCTTTCCTTAAGAATTGCATTTGATGAATTTAAAAAAGATCATGATCCTGCTCATATGGCGGAAATGAAAAAAGCCTTGTATTCAATCGCTGATGTGAATAGAAATGCCATTGTCAGAAAAAATGATATCGCTCAGAGAACCGCTGAAAAAGCAACTTCATTTCTCGTTTTAATAACCGGATTATGTCTGCTTCTTTCCTTTTCTTTTATCCTTAATTTTCCTTCCTACATTGCCGGACCAATTAAGCAATTGACAGAAGGAATCAAGCAAATTGCCAATAAAAACTATGAACAGCGCATTCATATCATGACGAAGGATGAGTTTGGAGAACTGGCAGAAGCATTTAACCTGATGGCTGAAAAGCTTGACAAATACGAACATAGTAATCTGGCAAAACTGCTTTTTGAAAAGGGCAGAATTGATACCATTATCAACAACATGAATGATGCGATTATCGGATTGGATGAAAAAAACAACATCATGTTCACTAATCAGGTAGCCTCGCAACTGCTTGGAGCAAACCAGAACGACCTCGTTGGATATTATGCGCCTGATATTGCCCTGAAAAATGATTTGTTACGAAGCCTGTTGCAACAAAATGAAGCTTCAGCTCCCATAAAAATATTTGCAGATAATAAAGAAAGTTATTTTACCAAAGAGTTGCTGGAAGTTAAAATTCCTGAAACCAACCAGGTGGCGGGCACAGTAATCACTTTAAAGAATATTACTAAATTTCAGGAGCTTGATGTGGCTAAAACCAATTTTATTGCCACAATTTCCCATGAATTAAAAACACCTATTTCGGCAATAAAAATGAGTCTGAAATTGCTTGAAAATGAAAAAGTAGGCTTACTTAATCAGGAACAGCAGCATCTGGTAAAGCACATTAAAGATGACAGTGAGCGTTTACTGAAAATTACAGGGGAATTACTTGATCTCACACAAGTGGAATCAGGTAAAATCCAGCTGCATGAGCAGGAAATTCTGCCGGACAATATCATTAAGTTTGCCACAGAAGCGGTTCAGACATTAGCAGAGCAAAAACAGATCTTTTTTGATATTCAATGTCCGGAAAATCTCTCCAAAGTGCATGCGGATCTTGAAAAAACGGTTTGGGTAATGGTCAATTTATTGTCGAACGCCATCCGCTACAGTACAGACCAGAGTAAAATTATCATTAAAGCGGAAGACATTGGAAAGAGCATTAAATTTTGGGTTCAGGACTTTGGAAAAGGAATAGATGAAAAGTTTCAGGAAAGGATTTTTGAGAAATTCTTTCAGGTACCAAACAATACTAAAAGTCAGTACGGAACCGGATTAGGGCTGGCTATTTCAAAGGATTTTATTGAAGCGCAGGGTGGAAATATCGGTGTGAAAAGTGAGTTGAATCTGGGAAGTACTTTTTATTTTTCAATTCCAAAATCAATCTGATTACTCGCAGAGATTAATGAAAATCCTATATTTGTTTCAGGAATCTGAGAACTAAACAAATACAGGAATTTCAAGATATGCAGCCATTAGCGGAAAGAATGCGTCCTCAGACGCTGGATGATTATGTCGGCCAGGAACATTTGGTTGGCAAAGGGGCTGTTTTACGACAAGCTATTGAATCCGGAAGAATCCCTTCTTTTATCCTTTGGGGGCCTCCGGGGGTTGGAAAAACTACATTGGCAAGTATTATCGCTAAAACCTTAAAACGTCCGTTTCACACACTTTCTGCCATAAGTGCCGGGGTTAAAGACATTCGGGATACCATAGAAATAGCGAAGAAACAGAAGTTTTTTGATACCCCTTCTCCAATCCTGTTTATTGATGAAATCCATCGTTTTTCTAAATCTCAGCAGGATTCACTTCTCGGGGCTGTAGAACAGGGAATTGTAACGCTTATCGGAGCTACAACAGAAAACCCTTCCTTTGAAGTCATCTCAGCGTTACTCTCAAGAGCACAGGTGTATGTTCTGAAACCTCTTGAAAGAAAAGAGCTTGAGCACATGGTTAATATCGCACTGGAAAAAGATATTTTTCTGAAAAACCGGAAAGTTGTTGTCAAAGAATTCGAGGCAATGCTTCAGTTTTCAGGAGGTGATGGCCGTAAATTGTACAACATTCTTGAATTGGTAAGTAATTTTCAGGAAGGGGATACCCCGCTTGAAATTACCAATGATCTGGTTGTTGATCTTTTACAGCAGAATATTGCACTTTACGATAAAGACGGCGAACAACACTACGATATTATTTCGGCTTTTATTAAGTCTATCCGTGGCTCTGATCCTAATGCAGCAGTTTATTGGCTGGCAAGAATGATTGAAGGAGGCGAAGACATAGAATTTATTGCGAGAAGAATCATCATTTCTGCCTCTGAAGACATAGGTCTGGCGAATCCAAACGCCTTATTAATGGCAACTACCTGTCTTCAGGCTGTGCGGACAGTAGGTTGGCCGGAATCCAGAATTATTCTTTCCCAAACGGTAATTTATCTGGCAACTTCTCCGAAAAGTAACTCAGCTTATCTGGCTATTTCAGATGCACAGAATCTGGTGAGAGAAACCGGCAATTTACCCGTTCCGTTGCATCTGAGAAATGCCCCGACCAAATTGATGAAATCATTGGATTATGGCAAAAACTACAAATATTCCCATGATTATGAAGGAAACTTTGTCAAACAGCAGTTCATGCCTGATGATGTTTCCGGCAAAAAGCTTTTCGAGCCGCAAGCCAATGCCGCAGAAGAAAAAATCAAGCAAAAACTAAGAGAGCAGTGGGGAAATGAATACGGCTATTAACAAACACACCTATGTGACCTATATGCCTATGTGGTTACAACCCTATGTGACCTATATGCCTATGTGGTTGCAATCCTATGCGCCCCATGTGCCTATATAGTTGCAATCCTATGTGACCTATATGCCAATGTGGTTGCAATCCTATGCGCCCCATGTGCCTATATAGTTGCAACTCTATGTGCCCTATATGCCTATGTGGTTACAACCCTATGTGCCCTATGTGCCTATATAGTTGCAACTCTATGTGCCCTATATGCCTATGTGGTTACAACCCTATGTGCCCTATGTGCCTATGTGGTTGCAAAGCCACTAACAAATTCCATTTCTAACAGCCCAGGCAACCATTCCGGCTACATTTTTTGTTCCGGTTTTTTCCATGATTCTGTTTCTGTGACCTTCAACTGTTCTGGGACTAAGGAATATTTTTTCAGCGATTTGCGGGGTGCTCATGCCTTCACAAATGTATTTCAAGACTTCAAGTTCCCGTTCTGAAAGATCAACTTTCACACTCAGACGCGGAGCATCCTTTTTTACAGGCTTGCTTAGCATACGGTTGTGCATCACTTTTAAAAGAAATGCGCCATAATAATAATCTTCGGTTGCAACAACTCTGATAGCTTTTTCCACTTCATCCGGATCTGCATCTTTGAGAAGATATCCGTTCGCTCCCAATTCCATTAAATGAGAAACAAACTGGTCTTCATCGTGCATTGAAATAACAATAATTTTGATCTCAGTATGCTTGTTTTTAATCTGTTCTGTGGCACGAATCCCATCCAAAACAGGCATTTGCAAGTCCATCAGGATTACATCAGGCAAATTGGTTTCCAAGGCATCTATCAGTTCCTGTCCGTTAGACGCTTCCAGAATTACCTCAAAATCGTCATTCATTTGCAATAATGAAACCATACCTCGTCTGAAAAGTGCGTGGTCATCAGCAATGGCGATTTTTATTCTCTCATTCATTTTTATAATCTCTGAAAATTGTTTTAAAGCTTAGTTTCAACCTCTCAATTACGATGGTATTCTGTAGGTACTTTTATCACGAAGCGGGAACCTCTTCCTTTTTCAACATCAAAAATAATTTTCCCTTTTAACACGCTTAACCTGCTTTCCATATTTTTCAAACCAATTCCTCTGTCGGGCTGATTAACCTCTGCCAGGTCAAAACCGATTCCATCATCACTCATCTGGAGAAGTAAATTAGTATTTTCCTGACTTAATTCAATCAGTATTGTACTGGCTTTTGCATGTTTTAAGCTATTGTTAACTAATTCCTGAACGGTTCTGTAAAGGGACAATTCTACTTTTGCATCGAATCTCTTATCTCCAACCTCATTTACAAACTGAATATCTATTCCGGTATTTTGTGTCATTTTCCGGGAAAAATCTTTCAATGCTTCAATCAAACCAAATTCGTCCAGGGCACTGGGCATCAATTCTTTGGAAATTCTCCTTACGTTACTAATCGCATCGTTCAGCAATAACTCCGTTTGTCCTAGCAGGAGGTCTCTTTTTTTATCATCAGCAAAATGTTTTGATACCTGCAAAAGGCTCATTCTGGTAGCGGAAAGGAGTGTTCCGATATCATCATGTAAATCCCCGCCAATCTGTCTTCTCACAATTTCCTGAGAAGCGATACTTGCCTCGAGCATATCACGACGATGACCTTCTTCAATTTTTTTCAAATTCTCTTTTTGGGTTCTCTGTCTGCGGTAATATAAAATAACAAAGAAAATGATTGCCGTTATGGGCAAAAGCATGGCTGTCGTTCCAAAAATTATGATTTTTAATTCGCTCATAATAAATAATAGCACCAATTAATAATCAGTGTTACCAAACTTCTGATTAATCAGTCGGGTATAAAAATACACAAACAATATACAGATTGATGTTGACAAAGATAACATCACTGTTGTTCCTATTTCTATAATAGACCTGATTGTATTGGTGTCTAAATGAACCATATTTTTTAATTTTAACGTAGAAGATAATTAGTAGAACAACAATATATAGTTTAACTAAATATTAACAATTGCTAATAAAGTCTTTAAAACGTACAGAGATTAAGATAAGACCAATTATATTACTTCGACTTGAATGTCACTATATTGGGAGCACGGCATTTAGATTTTCTAGGTAAAATACAAAGATTAGAAATCTACTATCTTTTCCAGCTTGTTCAAAGTTCTGCTATAAAGTAACCCCAGTCCAAGAAAAAATCTAAAAACAAATAATAGAATATAGTTAATAATGACCAATTGAGATAATGATTTGTCTTTGGTTCCAAAAAGCATAAACTCAATAAATAAAGTAAGGAAAAAATTTCCTGAAAAATTCAATAAAACCGCTACTGTTATCCAAAAATAGGGGTATTCGGAAATTTTGTCCGTTTTAGGATATAACAATAGTTGATAAAAATATCCTAGCGAAAAAATAGTAAGTAATAAGCAAATCAAAGAATTTACCAATGAATTATATCTATTCAGTACCTCAAGATGAAGAATATAAAAACTTAAAAAAAATAATGTAAAAAAGGTTGTTATAAAAAGCATCCATTTCTTAAGTCTTTTATTTTCTGCCAATTGATAATAAAAAAAAGCAAGCAGACTAAATTCAAAAACATTTAATACATTAAATGCCCAATGATTACTTCCAGTCAGAAACGGCATCACCCAAGACAATATCTCTAGAATAAGAGCTATAATAATGGCTATGTATATGGTTCTTAATGGCTTCGTAAAATAATTAATCTTTATTATTCCCACAATCATCGGGAATAATATTGCTATTGATGATATATAGATACATATCCATTTAAAGCTCATTGCTAAATTCTATTAATCTTTGCTGATGTTATAATATTGCAACTGAATAAATTACTTCGAAAATCCTTTTCAACAGAATGAAGAAGTCAGAAGACCTAACTTCTTCATTTTAAATATTGTTTGTTACATTTCAGGCTCAGCCTCAGTATTTGGACAATCGTTTGGACATATAGGGCCATCACATAGAAAAGAACCTAATCCATTTCCTTTTTCAGTTGCTCCTTCTATATAAATTCTTCTCTGTCCTTCATCATTTCTTCCATAATGCAGGCGGATCCCTCCGAATTTATCATCATTCATTAACTTCTCTAATGCGTCCTTGCTGATAAAATGCGAATAGATTTTTTGGTTTTCCTCCTCTTTGAATTTTTGAATAAATCCAATTATCTGACGGTGATCCTCAGGATGCTCGTTTTTTGTAAAATGCTTTGCCATCGTTTTTGGTGCGGGTTAAATTATTATTGTTATTTTTTCGAAATAGATTTTGTATCGCTAAACTAATACATTTTAAAATACAAGTATTCTGTCTAACAAAAAACACCGTACAAATACTATGAAAATACGTATTTTTACTGTATCGTATATTAACTCCACAGAGATGCCTGTTAAAGATCAGTCCCAGCATTCCATCATCAGCAGGTCTCCTTCTTCATGAGAAATCTTTACAAAACCATCTTTTTCTGCTTCATTGCTGCTTCCTGTTCTGTACCCTAATGTTAATTGTTCATGATGGAGGTTATATTTAAGACCTTCTGTTTTAATTCCACTTACTACTCCCACCGGAATTAGAGAAACAGGAGTGCTTTCCGCAAACCATTTTTCAAAAGAACGGGGAAGCAGGTAAATTTTAGAATAGTCATCCACGATCACAATTTTTAATTTATCCCTGAATTTCACTACACTTGTGATATTTGTAAAAGTATGGTCCGCCCGACGGCCCGTTGCCCAAACGACATTAACAGCCGGGAAACCTTTCTCAACCAGATAGTCAAACGCTTTTTCCAGATCTGTATTTTCCTGATCCGGGGTATGGACAATTTCGATAGGATATTGTTCTTTTCTAATCAGGTCAAGGTCTATATCCTTGTCAAAATCTCCTAGTAAAACATCTACTTTAATCCCAAGCCCAAGTACACGGTAAATCGCTGAATCAAGCACAACTATCAATGGCGACCATTCCAATAACTGCCCCAGCAAATCAGGATCACAACTTTCCCCATTGGCAATAATTAAGGCAGGCTCTTGTTTATCTCTGATAATATGATGAGATGACATTTATCTTAAATTTTGTAAAAGCTTCAACAATATTTTAAAGGTAATAGTACTTTTTAAGCTGTTTTCCACAAATCTGCAGACTTCTGATCCATAACAGCTTTATGGTTGTTTATCCCCCAGATCAAGTTTTGCTTTTATAAAATCTTTGGGTTCATTAGCATTTTCCAACGCTTTTACATCCGGAATTTCAAGAAGTTCTGTTTCTGTTTTCTGAATAACTTTTCGGGGAGATTTTTCAGAATTTGCCATGGCCTCTTTCAATAAAGGAAGAATCGAAGGCTCATAAATAGCTAAAAGAGGCTCCGGAAAATTCTCAACCGGATTTCTGAAAACAGTAGCCATTTTCTGAGGATTTCTGTGTTGAACCAGGTAATTTATAGTCTGCTTATCCACAAATGGCATATCACAGGCAACTATCAGCCAGGCTGTCTCTGCATTTTTCGAAAAAGCGGATAATATCCCCGCCATTGGCCCATCTACTTCAAAAGCATCTACAATAGCCTTCAAATCAGTTTGTTGTGTAGAATTAACCGAAACAAAAACCTCGGCACAAAATGGTTTGAGTAAATCAAACAAATATTGTTCCTGAGTTTTCCCATGATATTCCAGCAAGCGTTTTTCACGACCCATTCTCGAACTTTTCCCTCCTGAAAGAATCAGCCCGTTTAATGCCGGTATGTTCTCATTCACGGATAAAATCGGATTTTCCACCTGTTTTTTTCGTTAATTTTGTTTCACGAATAATAATATCATGCGAAAATGCTTTGCACATGTCATAAACCGTAAGTGCCGCAATACTGGCTCCAGTTAAGGCTTCCATTTCCACTCCTGTTTTGGCCGTAAGTGAGCAGGTACAATCAATTATTACTTCATTTCCCGACACCTCTATGGCAAATTTACAGGAATCAAGACCAAGAGGATGGCAAAGTGGAATGAGGTCAGACGTTTTCTTGGCACCCATTGTTCCGGCAATGATTGCCGTTTGAAAAACAGCTCCCTTTTTAGTTTGAATATCACCCTCTTTAAAATTAGCCATAATCTCCTCATTCAGAACGACGATGCTTCTGGCCGTAGCTGTTCTCTTAGTAATAGCCTTTTCAGAAACATCAACCATAGAAGGGTTGTTTTCTGAATCAAGGTGTGAAAATATTTTCTGTGACATACTTTTCTCTGACGGTTTGATAATTCTTCCCCAAGCCATTGTAACTTTGACAAAGTTACAAATTAGCATTAACTATTCACAAAGTATGATTTCTGTAGAAGAAGCCCTTAGAATTGTTTTAGAGAATCAATTACCTGACCAGATAATTGAAGTTCCTTTGCTGGAAGCAAATGGGAAAGTTTTGGCAGAAAACATCTTTGCAGACAGAGATTTTCCGCCTTTCAATCGGGTAGCGATGGACGGTATTGCCATAAATATGTCATTTCTCTCTGTTATTTCAGAAGGAGATAAATTGCTGATTGAAAACATCCAGTTTGCAGGAGAACCTCAGAAAACTATGTCCGGAAACGGCAACTGTATGGAAGTTATGACTGGTGCAATTCTTCCTGAAAATACAGATACTGTCATTCGGTATGAGGATCTTGATTTTACTGAGATTGAGGGGAGAAAATATGCGATTGTAAATATCCCACTCTCTGAACCGGGACAAAATGTTCATCACCAGGGAATCGATAAGTCCGCACAATCTCTGTTAATTCAGCAGGGAACAAAAATAAGTCCTGCCGAAATTGCCATCATGGCAACTGTAGGTAAAGATTATTGCAAAGTAAAAGCGGCCCCGGCAGTAGCCGTTATTTCCACCGGAGATGAATTGGTAGATATTCATGAAAACCCTGAAAATCACCAGATCAGGCGATCAAATAGTTATATGCTTGCAGCAGCTTTATCTGAATCCGGAATTAAGGCCAGGCTGTATCACCTGAATGATGATCCTGAAAAACTGGAAAACCGGTTAAGAATTATTCTTGCTGCAAATGATGTGCTCATCTTAAGTGGTGGGGTTTCTGCCGGAAAAAAGGACTTCGTGCCGCAGATTATGGAAAATCTTGGTGTAAAAAAGTTATTTCATAAAGTAAGTCAGAAACCCGGCAAACCATTTTGGTTTGGTAAATCTGAATATGGTAAAATCGTTTTTGCCTTACCCGGTAATCCGGGTTCAACATTTCTGTGTTTCTATAAATATGTAAAGCCTTTTTTTTCAGGCTTAAAACAGGAAACCCTGAAAAAAGCAGTGCTTTCAGACAAAATCTTTTTCAGGCAGGAATTGACCCTGTTTGTCCCGGTAACGACCCGTTGTAATGAAGAAGCAGCTTTAATTGCCACACCTCTTAAGAATAGCGGATCCGGGGATCTTGCTGTTTTGCTTTCCTGTGACGGTTTTCTGGAATTACCTGCCTCTGAAGCAATTTTTGAGGAAGGAAAAAGTTTCAGTTATATCAATTTTAAATAAATTTCCGGTTGATTAATCGGGTACTTGTTTGTGTTTTCATGAACGAAGGTATCCTAAAATAAAAACCCTCCCCGAAAACTATTTCGGGGAGGGTTTTTAAAATATTAATCTGTACTATTTCTTACCTAAAGAAGCAATCCATGTTGCGATCTTTTTCACATCACCTTTTGGTAAATGTGCCATAGGAGGCATTGGTGTTGCGAAATCCGGCCAGTTATCCGGTTTTGGTTCGAAAATTAATGCTTCGATCTGTTCAGCAGTATATTTACGTTTAGCTACCTCAGAATAAGCCGGGCCAACTGCACGCTCGTTTACTTTATGACAGGCAAGACAAGTATGTTTCGACAATAATTTCATGATCTCTTTTTCATTGATCACATCTTTTACCGGAGTAGCAATACTTACTGGCTTAACACCTTTTACAGACACTTTTTTGTCTCCGACTTTTGTACCTGCACTGGCTGGCGCCGCTTCTTTTAACTGTCCGTCAGGAGAAGTTACTGAAACATTCGGATCGATACCTTTTTTGTTTTTCGCTTTAGGGGTAACTAAGGTAATATTTAGTTTTTCCCCCGCAGGAATTTTATTCAAAGTATAATACGCTTTGTCATGCAGCAATTCCAAACCACCGTTTGCAGAACGTACACCTTCCGGTAAAATCTGGTGAATATATCCCGGACGTAAACCATCAACCACGATTCTCACTTTCAAACCATCTTCCGATACTTTTACTCCACGTACTGCATTATCCTCATTATTTACAATAGGAGAGCCGTAAACCGGGTGATATTTGTAGATATAACTCATTACTTCGTAAGAGTTTACATCACCGGCAGTCTTTTTATCAACAGGCTGGGTAAATTCAATTTCAAAACCATCCGGCATGGCACGGACAGCCTTCATTTCAAATGGTACTTTACCTGTCCAGATCAATCGTTCGAAGCTGTAAGGTTCTTTACCTGTTGAACCCCATCCACGGTTAGTACCACCTACAAACAGGTTATTGTCTTTTCCCCATGACATTCTCAGCACACCTGAGGCAAATCCACTGCGGAAGTCGAAAGAAGCACCCTGATAAGTTCCATCTACTTTTTCAAGGAAAACACGGGCAATTTTAGACATCCCTTCGTCACCAACAAAAATCTGACCTGCAAAAGGACCAAAATCACCTTTGGTATCATCCTTAATAAGTTCAGAAGTAGAAACACCCAAAACTCCGTGAGGCAACCAGACTGCCGGCGATTTGATGCCTTTGTCTGGGTTGTTTTTGGCCATTTCATAAATGGTAGTCATTGGCTCATTTTTGATATACTCAGGTTTTACCTTCGGATTATCACGAGGGTCAACTTTTGCATAAATCAAATCGGGACGCATTTTAACAGGTGATTCAGGACGGTCAGCCCATTTTAAAGAAGCCGGATGTCCCATAAAATCTCCTTTTTCAACATGCGTAATAAAACCTGAACCCATCCAGTCACCCTGGTTATCTCCGTAGAAGAATTCACCATCAATTAAGCCGATTCCGCAAGGAGAACGCATCCCGGCAGCATATGGCTCCATTTTTCCGTCTTCACTGATTTTCATTGTCCAGCCTCTCCAGGGTACAAGTGATTTACCTGCCCACCAGTCAGAGTTTCCGAAACCCACATTTCCGGTTACATAAAAAGAACCATCCGGGCCGATTTTAGGACCGAAGCTGTATTCATGATAGTGTCCGGAAATAGGCCATGCATAAACCGTTTCATAACGATCTGCTTTACCGTCCCCATTTTTGTCTACCAATTTTGTCAATTCTCCACGTTGTGCACAATACAGGTTGCCATCTTTGTAGGCAAGACCTAATATCTCGTGCAAACCACCTGCGAATTTTCTGAAGTTGGGATTTTTTCCGGTTGGGTTTTCTACAATCCACACATCACCACGGCGTGTAGAAAGAGCCACATCTCCGTTTGGAAGTGTTACCAGACCACCTACTTCAAGGACTAATCCTTCCGGTGCAGGAATCTTGACAATTTTATAGTAATCGTTTTCCGAAGGAGCATTTTCCTGAGCATAAGCTCCGGTTGCAAGGCAAGCCAATGCCAAAGCAGCTACTTTGCGATTAATTAAATTTTTAAATGATTTTATATTCATGGTTTTACACCTTAAATTTTACGTTTAAACTTGATTGTTATCTGATGAACAAAGAAAAAATTCTACCACAAAATCTGGTATTGAACTTTCTCACCTGAGGGTACATAAAGTGTTGATAATTCCCCTTGTTTTACCAAAGTCGGTTTAGCAGAAGGCGACACTTTTATGAAATAGCTCTTGCCATCCACAGCGTATAGTTCATCAGAAATTTTAGTAATTTCTTTCGCAGTTGCCAGACGACAAACTACATCTGCAGAAGGTTTTTTGAAAGAAATTTCACGGTTGAAGTATTTCCCTTCAACTGAACGGATCTGATCTTCGACTTCCGAACCATAAATCTGATAGCGGAAAGTCGGTTGATTAATGGCGTCAACATCATATCCTAAAGTACGGAAGTTAGCGTCCTGAGAAAGGGCATCAGAAGTAGTAAATGTTCCGTTTTTAACAATAACAGGAAGATCTCCCAACATCAGAACAGTACCGCGAGGACGTGAAGAACCATCGCCACGGTCATCCCACATTGGTGTCATGTCAAGGAATTGTCCTTTCCAGATTTGTGAGATAGCGCCATTATCCATATCAAATGCATAATGTAAATTTTCAGGGCTTCCTACGTTGATAGAATGAACAACTCTTTTGATTTTTTTACCATCTTTTCCATACAGATCGGTAAAAGAACGAAGTAAGGTAGGTTCTGTAGCATTTAATAAAATCGGATCCTGAGGAGAACCGGCCAACATAGAACCTAAGGTGTTGTAAGAAGTTTCACGAAAATTTGGTCCTTCCACAGACATTCCCAGGACAGGAGATACCCATCCGTCAGTCTTAAAATATACAATTTCCAAAGGAACATTTCCTGCCGGAAGATCAACAGATACACTACGTTGATTGTTTGACACAGTCCATGCAGATGGTAATACTTCTTTGTTACCGATTTTTACAGAATAAGTTCCTCCTAACTGAAAAGTGAAATCATGTTTTCCTGCTTGAGGGACATTTAAAGCCGCCGTAATTTTTTCTCCGAAATTATTCGGTTGTTTACTGAAATCCCAGGTAAGTTTTTCCAGTTTTCCGGTAGCATCAGGTTTTTTGCTCAGGAAATCTTCTTCTTTTTTGAAAGCACCGTAATAAACAGCATAATTAATGTTGTTTAATTCGGCAGGTTTTCCTGTAAAACTATGATAAGTCAGATTTCTGAAAGCGATAGGGCCATGATCTCCCTGAATCATAAACGGACCTGTTGCCGCTTCTTTTTCGGAGATAGGTCCTCCTGTAGGACCGGATAATTCTACATTTTCATGAAGAACCACACCATTCAGGCTAAGTTTCAATACTTTGGCATTGGCAATTTTATTGCCGTTTGCATCAAATTTAGGAGCCTGGAAAGAAATTTCCATGTGCTGCCATAAACCCGGAGCAAGACAGGCATTCTGACGGGGAGCATGCCCTTCGTACAATCTTCCTGAAGGCAGTTCACGGCGTTTGTAAATACCTCCGCAATCTCCGTAAGCAGGTACTTTTACACCCCAGCTGTCTAATAATTGAATTTCATAACGTCCTTGTAAATAGAAACCTGAATTGGAATGAGCGGCCATGTTGAAATCAAATTCCACATTTACATCTCCGTGTTCCATCACAGAAATCAGGTTCGAACGGTTTTGTTCGTCGGTAAGATTGGCTAAAACACCTTTGCCGGGCGTTCCGGTCATGGCATCATGTTTGGATATATCAACGGTAACGTCGCCAACGATTTGCCAGTTGGCCTTTCCGGTAGGTTTCCAGAAAGAAAGATCATTAAACGATACTGTTTCCTGAGCAAAGACAAACGTTGGGAATGACAACGCTGCGATAAGCCCAAGCTTTTTCATCGAATCATTGAGTTTAAACATTGTTTTTCAAGTATAATTAAGAATTAAAAAATGGATATTGGTTATAGGAAGGATAAGCTGTTATAAACCTTCAGGGGTTTGACAATAGTAATTCAATCTGAATGTGGTAAATCATTTGTAAAATCAGGAAATTTATGAATGGCTCTTCTTCTCAGATGAAAACCAATCTTTCATTTTGAATCCGAAGTTTAAGCATATTACCCGATTATCTTAGCACGTTTTGCAGGGTTTTTATGGAATAAAATGCTTTTGACGGATTATATTTCGGGTAAAAAAGGCAACTTTCTGTCTTTTTCCGGATTCATTTATCAACAATAGGAGAGATTCAATCTTTTATACTCACAATTTCCTCAAAAAAATATTCAATTTTAATCCCCCTTTTGGTTTTAAAGTAACCAATGGTTCCGGAACAACTTCTTCAATGAATTGAAAATCGAAATTTCTCACCAGTTCAATCAGCATAATCTGCATTTCCATTAAAGCAAAATTGTTTCCGATGCAAAGTCTTGGCCCTCCGCCAAAAGGCAGATAGGCATAGCCAGGTCGTTCTTTTACCTGTTCGGCAGAGAAGTTCTCCGGATTGAAAACCTCAGGATCTTTCCAGTATTTAGGATTGCGGTGAAGAGCATATGTTGAAATCATGACAGCTTCTCCTTTGGATACTTTGTAATCAGCCAGGTTATCATCAGTTACAATTTCTCTGGTAACAGCCCAGGCAGGCGGGTATAATCTCATGACTTCCTGAATGACCTGCATGGTGTAAACCAGAGATCGCAGGTTCTCGATGGAAGGTTTTCCTTCTTTTCCAAGTACCTGCTCAATTTCTTCTCTCAGCTTAAGCATTACCTCCGGATGTCGGGAAAGGAGATATAAAGTCCATGACATTCCTACCGCAGTGGTTTCATGTCCGGCGATAAATATGGTTAACATTTCATCTCTCAACTGTTTATTGCTCATTTGTTCCCCGCTTTCTTCATCTTTAGCGGTAATAAGCATTTGCATCAGATCGTTAAATTCCTTATCCGGATTTTTCTGTAAAGCACTTCTTCGGGTTTCAATGATTTCATCAATAAGTCCGGCGACTCTTTTGGAGGAGGATTTGAATTGAAAGTTCCAGTAAGACGGAAACCAGAGCGGCAGAGAAACCGGATTACTGAAACGGTCACTCGCAAGCTGATTGAGGATGTCTATATCTTTGGAAATGGAAGCAATCTTGTCCTGATTAATGAAAGTTCCGAATAAAGACTTTGTAACAATCATCAAAGTCGTTTCCATCATTATTTTAGAGACAGCGATCGTCTGATATGAATTTTCAGGAATTTCTTTCTTCAGGCGTTCTACCATCAACTGAGATTCATCATGCATGGTATCGACGAGTAATGAAAGCCTTTGTTTGTAGAAAGCAGGCTGTGCAAGTTTCCTTTGCCGATGCCAGAAATCCCCGTTGCTGGTGAGTAAACCCTGTCCGAGCATGAGTGAAAGGATCCGGTAAGCCCTTCCTTTTATATAATTTTTATTGTTTTCCTGAAGCACATATTTAGCCAGCTCGGCTGTCATGACGAAGTTGATTCTGAAATTGCCGATTCTTAGCAAGGCAATAGGATCATGATTTTTCTGAATCCCCATCAGGAAAGAGAGGGGGTCTCTTTTTAAGGCAAGAGCATGGCCGAGAAAGGGGAGTCCTTTTATTTCAGGTACTGGTTGCACGAGCTTTGAGGAGTTTAGTGATTGATTCAGGACTAGATAGTGTTTCTTGGAAAAAGTATTAAAAATAAATAAATTACAGATGAAATACTACAAATAATGCAAAAAACGAACTAAATTTGCAGGCAAATGAAAAACGATTAATCAAATCGTAACATCCTTAGTTAAACTAATTTGCCGAATCTACAGATTCGTCCCCGACTATGTCATCCAAAAAAATCCAGTCAGCGCTCATTTCAGTTTATTACAAAGACGGACTTGCTCCAATTGTCGAACTTCTTCATCAGAACGGAGTAAAATTATACTCAACAGGTGGTACCCAGACTTTCATCGAAGAAATGGGAATTGCTGTAACAGCCGTTGAAGATCTTACAAGTTATCCGTCAATTTTCGGAGGAAGAGTAAAAACCCTTCACCCTAAAGTTTTCGGTGGAATTTTATATCGTCGTGATAATGAAGGAGATGTTCAGACTGCGGCTCAATTTGAAATTCCTTCAATTGATTTGGTAATTGTTGATTTATATCCGTTTGAAGAAACTGTGGCAAGCGGTGCTTCAGAAGATGATATTATTGAGAAAATTGATATTGGCGGAATCTCCCTGATCCGAGGAGCTGCTAAAAATTTCAATGATGTTCTGATTGTTTCATCAAGAAATCAATATGCAGAAGTTTTAGCTTTATTACAGGCAAAGGATTGTGGCACAGAGCTGGCCGATCGTAAACGTTTTGCAATGTTGGCGTTCGGAACCTCTTCGCATTATGATACTGCAATTCATGCATATTTTAACGGTAATAAAACAGACATTTATGATTTTAAATCATTACCGCAAAATAGCCTTCGCTATGGTGAAAACCCTCACCAATCGGCTACTTTCTATGGTGATCTGGAATCATTATTTGATAAATTAAACGGTAAAGATTTATCATACAATAACTTAGTTGATGTGGATGCCTGCATCACTTTACTGGATGAATTCAAAGAGACTTCTTTTGTTATTATCAAACATACCAATGCCTGCGGAGTTGCCTCGGCTGCAACAGTAAAAGAAGCTTATGTAAATGCATTTGCCTGTGATACAATCTCTGCATTTGGAGGTGTTCTGGCTACAAATGGTACAGTTGATAAAGCAGCAGCAGAAGAGATGAATTCTTTGTTCTTCGAAATTCTGATTGCTCCTGATTATACAGAAGAAGCCCTTGAAGTATTGAAAAGTAAGAAAAACCGTATTTTGTTGAAACGCAAAGCGGTATCTGTTTCAAAAATGATGTTCAAAACATTGCTGAACGGAGTATTGGAACAAGATAAAGACCTTGCTACAGAAACAGTTGCTGATTTCAGAACCGTAACAGAGAAAGCACCGACTGAATCAGAACTGAATGCTTTGGAGTTTGCTTTGAAAATCTGTAAGCATACGAAATCGAATACGATTATTCTGGCAAAAGAAGGTCAGTTACTGGCAAGTGGTGTTGGACAAACTTCACGTGTTGATGCCTTAAAACAAGCTATTGAAAAAGCTGCTGAATTCGGATTTGATCTGAATGGAGCGGTAATGGCTTCTGATGCCTTCTTCCCGTTCCCTGACTGTGTTGAAATTGCACATAAAGCCGGAATTACTGCGGTAACCCAACCGGGCGGATCAATTAAAGATAAAGACTCAATTGCATATTGTAATGCGAATAATCTGGCAATGGTAATGACAGGTGTAAGACACTTCAAACATTAAAATTGACAATATTTAAAAGAAGAAAGCCCTCAGATTTTATGCTGAGGGCTTTCTTCTTTTATTATATCTTTCAGAAAATCTGCTTTATTTGGTAGGGAACAGGTACTTGATTACCGCCAGAAAAAAGGTAGTGACATTTACGGTGGTTGAACCGATTAAAGCCAGAATTACAGAATCAGATAGTTCTATCTTTTTAAAGCCGACAAAGATGATAATTCCCAGAATTACCAGCAGCCAGCCAACTACCATCCAGAAAATCCAGAAAGCATATTTTTTTCTTTCGGTAAGATTCTGTTTTGCTTCGTCAACTTCTGTTTTTAACTTATCAACTTCTGCTTGTTGTCTTCCTTCCTCGTAAAGTTTGTATTCTTCTAAGGTTTTGTCTGTCCCGGGGCTGATAATATCATTGGAAATAACACTTTTGAACTCATCTACTAAATTATCAGGCGGCTTTGGCATGGGGTAGTTTATTCATTAATGACTCAAAATAGGTTTTAATAGTTTCGGTAGGAATCGATTTACTGTGAGAATTTTCAGCGTAAACCTGGCTCCAGGGAGAACCATTTATGTGGGACCATTCAGATAGCTGAAAAGCCGAAAAATCTTTGGTAATTTCCCAGGTAAGCTGAATCGTTTCCCGGGCTGAATCTTCAAGAGACTCAAATTTCGGATAAAAATGTCCTTCAAACCTAATACCAACCTGCGCAGATTCTACAATCGGAGAATTTCCCAGGTGTTTGAAAGTATGGTATAAAGACGGAATTACAGGACCATAAGTCCAGGCTTCCACAGCTTCGTCAATGAGTGGTTTTTGATATCTGGCCAGATGAACCCCCTGTGCAAAATATACTATTTTCTGAAGCTTCATCGGAGAGACAGGCTTACCGCTCTGAATGCCGAGGTCGATAAATTTGCTCGCTATTGCTAATGCTGAATACATATTGATTTCACTTAAAGAAAGTTAAACAGTACTGATCTTAAAACGCAAAAAATCAACAGATTAATTTAAAAAAGCAAAAAGAAATCTTTTCCGGTTCTGATTTTAGCGACTCGTTTCGGTGAAATGTAATGTTTTGATTTTCAAATATAAAACCTTTAATTTTTTAATGAAATTCATTTCAAAAATCTTTTTCAAACAAAATGAATAAATGCATGCACAGGAATGTATGGAAATCTTTGAAAATTCGCTCAAATTCTGCTCAAAATTCAACAATCGTTAGTTGGTTCGACAGATTTTTTGTATTTTTACTTTTTAAATGAAAATAACAGGAAATGCGCTGTTTTCCTCAAAGCTCGAAATAACACTACCGAATGTTTAAAGAAACGATTCAGGGTAAATAAAATAATTCAGAAATACGTGGGGGGCATCTCGTCAACATCCACAATCTCATTAAGAAATGTCAGAATTCAAAGAAGAAGAAAACAAAGCAAATTATGGTGCCGATAATATTCAGGTACTCGAAGGCTTAGAAGCAGTAAGAAAACGTCCATCGATGTATATCGGTGATACAGGGGTAAAAGGACTTCATCACCTGATCTGGGAGGTAGTAGATAACTCAATTGACGAAGCGCTGGCAGGCCATTGCGATACAATCAGTGTTTCGATTCAAACAGACAATTCAATTACAGTAGAAGATAACGGGCGTGGTATTCCTACAGGAATGCATACAAAAGAGAAAAAATCTGCTCTTGAGGTTGTAATGACCGTTCTTCATGCCGGAGGTAAATTTGATAAAGATACTTATAAGGTTTCAGGTGGTTTGCACGGGGTAGGGGTTTCCTGCGTTAATGCACTCTCTACTGATCTTAAAGTAAATGTTTACAGAGAAGGAAAAATTTTCCAGCAGGAATATAAAATCGGTATTCCTCAGTACCCTGTTAAAGAGGTTGGAACCACTGACCGTACCGGAACAACGGTACATTTCAAACCGGATGAGTCAATCTTTACAGTAACAGAATATAAATACGAAACGGTTGCTAACCGTTTAAGAGAATTATCTTTCCTGAATGCCGGAATCAAAATTTATTTGAAAGATTACCGTGAAACGGATGAGAAAGGTGAGCCGATTTCAGAAGAATTCTACTCACAGGGTGGTCTTCGTGAATTTGTGGAATATCTGGACTCAACCCGTGAGAAATTAATCGAATCTCCGATTTATATGGAGGGAGATAAGAACGGAGTGCCGGTGCAGGTAGCTATGATGTACAATACTTCGTATTCAGAAAACGTAGTATCTTATGTAAACAACATCAACACGATTGAAGGCGGTACACACGTTGCCGGTTTCAGGGGTGCACTAACCCGTACTTTAAAGAACTATGCTGATAAGTCGGGGGCTTTAGACAAATTGAAAATTGATATTGCAGGTGATGACTTCCGTGAAGGTTTAACGGCTGTTATTTCTGTAAAAGTAGCTGAGCCTCAGTTTGAAGGTCAGACTAAAACCAAATTAGGTAACGGAGAAGTATCCGGTGCTGTTTCTGCCGCAATGTCTGATATGCTTGAGGCATGGCTGGAAGAGCATCCGAAAGAAGCCCGTCAGATTGTTGCGAAAGTAATTCTTGCGGCTCAGGCACGTCATGCTGCCCGTAAAGCCCGTGAAATGGTACAGCGTAAAACAATCCTGGGTGGAAATTCACTTCCGGGTAAACTGGCTGACTGTTCTGATAATGATCCTTTTGCCTGCGAACTTTATCTTGTCGAAGGGGACTCGGCGGGTGGTACAGCCAAACAAGGTCGTAACCGTGCGTTCCAGGCGATTTTGCCGCTTCGTGGTAAGATTCTGAACGTTGAGAAAGCTCAGGAATATAAAATCTACGAGAACGAAGAGATCAAGAATATGATTACCGCACTTGGGGTAAGCTTCGGAAAAGATGGTGATGAAAGAGCATTGAATGTGGAAAAATTACGTTATCATAAGGTGATAATCATGACCGATGCCGACGTCGATGGTTCTCACATCAGAACCCTTATTCTGACGTTCTTCTTCCGTTATATGAAAGAGTTATTGGATAGTGGTTATATTTATATTGCTCAGCCTCCTCTGTATCAGGTGAAAAAAGGACAACAGGTCCGTTACTGCTGGACTGAAGCGCAAAGAGATGTTGCTGTACGTGAATTGGGAGGAGATAAGGAAAATTCAGTAGGAATCCAGCGCTATAAAGGTCTTGGAGAAATGAACGCTGAGCAGTTGTGGGAAACTACAATGAATCCGGACTCAAGAACTTTGAAGCAGGTAACAATTGATTCAGCAGCAGAAGCTGATCACCTTTTCTCAATGTTGATGGGTGATGAAGTTGCACCTCGTCGTGAATTTATTGAGAAAAACGCAAAATATGCGAAAGTAGATGTTTAGTACTTTCAGACAGTACAGAATATTAAGAGATTCTTCCTAATTTGGAAGAATCTTTTTTTTTAGCGTACTTTTTAACAATAATGTTTTTTAAAACTCAGGAAATTAAACTTATCTCAACAATGAAAAGAATACTTCTTCTTCTGATTCTTCTTTCAGGATTTCAACTTTCTGCCCAGAAAAAGGCAGATACAAAAGTATGGAAACAGCTTTTTAACGGGAAAAA
This sequence comes from Pseudarcicella hirudinis, assembly GCF_900115665.1. Taxonomy (GTDB): domain Bacteria; phylum Bacteroidota; class Bacteroidia; order Cytophagales; family Spirosomataceae; genus Pseudarcicella; species Pseudarcicella hirudinis. The sequence goes on from NZ_FOXH01000002.1 coordinate 189,963, forward strand.
TCTCAATGATTGGGAAGTCAAAATCAGAGGTTATGCACTTAACGACAATTTTGGGAATACCTTCAGGGTAAAGGATGGAAAAATGGCAGTTTCCTACGACCAGTACGATAAATTTGATGAACGTTTCGGACATATTTTTTATAAGCAGAAATTCTCTGATTATATCATCGCTACTGAATATCGTTTTGTAGGCGATCAGGCTAAAGAAGGACCAGGCTGGGCAATTCGTAACAGCGGTATTATGATTCACTGTCAGTCTCCGGAATCTATGGGGAAAGATCAGGATTTTCCTATTTCAATAGAAGTTCAGTTATTGGGAGGTACCGGAAAAGGGGAAAGAAGTACCTGTAACCTTTGTACTCCCGGAACTAACGTGGTAATGGATGGTAAGTTATTTACCCCGCATTGTATCAATTCCAAATCCAAAACCTATAACGGAGATCAGTGGGTAAGAGCCGAAGTACTTGTACTCGGGGATTCTCTTGTCCGTCATTTTGTAAACGGAGAAATGGTGCTGGAATATACCAAACCTCAGATCGGTGGAGGTAATGTGAGCGGAGAAGACCCTTCTTTGCTACAGGATGGCAAATTGCTTAAGGAAGGATATATTTCTTTACAAAGTGAAAGCCACCCGATTGAGTTCAGAAAGGTTGAAATACTGAATCTTGCCGGCTGTATGGATCCGAAAGCCTTGAACTACAAATCTTATTTTGTGAAATCAGATGCTTCTCAGTGCAAATATGCCAAAAAAGGAAAAAAATAGAGAAAACCGATAAAATCAAAAAGCGAGGCTTTCCAAATCAGGAAGCCTCGCTTTTTGATTTTATCGGTTAACAATTACAACTGCATAACTTTAATATTTTTCCATCTTACTTTGATACCACCGCCACTGTGAATCTGCAAAGCAATACTGCCATCAATAGAACCGATTTTATCGTCTGTAAGTGTAATCATTTCCTGTCCGTTTATCCAGGTGGTTACAGTATTGTCTTTTACTTTTACTTTCATGGTATTCCATTCACCCATTTTCAAAGCTTTGTCTTTATCATCTGTGGGTTTGATAAGCCATCCACGCCCGTAAGACTCATAAATTCCGCCTGTCCAGTGACCCGGAGGCGCTACTTCAGCCTGCCATCCGGCTACTTTTGTGCCTTCGAATGAAGAATGAAAGAACACGCCGCTGTTTCCGTCCGCTTCCTGTTTGAAATCAAGCGTAAGTTCGAAATCTTTGTATTTCTTCTCGGTTCCAAGATAACCATATTCTTTATCAGGACCACTTTCGCAGATTAACTCACCATTTTCAACATACCATTTTTCGGTACCGTAAACTTTCCAGCCGCTTAGGTCTTTCTGATTGAAAAGTTTTTGCCATTTTGATTTTTTGCCCGACTGTGCCTGAGCTGAAAAACTGATGCAAACAATTGCCAGAAGGGCAATCTGAAATATTTTTCTCATGGATAAATTTGGTTTTTGAATATTCTGATTTTTAAATACTGAAAAGGACAGAGTTTCTTTTAATTTCAGGAGAATCAATTTCCAGAAGCCTGTCTTTTCCAATAAAATTTCTCAAAGATGTTATATTTCAAACATAAATCAAACCTGCTTTGCAAGGATTTTTTGAATAAAAAACCTCAAATTTGAACCACATCGGCAATAAATTAGTGATTGTTGAATTTAATTGAGCAAAATGAATTGTCATTTTAATGCAATGGAATAGAAAGTGGGATTTATTGGATTGTTTTTTCTAATATTTGTGAGAGAGAATAGATATTATAGGCACTTACAGATAGCACTATTCTAACACTTGTTTGAATCTTCTTATCGAAAAGAAATAAATGGGCAAAATTTAGTTGACTGTTTTAACAATCTGTATATTCTAATCTTAATGAGGATTTGTTTTTCAAAATAACCAACAATATCTTAATGGCCTGGTTTAATTTTAAAACTCAATACAATAATTAAAAACACCCTTCATGAAAAAAGTTTTCGTTCTCCTGCTATTTATATTAATTAAAGTCTCTGTTTATGCCCAGATAACGTTTGAAGAGGGATATTTCATCAGTAACAATGGAAATAAAATCAATTGTCAGATTAAAAATAAAGACTGGCTAAGTAACCCGATTGATTTCAAATATAAATTGTCACAAAATTCAGAGGTAAAAACAATAGGTATTGATTCTGTGAAGGAGTTTGGTATTGGTAATACTCTCAAATACATTCGTAAAACAGTTGAGATGGACAACTCAACAGAAAATATTCGTAATCTGACATACGATAGAAACCCATCTTTTCAAAGTGAAACGGTTTTCCTTAAAGTTTTGATAGAAGGCAAGGCCAATCTCTATTATTATGAAGGTAAAGGATTTAGAAGATTTTTTTACAGTAAAGATGGATTAAACACTGTCCGGCCACTCATTTATAAGCTTTTCTTAACCACTGGAAATTCGATCAATAAAAATCTTTCGTATCGGCAAGAATTATTGGATAGTCTGCCATGTGAACGTCTGACATTTGTAAAAGTACAGAATTTGGATTATAGCCAGTCTGATCTCGAATATTACGTTAACAATTTTAATAATTGCGATGGTGCGGTTGTAATAAAAAAAGTGAAAAATAAGGTTGCATTTAATTTGTCTGTGAGAGCAGGACTTAATTTAGGTGATATGGAATATACTAATAATTATTCCAAAGGTTCTTTTTACAACAATTTAATAGGTTACAGAATCGGCCTTGAAGCTGAAATAAAACTTCCTTTTAATAAACAAAAGTGGGCGCTGTTTATTGAGCCGAGTTTTCATTCACTGAAACAGACTAAGGAATCTCAGAATTTATCAGTAGATGTCAATTATCAGTCTATAGAGATACCTTTAGGAATTAGACATTATTTCTTCCTGAATCAAAATATTAAAATGAATGCTAACATTGGGTATGTTTTTGACTTTCCCCAAAAATCAAGCAGCATTGTATTTAATGGAAGTAATGTATTCGATAGCTTGTATCCTAACCCGAGCAATCCGTTTGCCGGTTTAGGGATTAATTACAGAGATAAACTAAGTTTCGAACTCAGATATAATTACAGCAGAAGTCTGTTGCTTAATCTAAATAGTGGAATAATATATAACTACCTGTCATTCATTGTTGGATATAAGCTGTTCTAAATCCTAGATAAAAAAGAGTTAGTCTTAACCTTAGAATATTTACTGAATGAAACCTCCCGTACTTTTGTGTTATTTATCATTAACAGAAAAACGGGAGGTTTCACGGTATTTAATGTATAACAAATAGCTTCTTCCTACACTCTCATATTTATCAGACGGATATCCTGTTTTTAATTTTGGAAATCCCTGACGCTCCGGGAAAAGATAAAGAAAATGAAGATTGGTATCGGTAATAAATTAGTGATTGTTGAAATAAATCGGTTTTATCAGAATATAAATAATTTCAGATTGAAAAGATAAAACTGTATTTTGGTGGAAAATAAAGTTTTATCCATTAACCTTCATTAACATCCCATGAGAAAAAAACTATTATTACTGTTTTGTTGTATATACTCCTTTACTTATGCTCAGAACAGCAAGGAAAAAGTATTGGTTACCGATCTGACGAAGATTAAACAGGTTGGAAATATATCCATCGCTCCGGATGGAAAGAAGTTTATTTATTCAGTGAATGAAATCATTCCGTCTGAGGAAAATAAACTGGAATATGATTATCGTACACATCTCTGGCTAAGTGATTTTCAGGGAGTAAAGCAAATTACCAGAGGAACTGAATCTGTCAGCAGAGGTTCATGGTCACCGGATAGTAAGCAGCTTGTTTTTGCACGTAATGTAAAAGGAAAATCACAGCTGTTTATTATGCCATTGGATGGTGGCGAGGCATTTCAGCTTACCGATTTGAAATATGGAGCATCCGGCCCGGTTTGGTCGCCTGATGGCTCTAAAATTCTTTTCTCCGTAAACGTATCTTTCTCAGAATTGTTAAAAGATTCGACTATCAATGCACTGAAATCCCTTCCGTCATGGTCAGTAGAAAAAGCAGGATTTAAATCAAATGCTTTTCTGAAAGCTGATAAAAAGATCAAACCCAATCCTGACGGTACTATTGATGAAATCCGGGCTTATCTCGACAGAGATGTTGAAGATAAAAAAGTAAAGGTTTTCAGCAGATTGAATCTGCAGGGAGAAGCAACCACAGAGCCGGAGATCAGATTTAACCTTTTATATGTAATTGAACCCAAAGAAGGAGCGAAAGCGCAGCAAATTACCAAAGGTTTCTGGTCGTATAATGCTGCAAAATGGACGCCTGACGGAAAGAAGATTCTGGCAGTGACCGGAAGAGATACAACGATGCACCCCGACAGAGAGCAGGCAACGGCAGTAGTAAGTATCAATCCCGATACCAAAACGATTACACCACTTTTATCAGAAAAAGGATTCCAATTTACAAGTCCGTCTCTTTCAAATGATGGTAAATGGCTGGTTTTCATCAAATCGCAGATCAATGTGCTGAGTTACGGACAAATTATACTGGCGGCTGCAGATGGAAGTAATAAAACAGAAATCAGTTTCGACAGAGCTCCGGGAGGTTTTGAATGGTCATCTGACTCTAAATATCTTTATTTTACCGCTTTTTCTAACGGAGGTTTGCCATTGTATCGTTTAGATGTTCTGACTAAAAAAGTAGAGAAACTCACTGATTTTGAATCCGGAATTGTAGCGTTTGATATCACAAAAGATAAACTTGTTCTGGGAAAAACTGAAATAGCAGATCCTTCGGAAATTTATGTATCTGATTTATCAGGAAAAAATGCGCAGAAACTAAGTAGTCATAATGATTATTGGGTAAAGAATAAGGCATTAAGTACTCCTGAAAAAAGAATTTACACCAATTCAAAAGGCCAGAAAATTGAGTACTGGATTATGAAACCTTCAAATTTTGAAGCAGGTAAAAAATATCCGCTTCTGCTGAATATGCACGGAGGCCCGACTGCCATGTGGGGACCCGGAGAATCTTCAATGTGGCATGAATTTCAGTATTTCTGCTCACAGGGTTATGGTATTGTATATGCTAATCCAAGAGGATCAGGGGGTTATGGGAAAGATTTTCAGTTTTCAAATTATCAGGATTGGGGAACCGGCCCGGCGGAGGATGTGCTGGCAGCAGCAACAGATGCTGCAAAAGCTTCCTGGGTAGATACCTCCAAACAGGTTCTTACCGGAGGTTCATATGCAGGTTACCTTACTGCCTGGATTGTTTCTCATGACAACAGGTTTAAGGCCGCATTTGCTCAAAGAGGAGTTTATGACCTGACAACATTTATGGGAGAAGGAAATGCCTGGCGTCTGGTTCCGAATTATTTCGGAGGATACCCCTGGGAAGATAAAATCAAACCGGTGCTTGACAGAGAGTCTCCTTATACATATGTGGATAAAATCAGGACTCCTTTGCTGATCAAACATGGTGATAATGACCTGAGAACCGGAGTTATTCAAAGTGAAATGATGTACAAATCCATGAAAATTATGGGAAAAGAGGTGGAATATGTGAGGATTGCAGGCGCAACACATGAGCTTTCCAGAACAGGTAATGTTCGTGCAAGAATAGACAGAATGCTCAGAATTTATGAGTTTTTCGAGCGATACATCAGATAGTTTTTCAGTGATGATTACTACCGGGAGAGGTGCTGGAAATAGCACCTCTTTTGTTTGACAGAAAGGGAGAATCCAAAGGAAACCTTTTTGATAATTTGAAAGTTTAAATAACCGGAAGCACATATCAGAGATTTTCATTGAAAATATAGTATTTCGACCGCTTTATTTCCTGAATTTCTCTGCCTGACGAATAGGGGTTTGAAATCGTTACGTTGTCATAATGAGGTGATTAATCATCATAACGTAAAAGTTAAAAAGGAAAGATAAATTTCGGCATTACGATGAGAAAGTATATTGGATTGATAGTTTTGTTCTTAGTATTAAGCTCCTGCGCCACTCAGAAAATGGTTAGTCTGAGCCCGGTAAATGATCCATCTGAAAGAGTAATGGATGGTTTTCATGTTGTTAAACAGGAAAAAGACAGTGTCCGGATCGTTACTTCTTTTATTGAGCATTGGGAAAACTATCTGGTTTTTGATACAGAGATTTTTAACCTGAGTAATAGAACGCTTAATTTTTCTCCACAGGATTTTAATGCTTTTTATCTGAAAGCAGGTCAGGATTCTATTAAAAATAACAATAATCCCTTATATGCACTTAATTATTCTGGACTCAATCCGAATGAAGAACTTGATAAAGTAAAAGTAGAACGGGCCAGAGAAAAAGCAAGGTTAAAGACCACTAAAGTGCTCAGTGTACTGGCATTTGTAGGAGGAGCTGCCCTGGCTATTTCTGAAAATTCAGGAAGATCCCGTTCTTATGATCAAATGTTTAACAAAGCCCAGAATGCCAATCTTATCTTCAATATGGGATATGCCATTGCAGCAACCACCTCCGTTTTAGGAGAATCGAGGTTTGCAAACAGAATGGATTATCTGGCATATAAGGAAAATCTGTGGAATAATGAATTGTTAAAGGATAATGCCATCGCTCCTCAACGATCTTTAAGAGGACGTTTATATATCAAAGCAGTTCCGGAGGCCGAAACTGTACTACTTAACTTTCCTACCGAATATGGAAAAATTTCCTTCACATTCGGTCAGCAGATTTTAGATAAACATCTGTAAACATGCACATTTCTCATTTTTAATACCATATTCTAAATGTTAACACTTAAAAAATGTTGAATTCTTTGAAAATCTTCCCTTTGTAAGTATTTTAGCATAAGGTTTAAATTCTTTGAAAAAACGAAGAATTTAGTGAAAAGATAATATTTGAGGGAAATGCAGGAATTTAATTTTAAGCAATATCATTTAAGGTCAATCAATGCTCAGTCGGCTGAAGATCGTGCTGCTATTAATCAGGAATTAAAAGAATTTTACGCATCGCTTACTGAAGAAGATAAAAATGCGTTTAATATACAGTTACAGTCTTTTTTAGCAAAGGAAATGGGCAGACTCAAATCTGATTATGAAGCTATAAAAGACGGGATGGCCTGATAGTTCCGGAATATTTAGCTGTATTGTGCGTTTTATGCAACCATTGAGAAAAATACATAAAGAAAATCGGCTTAAAGGTTCTCTCGTAGGGAATCTTTTGTCGTTTTTAAAGAAAAATAAACTTATGAATAACATCACTAGACAAGGCGATGAGCAGAAGCGTCTTGAAAAAGTTATAATCAAATCACAGGATATTATTGAGAAATCCAATTACATTTCAAGAGATTTGTCCTGGCTGAAATTTGATGAGAGAGTGCTGGATCAGGCTCGTGATGAAAAGCGTTCACTATTTGACCGCCTTAAGTTTTTGGCGATAACAGCCTCTAACATGGATGAGTTTTTTACCATCAGGGTTGGCTCGCTTTATAGCTATATCGATTATGGCAAAGAAAGAACAGATTACTCTGGATTGAGAGAAACTGCATTCAAAAAGACCTTAATGGCTGCGGCAAGAGATTTCAGTCGCGAAAAACATAGATTATTCAGAGAAGAAATCTTACCGCTTTTCCCTGAAAACGGCTTAATTCTGGCAAACCTGGATGACCTTACCAATGAAGAATCGGAAGAAGTAACGGATTATTTCAACAGAACAATTTATCCGATGCTTACGCCTATGGTTTTTGACCATACGCATACTTTCCCGAGTTTATTGGCCAAAACCCTGATTTTCGGAGTGGTGACTAAGGTGGTGGAAGATCCGCTTTATGTGAAACCGAAACATGAAAACGGGAAGGATAAAAAAATTAGTTTTGTACAAATTCCTCAGAATCTTGCCAGGTTCTATATCTTTGAAAGAGAAGAAGAAGTAGTATTCCTGCCAATCGAGGAAATCATCCGGCATAATATTAAAAAGTTATACAGAAACGTAGAAATAGTAGCGTGCTCTTTATTCAGAATTACCAGAAACGGAGATTTTGATGTAGTAGAACATGAAGATGCCGAAACAGATTTTGTGGATGAAATCAAGAAGAAAATCAAAGATCGCCGCCTGGGAAGAGTAACCCGGATCGAAATAGAACCTAATTATTCAGAATGGCTTCTGGATGAAATGCTTAAGCGCTGGAATCTGCAAAAAGACGATGTTTTTGTAAAAGAGAATATTCTGGATTTTACGTCATTCTTTCAGATTATCAAGCATCCTGACTTCAAGACAAAGATTTCTGCTACTCATCAGCCGGTTCCGCCGATTGGCCTGCCTTCTGTGAAGATTGAAAATATCTTCGAAGCAATGAAGCAGGGCGACATTCTGTTGCACCATCCGTATAACAATTTTGAGCCTGTACTTCAATTACTTGAACAGGCAGCGGAAGATCCTCAGGTACTGGCAATTAAGATTACTTTGTACCGGATTTCAAAAAATTCCAGAATTGCGGAGGCTTTGTTAAGAGCAGCAGAAAACGGAAAACACGTATCTGTACTTTTTGAAGTGAAAGCCCGCTTTGATGAAGAAAATAACATTCGCGAAGCACAACGTCTTCAAAAAGCCGGTTGTTTTGTAATTTATGGTATTCCGGGGTTAAAAACGCATACTAAATTACTTCAGGTAATTCGCAATGAAGGAGATAAAGTGGTAGGTTATGCACACCTTTCTTCAGGTAATTATAATGAGGATACAGCAAAACTTTATACGGATATTGGCTTGCTGACAATGAACGAAGTGATCACACATGATATCGCAGAGTTCTTTAATGTAATCACAGGACATTCAATTCCAAGTAATTACGAAAACCTTATTACCGCTCCAAGGGATATGAGGAATCGGGTGGTTGCAATGATTCAGAAAGAGGCTGAAAATGCAAAGGCCGGACTTCCTTGCGGAATCTGTGTTAAAATCAACTCTTTACAGGATAAAATTACCATTGATGAACTTTATAAAGCGGCGCAGGCTGGTGTTCCGATTCGCCTGATTGTCAGAGGTGTTTGCTGCCTGAGACCAAAACGTCAGGGACTTTCTGAAAACATAACCGTGCGTTCTATCATTGGAGATTTCCTTGAGCATACCCGGATTTACTATTTCCACAACGGAGGTGATCCGAAAGTATATGGTGGTTCTGCTGACATAATGGTAAGAAGCTTTGACCGAAGAATTGAATCACTTTTTGAGTTGGTAAATCCTAAAGTGAAACAGGAGGTTATCAATATCCTTGCCTGGAATCTGAAGGATAATGTTAATGCTTATGAAATGCAGGAAGATGGTTCTTACCAGAAATTTAAGTGTGTGGAAAAGCCTTTTAATATTCATGAGAAATTCTTTGATGTTACACTGGAGGATATAAAAGATGCTAAATTATTTGAGACCAGCGGAACACCCGAAGTGGTAGACAAACCGGAGGAGGTTCTTGGCTGATTTTAAGTAGAATTTAACTTTTTAAAGATAAATCTGATCTAAAGTCGTGATATGAAGTCATTTCATTTCACGACTTTTTTGCTTTACCCTAAGATTGTATATCTTTAACAAAAATATTCATCACAAATTTTATCATACCACTTTTACTTTTAAAGAATTAGAACTTAAAATATGGAACGCTTCACGGGACTTTTAGGGATTGTATTGATTTTGGGACTTGCTTATTTAATGTCAAACAATCGTAAAGCCATTAATTTTCGAACTGTCGGAGTGGGTCTTGCTTTACAAGCCGGATTGGCAGTTTTTATTTTGAAAACCGATGTTGGACAGGCCATTTTTCAATGGTTAGGATTTAAAATCAATTCGATTCTTCTAAATGCAGACAAAGGAGCGGAGTTTGTATTTGGTTCTCTGGTTAAACCTGAGCTTATGGTTAAGGCTTTCGGAAGTGGAAATGACTTTGTCTTTTTCTTTAAGGTTATTCCGACTATTATTTTTGTAGCTGTTCTGGTAAATATGTTTTACCATCTTGGTGTTTTGCAGAGAGTGGTTTCTGTGCTGGGCCGAGGTGTTCACTGGTTGATGGGCGTAAGTGGAGCAGAGGCACTTTCTAACGTAGCGAGTACGTTCGTGGGTCAGGTGGAGGCTCAGATTATGATTAAGCCTTATCTGAAAACAATGACTAATTCGGAATTACTGGCCTCTATGACAGGAAGTTTTGCCTGTATTGCCGGTGGTGTGATGGCAGTGTATATCTCTCTGGGAGTGCCGGCTTCTTATTTGCTTGCAGCAAGTTTAATGGCTGCTCCGGGTGCTTTGGTCATTTCTAAAATTGTATATCCTGAAACTGAACAGTCTGAAACACAGGGGTTAGTAAAGCTGGAAATTAAGAAAACGCATGCCAATCTGGTAGATGCCATTGCTGCGGGAGCCAGTGAAGGATTAAAAGTGGGTTTGAACGTAATTGCCATGCTGATTGGTTTTATTGCACTGATTGCACTGGTTGACGTAATTCTGGGAAGAGTAGGAGGATTGGTAGGCTTTCCGGCTTTGAGTCTTAACTTTATTCTTGGTAAATTCTTCTCAATTTTTGCATGGTGTATGGGGGTTCCGGGCAAAGATGTTCAGGCAGCAGGAGCATTGATGGGAACTAAAATGGTTGTAAATGAATTTGTAGCATATCTGGAACTGGTAAAATTGAAACCAAATCTTGATCCTAAGACGATTGCCATTACCAGTTTTGCCTTATGTGGTTTTGCTAATTTCAGTTCAGTGGCAATTCAAATCGGAGGAATCGGAGAATTGGCACCAAGTCGTCGCTCAGATTTAGCCAAATTAGGCTTTAAAGCATTAATCTGCGGAACATTAGCCAGTTACCTTTCTGCAACACTCGCAGGGTTATTGTTGTAAAATATAGATTTAATAAAGATTGTTAAACGGAAGAGACCTTGTTTTTCAAAATGAAGAATAAGTTCTCTTTCTTTGTTGTGTATATCTTCTGATTTGACAGAAGAAACAAATATTTTAATACTTCCATGAGGATTGATCCGGAAACTGTAGAGAGAATACGTCAGGCAGCAGATATTGCTGATGTGATCGGGGATTATGTTTCTTTGAAGAAAAAAGGAGCAAATCTCTGGGCATGCTGTCCTTTTCATGGAGAAAAAACACCTTCATTTTCTATTTCTCCTGCCAAAGGAATTTATAAATGTTTCGGATGTGGAAAAGCTGGTGATTCAATCCGATTTATTATGGATATTGAAGGGCTTGGATATGGAGAAGCATTACGACATCTTGCTAAAAAATACGGCATAGAAATACAGGAAACCCAATTGACCGATGAGCAGCAACTTGCTCAGAATGAACGGGAAAGCCTTTTTATCGTATTGAATTATGCGAAAAACTATTTTCAGCATAACCTGCTTGAAACGGATGAAGGGAAATCTATTGCTTATCCTTATTTCAAGGAAAGAGGTTTTTCTGATAAAACCATTAAAAGCTTTGAGCTAGGCTATAGCCTGGAATCCTGGGACGCATTTACAAAAGAGGCATTAAAACAGGGGTATTCCCCGGATATTCTTCAAAAGGCAGGTTTAACCATAGTCAGGGAACAGAATACCTCTCCTGCTGAACAAGGGAATGAAGATTCCCGAAATACCAGGACTTTTGACCGTTTCAGAAACCGTGTGATTTTTCCGATTCATAACGTTTCAGGAAAAGTGATTGCTTTTGGAGCGAGAATTTTAAAAACGGATAAAAATCAGCCAAAATACCTCAATTCTCCTGAAACTGAGGTTTATCACAAGTCTTCCATACTCTATGGAATTTACCAGGCTAAGAATGAAATCCGCACCAAAGATGTATGTTATCTGGTAGAAGGTTATACCGACGTGGTTTCATTACATCAGGCAGGAATCCATAATGTGGTGGCTTCCTCAGGAACCTCACTTACACTTGAGCAGATTCGCCTTATCGCAAGATTTACACAGAATATAACTGTTCTGTACGACGGAGATGCAGCAGGGATTAAGGCTTCTTTAAGAGGAATGGATATGATCCTTGAAGAAGGTCTGAATGTAAAACTGGTGGTTTTTCCTGAAGGAGAAGATCCTGATAGTTATGTTCAGAAAATAGGATCAGAGGCTTTTGTTAAACATATTGAGCAAAATGCATCAGATTTTATTACTTTCAAAGCGGAGCTTTCCTTAAAAGAGGCTGGAAATGACCCTTTTAAAAGAGCTGAGATTATCAAGGATATGGTGGAAAGTATTTCCAAAATTCCAGATTCTATCAAACGTTCAGTTTTCTTTCAGAAGACGGCATCTTTGATGAATATTGATGAAAATCTCCTCATACTTGAATCAAATAAGATTCAGCTTAACCGGGTTAAACAAAAGGAGAAAGATACCAAAAGAGAGGATAACCGGCAGCGTTTAAGTAATGACCTTCCACCGGGAGTAAGTGTGAGTTCAGGTGCTGAAGAATTAATGAGTTTTTCAGAAGAAGATCATGCCTTTTTCCCTGAATCAGTTCCACAGGCAAATCCGGTAACAGAGGACAAACCTGTTCGCTCGGGCCTTTCTTATCATGAAGAAGAATGTATCCGTTTACTGATCAATTATGGTTCCAGGGAAGTTGATCCTGGCCTGGCTCCGGGTATTACACTTATGCAATACATCCTTTCCGAAATAGAAGGATTAGAATTTAAAACACCGATTTATCAGAGGATTTTGCTGCTTTGCAGAGAGAAGTTTATTCAGGGAACTGTCCCGGAATTGCAATATTTCCTCAGTCATATCGATTCAGAAATTCAAAGGGAAGCTATTGATCTGGCGACAGAAAAACACACCATTTCAGAGTTTTGGCATAAAAAACATGAAATTTATGTACCAACTGAACTGGATAAGCTCGCAGATATGGCTTTTACAAACATTTTGCGCTTAAAAAAGGCTAATAATGAGATGAATATGGCTGAAATAAAGGCAAAACTGATCCAGACGAATGATGCAATTGAACAGGAAGTACTATTGACTCAGTTTATGCAGGCAAAAGAAGTTGAAAAACAAATTGCCAAAGAGTTAGGAACCGTAGTTGTGAAATAAACATATAAAAACATGCCATTTAATCCCAAAAGATCTTCAGGTCTTTTGGGATTTTTTATTTCTCACAGGGAATTAAGTTAGCCTCTTCCAAAGGAAATAATCTTTTGACATAAGAGAAAAACATATCTGCCCCATG
>NZ_FOXH01000002.1:203669-657161 GCF_900115665.1 Pseudarcicella hirudinis
GGTTACAACCCATGACCTGATTTCTGGCAATGTTTTTGCTTTTATCAATAAGCAAAGCATTTTCTTTTCCCGCCGCCTGAAACCAATTCTTTATGAATAATCTGTATTAAAGTATTATGAAACAAAATCGACAAAATCTTTTCTCTCATTCCGGCCGCGGTAAGGAAAGTATTATTTATCATTACTTTTTTCTGGCAGTTATGATTTTATGGGTAACTGCCTGTAAACCCTCAGAAGATGCAACGAAAGAAGTACAGCCGAAAGTTTTGGCAAGTAGTTTTGATATGGGTGTGGCATCTTATTGGGTAAAGACGCAATTATATCTTTGTAAAAAAGGAACTGGATTTACACCGCCTGTCACATCAAGAGCATTTGGATATGCTGGCGTAACACTTTATGAATCGGTGGTAGGAGGGATGCCTTCCAATAATTCTTTGTCAGGACAATTGTCGGGTCTAAGCAATGTTCCGAAGGCAGATGCTGCCAAAGAATATAACTGGGCACTGGCTGCTAATGCCGCAGAAGCATTTATTGTAAAGAAACTGTTTGTAAACCCTGTTGATTCCACAAAGTATTATCCTAAAATTGATTCACTGGAACAAGCATTAAATGTGCTTTATAAAGTAAACGTAACCACAGAAGTGCTGGAACGATCAAAAGCATATGGAAAAGCTGTTGCTGCTGCGATTTACAATTGGTCGAAAACGGATGGAGGGGATGAAGGATACAAGCGAAATTTCCCGACTTCCTATAAAGTTCCGGTTTTTGTAGGAGCGTGGCAGCCAACTGAAAATAACATTCAGAATCCGATGCAGCCTTTTTGGGGTGCAAACCGTTTATTTGTAGAAGCGAATGGCAAATTGGCAATGCCCAAACCAATAGATTATTCTACTAAATCAAATTCTCCGTATTTTATCCAGTATAACGAGGTTTATCAGAAAAATAAGATCCTGACCCAGGAGGAAAAAGAAATATCGGTATGGTGGTCTGATAATCCTGGAGATACTTCGACACCTCCGGGGCATTCAGTTTCAATTGCAAATATTGCTTTGCAGAAAGTCAATGCTAAATTGGATAAAGCGGCGGAAGGTTTTGCGAAAACCGGCATAGCCGTTGCCGATGCTTTTATTCTGTGCTGGAAATGTAAATTCACCTACAATAATGAGCGCCCGTACACTTACGTAAGATATGCCATTGATCCTTCCTGGAAACCTTTCTGGCCGGCTCCGCCGTTTCCGGGTTTTCCTTCAGGACATGCCACACAGGCCGGAGCAGTTTGTGAAGTGCTGACAAATCTTTTTGGGGACAACTTTGCTTTTACAGATGATTCCTACGAAGGCAGAGCCAATGATCCGCTGACAGGTACGGCATTTAAAAGCCGCTCCTTTGCAAGTTTCAAAGACTTTGCCGTAGAATGTGCCAATTCAAGATTTTATGGTGGAATTCATACGCATCAGGATAATGATGAAGGGATGAAAAATGGTGTATTGGTAGGGAAAAATGTAAATGCCTTAAAATTTAAGAAATAATATTTTAGCCTGAATTTTCCGGGAGTTATCGACAAAGTGTTTGTTGATAACTCCCGTTTTTGTTCGTTAAAATGAAGCAGGGGAAGGGAGTTTGTTTCTCACATTAATGACTGTTTTATTGATAAACGGAGCTAATGAAATAATCAATAAAAGTGCAGTAATTCCCATGCAAACCCATAAATAGTAATCCATCGCAAAATGCAGGAAAGCCTGATTCTGAGTGCTTTTACTGATTAATCCCAAAGCAGCTTTATTGGCCTCAGATGAAGATACTCCCCTGGAAATTAAACCGTTACGATAAATGGATAATCTAGAAATGGTTTCCGGATTAATCAACGAGATCTCTTCACTTAAACGGGTATAATGAATACTGTCCGATTTTATCTGAAAAAAATTAATCATAGAAATACTTAAGCTAAAGCCCAGAAACCGGATAAATACTCCGGTAGTAGAAGCTGATTTACTCAGATTTTCCGGAACCGAGGAAATAATGAATAAAACAATCGGGGTCATCAGCATTCCGGCACCTAATCCTTGAACAATCAGCGGAATAATGAATGTCTCTGCCTCAGCCTGGGTATTGAAAAGCCAGTACATCCAGGCATGAAAAACCAGCAGTAACATGAAGCCGTAAATCCAGATGACCCTTATGGATTTTTGAAGAATAATCAATCTGGAAGCTAATGTAGCACTGAGTATAATGCCTGAAAGATTGGCCAGCATCATCAGGTTTACATGAATAGGATCCATCCCAAGCACTTTCGCGAAGTAAAGAGACGTAATATTAAAAGCTCCTCTGATCAGATAAAAAGCCAGCAGAAAGATTATCCCGATCCGGAAGTTCCGGTATTTAAAAACATCCAGGTGCAGAAAAGGTCTTTTCAGACTTTTCTGACGGAAAACGTGCAATAAGGTTAAGAGCAGAATCATGAACAGACAAAATCTGATGCTGTCATTTTCAAGCCATTCTAATTGTTGTCCGTAAACCAGTACCCAACCGATAAGCATCAGTAAAATTGAATATAAAACAAAACTGACCCAGTCGGTCTGATATAAAGGCATTTTTTTGCTGAGTCTGACATTGTTCATGATACCCAACAGTAAAATTGCACCGGGAATGAAAGCAAAAATTGCAAATTTATAAACTGCATTGAACTCATAATTATCTACAATCGGAGCAGTCACCAGAGAAGTAAACGGAGCCATGCAGAGAATGAGTGTATAAAAGAGAGAATATCCGATTTCTCGGGCTCTTTCAGTCCCTAACTTGCTGAAAATTAAAGTTAAACAGATACTCGTAATGCCACAGTTAAGCACTCCCTGAATAAATCTCAGGACAAACAGCAGATAAATATTTCTGGTTAAATAACAGATGAGAGTAGAAATTACTTCCAAAGACAGGCAAAGCAGAAAATAAGGTCTGGTATTCATATAGGAGAAAAACCGGCGTTCCAGCGGAACTGCTGTTGCTACAGCTACATAAAACAATAACATAGAGTATTGAATATCAGCTGGTTCTGCTCCGTAATAACCTGCCGCCGCATTTATGTTTACGGTTGAAATGGCAAATAACATGGTACTTGGTAAAATCACCAGAAAAATAGTGATTTTGATCAGCCAGCCGGGTACCCAGGACTTGAAGATAGCAGTTTGATTATCCATTTTGATGATTTCTCCCTTTTTTTACAGAAACATTCGCACTCATTCCGGCACTGAGAATTCCTAAGCCCTTTTTATCTCCTTCTAATCTGATTCTTACCGGAATACGCTGGGCAATTTTCACAAAGTTTCCTGTTGAATTATCAGGGGGAAGTAATGAAAATCTTGATCCGGTTGCGGCAGAAAGTGATTCTATCTTACCTTTGAAAATTTCATCAGGAAATGCGTCTATTTCAATCTCCACATTCTCCCCGACATACATATTTCTTACCTGTGTTTCCTTAAAATTGGCGATGACCCATTTCCCGGCTTCATGATCTACAATAAACCCAAGTGTTTGCCCAATCAGGATTAACTGACCGGGTTGTATCGTTCTCCTGCCCATTTTCCCGTCATAAGGAGCCGTAATTATCGTATAGGAAACATCCAGTTTGTTTTTACCTACAATAGCTTCCCTTCTTTTGATTTCTGCAGAGGCAACGTCTTTTTGTACCTGTGTATCATGTACTTTTGCAAGTGAAGCACTATAGGCATCAAGTGTTGCCTGGTATTCAGATTTAGCTACATCCAATGCGGTTTTTACATTCTCAAACTGTTGTCCGGTTACAGATTCTGCCTCAAAGAGATTTTTATAGCGAATATATTCCTGTTCCTGTTTCCAGAGCCGGGCTTTAGCAGCTTCTATTTGAGATTTACTTACTTTTGCCACCTGATTCATCGTATTTGTATTACTTTCCAGTACAGAAATCTGAGCTCTGGCATTAACCAGTGCCGCTTCAGCTTCCCGCTGCTGGACGATATAATCACTGTTGTCAATTACCAGCAAAGTGTCTCCGCGATGTACTTCCTGGTTTTCCTCAAATTTTATTTCTTTGATATAACCGCTTACTTTCGCCGTAACCGGATTGATATATTCATCTACCTGTGCATCATTGGTTTCTTCGTATTTATTCATGAAAAGCAATGTTCTGGTACCCCAAACCGCTAATGCTACCAGTATTACCGAAGCCAGTATGGCTGTAATATTGGTAATGATTTTGTCTGTTCTGTTACTTTTAGGAGTGTTCATAATTAGAGATTTCCAATGGTTTTTTGTAATTGATAATATTGTTCCTGTGCAATAATCTGAGCAGAAGTCAGGTCAAATCTTGCCTGAAGCACCTGCGTTTCTGCATCAAGTAAATCAGTAAGTAATGCCAGCTGATTAAAATAAGTATTGTTGATAATTCTGAGGTTTTCAGTGGCCTGTACTATATTATTTTTAGCAACTTCAATTCTGCTCAATGATTCTTTATAACGGACGTAGGATTCATGAACCTGCTGACGAATTCCATCTCCCAGGTCAGAATGTGCCAGTTCATGTTGCAGGATATTGAGTCTGGCAGCTTCTTCCTTATGTTTGTTCTGATATAATGCAGAAATCGGAAATGAAGCTTTTACTCCATACTGACCCAAAGCATAAGCTGCATTCGCATAAGGATAAAACTGAATCTGAGGATACGCATAGGTGTATTCTGCAAAAAGCCCGATTTTAGGAGCAGCGTTTGTTTTTACCTGTTTTAACTTCAGGAAACTGAGCTCTGTTTCTTTTTCTGAAATTTTGTAGGAAAATGCCTGTTTCAGTGCCTGTGCCAGATATGTTTCATATGATTCCGGTAAAAAATCACTGACATTTGTCGAATCAGATTGAACCATAATTCTGGTATTATCAGGTAAGCCTGTTATGATAGCCACTTTCCGGGAAGTAATATCTATGCTGTTCTCTATTTCAAGCAGATTCATTTTTTGTCCTGATAATTTCAGCTCCGCTCGAAGCACGTCTGTTTTCAGTACCACTCCGTTTTTATGCAGTTGTCTGATCTGTACCAGTAATTTTTCCTGTTCCGCAATATCCTGTAAAAGCAACTGTTTAAACATATAGCTCCTCTTAAGGTCAAGGAAATAAATAGCTGCTTTAAAACGGATTTCAGAAACCGTAAGATGTTGAAATTCTAAAGCAATCGCATGTTTAACTTCTTCAGCTTCAATGTTATTTCTTACTTTTCCACCGTTGTAAACATTCAGGTAAGCATCCCCTGAAATCTTATAAAAATTGTGTATTACCGGGAATTGATCTGGTGTATGAAATAAACCGTTCTCAAAAACAGGCATATTTGAAATACGGGCATATGTTCCCGATGCTCCGATTTCCGGGAACCGCTCTGTAAGCGCATCCTTTACTTCCTCTTCACTGGTTTTGATTTTAAGTTTCTGAATTTGAATTAATTTGCTGTTTTTTGAGGCTTTTTCCCAGATTTCAGAAAGAGAAAGTACGATCACATTGGTGGAATCATGAGGCATTTCAGTGGCTTTTACCTGAATGGATATTGTAAAAGCCAACTGGATAAAGTACAATATTTTGCTAAAAGGTTTCATATAATTATTCTAATAATCCTGACTGCAAATTTCCTGCAAAGAAATTTGTTTTATTTTGTCTAAATTGCCATAGATTTGTTAGAACCAGCCAATTTAACGAAATGAAAGTAGAAGACTACCTGATAGCCCTTGATGCAGAGCCCGACACTTGTTATGTCTGGCACGATAAAACAGAGAATAAATACCCCATTCACAAGCATAAAAAAGGTCAGCTGACCTATGTGGAAGGAGGAATGGCTTTCTTTTATTCGAGGGAGAAATCTTATTTTTTGCCTTCAAGACATTTTGTATGGGTTCCTCCGGGGATGGAACATTACTTTGAACTTCGTTATCCGGCAAGTGTAGTCCGGTCAATTTATTTCAATTTTGAGGGGATTGAGGAAAATGATTTCTATTTTAAAATGGGGATTTATCCGGTTAATAACCTGCTTTGGGAGATGATTTTGTTTACTGAAAAATGGAAAGGAGATATCGGAAAGGATTCACAGGCTTATCATTTTCTGATAACGCTAAAGAATATATTACCTGAAATCAGTCAGCATCCTTTGCCGATAGCTGTACCGACAACGGAGAATGAACGATTGCGCCCGGTTCTGATTTTTATTCATCGAAATATTTCTGAGAATCTTACTATTTCTAATGTAGCAGCCAGATTCGGATTCAGCGACCGGAATTTATCCAGAATGTTCCGCGCAGATCTGG
Source organism: Pseudarcicella hirudinis (assembly GCF_900115665.1). GTDB lineage: Bacteria > Bacteroidota > Bacteroidia > Cytophagales > Spirosomataceae > Pseudarcicella > Pseudarcicella hirudinis. Next base: position 209,975 of record NZ_FOXH01000002.1, read on the forward strand.
ATATCTCGTTTTTTCAATATCTGAAACTATTGCGTATTGTAAAAGCGATGGAAATGCTGTTACAGACTAAACAAACTGTTAGTGAAATAGCGTATGCAACCGGATATGATAGTATTTCAGCCTTCAGCAATACCTTTTTTCAGCTTACCGGAAGAAGGCCGACCGATTTTAGAAACTTATAATCATGGAGATTGAAAACATAGTTTTCCCGATAAAATACAAAAAAGAGTGTTCCATCCGGCGCACCCTTTTCCCAATCCTGTAATCTAAACGAAATTAAAAAATCTTCTGTTTAAGGCTGTTTTCTCCGGATCCGGACATAGTTATTTCATGAAGGATTTTGCCGGATAACTGTAAACGAGTATTTCCTTTAGCAAAATTCAGCCTTAATATCTGAGCGAAATAGTATCTTGATTTGTAACTTACCTGAAAGGCAAATTTATACTGGTTTGTTCTTTAGTTTTTAGGACCTTTTTCCGGTTTTATGGTCGTAGCATTTTTACGTGAAGATTTGATGGTGGTTGCTCCTTTGGTTTTGAATTGAGATTTTTGCAGATCCAATCTCAGCTCTTCCTTTGCATCCAGTAAATCCTGCTGTGCTTGTTTTAAACTTTCTGCGGCTTCTTTTCTGCTTTCCTGGGCCTCTTCTTCAGCCAGTTTAAGTTCAATAGCAGCCTGTTTTCTATCCTCTTCTGCCTGAGCACGAGCCTCAGCAGCCTCTTTTCTGGCAAGCTCCGCCTGTATTCTTCCCTCTTCCGCCTGCTTTCTGCCTTCCTCTGCCTGAATCCGCCCTTCCGCAGCTTGTTTTCTGCCAAGTTCTGCCTGTCTTCTTCCTTCTTCTGCTTGTTTTCTGCCACGTTCAGCTTCTACACGTCCTTCCGCAGCTTGTTTTCTTCCAAGTTCTGCCTGTCTTCTTCCTTCCTCTGCCTGTTTTCTGCCACGTTCGGCTTCCGCACGTCCTTCTGCCGCCTGCTTTCTTCCAAGTTCCGCTTGTCTTCTTCCTTCCTCAGCTTGTTTTCTTCCAATTTCAGCTTGTCTTCTTCCTTCTTCTGCCTGTTTTCTGCCTTCTTTCATGAGTACCTTCAGCTTGTCAATCTCAGGTTGGTAAGAAGCAAGCTGATCCTCAGGAATTTTTACATCATTGATATACAATTCGCTGATTTTGTCTTCATTTTCATTAAATCTGTAAGTTTTGCCATCTACACTAATCTGAGACGAGCCGGAATTATAAACCCAGGTTCTGCTGTGCGTTTTTGTTTTTGCCTTTTTTGCAGGAACTGAATCCACCTTTACCTCAACTACAGGCGCAGGACAGATAGCATTTGGTTTAATGGCAGCGACTTTAGCAGAAACTGATTTTACAGAGCTTACCGGTGTTACTTCGGAGATGGTCTTTGCATTGGTTTTTGTAAAAACCGCAGTAAAAGAAACGGCGACAATGAGGCAAATGGTTAATGTTGTTCTTTCCATGATATTGAGTGATTGATTATGGTTTGACACCATGCGTCTGACACGATGTAATAAATGGTTACTGTTTCCTGAGAATCCCAGAGCATAATCGGGTGTAGTCATTTTATATTCTTCACATGAAATAAGTGCTTGTATATAGGTTGTTTTGCTTCCGGTAATTGAAATGGCAATGTCATCACAGCAGTTTTCTCTTTCGTTTCTGATAAGATTTGAAATCCATAAAACAGCAGGGTTGAAAAAGAAAACTATTTCCAGAAAACGCTGTAAAATGTTAACCAGGTAATCTTTTCGGCGGATATGTGCAAGTTCATGGATTAATATTGCCTCCAGTTCCTGAGGACTCAGGTGGGAAAGCATCCCTAGAGGAATCAGAATAATCGGCTTGAAGTAGCCTATTACAACCGGCGACTGTGCCACGCCTGATTGCATAATTTCAATTGCCTGACTGATTCCCAGTTTATGGCTGAGCATTTTTAGTTTTTCCTTTAACTGATAATCTACGGCAAAAATCTTTACTTTTTTAAGCTGATAAAGACTGTAAAAACCGGCCGCCATTCTGAGAAGCTGGATGCAGATAATCAGAAACCATCCAAGGATAATTTCTCCGGAATGCTCAATGCAATAATTAACGATTTCATTGCCAATGCTTTTATCGATCAGTTCATTTCCGGTTGATAAGGCAAAAACCTTCATTGCTGCCGCATTTTCTGTAGAAACAGATTGTACAGACACAGATTTAAGTTGCCGGAAAAATGTATAGATACTGCCAGCGGCAAACAGAAATAAGGAAGCCGTAAGTAATTTATACCGAAGATCAGCACTTGACTTTTTGGTAAAAAGAATAATGATTCCAACCGTAAAGGACAGAATAAGCCCTTGCCAGAGAGAATGAATCAAAGTACTGCAAAGCGCTTTGAGTAAATATTCAGGAACGGGGTTTACAAGACTTAAATCCATTTGATTACATTTTAGAGATGATTAATCTTCAAGGTTTTTGAGCAGATTTTTGATTTCTTCCAGATCCTTTTTTGAAGTCTTTTTATTGCCCAGTAATTGCATCATCAGATTACTCGCCGAACCATTGTACATGGTATCGATAAACTTTTCGAGTAGAAAATCTTTGGTTTTTTTCTCTTCTTCGGCAACTCTGTATATATGTTTCATACTACTCTCATCTCTGAAAACCAATTGCTTATCAGTCATGATCTGCATAAGCTTTAACGTAGAGCTGTAGTTGACTTCTCTGAGGTCATTCAGTTTGTCATTTACAAATCTTACGGTTGAAGGACCATGTTCCCAAAGTACTTGCAGAATTTCCAATTCTGATTTGGTAGGTTCAATTTTTCGGGTCGGATTTTCTTTTTCTGAATTCATGTTTCAAAGGTAGGAAAAATTTCGTACGAAACAAATCCTAGCTTATTTTTTATCTCAAAAATCAGAAAACTTGAGTTAGAAGGGAGGTACTTTAATAGAGCATATTCTTATAAACAGGCAGAAATGCGTTTTTTTCAGAGGGGATTTTTCTTTATTTTTTTAGAAAATCTTTATATTCAGGCTCAAAAATGGACATTTCTTTTGCATTTTTTAAAGAACTTTCATTTTAGAGCTTATTGAGTGTTTTATTTTGGCTTAAAAGAAATTAAATTTGTGATATAAATTCTTTAATTGATACTACAATAAGGTTTGAGATTCTTACTTTCCATAACGCTCCTCGGGCTTTTGCTCTATAATATGATCGGCTATTCGGTGGTCTATTATATGGGTGGAGATTTACTGGTTGAGAGTAATGAAGTGAACGAGAATTATGGAAATATCAAAAAAGAATCTATAGTTGAAGAATTTGTTTTGATGAAAACGCCTGCCTCCAAACCAGACCAGTCAAATTGGAATGCAATGGAGTCGGTTAATCAGGAAATTGAAAAAGCCCACGGATTCTACCAGGTTGTTGAGCAAAAAATGCTGAATGATACACTTTATACTGTGTGTAAAGTAGGTAGAAATGCCAGAGATAATTTCTTCGCATTGGTAGATCACATCAATAAACATGTGAAAAATGATGATTCTGATACCCACAGGAAATCATCCAGTTTCCTCAAAAATTTCCTGAAAGAGTATATTTCTCTGAATAAGAAACATGTCATCTATGTGTTGGAATGGTTGACACCAAAATCTTTTTCTGCTTATCTCTATCCTCACTTTACGCCTCATTTTACGATTATCTCGCCCCCTCCGCGGTTTTAAATCTGATTTATAAATAAACGAAAATTCATAGTGCGTTAACCGTCTGTGATGAAAATTGGCATGACCTTCAAAAGTTATGTCCTTACCGTCATTTATTTTTTAAATAGGTTTAAAATCAGATTTTATGAAAAATCTTTACAAGATTTTGACCGCTGTATATTGCATTTTTCTAATAAATGCAGATTTACACGCTCAAGGTTGCGTAGCTGTTCGCCAGATGGGCGGCATTAATGCCATGTCAGCTTCCTCTTCATATAACCTTGGAAAAGGAGATTTTCAGGTTGGAGCCAACTACCGTTATTTTCATTCTTTTCGTCATTTCGTCGGAGATGTTGAACAGCCACAGCGCCAGACTTTAGGAAACGCTGTTAATATTTACTCTCATGCCCTTGATATAAATGTCTCATACGGGCTGACAAGCCGCATTCAATTGAATGCAAGTGTGCCTTTTGTACATAATGAGAGGTCACAAACCCTGACTTTAGACAAGGATGCTGCCAATAAAGCACTTACCCGTTACAGCGTCAGAGCAAAAGGTTTGGGCGATATTCGTTTAGGGATAAACTACTGGGTATTCAGCCCTGAGAAATCTCATAAAGGAAACCTGATGATAGGTGCAGGAATTAAATTAGCCACCGGAGCTTACGGTGCTAAAGATGATTACCTGCAAACAGACGGATCAATGAAAAATCTGGTAGTGGATCAGGCAATCCAGCCTGGTGACGGAGGCGTTGGTTTTTCACTTGAATTTCAGGCTTTCAGACAATTACACCACAGAATTTATGGTTTTGCCAATGCATATTATATGCTAAGTCCTCAGGAGTCAAACGGAATTGCCCGTTCCGCACCTGCCAAAGGATTGGAAGGCTATGAAATTTTTGCTTCGCCAGATCAATACTTCGCCCGTGCCGGAGCTATGATCGTAATCGGAAAATCTAAAAACCTGGCTTTTTCTCTGGCCGGAAGGTTTGAAGGAATTCCTGCTTATGATGTAGTAGGAGGCAGTGTGGCTTATCGCCGTCCCGGCTATGTTGTTGCTGCAGAACCAGGTATCACTTACCGGGTAGGACAGCATACCTTCAGTTTATTTGTCCCATATAACTTTTACAAAAATCGTATCCAGAGCGCGGCTGATAAAGCCAGTCAGGATCTGACTAATTCGACCATTACGGATCCGTCTAAGTTTGTTTTCAAAAACGGAGATGCTGCTTTTGCTGATTATTCGATCAGTTTAGGCTATTCGTTCAGAATCTCAAAAGCCGTAAAAGTTCCGACATGGAATGTTAATTAGACATCAGGAACGAATCAGTTTTTAGGAATCCTCCAAAATTTCAACAGAATGTGTGAATAGAAAAGGCTTTGTTGTAAAATAAAGCCTTCATAACGAGTTGATTTTAAATACAATAAAACTATCTGAAAATATCCCAAATCAAAATTTATGAAGAAAATTTTCCAAATATACTTAGTGTTTTTGTGTGCAGTTGTATTACAGCACAATGTTATGGCTCAGGGCTGTATCGCAGTTCGTCCGATGAGTAGTGTGATCGGAAATGTGAATAATCCCAATCAAATTATGCACCCGGGTCAATGGCAGGTATCTCTTGGCTATCGTTACCTTCACTCTTTCAGACATTACTTAGGAAGTGAAGAGCAAACACAGAGAATTGAACAGGGAACTCAGGTAATTAACGATACGCACAATTTTGATTTAGGCGTAAGTTATGCCGTAAGTTCCAGATTGAGTTTAGCACTTAACCTGCCGGTTTCTACCAATGATCGTTCTTCTTTATATGAGCATTACGGCAATTCACTGACTGCCAATCCTGATCAGAAACGTTTTCACACTTATTCAAAAGGAATCGGTGATTTGCGTTTGACAGCTACATACTGGCTGCTTGATCCTATGAAACATTCAAAAGGAAATATCGCTATAGGATTAGGTGTGAAAGCTCCGACCGGAGATTTCAACGTATTGGATCAGTTTCACCGTTTAGATGCTGATAAGAAAGATTACACTGTATTGAAAGCAGTTGATCAGTCTATTCAGCTTGGTGATGGCGGATGGGGTGGAAGCATTGAAGTACAGGGTTATCGCCAGGTTTTTACCAAAACGTCTCTTTATTTTAACGGATTTTACCTGTTCAGCCCTAAAGTAAAAAATGAAAGTACAGGATTTTCTGTTCCTGATCAGTTTGCAGCAAGAGTTGGTTTAGCATATGCTTTGATTCCGAAACATGGTTTTGCAGTAAGCTTAGGAGGCAGAATCGAAGGACTGCCGTCTATCGATGCATTCGGAAGCAGTGACGGAGGTCGTCGTCCGGGTTATATCATTTCTGTAGAGCCGGGTGTTACCTGGTCAGGTATCAAAAACACGTTTGCCTTAACAGTTCCGATTGCCCTTGTCAGAAACAGAACTCCGACATGGACCTCCACAGGTATGAAACCGGGAGATGCTGCATTTGCAGATTACCTGATTTCAGCAACTGTTTCACATAGATTTTAATTTATATTTTACGGATACCTGGCCTGAAAAGGTCAGGTATTACCTAACTCAAAACAAACTCCTACATGAAAGTTTTTACTAAATACAGCTTAGCGATTGTTTTTGCATTGAGTTGCTATTTCGGACAGGCTCAAACGATGACCGATGGCATTTTTATGTCTAAAAATAATATTTGCGGAGCTTTAACTTACACGCACGACTCCTGGAACAAATACTGGGAAGGCACTCATTCCAGAGAAAACAAAAACCTGGGAACAGTGAGTACTCAAAGCGTAATGGCTATGGTTAACTATGGTATTAACGACCGTTTTAACATATTGGCAGGCGTTCCATACGTTTGGACAAAAGCATCTGCGGGGGTATTGCATGGAATGAGCGGGGTTCAGGATTTAACAGCTGCTGCAAAATATCGCATTGCTCAGATCAGGGATCTTTCAATTATCGGTGTAGTAGGAGGATCAATACCAACTAATAATTATGTGGCTGATTTTTTGCCAATGGCAATTGGTTTGCAATCCAAAACGGTTTTTGGAAGAGGAATTTTATACTACCAGACAGTAAAAGGATTGTCTGCAACACTTCAGGGATCGTATATCCACCGGTCAAATGTAAAGGTTGACCGTTATATGTATTATACTGATCAGGCTTATTTTACTAATGAAATGGAAATGCCGGATGTTGTAAATATTTCAGCTAAAGCCGGACATTATTCTTATCGCTGGCAGGCAGAAGCAACCTTTGAGCAAAATATAGTTGGGGGCAATATCGACATTCGTGTGAATGATATGCCGGGTCTTTGCAATAAAATGGATTATACAAGAGTAGGAGTGGTGGCAGCTTACAGAATTCCTCAGCTGAATGACCTTCAGGTAATCGGAAATGTCAGCAGAGTAGTGGCAGGAAGAAATGTTGGTGAATCTACCACATTTACAGTCGGAATTACAAAATTCATTGACTTCAGAAAGAACAGAGCTAACGGTATTCCGACAGGACCGATCTGCCGTCCCGGAGATGTTAAACATCAGGGCCAGATGAAGTAAGGTTTATTGTATTGTAGCCTGTCATTTTGCCAAATTAAAACCCAGAAATTTTATTAAGATGAAAACTATTTTTAGTAAAAACATAGAACTATCAATATTATTATCAGCCTTTTTTGCGATTGTTTTATCGTGTAGTAAAGGGCTGGAACGTAATGGAACCGAACTGGATCCTTTAACTCCTGCAAAAGCTGATACTTCAGCCGGAAGCTGGAAAACTATTGTACTGACCTCAGTAAAAGATGTTGCTGTGGCACAACCTGAAGCGGTGACCTCAGCAAATTATATCCAGGAACTGGCTGCTGTAAAAACAGCCATGGCTAGCCTGACAGAAGAGCAGAAAACAGCTATCCGTTACTGGAATTCAGGCGGTGTGCTTCGCTGGAACCAGATTATGCGTTCATTGGTGGCTAAAAATAACCTGCCTCCGGTAGAAATTGACGGGAAATATCCGATTCCAAGTTCTGCAAATCCTGACAATACTAATAATGAGATCGGAACAACGTTTCCTTTCTCAAACCCACCTTATGCTGCACGTTCTTATGCGTATGTATCTGTAGCACAATATGATGCATTGGTGGCAGCAATGGCTTACAAGCAAATTTATAAGCGTAAAGCGCCAAATCTGACAGATGCTTCTATCGTTCCGTCATTGGTTTCAGCACCGGGCGGAGCTACTTCTTATTCTTATCCTTCTGAGGATGCAGTATTAGCAGGTGCTTCTTACGAATTGATGAAGAGATTATTCCCACGTACAGAAGATACCTTGTATTTGTATAAAATGAAAGAGCAGCAGAAATGGTACAAAGTGTGGTCCGGAGCTGCTACAAAATCTGACATTGAGGCTGGTGAAAAGCTTGGTAAGGCGGTTGCATTGAAAGTTGTGGCTCGTTTTGGTAATGACGGGATGAAAAATGCAGTCGGAAATCAGGCGAAATGGGATAGTTTATTTAAAAGAGCTGAAGAACGTGGTGATGTTGCCTGGAAATCAATGGAGGAGGCTCCACGCCCTCCGATGCTCCCTTTATTTGGAAATGTTAAAACCTGGAATATGGATTTTGCTACAATGAAAGATATCAGTACCAGATTCCCTCCTTATAATACCAAATCAGAAGAATTTAAAAAGGATCTGGCTGAAGTAAGAGCATATAGCGACAAACCCACCAGAGAGAATATCGCTATTGTTCATTATTGGGCAGACGGAGCAGGTACTCACACTCCTCCGGGACACTGGAATCAGATTGCAGAAGAATACATTGCAAATGATAGAGAGTCTGAAGTAAGAGCCGCAAGAAACTATGCTTTGCTCAATACTGCGATGATGGATGCTGCGGTAAGCTGCTGGTACACTAAAAATTTCTTTTATACCGCAAGACCATCTCAGATGGATCCGGAAATAAAAACACTTACAGGGTTGCCGAATTTCCAGTCTTATACTTCCGGACACTCTACGTTCTCCGCTTCTGCTGCAACGGTATTAGGCTATCTGTTCCCATCCGCTGCCGGCAAATTTAATTCAATGGCGGATGAAGCCTCAAAGTCACGTCTGGTAGGATGTATTCACTATCGGATTGACTGTGAAGGTGGATTGAAGATTGGAAAACTGGTTGGTGACCAGGCTGTTAAGCGTGGCCAGAGTGACGGTTCCAATTAATCAGATCATTAGAAGTTTTGTTAAGGGGAAATCTGCCATAATTTAATTTATGGCAGATTCTTATTCGAAACTCAAACGATATATTTCAAAAAGGCTGCCTGTCTGCAGGTCGCAATTTAATTTTTGAAGAAAAGCTTAGATTACTAAAAATGGTTAATGTTTCAGACTTCTGCCGATTAATAATTGGCAGAAGTTTACAGTTATCTCTGAAAAAATTATGCCGGATTTAGCCAAAATCATCTGAAATTTTCCAATACCCAATGAATTACAAGTATTTTATCCTTTTACTGATTCTTTTTGTTTGTGCCTGTAGAGAGAAAACACCTGAAAAATCGGTAGTTATTCCTTTGAAAGTGTTCAGTGACTCTGTGTATCAGGATAACCCTGAAATTGGATTTCGAAGTAAGAATTATCATGAAAAACTTTATAATGCTCTGCATCTTACCAGAAACACGGATACTTCATTTGATTTAAAATTTACTGATTCATCTGATTCAAAACGTTTTATTATTCTTAAAAATGTTGACCTGGGAGTATTGATCCCAACCGTTTCAGAATGGCTTAAACCAGATCATTATCTGACAACTATTGAAATAGCCAGCCAGGAATGGAATCATCAGCAGATAAGTTTTTCAAAAGGAGAAACAGGAATAGAGTTAAGCGGAGGGTCTTTTGAAAAGAAGGATTTCGGTAAAATAGACCTTATTCAAAATAGTCTGGGAGCAGGACTTTGGGAAGTCATTGTTTACGAAAAAAAGGACAATCAGGAGCTACCTTACTTTCATGGATGGTTTGAATTGCCTTCAGCTATTTATCAGTATCTGTTTGAACAAAAGAATAAGCTTTTCTATAAGGACTATAAAGCGTTTCTGGAAAACGGGAAGAAACCGGCTCAGGAAAAAATTGATTTATCCCTGCTGAGACAGGAACTTGATACAAAGCCGATTAATTTTCTTTCACTGAATGAATATTTTTATCCATTGAAAGGGGAGTTCCCGGGGAAAATGAAAAATGTTGTTTATCCTCTAAACCCATCAATCATTCAGGAGTTTTTAAACGATACCACTGCTTTTGCAAGTTTCGGGTCTGTCGGACTTTATGATAAAACCAGGCCTCATGCTACGGAATTAGGCAGAATGGCTAATCTGGAAAATATCCTGCAAAAGAAAATAATTGTACCTGAGTCCAGTCAGGATACGCTTACTGAGTTTGAATTTCAGTTTTCAGATGTAAATGATAACCGTAAAATAAGGATGTTTCTGGGAGGAGTTAACCTGAAAAAGATTCCCCGGTTAACGTTTGAAGAGATTGAAAATGCCTGGCAAATGCCATTTGGAATAGGTAATCATTCTTTCCGTGAAAGTTATCAGGAAAGCCTGAATTATTCCGGCAGCAAAAGTCCTTATTACGGAATTCTGACAGATGAGCATAAAAACTGGCTTGATAATAAACCTGTAGGAATAGACGGTTCTTTATTGTTTGTTGAGAAAGGCTTTCCTCATAAACTACACTTTTTACTCTTGTCTTACGAAAGGCATGCAATCGTCGGACATTACCTGATGCAAATATAGCTGAGGCCGGAATAGGATGTTTTTTGCCCTTTCCCTCGTTTGTGTCTTCACAAACGAGCCATAAACGGGGATAAATTTAGAATTTTCTTTAGAATTAGATTAAACAAAAATAGTAAATAATTACAGTTATGAGATATTTATACATTTTACTAACCCTGTTTTTAACAACAATTGCAAATGCTCAGAATCCTGAAGGTAAAATTACCGGGAAAGTTCAGAATAAAAATAAGGAAGCCATAGAGGGTGCAAGTGTTCGGATAAAAGGAAGTACTCAGGGTACAATTACTGACAAGTCAGGTGTATTTACTTTGCCAAATGCAGGAAAAGGTACACATACTTTAATTATTTCTTCTGTTGGTTATCAGACATATACCTTTAAACTGGATGGAAAATCTGATTCTTCAACTCCTGTAGAAATTAGCCTGCATGAAGCGGTAGGCAATTTACAGGAAGTTGTTATTTCCGGAAATAAAATCAATACTCAGGTGGAGTACATGCCAGATATTCATAATAATTACCTCATTGCGGGAAAGAAAAATGAGGTAATTCAGCTTAACGGTGTAAACGGTAATATTGCTGAAAAAAATGCCAGACAGATTTTTGCAAAAGTTCCGGGGGTATTTGTCTATGATATGGATGGCACCGGAAATCAGGTAAATATCTCAACAAGAGGTTTGGAACCACACCGTTCATGGGAATTCAATATCCGTCAGAACGGAATTATTACCAACTCAGATATGTACGGTTATCCTGCGAGCCATTACAGTCCGGCTATGGAATCTATTGAAAGAGTAGAGCTGATAAGAGGTTCAGGCTCTTTGCAATATGGTGCTCAGTTTGGCGGGATGATTAATTATGTTACCAAACAGGCTGATAGTACAAGGGCTTTTAGCTTTGAAAGTCAGAATTCAGGAGGCTCATTTGGGTTGTTTAGTTCATATAATGCTATCGGAGGAAAAACCGGCAAGCTGACTTATTACGCTTATTATCAGAAAAGACATTCAGACGGATACCGGAAAAATTCTAAATCTGATGCTGAATCTCAGTTTGTCAGCCTGATTTATCAGTTTAATGCCAGATTGCGTTTAAAAGCAGAATTGGGAAGATCGAAATATGTTTATCAGATTCCGGGGCCTTTGACAGATGATATGTTTTATCAGGATCCTCAGCAGTCGACCCGTTCAAGAAACTATTTTAACCCGGACATTTATGTGCCCTCTATCGTTCTGGACTGGAAACTTTCTGACAGAACTCAGTTGAGATGGACTAATTCCGGCGTTTTCGGTGACAGAAACAGTGTAATGATTGATGCTTTTGCCAACGTACCTGATGCGATTGATCCGGCTACAAATCAGTACAAAAACAGACAGGTTGACATTGATAATTTTAACTCTTTAACCACAGAGTTAAGATTAGTACATCAATATCAGATTGGCTCAATGACCAGTTTTCTGGCAGGGGGTATTCAGTATATGAACAATGATTTACACCGCAGGCAATTGGGTAAAGGTACTACAGGAAGTGATTTTGACCTGACACTGGTTGATCCGAACTGGGGGAGAGATATGCACTTCAAAACCAGTAATGTGGCAGTTTTTGTGGAAAACTTACTTTATCTGACCAGAAAACTTACTGTTTCTCCGGGATTTAGAATTGAAAACGGAGCAACGGATATGACAGGCTATATCAAAAACTATAAACCTGAAGATATTCCTAATACGATCAAACATAATTTCCCGCTTTTTGGTGTAAATGTTCAGTACAGATTAAAACCTGACTCACGTATTTATGCCGGATTCTCACAGGCTTATCGGCCAGTAATCTTTAAGGATATTATCCCGGGTTCTGTATTGGAACTGGCAGACAAAAATCTGAAAGATGCAGAAGGCTATAACCTTGAAGCAGGGATTAATGGTAAAATCGGTGATGTGTTGACTTATGACATCGGAGTATTTCAGTTGCTGTACAAAAACCGTTTGGGTCAGGTGGTTCTTAATGATGCTAACGGGCAGCCTTATATCTTCAGAACAAATGTTGGAAACAGTCTGACAAATGGTGTAGAAGCCTATATTGAGTATAAACCTGTACAAACTAAGAAGGATGGGAATATAGAAACAGAGCTTTCTTTTTTTACCTCATCCTCTTACTTCGATGCTACTTACCAGAAAGGCAGTGTTGTGGTAAACAATGAAAATAAAAGCATTGCCGGAAATCGCCTCGAATCTGTTCCGAAGTGGATTTCAAGAAACGGGATCCAGTTTGCTTACCGTAAATTCAATGCTACGTTACAATATAGTTATGTAGGAGATTCTTATGCAGACGCGTTTAACACAGAGACTCCTTCTGCAAACGGCGCTAAAGGTCTGGTGCCGGCTTATGGAATTTTTGATTTTAACAGTACTTTAAGAATTACCAGAAATTACACCCTCAGACTGGGGATTAACAACTTTACAAATGTACAGTACTTTACCAAAAGACCCACAATGTACCCTGGCGCAGGTGTATGGTCATCTGATGGCAGAAGTATTGTTTTATCATTTGGGATAAAATTATAAAATCTGTAACCGGAGTCTTGAATGCTGATCTTGAAATAAGCCTTTAAGACTCCGGTTATCCAAAAGCAATTGAAGAAGTTTCTTTCCATATTGATGTGCGGGTTACTTTTTTACAATATGATGGGTTTCGCACTCGTCTATTGGATAGAAGGGTATGCCTCAGAACAAACCAGCTCAGGTTTTGATGGTTCAACACCTGCTGAGGAGTTCCTTGTGCTGAAAGTACCTCTTTCTTTACCCTATCACAATGATTGGAAATCGGCTGAAAAAACTGAAGGGGTTTTGGAACAGGATGGAGATTTTTACCAGATGATTGAACAGAAACTGGTCAATGATACCATTTATACTTTTTGTAAACGAGACAGAATTGCCTGTGAGCGTTTTTTTGCGCTGAGTTCTCATATTAAAGACCAGATAGGGAATAATGATTCCCATTCTCCGGTTAAATCATCTAATCTTCTAAAGCATTTTCTCAAGGATTATGTGGCTTTTGGGAAAGGATTTCTCTTTTTTATTATCGATTGGCTTCAACCTTTAAGGAAGTTTTGTGATCTTCAGATTTCAGATAATTCTCCGGAACATTTTAACATTTCACCTCCTCCCGAGCAATTCACACTCAGGTTTTAATAAGGCATTATATACAGAAAAATCTTTTCCGGGATTGATCTTCCGGAAGAAATATGCTGTGTATTATGAAGAGCGGATTTCCCTTTTCGCAATTCCTCCTGCCTTTTAAAATAGCTTCCCTTTCTTAACAAATTGCTCATAAACCTCACAGGAAACTGAGATGTTTCCTGGCTGATCTAAATAATTATTGAAATGAAAATCCATGCAATCTATAAAAAATTGACAGTAGCATTTTTTCTGTGTTGCCTGCTATCCTGCTCAGAGCAATCTTCTGAAGAGAAAATGTTACAGATACTGGCTGAAACCAAACTGAAACTGTTCAGCTATCGGAATAGTTTTTGCCCGGAAGCAAAGCTTGCGTTCTGCGATTCATTGCTGAAAACGCTTACTATGAGTGATGAAACTTTGATTCAGAAAACTACTTTTCAGAAAGCACATGCTTTGCTGGAAGAAGGAATGACAGCGGAGGCAATCATTCTGCTGGAGAAACTGGCTGAAGATAAAAAGCTTCCGACTGTAATGGCACAGATTGTTGATACTGATCTGGGAATGGCCTACCTGAGATTAGGAGAACAGACCAACTGTATCTCGAATCATTCAGCTGAAGCTTGTATTTTTCCGATAAAAGGTGGAGGGATCCATAAAATACAAACCGGATCAAGAGCTGCCATTGAACAGTATCAGGCTATTTTAGGGAGAAATTATGATGATTTGGAATCCCGCTGGTTATTGAATATTTCCTATATGACTTTAGGCGAATATCCGCAGAACGTTCCGGCAAATTTGCTGATTCCTAACATGGGTGTAAGTAAAGTCACCCAGGATATCAAACCTTTTGATGATGTGGCAACAGACTTGAAAATTGATATAAAAAACATGGCTGGAGGAGCTATTCTGGAAGACTTTGATAATGACGGATATACAGATATCGTGACAAGTTCTATTTCAATTAATGAAGAAATGCACTATTTCAAGAACAACGGAAACGGTACATTTTCTGATTTATCAGAAAAATCAGGATTGAAGAAGTTTACCGGAGGGTTGAATATTATGCAGACTGATTATAACAATGACGGATTTAAAGATATTTTCGTAACCAGGGGAGCATGGCATGTTGGGATATATGGAGAACAACCCAATTCTCTTTTGAGAAACAACGGGAATGGCACATTTACCGATGTAACAATCGATGCCGGATTGCTTTCTTTCCATCCGACCCAGACTGCCACCTGGAATGATTTTAACAATGATGGCTGGCTTGACCTTTTTATCGGGAATGAAAGCCCGACTGACGACCAGCTATCTTTCGGACACCCTTGCGAATTTTACATTAATAATAAAAACGGTACATTTTCTGAGATATCGGAAAAAGCTAATTGTCATATTAATGCCTTCGTAAAGGGTGTAACCTCAGGTGATTATAACAACGATGGCTGGCAGGATCTTTTTGTATCCACTATGAGCGGCCGGAAGTATTTGCTGAAAAATACAGGACTAATTCGGGGAAAGCCTCATTTTGAAGATGTTACAGGTGCAGCAAATTTAGATAAAGAGCAAAACAGAACATTCCCGACCTGGTTCTGGGACTTTGACAATGATGGCTGGCTGGATATTTTTGTAGGAGATTATACTTTTGCCAATAAGTCCCTGGCGTATTATGCGGCCACTGATTATTTGAATAATCCTATAACATATACCGGACAACCGTTTCTGTACCGAAATAATCATGACGGAACTTTTACAAATGTAACAGAGGCAATGGGGTTGAATAAGACTGCATTTACAATGGGTTCTAATTTCGGGGATATTGATAACGACGGTTTTCTGGATATGTATCTGGGTACCGGAAATCCGGATTATAAATCATTGGTTCCCAATAAGATGTTCAGAAATAATAAAGGCAAAAATTTTGAAGATGTTACCACGCTGGCAAAAGTAGGAAATCTTCAGAAAGGTCATGGAGTGGCTTTTGCTGATATGGATAATGATGGCGACCAGGATATTTACATAGAAATGGGAGGGGCTTTCAGAGGGGACGCCTATCAGAATTCATTTTTCAGAAACCCCGGCCAAAACAACAACCACTGGCTTTCTATGGAGCTGGAAGGAACTGAGTCGAATAAGGCAGCGATCGGTTCCCGGATAAAAATCAGTTTCAGGGAAGACGGAATACCCAGAACGATTTACAGAGATGTCAATTCAGGAGGAAGCTTTGGCTCTTCTCCTTTGAAAAGAGAAATCGGACTGGGAAAAGCTACTATGATTGATGAAATAGAAATTAAGTGGAATGGAAGTGGTTTGAAGCAAGTATTTAAAAACCTTCCGGCAGACCAGTTTATCAGGATAACAGAAGGAAGTAATGCCATTCTGAAAAAGAATCCTAAAAAGTTCAATTTTAAAAACAGTGCTTTACATGATATTCCAATTTGTGCAGGAATCAGGTAAAAATTATACTTTATCAACAAACTACTAAATATCCCAACCCATGCTCTGTGGCACACAGCGCATTAAATACTGAGGCACACAGAGTATTAAAGTGTATAACTCTCAATAATCCGGCAGGATTTTAGCCCTGCCGGATTATACAGGTATTCTGCCGGTTAAGACAAGCCTAACAGTTTTTTATTCAATTCGATATCAGCTCCGCCTCCTGCAAAATCATCAAATATTTTTGAAGTTGCCTGAATAATATGCGCATCGATAAATGGTGCACCTTCAGTAGCTCCCTGAACCGGATCTTTGATAGCACATTCCCACTCAAGAACAGCCCATCCGTCATAACCATATTGGGTTAATTTAGAGAAAACTGCACCGAAATCAACCTGACCATCACCTAAGGAACGGAAGCGTCCCGCACGGTTTACCCATGACTGATAACCACCGTAAACTCCTTGTTTTCCACTAGGATTAAATTCTGCATCCTTAACATGGAACATTTTTATTCTTTCGTGATAGAAGTCGATGTACTGAAGATAGTCAAGACATTGTAAAACAAAATGTGACGGATCATAAAGCAGGTTGGCACGTTTGTGACCATTTACTTTTTCCAGGAACATTTCATACGTAATACCATCATGAAGGTCTTCACCCGGGTGGATTTCATAACAAAGATCAACTCCGGCTTCATCAAAAGCATTCAGGATCGGAGTCCAACGTTTAGCCAACTCTGTGAAACACATGTCAACAAGTCCTTCCGGACGTTGAGGCCATGGATAAACAGTATGCCACATTAAAGATCCTGAGAAAGTTGCATGAGCAGACAAACCCAGATTCTGAGAAGCTTTTGCGGCTAAAAGCAATTGCTGCACAGCCCATTCCGTACGGGCTTTAGGATTACCTTTCACAGAATCCGGTGCAAAACCATCGAAACCTAAATCATAGGCCGGATTTACGGCTACCAATTGTCCTTGTAAGTGCGTAGAAAGTTCGGTGATTTGAATACCTTTTTCCGCTAATTTACCTTTGAGTTCATCGCAATAATTTTTTGACTCAGCAGCTTTTTGCAGATCAATGGCTCTTGGATCCCAGGTAGGAATCTGAACACCTTTATATCCCAGACCACTTACCCAGTCAGTGATAGAATCCAAAGAATTATATGGCGCATGATTGTCCAGAAACTGGGCTAAAAAGATAGCAGGGCCTTTGATTGTTTTCATTTTCTTAATTTTGGATAAAGAATGTGTGAAAGACAGCATAAGTATTTTATTCTGCCTTTCACACCTTTCAGCATTTGATTGGTTTTATATTTTCAGGATTTTGGAATGATATACTATTTATACAACAAACTTTGTCCACTTGCCTTCTGATTTTGCAGAAGCCAGTACATTATTGA
Organism: Pseudarcicella hirudinis; assembly: GCF_900115665.1. Taxonomy (GTDB): domain Bacteria; phylum Bacteroidota; class Bacteroidia; order Cytophagales; family Spirosomataceae; genus Pseudarcicella; species Pseudarcicella hirudinis. The sequence continues at coordinate 227,465 of NZ_FOXH01000002.1, forward strand.
TAAAAGCCATACCCATGATACCTTCATCGATGCCCGGGAAATCAAAATCAGGATCGACTTCCTTACCTTCCCATAGTGCTCTTACTGCAAAAGCAAAGTTGCGGTAAACACTGGCAAAAGTTTCAACATATCCTTCCGGGTGGCCTGCCGGTTGCCGGCTGTGAACCTGAGCATGTCTTGACAGATTACCAACACCTGTACGAAGATACTTGGCAGGTTCGTTTCTTGCTTTCAGAATCAAAGTATTCGGCTCCATCTGATGCCATTGAATACCGGCTTTTGTGCCGTAAATTCTGAAATTGAAATCATTTTCCTCGCCATTACAAATCTGACTGGCATGAAGAATTCCTTTGGCACCATTGTTATAGTGAATCAAAACATTACCGTCATCATCAAGTAAACGCCCTTCTACATAAATAGTAAGATCAGCACAAAGTTCGGTGATGTGTAAGCCGGTAACATATTCAATCATATTCTCAGCATGTGTTCCGATATCACCCATTGCTCCTGCGGCACCACTTCTGGCCGGGTCAGTTCTCCAGGAAGCCTGTTTGTTACCCGATGCTTCAACCAGATCAATCAGCCATCCCTGAGGATATTCAACAATGATTTTTCTGATATCACCTAACTGGCCTGTTTTTATAAGGTGGCGGGCTTCCTTAACCATCGGATAGGAAGTATAATTATGCGTCAGACAGAATATCAGACCAGTTTTTTCAATAACGACCTTTAATTCCTTCGCTTCCTCCATCGTTAAAGTAACCGGCTTGTCGCAAACCACGTGGAATCCGTTTTCCAGTGCCATTTTCGCAGCAGGGAAATGTACATGGTTAGGGGTTACAATAGAAACAAAGTCCATTCGCTCACCCTCAGGCAGCTCCTTTTCTTTAAGAATCATTTCTTCGAAGCTTCCGTAAACCCTGTTTTCGGGTAAATAAAGTGCTTCTCCTGTTGCTTTTGATTTTTCGGGATTTGAGCTGAATGCTCCGCAGACCAGGTCGATTTCGCCGTCCAGTGCTGCGCCTCTTCTGTGAACAGCACCGATGAAGGCGTCAAGACTGCCCCCAATCATGCCCATTCTGAGTTTTCTTGCCATTTTTCTTTGTGAAACAGGTAGTTTTTGAGTAGTTAAAAATTATGAATAGAAGACATGGTAACAGTTTCTGCAAACATAAAACATGTTTTTCAATCACAAATCCTCCATTACAGGGATATCTAAATACAAATTTTCATAAAAATACTGATAAACACTTATAGATGATTTAAAAATCTTTTCGTTTTTTTGCTGTATTATTTCGAGTTACATTTATACAAAACGAAGGAGATTGTCCCTAATTACTTAACTTATAAACATAATTAACTATGTCTCAAAAGATTAACCAGGCTCGCCTCTTCCAGGGAAGCTGTTTTGCACTCATCACAACGGCTATGGCCTTTGGTATTCGGGCTGGTGTACTTACCCAATTAGGGCAGGAATTTAAGCTTTCTGCTCAGGAATTAGGTTATATTAACCAAATGGCATTTTTAGGTTTTCCCATTGCCATGATTATCGGCGGACCTCTTTACAATGTGTTAGGTCCTAAACGCATTATCTGGGTTGCTTTCTTTACCCACGTGCTTGGTCTGGTAATGACAATTTTGTCAGGTGGCTTCTGGACATTGTTAATTTCGACGTTTTTTGTTGGTTTTGGAAACGGAACAGTTGAAGCTGCCTGTAATCCTATGATTTCAGATATGTATGAAGGAAACGAAAAAACCAAAATGTTAAACCGTTTCCACATGTGGTTTCCGGGTGGTATTGTAATCGGTAGTCTTTTGTCTGAATTTATGACTTCTGTAGGCTTAGGCTGGCAATTGCAGATTGGCGCAATTTTGATTCCGGCAGCTTTGTATGCATTTTCTTTCTTTGGACAGCTATTCCCTCACAGTCATGTGGAAGGAGCAGAGTCAACAGGTCAGAACTTCAAAGCTATGCTTTCTCCGTTATATATTTTCATGCTGTTGTGTATGGCTTTAACCGCAATTTCAGAATTCGGTCCGGAGCAATGGATTGGCCCTGTTTTAGGTAATGCAGGAGCAAGCCCGATGCTGATTTTAGCTTTGGTGACTGGTTTAATGGCGGTTGGCCGTTATTTTGCAGGACCAATTGTACACCGTATCAATCCTACAGGTGTTCTTTGGGCATCTGCAATTTTCACAACCATTGGTGTAGTTTTGATGAGCCAGGCTACCGGCCCTATGGTTTATGTATCAGCTGTTATTTTTGCGATCGGTGTATGTTATTTCTGGCCGACTATGATTGGGTTTGTGGCGGAAAACCTGCCAAAAACGGGTGCTTTCGGTCTTTCAATCATTGGTGGTATGGGAATGTTCTCTACTTCAATTTTCCAGCCGATCATTGGTAAATGGCTTGATAACGAAAAAGCTGCTGCTGCGGCTAAAGGACTTTCCGGTACGGCCGCTGATTTAGCTGCCGGACAGGCAACACTTGACAATATGGCTGTTTTTCCGGCTATTTTGATCGTAGCATTCGGAATCCTTTATTTCGTAATGCGCAAACGTCTGGCGACATCTCACGCTTAATATTAAAATCATAAGATATTAGAACAAAACCCCGGTAATACTCGTTATTTCCGGGGTTTCTTTTTGCAAGTAATATCTTTTGAAAAAACCACGACAGAGCAGTTTTATCAACAAATTTGACCAATATGTTTAAGAAAATCGGGAAGAGCCTTCTGATCGGGTATCTCATACTTTTTATATTATCACAAATTCTTACTTCCTGTTTTTCATTTAAGATGAACCGAAAAGAAGTTGATAAAGTATTTGAAGGGTATAAACTCAAACCAGTTCAGCATAAAATTTTCGTGGAAGGCCAGCCAATGAATTATGCTGAAATCGGGGATGATTCTTTGCCCGTTGCTTTCTTTGTTCATGGCTCACCTGGTTCATGGAGTGCTTTTGTGGATTTTATGAAAGATTCTGTATTATTGGAAAAGGTGAAGATTGTATCGGTTGACAGAGTTGGTTTCGGCGATTCGGGTTTGGGAGAGGCTGAAACCTCCCTGAGTGCTCAGGCTTTTTATCTGAAACCAATTGTAGAAAAATATAAGAAAAAAGGCAAAAAGCTGATTCTCATTGGTCATTCACTTGGCGGGCCGGTAATTGCCAGAATGGCGATGGACTACCCAGAATTAATTGATAACCTCATTATAGTAGCGGGTTCAATTGCTCCTGAACTGGAGCCTCATGAGAAATGGTTTCGGATTCCAATGGATCTTTTCCCAATAAAATTCCTTATTCCTGCAGCATTCAGGGCTTCAAACCATGAAATTTTATACCTGAAACCGGAACTCGAAAAAATGCTTCCTCTCTGGAAAAATATCCGGCAGCCTGTCATCGTCATTCAAGGGAAAAAAGACCAGTTAGTATCACCCGAAAATGCTGCTTTTGCCCCAAAAATGTTGATAAATTCTGCGAAAGTTGACCTGGTGATTGTTGACAGTATGAATCATTTTGTGCCCTGGTCGCATCCCCAATTAATAAAAAATGCTATTTTGCAGTCGATTAAGCCATAGATTTTTCAATTATGCCAAAACGATTTCTCCTTTATCTGTTAGCTATTACTTTTTTGATTGTTTCATGCAGGAAAGACATGCGTCTTTTCGGAGCAGATGTAAAGCAAACCCTTGAAAGGTTTGGCAGGGAAAATCCTGAAACACTTGTTAAAGTCCATACCCGCCTGGGGGATTTTACTATAAAACTGTTCGAAGAAACACCACTTCACCGGGCTAATTTTTTAAGATTGGTAAAAGCTAATTATTATACAGACCGCTATTTTTACAGAATTGTCTATGAAACCGGAATTCAGGGTGGAGGAGAATACTTTGATCGCCTTGACTATCTTGTTCCCGCTGAATATAAACCTGAATTTACCCATAAGAGGGGTGCTGTCGGCATGGCGCGTTATGAGGAAGGAAATCCTGAAAAAGCATCCTCTCCTTCAGAATTTTTTATCATCACCAACGAGGAAGAAGCCCGGAAATTTAATGGAAATTATGTGGTATTCGGACAGGTAACGGAAGGAATGGATGTGGTAGATAAGATTCAGCAGGCAAGGGCTTATGATGAAAAACCTGATATTCCTGTGAAATTTGATATTGAAGTGAAAGAATAGAAAAGGGAGTCATTTATAACTCCCTGAAACATTATTTAAGACTTTTTTCGACCATTCTGACAATGGAATCACTGTTGTTGTAATGTGTGACTTCTTCCAGTTTAATCCATTTCAATTCACTTGATTCATCTTCCGGAACAACCAGTACTGCATTTTTATCAGCTTCCAGCAGAAACCGTATATCGTAATGAAAATGAGCAGGAATACCTTTTCTTTCAGGGATAAGATGGATATCTACGTCAAAAATCTGTTCAGAGACCGGTTTGATATCTGATAAGCCTGTTTCTTCCTCTGCCTCTTTCATGGCCACCTTTAAAACATCAGGATCACCGTCACAATGACCTCCGGTTTGAAACCACTTATCCAGCTTCAGATGATGAGTAAGCAGGGCATAACGACGTGTCTGATCGAGGATCCAGGCAGAACCAGTGACATGCCCGATCATCAGACTCCGTTCAAAACAATCTTTATGGCTTTTAATAAATGAGATTGTATCAGACAGGAAAGATGCTTCCGCTGGATTAAAAGGTTGATGATTCTCAAGTAATTGTATAATCGTGTTCCTGTGCATGTGTGTCAGCTTTGATAGATAGCACCGCAAATTTCGGAACAATTTCCGAAAGAGCCTTTTAAAGATTGATTATATTCGCTTTTTATTCAAAACTTATTCAAAACAAAAACATGAAAAAAATATTTCTGTCGCTGTTAATTCTGTCTTCAATTTCAGTCTCAGCGCAATTAAGACTTCCTCAACCAAGTTCTGCGGCCTCTGTAAGTCAAACAATCGGGACAACTGATTTAAGCATTAAATATTCCCGTCCTAATGTAAAAGGAAGAGAAATTTTCGGAAAATTATTGCCATTTGATAAAATCTGGAGAACAGGTGCTAATGCTGCAACGCAAATTACTTTATCAAATGATGCAAGCATTGAAGGAGCTAAACTTCCGGTAGGTACATATTCAATTTTCAGTATTCCGGCTTCAGGAGACTGGACTTTGATTTTCAACAAAGATATTACTGCTTCCGAGCAATCATATTCACAGGAAAAGGATGCATTGAGAGTGACTGTAAAACCTCAGAGTATTGCTAAAGTTGAGTCATTTATCATTGATTTTTCAGATATTACAGATAGCACTGCTAATCTGAACATTTCCTGGGCAGATAAGAAAATTTCAGCAAAAGTGGCTGTGGAAACGTCAAAATTAATAGAGTCTTCTATTTCAAAAGTAAGTGTGGATAATGCGAATGCTTTAAGAACTGCGGCTGATTATTTACAGGGAAAAGGTAAACTGGATCAGGCTTTAAAACTAGCGAATGCTTCAATCGGTTTAACAGAGACTTTCAGAAATTTATGGACAAAAGCCCAGATTTTGAGCAAATTAGGCAATTATGCTGAGGCGGTTTCTTTTGCTAAGAAATCACAGGATTTAGGACAGGGTGATGCTTCTTTCGGATTCCTTAAAGAAACCATTGAAAAAGGGATCAGCGAATGGACTTCAAAAATTCCGGTAATAACTCCGGTAAAAAAGAGGAAGTAAGCAATGATCTTCTATTGAAAAATCCCGGCCTCTGTGGTCTTAACCAGCAGAGACCGGGATTTTTTCAGGCTTGTGAAAAACTAATTTAGTTCTACAGACCAGACTTTCTCAAATACTTCACCCGGATTTAATCGGTTAATGCCTTCTTTTTCTGTGAGTTCCTGATTATGGTTTTCGCTGTCAGCAATACCACACCATGGCTCGATGCAAACAAAATCGGCTTGAGGAGCAGCCCAAATTCCTAAAAACGGGAAACCTTCGAAATTGAATTTCAGCTGTGTAGAAATTTTACCGGATTGAAGAATAACATTTGTCGATTTCAAATGTTTAAAAACCAGCGCATCTTTTGCGAAAAGCTCCTTGCTGATATGAATTTCATCAGTAATTTCAAATTCCAGATACGGTGCAGTCCGGATTAAACCACCATCTGTCAAAGGCCATCTGTAAAAATCTTCTTTCCGGTTAAATTTAAGCAGATAATCCTCATATTCAGTATTTCCGACGAGAGGAACATTGAAGGCAGGGTGACCACCGACAGAGAACCACATTTCGTCAGTACCAACATTTTTTATCTGATATTTAACTTCGAGAAGATTGGATTTTAATGCATAATGAATCGTAAATTCAAAAGGAAACGGAAATACTTCCAGCGTACTTTCGTCGTGATGCAGTTGAAAATTAACATCATCCAATGATAATTCTTCCACATTGAAATGTTTATCCCGTGCAAATCCGTGTCGTGGTAATGTGTAATCTTTCCCTTTGAAACGGTAAAGGTTATCCTTTAAAGCTCCTACAATCGGAAAAAGTACCGGAGAGGATTTGCCCCAGAAAGCAGGATCAGCTCTCCACATATATTCGGTCTGATTCTGTTTATGGAAAAGACTAATTAATTCAGCCCCTTTCGGATTGATTACGGCTTTGAGAATTTCATTTTCAATAGTTATCATATTCCGGTCATTTTTGTTTCAAAAACCCTTGATTTAATTAAATAAGTTCCTGCTTTACGTCAGCGCTTCCGGTGTCAGAAACGAATGAGAGGAGAGCCAAAATAGCTGATTTTTCTGAAAATCAATTATTAAGGGTTTTCTCTTTTTGAAACAGATTAAAGAACAAAGAAAATACAACCACAAGAATACAGCCAATCAGATTTAGCCACAAAAATGCAGTCAGATCAATCCACCAGGCATAGATTACGCAGGCTTCAGCGAGTATCGCAGCCCAGAAAACGGCATCGCCCCTTACGGATCTGAAATAAAATGCTACCAGAAATACACCCAGAATAGTGCCATAAAACCATGAGCCCAGGATATTAACCGCCTCAATCAGGCTGCCGAGATTTACTGAAAATTGTGCGACAATAATGCAGAAAATTCCCCAGGCAAAAGTAATTAAACGGGAAGCATTGAGGTAATGTTTTTCATTTTCATCCGGCCTGATCATTCGTTTGTAAATATCAACAATAGAACAGGACGTAAGCGAACTGAAAGCAGATGCCATAGAACCCATTGAGGCAAGCAGAATAACGGCTATCAGCAAGCCTACCATGCCTACAGGAAGGTATCTGGTGACAAATGAAAGAAAAATGTAATTGGTATCGTTTGTATCAGCTTCAGGATGGTATTTTTTTATAAGACTTTTTGTATCTTCTCTTAACACTTTTGCCTGCTTGTCGGCTTCAAGGACTTTGTCTTTTGCTGTTGAAATCTGCCCGTTGTTGTGCTGTTTAAGCGCTGTTTGTAAATCAAGTACTGCGGCTTTCTTTGTTTCAAAAATCTGTGTGTTTCTGGCTGCAATCTGCCGGTATTCATTAGTATGTTTTACCTTATTCAGTTCAGTCTGGTTGAAAAACAGGGGAGACTCATTGAATTGATAGAATACAAAAACCAGAACTCCCACAAGCAGAATGAGAAATTGCATGGGAATTTTTAAAATCCCGTTCATAAGCAGCCCAATCCGACTTTCTCCCACCGATTCACCGGAAAGGTACCTCCCGACCTGCGACTGGTCTGTACCGAAATAAGATAATTGCAGGAAAAAACCTCCGATTAATCCGGACCATACATTATATCGGTTATTTAAATCGAATTTCCAGTCTATTACATTCAATTTTCCCATTTTCCCAGCAATTTGAAGAGTATCTGTAAAACCGATTTTTTCCGGAAGTAAATGCACTACCATATATCCGGCCAGAAACATTCCTATCATCACTACTGCCATTTGCTGCATCTGAGTGTAAGAAATGGTTTTTGAACCACCATACATGCAATAAAGCGTCACTAAAGCTCCGGTAAGAATATTGGTCCAGTAAAGATCCCAGCCAAGAATAGTAGATAAAATAATTGAAGGTGCTGAAATGGTGATTCCGGTGGATAATGCCCTTGGCAGTAAAAAAAGAAGGGAGGTAAGAACCCTGGTCTTCAGATCAAAACGGCCTTCCAGAAATTCATACGCCGTAAAAACCTTCATTTTTTTGAACATCGGAATGAAAGTAATCGACAACACGATCATTGCGAGCGGTAAACCGAAATAAAACTGAACAAAGCGCATACCGTCGGTAAAAGCCTGGCCGGGTGCAGATAAAAAGGTGATAGCACTTGCCTGCGTAGCCATTACGGATAATGTTACATGATACCAGGGCAGCTGTCTGTCTGCTAATAAGAATCCTTCAATGTTTTGTTTAGAAGCACGTCCTTTCCACATTCCATACCCAACGATTCCTCCGAGGGTAAGGAGCAGCACGCACCAGTCAATATTCGTCATTATTTAATCAAAAAATTATATGGTTAGTATGCAAGCGTAATTCCGGCCCGGAAACATCTGTTGCGAGCTACTTGAAATATTCGCCGAAGAAGTAAAAAAGAGCAATCATTACCAATAAATTTATGGTGACAATCCAATAAAACTGCTTCCAGGATTTAATGAAAGGAGGGAGAGATTGTGTGTCTTCGTTTTGCATGGAAATATTTTTAATCAATAAAGGCAGACTCAAAAAGAATCTTTACTCAAACGATTTGTAAAAATAGAGAATAATTGCTTGTCAACAGACATACTCAACTTGCTAATCTTTCAAAAATAGAAATTTGCTGATTGTTCAGAGCAATCATCAGCATTTGCCGGTAATCTTGTCCTTTAACGAAGAAACGTTGAAAAACTGTATTTCTGCCATTCTATTATAAAATAAAACTATTTCAAGTTTCTTTTTGATTTATCCATACTAAATTTCTATCTTGTTATGCTTGCATAATATTTCAACATGCTGAATTTCAACATAAAACTAAGTATATGACTGCTAATGAGATTTTTAGTCTGGAGGGGAAAGTGGCGCTTATTACCGGAGCCAGTAAAGGAATAGGGGAGTCTGTTGCCCGTTTTTTTGCAGCCTGTGGAGCGAAGGTTGTTATTAATTCCAGAAAACAGGAGGATTTGGACAAAGTTGCGGCCAGTATTACTGAACAGGGGGGAATTTGCATCGGGATTGCCGGGAATGCCGGAGATTTGGCGGGTTGTAAGGTATTAGTAGATAAAACGGTTGAATTGTATGGTGGCATAGATATCCTTGTAAACAATGCTGCCTCAAATCCGGTTTACGGTCCTGTGCTGGAATGCGAAGAGTGGGCTTTTGATAAAATCATGAATGTAAACGTTAAGGCTCCTTTCGAATTGGGTAAACTTGTACACCCGGTTATGAAGCAGAGAGGCGGTGGTTCAGTCATTAATATCAGTTCCATTGCAGGAATTACACCTGATCCCGGTTTGGGAATGTACTCTGTTTCGAAAGCAGCTTTAAATATGCTTACTAAAGTTACTGCCAGGGAATGGGGGGCAGATGGGATTCGGGTAAACTCTATTTGTCCGGGTCTGATAAAAACAAAATTCTCAGAAGCACTGTGGAAAAACGATCAGATTTTAGCGCATTTTGTGAAGAAGCTGCCTATTGCAAGAATGGGAACTGTAGAAGAAATAGCAGGTCTTGCCTTGTTTCTTGCTTCAGATGCCTCCGGATATTGCACAGGTGGAATATATGCCGCAGACGGTGGAACAACTGTTTAACAGGAGGGCATTTTAAATTTTTTTCACAAAAAAATAATTTTTTTTTCATCAGGCAGATTTTCGTAAGTGTTTGATAATGAAATGGTGATGGCTTTAAATGAGCGTTCTGAGGGTTTTTTTGAGGATTTTTCTGAAAATATTTTTGAAGAGGGCTTGCAAATTAAAAAAGCTCTGCCTAATTTTGCAACTCCAAAACGCAAGCGGGCGTGGTGGAATTGGTAGACATACCAGACTTAGGATCTGGCGCCGCGAGGCATGGGGGTTCGAGTCCCTCCGCCCGTACTAAACAAAGCCCTCTTTACCGTTACAGGTTCTGAGGGTTTTTTCTTTTTGGGTTGGTAAGTATTATTGGTTCTCTGAAATATCATCAGAGAAAGACTAACACAGTTGCAGACTCAAATCCCTGAATTTAAAATTGCTTTTTAAATCCGAAATCAAAAAAATGAATATTACGCTCGAGAAAAATAGTAGTGTAAACGCTACATTGAAAGTTGCCCTCACAGAAGCTGACTACAAGGAAAAGGTAGATAAGACCCTTAAGGATTATCGTAAACGTGCAAATATCAAAGGTTTTCGTCCGGGAATGGTTCCAATGCCATTGGTTCAGAAAATGTTTGGTAAATCGGTGTTAGCTGAGGAGATCAATAATATCTTGAGTTCTTCAGTTTCTGAATATATCAAAGAAAATAAATTAAACATCGTTGGTGATCCGCTTCCGGCTCGTGAAGATCAGGATGCGATCGACTGGGATGCTGATAAAGAATTTAATTTCTCTTACGAACTTGGCTTAGCCGGTGAGTTTGAGATTGATTTTGCTAAACTTCCGACAGTTACTTCTTACGAAATCAAAGCAGGTGACAAAGAATTGGAAGATACTATCCAAAATCTTAAAGGCCAGTTTGGAGAGCAGATTCACCCTGAAGCTGTAGAAGCAGGTGACATGGTTTTCGGAACTTTCAAACAAGGAGAATGGGTTGAAAAATCTGCTATTCCATTGAAAGCTGTTAAAGAAGATGCCTTATCAGTTTTTGTTGGTGCCCAAAAAGATGATGTTTTGAAATTTGATATCCAGTCAGTTTTCGTTGACGAAAAATCTCTTGCTCTGGCAACAGGTAAAAAAGTTGAAGAAGTTGCTGCTTTGCAGGGAGAAGTTGAATTTACCGTTGAAGATATCACACGTCAGGTTGCTTCTGAGTTGACTCAGGAGTTTTTTGACAAAGTTTTAGGAAAAGATAAAGTAGCTTCAGAAGAGGAATTCCGTACTCAGGTATTGGAAATCGTTCAGTCTAATTACAAACGTGAAGCTGAATATCTTCTGAGAATCGACGCTGAAAAAGCTATCTTAGAAAATACTTCAATCGAATTGCCGGAAGAATTTTTACGTAAATGGCTGATCGCAATCAACGAAGGTAAATTTACGCCTGAGCAGATCGATGCTGATTTTGAAAATGTTAAACGTGATTTACGTTGGACTTTGATCAAAAATGAAATCGCTGACAAACATGAGGTGAAAGTTGATTATCCTGAAGTTGTTGAAAAAGCGAAAGATATGGTTCGCAGCCAGTTCGGATTCCAGGGTGGAGCAGAAATGGAAAACGGCATGGAAGAAATGATTGAGAAAATCGCAACAGGATATTTGACAGATAAGAGCAAATCTGATAATTTCATGAACATGTTCAATCAGGTTTATGCAGATAAAATCTCTAATGTTATCCTTGAGAATATTAAAGCTGATACAAAAGTTGTTGATGTTGAAGAATTCAAAAGTGTAATCGGAGCTTAATCAGCCTTGAAAGATAAACAGAAACGCCTGCCGGAAATTCCTTTCGGCAGGCGTTTATTTTATAGACCTTTCTGAATATTTAAAAGCCGATTTTCTGGCGTTCATGCTGATTTTGCAAGGTTCTGAAAACTTCTATGAATAACTGACGTTCATACCTTTCCTTCCAGAAATCAGATTCCTCCCGGAGTTTTTCCAGATCGGCAGAAATTTCTTCCGATTTCGAAATCACAGGATTTTGAATTATTGCTTTTTGAGGGAATGTCTCCGTTTCCAAAAGCTCTGAAAGAGAAACTTCCATAATACCGGCAATCTGCCTGGCTCTGTTGATAGTCAGATCCGTTTTATTTCTTTCAATATCACCATAAGCAGTAGTTGAAAGATTCAGCATGTCAGCCATATTTTCCTGAGAAAGCCCTTTCAGCAACCTCAATTGCCTTATTTTTTCACCAATTGTCATTTCCTTATTGTGTTTGATAGTAAGAAGATGTTCATCCTTTTCCCGAAGAATTATGGATATATTTTGAGTTTTTAACATCATAAAAGCATAAAATGTTCATGATTCCGACAATTTATCAGTTAAACCGATTAGGATTATATTATACTTTTTGCATCTTTGCTGTCAGAGTTATCAATCACAGAAGATGAATAATACGAGTAAAGGTCGATAAAAAGCTCGTCGAACTATTTTTGCCTGAGGAAGGTTTTCTTTCGGGAATGTGAGGTAAATAATTTAAACTACTATTTTAAAATTTAAAATTCATATAATTAACTATGTTTCCTAAAGACTTAAGTTCAGAAGAATTCAGAAAATATGCGGTTCATCACCGTGGCTTGAATGGTTTGGCTGTTGATCAATATATGAACCAGACAAATCAGATAGGAGGGGTTTCCCGTCCGTTTGTAGAAGATATGACTCAGTATATCATTGAAGAGCGTCCGATGCGTTTTGCCCAGATTGACGTGTTTTCACGTTTAATCATGGACAGAATCATTTTTATGGGTGTTCCGGTTGATGATTATATGGCCAATATTATCGTGGCACAAATGTTATTCATGGAGTCAACTGATGCTAAAAAAGATATTGTAATGTATATCAACAGCCCGGGTGGTTCTGTTTATGCCGGTTTGGGTATTTATGATACAATGAATTATATCCGTCCGGATGTAGCAACGGTATGTACTTCTCTTGCAGCTTCCATGGGGGCAGTACTTTTAGCAGGTGGTGCTGCGGGAAAACGTTCTGCCTTACCGCATGCACGTATCATGATTCACCAACCTTCAGGAGGTGCTCAGGGTCAGTCAAGAGATATTGAAATTACAGCACGTGAAATCGTGAAAATTCGTAAAGAATTATACGAAATCCTTGCCCTTCATTCAGGAAAGTCTTTCGAAGAAATTGAAAGAGATTCTGATCGTGACTACTGGATGCGTTCAGAAGAAGCGAAAGAATATGGTTTGATTGATGAAATTCTTACCCGTTAAAAAATAATGAGGCATGACAAATCTGAATCAGATCATTGAGAATGAGATAGAAAGATTTCATATTTGTTATTGAATCCTTATATTTGTCATCAATAAAAATGCTTACTACCAAGTTCAGAAGTAGTAAGCATTTTTGTTTAAAATTGAGTAAATTTACGTGCAGTAATCAGGTTTAAGAATATACCAACATAAAAACAATGCCAAAACAAACCAATTGTTCGTTTTGTGGACGAGGTAAAAATGAAGTTCAGCTATTGCTTTCAGGAATAGACGGACATATTTGTAATGACTGTTTAACGCAGGGTTATCAGGTCATTCAGGAAGAGTTGGCTCCTGAGAAACGAACTAAAGAGCGGAAAAAAGCTCAGAAATTTCAGGTAATTAAGCCAATGGAGATGAAAAAGTACCTGGATCAGTATGTAATTGGTCAGGATGAAGCTAAAAAACATCTTGCAGTGGCAGTATATAATCATTACAAGCGTTTGACGCAGACAAAATCAGAAGATGAAGTTCAGATTGAGAAATCGAATATCATTATGATTGGTGAAACCGGAACGGGTAAAACCTATCTGGCCAGAACAATTGCTAAAATGTTGCAGGTTCCTTTCTGTATTGCTGATGCTACTGTAATTACCGAAGCCGGATATGTGGGAGAAGATGTGGAAACAATTCTGACCCGTTTATTGCAGGCCGCTGATTATGATGTTGAAAAAGCTGAAACAGGAATCGTATTCATTGATGAAATTGATAAAATTGCCAGAAAATCTGATAACCCCTCTATTACAAGAGATGTATCCGGTGAAGGGGTTCAGCAGGCTCTTTTGAAATTGCTTGAAGGCTCTATTGTAAACGTTCCCCCGCAGGGCGGACGTAAACACCCGGATCAGAAGCTGGTAGCAGTAAATACAGAGAATATTTTGTTCATTTGCGGAGGTGCTTTTGACGGAATTGAAAGACATATTGCCAAACGTCTCAACTCCCGTCCGATTGGTTTCTCCGGCGATGATACATTCTTCGAGGCATTTGATAAAGATCAGATGATGAAGTATGTTTCTGCTCAGGATCTCAAATCCTTCGGTTTGATTCCTGAACTTTTAGGAAGACTTCCGGTAGTTACTTTCCTTAATTCTCTTGATAAGGAAGCATTGCTTTCGATTCTTGAATCGCCTAAAAATGCTTTGATTAAACAATATTACAAACTCTTCAAAATGGAAGGAATTGATCTTTCTTTTGAGAAAGAGGCGCTGGAATATATTGTTGATCAGGCCATGCAGTTTAAATTGGGAGCAAGAGGTTTGCGCTCAATTTGTGAAGCGATTATTGTTGATGCAATGTATGAATTACCTTCTTCTACTGATGTGAAGGATTTCACGATTACCTTGTCATATGCCAGAGAAAAATTTGAAAGAACAGTATTCCATCAGATGAAACGTGCTGCATAAGATTTCTTCTTAAAGAGATATATCATAGAACAGACCCTTTTCCAACCCGGAAAAGGGTCTGTTGTTTTACAAAAACAGGACGGCCATAATTTTGGGGAAAGAACTTTCGGCTTATGGCCGGATCAATGAAAATCTGAGAAATTTTACTAAAACTATTGTTCTTTCTACAACATGAGCATGTATATGTCGTTGTAAAAATGTGTTATTTTAATCCTGTATTTTATCATGAAAAGATTTACTCCACAATTTACCTTATCTATTATAGTTTTTGCATTTTTTCTGGTAAGCTCTTGTTCCAGCAGAAGAGTTATTGTTCAGAATCGCCCGCAGCCAGAGCTGGCATCTTCTCCGCCTGAGGATTATACTGCCTATAAATCTGCAGAAAACCTGAGTGGATTTACGACAAAGGAAGAGTCTGAAAGTGTAAAAAATGTTCCTGAATTGCTTGCTTCAGCAGATTTTAAAAAGATTGAGGAATCAGCCAGAGGAACAAAATATGAAGCAAAATTCGCAAAAATGAGAACGATTCTGGCTGACCTGGAAAGTAAGAAGAAGGTTTCCGGAATGAATAATAAGCCAGGAGCTAAATTGAACTTTGCCCAGAAATCAATTATTAAGAATCTGGAGAAAAAAGTCTCAAAAATGGCTAAAACCAATGACTTCAGTGACATGGACGGAACCCTGAAAATTGGTCTTATTCTCCTTGCAATCGCCATTTTATTAGCTATTTTTGGGCTTGGATTAATATCAGGAATTGCCGGACTTGTGGGAATAATCTGTACAATTATCGGTTTGGTTAATACTTACGGATGATAAGGTACTCAAATTGAGAGGATGATTATGTCGACCCGGAGAATAAAAATGGAAATTTAATGGAAAAGAAAGCAGTTGTGTTGCTTCATGGCTTTGGGGAAGATTCTTCTATCTGGAGTAGTTTTGTTTCGGCGTTTCAGGACGAATATCTGGTGTTGACACCTGATTATTCCAGAATTGATTCGTTTAAAAATATTGAGGATTATGCAGATTTTGTCTATGAAGAAATCAAGGCAAAAGGTGTGGAGAAATGTGCTGTTATCGGACATTCTATGGGAGGATATATAGCTCTTGCTTTAGCCGAAAAACATCCGGAAATTATGAGAAGTTTAGGGCTTTTTCACTCTACAGCTTTTGAAGATTCGGAGGAAAGAAAACAGATGAGGTTGAAAAATGTTAGTTTCCTTGAGAAAAACGGAACAGAAGCCTTTATCCGCAACTTTACGCCAAACTTGTATGCTGAACATTTTGTAAAGCAATATCCGGAGAAGATCAGTAATCATATTGAATCTTCATCAACACTTCCTGTTACAGCTCTGATTGCCGGGATGAATGCTATGAGGTTGAGACCAGATAGAAAACATGTCCTGAAAGCAGCTAAATACCCTGTTTTATTTATTATCGGGGAACTTGACAAAAGTGTTCCACCTGAAGATTCAAAAGCTCAGATGATGATTCCTAAGTTTTTCAGTGTTTCAATTCTTGACCAGGTAGCCCATATGGGAATGGTAGAAGAGCCGGAAAGTACATTGGCAACCCTGGAAAAATTCCTGAAGAAATAATGGTTTTTAAGCTGTCTAAACAAAAAATGCGACTCAACTGAGCCGCATTTTTTGTTTGATCAGAAGATCTTATTTTTTATCCCACCAAACACGGGTGTCGAAGCTGTCTTCACCTTGTACAGCCTGAACAGCCTTGTAGTTAGCACTGTTCAAATCACGTTCTGAAACAGGATAACCAAGTCTTCTTGGAATTTGCTTGCTTGGGTTAGCAGCACCAGGACCAGGAAGTAATGCAGGATAACCTGTACGTCTCCATTCAGCCCAGGCTTCATGTCCTTGCATGTAAAGAGCAACCCATTTTTGCTTACCGATCAACTCAAGCGCATTCGCGTCATTATATTTAACATCATTCTGTGCAATGAAAGCAGCAAAAGCAGCATCAGTATAAACGCCCCACTGATCCATTGAAGCTTTAATAGCAGCCTCATATGAAGATTTGGCATCGTCGCTGATCCAGCCCAATTTAGCTGCTTCGGCTTTTGAGAATAAAATCTGAGGATAGCTCAATACATAAGCAGGAGCATCTTGTTTTTTGATGATTTTTGCTGTAGGAAGAGAAACATCCGCAGGTTTAATTCCCGGGTTTTTCAATCCGTAAGGCATACCAACATAATCAAGAGAGTTAACAGTTTTATCGGCATAAGCACCTAAACGAGGGTCATTCAATGGTTTCATATAGTTAACCATTGTAGCACTTACTGCAAAATCCAAACGTCCGCTTGTAACAAAACTGGTGTACCATGGGTTTTCGTTTTGTGAATCCTGCTGATATTTGTAAACAAGGTTATCATCATTTGAAGTAAAAACACCATCAGCCAATGCTGCATTAAATTCTGTTTTTCCTTTAGCAGGATCTACTTTAGAAAGACGCAAAGCCAAAACCAGACGCAATGAGTTAGCAAATTTCTTCCATTTTGCATTATTTCCAGCGAATAAGAAATCTCCTTTTACCGGATTTCCTGAATCGAACTGTGCCTGAGCTTCTTTCAATTCTTTGAACAGGTCGTTATAAATATCCTGTTGTTTGTCGAATTTAGGACGGAAGTTATTATTCCCTTTCAATGCTTCTGAGTAAGGAATATCGCCCCAACGGTCAGTAACAACACTGAAATAATATGCTTTAAGAATACGGGCCAAAGCAATCTGGTTAGCATTTGAACCACCGGCAGTAGCAAGTCCTTTTGTTGCCGGATCTGTATTATAATTGATGATATACTGTAAGTTATTCATCGTTGTGTAAAAGATCGCATAATCAAAAGGTAAACCTGAGTAAGTTGAGATAGTCGTATAAGTAATCTCAGACCAGTGCTGTGCATAAAGAATCTGGGTAGCAGATCCGTCAGAAACACCTAGTCTGACAGTTCTCATGGCTCCCGTTAACATACTTGTAATATTGGGTTTGGATGCGTTGTTCGGGTCAACGTTCATATCACCGAAATCATCGACTTTGCAGGCTGAAGCTACCCAAATGAGGGCTGCAAGTACAAGCCAAAGTTTTCTGTTCTGTATATTTTTCATTTTAATAAAAGTCTTTAAGTGAAAATAACTGCGTTTTGATTACGGTTGTTAGAATGAGAATTTCAAGTTAACACCATAAGAACGTACCGGAGGCAGCTGACCACCTTCACCCCACATGCTTGAAGTTTCTGAAGGGTCAACACCACCACCCACTTTGCTGTAAATAAGGAACGGGTTACGAACAAGGAACGCAATACTTGCAGTTTTAAAAGGAGTCTTTCTCAATAAAAGACCCGGAAGGCTGTAGCCTAAATTGATTTCACGCATTTTAACATAAGTCTTGTCGTATGTCCAGTATTCGTTCAGGTCGAAAAGCTTAGTTTCATATAAAGTCTGCGCATCAACATAGATATCATTCGGAGAACCGTCAGCTTTAACAGCATCATCCAATCTTACACCACCACCAGTTGAAGGATCATCACGTTTTGGTTTACCACGGTCGTTAAGTCCGGCAGTTTGCTCACTAAGACCAGAACCTGCGTTGAACATACGGGTAGTAGAGTAGAATTTACCACCAACTACGAAATCAAACATTACTTTCAAAGTAAAGGCTTTGTATTTGAATGTGTTAAACACACCACCTTTGAAATCAGGAAGAACAGAAGCAATATCCTGACCGGCATCGTACAGATAGAATCCGTCAGGACCAACCATACGTTTTCCGTTGCTAGGGCTGTCGATTTTATTACCAGCTGCATCCAATGCCTGATAAGTTCTGATTTTCTTACCGACAATAACACCCCAGTCAGAACCTTCACGGGCTACTAAGGTCAATCCACTACCACCAAAGATAGGTACACCTGCAAACGGACTTGACTGAGCACCCTGGTTACCGTAAGTAGCTCCGATGTTGTCCAAACGATAAGCTTTAAGGTTATCTGCCAGTTCAATAACTTTAGAGCGGTTTTTGTCAACGTTTACGTCAATTTCCCATGAGAAATCTCTTGATTTAACAGCCATTGCATTAAGGTGTAATTCAACCCCGCTTGAACGGATGTTACCGGCATTAATCAAAGCACTTGTATAACCGCTTGATGATGGAACTGATAAAGGAACGATCTGGTTAACGTTGTCGGTGGTATAAACCGAAACTTCAAGGCCTAATCTGTTTTGGAAGAACTTCAAGTCAAAACCTCCTTCATACGAAGTAGAAAGACCTGGTTTCAGGTTAGTGTTTGGTAAACGGGCAGGGTTATACTGAGTCGGGTTTCCGGCAATTGTCGTACCTGTTCCTGTTTCAGCAGGGTTAATAGCAAGGAACGTCGGGTTGATCTGGTAAGGTCCGATATCAGAACCAACCTGTGCAACCGAACCACGGATTTTACCGAAAGAAAGAACTCTTCTGTTATCCATCAATTCAGTGAAGATAAAGCTCAATGAAGCTGATGGGTAGAAATATGAATTGTTTGCTTTAGGAAGTGTTGAAGACCAGTCGTTACGAGCGGTAGCTTCCAGATAGATCATGTCTTTGTAATCGATACTTGCAGAACCGTAAACACTGCGTACTTCTCTTTTCGACATGAAGTTAACAGTTGTAGGACGACCGATTGAGTTACCGATATTGTACAGGTCAGGAGTAGCCAAACCACCTGCTGTTGATTCAGAAATGAAGTTCAGGCTGTTTTGTCTGATGTTACCACCACCATTTGCATTAACAGTAATGTCTCCGAATTTTTTGTTGAATGACAACAAACCTTCGTAGTTATCTTCCACAGCAAATACAGAACCGATGGTATAGTTAGCAAGACGTTTTGTGCCTGAGGCAATTTTACTGTCGAAATTGTAGTTGTTGATATCTTTACGTGCCACAACAGAAGCAGAAAGGAAATCTGTCAATTTGTAAGTTAAACCTAAGTCTCCGAAGATTTTGTCATTGCGTACTGTACTGTTGTTCTCATAAACCTGAGTATAAGGGTTATCCCAGTAAAGCGGAGTAGTATTTTCAGGACCTGTGATGTTCCAGCTGCGATAAGTTCCGTCCGGATTACGATAGTTTTTCAACTGAGTCATATCCAATTGACGTTGGAACCATTGGTTAAATGAACCTACTGTCTGGTTAGAACCACTATATCCATCCGCAGGACGGTTTAAAGTTCTTTCATTTGCGTAGTTCAGGTTCAGGTTCATGGAGAACTTTTTAGACAGGTCATTTTTAACTTTTACCGAAAGATAATCTCTTTTCTGATTACTGTTAGGAATGATACCGTCAGCTGTAATATTAGTGTAAGATACGCGGAAGCTGTAATTGTCTCCTCTTTTTGAGAAAGCAATGTTATTGTTTATCGTTACACCAGTGTTAAAGAAGTCTCTTACGTTGTTAGGGTTTGGTGATAATGGAACTTGTTTTCCGAAATCAGGATCACTTGGAATCCATGAATACCAGGGTCTGTAAAGTGTTCCGTCCATTTTTGGTCCCCAGCTTTCATCTGCAGAATAGTCAAGAATTTTCTGACCATTGAAAGCTGCCCATGAAGCAGGGTGAACAGCCGGATTAAATTTGAAGATACCATAATCCTGAGAGTAACCTCCTCCATATTCGTTTTGATAAGTTGGTAATAAACTTACCTGATCAAAAGTAGTACTGTGGTTTACTTCAATACCGACACCATCCTGTTTGGTACCTTTTTTAGTAGTGATAACAATTACACCACCGGAAGCACGGTTACCGTAAAGTGCTGTAGCACTTGGTCCTTTCAAAACGTTAATGCTCTCTACATCATCCATGTTAACATAGTTGATATCAGTAGGAGTACCGTCAACTACATACAATGGATCAGCCCCTGTTAATGAGTTGATACCACGGATACGTATAGTAGGTGTTCCGAATTTGGCCCCTGATTGTCCGAATACCTGAACCCCTGAAACCTTACCAGCCAGGGCATCGGCAACGTTTGTGTTACGGGTAGCATTCAGCTTTTCAGTACTAACACTTTGTGAAGAAGAACCTAAAGATCTTTTGTCACGGCTTTGGTTGAGGGCAGTAACAACAACTTCTTCGAGTGCAGCAACATCTGCTTCTAATTTAACATCAACTGAATTTTGGGAGCCAACTGCGATTGATTGTTTTTTGAAACCAACAAAGGAGAAGACTAATGTTCCACCACTTGGAACGGAGATTTTGTAATGACCCTGAGCATCGGTGTTGGTACCTTTGGTTGTACCCTTCAATGTTACGCTTACTCCTGGTAGAGGTGAACTATCATCTGAGGAGACTACCTTACCTGTAACCTGCCTGTCTTGTGCTATTGCTTGCCCAACAAGAGCCATCAATAGCAGTAAATTGAATAAAAATTTTCTCATTTTTTAATTTGGTTTTAAGGATTGAATGAAATGGAAATCCTGCGCAAAAATAAAATTTTATTTGGGTTAAAACAATTTTATGTTTCGACTAAGTAAATATTACCAAATAATCTATTGCTGGCGTAGGGTTTTAACGAATAATAATCCAATAGTTGCAAGTATTTAAAAATATCTGAAAAATGCAACCAAATTATCTTCTGATAATAAAATTGTTCTTTGAAATGGCATTATTTTTAGTTCAGTATCTCGTTTACAGATTTGATTTTTGTCAATGAAAGCTGTCTTTTTTTGATAAAATCAAAAAAAATATTGTTAATAATTGTTAAAAATTTATTAAAATCTTTTTGGGGCTTTTTTTATTTTTTTAATAAAAAAAGCTGAATTCTTAAGAAAATTTAATCTTGAGAGAGAGGAATTTTGAGGTTGAGATTGGAAAAAGGGGATGATATGGAAGCTGATTTTCACAGAAAGATTCCTGAAAAAGCAGAGAAAAAAAATATCTGTATAACAAAAAACACCTAATCGCTATAGCTATACGTATGGAACTCAGGGGCGTAATAGTTATAAAAAAATTTAAAAAAAAGAAAATTTTAATTCCGGTAAGTAAGAAATGCAACCCAAGCGGGTTGCATTTCTTGTAATAATGCCAATGGCAAATCAGAATTTATCCCAGAATAATTTGGTAGAAAGCTTATCGTTACCAATTGCTGCTGAGGCAGCTTTATAATTTGCACCGTTCAAAGTTTGTTCCTTAATCGGGTAGGTAAATCTTACAGGAATATCGGCATAAGTCTTACCGGCCGGAGGGTTGAAAACCGGATAATCCAGACGTCTCCACTCGGTCCAGGCTTCAAAACCTCTGTTATAAAGTGCAAGCCATTTCTGCGTACCGATTTTCTGTTTGAAAGAACCTGTTGCTGTGGTATAGGCTACTTTCGGATTAGCCAGATATGTTTTAGCATCATCATCAGATCCACCCCAGTAAGCAATTGAAGCAGAAATTGCTTTATTATAATGTGCTTCCGCTGTTCCTCCCACATTGAATCCGCGGGCAGCAGATTCGGCCAGAGAGAATTCAACTTCCGCATAATCCATCAAAACACCTTCCAGCGTCGGATCATTGAATTTATCACCAATCTGTGAAAAGTTCGTGTAGTTCCCACCTCCGGCATATGGGCCGCCAATATAAGCATCATTTAGTTTAGTAAAATAAACAGCTCTTCTTGGGTCCTCCACAGCATTCATAATATCAACAATCGTATTGGCAGGAACAAAGTCATGTCTTCCGCTTTGTACCAGGTCTAACCATATCGGATTGGTATTGGGCACATCACCCCCGTATTTTAAAGTGGTATTATCTCCGTTTGAAGCAGGCAGTCCATTGGTAAAAGCTGCTTCAATCATCGTTTTGGCAGTTGACGCATCAGAATCGGCTAAAGTCAGGCCCATTTTAAGTTTAAGGAAATTTCCGAATTTCTTCCATTTGGCCATATCTCCGCCATAGACCAGATCTCCCGAACCAAACGATCCTCCTGAAGTATTGATTGAAGCAAGTGCTGCGTCCAATCTTTTGGCAAGATCGGTATAAATGGCTTTAGCATCATCATATTTAGGATTTACATTTGAAGGAGCAAGTGATTCAGCATAAGGAACGTTACCAAAGCTGTCAACCAACACCTGATAGCTGTAAATGGAAAGGAGTTCAATGGCAGCCAGTTTGTTCTTTTGTGCAATTTTATCGGCATCACTTAAAGGAACTTCAGCAGAAACCAGGGATTTAGCCTCCTTCAGGTTATTCAATACGCGAACGTACATTTGTAACCAATGTGCATCAGCAATCGCTCTCGAAACAATATCGTAATTGCTTTCGTCCAGATACGTAGTTTCTGTCCATTGCTGGGCAAATAGTCTGAATACGTTTCTGTTAACATTGGTATTTACAATCTGCTCAAATAAATTGGCTTCGGAAGTGGCAAAAACTGTAGCAGAAGGAACAGTTCCGGCACTTGGATGTTTGATATCTATATTAAGCTCCTCGATGTTACTCGTACATGCGGAGGCTAATAATAAGACTAATATGTATGAATATATTCGTTTCATGATAAATTACTTTTAGAATGAAAATTTAAGACTTGCTCCTATTTCTCTTACGGCAGGATAGACCCCCGACTGGAAACCCTGAATGTTACCGGAACTTAAACCATCTTCCGGATCGGCATAAGGAAGGTTTTTGTGGATGATCCAGAGGTTACGACCTACAATCGATAATGTAGCGTTTTTCACTACACCGGATTCTCCTCCGAATAAGCTGACAGGTAATTTGTACGAAATAGCAACTTCTCTTAATTTAACATAACTGGCATCATAGATAAATGCACTATTCGGGTTTCTCACATAACCGAACAAACCATAGTTCTCAGCACTTACGCGTTTCGTATTAGCTGATCCGTCCGGCAATACGCCGGGTACAATATATCCGCCACCTGAAGCAATAGAGCTTCTGACAGGATTTCCTTTGTCATTCAGGAATACAGTTTCAGGATATAAACCTGTTGCAAGACCGTAGGCCTGATCGAGTGAGAATACATTTCCTCCTTTTTGAATATCAATCAGGAAGCTGAATGAGAAATCTTTGTAAGAAACCGCATTGGAAATACCCATTTTCCAATCAGGATTGATATTCCCGATATTGTTATCAGCTCCTGTTCTCGCATAATACCCTGTATTATTACCTTCAGCATCCAATGCGATTACTTTCTGTCCTTTATCATTGAAAACAAAGTCTGTTCCCTTTAATACTCCGTAAGGCTGGCCTACAGTGGCATTAAGCGTTACACCTTGCTGGAATGATCCGATCTGTAAGTTATCGACACCGTCATATAGTTCGAGAACCTTGTTTCTGTTCATCGTGAAATTGACCGTAGTTTTCCAGGTTACATTTTTAGTCTGGATTGGGGTACCGTTCAGGGCAAGTTCAATACCTTTGTTCTCAATTGTACCGGCGTTAACATATTTACGGTCATAACCAGTAGCCTTGGATACTGAAACAGGCAGAATCTGGTCAACGGATAAAGTTTTATACAAAGCCAGGTCAAAACCAAGTCTGTTTTTCAGGAATTTCATTTCCAAACCAACTTCGGTACTTTTTGTACGTTCTGGTTTAAGATTCGGATTGTTTAATGTAGCATTTACCTGAAATAATGGTTGTCCGTTGAATGAATCTCTGTTATCCGAATTCAGGTTAGTTGGTTTAATGTACGTATTTACGATACTGAGAGGAGGAGCAGTGTTACCTACTTCAGCATAGTTAACTCTTATTTTACCAAAGCTCAGCCAACTGTTATTGGCCATAGCATTTGAGAAAATAAAACTACCTGATACCGATGGATAGAAATATGCATTATTAGAAGCCGGTAATGTTGAAGAACGGTCTCTTCTGGCTGTAGCGTCCAGGAATAACATATCTTTATATCCTAAAGAAGCACTTGCAAAAATACCGTCCTGGTATAATTCATAGAAATCTTCAACCGGAGCACTGATTGCCGAGGCTGAGTTGCCCAGTGAATAAAGACCCGGAACAATCAGACCTCCCTGAGTACTGGCCCGTATTCTGTCATCCTTGGTTCTTCTTACGTTAGCTCCGACTAAACCTTTCAGGTTGAAATTCTCATTAATGTCTTTATGGAAATTAGCAATCAGGTCATAGTTGATTTCGCTGAAAGTATGGTCAAAACGGCCATAGCGTGCTGTGCCGTTATTGTTGATTGATCCGACCGCTACACGTTCTTCCTGCAACTCTGTGTATGAGTCCATCGAAACCCTGCCTAAAACATCAAAAAAATCGGAGAATTTATAATTTAAAGCGGCATTTCCGAAAAGACGGTTTCTCCAGTCTGTTTCGTAGTTGTTATAACGCTGGAAATAAGGGTTGTCCCAGTAAATTGGTTTCAGATCAGTCGGATCGGCCCAGTTCCAGGTAATATTTTTGCCGGTTCTGTCATAAGCATCTCTCAATTCAAGAATGTCAACATTTCTTTGGTTCCATTGGCGGGCGCTTGACATAATGTTATCGTTATAACCGTTTGTATAACGTCCTTTACCATCCTGACGAACAAAATTGATATTAGTTGTGGCAGTGAGTTTCTTGCTGAAGTCATAAGAACCTCCAAAAGAGAAACTGTTTTTCTGAAGGCTTGAGTTAGGTAAAATACCGGTCTGATCGAAACGGGTATATGAAACTCTATAGTTACCATTTTCATTTCCGCCATCTAATGCCACACTTCCATTGAATGTTTTAGAATCATTAAAGAAAGCAGAATAGTCATTTTTAGCAGCAACCCAGGGACGGGCTTTACCGTAGTTTGGTGAAGTCGGATCAAAGGCAGTCCAGTCATATACCATTTTACTCGGATCAAAAGCAGCCCCGTAAGAAGCATCCTCACTGGTTGGAACTACCAGATCATTAACACCATCACCGTTAATATCACGATAAAGGAATTTCTTATCAGGCGATTCATAATAATTACCATAACCTCCTCCATACTGGTTTTGATATTTAGGAAAAGTGCTTCTGTCGATTGATCCGACGGTATAGCCGGCACTTACTGTAACCCCGATTCCTTTATTTTTTCTTCCTTTTTTGGTAGTAACCATTACTACGCCATTTGCGGCTCTTGAACCATAAAGTGCGGTTGCAGCAGCACCTTTAAGTACGTTGATTGTCTCAATGTCATCCGGATTAATATCCGCAGCAGCATTTCCGAAGTCATAACCACCACGTCCATTTTGTGTATCAAGGGAGTTGGTGTTGGTATTATCAATAGGAACGCCATCAACAACGAAGAGCGCCTGGTTATTTCCGGAAAGCGATTTGAACCCGCGGACAACAATGTTGGTAGAAGCTCCAAGGTTATTATTACGTCTGATTTCTACCCCGGAAACTTTACCTGAAAGGGAATTCAGGAAGTTGCTTTCTTTGGCTGTATTTACGGCATCTCCTTTAATTTCCTGAGTCGCATAGCCCAAAGATTTTTTTTCACGGGTAAGACCGAGAGCTGTCACTACAACTTCATCTAATGATGCTACATCAGCCTCTAATTTAATGCTGATGGATGTTTGGGAACCAACCAAAACAGATTGCTTTTTGAATCCGACAAATGAAAAAACCAGTGTTGATCCACTTGGAACGCTGATTTTGAAATTACCCGATGCATCAGAGTTGGTACCTTTGGAAGTACCTTTTAAAGATATGCTTACACCTGGTAAAGGAGAACTGTCATCAGCAGATACTACCTTACCGGTGACCTGCCTGTCTTGTGCCATTGCTTGCCCAACCAGGGTAATTAACAGCAGAAAGTTGAATAAAATTTTTCTCATTTTAAAACTTTGGTTTTAAGTATTGGATGAATAGAAATCTTCGCAAAAATAAAATATTATTTGGGTTAATACAATCTTTTGATTTAGTTGTATACGTTATGTCGGAATAATATATCGCAAATGTTTGATTATGGCAAATAATAGTTTGTTTTCCTAAATATTGAAGAAAAGGATAAAAATTCAATAAATTCAATATTGTATGATAATAAAACAAGATATTTTTGTACTATATCTGGATAAGAAAAAGGCTTGAAAATTTTCTTTTTGTTAAAAAAACACCCTTTTTTTTGATAAAATCAAAAAAGAAGCTGCTAATAATTATAGAAAAAATAATGGAGTCGTATATTGTTCTTTTTATAGGATAACATTGTTTTTTATGGAAAATCTCATTTTTAGTGAATAATCTGTGAAAAGAGGGGCTTCTTCATCAATTCATTTTTTACGAAGAATATTTTTTTCCTGCAAAAGAAAAAATTATTTCGGGGTATTGTGAATCTTTGAAAAGTACAGTGTAATCTTTGAAAAAATATATGAAATTTTATGAAGAAATACGAATAGTCGTTGTTAGTGAAGATTTTCTAGGTTCAGTGTTTTCGGGTTCTGTGAAGAGCGATCACAGAACCCGGTACATTACTATACGAGAAGCTTTGTAAATTGAAATTTTTGCCCGTCAAAAAGTCCGAGATCAGAGAGTTTTAAATTGGGAATAACGAGTAATGCCATGAAAGAAAGACTCATAAAAGGTGAGTTTAAGGTGCAGCCTAGTTCCCTTTTTGAGAAATGGTCAATCGCTGCGTAATTTCCGGCAACTTCATAACCATCTTCTCCGGACATCAGCCCTGCGATTGGCAGAGGAAGTACTTTTAACGCTTGGTCATTTACGGCGGAAACACCGCCTTTTACTTCGATAATTGCATTGACGGCCTTAGATATCGAAGCGTCGTCAATACCTACTGCTATAATATTATGGGAATCATGAGCAACTGATGAAGCGATAGCTCCTGTTTTCAGGCCAAAATTCTTAATAAATGCAATGGCAGGCGGGGAATCGGCATAACGATTTACCACCGCAATTTTCAGTAAATCATTTTCGGTATCAGAAACAAGAGCTCCGTTCCTGACTAATGCCGGCCATTCGGAAGCTAAGGTGATCAGCTGGCCATCTAAAACTTCAATTACTTTAATATTGGCATCGGCATTTACTCCCTCAGTTTTACAGATAAAGTCCTCAGGACTTTTCAAATTACAGTTGAAGTTGTTCACAATTTCACTGGGAAGATCGGGGATTTTTGAAATGCCGTTTTCAGAAACGAGTTCTCCGTTCAGGAAAGTCTTTAAAATATTGAAATTTTCCGGATTGTCAATCAGTATAAAATCAGCCGGATCGTCTGGTCTTAATAAACCTACCGGAAGTTTGTAATGCTGTACCGGGTTGACGCAGGCCATTTGTAAAACCTGAAACAAATCAAATCCTTTTGCCAGAGCTCTTTTTACTAATTGATTGATATGGCCTTCTACCAGATTATCAGGATGCTTGTCGTCGGAACAAAACATCATTTGTTCAAAATGCCCGGGGAGGAGATTA
Source organism: Pseudarcicella hirudinis (assembly GCF_900115665.1). Taxonomy (GTDB): domain Bacteria; phylum Bacteroidota; class Bacteroidia; order Cytophagales; family Spirosomataceae; genus Pseudarcicella; species Pseudarcicella hirudinis. The sequence continues at coordinate 255,315 of NZ_FOXH01000002.1, forward strand.
ATCAGAGCTTCAAAGTTTTTGGCAGCAGATCCTTCACGGATCAGGATTTTCATGCCATATTTCAATTTATCAAGGGCTTCTTCTGCTGTAAAACATTCGTGGTCTGTCTGACAGCCTGCTTCAATATATCGTCTGGCCTCTTCACCTCTGAGACCCGGTGCATGACCATCTACAGGTTTTGAGTATTTTTGAGCTATTGCAATTTTAGAAAGCATATCCGGATCACCCATTAATACCCCCGGGAAATTCATTACCTCTGCCAGATAGCCTGTTTTCGGGTAATTTTTAAAAAGATATTCTACATCTTCCGGACTGATAACAGCCCCGGCGGTTTCAAAAACAGTAGCAGGGACACAGGAAGGAGCGCCAAAGCAAAACTTAAATGAAGTCTTTTCTGCATTTTCAAGCATGTATTCCACCCCTTTTACCCCTAAAACATTACCAATTTCATGAGGATCCGAAACTGTTGCCACTGTTCCGTGTACTACGGCCAGTCTTGCAAACTGAATCGGGGTAAGCATAGAGCTTTCTATATGAACATGGGCATCAACAAAACCCGGGAGCAAATAAGGAAAGGAAGGATCCGGATTTTCAGAAGATATTTCTATTTTATGAACCAGACCATTTTCGATAAAAACTTCTCCGAATTGAATATTTCTGTTAAAAATGTTGATGATATTGCCAATTATTCTCATGTTTAGCTTTAATTTGATATTTAGATAATCATAGAAACCGTTTGGGATTCTTTCATGCTATTTCTTGTTTCTGAATCCAAACATCTGACCAAGTTACTTATCTTTGCACAAAAACCTAAGGGGTTCATTTAAGAAATCATATTTTCCGTAGAGAATCATCTATCTTCATTTAATAAATTCCTGAAAAGAGAAATTGTTCATTAAAAATGAAGAGGAGGGTATGTTTTGTGAAAAATCAGACGTTTACCTTTTATAAAAATACAAGGATCCCCACACTACTGATATTATATTTTATGCAAAAAATTATTATTGCCCTCGACGGACATTCTTCCTGTGGAAAGAGTACCACAGCTAAACGTGTTGCCTCGCAATTAGGATATGCTTTTATCGATACCGGAGCAATGTACCGGGCTGTAAGTTTGTATTTTCATGAACATCATATTGCTTTGACAAACCCGCATGAAGTGGATGAAGCATTAAAGAAGATTCAGATTACTTTCCATTTCAATGAATTAAAAGGCAAAAGTGATACTTATCTGAATGGACTTAATGTGGAGGATGAAATCAGGAAAATGTATATTTCTGATTTGGTCAGTGAAGTGAGTGCTATTACTACAGTCAGAAAAGCAATGGTTGCCCAGCAACAGAAAATGGGTAAACACAAAGGTATTGTGATGGATGGAAGGGATATTGGGACCAAGGTTTTCCCTGAAGCCGAAGTAAAGGTTTTTATGACAGCTGATTCTGTGATCAGAGCGGAGAGAAGACAAAAAGAGCTGCTGGAAAAAGGGGAGCTGATTGATCTGGATGAAATTCTTGATAATCTTAAGAAAAGAGATGTTATGGACTCAACAAGGGAAGAAGGACCGCTTCGTCAGGCAGAAGATGCGATTTTGATGGATACTTCTTTTATGACGCTGGAAGAGCAGGTTGACTTTGTGATTAATTTACATGATAAGAAACTGGCCGGTAAATAGGGCCATTATTTAATATTGGGGAATATACAGGAATCTTTGGAATACGTTGATTTTATAATAGTAGGTCAGGGACTTGCCGGAACGGTTCTGGCCAATGCTTTACAGGAAGCAGGTCAGACGGTTCGTATTTTTAATAATGCGGAACTTCCTTCTTCGTCAAGAGTAGCCGCCGGAATTTTTAATCCGGTCACAGGAAGAAAACTGGTTAAAACCTGGCTGGCAGATGATATTTTTCCTTTTCTGGAGAAGTACTATGCAAAGCTTGAAAACAGATTCGGTCAAAAGTTTTTTCATGAAATTCCGATTTACAGACCATTTCCGAATGAAGAGGTCCGGCGGTTTTTTCAGAATGAGGAAATTATCAGAGAATTTGAAGCGTTTGCTACCATTGAGTTTGAAAATTCAAAGTATCAGGGAATTGTAAACAATGAGTTGGGAGGTGTAACTACTTCACATTCAGGCTGGGTTGATTTAAATACCTTTCTGGATGTCTTTAAGGCTTATTTCTCTTCAAAGGACATGCTTGTCAATCAGGCATTTGAGATTGAATCTATTCAGCTTACAGAAGATAATCTTGTGATTTATAAGGGGTTGAAGGCCGATAAACTAATTTTTTGTGAAGGATTTCATGGGAAAGATAACCCTTTTTTCAACTGGCTTCCATTCAATCCGGTGAAAGGGGAAGTGCTGGAAGTTGAAATAGAAGGTGTTCATTTACAGGAAATTATTAATCAGGGAGCATTTGTTGTTCCCTTACCGGATGGAAGGTATAAAGTCGGGGCAACGTATAGCTGGCATGAATTAGACTGGATTTCCACCATACAGGCCAGAGAAGAGCTTACCCTCAAATATGGTAAATTGCTGAAACCGCCCTTTAAATTCATTGCACAAAAGGCTGGCGTGCGACCGGCAACAAAGGATAGAAGACCGCTGATCGGACTTCATCCGGCGTTTAAACAATTGGGTATTTTCAATGGTTTGGGATCAAAAGGAGTATCCCTCGCACCCTACTTTGCGAAACATTTTACGGAATTTCTGACTGAAGAAAAAGAACTTGCTTCGGAAGTCAATATAAATCGTTTTGCTTCGTTATATTTAGCGTAGTTTCCCGTTAGAATGGCAGTTGAAGCTAGTTTTTGTAAAAATGTCATTCAAATAATCCTTAGAAACAGGAAACTCTAAACTGTTCTATAAACGATGAAAAAGTCTTTACTTATTCTATTTCTTTTGTCGGGCTTCTTTGCTAAGGCACAGAATTATTTCCCAACCCAGACGCCATTCGGGAAAAACCGGATTCAGTATCGTCATTTTCATTGGAAAGTGTTGACCACTCAGAATTTTGAGGTGTATTTTTATGATGATGCCCTGCCAATGGCCACCGTTACGGCACAGTTTGCAGAATCAGAATTTGACAGAATCACAGAAATGCTGGGATATTCTCCTTTTAGCAGAACAAAAATCTTCGTCTACAGCTCGGTTCAGGATATTAATCAAAGTAACATCGGGATTACTTTGTCAAGTGATAAGGAGGTTTCAGATGAAAACCTTTCTAAATCAAGAATAGAAATTGCCTTTTCAGGAAATCAGGTTGCTTATAAAAAAGAATTGGTAAGAGAGATTTCCCATGTGTTTGTATATGATATGCTTTATGGTGGAAGTCTGAAGGATGCTTTGCAAAATTCCTTGCTTCTTTCTGTTCCGGAATGGTTCATGAATGGTGTTACTGCCTATATCGCTGAGGGATGGAGTGTGGAGATGGATGATTTTATGAGAGATGCATTACTGAATAAAAAACTTCGTAAACCAAATCTTGCTACCGGAAAAGAGGCGGCACTTATCGGCCAGTCGATCTGGAATTACATTGCTGAGAAAAACGGAAGGGATAATATCTCAAATATCCTTAATCTTACCCGGATTATCAGAAATGAGCAGACCAGTATCGCCAGTACACTTGGTATGCCTTACAGCCGTTTTTTGCGGGAGTGGCATGAATATTACTCTTCAATGGCCGACAATGTTAATTCTTCTTTTCAGGCTCCCAAAATTGATCTGAAGGTTAAACAGGTAAAAGTAGGAGATACCGAAAAACTGAATAAATTCAAAATCAGTCCTGATGGCAGTATGGTTGCTTTTTCAACCAATAACCTCGGCCGCTCGGCAGTTGAAGTATATAATTTTAAGACTAAAAAGACCCATACTTTATTTAATATCGGGTATAAAACACTGAATCAGTCTATCAATTATAATACGCCATTACTTTCCTGGACAAGAGGTAATTCTCTGGCTGTTATTTTTGAAAACGGAGGTTCTACCGAACTGGATGTTTTTACCGATTTTTCTGATAAAAAACCAGCCGGAAAGTTATCAATCTACAGATACCTCGATTTTGATCAGGTCAGTGATTTCGATATTTCAGATGACGGAACCAATATTGTATTAAGTGCTGAGAAGAAAGGTCAGAATGATTTATTCTTATATAATATTTCAAGAAAGAACACGGTTCAACTGACCAACGACCTTTATGATGATCTTTATCCTCAGTTTGTCGGAAATGCAGGGAAAGTGATTTTTACGTCAAACCGCCTGAAAGACAGCCTGGATGTGGATAAGGGCTCTTTTAAAAGTATAGGTTCTAAATTCAGCCTTTTTGTGCACGATGGCAAGCCGAAATCGGAATCAGTAAGAAGACTGGTGGAGTCGAACGGTATGATTACCCGTCCTGTTGTAACAGATGGAAGCACTGTTTATTTTCTCAATGATGAGAAAGGGGTAAGAAATATTTACCGCCTTGTTTCCGGAGATTCTCTTGCTACTCAAATGACTGCTTACCGGAATAATATTATCGATTTTGATATAAATGTTGCGAAAAACCTTGTTTTTCGTACAGCCGAAAATCAAACCGATTATATTGCTTATCAGAATCAGGCAGATTTTAACGCCACCGGAAATTATTCTATTACACCCAGAATTTCCAGAATAACAGGAGTGCCTATGACGGAAAAGCAGGAGGCAAAAACCAATAATGCAACTCCGCTTACCAATGTTCCTGCTGAAGTTCCGAAACCTGCTGAACCCACTATAGTCCTGGCTCCCGGAGAGGTAGATACAGATAATTATCAGTTTGATAACCTTACTGTTACAAAACCTGCGGATAAGAAAACGGATGTTAAGAAAAGCCGTAATGAAAGAAATAATATAGCCAGACAAACAAGAAAAGATAACATCAAAATAAAAGGGCCCACTGATTATACCAATCCTTTTGTTGTAAACGGTACAGACGGAAATTTTGTGGTAGATCCCGTAAGAGGTTTAGGTTATTCTTTTGCGGTAACTATGAATGACTTACTGGAAAATCATCAGTTGAAAGGTGGGATATTCATTACACCAAATCTGAAAAACTCTGATTTATGGGCTGAGTATTCTTATTTACCGAAAAGAGTTGATTTTACCGTACGTTTTGACAGGAAGGTGTTATCACAGGAAACAGAAACGCTGAGCCAGAAAGTCAGATTTAACAGATTGAGTGCCTCTGCTTCTTATCCTTTTAATGCAAATGCCAGACTGACCATTTCACCTTCTTATACAAGTAACAGAGCTATTAATTTATATTCTGTTTCTACACCGGAGATTTTCTCTGATTATCTGGGTGCCAATGCCGAGTTTGTTTACGATAACACGATTTCTTCGGGAGTTAATGCTTTGGAAGGAACAAGATTTAAAGTGAAATATGAACATTTTACCGGATTGGCCAGTGCGAAAGATGGATTTGAAAGATTTACGGCTGATATCCGTCATTATTTGAAAGTTGGTCAGTACATGATTCTTGCAGGCCGTCTTTCCGGAGGACATTCTTTCGGAGATTCTCCGAAACAGTTTATTATGGGAGGGATGGATAACTGGTTATTTATTGAAAGAGAATCAAGAAATACCAACAATCCACTTGGAACAGGAATCGCCAGTAAAGATATTTTCCTGTCAGATTTTGCGACAAGTCTGAGAGGATTTAATGTGAATAAACTCTCCGGTGTAAGTAATTTATTGTTCAATGTTGAATTGAGAATCCCGATTGTGAGGTATCTGACTAAAAATCCGATTTATTCGAATTTCTTCAAAAACCTTCAATTGTCTGCTTTTACAGATGTAGGAACAGCCTGGACAGGAGCGAGCCCGTTCTCAAGAAAAAACGGATTTAACACTATTGTTTATGGTGGAGGAACTAACCCGTTCCAGGCAACTGTTACGGATTTCAGAAATCCGTTTTTGGTTGGTTACGGGGTAGGAGCGAGAACAACTATGCTGGGATACTTTGTTAAATTTGATGTTGGCTGGGGAATGGAAAACAAAGACATAAAATCACCGATCAGTTACCTGACGCTTGGTTATGATTTCTAAAATCCAATGCTAAATTTTAGTGTTGTTGTAAAAAGGGTCATTTGAGTTCCAACTCAGATGACCCTTTTCCTTTGCTAACCTTCAAAAGCAATGCTGACATGAGTGCCATCACAATAAGGCTTATTTTCTGAATGCCCGCAGCGACAAAAAGCAGTAGTCTGGCTTTTTAATGTTTCATTTCCTTCTTTGTCTTTTACTTTCAGGTTTCCATAAACCAGCAAGGGGCCATTCGGCAGAACCTCAACTACCGTATTTATGGAAGTCATGCTCTCCGGATTATTTTCATCATTCATCTTATAGGCCAGCGCGCCTGATGGACAGGCCTTTATTTGCTGAATGATTTTCTCTGTAGAATCACCTTCAATGGTAACCCAGGGACGTTTTCTGGGGTCAAAAACAGTAGGTAATCCTTTAAAGCAGATGGCAGAGTGAATACATTTTTGAGGTTCCCAAAGAACGGTGACTTCACCATTTGTATATTTTTTCTTAATATCCATGTCAGATAATCAGCTTGTTAACGGGGTTAAAAGAGAAATCAGTTATTATCAGTTATACCCCCTGATCAATTTTCAGAGGATGACAGTGCTTTCGAACAATTTCAGTGGAAGAAATTTAAAAATCAATTGAATTTAAGGATTTTTCCCAAAACAGCATGCTGTTCCAAAGATTCTTTCCTTACTTTGTATGGATTTTTATATAGAGAATCATTTAATTAAACAGTAATCGGGAACATGGAATTAGAAACACAGGAGCTGGAAACAATCACTACGATTGTACCTATGCTGGCTAAAACACATGCTGCCTCTGCGGAAGTCAGGAGACTGACGGATGCGCGAAAAAAAGCTATTTTGGATCGCCTGGCGGAAGTTTTGTTGGAAAATAAAGCCCAGATCATTCTGGAAAATCAGAAAGATCTGTCCAGAATGTCCCCCGAAGACCCCAAGTATGATCGCCTGACACTTACTGAAAAACGAATTGCCGATCTTGCGTCGAGTTTAAATGATGTTGCTGATTTACCGGATCCGACCGGACAGATTTTACTGGAAAAATCGCTGGAAAACGGGTTGTCAATCAGAAAAATAGCGGTTCCTTTAGGAGTTGTGGGTGTCATTTATGAGTCTCGTCCTAATGTAACTATTGATGTGACATCTCTTTGTATCAGATCGGGAAATGCCGTTGTTCTGAGAGGAGGAAGCGATGCATATGAGACGAATATATGTCTTATTGGTTTGATTCATAAGGTTTTGAAGGAGTTTGATATTAACACTGACGCAATTACCTTACTTCCTGTAAACAGAGAATTTGTAAAAGAACTGCTTACTGCAACCAGATATGTGGATGTAATTATTCCAAGAGGTTCGGAGTCTTTGATAGAATTTGTGCGGAAAAATTCTCTGGTTCCAACCATTGAAACCGGAGCCGGTGTGTGTCATACTTATGTAGAAACAACTGCGAATCTTGAAAATGCCCGTAATATTGTTGTAAATGCTAAAGTTTCACGTCCGTCAGTCTGTAATTCACTTGATACGGTAGTGGTTGACAGAGCAATAGCCGCTCAGTTTTTACCGATGCTGAAAGAAGATTTTCTGAAATATAACGTTGAAGTTTTTGCAGATGAAACGGCTTTTGAAATACTTTCATCGGTGAATTACCCATATTTACAACAAGCTGATGAAGCAGATTTTGGCAGAGAATTTCTGGATTTCAAATGTTCGGTTAAAATAGTAGAGGGCTTTGACGAGGCATTGAAACATATCGGAAAATATTCGTCACGTCATTCAGAAGCAATTATTTCAGAAAATACTGAATATTGTCTGATCTTTCAGCAGGAGATTGATGCGGCGGCAGTTTATGCCAATGCTTCAACCCGGTTTACAGATGGCGGAGCATTTGGTTTAGGAGCTGAAATCGGAATTTCGACACAAAAGCTTCATGCCAGAGGGCCATTTGCTTTAGAGAAACTTGTTACTGAAAAATGGATAGTTACCGGAGAAGGACAGGTTCGCTGGTAAGATTCAGTTAAGATACATTGATAAAAGGTTGGTAAATGTTGTATTTATCAGCCTTTTTTTGCGGAAAGGAGCTCTATATAGGTCAAACGATCTTATTTAGTTTCATACATTTAACGTTTTTCTTTACCAACTAATCAGAAAATTGTATTTTGCAGAAAAAACCAGAAAATTTCATGTTCATTTTACAATCAAATGCCTCAATTGCCAATCATTTTATTGCAGAGTTAAGAGATGTCAGTATTCAGCATGACTCAATGCGTTTTCGGAGAAATATGGATAGGTTAGGAGAAATTCTGGCATATGAAATTTCCAAAACATTAATTTATAAACCTGTTGAAATACAGACTCCTCTGGCCATTGCTCATACGCAAATGCTTGAAGAACAACCTGTATTAGTGGCTATCCTGAGAGCAAGTCTGCCCTTTCATCATGGTTTTTTGAATATATTTGACCGTGCAGAGAATGCATTTATAGGAGCTTATCGTGGTAAGCACAGAGCTGACGAAACTTTTGATGTACAGATGGATTACCTGGCAAGTCCTGATTTAACGGATAAAACTATCATTTTGGTAGATCCGATGCTTGCTACCGGAAAATCGCTTTACAAATCTTACCAGGCATTGCAGGCATACGGAGTTCCCCGCAGGGTGATTATTGCAGCTGCTATTGCCGCTCCGGAAGGAGTAGATTATCTGAAAACTCAGATGCCGGAAGCAGAATTCTTTTTAGGTGCTCTGGATGATCATCTGAATGAGAAATTTTATATTATTCCGGGTTTGGGAGATGCAGGTGATCTGGCTTACGGAGGGAAATTATAATTTAGGCTATCTGAATAGCTTTACACGAAGCTATTCAGATAGAAAATAGCTGTTTAATAATCATAATCCAGACCGAGCGTATTCCTCAGGTCGTGCATTGCCGGATTTTTATCAGCAAGGAATCTGAACTTTTCTGCCTGGGTATAAATCATTTTAGTTGTTTCCTGTTCAGCAACTTTTACCTCAAGGTGAATAGTGGAATTCTGTAGTTCCTTGCGCAGGAAATGCAATAACTCCGATCTAAGTGCCTGTTGCAGTAAATCAATCTGAATGTCATTGTCAACGGCTAATTTAATGGTTGTCCCGTCTAATTTAAAATCCCGGTTCAGAATAACATATTCACTGAATTTCTGCCTTTTTTGCAGGTCTTCAATGAACAGATTCCAGTAAATTTTCAGGTTTTCCAATGTAAAAGCCCTGTTCATCTGAACAATAGGTTCATTTACAACATTTTCAGTCTGATTCTTAGGAGCAACCGGCGCTGTGGCTAATGAAGTACTTTTTAGTCTGGAATGTTTGGGAATAGCTGGTATTACCGGTTGAGAAGCCTGAACTGTTACCGGAACTGCAGGAATTGCCTGTGTCTTTTCCTCCTTCGCGACAACTGAAGGCTCAGGAGCATCAGACTTTTTTCCTTCGCTGCCCTCCACCGCAGGAAGATTTGCCAAATTTAAAACCTGCGGAATATGAGCGAGTTTTAGAAGACAGATTTCAACATGTAATTTCTGATTTTTAGCAGCTTTATAATTTAAATCGCAATTACTGCCGATACTTAATCCTGACATCAGAAAGGAGTAGGGAGCATGAGCAGACTGCAATACATATTTTTGCTGAACGGAGGCAGATACCTGCAAAAGTGTTACTGTAACAGGATCTTTGCAAACCATCAGATTCCGGAAATGCTCCAAAAGACCGACAATGAACTGGTGTCCGTCAAATCCTTTTTTTAGAATTTCATCGAACATAATTAATACTTCAGACTGATTCCCTGATAAAAGGGCATCTGTCATTCTGAAGTAATAATCATAATCCAGAATGTGTAAATTTTCAAGTACATTGGCATATTTCAGCACATTGTCTTTAGAAAAAGTAACATTCAGGTCAAACATCGAAAGGGCATCTCTTAAACCCCCGTCAGCTTTTTGAGCAATTAATTCGAGCGCATCTGCTTCGGCGGAAATACCTTCATTTCGGGCAATTTCTGACAAATGCTCTGCCATATCCTGAATTTGAATTCTATTGAAATCAAAAATCTGGCAGCGGGATAAAATGGTCGGAAGAATTTTATGCTTTTCAGTAGTTGCTAAAATAAAAATCGCATAAGAAGGGGGTTCTTCCAGGGTTTTAAGAAAAGCATTGAAGGCACTTGTTGAAAGCATGTGCACCTCATCGATAATATATATTTTAAATTTTCCGGACTGAGGAGGATATCTTACCTGGTCAATCAGGTTACGAATGTCATCTACCGAGTTGTTGGAAGCGGCATCCAGTTCATGGATATTAAAAGAAGCATTATTTTGAAAACTGATGCAGGATTCACATTCTCCACAGGCTTCTGCTTCGGCAGTAAGATTCTGACAGTTAATGGTTTTGGCTAAGATTCTCGCACAAGTAGTTTTTCCTACACCCCTGGGGCCACAAAATAAAAAAGCCTGAGCCAGATGATTGGTTCGGATCGCATTTTTCAAAGTAGTTGTAATATGCGATTGCCCTACCACAGAGTCGAACAACTGAGGACGATATTTTCGGGCCGAAACAACAAAATTTTCCATATTGCAAGTTACAAAAACCTAAAGCGTTTCACAAAATCATTGGACTATCTTTAACCCGTGATTTTCTTAATGGCAGCATTGAGCTTATGGAATCAGGCATAAAAACGGAAAGGCCTGAATAATTTTTCAAGCCTTTTACTATCATTCTGAAAGCGGTTATTTTCTTCCCCCACCGAAAGTAATCCCGGCTTTAATCGTGAAGAAATTCAAGTCTTTTACCAGATTATATTCTCCAACGAGTCGGAAATGCCCGATTTGGAAACCTCCTTTAGGAGCAAAACCAAAACTGGTTCCGCCAATTGTTGCAGAAGTAGCAGAACCACCTATTACTGTTACAGAGGATTGATTGTAAAAACCAACACCGGCTCCTAAAAACGGTCTGGCCAGACTTTCAAGGAAATAATATTCACCTGTAAGTAAATAAGAGCCTACTGCGGCACCTGAATAATAATCATTCCTGGTATCAGTTACGGTTGAGAGCCATGAGGATTCGAATTTTAATCCGATTGCAACCTGGTCATTGATATTGTACTTCGGTTCAAGAGAAAGAGAGGCTCCGCCTTTCACTCCGTTTCCGGAGGGTTGTGCATAACCTAAGGCAAGATCAACTTTGAATGTATGATAATTTTCTGATTGTGCTTTTGCAGAAAATGAAATAACAAAAACAACCGCTAATGTGTAGAGAATGTGTTTCATTTTTAAGAATATTTGGGTTAAGTAATGTTTGATATTAAAGAAATTAACTGATGCGAAGTTAGGTGCTTTTTTCCTCAAAAATGAAATTATGAGAGGAGTGGTAGATTGTAAGTGGTTGATTATCAGTGGTAGCAGTTATTTAACGGTCGAAAAAGAGCAGATTTAAATGACATATGATAAGAGGGAGTAAAGCGTTATTTCAGTACCTTTACAGCATGTGAAAATTTATGATAGTTTTCCATCCGCCCGGTTATCAAAAGACAATCTTCATATTCAGGTTAATCCCGTAATCAAACTGCCCTTTTTTGGCACATAATTTGTTAACAGTAGTATTAATTAAATACAATGCTGCCGCCTCAGCTGTAAAAGAAAGCGAATGAAGAGATTTTTTCAAATATCCATTATTTTAGTGTTGGCCATTTCAGGGACATTTACCTATGGGCAAGCTAAACTGAAAGCGGCAAATCGTCAATTTGAAGATTTTAGCTATTTAAATGCTATTCCTTTGTATGAGGGGTATCTGAAAGAGAAAAATGTTGAACAGCCTGCTCGTCAGGAAGCATTGAAAAAATTAGCATATTCATATCGTCGGATTCAGGATATCAGAAATGCAGAACGGGTTTATGCTGATTTAATTCGGGATTATCCTGATACTGAAAGTGAAAATTACCTCTATTATGCACAATCTCTGGCTGGAAACGGAAAATACAGAGAATCACAGAAAATTTATTCCAAATACGGAGAAAGGCAAGCCGCAGACTTAAGGGGAAAACGATTCACTGTTTCGTACATGGATATGAGTCGTTTTTATCGTGATTCATCTACTTATAAAATCACTTACTTACCGATTAATTCACGTCAGGCTGATTTTAGTCCTATGTACTATAAAGGCGGTCTGGTTTTCTGTTCTGCCCGTGAGGAAAGTGGTGCCATCAAGAAAGTATTCAGCTGGAATCAGACACCATTTCTCGATTTATATTTTGTAGCTGATACGGCCGAATTGCGTGTACAGAGAGGGGTTCCCGGAGCGAGTGCCCTGGGTGGAATGTCGGCCAGTAATTCAGATAATGCAGTGGCCAGTATTCAGCCTCTTACCAAAGTAGAGGAATTTAGCAGAATTTTGAATACCAAATATCATGAGGGACCTATGTCCTTTTTCAAAGGAGAGCAAAAAGTAATATTTACCAGAAATAATTACAACAAAGGAAAGACAAGAGAGTCGAAAGACGGGGTTAATAAATTAAAGCTTTTTTCCGGAGATCTGGTAAACAATGCATGGTCTAACATCAAAGAGCTGCCTTTTAATTCTGATGAATATTCTGTAGGTCATCCGGCCTTAAGCCCCGATAACACCAAACTTTATTTTGTTTCTGATATGCCGGGAGGTTATGGAGGTACAGATATTTACGTTGTTGAATACAATAACGGCACCTGGGGTTCTCCGGTGAATCTTGGAAAAGAGATTAATACAGAAGGAAATGAAATGTTCCCTTTTGCAGATGAAAACGGAAATTTATATTTTGCTTCAGACGGACATGAGGGTTTGGGAGGTTTAGATATATTTTATGCTGAAATGAAGGATGAGGTGGCGTACCGGGGTGTAGTGAATCTTGGAGCTCCGATCAATTCTGAAAAAGATGATTTCGGGCTTATTACAGATGGCAACAGAAATTCAGGATTTTTCTCTTCCAACCGGAAAATGGGGGTTCATGATGACAACATTTATAGTTTTGCGAAATCCTGTCGTGAAATGGAATTGATCGTGTATGATGCAGCCAGCAAAACACCTCTTGAGAATGTCGATGTAAGAACTATTGTTAACGGAGAAAACCGTGATCTGAGAGTAACAGGAATTGAAGGCTCAACAAAAATGTGTCTTCAGTCAGAATCAGAATATGAGTTTAAAGCAATTAAGGAAGGTTATCAGACTAACAGCGTGGTGTTTTCTACCAAAAGTAATTCCGCCCAGAAAACGCAACTGGCTTTATACCTTGATAAATCTACCGGAACATTATTAAGAGGGGTTGTAAAATCTGAAGTTAATCAGCAGCCGCTTTCAGGGGTACAGGTGACTTTACAAAATGAGAAAGATAATACCAAACAGACCGTAGTAACAGGAGCTGACGGTGCCTACGAATTTGATGTTAAACCAAACGCTAACCACAAACTTACTGCACAGAAAGATAAGTACGCTACAACGAAGGAGGCTTTTGACAAGTTTAAATCAGGAAAAAGTAATAAACAGTTTCAGGCAGATCTGGCGATGTACGGAGAAGGGGATATATTCAAGCTGAATAACATTTATTATGATTATGGTAAATTCTTCATTCGTACAGATGCCGCAAAAGAATTGGATAGTCGTCTGATTCCGCTTCTGAAAAAATACCCTGAAATGAAGATTGAGATTCGTTCACATACAGATGCACGTTCATCAGATACCTATAATATGCAATTGTCTGACAACAGAGCCAGAGCAGTGGTGGATTATCTGGTGGCAAGAGGGGTTGATCCTGCCAGACTGGTATCAAAAGGTTATGGAGAAACAGAACCTATTAATGAATGTGTTGACGGGGTACAATGTACAGAATTAGACTATAAACAGAACCGCAGAACTGAATTCAGGATTTTAGCGGTAAAATAAAGAGAGATATCAGAAGTCCTTCAAAACACCGGAATTGAGTTTCATTTTCAATTTGTTTTTTAGGTTAAGCGAATACTTTTAAAAAAGTCCGGATTTGCCGGGCTTTTTTGTTGGATTAAAGTGTAAGAAGTTTTTGGTGAAGTTCAAGAACCTGATCAATTACGGGAGATTTATCATCATTTTTAATCACAAAATCCGCAAAACCCAAACGCTCTTCTTCTGAAATTTGTCTTTTTATAATGTTTAAAATCTCTTCTTCCGGACGATTATCTCTTGATTTAACCCTTTTGATTCTAAGTTCAACCGGAGCGTTCACAACAATAACTTTCTGGAAAGAATTACCATTTCCGGCTGCTTTCATCAATGCCGCTTCATATAAAATGTAAGGGATACCATGCTGAGCCTCAATCCAGTCGCTGGCATCTTTTCGCACACGCGGATGTACCAATTGATTGAGTTCCTGTAATAAAACCGGATTGTTGAATACTTTAGAGGCTACCCAGGCTCTGTTGTACTCATCTTTTTGCAGAAGGGAAGAGAAGGAATATGCTTCAGGCCCGAGAAGTCCGATAATTTGCTCTTTCAGAACCAGGTCATTATTCATCAGGAGTTTAGCTCTCAGATCGGCTTCGAAAACGGGGATTCCGAGGGTGGAAAATATTTTACATACCAGGCTTTTTCCGGAACCTATTCCTCCGGTAATACCAATCAGATGTGCTTTTTCCTGCATCAGTACTTTTATTGGTAAAAGGTTTGGACTGAATGATTAGTTATGAAGGAGCTCTGCCACTTCAAAACTCACGTTCACCTTGTCTTTGCTGGCTTTGATCTGAGCGTTTTTGGGAAGATTTAGTTTGATTTCATCATCAAAGTTATCCTGAATTCTTCTGCCAGGTATTTTCACAGAGATGACGTCTCCGAATTCTTCCAGGGTGGATTTAGGCCCTACAAGGGTGATTTTTCTTGGATTGACATTGATGAGACTTGATACCACATAGTTTTCTTTCAATGGAATACCAAGACTGTCAACCCTGATTCTGATGGTTTTTGTCAGTTTTTTGTCAAATTCCAATTCCAGATTTTCGGCGACGATATAGTTGATTCTTACATCTTTGATATAATCAGAAACGAGGTCCTGAAGAGATGAAGTATTAAGAACTTTAGATTTCAGCGGTTTTTCAATCGGGTATTTGATAGGAGTAACGTCCAGAGAGAGTGATTTTCTCAGCAGATCCCATCCATTTCCGGAAACATTTACTGCAATCTTTTTAGGCAAAGCCTGAACTGGGATATAAAGTGAATCATCGTATTGGATTCTAAGCGGAAAAGAGATTTTCTCAGAATAGCCATCTTTATTCAAAGCATTCATCAGCCAGAATACCAGGGCAGCTAACAAGCTGACAACCATTGCGATGTAATCTTTTTTTATCGAGTTGGATTTCATATCAGTCAGATACAAATACGATGATAAGAATATATAAGTTTAATCTTTTTGTCTGATTAAAAAAAATAGAAACCGGGAATCGTTAAAAAGCTCAACGCTACTCGGTTTCTATCAGAAAATTTCTATTTATTCAGCACCTAAACGTGAAGAAGCATCTTTAGAGACAGCTGTTTTTTCGAACACTACTCTTACTCCTTTGCTTGAATCAATTTCAACAACGACTGTTTTTTCACGAACAGTGATTACAGTACCATGAACACCACCGATTGTAACAATTTTATCACCGGTTTTGATTGAATCTACAAACTGTTGTTGTTCTTTTTGTTTTTTCTGTTGCGGACGAATCATGAAAAAGTAAAAAACAACG
Organism: Pseudarcicella hirudinis; assembly: GCF_900115665.1. GTDB lineage: Bacteria > Bacteroidota > Bacteroidia > Cytophagales > Spirosomataceae > Pseudarcicella > Pseudarcicella hirudinis. Next base: position 271,129 of record NZ_FOXH01000002.1, read on the forward strand.
AAAATTCCACCGAAAAGGACAATCTGCATGATGCCTGAATTGGCTCCGGCCTGAAGTAAAATAGAGTTAAACATTTTTTAGTAGTTTGATTTTACAATTTATTTGATAAAAATCCCTGAAATTGAATGAATGGTTATGCCCCTCCGAGCTATTGAACAGGTTTTTTCAGGACTTCAACTTTGAAAGATACCGTATTGTCGGGAGGGAGGGTATTGGCATAAGCCGTTACAGTTTTCTGTAGTTTCCCTTCTTTGTACTTACTGTTGAATTTCACCTTGATATAACCTGATTTTCCGGGTTCAACCGGTTCGTTGGTCCACTCCGGGGTTGTACATCCGCAAGAAGCATTTACTGCACTCAGAACAAGAGGAATATTCCCGGTATTAGTGAATTTAAAGGTATGAAAAACCGTATCTCCTTCCGTAATTTTACCAAAATCAACCACAGAGCGATCGAATTTCATAACCGGAAATTTATCAGCAGTAGGTCTTAATTCTTCCGCCAGTTCGTTTTCATCCTTATGTCCTTCCTTTTGTTTATTGTCGCAAGCGAACAATACTGTGAGAGAAAGCGCGATAAAAAGAATTTTTTTCATGATCGATGTATTAGTGCCATGTTGCAGGTCAAAGAGATAATTACGAATAAAAGAGCAAGACGCAAGGCCCGGAATAACAGGCTTCAGGCCCGTTTTCTTTAAACCTTATGTCTTGCTCAAAAGCCATTATTAAGCTTTGGCTTTGATCTGGCTCATCATATTTTCCACATCTTCCAAAAGACGTTCCGCTTTTTCACGGGCTTCTGTTACCACTTTCTTACCTTCAGTTTTAGCCATCGTTTCAGGAATTTCTTTTCCATCAATCAGGTCATTAATCAACTGACGTAACTGGTCACGATATTTATTCAACTGGAAATATAGTTTGTTACGAGTATTTTCCCCTTTATCCGGCGCATATAAGATTCCTAATGCTGCTCCGGTAATTGCTCCAGCTACAAATGCCCAAAGGGTTTTAGATGATTTGCTCATGATGATAGTAGGTTACAGATTTTAAAACAGTAAATGTTAGATTGTGATTTCGGATGTTCTTATTTGTTGTCAATCAATCCACGGCCCGATTTTCTGATAATTCCGTCATTTATTAATTTCGTTGACAACACATCAAGAATACCATTAATAAATTGTCCGGATTTTGGCGTCGAATAATTTTTTGCCAGTTCTATAAATTCGTTAATCGTAACTTTTACAGGAATACTCGGAAAATTAATCATTTCTGCCAGAGCCATCTTCAAAATAATCATATCCGTTGAGGCCAGACGATCAGCTTCCCAATTGGCTGTCTGCGACATAATTATTTTTTCGTATGCCTGATCGTTATCCAGGGTCTGATTGAAAAGGTCAACATAATAAATTTTATCATCTTCCCAATTCATTGCCAAAGGTTGTAGTTCAAGCTGCTGACCTTCTGTAACTTTAAAAGTTTTGGTCGTCATACTTTTCAATACATCCTTATTTTCGCCCCAATTTAAGTCTTTTTCTTCAAAATAGTCCGCAATGAGGTGATGTTTGAGAACGAAAGTTTTCAGGAGATATTGAACCAGTTTCAAATCTTCCTCGAAAGTATGCTTTGTAGTGCGAAGATACGCCTGAAACTCAGGGTCTGGTAAGATCGCATCACGAAATAATTTTCTGATAATATTTTGTTCTTCATCATCCCAGCGGATATCTTTTCTGATGGCTTCAACTTCGAGTGCAGGGAGTGATGAGAGAGCAGCTAATACCTGGTTATTGGCTAATCTGGAAGTTTTGATGTCAGTTTCAAGTAAACGACGTTGTTCATCCCAAACGGCTGTACTATTGATTTCTTTAAGCAGGAGGATAAGCTTCAGGTAGGTATTGTAAATGTTTTCGACCTCTTCAACCATCTGTTTGATGATTTGAGAACGGTCTCTTTTTAGAACATCGTGGTAATATTTCAGCGCTTTTTTAGCAGCAAGTTTGGAATCTGCCGGAATTTCTTCTTCTGAGTCCTTATTGTTGAAAAGTTCTTCAAAATAGATTTCTGATAATTTCCGCAACCCTTCAAGTTTTGGCATTTGCTCCTCTTTAGGGATCATTAAATCTAAATTTGGTAGGAAAGAATCTGCAATAAGATCAAGTGCCATTAAATAATTTGCGCGATCCGCCTGACGGTATGCATACAAATTTTGGAAGGCCTTGATTCGGAGAAGTCGTCTGTTAACCATCGAGAATAAAAAGAACGTTTTGCTTAATATTTGATATTTATGTGAGAAATAAAGTTCCTCACAAATGCGGGTGCAAAATTAGTACTTTTTTAAGAAAAATACTGTTTATGAAACAAAAAAATGAATAAATTTTAAACCTTCATAAAATGTCCGGACTGTTTTTTTCCCGGATTACCGGAAAAGTTAAGGTGTTTTGGACAATTGAATGAATCAAAATCAGAATTTCAGGAAAAGTACGTTAAATAAACTGTATGATAAAGCATAACTTTGTCGAAACTATTACTCAGACTGTTTGGTTAAATATTTATGAAATCACTAAGTCATCTCAATAAATACTTCGTTAAGTACAAATGGTATTTAATTTTAGGAGCTGTTTTTACTTTTATTTCTAACCTTTTCGGGGTTGTTCCAGCCCAGATTGTCAGGTATTCTCTGGATTTGGTGAGAGAGACCATTGATTTATATTTTCTCTATAAGGGTTTTTCTGTGCAGTCAGGTGTATATGAAATTTTCGCCTTTTCCATCTTGTTGTATGGTCTGATTATTCTTCTTCTGGCTTTGCTGAAAGGCGTTTTTCTGTTTTTGGTAAGGCAAACCCTCATTGTAATGTCACGTCATATTGAGTATGAATTGAAAAATGAAATTTATGCCCATTATCAAACCCTACCGCTAAGTTTCTTTAATAAAAATAATACCGGAGATTTGATGACCCGGATTACAGAAGATGTCAGTAAAGTCAGGATGTATGTAGGCCCAAGCCTGATGTATGGACTTAACCTGCTTTCTATTTTTATCCTCGTGATTACTTATATGGTTTCGGTGGATAAAAAGCTTACCTTTTTTGTTCTTTTGCCATTGCCGGTTCTTTCGGTCAGCATTTATTTTGTAAATACAATCATCATTAAAAAATCGGAAGAAATACAGGCAAATCTTTCTAAAATATCCACTTTTGTACAGGAAGCTTTTTCAGGAATCAGGGTGCTAAAAGCTTTTGTACAGGAGGAACCTTCAACAGTAGCTTTTACCAGACAATCGAATATTTACCGGGAAAAATCTTTGGATCTTGTTAAAATTGACTCATTGTTTTCACCGTTAATTGCCCTGCTGGTAGGCTTTAGTACGGTGCTGGTTGTTTACGTGGGAGGTCAGGAAGTAATTTCAGGAAAATTGACTCCCGGAAATATTACTGAATTTATTCTGTATGTGTACATGCTGACATGGCCCGTAACAGCTTTAGGCTGGACGACTTCACAGATTCAGCGGGCGGCAGCTTCGCAGGAACGGATCAATCAGTTTCTGAATATTAAGACAGATATTGTTTCAGAGAAAAACTTTTCTCCGGTTATCGAAGGTAGAATTGAAATTGAAAATATGAGTTTTACCTATGAGGGAGCTCAGGTTCAGGCGATTAAAAACTTTAATCTTTCCGTGGAAGCAGGAGAGTCTGTAGCAATTCTTGGTACAACCGGATCCGGGAAAAGCACAATAGCCAACCTTCTTTGCAGAATGTATGATGTCACTGAAGGAGTAATCAGGGTAGATGGTATTCCGATTACAGATCTTAATGTAAATAATCTCCGTAAACAAATCGGATATGTACCGCAGGATGTTTTCCTGTTTTCGGATTCTATCAGAAATAATATCCGTTTTGGTACCAGTGAGATGTCTGAGGAACAGATGATTAAGGCAGCAAAGGACGCAGATTTGTACAATAATGTAATTGATTTTCCGGAACAGTTTGATACAGTACTGGGGGAGAGGGGCGTAACGCTTTCCGGAGGGCAAAAGCAACGTTTGTCTATCGCAAGGGCCATTGCAAGAGAACCTAAAATTCTTATTCTGGATGACTGTCTTTCAGCGGTTGACACGAAAACAGAAAACCAGATTTTGAATAATCTGCAATCTATTATGCAGGGGCGGACTTCAATTATTATTTCTCACAGGGTTTCTTCGGCAAAACTGGCTGATAAAATTATTATGCTGGATGACGGGCATATTCTCGAAGAAGGAACGCATGAAGAACTGATGGCTTTGGATGGAGTGTATAAAGAACTTTACGAGAAGCAGTTACAGACCGAAGAGGTTTAAGGAAAAAGGCGAAATGTTTAAACATTTCGCCTTTTTTACGACCTATTCATCAGGGAAAGGAATGAATACAAAACTGGTAAATTGCCCGTCGAAAACAAACAGGCAGCAAAATTCTTCCGGGTCTTTATAACTGGTTTTAAATACCTCAATATTTTCTTCTGCAATAATTCCCCTCTGGATAAATTCCTCCATCATGGAAGCATGATAATTCCATTTGTTTCCATTGACTTCATTTACTCCGATGAGCTTTTGCCCGACCGGGAGAGCTGTCTGCGAAGTTACAAAAATAGGATAATCGGAGAAGCCTCTTTTTTTAATCTGGTAAGAAGCCTCTTTCAGAATGTCTGACACTAAAGCGAAGTCAGTAGAAATTAAGCCCAGGTATTTTCCGTTTAATTCAGGAGAATTCGGGGCATTTGATATAGCTTGATAATCTTCAATCATTGTATGAATATTTAAAGAATCGGATCTGATCCGGGAATATGTTCATGAAAAGTTTTTCAGGAAAAAGAACAATTCATTAAAATCCCTCGTCATGATAAAACGAACAGCATTCGTAAGAGATTTGTCTTAAAATCTGGCAGCAACCAGCAGGCTCAAATCCTTATAGACCATTCCGAATTTTTTAGCGATAAATGCATTGGTAATGGTTCCTTTGTAAGAATAAACCCCTTTCATAAATGCCTTGTTCTGAAAGATCATTTCCTCAATTCCTCCTGTTTTTCCTGTTTTCAGCAAAAAGGAAGTAAAAATGTTACTTAAGGCAGTACTGGCGGTATGAGCTACTCTTGAAGGAATATTGGGTACACAATAATGAATTACCTCATATTTTCTAAAAGTAGGCGTATCCAGTGTAGTCATTTCAGAGGTTTCAAAACAGCCACCCTGATCGATGCAGACATCTATGATAACCGAGTCGGGTTTCATGTGAGAAACCATATCTTCAGTAATAATGCAGGGCGTAAGCCCGTCTTCTGCCCGAAGTGCGCCAATTACCACATCTGCCTGCCTGATTTCCTCCGGAAGTACCTGTGAATCGATGATACAGGTGTAAACATTAGAGCCGATGGCATAACGCAGCCTTTGTAATTTATGGACATCTTTGTCAAAAATCTTAACATCCGCACCTAAACCAATGGCAGTTCTGGCTGCATATTCTGCTACTGTTCCGGCGCCCAGGATTACAACTTTGGTAGGAGGAACACCTGTAATACCTCCGAGAATAATACCCATTCCATGATTGGTACTGCTCAGGCATTCTGAAGCAACAAGCATCACGGTGCTTCCCGCAATTTCAGACATGGCTCTGATCACCGGAAGGCCGCCTCCTTTATCTTCGATATATTCAAAGCATAAAGCAGTAATCTTCTTTCGGTTAAGCTTTTCAAAATATTCTTTACTTAAGCTCGGCATATTTAAAGCCGAAATGAGGGTTGCTCCCTGCTTGACATATTCAAATTCTCTCTCGGTTAAAGGAGAGACTTTCAGAATCAGGTCTGCTTTGTAAACTTCTTCCGGAGAATAAGCAATCGAAGCTCCGGCTTCTGAATATTGACGATCTGTAAATTTTGCTCCTTCACCTGCACCGCTTTCTACCATTACCTCATGTCCGTTTCTCACTAAAAGACTTACGGCATCAGGTGTCAGGGAAATACGACGCTCCTGCATTGAAACTTCTTTGGGAAGTCCGATGAATAAGCTTTTGGCGTTTTTCTTCGTCCACAGAATTGCTTCCTGTGGTAACAAACCGCTTTGAGCCAGCACTTCTTTAAATCCGGATTGAGGCATTGCTTTTACTGAGATTTTAAAGTTTTTAGTCTTTTGTCAGGATAACCTGCCGTTGCCCGTCTTCTTTTGCCTTGATTTGCACAACAACGTAAGTCAAAGGTAATAGATTTTCAATTTTTGACGACCATTCTATGAAGCAAAAGTTGCCTGAGTCAAGATATTCCTCTACGCCCATATCCATTGCTTCTACCTCATTTTTGATCCGGTAAAAATCAAAATGATAGAGTGTTTCTGCTGAGCCGGTGAGATATTCATTGACTAATGAAAAGGTTGGACTTTGAACGTTGCCGATTACGCCCATTTCTGTTCCTATTGCCTTAATCATGGTTGTTTTGCCGGCTCCCATTGATCCTTCAAAAAGCCATACCGGAGTATCTTTGCCAAATGCTATAATCTGACGGGCTACATCCTGAATTTCTGACAGGGATTGATAAACGATTTCTTTGGTAATCATGATAAATATAAATACGTCGGATATTTGAGTGCCCGGATTATTATAAATCTCCGAGTTGTGGTCTGATTAATATTTCCTCTACAACCGATCCTTTGGAAAGAACATAAGTTGCCCAGATCATTTCGGCTACGTCTTCAGGTTTAATAAATCTTTCTGCGGGAATGTCAACTCCTGCCCAGGAATTGGTCAGTGTTGCTCCGGGAAGCACAGAGGTAACTCTTATCTCAAAAGGTTTTAATTCTTCACGCAGTACTTTGCTCATTCCAAGTAATGCAAACTTTGAAATACAATAGGATCCGCCATTTGTATAAGCGGTGATGCTTGCCACCGAACAGATGTTGAAAATATGTCCTGAACGTCTGGAAATCATGTCAGAAACAAGTGCTCTTGTCAGGTTGTAGGCACTGTAAACATTGGTTTCAATAGTGGCTTCCAGGGTTCCTTCCGGTTCGTTATGAATCTGACCCGGACTAAAAAAACCTGTATTATTTACCAGAATATCTACATCTGAAGATTGCTCTTTCACAAAAGCGGCAAAAGCAGAAACCTGATCTTTTTTTGATAAATCCGCCTGAAAAGTATGAATTCTGGCATTATCAGATGAGAGCATTCTGAGTTCTTCCAGGTCTTCTGCATTTCTGGCGCAGGTAAGTACATCAAAGCCCTCTTTGACGAATCTTTCGACTATTGCACGACCTATGCCTTTTGTTCCACCTGTTACAACTATCGTTTTGTTCATTATCTTTGGGAATAATTTATAAATTTTTGTTGTTGAAGAAGTATTGTTTTATATTAATCTCAACAAGTTCTGTCATCAAAGGTTCAATGGCTGATTGGTAAAATCTGATCTATTGTTTTAATTTGCAGGTTTTCCGGAAATTTCAATCAGATTGTTTCTGCTTTATTTAACATTAAATGACTGGTTTAACGTAAAGTTTACTAAACACTATTCATTTCAACATAAGAGAATATTATGTCAAAAGTAGGTAAATATTTAATTTTCATTGGAAGTCTTTTCCGAAATACTGAAAAATTCAGAGTTTATCTGAATCTTATTTTTGAAGAATCTGTGCTGATTGGCATAGATTCTGTCTTTATTGTAAGTATTGTTTCTACATTTATCGGTGCGGTAACCTGTCTGCAAACTGCGGCTAACCTTGTGAGTCCTTTTGTACCAAAATATATCATTTCTCTGATTGTCCGGGATATGACAGTGCTTGAACTGGCCCCGACTATCACCTGTGTTGTGCTTTCAGGAAAAGTGGGTTCGAGTATTGCGGGAAGTCTGGGTACGATGCGTGTAACAGAACAGATTGATGCCCTGGAAGTAATGGGGATTAATTCTACCTCATATCTTGTATTGCCTAAGATTATCGGCGCGATGATTACTTTTCCGCTTTTGGTAATTCTTTCCGCTTTTCTGGCAATTTACGGGGGATATCTGGCAGGAACGCTCACAGGAGCAGTAACACCGGAGGAATATACTTACGGACTTCGTTATGGATTTATCCCTTTCAACGTAACACTGGCAATAATTAAAGCAGTAGTTTTTGCGTTTCTGATTTCATCAATTTCTTCTTTTCAGGGATATTACACGCAGGGAGGGGCATTGGAAGTTGGTAAAGCCAGTACTAAAGCCGTAACAAATTCATGTATTGCAGTGTTAGTGGCTGATTATTTGCTGGCTCAGTTATTGATTTCGGGATAATCAGGAAAAATACCTTATAAATTAAAAATCCCGGAGATTTGGTCTGATAACAGCCTCCGGGATTTTTTATGCTTCTTCAATTTTTACTTTTGTTGCTAAAAATCCGTTTCCTGAACCCCGGTATGTTCCTGAAACCGGAGTAATGAGTTCGGGAACGACAGAAGATGCCAGTGGCACATGACTGCCTGAAACAACCTGGTTTTGGGTCGGGTCAAATCCACGCCAACCTCCGCCGGGCAGGTAAACTTCAACCCAGGCATGCAGGTACTGATCCTGAGAAGGTGCAAGTGGATCAACATTTGCCAGATAATAACCACTTACAAATCTGGAAGCAATGCCCATTGCACGACACATGGCGCAATATAAGACGGCATAATCTCTACAGGAACCGCTTCTGGATAAAAGTGTGGTTTCCGGGGAATAAGGAGCACCATCTTCTCTGATTTCATAAGCAAAACCTTTGAAAATGAAATTGCTGAGTTCTGTCAGGAATTTAGAAGTACTCCAGCCGGCACTGGCCGCAATCTGACGTGCCGTCTGATCTACCAACGTTGTTACTCCTTCCAGCGTAAGATAAAGTCCGAGTGATTTCTTAATGCTTTCCGGATAATTGACGGGAAGATTGTTGGAATCAAAAGGATAATAAACAAATTCAAACGGATTGAAATCCAGTGTCTCAACTTCTGTGAAAACTTTGATCAGAAGCCGTTCTGCAGGTTCCTTGAAAAAAGCTATTTTCTGTACATTTCCCTCTGCATCAAGGTTTTCACTTAAAACATTGGGTTTGGGGCTTATTTCCAGATCGTATTTCCGGATTTTCAATATTGAGCTTTCTCTGGGAGTCAGATATAAATAATGCGGCTCTAAATAAACCGCATCATTGTATTCATAACTTAACTCGTGATGTATTTGTATTTTCATAAGAAAGCATTTGCTTTAACCGGTATTCTTTTAGTGTGTTAACAGGAAAAACACCGGATTTTATCAGATTTAAGTCGTAACCGGTTTTGACTTTTCAAATATTTCACTCATCCACTCATCAGGAAGATCATCCATAGATTTTTTCAGGAGTTCTGTCCACTGCTGGGAAACTTTCAGCATATCTTCCTTATGAAGTCTGTGTTCTACCATGTGAAAACTATCTTTTTCATACACAATTACATCAATCGGATAATCCACATCGCTTGCACTTACCTGTGTAGCATCGAAAGAAAGAAATCCCATTTTCAGGGCGTCATTCAATTCAGTATCAAAAGTAAGGCTGCGGTTAATCAATGGTTTTCCATAATTGGAATTTCCGATGATCTGATAACGAAGCCCTTCATTAATTTCTATCCAGTTGCCTTCAGGGAAAACCAGAAACAACTTGTGTTCATCATCTTTTGGCATCTGGCCACCTACAATTGAATGCAGGTTAAAACTGTAACCTTCCTGTTTCAACAATTCTTTGTCTTCCTGGGCTACTTTTCTAACCATATTTCCAAACATGGTAGCGGCTTCATACATATAATCAAATTTTTCGCCTTCGTCCTCAATCAGTCTTTTAAAATAAGTGATGGACTTGTCACGAACCGAGCGTAAACCTGCGGTCATGATAAACATCGAATGATTATCAACTTCATGAATTGAGATTTTCTTGTTGGTGTAAACCTCTGTTCCTGCAGTGATACGTGTATCAGCAATGGCAATAAGTCCTCCCCGTACTTTTATTCCTAAGCAATAAGTCATTTTCTGTTTCAGTTATCAAATACCAGTTATTATGAAACTACAAAATTAAGAAATCCCTTCAAATCTAAGTAGTTTAATTTCATTTACTGAGAATTAATGAGTTAATACTTATGAGAAATACGATAAATCAGGCAATTTCCACAACAGGTTTTAAATCAAAATATGTTTTGAAGACTGCTTCTCCGACCTGATTGTTTTTCGTTTGGAAAGCATCCAGGTACATATGCAGACCTGTGCCTAAAATGTCTTCGATTTCTGTGAATTCTACCTCTGAACGCAGTTTACTAAGTCTTTTTTCTGCCAGATTTGAATAACCTCCGTCCAGAGGAATACCGGAAATAGCATACAGGGAGTTTTCAGCATCTTTCAGGCAATGCATTACCGAACGAGGGAACATTTTGTCCAGAATTAAAAATTCTACAATATTGGAAGGATTAACCAGTTTATATTGCTGACGGAACATATTATAGGCACTTACTGATTTTAAAACAGATGACCAGAGTAACAGGTCGAGCGGAGATCCGACAGCATCAATATCAGGGAGTAAAGTGAAATATTTCACATCCAGAAAACGGGTTGTTTTATCGGCACGCTCCAATAACCGCCCTAATTGCCCGAAATGCCATCCTTCGCCCCGTGTAATGGTGGAGTCAACGATGCCATAAAACAGCTGGCTTCCGGTTTTGATATCTTCAAGAAAACCCTGATACCTGTCTAATTCCCAGTTCCGGCTTTCAACAACTGCATTCTTTACTTTCCAGTAAACCTGATTAACATATTCCCACATTTCTCTTGAGATACTCTCTCGGATTGTTCTGGCATTTTCACGGGCACTGTAAAGACAGTACAGAATGGAGTTTGGGTTCCTTACGTCAAAAGTCATGAAATGAAGAATATTTTCACGACTTGGAGTATCATAGTGTTTGTAAAAAATATAATTATCTGCTGTTGCGATAATCAGGGGTTCCCATTGTTCAGGAACATTAGGAGGAAGATCAAGAGCCAGGTTAAAATTTACGGATACGAAACGGGCATAATTGTCAGCACGCTCGATGTAACGATTCATCCAATAGATAGAGTTTGCAACACGACTTAGCATAATGGATAGGGGTTTAATTGATTTTGGACAAACCTTATTAATCTTAAAAACTGCCTGTTGATATTTATTTTCTAAAGCTTTGAAGAAGCCGCCACATGAAAATAATCACAAATAAATATCAAGGTGTTTTTGTTAAATTTATAAAATTGTCGCAAAAGTCCAACCTATTTGAATGTATTTTCTGATAAAAAAGTCCCTTTTGCAGAAAAGTCCTTTAAAATATTTGAATAGTGGAAGGAATTTAAAATTTGTTAATTCATAAACATAAGCCTCTGTAAAGCCTCTTGTTCCTGACGGACCAGCCTTGCCAGGTCTTCTTCAAAAAGGCTTGATTTTGCTTCAATGAAAAACATATTGCTGAAAGGACAAAACTTCTGAAAAGTAAGTCTGGCTCTTTCGAGGTGAAAATCCGAACTGAGAACTGCAACCATAGCGGGATTATACCGGCTGATAATCTGCCTGCTGAGCTGAGCATCTTCAATGGTATTTTCACTTAAAGCAAATTCAGTAAACCGACGCGGGTCAATTTCTCTTTCGAGGAGAAAATGCTGTAAATACTGAGCATGAGGATAATCGGATGTATTAAAATGATTTCCGAAACCTCCGGTGCATAAAATGCTGAATTCGGGGTTGTTTTTCAGAAAATGATAAGCGCAAATAAGCCTGTCAATCGCCATCGGACTTAATTGTCCGTCATGAGAATTGGTTGCTCCCAGAAGAATAAGTAATCCTGTCATTTAAGCTGATCTGTTAAAATTGAAATTCTTTCATCTCCGACTACGGCATTGGATGGAAGAGAATGTAAATTATTGAAAACAGCTAATTCTTCCGGCTTCAGCAAAGTATTTCCGGCTTCATCAAATTGCCCGTTTTTCATGACATTTTCTGTAGAAAGATGAAGGTGTTTTGCCAGAAACTGATAAGCTGCGATTCTCTTGGAAAGTCCGTAGTCATGTTTTTCCTTGGCAAAATGAGCATTTTCCACCATATTTTTGGCATGATACAAATCATAAATTTTCTGAACATAGGGAAATTCAAAATCCGGTGTGTTTTTTGTCCAGTCATCTCCATCAGAAACCATCAGCATAGGTTTAGGAGCCATTAAGGCCGCTATTTCCAGATTGCTGGTCTGATGTGTCGGTCTTTTATGAATCGGCATGCCGCTTTCACAAACACAGCCACCAAAGAAATGTCCTGAAATCATTACCACAGGAACCGAAACTTTTACCCGGGGATCAACAGCAGCGAGGAGGAAAGTCTGTGTGCCACCTCCCGATTCACCGGTAACAGCTATATTGGCAGTATCAACTTCGCTGATGCCTGTCAGGAAATCAAGTGCTCTGATTCCATTCCAGAGTTGTAGTTTCAGGGCTTTGGGAATTTTATGGGAACATTGTTTGGAATCGGCATAACCCAGCATGTCATAAGCAAAAACGATTGCTCCCATGCGTGCAAGTGTGGCACAGCGCTGCTGCATTTGTTCCTGAAAACGGGAGTCTAACTTAGCAGCATGTCCGTGAGGACAAAGGATGCCAGGTCTTTTTCCATTCATATTTAAAGGGCGATAGAGGTTTCCAGTGAGATAGAAACCTTCAATTGTTTCGAAAGCTATATTTTCTACTGAATAGCCATTTAGGTTACGTTTGCTGTGACTAATAACTTTCGGAGTTACCGGAGAAGGAATTTTAGTGATTCCGGTCCCGTCAAGAATGCCCTGACGGATTAATTTTGCCCTTTTTTCCCAGTCCTGAACTTTCAGGTAATTTCTGGCATATTCCTGATGAATCTGAACAGCTTGAGCTTCAGTATAATAATTGCCCTGACACAGATCAGGTTTTTCAGGATTGGCCTGCGAAAAAGCCGTTTGCAAGCTTAGGCTAAGAATAATAAATGTCAGGATTTTCATGTGTTTCAGCTGTTTAGTATTTCCTGAATAAAAGAGAGATTTTAGTCTTTTCTACCTGTAAATCATAAGTGAAAGATTGAAAATAATTAAAAAAAATGACCGTCCGGAAAACCCAGACAGTCATTTCGTAATCAGGATTACGCACTGTAAATATAAAATTCTATTTCATTTCACATCAAATTACAAATCAGCCAGTTTTTTCAGGTCAAGCGAATTTGCCACATCTTTTACCAGATCAGTACTGGTTTGGTTTGAGGCCTCAACGGTTACGAGAAAACGCTCATTGATCGTCACTACTACGGAAGCTCTTTTCTCTTTTTTCTTAAAATCCTCCCAGCCTTTTCCTGCTTTAAGCTCAACACCGCCTAATTTTTCATCGGCATTGTCAACCGAAAATCCTGTCTGCATCATTGCTGTAGCCATTCCGAAGAGAGCATACGCGGCGTTGTAATCAACGATGGTTACTTTCAGGTCATCATCTCCTTTTTTGAATTTTTGAGAGGCAGTAGAATAAGAAGCTCCGGTCATATTCATGGATTCACCTTCCGGATCTCCGTCTTTGGTATACCCGCTTACTGAAGCAGGTAAATACTTTTGTAATTCAGCATATGGAAGGGCTATTGTATCACCTTTGCTGCGTCGATCCTCCATTTTCTTGGTACTGGCTTCCATATTTTGAGCATAGTTTTTGAGACCTTCTGCGGCGTTGGCAGCGTCTTTTACTTTTCCGCAGGAAAATAATAATACAATTGCAGATGCACAAATGGTGGTTAGTCCAACTAATTTCATGATAAAATACGGTTTAAGTTAAGGTATTGATTTTTAAAATGTTAAGATTGCTTTTTTTCTGTTAAAGCTATTTGCCGTTTACTAAATTAAAATCAGGAATATAGCATTTGCCTTACTGCCATTTTTGTAAAAACAGTTTGAAGGGGTTTGGAAATCCATTTTTAAAAAGGAGTGAAAGCCTCCATTTTTCATAATTTCAAAAAAATGAGATAGTTTTTTGAAATTAAGTAAAATTCACCTTTGTTAATTTGATTATTTTTTGTATATAAAATAGATTTCGCTGAAATCGGGGTTTTGATAGACTACTTTTACTCGTTTGTCTATTTTGTGTACTTTTCAACCCTAAAATTACCAATTTCAACCCATCAATCGGCGTTATGAAAAGGACACTTAGTCCGAAAAAATTTTGATTGAGAAGTTTAAAGAGGTTTCTCAAAAAGCCATCCTGATATTCGGGGTGGCTTTTTTGTATTTTATTTTCGGAGAAAAAGAAAGGAATGCAATTTCTTTTTCAGGATTTCAGGCATAGTTTATTGTGAGAAATCTTAATTGAATCGGAAGTATTTTTTGTATTTTTGCCAAAAATCATTTTAAAGCGAACAGGTACCCGTTCACTTCCTGATGAAAGTATCATTTAATAATACTCATGTATAAATTTTTTCTCCAGCCGATTCTTTTCCGGTTTGATGCCGAGAAGGTGCATCATTTTACTTTTAATCTCGTTAAAATTCTTTTTAAAATTCCTCTGGTTCCGCAAATATTCAGGGCATTTTATAATTATGAACATCCCGGACTGGAGAGAGAGGTGTTCGGACTGAAATTCAGGAATCCGGTAGGACTTGCTGCGGGATTTGATAAGAATGCGGTTCTGACTGATGAGCTGGCTTCAATGGGATTCGGGTTTATAGAAATCGGGACATTGACTCCGAAAGCACAACCGGGCAATGATAAGCCGAGATTATTCCGTTTAAAACCTGATCAGGCTCTGATTAACCGGATGGGTTTTAACAATGAAGGTGTTGAAGCGGCTGTAAAACGTTTGAGAGAAAGAAAAAGTGATATTTTAATAGGAGGGAATATCGGTAAAAATAAGGTTACACCCAATGAAGATGCGGTTAATGACTATTTAATCAGTTTTAATGCACTTTTTGAAGTTGTGGATTATTTTGTGGTAAATGTAAGTTCTCCCAATACCCCCAATCTCCGTGCTTTACAGGAAAAAGAACCATTGAAGCAATTATTACAGACGCTTCAGGAAAATAATGAGCAAAGGCCGAAGCAAAAGCCTGTTTTGTTAAAAATTGCTCCGGATTTGACGGACTCCCAATTGGATGATATTATTGAAATTGTACAGGAAACCCGTATCGCCGGAGTAATTGCCACCAATACCACAATTTCAAGAGCTGATTTAGTGTCAGATCAAAACCTGGTGAATGAAACAGGAGGCCTGAGCGGAAAACCTGTAACACAACGTTCAACAGAAGTAATTCGTTATTTGTCTGAGAAGTCCGGCAAAGCATTTCCTATTATCGGAGTAGGAGGGATTCATTCTCCGGAAGATGCGATAGAAAAATTAAAGGCAGGTGCGTCTTTAGTACAGATTTATACCGGATTTATTTATGAAGGTCCGGGACTTGCCGGAGAAATCAATAGAAAAATTGCCAATTCTGATATTTAATTTCAGATAATCGAAACCTTTCGGTTGGTTTTTTCGTCAAATCATTCCTTCCGGGAGGTCTTTGGATGAGGCCTGACTCAGATACATAGACAAGCGTATAGAAATTAGTATATTTGGGATAAGATAGATTTACTGAAAAATCTTAGCCCTGCAATCGAAATTAAGAGAATCTGACCTTTATGGCAAGAAATATTCCCCGTCAGAATAACGAAAAAAGAGAGAAGTCTCCCGTTTCCCGTCAGCTGAATTTCAGCTGGTCGGGTTTAAAGGCCAGTGAGCAAATGAAACTGGCTTTTGGAGTATTCTTTATGCTTTTCGCTATATTCATGTTCTTTGCCTTCGCTTCTCATCTTTTTACCGGGAACGCAGATCAAAGTGAGGTAGAAGCAGCTTTGAAAGTTCCTTTGGAGGAATCCGGGAAGAAAACCGTCAACTTTTTTGGCATTTTCGGGGCAATGCTCGCTGATCTGATGATG
The DNA here is from genome assembly GCF_900115665.1 of Pseudarcicella hirudinis. Classification (GTDB taxonomy): domain Bacteria; phylum Bacteroidota; class Bacteroidia; order Cytophagales; family Spirosomataceae; genus Pseudarcicella; species Pseudarcicella hirudinis. The sequence continues at coordinate 287,084 of NZ_FOXH01000002.1, forward strand.
CTCCGGTTATTTGGCTGGGCCTCATTTTTATTGATCCCCATTATTTTTCTGGGAGGTTTTAAAATTACATTTCACCGGGAATTATTACCCCTGGAAAGAATAACCTGGCAGGCATTGTTTTACATGTTCTGGCTCAGTACTTTCTTTGGCTTTTTTGTATTCATGACAGATACCTCATCTTCTTTGAGCAGTTTCTGCGGAGGAATCGGTTATCATATCAATGAATTGCTTTATAATGCCATCGGCTGGGCTTCTATTCTGGTGATCTTATTTGTCTTGTTTCTGTTTGTGGTTTTCTACTATAAAGTCAATTCTCTTGATGCTATGGTGGAAATGTTTGACAGAAATATCAATGGTTCGGAGGATTCTGCTGATGAGACAATTGAGGAGGATCTGGAAAATACGCCTAATATGAAGAGAGCCAGGGAAGATCTGGAACAGGCAAAACAAAACCTGGATTCGGAATTTGAAGATGACCTGACCATTGAAAGAGAAGATAATGATGATCTGGCGAATATCAGACCTTTAATTCCTCCTGTTGTTCAGCATGAGCCGGAAACAGAAGAAAATCATAAGGCAGACCCGGTACCGAATAAAGGACCTGTTTCTCTTACAATTGAGCCGGTGATTTCTGATGATACAGTGGCTGATGGAAAGGATAATGAAATTTTCGGAGAGGATGACCAGGAAAATCTTAATGATGAAGTATTGAGAAAATTCGGGGCATATGACCCGAATATGGATTTGCCGCATTATAAATTTCCAACGCTTGACTTGCTGAAAAATTACGATGCCAATAAAGCACAGGTTTCGGAGGATGAATTAAAGGCAAATTCTGATAAAATTGTTGAAACACTCAGAAACTATAGTATCGGAATTGCGTCTATCAAAGCAACCATTGGCCCGACTGTTACGTTATATGAGATAATACCTGAAGCGGGAGTGAGGATTTCCAAGATTAAAAACCTTGAAGATGATATTGCGCTTTCACTGGCAGCTTTAGGAATCCGTATCATTGCTCCGATTCCCGGAAAAGGGACAATTGGTATTGAGGTTCCGAATAAAAACCGGGAAATGGTTCCGGTTAAAATGGTTATTGGTTCGGAGAAGTTTCAGAAATCAAATTATGATTTGCCTATTGTTTTAGGGAAAACGATTTCAAACGATATTTTCATGACTGATCTGGCTAAAATGCCACACCTGCTGATGGCAGGGGCTACAGGTCAGGGTAAGTCTGTCGGATTGAATATGATTCTTACTTCTTTGATTTACAGGAAACATCCGGCTACTTTAAAGTTTGTACTGGTTGATCCGAAGAAAGTTGAATTAACACTTTTCAATAAACTTGAGCGTCATTTTCTGGCGATGTTGCCTGATTCGGCGGAGGCTATTATTACCGATACCAAAAAGGTTGTTCATACTCTTAATTCCTTGTGTATAGAAATGGATAACCGTTATAACCTGCTGAAAGATGCGGGTTGCAGGAACCTGAAGGAATATAACGTCAAATTTGTCAACAGACGTCTGAACCCTGAGAAAGGCCATGCCTTTATGCCGTATATTGTTCTGGTGATTGATGAGCTGGCGGATTTGATGATGACGGCAGGAAAAGAGGTAGAGCAACCTATTGCACGTCTGGCTCAGCTGGCCCGGGCTATTGGAATACATTTGGTTGTTGCTACACAAAGACCCTCTGTGAACGTAATTACAGGTACGATAAAGGCAAACTTCCCGGCCCGGCTTTCGTTTAAAGTTACTTCTAAAATTGACTCAAGAACCATTCTTGATACAGGAGGAGCGGAGCAGCTGGTTGGTTTGGGAGATATGCTTCTTTCAAACGGTTCGGATATCATTCGTTTGCAATGTGCTTTTGTTGATACACCGGAAGTGGAGGATGTGTGTGAATTTATCGGAAATCAGCAGGGATATGATTCAGCATATCTGCTACCGGAATTTGAAGGAGACAGTGAGGGAGGAAATGAAAAATCTGATTTTGATCCAAGCAGCAGAGATGCCTTTTTTGATGAGGCTGCCCGTTTGATTGTAACCCATCAGCAAGGTTCTACTTCATTGATTCAGAGAAGGTTGAAGCTGGGTTATAACCGTGCCGGAAGGCTGATCGATCAGCTGGAAGCTGCCGGAATAGTGGGCCCTTTTGAAGGCTCTAAAGCCAGAGAAGTATTGGTAAAAGATATGGAATCACTTGAAATGAAGTTGAGGAATTTATAATTATTTAACAGTGCTTAACTTTTATTCAGGCATATTAAACTTAGAGCTTACTTATATTGTCTATAAATTTGTATTAAAACAAAATCATCACTAAATATTGAATTTCAAAATGAAAAGAATCCTGGTAATATTAAATTTATTGTTTTTCACCAATGCATTGACATTTGCGCAGGCAAATAAAGCCAGTGCAATTATTGATGCGATGCAAAAAAAGTATAAAACAATGAGTTCATTCAGTGCAGCTTTCGCTTATAGCATTGATGGAGGAGGGGCGAGTTATACAGGTAACATTACAGTAAAAGGTCAGAAATTCCGTTTGAAAACCGCCGGACAGGAGATTTTTAACAATGGAAAAGAAGTTTCAACTTATATCAAAGAAACCAACGAAGTAAATATTTCAGACTACGAACCATCTGAAAATGATCTGAATCCTGCAAAAGTTTATTCATTTGACAAAAAAGGCTATCGTTATGTGTTTGTAGAGGAAGTTAATGAAGCCGGGCAGGTATATGAAGTAATCGAACTTTCACCGGAGAAGAAAGGTACTCAGGTGGCAAAAGTGAAAATCAAATTAAATAAGAAAGACAAATCAGTTAAAAGCTGGGTAATTACCGATAAAAACGGAAAACGTCAGACTTTCAAAGTAAACAAGTTTACACCGAATGTTCCGGTTGATGATAAATTTTTCGTATTCGATAAAAGTAAGTATCCCGGTGTTGAGGTAAATGATCTGAGATAGATTGGCTTTCGGCAGTCGGTTATCAGCAGTCAGTACTAATCTTATTGTTTGTTCTTTCTTCAATTATTGAACGAAAAGGCAGGCTTTTAATTAGAAATCAGAACCCGAAAAATTTACTACAATTTCCTGAAAATTAAATAAATACGACACAAATGTAAAATTAATACCGACAGCCAAAAGCAGATAGCCGACTGCCGATTAAGTAATTTTCAAGAAAAGCTTTCATAAGATAAAACCCAAAAAAGGGGTAGTTTCTCAGAAACTACCCCTTTTTTGGGTTTATATAACTTATTCAGTGTTAAGCTAAAACTTCTGAAGAAATCAATTGTTTTAAAATTTCCAGGCCATCAGTATTGCTCAAAAGCGGATCAGCAGCACGCTCCGGGTGAGGCATTAATCCAAATACATTTCTGCCTGCATTACAGATACCTGCAATATTCTCAAGACTTCCGTTTGGATTTGACGCTTCAGTAATTTCAGCATTTTCATCACAATAACGGAAAAGAACCTGATTGTTATCGTTAAGTTGTTTCAATGTTGCTTCATCAGCAAAATATCTTCCTTCAGCATGAGCGATAGGTATTTTATAAGCCTTCTCAGTATCCAATCCGTTCGTTAGCAGAGAATTGGTAGATTGGGTTTTTAAATATATGTTTTTTGAGATAAACTTTTGTTTGTCATTTCTCAACAATACACCCGGTAATAAACCCGCTTCCACAAGCACCTGGAAACCGTTACAGATTCCCATCAGATATCCTCCGTTGCTGGCATGCTCAATAACTTTGTCCATGATTGGAGAGAAGCGCGCGATTGCTCCTGAACGAAGGTAATCACCATAAGAGAAACCTCCCGGAAGAATAAGAAAATCAGCACCCTGAAGGTCTGTATCTTTGTGCCAAAGTTTGATTGCCTCTTGTCCCATTGCTTCTAGAACGCCGATTGTGTCGTCATCACAATTAGAACCCGGAAAAACTACTACTCCAAATTTCATGTCAATTGTTAATAAAAGTTGTTGTTTTCAGCCAACCTGACTGGTTTCGAGACAAAGTTACGCCTAAATTTAAAAACTTCGGTATTTAATCAAATGATTTGTTTAATCCCTGAAAAGAATAAGCGTAACATTATCCTGAAATAATGTTACGCTTGAAGGATTTAAGTAGTTGAATATCAGTATTTTTTGAACGAAATGAAGGGTTTTTGACAAGATTTTATGAAAAGACGCAGTCCATTTCGTCAAGATTCATGAATCATCGTACTTTTTGAGCCTGAACCAGGAATAACTCTGTTGCAATTTTAAGCTCTTTTGCCCCGTCTTTTTTGAAGGTTTTGCTCTGCCATTCTTTTTTCGGAACAATTACTTCATAAGAATTTAAATCATATCCGGCTTTAATCGGGAAAGCGAAATCAGGACTTTCTCCTGTCCAGCGGTAACGAAGTTCTGTTTCTGAACCCTTGTCAATCAATTCATATTCAACATTCGGAATGATATTGGTTCTTAAATAAAGGTTAAAATACGGACTAAGATTAAGCCCTGTTTTTGAACTCAGGAAACTGATAATCTGTTCGGTAGTGACATTTGAACGTTTGTATTTTTCTGTCAGAGCTTTCAGGGCTTCGAACCAGATTTTGTCGTTATTGACAATATTTCTGATGGTATGCAGCATCCAGGTTCCTTTAAAATAAATATCAGAATCTGGATTTGAATAATTAACACCCATCGGTCCGATTAAAGGCACTTTATTCTTCATTAACTTTCTTTGTCCCAGTATATACTCGATGGATTTCTCATAACCTTGCAGACACTCCACATAAAGTGTTTCCATATAAGTGGTAAAAGACTCATGAATCCACATTTCAGCGTGGTCATTACAGCTTAATGAATTACCGAAATATTCATGTCCGGATTCATGGATAATGATGAAATCGAAGCCAAAAGCATTGTTTTTGTAATTGTTTCCATAAGCAACGGCACTTTGGTGTTCCATTCCCCAGTAAGGTGTTTCAACCAAAGCATAACCGTCATTCCAGAAAGGATATTTTCCGAAGTATTTCTCATAACAGGCTAACATGGGTTTTACCTGCTGGAATTGTTTTTGTGCTTTTTCAAGATTGGCCTTTAACACATAATAATCAAGATCAAGTTTACTACCGTCTGAGGCAATATATTCATCTTTAAAATTTGCGTAATCAGCAATGTTTAACGAAACATTGTAGTTGTTAATAGGATAACTTACAAACCATTCGAATTGCGTGAAATCTCTTTCTGTAGCCGTATCTTGGTTTTTTTTCTCTTTTGTTTCGGTGAAATCCTTTTGATGCCGCAGGTTTCCGTTGGCCACGCAAATCAGACCTTTCGGAACGGAACAGGTAATTTTCATAGAATCCGGTTCATCAGAAAGATGATCCTTGTTTGGCCACCAAAGACTTGCACCGATTCCTTCACAGGAAACAGTTACCCAATCTTTGTTATCACGATCTTTTCTCCAGGTAAAGCCACCATCCCAGGGTGGATTTTTAGCAATGGTTGGTTTTCCTCTGTAGTCAATTCTGATGGCATATTTTTTCCCGGAAATCTGTGGTTTTTCGAAATTGATAAATACCGCATCACCATCTCTGAAATAATTCAGTTGTTTACCATTTTGTGAAATTCGGGTAATCTCCATGCCAGCAAACAGGTCAACCTGCATTTTTCTGAAGGTCTGGGTTGCCGTAAAATGAATGGTATTAGATCCGCTGATACTTTGATTGCTGGGGGTAACTTTTAGATTCAAATCGTAAAAAGTTACATCGTAACAGCTCCGGAATGAAGAAAGTGTACCTCTCAGAGAGTCTGCATGGGTAAAGTTTTGTGCATAGAGGGCGTTTACAGTCAGAAAGACTATACAGGCAGTTTTTAAGAATAGCTTCATTTAGTTGATGTTGTAATTTTTACGAAGCTACAAAAAAGGTGTTATTTATTAATTAGATTCTGAAATTTTTAGGATTTTAATACCAAATTCAATTTGCTGAAAAGAGAAACGGGGGATATAAAATCCTGATTTCGTTTCATTTTTTAAAAGATCTATCCGCTAAAGAACAACAATCCCTAATTTGATGGCTTCAATGGCAACTCCCACTCTGGACTTTACATTTAATTTCTGGAAAACCTGCTCTCTGTAACCATCAATTGTTCTCGGACTTACACACATTTTCTCAGCGATTTCAGCGTAGGTAAGGTCTGTACAGGCCCAGCGAATAAATTCCTTTTCTCTTTCATTCAATCCTAATGCCTCGACAGGATCAATGAATTTTTCCGGATTCAGGCTTTTGATTAGTTTGTCGGTGACATGTTCGGTATAATAGAACCCTTTTTTTACGATAGAATCCAGCGCTTCTTTTAATTCTGCAGGTTTGCAGCCTTTCAACAGATAACCGCGGGCTCCGTTGCGAAGCATGCCGACAATAGCTTCTTCTTTATCGTACATGGAGAGTGCAAGAACTTTTACTTCAGGATAGTTATTTTTGAGCCAGAGTGCGGTTTCATAACCATCCATTTCCGGCATATTGATGTCAAGCAACACAATATCCGGAATCATTTTCATTTTGAAATGACGGATAAGTTCTTTTCCGTTTGCAACTTCGTACATTACTTCAAAGTCATCAAGTTTCTGAATAAGTCCTGAAATTGCTTTGGCTACAAGCTGATGGTCATCAGCGATTACGATTGAATGTTTCATAGGTTTATTGATGAAGGATACAAAGCAGGATATTAAGGCGGGTCAGCGGGTAAATTTAGTCAATGTAATCAGGAAATGGAATTTTGTTCCTTATTTTCTATTAATCGGTTAATATGCAGATTGATGGTGGTTCCTTTTCCGATTTTTGAAACAAGCTCGCAGTTCCCTCCGATTAACTCAATTCGTCTGGAAATGTTTCGTAATCCGGATCCGCTTTGGTCAAGATCGGCATTTTTAATGACAGAGATGTCGAAACCTATTCCGTCATCTGAAACCGTGACAGAGAAGTTTTCTGGAGAATATTCGAGGTGTACATTCAAATGCTGAGCCTGAGAATGTTTGAGGGCATTATTCAATATTTCCTGTATAATTCTGAAAAGAATAATCTCCCGTTCTCTTTCGAGCGTATATCTGTTTCCGTTAACCGTGATTTCTGTTTCAAACTTTTTGGTTTTTCGGATGCGTTGCAGTTCATGAGAAATGCTTTCTTCCAGTCCGAAATCCTGAACAATATTGCCGTCGAGGCTTTTACTCAAAGCACGCAAAGCATTGATAGACTGGTCAACCACTTCGTTGGTCTGAAGGATATAATTGAGAATTTCAGCATCTCCGACAGACTCTTCCAGCACATTCAGATTGATGCGGGCGACGGATAAAAGCTGTCCGATATTGTCGTGTAATTCCCTGCCGACATGCTGCAAAGTCTGATGCTGCATTTCCAGTTGGGATTTAAGAATTTCCTGCTCGTAGGAGGTTTGGAGGGATTGTTTTTCACGTAAAAAATCTGTTTTCTTTTTTTGAAATATAAGAGAATATATAACTATGAATGTTACCAGGAATAATAATACACCTGTAGCAACAAGAAAAGTTATTAGCAATTCATTTACATTGTCAGACTTCATCTAAACTTTTTTGAGAGCAAAGAAATGAAATAGTGAAAAATAAGTAAAGTGAGTAATTTGAAATAAATCTGATGCTTCTGAACAGAAATCCTACCTCTGGAAATTTAAGGGCAATTAAGTTATAGGTACCAAGTATAAACAGATTTATGATATTGAAAAACATAAATCCAACACTTATCCAAAATAAAGGATAATTTGTGAAGTTGTAATGCGTTTTTTCCAATATCAGTAAATAAAGATACCATAGCGAAAATATAATGGTAAGAAGTCCACTTATTACAAATGAGATTGAGTTGAAATCTGTATTGAAATATTGAATATTAATACTATTGAAACAGGCAAATGAGATAAATATAATCATCAGCACTAGAATAATTTTATTCTTAATTTCATTATAATAAAGAGCACTTATTAATGCAAATTCTATGGGGCTGAAGATATGATATACAATTATATTGTTTCTGGCTGAAAATTTTAGATACGTAGCAACGCTCTCGCTTAAAATTGTCAAAGCTAATAGAAGCAACAGAATTCTGCTGCTTCTATTTAGACTTTTAATTCGGGTAAATCCTATTATTAATCCAATGATTAAAATAGAAAAATATATATAGTAGTATGTCATCTTAAAAGGAGTTTTGTGCGCAAGTTGGCAGACAAGGATCTACGTACTCATAAATTTCATCATTTGCAGCAGAACCAGCGGTACTTCTAAGAACATGGTTGCTTTTTCCAAAAATTAAACTACTCCATTTCCCGTTAAAAGCAGAACCTAGAAAAATTAGAGTTGGGTGGTTAGTTTTGGGTTGTATTCCTATATATATTCTTATTGTATCACATGTAGCGTACGGTTGAGTAATAATACGTTTTATTTGGGATACAGGTATTGCCCATCCTTTTAAATTTTTATTCCAGCTGACTAAATGGTTACCGGATCCTGGGGCAGTCTCCGGGGACATTATTAATGTTTTCATAAATTCATTATGCATATTCGCTGCCTGTGAAGAATCAATGTTTAAACCTAGATCACCTAGAGTTCCTTCTTTCCTTTTAAAAGAAACATTATAGACCCGATTTTTCAGGTATTTCTGAGAAATCTTTAAAGAGTCCTCTGAAGATAGAGCTTTTGACCAAGGGTTCCAAATGTTACAGCTCCATAAGCATAGTAACAAAAGCAGGGGAAGTAATAAAAGTATTTTTTTCATGATATTGATAGTTTAAATAGTGAAACGGAAAAATTATCGGGTTGAAACTAGTGTTCTGCCAACTCACATCATATAGGCGCTACCGTAATTTTATTTTACGGTTCAGAATCGGCTTTTCAGGGATTTTTTATGGGATTTGTACGATTTGAAAAGGGGAAAAATACGGTATGAAATACGGGTATTTTCACCTTGAAGCGTATATGTTTTTTTTGTGAAATTTGTCATGAAAAATATGGAGTATTAGTTTATTTTTCTATAAATTACTCCGTATTTCTACTTCCTTTATAACCCTAAACAGTTGATTATATGATAGCTAACACCCTACCAATCTCTAAAGAAATTTTACAGAACAGAGCGTTTTTCAGGATTAAAAAAAGGAAAATTCCACTGGAAGACATTGTTTTACTGGAAGCCGACATCAACTACACACATGTGCACCTTATTAACGGAGGACGAATCATCGTCACGCAAACGCTAAAGAACTTCGAAACACTATTATGTGACCAGCAATTCATCAGAGTACACAAGGGGTATATTATCAACCGTCAGCATGTAAGCACATATGATCTGAGGAAAAAATGTGTTTTCCTGACCAATAACCTCATGGCCTGTGTGTCGAGAAGAAAACGGGCTGAGTTTGTGGGGAGATTAATCAGATAATTCTTATTTATAAATTTTAAAAACATCTAAACATTTACCACTATGATTAATTTGGAAATACTTATTTCAACACCGGATGTAATTAATAACATTGTAGCCGGAGGACTTCTTGGAATTTTAGGTCAGGGAATCAGAGTAATTGTAGGACTGAAAAAGGCAAATGATGCCGCACAAAGTACTGCACAGGCTCAAAGCCTGGCCGGAGATAAAACAGCCTCAAGCAGACAGGTTTTCAACGATAATTTTGATACAAAGCGGTTTGTACTGTCTCTTTTCATTGGTTTTGTGGCAGGGGCTCTGGCCATTATGTTTTCTGTTACAGGTTCTCAGTTAAACCAGCAGGCAATACTTACCACTTTAGCTGCAGGTTATGCCGGAACTGACTTTATAGAAGGGCTTTTGAATAAGTATGTGAATGGGAAATAGCTGTTTACAGATTCTTTCTTTAACAACCTACCGATCAAGTTTTAAACAATAATTATTATGAAAAGATATGTACTTTTTTCTGTAGTGCTGCACTGCGGGTACTTAGGTTTTGGGCAAAATCTTAAAAAAGATGGTAGTTTCCTTTCTCGACAATTACATAATCTATGTTATTGCGATACAACAAATACGTGCAAAGATGAATCCTTCAAGGATACAACTTTAAATCTATTTACAAGGGGTAAATTTATCTCACTTTCTTCTTTTAATAAGCTCATTAGGAGAGATTTAACCTTAATAACGTTAAACGAAGAAGGGCTGCCCTCACTAGGGAATTATGCAAGTGTAAAATATTCAGAAAATGACTCAAGACTTGCTTTAAGTACTTCATTCTTTAATATTTTCAAGAAAAGACCTTCAGAAAACTTGACTCGAAATGTTTTAACTATTGGTATTAATGCAAGTGTTCAAGATAATATTTCTTCTTTATTTTCTAATTCTAGAATTAATAATAAAACAGAACTTACACTGAAGTTTTCTTTGATAAATAAGAGTACACGCTACAAATACTTGTTGAAGGATTGTGGATACTTAGCTTTCAAAAGACAATACCTTGCAATGGCCTATGATACAGAAACAGATCTGAGAAAAAATGATACTATTGCTTTTAAAAGTCAGATTCGACTCTTAGGAGAAGAGCGAAAAAAAATAGAAGATAAAATTAATGAATACGAATTACTATTGAAAGTTAAAGAATTACATTCCTTGCCTAAGGATTCTGAAAAAATACGAGGAAAGATTGATAGTTTAAAAATCGAGGAATTAATACTTGTAAAGAAGATAATTGAAAAGAGATTGAAAGGACCGGATATTATTCCGGATCAGAAATTTATGGAAGCTTATGAAAAGAGATTGTATGAATTGGAGACTAAAGACATTAAGTGGGATAAATTTAGAATTAGTTGGCTAGATTTAATTATGAACTTCTCGGGAGAAACTTATCAAATTTATGATAAGAAGTTACCTCTTGTTCCAAAAGACAGCCAAATTGTTTCAACTCCTTTTCAACGATTTTCAATTGGTATTTCTTATAATAATTTCTTTTCAAAGCCATCAAGTCTTTTTTTGAAAAATGGCTTTTTATTGAAAATTGGATATAAGATAGAAAACGACAATAATTTATCTCAAGCTAAAACTAAAGAAATCGTAACTACCGAAACTCAAAGATTAGGGACATTACCATATGATACATTAAAAAGAGAGATAATCAGTAGATCTAATGTTTTTACAAAAGCACTTGAAAAAAATTATGCTCATGTATTAAATGTTCAAGCTACCAGGTATTTTAATGAGAGTAAAAAAAATGCCTTATCGATCTATTATGAATCGAGATTCCAATTCAATAATTTATCGTTTGATGGGTTTTATAAAATTGAAGGAAAGCCTGTAATGAATTTTGGATTAGGATATTTTTTCGCTATCCAAAAGAAAGAGGACCTGTCAAGCTTAATAAATCTTGAGTTATATCTTAAGTTCAACGATATTCTAAACTCGCAATTAGATAAAATTAACCGGAATTTCTACCAAAGAAATGAAATAGGTTTGAAAATAGGATTACCGTTTAACAGTTTATTCATTAATCAACAATAAAAATAAAACCAGCATGAAAAACTTAGTAGAAGCATTTAAAGGGCTAAAGGCAATTACCAGAGGTGCCGCCTGTTTTTTTGATCCAGCCTTGCAATCATTCCATTGTATAAATGGACTAACAAAAGATGAGGCTGAGCAATTAGCTGCAGCACAAGATGTAGAATTAAAAGGATGGCAGGCTGGAGAAGTTTGTAGCCGAATAAAATGTACATAGTACAGTAATCAACCAATAAAAAACGCCCTCTCAAATCAATGAGAGGGCGTTTCTATGAAACCGGAAAATCTTAGTAACGATAAGTCTCAGCCTTGTATGGTCCCTCAACTGTTACGCCGATGTATTCTGCCTGCTCCTGATCCAAAACATCAAGTTTGGCACCGATATGAGCAAGGTGTAATTTCGCTACTTTCTCGTCCAGATGTTTTGGAAGTACATATACTTTTTTCTCGTAATTAGCAGTGTTAGTCCACAACTCCAACTGAGCCAAAGTCTGGTTACAGAATGAGTTAGACATTACGAATGAAGGGTGACCCATCGCACAACCTAAGTTCACCAAACGTCCTTCTGCCAATACGATTACTTCTTTTCCTTCAATTTCATACAAATCAACCTGTGGTTTGATCTGTTGTTTTGTTGAACCATAAGCTCCGTTCAACCAGGCCATATCGATTTCATTATCGAAGTGACCGATGTTACAAACGATAGCTTTATCTTTCATGGTTCTGAAATGACGCTCACGAATGATGTTTACGTTTCCTGTAGCAGTAACAAAGATATTTGCACGGGTAGCAGCTTCATCCATTGGCACTACTTCATAACCGTCCATTGCAGCTTGTAATGCACAGATAGGGTCGATTTCAGTTACTAAAACACGACATCCTGCACCTCTTAAAGAATCAGCAGATCCTTTTCCTACATCACCATAACCTGCAACTACTGCTACTTTTCCGGCAAGCATTAAGTCTGTAGCACGACGGATCGCATCTACCAATGACTCTTTACAACCGTATTTGTTATCGAATTTAGATTTAGTTACAGAATCGTTAACGTTGATAGCCGGAAGATACAAAGTACCGTTTTTCAAACGCTCATACAAACGGTGAACACCCGTAGTAGTTTCTTCAGAAAGTCCTTTGATACCATCGATCAATTCAGGATATACATCAAAAACCATATTTGTCAAATCACCGCCGTCATCAAGAATCATGTTCAATGGCTGACGCTCTTCACCGAAGAAAAGAGTTTGTTCGATACACCAGTTAAATTCTTCTTCGTTCATTCCTTTCCAGGCATAAACCGGAATACCTGCTGCTGCAATAGCTGCTGCTGCATGATCCTGTGTAGAGAAGATATTACAGGAAGACCAGGTAACATCAGCACCCAAAGCCACCAATGTTTCGATCAGCACAGCCGTTTGGATAGTCATGTGTAAACAACCTGCAATACGTGAACCTGCCAAAGGCTGGCTCGCTCCGTATTCTGCACGAATTGCCATTAAACCAGGCATTTCGGCCTCAGCCAAACGAATTTCTTTACGACCCCATTCTGCAAGGGCGATGTCTTTAACTTTGTACGGGATGTACGACTTGGTTTCAGTTGACATGTATTTTTTTATTTTAAAATTTCGAATTGATTGATAATAAGTCGGATAAGAACTTATTTCTGCTTCCGGGAAAACCATAGGGATTCCAGGGAAATCAGCTAAGACTTTCTAAGAATAAGACAAAATTAATGTGTTTTCCGGGGAATATGAAAGTAATACAATAAATTATTTGCTATTCCTTTTAAATTCAGATAATTAATAAATTAAATTGTTAGATACAGGATTATTTATCTTTTCAGGGTATGCTTGTAAGATAATTTTTATTTTTTTTGATTTTTCGCAATTCCGGAGATAAATGACTCATTTACAAAAGATACTCTATTAATTCACCGGTTAAAAACGATAAAGAGCTTAGGTTAATTTTGTGAATAAAGTCTAATTCAGTAAATTAGAGAATAACCGAATTTTTATGAATAAATTTTTCCAGTTCGAAAAGTATAATACTTCTTCCCGTACAGAAATTATTGCAGGATTTTCTTCATTTCTGGCAACCATGTATATCATCGTGGTTAATCCCGCTATACTCAGTCAATCAGGAATGCCATTTAATGCAGTGCTGACTGCCACTGTAAGTCTGGCGTTTATCTGCACGCTTGTAATGGGTTTGTATGCCAAAAACCCGATTCTGGTAGCACCTGGAATGGGTATGAATGCCTTTTTTACTTTTAGCGTTGTCCTGGGAATGGGTGTAAAATGGCAGACGGCTTTGGGAGCGGTTTTCTGGTCAGGGATTATTTTTATTTTACTTTCTGTTTTTAATATCCGTAATCATATAGTCAACGCAATTCCTAAGCAGCTGAGGTATGCTATTTCTGCCGGAATCGGGCTTTTTATTACACTGATAGGTTTTATCAATGCAAAATTTGTTATTTCCAATCCGGCAACTGTTATCGGAATTGCCCCTTTTTCACCAATTCTTATTACTTTTTTGCTGGGTTTGTTTCTGACAACAATTCTGATCGTAAAAAGGGTAAAAGCCGGAATAATTCTCGGAATAGCTATTACTACTTTACTGTCAATTCCTATTGGCAGGATTTGGGGAGATGCTTCCGCAGTTAATTTCGGTAAATCCACTCTGGTAAACTGGCAGGGAATGTGGGCTTCGCCAGACTTTAGTCTGTTTTTTCAGGCCGACTTCGCAGGGGCACTTAGATTCTCACTTTTGCCTGTTATGTTTGCTTTTGTGTTTACGGATATGTTCGACAGTCTTTCCACATTTGTAGGCGTTGCCGAAGCAGCAGAATTACATGATGAAAACGGTGAACCCAGAAATCTGAAGAAATCCCTTCTGACAGATGCCATTGCTACTACTTTGGCTGGATTGTTCGGAACCAGCCCTGGAACGGCTTATATTGAATCAGCAGTTGGCATAGAGCAGGGGGGAAGAACTGGCTTAACGGCCGTAGTTGCTGCCTTTTTATTTCTTCCCTTTATGTTTTTATCGCCATTGTTATCTATTATTCCTGCTATTGCCACAGCTCCTGCCTTGATTCTTGTCGGTGTATTTATGATGAAACCTGTTATCAAAATTAACTGGTCGGAAATGGATGATGCTATTCCTGCTTTTTTAGCAATGGTTTTGATCCCTTTCAGCTATTCAATTACACAGGGTATTATCTGGGGGTTTTTGAGCTGGACAATTGTTAAAACAATTTTGGGGAAATCTGAGGAAGTGCCTGTTTCTCTTTGGGTTGTGGACGTTTTTATCTTGATTTCTTTGTTTTTGGGGCATTAGTTGTAACCACATAGGTTTATAGGGAACATAGTTGTAAGTTGTAACCACATAGGGATATAGGGAACATAGTTGTAAGTTGTAACCACTTAGGCTTATAGGGAACATGTTGTAAGTTGTAACCACATAGGCATATAGGGAACATAGGGAAAATGATTGTTAGTGTTTTTTAGTTTAATGAGTTAGATTGATTACTCAGATTTCGAGTGGATTTATTTTTATTTTCATCAAAACATAACTTTATGAAGAACAGATTTTTATTATTTTTTTGCCTTTTTCTATTCAGATTGCATGATACTCCGGCACAGATTAAAGAACCCGGAATTGCTATTGTCGGGGCTTTCAGAGATGAGGTTGAACTTCTGATTTCCAAAATTGAGGATAAACAGGTTTATAACATCAGGGGGATTAGTTTCTTTACCGGAAAACTCGGAGGAAAATCAGTGGTTTTGGTAAAGTCAGGCGTTGGGAAGGTAAATGCAGCGATGACAATGACTTTATTACTTGAAAAATTTAATCCGCAACAGGTGATTTTTTCAGGGGTTGCCGGCGGGTTGAACCCCGGACTTGCTCCTGCTGATATTGTGATTGCAGAGAAAACAGCATTGTATGATTTCGGCAAGTTGAGCAACGATACTTTTACTTATTGGAGCACTTCTCACCCGGAAACCAGGGTAGAAAACCCTTTATTTTTTCCCGCAGATTCTGTTCTTTTGAAATACGCAAAAATTGCTGCCACAAAAGTGGCTTTGAAAGGAATTGAAACAAATCTTAAACCTAAAATTATAGGCGGAATTGTTGTAACGGGAGATATGTTTGTCGCTTCTTCTGCCAAAAAACACATACTTGTAAAGGATTTAAAAGCCGATGCAACAGAAATGGAAGGTGCGGCGATTGCCCAGGTTTGTTATGAAATGAAGATAGCTTGTCTGATTATCAGGAGTTTGAGTGATTCTGCCGATGAAAATGCACATCTGGATTTCAATAAATTTAAAGCGATTGCTGCTGAAAATTCTGCAAACCTGATTATTGAAACGCTCAGGTTATTATGAAACGCTGAATTGGAATCAGGAAGAACTGATAAATGAGGTCTTCCTGATTTCCGGCAATTCTCAGAACTGATTCAGGAATTTAAGCAATACCCCGTTTGTCCAGCCAAAGCCATCCTGATTAGGATATTCCCCGCCTCCGGCTTCCGTCCCCTTTTCAACAATGTTGTACTTTTCGGTCAGTTTTCCGGTTTTTTTGTAAAAATTGATATTTGCCTCTACCCAGTTTTTTCGGATATTTTCAGCTAATTCATCAAGTCCGTAGCTTTTTAATCCTGCATAGGCCACCCAATGCAAGGGCGCCCATCCGTTGGGAGCATCCCATTGCTGCCCTGAATAATTCAAAGTTGTTAAAAGCCCGCCTTTCTGTAAGAATTGATTTTTCAGTATTTCAGCCACATCAGAAGCCTGTTCCGGCCGGGCAATCTGAAAAAATAATGGGAAAGCAGCCGCAAGGGAATAAACAGCACATTGTTCATTTATGCTGAAATCATAGTCAAAGTAAAACCCTTTTTCCTGATTCCAGCAATATGTCTGAATCGCTTCAGTTCTTTGGTTAATTTTTGTTTCAAATGACTTAACCGCTTTAGAATCATTTAAGAGGCTGTAGCCTTTCTGCAAAGCCCTTTCCAGATTAAGCAGGAGACAATTCAGATCGACAGGGATAATATCTGTAGTATGTATGGTTTTCATGTGCCGGCCATCCTTAAACCATCTGCTGCTAAAATCCCAACCTGATTCTGCGGCAGCACGGATATGCCTGTATATCTCAGCGGGAATCTGGTCACTTTCTTCTGCTAACTCAATATCTTCCCGGTAAGACTCTTTTCGTGGAGTATCATTGGCGTCCCAGTACCGGTTTAGAATTGTACCGTTTGGCATTTTAACAACCCTGTTGTTTTCCCGTACCGCCTCATTCAGATTTTCAGCACCATACATCCAGAAATGATATTCTTTCTCCAGAAAGGGTAAATATTGCAGTAAAATCTCATCCCCTTTTTCATCCTGAAGCAGTTGTACCATTAAGGAAAAAAACGGAGGTTGTGATCTGCCCAGAAAATAAGTCCGATTCCCGTTTGGAATATATCCTAAGGTATTGATGAGGTAAGAAAAATTATCAAGAATGCTCTCAATCAGGTCGAATCGGTTACTTACCTGTAAACCCAGCATCGAAAAATAGCTGTCCCAGTAATAGATCTCCTGAAATCTTCCACCCGGAACGATATACGAATGTGGTAACGGAATCAGAGAACCTGCATCTTTCCCTTTCACCTGATCGGGCTGCCTAGTCAGGATTTCCCATAAATCATCAATATGATTGGCGACCGGCTTACTGAGATCGCTCTTATATTCTACAGATTTATTACGGGGTAAGTGAAAATTAGAGGAGACAAATTCTTTCAGATTAAAGTTTGAAGAGGTTTTTTCTTTCAGATATTTTTCCAGAATTTCTTCATTCTTAAACTTTGGAGTACAGTCATTGAATGTTTTCGAATCCGGAAAAACGTCATTTAATTGAACGTTTTCAAAAAGCTCTCCATAATCAAAGGACGTATCCTGATTGTTTTGGGGATAAGTATTCATATGTTATCAAAAATGGTTAATGGTTGAATCGAAGTGTAATTCAGTCCGGCAATGAGGATTTCAGGTCTTACAAACGCATCTTGGATAAGGTTTTGTCTGAACAACAGATAATAAACACCTTATTTTAACGTGAGCATATTTATCTGTCTGTTAAAGATTTGATATTGAATATCCTGAATAGGCAAAGTTCTGATTTTCTGGCTCTTTTAATGTCCGCCGCCTGCGCTGAGTTTAACGCTTAAATGATTTTTCCCCTGAAGTTTTTTGAAATAAATCAGGCAGAAAACAAGCAAAGTCATAGGAACCAGCGAGAAGTAAAAAGCTGTTTGTCCACCGAAAGTCTGAAAGATATTTCCGGTAATAATTGAACCGGTTGTACCTCCCAATGCTGAGAAAATGATGATCAATCCTGACATCATTCCGTGCTGGTTTTTAGGTAAAGTGCTCAGAATGATTGAATTAATAGCTGGGTAGATTGGTGCAATAAGCAAACCGATTAATGGGAATATGAATGCGACCAACGGAGCGTCTGTCCACCCGGTAATCGCTGCACCCTCTACATTTTGTGCCAATGGTAGTGCTAATAATACTAAGCTTCCGGCCCCGAGCAGGCAGGTAATGAGTACAAGAATCCAGGATACTTTTTGCAGGACTATCCCTGCAATGAAACGGCCTGCAGCAGTTGATGCGGCCAGGATGCTGGCCATCTGGATACTAAGTGTATTTGGTAAATGCAGGACTTTATTGTTGAATGTCGGCAGCCAGCTGAAGATACTTTGCTCAATCAATACATAGATGAAAGCACTTGCTAAAAAAACCAGTACGATAGGAATGTACAATAATTGAAACATTTTGAAAAAACCGACATAATTACTGTCGATCTCAACGGCGCTTTGTCCTTTTTCTTTGTCAATTGTAGTAGAATAAAGAAGTAAGAATGCCAGAACGGCCAGGCCTGACAAAACATAATACACATTAGTCCATCCGCTGGATTTTACGTTTGTGTCGTCAATGAAAAAACTGAATATAAAGTAGCCTGTCAGAATACCGATCATGAAAAAAGATTCGATAAAGTTCATCAGACTGATGTGTTCATTTTCATCTTTGGTAATGATTCCGATGGTAGCATATACCGATACTTTTATCAGGGCAAAACTGGCACCGGTTACAGCAAAAAGAACTTTTGTCATCCAGAAGCTATTTAATGAAGGCATAGCCAGACAGGCGATTGCTACGGCTGCCAGTGCGATCAGCATAGCATTTTTGTAGCCTATTTTATTCAGATAGGAAGCAACGATAAATGAAGTGACAGCAATACTCAGATCTTTAAAAGCTTCGAGGATGGCAGCGGAGGACTGGTTAATGCCATAGGTTGACTGGACCTGAAGGATTACTGTTCCTACGCTGTTTAACAAAATAGCAAACAGAAAGTAGTTGATGAAAATAGAAACCTTGATTTTCCACTGATTCATGATTTTGCTTGTCGGTTTGTTGTATTTAAAGTTCTAAAAAATCAATATTTTATCCAAAAAAATGCCGTATACTGAATAAAAAAGCGGACGATAAGCCCGCTTTATGTATAAATCTTCCAAAACAATATTCTCTCTTTATGAATATTAATTTACGCTTAAATGTTTAAAAATGGTTAATGGGTGATTGTGTTACAAATTTCGTCGGATAAGGGCTAAAAAACTACTCTTATATTATTATGTTTTAGTACTGTGTTAAGATATTTGTACTAATTATTATATAAAGAATCGTAATATCGTTCTATCTTTGGGTTAATATAGAATTTTTATAATATTATCTATGTAATTTCGAAGATGCTCAAATGCTAAATCTGAAGCAGGGGTCAGCGCGTAAAAGAAGTAATAATTTACCGAATTTAACATTTTTTTCGTAAAGAAAAAAGTGATACACGATTAATTATGAGAACAGAATTTGAGCGGATAATTCCTGATGAAGGAAGCTCTTTCAGACTATTGCATGAAAATCTCTCAGTTCAGGAATTTACCTGGGACTATCATTATCATCCGGAATATGAAATAGTCTGTGTTTTAGGAGCAACAGGAAGGCGCCATGTCGGGAATCATCTTAGCTATTATGAAAGCGGAGACCTGGTTCTGATCGGACCTAATTTACCCCATGCAGGTTTTGGTTACGGGGCCGTAGGACATTATGAGCAGGTTGTTCTTCAGTTTCTGGATAATTTTTTGGGAGATTCTTTTTTCAACAGCCCTGAAGTTTCAGGAGTAAGAGAGATGTTTGAACGCTCAAAGCAGGGACTGGCTTTTCATGGAGAAACAAAAAGAATTGTAAGTGAACGCCTGAAGAAACTCAGTCAGTTTTCCCACTTTGAGAAATTAATCGAACTTCTGGAGCTTTTTCATATCCTTGCTGGATCAGAGGAATATACTTTACTGAATGATACGGAAAAAAGATATGATTTTAACCAGAAAGATCAGCTAAGGCTTAGTAAAGTTTACCAGTTTGTAGAACAAAATTATCAGAAAGCTATTGAAATACAGGATGTGGCAAGTGTAGCAAGTCTGACGGTTCCCGCTTTTTGTAATTACTTCAAAAAAGTTACAAACCAGACTTTTACGGATTTTGTGAATGAATACAGAATTAACAAGGCAACCAATATGTTAACCCAGGGCGAGACGGTCGCTGATGCCTGCTTTAAATCCGGTTTTAACAATGTATCTTATTTTGGAAGGGTTTTTAGAAATATGAAAGGAAGAAGCCCTTCAGAATTTGGGAAAATGATTGGGAAAAGACAGGATTTGAGAAATAAGATTTGAGATGAATCTTTCATCTCAAATCTTAACTTTTCCCTTCTAAAACTTCCCATCCAGAAAAGGCAGTACACTTTCCAATCCCATTCCGCGGGAGCCTTTTACCAGAATATGTGTATTTTTTATTTCATGGTCCTGCAGCCAGACGTGCAGCCCGAATTTATCCGGGAAATAGTTTACTTTCATAAGCGGGAGAGGCTTTACAGCAGCTTGCATGAGCGTTCCGGCTAAAAGAATATAATCAAAATTACAGGTCGACAGTAGTTTACCGATTGCTTCATGCTCCTGAGGGGAGTCCGGACCTAACTCAAACATATCCCCCAAAATCACCATTTTCTTGTCTGCTTTCAGGTTGTTGAAGTTAGTAATGGCTGCTGACATTGAAGATGGATTGGCATTGTAAGCATCCATCAGAACAAGATTTGAGCCTTTTTGTACAAACTGAGAACGGTTATTATCAGGATTATACTCCGAAATCCCCTTATTAGCTTTTTCTGCCGAAACACCAAAATACTTCCCGATAGCCAGGGCATTTACGATATTTTCAAAATTATAACTCCCTGTCAGATGCGAATGTACCTGCTCGCCATTTTCTGCCTCATATATCACAAAAGGGATTTCTTCCAGCAATTTTGCAGAGAGAAAAGAACCTTTTTGCCCATATTCAATTTTTTCCTGAAAAGACCTGGCATTCACCATATCCATCAGAATTTCATTCAGCTGATTGACAAAAACAGTTCCTCCGCTGGCTGATAGGAAATCCAGTAATTCTCCTTTGCCTTTTTTGACCCCTTCCATTCCTCCGAAGCCTTCCAGATGGGCTTTCCCGATGTTTGTAATGAAACCATGAGTAGGTTCGCAGATCTCAACCAATTCCTGAATATCTCCCTGTTTGTTGGCTCCCATCTCAATAATGGCAATTTCAACAGAAGAATCAATAGCCAGTACAGTAAGCGGAACACCGATATGGTTATTCAGATTGCCTTTTGTGGCATAAGTTCTGAATTTTTGAGACAGAACACTGTTTGTAAGTTCCTTTGAAGTGGTTTTTCCATTCGATCCGGTAAGTCCTACAAAAGGTATTTTCAAGGTTTTGCGATGAAAATTGGCCAATTGCTGCAAGGCTTTCAGTCCATCCTCAACTAAAAGAATATTTTCATCCGTAACATATTGCTCCTCATCCACTACTGCAAAGGCAGCACCTTTTTCCAACGCCTGCCGGGCAAAGTTATTGGCATTGAAATTTGGCCCTTTCAATGCAAAAAACATCACATCTTTTTCTATTTTTCGGGTATCAGTTGAAACACCTGAGCAGGTTAAATATTTTTGATATAAGTCAGAAATGGATATTATCATTGTAATTTTATCGTTATTTATTGAGTAATAAACGAGGAATGACACTTTGACGACAGGAAAAGGATGAAGATTCAGAAATCTGAAAGACTATCTAAATCTTATTCTCTTTGCTTATGCGTATCGCTTCCGGCAAAATTACTTTAACAAAATTATATTCAGATGAAAAAAGTTATATTCTCCCTTTTTTTTGTTCTCCCTTTTGCCGCAATCGCTCAGGATTTCTCATTTCTTCCGGATACAACCACTAAAGTAATTGTTGATAACCGTCTGCTAAGCAATGCCTGGGCAGGCGGATTGAATGCTCCGCAGTTTTCTACCTGCAAACTAAATAATGACGGATTTGAAGACCTTGTCATTTTTGACAGAACTAATAACAAGTTATCCACATTTCTGGCCGTGCAGGATTCAAACGGTAAGTTTTCCTGGAAATATGCACCTGAATATGAATCTCAATTTCCGGATATTCAGTTTTGGATTTTGTTGGTGGACTACGATCAGGATGGAAAGAAAGATATTTTTACCTATGCTCCCGCCGGTATTCAGGTTTTCAGAAATGTGTCGGACGGAGGGAAATTACTTTGGCAACAGGTTGAAAACCCTTTACATACAATCGGACATTCCGGCCCGGATCCGATTAATCTTTACGTAGCTGCTTCCGATGTCCCGGCAATAGTGGATGTAGATAACGATGGAGATGTAGATATCCTGGCTTTTGATACCAGTGGTAATTTCATAGAATTTCATCAGAATTTCAGCCAGGAACAATATAAGGATAATAAACATTTTGCTTTTAAAAAGATTGGTAACTGCTGGGGTAATTTTGTCAAGGAACACTGTAAAGACTTTGTGTTTGATGTTGATTGTCAGAGCACTGTGGCTGGCATAACTCCTCCCGCAACCAATCCTTCTCCGGATAAAGTTTTGCACTCAGGTAATTCTATTCTGATTTTTGATATGAATGGAGATAATAAAAAAGACATGCTTTTTGGTCATGTTTCCTGTACCAATATTGCGCAGCTCCATAACGAAGGATCTGAAAAACAGGCGATATTTAAAACAGCGCAATATGTTTACCCATTGAGTAATCCGATTGATTTTAACATTTTTCCGGCGGTTTATAATGAGGATTTCGATTTTGACGGAATAAAAGATATCATTGCGGCCCCGAATGGTTATGATAACGCTCAATACACGGTTGATTACCAGAAATCTGTGAGATTTTATAAGAATTTCGGTACAAACGACAATGTTCAGCTAGTCTTTCAGACCTCTGATTTTCTTCAGAATACGATGATTGATGTGGGGGAAAATGCTTCTCCGGTTTTTGCGGACATAGACGGCGACGGTGACCAGGATTTACTGGTAGGAATAGGAGGGATTCGTACCGATGATCTTGGTGTAAGAGGAAGTATCTATTTGTTTGAAAATACAGGAACAGCTACGAGTCCGGCTTTTCAGCTTAAAACCCGGGACTATCTCAATTTATCACAGAGTTTACAGCTTTTTGACATCAAACCTTTTGTAACAGATATGAATGGTGACGGAATCCCTGATTTCGGATTTGCCGGAACTTCTTTTAAAGGAATGGAACTCCGGTATATTGTCAATAAAGGAGAGAAAAATAAAGCATTCAGTCTGAACCTCGCAGAAGCAGTTGTTGTTAACGGTGTTTCTGATATTCAGCCGGGAGACAGCCCGTTGTTTGTTGATGTGGATCGTGATGGTAAAAAAGACCTGTTACTGGGAAAAGCCAGAGGGACAATTCAATATTATAAAAACAAGGGTACCAGCCAAAGTCCGGTTTACAACAAGGAGATTGAGGAATTCGGCGGATTGAAATTTGACTATGTAACCGGGAATGTATCACTGGCCGCTTTGGATTTGAACGGAGACGGTAAACCTGAATTAATAGCTGCTAACAGAGAAGGGCATATGAAGGTATATAAATCATTTCAGGATCAGGATTTTACCTTGTTTAAGGCTGATACAAACCTCATTTCAAACTCACTTACTCAGAAAGCCGAATATATGAAACTGGGAGGAATGCTATCGGTAAGCGGAGCGGATTTAAACGGGGATTTATTACCCGAAATTGTTTTGGGAACTAACTCAGGGGGATTAAGATTTCTGAAAAATACTTCTAAATTAATCGTTACAGGGGTAGAAGAAGAAATAGATCCGATTTCGGTGTTTCCTAATCCGGCCAATAAAAACCTGACTGTTAAAGTACCTTTCAAAGCAGAAATAGAGTTGGTCAATTTGCAGGGGAAATCAATGATATCAAAGAAACCGGTTGCTGCCAATCAGGAAAATTTATTGGATTTGTCCATGCTTACAGAAGGAGTTTATCTGTTGAAAATTGACAATGGAACACAAATAAGAAGCAAAAAAATTGTGGTAAAAAAATAAAGCAGAGACCTTAGTCCCTGCTTTGTCTGAAAATTAATTTCCGGTCCAGAAATCCTTGAAAGCTTTCGGAACATATTTAATGTCGTCAAACACCGTAGTACATTGTGCACCGATGGGCGATTGAGCGCAGAATCCAATTTTAAAATCTCCCGAACCCGGAAGGGCAAAAAGCCTTAACATTTTCCAGTTTTTCCCATCTGCTGAGTAGTAAAAGCCAAATAATTTTCCGGATTTTCCAATTCTGAAGAAAACCTTTTTCGTATTTACCTCGAAGTGATTGTTATCATCTGTGACGATATTGGTGAGACCTGAGCAAACCTGGAATTTCCCGAAATGATTTTTTTCGAATAATAATTTTCCGTAATACTTATTATTGCGATAGATCATCAGACTTCCTCCGTCGTATTCATTCCTGAAATCTACATTTACTGAAGCGGTAAAGACAAAATTGTCAGCAGGTTTGAATAAAAGCAAAGGAGCAGTAGCAATATTGAAATCACCTGCCGCAGAATGGTAAATGTCAGTGCCTTTCTGAGCGGTAATAGTGATGGCATTGTCTTTGGTAACCTTGAAACTTTTAGGGGCATTGATCCAGGATAAAGCATTTGGAATCGCTTTTATTTTAACGGAATCTGCTTTTTCCTTAATGGTAACTGATTTTGAATTATTTCCTGAAACACTCAGAAAGCTTAGGCTTAAAAGAAAGAGAGCAGAAAAAAAGAATTGTTTCATAGTGTGATTTTTTAATTGAGGATGTTTGAATTTTAGGAAAATAATTGATTTTTAATCAGGTAATATCAGTATATATTTAATTTTTGATGGCAACGCCAACCATGCTGTCAGCAGTTCCATAATACAGGAACCATTTGTTTTTGAAATAGACCAATCCTTCAATAAAAGTTGTTCCGGCAGTATATTGGCCTTTTATTTCATGTGAAAGTGTAGGCTTAATGAAATAGTCCTCTGCCCTTGCCAGTACGTGAGTCGGGTCATTCAGATCGAAAAGTACCTGACCTCCGGAATAGGTATCCGCAGGAAGATTTTTATCTGTTTTAGCGCCTTTGGCATTTTTGCCATTGTATAACAAAACGATTCCTTTTTCAGTCACTAAAGCAGGAGGGCCGGGTTCAGTGAGATCGCTGTCATATTTTCCGTTTCTCGGAGCAATAATCGGTTTAAGATTATGGTCTTTATCAGTAAGCGGAGTCCAGTTTATCAGGTCATCAGAAGTCGCAAGGTAAACAGGATTTTCTCCCCAGTACATCCAGTATTTTCCTTTGATTTTAGCGGCAACAATTTTACCATTTTGCATTTTTGTAACAATTGAGCCGGATTTTGACCAGGTATTCAGGAATTTTCCCTGCAAAGCTTTTGCGAAAGCCGGGCCTTGTTTTTTCCAGTGAATCAGGTCTTTGGAAGTGGCAATACTTAAGCGGGCTATTTTTCTGTCCCAGCTTGTATAAGCCAAAACGTAAGAACCGTTTTCTGCTTCCACAATGCGGGGATCTTCGCAGCCACCCGGAGAATCATAGATTGAAAATTTATCTTTTTGAGGAAATAAGACAGGATTTTTCATTTTCTGAAAATGTAAACCATCTTCACTAACCGCCAGGCCTATTCTGGAAGTACGATAGCCAATCCCGACTCCCGGCGTATCTTCAGCCCTGAAAAGCAGATAAACTTTGCCATTTCTGACAATAGCAGCCGGGTTAAATACATCTGCTTTTTGCCATTTTACTTTGAGATTGCTCATCGGGCAGTCAAAGATGTAGGAAGAATCTGCCTTCATAATCGGATTGAATGCAGGTTTGGCAAAGGGAATAAGCTGCCAGTCCTGAACCTGTGCAAAGCTGATCTGACATATTAAAATAAGGCTTATAAAAATGGCTTTTTTCATGTTTTCGGATTTACAGGAATTTCATCCAAATGTACTCCTTTTTCAGGAAAGTGAAAGCGGATTTGTGAGGAGGGTTGGACAGATGAAAACTAAAGAAACGGAACCCGTAAGACTTTCTGGTCTGACAGGTTCCGTCGAGAAACTGATGCGTCGTGGTAGTTATCTGATTGAAAATCAGAAGGGATTATTGCAAGGTTTGACTTTCTGACTGTAAAGATTGACAGGGATGATGATTTTTCCGGTGAGGCGGAACGAACATCATTGCGGTACATAAGCAGTTTTTAAAATCCTTGCCTTGCAGAATTTTGTAATTTATGCAGCTCTTGCAGCCTTCCCAAAATTCCTTTTCCTTCGTAATTTCATTGAAAGTAACCGGGCTGAAACCTAATCTCGAATTCATTTTCATGATGGCAAGTCCTGTTGTAATACTGAATATTTTTGCTTCAGGATATAAGGTTCTGGATAACTCAAAAATTTTATGTTTTATTGCTCTGGCAACCCCTTTTCCTCTGAATTGCGGAGAAACAATCAGGCCTGAATTGGAAACAAATTCGCCATTTGCCCAAACTTCAACATAGGAGAATCCTGCCCAGACTCCGTTGGTTGTAAGAGCAATGACGGCTTTACCTTCTCTGATTTTTTTTAGAATTGAAGCGGGAGAACGTTTCGAAATGCCTGAACCTCTGATGATTGCGGAGGACTCCATTTCATCCGTAATCATTTTTGCAAATTTACCGTCTTCCTCTGTGGCAAGACGGACGATTATATTTTTCACGATGATTATTCTTTAGATAAGCTAAAAAAATCAATAACAGAAGTTGATTAGCAGCCGCTTTGCATCACTTGTTTCAGATAAATCGCATAAAAAGCAGTAGGAATGATTGATTTTATCAGTATTATGTCTGATTTGCTACCCGACATGTAGGAAGAGAAAGTATAGATAAAATTATTCTCAATGACTGATTTAAGAATTAAATCTCCGTTATTATAAAGTTTTTCTGCGAGTTTGAAGCATTTTTTAGAGAGGCTGAAGTTATGTTCTTTTACTGCTTCTTTAGTAAATCCAGCAAAACACTGTACCGATTTATACACATCAAGTGCAGTTTTACTGGTATGTAATTGACTGGTCAACTGCGGGAACTCATCCTGAATGAGACCCGGAACTTCATATTGCGAAATCATAATGTTTGGTATTAACTGGTTCTCAGAGATATTTTAAACTGATAAACCAGTCATGCCAAAACCTATGCCGTTATAATAAAGTATTTTTTAAGTGTCTGATTAGTAATAATTTGTGATATTATTTGTTGTTTTTTAAACCACCGGAACCCTTTCATTTTGACAGGGTATTTTCAAATCGGGGTATTATGTTCCTGAAAAACCGGACTGTTCTGACTTCTCTAAACAAATTCCCAGGCACTTTGGTAACTGTCTGCATTTTCAGCATAAGAGATAAAATCTGCATAAAATGGAAATTGGGCGAGCGTAGCACTATCCCCGATAATGATCAGTTTTTTTCTGGCTCTGGTCATTGCGACATTCATTCTTCGTATGTCTGACAGGAAACCGATTTCGCCATCATTATTACTTCTGGCCATGCTGATGTACACAATATCTCTTTCCTGTCCCTGAAAACTATCAATCGTGTTTACAGAAATACGTGACGCAAAAGGCTGTAATTCAGGAGTATGAGCCAATAGGTCGTTCAGGATATTTACCTGTTGTTTGTATGGAGAAATAATGGCAATATCCGGAAAATTTTCTTTGGCATACTCCAGGCTGATCTGCTCCGCAAGTTGAGTCAGATGTCTGATTAATAATGCTGCTTCTTCCGGATTGGTCGTACTTGTTCCGTTGATTTTTTCGGTAAAACCACAACCTGCAGTATCCAGGAAAACAAGAGGGGCATTGTCCCCCTTAAGTAAATGATTGGCTACAGATTCATGAGCCTTTAATTTATGGCCATAAAATACCTGAGAAGAATAACCCATAATCAGCTTATTCATACGATATTGCTCGTCGAGCAAAGTAACAGCTTCCGGATGCAGGGCTACGCATTTTTCCAGAAGGGTAGTGTTCAGCCCGTTTTTTGCAGCATCGTTCGACTTAATCGTAGGAGGAAGCTGGCAGTGATCTCCTGCCAGTACCACCTTTTCTGCTTTAAGGATCGGAATCCAGCAGGCAGGTTCAAGGGCTTGTCCGGCTTCGTCGATGATGACCGTATGAAATTTAAGATCTCTGATGGTGTAATGATTTGCTCCTACAAGAGTGGCCGTAATAATCTGTGCTTTTCCGACAAGATCGTCAATGATATATTGTTCAGAATTGCCTACTTCTTTCAGAATTTTATGCGCTTCCTCAAAGAGTAATTTTCGCTGATCTCTTTCAGACTTACCAAAGCTCCTTTTGTATTTATGAGCCATGTTTTTATATTCCTGAGCCTGTTTTTTCAGCTTTTTAGTCTCTTTGATCAACGAGTGACCAGCCATTTTATGGTCAAGTGTGAGAGATATCATTTTCTCATTCACTCTGGCCGGATTGCCTATTCTTAAAACATTCAGTCCTTCATTATGCAGTTTTTCACTAAGTAAATCAACAGCGGTATTACTTGGTGCCACTACCAGAACTTGTTTATGATCCTGATTGATTAAAGCCTTGATTGCCTGAACAAGTGTAGTTGTTTTTCCCGTTCCCGGAGGGCCGTGTACGATAGCAAGCTCATTGGCTTTTAAGATATTATCAACGGCGTTAAGCTGTGAGGCATTGAGTTTCGGAATATAAAGCGGGGTGTTTTCCTGCCTGAAAGTTGGCTTTTTTTCTCCTGTTAAAATAGCAGTAAGACGTCTGGAAGGGGCATTTTCTTCCATTTTTTCAGAAATAGAAGTGGCAAGTTTGATAGCACTTTCCATTTCATCATAGCTGTTTTCATCAAAAAGCACGTCAATTCCCAGTTTGCCATCTCTCGACCATTCGGGTAATTCATCAGTACGAAGGGTAAGTCTGAGTTTATTCCCGCTTTGATGCGAAATAGTCCCTTCTACACGATCATTTTGTGCATCATGATTACTGAATAAGACTGCCGGCATGCCAAATCTGAGTTGATGAGGTATATCCTGATTGGTAGTACGTTCTACTTCAACCGTCAGATAATCTCCCCTTCCGATTTCAGTTCCTCTTATGGCAACAGGATACCAGGTAAGTCCGTTGGCTCTTCTGTCAGAAACAGAAGATTGTTCGGTTAATTTACGGTATTGATTGCGATCCTCTTCACGCTCGGTATGCAATAAGCTGAGCAGTTGTTTAAAATAAGCCATTTACAAATTTACGGTTTTGCAGGGAAATACCTTCTGCTCCTGCATTTGGGTTGGCATTAAATGAGGAGAGAAAGTGCTGTCTCAGCAGATATTTCAAGCAAAAGCAAAACGATATTCGGCTCGGGTATTTGTGCAAAAGGTATCAGGTGTGCTACAGAGCATCTGAAAAAGCTAATGAGGTATATTGATACGATAGAATGACAAATAATATCAATATATTGGTTATATTTACACTAAGTTTAAGATTTATAAAATGGAAAAAAGAATTGTTTTGATTTATTGGAAACACAAACAAAGTAATCCCTTTGAGGTGTTTTCCAATCTTAAAAACTTGTGCTTAAGCTATCCTCAATATAATTATAATACACTGAATAATTATTTGAGTAAAAGAAAGACAGCATATGAAAATGATAATGTAAGGATAGAGAGAGTATTGGTTAATACTCAACCTCTTATACCTGCACCTGTGAGTCAACGCAGTATTGTTCCGGTGGTTGTCAGAAAACCATTGAAAGAAATAAATGAAAAGCAGGATGATTTGGAATATTGGTTGGAACAACCCGCTAAGGAAAGATTGAGTGCTGTAACATTTATCATTTCGCAATCCTTGAAAAAAGGACAGCGAATGAATAAATCTATTATGCATAAAAAGCAATTGGGAGTATGATATAATCTGTAGCTGCTTTCTCAGCTAACATTTCATCAAACATGGATATGAATTAAATGCCGGGTCGATTTGCAAAGTAAGGTAATTCTTTTACCACAATATCTCGTGTTAATTTTGCAAGAGGCCTTTTATTGAAATTTTTTGGATCAAGATAATTTCCAAAATAAAATTGATAAAATTCATATTTCTCATCTTTTAAAATAGGAAATGTATTAGAAATGGATTTTCTGTATTCATCACTATATCTTTCACATTTAAATAGTAGTTCATTTACAATATCTTGATGGCAGGCATTATATATTTCTTCTAATTTAAACAGATTAATATTTCCTGTTTTACATGAATTCTTCTCATCTTTTTTTAAACGCTTCTTCCCAAATATCCTTTTATCCTTGCTTCCAATTGTAGATTCGAAATAAATTCTATATTTATTAATTTCTGTAATTTTACTTTTAAAAACTGCTTTATCTTCAAAACCTTCCACATAAGGACTTAAATGAGATTTTGATGTAATCTGTACATTACCTTTGAGGTTTGAGTTACAGTAACTACAACTAGGAATTAAGTTATAAAAACTTAATGCAAGTAACGGGTACTTAGATTGAGGATAGAAATGATCAAGGGCTGGACGAATAATTTTATTCTTCCCCCAAACGGTATTAATTGGAACTCTATTACAATATGGACATGTATTTACGTTTATAGAGGAAGTTAACCAATATGCATACTCGTTAACCTGATTGAAATCAATTGCGTTCTCAATAAATGAACGTATATTCTTATTTTCTTTATCAATTTTTAATTTGCGATAGAAATATCTATGCTTTTTATAAAGTTCATTAGGACTGGTTAAAATTAAATCTTTAAGATTCTTTTCGGAGGAGAGAAACGAACAAATTTTTTTTAATACATCATTATTTTGTCTTACCCATAGATGACAATTGGCTACAGTTACTTTTGTGTAACTTCTAACATTTTTTAATTTATTGTTGGGTAATAAAAAAAAATTTATATAACTATTAAAGGTTTTATAATTTAGTGAGGTGCTATTATTTTTTAATAGGGCATCTAAATCTGTTGTTGGATAATTATCAAATAGAACTTTTAAAGTCAAATGAAGTATTGTTATCCTTAGTAAACACTTCTCTTTTATCTTATCCAAATATTCATTCGCAATTTGTTCGAGATTCGGAGTATCAATTTTTATCATTTTCTTTTCGTAGCCTCTCTAAAAGTTCAATGTCTTTTTTTCGATCTTCAATGAGTTCATCAATTGCATTATTCTCCAATTTTGGGGCAATTAATTCATCTATTTTTTTTCTCAGAAATCTTTCACCAATGATATTAATCCGCTTTCTATATTTTTCATTGTAGGTTTTTTCTGAAATTATATTGTGAACATTTTCAATATCGCTAATTAATTCGTTGATTTTTTTCTTAGCAAACGTCCCCATTAATCCATCGTTTAAAAAGAAAGATTCAGTAAATAATTCATGAATATTGGCACCGAATGTTTCCTTATGATTGATTAAGCTATCTTCTATTACCGTTTTATTTTCACTAGTTTTGTCTAAGAAAATTAAACAATGTGGGGGTAAATCGGAAATAATGAAAGGTGAATGTGAGGTAAGTATGATTTGAACTTTCCTATGCTTAAATTTAATTTGTATAAATTTTGTTAAATAATAAATAAACTGTTTTTGCCATTGAGGATGTAGGGCTAATTCTGCTTCATCGATCAATATGAGAATAGGTTTCTTATCCTCATCCCATTTCAATTCCTGAAGCCTTCCGAAAAAAGATAAAAGAGTGTACTCTCCCGAACTTATTGTAGATTCACCAAAATATTCATGACTGAAATAGAGTTGGAGATAATCACCAATTTTTTTTAAATCAAAATATTTTTGAAGCATTGGGAATAACTCTATATGTACTGCATCTACAAGCTTGATGCTAAGAGCTTGATCGACATATTTAATGATGACATCGTTATCCAAAGATTTATCAAAAAAAATCAGAAAATCTTTTAAGATTTCTAATTGTTCTAAGGCGGTTGTAAAATTGTTGTAAATAATTTTAAACTGCTCAAATAAAGATTCAATAGGATTCCTCTGATTTTTATATGTACCTATGAAGTCATAAATCTTATCAATAACATTAGTAATAGGAATGAAATTTAAAAATTTATGAAAATCTATATGCAAAAGACCAACGCATAAGATATTTATTAAAAAGCCTATGTGGGTTTTCTTTTTTAAATCAGTTTTGTTGAAATAAAATTTTAATACCTTGTTTAAGTGCTCATAATGGGTGTAATTAGATGAACCCATGTTTAGCCTAATATTCATAAACTGGGGGACTTTATCCATAATAAATTCACCTGTCTCATTAGAATCATTTCGGGCCCAATTAAAAAGCTTGACAATACGAAATAGTTCTGTTGCTGCGAAAGAATATACATGTTCATTATAGGTATATTCCTTTTTATCATCATTGGAAAGTGTCTTTACATCATTTGTTAGTAAATAGTTTGTAGAAAGATTTTTAGAATATCCATATTCATTTTTGGTAGGGTCTATGGAATAAAGAGGGGTAGGATCAAAATGGTTAGATATAAATATCAAATAGTATGAAGTTTTATAACTTCTTAAATCTATTTGTGAATCAATTCTTTCAATTTTGCCTTCTATTTCTAAATTTCCTCCATATTTATAATAATAAATAATAGATTCTTTAGAATATATAAAAAAACTATCCTTGTTTAGATCCTCCTCCGCGGTCCCATCAGATAAATAATCGATTATATATCTTAATATGGTTGTTTTTCCGGTTCCATTTTTTCCAATTAATCCAGTAAGATTGGAAATATTATCAGCAAAAAAATCAGCTGTATAATTCGGAGTCTCCTTAAAAGTTAGTGTATTTGTATCCTTTTTATAATTAAAACGATACTTATTGCTAAGGTTTACGCCAATTTGTGAAATGCCTTTATAATTTTCAATCCAAATGTATAGTAACTCCATAAACATCATTTTAATGTGGTGGAAAACATAGAGTTAAAGAAGCGTAGAATTATATAATCCCTTTAAATAATATTTTTATTAAACATATTGAAGATTTTTATTAAAAACAATTGGAATGAATAGAACTTTTACTTTTCTATGATGAAAGATTATGTTTATACATCTCATGCGAAAGCAAAACAATATTTGGAACGGGTGCTTACGCAAAGGGTTTCTAGTGTGCCACACAGCCACGGGATATATTAAAGCCAAAAATCCCTCAAAAACTTTCTTACAAGTCTTTGAGGGATTTTTACTGAATTGTGGCTCCGGCGGGAATCGAACCCGCATCTAACGTTTAGGAAACGTCTATTCTATCCATTGAACTACGATGCCGGAAAGTTCTTACATTTAAATAAAGAAATATAAGAATTTTCACAAAAGTCTGAAAAAGTAACCTAATTTGCAATATTCAATTAATTACAAATGAATACTTTAGTCAGGAAAATCAGTTTTTAACATTTTCTGAGTCATTTTGATCTCAGATTTTTTCCTTATTCTGAAAGAAATTCGTCATCATTTACAGAATAATCCTCTGTATTAAGCCAGTTTGGAAATATCTGAAAATGCTTTTCTTTTACCTGAGCCAGTAAAGCGTCTCTCAATTCACCCAGATTCTCACGATATTCTGCCGAAATGAATACTGATTTTGGTTTCGGTGTATCCAGATAAGAATTTTTTAAGAAATCCGTAACTCTTTCCAGCCGGGTTTTTACTTTTTCTCCTTCCGTTTCAATCTGCCATTCTTCCAGTTCAATTTCTTCGTCAGAAAAAAGGTCAATTTTATTGAAAACCAGAATCGTTGGTTTATTCCCTGCCCCGATTTCTGCCAGAATAGTATTTACCACCTCAATTTGTTCTTCAAAAGAAGGATGTGAGATGTCTACCACATGCAATAAAATATCGGCCTCTCTTACTTCGTCTAACGTGGATTTGAAAGATTCGATCAACATCGTTGGTAGTTTTCTGATAAAACCAACCGTATCTGTCAGAAGGAATGGAATACTGTCCACAGTCACTTTACGAACCGTTGAATCAACGGTGGCAAATAGCTTATTTTCAGCAAAAACATCGGTTTTAGCCAGTTTTCTCATAAGGGTTGATTTCCCGACGTTGGTATAACCTACGAGTGAAACCCTCACCATTCTGTCACGGTTTTTTCTTTGGGTAATAGCCTGCTTTTCAATAGTGCTGAGCTTTTCCTTCAGCAAAGAAATCCGGTCTCTGGCCGTACGACGGTCAGTTTCCAATTCTTTTTCACCCGGACCACGCATCCCCACACCACCACGCTGCTTGGTAAGGTGCGTCCACATGCGGGTCATACGCGGTAACATGTATTGATACTGAGCCAGTTCCACCTGTGTTTTTGCCTGAAGCGTTTGAGCTCTCTGTGCAAAAATATTCAGGATCATTAAACTACGGTCAAGAATTTTAACTTCCTTTTGTCTTGATTCAAATTCTGATTCAAGGTTACGAACCTGAGTAGGGGACAGGTCATCATCAAAAACGATCATATCTACCGCATTATCAATGACATATGCGATAATATCTTCTAATTTACCTTTTCCGACGAAAGTTCTCGTATCCGGACGGTCTAATTTTTGTGTGAAAGTCTGAAGTGTTTTTACGCCTGATGTCTCGGCTAAGAAAGCCAGTTCATCTAAATACTCCTGCGTTTTTTCTGCCGGTT
Organism: Pseudarcicella hirudinis; assembly: GCF_900115665.1. Lineage (GTDB taxonomy): Bacteria > Bacteroidota > Bacteroidia > Cytophagales > Spirosomataceae > Pseudarcicella > Pseudarcicella hirudinis. Next base: position 321,764 of record NZ_FOXH01000002.1, read on the forward strand.
GTTTTTGAGTAGTAACTGCCACCAGCACGGCAGTTTCCTGATCTTCTTGAGTGCTATACAACTTATTTCTTTTTTATTTTTCCAGAAGTTTTTGATATTCTGCCAGATGGAGATAGTTTTCTTCTTTGATAATCAATAGGTTACCAAATTCTCTGGCAATGGTAACCACCTCTTCAGGAGTAAGGTTACCTTTGGCATTCAATGCCTTTGCGAGTGTTAATAAATAATCATTATTTTGAATTAAAAGTTCACGTATTTCTTCCGTACAGGTTCTGATCATTTTTTCTATGCTCCAGTCGGTCAGACTGGTATCCATTCCAAATACTCCGGAACTTCCGTAAAATGCCTGAAAATTATGATCGAATCCATATCGTCTGACGTAGTCGGCCGCCATGTTTGTGGCATCTTCCAGGTCGGTTGAACAGCTTGGGGTCATATTTTCCTCTCCGAAAACTAACGCTTCGGCCACACCTCCTGCCAGAAAGACTTTAATCTTATCTGTAATATTGCCTTTGGTCAGGTGGATCTGATGAGAAAAAGTAAAACCTCCTGCATAACTTGCCGCAATTTTAGACCTTAATTGTAAAGGAGCCAAACCGAATAGCAAGCCATAAGCTATGGCATGTCCTGATTCATGGACAGAAACATTGGCTACAATATCCGGGAGATTTCCCTGTCTGATCCTGTCAACTTTGCCAATATAGTTAATTTCATGGACTTCAGGGTTTTTACCGAGCATACCGATGATTTTGCCTTTTTCAAAATCGTAATCCATTTCAATTTCAGTTTGCTCTTTTATGAGAGCTTCAAACATGAATTTTGAAAGATTAGACTCAATTATATCGGTAATACTGGAAAACACAGGTCTTACTCCCTGCACGGGAAACACGCCGTTCTGATAAACTAATTGATTGATTTTCTCTGAAATACTTACCGTTATGCCAAAGTGTTCATGATTTTTATGTATTATTTTGTGAATTTCCTGTTGAATTAATTGCTCAAAGTCTCTCTTTCTCAGAGACTTGTAAATTAAATGGATATTCCCGAAACGTGCTACCTGTTCAGGTTTAAATTTACGGGACAAAGCATTTTTTATATCTACAAGCGTAATCTTTTCTGTATAAGCCCTGAAAATATCTGCGTCCAGATCTGTTTCGGCCGTTTCATTCGCCATGCTGTACGCCTCGTCAAGATTCCCGCTGATAATGATGAGCATTTTCGAATGATCAATTGGCTCATAAACCTTTTTCTTTTCCTTTTTAGCCTGTAAAACACCAAGCAATTGCTCTTCCGTCATATCTGCCAGCGTATTGATTTCTCCGTCGAGGTCAAAAATCTTTTTCAGATTTCTGGCCTGCCAGATTCCCACGCCAAATTCTTCCTCCTGTTCCTCCTCTTCAGTATTTTTTTCCTGCCTTTTTCGCTTTTGAATGGAGGAATACAGGAAGTTCTGCAAATAATTATCAATCTCTTCCTTTACATCTCTTTTGGCCAGTTTTCCATCGGAAAGCAATTCCCAAAAATCCTGATAACGAGTACCGGGAACAGGTTTACCTTCAATATCTATGGTGTAAAAACGTTGAATTTCGTCAAATAAAACAATAGACGGTTCATCCGTGGCGATCCCGTTGCTTTCAAAAGTTCTGGCTACAGAGGAACCCCAGGAACTTTCATTATTACTTAGTTCAATTTCAGCAAAACGATCCTGAAATTCTAATTTAGTAACTAATTTCCTGACCAGATCCGTTTTCCCGACCCCTGTCATTCCCCAAAGGTTAATGATAATGGGACGGGTAAGAATTTCCGGCATTAAATACCAGATCCGGAGATAATCAATCAATTCTTCAATAATGTAATCAATGCCAATAAATTCTTGTTTTAACTCCGCCCGGATTTCCTCCAGACGTTGTTTTTTGAAATTAATAGCTTGTAAATCAATGTTTATTTTCGACATATATTGAAATTATAAATACTCTCGATTCAGGGAATTTCAGAGGTTTTTAATCATTTTTAAAGCTCTAGCCCAAATAAAAAGCCTACCCCAAAGAGTAGGCTTTCGGGAATATTTTGCAAAAATAACTATTTCAATGAAGCAATCAATTTTTCATTAAGTGCAACGTAGTCATCATTTTTAGCTTCTTTAGCATACTCAATTGATTTTAAAGCAGTAGCTTTTGCCCCCGCTTTGTCATTAAGTTTCGCCTGAATTTTAGCTTTAAGGTGATAAATCCAGAATGCCTTAGCATTTTGTTCGATTGCTTTATCAGCCCATCCAAGTGCTTTATTCAAATCTTTTCCTGCTTCAAAATAATAAGAAGCTGCCTGAAAATACGGTTTTGAATCAACATTCAGTGCTTTGTCAATCTGGCTCATAATTTTGCCGTCTATATCAGCAGTTACCGGAAACGATACAAGGGTTTTATCCCATAAAATATGAAGGTCAGTAGCTGCCGGCTGAACATTTTCAAACTGCATCGTGAAAGTTTCAACCGTAAAAGGCAATGCAATTGGCTTAACTTTAAATCTTGCAACATCCTGTTCTGTTTTATAACCGTCAACTCCCCAGTTTTCAAGGCCTTTATTCAAAACGATTTCCCACTCATCTTTGTTTGGTATGGTATAAAGCACATAAGTTCCGGCTTTTACCTGAATACCTCCGACTTTTACATCTTCACCAAATGTTAATTTAGTAGCAGCATTGGCTCCTGTTCTCCATACTTTTCCAAAAGGTACTAAATCACCGAAAATCGTTCTGCCTTTAATGTTTGGTCTTGAATAGGTTAATTCAATCGAAGAAAGTGCAAATTCCTGTTTGATGGTTTGTGTAGTACTGGGTGACGGAGTTTTGATGCCTTGTGCTGAAACGCCAAAGCTTGCCAGAAATGCTCCTGCAAGTGCATAGATTAATTTTTTCATTTTTTTAATAAATTAAAGTTTGTTTTGAGAATTTGAAATTGTAAAGGTTTTTTTAAAAACTGAACGGGTAATATTTCAGGGGAAAAATGAATCAGAATATCCGCAAATTTAGGCTACAAAAAGGAGAAAAAAAATCACAGTTTCTTTTTATAGGAAAGCACCCGGCATACACTTACAGGAAATAGTGCCTGAGATGTTAATTTCGAAGTTAAATTATTTTATAAGTCATGAAACCTCAGCTTCAGAAACTCCCTTTACCCTTCGATTCATCCTTTGTACTGGTTGATTTTGAAGTACCCTATTTTGAAACACCCTGGCATTTTCACCCTGAATATGAAATTGTTCTGGTAACAGAAAGTGTAGGACAAAGATTTATCGGAGAACATATGCAGGATTTCAAAGCAGGTGATTTGTGCTTTATCGGACCGAATGTGCCTCATTTGTACCGCAACACCGAAGACTATTACAAGCAGAATGCAGATTTAAAGGCTAAATCGATTGTGATACATTTCAACGAGGATTTTTTGGGAAAGGATTTTTTCAACATTCCTGAAATGCAGCATGTTAAGGTATTGTTTGAGAAATCACTGAAAGTGCTGGATATTTTCGGTGAAACAAATGCTTTTATTGCTGCCAGACTGAAAGAAATGTTTCATGAGAATGCTACAAAGAGGCTATTGTCTTTGCTTGAAATTCTCGATTTTCTGGGTAAATCTAATGAATATCAATTGCTTACTTCCGGTGACAGCTTTGGTACAAATATTAAAGACGCAGAAAGAGTGAATCGCGTTTTTGAATATGTAATGAAAAATTTCCGGAATGAAATCCGGCTGGATGAAGCGGCAGATCTGGTGGCAATGAGTGAGACGTCCTTTTCAAGGTATTTCAAAAGCAGGACCAACAAGAGCTTCTCAGATTTTGTTTCACAAATCCGGATCGCTCATGCCTGTAAATTACTGATTGATTGTAAAATGACTGTTTCCGAAATCGCATTTGAGTCGGGCTTTAATAACCTTTCCAATTTCAACCGGCAGTTTAAAGAACAGATGAATATTACACCGTCGTCCTATCAAAAACAAATTCTGCAAAAATGATGGGATAAAAAAAGCATTTTCTTGTACTAAAAGATGCTGGAATCTTTTAATAATGATTTGATAACCTATTGGTAAACAGTTGTTTAAAGTTGATGCTTAGTTTTGTTACATAAAAATCAGTACTACATGAAACAAAGCTGGAACATATTCAACAAACATGATTGGCGTAATTTTAGAGCAAAAAAACAGGCACATAAAAGATACCTTCATTCACATAGCCTCTCATTAAACGTTAAGTCGACAAGTATAGAAGTTGTATCATTCGACTGGATTATTGACTAACATTTTCCGTTAAACTCTCTGAACCTTTTTTAAGGTCTTACCTCCAATTTCTTCAAGGCTTATTCAGGAAAAATCAGAAAAGCCCTCCTTTTCTACTTCCTTCTGTATTTGAGTACCCTCCTGGTTTTCTCCTGAATAAAAGCCTCTGAGATTTAAGCCTTTGTCGATAAATAACTCTCAATTGTCTCATTTAAGGACTGATTTTCAGACTGTCTGCATAAATATGATTTAAATTATGCAAATTTATGTTGATTTCTCAACTCATCTTTTTCGCATAATAATTTTATGAACCGTAGAATTTTCCTTCAGAATTCGGCTCTCACTTTTGGAGCTATTGCTTTGCTGCCGCATCAGGAACTGATGGCAGGAGTATTTTCAGAAAACCCGTATAAGATCAAAGAACTGAGGGGAGGAGTAAGCGTTTTCACGGAAAAAGGAGGAACAATTGCCTTTTTACAGGGTAATGATGGTTTGGTTGTGGTTGACTCTCAATTTCCGGAGCAAGCCGGGCATTTAATTGAAGAGCTGAAAAAATCCTCAGAAAAACCTTTCCGATATCTGATTAATACCCACCATCACGGTGATCATACAGGAGGGAATATTGCATTTAAGGGCCTTGCGGAGCATGTTGCAGGACATAAAAATTGCCTGATTAATCAGCAGAATTCGGCGCAAAAGCAAAAAACAGAAGATAGACAACTTTATGCTGATCTGACTTTTGATGATACCTGGAAGCAGAAAGTAGGAAAAGAACATATCAAGGCGCATTATTTCGGAGCAGGTCATACCAATGGAGATGCAGTCATTCATTTTGAGAATGCCAATATTGCACATATGGGTGATTTGGTTTTTAACCGCCGCTATCCTTTTGTTGACAGAAGTGCCGGAGCGAATATTAAAAGCTGGATTTCTGTATTGGATAAAACCCTGAAGACATTTGATAAAGAAACTATTTTTGTTTTCGGTCATGCGTTTGATCCTGAAAAAATTACCGGTAACAAAGAGGATTTGAAAGCCTTTCAGGATTATCTGGCAAAACTGCTTGTTTTCGTGGAATCTGAGATAAAATCAGGAAAAAGCAAAGAGGACGTTTTAAAAGCAACCTCCGTGCCTGGTGTAACAGAATGGAAAGGAGACGGCATTCAAAGAAGTTTACAAGCTGCTTATGAAGAACTGACAGAAGTTAAGTAATCATAAGTGCTCAAGATACCTGTAAACCTATGATTAAGCATAAAAATAATCCTGAAAATCTTTTTTCAGGATTATTTTTTTTATAAATTTTCTTGAATTGGTAATAAAAATCACTTTTTGAACTGATTTTTCCTCACATTTTGTTACCGGGTTAATACCAATATTTGCAGTGCAGAACATCTCATCAACTAAATGAAAATCATATGGAAATCTCCTTTCATGGCGCCGCTCAGACAGTTACCGGAAGTAAACATTTACTGACTCTTAAAGATGGGACCAAAATATTACTCGATTGCGGGATGTTTCAGGGTAGGGGAAAGGAAACCGATTCTCTCAACCGGGAATGGGGTTTTAAGCCTGAAGAAATAAATTTTATGATTTTGACCCATGCGCATATCGACCATTCCGGCCTGATACCTAAACTGGTAAAAGAGGGTTTTAAGGGGAAAATTTATTGTACTGGCCCTACCAAAGACCTTGCCCAGATTCTGTTGCTGGACTCTGCCCATATTCAGGAAAATGATGTAAAATTTATCAATAAGAAAAGAGTAGAACAGGAGAAAAACCAACTGGCACCCTTATATGATACGCAGGATGCCATGCGCTGTCTGATGCGGTTTACAACGCTGAAATTGGATGAATGGTACACACTTACGGAAGATGTTCAGCTGAAATTTACGGAAGCCGGACATATTCTGGGAGCAGCAGTGGTAAATCTGAGAATAAAAGAAGATAGTAAAACTACTAAAATTACATTTACCGGAGATATTGGCCGGTACAATGATTCCATTCTGAAATCCCCTGCGGTTTTTCCTCAGGCAGATGTAATTATCTGTGAATCAACTTACGGAGATTCCCTGCATGATGATATGAAGATTTCTGAGGAAAAATTTGTGGAAATCATCATGAAAACCTGCTTTGAAAAAAGAGGTAAACTAATCATTCCGGCGTTTAGTGTGGGTCGTACACAGGAGCTTGTTTACACTTTGAACAGATTATTCAATGAAGGAAAAATTCCTCCGATTGAAACTTTTGTGGACAGTCCTTTGTCGACAGAAGCAACACGGGTTACTTACAACCATCCGGAATGTTTCAACAAAAAGCTGTTGAAATACATGGAAATTGATGAAAATCCATTCGATTTTGATGATCTGGCATATATCACAGACAAGAAAGCCTCTCAATCTTTGAATGAGCGAAAAGAGCCATGTATTATCATTTCTGCTTCAGGAATGGCGGAGGCCGGAAGGGTAAAACACCATATTGCAAATAGTATTCAGAACAAAAGAAATACAATTCTGCTGGTAGGATACTGCGAGCCCAATTCTTTAGGTGGCCGTTTGAAATTACGTCCCAGAATGGTCTCTATCTTTGGAGAAGATTATCAGGTAATAGCAGACATCGATGAAATAAAAAGCCTTTCCGCTCATGCAGATTATGAGGATTTATCACAGTTTCTTGCCTGTCAGGATTCACAGCTGGTTGATAAGTTCTTCATCGTTCACGGAGAACTGTCTGTACAGGAAAATTTTAAAAGGAAATTGATTAAGAAAGGTTATAATGAGGTTTTTATTCCTGCAATTCATCAAAAGTATTCTATTTGATGAATTGCAGGGGGCATGAAATTTCAGCAATTTCTTCCTGAATGCAGAGGAAATTACTTTCCGGGTGTTTGCATAAATGACTCAATCAGCTCTGCCACTTTTGGAAATGGCATTAATTCTGTAAGATAAGTATGAGGACCTTCAGGATCATCCTGCCAGGCATTGTTTCCGCCTTTCATGATAATTCTGCCACGTTTCTGTGAAAAATAAGGCTTAGTTCCTCTGATAGCAACCAACACTGCAGTCTGATCCCAGCTCATACGTCCTTCAGCATCTTCCTTACTCATGGGTATAGTCATGGCAAAAACATCTTTCACCGGACTTTTCAGCTTTTTATTGGCAATAACCCGTAACCCGGTTTTAATTTGCTTGCCAATTTCAACCCCGCTGAAAATGATCGGAGAAGGCCATTGGGTAAATACCTTTTCCGAAGAAAGAGAGTCAATATGTACATTGTATTCCCGGCCGGATGGAAAGGCTCCGGCCATGGAAACCAGTTGTTTTACTTTTTGCTTTACCAGAAGTTTTCCGCTTAACGGAGAAATTTTATCCGGACCGGAATTGAGCAAATCTGCAAGGTTGGTCAGAAAACCAATGGTTACTATTGTTACACTCTTGTCAGGCTGGCTTGTCAGGATTTTCCGGTATGTTTCTACAGCATCGGGAGCTTCAGAAGATTTATTGATTTTATGTGGATATTTGCCCACGAGCATTTCAGGCCATTTTTGCGGAGCACCTATGTCGGCAGCTTTACCCTTAGGTACACCCGAAGGTAAACCGAGGCGTCCGAAATAGGTATTCAATATATCAATCGTCGGAACGGTCAGCTCATTTTTGTTGCATGAAATAACGGCGAGCGGCCGGGCTTCCCCGCGGTCGGAAAGGGCATGGAGGACAGCCATAGCACCTACATCATCATAATCCGGTCCGATATCGGTATCAAGTATAACTGGAACAGGTTTTTGTTTGTGTTGCGCCTGTACGGAAAAAGTGGCAGGAAAAAGAGCCAGAAAAAAGAATGTGTAAGCAGAACGAATTTTGAAAGAAAATCTCATTAATTGAATAGGGATGTTTATAGTTTAAGAAAACATAGGATTGGATTATTCTTTTACCATTTCGGAAATATTTTAAATACCTGCAAAAAGTAAAAGGTTTCCGGATCAATATTGTCTTAATCATTCCGCATAATTTTCCGGCAGAAACCCATCGGTTTTGCTGAATATACGGGAGTGAAAAATTGACGGCATCAATGTATGGACTTAATGATTCAGTTCCTACAATATAGATTTGCGAAGTATGGTAAGGCAGGACAGTATGAGGACTGACAATTTTATGATTTCAGATAGGCACAGGGGATATTTTCAGGTTGATAATCAATGCCATATGCGTGTTTCAGTAATTTTGTCACTACTTTGGAAATGGTTATTTCCTGTCTGTGCATTTGTGGTAACATTCCCATCATTGCATAGCTTACCGGATTTACGGCCGGAATAAGTGTTTCCCATTCAAAGCCTTTTCCCCAGATAATTCCTTTTAGAGTCAGATGAAGATCAGCAGATTTGGCAAGCAGGAAATTCAGCATTTCCTGTGAATTATTATGATTTTGATTTACGGTATGAAAAACAGGAGTTTGTCCGCCAAAACCATATTGATCGGTCCCGGCTCTTTCATTTATATCAGCTCCGAATTTTACCAGCACTTCGGCACAGGAAAGATGATTAAATTCGGCACAAATATGCAGGAGAGATACTTCTTCCAGTGGGGTATAGGTACAGGTGAGACTTCGTTTTTCAGAAATAAGTCCGGGATTGCTTCTCAGGTAATTCTCAAGTGTCCCGGCGTCATCCATTAAAACAGATAAAAGAACCCTGTCCTCAAACTTAAGTCCGAAATCTACAAAAGCCCGTACACAATCTTTAAACCTCGGGCTTCGCATATACATTTCAGTCATTGTTTCGAATAAAGGCTTTTCATTGAAAACCGCATTCGGACTCATTCCTTTCGAAAAGCATTCCCTGATTCCCGTTACGGAATGGATTTCTATCAAATCGGCAATTTCCTGAAAACTATTCATGACAGGATGAGGGGTTTAGTTAAACGAATATTCCTCAAAATAAACAAATAAAATTGAATTTACTCTTTAATAATGAGAGGATTACGTTTTCTGATACCCTTATTTGTGTCATCACAAACGAAGCAAGTATTCCTGAAGATGAGGGAATATTTCAGGTCTTCTTAGTTTCTACTGCTGAATGCCACTTTGAGACCAAGAGCTATTAGAACCGCTCCGCAGGTTTTATTGACATAATTGGTAAGTTTCTTACTACTTTTTAGTTTAGCGAAGATCAATGAGGCCGAATTGGCCAGAATCAGGCTCCAGATTAATCCTGTGCAGGTAAAGGTAATGCCCAATGTAAGAAAGGGGATAACAGTATTGTGAGAGGCAGGATTAATAAATTGAGGTAGAAAGGCAATGAAAAAAAGAGCAACTTTCGGATTGAGTACATTTGTAATGACTCCGTCACGATAAATCTTTTTGAGGTTGACAGATTCTCCCTCAGATAGTGAATTGGTGTTTAATGAAGATTTATCGGTAAGCATCTTGTAACCAATGTATAAGAGATAAAGCGCTCCGGCATATTTTATGATATTGAAGACAAGAATTGATTTAGTGATGATTATCGAAAGCCCGAATGCTGCGAGCACGGTATGGATAACTGAGCCGCTGGCAATGCCTAAAACAGACATAATTCCTGCTTTTTTGCCTTGAGCCATACTTTTGCTCAGAATAAAAATCGTGTCATTTCCCGGTGTGATATTTAACAGGATACCGGTCAGCAGAAAAGTTTCGTAGTTAATTATGCCGTACATAAGTTCTTTCAGGTTAAGTCTGATGAGGTTATTGTTACACAAAAAACCTCTCCTGAAACGAATTCAAAGAGAGGTTTTGTCAACTTAAAATTAAGCTGAAAATATTATTCTGCCGCTAATGCTTCAGCACCACCAACGATTTCAAGGATCTCCTTGGTAATTGCTGCCTGACGTGAGCGGTTGTATTGTAACTTCAATTCTTTCAGCAACTCACCTGCGTTATCCGTTGCTTTATCCATCGCAGTCATACGTGCACCATGTTCAGAAGCATTTGATTCTAACACGGCCTTATAAACCTGCAATTTCAAGGCTTTAGGGATCAGTTCATTGATGATCTCTTCTTCCGAAGGTTCGAAGATATAATCAGCAGTAGTAGTTTTCTGCTTGTTTTCTTCTTTTTTCTCAACCAATGGCAATAATTGCTCTGCTCTTAAAATCTGAGTAGCAACGTTTTTAAATTCGTTGAAAACTAATTCAACCACGTCGAACTCACCTTCAGCAAAACTGTTCATTGCATAATCAGCAGCCTCACGAACAGAGGGGAAGCTTAAACGGGTAAAAATATCTGCATATTTCTGATTAACCTTATAACCACGACGAGTCAGATATTCTGCAGCTTTTTTACCAATCGCCAGAATTTCAACCTTTCCGGCTTCCTGTTGTGCAGCGTATTTCTCGTTGATTAATCCGGCAGTAGTTTTTCCGATATTAGCATTGAATGCTCCGCAAAGACCACGGTCAGAAGAAACAGCAATGATTAATACACGGTTGATTTCTCTTACGACGGTATATGGATTTTCTTTTGCTCCCTCTGCATTTGCCGAAACGGTTGCAATCATTTCGGTCAGCTTTTTCGAGTACGGACGCATCTGAACGATGGCATCAGTCGCACGACGCAATTTTGCCGCCGAAACCATTTTCATGGCCTTGGTGATTTGCTGAGTGGAGTTTACCGAAACAATTCGGTTTCGTACTTCTTTTAATGAAGGCATTGTTCTCTGAGTTATGAGTTATGAGCTGTTTTACATCGTTCAAATGTCATAGCCCAAAAACTATAATACACCTTAATCTGCAATATCAGTCAGAAATTAAGATGTTTATCTTTATTCCCGACTGATATTACAATTATATTTTACACGTATTTCGGAGCTACTTCTTTCGCTACTTTTCTCAAAGTATCAGTAAGAGTATCATCAAATTTACCTGCTGCAAGAGCATCTAAAGTTGATTTTTGAGTAGCCTTCAGAATGTTGATGAAATCTTTCTCAAACTCACGAACTTTAGAAACGGCAACGTTATCAATCAGACCCTGAGTAGAAACATAGATCATTGCAACTTGTTCCTCAACACGTTGCGGAGCAAATTGTGGTTGTTTCAGCATTTCAAGGTTACGACGACCACGTTCGATAGTCAGTTTAGTAGCAGCATCAAGATCAGAACCGAATTTAGCAAATGCTTCCAATTCACGGAATTGAGCCTGATCAAGTTTCAAAGTACCGGCTACTTTCTTCATTGATTTGATCTGCGCGTTACCACCCACACGTGATACCGAGATACCTACGTTGATAGCCGGACGAATACCGGCGTTGAAAAGGTTGGTTTCAAGGAAGATCTGACCATCTGTAATTGAGATTACGTTAGTCGGGATATACGCAGAAACGTCACCTGCCTGAGTTTCAATGATTGGAAGAGCTGTCAATGAACCACCACCTTTTACCAAATGCTTGATAGTATCAGGTAAATCGTTCATGTTACGGGCGATTTCATCCGAAGCATTGATTTTTGCAGCACGCTCCAATAATCTTGAGTGAAGATAGAATACGTCACCAGGATATGCTTCACGTCCCGGAGGGCGACGTAGTAACAAAGAAACTTCACGGTATGCTACAGCCTGTTTAGATAAATCGTCATAAACAACCAAAGCAGCACGACCAGTATCACGGAAGAATTCACCGATTGCTGCACCTGTAAACGGAGCAAAGAACTGCATCGGAGCAGGATCAGAAGCACCGGCTGCAACGATTACAGTGTAATCCATTGCACCTGCTTTACGTAGGGTTTGCTCAACTTGTTTGATAGTTGAAGCTTTTTGACCGATAGCTACATAAATACAGAAAACTGGTTCTCCTTTTTCGTAGAATTCTTTCTGGTTGATGATAGTGTCAATACAAACAGCAGTTTTACCTGTCTGACGGTCACCGATAACCAACTCACGTTGTCCACGTCCTACCGGAATCATTGCATCAATTGCTTTGATACCAGATTGAAGAGGTTCTGTTACCGGTTGACGGAAGATTACTCCCGGAGCTTTACGTTCCATTGGCATTTCGTAAGTTTCACCTACGATAGGGCCATTTCCGTCGATTGGTTCGCCAAGTGTGTTTACTACACGACCTAAGATACCATCACCTACTTTGATAGAAGCGATCAGGCTGGTACGTTTTACGGTATCTCCTTCTTTGATTTCAGAAGAGTCACCTAACAATACCGCACCCACATTGTCTTCTTCAAGGTTAAGGGCAAGAGCTTTCAAGCCGTTTTCAAAGGTGAGCAACTCACCTGCTTGTACTTTCGAAAGTCCGTAAATACGAGCTACCCCGTCACCGATTTGTAGCACGGTACCTACTTCTTCGAGTTCAGCCACTGTCTTAGCGTTTGAGAGTTGTTCTCTCAGGATGGCTGACACTTCATCTGGTCTGACTGATGCCATGTGATTTTGTTTATCTATTTAATTGTTATTCAATTGGTTGAAATGAGTTGAGAGGCTCAAAACGAGGCAAAAACGTTCTATTTGTCAAATACCTACTAACTCAATCTGAAAAGGCTTGCTTTTTCGGGTGCAAAATTAGTGATGAAATTTCACAATTCCGATATACACAGACGAAATTTATAGCAAAAGATTATACTTTTTTGATATTTCTATGTTTGAGACACAGGATTTAAGGTTCTGTGGCAGAAAACTTTTTAAGTTGTATTCTTTAAAGCATTTTCACAGACAAAAATACCCGGAATATCTCTGATATTATTCAGGGAGTAATTAACTTCTGAGGAAAAAATACCTCATTTGAGAATGAAATCGGGCATTATTCAGCTAAACTAAGAAATATTTACCCTAAAATTAAGTAATCGGAAATCTATTCGGAAAAATAAAAAAATGAGTAGAAACAAGGCCCCGGATAAGCCCTCAAACAGCCCATAAATGATGATTTTAAGAATTTTCACCATTTGTAATATTTTCTTAACCGAATTTTGGATTCTACCCATTTTTCAGGTAATGAAGGTCCGGTTATTTTAAGGAATGCCTCAGATATTTTTGCAGACACATTCTTTGTCTTTAAAGAGAAGCGGCAGAACAAGATATGCCTCATTATAGTTTTTTATTATATTTACAAAATTTTGGAGACCTGTATTTCGTTCTTAAATTCAATTTTAGTAATTTTTATTAAGATTTCAGGATCAGATTTTCAGAATACAGAATTCATCAGATTTAATCTGGATCTGTTTGAATCAGAGTTTTTTAAAAGTTTTTCACAATTAAACAACAGACATGCACTTAAAGAAATTTGTAGTATGTGCGGGTTTAGCGTTAACGCCGGTTCTGGCAAATGCTCAAGCAAAAAAAACAGTTGCTTCTACTAAACCGAAAGTGACCACTAAAACAACCTCGGCCAAGCCTTCAGCCGCAATTCCGGGTACATTAAAATTAAGCAGCTTAAATGATTCAGTGAGCTACGGTATTGGTTTATTGGTGGCACAGAATTTTAAGAGTCAGGGAATGGATCTGAATCCGGATTTACTGAGCAAAGCAATCTCTGATGTTCTTAAAGGAGGAACCCCTCTTCTCAGCGATATGGTTGCCCAGCAAACAGCTAACCGCTATATGATGAAAGTTCAGGAGCAGAAAATGGCCGAACAAGCCAAGCAATTTGAGCCTAATAAACTTGCCGGAGAAAAGTTTCTTGCCGAAAACGCTAAAAAAGAAGGTGTAGTAACTTTACCAAGTGGTTTGCAATACCAGATCCTTAAAGCAGGAGATGGCCCTAAGCCTACAGCTAATGACAAAGTAAAAACGCATTATCACGGAACATTAATTGATGGTACCGTGTTTGATAGTTCAGTACAGAGAGGTGAACCGATTACCTTCCCGGTTACAGGAGTTATTCAGGGTTGGGTAGAAGCCCTTCAGCTAATGCCGGTAGGTTCAAAATGGAAATTATTCGTTCCTGAAAATCTGGCATATGGTATCAGAGGAAGCGGGCCGACTATCAAACCTTATTCTGCACTGGTTTTTGAAGTAGAATTGTTAAGTATAGAGAAATAGTTTTTGGGTTCTTTGGGTGTTGGGTTGAATTTCACCGGAGTAATTTCCGCCGGAATTTAACTCAAACCCGACACCCGGATCCAATAGAACCGACAAGAAATGAAAAAAGTACTTTTCGCCCTCATTCCAGTTTCTATGCTGGTATTTTTGAGTTTGCAGTCGAACTCATCAAGCTCTGGTTTAAAATTTTCACAGGAACATCATTTTAGTGCCGATGATCTCCAGCCTACAGCTACTCAAAAGAAAGTTGAGGAGCTGGTGGCACAGATTCTCGCGAACTATCATTATCGCAGGGTTCCCTTAAATGACTCTCTTTCTTCTAAAGTTTTTGATGCTTATATCAAGGAATTAGATGGAAATAAGGTTTTCTTCCTGGAAAGTGATATTAAAGATCTTGAAAAATACCGCTTCGAAATCGACGATCAGTTACAAAAAGGTGACCTCACAGCTGCATATGATATTTACAATCTTTATAACAAACGTTCTAAAGAGAGATATAAGAATGTATTTACGGTATTGGGCAAGCCTTTTGATTTTAAGGTAGATGAATCATATGCTCCAAACCGTGAAAAAGCGGCCTGGGCAAAGGATTCCAAAGAGCTGGATGATTACTGGAGAAAAGATATCAAACGCCAGATTCTGGATTGGAAAATCGGAGGAAAAGCAGATACTACAGCTGTACGTGAATTGACCGAACGTTTCAAAAGAGGTGAAAAATATGCCAATCGTACTAAGAGTGAAGATGTATTTCAGATTTATATGAATGCCTTCACTGAAAGTGTTGATCCGCATACTTCCTATATGATTCCTAAAGTTTCTGCCCAGTTCAATCAGGAAATGTCGCAATCTCTTGAAGGAATCGGAGCCGTGCTTACTTTAGAAAATGATTACGTAACAATTAAGGAAACTATGCCGGGTGGTCCTGCTTTCAAAAGTAAGCAGATTAATCCTAAAGACCGTATCGTTGGTGTGGCACAAGGTGAAAACGGTGCATTTACAGACATTGTGGGCTGGTTTACCGATGATGCGGTGAAGTTGATCCGTGGCCCGAAAGGTACAACCGTAAGACTAAAAATTCTTGCAGGAAATGCCACAACCAGTGATTTGCCTAAAGAAGTAAAACTCGTTCGTGAGAAAATTAAACTGGAAGAACAGACTGCCAAAAAAGAGATTCTGAAAGTCAACAAAGATGGAAGAGAAGTGAAATTAGGTTTAATAACCATTCCAATGTTCTATCGTGATTTTGAAGGAGCAAGAAATAATGAGTCTGATTTTAAGAGCACTACGGCTGATGTAAAACGTTTTGTAAATGAACTGAAAACTGAAAAAGTTGAAGGGATTGTGATCGACCTTAGAAATAACGGCGGCGGATCATTGGTTGAGGCGGTAAATCTTACCGGTTTATTTATCACGCAGGGACCTGTTGTACAACGTCGTCATCCTGATGGTGAAATTATTCAGGAATTTGATAAAGATCCTTCTCAGATTTATGACGGACCACTTGAGATTCTGGTAAACAGATTCAGTGCTTCGGCTTCAGAGATTTTTGCAGCCGCTATTCAGGATTACAAACGCGGGATTGTGGTAGGTGAGCAGACTTATGGTAAAGGCACAGTGCAAAGTGTGGTTGAGTTAGACAGATTTCTGAAAGGTGAACCTGAGAATGTTGGCCAGCTTAAGATTACCATGGAGAAATTCTACCGTATAACAGGAAGCAGCACGCAGCATAAAGGTGTTACGCCTGATGTGGAATTGCCATCTGCTTTCAGTGCCGCTGAATACGGTGAAAGTTCACAGCCAAGTGCGTTGCCCTGGGATATGATTGCTTCAACTAAATATAGTACTTATAATGATATTAATGACCAGATTTTATATAAAATCCGTTCGAAATACCAGGAGAGAATAAAGACTGATCTGGAATTGAAAAAACTGAAAGAAGATTTCGAAAACTGGAAAAGACTAAAGGAAAAGAATTCAATTTCTTTGCAGGAAGACAAACGTAAGAAAGAGATTGATGAACAGAAAAAGAAATCAACTCAGCCTGAAACTGCGGTAGCAAACAGCTCAGGAGAAATCCTTCCGGATGCAAAAGCAGATGATGCAAAAAATGATAAGCATTCAAAAGATACTTATCTGAAAGAATCAGAGAAAATATTACTTGATCTGATCGCCAGTTATCCTGGTTCAGGGATTAAAGTGACGCAGGTCGAGAAGAAATAGTTTGAGTAGAGAGGGTTGTTCAGGCAACCCTTTTTTTTATGTCTTTTTCTTGAAATTTACTTGAAAAATGAGCATTTACGGCTTACATTCGTAATATGAACTTAGAAGAAATCACCCTGAAAGTAGCGGCACTTGCCAGTGAGACCGCTGTATTTGTGAAGCAGGCCGCTTCGGAATTCAAAAAAGACAATATTGAATACAAAGGTTTGAATGATCTTGTTTCGTATGTAGATAAGGAGACGGAAGAAAGGCTTGTGAAGGGTTTATCAGAAATTATTCCAGAAGCGGGTTTTATTGCAGAAGAGGGTTCTGGTCAGAAGTTTACCAATCAGGCTTATGCATGGGTAATTGATCCGGTTGACGGTACTACCAATTATATCCACGGATTACCTGTTTTTGCCATCTCTATTGCTTTAATGCATAAAAAGAAAGTGGTTGCAGGCGTGGTGCATGAAGTTAACAGAAATGAATCATTTTATGCCTGGAAAGATGGAGGCGCTTATTTAAACGGTGAGCAAATCAAAGTTTCTGAAGTGGCTGAATTAAAAGATGCTCTTCTGGCAACTGGTTTTCCATATTATGATTTTGAATTGATGGAAAACTATCTCAGGATTTTAAAGGAATTAATGCAGAAATCACACGGTTTACGGAGAATGGGTGCTGCCTCTGTAGATTTGGTATATACAGCCTGTGGCAGATTTGAAGGATTTTTTGAGTATAACCTGAAACCCTGGGATGTGGCAGCCGGCACATTGATTGTTCAGGAAGCGGGAGGATTTGTCTCAGATTTTGGAGGGGGAAAAGATTTTATATTTGGCCGTGAACTAATTGCAGCCTGCGGGGTGTTCCCTGAATTAAAGGAAGTGATTCAGAGAAACTGGACCAAACTTCAAATGGCAGAATTTATTTTGTAAAACGTAGTTTCGAGGCGCTTAAGATTCTGATTAGGATATGGAAAATATAATCATAGTACTTATTTTTCTGGCTTCCCTGGCTTATCTGGGAAGTCTGGTCTGGAAAAATTTCAATCCGAAAAATAAAGCAGGTTGTTCAAAAGGCTGTGGCGCCTGTGGGAATGTTGATTTTGAAAAAATTGCCGCAGAAATGGAGAAAGCCCGCTCTTAGTAAATTCAGTTCCCGGCGTTTTACTGCTTCAGAAATGAACTTACTTCTTTTTCCCATAAAGCTTTTTCATTTTTACAGAAAGACTGGTGTCCCGAATGCTCAAAAATCACCAGTTTTTTCGCTGCAACCGGAATGTTATTGAAAATCTGATGGGTTTCTTCTATTGTTACCCGTTTGTCATTTTTACCCCAATTCAAAAGCACCGGACATTTTACCGATTTGGCATATTCAGCCGGAGCATGGTCAAATGCCCAGAAATGTCTCTCCAGACTGCCCCAGAATAATAATATTTCAGACAAAGGAGTAGGTGGAATGCCCATTGTACGAATCCTGCCCCTTGTGGCATCTAACATAGAACCGAAAGGACACTCAATGATAATTTTCTGAGGCCGGATGTCATAATCCTTTATACTTTTCAGAATGGTTGCTGCTCCCAGTGAAATACCCCAGAGAATGATGTTTTTTTCTCCTTTGCTGCGAATAAAGTCATAAGCACGTTTTACATCATCCGACTCAAAGTACCCGACCGTACACACGTTACCCTCAGAGTTCCCATGTGCACGTAAATCTACTGAAAAGGTATTGTAGCCCAGTTTGTGGAAAAAATAAGTCTCTGCCAGTACTTTTTGTTTGTTATTAGCATGACCATGAAATAAAATTACAGTTCCTTTGGAAGCAGAATCCGCCTTTATCCACCAGCTTTCAAGCGTTGGCTGATTGACCTCTTTAAGTTTCACTACCTGGTAAGGAACAGAAGGGAATGTATCAATTTTTCGTTTAGGGAATTTAAATCCGAAAATAGAACCGGTAATCTTTTCTGAAACAGTCATTTGCTCCGGTTTGCGGAATGCAACAGTTCCTGATTCGTAAAAATAGGTAAGACGATAGGCCTGAAAAGCTAAAAGAATATTGAATATTATTAATAAGATACCTGCAAAGAGCAGGAGTCTTTTCCACAAATTAATTTTTCTTTTACTTTTCATAAAAATATATCGTTTTATAAGAACATGAGTAAAACCATTTAGTATTTATTGCCGGTACGTTATAATAAACCTGAAGAATTAAATTTTCTCAGGTAATTTACCTATAACAAACTTAAAATTATAAACTATTTGAGCCGGGGGTTTGTTAATTTTGAGTATAAATTCGGTTGATTAAATATAATCTGATAAAAATTGAGAAAAGAAGAAAAAAGCGGACAAATTTTTGACCTCACTATACTCCGTAGAATTTATGGTTTTCTGACACCCTATCGGGGACGTTTCTGGATGCTCGTCTTCCTCATTATGATGATGGCGCTTGTAGTACCATTAAACCCCTTGCTGATTCGTCATACCATTGATACTTATATCTTCGCCGGAGATTACAACGGACTTTCGGTTATGCTTCTTATCATGATCGGAGTTTTGCTGGTTCAGGGATTTTTACAGTTTATCACCGCTTATATGGCAGGCTGGCTCGGTCAGACGGTTATCCGGGATATCAGGGTACAACTTTATGAAAAGATTCTGATGCTTCGCTTAAAGTTTTTTGATGATACCCCGATCGGTCGTTTAGTAACCAGAACCGTTTCTGATATTGAAACACTTAACGATGTGTTCTCAGAAGGTCTGGCCTCAATTGCGGGAGATATATTGCAACTGACTTTGATTATCGGAGTAATGTTTTATACCGACTGGCGTCTTTCCCTGATTAGCCTTTCAACGATTCCTTTCATGCTTGTTTCTACATATATTTTTAAGGAATATATCAAGAAGTCCTTTACAGAGGTACGTATGGCTGTGGCAAATCTGAATTCCTTTGTACAGGAGCATATCACAGGAATGAATATTGTTCAGATTTTTAATGCGGAAAAACTTGAATATGAGAAATTCGTAAAGATCAATAAAGAGCACAGAGGTGCCAACATTCGTTCAATCTGGGCTTATTCAGTTTATTATCCCGTAGCAGATGTTATTTCAGCAGCTGGAACCGGTTTGATTGTATGGTATGGTTCAAGAGAAATATTGCATGAAACGCTCACTTTGGGGACGCTCACTGCATTTATCATGTTTATCAACCTCTTTTTTCGCCCGATAAGGATGCTGGCAGATCGGTTTAATACCCTCCAAATGGGAATTGTCTCGACAGAGCGTATTCTGAAATTGCTTGATTCTGAGGAATATGTGGCAAATAATGGTCATTTTGAAGCTGATAATCTTCAGGGAAATGTCCGTTTTGAAAATGTATGGTTTGCTTATAATGAGGAGGAATATGTATTGAAAGATATTTCATTTGAGGTAAAACAGGGTGAAACAATTGCGCTTGTCGGAGCAACCGGTGCCGGGAAATCCTCAACAATTAACCTCCTGAGCCGTTTTTATGAGATTAACAAAGGGAAAATTTTTATTGATAATGTTGACTTACAGGATTATGAACTGAAAAGCCTGAGGAGTAAGATCGGAGTGGTTTTGCAGGATGTATTCCTTTTTTCAGATACCATAGAAAACAACATTACCCTCGGAGATAAAACAATTACAAGAGAAAAAATTATAGAAGCTGCCAAATTGGTAGGGGCTCATGAGTTTATCGACCGTCTGCCTGAAGGATATGATTATAATGTGATGGAAAGAGGAGCCTCACTTTCTGTGGGACAAAGACAATTGATTTCATTTGTAAGGGCTCTGGTTCATGATCCGAAAATTATCGTTCTGGATGAAGCTACTTCTTCTGTTGATACCGAAACGGAAGAAATGATTCAGAATGCGATTGCGAAACTGATGAAAGGAAGAACGGCAATTGTGATTGCCCATCGCCTGAGTACTATTCAAAACGCCCATAAAATTCTGGTTCTTGACAAAGGTGAAATTAAAGAGTCCGGAACGCATGAAACATTGCTGGAAAGGAATGGATGGTATGCTCAGCTTCATAAGATGCAATACAAGGAATTTGCTTCTTAGAAAAGATAAATACCGGGAGATAACAGTTCTATGTGTTGAATATTATAAATTTAAGTTCAAGCAATCTGTCAACTATAAACCCCTTTAATTATGATCGGAAGAATTACATTTTTAGCCCTTTTATTGGGATTGTCTTCAATTTGTACCTTTGCCCAGAATGCTGCTGAGGAGGAAAAAGCGATTAAGGCAGTAGTAGATCAGTTATTTGAAGGAATGAAAAAAGGAGATAGCACACTTGTAAGAGCTGCTTTTCACCCAAGTGCAAGAATGCAATCTGTACTTTTTAGTCAGAAATCACAGAAAATGATTTTAAATACTGAAAATGATGTAAGCGGATTTGTAAAAGCAGTAGGAACGCCGCACAAAGAAGTCTGGGATGAGCGGGTGTTGAGTTATGATATCAAAATAGACGGCAGTCTGGCCACTGTCTGGACTCCCTATGAATTCTGGCTGGATAATAAACTCTTACATTGCGGAGTAGATGCCTTTCAGTTTTATAAAGCCGAAAATGGCTGGAAAATTATTTCAATTGCTGATACAAGAAGAAAAAATTGTAAGTAAAAACAATTCTGAGAATATTGAGAAGTCAGTCCATAACCCGGGCTGACTTTTTTATTGGCAGAAGAATTGCCGGGCTATGGTATTTGCTTTTTTGAAATTTGTATTACTTTCGTTCAGAATAAACATGTACTTATTGAATGATATTCTTCTGCTTATTTTTATCAGGTAAACAGAAAAACAGGATGCTTAAAATATGATAAATTTCCCTAAATTCTTCAAAAGTATGAGATTTGCTTTAAGTGGAATTTTAACAATGCTGAAGTCTGAAAATAATGCCAGAATCCATCTCCTGGCATCAGTCGTTGTTATTTCACTGGGTTTTTATCTGAAATTAAATACTACTGAATGGCTATGGATTGCGCTGGCTATTGCTTTGGTATGGATTATGGAAGCTGTTAACACCGCTTTTGAAGCAGTGATAGATTTGCTGTCTCCGGATTTTCATCCATTGGCAGGTAAAGCAAAAGATATAGCCGCCGGAGCGGTATTAATGGCTGCGATATTCGCAATAGTTGTTGCTGTGGTGGTGCTTTTGCCGAAGTTTTAGTTTTTAGAAGAGATTCCGCTGAAGTTAAGATTAGAAGCAGGGGGTAAAACGGGCTTATGCAAACGTGGTGGGCTATTCACCCACCACGGTATTAAAGTTTATCTCACAATATTCTCTACCAGATAATAGCCCGGTCTTTCTGAGGAAGAAACATTTTATCTTTGTCAGTGATGCCGAATGCTTTGTAGAAAGGCTCAAAGTTTTTCAAAGGGCCATTAACACGATATTCAGCCGGAGAATGAGGGTCAATATTCAGGTATTGTTTCTGTGCTTCATCTCTTAATTTTAGTCTCCAGACCTGTGCAAAACCGAGGAAAAAACGCTGATCCGGTGTAAAACCATCAATTTTCTCATCAGATTGACCTTGTTTGGTCAATTTGAAGGCTTCGTATGCTAAGTTAATCCCTCCGATATCTGCAAGATTTTCGCCCAGAGTCAAAGAACCATTTACATGCAGGCCTTTGAATGGCTCAAATTGATTGTATTGGTCTATAACCATCTGAGCTTTTACCTTGAACTTATCTGCATCAGCTTTTGTCCACCAGTCTGTTAAATTTCCGTCGGCATCATACTGACGGCCCTGATCGTCAAATAAATGAGTCATTTCATGGCCGATTACCATTCCGATTCCTCCGTAATTAATGGCATCATCAGCATTATTGTCGAAGAACGGGAATTGCAGGATTCCGGCAGGGAAAACAACCTCATTGAAAGAAGGATTGGCATAAGCGTTTACTGTAGGAGGTGTCATGGTCCACTCGTCCTTATCAACAGGTTTGGCAAGTTTGGCAATCATTTCTTTATAATCGTGGTGCGCAATGCTTCGCATATTTTCGAAAAACTTATCTTTCGAAATTTCTACGTCATCATAGTTTTTCCATTTGTCAGGATACCCGATTTTTTTAGAAAATTTGTCCAATTTAACCAATGCTTTTTGTTTGGTTTCGGGCGACATCCAGTCCAGTTTTTCAATTCTTCCTCGATAAACTTTCTGAAGATTTTCCACCAAAGTCAGCATTCTTTGTTTGGCTTCCGGAGTGAAGTATTTTTTTACGAACAATTGCCCCAGTAATTCTCCTAAGCCACTGTCCACATCGTCAACAATTCTCTTCCATCTTGGCGTAGGAGTTTGTTGTCCGTTCAGCACTTTACCATAAAAATCGAACCTGGCGTCTCTGAAAGGCTTACTCAGATTGTATGCGGAATTACTGATTGTGGAAAACTTTTCTTTATTTTTGAAAACATCAACCGGCGTACTGTTCAGGAGTTTACCTAAGGCAGTATAGTACTCAGGTTGTCCCATCAGGATGGTATCAGTTTTGATTTTCATGCTTTCCAGAAACTTATTCCAGTCGATAGAAATTACCTTATTAAGCTCAGAAACAGCGAATTTATGGTAGTTTTTAACGGGATCTCTAAGTTCTGTCTGTGATTTATGAGATTTGGCAATGAGTGTTTCCAGGGCTAAAATCTCGGCAGCCTGCTTTTTGGCAGACAAGGAATCTGTTCCGGTTAATGTAAATACTTTGGCAATATATTTCTGATATTCATCCCTGATCTTCTTTGATTCAGGATCTTGTTTCAGATAATAGTCTTTTTCAGGAAGATTCAGACCAACCTGGGAAAACTGCACTCTGTTTTTGGTAGAATTTTTATCGTCCGGACCTACAGAAAAACCAAACAGACTTCCTCCATAATTATCCTCATTTGCTGCTAAAAAATCCAGCAATTGTTTGCTGTCTTTAATAGCGGCAATCTTTTGTAAAGTTGGCTTAATTGGTTCATAACCTAACTTTTCGATCGTGAGTGTATCCATGCCGGAAGCATATAAATCTCCGACTTTTTGCTCAGGAGTGCCTTTTTTACTGTCAGTTTTGGCGGCTTCATCAATGATAGCCTTGATTTTTTTCTGATTTTCATCGTAAAGCTGATAGAACGAGCCCCAGCCGGTCTGATCGCCTGGAATAACAGTTTTTTTCATCCATTTTCCATTGGCATAAAGGAAAAAGTTATCACCGGGTTTAGTGGTCGAATCCATTCCGGAAAGGTCAAAAAAGGCGGTTCTGGCAGTTTCGTCAGCAGATTTTTCAGACCCGCAGGCAGCAAGACAAAGCCCGGCGAGGAGTAGGGCAGAGATTTTTTGAAGCTTCATAGTTATGTTGAAATGTGATATAATCTTGCAAGATAAGAGATAAAAAAGTTTAGAGACTAACCGTTCATATAAAAGTATTTCTTCAGATTTTATAAATTCAAGGGCTTGGCAAATCAATTTCAATAAATATTCCTATTTTTGCCTGAGAGTTAAGTTTAGCGGTTTGCTGACAAGGTTGAAATACGGGCATTTTAACTTATATTTATTACCTTGATACAGACAATTCTTCTCCTAAAGGTTTTATTAACGAAACGTCGCTGAAAATACAGGCTTTATTTCTGCGAATTTGTATTTGAGGCGTTTTAAGAATTATCCGTTCGACTGTATCTTTAACAAAACAGAAGCTTACCCGATGAAAGAATACGGTACAAACGTCCAGAAATTAGTTGATCATATCCTGACAATTCAGGATCGTGATAAACGTACGAAATATGCATATCTGCTGATTGAACTGATGAAACAGGTTCATCCTAATATGCGGGACAATCAGGATTACTCTAACAAATTGTGGGACGATTTATTTATCCTGTCTAATTTTCAGCTTGATGTAGACAGCCCTTATCCGCCACCATCACCAGATGCGGTAGGAAAACGTCCTAAAAGTGTTCCGTATAATGTTCACCAGCTTAAGTTTCGTCATTATGGCAGAAACGTAGAGTTGCTGATTCTCAGAGCTATTGCTGAAAGTAACCCGGAAGACAAAAAGCTTTTGGTTGCCCATATCGGTAAATTGATGAAAACATTTTATCAGACCTGGAATAAAGAAGTGGTGGATGATGCCGTGATCTGGGAACATATGAGAGAGATGTCTGAGAATCTTCTTGCTAAAACGATTGAAGAAGTGGCAGGGGCTTCAAACCTCGGATACACGCGCAATACTACCCGTCCGAATACCTACAGCAATGATAGCTCGAACGAAAGAGGCAGAGGTGGTAGTTTCAGAGGAAATAATAACGACCGGAACAACAATCGTAATAACAATAATAACAACGACCGGAATAATCGTAACAATAATAACAACGACAGAAACCGCAATAATAATAACAACAGAAACAATAACGGAGGACGCAGATAATTGTTCATTAACACGATATGGCATCATTTAAAGTAACAGGTGGTCGTCACCTTAAAGGCGAAATTATCCCTCAAGGAGCAAAAAACGAAGCTTTACAGATCTTATGTGCAGTGGTTCTTACCAGAGAACCGGTTACAATCCATAATATTCCTAATATTCGTGATGTAAATCAATTGATTGATTTACTGGGAGATATGGGCGTTCGTTGTACCCGCCTGAGTGAGTCTTCTATTAAATTTGATGCCTCGGAAGTTAATCTTGATTACCTTAATTCTGAAACCTACAAGAGAAAAGCTGCTGCTTTGAGAGGTTCGGTAATGTTGTTGGGTCCGACGCTCGCTCGTTTCAAAAAAGGCCGTATACCTTCTCCGGGAGGTGATAAAATCGGTCGCCGCCGTTTGGATACCCATTTCTACGGTTTCATGAAGCTGGGAGCGAAGTTTACCTATAGCGCAGAAGAAGGCGGTATTTATGAAGTGGATGCTTCCCAATTACATGGTGCTTATATGTTATTGGATGAAGCTTCAGTAACGGGAACTGCCAACATTGTAATGGCTGCGGTTTTAGCAGAAGGAATTACAACAATTTACAACGCTGCCTGTGAGCCTTATCTTCAGCAATTATGTAAAATGTTGAACAGAATGGGAGCAAAAATCTCCGGAGTCGGTTCTAATTTGCTTACAATTGAAGGTGTTGAAGAATTATTCGGGACGGAACATACCATGTTACCGGACATGATTGAGATTGGTTCATTCATTGGAATGGCTGCCATGACTCAGTCGGAAATTACAATCAAAAATTGCTCAATTCCTGATTTAGGTATAATTCCTACAGTTTTCCAGAAACTGGGAATCAAACTGGAAATCAAGGGAGATGATATTTATATTCCAGCTCAGGAAAACTACGAACTTGAAACATTTATTGATGGTTCTATGCTGACTGTATCGGATCATCCCTGGCCGGGTTTTACGCCGGATTTGCTAAGTATTGTATTGGTAACAGCAATTCAGGCAAAAGGAACAGTATTGATTCACCAGAAAATGTTCGAAAGCCGTTTATTCTTTGTGGATAAACTTATTGAGATGGGGGCACAAATCATTCTTTGTGATCCGCACAGAGCAACAGTTGTCGGCTTAAACCGCCAGCAGCAATTGAGAGGTATCAGAATGACTTCTCCGGATATCCGTGCAGGAGTATCATTGCTAATCGCAGCAATGTCTGCCAGAGGAACTTCAATCATTGAAAACATCGAACAGATTGATCGTGGTTATCAGAACATTGATACCCGATTGAATGCCATTGGTGCAGAAATCGTAAGACTTTAGCAGAATACACTGATTTCAGCAATTCATATTCGGAATACTGAAACTAAAATCAATGATTCTGACAAGGATATAAGCGGTTAGTTCTCAGGAGCTAACCGCTTTTTTTGTATATTTAATTCTCTGAAATAAAAACCAATTCCTATGAAAAACAAACTTCTGTTAATCAGTGCATTACTTTGCCTTTTTGTACAAAAAACAACCGCACAATCTTCTGAAACCTATGCTGAAAAACTTGGTTTTCCAAAGGGAGCAAAAGTAATCATTCTCCATGTGGATGATGTGGGGATGTCATATGACTCCAATAAAGGTGCTTTTAAAGCGGTAACTGAGGGTGTTGCGACATCAATGAGCGTAATGATGCCCTGTCCCTGGGTTTCGGGATTTCTGAAATTTTACAAGAATAATCCCAAAACTGATGCCGGATTACATTTAACCCTTACCTCTGAATGGCAGGATTATCGCTGGGGACCGCTTTCAGGGAAACCTTCAGTACCTAATCTGGTTGATGAAGAAGGAGCCATGTGGCGGAGTGTAGAGCAGGTCGCAACGCATGCTTCTGCAGATGATATAGAAAAAGAAATCAGAAGTCAACTCGACCGCGCCAGAAAGATGGGTTTTGAGCCGACTCATCTGGACTCACATATGGGAACAGTTTTTGCCACACCCGGTTTTATGGAAAGATATCTGAAAGTCGGGATGGAGCAGAAAATCCCGGTAATGTTTCCCGGCGGACATGATTTCATGATTTTACAACAATTAAAAAGCACAGGCTTCAAAGCAGAGCAGGCTTTGGCAATCGGTCAGCAGCTTTGGAATGCCGGATTACCTGTTTTAGATGATTTACACAATATCAGTTATGGCTGGAAAGCTCCTGAAAAAGAGAATATGAACGATGCTGCCATTCAGAAATTTCATGCGCAGAAATACATAGAGTCTTTTAAAGATCTGAAACCGGGTGTTACCATGGTAATTATGCATTGCACAGCTCCAACGGAAGTTTTTGAACATATTTCAGATTCCGGAAATACCCGTAAAGGCGATCTGCTGGCAATGCTTTCTCCTGATTTAAAGAAATATATTCAGGAAAACGGCATAATCCTTACCACCTGGAGAGAATTGAAAGAAAGAAGAGATAAGGTAAAGTAAAGGAAGATTTCGGATCTAAGACCAGATATATATTTCCCCTATGTGTCGGTTACAAATCCTATGTGCCCTATGTTTCTATGTGGTTGCAACGGTTACAAATTCTATGTGCCCTATGTTTCTATGTGGTTACAACGGTTACAAATCCTATATGTCCTATGTTTCTATGTGGTTGCAATGGTTGCAAATCCTATGTGCCCTATGTTTCTATGTGGTTGCAAATGGATATTGACAAAGCAAGTCAATATCCATTTATCAGTAAAAGTTATACTTTTCTGGACAAATATGTACCATAATCGGTCAGCATAGATTCGTATTCCTGACTCATCAGGGGAGAGGTCAGCATAAAATCTGCAGTAGCCCTGTTACAAGCCATCGGGGTATTCCAGACCACGCCTAATCTCAGAAGAGCCTTGATGTCAGGATCATGAGGTTGAGAAGCCATAGGATCCCAGAAGAAAATAATCAGATCAACTTTTCCTTCGGCTACTAAAGCTCCGATTTGCTGATCGCCTCCCAAAGGGCCGCTTAAGAGTTTTTTTACAGGACGATCTAATGTTTCTTCAACCAATCGCCCGGTGGTACCAGTTCCTAAAAGCTCATGTTTTGATAAAACCTCACGATTATAATAAATCCAATCAATTAGTTCAGCTTTTTTATTGTCATGAGCAATTAAAGCAATGCGTTTTCTTGCATTAAATTTTCGAATGATCGACATTTTTCCAGTGTATAGATTTAAAAACACAAATGTCATCACTTTTTCGGAAACTGTGTCATTTTTCTTTTAAACATCAGGAAATGCGGTTTAAAATTTAATAACTTCATCAGAATCTCTTAAAAAAAACCTTAAAATGAAAAGATATCTGTTCTTAACCTCCATATATTTATTGGTAATACAGCTTGCTTTTGCGCAGGAAGAAGAGGTAAACCTTTGTGCAGAAGGGAAAATAAAAACCTGGCAAAAAGCGGTAAGTAAATCGAGACTGGCTGCAACAGCATCTGCAGACAATAATATTGATGTGGGGTATTATAAACTCAATCTGAACGTCACTTATGAACCTAAAAATATTAAAGGAGAAGTAACCATTTCTGCCAGGAGCAAAGTTGACAAGCTGAACCGCATATTTATTGATCTGACTGATACACTTACGACCGATTCGATAAAAGCAGGGGTGAAAAAACTTAGTTTCTCCCGCAAAAATGCCCAGATTAGTATTCAGCTTGATAAAGATTACAGATTGGGGGAATTGATTAATATAAGAATTTACTATCATGGAATTCCCGGAACAAGCGGGTTCGACAGTTTTGTTTTCGGGAAACATAATAATGGTCAGGATTTATCTATTTGGTCATTATCAGAGCCATTTGGGGCCTCAGACTGGTTCCCCTGCAAAAATGCAGTTGATGATAAGGCAGATTCTTCAGATGTCTGGGTTACAGCCCCTTCTTATTTTGTTACGGCTTCCAACGGAATACTGGAAAAAGTAACTGATAATGGCAATAATACCAAAACCTATCAATGGAAAAACAGATATCCGATTGCCCAGTACCTTATTTCGCTGGCAATGAGTAATTATAAAGAATACCGGAATTACTACAAATACTCAGTAAAGGATTCTATGCTTGTTCAGCATTTTATTTACCCGGAACAACTTACCGAACAAAATAAGACTTTGCTGGATGGTACGGTGTACATGATTGATCTGTTTTCGAAAAAGTTTGGATTATATCCTTTTATCCATGAAAAATACGGGCATGCCCAATTTGGATGGGGTGGAGGAATGGAGCATCAGACTTGCACTTCAATTGTGAGTTTTGAGCCGACTCTGGTAGCACATGAACTTATGCATCAATGGTTTGGAGATAAAATCACCTGCAAAAACTGGGAAAATATCTGGTTGAATGAAGGTTTTGCTTCTTATGGGGAATGTATCTACGTAGAAGCTTCCGGCGGAAGAAAAAATTATGATAGTTATATCGCTAATAAAATGGTCGGGGCCAGGAAAGCCTCCGGAACAATTTATGTTCAGAATCCTACTGATGTCAGCAGCATTTTTAATACGAACCGGACTTATTCAAAGGGAGCCTCGGTATTACATATGTTGCGGGGAATACTTGGAGACGAAGTGTTTTTTTCAGGCATGAAAAAATATTTAGCCTCGGGGTTAGCCTATTCCAATGCTACTACAGAGGATTATCAGGCAATTATGGAAAAAGAAAGCGGAAAGGATTTAGCTTATTTTTTCAAACAATGGATTTACGGATTGAATTATCCTAAATACAATGTGGTTTGGGAGGTTAAACAGGTTGATAACGATCAGACTAAACTGGGCTATAATATTACACAAACCGTCAATATAAATCCTCAGTTTTTTACAATGCCCTTTGTGTTAAGAGTAAAGTCGCTGGTTGGTAAAGACACAGTATTTACGGATTTTAAGGATATCAATAATCAGCTCACACAGGATTATTTAATCAGTGTAAAAGGGAAACCCTTGTCGGTACAATTTGATCCGGATAATCTGATTTTGAAAGATGTACAGGTTACACAAAAACTTCCTTTGGGAATTAATGAAGCTTCTCAGCCATTTGAACTGAGTCTCGGGCCAAATCCGGCAGAGGATATTCTGAAAATACGGTTTAATCTCACAAAAACTGCTGAAATTCATTTGGAAATACTTAACCTTTCCGGAAACACGATTTTTAATTCAGCAGACGAAAGATTACAGGCTGGAAGCTACGAGAAAGTTTTGGACCTCAATACCATAGAAAAAGGGAATTATCTTTTACGTTTTTGGGTGGATGGAGAATCACAGACCAGGAAATTACAGATCCGTTAAAAAAAAGGACTGACAGCCGCCACCATCAGCCCTAAGAAAAAAGCACAAAAGCGTGCTTTTTTGAATTTTAAATTTATGTGATTAAACCAAGAATAAAAATGATTTTTGTTAGGAAAATCGTCAGTTGTTTATTTTCTTTCTTATTCTGCTCAGGCTTTCGGGAAGTATTCCAAGATAAGATGCAATATCTTTCACAGGAATATTACTGGTTACTTCCGGGTGTTTTTTGATAAGATATAAATAATGTTCTTCCGCATTCTGACTCAGGAGCATCATTTCTTTTTTTACTTTTTGTGAATATAAAGCTCCTACTGTAAGTCTGGTGAGTCTTTCGCTGTTTTTTGAGGAACTATTAAAACGTTCAACCAGTTCTTTTGTAAAGCGGATTACTTTGACAGGCGTGATTGTCTGAATGGAAATATCGGAAGGCTTTCTGTTTTCAAATGAAATGAAGGAACATATCAGACTGTTAGGGAAACCAAAATCTATACATATTTCCCGGTCCTCTTTAGGAAAATAAACCCTTACGATTCCCGAGTAAATGAAATATAAATAGTTTTCAACCTCACCCTTTTTCAATAAATACTCTTTCTTCTTGTATTCTACATACTCGGCTTGTTGCATGTAGAATTGAATTTCCTCAGGCAAAAATGAAACCAGTTTCATCATTTGCATTTGGAATGCTTCCAAAGCTAATTCTCTCATAAAAGATGAAACGTTACGGGTTAAGGAATAAACTATTACAGGCGCAATAACAGAAATCGAACCCCTTTTAAAGGATAAGACATCTAAAATAGGGCTTTTTTCGACAAACACAATGAATTTCGGGGAATTATGTTTGAACGCATTAAAGCATCCTTAAAGTAGTGATAATAAGCTCCCCGTTTTTTTTAAGTATCTTTGTACAATCATCAAACAATCAAAAACCTTTGAAAAATTTATATTTAAAGTATCGTCAGGAAGTAAAAACCACCTTTGAACTTGCATTACCGATAATAGTTGGACAATTAGGCATTATGCTGATGGGGCTTGCAGATACCATCCAGGTAGGTCATATGGAGGATGGAAACGCAGCCCATGCATTGGGAGCGTCAGGGATGGCAAATAGTATTTATATCACCATCGCAATAATAGGATATATCACATTACAGGTAGTAGCTCCAATGGTTTCCAAGGCCGAAGCTCAAAGAGATTATTCTCATTGTCATAAGCTATTGAAGGCCAGTTTGAGAGTGGCAGTTCTTATGGCCCTGTTATGCGGGACAATCATCGGTCTTCTGGCATGGCAGTATGAAGTTTTCAGACAGCCTTCCGAAAATGAAAGACTTGCCCCGGGTTTTCTATACATTATTATGGTTTCGATACTGCCTTCTTTCATTTTTACCGCCACAAAAAGTTTCACAGACGGCTTATCGAAAACGAGAGTAGCCATGGTAATTACGGTTACGGCGTTGTTACTGAACATTATACTGAATTATTTTCTGATTAACGGAATCTGGATATTCCCGAAATGGGGGTTGAACGGAGCAGGGGTATCAACCTTATTTTCAAGGATATACATGGCCTGTGCAATTTTAATCTATGTTTACCGGGGAAAAGAATTTAAAAAGTTCTTCGAAAAAAAGGAAAAATGGTTTCCGGATAGCTGGAACCTTGAACTGGAAATCCTGAGAATAGGGGTGCCAAGTGGTTTTCAGGGCTTTTTTGAAATTGCAACCTTCTCAATGGCAGTTGTGATGATGGGGTGGCTGGGTGTTTATCAGCAGGCTGCGCATATGGTGGCCATCAATATGGCTTCTCTTACTTACATGGCTTCTACAGGTATTGCCGCAGCAGGCGGTATTCGTGTAGGTTCCGGACTGGGACTGAGAGACCGGAGTGCCATTCTGAGATCGGGGAGTTCGGCATTGATGATTGTGCTTTTCTTTATGGGGAGCTGTGCTGTCATTATGTTTTCAGCAAATGATTGGCTGGTAAGTCTTTATACCAAAGATATTAATGTAGCGCAGATAGCAGTGTCATTAGTGATCTGGGGATGTTTTTTCCAGCTTTTCGATGGCGTTCAATGTGTGAGCCTGGGGATATTAAGAGGTATTCAGGACGTAAATATTCCTACCGGGATAACCGTTTTTGCTTATTGGGTAATTGGTATTCCAATGAGTTATTTTTTTGCATTTACTCTTAAAATGGATGCACCGGGAGTTTGGGTAGGTCTGACGCTGAGTCTGGTAACTTCTGCCTGTCTTTTGAGCTGGAGATTTTATAATAAGGTAAAATTAATGGAACTTTAACCTTATTATCAGTAAAAGGCCGGATAAGAGGTCTTTATATTTTCAGTACGTTTGTTAACCATTTAAAAAGAAAGAAATGCATAAATTCCGGTTGTTGTTAGGAGTAGTATTGTTAAGTCTGTCTGCTCAGTTGGTTCATGCCCAGGAGGCATCTCCTTTACAAAAAGTCCCTGTTTTATCCTATAACCATGTCGGACTGGCCGTTAAAGATTTGAAGGCAAGTGCTACGTTTTACAGAGAAGTTATTGGTTTGGAACCACTGGATGTGCCGGATAATTTACTGGCAATCAGGAGATGGTTTAAAATTGCTCCGGGTCAGGAATTACACTTACTTTTAGGCAGAGAACAGCCTGTTGCGAATAATGATAAAAACGGAGCGCATTTTTCATGGACTATTCCGGCAAATTCGGCTGACGGTATTGAAGCATATCTGAAAACTAAAGGTCTGCCATACCACCGCCAGAAGCGCTTTGACGGAGCTTATCAGATTTATATAACCGATCCGGATGGTTATGTGATAGAATTAAACGAACCGAAAATTCAGAAATAGATAAAACAGAGCGATTCAATTACCTGAATCGCTCTGTTTTTTTAGTTACAGCTAAATATTACAAGGAATTTACCCTTTACTTCTCTAAGATCCAGAGAAATACTTTCTGTCTCGGAAGCCGCATAAAAAGAAGGGATTTCTGCCGAAGTATTTTCAATTTCCCAGTTTTTACTTTGGGCATAACTTCTAAGTTTTGAAGATAATTCTTTATGAAAAGATTCTGCTTCAGATTTTGTTGTTGCCTCAAGCAGATTTGATTTATAGATAAATGCACTCCCTCCGTTTTCTACAATAACAGTGCCTTGTTTCCCATCAATCAGCTCGAAAGAAGATTGAAAGTATATTCTTTGTTCTCCGGTTTCAATTTCTTCCTTTAACTTCTCTTTGATAACATCAGAGAATTTATTCTTCCTGTGATAAATTAGCCGGTTTAATTTATCAGCAAGCGGATTTGAGGATTCACCGGGTTGAGCTTCAGCACGTGTAATGGTCTTTTTTAATGAATATCTTCCTGATTTTGCGGGATCGGCAGAGGTACTGAAAAGTGTATAAATACCGGTGACCGGAGCAATATAATAGAAAGTATTTTTACTGTTTCCTGCAAAAACAGCCTGATCGTAACTGAATTCCGTCTTTTTTAGCGGAGATACCAGACTTAACATTACTCTGAAGTCTGATGATTTATGCTCAATCGCAACTTCCTCCCCTTTATTCAGAAAAATCCTAAAGGTATCATAAAATCGTTTTTCGCCCTGTTGGTTGACTGTCGAACGATCATTTTGTGATAAAAAGGCAGTTACTTCATCAATGGCAGTGCTGGTATTGGGGTTGATTTTGTGCAGATTTAGTCTTTCAGTAGAATCTGCAGAACTCAATGCATAAATGGCTTGAGTGGAAATTAATAACAGAAGTAAGAACGGGAGATTCTTTCTCATGATGTAGAGTTTAATTTATGTGTATAAGAAGTGTAAAAATAGTACGTTAATAAAAATAGTATGTTAATAAAATAAAACCCTTTGTACAAATTGCTCAAATTTGTCAGAAAGTTCGTCGAAACCTGTTTCTGTAATTAGCTGAGGATTAATGATCCATTCGTATTCACTTTTGTAAGGATTCCAGTTTTTATATCCCTCACTTTCCCGCACATACAACCCAAAAACCGGTACATGACTGGCAGATGCCAGATGGACGGCAGAAGTATCCGGTGTAAATAGTAAATCTACTTTTTGAATCATGGCTCCGAAGACTTCAAATGATTCTGAACAGGAAATGTATTTCTCTTCTACAATCTGACTGGCAAGATCAAGGTCATCTTTGGCACAGATCAGAATATAATGAAGGTTAGCCTTTTCCAGCCAATTGATAAGTTTTCTGAAGTTTTCATGACCCCAGTAACGAGCTCTGCTTCCGGCTGAAATGTTTACTCCCACAACCCTGGTTCCTTCAGGATAAAGATTTCTGATAAATGCTTCCGCTTTCTCTTTAGCCTCTTTTGAAGGTTCAAAAACCACATTCCAGCTGTCATTTTTAGTAATGCCCAAAGGCTCAAGACTTGCTGCCATCCTTTCTACCACATGATGTTTTAAGGGATCCGGCATCGGGACAGTATGTGAAAAAAGCTTACTGTTACTTTCGTCATATACTGATAGTTTGTAACGGGCATCAATGAGTCCGGTAAGAATACTGCCGGTTGTAGTTGGCCTGTCGTGTAAGTTTACAAGAGCTACCGGATGATGTGCATTTACAGCAGCGGCAGTTTGCATCATACCTTTTAGACCTTTTTTGTAAATCACCACTTCATCCACAAAAGGATGTTTATGAAATACAAACCAGTTCCTCTTGTCCGCAATCACAATCACTTTACAGCCATATTTTTCCTTCAGGGCTTTAATTCCTGCGGTACTGACAAGCGCATCTCCGATTTTGTGCAAACGGATAAAAACCACAGTATCTTCCGGAGTTAAGGCTGGAATATCACCGGACTTTGCCGGAGACTTAAACATGACAAAAGTATTGAGCAGCAGATTTTTGAAAACTCGTTCCAGTCCGCTTAATTGTTGGATACGCATAGGATCAACAGGAAAGTATCAGATTTGTATAACACAATCTGAATGGTGATAAATGCAAACAGAGAGTCAATCAAAAAGAAGTATTTGCTGACTCTCTGTTTCTTTAATCAATGATTTATAGTACTACGTTTACAATCCGTTTTGGCACAACAATGATCTTTTTAGGGGTTTTGCCTTCCAGCCATTTCTGAACAACTTCATTGGCCAGAACACCCGCTTCAATGTCAGATGGCGGAGCATCTGCTGCAAAAGAAAGATTGGTTCTTACTTTTCCATTGATCGAAATAGGATAGTCGAAACTTGCCTCAACCAAATAGGCAGAATTAAATACAGGGAATGCTGCAAATGAAACCGAGCCGGCTGCATTGCCCAGTGCTTCCCATAATTCCTCTGCAAAATGTGGGGTATAAGGCGAAAGTAAAATAACCAGATCCTGTAAAATCGCTTTTTTATGGCATTTCAAAGCTGAAAGCTCATTTACACAAATCATGAGTGTTGATACAACGGTATTGAAGGAATAACGCTCCAGTTCTTCTTCCATTTTACGGATAGTGCTGTGTAATACCTTCAACTCTTCCGGAGTTGGCTGCTCATCTTTAACTTTGAAATTACCATTCTGGTCATCAAAGAACAAACGCCAAACTTTACGAAGGAAGTTGTGCGAGCCAGAGATACCATTGGTGTTCCATGGTTTGAATTGTTCCAAAGGTCCGAGGAACATTTCGTATAAACGCAAGGTATCTGCTCCGTATTTCTCAACAATTGTATCAGGGTTTACGACGTTGAATTTAGATTTCGACATCTTTTCAACCTCTGCACCGCAAACATATTTTCCATTTTCAAGAATAAATTCCGGATTTTCGCCGATATCGTTTCGGGAAGATTTAAATGCTTCCACATCAAGAATATCATTATCAACAATATTCACATCTACGTGCAAGGCAACAACCTCATAATCTTTGCGCAGGTTATATGAAACAAAGGTTGGGGTATCAGCATTTTTCAGACGATACACGAAATTGGAACGTCCCTGAATCATACCCTGGTTGATGAGCTTCTTGGCAAATTCTTCTTCCTGAACATAACCTAAATCTTTCAGGAATTTATTCCAGAAACGACTATACAACAAATGGCCTGTAGCATGCTCAGAACCTCCGATGTATAAATCAATTGCTTTCCAGTAATCAACAGCTTCTTTTGACGCAAATTCCTGCTCATTTTTAGCATCCATATAGCGATACCAGTACCATGAAGAACCAGCCCAGCCAGGCATCGTACTTAATTCATATTCGTACTGATCCTGATATTTCCAGTTTTCCGCACGACCCAGTGGTGGTTCACCTGTTTCCGTAGGAAGATATTTATCAATAGCAGGCAATTCCAAAGGTAAGTCAGACTCATTTATCAGATATGGCAAAGGTTCTCCATTGCTGTCAGGTTTGAAATAAACCGGAACCGGTTCGCCCCAATAACGCTGACGGCTGAATACAGCATTTCTGATACGGTATTGAACTTTACCTTTTCCAACGCTTTTTTCTTCCAGCCAGTTAATCAGGGTTTCTGTGGCTTTTTTATAGGTCATGCCATTGATAATCCCTGAATTAATGTATTTGCCTTCTTTGGTATTATCAGCTTGTTTTTCAATATCTGCCTGTGCATCCAGGATTGGAACGATCGGCAGATTGAAATGAGTCGCAAAATTCCAGTCACGCTGATCTCCGGAAGGAACCCCCATTACAGCACCGGTTCCATATCCAGCCAGTACATAGTCTGCCAAAAAGATCGGAACTTTCTCTTCATTCAGCGGATTGATAACATAGCTTCCTGTAAATGCTCCTGAAACGGTTTTTACTTCCGACATCCGATCCAGTTCTGAGCGGGATTTTGCCCATTTTACATAAGCATCAACCGTTTCTTTTTGTTCAGGTGTGGTAAGTTGTTCAACCAATTCATGTTCGGGAGCAATTACCATAAAAGATACTCCGTAAATCGTATCAACACGGGTAGTGAAAACCTCAATTTCGGAAGTATCATCCGTTGATTTTACGTCGGCAATTTTAAAACGGACAGAAGCCCCCTGAGAACGGCCGATCCAGTTACGTTGCTGTTCTTTCAAGGATTCAGCCCAGTCGATTTCATCCAGCCCATTTAACAGACGGTCTGCATAAGCTGTGATCCGCATCGACCATTGACGCATTTTTTTCTGCTCAACAGGATATCCGCCACGTTCAGAAACACCATCTTTTACCTCATCATTTGCCAGAACGGTTCCCAAAGCAGGACACCAGTTTACTACAGAATAATCAAGGAAAGTGAGACGGTATTTTAAAAGTAATTTATACTGGTCTTCCTCAGATTTGGCATTCCACTCTTCGACTGAAAAAGGGATACAATCTTCATCACAAACAGCATTTACACCATTCGTTCCGTTTGCCTCAAATTTAGCAGTCAGCGTAGAGATATTTTCGGCTTTGTCAGTGTCCTTATTATACCAACTGTTAAACAATTGCATAAAAATCCACTGAGTCCATTTGTAATAATCAGGATTTGAAGTTCTGACTTCTTTAGACCAGTCGAACGAAAATCCTATATTTTTAAGTTGTTCGATATAGCGGGTAATATTCTGTTCGGTAGTCAGGGCAGGATGTTGCCCGGTCTGAATGGCGTATTGTTCTGCGGGAAGTCCGAAAGAATCAAAACCCATCGGATGCAAAACATTAAAGCCTCTGAGACGCTTATAACGTGCCACAATGTCTGAGGCAATGTATCCCAGTGGATGCCCTACGTGCAAGCCGGCACCTGAAGGATACGGGAACATATCCAGGACATAATATTTTGGTTTAGCATGATTTACTTCGGCTTTGAAAGTCTGGTTTTCTTCCCAAAATTTCTGCCATTTCTTTTCTATCGAACTGAATTTGTATTCTGCAGACATTTTTTTAATGTTGAATGAGTGGATACTGGAATGTAGAGATGACACCCCATGCTCATATTTTTTGCAAAATTACGGCTTTTTAGGGAAAGTTGAGAATTTGAAAAAATTTGATCGGGTATTTCGTAAAAAATGTCTGAAAATGAGTGGATAGCAGAATGGCGTATATTCAAAACGGAGACAACAGAATTATTTGAGAAAGCCATTTGCGTATAGATAGATATTGCTGTAGTTTTGCACAGATATAACCCATAAAATATTTCAATCTACGCTTTATCCGGCCCATGAGAAAACTTTACACGTCATTACTACTAACAATTCTATCTTGTTTTTCCTATTTTGCTGGTGCACAGACAATTTCGGTTACAAAAATTGAGGGAAGTTTTTGTCTGGGAACGAGAATCCAGATTTACTATTCAGCGGATGAAAAGTTTGAGGCCGGGAATGTCCTTAAGGTTCAGTATTTAGATTCTAATCTAAATAGCTGGAAAGATATGGAAACCAGTGATATGAATGGGGTATTATCTGCTAAAATTCCGGAAAAGGTTTCTGCTAACAATTCTTATGTCAATTTGAGAATAATTAATAGTAGTAAATCTGAGTCAACAAAAGTATTATACACTACTTGGAGACCTTTTATTAGTCCCGCTTTTGTAAGTTTTTCAACTGATAAAACTGTGGCTGTTAATCCATATGAGAGTATATCGATTCCTGCAATTATTTCCGGAGAGATACCTATTACACTCACATTTACAGATAGCTCTAAATACGATATTAATTCGGCGAGCGCTGCAATTACATTTTCTCCTGACAAAACAAAAACTTACACTATTGCAAAGGCAAGCAATATTTGCGGAATAGGGCAAGGTAAAGGTAGTACTTCTGTACAAGTGAATCCTGTAGGAATAAAGGTGGTATCTGTAGCTCCCGAACTATTGTGCCAGGGGGATAAAATTTATGTTAAATATAGTACGTCAGATGAGTCTAATCAAATCTATAAACTCAAAATACGATTAAGTCCTTCAAATGACAATTCGATATCGTATGACTTTGATGCAGTTGATAATAGCGGAACTTTAACTGGAATTGTACCTCTTGAAGTACCCAAAGGGAGTTATCGATTAAAAGTAATATCATCAGAGATTGAATTATCTTCTTCTCAAGGAGCGTTGATACAAGTTGCTATGGCGCCCAATGTCTGGTGGTATTCTAAAAATCAAAGTATTCCGTTTGGAGCAAGTGTTGATCTGAATTTTGGTTATACAGGTATTGGCCCAACGTATATTACATTTAGTGATGGAAGCACATCTTTTAGCAGAAGAAATGGTTTTTTTGAATACGCTTTTCAAGATGGACAAACAATAAAACCAGAAAATAATACCTTATTCTGGATTACTTCTCTCAGTTCTGGCTGTAATACTTCTACATTTACGAAAGAGAAAATAGAAATTACGGTAAAGGATGGTATAAGAACAGATTCAGTATTAACGAATGAAGTTTGTACAGGACAAAAAGTGAGAGTACGGTTTACTTCTAATGCCAAGTTTAATCCTTCCAATACATTCAATGTTAAATTAGATGAAAGCTTTCCTGAATTAACAAATATTCCGGCAATCCTTGTGGAGCCTGGAGTACTGGAATTTGTTATTCCGCTTAATTCGTATGGTAAAAATGGCCCTTGGGTTCCTGGCGGAGTTTCGGTAACGGTGAATTCAACTAGTCCTAGGCTCATCGGAAGTAAAAGCCCGAATACGATTAGTGTCAGAGATCTGCCTTTTATCGAATTTAAATATCCTTCATATCATATTGACAAACCTAAGACAATAGTATTGGATGTAGATGCTTATGGAGGTGGCCCCTATAAATTGCGGATGAAAGATGGTTTGGAGTTCACGCTAATTAAAGGATGGGTTTACGGTAATTTTTCAAGATCTTTCTCGTTAAAGGGGACGAACTCCAAAGTGTTTGAATTATCAAGTGTAAGTAATTCATGCGGAACCACTAGCTTAAATTCAAGCTTATCTTTAATTGTTGATAATCCAGGTAAAGATCTGCTGGAACTTGGGGAGTTGGATAGAGATGGTATTTTTTGCGAGGACGAAAAGAAAGTAATCTCATTTAAATCAGGAAGTAATTTCCAATCTGATAATGAGTTTCGTGTTGAACTGGTTAACAATTCTAACGATGGCCAAGTTATTAAAACATTGGGAGTTTCTAAATCAGATGGTCGGATTGAGGTTCAAATGCCCAAATTATTAACAGAAGGGTACTATTATTTAAGAGTAAGCTCAACCAATCCTATTGCATATAGTAATTCGCGGGAGGTGCACATTCAAAAGAAACCTGAACTGGCTAAAGCTACATCATCTACTACTGCCATTTTTTTGGAAGACAGAGTTACTATTTTCACCCCAAATGTTATAGGAGGATCGCCAATTAAGATTGAATTCAACGATGGAAGTTCTATCATTAATGATGGTATTAGTGATGATGCTCATATTTATCAGAAAGAGTTGTCATTCACCAAGGTACCAACAACTTATCCACTACTGTATTATGTAAAATCAGTTTCAAATAGCTGTGGTACAACCTTTATTGATACACCGAAGAAAATAGATACAATATTTGTAGATGCATACAGGATTTATGCTTTGGGAGATGATGGCTTTCCTTATAGTATAAGTGCGTGTAAAGGGGGAAAAGTCGCTATACCCTATTACATCAAGGGAAATCCACCAAAAGATGCAAAGATATATCTTGAAATTTCACCAACATTTGATGGTATCTTCAAAACCATTGCTTCAGATATAACCACTAATCCTTATATATTTGAGATACCTGATACTTTAAGTAATTCACTCTATTCTTTAAGATTAAGGATAAATAATAATCAGCCAAAGTTATCTGATGGAAGAATTTTCATGACTCTTACTGAAAAACCATCAACAGAATTGTTTTTTGCTGACGATACTAAAACGCAAACTATTACTTCAATTAATTCAGGTCCGTCAATAACTATTAAAGTTAAATCAAAAAAAGGGGAGCCAGCAAAAGTAATTCTGGGAGATGAAGCAGGAAATGTTTACCCGCTAAATGCTAATATCTATAATAATTATACAAATATACCTATAAAAAAATCCACAACATTTACACTGAAATCTGTTTCAAACAACTGTGGATATGAAGTTGGAAATACTCAAAAACTAACCTTAACTGTTAATCCTGATTTTTCGGCTTCACTTGCTGAAAATAAAAGCAGTGTTTGCGCAGGAGGAACATTTGATATAAATATTGCCACCATTGGTGATTTTGGTAAAGACAATAAGTTCTCGTTTTACTTTTTTAAAACTTCAGATATTACCAATCCCAAAACGCTTCTGGCTTCGGAATATCTGGGAGATAATAAGTACAGGATTACAGTTCCTTCAGATACTCCTGTCAATCCATATGCAATATTTGTAAATTCCTCAGGTACAGGCATTCAGAAGGACTATCAGAACCTGATTTATGTACATAAAGCTCCGAATATTGTTTTGAGCGGTACTGCTACAATGAATCCCGGGCAATCTGGCAATGTCTCTTTGCAACTTTATAACAGTTCAATGCGAATGTTTGGAGTATCAAATGGATATTCTAACTATGATTATGAGATTTCAAATGGTATTAAAGGCTCTGCCAACTATGGAAACAGCGTGACCAGCATCAATATTCCTGCTCCTTTAGCTACCACAACCTATAAATTGCTTTCTGTAAGAAATGCTTGTGGGACAGGCGATATATCGGGTAGTGCGACGATTAATGTTATTCCTCCGTCTCTGAAAAATATTCAGATACCGGATAATGCATTTTATTATATATGGACCTGTACAGGAGCTTCCTTATCCGTTCCATTTAAAACGTTAGGAACATTTAGTCCGGAAAATAAATTTACAGTTCAATTGTCTGATGAGATGGGGTTGAATTTTAAATCTTTACCTACGGAGGGCAAGGTAAGTCCTTTAAAAGTGATTATTCCAGATAGTATAAAAGCAGGAGTTGGATACAAGGTAAGAGTAGTAGCAAGTGACGATAATGTAAGTAGTAGTACCAATCTGGATTTATTGCAGATTTTTAAAGGGCCAACCGCAGCAGTAGATAGAGAGGTTTATTCTTTTGAACAGGGGAAACCCGTATCCATTAAATTAAACTTTACCGGAACACCTGGCTGGGCTGTTAATTTTGGAAGCAATGAGTTTTCGGCAAGATCATATTATACCTTAGATAATCCTTTAATAATCAATCTTACCCCTGTTTCTAATGCAACTTATAAAATATTTTCAGTTTCAGATCTTTATTGCAAAGGGGTAATCCCTTCAGCAAAATCCACCACCCGCTTGGAATTAATTACAGCGACAGAAGAATTTAATGAAATGGGGACAAAGGTATTTCCTAATCCCACTGCAGAGTATATTAATCTGGCTTTGGAGAAATCACAGCCAGCGCTGGTGCGTCTGACTGATTCTATGGGGAAATTAGTATTGGAAACTTCTGTTTCAGGTTATGAAAACAAACTTGACGTCTCTAAATTATCTTCCGGGACGTATCTTTTACTGGTAGAACAGGGATTGAATAGATCTGTTTTTAAAATCAGAAAAGACTAACAGAAAGGGCTCCGGGATTTTCCGGAGCCCTTTCTGTTTAAACAACCCACCTCTGTATTTCGATTTTTTCAGAGGCAAATTCCGACCTGATTCTTTGCTGGTCTTTAAAATTAAAAACCTGTCCGTCATCCCTGACCGTTTCAATCAGAGAGAAATCTAATGCTTGTATCAGCCATCCTTCTTTCTGAGGCTCCATTGTCTGAATAATTCCCTCCTCCGGAAGATTTTTATCCGGAGTGCTG
Organism: Pseudarcicella hirudinis; assembly: GCF_900115665.1. Classification (GTDB taxonomy): domain Bacteria; phylum Bacteroidota; class Bacteroidia; order Cytophagales; family Spirosomataceae; genus Pseudarcicella; species Pseudarcicella hirudinis. Next base: position 364,694 of record NZ_FOXH01000002.1, read on the forward strand.
TAGGCAGCAGCGAAGCCATAATTAATATCCACCGCAGGTGACCATAGGGCATTTCCAATGGTCTGGGAAACCAATGTATAAGCCTGATTTTCCATTGCACGGGCTCGCGCCCCTATATGTACACGGGTGGCCCCTCTGATGGTTTCTGTACAACTTGGCGCCAGAATCAGAGACGCTCCCGCTGAGGAAAGTGCCTGAGAACCCAATGGAAATTCTACATCATAACAGATTTGAACACCAAAATTGCCCCAGTCTGCCTCAAAAAGCGAAAGTACCTTTGCTCCGCTTTCTATTCCCCATTCCTCATTCTCAAATCGGGTCATGAAAAATTTATCCTGAAAACCGGCCAATCCTTTTTCCGAAAAAACAAAAACCCGGTTTCGGGGTCTTCCATTTTCAATTACCGGGAAGCTGGGAGCTACGATAATGACCTGATATTTCTTTGCCAGTTCTGTAAAGACCTGACAGAAATCTGATTTTAAACGATCCAGTTCTATTACCTGCCGACGGATGTCTGATTGTATCTCCTCAGGAAATATACTCACCAGTTCCATCGAACCATATTCGGGAAAAAGGAGCAGTTTTGCCTTATTTTTAACAGCCTGGCTTATCCAATTTTCAGTATGAATTACCCAATTCCTGAATTGATGGTGTTGTGAAATGGGATACTGGGCGGCGGCAGATATAATTTTTGTCATAAATACTATTCCGATTTACCTGAAAGTATCAGATTAATCAGGTCGTTTCTGATTATAATGTTTTCATCCAGTATGTCATGGATTTAGGGGTTGAGTCTGTTTCGCCAGAATCCGGCCATTCAAATATGCTTTTCAAAGTTTCATTTTTCTTATAGCCTCTTTTGAGCCAGAATACGTCATTTGGCCGATAGTCATCAGGTCTGGAAGGATGATTGTCCGGACGATCTACTGCACAAAAACAAGTATATTGATATTGGTTGAAACTGGCAGCATGAGCTTCCCTTTCGTCAAAGAAACGATGGCCGAGCCCCAATCCTCTGTACCCGGGAAGCAGAATACTTTCCCCGAAATAAAAAACCGAATCCAAATCCAGCTGAGCTTTTGCAAAAGGCTCCCGGACTTCTTTCGTTTCATCCTTTAACGGAAGACAGGTTGTGGCACCAACCATTTCGGATCCGTCATATACTGCCAAAAGAAATGCTCTTTCAGATTTAGCATAAGTTTGAAGATATGCTATCTCATAATCAAGACTTCCTTCATATAAATACGGAAAATCCCTGAAAACCTGGATCCTCAATGTGCCTAAACTTTCAAAAACCGACTCTATCTGACTGCCATTTTTTCTGATAAAAGTTAAATGATCTGTTCCCATATCAGTTTTATACCTCTTCGGAAACGAGTTTAATCCATAAAGGTAAATTGTAATAGGTAGTTACCCGGATAATTTTTTCATCCGAAAGTTCCAGAAAAGCTGCGGCAGGAAGCACATATTTCTGATTTTTTGCAGGGGGTAAACCTTCTTCTCCTTTTTTGTAAATACCGTTTACCGTAAATTCAACAGCTACTCTTTTACTTTCAGGTTCCGTGAAAAATACCATGTCAGTCAGGTTTTCATGATAAGACTCGTCCATATGCTGCAAAAATTCTGTAAATTTTTCCAAACCGGTTCTTACTTCACCCTGATTGGTTTCATGACGGACTTCAGCATGCAGGAGCGCAAGCATTCCTTTCCAGTTTTGTTGATTAAATGCAGAATAGTATTGTTTTACGATTTCTAATGAAGTCATTATTGAAAACAGGATTTTTGATTGAAATTAAATTTCTGTAAAAATAGAAATAAAAACGACCTGCATCAGGACTTCATTTTTATTTATAAGCAAGTATCTCCGAACTTATCATTTGTGATGGTCGTATTTGTAAGCTATCAAAGAAATCGGGATACCAACCAAAGCAATAAGGATACCCATTGCAATGGCTGCTTTTCCGATATTGAACGGAATTTCGGGCGCTCTTGAAAGCGGAAGAATCAGCAGATTCATGACGAGCCAGATAAAAATACCATATGTAATTCCGGCAGTCCATGGTCCTTTGAATAAGATTTTTATCCTTGGGTAAATCATGAAAAACAGAAGTGTCCAGATAAATGCAATGATAAAATGAAGTAACAGGCCCAGTATGATAGTTCCGAAGCCTCCTGAAAATAAATCAGCTCCTAAAACTGCACTGGCAATAAACTGTAATATTTTGCCCGGATTTGAAGAGGGAAGAAGTGCTGCCAGTATATCAAGTGTGCCGGCAAGAAGGCTGGTTAAGAAGATTACTTTATAGTTTTTGCTAAATGTATCAGGCATTTTTATCAGGATAAGTTGGTTTGGAGTTAATTCGCTCATTATCAATGTTAAATATAATAAAATTAAGCAATAATAGGTATTTCGGGAATAGCGCAGATCTTTTGATCGAAGCCTGTAATATGGTTTTTCCTTATCCGGTTTAAACAGACAAAGAATATTTTTTTAAAAATAAACTCTACTCGTTTTGTAGATTTGTTTAACTCTATTAATTTTGTAGGAATAGTCGGGAAGAAACGCCTAATACAAAGACACTCATATAATTGAAAAATATAAATACCAATAATCAATGGAATTAGAATCGGAAGTTACCAGATCGGATAAGCCTGTTGTGAAAAAGTCTTCAAAAAATCCGTTTGAAGTAGCTATAGTGAATATCTGGAAGCGCGATCGCAGTGCTGCTGAGGTAATCATCCATATTTTCAATGCAATTGCTTTAATGATTGTCGGACATTTATTATTCAATTTCCTGACAGTCAAAAACATAACAACGGCTTTTAGTTCTGTAACTTCGGATATTCTGTATTATCTGCTGGGAGGTTTTATCGCTCAGATGATTGACGGAGCGTTGGGAATGGCCTATGGGGTAACAGCTACGACCTTTTTATTAAGTGTAGGTATCACTCCTGCGGCAGCAAGTGCGAGTGTACATGCCTCTGAGGTATTTACCAGTGGTGTTTCGGGATATATGCACCTGAAATTTGGAAATGTTAACTCAAAATTGTTCAAAACCTTGCTGATTCCGGGAATTATCGGAGCTGTTTTAGGAGCTTATATCATTTCTTCTCTCGAAGAATATGCCAGTATGCTTAAACCGATTATTTCAACTTATACCTTGATTTTGGGAATTATCATTATTAAAAAGGCATTGAAGAAGCGTCAGGAAAAACGAACTTTGAAAAAAGTAGGCTGGCTGGCAATGTTTGGCGGATATATGGATGCAATTGGCGGCGGAGGCTGGGGTCCCATTGTTTCATCGACACTTATCGCTTCCGGACGTCATCCGAGATATACCATCGGATCTGTGAACTTAGCTGAGTTTTTTATTTCACTGGCAAGTTCAATCACTTTTGTAACAGTAATCGGATTAGGCTATTGGCAGGTGATTGCAGGGTTGATTTTAGGGGGAATGGTTGCTGCACCGATTGCCGCAAGATTATCAAGTAAATTACCGGTTAAAACGATGATGATTCTTGTAGGAATGGTGGTAATTATTGTGAGTTTAAGACAGATTGTAATGGCTGCCATAAAATATTTGTAATTTCTGCCTTCTATTTCAGATATAAGATAATGAAAAACTCCGGCTTACAAGGCCGGAGTTTTTTATGCACTTCCTGTAAAATTCAGGACCTAGAATTCTGCAGATTTTGGAGTTCTCGGGAAAGGAATCACATCACGGATGTTAGTCATTCCGGTAACAAACAACACCATACGCTCAAAACCAAGACCGAATCCTGAGTGAGGAGCAGAACCATATTTGCGGGTTTCAAGATACCACCAGATAGTGTCCTCATGGATACCTACTTCCTTGGTACGTTGTAAAAGTTTCTCATAGTCATCTTCACGTTGAGAACCACCAATGATTTCACCGATACCCGGGAATAAAACATCCATTGCTCTTACCGTTTTTCCGTCTTCATCCTGTTTCATATAGAACGCTTTGATGTCTTTCGGATAATTGGTAAGAATTACCGGTTTTTTGAAGTGTTTCTCAACAAGATAACGCTCATGTTCCGACTGAAGGTCAATGCCCCATTCAACAGGGTATTGGAATTTGCCTTCTTTATGTCTTTTTGAGTTTAACAGAATTTTGATCGCCTCGGTATAAGTCAGTCTGACATAGTCATTGTCGACCACAAAACGAAGTTTTTCAATAAGTGACAATTCTGACTGCTCTTCTTTTTTCTTGTTCTTTTCTTCTTCTTTCAGTCGATTTTCTAAAAATACTAAATCATCATAGCAATTTGTCAGGGCATAATTGATGACATATTTGGTGAAATCTTCCGCGAGGTTCATGTTATCCTCAAGTTCGAAGAAAGCCACTTCCGGTTCAATCATCCAGAACTCGGCAAGGTGACGGGTTGTATTGGAATTTTCTGCTCTGAAAGTCGGGCCAAAAGTATAGATTTTAGACAAGGCCATAGCACCAAGCTCACCTTCCAGCTGACCTGAAACGGTAAGATTGGTTTCTTTACCAAAGAAATCTTCTTTGTAATTTACCGAACCATCTTCATTCAGAGGAGGTTTAATCGGGTCAAGTGTGGACACTCTGAACATTTCTCCGGCTCCTTCAGCATCTGAACCAGTAATAATTGGTGTATGAAGATAGAAGAAACCGTTGTCATTAAAATATTTGTTGATGGCAAAAGCCAATGAATGACGAACACGAAGAATGGCCGAGAATGTATTTGTTCTTGGGCGTAAATGGGCAATTTCTCTGAGAAATTCAAGAGAATGTTTTTTCGGCTGAAGCGGATATTTTTCAGGATCAGCTGTTCCGTAAACGAATACTGATTTTACCTGCAATTCAACTTTCTGGCCTTGTCCCTGCGATTCGATTAAAGTTCCGGTAATAGCAACACAAGAGCCTGTAGTAACTAATTTAAGGGTTTCTTCATCAATAATACCTGTTTCTGCTACTGCCTGGATATTATGAATAACTGAGCCATCATTAATATTTATAAATACTACATTAGAACTAACACGTTTAGTCCGGACCCAACCTTTTACAGTAATTTCTTTACCAATCTCAGCAGTTTGTAGGATTTCTTTGATTTGCATTTTTTGAAATTTTTATTCTAAAATGTTACCCTTGCGGAATAATTTAAATGAATATAGTTGTTAGTTATTATAATAAAATTCAGTGATAGCTTAACTTAATACTCCGGAAAAAAAATAAAGAGTCCATAAAACCGGCATACAAATTAATGGAGGGAAGGCTTTTAACACCTGCAAATGAGCACTATGTTTTGAGATATTATGCCATTTAATGCCCCGATATAATTTTAACAGATCAAAATCTGTGCTTTCTCTATTATTCAAAATTAATCACAAATCCGTCAAATACCGAATTAATGTAATTTTTTCATGTAATTTTCTGTTTTTTATGAATAAATAAAAATATTTAAATTGTTGATAGTCAGTGTTTTGGTGTTTTTTGTTAAAAAAAATAGAAGAAAAATTTCGGTTGTTTTTAATTTAAAACTATTTTTGGCAAGGAAATTGTTAATCAGGCTGAATGGTTGATCAGTCCATAAAATCAAATACCTAACCTGTACACTTACTCTACCTTCTTTTCTCTATGCAAAAGTTATCTTTAAATCAAACGATTCAGCAAAGGCTCTCTCCTCAGCAAATTCAATTTGTCAAATTGCTGCAAATCCCTACATTTGAGCTCGCTGCCAGAATAGAGGAAGAATTAGAGATTAATCCGGCACTGGAAGAAGGAACGGATATGGAGCTGAATGATAAGGAAAAGGATGAATTCGGAGATGAATTTGATGACGCCGGAGATAGCTATGATGAGTATGATACCTTTAATGACCGGGAGCTGGACGTGGAATCTTATTTGCACGATGATTACTCCGGTTACAAGATGCAGGGAGATGGCGGCGGCGGAGATGAAGAAGACCGTGAAATCCCTATAGCTACTTCCCTTAGTCTTACAGATCACCTGACCTCTCAATTAGGCTTTCTTCGCTTAAATGATCACGATGAACTAATCGGAAAACAGTTGATAGGCTCTGTTGAAGCTGATGGATATATCCGCAGGTCATTACAGGCAATTGTTAATGATATGGCATTTACTCAGGGTGTTTATACCGATGTAGATGAAATTGAAAAAGTTTTGAAGAAAATTCAGACTTTTGATCCGCCGGGTATTGCAGCCAGAGATTTAAAGGAATGCCTGCTGCTGCAACTGGAAAGAAAAGATAGTTCCGACATAAATGTGCAGTATTCCATCAGAATTATTGATGAGTATTTTGATGAATTTTCAAAAAAGCACTACGATAAGATTCAAAGACGTCTGGAAATGTCGGATGAGGAAATAAGAGATGCCATTAAAATCATCACTAAATTAAATCCGAAACCAGGAAGTGCAGATGAAGACGGAACAATTCAGTATCTTATTCCTGATTATATCCTGACCAATAATAACGGAAAACTGGAACTTACGCTTAATTCTAAAAATGCACCTGAACTAAGAATCAGCAGATCTTTCCATGAAATGCTTGATACATATGATAAAGGGGATAAACAGAATAAATCTGTTAAGGAAACAGTAACTTTTATCAAACAGAAACTGGATTCAGCAAAATGGTTCATTGATGCCATCAAACAAAGACAGGCTACTTTGATGAAGACGATGTCTGCCATTCTGAAATATCAGTATGATTTTTTTCAGGAAGGAGATGAGACGAAGCTGAGACCCATGATTCTGAAAGATATTGCTAATCAGATTGATATGGATATTTCTACTGTTTCAAGGGTTGCAAGTTCTAAATCGGTTCAGACGGAATTTGGGATTTATCCTTTAAAGTACTTTTTCTCTGAAGGAATTGCTACTGATTCAGGAGAAGATGTGTCAAGCAGAGAAGTAAAAAATATTCTGAAAGAGCTTATTGATAATGAACCGAAGAGAATTCCGTTATCAGATGAAAAACTGGAAAAATACCTCAATGAAAAAGGATACAATATCGCCAGAAGAACAGTAGCGAAATACAGGGAACAACTGAATATCCCTGTTGCCAGGTTACGGAGACAACTTTAATTTACTATTAACAGATTGTTGGTAGTCTCAGGTCATTAAATTTGTAAATTACTACTGTACATAACTAAAAGTTTAGCAATAACTTGAATACTTCAGTCGCCAGGTTTCTTTCTGTAGTGCTGCATCCTTTAATGATGCCGACATTATTGTTTACAATAATATTCTATTTTGCTCCCGGAGCAATCAGTAATCTGGAGTTATTCAATGGCGCATCCAAAGTGGGTGTTATGAGCCTGAAAGAGGGTTTACTTCTTTTGATCTTTCTGCTTACTTTCGTCATACCTTCATTTTTCATTTACTCTCTTTATAAATTCGGATTTATTCAGACGCTTACGATGAATACGCTGAGAGAACGCCGCATTCCATACCTGATTACAGTGGTGATCTATACAATGGTGGCAGCTTTCTTTACTTTTAATGTCAGACAATTGCCCGAAATTGCCTTGATTCTTACTTCAATGGCTTTTTCAATTGCGTTGGTCGCTTATATCAGTCTTTATTGGAAAATTTCAGCGCATTCCGTAGGAATTAGCGGAGTTGCGGGAGCTTTGTGGGGGATTTTGATCCGTTTCCAGGAACAAACGCTGTTCTATCCGGCTTTGGGAATCATTCTTATAGCGGGTTTTCTGATGTCTGCCAGGCTTTATCTCAATGAACACAACATCGAACAGATACTTGCCGGAACCGTTCTTGGGCTGCTTGTCAGTTTATTTGTGGTAATAAAATTTGTTTAATCATTTTTGAAATAAGTAAAAAGGGATGAAATTTTACCGGAATTTCATCCCTTTTACATTTTGTTTTACCTGAGCCCCGGCTCTTTCGGGAAGGAGTAAGGAAAGGCTGCTTTCCGGATTCAAAAAAGAATTAAAAGGTTACATCACTTTGTTTTCTTCCTCAACTCTTGATAGTTTTGCAACCCCTTGAAGGGAAAAATAATGGGTTAAATTCTCAAAATCAATTTAAAATGGCTACTTGGTATTTAGGAAAAATACGTTTTCAGAAAGAGGACGAAGCAGGATCATTAAAAACAATTAACGAAGCCTATCTGGTAGATGCTGTTTCATACACAGATGCGGAGGCAAGGATGTATGAAGTGGTAGCAAGCAATACCCCGGATTTTCAGCTGACAAATTTATCTAAAATGAAAATCAGTGAGGTTTTTAATGTAGAAAATGGTTCTGAAATATGGTATAAGTCTAAGGTACAATACATTACATTTGACGAAAAGTCTCAGAAAGAGAAGAAAACACCTCATGTGATGCTGATTAATGCTGAAAATCCAAAGGAGGCTTATGAGTTGTTGGTACAGAATCTCGGAACGGTTGATGACTACCAGATCACAGATATCAATATTACGTCAATCCTGGAGATTTTCCCTTACGAGCCTGAAAATGAACTGCTGAAGAAAGGGAATTTCCGTCCGGTAGCAGAAGTTCTTGCTGAGCAGGCCGAACAGGCTAAACAGTAATGATAACTGAAAATAGGCTTTTGCAATAACTTTAAGCAGTTTATTGTTGTTGAGAAAGAAAAGGTGGTTTAAAGCATTACAAAGACGATATGAAAATTCTTTTAATTGAAGATGAACAGAAAACCGTTCAGTCCCTGAAACAAGGTTTGGAGGAGAATGGATTTGAGGTGGAGTTTTGTTATGATGGCCTGATGGGGAAGCATCTTGCAAAGAAAAAGCAGTTTCAGCTGATCGTCAGTGATGTGATTATGCCTGGACTCAATGGAATAGAACTTTGCCGGGAACTCAGAAATGAGGGAGTTCAGACTCCCATATTGCTTCTGACAGCCCTGGGGGAATTGGAGGATAAATTACTCGGTTTTGAGGTAGGAGCAGATGATTACCTTATTAAACCTTTTGAATTTCAGGAACTTCTGGCGAGAATTAAAGCCATGTCAAGGAGAATGCAGGGAGTTCAGATGGGAGGAAATCTGCTTCGTTTTGCAGATCTGACCCTTGATCTGGATGCCAAGACTGTTTTCAGGTCGGAGAAAAAGATAGAACTGACCGCAAAAGAATTTGCTTTGCTGGAATATCTGCTCAGAAATCAGGGGAAAGTATTGTCAAAAGATGATATTGCTGAAAAGGTCTGGGATTATGAATCAAGTACCAACCTCATCGAAGTTTACATTACTTTGCTGCGAAAGAAAATAGACAAAGATTTTCCGACCAGGCTGATCCACAATGTTTATGGAATGGGTTATGTGCTTAAATCGGAATAGAATTTCTGAAAGAATACCTTAAAATCATGTAATTATTCCGGAAAATTCCCAATTGTTCCCAATCAAAAATACATAAGGAAAAATGAGTATCAGGACCAAACTTACTATACAGTTTACATTGCTGGTTTCAGCAATCCTGGTATTTTCATTTTTGGGAATTTATTTCTTTGCCAATTCTTTTGTGGAAAATCGTTTTTATAACCGCTTGAAATTCAAGGCAATTACTGCGGCAGATCTTCTGATGAAGGTGGATGAAGTCGATAGTAAATTGCTGAAGGTCATTGCCAATACCAATAAAGATGCGCTTTACAAGGAGAATATTTCGATCTACAATTACAAAAACGAGAAAATCTATAAAAGCAGTGATTCTGTTGTTTTTCACATAGACAGAGCTTTGATTAATAAAGTTCGATTGGAGAAAGAGCTTCATTTTACACAAGGTGAACACAGAATTCTGGGGCTTTATTATGTCAATGAATATAACCGGCTGGTTGTATTTGCCGGAGCTATCGATTTTTACGGAGGAGCTCTTACAGAGGATTTAAAGCAAATTCTTATAGGGTTGTTCTTTTTTATGGTATTCGGAGTAGCAATCTTAGGCTGGCTTTTTGCAGAAAGAGCTTTGCAGCCAATCTCCAAGGTCATATCTGAAGTTAAATCCATTTATCCCCAGAATCTGAGCAGGCGATTAAGTGTTGTCAATGAAAATGATGAGATCGGTTCTCTGACTACCACCTTTAATCAGTTGTTAGACAGAACTGAAACGGCTTTTAAACAACAGCGTTTTTTTATTTCAAACGTTAGCCATGAATTGAGAAATCCACTCACCAGAATTATAGCCCAGCTTGAAGTTAATTTGTTGAAAGAAAGAGAGTTGTCTGACTATCAGCGGACAATGAAGTCTATTTTGTCTGACGCCAAGGAATTGAGTCAGCTTTCCAATACGCTGCTTGAACTTTCCAAAGTAAGCGGCCAGCAGGATGCTTTTTTGTTTTCAAACGTAAGAATTGATGAAACCATTTGGGAAGCAAGAGATCATTTGCTGAAAATTCAACCGAATTACAAAATTGAAGTGGATTTTGAGAATGAACTCGAGAATGAAAAACAGCTTTGTGTGCTGGGAAATTCTTACCTGTTAAAAGTAGTAATTACCAACCTGATGGAAAACGGATGTAAATTTTCAGATGACAATACCGTAAAAATCTGGTTGTATTTTGAAAAAACGAAACTGAGAATCTCTTTTAATAATAAGGGAAAAGAGATTGACTCAGAAGATATTCCTCATCTTTTTCAACCATTTTTCCGTTCGGAAAACAATACCGAAACCAAAGGTTATGGCGTAGGATTGTCGCTGGTCGAAAAAATCACCAAGCTTCATAAAGGAACGATCGAGCTAGGTTCATCACAAGCCGAAAACATTTCCTTCGTATTTACCATTCCATATAATTGATTTTGAATAAAGGTTACGGAAAATTCCGGGAGAATCCTGTTGTTCTGGCTTTTCTGAGAGACAGGATTTTGTGTAATCTGTTGACAGTCAGTATTTCATAAGCTATTTTATTTTCATTAAGTACATTTTAATTTTTCATTCAGTAGTTTTTTAAGGTTCGTTATCAATTTTGTGACGCAATAATTGAGTAGTTCTCATGGAAAAGCATGATAACTTTTCATTCTTTCGATACCGGACATGGATGTGATTTGAGATTATATCCATGTTTTTAAACCTCTATCAGTATGGAAAAATCAACAAGCTATTTTGAATACAGTAAAATTGTTTTAAAAAAGGTAAGTTTTTCAAAAGATCTTTTTCAGAAAGAATTACAGAAGGCAATGGCCTTGTGCAAACTGGAAGAGAGGATAAAACTCAAAGTCTGGTGCGTTGAGCAATTTGGGAAGCCATTTGAAATTATTGTTGAAAGGGTTTATCAGAAAAAAATATACAATGTTTACCCGATTTAATAAATGTCATGGAATCAATGGTTTTAAGGAGAATTCAGTTGAAAAGAACTCCGCTTATTAACATTGTCCTGGTTACGTTATTAATACTTTTGACAGTTGCCAATGTGTTTTGGTATGCTTCGTATCAACGTGTTAGGGCAGATTTGGATGAAGCGATTATTCGTCAGGATTCCACTCTGGCAAGTAAACTTGAGATGGAAAAGTTACTGATTAAGGCAAATGACCGCCTTAAGAAATACAGCAGAGAATCAAGAAAACAGTAAAATTAGAAGAGTTTAGTATTATAATCCGGACTTGTTTTAATTCAGTAGGTTAGAAAACAAAAGCTTGATTAATAGTTCAGATTGAGTTTTCCCGGAAAATTGAACGGGGTTGCAGAGGGAGATAATTTTCCGGGAAATTAAATGTAAAAGGTGGTTCCGTGATTTTACCAAATGCCGGGATGACTGATAAATTGTAAAATATGGTAAGAAAAGCAGGGCTTTTTATTTTCACGGCTCTGTCTGTTTTAATGTTTTCCTGTGCAGAGTCTAAGAAAATGGCGGTGTTGCAGACTGAGACAAACAAACTTCAGGCAGAACTTCAGCAACTGCAAAAAGAAAAAGCGGTTCAGCATGCTGAAAGGGTAAAACTGGAAAATGAATTCAAACAAAAAACGGATGAATTTCTTAAATGCCAGGAAGATAACAAAGCTACAATGGAGTCGTTGACTCAAAATTATAATAGTCTGATTTTTGAATATGAAAAACTTTCAGGCTCCTATAAAACATTAAACGGGACTTATGAAACCAATAAAGATGATGCTTACAAAGTAATTCTGGATTTGGAAAGAAGATATAAGGTTCTGATGAACCAAAGAGTAAAGAGTAAGGCTAAGAGGAGTAAGAGAAATTGACGGTAGGTTGATGCAAAAAGAGAGACAATTGTCTCTCTTTTTCTTTTTTATCCTCAACATTTTCAGTAATTCTGGGCTTGTTCAATAAAATTTCTGAAATTTGCTTCATTACCTTTTATTTCTTCATTAAGAAGAGAACCTTAATCGATATGGAAAACCAAACAATTCTCGATATTCTTGAGCTTACCGGTAAACTTCTTGAACTTCATGGTGAAAATGATTTCAAAGTACGGGCTTATTACAGTGCTGTTTTTAATCTTGATAAGTCAACCGAAGACCTGACGACAATACCAGTTGCACAGCTTTCCGGTCTGCAGGGGGTAGGAAAGAGTATGGCCGCCAAGATTGAAGAAATCAGAACTACCGGAACCTTAAAGGAAATGAACGATCTGCTTCAGGAAACACCTGAAGGAGTACTTGAAATGTTCAGGATAAAAGGCATCGGTCCCAAGAAAGTACGCCAGATCTGGCTGGAACTGAATATTACTGATACACGTGAATTGTTATTGGCTTGCGAAAATGGAGAAGTTGCCAGATTGAAAGGTTTTGGTGAGAAAACCCAGGAGGCTATCAAAACCAATTTACAGTTTTTACAGGCCAATTCCAGTAAACTCCGAATGGAAAAAGGAGAGGAGCTGGCCCAACAATTATTAGATGTTCTTGAAACAAATTTGCCGGATTCTGCCATTCAGATTGTGGGAGATATCCGAAGAAAAAATGAGATTGTTGAAAGTATTCAGTTATTGGTAGGGCATAGCAAACCCTGGGAAGTTCAGCAGGTAATAAACGGACTTCCATTCATGCAGCAGGCCGAAAAGATTTCTTCTCCGTTTGTCTGGAGAGGTAAAATGGAAGGTAAAAGTATTCCGTTTGAAGTTCAGATTTCTTCTCCTGAAAACTTTGTTAATCAGCAATTTATATATTCTGCTTCGCCAAAGCATTTAGCACAGAAAAGTCTGTTGAAAATTGCTCAGAAAGAACCTTTAGCCTCAGAAGAAATAATTTATCAGACTGCCGGAATTCCTTACATTATTCCGGAAATGCGGGAGGGAACTTTTGAATTTGACTGGATTCAGCAGCATTCAAATGATGAATTAGTTACCTGGGATTCTCTTAAAGGCATTCTTCATAACCATTCTACCTATTCGGATGGGAAACATACTTTGGAAGAAATGGCAACATATTGCCGAGATCTGGGTTTTGAATACCTGGGCATTGCCGACCATTCGAAAACGGCCATTTATGCAAGAGGATTGTATGAAGACAGGGTTGACCAGCAGCATGCTGAAATTGACCGCTTAAATCTTAAGTTAAGTACTCCGGAAAAACCTTTTAAAATCCTGAAAGGAATAGAGTCTGATATTTTAGGGGATGGTTCACTGGACTATTCCGAAGAAGTACTTAAATCATTTGATTACATTGTAGCTTCCGTTCACCAAAGTCTTAAAATGACTGAAGAAAAAGCGATGTCACGCTTAATCAAAGCCATTGAAAATCCTTATACAACTATACTGGGTCATCCGACTGGCAGGTTACTGCTTTCAAGAGCAGGGTATCCGGTCAATCACCAGTGGATGATAGACGCATGTGCCGCCAATGGTGTGGTGATTGAAATCAATGCAAGTCCTTACCGCCTGGATCTTGACTGGAGATGGATTCAGTATGCTTTGGAAAAAGGGGTAAAATTATCAATTAATCCTGATGCCCATGAGAAGGATGGCTATTTTGATATGCATTATGGAGTGGCAGTGGCCAGAAAAGGCGGATTGACGAAAGATATGACATTTAACGCTTTATCCTTAACGGAAATGGAAGCCTATCTTATTTCCAGAAAAAAATAGTAATAAATTACATAACAGACCTTCACAGAAAAGCCTCATCTGAATCTTCAGAATGAGGCTTTTCTGTGAATAATCTGGCGCAGAAATTAAAGCAGAATAGTTTTGAATAAAGGATTAAAAAGGGTAAAAGTACCTGTAAAAATGCTGTAAAAGATGAAGTTATTTGTACAATTAAATAGACTGTATAATAATGCAGAATTTATTGAAACGGATAGTTTAACGTTCTTTTTTTATAAAATTATATTTTGCTGTTTTGCCTGGAAGAGTTTTTTTGGAATTTATGCTGATTTTCGGTGTTTAAATGAGGAAATGAATGTTAAGTATTTTATGATCAGTTTGTTTTATTTTTGAAAAGCTGTATTTTTGGATGCATTTTATAAAAAACAGGATTTACTTGTGAAATTCCTTAATATATAGAATACGCCCAGTTAACACACTTAATATTCAATGATCTATGAAAATGAAAATCTACCCAAAACCCAAAATTTCAGAGAGTTCAATAATTGCCTCATTGGATTCACCACATTCTTCAAGACAGGAGATTTAGCGCTTCTTTCGTTCTGATTTATCAGTTCAGCTTGTTTCGGTTTTATGAAAGCCTGATGGCCTTCACATTATTCTATGTTCTAGACATTTAAGATATCCTGAATTTTAACACACCATTAATTATGAAAAACGCTGAAATAATAATCTCTCCATAATCAGGCCTGAAACCTGCATTATGAATTTTCAATGTAACCCATAAAGATTTTTTTTAGACAGAGTGTTTACTGTGTTCGTGTTTTCGCACGCCCATTGGTTCTCTGTATTCTTGCGTGTGCATTTTTTCAAACTATATATAACAATTTAACCTTTTTTAAAACTATGGGAGATCAGTTTTTAGGCGAGATTCGCCTTTTCGCCGGCAACTTTGCGCCAAGAGGATGGGCTTTGTGTCAGGGACAAATTCTTGCAATCAGTACTAACACCGCTTTGTTTTCTATCCTGGGAACAACGTATGGAGGAAATGGGCAGACTACTTTTGCTTTGCCGGACTTAAGAGGTAGAGTAGCAATCTCCCAGGGACAAGGTCCGGGTTTGACTAATTATGTTTTAGGCGAAGCTGCAGGGGTAGAATCTGTTACGCTTACTTTAACTCAGATTCCTGCTCACAATCACCTGATTCAGGCAAGTTCTCTTCCTGCAACTGCCAGCTCAGCACAAGGAAATGTATTAGGTACTGTAAATGGTACAGCAGGTGGTGACCCCATTACTGTAAATTCTTATGGAACTACAGCCGATGGTACCATGAATCCTAATGCATTAAGTCTGACTGGTGGAAGTTTACCACATGAAAACCGTATGCCTTATCTGGCTTTGAATTATATCATTGCTACAACCGGAATTTTCCCTTCAAGAAACTAAAATCGAGCAATAATTATGGAACCATACATTGGAGAAATTCGCCTATTCGCCGGAAATTTTGCTCCGAGGGATTGGGCGTTTTGTGCAGGACAATTATTGCCGATTGCACAAAATACAGCTTTATTCTCAATATTAGGAACTACCTATGGAGGGGATGGAAAGGTTACATTTGGCCTGCCCGATTTGAGAGGAAGAGGTCCCGTTTGTCAGGGTACTTCTACCACAGGCACTATTTACGATTTGGGAGAAGCTTCCGGAGTAGAGAACGTTACTTTATTAAGTTCTGAAATTCCACGTCACAATCACTTAATTGCTGATAAGAATGCTGCTTCTGATGCTTCAACTCCGATCGGAAATTATCCCGGAGAAATTGCGGCAACAGTAGGTGGAGACGCAGCAGTGGTAAGTGAGTACTCAACCGCTCCCAATGGTGCTATTTTAGCCCCTACTGCAGTATCGCTGGCGGGTTCCACATTACCTCATAGTAATATGCAGCCATATTTAGCAGTAAATTATATCATCGCACTTTACGGAGTATATCCTTCAAGGAATTAGTAAAATAGATAGACCGTTTATTCGGTCTGTCTATTTTTTTGACAGACCGAATAAATAAAACCTGACCACCTCTAACCTGAAAGTCATTACGAGTAATAACCTAAATGCAATCATCAGTATTAAAGCTGAAAGGATTAAAATTATGAAACATTTTATACATCAATTATTCAGACTGTTATCGATTATAACTCTCCTTACTACATCAACGATAACATTTGGTCAGATATCCCCGGGGGATATCGCCATCATCGGTATCAATGCCGATGACACTTTCCCGAACCAGCGCTGGGCTTTTGTGGTATTAGCTGACATTCCGGCATCAACCGTTATCCATTTTACAGATGCAGGGATAACCAACACAGGAGTATTCAATGTGAATGCTGTTAATGAAGGACATATGACCTGGACTACCCCTTCTAAAATCACCGCAGGAACAGTCTTTTTTTGTACAAATTCAGGAATCTCAGGGCAAACAGTCACAGGATCTTTGGGTGGTACAACCAATGGTTTCCCCGGAACAGGGGATCAGATTATTGTATATACAGGAACATCCGGAACAACAACAGGCGCTACTTTTATATATGCTTTAAATACAGGACAATCAAGCACAAATTATCCTTCACTAGGGTCATGGCAGACCACTACGACTAATACCGGTGATAATTTGTCCTATGCACCTCCGGGTCTTGCCTCTACTAATGAAGCTGTACTTACTTCCAATTCATCTACAGGTTTCCTCTCATCAGGAACGGGAGCATCAGGAAGTGCCAACTACGGATTTGATAACATGTATTATGCCGGAACAACCTCCGGAACAAAAACCAGTATTCTGGCTGCAATAGCTAACCCTTCCAATTGGCTGGGAGATAACTCAACCGCATGGAATCTTTCTTCAGGCGGAGTATTTCCTGCTACATTTACTTTGCCTTCTGCACCAACAGTAACTACCACTGCGCAATCGGGAGTTAGTACTACTTCTGCAACTTTAGGTGGAAATGTTACAGCAGACGGAGGAGCCAGTGTAACAGATCGTGGAATAGTTTGGTCAACAAGTTCTAATCCGACAACCGCAGATAATAAAGTGGGTAATGGAAGTGGAACGGGAAGTTTTAGTGCAAGTGTACCCGGGCTTCCGCAAGGAGCTACCGTTTATGTTAAAGCCTATGCAATTAACTCAGTTAATACTGGTTACGGAAATCAGATTTCTTTCTCAACAAATACTGTTGTCTCTTCTATTTCAAGAGCCGGTTCGACCCCTACCAATGCAGGCACAGTAAGTTATAATGTAGTTTTTGCCCAGAGTGTGACTGGCGTGGATGTTTCAGATTTCAGTCTGACTACCACAGGCGTTTCATCGACTAGTATTTCAAGTGTTAGCGGATCAGGGACAAACTGGACCATAACTGTTGGTACAGGCACAGGCTCAGGAACGATCAGATTAGATTTTACAGGTACAAGTGGGGTAACTCCCAATGTCAATGCAGCGTTTACTTCAGGAGAGGTTTATACAATAGATAAAACGGCTCCGACTGTTGCTATATCAAGTTCTGCCTCTAATCCGACCAATGCGAGTCCGATTACGGTCAATTTTAATTTCAGCGAAAGTGTTACCGGTTTTGTGATCGGAGATATTACAGTAGCAGGAGGAACAAAATCCAATTTTACAGGTTCCGGTTCATCTTATTCTGTAGATATCACCCCGACAGCAGACGGAACAATAACAGTTGATGTTGCTGCCGCAGTAGCAACAGATGCAGCAGGAAACGGAAATACAGCAGCGACGCAGTTTAGTATTGTTTCTGATAGATCTGTACCAAATGTTACGATTTCAAGTACTTCTGCAAGTCCGACCAATGCGAGTCCGATTACGGTTAATTTTACTTTCAGTAAAAGTGTTACCGGGTTTACCATCGGAGATATTACAGTAGCAGGCGGCACAAAATCTAATTTTACAGGCTCAGGTTCAAGTTATTCTGTAGATGTTACGCCTTCAGCAGACGGTACAATTACGGTGGATGTAGCAGCGGGTGTAGCGGTGGATGTATTTTCAAATCCGAATACAGCAGCGACACAATTCAGTATTGTTTCAGATCGGACAGCACCGACAGTAACGATTACAAGTGTTACATCGAGTCCGACCAATGCGAGTCCGATTACAGTTAATTTTACATTCAATGAAAATGTGACTGGTTTTGTGATTGGAGATATTACAGTAGCCGGAGCGACCAAATCTAATTTCACGGGTTCCGGTTCAAGTTATTCAGTAGATATAACACCAACAGCAGATGGAACAATAACGGTAAATGTTGCTGGAAATGTAGCAAACGATGCAGCAGGAAACGGAAATACGGCAGCAACGCAATTCAGTATTGTATCTGACCGGACAGCACCGACGGTAACAATTACCAGTACCTCGACCAGTCCTACAAGTAATAGTCCCATTACAGTTAATTTCACATTCAGTGAAAATGTTACGGGTTTTGCCATCGGAGATATTACAGTAGCGGGTGGGACCAAATCCAATTTCACAGGTTCGGGTTCAAGCTATTCAGTAGATGTTACTCCGACAGCAGACGGAACGATCACTGTGAATGTAGCTGCAGGTGTAGCTACAGATGCAGTTGGTAACAATAATACAGCAGCAACGCAATTTAGTATAGTATCTGACAGAACAGCACCAACAGTTGTTATCTCAAGTACCTCAACAAGCCCGACAAATGCTAATCCTATCGTAGTTAACTTCACATTTAATGAAAGTGTTACCGGATTTACAATTGGGGATATTACAGTAGCAGGCGGTACAAAAGGGAACTTCACAGGTTCGGGTTCAAGTTATTCAGTAGAAGTTACACCTACAGCAGACGGTACAATTACGGTTGATGTAGCTGCGGGTGTAGCCAATGATTTGGCAGGAAATCCAAATACAGCAGCGACACAATTCAGTATAGTATCAGACAGAACAGCACCGACAGTAACAATTACGAGTGTCACAACAAGTCCGACCAATGCGAGTCCTATTACAGTTAATTTCACATTCAGTAAAAATGTTACGGGTTTTGTAATCGGAGATATTACAGTAGCCGGAGCGACCAAATCTAATTTCACGGGTTCCGGTTCAAGTTATTCAGTAGATATAACGCCAACAGCAGATGGAACAATTACGGTAAATGTTGCCGGAAATGTAGCAAACGATGCAGCAGGAAACGGAAATACGGCAGCAACGCAATTCAGTATAGTATCAGACCGGACAGCACCGACTGTAACAATTACCAGTACCTCGACCAGTCCTACAAGTAATAGCCCTATTACAGTTAATTTCACATTCAGTGAAAATGTTACGGGTTTTGCCATCGGAGATATTACAGTAGCGGGCGGAACCAAATCCAATTTCACAGGTTCAGGTTCAAGTTATTCGGTAGATGTTACTCCAACAGCAGATGGAACGATCACAGTAGATGTAGCCGCAGGTGTAGCTACTGATGCGGTTGGTAACAATAATACCGCCGCAACGCAATTTAGTATAGTATCTGACAAAACATCTCCAACAGTTGTCATCTCAAGTACTTCAACAAGCCCGACTAATGCTAATCCTATCGTAGTTAACTTCACATTTAATGAAAGTGTTACCGGGTTTGCCATCGGAGATATCACGGTAGCGGGCGGTACAAAAGGGAACTTCACAGGTTCGGGTTCAAGTTATTCAGTAGAAGTTACACCTACGGCAGATGGAACGATCACTGTAGATGTAGCTGCGGGTGTAGCCAATGATCTGGCAGGAAATCCGAATACAGCAGCGACACAATTCAGTATAGTATCAGACAGAACAGCACCGACAGTAACAATTACAAGTGTTACAACAAGTCCGACCAATGCGAGTCCTATTACAGTTAATTTCACATTCAGTAAAAATGTGACTGGTTTTGTAATCGGAGATATTACGGTAGCGGGAGCGACCAAATCTAATTTCACGGGTTCCGGTTCAAGTTATTCAGTAGATATAACGCCAACAGCGGATGGAACAATTACAGTAAATGTTGCTGGAAATGTAGCAAACGATGCAGCAGGAAACGGAAATACGGCAGCAACGCAATTCAGTATAGTATCAGACCGTACAGCACCTACGGTAGCAATTACCAGTACCTCGACCAGTCCTACAAGTAATAGCCCTATTACAGTTAATTTCACATTCAGTGAAAATGTTACGGGTTTTGCCATCGGAGATATTACAGTAGCGGGCGGGACCAAATCCAATTTCACAGGTTCCGGTTCAAGTTATTCAGTAGATGTTACTCCAACAGCAGACGGAACGATCACAGTAGATGTAGCCGCAGGTGTAGCTACAGATGCAGTTGGTAACAATAATACCGCAGCGACGCAATTTAGTATAGTATCTGACAGAACAGCACCAACAGTTGTCATCTCAAGTACCTCAACAAGCCCGACAAATGCTAATCCGATTGTTATTAATATTAATTTCAACAAGAATGTTACAGGATTTGTGATCGGAGATATCACGGTAGCGGGCGGTACAAAAGGGAACTTCACAGGTTCGGGTTCAAGTTATTCAGTAGAAGTTACACCTACAGCAGACGGTACAATTACGGTTGATGTAGCTGCGGGTGTAGCCAATGATTTGTCAGGAAATCCGAATACAGCAGCGACGCAATTCAGTATAGTATCAGACAGAACAGCACCGGTAGCGACAATAACCAGTACCTCAACAAGTCCTACAAATGCCAGCCCGATAGTAGTTAATATCAATTTCAGTAAAAATGTTACGGGATTTGTGATTGGAGATATTATTGTAGCGGGAGGGACAAAATCCAATTTTACAGGTTCGGGTTCAAGTTATTCAGTAAATATTACACCATCAGCAGACGGAACAATTACGGTCGATGTTGGGGCAGGAGCAGCCAATGATGCAGCAGGTAATGGAAACCCTGCAGCCACGCAGTTTAGTATAGTCTCGGATAGAACTATTCCAACTGTAACAATTGCAAGTGCCTCAGCTAGTCCGACGAATGCCAGTCCTGTTACGGTTAATTTTACTTTCAGTAAAAGTGTTACCGGATTTGCCATCGGAGATATCACTGTGGCAGGAGGCTCCAAATCTAATTTCACAGGTTCGGGAACATCCTATTCGGTTGACATTACTCCTTCCGGAGACGGAACCATAACCGTTGATGTGGCTGCAGGTGTAGCAACTGATGGTACGGGGAATGGGAATGCTGCGGCAACGCAATTTAGTATTGTGTCGGACAGAACTGCTCCGACAGTCGCCATTTCAAGCACTTCAACGAGTCCTACAAACGCCAGTCCTATCGTGGTAAACTTCACTTTTAGTGAGAGCGTTACCGGATTTACTATCGGAGATATTACAGTAGCAGGCGGGACAAAAGGAAATTTCACAGGTTCCGGGTCAAATTATTCAGTGGAAATCACGCCGGGCGGTGATGGAACGATTACAGTAAATGTAGGTGCAGGTGTTGCTAATGATCTGGCGGGTAATGGCAACACAGCAGCTACTCAGTTCAGCATTGTATCTGACATGACTGCTCCAACAGTAGTAATCTCAAGTACTTCAACGAGTCCTACAAATGCCAGTCCGATTACGGTTAATTTTACATTCAGTGAAAATGTTACCGGATTTGCCGTGGGAGATATCACTGTAGCAGGAGGAACCAAGTCTAATTTTACCGGCTCAGGATCATCTTATTCAGTTGATATAACGCCTGCTGCAGATGGAACAATTACTGTTAACGTAGGAGGAAATGCAGCAAATGATGCGGCAGGTAACGGAAATACTGAGGCTACTCAGTTCAGCATTGTTTCAGAAAGAACTAATCCTTCTGTGTCTGTTTCAAGTACCTCAACGAGTCCTACAAATACCAGTCCGATTACGGTTAATTTTACATTCAGTAAAAATGTTACCGGATTTGTTATCGGAGATATTACTGTAGCCGGAGGTTCTAAGTCTAACTTTACTGGCTCTGGTTCAGGTTATTCAGTAGATGTTACCCCAACAGGAGATGGAACCATAACAGTCGATGTAGCTGCAAATGTGGCAAATGATGGAGCGAATAATGGAAATACGGCAGCGACGCAATTTAGTATTGTATCAGACAGAACCGCTCCGACAGTCGCCATTTCAAGCACTTCAACGAGTCCTACAAACGCCAGTCCTATCGTGGTAAACTTCACTTTTAGTGAGAGCGTTACCGGATTTGCCATCGGAGATATTACTGTAGCCGGCGGGACAAAAGGAAATTTCACAGGTTCCGGGTCAAATTATTCAGTGGAAATCACGCCGGGCGGTGATGGAACGATTACAGTAAATGTAGGTGCAGGTGTTGCTAATGATCTGGCGGGTAATGGCAACACAGCAGCTACTCAGTTCAGTATCGTATCTGACCGTACTAAGCCGGGTGTCACAATTGCCAGCACCTCATCCAATCCGACTTCTACCAGTCCTATTCCTCTTACCTTTGTTTTCAGTAAAAGTGTAAGTGATTTTACCAATGGAGATGTCGTTGTTTCAGGTGGATCACTCAGTAATTTCACAGGTTCCGGAACAAATTATTCAGCTGACCTTTTACCGTCAATTAATGGTACAATCACGGTGGATGTTCCGGCTAATATAGCTGTTGACGGAAGTGGAAATAATAATACTGCAGCTACTCAGTTTTCAATACAGTACGTAAATAATCCTCCTGTACTGATAACCAGCGGAGGACCTACCGCATTTATTCAGGGAACAACTCCATCTGTGGTGATAGATCCCGGTGTTACTGTTTCTGATATAGATGATCTTACTTTGAGAAGCGGGACTGTTTCGATTGCCGTAAATTTCCAGAGTGGAGAAGATGTTTTGTCTTTTGATTATGATGCAGGAACTATGGGGAATATTACCGGGTCTTATTCAGCAGGTGTAATGTCCTTAAGTTCAGCCAGCCCTTATGCAACCGTAGCTCAATGGCAGGCGGCTTTCAGGGCAGTTAAGTACTCAAATACTTCAGCCACCCCTAACACGGGTAGCCGGACAACATCATTTGTCGTTAATGACGGCCAGAACAACAGTACTGCTTATGGCAAAATCATTACAATTACTCCCAAACCAATCATTACAGTAGCGGCAATTCTGGTAGTATCCGGAACAAAAGGAACATTGGAAGCAACAGGATGTACCGGAGGTACCGTTAACTGGTTCGGAAGTTCTAGTACAGCAGACCTTACTGTTTTAGGAACAGGGGTAACATTCCAGTCTCCTGATCCGGTTACAGCAGCAATTTCTTTTTATGCACAATGTACAATCGGCCTGGCAGTAAGTGACAGAACAGAAGGTAAGATTACCCTGAGAGATTGTTCGGGACTTATTGCATCGGCAGGACCGGGAGGAACTTTTACAGGTTTGGAAACCTATAAACTGACCGGCGTTACAACTGCCTCCGGAGGAACAACTCCTTATACCTATGAATGGACAACATCACCTGTGGTCAGCATCGATGATGCAACTATTGCTAATCCTGAAGTGGGTCCTTTTACCCAGAATACTACGGTAAATATTAAAGTTACAGACGACTTTGGCTGTTCTTCAACCAGCTCTGTTGTAGTAAATTACGATGAGTGCCGATTGTCGGCAACGATTACCGGAAACGGGGATTTATGTTCATCCTCACAGGTTACCCTGACAGTAAATGTAACCGGTGCTAAAAATCCTGTCAGCTATTTATGGTGTGATAATTCAACCGGAAGCTCTTTGGTGGTAACCACTCCGAATACTTATTGCCTGAAGGTTACCGATGCCAGCGGTTGTACGCATTTTGAGCAGGTAGTTGTAACTAAAACGGCACTTTCCACGCCGACAATTGCAGTAGTGGGTGGTACCAACCCTTTAATCGGACCAGGATCGGTAATATTAGAAGCTGATTGCGATGGTAATTCTGTTAACTGGTTCGATGCAAATAATAACCTGTTACCAAATGTAAGTCTGAACTCTTTCCGTTATGAAACTGTAATACTAAGTTCAAGTACAACTTTCTATGCGGAATGTAATAAAAGTACCTGTACCAGTTCAAGGGGAAGTATTTATATAACCGTTATCCCATTACCTGACGCTCCGACGCTTGATGCTCCGATTTTATGCGACTGGGGTAAGCCAACTGTTAATGCCACAGGATGTGCCGGAACTGTTAACTGGTATTGGTGGGCTTCAGGAGGCAATCCTATTGCCACAGGAAATGCATTTATGTCTCCGGATGTATTTAAAACTTCTGATTATGTTTATGCAGATTGCGAAGTTGGTGGTATTCATAGTTTAAGAGTGAGAACATTGGTTACCATTTCGCCACTTCCGGAAGCCAGTATCAAGGTTATGAGCGGAAAAGTAGCTTTCTGTGCAGGTGATGCCACAACGCTGATCGGGAATAACGACAGAGAGGTAAAAGGCTATCAATGGAAAAAAGACGGACAAATACTTGGCGGACGTACCAACCGTGAACTGGGAGTCAGTGAATCGGGTCGTTATTCAGTCATTACATTCAGTGACCGTTGTCAGAGAGAATCAGAATCGGTAATGATTACGGCTGTTCCGCTTCCGAGTGCTCCGGTGATTGTGCCAAAATCTTCATTGAGCTTCTGCCAGGGGCTTTCGGTACAACTTGTTGCTCAGACCCAGGGAGATTTTTCTGAATTACGCTGGTATAAGGAAGGAACAAATGTTGGTTATCAGAAGGAATACTGGGCTGAAATATCAGGTCGTTATTCTTTGAGAGCTACCAATTACCTTGGTTGTGTGTCTCCTGAATCCGGCTCTGTTTTTGTAAATGTTTTGCCAAATCCGGCTAAACCTAAAATTTATGCTGATGGAAAAACAACTGTTTGTGAAGATGTGAAAATTAACCTGACAATAAGTACAGATCCTGCTTTCAGATATAGCTGGTCTCGTCAGGATGGAAAAACATATGCTACTCAGTTTATTGCAGGGATAACCGAACGAGGTGTTTATGACCTGGTAGTTACAGACAATAATGGTTGTAATTCACCAAAAGCAACTCTTGAAGTGATCGTTCACAAATTGCCGGATGCTCCGATAATTAAAGCTTCCGGACCTACAGAGTTTTGTGAAGGAAGTAGTGTTGATTTAACCGCCAACGTTATTGAAACGCCAACTTCTCAGATCATCAGTTATGAGTGGAAAACCGGAGAAAAAGGTACTGGTTTTAAAACAATTAAGGCTTTGCAGGGAAGTTCTTCAACGCGAAAATATGCGGTAAGAGCTACTGATCAGGTTGGGTGCGTGTCACTTTATTCTGAAGAAATTCTGATTAAAGTAAATCCGAATCCGGCTAAGCCATCTATTTCAGCAAATGCACCATTAACCTACTGTGATAATAATTTAACTACTTTAACCGCTACAAAAGCAACGAAATATCTGTGGTCCAGCGGAGAAACAACTCAAAGCATTAAACCGGGCATTTCAGGAAATTATGGACTGACCGTTGAAAATGATTTTGGCTGTAAATCTCCGCAATCAGATATTTTGACTGTGAAAGTGAATTTATCTCCGAATATTCCGGCAATAAAAGCAGATGGTTTACTGGAATTTTGCGATGGAAATAAAGTGGAACTTACCGCTTCTTCAGATCCTGCCTATAAATCCTATTTATGGAATACTGCTGGAGGAAGTGCGGTAACGCCTAAAATTGTTGTACAAAAAACAGGTACTTATGTCGTTTCTGTGAAAAATGAGGTAGGTTGCAGTGCAGAGTCAGTACCGGTTTCAGTAAAAGTAAATGCGCTTCCGCAAAAACCTGTTATCTCGGCAAATGGAAATACTACTTTCTGTGATGGTGGTCAGGTAACTTTGAGTGTAGCCAATGCGCAAAAATATACATGGAATACCAATGCTTCTTCTCAAACGCTTTTGGTGAAAAACTCAGGAAAATTTGCTGTAATCGTTACCAATGAATTTGGGTGTAATTCACTTCCTTCAGATACATTGAGCGTTACGGTAAATCCGAATCCGGCCAAGCCTTCTGTTTCTGCACAAAGTTCAACGACTTTCTGTGCCGATAGTAAGGTTACGCTAACATCAAGTACGGAGTTTGGATACAGATGGTCTAACGGAGAAACCTCACAAAGTGTTGATCTTAATAAAACCGGAATGTTTACCGTAAAAGTAATAAACCAGTTCAATTGTATCTCCGTTTCTTCGGATGTTATTGCTACCCGGGCTTTGGATTTACCGGAAACACCGACTGTTTCGAAAACCGGGGTATTCAACCTTGAAGCAAACAGCTTTGGTCTGGGAGATGGTTATGAATGGAAACTTGCAGGAAAATTAATTGCTGATACTGCAAGCATCATAAAAGCAAGCAGTAATGGCAATTACTCAGTAAGAAAGAAAAAGGTTTATGTTGTAAATCAGGCGAATATGGTTTGTTACTCTGCCTCGGTTGAACGTACTTTCAAGGCTGAAGAAGCATATAATGGTCTGGGTGTTTATCCGAATCCGGTTTCCGGGGATAAGTTATTCATTGAAACACAATATAATCTTGAGAATGCAACTGTAACAATTTATGACAGAATGGGTGCTCCGATTTTTACAGGAAATATCACCCTGCTTGATGGTCGTTACTATATCAATATTAATACTTTAAATGATGGGCTTTATCTGTTGAGGGTTTCTTCATCCAATTTCGACAGTAGTAAATGGGTGAGTGTCAAGAGATAGATAAACGGTGTAACTAATAAAAAACCTGGTTTGAGGAAAATTCCCAGCCAGGTTTTTTTTATGATTTTTTGAAAATGAAATTATTTGGTTTTAACAACTTTACTTAAAGCCGCTAACACTTTGTCATCTACATTTCCGAACAAGGAGACACCGGATGCTCCGTTTTTCAGTGCCAAAGTAATGCCTGTTTCCAGTTCTTCCTGGCTTTTGAAATCCGGAAGAAAAAGCCCTGCGTATAATGGAAATTTTCCATGTAAAATTCTTACACCTTCCTCTACAGCATCTCCGATCCATTGTACATCTTCTTCATAAAATCTGTGATAGATCATCGGACAAACGGCGCTTAGATTCCAGTTTGTCCAGTCCTGACGTACAATACGTTTTGCTACTTCAGGTGTTGGGAAAACCGCCGCAGTTATCGGCTTTTTGAAACTTGCTGCGGTAGCTGATAAATGATTTACCAATCTGGTTACATTGTCATATCTGAATTTTCTCCAGG
Organism: Pseudarcicella hirudinis; assembly: GCF_900115665.1. Classification (GTDB taxonomy): domain Bacteria; phylum Bacteroidota; class Bacteroidia; order Cytophagales; family Spirosomataceae; genus Pseudarcicella; species Pseudarcicella hirudinis. The sequence goes on from NZ_FOXH01000002.1 coordinate 391,905, forward strand.
AAAGGTTCTGATCCGGATTTTCGAGACTTAAAATGTCAATGCCTTTTTTCTCTTTAAACTTTTCCTGACAAACTTTGCAATAGCAATAATCATACTGAGGTAATTCCTGATTTTGCTTGATTCCGTAGTTTTTCCAAAGCGCTACCGGAAGAATTACGTCACAATAGCGTACATAATCCAGATGAATCCCGTCCACGTATGGTTTGCTGAGTTCGGTTTTAACGATGTTTTCAAGATAACTATGAACTTCCGGTCTGGATGGACAAAGCCAGCGATAATAATTAACATAAGGAGGTTGTGTTGCACATGATTCTCCTTTTCTGTTGTGCGCGTACCATTCCGGATGAGCCTTTAACAAACTCTCTTCGCCACGGTTGAGTGTCCATATCCAGCGATGTGTACTGAGCCCCTGTTGTTTTGCAATAGTGAAATGCTTTTCATCATCGGCTTCAAAAAAGACGCCTGTAATACCGTTTGCCTTGAATTTTGCGTAACGTTCTTTCAGTACTTCTTCTTTCTCTTTGTGGTCGGGATTAACCCAGACCCAGTTTTTAAGTTTGCTTTCATTTGAATCTGAGGTTTTTGCAACAGATTTTTGCGGGAGTCCTGTTAATGTGATAGCCCCTAATCCCAGGTTTTTAAGGAATGTACGTTTTTTCATGGTTGGGTGAAAGAAGTGTTAATTTTACTGTCGTTGTTTACTGAGACTTTCAGGTTCTTGTCCGGACAATCAAGAGTGATAATAAAGCTGTGTGCAGAGGCTTCCGGCGTAATGATATTGCTGAAAGAATCAATCATAATATCATTTTGTGAAAGGCCTAATTCTTTGATATCCTGTGTGAATCTTTTGTTTTCGTGGAAGAAAGCCTGCTCCTTATAGTACAGATCCCATATAAAAGCTCTCATTTTCTCTTCATAAGGGATCTCAAAAGCAGAAGCTGGTTTTCCTGCTTCATTGGTACTGAAAATCAGATAACCCCAACGCTCAGGTTTGTGCATATCTATTGCTCCCTGTGGAGTCCAGACCCAATTGTTTTCAGGTAAAAGCTGATGATTTTCCGGGTTTTCGAGACGAATATATTTGCCATTGACGACTTTAGTCTGCCATTCAACCCTTGAGAAATTGGCTTTCCAGAAAGATCGGTCTTTAGGAATTTCTCCCGACTTTGTACCCAGAGTAACAGAAGAGAAAGGAATCGCCATTTCGATTGTCCACCGCTTGTCCTTGTCAGAGGGATTATTAACGGTACCTTCAATGGAAACCGCAGATTTTAGTCCTTTTACATCCCAGCTGATCAGGGCAGGGCCTCCGTTTCGGTATGGTTTTGAAAGAAAAAGATCGAAGGTATTGTTCAGTGCATTAATTTCCAGTTCGAAGTAATTGTGAGTATCTCCGTCCGGATCAAGGAAAACCTCAAAATCATTTTCCAGAAAAACGATCTGATCTTTCTTATTTTGATAGGCCCAGATATCTTTTTCCTCCAATACCGCAGCAATGTAAAGATAGTGGTCATCCCATAACATCTTTATTTTGGTATCCTGTGCCGGAGCGGGCTTTTTATCGCCTTCAATGTCTACGAACTTTTCAGTCCATTCAGCATTTTTCCAGGAATTTTCCGATAAATGACCGTCGATTTTAACAGGAGTGGAGGTTCTGTAACAAAGATAATGTTTTGGGAAAGGGGCATTCTGAGCAAAAATTTGCCAGGAACAAAGTAGCCCGATGCCCGTTAATAAGAGTTTTTTCATTGAATTGCTTGCCTGAAAGATTACTGAATTGTTGATGATTTTTTTCAGGATTGCAATTTTTTGCTAATTTTTTTAAAATCTGTCCCCCTTTGTGAGACAAATCGTACTTATCTGATTACCAGTTTTGATTTAATAATTATTTCCTGGCGGATATAATCAGCAGGATGCTCAATGGCTTTTATCAGAATTTTTGCGGCTTTTTCGCCCATTTCATAAGGAAACTGTTCTACTGAAGCAATAGGAGGCTGCTCGAGATAGGAGCAGAATGAAAGATTTGAAAAACTCACAAAGAATATATCCTTGTTAATGGCAAACCCCCTTTCTCTGCAGATCTGCATAGAATCCAGTGCTACGTAATCATGAAATGCCAGCACTGCCTGCGGAGGTTCCTCCAGATTCAGTAATTCATGTGTTTTTCTGATAGTATCCTCTTTCGAAAGGTCAACACTTTTGATGTAATTGATATTGATCTGGGCATCATGCTTTTTAAGCGCTTTGATGTATCCGGTAAGTCTTTCATCTGAGGCAATAAGTGTACTCGGCCCGTTGAGTAATGCAATTTTGGTCATTCCCTGAGAAATCAGGTACTCCACCGCTTCAAAAGCCCCGATAGCAATATCTCCGTAAACACAGCTGTTCGGCAGGATTTTCACAACCCTGTCGAAAAATACAATAGGAATACCATGACTGTTAAGCTCATTGAAATGGCTGTAATTATAGGTTTCAGAGGCTACTGAAACGATAATGCCGTCAACGCCATGCTGAATAAGAGAAGTGATAGATTGTTTTTCACGTTCGTAATCATTTCTTGATTGTACAACCAAAGCCCGATAGCCTTTTTCAAATAAAATATCCTCAATTCCTGTAATTGCCAGAGAGAAGAATTGTTCGGTAAGATAGGGTAATACAATGCCGATGTTATAATTTCTTTTCTTCTTCAGGTGAATGGCTGTTGAATTAGGGACATAATTTAACTTTAATGCCAGTTCTTTTACCCGCTCCTTCATTCTTAATCCAATGCGAGGGTGGTTTTGCAAAGCGCGGGAGACTGTAGAGACAGAAGTACCCAGCTCTTTGGCTATTTCTTTCATCGTTGGATTTGTGCTCATAATAGTATTGTTAATTTGTCCAATGCCTCATAAAGTTAACAGAATTAAATTTTCTTTATCATGTGCAAAATTATATACAAAGAATATAAAATTTGCGCAACCGTTTGTGTTGGCTGTGCAAACGGTTGCGCAAATTCATTCATAAGCTTCTGATTACTTTCAGGTTAGTTCTTGAAAAAAACTCTCTTACATTTGAAAAGATTTTCACCTGTAACTATGAAAAACCGGATAAGGATGTTTTGAAGGAACTATCCTTCAGGATTCTGCCCGGGTTTGAAGTACACATAAGTTCCATTAAACGATAGGTGTTTTAAGCTGAACCGCTTAGGCATAACCTGATTAAAATATCAAATGAAAAATAAATTAATAACGATTTCGACCCCGGGTCGGATCTGCCTTTTCGGAGAACACCAGGATTATCTGGGTTTACCGGTGATTGCGGCTGCAATTTCAAGGAGGATCTGTATCAGCGGACAAACACGACCAGATAATAAGATCATTATTCATTTACCGGATGTGGGAGGGAGAGAAGAGTTTGAGTTGAATGGAAAATTAGCGTATGATAAAGGACGGGACTATTTTAAAAGTGTATTAAACCTTTTAAAGCGAAAAGATAACCTGAGTTTTGAAAATGGTTTTGAAATTACAGTAACCGGAAATATTCCTATAAATTCCGGAACATCCAGCTCCTCTGCACTTGTTGTTTCCTGGACTAAATTTTTGCTGGAAATGTCGGGTTTTCAGCATGAAAACATCAATAAGTATGTAGGAGAACTGGCTTATCTTGCTGAAGTGGAAGAGTTCGGAGAACCCGGAGGAAGAATGGATCAGTATGCCACCGCTATTGGCAATATTATGTATCTTGAATCTTATCCGAAAATTCATATCGGGAAATACAAGCCTACTTTGGGTACTTTCGTATTGGGAGATTCTTTACAGGCCAAAGATACTTTAGGAATCCTGAAGCATGTGAAATACGGCATGCTGGAAGCCATGCGTAAAATCAAAGAATTTGATAACTCTTTTGATTTACACACTTTCCCGCAGGAAAAAGCTGATACTTACCGCAATCTTCTGACAGAAGATGAATTCATTCTTTTCAAAAGTAATTTGTCGGACAGAGATATTTTGCAGGAAGCTAAGAAAATGTTTGAGATGAACAATATCAATGATATTCGTTTAGGACAGCTTTTGAATCAGCATCAGGATAATCTTCGTGACGCCAAGCGTATTTCTACTGAAAAAATAGACAGAATGATTGACGCTTCTCTGAAAGCCGGAGCATTGGGTGCAAAAATCAATGGATCGGGCGGGGGAGGCTGTATGTTTGCCTATGCGCCTGAAAATGCTGAAGCTGTTGTTGAAGCAATTGAGAAAGAGGGTGGAAAAGCACACATTATTGTGGTGGATGAAGGTACTCAGGTGGTTTAAACCCGTACCTGAAAACCATTATAAAGCTGATTAAAACATAAAAATATAATGAAAAAGAGAATCCTGATTTTAGCCGGAGGGGTGGCTTCAAGAATGAAAAAAGCTGCTGAAAATTTGCAGAATATCGACAGCAAATTGATTGAGCAGGCTGATACACTTACTAAAGGTATGATTTCTGTAGGAAAAGCCGGAAAGTCATTGATCGACTATGAACTTTACAATGCTCATCTGGCTTCTTTCGAAGAAATTTTGCTGTTGCTTCACCCTGAAGATAATTTTACGCAGCCCTATTATGAAAAACTAATGGAGGAGGATAAAACCTGGAATATCAAAATTCTTTTTGCCAGACAAACTATTGCGGCTGACAGGGTAAAGCCGGCCGGAACGGCTGATGCAGTTTTACAAGCACTTCAGCAGCATAAGGAATGGCAAAAGGGCCGTTTTATTATTCTGAACAGTGATAATCTTTATTCTGTAAATGCCTTGAATCTGCTTTGGGAATGTAAATATGATAATGCCCTGATTAGCTATGATCAGTCAGCCCTTGAGTTTCCTGAAGAAAGAATTAAAGCTTTTGCCATTATTAAGACGAATGAAAACGGCTTTCTCGAAAACATTATTGAAAAACCGGATGAGGAACAAACCAGCGCTTTGAAACTAAGGGATGGAAGAATTGGCGTGAGTATGAATGCTTTTGTCATGGAAGCCTCAGATTTGATTCCATGTTTGGAAAAGACACCTTTTCACCCGATACGTAATGAAAAAGAATTGCCTTATTCTGTGAGCTTACTGGTAGAAAATGACAAAAATGCCGTATATGTGATACCGTTGTCGGAAAACGTTCCTGATCTTACGAGTAAATATGATATCAGTGTGGTACAGGAATACCTGGCAAAAACGTATCAGGACCTGGTTTAAAGTTTAGAGATATTCAGGAGTAGTTTTTCTGATACGGTTAGACCAAAAGATTTACACAATCAATAAATATAAATTATGGAAAACACATTGCATAGAAGAAACTTTATTAAAAACGGTGCGATTGCACTGGCTTCAACTGCTGTCATGCCAAATGTGATATTTGGCAGACAACCTGATGAAAAAAAGGTACGCATTGCCTTTATTGGTGTTGGTTTAAGAGGAAGAAACCATGTTCAGAATACACTAAACTTTCCTGAAGTTGAAATTACGGCTATTTGTGATGTAGATCCTAATGCGATCGCCATTACACAGAAGATGATCCAGAAAGCGGGAAGAAAAGAACCGGCTGTATATGGCAAAAATGACCATGATTTTGAAAATATGGTCAAAAGAGATGATATCGACGGTGTGGTAATTGCAACGCCATGGGAATGGCACGTTCCGATGGCTATTGCTGCGATGAAAGCCGGAAAATATGCTGGTGTAGAAGTTTCTGCAACGGTAACACTTCAGGAATCCTGGGATCTGGTAAATACATTTGAGAAAACAGGTTCTCATTGCATGATTCTTGAAAACGTATGCTATCGCCGTGATGTAATGGCTGTTCTCAACATGGTTCGTCAGAATCTTTTCGGAGAAATTACCCATTTGCAATGTGGTTATCAGCATGACCTTCGTTTTGTGAAATTCAACGACGGAAAGCAGGCTTACGGAGGAGGAGTTGAATTTGGAGCGAAAGGTTTCAGCGAAGCAAAATGGCGTACACAGCACTCAGTTGACCGCAACGGAGATTTATACCCTACTCATGGTCTTGGTCCGGTTGCTGAAATGATTAATATTAACCGTGGGAATCAGTTTCTTTATCTGACTTCAATGGCTACAAAAGGATTGGGTCTGCACAAATACATTGTGGATAATGGCGGAGAAAATCATCCTAATGCTAAAGTAAAGTTCAAATTAGGGGATATTGTACAGACTATGATCAAATGTGCAAATGGTGAGACGATTCTTATTACCCATGATACCAACTCTCCGAGACCTTATTCCTTAGGCTTCAGAGTGCAGGGAGATAACGGTATCTGGATGGATGATGGTAATCAGATTTATATCGATAAAGTTACTAAAACACATGATCAGTGGGAGCCGGATACAGAGTATATGAAAAAGTATGACCACAAGTTCTGGCAGGAATCCGGCAAAGCAGCGGAAGGTGCAGGACATGGCGGAATGGACTATTTCGTAATCCGGGATTTCATTAATTCAGTTAAAAATAAAACAACACCTCCGATTGACGTGTATGATGCCGCAGCATGGTCGGCAATCAGCCCTCTTTCGGAACAATCTATTGCTAAAGGTTCTATGCCTGTTCAGATTCCGGATTTCACCCGTGGAAAATGGAAGACAAATAAGCCAATATTTGCACTATAGAAAATTAATAAGTTTTGGGATAAATGTTAGGTGGATAGAACAACCAATTACCCCGTCAGTTGAGTCAAATCTCTGGCGGGTGTTAATTTTTTAAGACCTTTTTTGTTTTCAGTAATTTATTGCTGAATCTAATGTAAATGCTTCTCTTATTCTCAGTGCTTCGTTCGATTTATTTTAATAATCGGCATTTTATTGCCTATTAAATTATTTTTAATTTATTAATCAATAATAATTAAAATAATTTGGTTCTATAATTCCATCTTTTGTATGTTTGAATGTTGAAATCATATATTTTTGTTTAAAAATTGAACAATTCATGCCGTTTATGACTGAAAAGTATTAAAAATTACCGTATTTTAAGTTTTTAATCGGCAATATATTTCTTATTTTAATAAAAAATTAATTATTGGGTCAATAAAACGAATATGGTTTTATTTCTTATCCAAACAAAAGATTAACAAATCATGATTGAAATTGCAGAACCAATGGAATTAGAAAAAGAGTCAGTTTCTTTAGAAAGAGTTCCGACCAGTATTTTTAAGGATGCTACAGAAGCTTCCAAAGCTGTAGCCCAGGAAATAGCAGGAATCATTCGTCGTAAAAATGCTGCCGGAAAACCGGCTGTACTTGGACTTGCAACAGGTTCCACTCCGAAAAAGGTATATGCTGAGTTAATCAGAATGTATCAGGAAGGAGATCTTAGTTTTGAAAATGTGATTACTTTTAACCTGGACGAGTATTATCACATCGAACCGGATGCTGTTCAGAGTTATCACCGTTTCATGAAAGAGCAGTTATTCGATCATGTTAATATTTTACCTGAAAACTGCCATATTCCTACCGGAACATTGCCTTTGGAAAAACTTTCAGCTTTTTGCCAGCATTATGAGGCAATGATTGAGGAACTGGGCGGCCTGGATTTTCAGATACTTGGAATAGGTCGTAACGGACACATTGGTTTTAATGAGCCAGGATCACTAATCAATTCCCGTACCAGATTGATGACTTTGGACATTACTACCCGAATAGATGCAAGCGGAGATTTTGGTTCTTTGGCAAAAGTTCCGCGCAGAGCGATAACCATGGGTGTAAAAGCCATTATGGATGCGAAGAGAGTGGTATTGCTGGCTTTTGGAGAACATAAGGCTGAAATTATCAAGAAAGCGATTGAAGGCTCTGTAACAGAAGCTGTTCCGGCTTCATATCTGCAAGGCCATGTCAATGTAAAATTCGTATTGGATGAAGCCAGTGCTGCAGAATTGACTAGCCGCAAAACACCTTGGTTACTGGAAGATGTGGTTTGGGATAAGGTAATGACTAAAAAAGCGGTAACTCATTTGGCTTTGAGTCTGAATAAACCAATTCTGAAACTTACCAATAGAGAATATAATGAAAATGGTCTGAGTGATCTTCTCGCTAATTATGGACAGGCTTACGATATTAATATTCAGGTTTTTCAGGGTTTACAGCATACAATTACAGGCTGGCCAGGTGGAAAATCCTTCGCCAGTGATGTAAACAGACCGGAAAGAGCTGTTCCTGCTCAGAAAAGAGTTTTGATCTTCAGTCCGCATCCGGATGACGATATTATTTCAATGGGTGGAACATTCCAGCGTCTGGTAGATCAGGGACATGAGGTGCATGTTGCTTATCAGACTTCCGGAAACATCGCTGTCGCAGATGATGAGGCCCTTCGGTTTATTGATTTTCTGGTGGATTTCAATGAAAAATTCAACCTTGAGAACGATAAGTACGGAAAGGTTTTTGAAGAGGCAAGAACATTTTTGAAAGATAAAAAGAACAGTGAAATAGATATTCCTTCAGTAAGATATGTGAAAGGCCTGATTCGTCAGGGAGAAGCTAAAGCTACCTGTCGCTTTGTAGGAATTCCTACTGAAAATGCTCACTTTTTGAACATGCCTTTCTATGAAACAGGAGCTGTTCAGAAGAATCCGATCGGTGAAGCAGATGTTCAGATTGTAGCAGATATCATTGCAGAAATCAAACCTCATCAGATTTATGCCGCAGGAGATCTTGCCGATCCGCACGGAACACATAAGGTTTGTCTGGATGCAATATTCGAAGCCTTGGCCAGATTGAAAAAAGAAGAATATATGAATGACTGCTGGGTTTGGTTGTATCGCGGAGCATGGGCAGAATGGAATATTCATGAAATTGAGATGGCAGTTCCGATGAGTCCGACTCAGGTTTTACAAAAACGTTACGGGATATTTAAGCACCAGTCTCAAAAAGACGGAGTGGTATTCCAGGGAAGTGATTCCAGAGAGTTCTGGCAAAGAGCGGAAGACCGTAACCAGGCTACGGCAGAATTATACAACAAATTAGGTCTGGCGGAGTATGCAGCTATAGAGGCCTTTGTAAGATATCATTATTAAAAATGAAGCTTCCGGGTTTTTAGTCTTTGTTAATATCCTGACTGATAACCTGCTTTTATTTCGGAAAATATTCCTTAACCGGAATAAAGACCAATAAAAAGTATATCTTCAATCTTAAGATATCAGGAAAAAGAAGAAAAATCCGGAAGCTGAACTGAAAAACATCACAAGCAAATAGACCACTTAGCAACGAATAACGAAAAAATAACTATGTCAAACACAAAAAATGTCCAGAATTATGGATCAAAACCGTTAGCTATCATTTGTGCCCTGTTTTTTATTTTTGGGTTTGTAACCTGGGCAAATGGTACTTTAATTCCATTCTTTAAACTTTCGTTCGGCCTATCAGATTTACAAGCCTTTTTTGTAACATTTGCTTCGTATATGGCTTATTTCTTTCTGGCCTTACCCTCGTCATGGATATTGAGAAAGGTAGGGTTTAAAAATGGAATAGTTTTAGGTTTGATAGTATTAGGTCTGGGTTCTCTGATTTTTATCCCGGCTGCTCAAACCAGAACATTCGGCTTGTTTTTAACAGGTATTTTTGTTCAGGGATCTGCTTTGGCACTGTTGCAAACGGCCTCGAATCCTTATTTAACCATTATCGGACCCATAGAAAGTGCGGCAAAGCGTATAAGTATGGCGGGTGTCTGCAATAAATTTGCAGGGATGATTGTACCATTAATTATGGGAAGTTTGTTTTTGAAAAATGCTTCTACCGTTGAAAAACAGATTCAGGCTTCTACCGGAGCGGCACATGAACAATTGTTAAATGATGTTTTAGGGCGTGTCAATATGCCTTATATTGTTTTGGCAATCGTTTTCTGTCTTTTTGCTGCGGTTATTAAATTTACAGATTTGCCGGAAGTTGAAGTAGAAGAGGATATTGTTGATGAAACAGAAGGTGTTGTTGTCAGACATCAGAGTATTTTTCAGTTTCCGCATTTGTTTTTAGGGGCGCTTTGCATTTTTGTATATGTAGGAGCTGAAGTAATGGCCGGAGATATTATTGGTGTTTATGCCCGTGAGTTAGGGATTAAACCGGAAATAAGCGGGAAACTGACATCATTGACATTATTCAGTATGCTGATCGGATATGTTTTTGGAATCATTGCTATCCCAAAATACATTTCGCAACAAAAAGCACTCAGAATCTGTGCTGTTTTAGGTATCATTTTTACCATTTTATCTGTTGCCATTTCAAGCTGGTTTGCTGTTATTTTCGTAGCGTTGCTGGGTCTGGCAAATGCACTGATGTGGCCTGCTATTTTTCCATTAGGAATCAGCCATTTAGGTAAGTTTACCAAAATTGGTTCAGCCATCATGATTATGGGTATTGCAGGTGGTGCCTTGATGCCGTTTATATATGCATTTTTGAAAGATACTATTCATTTAAACTTCCAGATTGCATATTTTACAACGGTAATGCCTTGTTATCTATATATTTTATTTTTTGCTATCAAAGGTCATAAAGCCGGATTGCATATCAAATAATTCCTGTAAAAACGGGCTGTTTATCGAAGGCATTAGTTTAAAAGCCGTCAATAAACAGCCCATTTTTGTTGAGAAACTGTTAAAAATCTGAGAAAAATTCCTGAAAGCTATTGTTTGATTAGTATGCTTGCATAACTTTGAGCAGAATTTGTAAAACAACCTTTCTCAAATGACATTCTCAGAACTTACAGACAAAATTACCAATATAGCTTCTCAGAAAGGAGGCTTAGGCTCATCTATCAAATTTGACACAGACGAAGGAAATATTTTTATCTCACAGGATGGTCAGGTTTCAAATACTGATGATACGGCGGATTGCACGATTAAAGTAAGCTTGAAAGACCTTCAGGGCCTTATGACAGGAGATTTAAATCCAATGACTGCCATGATGTTTGGAAAGCTTAAAATCTCAGGCGATATGGGTGTGGCAATGAAATTGCAGTCACTTTTTTAGAAAGAAAACTTCTCCCTGCTTTCAAAAGCAGAAGAAAAATATAATTTGCCGGAATGCAGATCTGAACGATCTGCATTTTTTGTTGGGGAACTGTTTGAACAGCCTTTGCAGTTCTGTTTGCAGTTCGTCCTGTAAGAAAGACGGTTTCTCTCCATGAGGCCTGTTGGAAATATATAAGGCTTTTATCGTATTTTTGCAGAATATTCTGTTTTTCAGAATCATAAGGAGATTAGTTGAATCAGATAAAAACCGGACAGACAAAAATATCATCCTCCGGTAATCAGGAAGCTCATTAATATGAATCAAGATACCATTTGTGCCCTGGCAACCCCTCAGGGCATAGGAGCAATCGCAGTAATCAGAGTATCGGGGCCAGATACTATACAGATCGTCAATAAAATATTCAGGGGGAAAAACCTGGAAAAACAAGCTTCGCATACCATACATTTCGGAACAATCCGGGATAAAATAGGGCAGCCGGATGAAGTTGTGATAGACGAAGTGCTGGTTTCATTATTCAGAGCCCCGACCTCATATACGAAGGAAGATTCGGTAGAAATTTCCTGTCATGCTTCCGACTATATTATCCGGAAAATCATCAAAATACTCCTTCGGGAAGGAGCGAGGCTGGCTCATCCGGGAGAATTTACCCAAAGAGCTTTTTTGAACGGGCAGCTTGATCTTGCTCAGGCAGAAGCGGTTGCAGATTTGATTGCTTCTGATTCTGAGGCTTCGCATCAAACTGCTATCAATCAGGTTCGGGGAGGGTTTTCCAAACAAATAGCTCAATTACGGGAGGCTTTGATTCATTTTGCCTCAATGATTGAGCTGGAACTTGATTTTGGTGAGGAAGATGTGGAGTTTGCTGATCGTGATGATTTACGCCAGCTCATTGATCGCATTCAAAAAGTGCTGGTTCCCTTGATTGAGAGTTTTGAAATGGGAAATGTGATTAAAAACGGTGTACCGACTGTGATTGTCGGGAAACCGAATGCCGGAAAATCAACGTTGCTCAATCGTTTATTGAACGAGGAAAAAGCAATTGTTTCAGACATAGCCGGGACTACCCGTGACGTGATAGAAGATGAGTTGTTTATAGAAGGAATCCGGTTCAGGTTAATTGATACCGCAGGTTTGCGTAAAACTGCTGATACCATTGAAGCGATCGGAGTAGAAAGAACCCTGCAACAGATTGAGAAAGCCAGCATGATCCTTTATCTTTTTGATGCTTCTGAAATAGAAATGAGTCAGATGAAAGAGCAGGAGACAGAATTTATGGCGAGTGGTACGCCTTATTTGCTGATCGGGAATAAACTGGATAAGATTTCGATAGAAAAGAAAGCAGAATTTGAGCAGAATTTTGCCGGAATTTTATGGATTTCAGCGCTTGAAGACCTCAATATTCAGGATTTGAAGGCTGAATTGACCCGTAAGGTAAAAACCAGAGAAGTGAAATCCGGAGATACCGTAGTGACGAATTTAAGACATTATCAGCATCTTTTACAAACGCATGAAGCATTGAATAATGTACTGGAAGGACTGGATCATAGCATTACAGGAGATTTTCTGGCGCAGGATATCAGATTTGCCTTACATCATTTAGGAGAAATCACCGGGCAAATTACCACAGATGATTTACTGGCAAATATCTTTTCGAAGTTTTGTATCGGGAAGTAAGTCACCAAAAATAGTCACAACAAAAGAAAATGAAATTCATTTAAATGGTTTATAATTAATGAAATAGTTTCTTGTTTGGGGGTTATTTGATACTTTTATGTCATAGCTTTTCACACCTCAATTGGCGAAATTATGAGAATACAGATTATTGAGAAGTTGCTAAAAGACAAATAAGAAATATAGCAATTGATGTCCTTTAATTAGTGTATCAGGTATTTTTGTTTAAAAGTTAAAATATTAACAAGTATGGACTTTTCTTTTGAATTAAATTATATTGATAGTTTATCATGTCCAGGTATATTAAAAGCCAGATTAATGAATGAATTAAATGGACAAGATAGTTCTAAATTCGAGTTTTATTTAGAGATATATGTAGCCTCTTTATCTGAAGCTAAAAGTTTATTATCTGAAGCCCAACTACTTTTTAATAATGAATCCTATGAAAGAGCTTATTTCTTAGGAATGGCGGCTCTAGAAGAGATTTCAAAGTCTCAATTAGCTGCGGATACTTTTACCGGATATATAACTGAAAAAGATTTTAAAAGTAGTTACAGAGATCATGAAAAAAAGATTAATCGAGTAAAATGGATACAGCTAGATGGTAATTCAATCCCTGTATATTCCTATCTCATAGATTCAATTGAAATTGAAGATTTTGATTTCAACAAAAAAATGCAGGCTATGTATGTTGATGTAGACTTTCATCTAAAAAAAGTATCCAAGCCAAATGAAAAAATAATTAAAGAGTATGCTCAGTCCATTATAAAAGCTGTTGAAGTTGGACTTCATCGTATACATGAAGTAACGGTACAAGAAGGAGAACAAATAGGGACAAAAGGGTTCATGAAATAATAGTAATAAATAAAATCATTTTAGCTAAAAATGAATCAACGTATAAAAGACTTACAATCTTTCTTCAAGAAAGAATATAATTTAGATTTAAGCGAGCAAGAAGTTTTAAAATTAAAAGATACTATACAAGAAATATTGTCGATAGAGAAATATTATCAGGACGACTTAATTATCCAAAAAGGAGACGAATATTTATGTATAAAAACTTTAAAGATGGCTAATGGTTTAGAATGTTTTATAAAAGGTAAAATTTATATCTCACCGGAAAACGAAAAAATTTTAAACGAAAATGGTGAAGAGCACATTGTCCCAGAAAAATGCATTAAAGAACATTTTCGTAAAACAAAAAATCTTGTTAAGTAAAAGTCTTTTCGTTATCAATTCAAATTTCAAACATAATTTTGTACGTTAAAGTATATAAACAATTGATTTAAAGTGAGTTTGTGTTTTCTGTGTCAGGATGTAGAGATCATCGCACAAAAAACAAAACATTCAGAACCTGAGCCGAATATTTATTTTATTCGGCTCAGGTTTTTGCTATATTTGAGCCAAATATGTAATTTATTCGGCTCATGAGATATAACTGGGAACTAGAGGATTGGCCTGATTTTAATTATTCTTTAAAGAATTTTGAATCATTACTTTATGATTTTTCTCTGGAAACAGGAGAAATTACGGGTATCCTGAAGTCTTTGCCTAAGGATATTCAGGAAGAATCTTTGGTAGAAGTGATGTTGTCTGAAGCCATCAAAACGTCTGAAATAGAAGGAGAGTTTTTAAGCAGAGAAGATGTGATGTCCTCAATCCGAAATAATCTGGGATTAAATGAAATTCTGTTACCCGTTCGGGATCAGAAATCTCTGGGTATCGGACAATTAATGGTTGATGTCAGAAAAACGTATCAGGAGCCACTTACTGTTGAAAAACTGTGGGAGTGGCATAGATTACTTCTGGGTACATCTGTGCGGATCCGGGTTGGACAATGGCGTACAGGAACAGAGCCCATGCAAATTATTTCCGGTAGTATAGGAAAAGAAAAAATACATTTTCAGGCTCCTCCATCTCAGCAGGTTCCGATGGAAATGGAGCGATTTATTAATTGGTTTAATGAAACTGCACCTGATGGAGCGAACCCGATTAATAGTGCTCCGGTCAGGGCGGCTATTGCACATTTATATTTTGAAACGATACATCCTTTTGAAGATGGAAATGGGCGTATTGGTCGGGCAATAGCTGAAAAAACATTGTCTCAGACATTAGAAAGACCTGTTATGATGAGTTTATCCCGAACTGTAGAAGCTGATAGGAAGAAATATTATGCCAAGCTGGAACATGCTCAAAGGAGTAATGAAATTACAGATTGGGTTCAGTATTTTGTTGAAATTGCCTTGAAAGCACAAAAAGAAAGCAGACAGCTGATCGATTTCACCTTACAAAAAACGCATTTTTTTGACCGTCACAAGAATCAATTAAATGATCGCCAGGTAAAAGTCATTCAAAAAATGCTGGAAGCCGGACGCAATGGATTTGAGGGGGGGATGTCTGCCAAAAAATATATGTCAATTGCTAAAACGTCTAAAGCAACTGCAACACGGGATTTACTGACATTAGTAGAAATGGGTGTATTACAACCACATGGAGGAGGAAGAAGTGTTAGGTATGAGTTGTTATTGCTATAATTAATGATAATATTGAATCATTTTGACGAAATTCGGACAAACTTTTATTGCAGACGGAGTGGAGCTTTGCATTATTGTGAATAACCTTAGCTGGAATCATTATGGGAGTTAACCTTCCTCAACAAATCTGAAGAAAAAACAATAATATCTGATCACACAATAGAGCAGTAATCAACTAATTCATCTTCAATCTCTCTTTTTCTAAATGGATCAACTCCTCGAACAAATTAAAAGTTGCAGGGTCTGTGAGAATTACCTTGCCTTGGGGGCAAATCCTGTTGTTACTGCCAGTGCGAAGAGCAGAATTGTTATTATTGGACAAGCACCGGGAAAAATTGTTCACAATACCAGGATTCCCTGGAATGATAAAAGCGGAGATAATCTACGACAATGGCTGGGGATTGATAAATCAGTCTTTTATGACACCGACCTGTTCGCTTTAATGCCGATGGGATTTTGTTATCCGGGAAAAGACAAAACCGGGGATTTACCTCCCAGACCGGAATGTGCTCCTTTGTGGCATGGCAAATTACTGGCATTTATGTCGGACGTAAAACTCATTTTACTAATCGGGCAATATGCCCAGAACTATTATTTAAGAGATAGAACAAAACGTACTCTCACTGAAACTGTTCAGCATTTTCAGCATTATTTACCTGAATATTTTCCCCTTCCTCATCCTTCGCCCAGAAATAATATCTGGCAGGCTAAAAATGAATGGTTTGGGAAAGAGGTTTTGCCTGAATTAAAAATAAAAATAAACCATATTCTGGAAAACTGATTTGTGTTTTTATCTTATAATTTCCTGATAAACAGGGTGTTTTAGCAATGTTTCAGATACAAACTTTTCTCCGTTCTCATTCCAGTGTCCATCGCATGATTGATATAAAGATTCAGGTTCCTGGTTTTTGGCCAGAATCGGGAGAAGATCAATATAGCTAACACCTTTATTTTTAAGAAATGAGGCCATCTTTGGAGCAAGTTCGTTTTTCTGATTTTTTTGATAGATTTTGATTTCTTTCAGAATGGGAATTGTCAAAACAAGTACTTTTTTCTCTTTTGACTCTTCAAGGAGCTTTTCTAAAGAATAGCTGAATTCAGGCCATTTTTCTTTTGGATATTCTTCAAAAATACTTGTTTGGTTATACTTATCCCGAGCCTGCTTACTCACCATTTCTCCGATAAATCCAAAAACATAAGAACTGCTCCGGAGCTCAATCAGTAGCTTTTGACCAAAAGATAAGTTCCGGTAAACAGAATCCTTGGTAGCATAGATCAGAGAAGGTTTGTCATAAATAGCCAGAGATCCATAAGATTGATTGATAGAAGCCAAAGAATATTTCAAGTTGTATTTATTCCCGGATTTCTTCCAGTAAGGCCTGTAAATGGGATAATTGATTAATCCGATTGTACCTTCCTCTGAAAAATCTTCAAAGTCATTTGCAGGAAGTATGCCAATTATGACAACATCATGACTTAATTTTTTAGCTAATGACTTATAAATCAAATAATAATTGATCGGACTTGCTCCGACAATGGCAAAGTTCAGATGTTCATTTCCGGTATTTTTTTCAAGAAGATCAGAAAGACGATCCCGGGTATTTACCATAATCCCTTCAATAAATGAGTCACCAAGCATAATAATTCTCTTTTTTGAGGTATTGTTGTATTGACTTCTTTCTTTATCTCTGGCACCAAAGCTATTTGTTTGATATTTCAATACACTGTTGTCTTCACAGCGCAATTTCTGAATGGAATCGTTAGGAAGTCTCCATCTTCCGAAAACTTCACTAAAATCTCCCCAAAATGGTTTTCGATCGGTTTTTTCGACATTGGCATTTACGGAAAGAAGCACATTGCTCGGGTAATTAATTTTTAAACAACCGGATTTTGCCAAACCCCAGATTGAAAGCTCTATTAAAAACCAGAAAAAAGCAAATATGAGGATCGAAAATGAGATATTTTTCAGAAATGGATACTTCGAGCGGGAGGCAAGTTTAAGGACTGTTAAGGTAAAAATAAATAATGCTATTCTTAGCAAAAGTGCATTCAACGCTATTCCGTGGAAGACTGTGGTAACAAATAACGCAGAGATGATAAAAAGTGTAGTAATCATAATAAGTAAATAGCTTTTGGACTATATTAATTTTAAAGAAGATGCCCTTAAAATTAATATAGTCTGAAATAAATTATGGGTCAGGGATATTTGAGGCTTTTGAATAAGAAGTTTATGAACTTATGTGTATTTTCTGAGGAGGGAAAGTATTTAAATAGGGCAGGATTGATACAATCAGGATAAAATTTCTCATGTCAGGGTTATATTGATTTCTATTGCTTTCAACATAAAGACGAAGTCTGTCTGCTGAAAGGTTGCATGAGATAATTAGATGAATCAGTTTTGTCTGAATACCAGCCTGAATCAAAAAGACTGAAAAATTGAGGTTTTAAAATTAACTGTCTCAGATTGAATAGTTTGGACTGAAAAAAGCTATGAAATCAGAATAATCTCATAGCCAGATCAGAGGATTTCTAATGGGTAAATTTCTTATTACTTCGTCTTCTTCAGGAAAATGCGGTAGCTTTTTCCAGGTTTCCAGCCATTTCTTTTCTCCGAAATTCTGATATCCGAATAGTAAAAAGGGCTGTGCTACCGGCCATTCTTTCCAATACATGACATCCTGTGGATAAGTCCAGAGGTTTTTTTGTGCGACATAGGGAAACATAAATTCGATGGCTTTTTTCATCGTTCTGCCATCTTCCAGCTTGAAATCCCAAAGATTTTCCTGTTTATCTGATAAAATATGACAGATACTTGCCATGGCATCAAGATTGAAAAGTGAATAGCCATAAGGTTTTGTACGTCTCAATTCCAGTGGAAAACTGCCGTTTGGGGCAAGCTGGTTAGGCAGCAAAACTGTTTTGAAGCGGTTTTTGCATGAATCAATAAGGGGCTGATTTCCGGTTAATTTAGCAAAAACAGCTACCTGCATAACCCAGCAGGTTCCATGGTTATTCTTTGCTTCTTTTTCTTCCAAACCATAAGGATGTGTATTAAGCCAGCTCAGATATCGCTCAAACCAGTTTTTGATCTGAGTCAATTCATGTTTATCCATTACTCCGGATTTTTCTATTACCCTGATACCCTGAGCAACTTCCATCAGTTGAATGGTATCAATAATCCCGATTCCTCTGCCAGTTGCTTTGCCCTTTATAGCCTGTGCATATAGCAGCGATGGATTCATCGCCGTGTTTTTGTCAATAAACCAGGCACGGAGGTGTATAATTGCCTGGTTTACATATTTTTCATCTTTAGTTAACAGGTAAGCGGAGCTTAGTGTACCAATGATCTGACTAAAACGGATCATTGCCTTACGATGAGCAGTGAAATTATCAGGATTAGACTGGCCGTCTTTCTGAATATAAGGTCCGCCGGGGTTTTTAGCATCCGGCCACCAATAATCACCTTCTGAATAAAAATCATGTAATCCTCCGGCAGACCTTTCACAACTTGCTGCGGTGATGGTAACAGGTTGCTGCGTCATTGCCAGAGAAGCTTGTTCCAGAATATCTTTTCGCAGAAAACCTCCGACTTCTTTTGAAAGATCTGTTTGCCGGAAACTGCAAAAAGGAAACAATAAAATGCCTAAAAACAGTGTGACTCTGATCATGGCTTTGAGTTTATTTTTTCAGGTTTTTAGCTCTTTTTAAGGCCTCCAGATAATAATAATCGGCATATACAATTGGTACATTTACTTCCAGGTTACTTGGTAAATGTCCGGTGCTTGATGTCAGGAGAAATCCTTTATTAGTACCCGGTTTACAGGTATATTCAGAGGATAAGGATTTCATTATTTTATTGGCTGTCTCAAGGTAAAATGCTGATTTCGGCAAATTCATGGTACTTAATTCATAAAGTGCCGAAGCGGTAACTGCGGCAGCGGAGGCATCTCTCGGAGCATCAGGAATTTTAGGATCATTGTAATCCCAGTAAGGCACTAAATCCCTTGGCATAGAAGGGTGATTCAGAATATAAGCCGCTATTTTTTCGGCGTGATTCAGATAGGCTTTATTTTTAGTTTCCCGGAAACACATGGTAAAGCCATATAATCCCCAGGCCTGACCTCTTGCCCAGGAAGAAGCATCGCTATAACCCTGATGTGTATTTCTCTTTTCTACCTGTCCGGTTTCCGGATTGTACCCGATAACGTGATAAGAACTATTGTCAGGGCGATAATGATTCTGCATCGTTTTATCGGCATGACTGGTCGCAATTTTATAATAGGAGGAGTCTCCGGTTTGTTTGGTTGCCCAGAATAATAATTCAAGATTGAGCATATTGTCAATAATTACCGGAAATTGCCATTTATCCGCATTGTGATCCCATGACCTCAAACATCCTATTTTAGGATTGAACCTTGTGCTTAACGTTTTCGCAGCAGTCAATAAAATCTCTTTGTACTTAGGATCCCCTGTGATGCGGAGGCCGTTTCCATAGCTGCAAAAAAGCTTGAAACCCATATCATGAGTTGTGCCATTGTTTTTTTGCATTTCAAGAGGCTCCGTAAATTCTCTGGCTTTCTCAATCCAGTATTTATCCCCGCTCAGCTCATACATATACCAAAGATTTCCGGCAAAAAAGCCACTGGTCCAGTCTTTGGGAGAGACAAGGAAAATGGTATCTGCTCTCAATGACCTTGGACTGACCAGGGTTTTGTCGTTCGACCTGTTTTTCGCCAGCTTAATTTCTTCAAAGGCTGTCTTAAATTGTCTGCCTGCCTGACTAACGATTTTTTTCTGCTGTGCATGACTCATATTCAGGGCAAGACAGCAATAGAAGAAAGCAATAAATGAGGTAATTCTGGTCATTTTTATCAAATTGATTAGACGAGTTTGTATCTGTAAATAATGAATAATTTCGGGTAAATTCTTAGTATTTAAGCTGCGACAGATCTTCTGAAAATGCTTCAGGAGAAATCTTCCATCCGTAGGCAGCAAAATCTGATGACTGATACGCTTCAGAGGCCATTTTCAGTAAAACATCCATGTGATCCTGTGTCGGACTTTTTAACTGTTTGTAAGGCCAGACCTGCTTTCCTGAAAGAAAGGGAACAAACCAGTCTATGGCTTTTCTGATACTTTTGCCATCTTCTGTCTGATAATTCCAAAGATCTGTATTTAGTTTCTGAGACATAGCTGCCAGCTGAAAAAAGCCTTCCAGGTTCATGCTTGCATAATCATATGGAAGTGTTCGGGCCAGTTCAAATGGCTGGCTGCCATCAGTTTTAAGCTGACTTTGTAAACGTGATTTTGCCGAATCAATCTGATTTTTTGCCAGGGAAGTATTTCCCGTAAATAGGGCATAAGCCATCACCTGTACATTGTAAAAAGTGCCGTGATTATTATGCTCGTCAGCTTCATCTTTTCCGATTTCAGAATTTAATAACCAGTCGGTATAAGCGCTGAACCAATTTCTGAGTTTTTCCTGAGCAGTTTGACTCCAATGTTGAGAGGGAGAAATAAGTATGGCTGCATCACAGATTTTTACCAGATTTCTGGTTTCTATAATACCGATACCCCGTCCATTATTTATACCCGGGATACCCTGACCAAAATTCAGGTTCGGATTCATCCTGGTCTTTTCATCAAAAAACCATATGGTGAGTAATTTTGAAGCTTGCCTGGCATAAGACTCCTTTCCGGTAAAAAAATAGGATAAAGCCAGTATTTCGGTATCATGAATCAGCTTATCAAGCTGATCGTGATCTGTGATTCCTTTTATTTCCGGATTTCTTTCCCCATCTTTCCTGATATAAGGTTTTCCGTCAGGTTTATTCGGATCCGGCCACCAATAGGGAGCCTGCGACATATAGTCATGTTTGTCGCCACTCGGCGGGACAGGTATTTTGTTAATTACAGAATAAACTTCTCCTGCTTTAACAATGCGATCTGCCTCAAGAATCATTTTACGGTAGGCGGGAAGCAAGCTGGTATCTCCGACATAAATTCTTTGCTTTTTACTCCATAAATCCTGAGAATTTATCAATAAAGTTTCAGGAGCCTTTTGGCAGACTCCTGAAATCCCGTTACAAACAATTAATAAAAAAAACAGATATACTTTCATTAGAAACCCGGATTTTGTTTCAGATTTGGATTTAAGTCAAGCTCAGTCTGAGGGATTGGCAACAGCAATTGGTTATCCTGCACCGTAACCCCACGATTTGCCTGCATTACTTGTTTTAGTTTTCCCATGCGGAGCAGATCCCAGCGGCGATGCCCTTCCATACATAACTCCCAGGCTCTTTCGTTGAGTAAAGCATCCACAAAGTTATCTTTTGCAGGCGTATTGCTCAGGTTTAATCCAGCCAGACCGGCTCTTGTTCTTACTTTATTGATTCCGTCAAATTTCTTCGCATCTCCTGCATCTAATTGATTCATAGCCTCTGACTGCATTAACAAAACATCAGCATAACGAAGAATAAGCCAGTTTGTTCTTGAGTTATTAGACTGAGAAGTCCACTGAGAATCACGGTATTTAAAGAAGTAGGGCGATACTGTTGTTGTACCGGATTTATTGGTAACATTCCAGTTTTTCCGGGTGCTGTCGGCCTTGGTATATGAGTTGAACAGAGAAGTTGAAGCACCAAATGAAGCAGATCCGCCACTTTGAGTCGGGTACATCATTCTGATCACGATATTTCCGGTACTTGGCGGCATTTCAAATTGTACGGAGAAAATATGCTCAGCGCCATTCTTTTTATTACAATCAAAGATATCAGCATATACAGGCAATAATTTATACAAACCTGAATTAATCACCTTATTACATTGGTTGAGCGCATCTGCATAATCTCCAGGAGCAGCAGCTGATGTTGATGCACGTGTCAGATACACTTTGGCCAGTAAAGACGACGCCGCACCTGAAGAAACCCGGCCTTTGTTGACTGTCGCAATCTTATTTTCAGGCAAACAATTCGCCTCGGCATATTTCAAATCCTGAATAATCAGTTTGTAAATATCTGCCACAGGAGTTCTGGAAGGAGTAAGATTAGACTGTGCTCCGGTTGGTGCCAGAAAAACAGGCAAATCCCCGAAAGTTCTCATCAATTCAAAATAGGCTAAAGCACGCAAAAATTTAGCATTCCCGACAATGTCATTTCTTCGGGTTGTATCCATACTGATGTTAGGGACATTAACGATCACATCATTGGCCCGGTTAATCATCAGATAGTTTTGATTCCACCAGTTGCTGATCTCTCCGTTTGAGGCCGTAAAAGTATAATTGTTTAAAGTTCCGCGATCCACTGTGGCGTTTCCGAGAGCTAATAGATTATCGCCGGTAAGCTCGGTAATTAACCAGGCTGTTCTGCCGTAGAAAGATTGGGCCTGCATGGGAGTAAAAACACCATTCAGTGCTGCTAAAGCATCATTTTCGTTTTGATAAAAGTTTGAATTACTCAGAAAGCTGTAAGGTTCTTCTTTAAGAAAATCTTTGCAGGAAGAAAAAATAGCTAAGCAACTGGTTATGATTAATAATATCTTTTTCATTTTTGGAAGTTTTTTGAGAATTAGAATCCGATTTTAGCGCCAATGATGAAAGTGCGTGCCAGCGGATAAGAATTATAATCTGTATTCAGACTCATATTATTGGCATTTGAATTATTGCCATAAGAGTTTACTTCCGGGTTATAACCGGAATAATTGGTGAAAGTGAAAAGGTTCTGTGCTGTAACATAAATAGTTGCAGATCTGAAAACCGATGCATTCTTCAGGGCAAGATTATAAGATAAAGTAGCTGTTTTTACCCTCAAATAATCCCCGCTTTCAATTACTTCGCTGGTTATACCTGTTCCTCTTCTCAAAATGCTGCTTACGCTTGGAAGCCTGTTACTCGTTCCGGGTCCGGTCCAGCTTTCGGTGGCTACGTATTTAAGTTTGTTGGTGCCTGGAAAACCGTTTTCAAGTTCATAGAGATTTTCATTCAGTACATTATAACCGGAAACTCCCTGCATAAAGACTGTCAGATTAAATCTGCCATATCTGAATGAGTTGGTGATTCCATAGACAAATTTCGGGAGAGCATTACCGATAATGGTTCTGTCTGTACCGGAAATAATACCATCATTATTCTGGTCAACATATTTAGGATCACCCGGTTTAGGTTTGGTTTTAATACCGCTTGCCGTAATTTCTTCTGCCGTTTGCCAGATTCCGTTGAACTGATATCCATAGAAAGAACCGATCGGCTCACCTACTTTTAAAATAGAAGTAGGGGTTACAGAACCCGGGAAAATACTACCGCTTGAACTTCCTGCCAGAAGATTATCTGTCCCGTTAAGGTCTAATACTTTGTTACGGTTGAATGAAATGTTTCCGCTTACTTCCCAATCAAACTTTTTAGTCGTAACAGCAAGTCCGTTTATGCTGATTTCCAAACCTTTGTTTTCCAGACTTCCTGCATTGATTAATGCTGTTGAAAAACCTGACTCAGTCGGGATATATTTGTTGAATAACAGATTTTGAGTCTTTTTATAATAAATATCTGTCGTGACAGTCAGACGGTTATTAAAAAGCCCGATGTCCAGACCAATGTCTGATGAAGCAGTGGATTCCCAGCTTAAGTTAGGATTGGGAATATTATTAGGAGAAAGTCCGATAACCCTTACCCCGTTTAAAGTATAGCCATTGGAGGTATATTGAGGTAATGACTGGTATGAACCGATTTCCTGGTTTCCAGTAACACCGTAACCGATTCTGAGTTTAAGATCACTGAAAACTTTCAGTTTTTCTATGAAACTCTCATTGATTAAACGCCAGGCAAAGGCTCCTGAAGGAAAATATCCCCATTTATTACCATCTCCGAATCTTGATGAACCATCAGCCCTCATGGTAACGGTGAATAAATATTTGTTCATGAACTGATAATTTACTCTTCCGAAAAAGGAGGCCAGCGTGTTTTTCTGAGAACTGGTATTGTTTGGTAAAGTTGTTCCGGCAATACCCAGGTTATCGGTACCGAGTTGATTGGTAAAGAAATTGTTTGCCGCGGCAGTGAAATTGTTTTGCTTGAATACCTGAACAGAAGCGCCTGCTACAGCATTCAGGAAATTATTCTTATCGAATTGTCTGTCGTAGGTAAGCGTATTTTCATTCACCCAGCTGAAATTGGTATTTGAGGTTTTCTGGGAAGAACCTGATGATGTATTCTGGGTGGTGATATACAAATAAGATGGCGTAAAATAATCACGGGTTGAATAATTGATATCTGTTCCGATGCTCATTCTTAATTTCAAACCGTCAATGATCTCATATTCTCCGAATCCGGTTAAAAGTGTCCGTAAATTGGTTCTGTGATCTGTCACATTTTCGGCATAGGCTACAGGGTTTCCAGCTACATCTACAAAGTGATTGGGATCATCATTTTTGTAGGTATATGCGCCTGTGCTGTCTCTTACTGGCATCACCGGATTAAAACGTAAAGCATCATAAACTGTTCCTCCGGCTGAACCTCCGACGGTATTTACAAGGGCGTCATTCTGACTGGAATAGGCTAACTGAGAAGTATAGCCCATTTTTAACCTCGGACTAATTGTTTTGTCGAAATTAAAGCGGAGTGTTCCTCTTTCAAAACCTGAATTAATGACAATCCCTTCCTGGTTAAAATATCCGGCACTGAAATTATATTTGGTATCGTTTGTTCCGCCACTGATAGAAAACTGATAGTTTGATATCCGGGCGACTCTGAGTACCTGATCCTGCCAGTTTGTACCTTCTCCCATGGCGGCAATTTGAGCAGGAGTGTAGTTCAACGGTGTTTTTGTACCGTTCGCTCTGTTATTTTGTGCCGTCACAGAGTCTAAATGAGTCGCAAATTCCCGGGCATTCATCATGTCGTATTTTTTAGCAACCTGCTGAATACCAGTATATGCTTCGAAATTTATGATCTGTTTTCCGGCTTTTCCTTTTTTAGTGGTTATTAATACTACTCCGTTGGCACCGCGGCTTCCGTAAATAGCTGTTGATGAAGCGTCTTTTAATATTTCAATGGATTCAATATCACTTGGATTAATTGTATTTAAATCGCCTGCACCCGGAAAACCATCTACAACAAACAAAGGCTCATTGCCTGAATTAATAGAGTTTGTTCCTCTGATCCGGATACTTACATTCCCTCCCGGAGCGGCATTGGTTTGTATGACCTGTACACCACTTACACGTCCCTGAATCATCTGATCGGCCCGGCTGACTGGTACTTTGTCAATGTCTTTTACTGGAACCGAACTGACAGATCCGGTAAGGTCTTTTTTCTTCTGTGTTCCATAACCGACAACGACTACTTCTTCAAGACTTTGGGTATCTAATTGTAAGCTGATATTAAGCTGAGTTTTACCACCAATTGTGACTTCCTGCTTTTTGTATCCTACTGAAGTAAATACCAATACGGCATTGCCATCGGCTACTGAGATTTTGAATTGTCCTTTGGCATCTGTCGTTACCCCTTTCTGTGTTCCTTTTACCAGAATATTTACACCGGGCAAAGTTTCGCCTTTTTCATCAGTTACGATACCACTGACGGTTTGCTCTGCCACTTCTATGTTTGGGATGTTTTTCTCCTGCTCCTTTATGGTGTTTTGTGTCGGAAAAGCAGAAATTCTGTTAAGCAGAATTTTGTTACCTACCACTTCGTATTCCAGGTTCAGGGGTTTAAGAAAGGCTTTTAAAATGGTTGAAAGCCGCTCTTCTTTGAAGTTTAAATTTACTCTGCGACTAGCCGAAATCAGCTGAGGACTGTACATAAACCTTACATCAGCGACTTTTTCGATTTTATCCAAAGCTTCTTCAATCTCCTGATTACTAAACTGAATGGTGATTTTTCGGTCGAGTAAAGTCTGTGCTTTTCCATCAAACGCCCGGGCAAACGTTGTGAAAAGAATCAGCATGAATAATTGAAAGATCGTAACTCTCATGAGTTTAAAAATAATCTTGTTGAATTGTCGATTTTTTGACATAATTTTGAAATTGTTAGTTTTAACAGACTTACAAAGAAATCCCCATCAACCCTTACGGGATGAAAAAGCCTGAGAACTTTGGGGAGAAAATCGGTCGGTGATGTTAGCGCATTACCGACTTTTTTATGGGGTATGTTGGGTAGCAGATTTTTTTGTCCGATATTTAATCTGGGTTAGTGACAGCCTTTTCCGGTAATAATAATCTGTGCATCCACTACTTCATAATTAGCCTCAATTACTTTACAGATCAGCTTGATTTTTTCAAAAAGCGGTTCGTCGCCGAGTGAGGCCGTCAATTCGCAGGAAGCCATAATTTCTTCGTCGAATACAATCTTAATTCCATACGATTTTTCCAGAATGCTGAATACCTCAGCAACAGGTGTATGTTTGAATTCAAAGCTTTGCCGGTAAATAGCTGGTAATGAAAGTAAAACTGGGCTCTCAATCAGGGTTTTTACCAGACGGTTTTCTTTTCTTTCGAAAATAACTTCCTGATTCGGAGTAAGAACCATTCCGATTAATTCTTTACGATCCTGGTGTTTTTTAACCATAGGATCGTTTTTGGAAAACACAGAAACTTTTCCGGTTTTTACCAAAACTTCTACATTTTTTTCATTTTCATAGGCTTTTATTTTGAAACTTGTTCCTAAAACTTTGGTAACTAATTCATTGGCAAATACAAAAAATGGCTGATTCGGATTTTTGGCTACTTCAAAAAAGGCTTCTCCAGAAAGAACAACCTCCCTTTTCTCCGGGCCGAACGTAACGGGATAACTTATACGACTTCCGGGCTGTAAAATTACAGAACTTCCATCGCTAAGTGTGACGACCTTTGTTTGCGCAGAATTATTGAAAACTTCAGTCATCTGAGAGGCATTGATTTGAGCTATGCTCGTATTGTAGAGGCTTTCCCGGTTATTTTGCCAGCGGTAGATAAACCAGATTAAAGACGGAATCAATAATAATACTGCCGCCACTTTCATGAATTTAGCCGACCAGATGCTGAATGCCGGTTTATAATAAATTGGCTGATGATGCTCTGCAGTTTCTATCAGTCTTGATATTTCTTCATCTATTTCATTGTCACTGATTTCCTCCTGCGCATTTTTCAATGATAATACCATTTGTTTTGCTTCCAGAATGTCAGATAATTTCTCCGGGTGATTCTGTATCCAGTTTTCCCAAAAGACGATATCTTCTCTGCGATTTTTGAAAACCCATGAGCGGAATGAATTATCCAAAGCAAAAGACCCGGCCTTATATTTTATGTAATTTATCATTGAATTAATTGTATGATTTTACTCTCTATAAGGATTAGCTCACAGAGATAGTTCGATACTCACTAAATCGTAATTTTTTTTTATTTTTTACTGAAATATAGAAAAGGTACTAACGAATCAGCAGAATAAGGAGCAGACGGGCAACTGTAAACCAGTTGACTTTCAAATGGGTAATAGCGCGGTAAAGCAGATTGGCTACAGACTGGCGGTTCATTTCCATAATGTCTGCAATTTCTTCATTACTGAAGCTATTGTAGAATTTAAGAAAAATAATCTCCTGCTGACGCTTGGGCAATTGTGACAGGAGCTTCCTGATATGGTGTTCATTCTCCTGAAATATTTCTCCTTCTATAATGCTTGATTCAATAGAAATACCATCAGAAAATGATAATTCTGTGTCGAAATCCTCATTGTCATTTCTTGATTTTTCTTTACGGATTTTTTTGAGGAGATTATTTCTGATAGATTTTAAAAGATAAATGGTAACGACAGGAGTGGAGGAAAGGTTTTCCCGACGTTCCCATAATTCAAGAAAAAGATCCTGAATACAATCTTTTATCAGTTCCCGGTCTTTGGTGAATTTAGTAGAATAATTGAACAATATCCTATAGTGTTTCCGGGCAATCTGTCCGAATGCCTGGCTGTCACCTTCTTTGAATCTTTGCCAGAGAAGATGTTCCGGAATTTCACTATTTAAGGTTTTTGCCTGCAAAATGGTTAGCTGAGAACTTATTGATTTAAGGATAACTCAGTTATTTGTACAATAAAATCTCTTTTTAACAACAAAGCAGAAATTTGCTTCTTTTTACTCAAAATAGTTGGATGGACTTTATTGTACTGAAAATAAATGTTTTTGCAGCGGATGTCGGATATATGATCGATGACCAAATCTGTTTCACTTTTTGTGAAATTTTATAAGTTGTTTCACTTTTTGTGAAATTTTTTATGTTATTTCACTATTTTTGAAATGATATGGAGCAAAAAGAAAAATTAATATTAATGGCAGATGTAATTGGGAGCCGGAAGGTTGATCAACGACAACTTATGTCAGATTTTCAGGAAGTTGTAAGTGCTGTCAACAAGGAAGAAAAAATGAATTTTCTTTCTCCTATGACAATAACTCTGGGAGATGAGTTTCAAAGTGTACTGAAAGATTTAGGTTCAGCATTATCTGTAATTCTGAAAATAGAGGAAAGGTTAGTTAAAGAAAAAAAGAGTTTTAAGTTGAGATATGTGTTGATTGAAGGGGATATAGATACGAAGTTAAATAGAAAAATAGCTCATGGGATGCTTGGAACTGGGTTGACATTAGCCAGAGAATCTTTAGCAGCTATGAAAACCCATAAGAATAGATTCTATTTTAATATTAAGGATAAAGAGAAAAATCAGGTACTAAATCAACTGTTTTTCATACTAAAAGAGTTGGTAGATTATTGGAATGTGGAGAAGGATTACTATATTGTTTCAAAGTTTCTGGAACATAAGGATTATAAACAAGTTGCATTTGAGTTAGACAAAGAAAGGTCTCTTATCTGGAAAAGAAAGAAGAGTTTGAAGATTGACGAGTATTTTGCATTAAAAGAAGTGATTTTATACCTAGGAAAATAAATTTATGCTGAAATTGGTCATGTTTATCGGTTTGTTTGTTATAAGTGAAATGCTTATAGCTTTTTTATTTGCAATAACAGCTCAGCTATTTTATAAAAGAATAGGATTTGATTTCCGATCAATTATTAAAGGCGTTATTGAAAGATTATTCCTTCTTATTGCTTTAGTAAATGGATATGCGCATGCCCTTACTTTTTTTAGTGCATTAAAACTGGCAACAAGATTAAAGCATGAGGAAAAAGCAGAGAATGTAGATAAATACAATGATTATTACCTTATTGGTAACCTTGTATCCGTAATTTTTGCTATTATTTACGTATATATTTGGCAAAACTCTGATAATATGGTCTATTTAATAAGCAAGTAAATTAATAGAAAAACTAAAAATATATCATGAGAGTCGGAATCTTTGTTCATTGCCGACTCTCATCTGATTTTTTTGCTTAAACCTACTTAGCTTTCGCTTTCACTTCTTCCAGCATTTTTGCGATTTTCTGACGGTCATAGACATTACCTTTACTTATAACTGTGAAGATTTTCTGAGTAGCACTGATATTCAGTACCGGATTTTCATCTAAGATAAGGATATCTGCCTTTTTACCGGCTTCCAGACTTCCATATTCCTTTTTTCCCAGAAATTTGGGAGAGTTAATTACCGAGGCCTGTAGTACTTGCAGAGGAGTAAGTCCGGCTTTTACCATCAGCTCCATTTCTTTATGCAGGGCAATGCCCGGATAGGCATATGAATTTAAATACCCGGCATCTGTTCCGGCCATAATCATGACCCCTGCTTTGTTCAAAAGTGGCAAAAGTGAAGAGGATTTCTCAAAAACCGCCTTTCTGAAGGCAATGGCTTCCGCATCATCTTTTGAAGCCCGTTCTACTCTTCCGACATAGGTTTTCTGTAAACCCTTTCCGATATATTGTAAATAGTCATCCTTTTTATGGTCATCCTGATCGAGATAAGCCAGAATATAAGGCAGAGAAAGCGTAGGTGTAACTGCCACTCCATGTTTTGCCATATTGCGGTAAGTGGCCAGGGCCGTTGTTGAATCAAAAGTTTCCATGATTTTCATGGTAAGAGCTTTTCCTTTTAATGTTCCGGCAGCCGCCTGTTCCGAAATCTCTTTTTCATTTTTCGACCCGGCTTTCAGAATATAAGACATGTGTTCGACAGAACTCAGTCCTGCTTCAGCAACCTGTGCCATTGTCAGCGCGTTAGGAACGTGTCCTGAAATTCTGAAACCTCTTTTTCTTGCCTGACGTATGCTCTCCAGATAGATTTCCGGTTTGATGGTATTATCGGTAATTTTCACAAAATCTACCTTAATTTTCTGCAAAGAATCGAGTGCTTTGGTAACTTCTTCCGGCGTGCCGATTTCAAGATCTCCCAGCCAGACAGACTTATATCCTTCGAGTTTCGGGCCGGAAGTAAAAATGGTAGGCCCTGCTAATGTCCCCTGATTGATTTCGTTTCGCCATTTCAGAACTGAAGGGCTGATATCGGCTGAAGCATCTCTCACAGTTGTAATACCATGAGCCAGGAAAAGCGGCAAAAGATTTTTGTTTTCCTCAATGAGCGAATCTCCGCCTCCAAAGTGCATATGGTTATCCCAAAGACCGGGAATTACAAATTTATGTGCGGCATCAATGGTCTTTTTTGCCTGAAATAAAGCTGCATTTTTAGTATGACTAACACTTAAAATACGCCCGTTCTGAATAGCAAGTAATTGACCGGGAATGACTTTTCCCGTTTTTATGTTGATAATATCAGCGTTTTTTATGAGTAAATCAACCCTTTGTTTTTGAGCGGATAAAACGACGACCTGCATAGACAGCAGGACAGTTATGAGGATTTTTTTCATAATATTGTTATTTAGGATCGCAAATATACATTTTCCACCTGTTAAAATAATACCGTCCTGGTATGACATCTTTTAAAACCTTCAAAAAGAGAATTGAAAGGTAAAAAGTACAATCAACTATTTCTAAAACATCAAATCAGGTTATTCTGTCTGTCAGTTTTCTGACCCGAATGGCATTTTTCAAATAATGACATATTGCAGGGATTTTGGGCCAATCGGTAATTATTACCATACAAAGACTGTAAATTACCATTCCACGGCACTTATGCTACCTAAATTTGTATTGTCATGAAACGAGATATACCAATAGTGGATATTTGCTCTCTTTCTGAATTTAAAGAAGAGGATATTTTAGTAAGCCGTTTTGCTGAATATCTGAAAGAGCACCATAATTTACACCTGGCACACAGGCACAGTTTTTATCACCTGATTCTGTTTACCAAAGGCGGAGGCTCTCATACGATAGACTTTAACAGTTTCGAAGTAAAACCGTTTCAGATTTATTTTATGGTACCGGGGCAGGTGCATTCCTGGGAATTTGAAGGAGAAGTGGATGGTTATGTAGTGAATTTTTCTCCGGCATTTTTTCAGTCATTTTTGTTGAAGCAGGATTACCTTGAATCTTTTTCCTTTTTTAATGGTATCACGGATGACAGTGTAATAAATCTTCCTAAAGACTTGCATGAGGGAATACAGAAGCTTTTTGAAGAAATTATTGCACAGGCTGCTCCTCAGAATGCTTCGCATTGGGATATTATCAGGATTCTGCTTTTGCAGATTTTCATGAAAATTGACCAGAGTGTTTTCAGAAATAAGCAAACGAGTGCACCGAATTATAATTATACTTTGCTGAGAAATTTTCAGAAGCTGATCGAAAAACATTATACACATCTGAAATTGCCGATGGAATATGCAGAGTTATTGTACATTACACCAAACCATCTGAATGCTTTGTGCAAAGATCAGATGGGAATGCAGGCAGGAGAACTTATCAGGAACCGGATTTTACTGGAAGCGAAACGATTACTGGTCAATCAGGATTTGAGTATTTCCGAAATTGCCTATACGCTGAATTTTAAAGACAATTCATATTTTACCAAGTTTTTTAAAAGACAGGCAGGAATTACCCCGGAAGAATTTAGAAGAAAAGCTGGCTGAGCACCAATTTTAGCCTTTTATTAAATATTGAATATTTTGATTTTAACATAAATAGCTTTAGTTATGAGCGAATATAAAAATCTGAAATTTGACGTAGAACGTTCTGAATTTCGGGCAATGATGGGAGAAAAATGTCCGCAATGCCGTCAGGGAAATATGTTTAAATATCCATTATGGAGAGTTGATAAATTCGACAAAATGAATGAAAACTGCCCGGTTTGTAACCTCCGTTTTGAAGTGGAACCCGGATTCTGGTATGGTGCCATGTTTGTAAGTTACGGCTTTTCTATTTTGTTGCTGATTTTGCTGGGTGTCGTGATTTATTGGTTTTTCAACGACCCTCCTGTAATGGGTTATGTAGTACCGATTACCATTATTTCTCTGTTAGCAGTTCCGGTTAATTTCAGAATTTCACGAAGCGTATTTCTCCACCTTTTCGGGTTTGTAAAATACAAAGCCGATTTACGATAAAACACACCGATAGTAAAAGCCGGGCTTTCCCCTCAACGGGAAGTCCGGCTTTCTTTTGTTATATGGTTTTGTGGGTTTTCAAGAAAAGCAATATTAACTATTAGCCCTCAACGCAGGAGAGTATAGGATGGTTCAGGTAGATTAGTTTGCAATATTTGAATATAAAATAGATTTATTCCCAGTGCTATGGCAGTCGGAAAATCTGTTTTTTGAAAATTATTTATCCATACTGAAAAAACTATGACTCTTAACATTACCAAAAGGATTTTTGGCCTTTCGTGCTTATTGATTCTGCTTAGTTTCTACGGAAAAGCACAGGTTTCTCTTCAAAATTTATTACTCGAAAATCAGACTAATCCGATTGGTCTTGATACCAGAGACCCACGTTTTAGCTGGAGTCTTCAGACAGACAAGCGGAATGTAAAACAAACGGCTTATGAGATTCTGGTGAGTACTGCTGCAAATGGCAAGACTCCCGTCTGGCAGACAGGAAAAGTTAATTCTGATCAGTCGGTGCATATTCTTTATGCCGGAAAAAGTCTGGAATCCGGTAAACGGTATTTCTGGAAAGTCAGGGTCTGGGACAATCAGGGAAATGTGTCTGCCTGGAGCGAACCGGCTTTCTGGCAAATGGCTTTATTGAATAAATCAGACTGGAAAGCTCAGTGGATTGAAGCCGGATTTAAGGAAGATACCATAAAACGCCCTGCACACTTACTGAGAAAGGCTTTCTCTGCTGCCAAAAAAATAACTTCCGCTACGGCTTATATTACGGCTCATGGTATGTATGAGGCCCATATCAACGGCCAAAGGGTAGGAGATGCGTATCTTACTCCGGGTTGGACGAGTTATAACAAAAGACTTCAGTATCAGGTATATGATGTCACTAACCTTCTGAAAACCGGGAAAAATGCGATCGGAGTTACTTTGGGTAATGGCTGGTATCGCAGTACAATCGGTTTTGTCGGAAGATCTAACTATTATGGTAAAAAACTGGGTTTGTTGCTCCAGCTGGACATTACTTACAGTGACGGTTCTAAAGAAAGTATAGTGTCTGACGGAACCTGGAAAGCTTCAACCGGCCCGATTCTCAGCTCTGAAATTTATTTCGGGGAGGTTTATGATGCCAGGGCATTTAAATCGGATTGGGCAACGGGCAGCTTCAATGACCAGCAGTGGTCGGGAGTTGAGGTAAAAGATTATGCTAAAGATGTGTTAATTGCTACTTATAATGAACCGGTTCGCAAGCATGAAGTATTCAAGCCGGTAAAGATTTTTTCTACACCAAAAGGTGAAAAAGTAATAGATTTTGGTCAGAATCTGGTGGGATGGGTTGTCCTAAAAGCCAATGGAAAAGCCGGAGATAAAATCGTTTTGTCACATGCGGAGGTGTTGGATAAATTCGGAAATTTTTATACTGATAACCTACGCACCGCTGATTCGAGAAATACTTATATCCTGAGCGGAGGAAAACAGGAAACCTTTGAACCGCATTTTACCTGGCAGGGTTTCAGATACCTGAAAGTAGAAGGAATAGACGGAGACCTTAACCCTGATAATTTTACTGCGGTAACCTTGTATTCGGATATGAAACCGACAGGCACGTTTACTTCTTCCAATGCTTTAATTAATCAGTTACAGAAAAATATCCAATGGGGACAAAAGGGCAATTTTCTTGATGTGCCAACAGATTGTCCGCAAAGAGATGAGCGTTTGGGCTGGACTGGAGACGCACAGGCTTTTTCACGTACAGCTGCATTCAATTTCGGAGCGAATAGTTTTTTTGCCAAATGGTTGAAGGATGTAGCTGCAGATCAATTGCCGAATGGTGCCGTTCCGGCGGTAATTCCTAATATTTTAGGGCCATTTGCCGGAGGTTCCGGCTGGTCGGATGTGGCAACTATTGCTCCCTGGAATATGTACCTGGCTTATGGTGATAAAAGAATTCTGGAAGATCAGTATCCAAGCATGAAAGCCTGGGTGAACTATATTAAGGAGCAAAGTAAAAATGACCTTTGGAACTCAGGGCATCATTTTGGCGACTGGTTGTTCTACAGACCCGGAGATGATAATGACGGAAGATCTGCTGTTACCGATAAGTTTTTAATTGCACAGTGTTTTTATGCCTTTTCCACAGAATTGCTCATAAAAACTGCAAAAGTGCTTAATAAACCGGAGGATGTTGCCCAATATTCTGATTTATTGAAAAAAATAAAGGAAGCTTTTCTGAAAGAATATTTAACCCCGAACGGCCGTCTGGTTTCGAGTTCTCAGACTGCATATGTACTGGCTTTGAATTTTGATATGCTTCCCGAAGGAATGAGAGAACAGGCTGTTCAGCGTCTGGTGGAAAATGTGAAAAGTTATGGAAATCACCTGACTACCGGATTTTTGGGGACACCTTATTTATGTCATGTTCTTACCCGTTTTGGCCGTACAGACATTGCCTATAAATTACTTTTGCAGGAAACCTATCCATCCTGGTTATATCCTGTTAAAATGGGAGCAACAACAATTTGGGAGCGTTGGGATGGTATTAAACCTGACAGCACGTTCCAGAATGTCGGTATGAATTCATTTAACCATTATGCTTATGGTGCAATCGGTGACTGGATGTACAGAGTAATGGCAGGTATTGATACGAAAGAGTCGGGAGTAGGTTATAAGGAAATTGTAATTAAACCACATTTGGGTGGTAATTTCAGTAATGCAGCAGCGGATTTGCAGACTTACTATGGCACAGTTGTTTCTCATTGGAAAGTAGAAAACAAGCAACTGCAATTTGAAACTACGATTCCGCCAAATACTTCAGCGACAATTTATATTCCGGCATCGGGCGTTGAGGATGTGAAGGAAAATGGTAAAAGTCTTGCTGAAGTTGCTGACATAAAGGTGGTTGGAAAAGAAGGAGATTATGTGGTAGTAAATGTCGGATCGGGGAAATACCAGTTCAGTTCAAATGTCAATCAGCTTTTCAAAGAAGTTAAATTAGGAGACTATGCCGGTAAATATGTTACAGCAAGTGCTCAAACCAGAGAAATAGAAGTAAGTGTCCGTAACAACGAGTTGGTTATTAAAGGAGGAATGGTTTCAGGGACGGCAAGTCCGATTGAAGGGAAACCAGATGTTTTTGAAAACGGAGATGCGAAAATTAAATTTATCAGGGATGGACAGGGGAAAGTTTCTAAGATAAATATTGAAGTAATGAGCTTTTTAATTGAAGGAACAAAAGAGTAAGAAGTTTCCTGAATGCTTTCAGCCTTTTCCATTGCCGGAATTTTTTGGATAAAACCATAGATTCCGGTAATGAAAAAGGCTTTTTTGCTTTAGTTTTTCTTCATTCTTTTCATCACTCGTTCACCGATTTCCCTTCCCCAGACAGACCCGGCGGCAATAGACTCGGTCATAAGGGCCGGCGTTTCCCGGATTACTTTTTTCCCGATCGGTGATTCATAGAATTTGTTCAGTTGTTTGATTTCGTTCAATGAGTAGTGCCTGCCGTAAATCGGGGCATACATATTCAATAAATCTTCGTCTTTTATTTCTTTTATAAATTCATCAAAAAAGCCCTCAGGTAAGTTTGGATTGGGTGTTTTCTTCATTTGCTGAATCATTTGATTCATACCGGTTCTTGCCATATCAACTACACCGGTTAATATCATCAGTTTCTTAATTTCCTGATTTTTTTGGGTAGTCGTATCTGCCTGAGAATAACTGAAAAAAGGGGATAAAATAAGGAGTGTTAAAAGGAATTTCTTCATGAATAGTTTCTGTATCTGGTTTACAATTTTGAACGTATAAA
Source organism: Pseudarcicella hirudinis (assembly GCF_900115665.1). GTDB lineage: Bacteria > Bacteroidota > Bacteroidia > Cytophagales > Spirosomataceae > Pseudarcicella > Pseudarcicella hirudinis. The sequence goes on from NZ_FOXH01000002.1 coordinate 428,282, forward strand.
TGTAATGAAAATTGTAAATAGGTTAGATATGAGATTTAAGACGAAAGATGGATGAGCAAAGAATCTTTGATTTGCAGACATCTGAATATCCATTTACTAAATATCTGTTCTAATAATTGACTCTTTTTCAGTGTTTTAGTATCTTAATACAGGATTCTCTGAATTTCATATAGCAGAATTTGTTTTGGGGGAAATGAATTCAGAATCATTCGGGGGATCTTTTCACTCCTAAACAGATGCTCTCATGAAAAAGATCATGTTTGTTTTGTTATCTCTGCTGCTTGCTTTGTCAATTATTGCCTGGAAATTTAAAGAGGGCGGAGATAAAGCCAACGGAACAATTGTGTATAAATTGAAAGCGAAGACTTTTACCGGAAATCTGAAATATGTGTATCTTTTTGAGGCAAAAGATCAGTTCAATCCTTCAGAAACTTTCAGAAAGCTGGTTTTTTCAGGGAAAGACTTAACGGATAAAATTAAGTCCTGTAAAGATCTGAGTTGTCTGGAAGGGAATCTGGGAGAGGGTTTTTCGCTGGATCTGGTAAAAGGATCAAGATATAATTACTGGATTGTCTTAAACGGACAAATGGTTCAATATTCCGGCTCATGTCATCCTGAAAGCTTGATTACAACGGTTAATTCTTCTTCCAGGATTTCAGGCACTTTCCAGCAGGATGATTCCGCAGCAGGAGGACCTGTAATTAAAGTAAGTTTTGATGCTACGCTTTCTAAGAAATTCTAAAATCCAGACTCGCCGAATGGCTTTTTGAAGGTTGATATATATTGTTGAACCAGAGTTATGAAAAAGTAAGAGGCTAAAATACCTGACATAAAAAAATAGCGGGAGCAAGATTTGTCCCGCTATTTAAAATTTCAAAACTCTATTCTACCAACTATTAATCTTCAGTAAGTTTATAACCGATTCTCCTCCTGAAGAGGAAATACTTAGTTTTCCTTCTTTTTTAAGAGGAAAAACCAGATCCGTCAGCGTTTTTTCTCCATTTTGAGCAAAAACTTCGATGATAGATTTGTCCGCAAGAACTCTCAGTTGAAGTTTACCATCTTTCAAAGGCACTCTCACTTTTTCCACACTGGCAAATTTAGGATTGAAGCTTACATTTCCGGAATGTGTTCTATCCAATGAAAGCGTTTGTTCAGAAACGTCATATCTGAGAACTGTTTCTTCGTCTGTACTCTGAAGTAATTTTAATTCAAAAACCTTTGCCTGCTGCGGTTTTAGGGTTAGTTCCAAATCGAAGATATTTCCACGGAAGGGTACTTCATAATTCGATGTTACTTTCAGATTTTGGGTTGAAAATGCTTCTTTTTGACCTTTTTTCAATTCAGAAACCGGCCACTGAATTAATTCAAATCCTTTGGCAGTTCTTTTAAGAGATAATTCCCGCGGAACAGAGAATGCTCCGCGCCATTCACCTCCTGTTGGAATATCATTGGCATATTCCCAGTCATTTACCCAGCCCAATAAGATTTTTCTGTCGTTTGGAGCATTATTAAATGTTACTCCGGCAAAAAAGTCTTTCCCGAAATCTACATATTCCGGCTCTTCGTAAGCCTGATCAGGTTTGAATGATTTTCCATCAAATTCACCCACAAAATATTGCATCCCCGGATATAATTCCTGCGGATTTCCTGATGAAATGAACAAGACCCATTTTTTGGTTTTTTCTCCCTGTACTGAAACCTCTATCAGATCCGGACATTCCCAAACCCTTGCGGTATTTCCTGCTCTTCCCCAACGGCTCATGAACTTCCAGCTTTTCAAATCGTGCGATTCATAAAAATAAGCCTGCTGACGGTCTGCTTTTGAAACAGTCATGACCCATTTTTGCTGAGGAGCATACCAGAATACTTTCGGATCCCGGAAATCCTTACTTTTCAGATCCAATACAGGATTCTGTTTATAATACTGCCATGTTTTTCCATCGTCTCCGCTGTAAGCCAGGTTCTGGTGCTGGTAAATCGGTGCAAGGTTCCTGTGAACAAAAGCAGTATAGATGGCAACCAGTCCATTGGTTTGACCTTTGGTGAAAAAGCCTGAGGAATTTTGTTTGTCAACCACTGCGCTTCCCGAAAAAATCATAGATTCAGAGCCGTCAGCATTGTTGTACTCAGGCAAAGCTAATGACAAATGATTCCAGTTGATGAGATCGGTACTTGTGGCATGTCCCCAGCTCATATGTCCCCACTGATTGCCAAATGGGTTATATTGATAAAACAAATGGTATTTTCCGTCTGAATAAACCAAACCGTTAGGATCGTTAGTCCAGTTTTTGGGTGGTGTAAAATGATATTGCGGACGATAATCGGGTGTTTCTTTCTGGGCGAATCCTGTAATGGAAAGGCCCAGTAAAAGACTTACTATAAGACTATACCTGAAATTCATGGTTTGGAGCAGATTGTAGGATAAAAGATTGTATTTGTGATTCGGAAATAGCCGGTGTTGCGCCCAGGTAAGTGGCGACTAAAGAGCCGGTTGCACAGGCAAAAAGCAGATTTTCTGAAGGTTCTGTTTTGTTCAGATATCCTTTCAGAAGTGCTGCAAGGAATGAATCTCCGCTTCCGATTGTGTCTTTTACCTCAACCTTAAAACCTTTGCAATCATAAAATTTACCATTCTGCCAGAGTTTTGCACCATTTTCTCCTTTGGTCACACAAAGTGCTTTTAAATCGTATTGTTGGATCAGGTTAGCCATCGCCTGATTTTCGTCGGCATATTCTTCATACCAGCTTGAAATCTCGGCCAGTTCATTATGATTCATTTTAACAAAATCGGCCTGCTTCAGCAAATATTCTACCGTTTCCTGATTGTAATAAGGAGGTCTGAGGTTTACATCAAAAACTTTCAGATTCGCCTTTTTTAGCAAATGATGCAGGGTATTCTGTGAACTTTCACTTCTCGCCGCAAGACTTCCGAAGATGAATACTGCGGCATCTTCTACTGCTCTTTCTGAAGTTTCATCGAGTTGGATATAATCCCAGGCAACAGGATGTACAATTTTATAAGTTACTTCATTTTTATTGTCAACATTTGCCTTTACCACCCCGGTCAGGTGGGTTTGACCTTGCTGAATAAGGGAAGTGTCAATATTCTTTTCAGACAGGAAATCAAGTAGTTCTTTGCCCAGTTCATCATCCCCGACCCGGCTGATGATACTTACCTGAAGTCCTAAGTTTTTAAGGTGTACGGCCACATTCATAGGCGCGCCACCCGGCTGTTTGCCTGAAGGGAGCATATCCCACAGCATTTCGCCAAAGCAAATGATGTTTTCGGTCATGATTTTTAATGAGCGACGAAAGTTCTTTCTATTTTTTCGAGTGAAGTTCCTTTAGTTTCCGGCATAATTTTCCAGACAAAAAGCAATTGTAAGACCATCATGCCTGAGAAGAATAAAAAGGTAATACCGCCACCAAAATATTCAGCAATTGAAGGGAAGCTGAATGCCACAATAGCGGCCATAATCCAGTGCGTAAAACTTCCCAAAGCCTGTCCGTTTGCTCTTACTTCATTAGGGAATATCTCAGAAATAAATACCCAGATTACCGCTCCCTGAGAGAATGCAAAGAAGGCAATGTAAACAAACAGAAGAAGTGGTACAGTCAAGCCGCCGAAATCCTCGGTGAAAAATGCCCTGGCAACAAGTCCAAGTGTAAGAATCAAGCCTACAGAGCCGACAAACATCAGGTTTCTTCTGCCAAATTTGTCGATGATATTAAGCGCAATCAGGGTAAAAGTCAGGTTAATTAATCCTATTCCTGCCGAAGAGAGCAGGGCTGAACTTTTTCCTAAACCTGTCATTTCAAAAATCCTCGGAGCATAATAAATAATGGCATTAATGCCTGAAACCTGGTTAAAAATTGCAAAAAGTACGGCTAAGGTTACAGGAGTTCTGTATTTTGAAGAAAACAATCGTACACTACCTGCGGATACTGTAGTTTTTGATGACTCAATGATGTTGTTGAGGGTATCATCTGCCGATTCTTTATCGATAATCTGAAGAATGCTTCGGGCTTCGTCAACCGCTCCTTTTTTTACCAGCAGCCAACGGGGGCTTTCCGGAATGTTAATAACGGTAAGAATATAAAATAATGCCGGAACAGCCTGAATACCAAGCATCCATCTCCAAGCCTCATGCTCAATGTTTTGTAAAAGAAAGTTGGAGAGATAGGCAATCAATATTCCGAAAACCACATTGAACTGAAACATTGCAACCATTTTTCCTCTTGATTTTGAAGGGGAAATTTCAGTGATATACATAGGGGCAGCTACCGAAGAAGCACCGACGCCTACTCCACCTAAAAATCTGAAGATTAAGAAAAAGCCCCAATCGGGAGCCAGGCCAGTACCAAGAGCGGAAAGGAAATAGGAAACGGCAATCCAGAATAAAGTCTTTTTTCTGCCGAATTTATCGGCCGGAATTCCACCAAACATTGAACCCAGTACTGTTCCTATGAGAGCAATTGAAACGGTAAGTCCATGTTGAAACGGATTTAGGTTCCAGATAGACTGGAGTGTCTGCTCTACTCCTGAAATAACCGCAGTATCGAAACCGAAGAGGAAACCTCCCAATGCTGCGGTAATTGACCAAAGTAAAATCTTCTTTTTGGGATTCATAGGAATAAGTACCAGGTTAATGTTTGTTAATTTAAAAATGGTTAATAGTATCAAAAATTAATTTTGATGTTCAAATTTACGCAGGCATTTCCGTATAGGTATTTCTCTTTTCTTTCAAAAATTATCAAATTTTAAAATACATGTAATTGTTTGTTTATCAGTTACTTAAATGTATAATAAATTATTGCAATTTCAAAAATGTTACATCAGTTTTTAAAAATCGTACCTCCCTTATTTTTACGGTATTCGCTTGGTGTCTGGTTATTCTTTTGTTTAAAGAGCGTAGTAAAATAGGCAGGAGAATTAAACCCTGCTTCAAAGGCAATATCGGCCATAGATTTATCGGTATCGCGCAGCAAAGCTTTCGCTTTGTTGAGCCTGACCTCAGTAATATAGTCGTTGACATTCATTTGCAATAAGGCCTGAACTTTTCTGTAAAGCTGAACCCTTGACATGCCCATTTCCTGACTTAAACGTTCTACACTAAACGTTGAATCGGCAATATGCTTTTCAATAATGGCAGTAAGTTCGTTCAGGAATTTTTTTTCCGATTTATTTTCATTCTTAAACAAAAACTCCGAGCTGAATCTGCGCTGTACCCTGGTTCGGTTATTGAATAAGGTTTTGATGGTTTCAATCAGGTAAGTAGTGTTAAAAGGTTTGGTCAGATAAACATCAGCTCCTGCTTTGATTCCCTCGATCTGATCATCAATATGCCCTTTGGCAGTCAGAAGAATCACCGGAATGTGAGAAGTCCGGAAATCTGTTTTAATCCGGTTGGTTATTTCGAAACCGCCGATTCCGGGAAGCATAACATCCGAGATAATTAAATCCGGTATATTCTCTATGATTTTGTCCCAACCTTCTTCTGCTGATTTACTGGCAATAATATTAAATTCTTTCCGGAGTTTCTCCACCAGAAAGAGTTGTAAATCAGTATTGTCCTCAATTACCAGAATAGTACCATATTCACTTTCCTGGCTTCCATTTAAGGTTGAATCCGGTTTATCTTCCTCTGTAAACTGATGTACTGAAGGTGAGATTACGGGTGCCTGATCAATTTTTTCGTTTTCAGTAAGATGCTGATCTCCCAGAGGCAGCAGAATTGTAAATGTCGTTCCTTCTCCTTTCTGAGAAGAAACCTCAATATCTCCCTGATGCAGGTTAACAAATTCTTTTGACAATGCCAGCCCAAGCCCCGTTCCAAGGCTGTAATGTTTGGAACCGCTGTAGAACAAATCAAATGCCTGATTTTTTTCCTTTTCACTCATGCCTTCTCCATTATCTTTTACTTCAATGAAGACGTTGTTTTGTTTTACCTTTAACTGAACATGTATAAATCCTCCCTTTGGAGTATATTTAAAGGCGTTTGACAATAAATTGAAGATTACTTTGTCCAGTTTCTCTGCATCAAACCAAACCTTCAGGTCATTTTCCTGTGAGAAAAACTGTAAGTCTATGGCATTTTTGATAGCTTTATTTTGAAAATCTTTCACGATTTCCCTGACGAACATTACCAGATCCTGTTCAGCCGCCTGTAAAAGTAGTTTTCCGGCATCTGTTTTTCTCAGATCCAGCAATTGATCAACCAGTCTGAGTAAGCGATAGGCGTTTTTCTGTACCAGCTGTAAATTACTTTTTAAGTCTTTCTGGGAAATGGCTTTTAACGTTAACAGCTCATCTGTCGGAGATATAATGAGACTTAACGGCGTTTTAAATTCATGGGAAATGTATGAATAAAACCGGAGTTTGTCTTCGGTAGCCTGTTTCGCTTTTTCTGAAATATTTTCGATAGCATCCTTTTGCAAGGTAATTTGTTCATTTTGCAGAGCCAGTTGATGATTGGCTGCTTGTTTCTCTTTCACCAGATAGAAAGCCCAGGCACTAATCGACAAGGTAAGGAAGAGACAGGCAATGGTAAAATACAACTTGTTTCTTTCAGAGCTGAAAGTATTTTCTAATGTGTCAATTTCTGTATTTAATTTCTGAATATCTTCCTGCTGATTAAGTAGCTTGTCACTTTGTGCTTTAATGCCTTTCACGTTTGAGGAATCAATCTGGATAGAATTGAGTTTATATTCTCTTTGAGCTGCTTTTCCGGCAAGAATCTGCGAAGCAACCTTAATGGCTTCTTCCCCTCCGGTAGGATAGAGGAAGGTGGCCGTAAGCATTTTATCCTCAAGCATCTGTAAACCATTATGAGGACCTGCCAGCCCGTCGATGCCTACGAAAAGGATGTTTTTGTTTTGGCTATTTTTATGACAAACTTCATAAATTCCCTTGACCATCACATCATTATGTGCAAAAACCAGGTCTGCTTCCTGCAATGCCCCGATATTCTGAGCTGCCACTTTTCTGGCTGTATCTTTTTCCCATTGCCCCTGTAACTCTTTAATTACATTGATTTCAGGATAATTTTTCAATACATCTGAAAAAGCTTTATGACGTTCCTGAGCAGGAGAGGAGCTTTCCAGTCCTAATACTTCTACTACTTTTCCTTTCCCTTTCAGCTTTTTGGCTACAAAATTGCCAACTGCCTTACCAATTTCAATATTGTTTGCGCCGATAAAAGTACTGTAGGCATCGGTATTGATTTTGCGGTCGAGCACAATAACAGGAATACCTTTCCGGAAAATTTCCTGAACGACAGGGGCCAGAGGTGCGGATTCATTCGGTGAAATAATCAGTAAATCAATGTCTTCTTTCATCAGATCATTGATTTGTTTTATTTGAGTTTGGGTACTGTTTACAGCATCTTTGTAAACCAGTTCCAGATCAGGATGAAAAAACAGTTCTCTCTGCATTTCCAAAAGCATAGATCTGCGCCATTCATCTCCACCTGTACACTGCGAAAACCCGATTTTATAATGCTTTTGGTTCGAATTTTCTTTGCAGGAAGGAAAAAGCAGGATTCCTGATATAATCAGGAAAAATATTTGAATAAATTGCTTTTGGCATATAACTGATTTGTTAAGAGAATTCATCTCCATGGACTGGTGCTATTGGTTTGACCGATAAAGATAATTTAATATTGTTTCTGACAATAATCTTATAATGACTATTCCGGAAAAATGTGGAATTTGTGTGATTTTGTGTATCAACCTCAGGATTTGAGGTTTTGTTTCCTGCAGAAAAGCAATAAGTGAAGGTTTAACAAGTTATCTAATCAGTTAAAAGCAGATATTCAAGGTGAAACCTGATAAACGGAGAAGTGCCAGGTGATTGTAAGTTATTGTTTTTTCAGTAGATTACAGCGTATTTCTAATGATATGTTTCGGAATCAGGGGCTGAAATCAGCCCATTTCAGGTATAAAACTGCAGATTCTCATTTAAAATTATTGAAACCTGTTTAAGTTAATGTTCCAGTCTAAAAATGCGGCTTTTTTTACACATTTGGTCGGATGGCTTCTGTTTTTGAGCTTTCCGGTATTGTTTATGTTCCGGCAAACGGAGGAAGTTGACTTTTTAAAAATGTTTTTATCAGTCAATTACTGGTTGTTTTTCGGGGTTTATGCTTTGGTATTTTATCTGAATATCCTTTATCTGATTCCGCAGTTTTACTTTAAGAGAAAATACACCATTTATTTCGGTTCTATTTTTCTGATTTTTTGCTTCGCCAATTTTTTCCAGCCTTTTGAAAACCTTATTTTTCAGGAATTTCATGGAGGAGAAGGACACCATGAAAGATTTCCTCCAGCACATGAATTCGGAGGGCATTTTGACGGGCATACCCCACCACCCATGCCACCTGCACAAAGATCGTCAGTTCCTAAAATGGATGTGATCAGTATTTTTTTGTTCGGAATGCTCTGGGCACTTGGAATGGCCTTGAAAATCTCTGAAGAATGGCGGCTTTCTGAACAAAAAGTAATCAGTGCTGAAAGTGATAAGATCAATGCGGAACTCTCTTTTCTGAAAGCTCAGATTAATCCTCATTTTTTGTTTAACACGTTGAACAATATTTACAGCCTTGCGGTGGAAAATCATCAGAATACTGCGGCAAGTATTATGAAACTTTCTCAGATTATGCGTTATGTTACTGACGAGGTTTCGGAGGATTTTGTGCCTTTAAGCAGTGAAATAGATTGTATTTCAAATTATATTGATTTACAGAAACTCCGGTTAAACAAAAAAACCGTGGTGGATTTTCAGGTATTCGGAAATGCCGGACTAAAGAAAATAACGCCTCTGGTGTTGATGACTTTCGTGGAAAATGCTTTCAAGCATGGTGTAAGCAATCATGAAGCCTCAACTATTGAAATCAAGCTTTATTCCGAAAAAAATGCCATAACTTTTATTTGCAGAAATGCTGTTTTTGCTTCTCAGAGAAAGACTGAAAGAGATGGTATCGGCATTACGAATACTCAGAAACGTTTGAATCATCTTTATCCGGATAAACATTGCCTGAATATCGGAAGAGAGAACGATTTTTATAAGGTAGAATTATTACTTGAGGATTGAAAGAGCCTCACTTCCTTAAATTTACAGAAAATACAATCATATGAAGTGTGTAGCCATAGATGATGAACCACTGGCTTTGAGATTATTGAGTCAGTACATCGCCAAATTCCCCAGCCTGGAATTAGTTCAGACCTTTGATGATGCTATTGAAGGTGCAGATTTCCTGAATAAAAACCAGATAGATTTATTGTTTATTGATATCAATATGCCTGATCTCACCGGATTGGAATTGGTGGCTTTTCTGAAAAATAAACCAATTGTCATATTTACCACAGCACACAAAAAGTTTGCTTTTGAAGGTTTTGAATTAAATGCGATTGATTATTTGTTGAAACCAATTGATTTCGAAAGGTTTAGCAGGGCAGTAGAGAAAGCCTCAGATCATTTTTTAGCAAAAAATATCTCTAAGGAGGAAGTGCCGGAAAGTATTTTTGTCCGGTCCGAATACAAAATCGTAAAAATTGATCTTCCTGAAATAGAGTATATTGAATCGCTGGAAGATTATATCAAAATCCATTTGACGGGTACTAAACCCGTTCTGACCTTAATGTCAATGAAGTCGGTACTGGAAAAATTACCCGCTGCCAGATTCAGCCGGATTCACCGCAGTTACATTGTGCCTCATAATCAGGTAAAATCCGTTGTGAATAAGAAAGTACAGTTGTCTTCCGGAAAGGAATTACCAATAAGTGATTCATATGCAGGTTTTGTTGAGGAATGGATGAAAAGGTGATTTCACCGACACATTTGTCTTGTTTACCGATACATAAGCAGATTCAGACACCTAAATGAATGGGAGTTACGTTGAATAGCCAAATGATTATTTGTTAAAATTTAGACATATGGAACGTAAAGAATTTTTGAAAAAGGCCGGATTCGGACTTTTAGGAACTCAGGCAGCTATTCTGGCTTGTAAAAAAAGTGAAGAAGCCACTACACCAAGTTCAGGAGGGAGTACTACTTCAGGTGGAACAACCAGTGGAAGTTGTAAAGTAGGGGATTCAGAAACGGACGGACCTTATCCTCTGTACAATAGCAGGGGTTCTTCCATTACAAGGATCGATATTACAGATGGTAAAACAGGACTGCCTTTGTCCATTAATATTACCGTCGCAAATGTCAACGATAGTTGTAAGCCGATCGCCAATGCAAGGGTTGACATCTGGCATTGTGATAAAGACGGCTATTATTCAGGATATAGTAATCAGGGGTATCTGGGTACACAAAATAACTCTTCTCTGGTTTTTTGCCGGGGGATTCAATATACTGATACGACAGGTGTAGCTAAGTTTTCAAGTATTTACCCGGGCTGGTACACCGGAAGAGTTACCCACATTCATGCACAGATTTATGTGAACAGTGTATTGAAATTAACAACTCAGATTGCTTTTCCGGAAGATATAAACACTGCTGTTTATAAAACGTCTTTATATTCGGCTCACGGCCAGAATTCCACAAAAAATACCAGTGATAGCATCATTGCAGATTCTTTGGACAATGAACTGGCAACTGTCACAGCAAATGCTTCAACAGGAGGGTATAATCTTGTTCATACAATTTATGTTTCAGCTTAGTCATTGTAACCACATAGTCATATAGGACACATAGATAAGGGTGAAAGGTTGTTGTAGCCGCATAGGCACATTGGGTACATAGGAAAATCAGATTATTCATCAGTTACGAAATAGTATGGAAAAAGCATTGATTAAAATAGCTTTCAGGCAAGTTATTGACCAGTCTGCTCAGGGTAGTTTTGAGAAAGATGTTTTTGAAGACACCTATAATGAGTTTTTAATGCAGGCGCAGGCCTATAATCCTGAGGGCGCATTTTCTACATTGCATGAAATGATTGCCAATAATCCGAAGGCTAATTCATTACAGTATAAAGTAGGTTTCTCCATTGGGTTGTATGTCAGAGCATTACAAAACAAAACTCCCGGCTTGTATGATTCAATGGGTCGTGAAATTACTTTCGGTGAATATAATTTTGAAATGCTGTATTCTGATATCAGTAATAAGTCTGCGCATCGGATATCACTTACTTACACGACGGAAATCCTTACTTTTCTGGGAAATATCGGAGAATATATGCTTTTAGCTAATGGAAATCGGTTGAATGTAACTTCCGGGGAATCAGCAGAAACCTTTCTTCTGAAAATTCAGGATGGGCTGGGTATCACGTATTTTGTAGAATAGCCAGACACAGTCAGGATACTGAAGATTGTTTTTTTCAGAGGTGATGCCTAAGTTTACGTTTTCTTAATCAAACGCAAAATATGTTACATTTAGGATTCGTAAGCGCCATTCTGGCGGATAGTACTTTTGAGCAGGTAGTAGATTTTGTAGCAGAAAATCAATTCAAATGTGTGGAATTGATGTGCTGGCCAACAGGTGGAAGTGATACCCGCAGATATGCAGGTGTGTCGCATGTGGATGTTGATAACCTGACCGACGAAAAAGTTACCCATATCGGAGGGTATCTTTCTGAAAAGGGCGTTTATGCCTCAGCGTTAGGGTATTACCCCAATCCCCTGGATCCTGATACAGCTCAGGCAAAGTATTATGTTGACCATATCAAAAAGGTAATAAAAGGCGCCGCAAAACTGAAAATTCCGGTAGTAAATACTTTCGTTGGCCGTGATCCTGCTAAAAATGTTGCGTACAATCTGGATAAATTTGCAGAAACCTGGGAAGATATTGTAAAACTCGCAGAGGAGGAAGGTGTAAAGATCGGGATTGAAAATTGTCCGATGTTCTTTACGAATGACGAATGGCCAGGAGGAAAAAACCTGGCAACTACTCCTTCAATCTGGGATAAAATGTTTGAGCGAATTCCTTCTGCTACCCTTGGGTTAAACTATGATCCTTCCCATATGGTATGGCAAATGATGGATTACACCAAACCACTTTACGATTATCGTGATCGTCTGCATCATATTCACTTGAAAGATGCGAAGGTTTATAAAGATAAATTAGACAGAGTCGGGATTATGGCAAATCCTTTGGAATATCATTCTCCGAAACTTCCGGGATTAGGAGATATTAATTGGGGTAAGTTTTTCTCAGCACTTACGGATATCAGATACAGAGGCCCGGTTGTTATTGAAGTGGAAGATAAAGCTTTTGAAGGTTCAGAAGAAGATGTAAGAACGGCTATTCTTACAGCCAGAAATCATTTGAAACAGTTTTTAGGATAAATTATTCCAGATTCAGATAAAAAGAAAAGCTATTGGATTCGTTTTCCAATAGCTTTTTGTTGTGTAACGAAAAACTAATCTTAAGACCAGCTGCCTTCTCCGCCACCCGAACCGGACGTTAATGAAATGGCTGCACCTGTAAAGTAACCCAGAAGCTGACTACTGCTATCATAGAAATATAAGGCAATATAAACCGGAGTGGCAACAAATAGGAATGATACCGTATCGGCGTATAATAAATCCAGATTATTGGTGTACACCAAACCATGAGTAGGTAAGATTCCGGAGGTAAATGAACCGGAAGTAAAAGTCTTTCCATCCACAATGGTACAGGTCATTTTGCCTAGTTCACTCGCTAAAACAGCAGGATAACTTCCGCTGGCAGATTCTATAAAACTTACCGTGTTTGAGATAGTACTTTCCGGAAATCTTCCGCTTAATTCCGTACGAAAATCTTCAACAAGGTTTAATGTATTTTGAGCGGTATCCATGGTTAAAGTGTTTAGATTTAATAGTTAAACAGATAAGGGTTCTGTTAATTTTTTAATAAGTATTCTGTATAGCGTCTCAAAAAAAAGGAGAGAACATTCTCTCCTTTTTTAAAATTATGAATCTTGCTTATACATATTTACTGTCGTATTAAGACCAGCTGCCTGATCCGCCTGCAGTGCCACTTACTGTTGATACAGCACCTGCCTGAAAACTACCTAAAGCATTTCCGTGAACATCATTGAAGATGAACGTTGTATAAACCGGAGTTGCTACCAAAGTAAAACTTACCGTGTTTGCATACAGCGCATTAAGATTATCTGTATATACATCACCAAAAAGAGCTCCACCCCCCGGGAAACTAACACCCCAGGCACTACCATTGAATGTTTTGCCACCACTGCCAGTGATTGTGCATTGACATTTCATATAAAAAACCAAACTCGCAATACTTCCGTTTGCACCGTATGCTGTGGTTTGAGCAGCCAATACTTCTGCGGTACTTTTGATTACACTGTCACTTACCTTGCCTTGCAATGCCGAACTTACTTCAGAAACAAGACTAGTTTTGCTGATTGTGTTATTCTCTACGCTCATGATGGATAATTGTTTAGGAGGTTAAATTGAAAAAGATTAGTTAAATAAAGAGTTTATCAATATTGATGAACAAATTTAGATAAAAGAGGATTTTCGGTGATAAGTATAAATACCTGTTTTAAAAATTGCGCAAATTACGGAGTTGAAACTGGTTTTACAGATGAGTAAAAAGCCTTGGAAGAGGGTATTTAAACAGAAACATTTTCAGCTTATGTTTTACCTGTCGGTAAGCCGAGGATCAGGTTCTGCGGAGGCATCTTAAGAACAGAACATTGACCTTACTATCCGGAAAACTGTTGCACGTCAAAGTGGAATTATCAGTACTGCCCGTCATTTCATACTTTAGAATAACCAATCCGGAAGAAAGGGGTTGTACATTGATAAGATGGTGCCTGGAAATTTGTAGAACGACCTCGGGTTGGTAAATAAACAAATCTGAACAAAATTGACAAAGTAGAAAAAGTATTAGCAGAAAAGACTTTTTTCATAACAGAAAAGGCTAATTAGCCACCCGGATCAATAAAATTCCTGTAAAGTAAAGTATGTTTACCAATGAATTCTGTTATGCTTTTCGAGGAGTATAATCAGAGTTTTATTGAGGACGAGGGGGTGAGACTTTACTTGTCCTCTTTTTAATACTATTTGCTGCTGGTTATCTGGTAGAAGTGAGGGTTTAAAGAATATGTTGAGAATACTTGGTTATAACTTTTGTGTAGATCATATAGAAAGCCTTTTTCCATTGGGATCAGGCTTTTTTTATTTTATAGTAAAAACCTGTCCTTAGAGTACTGTAAAACGCCCCGTCCCCGTTTGAATCCTCTCTTGTCTTTAGGTTTGGTTTGGTTATAAGGATTGTTAAATGAATAAGTTGTCTATAACGGGACGATCTGAGGAGAACGATATTTTAAACATAAAAGATAAAATGCACTCTTTCCCGCAGATTATCCATAATCAAAAAAAAGACTACTGATAGGATGGTGAGTTGATTCGTTCTTTTTCATTACATTTATCTGAAGATTCTGTAATCCAAACCATATACTTCGACACACACAAGACTGTGTAAAAGTCGAAAGGATTGAGTAATAAAACAGGCAAAATTCCCTGAAAACGAAAGTCTCATTATTTAATAGCGAAAATGAAAAATATACAAATCCCGGATAATGCAGAAACCTTTAAAAGTGAGTTAGGTACTTATTGGTTTGATGAAACAGGAATTTTAAAGTCCTTGTCTAACAATACCAGAAGAACTCTTGAAAACACCGGCAGGAATTTTGAACTGGTCAGAAAAATTAGCGGAGGACAAAAGGTATGTCATATGGTTTATTTAGTTAACTCGCCTAAACCGGATAAGGCGACACTGAGGTATGTAGCGCAGGAACTTCCGGGAGTTTATAAAGCGATGGCGATAATATCAAAATCAGGCTTGGGGAAGATCGTTATGAATATAATTTTCAGGTTAAATCCTCCGACAATACCAATGAAGACTTTTGCAGATGAAGATGAGGCCATAGAATGGTTGAAAGGGTATTTATGATCGGGCTTGTATGAAGTTCTTTACTCCATTTATTAAGGATACATAAGCGGGATATAGATTTTATAGAAAATTGTAGAAAACTTAAAACGAGAAAAGCCCTTCATACGCGCTGTATGAAGGGCTTTTCTGAAAAATCGTGGTCTCGTAGGGATTCGAACCCCAAACCTCCTGATCCGTAGTCAGGTGCTCTATCCAATTGAGCTACGAAACCATTTCCGTTGTTTCGGACTGCAAAGGTAGGAGCTTTTTTTTAAAAATAAAAACTTCTCACCAATAAAAAATCTATAATTTAAAGATGGAATCTGCCGGTTCTTCTTGTAGGCTCTGATTTTCAAAAAGTTAACAAGTGATTTTTTTTCTAAAGTCTCCATATACTTAAAAGTTACGGAGACTTGAAAGTCGTAATGGATATATTAGGAAGTACTATTTTGCTTGAACAATAAATTCGAGTTGCCCGATTCCTATTGGACTTCTCGCAAAACCAATGTCCTGTCCATAAGTCATTACATACTCACCTAATTGCTGCGAAGCTCTTGTAGTCTTAATTGTAAGCTTTTGGGAGTTAGTACTACTTCCACTAAATCCTACATTGAAAAGATCTTTTATACCTATTCCAAAATTTGCATTAATAGATGTATTTACGGTATATTCTTCTGTAATTTCGGCTCCATCGTCTTTTTCATAAAATACATATTGCATTTGATCACCATATAAAAAAGGAGACCAGTTGAATCCTTCATCAAACCAGTTGATCCATGTTCCTCTTACATCATAAGCAAAAGAATTACTTGTATTAACATCAAATTGGGTGAGAATATTATTGTCGATGAAATTTTGCTTTGTTGTTTGCCCTAAATTTGTATAACCAGCGGCTAATGGAATAGATTTGAATGTTACTTTCTTATCAAAATCTTCACCTGGACGTACCTTTAACATCGCTATTACACATTGTAAATCCAGGTATCCTTCTAACCAACCGTCTGAGGCATACGCTAGCGCTGCATCACTGGTAAATCGTACATACATTAATCTTTCTTTTACATTTTGATTTAGTGTTCCATCTTTCTTATAGTAGACACTTTTTCTAATACTTCCCCTATTTATGGAATTTAATTCAGGAATATAATTCACGAAATATTTTAAAGAATATTCAGGGGCTAATGGCCAGTAACCTGCTGCCAGCGCAATACCGAAATCAGTTGTAGGAAAAGATATATTAGAATAATCAGTAAAAGATAATCCATAAGATGGTAATACCCCATTTACGACGTTGTTAGTTTTCGCTGATTTGGTTTTACTTGAATTATTAATAAACCCTTCTCCTGAAAAATAGAATTGGAGATCTCCTTGAGCGAAATAAGGAACCCATTCTGTATTTGCATTAGTTCTACCTCCTTTGGCATTCGAAGTAATCTCAATTCGCTCATTATTTTTTACAACTAAAGTAACTTCTTCAGGTTCTTTAAATGGATCCAGTTTATACTCAATCCCCTTAGAATTGTAGGCTCTTACAAAATTAATTCCTTTTACTTCCTGTTCAGAATTTGAAACGGCTACTAACGGAATCATTTTCTCTGTATCCCAGGTCTTAGCATTAGCTTTTGAAAGATCTGGTACCAGAATGTTCAATTTTGGTAATTTAGATACTATAGAATTAAACTCTTCAGAATTATCTGCGTAATTTGATAATAACTGATGAAAGGTATGATGGTCATTATCTGCAATTTTGTTCTTAACTCCATGATATAAAACGTCATAGTCATTATCAAACATTTTGAGGGATTCTTTTTTGATGAATGCTCTTACATCTTTATTTTCTAAAGCTTTTGCTAAGATTTTAGCAAATTTTGTTCGTGCAAAATCTTGTTCGCCAATAGATGACTCCTGAAAAGAGATAGAAGATGGAACGGCGTCTTGTATTTCATTTTTACAAGAAAAAATAAACAGAGAGAGACCTATGATTAAAGAATAATAATAACAGGTTTGAATAATACAGAAACGTTTCACTTTAAATTTGGTTTTAGTTCATTAATAGGATTATCTCATTTAGCTGAATCTTCTTAATTTAGCCAGACTAATTTTTCACAAAGATATGTGCTGATTAAAAACAATAACTGCAGAAAAATGGGATTAAATGGTAATTGATGGGACATTTGTTATTTTCCAATAAATCGCTCCTTTATAATCTGATACATCTTAGGAGTAATAAGACATTTTTCTTCTAAAATAATGTCAGACTCTTTCTTAAGCCAACGTCTTAATGTTTTAGGGTGTATTCCAAATTCGTCAGCAATTTCTTTTCTGGTTTTGGCTTTACTCATGATAAAAGTTATAGGATATAGGTTTGTTTAAAGATTATGGTAAGTTTGGAGCATACAAAAAAAATGGATACGGTATAAATAGGGCAGAGTTATTCAGATGTTACTTTAATAACAAAAGGAATCAAACATTGGAAATAAGAGGATTTGATTAAACATTTGCCTTAATACTCTAGAAAAGCCTGATTTAAACAATAATTCTAGACCAGAATATTAAGGCTAAACAAAAGAATTTGGATTTCCTTTCCTTGTTATTTACAGGATTTTATTATGGTATAAGTTTTACAACCCCCGGAATGGCGGTGCCGTTATACGTAATTGTTCCGCTTAAATCAAAATTGCCTTCTACTAGCTGTGTAATATCAAAGGTAACATTATTTAAAATCGAAATTGGGAGAGAGGATAACGTTATTTTGGTTTCGCCACTGGTAAAAACCCATTTTGCAGAGTTGAATGAAATACCATCAGTATCAGTTCCGGTTATAGTTCCATCAGATTTGAAATTAAGAACTACTTTGGAAAAATCACGTTGATTCCCGGTTCCACCTTTTTCATAGACTGACACACCAAAGGCTAAGGCTGTCTTTATTTGCCATGAATGTGCAGAAATTATTTCAGTTTTAGTTTTTGTAGGGGTGGGGGTTGGGTCATCTTTTTTACAACTCATTACGAATGTTATAACAAAAAGAAAAACTAGGATAGAGTACTTTTTCATGGGAATATGAATTTTGAGTTTTATTTATTCAATTTTTCTGAAATTTACGCAATTAATTACTTAACGAGAAAAATAATGTCAAAATTGAGTCTATCCAAAAGATTTGTCGAAAGAATTGGAGTGATGAACGATGAATTTTAATTTTTTCTGTATATTTACTTGCTTTTTTGGATTAAGACACGCATATTGGCTAAGAAATTAGAGAATTGTGCAGGAAGCAGCCCACTAAGCCTTTGTAAAATATAATTCACCTTTTAAGGATTTGAATTAATTTTCTTTTCATTGATTGAATCTCCGCTGATTCAATTTGTATGATTTTCCAAAAGGCTTACTGGTGTGAATTTCTTAAGGTTTTGTGAAAAACCTGAGTTTCGATGTTTTCTGAAAACATTGATCTCGAAATTATGGTTAAATATATATAAGAGTAAATCATATATATTTTTATGGGTTAGGGTTATTGAAAAGGTCGCCGGTTATATCGGTGACTTTTTTTTGTTTGATAATATTTCCTGAATTCTTTTTTAATTCTGACGCTTACTGTCTAAATTTGTGAAGCAATTATAAACAGCGAAGATTTCCAAAGATTTTTTATACATATTTAAAAGCTATCAGGCCACTTCGGCCGGATAGCTTTTTGTATTTTAAGTTAGACTGAAATACTTATACAGTTAAATTTGGAGGCTGAATAGATGCCTGGCATATTTTTTAGTACTTATTAAATGTATTCCGAATGAAAAAACAGACCAAAGCCATTAGAATTCAGGCAGAACGTTCACAAAACCGTGAGCACTCTGTACCTTTATACCTTACCTCAAGTTTTACTTTCGAAAGTGTTGAACAAGGCCGTGCCATTTTTGCCGAGGAAGAAGAAGGAAATATCTACTCACGTTATATGAACCCTAACGTGGATGAGTTTGTAGATAAAATGTGCATGCTTGAAAATACTGAGGACGGCCTGGCTTTTGCAAGTGGTATGGCAGCCAATTTCGCCGCTATTGCCGCTTTATTAAAGTCGGGAGATCATGTGGTTGCTTCGAAAGCGCTATTCGGTTCAGCTATTCAGATTTTAAGCAAAATTACCCCGAAATGGGGCATTACCTGTACTTTCGTGGACGGACATGACATGGATGAGTGGGAAAAGGCTATCCAGCCAAATACCAGATTCCTGTTTTGTGAAAGCCCTTCAAATCCGGGTTTGGATCTGATTGACCTTGAAGCCATCGCCCAGTTAAAAGCAAAGCATAATCTTATCCTTGCTGTAGATAATTGTTTTGCAACTCCGGTGATTCAGACTCCGGCCGACTGGGGCGCAGATTTGATTATCCACTCAGCGACCAAATACATCGACGGACAAGGAAGAGTGCTTGGGGGTGTAGTTTGCGGTCGCGAGGATTTAATCAAAGAAATCAGGTTCTTTGCCCGTCATACCGGACCATCAATGTCTCCGTTTAATGCGTGGGTTTTGTCTAAGAGTTTGGAAACTATCCACTTACGTATGGAAAAGCATTGTGATAATGCTTATAAACTTGCTCAGGCTTTAGAAGGAAATACAGCATTGATCAATGTGAAATATCCGTTTTTGTCTTCACATCCTCAATTTGAATTAGCCAAAAAACAAATGAAAATGGGTGGAGCCATTATGACTATTGATGTAAAAGGAGGTTTTGAAGCCGTTAATGAGCTTTCAAAACACTTAAAAATTGCCTCAATTTCTCCAAATCTGGGTGATACCCGTACCATTATTACACACCCTGCTTCCACAACCCACTCAAAACTGACCTTAGAACAAAGAGCTGAGGTGGGAATTACAGATGGTTTAGTAAGAATTGCAGTAGGACTTGAAGCGCTGGAAGACCTGATTGAAGATTTCGAACAGGCACTTGAGAAAGCTGCTGCTTTCATTAATAAAGAAGAAGTTGTGTAGAAATACCGGATTTTCAGAACGGTTTTTAATATTCATTAGCCCTTTTCGATGAGAGAAGGGCTAAGTTTTTTTACCTAAAAACTATCATAATTTGGTTGAATGGATTCTGGTTTGTTATTTTGCCAAGGGTCTGAAAAGCCCGGTTTTATTGAAATCGACTAAATTTTCTCAAATATGTTTATTGCCCTGATTGTTTGTCTCGGATTAATTTTAACTAACGTGGTGGTTGGAGTATATTCTGAGAGAAAGATTTCAGCATTTATGCAGGACCGGTTAGGGCCAATGGAAGTCGGGAAATATGGACTGCTTCAGATTTTTGCCGATTTATTGAAATTGCTGCAAAAAGAGGATATTGTTCCCAAACTTGCTGACAGAAAATTATTTCTGATTGCTCCCTGTATCATTTTTATTGCCATTTTTGCCGGATTTGCAGTAATTCCTCTAAGCTCCGGAGAATACCTTCAGGGTTCAAAAGCTGAAATCGGAGTGTTTTACTTATTGGCAATAGTTTCTGTAGATATTATCGGACTGCTCATGGCGGGCTGGTCTTCCAATAACAAATATTCACTATTCGGAGCGATGCGTGCTGTGGCACAGATTGTTTCTTATGAAATCCCTCTGGGATTATCCGTTTTATGCGTTGTAATGATCTCACAATCCCTGAATTTACAGGAAATAAGTACCCAGCAGGGGATTTTTTCCTCTGAAGGAAATTATTTGTTTGGCATAAAAAGCCTTGGGATTGACGTAAGTGCTGTAGGAGGAATTTTTACATGGAATGTGTTCCGGATGCCTTTCTTCTTCTTCCTGTATATTATCTTTTTTATCGCTTCTCTGGCCGAATGCAATCGTGCTCCGTTTGATATTCCTGAAGCTGAATCTGAACTGGTAGGAGGGTTTCATACAGAATATTCCGGTTTGCGCTGGGCGTTGATCTTCTTATCTGAATATGGAATGATGCTTTTGGTAAGTTTTTTAGGCGTGATTCTTTTCTGGGGCTCATGGTATTCTCCTTTTCCGAATATTGGCTCGGTCAGACTGGCCGACTGGACTAACGGTGAACCAAATACAATAGCCGGAACACTTGCCGGGTTTTTCTGGCTGATTGCAAAAGCATATTTGTGTGTCTTCCTTCAGATGTGGGTGAGATGGACTTTTCCCCGCTTGCGTGTTGACCAATTGATGTATCTTACCTGGAAAGTGCTTACGCCTGCTTCCATTCTTTTTGTAGTTTTGTCAGGTATCTGGCGAATGCTCATGAATTAGTGGTCAGGACCTTTTCCGAATCTTCCATATATTCTTTAAAATCAAACTGAAACACTGATTTAAGGAGTCAGTTCTGATGATTTTCCCATCTACAATAGTAGGCATTTGGCATATTAATATTGCTATTTTGTCTTAGGATATTGCTGTTTTTGCCAATTAAGCCCCGCTTTAACCTAAACATTTCTATTTTTTACGTAACTTGCTGTTACATAGAACTCCTGGTAAAAGTCAAGAAAAACACTGAAAAAGTAAATTGAAAATCAATGAGAATGAACTCATTGATAGAATTTGCCTTGTATTTGTAGACCTACTGTACAGGTTGTTGAATGGAATCTACATAGGCATATTCACTGCACCTTTCTCTTGAATATAATTTACAATATTTCCTGTGAAACAAGTACCTGACACTATTTAACTCACATCAAAAAAATGCCTGTATCGAAAAAAAGTATACTATCCTTAACCTTTGTTTTATTATTTCTGACAGCCTATCCACTTGCAGCTCAGGACTTTGTTGTTCCTGCTTTTAAAGGTAAAGTTATTGACTCTAATACCGGAATGCCAATTGATGGGGCTTCTGTGGTAATTGATTTTAAAAAATCCGGAACCTTGACGAATAAGGAGGGAGAGTTTCAGGTATTTATTCCCAATGGAGAATATGTTTTTAAAATCAGCCATGTCGGATATAAGCCGTATAGAGGCAGAGTAAGTATTGCCGGAAAAGACAGAGAAATGACGATCAGTATGGAGGATATAACGAAACAGCTTGAAGAAGTAATTGTTTCGAGTGTTTCTACCAGAAAGGATATTCAGACCCCTTCTCTTGGCGTTTCCATTTTAAGTATCAAAGGGATAAAGAGACTTCCTACTATGATGGGAGAAGTCGATATTATGCGGAGTTTACAAACCCTGCCTGGTGTTTCATCGGTTGGCGAAGGAGCTAATGGTTTGAATATCAGAGGAGGAAATGTTGATCAAAACCTGATTTTTATTGATAATACCCCGATTTTTAATCCCACGCATATGTTCGGGCTTTTCTCTGTCTTTGCTTCAGATGCGATCCGGGAACTTGAGTTGTATAAAGGAGGTGTTCCTGCAAGGTTCGGCGGGAGAACGGCTTCTGTTCTTGACATTAAGATGACCGAGCCTAATCTTGAAAAATTTAAAATGCAGGGCGGAATCGGGCTGGTTTCAAACAGAGTCATGGCTGAAATTCCTGTGATTAAAGAAAAACTATCGGTTTTGGTGGCTGGAAGAGCATCATTCAATGACTTCCTGTTCAAATGGTTTGCTCCTGATAATATTAAGTCAACCAGAGCTAATTTTTTTGATTTAGCTACCAAAGTGTTTTACAGACCTGATAAGAAAAACACTTTTTCCTTTTCTTCTTATTTCAGCAGAGATTATTACCGGGTCGATTCCCTTTTCAGCCTGGAGAATGTGATTGCCAAACAAACTTCCTTCGATTACGGGCATACTAACTTTGCTTTATCATGGAACCATTATTTCAATACTAAAACCTCATTGGACGTAGTGGGAGTTGTAAGCGATTATAAATCAAAGACTTCTTCGGTTGATACCGTAAATGCCATTGACCTGAACAACAAAGTTTCCTATAAAAATCTGAAAGCAAGCATTGATTATCAACCTAATGAGGCACACAAAATAAATGTTGGTTTGAGTGCAGTCCGCTATGATATTTCTCCGGGCAGATTAAATGAGGGTGTTGTTTCCCGCATCGCCACCGTGTTGTTACCGGATGAGCAATCATGGGAACTGGCTGTTCATGCAGATGATGAATTCAAAGTAAATAAGGATTTTACCATTCAATATGGTTTAAGATACGCTCAGTTTCTAAGTATCGGCCCAACTGCAATACGAAAATATGCAGAAGGACAACCTCCTTCTGATGCCTCGGTAATTGGAGTAGAAAATGTGGCAAAAGGCTCTGTTGTAAAGAGTTATGGCGGACTGGAGCCGAGACTTACCATGAAATATTCTTTGAGTGAAAGTAGTTCTTTGAAATTTGGTTACAACCGAATGCAGCAATTTCTGCAATTACTTTCAAATAATACTACACCGCTTCCAACGGCACGCTGGACTACTGCAAATGAGTATATTAAACCTCAGATAAGTGATTTCCTGTCATTGGGATATTTTAAAACCTATAATGAAAATGTCTGGGAAACATCTCTGGAAGCATATTACCGGGAATCTAAGAATATTCTTGACTATGTTTCAGGTTCTAATTTACAATTGAATCCGAATATTGAAACCCAGATAATAGAAGGGAAAGGCCGTGCTTACGGTATAGAATTAATGCTTGCCAAAAAGAAAGGTGAACTTACAGGTTGGGTAAGTTATACTTTCGCACGTTCATTACAGCAGACAATCGGGGATTTCCCGCAGTTGCAGCAGATTAACAATGGAAACTGGTTCCCCTCAAATTATGATAAACCTCATAACCTGAATATGGTAATGAATATCCAGCCTTCCAAACACCATAGTTTCTCACTTACTTTTGCTTATAATACCGGCAGACCCTTTTCTTCTCCTTCCGGATTATATGAAGTTGCAGGAAAGAAATATCCGGTTTATACTTCAAGAAATAACGACAGAATCTCAGATTATCATCGGCTGGATTTCTCCTGGACAATTTATAATCCGAGTATGAAAGATAAAAGATGGGAGGGAAGCTGGGTATTTACGATTTACAACCTTTATGGCAGACAAAATGCTTATTCAGTATTTTTTAAGCCATATTACCAGGGGGTCAGGCCATATGAGTTAAGTGTGTTTGCTTCACCGTTTGTCTCTTTGACCTATAATTTTAAATTTTTGTAGAACATAAGCCTTTCCGGTGTATTGAAGATGGGTCGGTTTTGCCGGAAATGTTAATTTAATAATCAGAAAATGAAGAAGTTCCCTATATATTTTGTCCTGTTGATTTTGGCAGTGTTTGCCTGTGTAAATCCGATCAAGGATTTTGTACAGGTAGATGCACAAAGTTTTTTAGATATTGAGGCAGATTTAAATGACCAGCCGGGAGGGTCGGTTGTGAAGCTCAATATGTCTTCAAAAAGTCTGCAGTCCGGAGTAATGGCTCCGGTTGCCAAAGCAGGTGTTTCTGTAACGGATGATCAGGGTGTAAAGGTTTTGTTCTCAGAAACAACCAATGGAAATTATACCTGTCCTAAAGATTTTAAAGGTGTTGCAGGAAGAAGTTACCAGTTAAATATTCAGACCAAAGAAGGAAAGGTTTACCAGTCATCTTTTGAAAAAATGCAGGATGTTCCTGATATTCAACAGGTTGTCAGCCAGTTTGAGATCAAGGACAATTTTGGTAAACAAGATCAGAGAAGAGCAGGTTTTAATATTCTGGTAGATTTTCAGGATTCGCCGAATGAAGTGAATTATTATCAATGGAATTGGAAGCATTATGAAAAAATCACTTATTGTGCTTTTTGTGATGGAGGAAATTATGACTTCGTGAAAAATCAATGTAACTATAATCCGCCATCAGGCCATCTTTACCGTTATGTCTGTGATGGCAATTGCTGGGATATTTCTTTTAATGATGATATTTCTATCTTTTCCGATACTTATGTAAACGGACAGCGGGTTGTAGGCAAACAGGTTGCCCGGGCTCCGTATGATGATAAAACGCCTTATTATTTTGAATTGGAACAGCGTTCAATTACCAAAACAGCCTATACTTTTTTCCTCTCTCTGGCAAACGTGATCCAAAATTCCGGGACTTTCTTCGATATTCCTGCTGAAACCCGTTTTAGTCTTAACATTAAATCAACCAGCAATCCTGATGAAAAGATTTTGGGCGTATTTAATGTTTATTCAGTAAAAAAGAGGATCTTTTACATAGACAGGACAAAAGGTGTTCCCAGCAATGAGTTCCCGCTTTATAAGATTATTCCCGGAGAAACTTTTACCTGTGATTTTCCCTGTAAGAGTACAGTTTCCTGTTTCGAAGGCCCGACGCGTACTAAAATTGCTCCGGTAGGTTGGGTTCAATAAGAATAGCTGATTTTTGTTTCATAGTTAAAATCAATGATTTTATATAAAATATCGATTTGATTTATAGAATTGGTTTCTCTTAATTTTGCAGAAGAATACCGCGGAATAAACAGAAAATTAAACCCGGAATAAACTATCAGTCCGGAAAAGATACGAATGTCTGAATAATAATGGAGACATGATTTGAAATTTTGTCTCCGGATTTGACAATCCGGATAGCTTATAACAAAGAAAAGGGCAGACTAATGGTCTGCTTTTTTCGTACATATGACAGGAAGATCGTTTCCCGGTTTTAAAGGAAATATTGAGCCTTTTCGACAGGATTTAATCAATGAAATCAGAGAAAAACAGCTTTAATTCCGATTTATTCAAAACTTAAACGATTTTTAGTAGTTAACTTTGCAGCAGAAATTACTCAAAAATGATTAATATGGATTCATTGAAAGCCGAAATGGCCATCAGTCAGGATAAGACAAACACTTACAAAGGTCTGAAAACAGGAGTTTTAATTATAAATTTAGGAACCCCGGATAGTCCGGAAACACCTGATGTCAGAAAATATTTGCGTGAATTTCTGATGGATGGAAGGGTTCTGGACATTCCTTTTCTGTCAAGATGGATTTTAGTTAACCTGATTATTGCACCGTTCAGAGCACCGAAATCGGCTAAAATATACAAGGAATTGTGGGAAGAGAGAGGTTCTCCTTTGAAGTTTTACGGAGAAGATGTGGAAAAGATGCTTCAAAATTCTCTTGGAGAAGATTACGAAGTAAAACTGGCTATGCGTTATCAAAGTCCGAGTATGGATTCGGCTTTGGAAGAATTTAAAAATGCCGGATATCAAAAAATTATAGTTGTTCCGTTTTTCCCGCAATACGCCTCTGCCAGCACCGGTTCGGTTTACGAAAAAACAATGGATATTGTGAAAAAATGGCAGGTAATTCCCGAAATTAAGTTCATTAACAACTATTACAATCATCCTAAATTCATAGAACATTTTGCTGCTGCTGCCAGAAAATATATGGCAGAACATAATTTTGATTATTTCCTTTTCAGCTACCACGGTTTGCCGGAAAGACAAATGACCAAAGGAGACTGCACCGGAAAAACCTGTCAGTTCGGTTCTTGCTGTGATACCATTCACAGTATGAATCAATATTGCTACAGAGCGCAATGTTTTGAAACTACAAGGTTATTAGTCAGGGAATTAGGTTTGAAAGAGGGCACTTATTCCACTTCATTCCAGTCAAGGCTAGGTCGTGATCCCTGGATTAAACCATATACTGATGTGGTAATAGAAGAGCTTGCCGCTCAGGGTAAGAAAAGCGTATTGGCTTTTTCTCCGGCTTTTGTAGCAGATTGCCTGGAAACAACGATAGAAGTAGGGGTTGAGTACAAAGAGCTTTTCGAGTCGAAGGGAGGGAAGCACTGGCAATTGGTAGAAAGTTTGAATAATTCTCCGATTTGGGTGGAATTGTTAGAAGATTTAGTAAGAAAAGCTTAAACTTGTACCACAGGTTTTAGCCTGGTTCAACAAATCAGGTTAAAACCTGCGGTACAAAATATGTTGTATTTACTGCTCAGTATTTTCTTTTCGGTTCTTTTACTGGTAAACTTTCGTTTACATCCGCGATTTGGTATTAATACCCTACAATCCATCGTGTTTAATTACCCGATCTGTTTTCTTACAGGGTTAATTCTTCTTCCTGAAAATCAGCATTTTTCTTTTGATTTTGCCCGGGACGGAACGTTTCCGGCTTTGGCAATGGGGGTTGGTTTTATCATTACTTTCCTGCTCTCAGGTGCTTCAACTCAACGTATGGGTATGACGGCCACTTCACTGGCCAATAATATGTCGCTGGTAATTCCTGTGCTTTTTAACCTCTTTGTTTTTAAAACCAGCCAGAACTTCGACTGGCTGAATTATCTTGGTTTGGTTTTTGCCATTGTCGCAGTCTTGCTAAGTACTTTTAAAAAGGAAGAAAATCAGGAAAAACGTAAAAGACAGTTTTCGGACTTTTTATTGCCCATTGCCGTATTTACAATGTATGGTATCACAAATACTTCATTTAGTTACCTCAATATCAAATACGTAACATCCTCAGGAAATACCATTCCTTTTACACTAACTATCTTAATCGGGGCCATTTTTGCCGGATTGTTATTGTTGACTATCAGGGTATTACAAAAGAAAGAAACAGTTCAGCTGAAGAACATTATGGCCGCTATTCCCCTGGGGATTCCTAATTTTCTTTCATTTTATTTTCTTTTAAAAGCACTGGACTCTTTTCAGAACAATGGCGCATATGTGTTGCCTGTTTATAACATTGGTGTCATCATGTCCTCGGCATTAGTAGCACTGTTTTTTTTCAGGGAAAAATTGCAGGTCCTCAATAAAATCGGCTTATTTCTTGCAGTTCTGGCCATTGCTCTTATTTCTTATCAGGCCTTGCAGACGCTGTTTCAGGCTTAAATACATCGGACTTATCTGAATTTCAGCAAAAGAATTTACTCCCCGGAATGATGTGTTGTTTTATTCCGGGGAATTTTTGTTAAACAGATTTGAGGTATTTGAACGTCAGGCCAATAATTGGTGAATCTGGGCATATTGTAATAGCATGATTGTTTTTCCATCACTGATTTCCCCGTTTTCCATCATTTTCAGGGCATTTTTGAATGGAATTTCGTGTACTTCTATGTCTTCCTCTTCTTCCACACCACCACCCTCAGTTACTTTCATATTTTTGGTATATTCTGCTACAAAGAAGTATAATTTCTCAGTAACAGATCCGGGCGACATATAGGCTTCAAATATTTTCCGGACTTCTGATACTTTGTAGCCCGTCTCTTCTTCCGTTTCTCTTCTGATACATTCTTCCGGATTATCCTTGTCGAGCAAACCCGCACAAGCTTCCATTAACATTCCGGTCTGGTTTCCATTGACATAAGTCGGAAGCCTGAATTGACGCGTCAGAATTACGCTGTTAGTCTCCTTGTTGTATAAGAGAATTGTCGCACCATTGCCACGGTCATAAGCTTCTCTGCTTTGTGTTTGCCAGCTTCCGTTCTGTTTAAGATAATCAAATGTGTACTTTTTTAGCACATACCAATTATCTGATAAAAGCTTTTCTTCAGTAATTTTAATTCGTGAATTATTCATTTGATTATTTTTGATTAAAAATGATTAATTTTGAACAAAATTATATAAAACATATGAATTTTCAAGAGCGTAAGCAAAAAATTCTGGATTTAGTTGAAAAAGAAGGCAGTGTAGATGTGAAACGTCTGGCCTTACATCTGGATATTTCTGAAATAACAATTCGCAGGGATCTGGCAATATTGTCTGAAAAAGGCATGATTTACAGAACGCACGGAGGAGCGATGAAACTCAGTCTGGCACATGATCCGATCAGTTTTGTTCAGAAATCTGCGGTAAATGCTGATAAAAAAGACTATATCTGTCAGCTTGCGGCAAAGGGAATACAAGAAGGTGATGTCATTTTTATGGACTGTGGAAGTACAGTTTTCAGGCTTTGCCCATTTATCAGAAACATGCGTATAAAAGTGGTAACAAACTCTCTTCCGGTTATGAGTCAATTGCTGGGTTCTGCTGTGTCTGTTAATTTTGTGGGAGGAGAAATTGATCCTGAGCGGCAGGCTGCGCATGGAATCATCGCAACAGAGCATATCCGAAGGTATAGAGCCAATAAAGCTTTTCTGGGAGTTGACGGTATTTCTCTGGCGAACGGATTGAGTGCTGCTTCAGAGAAAGAGGCAGAAATTACACTTTCTATGTCAGCAAATTCCCATGAAACTTTTTTGCTTTGCGATTCAGGTAAATTTGAAAAAGACCGTTATTTTCCCTTTGCTCCTTTAAGTCTTGCTCAGACGCTTATTACAGATCAGGAAGCTGATGCTGAAATAATTGAAAGTTATAAGAAGGCTGGCCTGAAGGTAGTTAAATAAGAGATGCTGCTTATTTCCGGCTGATAAAAGGATTGTTTTTCAGGTAAAATCTGTAATTAAGATCTTTGGCAAGTGTAATTCCGATTCTGGTAGTGATGTGAACTTCCGGGTTATTCCCGGCAGGGGCAATAAGCTGAATTGGACTTTCATTAACTACCCAGTTGTTCATTGTTTTTTTGATACCCATCGCTTCAACCAACTTTCCGGGGCCGGAGCAAAGGCTTTTAATATCAGTATTTTTCCGGCGTTTTTGCATGATTTCAATGCCTTCTACGGGTTGTAAGGCCCTGAGGAGTACTGCTTCTCCGATACCGGTTTCATTAGTGGTAATATTGGCGCAAAAATGTACCCCGTAAATCTGGTAAACATAAATCGTTCCGGCTTTGTCAAACATAGGCGCTGTGCGGGCTGTCATTTTGCGGAAAGAATGACTGGCAGGATCATCTCTGAGATAGGCTTCTGTTTCAACGATGATACCCGAAGTTAAACCCTCCTCGCTTGCGTGGATCAACCGGCAACCTAAGAGGGCTTTTGCGACTTCAAGTGTAGGTAAGGAAAGAATTTCTTCAACAGACATTGGGAAACCTTATAATACGTTTGCTGTTTGCTCTTTGATTTTTTCCAGTTCTTCCTTCATGTTTACTACCAGACGCTGGATAGATGCATCATTTGCCTTGGAACCGATCGTATTAATTTCCCTTCCGATTTCCTGAGAAAGGAAATTCAGTTTTTTACCATTACCTTCCTTCAATACTTCAATAAAATAGTTGAGATGAGTACGAAGACGTACTTTCTCCTCAGAAATATCATATTTTTCGATATAGTAAATCAATTCCTGTTCGAAGCGGTTTTTGTCGAAATTCTCATCTGTCAGTAAATCAGAAACTGACTTTTTCAAACGCTCGCGAACAGCAGGAATACGGGCTTTATCCTGTTCCTCAATCGCTTTTAATGTTGTTTCTATATTTCCGATGTATTCTTTGAATTTTGCACTTACAATTTCTCCTTCCCGAAGTCTGAATGCATTACATTCTTTCAATGCATTCTGAATGGTCTGTAATACGGTTTGCCATTCCGCTTCGGCTTCATCATCCGGAGTAGCTTCAATATTATATGCATTTGGCATAGCCAAAGCCAGTTTCAGTAATTCAGTATTGTCTGTGCCACCAAAAAGGTCAATAGAAGTTTGCTGTAAATCCTGAAAATATGCTTTAACCAGAGAACGGTTAATCAGTGAATTGGCCGAAACATCTCCTGTACGCTGTGTATTCAGATTTAACTCAATTTTACCTCTTTCTAATGTTTGGGTTAAAAGATTACGGATTTCAATTTCTTTAGAGGAAAGATTTCTAGGCAGTCGGCAATAAATATCGGTGAACTTGGAATTCAAAGATTTAATTTCGACGGTAACAGACAGTCCTTTGACTTCGAGTGTGGCTTTTCCGAAGCCAGTCATGGATTTTAGCATAATGAGAGTAGTTAATGTTAGAGGTAAATGAGCAAAATTTCACTCCTTTAGACCTAAAACCTATTTTAGGTTTGCAAGATAACAAATAAAAAATGTTCAATCATTTAGGCGAAGTCTTTTTATTGATTAAAGTTGAGAAGTAGGATTCCCGGGCAGAAATCTGAAAAAGAAATGACAGAACCTGATCATATCATTTGCTCAGGCAGCGGATAAATTCAAAAAAAAAGAGACGCTTATGAGGCGTCTCTCCGATTCAATAATTTCAGTTTAATTAAAGCTGGCGAATTTTAATGTTTCTGAACCATACTTTGTTACCGTGATCCTGCAAAGCAATATGACCTTTCGTATAAGAACCCCAGTTTTCCATGTTTTTGAACTTACTGGCAGCGATTAGCTTTTTGAATTCTTCACTACCGATTTTGTATGCAATTACATCTCTTCCGTTAAATGTTAACTTCACAAAACCGTTTTTCTGATAAATTTTTGCGGTATTCCATTCTCCTACAGGTTTTACGTTTTCCGGAGTATATTTGATCAGATCGTACAGGTTTCCTGCACGGTGTTTATCAATCTGACCGTCTTTATGGCCTTCGTTGTCCAATACCTGAAACTCAGGACCTGTATTCCATGAATAAGGATGCTTCTGAGCGTCATCTTCCTGTGAATCAAAAATGATCCCTGAGTTTCCGCCGGGAGAGATTTTCCAGTCACAGGTAAATTCAAAATTTTCGTAAACTTCTTTCGTGATAATATCCCCGCCACTGCCTTTTTGCGTATCATCCAGCATGATGGCATCATCATTGATTTTCCAGGCAGCACCTAATTCTTTTTTATTGAAGGTTCTCCATTGAGAGATGGTTTTGCCATCAAAAAGAAGTTTCCAGCCTTGTTTTTTTTCTTCTTTGGTAAGCGTGTTAGGCTTCTGTGCGAAAGCACATACAGAAACCAAAAGCATTGGCGCTAAAAGGTATTTTTTCATGTGGATAAATGATGTTGTTTTCGGTAACGAGTAAATATTAGATAATTGGTTTAAAATAAGCCTCCGTTTTTATAAAATCAGATGTATTCTGAATACCTGATAAAACACAGATTTTTTCGGAGGAATCAAATTTAAAAACTTTCTTCCAATAAAAAAGTCAGGTTTACCCTGACTTTTCTGACCAATATCTGAACAAAGTAGTTTTCGGAATATTATTGTTTGTAAACAGTACCGTCTTTCATCACAAATGATACTTTGCGCATCAGCGTAATATCCGTCAGCGGATTTCCATCTGTTGCGATAATATCGGCAATTTTACCTGATTCAAGGGTTCCCAGTTCTTTTTCCATGCCTAGGAGCTGAGAGGCAGTAACGGTTGCAGATTTAATGGCTTCCATTGCCGGCATGCCTGCTTCTACCATATATTGAAATTCATATGCATTATATCCGTGAATAGAAACGCCTGAGTCGGTACCGAATGCGATTTTAACACCTGCTTTATAAGCTTTGGCAAAAGTCTGCTGAATTAGCGGACCAATTTCCAATGCCTTCGGAACTACCAAAGGATGATAATACCCCGGAACCTTCGCTGAATCTGCTACTGTTTTTCCGGCAAGAATAGTTGGTACATAATAGGTTCCGTATTTTTTGAAAAGCTCAATGGCTTCATCATCCATATAAGTACCGTGCTCAATACTTGTTACTCCTGCTCTTATGGCTCTTTTCATTCCTTCGGTTCCATGCGCATGTGCGGCCACGGTAAAACCATAATCTTTAGCTGTTTCAACAATAGCCTTCATTTCTTCTTCCGTAAACTGAGGGGCTTTCCCGCTTTTTGCAATACTCAACACACCTCCGGTTGCGGTGATTTTGATACAGTCAACACCTTCCTTATAACGCTGGCGAACTGCCTTACGACATTCATCAGGCCCGTTTACAACGCCTTCCAACGGACCGGGATCTCCCATTAAATCTTTGCGGAATCCGTTGGTAGGATCGGCATGTCCTCCGGTTGTTGCAATGGATTTTCCGGCAGTGAAAACTCTCGGGCCAATTGTTGTCCCTTTATTTATGGCATTTCTGAGGGCAATATTAACGCCTGAACCCCCAAGGTCTCTTACACTTGTAAATCCTGATAAAAGTGTGGTTTTAGCAAATTTGGCTGCATCAAATGCCACATCCGCAGGGTTTTGGGTAAAACGCTTTACCGTTCCGTCTTTGCTGGTTTCCATTTCCAGGTGAACATGGGAGTCGATCAGACCCGGTAAAACAGTTTTGCTTTTCAGATCCACCGTTTTGTCTCCTGAACCCGGGCTGGAATATCCTTTTTGTACACCGACAATTTTCTTTCCTTCAACGATGATGGTCATCTGACTTTGAGCTTCATTTTTTACGCCGTCAATCAGTGTTCCGCAGTAAATAAGGGTTTTTTGTGCAAAAGCGGAAGAGCCGATAAAACAAGTTATGGCTAGTGTGAGTAGCTGTTTCTTCATTAGTTTTTAAGGGAAATTAAAAGGTAGTTTGAAAATGAATGACTTTTTAGTAAATATAGTTTTTTTCCTGAGTTTACCGAAAGAAGTGTAAGGGAAAGTGTTGTTTCAGGATGAGGAAGATAAGGAATACAGATGGGGCATAGAAAAGCGCATCTCTCTTTTATCGGGAAATGCGCTTTTTTAAATAATAAGCTGGTTTATGATTTTCGTCTGGCTTCAAAAAACAGGGCAATTCCCAGGAATGCGACCATTAATACAGAGGTGATTAAATCTACCGTATTTCCTTTTTCAACAGCAACAGGATCGAATTTAAAGAGAATAGTATGTTTTCCCGCCGGAACAACCATTGCTCTCAGAAGATAGTCTGCTCTTAAATGCGGAGTATATTTACCGTCTACATAAGCTTTCCAATCCTGATTTCCTTTATAGAATATTTCAGAAAAAACAGCCAGCTGATCTGTTTTGGCATTCGATTCATAGGTAAGCTCATCAGGAAGGTATTTAGTCAGTCTGATCGTATTTGATGAATCAGACTGAATTTTCAGATTTGTAAGCTGACTTTCGAAGCTTTTATCCACAAAAGCAGTCTGTTTCGGATTAAACTGTGTAATCGCTTTAATTTCTGCATCCGCATTTGGAACGATCTTAAATTCTTTCACAAACCAGGCGTTTCCGCATGCATCAGGATTGGTTTGAAGCATTTGTCCGTTTTGTTGATTTGGCACGATGAAATATTTTGTATTCAGCATGTTGAGAACAGACATATTCAAAGGATTCTGAGAAAGATGATGTTCAAGAACCTCCTGAAAACGACGCAGTTTTGCGGCATGATAGCCGCCAAGTGATTTATGGTAATATGAAAGTCTGGCGTCCTGAGTGAAACTGGTGGTAAGATCAATTACCCTGTAATCCGGAGATTTATCCTGTAAGATTTGCTGATCAATAGGGCTTGGTGAAAAAGATTCTTCATAAACAGCTTTATCTTCAAAATTATCCTTATTGAAATATCTTTTATCCACGGCAAAAAAGTCAATAATTACCAGTAAAATCAAAATAGGATAGAAGACAATTTCTTTGAGTTTATTCAAGGTGAATGCCCAGATCAGACCTGCTGCCAGCACAATGAAAATGACCGATCGGAATGCATCTGCACGAAGCAACGAAGCACGGTCGGAAAGGATAGCACGCCAGATCTGAGTATCTACTTCTTTATTTCCGGTTAGCTGCTGAGCCGCCTGGTCTGCCGGGCTGCGGAAATCAAAGAATACCCCTGGAATCAATGCAAAAATTAAGGCTACTCCGGCCGTAAGTCCCAGACTAATCAGGAACGGTTTCTTGAAATCTTCCCATTTAGGTTTATGCTCGGCAAGTTGTTCCAGTGCCAAAACCCCCAGGGCAACCATCGACAATTGTACCAATGACAAAATCATGGTAATTGCCCTGAATTTGTTGAACATCGGGAAATAGCTGAACATGAAGTCGTTGAAGAAAAAGTTCTTTCCCCAGGAGAAAGTAATAAAGACGAATGTTATTCCGGCTAACCACCATTTCAGAGGGCCTTTCACTAAAAAACAGCCTAAAACAAACAGAAAACAAACAATGGCACCAGCATAGGCAGGTCCGCCGGCAATAGGAAGTTCTCCCCAGTACGCGTAACCCCTTTCGGTAAATTGTAAAGCATTTTCATCCGGAATGCCATTATTGTTCATTACCTTATAAGTCTCAGATTTAGATCCACCTAATGTTCCGCCCATGGCTCCGCCATAAAAGTTAGGAATCAAAAGTGTTCCGGTTTCCCACTTCCCATAGCTATAACTGAAAGCATAATCTTTGTCCAGACCTCCGGTAGATTGTTTATTGGAAGTAAGTTCTGATTTACCGCGGATCGTTTCTTTAGAATATTCGTAGTTACTCCATAAACGGGTCGTGTGATTAGCTGCTCCGATCAGACTGGCAATCCCGATCATAATCAGTCCGGTAACCATTTGTTTGGTTTTACCCTGACGAATCAGACTAATACTTTCGATTACAACGTACACCGCAATCATCAAAGCAAAATAATAGGTGATTTGTACGTGATTGGCGTACAGTTCCAAACCGGTAAAAACAGTAGTAAGTACTCCGCCTATCCAGTAACGTCCTCGCATACAAAGGATTATTCCGGCTGCTAAAAACGGGGCATAGGCCAGTGCCAATACTTTGGAAGTATGTCCTGCCGGGATGATAATCATGTTATAAGAGCAGAATGTATAGGCAATTGCTCCCAAAACAGATAGCCAGATATTGGCTCCAAGTACCAGTAGTAAAACATACATGCCTAACATCTCAATCACCAGAAAATTGGCAGGAGAAGGTAAAATGTAGTTAACCGCTGTTCCGATCTGTGTGGTGATACTGTTTGGATACCTGGCACGAATCATATAAGACGGCATACCGCCGAACATAGAGTTCGTCCACCATGAATTAATTTTGGTTGAGTCGGCATAAGCTGTTATTTCATGCGCAGCAGCGGTAGCCTGTGTGATATCATGTTGTTGAAGGTGTTTGCCCTGAAAGGCGGGAGTTACATAAATACCCGCAATAAAAACAAAGGCAACAAGGGCAATCAGATGTGGAATTAACTTTTTGAAATCGAATTTCATGAGTTTGATGTTATGGTTTTGAATGTCTATTCCCTAACGATGTTATTGAAAGTTATTATCAGTTTCAGAGGTAAATATTTGAAATTTTCAGAAAACCGGGATAAATACCTGACCGCCGGATCTGATGAAATCCCACAAATATAAAAGGATTGGCTCGTTTAAAACCAATCCTTTTATATTTCATGAAAGTTTTTAACAATTCTGTTAATTCTGGTTGATACCGATCAACTCAATATCAAAGATTAAGTCTTTTCCGGCCAGTGGATGATTTGCGTCAAGGGTAACACTTGTTTCTGTTAAGTCTGTCACAGTTACCTGAACCACCTGACCAGTTCCGTCCTGGTGCATATTTAGCGTTAACCCTAATTCTAATTCAATTTCCGGAGGAACAGTAGAACGTTCGATGGTTAAGATGTTTTCCTCAATGCTATGACCATAAGCATCTTCAGCAGGAATATGCACAGATTTTTTTTCTCCTAAAGCCATTCCGGTAATGCCATCATCAAATCCTTTGATAACCATTCCTGAACCTAATTCAAATTCAAGTGGTTCACGTCCTTCTGACGAATCGAAAACAGTTCCGTCTGTTAGTTTTCCTGTGTAATACACGGCGACTTTGTCACCAGATTTTGCTTGAGCCATTAATTTTGTAAAGTTTACAGTTGATATAACAGTTTATAGTTGCCTGTAAACCGCTTGTCTCTCACAAAGTTCTGATTTTTTGTCGGGAAACGCATAGCTTTTACTAAAATTGATTGAGTATTTTACCAAAATCATGGACGAACCGACGTTTTTACCCGTTAGAAAAGGAGTCATTTGCAGAAGCTTTGTCGTAAATTGGCATTCTCTAAATGGCTGAACTGCCATAAAATGTTTGAAAATATGAGCCAAAAGATTGTGTTTCAGTGCAGAGTTAAGTTTAATATTTTAATGCTTTCCGGGATTTTTCTTCTCCCTTTTCAGAATTTTGCACAAAAGCTAAGCGAAATAAAAGCACAGGCAGTAAAAAATGAGCTTATGCTCAATAATCCTCCGTTTGCAGCTTGTCATGCTTCCACGTTGACCGAACTTTCTGACAAAAGTATTATGGCTTCCTGGTTTGCCGGAGCTTATGAGGGAAGCAGGGACGTGTGTATCTGGATTTCGGTTTTGCGTAACGGGAAATGGTCGGAACCTCAAAAAGTAGGAGATGGTCAGATCGATGAGAATACCCGATATCCTTGCTGGAACCCGGTTTTATTCAAAACTAAAAAAGGCAGACTTTTTCTCTTTTACAAAATAGGTAAGAACCCGAGAGAGTGGTGGGGAATGAAAATGAGTTCTGATGATGATGGCAAAACCTGGTCAAAA
This sequence comes from Pseudarcicella hirudinis, assembly GCF_900115665.1. GTDB lineage: Bacteria > Bacteroidota > Bacteroidia > Cytophagales > Spirosomataceae > Pseudarcicella > Pseudarcicella hirudinis. Next base: position 465,346 of record NZ_FOXH01000002.1, read on the forward strand.
CCTGAGAAATTACCCGAAGGTATTCTGGGACCGATCAAAAATAAACCTGTTCAGTTGGCTGATGGAGCCATATTATATCCTTCAAGTACAGAAAGTCTTGATGAAAAACTATGGCATATTCACCTCGAAAAATCTGATGAGGAGGCGGGCAACTGGCGTAAAATACCAATCGCCTGTGATACTTTCGGGGTAATCCAGCCAAGTATTCTTTCTTACGCCGGGCATAAACTGCAATTGCTTTGCAGAAGCCGCCAGAATCGGGTAGTACAGACCTGGTCAACAGACAACGGAAAGCACTGGGAGCCATTGAGCCTTACGGAGCTGCCCAATCCTAATTCAGGTACAGATGCAGTAACTTTAAAAAATGGCTTACAGGTATTGGTTTATAATCCTCTCCAAAAAGGAAAGGAGTGGTTTAACGGCAGGTATAAGTTGAATGTGGCTGTTTCGAAAAACGGGAAAGACTGGAAAGATGTTTATGTTTTGGAAGATAATAAGGAAGGCGAATACAGTTATCCTGCTATTATTCAGAGCAAGGACGGACTTGTTCATATCAGTTATACAGCCGACCGCAAAAATATAAGGTATGTGCAATTGAAAATCGGGCAATAGTATAGTTTCCGGAGGAAAAAGTTTAATCTGCCTTGAAAACATATTTTCCAAGAGCCACAAAACCTAAAGAAATTCCTAAGAATACGAGAAATAAAATACAGCAATTTAATACTACTGCTCCGTATCCAAGGGTATTGACATCGATAAAAGGGTAGGGGTATAATCCTGAAATTGCTCCACGGATGAGAATGTAGATACAATAAATCAGCGGATAAATCAACCATTCAGGAGTATCGCCCCATGACAGGCTTTTTTTTGGTACGGTGATTATCCAGAAAATGATAAAGAATACCGGATTTACAGAATGCAGAAGTTCATCAGCGAGTTTTTGTAAACCTTCCGGATGCCATAATTGACGTAGCACAAGGTTATAAACAGCTCCGACAACGGTGATATAAACCGCTATGGCAGTGAGTGTCCGGGCTTTTGAAAAGAATTTTCCACATTTTGAATCCGGACTTATACTGATAAAGGTGAAACAGACGGAAACAAGGATATTGGTAAGAATTGTAAAATAGCTAAAGAAATTGATTAGTGTAAGCGGAACAGATAATTTCCGGTTTACAATAATCAGATAAAGCTGTAAAAGTACTGCGAACCAGCCAAGCAATGTTCCGATTACTGAGAGGGTTCTGATCTGATTGTTACTCATGGTTTTAAGGTTAGAAGAATGATGGGTATTTGATTGTAAATCAGTGATCTGAACTAAGTGTATTGGAAAAAGATTTAAACAGGCAAAAGGATGGCAGTTTTAATCGAAAAGAGAAAGCTGTCCGTTTGCATTTCTGGTAAATTTTGAAAAATCAAGGTCCGGTAATCTGCGGTCTTTAAAATATTTTCTTCTGGAAACCGTGAAAAGTGTTCTGATACTTTCCGCAATTTTTCCCTCACCCCGCATTCTTACGCCAGCTCTGTGGTCAAACAAATTTCCTCCGTGTGCTTCTCTGATTTGATTAAGTACTTTTTCCGCGCGGTCAGGATAGGCTTTCCGGACCCAATCTGTAAATATTTCACCAATAGTACCGTTTAACCGGACCATTGTAAAACCTGCACTCAATGCTCCTGCTTCTGCGGAAGCTTCCATCACAGCCGGGATTTCGTGATCGTTAATCGACGGAACAATTGGTGCAATCATTACATTTACAGGAATTCCGGCTTTGCTCAACTCCCTTACCACTTCGATTCTTTTGCGATAAGTGGCTGTACGGGGTTCCATAAGCAATCTCAGGCTTTCATTCAGAGAGGTAATGCTGATACTGACATTCACCAGATGCCGTCTGGCCATTTCCTGCAAAATATCAAGATCCCTTAGAACGAGTACATTTTTAGTAATAATATCTACCGGATGTCTGTGTTTCAGTAAAATTTCCAGCATGCCGCGTGTTAATCTCTGCTCTTTTTCAACGGGTTGATAACAATCGGTATTTCCTGAAAGCATAATTGATTTGGGAACATAGTTTTTTGCGCTAAGGGCTTTGTCCAGCAGCTCTACCACGTTCTTTTTAATCATAATTTTACTTTCAAAATCCAGTCCGGCACTAAATCCGAGGTATTCATGCGTGACGCGCGCATAGCAGTATATGCAGCCATGTTCACAACCCTGATAGGCATTCATAGAGTAGGCATCGTAAATATCTTTGCTCTCTACTTTGTTAAGGATGGTTTTGGGATAAACATGAATAAACTGCGTTTTCCGGCCGGAGACAGGTTCTTCGTCCAGGCCTTCAAAATGTTCTTGTACAATCTTATTTTTATCAAAACGGTTTAGACTGTTGTACTGAGCCCCACGTCCTTTTATCCATTCTTCGCTCATGATTTTAGCTGTTTGAAGATTCCGGTAAAACAACTGAAATCTCCCTTTTCTGAAATACTAAGATAAGATAAATCGCAGAGAAAAAATCGCTGAAAGCCAAGAGAATTTTGTGGATAATTCAGGAAAGGAAACAGCGTATTTTAAAGTGGCTCAAGTGTATAATCCTTCATGATTCCGGTACCCATGAAACTATATTGCAGACCGATAACAGGACCGATTTCATGCTTGAAATCTCCTTCAAATGAGAGGGTTTTATTGACAAAAATCCTGACATGTTTCTCTTTTACTTCGCAGAGGACCGAAACCCAGTCGGAGAAGTCGACGCCAAAGCCTGAAAGATTATTGGTTTTTCCCGGATGGCCTTCATTTCCCAGAATAAGTCCTATTTTTCCGATGCAGCCCTTGATGCTGAGTGGGATGGAATGCATGCCATTCTCACAGAGTAAGGTAATGCTGACAAACTGACAAACAGCTTCTCCATGGTTAAAAGTGCTTTTGACCTGCGTCTGAAAACGGAAATTATCACTGGATACCTTGATTTTTTTACTCACATTATACAAACTCACCATTGGGGTATTTGCGTGAAGATCAATCTTTTGAGATGCCAGATCATTTTCCGAAATACCGATACCCTCTTTCTTTGTTATCTGATTGGCAGAGAAATAAACCGGTACTTTGGGAGAATGGGCAATCCCGAGCCAGCCATCAGTTTCAATATAAAGATTATGTTCTTTTACCACCGAATCATTCAGGACAAGTTTCGCTTTGTAAAAACCAGGATAATAATAAGTAGAGGCAAATTCGTGTTTATCTTTATCGACCTTAACCCGAAGACTATGATCCCAGCTCTGCTGAATAAAGACACTGTCGGCATTAGATTGCTGTGCATCGTACTGAAAAATAACGCTGTTGGGTAAACCCAGTGTAACGGGTTTGCTATTGAACTGTATGTGTTCAAAATGTAATTTCTTCAGCGGTTTTGGGGCAAACAGAAAAGCCACAAATGCCAGTAAGACGAGCGGGATAATGAATATAAGTACGTTTTTTGCAGGAAGGTTTTTTTTCCTTTTTTCCGGTATTTCTTCCGGTTCAGTAACGGCGTTTTCTACCTTGCTGAAATGACTTGCTGTAAAATCACGCCAGTTCTCAAATCCTGCATATTTAGCAAGCACATTGAGTGTAGCCAGATTAGGAGTACTTTCATAACGAACTTTTCCCCACACACGTTTAAGCGTACTGACACTCAGGGAGACTTTGGTTTCTTCAAATATCTTTTCACTCAGCACTTCGAAATCCTGATTTTGCCAGGAATCACTATTTCCCCATCCCAGTTTCCGTTCGATAAGTTCACGGCATTTTTCTATAGGAAACAGCTGATTTTGCATGGATAGAGGAAATTATACAATTTGAACAAACTTGAACAAGGCCTGAAAAGCTGTTTTTATGACAATTTTCCAGATTTGAGTGAAATTTTCGTTGCTCAAAAATAAACTTAAAAAATGAAAAAAAGCCTGTTGCCCCTCGTATTATTTATGCTTGCACTCAGTGCATTTGCCCAAAAGGGAAAAACCTCTAAAAACCCAAATGTTATACCAAATGAGATCAGAATTCCATTAACTTCTGAAATGTGGGAATTTCCGGCCGGAAAGGTGGAGTTTATGGAATATAAATCAGCTCCCGCCATGAAACTTCTGACAGGAGCAGGTCAGGTGGTGTTAAAAAACCAGCAATTCTCTGACGGTATCATTGAATTTGACCTGGAACCTATTAATCCTTATTTTACCAGTTTCTATTTCAGAAGAAAAGATGCTCAGGAATCAGAATGTTTTTACCTGAGAGTAGGAAGAGCAAACAATCCGGTGGCAATGGATGCTGTGCAGTATGCTCCCATTATAAAAGGGGTAAATCTCTGGGATTTGCTCGGAAGTTATCAGGGGCCTGCCATGATTAAAGATAAAGACTTTAACCATATAAAACTGGTCATCTCAGGAAAACAACTTGCAGCTTATGTAAACAGTTCTGAGAAACCAACCCTTGAAATCCCGAATATTGAAGGAAATAATGCAGAAGGCGGGCTGGCTTTTGAGGGAGAAGCAATTATCTCCAATCTGGTAGTGCGTCCAAAAGAAGTGGAAGGCCTTCAGGCAAAAGAAGGTTTGGATCCAACCTATAATGATTCCCGATATATCAGGGAATGGTTTGTGGGTCAGCCATTTGCATTACCGATGGGAAAAGAAGTTAATATGTCGGATTTACCAAAAAATGAAGTAACCTGGGAAAAAATTAAGACAGAACGACTGGGTTTGGTGAATCTTACCCGGAATTTTGGAAAAAGTGAAAGCCGGAGAGCAGTATGGCTGAAAGTAAAGCTCAAAACAGAGGCAGCCCGCACACTTACACTGGATTTTGGTTTTAGCGATGAAGTTTGGGCATTTCTGAATGGAAGAATGGCTTTTACAGATAAGAATCTATATGGGCACCCGATAATGAAGAATCCGGAAGGCAGATGTTCTGTAGAAAATACTTCATTTAAACTTCCGCTGAAATCAGGAAGCAATGAATTGCTGATTGCTGTGGCAAATGATTTCTACGGATGGGCCATTATTGCCAGACTTGAAACCATGGAAGGTATTACGATTGAAGAGTAAATTTTAAACTTACTGGAACGGATGGATTGGTATTTCCGTTTCCTAATCTCAAAAATCAAAGATGACTTTAAACCGTTTTTTATCGATTATTATGATTCTGACTTTGCCTTCCTGTTCGTGGGGACAAAGTAAAGGAGTGGCGTATAATCTTTACGACTTAAATAACAAGGGGGAATTGCAGGCGTTTAATCGTACACTTAGTTCTGTAACAGATCAGAACCGAAAAGGGATTCGCTTTTCTGAAAAAGAAGGAGATGGCGTGGCCTGGATTGACGGGATCAATTTTACAAATGGAGTGATTGAACTTGATATTAAGGGGAAGGATGTTCTGCAACAAAGTTTTGTAGGGCTTGCCTTTCATGGAAAGGATGAAAAAACCTTTGATGCTGTTTATTTCCGACCTTTTAATTTCAGAAGTACTGATCCTGTTCGTCGTATTCATGCGGTACAATATATCTCTCATCCCGATTTTCCCTGGGATAAACTGAGAGAAACACAGAACGGGAAATATGAAAAAGCTCTCTCTTCCGCACCTGATCCTAACGAATGGTTTCATGTTAAAATAATAGTAGAGTATCCGCTTGTAAGTGTTTTTGTAAACAACAGCAGTGAATATTCTCTGAGCGTGAACAAGTTAAATGACCGGAAAGGTGGCAAGATAGGTTTGTGGGTTGGCAATAATTCGGGAGGAGATTTTGCTGATCTGGTTATTACAGATAGAAAATAATTCTGCCTGTTGCCGGAGTTTAAACACAGACAATTATGGATAAACACAAAAGACCGGAATTTCCGGTCTTTTGAATCAGATTACATCAGAAATTTAATCTTTCATTTTTACAACAGTCACGCCTGCTCCACCACGGTCGGCATGTTCATCCTGCATATTTCCTACCTGCTTATACCCTCGCAGATGTGTACGGATCAGATTTCTCAGAATACCATCACCTTTGCCATGAACAATCCTGAGTTCGGGATAGCCCAGCATAATGGCATCATTCATGAAGTTGTCCACATCAACCAGCGCTTCTTCACCTCTTTTTCCTCTCAGATCCAGGTTAAACGAGAAATTCATCATTTTCTCATTCAGATCAATGCCGGTCAGTTTAGGTCTTGGTGAGGTTTTCTGTTTAAATTCTTTTCTGGAAATTTTCTCCAGACGATTAAGTTTGATGGTTGTTTTTAAATCACCGATGGCAACTTCCACATCTTTGCCTTTCAGCCCTAATACTTCTCCCAATGCTTCCTGTCCTTTAATTCTCACGAGCGAGCCTACTGATATTTCACCATCAACTACCTCTATCTCTTCCGTTTTTTCAGATGCTTTTTCAGGAACATTTTCGAGTTTAAGTTCTTGTTTTTCGAAAGTTTCCAGTACCTGTCGTACTTCTTTGGTAGCCAGTTTTTCAGCGCCCTGCTCTCTGATTTCACGGATAGTAGCCTCTATTTTCTGATTGGCATCCTTCACCAGCTGCTTAGCCTGAAGCTTAGCGGTATTCATGATGGTTTTCTTTTCCGTTTCGAGATACGTTTTCAGAGAGTCATATTGTTCAAGCAATGCGTCAAGTTTCCTTTGTTTGGTAGCATTTTCCAGATTTTTTTCTGAAAATACTTTCTTTTCAATCTCCAGCTCTTTTAACAGTTTCTCAAAATTTACCTGAGAATTTCCCAGTTTATGCTTCGATTTATCAATGACAGATTTTGGTAAACCGATTTTATAGGCAATTTCAATGGCAAATGAACTGCCTGGTTTCCCGATCTCAAGCTCATACATTGGTTCGAGATGTTCGGCATCATAACGCATCGCACCATTTACCAGGCCATTGGTTTTGTCAGCAAATGCTTTCAGATTGGTATAGTGGGTATTTATTGCTCCATATGCGCCTGATTTGTTGAGGTCTTCCAGGATAGATTCTGCAATGGCTCCTCCCAGGCTAGGCTCAGTTCCTGTTCCGAATTCATCTATCAGAAACAGGGTCTTTTTCTCAGAAAATGTCAGAAAGTATTTCATGTTCGTCAGGTGAGAACTGTAGGTACTCAGATCATTTTCAAGGCTTTGTTCATCACCGATGTCGATAAAGACGTTTTTGAAAATACCAATTGTCGAATCCTCACGCATGGGCACGAGCAATCCGCACTGGTACATGTACTGGATAAGCCCGAGTGTTTTCAGTGTAACAGATTTTCCTCCGGCATTCGGACCGGAAATCAGTAAAATTCTTTGTTCTTTATCCAGTTTAATATTTAGCGGAACAACTTTTTTCCCCTGTTTCTGAAAAGAAAGATAAAGCAAAGGATGAACGGCATTTTTCCAGTCAACCAGTTGCGTATTGGCAGCAAGAGGAGCAAGACCATTCATTGAAATGGCCAGTTTTGCCTTCGCTCTGATAAAATCGACAATACTCAGAAAAGTATAAGCCTTTCTCAGTAAAGGAACCTGAGGTCTGATTCTGGAAGTAAGGTCCATGAGAATTCTGACGATTTCACGTTTTTCAGCCGCTTCAAGTTCTTTGATAACGTTGTTAGACTCAAGCGTTTCGGCAGGTTCCATAAAAACCGTCTTTCCGGTGTCAGATTCGTCATGGATAAAACCTTTGAGTTTTCTCTTATGTTCAGCGGCAATCGGGATAACCATTCTTCCATTCCTGACAGTCAGCGAAAAATCATCTGTAATCCAGCCGTTACTTCTGGCATGTCTGAGAATTGATTCGAGTTTTTTCCTTAAATCATTCTCTTCTGCATTGAGTTTTCTTCTGATATTCTGAAGTTCGGCAGAAGCATTGTCTTTGAGTTTACCCCGATCGTCAATAATTTTATCCAGGGCATCTATCAAACCACGGATTTCCAGCACGGGATTTCGGAAAGGTTCTTTTGAAGCAGAGAGTTCAGTATCTTCCTCTTCCTCCTCTTCAGTTTCAGTATTTTTCCTGATTTTTTCCCGGAAAGCAGAAACCATCAGTTCGCGAAGCTGCGGAAATTGTTCCGGTTCTTTTCCTTCGAAAAAGCGCAGACATTCCTGAATTGTTCTCAGGGAACGTTTGATATCATAAAATTCCTCTTCACTCAAAAAAGCCCCTTCAATGGAAGCTTTGGAAAGCTGGGTATTTACATCGAGATAGTTTTGCGCCGGAAATGAAGAAGCATCAAACTGCATAATTTCCTTCATTTCGGCTACTTGCCTGACCATTTTCTGAATCAGGTCGTAATTATCTGAAAAGCGGATTTTTTCTACAAACGCCTGTCCCAGCGGACTGATACAAGCTTCATTTAAAAGCTCACGGATGCGGTCAAAACCTAATTTTTGTTCAATATTTTTGGGATATAACATTGTAATGATTGAGGATTTTTTTCACCAGTACCTCATTGATTTTGACATAGCTTTCATGTGTCCATCCGGCTACGTGAGGGGTGAAAAGAATGTTTTTCTGTCGGAATAATTCAGCATAAAGGCTTTTTTGTTCTTCCGACAATTTATCTAATTTTTCATTTTCCAGAACGTCCAGGCAAGCTCCCAGAACTTTTCCGGTTTGCATGGCTTCCCATAAATCTTTCAGTTTAACAATTTCGCCACGGGCAGAATTGATTAAAAAGATGTCTTTCTGAAAACGCTGGAAGAAATCAATATCCAGCCATTCTTTCGACTCATCGGTCAGGGGAATATGCAGGCTTAATATATCGGCTTCCTGATAAATTTGTGCTAAAGTTGCTTCCTTTGCGAACTGATCTGAGTAATTATCAAGGTATTTATCATAGGCCAGTACTTTTACACCAAAGCTGCTCAGTCTGGTTGCGAATGCTCTGCCCATATTGCCATATCCGATCAGACCAACGGTTTTACCCATCAGCTCAACGCCACGGTTGGCTTCTCTTTTCCAGATACCGTTTCTTACTTCAGTGTCTGCCCAGTTGATTTTGTTGAAAAGGCAGAGCAGCATTCCGATGCAGTGTTCTCCCAGGGCATCCCGGTTTCCTTCAGGAGCATTTATTAAAACAATATTTCTTTTTTCAACCGCCTCTATATCAATGAGATCTAATCCTGCTCCTGCTCTGGCAATAAATTCAAGTTTTCCGGCTTTCTGCAAAAACTCTTCATCCAATACTGTTTTACTTCTGATAATAATACCTTCAAAATCCCCGATTTTTTCCAGTAATTCCGCACGGGTTATGCCCGGTTGATATTCATGTGCAAAACCCGATTCTTCCAGCATGGTCAGAATCGAAGGATGCATATTATCAGCAATAATAATCTTTTTCATATTTTTAAAATCCACTCTTTTTCTGATGATATTCAAGGAGTGGCCTATTTGTTGTACAATAAAAAAACCTGCCAAAGGTACGGCAGGTTCAATTGTAAAGGAAATATTTTTTATCTGACCTGATTATTAAGGTCTGAGATTTCGGGAAAAAGGCCAAACCTGTGATACAATAGTCTTACACATGACAGTTTGGCCTTTTTTATCAGTTGTTAGAATTTGAGTTTTTTAAGGTTATTGTAACCAATTTCAATTCCCTCCAACGGAGTTCTTTTATATTGCTCTAATTCTACAACGAAATATTTAACTCCTCCTAAATCTTTGTGATTGAAAATTTCCTGGAAATTGATATCTCCCTCACCCACTTCAACGGTTACGTTTTTAACAGGATCATGATCCTTAACGTGTACATGTGTAAAACGACCCGGATGTTTTTTGAAAATATCTACCGGTTTTTTACCTGCTGCAACAACCCAGTATAAGTCCATTTCGAATGTTACAAGATTTTTATCTGTATGATTCAAAAGGGTTTCATATAATGGCTCACCGTTATACTCTTTGAATTCGAAATCATGGTTATGATAACCGAATTTCATGCCATATTTCTTGGTCAGTTCTCCTGCATAATTGAAAAGTTCTGCAAGTTCTTTTCCTTTTGTACGATCCGGATCGATAGTATATGGGCAGATGTAGTATTTCTGACCAACTTTAGCGGCATCTTCCACACTTTTCTTGAAAGAATCAGAGAACTGCTTGGTACTTGCATCAAAATCTTTCAGGAATACCATGCTATGCGCTGAAGGCATTGTAAGACCGTTTCCTTTTAAAACTTTTGAATACTCTTCCGGAGAAAGTCCGAAGAATTTTCCGTCAGCATATCCAAATCCTTCTACTTCTTTGTAACCGATTTTAGCTACTTTTTCAATAGTTCCGACAGCATCTTTTTTGATATCATCTCTTACTGAATAAAGCTGCACGCCAATGTGTCTTGCAGGCTTTTTAGGTGCAGCCAGCAATTCACCTGAAAGTAATGATACTCCTGCTACAGAAAGGAGACCAGTACGAAGAAAATCTCTACGGGAAGATTGTTCCATGATAAATTAGTTAAGTTGGTTTTTATTGGGTAAATTAAATACTATTCTTTGTCAAAACAGGAAAAAAATGGTTAAAAACAGAAAAACTTAAACCAGTTCCTGCTCGTTCTTACGATGCTTAACAATGTCGATTGCTGTAAAAATGGCCTGTAACATTGAACTTTGGTTGGCAATATTTTTACCGGCAATATCATACGCTGTTCCATGATCGGGAGAAGTTCTTACAATGGAAAGACCTGCTGTAAAGTTAACTCCGGTTTCAAAGGCAATGTATTTGAAAGGAATCAGACCCTGATCGTGATACATAGCCAGAACGGCATCGTAATTTTTAAATTGTGCATTGCCAAAAAAACCATCTGCCGGAAAAGGTCCGAATACGAAATCCCCCTTCTTTTTGAACGTTTCTATCACTGGCTGAATTACCTCTTTTTCTTCATTTCCTAATAAACCGTCTTCCCCGGCATGAGGGTTCAGTCCTAATACGGCAATTTTAGGTTTCTGAAGACCAAAATCCTTTTGCAGTGATTCCAGCATCATGTTTAGTTTTGCTGTAATTCTCTCCTGCGTAACATTCGAGCGAACTCTTCCTAAGGGAATATGTCCGGTTACAACCCCGACTCTGATTTCCTCTGCTACCAGAAACATCAGAGAGTCTTTGGCCTCAAAAGAGGTTGCGAAAAATTCCGTATGTCCCGGGAATTTAAATTCCTCTGACTGGATATTATTTTTATTGATAGGAGCTGTAACGATTGCATCCAGATGCCCGGCCTTTAGGTCTTCAGTAGCTTTTTGCAGACAGGCCAGTGCTGCCTGTCCTGCTTCCGGAGTTACTTTAGAAGGTTCAACTTCAGTTTGTTTATCGTCCCAGCAATTAATAATGTTGGTAGTTTTATGATTGATTTGTTGTATGCCAGGTGCCACATTTAAAGTCCAGTCTTTCAGATCAAGTGCTTTTCTGTAGTAACCTAAAACTCTTTGTGAACCATAGATAACCGGGGTACAAAGCTTTAAAATGCGATTGCTCGAAAGAGCTTTTAATATAACTTCCGGGCCTATTCCGTTATAATCTCCTAATGTAATTCCTATGACCGGTTTGTGTTGCTCCATTTGTAATTTTAGATTGGTTTAGGGTATAAAGTTTAACAGATCTGAGATCGTTTTATGACTAAACCCTGATTTTATTGCAAGTTTACTTAAAAGATGACGAAATAAAAAAGGTTCCATGAATTAGTCCGGGAACCCTGATTGATTCAGCAGCCGTATTTGCAATAGTAGAATGTACTGTTGAATTCACAGAAGACAGGTTTGGAAATAGTCAGGAGTTAACAGAACAAATCCCCTGAAATTTACCTGATTAATATCCGGAATTGAAAAATAACCAATGCTGTTAAAAGAATATATCTGTTCAAATAGAGTATAAATTCTGTGAAATTTCCTGTGATTTAAAGTAACTTACTCTCTTAAAACAATTTTGTTTGATTAGGGTATAAAGAGGTTTTAAGGAAGTATGGTAATGTTTTCAATATTTCTGAGTTTATGAATAAACATCTTGGTTTTGATGATTTTATTGAAAGTCAGGAACCGAAATACAGGATCCTGATGAATCATATCCGGAAACTGGCAGCCAGTTCCCATGAGCAGATGCGGGAAAAATCTGCGTTTAATACACTCTTTTTTCATTGCTTTGATTATGTCTTTTACTTTGGCAGGATTGATAAGAAGCAGGGTCTTGAAATAGGATTTGTAAAAGGGTTTTTATTATCAAATGATCATGGTTTGCTTGAAACAAAAAACAGGAAACTGATCCGGGGAATAAGTTTTCTGGATCTTGAGGATTTTATGAATAAAGAAGAAGTTTTCCTGGAAACCTTACAGGAAGCGATTTTGCTTAATGAAATTCAACCTGAAAATACTTTTCAGAAAATGATTTTTGAGAAAAGGAAGAAATAATTCCCCCTTTATACCGGATTCGAAAACGGAATGTTTTTTGAAATCCGGTCCGAAAATGAAAGATATTGCCTTTAGATAATTGATAGAATGTCTGTAAATGTTGATAAAATTGTAACGAACCACAATAAAGTTGTAACTTTTTAATAATTACCAAATTTTATGAGGTTTGTAGCGTAAAATCCCCAATAAATTTTTGATTTTTGTACAATTTACTGGATAATTCTTTCGGGAAAAGACCCTTTTGGTGCTTTTTTCAAATTTGAAAAATTCGGAGATGTTCTGAAAAATATTGTTAATTGTTCATTGTTAACTCTTAACTGACAAATGCCACAACCATACGTCCAAAAAATCAATAGTCTCTTAATCGCCAACCGTGGCGAGATCGCTATCCGTATTATGCGTGCTGCTTCCGAATTGGGAATCAGGACTGTAGCGCTTTATACTTTCGAAGATCGTTATTCACTTCACAGGTACAAGGCCGATGAAGCCTATCAAATTGGTAAGGATGATGAGCCTTTAAAACCTTATCTGGATGTTGAAGGCATCATTAAACTTTGTAAAGAGAAGAAAATTGATGCAATTCATCCGGGATATGGATTTTTGTCGGAAAATGTTACACTGGCTCGCCGATGCAGAGAAGAAGGTATCAAATTCGTAGGTCCTTCTCCTGAAGCAATGGACGCATTAGGGGATAAAGTGGCGGCCAAAAATGCGGCTCGTGAAGCTAAGGTGCCGATGATTGAGGATTCTAAAGAAGATCTGAGTTCTGCGGCTATTGCTCTTGCTGAAGCAAAACGTATCGGCTTTCCCGTAATGGTAAAAGCTGCTGCCGGTGGAGGAGGAAGAGGAATGCGGGTAGTAAGAGATGAAGAGTCTTTAGAGAAATCATTCACTGAAGCAAAGAACGAAGCGAAAAATGCGTTCGGAGATGATACGATTTTCATTGAGAAATTTATCGATCAGCCTAAACATATTGAAGTTCAGTTATTAGGAGATCAGCATGGGAATCTTGTTCACCTTTATGAAAGAGACTGCTCTGTTCAGCGTCGTTTTCAGAAAGTAGTAGAAGTTGCACCATCTTTCGGGTTAAAAGAAGAAACCAAACAGAAGTTATATCAATACGCTCTTTCAATTGGTAAGGCCGTAAATTACTATAATGCCGGAACGGTGGAATTTCTTGTAGATAAAGATGAAAATATCTTCTTTATTGAGGTAAATCCACGTATTCAGGTAGAACATACTATTACTGAGGAGGTTACAGGTGTAGATATCGTAAGAACCCAGATTCTCATTGCAGAAAACTACAAACTTTCTGACAACGGAATTTATATCCATGACCAGAAAGATATTCCTTTGAATGGTTATGCCATCCAATGCCGTATTACTACGGAGGATCCTGCAAATGGTTTTAAACCGGACTTCGGGACAATCATTGCCTATAGAAACGCAGCCGGATTTGGAATTCGTCTGGATGAAGGTTCGTCTTATCCCGGGGTAAAAATTTCACCTTATTTCGATTCGATGCTGGTGAAGGTTTCGGCCAAAGGACGTACTTTGAAAGGCGCTTCTCAGCGTTTATCCAGAGCTTTGACAGAATTCAGGATTCGTGGGGTAAAAACCAATATTCCTTTCCTCCGCAATGTAATTGCCCACCCGATTTTCCAGCAGGGGAAATGCGTGGTACAATTTATTGATTCTCATCCGGAATTATTCAATTTTACACCAACCAGAGACCGTTCTACCAAAGCACTCCGCTATTTGGGAGATGTGATTGTCAATGGAAATCCTGATGTAAAAGTGAAAAATGACCGCAGCTTTAAAACTCCGGTTGTACCTTCTTTTGATCCTTTTGCAGAACATCCGAAGGGAAACAAACAAAAGCTGGACGAATTGGGCGCAGATAAATTTGCTGCCTGGGTTAAGGATCAGAAACAGATACTGTATACAGATACTACTTTCCGTGACGGGCATCAGTCTCTTCTGGCGACACGCGTCAGAAGTAAAGATATGCTTGCTGTTGCAGAAAGTTATTCTAAAAACTTCCCGCAATTGTTCTCAATGGAAGTCTGGGGCGGTGCAACATTTGATGTTGCGATGCGCTTTTTGAATGAATCTCCGTGGAAACGTCTTCAGGCTTTCAGAGAAGCCATGCCGAATATGCTGCTGCAAATGCTTTTCAGAGGCTCTAATGCCGTTGGATACTCTGCATATCCTGATAACCTTATTGAGAAATTCGTGGAGAAATCGGCAGAATCCGGGATTGATGTTTTCCGCATCTTCGACTCTCTGAACTGGGTTGAGGCGATGAAAGTTTCAATTCGTGCAGTTCGTGAGCGTACCAATGCTCTGGCGGAGGCTTCCATTTGTTATACCGGAGATGTATTTACCAACGAAAAATATTCTTTACAATATTACCTTGATATGGCCCGTCAGCTTGAGGACGAGGGAGCGCATATTCTTGCCATCAAAGATATGGCAGGTCTTTTAAGACCATATCAGGCTGAATTGCTGGTAAAAGAATTAAAGAAAGCGATTGATATTCCGATTCATCTTCATACGCATGATACAGCTTCTATTCAGGCGGCTACCTATCTGAAGGCCATTGAAAGCGGAGTTGATATCATAGATTGTTCTTTGGGTGCCATGTCAGGACTTACTGCCCAGCCAAACTTCAACTCTGTAGTGGGTATGATGCAAGGGAATGAGCGTGAATGTCCCATCGATTTACCTTTACTGAATCAATATTCTACTTATTGGGAAGACGTACGTCAGATGTATTATCCTTTTGAGTCGGAACTGAAAGCCGGAACTGCAGAAGTTTATGACAATGAAATTCCGGGCGGTCAATATACAAACCTTCGTGGCCAGGCAACTGCCTTAGGTGTCGGCGACAGATTTGAGTTATTGAAACAGAACTATTTCGAAGCTAATAAATTATTCGGCGATATCGTAAAAGTAACTCCTTCTTCGAAAGTAGTAGGAGATATGGCCATTTTCATGACAGCTAACAGCTTAACTGCTGAAGATGTTTATGCCAAAGGAGCTACTTTATCTTTCCCTGAATCTGTAAAAGATTTCTTCAAAGGAGGCCTGGGGCAGCCTTACGGAGGATTCCCGAAACAACTTCAGGAAATTGTATTGAAAGGAGAGCATCCTTTGACCGGAAGACCAAATGATTCAATTGAGCCGATAGATTTCGAGAAGGATTTTGCGGCATTCAGGGAGAAATTCCCCGAAGGTGAAGAAGGATTCCTGGATTACCTGTCCTACAAAATGTATCCGAAAGTTTATGAAGATTTTTACAAATCTCAGCAAAACTATGGAGAAGTATCAGTGTTACCAACTCCGGCCTTCCTTTATGGCTTGAAACCGGATGAGGAGATCATGATTACTATTGAAGAAGGTAAAACAATTATTGTGAAATATTTGTACCAGTCTGAACCGGATGAGGCAGGATTAAGAAATGTTACTTTCGAACTCAACGGTCAGGCAAGACGTATTAAGGTACTTGACAAAAATATCAAGATTGTTCGTCCTCAGCATGTTAAGGCCAGTGTCAAAGGTGATATAGGCGCTCCGCTTCAGGGACGTTTGAGTCGTATTCTGGTTAAACCGGGAGATGAAGTGAAGAAAAATGCGCCTTTATATGTGATTGAAGCCATGAAAATGGAATCGATTGTGTCGGCGCCATTTGAAGGTCTTGTTTCAAGAATTGTCCTTACTGAAGGAACAGTGGTTGAGCAGGAAGATCTGGTTTTATCAATAGAGGAAGTTGTTTTACCGGAACCGGATCAGGAAGAATTTCTTTTTGTGTACGGAACACTTCGTAAAGACTACGGAAACGAATTACACAAATTGATAGCCCGTAACTCTGAATTTATCGGGATGGCAGATTTTCAGGGAGAAATGTTCAATATCGGAGAATATCCGGGTATCGTTTCTTCAGAAAATGGCGGCTCAGTTGTAAAAGGAGAATTATATAAACTTTCAAATTCGGTAAGGTTAATTCGTATCCTTGATGAATATGAAGAATATTATCCTGAAAATGAAGATGAAAGTATTTTCCTGAGAAAGACCATTAATGTGAAGATTGACGGAAAATCGCAGGAAGCCTATGGCTATTTGTATAATCGCCCGACGGAAGGACTTACCAGAATTACCAGCGGTGATTTCTTAGTTGGTTAAGACCCATAAGTGATTCAAACGACAAAAGCCCGGTATTTGCCGGGCTTTTGTCGTTATACTTCTTTACTTTGAGCTATCAGCGATTGAATAACTTTTTTGGTTGTGTCATTATTAAATATTGATTTGAGTACATCTACTAAGTCCTTCTCATTTAAAATCTTAATTGTTATACCCTCAAATTCTATAGAACATGGATAGAGAACCATAGTATGTCTGATTTCAAACAGTTTATACTTATAATTATTCAATAAAGGGGCAACTATACTGAAACTATTAAAAATAGTATTATTAAAGCTGGAAGTATCTACTTCTCCTGCGAGTATATTTTTAGTGATTTCTCCTAAGAAATTAGCTTGCTCTTTTAAAATTATTTTGGGGCTTCTGATTTCCTCTTCCATGATAATATCAGGCCAAAGGTTTTCTGTATTTGTCATTTTGTCGGAATATTTAAGGTGAAAAATAAGGGAAGGTGATCTGAAAAACACTTATTGTTGGGTATTCCATTAGCTTTCAGAAGACTTTTTTCCCCGTCTGAATCTATAAATTTTAAGGTTTCTTTTTTAAAACTATTGATTAACGAAGGTCTGATTAGAACCTGATCAAAAACATTCCAATGATAATTGACAAGTTCTGCATTTTTATAGAAATAACTGCCGGAGACATTATTTCCAACATCACCATGTAAACTCCACGTTGGATTATAAAAATAATGATATTCCTCTTCAGAAACAACTCTGTGATTGTTCTCTGTAATCTTACTATCCATTATCGCATGGAAACCTTCGGCATCAACCATGCCTCTTTCAAAAGGATTCATGTTGAAGTCACCTACAACGATTGTTCTATCAATATTTCTTTCAACTTCTATTTTCTTTATTTTACGGGCAACTCTACATGCGTAGGATGAAATACTATCAGGTTGATTATTTCTTCGATCAGGAAAGTGAACGCCGAAAATAAGTACTTCCTCTAATAGTGGTAAAGCAATTTTAAAGCAGGAGAATCTGTTATCACTTTCATCCTCAATTGGAATTATAAAATTATTATGAAACTTGGTGAATACTTTAATCTTTTTGTTTTGGAAAAGAGGATTTGGCAAAAAATAGTTAACAACATTGATATTTAATTCTAATAATAAATCTGTTGGTTTGATATTGAATTCAGCAAAAATTAATACATCAATGTTATAATGTTTTGCAATATTTGCTATTTCTTCAACAAGGGGTTTCTGGTTTAAATTCCAGAATAAGAAGTTTAATTCCTGCATAGTTTACATCACGAATTTCATAGAGTGTAGTAGATAAAAAAACAAAAATATACTTTTCAAGGAATAAATGATGAATTATAAGACTTGAAATTTAGAACCATAGAATTTAATTCAATAAAATAATATGATTCGATGGAATAATAAACTTTGTAATGTTACTAAATATACTTTCTAATGAATCCAAGAATTAATATCATCACACTTGCTGTTGAAAATCTGGCAAAATCGCTGGATTTTTATGAAAAAGGTTTAGGCTGGAAAAAGTCAGCTGCAAGTCAGGAAAGCATTGCTTTTTTCCAGTTGGGAGGAATTGTTTTATCCCTTTATCCAGGGACATTATTAGCAGAAGACGCCGGCATTTCAGAAGAAGGTTCCGGCTTTTCCGGAATAACGCTGGCTTATAATGCCAAAAGTGAAAACGAAGTAGATGAGGTGATTGCAAAAGTGGAATCTTTAGGAGCTGTTATTGTAAAAAGACCACAGAAGGTTTTCTGGGGCGGTTACAGCAGCTATTTCAGAGATTTGGACGGGCATTTGTTTGAAGTAGCCTTTAATCCCTTTTTTGAATTTGACGACAGAGATATTTTAAAATTGCCTTAAATTCCATAAATTCATACAAAGGTCGCCAAAGGGCAGATTTTTACCATTTCGGGAGGGGAGAAGAATATTACAAAGTGATTTATTTTTGGGTTTTGTCATTAATTCAATAAGTCCTGTTTCTCAATAAAAACTGAACGTATGGAAAGTCAAAGAACTAATTGGCTGGCAATAATTGCCTGTGTTGTAATAGCTCAGGTAGTGCCAATGATCTGGTATGGCGTTTTTGCTGATCCATGGATGGAAGGAAACCATTTTACCCGGAATGATTTCAAAGATACTTCCCCTTTACCGTATGTGGTCAGCCTGATTTCTTCATTTATTCAGGCCTGGGTACTTGCACAGCTGCTTCAAAAAATCGGGGTAAGAAAAGCCCGGACAGGTTTTCTGACAGGTTTACTGATCGGATTTGCCTTTGTGTTGATGCAAACAGCAACCAGTAATCTCTTTTCTCATCGGGTATTGACATTGACCTTTATTGACGGAGGATACCCGACAATTGTATTTGGTCTGATGGGATTGATTTTAGCAGTTTGGAGGAAATAATTTACAGACATTGTCATGCTGGGAGATAGTTGAAATGAGAAATACTTTCAAACAATTTTAAGTTGATCCGGTTAGGCATTTATGGAAAAAAACGTCTTGCCTTTTGATTTTACAGACCCTTTCACATTTCTGGCGCTTACTGCGCTGATCTTCGGCATTGTGATGATTCGCTATGTTATTTTAGCGGGGCTTTTCCATGTTATTTTTTACTATTGGTTTCCGGAAAAATGGCAGGTCAGAAAACTGAATAAGAAAGACTATCCACCGGATCAGTTCAGAAAAGAGGTATGCTGGTCAGCTCTTACCGGATTGATTTTTTCAATAGTTGGTTCTTTTGCGGTTATAATCTGGCAAACGGGCTATAGCAGAATTTATCTGAAAATTAATGATTATCCAATCCTTTGGTTTCCGCTGAGTATTCTGTTCTCTATGCTGATTCATGAAACCTACTATTATTGGGTTCATAGATGGATGCATTTGCCTAAGGTCTTCAAATGGGTACATAAGGTGCATCACGACAGCAAAATCACTTCGGTCTGGACGGCATTTTCCTTTCATCCGGTTGAGGGAATTCTGGAAGCGTTAATTATGCCTGTGATTGTAATGGTAATCCCGATGCATTATTATGCGATTCTTATCCACCTCACAATCATGACCCTGACCGCTGCGATCAATCACCTTGATATTGAGATTTATCCTAAAAATGCTTTCGGTGATATTTTAGGGAAACATATGATCGGCGCGACGCATCACAGCCACCACCATAAGTTTTACAGATACAACTTTGGTTTGTACTTTACCTTCTGGGATAAAGTTGCTAAAACCGAAAGCCCCGGATTTGAAAGGGAGTTTGAGGGGAGAGAAAATATTTCCGGGGAAAAATATCAAATTAATACAGAGCCGGAAAGTAGATTTTAGCAAATTTGGTCTTTGAATAATAAACCTAAAATTTACTTATCTATGTCTGAAATTTCACGTCGCCGGTTTTTAGCCCAGGCAGGAGTCCTTTCTTGCGCAGCTTTCATACCTTCTGATATTTTTGCCAAAACACCTGACCTTAAGTTAGGCTATTCTGCCATTACCTGGGGAGGAAATGACCTTCAGGCTATGAAGGATATTTCTTCATTAGGTTTCAAAGGTATCCAATTGAGAGGTAATGCCTATGATACCTACAAAACCAGAGTAAGTGAAATTAAGGATCAGATCGCAGCCCATAAACTGGCCTTACCAATGTTCTCGAGTGGAAATGTGGAAGTTGAAACTGCCAAAGAGGCAAGTACAATTGATTACCATGTTGCCCATGCAAGTTTTGTAAAAGCATTAGGCGGATCAGCCATTCAGTTAACAAACAGCGCCCGTCCTAAGGATCGTAAGCCCACAACTGAAGAACTGAAAAGACTTGCTTCGGTAATGAATGAAATTGGAAAACAAACCGCTGATTTGGGAATTCAGGCAGTTTACCACAACCATATGGCTCAATTGGGAGAAACGCCTGAGGAAGTAGATATTATTTTACAGAATACCAATCCTAAATATGTGAAATTATTGCTTGATGTGGCTCATTATCATCAGGGTGGAGGAGATCCTGCCAGGGCGGTAGCTCAATATAAGGATATTTTGTATGCACTCCATATTAAAGATGTTCAGTGCCCTTTACCGGAAAAACCTGAGAATCCTAAAGCCTATAAATTTGTAGAATTAGGAAATGGGAATGTAAATCTGCCAGGCGTTTTTGATGCTTTGGCTAAAATTAAATTCAAAAACTGGGCAATCGTTGAATTGGATGGTGTACCTGATAAATCACGTTCTCCGATTCAGTGTGCTGAAATCAGCAAGGCATTTTTGAAAGATAAAATCGGATTTAAAATTTAGAAGAATTGTGAATTCTTTTAAAACAGATGCCGGATCATAGAAGGTTTTCGGAAACAGGAATGCCTTCTATGATTCATATCTGAGTATCATAACAAATTTTTAATCTTCCTGAAAATCCCGGGCCTGCAATATCTCTTTGTGGCTTAACTACATTTTAGCTAACTTGCGTATGAAATCTACCAGAAGTAAGTTATGTCTGAAAAACGCAGTCCTGCTATTTTTTTTATTTTCATTACCATGCTCATTGATGTTTTGGGTATAGGTTTGATTATTCCGATTCTTCCCACACTTATTCAGAGTTTTACAGGCGGCGATCTGAGCAATGCTTCCCGGTATTCCGGATGGTTAATGGCTTCTTATGCCATCATGCAATTCATTTTTTCCCCCGTTTTAGGAGGACTCAGTGATAAATATGGAAGAAGGCCTATAATTCTGGCTTCTCTTTTTGGTTTTGCAGTTGACTATACCATTTTAGGATTTGCACCTAATATCTTCTGGCTTTTTGCCGGAAGAATGCTTGCCGGAATTACCGGTGCCAGTTTTACAACAGCCAGTGCTTATATTGCCGATGTTTCAAAACCTGAAGACCGGGCAAAAAATTTCGGAATGATCGGAGCAGCCTTTGGTTTGGGATTCGTTATCGGACCGGCAATCGGCGGGCTTTTAGCGCATTTTGGATTAAGAGTGCCATTTTTTGCAGCAGCAGGTCTTACCTTGGTCAACTGGCTTTATGGATATTTCATTTTACCTGAATCATTGAAGAAAGAAAACAGGAGAGAATTTGACTGGAAAAGAGCGAATCCTGTAGGCTCTTTGATGAATCTGACCAAATATCCTGTCATTTTAGGGTTAATAGGGTCATTTTTGTGTATTCAGATTGCTGGTCAGGCACATCCCAGTACCTGGTCTTATTTTACAATGAAGGAATTCGGCTGGAGTCCGGCGGAGGTTGGTTATTCCCTCGCTTTTGTAGGTCTGATGGTAGCTTTGATTCAGGGAGGATTAACCAGAGTTATTACTCCTAAAATCGGTGAACGTAAGGCAGTTATCGTCGGATTGATCTTCTATGGTTTTGGCTTTTTACTTTTTGCCTTTGCTTCTCATGGCTGGATGATGTATGCCTTTATGGTACCATTTGCACTGGGGGGAATTGCAGGCCCTTCATTACAAAGTGTTATTACCCAGCAGGTTGGCCCTTCTGAACAGGGAGAGTTGCAGGGAGGCTTGACAAGCCTGCAAAGTGTAACAACGATTATCGGACCACTACTGGCCTCTAATCTGTTTGCTTATTTTACCTCGAAATCAGCTCCGTTTCAATTCGCCGGAGCAGCGTTTTTCTCAGCCGGACTTTTAGTAATAATCGGGTTATTAATCGCTATTCGTTTCTTCCCGAAAGGGAAACCCAAAGCAGAAACAGTTGAAGTGTAACGATTCATAGTTCCCATTCATCCTGTTTTCCGGCTTTTTATCATGAATTGTCCTGTTAATTTGGATTATCACACAATCTTTTCCAATATTTGGCAAAAAATTAGGCCTTAAACTATTAGACTTTAAAGAAAATGAAAGTAACGAAGTTCTTTGCATCAGCTGCTGTAGCAGTTTTATTATCGGTGTCAGCATTTGCACAAACTGTAGATGAAGTAGTAGCAAAACACATTGAAGCAATGGGAGGCATTGATAAATGGAAGTCTATCAAAGGCGTTGAAATGAATAATAGTATGAGTATGCAGGGTATGGACATCAGTATGAAAAGTGTTGTAATACCCGGCAAAGCAATGAAATCAACTGTTAAAGTGATGGGCCAGGAAATCATCACTGTTATCAATGGGGAGACTGGTTGGTCAATTCGTCCGGCAATGATGGGTGGAACCGGTGAAGCGGAAGATCTTCCGAAAGATCAGTTGAAAATGACCAGAGGTCAGATGGATCTTGGTGGTCTTCTTGTAAATTATAAAGAGAAAGGATCGACTTTGGAACTTGCAGGAAAAGAAAAAATGGATGGAGGAGATGTTTACAAATTGAAATTGACAGATAAGGCCGGAGAGGTGACAAATATCTTTGTTTCAGCTTCCACTTATTACATTTTGAAAACAGCCGGAAAAAGAACCATTAACGGTCAGGACATAGATACTGAAGTTAATTATTCAAATTTCAAACAGGTAGAAGGTCTGACTTTCCCTTTCACTATGGAAACGGCTAGCCCTATGGGAGGACAAATTACGATTGAAACAGAATCAATCAAGTTGAACCCGACTATTGATGAAGCTATTTTCCAGAGACCTGCCAAGAAATAAAGATAATGCTGCGGGAGTGTTTTCAGATACGGTCATTTCTAACCGTAAACTAAATGAAAATATAAATTGTATTTAAAAAGCACGAAAAGTCACCAGAAATAGCTGGTGACTTTTTATTTTTGTACTAAAATAACTTTCCGGGTCGTTATTAGGTCTGGAATTTTATTTAAAAATCAAATCCGGCGATTACTAAAATCGTGAATGCTTATGAAAAAGATTGCATTGGCTCTGAGCCTTATCATGTTAACAGTGCTTTCATCTTGCAAGAAAGATGATTCTCAAACGCCTAAAACGAAGTCTGATATTTTAGTGGCTTCTACCTGGCAGATTGATGAAGTTATTGTAACCGGAGGTACCGTTTATCCGGTAGGACAATTGTACAAAAAAGGAATTGCAGGACAGAATGATTTTTCTAAAGTTCGTTTAACTTTCCGTGCCGACGGTACAGCTACAGCGATTGATAATTCAGGAAACTCTTCTACCAGCGGAAAATGGGCACTGACTAACGGTGATACAAAACTGGTTATTTCGGATACCGGAAACTTCCTTCTTGATGGAAACGGAGATATTGTCTTAATTGATACGGGAACCTTTAATTTTAAAGGCTCACGCTCATTGTCAGGAAAATCAGTAGATGCAACTGTAAAAATGATTCCTGCACAGTAATTTTTGAGACTTCCTGAAAGATTTTGCCAAGTTTAATGCGCTCTTTCAGGAAGTTTTATGATTTGTTTTGTAAATTTGGATGTTGGTCTTACAGGGTTTAAGGATTAGAGAATTTACAATGATAATGTTTTGACAGAATGAGAAGGTATCACATACACATTCTTATAGCTGTTTTTATGTCGCTTCTTTTAGGTGCCTGCCGAACTACTTCGTCTTCAGTTTTTCATGAATTTCAGGATACTTTCCAATATGTTCATCAGGATTTTACGGATGCCCTGAGTGCTCATGAACCCGAGCGGCTTCGTTCAAGAGAATATCAGGCTAATCTGAATGAATTAAGAGAATCTTACCGTCAGAATGCAAGGCTTTTCCGACTGAGAGATACGCTGCGAAAAGCAAATAATGACGCCGTTCTGAGTATTTTAAACGGAGATTACAATGCTGCACAGAGAGCTTTGGAAAGAAGCCCTAAGAATCTCGAAAATTCCCAGATACAGCAGTTACATGCGCTGGCCAGAATCCTGAAGAAAGAACACAGCAGTCAGGATTCACTCCTCAATACCACTACAGCATCTAACTCCAATAAAAATTATAATTCGGGATTGGTTTTCTGGAATCAGAAAAATTTCGGCAATGCGGAAGCCGCACTCTCACTTGCTATTCAGGAAGAACCCAAAAATACCCTTTTCAGAATAACCAGAGGTGATTTTTATTATAGCCAGGGAAAGTTTGAACTGGCACTTCAGGATTTTAAGAAAATCAGAGATGAAAATAATTACTATGGTATTCAGGCTTATCTGAAAACGGGTTCAGTGGCACTGGCCATGAAAAAGTATGAAGAAGCTGAGGAAAATTTCAAATATTATCTTTACATAGAAAAAAAGAAAAATATCTTTGAAGCCCATCTTGGTCTGGCTAACGCACTATACGGCCGTAAAAACTTCAGACTTTCAGAAAAAGAATTCCGGCTTGCTGTTCATTACAAAAACCATTCAGCTTTTGCACATATTGGTTTAGGAAATGCCCTTTGTAGCCAGCAAAACTATAAATTGGCCATGGCTGAGTTTGAAAGAGCTCTGGAGATAGAACCTTCCAACCAGTTTGCGTATTTGGGTAAGGCGATTGTATTGTATAAATCGGGTAATTATCCTGATGCTTATGAAGCGTTTAAAAATGCTAAAACAGCCGTAGATCTGAATAATCCTGAAATGACAGATGTTTTGCTATGCCGGGCAATTACCTGTCAGAACCTGGGTAAAGAACGGGAGTCTAATGCTGATTTTGAAACGATCATGAAGCTGGATCCGGAAAGTGCTGTTCCCTATGCTGCTTTAAGTGCACAGTATATTGCAAAATTACAGTTTGCTAAAGCAGAGGAGCTCCTTAATCAGGCTATTGCAAAGGATCCGGATAATGATAAAATAAGAAGTAACCGAGGGAATCTGAATCTGTATTTCGAGAAATTTGAAAAAGCAAGCGGTGATTTCTATAGAGCGTTGGCGATAAATCCAAGAAATGTAAGCGCCAAAAATGGCCTGGCGATTACTTTACTGGAAAATGATGAAATGGAGAAAGCACTTTCAGCACTCGACAGTTTGATTTACCGGAATCCTTCCAAGGCCTATTTGTACAACAACAGAGGGATTGTAAAAGCTTATCTGGGTGTGAGAAATGACATGGAGCATAATCAGAATGCTGCCGGAAAATTTTATGCGGAATCACTGGCGGATTTTAACAAAGCCCATCAGACGGATGCATCACGTCAGTTCTATTATGTCAATGTGGGAAATGCACATAAAAATATTAATGATTTTCCGGAAGCATTAAAAAACTATCAGATTTATACCAGCAAAAGCGGTGTCAATAACATGAGTGTGATTTATGCTGCCCAGAATAATAAGAAAGATGCCAGAAAATACTTCGATATTGCCCTGCAGCTTGATTCAGGAAGTTCGGTAATCAATTATAACAAGGCAAGGCTTCTGAAGGAGTATTTTGGAGAAATGAGGGCCTCAGGCAAATCTGAAAGTATTCAGCAATCGATTCAGAAAAAGTATAGCAAAGATGGTTTTATTACCATGTATCTGTATGATGGTGAATTTGAAAAATATACCTATGAAAATGCACATTTTTTACCGGTGCATTTTCAGAATGATTTTGAATACCATTATTTACCCA
Organism: Pseudarcicella hirudinis; assembly: GCF_900115665.1. Taxonomy (GTDB): domain Bacteria; phylum Bacteroidota; class Bacteroidia; order Cytophagales; family Spirosomataceae; genus Pseudarcicella; species Pseudarcicella hirudinis. Next base: position 491,318 of record NZ_FOXH01000002.1, read on the forward strand.
ATTACAAAATGAGTTTAATGCCTTTTACAGGTATCTATTTCAAATCCACCAAAAAGAAATCCAAACAAGTTTACAGAGAACCTAAAGTTTATTCACCAAAAAGAAAGGGTAATGTAATCTGTCCGCCGCTTTAACGGTTTTAAAGATTTTTCTTCTTCATTTCGCTTACTGCATGACTCGCTGCTCTGGTGGTTAAAGCCATAAATGTCAGAGAAGGGTTCTGATTCCCTACTGAAGTCATACAAGCTCCATCCGTTACAAATACGTTTTTACACTGGTGTAATTGATTCCAGTTATTCAGTAAAGAAGAGGCGGGGTCTTTTCCCATTCTGACACCTCCCATTTCATGAATGTCAAGTCCTGGAGATTGCCTGGAATCGTATGTATGAATGTCTTTGCAACCTGCCTTATCAAGCATTTCAGAGGCCTGGGTTTTGAAATCTTCCAGCATTTTTAAATCATTCTGGTCATAATCTACAGAAGTGATTAATTGTGGTACTCCCCAATCGTCTTTCAGGTCTTTGCTGAGCCGTACATGATTTTCCAATTTAGGAACGGTTTCTCCCTGCATCATAATGAAAACGCCCCATTCTCCGGGATGAGTTACTTTATCCTTGTATGCTGCCCCGAATTCAGGCATATTCATATCTCTTTGCCAGCCAGCTCTTGAAGCAGTAAACGCCACCATATACCCTCTTAAAAAGTCAGTTTCCTGCTTCTGAACATTTCTAAAAGAAGGCATAAAAGCAGAGGTTGGTCTTCTTCCCAGATAATATTGGTTATCAAAACCTTCGAATCTTGCTCCTCCGGCGCCCCGGTAATTATGAAATGCGATGTATTTTCCCAATAAACCATTATCATTTCCCAGACCCTCCGGAAACCTGTTTGAAGTGGAATTTAATAAAATCAGATTGGTGTTTAAAGCAGCACCGTTGACAAAGATGATTTTAGCATAAAATTCCATGGTTTCCTTGCTGACGGTGTCAACTACTCTTACGCCTTTGGCTCTGTTTTTATGTTCATCATAAATAATGGAATGTACCACAGAATGGGGGCGAAGAGTAAGATTTCCTGTTTTGGCTGCCCAGGGCAATGTAGAAGAATTTGAACTGAAATAACCACCGTACGGGCAGCCGCGATAACACAGGTGTCTGGCCTGGCACTGGCCTCTTCCCTGTTGTAAATGGATAGGTTGTGGTTTGGTAAGGTGCGCACATCGTCCGATAATTACATGACGATTTGTATAATTTTCTTTAATCCGTTTCTGAATATGCTTTTCAAGACAGTTTAATTCCCAGGGAGGTAAAAACTCTCCGTCAGGAAGGCTTTGGATACCATCCTTATTCCCGCTGATTCCGACAAATCTTTCTACCTTACTATACCAGGGAGCAATGTCTTTATAACGGATCGGCCAATCTACTGCAAATCCGTCTCTGGCCGGTGCTTCAAATTCGTAATCACTCCAACGCTGGGTTTGTCTGGCCCAGATCAGAGATTTTCCACCAACCTGATAACCTCTGATCCAGTCGAAAGGCTTTTCCTGAACATAAGGGTGTTCTTTATCTTTGACAAAAAAATGTTCTGTGGCTTCATCGAAGGCATAGCATCTTTTAGCAATAGGATTTGCCTCCTTCGTATCGAGAGGTATTTTGCCATGATGAGGAAAATCCCAGGGATTTAGCATGGCAGTAGGATAATCTTCGAGGTGTTTTACAGCTCTGCCCCGCTCCAGCACCAGTGTTTTTAGTCCTGCCTCACATAGTTCTTTGGCTGCCCAGCCACCGCTTATCCCCGAACCTATGACGATGGCATCATAAGTATGTTGTTTTTTAGCTTTTCCGTTCAGATACATTGCTATTAAGATTCCTGCCTTTGAGAGAAAATGAATTTATAGAGTAATATGGCAGAATTTCAAGGTTTTAGCAAGTATATGGATATAAAAAAAGAGCAGCATCGGTATTGCAATGCCGATGCTGCTCTTTTTTTAACGGATGTTTATTTTTTTGTTTTCATGAACCAGAACAAGAGATAAGCGCCGGAACAGATCCAGAGCCCCCAGGCTTCTCTCGCCAGTTCCTGATTTACGGTTTTCATGGATAATCCATCTGTGACAAAACCCTCCCAGGCTGTCATCTGTTGCCAGGAATTTAACCCTCCGGCAAAAGACATAATAAAAAGAACTACCAGCATTTCAGGGTTAGACTGACCTCTGAAAGCCTGGAATGCTGCGTAAGCTGCTATAAGATAAATCGGGATCCACAAAACCGGGTCAGGATCATTATATTGCCATCCTGCAAACAGCAGAAATATCGGGACGAATAACAGTGCAAGGTATTTCATAAGGGTGAATGTTATAGATTTTCAGGGTTTTACATTCCGGATTTATTCGCAGAAAGTTTTCAATGCATCTTTTGCATCAGGATAGCCAAGGCGTTTTGCCTGTTTTAAACTTAGGCAGGCATCATCATTTTTTCCTTGTTTTTGCTGAATAATTCCCAATCCGTAAAATGCTTTGGCGAATTTAGGATCAACTTTGATTGCTGCGGAGAAGTCGTCATAAGCTTTATCAAGTTCACCCAGCTGGAAAAAAATGTTGCCACGGTTATAAAGTGCATTGGTCTCTTTAGGATTCAAAGATATGGCCTTGTCGAAATCTTTTACAGCTTCTTCAGTATTTCTCAAAGCTGCCAGTACAATACCTCTTTTTACATAGATTTCATCATTCTGAGGATCCAGTTTTGATGCTTCAGAGCAATCAGCCAAAGCACCTTCCCAGTCTCCTCTTTCCATCTTTACAGAAGCCCTGTTGAAAAATGGTTTATAATTATTTGGATCAAGTTTAATAGCCTGCTCGTAGTCAAGCAAAGCATTGTTAAAATCCTTTAATTCAAAATAAGCTGCGCCACGCATATTGAATGCCTGAGCATTTTTGGAGTCTTTATTAATTGCCTGGTTAAGGTAATTGAGCGCCTCCTTTGGCTGTCCGGCACTTAAATGAACCTTGGCTTTTTCAATAAAAGCATCAGCACTTCCTGAACAAGCCTTGAAAAGAACGGAAAAAAATAAAAGCATAACCGGGATAAATCCCTGAGATATGGAAAGATGAAGTTTTTTTTTCATTTTTTTTAAAAATTTGAATTGAGTCAACGCCTTGATAATCAAAATTTAACTCAAGTTTAATGAAGGACGAACATTGAAATCCTTGATTTTCTGCTCAAATTTCGACCTATAGTTTTGAAAAAACAACAAATTCTGCCATCTTTGCATCGGCAAATTACCAGCTCCCTCCGAATCCCCCAGGTCTTGACCGAAGCAAGGGTAGGCAGGTTGAGCGGTGAATTTGCCATTTTTTTTTCGATTCCCCCAGTTTTTCAATTCCCCGGCTTTTGTTAGAATACGTAAGATCAGTCTGATTTATTCAGATGCCCAACTGTTCTATACTGTTATAATCATTTTTTTGAAAATTTCATCCGGAAATCTAGGATTTTCTAACAGAACAGTGATATATTTACCCACTGATTTTGAGGAAATTCCGGGGCCGGCAGGTATTTAAGGAATCATTCAAAATATTATGGTGTTTTGTAAAAGCATAAGTATTTGAATTTCAGTTTTTTTTAATGGATTCTCAGACTTCGGCCTGATTTGTTAATCAACAAAATTTTTTAATTTCTCAGAAACATAATTAAATAGGGTTTAAACATGAAATTTTTTATCGACACTGCCAATCTCAAAGAGATTCAGGAGGCACAGGATTTAGGCGTATTGGATGGAGTAACAACCAACCCGTCATTGATGGCTAAAGAAGGTATCAGTGGTAAAGACAATGTAATGAAGCACTACAAGGCAATCTGCGCAATTGTTGAAGGAGATGTTTCGGCGGAAGTTATTTCTACGGATTTTGAGGGAATGATTCGTGAAGGTGAAGAATTGGCAGAATTGGATGAGAAAATCGTTGTGAAAGTGCCGATGATCAAAGACGGCGTGAAAGCACTTCGTTATTTCTCTGAAAAAGGTATCAGAACTAACTGTACTTTGATTTTCTCTGCAGGTCAGGCTTTATTGGCTGCTAAAGCAGGAGCTTCATATGTTTCTCCTTTTATCGGACGTTTGGATGATATTTCTTTCGATGGTATTGAGCTTATCGAACAAATCCGTACTATTTATGATAACTACGGTTTCAATACTGAAATCCTTGCTGCATCTGTTCGTCACCCTATTCATATCATCAGATGTGCTGAAATCGGTGCTGATGTTATGACAGGACCTTTGTCAGCAATCACAGCATTGTTGAAACATCCGTTGACTGACATCGGTTTGGAGAAATTCCTTGCAGACCATGCTAAATCAAATCAATAATTCTGAAGGGGAATAATTGAAAAAATCCGGCCGTTTCCTCAGTTTTACTGTAAAAATGGTAAATAAACGGACTTTTCCAATGAACTTTCACTTTGAATTTAAATGACCAATTATCAAATATTCTTTATCTTTGGTAATTGGTCATTTATCTTTGATAATAGCTTATAAAACATGTTTTCAGAAACTCCGGTAGTATCTCTTCAGAATGCATTCATTTATCAGGATTCTAAATTAGTCTTGACAGATGTCAATTTCACAATCAATAAAGGTGAATTTGTTTTTTTAATCGGCCGTACCGGAAGCGGTAAAAGTTCACTTCTAAGAACATTGTATGCGGATCTCTGGCTTCAGCAAGGTTATGCAAATGTTGCCGAGTTCGAAATTCATAACCTCAAAAACCGGGATATTCCTTTTCTTCGCCGTAAAATCGGTATTGTATTTCAGGATTTTCAGCTTTTTACAGACCGTTCAGTAAATGATAACCTGAAGTTTGTTTTGCAGGCTACAGGCTGGACTGATAAAGCCAGAATGAAGTCCAGAATTGCTGAAGTATTAATGCAGGTTGGCCTTTCTTCTTCCATTGATAAAATGCCTCACCAGTTATCCGGCGGAGAGCAGCAACGTGTTGTAATAGCCAGGGCTTTACTGAATGAACCTCAGATTCTTTTTGCTGATGAACCGACAGGAAATCTTGATCCGGTGGTTTCAGAGCAAATATTAAAAACATTTCATGAAATTAACAGGGCAGGAACTGCTATTCTTATGGCTACTCACGATTTTGACATGATCAGAAAATTCCCTGCAAGGGTTTTGAAATGTGAAAACGGTGCTGTAATTGAACAAACCAGCCCAACTTACGGACTTTAAGAGCTTTTCCTTTCACCAAGGTCTGAGTGACTCAGACCACTTCCTGATAAGTTTTTTTTTGATGTTTGTTTACGCTCTGTGTGTCACAGAGCAGGGGTTAGGACATTTTCCTTCAAAATATAAAGACCTGCCCTTTCAAAAAGGCAGGTCTTTTCGATAAAGTCAGATTTAAGTCTGATTCCTTCACCGTGGTCTGTGTCTCACAGACCACAAATGTTTGGTATTTCTGCTCTGTGTGCCACAGAGCAGGGGTTAGTTTTAAGCCTGATTCTTACTTCGCTGTCAGATAAACAAATGGAATAATACACTCTTCCAGTGAAACGCCTCCATGCTGAAAGGTATTTCTATAGTGGTTCACGTAGTGATTATAATTATTCGGATAAGCAAAGAAATAATCCTCCATCGTGAAAACATAGGTAGTTGAAACGTTGATCTTAGGCAGGAAAAAACGCTCCGGTTTTCTGCAAACCAATACGTGATCTTTATCATCCCAATTCAGGTTTTTCCCTTGCTTATAACGCAGGTTCGTATTTACTGAACGGTCTCCTACAATTTTCGCAGGGTTTTGTACACGAATCATACCGTGGTCAGTGGTAATGATAAGGCGTCCTTTTTTCTCTGAAATCTTTTTCAACAAATCAAAAAGAGGAGAGTGGGTAAACCAGCTTGCGGTAATACTTCTGTAACCTGACTCATCAGGAGCCAATTCCTTAATCATTGCCATGTCGGTACGGGCATGAGAAAGCATATCTACAAAGTTATAAACCACTACATTCAACTGATTCTGCATCAGGTTGTTGAAGTTATCTACCAGCGATTTTCCCTGAGTAGTATTCAGGATTTTGTAGTATGAAGATTTGAACGTCAGACGACTACGACGAATTTGTTCCTGGAAGAAAAAGTCCTCATACTGATTGAATCCTTCTTCATCTTCGCTGTCGCCGATATCCTGTACCCAGTGTTTCGGATATTGTTTTTCTATTTCAGAAGGCAGCATCCCTGCGAAAATAGAATTTCTGGCGTAGGCTGTTGTGGTTGGCAGGATCGAATAATAAGAGCTTTCTTCTTCTACTGTAAAATAATCCTGAAGGAGTCCTTCCAGAATTTTCCACTGGTCAAAACGTAAATTATCAATCAACAGAAAGAAAAGCGGGGAATTGTCTTTTACCAATGGAAAAACCTTTTTACGCATAAGCTGATGCGACATCAGAGGTTTGTCGATTTTCGGATCATTCAGCCATTCTTCATAGTTTTCTTCTATAAATCTGGCAAAATTAGCGTTGGCTTCAGATTTCTGCATATTCAGTACTTCGGCCATTGATTTATTTTCTGTTCTGTCAATTTCCAACTCCCAGAAAATTAATTTTTTATATATTTCAGCCCACTCGTTATGGTCAATTCTGTCCTGATATTGCATAGCAAGCTGACGGAATTCCTGCTGATAGCTCAGATTGGTTTTCTCTTCTTCAAGACGTTTTTTATCAAGGATCTTTTTAACTGCCAGCAGTATCTGATTCGGATTAAGCGGTTTAATAAGATAATCAGCGATTTTTGAACCAATCGCTTCCTCCATAATATGCTCCTCTTCCGATTTGGTAATCATAATTACCGGTAAATTTGGCTTAAGCTGCTTAATTTGCGGAAGCACTTCAAGCCCGGTCATTCCCGGCATATTTTCATCCAGGAAAACGACGTCAAACTTACTTTTTTCAACTTCTTCCAAGGCATCTGCTCCGGAATTAACGGGTGTAACATCATAACCTTTACTCTCTAAGAACATAATATAAGGCTTCAGGAGATCGATCTCATCATCTGCCCACAGAATAGAATATTGCATAATTTGAAATTTTACTTTTTCGATGAAATATTTATAAGTTTACATATTCCCCTATTTCCTCCGGTATATTCTTTAGAGAAAATTAAGGATTGAAATTCCGGGAATTGTACTTTGTTTTTGAGAATTAATTGCTGAGAAATCCGGAAAATTGTTGTACAAAATCAGGCAGCTTTACCGGATAAATCCCTGCCTGTCCTGTAACCGTTTTAAAAATTGGAGACGAATTAACGAATAAGGATTAACCTTAATTCCCGATTTTTTGCAAACAGCATAAAGCTATAACGGGGAGTAAAGAGGATTTGTTGCCTATTTTTTTCTCCCTGATTTTAAGCCCGGATAAAGATAATTATTTTTAACCATTCAGCTTAATTTATTACCGCTCATCCTAAAATAAGTATTCATTAAAATATTTTTCCGACTCAGCCGTCTTCCCTACCAAATAGTGAAAATGTAAAAGCAATGACTGAAAATTTATCCACGGCGGAACAGAATGAACAGATTCACCAAACGGTGCAAAAGGAACGCAGGCGTTTGTTAGACTTTGTTCGCAAGCGTGTTCCTACCGAGGAAGATGCGGAGGATTTGCTTCAGGAAGTTTTTTTTGAATTGATCGAAACGTACAGGTTGATGAAACCCGTTGAGCAGCTGGCATCCTGGCTTTTTAAAGTGGCAAGAAATAAGATTACCGATTTCTACCGCAAGAAAAAAACGGATTCACTGGAAGCACAATTTGGTACAATGAGTCAGGACGACGGAGAAAAGCTTTTGCTTCAGGAAATTCTGCCTGCTGATATAGCTTCCGTCAATGATGAAATGATGTACGATATGATTTTGGGAGCCATTTCAGAGGCCTTGGAAGAACTCCCCGAAGAACAAAGGAATGTATTTGAATGGCATGAATTTGATGGAAAAAGCTTCAAAACTATTGCAGAAGAAACCGGAATTTCTGTAAATACTTTGATTTCCCGAAAGCATTATGCTGTCAATCACCTGAGAGAACGTTTACGCTATTTGTATCAGGAAATGTTTAATTAAAAAATAAATAAAGACATGAAGATGTTCATTTTTAAAGGATTCTTAAAGGTTTTGGCCTTTATTTTTATCGGTGGTTTTGTAGTGATGAGTTTATGGAACTGGCTGATGCCTGTATTATTCGGTTTGAAGCTGATTACATTTTTACAGGCTTTAGGATTATTAGTGCTCTCAAAAATCCTTTTCGGAGGCTTTAGAGGAGGAGGAGGAGGATGGAGAGGAAGACATCCCGGCGGCGGGCATATGTGGAAAGAAAAAATGGCAGAGCGTTGGGAAAACATGAATCCGGAAGAAAGAGAAAGATTTAAAAAACACTGGAAAGGAAGATTCAACTGGTGGAAAGAAGAAAGACAATAACTGAAATCTGCATTTCAAGGTATCCTTACTGCTGAAATATAAAACCTGTTAAACTTATGAATTTTGATGAAGAATGCCGGGAAGCAGAAACTACTTCAGATAGTCTGACTGTATTTTGGAGAATTTTTGAATTATTTGAGTTGGAGGGAATGGAACCTGGTGAAATTATCCGGGCAAACAACTTAACAATCAATATGCCTCTGAATCAATCTTATGATTTAATCTGGTAGAAAAACAGTGTTTTTGCCTGAAATCAATGATTGTTTTCTTCAAATTTCGGAATGCTGCTATTTGTTTTAATATAGTTTCCTTCAACAGTAGCAGCATTTCCAAACCCGCAGCTGTATGCATTGTCAAAAAAGCTGACTCTTGCCCCGTTTTCTGAAAAAAGGATGAAGAACCTGCATTTTCCAAACTCATTACTGCTGTAAATAGCTTTATTGCCGTTTAACCTGACAGTAGTTTTGGAGATAGTAGCCATATTGTAGGAAGGAGCTCCTCTGATACAATCAAAACTTATTGCGATTTTATCGTTTCTGAGGCGCTTTACTCTTAAATCACCGGAACCGCCTTCTTCTCCGAAGGAGTAATTGTAAGTTCCGGTGACATCTTTAATAATTTTATGATTTACGGCCTTTTCACTGATTTTCCTGATTGAAAAAGAAAGCTCTCTGGCGTTTTTTTCAGGAGAAAACCATTTTCCTGTAATAAGGTCTCCCTTTATTTCACCGGAAAAAGTACCTGTTACTTTTCCATCAGGCATTAATTCATTGAAAAAAACTGTATTATTTTCAGAATAGCCGATTACCGCAATCGGAAGTCCTTTTTTCTTATAGATCACATTTCCGAATAAAGAATTTCCTTCTTTTTTCAGTGTAACTGAAACCGGGATTTTTCCATTGATATTCCCTTCATATGTCTTTTGCAACAATTGCTGAGAAAATGAGCAAAAGCTTATCAACAACAGGATAATCCCGATTCTGAACGTTTTCATGATTTATTCTTAAAAGTGGGAATGTAGCTCAATAGCCTGATTTTCCGAATTTTATAAAGATTTTGTTATTTTTCCAAATAGTCAAGGTCTTTCCCATGTGTCTCAGGAATGGTAAGAATGGAATAAATTGCCAGAACAAAGCAGATCAGACCAACAACTGCTCCGGCATTGATAGTATGCAGCCCCGGTTTTAAATAATTGAATAAAGAAGTCATGAGTATAACCGTTCCCCGAACCATATTCGGAACAGTTGTAGCAGCGGTTGCTCTCAGATTGGTACCAAATTGTTCTGCACCGATGGTTACAAACATTGCCCAATATCCGATAGAAAAACCTGCCAAAAGACAAACAATATAAAGTATTTCCGCAGATTTAATCTGACCATAAAGGAAGATTCCGGAAAAGATGATAGTCAGAATAATCAGCCCTAATACTGCCTTTTTTCTGGACTGCAACCATTGACTGATAAAACCGCTTGCCAGGTCACCAACAGCCAGTCCGATGTAACAGAACATAATTGCTTTTCCGGGAACAATCTCTTCTGCAATGCCTAAAGCCTTACCGAATTCATTTGAAAAAGTTGCTAAAATCCCGATTACAAACCAGGTAGGCAATCCGATTCCGATACATTTTAAATACCTTTTAAGTCGGTCTGTATTGGTAAAAAGAGCAAAGAAATTGCCTTTTTCAATATGTTTATGATGTTTAAGATTTTCAAACATGCCTGATTCAAATACACTGATCCGGAGAATCAGAAGCACAATTCCTAAGCCGCCGCCAATGAAAAAAGCATTTCTCCAGTCGAATAACTGAACGGTGAAATAAGCGACAACTGCTCCGAAAAGCCCGATTCCGGCAACTAATGACGAACCGATTGCTCTTAATTCTTTGGGTAAAATTTCGGAAACAAGTGTAATTCCGGCACCTAGTTCTCCGGCAAGCCCGATTCCTGCAATAAAACGCAGAAGAGAATATGTAGTAGGATCCTGCACAAACCCACAGGCAATATTTGCTAAAGAATAAGTTAGAATTGAACCGAATAAGACAGAAAGTCTTCCTTTTTTATCACCCAAAACACCCCATAGTATTCCTCCGATTAATAGTCCTCCCATTTGCCAGTTGAGAATATCCTTCCCGATGATTGATCTTTGTTCCTCGTCAAGGCCTAATTCTTTTAAACTGGGAATCCTTACAATTCCAAAGAGAAGCAAGTCGTAAATATCAACGAAATAGCCTAACGCAGCTACAATTACAGGGATACTCAACAAATGTTGTAAGTTCGTTTTAGGAGATAAATCTTTAGTCATAGTGATTTGGTTTTAGAAATTCCTGATTTGAAAATCCGGGTTATATTATAAAAAATTACTGCGGAATTCTTCTTTGATAATTTTCAATGCTTCTTCTGTCGGGTTGGCTCCGTTTTCAATAACTATCTGCATGATTCTTTTAGAAAGTTCGATGGAAGGCGTATCCAGGGAAATATCCTTTGATGCCAGGTTGATTAAGGTAGTAATTTCCTGTTGGGCTCTTCTGATGGCTTCCCAGGCTTCTGCCGACATGTAGATTTGCTGTGATAAATTATGGGAAAACTCATCGCGTATTTCTGATAAAAGCAATTGTTGAAAATCAAGGCTGTGAACAGATCTTCCGGAAAGCCGGACCAGGAGATTGTTTGGCGTAATTCTTTCCAGAAATAAGGTCATTCTCTCGTATGCCTGTATACGGATCGGCAGAATGGTTTCAAGATTTCTGGCTTTTATTTCCAGTGATTTCTGTGTTAAATCTTTTTTGATGAAAGAACTTACGGTAAGATACATTGCCCACAAGATGAGGCCGGAAGGAAGGATTATTTTTACTAAATCGGCAACTAATTCCATTATGTTTGGGTTTGGCTAATTAATGAGTTGTAAATTTGAGGGGACTTTAGTTTTGTCCTCCAATTATTTACTAACTCAAAAATAGCTAATTTTAGTCTTTAAATTAAAAGACCATAAAATTTCTCCTCATTAATACTTGCTATGCCGGAGAAAAATCAGAGAAAACGTGTTTTTTGAGTTTGAATAAACAGATCTTAAAATGTCATTTGCCGGAGAGGAAAACAGGAATGTTTTTTTATAAATTGAAAAAAGAGGATTCTCAATGGCAGAAGTTTAGGAAATAAAATGAATATTATACCAATAACAATATCTCCGGATGCTCAGGAAGAGATACGAAATAGTCTGAATATCAAAGGCATTCCGGCAGAATATAACCTGAGAGTAGGCCTGAAAGGCGGAGCTTGCAGTGCAAACTACTTATTAGGTTTTGATAAAATGACTGAAAACGATGAACTTTACGAAGTGGAGGGTATTAAAATCCTGATTGACCGGAGACATCTGATGTATCTGATCGGAGTGGAACTGGATTTTGAGGAGGAAGGAAATGGATTCACCTTCACCAGGAAATAAGGATATCAGATACTGGATTAGGTTTTTGAGGTAAATAATGTTGATATTTGGTCGTAAGTTTATGAAAAACCTGAAGGGAAAGGCTCCGATTGCTTTTTGCCCTGGCATTTCAGAGGCTGATCTGACTCAGCCAAATATAAAATAACACAAAAAATGAAAATAGCCGCCGTTGACATTGGCTCCAATGCCGCCCGTTTGCAGATTTCGAAAGTGCTTGATAATGAGGGTGTCATTAGTTTTAAAAAAGTTGAATATGTCCGTTTTGCCCTGCGTTTAGGGCATGATGTTTTCAATACCGGAGAAATTACTCCCGAGTCTGAAGTAAGAATATTTAAACTACTGAGTGCATATAAATTGTTGATGGATCTTCATGAAGTAAAAGATTTCATGATTTGTGCTACTTCTGCCATGCGTGAGGCGAGTAATACTGATGCGATCATCACCAGAATCCATAAAATTCTTGATATGAAAATTCATGTCATAGAAGGAACCAAAGAAGCTGAATTGATTAATGATGTGGTGGTGCAGGCTTTGGCTTCTGATAAGAATTACCTGCATATTGATGTGGGTGGAGGTTCTACAGAATTAAACATTTATGTGAATCGCCGGAAAATAGCCTCCCGCTCCTTTAAAATCGGCTCGGTAAGGTTGCTGGAAGGAAAGGAAAAGGCCGGTGATTGGGACAAGATGCAGAAATGGATTGCCTTGCACATTGACCCGGCAAAAATGAACATTACGGCCGTCGGAACCGGAGGTAATATCAACAAGCTTTTTAACATTGCAGATAAGTCGGAGGGAGGAGATAAAAGCATGAGCTACGCAGAATTGGAGCGGTTACATGACTATGTGGCGTCCTTTTCTTATGAAGACAGGATTAATAAACTGAGGTTAAATGCTGACCGTGCAGATGTAATTGTTCCCGCTTCTGAGATATATCTTTCTGCTATGAAATGGTCCGGTGCTGAAAATATGCTTGTTCCGGATTTGGGGCTGAAAGATGGAATTATTCAGATGGTGTATGAAAAGATACAGAACAGGAAGAAAAGTTATATTTAAAAAAAGTCCCCGATCGATCTAACGGCCGGGGACTTTTTATGACGCTTAAAAGTATTCTAGTAAAGTTTTACGCCACAGCTAACCTGATATTCTTCACCCGCTTTTAAAACAATCAAACCTTCTCCGCTGTTCAGGGCATTGGTATTGGCGGTCATTGGTTCGATGGCAATACGGTTTCTTTCATTTGGCACAAAAACCACAATAAAATTATGCTTTTGCGGACCTGCTTCCTGCCATACTTCCAGCGTAATATCCTTTTTCTTTGAGTAAAGTTCTGTCTTACAGATTCCTTCAAAATTTTCAAGAGCGAAAACATTATCCAGCGTTTGCCCGCTCAGGTCATACCATTCTCCCCCGGCAAAAGGTTCTCTTCCGGCAGGAATCATCTGACTGTCAGAAATATACTGGTATTTTGCAGGGAATCTTACTTTCCAGTCGTCAGCAGTTTCGTCATCAAACTGAAAATAAGGATGCCAGCCTAAACCCATTGGTAAATTGCCTTTCCCTGTATTTTTAATAAGATGCGTTATATGCAAACCCTCTGATGAGGTAAGTGTATATTGAATTTCGATGCTGAAAGGGAACGGAAAACCCTCAAAATCACCTTCATGACGATATTCAAGAAACAGTTCTGCAGAACTTTCATCTGATGTGTTTTTTGTAATGCTGAAAGGAAGTTTACAGACAAAACCATGTATAGCATTATTCAGATTGGTTTCATTGATCGGAAGCTGGTGTTCTTTCCCTTCAAATGTATATTTCCCATCTCTTGTACGATTTACCCAGGGGAAAAGAAGTGCTGAAGGATAAAATGAATCTGCCAGAAATTCTGTATCAGTTTCCCCTGCATTCAAAACGGTAAAAGGTTGCCCTTTTGCGGATAATGAGATTTTGCGGACAACGCCGCCATAAGCCGGTAAAATATAAACTGCCTCTCCCGTCAGAGGATTTTCAAGAACATACTCTTCAAATTTTCCGAAAGATTGTTTCTTAATTTGCATGTGTTGTAATGTTTTTTAATGGAAAAAGGGCTTTTTAATGTGATTTGAAATATTAACTACCAGAATTTATCTGCGTTTTCTCCGTATTTAACTTACGTATTTACATTTCACCTTCAACTCCCAGACCAAACAAAGCAAAGTCATATTTGACAGGGTCATTCGGATCTAATTTTTTCAGATTTTCGGTCAATTCTACCGCTGTAATCCAGTCTGTATTAGTCCGTTCGATTAGTCCGAGTTTTCTGGCTACACGGTCAACATGTACATCACAGGGACAAATTAGCTGAGATGGTTTAATCTGATTCCAGATGCCAAAATCAACTTGTTGCTGATCTTTCCTGACCATCCATCTCAGGTACATATTGATGCGTTTGCAGGAGGACTTACGAATCGGGGTAGCGATGTGTTTTTTTGTTCTTTCCGGGAAATCATCCAGGCTAAAAAATAAATCATGAAAACCTTTCAGTCCGTCATGGATATTTACAGCATCTTTCTGCAAAAACCTGCTGAAAGCAGATTCAAGCGACTCATTTTCAGAATAGTATTTTTGAAAAAATGAAATAAAGTATAAAGTATCTGTAGAATTGAACGTCCGGTGTTTAAAATTCAAAAGCTTTTTCAAATCATTTTCCTGATGGTTCAGAATGAAGTCGTAAGGAGTGCCATCCATAAGCTGAATTAGCTCCTGGCATTTATTAATAATGGTTTTTCGTTGTCCCCAGGCCAGAATTGAGGCCCAGAATCCCATGATTTCAATATCTTGTTTCTTCGAGAAAAGATGCGGAATACTGATCGGATCGTTTGGTATGAAATTCGGCTGGTTATACTGCTGATACTTTTCTTCTAAAAGTTCAGCAATGTAATTGGTCATAAGCGGATTCAGATATGTTATAAAAGGAGCAAAGTAAAAGGGTCAAAAGTCATGCAAGGCGCATAACTCTTAACCCTTATATTTTCTCTGTTATCTCTTCGAGGCAAAAAATGCGATTATTTTGGAAGGAATGGAAAAAAACCAAACCAAAATTGTGAAGAGAAATGAAAAAGCGGCGATAAATGGATAGGCCAATGTGAAAATTACATTGAATACTATATTTCCTACCGTTACTGGGCGTTTTTGTCTGGGCACTTTTTTAATATTTATGAGGATTATCCTCTTCTGTTTTTTAGTATTATGGAACTAAATAACTGATTTCAGCACGAATTCGTTTGTCGGCAGGGCTTAATTTTTCGAAAGCTCTCGGTGAAAGTTTGATAATCACTTTATCTCCTGTATCAGGAAGTTTACCGATTACTTTTACCCAGATACTTTGACCGTTTGACTGATTCTTTACATTCACTAAAGTTCCGGTAGGAGCTGAGTGGTGTAAAGCAAGGTATTTTCCTGATTTATCCTCCACATCAATTAATTCAGCCAGACCGGTTTCGAAGGTTTTTTTGTAACCTGAAGCGATCTTTGTGGTTTCAGATGTTTTGTTAACACTTCCTTCGTCAATTTTTTCCTCTTTTACCGCTACTTTCGGCTCCTCTTTCGGGGCAGAAATAACAGGTTTCGGTTCTTCTTTAGGAACACTGACCGGAGGCGCAGTAGCCACAGGATGTTCTGCAACAGGAGCTGTATTTACCGCAGGAGTACTTGTTTCAGTTTTAGCAGTTGTTGCTGCTTTTCTTGAGAGTACATATTGTCTGTCACTGACAATCAAAGTCTGGCCAACATGAAGCTGGTCAGTTGTCAGTCCATTCCATTTGCGTATTTCTGCCATTGTTACTTTATATTTCGTAGCAATGCCGTATAATCCCTGATGTGCTTCTACCACATGAATTCCGGGAGCGTCAGCTCTTGGGTTCGGAGGAAGCGGGCTTTCCAGTGGTTCTGCCGCTTTGGGAGCTGCACTGGCTTTTACGATGCCTTTATAAGGAATTTTAATAGTCTGACCAATTTGAATATTTTCAGAAACTCCGGGATTTGCTGCTTTGAATTCCGAAATAGAGCTACCGTATTTTTTTACGATTGAAAAAAGTGTTTGTTTAGGTGCAACTTTGTAAATAACGTAAGTTTTTCCACCTTCATTTTTTACACCGACGGAATCTATTATGCTGGCTTCAGATAGAAAAGAAGCGCTGGTTAATAAAAGCGTAAATGAGATTTTTGAGGCGGTTTCAGGGCTAAATTTCATAACTTACCAATTGATTTTTATTTTTTATATATAACAAAGTTTTGGAATAGACAGAGAAGGTGTCAATACCTACGCCATCTGTTTCAGCAATTAAATCATTGAGCAGAATATTGCGCTTCCGATCGGTAACTAACAAATAATTATTTAAAGAGTTTCCCCGGT
Organism: Pseudarcicella hirudinis; assembly: GCF_900115665.1. Classification (GTDB taxonomy): domain Bacteria; phylum Bacteroidota; class Bacteroidia; order Cytophagales; family Spirosomataceae; genus Pseudarcicella; species Pseudarcicella hirudinis. The sequence goes on from NZ_FOXH01000002.1 coordinate 507,601, forward strand.
AAATATAATAAGAAATAATAATCTTGTCTTGAAATTCGGAATAATCTACGGCTTTTTGAGCCTCAATTCCTAACAAACGGTATAAAAATTTAAAAATTGCAGGGAAAAATTCATTGTTTTCAGTGTAATGAACGGAGGGGAATACCTCTGTTTGGGTATTCAATGGAGTTTTGGCGGTATTTTTGTGGAACTTTACTCCGGTTTTTAAATCAAAACTTTCATAAACCGGCTGGCTTTCATCATTAATCTGGAAGGCAGTAATCGCTTCACCGTCACAATTCAGGAAAATCCATTCGTCCAAACGCCATTTTAAAGCCCCGGTAAAAGCATCAATAGCAATAATTCCCAGAGGTTCAGGTTTTTGAAAATCGGAATACCTGTGGAGTAATAATTTCTCATTGAAAATACCGATCATTCCCAGCCACCAGGTATTTTCCGGGTTCAGATCTTCGAATTCAATTTGTTGTTTTTTGAAATTTACAACTGAAAACCTGACTTTTCGGGTTGACTCATTTCGGGTTTCAATAGCCAGTAAATCGTTCGGCGAGAATTCGTCAAAAGCAGTATTCCAGATTTTTCCTTCAAAGGTATGTGAAAACGTTGCGTGCACAGAATGTTTAATATTATGTTGTTTATGGTAATTTTACCTTCAAATTTAGTGATTCCCCGATTCAGTAAATGAGATCATCCTCATAACTGAACACCTTTTTTTAAATCATATTCCAAATAATCTGAAAAATCTTGAAATCTAAGACCGAAAATCGAGAAATATACAATCGGGAGATATCCATTCTGGGAATTATTCCGGCACGCTATGCTTCAACCCGTTTTCCTGCCAAAGCTTTAGCAGACATTGCAGGGAAATCCATGATTCAAAGAACTTACGAGCAGGCTATGAAAGCCAGAAGTCTTTCGGCGGTAATCGTGGCGACAGACGATGAAAGGATTTTTGAACATGTTCAATCTTTTGGAGGAGAGGTAGTTATGACCTCCGCTGAGCATCAGAGTGGAACGGACAGGTGTTTTGAAGCCTATCTGAAATGCGGTAAAAAATTTGATTATGTTATCAATATTCAGGGAGATGAGCCATTTATTCAACCTGAGCAAATAGATATTTTATCTGCCTGCCTAGGAGAAGTGACAGGGCTTGCTACTTTGATAAAAAAAATTGATGACCTGGAAACACTTTTTAATCCCAATACCCCTAAAGTTGTTTTTGACAATCAATATAATGCCATTTATTTTACCCGACAGACTGTACCATACCTGCGGGGATCTGAGAAAGAAGAGTGGCTGAGTAAGCAGGATTATTTTAAACACATCGGGATTTATGCCTATCGCAGCGATGTCTTAGCAAAAATTACCAGTCTGCCCCAGGCGGAATTGGAAAAAGCAGAATCATTGGAACAGCTGCGCTGGCTTGAAAACGGATTTAAAATTAAGGTTGCCATTACAGAATATGACAGTTTCGGCATAGACCTTCCTGAAGATCTGGAATCTGCGCTCAGGAAATTTGGAGAATTTCTTTAAGTTTAGGTAAAATTTTACTCTTTTAGAAAATGAATCAGAATCTCAGAAATTTCAGCAGTGGTTTATTGTTTTTTCTTGCGATTGCCATTGCGATTTATGGCATGAGTTTTTTTTCATTTTCTGTTATTTCCATAAATTTCCTCAAAACAAAGGAAGCCGCAATATTGAAAGATGGCTTTTGGCATTTTTGCTTCTTTTATCATATATTTTGTGGTTCAATAGCACTGTTGTCAGGAGTTTTTCAGTTTTCAGCCAGACTGAGAGAAAAATATACAGCCTTTCACAGAACCTTAGGGAAAATCTATGTTTTGGCGATATTAACCGGTTCGCCGGCAGCTTTTTATGCTGCTATTTATGCCAATACAGGCTGGGTGGCCGGTTCAGGTTTTTCATTGCTGGCTATTTTCTGGTTTATTACAACACTTTTTGCCTTTTTGACCATCCGAAAAAAGCAGATCAATGCGCACAGGGAATGGATGACCAGAAGTTATGCTTTGACCCTCGCTGCGGTCAGTCTGAGGATTATACTTCCTTCTGAATTGTTTTTTTTACACCTGAATTTTAGCACAGCCTATCAGATTGTTGCCTGGGCCTGCTGGATTCCGAATCTGCTTTTTGCTGAATGGCTGATTCGAAGTAAATCAGAAAGAGATCATTCTTTGGCTTGAGGACCACGAAATTATCCTACTTTGTAAGCCGTCTCATACTTGATTTCACTCATCACAAAAATGCTGTGGGTACTGCCGATATTGGCCAGAGAAGCGAGTTTATTCATTAGAAAGCTCTGGTATTCTCTCATGTCTTTGACAATAATTTTAATCATAAAATCATATTCTCCGGAGATGTTATAGCATTCCATAACTTCTTCTAACTGAACAATCTGTTGTACAAATTTTGCACCTGCTTCCTGTGCATGTTCCTTTAAACGGATATTACAAAAAACCATAAGATCTTTCTCGATTTTCTCGCGATCTACCAGTGCTACGTAACTTTTGATAATTCCCTCTTTTTCAAGCCTTCTGACCCTTTCATAAACCGGGGTAGGAGAGAGATTCAGGCGGCTTGCGAGTTCTTTGGTCGTAAGATGAGCATCTGCCTGTAAATGTTTCAGAATTTCTTTGTCGATTATGTCAAGTTTCATGTGCCAGATATTTTGTCTTGTTTCCGATAAATTACTCCGAAAAGTAACAAGAATTAACTGAATTGTATGTTATTAACGGAAAAAAAAACTATTATTATAATCCTGATTGAATAAATTATCTTTAAAAGAATGAAAAGTAGTAAATTTGTGTTGTTTTAATAACCCGGGAAAATTAAATAATTTTCAAATCCTTTGTAAGTTTGTATATTATATGAGTAAAAGAGATATTTTACGGTAAAACGATTAAAGACATGGACATAGCACAAAAGCCATTATCTAATATCCAAATGGAATTGATGAAATTGTATTCATCGGATATAGATGATTCAGATTTACTTCATATAAAAAATTACCTTGCCCAATATTTTATGCAGAAGGCGATAGATGAAGCTGATGCTATCTGGAAAAAGAAAGGTTATTCGGATGAGTTAATGGATGAATGGCTAAATGAAGAAAATCAATAATGAAATTAGTAATTGATACCAACGTAATTATTGCTGCTCTTTCAAGTAAATCTAAATACCATTGGCTAATTCAATGGCTGATTGAAGGGAGGTATGAGCTTTGTATTACTGAAGAAATATATCTTGAATATGAAGAGAAACTTACGGAAAAATATAGCATAGGTATAGCTCGATCGTTTTTAAAGGCATTAAAGGAACTAGCCAATGTAGTATCTGTGAATATTCGTTATAATTGGCAACTGATACAAGCTGGCCCGGATGATAATAAATTTGCAGATTGTTGCATTGCAGCTAATGCTCTCTTTTTAATTACGAATGATAAACATTTCAGGATTTTGGAGACTGTTAAATTTCCTAAAATTAATGTCATTAATCTTGAAGATTTTGAACAGTATTGTAATGGGGGGCTAACTACAAGGACTATAAATAAGGAGCACTACAAAATAGAAGTAGATAGTGTGGGGCTAACTATTTTTTGTAAAGAATATAGTTCTTCTGGTTATCCGGTAAATAAGGAATGGTTGACTAAGATTGATAATAATAATTCAAAGCTTTCGGATTTAATACTTCATCTTTCAGAAAAACTATGGGTCTCTGATAAAATAGATTTATTATATGATATTGCTCAGATAATTCAAAGTTCATTTCCGATGAACATGATAAATTGGAAGGCTACATTCTGTCATGTTGCTTATGATAAATATATTCACTACTTAAAAGAAATAAAAGATGAGAAGGAAGAAACAGCATCATATTTTGATCAGATTTTGAAGGGATTAAAGATAAGTGCTGATGAGAGTAATGAAAAAGAGTTATTTTCTAACTTAGAAAAAGACGTTGAGAGTGAATTGAAGAAACGAGGTATAATTTAAAGTATCAGAATATTAATGAAGTTAAACAATCCCAATATCAGAGAAATTTTAAAGGAAAGAATCCTTGTACTTGATGGTGCAATGGGTTCTATGATTCAGAATTATAAATTGACTGATGCTGATTACCGCGGAGAGAAATTCAAGAATTTCCCTCATGAGGTAAAAGGTAATAATGATATGCTTTCAATCACCAAACCTGAGGTGATTAAGGAAATACATGCGAAATATTTCGAAGCAGGAGCTGATATTGCTGAAACAAATACCTTTTCCGGAACATACATTGCCATGGCGGATTATCACATGGAAGATTATGTGTATGAATTAAACTATGAATCTGCCAGAATCGCCAGAGAAGTAGCGGATGAATTTACAAGAGAAAATCCCGATAAACCCCGTTTTGTAGCAGGGTCAATCGGGCCGACTAACCGTACACTTTCTCTTTCACCGGATGTAAATGATCCCGGTTTCAGGGCGGTTACTTTTGATGAATTGGTTGATGCTTATTATGAACAGGTACAGGGTTTGGCTGACGGAGGAGCCGATTTGTTCCTGGTTGAGACGATTTTTGATACTTTGAATGCCAAGGCAGCCCTTTATGCCATTGATTTATATTCGAGTGATGTAAAGAACGGAACTGTCCGTCCTTTGCAAAGTCATTCTATTCCAAAACAAAATTCTTTGCAGAGAACTCCTGGTGCTGAGATTCCTGTCATGGTTTCAGGAACGATTACAGATGCTTCCGGACGTACACTTTCCGGACAAACGACAGAAGCATTTTTAACTTCCGTTTCTCATTTGCCATTGCTTTCAATTGGTTTGAACTGTGCTTTGGGGGCAGATGCGATGCGGCCATATATTCAAACTTTATCTCAGGAAGCACCGTTTCTGGTTTCGGCACACCCCAATGCCGGACTGCCGAATGAGATGGGAGAATATGATGAAAGTCCTGAACAAATGGTAGTGCAGGTAGAAGACTTCCTGAAAAGTGGTTTTATGAATATTATAGGAGGTTGCTGTGGTACAACTCCTCCGCATATCAGGGCAATTGCTGAGGCGGCTGCGAAATACAAACCCAGGAGTATTCCTGATCTGGAGCCAATTCAGAAGCTTTCGGGCCTTGAACCTTTAAAAATTACCAGAGAAACCAATTATGTAAACATCGGAGAACGTTGTAATGTAACTGGTTCCAAGAAATTTGCCCGTCTGGTACGTGAAGGGAACTACGATGCTGCCATTGCGGTAGCCCGTGAGCAGGTTGACGGAGGAGCGATGGTAATTGATGTTAACATGGATGAAGGGATGATCGATGGCGTTCAGGCTATGACAACTTTCCTTAATCTTTTAATGGCAGAGCCGGATATCGCCCGTTTACCGATTATGATTGACTCCTCGAAGTGGGAGGTAATAGAGGCAGGATTGAAATGTGTGCAGGGTAAGTCGATCGTCAACTCAATTTCTTTAAAAGAAGGAGAAGCAAAATTTAAAGAATCTGCTGAAAAAGTAAAAAGATATGGTGCTGCTGCTGTAGTAATGGCTTTTGATGAAGCAGGACAGGCTGACAGTTATGAGAGAAGAATAGAGATTTGTACCAGAGCTTATAACATCCTGGTAAATGAGGTGAATTTTCCTCCGGAAGATATCATCTTCGATCCGAATATTCTTACCGTTGCAACAGGTATTGAGGAGCATAACAATTATGCCGTTGATTTTATCAACGCTACCCGTTGGATCAAAGAGAACCTTCCTTATGCAAAAGTTTCCGGAGGTGTTTCTAATATTTCATTCTCTTTCCGTGGAAATGAACCGGTAAGGGAAGCAATGCATACGGTGTTTTTGTATTACGCAATTAAGGCCGGAATGGATATGGGAATTGTAAATGCCGCACAGCTGGGCGTTTATGATGATATTCCGAAAGATATGCTCGAATTGTGCGAGGATGTACTGTTAAACCGTCGTCCTGATGCTACAGAGCGATTGGTAACATTTGCAGAAACTGTTAAATCGAAGGGTAAAGAGGTCGTAATTGATAATTCATGGAGAGATTTACCTGTAAACAAGAGATTGGAGCATGCGCTTATCAAAGGTCTTACGGAGTTTATTGATATTGACGTCGAGGAGGCCCGCCAGCAGGCGGAAAAGCCTTTGCATGTAATTGAAGGGCCGTTGATGGATGGAATGAATGTGGTAGGAGATTTGTTCGGAGAAGGTAAAATGTTTCTTCCTCAGGTAGTGAAATCTGCCAGGGTAATGAAAAAAGCAGTGGCTTATTTGCTTCCTTTTATTGAAATGGAGAAAGAAGGTGGAGAAAGCTCAAGTGCCGGGAAAATTCTGCTGGCAACCGTAAAAGGAGATGTGCATGATATTGGTAAAAATATTGTCGGCGTAGTATTGGGATGTAATAATTACGAAATCATTGACTTGGGTGTAATGGTTCCGACTGATAAAATTCTTGCCGCAGCCAAAGAACATAATGTTGACATCATTGGTCTTTCCGGGTTGATTACTCCTTCTCTTGATGAGATGGTTGGGGTTGCTAAAGAAATGCAGAGACAGGGATTTGAACTTCCTTTATTAATTGGCGGAGCTACAACGTCAAGGATTCATACCGCTGTGAAGATTGATCCTCATTATAATGGCCCGGTAATTCACGTGCTGGATGCTTCAAGAAGTGTTCCGGTGGCAGGGCGTCTGATGCAGAGTAATCTAACAAATCAGGAGATTTTTAACGAAATCAAGACCGAATATGCCAGACTGAGAGTCGATCATGCAGGAAGACAGAGAGATAAAAACTATGTAGCGATTGAAAAGGCCAGAGAAAATAAAGTAAAAATCGACTGGTCTGGCTTTGAGTCAACGAAGCCTAAGTTTTTAGGAACAAAGGTATTTGAAGATTATGATATTGCTGAAATTGCCAGATATATTGACTGGACTCCGTTCTTTGCCACCTGGCAGTTGTCCGGAAAATATCCTAAGATTTTTGATAATGAGGTAGTAGGAGAGGAAGCCAGAAAGTTGTTTAACGATGCGCAGAAAATGCTTGCAAAAGTTATAAAGGAGAGAAGTCTGAAAGCAAGAGCTGTCATCGGTTTTTATCCGGCTAACTCTAAAGATGATGATATCTTCCTGCACAGATTTGAGAAATTTGAATACAATGCTGCCGGTCAGGGGGCATTGAAACGTGATGGCTACCGGATTTTAAGCAGCACTGAGATTTCAGAAAACGGAGAATTACTGGAAACAGGAAACAACCTGGCAACCTTGCATCATCTTCGTCAGCAAGGCTTGAAAGCCAGTAATTTACCAAATATCTGTTTGTCTGATTTTATTGCTCCTGTTGATTCAGGAAAAGAGGATTATATCGGAGCATTCGCTGTAACTGCCGGTTTGGGTATCGAAGCCCTGCTGGAAGAATACGAGAAAGATCATGATGATTATAATTCAATTATGCTGAAAGCAATTGCCGATCGTCTGGCAGAGGCTTTTGCAGAATTGATGCATGAAAGAGTAAGAAAGGAGTTCTGGGGATATTCTGAGGAGGAGTTGACAAATGAACAGCTCATCAGTGAAGAATATGATGGGATCCGCCCGGCTCCGGGTTATCCTGCTTGTCCGGATCATACTGAAAAAGCAGTATTGTTTGAATTATTGCAGGCAGATAAAATTGGCATAGAGCTTACTGAAAGTTTCGCCATGTATCCGGCCAGTTCAGTGTCAGGATGGTATTTTTCTCATCCGCAATCAAAGTATTTCGGATTGGGTAAAATCGCTAAAGATCAGGTTACAGAATATGCTGAGCGCAAAAATATGAGCCTTGAAGATATGGAAAGATGGCTCGCTCCGGTTTTGAATTATGACTAACAGAGAAAGGCAACCCGAAAAAGGTTGCCTTTTTTGTTTATTATGATAACCCTCGGTTGCGTCTTACAGCCAGATTTAAGTATATTATCTCTATGCTGCCAGCTACAGTGCACGGGTTAGTTTTCAAGCGCTTTTCTCATGTGAAAATATTTACTGCCTCCGAGTGTTCTGATACCATATTCCTGAAATCCCAGTCTTTCATATAACTTTCTGGCAGAAGGGTTTTCCGGATTGACAAGAAGTCCTGCCCACTTGTGGCCAAGCATTCTGGCATGTTCACAGGCTGCCATCAAAAGTTTCTGCCCGATTCCTTTGCCTTGCCTGTCAGGATTGACGCTGACCGTATCCAGATAAAATTCTCCGGCTTCTGTTTCTGGTTCAATATTAAACTGTTCAATTCCATGTTTTTCTGAAAGAAATTCCAGAAACGGCGCTCTGAGTTTTTCTAATAATGCGCCATCATACATTGTAATGGAACCGGCGATGCCTTTTTCATCCTCGTAAATCAGAGTATTCAGAAAACTGTATTGATTATCGGAAAGCTTAAAAAAATGTTCAAAAATCGGGATGGCATCTGAAGCGTTTTCAGATCCGGCAAATTTTCTGGCCAATTCTTTCATGGCCTGTACCAGTAAGGGAGCAACAAAAGGAGCATCTTCAGGAATAGCGGGTCTTATCATGAATGTTTATTAAGAAGTGTATTTGAAATTATTTGATTTTAATGGTAAGTATCGGTGTGGAATTATAACCTGCAAAGACACCTAAACCTCCTGAAAAATTGGTATAAGTCAGCACAGGTTCTGCAAAAGGATTCCCTTCATTTCTTTTAGCTTCGATAAGAGATTTGTTATAGAGGTAAAACGGTTTATTAATGGCATAGATCTTTACTTCAAAATACTCTTTGCTAAGTTTCATGTCGGCCGGATAATTCATCAATTCAGTAAAGCTGAATTTATTTGAAATAAGGAAATTTCCGCTGATATTTTCATTACTGAGCAGTTGATGAGCAGTAGTGGTCTGCAAATCAGGATATTTGTCAAATTTTTGCAGGAAGGAAACGGTAAAATTATAATAACTCTCCGGAGCAGGATTAACCCTGTATTTGACAATCAAGGTCTGCAGAAGCGTTGAATTTTCATTTTTTTCTGCGTAAATAGTTTCCACATTGTTCAGACTTACTTTATTGAGAGGAACAGTGCAGTTGGCAATGGCCTCAGGATAATCAGGTACACTGACTTTCAGGGTATAGGTTTCTCCGGCAATTATTGGAAATGATTTGGCAGAAATACGATATCCCTCGTCAAATACGGGTTTTTCTACCCCATTTTCACTGTAGAATTTACCCGTCGGAATCCGATACCATTGCAATTGAACTTTATGATCAGCGCCTGACAGTTCAACCAGCGCATTATTTAATTGTGGAACGGTTCCTGATTCGGAGGGAAGTTTTATTAAAACCTGCTCGTTTTTATAAACACTCACTTTGATAACAGAATCCTCCGGAGAAATAAATGATTCTATAACCAGGCTTTTTTCATAAGGTATATTATATTCTTTAACCGGCGTTTCGCAGGCGGAAAGCAACATAAACAGAAATATAGCTGACAGAATGTTTTTCACAGATTTTAAAATTTTAGGCTGTAACCAAAGGATGGCAGAATACCGAAAAGGGAAATCTGGGATAAATACCTTTCTTTTTCAGGAGATCCTGTTGCCGGGTTGTTCGTAATTCTGGTTTTAATTTCGTAGTAAAAAGGATTGTAATGGTTATAAAGGTTATAAATACTGATTGTCCAGTTTCTTTCAAAACCCCTTTTCAGTTTTTTATGAAACTGAATACTGGCATCCATTCTATGGTATGGAGAAGCTCTGAAATTGTTTCTGGACCGGTAATTATTGGTATAATTGATGGTATTTTCGGAATCGGTTGTCTGTAAAAACTGACCGCTCGGAGAGATGGAAGTCGGAAGGGTAAGAGCGTTTCCTGTTCCATACACCCAGGTAGCAGATAACGTAATTTTCGGAGAAATGTTGTAAATACCAACCGCTGAAAGGTCATGACGCCGGTCATATTTAGCCCAGAATTCTTTCCCGAAATTAAGCTCTTCAAATTGCTGTGAAGTCCATGAAAGTGTATAACCGATCCAACCGGAAAATCTTCCGGTTTTTCGTTGAAGTAAAAACTCAAAACCATAAGATTTGCCATCACCGATAGTGACGTTTTTATCCCAGGGAGTTTCCTGGTCTTTGTCTTTCGTAATATTGCCTAATCCATCCTCCAGCAGAAAACTGCTGCCTTCTTTCAGGGCAATAATCCGGTTCATTCTTTTATAGTAGGCTTCAAGGGTAATACTCAGATTTCTCTCTGAAAAGTCTTTTGCTACTCCGCCGGCCAGTTGCCATGATCTTTCTGGGGCTATTTTAGAAGTACTCGGAACCCATAAATCTGTCGGCAAACCTGTTCCCGAATTGGAAAGAAGGTGAATGTATTGATTCATCTGGGCATAAGAAGCTTTTACGGCCAGGTCATTTGAAAGCATAAATGCGGTGGAAATTCGAGGTTCAAAGTTATAATGAGAGACTTCATTAGAACTAAACTGGGTTATTCTCACTCCCCCGTTAATCTGAAGTGATTTCCAGGGTTTATAGATGTCTTCCAGATAGAGGCCTGATTCTACAGCATTGATGGGATTTGTTTCGTTTTTGTACTTGCCTGAATCCGTATCTTTTACCAGAATTGCACTCGGGGTAAATCTGTGATGTGTAAGCTGCAAACCTGCTTTGATCGTATGTTCAGGATTTGGCAGGAAATCAAGGTCGAATTTTATGGCCCAGTCCCTTATTCCGGAAGAATATTTTAAATGATATTCGGAAGAAGGTGTTGTATTGCTGTTGATATTATCGTTGGAGATGTCAAACTTATAATCACTGAAAATGATTGAGGTATTGCTGAAAATTTTTTCGCTGAATAAATGATTCCATCGCAGTGTTCCGGTAGAATTCCCCCAGGAAAGTCCTGATTTGCTGGTCTCAAATGTTTTTACATTTTCTGTGTGAAACTGATCTTTTCCAAAATAACCGCTTAAATAAATCCTGTTTTTATTATCAAATTCATAATTCAGTTTTGCATTCAGGTCATAAAAATAATATCCGCTGTCATCGTCGTTGGTCTTTGTGATAGGTCGGATTAACAGGTCAAGATAAGTTCTGCGGGCTGATACCAGAAAAGAGGCTTTATGATTCTTAAAAAGCGGGCCTTCCAGGGTCAGGCGACTTGATACGGCACCGATTCCTCCTTCTGCATGAAATTTTTCTTTATTTCCGTCTTTCATTTGCATTTCAATGACCGACGATAGCCTTCCTCCGAATCTGGCAGGAAAACCACCTTTTGTCAATTGTACACTTTTAAGTGCATCTCCATTGAAAACCGAGAAAAAACCAAAAAGATGGTATGCATTATAAACCGGAGCATCATCCAGAATCACAAGATTCTGATCGGGACCGCCGCCACGGACATAAATACCTGAATTGCCTTCTGATCCTTTTTGAATTCCAGGCATTAATTGTAACACTTTAAGCACATCTTTTTCTCCTAAAAATGCAGCGACATCTCTCATTTGCTGGATTGGAATGGACAATTGAGACATTTGCACATTTTCCGAGACTTTTTGCTGTTCTGTAGCATTTGATTTTACAATAACTTCCTCCAGTTCTCTGGCGATTGGAGTCATGTTAACGTTCAGTTCAAGTAATTTAGGAATTTTCAGGGTTCTAGTCTCCGTTTGAAAACCTACAGAACTGTAAATAATAGTTACTATTTCGGAGGAATTGAGGGTTATGGAATAGAAACCATATTTATTGGTTTGTGTACCAACGCCTTTTTCTTTAATATAAACATTCACGCCGGGTAACAGCTCTCCTGAACCATTTTCTTTCACATAACCATTCAGTGTAACTTTCTCTGAAGATTGGGAAAAAGAAAAATGGGAGTAAAAAAGGCCTAAAAGCTGAAGAATTACCGTTAGTGTTTTTGTCATTAAGGGATTTTGAAATGGATAAATAGGTACTAAACTTTACAAAATTAACGCAAGGACAGGGAACAAGCATTTAAAATTTGTTAAATACCTTGTTTTAAAGAGTATTTAGCCGTTTTTGGAGGATAAATGGTTATTTATACAGCGTAAAAAATCCCCGATATCTTGAATTACCGGGGATTACTGATTATTACGAAGATTTTCAGGAGATTATTTCAAGGTTTTCCTGCTGACTCCTTCAAAAGTCATTTTAACATTTTTGATCGATCCGTCTTTATTGAAATACATTTTATCAATACAAACCTCCCGGTGGTCTCTGTCCACATTCGGAATAGGTCTCCGGTGGTACACGATATACCATTCATCTGTATTCGGGATGTTTATTACTGAATGATGTCCGGCTCCTGTTGCCACTGCCGGATCGGCCACTAAAATCGTCTCCTTTTTGTCGAATGGTCCGAAAGGTGTATCAGCAATGGCATAAGCCACTTTATAAGTTTCATCAGTCCAGTTTCCTTCAGACCACATCAGATAATATTTACCATTTCTGAGAAACATTACCGGACCTTCCACATAACCTTTCGGCGTAATTTCTTTCACCTGTTTCCCATCTTCCAAAGACGTCAGAGCAGTGAAATCTTTATTGAGTTTCCCGATGTTGCAATGTCCCCAGCCTCCGTAAATAATATAATACTGGTTGTCTTTATCTTTAAAAACAAACTGATCAATGGGTTGAGCTTTATTAAAGACTTTACCAATCAGCGGTTTTCCGAGGTAATCTTTATAGGGCCCTTCCGGTTTGTCAGCGACGCCTATCCCGATACCACCGATTTGGTCCTCACGATCTGTTTTAGGATTCCAGGAAGATCTGTCTGGCGTCTGGATATCGTTTGCGGAGAAGAAAAGGAAATATTTTTTGCCTTTTTGAACAATACAAGGTGCCCACATGGCTTTTTTTGCCCATTTTATGGCAGAGGTATCAACAATTTTCGGATGTTTTTTCCAGGAAACCAGGTCTTTGGAAGAAAAGGCATCAAAATATATCTGATCTTCATATTTCGCAGAATAAGTCGGAAAAATCCAGTATTCATTGTTCAGAATTATCCCTTCAGGGTCAGCATAACGTCCTTTTAGAACCGGGTTTCCGGAAGTAAGTTTTTGAGAGCTGGCCGGAGAAAATACACCTGAGACCAGCAGCAACAGCAAAGAGATAAACAGTAAGGTCTTGTTTAATTTCATTATTGGTATAAATTTTTAGATTCATAATAAACAGGAAGAACAGATATTTATTCAGCCGGCACGAGTTTCAGACAGACCGGTGTGCCTACTTCAACAGATTTTCCGGTGGAAGTGAGTGTTCCGGTTTGCTTATTTCTTTTGAAAATAGTGATGTTATCGCTGTCCTGATTCGCTACCAGGATGAAATTTCCGGTCGGATCAATGGCAAAATTTCTTGGGGTTTTTCCTAAAACTGATTCATTGGTAATATAAGCAAGTTCGCCTGTTTTCGGGTCAATGCTATAAATTACGAGGCTGTCGTGGGTACGGTTGGAGCCGTATAAAAACTTTCCGTCAGGTGAGATATGAATATCGGCACACCATTTCTGACCAGTATAGTCTTTAGGCAAAGTAGAAATCGTCTGAAATTCTGAAAGTCCTCCTTTTTTGTAATGAAAAGCCGTGACTGTAGCATCAAGTTCATTGATTACATAAGCGAATTTACCGTTAGGGTGGAAAGTGAAATGTCTTGGTCCGGCTCCGTCTTTAATTTTAGTATATTCCGGTTTTCCATTGGACAAATGCCCGGTTTTGGCATCCAGCTGATAACTTACAATCTTATCAATGCCTAAATCCGGTACAAAAACGTCTGTATTATTTGGCGCAATGTTGATAGAATGAACATGAGGTTTTTCCTGTCTTTGTGCATTTACACTTTTTCCTTCATGCTGAATAGTTTGGATTCCTGCTCCCAGTTTTCCGTCTTTTTCTACCGGTAAAACACTTAAACTGCCTCCTGAATAATTACCGACAATAACCCATTTCCCGGTCAGATCAGTGGTAACATGGCAAGGTCCGCTGCCATTTGATGGCTGACTGTTCAAAAAGGTAAGTTTTCCATTTTTTTTATCAAAACTAAATGCATTAACTGAGCCATTCTTATCAGTTTCTCCTACTGAATAAACATATTTCTGATTTGGAGAAAAACTGAGGAATGCAGGATTTTTGAGCCCCGTAGCTTTGCTTACATAGGTCAGATCGCCGGTTTTGCTATTAAATTTATAAACGTAAATTCCTTCACTTTTTCCGCTGGTATAAGTACCGACCAACATATAAAATTCTGAAGGAGAGGATGCTGGTACTTTTGAGGAAGAATAGGATGGAAGAACTGACAGGATAAGCAGCAGGCTCAAAAGATAATTTCTTATTTTCATTGTTAAAGGAGTTTAGCCGAAAATGGTTTTTATTAATTGCAAAGAGGCTAATTTAATTTCTTTTACTCTTTTTTCAATCCTGTTCGAGAGGTTTGAGCAAAGAAATACCGGAATTTCTCCTTCAAAGGACAAAAAAAATCCTGCAAACCTTGGCTTGCAGGATAAGCGTGCAAATTCTGATTTAGAATTCTATATCGATATGCTTATTATAGCCTTTTGGTAAGTGGTTGAACGGAATGAAAATTTTCCATTGGTTCTGTTCGTACTTCGCAGAAATTTCTTCCAGCTCAACGTTGTTCGGAAGGATAATATTTCCGATTGTCAATGGTAAGAATGAGTCAGTCTGACCTTCGTGTTTCAATATGGGTTGCCAGGTGTAAAGCCAAAGTCTGTTTTCAATCACATCCACCTGTAAATCTTCAGCTTGTAATCCGGCAACTTTTACTGATACTTCATATGATTCTTCGGCTTGATTTATCTGGATTACCGGTTCAGGACGGCCTCCGTTAATGGTATTCCAAAAATCTATATTACCTAAAATCTCTCTTGGGATTTTTATGTTCGTTTTCATGGTCTTCGTTCTTTAAATGGTTCATTTGGTATCGTACGCAGCGCTTTCAAAGAGTATTTCGCGCTTCATGTATCAATGTTTACTGCTGTTGCCAAACTCCACAAGTTCTGTATTTCTTCATTATTCAAACCTTATGCCAATCAAAAATCCGGTCATTATGGCTGTTTTGTGATTTTTAAATATGCCATTATGGCAAAATGGGGAATAAAGTCCACAGTTTTATGAAAAGAATTTTCCCTCTACTCAATAATTACGTTGGCATGACGTTTTTAGATTTCTTCGATTAAAAACTCACTAAATCAATCATGAAAGTAAAAAACATCCTGATCCTCTCTCTGTTTGTCGTAAGCCTTCTGGGCTTTGGAAACCAAGCTAAAGCACAGCTTTATAATTCAGCTTTGGGTCTTCGCTTAGGTGCAACAAACGGGATAACATTCAAATCTTTTGTAAAAAATAATGCTGCCATTGAAGCCATTGGTACTTTTCGTTACCGTGGTTTCGGATTAACAGGGTTGTACGAAGTACACGGTAGAGCGTTTCAATCCAGAGATTTCAACTGGTTCATCGGAGGTGGTGGACACGTATATTTCTGGGGAGATGACCGACCGAACTGGATTGACGGAAATACGAGATCTGTGCTAGGATTGGATGGGATTATCGGCCTGGAAGGAAAATTCAGAACGATTCCTCTTGCAGTAAGTTTAGACTGGAAGCCTGCCATAAATATCATCAATTACTCGGGTCTATGGGCTGATGAGATTGCTCTTTCGTTCAGATATACCTGGTAAAAATTAAAACAAAAAAGACTTTTGAAATAAAGATTTTCAGGTCAGGTCTTCTAAAATTATTCAGAAGCGTAATAAAAAAAGACCAGAACAAAAGAGGTGTTGAATAAGAGCTGATTAAATCAGATCTTATCCGACACCTCTTTTTAGTATAAAAAATTGTGGATGTAAATCTGATCAGCTTTCTTGCTTAGAGGATTATATCTCCGTCCTCTCAAAATATCAGATCCGGCAATTGTCCTGAATTTTTATATCCGGGATGATCAGAAGAACAAAAAGCGAAGTTCAAACTTTTGACGGCCTATGCTTTGAATAACGCCATCTATTCCTCCTGTATTTGCTTGCTCGATCAGGTTATCCAGACTTAAACTTACCCCGAATTGAGGCATAAGTGTAATTTTTTTTCCAATCTTAAATTCAAATCCTGCTCCTGCTTCAGCAGCCCATGTTCCGGGCTTTACTGTTAAAATACTTTCCCGTTTTTTAGATACATCTGCAATATATCTGGCTCCCAGATGAAAGGCAGGCGTAAACTTTCTGCCGGGTAGGATTTTATAGACAATATGGATCGGGACTTCAAGGGTCAGCGGAGCAAAGTCTTCTTTGACACTTATCGTACCATTATCATAATAAACATGGTTTGTCTGGAAAGAAAGGGATACCTGAGGAAGCAGGTAAAAATGTCTTGAAAGGTTAAATCTTGTCAGAAAGCCAAAGTGAAAGCCTAATGTTGTACTGGTTTCAGAAAAGCTTTTTCCGATAATATCCTGTTTATCTACCCGTAGTTTTACCAAATCCGGCCCGAATAAATATCCGAATTGAATAAAAGGAAGTTTTTGATTTACCGTAGTGCCGGAGTCAGAAGTCTGCTTATTTGAAAATGTAGAGATATGGGGAAATATTTTCTCATTCCGTTCTATAGGTTCTGAATGAGCTATAATGGGACTTGATAGTAAAATCGCAAATAACAGATTTCTCATAAGGATTACTGGTTTGTTTGTACTTAACCCTGAAGTTTTTAAAAGGTTTACAGAAAGAAGGCTGTTTCCCCGGCTTTCGGCTAAGCAGTATTCAAATTCGGGCACTTTTGAGAAAATACAGATTTAGTTCGCTAAATGCCGCTGATTTAAATGATTTTCTTAATAATGATATCAAAAACCTCAATTAAGATCAGAATAATGATAATCCATTCTAAACGTGTACTTTCCCGGTTTTGAAGCAGGTCTGTAAAAAGAGTAAGGTTTTCCTGGATGATTTTTAATTTGTAATCAATATCCTGATACCGCATTTTCAAATCCAGATTTTTCTTCAATCCTTTATCAATGCGCTCCAGCAATTCATTTTCCCATACAATATCCGGAGCATCGAAAATATACAGGTTATCGATGATACTGTTTTTAATATTTAAGGTTCTCCCGATAAATTTCAAAAGATCTTTTTTGGAACTTCTCAGTGTACCAACTGCCTCCAGTTCCTCAGTTAATTTCTTTGAATTAGTGAAAATTTCAAGACTGAGTGCCTCGTAATAATCTAATGCTACAGATTGCCCGACATTGAGCATAATAATCTGAATAATATTGTCGGTAAGTTCTGCAATTGTAATGGAATCATACCCGATATTCAGAGATACCAATGGGTCAATGTTTACCGTAAAATCATCAAAATACTTTCCATCAACCTCCTTTTCAGCAAAATTTTTGGAATATTTGATTAATTCGCTCTTTTGTAAGTCATTAAATCCTGCAAAAACCACCACACCATAGCTGAATAAATAGAAGAAATTACCTTCTTCATTCCGGTAAAAAAGTTCTGAATTATTAGCAATGAGCGGTTGGTTGGTATATTCATTCCTAAATTTTTTTAAGTTAAAAACTTCAGAAACCTGAAAAGCTTCAATTTTCATCGGATTATTTTTTAAATAATGGTTAAGATCTTTAGTTAAGTTATCTGCTGTTTTTGACAAGGTATCTGCCTTTTTGGTCGATGACAATTTCAGGAATTCTATGATACTTCTCAAAAAAATCATGCCCGGGCTTTAGCCATGACCAGAATTCCGTAAGCTGTGGCTGACCAGCATACTCATTTTTCAAAGAAGCGAAATTCTGATCTGATAATTTTGCCGGAAAAATGTGTACAGGAATGTCTTGTCCTCCGGCCTTTGCTTTGATAACCAGCAGGTATAGTTCCATGATTGCATCATCTCCGAGAGGAATGCAGCCAACCGTTACGCATTTTCCATGGATATAAATATCACCGCCCGGGTTTTCAGAATCGGCAAACTTCAGATCGGACTGATTGGGATAATTGACTCTGAAGGACAAGTAAAACTCACTGGTTGGATTAAAAGCGTCTATTTTATAAAACCCTTCAGGCGTCTGCAAATCACCTGAACGTCTTTTAGGGCCGGGTTTCCCTGAACTTTCACAGAAATCGTAGTCTTTCAGATGTATAAAAGAAGCATTTCCCTTATTTTTTGCCCATACTTCCAGCGTTTTTTCTTTCTTGAAAGCTCTGAGGAAAATGTCGAATTTTTCCGGGTTAATATTTCCGGAAATAAGTAATTGTTTCACGTAAGCTCCTTTTTCATGAAGAGCATGCTGAACACGAGGAAAACTGAGTTGTTTCTGGTAAAAATCTTCCAATGCTGTAAAACTGAAGAGAAGTAAAATAATGGGTAAAAGTAGCGTTTTCATAAAGTTTTGAGGAGGCTCTGTTCTGGTTTTCTTCTATAAAGATAAGGTTTTGGGGTATTGTTAGGAAGTTTTTAGCGGAAGTTTTTTGGTTTATGTTTTATCTTTGAATAACCAACTTAAGCAAATTCTTACAAATATGAATCTCTCAGAACTAAAGACAAGCCTTGTCTTAGATTATCCTCCGGAAGAATTAACGGATTTACCCCGGGCACTTTGGTATGACGCAAAAGGAGATTGGGAGTCTGCGCATGATATCGCCCAGACAAGAGAAGGTACACCCTCTTACGACCATCTGCATGCTTATCTGCACAGGAAGGAAGGAGACCGGTATAATGCTAATTACTGGTATACAAGAGCAGGCAAAACTATGCCTTCTGTATCATTGGAGCAGGAATGGGAGAGTTTAGCGATTCTATTTTTAAAGAACTGAATTTTTTCCGGTATCTTTGCCAAAATATTTTGAAGTAAACCTAATTGAACGAAAGTTGACAATTCCGGCATAAATGATAGTTTTAGAATGATTTTTGCCTGGAAAAAAGACTTTCAGTACTCTTAAATACCCCGGGTTTAAAACCCTGAACCTGATCAGAAAGAATGACTAAAATTACGCAGTATATTGAAAAAGCAAAAGGCAAAACGCTTTTCTCAATTGAAATAATCCCTCCGGTTAAAGGCGAAAGTATTCAGAATTTGATGAATAATATCGATCCTTTGATGGAATTTAAGCCTCCTTTTATTGAAGTAACTTATCACAGAGAGGAATATATAGAAAAAGTTGTAGATGGAAGAGTTACAAAAATTCCGACCAGAAAGCGCCCCGGAACAGTAGGTATTTGTTCTTCTTTGATGCAGCGTTATAAAGTTGATGCCGTTCCGCACGTTATTTGCGGAGGTTTTACCAAGGAGGAAACAGAAGATTTTCTTTTCGATTTGCATTATCTTGGCATTGAAAATGTATTGGTATTAAGAGGAGATCCTATCAAAGGTGCTGCTGCTTTTACGCCTGAAAAGGGAGGACATGCCTATGCCAGCGATTTGGTGGAACAGGTTGTGAATATGAATAAAGGTATTTTGTTACATGAAGAAACAGAATCATTTCCTACCAATTTCTGTATCGGGGTAGCCGGATATCCTGAAAAGCATTTTGAAGCCCCTAATTTCTCTACTGATTTTACTTACTTAAAGCAAAAGATTGAGTTAGGAGCAGATTATATTGTAACACAGATGTTTTTCGATAATCAGAAATATTTTGATTTTGTTAATAAATGTCGCGCAGAAGGTATTACCGTACCGATTATTCCGGGTTTAAAACCACTTACTACTAAAAAACAATTGACAGTTTTACCGAGAATTTTCCATCTGGATATGCCTGAGGATCTTGTAAATGCAGCCATGGATTGTAAAACTGATAAAGACGTAAAACAGGTAGGAATAGAGTGGGGAATCAAGCAATGTAAAGAACTTATTGAATTTGGTGCACCGATTCTCCATTTTTATACAATGGGTAAGTCAGATAATATCAGAGCTATTGCAGAAGGTATCTTCTAGAATGAGATAAATATAACTTCAGATCCCGTTGACAATTCATCGGGATTTTTTGTTTGAAAAGGAGCTTTTACTTCAAAGAATAAGCCATTTTAACAGGAATTTCGATAAATTCCATTAATTTGCCGGAAAGTAGTCTGATTAATGCCTCCCTTAAATTATGAACATCGCCGGATGTAAAACTGGTAGTAAGTAAATTACTCCGGATTTTTAAAATCATAGATTGTCACATAAGATATAGCTGTTTATTGACCGGACTAATCGGTTTTTATACATTCTTCCTGAATAAAATTGCCTATGAATCAAAGGATTACATCCATTTTTGAAGTGCTTTTTATTAAAAAACATATCTTTCTCATTTTAGCTTTTTTAACCCTGGGACTGGCATGTGTTTTTTACCTGGTGCGGGATAAAAGCTCATTAAGTGCGACAGAAGATAAATATTTGTTTGGGGTTCAGTCAAAAATCCAGGATGAAGTACTTGAATCGTCAAAAGACCTCATGGCTGTACAGGATTTATTGACAAAATCTGCGGATACTTCCTTTTATCATCTCAAAATCCAGACTTCTCATCCTTATTTCATTTTTAAGAACGGGCAATTACTTTTCTGGTCTGACTATCATTTTGTACCTGCTTATAATCAGATTGCAGGAAATTATTCAATTAAAGGTTTTGACTGGTCGGAAGGATTATTTCTGGTAAACAGGCGGTCTTTTACCACCGGAATGGGGGCAATAGAAATTTTTTCATTCATTAATTTATACAGACAATATGAATCGGAATATGTTCATCTGAAATCAGGCTTTAATCCCAGGGTTTTTTCGATAGATCCGCAGAAAATTGACATTTCCCAGGCTGCGGCTTCTCATTTGAATATGTATTCCGCCTCGAAGGAATTTCTTTTCTCCGTGGTGCCGCCCAAACCGGGTTTACTGAAAAATGAGGCATTACCCATTAATGTAATCTGGCTTGCCCTGTTTAGTATGACATTTCTGATTATCTATTTCTCAGGTTGGGTCTGGTTTCTGAACAGTAAAAGGAAATATGAAGAGGCTTTTATTCTGCTGGTTTCCTATCTCACCATTCTGCGGGCAGGAATGCTGTATAATACCATTCCGTTTATTTTTACAGAGTCCAATTTGTTTAATCCGAAATTTTATGCGGCTTCAATCGTCTCGCCATCGCTTGGAGATTTGATGCTGAATCTGGTATTTGTCCTGATTGCGCTTATTTATCTGGTCAATCATTTCTTTATGATGAAGAGCTACAACGGATTGTTTAAACTTCCCAAAGCATTTCAGGCTATCATTTCAACCGGGATAGTTATTGCCAGTTATATTACTTTTCAATGGTCTTACAGTCAGCTGATTAATATTTATGTTAAATCACAGTACATCCTTGATCTGTCGTTGAGTATTGATTTCTGGGAGAGACCTCTGAAAATATATTCGCTGACTACTTTTATCCTTATATCGCTGATTTTCTTTCTGGCAAACCATTTTCTGACGAATATTTTTATAAAACTTAATCGTTCCAAAGCGTTGGGGCTTGGATTATTTGCTTTCGGATCATTATTGTCATTTATCTTTTTTTACTTCTTTTATCCCGATACTATCAATGTTTTTGCCCTGAATGCTGTTTATTTCCTGCTGATATATCTTTTTAAATTCCCGAGATTACTGTACAAATTCCGATATCAGACCTCTATTTACTTTTTTATAGGGGCATTGTTCTGTACTGCTCTGGCAACCTATGTTGTATATAATCAGGCAATAAGAAGAGATTTTACCCAGAAACAGCAGGTCGGAAGGAAGTACCTTGCCGAAAATGATGAGATAGGGGAGTTTTTACTCAGTAAAATCAATACCCAGATTAAGAGTGATTCACTGATTGCCAATATTCTTCAATCTGATTTTCTGCCCAGAGAACAGATCCAGAACAGAATCAAAAGAGAATATCTGGGAAATTACTTCGACTATTACGACATAGAAATTTCTGCTTTTGATGCCTCAGGGGTGTCGTTGGATAATCTTACCAGTTCACTTAATTATCAGAATTTCGAAGAAAAATACCGTGATCCGGTTTTTAAAACTTCAAATGCAGACTTATTTTTCATCAACGAACCGGGCAATAGTTTCCTGAAGGAATATATAGATTTTATTAAAATTTCCCGGAAATCCGGAAAAATACTGGGATACGTAATCCTGAATCTGAAGCTGAGAGACAGTAATTCATCAGGAGAATTATCGGGAGGAGATCCCCAGCTTAGTCAGTTCGGGGTTTCTGAATACAGCTATGCGGTGTATCAGAATGGAAGAATTAAAACCATAGGAGGAGAAGGGTTTAACTATGAGAGGAAAATTCCTATTGCTCAGGTTTATAATCCTTTATTGTATGAAAAGGGAATCATTTTATCGGGATTTAAACACGTTGGGGTAGAAGGGAAAAACGGTCGGAAAATCATTGTTTCTTCTCCCGAGTTAAGTCCGTCAAGTATCTATTCAAATTTCTCGTTTTTATTCCTCATTTTAGTAATTACCATTATTGCGATAGTGCTGATGTACGCTGTCAGATACGGATATTCTAAGATGAATGTGAATTTTGCTACAAAGATTCAGATCTTTCTCAACCTGGCCTTTTTGCTTCCGCTGATTCTGGTCGTTGCTATTACAGTAACAATTATTGGGTCTAAATTGTCTGAAAGCCAGCAGCAATCCTTTTTAAGTCAGACTGAAAATGTAAGTATCAGTTTTCTTCCCGCGCTTGACAGGTATTCCAAAGGAAAAATGAGTAGGCAGTATTTGAGCGATACTTTAAAAACAATCGCCAACAAATCTGAGAAAGACATCAGTGTGTTTGATACCACTGGCCGGCTATTGGTCTCAAACAAATTGTTTTCCTATGAAACAGGGGTTCTTTCCACTTTTCTGAATCAGGATGCCTATATCAGTATTATTGAAGAAAAAGAGCGGAAAAAGACCCTGCCGGAAATGCTGGGAAACCTGAAGTTTACCACGTCTTATATCGGAATGAAATCCACGGAAGGAAAACTGATGGGTGTAATCAGTGTTCCCTTTTATAATGCCAAGGCTTCTTTTGAGAAAGAGGTAGTTGCAGTAGTTGGCTCTATGCTTAATACCTTTACTTCAATTTTCCTCATATTGATGGTGGTCTCTTATTTTGCATCAAACGTATTGACTGTACCATTGCGACTGATTACCAATAAAATCAAGAAAATCAACCTGGAAAAGCCGAATGACCCTCTCAAATGGAAATCGGATGATGAAATCGGGGTTTTGATTAATGCCTATAATCAGATGCTGGTAAAACTGGAGGAATCTAAAAGAGCATTATCTGAGTCGAATATGCAATCAGCCTGGCAGGAAATGGCAAAACAGGTTGCGCATGAAATTAAGAATCCGCTGACTCCGATGAAGTTATCTTTGCAGCTTCTGCAAAGAAAATTATCGAATGAGAATATCGGGATTAATCCGGCTGTTAATAAGCAGTTTGCTTCATTGATAGAACAGATTGATAACATTTCTTATATAGCGAATTCTTTTTCAGATTTTGCCAAAATGCCTGTGCCTAAAAACGAACGATTTGATTTTTCTCAGGTAGTTACGAAAGTTGTAAACCTTTATGCGGAGAATCGAAATATTACAATGAAGGCAGAAATCAGTCCCAGAGAGGTTTGGGTGCGCGGGGATCGCCAGCTTACCGGAAGTATTGTTTCAAATCTGATTATCAATGCAATACAGGCAGTATCGAAAGATGTAAGACCTGTTATCAGAATAGGACTTGAAAAAGGACCTGAAAGTGTTACGTTTTCCATCTCGGATAATGGAATGGGGATTTCTCCTGAAATCAGAAATAAGATTTTCCTGTTAAACTTCAGTACCAAGGAGGGAGGATCGGGCGTAGGACTTGCTTTGGCCAAAAGAGTAATAGACCATGCAAATGGCAGTATATGGTTTGAATCAGATGCCGGCTCAGGAACAACATTCTTCCTGAGTCTGCCGTTGGCATAATAAACAGGTGTTGGCTATCCATGCTATTTTAGCCGATAACCAACACCTGTTTTTAACGTACCTGATTATTTGTCTTCATCCAGCTTCACATGTCCCCAGTTTTCTCCTGAACGGATTCTGTTTAGCTGGGTATGAGTAATGCCGAACTGTTTCGCTATCATTTTCAAGCGGTTTTTATCAGATTTCAGCATCTTTTTAATCATAATTACCTTGCTTTCGGTGAGCTTATAATTTTTGGTCCGGCGAGGAATAACCTTATCTTTTACCGCAGGATTTTCCCGGTTATGGATGGTCATTTCATCACGGGAAACCCATTTCAGATTTTCCCAGTGATTATTTAGCTTATCATGGTCGAGGTGGATAACAAACTTTTTCTCATCAGAATCTTTCTTCAAAAAGAATTCAGCCACCAGTTTATGTACATAGCGATTTAGGGATTTATTACCTTTTGCTCTGATATTCAAAGATTTATATCCTTGTATTTTTGAGCCTCCAATAATATCTCCATTGATAGTATCGTTCTGGAAACTCTTCAAACGTCCATAATTTGAAACTTGATAGTGAGGAGGATTCTCTACTTCTTTAAAAGGGATTTCTACCCATTTTTCATTCCAGAAACTACTGATTTTGTTGATTTTACTTGTGGACTTTCTCTCTGTCATGCGCGTCAATGTTTAGTAGTGACTTTAGAATATACCTTTATTGACAAAATAATTGGTAATTGGATTAATTGAAAAAAGGTCACTATTGTTTAAAAATTTCTTGAAATACTATTAGCTTTTACGGAAGGATAATTTTCCGGGGTTAGGCATCAGTAAAAAAGAAAATATATTCTATGGATTATTTAAGTTGGTGGTTAACAATTAAATAACGGTACTAAATAATTAATATGGACCCGGATTTAAATTAAACCCGTCCGGATTTTATCTTTCCTTCCAACTCCTTCAGATTAATTAATGGATAATTCAGACATAATATTATACCATTAACTAAAATTTCATGGGTGTGTTTGCGGGTTCAATAGATATTAAGTGTAAAATCAAGCTATTTCATTAAATGATAATACTTTGGAGGTGATTATGGAGAAAAGGTTTAATTAAGAAACGACAAGATTAACATAAACGTGCGTTCTTTCTTTATTTTTTCTTTAAATGCAAAATAAAAATATATTCTTAAGGGTTATACTTTTTCCGTAAATAATGAAAAAATCATGTATTTCTTCTCAGAATATATCCGGTATCTTTCAGGTATAGATAACAATGTACAATTCGTTTACAGGTACACCTCAAATCTGACAATTTATGGTTTTCAAAACTTAGTCCTATATACGATGCAAGTTAAGGAGGAAAGAAATAAAAACGATATACCAAATGTATTAAATTATATGAAATGGCCAAAAACTGAACTGAAAATGGATAATAATTTGTTGAAATGAAAGATTAATGTTAATTCGATTTAAGGAAATACTATGAAAACTTTGGTAATCGGAGCATCAGCCAATCCGGAAAGATACTCTTTTAAGGCCGCTAATATGTTATTGGCGCATAATCATGAAATTGAATTAATAGGGACAAAACAGGGAGAAATAGCAGGACATTCTATTCAGACAGATCATCCTCAGTTTAAGGATATAGATACCGTTACGATGTACGTCGGCCCCAGACATCAGCCTGCTTTGTATGATTATATTTTATCCTTAAATCCAAGAAGAATTATCTTCAATCCGGGAGCCGAAAATGAAGAATTTGAAGAACTGGCGCAGGAAAAGGGTATTTTTTCAGAAGAGGCTTGTACACTGGTGTTATTGTCGACCGGACAATTTTAATTAAGTACAATAGAAAATGAAAACGCCTGATCAGATGTTCAGAATGATCAGGCGTTTGATTGATAAATTTTTACCATTTAATTAAGGCTGATCCCCAGGTAAAACCACTTCCAAAGGCCGCCAGACAGATTAAATGACCTGGTTTTACCCTCCCTGTTTCCCAGGCTTCCGAAAGTGCAATCGGGATAGAGGCTGCTGTGGTATTTCCGTATTTCTGGATGTTATTCATTACTTTCTCCTCCGGCAAACCCATTTGCTGGCGTACATATTCTGAAATTCTCAGATTAGCCTGATGAGGGACTAAAAGATCAATATCCTCAGCTGATAACTGATTGGCATCTAAAGCTTCTTTAATAACCTCCGGAAAGCGTATGACTGCATGTTTAAAAACCATATTGCCATTCATAATCACTTCACCGTTTGAAGGCTCGGCAATCAGATCATTATAAAATTTATCGGCTCTGCTGCTTCCGGGATCTTTTACATATAAATCTTCAGCAAAAGTTCCGTCAGCATGAAGATGGGTTGATAAAACTCTGTGGTTTTCATCATTACTTGCCTGCATAACCACAGCTCCGGCACCATCACCGAAAATTACGGCAACACCTCTGCCTTCTGTAGAATGATTCAGGAAAGTAGATTGAATTTCAGAACCGATTACCAGAATATTTTTATACATTCCTGAACGGATAAACTGATCTGCTGCAGAAAGCGCATAGATAAAACCGGAGCATTGATCTCTGATATCCAGTACACCAACATTCTGTAAACCAAGTGTTCTTTGCAACACGAAACCAGGACCCGGGAAATAGTAATCGGGGGTAATTGTGGCGTAAACGATGAAATCAATATCCTTTGGCTCAATTCCTGCTCTTTGGATAGCTATTTTAGAAGCCTCTGTTGCCATGGAAGCATTGGTATCTTTTCCATGTGTGAAATACCTCCGTTCTTTAATCCCTGTACGTTCGGTAATCCAGGCATCATTGGTATCCATTAACGTTTCCAAATACTGATTGGTAATAATATTCTCAGGCACATAATGTCCTACGCCTGTAATTTTTGAATAAGTCATAATCCGGTTCTTGTTTCAAACACAAAAGTATAACAATTTCGGGAATTGTTGGATGATTTAATGTTTAAGCTCAAAAAGCAGATCTGAACTCTGCGCTGGAAATCATTTACGGGGAAATAGCAGGGGGAGAGGCGGTAACGAAAAAAGGTAAAAGTTTCAGTAATTAACACAGAAACCTTTACCTTTTTATGAAATAAAAAAATTAAACAGCTGTTACTACGAAAGAGAATTCTTCCATAATAATATTTGCCAATAACTTTTTGCAGGCAATTTCTACTTGTTCTTCGGCAGCCTTTTGGCTTTCTGCTTCTACTTCAAGGGTAATGTGTTTACCGATTCTTACGTTATCCACACTGTCAATGCCTAAGTTGTGAAGTCCGAGTTTAACGGCTTTTCCTTGAGGATCAAGGATTTCTTTCTGGGGCATTACATTGATTTCGGCTACGAATTTCATTGTTGGTATTAATTATAGTTATTAATTATCTGTAATCTTCTTTTTTGTCAGATTCCCGAAGACTGAAAAAACAATATACAGGAAGATGATCAGCGGAATAGCTACAAATTTCAGCAAAATCAGCAGTAAAACCGAAGTAATCAGGAAAATATATTTAATTTGATTGTCTTTCCAGCCAAAAGTCTTGAATTTTAGAGCAAATAAGGGCAATTCTGAAACCATCAGATAAGACATGACAACGGTATAGACCAGCAGTACATTAAAATTCATGATGTATTCTTTATACTCTGGCTGATACAATTCAATCAAAGGAAGAGATGCTATTACCAGGGCATTGGCAGGAGTAGGAACTCCGATAAAAGAAGAAGTCTGTCGTGTATCTACATTAAATTTGGCAAGGCGAAGGGCCGAAAACACTGCTAACATAAAGGCGATATAAGGTTTGTGAAAACCAAATAGTCCGGTAGAACAGAGTCCGGAACAGCTGCTTTCCAGAAGATTTAACATCATAAAAGCCGGAAGTGCTCCAAAAGTTACCATATCGGCAATAGAGTCCAGTTCTTTTCCCATGGGGGAAGAAACATGAAGCAGGCGGGCCACAAAACCATCAAAGAAATCCAATACTCCGCCAATTACCAATAAGACGGAGGCCAGCACAAGATTCCCTTCAAAAACATTTAAAATACCAAAACAGCCGCAAAGTAAATGCGTACAGGTCATTGTGTTAGGTAGATGTTTCGCAATATTCATGTAATCGGTGAGTTATAAAGGATTTAATGATGAAATCAGCGCAAGTACGTCAGAGAATTTCTGATCTTAAAGTCTGCAATATGGATTAGTTCTTTTTTCTATGCCAATTTTGGTTGGGCCTCCATGACCTGGATATACTACTGTATCATCCTCAAGGGTATAAAGTTTAGTTCGGATACTGTTCATTAAATCATCAAAATTGCACAAGGGCAAATCAGTTCTTCCGACGCTTCCTCTGAACAGAACATCTCCGCTCAGACAGATTTTTTGTTCTGTATTCACAAATGCCACATGACCGGGTGCATGCCCCGGCACGAAAAGAACATCTAAGGTTGAATTGCCGAATTTAATAACATCTCCTTCTTCTAAAAATACATCAACTTCTGAACCTTCGTAAGCCGGAAAACCAAAATATTCTGCTCTGCCGGCAGCATTCTGAAGTAAAGGAATATCGTTTTTATGAAGATAAAGTTTTACACCGAAATTTCTTTTTACGAATTCATTCCCCAATACATGATCAATATGAGCATGGGTGTTGAGAAGATGGGTGACTTTAAAGTTTTGATTATCAATGAAATCCTTCAGGATTTTTCTTTCCTCGTAATTGTGGCAACCCGGGTCGATGATGACACATTCCCGTGTTTCGTCTGATACGACATAAGTGTTTTCCTGGAAAGGATTGAATGTAAATGTATGAATCTGGAGCATAATTGTTCAGAACCGGAGAGTTATTCGTCTGCAAATATGAGGATAATTCTGCAATTCATGAAAACGAATTACAGACCAATCCTGATTATCGCGATCGTGAAATCCTGGAATTTTGGATATTTTATTTTCAGGAAACCGATAACAGAAACATTGTGGGCTTTTTATGAAGATCAGGTTTTACTTTTCTCCATTCAGCAATGGTTTTGGTCTGAATGAACTCATCTGCTGCTGTGACATTAGCAGCAATACAAAGAAAAGTGCTGCCTGCACATATCGTTAAGAGGTCTTCCAGAAACTGATTATTCCGGAACGGTGTCTCCATGAAGATCTGTGTCTGCTGTTTTTGTGAAGCTTCTTTTTCCAGTTGAAGAATTTGTTTTGCACGACTGTTTTTATCAATAGACAAATAGCCATGAAAAGCAAAAGATTGTCCTGAAAACCCGGAAGCCATTAAACCGAGTAATATCGAAGAAGGCCCGACAAGCGGAACAACCTGTATGCCCAGCTGATGGGCAATTTTTACCGCCACAGCTCCGGGATCTGCTACACCGGGACATCCTGCTTCAGACATAATGCCAATGTCCTTTCCTGATTTCTGCCAGTTTTTTAAAGTTTTTTGAATGTCTTCCGGCTTTGAATCCTTATCGAGGATTTCAAAAGTCAATTCATCAATCACTTTTCCGGTTTTTAATTCACTGATAAATCTTCGGGCAGTTCTGACATTTTCTACCAGATAATAGTCAGTATGAGCAATTACCTCTTTGATCTGAGGAGAGAGCACAGTCTGAGCGGTCTCACTGGCAAGAGTGGTTGGGATCAGGAATAATTTCATCTGTTACAAAGGAATGCTTAACGTCTGAATAATCATGAAATATCAGACGCTGCATACGGAAACGTTTTTTACAGGTTTTAAAATGAAAGATTGATTTTTGGAAATTTTATCAGGAATTAATAAATTTTGAAACAACCTCCACAAATTCCAGGGGTTTATCCGCCTGTACCCAGTGGCCGGCACCTTCTATGGTTTCCAGTTCATAGTTCGGAAACATTTCCCAGATCGTTCTTTCATCTTCCGGCTGAATATAATGCGAATCGCCTCCTCTGATAAATAAAACAGGTTGTTGAACGGCTTTGATGTTCATTAATTCATGACCAACCAGGTCTATATTTTTGCTGATAACGGGCACATTGATTCTCCAGTCAAATTTTCCGGTTGCGGTATTTCTCCATAGGTTTTTGAGCAGAAACTGTCTTACACCATCGTTTTCTTCAAAGCGTTTCATAAATTCGTTAGCATCCTGTCTGCTGGCAAGTTTTTCAAGGTCTAAAGCATTCAGACCCTGTAAAATCATGGCATGATGTACCGGATAAAATTTCGGAGCAATATCAACCACTACCATTTTGCTAAAAGCTTCCGGATAATTCATGGCAAACTGCATGACAGTTTTGCCACCCATAGAATGGCCGATAATAACAGGATTTTCTATATGATGCTCCTCAATAAACTCCTTTAAGTCAGAAGCCATGGCTTCGTAGTTAAAAACATCACTTCTGGGAGACTGACCATGATTTCGCTGATCCAGCATATAAACGGTATGTTGTTCACCTAAAGTTTTGCCAATTGTAAGCCAGTTATCGGAAGAACCAAAGATACCGTGAAGGATAATCAGATTTTGTCCGCCCTGTCCGGTTTGTCTGTAAAATAGTTTCATAAATTATTTGAACCTGTCAGGCAGGTACCTGGTTTAATATATCGGTTTTATATGAAAATTGCCTGAAAACCTGAAAGGTTTCATCAAAGCCTGAATTATTTTACAAAAATAGGCTATTTATTTCACTTCCGGGTTCTGAGTATTTCTAATCATATCAAACCTTGATTATCTACTCATATGATTGTGCGGAAAGTCGGATTACTGAGGAATGACTATAAAACAGATAGAGTATATTGACTCATGTGAACCCCAACATTCTTGAAAAAGTTTAATTTTTAAGGTAAACAGTATTTAAATTTTTAAAACCACTTGTTAATGATTTCTTAACATTTATAAATTATACTTATTTTAATTTTTTGTTGAATTAAATTTATAAATATGGTAATTAGTTACGGTATTACCCGATTTCATACTGCTAATGGTTTTGCTGAAACTAAAAAAAAAGTGTTAATTTGTATCATTAATAACCAAACTCATTTCTAACTAAATTCCAAATTCACTATGTTGAAACAAATCTTTACTAACAAGGTTGTTTTAGGGATATTTTTTGCCCTATTTATGACGCTTTCGAATGTGCAGATTTTTGCTCAGGGTACAACCACAGCAGCGTTGTCCGGTGTGGTGGTTGATGAAAAGGGCGATGTTTTGCCCGGAGCAACTATTATTGCCATTCATGAGCCTACGGGAACCCGTTACGGAGCTTCTACCCGTTCTAATGGCCAGTTTAACATTGTTAACATGCGTGTCGGCGGACCTTACAAGGTTACAGCCTCATTTGTAGGTTTTCAGGAGAATGTTAAAACAGGTATCGTTTT
Source organism: Pseudarcicella hirudinis (assembly GCF_900115665.1). GTDB lineage: Bacteria > Bacteroidota > Bacteroidia > Cytophagales > Spirosomataceae > Pseudarcicella > Pseudarcicella hirudinis. Next base: position 538,894 of record NZ_FOXH01000002.1, read on the forward strand.
AACGCTTTCTCAGGAACTTCGCATGAATTTCAAACTTGAGACAGCTCAGACTCAGCTTGAAGAAGTTAAAGTTGTAGCTGCCCGTAGTTCTGTAATTAACTCTGGTCGTACCGGAGCTGCTACAACAGTAGGAAACTCTCAGATCAGAACATTACCGACTTATAACCGTTCATTAGGTGATTTTGCCCGTCTTGATCCACGTGCAAACGGTTTGAGTTTTGCAGGTCGTAACAACTTGTACAATAACATCGCTGTGGATGGTGCAAGTTTTAACAACACTTTCGGTTTGAACGGTACAATTGGTGGTCAGGCTTCTGCTTCTCCTATCTCAATTGACGCAATTGACCAGTTTATTGTAAACATCGCTCCTTATGATGTTCGTCAGGGATTATCAACCGGTGCTAACATTAACATTGTTACAAAAAGCGGTACAAATGAATTATCAGGTTCAGCATACTATTTTGGCAAAAACCAGGATCTTGTAGGTAAGAAAGTAGGAAGTGTTGAAAGCCCGATCGGTAACTTCAGCACCGGCCAGTTTGGTGGAAGATTAGGTGGAGCAATTGTTAAAAACAAACTTTTCTTCTTTGTAAGTTATGAGCAGGAGAAACGTACTGATCCGGGCTCTAACTTCGTAGCTAACCGTCCGGGTGTAACTGCTGCTCCGGGTGCAGGTTCAAATACTTCAGCTGTACTAGCTTCAGATTTAGATAAATTAAGAGCATTTTTGATTGAAAAATATAAATACGATCCGGGTGCTTATGAAAATTATGACAAACTTACTTATAGCCAAAAGGTAAATATTCGTCTTGACTGGAACATCTCTGATAAGCATAAACTGAACTTCAAATATAATAATTTACGTTCTTATGCTGATATTTCTCCTTCAAACTCAGGTGCTTTAGCGAATGGTCGTAACCCGTCGAACACGAACCTTCCATTCCAGGCCAGCTTGTACCGGATTAATAACAACATGGATTCATACATTGCTGAATTGAACTCAACTTTCAATAGCTCTGTTTCCAACAACTTTACGGTAAACTATACGCAAATGCGTGACTTCCGTGAATCTCCGGCAAATAACACTCCATTCCCAACAGTTGATATCGGTAACGGAAGCGGACAATCTGCAGCTTCTTTCGGTTATGAGCCTTTCACGGCAAATAACAAATTGGATTCTGATATCCTTCAAATTGCTGACAACCTTACTATCTATAAAGGAAAGCACGTATTTACAATCGGTGCAGCTTATGAAAATAACTCATTCGTAAACGGTTTTGCTCCTAACTATTACGGAGGTTATCAGTTTAAGTCATTTGATGACTTCTATGCAAGTGCTAACAACGGAACTTCAAATGCATTGGTTTATCGTCAGCAGTATTCAAACTTCGCTTACTTCCCGTTTGCTGAAATGAAAGGTACAATGTATAGTTTGTATGCTCAGGATGAAATTACACTTAAGAGCGGTTTCAAATTGACTTTAGGTCTTCGTGGTGATGGTGTTACTTTCCCTATCGATAACAGTGATTTGCGTTATACTAACAAATATGTTCCTGCTTTGACTTTCAATGATAACGGACAACCTGTTAAGTTAGCTACAGACCGTTTCCCTGGTTTCACAACGTTATTCTCTCCACGTGTTGGTTTCAACTGGGATGTTAAGGATGACAAGCAGACTCAGATTCGTGGTGGTGCCGGTATTTTCTCTGGCCGTATCCCATATGTATGGTTATCTAACCAATTATCTAACAATGGTGTACTATTCGGTTCAGAATCTATTACAAACCCGACCAACAGACCATTCAATCCTAATCCGGATGCTTTCCGTCCTCCGGTTGATCCGGCAAATGTAAAACCAACGTCTTACAACCTTGCTGTAACTGATCAGAATTTCAAATTCCCTCAGATCTTCCGTGCAAACCTTGCAATTGACAAGCAATTAGGAAATGGCTGGTTGGCAACTGCTGAAGCTTTATATACAAAAGATCTTAATGCTGTTTATCTGGCTAACGTAAACCTTCCGAACCCTATCAGTGCGATCGGAGGAGATACCCGTCCTATTTACTACAATGTAGGTGCTAACGGATTCCCAAGTACAACCAATAACCGTATTTACGGATCAATTCCTGCTGCTCAGGGTGGAAACACAGTAGATAAACCAAATATCTCTGATGCGATCCTGATGAAAAATACCAACAATGGTTATTCATATGCTTTGACTGCAACACTTGCTAAAACTTTTGAAAGCGGATTATTTGCAAGTCTTTCATATACTTATACTGACGCTCGTTCAGTAAATGACGGTGGTTCTATTGCTCAGTCAATGTGGAGAGACCGTGCTGTTTCAGGAAGTCCTAACTCAGATGCTACTTCATATACAAACTTCCTTCAGAGTAATCGTATCAATGCTTTTGGTTCTTACAAGTTCAATTACTCTAAATTGGCTTCAACTACTTTAGGTTTCAGTTATTCTGTAGCTCCGGCAGGTCGTTTCTCTTATGTGTATTCAGGTGATATGAACGGTGATGGTGCAGGAGGAAATAATGACTTGATCTATATTCCAAAAGACCAAAGCGATATCTTATTGCGTGATATTAAAAACTCAGCTGGTGTAGTTACTTATTCTGCTGCTCAGCAGTGGACAGCTCTTGATAATTTTATCAAACAAGATAGCTATCTGAACTCTCGCAGAGGTCAGTATGCTGAGCGTAACGGTGCTGAACTTCCTTGGGCTGCAAGCTTTGACTTTAAAGTAATTCAGGATTTCTATATCAAAACAGGAGGTAAAACAAATACACTACAACTTACAATAGATGTATTCAATGCCGGTAACTATATTACTTCTAACTGGGGATTATCTCAATCACCTGTTCGTTCTGCTTTGATCAACTTTATCGGATACGATAATACCGGAGCAACTGCAACCGGAAAACCAGTATTCCAGTTCCCACAACAAAATGGTGGAGATTTAACCGATTCTTTCCAAAAGAACTTCGGTGCGTCTAACCGCTGGCAGTTACAATTTGGTGTTCGTTATATTTTCAACTAATATCAGATTTATTGCCTGAAACAGAAAGAGTCTGCGGTTTTCCGCAGGCTCTTTCTGCTTTTATGGCTTTGGAGATTTTTTATGTCGGAGAACTTTTGATATCCTGTAAGTAATAAAGCAGACCTTTTCAGATTTTTGACAATAAAATTTAATTTAACATATAATTCTTTTTTTTGTCATTTATAGTCATATTTTTACGTTTGTAAATATTTATTAATCTACAAACATATTAAAAAATGAAAAAAACTACCTATTACTTACTAGCTTTCCTGGCATTGGTTGTTTCATGTAAAACAAGTAATGAACTGACAGAGGTAACATCTGCATCACCTCAGAATCCTAAAAACCCTAAAGCGAATTTAAGAACTCTTCCTGCCGGGGATCCCAATTTAGATGCAAACTGGGATTGGACTAATCAAACCTGGAATGTTTACTTCAACAACGCTAACGGTACCATTGGTTCTGTGTCAACCTTAAATCCATTTACAGACGGTACACAGAAAATATTCGGAAATACGAATGTCAGTCAGGCAGATATGTATCCGGCTCAGGGCTGGATGCTGGTTGCCAGAGACTTCGGGACACCAACCGGTGCCAATGCTTATCCATTTATTTTACTTTATAACAAACATCGTGGCGTACTCCGGGTTGCAATATTAAGGACCTATGATGTTCTTTCTTCATTTCAGCAGATCACGCTTAGTTTTGCCACTACAGCGAGTTACCCGAAACTGTTTAAATTCGCGAGTACAGTGCCTGATATGGCCGGAGCTAATGCGAATAATCAGTTCACTCAAAGTGCTCTTACTTATGCAGGAGTACAGCAATGGATGATTGCTGAGTTTAACTTGCAGGGATATTCAGCGAGTATGGATGATTTTGCCTCAATAAATGTGAATGTCTCAGAAGTCGTAAATTCTTCAGTCAGCCTTACCGGAAGTATTCAGTTGGACGGATCTGCTCAGCCACAGGTTGGAGAACCTGGCTTCTGGGGAGGGGTTAAAACGATTACTTCTTTTATAGCAAAAGCTTCTGAACCTGTTTCAAAAATCGTTAAGAAACCGGAATCGACATTTGCAGGTCTGTCAAGTGCGGCAACCGTTCTTGAAGCCTTATTCGATGCCGTCTCAGGATTTTCAGGCGGAGACAGCGGAAGCAGTTATAACATAAAGCTGAACGGCTCAACAACTCAGCAGGGAACAATTACACTTTCTTCTCCTAAAACCTCCTTCAGTGTTTATTTAAAGTCTTTCAATACGCCTGCATATCATGCCCTGCAATCCATTCCCTGGGGTGTTTTCGATATAAATCCGATTCCTTATACCATTACGGATTATTATGATAATTTTGATCATGAAGGTAACCCTTTAGGATATACCAATCATTACTTTACATTGGATGTAGCACCAAATTTTGTTAGTTCGGTATTATCAGTCAATCCTTCTATAGTAAATAATATTTCCCAGATCAGAGCAAAATTTGTGAGTGGTAACTCCTATCTAAATTCGGTGACTCCCTTTGAGTCTTTAAGCTCTTTTGAAAGCAGAAGTTATACTTTTAACTCTACCGATGCCTTTTTTAATACCGTAGGTATCGGATTAGAATTTATTTTTAATAATGGATCGGTTGTTTACAACGTTATTCCGCTTCATTAAAGCCAACCTGTGAAATAAAAAAACGCCCTGATTTCTCAACGGAATCAGGGCGTTTTTATGGATAAATCTATACTTATTTAAACTCTCTGTGATTTGCCATTTTAAACAGCTCATCATTCGGAAGAGATTTGAAATATTCATAGGTAATTTTCAAGCCTTCTGCTCTTGAAACTTTAGGCTCCCAGCCCAGAATTTCTCTCGCCTTTGTAATGTCCGGTTTGCGTTGCTTAGGGTCATCTTTTGGTAAAGGCAATGAAATTAATTTCTGATCTGTTCCGGTTAATTTGATGATTTCCTCACCAAATTCTTTGATGGTGATTTCATCAGGATTACCAATGTTTACAGGGTTTGCATAATCGCTTAATAATAAACGATAAATTCCTTCAACCAAATCCGCTACATAACAGAATGAACGTGTCTGTGAACCATCACCAAACATGGTAAGGTCTTCGCCACGTAAAGCCTGTCCGATGAAAGCAGGTAATACACGGCCGTCATTCAGACGCATTCTTGGGCCATAAGTATTAAAGATTCTTACAATTCTTGTTTCTAAGCCATGATAAGTATGGTATGCCATAGTCATAGCCTCCTGGAAACGTTTTGCTTCATCATACACACCACGAGGGCCTACAGGGTTCACATTTCCCCAATATTCTTCCGGTTGCGGATGTACATTCGGATCTCCGTAAACTTCAGAAGTTGAGGCAATCAGTACCCTTGCATTTTTCACTCTCGCCAGACCCAGGCAATTGTGGATACCTAAAGAGCCAACTTTCAAAGTTTGGATTGGAATCTTCAGATAATCAATAGGAGAGGCTGGTGAAGCGAAATGAAGGATATAGTCCAATTCACCGGGAACATGGATGAATTTGGATACATCATGGTGATAAAATTCAAAATTCGGCAATTTGAAAAGGTGTTCAATATTTTTCAGATCACCTGTAATAAGGTTGTCCATGGCAATCACATGGAATCCTTCCTTAATAAATCGGTCGCAAAGATGCGAACCTAAAAAACCCGCACCTCCGGTTATTAATACTCTTTTCATTTTATCTGTTGTTAGTAAGCCTTTTCCGGCATGCAAGCCGGAAAGGACTTAGCTATTGTATTGTTCTTTTAAAAGAGAAACACTGAAAAGCAGGTTATGCTTTAACCGTTTCCCGGCCGATAGAGTAATAAGTATAGCCTAACTCTTTCATCGCATCAAGCTCATAAAGGTTACGACCATCAAAAATTACTTTATTTTTCAATAAGACATTCATAACGTCAAATTCAGGTGTTCTGAATTGAGGCCATTCTGTCATAATCATTAAGGCATCGGCTTCTTTCAAAGCTTCATATGGTCCTTTTGTATAGGTAATTACATCACCGATTACTCCTTTAACATTTGCAGCAGCTTCGGGATCGTAAGCTTTAATGATACATCCGGCTTCCAGTAGTTCTTTGATGTTATACAATGAAGGCGCTTCACGGATATCATCAGTATAAGGTTTAAAAGCCAGCCCCCATAGTGCGATGGTTTTGCCTTTCAGATCTCCTCCGAAATATTCCTTCAATCTTGGAATCAGTTTCGTTTTCTGATCTTCATTGACATCCATTACAGCCTGTAAAATCTTGAACTCGTAGTCAAATTCTTTTGAAGTTTTTTCAAGTGCCTGAACGTCTTTAGGGAAGCAGCTTCCGCCGTATCCGATTCCTGCAAAAAGAAAACGCTTGCCGATACGTGAATCTGTACCGATGCCACGGCGAATGTCATCAACGTTTGCACCAACTTTTTCGCAAAGATTGGCGATTTCATTCATGAAAGTGATTTTGGTAGCAAGGAATGCATTGGCTGCATATTTTGTCATCTCAGCAGAACGTTCATCCATAAAAATGACAGGATTTCCCTGGCGAACCAGCGGAGCGTAAAGCTTGTTCATCATATTTTTTGCCTTTTCAGAAGAAGTTCCGATAACCACACGGTCTGGTTTCATGAAATCTTCCACGGCAACCCCTTCACGAAGGAATTCAGGATTGGAAACTACATCAAATTCTACCGTAGCATTTTTGGCGATATGACTGCTTACTAATTCTGCCGTACCTACAGGAACAGTACTTTTATCTACAATTACCACATATTGATCCAAAATCGGACCCAAATCATCTGCAACCTTTAAGATATATTTTAAGTCAGCAGAACCATTTTCTCCCGGAGGTGTCGGTAAAGCAAGAAAGATGATTTTGGCATCTTTAATACCTTCCTGAAGATTTGTTGTAAAACTCAGACGACCTTCATTTTTGTTACGATTGAACAGATCTTCCAGGCCTGGTTCATATATCGGCACAATGCCGTTTCTCATTTTTTCAATCTTTTTTTCGTCAATGTCAACACAAGTAACCTGGTTCCCGGTTTCAGCAAAACAAGTTCCCGTTACAAGTCCGACATAACCTGTTCCGATTACAGCAATCTTCATGAATTTTTTGGTTTATTAACTTGAAAATGTTATGAAATAATAGCCAAAAATAAGGAATATTCTTGGATTCGTTTAAATATAGATTTTTTTTTATAACAGAAATGATTTATTGGCAAAAAAATCTGATTTTTCTTAGCAAAATAAAAGAGGAGCCGGAAATTTATTCCGGCTCCTCAATGCCTGAGAAACAGTTTGTTTTATTTCTTTACACCGATAATCGGATCTCCGATACTACCATTCGGCTCCAAAATACTTAAGATATCAGCAAGGGTCGGAGAAATATCCGAAATATTGGTTCTTGCAGAAGTTTCGCCGTTTTTAACATTCCAACCGTAGAATAAAAGTGGTACGTGCGTATCATAACGATACATTACTCCATGTGTTGTTCCGGTTTTATAACCACTAAACCATCCTGGATTTAAAAGAAGCATAATATCACCGCTTCTGCGTGGATTATAACCATTCTTAACGAAGTCGATCTGATAATCATTTAAAGTGGTATTTGATAAATCATGCAGATTGATAACATCGGCTACATCATCTCTTTTTGTCAGCGTTTCTTTAATTACCTCAGAAATCTCTTTGATAGAGATTTTTTTCTCTTTCAGAAGTGCATGATTAAGATATAACTGATAATTCTCCTCTGCACGGATAAAATCTCCTTCTCCGAATTTAGCTTTTAATGCATCCTTAACTTCGGCTCCGGCTTTTGTTTTATCAAAAACGCCGGCAGGCAGATGGTTCAGAATCCAGTTCCCCGGAACATCCGCTGCACCATGATCAGCACTGAGGAATACCAGATAATTACCTTTTCCTACAGAACTATCCAGGTTGTTAAGCAAATCGGCAAGATCAAGATCGAGTCTTAAATAAGTATCTTCTGCCTCAATTGAATTAGGTCCGAACATATGACCAACGTAGTCGGTAGAAGAAAAACTTACTGTAAGAAAATCTGTTTTTTCACCTTTTCCTAAATTTTCATTTTTAAGAGCAGCTAAAGCAAAATCTTTTGTCAGGGTATTACCGAAAGGGGTAGTTCTGATAACTTCCAGAAGATTTACGCCCGGTCTTGCCAGCAATTCATGAGGGAAAACAGGTTTTTCCTCTCCCGGCAATTTACCTTCAAAAGGCATATCATCTGCTGTACTTTCTGTATATTGATCGAGAGGAAGGAGTGTATTCCAACCCTTTACCATGTATTTTTGAGGGAATTTCTGTCCATTGAAATCTTTTACCCATTGCGGCAGCTCCTTCATGTAAAAGCTTGAAGTGATCCATGAACCGTCTTTCGAATCGAACCAATAAGCGCCGTTGGCTGTATGACCTGCAGGAAGAATAGCTCCACGGTCTTTCAGGGCAATACCAATGGTTTTTGACTGATGATTATTTGCGATTTTCAACTGATCTGTAATTGTTGAAACCAAAAGATTTTTGGGAGACATCAGACCGGCTTTAGTACTGCTTCCAACGGTTGCCACACTTGAATCTTCCACACAATAAATCGTTTTTCCGGTTTGCTGGTTAAACCATTCGTTTCCTACAATTCCATCAAGTGCAGGGCTGGATCCGGTAAAAATAGCAGCATGTCCGGCAGCAGTTACAGTTGGAACATAATCATAATGGTTATTGCGGCAATTAAACCCGTCTCTCATTAATCTTTTAAAACCACCCTCTGAATATTTATTGTAAAAGCGATAAAGATAATCGTATCGCATTTGATCCACCACGATACCAACCACTAATTTTGGTTTAGGTAAAGTACTTGAAACAGGTTTAGCCTTCTGGGCAAATGAAGAGCTGATTACAAGGCTTGCAAGCAGCAGGGAGCAAATTTTTTTCAACATTTTTTAAGGTAGTTTTTCGCAAAGATAATCAGCCTGAGCTGTTACGAGAATAAACAATTTATGAAATTTGATCAAAAACAGGCAATTCGTTTAAAAAGCTAAATTTAAAAGTATCCCAGTTTGTTCTGCAATAATAATGAATTATCCCGTTTGTTACAGTAAGATACGGCGCCTTCAGTACCTGATTGTACAGCGCAGCCTGTTCAAAGGTATTTTCTGTAAGCTGGATAAACGGGGCTTTGCATTCAATGACCATGAAAATATTTCCCTCTCGGTCATAAACCTGGATGTCTGTCCTTTTGGAGAGTTTATTGTACCTCAGGCCGGATTCTAATTTAATGAGTGATTTTGGGTATTGCTGATGGTTAATCAGGTAATGCAGGAAGTGCTGACGAACCCATTCTTCGGGTGTCAGTAAAATATATTTTTTTCTGATAATGTCAAAAATATAGATGTTGCCCTCAATTTTCTTTAATTTGTGGTTGAAAGTTGGTAAATTAAGTTCTTGCATTTTGAAGAAAAATTGGAATTTCAGGCTAATTTAACTCCATTTTAGTGATTGCTTCTTTCAGGTTGCTGATTTTTATAAATGCTTCATTAATTTTTTTAACAGTAAAGAAATCCTGTTCTGAATGTTATTACAATAACCGGAAGAATTTTGCAGGTTTCTTTTGATACCAGATAAAACAACTGAATTATTATCCCATGAAGACAAAACATGAAATAGTAGAAAACTGGTTGCCAAGATACACTGGCACCGCAATAGAAGAATTTGGTCATTATATTCTTCTGACCAATTTTAGTAATTATGTAAAAATGTTTGCCGAGAAGTTTGATGTTGAAATCAAAGGACTGGATCGCCCGATGCAGACTGCCACGCATGGAAACATTACCATTCTTAACTTCGGTATGGGTTCTCCTATGGCTGCGACGGTAATGGACATTCTTATGGCTATCGAACCGAAAGCGGTACTTTTCCTGGGGAAATGCGGAGGATTGAAGAAAAACCTGACCTTAGGAGATTTAATTTTACCAATTGCAGCAGTAAGAGGAGAGGGGACTTCGGATGAATATATGCCTAAAGAAGTGCCTGCTTTACCTTCGTTCCGTCTGCAGCGCGCTGTTTCTTCCATGATTAAAAAACATGAGCTGGATTACTGGACTGGTTTGATTTATACGACCAACAGAAGAGTATGGGAGCATGATGAGCAATTCAAGCAATATCTTACCGACATCAGAGCGATGGCAGTGGATATGGAGACTGCTACTATTTTTACAGTAGGTTTCGCTAATAAAATTCCTCATGGAGCTTTATTGCTGGTTTCAGATAACCCGATGACACCTGAAGGAGTAAAAACGGAAGAAAGCGATAAGAAAGTGACAAGTAATTTTGTAGAAAAACACCTCCAGATTGGAATAGATTCGTTAGAGGAACTTGCGATTTCAGGAGAATCTGTGAAACACCTCAGATTTGAGTAAACGAATTTTGAAATTTGGAATGCGGAGTGTGGAATGGTTTTATATTCCGCATTCCACATCCCCGATTTCGAATATTAATTACAGTAATCTCTGATTACATTATATGCCTGGTTGTATCCTAATTCCCCGGATTTACTTAAATCAAAGCAACCATCTGTATTACCTAAAGCTTGTTTGATAATCCCTCTTACATAATATGCTTCAGCATATTTCGGATTAAGTTTTATGGCATTTGTACAATCCTGAACAGCACCTCTCTGGTCACCCATAGCTGATTTTACCATTCCTCTGGTAAAATATGCTTCAGCATAGGTAGGATTTAAATCAATGGCTTTATTATAATCTTCAATCGCCTGTTTGGTATCTCCCAGTCTTGCTTTGGCTAAACCTCTGTTGAAATATACTTCAGAACGTTCCGGTGACATTTCTGCCATTTTCAGTCTTTCCTGAACATTATTTCTGAGTTCGTCGAGAATCTGCTTCGTTATAGGACCTGAGTAAACGATTTTAATTTTTTCAAGGTTTCCGGTCAGAATAGCTCTGTTATAATCTTCAATCGCTCCTTTTGTATTTCCGAGTTTATTTTTGGCAAAACCTCTGCCATAATAAGCCCCGACACTTTCCTGATCTAAAGTAAGCGCTTTGTCAAAATCTGCCAATGCGCCTGAATAATCTTCAATCTGGCTTTTGCAAAAACCTCTGTGATATAATGATTCTGCGTCTTCAGGATTGATTTCAAGTCCTTTTGAGTAGTCAGCAATGGCTCCTTTAAAATCATTCAGTTTCATTTTGCTGAAAGCACGTCCTACATGTGGAGTTGGTCTTTTAGGACTGATTTCAATAGCTTTTGTAAAATCTTCAAGACTTCCTTTATAATCCTCAAGATTCTGCTTGCAGGTACCTCTTGCGATATAACTTGGGGCGTTGTCCGGAACAATCTCTATTGATTTATTAAAATCAGACAAAGCACCTTTGTAGTTTTCCGCCTTTACTTTACTCACTCCCCTGCTGAAAAAAGCATTTGCATCCAGTGGATTAAGTTCTATGGCACGGTTATAATCCTGAATGGCACCCTTGTTATCATCCTGTTTGCTTTTGCTCATGCCTCTTGCAATATAAGCCTCAGTATATTTAGGATTGAGGTCTATAGCCTTGTCAAAGTCGTTGATTGCACCTCTGTGATCCTTTAGATTATATTTGGCATATCCTCTGTTGAAATAGGCAGTGGCATTTTCCGGAGAAGAATTAATGACCAGGGTAAAAGACTTTTGAGCTTCGGCATAATTGCTCGCACGACTTTGCATAATGCCCAATTCCATATATTCCTGTGCGGATTGTTGTTGCGCTTTTGTGGGAAGTTGGGGCAAAAAAGTTAATGTGAGCAGGGAAGAGGCAATCAGTAAAAATCTCTTTTTCATGGGAGGTCTGCAATAATTTATACGAAAATTGTTGGCTTTATTGAAACAGCATGAATTATTACTTCAATGCTTTTTTCAAAGAAAATTATTTCAAAGCCAAATTACAGATAAAATGTGTGTCAGCCAAAAAATAATTCCTGACAGAAGTATTCTACCTGTTAGAATATGTCATAATATAAAGGATATTTTTACCGTTTAAAAAATCTGACCGATGCCGAAAGTAACAACAAACAGCAAGGTTGTCAGGGCCATTCTTTTCAAAAACGGATCAATTTCTGCCGGATTTTCACCTGCTGATACACCTTTTCCGATTTTGATTAGCAGCGGCAAGGTGATTATGAACAGCCATTTTGCCCAGGAAGTGCTGTCTGATGATGCCACATAAATTACACCGCATAAAAAGCCCGCAATTAATAAACACCACTGATAAATAACGGCTTTATCTTTTCCTAAGCGAACAGGAATAGAATTTTTCCCGGTTTTAATATCCGAATCAATATCCCGGATGTTGTTAATATTTAAAACGCCTACGGCAAAAAGACCGCAGCTTGTGGCTGGCAATATCAAAGACCAGTCGAGTAAATGTGTCTGAAGATAATATGTCCCCATTACGCCAACCCAGCCAAAAAAGATTAGAACAGAAATGTCGCCCAGACCCATATAACCATAAGGCCGTTTCCCGACTGTGTAAGTGATTGCCGCAATAATCGACATAATCCCCAATCCGAAAAAAGAAAGAATTGTTTGTGTGTCACTGTTTTTCAACCCTTCATAAATAAGCAGGGAGCCTGTTATAAACGACAATACCGACATAACAATAATGGCATTCAGCATTTGTTTTCTTGTAATAGCTCCGGTCTGAACTGCTCTGGTGGCTACTTTTCTGTCGGCGGTATCAACTCCGTTGACGGTATCCCCCAAATCATTGGCAAAATTTGACAAAACCTGGAGAAATGTAGTGGTAAGCACTGCCAGGGCAAATATTTTCCATGAAAACAGATGATGAGAAGCAGCCAGAAAACTTCCCATAAGAATACAGGAAAGGGCAAGTGGCAGGGTGCGTGGGCGTGCCGCCGAAATCCAATGAGTCATAATTAAGGTAAAATGTAAGAATGCGGGAACGGGAATGAATAATTCCTGATCCCGCATTCCGGTAAAAGCTTAAATTTATTTAATAGCATCCAAAAATTCCTGGCTTGTAGGTTTTACCGCTGAAGCAAAGAAATGAGTAAGCTCTCCTTTTTCATTAATCACATATTTACAGAAATTCCATGATGGTTCTTTATCATTCCATCCGTTCAATTCCTTGGTACTTAACCATTTGTATAAAGAACATTTGTTTTCTCCTTTTACAACTACTTTGGAGAACATCGGGAATGTTACACCATAGTTTTTCTGACAAAAACTTGAGATTTCATTATCAGAACCAGGTTCTTGTCCGCCAAATTCGTTTGCAGGAAACCCTAATACAACCACTTTGCCCTTATTGGCTTCATAAAACTTTTCCCAATCGCCATACTGAGGAGTATAACCGCATTTTGAAGCAGTATTAAGAATAATTACTTTTTTACCCTTATAAACGGAAAGGTCAACATCCTTACCTTCAAGTGATTTCATTTTGAAATCATAAAGTGTCTGTTTCGCAGGAACTACCATTTCAGCCGGACGGGAAACATAATCGTTTTTAACAAAAGGAACTGCAAGAGCGCCTAAAATTGAGCCAATTTTCATTATTTTTAGTAACATGACAAGTATAATTATTAGAATGGATGATATGAATAATTTCTTCATGAATAATTAAATCAGATTGAATGACAACGCTTTAAAAAGTTTAAGGTTGAAAATCAGGAAAATGTTCCCTTTCATACCACCACAGGATTTTTCAAAGCCTTACATTCTGGAAGGAACGCCTACTCCTAATAACGCTATTGCCTTCTGAATTGTTTCACCTGTTATTTTAGAAAAAGCAAGTCTGAAACGAACAAGATCTTCTTCCGTTTCATTGAATATGCTTACTTCATTGTAAAAACGATTGTACGCTTTTGCCAGGTCATAAGCATACTGGGCAATAAGAGATGGTGCATATTCTCTTCCGGCATCTGCAATTCTGTTGGGAAACTGACTCAAAAGATAAATCACCTCCTGTTCAGATTCATGCAATCCATTTAATTCAGGTAATGTTTCGAGAGAAATCCCCAATTGCTCGGCTTTTCTCAGAATAGATGAAATTCTGGCAAAAGTATATTGAATAAATGGTCCGGTATTTCCCTGGAAGTCGATAGATTCCTGTGGATTAAAAAGCATTCTTTTCTTCGGATCTACTTTCAGCAGGAAATATTTCAGGGCTCCCATTGCAAGAGTACGGTACAATTCTTCTGCTTCTTCCGAAGTGAAATCTTCAATTTTACCTAATTCATTCGTCCGTTCACGGGCAGTCTCTACCATTTCCGACATCAGGTCGTCGGCATCAACCACTGTTCCCTCTCTTGATTTCATTTTTCCGGTAGGCAAATCAACCATACCATAACTCAGATGGAAACAGCCATCAGCATAGGATCTTCCTAGTTTTTTGATGATTTTGAACAAAACATCAAAATGATAATCCTGCTCATTACCAACTACATAAATGGATTTTGACATATTGAAATCCTTGAATTTCAGGTCTGCCGTACCCATATCCTGCGTGATGTACACAGAAGTACCATCTTTACGCAATACTAGTTTTTGGTCAAGTCCCTCATCAGTCAGGTCAATCCAGACTGAGCCGTCTTCTTTTTTAAAGAAAACACCTTTTGTCAATCCTTCTTCAACAGTTTCCTTGCCTAAAAGATAGGTATTTGATTCCCGGTACATTTTATCAAAACTCACGCCCATTTTTTTGTAGGTTTCATTAAAACCTGCAAAAACCCATTCATTCATTTTCTCCCAGAGCGCAACGGTTTCTGTCTCTCCGTTTTCCCATTTAAGAAGCATTTCCTGAGCTTCAATAAGCAAAGGCGCCTGTTTTTTGGCCTCATCTTCAGAAAGTCCCTGAGCTTTAAGCGCTTCGATTTCTGTTTTATAATGCTTGTCGAATTCTACGTAATATTTTCCTACCAGGTGATCGCCTTTCATACCAGTGGATTCCGGAGTTTCACCTTTTCCGAATTTCTGGTAAGCAAGCATTGATTTACAGATATGAATCCCCCGGTCATTTACCAGATTGGCCTTCACCACTTTATAACCGTTAGCGGCAAGAATCTGAGCAACAGAAAATCCAAGGAAATTATTTCTCAGGTGCCCCAGGTGAAGAGGTTTGTTGGTATTTGGCGAAGAATATTCCACCATCACCGTTTCATTTTTATCAGGTAACTGTCCGAAATTTTTATCTGCTGAAATTTCTTTAAAGATACTCAGCCATGTTGAATCTGAAACAGAAATATTCAAAAATCCCTGCACAACGTTGTAAGTACTGACAATCCCTGAATTTTCCTTCAAAAATTCACCAATCGTATTACCTAATTCTACCGGAGATTTGCGTAAAGTTTTTACATAGGGGAAAACAACAAAAGTATAGGTTCCTTCAAAATCTTTTTTGGTGGGCTGAAGGATAATCTCATTTTCTGAAACTTCAAATTTTTGTAATAATGCTGCTTTGATGCTGTCCTGGAGTACTTTTTCGATATTCATTGATTTTTCCTTTTTTTCTGCACAATTCCGGTTACAGTTACGCGGAATATCCTGCGGGGGAGTCAGATCTGAGAATTGGTTCTGATTCCCAAACTTTCTTTTCCTTTTTTGGTTTTGATTTTACTGATCAAAATTAGTTTGTAAAGTTAGCCATTTTTGTTTCAAGAAATTGTAACTTGTTCTTAATAAAACTATACGAATTTTGCTGAAAACCGATCAGGCAAAATACATCCGTCCTGACAGCATAAAAAATCTGATTTTTTCAATTTATTTTCCCGGAAGAATGACAAGCCTTTACCGCCTTATGCAATTGAGACTTTTATTTTTTTTAACAGGACTTTTTGTCAATCCTGCGTTCGGGCAGCTGCAGAAAGTGACGCAGCTGGAATTTGAAAAGAATCCGAAGTTTCAGGAAATAATGGAAGTAAAACCTGTTCCGGATGGACTGGTGGTGATGGTGAAAGAAAATAGTTATTATACTTCAGATCATTTCAAATGGCACTTCAAACGACTTAATTATGCACTGGATGAAGTTTGGAGTACCAGTGTAAAACTGGAATCACGGTATGAAGATATCCATTTCTACCAGAATCAGGATTATATGTACTGGCTGTTTGCCGAAGCCCAATCTGAAAATATCAATATTTTAAGACTTGATCTGGCTCAGGGTGAAGTGGATGAATTTAAAGGAGAATTACTGGGCAAAGTAGATATTCATCATTTTAAAGTTCTTGAAAATACCGCATATCTCGGAGGAGCCTATCAGGAAAAACCGATTGTAATTGCTTTTCCTTTTTTCAACAAGGAAGGCCGTATTTTACATGGATTGTATGATAAATATCTGGAAATAAATGCTTTAGAAGTAAATCCGCTCAGGAAGGAAATTAATGTAGTAGTAAAAGAACATCACAAAGGGAAATGCGGGCTGGGTATTAAAACTTATGGCGCCAATGACGGAAAACTGCTGAGACATATTCATGTTCCGGGAGAAAACGGACAAAGTTTAAGTTTTATTACCGGAAAAATGCTGGATATATCAGAGCGGGAGTCTTTGCTGATCGGCAATTATTCAAATAACTGCTCAGATTTCTCCAAAGGTCTTTATCTGACCCGTTTGGAAGAGGGAGAAGAAATGGGAACGAGTATCATTAAGTTTTCCGAGTTGAAAAATTTCTTCAATTATATGTCAGCCAAAAGGCAGGAGAAAATCAGAGAAAAGATTGAACAGAAGAAAAAGGAAGGGAAGGAAGCCAATTTTAGCTATAAATTGCTGATTCATGATTTGATACCTACTGAAAAAGGGTCAATATTAGTAGCAGAGATTTATTTCCCTCAGCAGAATTATACAAATGCCACAGTGCCTTTACTGACTACAAGACTTTCTTCAGAAAAAGCAGAAGACTACAGATTTACCCACGCTGTAGTTTGTGAATTTGATAAAAAAGGCAGGATTTTATGGGATAATGCCCTTGTTATGGACTATATGGCTTCCAAAGAGCTGACTGAACAGGTTCAGGTAAGCAAAAAAGGAGATAGTCTGCTTCTGGCTTATCTTGATAAAGGAACGCTTAAACTGCAGGTCATGAAAGAAGGAACTATGATCGGAGAAAAACAGGATTTTGAGTTGAAATCTGATTCTACCCAGAGAAGACCTGACGAAGAAGCCAGCGTTGCAGCGTGGTACGACCAATATTACCTGACCTGGGGAGTCCGCAAAATTGAAAGTAAAAGCCCTTCTCAACCGGAAAGAGAAGTGTTCTATCTCAACAAGTTAACCTATGCTGTAAAATCCAGTTCCAAGCAACAATAGTTTATCAACCACTGCCTTAACTTGTAAGGGATAGACAAACTACGTAACTTTGCAGCATGCAAGAAGATTATAAAAAAGCATTGGAGCATTTACGAAAGGGGGATGTTGTACTTTATCCTTCGGATACGATTTGGGGTTTGGGTTGTGATGTAAGGAACGAAAAAGCCGTTGAAAAGATTTTTCAGCTAAAAAACAGACCTGAAAATAAGGCTTTTATTATATTGATTTCCAAAATCGAGCAACTCTCCGAGTATGTCGTACAGGTACCGGAAATAGCCTGGAACCTTGTGGAATTTGCTGAAAAGCCATTGACGGTCATTTACCCCAAAGGCAAAAATGTTGCTTCAAATCTGTTGGGGCCTGACGGTACTATTGCCATCAGATTACTCAAAGACGAATTTTGCAAAGGACTGGTTTACCGTTTTGAGAGAGCAATTGTCTCTACTTCCGCTAATATTTCAGGGCAGCCATCTCCCAAAATCTTCACTGATATTGCTCCAGAAATCACGGAGAATGTTGATTATATCCTTCAAAATCCAAAAGGAGAAAATAAAAATGCGCAGGCTTCTCAGATTGTAAAACTGGGCTTAGGCGGAGATTTTGAATTTATCAGAAAATAAAAGTTTGAAAAGCAGGTTTTTCCTGTAAAATATCCTTGCATCTCAGAAGAGCAGAAATATTGATCCTTTTCCCGGTTTTTAGGAGGGGAGAAAATGCAGAAATCGGTTAAGCCGATAAACTTTAAGGATCAGGCAAAAAGTATGAATTTCGAAGAAAATTTACATAATAACCCCATTTTTCAATTAGTTGCCGACTCTGCAAAGGAGTTGAATATCAGTGCGTTTGTGGTTGGAGGATTTGTAAGAGACATTATTCTCAACCGTCCTTCCAAAGACATAGACATTGTTTGTGTTGGTTCAGGGATAGAACTGGCAGAACTGGTTGCCAGAAATTCAGGAAAAGAAGAGGTTAATCTTTCAGTATTTAAAAACTTCGGCACAGCCATGATTAATCTGGATGGCTGGGAAGTAGAGTTTGTCGGTGCCAGAAAAGAATCATATAACAGAGATTCCAGAAAACCTGTTGTAGAAGACGGAACAATTGAAGATGATCAGAACAGGAGAGATTTTACCATTAATGCGATGGCAATTTCTCTTAACGCAGACAATTTCGGAGAATTGATAGATCCTTTTGACGGCCTGGGGGATTTACGGAGAAAAATTGTCAGGACTCCTTTAGAGCCGGGAATTACTTTTTCAGATGATCCTTTGAGAATGATGCGGGCTGTGCGGTTTGCCACACAACTGAATTTTGACATTCATCCTGATACTTTTGATGCCTTAATTAAAGAGAAAGACAGGCTGGAAATTATTTCCAGAGAGAGAATTGCAGACGAACTGAATAAAATTATTCTTGCCAAAAGACCTTCCTACGGTTTTATGCTGCTGGATTCCTGTGGTTTGCTTCAGCTGATTTTTCCGGAATTCTGTGCCTTGAAAGGAGTGGAGACTGAGGATGGGAAAGGACATAAAGATAATTTTTACCATACATTACAGGTTTTAGACAATACTGCGCTTAAATCCGATGATTTGTGGCTGCGCTGGGCTGCCATTCTGCATGATATAGCCAAGCCTGCTACCAAGCGTTTTGACAAGAAGAAAGGCTGGACTTTCCACGGACATGAGGAGCTGGGTTCAAAAATGGTGAAACCAATCTTCCAGAACCTGAGAATGCCTCTTAATGAAAAAATGAGGTTTGTTAAGAAACTGGTTCGTCTGCACCTTCGTCCGATTGCACTTTCTAAAGAAGAAATAACCGATTCCGCTTTAAGAAGGCTTCTTTTTGAAGCAGGAGAAGAGTTGGAATCACTTATGATACTTTGCCGTGCCGATATTACCTCAAAAAACGGAGAAAAAGTGAAAAGGTATCTCCGTAATTTTGACATCGTTGAGGAGAAGCTGAAAGACCTTGAAGAAAGGGATAAATTGCGTCAGTTTCAACCAGTAATTACAGGAGAATTAATCATGGAAACCTTTGGCATTGCTCCTTCAAAAGAAGTGGGAATTATCAAAGTAGCAGTAAGAGAGGCAATCCTGGAAGGACAGATTGCCAACAATCTGGAATCAGGAATTCCGTTTATATTGGAAGAAGGGAAAAAGCTGGGACTTGCACCGGTAAAAATCCCGACTATCTGATAGTATGCTATTCTTCAGGCAAAATCAGGAGAAAGGATACATTTAACCTAAAAGTATGCTTTTAAGAATCTACATATTTTTTCTTTTGATTTTTGCCCTTCCTAATCTTTCTTCAGGTCAGTTAAAAATTACCTGGCCCCTTGTCAGGTCTGTTTTTCAACGGAACAGCTCTGATCAGGCTGAAGTCTATCTTTCAGGATATAGTGCTTTGCCATTTGACAGGCTTGAATGGCAGCTGATTGACGATTCGGGTAAGCGGGATTGGAAAAAACTGGTTTTCTCAGGCCAGAATGGGACATTTCTTGGCAAAATTGTGGTGGATGCAGGTTGGTATGAACTAAAACTGAGAGGTTTTCTGAAAGATAGTCTCATTACAGAAGGAGGAGTTGATAAGTTTGGAGTAGGAGAGGTCTTTCTGGTAGCGGGACAATCAAATGCCATGGGTATTCAGGGATTAGGTGCAAAAAATGCCACAGAAACCGTTAATGTTTTTAATGTATTGAATAAAAAACTGGATGAGTCTGAAAATCTGACCATTTCGATTAATCAGCCCTCTTCTTTTCCGGTTTTTCAACAGGCATATGCTTCCACAAACATTTATCCAACAGGAGAATCTTCCTGGATCTGGGGAGAATTAGGGGATTTGATAGCCAGTCAGCGAAAACTTCCGGTGTTATTTTTTAATTGCGGCTGGGCTGCGGCCTCTTCCCAGAACTGGAGCGAATCGGCTGATAGCCTTCCGACACTGAATAATTACATCGGCAAAAACTGGTCGAATCTGCAACCCTATGCCAATCTGAAAAATTCACTGAGAAACCTTCATACCCTGTTCGGACTTCGTTCTGTTTTATGGCAGCATGGAGAATCTGATGCCGCCCATTTTCCGATATCTGCTAAAAATTACCAGAAAAATGTTCAGAACGTTATCAACAGAAGCCGGGAACACCTGAACTGGAATATCTCATGGGCTATTGCAAGATCTACGATCAGTGCAGATGTTAAGCAGCCGAATATGGTTGTGATTGATGCACAGACTGCTTTGATTAATGTTTCAGGGAATAATACCTTTGCCGGGCCAAATACGGACGTAGTGCTTTCTCCAAGACCGGCGCATGGTCATTTTGAAAATATCAAAGGAGGTATTCAGGGAATTACCCAGGCTGCCGAGCTTTGGAATAAGGCCCTGGATGATAATTTCTACAGACAATCCAAACCATTTATACCACAGAAACTTATTATTCCCAAGCCTCTTCCGCAGACAATCAGTACCGGCAAAAACTTTAACGTGTTTTTTCAGCATGATGGATTTAGCAGTAAAAGTTTTACCGTTCAGCTTCTTGGAAGTGATGGTAATTATCTGGCTGAACTGGGGAAAGGTGCTGAGAGCCCGATTCAGGTTAAGATCCCTCTGAGTTTTGTGGATGGAATATTCAAAATCAGAGTGGTTTCTTATGAGCCCCTGGCCGGAGGTGTAGCAAGCAATGATTTTGCTATCAATCCTCAAAGTTCAGCGTTAATTGATTTTCAGGGGAAAAAAACCGGAAAAAATAACTTACTTGGCTGGATGGTTTCACGGAGTGATTCTATTCGTAAACTAATCGTTCAACGGAGTGTTGATGGTAAAAACTTTAAAGATGCTGCTGAAGTGACGGTAGTTAAAAGTGCTGAAATTCAGCAATATAGCTGGACGGAAGAAAATCCGGTAAGTAATATGGTATATTTTCGCCTGAAAATTACTGGGATTGATAATGCAGACAGATTTTCGGAGATCAGGAAATTACCTGAACCGGAGAAAGTATTAGGCACAGATGACATTTTTCCGGCAGACCTGATTTTATTTCCGAATCCCGTAAAAGGCAGGGATATTTTTCTGAATAACAGATGGGACAAACCTTCATTTCTTCTTTACGATATTTCCGGGAAAGAAATAGCTGAATTGAACACATTTTCCCGCATAAATGATCAGACCCGGATCACATTGCCTTTGGGGCTGCCTTTCGGAATGTATATCCTCAAACTGATTGTTTCCGGAAAAAGCAAGGACTTTAAGGTCTGGTATAATCAATAAAAAACAGAAACCTTTTTCAAAGCTTCTGTTTTCCTGATTTTACAGAAGAAAGTGTTTATTTCCTGCCTCGGGTTGCCATTGCAATGGCATCCCATTTTTCATCAGGGATTGCATTAAGATCAGAAAACTCTCCCGCACCTTTAAGCCACTCACCTCCGTCGATTGTTATTACTTCTCCATTGACATAAGCAGAGAAATCAGACATCAGGTAAGCTGCAAGATTTGCCAGTTCCTGGTGTTCGCCCACTCTTTTCAAAGGAATTCTGGCCGTCGGGCTTAGTTTATCCGCAAGCTCTTTTCCCATAGCTTCTTCAGGAAATAACCTTTGCCAGGCACCTTCTGTAGGAAAAGGACCCGGGGCAATGGCGTTAAAACGAATCCCGTACTTTGTGCCCCATTCAACAGCCAGGGAGCGGGTCAAAGCAAGTACACCGGCCTTGGCAGTAGCAGAAGGCACAACAAAAGCCGAGCCCGTCCAGGCATAAGTAGTAACGATGCTCATTACAGTGCCTTTAATCTGATTGGCAATCCAGTATTTCCCGAAAGCCAGAGAAAAGTTATAGGAGCCTTTCAGCACAATATCCACAACGGTATCAAATGCTTTGGAAGAAAGTCTTTCTGTAGGACTGATGAAGTTTCCTGCGGCATTGTTAACGAGTCCTTCCACACTTCCGAAATGTTCTGTCGCTTTTTTCAATACCTGTTCTACTTCTTCATAATTGCGGGCGTCGCAGGCAACCGGGATTATTTTCCCACCTGTTTCAGCAGAAAGTTCAAGGGCTGTTTGTTCTAAAACAGGCAGTTTTCTTGAAGCAATGACTACATTGGCACCTAATTGAAGAAAGTACCTTGACATAGCGCGTCCTAAGCCGGTACCACCTCCGGTAACTACAATTGTTTTGCCGGCAAGGGCATTATCTCTTAACATTGGTTCTTTAAAGTCCATTTCAGTATAAGATTATATTTTTTCCCGGCAATTTCATAAAAAGATATTTAGTATGCAAGCATACTAAATTAAAATATAACAAAAATCCCCGCTACTGCTGAGACCCTAACAAATTCAGCAATGCGGGGAGTAATGAGAAACTGTTTTTCTAACGCTTAATGATAATATTTTAGTGCATTAAAATACAAGGATAAACCTCTTAATCTGAAAATTTAATACAGGATCTTAATGCACCCTAACAAGATTATTTACCTGCAACTAAAGTAACATCTAAAGTGAAAATATCTTCAATTGCTTTGTCACCGATTTGATCAAAGAATTTTTTAGAACCATATTTTACACCGAAATCAGTACGGTCAACCGGGATAGAAGCAGTAGCTGTAGCAGCTGTTCCTTTTACAGAGATTTTCGCAGGGAATGTTACTGATTTAGTAATTCCTTTGATAGTCAGATCACCAGTGATAGTTTCACCAACAACTTTAGTGATTTTGAATGCAGCTGTAGGGAATTTTTCTACTTCAAAGAAATCACCTGTAGTGATGTGAGAGATGAATTTTTGATTGTAACCAGCATCAGTGATATCAGTACAAACGATAGATTTCATATCGATTGTGAAGTTACCTCCGGTTACTTTACCGCCATCAACAGTCAAAGAACCGTTAGCGATATTGATATTTCCTTCGTGTTGACCAGTTACTTTTTTAGCCAACCAGTGAATTTTACTTCCTTTTGTGTCTACGTTTAAAGCTACAGATTTTTTTCCTTTGTCTGCTACCGCAACGTTAATAAACAAAGCTGCGAATACGATACTTGCAAATAATTTTACTGCTTTCATGATTCTAGAAAAATTTATATTTTGTTATAGTTGAATAAATAAAATTGTTAGGTTCCTTTATTGAAGTATTAAAATTATGATTTGCTATTTCGCATTTTATCCAGCAGGTTGCTCAGTTGCAGGGCTTCTTCCGGACATAAATTGTAAAAGTTGCTTTCCCATTCCTGCTGGATCTTGTCAATCTCTGCAAGCAAATCCAGTCCTTTTTGGGTAATTACCACATCTACAGCTCTTCTGTCTTCAGGGCACTCTCTTCTTACAACCATCCCTTTTGCCAGTAATTTATCGACCAGACGGGAGGCATTTGACATTTTATCCAACATTCTCTCAATAATTGCGTTTACTGTAATGGGCTTCGGAAACTGCCCGCGCAAAATTCTGAGTACATTGTACTGCTGAAGCGTTAAATCAAAAGGCTTTAACACTTCTAACTGCTTATTGCTGATCCAATTGCTTGTATAGATAATGTTTACCACCGCTTTTGTGAATGATGATTTAAAAACTTCCTGCTGTATGTCTTGTTCAATAGCCATATTTTTAATAACACAACAAAATTAATGTAAAAACATATAATGTCAAAACATTTATTTGTTAATGATTTGTTAACGGATTTATTTATTCTTTACTACTACTATTCTGGGTTTGTATTTTTTCAAGTAAGTTGTTGATAATCAGGGTTTCGTTCTCCATAAGATTAGATGCAAAACTTTCGATCTTTTCATGGATATGATCCAGCTCTTCCAGTATTTCCAATCCTTTTTCTGTCAGAATAACATCTACGGCTCTTTTATCTCTGGCAGAATTTGTCTTGGAAACCAATCCTTTCGCACATAATTTATCAACGAGTCTGGTTGCATTAGACATTTTATCCAGCATTCGTTCGATGATATAATTAATTGAAGAAGGTTCAGGGTGATTACTTTTCAGAATTTGCAGAACATTAAACTGAGGAACTGTAAGGTCAAAGGGCTTCAGCAACCTGGAATGATTATTGAGTAACCAGCTGCTTGAATAATGAAGGTTAACAATTAATTTATGGTAAGGATTTCTAAAGGCTTTCTGCCCGATATCTTTTTCAATGGACATATATTAAGAATAGGATGATGAAATAAAGCATTTACAAATATATGTTATTGTAGTTAATGTTTTAACAGGTATTTCAGGAGTTTTTTCTTTTCAGTCTTAAATTATTAACTTTTCCAGAGATTATTTGAAAGGGACGATTTCGGGAGCAGAAATATCGAAATCTTTCAGACGGAGAGTGGGTACATCGCCAAAGGTAAAATTAAAAGTACTGACATCCGGAATGTTGGGATAAAGTCCTAAACGTATCTGGAAAGTGTTGAAAGTCAGGTTCTCATTTCTGAAACGGAAACCAATGCCGAAACCGGAATAAACCGGACTGGAGAGCAGGGCCTTTTCTTTGATATTTACCATGCCTAAATCCGCAAAGAAGAAAGGAGCCACCCTGAATCCTACAAAACTCACTCTTGAGAATATTACTGCCTGGTAGCTGAGTACTAATCTTTTGATACCCCGTAATCTGTCGCTTGAAATGGAAGAAATGCCATTGTTATCATTCAGATCTATAAATTCTCCGGTGTAGCGGTTATTTCCTGCTGCATAACGAAGCGTAACAAAATGCCTGATCTGTGATTTCCCGATTTTGTGAAGATGACTGAAATAATTTGTTTCAAGACTGAAAACGCTTGTTCCGTCTGTATAACCTCCGGCATTAATCAATCCATAAAAGTATCCGCCATTAAAATATTCCCCTTTGGCAAGCTTGATTCCGGAATAAAACCGCCGCCAGAGTTGTGAATTTTCCCAGCCTGCTACAAATGAGGCAAGATATCCGTAAGGGACGTCTTCTGTACGGCCTAAACCATAGATCAGAATGTCTCTTTTATACCTCCGGCTGGAGAAGCCCATCCCAAATAAAATATCCTGATGATTCCGGTAAAGCTGATTGGTATCTTTGGTAACATAAGGACGTTCGGTATAAACATAATTTGAATAACGCATACTTAAAACCAATCTCGAACGTTTCTGATTTTCTTTGTCAAGAAAACTTAATTTAAAAGCATGAGCCAGCCAAAGGTCTGTATAATTGTAAGTTATCGGAAAAGTGAATACTGTTGTGTCGTTTATTTTGAGAACTCTTCCGTTGGCATCAAGGGTTTGCCATTTTGTATAGGCATAACGGCTGAATTCGAAACCTCCGGCGATTTTCATATCAGGTGTTAGAAAAGGTCTGAAGAATCTGATGGAATTTTGCATTAATTCCCTTCTGAAAATCAAATCAAGTTGTCCTGTTACAAATGACCGCCCGATGTATGGAACAGTATATCTGGTAGCGTATTCAAATTTTTTGTCCTGTCCGTTATTGTAATAAACAGTATTTTTCCAGGAATGGCCTAATCCCTGAAAATTAACCTGGTTAATTCCGACTGCAAACCTGCCAAAACCTCCGAATTCCATATCAGGCAGCAAGGACCATACATCCTGTGTTATGACAAGAAGATCAACCAGATTGGGAAATTGTTCATCAGGAATAACCAGAATCCTGGCATCGTGAAGGATCGAACTCTGGCGCATCAGACGTTCGTTATCTCTTAGTCTGTCGGGATTGATAATATCTCCGACATCAAACATCAGGAACGATTTACGGATTACATTTTCTCTTGTATCCTTGTGAAGGCGGTTGAGTACATCATCCAGTCCCCGGGCTTTTTTTGTGGTATCATAAATAGTTTCTCCGAAAACTTTCAGTCTTTTGATATAGATTTTCCGAATAACTTTTCCTTCAAAATTTTTAAAAGGGTTTTCTTCTATCTGATTAACCTGTTGATTATTAGCATTTTTGTTATAAATATCCCGGAATAAAGCATCATAAATCTGGCTCATGATTTTATTCTTAGACAGCCTTGATTTGATTTTTGAATAAAGCAGGCTGTCTTTTTCAGACTTGAAAGTATTTACCCGGGAACTATCAACTGTACTAACAAGCTGAGCATGAGATGGTAAAGTGTGCAATAGTCCGATGAGTATTATGAAATACCTGAAATTAGTGGATATTTGGGGTAAGCATTTACTCATTACTGTTTAAAGTTTACTTAGATGATTCGCCTGGGAAAATCCGAACAATATAAGATTCATGCCTAAATTTGTATTAAAATAAACATTAAATTATGCTAAAACTCAAATATCCCTTAATTCTTGCCTCAGGTTCTCCACGTCGTCAGCAGCTGCTTAAAGATGCCGGATTTGAATTTTCTGTTAAAGTAATACCTACGGATGAAATCTTTCCTTCAGATATGCCTCCGGTAGAAGTTCCCGCTTATTTAGCTTTACAGAAGGCGATGGCTTTTTCACAAGCGTTGACAGATGAAATAATTCTTACTGCTGATACCATTGTCGTTGTAGATGATGAAATCCTAAATAAGCCAAAAGATGCAACAGAAGCAAGACTGATGCTTCGAAAATTATCGGGACGGCAGCACCAGGTAATCACCGGAGGTTGTATAATGACTAAAAATGAAACTGACGCCTTCACGGATATTACCGAAGTGTTCTTTAATGAATTAACTGAAAAGGAGATAGAATATTATATAGAGGTTTGCCGGCCTTTCGATAAAGCCGGTGCATACGGAGTGCAGGATTTTATAGGAATGGTAGGAATTCCGAGAATTGAAGGCTCTTATTTTACAGTTATGGGTTTACCAGTGCACAAAGTATATGAAGGTTTGAAGAAATTTATGGTTAAGGGTTGATAACGTGTTGATTTTTATGTATTTTAGAAGTCTATTTGATTAACTGAAAACACACCCAACCACCCTAAATAATGAAAAAAAGTACGGCCCAAACCATTTTAACAGTTGCTACTGTTATATGGGGAATTTTCACATTGGCCTCCTTTGTGCCAATAAAAATGTTTTCCATGCTGTTTGATGATCAAAGTCCCGGGAATGAACAGGTATTTTTATTTACATTTATTTCAATTTTGTCCCTTCCTTTGTTCTGCATTCTGACCATAGTACTTGTCTGGATTTTATATAAAAGAGAGCAGTTTTTAAGAGCAGTCTGCTCATGCGGAATCCCTTTAATCAGTTTGCTGGCGGTGGTGTTGGGTTTTTCAATAATCTCTTAATCAACGAGATATAAAAAAAGGTTAATTATTGTTCGAGTATAATGCAAACAATAATTAACCCTTTTTGAGAAAATATTTATCTAGACTGCAAAACTTTCCCCGCATCCACAGGTACGTGTGGCGTTTGGATTTTTAAACTGAAAACCTTTACCGTTTAATCCGTCTGAAAAATCCAGCTCAGTACCTGCAAGATAAAGAATAGATTTTTTGTCCACCATAATTTTAACGCCTTTATCCTCAAAAACCATATCGTTCGGCTGAGGCTCAGCAGCAAAATCAAGATTGTACATTAAACCGGAGCATCCTCCTCCTTCAACCGCTACACGAACATTGTAGTCATGGTTGAGACCTTCTTTTTCACGGAGCTCCTTTATTCTATTGGCTGCTAATTCTGAGACAGTTACCATACTTTTGGCTTTAATATTTGAATGACTAAAATTTTGAATGATAGAATTTAGAAATCATTCTGTAGGTTAAACTACAAAATTAACTCAAAAGTTCATAATAAATACCTTAAAACCGGGATTTCCTTCCTTAACTACTTAACAGGAAGATGGATTTCTGCCATCATACATCTGGCCGAACCACCACCGTTTCCTTCAATCATTGATAAATCAAAATGATGAATTCTGCAAAAATCTTCCAGCATATCAATTTGTTTCTGAGTCAGGGAATTATAGGCCGCAGTTGACATAATGAGTAGTCTGTCATCCTTTTGGTTTCTGATTTCCAGCATATTTCCGGCAAAATGGTTCATCTGATCAAGGGTAATATCAATGATTTGTTTACCACTTTGTTCCAAAGAATTTCTTACCATCAGGCGCTGATCAAGGTCTGTGATGGCTTCAAGGCATATTACCGCAAAGATATCTCCGATACACATTACAACATTGGTATGATAAATTTCTTTCCCATTTGCCATGGCATTAAAAGAAATGATCTCATAATTCATCAGCGAAGCAAATTCCTTCAGTACATCCGGATGCGTACGAGGAGAAATACAGGCATAGGCAATTTTAACTTTCCGGTCAAGAACCATAGATCCGGTTCCTTCTAAAAACTTGCCTTCCTTCTCAAAATGAGTCAGATCCATTTTACGGTTGATGTAAAATTTTTCTTCCAGTTGGTTCAGAATATCTTCCCTTCTTTCCAGGCGGCGATTCTCAGCCTGCATCGGATAGGTGATTGCTGTACCATTGTAATGAAATGATACCCAGTTGTTTGGAAAAATGGAATCCGGAGTATAGGGGTCTTCAGTATCATCAATCGTTATAACATCCACACCAAGTTTCCGGAGGTTTGTAACCATATCCTCAAACTCCTGAAGCGCATAATGCTGAGCCTTATCCTGCGTTTCGCGTCCGAAAACAGGATCCTGAAAAGTATTGGATCCGGCAGTCTGTTCATTAAATCCGAATCTGACAGGACGAATCATAAGTATATGAGAAGTGCTTTGATTGCGCATGGTTTTAGTTTGTTTTATGGCAATATAATTTAAGAACAAAAAATCCGATTTCGGGGAAATTTATTCAAAATTTTCACGGAAAATTGGCATTGACATACAGTGAGAACCTCCTCTTGCTCTCGAAAGCTCAGCAGAAGGTAGCAGAATGAACGTATTCTGAATAGTTTCGGGAGAGCGCCTGCCTGCTTCAAAGTCCTGTAATAGATCAGCTACTTTAACAGCTTCAAAACCAGCTTCTTTGAATGCCTCAAGTGTTTTGTCATTTCTGTCGTACCCGATAACAACACCTTCTTTTATAGCGAGCAGATTACAGGAATCCGTCCATTGTTCTCTTGCTCCAAAAGGAAACTCATTGTTTCCGGAGTAGATAAACTGAACTTCTAAAGGAGAGCAATTTAAATCATAAACAGAGATTTCTGTTAAAAGTTCTTCCAGACTTTCTATTACCCTTGGTTCATTTTCCTGGCCTCTTCTGAATTGAACAAGATGGACTTTTTCAGATTTTTTGGATTTTAACAAACCGGATCTGATCAGTACCTCATCTTCCGATTCGCTGTGAGGTTTGGCCAAAGTGCCCAGAATTACCCACATATTTCTCTTCACTTGTGTGAAAACAGTATCTATGTGCATATAATCCCGTTTTTTCGGAATTTTTATCAAAGTGATTTTGTCTAACACTTTTTTCTCAAAAAGCACTTTTATTACCTGTTTGGCAGCGTATATTGAAGTTCGTTCTGAAATCCCTATTAATAAATGATTTTTAGCGACCATCATTACATCTCCGCCTTCCAGGGTTGACTGATTTGACT
Organism: Pseudarcicella hirudinis; assembly: GCF_900115665.1. Taxonomy (GTDB): domain Bacteria; phylum Bacteroidota; class Bacteroidia; order Cytophagales; family Spirosomataceae; genus Pseudarcicella; species Pseudarcicella hirudinis. The sequence continues at coordinate 568,742 of NZ_FOXH01000002.1, forward strand.
CAGCTTCTTCTTCCGGGAGGAGAAAAAGGGTCTCATTATCAGGTATTTCTATAAGATTTTTCCTGATTTCGGCAAACATCGGATGGTTATAGAAAATGTATTGGGAAAGCAGGGCCTCACGGGTTCGGGCCAGCTTGGCTGGCTTATTTAAGAGGAGATGGTTATTAATCGTAATACCGATATCTCTGGTAAAAATAAAGTTCGGAATAGGAGGGAACAGCATTTCGTTACCAGGTGTTGTTCCTGAAATTAACGTTTTGGCCAGCTCGTTGGGGCTGAGTGACAAAAGCTCATCATGCGTTGTGTACCATTCATGTTCGATGGCACAGATTGCAGCAATCAATTTCATTTTTGTCAGATTGTCTTCCAGAATATCAGCCAGTAATTTCTGTAATTCAATAACTTTTTCGGAATTAAAGTAATCAGGATGATCCGGTTTGTAGAAATTTCTTGACTCGTCACCGTCTATCTCATTTAGTTTTCCTTTAATTTTCTCTGTATCAAGAAAATATAATAAAGTTTTAACATAGTAATCATACTCATGACGGCGCATTGTATCCAAATGAACAATATCTTCGAAAAGCCAGTCCTGTGCTTTCGACGGCACTACTTTTCCCAATCCGCTATCCGGACTATGAATTAATAATCGCTTAAGTGTACCTACTTCTGAGGAAACATTGATTGAATTCTCCATAGTATTATTTTAATAGAAAAAATTGATTTTTCGCAATTACCGATTTTTTAGGAGTATTGTCAAGACCCTGAAAAGAAGTAGTTTTTCAATCTTGCCCTATTGCATTTAAACAGGGATTTTCAGGAAAAAAAATAATATTGAATTAATTAAAATAACGAAATCGGCGGCCCGGAAAGAGACTTGAAAAAAAATAAAAAAAAAGTCAGTTTTTTTAAATCCAAAACTGACTTTTTACGTAAGTATTATATAAGTTGTTAGCAAATACAGAAGGTTATTCTAAGCTAATAGTTCTAAAAACCGTATGAAAATTATTTTTCTTTTCTTTTTTCAAAAAAAATAGAATTTTAGCATGCTTTTTGTAATTTAAAAGTAGGCTTCAATACAATCAAAAAAACATTTTTTATACAGCATTTATTTACGTTTCTTAAGCAGAAGGCGAGTAGTTATCTGAATAGATAGTATTTTGTTTTGGTATCCTATTCATGTGCTCAATAAAATCTAATCTTTAGTAAAAAATTGGCAGTTATCTACTAAGATTAGAAGGATAAGTAATCGTACTACTATCCAGAACTACCCGCCTTTTGCTTAAATATCTTCTCCAATTTCCAGCCTTTTTTCCTGTAAAATTGTAATCAACATCAAGTTTAACGAACCAGACTTGAGAATTATTCCATGCTGATAAATTTAGCCGGGGAATAAAATACTTCTCAAAATTTAAACTTACTCTGATTTTTTTTCATTTTCAATTTTTAAATGAATTATTTTCGCATATATCTTAAAAATTCTCCATTTATACCCAATTGTTATTTTTTTTGTCACAATGTTGCATAAAATTAGACATTTTACTAACTATATACTTCAATTCTCACTGAAATGTTTTGAAAATTGTATGAAATTTTTAAAATCAGGTTTTAAGCGGTGAATTAATATTTATGATTTTTTACCTTGTCAGATTTAAGGATTTACGGTAAGGCAATTTTCTTTTTCAGAAAGTTCTGAATTCAAACGACTTCCTGATAATTTTGAGAAAACAACAAAGAGAGGAATTAAGTCAATGGTTTAGATAATCTGTAAAATCTGAAAAGAAATCCCCAGGTTATTAACCTGGAGATTTGCATATATAGAGTTAGGGTTAACCTCGCTCACAAACTTCTTCCCAACCCATCCCCGTCCGCATTTTTAATTTTTTACATTCGCTTCAGTTTTCTGATATCTTTTCTGAAATGATATTTTTCTGAAGACTGGTTTTGCAGTGAATTTCTTTAGAGTTGTAAACTCCTGAATTTCTTTGTAGAGGTTTTTTTCAACCATAAAATAAAGTACGGTGATGCACTCTATTTTATGGTTGATGTTTATCAAATTCTGGTGTTAATCAAGGGGATGATCGATTGGTTTAATGAATTCTTGTAACTGTTATTGGAATACAAATATCCGGTTGACAGCTTGAACAGGTACTTGGCGGCGTAATTGAAACATTGTTCAGCGCACAACCATTGGCATCTACGATGTTGATGGTTTTAGCACCAGCTGCAATACTGTATGGACCAAAGGCCGAACTTACCGATCCATATGCGATCGGGCCACCTGTAACACTTCCCGTAATAGTATAAGTTGTACCACTGCCGCCACTTGGGTTCAAAGTGAAGGTGAATGTATCATCTCCAGGGTTTGAAGGCGTGCCGTTATCACTACAGATTGACACTGCACCTGCAAGAGAAGGAGCTGGGTTCGCTGTTACACCCACTGTATCAGTAACAGAACAACCTTCTGCGGTTACTTTTGTTACAGTGTAAATCGTATTAAATGATGGCGTTACGCTGATAGAAGACGTTGTTTCGCCGGTACTCCAGAGATAAGTCACACCGCCTGAAGCTGTCAGCGTAGCAGGTGTTCCCGCACAGACACTAACATTAGTACGAACAGGAGCAGGAGGAGTATTCATTTCAACAATCACCGGACAACAGTTTCCTGAAGGACAGCTTGATGCACTGCTTGCACTAACGGTATAAGAACCGGCAGCTTTAACGGTATAAGTAGAGTCAGTAGCACCAGGAATAAGAACACCATTATTGTACCAGAAGAATGAGGTATATCCTGTAGGAGCATGCAGTTTTAATGAATCTCCCGGACAAAGTTTTTCAGGTACACTCACACAGGCAGAAGCTGTATTGATTGCTCCCAGGTTTGTCTCATTACTTGCGTTAACAGTAGCAGAGTTAAATAATACCCCGGTAGAGGCAGCTTTTGCGACGATAGTCAAAGTCAGAGAAGAGGTTACTCCACCCGTTAACGCACTACCAATATTCCAGATACCGGTTGTTTCATCATAGAAAGTTCCGGTTGGAACAGTTTTGCTGACAAATGTCAGGCCGGCAGGAAGTAAGTCTTTGATTTTCAATCCTGTAGGGGCTACGGTTGAATTGTTTTGTACTTTAACAGCGAATGTTACATTGGTATTTAATGCAACAGCACCTGAAGAAGGAGTAGCAGTTTTCGAAACAGAAATATTGATTTGGTTATTATCACAGCTGTTAGGAATACCATCTCCGTCCGCATCTAACAAATCATTACCGCCAGGACATTTATCCAGACAATCAGCAATTCCGTCGTTGTCTGCATCTGTTTCGATATATGCGTAATAAATGTTGAGGTTTGAGGCAACGCCTGCAAGGCTGCTAGAAGTTATTCTCACACCATAGAAAGGTTGTGTTGTTTTAAATCCGAGACGGTATTTTGTAGTAGAACCCGGTAATAATCCTACCCCTAAAAGGCTGGAAGAACTGACATTTTCGACTACCCCGCCGCTGGAATTAAGCGTCTGAATACTTAACCCTCCCAGTAAGGTCAGATTGAGTAAACCACTTCCGCTTTCTATTACGAAACCTGCTTCAGTTCCTGCTGCAATCTGAGTTGAACTGTTAAGAACCTGCATATAACCGCTACAACCTAAACCTAAAAGAAGGCTGATGTTCGCATTGTCAGTTAAGCTTGCATTGACAAGGTTAGCTTCATTAGAGGCAGTACTTCCTACGCAAAGAAGACCTGAAGGACTTAATTTAGAAGCTGTATAACCGGTAGTTAGCGGACTGGCACAGTCTTGTGCGCATGAAGAAGGGCCTTCAAAGGCATAATATACACGAATGCTTGACAGAGCACCTAATGTAGACGCTGCATAAAGCTGAACCTCATCGAAATCCTTACCGGCAGTAGTAGTAAAGCTTAAAATAGCTTTTCCGTTACTTCCTCCTAACAGGCCTGCCGCAAGAACCGGAGAGCCACTGGTTGAGGAGGTTTCCTGAAGAACGCCATTTCTATACGTTCTAATTTGGAGACTTCCTAGGACTGAAGCGTTTAATAAACCACCCTGCGGGCTGATTACAAAACCGACCTGATTACCACCCGGATAATACTGATTTGGATCTTTAACCGAAATTGCTGATCCACCACCTAGCAGGGAAATACCGGTAGTTAAAGTAGAGTAGTTCGACAAGTCACCATCAACGGTGTTGGCACCATCAGCTGTAGTACAGCCTACGCAAAGTCCGGTATTTGATCCGTTAATGAAAACGCCTGTCCCAACGATCGGATCCATACAGATCTTATTGTCCTCAAGTGTTTGAGTCTGGGCTAGAATTGATGAGATACTACAGAAGAAAAAGAGTAGTACGTAAAGTGAGTTAGTAATTTTTTTCATGAGCATTATGATTTTTAGTTAAATACTAATTTTCATTGCCCATTAATCCTTATCTAAATTTTTAATTTTTAAGAAAAAAATCAGGATTAATTGGCGGAATTAATCGGTCTCTTTTTCATATGCTCGATGAAGATTTATCAAGAATTGTGCCAGTTGTTTGTTTTGTAAAAAAATATTTTAAAAAAAGAATTTACCAAATAAGCGACAGGATTTGAAGGCTGAATTTTTAAAATTCCCGGTAAGGGCAGATAAATAGGAAGATGAAAGGACCGATCAACAGCGGAATGCGGATAAGGTACTGATTCGCTGAAATAACGGTGAATTTTCGTAAATTTGTTAAATTAAAATCAGGGAAATTGCTTCTTTTCTGAAATCTTTAATAAAAAAATGATGTTTCTCATTAAATAGGAATTAAGAAAGCCTATTTGCAAAGCCTTGTCCCTCAGTTATTAAGGAGAGGAACAAAAACTTTTTTCATTTGTTTAGAGTTGTTCTAAATAAAATGTAGTATTTAAAAAATACAATATTTAATTTTGCATAAATTTCAAGGAAGAGTTGAAAATAAAACTATACAATGCTTAAAATAAATAACTTACAGGCAAGAATCGGAGAAAAAGAGATTCTGAAAGGAATTAACTTAGAAGTTAAGGCTGGAGAGGTACATGCAATTATGGGACCGAACGGCTCAGGAAAAAGTACCTTAGCATCAGTTTTAGCTGGTCGTGAAGATTATGAAGTAACCGGAGGTTCAGTAGAATTTTTCGGAAAAGACTTATTAGATCTTGCTGCAGAAGAGCGTGCTGCCGAAGGAATTTTCTTAGCTTTCCAATATCCAATTGAAATCCCTGGGGTTTCTACTACAAACTTTTTGAAAACTGCTGTAAATGAGATCCGTAAATACCGTGGAGAAGAACCAATGGATGCAGTTCAGTTTCTGAAGATGTTTAAGCAGAAAATGTCTTATGTAAATATTGACCAGTCTTTGTTAAACCGTTCATTAAACGAAGGTTTCTCAGGTGGTGAGAAAAAGAGAAATGAAATATTCCAGATGGCTGTTCTTGCTCCGAAATTAGCTATTCTGGATGAGACAGATTCAGGACTTGATATTGATGCTTTACGTATCGTAGCAGAGGGTGTTAATAAATTGAAATCTCCTGATAATGCTACAATCGTAGTTACGCACTATCAACGTTTGCTGGATTATATCGTGCCTGATTTTGTTCATGTTTTATATAAAGGCCGTATTGTTAAATCCGGAACCAAAGAACTTGCTTTCGAACTGGAAGAAAAAGGCTATGACTGGATTAAAGAAGAGTTGGGAGAGGCGGTAGAGTAATTTCGATGATTGATTCCTGTTTTTTAGAAATGAGAACAGGCTATTCAAATCAAACATAAAACATCGGTTAAAAATGAATTTTGAAAATAAAGATCTGGGTGCATCCAGTTTAAAGGCTCAGTTAATTGCCGACTTTCAGATTGCTGAAAGCCGTATGAATGGTGAGGCCAAAACGGCTATTCATCAGGTACGTCAGGAGGCATTGAAGGCTTTTGATCAATTGGGTTTCCCGACTACCAAACATGAAGAATGGAAATATTCCAATGTAAAATCTCTGGTTAATGAGTCGTATGAATTTAATGCAGGTTCGGCAATTACTTTGGGAGATTTGGAACAATTGGCTATTCCGAATTTAGAAGGCAATATTTTATACTTTATCAACGGTATCTATAATGCTGAGTTATCGAATATTGTAAGTTCTTCTTCAGAATTACAGATATTGACGTTTGCAGATGCTGTCAAACAGAAATCAGAACTTGTTGAGAAATATTTTGCCAAACACTCTGATTTTCAGAATAATGCATTTACTGCTTTAAATACAGCTTTTGCCCAGAATGGTGTTTTTGTATATGTTCCGGAAAATAAGTTAGTTGAAACGCCGGTAATTCTGCGCTTTATTACTGATACCAGAACGGCCAATACAGCTTCTCAGCCCCGTAACCTTGTTGTCGTTGGAAAACGTTCGCAGGTAAAAATTGCTGAAGCTTTCAGATCTTTCGGAGAAAATGTAGCATTTACGAATTCAGTAACAGAAATTATTGTTGATGAAGACGCTAATGTAGATTATTATAAAGTACAGAATGAAACCGATAAGTCGTTTCATATCGGAACAACAACTGTATATCAGTCAAACCGTTCTGTATTCAGCGCCAATACGGTAACAGCGAACGGAGGATTTGTCCGCAATAACCTGAATATCAAATCTGACGGAGAAAACTGCGAGTCTAATATGTTTGGTTTGTATATTCCAAACGGAAGACAGCATGTTGATAATCACACTTCTGTAGATCATATTCGTCCTAATTCGGTTTCAAACGAATTATACAAAGGTATTTTAAAGGATAAATCAACAGGAGTATTTAATGGAAAGATTTTTGTAAGACAGGCAGCGCAAAAAACAAATGCCTTCCAGTCCTGTAAAAATGTATTGGCTTCAGACGAGGCTTCCATGAATACCAAGCCTCAGTTGGAAATCTGGGCAGATGACGTGAAATGTTCTCACGGAACAACTACCGGCCAGTTGAACAATGATGCTTTGTTCTATATGCAGTCGCGCGGGATTTCTAAAGATTCTGCAAAATCATTGCTGATGCTGGCTTTTGCCCAGGAAGTAATTGATAAAATGCAGATTCCTGCCATTAAAGAGTATCTGGAAGGTTTGATTATTGAAAAAATTCATAATTCCTAAGGTAAGAGGGTTTTAGCCATTACCAAATTGAAAGTATTTAAGCAAATGTCTGTTGATGTATATTGAAGAGGAGAGAAAGACATTTGCTTATTCTTAAAGTATGATTCATATGGAGACGATCACCGATATTTTAAATATTCAGGAAATCAGAGCTGATTTTCCAATCCTCGATCAGGAGATCAATGGTAAAAAATTGGTTTATTTTGATAATGCTGCTACTACTCAGAAGCCTACTCCGGTAATTAATGCCATTGCTCATTATTATAATTTTGACAATGCTAATATTCACCGTGGAATCCACACGCTTGCTGAAAGAGCAACCCGGGATTTTGAGGCATCGAGAACAGCAATCAGGGATTTTTTGGGAGCGTCTTCTACCGAAGAGATTATTTTTACCTCCGGTACTACGCAGGGAATTAACCTTGTAGCAAGTACCTACGGAAGAAAGTTTATCAATGCCGGAGATGAAATTATCATTTCGGGGATGGAACACCATTCCAATATTGTACCCTGGCAAATGCTTTGTGAGGAGAAGGGTATCGTATTAAAGGTAATTCCGGTTTCGGATGAGGGTGAACTCGATCTGGAAGCTTTTGAAAAACTTCTTTCTGAAAAAGTAAAACTTGTGTCATTTAATCATGTCTCCAATTCATTAGGAACGATTAATCCTGTAAAAACGATTGTTGACCTGGCACATAAGTTCGGTGCAAAAGTACTGGTTGATGGTGCTCAGGCTACTTCCCATATCAATATTGATGTTCAGGCTTTGGATGTAGATTTTTATGTGTTTTCTGCACATAAACTTTACGGGCCTACAGGAATGGGAGTTTTGTACGGGAAAAAGGATATTCTGAATGCAATGCCTCCTTACATGGGTGGCGGGGAAATGATTAAAGAAGTTACTTTTGAGAAAACGACTTACAATGAATTACCCTATAAATTTGAAGCCGGAACACCAAATATTGCAGATGTAGTGGCTTTGAAAACTGCACTGGAATATACAGATAAATTGGGCAGGGAGAATATTGCAGCACATGAAAACATGCTTCTGAACTATGCAACAGATCAACTGAGGGAAATAGAAGGTTTGAGAATTATCGGTAATGCCAAAAATAAAATTTCAGTTTTGAGTTTTGTAATTGATGGTATTCATCATCAGGATATTGGCGTTTTGCTTGATAATCAAGGCATTGCAGTAAGAACCGGACACCATTGTACTCAACCTTTGATGCAAAGATTTAATATTTTAGGAACTTCGAGGGCTTCATTTGCCGTTTACAATACAACAGAAGAAATTGACCGACTCGTTGCAGGTCTGCATAAAACGATTAAAATGCTTAAATAAGTTTCAGTGGATAGTTTTAGCTTTCCGGAGAAGTGATTAAATATTTGAAAAAGGGAGAGAGGTTCGGAAAAATTTGAAATGATAATGACAATTAACGAGACACAGGACGAAATCATTGAAGAGTTTGAGTTATTTGATGATTGGGCCGATAAGTACGAATATATTATTGATTTGGGCAAAAAGCTTGAAGGTATGCCCGAAGAGCAGAAAACAGAAGATAATATCATAAAAGGCTGCCAGAGCAGAGTTTGGCTGAACGCCAGAAAAGAGAATGAGAAGCTTGTTTTTGAAGCTGATTCTGAGGCAATTATCGTAAAAGGTCTGGTGCATATGCTTATCAGAGTTTTGTCAGGTCATACACCTCAGGAAATATATGATGCAGATCTTTATTTCATTGACAAGATAGGAATGAGTCAGCATCTGGCACAAACCCGCTCAAACGGACTGGCTTCTATGGTGAAACAAATGAAAATTTATGCTTTAGCCTATCAATAAGCTAAGGTTTTAATAAAAGAAGAAACTGGATAAATGTAATAAATCGTCCGGACAAAATAAGTTCAGGATAGGAATAAGGTCTTGTAAAAGGATTCATTAATTCACGGTGTAATGCCGTTTTACCATGACAGAATCAGAATTAAAAGAAGAAGTAATAAAGGCGCTGAAAGGAGTATATGATCCTGAAATACCAGTGGATGTATATGAATTGGGGTTGATTTACGATATAAAGATATTTCCGGTTAATAACGTATATGTTTTAATGACGCTTACATCTCCTTCGTGCCCTTCTGCTGAAGCAATTCCGGGAGAGGTTGAACAAAAGATCAGAGAGATTGAAGGTATTTCAGATGTAAGTGTAGAGTTAACTTTCGATCCTCCTTATTCTCAGGATATGATGTCGGAAGTAGCAAAATTGGAACTTGGTTTTATGTAAAAATGTTGAATGTTGGGGCTGACCCTTTTAAGCAGCAGAATGAATAAAATTTAATTCAGCTTACTCATTCCGTTATTTATCATTCAAAATATAATAATTTAAGAAAATATGTACCCAGAACATTTAGTAGCCCCGATGCGTGAAGATATCGTGCAGGGAGGTTTCCAGGAATTAAAATCAGCCAGTGAGGTTGAAGAGGTTTTAGCTGAAAAAGGCACTACATTATTGTTTATCAATTCGGTATGTGGTTGTTCGGCAAGAACTGCACGTCCTGGTGTGAAAGAGGCTGTTTGGAATTCTGCCAAAAAACCTGAGCATTTAGTGACAGTTTTTGCAGGCGTTGATCAGGAAGCTACTCTGAAAGCTCGCGAATATACATTGCCATATCCTCCGTCATCTCCTTCTATCGCTTTATTTAAAGATGGAGAATTGGTGCATTTTGTAGAGCGTCATCACATTGAAGGCCGTTCTGCTGATATGATTGCTCAGCATCTGGAAATGGTATTTGATGAGTTTTGTGCTTAATATTTAAAGAATAAAAACATCATCACATCATAAAAAGAGCGGTTGAAATCAGATTTCAACCGCTCTTTTTGTACTTAAATTTCAGACTTAGTCTTTCTTGGGAGCTCCTTCCATCGCTCCGGTCTGAGTCTTTTTCTCCGCTGCCTTTTTAGCGGCACCTTCAAAATCACCGGATTTCAGAATGGATATTTTTGACAAATCAATATTCTTGCGCATTGCAGTGAGGATAGACTCAGGAGTTAAAGCTTTGATTTTATTTTCAAAATCTTCATCCCATTTCAGTGTTCTGTTCAAATAAGCATAATTTGCCAGTTTTCCTGAAAGTGCATTATCCTGAGCACGGCCAACCTGACGGCTCTGTAAATAACCTTTTCTGGCTTCTTCCAGTTCTGTTGCGGTAAAACCATCTTTCAGGGTCTTTTCCATTTCTTCTTTAAATGCAGCCTCAAGTCTTGCGGCATTTTCAGGTGCATAAATTGCATAAGTAAGGAAAGTACCCGAATTGTCGATAGGGTGGGCTGAGAGCTGAGAACCTACTCCATAAGAAATACCTTCTTTCTGACGGATTCTTGTAGCGAGGCGTGAATTCAGGAAACCGCCGCCAAGCATATAATTAGCCATCGTAAGGGCAGCGTAATCTGGATCAGTTTCACTAATTTTCAAAGGTTGAATTGCAATAAAGAAAGCGTTGGCTTTATCCGGTGCTTCAACTGATTTATTCTGCGCTTTTACTTCGTGGTAAGGGTTAGCTACCCGTGTAAATGGTTTAGGAGATTTCCAGTTAGAGAAATCAGCCGTAACAATATCTTTCAGCGCTTTTTCATCGAAATCACCTACTACAGATAAAATGGCATTGGAAGCACCATAAAAATCTTTGTAGAATTGCTTTACTTCATCCAGTTTCACGGCTTTGTAATCAACAAGTTTTTCGTCGATTGTACTCTGGTAATTCGGATGACCTTTTGGATAGAAACGAAGCAGTTCGGCCATTGCATCAGTAACTTTTCCCTGTGGATCAGATTTTTGGGTTTCCAGTGCTGAAATATTTTCCTGACGTAGTTTCTCAAGTTCATCGGCCGGGAATACAGGCTCTTTAAGCGCTTCAACTACTAATTTTAACGCCGCAGGAAAGTTCTCTTTTGTTGTTTCAATCGTTATGTTTACCTGAGTCGGACCACCTGTGAAATTGACACGGGCCTTTAATTTATCCAATTCATCTTTCCATTCCTGACGCGTATGTTTAGTGGTTCCTTTGGTCAGTAAATCAGCCGTATAATCCGCAATAACAGATTTCCCGGTTAAAGACTTTTCGTCTCCGAAACGCAGGGTAAGATTAGCATTTACTACATTTCCTCTGGTCTTTTTCTGAAGAAGTGACAATTTTACGCCTCCGATATCACTTTTCACAGTACGGCTATCAATGTTAGAAGGAGAAGGGTCAAATACCTCACCCTGTGCCACTCCTGTACCGCCTTTGAAATCTTTCAGAAGTGTGGTAACATCCTGCGCTTCAGGGATTTCTGCACGTTCAGGTTTTTCTGTAGGATAGAATAAACCTAATGTTCTGTTGCTGGTTCTGAGGTATTTCTGAGCAACTTTCTGAACATCTTCAGGTTTTACTTTTTTGTATTGATCTCTTAAATAGAAAATCATTCTCCAGTCTCCCAAAGCAATAAATTCACTTAAGAATGTACCTACACGTTCCGTATTATTAAGCAATAAATCGATATTTTTCAATTGCTTTGTAATACTTCTGTCAACTTCTTCCTTGGTTGGAGCTGTTTTTCCGAAGTTTTCAACAACATCAATCAGGACAGTTTTGACGCTATCGATAGATTTATCTTTCAGGATTTCAGCACCAAAGAATGCCAGTGAAGGTTCTTTCGTCTGGAAACTTCCTCCGTACTGCTGTGTTGCCAGTTTCGTATCAATTAAAGCCTTGTACAATCTTCCTGATGGAGCATCTGTCAGAATGTCAAGCATGATGTCTGAAACTACATAATCAGGATGTAAAGCAGATGGAATATGATAACCGGTAATTACATACTGAACGTCTCCGGTTCTTCTCAAAGTAACCTGACGTTCTCCGTCTTGAGTTGGTTCTTCAGTATGCGTTAAATCCAGTTTTCTGGCAGGTCTGGGAATAACTCCGAATTTCTCGTTTACCATTTTCAATACCTTGTCCGGATCAATTTTTCCGGCAACCAATAATACTGCATTATCTGGCTGATAGTATTTGTGATAATAAGCCTGAAGGTTTTCGATGGGAACTTTTTCGATATCAGAGCGTGCACCGATGGTAGAATTACCGTAATTATGCCATAAATATGCTGTAGAGAAAACCCTTTCCAATAAAATACTGCCGGGATCATTTTCTCCCATTTCGAATTCATTACGGACAACCGTCATTTCAGTGTCAAGATCCTTTTTGGCGATATAGGAATTGATCATTCTGTCTGACTCAAGATCCAGAGCCCATTCAAGGTTCTCGTCTGTTGCAGCAAATGTTTCAAAATAATTAGTTCTGTCGTTCCAGGTGGTTCCGTTCGGACGTGCTCCGTGAGAGGTCAATTCCTGAGGAATATTCTGATGTTTCGGAGTCCCTTTAAATACAAGATGTTCCAGTAAGTGAGACATACCGGTTTCGCCGTATCCTTCATTTCTTGATCCTACAAGATAAGTGATATTAACTGTGACAGTTTGTTTGGAAGGATCCGGAAATAAGAGAACTCTTAAGCCGTTGGCCAGTTTGTATTCTGTAATTCCTTCTGCAGAAGTAACTTTTTCAGGGGCTGGGAGCGTAACTGCTTTCTGAGAACTTTTTACCGCAACATCCGTTGCAGGCCCGGGCTGGGACTTTGTTGTTTTTTTCTGAGCAATGCCGGGCAGACAGACTGCCATAGAGCCAATCAATAGAAGAGGTCTTAGATTTAGCATAGTTGATTAAGTTAATAAATGGACTAATGGTCGTCCTGAAATATTCAGAACATGAACCGCAATTTTTCGTAAACTAGTAAAAACAATGATAAAATCTTGAAAAAATGTGATGAAAGGTCTGCTTTAAGCTGTAAAAAACAAAGAGAGCTTTCGAATTTTGAAAGCTCTCTTTGTTTTGGTAAGTAATATTACTTTTTATAATGCTCTATGATTTTGAAGATTTTCTTCTGCGATTCCAGATTTGTAATGTATTCAAAAATTATTTCATGCTGATCGTGATTGATAATTAAACCTGTTTCCAGATACAGAATTGCGTCCTTTATTTTATCAGATTTGTAAAGATAAATGGCAGCTCTGTAGTACAATTCTGCTTCTTCAGGTAATTCATCGATTCCGGAAAGAATAATCTCTGCTGCACGGTTATAATCTTCCTGTGCATAATAAAGTAATGACCATTGAACCCATGTATCAATATTTAAAGGTTCAAGTTCTGCTGATTGCTGATAAGCCTCGATAGCGGAAACAGTATTACCGAGTTTGGCTTCTGTATCGGCTAATGCCAGCCAGTAATAAGAGTTTTTGTCATCAAGTTTTAAGGCTTTTTTCAGGAAATGTATTGCTTCCAGCCATTTTCCCATAGCGCTCAGACAAACGCCAACGCCGAAATAACCATCATCCCAGAGAGAATCGAGTTTAATGGATTCCTTATAATAATGAATGGCTTCTTCATAACGTTCCTGTCTTTCAATGCTCGCCCCGAGGCAGCAGTAAACTTCAGGAGTTATGTCTTCATGTTCAAGACAAAACCTGTAGTTTTCTTCGGCTCTGGCAAAATTCAGGAGATTCATATAGGCATTTCCCAAATTAAAATAAGCAGAAGCGAAATCGTCTTTTATGGCAATTGCGTATTCATAAGCATCGGCAGCATCTTCATAACGGTGAAGTTTAGAATAGGCAATACCAATAAAGTACCAGGCATTATGTGAAAAAGGATCCTTGTCGATAAACTGCTGGTAATAAGGGAGACTTTCCTCAAGTTTTCCGATTTCATCGAGACTTGAAGCAAGTTCATATAGCGCATTCTCATTGGCCATATTAATTTCAATGGCTTTTTTGAAAGAATCTACAGCTTCTCTGTGTTTTCCCCAGCTCTGATATGCCAGACCAATGTGGTAATGCACATCATCTTTATCGTCCGCATGTTCCAGCACCTGATTCAGTAATTCTATTGAGGCAGGGTAATCTCCGGAAATCCCGTAGATAGTACCTTTCATATAAAGAATATCCAGGTCTGAAGGGTTAAAAAGAGAAGCTTTGTTCAGAACTTCCAGGGCTTCATCAAATTTGGAAAGATTGGCAAGCAGCTGAGCCTTATTGAGCATCAGTTCAAGCGAATAAGGATACTGTTCCAAAGCAATGTCACAGGCCTGACTTGCATCCTCAATCTTGCCTTCAAACATATAATGTTCTACAATTTGTTCGTATGTATCTAAATCAAAAAATGAACTCTCCCGACGATTGAGCATGGTCTCATAACGCCTCACAGAGTGAAGTACATCTTCCTGGCGATCTTCGAAATCTTGTTCCATCATAAATTTTTGGGTGTTGTTCTTTAAATATTTAACGTTTCAGGATGCAGTAAAGGATCTTGTTACGTTGTTTTGAAGAGCACAATTATCCGGATTTAGCAAACATTTATTGTTAATTATACAAACCAAGATAAAGAAAAAGTTCGATTCCACCAAATCTTTCAGGGCTGAAAATTAACCTGATAAAAATTTGGATGAGACTTTTTGAAATGCCTCTTTTAAGTTTTACAAAATTCTAAATGTCAGATAGTTAGGTCTGGAACTGTGGATTAGATTTGGGTAAGAAAAAATATGAAAATTTCAATCTGACACTTTTGCTTTAAGATTTTTACAGATTCTTTCGATTGTTTCATCTAAAAGTGTAAACTCAAAATTCAGTTCTTTTCTGATCTTTTGGCTGGGGTAAATGAAATTTAAATTGGCGGATTGTGCTGTCTCTTTGGTAATTAGCGGTGCTTTTCCGGTAAAAAGACTTCTCAGCGCTTCAACCCTCCAGGCAATTTGTGATAAAAAACCTGATATTTCTTTAGAAGGTGCTTTCCTGCCAAAACCCGAAGCAACTTTCTCAAAGAACTGTTTGTAAGAAAGAGTTCCTCCGTTGAGGATAAAACGCTCGTTAACTATATCAGAATGTAATAATTTATAGATAATTTCCGCTACATCCTGAACATCTACATAATTGATAGTACCTCCGGTATAATATTTATTCTCGTCATATACATACTTGAATAACTGTGTACTGCTTTTATACCAGTCGGCCTCGCCAAGAATAATGGAAGGATTTACCACAACCGCATCAAGCCCTTCAGCAACCCCGCGCCATACTTCAAGTTCGGCCTGGTATTTGGACTTGGCATAATTAGAATTTAAAGGAGATTCTTCCCATTGCGCCTTTTCATCAATAAGATTGGATGTGTCGCTGGCTCCATTTGAAAATTTCCGGCCGATAGCTGCTACTGAACTGACAAAACAAAGCTTTTTAACCTTATACAGCAAACACATATTGACAACATTTGCCGTTCCTTCAACATTGATTCTTAACATTTTGTTCCGGTCTTTCGGAGCAAAGGAAACCATTGCGGCAGTATGCACTACATAATCGGCTTTGGAAATAGCTTCTTCCAGAGAAAGTACATCCAGTATATCACCTTCAAACCAGGTAATCTGATCTTCCAATCCTTTCAAAAGGGATAAATCGCTTTCCGGGCGTTTGAATCCGGCAACTTTTTCTCCTTCTTCCAGAAAGTATCTGGCAACAAAACTTCCGACTAATCCATTTATGCCTGTAATGAGTATCATAACACAAAGATAACAGCTGATTTGCTGAACAACACCAAACTTGCGAACTTTGTCTCAAACATTGTATCATGAAATTTCAGGACAGTAGTTCAGATTGACCAAAAGCCTTTGTTTTTGAAGAAAATCTTCAGGCCAAATCAATCTTTAGGACCATATTGCGAAGAAATTTCCATTATCATTCAGATGAATCACAGAAAAGCTATCATAGATTTAGGTACTAACACCTTCCAGCTTCTGATTGTTGAACAGTCGGGAAGTAATTTTAAGACTCTTCATGAAGACCAGTATGCGGCCAAGATCGGGAAAGGGGGAATTTCGAATGGAATTATTACAGAAGAAGGTATAGAGCGGGCAATCATTGCTTTGCAGTATTTTCAGCCGTTTTTTGACAAATTTGAAATCCGGACCGAAAACATCAGTGCCACGGCTACCAGCGCCGTGAGGAACGCCAGTAACGGAGCAGAGTTTTGTGAAAGAATTCTTGCAGCAACAGGCATAAATGTTGAAGTAATCTCCGGTGATGAGGAGGCAGGTTTAATTTATGACGGAGTAAAACTTGGAACTGAAATAGGGAAGAGGCCTTCAATGATTATGGATATTGGCGGAGGAAGTGTGGAATTTATTTTATGTGACGAGGACAGAATTTTCTGGAAGCAGAGTTTTGAAATCGGAGGGCAGCGGTTGATGGATAAATTTATGTTTGTCGATCCGATTTCTCCTAAATCCTTATCATCAATGCAGAATTTTCTGGAAGAGCAATTATTGCCGTTAACAAATGCTGTGCATCAATATGCTCCGGAAGTACTGATCGGTTCTGCGGGATCTTTTGAAACACTTGTGGATTTGCATTATCATAAATTGAAGGGAGGTTTTCCGGAGAAGGAATTGGTCTCATTTGATTTACCATTGAGCGAATTTCAGGATTCTTTTCAAAAAATTATGTCTTTAGACAGAGCGGGCCGTATGGCCTTGCCAGGTATGATAGAACTCCGGGTAGATATGATTGTCGTGGGCGTTTTTCTGATTCAGTTTGTGTTGAAAAAGTATGAAATTCAGGATATTAAGGTTTCCACCTATGCGCTGAAAGAAGGCGTGTTATCCAGAAGTCTGGCGCGGTGAAAAGATGGAATACAGATAAATTCCGCCCCTGTTTTCAGGAACAGCAGGATACAATATGATAGAATATTGATTCTAAAATTGATACTTTTGTTAACTGAAATGGTCATAACTTCGGAAAATTGCTTCTGAACGATTTGAAATTACAGTTTTGCTCAATCATTTTGGTGTTTTTTGTAAGCTCCGTAAACTAAAGATCAGCCAAGAAAATATAAGGTGATACGCTAAAACTGAAAAAAAATCGTTAAACTTGTTAATCAATCAGAACAATCCAAATTGTCAACTCAAGCGAGTCTAAGCCCAAATTTTTACGCTCAAATATGTTAGCAACCCTCAACTCCATCTTATTACAGGCGAATCCTTCTATTACGCCTGACTCAGTAGCTACCAATAATGGACTTAATAATGTTCATGCTTCAGACGCAAGTTTTACCATCATAGACCTATTGATGAAAGGTGGTTGGGTAATGATCCCGATTGCTGTACTTTTTGCCGTTTCGGTTTTTATGTTTATCGAAAGGTATCTGTACATTAGCAAAGCCGCAAAACTTGACAGTAATTTCCTGTTTACGATTAAGGAAATGCTTTATAGCGGTAATGTACAGGGTGCTATAAACTATTGCAAAACCTCCAGATTCCCGATTGCCAAGCTGCTGGAAAAAGGCTTGACAAGAATCGGCTCTCCGATCCGTGATATTGAAAATGCTATTGAAAATACCGCAAGAGTTGAGATTTATAACATGGAAAAAAACCTGGGTATTCTTAATGCGATTGCGCGTATAGCACCAATGTTTGGTTTCCTTGGTACTGTTACCGGGATGATCAGAACTTTCCATAATATCTCTATTGCCAATAAAATTGATATCAGTACAATTGCCGGAGGTATTTATGAGAAAATGGTAACTTCTGCGACTGGTCTTATTGTGGGAATCATCGCTTACTTTTTATACACTATCCTTACGGCAATGATCGACAGAGGTGTGAATAAAATGGAAATGACTGCGATAGATTTCCTTGATATTTTACATAAACCGGCATCTAAATAACCTTGGTTTTTGAGTAAATCCTGATGATGAGACTGGTATAAAAACCAAAGCAGCAATCCGGCATTTTACTCAGAGCGTTGAAACTGAAAAAATATGAATTTTAGAAAACGAGCCAGAGAAAATTCAGAAGTTGAAACAGGAGCATTATCGGATATTTTGTTTTTCCTTTTAATGTTCTTCCTGATGATTTCTACGCTGGCGAGTCCGGATGCGATTAAATTGTTATTGCCGGAATCGAGTACAGCTCAAAATACACCCAAAGAGGTGATAAGAATGACTGTCGACGAAAATAAGAATTATTTTATCGATGATAGTCCCGTTCAGTACGACCAGCTTGAAAGTGTTTTATCAGTGCAGGCAAAAGCAAAAAATGCTGAGACCCTTGTTTTGAGAATCGATAAGACCAAAACTGTGCAGGATCTTACTGAAATATATGATATAGCCGCCCGTCTGAATTTGTCGATGGTAATGGCTACAGATAAAAAGAGAAACTAATATCCTTTCTTACAAAGAATCACATTCTCCTGAAATTATTTAACTTTTGGTCAATATCGGATTAAAAGTATAATTTTAGGAGAATTCTTATTTTTAAGGAAATCTGAAATATAGTTATGAATTATTTAATAATAGCGCTCAAATCCATAGCGGTTTACGCCTTTATTGTTGCTGCAATCCGTTTGTTTGGCAAAAAAGAACTGGCTCAGTTATCTGTGATAGATCTTGTATTTATTTTATTGATTTCAAATTCCGTCCAGAATGCGATGGTAGGCTCAGATAGCTCTCTTCAGGGGGGATTAATTGCAGCGGGAGCTTTGTTTGTGACTAATTTTCTGTTAAAAAAGCTGATGTTTAACCATGAAGGCGTATCCAGATTTATTCAGGGAGAACCGATTATGTTGATCTACAATGGCAAAATAAAGAAAAACGGCCTTAGAATTGCTGAAATATCTCTGGAAGAACTCGAAGCTGCAATAAGAGAACACGGCGTTTCGAAAATAAGTGAAGTGGATCTGGCAGTGCTTGAAGTGGATGGAAACATCAGTGTTTTATCTGAATCCTTTGCGCATCGTTCTTCGAAGAAAAGAAAAGCTCATAAAGTTGTTTCAAAAAATGAATGATATTACTGAATTTTTCCAAAAAGCTGTCCAGAATGAGGATCTGCTGAAACTTGTCGCTTCTGTATTTGTAGGCGCTTTAATTGGTGCAGAACGTGAATACAGAAGTAAGTCTGCCGGTTTGAGAACCTTTACGCTAATCTGTCTTGGTTCTACCATTTTTACGATACTTTCTCTGAAGATGGGACTACCTGTTTCGAGAGACAGGATTGCTGCTAATATTTTAACCGGAATAGGTTTCATCGGGGCAGGTGTAATCTTTAAACAGGATGACAGAATTAAAGGCCTTACTACCGCAACCATTATCTGGGTTACGGCTGCGTTGGGGATGGCTATCGGATCCGGACATATTTATCTTTCCTTTTTAGGAGCATTCAGTGTGTATTTTGTTCTTGGTTTCTTCGTGAAACTCGAAGGATATATGGAAAAATTTGGCGGCCAAACCCGGAATTATAAAATCGTTTGTGTTTATGAACCGGATATTTTCGAGAAGTTCAGCAAAGTTTTCGAGGAACAGAATCTGTTTGCAAAAAGAGATAAACAGATTATAGAAGGAAAGATTTTAACGAGTTACTGGTCTGTAAGAGGTGCTTCGGCAAAACATGAAAAACTGATCAGACACTTAATGGAAAATCCGGAAGTGCAGGATCTTGAATTTTAGTTTGACAGCATTAACACAAAAAAAGCGAAGATTCTGGTCTTCGCTTTTTTTGTTAATCAATATTTATCATCCTGGTCTTCATCATCTTCATCGTCAAATTTGAAATTGTCGAGGTCGAAGAGAGAGTCTGTCAGATCTTTAAATTGAAGGCCTTTTTCCAGCGTCTTTTTTGAAATCATTGAAAATTCAGATAAGCCATGAAGTACAAATTCCATCATGAATAATTTTTCACGGCCCTGCATTGCCGGATAAACCTTTTCAATCAGATCATCCAAACCATCGATAGTTCTTAACCTCGCAGAATAGTCTTTGTCTGGACCATCGTTCAGAATGTCCATGATGTTTCCGTCCATAAACCATTCTACGATTGGTTTAAAAGGATTTTTCCCGGCTTTATCTTTAGCTGCTTTTTTGATTTTTTCAGGATCCGGAAAATAATTCAGGAATTGTGTTCTGATCGCTTTTCCGACTAAATTCTGTGCAACAATTACCGGCCCTTCTACTTCTCCTTCATAAACCAGTTCTACTTTTCCGCAAACAGCCGGAATAACCCCTACCAAATCGGCAATTCTCACATAGGTTTTATCTTCTCCGTTAATAAGTGCACGTCTTTCAGCAGTTGATATGAGGTTTTCATAGGCTGATATAGTCATACGGGCAGAAACGCCGGATTTTGAATCCACATATTCAGACTGTCTTGCTTCAATGGCGATTTGCTCAATCAGATCATCCATCAGGTTATTTGAAGAAACTAATTCACTCTGGCCATGTTTTAGTTTTGCTTCCTGCAAAGTGATTTTTTTCCCGATTTCCAGTGTTTTCGGATAATGGGTTACAATCTGTGAATCAATCCGGTCTTTCAACGGGGTTACAATTGAACCACGGTTGGTATAGTCCTCAGGATTAGCTGTAAAAACAAACTGAATATCCAATGGCAGTCTGATCTTGAAACCACGGATCTGAATATCGCCTTCCTGAAGAATATTGAACAAAGAAACCTGGATTCTCGCCTGTAAATCAGGTAATTCATTGATGACAAATATACAGCGATGCGAACGGGGAATCAGTCCGAAATGGACGACTCTTTCATCGGAATAAGGCAACTTTAATGTGGCCGCTTTGATCGGATCAGCGTCACCGATAAGGTCAGCTACTGAAACGTCAGGTGTGGCCAGTTTTTCAGTATATCTGTCGCTGCGATGTAACCAGCCTACAGGGGTTAAATCGCCCATTTCAGACACTAAATCTTTGGCAAAACGGGAAAGGGGTTGCAATGGATCATCATTTAATTCAGAGCCGGTAACTACCGGAACGTATTCGTCCAGAAGATTAACCATCAGGCGGGCGATCCGGGTTTTAGCCTGACCTCTTAAACCTAGTAAATTGATATGATGCTGGGAAAGAATGGCTCTTTCAATATCCGGAATAACAGAATCTTCATAACCCCATATTCCTTCAAAAACCTGTTCTTTATTTTTAATTTTAAGAATAAGATTTTCTCTTAATTCATCTTTGATACTCTTTGACTGGTATCCGGCCGCTTTTAACTGACCGAGGGTATGTATATTAAGTAGTTCGCCTGATTTTAACGTTTTGTATGACATTTATCGTAAGATTATTTTAAATGTTAATTTTTAGTTGTGGTGCTGTACAAATAAATCTTCCAGAAAGAATCGTTGTCGTCAAAAACCTTTTCCTGCACTAAGCCGATTTCTCCGGCATTATTAATCGGAACTGAGGAGAGAACATATTTTCCGTTCATTTGTTTAAAGGCTTCAATGTTTAACCTTGAATTATTAATTGCAGCTTTGGAGGTTTTATGATAGAGTATGTCTGCCCTGATTTCATGAGAAAAGGCATAGGCTCTGCAACCCCAGGCATCAAAATACTCTTTCATTTTTTTATCCACAGCCAGTTCATTTTCAATAATTTTCCTGAACTGGTGTTTATAACCGAGCAGGTAATTATTCTGATAACTATCGAGGGTATAAAAACCATTGTATTGTGCGATGGCCGGGTGAAATCCTACACAGATTACTCTGTAATCAGCTTGTGGAATTGCAATGAAATCTCTGATTGCGCCAAATTGATTTTCGGCATAAAAAGCACGGTAAGAAATCGTTTTTTCTTTGGGTAATGATAAGGGATTTCCGAACATTTTATCCAGATTAACCAAAAACTCTCTGTTTGAATTCAGGGTGATGGATAACTGTATGAATATTGCCAGTATTGTAAGTAAAAAACCGTTTTTCCATCGTAAAACTGTATCAAGTGAGATCGCAAAAAGCAGATACCAGATCATTGGCAGGAGAAAATAAAACCTGTCGAACTGAAATGCTTTTGGCAATTCTGTAACGGAAGCGAGGCCTTGTACAAAAAAGCGATAAAACCCGTGAAAAAGACAAATACCCAGAATGGTTAATAATAAAGAGATGATCTTTCTTTTTTGGTGAAACTTTTTGTCTGCGGCAAGACTGATTAAAGCAATTATGAAAATAAAAATCGTAAAAAATTCTCCGGCGTGATAATAAGTTTTGATGAAAGAGATAAAAGTTTCACGAAAACAGATTCCGGATTTTAAAGGCATCAGTAAATCATAATTGAATTCTGTTCTGTGTGAGGTATAAGCTTTTGAAAAGAATGAATAAATCAGTTGAAATTCTACCAGGCTATAAACAAGCCCTGTACTTAAAATGGCAGCGAGTAATGCCTGATTTAGCTTTTTCAGATTAATCCAGTCGTAAATGAGGATAATTCCTGCACAAATTACCGAAAAGAATCCTGCCCAAACCAAAAACGAGTAAATTGGAAACAGAACCACAATCAACCAGTCGCTTAGCCGAAATTTATTTTTCCTGAAATTCAGAATCGCATAAAAATATAAAGGCTGACCCAACGACGAAATCCCGTGAACCATGTAAGTGGAAACTACTGAGAATGCTAAAGCCGTTCCCCAAACGATAACCTGCTGATTTGGATTTGGTAAAAAATGTTTTTTCAGCAATAAATACATACCGGCAAATCCGATCAGGTGAATCAGGAGATAATTAATCGTGTAAGCAGTAAAAGGCTCAAAAACAACAAAAGAAAGAACTTCTAAATTGATTCCAGAACGCATGGCTGATCGGGGAAGACCATTCATGACATTGAAAATCGTACTATTAAAATCGAATGCGGTATGGGAAATATCCAGTAATCGCAAATATAAATAGTCGCTGTCGAGATTATCATGGATGGTGACGAAAGCGTCCTGACCCAACCATAAAAGAGGCAGAAAAAAAATAACTAAAATGGTAAAAGTGCCCCATTTCAGCAGATTATCAATATTCATTTAAAAAGATTTACATTGTATATTTCAGGATCTGAAATCCTTTTTCTGATTTCTATATGACCCGAAATCAAATTATCATCGCAAATATATTATTCTTAAACTTGTTAACGTTAAGACAAAATTATTTGATATGATAATGCTGGGATATTGTTTTGAAATACAGTAAATTAATCTTTAATAAATTGAAATTCTAAATAAGCTGTTGAATTGCCTGCCCCCAAGTACAAAGAACACTCCTTTCCCGTAACACGATAATATTTATTTTGGTTTAAAACAGACTTCATAAGGATGGAAAAACTGTGACCGTTATTTTTCTTGTCCGTCTGACTATGGAAACAATTTTATTTTCTCAACCATAATGTAAATTATCTATGAACATTAACCTGGCTTCTTTCAAGGAACAAATTATTCTTGCCGTTACTCAATATGGCGGAAAAGTACTTCTTGCAATTGTTGTATTTATTGTCGGTCGGTATATTTTAGGAAAAATTACCAGATTACTCAGTAACAGAATGTCTGCCGGACATATTGACAAAGATGTTCAGCCTTTTTTAACCTCACTTATTTCTGTTTTATTTAATGTTTTACTTTTATTAAGCTGTGCCGGAATATTGGGTATCGAAACAACTTCTTTTGTGGCGATGCTGGGTGCGGCAGGTCTGGCCGTCGGCCTCGCACTTCAGGGAAGCCTTGCGAATTTTGCCGGAGGTGTTCTGATCCTGATTTTTAAACCTTTTAAGGTTGGGGATCTGATCAGTGCCCAGGGGTTTACAGGCCATGTAGAGGCAATTCAGATTTTTAACACTTTATTGGTAACTCCTGAAAATAAAACGATCATTTTGCCAAACGGGGCTTTGTCAACTTCTCCGGCTACAAACATTTCCGGAAAAGGTATAATCAGAGTTGATATGGTCTTTGCGGCAGGAAATCAGAATAAGTATGATGACGTAATAAAATCACTTGAAATGGCTGTCAGCAAGTGTAAATATGCACTGAAAGATCGTAATCATGATGTTTTACTGACAAAACTGAGTGAAAATGCCTTACTTTTTGATGTAAGAGTCTGGACAAATTCCAGTACCTACTGGGAGACATATTATGCAATGCATGATGGCATTAAGAGACAATTTGATGAAGATAAAATAGCAGGGCCAGCTATTAACCTGAATGTCAAAGACCTTCAATAGAAAATGCTCATATAAAACAAAGAGGAGTCGTTTGACGGCTCCTCTTTGTTTTGTCAGCAAATCTTATCTGACGTCCTTCCGGCGGTTTTTTTGATAATCTTCAAAAATAAATTCACCAAGTCCTTTCAGGGAGGAATAATAAGCTCTCCCATTGTTAATTTTCGTAAATTCCTGTACAAATTCCTTCAGATACTCATCTCTTGCAATCATGAAGGTAGTAACGGGAATTTTCAATCTTCTGCATTGTGCAGCCAGTGTGAGGGTTTTATTGAGAATTTTCTTATCCAGGCCAAAAGAGTTTTTATAATAACGAATACCTTCTTTCAAACAGGTAGGTTTTCCGTCAGTAATCATAAAAATCTGCTTATTCTTATTTTTACGTCTTCTCAGCAAATCCATAGCCAATTCCAGGCCTGCTACTGTGTTGGTATGATATGGGCCTACTTCCAGATAAGGCAGGTCTTTTACCTGTATCTGCCAGGCATCATTTCCGAAAACTATGACATCCAAGGTGTCTTTGGGATATTTGGTCATAATCAGTTCAGACAAAGCCATTGCCACTTTTTTAGCAGGAGTAATTCTGTCTTCGCCGTATAAAATCATAGAGTGGGAAATATCTATCATTAAGACGGTACTGGTCTGGGCTTTATATTCTTTATCCATGATTTCCAGATCATTCTCTGTCATCATGAAATTCTCATAGCCATTATTAATCTGAGCATTCCGGATAGACTCAGTCATGGCAATCTGGTCCATTGAATCTCCGAATTCATATTCTCTGCGATCTGTATTTAACTCATCGCCGATACCCTGATAAGGCGTTCTGTGATTTCCTCCGCTATTGGTTTTCTTAAGTTTTCCGAAAATTTCTTCCAATGACTGCTTTCTTATACTTTGTTCTCCTTTAGAAGTAAGTACCTGAGCAGATTCTCCGTTTTCATTTTTTTCTTCCCTGATGTATCCTTTCGCTTTAAGGTCTTCAATGAAATCTGCAATTCCGTAACTGTCATCAGTTAAATTATACTGTTTATCGAGCTGGGTAAGCCAGGACAAAGCCTGAGAAACATCTCCGGCTGTCATGGTAAGTAATTGATTAAATATATTCAGAAGCTGTTCAAATCTGGCTTTTTTGCCTTCTTCTTCAGCCTGAGGGATAAATTCTGAAAAGCGGTATCCAAGCATAATTAGGATCGGGTCTTAAGGTTTGGCAAAATGTTGTAGTGTTCTGTGATATAAAAGTAACAAAAAAAGGATTGCAGTAGTTTCTGATGCTTATAAATACCCCTGCGGATACTGAATCCGGTTCGTGTATCAAGAAGCAGGTTTCGTAAATAATTATCACTTGTTAAAAGTATTTCAGTGTGGAAAATACCTGTTTTTGTGTGGAAAATACATGACTGTAATGAAAAGTTGTTATAATTGCACACATTTAACACATTCTATAACGACTATGAAAAGATCTATTTTATCAGCCATATTTCTGGCTGTGTTATGCCCTCTTATTGGCTTTGGACAAAAACCAACTTACGTTCGGAAAAATGCTCACAGTATTGGAGCTCAGGCTGATATTCAGGCTATGTCAAAAGCTTTAAAATTAATGAGAAAACTCCCTTGTGACAATCCGGTGAGCTGGTATTATCAGGGGGCTATCCACCATGTGCCTGATCCTCTTGAAATTACGGGGCCTAATTATTATTGTCCTCAATATAAAACCACGGCTGATACTTTGCTGGGATGGGATACCTGTCCGCATATGCAGCCCGGATTTGTACAATATCACTTCCTGACCTGGCATAGATTGTACATTTACTATTACGAAAAAATTATCCGCAAATTATCAGGTAAAAAAGATTTTGCCCTGCCATACTGGAATTATAATGTTCCAGCTCAAAGAACAATGCCAACAGGTTTACGCCTGCCAAAAGATACCACAATCAATGGGTTGTATGAAGTAGAACGTTCTCCTACATTAATGGCTGGACAATCTATCAACAATAATGCAAAAGACGGAATTGTGAAGAATGTGAATGGAAAAATTGTAGTTGACAGCATCGGAGCAATGGGCTATGTATTAGATCCGGATTATCTGTGGAATTCGTACTATATTAAAAACTTTTCAAGTGAACTTGAAGATGGTCCTCATAACGTAATTCATGATTACGTAGGAGGAGCCGTGAATCCGGCGGATACACTTGTTAAGCTTTATAACAGAATTTATCAATCCTATAATTTTAAAGATGGTTCAAGAGCTTATGGTCTGATGGCTGACGTACCAAGTGCCGGATTTGATCCTATTTTCTTCTTTCACCATGCAAATATTGACCGCCTTTGGGCTGAATGGGAGAAAAGACATTATGAATTAAGCTGGGATGAATTCCAGAAAGCAGGATGGTGGCCTTATGTTTTCTTTGATGAAAATGGTAAAAAGGTTGTCTATAAATCGATGAAGGAGGTTTATGAAAAAATCAGAAATATAGACTATACTTATGACTATATGTTAGCACAACCTAAATTGCTTGCTGCCAATAAAGTAAGTGCCAGATTCTCTGAGGAAAGTGTTTTAGGTACCGTTTCAGCAAATAAATCAATGGTTGAAAAATATAACTCTTTTGAAGTTAATTCATCCAAAAAACTGGTATTACTGGCCGGAGCTGATAAAAGTAAAAAAGTATACTCCCTTGAGGTAGAAATTGGTTTTCAGAAGCAGACCAAAACCAAACTGGTTGTGATGCTGAACGATGATAAAGCTAAAAAGCTTAGCCGTGAACCTAAAAAGTATATTGTCGGAATTGTTGGTTTATTTGGAGCTAACAGTCATCATCAGGCTTCTTCAGGCCATTCCGGACATGGAGCACATGCAGGTTTTACAAAAACATTGAGATTTGATATTACTGATGAACTGGCAGCGCAGGCAGCAAGCGGAGATAAATTCAAAGTTTCAGTGTTCCAGCTGCGTCCTGAACCGAAAAACCCGATTACGGTAAAAAGTGTAACCGTGAAAGAAATAAGCAGATTATAGCATTTTTAGTTAACAAATGAAAAGCACTTTCGTCTTGATGGAAGTGCTTTTTTTATGGGAAAATATTTTGCCTGATTTCTTCTTTTTTAGACCAATCTTCTGACTAAAGGTCATAAATCAATAAGAAACTACAGTTTTAGGCAGATTTTCAGGGAAGACGGATTTTTGTTTCTGATATTATCCCGAACAGTTGTGAAGGATGTAAAAAGATTATTAAGCTAAAAATTGATAAAAACGAACGGTTCTTGGCTATCTTTGTTATTTACAGTGAAACAAACCCGTTACAAAAAAACTGCTGTTGTAAAGCAGAAACTTTAGGAAATGAAAGTATTAAAATTCGGAGGAACCTCGTGCGGAACAGTTGAAAGTATCCAGTCTGTTCTAAGTATTATCAAAGGAAACCTTGAAAAAGGTAGGAAATCGGCAGTAGTGTTTTCGGCAATGGGAGGGGTGACAAATCAATTGATTGAAGCCGGAAAACGCGCATCATTGGAAGATACCAGTTATTTTGATTTGGTAAAGGCTATTGAAGATCGTCATTTTGACGTAGTGAGAGCCTTGATTGATGTAAAATCGCAGTCGAAAGTTTTTGCAAATATCCGAACGACAATAAACGAACTGGAAGATTTGCTCAAAGGCGTTTGCCTTATCAGAGAAATTTCAGCAAGAACCTCTGATCTGATTGTCAGTTTCGGAGAACGTCTTTCCACTACTTTGATTTACGAAATTCTGCATGCTCAGGGCGTGGATTGCCAATACCTGGATGCCCGAAAAGTAGTCCGTACCAATGGCAATTTCGGAATGGCTGAAGTTAATTTTGAGCTTACTTATAAATTAATCAAAGACCATTTTTCCAAAACCAAATCCCTGCAATTAATTACCGGATTTATTGGTTCAACTGAAAAGGGAGAAACGACTACATTAGGGCGAGGAGGCTCAGATTATACCGGATCAATTTTTGGGGCGGCATTGAATGCGCATGAAATCGAAATTTGGACAGATGTTGACGGAATGATGACAGCTGATCCGAGAAAGGTGAAAAATGCGTTTACCATTCCTACCATTACTTATGCGGAGGCCATGGAACTGACTCATTTCGGGGCAAAAGTGATTTATCCTCCTTCATTACAGCCAGCTTTTGCAAAAAATATCCCGATCAGGGTTTTGAATACATTTAATCCGGAATTTGTCGGAACGGTTGTAAACCGTGAAGCAGATCCGAGTGATTATATTATTACCGGAATCAGTTCTATTGACAACCTTGCCCTGGTAAACCTTCAGGGTTCAGGAATGATTGGAGTTGCCGGGGTTTCCGCCAAACTTTTTACCGTTTTGGCAAAACACAAGATTTCTGTTATCCTTATTTCTCAGGCATCTTCCGAGCATTCTATCTGTTTTGCGATAGACCCTAAGTTTTCTGCAGAAGTTCGTCAGATTCTGGCTTCAGAATTTGCAGCGGAAATTGCAATCGGAGACATTGAAGGAATTGATATTCAGGAAAACCTTTCAGTGATTGCAGTTGTAGGTGAAGGAATGCGCCATCATACAGGTGTGAGTGGTAAATTGTTCTCTGTTCTGGGTAAAAACGGGATCAATATCGTTGCAACAGCACAAGGCTCATCAGAGTTAAATATTTCCGTTGTTATCGAAAGGAAAGATATTTCAAAAGCGTTAAATGTAATTCATGATACATTTTTCTTCTCATCAGTAAAAACCCTGAATTTATTCCTTGTCGGTACCGGATTGATCGGAAAAGCATTGCTGAATCAATTACAGGGACAAGGAAATTATCTTTCAAAATATAAAGGTTTAAAAGTCAATCTGGTTGGGGTAATGAATTCCCGGAAAATGTTCATTGAAGAGCAGGGAATTCCTATGGAAAACTGGACTGAAGAACTGAATGCCAAAGGAAAGCCGGCAGAATTATGGATGTTTGTGGAAGAGGCAAAAAGACTGAACCTTCCGAACTCAGTATTTGCTGACTGTACTGCAGATAAACAAATTCATAATTACTATTTAGGCTTGTTTGAGTCAAATATTTCAGTTGTAACACCTAATAAAGTAGCCAATTCGGGCAAGTATGAGGATTATGCCTTATTGCACAGAACAGCGCTGAAGAAAGGGGTGAAGTTCCTGTATGAGACAAATGTGGGAGCAGGTTTACCGGTAATCAATACCTTACAGGGTTTGATTTCTTCGGGAGATCGTTTTGAAAGAATAGAAGGGGTACTTTCCGGGACGTTGTCTTATATTTTTAACAATTTCAAAAAAGGAACAAAATTTGCCGACATTGTACGGGAGGCAAAAGCAAAAGGTTATACAGAACCTGATCCGAGAGAAGATTTGAGTGGTATGGATGTGGCTCGTAAAATATTGATTTTAGGCCGGGAAATTGGTCTGAAAATTGAACCTGAAGATGTTACAATTCACAAATTACTTCCTGAAAATTGTGAAAAAGCGCCAACGGTCGATGAGTTTTTTGAACAGCTTGAAGTTTCAAATACTTATTTCGAGAAAATGGTTGACGAGGCTGAAGCAAGAGGAGAGGTATTACGTTTTATTGCAACGCTGGAAGATAACAAAATTAATATCGGTGTGAGAAGTATTAACAACAGACATCCGTTCTATATGATGGACGGAGCCGATAATGTGATTTCTTTTACGACCAAACGTTATTCTGATCGTCCTTTGGTAATTAAGGGACCTGGTGCAGGTGCGGAGGTAACGGCATCAGGCGTATTCGCTGATATTGTGGCAATCGGGAGTTATCTCGGGTAAAATTACAGGTGTTATTCACAGCTATCAAATCTTAAAATGATAGGTAAGTTCAACAAAAAAGGCAGGACTTACTACTTTTCTAAATGGAATCAATAAAAGTTTTTGCCCCGGCTACGGTGGCTAATGTTGCTTGCGGATTTGACATTTTCGGTTTTGCAGTTGATAATCCCGGAGATGAATTAATTCTGAAAAAATCTGATCGGAAAGGGGTTAGAATCAACCGTATTGAGGGAGATGAAGGAAGATTGCCTTTGGCTGCTGAAAAAAATACAGCCGGAATCGCTATTATCAAATTCCTGGAGTTTATCGGAGAAGATGGCCAGGGTTTTGAAATGGACCTCAAAAAGCTAATGCCGCTCGGAAGCGGATTGGGTTCTTCTGCGGCGTCTTCTGTAGCAGGTGTTTTTGCGGCAAATGAATTGATGGGCAGACCTCTGTCTCAGAAAGACTTGCTTCCTTTTGCCATGGAAGGTGAAAGAATTGCCTGTGGTTCTGCGCATGCCGATAATGTCGGACCAAGTCTGATGGGTGGTTTTGTTGTAATCAGAAGTTATGAACCATTAGATATTATTCAGCTTAAAACGCCTCAGGAGTTATATGCTACCATTGTACATCCTCATATTGAAGTAAATACAAAAGATGCGAGAAACATCCTGAAAAGGGAAATTTCGCTGAAAAATACCATTACTCAGATGGGAAATGTGGCTGGTTTGGTAGCAGGCTTAATGTTACCGGATTATGATTTGATTTCCCGTTCTTTGGTTGATGTGATTATAGAACCGATTCGTTCGATTCTCATTCCTCAGTTTGACGATGTGAAAAATGCCGCCCTTGAAAATGGTGCTTTAGGCTGTTCTATTTCCGGATCAGGGCCATCAATGTTTGCCCTTTCTAAAGATTTATTTACCGCAAACCGTGTAGGAAAAGCTATGCAGGATGGATTTGCGAAAGTAGGAATTGGTTCGGAATGTTATGTTTCAGGGATTAATCAGGCTGGCCCTGTTGTATTGGGTTAGGACTGCATTAAGTGATATTCGTAAAAAAGGTGGTAAAACGATTCGTTTTGCCACCTTTTTCTTTGTTCAGAAGAGTTAAGGAAAACTATGCTTTATTAAATTTTGACTGAAATCTTGTAAAAACTACATAAACACCAAAGCCTAAAAGCACACCGATTGAATCTGCTAAAGCATCAAATAAGTCGAAAGATCTGTTGAACTCCACTGGTAAATTCTTTTGCCAGAATTCAATCAGCAGGCCAAAAGCTATTCCGCTTAGAATTACCCATAAAGATTTGCTGCCGTTAAATAACCATAAGAATGACCAAATGGCAAAAGCAGCAAAATGATCGAATTTATCACTTGTACCATGTTCCGGTAATTCCTTGCTCGGAAGACTGCAAAGTGTAAAAATGATAACCGTCCAGATTATCGCCGGATATTTGGTCTGAAGGATCTGAAATATTTTTTGCATATACAAAATTATATATTTTGGATGAAAAGACTGAACTTTTTAAGTTAAGCTTTTGATATTTTTACGTGTAAAATTATACGTGTGCAAACTGTGCAAATATGTATTTTTTTGCATTGTATTTTTTAATCGGTATTATAATTCTGATTTTAAAAAATAAATACCCATTTAAGAGCTCGTTTTTTTCATATTGAAGAATTTTGAGTTACATTTGAACAATTCTTTTAATTCACGCACCCGGAAACAATAAGTATATATTCTTACCAGAGGAGCGTTTTTGAGCATTGAATCATAAACCAAATTTATTCAAATGAAAAAACTTTTCACCCTTCTTTGCCTGATTTGCATTAGTGTAAGCGCTTTCAGTCAGAATACATATAATATTGTTCCGGTACCACAGAAACTGGTTCCTCAGAGCGGTGTTTTTAAACTGACTAAAGATACTAAAGTAGTCTTCAAAACCGGCGACAATGAGACGCAGCGAATTGCTAAACTTTTTGCAGATCAGATCAACACATCAAGTGGTTTGAACCTACAGGTTAAGCCTGCTTCAACGGGTTCATCGAATGTAGTTGAATTGAAAAATAATGCAGCTTTATCTGATGAAGCATATGTATTAGAGGTGACTCCTAAGAAAATCACAATTACAGCGAAGGGAAATAAAGGATATTTTTATGCTTTTCAAAGTTTGATGCAATTATTACCGGCAGAAGTTTTCAGTTCTGTTAAAGTTTCTGACGTTAAATGGGAAGCTCCGGCCTGTAAAATTGAAGATGCTCCGCGTTATGCTTACAGAGGTTTGATGCTGGATGTGGGCCGTCATTTTTTCCCGGTTACATTTATCAAGAAGTTTATCGATATTCTTGCTTTGCATAAATTAAACACCTTCCACTGGCACCTTACTGAAGACCAGGGCTGGAGAATTGAAATTAAAAAATACCCGTTGCTGACTCAGATTGGTTCAAAACGTAAGGAAACACTCGTTGGCCATTATGGTACAAATAAATATGATGGCAAGGAGTATGGCGGATTTTATACTCAGGAAGAAATTAAGGAAGTTGTTGCCTATGCTACTTCGAAATTTGTAAATGTTATTCCTGAAATTGAATTACCAGGACATGCTACTGCTGCTTTGGCTGCTTATCCCCAGTTAGGATGTAATCCTGATAAAATCTACCAGGTAGTAACTACATGGGGCGTTCATGATGATGTTTTCTGCCCGAGAGAAGAGACTTTTACCTTCCTTGAAGATGTTTTAACTGAAGTAATGGCACTTTTCCCAAGTCAGTATATCCACATTGGCGGAGACGAATGTCCTAAGAAACAATGGAAAGAAAGCCGTTTTTGCCAGGATTTGATGAAACGTGAAGGCTTGAAAGATGAGCATGAATTGCAGAGTTATTTCATCCGTCGTATCGACAAATTTATTACTTCAAAAGGCCGTAAAATGATCGGTTGGGATGAAATTCTTGAAGGCGGTCTTTCTCCGAACGCAACCGTAATGTCATGGAGAGGTATTGAGGGAGGAATTGCCGCGGCAAAAGAAAATCACGATGCAATTATGACTCCGACAGGATATTTTTATCTTGATTATTATCAGGCTGATCCTAAAACAGAACCGCTTGCAATTGGTGGATATTTACCATTGGAGAAAACATATTCATACGAACCAATGCCTAAGGAATTAACTGCCGAGCAGCAAAAACACATTATCGGAATTCAGGCTAATGTATGGACTGAGTACATGGCAACTCCTGAATATGTGGAATATATGGCTTATCCCCGTGCAAGTGCTTTGGCTGAAATTGCCTGGAGCCCGAAAGAACTTAAAAACTATCAGGATTTCGAAAAACGTATGAAAGTTCATGTAAAACGTTTGGAAAAACTGAAAGTAAACTTCTGCAACGCATTTATTGCAGGGAAAAAATAACACACTCAATTACAACTGATTACCAATTAAATTAAATGCTTGAATAGTTTTAAAAACCATCCTGACTTAATGTTTCGGGATGGTTTTTTTTATATCAGGCTTTGGGATGAGCCTGTTCATAGATTTTTTTGATTTTTTCGATAGAATTATGGGTATAAACCTGTGTTGCTGAAAGTGAGCTGTGCCCCAGCAGGTCCTTAATTGCATTCAGATCAGCTCCGTTATTTAGCAGGTGCGTTGCATAACTATGCCGTAAAACGTGCGGGGATTTTTTGGTCAGGGTTGTAACCAGCGAAAGATATTTTTTTGTAATTCTCTGGATTAGTCCGGGGTAGGATTTTTCGCCTTTCTGACTGACAATCAGATACTCACAGGAAAGACCCTCCTCTGATTTTGAGGCAAGATAACCTTGTATAAGAGACAGCAATTGCTGGTTGACTGGAATAATTCGCTGTTTATTCCTTTTTCCCAGAACTTTCAGGGTTTTATTATAGAAATCTACATCTGTATCTTTTAATTCAATTAATTCAGAAAGTCGCATTCCTGAGCCATACAGCAGCTCAAGAATCAGTTTATCTCTTGTTCCTTCGAAGGTGGCTTCAAATGTTATATTGTCTAGCAGGTTATCCATTTCCGACTCTCTCACAAAAACCGGAAGGTTTTTAGGTGTTTTCAGTGCTGAAACTTTTACCATCGGATCTTTTTCTATAATTTTTTTCCGGAGGAGGAAATTGTAGAAAGTTCTGAGGGTTGCAATTTTTCTGTTAATAGAGCGGTTTTCCAGTTTGGCTTCGGAAAGAGAAACAATCCAGGATCTGATCATTTGATGATCTGCCATTTCAGGATGGTGAAAGTCGTAAGAAACAGCCAGATAGCTGACAAATTGATTCATGTCGTTGCCATAAGCCAGATAGGTGTGTTGACTGCAACGTTTTTCGGATTGGATAAACTTTAAAAAAAAATTGACTATCTCTGAATTCATGATTCTAAGATAGTCAATTTTTATATAAAATGCTGACGGTTATCTGCTTAATACACGATTAACTGATAACGGGTAAAAAATACCTGATAGAAAAGTCAACCTGAAAACTAAGCTTCAAGATTACCGTACATTTTTTGCTTGTAAGTAGCGCGGATAACTTCCGTACGACGATTTACAGAAGGCTTTTCGAATGCACCACGTCTGCGAAGTTCTTTCACAACACCAGTTTTTTCGAATTTCTTTTTGAATCTTTTAAGCGCTTTGTCAATTGACTCGTTTTCTTTTACGTTGATAATCAGCATATTGATTTTTTGTTTTATGTCTTAACTTAAACTGAGGTGCAAAGATAAATGATTCAGCTGTGTAAGTCAAGTATTTTTCTGAATTTAAACGGTTGATTTTTAAGGTTTAGGACTGATTCTGTTAGTTTTAGTCGATAATCGACTGGTAAATTAACTGCTGAACCTGCTTTTCTATTCCCCAGCCTTTTGTTGGCCATACCTGGAAAAATACAACCAGAATCAAATCTTCTTTCGGGTCAATCGTGTAGTGCGTATAATACATGCCTCCCCATTCAAATGCTCCCACTGAACTTGGTAATTTGGCATGGCCGGCTTCTGTATAGATTTCAAAACCTAATCCGAATTTATTTTTTCTGTCCCAAACCTCTAAATCTCCGATCTGATTCATGGTCATCAGTTCAATGGTTTTCCGGCTCAGTAGCTTTTTATTGTTAAAAGAGCCCCCATTCAGCATCATCTGGCAGAATTTAGCATAATCCGTCGCTGTCGATGTTAATCCCGCTCCTCCTGAAAAATAAGTCTTTGGTCCGGAAACAGGATATTCTGTCCACATAGAACTTGGTTTAGGCGTAATCCCCGGTTCTTTTCCGATTTCTTCATAAACTTTCACCAGTCTGCTTTTCTTTGAATCATCTACTGAAAATCCTGTATCGTTCATTTCAAGCGGTTCAAAAACTCTTTTCTTCAAAAACTGATCAAACGGCATGCCCGAAATCACTTCAATAAAATACCCTAAAACATCAGTATTCAAACCATAGGTGAACTTCTCTCCGGGTTCATGTATTTTTGGTAATGCTGCCAGTTTTGGAATAGTTTCAGAGATTTTTTCAGGTTTCATCGAATAATAAGTAGGAATCTTCGCTTTAGCATATAAAGCACTTTCATAAGGAATACCTGCAGTATGCGAAAGAAGGTGGCGGATCGTAATTTCCTTTTTTGCAGGATGAGCCGTGAAAGTACTGTCGGCCGGATTAACAGTATCCAGAATCTGCGGATTTTTGAATTCCGGAATATATTTAGAAATGGGATCATCCAGGTTGAATTTACCTTCCTCATAAAGCATCATTACAGCAGTGGTAGTGAGGGCTTTAGACATGGACATTATCCTGAAAATATCATCATTTTTCAGAGATTTGCCTGCTTCTGCGTCATTCATACCATAAGCTCTGTTGAGCACGATCTGGCCGTGTCTGGCTACAAAAACCACGGCTCCCGGGATCCGTTTTTCGCTTATTTTTCTGTTAATCAGACTCTCGATTCTGGAGAGCCTTTCCGATGACATCCCTACTTTCTCCGGCGGTCCGATTACAAATTGCTGAGGTTTTTGGGCATAAATACCGGTTGAAAGGGTAAGCAGCAGAAACAGGTATAAGTTCTTCATTTTCATAATTAAATTGGTTTGTTATATTTTTTACTTTTCAACAAGGTGAAAATCAACAGATTCTCTCCTGAAAATACAAAAATAATCCAGCCCCTTGAAAGAAGCCGGATAGTTCTATACTTTTTTAGCAAAGTTTAATTTATCTCCAGTATTTAGGAAAGGTCTGGGCTTTGTTAAGGTTATTGAAAAGTAATGCAATCAGTACCAGAATAAGTGAGCCAGTCAGGGTAGGAGAAATGAGAAATCCCCAGTTTGCATGACTGATAATTACGACTAAAGGTGCAGCGCCGGCCGGCGGGTGTACGGTTTTGGTCAATTGCATGGCCACGATTGAGGAAGAAACGGCAATAGCTAAAGAATACCACTCTGTTCCCAATACATGATAGCAAACTAAACCGATAATAGTCGAAACCAAATATCCTCCAAGGACATTGCGGGGCTGGGCAAGCGGACTATCCGGAATACCAAACATCAGTACACATGAAGCTCCGAACGGAGCCATCAAAAATGGCTGTCTGGTATATTCTGTAAGGAATGCCACTGCCGAAATCCCTAATAATCCACCTAACCATGACCATGCTATATGTCTGTTAGGAGGCCTTTTGGGAGATTTGGTTTCGCCCTTCATTTTTTTTAAATATCGTTTCATCAGTTCTTAAGACGCCGCAGGCGTATGGTTTTGTTTCTTTTCAGAACACAAATTAAAACCAGAGCGTCTTAAAAATAAAATTGATGTAGCTTTCATTTACGATGATCGTAGAAGATGTTACCAGTTGGTAATAATAAGGTTAGGGCAAGATGGATAAAAGACTAAAGTTTGTTGAATTTTAATATGCTAATGAGTTTATAAAGATAATAAATTTATGGATTAAATAGTTGATTTTCAGAATATATAAGAGGATAACAAAATAACTCAGACCGATTACCTTTCAAGATCTTTTAACCAGGCCTGACAAAATTCCCGTGCAGCTGTTACAGGCTCTTTTCCACAACGGAAATAAAACTTCCATTCACCTGGTTTACTTTCATAGGCCGGATTTACAAACTCCTTTCTGTGATATTGATTCATTTTGGTCTGGGCAGAAAAGTCAATATTTTCAGAGTCATTCAGGAAATCTTTCAACTGGCTGATAATTAGTGTTTTATATTGCATGTGTTTCTCGAATTCTGCCTGGTTATGAGCATTGTCTGATTTGGCCTGTACTTCTTCCATATCTATTGTCTGCTCTACTTTAAAAGCAATATAATCTTTCTTGGCCTGAGCAAAATTGGTTTTAAGCATGCTATTAACCTTTTTCAGTTGCTCTAATTTTTCTTTTGCTTTTTCCAGGTTTTGACCGGGAATCATCGGCAACAGCATTTTCTGTGCTTCCGGAGGAGATTCGACATAAGTTTTGATAATAGACTCATTGGCAGAGATTTCCATCGGAATCATCATATTCATCATTTCAGCGTTATAATTTTCCAGCTGACGTTGAATTTCCTGTTTACGTTCCGGTGAAACATTTCTTTTTTCATCAATAGCCCACCTGCTTCTCAGATTGCTCTCATAAGCTTTTTTAAATTCATCAGATTCAACAAAAATTCTGATTGCCTGAAGAGCGGCCTTTACCGCAGGAGCCTGCTGACCTGCGGGAATTTTAGTACAAACTGTTTTAACATTATTTGAAGCCCAGATACTGAATTCTGAACGATCAACATTGTTGAGCACTTCGGTTTTCATTTCTTCCATTGTACTGCCGATACGGCTGATGGCATCATCGATCAGAGAGAAAGCCATGAACATTAAACTCAGGAGAAGAAGAACAGCATTTTTTTTCATTTTTTTAAAAGAACAGGTTTGTGAATGTTATGACACATTTTCGGAATAGTTAAGAACATTATCCTCCCGGCATTTGGCGGAATGCCTGATGAAAGATAATGCATTTGACGGTAGATTGATTTTACGTAAAATTGCTGAAAATAATTAACTTATGTCAATCGCATGAAAGTAGTAAAGTTTGGACGAAGTTTAGAAACGAAGCTTATTCAGGGCCTCTGTTCTTGAATGAACCTGTAGTTTTTCGTAAATATTACGAATATGAGTACGGACTGTATCCGTTGAAATATGAAGGGATAAGGCAATGTCTTTGTAACGCAAACCTTTGGAAAGTGCTTCTATAATGTCTCTTTCTCTTTCCGATAACTGGTAAGCCGGCTGCGGGATTGGTTTTTCACTAAAAGTACTGATGATTTTACGGGCAATCTGACTGGACATAGGAGAACCTCCCTGATAAATTTCAGTTATAGCCTCAAGTAATTTGGTAGGAGGTGTTTTTTTGAGAATATATCCGGTGGCACCAGCTTTCAGGGATTCAAAAATTGACTCATCCTGATCGTAAACTGTACAGATAAGGAATTGTGTATCAGGCATCTGTGCTTTCAGCTGGTGGACGCAATCTATCCCGGACAAGCGATTGTTGAGATTGATGTCCATTAAAACCACGTCAGGATGAAGAGCCGGAAGAAAGAGCAGGGCGTCTTCCGGATTAGAGAAAGTATGCTCGCATGAATAACCCTCACTTCCATTAATAAGCAAAGCAAGTCCGTTCCTGATATCGGAAGTGTCTTCCACAATTGCGACTTGAATTGGCATAGAGATTTAGGTTTGTCTGATTTTAAGTAAAACTACTTTCAATATGTACAATAATCAATCACATAAAAGTAGTAAATTTCAAAAGAGTACCATTACATGGTAGTGAGCTAACCTCAAATTTTCCACCGATTTCTTCCATTCTTTTTTCCATATTCTTTAAGCCGTTGCCAAACTTCCTGGTATGAGAAGAGTCGAAACCTATGCCGTTATCCAGAATTTGTAAAGAAAAGTCATCTTTTCCAACACTCAGCTGAATTTTGACCTGCGTGGCTTTGGCATGTTTTACAATATTATTTAAAGACTCTTTGGTTACCAGAAATATATTTCTTCTGGTATGCTCAGGAAGAGAAATGGAATCTATTTTAACGGGAAAATCAAAAGAAGAGTCGATTTCAAAAGTATCCAGAAATTTGCTGGCATATTCTCTTATATAAGCAGAAAGGCTTTCAAGGTTATCATTATGCGGATTAAGTGTCCAGATAATCTGATTTAGATTGTCTACTAATTCCCTGGCTGATTCAGAAATTTTACTGAGTTGATTATCAAGTGTCTGTCCTCTTTGTCTTTTAGCTACTTCACTCAGAATAGCGATTTTTGTAAGGCCGCTTCCCAGATCATCATGCATATCTTTGGAAATTCTGTTTCTTTCCTGTTCGACGACCTGCTGTTTTTCCAGGGCAATTCTCAGGAGCTCAATTTCCCGTTGTTCCCGCTCAAGATTAAGCATTTGCTCGGTACTGATTTTCTGAATTTCAGTCCTTTTATTCTTGTAACTCAATGCAATTGAGAAAAATAGAAGTTCCAGAATAATACCGATCTGCTGATAAAAAAGAGGGGCTTCCCAAAAGTATTTCAGGTCTTGCTTCATAAAAAACGAAAAGACCATAGCCATTACGCCAAAGAAGATCAGTAAAGCTGAACCGGTTACATAAAGGTGTCCGAGCCTGTTACGTTTTTGATAGACGTTCACAATCCCGATCGTCGCCACAATCGCTAAGCTGATTCTTACAAAAGTATGAATGATTTCAAAGTAAAAAGTATAGTTAAGATCAATTGAAAAAGCACTGATAATCAGCATGAAAATGATATATACCCAAAGAAGTTTCTGGGCGAATCCGGCATATTTCCAGAAAACCGGAAACTCTTTGTGCAAATCCATCAGGGCATCGGAAAACCAGAAATAAGCAATGTAGGAAAACATCGGAAACCCTACCCGGTGGAAAATAAAAAAGAACTGAGAAAGCGGTGTGTTTTCACCAAAAAGATGGTAAACATTCGTATTATGAAACAGGAAAAAGAAAATCCACGCTAAAATGTACAGGAAATAAAACAGATAAGCCTTGTCGCGGAGAAAAAAAGATTGTAAGCCAACATACAGCATCATCATGCCTAACATACCTATAAAAATCGGAACAATTTCTTCGAAAGTCATGGAAATGAAGAGCGGATGTGTTGTGTACTCAAATATAATTTTTTTTAAGTTTCTTTCAGATTATCGTGGTGAAAATATCCCGGAAACTATAGATTATTGAATATTTGCAAATTGAGATACATTTTTAGTGCAATTTTATGCAAAAATTGAAATTGATGGACATAAATAATCTGTTAGATTTTGAGATGACAAAATAAGTACATAAACTTACCATCTAAAACGGGCTATGCATAAATCAGCAATTGATTAGGCTTCCTGTTGATAACTGCCTGACCCTTATTGATACCATTCTTTACATTAAATTACGGTTTTAAATTCTATTTTTTAATACAATGCAAAGGAGTATTCCTGCAAAGCTGGAGTCAGGCTTTTCTATTTCCGGGCGGATAAAGGAGACTTTATACCACTCTTTTGAACATCCTTACATTGTTGTCGATCATTTATTTGAGATAAAGGAAATATCAGGGGATGTTTCTCAGTTTGCTGCGGACAATTCTTTTTTTAAAGTTTCAGAAAATGTATTGAACGTAGTTCATCACCTTTTGCATGCCTCCGTCAGAATGCTGATTGAAGACCTGAAAAACGGAAAGCATGAATCCAAAACCAAAATTCTCAGAGTTGAATTTGATGATAAAACACTTTGGCTGCGTATAGCCACTAAGGCACTCATCCGGGCAGAAGACCAACCTGCCTTATACCTGATAATTTTTGAAGAATTAGAAACAGAAAATTCATTATCCGGTCAGCCGTCAGATTTATCGGATTACCTGAAATACCATTACCTGCTGCAAAAGAGAAATCCTGATTTACAAAGTCTTAATGCCAATCTGAAGGCTATCGAAACTGATATATATGCTGAAAATTTACTGGAAAACAGTGATTTATGGGGAAATATCGGAAAGTTCTGTGATGCTGATTCCAAAGAGAAAATTAAAAAACTATTGAATGAAGCGCATCTTTCAAAGAAACTGGCTGAAGAAAGCCAGGTTTTTCTGAAAGATATATTAGATAGTATTTCTGATGGTTATGTTTCCTTAGACAAAGACTGGATTTGTACGTTTGCCAATGAAAAAGGGGCTTTGCTTGTTGGTAAGAAAACAGAAGAATTAGTGGGTAAGAGAATCTGGGATCTTTTTCCGGAAGGCATTGACCAGCCTTTTTACCTCAATTACGAGAAAGTAATGAAG
Source organism: Pseudarcicella hirudinis (assembly GCF_900115665.1). Classification (GTDB taxonomy): domain Bacteria; phylum Bacteroidota; class Bacteroidia; order Cytophagales; family Spirosomataceae; genus Pseudarcicella; species Pseudarcicella hirudinis. The sequence goes on from NZ_FOXH01000002.1 coordinate 610,069, forward strand.
GATAAAATCCCCGTTGTTCTTACGGAATACTTTGCTCCATGGGACAGATGGTATGAGAACAGGATTTATCCTCTGAAAGATGGGATTTCTATTTTTTTCTCAGACCTGACGCAGCGAAAAAAATCAGAGATTTTATTGAAAGAATTGAATGAAAAGCTGGAGAAAAGAGCAGCAGAGCTGGCTTCTTCAAATGCGGAACTGGAACAATTTGCCTACGTTGCTTCACATGATCTTCAGGAGCCTTTGAGGATGGTAAACAGCTTTTTGCAGCTTTTGAACAAGAAGTATAGCGGGCAGCTTGACGAGCAGGCAGAAAAGTATATTCATTTTGCTGTAGATGGTGCTCAGAGAATGAATCAGCTCATTCTGGATTTGCTGGAATATTCGCGCGTAGGTCTTAATCGCGATACTTTTAAGGCGGTTGATATGAATGACATCGTGGCAAGGTCTTTAACAATTTTTAAGGAAAGAATTGAAGAGGATGAAGCAACTGTAATAGTTGAACAGCTTCCGGTTATAAGAGCCAATAAAATGCAGATGGAACAGTTAATCCAGAATTTAATCGGAAACGCCCTGAAATATAGAAGCGAGTATAAACCGGAACTTCATTTTGAAGTAAAGGAAGAAGATAAATACTGGAAGTTCTCTCTCAAAGACAATGGAATAGGCATTGATCCAAGGTTTTTCAGGAAAATTTTTACCATTTTTCAACGATTGCATAACAAAAAAGAATATTCAGGGACAGGGGTAGGATTGGCAATCTGTAATAAAATCATCGAAAAACACGGAGGGAAAATGTGGGTTGAAAGTGAAGCCGGAGCAGGAAGTAAATTCTTTTTTACAATATCCAGACACCTGGAATAAAAGTATTATCAGTAACCACCAGTTGATTAAAAAGGAAAAGGGAAAGTGATGTTCTGAAATGGATTATTTAGTGAAATGAATTATGATTGATTTTAACACAAAACTTAAAATACTGGTAGTTGAGGATAATCCCGGAGATTTGCTTCTTCTGGAGGAATTATTGTTTGAAACTAACATTTCAATACAGGAAATCAAAAATGTAACCTTGATTTCTGAGGCCAAAAATATATTAAACTCCTACGATTTTGATCTTATTTTTCTGGATTTGTCTCTCGCAGACAGCTCCGGACTTGACTCGTTTAAGGATTTATATTCGATAACAGAAAAGGTTCCGATAATTGTGCTGACAGGATTGAAAGATTCTTCGATTGCCATTTCTGCGATAGTAAACGGTGCACAGGACTTTTTAGTAAAAGGAGAGTTTGATGCCAAATTGCTTGCCAAAACAATGCAATACAGTATCGAACGGAAAAAGAATCTTGAAAACCTCCGGGAAAGCAATGCCAGGTATGATCTGGTAGTAGAAGCCACTCATGAAGCAGTCTGGGACTGGAATTTTGCGCAGGATGACTTATTATGGGTAGGAAAGGGCTTTAATAAGATTTTCGGATATGAATATGCAAATACCGTTATTCCTTTTCAGTTTTGGGAAGAATGCCTGCATCCTGAAGACAAAGTCAGAGTAATTGAGAAATTGCAGACTTCTATCCTGAATCTGTCAAACCATTCCTGGGAAGATGAATATCGTTTCAGAGATATAAACGGGAATTATCTCTATGTACTGGACAGAGGTTATACACTTTTTGATTCTGAAAACAATCCGGTCAGAATGATTGGTGCCATGCAGAATATTACGGCCAAAAAACTGGCGGAAGAAGAGTTGAAGAAATTGTCTCTGATTGCCAAGGAAACCGTAAATGCTGTAATTATAGCAAGTAAAAAAGGAGAAATACAATGGGTGAATGAAGCATTTACCAAACTTTCACAATTTACAGTAAAAGAGTCAATCGGGAGTTTTGTGCAGGAAATGATCTTTTCCGAAGATACTGATAAGGAAACCATTTCCTATCTGTTGGAAAAAGTGGAAAAAGACCTGTCTTTTGAATGTGTGCTGCTTACCAGAGCCAAGGATGGGCAGAACTTTTGGATGAAAGTGCTCGGGCAACCGATTGTTGATGAAAAAGGGAAAGTTTTGCGGTATTTTGCCATCGGAACAGATATTACCAGGCAGAAGGAGGCGGAAGAAACTATTATCAATAATGAAAGGCGATACAGAGCTCTCATTGAAAAAAGTGCAGATGGTATCTTTCTGGTAAACAAAGATGGTCAGATTTATGATATCAGTTCTACCGGAAAAGAGATTCTCGGATATGAGAAAGACCAGGATTCTACTTCAAAAGTAGGAATCGAATGGATTCATCCGGACGATATTGAAGAGATAAAGAATGTTATTAAGGAAGTTGCTTCTCAGATAAAAGCAGTCAGACATACAGAATGCCGCTATCGGATGCCTGACGGGTCATATAAATGGATTGAAGTTACGTTTAATAACTTAACTCATGAACCATTTATCCAGGCGATTGTAGGTAATTTCAGAGACATTACCACCCGGAAAAAAGCGGAAGAATTACAAAAAAAATCAGAAGAAAATTATCGGCAGATATTTTACAATAATCCCTATCCCATGTGGGTTTTTGATCAGGAAACCCGTGCTTTTCTGGATGTAAATGCTGCCGCAATTGATAAATACGGATTCAGTCGTGAAGAATTTTTATCAATGACAATTCTGGATATCAGGCCAGAGGAGGAAATACCAAAGCTGCTTGAAGTGCTGGATGTGCATTATCAGAGTGGGGGAGCAAGGAAAGAAGTGATGAAGCACAGGGATAAAAGCGGGAAGATAATATTGATGGAAGTAACAACTTACCTGATTGATTTTAATGGAAGAAAGGCCATGCAGACACAGGTTAATGATGTAACGGAAATCGTAAAGATTCAGAATGAAAGAGAGATTATCCTTAACGCAATTGATAAGTTAAGAATGTCTGAAAATCTCATCGACGGACTTACTGCCATGCTGCTTTGTGCACGTGAATACATAGGCTGGGAATATGGAGAAATCTGGATTTCGGATTATACAAATGAGTATTTTACCCTGGCGGCCTGCGATTATCTGCAAGGAGAACCTGGTTTTCAGGAAATGGCTGATCGGGCGCCAAAAGTAAAACAACAGACCAATAAGAGCATTTTTGATACGAAGGAAAAACAGGAACAAGCCTACTGGGTTGAAGATATCAACAAAGATCCATTGTTTCAGAGAGGAGATATTACTGCTAAATTAGGCCTTTATTCTGCTTTTTCAGTACCAATCCGTTATCAGGGTAAACCTATTTCAAGAATTGCCTTTTTCTCCAGAAAAATACTTAAAAAAGATCCTTCCACGATCAATTTTATCGAAAATATCTGCATGCAGCTAGCTGCAGAGATAGAAAAGAAAAATACAGAGAGGGTATTGAATCTTTTCTTTAAACAAAGCAACGATTTATTAGGTCTGGCTACTTTTGATGGTGTTTTCAGAAGAATCAATAATGCTTTTGTGGAAGTGCTGGGTTATACGGAAGAACAAATAACCAGTCAGCATTTTATCAATTTTGTCCATCCCAATGATGTTACCAAAACGATGGAAAAAATGGATGAACTGACTCAGGGGAAATTAATCAGCTATTTTGAAAACCGCTTTATTACCGGTAACGGGGATATAAAATGGTTCTCCTGGTCTTGTACACCAACTGTTTATGAAAATATATTCTTCGCCTCCGGGAGAGATATTACCAGGCAGAAAAAAGAAGAAGAGCAGCTGCGTCTCTGGGAATTTGTTATAACAAATTCAAACGATGCAGTCATGATTACAGATGCAAGCCTTTTCCTTTCTCAGGAACCTGAAATTTTATATGTAAACGAAGCATTTACTGAAATTACAGGATACCTGCCGGAAGATGTAATTGGCAAATCACCGTTAATTTTGGGCGGAATCCATTCCGATCAGAATGAATTGAATACCTTGATCGAAACTCTTCAGAATCGCAAAAATTATGAGATAGAAGTACTTGGGCATAAAAAGAACGGGGAAGAATTATGGTCAGATTTTACCTTCGTTCCCATTTCGGATAATACCGGGATTCTTACGCATTTGATTTATATTCAGCGGGATATTACTGCCCGCAAGAAAAACGAGGCAGAGAAGGAATTGCTTATTAAGGAGCTTACACAGAATAATACCGACCTTAAGCAATTTTCGTTTATTACCTCTCATAACCTTCGTTCTCCTTTGTCGAATCTGATGGGGATTGTTGATCTGATTGATACAGATTCACTCGAAAATTCGACCAATGCCTTATTGTTTGAGAAATTTAAAGAATCTACATTTCAGCTGAATGAGACAATAAATGATTTGCTGAGCGTTTTAATCATTAAAGATAAAGTCAACATTGTTAAAGGATTTATCGGTTTTGAAAATGAATTTCAGAAAGCACTGGCATCTGTTTCGTTCATGATGAAACAGGCAAATGCCAGTTTGCAGATCGATTTTTCTGAAGCACCGGTGGTTGAGTTTAACAGAGCCTATCTGGAAAGTATCATCCTGAATTTACTTACCAATTCGATAAAATATCGTTCTCCCGACAGAAATTTAGCATTAAAAATCAAAACCACTAACGAAAGAGATTTTATAAAGCTCTATTTTAGTGACAATGGTATTGGTATGGATATGGAAAGGTATAAAGACCGGATTTTTGGATTGTATCAGCGTTTTCATGATCTGCCTGACAGTAAAGGACTTGGACTGTATATTGTACATTCGCAGGTGAATGCTTTAGGGGGACATATCGCTGTGGAAAGTGAAGTTGGAGTCGGGACTACTTTTATCATTTCCTTTAAAAAGTTCTTAAAATCAAAGAGACATTAATTAGGCAAAATTCTTTTTTTCAACTTTCTTTGCTAAAAAAAGATATAATACGCCTAGTTAGGCGTAATTTTTGTAGTAAAAAAAGCGAAACGTTGATTTGCTTTTTTATTTTGTGAAAAAGTATTGAAAAATACTGCTGAGCCACATACTATTTTTGAAATAAATAGGAATTATGATTGAGAAGGTTTTACTTGTAGAGGATGATAATATTACCATCACATTATGTGAGTTGGCTATAAAGAAATTTGATTTTGCGAAAGAGGTGCATTCTTCCAGGAATGGCAAAGAGGCTTTGGATTACTTCTCAGATTGTTTGAAAAGAAAGAAAAAAGGCGAAGAAAGCGAAGCGCCACCCCTCATCTTTCTTGATTTGAATATGCCCGTTCTGAATGGCTGGGATTTTTTGGATGAATACCTGAAAAAATTTGCAAAAGATTTTCCGAAAACCAGAGTCGCTATTCTCTCTTCTACAATAGATCCCAATGATTTTTCGAGGGCCAGCAAATATGATATTGTTGTGGAATTTATCAGTAAACCTCTTACCATGAGAGTGTTGACTGAATTGAAAAAGAATTCCAGCATAAGCCAATATTTTCCGGAATAATTTACTGATTTTTATAATTAAGCATCTTCTTAACCAGATTTTGAAAAACTAATGGCTGATTTGGTACATTAAGTTTTATGAACATTGTCCTACATTATCTATTTTAACGTATGTGTTATGAACAAATCATCTGCCTGGAAATGAAAGCTGATTCAGCTTCAGGACTATGGAAGGTAATCAGGGTCTTGTGGTTTTAAAGTAGTATTTAAGAATTTCGAAATGAATAAAAATCAGTTGTACTGGACTTCTCAGTTTTTGTGGTGGTTTTGCTTTAGTTTGTGCCTGGCTGTGATTGTCGGGGAGAGGGATGCGTCAGTTTTCAATTTTGCAATATGTATTTTTTTTAACACTTTTCTGGGCATTTCTTTTACACATATTTTTAAGTCGTTCTTTAATAAAAACATATTTGAAACGACTCAGATAAAGACATTTCTAAGCTACGGTTTTATTGGTATTCTGGGAGGCATATTGCTTTCTCTTACCTTCAACAGTCTTATTCTCGGTTGTACAGCCGGTCTGACATTTCCGAAAGATTCTTTTCATTACCTGAAACTTGCCTTAGTCAGTTTTCTCGGATACGCACCCTGGTTTATACTCTATTACTACAACCAGTATATTCATCAATTTCACCAGGAACAGAAAGTAATAGTTGAATCAGAAAATCTTATTCAGAATGCCGAACTGGAAAATCTGAAGAGTCAGCTGAATCCCCATTTTCTGTTCAATTCCCTCAATTGTATCAAAGCATTGGTCCGTACCGACCCGCCGCTGGCCCAGAAGTCGATCATACAACTTTCAGATATCCTCAGAAGGTCATTAACACTCAGTGAATCCCATACTGTAAATCTGATAGATGAACTATCCATGATGCAGCAGTATCTGGAACTGGAAACAATACGTTTTGATAAAAGGCTCCAGTATCATTTCCAGTTGGAAAATAAAACTTTAAACTTTAAGATTCCGTCTATGTCCCTGCATTTGCTGGTGGATAATGCTATCAAACATGGAATCAGCAGGCAGCGTAACGGAGGCGAGATTTATATCCATACCCGCATGCATCAGCAAATGCTGACTATCACGGTCAGAAATACCGGAAAACTTGATAAAAACTTTTCTGATACCGGACTGAGTCTGAAAAATCTCCGGAAAAGGCTTCAATTACGATATTCCGGAAAAGCTTCCCTGCATATCGAAGAAGATGAAGACCACGTGGTAGCCTCTTTAAAAATACCAATCATTTAGTCAATAATAATTGTAGTAACAATACAGCGAAACACACTGAAATTTCTCCCGACCTCTGAAGAATTCTTCAGAAAATCTCCTTTATCAGAAAATCTGACTCTTCTTAAAAAGCTAAAAATAAAATTTAGCAAGGCCACGCCAATTTTGTACTTTTGCGTTATTGAAAATCAGAAAGAGATTTTGTCAGGTGCTACTGCCCAAATAATCATAATTTTATGAGCAAACAATTTAAAAGAACTACCGTTACCGCTGCCTTAATCTATGCCAACGGTCCTATTCATATCGGCCATATTGCCGGATGTTATCTTCCTGCCGATATCTACGTTCGTTACCTGAGAGCAAGCGGCCAGGATGTGAAATTTATTTCAGGAACTGATGAGCACGGTGTGCCCATTACCATTAAAGCAAAAAAAGAAGGTATAACTCCACAGGAGGTTGTTGATAAATATTACAAAATCATCAAAGAGTCTTTTGAAGAGTTTGGAATTTCCTTTGATATATACTCAAGAACTTCAAATACAGTTCACCACGAAATGTCTCAGGATGTTTTCAGGAACCTGTACGAAAAAGGACAGTTTATTGAGGAAACTACTGAGCAATACTACGATGAAAAAGCTCAGACATTTTTGGCTGACCGCTATATCATAGGAACCTGCCCGAAATGCGGTAATGAAAATGCATATGGCGATCAATGCGAAAGATGCGGTTCTACTTTGTCTCCGACTGAGTTAATTAACCCGAGATCTGCGTTGAGTGGTGTGCAGCCTGTAATGAGGCCAACTAAAAACTGGTACCTGCCTTTGGATAAAATGCAGCCAATGCTTGAAAAATACGTAGAAAGCCATCCGGAATGGAAAACGAATGTATTAGGCCAGGTAAAATCATGGTTGAATGACGGACTGAAACCACGTGCCATGACCCGTGACCTGGACTGGGGTATTAAAGTGCCATTGCCTGATACAGAAGGAAAAGTTCTCTATGTATGGTTTGATGCACCGATCGGTTATATTTCCATGACCAAGGAATTGACCGAAGACTGGGAAAAATATTGGAAAGACGAAGAAACCCGTTTGGTGAACTTTATCGGTAAAGACAATATTGTTTTCCATTGTCTGATTTTCCCGGCGATGTGTATGGCAGATGGCCGGTTCATTGTGGCGGATAATGTTCCTGCCAATGAATTTATGAACCTTGAGGGAGATAAAATTTCTACTTCGAGAAACTGGGCGGTCTGGTTACATGAATACCTTCGAGAATTTGAGGGAAAACAGGATGTTTTAAGATATGCCTTAGCGGCTTCAGCGCCTGAAAATAAGGATTCTGATTTTACATGGGGTGATTTCCAGACCAGAAATAACTCTGAATTGGTAGGGATTTTAGGCAATTTTGTAAACCGTGCTGTGGTACTTACCCAAAAGAATTTTGATTCAAAAGTACCGAAACAGGGTGAATTAACCGATTTTGATCGACAGACTCTGGCCACTCTGGCTGAAATGCCTGCTAAAATTGCTGAGTCTGTTGAAAATTACCGATTGCGTGAAGCATTGGCACTTATGATGGATGTTGCACGCCTTGGTAATAAGTATTTGGCAGATACCGAGCCCTGGAAAGTAATTAAACAGGATAGAGAACGTACGGCAACTATTCTCAATATCGGTTTGCAGATTACAGCCAATCTGTCAATCCTTTGCGAGCCATTTATGCCATTTACTTCTGAGCGTTTACTGAAAGGCCTTAACCTTGAAAAATTCTCATGGAAAGATGCCGGAAGAGCGGATTTAATAGCAGAAGGACATGAACTGGCTGAAATGGGACTGTTATTTGAAAAAATTGAAGATGCAACTATTCAGGCACAGATACAGAAGCTGGAAGATGCCAAGAAAACAAATGAGCTGGCTGGCAAGACCGTTCCGGTGCTGAAAGAAGAGATTCAGTATGATGATTTTGCCAAAATGGATATTCGTATCGGAACAATCATTGAGGCAGAAAAAATGCCTAAGAGTAAAAAGCTGCTTAAATTGAAAATTGATGATGGCCTGGAACAGAGAACAATCCTGAGTGGTATTGCTGAGCATTTTGAACCGGAGGCTATCATAGGAAAACAGGTAACTTTCCTGGCAAATCTTGCTCCGAGAAAAATGATGGGAATGGAATCTCAGGGAATGATATTGATGGCTGAAGATAAGGACGGTTCGCTGGCTTTTGTGCAGCCCGGTAAGGCTGTCTGGAACGGAGCCCCGGTTGCCTGATAATTTCGCGAAAAACGGCTTGTTTAAGCCTTTATATGAATTGACTGATCCTGCTTTTGCAATAGTTCGTCTGTTGGAAAAGCAGGATCAGTCAGTTTTTGTTTACGGAGAGGCATGTTTCCTGTTTTGAACAGCTTATGAGTTATCATAAGTTAATAAAAGCAAAAATGTAATATTTTCTGAAAAAAGCCATATCAGGAAATCAGGGTAAAAAGACAACAGGTCTTTCAGGATAGTTTGTAAAACCCTGAAATATGGCTGTCAGAATTTTCCTTCTCTCATATTCTTTCCCCTTAATGCCATAAAACAGGTTCGAAATTCAATGGATTAGCTTTCTTTTTAAACATTTTTCATATGAAATACTTTTCTGAAATAGGTGTTATATTGAGTATATATACTTATTCAATCAAAATACTAAAAAGTTATGGGTATGAAAAAGGTTCTTAGTATAGCCGTTTTAATAGGAGCTTCTGTAAGCTCACTGTTCGCACAGGAAGTGCCAAAAAATGATCCGGGTTTTTCGGTCAATAATTATAAACATCCAAATAAAGCAAAGGCTGCTCAGAAAGCCAAGACTGAAGGAACCTCTGTGGAGGTAACAACCTTCAAAGGTTTGGAAGGACAGCTGGTTGATGCAAATTATCATCATCCGAAATATGCACCCAGACCAAAACTTTTGGTAGCAGAATCGGAGGCAATCGATAAAGAACACAATAATCCGCTTAATTCTTCAAGAAACTATAAGCTGGCTTATGTGAAGTCGAAAAAAGGAGAAATACAGAAGAATGCAGACAGTCTGGCTTTGAATACTGACAAGGCTGAATAAAGCAGGAAATTCCGGAAGAAAGCTCGCTGAAAGGCGGGCTTTTTTTGTCCGGGCAATACGCGATAAATGCAGGTATCAGAAATGGTTAAAATCCCCGGAAAATAAGAAATATGATATCCGGAACTACAGATTTGAAATTTTGAGATAAAGTGCTGAGGCAGAAGATTCTACTATGAAAGTATGCTTGCAGAGTATTTTAGTAAACTTTGCGGAATAAAATGCAGTACAAATGCTCAAAAATGAAATAAGGACAGGAGAACCTCCCGCCCTTATCTGTTTAACCTCTAAACCTATTTAACTATGAAAATTGATACAAATATACTGCTTTTTTTGAAAAAATCTGAGTTTAGTACAAATTTTTTTATAAGCATTTGATAAGGGTATTTATTCGGTGATGAGTTTCGAAAACAATGTATATACATGTATTTCTTGAAAAAAGGACATAAAAAAAAGACATCGTTATAAACAATGTCTTTTCCGTCTTACCTCTAAACCTATTTAACTATGAAAAAAGATTTTGCAATCTTGTCTCGACTGAATCATTATCTAAAACGATTTTCCTCGATTCTGCAATGTCTGTATATACATCGTTTTAGCTAATACAAATTTGCAACAAAAATTAATATTGTGCAATAGCCAAAGCCGTTATTTATTACGAAAATTTAACAAAAACTTTAAATATCTTAATTTTAAAAAAGACACCACCATTGATGGTGTCCTTTCCGTCTTACCTCTAAACCTATTTAACTATGAAAAAATAACTGCACCTTCTCTAAATTCATAAGTCTGATTCAGATAGAATCCTTACAGACTTTTTGATTACAAAGAAGAGATCTCTGTACTCACCTCTATTCTCTCTACACTCTCTTCAGTAACATTTGTGGATGGAGTAAAGTTCCATAAGAAGTTGATAGTCTTGGCTGTAAAGCTTAACTTCTCGTTCCATGCACTTGCTTCTTCTCCTTTAACTTTCGCTAATTTTTCCTGCAATTTAGCTACACCTTCGTTGAATTTATTTTTCTGCTCATCAGAAAGTTTCATCAATGAAGGAGAGTTCTGATTGTAAGAATTAAGGACTGTCAGAACATCATTCCATTCTGCTTTTTTGGTAAACTTATGAGCATTTTCACTCATAAATCCTACAAAATTATTAATGCCTTCTTTTGCTATTAATTTAGAGGACTGAACTTTGTTTGCACCTGCAACTGTTCCTTCTTCATTTCTTACTCCTGCTTTTACTTGTACCGCTGTAGTAGCTGCTAATACCATTAGAATCGCTACTTTTAAAATTTGCCGCTTCATGTTTTTTTACAATTTTGTTTTATCTTATTGACACTACAAAATTATAGTACATTTCCGTGATTTCCAAATCTTGATTTTTCACAATACAGAATAATATTCTATGAAAATTTCAAATTGCCAGATAAAAATGAAAGAAAGTCTAATATTATGAAAATATTTCGAAATATAATTTTCATTTATTCCTGATAAGTTTATGAATATTTTTATTTTTAATTTTTTCAAAAAATGCAAATATTCTTTAAAAAGTACAATTATTGATTGAATTTATTCATCGTTGGCTGTATCCCCTGAGTACAAAAACTCAGGATCATCTCACCCGCACGGTCTAAATACTCAGGAAGTTGCTCATATTCAGCTCCTTCAAAGTTTCCTAAAACATATTCTACCTGCCTTCCTTTTGCAAATTCATCTCCTACGCCAAACCTTAATCTTGCATAACTGTTACCACCAAGTACTTCTTCAATATTTCTTAAGCCGTTATGGCCGCCATGAGAGCCTTTGGGCTTTAAACGCAGCTTTCCGTAAGGTAATGCAATATCATCAGTTACAATCAGAATGTTTTCCGTTTCAATCTTCAGATCTTTCATCCAGTAATTGACTGCCTTCCCGCTTAAATTCATATAAGTAGTGGGCTTAATGAGATGAATTTGTCGCCCTTTGTGTTTTATTTCCGCATGATAGGCGAGTCTTTCCATTGAAAATTTAGTCTCATAGGTACCGGCAAGCCGGTCTGCTACCAAAAAGCCAACATTGTGGCGGGTTAAAAGGTATTCAGGACCGATGTTTCCAAGACAGGCGATTAAGTATTTCATAAAAAAAGTGTGATTATGGCTACGAATAGACTAAAGTTTCGTTATTAGACTTTAGCGTTTTGAAAATTTTAATTTAGTGACTTTCCAATTGATCGGAGAGTATAAACAAAAACAGACGCAAATTACTAATTTTGTGTGTGACTATTCCTTTTATGATGCCCCGAATCCTTTTAAATCGTTTTATAATTGTGGTTGCCCTTTTAGGTTTGGGAACCTCTTCCGTTTTTTCTCAGGAAAAGAGAAAACTACCTCCTCCTGTTAATACTTCAAAGTTTATCGAATTTGCCCCTTCTGTGAGTGCAGACGGGAAAACCCTCATTTTTGAATCTGACCGTCAGGGAGACTGGAAATTATTTGAGTCGAAAAGAAACGGAAATCTTTGGTCTGTTCCGGTTGCCATACCCAAAATCAGCAATACATTTTTTGAAAAAGCCCCTTTGGGTGGCCCTTGCCTCAGTTATGATGGAAATTATCTGTTTTTCTCTGCCAGTAATAAGGATTCAGAAGGAAAGGAAGATATTTACTTTTCAGTAAGAGAAAAAAACGGCTGGTCAGCTCCCAGAAGCATTGGTGCTCCGATTAACTCTGCTGATTATGAAGGCTATCCTTCTGTTTCTCCGGATGGAAAGAAATTATATTTCGCCAGAGGAAAGCTGTTAGGAGAAATGAAGAAAGACCTGCAGCAGATGTGTTATAAAATAATGGTTTCGGAAAAGGGGAGTAACGGCAACTGGGGAACTCCTGTTGAATTACCAGCACCTGTCAATATCGAATGTGAAAAAGCCCCGAGAATTATGCCTGATGGAAAAACATTAATTTTTTCATCAATCAGAAAAGAAGGACTTGGTGATTTTGACCTTTACAAGACTGAATTGCAGGCAAATGGAAGCTGGAGTAATCCTGAAAACCTGAAATTCGCCAATACCAGAGGATTGGATCAGTATGCTTCTGTTCCGGCTTGCGGAGATGTAATGTATTTTGTGCAGGATGGAGATATTTATACTTCTGCTGTTCCTTTTAATGTAACACTTGTTGTACAGGGATGGGTTACGGATTCTACAACCGGAAAAAGTCTGAGTGCTAAAATTAAAATATATGACGCAGACCAGCCTGACAGATTAAGTGCTGAGATTGAAAGCAGCGGCGCAGAAGGACAATATACTTTTGTCGGTAAACCCAATAAAAAATATATTTTTGACATCAGTGAACCGGGATATCATCGCAAAAAAAGGGTAGTGGATCTGACTATTCTGAAATCATGCGAAGGACTTGAAATTCCGTTGAGATTAAGACCTTTGGCAGAGAAAGAGCCGGAGGCTGTTGATTATCACCTTGCTTTTGAAGCGGTAGATGCCCAGACTAATTTGAAAATCCCTGCGGTTTTTGAAACCTCTGATACCAAAACAGGGCAAAAAACAGTGTTCAGAAATGATGCACAGACTTTACAAAGTAGCGGAACATTCAGGTTAAAGCAAAAATATGCAGTTAATGCTTCACTTAAAGGATATAAATCCGAGAGTATAGCTTTGCAGGTGGATGAAGTAAAAGGACTGGATCCGGTAAGAACAATTCGTTTACAGCCTTCTTCCTACAATTTTAAAATAAGGGCTTATAATAGTGAAATTAAAAATGAAGCGCTGAAAGACATTAAGGTTAAAATCACCGACATCGCTTCAAATCAGTCATTTGAGCTTGAGGCTCCCAAAGGTGGATTATTAGTTGAAACTAATCTCCAGAATGACAGGCAATATAAAGTTGAGATTTCAGCGGATCTCATGCTGTCCAATGAGCAGATTATTCGTAAAACACCTAATCTTGAGATGTTTCAGCTGTTATTGGCACCGAAACAGGGAGCTGTGTTTCTTTTTACGGCCATAGATGCTAAAACTTCAGAGGTTATCGGAGCAAGCTTTAAGGTAACTTCCTCAAAAACCGGAAAAGAATTTAAAGGGACGACTACTGCCACAAATTCACAATTTGGCGTAAGTCTTTATAAAAGTGACAGCCTGAAAGTAGAATTGAATGCTAAGGGCTATCAGCCGACAATTCAGACTTTTGGTGTAGGCAACTTTTCATTGGGAGAAAGAAGAGAATATTCTGTTAAAATGATCCCCGAAAAATTCAGTCTTACCATTTTAGTGTTAGAAGAAGGTAGCCAGAAAGTGATCAAATCAGCCCTGGTAAAATTAAAAGACCTGAGTGATGAAAGTCAGATTCCGGTAACCAACAGAGCAGAGGCAGATGGTTTTATAGCAAATATTAAACGTAAGGGACAATATGAACTCGCTCTTGAATCACCGGAGTATGCTTCCAAAACTCAGAAAATAGATCAGATTCCTGAAAATGGTATTTTGAAAGTATATCTGTCCCGTCAGAAAAACTTGTCCGTTACCTTTAACGTAATTGATGCCCAGACCGGAAAACCGGTAAAAGCTGATATGCATATAAAACTGGAAAAGTCTAACAAGATATTTACAGCTGAGAAAGTTTCGGATTACGAGGTGAAGATTACGGCATTGGAAGTATTTACGATTGAAACTTCTTCAACAGGGTATAAGTCGAAGATCAGCACTTATAACATGTCAGATTTTAATCCCAACAAGAAATATGATTATGAAGTAAGGTTGGAAAAAGCTCCTTTTGTCTTAGAAATTAAGGCAATAAATATTCTGACTAAAGCACCTTTAAAAGAAGCTCAGTATAAAATTACGGATTTGTCAACCAACCAAAGCCTGAAAGCATTACCGGAAATGAAAGAAGGTATTGCCAGTGTAGGATTGAACCAGGATGTGAAATATTCACTTGAAATTACGGCGGATGGTTTTGAGCCTTTTCAGGAAAATTTATCAAAACTGAGCCAGAATCAAATGACTTTCGGCTTAAAACCGAAAACAGGAGAATCGGCAGTTATTCTTGAATTGAAAGATGCGGTTAGCGGGAAAAAATTAGCAGGGACTTTCAAGCTTACGCACCAAAAGAGTCAGAAGACCATCAATAGCAAGACTAACGAAGGCACGATGGATGTAAAAGTACCTCTGACCCAGATTGAAAACTATAAAATAGAAGTTTCAGTAAAGGGATATCCTGTTAAAGTTGAGAATTTTGATTATCCTCAGCTTGGTAAAATTGTAAGTAAATTAATTGTTTTGGTAAAAGAAGCTTCCGTATTGGGTTTGAAAGCAGTTGATGAAGCCACTAAAAAACCGGTAAAGGATGTGGTTTATTCAGTACTTGAAATGCCGAATAGTATTTTGGCAGGTTCTTCTGTTAAAGTTCCTGCCGGGATTACAGGCTTTAATGTAAAACCTGGTAAAGAATACCTTATTAAAGCCAAAGCTCAGGGTTTTATAGACTATGAAGAAAAATATCTTGTAGGTTCTGAGGATACCGTTAAAACGATTCTGTTGAAAACAATCCAGAAATCGGCTTTGTCATTTTATGTTATTGATGCCCAGATCCAGAATCGGATTCCTGCCCTTGTAAGCGTTATTGCTCCTTCAGGAGAGACTATTGCAAAAGGGAATACAGATGCGCTTAAAACAGATTTAAAGACAGTTCTGCAACATGGAATGAGCTACACAATCAGGGCTTCATCAAAAGGATACAAGAGTTTTGAAGGAAAAATAAAAGCAGATAGTTCAACCACCGGCAAAGAAGCAGTTTCTGTAATTGCACTTTCCAGAGAAACAGAACCTTTCACTTTCAGAGTACTTGATAATCAGACAAAAAAGGCTGTATTGAATAGCAATGTGAAAATTTCGGATCTCAAATCAGGACAACTTATAGCTTTTTCTCAAAATGGAGAATCTTATGCAGCACAATTGGTAGCTTCTGCAAATTATAAGATTGAGGTTGATGCGGAAGGTTATGCCTCTGCCGTTGAGCGGATAGAGCCTGCTAAACTTACGGGTAAAAAAGATATTTTTCTGGAAAAGAAAAAGGCTGCAATTGTAGCTCAGACGCCTGTGCTTTCTTCCGCAACAGAATCTCCTAAAGTTGAATTACCCGAAAGTAAAAGTTCTTTTGATAAAATTGAAAAAGGTAAATCAATTGTTCTGGATAATGTATATTTCTTACAGGGAAGTTTTATTCTGCAAACAGAATCATATCCTCAGCTGGAAAAAGTAACTAATATGCTGAAAGCCAATCCGGGAGTAAAGATTCAGATTTCAGGTCATACCGATAATGTGGGAGATCCCAGATTAAACGTTGCACTTTCAGAAAACAGGGCAAAAGTTATTCTGAACTATCTGGTAAGTAAGGGAATTGATGACAGCAGATTATTTTATAAAGGATACGGAGGAGCCAATCCGGTAGCTCCGAATGATACAGAAGATAACAAGAAGAAAAACCGCAGGGTTGAAATTACCGGAATAGAGTAGGAGCTGAAAGCGTAAAAACCAAGCATATCCTTTGAATTCAGGGTAGATAATTTCAAGAGATTTCCCAAATTGAAGGTTATTACCTGAAAACAATAAAAAACGCGCAACTATGAAAATAAAGAGTCAGATTATCAGTGCTTTAGCCATAATTCTTGTTTGCATGCTTCAATTTCAGACGCAGGCTCACAGCAAAGATCCTAATTCAAGGCTTTTTGAACTTCGGACTTATTATGCAAGCGAAGGGAAATTCGAAGATTTAATGTCCCGCTTCAGAAATCATACCCTAAAGTATTTCAAAAAGCATAAAATGAAACTTGAAGGGTTCTGGATACCGATTGACAATAAAGAGAATAAACTGGTGTATGTACTTTCATATCCTGACAGGGAAGCCAGAGAAAAGTCATGGAAGGATTTTATGGCGGATAAAGGTTGGATTGAAGTCATGAAGGCAAGTGCCGTAAATGGTGAAATTGTTGCTAAAGTTGAGGCAACCTTTTTAAAAACTACCGATTTTTCAGCCAATAACCTGAAATCATCGGGAGACAGGGTTTTTGAACTGCGCACGTATAAAACTACGCTTAACCACCTTCCTAATTTGTTGGAGCGTTTCAGAGATCATACCTGTAAATTGTTTGAAAATCATGGAATGACCAACATTATTTACTGGACACCAACCGATAAAGACCAGGGAGCAGATGATACCCTGATTTATTTTCTGACTCATAAAAGTAAGGAGGCAGGTTTACAATCCTTTAAAGAGTTTGGTGCAGATCCTCAGTGGCAGGCAGTCAGAAAAGCCTCAGAAGAAAAAGCTGGAGGTTCTCTGACCGTTTCAGTAAAATCTGAGTATATGATTCCAGCTGATTTTTCTCCTTTGAAATAAAAATTGAACCTTAGTGACTAACTTGCGGAAATTTGAATGTTTATGCTTCAGGCAGAATGTTCAGATCTCCGCAAGTTTAGTTTTATATGAATTGTAAAAGATTCTTTTTTGCGTTTATCAAATTCAGAACCTCTTGAAATTGAGAAGAGGGTTGATACAAAAACTTAGAAAATATGTCAAAATTAGCTTTTATTACAGGCGCAACTTCAGGAATAGGTTTAGCAACGGCAGAAGCATTTGCCGATTTGGGAATTAACCTGATTCTTTGTGGAAGAAGAATCGAGCGTCTTTATGAAATTCAGCAGCAGCTTTCAGAAAAGGTAAATGTGAATATCCTGACTTTCGATGTAAGAAATAAAGAAGAAGTTGAAAAAGCAATTGCTACCCTTCCGGAAGATTTACGGAATATTGATATTTTATTGAATAATGCCGGAAATGCACATGGACTGGGACCGATTCAGGATGGGCATCTGGAGGATTGGGATGCAATGATCGATGGTAATGTAAAAGGTCTGTTATATGTTTCCAAAGCGATAATGCCTTTTATGATTGCGAGAAAGAAAGGTCATATTATAAACCTCAGTTCGATTGCCGGAAAGCAGACTTATCCGAATGGAAATGTCTATTGTGCTTCTAAAGCGGCCGTTGAAGCTATCTCAGAGGGAATGAGACTTGATCTGAACCCTTATGGTATCAAAGTAACAAATGTAGCACCCGGAGCAGTAGAAACTGAATTCTCACTGGTAAGGTTTAAAGGAGATGAAAGCCGTGCTGAAGCAGTTTATAAAGGTTTTACTCCATTGAGTCCTCAGGATGTAGCAGAAATTATTGCCTTCGCCGTCACCAGACCCGCTCATGTGGTAATGGCTGATATTACCTTATTCCCAACCGCCCAGGCATCAGCAATGCTTTTGAAGAAAGAATAGACACAACCTTTTTTTTCTATGTGCCCTATATGCCTATGTGATTACAATATGAGGAAGTAAAACCTCTATGTGCTCTATATGCCTATGTGGTTACAATGTTTCTATATTCCCTTTATGCCTATGTGGTTGCAATATGAGGAACTAAAACCCCTATGTGCCCTATATGTCTATGTGGTTACAATGTTTCTATGTTTCCTTTATGCCTATGTGGTTGCAATGTGGACATACAAAGTAAAAAAGCCCGGAGCTGAGAACTCCGGGCTTTAATGGAATGAGGGGTTTTTGACGAGACAAATAACGGCAAATCTGTCAAAATCATTTAGAAAGCTTCGTTACAAGTGAAGAACCCATTGGCTTTTCTCCTTTGAAAGATTCACTTTTAATTACCCCTACATTGGGACAAAACCATTCATTGACAGTAAATGTCATATTAAAAATGGTTTTTAACGACTCCGTACTCGTAATTTTATAACAGTCAAAAGTTCCGGCAGGAGTAGTGACTGATTCTTTTCCGGTCACTTTTCTGTCGGTAATTTTTAGCAGAATAGTCATGATTTTCATCCCTCCGGAATAAGCTTCCGCTGTGAACTCATTTTCGGGAAGTGTTGCACCTACACTCAGATCAGAAGGATAATTAAGATAAGTATCGGCACTTTTAATTTCCATATCTTTCATGCCGGACATTTGCTCCTGAGGTAACATTGTTTTCATACTCATAGAAAACACACCCCCTGAACATTTATAAGTACCTTCTCCGGCAAGAGTTTCCTTCCCTTTTTTATCCGTTATTCTGGTACTTACTTTCGATTCGTTTCCGGTGGAAGAAATCACTTTGTACGAGATCTTCCCGATAGGCTCTCCTTTTTTATCATAATTGGTCATTTCCATCTCGGTATTGTTTGTCAGCAAAGCAAATCCGCAGTTTTGTGCAAAACTGTGAGCCGTTGCCGATACTGAGAGTACAAGAGCAATAAGTAAAGACTTTTTCATTGTAGTTAATTATTTAGAATATAAGATATTGAGAACCAGTATTCTTTAGATATTTTTCTGAAGAAAAGTTAAAAACAGAGACGCTTCAAATTTAAATAGAAGGTAAATAGAAAGAAACGGATAAAAGCGTTTTTTAGTAAGTGGTAAAGACGGAAGAAGTTACGAAAAAATAATAATTTTCTCAATATTCTGAAGGAGGGAAACAAAAAAGAACTACCCGTGGATAGTTCTTTTGGACTGTCAGTAATTAAAAGAATTTACACCAGTGATCTCTGACGGATAGCTTCATACAGAATGACCCCGTTTGCTACAGAAACGTTCAGAGAACCAACTCTTCCTGCCATTGGAATATTTGCCAGCTGATCTGCTCTTCGCATTAAATCATCAGAGATACCGTCCTCTTCCGAGCCCATAATAATGGCGGTAGGAATGGTAAAATCTACATCGTAAATCGTTTTTTCTACTTTTTCCGAACAGGCAACCACCTGAATACCAGAATCCTGAAGATACTTTACCGTTTCAGACAGACTATTTTCTCTGCAAACAGGAAGGAAATTCAGTGCGCCGGAAGAAGTCTTCATCGCATCCGCATTAATCTGGGCAGCACCACGCGTCGGGACAACGATTGCCTGTACTCCCGCACATTCTGCAGTACGTGCAATGGCACCAAAATTTCTTACATCGGTAACTCTGTCCAAAATCAGAATAAATGGTGTTTTTCCCTGCTCATACACATCTGCCACAACATTTTCAAGTTTTACGTAATTGATAGCTGAAACAAACGCAATGACGCCCTGATGGTTTTTTCTGGTAATTCTGTCTAATTTCTCAGAAGGAACTTTCTGAACCGGAACACCTCTCATTCTGGCAAATTCCAGAATTTCAATGCTTCCCAGTTCTCTCTGGACTAATATCTTTTCAATTTCCTTTCCGGCTCTCAAAGATTCAAGAACAGGCTGAATCCCGAAAACCAGATCTTTATTGTCTGCCTTGGGAGTAGTAAAATGCCTGAATTGTTTTTTGCCGTCCGGACGGCTATTAAAGTTGTCTTTGTTTTCCATATATTGTATTGATCAATGCAAGCCCCGGTAAAAGCCAGATTCGGCAATCAGGATTTCAATTGAGATATTACTGATTTTTTGGCGACAGGGATTGAAAACACAAAGGTCGGAAAGATTTCGGCAGGAAACAAAAACAAGCCCGGAATCTGACGTTTATATGCAAAAAAGGGTGGTGAAATTAATCTTTTCACCACCCTTTTCATCTTTGTGAAAAATATTGATATTCAATTAATTCTGTTTGGATAATAAATCACCGTTTCTCCATTGTTCAACTACCGGAAACCAGATTGACTGATATTCTGCATACCGCTGCAATTCATAATGATCTTCTACAAACTGATTAGCTCTCTTATTGAAGGTGAAATTGATTTCTGAAAACTGCCCGTTTCTGGTGTAAGACCATACTTCACGATCTTTGGTTCTTGTGATTTTTGTAGGATCTCCCATAATTATCCAAACCATACCTTTATCAGTTTTCCAGCCTTCTTTATAGGTAGTAAAAAGACGATTCGCTTTCTCAACTCTCTGGTAGAAATTCTTTATGGTTCTTTTGGCAGCTCCCTGATTCCCGTTCATAAGGTTCAGCCAGTAATTATCCATCGATTTCTTGGCCTCTTTGGTATTATAAAGGTCCGTTGCTTCTGTATTGGTACTCATATATACCAAAGGTTTTACAAGTTTTTCCGGTCTTGTAATTTTTGGATAGCGGTTATCCACGGCAATTATTCCGATTCCGTAAGACTCTGTGGTATCTCTGGTAAAATAATAAAGTGCCTCCTGTTTCAGGATAATCGGTGTACCGCTGGTTACTGTAAAAGAAGAATCAACAAATAACTGTTTTGAAACCTGTCGCGGAGCTGTTGCCATTGGTGACATGGCCGGATCAAATTCATATTTATAACGGTAAACCTGGAATTTCTGACCATTATCTGCCAGGCTCTTCAGCTGAATCGTATCCTGTGCATAAAAGTAATTTCTGGCAAGTGGTTTCTGACCGGATTTATCGAAAAACATATAATAATCACCTACTTTGCCAGATTGAAAACGTAGAAAAATATCGTTTGCAAATTTATTTCCGGTAGAATTGTCTCTGATTTCCGAAATCCCCATAGCTGTCAGCATATCTTTAGGTTTTGGTAAATCGAAAGAGACCGTAAACCAGTTTCCATCTAAAGTGACATTTTCCGGAGTCAGCATCAGGGCGGTACTTGAAATAACCTGACGGGAAGTATAATCAGGATAAAGCGAGAACGAGATAGACAAATCTTTGATAAACTGCGTAACGTTTGTCTGTTTGTCGGTATCAATACTTAAATAAACCCTTACCGAATTGCCGTTATTGAGAAACCTGCTTTTGCAGATTAATTGCTGTGAAGGAGACTTACTGGTAGCCGAAGTGTTATTTTGCTTGCCTGTGCCATATTTACCGGGAGTGTTGGAAACCATACAACTGCTCAGTAAGCAGGCAGATACAAAGAAGTATAACAATCGTTTCATAATAGAACCTGATTTTAAGTGTTCAGACTTAAATATAGTTTGAATAAGTTTTGTGAATTCATGATGGTAATAATTATACATTGGTTTCTCATGAATCCATTTCCTGTTCCCCTCATTCTCATTCAGCAGAATTTTGCTGTATTTTGCCTGAAAAGGAAACTTTGCTAAAGATACAAAGTTTAAGAAAGTTTAAATGGATAACGAATCAAATCACATAGTATTTTTTTCATGTCAATCAAAAGCGGTAATTTTGGTAATAATTCTGTAAAATTTGGAGAAATAAAAGTCTTTAGGCTTTCTTTGTCTGAAATACTTATTAAGAAATGTACAAAACTACTGAAATTGCCTCATCGGAAATCATCTCCGATAACCCGGTTCACCAGCGCCTGCTGTTCCCTTATGTAGAAGCTGCAAGAATGGTTTCCGGAAATCTTTTGGAAATCGGTTGCGGAACAGGCCGCGGGGTAGCTGTTTTAGGAAATTCAGTTACAAACTATACTGGAGTTGACAAAAACGAGCCGTTGATGACAAAATTAACGCAGGAATATCCTGATTTTAAATTCATCGATATGTTTCTGCCTCCGTTAAAAGGCCTGGAAGATAACAGCTTTGATTTTATTGTTACCTTTCAGGTGATTGAACATATTGAGGATGACAACGAATTTATCAAAGAAGCACACAGGGTTTTAAAACCAGGTGGAAAATTGATTCTGACTACGGTCAATCGTAAATATTCTTTAAGCCGTAATCCCTGGCATGTAAGAGAATACCTTGCCGGAGAATTAAAAGGGCTGATTCTGAAACATTTCTCAGCAATCCAGACAAAGGGTGTTCACGGAAATGAAAAGGTAATGGCCTATTATGAGGAAAATAAGAAATCTGTTCAAAGAATAACCCGTTTTGACATTTTTAATCTCCAGTACAGATTGCCGAGATGGATGCTTCAGATTCCTTATGATATTGCCAACAGATTGAGCCGAAATATGCTGCAAAAAACAGATAATAAACTGGTTACAGGAATTACCTATCAGGATTATTTCCTCAATGACGATGCAGAGGAATGTCTGGACTTTTTCTACATTGCTACCAAATAAAGCGTTCTGATACACTTTTTTAATACGTTGTAAAACCTGAAATCCATGGACTTTCTACCAAAAGACATTAGCCTTTATGCAGAGGAACATACAACTTCTGAAAGTGAGGTTTTAGCCCGTTTGAACCGGGAAACGCATTCGAAAATTATGCAGCCCAGAATGCTCTCAGGGCATATTCAGGGACGAACTTTGTCGATGTTTTCCCATATGATTCGGCCCGGGCGGATTTTGGAGATTGGAACTTATACAGGATATTCAGCTCTGTGTCTGGCGGAAGGACTGGCAGAGGATGGTAAACTGATTACCCTTGATATTAATGAGGAACTGGAAGCTTTTACAAGGTCTTTCTTTGCTGACTCCGGTTTAGATTCAAAAATCGATTATCGTATTGGAAATGCAATTGAAATCATTCCTGATTTAGAGGAAGTATTTGACATTGTATTTATTGATGCTGATAAACTGAATTACCACAATTATTATCACCTGGTTTTTGATAAAGTAAGAACCGGAGGGTACATTATTTCAGACAATGTACTCTGGAGTGGAAAAGTTACTCAGATTGAAGAAGGAAAAAAGGTTGATAAGGATACGCAGGCCATTCTTGATTTTAATAAAATGTGCCATGAAGATTCAAGAACAGAAAATGTACTTTTACCCATCAGAGATGGTTTACTGATTTCCAGAAAGCTGTAACATATTGTTTAATAATCAGGCGATAAACTATCGTCTGATTATTAATTTTTGTCCGGCCAATACATTATAATTCCTGATATTGTTCCATTTTACTACATCTTCCACCGATACACCATATAATTGAGAAACCCTGAACACAGTCTCGCCGGTTTTCAGAATATGGTATTTGGTTTTAATGTCTTTCGTACCTGAATCGTTCTGATTCTTTACAATTAATTCCTGTCCGATTTCAATAGTATAATTATTCAGGCCATTCCACTGCATCAGCTTGTCAACCGAAACGCCGTAAATCTTAGAAACCCTGAAAAGTGTTTCTCCGGCCTGTACCACATGAGTTGAGGAGTTGTTATTACCGGAAATATATTTGTTAACAACCGGATTTTCGGTTTTGGTTACGATCTCTCTGCCTGAATTTTCTTCTGTAAGACCTTGTTTGGGAAAGGCAGCAATATTGTTATCAGAATTAATTCCCACACTCTGGCTGACCAAAATTACCTGACCCGATCTGAGAGGTGTTCCGGGCTGTGTTTTATTAATCCGATACAATTCATCCAGACTCATTCCGTACATTTTAGCAATACTGAAAAAGGTCTGTTTAATCTGAACCGTATGGTTGATTATTTTTCTGATTTCATTGCCTGAACTTTTAGGAGTGGATGCTGATTCCTCAGCAGGCTCTACTACGGTAACAACTGGTGCTGAAACTTTAGGCTCCTCGGTTTTAGGAGGAGTCTCAACAATTGTAGTTTTAGGTATTACTGGTTCTGCTGCAGGTTTCTGAACCGGTTCGATAACCACTTTTTCCGTGTTATCAATGACGGTAGTAGTTACATTTGGTTTTGACGGGTTATCGGTATTTTTAGCAGGTAAATCGCTTTGTTCAGGACGGGAATAGAATTCTGATTTTTCATCTCTGGAATAAATCTCTCTCGTCAGAATGGTAGGAGCAGAGGGTGGAGCATCATTGGTATTAACAAATTCTACAGGCTGATTATTTGGTCTGGTATCGACTAACCAGATCAATCTTCCTTTTTGAAGTCGCTGAATGGTTTGCAATCTGTTTTTAGATAGCAATTCCTCTAACTGAACGCCATACATCTGGGATATTTTCCAGAGTGTTTCATTTCCCTGAACAGTATGGAAGGCTACAACGGCTTTTTTATCTTTCTTTCTTAAATAATAAATCTCATTTGGAATTATTCTGTCATTTTCATCCAGGTCATTATATTTCAGGAATTTTTTCTTATTGATTCCTCCACGATCGGCAATTGTCTCAGGTGTATCACCTGCGAAGGCAAGAATCCCCTTTTTACCATTGATTTCATACAAAACCGCATCACCTTTTTTAGAACTTTGAGAAACCAGATTGAGTACCGGGAAGCCTAAATCATTTTTAACAACTTCCTGGCTTTCAATAGTGTTTTGCTGAGAAGAGCGGTCTTTCAGTTTTTTAATCTGATCAGAATTAACCGGAAAGTAAACAATATAGTCTTTGTCGTCAGGTACGCTGGTGGATTGCAGCCATGAATTATTCTTACGGATCTCCACTAAATCTACATTTAATTCTCTGGAAATATCCGAAAGGTTTTTTCCCCGGCTATTCGGGTATTCAAAAAGGTAACTACCACTTGAATCTTTGAAAGATTTATATTCTCTTTCCAGAAAATGCTTGTAAGCCAGAAATCTTAAAACATACCAATCTGTTGAAGAATTGACAGAAATGTCATTTTTGGCAGCCCAGTCGAGGGAATTATTTCTGCGGACAGCCCCTAAACCCAGGCGATAGGAGAGAAGAGTTGCGACCCAGTTTCTTAAAATCAGGTTATTTCTTGACAGATAGACCGCTGCTCCACGTGTAGCAGCAACAATGTGTTTTCTTTCATCCACAACACCGTCAACTCTTAAACCGACTTCCTGAGCAGTTTCCCTTTTAAATTGCCAGAAACCATAAGCATTTGAGGTTGAAATAGCTTCCGGATTCAAAGCACTTTCCTGTACGCATAAATATTTGAAATCATCAGGAATTCCTTCTTCGGCCAGGATTCTTTCAATCACCGGAAAATACAGAACCATTTTGGATAAAACCGCATCAAGGTATTTCCGGTTATTGTTCAAATTGTCAATTTCATTCTGGATAATAGATTTGGCACTTCCATCAATTCTGACATTGACAGATCCGACTATAATACTGCGGGGGAGTTCCTGAGCTTTGACAAGGGCAAAGGGGAAAAACAGCATAAATATATACGACAGCGAAAAACGCTTTCTCATTAGCAAGGAATTAGGGTGACTACTTTTGGGGTAAATGGATTTTATTGTATATAAAGCCTGAAAATAGAGGATTTTAGTAAACATAACAAGGAGTCTTTTAAAATTACACACCATTTTGATGAAATAATACCTTCCTTTTGTTAGATTTTGGCTGAACTAAAAATACAATTAATCTTTCATTAAACAAATGCCGGTCAACAATTAAAGTGCTGTAAAAACTAAAGTATATGCTGCATTTATAATTATTTTGTAGCAGGTAATAAGTAGTGAACTGGATTTTTTAAGACATTATTATACTAAATTTGCAATAATTTTAAAAAATTTGACTCAAGAGGACCATGATTTTAATTGAAGATACCGTAATAAGTGATGATATCGCTGACAAGTTTTTTGTTTGTGATATCTCAAAATGTAAGGGGGCCTGCTGTGTTGAAGGTGATCTGGGAGCACCTTTGGAAGATGCTGAATTGCCAGTCATGGAAGAAATTTATGAAAAGGTGAAACCATATCTTTCTGCCGAAGGAATCAAAGCCATTGAGGAAGAAGGCGTTTATGTAAAAGACTGGGAGGGGGATTATTCAACACCGGTGATTAAAGGGAGAGAGTGCGCGTTTGCGATTTATGATGAGAAAAATATATTGAAATGCGGCATTGAACAGGCTTATTTCGATAAAAAAATTGATTTCAGAAAACCTATTTCCTGTCATTTATATCCTATCAGAATTACGAAGTACGACCATTACGAAGCATTAAATTACGATCGCTGGCATATTTGTTCTGATGCCTGTTCTCATGGTGAACAATTAGGTGTGGAATTGTATAAATTCCTCAGGGAACCACTTATTCGTAAATATGGCGAAAAATGGTATGAAGAGCTGGAGAGGGAGATATCGGAAAATAAGTAATTACATAGGCATATAGTGCACATAGAATGCAACCCATACATAGGGGCCTGTTTTGAATACATTGATAATGGAGAATAAATTTCAACATGTTTATGAGGTAGTCAAGCTAATTCCGTATGGGAGAGTAACTTCATATGGTGCTATTGCTGAATATCTTGGAACGAAGAACGGGGCAAGATTTGTGGGTTGGGCGATGAATGCCTGTCATGGTGATGCAGAGGTTCCGGCTCATCGGGTAGTAAACAGAAACGGGATGCTGAGCGGAAAAGCTTTCTTTGGAGGAAACAGAATGCAGGAATTGCTGGAAGCAGAAGGAATAAAAGTTGAAAATGATAAAATCCGGGGTTTTGACCAGGTTTTCTGGTCGCCTTCCAAAGAGTTGTTATAAAATAAATATTAAGGAACGGGTCAGAATTTCACAAATTCTGACCCGTTCCTTATTTTCTATAAATTAGCGATGTAGGCTTTACCTCCTAATCCCCGCATTTGACGCATAATAAAGTTGCTTCTTCTTTGCACATATGCTGAAGGGTTTTTGATTGAAAAACGGATAGGATTTGGTAAAACTGCCGCAATTCTGGCAGCTTCGGCTCTGGACAAGGAATTGGCAGAATGACCATAATATCTTAAGGAGGCAGCCTCTACTCCGAAAGTCATCTTGCCTGTTTCAGCGATATTCAGGTAAACTTCCAGAATTCTTTCTTTTCCCCAGATTAATTCAATCATAAAAGTAAAATACGCTTCCAATACCTTTCTGATATAACTTCTTCCTTGCCAAAGAAACACGTTTTTAGCTACCTGCTGAGAGATTGTACTGGCTCCTTTGATGTGTTTTCCTCTCAGATTATGTCTGAAAGCACCCCACATCGCATCGAAGTCGAATCCGTGGTGATCAGGGAAAAGTTGGTCTTCAGAGGCTACAACAGCTAAAGCAGCTTCCTTGGAAATATTTTCATAAGGTTCCCAGTCTGAATATATTTCTGAGTCTCTTCCTTCAGCAATGGCTGTAAATTTTCTGTCCAGCATAGTAGGAGTCCACCAGATCGGAATAAACTTCAGTAGGATGATCCAGGTTATTGTAATACCAAAGAAATAGAGGAGTCCTTTTAGGAATTTTCTAAGAATGAATCTCAGGAGACCATACCTTTTCCGGCCTTCCCAAAAGCTTTTCCACCAGCCGGATGGATTCTTTTTTTCAGGTTCTTCTTCCGGGATTATTGTTCTAAAGGTATTCTTAGCCATAAAAATATTGAAAAATCAGGAGTTTAATCGGTCATTGAAATTCAGAACCTCAAAGGTACAAATTTCAGCTGTTCAGACGTGCAAAAATTATACTAAAAATAAATCTGAAGCGATTCTGTCGGCAAAGAGTTTGCCTTTGGAGGTCAATTTGATCGTTCCTTCATGGATTTGCAGAAAATTACTCTCCCGGAATGCAGACAAAGTTTCTTTTTGGATTTCCTGAAAGTTTTTACCTGAAATAGAGTCTATTTTACTGAGATTAACTCCCCATTTTGTCCTGAGACCGGTAAGAAGGTATTCATTAACTTTATCCTCAATACTCAGCATTTCAACTTCCGCAGGGATCTCATTCCTGAAAATGGATTTTACATAGAGAGCGTTATTTGAAATATTGTATTGGCGGGAGCTTCCGTTAAAACTATGAGCGGACGGGCCTACCCCTAAATACTCTTCCTGTTTCCAGTAACTGGTATTATGCCGGGAATAAAGGCTTTCTGAAGCAAAGTTTGAAATTTCATACTGCTCGTAACCTTTTGCAGCAAGTGTATCAATCAGCATTTCAAACTGTCTGGCCGCGAATTCATCGTCAATAGCCTGGATTTTACCTTGTTTTAACCACTTGCCAAACACGGTTTGCGGCTCAATGGTAAGGCTGTAGGCTGAGATGTGATTAATGCCCAAGGATGTTGCTTTGGCTAAGTCGTCTTCCCAAATCAGGTGATCCGGTGCAGGTATTGCGTAAATCAGATCGATACTTATATTTTCAATCCCAAGATCCTGAGAATACTTTACACAACTTTCAGCTTCGTGTGCGTTGTGGACCCTGTTGAGGCTTTTAAGGTGGTTTTCATTGAAAGACTGAATTCCAATGCTCAGGCGGTTTATCTGATATTTTTTGAATAACTGAAGTTTTTCTTTCGTCAGATCATCAGGATTCGCTTCGAGGGTAATTTCTGCATCTTTTTTGATGTTAAAATGATGCGAAATCGTTTCAAAAATCATGGCAAGGTCTTCTTCATTTAAAATTGAAGGCGTTCCTCCTCCAAAATAAACCGTTTCCAGATTCTTGTCTGCCAGATAATCTTTCTGAAGCCTGATTTCATTACAAATTGAAGTAATAATCTCTTTTTTGGCTTTCAGACTGGTTGAAAAATGGAAGTCGCAATAATGACAGGCTTGTTTGCAAAATGGTATGTGAATGTATAAATGCAAATTTTTTGATTTAATGTTTTAGATTATCAGAAAAGAGACTCCCTCTATGTGCCCTATGTGCCTATGTGGTTGCAACATAGGGCACATAGAAACAGGTTTAGTTTTCATTGTCTGAAATCTTTAGTTTTCGGGAAGAAATGTCAGGGTACTTAATTGATCTTCAATAAACATTTCATTGGCAAGGTCTTTTAACTGATCAGCGGAAACGGCTGAAATCTGGCTGAAAATACTTTCCAGAGAATCGATTCTGTTGATATCTAAAAGGCTTTTTGCCATCATAAGCATAAAACTCATATTTCCTTCTTCAGACATGGCAAGCTGACCCATCAGCTGTTCTTTCGTATTATGAAGCTGGGTGGTCGTCAGAGCAGTTTCTCTCAGAATCTTCAACTCTTTCATAATCAGAGAAAGTGCCTTATTGAGTTGTTTAGGTTCTGTCCCGAAATATATTCCCAGAAAACCGGTATCAATGTAGGGTGTATAACCTGCATCGATAGAATATACCAAACCATATTTTTCACGCACCGACAGATTCAATCTTGAATTCATACCAGGTCCGCCCAGAAGGTTTGTCAGCATGAAAAATGGTAATCTTTTTTCATGAATAAGCGAATAGGCAGGTCTTCCGATTGCCACGTGTGCCTGTGTAATGCCACGATTTACTTTCACATTCTGAGGTAAATAAAGTGTAGGTGCCACTCTTTTTAAATCAGATTTTTTATGTGGAATATCTTTGAAATATTTCTCGGCTAATTTAATGACTTCTTTGAACGACATTTTTCCGATTGAGGAGAAAATGATCCTTTCAGTATCCAGGTTTTCATCAATAAAAGCAAATAAATCCTCTCTTTTAAAGTTTTTGACACTATCCTGGTTTCCCAGAATGTTCCTGCCCAACTGATGGTCTGCAAAGACAATTTCATCAAAATCATCCTGAATAGCATCTTCCGGAGAATCATAATACATAGACATTTCTTCAAGAATAACTCCTCTTTCTTTGTCAAGCTGTTTATCCGGAAAAATGGAATTGAAAGTAATATCTGCCAGCAATTCCAGTCCTCTCTCGTAATGAGGAGTCAGCATTGAGGCGTGGAAACAGATTTTCTCTTTTGTGGTATAAGCATTTAATTCACCTCCAACTACTTCAAGCCGGTTAATGATATTTAAACTGCTTCTTTTGGACGTACCCTTGAAAGCCATATGCTCCCAAAAATGAGCAAGTCCTTGCTGGTGTGGTTTTTCGTCGCGGCTTCCCATGTCAAGCATGAGTCCGATGTGTGAAATCTGAGTATGTAAAACCTGTCTGTGAACGATTCTTATACCGTTAGGCAGGGTATAGATCTGGATGTCTTCCATGCTAAACTATGCAGTCGAAATATCCGGGGAGATACCGGAAAAGCAATATAATACACTGGCTTTTATCGACTATTATCTTTATACTTTAAAAATGTGAATACAAAATTAACTAATTTTATCCTCTAAAGATTCAAAATAATTAGTCTTAGTTGTACAAACTACGGATTCCTGCTTTACTTATTCTGCTTCATGCGTATTCTTGTCATTCAAACAGCCTTTATCGGAGATGCTATTCTGGCAACAGCTTTGCTGGAAAAACTTCATGCACAGATGCCTGATTGTCAGATAGATTATCTGGTCAGGAAGGGGAATGAAGGACTTTTTAAAGGCCATCCGTTTTTGAACGAAGTGTTAATCTGGGATAAAAAAAGGAAATATAAATCACTGTGGAGCTTACTTGGAAAGGTAAGAAAGACCCGCTATGATAAATTAATCTGTATTCAAAGATTTGGAACAATGGGATTTTTTACCATGCTTTCAAATGCAAAAGAAACGATTGGTTTTGAAAAGAACCCTTTTTCTGCCTTTTTTTCTGTAAAGGTAAAACATGAAATAGAACCCGGGATTCATGAAGTAAACCGGAATACACGACTCATCAGTTTTTTTACAGATGACAAAGTTTTTCGGCCTAAGCTATATCCCGCAAACGCAGATTTCAGCAAAGTTTCCATTTATCAGGAAAAGCCATATCTCGTTATGGCACCTACTTCGGTATGGTTCACGAAACAATTTCCTGAAAGTCAATGGGTAAATCTGATTAATTCGCTTGGCGCAAAATATAAAATTTACCTGCTGGGAGCACCGACTGATTTTGATGCCTGCGAAAGAATTATTAATCAGGTGAAAGAAAAAGAGGCTGTTGTGAATTTATCCGGGAAACTTTCTCTGTTAGAATCATCTGCTTTGATGAAAGGTGCTGTTCTGAACTTTGTCAATGATTCTGCCCCTATGCACCTGGCTTCTTCTATGAATGCTCCTGTCTGTGCCATTTATTGCTCCACTATTCCCGGGTTTGGTTTTGGTCCGCTGTCTGATTTTGCAAGAATTGTAGCATTTGAGGGAGAACTTGATTGCCGTCCATGTGGCTTACATGGAAAAAAAGAATGTCCGGAAGGTCATTTTCGTTGTGGATTTGATATCCGGACTGCGCAGTTATTGAAAGTGCTTGAGGAGGCTACAGATATGACCGTTTACTAAGTAGATGTGATAAAGGCATGATTCTTGTTAAACATTTATAGGCGTTATCACGTTATATTCTTTACGATCACGGTTGTTTTCGTAGAAATAAAATGATAAATTGAGAAAATCAATGATTTGAAATTTTCTCATTGATCTATTCGCCAGCAGATAAACAGATTGAATCGACAAGACCTTAACACATTTCATCATGAATCCCTTCTTTTACATAAGCAAACGATTTAAACTAACATTTTTGGGATCAGGAATTTTATTGCTATGTATTGTTTTTGCATTTAATAGTGCGAGCCGTTCCAATCGGAACGGATTAATTGCGGAGTTTCCAAAAGTCGCTAAAACAGGAGAACAGATACTTTTTCATTTTGCTTCGGAAGGAGAGGTGAGTAAAGTAAGGGTTCTGGCTAATTCAAATAGTCTGGGGATTGTTCAAATCGGGCAAAATAAAGCTTTATTGAGTTTTAAGTTTAATTTTAACGGAGTTAAAAAACTGAGATTTATTGGTTTAAATTCCCAGAATGATACAGTTGCCATTGTTTTGGGAGAGCTTGTGGTAGGCGAAATCAATAAAAAGACTTCCTTAAAAACAGAAACGATTAATCCTCCCTTGTACTCTTCTACTAAATCTACAATTTCTGAGCCTGTTTTTAAAAACCCTGTTTTATTGAACAATTCTAATTTGAAATTTCCTCCTACGCCCGAAGAAGATCAGGTTAACGGCAGAAATGAAAATGTTTATGCAAAGGCGATCGGACATCCCGGTGCTGAAGAAATTACAGAGTTTTTTGAGGATATTGAAGACGATGCAATGGAACTTTCAAAGAAATATACTGTTCCTGCCAGTGTAATTATGGGAATGGCGGCTTTAGAAAGTGGTTATGGTTTTAGCAGACCTGCCGTTTATGCGAATAATATATTTGGCATAAAATATTGGGGAGGAAATACCGGAATTGCTTATCAGTTGAGAGGGCAGCCGGATGAGAAAGACGGAACTTTGAAAATCATCAGGAAAACCGCAGACGGGCAGTTTATCTATGATGAATCAAACAGAATGGACAATTGGTATCGTGTTTATAAATCCAGAAGAGAATGCCTTTTTTTCCTGGTTGAAGAAATATTTTTGCATAAAACAGGACAATGGAAGAAAGATTATAGCGATATAGCTCAGGTTTATAAAAATCAGATTTCCACAGGAATTTCTAAAAAGGAAGCAGCATATGATTTTCTGTATGCAATTGGTAAAAGGGGCTATACACACAAAGGAGGGGCTTATTATGCAGACCGGGTAATGAAAGTAATAGATAAATGGAAACTAAACCAATACGATTAAAAAAGAAAGAATTTTGGTCAGAAACTAAATAAGCGAGGGAATTTCCCCCGCTTATTTAGTTTTGAGCGGCAAGCAGATATAAAACTGCCATTCTTACGGCAACTCCGTTTTCAACCTGATCGAGGATGATGGAATGATGAGAATCTGCGGCATCCGAGGTTAATTCTACACCACGGTTAATAGGACCGGGGTGCATTAATACGATTTCTTTATCCAGCTCGTCCAGCATTTGTTTGCTGATTCCAAAGTATAGAGAATATTCTCTCAGAGAAGGAAAATATTTAATCTGCTGGCGTTCCAGCTGTATTCTCAGAACGTTTGCGACATCGCACCACTTCAAGGTTTCCTTAACGTTATGAGACACTTTTACGCCCAGTTCGGTAATATGTCTGGGAATGAGTGTAGTCGGACCACAAAGTGTAATTTCAGCTCCCTGTTTCTGAAGGGCAAAAATGTTGGAAAGTGCTACCCTTGAATGCAGAATGTCTCCGATAATTGCGATTTTTTTGCCTGCCAGGTCTCCTAATTTTTCCCGCATTGAGAAAGAATCAAGAAGTGCCTGTGTCGGATGCTCATGTGTACCGTCTCCGGCATTGACAATATTTGCTTTAATATGTTTCGATAAAAAGTGCGGTGCTCCCGGACTGGCATGACGCATCACAATCATGTCAACCTTCATAGCAAGAATATTATTTACAGTATCCAGCAAGGTTTCTCCCTTTTTCACAGAACTTCCTGAGGCTGAAAAGTTTATGGTATCAGCAGATAATCTTTTCTCAGCCAGTTCAAAAGAAAGTCTTGTCCGGGTTGAATTCTCGAAAAATACATTAGCAATGGTTACATCACGAAGAGAAGGCACTTTTTTAATCGGACGGTTCAGGACATCCTTAAATTCCTGAGCTGTTTTCATAATAAGTTCAATGTCTTCTAATGTAAGGTCTTTGATACCTAAAAGATGTCTGGTACTGAGCATAAAATATCTATGAATGATGAAGGTTAGCCATGAATTGACGGAGTACTCCGCCGGCCGACTTTCAGGTAAATTATAAAAAGAATATTCTGAGTATTCGGGTAAAAAAATACACGACCCTAATGAATCGTGTTATTTAACTGGAATTAACCAAATTCTGTCTTCATCGTGACCTTGTTCTTTCCACTCAACCAATACTTTTTCGGTTTCAAGGGTATTTACCTTTTTTCCGATGTAATCAGGATTTATAGGAAGATCACGGCTATAAATTCTGTCAATTAGTACGCACAATTCTACTTTTTCAGGTCTCCCGAAAGCAGTCATGGCATCAAGTGCTGCACGCACCATCCTTCCGGTTGCTAAAACATCATCGACTAAAATGACTTTTTTCCCTTCAATCAGAAAGGGAACTTTCGTTGCATTCGGTGACACAGGGTCACGCCTGCGATAGTCGTCACGGTAAAAAGTTGCGTCTAAACGCCCAAGTGGAATGTTTACTCCGGTAGCTTTAAGTAATTCCTGATGAATTCGCTCGGCAAATAATATACCTCTTGGTTGCAGGCCAAGGATAACTGAATCAGTAAAATCCTGATGATTTTCAATTAATTCCTGACACAACCGACTAATGGTTATCTCTAAAAGAGGACTGGCAAGGATGAGTTTTCGTTGCATTTGTTGCAAAGATAATTAGATTTCGGCTTTCGGATTTCAGATTTTGGAATAATTTTTAATTTCAGGCCTGAATTTTCCGAAAACCGTTTTTAGAGAACATCTGTTTTTCCTTTAGATTTTTAGGGTTATTCTCCGGTTAAAACCGTTTGTTCCGGATAAAATCCTGACGAAATCAGTGATGAAACCGGGAATATATGAGTGGCTGTTGAAATGAATAAAATGCTGATTATTTGTTAATCAATGAATTGTTGAGTAGAGATTCTTTTTTCAAAGTCGATTGAAAACTTTGTTTTTGCATAGATTCTTTTAAAACAGGCAAATTGCCGGGACTATGGCAATCGGTGCCCATAAAACTAATCAACATGGTATTTGACAAATATTCAGCAAACTCTCTTATATCTTTTGGCGATTCTCCTGAAAAGGAAGTGATATTGACCTGAAAAAGCACGCCTTTGGCATGCATCTCAAAAAGAAGTTTAACATTTTTATGGAGATAGGGATACTTTTCCGGATGAGCTAAAACCGGAATAAAACCTTTTCCGATCATGATTCTGATCGCTTCAAAAAAGAAAACCGGAAGTTTGACATGTGCTGTTTCAAATAGCAGGTATTTTTTATTTTGAGCACCTGAAAAGTAAAGCAGTTCATTGGTACTCATCAACTCTCTGAGGAAAGCGTCATCCAGATAATATTCAGCAGCAATGTCAAGCGTTATTGGAATCTGGTTTAAGATAACAGCTTCCTTAAGGATATTAAATCGCTGTTGAATTTTATGAATAGAATTAGGATAATAGCGATCCATGACATGGGGTGTCAGGATTAATTTCTGAAAACCTAATTGAGAAAGTTCTGAGATAATTTTAAGACTTTCATCCAAATCTTTTGCGCCATCATCTATATTGGGCAGAAGATGGGTGTGAACATCAACTTTTAAGGAAGAAACCTGACCTTTAGGAGGTTGACGCAGAATATTTTTCAGAAACGGGAAATGCATCGCTAACTATATTTGACTTTATTATTCAGCATAAAAATACAGTTGGCGGACCTATTGGAGAAGCCACAAAAAACATGCCATTTGCATATTTTAATTAGTGCCAAAGAAGAAAAGATTGATTTGTTATGCAGCAGAAGCTGCCATGAAGAGGAGGGATAAATGCGGTGGATTACCGGGAAAATGAAAGAGAGAACCACATTTATGCGGCTCTCTCTTTTTATCTTTTATAACAAAGTCTTAAATAACGGCAGGATCGCATCTTTTTCTGAAATAATCGGATTGCTGACTTCCCAGTCAATATTCAGATCCGGATCATTCCAGATAATTCCTGACTCAGCTGCTTTATTCCAGAAGTCAGTACATTTGTATACAAAAATAGTATCTTCCAGTGCCGAAAAGCCATGGGCAAAACCAGCAGGTACATAAAGCATATTACCGATTTCTGCATCCAGAAGGACTTTAGCATACTGACCGAAGGTTGCAGAATCTTTACGAAGATCAACTACCACATCAAGTGCTTTGCCAGTCATACAACGTACAAGTTTACCCTGTGCGTGCGGAGCATTCTGAAAATGTAAACCTCTTACAACCCCTTTTTTAGATTTGGAATAGTTATCCTGAACGAAATCAAACGGGATCCCATTATCTCCAAATTTAATTTTGTTGTATGATTCGTAAAAAAGACCTCTATCGTCTTCAAAAATAGTTGGGAAGCACTCGATAAGTCCTTCGATGTGATTTGTTTTGAATTGCATTATTTAAAGATTCAGGTTCGATAATATGAAGGTTTACCAAATAAGATTAGTACAAAAGTAGTGAATTTGGTATAAATGATGAAAAATTGAATGGCTTTTTACTGGGAATTTTCGGAAATTGCGATCGAATTAAGGAATTCTGGGAGATCTTTTGCTTTTAAACAAAGAATGAGGAACGGGTCGGAAAAAAATCCAAAATACCTGATAGTATCTTTTTAATATTTAATAAAATCAAACCAAGATTGCCAGTCTGGTAGCTTGTCCGGGAAACGAAATGACGAAGCAAGAGCTTTTTGAACAAATTCAATTAAAAAAATCTTATTTGTGTGTTGGTCTTGATACTGATATCCAAAAAATCCCTGAACATTTATTGGCAGGAGAAGATCCCGTTTTTGAATTTAATCGCCAGATTATCGATGCAACTCATCAATATGCAGTGGCTTATAAACCTAATATCGCTTTTTATGAGGCGTTAGGTGCTAAAGGCTGGATAAGTTTGCAGAAAACACTCGAGTATATCCCCAAAGAATGTTTTACAATTGCTGATGCAAAAAGAGGAGATATCGGAAATACATCAGGATTATATGCCAGGGCTTTTTTCGATAAGGAAAATTCAGGTCTTGATTTTGACTCAGTTACAGTTGCGCCATATATGGGAGAGGATTCAGTAACTCCTTTTCTTGATTTTCCCGGAAAATGGGTGATTTTACTGGCTTTAACCTCAAATACAGGAAGCAAAGATTTTCAGCAGCTCGTTTTGGCAGGATCTGATAATAAGGAAGAATTTTTATTTGAGAAAGTGATTAAAAAATCCCGGGAATGGGCTGATACCGAACAGCTGATGTATGTTGTGGGAGCAACAAAAGCTGAATCGCTTACCAAAATCAGAGAACTGGCACCTGAGCATTTTTTATTGGTGCCTGGTGTAGGAGCGCAGGGAGGAAGCCTTCAGGAAGTTTCTGAATTTGGTATGAATAAACATTGCGGTTTATTGGTAAATTCTTCGAGGGCAATTATTTATGCTTCAAATGGAGAAGATTTTGCTCAAAAAGCGAAAGAAGAAGCCTTGAAAGTGCAGACTGAGATGGCTCAATACTTGGCAATGTACCTGAAATAATATAGAATAAACAGCTTTATCGCAAAGATTCCGGAAGGCTCTGTTTTTGAAAAGACAGGTTTTTCCGGAATCTTTATTTACACCCTTTTCAAAAAAACCTTATTTTCTGCCGGAATCCTGAAACCCTGACGTCAGAGTGCCTGGAAGCTGACACTGGAGGATTATCGACAAAATTATCACCTTGATTTGATCAGGTTTAGCCGTTCCTCTTTCCATAAAAGTTTTAAATTAAGGTTATCAGAGATAGATTTTAAAAATTTTAGATGAAAGTAGTGACCCGTTTGGATTTCATCCGTATAAAGAGAGGTTATTAGGTAATAATAACTTTGTTACGAACTAGATATTTATGGCGGTAAAATTCTTTTTCGGATACAATTTAAAGATGGACTTCAATGGTGCACCTGAATATTTTGGTTGTATCGTTGAGGTCTTCTTTAATACAACTGGCATGAAACTTGTGCGAAACCGGATAATCTCTCTTAAATCCCTGATAATCGTTTTTCTGCCTGATTGTGATGCCCCGACAACAATTATCTGAGTTATAATTGCATTAATGTTAAGCAACGCTACATTTTTTTTATTCATGGCATAATTTTTGCAGTAACTCTTCTGGTTCAAAACTGCATTCCGCCAGATGAGAGTAATGACTAAAAATGGGTAGATTTTACTTCATTTTGTAATCCACTTCTTCTATTTACCATCCGGCGCAGATTCCTGGCTATTTGAACTCCCCTTATTGAGGTAATGATTACTTTGGATATAAAAGTGTTTCCAAAATCGAAAATACACAAAACCGCCAAAAGGTGATCTTGTGGAGCAGTTGAAATACACTGCTGTGGCAACTGGTCCGCCAACCAGTTGCCATTTTTGTAATTCCGGATGAAAATGACATGTTCAGAAATACACAGAATATTAAAGCGGTTTCAGCTTAAAAGATAACTACTTAGGCGGATTGCGTAAAGGCTCGAAGCAATTGCTTTGGGTCTTTATTATTTTAAAGCCCACCGAAAAACAAAATAGACTCAGTTTTCTGAAAAATCCCTTTTCTGACTAAATAGAAGCATATTTCTGCATTTTTGAGTATTTGTACTTATTGAATGGTTAGGTATTATTTACAAGTATCCAGAAAAAATGATGAAAGAAGAAAATATATTATGTATTTAGCAGAAGAGTTCTTGGAAAAGTACAAGGAGTTTTGTGGATAAATAAATGTTGATTTCGGTCAGATTTACAGGTTTGGAAATCCTAAATATAGATGAATAGCCGTTTTTATGTTTTAAACATGCTCTTTTACAAAATGAAAACCATTGTTCGGGAATTTTAACATCAAATTTACAATACTGGTGTAAGCCTAATTTACGCTCATGTAATTCTTGGAAAAATTCTAAGCCACTTCTATTGCCTTTTAATGCGACAATCTTAACTTTGTTATGTAGATCAGCAGTAATTATGGCGGTAATTAATGTTGATCAACCGATTCCTGAAAAACTTTAGATTTCTTTTCTATGGCGGTAGATTAATAAATCTAAAGTTTTTACAAAGGGGTCAAAACCTAGCAAACTATAAGGATTTTCAATAATCCTAACCCATTAAAAACAAAAC
Source organism: Pseudarcicella hirudinis (assembly GCF_900115665.1). Taxonomy (GTDB): domain Bacteria; phylum Bacteroidota; class Bacteroidia; order Cytophagales; family Spirosomataceae; genus Pseudarcicella; species Pseudarcicella hirudinis. Next base: position 649,078 of record NZ_FOXH01000002.1, read on the forward strand.
CCTAAGTTGGCGGACTTAGGGTTTTTGTTTTTACTTTACTTTCAGTATCACTGCACCTAATGGCGGCAGTGTCAGGGCTATTGAATAAGCTTTGCCCTGCCAGGAAATTTCCTCGGCAATTAATGCGTCTTTATTCGTTTTTCCACTTCCGTAAAACTCCTCACTGTCTGAATTGAAAATCTCTGTCCATATACCCTGCATAGGTACTCCTACTCTGTAATTTGAATGAGGAACAGGAGTCATATTAAGGACTACAATGAGCTGGTTCTTACGTTCGTTGCCCTTTCTTGAATAAACCAAAACTGAATTATTGCGGTCGGAAGTATCAATCCACTCAAAACCTTCCTGAGCGAATTGCTTGTCGTATAGTGCTGGCTGTGATTTGTATAAAGCATTTAAGGCAGAGATACATTTTTGCATTCCCTGGTGAGGAGCAAACTCAAGTAAGTGCCAGTCAAGACTTTGAGCGTAATTCCATTCCGCAGTCTGGCCAAACTCTGAGCCCATAAAAATCAGTTTCGAACCCGGATGGGTGAACATATAAGAAAACAGTAATCTTAAATTAGCAAATCTCTGCCATTCATCTCCAGGCATTTTGCTGACCAGGGATTTTTTGCCGTAAACTACCTCATCATGTGAAAGAGGGAGCATGAAATTTTCAGAGAAAGCATAAACAGTTGAAAAAGTGATCTGATCCTGATGATACTTTCGATACATCGGATCTTTTTCAAAGTATTTTAAGGTATCATTCATCCATCCCATCATCCATTTCTGTCCGAAGCCTAAACCTCCCATATAAATCGGACGGGAAACCCCGGTAAATGATGTTGACTCTTCAGCAATGGCCTGAACATCAGGGAAATTTGAATATAATACTTCATTAAGCTCGCGGAATAAAGAAATGGCTTCAAGGTGATGATTACCTCCAAATTCATTTGGTTCCCATTCTCCAGCATTTCTGGAATAGTCAAGATAAAGCATAGAAGCAACAGCATCAACCCTTAAACCATCAGCGTGGAAGCGATCCAGCCAGTAAAGAGCATTGGAAATCAGGAAGCTTCTTACCTCGTTTCTTCCATAGTTAAAAATATATGATTTCCAGTCAGGATGATAGCCTTTACGCATATCCGGATGCTCATATAAATGTGTGCCATCGTATTCGAATAGGGCATGTGCATCCCCAGGGAAATGCGATGGTACCCAGTCTAAAATAACACCAATTCCATTTTTATGTAATTCATCTACCAGGTACATAAAATCCTGAGGATTGCCGAAGCGGGAGCTTGGTGCAAAAAAACCGGTTACCTGATAACCCCAGGAAGGAGCGTAAGGATGTTCCATTACCGGCATAAACTCAACGTGGGTAAACCCGGTCTGTTTGACATGATTTACCAGACGCTCAGCAATTTCTCCGTAAGAAAGCACATTGTTGTCAAGCGTTTTTTGCCAGGATCCTAAATGAACTTCATAAACCGACATTGGAGCAGATAAAGAATTTTTCTCCCATCGGTTTTTCATCCAGTCTTTATCGTTCCACTCATACCAGTTATCCCAGACAATAGAAGCAGTTTTAGGAGGTTCTTCAAAATAATGGGCATAAGGGTCGATTTTTTCCAATTGCCTTCCATCCTGTGTACCTATGCAAAACTTATAGGCTTCACCTTTTCCGATATGCGGAATAAAGCCTTCCCAGATTCCGGATTCATCCCAGCGAACAAACAATGGATGAGAATCTCTGTTCCAATAATTAAAATTCCCGATTACAGATACGTACTTGGCTGCCGGGGCCCATACCGCAAAATATGTTCCTGTAACGCCCAGATATTCAACCACATGGGAGCCCAGTTTTTCATAAAGTCTGAAATGTTTTCCTGATTTGAAAAGGTTGATATCAAAGTCAGTAAATCGGCTGTATACTTCTACGTTTTTCAATTGAGGTGGGTTTACGTTGATTGGTTCATTCTCCTGTTTGTTGTCAGCATTGCCTTTCTTTTTTGTAGTTTTGGGTTTTGCTGTAGCTTTTTCTTCCTGCTGAAGTTCTTCGGATTGACTGTTAGCTTTGGAGGTCTTCGCCATAATATTTAAGATGGTTATTGGATTTTTTTCTTAGAAATATAAGTATTAGTATCCTGTAAAGATAAAAATTCTGATGATAGAAACAAATCCTGTTTCGGTAACATTTGACAGTAAAAATGCTATTTGGATTGATTTGAAATGGTTTAGTTATCCAACTTGATTTTTGGTAAAGAAATGTTATTTCTTATCGACAAAATCCGGACAGCAAAAATGAAAAGCAGGGTGATTACCTTGGCATATTCATGTAATTCCGAAAAAAATCCTAATCCATAGTGAAGCGTCCCGCCAAGAATGCAGGCTGTAGCATATATTTCTTTTCTGAATAAAACCGGAATCTCATTAAGCAGAATATCTCTGATTACTCCGCCAAAGCAGGCAGTAATTGTACCGATTATGACACATGTCGCTGCCGGAAGGCTCATCAGACTAGCTTGTTCATAGCCAGTTACGAAAAAACAACCCAAACCTAATGCATCAAACAGCAGCAGGGGGCTATCTATTTTTTTAATATAGTTTTTCCCAAAAACGCTAAGAAGCGTAGCGAAAATAATGAGATAAATGACAGGGGTATCGATTACCCATCTGACAGGTTTAGTACCAATCAGTACATCTCTGATTGTACCACCTCCGATAGAGGTAACAAATGCGATAACGATGATTCCAAATAGATCCAGTCTTTTCTGCATACCCGCATAAGCTCCCGAAATAGTGAAAGCCAGCGTTCCGCAAATATTGATAACTGAGAGAACGGTCATTGAATGATTGTTTTAGTTTTACCAGGGCCTTAAAAAAAATCTATGTGCCCTATGTTCCTATGTGGTTGTAAATGCTGCTATTTGGTTCAGAAACATTGCACTTAAATTTTCTATGTGCCCTATGTTCCTACGTGGTTACAAATGCGGCAATGTGGTTCAAAACAGAAACTACACACTTAAATTTTCTATGTGCCCTATGTTCCTATGTGGTTGCAAATGCTAGAAATGATAAGCAATAGTATGTTTAATCTCCTTAAGGACAAAAGTACTGTTGAGTACACCGATATTATCAATTTTAGAAAGTTTGTATTTGACAAAATCATGGTATTCATCGAGGCTTCGGATATTGATTTTTAACAAAAAATCTACTTGTCCGCCCATATGATAGCATTCCTGAACTTCTTCAAGCTCCTGAACTTCCTGTTCAAACTTTTCAATGAAAGCTTCATTGTGGTATCGCATAGAAACCTGACAAAAAGTAGTGATTGGCTTATCGATGAGAGATTTATCAAGAACGGCCACATATTGTTTGATAAAACCGACACTTTCCAGCCTTCTTATGCGTTCATATACGGGGGAAATAGTCAATCCGAGATGGTTGGCAATTTCCTTGGTAGTAACCTTTGCATCGTGCTGCAACATGCGCAAAATAGTCTTGTCGATTTCGTCTAAAGTTTCCATGGAGTAATTTTTTCTGTTTAACAATAAAATTGAAATGCAATAAAAGTAAAAATTATTGTAAAATAATCTGCCTGTGGGAATTTTTATGGATTTTTATGGAAGTTATTGTGTGAATTAATGGTGTTTATAACTTTGTACCGTTATTATTACTTTTTAAGGGAGGGTAATAATTGACAATCTCAAATTTACACTTCATCAACAATATGCCAAAAGATAAAATTTTAGTTATCGGTGCCAACGGACAAATTGGCACCGCTTTGGTAGATTCACTTCGGGAAATGTATGGTGATAATCAGGTTGTTGCATCCGATTTGTTTCCTGCCGCAGAAGATAAAGGACTTTTCGTCACTTTAGATGCTACAAATGTTTTGGCTTTGGTCGAAACGGTTCACAAGCATAATATCACCCAGATTTATCATTTAGCCGCAGTTCTTTCAGCCAAAGGTGAATTGGATCCCTTGAGAGCCTGGGATTTGAATATGAAAACACTTTTTAACGTATTTGAAGTATCCAGAGAACTTCAGCTTGACAAAGTGTTCTTCCCGAGTTCTATTGCGGCCTTCGGAGACAGTGCACCGCATTATCAGACTCCTCAGGAGACTTTTCTGGACCCGACTACCGTTTATGGTATCAGTAAAGTGGCCGGAGAGAACTGGGCAGGTTATTACCATAAAAGATATAACCTGGATATCCGCTCGGTACGTTACCCCGGAGTAATCAGTTATCAGTCGATGCCGGGTGGAGGAACTACGGATTACGCTGTAGAGATTTATCATAAAGCAGTTTTGGGAGAAGAATTCACCTGTTTTTTGAAAGAAGATACACTTCTGCCTATGATTTACATGGATGATGCCATCAGAGCTACGCTGGAATTGATGGAAGCTCCTGCTGAAAAAATAAAAGTAAGAAGCGCTTATAACCTTTCAGGGATCAGTTTCACACCCGAAGAACTTACCCGTTCTATTCAGGAATATTACCCGCATTTTGAAACGATTTACAAGCCCGATTATCGTCAGGCGATAGCTGATTCATGGCCTAAGTCGATCGACGATTCTGCCGCAAGAGAAGACTGGGGCTGGAAACCAAGTTATGATTTGAAAAGCATGACGAAGGTTATGATTGAAAAGTTGACGGAAAAGTATCATTTGCACATCGCTTAATCCTTACAAAAAGGAGGGATTATAAGTATTGATTACCATTCAAAAAACAGAAATTTTATGTACGGAAAGATCAAAGAAGCCTTACAGGAAGAGATTTCCAATATCAGGGAATCCGGTCTGTATAAAAATGAAAGAATAATTGTTTCACCGCAGTCTGCCGAGATTCTGATCAATAATGGCAAAGAAGTGCTGAATTTTTGTGCCAACAATTACCTCGGATTATCTTCAAATAAGTATGTAATTGAAGCGGCTCATGAAGCAATTGATTCTCATGGTTTCGGGATGTCCTCGGTTCGTTTTATCTGTGGAACTCAGGATATTCACAAAGAACTGGAGCAAAAGACTGCGGCTTTTTTGGGAATGGAAGACTGTATATTGTATGCAGCTGCATTTGATGCCAACGGTGGAATTTTTGAGCCTATTTTAGGAGAAGAAGATGCCATAATCTCTGATGAACTTAACCATGCTTCTATAATTGATGGAATCCGTTTGTGTAAAGCCAAACGTTTCAGATATAAAAACAATAATATGGAGGACCTTGAAGCGCAGTTAAAGGCTGCTTCAGGAAGTCGTCGTAAATTGATTGTAACTGACGGCGTTTTTTCTATGGATGGAACAATTGCCCGCCTGGATGAAATCTGTGATCTTGCCGATAAATATGAAGCCATGGTAATGATTGACGAATGTCATGCGAGTGGTTTTATGGGCCCGACAGGAAGAGGAACGCATGAATTGAAAAAAGTGATGGGTAGAATTGATATTATTACCGGAACATATGGAAAAGCCCTGGGAGGAGCTTCCGGTGGTTTTACGGCTGCAAGAAAAGAGATCGTTGACATATTAAGACAGCGTTCAAGACCTTATTTGTTTTCCAATACCCTGGCTCCGTCTATTGTTGGTGCTTCAATAAAAGTGCTTGATCTGTTAAGTTCATCTACGGCTTTGAGGGACAAATTGGAAAGAAATACCACATATTTCAGAAAAGCCATGACTGAAGCCGGATTTGATATAGTGCCAGGAGAGCATCCGATTGTACCGATTATGCTTTATGAGGCAAATCTGGCACAGGAATTTGCTGCACAGCTGCTGGAAGAAGGTATTTATGTAATCGGATTCTTTTATCCGGTTGTACCACAAAATAAAGCCAGAATCAGAGTACAGGTTTCGGCAGGACATGAGCAGGAACATCTTGAAAAAGCGGTTGCTGCTTTCACGAAAGTTGGTAAAAGATTGGGTGTGATTAAGTAAATCTCACTTGACGTATTGGTTTACTCCGTAAAAGCTTTTGCTCTTACGGAGTTTTTTTTTGTTAATATTTACATTTTTAACTTCTCTATTTCCCTGATAACATTTACGATGCCTTTAAGCGGGATTTTGACCCAGTCGGGACGATAACAGATTTCATATCCCAATTCATAAACTGCTTTTTCCAGTAAATAAATAAGCATCAGAAAATTGATTTCATTATTATTTTTAAACAAAGGATGAGGTTTCCCGAACGTATCAAGGTATTTTTCCATGAAAGTAATCAATACAAGTCTGTACCATCTGTCAGCTGCCGTCTGAACCCTTTTTATATCCAGCTCCTTAGTTTCCTCACTATTGAACATCTTCGATGAAATGGCATAATGGTAGCTCCGGATCATTCCGGCAGCGTCTTTGAGCGGAGAATGTTTGATTTTTCGTTCACTGATCGAGCTTTCAGGTTCCCCCTCAAAATCTATGATAATGTAATCATTGCCTGTAGCAAGCACCTGTCCGAGGTGATAGTCCCCATGTATTCTTACCCTGAGAGATTCAATGTCTTTATGCAGAATTTCTCTGGCAAATTCTTCAATCAATTCCCGCGATTCCATAAAATCCCAGGCAAGTTTTTGTGTAACAGGATCTGTGATAGAAGTATAGCTGTCTATCAGCATGTTATAACGTTTATCCAAAAGGTCGGTTAAACGTTTATAAAGGAAGGTACGGTATTCCTCATCAAAAGGTTCAGGAGAGAAACCTTCTTCAGAGTCCGGAGAATATAGCGCCAGATGCATTTCTGCCGTTCTTTGAGCCAGTAATTCCACCTGCTGAAAAACGTCTTCCTTTATGGCAAAAGTCTGATCCGTAAATGACTCCACAAAAGCATCCACATACGTTCCGGTAACAGTCCAGCTATCCTGCTGATTTTCCACCATTCTTTGCATCATCCCCAAAGTAATATCGGGAGCGTCTTTTTGTTTCCAAACCACACTTCCGGCGAAAGCGGGAATAAAAGCAAAATCTGAATTTTCGGTGAGAAATGAAACCATATCTACTTCAGGATTGGTTTCTTCGAACAACTTCCGGTAAAGTTTCATAAAGTACTTTTCTCCGAAAACCATGGCCGAATTAGAAGAATCTACCGGAAGTACTCTTGAGGAGATCGGTGCATTTATATCTTCTCCTGACAGGCCTTTTCCTCTTGAAAAAAGGATTTTATCATTTTTCAGGAAAATTTCTTCGGTATGAGCCAGGTTTTTGAAAAGAGCCTGCTGAAATCTTTCATCATAAATAGCATCAACAATCAGTCCTCTTTTTTTGTTGATAATGGCAATAGAAATAATGCCTTTCGGGAGAATCTCCCTGGCGTTTGAAGAAGCGGCATCAATAAAGGAGACAGGAAGCAGATAACTTTCGGGTTCTCCGTAATCATAGGAAACTTTAACGATAAGAAGAAAGGCCACAGAATCGGATAGCGGAATTTCAAGGATGTTTGTAATCTGAAAAAGCGTTTGTTTTCTGGCCTTACCGGCAAACCAGCGGCAGGTATTAATGTAAGGAGGGAGGATCAGTTCTTCCAGCGATCTTACAAAGTCCTTATCTTCATGGATTGATTCCCAGGGAAGTTTAGGATTCAGATTAATGGCAATTTCGTTCATAGGAATGGTTAATGATATATATAAGGAGAAGTCTTTGTCTTTTGAGAACGGAAAATAAAAATTCGGAGAAAGAAATGCAAAAAATGAAGACTTTTTAGAAAAAAGAAAATATTTTCAAAAAGACATGAATTGTAAAATATTGATAATCAAACAGCTGTATTTTTATTGCAAAAAAACTTTAACTATTTTTTAACCTATGCTTTATTATTTAAAATAATAGCTATACCTTTGCACCACGAAAAACGAAGATAGGTTCTTCAGTTCTAACGGTCCGTTCGTCTAGGGGTTAGGACACGTCCCTTTCACGGATGAAACACGGGTTCGATTCCCGTACGGACTACAAAATACATTTAAGGCTCTGATTTATTAAGAATCAGAGCCTTATTGTTTTTCAATGGATATCTCTAATTTTTCCGATTGATTCAATTTCTGTCTTCGACAAGTCTATGGAGTGTATGGCATTCAGCTTTCCGGTTGTGAATTGCTTTCAAATTTCTAACTTCGACAAG
>NZ_FOXH01000003.1:0-201061 GCF_900115665.1 Pseudarcicella hirudinis
CATGAGGGACGTTGTAGACGACGACGTTGATAGGCTACAGATGTAAAGGCAGAAATGTCAAAGTCGAGTAGTACTAATTACCCGAAAGCTTCCTGTTTTTTTAATTTTACTTAGGAGATTGTTTACTATTTTTCACAATATATCAAGAGAAAGAACCTTAGAGTCATTAAGTATGAGGTTGATAAAAAATAAACCTGAAAGACTTTATGGCACCGATAGGACTGGTGTTCACCTCTTCCCATCTCGAACAGAGTAGTTAAGCCCAGTTCCGCTGATGATACTGCAGTCAAATGCGGGAAAGTAAGTAAGTGCCAAATTATTATTAACAAGCCTTGGTAACAACACTGTTATCAAGGCTTATTTGTTTTTATACCAGATACATTCCATGTAAACTAGCCATTAGCCCGCTGATCCCCTGTTTTTATCTTCTACCTGAGAAAAAGGCTCATAAAAAAGCCAATTTCTAATAAAGAAACTGGCTCAGATATTAGTCCTTCAGATAACTAAGCAAGGATATTCCAACGCTCGGCGACCTTTAATGAGTATTCTACGAAATCTTTTACCGTCTTTTCATAAATGCCATTCCCGGTAGATTCTGCAGTTTCATCAAGATTCTTATGGGTTTCATGGGATTCATAAATCCTTGGGGACACAATCGAAAACTGACTGGTGAAATTGATAATTTTATTGATCACAGTAGTCATTTCCAGACAAGGGGTTCTGCCACCGCGCCCTGAAGAAACTCCGGCAAGTGCAAAAACTTTGTTATTAAACAAATGCATAAAATCCCGTGAACCTAACTGATGGAGTGCATTAATTAAATCTCCACTAACAGTCCAGTTGTATTCCGGCATAACCAGGAAAATTAAATCCGCCTGATCCCAACTCTGAATCAAAGTATTCTGAAATGCACTGAGGTTATTTTTGTCTATAATTCCTCTTCCAACACTTGGAATGTCATAATCATGAAAATCAACAATTGAGATTTTTGTTTGATCGTTTGCATTTAATGCTTTCTCAATATACTTCGCAAATCTCAGAGAATTACTGTCTTTTCTGGGAGATGTTGCTATTATTGCAATGTGCATAAGTTATGATTAAAGATTCTGATAAATAATTCGTTTTCAGTCCTAAAAATATTAAAATAAATACTAATTATTCAGCCCTCAAAAAGAAAGAGCCTTATTCCTTATATTTCTGAATAGCAATTAATGTAATTTCAGTTCCATTAACTCCTGAAATTTTAAAAATAAGATTCACAATCTTATGATCAGGATATCCTTCTATCAGGTGATAAACTTTCTTCCAGTTATTTTTAAAGAATTCCCCTATTTTTTCTGTACCATATCCTTCAATTCCACCAATCAAAAAAACACATTTATTTGGATTAATAATAAAACGGGAAATTAGAGCATAGTCTTCATTGGATTCCCGGTTTGCTCTTAATTCAACAGGTTTTGAGTCCTCATAATATCTGAAACAGGCATTTATTTTATCAATTTCGATTAAGTCATTAAATGATTTCTGACGATTTACCCATTCTGAGATTTCATTGTTAAAATATCCGATACCAATGTAGGTCTGAATTTCAGGGTTATCGGAAATATTAATACCTGAAGTGGATTCCGGTAAATGAAACCCATAAAACGTAAAAAGTTGTTTCAACAGACTTTCTGTCCTGGTATCGCTGTTTGCTGCAAAATGAGTTGCTGGTAAATTCGTGTCTTTTTCTCCGAAATTATAGCTTATCAGATTAATTATAGCTTTTCCATTTTTCTTCAAATGAAATAATTTCCCGAAAAGTAGCCCGTCTGAAGCATTTGACAATCCTTTTAATCCTATCAGGTAGTTTTCGGCCATTTTCAGATATACTTCCAGATCTTTGTAGCTTTTAAGACCAGGAGATACCTTTTTTCTAAAAAGCCCAAAGTCCTGAATTTCTGCATTGATGATTTTCGCGACTTTTTCCAGGGTTTCCTCCCGGGCATCCTTTAAAAATGTACTTCTGGTATCACAATATCTGGAAAGCTGCCGGGCTGACTGCAATTCCTCTTCTGACCTCCCTTTTTTGATTAATAGCCTTTTAATATCTGTTTCTGTAGGAAAATCCTTTCCTATCAGCTCTCTGACAATAGAAATCAAATAGAATCCATAACCAATTTTAGAAAGGTTATAAGAAGTATTTGGTATTGGAAATGACATAATTTCAGATTGATTTATAGACTTACTCAGACAATTTTGGACTTGAACAGACTTATATTTTGAGTTCAGGTCAGTTACCTGCTAAAATTGTGCTATTAAGAGATATTTTTGTAGAAAAAAGTGTTTTATCGTTCACAAATTTAACAAATCTATTCTCTTAAAAATCATGGAAAAATCATCCAGACGTAATTTTTTAGAAAGTTCAGCTACTGCAATGGCAGGCGGAGCAATTTTAACAGGCTTAACCTCTGCAGAAACTGAGGCACATGGGAATGACCACAAAAGTATCCCATTTGTTCATCATGTTTTCTTTTGGTTAAAAAATCCTAAAAACAAAAAAGAGTCAGACCAGCTTTTGGCAGGATTAAAAGCTTTGGGGGCCATTAAGGAAATAAAGGGTGCACATATTGGTTCTGCATCGGTTAATGATTTCGATAAACCTGTAACGGATGCATCCTACTCTTTTTCAGTAATGCTGATTTTTGGTAGTAAAAAGGACGAAGAAAAATACCTCGTTCACCCATTGCATAAAAAATTTATTGATGACCATAAGCATCTTTGGTCAAAAGTTGTCGTATATGATTCTATCCAGATTGAATAAATGAGAAAACTTAAAACTCAGAATGAATATGGAAACAATGTTTCAGACCAATGCGAAACTTCTCGATGAAAAAGAAATTCCGGGAAATGCAAGTGTTGCAAGATTCGCCGCAAAATTAAATGATCGTTCAAATGGTAGGCCTTTAAGGGTTTTATCCGAAGAAGACTGGGATTTTTGGCAGACTAACGGGTACATTATTATTAAAAATGCGATTCCGGAAGAATTTATAAAAAGAACAGCTGATCTGCTCTGGGAATTTGAAGAAAAAGATCCGGAAAACCCCGAAACCTGGTACACACAAGCCCGCAGAGAAATTCGTATGACTGAACTGGCGAATAGCGGAATGGTGGAAATATATAACCATCCTTTCATGTGGGCCAACCGGCAATATCCCAGAGTTTACGATGCATTTGTTGATTTATGGGGCGTTGAAAACTTGTGGGTAACCATTGATCGGGCAAATCTTAATTTTCCGGTTCGTCCTGATTTTGAGTTTAAGGGTTTTATACATTGGGATATCGATACGTCACTTAATCCTAAACCGGTTAACTTACAAGGTGTTTTGGCTTTGGTTGATACCGAAGAGGATATGGGCGGATTTCAATGCGTTCCTGAATTGTATCGCAACTTTGATGAATGGGTTAAAACACAGCCTTCTGACAGAAATCCTTTCCGACCTGACACAACGGGTTTTACGCCGAAAAAGATTGTTTGTAAGGCCGGAGATTTACTTATCTGGAATAGTATGCAACCACATGGAATAAGGCCTAATAATGCAAAGAAACCACGTCTGGCTCAATATATATCGATGTCCCCTGCTTTGGAAGAAAATGAATCTTTAAAAGAATGGAGAATTATGTCCTGGCGAGATAGAATTGCCCCTGAAGGTTATGCTTTTCCCGGGGATCCTAGAAATTGGGAACAGACAAAATATCCCAGAGCAGAATTAACTGAATTAGGAGAAAAATTGTTAGGTTTGAGGAAATGGGATTGAAACTGAATTATCAGAAATTTGGAAAAGGTAAAAATATCCTGCTCAGCTTCCACGGAATCGGGCAGGATTCTTCCTGTTTTTCAGATTTTGGTAATTTACATAAGGACAAGTTTACAATTTATGCCTTTGATTTACCTTTTCACGGGAAGTCTGAATTTCAGAATACTGATAATCAGCCTATTCCCAAGAAACAAATAGCAGCATTTTTCGAGAAATTTCTCGAAAGTCATCAAATTGAAAAGTTCTCACTGATGGGCTATAGTATTGGAGGAAGGTTTGTGCTTACTCTTACAGAAGTATTTCATAAAAAAATAAATACAGTTTACCTTGTCGCTCCAGATGGCATATCTGAAAGCTGGATTTATCGACTGGCAACCAGGAATATATTTACTAGGAAAGTGTTTAAATGGGTTGTTTTCAATCCCGTACCATTTGAGGTTTTAGCAAAATTTTTGGTGTCATTAGGATTTGTAAATAAAAGTGTTGTCAGGTTTTCACAAAAAATGCTGGATAATGATAAGAAACGGAAACTGATCTATGACTCATGGATCTCATTCAGAAGTTTGAGGTTTAATTTGCAGGATCTTGCGAAAATAATCAATAAAGAAAAGCTTAAAATCATATTCTGCATGGGCAAATTCGATACGGTATTGCCTAAAAAATCAATAGATCCCTTGTTTAAAAAATTAAAAGTCAAAAAGATCATCATTTTTGATGCGGGCCATACAAAATTGATGGAAAAGGTAGCAAAAGAATGGAATGAGAAAGTGAAATGATTATTTGATTGCTTTCCTGATAAAATACGTTATTCCGAAAAGTGAGATTCCAACCAGACTAACTAATAAAAATTTAGTGAGATTGCCTTCATTAGGGTTTTCTATGAGCTTTTTTACCTCTTCTGCCTGAGACCCCGCCCATATTGCCAGGCATGTTCTTGGAATCATTCCTAAAAAGCCTGCTGTAAGGAAATTTTTCAGTTTCGTCCCGGAGAAAGAAAACACGACGTTCGTAACAGAAAAAGGTAAAACAGGAGAAAGTCTGGCCAAAAGAATAATTTTAAATTCATCTTTCCGAAGGTTCCGGAGAATCGTCATGACCTTAGGTTTCTGCGAAATCATATCAAGAAATTTTCCGCCATCAAGAAGCTTCGCAATGGTAAAACCAAGCCATGAAGCCAGCCATGAGGCAGCTGCGACCGGAAAAACAGAAGCCAATCCCAGAAAATAACCACTTAACAATGCTACAAATGTGGTAGGCGTCATGGCAAAAGCCATAGTAATACAGGCAATAGCGTAAATTAGAATCCACTGATGGAACGATAGATTTCTAACAACAGATTCATGGCCAATAATCCAATAACTTATTGAGGAACTAACCAGCAAAGGCATAATCCCTAAAAAGAAGATATAGATAATAGAAAAAGAATTATTTCTGAGAAATTGTATCATTATAGTACAAATGTACAATTCTGATTTTAAAAAGGTACTTTACGATTAAAACTCCTCAAATTTTAAAGGCAGCAAATCTCCGATTGAATGAGTTATGAGAATAGAATGATCAGAACCAACCAAAATTAAGCGAATAGGGCTTTTCTGACGGGTTTCATATTCCAATATAGACTGGCGACAGGCTCCGCAGGGTGAAACACCTCTGAATAAATCACTTCCGCCAGGTCTTGCAACGACAGCTATAGATTTAATCTTTTTTTCTGGATAATTGGCGCCCGTCCAGAAAATAGCTGACCTTTCTGCACAAAGACCGGATGGAAATGCAGCATTCTCCTGATTATTTCCTGAAACAATCGTTCCGTCATCTAATAAAATAGCAGCTCCAACATGAAAATTGGAATAAGGAGCATAAGATTTATAAGTGGCTAATCTGGCCTGATTCAGTAAATTACGATCAATATCTGTTAATTCTTCCTCGTTTTGATACTGATCCAAGGTAATTTGCAAAGTTAAATTTTTCATACATTCTCGTTAGGTTCATTAAAATGGGGAATCTAAAAACGAATAATGAATGAAAAAAGTTTAATTCTATGCTAAAATTATTTAAGAATCATGGAAAGAAGGTCTTCGTGGATTTTCTGCCACGGCTGATTTAAGTTTATCGTCTCAATTCTGATCTGATGAGAATTATAATAATACGATAAACTCAAAGAATGCTCTACGGTTGGGTATAGAAGAATTCCTTCGCATGTGGGGTTATTCTGGTTTTTCAGGTAAGTGAAGAGCTGGAATAAATTTTCAGAATGTATTTTTTGGGTATTGAAATTTTTCTGAAGTGTTTCCTTATAAAACTTTGTGTCAATAATTACCTTTCTGTTACCATTTATCAGGGTAATATCCGTTTGCATTTTAGGAAGGAACTTTACGTTTTCTAAAGAGCTTTTCAATTGCCAATGCAAATCTTCTCTTTTTACAATAAAATCCCGCAGCTCAATTTTGTAGAAATTTCTCACAAATGCCTCAAAGAGTTTAGCCATTTGCCTTTCATCCTTTGTAAAATCTCTGAAAAGATATTTGCCTGATTTTGATTCTATCTGAAGGTTTTCATGAAGCAATTCACAAATATTGAGCAAAAAAGCATAAAAAGGGTCATTATATCCCGATCTCGCTTTTGAGAATAAATGGGAAGAAACCGGAATATAATCAACCTCAGAAAAATGGATCAATACCTGTGAAATTTCTTTATTGAGAGATGGTATAATTTTTATCTTTTGTATTTGAACTAAAGTGCTTTTTATCAGCTGATTTGGAAGTATATTGCCGGAGAGTTCATCAAAATGACATATTGCGGCACCCTTTCCCAGAGCATTCGATTTTAAGGTATTAGTTAAGTCGAATTTACCTTTAATACCATTATACAGATCATTTTGGGAAATATAGTCTCTTATCAGTCCTTTTTTACAGAGCCTTTTGCTGCCATTTAAGAAAGTATAAGTTAATAGCTGAAGAACATTGGTTTTATTGTCCGCTGAAACATTTACGAATTCAGCTTCCTTAAGTTTATCCCAGGCATAAGCGAGTAAAAAGTATATGTTTTCAATCGGTATTTGCATATTAATAATTCAAAATTAGGACTCATTGAATTATAAAGGTAGTTTATAGGATAATTTCAAGTAATTTATCAGTTTCCAGTCTGGCTTTATCGTAATTGTCAAACCAATATTCTTCCAGTAAAGGAGCAATTTCCAGTTCGATGATTTTTTTATACCAATGCCGGATATTTTCAGTTTTAGGGTTTGAAAAATAGCTATGGCCGATCTGGAAACCTTTTGATAAATTAGGATCAGAAGTAATAGTCTCATTAAGTGTTAAAATCACATCAGAAATTTGTTGAGCAAATTCCTTCTCAACCCCTTTTTTACTAAGGAAATTAACAAATCTATCGTTGAACATTGGTTGGATGCTAATAAAAGCAAATCTTCTTCTCAATGCATAATCTATAATAGCCAGTGAGCGGTCTGCCGTATTCATAGTGCCGATGATGTATAGATTTTCCGGAACAAAGAACTCTTCAGATTCCTTTTCTGAATAAGTCAGCGGCATTTCATTTGCTCTGCCTCGTTTATCAGACTCAATCAGCATTAATAATTCCCCGAAAATTTTACTTAGGTTACCACGATTAATTTCATCAATAATGAAAAAATAATCCTCTCCAGCATTTCGGCTGGCGGTTTTACAAAATTCGTAGAAAACCCCGTTTTTTAGCTTGAAACCTCCTTCTCCGTCAGGACGTAATCCCTGAATAAAATCCTCATAGGAATAAGATTGATGAAATTGAATCATTTTTATTCTGGAATCATCCTTCGTTCCGATTAGGGTATATGCAAGGCGTTTTGCGATGAAAGTTTTGCCAACTCCCGGAGGCCCCTGCAAAATGATGTTTTTCTTGTATTGTAAAACTTCAATAATTTCTTCAAAATCCTCCCGGCCTATAAATAAATCCTGTAAGGCATCTTCTTTTTCATAAGAAATCAGAATATCTTCTGAAAGGAATCTTTCTTTTTGTTCATCAGCAATTGCCTGAATAACTTCAAATTCATCTTCCGTGATTTCAAACAACCCATTTGAATTGTTTTTAAGAACACTCGGAGACTTGAAATATAGATTGTCTTTTAATTCATCTTTTGGAATGGGAACAATTAGTTTTTCCAATAACTTTAATGTAATAATCTCCCCATAGAGTGGATCTGTATGAAGTGGTTCTGTGATTTCAAAAATTGCTTTTACCTGTTTGATAGGAGTTGATTCATAGCCGATGACGAAATCTCCTTTTTGGACCTGCCCGAAGTTTTTATAAACTTGTCTTTTGTTCCCAAATTGATTTACCGCAGACATCGCCTGTATTTGACCGGCTTTAATCGAGTCAAGCGATAAAATTTTGCTATTAGTGCTTAGCCACCAGTATTGTCTGTAGTTTTGAGACATAGATTTAAATACAATTTAAAGCAAATATACATGTTCAGGAAGCATCGTTATTCATAAAATTGTGCCAAATACCTCAGAAACAGTAATTGAAAATAAATTTGCCTTATTGAAATCGAGTAAAAACCTGATACAACTATCTTTAGTCAGCAAGAAGTTATGTTGAAGATAATCATTTTAATACGTTAGAAAAAATGCCTTTAGAACAGACATGGAGATGGTTTGGGCCGAAAGACCCTGTGAAACTTTCAGATATCCGACAAGCAGGAGCTACCGGAATAGTAACAGCGTTGCACCATATTCCTAATGGTGTAGTCTGGAGTGTTGAAGAAATTCAGAAAAGAATTGATGAAATAGAAGCGGCAGGACTGACTCTTTCTGTGATAGAAAGTGTGCCGATTCACGAGAATATTAAGACCCGTTCGGGGGATTTTAAGAAATATATTGATAATTATAAAGAGTCCCTTCGAAATCTGGGATTTTGTGGAATAGATACCGTTTGCTACAATTTTATGCCGGTATTAGACTGGACCCGAACAGATCTGGACTTTCTTCTTCCGGATGGCTCTAAAGCTCTGCGCTTTGATGCGACCGAATTTGCGGCTTTTGAACTTTTTATTCTGAAAAGGCCAAATGCTGAAAAAGGTTATACCAAAGAACAGATTGAAAAAGCTGAAAAATGGTTTTCAGGAGCCAAGACATCTGACATTGAACGATTGACGAAAAATATTATCGCCGGACTCCCGGGAAGTGAGGAAAGCTTTACACTTGAAGAGTTTCAAAAGGTTTTGAATACCTACGATGAGATAGGAGATAGTCAACTCAGAGAAAATTTATATGAATTTTTGAGGGAAATCGTCCCCGTGGCAGAAGAGGCAGGAATTAATCTGGCAATTCATCCGGATGATCCTCCTTATGCAATTTTGGGTCTGCCAAGAGTCGTAAGTACTGAGGCAGATGCCGTACAATTGTTGAAAGCATATGAAAGCCCTAATAATGGCTTGTGTTTTTGTACAGGCAGTTACGGTGTAAGAGAAGACAATGATCTGGCTGGAATGGTAAGTCGCCTGGGAAGCCGGATTAATTTTGTTCATTTAAGAGCAACAAAGCGTGATGAAAATGGCAATTTCTATGAAGCAGACCATTTGGACGGCGATGTTGATATGTATGCTGTTATGAAAGAATTGGTTTTAGAGCAGCAAAAAAGACAATCAGAAGGAAGAGCTGATTACAGATTACCTTTCCGTCCGGACCATGGACACAGGATGTTGGATGATCTGAACCCTGATAAAAAAACAAACCCTGGTTATACAGCAATCGGCAGATTGAGAGGTTTGGCGGAATTAAGAGGATTGGAGCTGGGAATAATCAGGAGTTTAGAGGGAAAATAATCAAACTAAACCTTTTGTATATCAGATACTTTGCGTAATTTTGCACCCCTGATTATGAGGCAAGTGCAATCTCTGGGTTTTTGAATAACAGGTTCAGATTTGTTATTTACAGGTTCATTGTATTGAAACCAGCTCATTTTCAGGCAAGTGTATCTCAATAATTTTTCAACAAAATGCCAACTATACAACAATTAGTTCGGAAGGGTAGAACTCAAATGACTTGGAAGTCAAAGTCTCCCGCTCTTGACTCTTGTCCACAACGCCGTGGTGTATGTACGAGGGTTTATACAACCACACCAAAGAAACCAAACTCAGCAATGCGTAAAGTTGCTCGTGTACGTTTGACTAATGGTAAGGAAGTTAACGCTTACATCCCAGGTGAAGGACACAACTTGCAAGAACACTCAATCGTATTGATTCGTGGTGGTCGTGTTAAAGATTTACCAGGTGTTCGTTACCACATCATTCGTGGTGCTTTAGATACTGCAGGTGTAAACGGTCGTTTACAGTCTCGTTCTAAATACGGAACAAAACGTCCTAAACCAGGACAAGCTCCAGTTGCTGCTAAAGGCAAGGGAGGTAAGAAGAAGTAATTTTTCTTAACTATTGAATTATTGTTTTGAGATAGCATTCGATTAGGCTCAGAATCAATCAGTTCATGTAAAAATCGGTCCAGTATGCATCGTTAAGGGCAGAAGCTAGGGCTAATCATTTAAAAAACTTAACAATTCGATGAGAAAGTCAAAACCAAAAAAGAGATACGTTTTGCCTGACCCTAAATTTAAGGATGTCATGGTAACGAAATTTGTTAACAACCTGATGTATGACGGTAAAAAGTCAACAGCATTCTCAATTTTCTATGGCGCTTTGGCGAAAGTAGAAGACAGAACCAAAGAAAGTGGTTTGGAAATGTGGAGAAAAGCGTTGAATAACGTTATGCCATCTGTTGAAGTAAAAAGTCGCCGTGTGGGTGGAGCAACTTTCCAGGTTCCTACCGAAGTACGTGCTGACCGTAAAGTTTCTGTAGGTATGAAATGGTTGATTCTTTATGCTCGTAAGCGTGGAGATAAAACTATGATCGACCGTTTAGCTAACGAAATCATCTCTGCTGCAAAAGGCGAAGGTGCTGCCGTTAAGAAAAAGGACGATACCCACAGAATGGCAGAAGCAAACAAAGCATTCTCTCACTTCAGATTTTAATCAGGTTTTTAACAAGAGATACACACAGAAAGAGGGACAAGCCGAAAGGTTTGTCCCTCTTTTGTTTAATGCTTTTGCAGAATAGCAATTGCTGACAGCTTTTATTGTATTTTTAAAGAATAAAAAGTGATATAATCTAATTTTATTAAAAGGAAGTCTGGTTATTTTAATTTATACATTTCAAATGAACATACACCAACTACTTAAAACATATTGGGGATATGATGCTTTTCGTCCATTACAGGAAGATATCATAGACTCTGTTTTGCAGCAAAAAGACACATTAGCCCTGATGCCTACCGGTGGGGGAAAATCGCTCTGTTTTCAGGTACCGGCCTTGGCGATGCAAGGAATATGCATTGTTATTTCTCCACTGATAGCTTTAATGCAGGATCAGGTGGCACAATTGAAGAAAATGGGAATCCCAGCCGTCGCTATTTTTTCAGGAATGCATAAAAATCAGATTGATATAGCCTTGGATAATTGCATCTACGGTGATATAAAATTTCTATATATTTCTCCTGAACGACTGCAAACCAATTTGTTTCTGGAAAGAGCAAAACAGATGAAAATATGCCTTTTGGCCATAGATGAAGCCCATTGTATTTCTCAATGGGGATATGATTTTAGGCCACCGTATCTCAAAATTGCCGAATTTCGGGAGACAATCACACCAAAGACGCCTTTGATTGCCCTTACGGCTACTGCAACCAGATTAGTAAAAGAAGATATTCTGGATAAATTAATGATGTTGGATGCTCAGGTTTTTCAACAGAGTTTCAGCCGAGAAAATTTATCCTATTCTGCATTTAAAGAGGAAGATAAGGAGCGCCGTCTCCTGAAAATTCTTCAGAATGTACCTGGAGCGAGTGTTGTGTATGTTCGAAATCGTCGTAAAACACAGGAAATTTCGGAATGGCTTCATAGGCATGGGGTATCATCAACTTTCTATCACGCCGGATTATTA
This sequence comes from Pseudarcicella hirudinis, assembly GCF_900115665.1. Taxonomy (GTDB): domain Bacteria; phylum Bacteroidota; class Bacteroidia; order Cytophagales; family Spirosomataceae; genus Pseudarcicella; species Pseudarcicella hirudinis. The sequence goes on from NZ_FOXH01000003.1 coordinate 11,786, forward strand.
CCCAAAGAAAGGATAGAACGACAGGAGAAATGGATCAGAAATTCATTTAGAGTGATGGTCGCAACCAATGCTTTCGGGATGGGAATTGATAAACCTGATGTAAGAAGTGTAATCCACTTAGATCTGCCGGACTCTCTGGAAGCATATTATCAGGAAGCCGGACGTGCGGGACGAGACAGAGAAAAAGCATATGCAGTTGCCTTGTTTAATCAGTCCGATCTTGAAGGATTAGAGAAGAACGTATTGAAAGCTTATCCTGATTTTGAATTGATAAAGAAGGTTTATGAAGCTTTGGGTAACTACTTTCAGTTGGCTGTAGGAAGTGAAAGTTTTAATAGTTTTGATTTTGATTTGGTTGATTTTCAGCGAAAGTTTAATCTTCCGCCAAATGATACCTTTTTTGCCTTAAAAATGCTGGAAAATGAAGGGTTCGTTCAGCTTTCGGATGCTTTTTATAGCCCGTCAAGGCTAATGTTTGCGGTTGATAATCGTCAGTTGTATGATTTTCAGCTACGTAATCCTCGTTTTGATTCTTTTATTAAGTTAATTCTGAGAGTCTATGGAGGAGAACTGTTTACAAATTATCTCACTATTTCGGAACAGACTATTGCAAAGAACTTTTCCGCTCCGTTAATTGAGGTAGAAACGATGCTTTTGCAGATGGAAAAGTTGAACATTGTTGTATATGAGAAACAAAAAGACAGGCCTCAGCTGACTTTTCTTACCCAACGTTTTGATGCTAAAGTTCTACCGTTAAACTTTCAGGAAATAAGTCAGAGAAAGGAAAGAGATGTAGAGAAAGCAAGGGCGGTTGTTTACTATATGCAGCATAATATGAGATGCCGGACACAAATCCTGCTGGAATATTTTGATGAGATCACCGATAATGAATGTGGCATCTGTGATAATTGTCTTGCCAAAAAAAGACAGGAAAATCAGCAAAATTATCAGCAACAGGAAACAGAGGCAGACCAGAATAAGATTTTACAACTATTGGAAAATGGCGCCATGAGTCTCGAGTTGCTGATAAAAATAATGCAGCCTTCAAGTCAGTCTTATTTCATTGAAGTCATTCGTAAAATGCTTGCAATAGATCTTATTAAATATGACAGAGAAGGAAATATTGTTAAAAATGGCTAAAAATCCATTAAAAACAGAGCAGAAGGGATTTCTTCCAACTACATTTTCTTTAGAATAACTGATGATAAAGGTGGAATTATAACCTTTCGGGCAATGTTTTTGTCATTATTAAGTAAATTTGAATATTTAGATTTTTCCGGAAGGTTAAATACTTCAGTTGTTGATTCAAGGTTAAAAATTACGAGAATCTCGTTCCTTTGATCCGCACGCTTATAGGCTAATTTTTTACCATCTGTTATTATAAATTCAATATCACCGGTAGAAAGCACCGGGTTATTTGTACGGATTTTGATTAATTTTTGATACCAGTCAAACTGATTTTGGTTAAATCCCACAGGATCAAACATTTTAGTACCAGGCTGAACATTATTTCTTGTTTCTGGTTCGAAGTTTAATCCTTTCCACCAAAGAGGTTTTCTTGGATGCGGATCGTCAGCACCCCACATTCCCATTTCTTCTCCATTCCAGATTTGCGGAGCTCCTATACTGGTAAATAAATGTACCAGGTATAATTTTAGCCGTTGATAAGTTTCTTGATCAGGCTTACCGGTCTTATACAAAGGATCATCATTCGGACTGGCTTTAAATTTGTATTTATTAGGATTAAAAAAATCCGTTAACAGCCTTGGAGTATCATGAGAAGATGAAACATTCATCATCGATAACGGTTTTCAGGCATTAGACGATTCCATTGAAGTAATAAGCTGTCTTTTAACTGTTTGGCATTTATTTCATAGTTATTTTTAGCGAAGAAATAGCGGGCAGGGCGATATACCTGATAAAACATAACTGCATCAAAAACATCACCACTTGTATATGGCACAGGATCCATCAGTTTATCAGGCCATTCTTCCCACCATATTTCTCCGATGAGGTATGCCTCCGGCTGTACAGAACGGACTTTTTTCCTGAAATCTCTCCAGAATCCGAGGCCTATCTGATCTGCCACGTCCAGTCGGTAGCCATCAACGCCTTCACTGACATTTCCGTTAGGAGCGAGCCATCTTTGGGTTACATCGAAAATATGTTGTTTGGCCGCTGAATTAATATCTCCTTCATATGGATGCCCGGCTTTACGTTCTGTACTTATATTTGTCTTCTTCAATTCCGGCATACCTGGGATTCCCCACCAACCGTCATAAGAAAATTCATTTTGCGGCGTTTGAGGATTATCAAATGATTTGATAGCGTACCAATCTTTAAATGCCGATTTTTCCTGGTTTTTTATAATATCCTGCCATGCCCAGAAAAGTGTTCCTGTGTGATTCCATGAATAATCAAGGATAATTTTTATATTTCTTTTATGTAGTTCTTTAACCAGTTTCAGGAATAATTTATCAGCTGAAGTCCATTTCCAGGATGTCGGATCAACAGGATTCTCAGAAGCAATAATCTTACGGTCACCAGTCGGATCCGGCCCAAAGTTTACATCAATGTGATGGTAGTTTCTGGCATCATATTTATGCAGAGAGGGAGCATCATTTAGCGGATTGATAAAAATGGCCGTAATTCCAAGGTTTTGCAGGTAATCCAATTTGTTGATAACACCTTGCAGATCACCTCCGAATCTTCTGAACTGACTGGTTTCATTCCAGGATTTTCCGGTATTTAGTGCCCAATTCTCCTGCTGATACCAATTATGGGTCCAGGGAGTAATTGACCATCCTTCAGGAGTAAACGAATTAAGCTGTGCAACATCCATGGTTGAAGGGGAAGGGTCATTTCCTTTATCTCCATTGTTAAAACGTTCCACGAAAATTTGATACCAGATAGCCTTTTTGGCCCATAGCGGAGGTTCAGAGAAGGGTGTAGATTGTTGCGAAAACCCGTAATGACTTAAAAGAAAGAGAAGGGAAATAAAGTATAGTTTTTTCATATGTTTTAATAAAAATGGGTAATCAGAAAAATAAGAGCAACAGAAATATTTTTAACCATTCTTTCCAAGCAGAAACTCCAAAGGAAAATGCAGGCGTTTATTCCATGACTTTTCGCTGTGATCATCCCCCGGGAAAAACAAAGTTTCCCAGTTTTTAGCTGAAAACCCTCTTTTTTTCATTATTTCATCAGCTTCCTTTTGTAAAGGAGGATATAAAGCATCGAGTGTTTGATCACCGTAATCAAAATAGATTCTGTGTGTTTCAGGATCAGGAAGAGAATTATTCATGAAATTAAAGAATGCCCCGGGAATAGGGTTGTTTTGCACCGAATAAGTCCCGGGCCAATGTGTTGAAAGGCAGGCTGCCCCTTCAAAAATATCAGGATACTCACAGATGGCATAAAGAGAAATTAATCCCCCCATACTGCTTCCTGCCACGAAGGTGCAGCTTTTCTCCGGAAAAACAGAAAAGTTCTGATCAACAAATGGCTTTACTTCGTAAACTAAAAATTTCAGATAATTATCAGAGTCAGGATAAAATGGAGCAGTGATTTTTCCGGCATCCTGAAGTTGTCTGGAAATTAATTCCTGTTGTTTTTCGGAAAGTGATTCAAAAGGTTTCTGAGGAAAGTAATCAGAATGGCGTGTTTTACCTCCGTTCCAGATACCCACCACAATGAAATCTCTTAGTTTACCTTCTTTCATCAATGCAGAGGCGACATCATCTATATCCCATGCTTGTTTGTTCCAGGTTGTGGTGCTGTCATAAAGCATTTGTCCGTCATGCATGTATAATACCTCATATTTCTTTGCTGTACTGTAATCTGACGGTACCCAAATGTCTATATTTCTTTCCCCTATGTATTTTGACTTGAAGGTTTTCATTTTTTAATATTTCCTGATGAAGATTACTGAAGTTTTGTGTTGTACCCGGAGAATAGAATAAAAGGCTTATGGTTAGATAAGACGATTTCGGGTAAAAGAAATAATTACATTCTTATCACGAGTAAGAATCGAAATTATTGCGGTAAAGAATTGCAGCGTTTTATTTAAAGCCTGAGTTAGACTATATGGCAGAATATTTATCCTTTGAAACAGATATTTTAGTTTTAAGAAATAGGGTAAGGAAAAGCTAAAGCGTTTTGACTTTCGCTTTCAGACTATAAAATTTTAAGATGAAAATTAAGGCTAATATTCCTAAAATTCCGATGATACCAAATAATAGTGCCTCCTGCTGTTCAGTATCTTCAAGCATTTTGTGATTTTCCTTTGACCAACCCTTATGTCTTTCTGATAGCTCCTGTAGTTCCCGGTTTTTTTCAGTTAAATCATTATTTTGCTGAATCAGATCATTGTATTTGTCGGTATTATGTGAGTTTTCCTGACTGTGTAAATTGGCTTGCTCATCAAGAATTTCGTTGTCTTTTTTAATGATTTCTTCCAGAATCATAATTTCAGATTCCATGTCTTTAGAAGTCTTACCTCCAAAAAGTCCATTAGACTGACTTTTGGCTTCTTTATAATTCTGATATAAGATTGCTCTTTGGTCCGTTAACACTTTTAGCTTGTCCTGGGCGAATGCTGAACTAAAAACAAGGCTTAAAAAGATTCCAAATGCCGTTTTTTTCATTTTATCTTGAACATATGAAGATTTTTCAATGGAAAATTGCAAATTTATTTCGAATATTCATCAAAAAACCAAAAAATTTAAAGGTCTTGAATTCTGTATATCTTTTTAGTCAGAAGGGAATAAAAAAATGGTTGAAGACTAGGAAAGCATTACCCATATGTTCGTTAGTCTCGTAACCAACGAGGTATTCAGAACTTGATTTTATGGCAATACGACAGATCAAATTTGGAAATAAGGAGCTTTGAATGAGCATCTTATAAGTTCTATTTTTGAAATGTTGATTATTTAAGAAATTAAATAATCAAATATAGGATGTAGCAATTAAAGTTGACATAGGTGACTTTAATGTACAAAGTGCGGTCATAATATCATTAATCAAACACAATATCTTTTTACCTATGAAAAAAGTGGCGTATATTTTAATATTGTTAGGCGGTGTAGGAGAAACTACCGGATGGGCTCAAAAAACAGAAAAGGGGAAAGAAACTTTCCAAAGGGTACAGAACACGGTTATGATTGATACTATTAATCAGAAGCAGTCATCCGTTCAGGAGATGACGCAGAAGGTGGTAGAGGCAACCTATAAAAGTTTTCCTCAACAGACCGGACAGCCTACGATTATTATTAACAATATCATCATTCCCTCTGAAGCTTCCAAGGCTGTGCCTGCTCCTGCCTTAGCTCCGGTAAACCCTCCGGTTACGGTGTTTGCCGAGGACAAAGAATATCAAGAGTGGCTGAGAGAGAAGTACCGGAGACAAACCTTACCGGATGATTATAAAAATAAGTCTGCAAGTGTAGGGAATGGAAAAACGCTCACGTTTAAAGAGCGATTTGGAGAGATAAACAGGCGAAAATCAGGAACTTGGATAATACCAATAATAGGGTTACATGCTTCTGATTTTAACATAGATTTTAAGGATGGTAACTATACGGGTAGAACAGGCTTTAACGCTGGTGTAGATGTCAGAATTAGAACGCAACGTTTTTTTATTCAGCCCGGTATTCATTACTTCAACTCTTCAACGCAGGTTTCTAACAAAGACAGTCTTAATAATGCGCGTTTGACGGATGGCCCAAGGGTACAAAGCCTTAAGGTCCCGTTGATGGTTGGGATATACTTGACGAGAGGAGACAGCGGTTTTTTTAAGTTTAATATAAAAGGCGGTGGTGTGGCTAATTATCTTTTAGCGGTAGATAACAACAGTAATACTAATTTAAGAAAAGAAAACCTTAATGAATGGACTTATGGTGTGAATGCTGGAATTGGTCTGGAATTTGGATTCATTACACTAGATGTGACACACGAGTGGGGCTTGACTAACTATTTTAAGAATGACAGTCAGAAAAACAATATCCTGAGGGTTTCACTGGGATTCAAAATATAGCGTATGACGAGTTGAACAATAAAACAAATCCCTTTAAAGCCGGTAAGTACAATCAGATTATCGCATAAAAGAAGTCGCTCTAGTTAAGAGCGACTTCTTTTGTATCTTCCGGGAAAACAAATTTCACCGGTTTCCTGACTTTTTCTTTTAATAAGGCAATTTCCAGCACTTCATCAACCATATCAACATAATGGAATTTCAGATCAGAGATATATGATGGTGTAATTTCATCAATATCCTTTTTGTTTTTGTTACAAAGAATAATTTCTCTGATACCTGCGCGCTTAGCTGCCAGAATTTTTTCTTTTATTCCTCCAACTGGTAAAACCTTCCCTCTCAGAGTAATCTCTCCTGTCATCGCCAATTTATTTTTTACTTGTCTTTGAGTCAATGCAGACGCAATTGAGGTTGTCATAGTTACTCCGGCAGAAGGCCCGTCTTTAGGTACGGCACCTGCCGGAACATGAATATGAATATTATAGTTGTCAAAAATTCTGTAGTCAATACCATAATCATCGGAATGTGCTCTAAGATAACTTAAGGCTGCCATGGCCGATTCTTTCATTACATCGCCTAATTGACCTGAAAGTGTTAATCCTCCTTTACCTTTCGTCAGAAGTGTTTCTATGAACAGAATATCTCCGCCTACTGGTGTCCAGGCCAAACCTGTAACAACCCCGGCTGTTTCATTTGATTCATAAAGGTCTTTATCAAAAATTTCAGAGCCAAGCAGCTTTAAAATATCCTCTGGTTTAACAGATTTAGGATATTCCTCTTCCATAGCAATGGATTTGGTGATTTTCCTGATAAGTTTGCCGACTTCCTGCTCAAGCTTTCTCACACCTGATTCTCTGGTATAACCTTCTACAATTTTCTGAATCGCTGAGTCCGTAACAGTAAGAGATTTGTTTTCCAGCCCATGTTCTTCTTTTTGTTTGGGGATAAGGTGTTTTTTGGCAATCTGAACCTTCTCTTCAATGGTATAACCGCTGATATCGATAATTTCCATTCTATCTCTTAAAGCGGGATGAATAGAATCAAGAGAATTGGCGGTAGCAATAAACATTACTTTTGAAAGGTCGTATTCCACTTCAAGGTAATTGTCCATAAAAGTACTGTTTTGCTCCGGATCCAATACTTCTAAAAGAGCAGAAGAGGGATCTCCACGGTGGTCTGAAGAAACTTTATCGATTTCATCGAGAATAAAGACAGGATTGGAAGAACCTGCTTTTTTAATGTTCTGAACAATTTTGCCAGGCATTGCTCCGATATAGGTCTTACGGTGTCCACGAATTTCAGACTCGTCGTGTAAACCTCCCAACGCCATTCTTACATATTTTCTTCCCAGCGACTTGGCGATGGATTTCCCCAGAGAGGTTTTCCCAACACCCGGAGGGCCGTAAAGACAAAGAATCGGTGCTTTCATATTGCCTTTCATCTTCAAAACCGCAAGATATTCGATAATTCTTTCTTTGACTTTCTCTAAACCAAAGTGCTCAGCATCAAGAATTTTTTGGGCTTTTTTAAGATCAAAGTTGTCCTTTGTATATTCATTCCAGGGCAAATCAACCAGAAGCTCGACATAGTTCATCAGCATCGGGTATTCCGCAGACATAGAATTTGTTCTTTGGAGTTTACCTAATTCTTTCTGGAAGTAGTCATTTACTTCTTTATTCCATTTCTTTTTTGCCCCTTTGGCTCTGATATTATCTAATTCCTGTTCAGGACTGTCAACGCCAAGCTCTTCCTGTAAAACCTTGATTTGCTGTCTGAGATAATAATCACGCTGCTGCTGGTCTATATCACTACTTGCTTTACTCTGAATCTCACGTTTCAATTCTAGCAATTGAATATCGTTCATCATATGCTCCAGCAATTTCTGGGCCTGTTCTATTCCATCAAGTGTTTCCAGTAATTGCTGTTTTTCAGCTAATTCCGCAGTAATATTTGAGGATAAGAAGTGAGTAAGAAAGGTTGGAGAATCAATATTGTCAAGAGCAATCTGAGCTTCTCGTGGAATTTCAGGATTCAGATTCAATATTTTGATGGCCGATTCTTTCAGAGAGGCGACAAGCGCTTTATTTTCCCGGTTTAGTTTTTTCGGGAATGTATCATCAATGTATTTTACTTTCGCCAGGAAATTTGGTTCAGTTTTAAGGAAATCCAATACCTCAAAACGTTTACGCCCCTGAACGATAATCGTAATATTCCCGCCAGGTAATACAATCATTTTCAGGATATTGGCAACCGTTCCGATTTTATATAAATCTTCTGTAGTAGGCTCCTCTCTGTTCTGATTAGCCTGTACTAAAACGCCGATTGTCCGGTTCCCTTTATATGCTTTCTTAACAAGACGCACGGATTTCTGTCTTCCAACAGTAATTGGAATAACCATTCCCGGAAAAAGAACAATATTTCTGATAGGAAGAATAGGTAATTCATCAGAAAGATTGTTGAATTTTTCATCATCTTCCAGGCCATCGCTTCCTAAAGGAATAAGTTCTATTCCATCGAAATCAGTTATTTCAGAAAGTTTAAGTTTACTTAAAATATTGTTATAGCTCATAATTGTCAAATGCTATTGAGTTCTCAGTCGAGACTGACAATTTTGATTGAAGAGTTAGTGGTTCGTATCAAATCAAATTATGAGGAACCCGTGCCGACGAGTCCTTAAATCAAAATGTATGTCAAACTGACAGAATGATAATAAATTTACAGATTAGTAATCTTCTATTCAAACTTAATTATTATACGGTCAAATCTTATGCCAGTAGACATATTGTCAGACTTTTTATAAATTTTAGAAATAATTGAAGAAAATTAGTATTCCGGAGGGAAAATTAAATATCCTGTATTTTCTTTTTCTGGTTAAAAATGAATGATTTTTTGTCGCCCTGCCAGGATAAATTTATAATATTGACCTGATCTTCAAATATATCCATTAACACATCATTCTGAATTTTTGATCCTGAAACAGATTCATTTACAGGCATTTCCAAATAAATCCATGTAGCATCCTTTGACTCTTCTTTTCCAATATAGTTATATGGTTTCTTTTGATTTTTTGAATTGATCAGATTAAAATGCTTTCGGATATATTTTTCCACAAAACCATCATTTTTGTCATTATTTTCGATGATAAACTTCTGATTTCCATTTTCAAGTGATAAAACTTTTTCAAGATCATCCGTGAAAATCCTTATGCTTATCTCAATGTTTTTTTCCCTGGCATTATAATTCATTTCAGTAAGACTGGTATGAAAAGCATGTTTTTTAAAGGAAAAAAAGATAAAAGAGCCTAAAATCAATAGACAAAGCAAAATGAAAAACCTCATAGGTGAAGACATATGAGGTTTTGAAAAAGAATAATTAATAGCTGGAATCTGTATTTCCATATTGGCGATTTCTTAACGTAATGTTTTAATAAGCAAACGAATAATCTTTATCAATATACGATGAATGAATACTCAATTGTTATATCCGAAACCTTTTCCTAAAAAATGACCTTAAATAAATCGTTTCCAAAGGTAAAGGCCATTAAAGCGAGTAAGATAATCATACCAACTTGCTGAGCTCTTTCCAGTACTACTTCAGATGGCGCTTTACCGGATATCATTTCATACAATAAAAAGATTGCATGACCCCCATCCAGTGCCGGAATCGGAAGTAAGTTCATAAATGCCAAGGCCATTGAGAGTAACCCTGTTAAGAACCAAAAACGACCCCAATCCCAAATGCCACCAAAAAGTCTTGCAATACCTATCGGACCGCTTAAGGCTTTAGTTGGTGCAACTTCACCTTTAAAGATTTTTTTAAACCCTTTAATATTATCGCCGATTACACCGAATGCACTGGATGTACCAATACTTAAAGCTTGTCCGAATGAATAATCTTCATGAGTTTGTTTAATTAAAAATTCAGGAATAAACCCGATTTTTCCATCAGGAGATACCGTCAGGCTAAGTGTATCAATTTTGCCTTGTCTCTCAATGCCTAATTTAACAGCTTTGCCAGCATTTTTTTCAAGAATATCTCTCAATTCATGGTAGAAATGAATTGGCGTCTTGTTAAGACTTATGATTTTGTCATCAGCCTGTAAACCTGCGGCCATAGCCGGAAGTAATTCTTCTTTCTTCGCTCCGAAAAGTTTATCAAGCATCGAAGGCGTTTTGGGCGCGGCTACTTCTCTGACTTTAAACGGTCTGATTGGTTCTATAAATTCAGCATTTTTATCTGAAAGCTTTTCGAAGAAATCAGTTGGAACTTTTATATTTAAAATTTGTCCGTTTCTGTCAATCGTATAGTAGCTGTTTTCTCCCAGAATAATATCTGAACTGCCTACATCGCTGAATTTCTTAAAATCTTTACCGTTGATTTTCAGGATTTTATCCCCTGTTTTCAGGCCAATGTACTGGCCTAATTTATACGAAACAATCCCGTTTTTGTTTACTTCTTCTCTTGATATATAGTTATTCCCGTTGTTGTAAGTAATTGCAACAAAAATAATAATACCCGTAATTACATTGATAATTACTCCGCCAAGCATTACAATAAGTCTCTGCCATGCTGGCTTGGCTCTGAATTCCCAGGGTTCTGGTTCTTTGGCAAGTGTTGAGGAATCCTGAGTTTCGTCAATCATCCCGGCAATAGATACATAACCACCTAAAGGAAACCAACCCACACCATATTCTGTTTCACCTATCTTCTTTTTAAATAAAGAGAAATTTAATAAAGTTGGTACAGGAAAAAGGAAGTCAAAGAAGAGATAGAATTTATCCACACGCATCTTAAACCACTTTGCTGTGATATAGTGACCAAATTCATGCAGGGTCACTAAAATTGACAGCCCCAAAATTAGCTGTCCTGCCATTACTAATCCTTCCATTCGTTTTTTTTCGGTTGTGTGTTTCAGAGATTGTCGGTTGAATTAAAAATACACAAACCTTTTACTTTGATTGTTATATTAATGTATATGCTAATTTTCTGGTCTCCTCGTCTGTTTTAATGTAATCATCTAATCCCGGGTGATTAATAAACGGAATTTTTGAAAGACAAGTTTCTATCAGATCAGACATTTGCAAAAAGCCTATTTTATCTTCTAAAAAAGCAGCTACTGCTACTTCATTAGCAGCGTTCAGAACACAAGGTGAATTCCCTCCTTTAGTCATTGCTTCAAAAGCCAGTTGCAAGTTACGAAATGTTTCTGTATCTGGTTGTTCAAATGTGAGATTGGGATATTTTGTGAAGTCAAAACGTGGAAAATCCGATTTTAGTCTGTTGGGAAAACCAATTGCAAACTGAATCGGTAATTTCATGTCAGGCAGACCCATTTGTGCTTTAATGGAGCCATCTTCAAACTGTACCAATGAATGAACTATAGACTGAGGATGTACAATTACCTCAATTTGCTCCGGTTTTAATGAAAATAACCATTTTGCTTCAATCACCTCAAGTCCTTTGTTCATCAAACTGGCAGAATCTATGGTGATTTTAGCACCCATGACCCAGTTGGGATGTTTCAATGCTTGTGACTTACTTATATTCGTAAGCTCATGGTATTTTTTTCCACGAAAAGGACCTCCTGATGCGGTAAGTATGATTTTTTCAATCGGATTATGGAATTCCCCGACAAGACATTGGAAAATAGCGGAATGCTCTGAGTCAACAGGGAAAATATTGATACCTTTCTCTGCAGCAAGTTTTGTAATCAGTTCTCCGGCTACAACCAGGGTTTCTTTGTTCGCCAGTGCAATGTGTTTGCCAGCTTCAATAGCTTTAATAGTTGGCAAAAGGCCAACATAGCCGACTAATGCGGTCAGAACGATGTCAATGGTTTCCATTTGAACTACCGCTGAAAGTGCAGCTGTTCCGGTATAAACCTTTATCCCGTGACCGTCAAGTGCCGTAAAAACCTTATCGTACAGACTTTCATTAGCAATTACAACGCAATTGGGCTTAAATTCAATACTTTGTTCAATCAGTAATGCTGCATTATTCTGAGCGGTCAGTACTTCAACTTCAAAATGTTGAGGGTTGGCTTTAATGACTTCCAGGGTTTGTGTTCCGATTGAACCCGTTGAGCCTAAAATGGCGATTCTTCGTTTTTGCATATATAACTAAATGGCAGAAAGCCATAAAAGCTTCTTAAAATTCGGAAAATTGGATTTCTGATATCTATCCTGACCTAAAGAATCTCCGGACTAAAATTTCCAGTTTAAAATCTGTTGTATGAAAATATTAACAACTGACGGAAAAACGGCGATTGTGAAAATAACACCAAACAGGGCTCCATATAAGTGAGCCGAATGGTTTATATTGTCGCCGCCGCGACGCCCCATGGCAATAGAATACCATACATAAAGCAGCGCATAAATAATACCCGGAATTCCTAAAGCACCATAGAGGTAGATTTTATCCAAAGGGAAAAATAAAATACCTGCAAAAATTATGGAAGAAACACCACCTGAAGCTCCAAGCGAATTGTAGCTGAAATTATTTCTGTTTTTGATATATGAAGGAACGTCGGAAAGAATAATTCCTCCCAGATATAGGATTAAGAAATAGATTTCTCCTGTGCTGCCAAAAATCTCCTTAAAAACGGCTTCAATGTTTTGCCCGAAGAAATAAAAACTCAGCATATTAAAGAATAGATGCCCGTAGTCTGCATGAATAAAACCTGAGGTTAAAAAACGCCAGTATTCATTTTTACGGTTAATCATAAAAGGGTTCATCAGTAATTTGCCAAGCAAAGTATCGTTGTTCCAGGCTAATAAACTAATAACTACCGTGGCTGCAATCAGAAGAATGGTTAAAGACATAATTTTAAGCAAATAAAAGGAGTCAGAATTTCTGAAGCCAAAGTCTTTGATTTAAATATTGGTTATTTGAGTAAATCGAATATTCATTTTAATATTCTGAATGTAATCTGCTCTGGAAAAGAGAGTTAATGGTCAGAATGACAGGCAATTTTCCTGCAAATTTAATTAAACTTCTCTATCAATCAACATCTCGGTAAATTCGATCAGCGCTGCTTTCCTGGATTCTTCGATGTCCAGAGATTTAAGGCTCTCAAAACCGATGTTAAAGTAAGCATTAATCTTGTCCTCCGTAATTTTTTTGATACCAAGCTGATCATAAATTTCGGTTACAGCTTTTACTTTTAGAGAAGCCTCAAATGTTTCAAGACTAAGCCAGTAATTGAGCGTTTCCCGGGTTTCTCCGCTTGCTTTTTCCAGAGCTTCAATAAGTAAGAAAGTTTTTTTATTGGCGATAATATCTCCTCCAACCTGTTTCCCAAATTTATCAGGATCTCCGTAAACATCTAAAAGGTCATCTTTCAGCTGAAACCCTAGTCCAATATTAATACCAAATTGATAAAGCAGTTCACAGGAATTATCGTCAGCTCCGGCAATAATACCACCTAATTCCATCGCGAATCCTACCAGGACAGAAGTTTTGAGTTTGATCATTTCAAGATATTCTTCCTCAGAAACGGATTCTCTTTTCTCGAAATTCATATCCAGTTGTTGTCCTTCACAAACTTCAGCGGCAGTACGGTTAAAACGCTTTAATGCTTTTTTGAATTTAGCATCTTCTACGAATAGTAACAGTTCATAGGCTTGTACCAGCATTACATCGCCGGAAAGGATCGCAATATTTTCATTCCATTTTTCATGAACAGTTGGTTTTCCACGACGTAATGGCGCTTTATCCATGATATCGTCATGCATGAGCGTAAAATTATGGAAAATCTCGACGGCAATGGCCGGTTTTACTGCTTTTTGCCAGTCGTCCGTAAATAAAGCTGTGGAAAGAATTGTCATAAGAGGACGTAAACGTTTGCCGCCCAGAGACATGATATAACGGATTGGTTCATACAATTCTACCGGATTTTCGCCGTAGTTTTGCTGAGAGATCTCTTCGTTAAGTGTTTTGAGAAAAATGCTTGTATTCATTAATTTTTACTAGGTACAACCGATAACGAAAATATTAGCTTTTGCTATGGATTGTGATCTGTTAAATCCAGGGACTCAAAGTTAGGAAGAACTATAAAACTTATTGATGAGAAGGGTAATAAATTTCAGATTCCCTGGTTTTGTCTTAAAAATTTGACAAAACCAGGGAATCTGAAAAAACTTAAAATTTAGGGGTGATATTCATATTATAGAACATAAATGAATAAATATCAGCAAGTAATTCAATGTTTTTTGCGGTATTACTTGCTCCATGTCCTGAATTTGTATCAATTCTGATCAGAACAGGATTTTTACCTTTATATTTTTCCTGCAAGGTAGCAGCATATTTAAATGAATGAGCCGGAACAACCCTGTCATCATGATCGGCAGTGGTAATTAATGTTGCAGGATAGTTTACGCCCTCTTTAAGATTATGAAGAGGTGAATAAGCATAAAGTGCCTTAAATTCCTCAGCATTATCACTTGAGCCATAGTCTGCAATCCAATTCCAGCCGATTGTGAATTTATGAAAACGAAGCATGTCCATAACCCCTACCTGAGGAATAGCAACCTTGAATAAATCAGGTCTCTGATTCATCACGGCTCCTACTAACAGACCTCCGTTGGAACCGCCTCTGATTGCCAGTCTTTCTTTGGAAGTATATTTCTCTGCGATCAGATATTCTCCGGCAGCAATAAAGTCATCAAAGACATTTTGCTTTTTCAGTTTCATTCCTTGCTCATGCCATTTTTCACCATATTCAGCTCCACCTCTCAGGTTTGTCTGGGCAAAAATGGCGCCCTGTTCAATCAGAGGTAACAAAGTCGCACTGAAATTTGGAAGAAGGCTGATATTAAAACCTCCGTAACCATATAGAAGCGTAGGGTTTGAGCCATCAAGTCTGATACCTTTTTTATAAACCAGAAACATTGGCACCTTTGTACCATCCTTACTGGTGTAGAAAACCTGTTTGGTTTCGAAATCGGTTGGTTTAAACGCTACTTCAGGCTGACGGAAAACGACGCTTTTCCCGGTTGCGATTTCATATCTGTAGATAGTTGGTGGAAAAGTAAAAGAAGTAAAAGAATAAAATACAAATTTGTCATCCTTTTCTCCATCGAAGCCTGTGGATGTCCCGATTGCAGGAAGCTTGACTTCTTTTTCTAGCTTTCCGTTTATATCATACAAATACACTCTTGTGCTAACATCCTTCAGATAGGATATAAATAGTTTCCCACCAGCTGTTCCAACATTTTCCAAAGGTTCCGGTTTTTCCGGAATAACAACTTTCCAGTTTGTTAAATCCGGATTTTTCGGATCAAAAAGAAGCACTTTTGAGTTTGGAGCTTTATCGTTTGTTTCAATAAGAAATTTATCTCCGACATTGTCGATTACCCGGAATCGTGAGTTTGATACCTCAGAGATGATAGGGGTAAAGCTTTTTTGCCCTTTTTCTTTGAAAAATACCGCATTTCCATCTTTACCTTTACCTCTGTCACTAATAACGAGAATTGCATATTTCTCATCTTCGGTAGTACCAACCTGATTAAAACGCTGCGGATTAGCTGCATCTTCAAAAATCAGTTCATCTTCCGCCTGAGTGGTTCCTATTTTGTGGAAAAAAACCTGATGATTTTCATTTTTTGACGATAACTCCTTGCCTTTTTCAGGCTGTGGATAACGACTGTAATAGAAACCATCACCTTGCCAGGCAGCTCCGGAAACTTTAACCCATTCCAGTTTATCGGCAAGCATCTTTTTACCTGACATCTCCATTACCTGAAATTCCTGCCAGTCGGAACCTGCTTTTGATAGCCCGCAGATTGCATATTTTCCGTTTTTTGAAAGCCTGAATAAAGTAAGTCTTGTTGTGCCGTCAGTTGATAATTTGTTAGGATCAATAATTTCCTCCGGAACTCCGTCAAGACCTTTTTGGCGATACAGGACAGCCTGATTCTGAAGGCCGTCATTTTTATAAAAATAGAAATACTCGCCTTTTCTGGAAGGAGCAGAATATTTCGGATAGTTAAATACTTTTTCCAGACGGTCTTTAAACTGCTGGCGATAAGGGATTTTCGAGAGATAATCGAACGTAACTTTATTTTCTTCTTTTACCCAGGCTGCTGTTTCAGCAGAACGATCATCTTCAAGCCAATGATAAGGATCTGATACTTTTACCCCGTGATACTCATCAATATGTTCAATTTTTGGGGTATTAGGATATTGAATCTGAGCGTTTACTTGTGAACTTGCGGTAATCATGAAAGTGGATAATGCAGTTAATGTGATAAGTTGTTTCATTTGTTTCAGGTTTTGATGAAATTTTGGGTACAAAGTAAAGCAATAAGTTGACTCTTAAGAATAAAATTAATTCTAAATTGTACTTAATCGGGTCTGTAGGCTTGTGGTTCTTGGAATTTCTTTATTAAATTTGGCAGTTGAAAAAAGACTTGTGATTTTTGTACCGGAATCAGAAATGGTCTTAAACGTTTTTGAATAACCCTCTGATATTCAAAATAATGCAAAGCATAGTACGTTTTATCACTATGTTTAATATGGAATGTAATTAAAATGTAACAAAGAATTCATGAAAAGACTTGTGGCTTTGATATTATTTCTGGTCATCTTCTTCGGAAGTCTGATGCCTAAATTGGGTATGGAGGAGTCTGTTAAATTACCCGAGTTACTAAAACATTACCAATACCATAAACGAAGTGCTCCTAAGACTTTTAATTTCAAAGTATTCTTATGGATGCATTATTCCGCAGACTCTTCACATTCAAAAACTACACATCATAGTACCTTACCTTGTTTTGATTGCGGAGGTATTGGGTTCTTATATGTATTAGCCAGCCTCTTTACCCTGGCACTTATGTCTTTGCATTTTAAAATGCTTGGAAGACGGAAAATGCTTTGGAAAAATGATTATTCCCTTTTATTAAGTCCTTCATTGCTGAATCCGCCCCGGGGATTCTGATTTTCCCTTTAATTAAGTTAGCGCTATTTCTGTTTTTCAAAGGCTGTATTCAGGTTTTGAAAAAACTATTTTGTCATAAATTTTCCTGAGAAATAGTAACGCTTGCTACAAAGGGATAATCCCGTTCATCTCAAAGAATCACACAACTCTTAACGGAAAATACTTTTCACAGGTATTTAATGGCCGAGGGTTTTGAAGGTTCATCAAAAATTATAATTACACTACCTTTTTTAATAGGAACTGAAAAGTTCTCCTTATAAAATGATTGATTCATTAATAAAATTCAGCATTAGAAATAAACTGATAATAGGTTTGTTTGTGGCAGGATTAATTGCCTGGGGAAGTGTTTCTCTTTCTCAGCTGACGGTTGATGCTTTGCCGGACATTACCTCAAATCAGGTTCAGGTGATTACTCAATCCCCGGCTCTGGCAGCTACGGAAGTAGAAAAATTTATTACCTATCCTCTTGAAATAAGCCTTAGAACAATTCCTAATGTGAAAGAAATCCGATCTTTTTCCAGAATGGGTCTTTCTGTAATTACAGTGGTTTTTGAAGATAAGGTTGCCACAGAGGTAACAAGACAACAGGTCGCAGAAAAACTTAAAGCGGCCGAATCCTCCCTTTTACCTGGAACAGGAATTCCGGAAATGGCTCCGATAACTACCGGTTTAGGGGAATTTTATCAATATACCTTACAGGTTGATCCAAAATATAAGGAAAAATATTCCCTGATGGATTTGCGGACGATTCAGGATTGGATTGTCAAAAGACAATTGTTGGGAGTAAAGGGTGTTGTCGAGGTGAGTTCTTACGGAGGAAAATTGAAGCAATATGAGGTTGCAATTGATCCTGAAAGACTTCGGGCAATGAACCTTAGTATTGCGGAGGTTTTCGATGCCCTGCAAATGAATAATTCCAATTCGGGGGGAAGCTATATTGAAAAGGGCACAAATGCTTATTTTATTCGCTCAGATGGAATGGTTGAAAACCTTGATGACATTGGAAATATAGTTGTAACAAACCGAAAGGGCTTTCCGGTTCTTATTCGGGATGTTGCGAAAGTTCAGTTTGGTCATGCTGTTCGTTATGGTGCAATGACCAGAAACGGGGAAGGGGAAGTTGTTGGTGGTATTGTTCTGCTGCTGAAGGGAGAAAGTGCAGAAAAAGTAGTAAAATCCGTAAAAACCAGAATTCAGGAGATACAGAAATCCTTACCGGAAGGCATTACAATTAATGCTTTTATAGACAGAAGTAATTTAATTGATAAAGCAATCGGAACGGTTACAAAGAATATGATGGAGGGAGGATTGATCGTGATTTTTATTCTGGTACTCTTATTAGGAAACCTTAGAGCAGGATTAATTGTCGCTTCAGTGATACCATTATGTCTGTTGTTTTCTTTTGCAATGATGAATTTGTTCGGGGTTTCAGCAAATTTAATGAGTCTGGGAGCAATAGATTTCGGTCTGATTGTGGATGGAGCAGTGATCATTATTGAGTCGGTTATTCACCATTTGATTTTCAGAGCAAAGGTTTTTGAAAAAAATGGTAATAAAACACAGCTTTTCAGGCTTACGCAAGACGAAATGAATGATGAAGTGTATCAGTCCGCTGTATCAATCCGTAAATCTGCGGCATTCGGTGAAATTATTATTTTGATTGTTTATTTGCCAATATTGGCTTTGACAGGCATAGAGGGGAAAATGTTCAGGCCAATGGCTCAAACGGTAGGTTTCGCTATTTTAGGAGCTTTAATCTTATCCCTTACCTATGTCCCTATGATGGCCTCCTTATTTTTAAGTAAGAAGATTTCCACCAAACAGACTCTGGCCGATAGGATTATAGATTTTTTGTATGGATTTTATGAACCAATTATCAAAAAAGCATTAGCGGCGAGGAAAATTGTAATTTTTGCGGCTGTTTTACTTTTATTAGTGAGCCTTTTTGTTTTTGGAAGGCTTGGAGGAGAATTTATTCCGCAATTGAATGAAGGGGACTTCGCTGTTGAAACGATACTTCATTCCAATGCTTCTTTAACTCAAAGCATTAATGTAAATAATAAGGCACAGAAAATAATATTAGAAAAATTCCCGGATGAGGTAAAGCAGATTGTTTCCAGAATCGGCTCTTCTGAGATACCTACAGATCCGATGGGGATAAATTCCTGCGATTTAATCATTATTCTGAACGAGCCTGAGAAGTGGACAAAGGCTAAAACGATCGAAGAACTTTCAGAAAAAATGGATAAAACGCTGGAAGCTTTGCCGGGAGTAAATTTTGAATTTACCCAACCTATTCAAATGAGGTTTAATGAATTAATTGCCGGAGTTAAATCTGATATTGCCATTAAAATTTTCGGAGAGGATTTAAATATTCTTTTCAAAAAGGCTAATGAGTGTGCAAGATATATTGAAAAGATTCAAGGCGTTGGAAATATCAAGGTTCAGCAGTTGAATGGAGTGCCTCAGATGGTTATTAATTACGACAGACCCAAGATTGCCCAATATGGTTTAAAAATTAATGACTTAAACAGATTAATAAAAGTAGCGTTTGCCGGAGAAGCTACCGGAATCGTTTTTGAAGGGGAAAAGAGGTTTGATATGGTGGTAAGGCTCGACTCTTCTTATCGTCAGGATATTCAGAATATCAGGGATTTATACGTGGATTTGCCAAATGGAGGAAAGGTTCCTTTTGAGGAATTGGCGGATATAGATTATCAGAATGCCCCTTCTGAAATAGCAAGAGATAATGCTCGCCGTAGAATAACAATTGGGATCAATGTCAGAAACCGTGATGTGGAAAGTCTTGTTAATGAAATACAGCAGACGCTCAATGAAAAGGTTAGATTACCTTCTGGTTATAACATTACTTATGGCGGGGCATTCGAAAATCTCCAGGCAGCTAAAAGTCGCTTATCAATTGCGGTACCTGTAGCACTTTTGCTGATTTTTATCTTGTTGTTTTTCACATTCCAGTCTTTTATAGAAGCTTTAATGGTTTTTGTGGCAATTCCTCTCTCCGCCATCGGAGGCATTTTTGCGCTTTGGATCAGGGGAATGCCATTCTCTGTTTCTGCCGGAATCGGATTTATTGCTTTGTTTGGTGTTGCTGTGTTGAATGGAATCGTTCTGATCGCTTATTTCAATCAGTTAGAAAAGGAGGGATTGGAACAAATTAAGGAAAGAATTATTCAGGGTGTTAAAGTCCGGTTCAGACCTGTAATTATGACTGCTTCAGTAGCATCTCTGGGCTTTTTACCAATGGCTTTAAGTACGTCTCCGGGCGCAGAAGTACAAAGGCCGCTGGCAACAGTGGTAATCGGAGGACTTCTGACAGCAACGGTTCTTACTTTGGTTGTATTACCGGTTGTTTATAGTTTGGTAAGGCAAAAAGCTCGGTTTAAAGGAGGAAAAACGGCGGTAGTATTATTGATATGCTGCCTGACGTCAATCGGATTAAAAGCTCAGTCGCCTGATGGGTCAAAGCAAGTACTTCCGGTTTTGAGTTTACAAATGTGCATCGATAAAGCTGACTTACAGAACCGGAATATTGCTTTGTCAAAACTAGAAATTTCAGGTAATGAAGTCTTGGTTAAAACGGCAAGAGAATTACCCAAAACGAATGTTGACTTACAATATGGGCGGACTCAGACCTATCTGAACAATGATGCAACCATGAGTTTTTCACAGTCCTTTTTATTGCCATCTGTTTACCGGGCTCATGAGAATTTATTGAAAAGTAATGTAATAACTTCAGAAAAGCGGTTGGATTTTACCAGAAATCAGATAATCGGGACGGTAAAGGGATATTATTTTCAGATTCTGAATAACACCCTCCATTTAAAATTGCTTTCAGAGGAAGATAGCTTGTTTCAGACAGCGTTTAACGCAGCGGCTGTCAGATATAAAACCGGAGAGACTAATCTGCTGGAAAAGGTATCAGCTGAGGCCCGCTTAAAAGAAATTCGTAACAGGATACAGATTGTTAATGCTGAGGAGGCAGAATTTTATCAGAATCTGAAGTTTCTGCTGAATTATGAACAGAGCTTTGTGATCGATAAGAACCTTTCGGGAAAAAAAGCATTAGAACTTTCTGAATTGAATATACAAAAGAATCCCTTTTTAGCAATTCTCAGACAACAGATAGAAGTAAGTCATTTGCAAACCAGTTTTGAAAAAGAGAAGCTTAAACCTGATCTGAGAATCGGACTAACCACCCAAAGTATCGAGCGTAATTATAATCAAAACTTTGTTCAGGGTGGGTTGAGCATTCCTGTTTTTGCGAAAGCCCAGAAAGCAAGGATAAAAGCATATGGAATCAATGAAGAAATTTCAAAAGGGAATTTGCAGGTTGCTGAAAATCAGATTCAGACAGAATTGAATAATTTAAAGCTTCAGTATCAAAAACTCCAAAAATCCTTGGATTATTATGAAAACTCAGCACTACCTCAGGCTGATCTCATTCTTAAAACGGCCCTTAAAAGTTTTAAAGAAGGAGAAATAGAATATTTTGAATTTGCTCAAAGTACCACCCAGGCCTGGCAGATTAAGGAGGCTTATCTTGTAGAATTGCAG
This sequence comes from Pseudarcicella hirudinis, assembly GCF_900115665.1. GTDB lineage: Bacteria > Bacteroidota > Bacteroidia > Cytophagales > Spirosomataceae > Pseudarcicella > Pseudarcicella hirudinis. The sequence continues at coordinate 33,328 of NZ_FOXH01000003.1, forward strand.
AACTATAATCAGATCGTCATCAATATTGAAACTTTAATCGGAAATGAATAAATCAGTCATTAAATATATTTTGGGAATAAGTTGTGTTTACATGACGGTTACAGGATGTTCCTCTCCCAAGGCAGACGATGCCAAAACGCAGCAAAAGAAGGAAGCTGAGAATAATACAATAACGCTGACACAAACGCAGATCAGGAATGCAGGAATCGAAACGGGGAATCCTGACCAGACAAATCTTTCAGAGGTTATAAAGGCCAATGGAGTAGTAGATGTTCCTCCTATGAATCTTGCCTCTGTAAGCGTTCCTATTAGCGGATATGTGAAAAGTACGACCATGCTCCCCGGGTCTCCGGTTAGACAAGGAGAAGTTTTAGCTAATATTTATAGCATGGATTATATTCAGATGCAGCAGGATTATCTTCAGGCAATAAGCAGGTTGAAATTCCTTACACAGGAACTTGATCGTCAGACCGTATTGAATCAGGAAGATGTTGGTGCCAGGAAGAAGTTACAACAGGCGGAATCCGAAGTTTCTTCTGTTCAGGCTCAGACAAAGGCACTACAGATTAAATTGCAGCTGCTGGGATGTAACATAGACAACCTCAGGAAAAATAATATATCCTCTACGATTAACGTTGTTTCTCCGATCAGCGGTTATGTAAAGCTATCCACTCTTTCCATCGGGAAAAATGTTATGCCGACGGATGTTCTTTTTGAGATAGTTGGTACAGCACATAAGCATCTTGAAGTAAAAGTCTTTGAAAAGGACATTACTAAAATTAGAAAAGGACAAAAAGTTTTATTGATTAATCCGGTTATCTCATCACAACCAGTCTGGGGAGAAATTATTCTAGTTGGAAAAACAGTAGAGCCGGAAACAAAGTCTATCAACTTGCACGTGCATATTCTGGACGAGGAAATGGAGGCAAGACTTACGGTTGGACAGTTTGTCAATGTTAAAATATTATGCGGCACGAGAACAGCCCTGACATTACCGGAAGATGCAGTTGTCAGACAGGGAACAGATGGTCAGATCTTTATTGAGGAGAAAGCCAATACCTTTAAGCCCGTTCTTGTAAAATTGGGAGAAACGGAAAAGGGAAATATTGAAATCATAAGCAATGAAAAGCTTGAAAGTGTAAAAATTGTTAGAAAAGGGGCATCAATTATTGAAGCCATGCACTCCGGAGAAGAAAATTAAAAACCCCAAAAGTGGCCATACGTAAAAATTTGGCCACTTTTATTTTCGCGAATATTTTTTTGAAAAAATATATGTCATTACATATATGTATATACACATATTTTATATACCTTTGTCATGTTCTTATTCAACAGTCAAAAATTGATTGTATTAATCTCGTAATTATTTCAAAAAAATTAAATAATAAAGTCATGGCAACTTCAACCTGGGCATTAGATACCCATCATTCCGAAATTCAATTTAAAGTAAGACATTTAGTAATTACTACAGTTACAGGCAGTTTCAATGTATTCAGTGGTTCAGTAGAAGCAGGGGATGATTTTGAAAATGCTAAAATTTCATTTGAGGCAGATGTAAACTCAATTAATACAAATAATGCTGATCGCGATGGTCATCTGAAAAGCCCGGATTTCTTTGACGCTGCTCAATTCCCGACTTTAACTTTTGTATCATCTTCATTTATAAAAGAAGATGAAGACGAGTTTGTATTAGTTGGAGATTTGACGCTTAAAGGCCTTACTAAATCAGTAAAATTCGAAGTTTCCTACGGAGGAACTGCAGTTGATCCCTGGGGCAATGTTAAAGCAGGGTTTGAATTAAAAGGTAAAATATCACGTCAGGAATTTGGCCTTACATGGAATGCTCTCACTGAAGCAGGAGGGGCGGTCGTAAGCGATGAGATTAAATTGGTAGCAAATATTCAATTAGTAAAACAGGCATAGTTTTTCAGATAGAATAGGTAAAAAGCGAATAGGAAGGCTATCTTTCCCAATTCGCTTTTGCGCTTTAATATCAGGAATGTTGCCAAAGCAGGTATAAAAAAAGAATTACCCAAAGGACATCAACAAAATGCCAGTAAAATATTATAAGATTGATTTTAAGTTGATTGGGAGGATTGACAGAATAAACAAAAGACTCTACATATGACATTCTTTTGAGGGCTTCAATAAAGATTTGTACCAGAAAAAAAATCCCGATTACGATGTGTAAAATATGTAACCCTGAAAGTAAATAAATAAAACCACCGGAGTTTTTTCTGGCAGGGTTATCTGACAGGCTATAAATCTCCTGCCATCCCCATAATTGCATAAAAATGAATGAAATTCCTAGAATCAGAGTCAGGCCCATCAAAATTCTGTAGGTAATAAAATGGTCTTTCCTGAAATTGATATTGGCAATATGAAGAGTAAAGCTACTGATAATTATAATAATAGTACTGGCATAAAAGACTTCAGGAAGAGGTAATTCTTCAAAGCCTTGCGCACTGATATTTTTTCTGGCAGAATATACAATCAGCAGAAAAAGAAAAACCAACCCACTGCCGAACATTGCAAGGGTGAGCATAAATTGAAAAGGTTCCCTTCGTCTCATCATTTCCACAACGATTATCTCTTATTTCCATGCATATAAAAATCCTGTTTTAGCCGAATTATTCGGAATAAGGAGGATATCTTGCTGATTTTGGCAAATCATCAGAAATAAGAAAACAGGATAGTATCCTCTTCAAACCTATTGCTCCGGATCGGAGAACATTTCACTTCGAAATACCCGCTTTACTTACTTTATCTTCAAAGAAAGCCTTGCCATACAGCGTAATTATCAAACATATTTCTTAAGTCAACTTCTTTTTCGAAAATTCCATAAATAGTGGAACCAGATCCGGTCATAGAAGCAAAACTTGCGCCTGATTCATACAAAGACTCTTTAATTGTTCCTAAAATCGGAAATCTGGGAAAAAGATTCTGTTCAAAATCATTATGAACCAGATTTTTCCATTCTTGTATTGGTAATTTTAATGTTTCCTTTAGGTCTGATGCAGAAGCTTTAGGTTTTATACCTGAATATGCTTCAATAGTAGAAATATGGATATTCGGGTTTATGAGAACAATATACTCTCCAGTTAAGTTAACGTCAATTTCTGAGAATTCATCCCCTTTTCCAAAGCAAAATTGGGGGCGATTCTGGATAAAAAAAGCACAATCACTACCAAGTTTACGGGCATAATTTTCCATTACCTCAAGACTTAGGCCTAACTCAAACAGATAATTTAAGGTTTTTATCGTAAAGGCACCATCAGAAGATCCTCCACCCATTCCTGCACCAATTGGTACAACTTTATGGAGATGAACAGAAACGGGAGGAATGTCAAAGTCCTTTTTTAGTAATTCGTAAGCTTTTAAACAAAGGTTGCCTGAAGGCTCTCCGGGGATATCAATTCCTGTACTTTTGAACGATAATTTATCAGAAGGTAAGATTTCCAAAACGTCTGACCAGCCTATCGGATAAAAACATGATTCGATATTATGAAAACCGTCAGCACGCTTTTCAGTAATAAAAAGTCCGATGTTTATTTTAGCATTAGGAAAATAAACCATTTATTAATCGATTTTGAAATTGAGATAGATTTTATTTGTTTCACAGATTCTATGGTAATCTGGCCAATTTTAGAAATGTAATGTGTATTGTTGCAAAGATTATCCTGATTAATCTTCGAGGATATTTCCCATAAAAGAGGTTTTAGTAAGAAAAGCCAGTAAAAGAAATACAATAGACCATCTGAGGTATGTATGGTAAAAGTCCTGAATGTCTTTATATTGAGAACTTTTTATTCTGACTTTTTCAAGGCGGTTAATCTGTTTAAAAATAGATGAAAGAGATTTAGCATCAGTTGCTCTGAAAAATTGCCCTTCACTGGTTTGAGCAATTGCTCTTAAAGTTCCTTCATCTACGGCTTCTTCCGGGTTTGAGTTGCTGCCTACAGCTATAGTATAAACTTTAATGCCAAATGCTTTTGCTAATTGTGCCGAAGTAACAGGATCCAGATTCCCGGCTGTATTATCTCCGTCACTCAAAAGAATAGCCACTTTTGTTTTGGAACTAGTTTCTCTCATCCGGTTAATGCACATTCCCAAAGCATTTCCAATAGCAGTGCCGGAAGTTTTAATCAGATTAGAATTAATGTCATCAATATATTCAAATAGCATCTGATAATCTGTAGTAAGCGGGCAAAGAGAAAAGGGTTCTCCTGCGAAAATTACCATGCCGATTCTATCCTGAAAACGCCCTTTGATAAAGTCTTTGGCTACTTTTTTAGCAACAGCCAGCCTGTTTGGAGGAATATCTTTACTGTCCATTGAAGCCGAAATATCCATCGCAAGCATAATGTCAATCCCTTCTGAACTTCTTTCAGTCTGAGTATTTATTTTCTGCGGTCTTGCTAATGAGACAAGAACCAATGCAATGGAAAGAGACAAAAATATCGCCGGAATAAAACGAAGATAACTGGTCCAGCTGGATTGCAAATCGCTGGTAAGAAAAGCAACATTAAGTCTTTGACCCCTTCCGCTTCTGAACCATCCTCTTAAAATGTATAAGAAAGGTACAGCAGGGATAAAATACAGATAAATAGGATGGTACCACTCAAAATTTACGAGTGTTTTATAAGTAAACCAATGTGTCGAAAACCATTCTTGCATGTAAAATCTGATAATTTAGGAGGGCTTTTGCTAACCAAAGATAAGACCTGAATCCTGGTAATCAGGTAAATTTTATAAAAAGCTAAGTCAAAGACTTGTTTACAAGATCCCAGCGATGATCTTCATAAAGGCTGGTTGCCATGTCCTGAAGTACTTCAAGAGAAGTGCTCGTTCTGGTTGAAAACACGCCCCCGTAAATAGTAGCGTCTATTTCCCTAAGAGCATCAGGAAGTCTCTTGTCTTTAAGATTGTCTAAGATTTCCTTGGTTGTAAATGTTGTAAAAGGCTTGCTTTCAAGCCGTTCAATGTATTTTTTCCAGAGAACAACCGCTTTTTCCACATTGTCAAGTTTGCTGTTTTTGTCGTCAACGGATTTTACAAGTCTCAGATATAGTTTTAGAAATTCATCGTAGCGTCTTTTAAAACGATAAAGTTTTAGCTGTCGCCGGATAGGTTTTCCGAAAAGCCAGAAAATAATGCCTGAAAGAAAGGCCAGTCCAACAAAAATCAGAAAGATCAGAGGATAATTTGGCTGAGGTTCAAGGGCGATAATTTTGGTGTCTTTTTTCAAATCCAGGGAGGAAAGCTGTGTATTGGATTTGATCATTTCCCTTAAAAAAACAGAATCTACCGGAGAAAATACTGCTGTACAATCCTGTTTATTTCTTATAAAAATCGGCAGAGTAAGCTTTTGTGTTTTTTCAACATCAAAAGAAACCAATGTATAAATAAGAGAATCCAGACTTCCGGACTGGTCTGTTGAAGTAGTAAAATACTCGCGGTTAACCAATTCGAAAGGAGAGAAGTTGTAAGTGCTATCCGGGAAAAAAATGTCAATAGAAGGTTTATGCTTAAAACTTAAAGCAAAACGAACCGGACTTCCTAATTGTATGCTATCTGATAAGAATTTTCCCCTCGGGGTTTGTGAATAGCCTGAAGAGAGCACTAAAGTAATAAGCAGACTAAGAATTAGACTTTTGAGAATGAAATGTTTATATATGAAATCTGGGAAAGGTATCGTTGACCACTTATGAATTGTAATATGCTTCATTTTCTGACTTTAAACAATTTGATAAGTTTTGGCACATAATCCTCCGAAGCATCAATTGCCAGGTAATTTGCTCTGTTTTCTTTACAAAGCTGCTCAAGCCGTTTGGAATTATTGCTAAAAACACCTTTCATTTTATCCCTGAATCTATTGGAAGAGGTATTAATCCAGATTGTTCGTCTGCTTTCCTTGTCATAAATAGGAATAATTCCTAACCGTGGTAAATTAGTTTCTCTCTGATCGTACAAATGGATAACTACCAAATCGTGTTTTCTGGCCAATGCTTTTAAATTGTCTTCATAACCTGTGTCTATAAAATCGGAAATTAAAATGACCAGGCTCTTTCTTTTCAGCACATCCAGGGTAAAAAGTATTGATTTCGCCAGGTTTGTTCCAAATGATTCCGGTTTTAACTTAAACAGCTCTAAAATAGTCCTGTAACCTTCTTTTATCGTATTGGCCGGCTTGATATACTTTTCTTTTTTATCGGAAAAACAGAATAAACCAACATGACTGGCCTCTTTAATGGCAGAAAGGGCTAAAACTCCACAAATTTCCTTAGTAGTGTCCAGCTTGGAGCGATCAGATCGGCCAACCTCCTGCGAAGCGCTGACATCAACCATGAAAAACACGGTTTGCTCTTTCTCTTCTTTAAAGATTTTTACAAAAGTTCCATGACCTTTTGCGGAGGTATTCCAGTCAATTAGCCTGACATCGTCGCCATACTGGTATTGTCTTAAATCACTAAACTCCAGACCAGAACCTTTAAATACGGAGTTAAAATTACCTCTCATTTGCGACTGCACAGCTTTACGAATTTTGATTTCGTATTTGTAAAGCTTCGCTAAAAACTCATTTGGCTGCATATCGATAAATAAGAAATAATCAGTTTAGTATTTTAAGAGCAACGGATTAATTTGTTAAATCTTATTAATTCTTTAGCTCAGAAACAGAATTGTTTTAAAACTACCCAAAATCCCCGTAATTTTGAAATGTGAAACAGATAATTCTTCTTTTAAGCGTCCTGGTATTGGCTTGCGGATCTTCCGAAAAGCCCGAGAATTTATTGCCGGAAGAGAAAATGGTAGATATCCTGACAGAGGTTCATCTGGCAGAATCTAAAATAAGTAACATGCATTTGGGGGGATATGATTCTTCGATGGTGATTTATAATTACCTGGAAAAGAAAATATTAAAGAAATATGCCACAGATACAGGTGCATATCATGCCAGTTATCATTACTATGTTAAAGAAACAGAGAAATACGCTGAAATTTATAAACAAGTTCAGGAACGTCTTGAAAAAGCTCAGAAAACAGCAATAAAAAAGCAGAAGGACAAAGAGCGACTGGATTCCATTGCAAAAAAGAAAGCCCTCAATAAAGTAATTCCGGCTAAATTAAAACAATCTTCTCCTGATACGATTAAGAAATCAAAAGTTTTGGTAAAAAGTCATTGACAGAATCCTGAATAACGCCTTTTGTTTTACGTTCAAAATTCTTCCGGTCATATGAAAATTCTAATAGCAGATCAGATCAGAGCACTGGATAATTATACCATTGAGGAAGAACCTGTCCCTTCCATAGATTTAATGGAAAGAGCTTCAAAGGCATTTGTAAGATGGTATACAGAACGGTTTAATCAATCAGGAAAAGTACTGATTTTTGCAGGGTTAGGTAATAATGGAGGTGATGGATTAGCGATTGCAAGACTACTGGATAACCTTGGTTATGAAGTAGAAGTGAACATTATTAATTATTCTGATAAAAGGTCGGAGGATTTTGAAGAAAACCTCCATCGTTTGGAGAAAATGTTGATGGTGAACTGGATCTGCGATGAGGAGGATATTGAAAATGCCTTAAAGAACGGCATAATTATAGATGCGATTCTTGGTACAGGAGTTAACCGACCACTTAATGGTATTATCAAAGAAACGATCCTTAGGCTGAATCGATCAAATTCAACAAAAATTTCTGTAGATATTGCAACTGGGCTTTATACAGATTCCCCAGTAGAACCCGATGCTGTTATTTTTAAGCCAGACTTTACTGTAACATTTCAGCTTCCAAAATTAGCGATGCTTCTTCCCGAAAATGAGAACTTTGTAGGGAATTGGTACAAAGCTGATATTGGGCTTCACGTGGAATTTATTGAGAATTGCGCTACTGATTATTTTTATACGGATAAAATTCAACCAAAAATTCGCAGTAACTTTTCTCATAAAGGTACATTTGGACATGCTTTATTGATTGCCGGAAGCTACGGTTCAATCGGAGCCGCAATTTTAGCATCAAAAGCCTGCTTACGTTCGGGTGTTGGGTTACTCACTGCTCTTGTACCTGAATGTGGCTACGAGATTATGCAGGTTTCTGTTCCGGAGGCGATGTGTAAAACAGATGTCAGTAAGCATACGATTTCTACCTTGCCAAAAGATTTAACAGTTTATAATGCTGTAGGAATAGGTTGTGGGCTTGGAAAAGCCCTTGAAACGGTCATATTTCTTGAAAACATACTGAAGTCTTTTCATGAAATAAATCCTAAAAAAGGCCTTGTATTAGATGCTGATGCATTGAATATTCTTTCAGAAAATAAAAAATTACTTGATCTTTTACCTCCCGGGTCAGTCCTGACCCCTCATCCGAAAGAGTTTCAGAGACTTGCCGGGGGCTGGGCCAATGATTTTGAAAGATTAAAACTGTTGAGGCAATTTGCTATTAAATATAAAGTGATTGTTGTATTGAAAGGGAGACACTCTGCAGTAGCACTTCCGAATGGATCAGTTCATTTTAATTCAACAGGTAATGCAGGAATGGCTACCGGAGGGAGTGGAGATGTACTGACAGGAATAATCACCGGGCTTCTCGCTCAAGGTTATCCCCCGGAAGAAGCTGCTATTTCCGGTGTTTTTAAACATGGCGAGGCAGGTGATTTTGCTGCCCAAAAATCCGGTCAAATGGCTATGATTGCCGGAGATATTATTGAAAATCTGCGTTGGTAATAAAGATTTTGATAAAAATGACTCCTTAGAATCAGATATAACAAGCGGATTTTAAGGAGTCACAATGTTTTATGCATATTTTATAGAATGCACAAATGATTTAATATCCTTCTCTAAATTAGTACTTTCATTGAGTACTTTAATAAAGGCACTTCCAATAATTGCTCCCTGAGCATTAGATGAGGCTTTCTTGAATGATTCATGATTAGAGATACCAAATCCGATCAATCTGGGGTTTTTCAGATTCATAGCATTCACTTTAGCAAAGTAAGCTTCCTGTTCTTCGGAGATCCCGGTTTTTGCACCTGTAGTACTTGCTGAGGAAACCATATAAATAAATCCATTTGAAATATTATCAATATGATTGATTCTGACATCACTGGTCTGAGGAGTAATCAGAAAAGTATTGAGCAGGTTATATTGCTCAAATATTGATTTATATTCTTCTTCGTAGACGTCTACAGGTAAATCTGGTAAAATAAGACCATCCACTCCAACTTCCTGACATTTTTTGCAAAAAGCTTCTATGCCGTATTGTAGTACCGGATTGATATAACCCATTAATAAAATAGGAACATTTACGGTTTTTCGAATATCCTTAAGCTGTTCGAAAAGCAATTTTACAGACATCCCGTTATCCAGTGCTTTTTGATTGGAAAGTTGAATGGTTTCACCGTCAGCAACAGGATCGGAATAGGGCATTCCAATTTCGATTAAATCAGCGCCACCTTCGTCTAAAGCCGTGAGAATCTTAACGGTATCATTAAGATCAGGAAATCCGGCTGTAAAATAGACGTTTAGTATATCTTGTTTTTTATTTTGAAAAAGCTGTGTAATACGATTCATGACTGGTTGTAAATAAGTTTTGAAAACAATAAATGTCTAAAATTCAGGACAGGTTATCAGAATAGAAGAGGTACTATACCACAAACTTCTGATAGGTAGCAAGGTCCTTATCACCTCTTCCTGAAAGATTTACCACTACAGTTTCATTTTCTCCGGCGTTTAATTTGCTTAATACAGCTAAAGCATGAGCGGACTCAAGTGCGGGAATAATTCCTTCAAGCTTACATAACTCCATTGCTGCTTCAATGGCTTCATTATCTGTTATGCCATAGAAAATAGCTCTTTTGGTATCAAATAAATGAGCATGCATCGGGCCAATACCCGGATAATCTAAACCTGCTGAAATAGAATAAGGCTCAATTACCTGACCATCTTCTGTCTGCATTGAAATACTTTTGCTGCCGTGTAAAACACCTGGTTTTCCAAGAAAAGTAGTAGCAGCCGAATGGCCGGAATCAATTCCATGACCTGCAGCTTCCGCAGCAACCAGTCTGGTTTCAAGATCATCCAGAAAATGATAAAAAGCACCAGCTGCATTAGAACCGCCACCTACACAGGCAATTACATAATCAGGATTAGACTTTCCGGTTTTTTCCATCAGTTGAGATTTAATTTCTTTGGAAATTACCGATTGAAATCTAGCTACCATATCAGGATAAGGGTGAGGACCCACTACTGATCCGATGATATAATGGGTATCTACCGGATTATTAATCCAATGACGCATTGCTTCATTGGTAGCATCTTTCAGGGTTTTAGAACCACTTTTAGCCGGTACGACCGTCGCACCAAGCATTTTCATTCTTGCTACGTTTGGTGCCTGACGGGCTATGTCAATTTCACCCATATAAACGATACATTCAAGCCCCATTAAAGCACAAACAGTAGCTGTAGCAACACCATGCTGCCCTGCACCGGTTTCTGCAACAATTCTATGTTTTCCTAATCGTTTGGCAACAAGGATTTGTCCGATTGTATTGTTGACTTTATGCGCACCGGTATGGCATAAATCTTCTCTTTTCAGATAGATATTGGTTTTGTACTTTTCTGATAACCGACTTGCCAGATATAAAGGTGTTGGCCTGCCTACATAATCCTTTAATAACGCCTGAAATTCTTCCTGAAAGGAAGGCTCAGACATAATATTCAAGTAATTGGTTCTTAGTTCTTCAACATTTGGAAATAACATTTCTGGAATAAATGCACCGCCAAATTGTCCGTAATAGCCTTTCTCGTTTACGTTGTAGGTTTGTATTTCTTGCATATCAATTTGTTATCAGGGTTTAAGAGGCCTGATAAATTACTTTATAGAATGAATATTCAAGGGTGTTTTCGAAGCTGTATTATGCTGTAAAAACTTCCTCAGGTTTTACAATTTTGATCAGTTCCTGAATCTTTTCAATGTCTTTTAAGCCAGGTTCTGTCTCAAATTTACTGTTTACATCAAGGGCATGGATGCGAAGAGATGGCATTTCCATTGCCAGATGGGCGTTTGCCAGGTCGATGCCCCCTGCCAGGAAAAAAGGTTTTTCATTGTCATATTTATTAAGAATAGACCAGTCAAATGTAAGTCCTGTTCCACCTATGGATTCACCTTTTGTATCGAAAAGAAAGAAATCACAATAAGGCTTATAATTATGTAACTTGCTAAAGTTAAAAGAAGCATCAACAGAAAATGCTTTAATAATATTTACGCCTTTGAATTGCAGATTGCGACAGAAATCGGGCAATTCTTCTCCATGTAACTGGACAAAATCCAAAGCGTATTTTTTGACTTTTTCTAAGATATATGCTGGAGTTGAATTTACAAAAACACCTACTTTCTTCGTTCTCTTAGGAAAGGATTTCAACAATTCCTCATCCAGTTCTTCCCCCACAAAACGTTTCGATTTTTCGTAAAAAATGAAACCCATGTAATCCGGATTAATCTCAAGTAACTCTTTGATGTTCTCTGAGTCACGCATGCCACATACTTTTACTCTCATGTGCTGTTCGGGTTAATGATTATTTTCGCAAAGGTACTGAAAATCAATGGATTTTTAATGATTGACATTCATTGCGATTTTCAGCCTGTCGTGCAGCTTTGCGACTATAAATCCTGTATAAATTCTTTTAATGCCTGCCCCGGATCTGCGGTTTTCATAAATGTTTCCCCAATGAGAAAACCTTTGTAACCAACCGATTTTAGGAGTTTGATTGTCTCTGGCTGAGAAATGCAACTTTCAGAAATTTTAATGATTCCTGATGGAATTTTGTCAGCTAATTCCAACGAAGCATTTACGTTTTGTTCGGCGAAGTTTTTCAGATTACGGTTATTTACGCCAACCACATCTATATATGAACAAAGACTTCGGTTTAATTCTTCCTCATCGTGCACCTCGAGCAGCGTTTCCATTCCTAATTCTTTCACCAATCTGCCTAATTCCTGAATTCTTTGCGGGGTTAAATTGGCAGCGATTAACAAAATCACGTCTGCTCCCAAAGATTTTGCCTCAATAATCTGGTATTCATCAATCATGAAATCCTTGCGGAGCATCGGTATTCCGGGATTTGTTCTTCTTGCTTTCAGAAAATCCTCATCACTTCCTCCAAAGAAATCGCTATCGGTCAGAACAGATAAACAGGAAGCTCCGGCTTTTACATAACCGGCGGTCACCTCTTCAACAGTCACATTTGCATTTATTATTCCTTTAGAAGGAGATTTGCGTTTAAACTCAGAAATGATCCCGGTGGAAGCCGGATTGAGTAGACTTGTTTTAAGAGAGTTCGTTGCCTTGGCAAAAAAACTGCTTTTTTCCAATAAACTGATAGGAACCTGCATTTTACGGGTTTCTACTTCTTTAGTTTTATTGGCTATTATTTTATCTAAAATTGTCATTATGATAAAGAAAAAAGAAATAAATGAACTGACGAGGGTTTAATAGCTAGGAAATGAACCTTTTAAACGATTCCAGGGCACGACCGCTTTCCAGTGATTCTTTTGCCTTGAGTACTGAATCAGAAATACTTAATGTTTCATCTGCACAATAGAGTGCGGCAGCAGTATTGGCCAGAACTGCTTCTGTCTGCGCTTTTGTACCCTTATTTTCCAGAATTGAAATTAAGATCTTTGCAGACTCTTCCACATTACTTCCTCCATGCAGATCTTCTTGCTTACACTTACTGAAACCCAGACTTTCAGGACTGAAAAGTTCAGTTCCTCTTTTGGTTATCAGCTTGAAGTCTCCGGTAAGAGAAATTTCATCATAGCCGTCCAGTGCATATATTACACCAAAGTTTTTGCTCGATTTTCCAAATAATTCTCCCAAAAGCGCTAAAATCTCTTCATTATAAACTCCGGTAATCTGTTTTTCAACTTTAGCAGGATTTAAGATAGGGCCAAGCATATTGAAAAATGTTTTCAATCCTAGTTCTTTACGAATAGGTCCTACGAATCTCATTGCCGGATGAAACAAGGGGGCATGGAGAAAACAAATTCCGGAATGTTCAATTTTTGAGCGCAGATAATCGTAATCATTTGTGAACTTTACTCCTAAATATTCCAGAACAGTAGAGGAACCTACTGAAGAAGAAACGCCATGATTTCCATGTTTTGCTACATTCTGGCCGGCACCCGCCAGAATAAAAGAAGAAGTTGTCGAAATATTAAAGGTATCTTTTCCATCTCCGCCTGTTCCGCAAACGTCCATCGGGTCAAATTCTGAGAGATCAACGCTTATGGCCAGCTCAAGCATGGCATCTCTGAAACCTTCCAATTCATGAACAGTAACGGACTTCATCATATAGGAAGTCAGAAATGCTGCAATCTGGCTGTTGTTAATTTCTCCCCGGCCAATTCCCAGTAAAGCGGTTTGTGCTTCTTCCTTAGTAAGACTTTCTCCCCGGATTCTTTTATTTAAGAATGTTTTCATTAATTTTTGACTAAATATCCCGATTTATGGTACTCTTTAGAATAAAATACAATTGATTTACACTGAACTTTGACTTAACATTTAAGATTTCACCCAATTTTCAACCATTTTTACACCATGTTGGGTAAGATATGCTTCGGGATGGAATTGTACACCTCTCACATCATATCTGGTATGAGCCTCAGCCATAACGAAACCTTTTTCATCAAGAGCTGTCACTTTCAGATCTTCAGGCATACTTTCTTTTACCACAGTCCATGAATGATATCTGCAAACATCAAATTCTTTAGGAACATCCTGAAATAAAAGCTCATTTGGTTCAGTAATAATGCATTTTGTCGTTACGCCATGCAAAACGTCTCCCATATTATGCAATTTTGCACCGAAAGCTTCTCCAATAGCCTGATGCCCTAAACAAACGCCAAAAATACTTTTACTTGCCGCATATTCTTTAATTACATCCAAAAGAATGCCTGCTTCTTCAGGAATGCCCGGACCAGGAGAAAGAAGTATTTTGTCATACTTCTTGATTTCTTCCAGTGCGATTTTATCATTTCTGAATACATCTACCTGGCAACCCAAGTCTTTCAGTATATATACCAGGTTGTAAACAAAAGAATCGTAATTATCAAGAACTAATATTTTCATTTTAAAGAAGATTATTTTTAAAATTGATAAAAGGAAGAATTTTAGATTTCTTCTGCCAATTCAAGGGCCTTTCTTAAAGCACCCAGCTTTAAGTTAATTTCCTGCATTTCAGTTTCAATAACAGATTTGGCAACAACACCCATCCCCGCCTGATAAAAAAGAGTATTATTTTTACTTAGAAAAGTTCTTATGGCAATTGCATGGTTAAAATTACCTAGAAAATCCATGTAGCCAATGGCGCCTCCATATATATGCCGGTTGGTTTTTTCAAGTCTGTTAATAATACTCATAGCATTGTGCTTGGGAGATCCTGAAAGTGTTCCTGCCGGGAAGGTATCTGCTACAAGCTGCAAAGGATTAGTATCTTTTGTCATTTTTCCGGTTACTTTAGAAACCAGATGTATGACATGAGAATAGAACTGGACTTCTTTAAATGTTTCTACCTGAACTTTGTCAGAACTTCTGCTTAAGTCGTTTCTTGCCAAATCGACCAGCATTACATGCTCTGCAGATTCCTTTGGATCAGCCAGCAGATCACGTGCTAACTCGGCATCTTTCTCATCATCTCCTGTTCTTCTGAAAGTTCCTGCAATCGGATGGATCTCTGCGATGCCATTTTTGATTCCGATTTGTTTTTCAGGAGAGGCTCCAAAAATTCTATAATTTTCATAGTCGAAATAGAACATATAGGGAGAAGGATTAATAGAGCGCAATGCACGATAAACCTGAAAGTCATCTCCTTCAAATGTTTTACTGAATCTTCTCGAAGGAACTATTTGAAAAACGTCTCCTCTCAGACAGTGTTTAATACATTCCTGAATAATCTCCCTCATTTCTTCATCTGTAAAATTGGTCTTCTCTTCTCCGCTGACTTTGAATGATTTGGTAGCATAATGAGGCATATTCAGCAACATTTCCAGAAACTCCAGGCCTTTTACTGATTTTTCAGGATTTGTTTGCTCTCCTGAATACTGATGCTCATAAAGAAAAAGCTCATCTTTAAAGTGATTGATCGCAATTACATAACGATAAACGTAGTAAATGATCTGAGGAATAGATGTTTCGTCGTTTTTAGCCTGAATTTCAATATCTTCAAAATATTCTACCGAATCATAGCTGATGTGCCCGAACATTCCATTTGCCATTGGAGCATAGTCTGTCTGGCGATTCCACTCAAAACGTTTGGCAAAATTCATGAGCGCTTTTACGCCGTCTTTTCTGTTTTGAAGAGGAAACTGTTCCGTTGTTCCATCCGGAAATTTTTGAGTGACGATGTCATTGTCAAGAACAAAACTGGCAACGGGATCACAGGCGATATGGCTGTAGCCATGCTCTTTTCCATGATAGTCAGCACTTTCCAGAATGACAGTATTCTTGAATTTATCTCTTAATTTCAAAAATATCCCTACGGGAGTAATAGTATCCGCCAGACGTTTTTTTTGAGAGGTTGTTACGGTAAAATTCATTGTCGGTTATTGATTATAATCAGCAATATTAGGATTCAGCATAAAACAAAAAGGCTTACTGCGTTGAACAGTAAGCCTTTCGTGAAAAGATATATTCTTTATCGAAAATACAAAATGATACTGCTCAACGGACGTTTGTCTGTTGCCACCACCATGAAGTATTTTTGAAATTAATTGTCATTTTTTGAATTAAAATAGAAAACCCCGTTTCTTTTTCTGATGCAAACTTATTGATAAAAATTTACTTTCAAAAAATATTGATATTTTTTTTACGATTTATAAGCTTGAATAACAAATAATTGCCGGAATTCGGGTTGAATCTTATTCAAAAACACCCAGATAATTGAAAGGAGTAATTCTTTTTAGCTCATATTTTACTTTATCACTAATCTCTAAAGTATCAATAAATTCAAAGATTGTTCTTTCCGTAATTTTCTCATTTTTACGGGTCAGAGCCTTTAGCGCTTCATACGGTTGTGGATAACCCTCTCTTCGTAAAATGGTTTGGATCGCTTCTGCGACAACTGCCCAGTTGTCTTCGAGATCTGTATTAATAGCATCCTGATTTAATTCAAGTTTATTTAAACCTCTTAATAATGCAGTCAGAGCAATCATCTGGTGAGCAATCGGTACACCAAGATTTCTTAATACGGTAGAATCTGTTAAATCTCTTTGCAAACGTGAAACAGGAAGCTTTGAAGATAAAAATTCATACAAGGCATTAGCAATTCCGACGTTTCCTTCAGAATTTTCGAAGTCTATCGGGTTTACTTTATGTGGCATAGCTGAAGAGCCTACTTCTCCGGCTTTAATTTTTTGTTTGAAATAACCCATTGAAACATAAGTCCAGATATCACGATCAAGATCTAAAACAATGTTGTTAATTCTTTTTAAATTATCCAATAAAGCTGCAAGGTTATCGTAGTGCTCAATTTGCGTGGTATATTTACTACGTTGAAGACCAAGAGATTTAACAAAGTTATTGCCAAAATCAACCCAGTTTTTTTCAGGATATGAAACAGTATGAGCGTTGAAGTTTCCGGTAGCTCCACCAAATTTTGCTGAAAAAGGAATGGTTTCCAATAGTTCTGTCTGGCGCTCAAGTCGTTCAACAAAAACCATAAATTCTTTACCTAAGCGTGTAGGAGAGGCTGGCTGTCCGTGGGTATGTGCTAATAAAGCGATGTCTTTCCATTCTTCAGCAAGTTCCTTGATTTTGGTAATTGCTTCGGCAATTTTAGGCATTACCACTACTTCCATGGCATCTTTTAATGACAAAGGAATTGCTGTATTGTTAATATCCTGGGAAGTAAGACCGAAATGGATAAACTCAAGATATTGTTCGATACCTGTATTTTCAAGTTTATGTTTGATAAAGTATTCGACCGCTTTAACATCGTGATTCGTCACTTTTTCGGTTTCTTTTATCCATAAAGCATCTTGCTCAGTAAAATTGAGATATATGTCTCTCAGACTACTGAACAGGTTTTTATTAATCCCTTCAAGTTGAGGTAAAGGAATTTCACAAAGTGCGATAAAATATTCGATTTCAATTTGAACACGATATTTGATAAGTCCAAATTCTGAAAAATACGGAGCAAGCATTTCTGCCTGTTTACGATAACGCCCGTCCACCGGGGAAATAGCGGTTAATTGATTCAGTTCCATAAAGATGCTTTCAAAGTTCAAAGTTACTAAAAAATGAACTATTTGAGCGGTGAGGAAGGAAGGAAAATAGGATTTTATGAGATTTAACATAGATTTGAACGAAACTAAGCGAAAAAACACGAAACTTTGACTTTTTAAATTTCCGGAATAATACCATTATGCTTGTTAACCCTCGATTTCTCGCATTTCTTCTGGCCACCGCTATTGCCATTCTGGTTACAGCTTTTTTGTCTTTTCTGCCGGAAGCCACCGCCAATGTGATTTTTATCAGTTTCATTGCTACCATGATTATCGGTGGATTTCTTATCTATTTTGCCTTGGATTATCTGGTTTTTCAGGAGGTAAATAAGCTTTATGATACGATAAACAGATTAAAGACCAAGGACTTTAGCCTTATTTCAAAAAAGAAATTATACCGTAACGCCAATCCGATTAAGAAGTTGAATGATGAGCTTTTCGTCTATGTAGCAAAAAAAGAACAGGAGGTTAATGAGCTGAGAAGGCTGGAGAAATTCAGGAGAGAATTTTTAGCAGATGTTTCCCATGAATTGAAAACACCGATTTTTGCTGCGCAGGGTTTTGTGCATACGCTTTTAGACGGAGCTATGAATGATGAGAGAGTCAATGAAAAATTTTTGATGAAAGCCGCAAAAAGCCTTGATGGATTAGATGCCCTGGTTAAAGATCTGCTGACGCTTTCTCAAATGGAAATCGGGGATATCAAAATGAATAAAGAAAGAGTAGATATTCAGGCGATGACGAAAGAGATTTTTGAGCAGTTAGAAGGTAAAATTAAAGATAGAAATGTGACGGTTAAGATTACCGCACCAACAGAAAAAACTTATGTTAGTGCTGATAATCAAAGAATTAGCCAGGTGATGACTAATTTAATTGATAATGCCATAAAATATGGAAAAGAAGATGGCAAGGTTGTTGTTAGTTTTGAAGATGACAAGAAACACTGGCTTATTTCAGTGAAAGATAACGGTGCCGGAATAGGCCCAGAGCACTTAAATCGTATTTTTGAACGATTTTATCGCATAGAAAAAAGCCGCTCTAAAGATAAAGGAGGAACAGGTCTGGGGCTTGCTATTGTGAAACACATAGTTCAGGCACATAAATCTAAGATATCTGTGATGTCGAAGCCGGATAAAGGGACAACCTTTAGTTTTAAGCTTGATAAAGCGGATTGATTGTAAGGTGTTTTTGTCTTTGTTGAAAATTAACACATATTTTCCGGATAATGTCGAAGCATAAAAATCATTCAAAAAACACCGTATCACCAAAATCTGTTTTCAGATCGCCTTCTACTGAAGAAATCTTGCAAAAGTCTGGGCAAAATGTGCCCAAAGAATCTTTTTTTTCCTCAGGAGCAGGGAAGGGTCTTGTAATTCTTTTATTGGTCATAGCTTCGTTCATCGCTTTTTCGGGGGGATTCAAAAATCAGTTCGTTGACTGGGATGACCATGTGTATATTGAGAATAATTATCTGGTAACTCAACCTCAGGGTCATTGGGGAGAAGCTTTTAAGACGCATGTTGCCCTGAATTATCATCCTTTCACGGTTATTTCAATGATGATGAATGCTTCGGTTTCAGGTTCAGAAAACCCCGGATCCTTCATTTTAACTAATTTCTTTATCCATGTATTAAATAGTATTCTCGTCTTTCTACTGGTGTCCTTACTGGTTCCGGGGAAAAGAATGGTGCCTTTATTTACGGCTTTATTATTTGCAGTTCACCCCATGCGTGTTGAATCTGTAACCTGGATTTCAGAAAGAAAGGATGTCCTCTATGGCTTTTTCTTTTTGCTGGCAGGTATAAATTACCTGGTTTACCTTAATTCCGGAAGAAAAGTAAAGTATTTGATTTTGACATTTCTCCTGTTCTTTTGCTCATGTATGTCGAAAGGGCAGGCAGTTGTATTGCCACTTGTTTTGTTATTGTTTGACTATTGGATGGGGCGTAAAATAGAGTCAAAAGCAATAGTTGAAAAAATTCCATTCCTGATCGTTTCGTTGGTTTTTGGATTAATTGCTGTCAATATCCAGAGCGGAGGCGATTTTCATGGAATGATTCAGCTGGTAGGAGAGCAACGTTCAGCATTAAGCGTAAGGGCATTTACTCTTTTTGAAAGATTGCAATATGCTGGTTATGGTTTTATGATGTATTGCTGGCATTTGTTCTTTCCCTTTAAATTGGGGGCATTTTACCCTTATGAAGCAGTAGGGCCAAACTATAAAATGTATCCGATTGGTCTGGTTTTCATGATTTTAGTTCTGATTGCCACTGCATTTAGTTTTAAGAAATCCAGACTATTTGTATTTGCGATAGGCTTTTTTACAATCACTATAGCGCTGGTTTTACAAATAGTTTCTGTTGGGGCAGCAATAATGGCTGATCGTTATACCTATATCCCATACATAGGTCTGTTTTTTTTATTTACAATGCTTCTGGAAAGTCTGGTTGAAAAGTCTGCTGTTTATACTAAAATGGTATGGGCAGTTCTGAGTTTATTTGTTGTTTTTTGTATTTTTCAAACCAGAAAACAAGTAAAAATATGGGAAAATACGGGAACGCTTTTTAGCAGAAATATTGAACTTTATCCAAATGACCCACGGTCTTACTATACTCGTGGTAAGTACATCGGAGAAAAAGAGGGAAAATTAGATGAGTCAATAGCAGATAACCTGAAAGCGATAGAATTAGGATACAAAGATGATTCCGGCCCCTGGGAAAATCTCGGAACGGCTTATGGAATTAAAGGTGATGCAAAGAAGGCCGCAGAATATTTTTCAATGGCAATTGAAAAAGGGGCAAAAAGCGGGGAAACATATATGAATCGTGGAATTGCTTATTTTAATCTGAGCCAGCCAGAAAAGGCTATCCCTGATTTTGAAAAAGCGTTGACCATGAAAAATTCGAAGTCGACATTTACCAGAGGGTTTCTGGCAGCCGCTCAACTTAATTCCGGACATGCGCAAAGTGCACTGGAAAATTTCAATATTGTCATTGATAAAGAAGGAGGCATGGATGCGATCTATTTTTATAACAGGGGACTGACAAAAAATCAGTTAGGAGATAGAGCCGGAGCCATCAGAGATATCCAAAAAGCTTTACAGATTCAACCGGATTATAATGAAGCCAAACAGGCACTTAAATTGTTAGGAGCTGTCTGATAATTTAAGTATAAGATAATCAGTGTATTACTTGTTGTATAAAAAAGGGAGTCAGAACCGAAGTGAATATTCATTTCATTCCTGACTCCCTTTTTAGAATAATATATCTTTTACATGGCTCCTTCTTTCAATTTCTCAGCATTTTCTGCAATACGTAATTGTTCGATGAAATCGCCGACCTCTCCGTCCATTACTACCGGAAGATTATAGACTGTATAACCAATTCTATGGTCGGTTACACGACCTTGAGGATAATTATAAGTACGAATTTTATCAGAACGATCGCCGGAACCAACCATCGTTTTACGATTGCCGGCAATTTCAGCATTACGTTTTTCTAATTCAATTTCATAAAGTCTCGAACGTAAAACAGTCATGGCTTTCTCAAAGTTTTTGATTTGAGAACGCTCATCCTGACATTGTACAACCAATCCTGTCGGAAGGTGGGTTACACGAACAGCTGAATAAGTAGTGTTAACCGATTGTCCACCTGCTCCGGAAGAACAGAATGTATCTTTACGGATATCGTTCATGTTTACCTGAACATCTACTTCATCCGCCTCAGGTAACACGGCTACCGAAGCAGCGGAAGTATGAATACGTCCCTGGGATTCTGTTGCCGGAACACGCTGCACTCTGTGAACTCCTGATTCGAATTTCATTTTACCATAAACATCCTCTCCCTGAACAGAGGCAATAATTTCTTTATAGCCTCCTGAAGTACCCGGCGTGAAATCCATAATTTGAAAAACCCAGCCTTGCTTTTCAGCAAAACGCTGATACATTCTGAAGATATCTCCGGCGAAAATAGCGGCTTCATCCCCACCTGTACCACCACGAACCTCCAGAATGATGTTTTTTGAGTCGTTTGGATCTTTTGGAATAAGCATTTCCTTCAGTAACTCTTCCATTGCATCTTTCTTCGGAAGTAATTCATCAAGTTCTGCTTTGGCCATATCTCTGAAATCCTCATCTTTTTCTGTGGCGATGACTTCCTTGGCTCCCTCAATGTTTGAAATAAGGTTTTGATATAGTGCGTACTGGTCGCAAATCTTTTGAAGATCTTTGTATTCTTTGCTCAAAGTCGTGAATTTCTTCATATCCGATACGATTTCGGGCATGGCAATTTGCTGTTCTACTTCGAGAAAGCGTTCACGAATGGCTTCTAATTGTTCAAGCATGGTATATGATCGTTAGAATTGGCTGGATAACCGGGGTTTTACTCAGAACCAGTTACCTAAGCTAATTTTCGGAGTGCAAAGATACTAAAAAATTTAAGTAAAATTTTGTCAGATAAGTAAGCATTGAGGTTAGTATGAATAAAAAAAACGAGGATTATTTGCCATAACATCTCCTTGAAAGAGTTTTTCAGATAAAAGGAATCTATTTAAAACAGATTTTATCGATAAAATTCTTCTGATCAGGAGATAAAATGGTTTATAAAACAAAGCTAAAATCGTTATTTTTATGCTAAAAACTATCTAATTAATCTGTTTAATATGAAAAGAATAATCTCAATAATACTGTGTGGTGTATTGTGGACCAACCTCATTTATGCTCAGGCTCAGAAAGGAACCGCATTGACAGTAGATCTTCCGGAGAGAAATAATTTTTCACCGGAGCGACTAGCCAGAGTGGATCAGTTAATAAAAGCTGCGGTGGATAGTGGATGGATAGCTGGAGCAATCGGGTTGGTGGCCAAAAACGGACACATTGTTTATCATAAAGCCATTGGTTATGACGACAAAGAGAACAATAAACTTTTACAAAAGGATGCCATTTTCAGAATCGCTTCTCAAACTAAGGCAATTACAAGTGTTGCTGTTATGATGCTGTACGATCAGGGAAAATTGTTATTGGACGATCCGATTTCAAAATATATTCCTGAGTTTAAAAAGCCTAAGGTTTTAGACAAATTTGAGAAGAAAGACAGCACGTACACGGTTGTCGCCGCTAAAAGAGAAATTACAATCAGGGATCTTTTGACGCATACTTCAGGGATAGGATATGCACAGATCGGCGATGCTACGATGAATGCTGTTTATGGGAAAGCAGGAGTGGTAGGGGGAATTGGGCTAAAAGGAGGCTTATTGTCTGAAAATATTAAAAAGCTGGCTGTTTTGCCACTTTTCCATCAACCGGGAGAAAAATGGACTTATGGATTGAATACTGATGTCTTAGGTTATCTGGTAGAGGTTGTCAGTGGATTGAGCCTCAATGATTATTTCAGGAAAAATATTTTTGAACCGCTTGGAATGAAAGATACGTACTTTTATATCCCTCAGGCTAAACGTAACAGACTGGCCATGCTTTATACTGAAGATAAAGAACATCATCTGATTAAAGCCCCGGAATTGATGAAAGTAAATGCTGATTTTTACAGAGATTATCCGAATCAGGATAATGGAACGTTTTACTCAGGGGGAGGTGGCCTGGTTTCCACTGCATATGATTATGCCATTTTTATGCAGATGCTTTTAAATGGCGGAAATTATAAGGAAAAACATATTTTAAGCAGACATACTGTCAGCCTGATGACGGTAAATCAGATTGGAGATCTGACGACGGGTAAAGTAAATACTAAATTTGGATTAGGCTTTGAGTTAATTACAAAAGATAATTATCCCAAAATATTAGGTTCAGTCGGTACGTTTAGCTGGGGAGGAATGTTTAGCTCAAAGTACTGGATTGACCCCGAGGAGAAAATCGTTGCTCAGTTTGTTCTCCAGCTTTTTCCAAACAGCCATTCGGAAATTCATGATAAAATTAAAGTTCTGGTATATCAGGCTCTGGAATAATCTGAAGATGAATAGGGGAAAGAGGCTATTAACTTGTCTATAGGCTAGATTAAACCTTCATTGTTTGAGCATAATCTAATGTGTAGCTTAACGAAAAATGCCATGGAAAAATTAAAGAAAAATAGAATTGTTTTCCTGTTGATTTTGTTAATTGGTTTTACAGGATTACTTAGTTCATGCGGGCCAACTTATGTAAGAGGAGATTATGGCTATCGCCGTCCTTATTACGCCCGCCCATATTATGGAAGACCATATTATGCGGTTCCACCGCCACCTCCGGTGGTAGTAGTGCCGAGATATTCATATTCTTATCCAAGATATCATAAACGTTATTATAACGGATATCCTAGAAGATGGTAATTTAGATTAATAGAGTGTGATGTTTTAAGTGTAAAGTCGCGGCCTTGCTGCGACTTTTCTTGTTACAGGATAGTATCTTTGCAGCATTGTTAAAAAATTTAGTTTTCAGAGTGTCTAATTTAATATTTATGAAGAAGTATATATTCATTTCTCTCGTACTGTTTATTTCGGGTAATATGCTGTTGATTTCATGCGATTTCAGTAAAAGGCTTGATACCAGAGCTGCTGTAAAGGAAATGAAAGAAAGAGAGTTGAAAAGGATAACGATTACTCAACTTACCACTATAGTTGATGAGCTGGGGAAAAAGATAACCGGAGAACTTAATGGAAATCTGGTAAGGAGTCTGGAGGACAGAAAATTGATAGATTCCCTGTCAAAAAAATATAACATACAAATTTTTGTCGGAAGCCCTTTGAAATTAAAGACTGCTTCAAACGGACAGAAGGTAAATGAAATACTGGAAGCATATCAGTATAATTCTGAGAATCATATTGAACAGGTTGATAATGTTCAAAAGAATGAAGACGGAACGTTATTTTATTATACAGCTCCGATTTTAGCAGAAAACCAATTTAAAGGATTGCCGAAAGAGAAGATAGAAAAATTGGGAGAACTGAGTAAGTTAGATAGCCTTTATTTCCGCAGAAAAAACGAATTGATCGGGTTATGGATGATTCGTTTTGAAAGAAAAGAAGTAATAAAACGAATTGACCCCAAAACACTCAATAAATAGATAAATCAGCTATCCCCCCGATACTTATCCATAATGCTTTTTGTAACAACTTTATAAATCTCCAGGAGATTCGGCTGATTGTTTAATAATTGTAAATGCTGCTGAATAATCTGCTGATCTCCCCGTCTGGCCGGCCCTGTCTGGACCTCAAAAATGTTTTCTGAGAACAAGGCCTTTTTAAAAGTTTCTTTAATTAATGGTTGTAAAAGCTTAAAATCCAAATCGTTATCTTTTAACATTTCCTGAGCTAAACCAAGCAGGTGATTCGTGAAATTGCAAGCGAAGACTGCCCCCACATGTAAGACTTTTCTCTCTTCGGAATTGACTTCATAAACGACATCGGAAATATCTTGTGCAAGAGTTATCAACAAGTTTTCCACAATTTCATTTTCGGCTTCCACACAGATCGGAATTTGACTGAAATCTATAGAAAAGCTCTTAGAAAACGTCTGTAAGGGATAAAATACACCAATTTCTACAGGTACATCGCTAAACACATTTGCGTACTTATCTAAAACAGAAAGCGATTTAGTCCCGGAAGTGTGGATAACTTTTGCATTTTCCGGCAAAACCAATTGTTGTAATACTTCTTCTATGGCATCATCTGAAACACACAAAAAGAATACCTCTGCCAGAGATTCTGCGAAATTCAAATCCTTCTGAACCTTGGCATTGTAAAGCCTTCTGGCTAATTCTTTAGCATTTTTTATGTCTCTGCTATATACCTCCTGAACAGCGTGTCCAGCATTGTCCAAGGCCCAGGAAAGATGCCAGGCAACATTCCCGGATCCGATAAAAGAGATTTTCATAATATGTTTTACAAATGAATTATTTCACACTGAAAGACAAGGTAAGGTATTGTTTTCAGTAAGATTAAAGCCAAAATTAAATATAATTGCGTTTCCTCAAAAAAGTATCATCACTTTCCATGCACGTTTTGTTCTTTGGCAGGTAAAATCTGAACTGTACCAGAGTTTAAATTCAGGACATTCAGATAGATGGACTTCTCGGGAGAGATCTTCTTAATTTTACTTTTCGTGAAATTTATTCGGTGCAGAAGATAAAAATTAGGGTCTCCGATTTAAATATTTAATTATCTTTGAAAGACCATTTGGAGGGATCTGATTGAGGAAAACGCAAAGTAGTCCGTATTAAAACTCAATTTTTGTTGGGATTACCTCAAAATCTGACGAAATTTATTGCTTGAATCGGATTTATCCGACCTTCCTGATTTTACGGGTTTAGCCACTAACATATCAGGAAGTATCAATCGTATACAAGAAAATGCTAGATATTATTCAACTTCTGCCTGATTCGATTGCGAACCAGATTGCTGCCGGTGAAGTCGTTCAGCGTCCGGCTTCAGTGGTGAAGGAGTTGCTTGAGAATTCTATCGACGCCCAGGCTAAACAAATCCAGTTGATTGTCAGAGAAGCAGGTAAAACATTGATTCAGATAATTGATGATGGTATCGGTATGTCTGAAACTGATGCGCGGATGTGTTTTGAAAGGCATGCTACTTCTAAGATCCGTAGTTCAGAGGATTTATTTAAGATCAAAACCATGGGCTTTCGTGGGGAAGCAATGGCTTCTATCGCTGCTGTTGCTCAGGTTGAGATGAGAACCAGAAGAATTACAGATGAATTAGGCATTCTGATTCGGCTGGAAGCGTCTGAACTGAAAGCTCAGGAAGTGGTATCTACACCCCCCGGCACAAATATTCAGGTTAAAAACCTTTTCTACAATGTACCGGCCCGTAGGAATTTTTTAAAATCCAATCCGGTTGAAATGCGCCATATCCTGGATGAATTTCAAAGAATCGCACTGGCTAACCCGGATATATCCCTCTCGCTTTACCACAACGACTCAGAGATTTACAATCTTCCTGCCGGAAAACTGAGCAGAAGAATTGTAGATTTATTCGGTAAATCTTATCGTGAACAATTAGCTTCCTGTGAAGAGGAAACCTCTTTTGTAAGTGTACGAGGTTATGTAGGTAAGCCTGAATTTGCCAAGAAAACCAGAGGGGAACAGTTTTTTTATGCTAATAACCGGTATATTAAAAACGGATATTTGAATCATGCGGTAATGACGGCCTTTGAAGGATTGATTCCGGAAGGAACCCACCCTTTTTATGTGCTTTTTATTGAAATAGACCCTATTCATATCGATATAAATGTACATCCGACCAAAACGGAGATCAAATTTGATGATGAAAGAACCGTTTATGCCATTGTTCAGGCTGCCGTAAGAAGGGCAATGAGCCAGCATAATCTAACTCCTTCTCTTGATTTTGAAACGGATGTTAACTTCAATAGACTTTTTGAGAGAGATAATTCACCTTTTTCAAGGAATGTTAACCAGCAATCCGGTTTTGGCGGCGGATTTTCAGTTCCGGAAAAAACACCTCTTGAGAAAAGTAACCTGACCAACTGGAATAAGCTTTATGAAGGATTGAATAGAAGTTTTGATGATTTTGATAACAATGGAAATCGTCAGGAACCTCAACAGGTAAAGTTTGATTTTGATGAGGATAATCAGGAACCTGTAACTGTTCAAAGCAGAGCTAATCAGTTTTTTGATCAGAAACCGCCTAGAATTTCAACGGAATCAGAGGGTACGACTTTCCAGATTCATAATCGTTATATTGTTTCTCAGGTGAAATCCGGAATGTTGGTGATTGACCAAAGAGCAGCATATGAGAGAATTTTGTATGGGAAATACCTTCAGAATCTTCAAAAAAGAAATGGAGCGTCCCAGCAGCTATTGTTTCCTAAGACGGTAAAATTAACAAGTGCAGATTTCCATTTGGTACTCGAAATTCAGGATGAAATTCGCAATTTAGGTTTTATGCTTAACGTTATCGGACATGATGCCTTTATCGTGAATGGTATTCCGGCAGATACTCCTGATGAAAACGAGCAGGAATTAATAGAAGGTTTACTGGAACAATTTAAGCAAAACGAGGCGGAATTACATCTGGATAAACTTGATAATCTTGCCAGATCGATGGCAAAACGCTCTGCCGGTCGTTTCGGAAATCATAAATTAACTACTTTAGAAATGAACACTATCGTAGAGCAGTTATTCGCATCCTCCAATCCAAGTTACTCACCGGGCGGAAGTCTTACAATGAAGATTCTAAGTCTGAGTGATATGGCAAATTTATTTCTGAAGTAACCGGAAACACTTTGATTGGAAGCAATAACAGGGAGTTGTGTGGAATAAATAACCGGATCAAAATTCTTGATTTAGAAAATAACCTGTCATAAATTAATATTTAGACGCTTTTGTTATTATAACCCTGCAACCCTCCTCTACCTTTTCAGCATATTCAAAAATTATCAATTAGATGAAAACCCAAAGAATTGCCCTTTTTCTACTGGCGATATTTATTTTATCAGGTGTGGCTGTTTATTTCAAATCCTGCCAAAAACCTTCAGAAACCACAGAAATAACCAATACAATTGATCTGGTCCCCGCACCAACCTTTAACCAGGATTCTGCCTATGCTTTTATAGATCAGCAGGTGAAATTTGGACCCCGGGTTCCTAATCTGGCTTCCCATAAAGCTTGTGGAGACTGGCTCGTAGCTAAATTAAAGCAATTCGGTGCGGAGGTTGAAACGCAGGATTTTGTGGCTTATACTTATGACGGGAAAAAGCTGAATGCCAGAAATATTATCGGAAGCATTAATGCAAAAGCAAGTAAACGCATTTTATTGACGGCCCACTGGGACTCACGTTCGGTAGCAGATAAGGATAAAAAAGATCCGAATTTGCCGATTGACGGAGCTAATGACGGAGGAAGTGGGGTAGGAGTATTACTGGAAATTGCAAGAGCTATTCAGAGTGCCCAAAATAAACCGAATGTAGGAGTTGATATTATTTTATTTGATGCGGAAGATACAGGAGAACCCGAAAGTTTTACCGGAGAGCATAAAGCAACAAGCTGGTGTTTGGGCTCGCAATACTGGGCAACACATAAACATAAAGAGAATTACACAGCTTATTATGGTATTCTTCTTGATATGGTCGGTGCAAAAGGAGCAACTTTCCCTCATGAAGGTACTTCCATGCAATATGCGCCAATGATTGTAAGAAATATCTGGGATATAGGGAATCAGTTGGGTTATTCTAATTATTTCAAAGATGAAGATGGCGGAGGATTAACAGATGATCATACTGCTGTCAATGAAATCGGAAAGATACAGATGATTGACATTGTAGAACTTCGCGTAAATGATGCTAATACTTTCGGGGCTTATCATCACACTCATGGAGATAATATGTCTGTAATTGATAAAACAACTCTCAAGGCTGTAGGACAAACTGTGTTACAGGTATTGTATCAGGAGTAATCCATCAGAAGCTCATATTTGAAAGACCTGATATGTTCATCATATCAGGTCTTTCTTTTTACAACTAAGAAGTTGAAAACGAGAAAGTTGTGCTTTTTGAAAAAATATACCCTTTTATGATACCTGCTGTTTAATATTCATTGTCTTTTATCGGGCAATATTTTTTTCCTTGAAAAATATTTTTTATCTTTGCACCCCAAATGAAAAGGTAATTATGTGATTGGGCAATTTGATTGGGTGTAAAATACTCTTTATCAAGTCATTAAAATCACCGCTGAATACTTTCAAGTCAAATAAAATAAGACTTTTAACAGATAAAAACATTACAAAATGAACGAGTTAATTAAATTCGTAGAAGCTGAAAATGCAGCTCGCCGTGCTGAATTGCCCGTATTCTCAGCAGGAGACACGATCAACGTTCACGTGAAAATTCGTGAAGGAAACAAAGAACGTATCCAGGTTTTCCAGGGAACGGTTATCCAACGTAAAAACTCTGGAGCTGGTGAATCATTCACAGTTCGTAAAGTATCTAACGGAGTGGGTGTTGAAAGAATTTTCCCGCTTTTATCTCCAAACATTGACAAAATTGAAGTTTTACGTCTTGGTAAAGTACGTCGTGCAAGATTGTTCTATCTTCGTGGCAAACAAGGTAAAGCTGCTCGTGTTAAAGAAGCGAAAAAGAAATAATATTTCTTTCAGATTATACCATACTTGGAAAGTCATCCTTCGGGATGACTTTCTTGTTTTTCGGCTATTTTAAACATAAAAACCGATATCCTGCGATTTTTTGACATACAAAAAACAGTATTTCACTAACCAAAAATCTGCTCTCTGCCTTTAATTATAGAATATTGATGTAATCCCGGCCTAAATTTAGAAAAGGTTTTTAACGCAATGCCGTACTTCCTGCCTAACACACTAATATCTGGCTGAATTGGAAACAATTCAGCTTTTTTAGTAAATTGTAGCCTCGAACTATTCATCAATAACTATGAAAAACCTCTTATTGCTATTCTTAGCCCTTTCTGCTTCTTCTGTCTGCAAGTCTCAATGGATTAAACAAACTGTAACAACGGAAGCTAGTTTCCGGTCGGTACATGCTGTTAATGCCGATATCGTTTGGGCTGGTGGAACCAAAGGAACAGTTATAAAAACGCTTAATGCCGGGCAATCCTGGGAAGTATTTCAGGTAAAAGGTGCGGAAGCGCTTGATTTCAGAGATATTCATGCTTTTGACGGAAAATCTGCTGTAGCTATGAGTGCGGGAGATTCGGATAAAGGTGCAGCAAAGATTTATAAAACCATAGATGGTGGAAATAACTGGGAACTTGTGTTTCAAACGGATCTTAAAGGAGTGTTTTTTGATGGAATAGATTTCTGGGATGCTAAAAACGGGATAGCTTTTAGTGATCCGATTGGAGGAAAGTTTTATCTGATGGGGACTGATGACGGGGGACAGACCTGGAAAAAAATAGAATCGGAAACTCTTCCCGAAACCAAAGAGGGAGAGGCCGCTTTCGCGGCAAGTGGAACAAGTCTCGTTACAGTTGGTAAAAACAGTGTTTTTATTTGCACAGGAGGAAGTGAAACAGGCAGGATTTTTAGAAGTAATGACAGAGGAATAAACTGGACGGTCGTTGAAACACCGATTAAAGCAGGTAAAACAACAGGATTATTTGGTCTGAGATTTTGGGATGAGTATAATGGTATTGCAGTTGGAGGAGACTATCAGAATGTAAATCTGGCGGGAAATAATGTGTTGATTACTTCAGATGGTGGAGAGGTTTGGAAAGAAGTTGCTCCAACTCAACCGGAGGGTCTGAAGGAAGGGGTTATTCTGTTTCAAAAGAAAGTATTAGTTACGGTTGGTCCTTCAGGGACTTCATATTCCAAAGATTTTGGGAAAAGCTGGATAGAAATAGATCGTTCTTCATTTCACGCAATCAGTACAGCAGGTAAAAATATTTGGGCCGTGGGAGGGAAAGGCAATATTGCAAGACTGGACATTAAAATTTTAAAATAAGAAAATATGCTTGAGAACGGGGAGACAGGTTCGATTTTAACCTGTCTCCCCGTTTTTATTTTTTACCCTTCCAGGAAACCATCAGAACTCCGGCAAGAACGATAAATGTACCTAAAAGCTGTAAGCCATTGATTTTTTCATCAAGAAATAGATTGGCCATTACAATGGTTGCGACCGGTCCGACGCTTCCAATGATAGAAGCATTTCCTGATCCTATTCTTTTGATTCCTTCTGAAATCATAAATGAGGGAATAACCGTGCAAAATACTGCCATGCTAACGCTCAGATAATAAACTTCAATCTGATAGCTAAAAAGGCTTGTCTGAGCTGTTAAAGCATAATGAAGCATAACGATTATGGTCGAAACTATCATAGCATAACAGGTAAACCGTGTTGAGCCTATTTTAGGGATCATTTCTCCACTTCCGATAAGATATAACGCATAAGTAAAAGCACTGAGAAAAATCAAAACTGATCCGATGACAAGATTCTTTTGCAAGCCAATCTGTAAATCCGGAATAAAAGCACATAAAACACCCAGATAAGTGATAATTAATGCGAAATATTGGATCTTGAAAATTGGTTTCTTTAGAAAAATGGCTGAAATAATTACAACAATAGTAGGATAGAGAAACAGAATTAATCTTTCCACACTTGCAGTAATATAATTCAAACCCCAGAAGTCAAACAATGAAGCCAGGTAATACCCGACAATTCCTAAAATAACAATCCAACTCCACTGTTTGATGGTAATTTTTTGCACATTTTCATTCTTTTTTTGTTTGAATGCAAGAATAATGAGGTAAAAAGGCAAAGAAGACAGCATTCTCAATGCCAGAAGAGAGACGGTGTCTACATGATAATGGAGGTAATTGTATTTTACCAAAACAGCTTTTCCTGCAAAGAAAACGGCTCCGAAAAAAATTAATCCTGCGCCAAGCAGATAATTTACCCTGGTGGTTTGTTTCATTTGATTATATGTTTAGAAAAAAAAAGACCCTCCTCGGAATGAGAAGGGTCTTTGTCAAAATTATATAAATAATCTCCCTCCTTAGCTTTTTGAGCGAAGTAGAAGAGACCAGATATTTAGTTGAATAGCAATCATATCACAAAGATATACAATTTACTTTTTACGGAAAAATAATTGAATTGGTACACCGTCAAGCTCAAAATGATCTCTCATTTGATTTTCCAGATACCTTGTATATGACTCTTTTATGTACTGAGGTAAATTACAGAATAATACAAATGATGGAGACGGAGTAGGAAGCTGCGTCATATATTTGATCTTGATATACTTCCCTTTCCAGGCTGGAGGAGGGTAGTTTTCAATCACCTTCAGCATAATATCGTTTAATTTGGAAGTAGCAATTTTCCGCGTTTTGTTTTCGTAAACATCCATTGTTTTTTCAATTGCCTGGAAAATACGCTGTTTTTCCAGAACAGAAGTAAAAATGATAGGCATGTAGTTCAAAGGAGCCATGCGTTCTCTGATTGCTTTCTCTAAAGTTGAAGCAGTTTTTGAATCTTTGGCAACCAGATCCCATTTATTTACCATCAGAACAATACCTTTTTTAGCTTTGTCGGCCATACTGATAATGTTCATATCCTGGGCTTCAAGACCTCTTTGCGGATCAATAGTTGTTGCATCAACCAGTACAATAGCTACATCAGATTCTTCCAGCGCCTTTAAAGAGCGAAGTACAGAATAGTATTCGATGTTATCATCTACTTTTGCTTTCCGTCTGATTCCGGCAGTATCTGTAATGATAAAATCTTTTCCATAAAGTGTGTAATGATTATTGATGGCATCGCGGGTTGTTCCTGCCATATCAGTTACAATACTTCTGTCTTTTCCTAAAAGGGCATTAAGAAATGATGATTTCCCAACATTCGGACGACCTAAAATAGAAATTTTAGGAACACCGGCATCAGGATTTTCAACACCTTCATCCGGGAAATTGCTGATAACAGCATCTAATAAATCTCCGGTTCCTGATCCGCTTTCAGCAGCAATAGCATGCGGTTCTCCTAAACCTAATTCATAAAATTCAGCTGCCTGATGTGCTTTTTCATGTGTATCAGCTTTGTTGGCAACCAGATAAACCGGCTTTCTTGAACGGCGTAATACTTCAGCGAAATCCTTATCGAGGTCAGTAAGGCCTGTATGACAATCAACCACAAAAAGCAAAACTGAAGCTTCTTCAATGGCCATTTCAACCTGTTCACGAATTGCTCCTTCGAAAATATCTTCCGAGCCATGAACATATCCTCCTGTATCAATGACAGTAAAGAATTTTCCGGTCCACTGGGCATAGCCATAGTGACGATCTCTGGTAACACCTGAAACGTTATCCATAATAGCCTTTTTCTGCTCTATAAGGCGATTAAAAAGGGTAGATTTCCCAACATTGGGGCGACCTACGATAGCAACAATATTTGACATAATTTTTGTTTTATATGGAATGTTCCCTGCTTTTGTTAGATAAATATTAGATTTCTGAAAATCACAAACTAATCTCTAGTTTTGCAAGCACCCCATGGGTTTATGTATTAAAATGAATATTCGAATGCCAGGAAAACCCTCCGATTCGAATCAATTGAATTAATCCTGCTGATAGCCAAACGACTTCAGCTTCTGAACTTTCGTTCTCCAATCCGGTTCAACTTTTATAAATTGTTCCAGGAAGATCTTTTTCCCAAAAAACTTTTCCATTTCTTCTCTGGCCTGAGTGCCTACTTTTTTGATAGACTCACCTTTATGGCCGATTAAAATAGCTCTTTGAGTAACTCTTTCCACATAGATCTCTGCGGCTACACGGATAATATCCTCGCTTTCTTTAAATGAAGCAATAACTACTTCACATGAGTAAGGAATCTCTTTTTTATAATTCAGGAATATTTTTTCCCTGATAATTTCAGAAGCAAAGAATCGCTCAGGTTTATCTGTTAGTTCCTCTTTATCAAAATATGGAGGATGAACAGGTAACTTTTCAACAATCTGGTCAAAAATATTACCAATATTCTCATTTTTCAAAGCAGAAATCGGAATAATAGCCTGCGTCGGAAAACGTTCTCTCCAATGAGCTATTTTCTCATCTATTTGCTCTTGCGTAGCCAGGTCAATTTTATTAATAAGTAATAGAACCGGGACATGGTCTATTCTTGCCAGT
Organism: Pseudarcicella hirudinis; assembly: GCF_900115665.1. Taxonomy (GTDB): domain Bacteria; phylum Bacteroidota; class Bacteroidia; order Cytophagales; family Spirosomataceae; genus Pseudarcicella; species Pseudarcicella hirudinis. The sequence goes on from NZ_FOXH01000003.1 coordinate 67,216, forward strand.
TTATTAATTACATCATCTTCATCATATTTTTCGAAAATATCCGTCACAAATAAAATAACATCTGCATCTTCCAGGGAACTATGCACAAAATTCATCATTGACTTGTGAAGCTCATATTTGGGAAGAATGATTCCTGGAGTATCCGAATAAACCAATTGAAATTCAGTCCCATTATGTGTCCCGTTCAGGATTCCCATAATCCGATGACGGGTGGTTTGAGCTTTTGAAGTTATAATTGATAATCTTTCTCCTACCAGAACATTCATAAGTGTAGATTTTCCGACATTTGGCTTTCCTACAATACTTACAAATCCTGCTTTATGATTTTCCATCTTCAATGTTAATGATATATGTAATAAAGAAATAAAATTATCAGATACAAAGTTCCTGATAATCAGCTTAAAAAAACTATTTTCCGAATAAAATTAAATATTTTTCACAAAGATACTTGTTTTTTTCGAAACAACCTTGCATCTTTGCACTCCGATATAGCGCGGGATGGAGCAGTTGGTAGCTCGTTGGGCTCATAACCCAAAGGTCGTCAGTTCGAGTCTGGCTCCCGCTACTCAGAAAGCCACTTTTTAAGTGGCTTTTTTCTTTTTGGTACAACATTTCAACCTTCCTTATATTTTCGAAATCTGTCTACATTTGTAAGAAATTTCCCATCAATGAATTTGAGGATGCAGACAGTGCCGCACATTTTCGCATAAAAGTTAGGCTGCTTTTGATTCATGGATAACGAATGTAATGCCTTAAAACGCTTCTTTTTAACCAACCTGGCGATATTAAGATGTTAAATATTGCAGATTTGTTAGTTCATTAATTTCGCAGTGTCAGCACACAAAGCTCTACTTTCCGTGAGGGTCAGGAGAATCCATTCGTTCGGAATATGTCGTGCCTGTCGGTCAACATAGACTTAGCTTAGGTCATGTTCCAAGTTTATAAATAGCACGACGAGAATTTCAATCAGAATTATTTATTCAATATGATCTAGAATTAATATGAAAGAAACATTCTGGTTTTTACTTTAAATAAATAATGCCTAACTTTAGTTTTTTCATTGGTGGGCTATTTTCCTCTTTTATTTCAAATATTTTGCAATGAATGGGATAAATATTTTTTACCGTTGAAACGTATAATACTTTCTACCATATAATTATTTTAAAAACTACTACAACTATTAAACAATGAAAAAACGCTTAGTAGGCTTACTACTGCTATGTATTACAGCCAATGGACTCTTCTATGCCTGCCACCAGAACAAAGAGTTAACACCCTCCCCCAAATCGTTATCTAAAGACATTATCGAAATGAGTATTCCAAGTGCCCAAAAGTGGTATGAAGAAAATTTATTAATATCGAATATCGGTAGAAATGCATCCAAAATATCTCAGAAGAAATCCAATCTAAAAATTAGCAGCTGGGATTTAGCGAAAGAATATGGAAGTGGAAAAAATAAGGTCATTATTATTCCTATTGTCTATTTAAATCAAATTGGAGCAAGAATTCGGGATTCCAAAAAAGAAAATGCAGTTAAAAATTGCCCGAAATGGTCTGAAGAATTAAATGTGAAGTCCAGTTTGTTAATCTTTAATGATGATAATGGAAAGACACAATCACTTATAGTGAAGGTTATTGGCGATCAGAACTATCTGTCATCCCCAAAAAATAAGATTACTCCCAAGGACTTTTCAGGGCAAATAAATTACTACAGCTGGGATGAGGAATTTTTAAAAGGCTATGAGTATAAAAATGGAGTAGTTTCCGGCTATATATCTGCTTCAAACAGTGTAAAAAATGGGAAAATAGCTAATGGCCATTGGGAGCGGGTTGAAACAGATTGGTATACCATTTCGTGTTTTCAAGATGAATGTAATGTTTCTTATAATTATACGGATACAGAATATGTTTGGGTAGATGATACTGATCCAACATCTTCTTACCCTATAAACTCGCCTGAATTACCTATAAGTATTATTGAAGATGGGGGTGGTACAGGCAGTGAACTTACGTTGAATGATATTTTTATTGAAGAGCCATGTGATGCTGAAAAAGATTACTATTATAGTCATATGAGCAATTTTAATTATAGTAAAACTCAAATAAAGCTCAATGCTGATATTGCCACTCAATATACAAGGTATTTTTATTGCTCAGAAGAGGATGGCACCAATGCTAATGCTTTCAAACACGCATTGTGGAATGCTCTTAATACTATTTCTTGGGGAGTTAATATTGCAAAGGAAATGGCAGATGCTCATGAAAATTGTGATAGGAGAGCAGATGGAAGTTATCCACCATTAAGCATAATGGACTTTCATAACAATCAGTTAGGACGAGATGTGGCTTTTAATTTTGTTTATTATGGGGGAAACCCTAGCGACAAACTTTCAATAGCTAAAAGAATTCTTTGTGCAATTAAATCAGGTGAAGGCAACAGACTTTTCCCTACACAAGGAAATACAAACAATGATGGAATTTGCAACAATCGTGGCGATATACCTTGCAACTAATAGGGTAATTAAATCTGGAAATAGTCAATGCAAAAGAAATATATTTTAATGGGAATATTTATTGGGTTCTTACTTGGAGGATTAGCATTATTGCTCGTACCTAAGTTTTTTTCCATGTGGCATGATGTGCAGTCCTCCAATATCTCTTCTTTACGGATAACAGATATCTATAAGGATACAGTCATTCATTTAAAGGTTAAAAGAAAAGGTATCGTAGGGGCTAAGGTTAAGATTAATGGAAGGATTAATGAAGACTGTGAGATACGGTTAATATCGGAACTTCATGAAGCTAGCTCCAGCATGAATTATGGCGATACGCTGAGAATCCCATTAAAGAAAGGGGATGTCAGATTTGAGAAAATATTTGATTGGTACCATGACAAAACTATTCTGGATTTCAGGCATCTTAATGCGAATGAGGGGAATTTAGATATTTCGGTAAACCTAACAAATTGATAAGGGTCTTATAAATTCTAAATTTAAACGTACAAAATGAAAGTGAAATACATTTTAAGAGGAATATTTATCGGATTATTGATTGTAATCGCAGGCTCTTTATTGGCATACAAGTTTTTTACATATCAGTATGAGAAGGAACATTATAATATAACTTCTCTATCTATTACAGATATAGAGAAAGATACAGCAATTGGCTTAAGGGTAAATTCTAGGTCGATAGTTTTTGCGGCTGTTAGAGTTAAGGGTAAGATTAATGAAAATTGCGAACTGCAATTAACCACAAAGCCTCTTAAAATTCTCCGTAAAGGCTCTTCTACCTATGAAATATACGGCGGCGATACGCTTAGGATTCCTCTGGAAAGGGGGGAGGTTGACTTTAAAAGGACATTTGATTGGTTTCACGATAAGACTTTTTTACATTTTAAGCACCTTAAGGCAACGGAAGGGAATTTAGATATTTCAGTTAACCTGGCTGATTCACCATAGGTTAAATGGATAGATAAAAGGGCATGTTTTATAAAATGCCCTTTTTTGTTGCTCCAATCAAAGAAGGTAATTCTCTAAGTTTGATAGCCTTTTTGCGCATAAAATGTCGCGGGAACAATTAAGCGATTCATATCTTTGAGAATATGAAGCCGTAATTAAGTATAGGTAGCGTGTTTAATCATAGCTACGAGTTTTCCTTTCCAACCATTTGCAACTTTACAGATTGCAATCATGTCGGCTTCCATTGGACGTGGAAATTGCAGAATTTCCAAAATCTAAAAAACAAATCCCGATAAATACGGACAATATTGTGAAAAGCGGGGAAATTTATTCAATAATTTATAGAAGGTATAATTAAATTATTCAGCCTCTCAGAATTAGGGTACTTCTTCTTAACGCACTGTGTCTTGGTGTCCCATTCGTTTTCATGCACATTGTACCCTATATAAATATAGGTTGTTTTCCGTTCAATGGTAACACGTATCGCAATTGGGTAGGTGCCATCCTGATTTTGCTTTTTGCGAAGAATCGCCTTGACTGAAGATGCCATATATTTGGTTTTATTTTTTCATGAATCATCTGAACAACACCTAAATATATGAAAAATTTGGTACAACAATTGCTGATTTTTTATGAATTGATATGATTTCTTATTTTTATAACTATTTGATAGTCAATACATATTATATCATAGCGTGCCATATTGAACCATATTCCTTTGGGCTCATAACCCAAAGGTCGTCAGTTCGAGTCTGGCTCCCGCTACTCAGAAAGCCACTTTTTAAGTGGCTTTTTTTTGCATTGCAGAGCATCATTTTTTCGATTGAGCCATTCAATCCGGTTCATTTAGTATGCTAACCACCATAGCCATTTTAAAATATTTGGCACCACTCTTTGATTTCCATTAATATTTTCCTGAAATGGCAGTTCACTGATAAAGTGAGGTAGGAAAGAACGGAGTAAAAAATGTTATTTGGAAAGCCATAAAATCAAAAACGCTCAAAACTTTAAAGTCTTGAGCGTTTTCATTTAATCTGTTTTTCTGAAAATTACTTATGTAATAGATCACCCACCTTTCTTACGTGCTCATTTCTATGGTCACTTTCTACCAGACCATCTCTTAATCGCACAATTCTGTGTGCATATTGAGCAATATCATCTTCATGAGTAACCATTACAATGGTATTCCCCTTAGAATGAAGCTGATCAAAAAGATCCATAATTTCGTAGGAAGTTTTGGTATCAAGATTTCCGGTTGGTTCATCGGCTAATAGAATAGAAGGGTCATTTACCAGTGCTCTTGCTATAGCAACCCTCTGGCGCTGACCTCCTGATAGCTCATTAGGCTTGTGACCTGCCCTGTTATCCAGGCCAACACCTTTCAAAGCGAGCATTGCCTTTTCAATCCGGTCAGATTTAGAATAGCCTGCATAGATTAACGGAAGAGCAACATTGTCTAATGATGATTGTCTGGGCAATAAGTTAAAGGTTTGAAAAACAAAACCGATTTCTTTATTTCTCACTGTTGCAAGCTCGTTTTCCGTCATTTCACTTACATCATGATCATTTAGTACATATCTTCCGGAAGTTGGCGTATCCAGACAGCCAACAATGTTCATCAAAGTAGATTTACCGGAACCGGAAGGACCCATAAATGCTACGTATTCTCCTTTATTAACAGAAATAGTTACTGACTTCAGGGCTTCAATAATTTCTTCCCCCATTATATAACGTTTAGAGATATTGGTCGTTTCGATGATTTTCATGTTCAAAATTATATATGTGAATAGGGATTGGTATCTTAAAATAATGGATATTCCTGAATTAATTGGCAGAAAGGCTCTTCTGTTTATCTTTCCCGATCATGCCTAAATGTGTATGAGTAAAGCTGTCTTCAAATTTTAAGCCATAGCCCATTATTCTGTCAAAGGCAGAATGACTGAAAAGAATGACTCCGGCCAAGATGAGGGCTTCATTTTTCAAAAGATAGCCAAGTATCCCAATCAAAATACCAAGTCCTTTGTGATGGAAAAAATTATAAGCCCAGGCTCCCAGTTTCGGATTCAGAAGATATCCTGACATACTTAAGTCCGGAACGAGTAAGAACACCGGGAAATACCACCAGGAGAAATTCAGCTGACTGAATATAAAGATACCTAAAGCAAACTGCGCAGTTTCTTCTAATTGCAGAATAGATTTCATAAATGATAATTGTAAATCTCCGGTAAATTGGTTCAGTAAAAGCTATGAAACAGAATAATCCATAAACTACAATCAAACTTATAAAATTATTGAAATCCAGCACTTTGTTTTTCGATAGATGACAACTTAGCTTGATAGGTTGGTAAAAAATGCTGATAATCGGTTGCAGATAGTTTCTGAAGTTTTTCCAGACCATCATGCGCATAGTCCTTCATCCCGATTTCCAGGCTTTGTAAAATGTATAGTTTATAGAGTTCAGGAGAGTTTTTCCGCCAGCTAATGGCATTTAAAGCAATATTGTACGCATCATTGGATTTCTTTTGATTGTTATAAAAATCAATGGCTTTTTTAACGATTCCTGTATTAAGTGGATTTTGTTGAATTAACTGTTCAATTGTTTTTCCTTCGGAAGAAATGTTAGTGTCCCGGCTTTCTTTTTTCACCAGGGTATTCAGCAAAATTTGAAAATACCGGTTCTTTTTTGAAGTTGTATCGCCAGTCGCTCTGGCAGATAGTTTCTGAAAAGCAATAATTTTATTTCCCTTATAATATTCCTGAATAGTTTCTGCAAAGAGAAGGTCTTCAGCTACAGATTCATTATCTTCTTTTTCTGCTATTTTTTGAAGTGGTAAATTCTCTCCCGTGCTTTTCTGTGCGATTGTCTGGTTGTATAGCCAGGAAAAATCTGAAACGGATAATCCTTGGTCCTGTTTATCAGAAGTTTTAAAGAATTCAAGATGGTCTTTATTCTCCTGTTCAGAAACCAGGCTTAAAGCCCATAAATTCCCCTGAAAAGAAGGATAGTCGTTTCTTTCAGCATTTGCTCCGATTTCTTTTTGAGTGTCCCTTTTGCCATTTTTTGCCCAAAAAGCAATAATATTGCTTTTCACAACATTTGAAAGTCCGGCATTTTTTTCAGCCAGATTGTAATAAATAACAGCTGAGTCGACCAGGTTTGATTTAGCATATAAATAGGCCAGATTGTTTTGCAGTTCTCCATTCTCAGGGAATTTTTGTAAACCTTCCTTCAAGGTAAACATCGCTTCAAAAAAATGGTCTTCATCATAAAAAGAGCGACTTAGTCCTTCGAACGCAAATGGAGAAGGGTCTCTGGTTAAGGCTTTTTTGAAATATAAAGCGGCAGTTTCATTATCACCCTGATTTAAGGCCAATGAAGCCAATGCATAATTAGTTTTGTGGTTCCATCCGTCAAATGCAGCAGCAGATTTGTATTCTATTTCGGCAAATTTCAAATCTTTTTGAGCTGTGTAAAGATCACCGAGCTGATTGTAATAACCGGAAAATGCCTGATTCAGGGGAAAGAAATTACGCATTGATAATAAAGCAACAATGGTAATTAAAGCTCCGATCCGGAAAGCTGTCAGTGGAATACTCAGAGGCTTGAAAACAACTTTTGAGACATCAAGCTTTTGAGCAAAGAGAGCATGGAAATTGGCCAGAACATAGAAAATGAATAAAATCCCCATTACCAGATGACTGTAAGTGATTCCATCTTCCAGGGTTTCAATGATCGGTTCATTGGCTGTGGCGAAAGCAAATCCTGTGGTGCTGATTGTAATAATAGCCAAACCAAGATATAAAAATGCACCGACGGAATCGAAACGGAAGATTTTTTCATAAAGGAGCTTTCTGTGTTTTAAGCCCCAAATGCCAAGAAGTGTAGAGATTGCCAGTAAAAGAAAGGGATTAAAATAAATAATGTCCCAATAAATAGTTTTATTGTTATGAAGGAAAACCAGAAGAATATTGGCTAAATAAAAAAGACTTCCGATGAAAAAGTTTGTTAAAGGCTGCTGGCTTCCGGAAGAAGTTGAGATAAAAAGAAATCCTCTGACAATTTCATAAGATACTATAAAAGCGAAGACGATGCTTATCAGCAAAGCACCCGGGAATGCATAACTAATCAGAAATAACAGTGGCTCCGGATTACCGGCTCCTGAAATCTTTTTACCAATCAGGAAATAAACAAGGGCCAGTAAAACAGTAATCCCTCCAAATGTCAGAAACCTGTTAAGAATATGGATATTGCTTTTGAAGGCATGAAAGAAATAACTGATGCCACCAAAAACAATGATAAGGAAGATGGTAACATATCTTCCTGAATGCCCAAAATATAAATCGAGATTCAGACTGCTTAACCAGAAAATGATTCCTGCCATTCCGATAGTGTACCAAAATTTTGGTAAATCAGTGAGGGCTGATAGAATTAGCAGGAAAGAAAGAATCAATAAAACGGCATAAAAGTAAGAAGCCGGCTTGTTGATGTGCATAGGTGAGGCTACAAATTGCTCTGTTACAATAAAAGCCTTGGCTGGGATACTTAGTGTTTCGTTCGGTGTTTTAAAAGTATCAAGTGTGACGGGTAATTCGCCCAACTCACTTAGTATATCCCAATGGATGACATTCTCTAATCCTGAAAACCATTGAAAAAACAGAAGAATCAGACTGAATGCCAGGAGGCAAAGGAAAAAAAGATAAAGGAATTTATTCGAATTTGGCCAGTTTTTCCAAAAGATAAGAGCATGCATAATTTGGTAGTATTTCTTTCAAAACAAAGTTAGGCAGGTTTTATTGTTTTGATAAATGAAATATTAAAATTGAAACAGGATATGATTAATCAGATTAAATAAGAAAATGTACTGAGCTGATTTGGTGAAAAAAAAGCATTTATGAATATTTTGATAAGAATAAATTAAGCAAATTAATGGCTATCATTTGTAATATGACTAACAATTGATAATTGTTTTTAATGGTTTTCTTAATCACCGGATTGAAAAGAGATAGATCCTTCTCCGGAACGCTTCCCTTTAACATAATTATTTTATGTAAAATGAGGTTTAAGCAGGTTAAATAGTGCTTTTATAGTGCCTCAAACTTATTTTGCATAGAATCAGTGAATTACTAAAGATATAAGCCTGAAAGGAGGGAAGAATGAAAATTAGTTTGTATAAATTTTTACTGTTTTCATGAAAAAGACCCCAAAACGGCAAATTCCTTCCTCAAATACAACAAAACATCATAATATTAGGCAAAAATATTGCTAAAATCCAAAAACAAGTATTGGTTATCTGAATTTTACAAACTAATTTTGCAGTCCGAAACCATGAGGCGAATTGTCTTTTCGCCCAAATGCTTGACAATCAGACAACAAAATCACAATACAAAATGGCAAACGCAGTAAATAAGGGAAAAGTTACGCAAGTAATCGGTCCCGTTGTGGATGTGAGCTTTGAAGGCGAAGGTGCTTTCCTCCCCGCAATTCTTAATGCCCTTACCGTAACAAAATCAAACGGTCAGAAACTCGTTCTTGAAGTACAGCAACACCTTGGAGAAGACCGTGTTCGTACCATCGCAATGGAAGGTACTGAAGGTTTACAAAGAGGTCAGGAAGTTATTGACCTGGGGCAACCAATGTCAATGCCATCTGGTGATGGTATTAAAGGTCGTCTTTTCAACGTAGTTGGAGAAGCGATTGACGGAATTGCACAACCAAAGTCAGATAAAGCCCTTCCTATTCACCGTCTTGCTCCTAAGTTCGATGAGTTGGCTACTTCAACAGAGGTTCTTTTCACAGGTATCAAGGTTATTGACTTGTTAGCTCCTTATGTAAAAGGTGGTAAAATTGGTCTTTTTGGTGGTGCTGGTGTAGGTAAGACTGTATTGATTATGGAACTTATCAACAACATCGCAAAGGCATATGAAGGTCTTTCAGTATTTGCCGGTGTAGGTGAGCGTACACGTGAAGGAAATGACTTATTACGTGAGATGATCGAATCAGGCGTAATCAGATATGGCGAAGACTTCAAGCACGCTATGGAAGAAGGACAATGGGATTTGGATAAAGTAGATGAAGCTGAACTGGCAAAATCTCAGGCTACTCTAGTGTTCGGTCAAATGAACGAACCTCCGGGAGCCCGTGCTCGTGTAGCTTTGTCAGGTTTAACTGTTGCTGAATATTTCCGTGATGGAGATGGTGAAGGACAAGGACGTGATATCCTTTTCTTTATTGATAATATCTTCCGTTTCACGCAGGCTGGTTCTGAGGTATCTGCTCTTTTAGGCCGTATGCCTTCGGCGGTAGGTTACCAACCAACTCTTGCTACTGAAATGGGTGCTATGCAAGAGCGTATTACTTCAACAAAAAGAGGTTCAATTACTTCGGTACAAGCGGTTTACGTACCTGCCGATGACTTAACTGACCCTGCTCCTGCAACTACATTTACTCACTTGGATGCTACTACAGTACTTTCCCGTAAAATTGCTGAATTAGGTATCTATCCAGCTGTGGATCCTCTAGATTCTACTTCACGTATTCTTTCTGCTGAAGTTTTAGGAGAAGTACACTATAATACCTCTCAACGCGTGAAGGAAATCCTTCAACGTTATAAGGAATTGCAGGATATCATTGCTATCTTAGGTTTGGATGAACTTTCAGAAGAAGATAAATTGGTTGTATCACGTGCAAGACGTGTTCAGCGTTTCTTATCTCAACCTTTCTTTGTTGCTGAACAGTTTACAGGTCTGAAAGGTGCTTTGGTAGATATTAATGATACCATCAGAGGTTTCAACGAAATCATTGAAGGAAAATATGACCATTTACCTGAAGCCGCATTTAACCTTGTGGGTACAATTGAAGATGCAGTTGTAAAAGGTGAAAAATTATTAGCCGAAGCTTCAAAATAAGTTATGATTTTAAATTAAGAGTTACGGGAGGAAACAGAAGTACCACTTGTAACTCTTAATTCACGACTCATAATTCATAACTCGTCATAAGAGCATGCATGTAGAAATAATTACCCCAGATAAAAAAGTCTTTTCAGGTGAGGCTGATATCGTAACACTTCCGGGTACGAACGGATCATTCCAAATTTTAAAAGACCATGCCCCTATCGTCAGCACTTTGACTAAAGGTGATGTCATAGCGGATAAACAGACCTTCACCATTGATGGTGGTGTGGTGGAAGTATTACAAAATAAGGTGTTGGTTTTGGCCGAAGCCGTTTTGTAAAAATTTTGTGGTTTGAAATTAAAAGCACAAGTTCTGGTTTTGGAGCTTGTGCTTTTTTTATAACCTTTGGAAAATATTAGTAGAAACCTGTAAACTGACATTAACCCTTCTTTTCCGACTTCCTGAACTTTACTTCGGTTATGAAATACTTTAGTCTTCTGCTAACTATCCAGATAGTTCTTTTTTCCTGTAATAACCCCACAAAGGTAAAAGAAGTAAACAGAGGCTTCTATTATTGGAAATCGACTGTCCGTTTTTCCCCTAATGAATATTCAATTTTACAAAAAAACAAGGTCAGGGAGCTCTATGTGAAGTTTTTTGATGTAGACTGGAGTTTTATAGAAAAGAAACCGATTCCTAAAGCTATTGTCAGATTTCAGGAAAATCGACTTGATTCTCTTCATATCATTCCGGTAATTTTTATTACAAACAGAACACTTCAACATATTGAGTACCGTGAAATAGAAAAGTTGTCGGAAGCTATTCACCAAAAAATAAAATCTCTTGCTCCGGGAGCATTTCATGAAATCCAGATTGATTGCGACTGGACTTTGTCAACAAAGGTCAAATACTTTCACTTATTGAAAAAATTGTCGGAAAAGCATTCTTACTTATCTGCAACAATCCGGCTTCATCAGATAAAGTACTTCAGCAAAACAGGAGTACCTCCTGTAAAAAAAGGAATGTTAATGTGCTATAATATGGCAGATTGGCAGAAATCAAGTGTGCAAAACTCTATTTTTGACCTGAAAATACTCGCTAATTACACAGAAGATCTGGACAAATATCCGCTTCCTTTGGATGTGGTATTCCCCGTTTTCAGATGGGCAATAATTTATAGGAATGATAAATTTTTAGGATTTGTGAATAATCTGGACCAGGAGGAACTTGCTCACAGTACCTGTTTGAAGCCATTGCCGGATTCTGATAAATTTGAAGTAGTAAAAGACACATTTGCATTTGGAAAATCAATCCGAAAAGGAGACATTTTCAGACCGGAATATTGCTCAATTGATGACCTTTTAAAAGGTTCACATTTACTTAGTAAAAAAATATCGAACGAAAAACTTACATTTGCGTTATACCATCTCGACGACCAAAGTCTTTCCTTCTACCATCATGAATCCATTCAGAAATTATTTCAGTCTTTCTAAAAAATCAGCTAAAGCATTTATCGTTTTTACAATCCTGGCTTGCGGACCAGGTCTGGCAGATTATGATGAATTTGTAAGTTATTTTATGCCGGAAAGTACAAATGCCTCTTTGCACGATCAAAAATATCATTTTACCAGTCAGCAGTTTTATAATGAAAATGAAGGAGAATCTTCATCTGATACCTCTGATATTGTACATGCAACCAATGTCAAGTCATGGTCGGACTATTGCAATGCCAGACTTTCTGATAACGATATTGCTGCTTCTGTTTATGGAAACAGTGAAAAACTTATTACTTTTTTAAGAAATAACGGAAAGCAGCAAGCCGCAGATTATCTCTTAATGGCTAAAAAAGCAGACATGGCTTATCAGGTCGGTGATTATTTTGAAGAAAGTAAAAAAGATAGCGTAATACTTAAGAAGATTTTCGAAGAGATCAGGAATATTTCTCCAGGTCTTCAGGATGATTTTCTTAAGGAAAGATATGCTTTCCAATGTGTAAAGCTGGCTAAAATGCTCAATCTGAACAGAGAGACGATCTCTTTGTATGAGAAACAGATCGCTCCTCTAAAAAAGAAATCATTTATCTCTGATTGGGCACAGGCCCGAAAAGCCGGAGCAGAACTTGCTTTAGGAGATACAGCAAAAGCATATTATGATTTTGCAATGGTTTTTGACAAATGTCCGACCAGAAGAAATGAGGCTGAGTTAAGTGTGAGGATACATAATATTGGTTTTCAGGAATCAGCTGTGAATTTATGTAAAGACAATCATGAAAAAGCGGCGCTTTATGCTTTTGCTGCCATAAGAAATGGTCAGGATGGGTTAGACTTGCTAAAGAAGATGGTAGAACTTGACCCCGGAAATCCCTTAATAGAGCTAGTGATGGCAAGGGAAATCAATAAGAATGAGTTTTATTTTTTCCCTCAGAGCTATTATGAAGGAGAGATTACAGATACTGTTAATATTCCTAAAAAGATTAAAGACCCCAACAGCTATTTCTCAAAATTGAGGGATTATGCATTGGAATGTGCCGAAAATAAAAGCTTGCCCAATACAGGATTTTGGTTTACAGCGGCATCTTATATGGAAATGGTAGCAAGAGATTTTGATAAATCTTCGGAATATTTGTCAAAAGCAAAGCAGATTCCGACTCAAAATAAGAGTTTGAAAACCCAGATTGATTTACAGGAATTACTATTGGCTGTTTATTCAGGAAAGGAGATTTCTGCTGAAACTGAGCAAAGAATTATCCCATATCTGGAGAAATTTCTTAAAACCGATAATTTCAGAATATCAAATACTCTGGTTGAGGCCTGTAAAGTTTTATCATCTGAATACAGAAATCATACAGTCGGGTCATCAAAAGGAGGGTGGTTGTCATCTTGTACCAAAACAACTTCAGTAAGTGCAGGAGCTATTGCTGAATACAAGGCAAAATCATACCTCATGTTGATGCTCACCACCTATCAGGTTAATACAACAGGGTTTCAGTCTCAGACAGACCAGTTTGAAATAGAAGATACAACCTCATCTGCGACAATCAATAATGTTATTACATACTTCTCAAAACCCAATCCGACGGATTTTGATAAAAGACTGATTAAGTTGTCTGGATTTAGTAAAGATGATTTATATACTCTGCTTGGAAGAAGAGCATTATCAGAACACTCCTTTGCATTAGCAGAAGAGGCTTTTGGTAAAGTAAATTCCAAAAAATGGAAGGAAGAACCCTGGAAGACCTTTTTCAATGAAGATCCGTTTTATATAGCAGCGGATAATTCAGAAACTCCAAATACTTATACCCCTTATACCTTTGCTAAAAAAATGGCTGATTTAGAAAAGCGTTTCAGGCAAAATCCGAATGATAAAGAAAGTGCTTATCTGCTTGGATGTGGAACTTTTAATATAACCTATTCAGGTAATTCGTGGTTATTAGTAAAAAGAGGCTGGAGTGGTGCCGAAGTATCAAGTTATATGCATCGTAATTATTCAACAGAATATTATATGGCTGAAAAATCAAGACAATATTTTGATGAGGCTATAAAATCAACTGATCCGGAGCTATCAGCGAAAGCTTGCTTTGGCGCTTCAAAATGTGAGGCGACAGCCTTCTTCGTTTACCGGAATACAAAAGACCCTGACCCGAAAGAGGAATATGGTTTATTTGAGAAAAGAATGAGTCAGGAGGAGAAACAGAAATACCGTCATTACTTCGGAATCTTAAAAACCCGTTATCAAAATACCAGATTTCAACAGGAAATTTTAAGGGAATGTGGACTTTATCATGACTTTGTAGCAGGTAAATAAGGTCGATCCTGATCAAATTTGTAATGATATTTAAATGGAATAATGTTGGGTGTAGAGAATGTTTTATTATTTTTACGCGAAACGTCTCATGCTAATATTGCTATACATGAAAAAAAATCTAATGTTACTCAGTCTTTTAGTATTACTGGGGAGTTGTTCTAAAAAGACCTATCTAACTGGGAATTTAATGTACCTTTTTGAAGAAAATGAACTTCAATTAAGTAAGATTCAATTATATAATGATAATCCTCTGTTTTTGGAAAGAGAGGTTGCATCTTCAGATGCCAATGTGAAATCAGGAAAGGTGTTTTTTAAGAACGGACGTTATATAAACAGGATATCTCTCGAAAAAGAAACGCCCGGACTTTTAGTAAAAGAATCAAAAGGACAACTACTTGTAGGGTTTGAATCTGGTTCCGGAGAAGAAAAAGCTCTTCACTTTGCACCTGTCGCAGGAGAGAAAGGAGAATATTTCTATCAATTGGTTGATGAAAAAGGAAGTGCTTTGTTTTCCAGATTAGAATATGATGGCAACAGATATTTAGTAATTTATAAGAAACCGAGAGTTCGGTTAATGGTCATGAAATCAACATTGAACGGCTTGAAGATCAAAACACATAAAATGAAAGGAAATAAGGTGAAATAAGATAACCTTTTGTAAAAAAACACCACAACTATTCCCGTTGTGGTGTTTTTTTATGGACGTAATCCATTTTTCTCAAAAAAAAATTCACTTCAACACTGATTTTCCGAAGAAAAACCAGTTTATTTTCATTTTTGAGGAAAATGTTTGAAACTTTAAATAGGTATGCTTGCATAATTTTTTTTTATTCAACAACTTTACCCATTATGCAAAGCATAACATTTACTTAATTTTGGACAACAAAACATCTTAGTAAAAGTTGACGGGTTGTTAACCACCAGAATTACCAATAAAATTTCCAATATGAAAGCAGACAAAACAGTTGATTATCACATTAAATCAGGGTGGCATGCAATCAGCAGAATGTATAATTCGTTTGCCGCACAATTTGACATGACTATGGCCATTGGTTATGTGTTATTAAATATTGATAAAAATGGAACACCTGCTACTAAAATTGCCCCGGCGTTAGGCCTGGAACCGAGAAGCCTGACAAGAATGCTAAAAACACTTGAAGAGAAAAACTGGATTAGAAGAGAAACCGACGATAATGATAAACGTATCGTTAATGTTTTTCTGACAGAAGAAGGAAAACTTAAAAGAGATCAGGCAAAGAAGGGTGTTATTGTCTTTAATAACCTGGTTTATGAAAAAGTAGGAGAGGAAAAACTCAATATATTTTTCGAAGTGATGAAAGAAGTAAGTAAGATCGTTGAGACTGAATCTGCTAATTATAAGGCAGATAGCATCAGTGATATGATTACTGAATAGTTTTTGTTATAAAATATCAGATTAAAATTATTTTTAATGTTATGCTTGCATAACATTTTTTTTATTTCTTATATTTACGTAAAATTGGTATGCAAGCAGAATAATATACAATTGCTTTCAGCAAAACTTATCATCTCAAATCATAATTCAACAATGATACTTACTGACAACAAAGCTTCAATCAAAGGAGGAGAATTCTTAATTAAGGATATTGATGCTTCTCAAATCTTCATTCCGGAAGAGTTTTCTGAAGAGCAGAAAATGATTGCTCAGACATGTTTGGACTTCGTTAGAACTGAGGTTCATCCACGTTTAGATGAGATAGATTATGCAAAAGATACGTCATTAATGGTTTCTTTAATGGACAAGGCTGGTGAGTTAGGTCTTTTAGGAACTTCTATTCCGGAAGAGTATGGCGGATTTGGTATGAATTTTAATACTTCAATGTTGGTTGCAGAGGCATGTGGACAAGGTCACTCTTTTTCGGTGGCATTATCTGCTCATACTGGTATTGGTACACTTCCGATTTTGTATTATGGTAATGATGCACAGAAATCAAAGTACCTTCCAAAACTTGCTACAGGAGAATGGAAAGCGGCTTATTGTTTGACTGAACCGGATTCCGGATCTGATGCAAATTCCGGAAAAACAAAAGCTGAGTTAACCGCTGATGGTAAACATTATATCATCAATGGGCAGAAAATGTGGATAACCAATGGCGGTTTTGCCGATATTTATATCGTTTTTGCTAAAATTGAAAATGATAAAAACCTGACGGCCTTTATTGTAGAAAAAGATTTTGGTGGCATCACCATGAATGAAGAAGAGCGTAAGATGGGGATTAAGGGCTCGTCAACACGTCAGATTTTCTTTAATGATTGTAAGGTTCCTGTTGAAAATCTATTGTTTACCAGAGAAGGCGGATTTAAAATAGCTGTAAATATTCTTAATATTGGTCGGATTAAACTGGCTTCAGCAGTAGTAGGTGCCAGTAAAGGTGTTATTTCACAAACCGTAAATTATGCCAATGAAAGAAAGCAGTTCGGGGTTTCAATCAATAATTTTGGAGCAATTAAGCATAAACTGGCAGAGATGATTGTGAGAACATATGCTTCTGAATCTGCGTGCTATCGTGCAGGACAAAATATTGATGATGCTATTGAAGATTTACTGGCAAGTGGTGTTGAAGCATCTCAGGCGAAGTTAAAAGGCGTAGAGCAGTTTGCAATAGAATGTGCCATTATGAAAGTGCATGGTTCTGAAGTGCTGGATTATGTAGTGGATGAAGGCGTACAGGTTTATGGCGGAATGGGATTTTCTGCGGAAGCGCCGATGGATCGTGCTTACAGAGATGCCAGAATAAATAGAATTTTTGAGGGAACGAATGAGATTAACAGATTACTTTCAGTAGGGACGATTGTGAAAAGAGCTATGAAAGGAGAATTGAATCTGATGCCTGCTGCTATGGCTGTTGGCAAGGAAATTATGTCGATCCCTGATTTCAATACAGAAGAAGAGGATGGTATTTTCATTGCTGAGAAGAAAGTTATCAAAAATATGAAGAAGGCAATTCTAATGATTGCCGGAGCATCTCTTCAAAAATTCATGGCGAAATTTGAACAGGAGCAGGAGATTATTATTAACCTGGCAGATATGCTTATCGAAACCTATGTGGCAGAATCCACTATTTTGAGGGTGGAGAAACTGATTACAACCAGAGGAGAAGAGGCCTGTTCTTTGCAAAAAGATGCTGCTTTGATTTACCTGCACAATGCTGTTGAGAAATTAAATAATGCCGGAAAATCAGCAATTACTTCATTTGCAGAAGGTGATGAGTTAAGAGTTATGCTGATGGGATTAAAAAGATTTTCGAAAATTGAGCCATTTAATCTTAAGGACGCAAGAAGAAGAATTACTCAGGCTGCTATAGAAAAGAATGCTTATGTATTTTAATTATAATGTTTTTTGGGTAAATCAACAAAAGGAGCAACGACGAATTGCTCCTTTTTTTATGTCAAAACCAGCATAGTAAAACCTCGGAAAGATGATTGATTGGTGCACCCATATTTCAGGATTGGACAGAAAGGACATAAAAAAACACCTCTAAGAAAGAGGTGTTTTTTCTATTAAATCGTTGGCTAATATTATCTGTTTAAAATAATTCTTCTTGTTAAGTCGAAACCGTCAGCTTTAAATCTGAACAGGTAATTTCCCACGGCTAATCCTCTTAGATCCACAAGGAATTTGCCATCAATCAGATTAATTTGACCTGTGTAAACAATTCTTCCAAATAAATCATAGACAGTTAAATCTACGTTTTTGAAGTCCTGAAGAGATTCAATTGTGATTTGACCATTACTTGGGTTTGGATAAATTGTAAGACCTTTTGAATCCGGATCTTCAACAAATTGCTTCTTAACAAAATCAGAGAAACAAACTAATTGATTTACCGGAGCAGGTACAGTGAACACAGCTTTACGGCGTGCAGAATATTCACCGTAACGATTCGTTTTAATGTTTGCCGCTGTAAATGGCAGGATTTCAGTTCCAAATCTCCACTCATAATCGCCGCCATCCGGGAAACCGGTTGCTTTCAATGCGAAAGCGCCGTCAGACTCGATTTTAGAAGTAGTAGTGATAACTGGATTGGCTTTAATGATAACTGTCAGAATATTTGATTTAGGAGAAATACAACCCAGACCAGAGGTTGATTCTTTCGCAGTAGCAAAGTAATCTCCGGCAGTTTTAACATTATCTAATACTTTTCCGACATCAGCAGTATTCCATGTTACTTCGTAAGGGCTTGTGGCAACCAATTTAACGAAGTTGTCTTTTTTATAGTCGCTGTTATCTTTAGCACAGAAAATCAAAGATCCTTCAGCTGTGATTACAGGAGCATCAGGCAGAGGTAATACTTTGATTGTAATAGTATCAGAAGCTCCGGAAGTACAGTTTAACGGGTCTGTCAATCTTACAGAGACTCTGGCAGATACTTTTACTGTCAATGTTGCTGTAGTATCCCCGGTACTCCATTTGTACTTAGTCGGCGCGTTATTTGCTAAAGAAGAGGATGTTAAAATAACGTTTTTATCAGCACAGAAAGTAGTCGGTCCATTTGCAGTAATTGTCGGTACTGAAGGCAATTGGAAAACAGTAACTTTTATCACCGCAGAAGTAGCTGAAGAGCACCCGTTAGCATTCTTTACAGTTACAGAATAAGAACCATCTTTTGTGATTTTTACTGTTTGTGTTTTCTCACCGTTGCTCCAGATATATTGATCTCCGGCAGTGGAAGTTAAATTTACTACTCCGCCGTCACAGAAAGAAAGTTTACCATCAGCTGTAATAACAGGTTTGTCTGGTACAGCATTTACTTTCACATTGATTGGATCAGAAAGAGGTGAAAAACATCCGTCTGCATCTGCAAGTTTCACTGTATAAGTTCCGCTTGTTTTGATTCCGGTAATTTTCTGGTTGGAACTTCCGTCACTCCAGATATATTTAATGCCCGGGCTTGAAGTTAAGGTTACACTATCCCCAACACAGATTGTAGCAGAAGGACTAGCCGTAATAATTGGTTTTGCAATTGGCTGACTGACAGAAATTCTGATAGTTGTCGGAGAATAAACCGTGAAACACTGGCCATCTTTTCTTTTAATACCTAATGTATATCCTCCTGCTTTTGAAATTGTTACCGATGGACCGTCTGTATTAAAAACTATATCATCATTTCTCCATAAATAATCATAGTCGCTGTTCGTAACACTTGACTGAAGCAGAGTCGTTTCTCCGTCACAAAGATGTTTTTTGGCATCTGCACTCATTCCGGCTGTAAAAATATCAGGAATAGCAGGCTGAGCTGCGAAAGGAAGTTCTTTAGCGGTTCTTGTATCACTTTCTACACCATTCAAAGCACAGGCAGCATAGACAAACGTTCCGGGAGAATAAACTTTTTGAGTATAGGTAGGTCCCGCACGAAGGATATTTCCACCGGTTGGAGAATCATACCAGTAAGTGGCATCTGTACAAACGTTCGCAGTAAGTAAAGGAGAGCTAAAAGGTTTTGATGGGGTAGCGCAATCTTCTTTTTGAGTTACTACTGAAACATTTGGTGCATATGGAGTTGCCTTAACAAAAATGGTAGTAGTTGCTGCAAGGCTTGAGCATCCGCCAACCTGACAAACGGCTTTATATTTGATTTCGGAATTACTTCTTACAATAGGAATAACACTTGTTGTGTATGAAGATCCTGATGAGACCTGATTTCCATTTTGATCATACCATAATACTGTTCCTGTACAACCACCTGCAATAAGGGTCTTGGTGACACCCGGACCACCGGCAGTAACAGAGTTATTATCGGCAAAAGAAATGGAAGGTTCTGAAACAGCACTTAAGATAGAAATGGCTAATGTTCCCACAATACTGTTATCCGCTGCGTTTTGTACAGTAAGTGTGCCATCAGCAGCACCTGCACCAAAATATACGGTGATATCGTTTCCTGTAGTCGGAGCGATAAGAACATCTGTGGAAGGGGAATATGACCACTTATAGGTTACTCCGGATGTTACAGGAAAGGAATAGTTGATAACAGCTTGTCTGCACACTGAAGATGGTCCCGTAATACCGGGAGCATTCGTTCTCTCAGTTTTAATTATTTTAGCGTCCCCACGATCATCTGAAAAGTTATCAGCTTTGGACGGGCATGATAATGTCAGCAGAAGTAAGGAAGCCAATAGGCTTTTGGTAAATGAGGCATTCATAAGCAAGAACGGGTTATAAAATTTTAGCCAAGATTATTAAATAAGGATTTAATTTGAGTGGTGAAAAAATACGTTTGGACGCTAAATTAATAAGATATATTTAAAACCAAAGAAAATAGTTATTAAACGGCTGAGATTTATAAGAATTTTTTTTTATTGCTGAAAACATGGTTTTTTTTGACTTTATTTTAGTTTGTATTGAATTATCCCAATCCCTGTTTGTCAATAATAATTATATTTTTTATTCGGCAGAGTGTATATACGAAAAACAGTTTCTTCTTTGCCGCAAAGCCACATTTACTAAGGTTTGATTTCTGCAAAAGCTGATTTTATGTTTTTTCAGTATTTGAAAGTTTTTGCCTGAAATACCCGAATGAGATTAATAAAAATAAGATAGCAAACCCTGGTATTATATAAGCTAAGTATTTGATAAAACTTAGCCATGAAATCGTCGCTGTTCCGAAATTTTTATAGAAAAGGACTATAACAGAACCAATATACGCACTGAAATCTGCAATTGATAACAGAAAGCCAATGTTACTTTTCTGACGGGTTACTGCAATGAGCCGTTCAAAGAGCATACAGTTATAGGGTACATAAGCCATAAAAATTCCTAAACCCATTATAATCATCCAGGAAAAAGAACTGATCATATGCTGATTGAATAGATAAGTAACTCCTGCAATAGTCAATACTCCGAATCCGATAAAGATATGATTGATCCAGAATGCCAGTTTATTGTCTTTAAATACAAATAAAATTCCCGTAAGAACAGTTATTCCCAGGCCTACCCATGTCTCCGAAACAGTAAAAATACCCGCATTTGTTATATGAAGCTCTTTCCAGATTTCTACTGCAAAATTGTCTCTGATATCTCTTAAAATTGTTACAAGAACATATACTGAAATCAGAGCAATCAAACCTAAGGCATGGTTATTAAAGAAGGCTTTCCTGTCGGCTGCTGACATTGGTTGTCTTAAACTCCTTTCAGCCTGATCTTCTTTGGTAGGAGGAGGAATTTGTTTTAACATCCAGACAGAAAAGAAAAGCAGGGGAAGAAAAAGCAGACCCGTTAATGCCGGCATCCAGAATTCTGAAATTCCCCAGCCTAACAGTAATTTTCCGACTGACTTTACCGCGCCTGATGCTACAATGAAACTGACGCATAATCCTGCTCCAAGAATTTCAGTAATTTGCCGGCCTTCCAGAAAACCGAGCACCAATCCGAAGATCATTCCGAGAGGGAGTCCATTAAAAAACAGGAAAACAAAATTGTATGGTGCAGGAGTGAGTGCGAATAAGATAAGGGATAACTCTGCCATTCCTATGAATGCCAGAATCATCTTCGCCCGGTTTTCAGGCTTTACTTCAGAAATCACCTTAATCCCGATGCCTTTCGCTACCCCATAACCCAGCACCTGAGCTATGATAAGGACAATTTTATAATCAATTCCCCAAAGTATCAGCCCTTCAAATGTTGCAGAGGTAAACGGTTTACGGAAAGCAAACATACAGAAATAGGTAGTAAAAGCTGCGAAAATGCAGTAAGCAGAGAGTAAGACTTTCGAGTTTTTGAGCATAAATACAAATTAAGGAGAAAATAATTTTTTGGCAACATCAATCTTTTATCACAACACATTTACTGTAGAATCATTATATTTGAATAAACATAATTTATTTGATAAAATTTATAAAATAATCAAGTTTTAAATTTCATGAAAGTTCGTAAAAATCCAAAAGCCAGCGGGAGTTTTGAATACCCTCTTTTAATTAAGAGCATTCTTGCATATTCCCTGAAACTTGAGCCTTTACGGGAAATCGTTTATCGTGATAAAATCAGACAAAACTATTTCGATCTGAACAGGAGAGTTCGTAAGCTGGCCAATGTATTTAAAGAGCTTGGTTTAGATGGCGGACAGACTATAGCAGTACTTGATTATGATTCACACCGGTATTTAGAATGCTTTTTTGCTGTTCCCATGACGGGGAATGTACTTCATACGATTAACTGGCGACTTTCTCCTGCTCAGATTTTATACACGATTAATCATGCGGAGGATATTATTATTATCTGCCATTCTGACTTTATGCCATTACTGGAGTCTTTAAGTAAAGAAATGACAACAGTTAGAAGTATTATCATTTGTTCAGATGAATCGACATACCCTGAATCAAATCAGCTCCCTGTATCGGGAGAATATGAAAACTTACTTGATAAAGCTTCTGATGACTATGATTTCGAAGATTTCGACGAAAATGCAGTAGCTACAACTTTTTATACCACCGGAACGACAGGAAACCCTAAAGGTGTTTTTTTCACACACCGGCAGCTGGTTCTTCATACTTTATCGGTTGCATTCACCTTTGGAATAATAGATAAAGCATGTGATTTTAAAAGTACAGATGTTTACATGCCTCTTACACCGATGTTTCATGTGCATGCCTGGGGATTTCCATATGTGGCGACAATGTGCGGTGCCAAGCAGGTTTATATCGGTAAGTTTGAGCCTGACATGGTTTTGAAGTGTTTTCAACAGGAAAAACCCACTTTTTCACATTGTGTACCTACTATTTTGCAAATGCTCGTTTCGCACCCGGGTGCACAGGGAATAGACCTGTCTCATTGGAAAGTGGTAATCGGGGGATCTGCCTTACCAAAATCTCTGGCAAAAGCAGCACTTTTAAAAGGTATAGATGTAATAACAGGATACGGTTTGTCAGAAACCTGTCCGATTTTATCGACAGCTTATCTTAATCCTCAGGAAAAGATTTCGGAAGATCTCGACTTTCAGGTTGAAAAAAGAACACTTGCCGGAATTCCTTCCGCATTTGTTGAACTAAAACTGTTAGATGAAAATGATGATACCATAGAAAATGATGGAGAATCTGTGGGAGAAATCTTAGCGAGAGCTCCCTGGTTAACGCAAGGTTATTTTAAGGAACCTGAAAAATCAGAAGAACTTTGGCGAAATGGCTGGTTGCATACCGGAGATGTGGCAAGTGTCAGTAAAAAAGGGTTTCTGAAAATCTCAGACAGAATTAAGGATATAATTAAGACAGGAGGAGAGTGGGTTAGTTCTATAGACCTTGAAAATATGATTAGCCAGCATGAATCTGTTCAGGAAGTGGCCGTAGTCGGAATACCCGATGCAAAGTGGGGAGAAAGACCGCACGCCATGATTGTTTTAAAAGCAGGTTTTGTTTTAAGTAAAAAGGAAATACAGGATTTCATGAAGCGATATGTTGAAAATGGAAACATTACGCAGTGGACTATCCCGGAATCTATTAATTTTGCAGAAACTATTCCCAAAACATCAGTAGGTAAGATTGATAAGAAGAAGATTAGAGCCTCACTTATTGAGAATAGCTGATCATCAATGTGATTTTTCTAAAACGATTTTATATAAATGCTTGATTACAAAAACCTTATTGGGATTCCCGATAAGGTTTTTTGTTTTACATTTTATTTGATGGTTGAAATCAGGTAATTATTCCGGTTTTTAACGAAAAATGGTATGCTGCTGTTCTGAGAAGAGTATGTAATTTCCTTTACAAATTGTATTAATTTCGTACAGACAAAATAGCTGAATTTACCATTGAAGGTGGTTGCATTTTTGGAGTAAGTATATCAGATTTAAACATTGAATTGAATATGTCAGATTCTCAGAATAAATTATTCCCTGTTTTCCTGAAACTGGAAGACCTTGATGTGCTTGTAGTAGGAGGAGGAAATGTAGGACTTGAAAAGCTTTCAGCTTTATTAATTAATAGTCCGGAAGCAAGAATTGTATTGGTTGCCAGTGAAATCAAAGAGGAATTAAAAGCATTCGTTCTGAATTTTCCTCAGGTCGTACTAAAAGAGAGAGCATTCAGTTATAATGACCTGGATGAGAAGGACCTTGTAATCCTGGCTACTGATAATTCAGAACTTCATGCAGATATTAAAAAGGTAACCAAAGAAAGGCGAATTTTATGTAATGTTGCTGATACCCCTCATTTATGTGATTTTTATCTGGGTTCTATTGTTCAGAAAGGCGATTTGAAAATAGCTATTTCAACCAATGGTAAATCTCCGACGATGGCTAAAAGAATGAGGGAGTTTTTAGATGATATTATTCCTGATAATATTCAGGAATTGTTGGATAATCTCCGGGAAATACGGAAGTCCATAAAAGGCGATTTTCAGGAAAAGATAAAAGTTTTGAATGAAATAACAGCTTCTATGATTGCCGGGAAAAGAGAATGAAAGAGGCATTAAAAAGAGGTATTTCTGAATTTCAACCGGAAATACCCCTTTTTTTAGTGGAACCAGCATTGAAATGTTCTTAGAATGCCATAGGAACTTCCATAATGAGGACTTTGCTATTGTTTTGGGTTGATGTGATATTTAAAGAGTTAAAATCATTGATTCCAATAGCATCTCTTTTGTTTAAAAGTTCTCCGTCAACCTCAATACTTCCTTCAATCAGGAAAATGTATGCGCCACCATCCTTTGTTTTTTTATCATAATTTAAAGAAATGCCGCTTTCCAATTCTCCTAAATAGAAATAAGCGTCCTGGTTAATCCAAACTCCTTCATAATCTTTTCTTGGAGAAACAATTTCCTGGAATTTGTTTTTAAACGCCTCCTGGCTGAACGTAATTTGCTCGTATCTTGGTTCAATGTCTCTTTCCTTAGGAAATACCCATATTTGCAGCAATTCAAGGGATTGATCTTTGTTGTGATTCTTTTCTGAATGATATAACCCGCTTCCGGCTGACATGATTTGTACATCACCGCTGCGGATAACCTCTTGTCTGCCCGTTGTATCCTTATGTTCTAAGTCTCCTTTAAGTGGAATAGTGATAATTTCCATATTATCGTGTGGGTGAGTAGAAAACCCCATGCCTGCGGCAATAGAGTCATCGTTCAGTACCCTTAATGCCCCAAAATGTACTCTTTCCGGATTATGATAACCTGCAAAACTGAATGTATGAGCTGCTTTTAACCAACCATGATCTGCTATACCCCTGGTATCTGATCTGTGAATGACCTTATTCATAATATATGTTATTACATTTAATGTATATACAAATATAATAAACAAAACAGGAAAGTCAAGAGAAAAGATAAAATTTGTATATTGTTTTAAAACGATTAGTTAGATTGAGATGCTTTAAAATGAGAAAAGCTACCTTGCTTTTGGCTATGGCAGCTTTTAAGAAATGTCCTACACGATAAATAATATGTTATAAATAAGCGGTTTTATTTACAAAAAATCGAAAAATGTCAGAAATTCTTCCTTGTAATTTCTCCCGATCGGGACACTATGCTTGCCGATAAGTACCTCGTGCTCATTAAAAGATTCAATCTGGTCCAGATTTACTGCAAAAGACCTGTGAGTTCTTACGAGTTTATCATAATGTATTCTTTCCAGAACACTGTTGAGTGTTAATCTTAAAGTAAATTTCTTAGAAGTTGTGATGATACTTACGTGATTGTTATCAGTTTCAAGGTAAAGAATATCTATCAGTTTTACCTTTGTAAATTGATAGTTTTGTTTGATGAAGATGTAATCATCAATTTGCAAAATCGTCTCCCTGTTGTTAGAAGGGCTGTTTGAATCTCTTTCTGTAGCGGCTTTGGCTGTTTCAGGAGAGCTTTTCTTTCTTGCGAAATTATTGATAGCTAATTCTATGGCAATCTTAAGATTGTCAGTCGTAAATGGTTTGGTAAGATAAGCAGCGGGAAATGTGTGTTTTGCTCTCTCAATCGTGGCATTATCAGTTTGTGCAGTAATATAGATAATGGGGGTTTGTCTGATTTCACTGATTTTCTGAGCAGTTTCGATGCCATCCCATTCTCCGTTGATATTAATATCAAGCAGGAGCAGATCTACCGGATTTTCCTTGAATAAAGACAATGCCTCTTGTCCTTCATCAGTAACTCCAACGATTTTATAACCTTCATGCTCAAGCCGGGTAGATAAGTCCAGGCCAACAAGGGCCTCATCCTCAACAATGAGGATGTTGATATAATTTGGGAAATTCATAGTATTAAAATTATGGTCGTTAGTGATTTATCAAATGCAGTATTAATTTAATAAACAGGGTAGAAAATGTAGTCTTTGAAAACAAAACGCCGTTCGAAATATATCAAACGGCGTTTTGGAATAGAACACTACTGTTCGCTCTTAAGATATAAGAACAAATGTACTAAAGATATTGATTTGCATCAGCAGCATTTAAATCTTCAAAAGCAAGTTTCAAACGACTGACAAAAGTGTCTTCTCCTTTACGAAGCCATACACGTGGGTCATAATATTTTTTATTCGGAGCATCTTCTCCGGTAGGGTTACCGATTTGTCCTTGTAAATATCCTTCTTTCTCTTTGTAGAAATTTAAGATACCTTCCCAGAATGCCCACTGTAAATCGGTATCAATATTCATTTTTATAGCACCATAAGAAAGAGCTTCTCTGATTTCAGCACGGGAAGAGCCAGAACCACCATGGAATACGAAGTTAATTGGTTTCTCGGCAGTAAGGTTATATTTTTCTTTGATATACTCCTGAGAGTTGTGCAAAATAACCGGCTGCAATTTAACATTACCTGGTTTATAAACACCATGTACGTTACCAAATGCCGCTGCAATTGTAAATCTATGTGAAATCTTGCTTAATTCTTCGTAAGCATAAGCAACCTCAGATGGTTGAGTATAAAGTTTTGAAGAATCAACATCAGAATTGTCAACGCCATCTTCTTCTCCACCTGTAACACCTAATTCAATTTCTAAAGTCATACCCAACTTCGCCATTCTTTCAAGATATTTTGCACAGATTTCGATGTTTTCATGCAAAGGTTCCTCAGATAAGTCAATCATATGAGAGGAGAACAATGGTTTTCCATGCTGAGCATAGAATTTTTCACCGGCATCTAATAAACCATCTAACCATGGTAATAATTTTTTAGCGCAGTGGTCGGTATGTAAAATAACCTGAACGCCATATACTTCAGCTAACTGATGAACGTGGTGTGCTCCAGAAATTGCCCCGGCGATTGAAGCTTCCTGTTTTCCGTTAGGTAAAGACTTGCCAGCATAAAACTGAGCTCCACCGTTAGAAAACTGAATAATTACCGGAGAATTTACAGCTTTTGCTGCTTCTAAAACACCATTAATGGTATCCGTTCCGGTAACGTTTACAGCCGGTAATGCAAATTGATGCTTTTTGGCGATTTCGAAGAGTTCCTGAACTGCATCTCCATGCAACACGCCTTTCTGAGTAGCTAAACTTGACATAGTGAAATTTTTTCTTTGGATTAACTTATTTTACCTAATTTTTGGGTCTTATAAAGCTCAAAATTAATAAAAATGGTTTGCTTAAGTCTGTTTTTGCAAAATAAAATTTGGTTTAAAAGATTTTACACAAAACAAGACTTTCTCCATTTGATCTAAGCCGTTAATGGGGCAAAAATAAGAAATATTTTACTTTCAACCGGATTAGTTTAAAACAAATTGGCTGAAATGAAGATACTTATCCAAAGAATTATAATGATTTACTGTTGGAATGACCTTTCATGCACCTGGTCTGTAGCTTTGAAAAGAAGGTTTAACGGCCAGGTTATATTTATGGAAAAAGCTTTCCTGATTTCTGAAAAATCATATTAAATGTTATGGTCGGAATGGTCCGGTTTCAACATTTTAATACCCTGGTATAAGTGGTTAAGTCAGGGGCTGAAATCCGGGACTGGATTTGGCGTTCTGAAGTACTTTTAAGTGTTTCTATAACTAAAAGGAGATCAATGCATTACGGATTGAAATATTTTTAAAAAATATTCATTTTTTTTAGGCATTTCCATTGTTAATTAAAAAACATTCTCTAATTTTGCACTCCATTTCAACCGGAGCATATTTTCTAAATCCTGATTTAGGGTTGGCAGAACTCGACAGGAATCTCAAAATCTTACAATAGCCGTTTGAAATGTTCGTACCGCAGGTCTTCCTGCAAAAGTGTCAGAACTGATATTGGCTTGCAACCACTGAATGCCCAGCTTGCAAAGTTTAATATTAAGCTACACAAGATACATACCGCAGTAATACTGCCTGTATTTTTCTTGTCGCTTTCCCTCAGTTTTTTCTGCCACGAAAAATTATGGATTTTTGTTATGCATTAATTTGTTGATGCCAATAAAAATTCCGACCTTTGCAGTCCGTTTTACGGCCTTTGTGTTAAACAAAACGTAACTCGCTGAAAATTAATTATTTTTATCACGTTTTATTCTAATAAAATGTCTGGAATTATCGGAAAAAAAATCGGTATGACCAGCCTCTACAAAGCTGACGGTTCTGCCGTTGCTTGTACGCTGATCGAAGCCGGTCCTTGTGTTGTAACACAAGTGAAAACAGTAGAAAAAGAAGGTTATAGCGCTATTCAGTTAGGCTATGGCGAGAAAAAAGAGAAACATACTACAAAATCTCTTTTAGGCCACTTCAAAAAAGCTAACACTACTCCAAAGAAGAAGTTAGTTGAATTCAGAGAGTTTGAAAACACGATGAATTTAGGTGATACCATCACTTCTGAATTGTTTGCCGAAGGCGATTTCGTTGATGCAATCGGAACTTCAAAAGGTAAAGGTTTTCAGGGGGTTGTTAAGCGTCACGGATTTGGTGGTGTAGGTGGTCAAACTCACGGTCAGCATAACCGTGGTCGTCACCCGGGTTCAATCGGTGCTTGTTCATTCCCTTCAAGAGTATTCAAAGGGCTTCGCATGGCAGGTCGTACAGGTGGGAATCGTGTAAAAGTTCAGAACTTACAGGTTTTGAAAGTTTATTCTGACAAGAATCTAATCGTTGTATCAGGTTCTATTCCAGGTGCTAAAAACTCTTACGTTATCCTTGAAAAATAGAATTAATTTGAAAAGTTTGAAGCTAACAGATTAACAAGCCTAGAATCTAATTTAAAGTGAGTTGTCTTAAAAGTTAATTTTCAAATCTTCAGATTCACAGATTTTCAAATTGCAGAAAATGGAATTATCAGTATATAATATATCAGGAAAAGAGACAGGCAAGAAAGTAACACTTTCTGACGAAATCTTTGGTATCGAACCAAACGAACACGTAGTCTATCTCGATGTGAAGCAATACTTGGCTAACCAACGTCAGGGTACTCACAAAGCTAAAGAAAGAGCTGAGGTTGCTCGTTCAACTCGTAAGTTGAAAAAACAAAAAGGAACTGGTGGTGCTCGTGCAGGTTCAATGAAATCACCATTGTTCAAAGGTGGTGGACGTATTTTCGGACCTCGTCCAAGAGATTACCACTTCAAATTGAATAAGAAAGTGAAATCTTTAGCTCGTCAGTCAGCTTTCGCAGCTAAAGCTCAAAACGGAGTAATTACCGTATTGGAAGACTTTACTTTTGATGCTCCAAAAACTAAATCATATCTGGCATTGTTGAACGCCCTTTCTTTGGCTGATACTAAGACTTTGTTGATTTTGCCAGAAGATAATCAAAATATATATCTTTCAGGACGTAACCTTCCTAAGACAAAAATTTCAACTGCTTCACAGGTAAATACTTACGATTTAGTGAATGCTTCGAAACTTGTTATTTTAGAAGGTGCAGTTTCAAAAATTGAATCATCTTTCAGTAAATAGTTATTAGTTAAAAGTTGTCGGTTGTTTCTTTAGAATTTTTAACATACGATAACGAATAACCTATAACAAATAACGAAATAAGAAAATGAGCATTATCAAGAAGCCAGCTCTTACTGAAAAGTCGCAGGCAATGCAAGCAAGTGGCAAGTATGCTTTCGTAGTAGACTTGACAGCGAATAAAATCGAAATCGCCAAAGAAATTAAAAAAATGTATGGCGTTGAGGTTGTTTCGGTGCAAACTATGCGTCAAATCGGTAAAAAGAAATCAAGAAGTACACGTACTAAAGTAACATCCGGTCGTACTTCTACATTCAAGAAAGCAATCGTAACAGTAGCCGCAGGTGAAATTATCGATTTCTATCAGGGAATTTAATTTCAATTTGAAGATTTTAAAGCCGGAAAGAATTAATTCCACCGGCTGATTTCAGAAATCTGAAACTTATGGGAAGTTCATCCCGATAATTTGAACAATTACAAATGGCAGCAATTAAAAAAATTAAACCAACTACCCCGGGTCAACGTCAGCGTATTGCACCGACTTTTGAGGAAATCACAGCCTCAAAACCGTACAAACCGTTACTTGAGCCTATCAAAAGAACAGGTGGTCGTAACGCAGATGGACACCGTGCCATGCGTTATATCGGTGGCGGTCACAAACGTCGTTACCGTGTAATTGACTTTTTCAGAGATAAATTCGATGTTCCTGCAACTGTACTTACAGTAGAATACGATCCAAACCGTACAGCTCGTATCGCATTAGTTGAATATACTGACGGAGAGAAAGCATATATCATTGCTCCTCAGGGAATTCAGGTAGGACAAACAGTTATCTCAGGTACAACAGTAGCTCCGGAAGTAGGTAACACGCTTCCATTAGCAAATATCCCTCTTGGTACAATCGTCCATGCGATTGAATTAAACCCGGGAAAAGGTGCTGAATTAGCTCGTTCTGCTGGTACTTATGCTCAGTTGTTGGCTCGTGACGGAAAATATGCAACATTGAAGTTACCTTCAGGTGAAATGCGTATGGTTCTTTCAAGATGTTTGGCAACAATAGGTACGGTTTCAAACGCAGATCACATGAACGTAAACTTAGGTAAAGCTGGTCGCCATCGTTGGTTAGGCCGTACACCAAGAGTTCGTGGGGTTGTTATGAACCCGGTTGATCACCCGATGGGTGGTGGTGAAGGACGTGCATCAGGGGGACACCCACGTTCACGTAAGGGCTTATTAGCAAAAGGTAAAAAGACCCGTAATCCTAAGAAGCAGTCAAATCGTCTAATCATCAGTAGAAGAAAAAAATAGTAGATGGCACGTTCATTAAAAAAAGGACCTTATATTGACTATCGCCTTGACAACAAGGTGGTTGCTATGAATGAATCAGGCAAAAAGTCAGTTATCAAAACTTGGTCAAGACGTTCAATGATCTCTCCTGATTTCGTTGGACATACTTTCGCAGTGCATAACGGCAACAAGTTTATTCCAGTTTATGTAACTGAAAACATGGTTGGTCATAAACTCGGTGAATTTGCTCCAACACGCAATTTCAGAGGTCACATCGCTAAGAAAG
Source organism: Pseudarcicella hirudinis (assembly GCF_900115665.1). GTDB lineage: Bacteria > Bacteroidota > Bacteroidia > Cytophagales > Spirosomataceae > Pseudarcicella > Pseudarcicella hirudinis. The sequence goes on from NZ_FOXH01000003.1 coordinate 98,750, forward strand.
ATAAAGGCAAAAGATAATTAGGAGTTGAGGATTGAAGATTGCGGACGGCAGGCGTTCCTGCGACAGGCGCTCCTGTTGTGGAATGTATTTCCAGTCCTTAATCCGAAATCCGAAATCCCAAATCCGAAATCATAAAATGGAAGCAGTAGCTAAATTAAGTAATGTACCAACTTCTCCCCGCAAGATGAGAATTGTTGCAGACATGGTTAGAGGACAGAAGGTTAATAAAGCCCTTGGTATCCTCAAATTCGAACCAAAAGTTGGTGCAAAATCAATCGAGAAACTCTTGTTGTCTGCTATCGCAAACTGGCAGAACAAGCATGAAGACGTTAAGTTGGAAGATGCCGACTTGTACGTAAAAACCATCTTTGTAGATGGAGGTGCTTCTTTGAAAAGATTGCGTCCGGCACCGCAAGGTCGTGGACACAGAATTTTGAAGCGTTCAAACCACATTACTCTTGTGGTTGCTTCAGCAAGTGCACCATCAGTAGCTTTAACAGAAGAATAATCAACATAAGATAAACATCACAAAATGGGACAAAAAATAAACCCTGTTGGTCTTAGACTTGGTATCGTAAGAGGTTGGGATTCTAACTGGTACGGTGGGAAGACTTTCGCCGATAAATTAGTAGAAGACGAGAAAATCAGAAAATACGTTGCTGCTCGTATTCCAAAGGGTTCAATCTCCAAGGTTATTATTGAGCGTACATTGAAACGTATTACCTTGACAATCAATACAGCCCGTCCGGGTGTCGTTATCGGTAAAGGCGGTCAGGAAGTTGATAAAATCAAAGAAGAATTAAAGAAAATTACAGGAAAAGACGTTCAAATCAACATTTTTGAAATCAAACGTCCTGAAATTGATGCTAAATTAATCGGAGAAACTATCGCTCAGCAATTACAGGCTCGTATCTCTTTCCGTCGTGCAATGAAGCAGGCTATCGCTTCTGCGATGAGAGTTGGAGCTCAGGGTATCAAACTGAAATTGTCTGGTCGTTTAGGCGGTGCCGAAATGGCTCGTTCTGAAGGTTATAAAGAAGGACGTATTCCTCTTCATACACTTCGTGCAGATATCGATTATGCTATCTCTGAAGCATTAACCGTTTACGGTAAAATCGGTATTAAAGTATGGGTGTTCAAAGGAGAAGTTTACGGAAAGCGTGACCTTTCACCAAATGCTAACATGGGCTTGCAATCTACTGCTGCTGATTCTCGTGGTAATGACCGCAGAGGTGGCCGTGATGAAGATGGCGGACGTGGACGCGGACGTGGTCGTGGCCGTAACGAAAATGGCGGTGACAACGCAGGCGGAGGCCGTGGCGGTAATAACAACAACCGTGGCGGTAACAATAACAACCGCGGTGGTGGAAATAAAGGCGGTAAAAGATAATTAGAAAATTTTTCAGTTAGCAGCAGTCAGTCAACATTTGTTATTCGGAATGATAAGAACTGACGACTGACGAGACTGGCGACTAAAAGACTTAATACAATGTTACAACCAAGAAGAACCAAGTTCCGTAAGCAACAGAAAGGAAGAGTGAGAGGTCTTGCGACTCGTGGTCATGAAATTGACTTCGGATCATTCGCTATCAAATCACTTGAGCCGGGACGTATTACTGCTCGTCAGATTGAGGCAGCACGTATCTCTGTAACAAGAGCCATGAAACGTGAAGGACAAGTTTGGATTCGTATTTTCCCTGATAAACCAATTACTAAAAAACCTGCTGAGGTTCGTATGGGTAAAGGTAAGGGTGCTCCGGAATACTGGGTAGCGAATATTAAACCAGGTACTATTCTTTTCGAATCTGCAGGTGTTCCTTTAGAACTGGCACAGGAAGCGCTTCGTTTAGCTGCTCAAAAACTGCCGGTTAGAACCAAATTCGTAGTTCGTAGAGATTATCAAGAATAGTTTTTATTAGTTCAGAGTCGTAAGTCATAGGTTATTGTTCTTATGACAACTTATAACGACTTGCGACTTACGGCTTAAAGACTTAATAAAGAAAATGAAAAACGCAGAAATTCAAAAATTAAGTGCTGAGGAGATCCTGACGCAACTTGCTACTGAGAAAGATTCTTTAGTACGTTTGAAAATGGCTCATGCTATTTCTCCAATTGAAAATCCATTACGTTTGCGTACAGCCCGTAAATTGATTGCCCGTTTGGAAACAGCGCTTGCAGCAAAAAAATAATATATAGTTGTGATAGCTAAAAGCTCATTGCTGCTTAATATTCAGAATCTAATTTCAAATAGGTCGTTTCAATATACTGCTAATGACCAATTGTTTAACGAAATCCAACGATGGAAAGAAATCTAAGAAAAGTAAGGATTGGACGTGTGGTGAGCAATAAGATGGATAAATCTATCACCCTCGTCGTTGAAAGAAAAGTAAAGCATCCACTTTATGGAAAATTTATGCAAAAATCTTCCAAACTGATGGCTCATGATGAGAAAAATGAATGTGGAATCGGTGATACGGTGAAGGTAATGGAAACCCGTCCACTTTCTAAGAATAAGCGTTGGAGATTAGTTGAAATTATCGATAAAGCGAAATAATTTCTTCCAACAACCGAATACCAGAAGTTCAATTTTCGCAAATATTAATTTACCAATCAGAAAATGGTACAGCAAGAATCAAGACTCGGCGTTGCCGATAACTCAGGTGCTAAAGAAGTACTGGTTATCCGTGTGCTGGGCGGTACAGGAAAAAGATATGCTTCTGTTGGAGATAAAATTGTCGTGACTGTTAAGTCTGCTCTTTCATCATCTAACATGAAGAAAGGTACGGTTTCTAAAGCCGTAGTTGTTAGAACAAAAAAAGAAGTTCGTCGTAAAGACGGTTCATATATTCGTTTTGAAGACAATGCTGCGGTATTGTTGAACAATAACGACGAGCCAAGAGGTACACGTATCTTCGGACCAGTAGCTCGTGAATTACGCGAAGCAGGTTTCATGAAAATTGTATCATTAGCCCCAGAGGTGCTTTAATCATATACTAAAATCATCATGGAAAGAAAATTTAACAAGCAGCCTAAACTGCACGTAAAGACCGGTGATACTGTAACGGTTATCGCAGGTAATTCAAAAGGCAAAACAGGCGTTATCAAAGCGGTTTTAGTTGATAAACAAAGAGCCATCGTTGAAGGTGCCAATATGATTACAAAACATGTTAAGCCTACAGCAGCTAATCCTCAGGGTGGAATTGAAAAGAGAGAAGGAAGTATCCATATCTCTAACTTAATGATCGTAGAAAACGGAAAACCGGTTCGTACAGGTCGTAAGTTGAACGAAAATGGCAAGTTGCAAAGATATTCTAAAGCATCTGGCAAATTTATTTAATTAGTTATCAATGAAGGTGGAAGCCTGGATCTTGAATATAAGATCTGGTCTGTCCACTGAAAAAGTGGGTCGGAAATCCACAAACTATTTTAAAACATGGCAGCTCCAAGATTAAAAGAGAAGTATGTAGGTGAAATCGTTTCTTCTTTGAAAGAAAAATTTCAATACAAATCAGTAATGCAAGTTCCTAAGATTACAAAAATCGTAATCAACAAAGGTATCGGTGCAGCAGTAGCAGATAAGAAATTAGTTGACGTAGGTGTTGAAGAATTGACGCTTATCGCAGGACAGAAGGCAGTAGCAACTATGTCTAAGAAAGCGATCTCTAACTTCAAACTTCGTGAAAATATGCCAATCGGGGTTAAAGTAACGCTTCGTGGCGAAAAAATGTACGAATTCCTTGATCGTTTGACTACCGTTGCTCTTCCACGTGTTCGTGACTTCAAAGGTATTTCAGACAAAGGATTTGACGGTCGTGGAAACTATACTTTAGGTGTTAAAGAACAGATCATCTTCCCGGAAATTTCTATTGATAAAGTAAGTAAAATTTCTGGTATGGATATCACTTTCGTTACCACAGCTAACACAGACGAAGAAGCACTTGCATTGTTAACTGCAATGGGAATGCCTTTCGCAAATCAGAAGAAGTAATTTAGTGTTGTTGGGAATGAGTTAAGTGTTTAACGAAAGTTGCATAACTCATAACTCATAACTCACATAACTTAAAACAAATAACGATTCTCACAAAATGGCAAAAGAATCCGTAAAAGCAAGAGCGAGAAAAAAAGAAGCTACTGTTGCTAAATATGCTGCTAAGCGTGCTGCTTTAAAAGCTGCTGGTGATTACCTTGCACTTGACAAGTTACCTAAAGACGCTTCGCCTGTACGTTTACACAATCGTTGTAAACTGACTGGTCGCCCAAGAGGTTACATGAGAAAGTTTGGTATCAACCGTGTTACTTTCCGTGAAATGGCTTCGGCAGGTTTGATTCCGGGTGTAACTAAATCAAGCTGGTAGTAAAACAGTAATCAGGTAATTGGAAATTAGGTAATTAGAAGATTATCTATTTTCTAAAATAATTTGCCTTTTTAATTTCAATTCCGTAATTTTGCAAGCCTTTTCAGAAAGACTTGTCGCAAATATCGTAAAACAATGACAGATCCAATAGCAGATTACTTAACACGATTGAGAAATGCCATCAAGGCACGTCATAGAATCGTTGAAATTCCTGCTTCTAACATCAAAAAAGAAATTACTAAAGTTCTTTTTGATAAAGGATACATCCAGAACTATAAGTTTGAGGATTCAACTGTTCAGGGTACTATCAAAATTGCTTTGAAGTATAACCCGGTAACTAAGCAGCCAGCAATTGTAAACTTGACAAGAGTTTCAAAGCCAGGTTTGCGTAAATACAAAGGAGCAGATGAATTACCAAGAGTATTGAATGGTTTGGGTATCGCTATCCTTTCAACTTCTAAAGGTGTTATCACTGATAAAGAAGCTAAAACATTGAACGTAGGTGGCGAAGTTCTTTGCTTCGTTTACTAATATAATTCTGAGAGACTGGTTGCCTGTTTTAACAGGTAACCAGGAATCAAATTAAGCTGAAACGAGCAAAAGGCTCTAAATATTAAGCATTAACTAAAAGAAATCATGTCAAGAGTCGGTAATAAGGTTATCAACCTTCCCGCTGGTGTATCAGTAAGCGTTGCTTCTGATAACACTGTATCAGTTAAAGGTCCTAAAGGAACATTAACTCAAGCTGTAGATCCGGATATTTCAGTTGAAATTGAAGGCGCTGAGTTATTGGTAAAACGTCCTACTGAACAAAAACGTCACAAAGCTCTCCACGGTTTGTATCGTGCCCTTATCAACAATATGGTTGTTGGTGTTAGCGAAGGTTTCAAAAGAGAAATGGAAATCATCGGGGTTGGTTACAAAGCATCTAATCAAGGCAATGTCCTTGAACTTAACTTAGGTTATTCTCACGCAGTTTTCATGGCAATCCCATCTGAGTTGAAAATTTCAACTTCAATGGAAAAAGGTCAAAACCCTAAAGTTTTCTTAGAAGGTATTGATAAACAATTGATTGGTCAGGTTGCTGCTAAGATCAAATCTCTTCGTAAAGTTGAACCTTACAAAGGTAAAGGTATTCGCTTTATTGGTGAAGAAGTTAGAAGAAAAGCTGGTAAAGCCGGAGGTAAGAAATAATTCTAATTTGTCAGTTAACGGTTATCAGATATTATTATTCATTATACAATTGTTTGATAACCGTTTATTGAAAAAAATCGTGGGTCGGTAATCCACAAAAAATGTAAACAAAAATGGCTACGCAAAAAGATTTAAGAAGAGAAAGAATCAAGAAGTCAATCAGAGCAAAAATCTCTGGGACTGCTGAGAAGCCAAGATTGACTGTTTTTCGTTCGAATACAGCAATTTATGCTCAATTGGTTGATGATACAAAAGGTCAGACTTTGGCTGCTGCTTCATCACAGGAAACAGGTGCTAATAACTCTAACATTGAAGCTGCTAAAGCTGTTGGAGCTAAAATAGCTGAGAAAGCTATCGCTGCTGGTATTTCTACCGTAGTATTTGACAGAAATGGTTATTTGTATCACGGTAAAATCAAATCTTTAGCTGATGCAGCTAGAGAGGGTGGCTTAAAATTCTAAAAAGATATGTCTCAATTACAGTCAAAACCTTTGAAGGTTAACGAAGGAGAATTAAAAGAAAAAGTGGTTGCTATCAACCGTGTGGCTAAGGTGGTAAAAGGTGGTCGTAGATTTAGTTTCTCGGCTATCGTAGTAGTTGGTGATGGTAAGGGTATTGTAGGTTTCGGTTTAGGTAAAGCTAACGAAGTAACTGATGCTATTACAAAAGGAATTGAGGATGCAAAGAAGAATTTGTTCCAGGTTCCTTTGTTGAAAAATACAGTTCCTCACGAACAAATCGGTAAATTCTCGGGTGGTTTCGTATTGTTGAAGCCTGCTGCTCCGGGTACTGGTTTGATCGCTGGTGGTGCGATGCGTGCAGTATTGGAATCAGCTGGTGTACACGATGTATTAGCTAAATCAAAAGGTTCTTCTAACCCGCATAACGTGGTAAAAGCAACTGTTGATGCATTGGTTAAGATGCGTGCACCGCATTCAATTGCATTCCAAAGAGGAATTTCATTAGCAAAAGTATTCAACGGATAATTTTAAGTGATGAGTTGAGAGTTAAGAGTTTCGGATTGAAAGAATATCGTTCTTTTAAAAACTAAAAACTATTGACTCTAAGCTCAAAACTCAAAACTATAAGATCATGTCAAAGGTAAAAATTACTCAAGTTAAGAGTGCAATTAAAAGACCTGAAGTTCAGAAACGTACTATCAAGGCTTTGGGTTTGGGGAAAATCCGTAAAAGTGTTGAGAAAGAATTAAATCCTGCTATTGCCGGAATGATTCGTGCGGTACAACACTTGATTGTAGTCGAAAACATCTAAGAGATTGTAACAGCTGTTACTTCTGCTTAAAAAGCGAGTTAATCACGGTGATTAGCGTTTAGCAAACTATTAAATTAGATTAAAGAAATGAATCTTTCGTCATTGAAACCGGCTGCTGGGTCGGTAAAAACAAGAAAAAGAGTAGGTCGTGGTGCTGGTTCCGGTTTAGGTGGAACTTCTGCACGTGGTCATAAAGGTGCTCAATCACGTTCAGGTTACTCACGTAAGCGTGGATTTGAAGGTGGTCAGATGCCATTACAACGTCGTGTTCCAAAGTTTGGATTTAAAAACATTAACCGCGTTGAGTACAAAGCTATCAATCTTGATACTTTACAGGCTCTTGTTGAAGAAACAGGTGTTGCATTAATCAACTTCGAGGTTTTATATTCAAATGGTTTAGTTTCTAAAAATGACTTGGTTAAAATTCTAAGTCGTGGAGAAATTAAATCAGCGGTGGAGGTACACGCCAAAGGTTTTTCTGCTGCTGCTATCACTGCAATCGAAGCAGTAGGTGGTAAAGCTATCAAAGCTTAATTTTAGAAAATTTAAGATAGACAACAGAAATTATTAAGTAATCGAGCTAATTCTGGCAACAGATTTGTAATTGTAGAAGAAGTTTCACAACTTTCGCAATACTTTTCTTAAAACAGATTACTTATACAGATAGCATGAACAAGTTTATTACAACTATCAAAAACATTTTCTCAATAGAGGAATTAAGAGGTAGAATTCTTAATACCCTGTTGTTTATCACCTTTTTCCGTCTTGGTTCTTATATTGTTTTGCCTGGAGTAGATGCTACTAAACTAGCTCAAAAAGGAGATGGCGGATTGTTAGGTTTGCTGAATATGTTTTCAGGGGGAGCGTTTAATAACGCCTCTATCTTTGCTTTAGGCATTATGCCTTATATTTCTGCTTCTATCGCAATACAGTTGTTAACAATTGCATTGCCATATTTTCAAAAGATGCAGAAAGACGGAGAATCTGGTCGCAAGAAATTGAATCAGATTACTCGTGTTTTGACGATTTTTGTTACTGCAGCGCAAGGATTTACTTACTTACAGGTTACAATTCCTTCTGAAGCAATTATGGTTGACCCCTGGTTCTTCCGTTTGTATTCAGTAGTGATTTTAGTATCAGGAACAATGTTCTGTATGTGGTTAGGTGAAAAGATCACAGACAAAGGTATCGGTAACGGTATCTCAATGTTGATAATGATCGGTATCGTATCTCGTTTCCCGGGTGCATTATTCCAGGAAGCAGGCTCAAGAGGTATGTCCGGTGCATTATTGTTCATTGCTGAGGTTGTAGCATTATTCTTTGTAGTTATGGGTGCTGTAATGGTAACTCAGGCTGTTCGCAGAATTCCTGTTCAGTATGCGAAACAAGTGGTTGGAAACAAAGTATCTTTAGGAGGTGAACGTCAGTATATTCCTTTAAAGCTGAATGCAGCAGGTGTTATGCCTATCATTTTTGCTCAGGCTTTGATGTTTATCCCAGGTCTTGTGGCTCAGTCATTTGCTGATAAAAGTGAAACAGCTCAATCAATTGCTCAGGCATTCGGAGATTTTACCACCTGGCAATATAATTTATTGTTTGCTGTTTTAATTATCGTGTTTACGTTCTTTTATACTGCTATTTCGATTAACCCAACTCAGATTTCAGATGATATGAAACGTGGTGGTGGTTTTGTTCCGGGTGTTAAGCCGGGCGAGGCAACTTCTAACTTCATCGCTGATATTCTTGACAGAATTACACTTCCGGGTGCATTTATGCTGGCTGTAATTGCCATCCTTCCTGCAATCGCAAGTTTATTCGGAATTACACGTAGTTTTTCTTCTTTCTTCGGAGGAACTTCATTGTTAATTTTAGTAGGTGTTGTATTAGATACTCTTCAACAAATTGAAAGTTATCTTTTGATGCGTAAGTACGAAGGTTTAATGCAGTCGGGTAGGGTAAAAGGTAGAACTGAGGTTTTAGCTCAGTAATTTCCAGGTATAATTTAAGTTTGCTTGTAGGTTACTCATTGGGCTTATAGGTTTACTAAATTCAACGGAAAGGTACCGTATCAGACTTATGATTTATTTAAAGACAGATACTGAGTTAGATATTATTAAAGCCAATGGTGATATTCTTGGAAGATGTCATGCTGAGGTAGCTAAGAATATCAAACCGGGAATATCGACAAAAGAGTTAGATAAAGTTGCTTACGAGTTTATTAAAGATAACGGAGGAAATCCATCTTTTTTAAACTATAATCATTTTCCTGCTTCTCTTTGTATATCGGTGAATGATGTCGTTGTACATGGTATACCGGGTAAATATGAAGTAAGAGACGGAGATATTGTTTCGATTGACTGCGGAGTATTTAAAAACAAGTTTCATGCTGACAGCGCCTATACATATGCTGTAGGAAATGTGAAAGATGAGACACTGGATTTGCTTCGTACCACAAAAGCTTCTCTTTATTTAGGTATTGAACAGGCTGTAGTAGGAAAACGGATTGGTGATATTGGATTTGCAATTCAATCCTTTTGTGAGAAAGCCGGATATACCGTGGTGAGAGAATTAGTAGGTCATGGAGTAGGAAGATCCTTACACGAAGGTCCTGAAGTGGCAAACTATGGTAAACGCGGTGATGGAGCCAAGCTTAAAGAAGGGATGGTGATAGCAATTGAGCCAATGATTAATTTAGGTAAGAAATCCATTCACCAGGAAAACGATGGTTGGACAATCAGAACTCAGGATCATAAGCCTTCTGCTCATTTTGAGCATACTGTGGCGATCCGGAAAGGTAGTGCTGAAATACTTACCACCTTTTCTTATATTGAGGAAGTGATTGAAAAGTCAGATAATATAGTTTCAATTTGAAAATTTGGAAATGTTGTAATTTAAAAATGCTAGGCATTTAACATTCTTAATTGTGATATTTAAAGATTTTCAAATTTTCGAATTCACAAATTTTCAAATTTATAAATTGACCTATGGCAAAACAATCATCTATTGAAGTAGATGGAATAATTCTTGAAGCGCTCTCTAATGCTATGTTTAGGGTAGAACTAGAGAATACGCACCAAGTCATCGCACATATTTCAGGGAAAATGCGAATGAACTACATCAAAATCCTCCCTGGAGATAAGGTGAAATTAGAAATGTCGCCTTATGACTTGTCAAAAGCAAGAATCGTATATCGTTACAAATAACTAGAAAGAATAGGTGATTTGAAAGTAGATCGGAAGATCTGAATTTAACGCTGAGATTCACCAACTCTTACGACTTAACACTCAAAAAAAATGAAAGTTAAAGCGTCTATCAAGAAGCGTAGTGCTGAATGTAAAGTTATCCGCAGAAAAGGAAAACTTTACGTTATTAACAAAAAGAATCCAAAGTATAAACAAAGACAGGGTTAATTACGTCAGGTGGATGTATTTCACTTAACCTAAAACAAAAGCTTTAGAAACAATATGGCTCGTATTGCAGGGGTTGATATACCCGATAAAAAAAGAGGCGAGATTGCTTTGACATACATTTATGGTATTGGTCGCAGCACATCTCAAAAGATTTTGAACAAAGCTGAGATTTCTTGGGACAAGAAAGCTGGTGAATGGAATGACGACGAAGCAAGTGCTATCCGTGCTATTATTGCCGCTGAGTACAAAACTGAAGGTCAATTGAAGTCTGAGGTTCAACTTAACATCAAACGTTTGATGGATATTGGTTGCTACCGTGGTCTTCGTCATCGTAAAGGTTTACCAGTTAGAGGTCAACGTACTAAAAACAACTCACGTACCCGTAAAGGTAAACGTAAGACTGTTGCTAACAAGAAGAAAGCTACTAAGTAATCATTGAATTAATGTAGCATCTGAGTGTCGAAGATTCCTGTGTTTTAAATAACCTTGGGGAAAAACTGGACATGGCGCATTAATAAACAAAATCTAAAAATGGCACAAGCTAAAAGAAAAGACAAAGCGAAAAAGAGAGTTGTTGTTGTTGAGCCGGTAGGCCAGGTACATATCAAAGCTTCTTTTAATAATATCATTATCTCAATTACTAACAATGCCGGCCAGGTTATTTCCTGGGCATCTGCTGGTAAAATGGGCTTCAAAGGTTCTAAAAAGAACACTCCTTATGCAGCTCAGACTGCTGCTTCTAACTGTGCAGCTGTTGCAGTTGAAGCCGGAATGAAGAAAGCTGAGGTTTTTGTGAAAGGTCCTGGAGCTGGCCGTGAATCAGCAATCAGAACTATCCAAAACTCAGGCATCGAGGTTACTATGATTAAGGATATTACTCCATTGCCACATAATGGTTGTCGTCCTCCAAAACGTCGTAGAGTATAATCACTCAAGCTAGCACTTAAATCAGCGAAGGGCAATTAGTAATTATTGTCCTTCGTTTTCATGTTTCAATATAAATCTAATTACTTCACTGAATGAAAGTGATTCAGTGACTCATTTTTAAAGAAAATGGCAAGATACACAGGTCCAAAATCGAAGATTGCCCGTAAATTCGGTGAAGCAATCCTAGGTCCGAGTAAAGCATTAGCTCGTAAAAATTATGCACCAGGAATGCACGGTAAAGGAAAACGTGCTAAAGTGTCTGAATATGCTTTGCAATTGAAAGAGAAGCAAAAAGTAAAATACACTTACGGTATTCTTGAACGTCAGTTCGAAAATCTTTTCCACAAAGCTGCTGTTAAAGAAGGTATCACTGGTGAGAACCTTATCAAATTGTGTGAAGCACGTTTGGATAACACTGTTTACAGATTAGGGATTGCTCCAACTCGTCGTGCTGCACGTCAATTGGTTATCCACAAGCATATCATTGTTGATGGAGATGTTGTTAATATTCCATCTTATTCTTTGAAACCAGGACAATTGGTAGGTGTTCGTGAAAAATCTAAATCATTGGAAGTTGTAACTAATTCATTGTTAGGAAAAGCTACAAAACGCTTCAACTGGTTAGAGTGGGAAGCTACTGAAATGGTTGGTAAGTTTATTTCTTACCCTGAAAGAGACCAGATTCCGGAAAACTTCAACGAGCAAGCAATCGTCGAATTGTACTCTAAGTAATCTGATTCTGAAGGCGTATTTATCGCAACCAGAGTATTACTTGGAAACTTCATCAGACCTATCATTTATAGGTTCTCGAAATGTACAATTAATTGGAAATCATTCTATTTTGACTCCGCAAGGATTTTATTCTTGCGGAGAATATATTCAAAAACAGAATATTTCAAAGCAGTATTAAAACCCATGAAATTTGTAATATAATGAATTTTAAAGGTATTGTCAAGATTTTCTTGAAATAATTCTGCTTTTATTTGAATTATTTGTATATTACCGCACGATTATCTTAATACGTTAATTTAAGACCAATATAAGCTACGAAATATGTCAATTTTAGCATTCCAAATGCCCGACAAAGTCGTTATGGAAAAAGCCGACGACTTTCACGGGTTATTTGAGTTTAAGCCTCTCGAAAAAGGCTATGGCGTTACAATCGGTAATGCACTTCGTAGAATCTTGCTTTCTTCTCTAGAAGGCTACGCTATCACAAGCGTGAAGATTTCCGGGGTCTTACATGAATTTTCGTCTATTGAAGGTGTGCATGAGGACGTTGCTGAGATAATCTTGAATTTGAAAAAAGTTCGCTTCAAGAAAGCTCAGGAAATCCTTGAAAATAAAATCAGTGTTAAAGTTAAAAATCAGACTTCTTTAACTGCTGGCGATATTGCAAAATTTACACCTTATTTCAATATCCTTAACCCGGATTTGGTTATTTGCCATTTAGACGATTCGAAAGAATTGGAAATGGAAATTATCGTTGAGAAAGGACGGGGTTATGTACCTGCTGACGAACCAAGAAACACTGAGCCTCCTTTTGGTCATATTGCAATTGATTCTATTTATACGCCGATTAAAAACGTAAAATATAGCATCGAAAACACTCGTGTTGAGCAAAAAACTGACTACGAAAAGTTGATTCTTGATATCGAAACTGATGGTTCGATTCACCCGGAAGATGCTTTGAAAGGTGCTGCTTACATTTTGATACAACACTTCATGTTATTCTCTGATCAGACTATGACGTTTGAAACACAGAAAGCAGAAGAAGATAACGTTGTTGATGAAGAAATGCTTCATATGCGTAAATTGTTGAAAACACCATTGGCCGATCTTGATTTGTCAGTACGTGCTTACAACTGTTTAAAATCTGCTGACGTTAGAAGCTTAGGTGACTTAGTGAAGCTGGAAATTTCTGATATGATGAAATTCCGCAACTTCGGTAAGAAATCGCTAACAGAATTGGAGCAATTAGTAGAAGAAAAAGGACTTCATTTCGGTATGGATATTGTGAAATATCGTATCGAAGAAGACTGAGATTAAATTCCACTAATTGAGTTATCAATTTGGGAATACCAATAATGATTTTTGCAGAATTATCATCAAGTTTGTTAATTCTGCAATTATTTAAATAAAGTAGTAATAGGTGAGCAGACGTGAGTCTCCTTAACCGCAGCGATAAGCCGGGTGGCTGGTCGCTTTAACTTACGAATAATACAATGAGACACGGTAAAAAATTCAACCATTTGGGAAGAACTGCTTCCCACAGAGCAGCTTTGTTGTCGAACATGGCTTCTTCTCTGATTCTTCACAAAAGAATCGAAACTACTGTAGCGAAAGCTAAAGAATTGAGAAAATATGTTGAGCCTTTGATTACTAAATCTAAGGATGACAGTACAAACAGCCGTCGTGTTGTTTTCTCATATCTTCAAAACAAAGAATCTGTTAAAGAATTATTTGGGGTAGTTTCTGAGAAAGTAGCAAATCGTCCGGGTGGTTACACAAGAATTATCAAATTAGGCAATCGTTTGGGTGATAACGCCGAAATCTGCATGATTGAATTAGTTGACTTCAACGAAACTTTATTGGCTGCTGCAGCTGAAAAAGCTACTAAAACACGTAGAAGTCGTAGAGGTGGTGCTTCTAAAAAAGCTGAAGTTTCTGCTGCTGAAGTTGTTGAAACAGCTCCTGTTGCTGAGGCTCCTGCCGCTGAAGAAGTTACTCCTGCTGAAGAAACTTCAACTGAAGAAAAAACGGAAGAGTAGTTTTTATTCAGAGATTATAAAAAAGACTCTGGCGGAAGCCAGAGTCTTTTTTATTTTAAAACGTACCGTTGTTTATATGATCTATTTCTGATCAATTAGTTTTTTCAAAGCCAATAATTCATCTCTTAATCTGGCTGCAACAATAAAGTCCAGATCTTTGGCTGCACGCTCCATATCAGACTGAATTTTTTTCATTTGCTTTTCCAATTCGTTTTTGTTCATATAAGCAACCACAGGATCAGAGGCCAGTTGTAATTCCTGAGGTTCAATATAGTAGTTTTTAGAAGGCTTACCCATTCTGTCGGCTACTGAGGTTTGTTCCATAATAGACTCTTTTGAACGAAGAATCGTTTTAGGAGTGATTCCGTTGGCCAGATTATATTCCATCTGAATAACTCTTCTTCTGGCTGTTTCCTCAATGGCTTTTTGCATCGAACCGGTAATTCGGTCTGCATACATTAAAACCTTTCCTCGGTCATTTCTGGCAGCTCTACCAATAGTTTGAATTAATGAACGGATATCTCTCAGGAAACCTTCCTTATCTGCGTCCATAATTGCTACCAGAGACACTTCCGGAAGATCCAGACCTTCTCTTAAAAGGTTTACCCCGACTAATACGTCAAACACCCCTAAACGAAGCTCTCTCAGAATTTCAACACGCTCCAGAGATTTGACTTCCGAATGGATGTATCTGCATTTAACACCAACTCTGTCCATATATTTTGACAATTCTTCTGCCATTCTTTTAGTCAGAGTAGTAATTAAGACTCTTTCTTCTCTTTTTATTCTGTCATAAACTTCTTCCAGTAAATCATCAATCTGATTAATACTCGGACGAACTTCTATTTCAGGGTCAAGTAACCCTGTAGGACGAATAATCTGTTCAACAACAACGCCTTCTGATCTTCTTAGTTCATAATCGGCCGGAGTAGCCGAAACGAAAACTGTTTGACCGGCAAGATTTTCGAATTCCTGGAAAGTAAGAGGCCTGTTATCTAAGGCTGATGGTAATCTAAAACCATAATCAACAAGTGATTCTTTTCTGGATCGGTCTCCACCCCACATAGCTCGTATCTGAGGCATTGTAACATGGCTCTCATCTACAACAATCATATAGTCGTCCGGAAAGAAATCAAGAAGACAGAACGGTCTTTGTCCTGCCTGACGATTGTCGAAGTATCGCGAATAGTTTTCTATACCGGAACAATATCCCAGTTCTCTCATCATTTCCAGATCAAATTCAGTACGCTGTTTTATTCGGTCTGCTTCCTGAAGTCTGTATTCAGTCTCAAAATATTTTATTTGAGATACCAAATCATCCTGAATTTTATAGATTGCCTGATTCAATACATCTCTCCCGGTAACAAATAAATTAGCCGGAAAAATAGCAACCATTCGCTCACTGGATAGTTTTTTCCCAGTAGAAGGATCGATTCTCTGGATGGCTTCGATTTCGTCCCCGAAAAAGATAAATCTATACCCAAAATCGGCATAAGCCAGATAAATGTCAACTGTGTCACCTTTCACCCTGAAAGTTCCTCTGGAAAATTCCGCTTCAGTTCTGGAATAAAGGATTTCAACTAACCTGAAAAGAAACTGATTTCTTGAAATAATATCTCCCTCGGCTACTCTTATAATCGACTTTCGATATTCTTCCGGATTTCCCATACCATAAATACAGGAAACAGAGGCTACCACAACAATATCTCTTCTACCAGACATTAGCGAAGAAGTTGTCGCAAGGCGTAGTTTTTCTATTTCCTGATTGATCATTAAATCTTTTTCGATATAGGTATTTGTTGAAGCAATAAACGCCTCAGGCTGGTAGTAATCGTAGTAAGAGATGAAATATTCAACAGCATTTTCAGGAAAGAATTGCTTGAATTCTCCGTAAAGCTGTGCCGCAAGGGTTTTGTTGTGGCTAAGGATTAGTGTAGGGCGATTTACCCGGGCTATAACATTAGCCATGGTGAATGTTTTCCCCGAACCCGTAACACCCAGGAGGGTTTGAGCGTCTTCCCCATTCTGTAATCCTTCAACCAGTTTTTCAATTGCCTGCGGCTGATCTCCGGTTGGCTGATAATCTGAAATAAGTTTAAAGTCCATGTGCTAAAAAATCGTCAACGAGTGAATTTTAGTAAACTGATAAAGATACAAAAAACAAGATTAAAAACCTTGAGAGGCGTTAAATGCTAATAAATCATTAAACAATAAAAAAGCTCCCGGAAGTTTAGCTTCAGATAAATATTGAATGTAAGGATTTTTTTTGTTGCGTGAATGACGCCAGGATTCATGAAGATCGGTTTTGGGTGTAGGGGTTTATAGGCTAAAACCTTAGAAAAGGTAAAGGCTGATGTATGAAAAAAGAGTATTTGCGCAGCGATAAATTCTTTTAATTTTAACAAATAAAACCTTTTAACATTTATGAGAAAATTAAGACTCAAATGGATTGCTTTATTCCTGATCATTTTTCAGATCAATCAGATTTCAGCGCAGAAAAAATACGAAGCTAACTGGAATTCCATAGACTCTCGTCCGGTACCAACATGGTTTGAGGATGCAAAGTTTGGTATTTTCATCCATTGGGGGTTATTCTCCGTGCCGGCATGGGGACCAACAGCAAAAGATGGAGTGGGAGTTTATGATCGCTATGCTGAATGGTATTGGAAGGGTATTTCAGATCCGAACAGAGCTAGCTTCAAAGCATTTACAAAATTTCATGACAAAGCTTTCGGAAAGGATTACAAATATCAGGATTTCGCGAAAGGTTTTACCTGTGAAATGTTTAGTCCGGATGAATGGGCTAAAGTTTTTGAAGAATCAGGGGCAAAATATGTTGTTCTTACCTCCAAGCACCACGAAGGATATACCCTTTGGCCAAGTGCACAGTCATGGAACTGGAATGCAGTTGACCTGAATCCTCACAGAGATCTTGCAGGAGATCTTATGAAATCTGTAAGAGAGAAAGGGCTTAGAATGGGATATTACTATTCCTTGTACGAGTGGTTCAACCCGCTTTATCATAACAATGTTAAACAATACGTTGATGATCACATGATTCCTCAAATGAAAGATCTGGTAACCCGGTATAAACCCGATGTGTTATGGACTGATGGAGAATGGGACCATCCTTCAGAAACGTGGAAAAGTACAGAGTTTTTGTCATGGTTGTACAACGACTCACCTGCCAAAAACGACATTGTTGTGAATGACAGATGGGGAAAAGAAACCAGAGCTAAACACGGAGGTATTTATACAACAGAATATGATTTAGTGCATGATCAGAATTCTACAGGTATGGAAATCAATCATCCCTGGGAGGAATGCCGAGGAATTGGCTCTTCGTTTGGCTATAACAGAAATGAAAATCTGGAGGATTATTCTTCTTCAAAGGAGTTAATTGATATTCTGGTTGATAAAGTAGCAAGAGGAGGCAATTTATTATTGAATATCGGACCAACGGCAGATGGAAGGATTCCGGTTATTATGCAGCAACGTTTAAAAGATATTGGTCGTTGGTTGAAAGTGAACGGAGAGGCTATTTATGGTACCAGAAAATGGACAAAGGCTCCTAAAGTAGGAAAGAATACCAAAATCTTTTTTACAGCAAAAGGCAAGGATCTTTATCTCATCAGTACAGAATGGAAAGATGAACCAATCGCTATTGAAGGTATTTCAAAAAGCTCAAAAGTGAGTTTACTCGGATTCAATGGCCTGATAAAAACAGGTATTAAGTCTGGTAAATTCCTTATTACTCCGCCTGTGCTTTCTCCATTAACGAACCCAAGCCAATATGCCTGGGTTTACAAAATTGAGAATGTCCTGTAAGTAATGAAAGTATAAAACCTGCTTTAGTCATTGATTCAGCTAAAGCAGGTTTTATGCTAATCAGATATTTTAAAAATCAGTTTCTCTTTGCTTCCTCCCAATAAACATCCATTTCAGCCAAACTCATATCTGTCAGAGATTTTCCTGATTCTTTGGCTTTTTCTTCAAGAAATTGGAATCGTTTTATAAACTTCTTATTGGTTCGTTCAAGCGCAGTTTCAACATTGATATTTATAAATCTGGCATAGTTTACCAGAGAAAAAAGCAAGTCTCCGAATTCTCCTTCAGCTTTTTCCAAGTCTATTGCCTGATTATCAATTACATTAAATTCAGTTTTGAATTCCTGCATTTCTTCTTCTACTTTCTCCCAAACCTGACTTTTTTCCTCCCAGTCGAAACCGGCTCCTCTTGCTTTTTCCTGAATTCTCATTGCTTTAACCAAGGCAGGTAAAGATTTTGGAACACCTCCGAGAACAGATTTATTACCTTCTTTAAGTTTTAAGGCTTCCCAGTTTTGTTTTACCTGTTCTTCATTTTCTACTTTAACATCTCCATAAATATGCGGGTGGCGACTGATTAGTTTCTCACAGATTCCGTGTAATACATCAGAAATATCAAAGGTATTTGTTTCAGAGGCAATTTTTGAATAGAAAACAAGATGAAGCATTATATCTCCGATTTCTTTCTTTACTTCCGGTAAATCGCCCTCTATAATAGCATCAGAGAGTTCATAGGTTTCTTCGATTGTAAGATGGCGAAGGCTTTCAATCGTCTGTTTTTTATCCCAAGGGCATTGCTCCCTTAATTCATCCATAATTGTCAGCAATCTGTTAAATGCCATCAATTGTTCTTGTCTTTTCTCCGGAAGTTGTTGAAATGTCATGCGTTTCAAAAATGTAGTTTTCAGGTCAAAGTTAGTCAAAATCACCATTATTTCGTGGGAAATAACGAGATAGAGTTCTCATTTTAGTGTTGAAATACCATAAAAAAGCCGGAGATTTCGCTCCGGCAAAGTAATTATTATCAGGAAAATATTACAACCCTTTCCACTTTATAGCACAGCCCACAGATTTTGTAAAATTGGTAACCACCGGTTTTCCGGCTAGTAAATTATTTACGGCCTCTTCTACATATTTTTTCGTAGCAGAACCGGCATCCTGAGAATTATCATCAATGGCTCCGACATATTGAAGAATAAAACGATCATTCTCTTTCTTTATCACATAAACCGAAGGAGTTCTGGAAGCTCCAAAAGCTTTGGCAACATCCTGTTTTTCATCCTGAACATAAGTGAATGTATAACCTTTACTTTTGGCAACAGCTTTCATGTTTTCAAAACTGTCTTCTTCATAAGCACTTGGATCATTCGGATTGATGGCTAAAACTGGAAAACCCTGATTCGCAAATTTTTGATTCAGGGCTATAATTCTGCCTTCGTATGCTCTTGAAAAAGGACAATGGTGACAAGTGAATACAATAATATAACCTTTTGCAGTACGATTGTCAGCTAAACTTACCATTTTCCCATCAACACTCCTTAAGTGAAAATCAGAAACGGCATCTCCGATTTCATATCCCTGAGGATTAATATGCTTTTCGGAAAAGGCAAAAATGAAACTGAGTCCGGAAAGAATAACCAAAGCAAGACCTAAAAACCGAACTTTATTGAATAATGTTTTCATTTCTTTAAGATGATAGAATTATTAAAGTATAAATACAAATTAAGTAAGTTTTTCAAATTTCTTATGATGACTTAGAATGATAAACCCTTCTGAATAGCGGATAATTCTTAAAATCTTCCGAATCTTCGAATCAGAACAAGTTATAATTTGATGATCGTAACTAATCTGATAATCAAATTCTTATCAGGTTTTGTATAATACAGAAACCTATACTCTTTAAACGAAAAAAAGGTAAATAGTTTCTATTTTTCTGTTAAAAAATGCTTAATAATCTATGTTTTTTCCTGAAACTCAAATAAATGTATAAAGTTGTTTTCGTTTTTCAAAAGGAATTTCTTAACTTTGCACCCCAATTTATGCATTATACTACTTGGTTTTAAGCTGGTTAGTACCAATGCTGAAAGAAGTTTTTAAATCAAAAAATAACAAAAAATGTACGCAATCGTAGAAATCGCTGGTCAGCAATTTAAAGTTGAGAAAGACCGTTACCTCTACACCCACCGTTTGGCGGGAGAGGAAGGCGCTGCACTGGTTTTCGACAAGGTACTCCTTGTTGACAATGGCGGAGTTATTACTGTAGGAGCTCCGACCGTTACAGGTGCATCTGTATCTGGCAAAATCTTAGCACATGTTCGTGGTGAGAAAGTTATCGTTTTCAAAAAGAAACGTCGTAAAGGCTATCAAAAACAAAACGGTCACCGTCAGGATTTAACAAAAGTTTTAATCGAAGGTATTTCATTATAAGTTTTAAGTCAGGAGTTTACGGTTTTTATACCGCAGACTGAATTCTGTAAGCTATAAACAAAATAAGAAAATGGCACACAAGAAAGGGGCAGGTAGTTCCAAAAACGGTCGTGAGTCGCATAGTAAACGACTTGGTGTTAAGATTTTCGGTGGTCAGCCAGCTATTGCAGGCAATATCATCGTTCGTCAAAGAGGTACAGCACATAATCCTGGTGTAAATGTTGGTCTTGGAAAAGATCATACTTTGTTCGCCCTGATTGATGGTACTGTACATTTCAAAAAAGGGTTCAAAGGACGTTCTTTTGTAGAAGTACTCCCTTTTCATAATGCTGTTTTAGTTGATGCTCCCGTGAAGGCTGCCGAAGAAAAAGGTGGAGCTAAAAAAACTACTGAAACAGCGGAAGCGAAAATTGCTTCCACGGTAGCAGCTGCCGCAGATTCAGCTGATGTGGAAACATCAGCACCAAAAGTGAAAAAAGCAAAAAAAGCTGAAGGCGATGACCTGAAAATTGTAGAAGGTATCGGTCCGAAGATTGAAGAACTTTTCCACAATGCAGGAATCAGGACTTTTGCAGAATTAGCTGCAACGTCAGTTGAAAAAATGCAGGAAATTCTTGATGCTGCCGGTTCACGTTATGCTGTTCATAATCCTTCTACCTGGGGAAAACAAGCCGAATTGGCTGCTGCCGGTAAATGGGATGAATTAAAAGCATGGCAGGATGAACTTAATGCCGGAAAAGAATAATTCTTCTCATAAGCTACTGAAAAAGACCCGCTTGGAAAGTTCTGAGTGGGTCTTTTTTTTAAGTTGGGAAAAAATGAAAGAAATTTCATTTTGCCAAACCAAAATATTTAGATTTGTGTTCTAAGAAAATACAATCATTTTGAGATAATTACCTTTTAAGAAAATGTTGAAGCCGCAAATATTTATTTATACAGAATCAACTCCCAATCCTAATTCAATGAAGTTTGTATTAAACTTCGAAATTGTACCGGATGGTTCGTCTTTTGACTATGCCACCCCGGCCGATGCTTTGGCTGAAGGAAGAAATTCTCCTTTGGCTGTTGAGTTGTTTGGGTTTGACTTTGTGAAAAGAGTTTTCATTTCATCTAACTTTATTACTGTTACCAAAGATGATGAAACAAAATGGGAAGATGAGCTTTTCGGAGTAAAACAATTTATCAGGAAGTTTTTCGAAGAGAAGAAAGAAGTTTTTACTAAAACTACAATTGCTGCTCATGAAGCTGCAAATGGCGGAGAAGAAGATTCTGAGGCTGTTATTAAAATAAAATCGGTATTGGAACAATATGTTCGTCCTGCCGTCGAATCTGATGGGGGAGCAATTAACTTCCATTCTTTCAATGACGGTATCGTAAAAGTGCTTTTACAAGGTTCTTGCTCAGGTTGCCCTTCTTCAACAATGACGTTGAAAGCAGGGATCGAAAACCTTCTTACCAGAATGGTTCCTGAAGTTAAAGAAGTTGTAGCTGAAGGTGTATAATTTTAAGGTTATGATAAAAAAATCCCGAAGGCTTCTGGCTTCCGGGATTTTTTATGAATACTCCAATAAAAACTTAGGACGGAATTTTAATTATCAGTAAATTTTACCCCCCCGTAATTTGAGCGGATCACAATTTTTGTACCGGCTCCTTTTCCAATTTTACCCTTATAGATTTTTGTTGATTTCCAGCCCATTTTGCCATTTTCATCGCTATCATTATCTGAATTAACACTGAATGTAGCTTTGCCTTCGGGGATTCTGAAATTCGCATAATTGATGGTTACATCAAAGTCAGCATTACAATCACCATTTACGGGTAATTTTACAGAAGTATAATTCGACTTAATATCTAAAGATTTCAGTGTTTTTGGCATTTCTGTCAACTGAACACCATCGGAATAACTGATATAGATTTTTCCTGATTCTCTGATTACCCCGATTTTCCCGCTTGAATATTGAATATTGGCATCAAGGTTATTTACATCATGCAGGTTCATAGAACCGTAATTATTAGTTAAATGGAGATTATCCGCTTTGTCTATTCCCAATGAAGAATAAGCCACATTCAGCACACCGTCATCCATTTGTTTGATATTTCCTGAGCCATACTGAACCTGAATGTTTTTATCTCCTCCTGAAAGTTTATCGCAAGTAAAACTTCCATAATTTGAAGAAATTTTCAAAGGAGCAGAGAACGTAGGAATTTTAGTGCTTCCGTATCGGTTTGCTACGATAAGAGCATTCGTTTTAGGCATATAGATCATATAATTGATTTCAACGCCACGTTTACCATTCGATTTCTCGTCACCTCTGCTTTTCCAGCTCCAGTTCCAGTTTCCGCCCCAGTTTCCACCATTTTCAGATTCAATGAGCGTTTTTAAAGAGATCATATCACCATCACGCTGTTCCTTGATATCTACTCCGTTAATCAGTTCCTGAGCTTTTTTCTCAGAATTAGCATATCCGGTAATGGTTACGTCAACCTTGATTTCATTTTTGGACCAAAGTTCTATCTTAACTTCACCATGCTGGTTGTTGATAGAAAGTTTATCCTTGGCATCGACGCTATACGATTTAGAAATAACTTTCTTTTTTTCAAAAGGATTTTCAGACTCCTGTTGCTCATCCTGATCTCCGGGTCCGAACTCTGCATTACGAACCTTTAGGGCTAAGGCCTGAGCATTTTTGGTAAGAGATTTTATCTCTTTTTCCAGCTGTTTAACCTCCTTTGCCGAGAGGATTTCATTTTTTTCTATCGGGTCGGAAGCCCGGGCGGTTAATTGCTGAGCAAAAGCATTATTTACTATGAAAATCCCCAAAAATAATACTTTACACATTTTGCATATCTTTTCCATGGTTTTGTTTTGCTTGTTTTATCTTTTGAATAATTTGAAGTTGCTGATTCAGGATGTCAAGTTGTACCTGTAAATTCTGAATCATTGCTTTAACTAGATCTTCCTGATTTGGAGTTTGGGGCAGTTCCGCTTCAAGGTTTTGATAGTCAGCATTGAGTTTTTCTATTTCTTCAGAAAACTCTTTATATAGGGCGGGATCCTGGGCCTCTAATTGACGAAGTTCATCTCGTTTGGTTTCAATCAGGCTTGCATATTGATACACCCTTTGTCCATACGCAGGGTTGATTTCTGTTACGATTTTATCAGTATTATTATCATTGCGGCCGGTAAGGAAATAAACAGAAAAGCAGCCCAAAAGCATAACTATTCCGGCGGCTATCTGCCACCGTCTCTGTCTCCAGACGGATAATTTTTTAGGAGAATCTGATAGTGCAATAATTTTAGCGGGTTCTGCCTCATTAAGTACCGGAGGCAAACCGGCATCAATTTTTGACCATAAGTTCACTGGCGGCTCGTAAGAATCAAACTCCTCACGATTGTCCCTCATAAATCTTTCTAATTTCGTTTTTTTCATTTTCTACTGTGCAAAGTTTTGACAAAAGTTTGTAGCAATTGTTTAATCACCCCGCTTTTTCAAAATTTCTAACAATCTTTTCTTGGCTCTGATATATTGTGTTCTTGATGTTGACTCTGCAATTTCCAGAATATCTGCAATTTCTTCATGATCATAACCCTCCAATAAATAAAGGCTAAGAACTGTTCGGAAACCATCCGGAAGTTGCTGAATGGCAGTTCTGACAGCAGCAACATTCATGTCAATATCATCTTCATCAACATAATCTTCATCCTGAAAATCGCCGGAATCCGCTACGTCAACTAATTCTACTTTTCTTTGACGTAATTGATTGATGGCTCTGTTAACTACTATTTGTTTTAACCATGCTCCAAAAGTGGAGGTCTGGCGAAAATCACTGATTTTTAAGAATGCATCCAAAAAAGCTTCCTGCAGAACGTCTTCTGCTTCTCCCACGTGGTTGAGAATACGCATACATACGTTGAACATCGCCTTTGAGTAAAGCCGATAGACCTCGTACTGAGCCTTGCGTTCGCCCCGACGGCAAGCCTCAACTAAATGCAAATGTTTGTCTATGTAAAGCGTTTGTTCCAGAGTTGGTGTTAGTTTTATAAGTTTAAGTTACGTTTTTTTAGTTTTCTATCTCGTTCACCAACACCCTTTTATCTTTCTTTTTCTCATCTGTGAACTAATTTCATGAGAATGACAACGATGTAAATAGGAATGTTGCATCAGGTTTTAATATTTTTTAAGAAATTTGCTGAAAAATAGTCTTTTTCAAAAAAAAAGTGGCTCAATTATACAATAACCGACATAAGTTTTTTCGTTACAATCCTCCGACTTTAATTAAACCTCAGTTTTAACCATGAAGAAACCTCAGTTTTGGATAGGAAAATATGAAATGCAAAAGCATCCGGAAGGAGGATACTTTGCCGAAACATATCGCTCAAAAGAAAAAATCGCTAAATCAGGACTTCCTGAACGCTTTAAAGGTGATCGTAGTTTTAGTACAGGGATCTATTTTTTATTGGAAAGTCATCATATCTCAGCTTTTCATAAAATTGAATCTGATGAAATGTGGCATTTTTACACAGGGTCTCCACTCGATATTTATGTAATTAGCCCTGAAGGAGTACTTGATGTGATTAAATTAGGAGAAAACTTTGAGAATAATGAGGTTTTTCAGGCTGTAGTCCCGGCAGGAAGTTGGTTTGGTTCTAAACCTGCGGTGAAAGACAGCTATTCTCTGGTAGGTTGTACCGTTGCTCCGGGTTTTGATTTTGATGATTTTGAAATGAAAAGCAGAAAAGAACTTATTGCTATGTTCCCGCAACATGCTGAAATAATAGAAATATTGACATATTAACATAAAAGCCATGTCTGATCAATACTACCGATTTAACAAAGACAATGTTCGACGAAAAACCGGGACAATCAGCCTGAAGGAAGCGATTGATGACTTGCTGAATTTATATAAGCTCAGAGGGAAATATAATGAAACATATATAGTAGCGTATTGGGAGAAAATTATGGGAAAACCCATAGCTTCAAGAACAAGCAAAATTTATGTTTCTGAAGGTAAATTATTTATCCAGATAGATTCTGCTCCGTTGCGAAGCGAACTTCTTATGGCTAAAAACAAAATAATTCAGCTGATTAATCAGGAGATAGGAGAGGAAATGATCCGCGAAGTGATTTTTATTTAGAAATTTGGTTAAAAGACGCTATTCCTTTCCTTAGTCCAGCGTCTCTTGTTCCAGGCTTTCTGTTTTTAAAAGAATTTCCCAATGTAGTTTTAACCAGACAAAAAGTAATGGAATAACCATCAGAGCATATCTGTTTATATATTCGTTTCTGATGAATTTTGGAAAAATATCCGTTGGAGAAAAGCTTGTGATGATTAATGCAAACCAAAGCAGAAATGTATCAAATGTGGTTTTCTTACTTAAAATGTACCAGATGGCTACACCTACAAACCCAATCACCATTGTAGGAGATTCAGAACCTGTACTGGCTAATATCACAAAAAGCAATACAGAGGCAAGTAATCTCATTTGAAATACCGGATTTTTAAATGCTCTGATTTTAAGATAAGAAGAGCCCAGAATCAATACCCCCGGAATGATAAAATAGAGATTTGAAAGACTACCGTCATTCAGAATTCTTCTGAAAAAACCCATCACACAAACATCCGTTCTCGTATTAAGCAGGTCAATGTTGAGGTCATTTTTATGTGCCAGAACATTGTACCAGTCAGCATAGCATTGAAGTGTATAATCAATACCGACAAAAAACATGGGCGTAATAAAGAAGATGAATGCCCATAAAATAGAGTATGCTATGTATTTGACCTTATTTTCAGAGAAAAAGAAAAATGCCAGTCCGACGATACCATAAAGTTTTATCATTGTTCCCAACACCATAAAAGCGGTAGCGGCAAACTCATTTTTTTTCTTCAGCTGCGTATAACTGAGAATAATCATAGCAGCCGAAATATTATGAAACTGAGTATTGAGCATAGCAGTAATGGAGCAATTCAGCACAATCCAGCTAATAATAGCTTTATTCTTTTCAGAAACAGGTAACTGATAAATAGCATAAAGCAAGAACAATGAATTAATAATACTCCAGAGTGAAACACCGATGATTGTAGGGAGAACAGCAAGCGGGGCAATTAAAATGGGGAAAATTGCTCCGTAAAGGAATAAGTCGAAATACTCTTTCGGGTATTCCAGATAAAGATTTTTATGTTCTAAAAGATGCTTGAAACTGGTCTTAAAAATGATATAATTATTGATATGAGAATTGACTTCTCCCAGAGAATACTGTTTAAGCCCGATGATTAAGCCAGCTAAAAACCAAATAACAATAATATTTCGTTTGTTGAGGAAATGTTTGAAGTCGTAAGTCATAATTATTGAAATATTTTGGCGTATTCATTCATAGTAATAAACTCACCTTTATCCTTAAGCCAGCTGAGATAAGTTTCCAGCCTTTCCAAAAGCAGGCCTTTTGAGAATTTCTTTACATATCCGGGCATTTTATAGGCTGAAAGATCAGTAAATTCCCAGGGATGAAAATAAATGTTCAGAAAACCGTTTTCCTGCAAAGCATTTAAGGAAAGCATTTTGAACAAAGGCAGGGGGAAATTTTTAAAAGCCAGCCAGAAAAGGGGTATTCTTAAGGTAGGTGAAACGGAAGCCGGGATATTTAATACACCATTTTCGAAAAAAGGGGTCATCGGTTTGTCAAGATGATTATACCTTCCCGGAATATAAGTAGGGTTCAGGGATGAATTATAGACATATCCTGCTTTTAGTATATCCTCTTCTTCAATGGGCATCATTCTGGCCATTCTGAAGCCCGTAATAGTTTGTCCGGTTATTTCTTCTAATACCTTTCTGGAACCCGCCAGATCAACTTTGGGGTCCATGCTGCCATGATACATACCATGTGAAGCGATTTCATGCTTTAAGGATAGTTCTTTGATAAGAGACTGATTATGCATGGCATACACTCCGGTTGTAAAAATCGTAGAAGTTACCTGTAATCTGTCCAGCATCTTTTGAAGAGCCAGTAACCCTTTGGTTGACACTTCAAGCTGTTCTTCCAGGGAAATATTATTGCCATATTCGATTGCTGCATCAAATTCTTCAACATCGAAAGTAAGAAGTATTTTATTCATAGAACATAAGAGCTATTGCAATCGGTACTATACTGGATCGATTATTCAGATTTGCTGAAAATCTGACTAAAATTAAGTAATTCTGCCTTGATCGTTTTCCAGCTCATTCTTGAAAAACTGATGCCATCTCTTACCTGAACCGGAATAGAAGCAATTTTTAAATCTTTTCTTCTGGAAGCCAGAACGAGAAATTCCATGTCGAAAAGAAAAGCATTGATGGTAGTTTTCAGAAAAACGACTTTACCGTTTCTGTTAAATCCTTTCAGGCCAGATTGTGTATCTTTTACAATTAATTTAGGGAAAAAGATATAATTCATATATTTCAGAGACAAAGAGAAAACTTTTCTCATGAAAGGAAGCTGTTCATAATAATGATTATCTCTTACCCCTACCACAATATCATAATTTCCCTTGCTTAATAACTCAAACATTTCCCAGGCGTTTTCCATCCGGTAAGGATAGTCGGCATCGGTATAGATGACGAGATCTGCTTTTGTTTCAGAAACAGCTTTCCGCAGGGCATAGCCTTTCCCCTGATTCTTCTCATAAGAAACAAAGGTGAAATTCGGAATATTGGTATATAAAAAATCAATAGCAGATTGTTCAAGTCCTCTCTGAGAACCATCATTTACCACATAGACGCTTGTTTTAACATCCCGGGGTATTCTGCTCATAAACTGATTATAATACAACAATAATTCCTTCTCCCAGTCGGCATGAGGATTATAACAAGGATGAACGATATCTAGACTCATAAGGTGAGACAAACTCGAAAGGATTATTGTTTAAAGAGAAACTTCTGCAAGTTACGAAAACCCTTTAATTTTATCTAAATTGCATCTCAATTATGGCATTATTGAAAAGACATATCAGACATCATAGCCTCGAAGAAGCCGAAAAAAGAAATGATATCGGCTTCGGGACTTTAGTAACGGATGTACCTACCCGGCTCATTAACCGGGACGGTAGTTTTAATGTAAAGCGCCTTTCAGAAACTTTCTGGGGGAAGCTTAATTTATACAATCGCCTGATTACCATTAGCTGGCAGAAATTCTTTCTTCTGGTGATCAGTTATTTCTTTATAACTAACCTGATCTTTGCACTGGCTTATGAGCTGATTGGCATTGAATATTTACATGGGATTGAGCTAACAAATGAGTGGACAAAATTTTATGATGCTTATTTCTTCTCTGCTCAGACTTTAACCACAGTAGGTTACGGAAGAATAGCCCCTCATGGGTTCATTGCCAGTACCGTCGCTTCTATTGAATCTTTATTGGGTTTGCTTACGTTTGCCCTGGCAACCGGGCTTCTTTATGCCAGGTTTTCAAGACCGGAAGCAAGAATCCTTTACAGCAAAAATGCTTTAATTGCACCTTATCTTGATATTACCGGTTTAATGTTCAGAATTGTGAATGAAAGGCAGAACCAATTGATTGATGTTACGGTAGAGTTGGTTTTTACAATACTTGAGCAAACTCCGGAGGGCAAAAAGGTGAGAAAATACTACGGACTTCCGCTGGAGAGAAATAAAGTACAGTTTTTCCCTATGAACTGGACCATTGTGCATCCGATTATAGAGGAAAGTCCGGTGTTTGGAATGACCAGAGAGGATATGCTAAAAGGAGAAGCAGAACTATTTGTATTGATTAAAGCTACAGAAGATACATTTAATCAGTCGGTTCATTCACGCATGTCGTATCATGCAAAAGAAATGGTTTGGGGGGCAAAATATGAAAGTATGATTTGGGAGAAAAATGGTATGATTACCATGGATTTGTCAAAATTATCGGACATCAGAGAGGTGCCATTGACAAGTGAATATATTCCCGACGATAAATACGAAGAATCGGAAAAACAAGCGGATTGATTTTGTCTGATTTATAGGTTCATTTGTGCTGAAATACTTGCTTACCTGATTTTGAAGATATAACACACATTTTTAATAAGTTTCTTGAAATTAATTTTAAACTCTCTACAATATTAAAGCTATGATACAGCCGAAAAACCTTCAAAAAGGAGATACCGTTGGTTTAATTGCAATGGCCTGGGAAGTGGATATGGAACTATTGAAACCTAGTATTCAAACCCTTGAAAGCTGGGGTCTGAATGTCGTTTTCGGGGAATCTCTCATCAGTAAATATCATCAGTTTGCCGGACCGGATGAAGTGCGGGCCGGTGATTTTCAAAAAATGCTTGATGATAAAAGTATTTCTGCCATTTTCTCTGTAAGAGGAGGTTATGGGAGTACAAGGATTCTTGACAGGCTGGACTTTAA
Organism: Pseudarcicella hirudinis; assembly: GCF_900115665.1. Taxonomy (GTDB): domain Bacteria; phylum Bacteroidota; class Bacteroidia; order Cytophagales; family Spirosomataceae; genus Pseudarcicella; species Pseudarcicella hirudinis. The sequence goes on from NZ_FOXH01000003.1 coordinate 128,327, forward strand.
AAAATTTAAAGCTAATCCCAAGTGGGTAATTGGTTTTTCAGATATTACAGCCGTCCATTGTCATCTTCATAATTTTGCTGTTGAAAGTATTCATGGACCGATGCCCAAAATATTTATGCAGGAAGGGGGAGAAGAGGCGCTGGAGAGCCTTCGAAAGCTGCTTTTCGGAGAACCGTTTATTTATCAGGTTGCCTCAAATCCGATGAACAGAACAGGAGAAGTCAGTGGTCTGATTGTGGGAGGAAATCTTGCAATGCTTTCACATGTTATCGGCTCGAATTCGGATATTAGCACAGATGGGAAGCTATTATTTCTTGAAGACGTAGGGGAATACCTTTATGCTGTTGACAGAATGATGATTCAATTGAAACGTTCCGGGAAGCTGAGAGGGCTAAAAGGATTAATTGTTGGTCAGTTTACAGAATTAAAAGATAATGAAACTCCTTTTGGTAAAACAGCCAATGAAATTATAGAAGACACAATTTCAGAATATGATTTTCCGGTATGCTATGATTTTCCTGTTGGTCATGTTCCTAATAATCTGGCAATTCCGTTTGGAAGGAAGGTTAATCTGAGTATTACAGAGCAGGAAGTTAAATTAACAGATGTGTCTTCAGAACCGGTTACTTTTTTTACTAAATTTAGATTTTAGTTTTCACCTTCTTAAAATTATAAAAATATGCTTGCGAAGACTTTTGGAAGTGCTGTTTATGGCGTAAATGCCACAATGATTACAATAGAGGTAAGTGTAGATCAGGGAAAACATTTCTTTATGGTCGGATTACCTGATAGTGCTGTTAAGGAATCAGAGCAGAGGGTAGAAGCAGCCATCAAACATTATGATTATTTCTTTCCCCGCAGAAAGGTTGTTGTAAATTTAGCTCCCGCAGATATCCGGAAAGAAGGTTCAGCTTACGACTTACCCATTGCACTGTGTATTCTCCATGCTTCCGAACAAGCCGTTTTAAATGACCTGGAACGATATGTTATTATGGGCGAATTGGCTCTGGATGGGAAATTAAGGCCAATAAAAGGCGTCCTGCCTATTGCCATTGAGGCTAGAAAACAAGGATTTAAAGGTTTTATTCTTCCGAAAGAAAATGCCAATGAAGCCTCTATTGTTAATAACCTGGATATCATAGGAGTTGATAATATCATCGAAGCAATAGACTTTTTTGAAGGAAGAAAGAAAATAGAACCCCTTATTTCAGATACCAGAGATATCTTTTCAAATGCTCAGAATGACTACGATGTAGATTTTTCACATGTTCAGGGGCAGGAAAATATAAAAAGAGCACTGGAAATTGCCGCAGCGGGAGGACATAATGCGATTATGATCGGCCCTCCGGGGGCAGGCAAAACCATGCTGGCCAAAAGACTACCGACAATTTTGCCTCCATTAACCTTATACGAGGCCTTAGAAACCACTAAAATTCATTCAGTTGCAGGGAAACTGGGAGCAAAGGCTTCGCTAGTTTCCACAAGGCCTTACCGTTCTCCGCATCATACGATTTCCGATGCGGCTTTGGTGGGAGGAGGAAGTGTACCACAACCCGGTGAGATTTCTCTGGCACATAACGGGGTACTGTTCTTAGACGAACTCCCGGAGTTTAAAAGAACTGCACTGGAAGTAATGCGCCAACCTCTGGAGGAACATAAAGTCAGTATTTCAAGAGCAAGATGGGCTGTAGAATTTCCTTCAAACTTTATGCTTTTGGCAAGTATGAATCCATGTCCTTGCGGATATTATAACCATCCTGAAAAAGAATGTGTCTGCGGTCCGGGAGTGGTTCAGCGATATCTTAATAAAATTTCAGGGCCATTACTGGACAGAATTGATTTGCATGTGGAAGTTACGCCTGTCAATTTCGACCAGATGACTTCCAACCGTAAAACGGAAAGCAGTCAGGAAATAAGGGAAAGAGTTATTAAAGCCAGAGAAATTCAAACACGTAGGTTCAAAGATTTTCCTGAAATTCATTCGAATGCCATGATGCCATCACAAATGGTTAAAGAAATGTGCGAAATCGGAGATGTAGGAAGGTTACTGCTAAAAAGAGCAATGGAAAAACTTCAGTTATCCGCCAGAGCTTATGACAGGATACTGAGGGTTGCAAGAACAATTTCGGATCTGGCAGGTTCGGAAACAATTAAAACGGAACATCTGGCAGAGGCTATTCAATACAGAAGCCTGGATAGAGAAAACTGGGCCGGATAAAAGCAATAATGCTGAGAGGAACATTGAAATTATCCAAAAGTTCAACGGAATTGCTGAAAAGAATACGCTATGAGAAAAATAATATTCCTGCTTTTTACAGCTAATCTGTGTTTTGGTCAGATTTCCATCACGGAAATTGATGCGGAAATGCAAAAGCATTTTCCGGAGAATCAACCCGGAGGAGCATTGGTTATTATAAAAAAGGGGAATGTTTTGTACAAAAAAGGCTTTGGACTTGCGAGTCTGACCACCGGAGAGAAAATCAATGCTTCTACCAACTTTCGGATGGCTTCCGTTTCGAAGCAGTTTACAGCCATGTGTATTCTTCTTCTGGAAAAGAAAAAACAATTATCATTCGATGATAATTTACTGAAATTTTTTCCGGATTTTAACAGAAAGGTAGGCTCAAAAGTAAAAATAAAGCACTTACTTACTCATTCTTCCGGAATCTGGGCTTATGAAGATTTACTTCCTGAAAACCTTAAAAATCAGATTCTTGATGAGGATGTGCTAAAATTTCTTCTGAAGAAAGACAGTACCTATTTTATACCGGGAACAAAATTTCAGTATAGCAATTCCGGCTTTTGCCTTCTGGAACAAATTGTGAGGAAAGTGTCTGGAATACCTTATGCTTCGTTTATCCGGCAAAATATTTTTGCTCCATTAGGGATGAGCAATACAAGGATCTTTGAAGAAGGGAAATTAATTCCTGACAGGGCATTCGGATATGCCAGAAATGATAAGAATGAAATCATCCCATCGGATCAGAGCCTTACCAGTGCAACTAAAGGAGATGGATGTGTTTATACTTCTTTAAATGATTATCAGAAATGGTACGAAGCTTTAGTTTCTGATAAATTAGTTGATTTAAAAGCTGAGTTAAAAAAGATAGGTTTCAGCATAACCGGAACGAATAACAGCTTTTATGGACTTGGGTGGTTTTTTCGAACAGATGCGGATAAAAACCTTGAATTAAATCATACCGGAAGTACGTGCGGATTTAGTAATGTTGTTCAGATTATTCCTTCCAAAGGGTATATGATTGCTCTTTTTTCGAACATAGCCAATGACCATGAAGTATATTTTCAGCTTGAAAAAATATTGAAAAAGCAAGGGGTAGATCCTTCGCACAGTGATTTGAAAAGTATGCTGAATCTTACCAACTAAGACGTATAAAGGTTGTTAATGATTGTTAACAGTATAATTTCAAAGAAATAACAACGTTTTCATCTAAACAAATAATTAAAAATTATGAAACAAGTAATCATTCTTTTTGCGGCTATGCTCGCAGGTGTTTTCAATGCAAATGCTCAGACAATGGATCACAAAGAACCTATCAAAAAAATAGAAGTAACAGGAAGTGCTGAACAGGAAGTTTTACCGGATAAAGTTTTTATTTCAATCTCTTTGAAAGAATATCAGAAAGACTCAAAAAACAAAGTGGATATTCTGGTACTGGAACAACAGCTTCAGAAAGCAATAGCTGATGCAGGATTACCAAAGGAAAGCCTTAAAGTAGGAGATATTTCCGGATATCGTGAATGGTTTGGAAAGAAAAAGCCAACCAATTTTCTTGAAAGTAAAAACTATGTTTTAACGGTTGAAAATTTGTCTAAAATTGATGGCATTCTGAATAAAGTTGATGAAAAAGGAGTTGCATCTGTCGGAATTGACCACTTCGACTATTCAAAAATTGAGCAGCTTCGTAAAGAGGTGAAAATAAAAGCTCTTCAGGCAGCAAAAGAAAAGGCTAAATATCTGCTGGAAGGAATCGGAGAGCAGTTAGGTGAAGCCATTGAAATAATAGAAATCGATAATGGCTATATCCCTCAGCCAATGTATGCCAATGCCAGAATGAAAGTATCGGCGGCAATGGAGGATGCGTCACAGGAAAGTACCGTTGACGTTCAAAAAATTAAGGTTCGCTTTGAAATTAAAGCCAGTTTTAAAATCAAATAATTACAACAAGGGAAGGCCTCTGAATAAAAGGAGAAGCCTTCCTTTATTTTTTCATTAAACACCAGAGCTATGTTGAAAAATATACTTTATCTGTTGACAATAGCCATTTGCGGATTTACCGAAATTCATGCCCAAAACTCAAGAGGGGTCGATTTTCAGAAATTTGATGATATTCAGAAGGTTTTTGACCTTGCTAAAGCACAGAACAAGAATGTTTTTGTAGAAGCGTTTTCGCCCACCTGCCAGCATTGCGAAGCTTATATTCCTACATTCAGCAAAACAGAGGTTGGTAATTATTATAACTCCGGTTTTATCAGTTATAAGCTGGATCTTACCCAGGATAAGTCGTTCAGGTTTCTGAATAAACATCATATCTGGATTCCGTCAACTCCTACAATGATGTTTTTTGATGCCAATGAAAATCTTTTACATATAGTTCCCGCAGGAGACGAGCAGAATAATGAACAAGGGGTCATTCTTTTTGCCCGAAATGCACTGGATCCTGCCCAGAGGACCAGTTCTTATAAAGCCAGTTATGCAGCAGGGAACAGAGAGGTTAATTTCTTGTATAATTATGCTTTTGTAGCAAGAATGACTCAGGATACAACTGAAAATATTGAAGCAATGCGTGAATATGCCATTAAAGTTCCTGAGAGCCAATACAGCAGCCCCGGCAATTTCCTGATTTTGCAGAAGATAGTCATGGATGATGAAAATCCTATGTTCAGGTATATGATCTCTCATTTGATTGAATTTAGTACTAAAAATGACCCGAAGCAGGTGAAACAGGCGGCAGAAAATATCATCATGTTTTCACTCTACAGCAGCAGAGGCAGAAAGTTTACGGAAGAAAAAAGGAAAGAAATGAAAGCTAATCTGGCAAAACTGGGAATTGACGCAAAATCTATCGCAGGAAGGTTTGTGGTTTCTGATGTAAATTATGCTTTAGACCAGAAGGATGAAGAAAAAGCATTCAGATATATAAATGACTTTTATGAAAATAAGCCGATTCCAGTGAAAGAGGCTGATTTCTGGTGTAGTTTATTAAAAAGCAGAATCACTTCTCCGAAAACAGATAAGATTTGTAAAGCTGCCGGAAAATAGAGCAGTTTGCGGTAATTATCAGGATAGACCCCGTTGTTTCTCTTAAAGATAATCACTACTTTTCAGGTAATGAGAATGCCTGAAACAGAACAGGTATTTTCTATTGATTAACTATTTCAGGAATAGCATTTTAAAACCCCAAACAAATTTACCTATGAAATTAATAAATAACTCCCGTCGGGATTTTTTAAAACAAGTGGCATTAACCTCAGGAGCTATGGCTCTTGCACCGGAGCTTCTGATGGCAAATAATACGCCAATAGTAGAACCTGCCAAAAACATGTTTTTCGAAATATCTTTAGCAGAATGGTCTTTACACAAAGCAATTTTTGGTGGGAAAATGACGAATCTTGACTTTCCGGTAAAGGCGAGAAAAGATTTTGGTATCGGTATCGTTGAATATGTGAATACTTGTTTTAAGTCTTCCACAAAGACCTTTCAGGAAAATGGGAAAGATCAGACGTATTTGAAAGAGTTATTGATGCGCTGTAACGATAACAATATAAAGAATCACCTGATTATGTGTGATGCCGAAGGAGAGTTGGGGAATGCAGATGCCAAAAAAAGAATGGAAGCTGTTGAAAACCATTACAAATGGGTAGAAGCTGCCAAATTTCTGGGTTGTAAAACAATCAGAGTAAATGCGGCGGGCTCAGGGACAAAAGAAGAGTTAGCTAAAACAGCTGCAGATGGTTTATCAAAACTTTCTGAATTTGCGCAAAAACATGATATTAATGTGATTGTGGAAAACCATGGAGGGTATTCTTCTATCGGAAGCTGGCTTGCCGGAGTGATGAAGCAGGTAAATATGAAAAATTGCGGAACATTGCCGGATTTCGGCAACTTCTGTGTTAAACATAATCCGACTGATTATAAGATTTGTGAAGAAAATTACGATCGTTATAAAGGAACACAGGAATTAATGCCTTTTGCAAAAGGGGTAAGTGCAAAAACAAATAATTTTAATGCAGACGGAGACGAAAGAGATATGGATTATATGCGCCTTATGAAAATTGTGAAAGATGCAGGGTTCAGAGGATATGTTGGCATTGAATTTGAGGGTGAAACGTTAAGTGAAGAGGAAGGAATCAGAGCAACAATCAAACTCCTGAATAAAGTCGGTGCGAAATTAAGCTGATAAAGTTAATTGTTAAATCCGGAGTTTGACAAATATACCCTGATAATAACTCAGGCAAAAAAAGCCTGAGTTATATGTCATTAGAACACAACTTTTTATACCTTTGATTAAAAAAAGAGTTGCAGAGACCTGAGTCTGAAAAAGATCACTTTCTCTCACTTTTTGAAGGTACCTTATGGTGGTTTTTAAGGCATATTTTGCAGTTTTCCACAGGTTTAACTACTAAGTTTATGAAAAAGAATTTATTTTTCCTGATAATTTTCCTGACCTGCATTTCAGTCTATGGTCAAACAACCCAGACTGCTGTACAGCCAAATGTTACTACAAATGCAACACCGGGTAAGATTCAATGGATGAGTTTGGAACAGGCTTATAATGCAATTAAGACCGAACCCCGAAAAATTTTAATTGATGTATATACAGGCTGGTGTGGCTGGTGTAAAGTAATGGATAAAAATACTTTTACTGATCCGAAAGTAGTAGAATATGTTAATAAGAAATATTATGCGGTAAAGCTTGATGCTGAACAAAAAGAAGATATCATTCTCGGTGAAAAAAAATATTCGTATGTCCAGCAGGGAGCAGGTGGCTATCATGAAGCGGCAGCCGGATTATTAGGCGGAAAGATGAGTTACCCTACAATTGTTTATCTCGATGAAAAATTTAATATGATCCAACCGGTTGCCGGGTATCAGGATGCTAAGCAATTTCATCAGATTGTAACTTTTTTCGGAGACAACTTTTATAGAAATACCGATTGGAATAAATTTCAGGCTGAAACCTATGCCAAACAATATGGCGGAGAAAATTCTGTACCTGCAAAACAATAAAAAAAACTTTGGTTAGATATTACAGAAAGAGCTCGCCATTGCGGGCTTTTTCTGTAATAATATTGGAATTGTTTTAGAGTTTACGTGAATAATTCTATATTTTGGATAAACTTTTTTTTAATACTTACAAAAAAAACGCCAAACTAACTTTTTTTGTAAATTAGTATCTGGAAAAATCTTACGCAGACATATTTTTAGATGAAAAGACGCTTTACCTGTTTTTTAGCACTTATTGTAATTACTATTTCTACTGCTTCACATTTCCCTGCAAATGACGATGAGCTGGTTGAAATATTTAAGGAGATAAACAAGGAAGTACTAACTAACAGCAGAGCCTATTTAACCTTGGGAGATGCCTGTAAGACGATCGGACATCGCCTTACGGGAAGTTCAAACGGAAAGCGGGCAGAGGAATATGCTTATAATTTGTTTAAATCTTACGGTTTTCGGGATGTAAAATACCAATCTTTTCAGGTTGAATCCTGGTCAAGAGATACAGTAACATTAGCAATAGCTCCCAGAAAAAGTGATAATTTTAAGGACGTAGAAGTGGTGTCTCTGGCGATGACTCCGGTAGAAGCTAAAGTTAATGCCGAAATTGTAGATGTTGGAAATGGATTAGAGCCTGATTTTCAGGTAGTAAAAGATAAAATTGCCGGAAAAATTGCATTGGTAAATATTGGTCTTCTGCCTCCTTTGAAAGGGACAAGAAATTTGCATCGTTCAGAAAAAACAGCTTTGGCGATGCAATATGGTGCTTTAGGTGTTATTTTTGTAAATACTGTCAAAGGAAACGTCCTTTTGACAGGAACAGCGTCGGTTACCGGGTCATTGATTGATATTCCTGCCGTTTGTATTTCTTTGGAAAGTGGTATGGAATTGAGAGCCTGGCTAAGTGAAGAGCCTAACCTGGTTGCATTGATTGATATGCGCAATTTCAGTAAGGTAATTAAAGCCAGAAACGTAATTGCTACAATCAAAGGTGACAGTAAGAAGTATTCAAAGGAAAAGATTGTAATCGGCGGACATTTGGATTCATGGGATCTTGCAGAAGGGGCATTAGATAATGGCGTCGGCTCTTTTTCTATTCTGGATATAGCCAGAACATTTAAAGCTTTGGGCCTGAAACCAAAACGTACAATTGAGTTTGTGATGTTTATGGGTGAAGAGGAAGGGCTGCTCGGATCGAAAGCAATGCTGGATAAGCTGGTACGGAACGGATCTGTTAACCAGGTTAAGTTTATGTTTAATCTTGACATGGCAAATAATGTTAACGGATTCAATACTTCCGGGAGAGAAGAAATGGTACCTTTGTTTACAAGTATCGGAGAGAAAATAAAATTGGTTGATCCAAGTTTTAAAAATACAGTAATTAATAAAGCAGGTTTACATTCTGACCACCAAAGTTTTATGCTGGAAGGAGTGCCGACTGCTTCACCAATAGGAAGTATTGCACCTGATGCAGTTGGCTGTTATCATGCTAACTGTGATAAATTTAATCTGATAAATAAAGATGAAATGATGAATACGGTTCGTTATACTGCAATGATGCTTTACGGTATAGCAAACGCTTCTGAAATTCCAGCAAAAAAACTTGATTTTTATTCTACAAGAGATTTTTTCATAAAGGAAAATTTAAAGAAGGAGCTTGAACTTGGCAGAGAGTGGAAATGGGGAGCAGACGAGTAAATTCCAACACACAGGCAACAGAATTAAAATTATCCTAACCACGCCCTTAAGAAAACCCATTCGATCAAAATTAGATCTGTGTAAAAATGGATCTGATACACCTAAATATCCACAACTTTCAAAAATTTCTGAAACTTATATTCTGAATTGTAAAAGTTTTACTAATTTTGAGTTACGAAAAATTTCGTAGTGACACCCTTACGTTGTGTCTCTACTCCTAATCTGAAACCATATGGCATTCTTCGAGCATAATATTGAAATTCCTAACGAGAATACCTTTAAGTCCATTATCAAAGTTATTGGTGTGGGAGGAGGGGGATCAAATGCTGTTAAACACATGCATTTGATGGAGATAAAAGGGGCTGACCTTATTATCTGTAACACTGATGCTCAGGCTTTAGCGTCAAATCCCGTTAAGAATAAGTTGCAATTAGGTACAGAACTAACCAAAGGTTTGGGAGCCGGAACGGACCCAGAGCAAGGACGCCAGGCTGCAATTGAAAGCAAAGATAAGATAGAGGAACTTCTTTTGGGAGGAACAGAAATGCTGTTCATTACCGCTGGTATGGGAGGGGGTACCGGTACCGGAGCTGCTCCTGAAATTGCTAAAATTGCTAAAGCAAAAGGCATTCTTACGGTTGCTGTTGTTACCGCACCATATAGCTGGGAAGGGACTGATAAAATAAACTCGGCTTATCAGGGTATTGCCGAACTTAAGACCACTTGTGATACTGTTCTGGTAGTTCTGAATGATAATTTATTAGAAGTTTATAAAAATCTGAAACGTCGTGAAGCATTTGCCAAAGCAGATGATGTTTTAGCCAATGCTGTTAAAAGCGTAGTTGATGTTATAGCGAAACCCGGAGAAGTCAACACGGATTTCATGGATGTGAAGAAAGTTTTGACTGACGCAGGTCAGGCGATGATGAGTTCTGCCGGAGGAAAAGGAGATGAGCGTGCCTTGAAAGCTATTTCTTCTGCTTTGCAGTCTCCATTGCTTAATTCTCAGGATATTGCAGGAGCTAAACGTATTTTGGTGACTGTTGCAACCAGTGAGGATTATGACCTAGAAATGACTGAGCAGATTGTCATTACAGATTATATCACCAAACAGATCGGACAGGCTCCGGCTATGTTTAAACTGGGTTTCTCAGTAGATGAAAAACTTGGGGATGAATTATACCTGACTGTAATTGCTGCAGGGTTTGAGTCTAATGAAGAAATTCCGATACCTGTCATAATTCCTCCTGATGATAAAAAAAATAAGAAAGAAACTAAAACGGAAGAAGTTGTAACTGAAGTCACAAAAACTGAATCGAAAGAAGAAGTAACTGAAGCCGAAGTTATAGAAATCGTTTCTGAGGTTACAGAAGAAAAGTTTTTTGATCCAAGCCTTATATATAAACCGGAAGATGACAGTTTAAGATTAAGGAAAATGATTGATGCTTTTTGCCAGAGAATGCCACAGGAAAGTGATCTTGAAGCTCCTGCATATGCACGTTACAAGGTTCCATTAGTTGATATTTCAAAAATTCCCGCCGAAGATCTGATAGAGAATCCTTTGTAAGGGCAAGATTTTTAAATACATATAAAAAAGGGGCTTTTGCCCCTTTTGATTTTTACAGGATTAGAATAGTAAATGCCTATTAACTTTATAAAAAATTAGCCTACGTAAAATGCCGTTAACAAAAGAACAAGTCCTGAAACAATATTTTGGATATGATAAATTCCGACCACTTCAGTCTGACATTATAGATTGGGTTCTTTATGGACAGGATGCCCTGGTTTTAATGCCGACTGGCGGAGGAAAATCCATCTGCTTTCAGGTTCCTGCTATGGTGATGTCGGGTATTACCATCGTCATTTCCCCGCTTATTGCACTTATGCAGGATCAGGTAAGAGGATTGCTGGCAAATGGTATTCCGGCTGCTTATATTAATTCTTCCCAGACCGGCTCTGAAATATCACTGATTGAAAAGCGCTGTAAAAGCGGGGAATTAAAACTCCTTTATATTTCTCCGGAAAAACTCTTTTCTCCGGGCTATTTCGACTTTATTAAGTCGCTTAATGTGAGCATGTTTGCCATAGATGAATCTCACTGCGTTTCGGTATGGGGACATGATTTCAGACCGGAATATACTCAGCTTGGGATTTTAAAGAAATCTTTTCCTGATGTCCCGGTAATAGCGCTTACGGCAACTGCTGACCGGGTTACAAGGAAAGACATATTAAATCAGCTGGCTATTCCGGAAGCCAGGGTTTTTGTATCTTCATTTGACAGACCGAATCTTTCCCTTGCCGTTTTGCCAGGCCGGAACAGAATAAAAATCATGCAGGATTTTATTCAAAAGCGTGCTAATCAACCAGGAATAATTTATTGTCTGAGCCGAAAGAATACAGAAGATGTTGCTTCGGCCTTACAAAAAGTCGGGATCAGGGCGAAGTTTTATCATGCCAAAATGAACCCGGAAGACCGCGCTAAGGTTCAGGATGATTTTATCAAAGATAATTACCAGGTAATCGTAGCTACTATTGCCTTTGGAATGGGAATTGATAAGTCGAATGTGCGATGGGTAATCCATTATTCTTTGCCTTCCAACGTGGAAAGTTTTTACCAGGAAATCGGAAGGGCCGGAAGAGACGGCCTCAGGTCAGATACTCTTTTGTTTTATACTTTCAATGACCTGAAAATGAGACAGGAGATGCTGGATCAGTCGGGATTGCCTGAAGAAATGAAAGAGACGCAATTGGCTAAGCTGGAAAGGATGAAACAGTATTCCGAAGCAGAAATTTGCCGGAGAAGGATACTTCTGAGTTATTTCAATGAGGAAACAACAGAGGATTGCGGGAATTGTGATGTATGCAGAAATCCTCCGGTTCGTTTTGATGCTACCATATTAGCTCAGAAAGCCCTTTCTGCTATTGTGCGGACGAATGAAAACATCGCCATGGGGATTTTGATTGATATATTGAGAGGTTCCAGAAATCGTAAAGTAGTAGAACATCAATACCATGAAATCAAGACATTTGGTGCAGGTAAAGATTTGAAGTTTGAGGAATGGGCTGACTATTTACAGCAAATGCTGAATTCAGGAATTATGGATATAGCTTATGATGAAGGACATAGTTATAAATTAAATAATCGTTCCCGGGCAATTTTAAAAGAGGGGCAAAAAGTAGAATTAGTCAGATTTGAACCTTATGATGTAAAAAAAGCCAGAAAAGAAGAAGAATATCCTCTTGAAAGATCGAAAAAGGAAATAATCAGAGATGCTTTATTCGATCGGCTTAAATTTCTCAGAAAGCAGATCGCCGATGAAGCCGATATTCCTGCATTTGTGGTTTTCTCAGATGCGACCCTTTCTGATATGGCCCAGAAAAGACCAATTAATAAGATTCAGATGCTTGCGGTTTCAGGAGTCGGAGAGCAGAAATATCTTCAATATGGAGAAAGGTTTATGAACGAGATTCTCAATTTTGCGAGAGAAAATTCAGGAACAGGAAGCAGAATTGCCAATGGGATGACATATGTTGAAACGTTTGATCTTTATAAAAAAGGCCTTTCTCCTTCAGAAATTGCCAGAACAAGGGGTATGAATGAAATAACCATTTATTCTCATCTGGCAAAACTGTATGAAGACGGAGAGCGTATTAATCTTGAAGAATATGTGCATACTACTGAACTAAAGAAGATTATCAGACAGGCAGAAATAATGAATATCAGAAAAGGAGAACCCTTAAAACCGCTTTTTGAAGCATTAAACGGGCAGCATGAATATCATAAACTGAGAATGGCCCTGGCAATCTGGGAGAGGAATAAATAATTACTGAGACATAATACAGATGAAATCTGAAATAATTATACAAATAAAAGAGTCAATAGATCAGCGTATGCAGACTTCACGGGAAGCTATGCAGGCAGCTCAGAACTCGGCCAATGAAGAGAGCAAAAGTTCTGCGGGTGATAAGTACGAAACCGCAAGAGCTATGGGACAACTCGACCGGGATATGCATGCCCGTCAGTATGAACAGGCCCGTCAGGAAAGAGTGATCGTAGAACGTTTAGACGACCATATTTTTACCGAAAAAATTGGATTAGGATCGTTAGTGAAAACAACTGAAATCTGGTTTTTTATTGCTGTAAGCACAGGACTGATAAGTGTGAAAGGCCAGCAGGTAATTGTAGTTTCACCACAATCTCCTGTTGGCCAATTGCTTATTGGTAAAAAAAGTGGAGATTTCTTCACTTTTAAAGGGAAACAGACAAAAATTGACGAAATTCTGTAGAATTTTATTTCTCCGGCATACCTGCAAATTTTATTGCCTGGTTGCCGGAATACCTTTGTCTGAATTTTAAGACAAGTGTAAAACTTACGATAAAAATAAACCATATTTAACTTATTTTAACATGAAAAACACATCAGGAATTATTCTGTTTATTCTCCTTATTTTATGCAGTTTATCCTCGGTTTTAGCACAGAAAAAACCTGAAAAAAAAGACTGGATTTCTCTTTTCAACGGAAAAGACCTCAGTGGTTGGGATATTAAGATTGCCGGTCAGGCTGTCAACGATAATTATAAAAATACTTTCAGGGTTGAAAATGGTATCCTCAGAATCTCATACGATGAATATGAAAAATTTGATGGCAAGTATGGACATCTTTATTACAACAAACCCTATTCATATTATATTTTGAGGTTTCAATACAGATTTGTTGGAAACCAAACACCGGGAGGAGCTGTATGGAATGTGAGAAACAGTGGGGTAATGCTGCATTCTCAATCAGCTAAAAGCCTGTCATTCGGGCAGGATTTCCCGGTTTCTTTAGAACTTCAGCTTTTGGGAGGGTTAGGAAAAGGAGAACGCCATACAGGAAACCTTTGTACTCCCGGTACCGAAGTTTATATGAAAGGGAAGATTGTGAATGATCACTGTACTGATTCAGATTCTAAAACTTATGACGGTGATCAATGGGTTACAGCAGAGGCAATCGTATTAGGAGACTCAATCATACATCATGTTATAGAAGGTGATACTGTCCTGACCTATGAAAAACCTCATATCGGCGGAGGATTTGTTAGTCCGGAATATAACTGGAAAACGGCACATATCGATAATGGGGATGAATGGATTAAAAAAGACGGAAAATTATTGAAAGAAGGTTACATTGCCTTACAGGCAGAGAGTCATCCTATTGACTTCAGAAATATTGAAATTCTTAACCTCAAAGGCTGTACAGACCCCAAAGCTTTGAATTATAAGTCATATTACCAAAAATCAGATAATTCAAAATGCCGGTATAAAAAATAAAGCAGATTCAATTATTAGAAATGGAAACCCTTCTGAATTTTCCTCAGATGCCTTGAAGGTTTTTAATTAACTTTGTGGCAAAAACAAAAAACAGGAGTTACTTCTGCAGCAGAATTATGGATTATATTGAAGTGAAACTTACAGTTTCTGAAGACTTTACAGATATTTTTATGGCCGAATTAGGTGAAATAGGCTATGAAACATTTACGGAAGAAGACTATGGATTAAATGCATACATTACAAACGACTTGTTTTCCGAAGAATCGCTGAAAGAAGTGTTGGCGCGTTATGCTGAGATGACTTCTGTAGAATATAGTTTTCAGACTCTGGTAAAACAGAACTGGAATGAGGAATGGGAGAAAAACTATCAGCCAATCAGTGTAGATGGGATTGTGCAGGTGCGTGCGGGTTTTCATCAGCCTGATCCTTCCTTTAAGTATGATATTGTCATTAATCCTAAAATGTCTTTTGGAACCGGTCACCATGAAACAACTTCAATGGTATTAAGTCTTCAGCAGGAAATCAATCATACTAATAAAAAAGTTCTTGATGTTGGATGTGGCACAGGTATTCTGGCTATTATGGCCTCAAAACTTGGCGCCTCTCAGGTGGGTGCTTTCGATATTGAGGAATGGGCTGCAGAGAATTCAAGAGAAAATGTAAGCTTAAATGATTGTAGTAATATTGAAGTAAGACAAGGGACAATTGAGGATGAACCCGCTGATCAATATGATATTGTTTTAGCAAATATTAACAGAAATATCCTTATTCGTGACATTCCTAAGTACATAGAATTTATGAAACCTGCTCCCTCACAGTTGGTAGTAAGCGGCTTCTATCAGCACGATATAGAAGATATTGAATCTGTTGCAAAAAAGTGCGGATTAGCTAAAGTGAATGTGAGAGAAAAAAACAACTGGGCAGCTATTGTTTTCGAAAGAATCCAGTAAAAATGAGCCTTCGCAGAAGAAAAACCATGCCTTTTGCGAAGTTTTTTTTGAATTAAAACAAAAAAATCTCAATAAAATACAAAAAAATACCCTAAATTTATTTATTTCTTCAAAAGTGTAACAGGTTGGTTTACAGTTTTTTAGTGTTTTTGTCATTCGCTTCTTTGTCGAAAAAATCCATAAAAAGTTGTTTTTTATTTAAAATTCTCTAAATTTGAAATTCAGAGAAAACCCAATTGTTTGAAAAAATTCCGTTTAAACTGCTTTCTATACTGCATTTTGTATAGGGTGTAGCTTAACCGGCAGCAAGTATTTATCTGAATAACCTCAAATTTAAAACGAAGGTGGGCAACCCATTGTGGGAATAGTCCTTTCTTTCTACCTATTTTTATGAAAGTTTCAACAACAGAACCATTTCAAATAATTTATTCATTTCTCTCGCACGAATACCTCGGATATCTGCTGGAGTCGTTCGTCGTGCAATTAGATACCAAAGGCCAGTTAACTTTATTAAATCAAAACGTTTCTGCCAAAAATATTAAAGAATTTTCCGAAGGACTTGATGATGCGGATTACAAGCTTGTTAAACTGATCGATTCGATTCAGCAGGAAGCGATTTTTAAAAAATTTGCAGGTTCTAAAAAAAAGACCATAGTGGATTTTTTCCTGAAAGTGTATGATCCTCAGAAAGGCGATAAGCCTCTGCAGGAGCTTATTGGGAGTTATGTGGAAAATGTGAGAGCTGAAATAATGCCCCTGCTAAATGGAAAACAGCTTTTTATCATGGGCGGAGACGGAAATCCAATATGGCAAAAAGTGGAGGTTTTACCCGAGAAAGCTACAGTACTATTCCATTTCATGAGGAATGAAGAGAATACACATTACTTTCCTACCATAAAATATCAGGGGGAAAAAGTGGATTTTCAATATAAGAATGCCTTTATCGTATGTGATGAACCTGCCTGGATGGTTCTGGAAAATCGACTGTATCATTTTGACAAGGATGTCGA
Source organism: Pseudarcicella hirudinis (assembly GCF_900115665.1). Taxonomy (GTDB): domain Bacteria; phylum Bacteroidota; class Bacteroidia; order Cytophagales; family Spirosomataceae; genus Pseudarcicella; species Pseudarcicella hirudinis. The sequence continues at coordinate 144,536 of NZ_FOXH01000003.1, forward strand.
TGGAAAGAAACTGAGACCCTTTTTCAATAAAAAATTTATCATTATTCCCAAAACGGTAGAAGAGGACTATTACAGGAAGTTTGTAACCTCAATTATTACCTTGTTTGACGTATATGCGAAAGGGTTTGAGATACGCTCTGAAACCTATAGCTGCGTGCCTGTTTTGAGTTTGTCAGAGATGAAAGTAAAGAGCCATACTGTCGGGGTTTTTGAGGCTCAGGAGGCTGAAAGCGAAGAAGATGACGAAAGTATGGTGAGCTTTGTACTTTCTTTTAAATATGGCAAATATAACTTTCATTTCGACAGCTTCTCTTCTTCGGCTAATGTCAGTATGGAAAAAAAAGGAGATGATTATATTTTCCATAAAGTACGGAGAGACTTATACCGTGAAAAAGAAAAGCTCCGTATTTTGAAAAGCCTGGGTCTGGAAATAAAAAACGGGAGAATCAGTATTTCTAAGTCTGAAGCATTTATGTGGCTTCAGGCGAATTATCCGGCTTTAATAGAGGCTGGTTTTGAAATCAGTCAGAAAGTCGAAAATAATGCGAAGAAATACTTCCTCGGCTATTCAAATATAGATGTTAAGATTACAGAAGGACAAGACTGGTTTGATATTCATGCGCTGGTACGTTTTGGGGAATTTGAAATACCTTTTCTCAAACTGAGAAATCTGATTCTGCAAAAAAAGAGAGAATTTACCTTACCTAACGGGGAAGTTGCCGTAATTCCGGAAATATGGTTTACTCAATATTCCGAGTTATTCTCTTTTATGGAGCATCATATTGATAATGAAGGATTTATTCTGAAAAAACATCATTTGTCTCTGGTGCAGGATCTCCAAAAAGAGTCGCTTGCCAGAGCTGTCATGACCCGTAAACTTGAAAAACTCCGGGATTTTGATGAGATTCAGGAATATCCGGTTCCGCAGGGATTTACCGGAAAATTGCGGCCATATCAAAAAGCCGGGTATGACTGGATGAGATTCCTCAATGATTATAATTTTGGTGGATGTCTTGCCGATGATATGGGTTTGGGCAAAACCATTATGTCACTTACTTTGCTGCAATCACAGAAAGAAAATGGAGCAAAAGATCCTTCTTTATTAATTATGCCAACCTCCCTGATTTACAACTGGGAAATGGAAGCTGCTAAATTTACACCGGATCTTAAAGTTTTAGTCTATACAGGAACTTATCGGGATAAGAATATTGAACAGTTCCGGGATTATGACCTGGTGCTTACTTCTTATGGAATTGTAAGAATAGATATTGATTTATTAAAGGATTTCCGATTCCATTATGTAATACTCGATGAGTCTCAGTCTATTAAAAACCCCTCTTCTTTTATTACAAAGGCTGTTACACAATTGAATTCCAGATACAGACTAATCCTTACCGGGACACCTTTGGAGAACAGTACCTTAGACTTATGGTCTCAGATGTCTTTTGTCAATCCCGGACTTTTAGGAAATCAGACATTTTTCAGAAATGAATTTCAGATTCCCATTGAAAAGAAAAATGATGAAGCCAAGACGCAGCGCCTGTATTCAATTATAAAACCATTTATGCTTCGAAGGCATAAGTCGCAGGTTGCTACCGAATTACCTCCTAAAATTGAAAGTATTCATTATTCACAAATGACCGATCAGCAGGAACATGAATATGAGGAGGCAAAATCATATTATCGTAACCTGATACTGGAACATATTGAAGAAGAAGGGATTGCCAAATCTCAGATGGTTGTATTACAAGGTCTGACCAAGCTTCGGCAGATCGCAAATCATCCCCGCCTGACTGATACAGAATATGATGGTGATTCCGGAAAATTGGATGATGTTTTGCAGAAAATGGAAACAGTGGTAGAAGAAAACCACAAAATTTTGATTTTTAGCCAGTTTGTAAAACACCTGGAATTGTTCAGGGAAAGGCTGGAAGAGCAGGGGAGGCCTTATGCTTATCTGGATGGAAGTACGTATGACAGACAATCTCAGGTTGAGCTTTTCCAAAATACAGAAGGAGTCAAAATATTTCTGATTTCTCTTAAAGCAGGCGGGCTGGGGCTAAATCTGACAGCCGCAGAATATGTATTTATCCTGGATCCATGGTGGAATCCGGCCATAGAGGCACAAGCCGTTGACAGGGCGCATAGAATTGGTCAGCAAAATACCGTTTTTACCTATAAATTTATTACAAAGAATACAGTCGAGGAAAAAATTCTGGCTTTACAGAGATCAAAACAAAGACTTGCCAGCGAATTGATAACTACAGAAGAGAGTTTTGTGAAGTCTTTAACGAAAGAAGATTTAATAGCATTGCTGGAATAATATAAATCGGTAAATATTTCTTTATGAGGGATATATCAGAACCGCATATTGGTATTTTTGAGGGATTTTGAAAAAAGAAGGTTTGAGTTTGATGAACATTTGTTCAGATTTGTCACTTTTTTGCGTCGTTGTCAAATGTCTATCTACGTTGATGTAAAACCTGCTTTTTTTTATTGAGTATAAATAAGATTAGTATCCAATTTGTTTAAATTTGTACTGCATTTAACTATGCTGACTTTATAGCCTGACAGAGTGGCGGCTCTGCTCAGGCTTTTTCGTTTCTAAAGCCTTCCGGCAGTAAGCAATCTTTTGATTTTCAGGCTATTTTTGCTCAATAACCAAAATGTTTTTTGCTACCTCATGACTGATGAAAATGGCATTGCCGGAAGAGATGGAGATAGAAAGAGATTTGTCGAATTCGTTTAATTCCAATATTGTAATTCCGGCACCTAATATCAATCCGGTTTTGTCAAGATATTGAAGAAAAGCTGAGGAATGCTCAGAAACACCAACCATCAATACATTTTTGCCAACTTCAATTTCCGAGAGGTTCTGATAACCGAGAACCGGCATTCTTCCGTTATGGTCCGGAATGGGATCACCATGTGGGTCAAATTTTGGGAAACCCAGAAATTCATCGAGTTTTGCTACTAATTCTTCGGAATCAATGTGTTCAAGTTGTTCTGCAATATCGTGCACTTCATCCCAGTTAAACCCAAGTTTCGCTACTAAAAAAACCTCCCAGAGTCTGTGTTTTCTGATGACAGAAAGGGCAACCCGTTCACCCTCAGCAGTCAATGTAACTCCCTGATATTTCTGATAATTCACTAATTGTTTGTCAGATAATTTTCTCAGCATATCCGAAACAGAAGCTGCTTTGGTTTGAGTTAATTCTGCTACAGCATTGGTACTCACTTCGCTATTTGTTTCTGCGGAGAGTTTATAAATAATTTTAAGGTAGTTTTCTTCGGTAAATGATGTCATTGTTGATCGTGAATGGTAAAAAATAAGGAAATATAAAGCGATTGATTGTCAAATACTTTCGCCGTTATTTACCTGCTTTAAAAAGCAACACAAGTTAAGATTTTAAAAATTAATAAAGAATTTTTAGATTAATCTAAAAAAACAATTTGAAATGCAAAAATCATGAATTAAGTTTGTTAAGATTTCATAAAGGTCTGTCACAAAAGGAATTGAAAAACACATTATCAGTCCGGTACTTTTGAACAGTTTGGTTTTATGAATCTGAACAAGGTTGCAGAAACTTTGATTATTTTAAACAATATAGTTTAGTAAAGGAAAGTATTGTAATGGCAAAAGCTTGGAAGAATAATAATGTAACACCTTCATTACCGGAAGTTTATTCATCAGTAAATGTGCCGCAATTCGGCACTTTCTGGCAAAAGTTAAAAGCTTTTGCAGGTCCGGGATTAATGGTAGCAGTAGGGTATATGGATCCGGGAAACTGGGCAACGGATATTGCCGGAGGAGCGCAATTTGGTTATATGCTTTTATCTGTGATTCTGCTTTCTAACCTCTTTGCGATGCTTTTACAGCATTTATCTCTTAAACTTGGTATCGTAACAGGGCGTGACCTTGCTCAGGCCTGTCGTGGGGCTTATTCGAAGCCTGTCGCTATTTTTCTCTGGATTTTGTGTGAAATTGCCATTGCTGCCTGTGATCTGGCGGAGGTGATTGGTTCTGCGCTGGCATTAAATCTTCTGTTCGGAATGCCTCTGACGATGGGAGTAGTAGTGACGGTGCTTGATGTGCTTGTGCTTCTGTATTTTCAGGGGAAAGGATTCAGGGTATTAGAGAGCATTGTTGCAGCATTGATCTTCATGATATTTTGTTGTTTTGCCTATGAAATAGTTGTTTCGCAGCCTTCTGTAAATGAGATGCTGGGAGGACTTATTCCTAAACCGGAAATTATTTCAAATCCTTCTGCTCTTTATGTAGCAATCGGGATTCTGGGTGCTACAGTAATGCCACATAACCTTTACCTGCATTCGAGCATCGTTCAAACCAGAAATTTTCAGAAAACCGATGAGGGAAAGCGATCGGCTATAAAATTTGCCACAATTGATTCCAACATTTCACTTTCACTGGCCTTTTTAATAAATGCAGCCATTCTGATTTTAGCTGCTGCCTCTTTTCACAATTCAGGAAACACCAATGTGGCAGATATTCATGATGCGTATCATTTACTTGATCCGGTTTTGGGAGTGAAATTTGCAGGAATTTTATTTGCGGTGGCTCTACTGGCTTCCGGCCAGAATTCTACATTGACCGGAACATTGGCCGGGCAGATTGTGATGGAGGGTTTTCTGAATATTAAATTAAAACCCTGGAAAAGAAGATTGTTAACCCGGCTAATCGCCGTGATTCCGGCATTGGTCGTAACGATTATTTACGGAGAAAAAGGCACAGGAGACTTGCTGGTTTTGAGTCAGGTTATATTATCTCTTCAGCTTAGTTTTGCAGTAGTTCCGTTGGTGATGTTTACAAGCGATAAACTCAAGATGGGGAATTTCGCTAACTCTCCGGTTTTAAGGATAAGTTCCTGGATTGTTGCGATAATAATTATCGGATTGAACTCTTATTTACTTTGGGATACACTTTTCTAAGGTTTTCAGAAAGAAGACTTTAGAAAACGTTCAGTCTGAACTGAAAATAGGTTTTTGCCAGTAAAGTGATTTTCTGAAAATCAGGCACGCGGATCCTTTCGTTCTGAATTTTAGAAGCAGGACACCCTTTGATTTTCTCAAATAATCTCAGATAATATTTATAGGCAAGATAAACGCCGGCTTTTGCACCTTTAGGCAATCCGGTGATACCAATATAGGCGGCATCAAAATCGGCCTGAATATCGCGCTCAATCAATTGTTTGTCTTCTTTGGTAAAATTGGCAAAATCTACATCCGGAAAATAGGTTCTTCCTCTTTCCTGATAATCTGCTTTAATATCCCTGAGAAAGTTTACTTTTTGAAAGGCGGAGCCCAGACTCCTTGCACCATCTTTTAGACGTTCGTAGGTATCGGCATCGCCCTCACAGAAAACTTTCAGACACATTAATCCAACTACTTCAGCAGAACCATAAATATAATCTTTATAGCCAACCTCATTGTAATCCGTCAGATACAGATCCATTTCCATAGAATTCAGGAAGGCTTCAATTAATTCTTTATCAATTTTGTATTGCTTCACAATAATCTGAAAGGCGTGCAAGACCGGATTTAAACTTATTCCTTCATCAATGGCTTTGAAGGTATCCTCCCTGTATTTTTTGAGCAATGCTTTTTTGTCAAAACCTTCAAAAGTATCTACAATTTCATCTGCATATCTTACAAAACCATAAATTGCATACACAGGCATATGAAATCTTTTGTCCAGGGTTTTAATACCCAGAGTAAAAGATGTACTGTAGTGCTCGGTTATGAGCTTGCTGCATTCAAAAGTTGTTGTATTATAAAGAGATATCATAGTAAAACGGCAAAAGGTAAAATTTTAACTGATCGGGAATTCTTTTTCAACTTCGCTGGCAACCACTAATCCTGAAATAAGCGAAGGAGGAACCCCTGGCCCCGGAACGGTAAGCTGCCCGGTATAATATAGATTTTTAACTTTTTTATTTTTAAGGGAAGGTTTTAACAGCGCTGTTTGCCTCAGGGTATTGGCCAAACCATAGGCATTTCCTTTGAAGGCATTGTAATCACTGCTAAAATCCTTATGTGCATAACTTCTTTTAAAAATAACGGAATCTCTGATAGAAATACCACAATATTTTTCTAAACGATCCATAAGGATGTTATAATATGTCTCCCTGATTTCATCATTGTCTTCCAGACCGGGGGCAACCGGAATTAAAAGGAATAAATTTTCGCAGCCTTCCGGCGCTACCTCCGGATCTGTTTTTGAAGGAGCCGAAATATAAAAAAGAGGTTTCTCAGGCCATTCAGGTTCTGTATAAATTTCATGAGCATGAAGCGTAAAATCCTCATCGAAGAATAGATTATGATGCTCCAGTTTCGGGATTCTTTTATTGATACCCAGATAGAAAAGTAATGATGATGGTGCCATGACTCTGCTATCCCAATATTTTTGATCATAGTTCTGCAATGTTTTGTCAAGAAGTACTGAATCAACATGGTGATAATCAGCACTGGCAATGACAACATCTGCGTCGAAAGTATCTGTATCAGTAATAACCCGATGGGCCTTGTCTTTCAAAACCTCGATTTTTCTGACATTCTGATTAAAAGTAATCTTAACACCTTTTTCTTTTGCCAGGGAAACCATTCCTTTTACTATTTCATGCATGCCGCCCATCGGATACCAGGTTCCCAGTTTAATTTCAGCATAGTTCATCAAACTATACATAGCCGGAGTATTTTGTGGGATTGCTCCGAGAAATAAAATAGGAAACTCCATAAGCTTCAGGATTTTTTCATTCCTGAAAAATTTCCGGATATGTGTATGAAAAGATTGGAAAACATCCAGTCTGATTACATCATATAACAGCTTCAAACTTAGAAATTCAGTAATGCTTCTGGAAGGTTTCCACACAAACTTCTTGATGCCAACCTCGTATTTATAACCAGCCTGATCAAGAAATTTATAAAGGTTTTCTCTGCTTCCTGTCTCTATACTTTCAAAGAGATTGCCAAGTTCTTCAAGGTTCGACGGTAATTTAATGGTTTCATTTCCTTCCAGAATGACCGAATAGGAAGGATTTAGCCGAACCAACTTGTAATAATCTTCCGGTTTTCTGCCAAATTTCCCAAAATAGTTTTCGAAAACATCAGGCATCCAGTACCAGCTTGGTCCCATGTCAAAAGTAAACCCCGACTCCTTAAAAACCCGTGCTCTGCCACCGGCGGAGTCATTTTTTTCAAGAATAGTAACATCATATCCCTTTTCCGCTAAATCTGTTGCTGCTGCTAAACCTGAAAAACCAGAACCGATGACTATTACTTTTTTCATTATTAATCTGCCGATAAAGTATTAAAAAAAATCAAATTTAGGGTAAAACTTAATGAAAGTATTGATTTGGCGAATAAATGCTGGTTTTTGAATATAAACACCCCAATATGTATTTTGTTTAATTATTTTGTAATTATAATAAACAAAACAAAAAAGCCAGACCAAAGCCTGACCTTTTGTAATGTTCTTCTGTTAACCAAAAATAATGGTTTCTTTATGACTACTTAAATGTTCGAAACTAGTTTGAGTAAGCGTACATATATAGCTTATCCTTTAATTCTTTTCTGGCAATATGAATTCTGTTTTTAACTGTACCGATCGGGATACTTAATTTTTCTGAAATTTCATGATATTTAAAGCCTCTGAAGTGCATCAGAAACGGAGTTCTGTATGCTTCGTCGAGTTGTGCTACTGCTGTATCAATATCTCTTAATGTAAAGGATATAAGGGCTTGATTTTCAGTGCAACTGTCAAGAGAATTAATATAATGAAGGTTATCTGAGGTATCAATGAATGTATTCTTTCTTACCATTCTCTGATAATTGGTAATGAAAGTATTCTTCATAATAGTATATAACCAGGCCTTAAGATTGGTACCCTCAGTATATTTTTCCCGATTAGTGAAGGCCTTCATAAGGGTATCCTGAAGCAAATCATTTGCATCTTCCACATCACGTGTCAGCTTTATGGCAAACGGCTTAAGGGACTTGGAAACCTTTCCGATGTTGTATGTGAACTCTAAAGCAGTCATATGTATATTAGTTTTGATACATGTTTAACAAATTTATAAAAATATTAAACAAAATATCAAGTAAAATGCCTCATGTTTAACAATTTAATTTTGCAGAAGGCTTTTTGCTCGCAAAATGCCCGGGTCTGTCCACTTCTAAATAGTATACCGGCTGAAACCCTGTTAAATCTTATTAATCTGAAATGGCAAACAGCGAATAGGGAACAGATTTTAAAATGCTGTATCACGCTTGTTGTTTAATAGATCTAAAAACAAAATTTATAATATGCAATTATGTTGCAAAAATTAAAAATTGACTGTGAAAAAACTCTATCTTTGTATGGCTAATATCAACATACAAACAGGAATGAGAAGATTGATTTTTTTGATACTTACGATAAAATTGCTAACTGGGTTGTCGCTTATGGCACAAAAAAGTGAAAATTGTGAGTGTGTTTTGAGTGGAACTGTAAAAGATAGTGAAACCAAAGAGCCGATTATTGGTGCAGTGGTATATTTGAAAGGAACCAATAAGGCTGTAAATACAGATGAAAAAGGGCGTTATATCTTAAAAAATATCTGTCAGGGAAATTATAGGCTCGTTTGTCAATTGGTAGGCTATCAGTCAGTAGAGTTGGTTGTTGACCTTAAAAAAGAACATGCAGAGGATATTGCCCTGGTTGAATCTGATGAGCATCTGCAGGAGGTTATAGTTTCAGGGAAAAAAGTAGAAAGTTTCTCTCAGGTTAAAAATACCCTGGAAGGACAGTCTTTAGAGCAGTCGAGAGGGCAAAATCTGGGGGAATCCCTCAAAGGAATTACTGGTGTAACTTCTTTACAGACAGGGAGTAGTATTTCCAAACCGGTTATTCATGGAATGCACTCTAACAGGGTTTTAATATTGAATAACGGTGTCAGACAGGAAGGTCAGCAATGGGGAAGTGAGCATGCTCCGGAAATAGACCCTTTTGTGGCAAAAAAACTCTCAGTGGTAAAGGGCGCTGCGGGTGTAAGATATGGCTCTGATGCTATTGCAGGCGTTATTCTGGTAGAACCTGATGACCTTCCGGATTCTTCAAAAATAACAGGAGAATTAAATACTGTAGGATTTAGTAATGGCAGACAGGGGGTTATTTCAGGCATTTTGCAGGGAGGAGTTACCGGGTTAAAAGGGTTATCCTGGAGGGTGCAGGGGACTTTGAAAAAAGGAGGTAATGTAAGTACTTCCTCATATAACCTGGCGAATACAGGAGTTGAAGAACAGAATTTCTCTCTTACTACCGGATACAAAAAAGCTAATTGGGGTACTGAAATTTATTTCAGCAGATTTAGCAACCTGATTGGGATATTTCTGGGCTCTCATATCGGAAATAAAGAGGATCTGGAAGATGCGATTGCAAGAAGCAGACCTTTGGAAATATATACTCCTTCTGAATTTTCCTATACCATAGATCGGCCATATCAGGATATAACACACAACCTTCTCAAAAGTAAAAGCTTTCTTAAAAGTGATAATTTCGGAAAACTCAATCTGACTCTTTCCCGCCAGTTTGACCGCAGGTATGAATATGATGTATTAAGAGCAGGGAAAAATGTCAATACTTTACGGTTTTTATTGGAAACATACACCGGAGAATTACTGCTTGAACATAAGCCTGTTTTTCACAAACTTTCCGGAATGGTTGGTCTGAGCGGGATGTATCAGGAAAATGTTTCTTCCGGTGACATTTACGATAAGCCGCAATTGACTACAACACTTATTCCGAATTTTCAGAATCAGACCATGGGAGTTTTTATTATAGAGCGTTTGCCATTAAAGAAATTTGATCTGGAAGCTGGTTTTAGATTTGACCAAAGAAACCTGAATGTTTACAGACCTACCCAAAGTTATTCTACAAGCATTACTCAGAAACAAACAATTAACAGAGGCCTGTCTGGTAATCTGGGAGTTAATTATCGCTTTTCCACTGCTTTATCGGGAAAATTTAATGCCGGAACAGCCTGGAGAGCCCCTACGGTAAATGAATTATACAGTTATGGGGTGCATCATGGCGCAGCGGCATTTGAAATCGGAGATTCCACATTAGCCGCAGAAAAAGCCTATAATTTTTCTCTGACATTTGAATATACGCTTAACAGACTTTCTGCCGAATTAAACCTCTATAATAATTACATCAATGATTTTATCTATCTGAAGCCTGGTTTTACCAATGGTGTTCCTGATTATATTCTTACGGTGAGAGGAGCTTTTCCGGAATTTAATTATACTCAGGTCGATGCCGTTTTCAGAGGAATTGATTTTTCTCTGCACTATCAGATTACAGATCGGCTGTCTTACACAGGAAAGTATGCGATGGTAAGAGCAAAGGATGTCAGAAATAATTTATACATGGTCAATATCCCTTCCGACAGAATTGAAAATACAGTGAAGTATGAATTTGGCAAAAAACATACTTCTTACCTGAGCATAGGGAATTTGTTTGTAGCACATCAAAACAGAGTAGAGGCAAACTCAGATTTTGTTGCACCTCCGGCAGCATATTCCCTGATGAATATTCAGGCAGGAACTGCCATAAAAAATTTCGAAATCGGATTGGGAGTAAGCAATTTATTCAATGTTTCATATCGTGAATATCTTAATCGTTTCAGGTATTTTACGGATGACATGGGAAGAAATGTCAGTTTGAGGGTAAAATGGAAATTTTAAGGAAAAACAACTGAATTGAAAGCAGATATATTCTGAAGAAGACCTGCCGTGAAATTCGTTTTAAGGCCCAGGAATTGCCATTTTATATCGTTTTTGTATATTTACTATAATATTCGACAAATTAAAACGATGATTTCAACGGAAAACCTAACCTTTCAGTATTCTCCTTCTAAAAAATTCCAGTTCCCTGATTTTGCCTGTGCAGACCGTGAAACAATGTTGATTTTGGGAAAATCGGGAAAAGGGAAGACTACCCTTCTGCATCTTATGGCCTTATTACTTCATCCGACCGGAGGGAAAATTCAGATTAATAATAAGGAAATCAGTGAGCTGTCTGTTGGTGATGCCGCCAGGTTCAGGGCTCAGAATGTGGGTATTATTTACCAGAAAGCACATTTTGTGCATTCTCTTTCTGTAATGGATAATTTGCTGTTGGTAAATTATCTCTCAGGACAAAAACAGGCAGTTGAAAAAGCCAGGCATTTTGCTGAAAGTCTGGGTTTTGCTGATCACCTCAAAAAGAAAACAACTCAATTGTCACAGGGAGAGCAGCAGAGAGTAAGCATCGCCAGGGCTTTGATGAATAATCCTTCCGTAATTCTGGCAGATGAGCCGACTTCAAACCTTGATGATGATAATTGTTTGAAAGTGGTGGATCTTCTTAAAAATCAAACCAATGAAATCGGAGCAAGTCTTGTAGTTGTTACGCATGACCAAAGGCTTAAAGACGTTTTCGAAAAACAAATTCAACTTTGATAGATTTTTGTCCCGAATAATCAGAATATATGATTTAAATGCAGACAAACGTCTGTCTCAATGATATGAATTTAATAAAAATTTCCTGGAGTAACCTCAAGGATAAACCTCTGACGAGTTTTTTAAGTATTTCATTAATGGCCCTGGGAATTGGAATAATCTCTTTGCTTTTACTGGTTTCCAAACAGCTGGATGAAAAATTTACCCGGAATGTAAAAGGAATTGATATGGTAATAGGGGCGAAGGGGAGTCCATTACAGTTGATTTTGGCCAGTATTTACCAGATTGATGCTCCAACAGGTAACATTCCGTTAGAGGAAGCAACTAAACTTACAAGAAGCCCGTTGGTTAAAACAGCCATACCATTGTCGATGGGAGATAATTATCAGGGATATCGTGTTATTGGTACAAATGAGAAATATCTTCAGCATTTTGAGGTGGAATATGCTGAAGGAAAGGTTTTTTCTAAAGCGATGGAAGTAGTAGCAGGTGCTAAAGCTGCTCAGAATCTGGAGCTAAAAGTGGGAGATTCTTTTGTAAGTCAGCATGGGTACGATGGAGAGGGGCATAAACATGACGAACAAAAATTTAAAGTAACCGGAATCTTAAAGACAAATAATTCGGTTGTAGATCAATTGATTTTAACGCCTTTGGAAAGTGTCTGGGCTGTGCATGAACATCATGAAGAAGGAGAACAACATGCTGATTCGGGGGCAAATGCTTTAAAACTGCTGGAAGAGGATGGAAGTCATAAAGAGGAGCATGAAGAAGAACCTAAAGAAATAACTTCCATGCTGATTAAATTTCGGAATCCTGCTTTGGGAATGATGATGGCCAGAAATATTAATCAGAATACAACCTTGCAAACTGCTACTCCGGCTATTGAAATTAACAGACTTTTTGCTCTTTTAGGGGTTGGACTAGATACACTTAAGTGGATTGCACTGGTTATTATTATTGTTTCAGGACTAAGTGTATTTGTCTCTTTGTATAATTCTTTGAAAGAGCGTAAATATGAAATGGCATTAATGCTTTCGATGGGAGCTACAAGAATCAGATTGTTTCTTTTACTTTTATTGGAAGGATTAATGATAAGTATTATTGGTTACGCGGCAGGGGTTTTACTCAGCCGCCTGGGGCTTTGGGTAATGGCAGAAAATGTGGAAAAAAACTTCCATTATGACTTTAATGTACTTTCTCTTTTGCCTGAAGAAATGTACCTAATGCTGGGAGCTTTGGTTATCGGATTGCTAGCGGCTGCATTACCAAGTCTGGGAATTTACAGAATCAATATTTCCAGAACGCTTGCAGATGAATAATCAGGCAGAATTAAACGTTTTAAAAAAGACTATTTTTATGCTTTCTTTTAGGAAAAAGCTTTTTCTGAAATTAATTTGCAAAAAGAATGGATAAAAGCACTCAATAACTAACAGATAACGAATAACTTAATATGATGAATCTTAGAAAAACTGTTTATACATTTCTGATTTCAGGACTTATTCTCGGATGTTTTGTCGCAGCAACTCCTGAACAAAAGACAGAGGTAAAAACACTTCCTGCTGAACCTGCCAAAGTAACCTGGGAAATGCTGAAAGATGTTACTTTCAAAAAGAAGTGGTATCCGCAGGAGTCAATTTTTATGCTTTATCCTACTTTCGGCCCGGGGATTAAAAAGATGGAGGGGAAAGAAATTATAATAAAAGGTTATCTGATTCCCGTAGATGCTTCCACAAATATGTATGTGTTATCTGCTTTTCCTTATAGCCAGTGTTTCTTTTGCGGAGGTGCGGGACCTGAATCAGTGATGTCTTTGAAATTCAGAAAAAACAGCAAGAAATTCAAAACAGATGAAATGCATACCTTATCAGGAGTGTTACAGTTAAATGCCGATGATGTTTACGAGATGAATTATATCCTTAAGGATGCAGATATTGAGGATTAAAAATAATAAACCGGCTTTTATGTTTAGTCCATTTTTTGAAATGGTCAACGTAAAAGCCGGTCTTTAAGATTATTGACTTACCTTCCTCTCAGCCATGCCTCCGGATTCTGGCGGCTTGTATTCTTCCAGATCTGGAAATTGATTTCCGATGTTCCATCGTTATCAGTAGCTACTACCCCGATTTTTTGCCCCATTTTGACTTTCTGTCCGCTTGAAACCGTCACGTTTGATAGTTTACTGTAAACTGTGAAATAATCTCCGTGCTGTACGGTAACGACCATATTTACACCAGGAATTAACACGACCATTTGTACTATGCCGTCATAAACAACTTTTACGTCATTTCCGGCATTGGTTTGAATATCCACCCCATTATTGTTCATCATTACACCTTTTAATACCGGGTGATTATGTACGCCAAAGTGGTCGGATATAAAGCCGGAGCTTACAGGAAGAGGCATTCTTCCTCTTAGAGAATTAAAAGAAGTAGCAAGTTTTATTTCCTCGTCGTTCATTGCAATAGAGCGATTATCCACAATTCTTTCTTCACGGGTATCGACTTCTCTTTCTTTCTCTCTGTCTTTTTTACTTTCTGTTCTGTTTTCAGCATCTTCAGCTTTCTGACGGGCAATTCTGGCAGCTTTTTCTCTTTCCTGGCTTCTTCTGATTTCTCTTTCAACAATAGAAGCAATCATATTTTCAAGTCGGGAAACAGCCTGTTTGTTATTTTCAAGCTGAGCTTTCAGTTCTTTTTCCTTCTTGCTGAGTTGTTCTACAACTTCTCCCTGTTTCGACTTTAATGTTTCAAGATTTTGTGTTTCTGTAATTTTTTCTCTCAAAACCTGTGATTGTTCCTGTTTCTTTTGAAGTACTTTTACCTGTTCCGCCACAAGATCAGCGCGGACTTTTTCAATAAGTTCTGCCTGTTTTTTACGGGCTTCAGAATATTGCTGTAAATATTTATACCTTCTTGCTAACTGGTTAAAACTGGATGCAGAAAAAAGAAAACTGAGCTTGTTATATCTGTCAGATGATTTTGAGGCGGCGAAAACCATTTTAGCGTACTCTCTTTTCAATTTTTCTAAATTTCCGGATAGCTCGCCTTTAACCCTGTTTAATTCATCTACTTCAACCTCCAAAAGCTGTTGGTTTTCAGTAAGCAGGTCAATTTGTTTAGCCTGTTTATGGATTCTTTCGCTGATTGCGTTGAGTTTACCAACAGAAGCCTCCTTTTTTTCAGAAGTCTTATCAATGATTTTATTAAGATCCTTGATTTTTTGAAGGTTCTGGCGTTTTTCTGCCTCAAGTCTGTCTTTTCTTTTGGTTTGAGAAAACGAATCAAAAAAAGAGAAACATAATAAAACAACAAACAGTCCTGAGTATATCTTCAGGGCTGTTGAATTGTTGAATTGCTGCTTAAAAATCCTTGAGGTCGGAAAGCACATTTAAGGTTCGGGATTTTAATGTTTTTTCAAAAGTTTTTCAGGAACCTTGAACGGAAATTCAAGGGGAGTATCCAGTAATTCTACTTTGCTATGTTTAATGTTAATAACTGTCTGATAAAATTTCTGATCAACGTTTGACTGATAATCAAGTGTTATCAGACTTGAAAATGGGAAAAGAATATCATTAAGGCTATTGAAATCCTCGAAATCCATTGTCAGCTTGTTATTGGTAGGCTGCTCGGTCAATAAAAGTTTCTTTAACTTACGATTTTGACCAATATAGTTTTCAATCTGAACCTTTCCTTCTTTTTGTTTCAGCAAATAATAATCATTTTCACGGATTACTCTCGACTTATTCTTTTTAAATGGCTGATTACCAATGATTAATGATTGAATTATGTCATAATTTAACTTGACATTGTAAGCCGTGCTTAAAGAATCATAATTCAGCTCAGTGTATTTACCATGAAATTTATCATAAAACCTGGCCATGTCTTTTGTAAAAATACCGGTTGCAACAGAAATTCCGAGTGCAGTGATATTCATCCAGATGACACTGTCTTTTTTCATCCGGATATCAAGGGTGAAACTTTGACTTTCCTTAGGCGTTTTATAGGACACCTTTGTTTTGGCTTTCAGGTAATTGAAGCTGATGTCGTCAACTTTAAATTTAGAATCGTCTGTTTCAGCAGGTTTTGAAACGACAGGATTTGTTGTCTGAACTGAGTCAATACGTGGAATAGTACTAATTGCGGTAGAATCTATTGCCTGTATTTCTGATGATTTGTTCATCTTCTGTCGTTTACAGGAACTAATAAAAAATAGTAAACTCAGGCAGATGATTAAGTATTTATTCATAATAAATGATGTTGAGCAAGAAGTTTGAATAACTGAGAATGATCAAACAACCGCTATTCATAGATTTTCTGTTCAGTAATTTTTTTGTCTATTAAGGTACTTGTTCCGCCAAGGTTTTTAGCTTTTTTCCATTGTTCTGTAGCTTTTTCTTTATCTCCCAGCTGAAACAGGATATCTCCATAATGTTCTACCACTGTACCGCTGGATGCTTTGCTTCCTTCAAGAGCTTTTTCCAGATAAACTTTGGCTTTTGCATACTCTTTATTCACATACAGAACCCAGGCATAGGTATCAAGAAATGTTCCGTTGTTAGGATTTCTTTCTACCAGCTTTTCGGCCATTTCGCGGGCTTTTTCCAGCTTTTGTTTTCTCAGAGAAAGGAAATAACTGTAATTATTCAGTACATGATCGTTATTAGGATTTTCTTTCAGAGCTGCTTCATAGGCTTCATCGGATTTCTCATGTTTTCCCATAGAATTGTAAGTATCTCCTAATTGAGCATCGATATGTTGCGCCAGTTCATAACCTGCAGGTGCTAATCTGCGTGCTTCTTCAAGTGATTCAATGGCTTTTTCGTGATTTTGCTTCAGATAATAGGCTGTGCCATTCTGAAACCAAAAAACCGATTGATTGGGAAATACCTCTATCGCTTCTTCTGAATGAATAATCGCACTGTCTAATTGTTTCAGTTCAAAATCCAGCTGAATGATTCGGCTCCAGACTTCATTAATGGATTTATCTAATCTTGCAGCTATAACATACTCATTGCGGGCATTTTCAGTTTCCCCTTTTTGAAGTAATAGATCTCCGTAGATAGCATGCGATTTCGGATCGCCCGGATTAGATTTGATGAGTGTTTTTACAAGATTGTAGGCGACGGTTTTTGATTTGTCATCTTTCATCATTCCTACATAGCTGATAAGGATACGTGCTTTAGTTGTAGCATCAAGACTACTGTCAGCGAATGCCAGTTCTAATTCTCTGTTGCATTTCTCAATATCACCTTTTTCCTGATAAATCTGGGCTAACATTACGTGAGACTGGGCATTTTCAGGATTTACTTTCAGAATTTTCTCCAGATAAGGAATTGCCTGATCATTGCGTTTATTAGTCATAAGCAATTCTGCCTGATCAATTTTATACTCAATTTCTTCCGGGTCTGAAGTAATGAGTTTTTCTCCTTCCTTAATCGCATCTTCAACCTTGCCTTCCTTTAACAACACCAATTGCTTCTGATGAGTAAGTTCTTCTGTTACACCCATGATGCGTTCAGCACGGTCATAGGCCTTAATCGCATCCTGATATTTTCCGTCAAAAATATAAACAGCAGCCAGTTCTATGTTATATTCAGCATTAGAAGGATCTTTTTCAATCAAGTCTTTGTAAATCCTTACAGCATCTTCATAACGATGTTTTTTGACATACAATTCTGATAGGAGAATACCGAAAGAAGCATTGTTGGGGTCCTGGGCAACAGCTTTTTCAGCGTTAGGAATGGCTTTGTCTTCTTCCTTCAATTTAGCGTAAGCATTGGAAAGCGCATAAAAGATTCCTCCGTTTCCCGGAGTGATATCTAATGCTTTTTCAAAAGAGGGGATAGATTTTTCATAATCCTCCAGCATGTACCACTTCATTCCCTCTGTAAAAAGAGCTTCAGCTTCCTGCAATTGGGCAGAAGTCCGCTCTTCACCCTTTTTCTTTTTTTGTGCAAAAGAAGAATGAGCCGAAAAAGAAACGACCGTAAGAAGAAAAATATATTTAATTAAGAATTTCATTTTGTGATAAAAACGAACTTTAGCCCGTAAACAAAAGCCGGATCCGATGTAGTAATTCAAACTCAATTTACGAACTAAAGAAGTGTTTTTTATACTTTAATAGCATTATAGTCACCAACACTTAAATCAGCCGCATTTCCCTCCAAAGTTACAAAATTTCCAACCATTGAGTTGGCTAAATTGATGTTAATAATGTCACTGTTTTCCTGAATGATTGAATTTTTAATAACCGAATTTACAATTTTTGTACCACTTCCTACTGAAACATGGGGGCCTATTACTGTATTTTCCAAAACTACATCTGCTCCAATGAATACCGGCGGTACAATTACTGAGTTTGTCATCAGTGCTGAAGCGGCAATAAGTGGTTGATTTTTAATGAATTCCAGATATCGTTGATTGGTATTTACGGTAGCTTCCTTATTTCCGCAGTCAAGCCATTCAGCAACCTGACCCGGAACAAATTTAGTACCATTATTTTTCATATTCTCAAGAGCATCAGTGAGTTGATACTCTCCCTTAACCTTAATGTCATTATCAATCAGAAATTCCAGTTCTTTACGGAGATATGCTCCGTCTTTGAAGTAATAAATTCCAATAATGGCTAAATCCGAGATATAATTGGCAGGTTTTTCAACAAAGTCAGTTATTTGATTTTGCTCATTCAGTTTTACCACGCCGAATGCACTCGGGTCTTCCACAGCCTGAACCCAGATAATTGCATCCTGGTCTACATCCAATATAAAATCGGCTTTAAAAAGTGTATCCGCATATGCAACGATAACATTTCCTTCTAAAGCTTCTCTGGCACATAAAATGGCATGAGCAGTGCCTAATGCTTCCTCCTGATAATGAATCGAGCCTTTTGCTCCTACAGACTCAGCAATCAGAAGCAGGTTTTTTTCAACTAAATCTCCGAAATCCCCAATAATAAACGCTATCTGATCGATTTTGGTATTGCAAACTTTAGCGATATCTTCTACCAGACGTTGAACAATCGGTTTCCCGGCAATCGGAATAAGTGGTTTTGGAACGCTTAATGTGTGCGGTCGCATACGCTTGCCCATTCCGGCCATTGGAATAATTATATTCATAGTTTTATTGCTCTTTCTTAATAAACACGTTTAACAAATCATATGGTGTTTTGATAATCGTGATTAAACAAAACAGTTTAGAAGTTACGGTTTATTAAAATAAGAATTTTTTTGTTAAGATGGAAAATATTCGAAAATTAATGCAAAAATCGGCAATATGTAACAGATATTTAAGGTTGTACCGAAAAAAGTCTTTGAAAACTATTAAACGCATATCAGAATACAGGAATCTACTTATATTATTGCATGAATCAATAGCAGAAAGAGACCAGACTTTTTAAGTCACCCCTTAGTTTTACGGAAAATAAGATCAATATTAACTAAAAGGACAGGATTTTATCTAACAGAAAACAAAATATGATATTTCAGGACGCGAGTATTGAAGAAATAGAACAACTTATGAAGGCTTCGAAAGAAGCATTTAAGTTATACAGAAAAACACCAGGTAAAAAGAAAGCCGTGTTTTTGAGGGCGATTGCCGAAGAAATTGAAGCATTGGGAGATACATTACTCAATCTGGCAAAGTCTGAAACAAATTTACCGATACCGAGATTAGTCTCCGAGAGAGGCAGAACCCTGTTTCAGTTAAGAATGTTTGCCGATTTATTGGAGGAGGGCTCCTGGGTAGATGCAAGGCTTGACTATGCCGATCTTTCCAGACAGCCTTTACCTAAACCTGATTTACGAAAAATGCTGATCCCGGTTGGTACAGTAGTGGTTTTTGGAGCAAGTAATTTTCCTTTTGCTTACTCTACTGCCGGGGGTGACACCGCCTCTGCTTTAGCTGCGGGCTGCCCGGTGATTGTAAAAGGGCATCCTGCTCATGGCGGAACTTCTGAAATGGTAGCACAGGCTGTATTGAAAGCTGTGGAAAAAACAGGAATGCCTGATGGTGTTTTTGCTCATGTTCATGGAAAGAACTTTGAGGTTGGTAAAGCATTGGTTTTACATCCGATAACTAAAGCTGTGGGTTTTACCGGCTCATTTATTGGAGGAAAGGCCTTATTTGATCTGGCGAATCAGAGACAGGAGCCTATTCCGGTTTTTGCAGAAATGGGAAGTGTTAATCCCGTGATACTGATGCCTGAAAAAATGAAATCAGAAGCCGGGAATATAGCAAAAACTTATGCTGCTTCAATTACAGTAGGCGTCGGGCAATTTTGTACAAATCCGGGTTTGATTATCGGAATAGAAAATGAAGACTTGTTGAAATTTGAGGAGGTTTTAAAAGAAGAAATAGAGAAAATTGCACCGGAACAAATGCTGAATGCCGGAATCTATCAGAATTTTGAAGGTAAAAGAACAGTAGTTTTAGCTCAGGAGCATGTTGAGGTGCTGGCAGAAACGCTGATAGAAAGATCTGCAGCGATTCAGGGGTTGCCAACAATTGCCAAAGTAAAAGCAGAAGTATTCCTCAATAATCCAACCCTGCACCAGGAGGTTTTCGGGCCTTTCTCTCTGATGGTTATTTGTAAGGATCTGGAACAGATGCAGGAAGTTCTGAGTCATCTGGAAGGGCAGCTTACGGCAACCTTAATGGCAATAGAAGCAGAATTGCAGGAAAATCCTGAAATATCTGATACTTTAAGAAATATTTGCGGAAGATTGATTTTTAATGGTGTGCCAACGGGCGTAGAGGTTGGTTTTCCAATGCAGCATGGAGGGCCTTTTCCCGCCAGTACGGATTCACGATTCGGGGCGGTAGGTCCGGATGCAATCAAACGGTTTGTTCGTCCGGCTTCATATCAGGGTTTTCCGGAAAATTTATTGCCTGATGAATTAAAAACAGATAACCCGCTGAATATTTTGAGATTAGTACAGGGAGTTTGGAAAAAATAAACACTACTTTTGAGAAAAACTTAGTATTCTACACTTATAAAAATATGTTTGAAGCCTTTATTAATTTGCTTTTTCCCAGAACCTGCTATGCCTGTTACCAGCCTTTGGAATCAGCTGAACAGATTATTTGTACAAAATGTCATTTAGATTTACCAAAGACCAATTCCCATCTTGAACCTTTGCCTGAACTGAGGCATAAATTTTTGGGGAAGGTTGAGGTAAAATATGCTTTTTCTTATCTGAAATTTGTGAAAGGAGGGAAGATTCAGCGACTGATGCATGAATTGAAATACAGAGGAAAACAGGAAATAGGAGAAACGCTTGGCCGATGGTATGGCGGTGATCTGAGGGAAAGCGGATTTTCCGGAGAATTTGATATGATTTTAACGGTTCCTCTGCATAAAAAACGCCTGAGAGAAAGAGGATATAATCAGTCAGATTGTTTTGCCAAAGGACTTTCCGAAAGTTTGGGAGTAATGTGGGATGGGAGCATTTTAATCAGAACAAAGAAAACAGACTCTCAGATCTCAAAAACCAGGACAGAACGTTTTCTGAATATGGAAGATGTTTTTGTTGTTTCTGATAGTGCAGATTTGAAGAGAAAAAGGATTCTTTTGGTTGATGATACCATTACAACGGGCGCTACACTTGAAGCGTGTATCATCGCACTACAGAAGGCAGATGTATCAGAAATCTCAGTTGTAACTATTGCAATGGTCATATAAAGAGAAGAGCCGCTGATTTTTCAGCGGCTCTTCTCTTTGTGATAATACGATTGATACTATTTGTTAGTACCGGCTCTGATCATTGCACAACGGAAACCAATTGTTGAAGTTGCAGAATCCTGATCAAGGAAGCGGCGTGTTCCAGGAGCTAACCAATAAGCAATATCCGCCCATGAACCACCTTTGAAAACTCTTGATTTATTGTCAATTAACGAGTTATTATGTGCTTTATCATAAGTCCCTTCTTTATCAAGGAAATCATTACGACGAATTGGATTCAGGTCATTGATATCCTGATAAGACAATGGACGATACAAGTCATAAACCCATTCGTTGACGTTACCTGCCATTTGATACAATCCAAAATCATTCGGAGGATAAGTATAAACTTCAGTTGTAATAATCGCACCATCATTTGATTTACCTGCAATACCGGCATAATCTCCACGGCCACGTTTAAAGTTCGCTAACATTGTACCTTTCTTACGTCCGCGGGCAGATCTCATATTTGGTCCATCCCAGGGATAAATACGCTGATTAGTCTGATTTTCATCTTCCTGTTGCGTTCCGATCATAGCTTTTGCCGCATATTCCCATTCCGCTTCAGAAGGAAGACGATAACTTGGTAATACTTTTCCTGACTCAATGGCTAATCTTCCTCCCTGATTCGTCGGAGCTGCTGTTACTTGTTCAGCTTTGCCTTTCTTAGCTTTTGTTCCTTTTGCTTTTTTAGGAGATTTAGCTCCTTTCATAGCAAGGTCCATATTTACCGCTGCTGTACGCCAGTTACAATAATCATTAGCCTGTACCCATGATACGCCAACTACCGGATACATACGGAAGCCCGGGTAACGAAGGTATTGTTCTACATAAGAGTCGTTGAATGCTAACTCATTCTTCCATACTAACGTATCAGGAAGAGCTGATTCGTAAAACTCCTGAGTGGAATCTTTTTGAATAGAGTTAAGATATTCCAGATAGTGAACGTTGGCAATTTCAGTTTCATCCATATAAAAAGACTGAACAGAAACCGTTCTCTCAAGGTTATCACGGGAATTAAGTACATCCTCTTCCAGGGAGCCCATTGTGAACCTTCCACCTTCAATAAATACCAAGTTCGGACCGGTCGGTTGACCTTTGAAACTTTTATCTACCTGAAAGCCGCCTTTTTTATTGTATGATATGCCTGTTGCCGTACTATTTTTGCCCAGCTTGACACTAGTAGCTTTTTTGCTTTTACAGGAACTAACCAAGGCTAATCCAATCAACAAAACCGCTAACGATTTTATAGACAACTTCATTTTTGAAATAGTTTATATTGTCAATTATTTATTAAGAATTTAAAATTCGAAGACACGAATCACAAATTTACAATTTTCAGGATAAGTAATCTGATAAATATAATGATAAATTTTGATTATCGGCTTTTAAAAAATCAATCAAAACCTTTTAAAATTATGATAACACTCGACTTCCAAACATTGAAAAAACAGGTTTTATCCTTTTATGTCACTGAGAATTACCTTCATTTCATGAATAGAACTGATTTTTTCGACGTTCAGAATTAACTTACCTTTGGCTTCTTTGAGTTGGCATTTACGCGAATTTACTTTCACGTACTCAAGAATCTTGCCAAAAATATCTGATTTATAATACTTTTCATTCTCCGAAGAAACGAAGTACAACTTCAGATTATTGTTTTTCAAAATAATTTTTTCGATTCCCAAAGACTCCGCTACCCATCTGACTCTCACGATTTCGATCATATCTTCTACCTCCGGAGGAATAGGACCGAAGCGATCTTTAATGGTATTCTGGAAGGTTTCTAATTCCTGATTGTCTTTTATGTCGTCCAATTTAGTATAAAGCGATAATCTTTCAGAAATACTTGATACATATTTTTCAGGAATCAGGACCTGTAAATCGGTTTCTATCTGACAGTCAACGGATAATTTATCTACCGTTTCCAGTAAATCTTTTTCAAATAAATCACGGAACTCCTGTTCTTTTAATTCCTGAACTGCTTCGTCCAGTATTTTATGATAAAGTTCATAACCCAGGTCGTTAATAAACCCGCTTTGTTCGGCTCCCAGAAGATTCCCCGCTCCCCGTATATCGAGGTCTCTCATCGCCACTTTGAATCCATCTCCTAAATCTGTAAATTCTTCCAGGGCACTTAATCGTTTTCTCGCATCAGAAGTCAGTGCTGAAAGAGTAGGCGTTAACAGAAAACAAAAAGCTTTTTTATTTGAACGCCCTACACGGCCTCTCATTTGATGCAAATCTGACAATCCGAAATGGTTTGCATGATTAATGAAAATGGTGTTGGCATTCGGAATGTCAAGACCAGACTCGATAATGTTTGTTGAAACCAAAACATCATAATGCCCTTCAATGAAACTCATCATGACTTTTTCCAGTTTTTCACCATCCATTTGTCCGTGAGCAATTCCAATCTTAGCATCAGGGACCATTCTCAGAATGGTATTGGCAATAGATTCCAACTCGTTAACTCTGTTGTGAACAAAATAAACCTGTCCTCCTCTTTTCAATTCATAACTTACTGCATCTCTCAACAACACCTCATTGAAGACGTGTAATTCGGTTGTTACCGGTTGTCGGTTTGGAGGAGGAGTGGCAATTACTGAAAGGTCCCGTGCTCCCATTAAAGAGAAATGAAGCGTTCTTGGAATAGGAGTGGCCGTAAGTGTTAAAACGTCAACATTTACCCTCATTTCCTTTAAACGATCTTTTACTTTTACTCCAAATTTTTGCTCTTCATCTATAATCATCAAACCTAAATCCTTAAAAAGAACATCTTTGTTGACAATTCGGTGAGTTCCGATAAGAATGTCGGTTTCACCATTGGCAACTCTTTTCAGGGTTTCCTTGATTTGCTTGTCTGACTTAAACCGGTTAATGTATTCAACCCTGCATGGGAATTTCTCAAGCCGGTCTCTGAATGTACGGAAATGCTGCATGGCCAAAACTGTGGTTGGCACTAAAACGGCAACCTGTTTGGAATCAGCAACTGCTTTAAATGCTGAGCGGATTGCCACCTCGGTTTTTCCAAAACCCACATCTCCGCAAACCAGCCTGTCCATTGGATGAGGTTTTTCCATATCCGCTTTAACATCAGCCGTTGATTTTGCCTGATCGGGAGTATCTTCATACAAGAACGAAGATTCCAGTTCGGCCTGCATAAAACTGTCCTGAGAGAAAGCAAATCCCGGAGCTGTCCGGCGCTTGGCGTAAAGCATGATTAATTCTTTCGCGATATCCTTAACCTGTTTCTTTACTCTTGATTTTTTATTTTCCCAGTCTTGAGAGCCAAGCTTTGAAATAATCGGAGGCCCGCCTTCCTTGCCTGAATACTTCGCAATTTTATGAAGAGAATGAATGGAAACCGATAAAAGATCATCATCCCGATATACCAAACGGATTGCTTCCTGTTCGGAATCACCTACTTTTATCTTATCCAGTCCGGCGAATCTTCCTATTCCATAATCTACGTGTGTGACGAAATCACCTACCTGAAGTGTTCGTAATTCTTTTAAGGTAAGTGCTTTCGATTTAGAATATTTATTTTTTTCTCTAAATCTGTGGAATCGGTCAAATATCTGGTGATCAGTATAACAGGCCAGTTTCAGATTTTCATCAATAAAACCCTCCCGTAAAGAAATATTTAAAGACTGAAAGCGGACATGCTGATCAATTTCTGAGAAAATGACTTCCAGTCGCTCCAGTTGTTTATGTGATTCCGAAGAAATAATATTGACAAAATGAAAACCCTGGTTTTCCCGGAGGTTATCAGAGAGACGTTTGAAATCTTTATTAAAAGAAGGCTGAGCTTTAGCCTTAAAATTCAAGGTTGAAACTTCAGCTGCAGGGGAGCTTTTAAAATAGAATCTCCGGCCAAATTCTACGGTACCAAATGTTTTGATCTGATTGAGGAAGCCCCTTCTTGTTTCAAAAAGCTGATTTGGATCACTTACTACTTTTATGCCGCCACTTCTTCCTACAATCTCCTGCAGGCTGGCTTCCACTTTTTTAAAGGAATTATCAATGATTTCTAATACCAGATCTATTTCCCTGAACCAGATACGGGCATTTTCGGGAAAGAAACTTAAAAAAGATTCCCTTGTTTCCTGTACAAGTTTGGTTTGTACATCGGGTATGATATTAATTTTTGAAACAGATTCTACAGAAAGCTGACTTTCAGGATCAAATGTCCTGACACTTTCTACTTCGTCACCAAAGAGGTCAATTCTGAAAGGTAATTCATTGGCATAAGAGAATACATCTACAATTCCCCCACGGATAGAGTATTGACCCGCTTCGTAAACAAAATCTGTTTTTTCGAAATCATAGCTTGCCAGTACCTCCCCCAGAAAGCCTGTGTCGAGTTTTTCTCCTACAGTAATTGTAAAAGTATTTTTCAGTAAGGAACGTTTGTTAATTACTTTTTCGGATAAAGCTTCCGGATAAGTAACGATTATAATCCCCTCTTCTTTTGAATTATTGAGTTTGTTCAATACTTCAGCCCGTATTAATACATTGGCATTATCAATTTCTTCGTATTGATAAGCCTTTTTATAAGACATCGGAAAGCTCAGAACATGTTGATCTCCCAGAAGGTTCTGCAAATCATTAAGGAAATAAGCCGCTTCCTCCCGGTCATTTAATACAAGCAGGTAGGTTTGTGGAAAGCTTTGAAAAAGAGCTGAAACCATAACAGCATCTAAACTGCCGCTAAGTCCTTTAAGCTGTATATGAGGAAATATGCGGGAATCTTTTAGCTGCTCAGAAATTGTTTTCACAAAACCATCTTCACGATAGAGCGTCAGGAAATCTTTTACTAACATTTCAAACGGTAGAGATAGCGTTTCCGGAAAGCAAAATAAAAACTTCCGGGAACAAGTTTAGCCACCAATTGCCCGATCCTGAAAAACAGGAACAAACAATTTGTGGCGAAAAGGATTGGTAATACAAAGGTATTGAGAAAACTCAAATAAAGGTGAAATGGTTTGTCTCGCTGCAAAATTGCTGTTTTTTAAAGTGTTTTAGCTATTGTTTATAAATTCTTAACATTCTCCTAATCAATAATTTATAAGGGAATTACAAATTTGTTTAAACAAAAGATAAAACCTTGGAAGTACTTATTTATAGTCAAAGAAGAAGCATTCATAGGGACAAATTTTATAACAGACCGACTTTTTAATCTTATGAAAGCTTCTGCACAGTTTCGTACTATTATCATTTCTGATTTGCACTTAGGCACTAAAGGATCTAAGGCTAAAGAAGTGACGGATTTTCTCAAACAGTATCGTTGTGAGAAACTGATTCTGAATGGAGACATTATTGATGGCTGGCAACTTAAGAAACAGGGAACCTGGAAGAAAAAGCATACCGGTTTTTTCAGGGTTGTTTTGAAGATGATAGACGAATATGGTACCAAGGTGATTTACTTAAGAGGAAATCATGACGATTTTCTGGATCAGGTAATGCCTCTTAAGATTGGTAAGCATTTCTCAATTCAAAGGGATTATATCCTTCGTTCAGGTACAAAGCAGTTTTATATTACGCACGGGGATATTTTCGACAGCATAACCTCTCATGTGAAATGGCTGGCCTATCTGGGAGATATTGGTTATACGCTGCTGCTTAGCATTAATAAGTTTTATAATCAATACAGAGCATGGCGAGGCATGCCATATTATTCTTTATCTCAGGTAATCAAGCAAAAAGTAAAGGCTGCGGTCAATTATATCTCGGATTTTGAGGAGAAACTTGCCGAATTGGCCAGAGCGAATGATTGTGAAGGGATTATTTGCGGCCATATTCATAAGCCGGTTATTAAAGATATTGACGGGATTACTTATATGAATTCCGGCGATTGGGTCGAGTCACTAAGTGCTTTGGTGGAAGATTTTTCAGGAAAATGGAGCCTGATTTATTACCAGGATCAGATATCAAAATTTGAACCGCTTATCCTGGAAGATGATGAAGAAGAGGTTCAGAAGATAGATTTGATCAATGTTTCTTAGAGAATACTTAAGGACTGTTTGAAAGTAATAACGTAACGATTAATGAGGAGTCAGGAGTAGAGATTAAAATAAACCGCTTTGTTAGACGATTTCAAAAATCGTTGTTTTAAAAAAATGAGTAAATTCCTTTTTATCGTACAAGGAGAGGGGCGAGGTCACATGACCCAGGCTATTTCTCTTTATGAAACGCTTACCGCAGCCGGACATCAGGTAGTAGCAACAATGGTTGGCACAGCTGAGGGGCGTGAGGTTCCTGATTTTTTTCAGCAAAAGGTTGATGTTCCTATGCGTACGTTTCCAAGCCCTAGTCTGGTTTATGGTATGGGAAAG
Organism: Pseudarcicella hirudinis; assembly: GCF_900115665.1. GTDB lineage: Bacteria > Bacteroidota > Bacteroidia > Cytophagales > Spirosomataceae > Pseudarcicella > Pseudarcicella hirudinis. The sequence continues at coordinate 172,090 of NZ_FOXH01000003.1, forward strand.
TCGGTAAATCTTTTACAAACTGTATTGAGACCGCTTTTAAAAGCTAAGAAATATTGGAAAAGTACAGAGTTGGTTCATGAAACGGTTGAGAAATATAAACCGGATGTAATTGTTAATTTTTATGAGATGGTCTGTGGTTTTTACTATGCCAGATATCGTTCTCAGATTCCTTGTGTAAATATTGCTCATCAATATTTATTGCTACATAAAAACTTCGTTTCGCTTCCGGATAAATGGTTCGACAGGGTATTACTTAATATGAATACCAAGCTTACGATGATTGGTTCTACCCGGAAACTGGCACTTTCTTTTGTAGAAATGCCAAACGATACGGCTCAGAATATTTATGTAACTCCGCCTTTGCTGAGAAATGAAGTAAGAGATCTTGTTCCCAAACAAGAACCTTATTTACTGGCATATATAACCCATCATCGTTTGAGTGAAGACATTATAGAATGGCATCGTAACCATAGAGATGTTAAAATTCATTGTTTTTGGGATAAAAAAGATTTTGGTACAGAATGGCATTTTTCAGAAAATCTGATTTTCCATCAGATTAATGCAGAGAAATATCTTGAAATGATGCAGAACTGTACAGGCCTGGTTAGTACCGCAGGTTTTGAATCAGTTTGTGAGGCTATGTATCTTGGAAAACCTGTGATGATGATTCCGGTCCCTAATCATATTGAGCAGGCGATAAATGCTCTTGATGCAACACGTGCCGGAGCAGGTATTACTGATACAGGATTTGATTTCTCTAAATTCCTGGAATACCTTCCATTACATAAAGATGTAAGTCATGATTTTCAGAACTGGCATGCCCAGACTGGCAGAATGTTCCTGAAGCATTTGGAGGAGTTGGCTCAACCTCGTCAGGAAGTATATTCTCTTTCCGGAAAATTACCCCGCAATCCATTGAGATGGTTAGCGCTGAGATAAGGAATAACTGAAATAATGCGGATTTGATCCGGTAAAATATTTTCAAAGATTAATTACACCTTTTAGGAAATCTTCTAATTCTTCTAAGCCTAAAAAATATACAAAGTGGTTTTATGGTTAAATTAGCCCGGCATTGCCAGGCTAATTTTTGTTTTAATCGTGTATCAGAAATTTTTTATGCTGAGCCTCTCCGGTTATTTTTGAACGTCTTTTTCTAAAGAAAAGCTGAATTTTAACCAAAATGAGATTCATAAGATAAAAATTTCTTAATGGCCGGACAAAGAATCTCATAAAAGGCTGGTATAAAGAAAGTTTAATATACTCTTTTAAAGTTAATATACTGAAATTGTTTTTAGATATGAGCTTTGAGTATTCATTCGCAGACCATTTAAGGAGATTTAGCTGTGTGTCTACCGGATCTGATAATAGTTTTTGCAAATACTCTTCCTGGGGAAAAATAACCTTGTTTTTATCATAGATACTCCAGTGCAGAGCTGCAAATTTTAATACAGAAGGTTCTTTTGAAGCACTGATTTTAAACTTTGCTTCATATGCTCTGTTCATGAAATCTCTGTCAATATGCTTACTGACTACTCTATGGTCTCTCCAGTTTCCAATGGAATGAGCAACTTCCTTTTTATGAAGCCATCCTGATGGGCATACCATATAATTGCCATAAGAAAGACCTTCACAAGGTTCTCCCATAATGTATATATAAGTGGGAGTAATTGTCAGTACATTAGCATGAACAAAATCATCACCGGAGCTTTCAAGGTATTCTACCAGCTTTCCTAAATGCCAGGGAAGCCATAGATCATCATGATTAATATAAGCAATGTACTTTCCTTTTGCTCTCTTTAATCCTTCATTATTCGGTCCGCTTTGTGTGCCGAAATTTTTAGGGAGATTGTAAAAATTAATTCTGGGATCATTAAAAGAGTTTACAACAGCCTCTGTATTGTCTTTGCAGCAATCACCAATAACCCAAACCTCAAAGTCTTTATAATCCTGATTGATTACACTTTTAAGGGTGAAATGTATGTATTTTTCAGAATTATAAGCCGGAATTATTATTGAAACAGTCGGATTCATCTTGTTTTGGTAAAGCTCGGGATTAACGGTCTTATATCGCTTAGTGCAGGTAATTTTAGATCTCTTTCTGAAATTCTCGGATTAGCATCAGGCCAGCTGAATTCCAGGCTCTTGTCAGCAAAATGACATCCTAATTCATCTTCCATATCCCAGTATTCACTTACTGCATAAATATGCAATGAAGGTTCAAGCATATAAAAACCATGTGCTACTCCCGGGGGGATAAATAAACTCTGATGTTTCTCGGCAGAAATTTCTACCATCGCTGATAAATTTTCAGTAGGTGAATCAGGTCTGAGGTCTTTTAATGCGAAAAGGATTCTGCCTCTCATTACAGTAAGGTAATCATAATGCTTTAAATGAACATGAACCCCTCTCAGAATGCCTTGTTCGGAATTGACAGCGTTCCATTGTATGAATTTAGGGTGTTCAATCCAGCTTTCTCTGAGTAGTTCAGTGAATGTGCCCCGGTCATCAATATTCATTTTCAGCGTAGATAGTTTTACGCCTTCAGGTAAGTTCATAGTTAAAAATTTGGTGTGGTAATTTTTGTCTAATATTTCCGGGCAAAGTGTTTATTTAGCAGACAGATTTCTCAGCGTTTCAACTGTATTTACAATATTTACGCCTTCTTCTGCATTGCTTTTAGGGCTGATTCCCGAACCTTTCAGATAATCAATAAAACACTTCAGTTCATCAAAAAGCGGCATATTTACTTCTAATTCAATATTTCTGACAGACAAGGGCTCTTTGGCGTGTAATTCATCGGTTGTGTAAATCTGAATGCCGTCACTATAAGCATCTTTTAGCATGGCAATAGCTTTATCAAAATGAATTCTGACTTCACGCTGATGTTTTTCAAATCGCTCAGAAACTTCAATGATTGCCCAGGGAGATTTTCCCAAACCGGCGAACATTCCTCTTACTTTTCCATTGGTTACATCCAGTCTTGCGAATTCCGGTTCCGGAATATAACCCAGAATTTCCAGCAAAATTGAGACATCATGGGGTGCCAGGTGCCATACCGCATCACTGTCTTCATGAACAACGCCTTTACTTAAACGCTTTAACGTAATACCAACAACGTCTCCGTATTCTTTGCTTTTGACCAGACTGGATAAAGCCTGCACACCATTATGATAACGCCATTTATCCATAATAAATAAAGATTCCGGTGCCAGTTCAAACAGTTCTCTGGCATGTTCTGTATTAATACAAAGTGGTTTTTCAGTAAAAATGGGTGTTTTGCCGAATTTTAAAATCAGGGATTTGGTAACTTCATAATGTGTGTCAGAAGGTGTGCAGACCACAATTCCTGAAAGTGTATCAGGCAGATCATTAATAGAATCGACAATTAATGACGCTCCGATTTCCAACGCATTTTTCTTTGTTTTTTCTGATCGTGCTACTACGATCACTTCACATTTAAGTATTAATAGGTCTCTCAGAACAAGTTTTCCCCAGGAGCCGCATCCGATTAATCCAATGGTTAGTGTGTTATTCATAAAATATATAAAATAGAGTTTGGTGGCTTAAAAATAAGCAAAGAAATTCTCAAATCTATTCCGGTTTAAAATTAAATAGGCCCCGCTGTCTGAAAGCGAGGCCTGTTAATGTTATTGGATCTTCTTAAAATAAGTGTCAACCTGTTGTTTGTAATATGGATTGAGGTTGGGAGGAACCGTTCTTAGTAATTCTGTTTGCTTTTGTTTGTCTTTGATATACTGTTCAAATTGCGGAGGTGCCTTTCTTGCAATATTTTGTTTGGCCGTTTCTGCTTTTCGTTTGTTATCTTCCTCCTGTTCCTGCATGGCTTTTTCTGATTCCAGCAATCGTGTTACAAGTTCCTGCTGTCGTTTCATCGTATTTTGGTCAATCCGCTTGTTTACGAGGTCGGTTTCCGTTTCTTCCATCTTTTTGACCATATCTTTAATCTGATCACCCAGTTGCTTCCCTTTTTCGGTTCCTTTGTTATTGTCCAGAAACTGTTGCAACATCTTTCTGAGCTGACCTTGTTCTCTGGCTAATTTTGCCAGTTCTTCAGAAACTCCACCCTGGCCTTTAACTCCCTTTTCTCTGGTTTGCTGCATCTGCTCATTCAATTGCTTCTGTTTCTGGCCAAGGCTAGGCATTTTGCTTTGTCCTTTGTTTTTATTTTTCCCTTTGCCAGAGCCGGCCATCATGTTCATTTGCTGCTGTTGCATTTGTTTCAGAACATCCGAAAGCAATAAGGCCAGATTATTCATAGAAGTCATGGCGAACTGCTGTTTTGATGCTGTCAATGCCATTTTTCTGTCTTTAATGAGTTTTACCGCATCATTCATATAGCCTTTCATGTTACTCATTTCACGGGTAACAAAGGTTTCAATCTGCATGACTCTTTTCGACAATGTATACAGGCTGTCTTCAATTACTTTGGCATCGTCCTGTAGTTTCAGCTGATCCTGCGATAGTTTTACGAAACGCGGATCGGAAGGATTTATCCCTCTGAAATCTTTCATTAATTTTTCCTGATCAAAAGACAGCGTTACAAGATTTTCAAGAATATCCCTTAAGTCATCTATGTTTTCCTCATTCTGCTTCATTTCAGCCTGTGCTTTCATATCCTGCAGTTTCTGCGCAAGATTCCGCATTTGTCTGGCGGCTCTCTTTTGCTTTTGGGAAGCAGCTTTATTATCGCCCTGCTCTGTTTTCTGTTTGGAGTCTTTCTGATCCTGAGAGATATCTTCCTGTTGTTCCTTGCCCATGTCCATCGGCTCGGAATCTTTCATCTCTTTGTTCATTTTCTCAGCCTCCTGAAGATCTTTTTTGGTATCCTCAAATTCTTTGTTGAGTTTCTCCTGCTCATTTTTGGTGGCTTCATTATCAGCTTTTTTATCAGGGGCATTATCTGGTTTATTACTTAGCTGTTCATTTTTCTCAGCAAGTTTATCCTGCTTGTCTGCCTGATTTTTCAGATCATTGATTGTTTTATCTAATTTCTGATCTAACTGAAGTTTTTTGAAAAGGTTCTGCATTCTCTCAAGCTCCTTTTCCATATTCTTTTCTTTATTCTTTAATTTGTCCATCATGTCGAGCATTTTATCATCCTGATTCTGCTCCAGCATTTTTTTCAGATCTTCGTAATTTTTCTCAGCATCCTTATCAAGCAACTCCTGCATCATTTTCTGCAAAGCATCTATTTTTTGCTGAATTTCAGGCTTCTGTTCATTGAAACGTTCTTGTTTTTCGTTCAATGTTTTGTTTTGTTCCTGTAATTGCTTGATTTCATTGATTAATTCTTCTCGTTTTTTCAGCAGTTCTTCAGCTAGTTTTTTATCCTGATAATCCAGATCTTTCTTGTTTTTCAAACGATTTTCCAGTACTGAAATCTCTTTTTTGAGTTTTTGGGTTTTTTCCAGTGCTTTTTCCAGCTGTGCCTGGGTTTTGTCGATAGAATTATCAATTTCCTTGTCGATTTGTCTTTTATCAGGAATGGCGTAGTTCATGATTTGAGAACGGCTTGATTTAGCACCATTTACACCATCATTATCCCATACCTGCACATAATACTCGATTTTATCTGCAGGATTGAGTTTCAATGAATCCAGTCCCCACTGATAGTAAAAACTTTGAATAGTTTGAGTGTGGTTAACAGGAAGATTGATATTGCGATAGGCAGCATTGGAAGGTTTACCTTCTCTTAATATTTTGTAGAAAATAGCAAGCCTGCTGATCCCGTAATCATCTGAAATATTACCACCTAATACCATAAAGTTGTACAAGGTGGAATCTTTATAGTTTTCCAGACTTATCTGCGGATGTTTATCAGGAATTACGTTCAGGAAATAATTAATGCCTTCACGATTTGAAGCATATTTATTTTTCAGGAAAACCTGATAAGAACCAGAATTTTTAACTTTTCGGGAAAATGTAAAACCTCCGCCTAATAACTTTTTGTCGGCACTATAACGAAATTTGTCCCCTTCAAAGGTCATTAAAATAGAATCTGTGTCACTTACATTGTAATCCCATTCTACGTTAGAGCCTTCCGGAAAGGTGAGATTTCCTACATTTTTAAAAGATTCATTCGGTTTGTTCAGATAAGAAGGGTAACTCACGTTTACTTCAAAAAAAGCAAGGTTAGGTCTGTTCACTACTTCTACATCATATGTTGCAGACTTGAATCCGGCAGCATCAAAAAGAAACATAAAATCCTTCTGAACTTTACTGAATGTATAACTGTAATTTCTCCGGTCAGTGCTTTCCATTTTAAGCCTTCTGTCGTTATGAAGTACATAAACTGCTTCCGGAATCGTATTTCCCAGCAGACTGAGCTTTACGGTAAAATCTTCATTTTTGAAAGCTTTCAGTTCTTCATTCTCTAATTTGAAAGTAAAAGGGGCTTCTTCCTGGTACTCGTTCTTGAAATTGACAATTCTTTCAGAGCTTTTGGTAAAAAAAGTCGGATAAATTACCAGAATTGCCCCAATCAGAACAGCAGGAACAGCGGCATACTTCACATACTTTTTATTATCATTTACATTGATGGCATCTGCAAACCTGACAAAGCTTAATTGTTGGGATTTTTGATTGATAGAGGCCTGTAATAATTCATTTTGCTCTTTGTCCAGATTTTTTGACAACTGTAAAGTGTTAATCAATTTGTCGCTTACTTCCGGGAAAAACCGACCGATCTGTTCTGCAGCCTGTTCGTTTGATAATGGTTTTTGTTTCCCGTAAAGAAACATTGCAGGTTTAATAACCCATAAAATTACTGAGGTAAGAAATGCAATCAGGAAGGAAAAGAACAAAACAGCGCGGAATGTCGTACCAAAATGCCCAAAATATTCAAGGGTGTTAAACACCAGAAATGCAGAAAGGATAAGTGTTACAGAAAATATAGTTCCTTTTATCAGGCGATTGAGGTAAAACTTTCGTTTATAATCCTCAAGTCTCATTAATAAGGTAGTTATAGGAGAATTTGTCATTTTCTTAGGGTAAGGTTTTTAGTTATGCTGCGATTTCTATCTCCTTTGATGTTTTAATCCTGGTCAGGAGTAGAAAAAATCAACAGATCTGCCGTTTTAACCGGAATCCGAAATCCTGTTAAATCATATAATGGCTCAGGCCTCTGAAACTATTAACAATAAACCTGCCAGTCATCAGATTTCAATATCGCAATTTAGAAATTTTGGAAATAATAAAAGCAATTCCTCCGGGATTGCCATTGTTTTAGTACTGAAACAATCAATGATTCTGGATATAATAACGAACAAATCGTGTAAATTTGGTATCTGTGTTTTCAGGCATTCCTGAAGTTTAAGCTATATCTTTTAAAATTTATCTGTAAAATGACATTTCAATCGCAAGAGCAATTCCAGTTTATTGAAAGTATCTTGTTTGAGAACCTTGGAAAGAAACCTGAAATTATTGATTTTCAATTCTTTTACGGAGGAAACTTTAACCTTGCTGTTCGCGTGAAAGTGAAGGAAGGAGATTTTTTTATAAAATGGAATCAGGGCGGGCTTAATGATATGTTTGAGTCTGAGGCGAATAGTTTGCAATTATTACGGGAAACGAATACAGTTCATATCCCGGCAGTTATTAACCACGGAAGAAACGGAGAGAAAGAGTATCTGATGATTGAATTTGTTTCGGCAGGTTTTCAGCAGGAGAATTATTGGGAGGATTTTGGTCAGAAACTGGCATTGTTACACCGGAATTCTAATGAACAATTCGGACTGCATTTTAATAACTATATCGGGGCATTGCGGCAAAGTAATGAGTGGATGGAGAACGGTGTGGCATTTTTTATTGAAAAACGATTAAAAATTCAGGTAGAGCTGGCATTATATGACCGAAAAATCACTCCGGAGATTGCCAAAAAGTTTGAAAAGCTTTTCGAAGAGATTCCTAACCTGATTCCTAATGAAAAACCAGCATTAATTCATGGTGATTTGTGGTCAGGGAATGTTATGACAGATAGCAAAGGCTTGGTTGCTCTTGTTGACCCGGCAGCTTATTATGGTTTAAGAGAGGCTGAACTGGCCTTTACTACCATGTTCGGTGGTTTTGAGACTACATTTTATGAAGCATATCATGAAGTGTATCCCATTGCCAAAGGATATAGCCAGAGAATTCCGATTTATAATTTATATCCACTGATGGTTCATGTGAATCTCTTTGGCGGAGGTTACCTGGATGCGGTAGAAAAAATTCTGAAGAAATTCGAATAATTAAGATATTGATAAGGAAGTAAGGAGAAATTTTCTTAGATTAGTTTAATAACTTCTTGTTTTGTTATTGTTTTAATCTTTTTCGATGAACCTTTCGACTGAAACATGGATTTGGATAGGCATAGGCTATTTGGTTCTTTGCGTCATTGTTTATTTTATTCAGGAAAAGTTTATTTTTAAACCTGAAAAACTCCCGGAAGACTTTCAATATCAATACGATGCTCCTTTTGAAGAATTGTTCTTCGAACCGGAAGATGGGGTTAAAATTAACGGCCTGAGGTTTTTTCATGAAAAGCCTGAAGGACTGGTAATCTATTTTCATGGAAACAGCCGTAGTATTAAGGGCTGGTCAAAATACGCTTCAGATTTTACCCGATACAATTTCGATGTTCTGATGATTGATTACAGAGGTTTTGGCAAAAGTACCGGAAAGCGAACAGAAGTCAATTTGTACAATGATGCACAATACGTTTATAACCGGATGCGCGCAAAGTTTGATTATCAGGAAGACAGGATAATTATTTACGGGCGGTCGCTGGGAAGCGGATTTGCCTGTAAACTGGCTTCCCAGAACAAACCTAAAATGTTGATTCTGGATGCTCCGTATTATTCATTTTCGCATTTAACCAGCAGATTTTTACCTTTTTTGCCTATCTCAATTCTTTTAAGGTTTAGCATCAGAACAGATATTTGGATACGTTATGTCCGTTGTCCGATTTATATCATTCATGGTACGAAAGACTGGCTGATTCCCTTTTCCTCAAGTGTAAGATTGCAGGGACTGGTGCCGCTTGCAGCGAGACTGGTTCCCATTTATGGCGGAGGGCATAATAATCTGCCTTCTTTCCAGGAATATCATCAAAAGCTTGAAGAGATCCTGAAAGGTCGTTTTGACCTGGTTTTTGATAAATATGAAAGCTGATTATTCTGATAAACAGTAAAGGCTGCCGGAATTTCCGGCAGCCTTTACTATGATTTATTTCCTGAAACCGGAAAAATTTATTGTTCCATCAGATATGCTTTGATGAAGTCATTAATTTCCCCATTCAATACGGCATCGGTATTCGAAGTTTGATGATTGGTTCTATGATCTTTAACCCTTCTGTCATCCAGTACATAACTTCTGATCTGAGAACCCCATTCAATTTTCTTTTTCCCTGCTTCTACTTCCGCTCTTGCAGCATTTCTTTTTTCGATTTCTATCTGATAAAGTTTCGATTTCAAAAGCCGTAAAGCTACTTCTTTATTTTGTAGCTGTGAACGTTCCTGCTGGCAGGCAATAATAATTCCTGAAGGTTTGTGTGTTAAACGCACTGCTGTTTCTACCTTGTTTACGTTCTGACCACCTGCACCACCGGAACGGAAAGTGTCCCAGTCAATATCAGCAGGATTAATGTCAATTTCAATTGTATCATCGGCTAATGGATACACATACACAGAAGCGAAAGAAGTATGTCTTCTGGCGTTTGAGTCGAATGGAGAAATTCTTACCAGCCGATGTACGCCATTTTCAGACTTGAGATTTCCGTAAGCATATTCACCATCAATTTCAAGGGTCACGGATTTTACGCCGGCTACATCACCATCGTTATGGTCAACCTCACGCACTTTGAAATTATTTTTCTCTCCCCACATGATATACATACGCATAAGCATCGCTGCCCAGTCCTGAGACTCAGTTCCTCCGGCTCCGGCGTTGATTTCCAGAACGGCCGACATATTATCTCCTTCGTCGGACATCATTTTCCGGAATTCCAGTTCACCGAGTTTGTCTTCCAGTTTTTTCCCTTCTGTATCAACTTCATCCTCAGATGCTTCTCCCAATTCGTAGAACTCCCAGATGGTTTCCAAATCGCCTAAAAGCCCTGCTAATTGCTCAAAACCATCTGTCCAAAATTTCAGACCACGCATTTGGCGCATGGTATTTTCAGCCTTACCCGGTTCGTTCCAGAAATTAGGATCAAGTGTTACGGTCTCTAATTCAGAGATCTGGTATTTCTTATTATCGTAGTCAAAGATACCTCCTTAGAGCCTCTACTCTGGCCCTCAGGTCATTGAACCTGTCTTTAGTCATGGTTTTAATCAGATTTAATAATTAGTGTACGCAAAGATAAATACAAATTTCCGGAGGAAAGAGATTTTAACGCTTCTTCTGACTTCAGAATACATAAAATTCAGATTTTAAGATAAACAGTTTTCAAAAATGGACAAAAAATGCTCTGAAACACATCACATAATGATGTGAGTGGCTAATTAACATATGGTACAAACAGGTGATTAACATAAGATTAGAAGGAATTTAAGGCATTTGGGCCTGTCACATCATTGGGGGATAGTGATATTTACAGAAGCAATACGACGTTAATTTTACGAATCGGAAATCACACAAAAATTCAAAATTATAAAGATTAAGCAGACCTTTTTTTAAAAATCAATCACTTAAACATATCACATAACATACTTATGAAAACTAAAAAAATTCTCGTTTACTCTTTGCTTATTCTGGGTCTTAGTGCATTCCAATGGTCATGTAGTAAAGACAGTGACAACGTAACTCCGGATGCAGTTCCTCAGGATCCTAATGCGCCGAAAGGGCAGGTAAGAGTAGGAATTACGGATGCTCCTATAGACGGGACAGAAGTAAAGGCAGTCTTTGTCACAGTTACTGAAGTAAGATTAGACGGAAAGAAATTTGATGCTTTTCAAGGTCCGAAAACAGTAAATATTGCCGAATTGAATAATGGTAATTTCCTGACTTTAGGAGACGGACAGTTGCAAACGGGTACTTACAGCAAACTTACTCTGATTTTTGATTATGAAAAAGATCAGTCCGGCAATGCTCCGGGTTGTTATCTTTTGAAATCCGACGGTACAAAAAGCAAACTGGCTATTTCAGGTAATGCAAGAAATTCTGTAGAAGTAACAGCGAAGCAGTTTACGGTTAATCAGAACGGAACGACAGACCTTATGATTGATTTCGATTTAAGAAAATCTATCAAAACATTTAATGAAAATGCCAGGAAAAACTACTCTTTTGTAACATATGGGGAATTACAATCTTCAATCAGAGTAGTTAATAAGAATGCATCAGGGACTATCTCGGGAAATGTAAGCGGATACAATGCTGCTACTATGGGAAATGTAGTAGCCTATGTCTATAAAAAGGGGGAATTTAACCAAAATACTGAGGCTAAAGGACAAGGTGAAAGCTCAGTTGAGTTTAAAAATGCAGTATCAAGTGCGAAAGTTGATGTAAATGGTAATTTTAAAGTTTCCTTTCTGGAAGAAGGAGATTATGAAGTGCATTTTGCCTCGTATAAAAATAGCGGAGATGCAAATGCTTCATTATTACTGAATTCATTCCTTAATCTTTCCAGCAACATTGATTTAAATAGTATATCTGTAAAGACAGGTCTTGAAGTCCGTTTATCATTAACAGTAAAAGGAGTCATTGGTCTGTAGTTATTAAATTATAGTTTAGATATTCCGAATCAATCACTAACAGACCGGAAAGCACTATCGAAAGGTAGTGCTTTTTATTTTTAATCAGGTTGAGATACGGAGAAATGAAGAAAGATGTCTGTAAAAGCCTTTTACGAAAAGCAACAGGATCACTGAGATAAATTTTGAATAGAGATTCTCTCGAAAAACTTCAGCCATAATCCTTATGAATAATTCGATATGACTATATTTGTGGCAAAATTGTACTTTTTTATCAAAAATAAATTAAAATGGCTACAAGTTATGATTTAATAGTGATTGGCTCAGGTCCAGGCGGATACGTGGCAGCAATCAGAGCTTCTCAGTTGGGTTTGAAATGTGCGGTTGTTGAACGTGAATCTTTAGGAGGAATTTGTCTAAACTGGGGTTGTATCCCGACCAAAGCACTTTTGAAGTCGGCTCAGGTATTTGAGTACATCAAACACGCTTCAGATTACGGAATCAATGTGGCAGATGCCAGTGCAGATTTTGGAGCAGTAATTAAGCGTTCACGCGGAGTGGCTGATTCCATGAGCAAAGGAGTTCAGTTCCTGATGAAAAAGAACAAAATTGACGTTATCATGGGAACGGGTAAAGTCAAAACCGGTAAGAAAGTAGAAGTAACTGACGCTGAAGGCAAAGTTACAGTATATGATGCCAAAAACATCATGATTGCTACCGGAGCAAGAGCAAGAGCTTTACCAAATATTCCGATTGATGGCGTAAAAGTAATTGACTACCGTAAAGCCATGTCGCTTGAGAATCAACCTAAATCAATGGTAGTAATTGGTTCAGGAGCTATCGGTGTAGAATTTGCTTATGTTTATGCAGCAATGGGAACAAAAGTAACCGTTGTGGAATTCCTTCCGAATATAGTACCTGTTGAGGATGAAGATATTTCGAAAGAATTAGCTAAACAATACAAGAAATTAGGAATTGAAGTTTATACAAGTTCTTCTGTTGAATCGGTTGATACATCCGGAGAAGGCTGTAAGGTTTCTGTAAAAACACCGAAAGGTGATATTTCAATTGATGCGGATATCGTTCTTTCAGCAGCAGGAGTAATTTCAAACCTTGAAAACATTGGACTTGAAGATGTTGGTATTGCTACTGACAAAGGTAAAATCCTTGTTAACCAATGGTATGAAACTAATATCCCGGGTTATTTTGCCATCGGAGATGTTACACCAGGTCCGGCACTCGCTCACGTAGCTTCTGCTGAAGGTATTATCTGTGTTGAGAAAATAGCTGGCCACAAAGTTGAACCTTTAGATTATTCAAACATTCCGGGTTGTACTTACTGCACACCTGAGATCGCATCTGTTGGCTTGACTGAAAAGAAAGCTAAAGAAGCCGGATATGATATTAAGGTTGGTAAATTCCCATTTGTTGCTTCCGGAAAAGCTACTGCAGCAGGAGCAAGAGACGGATTTGTAAAAGTAATCTTCGATGCTAAATATGGTGAATTCTTAGGAGCTCACATGATCGGGTATAACGTAACTGAAATGATTGCTGAGGTTGTCGTTGCCCGCAGACTGGAAACTACTGCCCACGAAATCATGACATCAATTCACCCTCATCCAACTATTTCAGAAGCTATCAAAGGCGCTACTGAAGCAGCATATGGTGTTGCAGTTGATCTTTAAAAGTTTTCAGGACTAGTCCTGAAAACCTATAAATCAAAAAACAGTAGAAGCTCTTTGGCTTCTACTGTTTAATTTATCTAGTTTTAACCCAGTATCGGTTTTTCAGAACTAGTCAAATCAACAAATGATAGGCCCTAAGTATATCCAAAAACTTATCTCTGCTGATATGTAAAGCACTCAGCTCCGGATTTAAATGGTAATATAACTTTCTGCTTCCAGGCTGTAGCTTACGCTTTCTTCTTTTTGGGTTGTGTACTCCCGGATTGTTCAGACGAAGAGTTTTTTCGGATATCTATCTCGTATTCCTTCTCTGCTATATCTATCATCATGTCAAAGATAATTGACTTTTGATCTGCAATATAGCGCTGATGCTCCAGCTGGGCTTTCTGCTTTTCCAACAGTTTCACTTTTGCTTCAAGCTCCATAATTCTCTGTTCGGGTGACTTTGGCATATTAAATGATGTTTGATTTTCCCAATCAAAGTTACCATATTTCTGCAACCATTTCTTCACAGTATTATCTCCTTGGATACCATACTTTTTCCGGGCTTGCTGAAGACCTAATGTGCCCGATTCAATTTCTTTAACTATTTGAATCTTAAAATGAAGACTATAATCTTTCTGTGTTCGCCTCACATAGTTATTCCCTGTTTCCATTTTGATATGTTTTTTTGTATCACTATGTCAGGACAAGACAATTTTCGGAAACGGTTAAAGTAAAAGGGCCTCCGGAATTTTCCGGAGGCCCTTCTGACTAGAAATATTATCTGCGTCTGCGTTTCTTTGTTTTAGCTTTTTTAACCACTTTGGCTTTACGTGACTTGCTTACCTTTTTGTGATGCGTAGCCGCTTTTGCTTTTGAAACTTCCTGATTACGTTCTTCAAGTTCTTCTACCAGTTGTGTAGTGTTTTGCTTACTTGCCTCATAAGTATCATTGAGGGTTTTGTAATTGCTTTGCAGTTTATTGTAATCAACAAGCAGGCTATTGTATTTTTGACCTAAAGATTCGAAGGTTTCTCTGCTATCCTGCTGACATTTAATGTATTGCTCATTTTTTTGTTTGAATTGACTTTCGAGGTTAAAGCGGAAAGTGCTAAGTTCTGTGTTTTCCTGACGTTCCTTGTTAACCTGGGTTTCGAGGCGATGAATCTGATCTTTCAGTTCGGTTATCTTTTTGCTTTCAACACAACCAGTAAGGGAAATAATCAGAGAAAAAGTTATTAAAAGAATACTGTTTTTCATGAAGTTAGGAATTTGCAGCGCGTGAAATTTCGATAAAAATTATTTAGAATCTGAAAAAAACGGTCCGGTAATTATACACTCAATCTTTCAGAAATCACTTGTAAAAGTCTCTTTTAGACTGCCTGGAAGATGGAAAGAGTGTGTAAATCAAAACAGTTAAATATTCAAATACATTAACTCTATAAAATTAGTGGAAAACTTTTTTCTAAAAAATCCTTATTCGAAGAAATTTCTTTATTAAGTTTGTATTAAAATCTATATATTTTATAGAGTAAAAAAACGACTGATTGCTGAAAAAGAAAAGTTCAAAACACGAAAGGGAACTGTGTTATTTGAATTTTAGTTAAAATAAGTACATAACTACTCAGTAGCCAGACAGTTACTCTTGGTCACAGTGTTTGAAAATAATAAGAAACCATGCAAAGTTTTAGAACCGAACTCGAAAATCCTTTAGTTGAAAAAGATATTGTTGATTTGGCGCGTAAAATTCAACTTTTTCGTGAAGGTAAAATACATGAGGAGAAATTTCGGAGTCTCCGCTTAGCACGTGGAGTCTATGGACAGCGTCAGCAAGGTGTTCAGATGGTACGTATCAAATTGCCATATGGTAAAATGACTTTCAGGCAATGGAAGCGTATTTCTGACATTTCTGATGAATATTCAACAGGAAACTTACACCTTACTACCCGTCAGGACATACAGATACACTTCGTATCATTAGATCGTACCCCGGAATTGTGGTCTAAACTGGAGCAGGATGATGTGACGCTTCGCGAAGCCTGTGGAAATACGGTAAGAAATGTTACGGCTTCTCCAACAGCCGGGATAGATAAAAACGAGCCTTTTGATGTTACACCGCATGCTGATGCGGTTTTCAGATACTTTCTGCGCAATCCTATTTGTCAGGAAATGGGACGTAAGTTTAAGATTGCCTTCTCAAATACAGATGAAGACACTGCGCTTACTTACATGCATGATATGGGCTTTATTCCTAAAATCAAGGATGGAAAGCGTGGATTTAAAGTAGTTTTAGGTGGAGGATTGGGAGCGCAGCCGATGCTGGCTCAGCTTTCTTTTGAATTTTTGGAAGAAAATCAGATTATTCCATACCTCGAAGCAACTTTAAGAGTTTTTGATCGCCATGGTGAAAGAAATTCAAGAAATAAGGCACGTATGAAGTTCCTTATTCAGAAAATAGGTTTTGAAAAACTTACAGAACTTATTAAAAGTGAATGGAAAGCACTGAAAAATAAAGCGGTAGAAATCGATATCACAGAAGGAGCATGGGCATTATCTGAAGATCAGTTTCCTTCTAAAACTTCAGAAGAGCAGGCCCCTGCTACTTCAGAGTATGAAATCTGGAAGGCTACTAACACATTCGAACAAAAGCAATCCGGATATTACGGTGTTTATGTCAGAATTCTGAATGGAAACGTATCGTCTGTTGTCTCAAGGTCGCTGGTAGATCAGCTCGAAGGATATATCGGAGATGATGTAAGGGTGACAATCAATCAGGGTTTGATGTTGAAATTTGTTCCTGAAGCAAATTTGCCATATGTATTCTCAGTTTTGAAAGCACATGACCTGGCTGCCGCAGGCGCTAATTCTATTGCAAATATTACAGCTTGCCCGGGTACAGATACCTGTAACCTTGCAATTTCAGATAGTACCAATATTACTTCAAAGTTGGAAGAAGTAATTACCGGCGACTTCCCTGATTTAATTCATAATAACAATATTAAAATTAAGATTTCCGGTTGTATGAACTCTTGTGGTCAGCACGGAATGGCAAATATTGGTTTTCACGGTTCTTCTTTAAAATCTGCGGACAAAAGGGTTTTACCGGCACTTCAGGTTTTATTAGGCGGCGGAACGCTGGGCGATGGTGTTGGTCGTGTGGCCGATAAAGTCATCAAAGTTCCATCTAAACGAGGACCGGAAGTATTAAGAGTTGTCTTGAATAACTATGAAGAAAATGCACTCGAAGGAGAGTACTTCAATGATTATTATGACAGACAGGGTGAGAAATATTTTTATGCATTATTGAAGCCTGTTGCTGATTTGACAACTTTGAAAGAAGATGATTTTATTGACTGGGGTGCTTCTGAGCAATTTCAGACTGAAATTGGGGTAGGAGAGTGTGCTTCTGTGATAATTGACCTTGTTGCAACGCTTTTGTTTGAGTCAGAAGAAAAATATACCTGGACTGAGGCGGCTTATGAGGAAAACCGTTGGGCCGATTCTATCTATCATGCTTACAGTGTTTTTGTAAGTGCAGCGAAAGCTTTATTGTTGGATAAAAGCATCAGTGCTTCTACGCAAAGTGGAGTAATTGATAAATTCGAAGAAAATTTCGTAGCTACCAATGAAATCTCATTAGGCGGAAAAACATTCAGGGAATTGGTTTTACAGATCAATCAGAATGAGCCTTCTCCTGAATTTGCCAGATCTTATGTTGCGGAAGCCAAAGCATTCCTTGAACTGGCAAAAGCATATAGAGAACAGTTGGTAGTTAACAGTTAACATTAAACAGTTTGCTATTTTGAGCATCTCTGATCATTGGGATGCTCAAAAAGACGCTCTCTGATAACTGAGATGAGTGTGGAATCTTTTAACAATTTAGTACCGATACCAAAATTAACGGTTGTGGGGGCTGGGCCGGGTGATCCGGATTTGATTACCATGAAGGCTGTAAAAGTTCTTCAGAGTGCAGATGTCGTACTTTATGATGCCTTAATCGCTGAGGAAATATTGTCGTACTGTAAGCCTGGGGCCGAGAAAATATATGTAGGGAAAAGACCCGGTGAAAGCCATTCTCAGGATTCCATCAATTTTTTAATTGTTGAAAAAGCCTATATGCACGGGCATGTGGTCAGGTTGAAAGGTGGAGATCCGTTTATTTTTGGTCGTGGACAGGAAGAAATAGAATATGCCAGACAATTTGATCTGGAAACAGCTTATGTGCCTGGAATATCCTCTTCGGTGGCAGCAGCAGGCTACGCTGGAATCCCTATGACAGCAAGAGGAGTCAGCGAAAGCTTTTGGGTAATTACCGGGACAAAGTCAGATGGCTCTTTATCCAGTGATTTGGCAACGGCTCTTCAAACTACGGCAACGATTGTTATCCTGATGGGAATGAATAAGTTATGGCAGATTGCTGAAGTTTGTGAGGATATGGGTAAGGGAAATCTTCCCGTAGCAATTATTCAGAACGGAACAACCAAACAGGAGAAAACAGGTTTGGGATTGGCGAGAAATTTGCCGGAAATTGCCAAAGAAAACAAACTTTCAAATCCTGCTGTAATTGTTTTAGGAGAAGTTGTCAGGTATGCAGATACAACAGAAATACAGAAGATTTATAAGCATTACCAAGGTTAAAATCGGTGATTTTTAAGGTTGAAGCTCAGGAGAATTATTTTCCTGAGCTTTTTTATTTTGAAAATCCGGACAGGGAAAAATACAGCAGTATTTTTGTCTTCTGCGTATAATCTTACCGATATATATTTAAATTTGAAAAGACTTCATTTTAAACATTTTACTATGACCTCTCTGACTTTTCTCTCATCTCTTAATGCCCTCATTTTCGGAGTAATTTCCGGTCTTCATGTTTATTGGGGATTTTGTGCTTTGTTCGGAATAAAATCAGAGAACATGACCTCTGTGGTTCCTGAAATACATGGGAGGCCGGTTTTTGTTCCCTCCGCCGTCTCTACCTTTCTCGTTGCTTTAGTACTTGGATTGGCGGCTTTTATTTCTCTGAGAAGTTTAACGGTATTTAATGAAAATTTTACCATTTTTCCAGTCTGGATTGTTTACGGGAATCTGGTAATTTCTGTAATTTTCCTGATCAGAGCGATTGGGGAGTTTAAATATGTAGGTTTTTTCAAAAAGGTTAAAGGGACCCTCTTTGCGAAAAATGATACCTTATTCTATTCACCGCTTTGCCTGCTGATTTCAATAGTTGCACTATTTATTTTTCTGAAAATCAGGAATTAATGATGAACCTAAGGTGATTGAAAATATTTATTGGCTTCCGTAACTGGTTTGGGCAGTCAGCGATGCATCCGACTCATTATGAAGCCGGTCAAATGAAGTAACAACGTAGGTATATCCACGGCCTTTTTCAGCGTTATTGTCATTGAAATAGGTTTGTTTTCCTAAATAAACAATTCTGTCAGCCCTCTCAAGATTCATATTTTCAGACTTTTCAAATCTGTAAACCGCATAGGAATAATTTTCATTGCCATCAATAGCTTTATCACCAGGTAACCATGATAAAGAAACTTTGCCGTTGGCTTTGGTAATAATAATACTTCTGGGGGGATTGGGAGGGATATTATCTTTCCAGGACATTGAGGGAATAATAGCCGGGAGTCTGTAGAAATCTGCTCTCAAAGAATCCTGAATACCTCCGTAATTTTCGGTCAGGCACTTTGAGCTAAAAAACATACTGCCCTGAATACCTGCATTGAGACGGTTATAACGCAATTGATTTGGGATCTCAGAAGTACTCCAGCTGGCAGTTTTAATTTTATAAGGACTTTGTCCGATATACAGATGACGTCCATAGGTATTCTCTGCCCACCAATCAGCGAGGGCCTTATAAGGAACTTTACCGTGATTTATGTCGAAATATAACTGGGGTGCAATATAATCTATCCAGCCTTGCTGAAGCCATTTCTTCGAATCGGCATATAAATGTCCATAAGAAGTGGTTCCGCCAATAGTTCTTGAACCTGAAGGGTCTTGGGTACTGGCATTTTTCCAAACCCCGAAAGGGCTGATTCCAAATTTGATAAAAGGCTTTATATTCCGAATACCATCACTTATCTGTTTGATTAAGAGGTCCGTATTTCCTCTTCTCCATTCCTCAATGTTCTTAACACCTCTGCTGTATTTTCTGAAAGTTTCCTCGTCTTTCAAAGTTTGTCCCGGCACAGGATAAGGATAAAAATAGTCATCGAAGTGAATGCCGTCAATATCATAATGTTTGACAATATTCAGAACTACCTCAGTGATATAATTTCTTACTTCGGGAATACCGAAATTCAGTAATTTCTGCCCGTCATAGGTAAGCATCCAGTCGGGCCTTGTATTACTGATATGATCCGGAATCGTATTGGTATTGCGTTTGAAAGTAGCTCTGTTAAGGTTTAACCAGGCATGAAATTCAAGGTTTCTGGCATGGGATTCCTCAATCATAAAATCCATAGGATCATAAAAAGGAACCGGAAATTTCCCCTGAGTCCCGGTCAGAAATTCAGACCAGGGTTCAAGGCTTTTGGCATAATAAGCATCGCAGGCGTCTCTGATCTGAACCATTACAGCATTTAAATTGGAGCGCTGATGTTCGTCAAGAATTCTGATAAAATCTGCTTTCTGATCTGCGGAATTATACTGACCTCTCCGGGGCCAGTCAATGTTATCAACAGTAGCAATCCAGGCTGCACGAAACTCTCTTTTGGGAGAATCGCTCAAGACCCTTCTGGGTTGAGATTCGCAGCTGAATATATTTACAACGAAGAAGAATAATACCGTAAAAAAGCACTTTATCATAGTCAAAATGTTATTATCATCAAAATCCATTACCTGCATAGAAATGGTATTTAGCCTTATACCTCATGAATGAAAATAATGATAATGTCCTTTTCCCCGGGGAAAAGTCAAATCAAAACGAGTCTGTTAAATGGAAGAAAAACCTAATGCAAGTTACCCAGATTTTCTTCAAATTTCTTACCAAAGAATAATTAACGGATACAAATACTCATTTTTTGAGCACTGGTCTCTTAAAAAGATTAAAATTTTACTGCTGTTTATTTACAACATTCTGAATGTCAGACGGTGAAAAGAAGTTGTTCCATATTCTTTAATGGCAGCTCTGTGTTTAGGTGTTGGATAACCTGCATTATTTTCCCAGCCATACATCGGGAATTTCAGAGCAAGGTCTTCCATTAAATCATCCCGATATGTTTTTGCCAGAACAGAAGCTGCTGCAATTGATAAAAACTTACTGTCTCCTTTTACAATACAAGTATGAGGAATTGAAGGATAGTTGATAAAACGGTTTCCGTCAATCAGTAAATGTTCAGGTAAGATGTTTAACTTATCTACTGCCAGGTGCATGGCTTTAAAACTCGCTTTCAGGATATTGATTTTATCAATATCTTCATTTGAAACTTCTGCAACAGCCCAGGCAAGGGCATCGTTTTCAATGTCTTTTCTAAGTGATTCTCTTTGTTTTTTGGTAAGTTGTTTCGAATCATTCAGGAAACTATGCGAGTAATTTTTGGGAAGAATCACGGCAGAGGCCATAACAGGGCCAGCCAGACATCCTCTTCCTGCTTCATCCAGGCCCGCTTCAATCAAATTTTCATTATAGAAACTTTTCAACATATAGTTTTACTGATGTAAGAGAATTCAGGTAGTTTATTTTTTCGAAAATTAATCAATTTTTCCCAACGGCTTCGTTCATTGGCGTGATTTTTGTATAGAAAACCCTAGAATCCGCACAATTCCCGCCAAGTGGCACGATATTCGTTATGACTTTTATAGTCAGGATACTGCCTCCTTTTCCCATGATTTTACGAAACCTGAATGAACAGAAGTATCGTTTTCGTTCTTCCCGCATTCAAGGAGTTGATAATTATTATGCTTATGTGAATTATTCATTTATTTTGAATAAGTTTTTAAAAACTGACATGCCCAATTTCAGACAAATAGGACTGATTCTTATTTCTGCAATTACTTTGCTGAGGGAAGCATCTGGCCAGCAATCCGCTGGTTTGCTTACGGAAGCGAACAGAAATTTTGAGTTAATGAAATATCCTGCTGCGGTGCAGGGATATGAGCAAATTTTAAAAAAGAAGGACGTTAGTCTTTCTGATGCCGATAAACTTGCTGCTTTGCTGAAGCTTGGGTTTAGCTATAAGCAGGTTCGTGACGGTGCCAATGCAGAAAGAGTTTACCGGGAAGCCCTCCAGGCAAACCCCACACTCTCCGGAGAAGACAATAAGGCCTATCTGTATTATGCCCAGTCTCTCGCCAATAATGGTAAATACGAAGAATCACAAAAGTTTTACGAAAGATATAAACAATCCTCAGGTACTGCGGATGTCAGTAAATTCTATGGAAAAATAAATCAGACTTTACCGGATGCTTCAAATTCTACTTCAAAATACATTGTTGAATACCTGAATATTAATAGCAACAGGCCTGAATTTAGTCCGATGTATTACAAGAGCGGAATCGTTTACTGCTCAGGAAAAGGTGCAGCATCTAAGCTTCTGAGCGAGAAAAAAGGACCTTTTCTGGATCTCTATTATATTAATGACTTAAGTTCACTTAATGCCGTTTCTGAAGATGGTCATGTGCTTAAAACCACAAAGACCCCGGGAGAGAAGTTTTTAGGGCATGATTATTATTCCAGATCAACCGCTAATGATTCGAAGACGTTAAATTATTTTGCTGATAATTTACCTAAACCTCAATCTAAAGCAAAAGTAATAGAGCCTACTCCTGAATCTGAGCAATTCAGTAAATCGCTTAATACCAAATATCATGAGGGTCCGGCGACTTTCAGCAAAGATTTTTCAAAGATTATCTTCACCAGAAATAATTTCAATGAAGGTGCTCAGGGTAAAAGTGAGGATAATGTGACGAAATTGAAATTATATACCGCAGAGTCAAATAATGGTGTCTGGGGAGAAGCAGTGGAATTGCCCTTTAACAGTAATGAATATTCAGCAGGACATCCGGCATTAACAAAAGATGGGAAACTTCTTTATTTTGTGTCTGATATGCCCGGTGGTTCAGGTGCGACTGATTTGTACGTTTCTGAAAATAAAAACGGAAAATGGACTGCCCCTAAAAATCTGGGCAATCTTGTCAATACCAAAGGCAGTGAAATGTTTCCTTTTGTGGATGAGAACGGAAATCTGTATTTTTCTTCTGATGGGTTACCGGGGAAAGGATATCTGGATATATTTTTCATAGAAATAAAGAATGGTTTACCGGTTGGAAAGGCTATGAATCTCGGAGAACCATTTAATTCACCCAATGACGATTTTGGAATCATTACAGATGGAGAAAGAAAAGAAGGATATTTCAGCAGCGACCGTAAGAAAGGGGATGACGATGATATTTACAGATTCAGAAGAGAAAGTATTCTGTACAATTGCAGAGAACTGACTCTTGTTGTATTTGATTCTGAAAGTAAAAAGGCCCTCGACAATGCTGAGGTAGAGCTGGTACGGAAAAACGGTATTTCTGAGAAAAAATTCACCAATAAGGATGGCAATATTAAATTCTGTATGAATGAAAGTGCGGAATACACTTTCAAAATTCAGAAAAGCGGGCATTTGATTAATACTGTAGGCTATTCTACAATTGGAGAATCTGATAATAATCCTTCACGCATTGAAGTGCCACTTTCAAAAATCCCTGAAATTTCCTCAATACCTGCCACATTACCTTCTTTAAGTACGACGCCTGAAAAAGTAGAAGTTTCCCCTATTTTGCCGGGATCTTCCGTTAAAAAGCCTGTAAACGGAGGTTCTATATTAAAAGGTATTGTAAAAACAGAAGTTGAAAAAAGACCTATTGAGGGTGTAATGGTAATACTTAGAAATGCCTGTGACAATACTTCTCAGAGTGCTGTTACCGGACCTGATGGTGTTTATAGCTTCGAAATGGAAGATGGATGTGATTATATCCTCGAAGTAGCGAAGGATGGATATGGCAAAAATGTTAATAAAATCAAGAAAATTAAAAAAGGCAAAGTAAAGGAGATTTCACAGGATTTAAGCTTGTTTAAGGAAGGGGACGTCGTTACGATTGACAACATTTATTATGATTCAGGTAAATCCTCTATTCGTAAAGATGCTGCCCGGGAATTAGATAAACTTGCTGCCACCTTGTTGAAATATCCTGAAATGGTGATTGAAATAGGCTCTCATACAGATAGCAGGGGAGAGTCGGCTGAAAATCAGGCATTGTCTGAGAAAAGAGCAGAAGCTGCTGTTGAGTATATTTCACACAAAGGCGTTGACCGCAACAGAATGCTGGCAAAAGGGTATGGAGAAAGCGATCTGGTAAATGAATGCGGTGACGGAGTCAGTTGCACAGAAGCAGAGCATCAGAAAAACAGAAGAACAACGGTTAAAATTATTAAGGTAAAGTAAGTACGGTAAAATTAAATTTATTAGCTAATTTAGGAGGCGTCTGGCCTGATTTAGAAATTCAGAAATATTTTAAGTCTGAGGTAATTCGCAAAAATCCTGTTTATTTAAAAATTATAATCTTATGCGTTCTTTTCTGCTTTTTACAGTAATAGTAGTAATTTCATTTTGTTCAAATGCACAGTTTCATAAAGAAAAAGTACTTTTCAGGTTGGGTGTCAGACAATTAGGAATGACCGGCGATGTGCCATTCAAAGATGATGCTTCTCTTAATATTGGTGTTGATGCAGGAGTTGGAATCAGTTATAAAATTACCTCTAAATTAAAGTTTCAGCCGGAAATACATTATAGCCAGAGAGGCTTTCGCTCAAAGCATAATTATACAGATTCAACCTATATCGAAAACACCATTTCCTTACATTATGTTGATTTTAGCCCGAATTTATCATTTAATCTTTTGAAAAAAGGCCTTCGTGGCGATTGGCTTAATATTTGGGGAGGCCCTTATGTAGGATATGGTTTTGCCGGAAATACCACCGTTTCAGAAAAAGTACTGAACGACCGTACTAATAAGGCAGATACAACTCTTACCAGATCTGTTAATAGTTTTTCTAACGGAGTTAAAAGATTGGATTATGGGGTAAATGTAGGAGTAGGATTTAAACCTAATCAATTTGTGACGATAGGAGCAACTTATAGCCTTGGTCTGAATAATCTTTCGGACGATAACAAGTACACTTTATATAATCATTCATTTGGCCTGTTTCTGACCGTACTGTTTGATGACTTATTTTAAAAAGAAACTGGCCTGAAAGACCGTTTTTACAATTCTTCCAGGCCAGTTTCTTTTTCCTGTTATCTTTCAAAAAGGAGTCTTTCTCCTTTTTTACTTTCATCAAATTTGCCGTTTTCAAAAGCCAGATGTCCGGAAACGATAGTGTGTGTAATTTGAGAATGGAAGGTTTTTCCCAAAAGAGGAGACCAGTTGCACTGATAGAAGATATTATCAGCGGTTACTTTTGACTCAGCCCCGAGGTCAACCAGAACCAGATCTGCCCAATAACCTTCTCTGATGTATCCTCGTTTTTCCAGCTGGAAACAGTCTGCCACAGCATGAGACATCTTTTCAACAATTTTTTCCAAACCGATTTTTCCCTCCCGGCTCAGTTCAAGCATCATTTGTAATGGATGTTGAACCAATGGTAAACCTGACGGAGATTGCCAGTAAGCCTTTTGCTTTTCTTCCCAGAGATGCGGCGCATGGTCTGTTGCAATAACATCCAAACGGTTGTCGAGAAGTCCCTGTAGTAATTTTTGCTTATGGCCGTCAGCCTTTATAGCCGGGTTACATTTGATTTGATTTCCGAGTGTCTCATAATCACGGGCATCAAACCAAAGGTGATGAACACAAACTTCAGAGGTGATTTTTTTATCTTTTAAGGCAATAGTGTTATCAAATAAAGAAAGCTCATCAGCAGTAGAAATATGTAAAATATGAAGTCTTGTTCCGTGCTGACGTGCTAATCTCACCGCCATTGAGGAAGAAATAAAACAAGCTTCTTCATTTCTTACCAAAGGGTGAATTCTGGCATGAGGTTCGTCACCATATTTTTCTTTAAAAATTTCAGTATTTCTTCTGATAGTCGCTTCATCCTCACAATGCGTAGCCACTAACATCGGGCTATTTGAGAAGATATTTTCCAGCGTTTTTTCGTTATCTACCAGCATATTTCCGGTTGAAGATCCCATAAAAACCTTAATACCGCAGACATTTCTTGTATTGGTTTTTAAAACCTCTTCAATATTGTCGTTCGAGGCACCCATATAAAATGAATAATTAGCCAGTGCAGTACCTGAAGCAATTTGATATTTATCTTCTAAAAGTGTCTGGTTAAGGGCATTCGGGACAGTATTCGGCATTTCCATGAAGGAAGTTACCCCACCTGCCACAGCAGCTCTTGCTTCAGAGTATATCGTCGCTTTGTGCGTCAGACCTGGTTCGCGAAAATGTACCTGGTCATCAATAACACCCGGAAGAAGATATTTTCCTCTGGCATCTATAATTTTATCAGCGTTTAATCCGGAGAGGTCTGAACCTGTTTTCTGAATTAAACCATCCTTAATGAAAACATCAAGTGATTGTATATTGCCTTCGTTAACGACTTGGGCATTGATAATTAAAATGCTTTTCATTTTATGTGAATTTTTGAATGGCAAAAATAGTAAAAACCCTCAGACTTTCGGAACGTTTTGCCTGAAGCCTGAGGGTTTTACAAAGTATAATGCGTTATTATTTAATTTCCAGAACCTTAAATTCTGTTCTACGGTTCATCTGATGCTCTTCTTCCGTACAAGGTACTCCATCGGCACACTTGTTAACTAATTGGGTTTCTCCATATCCTTTTGCTACAATTCTGTTCGAAGAGATTCCTTTGGAAATAATATAAGTTACGGCTGATTCTGCACGTCTTTGAGAAAGTTTCAGGTTATATTCTGACGTAGCTCTTGAGTCAGTATGAGAACCTAATTCCAGCTTAATGGAAGGATTATCTTTCAGAATCTGAACAATTTTATCAAGCTCTACTGAAGCATCAATTCGGATATCAGATTTGTCAAGATTGTAATAAATTGGTGCAATTTCAAACAGCTTTGTGATTTCTTTTCCGACTTCCGGTTTGTCTAGTTTAATAGCCACCAGAAAAGTTGTATCCGTTTCAGCCCTGGTTAAAGATTCCAACGCAATACTTTTCCCGATCATTGAGAAATTCTCACGTTTGGTAAAATATCCGTTTTTTTCTGAAATTAAAGTATAACTCTTCCCTTCTTCGAGCCGGGCTTTCCCAAAATAACCTGAACCTGAAGTATAAAGCTCTTCAATGGCCTGTCCTGAAGAATTTTCCTGAATGGTAACTTTTACAGAATCCAGCGTTTTGTTGTTTATATCTGAAACTGTTCCGGCGAGAAAATAACGGATTTTCTTAGGCACATCTTTTTTAACAATAACAGGAGGCTCTTCAATGTATTTTTTACCAGGCTGGGTATTTTCATAATAATAGATATCATCATCACCTTTTCCTCCTTCACGATTTGATGAAAAATAGCCTTTTGTAGAATCAATGGCAACCAAACCAAAATCATCTGCTTTTGAGTTAAGTGGAATACCAAGGTGTTCTACGCTGATTTCTCCGTCTTTACGCGTTGCTACAAATAGATCCAAACCACCTAAACCGGGATGTCCGTCAGAAGCAAAATATAATTTCCCGTCTTGTGTAACGTATGGGAACATTTCATCTCCGGCAGTATTGATATCGCTGCCCATATTTACCGGACGGCCAAATCTTCCTGAATTATCAATATTTGCCCGATAAAGATCTATGCCGCCTTTTCCTCCGGAACGATTTGAACCGAAATATAAAGTTCTGCCATCTGCTGAGAAGGCCGGGCAGCCATCCCACGACAAGGAATCTGATACGGAGATCATTTCCGGTTCTGACCAGACGCCGTCAGCGAGTCTTGAAATATACAAATCAACATCGGGAGAAAGATCACGGCTTTTTCCGGTATTTCCTCTCGCAAGAATCATCATCTTTCCGTCTTTGGAAAAAGCAGGAGTTCCTTCGTTGGCATTTTGAATAAGAATATTCTGACTGAATAATTCCGGAGTACCTGCTTCAGTAGTAGAGGATAGTTTAGCTTTATAAAGTCCTAAAAAAGGTAAGCCGTTATTCTTGTAAGTTTGATCCTTGCGAGAAGCAGTAAAAATCAAATCTGATCCTTGCAGTACGGGAGCAAATTCTGACCCGGTAGTATTAAGGCTGACGGGTTTAATTTCTATATAAGTTTTCTGTTTTGCCAGATTCTCAATTTCCGGTAACATGTCAAGCTCTTTTTGAGCTTTTATCTTAAATTCTTTGCCTGGAATACCTGAAAGGTATTTCTCCAGATTTTGAGCTGCTTCCTGGTATTTTCCATCAGCTTTCAGGGCGTAAGCCAAATGGAAACGCAGGTCATTTTCCTTACTTCCGCCGGCAAGTGCTTTTTCGTAATAATTTGCAGAAAGAAGCGGTCTGTTTGAAAGTCTGTAAGACTCTGCAATCAGGTAGTTGGTTACAGCTGTGTTATAGTTGGCATTTGAAACAGGCACTAAGTCTTTTATTGCAAGATCATATTCTCCCTTGTCAAATCTTTTCTGACCTTTTTTGAAGGATTGAAGAGTAGAATTGCAGCTACAGATCAGCGCTGTTATTGACAATAAAAATATCGTGGTACGCAGTTTTTGCATAGTAAAGTAGAATTTTTTCACAAGATAGGCAGTTTAGCCATTTTACAAACGAATTTAGCAAGGAAATGATTGTGAAATTATACAGTTTTTCAGAAATAATAGAGAGAATAATAGTAGTGTTTGAAAATTGTCGTAACTTTGCACCCTTGATTTTGAGGAATACTAATATTCTCATTTTCAGAAAGTTATTGTTTCCTGTTTTTGAAATAAATTTTAGAGGATTAATTAACAGAGAAGTCCTTAGCTCTCAGAATCAGCGCAATAAAAAAATATTTTTTTACAGCAGTGATGTTGCAAATATTTAACAATTAAAAACATGAGAAAAAGAATTCAAAAAGAAGAATTCAGCAGCGAGAGAAGACAAAATACTCGCCAGAGAACACAGGATGTTCAACGTGAACTAAGAGGAGAAAAGAGTGAACCAAAAGGAGATCGTAAACCATTTGGAGAGAAAAAATCCTTTGGAGGAGAACGTAAAGATTTTGGTGACAGAAAACCTTTTAACAGAGATGGTGGGAATGGATTCGGGAAAAGAGATGATTTCAAAAAGAAAGACTTTTCAGGAAACAGAGGAGAACGCAAAGATTTTGGTGACAAAAAACCATTTAAGAGAGATTCAGAAGACGGATTTCAAAAGAGAGATTTTTCGGAAAATCGTAGAGAACGTAAAGATTTTGGAGATAAAAAACCATTTAAGAGAGATTCAGAAGGCGGATTTGAGAGAAAAGACAGCTTCCAAAAGAGAGATTTTTCAGAAAATCGTGGAGAGCGCAAAGATTTTGGAGACAGAAAGCCATTCAAAAGAGATTCAGAAGGCGGATTTGAAAAAAGAGAAGGTTTCCAAAAGAGAGATTTTTCAGAAAATCGCGGAGAGCGCAAAGATTTTGGGGATAGAAA
>NZ_FOXH01000003.1:201236-220200 GCF_900115665.1 Pseudarcicella hirudinis
GGATTTGAAAAAAGAGAAGGTTTCCAAAAGAGAGATTTTTCAGAAAATCGCGGAGAACGTAAAGACTTTGGAGATAAAAAACCAGTAAGGAGAGACGCAGAAGGAACTTTTGTGAAAAAGAGTTTTTCAAAAGACAAAGATTCTGCTCCTAAACCAGCTCGTAAAGAAAGAGAAATCAAAACAATAGGTACGGCAAAGGATAACTTCGGAGGAAGAAAACTATTTAAGAGTCACTCACGTTTTGAGGAATCAGATCTCCGTACGCCTGAATACCATATTGACAGTTTCAAAGAAACTGCTCCACGTAAAATTCAGAAACGCATAGAGGAGGTAGAAAAAAAATCTACGCTTGTCCGTTTGAACCGCTTTATTGCTAACGCCGGAATCTGTTCTCGCCGTGATGCTGATAAATTGATTGAAGCGGGAGAAATAAAAGTAAACGGAAAAGTAATTACTGAAATGGGTTACCAGGTTCAGCCTACTGACATCGTAAAATACGGAAGTCGTAAATTGAATCGTGAGAAAACCGTTTATCTTTTGTTGAATAAACCAAAAGATTTTATCACAACAACGGAAGATCCGAATGATCGTAAGACTGTTATGGAGCTTGTGAAAAATGCTTGCGACTCACGCATTTATCCGGTTGGACGCTTAGACAGAAATACGACAGGTTTATTATTGCTTACCAATGATGGTGAATTAGCTGAAAAACTGACCCATCCTTCGAACGAAATTACAAAAGTTTATCAGGTT
This sequence comes from Pseudarcicella hirudinis, assembly GCF_900115665.1. Lineage (GTDB taxonomy): Bacteria > Bacteroidota > Bacteroidia > Cytophagales > Spirosomataceae > Pseudarcicella > Pseudarcicella hirudinis. Next base: position 201,990 of record NZ_FOXH01000003.1, read on the forward strand.
GAAATTGATAAACCAATCGAAGATGATGACATTAAAGCAATTACGGAAGGACTTAAGCTGGAAGATGGTGAAATTAAGGCAGATGAATTAGCTGTTATTACACCGGATAAAATGGTACTTGGTATCAAAATTCATTCTGGCCGTAACCGTATTGTTCGTCGTATTTTCGAACATTTGGGTTATGAAGTATTAAAACTTGACCGTACTTCATTTGCCGGTCTTACCAAGAAGGATTTGCCACGGGGAAACTGGAGATTCTTAACTGAGAAAGAAGTAGTGAAATTGAAGTATTTTGTCTAAATATCAGGACAAAATAAAATATTAGGTTTGAAAACTCAAGTCGAATCGGAGGTCTCTTCGGTTCGACTTTTTTGTGCAATAGTCTGAAAAACAAAAAGCGTTTCGAGCCAGACCCGAAACGCTTTTTGTTCATTATAATATCCTGATAATCTTTGATGAAATCTTTCTTAGAGGTTCATTAAAGATTCACGACGTCTCATTTTACCTGCCGGGATACCGAACATCATTTTAAAACGACGACAGAAATAAGCAGTATCCTTATAACCTACTTCAGCTCCGATTGCACGGATAGATTTCTTAGTAGTACGTAATAAACCCACCGCAGCTTCCATTCTCTGATACTCGATATAATCCTGAGGGTTGATACCTGTCAGCATTTTGAAATACTGTCCGACATAATCTTCAGAAACATTGGCAACATTCGCAAGCACCTTATTAGAAAGGTCTCCACCGATATTGTCTTTGATGTAAGCGAAGATATCTATTAAGCGAGGATCTTTGAAGTAAGTACTGTTTGTTGCCAATTGCTCAACAAACAAACGGTTTTGAATGATATATCGAATAACTTCAATTACGATCTCTTCAGTTTTAATTTTGATAATACGGCCTTTACCGATATTATCAACCATGTCTTCGGTAAGGATTTCAGCAATAGTCTGAGCAAGTTTATCATCACGTTTGATAATAAACGGAGGGATGTCCAATGAAGTAAAAAAGTTTACAGAATCGAAAACTTTTGCTTCGAAGGCAACCAAACCAAATGAATTTTCCTGAGTACCAATTTTAGCAGGATCAACGTTTGCATCAAAGTACAATTCACGATGAGTCATGAATTCCTCATTTGTGACTGCTTTCGGCTTCTCGGAATTTCCATAAGTTACACTAATCATCTTTCCTCCCGGAATAAAAAGCATATCGCCTTCCTCTACATGAGTCGCTTCCTCTCCAAAAGATACTTCCCCTTTGTACAAAATCAAGAGTGAGTTCTCGACATCGTAATAGTTCTTGATTCTAATGGGTTGTAATATTCTAATGTTACGTGATTTGATAAACTTCACTCCAAGTGACTCGATTATCTTATTGTAATCTTCCATCTTAGTGTCTTATTTTGGGCAATTTGAAAATGGTTCAGTACGAAATTTGGACAAAACTAATAAATCCATGTAAAATTCCAAAATTAAAATTGAAAAAGTATCAAGCATTTATTTATCGGTTATAAACTTTTTTCATATTTTTTTATTGTAATATCCTAAGAATTGACTTTTATCGGTGATAAGGCAGGAATTTTAGATATTTGAAGTTTTCTCAGTTGAATATAACACGCATAAATTAATTCTGATTTTTTGTAAACTTTTCTCCGCAAATAGATAGCAGGCTTAGATATTGATTCCCAAATACTTAGGGTTTTCTAATAATCAGATATTGGAAAAGGAGAAGAGCTGAAAGGTTGTTTTGAATGAAAATCGGGGCGGTTTAAACGAAATCAATCTGTATTTTAGTCTGATATCTGAAAAAAAAGACGTGTCAAAACTGGTTTGACACGCCCTGATTATAAAATTCCCGGCTATTTATTTCAGTATTTCCCGGGCGATTACAATTTTTTGAATTTCCGAAGTTCCTTCATAAATCTGGGTGATTTTGGCATCCCTCATCATTCTTTCTACATGAAATTCTTTTACAAACCCATATCCGCCATGAATCTGTACGGCTTCTACGGTGGTATCCATCGCTACTTTGGATGCAAATAGTTTTGCCATCGCAGCAGACTTTACGTAGTCACGGTGGTTATCTTTATCTAATGCGGCATTAAAACAAAGTAATCTGGCTGCTTCAATATTAGTAGCCATTTCGGCTAGCTTAAATTGTGTTGCCTGATGCTCTGAAATAGCTTTCCCGAAAGCTTTTCTTTCTTTTGAATATTGTAAAGACAATTCGTATGCGCCTGACGCAATACCAAGTGCCTGAGCGGCAATACCAATTCTTCCGCCATTTAAAGTGGACATGGCAAACTTAAAACCAAATCCGTCTGCCCCGATTCTGTTCTCTTTCGGTACTTTTACGTCAGTAAACATCAGAGAATGAGTATCTGAACCCCGAATTCCTAATTTGTTTTCTTTTTTCCCGATCTGGAATCCTTCCATTCCTTTCTCGACTATCAGGCAATTGATGCCTTTATGACCTTTTTCAGGATTTGTTTGAGCGATTACAAGGTAAATGCCGGCTCGCCCTCCGTTCGTAATCCAGTTTTTTGTTCCGTTTAGCAGATAATAATCTCCCATATCTACTGCACTTGTATGTTGAGAAGTAGCATCTGAGCCTGCTTCCGGTTCTGAAAGAGCAAATGCGCCGATGGTTTTACCACTGGCTAAAGGAACAAGATATTTTTGTTTTTGCTCTTCTGTCCCGAAGGCTTCCAACCCGTAACAAACCAGTGAATTGTTTACAGAAACCATTACAGAAGCAGAGGCATCAACTTTTGATAGTTCTTCCATTGCGAGAACGTATGAAACTGTATCCATGCCCCCACCGCCATAGGTTGGAGAAACCATCATCCCCAAAAAGCCTAATTCTCCCATTTTTCTGACAAGTTCATCAGGAAAGTGCTGGCTTTCATCACGCTCAATAACTCCCGGAAGTAATTCGGTTTGTGCGAAATCCCTTGCTGCCTGCTGTACTGCCAAATGTTCTTCCGTCAAAGATAAATTCAGTCCCATCATATTTAATGTAGTATCCATGTTTGTTGAGATTTGATAATTCTAAGAAAAACTTATATTGTTCAAATATACAAAATAGTATGCTTGCATACCTAAATCAGATGCCTTATTCTCAGATTTTATGATGGAATAGGCGATGATTATTTAAACAAGGCTCTTTTTACTTTAAAACATAAGGCTTAACCGGGAGAACTATTGTTTATAAAATGCCGGTAAGTGATTGTAATTCAGATAAGGTAAGCCGGTAATTTAATTGTGCTGCAAATAAATCTGATTCAGCTTTAGCCAGAGAAGCTTTGGTTTCCAGAAGGTCTCTTTTCAGATTTAATCCCGAATCTTTTTTATCGGACTTCAGTTTAAATTCCTCTTTACGATAGCTGACTACTTTCTTTGCAACTGCAATAAGCTGCTGAGACTGGTTTACTTTCCGGTAGGCTTTCTCTATTTTCGTCCGGATATTTTCTTGCATGTATTCCAGGTATTCTTCTCCTTGCTTTTTCTGAGAAATACGTTGATTCAATTCAGACTTTCTTTTCCCAAAATCAAAAATATTCCAGCTCACATTTAGGCCAACGAAATAGTTGTTGGCCGGAAGATCTGAAATGACATTCTGATAGGTATAGCCGCCCATGAGCCCAATGCTTGGAATATGATCGCTTTGAGCGGCCTGCACACCATAATTAGCTTTTTGGATGGTATGATTGACCAGCTGTATTTCGGGATTGGAGTTTTTTGCCTGCAGCAAATAGGTTTCCAAAGATTGAAGCGGAGGAAGTGTTTCTTCCGGATTAGCTAATACCAATGTTTCTTCCGACCTGAATCCCGTCAATTCTTTCAGATCTGCCGAATAATCCTCAATCTGATTGGTCAATTGTAACAGCTTTTGCTGCTGGCTGCTTAAATCTGCCTGCAAGCCAACCTTGTTTACCAATTCTGTTTTCCCGGCTATGAGAGCACTTTCTACATCATACAATTTCATCTCAGTTAATTCAAGAGAAGCCTTGGTCTCTTCCAATTGTTTCTGGGTAATTAAAATGCCGAGATAAAGTTTTTCTACCCCAAGCCTGATGTCAAGTTCTGATTTTGTAACCTGAGTTTGTGCAATAGAAACATCTGTTTCAGCAACTTTTACCCCAATCCCGATTTTTTTTAATTGACTGACGGGTTGGTAAGCCAGTACATTGCCGAGCAAAAGATTATGTTTTCCCTGAAATAAAGGAACATCTGCCTGTGGAAGGGGATTACCTGCCAGGTTTCCGAATGAACCTTTCGGAATAGACAAATCCTTGGTTACTCCGTTGAAAATGTAGTTTCCGGTAGCATATACCAACGGTTTTCCTTTGCTTTTCGATTCTGTGATTTTCTCACGGCTTTCAGAAACCTTTTCCTTCTGAATTTTCAGCAGGTGATTGTTTTGTAAAGCAAGTTCTGTAGCCTGTTTCAGGTTTAATACCTGAGTCTGCTGCGCATTGGCCAGCAAACTTGTCATCAGAAATGCTGAGGAGAATGAGGATATATATTTTTTAATGAACATGATGCGCTTCGTTTGAGGTTAACATACTGTCTTTTTTGTCAGCGGGCTTAATCATTGCCACATATAAAACCGGAACTACCAATAAGGCCATAACCATTGAGAATACCACTCCTACAGCAATTACACTGGCGAGGGGGCTCCACATTGGAGAACCGGAGAGAATCATAGGCAAAACACCGATGGCTGCTGCCATTGCTGTTAAAAATATAGGGCGTAAACGACGCTTTCCGGCTTCGGTTGCAGCGGTAGGAATATCCATTCCTTTCCGGAGGAGTTCGTTGGTATAATCTACCAGAATAATGGCATTTCTTACCACGATACCTGATAAACTGATTAAACCCACAAAGGCCGTAAATCCGAAATTATTATGAGTAATGATTAAACCTAATAAGGCCCCGAACAAACTCAATGGAATAGAAGCCATTACCAGTGCAGATTCTTTCAGGTTTCTGAACTGGAACAGGAGAATGAAGAATATCAATACCAGACTGATGGCTAAGGCAATAACCATTTGGCTGAATGTTTCCTTCTTGTTTTCCAGCTCCCCTCCATATTCAATCCGGTAACCTGCCGGTAACTGAAGCGTGGCGATTTCCGGTTGAATTTGTTTGATAATCTCTGAAGGAAGTGCTCCATCTTTGGTTTCACTTTGGATCGTCAGAGTCCTCACCCCATTTCTATGCATAATTCTTCCGGTTTGCCACTGAGGCTTCAGATCAGCAATTTGCCGTAAAGGAATACTTGCTCCGGTGGCGGGAGAACTTAAGTACATGTTCTGTAAATCGTCAGAGTTCTGGCGGCTTTTCTCATCCAGGCGCAGGACTATATCCACCGGATTATTGCCTTCGTACATTGTAGAGACCGGAGCTCCGGAAAATCCGGTATAAACGGTTTGAGCAATACTGGTAGTGGTAAAGCCCAGGCGATTGGCTTCGTCTTTTAAGTCGATGTCGATACCGTAATAGTCTTCCTTAAAGTCGGAACGAACCATAGTACTTCCCTTCGCTTTCTGAATGATTTCTTTTACCTTCAACCCGATCCGTTTTAGTTCACTGAGGTCGTCGCCGATAATTCTTACCTCCACCGGAGCTTTGGTTGGAGAACCCTGCTGCATCAGTTTCACCTGAGGATTTCCATCCGGAATAAGTCTGTCCACTTTTTTGGACAATTCATCGGCAAGTTCTTCTGCGGTTTTGTCGTCGGTTGTATTAACCAGAATCTGTGCATAATTGCTTACAGGTACTTCCGGAGAAAAGTTGTAGTAAAATCTTGGAGCACTGGTTCCGGTGAAGGTGGCAAACGTGCTGACTCTTTTGTCATTTTTTACAAGATCCTCTACTTTCAGAATAGCCTTTTCGGTTTTATCAAGTTTTGTTCCGGTAGGCATCCATACTTCCACTACAAACTGATTGCGTTCTGCTGCCGGAAAGAACTTTTGTTTGATGAATAAAAACAAAACTCCTGAAAGAGCAATAGACAAAATACTTCCGCTGATCGTGAACTTTGGATGTTTCATACACCAGGCAATGGCTCTGTTGTAACCATTCTGCATGCGGTCGAGCATAGAAATCCTTTCTTTTTTGTCAGAAGGTTTTTCAGAATGGTCATGAAGTCCTTTTTTGATAAAAGTATAGCAAAGCAAAGGCGTAAGAATCATTGCTACAATGAAAGAAGCAGCTAACGCAATAGTTACGGTGATAGGCAGCGCGAAAATAAATTCTCCGACAGAACCCGTCAGAATTACCATAGGCATAAATGCCGCAATAATAGTAATGGTGGCCGTTAAAACGGGAACAACCAGGTCGCTGGCACTTCTCCAGGCGGCTTCCCAGCGTTCTACCCCTTCGTCGAGAAGTTCTACATAATTGTCGGCAATTACAATGGCATCATCAACCACCATTCCCAGCACTACAATCAGAGCTGCTAACGAAACCTGATGCAGTTCTATGCCAAAAGTATGAAGCAGAGCAAACGTCACGGCAACTGTCATAGGAATAGCCATGGCAGCTACTGCTGCAATCCGAAGTGGCAAGAGTAAAATAACAACAATAACCACCGAAATAATAGCCAGAAAGAATTCATGAATGAAATGGCTGATGTTTTCATCTACGATTTTCGGCTGATTGATAATCGTTGTCAGTTTTACATCGCTGGGTAATAGCTTCGATACTTCTTCAATCTTTTTACCGACTTGTTCGCCAAATTGTACAATGTTGTTTCCTTCATGCATTTCTACCGCCAGCATCATTGCTTTATGTCCGTCAACGGTGGTTTTACTGGTGGGTTCCTGGAATATTCTTGAAACAGTGGCCACATCACCGAGCCGGATGACAGCTCCTGTATTGGACGTTCCTACAATCTGGCTTGCAATCTGATTTTCAGTATTGTAATAACCAGAAGTATAAAGAGGCACTTTTGAATCATTGGTTTTCACATCTCCGGTAGCATTAATGGCATTTTGAGATTGTAATACTTTCACAACCTGCGGTAATTTTACACCATACTGAACCAGTTTTTCTGAATTGGAAGTAACGGTAATCTGTTCTTTTTGCTCTCCGATTCTTTTAATCTTCGAAACAGCCTTAATCGTTCTGATGCCATCTTCAAGTTTCTGGGTATAGTTTTTCAGTTGAGAATAATCAGCTTTGTCTGATACTATACCAATTACAAGGGCTTCGGTATCTCCAAAATCGGAATTTACAATGGGGCCTCTTACACCCTGTGGTAAGTCGAGGGTTTTGGCCAGAAGCATTTCATGTCTTAGCTTACTCCAGAAAATGTCCGGATTTTTTACAGACTCTTCCAGTTCCACATTAATTATCACCGCACCGTCACGGGTTGTGGAAAAGGTTTTTTCTTTTCTTACTTCTTCAAATTGAAAAAGATATTGTTCTAATTTCTTGGTAACCTGATCCTCTACCTGGGCAGAGTTGGCTCCGGGATAAAATGCCAGTACCAATCCTGAACGAATGGTGATTTTGGGGTCTTCACGGCGTGGCATATTCAGTAAAGAATTGACGCCGATAACAAAGACCAGAAATAATACCGACAACGTAACCTGCGGATATTTCAGGGAAGATTTTACAAAATTCATAGCCGTAATTTAGTTGTTGATAAGAATAGGGGAACCGTCATTTAACTTCTGTTGTCCGCCAACAATCACCTTGTCGTTTTCAGTAATACCGGAAGTTATTTCAATCTGATTGTCAAGTAATCTTCCGGTAACGATTTTGCGTTTGAAGGCCTTTTTGCCTGACTCGTCGGCTACAAAAACATAGGTTAAATTATCCACATCATGTAAAACCGCTTCTCCCGGTAATGCCAGCACCTCAGATTTTGTACCGGAGGTAATTTTCACTTCAGCGATCATTCCGGGGCGGATAAGCAGCTTCGGATTTTTTAATTCAATCTTTACGGTGAATGTCCGGGAAGTAGCGTCTGCAGTAGAACCTACTTCAATTATTTTTCCGGAAAAAGTATTGTCCAGTGCTGAGACATAAACATTGGCATTCTGGCCTATTTTAATGTAACGAAGTTCAGACTCCGGAATGGCGGCATTTACTTTAACCGTACTGATGTCTGAAACAACAAACAGGGGCATTCCCACACCAATGATTTCACCCACTTCTGTCATTTTTTTCAACAAAACCCCTGAAATGGGAGTGTATAACCTGGTATCGGTAATATTTTTGGCCTGAAGTTTATTCTGAGCTTTTGCCTGAGCCAGTCCATTCGTGATTTTAGCATAATCACTTTCCGTAACGCTGCCGCGCTCGTGCATGGTATTGATGCGGTTGTAGTCGTCCTGTACCTGATTGAGGCTTGCATCAGCCATTTCTTTGGCAATTTTATAGTTTTCGGGATCGAGGCTTGCCAGTAGTTTTCCCTGAGAAACGGTTTGTCCTTCGTTGGCCGAGATAAAATTTACTTTTCCTGCCACCATAAAACCGAGTCTGACTGTTTTGCTTCCTTCAATATTACCGCTGACAGAAATATCATGGTTTACAGATATCTTGCGGACTTGCCGGATATTGACAGAAATAGAGTTGTCTGTCACTTCTGTTTTCTTTTCAGCCTTATTGCAGGCAGATAAACTTAGCGCAATAAGAATAAATGAGTGTAAGAATTTGTTCTTCATGGTTTGATTTAATTTTGATGATGCAAAGTTCACAGAGTATATCGAGGCTATTTTTGACATAAATCAAAAAGTGCATGAATCTTCAAAAAACAGACGGAATTTTATGGGTATTTCTTAAATAATAACTAAAACAGTATTAATTCAACCAAAGGCAAAATCACAATCCGGACTTAGTTTTATCTATAAGATGAATGGGAAGGATGGTATTAATAACAGGCAGATGCTATGGCTTTTACTGAAAATCAGGAGTAGATTCTGCTTCTTATCCGGCTCAGAGTTTCTTGTGTAATTCCTAAATAAGAGGCAATATGGCCTAATGGTGCGCGCTGAATGATAAGCGGCTGTTTTTCCATCAGGGTATTGTATCGTTCCTGTGCCGAATGAAACTGCAATGCAGTAATGCGCTCGCTGTTTTCCAGCAGGAAATGCTGCAAAACAAAGATATAAACCTTTTGCAGAGACAAATGCTTCTCTCTCAGTTTGTCGAGCTCAGACAAGGGCATGGAATATAAAATACTGTCTTCCAGTGCTTCAACATTGTAAAGACTTGGTTTTTGCTGAAAATAACTGTCGATAACGGTATGAAACTGATTTTCTTCCTGAAAGCGATAAGTAATGTCTTTACCGAGATCGTTGTAATAGAAAATTCTTAACAGTCCTTTTTCTACGAAATACAGTTTGTTGCAGAGATCCCCGTTCCGATGCAGTAAATGATGTCTGGGAAGACATTCCTTTTTAAATAAGCCAATAATCTCCTGTTGGACTTCAGTAGATAGCGGAGCGATATTATTTAAAATAGAAATGAGATTCATATGCTTTAATATTGAGGAAGTATGCAGGGAGTCACAGCAAATATGGTATTCAGATTGAAGATAACATTTTATTTAAGTTTTGTAAAGAGCGAACGAAATTTTATAGGGAAAAGCGATTCCATGCTATGTGGCAAACGAAGCATAAGCACGAAGGTAGTAAAGTGGTCCGTGAGCCACGGACCACGGAGTAGGAAAAGTGATTTCAATCCTGTCCGTAGTCTTTTTGACTACGGATCATTTATGGGAAAATTGTCTGTGACACGGGAAGCACACGTTATTTTCATTTTATCATTTTTTCTTCGTTCTTACTTTTCCTGATTTACCGTGTCAGAGACAAATATCCATTTGTAATCCGTAGAGCCCTGCGGAACTCTACGGACAGGTAGGTGTAGCAATTCTATGTTTTCTGTATGCCTATGTGGTTACAGGGTACATTACCACCCCATAAACTCCTCCCGTGGATTTGGTTCATAATTCCACGAATAACCGGAGAAGTAAAAAGCAACTTCATGCTCCCACCAATCCGGATTGGTTCTGAGTGGATAAAATGGGGTTAATTGAGTTTTTACCTTGAAACGGATTTTAGCTCTGTGCCCGTCATGTGAGAAACTGATAGAGCTAATCCTCTCAAAATGAAGTACCCCCAATTTCAGGGTCTGATATATATTCTTGCTCCAAAAAGACTCTTTTACACTGATTTTCCCCAGAAAAGGTCTGGCTTTCCTGGTAAAGACGATGCGTTTGCGGTTATCGAAAAAATGTGCATTGAGACAAACATAACCTCTTTTATCCAATTTCAATGCCTTCATTTCTCTCGCAGTAGTGAAGCTGTTGAGGTTAAATTCTTCTTCAATAAGTACGGGGAAAGAAAAGGTTTTTAAAATCAATTGTCTGGCGAGAGGTTCATCCAAAAGCTGAGGCTTTTTGCAAGAAATTACCAGAAAAATAGAAATAGAGAGTATGAATCGTTTGACACTTATCATGTTTTGGTAGAATTTGGGGTAGAAATATCCTCCGCAGGTCTGAAAAGACTGCGTTATTGAAAAAAACCAGAAAAATGGATGACATTTAAGGAGGGGCAGTTAGCAACATAAGAGACTCATTTGTTTAAAGGTAAATGATGAATCCCAAACCATTAGAAAACAAAAATGGCGTGGAACCTATAATGCTCTTTACGAGGTACTGGCATACCCAACAACAAAGCAAAAAGGCCCACGCCAAAATTGACGTGAGCGTATTGCCTACTTGTCCCTGTTGTTTAAAAAACGCCAGTTTTCGTAAAAGAGATTTAGTAGCAAACGCTAAATATGTAAATAATAAATTATATTCCTTTTAAGAGTCGTGTGTTAATTTAAGTTTAAAAAAAGCAAAGTAGAAATAAAACCCTGAGAACTGCAAATAGTTGAGGAGGAATTTATGTTTTGCTTGATATATGGTAAGAAAAAGAAATTTGGTGATGAGCGAAGCAGGGAACATATAGTAAGTACCGTTAAATAAAAATTTGGGGGTTGGGTTGGGAATTTTGTGGGATTTTTGGAGATTAATTCATGATGCTTGAGAGATTCACCCTGTCCGTAGTCTCACCCTGTCAGTAGTCTTTTTGACTACGGATAATATATGGAAAGAATGTCTGTGACACGGGAAGCACACGTTATTTTCATTTTATCATTTTTTCTCCGTTCTTACTCTTATTCATTTGTAATCCGTAGAGTCCTGCGGAACTCTACGGACAGGATGGGTATCAAACTACATCAGGCTAACAAAATTGTAGCCAATGGTTTTGAACTTAATAAGGTTTGCATTTATTCAATAGGCTGCAAAAAGTTATTTTTTACTGATTCATCTAAGCTAAGCCACTCATTCAAAATTATAATTGCACTTTTAATTAAATCGATATTTCTTGTAACATCCTTCTGATAATTACCATTGAATTTACCACCATGAAAAAGGTTATTCCTTATATCTCTTATTGATATATCGAGCTTATTTATTTCATGACAATTTTGTTGAAAGCGTCTATCTTTCCAACCTAATAGCTCATCTTCAAACACCTGCATTTTCGGTGGATTTTCAATAATATAGGTAACAGCTTCTTTAAGTGAATCACATTTATTTTTATTGAAATCGGATTTAATAGAAGAAATGAACTGTTCCCAATTTGCAGAAACCTTATTGTTTTTTTCATCCATCTGTTTAAAGTTTGAAGATTTTAATGCACATTCAAACCTAGAAAAAATGATAAAAAAATTTGTTATTAATTTCCGCCCATCATCATTAATGGTCTTATTTAGCTCCTCTATAAATTGGTCTGTTATCATTGTCTGATTGTTATCTTTAAAATGGTGTTAGTATTTTAATTTCTTTGATTAATGTTTTATTTGTCAAATTTTTGAGTAAATAACATATGAATTTGGTTGAGTATACTGAAGAATGAAATGTTTGATGGGACATCATCAGATTTGCCTGATCCTCTTTGTTACAAACTACGTACTTTCTTTATTAGAGAAAAGACGCTTCATCATCCAATTGTTCAATTTTTATCCTTTTGTTTGTATATTCGAGCATAGTATGTGCCCAATTTTTTAGTCTTTGAATAGGATGATTGATTAATTCTTGTAAAAGTTTCTTCTGAGTTATAAAATAAGGAACGCTTGAACCAACAGTTCCAAATGACCCCATATTTGAAGCTAAATAATCTATTAATTTTTCGTTATCTCCGAACTCATCAATTATTGCTTTAGAAAATGGATGCCATTTTATTTCGCCATTTTCATTTATATTTAAAGGCATCATATGTGCAATTCTTTCAGGTGCTATTTTAGGATGTTTCCTACACCAAGTTAATATAGTTTCGTAGTGCTCAGGATCTTCAAAAACAATTCCTTCTTTTTTATATAAATAACCGTTCATTTTTCCTATTATATGTTCCAAATTTGAGAATGTCATATAATCGCCAATTATACCTTGCCCCAAAAAATCCCATGTAATATCAAAATATTTTTTAAAGAGAAGTTGAATAATATTTGCGATTTGTATGTCTAAGGAATAATTGAAATGTATATCAGAACAAAACTCAACTATTTGCTTTGTGATTGTAATTGCAAATACACTGTCGTTATCTTTTACCAAAATTTCCATAACTACATCTGACCAACAAGAACTCTCCATTTTTTCTGTTTCGTCATTGTTAATAATCATATTATTATTACTAATGAGTTCTTTTAAAAAATCTTTATTCTGCGTCCATTTGTCCTCATTATTATAGCAAAACATATAAAGCAATGATAAAGAAGTCCATTTTCCTAGATTTCCGTATTTACTAATCGTACTACATAACAATAATATTTCTTCGTTAGTTAGAACTTCTAATGCTCTTCCGTATTGAAAGTTTTGGAATTGACTAATTGAAAAGTCATACTTATCAACCAATAAAAAAAGCTTTTCAATATTGTGATAACTTGGACAAAGAACTTTTGTCAAATAAAAAGCATGTTGTCTTATTTCATCAGTAGAAATAAATCTATCAATTGTTTTCTCAGACATCATGAGATTATTTGAACCAAAAAGAATTCCGGCAATTAATTCAGGGTTTTGATTTTCTTTTTCTATTTTTTTTAATGCTTCAATAGAAATGTCAATTAAAGTTTCTTTGTCATCCGTTAGTTCTCCGACCTTGCTTCCGAATGCAAATGCTTGTCTTTGTGATCCTTGCAATAAGTCGGAAATATATTCTACCCAAGAAATATGCTCATCAAATAGTTTTTGAGCATATTTTTCTGCATTAAGTTTCGGTTTGTTAATATATATGTTATTATCATCTTTCTCATGATTGTCCCATTCTGGTTTTGTAACTTTCAAGAATAGTTGATTCTTTGTATCTGTTGGAGTAAGGTCAATTATAAGGGACTCAATTTGATTAACTATATTTTGAGGTATGCTTTTTTCATAACCCAAAGTCATTTTTAAGCTGTTCAACGCATCTATCCAGAGGTTTCCTTTGATCTCAATGATTTTTCGAATGGAATCAATTACAATTTCACTTCCATGCCCTATCATTAAGCTTCTTATAGAATGAGCAATCTTTTCCTTAGCAAGTTCAGAGTGTGGACTATTAGAACATACGATGTCTGTGAGCATGGAGATAATTTCTTTCCAATAATCTGTTATTTCTTCCCAGTTTGGAGAATAATCTTGTAAGGGAGCACTACTACCTTGTTTCTCGGGTCCTCCCATTCTATGGAAGTGATCATTCATTAATCCCTTACTTATTGCTTGAATTGCGATTTTAGTGAAATCATCATCCTTTTTATTCAAACCCCATTTGATAATTTCTAATCGTTCTTTTAGGGATGCTTCAGTTCCTGATAAGAAAAGTTGAAACAACTGCCTGAATTGATTAGTTGAATTATTGCCCCATGTTTCATTCTCAGATACTGCGAACGAGTAAAGAATTTTAGCTGCTCTAGAGAAACTTTGTTTTCTAAAACAAAGTTTCTCTAGAGCCCAAACCAAATTCCTTCTCCCTTCATCAATTTTCAATATTTCTTCTTTAGACATTTTACCAAAAGAAGTTTCTAAAGCTTTTGCCGTAGCAACAGGATTCACTTCTACAACATAACGGAAGAGTAGTGAACCCCATGATGTATTAAGAACTTCCGCTAAACCAAAAGGGCTATTAGGTCCCCATAATTCTCCTACTATTTGGTGTGCTTTATCTACTTGGTCTAAATCTTTTATTCGTTCTGCAATCTTTCGTCCTAATTCGTTATCTTTTAATTCTGTTAGTATAGAAATAATTTTTGAAATAGGATTATTTTTCAACCAATCGGTTGCTAAGTTAATAGCAAGTACTGTTGGTTTTACAACGTAGTAAACACTATGTCTCTCTATGATATCCTGTTGCTTGTACTTCTGACAAATTTCATAAAATTCACTTAAACTCACGTCAATGTCAAGAATATTGGTTCGAATATAATTAAGTTGTGCCTCTAATCTATCGGCTTGCTCTCCCGTTATTGTGTCTAAAATTTCATCATCAGGAAATCCAAATGACGAAAAAACAGAACATGCTCTAATTACCTTATATTCTCTCTCATTTTCCCTTCCACCAAATAAAAGTTTCTCAATAAAATCTTTTTGTAAAGTACCACTAAAATTATTTGTGCCCTTTTGCAAAATAGATTTGCAAAACCGATTTGCCATCCACGGGTAGCCCTCACAAAGTTCAGATAAATATTCAATGTCATTACTTTGGTGAGAAAGACCAATTTTGTCCTTAATAATTTCCTTGACAATATCTTTTTGATTGTCTCTATCAAGTTTAATTATTGAATCTTCAATGGAATCACTATTATCAGGTCCTATTGTAACAATCTTAATGTTGCCTGATGATTTAACTACTTGAGAAAGAATTATATGGCTTTTGGGATCGCAATTGTCAATAATTATTATTCCATATTGGGAATCTTGGACACTCATCAAGTAGGTTTTAATATCTGTTATAATTGACATACCATTTAAGTCATAATAGACAATAGATTTGTTAAAGGGACTGTCTCTAAATGCTTCTAAAACGAGCCTTGTCTTACCAAGGCCTGATTGCCCTGTAACACGAATTACTTTTTCAGATAAGATCGAGTTGTTAATGAGTTTTATATTAGCAAGAATAGTAGCATTTGACCGATATTTTGTTTCATCGGATTTGAAAGTTTTATCCCATTTATCCCATCCCATAAAACATAATGGCCTGTTAATACCATTAAATTTTTGAACTAAGATTATGGCTGATAAGTAATCGTTAACCCAATCTTTTATTGAGTTGGAGTCGTAAATGATAATTTGAAATGTTTCATAATTCGGTTCTCCTGCTAATTGAATTGCCTCTCGAAACTGTGCAATTCTTTCATCCTTACCTTGGTCAACTATTGATTTGTTTGTGAAAAGAATGTAGCAACCATTTGCTTTGACAACTTTTTCTATTTGTGCTTTTAATTTTCGTTGAGATTGTCCTTTTTTTGCAGGTTCTAAAATCTCCTTTTTGCAATTACTTGGCAAAAGGTCAGTAGCTTTGTTTTGGAAAATGGTAAATTTATTTTTTAACCATTTTGTTGTTGGAGGTGTGCCGTTCCATTCAATACGTCCATCAGAACCTGCATCTGGAGATGTGATATTAAATGGAACTATCCTATCCCAATCTTGAAGATTGTATTTTCCGGCTTCCAATATAATTAGTGTATGTAACAGTTTCGATAATTGAATATCTGATAATCGATTTATGTGTTCTATACCTATTTCATTCAATGAATACATTTTTAAGATCTTATAAAGGTTGAAGTGTGCAATTGAAGTATATAATCCGATGAGGAAGTTCTAAATACGTCTGAGCATTATTCGTTCTTCGCAACGCTTTTAGTTAAGTTGAATGATATGCTAGATTGAAAATACTTTAAACAAATTTTGTATATAAAATATTCAAATCTTATCACATAAAGATGTATTTTGAGATTAAGCCTACTGAGGGGGAATGGGCATTTTGATTTATTAAATAGTTAAAATACATATACATGCATTTTAACTATTTAATCCTGAAGAATAAAAAAATAACTTAAAATTTTATTTAACGGTAGTATCAACCCTTTGCTCTGTGACACACAAAGCATCAATAAAATTAAGTTTAAGGTGAGGAAATCCCCAAAACCATATCAGGACAGCATTTCTATCTGTGTTTCCTAATTTTATGAGAAGAAACGGGATGAAAGTAATTCCCTACTCATGAACATTAGAACTATGCAGGAAAGTAATATTTTAAAAACAAAACAACATTTTGAAATCCTTGACGGATTGCGAGGAGTAGCCGCTTTGGCAGTGGTGGTTTTTCATTTTATGGAAATAGTCTATTCAGACTATAGCAAGAACTTTATCGCCCATGGTTTTTTAGCAGTAGATTTCTTTTTCTGTTTATCAGGCTTTGTAATCGGATATGCTTATGACGACCGCATCGGGAAAATGGGATTGACCGAATTTTTAAATCGAGAATTATCAGACTGCACCCTTTGGTTATTCTGGGCTCGGTATTAGGCTTATTAGGCTTTTTCTTCGACCCCTTCGGAGGCAATCCGGAACTGCTTGGCTACCCCTTGCTCTGTGACACACAGAGCAAAAAAAGCGTTCCGTGTGCCACGGACCACGGAGAGGGAAAAATAAAAAATTAACTTAAAATTTTATTTAACGGCAGTATCAACCCCTTGCTCCGCACCACACAGAGCAAAAACGTTCATGAGCTACGGACCAATGCGAGGAAATCCCTAAAACCATATCAGGACAGCATTTCTATCTGTGTTTCCTAATTTTATGAGAAGAAACGGGATGAAAGTAATTCCCTACTCATGAACATTAGAACTATGCAGGAAAGTAATATTTTAAAAACAAAACAACATTTTGAAATCCTTGACGGATTGCGAGGAGTAGCTGCTTTGGCAGTTGTGGTTTTTCATTTTATGGAAATAGTCTATTCAGACTATAGCAAGAACTTTATCGCCCATGGTTTTTTAGCAGTAGATTTCTTTTTCTGTTTATCAGGCTTTGTAATCGGATATGCTTATGACGACCGCATCGGTAAAATGGGATTGACCGAGTTTTTTAAATCGAGAATTATCAGACTGCACCCTTTGGTTATTCTGGGCTCGGTATTAGGTTTGTTAGGCTTTCTCTTCGACCCCTTCGGAGGTAATCCGGAGCTGCTTGGCCTGGGAAAACTTGTGCTAATATTTCTCAGTTCGGTTTTTCTGATTCCTTATCCGGTGATGTCAGAACGGTATTTTAACTTATTCAGCTTCAATGCTCCTGCCTGGTCATTGTTCTGGGAATATGTTGCCAATATTGTTTACGCTTTTGTGCTGTATAAAATCAGCCCCCGTTATCTCCGCTTACTGACTTTGCTGTTTGCAGTAGTGATTTGTATGGTATGTTATCGTTCAGGCTCATTGATGGGAGGTTGGGGTAAGGACAGTTTCTGGGATGGTTTTGCCCGTATTTCTTTCTCTTTTTTAGCAGGAATGCTGGTTTATCGCTCCAACTGGATTATTAAAACAAAGATGGGTTTTCTCAGTCTGTCTGTATTACTGGCACTATCCTTTCTGTTTCCTTATTCTACATGGAACTGGCTGACAGAGCCAATAGTTGTAATCTTCTATTTTCCATTAATTATTGCCCTGGGTGTTGGAGCTACGTTATCAGAGGGATTAAGAAAACTCTGCCAGTTTTCCGGAAAAATATCCTATCCTCTGTACATGACACATTATGCGGCATTATGGATGTTTGGACATTATTACAGCAGCCATAAACCGGGCGGAACACAATTGTTCTTTATCATAACCGTGTCGACAATTCTTTTGGTCGGCATAGCCTGGTTAATGATGACAATTTATGACATTCCTGTTCGAAAGTACTTGACTGAAATGAGGAAGAAGGCATAATTCATGCTCTCCTCCTTGTTCTGTGACACACAGAGCAAAAAAAGTACGGGGACCACGGAGAGGGAAAAACTATGTTCTCTATATCCCTATGTGGTTGTATAAAGTGCTCTGAGAGCCACGGAACACAGAAGAAGAAATAACCCTATGTTTTCTATGTTTCTATGTGGTTGCATAAAGTGTTCCCTGAGTCACGGAGCACGGAAGGAGAAACAACCCTATGTTTTCTATGTTCCTATGTG
>NZ_FOXH01000003.1:220330-398539 GCF_900115665.1 Pseudarcicella hirudinis
AGGGAAGAAATAACCCTATGTTTTCTATGTTCCTATGTGGTTGCATAAAGTGTTCCCTGAGTCACGGAGCACGGAAGGAGAAACAACCCTATGTTCTCTATATCCCTATGTGGTTGTATAAAGTGTTCCGAGAGCCGCGGACCACGAGGAGGGGAAAAAACTATGTTTCCTATATGCCTATGTGGTTGCAAAAAACAAAAAAGTCCTTAGAATTAACTCCTAAGGACTTTTTTATGTATTGAAACAGACAATTAAGCCATTTCCATTTTTTGTTCCATGCGTTTACGTTCACTTGGATCAAGATAAATCTTACGCATTCTCAATGATTTTGGAGTGATTTCCAAATACTCATCTTTTTGGATATATTCCATTGACTCTTCCAGAGAGAAGTTCAATTTAGGAGCAATCTTAGCATTATCATCAGTACCGGATGCACGCATGTTAGTCAGTTTTTTGGCATTTTGAAGGTTAACTTCAATGTCATTCTGACGGTTATGCTCACCAACTACCATTCCGCTGTAAACTTCTTCACTTGGATCGATGAAGAAAACACCACGATCCTGCAATTTGTCCAAAGCATAAGGAGTAACAACACCTGTATTCATTGAGATCAATGAACCGTTGATTCTTCCTGCGATTGGTCCTTTGAATGGCTCATAAGCGCTGAAACGGTGTGCCATGATCGCTTCTCCGAATGTTGAAGTCAATACTTTAGAACGCAAACCGATCAATCCACGTGAAGGGATTCTGAACTCAAGGTGTTGTAAATCACCTTTTGGTTCCATAATCAACAATTCACCTTTACCTTGAGTAGCTAATTCAATTACTTTTCCGGCAGTTTCTTCCGGCACATCAACTACAAGCGTTTCAATTGGCTCTAAACGTTCTCCGTTTTCACCTTCTTTATAAATAACCTGAGGCTGACCAACTTGTAATTCATAACCTTCACGACGCATTGTTTCAATCAAAACAGACAAGTGAAGAATACCACGGCCAAAAACAAGGAATTTATCTTCAGAGTCAGTCGGAAGAACTTTCAATGCAAGGTTTTTCTCAGTTTCTTTAAACAAACGGTCACGCAGGTGACGGGATGTTACAAATTTACCTTCTTTACCAAAGAACGGAGAGTTATTGATGGTAAACAACATGTTCATTGTTGGCTCATCAATAGAAATTCTTGGTAATGCTTCAGGGGTTTCAGCATCGGTTACTGTATCACCAATTTCAAAATCTTCCAAACCTGTAATTGCACAGATTTCACCGGAACTTACTTCAGAAACTTTAGCTTTACCTAGTCCTTCGAAAACGTGCAATTCTTTAATTCTCATTTTCTTGATAGAACCATCAGCTTTACAAAGAGCAACCTGAGTATTTTCTTTCAAAGTACCTCTGTGTACACGTCCGATAGCGATACGACCAACAAATGAAGAGTAATCTAATGAAGTAATCTGCATTTGAGGAAGACCTTCATTTTGCGGAGCAGCAGGAATGTGCTCGATGATAGCATCCAGTAAAGGAACAATATCAGTAGTAGGTTTCTGCCAGTCAGTACTCATCCAGCCTTGTTTTGACGAACCATAAAGGGTAGGGAAGTCTAACTGATCTTCAGTAGCCTCAAGGTTGAACATCAAGTCGAAAACAGCTTCATGAACTTCGTCAGGGCGGCAGTTTTCTTTATCAACTTTATTTACAACAACGATCGGTTTCAAACCTAACTGAATCGCTTTTGACAATACGAAACGAGTTTGAGGCATAGGACCTTCAAAAGCATCTACCAAAAGAATTACTCCGTCAGCCAGTTTCAATACACGTTCTACCTCACCTCCAAAGTCGGCGTGACCCGGAGTGTCAATAATATTAATTTTTACGCCGTTATAACGAACCGAAACGTTTTTTGACACAATGGTAATACCACGTTCACGCTCCAGATCATTATTATCCAAAATCAAATCTCCGAATTCCTGATTGTCACGGAAGAGCTTTGACGCATGAATGATCTTATCTACTAATGTTGTTTTGCCGTGGTCAACGTGGGCGATGATGGCGATGTTTCTAATGCTTTGCATGGGGTTTTTTGTTATCCATTATCCGTTATCTGCTACCAGACAATCAAATTCCCGAGTCGGAATTCAGATAATTGATAACAGACAAATCCTTAAAATTCAGGGTGCAAAGGTACGGAGAATTTCTTAGAAAAGTGCTATTCAATTTAATTTTAAAATAGATATAATATTGAAAAATAATTTGTTACCCCTGATTGGTCATAAATCATAGAGGAAAATTATAAAAAATTGACAGCTAGAAAGTTAAATAAAGTATTTTTACTCAGCCGGCTGAGCTAACTATCATAAAATCAAAGGAATTGAAAAGTTGATTGAGGTTCCGCAATCCGGCTTGCTTGTTACGGTGAGTTTGCCTGTCATTTGCTCTGCTCGTTTTTTCATATTGCCAAGCCCGTTTCCCTGCTTCACTGTTTTCTCATCAAAGCCTTTTCCATCATCACAAATCGTCATAAGAAGATGGTTGTCTTTTACGAAAAATTCTATTTTTACCTCCGAAGCGTCTGCATACTTTACAATGTTATTAATAGCCTCTTTGAAAATAAGATATAAATGGTATTGTTTGGTAGGAGATAATTTGATATCCGGAAGATCGTCTGCCTTGAAATCATAATGAATGTATTTCGGCTCAAATAATTCGGCAATAAATTCCCGCATTTTGACCAGCAATTCTGAGAAATTATCACTTGTATGGCGGGTAGTCCAGACAATATCACTCAGCGAACGCTGCACTTTCTGTGAACTGTCCGTAATTTTTTTCAAAAGATCTTTTACACTTACCGGACTATTTAATACCTGATTTTCAGCAACCTGACTTAAGATACCAATACTACTCAGTGTTGAACCGATATCATCATGCAGGTCTCTTGCAATTCTGTTTCTGATCTGTTCATTTTCCTGAAGCTGCTTGATGACTTCATTTTGGGCATTTTCTGTTTCCTGCCGATAAGCATTGATTCGGTAAGCAAGACCAAAGGACAGCAAAACAACCTCCAGTCCGGAACCAACCTGCAAGGCATTTCTGGTAAAGTAATCACTTGGCAGAGCATTCGAGAGTTGCAGAATGAAAATCATGGCACTGATCAGCATGGTGGACCAGGCAATGAGAAAGAATAAGGCATATAATGAACCTTCCAGCCAGATTAGAATGGCCACAACCAAAATGTAGAAAACAGCGAAAAATGAAGTGAGATTCAGGAATTTGGTACTTTCTGCTCCTAAGCCAATGATGTTGAAAAACAGAAATAAAGCAATTAAAATGATAAAGCCCCTGGTTATTCTGCGTGTTACAGGAATATACCGTGGCGCATTGAGGAAACTTTCCGCAAAAAGCAACCCGAATATCATAGTAAAAGCCAGAAACAGAGGTGAAAACCTGTTAACCCATACGGCCTGTCCCCAGATAAATTCCTGAGAAATCCCTTTATTATGGGCAAAAAAACCGGCAAAGGAAAGGACATACAATACATAATACAGGTATTCCCTGCTGCGGACTGTCCAGAAAATAAAGAAATTGAAAATCGCCATAACGATCATCAGACCAAGGTAAAATCCCTGTAAGAGATCTTTCGGATGATTATCTTCAAAGAATACCGGAAGTGCAGCTACTCTCAGCGGGAAAATAATCGGTTGAGAGTTCTGGAGACGCATGTAATACGTTGCGTATTCATTGGGTTGAAGTTTGAGATCAATCAGATAGAAATTTGTATGCAAATCTCTTTCGTTGGAAGGCAGATAAACCCCTGCTTTGGTAATGGATATTTTATTGGAGGAGTCAATTTTATATATCGTGATGCTATCCATTACGGGTTCCCCGATTTCGAGATAGAGCTTGTCAGAAGTATTATTTACCAGTTTAAATCTGGACCATACTACCGAATTGGTAACACCGAAATTTGGATTAATCTGAATACTTTGAGTAAACCGGGCATCATTGCCAGGTGCTTGTACTCCTTTTAAGTCAAGCAGCGCACTTTTGTCTTCAAAAACTTCTATTTGTCTCCCGATTACAAAAGGGTGATCTGAGCTGTTAATAACAATTTTCCTTTGGGCAAATACAGAACTATTGCCAAGAAGAATCATTAAAAAACACCTGAAAAGTAGTTTTTTCATAAAATACTCAAACTTGAAAGAGAAGAAATACTTATTAAATATCAACCAAGATAATTTTATTTTGTAATCAATCAAAATCAATTCAGAATTTGGCTGGAGGAAAGGCTTAGGATGGAAGATATATTTTAAAAAGAGCAGAGGATAATAAAAAGCCTTCAGACTCTTAGAGCCTGAAGACTGAATTTTAGTACTTATGGAAAGAGTATCTAGTTAAGAATCAGTGGATTTGACTTGTTCCCATCTTTGAACGCTTTCTTTTCTACACCAATCATTTTACGGACAGCTTTGGCAATACCTTCCACATCAAAACCACTTTCACGATGAAGTTCGATCTGTTCTCCATGTTCTACAATTGCATCCGGAATACCCAATCTCTTAACCTGTGCAGAATATCCGTGATCCAACATAAATTCAGCGATGGCCGAACCGAAACCACCTTGCAGACACCCGTCCTCTACAGTTACAATTTTATCGAAATTCCGGAATATTTCATGCAGCATTTCTTCATCAAGCGGCTTCACAAATCTCATATCATAATGTGCAGGATTTAATCCTTCCTCAGATAGATTTTCTGTCGCTTTTACTGCATAATTTCCAATATGTCCTATCGTGAGAATGGCAACATCTTCACCATCTTTTATTTTTCTTCCTTTTCCGATTTCGATTTTTTCCAGAGGAGTTCTCCAGTTTGGCATAACACCTTCTCCGCGGGGATATCGAATGGTAAAAGATTTTTTCAATTCTTTAAACTCGTCAAGAGAAGCCGTGTACATGAGATTCCTTAATTCCTGCTCATTCATAGGAGCCGAAACAATCATATTAGGAATACAACGCATAAATGCCATGTCATAAGCGCCATGATGTGTAGGGCCGTCTGCCCCTGCATATCCGGCACGATCCAGACAAAATACAACCGGCAATTCCTGAATACAAACGTCATGAATTACTTGATCGTATGCTCTTTGCATAAAAGTGGAATAGATATTGCAGAAAACGGTAAGTCCCTGAGTTGCCATTCCAGCTGAAAAAGTTACTGCATGCTGTTCGGCAATACCCACGTCAAATGCACGATCAGGCATCGCTTTCATCATGATATTCATAGAACTGCCTGATGGCATAGCGGGAGTAACTCCCATGATCTTAGGATTCTTTTCCGCTAATTCTACCAACGTATTGCCAAAAACATCCTGATATTTAGGAGGTTGGGGCGTATCAAATACCTTTTTCTTAATTTCTCCGGTAATTTTATCGAATTTGCCGGGAGAATGCCACAAAGTCTGATCTTTTTCAGCTAAAGCATATCCTTTGCCTTTTGTAGTGATGCAATGAAGGATTTTTGGTCCCGGAATGTTTTTTAAGTCATTCAGAACCGTAACCAGATATTCCACATCATGCCCGTCAATCGGTCCGAAATAGCGCAGATTGAGCGATTCGAAAAGATTACTCTGCTTTAATAAAGTGGCTTTCAGTCCATTTTCAATTTTGGAAACAATGTCTTGTGCAGATTTGCCGAATTTTGACATTTTTCCTAAAAGTGTCCAGACTTCGTCTTTAACCTTATTGTAGGTATGAGAAGTGGTAATATCTGTAAGATATTCTTTCAGAGCACCTACATTCGGGTCAATAGCCATGCAATTATCATTCAGAATGATAATCATATTGTTAGGGATATCTCCTGCATGATTCATGGCCTCAAAAGCCATTCCTGCCGTCATCGAACCATCTCCGATTACTGCAATATGCTGGCGAAGATTTTCTCCTTTATAACGGGAAGCAACAGCCATCCCCAACGCTGCAGATATGGAAGTGGAAGAATGCCCTACACCAAACGCATCGTATTCACTTTCCTTTCTTTTTGGAAAGCCTGAAATACCTTTATACAGTCGGTTGGTATGGAAATTATCTCTTCTTCCGGTAAGAATTTTATGACCATATGCCTGATGCCCTACATCCCAGATAACCTGGTCATCCGGAGTATTGAATACATAATGCAAAGCAACAGATAACTCTGTTACCCCTAATGAAGCACCAAAATGCCCGCCATATACAGAAACATTGTCAATGATGTATTGACGTAATTCCTGGCAGATTTGCAGCAACTCCGAGCGGTCGCGCTTACGCAGATCCGCAGGAGAGTTAATTTGGGCTAATATTTTTCCCGGGGTGATTAGCATGGACATCTAATTTTAAAATTAAACTTCACGTAAACTGAGAAACCATTAAAGTTTTGAATTGTTTAATTTATACAAAACTTTAATAGATTGTTTTCAAATCGGGTAAAGTTTCTTCTTTTTGTACAATAAAGAAGGGCACAAAATTAAGCAATAATTTCAGATAATGAAAAAGGTCAGCTTTCATACGAATTCTGACCTTCAAAATATTGTAAAAAAATGACTTTTTTCTTGAAATTAAAATTTGTAATTAAATGATTTTCAGTGATTTGCTTTGCATTTTTTGGGATGCTTCCAAATACTAACTTTCCAATATTAATTTTTTACTGCTTCTGACTTGCTCTGAATAGCTTTTGTTTCTCCTCTTTTGTTAAACTTTCGTATCCGGATTTCGAGATTTTATCCAAAATTTCATCTACTTCATCTTCATCAGGAAAACCTGCGGGAGAAGCATTGCTGTAAGACTTCTGATTTTGGGAACGATAGGTAACTTTGATAGGGGGTCTTTCTTTCTTTTTGAAAAGATTCTGGAAAAAATTAACAATAGCATCAATTGGAGCGCCTAAATCTCTTCCTTTCTGTAATTGTTTAATATAGATAAATCCGAGTAAGGCTCCACCCAAATGAGCAATATTGCCTCCGGCATTAGAGCCTATTGTTTCGATGAAAGAAAGTATGACATAAAATGCTGCAATATATTTTATCCTGACTGGTCCTAAAAGAAAAAGAAAGAAAGTGTATTCCGGCAATAACGTAGCAGCACCAACAACCACAGCATAAACGGCCCCTGAAGCACCATGAACCATGGAACCCAGCTGATTCTGAAAATATGGAATCGTATTGTAAATGATTAAAAATGCCAGCGCACCAGCCAGTCCTCCTAAAATATAGAGATTAATCAACCTCCGGTTTCCAAGATATTCATCAATGAGTTTTCCAAACCAGTAGAAAAACAGCATGTTGAAAAGAATGTGGAAAATATCTCTGTGCGTAAAGAAGTGCGTAATGAGCGTCCAGGGCTTCAGGAGCAATTCATGCAATGAAGACGGTAAACGAAGCTGGTCAAAAATAAGCAAAAATATCCCTGTCTTACCTGAAAGCGTGAGGATAACCTCGGCAAAGATAAGAAGCAGGAATACGATCACATTAATTAAAATGATCTGCACCAGGCCATTATTCCTTTTGGCGAAAGCATCGGTGAAATCATTAAATAAGCCACTCATATTTGTTAGTAAAAATTGTTTCGTTGAGAACCCCAGTAACGAATCAAAATAAAGGCAAAAAGCATGCCGCCAACATGAGCAAAATGTGCTACATTGTCACCATGAGAACGTTGAATACCTGCATATAACTCATAGAGTCCATATAAAGTTACAAAATATTTTGCTTTAATAGGAAACGGGATCAAAAACATGAATAATTCAGTATTAGGGAATAACATACCAAAAGCCATCAATATTCCAAAGATAGCACCTGATGCTCCCTCCAGTACACCTGAGCTCAAAACCTGCGAATAATATTGCTTTACGAGGTCAACAGTCATCGGTCTGCCACCCAGTAAATCCGAGAAACCCTGGTGCGATGCATAACTCGTCAGGTTCAATGGTGTTGGATCCTGAAGGCATACTTCGGTGATTCTGCGGAGTTCAGACAACTCGAAATAATGTATTACTGAATATAACAATCCGGCACCGATTCCACAAACAAAATAGAAAATAATGAAACGTTTTGCACCCCATAATCTTTCCAGTAAGGGCCCAAACATGAAAAGCGCAAACATATTTCCAAAAATATGACCTAAATCTGCATGAATGAACAAATAACTTACCAACTGGTAGATATGAAAATCCGGCGCTTCAAAATAATGTAACATCAGCCAGTCATCATTAAAGCCTTGTCTTTTTAAGATGAACAGGACAACGTTTACAATTAACAAATTACGTACAACAGGAGTGAGATTGTTTAGCATCTTTCAAATTACTTTGCCATTACAACCGGATTATTTAGTATCCGGTAAAAAAATTATACCCTTTCTATTTGAGAATGCTTTTATGAAAGCTATTTACTCTTCATAAGCCCAGTCAATACGCGTTTTCATATCTTTAATAACTAATCCGTTACTTTTGAAGTACGTTCTGATCTGATCAACTTTATCGTATTGTCTGGCTTCTTTATATTCACGGTAAAGCTCAAGCATTCCGGAAGCAAAAGCATCAATATTACTGTTTTTTTCCTCATGTAAGCCTAAAACCTCTTCAATGAGTCCGATGAAAGTATCCTTCAATAGTTTAAAGGTTTCTTCCCCGATCTGAGATGATTTTAGTTGCCCGGTGTATAGCTGATTGATTTTTTTGACCAGATTAAACAAACCGGCAATCGCAACAGCGGTGTTTAAATCGTCATTTAATCCATCATAACACCCCTGAACACCCTTTTGTATTTCGGCGACATGTTTTTCTTCAATGTCAACCCCTTCCTCAGATACATATTCAAGGCCTTTCATGATTCTTAGTCCGTTGATAAGACGAAGATATCCTTTCTGTGCAGCCTTGAGCGCATCATTAGAAAAATCAAGAGTGCTTCTGTATTGCGACTGAAGCATAAAGAAACGAACTGTCATCGGGCTATATGCCTGCTCTAATAACGGGTGGCTGCCTGCAAATAGTTCGGAAGGAAGGAAAGAATTACCTAAAGATTTAGACATTTTCTGACCATTTACTGTAAGCATGTTTGAATGCATCCAATAACGGACAGGGTCTATACCATAGGTTCCTTTTGCCTGTGCTATTTCACATTCATGATGCGGGAATTTCAGATCCATTCCACCGCCATGAAGATCAAAGGTTTCTCCTAAGTATTTGGTACTCATGCAGGTACATTCAAGATGCCATCCCGGGAAACCGTCTCCCCAGGGAGAAGGCCAGCGCATAATATGCTCCGGAGAGGCTTTTTTCCATAAGGCAAAATCCAAAGGATTTCTCTTTTCTCCGACACCATCCAGATCTCTGGTTTCTGTCAGGAGATCTTCAATGATTCTTCCCGAAAGTTTGCCGTATTCACCCCCCTGCTCATTGTATTTTGCTATATCAAAGTAAACAGATCCGTTAGATTCATAGGCCAATCCTTTTTCAATAAGTGTCTGAGTTGTTTGAATCTGTTCAACAATATGACCTGTGGCAGAAGGTTCGATACTTGGAGGAAGCAGGTTAAATTGTTCCAGAACTTTATGGAAATCATTGGTATAACGCTGCACAATTTCCATGGGCTCCAGCTTTTCCAGCTTGGCCATTTTCCCGACTTTATCTTCTCCTTCATCTCCATCACCTACCAGATGCCCGACATCGGTAATGTTTCTGACATAACGAACTTTATACCCGATATAAGTCAGGTAACGATAAAGTGTATCAAAAGTAGTAAAAGTACGTACATTGCCAAGGTGAACATAATTGTAAACAGTTGGTCCGCATACATACATTCCTACATGAGGGGCATTAATTGGTTGAAATAGTTCTTTTTCTCTGCTGAGTGTATTGTAAATTTTTAATGGTTGCATTTTCAGTTTTTCAGTAATCCGGCGTCAGTATTTCAAAGTTTAAAGCATTTCGCCCGATATTCTTTTGTTTTGATACTTTATAACAATTTTCGATGTCCGGACAGAGATTTTTCTGTCTTCGCAGACTTTAAATTTAATGGCAAACCGGATTGTACCGGTCTTTCTGATTAAAGACAACATCGGAAATAGGTCATATTACTCAGTATTTTCATAATTGATGGAAATTTAATTGTCACGGTCGGCTTTGAAAGCCAGTTCTTTTACAAAACTTAGAAATTCTTCCGTTTTCTCAATCACGTAGAGCGTCTCTTCGTACCAGAAATCTCCGGTTATATCAGTTTGTTTGACGTTATATTTTCTTACGATGTCGTAAATGAACTTGGTAAAAGTAAGAGGAAGAAGATCTTTTTTGATGAAATATTCCTCGAAAAATGCCAATGCTCCGTCAAGTATTTTGGTGAAAATGCCTCTTTCTGCCAGCATGCCCCTCATCAACCATATACAGGCATAATAACAATGATTGATGGTACCACGATAGAAGTCGTTTTGAAAAAGATACTTCGCACTTTCAAACTCGTCTTCTGCCCTTAAAATGTACGTTTTCATTGAATTTTTTATAATAATGGTACAACTTATCTTTTCGGATAATCTGATACAAATATAAAGCCTGAACCAGAAATTCAACACAAGTACTAACCTTAATACAAAACTAACAAAAGTATGCCGGAATTAGATAGTTTTCATTTTATTCCATTTCTGTTTCTGATACCTTATGACTCAAAATCAGCTATATTTGAGAAATTTTTGGGTAAAGCCCCCTGTCACCTACAAGAATTAAAGAGACATTTCAAATGACAATTACAGAAGTAAACGACAATAAAAAGTTACAACAGGAATTCCTTCTTCTACCTGTCCGGTTGTATGCAGACAATGCCAATTGGATCAGACCTTTAGACAACGATGTAGAAGATGTTTTTGATAAAAAGAAGAATAAATATTTTGCACACGGTGAGTGTATTCGCTGGATTTTGCAGAATAGTGAGGGTGAAACGATTGGGAGGGTTGCAGCTTTTATCAACTATGAAACTTCTGAGAAAGAAGAACAGCCAACCGGAGGAATGGGTTTTTTCGAATGTATAGAGGATGAAAAAGCTGCTTTCTTACTTTTTGATACCTGCCGGAACTGGTTGAAGAACAAAGGAATGGAAGCGATGGATGGTCCTGTCAATTTCGGAGAGAGAGATAGTTTTTGGGGACTTATGATAAAAGGCTGGGAGTTTGAACCTACCTACAAAATGCCCTGGACGAAAGAATATTATATTCCATTTTTTGAAAACTACGGGTTCAGAGATTATTTCCAGCAATATGTTTATGTCACCCCGATTCGGGCAGCGAATGTTACAAAAGCCGTTGAAGAAAAGGCAGAACGCATTTACAATAACCCTGAATATGAGTTCAGACATATTGAGAAACGTAATCTTGATAAATTCGGAGAAGATTTTCTGACTATTTACAATCTGGGATGGGCTAAATTTCCCGGAGTAAAGGAAATGACCTCAGAACAGGCAAAAAAGCTGGTAAAAACCATGAAGCCTATTATTGATGAGGAATTGACCTGGTTTGCTTATGCCGGAGATAAACCGATCGCTTTTTTCATTGTAATTCCTGATATCAACCAGATTGTGAAACATCTGAATGGCAAATTCGGAATATGGGAAAAAATTAAGTTCATGCTTTTAATGTGGAAAGGAGTTATCACCAGAACCTGCGGGGTTATTTTCGGAGTAATTCCGGAATATCAGGGAAAAGGTGTGGAGTCGGCTATTGCCTTGAGATTCAGACAGGCCGGAAGGGAGAATCCTCATTATCAATACGAAACGATTGACATGAATTGGGTCGGGGATTTCAATCCTAAAATGAATAGGTTTGTTTCACAATTAGGTACCACCAGAGACAAGGAGTATGTAACGTACCGTTTCCTGTTTGATCAGACCAAAGAATTTAAACGCGCACCGAGAGTTGGCTAATCCTATCGCTGATTAATCAATTTTCTGAAACCATAGAAAGCACGTTCCAGAAGTCTTAAGTCTTCAGTAATAATTTCAGCAGAACCCTGCATTTCGGTATTGAAAGGCAGGGTTTTTCCATATGCCGTTTTTAGTCCATGGGGTAACTGAATGAAAATCCGATAGTTTTTGCCGGAAGCGGAGGAGGCTATTTCCTGAATATTTCCATTAATACTTCCATATTCCTGATAGGGATAATTGATTAATTTGATAATTACCTGCTGACCTACATGAACTTTTCCGAAATTTTGTGCAGGAACATTTGCCATGGCTATAATCGGTTGATTTTCGGGTAAAATAGCAAACAATGTATCTCCTGTACGAACCACCTGGTTAATGGCCAGGTTTTTAAGGAAGTTCACCTTTCCGTCTGAAGGAGCCGTTAATAAGTAATTTTGTTTCCAGGCAGTAAGGAGGTTATCTATGTTTTGGACAGATTGCTGAATATTATCTTTAAAAGCTCGTGTTTTTTGCAGGAAATCGAAATCAAGTTCAGCTAATTGTCTTTGTTTTTCTGATAAAGTAAGACTATTCTCTATCAGCGTTTTATTGTAATTTTCATTATCCTTTTTCTTTTGTAAAAAAGTGTTTTCAAGGCTTAGAAACTCCAGTTTTCCATACACTTTTTCATTAAATAATTTCTTGTCGGAATTATACTTGGTTTCGGCATTTTTAAATTCTTCAGCATTAATCGCCACTTGCCTCTCATTGATTTTTACCAGTTTATGATAATCTTCAACCTGGGATATCAGGATTTTTTTCCTTTGGAGATAGATGGCATCATTCATCAAACGGCGGTATTCCTGATAGTTTTTCAGTATAACATTGTATTCTGTCTGTAAATCTCCGAAAGTGAGTGTATTGGATGGAAATGTAACTTCTGTATCCGGTTTTTCCAGAAAATGTTTTAGTCTGAGGCTTAAGGCTTTCAGAATAGAAGAGTTTTCGAGTGCTGTAGTATTCTCAATTTCAGCTAAAAAGGCTCCTTTTTTTACAACCTGATTAGGATTGATTAACAAAGCCTGCAATCTTCCGCTTGCTCTGGGAATGACATTGAGCGGAGGTTGTTGCGTGGTAATAGTAGCATTTCCCTGAATAATATCAGGATATTTGATTGTCCAGCTTATTCCAATGCCAAATATTCCGATAATGGCAATGATAGTCAGTCCCCAGCGAATAATCGGTGCCGGAGTTTTACTTAAAATCTCATGAACCTCTTCTGAACGTAATTCCAGCAGAGGTTTTATTTCGGATAGTACCTCTTCCTCTGCCAACGGTGCTGGTTGGGCAGTATATTGTTTTGAAGAACCATTTAAATGTGTTGTTACGGGCATTTCATGAAAATGTTTAAAACCTGCCTAATTCCCTAATTCCAATTGATTCCTGACCAGATTGAAATACTCGCCTCGTTTTTGTGTCAGCGTTTCATGTGTTCCGGATTCAATAATTCTCCCTTTATCAAGCACAACAATCTGATCTGCATTTTTAACTGTGCTTAAACGATGAGCCACCACAATTACGGTTCTTCCCAGAAAGAACTGCTCTAAATTTTCCAGAATTTTCTTTTCATTGTTGGCATCAAGTGCATTGGTTGCTTCATCAAAAAATAGATATTCCGGATTTTTATAAACGGCTCTGGCAATTAGCAGACGTTGTTTTTGCCCCTGACTTATACCGTTTCCTTCTGCTCCGATTTTGGTATTGAAACCTAAAGGAAGGCTTTCGACAAATTCCAGAATATTGGCTACTTTACAGGCATGGTATAAACGCCCGATATCTGGCACTTCTTCACTTACGGCAATATTTCTGGCGATAGTATCTGAGAAAATAAAACCATCCTGCATAACTACCCCACATTTACTACGCCATAATTTTGAACTGATATTTTTCAGTGAATTAGGACCAACCAGAATGTCTCCTTTGTTGAGGTCATAGAATTTTAGCAGCAATTTCAATAAGGTTGTTTTTCCGCTGCCACTCATTCCGACAATAGCGGTTACTTTCCCTGCCGGAAATGTGAGGTTCAGGTCTTTTAAAACTGCCTCATTTCCGGCTCCCGGGTAGGTATAATTTAATTGATGAAGCTGTAAACTTTTATTACCCGGAAGTGCCTGCATTTTGGGCTGATCTTTTGGCTCCTCATCCTGCATTTCGTGAATTTCATTAAGGCGTTCCAAACTGATTTTAGCACTTTGTGCTGTCTGAACAAATTGAATTAATGACTCAATAGGTGCATTTAGCTGTCCGATTATATATTGAATTGCCAGCATGGTACCAAGGCTTAGCTGGCCATCTATCACAGATTTTGCTGCAAAAAATGTAATGAGGATATTTTTCCCTTCATTGAGAAAAAAAGCACCCGTTTGCTGGTATTGGTTTAAGGCGAGTCCTTTGGTCTGGAATTGGAATTTCTTTGTTTGAATACGTTCCCATTCCCAGCGTTTCAGGTGTTCGGCATTATTTAGTTTTATTTCCTGCATCCCCTGAATTAAAGCAACCAGAGACCCCTGATTTTTAGCAGCAACGTCAAACATTTTGTAGTCAAGCTTTCTTCTCTCATTCAAAAACAGCATAACCCAGAAGGTGTAAAATACAGAGCCAATGAGAAAGATGATGAAGATTGCCGGACTGTAAATGATCAGAACGCCGCCAAAAATCAGCAGGCTGATCATTGAAAATAAGGTATTGAGTGTCTGCCCGGTTAAAAATTGCTCGATCCGGTGATGGTCATCAATTCGCTGCATAATGTCTCCGAACATTTTAGTATCGAAGAAAGACATAGGCAGTTTCATCAGTTTTATCAGAAAATCTGAAAGAATAGACAGGTTGATGCGGATGCTTATATGCAATAAAATCCAGGAACGGATGAATTCTACAACGGTTCTGCTGGCGAATAACATCAGTTGAGCTGCCAGAATTACATAGATAAACTGGAGATTATGAGTCTGAATACCTACGTCAACAATTGACTGGGTAAGAAACGGGAAAGCAAGCTGCAAGCCGCTGCCTAATAATAAACCGACGATGAGCTGAAAAAGCATCTTTTTGTATTGCCAGAGATAGCTGCTCAGATATTTTAAACTGAAGCTTTTGGGTGGCTCATCTTCCGTTTCATAGAAAGCCGGAGTGGGTTCCAGCAATAATGCAATACCTTCAGGAATGCCATCAGTTTGTGTAGTTGCCCAATGTTCACAAAAGGCAGATTTTGAGAGTATTCTTAATCCTTTGGCTGGATCGGCCAGATAAACCATTTCCTCTTTATTGCCCTTCAGAAGCTGTATCAGAGAAGGTTTTTTGATATGATAGATTATAATAAAGTGATTCTGCTGCCAGTGAATAATGCAGGGAAAAGGGGACTCATCCACCAGTTGTGAAAAGGAGAGGCGTACACCGAGGGATTTAAAACCAATACTTTCACAAGCTTCAGCAATGCCTAACATTGAAATACCATCACGACTAAAACCGGAAAGATCTCTTAATTTCTGAAGATTTAAATTTCGCCCGTAGTGTTTCGCAATCATGCGTAAGCATGTTGGTCCGCAATCCATTTGGTCGTGTTGCTGATAAAAAGTAAAATGCTTCAAGAAATGGGCTATTTTAAAGATAAATTATAGACAAACCCAATAATCAGTACTCTTTAAAGGATGTCTTGTGAAATCATAAATGATTAATTACCTGATATTTATGTTGATTTGGCATTTCCTTTTTTGATATAGTTGTTTATCAGGCGTCTGTTAGGGCCTTTTTCTTTTTCCGTATGATTTTTTTGTCATTGCTTACAATCATTACTTCGATTTCCTCAAAGGCTTCATTCTCGTCAAAGTCTTTTTGCGGTATATTTTTCTCAATTTGAGGAAGAGAAGGCCTTTTCATATTTTTCAGAGATAAATAGCCTTTTACAAACAGCTTTTCAATTTTTCCAGGTATTGAACCGGGAGAAAGCTTGGAAAAGTAATTTTCGTTGATGTAATAAGAAGAAGGTACCTCTTTTAAAGAAGCCGGGATATGACTAGGCAATTCTTTGAAAAGAATCAAATGATAGAGCATGATTTCGTATTCGTCATTGTAACTGAGTTGACCCTGATTCCAGAATAAATTACCGGGATTACTCTCTACGACAAACAGATCGAAATGGGCTCTGATAATGCCTTGCTGATCTAACCGTTTCACAACGTGTGTCATGCTCTCAACTTCAGAAGTTAATTCAAAAATTGATTGACCTGCCTGAAGCTGGGAAAATAGGTTGTTACATTCATCAAATGTGAAATTTTTCCCGTTCCGGAAAACAAGTTTGAAATCTTTACTTTGTTCGTAAAGCCTGTTGATAAGCGGAATATTACGAAATAAAGTAAAAAAGCCTGTCACATATTCTTCTCTGACGGCAATAACATCATGGTTATCAAGGATTTCATCGGTGATGAAATTCCTGATGTTTCCGAAAATCACATCAAGATCGCCATGGCCCCAGAAATCATAACCCTTTATGGTATTTTCGAAAATGACACCATAAGCGGGCTTAAAATCACAAAGTTTATAGGGTCTTGGTATATTTACCTGAAAACCAATGTTAATACTTGCTAATTGTTCAACTTCCTGTAAGGTCGTATAATTTACTTTCACATTTTCGGGAAGCTTTTCCCCGATTCTGTTATCTGTGAAAATAATAAAATCTATATCGGGGTTAAACTTGCATGAAGCCACGAAGAATTTGAAATACCAGGGCATTTTCCCGAAATACGGATAAATCAGGCAGATTTTATATTTAGACATTTGGCGGTTGATGTTTTAAGGATTGATTTTATTCAGAATTTGCTTGTAAAAGCGCTTCTTATCGCTGGGATTGCCTTCTAATCTGGTTAATTGCCCATCTTTTGTATAAATGAAATATCTTGGCACGTATTGAAATAAACTGATGACAGAATCCATTAAACCCGGCCCGGCAAAGAGATGGAAACCTTTGAGATTATAATCAGCGATAAGCTTTTTCCACAAGGAGACGCTTACTTCATTATCAATAGATACGTAGAGGGTTTGAACGGCATTTTTTCCTAAAAAATCCTGTAATTCCGGATTATGCTTAAACTCCTGAATGCATGGAGCACAATAAGTTGCCCAACCATCAATGAAGATGTTTTGATTGGCAAATTTTCTGTCCAGAATCTCCTTTAACGATTTCTCCTGAGGGATATTAGTATCATTTGACAGGGATAATCCTGTTACGGAATTATAAATGCTTATTTTCCCGAATATAGAGGTGTTGGTATTATTCTTCTGCGGGGTTGAAATTTCTTCAGGAACAATGTCAAAAAGCTTTTCAGCTAATGGTCCGATATAAACACTGTTCGGATATTTTTCTACAAAGCTTTTAAAAACTGGAGCTAATGATTTTGGTTCAACTGTCATAAATTTCAAGGCAGAGAAAATACCATCAGCAACAAAGATTTCCCGGTAATCATCCGATTCAATGAAGTCAATAACTCCGAAATTACCTATGGTGAGTTTGAAAATATCATCATACTTATTCCAGAACCTTTTAACAGTACGATGAGTATTTCTGGCTTTTTGCTCCATATTCCAGGCAGTCATGTAAATATTATCAGCCAGAAAAATGGACGCATAATTGTCCGGATTGGAAATATTATATTTAGTGTTTTGAATTTCTACCAGTTTTTGTGCTTCTGCCAGATCAAGTGTAATATTTTCCCTTGATCTGAAGTTTTCAATTCTGGCATTTTCTGCAAGATGTCCAAGCCAGTTATCAAGATTCTGATCAATTTCGTTGGTTAACACTTTAAAGCATTTTTCAGAAATGGCCTTTTCATTAAGCATTTCCCTGTATTTTTCAATAAACTCTTTACGCTTAGTCTGTACACTGGTAATCATTTCATTGGCAGAATCGGCATTTCTCAATAAATCATTTACTGAGAAGTCCGGGTCCCATGCGGTAAATATTTTTTTGTTGGCGTAAAGGTTGTTAAAAGCGGCATTTTTCCCGGAGAAAGTAATTTGATTATCAGTGTAAGAAAATCGGATTGTATCGCCTGGCTCGGCAAATAATTTCGCAAAAGGTTTGTAGAACGGCTTCTCGTACACATAAATAAATCCGCTGGTTGATAAAGGGATTGTCCTACTGAATGAATTATTGATAATCTGACAGTTATCTTTCTGATTCATATAAAATGATCTGGGATAATTGCCGATAGGTTTTTCGAAAGCAATAATTTCACCGTCATTTCTTTGAGGCATACGGCCAATAATGGTAACACCGGAAATTTGTGAAAATAAATTCAGGGATAATAGACTAAAGAGGAAGAAGGGAATAAATTTCATTGATTGGGCATTCGTTAATGAAAGTATTTTTAGAAGAAGAGGGCATTTTGTCCCTCTTCTCGGTAAATATAAATCTAGCAAGCATTCCAGCAAGCTGAGACAGAGCTCATTTCTCCAACATAACGGCCATTGCAATAACATGCAAAACCACCAGTAACTTTTCTTAATTCATCTTTGCTTAGGACTTTTCCAATTTTCTTTAAATCTTTCATTTTCATAATTATTTGTTTTGAAACCTATAAATTAAGGACTACAGGCTTATCCTTTTGCTGCAACAAATTCTTTATGTTATTTCAACAGTTTCCGGTTCTTCTAAAGCTGGTGTTTCCTCATATTTCAGGAAATTATATACATCCCCCAAATCGAAGGGTTTGGTCAGGAGTCTGCCATTTATAAAAATGGAAGGAGTATATTCTACATTTGCTGTTTCAGCCCATTGTTCATGTTCCTCCATCAAACGGGAAATAATAGATTCTTCGACGGAAATATTAAAGGAAGAATGCTCTTCTTTAAAGGCATGAAAATCCATTTTTCCGAACCATTCATTCAATAATATTCTCGTTTGTGCAACTCTCTTTTCGATCGGGAAAGAACAGGCAATACTTAAAAGATAATGCGCTGCCTGATATCTTTTATGCTCTTTATACTGAGTATTTACATTCCATCTGATAATAAGGCTGATCTGCTCGCCAAAACGATCAATTAACTGTTCTAATTTATGATGGACTTCGGCACAGGGCTTGCAAAAGGGATTACAGGCCACTATAATTTTTGTATGAGCCAAAGGATTGGCCAGTTCCAGTTCTGAACTCAAGGCCTCCTGAGGAA
Organism: Pseudarcicella hirudinis; assembly: GCF_900115665.1. Classification (GTDB taxonomy): domain Bacteria; phylum Bacteroidota; class Bacteroidia; order Cytophagales; family Spirosomataceae; genus Pseudarcicella; species Pseudarcicella hirudinis. The sequence continues at coordinate 239,451 of NZ_FOXH01000003.1, forward strand.
CCTGTGGTCGATTTTCCTGATAGTTTCTAAATAATTCAGTATTGTTTCTGAATCGGTTTAAGCGATAATATTCCGCCTGGAAATGAAAATAATTCTTTATAAGTGGTTTAATAAGTGCCCAGGAAATGTATATAAATGCTGATACTGATATAAAGGATAATATTTGAGGGATTGATATTTGAAAGGTTTCCTGATACCAGACTGCATTTGCCAGCTGAACAGCAAGAATACTTAGAATTCCCAAACATAGCTTACACCATTTTTTTACGATTTTCCATTGATAAAACAATGAATAGGCGATAAAACCGAGACTGAAGAGTGACAAGAGGTTAAATAATGTACGCACTGAGGCATTTTCAGTTGCTGAAAAAGCTATGAAAACTATCTGAACGGAGAAATAAATTAAACCCAGCTCACCCCAGTTTATATCAGTGCTATCTTTTACCGTTTCACAGTCTTCTGTGCAAACTTCCTCCAGCATTTTATTGGAAAGCCCAAGTTCTTTCAGAACTATCAGAACGGAAATAAGTAATCCCGCTAATGCACTGATTGAAAAAATATATAGCCACCGGACTTCGCTGAATAAATTTAATCTTACGAAAAAGAATACGCTTAAAATGGCAATGAGAATGATAAGATATTTGCTTTCTCTTTCGTTTTTTAAATAATTATCAATCTCTGCATTTTTAAAATGTTTTGGTTTATCTGCTGCAATAACGATTCCTGTCCAGTTTTCGGAAAATGCAGATTCTTTAGTAGCATTAAGGTTTTCGATCAGTTCGAACCTTAAACCATCTGAAGATTTCATATTTGCCAGAAAGGGCAGGGGGACTTCGTCAAGGCTTTCGGCTTCGATTTCAACAGCGAGGCAGTCAATGCCCATTTTTTCAATAACATCAGTTATGCTGTAAATCGAAGGATAATCCGGATGTAATTGTAAAGAATGTTTGAGATAGTGCTCTGAAACAGGAATTCCGATCTTAATTAACCATTTGGTAAGTATTCTATAATCGAACGGTTGATGCATCTCAATCTCAGTTACATTGATAATTATTGTATATATTTGTGATAAAATTGTGATTTATTGTGAAGCAAATTTTGTTCTACCTTCCGGATTTTCCTATCAGTTAACTGATAATTTCTATCAGAAAACTGATAATTTTGAAAATATAAGTGATAATCGCAGATTTATTTGTTTTTTTACAATTTGTTGGCGTTATCATAAATTACCATGTTTTAACCTTTTTAATTTATGTTAAGTACTACATCCCTTTCTGAAGCTTTAATAAAAGCTCGTATTTCCAAACGCTTATCACAAACAGAAGTGGCGGAATTTGTTGGTGTGAGTCAAAGCAGTTATAATAACTGGGAATCCGGAAGGCATTGCCCAAGTCTCAGACATTTTTCAAAATTGTGTGAGATATTAGGTTTATCCTCACCGGACTTATTAAGAATCTCCGCCTGAGATTATCAGTCTTTGTGACAAAACCAATTCAACATTGGCTTTGCTTCTTTAATTTTTATTCAATCTATAGTAAGAGCTTTTAACCTGGTTTCGCTGTTATGAGCTCTTACTTTAAATCTACTTCTCCTTTTTTCTCATATTTGATTTTTGGGTAAGCAGTATGCTGTGTCTGAATATCTGCCATTAAGAAATTAATGACATTGGGGTTTTATATTGTATTATTTTACGGGTAGCAGCCAAAAGATATTCCCTTTCGCATCCTGTAAACTCTTATTTGCACACAGAGTCGTGTAAAACAGCTGTTTTTTTGTAAATTGCCATATATTTTCACAATAATTAATTATTAATGAGCTTATTAGCAATTGGATCAATGGCGTTTGATGCATTGGAAACGCCTTATGGAAAAACAGATAAAATTATCGGTGGTTCTTGTACTTATATCAGTCTTTCGGCTTGCTATTTCACACCGAATGTAAATGTAGTAGCTGTTGTCGGAGAGGATTTTCCACAGGAGTACATAGACATGCTTACGGCAAAAGGAGTAAATCTGGATGGCCTTCAGATTAAAGAAGGAGAGAAATCTTTCTTCTGGTCTGGCCGTTACCATAATAATATGAATTCCCGTGATACTTTGGTGACAGAGCTGAATGTGTTAGGGACCTTTGATCCGGTTATCCCTGAACTTTATCAGGATTGCCAATATCTGATGTTAGGTAATCTTACTCCGATGGTTCAGATTCAGGCGATAGAAAGACTTAGAAACCGCCCGAAATTGATTGTAATGGATACGATGAATTTCTGGATGGATGTTGCTTTGGAAGATTTGAAGCGTGTCATTAAAATGGTGGATGTTCTTTGCATTAATGACGAGGAGGCACGTCAGCTTTCAGGGGAATATTCTCTAAGAGTTGCTGCTAAGAAAATAGTTGAAATGGGTCCAAAAACACTCATTATCAAAAAAGGAGAACATGGTGCATTATTATTCCAGGAGGAAAAAATGTTCTATTGCCCGGCATTACCACTGGAAGATGTATTTGATCCGACGGGAGCAGGGGATACTTTCGTAGGAGGTTTTATCGGATATCTTGCCAAAACAGAAGATTTGTCATTTGACAATATGAAAAGAGCAATTGTTTATGGTTCTGCCATGGCATCATTCTGTGTTGAAAAATTCGGGACTGAAAGAATGCTTACTCTTACTGAAGCTGAAGTAACAGGCAGAGTTCAGGAATTTGCTGATCTGGCTCATTTCAAGATTTAGGAACCTGAATCACATAAAATTAAAAGCCGGATTCCTGGAAGAGTCCGGCTTTTAATTTTTATTAGGCTTTTACCATTAAACTGCCCCTGAAATATAATTCTGAAGATTTTCTATAGTATGTTTTTGATCTTCAATGATAAAACGAACAAGGTCACCCATTGAAACCAGGCCCTTTACTTCTTTTTCAGTTACTACCGGCAAATATCTGATGTGTTTATCAGACATAATTTCCATACATTTTTCAATGGTATCATTGAAAGTGACATTCGGAGGATTATTCTGCATAATATCTCCGACCAAAGTTTCCTGAGAATGTTTCCCTTTCAATATTACCTTTCTTGCATAATCCCGTTCTGTCAACAGGCCGATATACTCCCCCTCATGTAATACAATAATGGCACCAATATTATTTTCTACCATTACTTCCAAAGCTTCATATACTGTTTTGGTTGCTTCGATGGTAGTAACCGTACTTCCTTTACCTTGAATTAGATTTGAAACTTTTTTCATAATGATGTCTGGATTTAAAAAGTTTATGTTTGAAAATTTACAAAATAACTTACTTAAATCCAAATGAATATCACCTGAAAGTTTAACTATTTTCCTCCTACAACTACCTCTAACAGAGAACCTTCGGATAGATATTGATTCGCCATTTCCAAAATTTCGGGAGCGGAAACCTGTCTGATATTTGAGATATAATTTTGATAAAAATCCAAAGGTAAATCTTCACCCAAAATCACTTTATATCTGTCTATGATCTCAAACGGAGTATTCAGAGATCCGGCAAAGGCGCCAATCATGTAATTTTTGACAGTTTCCAATTCACTTTCTGAAACTAATTCTGTCTGTAATTTTTTAATTTCTTTGTAGATCTCATCAATAGTTTGCTGAGTAAATTCTTTTTTGACATCCGTTCCGATGATGAAATATCCATCTCTTGCAAAGGGTGCCACATTAGAAGAAATCCCATAAGTGAAGCCTTTTTCTTCCCTGATATTTTTCATGAGACGGGAACCGAAATAACCACCCAGCGTTTCATTCAGCAATAACATTTTGAAATAATCAGGATGACTTCTTTTAAAAAGTTTCCTGCCCATTCTGATAGAGGACTGCACTGCATTTTCTTTTTCTACTAAAATTTTATCCTGACTGTTATAATCTGTTTCAGGAAGAACTTTAGATGAAATATCTGATTTAGCAATCTGATGATTACCGAAGAACGTTTCGATTAATTTAATTTCTGCATCACTGATTTTTCCTGACAGGAAGATTCTGCAAGGTTGGTTTTTCCAGCGATTATTATAAAATTTAATAAGATCATCTCTGTTGATGCTTTGAATGTCTTCCGCTCTTAATGAATTACCATAAGGATGCTGAGCTCCGAAAACATCTTTTCTGAATACCTGGTTGGCTACAAAAGCATTCTTCTCGAGATTTACTTTTAATGTTTGAAGGGAAATATTTTTCAGGTTATCAAGCTCCCGCTGCGGGAATACAGACTCATTGATGATTTCCAAAATCATCGGGAGTAGAGAACTTAAATGTTTGGTAAGTCCGTACACTACTACATTCGCACGGTCTAATCCATGACCGAATTCTGTAAAGGCACCAAAAAGGTCAAAAAATTCACTGATTTTTGAAGATGAATGATTCGCCGTTCCCTCACTGAGCATTTTTGCAGTAAAATGAGAAACTCCATTATTCGGATAATCAAACCATCCGCCTGCCTCAAAACTTACTTCTAGTTTCATAACAGGTTGTTCTCCGACATTTACGATATGTAATGGAATGCCATTGGCTAAAACAATGGTTTGAATTGATGCGATATTAACCTCATCAATGGTTTTAAAATTCGGAGAGATGGTTCTGTCTAAAATCATATAAACAAATGGCTTTTACTGGTTTTCTTAAAAAGCAAATGACACTCCTGCTGGAATGTCATTTGATAAACAATAATTTCTAAAATAAAGTTTATTATTTCGACTCAGATGCCACTGACTTTGGAGCGCCATCAAATGTAGCTGCAAGGGAAATTCTTAAGGTATTAGCTAAAGGACTTCCGCTTCCTCCTGTCGGCAACAAATAAGCAAAGTCGAAGCTATATTTTTTCTCCAACTTGAAGCCTACACCAACGGTAGCATATTTTCTGTTACCTTTCATTTCGCTTTCGTTGAAATAACCAACTCTGGCTGCAAACATGTCATTGTAAACGTATTCACCACCCAGTGAAACCGTAACTTCTTTTAATTCTTCGCTAATTCCATCCGGAGCATCTCCGAATGATCCAAACATACCGCTAAGTGCTGATTTTGTATTTGGATCCGTACCTTTATCGATAACAGTAACTCCGTTTACAGTTTTGTAAGAAGGAGGAGTCGGAACCATCAACTTGTTTAAATCAAGGGTGAATGTGAATCTGTTATGCTGATCGATCGTTCTCGTTGCGGCCATACCAAGTTTGAAGTTGGTAGGAACGAAGTTATCCTGAGTTGATCCGTAATTGATTTTACCACTGATATTAGAAATCATTAAACCGTAGGTATAATTCCAGGGCTTATCTCTTTTTGTATCATAAAATAAACCAATATCCGCGGCTACTGTACTTGGTGACTTCGTGATAGCCTGGCTACCGCCTGTGGCATAATTACCAATCAGATTAGAGTTAAGGAACTTAAGATTTACCCCTAAAGAAAGGTGGGTTGAAAGAACTCTTGAGTAGCTACCTGTAATAGCATATTCTTTAGAGTTAAAATTTCCTTTGATTGTACCCTGGTCATCAGTTGCCTGAAAAAGACCCTGATCGAAGTAATTGACAGCAAGTCCGATAGTTTGACCTTTACCTATTTTTTTATACGCACTTAGATTATAAAGTGCCATATCGTTAATTAAGTTACGTAACCAGGGAGTATATGATAATGAAACACCGAATTCTCTGTCAGCAACAGCCAATTTTGCAGGGTTCCAGTAGATAGCATTTACATCAGATGAGATAGCAACCCCTGCATCACCCATTGCAGCAGAGCGGGCATCAGGAGAAATATTTAAAAATAACATGGCTGGCGTAGGAATTCTGCCTTCGTTAACTTGTCCCAAAACTGGTTTTTGCGCAAAACTTACTAATGAAGAACCTGTTAAGCTTAGCATCAATACCGCTTTGAGGGCGTAGGTAATTTTTCTGGTCATTGTCTTTAAGAGTTAAGAAATAGTTCTCTGGACGAGGTATGATTTCAAAAGTAATGAATAAAATCGTTTTTCAATAAATTTTTTATAAAATCCTTCCTTTAAATTTATCTAACGGAAATCAATCTTCCCGTCCCTGAAGATTGGTATCCACTTGTCAATGATTTTACAAAAATAGTATAAATGTACATTCCCGTAGGAATTTTTTGAGATTCACCGCCTAATGACCATTCTATTTGAGTGATTGGTTGATTTACTCTGTACTGGGTGTCCTGAAACTGTTTAATTAATTTGCCCTGGGAATTGTATAATGCAATACTTACTGTTAAATCATCCCCCTGGCGATTGTGTTCGAGGTTAAAAAACAATGAATTATCCGCGCCTGAAAGTGGATTGGGAAAGCAATATACGTTTTTTAACTGATTAGGTTGATCGGGGATTACCTTGAATCGTAACGTTTGCTGAGTTGAATTATTGTACGTATCCCATATTTTTATAGTAAGCTGATGATCACCTGCAGGAAGACCTTTAAAAGGCATCGTTATTATGCCACTTTGAAAGCTGTCTGCAGCAGGAATAAAGTAGGGTTTCAGCAGGTATTTAGCTGTGTCATTCAATACAGCGGTCATTTCATGTCCCAGGCCATTTGTCGCCAGATTTAAACCATTTTCATCAGAAATTTCCGCATATAGAATAGGATTTGAATCCGTGACAGAATTGTCTTTGAAATTTTTACTGTTTAAATAAGCGAGTAGTTTCGGAGGATTATTGTCCGGGTTAAAAACAGCAGCACCTCCGACTAAAGGTTCAACTTTACCACTTGCATCTAATGTCTGCTCATTGTTTTGGGCATAAAGATAAATTCTGCCGTTTCCTACCTGGTAATTGATGTCTTTGGGAACAACAAAAGAAAAACTGTATTTTCCGTTTGTGATAGTTGAAGTACCTTCAAACAATACATTATTAAAGGCCTGGTAGGCAAATGGAGAGCCTTTTCCTCCAAGCGTTGTGAGGTTGTTTTCTTTGTCAAATACCTTAACCTGAAGCTTACCGTTAAAATTTTTAACCTCGGTTTGAGTGGCTTCATCAAACACCATTCCTTCGAAAGTGACTTTACTTAACGCTTTTAGGGTATCTTTTCCTGTCAGAGGTTTACCATTGATTGTTGTGACCACCAGATTTTCTTTTGGATAAGCCAATTGCATAGACGGATCTCCCAGTAAGGTGAAATTTCGGTTGATTACTCCCGATACGCCGAGATTCTTGGTTTTTTGTATGATTTCGCCCAATCTTAGCATTACTCCGTTTCTGGATTTAAATGCTGTTTCATAGAAAGAAGAATTCAGAATATGATTGGTGCTTTGATAAACAGGTCTGGTGGTGGTAAGTAATCCGATTGCTCCTCCTTTGGCATTTAATATGGCCAGTTCTGCTCCTGAGACCTGATTCGGATCATCATATCTACCAAACTGACATGTTGCTGTTAACATCAGCGGCATGTTGTCGTAGTTAGTCCAGTTAGAAATATCGTTTGTTGTAAGAATCTGCTCTTCAGACCAGCCTGATTCGGCCCCATGCCCATTGTAATTCATAATCAGTACTCCCTGTGAAATGGCATTGTTTATAGCCTGATTTGCCAATGGTGAACGCTGTCCTGCCGGTAAGGAAATTAACGGATAAGCATCCAGGTATAATTTGTCAGTCTGATAGTTTTTATAATTGTTTTTAATGATCTGTGAAAAATAATCAGCATCTTCCTGGTGAATATTGTTATCACCATTATCAGCGACAAATGCGATTTTTGTTCTCCAGTCGCCCAAAACATTTTTGCTGGTTTCATAATGAAGCAATTTATCGACCATAGCCTTTGCCTCATCCGGAAACTTTACGGGTAATCTTCCGATACCGATATTCAATGTATGATCTCCGGAATCGTTCTCCGGCCATTCTCCTTCCAGATCGCTCAAAAAGCCATAATAATCATCAGAAGAATAACTTAGAATCGGATGTAATGACTCCCGGCTTTCATAAACAGGAATGTACATATCTGCAGTGGTTTTAGAAATTACCACAGACCTTTTTTTGTAATCTACCGAGGCATCACCAAAAAGTAAAAGATACTTGAGTTTAGCCGGATTTCTGTCATACAAAGACTTCATGAAATCCCTTATGGCAGAAATGTCCTGCTTTCCTGAAGAGTATTCGTTATAAATCTGTTCAGGACTTACTACCGCGACAGATAGGTTATTTTCTTTTCGTCGGTAATCTGCCAGCCTTTCAGCCTGATCCCGGATTAATTCTGAGCAGAGAATGACCAGGTCCGGGACGTCTATGTTTCTGATGTTCTGATTTGGAACAACTCTTATGGTTAGAGGAACAAGATAGTCGTTTGTTGAAAATATGATAAACTCCCGCTCTTCCTTAGACTGAAGTCCGAAAAGTACTTGCTGGCTATTTTGGTTAAAAAGTTGATTTTTTATCTGGAAAGGATTTGATATATCCCAGATTTTTACAGAAGGATTGGTAGTTTTTACGATGAAATTACCGGAATCATTACATCTGAATAAGGTCTGATTGCCGTACAAGGCAATATCTCGCTGCACTTCAGCCAGTAAATAATTCAGGTAACCTGCTCCGCTGAAACTACTGTTTTTATTAAAACTCACACCCACTTTGAATTCTCCGTTGCCAATATATGGAGTTGACTTGATTAGATAGGTTTTTGTAGAGTCTTGTCCTTTATAATCGTAAGTAGCTGTTCCTACCGGAGCTATACTCTGGCTTCCTACATCAAGTCCATTTAACCGTACTTTGAAAGAACTGTTGCCATTCACGCCGGCCATCATGGAAGCTGTAACACTGATAACGGAGTCCTTCATAAGCCCTGATAATTTCAGATCAAATGTCTTTTCCTGACTATCATAAAAATCTTCACCGTACCATTCACGACCAGACTGAATAAGGTTTATCAGGTCTTTTTCGTAATAAGCATAGTCGTAATAGGAAGTTACATACTTTGTGGCTTCTGCGGTATTCTGGTCTTTAATTCTCAATCCTTTGCTATCGGAAACAGTCAGGAAATAAAATGCTGTATCAGAATAAATATTGGTCTTTACAGAGAATTTCTTTTTGGTATAATCAAAATCTACCTGATGTGGACTTTTTGCTAAAAAGAGTACATAATCCTTATTATCAAATTTTGTATCTGCTTCACCTTCTACATAGATGCTATTTTCGACCAGGTCTGCTAACCTTGGGGCATTGTTTGCCTGAGGGAGCATTCCTTTGAAATCCCCATAAATTTTAATGTTTTGCGGATTAATTTCTGAAATGTTAAAACCAGCCTTCTGAAGATATGCAGCGTCGAGTTTATAGACGCCGGTTTGAGTAATTCCGATCTTTACCCATTTCCCTTTCGAAAGAACTGAGGCATTCTGTCCCTTGCAAAGGTTACAAATAAGTATAAAAACAAGTGAAATATAGATAGTTGAAGATTTCAAATCAGGTATTCTTTCAAGGGTTGTTATAAGTTAAGAATGTAAATCCTGCCGGATTATTTTATTCTCAGGATTTAATTGCATCACTTTCCTGAAAATCAATGCATTTGTCTGCAAAAATAAGGGATGAATGTTATAATTTTTTAACCAGGGCCGTGGCTGAAATAACATATCGTTTAGAGGTTTTGGCATCCGTGCATAAATAGCGGGTTCTCCTCAGCAAACCTTTCACAAAAGTCTGACCACGAATGATAAACTGATCTCCTTCTTTCAGGGAAGTGAGAGGTACCTCATCTGTTTGCAGGTCATATGTCTGAAGTATGCGTACCAACGGAGTATAACCCTGTGTGGAGGCAGAAGGATTTTGTAAATATGCGGTCAATACTTCAAGCAGGTCCGGGGGCAAAACTTCATTGCTGAGAACAGGAAGAAATGTTTTCAGAAAATTTTGCTTCCATTCCTTTCCGTGAGGGTCTTTCTTGTTGCCGTATTGCTTGTAAGTTACCAGGTGAGCCACTTCATGGATATAAGTGATCAGGAAAGAATAGGGATTAAGATTTGAATTGACGGTAATCTGATGTCCTTTATCTTTTCGGTAGCAATAATCTCCAAACTTGGATTGTCTCGGAGGAGTTACCTTAAAAGAGAATTTATGAAGAGCCCATAAATCGTAACAGTAATTTACGGAATTTTCGGGAAGATATTTTTTGAATATATAAAGATGCTTGTCTTGAGTCATATCTAAAGTTTTTCAAAACATCTTACTTATGCAAAAATTGAAGGTTCTTTTTATAAGCAAATATAAAAGAGGAATGGTATAGACATAAAAAAAGTCTTATTACGATAATAAGACTTTTTTATCTCAAGTGAGAGATGATTACTTCTTAGCAGCAGAATCAACTACAGCAGCAGCAGAATCAACAGTAGCAGCAGCAGAATCAACTACAGAAGCAGCAGAATCTACAGTAGCAGCAACTGAATCAGTAGTAGTTTCAGCAGCTTTTTTCTCACCGCAAGCAGCCAATGTTACCATACCAGCTACGAATGCTAAAGCGAACAATTTTTTCATTTCTTTGTGTGATGTTTTAAGGTTTGAGTTACAAAGTTAAATGCAATTTCTATTCCCTGCAAGCCAAGTGTTACTTTTTTTTAAGGAAATTCTAAGAAGTTGGGAAAAATCTTTAAAAAAGCCAAAAAAATAAACTATATGAACAATAAATAGTCCAATAATTAAATTTTTCTAAAGATTCTCTAAGAAATTTAAGGGGAAATACTCAGGACTTAATGCTTGAAATTTCTTGATTTTGTTCTATTTTAACGAATAAGAGCTTTCAGACGGTCGTAAAAACCTGTACTTTTAAAGGTAAAAGTTTTGTGAAGTATGTAATTTGAAATGAAACTGAAGCCCATTCCTATCACCTGAGAACCCAGCTCATTTACATTTACCGGTTTCTGAAGAAAAGGTAAAAGAATAGCGTTTTTACCAAAAGTTGCTTCTACCAATTTGAGAGATGCTAAGGCAAAAAACCACATAACAGCTCCTGAAAAACAGGCTACCATCACGAACTTTACCATTTCTCTTCTTGTCTGATTGGTGCTTCTTGCATCAAAGGCAAACATTTTAGTGAGGAAAAATCCTACGAAAAAGGCAATAATATATGAATATGCAATAGCCGATCCGTAAGATAAACCCAGGTAATTTCTCAATAAGCTGCCAGCAATAAATTGTACCAGAGCACCTGTACCTGCTACTAAGAAATAGGCAATCAGATCTTTTTTGTTGAGTAGTTTAGTATTCGACACTAAATTAAAGTTGATGGGTTGAAATCTCAGAATAGAAACATTTCTATTCTGAGTATATTTTTTTAGAAAATGCTTTTTACTAAATCCGGAGCAATACCAAGTACGATGGTTAAGAGCGTCGTTACAATCAGCGTGATTTTATAAATAGGCTTTAGTTCGATTGCCGGCACATCTCCTTCTTTGAAATAAGCAGAAATAATGGCTTTGAAATAATAATAAATACCTACAGCTGACATTAAAACTGCAACCACCAGCGGCACTACAATTCCTCTCTGGAAAGCATCTGAGAAAATAAAGAACTTACCCCAGAATCCTGCAGTCAGTGGAATTCCTGCTAATGACAACATCGAAACAGTTAATACGAAAGCAAGTAAAGGGTTGTTCTTCGCTAATCCGTTGAAAATATCGAAATTCTCATTTGTTTTCTCTGCATTACTTTCTTTGGTCTCAGCTACAACCATTAATACTGCAAATGCAGAGATCGTTGCAACAGAATAAGCTAATGAGTAAAACAGGATTGATGATTGTGTATGAGCCACTTTAGCAGTTGCTGTCAGCATTAAATATCCTGCATGAGAAATACTTGAATAAGCAAGCATTCTCTTGAAGCTCTGCTGATAAACGGCGGTAATATTTCCGATGATTAAGGTAAGCATCGTCAGGAAGTACAGAATATAGATCCAGGTACCATAAACCCCAGTGAATGCTCCTCCCAATAATCTGAATAATGCAGCAAAACCAGCTGTTTTAACAACTGTTGACATAAAAGCAGTGAAAATGGCAGGTGCTCCTTCATATACATCAGGCGTCCAGAAATGGAAAGGTGCTGCAGAAACTTTGAATAGCAGCCCGATAATTACCATAACAATACCGATATATAATAATGCCGGGGCAGAACCTCCGGCCGCAGTTAATACCAATGCTTCAATGCCGTGAATATTAAATGACCCCGTAGCTCCGTAAATCAGGGCAATCCCGAAAAGAAGAATCCCTGTAGCAAAAGCTCCCATCAGGAAGTACTTAAGCGCAGCTTCATTGGAACGAAGATTACGTTTGTCTGTTCCTGTAAGAATATACATTGAAACAGATAAAATTTCAAGCCCTACGAAAAGCATAATCAGGTTTTCGAAAGTGACCATCATAATCGCTCCGACTACTGAAAATAGCATAATAGCATAATATTCAGCAGGGTGAGTATGTTCCTCATCATCACCGAAACCTCTTGAAACAGCCACTACAAGGAACGTTGCTACTAAAATCACAGAAGCGAAATTAACAGACAGGTTGTTCGTGCGAAGCATGTTATTGAACCACAGATACTCCTGATTCCAGTCGGCGAGATTTAAGCCTAAAGCTACCAGAACAAAAGCCAGCGTGGCAGGTAGTAAGATTTTCCGGTTGTTGAGAAATCCTAAGAAAAGGTTGGCAATCCCGAAAAGTGATAAAGCTATAATTGAGTTCATATTTTTTCGACAGTAGCACAAACAGATGTCTGCGAATATGGTCACATGTCACAGGCAAATACCTGTGAATACTATTTATTTCGTAATAATTGTCAATAATTGAGAAACAGCAGGTTCCGTTATATGCAGGAATGCATTTGGCGCAATACCTAATGCAATTACTAAAAATGCAATGGGAAATAACACCGCTTTTTCACTGAAAGTCAGATCCTGGAACCCTTCAGTAATACGTGAAGTAATACCGAACATCGATTTCTGAACCAGTCTCAACATATAAACCGCACCGAGAATAATAGTAATTCCGGCTACAGCTCCGATCCAGACATTGTATTCGTAAACTCCTTTGAGAAGCAGGAACTCTCCGACAAAACCATTTGTAAGAGGTAACGCTACCGAACCAAGCATAATGATAATGAAATAAACGGTAAGATTAGGCGTCGTTTGAGTAATACCTCCAAGTCTTGCCAATTCTCTCGATTTAGTACGCTGCTGAATAATTTCTACGATAAAGAAAAGGCCGATGACATTGATACCATGCGCAAGCATCTGGATTAATGAACCTTGCAAACCATCAAGTGTTCTTGAAAAAATCCCGGCAGACATTAATCCTACGTGAGCAAATGAAGAATAGGCGATAAGGCGTTTCATGTCTTTTTGCTGGATAGCAATGATAGAGCCGTAAACAATTCCGATCACAGACAAAATGATAGCCGTAAGACCCCATGCCTGAACTCCGGCAGGAACAATTGGCAGTAAAATACGGATTAAACCATAGGTACCCATTTTCAACATAATTCCTGAAAGCAACATCGTAGCCGGAGCAGGAGCTTCAACATAAGTATCGGGTTGCCATGTGTGGAATGGGAATAATGGCATTTTGATAGCAAAAGCAATGAAAAATGCCCAGAAAATATATCCTTGCTGTGACGGGTTCAGATTTTGCCCCACTTCATATAATGCAGTAATATCAGAAGTGTGTATTTCGCCCGGTGTTTTCATGTAGAGGTACACAAGTGCCAGTAACATGAATAGCGAGCCAAACATGGTAAAAATAAAGAATTTTAAAGTGACCTTAATTTTGTTTTCACCACCCCAGATTGCTGCAATAAAATAAACCGGAATGAGAGCTGCTTCGAAAAAGAAATAGAATAAAAAGCCGTCTTTCGCTGTGAAAACCCCGACAAGAGCAGCCTGCATAAACAGAATCAAAGCATATAGATTATTTGCATTCGTATAATTACTGTTAAATGTAGAGACGATAATGAATGGAACCATTAAAGTAGTCAGACAAACTAAAATCAGGCTGATACCGTCTATTCCGATTGAAAATTTCACTCCGGCAGCATGGATCCAATCGTAACTCAGACCAAATTGTGTACTGGCATCCGGAACGAATGAGAAGTAAGTATAAGCTCCCAATGCAAGCTCTATGAAAGCAGCAGCAGAAGCAATTGTTTTGGCATTTTCACCTTTCGAGGCCAGGGTTAATAAACCTGCAATGATAGGGAAAAGTATGAGCGTTAGCGTAAGCATTAGTGTTACGTTTTGTTTTACTGTACTTGATTTTCCTCCGGTTTATCCAATAATCACGAAGGGTATAATGAATTTACTTGTTAATTCTTTAAGTTATCAGAACAAAAAAGCTCTTAAACTCCATGCCAGAATCACAGCGATAGAAATAACCATGGCAAAGATGTAATAACCTGTTGTTCCGTTTTGAAGAAGACGGGCTTCTCCGGAAAGTATTTTAACACCTTTCCCGATTCCTTCAACAATTAAATCAATTACCAGGAACTCTATAACAGAATGGAAAAAATTAGATAAAACCGTAATCGGGGTTACGAAGATTTTATCATATAATTCATCCACATAATATTTGTTGTAAATAACTTTCTTCAAACCGGATTCCTGTCCGTCAGCAGCAGGAACAGATTTTTTAATGATGTAAAGAAAGTAAGCAAAAGCAGCAGCAATTAAGGCCGCAGCTACGGAAATAACCATCAGCATTATTTCTGTTGAAGCATCTGCTTCGTGTGCGGTACTATGAGTATGTGCAAATAATGGCGACATAAATTCTGCCAGACTTGCATGACCATTAAAGATATGAGGCAAATTAAAGAATCCACCGATTGCAGAAAGTACAGCTAATAACATTAATGGTAATGTCATTGTAATCGGTGATTCATGTAAATGATGTTCCTGTTCATGTGTACCTCTGAACTCTCCGAAGAAAGTAAGAAATAATAAACGGAACATATAAAATGATGTCATCACAGAGCCTGCCAATGCCACAACCCACATCAGTTTATTGTGCTCGTAAACATGAGCTAAGATTTCATCTTTTGAGAAAAATCCGGCAAATGGAGGAATTCCGGAGATAGCAATGGTTGCAATAAGGAAAGTAATAAATGTAACAGGCAGTTTCTTTCTCAGTCCACCCATAAAACGGATATCCTGTTCGTCTGACATGGCATGAATTACTGATCCGGCTCCAAGGAAAAGTAATGCCTTGAAGAAAGCATGAGTCATAACATGGAAAAAGGACGAAGAATATGCCATTACGCCAAGCCCCATGAACATGTATCCGAGTTGTGATACAGTAGAATAGGCAAGTACTTTCTTGATATCATTCTGGAATAAACCGATTGAAGCGGCTAAAACAGCAGTTGCTGCACCTACCCAACCTACAATTTCCAGTGTTTCCGGAGATAGAGAATACATGATATTCGCACGGATAATCATGTAAATACCGGCAGTAACCATGGTAGCAGCGTGAATAAGGGCTGAAACCGGAGTAGGACCAGCCATTGCATCTGGTAACCAGGTATATAAAGGAATCTGAGCCGACTTACCCATTGCTCCTACAAAAAGAAGTAATGTGATATAAAGCAGTGTTTTATCACCTGATTCATAATCGCCTTCTGCGATTTTTCCAAAAACATCAGCGAATTCAACAGATCCGAAATGGTTGATTATGAGGAAAATACCTAAGAGAAAGCCTAAGTCACCAATACGGTTCATGATAAACGCTTTCCGGGCGGCATTTCCATAATTTGAGTTTTTATTCCAGAAACCGATAAGAAGGTAAGAACAAAGACCTACGCCTTCCCAACCGATAAACATTACTACGAAGTTTGAGCCTAAAACCAATAGCAGCATGAAGAAAAGGAAAAGATTCAGGAAGGCAAAAAACTTTCCGAAACCTTCATCATGGTGCATATATCCGACAGAGTAAATGTGAATAAGTGACCCTACACCGGTAATAATCAGCAACATTAAAAGAGAAAGCTGATCAATCTGGAATGACATCGAAATATTCAGTTTTCCTACAGTAATCCAGTCAAACAAATGGGTTACTTCAGGCTGACCTGAAAATCCGATGAAGAGACTTAATGCACAGGCAAAAGAAGCTAAAGCTGCTGCCGAACCAATAATACCTACCAATGATTTTGGAACATGACGGAATCCGATTCCGTTAATGAGGAAACCAATTAGTGGAAAAAGAGGAATGAGGGTCACAAGTGACATAATTTGAAAATTTGAAAATGCCTTAATTTATGCTCCGGCACTTTATTCTTTGGATATTATTTTCAACCTAAAACCGATAACAATGGCAAAAATCAGGAATCCGGGTATTTTCAGAATACTAATATTTAACCAAATGTTACTGAAAAGGTATTACCATTTCAACTTATTCAGAATACCAACATCAATGGTTTGGATATTGCGATAAATCATGACAATGATGGCCAGACCAACAGCTACCTCAGCGGCTGCTACTGCCATAATGAAAAAAACAAAAATTTGTCCGGATGGGTCAGCTCGATAAGAAGAGAAAGCTGCGAGCAGAAGATTTACAGCATTCAGCATCAATTCAACAGACATGAAGATGATAATGGCATTTCTGCGGGTAAGGACGCCCACAATACCGATACAAAATAATGCCGAACTGAACAGTACATAAAAGTTCAGGGGAATCAGTTTGATTACGTCAGGTATTTGTTGCATTTGTTGCATGGTTTTCTCAGATTTTCAGGCGCAATGGTTAATATTTCAATGTTTTCGCCCGAAACCTGTAAGTTCTTGTTTCTTTCAAACCCCAAAAATAGGAGCTTGTTTGAAATTTGATGTGGTTTTGAAAAAAAATATGGGCAAAATTAAGGAATTCTTAATAAAAATAGTCAAAAGCCGAGATACAAAAATAGAAAGATAACTTTTTTTAATATCGGTTTAAAATAAGCCTTGTCAAATACTCAGATTGAATTTACTTGTTATTGAAATTTCTTAATTTAATTTCTGTCAGTTTACGTTTGGTATCTAAGGGGAAATCACCCTTCATCATCCAGTCGTAATAAGACGGTTCATCTTTGAGTACCTGTGCCACAGGTTTTCCGGCGTGTTTTCCGAAATTAATGATTTCTACCCCTTCTTTATTATAAGCCAGTCTTTGTGCAAAGTCCACGATTTTTGAAGATGTTATTTCATGAAGAGCTTCCATGTCATTTTTTACAGGCTCGTATTCTTCTCCTTTATCGTTTTTGATAGTAACTCCCTCATAATGCTGTACCTGAGCATTCAGGACTTCCAATGTTGCTAAAGTATCCGCTTCCGCACCATGTGCTCCTTCAAGGACTTTACCACAATAGAATTTGTAAGCAGCCGTCAGATTACGGGGTTCCATCAGGTGAAATATTCTCTGAGCATCAATAAGTCTGCGGTTTTTCATGTCAAATTCCACATCATTTCTCAAAAATTCTTCGACCAGCATAGGGACGTCAAAGCGATTTGAATTGAAACCTGCCAGGTCACAACCTTCGATAAATTGCGCTAAAGATTTTGCGATTTGTTTGAAACTTGGTTCATC
Organism: Pseudarcicella hirudinis; assembly: GCF_900115665.1. GTDB lineage: Bacteria > Bacteroidota > Bacteroidia > Cytophagales > Spirosomataceae > Pseudarcicella > Pseudarcicella hirudinis. The sequence goes on from NZ_FOXH01000003.1 coordinate 256,987, forward strand.
TTTTACATCTGCATCATAAATTCCATGGATGAGTGAAGATTCCAATGGGATAGGAATACCCGGATTTACCCTTCGGGTTTTTACAGAAACAGTACCATCAATATTAGCTTTCGCGATACAAATTTCCACAATACGATCTCTCTGAACATTGATACCCGTTGTTTCGAGATCAAAAAAAGCCAGAGGTTTTTTGAGTTTGAGCTGATGTTGCATTGACAAAACTTTGAAAAACCAATTATATCCATCAAGGAAAATTCCTTTTCAGATGAGTGCTACCAGATACAAAGGTAAGTTTTTTCATGTAAGGAAAATTTAGAAAAAATGATTTAACAGGCTTTTTCCGGAAATTTTGGAAAAAATGATGAATTTTATGATACAATTTACCAGTTGGTAGTTTTCTGACAGCACAAATAATGATTCTTACCGGAATAATCTTTTATTAATTTATCAAATGCCCCAATACAAACACATTTTTTTTGACCTTGACCATACCCTTTGGGATCATGATACCAATTGCAGGGAAGCTTTGTCTGAGGTGTATGAAATATTTAAATTAGAGACGATCGGTATAGAATCTCTTGCCGCTTTTCAGGAGAATTTTAATGAAATAAACTACAGATTATGGGGGCAGTATGAGAAAGGAGATATTTCCCAACATGAGCTGAGACATGACAGATTCAGACTGGTTTTCACGTCATTAGGGGTATCTGACCATGAAATTTGTGACGAACTATCAGATGTGTATCTCAGTATCTGCCCTAAAAAGTCAAATTTACTGCCTTTTTCAATAGAAACGCTGAAATACCTTTTCCCTAAGTACCCTTTGCATATTATTACAAACGGATTCAATGAAACCCAGGATACCAAAATGATTTCTTCTGAAATCAGGCATTATTTCAGAAACATTGTAACGTCTCAGGAATCAGGATTTAAGAAACCGGATCCGGAAATGTTCAGATATGCCTGTAAAATTGCTGAAACCAAACCGGAACAATGTCTGATGATAGGGGATAATTTTTATGCAGATGTACTCGGTGCAATGAATGTAGGTATGGACGCTGTGTTTTTTAACCCCAATGCTGTTAACGTAATCGAAAAGCCCACATTTGAGATTCAGAATATGAGGGAGTTAAGATATATACTTTAAAAAATACTCAATTGGTTATTGTCGGTTTTTGTATCAAAAATCTTTTTGTCGCGGATAGATTTCCGGTGACTGTTCAGAAAGTTAACAAATTCATCAATTTCCCTGTAAAGCGGGGCGAAATTATAAGAATCCAGCGAATACTTTTCCTGATAAACCGCATCAAAATCAGTAATGATATACTCCAGCGTTTTAATCCCCCATTTTTGCAGGCCTAAAAGGTAAAGATTCTGGTGATTATTCAGAAAACGATCAGGCTCGTAATAACGGGTACTTTTAAGGTCAAAGGCTTGATTACCTCCTACAATATCCACCATTCCATATAGAAGAACATCTTTATATCTGGCTTCAACATAAAACTGAGTTTTGTATCTGGTAGGGAGCAGCGCCCTGGTTTGTTCAATGATTCCTTCGTCAAAGAATTCTTCATTTTCTCCGGTAGTCACAGCCTTTTCAAAGTTAATACCTTTTTGCTGGGCCTCAGTAACGGGTTTCTTAACCCGGTTGATTCTGTCAAGCATTTCCTGCAAATCCACAATAATTTCACCTTGTGCATCACGGGTTTCATTTTGATACAAGGAGAAAGAGTTGAGTAAAGTAGGATAGACGCGGTACATATCTGTTAATAAGAAATCTGAATTTGGGAATTGTTTCAATCTGCAATCCCCAAATTTAATATTTAGAAATCTAATTTCAATCTTTCCACAACAGTATTGTTGACAAGATGGCTTTCTATAATTTCCTCAACGTCAGAAGGTTGAACATTGCCATAGAAAATGCCCTCAGGATATACCACCATGGCAGGTCCGAACGCACAGACATCAAGGCAGGCTGTTTTCTGAGCTCTTATTTTTACATTCAGGCCTTTTTGTTTCAGGGAATCTCTCATGGTATCAAGCAAGGCTAATCCATTTGCTTCCCCGCAGCATTTCTTCCCGGCATCTTTTTGATTGGCACAAATAAAAACGTGTTTTTCGTATTTCATTGATTTAACTTAAAATAGTAAGTGTTTTAATATGTATCTGAATTTTATATACTGAATTTTTCAGGACTTTTAATCAATTTCCAGTAATACCGGACAATGATCAGAATGTTTGGCTTCTGAAAGAATGGCTGATCTTGTAAGCCGGTCTTTCAATGAATTAGCAGCAAGATGGTAGTCAATACGCCAGCCTAAGTTCTTTTGTCTGGCAGCAGCTCTGAAACTCCACCAGGTATATTGATGAGGTTCTGCATTAAAATGTCTGAAAGTATCAATAAAACCTGTTCCCATAAATCCGTCAATCCACTCTCTTTCTTCGGGCAGGAAACCTGAGCTGTTCGCATTAGATTTAGGATTATGAATATCTATCGGCTTATGGCAGATATTGTAATCTCCTGAGATAATCAGATTCGGAATGTTGGTTTTCAGATCATCAATATAACCTTGAAAATCTCCCAGCCATTTCATTTTAAAATCCTGACGAATATCCCCGCTTGAACCTGAAGGCATATATACTGACATTAATGAAAAATCTTTAAAATCAGTTCTGAGAACTCTCCCTTCATCGTCATATACACCGATTCCACAGCCATATTCAATATGCAAAGGCTGGTGTTTCGTCAGAATTGCTACACCGGAATATCCTTTTTTCTGAGCCGGGTACCAGTAAATATGATAACCCATATCTTCGAAAATAGCAGAGTCAATCTGAGATAGGTCTGCTTTGACCTCCTGAAGACAAATCATATCAGCTTTTGTGGCATCAAGCCATTCTGCAAAACCTTTAGATAGTGCCGAACGAATTCCATTGACGTTGTAGGTTAAAATCTTCATTTTAAAATGATTTCTGAAAGTTGTTGATTAAACAAGGTTTTATGAATGCAATTTTGAACAAATAATTAGCATTTCAAAAATCCGTTTTTCAAATAAATACTTCTTTTTCAAAATATTCGATGACATGAAGTTTGAGAATTCTTTCCTGGTCAGCGGTATTTACGTAAGGTAATTTCTGAAGCATTTTCCAGTGGGGCCAGCCATCCTGATCCAAGCCTTCCAATTCATAAATGCCGCTGTAACTTAAAACTTTACAAATAGCGATATGCATTAAATCCTGTTTCTGTTCTTTTGTGAAAAACTGATGCCCCTTTCCTAACTCCTGTACACCCACAAGGAAAAGTACCGCATTAAGATCAGATGGACGTTTTTCTAATAAAGTTTCAATCTTGTTCAGGAGCTCTTCCCACTTTTCCTTTAATCTTTCCGGTTCTAATTCCATATAAATATAATGCCTTTAATCCTGAAGCTGGCATTTCAGCTGCCGGATCTCAATTCCGGACTTATTCTTTAGTTGTTGTTAATAATTCCTCCCAATATTCGTAAGCTCTGCGCAAATGCGGAACGACGATAGTGCCTCCAATGAGCGTAGCAATAGAAAAAACTTCCTGCATTTCAGCATCACTGACTCCTAATTCGGCACATTTACCTAAGTGATACTTCACGCAATCGTCACAACGGAGTACCATTGAGCAGGCTAAACCAATCATTTCTTTGGTTTTTTCCGGTAAGGCTCCTTCTGCGTATGCATTGGTATCTAAATTGAAAATTCTTTTTATAATTTTATTATCGGCCGACATGATTTTTTCATTCATGCGACTTCTGTAATCGTTAAATTCCTCGACAAGACTCATTTTCTACAGATAGTTTTTAGTTTTGAATGATACAAATTTAGTACATTCTTAACTATGAATTGAGCAGATTAGTTTGATATGCCTAAACAGGATAAATGATATAAAGAATCTGGTTTACCGGGGTACAGCATAAAAAAACGTCCGGTGGGTTACATCGGACGTCTCAACTTTATCGGAAAGGGAAAATTCTTTTAAAATCTGGCTTTAAATTTTGCTGATTCCAGAAGTGCCTGTCTGCCTTCATTGTTGTTGGCAATAATAATAAGCTCTCCTTCAATTTCATCCTGAGTTAATTTCGTAATATTTACTCTTCCAACACCATTCTGAACACCTTCACGATTAGGAAGTGTAGTCTGGAAGAAATTTCTCGGATCTCTGTAATTGTTTAAATTTTCAATCAGGTTTCCGATATTCGGGATTGGATTAGCGCCCGGAATAAAATGTGTTCCTGTACTTGAAGCATTATACAATTTAATGTAAACCGTCTCAGAAGAAGTACTGTTTGTTGCAGTTAAAATAATTACAGGTTTACCTCTGTCATTAATACGTTGAACATGCACATCTCTTGACAAAATTCTATGACCTGTTGAATCGTCAAAGCTTATTTTGCCGGAAAAGACACCTTTATTTTCATTCTTATTATTAGCATTTCTGCTATAGCTCATTATGCTTACTACCAAAACGATAAAAAGCGAAAGAAGAATGAGTGGATTACGAGAGATTTTCATAGGTTTATTCGTGTGATAGCTAAAATGTTAAAGCATATATATATTTGATGTTGTAAGAATTATTTGACATATATACTATTAACAGTGCTTAGGTATTTGCATTTCGCAATTCAGTATTTACTAATTTTATAATATTTATTCTTAGATAGAACGCCTTGATACAAAAATATTAACAATGAATGATTAAATCAATAAATTGTCCTAACTATTTATATCATAGTTATTAAACGGTCTTTTTGAATCAGGTCACTATAAATATAAACAGAAAAACTATTTAATTTCTAATATTTTTGCCTTAAAATGTTCGTTTACAGGTATTTTAATATGTCTTTACCAATACCGGCTGTTCATTCAGATTTTTCATAAACCCGGAGAGTAGTGAACTTGTAAGTTCAAGGAATAGTTCAATTTCTGTTTTTCAGAATCAGAGTAATACCCCGGTAGTTTAAAAAAAGTTAATTATTGGTATTGAAAACCGAAAACAGCCTAATCCGACGGGCAGATTATGCGCCTTCTTACATTTATTCATCAACTGAAAATGACCCCACAGACCTATACTTTGATAAGTTAAATATGATTTCTTAGTATCTTTGAAAACTGTTAACCTAGAAAATTGTTTTTAGAAATGGAGGGTAAGGATAGCTCAACCCAGATTGATAGTCACCGAGTTGATACGGCCACGCCGGAAGCTCGAAAAAAAATGAAGAAAATGAAGTCATTCGAAATACCAGAATTTTACAGAAGCCAGATTATCGGAGGAATCAAAGAAGCAAGGAGGTTAAAAGATAAACTCAAGAGGGATTTCACTCCGACGCTATTGGATTTTGGTCCTGTCAGATTCTTAGTTTCAAGACATTTCGGTTTTTGCTATGGGGTTGAAAATGCTGTTGAAATAGCTTACAGAACCATCAATCAAAATCCGGATAAAAGAATCTTTCTGTTGTCTGAAATGATTCATAACCCTGATGTGAATGCCGATCTTCTTAGCCGGGGTGTGAAATTTATTATGGAGACATCAGGGAAGCAGTTAATCCCCTGGGAAAGTCTTGTTCCGGAAGATATAGTAATCGTTCCTGCATTCGGAACAACACTCGAAGTGCAGCAGCAATTGTCTAAAATCGGTATTAATGCTTACCAATATGATACTACATGCCCTTTTGTGGAAAAGGTGTGGAACAGAGCTGCTTCGATCGGACAAAAAGACTATACAATTGTAGTGCACGGAAAGCCGGCTCATGAAGAAACCCGTGCTACTTTTTCCCATAGTAAACAAAATGCTCCGACTGTTGTGGTAAATGACATGAAGGAAACCATAGAACTGGCGAAGTACCTGACTGGCGAAAAGCCAGCGGCGCAATTTTATGAAGAATTTAAGGGACAGTATTCAGAAGGGTTTGAGGTAAGCCGTGATTTGCAAAGAATAGGTGTGGTAAATCAAACTACTATGCTTGCCTCTGATACTCAGGCAATCGCAGATTATCTGAAGGCAGTAATTATTAAGAAATATAATATTGAAGGAAGTGATGTAACGGCTTATTTCGCAGATACCCGTGATACACTTTGCTATGCAACCAACGACAATCAGACTGCCACTTATGCATTGCTGGAGGAATCAGCAGATTTAGTTGTTGTTGCCGGAGGCTATAATTCTTCCAACACTTCTCATCTGGTTGAACTTTGTGAAGAGAAATTGCCGACATATTTTATTGAATCAGTAGAAAAAATCCTGGATAAAAACCTGATTAGCCATTATGATTTGCATAGAAAAGTCGAGAAAGTAACTTCCGACTTCCTGCCTGAAAAAGAACTGACCACAATAATGCTTACCTGCGGAGCTTCTTGTCCGGATGCCGTAATTGAAGCTATTTTGTTGAGATTACTGTCTTTTTTCCCGAATACAAAAGATATAGATTCAGTAATGGCCACCATTTAATATCAGAGTCTGATTGCCTGGCAGTTCATAGATACTTCTGAAAATAGTTCCCTGAACAAAGCCGTTTAGCGGTTTTTGCTTTAGGGAATTATGTTTTTCAGCAGATAATAAATTTGTCCTGCGATAATTAATTGAAAATAACCCTATAGCACCTGAAAAAGGAGACGGGTTTTATGTTATTTTTGTTCCCCCTAACTTAAAAATGCTTAATTGTTTAAACTGCTGATGCTCAAGAGATTATTGTTAGTTTTGATTGCCCTGATTCTGATTTTTCCCGTTGCAGGTAATTTCAATGGCTTTTTTATGTCTTTGCAAAGGAAAAAAGGACATAAAATCAGTCGGAGTCATACAAGAAAATCCACTTCGAAAAGAGGATCAAAACGCAGTGGTAAAAGCCGGACTAAAACGAAGAAGGGGAAAAAAAGCAGAGTGGTCAGACGGGAGAATGTTACCGTTTATGCACCACCTGTAGTGCTGAATGATTCAACTTTTATCCCTTCGAATCTTCCGGAAAAACAATGGATTGACAGCGTTTTTGCCACAATGAATCTTGATCAGAAAATAGGGCAGTTTTTTATGGTAGCAGCTTATTCTAATCGGGGGGAAGATCATTTTAGAAAAATTGAATCTCTGATTCAAAATAATAATATCGGGGGCATTATCTTTTTCAAAGGTGAGCCGGCCACTCAGGTGAACCTGACCAATAATTTTCAGGCAATGGCTAAAATCCCGCTTCTGATAGGGATTGACGGAGAATGGGGACTGGGAATGAGATTGGATGCAGCTATGTCATTTCCGAAGCAAATGACCTTGGGCGCTGTTCAGAATAATCAGTTGATTTATCGCATGGGTGCCGAGATTGCCCGCCAGTGCAAAAGAGTAGGAATCCATCTTAATTTTGCTCCGGTAGTTGATATTAACAGCAATCCGAATAATCCTGTTATCGGCCACCGTTCTTTTGGCGAATTAAGAGATAATGTGGCTGAAAAGAGTGTAGCTTATATGAGAGGTATGCAGAATAATCAATTGCTTGCCTGTGCTAAACACTTTCCCGGGCACGGAGATACCCATGTAGATTCACATCATACCCTTCCGCAGGTTTCATATAATCTGGAAAGATTGAAAAGTGTTGAACTATACCCTTTTCAAAAATTAATTGAGGATTCTCTGCAAACACTGATTGTCGGCCATTTGCAGGTTCCATATCTCGACTGGAAACCGGCTACCCTTTCTCAGAATATCGTGACAAATCTGTTGAAAAACGAAATGGGATTTAAGGGGCTGGTTATTACAGATGCTTTAAATATGCGGGGAGTCAGTAATGGATTGAGTTCTGCAGAAGTAGATTTACAGGCTTTTCTTGCCGGAAATGATATTTTACTTTACTCTGAAGATATATCGGGAGGAATTCAGAAAATTAAACAGGCAGTAGAGCAGGGAACAATCCCTCAGTCAGAAATAGATGAAAGAGTCAGAAAAATATTAAGAGCAAAATTCTGGACAGGATTAAGCAGACAAAGTACGATCGATACAAGGAATTTATCTCAGGAATTAAATACTGATGAAGCCAGACAGATTAAACAGGAATTGTTTGAAAATGCTGTAACTATTGTTCGGAATGAAGGGAATATTCTGCCGTTAAAAAGCACAAAATCTGCTGATTATTTAGCTGTAAGCATTGATGCCGGAGTAAATAACAGTTTTCATCAGGCGCTGAACAAGTTTGTGAATTGTCAGCAGTTTACAAATATTTCCCGATCAGACGAAGCCTTTTTCAATGAAGTACTTGGTGCGGCTGATTCAACAAAAACAATTATCCTGAGTATTCATGATGCTAAAAACCGACCCGCCGGAAGGTTTGGAATCAGTGCCTCCATTCAGGATTTTGTAAAAAAACTGGAAAAAAAGACTAAAGTAATTTTATGTGTGTTCGGAAGCCCCTATAGCCTGAAATATTTCCCAGAATCCTCTATCGTGGTGTGCGGATATGAAGATGACGTATATGCTCAGGAGGCTGTAGCACAGGTGCTTTTCGGGGCTTTACCAGCTATTGGTAAACTACCGGTTTCTGTAGAAGGTCTTTATAAAGCGGGTGACGGAATCATGACTTCTTCATTAAACAGATTAGGTTTTGCTTTACCCGAAGCAACCGGAATGAGCAGTAAAGGTTTACTGAAAATAGATTTTCTGATTAACAATGCGATTGAAAACAGGGTTTTTCCTGGATGTCAGGTATTAATTGCCAGAAAAGGAAAGGTAATTTACCAAAAGAACTTCGGGCGGCTCAGCTACGATAATTATGACCGGGTACTTGATAATACCGTTTATGACCTGGCTTCTGTAACCAAAGTGACCGCAACACTTCAGGCAGTGATGGCTTTATATGACCAAAAGGCAATTGACCTTAATCAAAAAGCATCGTTTTATCTTCCTGAATTAAAAGGGACAAATAAAGAGGGATTAATTATAAAAGATATCCTTTTTCACCAGGCAGGCCTGGTTGCATATATTCCATTCTGGGAAAAAACGGTAGATCAGAATAATTGGAAAACTGAATATTATAATGCCTCCAAAACCGCTGAATATCCTTTGGAAGTAAGAGCGGGCATGTATGCTAAAGCTTCGATCAGAGATTCGGTCTGGAAATGGGTGATTAAATCTCCTTTAAGCACTAAGAAAGATCGTGATGGTAATTTTTCCTATGTTTACAGTGATTTAGGACTTATTATTCTTCACCATGTGGTAGAAAAATTGCTGGTTATGCCTTTGGATGAATTTGTGCAGAAAAGCTTTTATTCTGAAATCGGGATGAACTCAACGTATTTTAATCCTTTACAAAATGGCATTGCAAAAGTTAGAATTGCCCCGACTGAGAATGATGTTCTTTTCAGAAATGCGCAATTGCAGGGGACGGTGCAGGATCAGACTGCGGCTATGCTTGGGGGAGTTTCCGGGCATGCCGGTTTATTCAGTACAGCGCATGACCTTGCGAAATTAATGTTGATGAATCTGGGAAAAGGATCTTATGGAGCAACACAATTCCTGTCTGAAGAAACCCTGAATTATTTTACTAAAACGACTTCGGCGCGAAGTCACAGAGCTTTAGGCTGGGATAAACTTCCGGCAGATGAGGAAAGTAATTATGTGTCTTCAAAAGTTTCTGCTTCCTCATTCGGGCATTCCGGCTATACCGGAACACTGGTATGGGTTGATCCTCAAAAAGACCTGATTTTTGTATTTCTTGCCAATAGAGTGTATCCTTCCGCTTCTAATAACAGAATCAATCAGTTAAAGATCAGAAGAAGAATAATGGATTTGATTTATGAAGCGATGAAATGACGGGCATTAACAGAATGAACCGTTTGGGCAATTTCTACCAGAAGACCAGGGTTTTTCTCAATGCCATTCCCCACAACAATAATATCTGCACCTGCCAGTAAAGCATTTTTTGCCTTTTGTGCAGAATTAATACCGCCTCCTACTATAATCGGGACATCAACAGATTGTCTTACCGCAGCTATCATTTCCGGAGAAACTGCATTTAAGGCACCGCTTCCGGCATCCATATAAATTAGTTTAAGCCCTAACATTTCTCCCGCCATTGCGGTGCAGGCAGCTACACTTGGCTTGTCATGCGGAATAGGAGTGGTATTAGATATGTAGGAAACCGTAGTTTGACGCCCGCTGTCGATCAGCATATAACCGGTAGGTAATACTTCCAGCCCGCTTTTTTTCAAAACCGGGGCAGAAATTACATGCTGGCCTATTAAAAACTCAGGATTTCGCCCTGAAATCAGGGAAAGGAACAAAATGGCATCAGCAGAAGCCTCAATATGCAGACTATTTCCGGGAAACAGAATAGAAGGTATAGAGGTATGCATTCTGATAAGTGCGATTACTTCACTCATCACATTATTGGTAATCAAACTTCCTCCGACAAAAAAGAAATCTACGCCGTTTTGTACACTGGCACGAAGCAATTCAGGGAAAGTATCAAAATTCACCTTGTCCGGATCAATCAATACTGCGAATGCTTTTTTGTGAGAGGCTTTACGATCTTCAATATTATGTATTAACTTTTTCTGCATTGTCCTCGTTTAAATGAGTAAAAGCTTGCAAAATCTTCTCTTTGGCAATACTCATCAGAAAGGCCAGAATATAACCCTTAATTGAGCTTACGATCCAGGAATCATTTGCAGGTTCTTCCGATACCACAACCGGTAGATTAGAATTTTCATCAATGACAATTTTCTGTTTCTTAGACTTCTTGTCGTCTTTAACGAAAAGATTAAAAAGTAAATAAGCACCAGCAAGAACACCTCCGATAATGAGTGTTGTTTTTCCAACCTGAAAAGTTTCAGTTTTTAACTCATTTACCTGACTGTCTATGGCTTTTTTATATTCCTGAGCCTCTTTGAAAAGTTCAAGCTTACGATCAGAAGCTTTTTTCGGTGGCGTACTTTTAGGAGTCATAGGCTGTGAAATTTACTTTTATACTGGCAAAGAATTCAGGGAAAATTGTCGGAAGAAATGCCGGATTTTAAAGCTTGTGAAAGCTGCCGGGAGGAAATTTTTTCGTTGAAAGCATAAATTCTTCATTTCTTTCACCCAAAAATAGGAAAATTTGTGCTGTATCAGTGATAAAACCAGGGGTAATTTTTAAATAACAATGAGTAATTGGTCTTTTTCTTAGCTTTTTTGATAAATGGTAAGAGAAATTTATTCTTCCTCTGCTTCTAATTCCACAGGAGCAGATTCAACATCAAGTTCTGAATCTTTGGCTTCAGCATTTTTCCACCAAATAAAACTGGCAATACCGCCAACCAGCAGCAGCCCGGTTACTGTGAGAAAACCAAGGTACTGGCTATGGAATTTTTCATTCAGAAATAAAGCAAGTGTAAGCAAAAGGAAAATCGAAAACGCTGCAGCGATCAAAATAATGATAAGGACTACAATAATTTTCTGAATACCTTCTTCAATCCGTTCCTGAACTTCCAGTTTAGTGATTTCAATATTGGTTTGAACATATTTGTAAAGATTGTCCACCAGACCGTTTGTTTCTAGAATTTTCATGTTGAGAATGTTTTGGGAACATCGGATATGCCTTTAATTCAGATGCTAAAAGCATATCCGATATTTAATGAATTAATCTTCTTCACCTCCCCGGATACCACCCAGAATCTGGGAACCGAAGAAAAGAGCATTCAAAAATAGTTTATTTGTTCCATACCAGAAAGCCCTGAAGTTTGGATTGTCTGTCATAACAATAACTTTTCCGGCTCCCAAACTGGTTGCCACCACTGAAGGGCTGTTCTTTAATAATTTCAGATTCTGTGAGGTTATATATCCGCTGACCAAAGGATCACCGGTATAGATCAGTGGAGCATTATAAGGATCTTTGATTTTTTCCAGGAATATTCTGTTATCTCTGAATACACTCAGGGTATTTTCTTTATAGCCATATCCAAGAGGATGAGTTGGGTCAAGTTTTACCTGAAAAATGGCTCCTCCGATTTGCTGAGCGCCTTTGTATCTTTCAGCCAAAGCATAAGGTTTAGGGGATGAAGCTGTATCTCCGGGTAAGGCTTTTATTTTTGCAGGAGAAAGTCCTTTTGTAGTAACCCATTCTACGGCATCAGTCATGGCAATTAATACTCCACCTGCCTGTACCCAACGCCTGATTTTATCCTCATTTAATGCAGCATACTCACCACTTGAAAGAATCAATGTGGTGTATTTGTCAAGATTTATCCGGTTTACCTGTTGAATATCAGCCATTGTTACAGGAAGGTTAACACGGGTATCCAATAAGTGCCATATTTCACCGGCATCATTTGAGTTGACACCTGTTCCTGTCAGCATAAGTGCTTTCGGCATTTTCATAGTGCTGAAATAACTGCTTCCAAGGTCTATTCCATTTGGTGTAAGTCCTGTCTGCACAGCATAAAAGTCAACACCGTCTCTTTCTGCCAGGGTTTGCAGAAGGGTATGTAACTGATCAAAATTTACCTGCTGATTTGCTCCGAAAGCGATTTCTATTGTTCCATAGTCAAAATTATGTAATCCGTTTTCCACAACTCCGGTAAAAGGTTCTGTCGCAACTTTCAACCGATATCCTTTCTTTTGCAGCTCATATGCTGTTCTTGGAGCAAAATAGCTGTCCCATTCAAAAACATAGCCATAACTGCTTTTTCCTCCGATAATTTTACCTTTTGGAAAGTCATTTTTAGTAAGTTTATCTCCGGTAGTAAATGGGGTTTTTACTTCTGCATAGGGAACATTGAAGCAATGAGGCATAGACCAGGCAGAAATATCATAGAATAGAGAATCTTCAAAAACGGTTCTTTTTTCGAAAATACCTCTGATCAGACGATGCTGAGCCTGATTCAGCGGCACGATGAATGACATTCCTTTTTTAAAGCTTTTTCCATCATATGATTCATCCTTTGCCAAATCATATACGCTGATTTCATGCTGGCGGAGAATGTTGACCATCTCCCAGACTTTCACTTTATCATTACTATTTCCGAATACATAGGCTTTTACAGCGTCTGTTGACTTTTCCTGATAAAAATTACGTTGATAATCAAGTAATTCCTGACGCATTGATTTTGACGCTCTGAGGGTAGAAAGAGTGGCAACAAACTGATTCCGGATTGTAAAAGGAAATGTTATATTTCCATTGGCAGATTCCTGTAAATGTCCTCTTGAACTTGCCTGTTCAAACAGAATACCAATGGTTCCCTGAACATCAGGAAAGGTAGAACCTTTTCCGTAATAGAAGTCATCATAGCCTTCTTTTGTAAAATACAGAGAACCGATTTTATCCAGGCCTGCTGCCTGAAATTTGCCAAATTTTTCAGTAAGTTCGAAGTTCTTTTTAGGGGTAAGCGGGTGTGTGCGGGTAGGAATACCTGGTTGAAAGAAGAAAGAAGAACTGCTGCCCATTTCATGATGATCGGTCAGAATATTTGGCTTCCATTCATGATATTTTTTGATTCTTCCTTTACTTTCCGGATGTTGTGTATAAAGCCAGTCGCGGTTTAAGTCAAACCAATAATGGTTCGTTCTGCCACCCGGCCAAGCTTCGTTTAATTCACGGTTATTAGGATCTGAAACCAGATTCATTCCCCGGTTGGCATTTACCCAGCCTGAAAAACGTTCTCCTCCGTCAGGATTAATTCTCGGATCCACCAAAATGACAGTTTCATTTAAAATAGAATCAATTTCTGGTCCCTGAGCTGCGGCCAGGTAATAAACGGCTAATAAAGAAGCATTAGTGCCGCTTGGCTCATTACCATGTACAGAATATCCCATCCAGACTACAGAAGGCATATTTCTGGTATCCAGGCCGGCAGATTTATCAGGTTCGGTAAGTTGGTGATGCTGGGTTTTGATCTGTTCAATATTGGCCAGATTTTTTGGAGAAGAAATGGTTAATAACAGCAACTGGCGATTTTCATAAGTGCGGCCATATTCTTCGATCTTAACTCTATCTGACACTTCAGCCACTTTTTTCAGATAACCCAGAAGTTGTTCATGCTGTATATGCCATTCCCCTACCTGAAAACCAAGGTATTGCTGAGGCGTCGGAATTTTGCTATTGTAACTGATGTTTGATGGAAGATAGTAGCTGTCTGATACCTGGGCAAAAAGATTTGCCGAGAGCATAAAAAGCAAAAAAGCGGTCACCCGCTTTAAGCTATTCAATAAAGTAAAGTCTTTATTCATTGCTGATGAATTTATGATTAAGTGTCTGGTGAATCTAGGGGTGATTAATTTACTTGGCGGATACTTGCCAAGTGTCTGAATATTAGATGGTAAAAAGTAAATATTGTAGTAAAAAAGGTTTGCTTTTTTGATTTTACAGGGGGCAAAAATCCCCTCGTAAGATTAAAAACCTTACTTTATATTATTTTACAAAGAAACATTAGTACAGAAAAACTAACGTTGCTTCATTAATTTAGCCTCAATAGTTTGTTGTGTATGAGGTACCGCACGAAGACGCTCTTTTGGAATCAGCTTTCCGGTATCGATACACACCCCATAAGTTCCGTTTTTAATTCGGATCAGCGCATTTTCCAGTTGCGAAGCAAATTTTTGTAAGCGGGCAGCTAATTGACTTAAGTTTTCTTTTTCAGAAGTGTCAGCTCCGTCTTCCATTAATTTGGTATTACCGGCAGTATAGTCGGTACCCGAATCATTTTTCTTACTCAAGGTTTCTTTAATGTAATTCAATTCTGCACGGGTCTCATCCAGTTTTTTTGTAATAAGCACTTCGAACTCCTTGAGCTCTTCTTCTGAGTAGCGCTTTTTTTCTTCAACAAGTGTATTCATACTTTGTATCAATTAGGGGTTTTTAGTCGGCTGGTCTTAGGTTCATAACGGATTAAAATCCTAAGAACTTAGATAACAAACTCAATGGAAAATAAATATTAAACTTTAAAAATAAATGCTATCCGGTTAAAAATGCACAAATATAGCTTCAAAAAAATCAAATAGTAGTTTTTCAAGAAAAAATAAAATTTTTTTGAAATTTAACAATTTGGTAAAAATCTATTTTTTAAAACCTTATTTGGTGTTTGACCGCTGTAACAATAAAGTTAACAAGTGAACGCAAAAAAAGCTTAAATAATCTCTTTTTTAGTTAAAAATCAGGTATTTCTACTTAAAGCTGAGGAACTTGCTTTTTTCATTTTAGCTTTGCAAGTTTGCCGTCGCAAAGAGATTATGGGAATAAAGAAGCCATGAAGTTATCATTCAATATCATTAAAATATACCCATAATTTATCGCTTCAGGGCTTCGAAAACTTCATCAAAAACTATGACACATTACATAGAACCTGCTCCGATTAAGGACAAGGAGAATCCTTTAGAATCGATGATGCAACGATTTGACAAGGCAGTTGAGCTTTTAGGAATTTCTGAAGAAATGTATTATATCCTGAAAGTACCCGCCCGTCAGGTTACAGTTGGTCTTCCGATTACAATGGATGATGGCAGAATTAAAGTTTACGAAGGATATCGTGTAATTCACTCAAATATTTTAGGGCCTGCAAAAGGTGGTATTCGTTTTGACCCCGCCGTTAACCTGGATGAAGTACGTGCTCTTGCTGCCTGGATGACCTGGAAATGCGCTGTAGTTGATATTCCATATGGTGGAGCAAAAGGTGGAATCTCCTGTGATCCAAGACAAATGTCTGCCGGAGAAATTGAACGTCTGATGCGTGCTTACACAGTAGCAATGCTTGATGTTTTCGGACCAGACAGAGATATTCCTGCTCCGGATATGGGGACAGGTCCAAGAGAAATGGCCTGGCTGATGGATGAATATTCCAAAGCTAAAGGTATGACTATTAATGCTGTCGTAACCGGGAAACCGCTTGTTTTAGGGGGATCTTTGGGAAGAACGGAAGCTACAGGTCGTGGTGTGATGGTTTCAGCCTTGTCCGGAATGGATAAATTGAGACTCAATCCTTATAAAGCAACCGCTGCTGTGCAGGGATTTGGAAATGTGGGTTCTCATGCGGCCAGCCTGTTACATGAACGTGGTGTGACAGTTCAGGCGATTTCTGATATTTCCGGAGCTTATTATAACGACAGAGGGATTGATATTGAGGCTGCGATGCGTTATCGTGATGCAAACAAGGGAACTCTTCAGGGTTTTGACGGAGCTGAAAAAATTTCTAACGATGATTTACTGACTCTTGCAGTAGATGTTTTGGTTCCTGCTGCGAAAGAAGATGTAATCACACATGATAATGCCCATCTGATTCAGGCTAAGATGATTGTGGAAGGAGCAAATGGACCTACTTCCGCTTCCGCAGATGATATTATCAATGATAAAGGAATTCTGGTTGTGCCGGATATCCTGGCAAATGCAGGCGGGGTAACTGTTTCATATTTCGAATGGGTTCAGAACCGTATCGGTTACAAATGGACTTTAGATCGCATCAATCGCCGTTCAGACAGAATCATGAAAGATGCTTTTGATAAAGTATTTGCAACTTCTCAGGAATACAATGTGCCAATGCGTATTGCCGCTTACATGGTAGCGATTAAAAAAGTGTCAGATACTTATAAATTCAGAGGAGGATATTAAGATTTTGTCTTCCTGATATAAATAAAACGGGCTGTTTTCAACAAAAAACAGCCCGTTTTATTTAATTAATCTCTGAATGTAATATTTTCAGGTTTAGGATAAAGCAACAGCTTTGAGAAATCCACTTTCCAGAAATCTAAATCAAGTAATTGATTTTTATCGTCCCGGGTTAAGGTAATCAGGACTTCAGTATTATCGGAGTCTGTGTATTCAACCTGAATCAGATCGGAATGATAGACCGCTCCCGGTTCACCCAGACCAATACTTCCCATGATACCTCCTTCATATTCCTCGACATATTCACTGATCGGATAATCTGCTGCCTTTAAACTGAGGTGGTTCAATAAAAAAAGAATCAGTTCTTTTTCATTTTCCCGGATTGCACGTTTTTCTGTCATGTTTTAAATCGTTTTCCTTTGAGGTTTCGGTATAAAAAAAGCGAAAAGCAACCCGGAAAATTCCGGTGATTACCTTTCGCTAAATTATTTAATGCATTCTGAAATTACAAAAGTCCTTTTTTAGCAAGAAATTCAGCAATCTGAACGGCATTGGTAGCAGCACCTTTACGAAGGTTATCCGCAACAATCCACATATTCAAAGTTTTTGGCTGAGACTCATCACGACGGATACGGCCTACAAAAACTTCATCTTTTCCATGTGCATTAATCGGCATCGGATAAATTAAGTTTTTAGGATCATCCTGAATAATTACGCCTTCTTCCTGAGAAAGAATATCATAAACTTCCTGTAAATCAAATTCATTTTCAAACTCAATGTTTACTGCTTCTGAGTGCCCTCCGATTGTTGGAATACGAACGGTAGTGGCAGTTACAGCAATTGAGTCATCCATCATAATTTTCTTGGTCTCGTTTACCATTTTCATTTCTTCTTTGGTATAACCGTTGTCCAGAAATACATCGATATGAGGTAATACGTTTAAATCAATTTTATGTGGATATACATTTTCTACGTCAGTTCTGCCTTCACGCTCCGCAAACAACTGGTCAACAGCTGCTTTTCCTGTTCCGGTAACAGACTGATATGTTGAAACAACAACACGCTTGATTTTATATTTTTTGTGCAGAGGATTTAACACTACTACCATTTGAATGGTTGAGCAGTTTGGATTAGCAATGATTTTGTCTTCAGTGGTCAATGTATAAGCATTGATTTCAGGAACCACCAGTTTTTTAGTCGGATCCATTCTCCATGCTGAAGAGTTATCAATTACCGTAATTCCTGCTTCTGCGAATACAGGAGCTAATTTTGTTGAAGTACCACCGCCGGCAGAGAAAATAGCTACGTTAGGTTTCAACTTTATAGCATCTTCGAAGCTCACTACGGTGTACTGTTTACCCTTGAACTCAACCTGTTTACCTACTGAACGTTCTGAGGCTACCGGGATAAGTTCTGTTACGGGGAAGTTACGTTCCGCCAACACTTTCAGGATTTCGCCACCGACCAAACCTGTGGCTCCGACTACTGCTACTTTCATTTTAATTGACTGATTAATATATAGTTATGAAAAAAAATAAAAAATACTTAAAATTTATGGACAAATCCTAAACCCAATACTGGCTGATGGTTTGGTAATGTCTCAAAACTCACACCAACCTGATTGCTGACGATCTGATTATAACGCAAAATAGCTTTTCTCAGGTGTGCCGCTGACTTAAAATTCAGATAAGTTGAAACTAAAAAACTTCCACCGACTGTCGACCAGTAAAACCCGTCAGAAACCTTATCTCTGTTAAAAATAGCATATAAGGAAATTGCCGTCGGTAAAATCGTCAGATAAGCTAAAGATTGCTTCTGCGCCTTGTACATCAGAAATTCATAGCTGGCCTTCGGATCTCTTGCCTGCAAAATCGGAATTTGTAAAGCAAGTGGGTTATTAATGAGTTGTCGGTCATAAATAAACCGGGTTCCGAAAACCCTGGGTTGAATCTCAATCGGGTACAATTTATTCTCAACACTTTGTCCAAAAGCAATGTTGCCTGATATTATAATTAGTACAATGAGCAAATATCTGATTTTCACGACTTTGTGACTGTTGAAAAAGTGTGCAAAATTACTCTATAAAATCGGAAGAGAAAAGAGTTTTTTTTAATTCAGTTGTAATGAATGGTACTCTTGTTCAGTATTTTGTTGATTTTCAGTAATTTATTGTATTTTTTGAATACAGAAGAAAAGGAGAATCAGAAGCTGAAAACTTTTTCAGGCGTGATACAATACTCAAGTTTTATGTCAAACTGGTTTGGATCTTCTATTTCCAGGATCGGAGATTCAAGGCAAATCCCTACCTTTTTACAGTCTTTTGTACATCTTGCTAAAAATCTGTCATAGAAACCTTTACCATATCCGACTCTGTTACCCTGCTGATCAAAAATCAGTAAAGGCACTAAAACCATGGAAATTTCATGTTCAGGAATAAAGTGTTCCGGATGAGGGAACGGTTCAGGGATTTTCCAGCTATTTCTGACAAGTTTGTATTCGTCTTCAAACAGATAACTCTCCATTTCTGAAGTTTCTGGAATACTTTTAGGAACGGCTATCCTGATATGCGGAAATTCTGATTTTATCCGGTTGATTATTAAAAAAGTGTTGATTTCGTTTTTCTCAATAATCGGAAGAAAAATATGAATGACTGATATTTTATTAAGATCAAACCTTTCAAAAAAAAGATCGGCAATCTGCCGGCTTTTCTTTGAAAGTTCGGTTTCAGAAATTTGTTTTCTACGGGATAAATATGTTTTTCTTAAATCTGATTTTAGCATGTAAACAGGAGATGGTCAGGTATTTAGATGTATTCTTTAATCTTTGGATAAAGTATTTTAAACCATTCCGTGTAGATTTCAGGTTTATTCCGCATTTCTTCCTCCAGCCTTTCCAGACTAAGCCATTTAAATTCAGCTACTTCATCGGCATTGAATGGGATATCTCCTTCATAATTTCCTACAAAAACATGGTCAATTTCATGCTCGAAAAGACCATTGCCAAAATCTACAAAATATTGAAAGTTGAAGGTAGGTTGAATTTCCGTACAAATGCCCATTTCGAATTTAAGCCTTTGCCTGGCATCTTCAAGGGTATTTTCCGGATTAGTTGGATGTCCGCAGCAGGTATTGGTCCACAAACCACCGGAATGATATTTCTGTGAAGCGCGCTGCTGTAATAAAAGTTCTTTTTTAGAGTTGAAAATTAAAACCGAAAAGGCCCGGTGTAAAGCACCGTCATAATGTGCTTTCATCTTTTCTGCCGTTCCGATTACCTGGTCCTGCTCGTCAACTAATAATACTGATTGCATAAATTGAAATGGGTTTCTTCGTAAACGAATTGTTCGGAGAATTGTTTCCCGAAAACCGTACTTTTGAACAAAAGCAGGATAGTCGTATAGCGAAGCGTATTTTAAAAACCCAATTTACAACTAATTAAAAAGAATGAAAAACCGGTTACTGAATTGAGCAGAGCCTTTTCTCCAAAATTATCAATTGAAAAGAATTTATTTAATCCTTACATATTTAGCCCTGTTGTTGCAGGTTTCTAAAATCAAGGTGTCATTTTCTAATTTGTTAACAGACCAGTCTCCGCAGGAAAAGCAATCAACAGCCGGACAAGAAACCGGATTACTGAGTTTAATTTGCTTATTATTTAGTTGATAATTTCTGAAAGTGCAACAAGCTTCGCTTGGTTTTCCATCATACAAAATCCTTCCGTCTGCTGTAAATTCAATAGGAGGAATAGCCATAAAGGTATTGATTGTGTACCATTCACCCCAGGTTCCATCCTGATTTTTAGACTGAAGCTGATAGGTATGCGACCATTTTGCTACCAGGTCATTAGGCTTAACATCATTTGATTTACTGCAACCATTTAGCAGCAACGTAGTAATAAGCGCAAAAAATAAAGCTTTCATTTTGCATAAAATTTTATGGTTCTGTTCTAAAGAGTTGTTTTCGCCTGAATAGGTTGGAAATCAGAGTCAAATTTTTCTACTTTTTTCCGAAAACCACTCCTTTATTGTACTTTTGCAGGAATTTTATCAGAAGTGATTTGTTTAGGTTGAAACAGAAACTGAACTCCATTCAAAAAGGACTTCTGATATTGTATTTGATAATTGACAACTGATAACTGTTATATTGTGAACTTCAAAGAATATAAAAACCTTGATTATGCCCAGGTTGCAGACGATGTACTGAAATTTTGGCAAGAAAATAAAGTTTTTGAAAAATCGGTAGAAATCCGTGAGGGTAATCCGACTTTTACATTTTATGAAGGCCCTCCTTCAGCTAATGGTACACCTGGTATTCACCATGTGATGGCACGTGCCATTAAAGATATTTTCTGCCGTTACCAGACTCTGAAAGGAAAACAAGTAAAACGTAAAGGTGGTTGGGATACACATGGTCTGCCCGTTGAATTACAGGTTGAAAAGGAACTCGGTATCACAAAAGATGACATCGGTAAGAAAATTTCAGTTGAAGAGTATAATAAGAAATGCCGTGAAACGGTCATGAAATTTACTGATCAATGGAATGACCTTACTGAAAAAATGGGATATTGGGTTGATCTTGATGACCCGTATATCACCTATGAAAATAACTATATTGAGTCTGTATGGCATTTGTTGAAAACTTTGTATGACAAAGGTTTGCTTTACAAAGGTTATACAATTCAGCCATATTCTCCTGCTGCCGGAACCGGACTTTCTTCTCATGAGCTGAATCAGCCGGGAACGTATAAAGACGTAAAGGATACTTCGTTAACCGCTCAGTTTAAAGTAAAACTGACAGGCAAATCAGGCTTTTTGTTTGATGCCGCTGACAGTGATAATATTTACATATTAGCCTGGACAACTACACCCTGGACTTTGCCTGCCAACACAGCGTTGACAGTAGGCAAGAATATAGACTATGTACTGGTTAAAACACTGAATCCTTATACATATTTGCCTGTAAATGTAGTGCTGGCTAAGGACCTTGCTGGTAAATATTTTAATGAAAAAGGAAAAGACGGAGACTTTGCTGCTTACAATGATGGTGATAAAATCATTCCCTGGAAAGTGGTTATGGAATTCAAAGGGAATTTCCTGGAAAGTATTGAATATGAGCAGTTAATGCCATATGTTCAGCCGGAATCTGCAGCATTCAGAGTAATTACAGGGGATTTTGTAACTACTGAAGATGGTACGGGGGTTGTGCATACTTCCCCGACTTTTGGTGCAGATGACTTCAGGGTTGCACAACAAAACGGGATCCCTTCTATTATGGTGAAAGACGAAGCCGGTAAAGATGTGCCGATCGTCGATCGCCGTGGTCGTTTTGTGGCTGAAATTACTGATTTCGCTCATGAATTTGTGAAAGAAGCTTATCTGACAGAGGAGGAAAAAGAAATCGAACGTGAGAAACAGGGCAGAGATAAATATTTATCGGTTGATGAGAGAATAGCTATCAAATTAAAGACAGAGAATAAAGCATTCAACGTTCAGCGATTTGATCACCCTTATCCGCACTGCTGGAGAACTGATAAACCGGTTTTATATTATCCTCTGGATTCATGGTTTATCCGTACAACAGCTGCCAAGGATAAACTGATTGCCTTGAATAATACAATTAACTGGAAACCTGAATCAACCGGAACAGGTCGTTTTGGCAACTGGCTTGAAAACCTGGTTGACTGGAATTTATCCCGTTCACGCTATTGGGGAACTCCGCTTCCGATCTGGCGTTCAGAAGATAACGAGGAAGTTTGTATCGGATCATTGGCTGAATTGGAAAACGCTATTAAACATGCGTTAAAAGATGATGTTTTAACAGAAGAGCAACGTGCCGCCAATGAGAAGTTTTTAGGTTTATTGCTGGCCGGAACAGAAGATTTACACCGTCCGTTTGTAGATGAAGTGTATTTTGTTTCAGCATCCGGAAAAGTAATGACCCGTGAAACGGATCTGATAGATGTGTGGTTTGACTCCGGAGCTATGCCTTATGCACAATGGCATTACCCTTTTGAAAATCATGAGATTTTTGAAAAAGCTTATCCGGCAGATTTCATTTCAGAAGGTGTTGATCAGACGCGTGGATGGTTCTTTACGCTGCACGCCATTTCTTCACTGGTTTCTGATTCGGTAGCCTTTAAAAATGTGGTATCAACAGGTTTGGTTCTGGACAAAAACGGCAATAAAATGTCAAAACGTCTGGGCAATGCCGTGAATCCGTTTGATACCCTGAAGAAATATGGTGCTGACCCGACCCGTTGGTACATGATTACGAATGCTCAGCCCTGGGATAATCTTAAGTTTGACCAGGCAGGAATAACCGAAGTGAGAAATAAGTTTTTCGGAACCTTAACGAATACTTATAATTTCTTCGCACTTTATGCAAATCTGGATGAGTATAAAATAAATGAGTTTGAAAGAGTACCGTATGCAAGTCTTACAGAACTTGACCGCTGGATTCTTTCAAAATTACAGACGCTTGTCAAAGAAGTGGATGAGTCTTATGAGAATTATGAGCCAACCAAAGCCGGACGTGCTATTCAGGATTTTGTCTGCGATCATTTATCAAACTGGTATGTACGTTTGGGAAGAAGGCGTTTCTGGAAAGGTGAAATGACCGAAGATAAAAAAGCGGCATATGAGACCTTACAACAATGTCTGGTAGCTGTGGCTCAGTTGATGTCTCCGATCGCTCCCTTCTATGGCGATTGGCTGTACAGAAATATGACTGAACACATCAGAGAAGAAGCGAAGGAAAAAGGTACACCTTTACAGCATGAGTCGGTGCATTTAACCGACTATCATCCTTACGAGGTGGAATATGTGGATGAAGACCTGGAAACCTCTATGGATCTGGCTCAGCGGATTTGTTCTTTGGTTCACTCATTGCGTAAAACCAATAAAATTAAGGTTCGCCAGCCATTATCTAAGATTTTAATCCCTATTTTAAGTGAAACGACCCGTGAGCAAATTCGCCATGTGGTTGAATTAATTAAAACAGAGGTTAACATCAAAGCTGTAGAATACCTTGATGATGCTTCCGGTGTTTTATCTAAAAAAGTAAAACCAAATTTTAAAGCATTGGGACCTAAGTTCGGGAAAGACATGAAGGCAGTAGCAGCAGTTATCACAGAAATGTCAGCAGAGCAACTAAAAGCTTTGGAAGAAAAAGGAGGGCTGGAAATTAATGGCTACCAATTGTCACTGGAAGATGTAGAAATTCAGACCGAAGATTTGCCGGGTTACCTGACAGCTTCTGATGCCGGTATTACAGTAGCGCTTGACATCAATATTACTCCTGAATTAAAGCAGGAAGGTATTGCACGTGATTTTGTAAACCGTGTACAGAATTTCAGAAAAGATTCAGGATTTGAAGTGACTGACAAAATCAGTATCAGATTGCTTGATTCGGATGAAGAAGTTTCGGCAGGAGTTTTAGCTTTCAAAGACTATATTTCTCAGGAAGTACAGGCACTTTCTTTGGAAATCGTTCCGGAAATAGCAGAAGGACAGGAAGTTGAATTTGAAGAACTGACTTTAACGGTTAAAATTGAGGTGGTATAAAACTTTGATCATAATCAGTAAAAGAGAAAGCCCGAAAAATCATCTTCGGGCTTTCTCTTTTTATTTCATCGCCGTTTCAGACCTGAATTTTTCTACTGTATGATTAACAGGTTTTAAGGTCATCAGATAGGTATAAATAGCTTCGAGGTCTTTTGTCTTCATGCCGGCATACATAGTCCAGGGCATAACCGTCTGAAAATCTCCCTTTTGTACTTTTGGCGCTTTATAAGTGCTGTCTGAGTAAGCTTTAAACCGATTTACAAACGTTTCTTTTGACCAATTCCCTATTCCGGTGTCTTTATCGGGAGTAATATTGGCTGAAGAAACTATTCCATATCCTGGAAGCGGAAATTCAAAACCACCGGCATATTCCATTCCGGCTATCATTTCGCCTTTATCAGCTTTAGAATGGCATACAATGCAACCGGCAGCATTGGTCATGTATTTTCCATAAGCCAGTATATCAGTTTCTGCAGGACGTTTTTCCGGCGAGGCTTTTTGCGGAATGGTATTCAGGATAAAATTCATGGGAAAATCTGCCACAGATTCTTCAGGCTTGTTTTCGATGGGTTCAAGTGTCCTCAGATAAGAAATAATGCTTTTGACATCTTCCTCGTCCAGTTTCCTGTAATTCTGATAGGGCATAACCGGAAAGAAAGCGTGTCCGTCTTTGCTTACACCGCAGGTAATAGCACGGTAAATTTCTCCGTCTGTCCATTTTCCAATTCCATAAGGAGTGATATTTTTTGCAGTAAATCTTCCCGGAAAACCAAATTGCTGATCGAACACTTCTCCACCTTTTCCCTTTGAACCCGGTACTATAGGGCCTGAGAAAAGATTACCGTCCCGTTCACTGTGACAATCTATACAAACTGTCACATGATTAGCTAAATATTCGCCTCTTTGCACCATTTCAGGAGAAGCCAATATTTTCAGATCAGAAGCCTGACCTACATCCGGAAGTGCAAACTTGATGTAAGAAAGTACTCCTGCTATGGCAAGCACCAAAACCAGAAGAATTATGGCTGAATTTCGGAATAGTTTTTTCATAGTGCATTGTGTTAGTGAGTGTTATGAAATAAATCTCAAATTAAGCAATTACAAAATGATAGACTAGACGTATATTTATATAGTTATTTTCTGATAGTCCGAATGAAGTATTTAAGACCTGAACGTATTTAATGCGGTTTTGGTAAATTCACTTAAAATCAATCTCCCGCTGATTTTGGCCCGTTCAGAAAGTAAACTGTCCCAATGTTCAGTATTTTTCCAGAAGATTTGCTTCATTTCGAATAAGGCCTCAGGATTATAAGTTGCCAGTTGGTTTGAAAATACTGTTATTCTTTCGTCCATTTCCTGAGTGGTAGAAAATACTTCTGAAAACAATCCCTTTTGGTTTGCCCATTCTGCAGAATAAAATTCTGTAGGGTTGAGACACATAGCTGAAAATGCGGAAAATCCTATTTTCCGTTCTACAGCCGGAGCTATAACAAAAGGCCCGATACCAATACTTAACTCACTTAATTTGATAGAAGCCTGCTGAGTAGCAAAGCAATAATCAGCTGCCGCAGCAATACCCACACCTCCTCCGACCGCTTTACCCTGAACTCTTCCTATAATTATTTTCGGAGAATTTCTGCAGGCATTGATCACTTTTGCAAAACCAGAGAAGAAAGAATCTCCTCCTGCTTCATCCTTAATTGCCAGTAATTCATTAAAATCTGCCCCCGAACAAAAAGTTCTGTCTCCGCCACTTTGCAAAATAATAATTTTCACTTCGGAAGATTGCCCAATTTTTTCTATAGTATATGCCAATTCTGACAAAAGTACAATTGGCATTGAGTTGGCCGGAGGATTTGAAAAAGTAATCTTAATGATACCTTCATCTGTACTTTCAGTCTTAATAGAAGTGCTATTGTTATTTTGCATAATGAAAATATTTTGAGAAACTTAAGCATTATTCATAGAAATATGTGTTAGATTACTACATATTTGAATAGTTAAAATAGGAAAAAAGGAGGTAGAAAAGCAATTCTTAAATCGTCAATTCTGAAAACAAAACTATAAGAAAACACTTTATCAACAAATTAACTCTTGAAAATGTACAATACTGAAAGTTTAGAATTAGTTCGTCAGTCAGCCCGGGATTTCGCTCAGCGTTACATCCTTCCACATGTTATGGAGTGGGATGAATCTCAAGTATTTCCAATAGATTTAATGCATAAACTTGGAGAACATGGATTTTTAGGTGTTCTGGTCCCTGAAATTTACGGAGGTGCAGGTTTGGGTTATCAGGAATATGTAAGTGTTATTGAAGAGGTTGCAAAGGTATGTGGCTCTATCGGATTATCCGTAGCTGCCCATAATTCTTTGTGTACCAATCACATTCTTCAATTTGGTAATGAAGAACAAAAAATGAAATATCTGCCATTACTCGCAAGTGGTAAATGGATCGGAGCCTGGGCATTGACTGAAGCCAATTCCGGCTCAGATTCAGCAAGAATGAGTTGTGTTGCCAGAAGAGAAGGAGATGAATATGTAATCAACGGGGCAAAGAACTGGATTACGCACGGAAAATCGTCCAATGTGGTAGTAGTAATGACAAGAACAGGAGAATCCGGTACCAGAAATAACAGCACAGCTTTTATTGTAGAAAGAACTAATCCGGGTTTGAAATTTGGCAAAAAAGAGAATAAATTAGGTATGAGAGCTTCTGAAACAGCAGAGGTCATTCTGGAAGATTGTCGGGTTCCGCTTTCAGCACGCCTTGGAGAGGAAGGAGATGGATTTAAGCAGGCAATGAAAATTTTGGATGGAGGAAGGATTTCTATTGCAGCTTTATCACTCGGGATTGCCAAAGGGGCTTTGGCTGCTGCGGCACGTTATGCTCAGGAACGCCAGCAATTCGGACAACCTATTGCCAATTTTCAGGGAATAAGCTTCAAACTGGCAGAAATGGCGACTAAAGTACACGGAGCAGAATTAATGACGAGGCATGCCTCTGCACTTAAAATGGAAGGCACATCTATGACTAAAGAAGCTGCGATGGCTAAATATTATGCTTCGGAAGTGGCTGTTGAAGTGTCAACCGATGCCGTTCAGATTTTTGGAGGGTATGGTTATACCAAAGATTTTCCGGTTGAAAAGTTTTATCGTGACTCAAAACTTTGCACAATTGGCGAAGGGACGTCGGAAATACAGAAAATTGTGATTGCCAGAGAAATACTAAAAGAATACTAAACACCGAAACAAACCCCTGAAGCTGTAAAGCCTCAGGGGTTTTAAATAATAATTTGCAGAATTATGTCAGCAGAAGCAAACAAAGCCGCCCTTGCCGAAATGAGAAAACGCCAGGAAGTAATTAACCTGGGTGGAGGATTAAAAAATATACAGAAACATCGGGATAAAGGCAGACTGACTGCCAGAGAACGGGTTGCTTATCTGATTGATGAAGGAACCGAATTTATGGAAATAGGTTCTTTTGTCGGATATGAAATGTATCAGGAATATGGTGGCTGTCCGGCGGGAGGAACAGTTGGCGGAATCGGATATGTTTCCGGCCGTCAGTGTGTTATTGTGGCAAATGACCCTACTGTAAAAGCTGGGGCTTATTTTCCGATAACGGCTAAAAAGAACCTCCGTTTACAGGAAATAGCGATGCAAAATCATTTGCCGATTATTTATTTGGTGGATAGTGCAGGGGTTTTTCTACCTATGCAGGATGAAATTTTTCCTGATAAAGAGCATTTTGGAAGGGTTTTTTACAACAATTCTCAAATGAGTGCTATGGGAATTACCCAGATTTCTGCTGTTTTGGGAAGTTGTGTGGCAGGCGGAGCTTATTTACCGATTATGTCAGATGAGACTCTGATGGTTGAAGGACAAAGTTCTATTTTTCTGGCCGGCCCTTATCTTGTGAGAGCAGCAGTAGGAGAGGAGATTGATGCTGAAACCCTGGGAGGTGCAGTTACTCATACAGAGATTTCCGGGATTGCTGATTATAAATTCAAAACAGAGCAGGAGTGCCTGGATCAGGTAAAGAGAAATATTTCTAAGCTTGGTAAAAAAGAATCAGCCGGTTTTGACAGAACTGTTTCTAAAATGCCATTAAAGAATCCGGAAGAGATTTATGGAATTTTACCGGAAAGCCGTCAGAAAACGTATGATATGAGGGAGATTATAGAACGCCTGGTTGATGATTCTGAATTTGATGAATATAAACGGGATTATGGCAAAACGATACTTTGTGGTTATGCCAGAATTGATGGCTGGGCCGTTGGAATTGTAGCCAATCAGCGGGTTATAACCAAAACAGCCAAAGGGGAAGTACAGATTGGCGGGGTAATTTATAATGATTCGGCAGATAAGGCTTCGCGTTTTATCATGAACTGTAACCAAAAGCAGATTCCTTTAGTATTTTTACAGGATGTAACAGGTTTCATGGTCGGAAGCCGTTCTGAACATTCCGGAATAACAAAAGATGGTGCTAAAATGGTAAATGCTGTTGCCAATTCAATTGTACCTAAATTTACCATTGTCATTGGAAATTCCTACGGAGCGGGGAATTATGCCATGTGTGGAAAAGCATATGATCCAAGGTTGATCTTTGCATGGCCTTCAGCTAAAATTGCGGTAATGGGAGGAGAGCAGGCTGCGAAAACGCTGCTTCAGACCAATATTGCTTCTATGAAAGCGAAAGGAAAGGAACTTACTAAAGAAGAGGAAGAAAAGCAGCTGAATGAAATAACAGAGAGATATAATAAGCAGACTACTCCTTATTATGCAGCATCAAGGCTTTGGGTAGATGAAATTATTGATCCATTGGAAACCAGACAATTAATTTCGAAAGGAATTGAAGCTGCGAATCAGGCACCGATTGAAAAGGATTTTAAATTAGGTGTTTTGCAGGTGTAACCGCTGTTTTTATAAGGATAGAGCGAGAGAGTCAGAGGGTGGCAGAAAATCAGCAAATACATATTTCTGTCATCTTATAATTTTAATAATTGATATTGTCAGATATAGATTGAAAAGAATCTGTATCGAAAGATTTATACTCACTTCATCATACTAATGTTAAAAAATTCGATTACTACCTCAATTTTCGATTTATTCAAAGTCGGACCTGGCCCCTCCAGCTCTCATACAATCGGACCCATGAAGGCAGCGTATGATTTCCTGCGGGAAATTAATAAACTACCTGAAACAATTATCTCTGATGCCCTTTCAATACATATTCATTTGTACGGATCGCTAAGTGCTACCGGAAAAGGTCATGGAACTGACAGAGCAATTGTTGCGGGTTTATCAGGCTGGCAGCCAGATGCCTGTGATCCGGTGAAATTTACAGCGATTCTTAAAGATTCTTCTGAAAAATATCCGGTAAATGTGCTTGGAAATCAGGTTTTCATTAATGCTGAGAATTTCTTCTTCGAAAAAGGCCGTTATGATTCTCCACATGCCAATACAATGGTCCTCAGATTATTGAATGGTTCGGAAATAATCCTCGAACACGAATATTACTCAATAGGAGGAGGATTTATTTACCGGAAAGGAGAAAAACCGGATGCTGATGAAACCAGACAACCCCGTTATTCCTATGCGAGCATGAAGGAATTAAAAGCGCATCTTGAAAAAGAAAAGATTTCCCTGACTGATTTCATGATTGCCAATGAAATGGCATTAACGGGTGCTTCAAGAAAGGAAATAGAACGGAAAATAGATACGATTCTTGATTTCATGCATAAGGCAGTAAAACGTGGTCTGAAAGATAAGCATGTTTTGCCAGGTACAATTAAACTTCGCAGAAAAGCACCATTATTGTACCAAAAAGCTAAAAATCTGGCGTTGACAAGTGATAGCTTCCTGATTTTTCTGAATGCATATTGTTTAGCGGCTTCTGAGGAGAATGCCGCAGGAAATATTGTAGTTACGGCTCCGACCTCCGGCGCATCAGGTGTAATACCCGGGGTGACTTATCTGATCAAAAATCATTTTCATTATTCACCTCAACTGATGCGGGAGGGAATGCTTGCCGCTGCGGCAATTGGTTTTCTGGTAAAACATAATGCAAGTATTTCCGGAGCTGAGATGGGTTGTATGGGAGAAATTGGCTCTGCCTCAGCTATGGCTGCGGCAATGCTGACTTATTGTGCAACAAAAAATATAAATGCCATGGAAGCATCTGCTGAAATTGCAATAGAACATCATTTAGGTATGACCTGTGATCCGATTGGGGGCTATGTGCAAATTCCTTGTATTGAGCGTAACGCAATGGGTGCAGTAAAGGCGTACAATGCCTTTTTGCTGGCAACAGCAGGAGATAGCTCTTTGCAGAAGATTTCTCTGGATAGTGTGATTAAAGTAATGAAAGCAACCGGAAAAGATATGTCCAAAAAGTATAAAGAAACCTCTGAAGCAGGCCTGGCCTTAAGTGCCACAGAATGTTAAATATCGGAATGCCTGAAAATTTTGACAAACTTAGCGAACATGAAAAAGGATTGAGCGTTAAACCTCAATCCTTTTTGTGAAAATGTAAGTAATTAACAGCATAGTAAATACTTTATCTCCTATGTGCCCTATATTCCTATGTGGTTTCAGTCATAGCGAATACAACCCCAAACTTTATTTCCTATGTGTCCTATGTTCCTATGCGGTTTCAGTGATAGGAATAGAAAACCCCAGCTTTGTATTCTATGTGCCCTATATTCCTATGTGGTTTCAGTGATAGGAATAGAAAACCCCAGCTTTGTATTCTATGTGCCCTATATTCCTATGCGGTTTCAGTCATAGCGAATACAACCCCGAACTTTATATCCTATGTGTCCTATGTTTCTATGTGGTTGCAATGTTACCCTTTAAATACTACCAATAGGAAAACTAACTCCAAGATTAACGCTCAGCCCACGGTTAGTCATCGTTACATTTGGATCTTTGGAAATATCAATGAGTCCGATGCCATAACGAACATCAAAATTAATCCATGATTTACTACCTAAGTTGTAATTAAGCCCTCCTCCTAACGTTGCACCAAAATCTACAGCATTGAATCTGGTGCCATCAGGGTTGATATCATTTCCGGCTTTATTGCTGGAATTAAGAAGAAAATTCAAATGTGGCCCGACAAAAAGTTTCGGTCTGATAGAACCAGCCTCGTTTTTTGTACCAAAATAATAAGTAGCTAAAACAGGAACCTGAATATAATTAAGGTTAATCTGATCTGTATTTTCATTAATATTTGCTCCCATCTGACTATAAAGTATCTGAGCTCCTATTCCGAAGGAAGTTTTAATACTATAGTTGAAAAACCCTCCTGCTACCAGGCCAGGTTTTAAAGAAGTATTTTTTAGTCCGTGCAAATCGGCGAAATTGACACCAACTGTTGGTCCGAAAGAAAGGTTCTGTGCCATAGAAAGTTTACCTGCCAGGACAAGAACCGCTGTCATCATTACAATTTTTTTCAGCATAAGATTAAGATTTTGTGAATGGAAAAAACAGAAATGCAAGCGTTGAAAACAGATGCATTTTGTTTCTAAAACCCTTGAAATTGTGTTTTATTGAATAGAAATGAGTAAGCGGTAAGCTAAAAACAACAATAAATTAAGCTGTTTTGGAAAGAGTATTATTAATCAGGAAGTTATGAAAGCTGATTACGGGATGAAAAAAGTAAGAAAAGGCAGAGAAAACAACCGGGAATTTCTCTGCCTTTCATGAAAATGCCGAAGGTTTCAGACGAAGGCCTGAATACCTGTAATTTCTTTCCCTAAAATAAGTAAGTGAATATCCTGCGTACCTTCATAAGTTACAACCGACTCGAGGTTCATCATATGTCTCATGATCGGATACTCACCGGTAATGCCCATGCCCCCATGAATCTGCCGGGCCTCACGGGCAATGTTTAATGCAATTTCCACATTATTTCTTTTGGCAAGGGATATCTGAGCTGAGGAGGCTTTCCCAGCATTTTTCAACATTCCCAAACGCCAGCAGACCAATTGAGCTTTTGTAATTTCTGTCAGCATTTCTGCCAGTTTCTTTTGTATCAGTTGAAAAGACGCAATGGGTTTGTCAAACTGAATTCTTTCCAGAGCATATCTTCGGGCCGAATCATAGCAATCCATTGCGGCACCTAATGCTCCCCATGCGATACCATAACGGGCATTATCCAGACATTTCAGAGGGCCTTTTAAGCCATCAATATTGGGAAGAATATTCTCTTTGGGAATTTTAACGTTGTCAAAAACCAGTTCTCCTGTACAGCTCGCCCGAAGAGACCATTTTCCATGAATTTCCGGGGTGGAGAATCCTTCCATTCCACGTTCTGCGATAACGCCTTTCACCCTTCCTTGCTCATTTTTTGCCCAAACTACAGCAATATCTGCCTTAGGAGCATTGGAAATCCACATCTTTGAACCATTAAGCAGAAAGTGATCGCCCATATCTTTCAGATTAGTTTTCATTCCGGAAGGATTTGAACCAAAATCCGGTTCTGTTAATCCGAAACAGCCTAAGAAATCTCCGGAAGCTAATTTAGGCAAATATTTATGCCGCTGATCCTCTGAACCAAAAGCATAGATAGGAAACATAACCAATGAACCTTGCACTGATGCTGTAGAACGCATTCCGGAATCTCCCCGCTCAATTTCCTGCATCATAAGACCGTAGGAAATATAATCTAGCCCTCCAGCCCCGTATTCCTGAGGAATTGTAGGCCCGAAAATGCCCATTTCTCCCATTTTTTTAACTAAATGTTCTGGGAAAACGGCTCTTTGACAAGCATCTTCAATGATAGGCGAAATCTCCTTTTTGACAAAATCTCTTACAGATTGACGAATCAGTTTATGCTCATCCGTCAATAAGTCATCAATTTCATAAAAGTCTGGGGATTCAAATATATCGGTGCGGGAAGAATGATGGAAGTTCATAAGCTGAGTTTGTTGTTGAAAATCAATATTATCAAATAGTTTGATTTATTGCAAAAAATTGAGATATGATATTAATTGTCAGGTAAGCACTACCGTTAGATAAGAATCAGGTGTTTTTCTTAAGAAGTAATTTGTGCAGGAATGGAGATTGGATCAAATTTGTGGTTTAAAATCTATATGTAAACTATTAATTAATCTTTATTAAAACAATCAGAAAATTTATGAAAAAGGTATTGTTTAT
The DNA here is from genome assembly GCF_900115665.1 of Pseudarcicella hirudinis. Classification (GTDB taxonomy): domain Bacteria; phylum Bacteroidota; class Bacteroidia; order Cytophagales; family Spirosomataceae; genus Pseudarcicella; species Pseudarcicella hirudinis. The sequence goes on from NZ_FOXH01000003.1 coordinate 290,284, forward strand.
TGTTCTAACAATTATTGGATTCAGTGCAACAAGTTCTGCACAGGTTCGTTACGGGATCAAAGCCGGGGCTAACTTTGCAACCATTACAGCTTCATACGCAGGTTCAAGTTCCAGTTCTGGAACATTGATCGGATATCACGGAGGTATTGTTTTAGACGCACCTTTGTCTGAGAAATGGTCTCTTCAACCAAATTTATTATATTCTCTTAAAGGAGGAAAAAGTGATGCATCTTCTACTTCCAGCGGAGGCACAGGTAAACTTAGCTATATCGAATTGCCGGTTAATGCAGCTTATCATATAACAGATCAGTTCTTAATCGGAGCCGGACCTTATGTTGGTTACTTGTTGAGTGTATCCAATGATCAGGGATCATCGTCAACCGACGGAGTCAATAAGATTGATTATGGTGTAAATGCAATGGTAAGTTATGAAATTACGGAAGGATTGGTTTTGGGTGCAAACTATTCTTATGGTTTGGCAAACACTATAGATATGAACTATATTAATCAGCAATCCGGAGGTTTTGGATCTCTTTTGGGAGATATTTCTGCGAAAAACAGAGTAATTGGTGTTTCATTGACTAAGTTTTTTTAGAATAAAGCCTTTTAAGAAGCAAGGGTGTTTCATTGATTTGAAACACCCTTGCTTTTTTACGGAAGGTTGTTTTTTAGATAAATATATCTGTACTGGTTTTAACACAATCAATCAACCGGTCTTTATCAATCCCGGTATTTTCTCCCTTTTCTCTGAAAAACTGAAAAAGATTGGTCGTGTCAATATTTCCCACCAATTCATCTTCTGCCATCGGGCAACCACCAAATCCACCAATTGCTCCGTCAAATCGTCTGCAACCTGCTTCATAAGCGGCTTCAATTTTTGTGCGCCATCCATCAGGCGTCGCATGAAAATGTCCGCCAAATTCAATGGAAGGATACTTAGGAATTAATTCACTGAAAAGTTCTGAGATCGTTTTGGTTTCTGCTACACCTACCGTATCTGAAAGTGCAATGGTTTTAATACCAAGATTTGCCATTTTTTCTGCCCAGTTTGCCACAATTTCCACATCATAAGGATCTCTGTATGGATTTCCGAAACCCATAGAAAAATAAATAACCAGCTGTTTGTTAGCTTTTTGACATAAATTCTGAACTTTTTCAACCAATGAATAAGCCTCAGCTATAGAGGAATTGGTATTTCTTTGCTGAAAAGTCTCTGAAATAGAAAAGGGAAATCCCAGATACGTTATTTTTTCAAAAGAAAGCGCCGTTTCAGCACCACGGAGATTGGCAATAATAGCTAATAATTTAGTTGGAGTACCATCTAAATCCAGCTTCTCATATACCTGAGCAGTATCTGCCAGCTGAGGAATAGCTTTTGGAGAAACAAAGCTACCAAAGTCGAGGGTATCAAAACCAACTTTTAATAATTGATTGAGATAAGTAATTTTCTTTTCGGTAGGAATCTGGTTTTCCCAACCTTGCATGGCATCCCGGGGGCATTCGATAATTTTTACCTGATTCATAAATATCTGAGATTGTGATGAAGTATAGCAATTTTGAAAGAATTTCCCGAAAACAAAAATCCGGAAGCGGTTATGATTCCTGAAATGAAGAAATCCTATAAAAAGCGTAGTTTTAATATAAACAGAATTTAATCAAATCTTTAAACAAATGTAATTAGGGTATAATGATTTATTCTGAACTTGCTTTTTTGCATTTTGCCAAGTCTATAAAAACAAAACAGTGAAAATTTTTGTATTTCATTAAGATTCAGTAATTTTGCACCCCTAAAAGGAATTTCAAATTTGAAATAAGTGATTAGCCGGAAGGGTCTGCATTGAAGCTGTTGATCCTTAATAAAATAAGTAAAACCGACTAATAACAAAGCATAACTAAATAATCAACATTTTAAACAATGGCACGGGATTTAAAATTCACAAGAAACATTGGTATCGCTGCCCACATTGATGCCGGTAAAACCACCACTACTGAACGTATCCTTTACTACGCGGGTGTAAGCCACAAAATTGGTGAGGTACACGATGGAGCTGCAACCATGGACTGGATGGAGCAAGAGCAGGAAAGAGGGATTACTATTACATCTGCGGCAACTACAGTAGGTTGGAAATACAGAGACCAAGATTACCACATTAACATTATCGATACTCCTGGTCACGTGGACTTTACCGTAGAGGTAAACCGCTCACTTCGTGTATTGGATGGTCTTGTATTCTTGTTTAGTGCTGTTGATGGTGTTGAGCCTCAATCAGAAACTAACTGGCGTTTGGCCAACAACTATAACGTAGCACGTTTAGGTTTCGTTAACAAAATGGACCGTGCTGGTGCAGATTTCCTTAATGTTTGCCGTCAGGTAAAAGAAATGTTGGGAAGCTACGCTGTACCTCTTCAATTGCCTATCGGTGCTGAAGAAACATTTGAAGGTGTGGTTGACCTTGTTAACTTCCGTGGTATCAAATGGAATGAGCATGATAAAGGAATGACTTTCGAAGTTGTACCTATTCCTGAAGATATGATCGATGAAGCTACTGAATACCGTGAGAAATTATTGGAAGCAGTTGCTGAATTTGATGAGTCTTTGATGGAAAAATATTTCGAAGATCCGGAATCTATCACTGAAGACGAAATTTTGACAGCTCTTCGTGCTGCTACAATCAGCATGAAAATCGTTCCGATGCTTTGTGGTTCATCTTTCAAAAACAAAGGTGTTCAAACAATGCTTGACTATGTAATGGCGATTCTACCTTCTCCATTAGATAAAGAAAGTATCAAAGGAACTGACCCGCGTACTGACGCTGAAATCGCTCGTAAACCAAGTACAGAAGAGCCTTTTGCTGCTCTTGCATTCAAAATCGCTACTGACCCTTATGTTGGTCGTCTTTGTTTTGTTCGTGCATACTCAGGTGTTTTGGAAGCAGGTTCTTATATCCTGAACAACCGTTCCGGAAACAAAGAACGTATTTCCCGTATCTTCCAGATGCATGCTAACAAACAAAACTCAATTGAGCGTTTGGAAGCTGGTGATATTGCTGCGGTAGTAGGATTTAAAGATATTAAAACAGGAGATACACTTTCTGACGAAAAGAGCCCGATCGTTCTTGAATCAATGGTATTCCCTGATCCGGTTATCGGATATGCAATTGAACCGAAGAAATCTGCCGATCAGGATAACTTCTCGAAAGCTATCGGTAAATTAATCGAAGAAGACCCTACTTTGAAAGTTGAATCTAACGAGGAAACTGGTCAGACTATTATCAAAGGGATGGGTGAACTTCACCTTGAAATCATCATCGACCGTATGCGTCGTGAATTCAAAGTAGAAGTTAACCAGGGTGCTCCACAGGTTGCTTATAAAGAATCGTTGACCAAAACTACTGAACACCGTGAGGTTTACAAAAAACAATCAGGTGGTAAAGGTAAATTTGCGGATATCGTATTCGAAATGGGACCTCGTGAAGATGGAAAAGATGGTTTGGAATTTATCAACGGTATCGTTGGTGGGGTTATTCCAAAAGAATTTATTCCTTCAATTCAGAAAGGTTTTGATGCTGCAATGAAAAACGGAGCATTAGCTGGTTACCCAATGGATTCTATGCGTGTACGTGTATTCCACGGATCTTTCCACGATGTCGATTCAGATGCATTGTCATTTGAAATGGCTGCACGTTTAGGTTACAAAGAAGCTGCTAAAGCTGCCGGAGCTAAATTGATGGAACCAATCATGTCAGTAGAAGTTGTTACTCCTGAAGAATATACAGGACCAATTACAGGTGATATGAACCGTCGTAGAGGTATGATGAAAGGTATGGATTCTAAACAAGGAGCTCAGGTATTGAAAGCTGATATTCCATTGTCTGAATTGTTCGGTTATATTACTGACCTTCGTACAATGTCTTCAGGACGTGCTACAGCTAACTTGACTTTCTCTCACTATGAATTCGTTCCGCAGGCAATGGCTGACGAAATCGTGAAGAAAGCTAAAGGTTTGTAAGAACACCGGGCTTTAGCCCTTTAAAATATAAATCCCTCATAATTAAGTTTATGGGGGATTTTTTATGATTTTTGATCATTCTCCTGTAATTCTTATGACAAACGTTCCGCTACCCATTCTCTACCAGGATGAGCATTTGGTGGTCATTAATAAACCCCATAATTTACTGGTTCATCGCTCGCCTATTGCTGCCGAAGAAACAGTCTTTGCCTTACAGATATTAAGAGATCAGCTGAATTGCTGGGTAAGTCCTTGCCATCGGATTGACAGGAAGACTTCGGGAGTCCTTGTTTTTGCTTTATCGTCTGAGGTAGATAAGGAAGTCAAGAAACAATTTGAAACCCAGCAGGTAAAGAAGAAATATCTGGCATTAGTGCGGGGATATTTGCCCGAAACCGGAACGGCTGACAGACCTTTGGAAAAGGAAAACGGAGGTTTTCAGGATGCGGTTACGCACTTTCGCTGTTTACAGCAGATTGAATTGGAAATAGAAGTAAGCCGTTATCCGACCTCAAGGTATTCTTTAGCAGAAATTACGCCTGAAACGGGTAGAATGCACCAGATAAGAAGACATTTTGCTCAGATGAGACATTATTTAATCGGAGATAAAAAATATGGAGAATGTAAACATAACAAAATGTTTGAGGAACGTTTTGGCTTGAATACCATGCTTTTACATGCAGGTTCTCTGACATTTGAACATCCGGTTACCGGAAATACACTGGAAGTAGAAGCACCGGTGAGTTCTGAGTTTTTAAGGATACTCGACGCAATCGGGATGGAAACCGGTGGATTGTTCTGATTTCAGAAATAAAAACATTAATGATGCACTGATTTTCAGGACATTGCTTTTTAAATGTTGATGATTTGTGTCTTAGGTTGTAATAAGTGATTTTGAAAAGATTCAGTCTGGAAAAAACTTGAAGGGTATTCTTGCAGAATCCATTGAAAGTCAGTAATTTTGCACTCCCAAACCCGAAGCAAATGGTACTTTCGATTTGGGATAGCTTAACTTTAATGTACCAACTCAGATGAATCAAAAAATCAGAATCAAATTGAAGTCATTTGACCACACATTAGTGGACAAATCGGCTGAGAAAATTGTGAAAGCCGTGAAGGCTACAGGTGCAGTTGTTTCGGGTCCTATTCCGTTGCCAACTAAAATTGAAAAATTCACAGTTTTGCGTTCACCACACGTAAACAAAAAGGCTCGTGAGCAATTCCAATTGTGTACTTACAAGCGTCTGATTGACATCTTCTCTTCTTCAGCTAAAACTGTTGATGCGTTGATGAAATTAGAATTGCCTTCAGGTGTTGATGTTGAAATCAAAGTATAATTTTTGATTTTACGATAAAAAAACCTGCCAACTTCGGTTGACAGGTTTTTTTTATAGCTTTACGATTCTGGCATTCTGCCAGTCTATTTGATTTTCAGCGGCCTGTAAATCGATAAATTTGAAATCCTGTAATAGTCCTTCCAATTTTCCTAATGCTCCTTTTAACCCGTAATAAGATTTGAATTTTCTGACACGGCTCAATTCTTCAATCATAGGCTGGCCCGCATCAAAATCTCTGGGATGAAAGTAAGTCATCACATAATCAGACTGTTTCATTAGTTTTTCCAGTACCAGTGAAGGGAATAAGCGGAAATATCCTCCTCCTGAAAAGATTAAAGGCGTTCCGAAACTGTTAAATGTATTAATCGGAAATTCTTTCAGACGATGCCCGTCTATATCAATCCAGCAAGGTTCTGCTACGCCGAACTCTGCGAATCCGCCATGTGCTCTTTTGGCCGGAAAGACGGAACAATCTATTTCAATTCCATTTTCTACCAATACCTCAAAAGCCCATTTATTTTCCTGTTTGATGGAAAAACCAGGAGCGCGGTATGCTTTTACTTTTTTCCCTGAAACATCTTCAAGGGCTTTGATGGAGGTTTCCAGATCGGCTTTAAAAGCCTCCCGGCTTTGTTCATAAGCCAACTGATGCAAATCTGAATGCGTTGCTACCTCATAGCCTTTATTAACAATGGCTCTGATAATATCCGGATGTTTTCTGGCTACCCAGCCCAGACAGAAAAAAGTTGCTTTCTGATTGTTTTGGGCAAGTAATTCAAAAATCAATTCCATATTCTGATGAATCCGGCCTGGATATTTTGCCCAGTCAGCTTCATTTTTTGTAGAATCATTATCCAGAATATGAAACCACTCCTCAATGTCAAACGTAAGAATATTCATAAAAAACACAGAATCTGATCTGTAAAATCAAAGGATCTGAACGATTAATAAAACTTTTTCCCTGCTTTCAGGAAGGCAGCTACATCTTCTTTGGTTGGGAAGGTAAAGTAGGTCAGCTCTTCGTCAGGATTCGGAATCAATTCATAATTTCCTGAATGGATTTTTTCAACACATTCAATAATACATTCCATTCCGATCTGTTTGGTATGATTGATGAGTGCTTCCTGCGAACGATCTCCGATTTCAACTTTCTTTTGTACCAAAATCGGTCCTGAATCAATTCCCTCATCTACAAAGAAGACGGAAACACCTGTATATTTCTCATTATAACGCAAAACCCAGAAAGAAGGCATCAGCCCTCTGTATTTTGGCAAAAGCGCTGTATGCAGGTTTAAACAGCCTTTTGGCGCTAAATCAAGAAGGGGTCTTTTGAAGATTTGGTTTCCACCGATTGAAACCAGCAAATCCGGCTCATATTCTCTTATTCTGTCTAAATTTTCGGGCTTATTGATATTCCCTTCAATTTCTACCAAAGGAACGTTGTGTTTAGCCAGAATATTTTTAACCGATTTATTAGAATTAAGCTTAGACAAAATGAATTTTGTGCCATAATGCACAAAGAAAGAGGCCCCGAAAATGTCATAAGTCTTTTTCATTTTCTCTGAAAATGTTTCTCTTTTTCCAAAAGGAGAAACCTCGAATAGAACGGTGGCTACAACTTCCGAGTGTTCAGGCAGATTTTTAATTAAAAAATCAATGTTTTCAGCAAGGTAAAAAGGGTCGTCCTGGGTAAGAAGAATAATTCTCATTTGATATATAAATTTTGGCTGTTCTGATTTAGAAATAAATAAGCAGTGAAAGTAAAACCAATAAAATCAGTTTCTGGAATTTTTAAAGAGTTGTCCTATTTTGGAAAGAGGTTTCCACCAGAGTGTGTACCAGCGAGGTTTCAGATTATTGATGTTCCAGGCCCTCCGGTCTTCTTTATTGGCTCTGATCCGGTGTTTGAAAGAGGCATTGCTTGTTCCTCCCGTTCTCATAGTAATGACCAGTTCCGGCAAATAATGGGTAGAAATCTGGTATTTGTATAACATTCTCAGCATCAGTTCATAATCACCTGAGCATTTGAAATCGGTCAGATAATATCCGTTTTTGTCATAAACAGATTTTTTAAGATAAAAGGCTAAATGCGGAATCATCCAGCCATTAAGCCAGTTTTCTTTGTGGTATTCTCCTGTCTGCCAGTATCTTACGATTTTATTCTTGTCATGAAAATCAACATATTGCTTATCTCCATACACAGAGTCAGTACCGAATTCGGCAAATGCTTGCATGATATGGCTTAAAACATGGTTATTAGGGTAAAAGTCATCAGATCCGATGATTCCAATCACTTCACCTGTAGCCAGTTTCAGTCCTTTGTTCATTGCATCATAAATCCCTTTATCCGGCTCTGAAATCCATTTGATCTTGTCTCCGTAAGATTTTAAAATATCAACTGTACCATCTTTTGATGCACCATCTACCACGATATATTCTACGGAAGGATAATCCTGAGAGAGAACACTTTCTATCGTATCCTGAATAGTTTGTGCAGAGTTAAAAGAAACAGTAATAATGGAAATTTTCATCAACAAGGAGATTTTGAGCTTTTTGATTCCGCTGACTCATTAAATAGGGGAATCTGAAAGACAAAGATACGAAGATGAACTTTCCTAAAGCGTATCACTTTAGGAAAGTTTATCAAATGGTTATTCTACCGAAACAATTCCCGCACCATTATATGACCTGTATTCTCCGTTGTACATGGCATCAGCAGATAGCACCCCCCGATTAAATTTACCCTTTGAAACCACTCTGACGAGGTAATAAAAGTTTTGAGCTTTGTTAGATGCTTTCAGACTTGTAAAGAAATTAATCCGGTCATCTCTGATGTCAAAATACTCAGGAGATGCCTGATCCTTTATCCAGATAAAATCTCTGTCGGCAGTTAATCTCGGATTCTCAATCTCAAAGCCGGCCGGAAGCATATCCGTTACCACGATATTTTCGACAGGTAAGGAATTACTGCTTTGAAGAGTGATTTTTACCACAACCAATTGATTTTGCTTAAATGTATTCCCGTTAAGTATTTGTCCGGCGCGATCATAATATTGTCTTCTTACTTTCAGAACGTTATCAATTTCCTGTACTTTTCCATCGGAGCTTAAACCTTCCATTTGGGCAAAATAATAGAGATTACCTTTGTTTTGAACATTAATCAGGGTCTGGTTTCCTACGTTTTTAAGTAATAAGTCTGTTCCTGTGAAGTTGCCAATGGTTTTTCCATTGGCGGATATAATAGCAGTGGTCTGGCTGGCATTAGCTTTTCTGGCAAGTTTGCCCAGTGCAAGAAAGGTAAATGCCTGTTCCTGGGTAGAAAGCCATCTTTCAGTTTTTACTGCCTGAGACAGAAGTCTTGCCAGGGTAGGAATTTGCAGGTTATCTTTATCCACTTCTATTAAAGTATTCAGGCTTAACGCAGCATTTCTGATCGGGGAACTAAAACTACCTCCGGTAGCTTTCTGAGACCGGTCGGAACCCAGATTTTTAGGCAGAATTTCTGAATAACTTTTAACATCTCCGGTAAGATTAAAGGCTGCGGCAAGGAGATATTTTTCATCTTCCGTCAGTAATGGAAGATTTGATTTATAGTAATTCATAATAGAACGATTGGGTTTGCCTGCCAAGGCAAGAGTATAAAGGCTGTAAATGGTTTCCCGTTTAACAATCTGCCGTTTTTGAGCAACACCGCCTGCATCCCAGTAATATTCTTCCTCCATTTCCTGTTTGCTTACCTTGCTGTTGAGATAGTCAATCATTTTACCGACAATTCCGGTGTTAGTCTGGTAATCAGCTCTTTGAGCTTCAATTAAGAAGTGCAGCGCATAGGCAGTACCCCACCATGATTCTGTGCTGTTTCCCTGCCAGTAACTTAAGGCACCATTTGGTAACTGCATACTTTCCAGCTTATTTATAGCTGCTTCAACATTGTATTTTGGATTTAATTCATTTTCTCCGCTTTTCAGATATGGCTTTTTCCCTTTCTGAATTTGCTTGACAAAATCGCTGAAATACAATTGTGGAAATGCTTTGGAAACCGTCTGTTCCACACAGCCGTGTGGATAGCCAAGTAAATCCTCAAATTTATCAATGAATTGAGTCATGGGTGATCTGCTGATAAGAAGCTGAGATTTTATGGTTGAAGGAATAAAATCATTCTGAAGACTTACCGTTGTATTTTGTCCGCCATTTACTGAACCGGAATTAGAAATTTTCAGGAGAGAAGTGCCCGGTCTGATGGTTAACTCTGTTATATCTGAAAAATTTTCTTTTAAGCCATTAACCTTTACAACCACTTTACCATTTCCTGAAACAGCAGCTGCTTTTACCGCGAAATTAACACGTCCCTCTTTTTCAGGAGCGATATTAATTTTTTGGGTATTTCCTCCCACAATTGCTAAACCTCCTGTTGTGGAAATAGTGGCAGTAATAGCGGCAGCCTGTTTGGTTGTATTGGTAATGTTTACAGGTACCACAAGCTCATCATTCGGACTGGCGAAACGAGGCAGGGCAGAACTGATAACCAAAGGGTCTGCAACTTTCATGTTTACATTGGCAGAACCAAGTGCTTCGTCTTTATAAGCAACCGCCATAATTCTCAGATCTCCGGAAAACTGAGGAATATCAAATTCATAATCTACCTCGCCTTTCGAGTTGGTTTTTAAAACACCTGACCAGAATGCTACCAGATTTACTCTTCCATTTGTAAGAGGATTTACTCTTTTTTCAAGATCATATCCATCCCCGCCGATGCTTGAATGACTGCTGATTGATAATTCCGGAAAAAGGAATGGATACAAATCATAGTTATCAACTTCCAATGCCTTTTTCTGATAAAAATAAGCATAAGGATCTGGCGTTTTGAAGTTTTTCAATTGCAGAATCCCTTCATCTACTACGGCAACCGTAATTTCTGTATTTGCTTTTGCTCTTACCGTAATCCTTTGTTTGGTTTTTGACCTTGATTTCTCTACTGCCACAATAGAAACAGGTAATTGGTTTTCAGGATTTTCTACCATTACGGGCGCATAGCCATGTGCTACAGTGAGAGGCAGATTGGAATCATCCATTGGTCTGATCAGGGTAGCAGAAACGTAGACATTAGGAAGATGCTCATTCCCGATTTTAAAGGTTAATTCTGCTGATTTCTTATCAGTCTGGAGATAATGATATTCCATCACATGATTTCGTTCAATCGTCACAAGTAATTTTCCGGCGAAAGGGGTTTTGAAAAGTACCTTAGCTTTATCTCCCACCTCATACTTATCTTTATTGAACTCCATGGTCACCTGGCCTTCATTATTGACTTCGAAAGAAGAATTTTCGGTATTTCCCCATCCATAGGCATAAAACTCCTGAGCAGTCCATGACCTGGCTCCTTCACGATGTATCCTTAGTTCATATTCTCCGGAAACAGGTGGTGCATAACTTATAGACGCTTTTCCATTTACAAAGTCAACCGTTCTGGAATAAACTATCTTTGTTTGCTTTTTCGAAGAATATTTCAGGGAATTGTCTGTGTTTTTCTCTATAACGGTCTGGTAGTCAAATCGTATTATTTCGATTTTTCCTTTGGCGTTGACAGGTTTTCCTATTTGATTAAGTGCAACCAACGGGATTTGAACCGGGACATTGGTTCCTACATAAGTATCAGGCATCCCGATGCCATAGAAAACAGGCTGGGTGAAAATATCCAGGCGTTTTAAACGATTAACGGGCCGTCCGGTTTCATCAAAGACCGTAACATAGGTTTTTGATTCAAGCATTCCCATATCTGAGTAAGTAAGCGGAATCTGGAATTTTTCGGCAGCAATACCCTGGTCGTTTGTTACACCTTGTCTTACCACAGTTTCAAAATTGGTATTATCCTGAATGTCGAATCTGTAATTCCCGAAACCCTTTGGCTGAAAAAGTTTACGGGCCAGTTTGAACTCCATTTCATAATTACGATTTGAAGCAGGCGGCCCAAAGAGATTTAAAGCTGTGGCGGATATTCCAATCTGTTCTCCGTTCCGGTAAGATTCTTTATCTGATTTGAGATCAACCTTAATTCTGTCCGGCATAAATTCCTCAATAGAAATATTTCTTGAAGCCAGAAGAACATCATTTCCGTTTAAAATTTCAAAAACAAAGGTTCCCGTAGGGATAGATGTTTCTGTAGGAATGGAAAGTTCAACAGCTCCCTGTTCATTGGTTTCTTTTAAAAATGTTCTGAATTCCCTGCCATTTGGCATTAAAAGGCGGATTTTTACCGGAATTTTACCAACAGACTCCCAATTTTGAGTACGGACAATCGTATTAAAATGTACGGTTTCTCCCGGTCGGTAAATGTCACGATCGCCATAAATAAATGCCTGAAAACCGGAATTGTTATCTCTCAGACCTTCTACTTCAAATCTTGAGGTTTCAACTGCGGTATCCTCGAGTAATAAATAATTGAAATCTTCATCGATATTCGCTGTAATCATTCCGACTTTAAATCCTCCTGAATTCTTTTTCAGGTCTTTGAAAATAACCAGGCCTTTCGAATCAGTTTTTAAGGTTTGAATGGTCTGGTTATTACTTGAAATCATTTGGATTTCAACTCCGCTCATAGCTTCTGTGGTTTTAATAGAATTGGCAAAAACCACCAGTTCATCAGCAGATTGCTTTACAATCAGCCCAATGTCAGAAATTGAAACCAGTTTGGAAGCATTCAGGTAATATTCATCATTTGAATTAACTGTTACGAGATAAATCCCTTTCAGGTTATTCTGGTCAGGAAGAGAGAGGTTCATGGCACTGATGCCGTGAGTCTTTGGTAAATTTCCGGTTTCAATGGTTTTCTGAACAATAACATCTGAAAGTAATCCGGAATCATCATCGTAATAAGTATAAGTTTTAGCCTGAGTTGTTTCCAGCCCGTCTGAAGAATAGTTATAATCCTGATAGCGGTTATTCCGCATAAATTGCAGGATATTATTGGCATAGATTTTTGAAATTTTGACATTTACCTTCGGAACATTGACAATATTCAATCCTATATTTTTATTGCCTTTGGAAGAAAGGTAAATAGCTTTTTTATTCAGGAAGGAGATGGTAGGGGGCATTTCTCCGAAATAAACATCTTTTACAAAATCACTTTCCAGGCTTACACCCAGAGCGCTTCCTGTTTTTGTACTGAGTGTAAGGATATAATTATCTGTTTCATTGAAATCACCCCAAAAAATCACTCCATTTTCTGTAAACTCTACTTTTGTGCTGATTTGTGAATGATGTTTATCTTCTTTAGGATTGGCAGCAACTTTTACTTGAACCGGATTTCCCAAAGAATCATATTGAATCTGAACATTGTTTTCGTTAGCCTCTTCCTCTTTTTTATCTTTGTTTTCAACCTCAATTTTGAAAAATCCCTGTGGAAGTTCAGGATTCAGCTGCTGATTGGTAATAACCTTGATGAAACCTGTATTATTCTCAAAACCATGCTGAACGTCAAGTATTTCCAGTGTTTTCAGATCCGGAAGAGCGGTCTGGAGTGAAATTTCCTCTTTCGTTTTATAATTGAAATTGGCAATGCTTAATCCTTTGTCAAGTAAAATATTCAGGTTATCACTGGTAAATTTATCCGCACCTTTAATCTCAACGGCAATATTTGAGCTGATACCGGTTTGGGTAACATTAAAGGCTACGGGTGCATCCTTCTGATTAATCTTCAGCAGATTTGCAAGCTCACGACCATTTACAGGATAGTTGAATTTCAGCTTTATTCTGGCAGTAATATTGCCGTCCTGACGGGATTTTATCCAGTAACTTTCAGCTCCTTCCAGTTTCAGATAAGGAGTATGGAACTCAATCTCTTCTGTGGAAATCGAAGCATTTTTATCTTTGGAAATGCTTTGCAGAGCTTTTCTGTTTAGCTCAACCGTATATTCTGTAGCAGGATTAAAACTTGCATTGGGCGAGAAAACCAGCTCATTGGGGGCAACCCATTTGAAACGACCTTTAACCTCCGGCGTAATTTTCAGGAATTCGGTTGATACCCATTCATTTAAATCAGGTACAGAAAAGTCCTTGTTAAAAGTGAAACTCAGGTTCTGGCTAAGCTGAACTTCGTCATCAAAGTTTTTATTTTTTACTGAAATATCGCCGAATTTTGAACAGCCCGAAAAAATGAATACTGAAATAAAAAAGAAGAATAAGGATTTAATAATGAATAGGTTAGGTTTCTTGAGATGATAGAGTTTCATTGGGCAGGTTGTTTAAAATTTTTAATAATGAAGGTTAAAGAATTATTGCTATTTGGGGTAAAAGATGAGAAATGTTTGGGGGATTTTCAATTTTTTTTGAATGAATTTAGCGAAAGGACTTTTTAAACGGGTCTGAATGAAATAAAAGCCGGGTGATGATTCTAAATTGTTTTAAAGTATCAGGTTTTGCGGGAGATAATTCCAAAAAAAATGAAATAACTACCTAATTTATAAGAAGTAAGTTTGCAAATTGTAATTCTTTCATGTACTTTTGCAGTCCCAAATTAGGACAAGATATTTCAGATTTTGATGACATGCTCGTAAATCAAGGGATGTTTGAGCATTGGGAAGTCGAAATCTCTCTGAAAATCAGGGAAATATAGTTAATATAGATATTTCAATATTTTATAGCAATGAAAAGAACATTCCAACCATCGGTAAGAAAAAGAAAAAACAAGCACGGATTCCGTGATAGAATGACAACTGCAAACGGTCGTCGTGTATTGGCTGCTCGCCGTGCAAAAGGAAGACATAAATTGACAGTTTCTGACGAGAAGAGAGGTAAATAATTTGGTGAAAGGTTAGAAGTTAGAAGTTAAAAGTTATGCTTATTTTCAACTTTTCACTTTCGCTTTTAATTTTTAACAGATTGTGAAACAAACTTTTACAAAGTCCGAAAGACTTTCAAGTAAGAAAATAATTGACTCGCTCTTTGAAAAGGGTAGTGAAAAAACTAAAATGGTTTTTCACTACCCTTTTCGTGTTGTTTATCAGATAGCGAAAGAGCCTGAGTCAACCCCGGAACATACGGAAGAACCTTCCGGAAATTCTCCTTTGCCCCAAATACTGATTTCAGTTTCAAAACGTTATTTCAAAAAGGCGGTTGACAGAAACCTTATTAAGCGTCGTTTTAGAGAAGCTTACCGGAAAAATAAAGAAATTTTATTGGAAAAACCGCAACCTCTTCGTCCAGCCAATGTTGCTTTTGTTTACATTGCAAAAGAAATAGAGCCTTTTGAGGTTATTGAAAAGAAATTGAAAATTGTTTTGTCGAAAATCGGTTAATCTGCTTAGTTGTTAACAGGGAAATCTCACGACTGATGTCTGATTTTAGCCCATGGATTTACCCGGATTTTTAGAAAAAGATTGACAAAACTTCAAACATCACCTGTACTTATGAAACGAAGTGTATCTTTAAAATCATTGGTGGTTACCGGAATAGCAGTATTCAGTATCTCGCTTTTCTCGTTTACTGACCCGGGAGAGAGGTTTTTTGAGATTGCAAAAAACCTTGATATATATGCTACCTTGTTCAAAGAGCTTAACCGTTATTATGTGGATGAAATCAATCCTAATAAAACGATTAAGACTTCTATTGATGCCATGCTGAAATCATTTGATCCTTATACGGTTTATTATGCCGAGGATGATATTGAAGATTACATGACCATGACTACCGGAAAGTATAATGGAATCGGTGTAATAATCGGTAGCCTGAAAGGAAAAAATACGATTATGCTCATCGATGAAGGAACACCTGCTGAAAAATCAGGATTGAAAATCGGAGATGAAATCCTGAAAATTGACGGAGTCGATATTAAAAGCAGAAAAGGAATTGACCCGGGAAAACTGATAAAAGGTCAGACCGGAACAACTGTTAAGCTGACGATTAAAAGATACGGTTCAGATAAAGTTGAAGACATTATCGTAAGCAGGGACGTTGTTAAAATGAAAAACGTTACTTATTACGGCATGATTAACGATGAAGTAGGCTATATTGATTTAAAGGATTTCAATAGTACTGCCTCGAAAGAAGTTCGTACCGCTTTTCAGGAATTGAAAGCTAAGGGGATGAAGAAACTGGTACTTGATTTGAGAGAAAATCCGGGAGGTTTGCTGAACATGGCAGTTGATATTTGTAACGTGTTCCTGCAGAAAGATTCTGAAATTGTAAGTACAAAAGGAAAAGTACAGGATTGGAATAAAACTTATACCGCATTGAATCCTCCGATTGATACAGAGATTCCAATCTCTGTTCTGACTAATTCAAGAAGTGCTTCTGCCGCTGAAATTGTTGCCGGAGTAATTCAGGATTATGACAGAGGGGTTTTGATTGGTCAGAGGAGTTTCGGAAAAGGATTGGTTCAGATTACCAGAGATTTATCTTACAATACAAAATTAAAGGTTACTACTGCCAAGTATTATATTCCAAGCGGCCGTTGTATTCAGGCAATTGATTACAGCCATCGTAACCCCGACGGAAGTGCCGGAAAATTACCGGATTCTCTGAAAAAGGCTTTCAAAACAAAGAGCGGAAGAATAGTGTATGATGGCGGAGGAGTTTCACCGGATATTGAAGTAGAAAAACAGCCCGCACCAATGGTAGCGGTAGCTTTATCTAACAAAAATGTCTTGTTTGAATATGCCAATAAGTACCATTTCGAACATCCTACGATCAAACCGGCTAAGGAGTTTACTTTATCTGATGCTGATTATCAGGATTTCACGAAATGGGCTGTTTCTCAGGAGTATGATTATACAACTCAGGTAGAAAGAGATTTGGCGAGTTTAGAAGCTTCTGCCCGTAAGGAGAAATATTTTGATAATGTCTCAGAACAGTTGAATGCCCTGAAAACCAAAATTTCTCATACAAAAGAATCAGATTTGCTGAAATTCAAGGAAGAAATCAAAACATTACTTGAACAGGAGATTGTTGTACATTATTACCTGCAAAAAGGAACACGTGAACAGTCTTTTGCCAAAGATCCTGAAATTCAGGAAGCTTTGAAATTGTTCAGAGATATGAATCGTTATAAAACGATTTTGAAAGGAAATAAATAATTATTTTTGAAGGAGGATTGAGTGAAGGTTGCGGTAAAACGCCCTGAATTCTATCCTCTTTATTTTATTTTTAGAAAATGTCATTAATTATCAGTATCGATACGTCAACAAAGGTATGTTCTGTTGCTTTGCATCAGGAAGGGAAATTATTAGCACTCAATGAGCTTTTTGCAGAGAAATCTCACTCCGGAATGCTGACTACCCTGGTTGAAAACGTAGTAAAACATGCAGGCTTTTCTCTAAACGATTTAGATGCGATTGCGGTAGCAAAAGGCCCGGGCTCTTACACAGGTTTGAGAATAGGGGTATCAACTGCCAAAGGACTGTGTTTCGCCCTGGATAAACCATTGATCGGAATCAATACGCTTGAAGCGATGGCTTTGCAACTGAAAGATTTTTTCTCTGAAAAACACCTTTTTTGCCCTATGATTGATGCCCGGAGGATGGAGGTTTTTTGTGCAGTTTATGACAATCACCTGAATGTGATTCAGAAAACCGAAGCAAAAGTGATAGATGAAAATGCATATGCGGAACTTTTAACAGAGAATCCTGTTGTATTTCTGGGAGACGGAGCTGCTAAATGTAAAGAAAAATTAACCCATCCGAATTGTATTTTTCCTGAAACCGCTGTGTACCCTTCAGCAAAAACAATCGGCGTTTTAGCGAATAAGGCATTTAGGATGGGACAATTTGAAGATTTGGTAACTTTTGAGCCTTTTTATTTGAAAGACTTTGTGGGGACAGTCCCGAAAAAATAAGAGATGGAAGCAACTGAAGACATTATCATTAATAAAGTTGCCAATAGTGGTTTGGTGACACTGGATCTGGAGGAACTTTACGCAAAAGGTGAAAGGGTAATTTATGATCTTAAGGATAATCTTTTTATGGGAATGATTCTTAAAGAAAAGGATTTCCGGGAATTTCTTAAGACCCACGACTGGGAACAATACCGTAATAAGAATATTGCTATAATCTGCTCTGAAGATGCAATTGTACCTACCTGGGCATATATGCTTCTTACTCTTAAATTGCAGCCAGTGGCCAATACTATTGTTTTCGGAGATTTGAAAGAGCTGGAAAATAAGTTATTCTATGAAGCTATTGCGAAAATAAATCCTGAAGAATACCGGAATGCAAGAGTTGTAATAAAAGGCTGTTCTAAAGTACCTGTACCGACTTCTGCTTATGTAGAAATTACAAGAATTTTACAACCGGTTGCTCAAAGCCTGATGTTTGGAGAGCCTTGCAGCACGGTGCCATTGTACAAAAAGCCAAAATGAAATAATTGACTAACCTGACATTTATTTAGTTATGTCAGGTTAATTATTCTGCTGTCATAAGATGAGTATGATCCTGCAGGATTTTATTTAAAAAAGTAAGATCATCTAATTCAGTTGAAATATTGGTAACCGATTTTACCTTTAAAGCGGCCTGTTCAAGCAGATCCTCATTTCCTTCCCGCTCATATTTCCTGACTACAGCTCTTAAGGTTACAATATCTTTGTCGCTCAAAAGAGAGGCTTCCGGGAAAGTTAATACATAATTTATATCTGTTTTCTCTGTAACTAAGTCTTCGAGCGAAACAGGATTGCGTAGCTTTACCACCGTAGTTCCCGCCGCAATATCTCCGAGCCTTTGGCCTTTGTTATTAACCGCGATTGTTATCAAAGCAATAAGCCCCCTGTCAAATACTCTGAAAATCCATCTCATCAGATAAGCCCCGATTGTTGGATGAGAGCCATCCAGTTTCAGTACTTTTATCTTCATGGCTATTTTACCCACACTTTGTCCGTTCATGAAAATTTCGCAAAGCAGATCGTAAAATAATATCGGCAGAATCATGAAAAGAGTTATTGAAACCGGGCCAATGGTAGTATTAAAAAGATCTTTACCCAGTACGCCAAGCGTAAGAAGGAAAATCAGAAACCAGGCAAAGAAAATCAGGTAATCAATGATATGTGCTAATATACGATCACCTACACTCGCTGCGGTAAATTCAAGTGTTACGTTCTGTGAAGTCTGAATTTTAAGTTCACTCATGGGTTGGAGAGCATGTTAATATTTCAAAAAGTATAGAGACCTGAAAATACTGAATTATACAAATTAATTGCCCGGATAAAGTTCGGAGTTTCCGGATTTACGTGTTAACAGATTTTAACATAAATCGGATTATTCAAGTCCTGCTCTTTCCTTAAATTCTTTGCGAATTAGCTAAGTTTCAAATATATTGCTTAAAATTAAGGTTCTTATAGCAAACCTACAAACGTCAAACCCTGAAACCTTTAGATGCGGGAAGCTTTATTTAAAAAACAGAATCTTGAAAAGTGGAAGGAAATAGAAGAGGACAGCCGGACAGATAACCCGGATTTGTTGTCTCAAAGGTATATTGAATTAACGGATGACCTGGCCTATTCAAAAACATTCTATCCCGAATCTCCTACGACATCTTATCTGAACGGACTAACCAGCACTTTTTTCAACAGAATTTATGCTAATAAAAAGGAAAAAAGAAATCGGTTTGTTCTATTCTGGAAAGAAGAACTGCCTTATCTTTTCTATAATTCTCAGAAAGAATTAGCCTATTCTTTTATCATTTTTTTTGTCTCCTGTGTCATTGGAATCATCTCAACGCTGAATGACGATACTTTTGTAAGATTAATTTTAGGAGATGATTATGTTGATATGACCATGGAAAACATTGCGAAAGGAAATCCTACAGGGGTTTATAACAGCCAATCTGAGATTTCGATGTTTTTTGCCATTACTATCAATAATATTAAAGTAGCTTTTACTGAATTTGTGGGAGGAGTTACAGGATCTTTACTGACGATCTTTGCTTTATTCAGAAACGGAGTCATGTTAGGGACTTTTCAAACAATGTTCTTTCAGAAAAATGTAGGATTACCTTCGGTTCTGGCAATCTGGATTCATGGGACACTGGAAATTTCGGCTATTGTAATTGCCGGCTGCGCTGGTTTGGTAATGGGAAACAGCCTGCTTTTTCCTAAAACATTCTCCCGTTTGGAATCCTTTAAAAGAGGAGCCAGGCAAGGATTAAAAATAGCGATAGGCCTGGT
Source organism: Pseudarcicella hirudinis (assembly GCF_900115665.1). Lineage (GTDB taxonomy): Bacteria > Bacteroidota > Bacteroidia > Cytophagales > Spirosomataceae > Pseudarcicella > Pseudarcicella hirudinis. The sequence continues at coordinate 309,776 of NZ_FOXH01000003.1, forward strand.
CCCTGTTTTTATTGCGGCAGGTTTTCTGGAAAGTTTTATCACTAGAAAAACATTGCCCCCGGTGATGAGCTGCCTGATTATCGGAGGCTCAGCAATTTTTATGATTTGGTATTTTGTCCTTTATCCTATTCAATTACACAGGAAGTATTCAGAAAATGAGCAATAATAGTGAAATAGTTTTTGAGAAAGAGCGTGATTTTAGTGATAAAATCAATATAACCTTTGCGTTTGTAATTCAGAACTTTAAGTCTTTTTTCTGGGCATTGCTTTGTTTTACAGGCCCTTTGGTGCTGCTTTCGGGAATTTTTGCCGGAATTTATCAGACAAAGGTGTTTTCTAAAATTTCCACATCCAAAAATGAATCGGTTTCTGTAGAGACCTCTCAGAATGCCTGGGACCGTATTTTTAAAACCATTGGAAGGCAGGGTGCTGATTTCTTTTCTATTGAATATTTCCTGACGATTGTATTTTCAATAATAGCCGGCGCATTAATGATTGTAACCGTTCAATCTTATCTGTATGCGTACAAAACTCAAAACCGTCAGCCAGAAATAGGAGAAGTTTGGGAGGTAATTAAAGGCAGGTTCTGGCCAATATGCAGAGCTTTACTGATTGTTTCAGTCATTTATATAATCATGGTTACTTTATCAGGGGTAATCATCTGGGGATTTACCTTGATATTTGATAATAAGTTTCTGACTGGAATACTTAGTGGAGTAGTAGTGTTATTGATGGGGATATTCATGATGTATTGTTTAATTACGACTTCCTTAATTCCTTCTATCATGACGTTTGAGAATATCAGAGCCAGAGCTTCAATAAGAAGAGCTTTTGTGCTGATTAAGAATAAATGGTGGTCAACTTTCGGACTGATCTTTATCATGTCAGTTATAAGAATGATTACATCTTTAATTTTTGGTATTCCTGCGGTAATTATTCCCGTGATTCGTAGTTTGAAACTGATGGGAAGCGGAAAATCAGGAGATTTAATAATGATATTTTCTACGGTAGTTTCTGTTTTGGGGAGTACCTTACTTATAGCCCCGATTTACGTATCATTGGTTTTTCAGTATTTTAATCTGCTCGAACGGAAAGAGGGAAAAGGTTTATTGAAACAGGTGAGTGAAATCGGATTAAATAAGATTGATCGAAATGAAGAGGAAGAATATTAGTAAATTTATGGTCAAAACAGAAAATATTAAGTTACCTGTTAAATTTGTCTTATTTTCCGGACTAATGTTTAATGGTCTTGTTACTCCTGTTGAGGCCAAAGATTTAGCGATTGACACGTCTAAGGTATTGATAAGACAACCTTCAGAAGCGCGCCTGGAGGCATTCAGGAAACTAAAGGATTATAAGTATGGTACCGAAACAATTCAGTCCGAAACCTGGATTGATCGTCTTTTACTGAGGTTTTTCAAATGGCTTTCTCAATTTTTCGGAGAAGGATCCGGATCTGGTTTTGACTTTAGAATACTTGCCTACATTTTTATAGCTGCTGTGTTTGTTTTTGTAGTTTTAAAATTACTTGGCGTAGGTATAGAAGGATTCTGGCGGAAAAAGAATGCCTCTGCCGAAATTCCTTATGAAGCACTCGGTGAAGATATACATTTGATTGATTTTCAGGAAAATATTGAAAAAACAATAGCTCAGAAAAATTATCGCCTGGCAGTTCGGTTGTATTACCTGAAATCTTTAAAAGAATTGTCGGATTTGCAGATGATTGACTGGCGAATCAATAAAACAAACAGGAATTACGTTTATGAACTAAAGTCGCCGGTAATAAGGGCAGATTTTGAAGAGATTACCTCACAATTTGAATACGCCTGGTACGGTGATTTTCCTATTGATGAATTACTTTTCGGAGGAATCAGAGAGAGATTTATAACTTTTAGCAAACAACTGAAATAATTGCCGGAGTATATAGTTATCATAAAAGATTAACTGTAAATAATAGAAACTCCGAGATTTTAAACCCCATGAAATTAACACAATTAACAACATTTTGCCTTTTTGCCATTCTTACTATTCTGGGATATTGCGCATTTATTCCGGCAAAACATACTGCTGCTCCGGAGGAGTCTTTATACGATACACTTCAATTTAACACAGTTTCTGTTTCCGGTGTAAAATTAGGGTCAGATTATGGCAAAGTCCTTGAGAAATTCGGTTCACCGGATTCTGTCAGAAAACAGGAGAATGCTATTGAAGATCAGTCCGATTTTTATGAGGAATATGTGTATGATAAGGATATACTTTTCGTAGTAAATGAAACATTCAGCGGTTTTGAACTGAAAACAGCCAGATTTATGCTTGATAAACTTGATCTGAAAGTTGGAGACAATGCCAGTAAAGTGAAAAAACTTTTCCCGAAATCATTTAAAAACAGAGATATCGACGAATTTAATCCGGACTGGGTTACGGTAAGTGTTCAGTTTGGACAAAGTGACTCTTTTTTGGATATTTACATGGAAGAGGGTAAAATCAAATCTATGATTACCACTACCGAAGATGGAACGGAAGAAGACTAGACTTTTCCGTTTCTAAAACATCTTTCCAACTCTAAAGCGAATTACTATTGAAATCAACCAAAACTTACCTTATTATTCTGGTAGTGACTATTGTTGGTTTTGTTTTGGTAGAAATGTACAGACCTGAGCCTACCGACTGGTCACAGACATTTTCTGACAAGGACAAGATCCCATATGGTAGTGAATTGCTTTATAAGTTGCTGACTGATGTATTTCCGAATCAAAAAATAACGGATTCAAAAGTCCCGTTTTATAGCCGGGGAGTGGAGAAGCCTTACCCCGGAAAGAGTAATTATTTATATGTTTACCAGGTTTTCAGAACAGATTCAATAGGGTTGAACCGCCTTATGAATTATGTCAGTTCCGGAAATCAGGCTTTTATTGCGGCTGAAGGTTTTGAAAAACTGGGAGATAGTCTGCATATAGAGACAGATTACGCTATTATGAAAAAACTGACAGATTCGCTGAGTCTGTCGTTTTCAAATCCTCAATTGGGTAAAACTGCTTATCCAATGACATTACAGAGCGCCGCTGTTTCGTTCAGCCTGAAAGATTCCTCAAAAGTTACAGTTTTAGGTAGAAACAGTGCCGGAAATATCAACTTTATCAGAATCCCGTTTGGAAAAGGTTTTTTCTATCTGCATTCGGTACCTGCTGCATTTACCAATTATTATCTTGTGAAAGGGAAAAATGCCGAATACGCATTCAGAGCACTTTCTTACCTGCCCGTACAGGAAACTCATTGGGATGAGTTTGTGAATATCATACATCTGAATATGAAAATGCGGCAGATCGGAAAATCCAGGAGTTATGTTTCTTCTCCCGACTATGATGATTCTCCATTGCGTTTTATTGTAAGTCAGCCAGCATTAAGATGGGCTTATTATCTGAGTATTTTCGGTTTATTTTTGTATGTTGTTTTCGAAGCTAAACGACGTCAGCGTATCATTCCATTAATTGAAGCCCCTGCAAATGCCTCCCTGGAATTTGTGGAAACTATTGGACAGTTGTATTTTAAAAGCAATAATCATAAAAATATTGCCGGGAAGAAAATTTCACACTTTCTGGCATTTATAAGGACTAAGTTTTTTATCAGAACCATTGAACTGGATCAGGATTTCAGAAATGAGCTCTCTATTAAATCAGGAGTAGGTATTACAGAGATTGACGAAATATTTGATCAGATTGATAAGGTTTCAGTCAGTGAAAAACTTACTGAGAAAGAACTTTTGACGTTAAATGAAAGAATTGAAGGCTTTTATAAAAACAGCAAATAAAGCTAAGCCACTAAACACCCCCGACTAATGGAATTTGAATCAAGAATTGACCTGAGTGAGTTGCACGAAGCCGTTACTAATATCCGTGCTGAAGTTGCCAAAGTAATTGTAGGCCAGCAGCAACTGATTGATTTGCTTTTAACAGCCATTTTTGCTGACGGCCATGTTTTGATAGAAGGTGTTCCGGGAGTTGCTAAAACGCTTACAGCCAAATTACTTGCTAAAACGATTGAAGTAAATTTCAGCAGGATCCAGTTTACACCGGATTTAATGCCTGCAGATGTATTGGGAACTTCCGTTTTTAATCCTAAAACTTCCGAATTTGAATTTAGAAAAGGCCCGGTTTTCTCCAATCTGGTTCTGATTGATGAAATCAACCGTTCTCCTGCAAAAACACAATCAGCGTTGTTTGAGGTTATGGAAGAACGACAGATCACCAATGCGGGGATTTCTTATCAGATGTCTTTCCCGTTTATGATTCTTGCGACACAAAACCCTATCGAGCAGGAAGGAACATATCGTTTGCCGGAAGCCCAGCTAGATCGTTTTCTTTTTAAAATAGTGATTGCGTATCCTTCTTTTGAAGAAGAAATCAGTATTTTGAACGGAAGTCATGCAAGAGCAGCATTGAATGAAAATCCTTTGGATCGAATCAATAAAGTATTGAATGCCCAACAAATTGCCGGTTTAAGAGAAAAGGTTCGTCAGGTGAAAATTGAGCCGAAAATACTTGAATATATTGCTAAAATCATTCAGGAAACTCGCAATTCGAAGTTCTTATACCTGGGTGCCTCACCAAGAGCATCTGTAGCGCTGTTAAATGCCTCCAAAGCATTGGCTGCTATTCGCGGAAGAGATTTTGTTACCCCGGAAGATGTACAGGAATTAACACCTTCAGTACTTCGTCACAGAATCATCCTGACTCCTGAAAAAGAAATGGAAGGATCCAATGCAGATGATGTAATTTCGCAGATTTTACAAAAAATAGAAGTACCCAGGTAGTTGCTGCAACCGCATAGACATGTAGGGCACATAGAAGCATGGGACACATAGAAAATATTACATATGCATGACAAAAAACAGATGATAGCAAGCAAGATTAACTAGAGTGTGATATTTTGGATGAATAAAAATATTGATTCTATGCACCTGCGCTCATGCCAATGTGATGTGTGACATATGCTTCTATGTGTTACGTATCTTATATTCCCCTATGTGCCCTATATGTCTATGTGGTTACAAACATTTCTACCTATCTTATGTTCTGCCCTATGAGAACATGTGGTTACAAATATTTCTGCATGTCTTATATTCTTCTATGTGCCCTATGAGTCTATGTGGTTACAAGGTTTCTTGCATCGAATCTCTTTAGAACGTACCTTTGTCAAACAATCACAAAAAGGGGTGCCTAAAATTACAGGCTGAGATTATACCCATTGAACCTGATGCGGGTAATGCCGTCGAAGGGATTTTTGAATTTGAAGAATCCAATCCGGAATAAAAAACTTCAAATTAGAGAATTAATCAATGTATTAGGGATTATAAAAATTGTTAAATCGGACGGGATTTGACTCCTTTACCTGTCGTTGAAGCTTTCATCTCATGGAAAATTTTACGACCAATTTCTTATCATTACGGAATCCAATATTTGGAATTCGTACGTTTTTTTGCCTGATTTCGCTCTTCTTTCTTTCCTTCTCGGGATATTCCCAATTTCAAATTACCGGAAAAATCACAGATGCCGAAGATGGAAAACCACTTCCGGGAGCTACTGTTGTGCTGGAAAATTCCCTGAGAGGAACTGTTGGTAATACGCATGGTGAGTTCGTTTTGAAAGGCCTCAAAAAAGGTAATTATTCAATAAAAATCACCTTTTTAGGGTTTGAAAAATTCCAGAAAAATATAGACCTTAATCAGGATGTAAGGCTTGAAGTCGTTCTGAAAAGATCCACATTTGTAGCGGATGAGGTAGTCGTAAATGCTACGAGAGCCAATGAAAAATCAGGAATGGCTTATTCAAATGTTAGCAGGGAAGACCTCCAAAAACAAAATGTAGGACAGGATATTCCTCAATTGCTCAATTTCGCAACCTCATTGGTTACCACTTCAGATGCAGGAGCAGGAGTTGGCTATACTGGAATCAGAATACGTGGAACCGATGCTACCCGTATCAATGTAACAGTCAACGGTATTCCCATGAACGACTCAGAATCTCAGGGTTTATATTGGGTAAATATGCCGGATATTGCCAGTTCTACGAGTTCTGTGCAAATCCAAAGAGGTGTTGGAACGTCAACAAATGGTGCCGGAGCGTTCGGAGGGTCTGTCAATCTGCAAACCAACGACCTGAAAAAAGAGGCTTATGCGCAAATTAATTCTTCAATAGGATCATTTAAAACTATAAAAAATACCGTTTCAGTTGGTTCAGGTTTAATTAATGACAAATTTACATTTGATGCCCGTCTCTCAAAAATCACTTCGGATGGCTATGTAGATCGTGCTTCTTCTGACTTAAAATCATTTTACCTTTCAGGTGCGTATTTTGGTAAGAAATCATTTGTGAGACTGAATGTTTTCTCCGGAACAGAAAAAACATATCAATCATGGAATGGTGTGCCTGAATACCTGCTTGCTACTGACCGGACCTATAACTCTTTTACTTACAGTAACCAGACTGATAATTATCAACAGGATCATTATCAATTACTTACTTCACATACTCTTTCTCCTAATCTGACTTTCAATGTCAATTTACATTATACCAAAGGAAAAGGTTATTATGAAGAATATAAGGAAAATCAGAAATTCTCAGGTTACGGACTACCAGATATTCAAATTAAGGATTCAACGATAAAATCAACAGACCTGATTCGTAGAAAATGGCTGGATAATGATTTTTACGGAACAACTTTCTCGCTTGATTATCAGAGTTTCAGGAAGCTTTCTGCCACAATTGGAGGAGGCTGGAATAAATATAATGGAAATCATTACGGAGAGATTATCTGGGCGAAATATGCTTCTGCCAGTAATATCGGTTATCGCTGGTATGAGAGCAATTCTAAGAAAACGGACTTCAATATTTATGCAAAAATAAACTACCAGCTTGCGGAAGTATTGAATGCTTTTGTGGATTTGCAAGGTCGTTTTATCGCTTATGACATGAAGGGTACGGCAAAAGATCGACAGGATATAACACAAAGTTCAGAGTATCAGTTTTTTAATCCAAAATTTGGTCTGACATTAGATCTGGATGCTTTTAGCCATGTTTATGCTTCGTACAGCATTGGAAATAAGGAACCAAGTCGTCAGGATTTCATTGATAATACGCCAAAACGCCCTTTGGCTGAAAAGCTTGGGGATGTGGAATTAGGATATAAGCTGCAAAGAGGTAAATTCGCTTTCGGACTGAATGGTTATTACATGGATTATACCAATCAATTAGTATTAACCGGAAAAGTGAATGACGTAGGAGAGGCTATCAGATTGAATGTACCGGAAAGTTATCGTTTGGGTATTGAAGTTGAGGCTGGTGCTCAGCTGACCAGTACTTTGAAAATTAATGCCAATGCTACTTTCTCTAAAAATAAGATTAAAAACTTTACCGAAACGTTGCCGAATTATGATGATGGTGGTGTGGAAAAGGAGAATAAATATGCGGAAACAGATATCTCTTTTTCGCCAAATGTAATTTTGGGGTCACAGATTTTATATACTCCGTTAAAAGGGCTTGAGTTTGGATTACTTTCTAAATACGTTGGAAAACAATATCTTGATAATACGACCAATGAATCAAGAAAACTGAATTCATATTTTACCAATGACATTCGTGCGATTTATAGCCTGAAAGGAAAAGCGCTTAAAAACGTAACGCTGACGGCATTGGTAAATAATGTATTTAATACTCTATATGAGTCGAATGGTTACTCATACAGCTATATTTATGAAGGGAAAGTTGCTACAGAAAACTTCTATTTCCCTCAGGCCGGAACAAATGTACTATTTGGAATTAGCTTGAAGTTTTAAAATCTGACTGACAAACAGGCCATAAATTCATGGCCTGTTTGTCAGCTATATCTGTCATTTCTCCAGGGATAGGCTGTGTTGGAGTAACCTCTTTCTTCCCAGAAACCCAGTTTGTTTTGCGGGAGAAATTCAATTCTTTTAATCCATTTTGACCCCTTCCAGGCATATAACTGCGGCGTAATCATTCTTACAGGACCACCATGTTCTTTAGCCAGAGGTTTCCCGTCAAACGTATGAACTAATAGAACATCCGGTTTCAAAGCTTCTTCCATAGAAACATTGGTTGTATAGGTGTCATAACCGTAACACATGATATGCGAAGCAGTTTCTTTAGGTTGCACTAAGGCCGCAAGATCTAATAATCTTACACCCTTCCATTCCATATTCAGTTTTGACCAGGTGGTGACGCAATGAAAATCGGAAGTATCATCGGTTTGCGGCAAAGCCATAAATTCATCCCAGGTAAGTCTGACAGGATTTTCAACCTCTCCGTCTATAATCAAACGCCAGCGATCCAGTGATACATCCGGCTGATATCCTAAGTCCAGAACCGGCCATTTTTGAGTGATTGTCTGACCCGTCGGAGTATTTGGCATTCCATGTCTGTTTGTTTTACCAACGCCCATTGGTCTGTCATCAGAAACAGAAGGGGTCAGTTTGATCTTTTCCTCAAAGCGGGCTTTCAGCTTCATCCGTGCCTCAATAATCCTTTCTAATTTTTCTGATTCTTCCATAAGTCTGAAATTATTACATCCAAAGAACACCAAAATAGGCTAAAAGTTCATAAATTTTGTAAGGATTAAGAGCCGGATAAGATTAATTTAAGGACAATTTATGACTTTTCAACATACGGTACACAACAGAGTATATCATTTTCCCGACTTAAAAACGCTGATGGCTAAAGCAAGTCCGAAACGTTCGGGGGATGAATTGGCCGGAGTGGCAGCAGGCAGTGCTCAGGAAAGGGTGGCAGCCCAAATGGCTTTGTCTGATATTCCACTGAAGACTTTTCTGAATATAGCCCTGATACCCTATGAAAAAGATGAAGTTACCCGTTTGATATTTGATACGCATGACGAAAAGGCTTTCAGTGGGATCAGCCATCTTACAGTGGGAGACTTCAGAAATTTTTTGTTGCTCGAAACAACTGATTCCGCTAAAATTGCTTCTATCCGGAACGGATTAACTCCCGAAATGGTAGCCGCAGTCAGCAAAATTATGAGAAATCAGGATTTGATAACAGTCGGGTCTAAATGCGAAGTAATTACCAGATTCAGAAACACCATTGGAAAGAAAGGACATTTTTCCACACGACTTCAACCCAATCATCCCACAGATGATTTCCGGGGAATCGGAGCCAGTATTATTGATGGATTATTTTATGGAAACGGGGATGCCGTAATCGGAATAAATCCTGCAACAGATAATATACCGACTGTAATTAAGCTGCTGGAAATGATGGATTCTATCAGGGAAAAGTTTGATATTCCCACGCAGTCCTGCGTGCTTAGTCATATTACGACAACCATTCAGGCAATAGAGCAGAAAGCTCCGGTTGATCTGGTTTTTCAGTCAATAGGAGGAACTGAAGCTACAAATACCTCTTTTGGCGTAAATCTTGGAATTTTGAAAGAAGGATATGAGGCGGGTCTTTCGTTAAATCGTGGTAAAATAGGAAATAACCTTATGTATTTTGAGACAGGGCAAGGCTCCGCTTTGTCAGCAAATGCTCATCATGGACTCGACCAGCAAACCTGTGAGACCCGGGCTTACGCTATTGCAAGACAATTTAATCCTTTGTTAGTGAATACAGTAGTAGGGTTTATTGGTCCTGAATATCTTTATGACGGAAAGCAAATCATACGGGCAGGATTGGAAGACCACTTTTGTGGGAAACTGCTTGGTTTGCCCATGGGAGTAGATGTGTGTTATACCAATCATGCTGAAGCAGATCAGGATGATATGGATTCTTTATTGACATTACTCGCTGCTGCCGGGTGTACCTTTATCATGGGTGTACCCGGGGCTGATGATGTGATGTTGCATTATCAAAGTACTTCTTTTCATGATGCCTTGTATATTCGTCATCTGTTAGGACTAAGACCTTCACCTGAATTTGAAGAATGGCTGATGAGAATGAATATTTTTGATGAAAGTATGAAACTAAAACCTGTAAGCGTCAAACATTTATTGCTTGAGGGAATGTTATAGTGAAAGAATGATTTGTGATAGGCAAGGAAATTGTACTAATTTGCAACTGGATGGAAAATACTGGTTACATAGAAATAAGAGTTTTAGGTTCAAAAGGAAATATTGAACTTCATCCTGATATTTATGATATCAGAGATATTATTGCCGTTTTACAGAATGTTGAAAGTTTATTATTTCCGGAAAAGAAGGGTCGTCCGCTAATGAGCTATGAAATAAAACCAGGCTCAGTAAAACATATAATTAAAACTTCCACACAGGCTATTCTTGGATTTAATGCTTTATTGTTTCAGGTGAATATTACTAAGTCGATAGATTTTCTTGAAGCTCCTACAGCGAAAGCATTTGAATATTTTCAGGAAAGTGCATTAAAACAGAATATTTCTTTTGAAATATCGACTTCAGTAGCCGATTCCAGCAAACTTTATATCAGTAAAGATACCAGTTTCCAGAGAACACAGGATGTTTGGGTAGATGCTGAGTTATATTTTTATGGAATTATTATTGATCTTGGAGGAAAAAGAGATGTCAATGTCCATATAGATACCAAAGAATATGGTACCTTGAAAATTGAAGCAACAAAAGAGATGTTGTCAGATTATCAGTCTAATCCTTTGTACAAAAGCTTTGGAATAAGGGCAATTGGAAAACAGAATATAAAGTCAGGAGAAATTGATAAACAAAACCTGAAACTGCTTGAGATAATAGATTATAATCCTTCATTCAGGGAAGACTACATCAACAAACTAATCAAAAAAGCTACAAAAAGCTGGTCTGGGGTAAATGATGCAGATGCATGGTTAAATCAAATCAGGGGAGAGATATGAAGATAAATACAGTACTATTAGATACAAGCTTTTTTATCAGATTATTGAATGAGGACGATCTCCTGCATGAAAACGCATTGGATTATTACAGATACTTTCTGTCAAATAATTACATATTAAAGTGCTCTACAATCAGTATTGCAGAATATTGCATAAAAGGGACTATTGATGAATTACCACTGAATAATCTGCAGATTTTGCCTTTTAATATTAACCATGCCGAAAAAGCAGGATTGTTTGGCAGTTTGGCTTTTGAAGAGAAAAAGAGTGGTAATATCAATATTACTGACAGGCGGATTATTCCAAATGATATTAAACTATTTGCACAGGCCGATATTGATGAAACAATCTCATATTTTGTAACATCTGATTCAGCATGCGAAAATATGTATAAAGCGATCAGAAAAAACACCTCTGTGAATTTTGAAATTATGAATATCAGGAGACCTTATAATGAACAATTTGGTGTTTTATTTTAATAGTTAAATTACTTCTTAAAAATAATCCCGTCCTTCATCACAAATTTTACCTTTCTGAGGTCAGAAATATTAAGAACAGGGTTTCCTTCCACAGCAATTATATCTGCTAAATAACCGGACTTAATTTTTCCCAGGTTTTTTAGCCTGAAAAAATCAGCATTTACAGAGGTAGCTGATCGCAGCACTTCCTGAGGTTTCATGCCATACTCCGCCATCAATTCCATTTCCCGGACATTTTCTCCATGAGGAAATACGCCAACATCTCCACCCATACAAATCTGCACTCCTTCATCAAGAGCCATTTTAAAGCTTTTCCTTTTTTGCTGAATTCTTTCCGGCTCCGGTTCTGTTCCTTTTTTCCAGCCTTTATACTGAGAAGTGGCGTCACCTGCGGCAATAGTAGGACAATAACATACGTTTTTCTCTTTCATCAAACGAAATACTTCTGAAGTAGCCCCATCACCATGTTCAATGGTTTTGACGCCTGCCATAATGGCTCTTTTCATTCCTTCTGGCGTAGAGGAATGGGCAACCACGTCTCTTCCGCTGCTTTTCGCAATATCAACTACTAATTTGATTTCTGACTCAAGAAAAGTTGGTTGCGCTTCTTTCATTAATCCCCAGCGATAATCGGCATAAATTTTTATCACATCTGCCCCTTTTCCAATCTGGGTCCTGACAGCTTTACTGAGATTATCGATCCCGTCGGCTTCCTCCGCACCTTGTGGTACTGAGATTTCAGCATGAAATCCTTTAGGCCCGTAACTTCCGGTTGCTACCAGTGCTCTTCCGGCCACAATCATTCTCGGACCGGGAATGATTCCTTTTTCAATAGATTGTTTCAAGCCGACATCGTCATAACCGGAACCTTCTGTTCCCAGATCTCTGACTGTAGTAAATCCTGCCAATAACGTTTTTTGAGCATGTAAAGCTGCTCTGATAATCCGTTCAGCATGAGATTCTTTCAATACCTGGTCGTCCCAGCTAACCTCATTGTAAGGATGCAAAAGTAAATGAGAATGGCCTTCAATCAGACCCGGTAATAAAGTCGTATTGGGTAAACTGATAATTTCAGTATTTGCGGGGATATTAAGCTTTTCCCCGACAGCTTCTATTTTCTTATTGCGGACAAAAACCTGCCAGTTTTCATGCAGAATTTCCCCATCAAAAACTCTGGCAGGTTTAAGAAGCGTAAGTGTATCCTGAGCCGATAATTGAAAAGAGAAAACAATAATCAAAACGACGATAGAAATTCTCATAAGTTGATGAATAAATAACGGATAACATTTTCTCTATGTGCCCAATGTTCCTATGTGGTTGCAAATCCAGATATAACATTTCGTCTATGTGTCCAATGTTCCTATTGTGGTTACAAATCCAGATATAACATTTCGTCTATGTGCCCAATGTTCCTATGTGGTTACAAATCCAGATATAACATTTCGTCTATGTGCCCAATGTTCCTATGTGGTTACAAATCCAGATATAACATTTCGTCTATGTGTCCAATGTTTCTATTGTGGTTACAAATCCAGATATAACATTTCGTCTATGTGTCCAATGTTTCTATTGTGGTTACAAATCCAGATATAACATTTCCTCTATGTGTCCTATGTTCCTATGTGGTTGCAAAAATTAAACTTTTAACATCGGATATAATTCTGCCGGACCTTCCAGTAATTCTCCTGCTTTTTCTCCGAATGCAGTAATATGAGCACTTACAGAGTGTTTGGCTAAATGCTCTTTACTTTCCCAGTTTTCATAGAAGAAAAACAATTTAGGATCTTCTGCTGATTGGTGAAGCGTATATTCAATACAGCCTTCTTCTGCTAAAGTCGGAGCAACGATTTTTATTAATTCGGCTTTGGCTTCTTCTTCTTTTCCTGCTTTAGCTGTGATTTTTGCAATGAGTGTTAACATTTTTTCAAGGAGTTTATAAATGATATGCTGAAAATTTTAAAGGTAAATAAAAAGATGGAAATTATTAGCTAATTTAAGAAAGCAAAGCCAATCTAAGTGTCACTTTGGCAATTTTAGAAAGATAAATAGGAATTTCAGTATGCAGAACGACGAGTGGAGTTTTCTTCAGAACTATACCTCGGCCCGTATAGCCCGCGGACGAGCAGGACATAGTTTGCCAACAAATGAATTACTGAAATTTCAGGCAGATCATGCCCGTGCCCGTGACGCTGTATATTCCGAATTGGATACAGATTTATTAAAGAATACCCTCGAAACCCAATTGTTACTGGAAACCATCCTCCTGGAAAGTAAGGTACAAAATCGTCAGGAGTTTTTACAGAGACCAGACCGGGGAAGATTTCTAAATGAGGATTCGGGATCGTTTTTAAAAAACAGAGAAGCCGGCAAATCAGATATTTGTTTTGTGATTGCAGACGGACTTTCGGCTAAAGCGGTTAATACTCATGCCCTGCCTGTTTTGGAAAAGCTCATACCTCATCTGCAAAAATTAACATGGAAAATTGCTCCTGTTTGTCTGGTAAAACAGGGAAGAGTAGCCATTGGAGATGAAATCGCCTTTTTACTGAAAGCAGAAATAGTAGTTATTTTTATCGGAGAGCGGCCAGGGCTAAGTTCTCCTGATAGCATGGGAGCCTATTTAACCTTTAAGCCTCAGGCTGGCCTGACAGATGAAAGCAGAAATTGCATATCAAATATTCGGCCTGAGGGTCTTAATTATGATTTCGCAATGCAGAAACTTCTTTATTTACTTACCGAGATGAAAAGCAGGAAACTCAGCGGTGTTAATTTAAAAGATGGGATGGAAGAAGGACAGTATATAGAGGACTAACTGCACAAAATCATAATTTCATGCAGTTAATCTGATATTTGTATTTGGATTAAGAAAGCAGGTTCCAGCCGATACCTAATTTTGCTAAACGGTAACGAACGGAAACTCTTAGTACTCCCAAACCATATTTAGAACTGCGCGTAAAATTGATAGAAGAAGCTTCGTCAAAGTATTTAGTCGGGCAGGTAATTTCCGCAATTTCAAAACCTTTCCAGAAGATCTGAGCAATCATCTCATTATCAAAAACAAAATCATCGTCACATTTATGAAAAGGAGTTTTTTCCAGTACTTCTTTAGAAAATGCCCTGTAACCGGTATGGTATTCTGAAAGTTTCTGACCTAGCAATACATTCTGGAAAAAAGTAAGAAACCTGTTTGCAATGTATTTGTACATAGGCATTCCTCCTTTTAAGGCGCCTTTTCCTAAAATTCTGGAACCAAAAACTACCGGATACAGGCCGTTCCCGATAATAGAAATCATTGCTGTCAGCAGCAAAGGCGTATACTGGTAGTCGGGATGAAGCATAATCACAATATCTCCGCCAAGTTCAAGGGCTTTTGTATAACATGTTTTCTGGTTGCCTCCATACCCTTTATTTACATCATGTCTGATAACATGTTTGATACCAAGTGATTTTGCTACTTCAACCGTGTTGTCCGGGCTGTGATCATCCACCAGAATTACTTCATCAACTAAATCAAATGGAATTTCTTTATAGGTCTTTTCAAGGGTTAAAGCTGCTTTGTAAGCGGGCATTACAACAATTACTTTCTTATTATTATACATAAAGCTGTTTAAGGGAAATATTGATTCGGTATCGGCTTATTCTGATTTACTAAAATCTAATAAAATGTTATAATTTGAAAAGACTTTCCGTAATTTGTGTTAGCGGGGAGAAAAATATCCGGAATAAAATCTTCGAAAAGATTTGAACTATTTATTCCTCAAAAGTACAAAAAAAAATGAGTTTGTCCGGTAATTGAATAGCTGAGAACTGAAAATACATAGTTTCCGGCTTAATATTCCATAAAAAGTAAATAAAAAATTAGAAAAATTTAATTATGTTTTCAAACGAAACAATCTTTTTTGCAGGGTTTGCCTTATTTGTAATGCTGGTAATGTTGCTTGATTTAGGTGCTTTTTCCAGAAAAAAAAGCCACGAAGTCTCATTCAAAGAAGCTGGAATATGGAGTGGAATATGGGTTTTACTTTCAATCGCTTTTTACTTTTTTATCAGTAAATATGGTTATCTGGTACATGGAATAGAAACAACTGAACGCCTTACTGAAGTTAAAAACCTCTATGCCAGACATCTCAAACTAAATGGTGCATCGTTTGCAGAGAATTTGCAGATTTTTCAAAATAATATGTCGTTGGAATACATTACAGGTTATCTGGTTGAATATTCTCTTTCAGCAGATAATATTTTTGTATTTATTCTGATACTTAACTCCTTCGGTGTTCACCGGAAATTCTATAAAAAAATCCTTGTATGGGGGATTTTAGGAGCAATTATCCTTCGTTTTGTCTTTATTTTCGTAGGTTCTGCCTTACTTCAAAGGTTTGAATGGATTGTTTTCATATTCGGCGCATTTCTGGTTTATACAGGAATTAAACTCTTTTTCGGAGATGATGAAGATGAAAAAATTGAACCGGCCAGGCATCCGGTTGTAAAATTTGTATCAAAATACATGAATGTCTATAAAAGAAATGTCATTGACCATTTCTTTGTTAAAAATAAGGCCGGTAAATTATTTATTACCCCTTTATTTGTCGTGGTAATCGTAATTGCCTTTACAGACCTTGTTTTCGCAGTGGATTCTATTCCTGCTATTTTTTCTATTACCAAAGACCCTTACATCGTCTTCTTTTCCAATGTTTTCGCAGTAATGGGGTTACGTTCGATGTTTTTCTTCCTGAGCAGTATTATGGGGATGTTCCGCTTTTTAAAGATTGGCTTAGCAGTATTATTGACGTTTATCGGAATCAAAATGCTGGCTCACCATTATCTTGAAGCATTTGGATTTACAACTATTCATTCTTTATATGTCATTATCGGTATTTTAGGCGTTAGTATTGGGGCAAGTTTGTTGTTTCCCAAGAAAGAACTTTAGAAGCAGGACCTGAGAAGTTTCAGGCAAAAGAGCAAAGATTTTAAGAATAAAGACAAAAGGCTATTGGAATGAATAATGTCTTAATCCCTGCTTCTCAGATCTTGTTTTTCATTTCTTTCCTCTTTTGTCTGAAATTCTTTCATCCAGGATATTATGCTCAAAAAGATATTAAAATCATATCAGAAAAGACTAACCAATCTCAGTTCAAGGAATAAATCGCTATTGCTTTTGACATTGAGTTCAGAGCAGTTTTTAGATGTGCATGAACTTGATTTTTTGCAAAATACTCCTTCCTTTGAGCTCGTAGAACAATTACTTGCTCAGAAAAATACCATTCAGCTTTGCGACGTACTTGACCCTCGTTTTGAGAAAGTAAACGAGGTAAGCAAGCGACTGAGAAAGATTTCCAGAACCGAAAAATTTATTGAAGAAGAACGAGGTTCTGAGGATTTATATATAGGTTACCCATTCATTAAAGGCAAATTGCTTGATGGTACGCTGGTGCGCTGCCCATTGCTTTTCTTTCCTGTTACGCTGGCACAAAAGAGCCAGAAAACGAATCAGTGGATTCTGCAAAGACGTGATGAGCCGGTTTCTTTAAACAGAAGTTTTTTGCTGGCTTATTCACATTTCAATCAGGTCAAAATTTCTGATGCTTTTCTGGAACAGAGTTTTGAGGATTTTCCTAAAAATTCCCTCGAATTCAGAACTGCATTATACGAATTTCTTAAAGCTTCCCCGCTGGAAATTAATTTTAACCAGGAGCTTTTTACCAATCAGTTAACACATTTTGAGAAGTCTACCAGAGCCGATTTAGAGCTTTCGGAGAAAAACGGAGCGTTGAAGCTCTTTCCGCAGGCAGTTCTTGGTATTTTCCCCCAGGCAGGCTCATTTTTAGTGGATGATTATGAATTGCTGATTGAAAATCTTGATAATGCTCCTGATATTTCTGAAGAAGATTTATTTTCGAAATTCGGCATAGAAAAGGAAGAACTGAATCTTAGAGAAGAATCTTTAATCACTCCGTTTCAAATTGACGCTTCTCAGGAAAATGCACTGAAAAATGTAAAACAAGGCAACTCTCTTGTTATCCAGGGACCTCCGGGAACAGGGAAATCCCAATTGATCTGTAACCTTGTGGCTGATTTTACAGCCCGGGGAAAAAAAGTGCTGGTTGTATCCCAGAAAAGGGCTGCATTGGATGTTGTGTACGACAGGCTGGCTAAAACCGGTATGCAGGATTTTGTGGCAAATATTCATGATTTTAAAAATGACCGGAAAGCACTTTATGATAAGCTTTTCAATCAGATTGAAAAAATAGACGAATTTCAGCGACAGAACCAAAGCCTGGATGCTATCTTACTGGAACGCAATTTTACGCAGGAATCCAGGACAATCGACAGAGTTTCAACAGAACTTCAGGCTTTTAAGGAAGCTTTGTTTGATGAAAAAATTGCCGGAATTTCTGCAAAGGAGTTGTACCTTACGTCTTCTCCTGAAGAACCATCCCTGAATCTGAAGGAGCATTTCAAGTATTTTAAAATCAATGAAATACATGATTTTTTAAATCAATGTTCTTCCTATCTCGACTATCATAAAAAAATGAAATGTGAGGATGAAAAGACAGAGCATTTCTGGCAAAGCCGTTTGGATTTCAGACATTTTCAATTTCCGGATTTACAGCAGATTGAAAAAGCAATATCAGGAATGAGCCATTTTTCTGTGAAAATTGCTCAGAAGACCCGGGAGCTGCTGGGGGAATCCCTGAATTTTGAAGAATTGTTGGGGATATTTTATGAGAGAGTTGAACTGAATTCTATTGTACAAACACTTGAAAATGAACATATTTACAGGTTTTTTCAGAAAGGCCTGAATCAAAATTTCCAACCTGTATCTATTGATAAAATCAGTGCATTAAAAACAGAGGTATTTTGTTTTTTTGAAGGACAGGGAATAGAAGTAACTGCTTCTTCACAGGAGTTGAACATTATTTCCCAAAAACTCAGCGAGGCTGTTTCTTCTAAAGCTAACCCTTTGTCAGGATTAATCTGGCAGGTATTTTCGAAGGAAAAAGACGTTGTTCAGGCTTTGGCTGGCGCAAATGGTCTGGGAACCTCAAGGGAAGACCTGAACAAACTTTCTCAGCGGATTAATAACCGGATTAATCTGGAAAAATGGTGGAATCAATGGGGGGATCTGTTTGGAAACCAGCCAGATGAAAAGTCTGAACCTGTCTGGCTTAGAAAAGGATTGAGGTGGTTTGAAAGACATTTTTATAACCTGGAACAAGCAACTAAGGCCCATAAAATAGCTGATGATCTGGTTTTCTTTCCGGTTAAGAATGCAACTGGAAATGATTTACAGAATTTTCAAAAAATCATAACAGAACTCATTCAGCTTTCAACAGAAGGATTTGAAAATCAGCAGACCTGGTTGAAATACCTGACTGAGATACAGCTGGAACAGATTGACAGACAGGAAATTCTGATAGATTCAGTAGTGGCTGAACTGAAGAAGAAATTTGAACTGTTTTGTGAAGCCGATCAGCTGAAAGCGACTTTCAGCAGATTGGAATGGGATGTTATCATTCTGATTCTGGAAGAAAATCCTAAAGGCAAAACTGAAGTTGAAGAAGACATAAAATTGCTGTTAAATTCTTTGAAACTGTCATGGATTGAGCATCTGGAAGAGCTTTATCCAATTCTTCGGGCTGTTTCTTCTCTGAAGATTTCACAGCTGGAAAATCAGCTTCAAACTTCTGTTCAGGCCAAGCAACAGCTTAGCCAGGAAATATTGCTGCTGAAATTGCGTGAACAGACTTTTAGAGAACTTGAACTGAACCGCCTGCAAAATGTAGTTACTTACCGGGAATTAAAACATCAGGTTTCCAAGAAAAGAAATGTCTGGGCGATCCGGAAGCTGATTGCAGAATTTTCTGAAGAAATTTTTAAACTGATTCCATGCTGGCTGGCTTCTCCCGAAACAGTTTCGGCAGTATTTCCGCTACAGACTATTTCCGGAGAACAGATGAATAATGATTTCCTGTTTGATCTTGTGATTTTTGACGAAGCTTCACAATGTTTTGCCGAGCAGGGAATTCCTGCTTTATTCAGAGGCAGGCAGGTTGTTATTGCCGGAGATTCCAAACAGTTAAAACCTAATGATCTGTATGCTGTCCGTTTTGAGGAGGACTCTGAAGACCTGCCGGAATTGGAAGTAGATTCCTTGCTGGATCTGGCGGCTCAGTATTTGTCTCAGAACCAGCTGAAATCGCATTACAGAAGTAAATCCCTTGATCTGATTGATTTCTCAAATCAGTATTTTTACAAACGGACTTTACAGCTTCTGCCTGATTTCAAAGAAATAAATAAGAATGAACCTGCCATAAAATACCTGAAAGTTGACGGAATATGGGAAAATAATGCCAATGTGATAGAAGGGCAATCTGTCGTTGAACTGGTTCGTAATTTGAAGGAAACATCTCCCGAAAAATCTATAGGAATTGTTACTTTCAATACCCGTCAGCAGGCTTTGATACAGGATTTACTGGAGGAAATCCCGAATATCAGAACAAAAGAACATGAACCGCTTTTTATAAAGAATATCGAAAATGTTCAGGGGGATGAAAGAGACATCATTATTTTTTCTATCGGATATGCTTCAGATGTCCGGGGTAAATTTAGCATGCAATTCGGCTCTTTAAATGCAATGGGAGGAGAGAATCGCCTTAATGTTGCAGTTACCAGGGCAAGAGAGAAAATATTTATTGTAAGCAGTATTCTCCCGAATCAGTTAACGGTAGAAGATTTACAAAATGAAGGTCCGAAATTATTGAAAAAATACCTTGAATATGCCTGGCAGGTTTCTATCGGTCAATATCAGCCAAAACCATTTGAGGCCAGAAACTATAAAGCAGATTGGTTTTTAAAGGAACAATTACGCAGAACAAATGCCCGGTTTGTGAAGGAACTTCCTTTTGCGGACCTGACTGTAAAAAATACCTCCAATTATGAAAGCCTGATTCTGACGGACGATGATTTATACTTCGAAAGTATTTCTTCCAAAGAAGTACATGCCTATCATCCTTTATCTTTAAAACGAAAAGGCTGGGATTTCAGAAGAGTATATAGCCGGGAGTTTTGGTTAAATAATCTTACAGACTTGCAAAAATCTTCCGATAATTCAAAGGACTCATATTCATCAGCCCTTTAAATTGCTTGTTAAAGTGTGAAATATTCCCGAAACCACTTTCAAAACATATTTCGGAAACAGGTTTTTCTGTTGAAGTCAGGAGGTTGCAGGCGTGTTTTACCCTGAACTCTGTCACAAGGTCAAGAAAAGTCTTTTTAGTTACTTTTTTGAAATATCTGCAAAAAGCCGTTTCTGTCATATTGGCAAGATGTGCTGCTTCGTCAAGATGTACTTCCTGCGTATAGTGAGAAATGACATAGGCATAAACTTTATTGATACGCTTCAGGTCAATTTGTGACAAATTATATACACCTTGCTGTTTGTCAATCAGTTGGATATCATTGGAATTGGCAATGGTATTCAGCAGATCCAATAGCCCCAAAAGCCTTTGAAAAGGGCTGGCATGGAGGAGAAACTGGATTTCTTTGGCAATGCGATCACGGGTTTTTCCGGTAATCTGGATTCCGCATTTTGCATTTTGGAGCAAATCACGGATTGGTTTGGCTTCAGGTGACTGAAAGAATTTTTCTCCGATAAAATCTTCTTTGAACTGAATGACAATTGACTGTGCAGCCTCTTCGTCATTACTGAAATGATTATTCTGCCAGCAATGAGGCAAATCTGAACCTAAAAGTACCAGATCTCCTGCCTGAAAATCATTTACCTGATTTCCTACAAAACGTTTTCCATCGCTTTTTACAATTAAAGTCAGCTCAAATTCCGGATGAAAATGATAAGGTGCATCGAAATAAGGTTTTCGGAATTCTTTAAATAAAAAAGAAGTATCGTGGGCGTTGTCAATATGTTCTAATGAGGCTTTCATTTATCTAACTCGACTTTTACGGATTAATTGATAGTGTTTATTAAGCATTAACAACTAGAATCATAAGCTGGAGGGTTAGTCTTAACAAGAATCAACGCAAATTTACCAATTCAAGACTTTTTTTCAATTCTAAGCTAAATATGCACAAATTTCTGATAAAAACGATAAAGTTGCCCTTGAAAAATTACTATTCCTTTGCATAAAAAAATATAGTGTTTTTGAATTAAAAGCTAAACAATTATGGATAGTATCTTGAATTTACCTGAGCTTTCATCAGGTTATGCAGTTGGGCAGGACCAGCATGAAGAATTTCAAAAAAACGGACACATACTTTTGAGAGAAATTCTGAATAAGGATGAAATAAAAACTTATCGTGATGTAATTGTAAATGCTGCTGAAAAGTACAATACTGAAAATCGCAAAATGGAGGAAAGAGATACCTATGGTAAGGCCTTCCTTCAGATTATGAATTTGTGGGAGGTTGATGAGCAGGTAAGAAAATTTACTTTAGCAAAAAGATTTGCTAAAATTGCCGCCAGTCTGATGGGCGTTGAGAAAGTAAGAATTTATCATGATCAGGCTCTTTTTAAGGAAGCAGGCGGCGGTTTAACTCCCTGGCATCAGGATCAGTATTACTGGCCTTTAGATACCGATAATACAATTACGATGTGGATGCCGCTTGTTGATATTTCTGTTGAAATGGGAATGCTCACTTTTGCTACCGGTTCTCAGGAAGTAGGGTTTCTGGGAAATCTGGCTATTTCTGATGAATCTGAAGGGATGATCGGGCAATTGGTAGAGGAAAAAGGTTATCCTATTACCAGAGCTTCAACGATGAATGCAGGAGATGCAACCTGGCACGCAGGATGGACATTACATGCTGCCCCGGGAAATTCTTCAGACAAAATGCGTGAAGTTATGACGATTATTTATGTTGCTGATGGTGCAAAAATAACCGAACCTAAAAATCAGCATCAGGAAAATGACCGTAAAAGATGGCTTGCAGGAATGGAACCGGGGCAGTTTGTTGACTCAGTATTGAATCCCGTTGTTTAGGAGCAGGGTTTTGAAAATTCAGGCAGTCGGCTATCGGCTTTCGGCCGTCAGCTTTAATTTCACCTTTGTTTTATAGGGATTGTTTTTCGACATAATTGACTGATTTTCATTGTTTACCTTTCTTAATTTTTCAAGGAAAAACTAAGATTCTAATAAGAGATCCAAACAAAAAAAAGTTTGGTATAACTGCGTGAAAATCAAATAATTGTATATAACTGAAAAGCTAATGCCGACGGCTTATTAATGTTTAGGACAGCCACAATCTTTTTTCTTGAATAATCCCCAAAGGAACCCTTTTTTGCGGCGACGGCGCATGCTGGTATTGGAAGTAGAAGTTGCAGCAGAAACAGAAGTTTTATGATTGCTATTGTAGCTCAATAAGTCTGAAGCTTCACTTTCAGGTTGAAAGCAAATTAAAGTAATTATTAAGAGAATTAGCTTTTTCATATTTGGTATGTATATTTTGATTTCCTGAAACCTGATAAAAAATAAGTTTCCTGAAGGGATGATCGGGCTCAAATCTTTATATCAGGTCTCTGGAAACTAAATTAATACAATTTTCAAAAATTACTGTACTTGAAAAGTAAGGATTACTCTTTATACAACGAAACAGCCTTCCCGAAAAGTATCCGGAAAGGCTGTTTTTCAATTACTAAGGTCTCATGTTATTTAGAAAATTTCTTTTTCAAATATTCAGTAGATAGCTTCCAGGCATCTTCTGTAGCTGCTTTATCATAATCAGGATTTGAAGGATTGGCAAACGCATGTTCTGCCTCATAGCTTTTAACCGTGATTTTTTTACCGGCCAGTTTCATGCTTTCCTGAAACTCTGCTACAACTTTTGGCGAAATCCATTGCTCTTTTCCTGCGAAAAGTCCAAGCACATCCGTATGCAAAGCTTTCAGTTTTTCTACCTCTTTTACAGGCATACCGTAATACATTACACAGCCGACAGCCTGTTTCCCTTCCAAAAGTGCTGATTTTAACGACAATCCTCCTCCGAAGCACCAGCCTATTGAGGCAATTTTAGCTTTCGGACCTGCATAAGCAATGGCTCCTTTGATAATGGTTTCCAGTCTTTCAGGGTTAGCGCCACTCATAAATTTTCCGGCATCTTCTCTGGTTACAGCTACTTTACCGTCATACATATCGATAGCCAGTACGTTAACATTTCCCAGTTCTTCATAAAGATGTTCTGCCTCTCTTTTAATATGATCGTTCAGACCCCACCATTCCTGATAAACAAATAAGTAATTACTGGTAGGTTTAGCGGCTTTTATGAAAAATGCATTAGCTTTCTGGCCATCGGCTGTATTGAAAGTAATCATTTCGCCGCCTACCTTACTCACATGTGTATATGGAAGTGGTAAAGCATGAGCTTTCTGAAATTCTTTGGTAGAAGCCCATAATTGCATATCATCTTTCTTCAGTTCACAGCAACTCTGTGAAAATCCGAGATAACTTATCATTGCGAAAGTCAGAGTTAAGAATAGTTTTTTCATTTGGATAAAAGTAAAATGACGTTAGTTAAAATTAATGCCAGTGTATTTTTTATAACTCAATATCCTTTCAAAAAGTTACCTTCCCATATAAAATTTGCAATAAATATTCGTGTTTTGCTATTTCGATTTTAAAACAATCAATTCTCCGGGCTGGCACTCTTTTTCGAAAATTCTGCCTTTTTCAATCTTGCCATTTACCAGATATTCTTCTCCTAAGTTGTGTGCTAATTTCAAATGACCGCCGGCAAGACTTTTGATTTTTATCCCGGAAACCTTTCCGTTTTTAACTTTGGCACTCACCTGAAAAGCACCTTCTGCACCAATATTTTCAAAAGAAAAATCTTTCCAGTCGCGGTGAATAGCCGGAAGAACATAGATTACATCTTCCCTGTTTTGTACCAATAATTCATAAACAGCAGTAAGTGCGCCGAAGCCGGCATCCATTTGAATCACTTCTTTATTGGCTGCTTCTTTAGGAGCCTTAAACCAACCCTGGTCTGCTATCAGACTTACACCCTGATAAGCAGCATTATGAAGAGTTCCCCGGCCTTCATTGGTATAATTTTCTTTCCAGTAATGTAACCAATTGACAGCTGCTTCCGGGAGGTCATTTCTTGACCAGATGGCAGAAGCCCAGGGAACGCACCAGCCAGACCAGTTTCCTGCACCTTTAAATGTCCAGTTTCTCAGGCTGTTTGTAACAATCTGCTGATGTTCAGGAGATTTTGGATTTATCGTGCAAAATGGAAAAATGCTTCCCAGATGAGAATGATGTCTGTGTGAACCTACGAGATCCTGACCTTCCCACATGGCAATTCTGGTACCTTTTGCACTATTTTCTTCCATCCAGATATCGTCAACAGTGGTGTAAGGCGGTAGCTTCCGGCTCACTTCATCCCAGCGGGGATCCTGAGGTTTCCCCAGTATTTTAGCTGCCTGAGGCAAAATTTTTGCGATCCGATGTAAGGCTGCCAGTTGGAAAGAGGCATCTCTTCCCCAGGCATTCATTCTGTCTCCCCGGTATTCAGGACTTACAGAAACCGGGAGGGAAAATCTGGTTCCCCCTTTGCCGTCTGCAACCTCTTCCAACATGGCCCAATAACCTTCAAAAGCACCTTCCAATAAAGTCCAGGCTGTTTTTTCAAGGATTTTCTGATCCATGCTGTAACGATAATGCTGCCATGCCAGGTAGGCCATCCAGGCAGTACAGGCATGGTCAATGGTACCTGTCCAGAAAGTACCAACCACATGACAGCGGTCATCAACAGCATGTGGAAGCATCAAAGCACCTTTTCTGCCAAAAAACTTTTCTCCGTTTTCCTGTAAAGTAGGCGTCCAGTTTGCCATCATATTCCAAAGAGGCATCAGATTGTTTGCCCGGTTGGAAGCCAGTACAGGAGTATAAATCATTTGTACATTGATGTTGAAATGATAGTCATTGCTCCAGGGAGGCAATTGATACTCCTCGTTAAAAGAACCCTGAAGTCCTGCTGCCAAACCTTGCGGAGGAGTCATGCAGGCTTGTTTGTATAAACCATAATCTACAATTTCCTGTAAAGCCTGATCCGGAAGGTTGATTTTCGGCACATTTGTCCAATAATCCTTCCAAAAAGCATTTTTCTGCGTCAGCTGTGTTTTTAAATCAAAAGAAGATACCTTTCCGATTATCAAAGAATTATTGTCATCTTTTCCAAGATGAGTAGCGATGACAATCTGATTGGGTCTTTCACTGATTACCAGAGAAAGAGGATCATCCTCAGGCAGCGTTTGTACAAAACCCTTGTAAGGAAATGTTGTTTTTCCTTTTAATAACTGTGGTTCGCTGACTCCTGCTTTAGAAAGCAAATCTTTTACATAATTCCAGCTGGGGATAATTTCCGAACTCACCTTACAGTTTTGCGGTAAATCTACCCAGGCAAGCTCATCGGCACTTGCCTGTTTGATAAAAGCATATTCTTCCTTTCCTGAAGGATTTCGAAGCGTTATTTTAAGTTCTGCATTTTCCAGATTCAGATCAGCTTTTATTAGTTTCCAGCCTTTTGGAAAAGTAAGGTCCAATCTTCCCCCGCCAATCTGATGCGGCCGGCCAAGGTTAGGAGCACCTTCTTTTTTAGGAACAGCAAAAAGTTCACGTAATCCTTTTTCGTCTTTTGCTTCAAGAAGCCTTCGCACTTCCTGAAAGGTAGCTTTAGAAGCGAAGGGATTACCTCCCCGATGGTCCCAGAATCCGGCCCTGCCAACTGTAATTTTTAATACATTTTCTTCCCCCCAGATCATTAATCCCTGAGTTCCGTTGCCAATTAATGCTCCGGTATGAGTTCTTGGAAGGGGGAAATTCCAGGTCAGGCTTTTTTGTGAAAAAAGCGGAAAATGAATTGCCAGAATCAGCAGAAAAATTCCGGAACGAACATTTATTCCGGAGTATTTGGATAAGGTTTTCATAGCATAATAATGCTTTGGATTATTCCAAAGCGAAAGAGATAAGAAATACAATAAAATGAGCTTTATAAAACGCAGTATTTTTCTGATAAATTGATTAAAATCAAAAAATACAGACTGTATCTCTTGCAAAAGCAAAAAGAGGGAACAGAATACTCCGAATGGGATAAATATTTTTATAAGTATTTGTATATGAGATAGATATGTACGGATTGAAAAAGTATTTTTATTAGAATATTTTAAATTAATAACCCTACACAAAAGGACAGATAGTAAAATTCTTGCAAAAAATTAGCTTTTATTATGAGAAGGAATACTACCTTTACTGTTCTAATCAGGTTTAACTGTTTACGTCATTCAAATACCGTGTAAAAACATGAAAATTATGTCAAAAACTATCAAATCGTTTTACCATTATTTCTCACTAGCGATAGTGTTTATGATGGTTTGTACTACCTTGAGTTTTGCTCAAACATCAAACCCTCTGAAAGGGAAAAAAATCCTAGTTTTCTCTAAAACCAAAGGCTTTCGTCATGGTTCAATCCCATCTGGTATTGCAGCTTTCAAAGAACTTGGTAAAGAAAATGGTTTTGTCGTTGATACTACTGAAAATTCAGACCGTTTCAATGAAGAGAACCTGAAAAAGTATCGCCTTGTTGTTTTTCTAAGCACAACCGGAGACGTATTGGATGACCATCAGCAGGCCGCTTTTGAACGTTTTATTCAAGCAGGCGGAGGTTTTGTAGGAATCCATGCCGCAGCTGATACCGAATATGACTGGCCCTGGTATGGTAAATTAGTAGGTGGATATTTTGCTTCTCACCCGGGAAACCCGAATGTGCAGGTAGGGAAAATGCATGTTCACGATAAAAACCATCCTTCTACTTCATTTATGGAAGAAAGCTTTGACAGAAAGGATGAATTTTATGATTTCAAATCATTCAGTCCTGATGTAAAAGTATTGGTAACAGTTGATGAAAAGACCTATAAAGATGGTAAAATGGGAGATTTTCACCCGATGAGCTGGTATCAGGAATATGATGGCGGACGCGTTTTTTATACCAACTGGGGACATACAAATGAGACATTTTCAGAACCATTGGTTTTGAAACACCTTATTGAAGGTATGAAATGGGCAGCAAGTGGCAGTGATGTTGATTATCAAAAAAAAAAATCCGGACACAAATCCCACCAGAAGAAAACCGGTTCACAAGAGTAATTTTTGATCAGAAATTAGATGAGCCTACAGAATTGGCTGTAACCGATGAAGGAAAGATTTTCTTTACCGAAAGAAAAGGTAAACTGAAAATGTATGATCCTAAAAAAGGTAAAACCAAAATTGTGGCTGATCTGGATATATATACCAAGTTTGAATATGGTTTGATGGGACTTAATATTGATCCTAAGTACAATCAGAACCATTGGATATATTTATTTTATTCTCCCAAAGGCGGACAATCTGATACGGCTCAGCATTTATCACGTTTTACGTATGATAATGTGAGGGATACTTTGCTTATCAACTCAGAAAAGGTTTTGTTGAGAGTTCCTGTAAAACGTACAGATTGTTGCCATACCGGGGGCTCTATTGCCTGGGATAAAGCCGGAAATCTTTATCTTTCTACAGGAGATGACACCAATCCGTTTAAGTCTGATGGCTACGGACCTATCGACGAACGCCCGGGACGCAGCGGCTGGGATGCCCGCTATACTTCTTCAAATACCAATGATTTACGGGGTAAGATTTTAAGAATCAAACCAAAAGATGACGGAACCTATTCAATTCCGGAAGGGAATCTTTTTCCGGTAGGAACAGAAAAAGCCCGTCCTGAGATTTATGTTATGGGAAACAGAAACCCATATCGTATTGCAATTGACCAGCATAACGGATTCTTATATTGGGGTGAAGTAGGGCCGGATGCCGGAGGAAACTCTGAAAAATACGGTCCAAGAGGACATGATGAGGTAAATCAGGCAAGAAAAGCAGGATATTTTGGCTGGCCTTTATTTGTAGCTGATAATAAAGCCTATAATCAGAGGAATTTCGAAAAAGATAGTACCTGGGCTAAGTTTGATCCGATGAAACCGATCAATGATTCTCCCCATAATACCGGCCTGAGAGAATTACCTCCTGCCAATAAAGCTTTCATTTATTATCCTTACGACGAATCACCTGAGTTTGGCGCCGTTGTCGGCAAAGGTGGACGGAATGCTATGGCAGGACCAGTTTACTATTCGGAAGATTTTGATACTGATTCTAAGGTCAAATTTCCATCTTTCTATAACGGGAAATTCTTTGCTTATGACTGGATCCGTGATTTTATCAATGTCGTAACCATGAAGCCTAACGGAGATTTTGCCTCAATGGAACGATTTATGCCTAACATGAAATTCTCTCATCCGATTGATATGCAATTTGGTAAAGACGGAGCTTTGTATATTCTTGAATATGGACCTAACTGGTTTGCACAGAATGATGATGCACGTTTGTCGAAAATTGAATTTAATGCAGGAAATCGTAAACCTGTAGCAGTGGCAAGTTCAAATAAGAAAGCAGGAGGAGTTCCATTGAAGGTGGAGTTTTCATCTGAAGGTTCTTTAGATTATGATGGAGATGCCTTAAAATATGAATGGACATTTGCCAAAGGTGCTCCTAAAGGAAATACTGCAAAAGCCAGCTATACATTTACTAAACCAGGTGTTTATCAGGTTATTTTAAAAGTGACAGATTCTTATGGAAATTCGAATAAAGAGATCATTGAGATCAAAGCCGGAAACGAAATTCCAAAAGTTGAAATGGCCATTAAAGGCAATAAATCCTTCTATTGGAATGATGAAAAAGTTAATTACGAAGTAAAAGTTGCTGATAAAGAAGACGGCTCTCTGATTAATAAGAAAATCAATCCGGAAGATGTTCTGGTATCAATAGATTACCTCGAAGGATTTGATAAAACGCTGATTGCACAGGGACATCAGGCAAATACGAGTTTTTCTAACGGAAAACGTCTGATTGAACTATCTGACTGTAAATCCTGCCACTCGGTTGATAAAAAATCTATCGGGCCTGCTTATAAGGAAGTCGCCAAAAAATACAAAGGAGTAGCTATTTCGACAAAACTTGTGGATAAGGTAATCAAAGGTGGAGGCGGTGTATGGGGAGAACAGGCAATGGCTGCGCACCCTCAGCTATCTGCGGATGACGTGAAAGAAATGGTGAAATACATTCTTTCTTTGGCTGATGATAAGCAACAAAGCAAGCCGATCAAAGGTGATTTCGTTACGAAAGACAATGGTAAAGCCGGAACTTATATTTTCTCTGCCAGCTATACTGATAAAGGGTCAAACAGCATTCCTCCTCAAACAGGTCAGGAAACGTTTACGCTGAGAAATGCTACGATCAAAGCCTCTGATTTCGACAATCAGAATGAAACCATGAAATTCAAAGTAGAAGGACTGGGAGAAGTAGTAGTGGCAATGACCGATAAGAGTTTTACTGCATACAACAATATTGATTTCACAGGATTGGGCTCTGTTACTATTTTAGCGACAGCCTCTGACCAGAGAACTGCCGGAGGAAAACTGGAAGCCAGACTTGATTCCCCGACCGGACAACTAATCGGTTCAGGAGAAATTTCTGCTGGATCAACGAACCCGACTAAGATTCAGTTAAGTGGTATTTCAGGTTTCCACCGTTTATATCTGGTTTATCTGAATGCAGAGTCCAAAGGAAAACCTTTGTTTGCCGTAGTGAATCTTAAATTTGAAAAAGCAAAATAAGCGATTTTAGGGTTAGAATTTTCACATAAAAAAATCCCTCAATAAAACATTGAGGGATTTTTTATTGAGGATAAGGAAGACCGAATTGTGACGGAGAAATTGATTGAAATAAACAGAGGGGGCAATAGTGAAAAATTTGTTTGATAGCTATCAATAAATAAGAAAGCTTCATGTCTTTAAACAAAGTATATATCTCCTTTTTTGAGTAAATAAAACCCTTTTAAAGGAATTGTTAAGTGTTTTCGGAAGATAAACGACTATCGATAAGGCCTTATCGGAAAATTATGATGAACTTTGCCTGATTCTTCGTTTTGAAGAAATAAAGTCTGATTTTTCAGATTAACGTTCAAGCTGATAGCGTACTGCTTATTGCTGACAGCTATTTAAAGAAAAATATGTCATTTGAATCATTAAATTTAATTGAGCCTATCCAGAAGGCTTTACAAGCCGAAGGTTATACTCAGCCCACTCCAATCCAGGCCCAGGCGATTCCAATTATTTTACAAGGTACTGATTTACTGGGCTGTGCTCAGACCGGAACCGGAAAAACTGCGGCATTCGCTATCCCGATTATACAGCTGCTGGCTCAGAAAGAAGAAGATAGGAGAGGAAGGAGAAAAGTAAGAGCGCTTATTCTGACCCCAACCCGAGAACTGGCGATACAAATCGGAGAGAGTTTTGAGGCTTACGGAAAATATACTGACTTAAGGTCAACTGTTATTTTCGGTGGAGTAAAACAAGGAAAACAAAGTGATGCATTACACAATGGAGTTGATATTCTGATTGCCACACCGGGCCGTTTACTGGATCTGATGGCACAGAAGATTGTCACACTGGCATATATCGAAATGTTTGTACTTGATGAGGCCGATCGCATGCTTGACATGGGTTTTGTCCACGATGTAAACAGAGTGCTGAGTGCTCTGCCTAAGAAACGACAATCTTTGTTCTTTTCCGCAACGATGCCTCCGGAAATTCTGAAGCTGGCAGGTATGATTTTGCATAATCCTTCTAAGGTTGAAGTAACGCCTGTTTCTTCGACTGCCGATACGATTAATCAATTTGTATATTTTGTTGATAAAAAAGACAAAAGTGCATTACTGCTCGAAATTCTGACCAATAAAGCGATTGAAACGGTTTTGGTATTTACCCGGACAAAACATGGTGCTGATAAAGTGGTGAAGATTCTGAATAAAAAGGGGATTAAGGCGGAAGCTATTCACGGAGATAAGGCGCAGAATGCCAGACAGAGAGCTTTGTCAAATTTCAAATCGAAAGAAACAAGGGTTTTGGTTGCAACTGATATCGCTGCCCGGGGAATAGATGTGGATGATCTGGCTTATGTGATTAACTATGAAATTCCGAATATTTCCGAAACATATGTCCATAGAATCGGCAGAACAGGCAGGGCAGGAGCTAATGGAACAGCTTATTCATTCTGTGATGCGGAAGAAAGGGTTTTGTTGAAAGATATTCAGAAATTAATCGGAAAGACCATTCCCGTTATAGAAGATCATCCTTTCCCGCTTTCTGAAGAAGCTATTGCCCAGGCCGGAAATATTCCGAAATCGAAAATAAATGCTGGTCCTCAGAAACCGGCAAATTCTTCCAAAAATCAGAAAAGGAAGTGGTTTAAGAAGAAATAATATAAAAGGCTTAAGTTTTGTCATGAAACCTAAGCCTTTTTGTTTTTATTTAATCGTTACCGGCCCGAGTAAACCGGAAGGCATAGGCTGCCATTTTGAAGCATCAAAGGGCTTGTATTTTATGTCGACAATATTAATGTCATAAAACTTCTTCCATTGAGGAGCAACTTTATCAACCAGACGCATATGGTTTGCTGATAAATTGCTTACCTCGACCTCCAAAAGATTATTGGACGGTTTAAGCAGATTTAGGGGAATTTCTAATTGAAATGGCAGACACCACGCTGTTCCGATAACTTTTCCATTGATTTTCACCAGCGCCGACTCCTTCACATTACCTAAATCAAGGGTTAATTTTGATACTTTTTGAAGTTTTTCCGGCAAATTGAATGTTTTAGCATATCTGACAGTTCCCCAGAAATAATCAGTGGAATCAGCAAAGCCGACCCATGAGCTTAAATCGTGGATATTTTTTGAATATTTTATGGAAGGCATCCCTTCCAGGAATGTAACATTCCAGTCATTCGATAAGTCAAGAGCTGTGGTTCCGGCAATTATTGTTTCAGGAGGCCTTTTGTGTGAGGAACTTCTGATAAAGCAAGACTCTCCGGGTAATAATTTCAAATAAATCCGGGTCTTTCCATTGCTTTTTTGCGAGGGCAGTCCTTCGCTTTTTTGGGTTAACGGAGAATATTTTTCAGGATTTTCCGGAGAAAATGATAAATCTATCCAACCTTCATTAAATTCATTTGAAAGATTAGTAATAAAATAAACGGTTTGTGTTCCCTTCTTTTTACGGATAAATTTCAGACCTTTTTCCACCCACACTTCCTGAGAAAGACCCCAGGATGAAAGTATTTCCAAGGGATTATTGCTTACGGTAACATTTGAGGCTAACTGTGTTATTTCTTCTGCAAAAAGATTTTTACGACTTTCAAAGGAGTCGAATCCGGTGAATTTTTCCGGTAAAGCTCCTTCAAATACAATTTTAGCGCCTTCTTTGGAGAGCTTCAAAAGACTTTCCAGGGTTTTTTGGGGAAGAAAAGTACATTTTGGAATTAAAATGGCTTTATACATTTGTCCTTTTGTTTCCAGTGTTCCTTTTTTACCTAATCTGAGATGCTCGATTTGCAGATCAGAAATATAATCCAGAGAGAATCCTTTCCGCAAAAGGCTTCCGCAGGTTTTTCCAAAATTTTGTTGTAAAATCCAGCCATTAATGCTGTGAATATCAAGTTGATAAACACTTCCCAAAGGCTTTGTTGAGGTAGCCCATAAATCATTAATCGGGAAATAAACCAGTAAGTCATTATCAGTCTTACTGCTTTGGAGAATTTCCTGGCAATTTTTGATGTATCTGGTCAGCTCCGGCATCTGTTTCCAGAAATGAGAATAAGGCCCGAAATTGGTTGAAGCATAAAACAACCATCCCGGGAAAGTTTCTTCAGGGGCTGTGTAGGTAATTCCATGAAAAAAAACATGATTGATTCCGGCAGTAAAAAGCTCATCTATCTGTGGTTTCACCTGAGAAAGAGAAACTTTAAAATGATTCGCCAGCCAGGTGCAGGTTTCAGAGCTTACCAGATTCTTTCCCGATAAATTGGCCGCAGAAGAGGCAAATTTCATAGCCAGTGGATTCGGGATACCAAAACGTTCGATTTCATAATCTTCGTCGATTCTCAGAAAAGGTATTTTAAACCGGCTGGAACCGAATGATTCCGTTTCCGGAACATCGGCTACACTGTATAAATCAAGCAGGTTTCCCGGGGAACCATGAGCCTGATATCTTGTAATAAAATGATTTTTTTTGCTCCAGTTTACCCATTTTTCAGCAAAGTTTTCCAGAACTAAATCAGCTATCGTCTGATGATAATCCATTTTAATCAATCTGCTTCGTTCATTTTGGGTAGAATCAGTAAATTCTTTCAGAAAATCTGTCAGATCATATCCCCGTCTTTTCTTAAATTCTGCCGGAAATTCATCAGTCCAGTTTGCACCATATACTTCATATGAGTCGGAGTACATCGCTCTGGGGCGGGCTGTTGTGGTAGAGAAAGCTGTATCAAACCTCCCGACATATTTTGGGATAGCTTTTGAGCTAAAAGGATCCAGAGATAAACCTTCTCCGCCTGGTGCGGCTCTTTTAACAGCTTGTCCGGTTAAAACGGTTTCCATTTTATTTCCGGTTAATTTCCATTTTTTGGCGGCGATGTCTCCTGAAACATTGGCACCGCCAAAAGGCCAGCCTGTTCCGGTTGTCATATCAACGCCCAGTCCGAGTCGTCTGGCTTCTTTTGTAGTATGTTCGAAATAATGAATCCATTGTTTTCCCAGGAAAGGTGTAAATTGCTTTTCATAACCTTTTACTCCGTAAATCGGAATAATGTGTACACCGCCAATTCCTGCTTTGGCAAATTGTTCCAGTTGTCTGGTGATTCCCTTTTCTGAAACAGCACTACCCATCCACCACCAGTACGTCCACGGTTTTGCTATATTAAATTGCTGCGATCTTGCCTGAACCGAAAAGAAAAGCAGGCTTAAAAAAAGTAAATTCCGCATAGAAAATGAAGTCAACAATAGAAAAATTAAATTCAAAGTAAAATTAGTCCAAAAACTGTCTTGTTCCGTCATGGCTTTGGATAGCTTAACCGAAAAGTTTTCAGACCAGTGGCATGTATTTTCTTTTTAAGCATCTCCTGATTTATTAATTTTGGAGAGGTATCTGCTTCGGATAACCCCACAATTTATGTTTTCAATTTTACGGCAGCCTTATCCACATAGTGAATCTCCCCGAAAGAGACTGATTTTATCGGTGGCAGCAGGTATTTTCATTGCAGGTTTTCTTGATATTTTTCAGCCTTTTGGTTCTTCCGGGTGGAACAATCCTTATAAGTTGATTCTTCTGGCAAATTTTGGACTGGTGACAACCGCAATTATGCTGGGGAATTTCTTTATGCTTACCTGGCTTTTTCCCAGGTTCTTTAAGGAAGAAAACTGGACTGTAGGGCGGGAGATTTTCTTTACAGTTTTCAATGTGCTGAGTATAGCGCTTGGCAATATTTTATACGGACATTATATTGGGCTGTTTATTATTGCAGGAGTAGGAATGTTATCAATGGTTAGTTATACTTTTTTGATAGGCGTTTTTCCCTCGACAGGCATTGCGTTCATTAATTATATTTATCATCTCAAACAATACAACCACCCGCCTCAGCCTTCTGTGGAAAGAGTTGAGAAGGAAGATGTTTTGATAAAATTGATTGCCGAGAATGAGAAAGACAGTATTTCGCTTTTATCTTCTGAATTACTGTTCATTGAATCCAGTGATAATTATGCCACATTGGTTTATGAGAAAGACGGGCAGGTTTATAAAGAATTGATCAGGAGTAGCCTGAGCAGGCTGGAAGGGCAGATCGATAATCCGGAAATTGTTCGTTGTCACCGTTCGTTCATTGTAAATCTATCAAAAGTTGCTTCGGTTTCCGGAAATGCTCAGGGGTATAAATTAAAGCTGAAAGGCTATGAAATGTTGGTACCGGTTGCCAGAAAGAATTCAGACATTGTAAAAAGACTTTAGGAAAAAGGGTGTAAAGACGTTCTTTACACCCGGTGTTATTTTAAATCAGTTCTTCCAACTCGAGCCAGCGTAATTCCTTTTCGTCCAGGTTTTCATTGATTTGTTCAATTTCTTTTGCCCAGGCTTCGAGTTCCTCATAATTGCCTTCTCCTTTATTCAGCAAATCTGTCAGGTCTTTTTTGCGGTTTTCCAGTTTTTGAATGTCTGTGCCGAGGGTTTCATGCTCTTTTTGCTCTTTGAAAGAAAGCTTTCTTTTGGCCGCCGCCGGGGGCTGTTGAATTTTGCTGGTCTGGTCAAGATTTACTACTTCCTGTGTTTTTCCGGAAGATTTTTGATTCTGACCCGATTCATTTTCTTTAAGCCATTCTCTGTAATCAGTATAATTTCCATTGAAATTCCTGATATTTCCTTCACCTTCAAAAAGGAAAAGGTTTTCAACCAGTGTATCCATAAAATAACGGTCGTGGGAAACCAACAGAAGACAACCTCCAAAATTCAGCAGAAAATCTTCCAGAACATTCAGGGTAGTGATATCAAGATCGTTGGTAGGCTCATCCAGAATCAGGAAATTAGGGTTCCTGATAAGAACTTTCATAAGCTGAAGACGGCGTTTCTCTCCTCCTGAAAGTTTGGATACCAGGGTATATTGTTTCTTAGGATCAAAAAGGAAATGATTCAGAAACTGACTGGCTGAAATGGTTTCACCCGTTCCTACAGTTACTACTTCTGCGATTTCCTTGATGATGTCAATTACCCGCTGATCTTCTCTGAATTCAAGATCTGACTGCGTGTAATAACCAAAAACAATAGTTTCACCTTTTTCAACAATTCCTGAATCCGGTTTGATAACCTGCGTTAAAAGATTAAGAAAAGTAGATTTTCCCACTCCGTTTTTCCCGATGATACCAATTCTGTCTTTTTTCTTGAAAACATAACTGAAGTCTTTCACCAGCGTTTTTTCTCCATACGATTTATTCAGGCCTTCGATTTCTATGATTTTACTTCCCTGGCGGGACATTTTAACATTCAGTTCTAACGAAGATTTCTCTACAGCTGAATGGGCCTTTTTGTCAATTTCCTGAAAAGCATCAATTCTGTATTGGGCTTTTGTGCCGCGGGCCTTCGGCTGACGACGCATCCATTCCAGCTCTTTACGGTAAGTATTTTTTGCTTTGTCAATTTCTGAAGCTTCTATGGCTTCTCTTTCGGCTTTTTTCTCCAGGAAATAGGCATAATTGCCTTTGTAGGAAAATGCTTTTCCACGATCTAATTCAACAATTACATTACAAACTCTGTCCAGAAAATATCTGTCGTGAGAAACCAGCAATAAAGTGATATTTTGTGAAGAAAGTGTACCTTCCAGCCATTCAATTGTATCAAGGTCAAGGTGGTTGGTAGGCTCATCAAAAATAAGCAGATCAGGTTCTTCAATAAGGATTCTGGCCATAGCAACCCTTTTT
Source organism: Pseudarcicella hirudinis (assembly GCF_900115665.1). Lineage (GTDB taxonomy): Bacteria > Bacteroidota > Bacteroidia > Cytophagales > Spirosomataceae > Pseudarcicella > Pseudarcicella hirudinis. Next base: position 346,519 of record NZ_FOXH01000003.1, read on the forward strand.
CGCTGACCTCCTGAAAGTTGTGAGACAACTTTGTCAAGATCAACGATTCCTAATTTCCCTAGAATTTGCTGTACTTTGCTTTCATAATCCCAGGCTTGCAAGGCATCCATTTGTGTAATAGCATCTGTCTGGCGATCAACATCATGTGAAAGCATTGCTTCCTCATATTCCTTGAAAGCTTTCACCATTGGCAGGTCTCCGCTGAAAAGAGTGTCCAGTACAGTAAGCGTTTCATCAAACTCCGGATTTTGTGCCAGATATCCTACAGTGATACCTTTTCTGATACTTACAGATCCTGAATCTGCAGGAAATTTTCCTGCCAGAATATTTAGCAAAGAAGTCTTGCCTGAGCCATTCTGGCCAACCAGTGCAATTTTTTCACCTCTGGAAATCCCGAAATTCAGATCCTGAAACAGCCAGCGTTCTCCAAAGTTTTTAGATATATTTTCTGCTGATAAATAATTCATTTGCAAGTAATTATAAAGTTTTGAATATTGATCAAAGGATGAGACATCCTTCAGAAAGCAGGGTAAATGATTTTCAGTTTTTAGTCCCTGTTTTTAATTAGAGCTTCCGGAATTATGTTGTTAAAAGCGGAATGTCCGGAACAAAAATCCCACAGGAAATAACTTCCTGTGGGCTGAATGGTAGGGAGTTAACGGGAATAATTCATGGCATTTTTAACAATAAAATGTTTTAGAATGATTCAGTGTTTCTTATTAATCCCTTAAAATCTTATAACAATTCTTTTTCTTTTCTTCTGTTTACCGAAGCGGATACCCAGATGCTGATTTCATACAAGCCAAAAAGCGGAGTTGCTACCAGAAGCTGGGAAATAACATCCGGAGAAGGTGTAATGATAGCTGCTACAATCAAAATAACAATCAGCGCATGTTTTCTGTATTCTCTCATAAATCCGGGGGTTAAAATTCCCACCTGCGAGAGAACGAAGGAAATCATTGGCAACTGGAACGTCAGACCGCAAGCCAGCGTAAGCATTGAAAGCAGAGAAATATAGTCGTTAATGTCAAACTGATTCTGAATACTTTCATCAAGTTTGAAATTAGCAAGGAAATTAATTGCCATTGGTGCCACGACGAAGTATCCGAAGAAAACCCCCATGAAAAACAGGAGAGAAACCCAGAAAACGGCACCTCTTGCTGCTTTTTTCTCAGTAGTCTTCAAACCCGGTCTGATGAATCTCCATATTTCCCAGAAAAAGTAAGGAAATGCGAAGAGCAATCCGACAATGACAGACTGAGTCATTGCCATCATAAACTGTCCTGAAACTTCCCGGCTTTGTAAAATGAAGTTCGCCTGTGTAAAGCAAAGCCCGTCGATATGGGTCAGGTCTGCTACTTTACATAGAACCCGGTTAGTCCAGAAAGTGGATTTTGAGGGCCCCAGAACGATATCTCCGAAAATAAAATCCCTGTAAATCCATGCAGCGATGGTAAACACCAAAATTGCGGCCAGGGAACGAATAATATGCCACCGTAACTCTTCAAGATGATCAATGAAGGTCATTTCTTTACCTTCAGTTTCGCCTAATTCTTCTTCGTCAAATTCTTGGTCTAATGCCATAATCTTTTAAAATGTCGTCAAATACACAAACGCCTGTTTGTGTTACAGATCCAGTGAGTACAAAAGTACATCAAAAACGCAAAAAACCCTGACAGCATTTATACTTGTCAGGGCATTTTTTCAAAAGGTATAATCTAAAATCAAAAAAACAGAGAATACAGATGGATAAATTCACTGTATTTACACATGATTCTGATTTATTAATAGATTTTAAACGTAAAGAGGAAATTGCTCCATCCATTTGTTAACCTCAGTTCTTACTGAAGAAATAAATGTTTCATTATCGTTGTTCATCAACACGCTGTCAATAAGTTCAACGATATGCAGCATTTCGGATTCTTTCATTCCTCTGGTTGTCATTGCAGCAGTACCTACACGCATACCTGAAGTTACAAAAGGAGATTTCTCATCAAAAGGAACCATGTTTTTGTTGATTGTAATATCAGCTTTAACCAAAGTGTTTTCAGCTAATTTACCGGTCAGACCTTTAGGACGTAAATCAATCAGCATAAGGTGATTGTCTGTTCCGCCTGAAATGATGTTGTAACCTTTATCAACGAAAGCCTGAGCCATTACAGAAGCATTTTTCTTAACCTGTTCTGCATAAGCCTGGAAATCATCAGTAAGCGCCTCACCGAAAGCAATTGCTTTTGCGGCAATTACATGTTCAAGCGGACCTCCCTGTGTACCCGGGAATACTGCACCGTCAAGACAGGCTGACATTAACTTCAGATCTCCTTTCAGCGTAGTAAAGCCAAACGGATTTTCAAAGTCCTGACCCATCAGAATCAAACCACCGCGGGGGCCGCGAAGTGTTTTGTGAGTAGTAGTTGTTACGATATGGCAGTGTTGCATCGGGTTATTAAGCAAACCTTTCGCAATTAAAGCGGCAGGGTGCGAAATATCAGCTAATAAAATAGCACCAACCTGATCTGCAATCGCACGAAGACGGGCATAATCCCAGTCACGTGAATAAGCAGAAGCACCACAAATAATAAGTCTTGGTTTCTCACGAAGAGCAGTTTCTTCAACTTTATCCCAGTTGATTAAACCTGTTTCCTGTTCAACACCATAAAAGAAAGCCTGGAAATACTTTCCTGAGAAGTTCACCGGAGAACCATGAGAAAGGTGACCACCGTGAGCTAAATTAAACCCTAAAATTTTATCACCCGGATTTAAGAAAGATAAGAACACTGCAGCATTTGCCTGTGCACCGGAATGAGGCTGAACATTTGCCCAGGTTGCCCCGAATAATGCTTTTGCACGATCAATTGCCAGTTGCTCAATCTGATCTACCACCTCACATCCGCCATAATAACGTTTGCCCGGAAGACCTTCAGCATATTTGTTGGTAAGAACAGAACCCTGTGCTTCCATTACTTGCTTGGAAGTAAAGTTTTCAGAAGCAATTAATTCAATGCCGTATTCCTGACGGTGTGCCTCCTGATTGATGAGATCGAAAATTTGAGTGTCTCTTTCGAGGGTGAAAGCGGTATGTCGCCCAGTTGCTGTTGCCATTTTAAATTTCGGATTAACTTCAATAAATCTTTGATTCGTAGCTATCTGAAGATAAATCTTTACAAAAAATCCTCAAATCTTTATAAAACCAGAAAATAGTAGGGGAATTTTCAGTAAAAATAATCTATTAAAATGGATTGTAAAAACCTTTTTTCAATTGTCAGGTAAATTGCATTTCAGGATGTATAATATTCTGACATTTGTAATGTCTGGTGTATCTTTATGCAGGAACATTAAACAGAATCAAAACTTTAGCATGATTTTTACTGAAAACTATCTGAAACATAATCAGACTAAGCAGAAGTTGCAGGACATATTTTTTTTAAATCACAAGTAAAGTTAAATTTGCGAAGCTTTTTTCCGTTGACAGAATTATATCTCAGCCAATAGAAACTCAAACGCAGGAAAGTGCGTTACTAAACAATACCAGACTAATCAACTTACAAACTAATTACCGTTATAATGAAGAAAATCATTTTTAGCTTTTTTACAATACTGACCCTTTTGGTGTCAGTGGCTGTGAATGCTCAAAAATTAACTCCCGCAAAATGGTCATGGGCTTTATCTAAACCCAATCCTGCTGTCGGAGAGACTGTTGACATTGTTTTCACAGTAAAGATTGACAAAGACTGGTATCTATACTCTTCCGATTTTGATCCGGATTTAGGACCGATTGTAACGACTATCAAATTCAAAGCAAACGATTCTTACGCAACTGTCGGAGGGTTAAAAGCTATAAATCCTCATAAAAAATTCGACAAAGAGATTTGGAATGGTGAATATACTTATTTCAAGGAAAAAGGAGAATTCCGCCAGTCTGTAAAGATTCTGAAAACAGATATCGTTATAGAAGGTGTTTATGACAGTCAGACCTGTACCGATAAAACCGGGCAATGTGTGCCGATAAAAGGGCCTTTCAAACTGGAAGCAAAAGCTGGTGCGGATAACGTATCGGCAAAAAAAAAAGTGAAGTAGAAACTACTGCCTTGCCTTCAAAAGATTCTTCTGTTGAAGCAGCAAGTCCGGCCGTGGCTTCATCTGCTGCGGTGGCTACTGTTACCGCTTCAACAGAGAAGGAAGAGGTAAAAAATGAATCCCTCTGGACTTTCTTCTGGATTGCATTAGCCAGCGGATTCGTGGCTCTTCTTACACCATGTGTATATCCGCTTATCCCCATGACTGTAAGTTTTTTCACCAAGCAAAAAGGGGGAAAAAAACTGGCATTTCTCTATGGGTTCTCAATAATTGGAATTTATGTCCTCTTTGGTACGCTTATAGCTTCCCTGGCCGGAGCAAGTTTCGCTAACTTCCTTAGCACTCACTGGATACCTAACCTGCTTTTCTTTGTTATTTTCATCATTTTCGGAATCTCCTTTCTGGGATGGTTTGAAATTGTATTGCCATCCAGTCTGGTTAATAAAATGGATGCGCAGTCAGACAGAGGAGGTTTAATAGGAATCTTTTTTATGGCCTTTACCCTGGTGCTGGTTTCTTTCTCCTGTACAGGGCCGGTTGCAGGTTCAATTCTTATAGCTTCTGCTCAGGGCGAAGTAATTAAGCCGGTGATTGGGATGTTAGGGTTTTCACTGGCCTTTGCTATTCCTTTTACCTTATTTGCGATATTTCCACAATGGCTTCAGAATTTACCGAAATCAGGCGGATGGATGAATACCGTGAAAGTCGTTTTAGGTTTTCTGGAACTGGCTCTTGCTCTGAAATTCCTCAGTACAGCAGATCAGGTGTATCACTGGCATATCCTTGACAGAGAAATTTATCTGGCGCTTTGGATTGTAATTTTCTCATTAATAGGGTTTTATCTTTTAGGGAAAATCCAATTGCCTCATGATAGTAAAGTAGAAAAGGTAAATGTTCCGAGAATGCTGCTTTCTATTCTGGTATTTGCTTTTGTGGTGTATATGATTCCGGGAATGTTTGGTGCTCCGTTAAAAGGCTTATCTGGCTGGTTACCTCCATTGACATCACAGGATTTTATTGCGAACTCCGGAGGATCAGAAAAATCAGATTTTGCCGGTGATGCTGATTTTCCTAAAAATCCTAAATATTCCAATCTTTTTAAAGCTTCTAAAGAAATTCAGAAATTCTTTGATTACAAGGAGGCCGTTGAGTATGCAAAGAAGGTGAATAAACCCGTTTTCATAAACTTTACAGGCCATGGCTGTGTAAATTGCAGGAAAATGGAGGAAAATGTCTGGACTGATCCTGAGGTATTGAAACGCCTGCGAAAAGATTACATTGTAGTGGACTTGTATGTGGATGATAAGACTGAATTACCAAAAAATGAATGGTACGTTTCAAAAGATGACGGGCAGGAGAAAACCAGTATCGGTGATCAGAATCTTGATTTTGAGATTACCAAATTTAATGGTAACGCACAACCGTATTACTGTCTTATTGATCCTAAAAATGATCATAAAACCTTATTACCTCCCAAAGCATTTGACCTGAATGTAGCGAATTTTGTTAAATTTCTGGAAGATGGAAAAACAAAATTTGAAGGGAAATAAGGGACATAGTAATTACGAAAAAGGAGAATAGTTTTGGCTATTCTCCTTTTTTTATGATTTAAAAATTCATCTGCCGGTAAGCGACGTTCCATCGTAAACCAATTGATGTAATTGTATTTTTACTGTCCAGTTTATCATCACCGCTGTTATAATCCCGATTCAGGTAATGAAGGTCAACAAAAACATTGTGTCTTACCTGATATGAAGCTCTTAAATCTATCGTAGTAGTAACAGTACTTCTTCCTGCTCCGACAAAATAGTTATAGTCTCCCGCAGGTCTGAAAGTGTAATTTTTCAGAATATTACCTCCCCAGTTTTCTGAGCTATTGCGATCTTCTCCAAATTTTGCCCAGATATATTTTGCAGTAAGCTGTAATTTTGAACTCGGTTGAAATCTGAGAATATGACTCCATTCAAGAAAGTTTGCACCAAGCGGATGGGCAAGCGCCTGACTGTAATGTGAGTAAGTAGATGGATCATTATGACTGTATGTGAACGGTCTGGCAGTATTAAATTCACTCTGTAAGTCAAGATTATTAATACCGAATGCGTCGATATATTTTAGCCCGGCCTGAACACTGTATTTATTCAGCCATGAGCCTTTTCCTGCCAGAAACTCCTTCGCTACAAATTCATCAATCATCCATTGACCGTATAAAGAGAAGTGTTTTTTGAAATTATATTTAAAATCAAATCCTACAAAAGCATTATCAGAACTTCCCTGAAAACCCTCAAGATAGCGATAGAAAATAACCGGATTAAGGTAATTCAGGTCAAACCCTTTTTCTCCCTTGTCAAAAACTACTGCTTCAAATATTCCTAAGTTGAATCTCCTGGAAAGGTTCATACTCAGGTGGTGCATGGCAATGTATTTTTTAGGAAGGGCTTCCGCAACTGCTGCCAATGATGGATTTATAAGTTCCGCAAAGAGATTCTGATATTGGAAACGTCCCACCTGCGTAGTTATTTTCAGGAAAAGATATGGTGGTGCATTGTCTGAAAGAATCATTGAGCGGAAGCCATTTCCGATAAAATTACGGTCATGTCCGAATTGAATACCAATATTTTTGGTGGCCTGAAAAGTAATATAAGCACGGGCAGAAAAGAAATCTACACCATAAGGATCAGTTTTGAACTCCTTGGTGTATCCTTCGCCCGGCATGCCTGGCAACCTCTCTAATCTTACGGAATTCTGATTATAGAAATCCACATAATTTTTAACATAATCAGGAATTAACCCGACATTATCGGTCATAAAAGTATAAAACCCGATTTTTTTATTAATCATCCCCCTGATCTCAACACCTCTGGAATTGAGTGATACTGTTTTCTGAAGACCGCCGTCAGCAGCTCCGATTTCCAGATTAAGTACGGGATTTACATGGATATCAAAATCATTTGTATTGCTTGAATATGCATCAGCTTTTTTACGGTAAAAAATATCCCACAAATTGGTATCACTGTCTCCTGATTGATCAGAAGTCCACTCCCAGCTATCATTTCTTAAATATTCAAGGTTAAAGAAGTCCTGAGAAGAGAGCCTGCAACTTTTGTCGGCCAATACGCTGTCAGCCAGCTGAACAATCCCTTTCCGGGTATAAGGTTTTACAGTAGTATGGAAACCTTCTGCAAATTTTCCCCGTTTAATTTCATAGCGGTCAATCAAGTGATAATAATCCTGATTTAACGGGGCAAAAACACTCTGTGCTACCGAAGTAAATCCAATAAAAGAGATGGCAGATAGGGATAAGAGTAATTTTTTAAACATATTTTTGTAATGGGGTCATAAGTTATCCTCAGAGAAGAGATAACTTTGCAAGTTAGCATTTTTCTTTTATTTGAGGTTTTAATACCTCGTGAACGGAATAACAACCTCTTTAATAGCAGATATCACATTCAAAATTTTAAAAGTTCAGAGCAGGATTGTATCCTGTTCTGAAAAGCCTAAACACTTATCATGCCATTTGGAAAATATTTTGCAGTAATGGTGGCAACCGCTTTAAAGTTTATCGGTGGGCCACTGACAGGTGTAAGTCTGGGAATCAGTTTGATTGAAACAATCATAAGTACAATTGCAGGAATGATGGTTACCGTAACTATTGTTGCCTTTCTTGGAAAAAAAGTACGTGAAATTATAAATAAGTACAGAAAAGTTAAGCCAAAGTTATTTAATAAGCGAAGCAGAAGGGCTGTTAAAATCTGGGATAGATTTGGTTTAATCGGTATAGCCTGTCTTACTCCTCTGTTTTTTACGCCTATCGGCGGAACTTTACTGGCTGTTTCTTTTGGAGTTCCAATCCCCAAAATCTTATTCTGGATGTTAATCTTTGCTACCTTCTGGGGAATTGTTTTAACAACCCTGATTTATGAAATAGCCGATTTAAGGGCCTTTTTTATGTAATAAAATAGGGTTGATGAGACTACACCAACCCTATTTTAATCAGGCTTTCTTCCGATAATCTCCCCGGGAAAACGATTTCTCGATCATGCAATACAGCAGGATAAAGAAATAACGGCTGCCCATCTCTTTTATTTTTAGTTTCGACTCCCCATACTTTCTGTTGGTCCAGCTATTTGGAACTACCGCGAAGGAATATCCCCGGACATAAGCTTTTAATGGTAATTCTACCGTAAGGTTGAAGTGAGAAGACAAAAATGGTTTTACTCCTTCTATCGTTTCCCTTTTATAAAGTTTAAAAGCGTTTGTGGTATCATTGTATTTAATCCCTGTCATGAATCTGATGATGAGATTAGCCACTCTGTTGATATATAACTTCAGTTTCGGGTAATCCACTACTTTTCCACCTTTGCTGAAACGGCTCCCGAAAACAGCATCAACATTCTGTTCCTGCATAGTTCTGTAATATTTTACCAAATCTTCCGGATCATCTGAAAGATCGGCCATCATTACTGCCACACAATCACCTGAGAAGCGTTCAAGGCCATATCTTACGGCAAAGCCAAAGCCGTTAGGGCCTTTGTTCGTAAAATATACAAGCGTGGGGATTTCTTTCTGTAATTCCTGTAACACCTGCTCGGTTTTGTCTTTGGAATTATCGTTTGTTACACAAATTTCGTGGTCAATTTCATGCTTTACTAAAGTCTGATAAAGCGCTCTCAGTGTTTCGGGGATAGACTCTTCTTCGTTATAAGCAGGAATGACAACGCTTAATTTCATTGAATGATTTCTTTTGTTTGGAATTTGAGCCGAAGAATAAGGTTTCGACTGAAAATGAATGTTTTATTAAAAAGTTCTGTCCACTTTTTCTATAAAGTCTTTATAATCGATAGCCGGAATAAAATGTTTTTGAGTCCGGTAATTTAAAACTGTAAATAAAAGAAAGAGAGAGCTTAAAAAGGCCTGCAAGATAATGATTGTAGCTCCGGTAACCAAAGTAGTGGCCCAACCCGGAGAAGCCCAGTTAGTTGTAAGTCTGATTACTGTTACTACGATTGCCACTCCAATTGAAGCAACCATCAGAATCAACGATCCGATAAGCATTCTGGCGGCGGTAGTATCAAGATGTACAGAAATAGCACTTAATCCATGAAGAACCAATGAAATGAAATTCATTTTAGAGTTTCCGGCAAGTCGGGTACCTCTTTCTATTGGAATGGATGTATAGGGCAATTTGGAACGAATGATTCCTCCGGGGAAATGATTCCATATTTCGGAGACATAAGTTAATTTTCCTGCCAGGCGATTTGGAATAATGCTGAAATTACCAAATTCAATTACTTTGCCAGTCAGCAGCACAAAGATTGATTTATAAATGACATAAAAGAAACGGAAGGCGATACTTTCACTTCTTTTGGATCTTTTGGCAAAAATAATCTTGTCAGGGGTTTGTAAAGAAGCCTCATATAATCTTTGAATATCCTCGGGTTTATCTTCTCCGTCCGAATCCATTACAACTACTTTTGAGAATTCTGTTTCTTTGGTAATATAGGAAAGACCTAGTGCTATAGCTTTCTGATGGCTCACATTTCGGTGTAATCTGATGATTTCCAGCTTATAAGAACCAAAACGATTAACGTCACATTCGATAGATGAACAGTCGTCAACAATTACGAAATTTAGATGGGCAAATAATTCAGAAGTGACACTATGCTTTATTTTTGTTAATAACAGCTCCAGCGCATCCCAGTCATTATAAAGAGGTATTAGTATTTTGATGTTTTCTGTCATTTATTTAGCAATTTGGAGAAGCTTTAACCGCAGCACAGGAAAAAACTATACCCATCTTTCTACCACACATTCTCCAGATCTTCAGCTTTATAAAGGTGATTCCTTTCTTCGTAAACAGTTCCTTTCTGATTTTTAAGTTTTAAATTATCTTTTTTCGTTAATTTAAAAATAAATGCGATAGGCGTAAGGAAAATGAAAAATATAACTGACAAAAGAATATGGGCATTGATATTACCAAGAAAAGTAGCAAATTTCGTCCAGACCCATGTGATTTTATCACTCAGGAAATCGGAAAAAACGCCAACCAATCCTACTACCACAGAAGCTATCAGCAAGCCTTTAGTTTTAAAAACCAGGTGTAATACCAGAAGTCCCACTGTAATTACCAGCATGGTTTCCAGGTTCTTTTCTCTTTTCATATTTCAATAATAAAAATGTCTGATAAAATGAACAGACCTGAATCTGTTCATTTTATCGCAAAATAAATGTCAAAAATTAGAATAATGTATAGATAAATGGAGCAATAGCAGAACCTCCGCCAATTACAATTAGAACCCCGATTAACAGAAGAACAAAAATTACAGGCATTAGCCACCACTTTTTACGTTCTTTCAAAAAATTTAAAAGGTCAGATAAAAAATCCATTTTGGATAAAATTTAAGTTTGTGAAATGTTTTTGGAAATCAATATTTTGCCATTTTACTTTGACATAAAACCCGGCTTTACAATATCTTTTAATAACTGCTTAATCAGAATCTGATTTGCCAGGGCTGTAGGATGTTCATCATACGGAATAGCATATTTTGAATCAAGCGGGTTAAATAACTTCGAATAATCAATTACTTTAACACCTCTTTCTTTCAGAAGTCTGATAATCAGGCTGCTGTCATTTGTAGTCGGGTAAATGATAACATAAAAATTATCATTCCCGAATTGTTTTTTATACTCTCTGGCAGATTCGGCCATTACATCAGCTGTAAGGGCATAATCCTGTTCTCCGATTCTGAATGGGTATCCGATTTTGAATAGTTTAAGAATATTACTCTTAAGCATGATATTGAAAATCGTACTTCTCAGTCTTCTTCCTGAAAGAAATGTTCCGTCATGTTTCAGTTCATTCCCGACTTTATGGTAATATGGCGCATTTCCTCCGTTATAGCTATAATTGGTGAGTGTACCTATTACACGATTAACATGATCTCCGATATAGATATAAAAACCAATGCCACCTTTTTCCTTAACGATTCCTGGAACGGAATTAGACTGCAATCTTGCAAGCATTTGATGTGGACCATAACCGCTGTAAGCAAAATTGTAGGGTTTATAAGTGCTGTCAAATTTCGCAAAATAATAAGGCAGGGTTTCATTACTCTGAACACCTTCACCAAAAGTCATTGAACAGCCGAAAAACTGGGCATACCTGTTTCTGATTTTACTACTGTCTACAGGAGTAATTCTCAGACTGTTTGCATCTGTCTGATACGTAATTTTATAGATAATTTGTCCGTCTTTTGTCCTGACTCCCGTATGAGACTCATTAGGAGTAGGTTTATAGCCAAGAACATCATCCATAACCATAGAATGGGTGGGGCCTTCAATTTTTGGTGAATTTGCCGCCATTCTTTTTAATACAAAACCAGCAATCAGTTCCAATAGAAGAATGGTAATGAAAACCATAAAAACTGAAACCGACAGGTTTTGAATGAACTTCAGTTTAGATTTGAAACCTAAAACAAAAGCATAAACCAACAAAGCAAAAACCTGAAATTTAAAGCATGCAGAGACTACATCATAGCCGCCTACTATGCCATTGGCATCTCCTCTGAAAACATCCAGAAGAATTAAGCCAACAGATATAAGTACAGATCCTACAAGTAGAATAAAGAAAAATCTATGGATTTTTATGTCTTTTAATTGCATAGCTTTAGTATTAGTCCAGCTTGAATTCGTCTTTCCAGGTATCTTTTTCAAGCCATTCCGGCTGAGTTTTCTTGTCAAAAATAAAATTACCAACTACCAGATAGTCCATTTCTGTTCTCATTAAACACTTATAGGCGTCTTCAGGAGTACAAACAATAGGCTCTCCGCGAACATTGAAACTGGTATTTACCACAACACCATATCCTGTCTGTTTCTTAAACTCATTAATCAAAGTCCAGTAACGGGGATTGGTTTCTTTATGCACAGTCTGAATACGTGCTGAAAAGTCGATATGGGTAATTGATGGCAGGTCTGAACGTAAATAATACAGTTTCTCCATCAATGGCAAAGAACGATAGTTTTCCGGAAGAGCTTTTCTTCTTTTCTCCGTTACACCATGTACTAACAACATGTATGGAGAATTGCCTTCAAGTTCAAAATAATCTGCCGCATCTTCAGCCAGTACTGAGGGAGCAAAAGGGCGGAAACCTTCACGGTATTTAATTTTAAGATTAAGTTTCTTCTGCATTTCAGAGTTACGGGCATCTCCCAGAATACTTCTTCCTCCCAAAGCACGTGGTCCGAATTCCATTCTTCCCTGAAACCAGCCTACCACATTGCCTTCCGCAAGAATTGTGGCAGTCTTTTCAGCAAGCTGATCGAAATTATCAAAATATTCGTAAGCAGCATTATACTTTCTTGACATTAATCTCGTATCTACATCAGAAAACTCAGGGCCGAGATATGATCCTTTCATTTCATCCAATGCATTCGGTGTAACCTTACGCTCCTGGCTGAAATAGATATAATTTGCAGCTAATGCAGCACCTAACGCACCACCGGCATCACCTGCGGCAGGTTGTATGTATACATTCTCAAAAATATTGGCTTTTTGTAATTTACCATTTGCTACGCAGTTCAGCGCAACACCGCCGGCCATGCAGATATTTTTAGAACCTGTTAATCGTTTGGCCTCCTGTGCCATTTTGATTACGATCTCTTCAGTTACAATCTGAATTGCCAGTGCAAAATCACAATGATATGGCTCTAACTGAGATTCCGATTCACGGCGTGGAAAACCAAAGATTTTTTCCCATTCCTTGTCTTTAACCATTCTCAGACCGGTAGCATAATCAAAATATTCCTGATTGAGCCATATAGAGCCGTCAGACTGAATATCAATTAGTTTAGTTCTGATCAGATCTGCATATCTGTGAGTCGCTTCCGAATTGGGATCACCATACGGAGCAAGCCCCATTAGTTTATATTCTCCGGAGTTTACTTTAAATCCGGCATAATAAGTTACTGCAGAATATAAGAGCCCGAGGGAATGCGGAAATTTTAATTCTTTCAGGATTGAAAGATCCTTTCCTTTTCCATGACATATAGAAGCAGTTGCCCATTCACCAACCCCGTCAATTGTTAAGATCGCAGCATCTTCGAAGGGAGAAGGATAAAAAGCACTCGCTGCATGAGAAAGGTGATGTTCAGGAAACAGAAGTTTAACCTTCTTCTTATCAAAAGAATCAATTTTGAAAAGTTCCTGATAAAGCATACGTTTCAGAAACATTTTCTCCTTCAGCCAAACCGGAATGGCTGTCAGAAACGAACGCAGACCTCTTGGCGAAAAGGCATAATAAGTTTCCAGTAAACGCTCAAATTTCAATAAAGGCTTGTCATAAAAGACAATAGCGTCTAATTTGTCCAGACTTAATCCGGATTCTTTTAAACAATATTCAACTGCTTTGGTGGGGAAAGCAGGATCGTGTTTGATACGTGTAAATCTTTCTTCCTGGGCAGCAGCAATAATTTCACCATTTTGAGTGATCGCAGCAGCTGAGTCGTGATAGAATGCGGAAATTCCTAAAATATTCATTTACAGGGTTTTTAATTTCGGGTCTAGGGGTGTGTAGCCTTGGAAATATAAATGTTAAATTTACGATTTAGGCCTGATATAGCAAAATACCCAAATTCAAACATAATAATTATTTAGTAAATGGTGACCATTTTAACCGATCCTATTTATTAAATGGACTGAATTTCAAAAAAATAACAATTTTCCTTCAGATTTGACATTAGCAATCATTGAACTTCAGGCAGATGTTACCAAGAAATGTAAGAATTCAGAAGTCTTTACTTAACTAAACGAAAGCAGAAAAATCCTTTGGGTTTTTCTGCTTTAGAAGGGAGTTAAAAGCAATAGAACAGACAAATAATACTTCCGGTCGGTTAAAGATGCCGGAAATACTAATGACTTAAACGCTCAGCAATCCCATCATGAATTTGCTGTAATGTTTCAGTCAGACCAAATGTCCAGTTCCAGGTAGGATAGTGGCTTTTGAATTTGTTCAGATCTGAAATATACCAGATATGATCACCGATTCTGTTGGTTTCAGAATAGCTGTAATTCATTTTATTTCCGGTGATTTCCTCACATATTTGTATTCCTTCCAGCATTGAACAGTTAGAGAAACGTCCTCCTCCGGCATTGTAAACTTCACCGGCTCTTGGGTTTTGATAGAAATGCCAGAACATATTTACCAGATCATAAGAGTGGATATTGTCACGAACCTGTTTTCCTTTATAACCGAAAATAGTATAGTGATTTCCTGTAATTGCACATTTCATCAGGTAAGCCAGGAAGCCATGCAATTGTGTTCCCGAGTGATTCGGTCCTGTAAGACATCCTCCGCGGAATACACCTGTTTTCATACCGAAATAACGGCCATATTCCTGAACAAGGATATCTGCTGCTACTTTTGAGGCACCGAATAATGAATGTTTTGTATGGTCAATGCTATGATTTTCATCTATACCGTGTTCAAAATAAGGATGATTTGCATCAATTTCCCAACGGGTTTCTGTTTCAATCAATGGCAGATAATTTGGATTATCACCATACACCTTATTGGTAGAAGTGAAAATGAATACGGCTTCCGGACAATGCAGACGTGTCATTTCCAGCATATTCAATGTTCCGTTGGCATTTACTGTAAAATCAGTAAAAGGTTCTTTTGCTGCCCAGTCATGAGACGGCTGCGCTGCTGTATGAAGAATTAGTTTGATGTCAGAACCATATTCTTTGAAGATTACTTCCAACTGAGGCACTTCACGAATATCTGCGGTATAATGCTTATAATTCTGGAATTTTTCTTCCAAACGATTGCGGTTCCAGGCTGTGGAGGCTTCTTCTCCGAAGAAATATTGACGAAGGTTATTATCAACACCTATTACCAGATCAAATTTATCGGCAAAAAATGAAACGGCTTCCGAGCCAATTAAGCCCGCCGACCCAGTTACTAAAGCTATGTTCATTGTTAAAATGTATAAATGTTTAATGAATTTCTCCCCAAATACAGGAAGTTATCGATAAGTTAGAAGATTTATGGGTTTTTGATCTTCAAAAACGCTTTTGCGTTGTAAAGTTAGAACTAAGAGTTGACCTGTACTAATTTTTCATTGCTGAAACGTAATTTCTTGTAGCGTCAGTTTTATGTTTTGGTCGAAACCTAAACGATTTCCGATGAATTTTATTTCTGAGACGGACTTGTTCCCCTGGCCTTTCGTTCTGAAAAAAGTGCCTGCATCTGCATTTGTACGCACTCCTTTGAGAATTACTCCGGATTCTAATTCCGGAAGGATGGCTTTTATTTTCCGGTGACTCCCGTCTTCAAAAATTAATTCTGCTTCCAATACAGGTGGTTGAAAGAAAATACGTCTTAACTTTCCCCAAAAAGAGTACTCAATTTTTGCCTTCATCAATATCAGTTTACCTTTTTGAGAAAAATGGATAAACTCGTTCATTTTCACTTCCGATGAATCCGTTTCTGCAAGAATGAGTTTTCGGGGACGGAGACTCTTTTTCAGAATCTGTAAGGTATCATTACAAACTGAGGTAAACCGGATGTCATATTCCTGCAATAAAGCAAGATGCGTTTTGGAATCCGACCATAAATTATATCGGTTCTTGTCTGTAGAGAGCCCGATATTGTATAAAACATACTCAGGAGCAGTTTTTGAAGTATATTTCTGGTAATTCAGACTGGTCAGATAATCATTATAGGCCTGATAAGATTGTATAACCGGACGTGGGCAATAGTTCAGGTTGTTATAAAAAATATAGGCAACATCATAAGGAACAATGTCAACCGTTTGTCTGCTGATTTCCTTCAGAACCGATTCCGGAAGTTTATATTGATTTTGTAGTTTTTCGAAATCTTTGGTTCGGCTAAAGCTACTTTCGAAAATGAGGTTCTGATAAGGGAGAGTTATTTTATTAAACGAAAATCCTAAACCAGTGCTGACAAAAAATGAGAGAAACAGGCTGATTCCTAACAATAACCCCAGTTTTTTTCTGATCGGAATACTTTCAACAAACAGATAGGCTGATCCGATAAAAAAGGCTCCGTAAAAAAAGAAGTAAGGCATTCCGAAAAAATCAAATCTTGTAAAACCCTGCTTAAAGCCCAGATATAATGCCAGCAGCATTACTAAAATAATAAAGGCGTCAGACACATTCTTTTTAAGCTGGTTAAATGTACTTAGCACTGAATAAATGAGGAATGAAAGGAGTATAGCTGCCAGGATGAGATTGTAATAAGCGTATCTGGGTTGCTCCTTCATGTAGTCTGTTGAAAACATGGCATCATTATATCCGTCAATTATGCTTAATCCACCCAAAAGATATCCCGGCAAATCTACATGCAGAAAATAAGCGGTGATGATAATTGTAATGACATGCGTCAAAAGGAAAATACTTGAAGAAATGAGGTTTTTGCTATCTGTAATAGCATTGAAAAGCAGATAAAAATAGAAAATTACGACTGAGACAAGCCCCAGGTTGAATTTGATATAAAAAGTGAGCAGAGAAATAATTCCTGCTAAAACCAATGACAGAAGGCGTTTTTCTCTGAGATGATGAAAAATCAGAAATAAAAAGAGGGTGAAAAGAATGAAATTCGTTTCACGATGATGAGATAACATCACCAGAAAATAAGGAACAAAGAGGAATTTTAAAGGGTCTTTAAGGCGGTCAAAGGTATAATCGAGAATATAGATGAGAACACCTGCAGAAAAAAGATCCAGAAGAATAAGCGGGATTATTCCGGTATATAATGCCAGCCGGGTACTGAGAAAACCGAGCGGACCAAAAGTGAATATCCAGTCTTTACCGAAAGTAAGGCCCTGATGAACAGCCATGCTCAGACTTAGCTGCCAGGAGGGATCTAACCCTCCGCCAGTGACTTCAAACAGGTTTTTCGGGAGAAAAAGTAGAACTGACGCAATAATTATAATGCGCTTTGCTGAGAATAAATGCGTTGTATATGCTGTAGATTTAAGAGAAGTCATATAAAAAAAGCGCTACAATCTTTATTTGTAACGCTTTCAGACTGAAAGTATGATTTCGGGAAAGAATTTCCTGAATAACTTATCAGCATTTATCTTTTAAAAGTCTGAATTTCAAAAGAATGAATATTATAAGATCTTTGCTATATCCGGAACAGAGGATTAGTTGCTTTGCGAAACTAATTTTTCACGGATTTTGATTGTGCGTTGTTCCAATTCAGGTTTCGCAGTGTATTTAAGTTTAGTCTGACGGGCAGCACTGTCAGGATGAACACCGTAAACATAAGGGTCGTTTGAACGGAAGTCTTTTTGTTTGATAGTGTTGTTTTTCTGATAGTCGCAAGCGGTTGCTAACAAGGCTACTGCCACTACTGCTAAGATATTTTTGCGATTCATGATGTTTATTGTATCTGATATTTAAATAACTTCTTTAACGAAGTGCTATCGGATTTAACCGGGTGATGTACAAACATCACGATAGCGCTGATATTTAGGCTACAAAAATAGTAGCTGATTTTCAATTAAAAAAAGTTTATGGTAAAGTTCCACTCATTTTCTCCATAACTTTTTGATTTTTATGCTCAGGGCTGAACAGTTATCGGTACGACTACTTCTGTTGAATCCCAATGCATAATCAGATTTGCCCCGTCAGGTCTTTCTGTAAAATCTATCAGAAACATTTCCTGGACGTCATTTTTGAGAAAAGAAGGTACCTGTGTTTTTAAAACGTCTTTTGCAGGATCGTATGATAAACCCCACTGACCTACTTCATTGTTAATTATGATAGTCCAGTCGTTTGCCGTAGGAATGGTAAACAAGGTATAAGTTCCGGCTTTTAGGGGTTTGTCACCTATTATTACATTTTTATTAAATTTAATAACAGTTGCCTCATTTGCCCCGGTTCTCCACCATTTTCCGTAAGGAACAAGTGCTTTTTGTTGTTCAGTGCCGAATATTAATCTTCCTTTTTTGGAAGGCTGACAGTAATCTACAGCTACATCAAGACCGTTTTTACTGAAACTTGCAGTAGAAGACGGACTAAATGATTTGGTATAATAGAACCTGAAATAAATAAAAGCGGATGCTAATAGTGCAAGAGCAATAAAAACAAAGCGAAGGATTTTCATAATGAGTTAGATTGTTGAAATGATCTCTCTGTAAAACTACACAAGAAAACTCAGGCTACAAAGTATGAAGTCTTTATAGCTTTTATCCGGTAAGCAAACTAAGACCTTTTAAGAATGCAACGTTCTTTATCAAGCAGATGAATACTTTCTTCAATTTCCATGCGATTTTTTGCGTGGGTCAGTAATTCTTTATAAGAGTTTTTAAGCTCTTTTCTGTCAATGGATTCCAGAAACCGTCTTATATCTTCATCATTTTCAAGTATTAACAGTGGCACTTCTGTCGGGCGGTTGTCATCATCTTTGGCTACCATTGTGAAATAAGAGGTGTTGGTATGCTTCACGATGCCGTCTTTAATATTTTCCGCTACTACCTTAATTCCGATAACCAGAGAAGTCTTTCCTACGTAGTTAACAGAAGCATGCAGAGAGACTAATTCTCCTACTTCAACCGGCTGTCTGAATTCAACATTATCCACAGAAACCGTTACACAATAGGTTCCGGCATGTTTTGCAGCACAGGCATAGGCAACTTTATCCATTAATGACAACAAGATTCCTCCATGTATTTTTCCGCCGAAGTTGGCATAAGATGGAATCATCAGTTCTGTAATGGTAGTTCGGGAATGACTAACTGTTTTAGCCTGTAATTGATCCTGATTCATGAGCTTTAATAATGGTTATCATTTTTTGTTAGAACAAAAGTATATTAACCTGATAGATTTTGATGAAAATCTTTTGAGCTTAATTGAAATTTGCCCCGTATATTTGCACAAAAATTGAAATTTTCCAAGAAATAGAACTTAAGAAGAATCAAAAAGAGATATTTGCCTTAGTTTAAGCGCTTTTTTATCCTTTTATTTCTGATTTTTTGATTCCAGATTTTATGAACCTTGCGACACTTATTTGGCTGATTTTACTTACTCCGCTCTCAGGATTTATTCTGTCTGTTGTTTTGGGTAGGAATTATAACCAGTTAGTCGCAAACCTTACGACATTTCTCAGCTTACTGAATTTACTTTTTTCCTTCTGGCTTTGGAAAGAATCTCCTTCCGGCAGTACTTCTCTGATATTTAATTGGTTCAGCATTCAGCAACAGGCTGTGCAATTTGGATTTCTTATCAATCCTCTGACACAAATGATGTTGCTGCTCGTTAATTTCATTGCATTGCTTGTACAGCTTTTTTCAATGGAATATATGGCAGAGGAGCCTGCGAAATATCGTTATTTCGGTTTTCTAAGCCTTTTTGTGTTTTCCATGCTCGGTATTGTACTTACCAACAATCTGTTTGTAATGTATTGTTTCTGGGAACTGGTGGGCTTGAGTTCGTATTTACTGATCGGTTTCTGGTACCGGAAACCCGAAGCAGTGGAGGCTTCAAAAAAAGCTTTTCTGGTAAACAGAGTAGGAGATATCGGTTTCCTTTTGGGAATTTTTCTGTTTTTTTATCAGTTTGGAACTACTGATTTCACGATACTTAAAGATGCAGATAATGGCGTTTCAGCTCCGATGCTTACCCTGACAGGCTTATTGCTTTTTTGTGGTTGTATCGGAAAATCTGCACAATTTCCCCTGCATACATGGTTGCCGGATGCGATGGAAGGGCCTACTCCGGTTTCCGCTTTGATTCACGCTGCTACGATGGTGGCAGCCGGGATTTTTCTTTTAGCCAGAGTACAACCGATTTTTACCGCTGATGTTAATCTCACCATTGCTGTAATAGGAACCATAACGATGTTGCTGGGCGCTATTTATGCCATTTTTCAGACCGATATTAAAAAAGTTCTGGCATATTCTACCATTTCTCAGTTAGGACTGATGTTATTGGGATTGGGGACTGAGGCTTCCGTATTTCATTTATTAACACATGCTTTTTTTAAAGCAGGTTTATTCTTGTCGGCCGGATCAATTATTCATGCCTTACATCATGCCGGTCATGGTTTTGATGCCCAGGATATGAGATTGATGGGAGGACTGAGAAAACACCTTCCTTTTACATTTGTATGCTATCTGATTTGTTCGATGGCATTGGCAGGATTGCCGTTATTTTCAGGATTTCTTTCTAAAGATGCGATTCTGATGCATCTTTTGGAAAAAGCAGGAGAGAGCCGGATTTATTTTATCTTTCTTGGACTGGCATTTCTGGGAGTTGGTTTAACAGCATTTTACATGACCAGACAGATTTGGATGATTTTTGGCGGAACATTGAGAAATGACCATATTGCTTCAGAAAATATTCATGAATCTTCTCTTAAAGTAAAACTGCCTTTAGGGATTTTGTCAGTACTTTCAATTGGATTTGTCTTTTCTGTAAATCCTTTGAGTGCAGGGGATTCATGGTTCTGGCATTTTATCAGCCCGGAAACGGGATTGATGAAACATGAAGAAAATCATTGGATTGCTATTGGTTCGGTAACCTTAGCGACCATTGGAATTGCAGCAGGATATCTTTCCGGAAAAAGAGTGTTTTCTTATCAGATTCCGACATTTGATCCGATTTATAACCGGGTTCTGGTAATTCCTACTTTAGGTCTTTCTGTTTTACTGCAAAAATTTGACAAGGAAGTGTTTGACAAAGTCATCGATGTTTTTGTCAAGGGACATGTTGTGGCAGCTCATATGATTGCCTGGTTCGACCGCTTTTTTGTAGATGGACTGGCTAACCTTTCTGCGTTCATTGCCGGAAGAATCGGAAGTATAACCCGTTCTTTTCAGGGAGGTAAGCTTCAGATGTATGTAGTGTGGGCATTAGTAGGGCTGATGAGCCTAATATTTTTTGTGATTTCTCAAATTGAAGTATAGAATAGACAAATTACCATGAGATTCAGCGTGGTTTCCTGTGTTGATTTGTGACAAGATAATTGGAACTTAACCAAACTTTGTGTCATTGAGCTTTAGCCATTGGCGCTTATATAAAATATGCCGATACTTTCATTCCTCATATTTTTGCCTGTTCTGGCCTCGATACTTGTAGCAGTATTGCCTGATAGTTATAAAAGTCAGTTTCGCTGGATCGCATTAATTGTGACCGGCTTACAATTAGCCGGCTGTATCTGGGTGTTTACGAATTTTGACAGACAGTCAAGTGATATACAATTTCTGGAGCAACAGGATTGGATAACGCTTTCATTGGGAAGCCTGGGTACAGTTTCTATTGATTATCTGATAGGTTTGGATGGAGTGAGTATGCCTATGGCTTTACTTACCGGATTGGTGATGTTTATCGGATCAATCTCTTCTTTTGAAATCAAGCAGAAAGAAAAAGCTTATTTTTCCCTTTATCTGCTTTTGAGCGGATCGGTAATGGGATGTTTTCTGGCGCTGGATTTCTTCCTGTTTTACCTCTTTTTTGAGTTTATGCTGCTGCCGATGTATTTCCTTATCGGACTTTGGGGCGGCCCACGCAGAGAATATGCTTCATTAAAGTTTTTTATCTATACATTATTCGGATCGATTTTCATTCTGATTGTAATGATAGGACTTTATTTTTCTGTCATAGATCCTTATGAAACAGCAATTCATGCAGGTTTCATTGATGTAAAAAGCCAGATGACACCTGAAATTTTCGGACAGATTCAGGAGCTTATCAAAGAATTAAAGATTGCTCCGGAACATATGGTACATACATTTGATATGAGACTGATGACAGATTCCGGAAATTTCCTGCCACAATCTTTATTAAGCTATGTTTCAGGATCAACACTCTTTTCGGTACCGGCACGTTATCTTGCATTTATCTTTCTGATGATAGGTTTTGCTATCAAACTTCCCGCTGTACCTGTACATACCTGGTTACCGGATGCTCACGTAGAAGCACCAACTCCGGTTTCAGTAGTATTAGCAGGAATTTTGCTGAAAATAGGAGGTTATGGCTTTATCAGAATAGCCTATTCTATTTTCCCTGACGGAGCAGAAAATTTTGCGGTATGGATTGCAGCATTCGGGGTTCTTTCAATTATTTACGGAGCATATAATGCCCTGGCAATGAATGATTTGAAGAAGATGATTGCTTATTCTTCTGTTTCACACATGGGTTTTGTTATGCTGGGAATCGCTTCTCTGACCTCTGAGGGAATCAATGCGGCACTTTATCAGATGTTTTCTCACGGAATATTGTCATCTATGTTATTCCTTTTGGTGGGTGTTTTATATGATCGGGTGCATGACCGTCGTATTGACAGTTATCGGGGATTGGCTGTAAAAATGCCCGTTTTTACGGCTTTTGTGGCAATTGCCTTTTTTGCTTCTTTAGGTTTGCCGGCATTTTCTGGTTTTATAGGTGAATTCTTCTCTTTAATGGGAGCATTTAACAGTTCGTTCCTGCCAAAGATCTTTGCGGTGTTAGGAGCTTTTGGAATTGTACTGGGAGCAGGGTATTTTCTCTGGGCTTTACAAAAAATGTTCTTCGGGAAATTTTGGGTGCGTGAGCACGAAGAATTATTGACAGATTTGAATTTCAGAGAGAAAATCATGCTGACTCCTCTGGCAATTCTGGCCTTTGTTTTCGGGATTTTGCCCCACCTTCTTTTTGATATTACCTCTCCAACCATTTCAGAATTTATGAAATTGTGGATTAAATAAATGAGTCGTAATTATTTGATTTTCATTTATATAAAACAAAAATCCTGAGAATGCTCAATTCAAAATATTCTCAGGATTTTTGTTTTTACTTTTCGTCATACCTTAAAAAAAGGTCGGATTTTCCGATATGAGCCTCAGACGCTTTAACGTTATACAAATTTTCTTATACTCATCATAACACCCAAATGCATTCCTTCATGATAGTTATTGAAATCTAGGGCATCGTTTAATGTACTTAGCAGAAAGCCGGTTCCGGTCAGGCGTTCATTAAATGTAACGAATTTGCCTGCCTTATAATCCTCTTTTGTTTTTTCGATGAGGGAGATTAATAATGATTTTAATTCATCAGCTTCAACCTGACCCACAAATTGTGTTGGTTTTGAACCGGATTTATAGAGATTGAATAAATCTTCGGAGATATTCATTTCTAAATTAGAAAGTCGGTATATAAGCGATTGTTGTGCAACAACTATATGGCCGATATTCCATACTAAATTGTTATTAAATCCAGCCGGTATTTTGTTGAGTTGTTCCAATGAATATTTATCGAAATATTCGGCATATAATTTCCTGCTTGTTTCCCAAGTTTTTAATAAGGAGTCTGTCATCAATTTTTATATTAAATAGTGAATGTTAGTAATGTTTTCAACATTTTAGCACAAAACTATCGACCGCATTATGCGGGTAGTGTTTGATCGCCTTGACTTAATTGGTCAATCTTCTCTCTGCAAACAGATTCAGTAAGTTCCTTTAATATGGCTACTCTTCCCGACAAATATTCCAGATCTTCTTTTGTTACCGAATACCCCATTTTATATCTCGAATCTATATATGCCCGTTTCAGCAGTATGAACAATCTTAGTTCTTCAGGTGTCTTCCGGGGAAACACGATTTTGAATCTTACATCGGCCATTTCTGCACTTTTTCCTAACAGATCAATCTCGTGGAGCTTGGGTTTGTAATCATTGAAAACCAGCAGGATGGTCATGTAATAGCTTTCGGTGGCTTGGTGGAGCTGAAATATTGCCCGATTGAGAAGGTTATTGTTTACACAAAGATCAAATACTTTAAAAAACTCATTTGCGATATTAGCCCAGTTATTGAAATACATTTGTGCTTTTTTCGCCCGTTCTTTCGGTGACAACAGTTTCGCTTTGCTTAACTGAAATTGTCCGTCGTCGTAAAGCATGGTGCCTTCCTTTACAATATCAGCGAAAAAGTAGTTGCCTTCCTCCAATTCCTTGTTCAGGAAATCAATGCCATGAAAGATCAACCCGAGGGGAGTAAACCCATCTGCCCGTCTACCAATTTTATGTTTAATTCCTTTTGTCAGACTTGGCGGAATGCGTTTTTCTTCTTTAAGTACAATAAGAATGTCAAAGTCGCTTTTGTATTCGTATGTAATTCCATTTTCAACATAGCGATCTTCAACCCAGTCGCCCCGTGAATAGCTGCCGAAAAGAATCACCATAACAGGTTTGGCAACCTGCAAAATTGCGTCCAGCACAGCTGAAAGTTCCTGCTGTTTGTCGGTTGGAAGATGGGCAAAAGAAGTTTTCATTTATGGTATTATTTAGGTGAGAGTATCAATCATTCTGATGTTAGCTGGGCAATTCTTTCCTGACAAATTAATTGGGTAAGTTCCTTTAATTTGATTACTCTTTCCGACAAGTATTCCAGATCTTCTTTTGTTACCGAATATCCCATTTTATATCTCGAATCTATATATGCCCGTTTTAGGAGGGAAAACAACCTGGATTCTTCCAATGTTTTGCGTGGAAACACAACTTTAAATCTTACATCTGCCATTTCTGCACTTTTTCCTAACAGATCAATTTCATGTAATTTGGGTTTATAATCATTAAAGACCAGCAGAATAGCCATGTAATAGCTTTCAGTGGCTTGGTGAAGAAGGAAGATTGCCTGATTTGGCAAGTCGTCATTCAAACACAAGTTAAAGGCTCGAAGAAACTTATTAGCGCTATCAAACCATTTATCAAAATACATTTGTGCTTTTTTCGCCCGCTCTTTCGGTGACAGCAGTTTCGCTTTGCTTAACTGAAATTGTCCGTCGTCGTAAAGCATGGTGCCTTCCTTTACAATATCGGCGAAAAAGTAGTTGCCTTCCTCCAATTCCATGTTCAGGAAATCAATGCCATGAAAGATCAACCCGAGGGGAGTAAACCCATCTGCCCGTCTACCAATCTTATGTTTAATTCCTTTTGTCAGACTTGGCGGAATGCGTTTTTCTTCTTTAAGTACAATAAGAATATCGAAATCACTTTTGTATTCGTATGTAATTCCATTCTCAACATAGCGATCATCAACCCAATCGCCCCGTGAATAGCTGCCGAAAAGAATCACCATAACAGGTTTGGCAACCTGCAAAATTGCGTCCAGCACAGCTGAAAGTTCCTGCTGTTTGTCGGTTGGAAGATGGGCAAAAGAAGTTTTCATTTAAGATATTATTTAGGTGAGAATATTAAGTGACATATTTCAAGGATTCATGGTTCAATGAGACTACATTGCTTCTTTGATGATTATTTTCGAAGAAGAACATACCTTTAGATTCTATCATAATAACAAATATAGTGAATGCTGAAATATTTGGAAAAATGAGTTTCAAACAATTGTGAGTTTTCGTTTGCAAAGTGTTTGACTGAGCTGCCTGTATTAGGGTCACCTGTTTTTGTTAATTCCTTTTATCAAAAAATAAATTAAGTAATTGTGAGGAAATAATACAGGTCATTTACCTTGTGTCTGATCTCTTATTGGGCTTTTTTTACTGCTTATACTGATAAATAATCCGCTTATGTATAAAGAAGCGAGCCTTTCGGGAGAAGCATCTATCTTTGATTCACAATGATAAAGAAACTAAATATAGAGCTTCTTTTCTGGGTTACCGGACTTGCTTATTTAGCACTGATTAACCCTGCATCCGATGCTCATTTTAGTCTCTGTCCCATCAAAAACCTTGGTTTTTCATTTTGCCCGGGTTGTGGATTGGGACATTCGATCAGCTACATTTTTCATGGAGAGCTTAAAAAGTCATTTGAAAGTCATCCGCTCGGAATATTTGGTCTGATCGTAATTATTTCCAGAATTTATACCCTGGCAAAGAGGACAATAAAGACAAGTTTTTAAAGAAATCAGAGCCTTTATTTACATAATTTAAACAAAACTAGACCTTTTACGACCATGAACTCGAACATTTTAATGATGATTTCCAACCTTGAGACTGAAGAATCAATGTTTGTTCAAAACATGATAAAAGAGATGGATGAGGAGCAGCAAAAGACTTTTATCATGATGTACCAAAACAAACGAAGAGATTCTACGCTGATTTTGATTTGTACAATAATCGGCTTCTTCGGTTTTGCCGGAGTACAGAGATTTCTGACAAACCAGATTGGAATGGGATTATTGTACTTTTTTACCGGAGGCTTATGCATGATCGGTACAATTGTAGACCTCGTTAATCACAGAAGTATCGCCCTGGAGTATAACCAGAAAATGGCTCTTGAGACATTTCAGTTAATGAAAACCTGGGGTAAATAGATTATAACTCAAGAATAGATCATTCATCCTCTGAACCTGATACCTCCAGGTTTCAGATTTATAAAATTAATCCTGAAAAAATTATCTTTCAGAAGATAAAAGTCTTAACCTCAGAACCTTCTCTTTCCGCTGCAAATCCTTTTTATGGGGATTTGCAGCTTTTTTTTAAAATGTGTATAAATTACGCAAATCGATATTCGTTTTACGGAAATTTGTTGTAAATTTCCGTAAATTTCAATATTTAAACTATGGATAATTCACTTTCTCGTCGCTCTGTTTTGCAAAAAACGCTGGGAGTGGCGGCAGCAACTATGGTAACATCATCTCTCTCTAATCGTTTAGAAGCTGCCGATACACAGATGGGAGTTTCACTCAAAGGACGGGTTAACCACTCTGCTTGTCGTTGGTGCTATCAATCAATTCCTTTCGAGGATTTGTGTAAATCGGCTAAGGAAATAGGTATGCAAAGTCTTGAACTTACAGGCCCTTCTGAATGGGAGACCCTTAAGAAATACGGACTTACTGCTGCAATCGGATGGCCTGAGGCCAATCAATGGGGTGGAGGAATGGGCCTTACAAGCTGCTTTAATAACCTCAAAAACCATGATGCTTTAGTGGCATTGTATGAAGATCTGATTCCTAAGGCAGCGAAAGCCGGTGTTAAAAACCTGATTACTTTCTCCGGAAACAGAAACGGATTAAGTGATGAAGAAGGTTTGATTAACTGCAAGAAAGGACTTCAACGTATAATGAAGACAGCGGAAAAACATGATGTGACCATCACCATGGAATTGCTGAATTCTAAAGTGAATCATAAAGACTATCAATGTGATCATACCGAATGGGGAGCAGTACTTTGTGAAATGGTTGGTTCTGATAAATTTAAACTGCTTTACGATATTTACCATATGCAGATTATGGAAGGAGACGTAATTGCAACCATTAAGAAATATCACCAGTATATTTCTCATTATCATACAGGAGGAGTTCCGGGCCGTAATGAAATCGATGAAACCCAGGAGTTAAACTATCCCGCCATTATGAAAGCAATTGTGGACACTGGTTATAAAGGATTTGTAGGTCAGGAATTTATTCCGGCAAGACCAGACAAAATAGCTTCCTTAAAACAAGGGGTTACAATTTGTGATGTATAAAAACATTAAAAAGGCCTTCGATTAAGATTGAAGGCCTTTCTTCTTACCAACCGTTTCCTTTGGTTTTCGTTTTTATTCTGCATAAAAACATATTGGCAGTAATATAGAGCGTGCTGCCATCGTCTCCCCAGTTACAATTTGATGTGGGTTCCCCGGTATCAATTCTTCCTAACAGTCTCCCTTGGGGTGATAAAATCAGAATTCCACCGGGGCCTGTCGTGAAAATATTGCCGTTTTTGTCAATTTTAAGCCCGTCCGGAAGGCCTTTCAAGCCTTGTTTTACCATTGGGGTAGCATCAAAAAACACCTTTCCTTTTCCGATTTTCCCATTATCCAGAACAGGATAAGCCATAATTACAGCACTGTCAAAATCAGATTGGGCAACATACAGCGTTTTTTCATCAACAGAAAAAGCTAAACCGTTTGGTCTTACCAGGTTGTCTATCTCCAGTGAAACTACTCCGTCAGTACCGATTCTGTACACACCGAATACCGGAGTTTCACGTGTCGGATCTTTTTCGTGTTGTGGTAAACCATAAGGAGGATCTGTAAAATAATAAGCTCCGCCTGAATGCTGAACAATATCGTTGGGGCTATTGAAGCGTTTTCCCTGAAAATTATCCGCCAGTGTTTTCTTTCCTCCAACATTTAATGGCATGGCTGAAATTCTTCTGTCGCCGTGTTCACAGGCTACCAGTTCGCCTTTTTTGTTAATGATCAGTCCATTACTTCCCGGTTCGTTACTATAAGGCAAAATTCCGGTATATCCTGATGGATTCAGGAATGGAACAGCTTTGATATCACCTTCTTTCCACTTGAAAATTGTGTTTGCCGGGACATCTGAAAATAATAAATAGTTTCCGCCTTTTACCCAGACAGGTCCTTCAGACCAGTTGAAACCGGAGGCAAGAACTTCAATTTTTACATCTGATGCCAAAAGATTGTCGAGTGCAGCATCTGATTTGATTACCTGGCCAATTGTAGCGTAATTCGTTTGTGCCATACCGGAAAAACTCATGAGTAGAGCGGATATCAGTTTAAGGGTTCTTTTCATAGGGGTTCAGATAATTTTATAAAAAAAGTGCAAGTAAACTATTATATCTACCTGCACTTTTTCTAAAGGTAATTTAAAACTAAAGATTTCTCTTCTTCAATTCACTTACAGCAAAATCAGCTGCACGGGCAGTAAGCGCCATATAAGTAAGAGACGGGTTAACACATGAAGCCGAAGCCATTGCTGCGCCATCTGTAACAAATACGTTTTTCACGTTATGAATCTGATTGTGTTTGTTCAGAACAGAAGTCTTAGGATCACGTCCCATGCGGGCAGTTCCCATTTCATGGATACCTAAACCAATATGCGTTTTATCGCTGTTATATTGATTGATATTTTTGAAACCGGCAGCTTCTAACATTTCAGCGGCGTCATTCATCATATCAATACGCATTTTTTTCTCGTTGTCACTAAACTCAGCTTCAAAAGATAAAACAGGTAAACCCCATTTATCTTTTTGGTCGCTCAATGTGAAACGGTTATTTGGATTAGGAAGAATTTCACCAAAACCACCGAAACCAACAGACCATGCACCCGGGTGAGTAAGTTCTTCTTTGAAACTGGCTCCGAATCCATCCATTCCTACGCCTCTGCCCCAGCCGGCACGACTTGCACCGCCCTGGTATCCGAAACCGCGGGTATAATCTCTTTTATCTTTACCCCAGTTACGGAAACGTGGAATATAAAGACCGTTTGGACGGTTACCGAACATATAATCATCTTCAAAACCTTCTACAGAAGCACTTGCACCTACTCCAAGGTGGTGATCCATAATGTTACGGCCAAGCTGATCGCTGTCATTTCCTAAACCATTTTGGAAACGGTTAGATTTTGAGTTCATCAGAATAGAAGTAGATCCGATGGCTCCTGCATTTACAAAGATAATTTTTGCATAGTATTCTTTAACCGCAAGCGTATTCTGATCGATTACGCGAACCCCTTTTGCTTTTTGTGATTTTTCATCATAAATGATTTCCGCAACAATTGCGTTATGAATCATTGTAAGACGTTTTGTTCTTGCAGCAGCAGGTAATGTAGCAGATAATGAGCTAAAATAAGCACCGTATGGACAACCGCGCATACATTTATTACGAGACTGACACATTCCACGGCCAAGAGCTGTTTGAATAGCAGTCGGCTGAGTAAGGTGAGCGACACGTCCGATTGTAACAGGACGTCCTAATTTACTTGCAACTGCATTTTTGAAATGTCTTTCAGGAGCAGTCATTTCCATTGCAGGAAGGAATGTACTATCCGGTAAAACATCAAGGCCTTCTCTTTGTCCTGAGATTCCGGCAAATTTCTCAACATATGAGTACCATGGTGCCAGGTCTTCATAACGGATTGGCCAGTCAGTTCCTACACCTTCTTTTAAATTGGCTTCGAAATCTTCTTTATTCCAACGGTATGACTGACGTCCCCAAAGCAATGATTTACCTCCGGTATGATAAGCACGAATCCAGTCAAAACCACCTCTTTTTTCTAAATAAGGGTTTTGCTTGTCATTTTCGAACAGGTAACGATGTTCTTCATTGGCTGTGTATCCTGTACGCATACCTGCCCAATATTCCTCAGCGGCCATATTGGTAGGTCTGCCCCGGTGAGCAAATTCCCATGGATCTTTGTTTGCAGTTTCGTAACCTTCAACATGTTTGATTTCACGGCCACGTTCTAACACTGCTACATTTAATCCTTTTTCTGTTAATTCTTTGGCAGCCCAGCCTCCCGAAATACCTGAACCTACGACAATAGCGTCGAAAGTCTGGCCTTTAATTGCATCTATATTTAAATTCATGATTCTGATTTGAAAATATTTTCTTGATAAAAAGACGATATTCGCCCGGGTTAACGGACTAATCCGAGGTCTTGGAAATTAGTACTGATAAGCCTTTTGTCCTGGCTTCATTTTTATGGCTTTGAATTTACCGGGAACAGGCTCATAAATGAAAGAAGCTTTGATTCCTTCTTCAGAAGTATAATATCCTAAAAGTGTTAATTCTTTCATCAGGCGCCAGAAAGGCACGCCTTGTTTTTTGCCTTCAATGCTTTCTTTGTCTACGTTGTCACCAACCTTAACTTGTTTTACATTATAAGACTTCATTAATTCATTGGTATCTGCTTCTAATTTTTTCAGCGTAGCGATTTGCTCCTCTTTACTTTGAGATAAGAAGTTTTTCTTTTCTAAGCTGCTAACACCTTCCAGAAAGCTATTGTGTTCAGGTGCTTTATAGCAGTCATTCAACATCATTTCAATAAAGGCAGGAACTCCTGCATCTTTTGCTCCGGCTGTTGTTGTTTTCGGAATAATGTGCTCTGCTACTTCTGCTACTATTTTACGTTGAGTGTCGTTTAAACTAAAACCGGCAATCAGATTCATTTCGGTTTTAGTTTCACCTACTCTGCTCATTGCCATTAAGGTCGGTGCTGTTAGTGTCCCTCCGATTAATAAGGCAACTTTTGAGAGTGCGTCTCTTCTGTTCATTTTAGATAGGGATTTTTTAAGGGTATTAGAATAATTAAAATGGATAATTGCAATTCAGTCTTTATCGTGTTTTCCAAGGAAAAATGTGTCAAAAAAACACTCTTGGAATTTCACCCTCAAAACCAGTTTTTTGATTCAAAGCCAGATTCAGATAAAAAATATTGTATCATTTTGATAAAATAAGAATTGCTTACCTGATTTTCAACGTGAAAGTCAAAAATTTATTTGAAAAGTTTTATTTTCGGGCTTATAAAATTACATAATAATCCGTAATATTTTACATGGTTTTATGTAGTAAATCGGCAATATAAGGCATGAAATTCCTTATTTATAATCATTCAAAATATCGGTTTGCCGGAATACAGAGGGTTTTGTGTTATACAATTTGATTCTATATAACATAATAAAGCCCCTTTCATTTTCTGAAAGAGGCTTTAAGGTAAACAGGGTATTTTCTACAGATTTTGTTTCTTCAGTTCATTCACTGCAAAATCAGCAGCTCTTGCTGTCAGCGCCATATAAGTTAAAGAAGGGTTTACACAGGAAGCGGATGTCATACAGGCTCCGTCGGTCATAAACACGTTCTTACAGGCATGTACCTGGTTATGAGCATTCAGCACAGAAGTTTTAGGATCACGACCCATCCGGGCAGTTCCCATTTCATGAATTGCCATTCCAAGATATGAACCACGATCATAAGTAGTAACGTTTTTAACACCTGAAGATTCCAGCATTTCTTTGGCATCATTCAACATGTCGATACGCATTTTCTTCTCGTTTTCCTTCAATTCTGCATCAAAGACCACAACAGGCATTCCCCATTTATCTTTGGTGTTTTTATCAAGATACATCTTGTTTTCATAATATGGCAATGTTTCACCAAAACCACCGAAACCGATACTCCATGGACCAATTTCAGTAGCATGTTTTTTGAAGTCAGCACCGAAGCTCAATTCTGAAACATTGGCTGCCCAGCCTCCGCGGCCGCGACCGCCGCCACCCTGATAACCAAAACCTCTTACATAATCACGTTTATCAGAACCAATGTTACGATAACGTGGAATATAAAGACCATTGGCACGGCGACCATAGAAATATTTATCTTCGTCACCTTCCCAGGTACCAGAAGCACCAATGCGGAAATGGTGATCCATTAGGTTATGACCCAATTGCTCAGAATCATTACCGAAACCATTAGGGAAACGGTTTGAAGTAGAATGAAGCATGAGAGCCGTTGAACCGAGAGCCGAAGCGCAGACAAAAATAATTTTCGCAAAGTATTCAGTTGTTTGCATCGTTACCGAATCGATCACTCTTACCCCTGTTGCTCTTTTCTTGTTTTCGTCATAAATAACCTCACTTGCAATTGAGTCAGGACGTAAAGTAAGACGGCCTGTTTTCATACAAGCAGGAAGTGTTGCAGATTGCGTACTGAAATAGGCACCATAAGGGCAACCTAATGAGCATTTGTTTCTGAACTGGCAGCCAGATCTTCCCACACCTAATTGTGCTGCACCGGCTTTTGAAAGGTTCGCTACACGACCGATTGTCAGATTACGGCCGGGATAGTTTTTCTCAAGACGTTTACGCACTTCTTTCTCTACGCAGAACATGTCCATAGGAGGTAAAAATTCACCGTCAGGTAATTGAGCAAGCCCAAGTTTCTCTCCTGAAATTCCGGCAAATTTCTCAACATATGAATACCATGGAGCAATGTCTTTGTAACGGATCGGCCAATCTACACCATGACCGTCTTTGCTGTTTGCTTCAAAGTCAATATCACTAAGGCGATAAGACTGACGTCCCCACATGATTGATTTTCCTCCGACAATATTCGGTCTGTACCAGTCAAAACGTTTTTCTTCCTTGTAAAGAGAATCAGAGTCATTGAACCAATATTTCTCCGTCATCTCATTGTAAGGATAATCACGGGCTAATTTCGGGTGTGTTTCTTTTTGCTCTATGGTTAAGCGGCCATTGTATTTAGATTCCCAGGGATCTTTCATGGCATTTTCATAACCGGTTACGTGTTCAAGATTTTTACCACGCTCAAGCATCAGCACTTTTAAGCCTTTTTCAGTTAATTCTTTTGCAGCCCATCCTCCGCTGATTCCGGAGCCGATTACGATTGCATCGTATGTATTGCCTTTGATGGCATCTATATTTAAAAATGACATTATTTCAGAATTAAATTAAGTTGATAAGGAAATTTTGGATAAACAATTAAATAGCCCAGGCTTTTTGTCCGGGTTTCAACGGAACACAGCCTTCGAATCTGCCCGGAATTGGAAGATATTCAAGTGCTTTGGTAGCACCGATTTCCGAAGTAAAATACCCTGTAACTGTCAATTCTTTCATTCTCAAAAAGAATTCCTTATTGTCAACCGTTGTTTGCTTCAGCATTTCATTTTTCTGAGCAGTATCCAAACCGACGAAAGATTTGCCAAATTTAGCCTTACTGTCAGCGTCAAGTTTTGCCAGACCTGCATA
Organism: Pseudarcicella hirudinis; assembly: GCF_900115665.1. Taxonomy (GTDB): domain Bacteria; phylum Bacteroidota; class Bacteroidia; order Cytophagales; family Spirosomataceae; genus Pseudarcicella; species Pseudarcicella hirudinis. Next base: position 380,045 of record NZ_FOXH01000003.1, read on the forward strand.
AAACTTCTCCTGATCTTCTTTCTTGTAGCAATCGCGCATTACTCTCACGATAAATTTCTCTGTTCCTGCAGCTTTGGCACCCGGGGTGTCTGTTGTAGGAATAATAATGTCGGCCACTTCAGCAAGAAAAGCTTCCTGCTCAGCAGTAACATTTAAGCTAGGTCCTAAATTGGTTTTTTCACCCATTATTCCAGCCATTGCGGGGGCTGAAATTAATCCTCCCATCAGGATGGAAACTCGTTGAATGGCTTCTCTACGATTCATTTTATTTTATGAAATAAATTTTAGGAAAAAATAGTGAATGCTTGGACAAAACGTACTATATGTCAAGGAGGCAAAATAAAATAAAATTCCACAGGAATTGTCTTAAAAGACAAAATTTTATTGAATAAGTTTTATTAATTGCCAAATGTGAAACGAATGTACATCGCTTTTTTCTGCTTATTGGCAGGGTTTGGATGGTAGCATAAAACAGGAACATTATCCCTGATGGCATACCTTTCTCCTGAAGAAGAAATACGCCGTTTAAAAATCCTTTCGGTTTTGTTAAATTTGTAAATAATTCCAACAAAATAACAGGCGGAAGGCCTGGTTCTTCTCATGATATTATACTCTTCCAGGGATATTTTTGACCGGCTGGTTTCTGAAATAAGTACCGTTTATGATGATAATGAGGCTAAAAGTATTTCTTACTGGCTTCTTTCACATTTTCAGAACCTTTCAAAAACTGATATTTTCCTGGATAAAAAAACAGATAAACTGTTTGATTTTGAAGAGATTATTATTCGGTTAAAAAAGAATGAGCCTGTTCAGTATATTATCGGGGAAACAGAATTTTATGGCAGAAACTTTAAGGTGACAAAGGCAACATTGATTCCCCGTCCGGAAACGGAAGAACTGATTCAGCTTGTCTCTGACAGGTATAAAAATTTTACAGGCGAATCTCTGAAAATACTGGATATCGGAACCGGCTCGGGTTGTATAGCTGTTTCTCTGGCAAAGGAATTACCTGTACCTGAGGTTATGGCATTTGATATTTCGGAGGAGGCTTTAAAGGTTGCTGAGGAGAATGCCCGTATGAATGATGCAAAGGTTTCTTTCCTGAAAACGGATGTTTTGAACATCGATGTTGCTCAAATGTCTGAAAAGTTTGACATAATTGTGTCTAATCCTCCTTATGTAACCAACCGGGAAGCAGAAGATATGCAGAAGAATGTGTTAGATTTCGAACCCCATCTGGCTCTTTTTGTAGAAGATCATGATCCTTTAATCTTTTACAGGAGAATTGCAGAACTGGCCGGAAAATGTCTGAACAGAAATGGATTTTGTGCAGTTGAAATTAACCAGGCTTTTGGAAAAGAAACGGCAGAGGTATTCAAGGAAACCGGGTTTTCGAAAGTAGAAGTAATAAAGGATTTATCCGGAAGAGATCGATTTGTAAGTGCCGGATATATTTAAGAGAAAAGCCCCGGCCGGAAATTTCCGGCCGGGGCTTTTCTCTTAAATACATTTCAAAAACCTAGTAAGCTCTGATTTCTATTCCTTTCATGAAATTAACAAAAGCTTTGTTAACCACTTTATTTCCACCCGGAGTCGGATAATTTCCGGTAAAATACCAGTCACCCGGATTTTCAGGACAAGCTTTGTTCAGATTTTCTACGGTCTGATAAACAACAGACAATTCTGCTTTCAGATCTTTTGGACGAACAATTTCGGCAATTTTACCAGAGATTTCCTCATAAGTAAACGGCTCATAAATAGCTTTTACAAAGTTTTCTTCAGTTGCTGTTCCTTCTTCCAAAGCAGCAAGGCAACGTTCGTTCACTTCATCCAGCAAATCTTCCATATTCCGCTCTCTCAATAATTCAAGCACCGCTCGGAATGCCACAAAATCTTTCATTCTTGACATGTCAATTCCATAACAGTCGGGATAACGGATTTGCGGAGCAGAGGAAACAATTACAATTTTCTTGGGCTCTAATTTATCCAGAAGTTTAAGGATACTTTTCTCCAAAGTAGTGCCTCTCACAATGGAATCATCTATCAATACTACGTTATCAACATTCTTATTGATTACTTCATACGTAGTATCATAAACATGGGATACCATGTCATCACGCTGCGAGTCACTGGTAATAAATGTTCTTACTTTTACGTCCTTGGAGATTAGTTTTTCAACCCTTGGCCTGAAAGTAAGTAATTCTTCAAGATGTTCTTCAAACAGAACGCCTTCCATGATCGCTTTTTTACGTTCATGGGCAAGGTGGTCTTCCAAACCATCAATCATTCCTAAGAATGCCGTTTCTGCTGTATTGGGGATGTATGAAAAAACGGTGTTTTTAAGGTCATTGTCAACCTCTTTCAGAATCTGAGGAATCACAAGTGCTCCTAACTTTTTACGTTCTGCATAAATATCCGGATCTGATCCGCGTGAGAAGTAAATTCTTTCGAAGCTGCATGAAGATTTTTTCATCGGGGCGATAAACTGCTCCTGTGTGTAATCTCCATTTTTGGCGATAATGAGGGCATGGCCAGGGTTTACTTCCTGAATATCTTCGTATTTGCAGTTGAAACTGGTTTTGATCGCCTGTTTTTCTGAAGCAACTACTACAACTTCGTCATCGGCATACCAGTAAGCTGGGCGAATTCCTGAGGGGTCTCTGGCTACAAAAGCGGCTCCGTAACCTGTCATTCCTACCATTGCATAACCTCCATCAAAATCACGGCAGGAACGTTCTAATACTCTTCTTAAATCAATATTGTCGGCAATAATGTCGGAAAGTTCTGGATTATCATGGCTTCCTTTATGATACTCAAACTGGCGTTGATTTTCCTCATCCAGAAAATGTCCGATTTTTTCCATTACTGTCACAGTATCCACTTTTTCTTTAGGATGCTGTCCCAGTGAAATCAGTTTGTCAAATAGCTCATCAACATTTGTCATGTTGAAGTTACCTGCTACCACCAGGTTTCGGCTTCTCCAGTTACTCTGTCGTAACATCGGATGGCAGTTTTCAATCTCATTCTGCCCATGTGTACCGTAGCGTAAATGTCCGAGAAGAACTTCTCCCGTGAATGCTACATTTTCCTGCCACCATTCGGCATCGAGTACCCTGAGGTCTTCGTTTTCCTTTTCCTTGCGGCTTTTCTTTAACTCTTTGTATCCTTTCTGGAATTTTTTATTGATTTTCCCGAAAATATCAGCTACGGCCTGTTGTTCGACGGATCGGTAGCGGCTGATATATCTGCTTCCGGGCGGAACATTTATCTTGATATTGGCAACTCCGGCTCCATCTTGCCCGCGATTTACCTGCTTTTCCATTAACAAATAGAGTTTGTTAATGCCGTAAAGCGGATTTTTGTACTTATCAAGGTAATATTGATAAGGTTTTCGGAGACGAATGAGGGCAATACCGCACTCATGTTTAATAGCGTCTGACATGGAAATGTGTTATGTTTTGTGTCTTACTTCTCAGTTATTTAATTCAAAAAAATAAATAACTATTTGAAAACCAGTATTTTAATCTTCAGTGGTTTAGTTTATGTTGCGATAACGTTAAATGGATTTTCTGTTAAGGAGGTAGGCATTACAATTATTTAACAAAATTAGTGACTTAAAAGTGTGATTAGCAAGAAGAATTTTTAAAAATAGTACTTTTTCATTACCAACGTCCGAATATTATTGCTGAATGAAGAACGTTAGTGACTGACTATAAAAGCGCTATGAGATTCATTAGCAAATCAGCTTTGAAGAACAGCAACAGAATCGGGAGTACCAGAATGATGGCCAGAAATTGCTGTTCAAATGTTATTTTAAATGGATTATTTTCAGAAACCTCTCCTTTTTTGAAAAATAGTACAAATGGTATCTTCAGGTAAAAGAATAAAGAAACCACTGTATTGAATAGCCCGAATATAAACAGCCAGAGTAAAATCTGGTTTTGCGAGGTCTGGTAACTTTCCCAGAGGGCCGAGAAAATATTCAGCTTGGCAAAGAAACCTGCTGTTGGTGGCAGGCCTGTCAATGAAATCATTACAATTACGAGAAGAATTCCATAGAACGGATTTTTTAAGCCTAAGCCCCGGAATATTTTCAGGTTTCCGTTATTGCCGGTTGAGGCATCAGCAATGTCCAGCAGGAGAAATGCCGCGAAATTGGCAAATAGGTACGTTACCATATAGAAAACAATACTTTTTATGCCCAATTCTGAAAGGGTTACGAGCCCGATCAGCATAAAACCGGAGTGTGCAATTGTAGAATAAGCGAGCATTCTTTTAGCATTTTGCTGCCAAAGCGCTGAGAAATTTCCTATTGTGATGGTTGCCAGTGCAATTACGGCCATCAGTAGTTGAAATTTAGCAGGAAGTGCTTCCAGAAAGCGCATAGCTATTAAAAAAGAAGCTGCTTTCGGAGCAATTGAAAAGAATGCCACAATTGGCGTCGGAGCAGATTCATAGACATCCGGCGTCCAGATATGAAATGGTGTTGCCGAAAGTTTAAAAAGAAAACCACTCAGGGTAAGCGTTGCCGCAACCAGAAATGTTATATTGTCAACCTGAGCTAAGTTTCTTGAAAAATCGGGAGAAACAATGGAAAGCGTTCCTGTAATTCCATAAAGCAATGACATGCCATAGAGCATTATCGCGGAGGAAGCTGCTCCGAAAATAATGTATTTTAACCCGCCCTCAGAACCTGTTTTATCCCGGTTGATTGCCGTAAAAATATAAGAACCGATAGAAACAATTTCGATGGATAAGTAAATCATGATCAGGTTCACCGACATAGTCATGAGATAAAGCCCTATCAGGATTCCGGTTAATATGGGGAAAAATTCTCCCGGGAATGACTTTTTCAGAACCCAGCTGTGTGCCAGTAAAATAATGGCGGCCATTGAAACCAGGCATTTAAAGAAAATGGCTTTGGCATCAAGAAAAAGCATTTCATGGAATAAAAAGCCATCACTGGTATTATAAAACTGTTCCGTTACCTGATGAAAAGATAACGCAAGAATAGCCAGTGTAAGTCCGTATAACCAGAACTGTGAGATGTTTTTGGAGTGAAATTTGTATAAGATTAATTCAGCAATAATCAGTAAGATGAAGGCTGCAGATAAGAAGATCTCCGGAGTGAAACCTTCCAGGCTTTTGATAATTCCGAATAATTGTTCTTTTAACTCCAAAGTTTTAAAATTATTATTTATAAAGATATTGCAAAGTTAGTGTCAAATTCATTAAACTTAGAAAAATAATTAGGTCAAACTATCGGAAATGAGGTTAAAATATCTGAGAAATATCCGGGAATTGCCAAAGAATAACGGATGAATTAAGGCAATACGATATTATATTGATTTACAGAAGTCTGAAAACGAGGAACTACTGAGGAGAATAAGTACCGGATTTTTGATTCTGAAATAATATAAACATTAAACAGGTATAATCTAATAAGACTCCTGTAAATTTGAGGCCTTAAAAATTACAAACTTATCTGATTGCTGAAAACTAAATCTCAAGAATGAAATTTAAAAGTACTTATTGGCTGATGCAGCTCATTTCCTGGTTGTTTATTGCCACAATTGCTTTGAAATATAATGAATTGGAAAAAGATACATTCTGGCTGCACTGCCTGTATTTCTTTTCAGTGTTTCTTTGTGGAATAGGTACAACGCATATCTATAAGTTAATTCTTGATAAATACCAACCTCAAACCTCTTCAAAATCAGCTTTTATCCTTTCCCCACTGATCGGAAGCATTGTGGTTGGTTTTTTATTTTTTCTGCTTGATTCTCTTTTTACAACTCCTGAAAGAGTGATGACCAAATATGAGTCTTTTGGGAATTATTTCGGATTGTTTGTAGATGATATGTGGGTAATTATGCCCTGGTTTCTGTTTTTTCATGTAGTTCGTTATTCGACCTATAAACAGGAAATGCAGGATCGGCTTTACGCCATGGAAAATATGCTGAAAATCGCAGAACTTGATAACCTGAAAAAACAGCTTAATCCGCATTTTCTGTTCAATGCCCTGAATAGTATTAAGGCTTTGACAATTATAGACAGCAAGCAGGCCCGGGAAGCGATTAATCAGCTTTCCGAATTGCTGAGATTATCCCTTAATCTTGGCGAACAGCAAATGGCTTCATTGCAGCAGGAGATCAAACTGGCAAAGGATTACCTTTCCATAGAGAAAATCCGGTATGAGAACCGCCTGAATTATTGTTTTGAAGTAGATGAAGAGTTATCAGAAGAAGAAGTCATACCGATGTCTCTTAATACTTTGATTGAAAATGCGGTGAAACATGGCATAGAGAAGATAAAAGCCGGAGGAGATATTCTGATTAAAATTTATGCTGATCAGGATTTTATCATATTGAGGGTAGAAAATACCGGAAAATATGACCCCAAACCTAAAAACAGCGAAGGAGGTATAGGGTTATCCAATTTACGCAAAAGATTAAATTATCATTACGGAAACAAGGCTAAGCTGGAAATCCGTGAGGAATCCGGAAAAGTTGTGTCCATATTATTCTTTCCTAAGAACAAATAATTTCCCCGTTTGTCCGGTTCAAGGTAAAATTCTGAAAATCATTTCAGAATTTTTTTTTGATTTTTTTTCAGAGCACTTGCAACATTCTTCTACATTCTTACATCTTATGTTCGAGTGTTTTGAGAATGGATAAAAGAATTAAGGTTCGGTTTTCCACCAAAATACACTCAATTGCTTTCCTTGAACCAAACTCCAAAATGATCATCCTGTATAATTACCATTCACCCGATTAATGAACCTATTATGGTATATTGTATTGCAAGGTACTGGTTTTAACACTTAACTTTGAATCAAGAAATAAGGGAAAGAGGTAGAGAAAACAGAAAGATGGTCTGAAAAGCAGATTTGGCAGAATTGATAAAAGCATCTGAAAGGTTCTGTAAAAGAGATAAAAAACAAAAAGTTGTTCGGTCGCGGACGCAAATTGTATCAGAACCGAACAGTTAACAGCTTCTTAATTTTGTATTAATTGATTGATTATCAGTATTTTATAATTTTGGCATAGAAATTAAACCTATAGTTAGTATCGTAAATAAATCTAAAAACAATCTTTTCTAAATAGTTATAACAATGAAAACGTCCATCAAATCCCTCGCTTTAATTTTAGTAGCATGCGTGTTATCTGTAGTAAGTGTTAAGGCTCAAAGTATGGAGGATCAGACTTCTAAATCTTTTTCGGTTGGATTATATCAAACGGCTAACACATCAAAATTGAATCTTCTTATTGAGAAGACTGAAAAGAAGAGCCTTGAGATTATTCTGAGAAATAAAAAAGGAGAAATCGTTTCTCAGGAATATGTTGATCAGAAACCAAACACATACAGAGTCATTTTCGACTTGTCAGCTTTAGAAGACGGCCAGTATGTTTTTGAAATAAAAAACAAAAAAGAAAAAATAGTAAAAGAATTTAACCTCTCAACCAAAAAACAGGAACCTGTTGAATTTGACAGAGTTATTTCAATGAATTAGTACCGATTAACAATTAACTAAACTTATCATTTTAAAGGAAACACAAAAATTCTAAACAATCGTAAATCATGAAATCTATCATCAGAACTTCCGCTTTAGCTTTTGCATTTGGTTTAGCTACTATATTGACTATCAATGCTAACGACTTAAATAATCCGAATACGGCTCAGACTATCAAAGTTGGAATGTACCAGACGATGAACACATCAACACTTAATTTGATGATCGTTAAAAATAATCTTAAATGTGCTAATGTTGTACTGAAAGATGCAAGAGGTAACGTGCTGACTCACGAGTTTGTCAGCAAAAAATTTGAAAACTACCGTATCAACTATGATTTGAGTGCTTTGGAAGACGGTAAGTATTTTATCGAAATTAAAGGAGAAAATGAGAAAATCGTTAAAGAAGTGAATCTTACAAGCAAATCTCAGGATAATGTTAATGCACAGTCAAGAGTGATCACTTTAGAATAAACCTCTTACCCGGATAAATAGAAGAAACCTCTAAATCTCAGCTTCAGCCCCGATCGGAATAACGATCGGGGCTGTTTTTTTTGGCCCTTAAAATTAAAACCTATAAAACGTGGTAAAAAATACCTAAAATCTTGTCAGATTTACACAATCTTCTTTCTTTATACTTTAACTAAAATCTAAAACTTAACTCTATGAAAAAGAGGCTCCTCACTCTTATACTTTTATTTTCATGCGCCGGCTCGGTAGTAATGAGTCAATCACTGCGTCCTCCGGCTTATCCTTTACTTACCAGCGATCCTTATTTTAGTGTCTGGTCATTCAGTGATAAAGTGAATGAATCCGTTACCCGTCATTGGACAGGTAAAAACAACTCTTTGGAAGGGGTAATTTCAGTAGACGGTAAATCTTATCAGTTTTTAGGTTTGCCGCAGGTTACTTATAAAACATTAGCTCCTGCGGCTTCGGAGAGAATTTATCCGGTAAAATACACTTTTGGTACTCCGGCAAAAGGCTGGGAAAAAGAACAATTTGATGATGCTTCCTGGCAGACCGGGAATGCCCCATTCGGAAACGGAGCCGGTAGTAATCCGGTGAAACCCGGCACTATGTGGACAACCAATGATGTCTGGTACCGCAGGGAAATAACGCTTACAGATTTTTCAGCAGAACACCTGAGATTATCAGTAAGCAATGATGAAGATATTGAAATCTATATCAATGGCGTTTTAGCATATCATTGCGAAACATGCTATATAGGCGGGTACGAATATTATCCGATTCAGCCGCAGGCATTAAAAGCCGTTAAAAAAGGAAAAAATATTATTGCGGTTCATTGTAAAAATACAGTAGGCGGAGCATTTGCTGATGCCGGAATCTCTGAAGAAATTCCTCCGAGGCAATTGATCCGGAAGGCAGAACAGATTTCTGTGAAAGTTTCAGCCACTAATACTACATATCAGTTTAAAGCAGGAAATGTACTTTTGGAAACAGTCTTTACCAGCCCTCTTTTACTGGATGAACTTGAAACCCTCACCCGCCCGGCTTCATATGTTACTTTCTCCGTGAAATCTTCTGATAATAAAACACATAAGGTGAAAGTTGAATTTAATGTTTCAGCAGATTTATCGGTCAATATGCCTGCGCAGGAAGTTACTATGAAACTGTCGCCTGAAAAAACAAATGGTTTGAATATAGCCTCTGCCGGAAGTGTTGAGCAGAATATTTTAGGAAAAAAAGGCGATGATATCAGAATTGACTGGGGGCATGTCCTGCTTGCTTCTAAAGACGGAAAAATAAGTGTTTCCGAACCATCTGAGAGAATGTTGAAAAGTTCCTTCGATTTCGGGCAGGTAAACAGTAATAAAATACAGAAACATTTGATTGTAGGATATGATGACATCTATTCAGTTGAATATTTCGGAAAAAAACTGAGAGGCTGGTGGAGAAGAGATCCGGGAATGACCGCTGAAAAGATGTTGAATCAGGCAGAAAATGATTATACAAGAGTATTCAAAAAATGTACAGCTTTTGATAAGAAACTTTATGCCGATGCACTGGCGTCCGGAGGAAAAGAATATGCTGATTTGTGTGAACTTGCTTACAGACAAGCGATTGCTGCTCATAAAGCTGTTGACAGAGGTGATGGAACCTTGTTGTTTTTCTCAAAAGAGAATTTCTCAAATGGTTCTATCGGAACAGTGGATGTAACTTATCCTTCTGCTCCGATGTTCCTGCTTTACAACAATACCCTGATGAAAGGATTACTTGAATTTATTTTTGAGTATTCAGAATCAGGAAGATGGAATAAGCCTTTTGCAGCGCATGATGTAGGTACTTATCCTTTGGCAAATGGCCAGACATACGGTGAAGATATGCCGGTGGAAGAGTGCGGGAATATGGTAATTCTGGCAACGGCCGTTTGTATCAGGGATGGTAATGCTTCTTATGCCAGAAAACATTGGGCAACGCTTTCAACCTGGGTTCAGTACCTTGAAAAAGAAGGCTTTGATCCGGCTAATCAGTTATGTACGGATGACTTTGCAGGACACCTGGCAAGAAATATTAACCTTTCTGCCAAAGCAATCGTGGGAATAGCCGGGTACGGAAAAATGGCTGAGATGCTGGGTGATACAAAAACAGCTGAAAAATATACAAAATTAGCCAGAGAGCTTGCTCTGAAGTGGCAGGAAATGGCGAAGGATTCTGAACATTATGCCCTTACTTTTGACAAAAAAGGAACCTGGTCGCAGAAGTATAATATCGTTTGGGATAAATTATTAGGCTTGAATATCTTCCCCAAAGATATCACACAGAAAGAAATCAGGTATTATCTGACCAAACAAAATACCTACGGTCTGCCTTTGGATTCAAGGAAAAGTTATACTAAATCGGATTGGATTATATGGACTGCTACGATGGCAGACAATAAATCTGATTTTGAAAAACTTGTCAAACCAATCTGGAAGTTTGCCAATGAATCACCGACAAGAGTTCCACTGACAGACTGGCATGAAACTACCAATGGAAAGCAGGTGGGTTTTCAGGCACGTTCTGTGGTTGGAGGCTATTTTATCAAGATGCTTGAAGGGAAACTCAGGAAGAAATAACGAGATATGATAAACTAACAGAAAGACTTTAAGAAGAAAGAACCGGGATAAATTAATTTTGTCTCAGCTTTTTTCTTAAAGTCTTTTTCTTTCTGTTAACATTTTATTTCTCATTTCTGAGATGGCTGTTTTTTTTGCCATACCTGAAATAAATCACCATACCGATTGCCATCCAGACAAAGAGACGAATCCAGGTGTCTAATGGTAAAAAAGCCATCATCCCAAAACAAGTGAGTATTCCCATAACCGGAACAAAAGGAACCCAGGGCGTTTTAAAGGATCTTGGTGCATCCGGATTGGTTTTTCTCATAATCAGAATTCCTGCACATACAATTACAAAGGCCAGGAGTGTACCAATGCTGGTCATTTCTCCCACAACATTGATTGGAACAAAGGCCGCAAAAATGGCAATGAAAATGCAGAATAAGATATTGGATTTCCAGGGCGTAAGAAAACGGGGATGCACTTCTGAGAAAATTTTCGGAAGAAGCCCGTCTTTTGACATGCTGAAAAACACTCTTGACTGACCTAACAGATCTACCAGAATTACAGAGGTGTATCCTATCAGAATGGCGATAATAACCAGTTGAGACAACCAATTGTAAGGTGTATTCTGAATGGCTATTGCTACAGGAGCAGCATTGTTTTTAAAAGCGCTATAATGAGCCAATCCTGTGAGAACATGGGCAAAAAGTACGAATAGAATAGTACAAACCACCAATGAGCCGATTATTCCGACCGGCATATTTTTCTGTGGATTTTTGGTTTCCTGTGCCGCAGTAGCAATAATATCGAAACCCAGAAAAACAAAGAAAACAACTCCGGCCCCTCTCAGGATGCCGGACCAGCCGAATTCCCCGAATGTTCCAGTATTTTCCGGAATGTATGGATGGTAGTTGGCCGGTTGAATATATTTCCAACCCAGAGCAATGAAAACCAGTACTACCGCAACTTTCAAAGAAACAACAACGGAGCTCCATAAAGCTGAACCTTTGGTTCCCCGGATTAATATCAGAGACATCAGGATGACTACCAATGCAGCAGGAAGGTTGAAATAGGTCTGAACCACCTCACCGCTGGCAAGTGTTACGGTTTCGAAAGGTGAATGAAGAATTTGCGGAGGAAGATAAATATCATAATAACTCAGCAATTTGGTCAGATAGTTCGACCAGCTGATGGCTACCGTCGCAGCGCCTACCGAAAATTCCAGTACCAGATCCCATCCGATAATCCAGGCTATCATTTCTCCAAGTGTAGCATAGGCATAAGTATAAGCACTGCCCGCTACCGGAATCATGGCTGAAAATTCTGCATAGCATAATCCCGCAAAACCGCAGCCTACGGCTGCAACAAGAAAAGAAAGTGTAACGGCCGGTCCGGCGTTATTGGCTGCCGCAAGACCTGTTAAGGAAAAGAGACCTGCTCCAATGATTACTCCAAGCCCGAGCATAATAAGCTGGAAACCATTTAAAGACCTTTTCAGGGTCTTTTCTCCTGACTCTTCAGATTCTTCGATGAGTCGGCTGATTGATTTAATGTATTTCAAATGCTGTTTATTTTGTGATGAAGTCCGCAAAAATAAAGCATAAATTCTAAAAGAAGAAATTTGTATAGTTAATTTATAGACTTAGTTTGTTTTTAATGGTTTTTCCGCAATTTTCAGAGAGCATTTTTCAGAAAAAATCTAAAAATCAGGTTATTTTAAAACGGTTCGACAGGCATTATGCTATGCGGAATGGTTCGGAATAACCTGATTTTCAGGAGAAATCAGAAAGTATAACCAATCCCGATCAGGAAATTACGAGGGGTTCCCGGATATAGGCGGTTATAATCAAATCCTCCTACCCAATGTGTCTGGTCAAATACATTATTTAAGTTCAGAGAAAGACGGAATTTATCTACGGTATAAAATAAAGCAGCATCGGCCAGAACATAACCCGGAAGTTTGAGGTTGTTTTTGGTGTCCTGTGTATTTCTTTCAGTAACAAAATTGCTGCCTAATCCAACGCCTAACCCGTTCAGCGCACCTGTAAATTTATATTTTGTCCAAAAGCCACCCTGAGCCCGGGGAGCATTCGGGAAAATGGTTCCGATCTCTGCCTCATTGTTACTTTTGGTTATTTCTGCTTTGTTGAAAGAGAGGTTTGCTGTCAGGCTAAAGTTTGGTGTAATTTGTCCGTAAGCATCAATTTCTACTCCGGTGGCCTGTTGCTGACCAATTTGTCTTAATAAATCAGGATTTCCGGCATCATTGGCGTTAACCAAAACATTATTTTGCTGAATCCGATAGATGGCCAGGTTAACGGCTAAGCGTTTTTTGAAGAATTCCATTTTTGCACCCCCTTCAACCATATTGCTGATAAGCGGATCAAAAGGTCCTCCATAAATAAGGGGAGAGCCAATCGTTGAGGCAGTCTGAGGTTGATAACCCTGTGTATATGTCCCATAAAAACTAACAGGTTCCAGTGGCGTATAAACGATCCCCAATCTCGGAATAAAAGCCGTCTGGGTTACTGTCTGCTCATTCTTTTTAGTATAATTCAGCATATCATTATACTGCTCAAAACGAAAACCTGCCAATATATTCACTTTATTCCAGGTAAGCTGCTCCTGCAAATAAAACCCGTTTACATAATATTTGGCAGGGGCAAGATTAGCACTGACATTAAAATATCTGGCATTGTCAGTAATAGAATAATCAGGATTTTCGAGATTGAAGAAAGGAACATTCGGAACAGGCATGTTATCCTTAATCATATATAATGCTTTGTTCTTAGAATCATATGCAGCCGGAGATCCGCTTTTCGTCAATACCACACCCGTTCCGGCGGCATTCAAAAAACCCGAGGCATTGTAAGTTGAATTGCCTTCAGGCGTTTGAAATAAAATATTATCATATCCTACCAGCAGTTTATGTTTTAAATCACCTGTTTTGAAGTTTGAAACAAAGTAGGCGGTAAGGTTGCTGGTGTAATTTCGCTGCATTCTTCTGATGGTCTGCATTTCCATTAAAGTCGGGATCGCCTTTCCATCCGCATCTGTTCCGTATCGGTTAGCGGTACGGTGTTCCATCAGGTCTTCGTCATACATAAATTTCATGTAAGAAACATTAAAACTGATGTTGTCGGAGATTTTCCTTTGTAGTGAAAGGGTTGAGAAAAGGTTGATTTCATTGATAAAATCACTTTTTCTGCCAATTGCAAAAGAAATAGGAGTAGAGTTTAACAAGGTCCCGGCCGTTGCTCCGAAAATAGGCTGCCCTCTGTCAAGTCGTCCGTGAGTCGTGGAAAATACAAAATCGAAGTTTACCTGAGTTTTATCATCAGGAATAAAAGAGAAAGAAGGTGCTACAACTACATCCTGGCCTCCCTGTAAAACCCTGAAAGATTCAGCATTCTGATAGGCAAGATTTAAACGGTAAAGAAGAGTTTTTGATTCATTCATCGGACCTGTGAAATCCGAAGTAATTCTGTAGGTATTATAACTGCCGGATGCAAATTGAATGGATTTCCGATTTTCGTCCAATGGCTTTTTGGTAACAGTATTAATTGTTCCACCGGGGTCAGTATTCGCAAAAAGTGCAGAGGCCGGCCCTTTGATTACCTCAACTCTTTCTACATATGGCAAAAGTGATTGATTCCAGCCACTGCTGCTTACTCTTAGTCCATTAATAAGGGTGTTACTGGCTCTGAAACCACGTAATACAAAATCATTATTATTGTAAGAATATTGATTAACTCCACTGATATTTTTTACAACATCGCTATTTTTAAAAGCCATCCGGTCCTGAATCACTTCCTTCGTAACATAGCTGATCGCTTGCGGAACGTACTTTAAAGGCGTTTCTGTTTTCGTGCCCGAAAAAGCATTGGAGTTTTTATATGTTTGCTCCTTTCTTCCAACTACTTCTACGGCCTGCAATTGCGTAGAAGAAGCCTTAAGCATAAAATCAAGCGTGGTAACTTCGTTTTCTCTGATAAAAACAGCCTGTTGTTCCTGGCTATAACCAATTCCTTTTGCAACAACAGAATAATGACCTTCCTTAAGGTTTTCCAGGGAGTATTTACCAGACTCATCCGTGAGCCCTCCCTTTTTTAATTCCTTTAAAAATATGCTGACAAATGGTACAGGCTGGCCATCCGATGACTTGATTTGCCCCTGTAATTTTCCTGATTGTGCCTGAAGCAAGACATTGGATGAAAAGAGGAAAATCAAGATGTAAGTGAAAAGCTTGAAAGCCCGGGGGGATAAATTATGCATATTATATTTATTTAGACTAATTATAAATTAATGTCAAAATAAACACCTGTACTTAAAGTATCCAAGGGTTTTTCATGAAAAAGAAATTATGCCTTTATTTATTGAAATTTTTTACAGGAATAGTGCAGTGTGTAAAATTGCATAGACATTAATGAGGGTAAATATTATGATAAGCCAGAGGAATTAATTCGCAGAATCATTCTTTTAAACATCGGGAAATTCGTGATAAAGACTTTAATGAATTTATGTAAATTGCAAAAGCATTTAACATGGATTCCAATAATGAAAAAACTTCAGTCACTCTTTTCTTTAGTCTTACTCTTATTGTCAGTTAACCTTTACGGGCAAGATCTTTTTCCGAATTATAATAAACGCTGGGTAGATTCTGTATTTAATACATTGTCGGTTGACCAAAAAATCGGACAATTGATGATGCCCCGGGGTAACTATAATGCGACGTATGATACTGCCAGATTCTACCAGATCGTAAGGGATTATCATGTAGGAGGGTTTGTCTTATTTTCCGGACAGCCAACGAAACAGGCTGTGCTTGTCAATAAGTTACAGGCGATGTCAAAAGTTCCTTTATTTATCGGAATGGATTTGGAGTGGGGACTGGCGATGCGTCTGGATAGTACAACCAGATTTCCTTATCAGATGACATTGGGAGCGATGCAGGGGAAAAGTGAACTGATTGAAGAAATGGGATTTCAGATTGCGCAGCAATGCAGAAGAATCGGGGTAAATATCAATTATGCACCGGTAGTAGATATCAATAATAATCCGAATAACCCCGTTATTAATTTCCGCTCTTTTGGAGAAAACAGAGAAAAAGTAGCTGAAAAGGCAATTGCTTACATGAAAGGTTTGCAAAGAGGGGGCGTGATTACTTCTGCCAAACATTTTCCGGGTCATGGTGATACAGGCGCTGATTCACATTATGACCTTCCTTTAATTTTGCATGATAAAAAACGTCTTGACAGCCTTGAATTATACCCGTTCAGAGAACTGATTAAAAATGGACTTCAGGGTGTAATGGTTGCACATTTGAGTATCCCATCCTTAGATACCACAAAAAACCTTGCTTCCACTCTTTCGAAGAAAATCGTTACGGATTTATTGAGAAAAGACCTGAATTTTAAAGGGCTGGTCTTTACTGATGCCATGGATATGCAGGGTGCTGTTAAGTTTTTTCCGGAAGGAACAGCCAATGTAAAAGCAATTATGGCCGGAAATGATATTCTGGAAACTTTTGTGGATGTACCTGCTGCTTTTAATGCCATTAAAAAAGCACTTTTATCCGGAGAAATTACTCAGACAGAAATAGATGAGAGAGTAAAACGAATCCTCGCGGCAAAAGCCTGGGTTGGCCTGGATAAATATGCTCCGGTGGAAATAAAGAACCTTGTTCAGGATCTGAATCCACGTAGTTCAGAAGTGTTAATCAGGAAGTTTGCTGAGGAAACGATTACTGTGCTGATGAATAATCAGAATATTCTTCCGCTTCGTGAGCTGGATACTTTAAAAATAGCTTCACTTGTGATTGGGACACCTGCTTTTGGTTCTAAAAAGCCCACAGATTTCCAGAAAATGGTTTCAAATTATACAAATGCAGACCACTTTAACCTGGATGAAAATTCTGCCGATTCTACCATTCAAAGGGTAAGAGAGTCACTCAGAAATTATAATTTAGTATTGATGTCTGTTAACGGGCAGAATATTCGTCCTGCCAAAAACTACAGTATTCTTCCTAAAATTCAGGAATTAGTTAAGGAGTTTGCCAATTCACCCAAAACCATTGTTTCACTGTTTTCAAATCCTTATACTTTAGGGAAATTTGAAGGACTTGATAAGGCAAAAGCATTGATTACCAGTTATCAGGAAACGCCGCAGACGCAGGAGACGGCTGCACAATTGATTTTCGGGGCCATTGGGGCAAACGGGCGACTTCCTGTTTCTGTGAATCTGACTTTCCGTTATAATGACGGGATTACCACCAAACCTTTACAACGCTTTCAGTATTCGCTTCCGGAGTCTGTCGGGATAGATTCCAGATTTCTGGATTATAAAGTAGATTCAATTGTTAATAAAGCTATTGCAGAAAAAGCAACTCCGGGAGCAGTGGTTTTAGTAGCAAAAAACGGGAAAGTAATTTTTCATAAAGCCTACGGAAAACATACTTATGAAGGTGCTCAGAAAGTGCAATTGACTGATTTGTATGATTTGGCCTCAGTGACCAAAATAAGCACTTCTGTCCCGGCTATGATGAAGATGCAGGATGATGGGAAATTTAATCTCAATATGACAATGGGAGATTTGATGCCTGACTGGAAAATTTCAAATAAAGCAGGTTTGGTTTATAAGGATATTCTTACCCATCAGGCTCGTCTGAGAGCCTGGATTCCCTTCTGGCAGGATTGTATTGATTCAAGCAAAATGGTATTGGCCAGTAAGGTTTATAAAGAGAAATATGCCGAAAAATATGCTATTTCTTTCTGGGAAAAACTCTTTAAAAGAAAGAAAGCAATGGCCAGAATTTGCAAGGCGATCCAAACCGATAAACAATTATGGAAAGATTGTGTAAATCTTACCAAAGATGCTACTATCTGGAAGCCAAAAACTTTTTCTGAAAAACCTTCTGCTGATTATGTAATACAGGTTGCAGATCAGTTGTGGATTCATAATGATTATCATAATACAATTTTTAAACAGATTGAGGATTCTCCTCTTCGTGAGAAAAAGGAATATGTATACTCAGATTTGTCATATTACCTCTATCCGCAGATTATTCCAAGACTGACCGGAAAAGACTGGGAAGTATTTTTGAAGGAAACTTTTTATAAACCATTAGGAGCAAACTCGCTGACTTATAATGCCCGAAAGTATTTCCCTTTATCGAAAATTGTTCCGACGGAATATGATTCCCTGTTTAGAAAAAACCTGATTCACGGACGTGTTCATGATGAAGGTGCGGCTATGCTTGATGGTATATCCGGTCATGCGGGGCTTTTTGGAAACGCTAATGATCTGGCTAAATTGATGCAGATGTATTTGCAGAAAGGATATTACGGAGGCAAACGTTATATCAATGAATCAACTTTAAATGAATGGACAAGCTATCCTTTTTCTGTTGAGGAAAATAGCAGAAGGGGAGTAGGTTTTGACAAAGTTGACCGCAAAAGACCAAATATCAGTGCCGCAGCTCATGCAAGTGCCTCAAGTTTCGGACATTCCGGTTTTACAGGTACATACACCTGGGTTGACCCTGAACATCAACTGGTTTATGTCTTTCTGGCAAACAGAGTTTATCCAACCAGAAATAATTCAAAACTCAGTGATTTGAATGTAAGAACAAATATCAATGAGGTAATTTATGAAGCCATTAAGAAAGGATTGAAATAGAAAACTAATAATATTTCACCAAAAATGCCTGAAGCCCCGAACCTTCAGGCATTTTTTATATGCAGACAGCTTTTTATGCTCCCCGAGCCACAAAGTAGAGTTATGACATTTCTATGTGCCCTATGCTCCTATGTTGTTACAATCACTTATCATTAGTGAAAAAGCTACGGACAGAGGAGGGAGTTAAATTTTTGGGTAGACTATGTGCGCTATGTTCCTATGTGGTTACAATCACTTATCA
>NZ_FOXH01000003.1:398789-420792 GCF_900115665.1 Pseudarcicella hirudinis
GGACAGAGGTGGAAGTTAAATTTTTGGGTAGACTATGTGCGCTATGTACCTATGTGTTTGCAATCACTTATCATTAGTCAAAAAAACTACGGATAGTGGTTTTTTGGGTAGACTATGTGCCCTATGTATCTATCTGGTTACAATTAAATAAGAAAATGGCCCTTGATGGTTAGATTAGCTAAATAAAAATTATCTTAGATGCAACCTTTTTAAGCATAACACCATCTTATCATCACTAATACGAACAATTACTCTTAAACATGAAAAAAATGAAATATTTCGCCAAAACCTTATTTATCACCTGCATTCTTTTCTCCGGACTATTTTCAGTTTCAGCTCAAACCGTTACACAAATAAGAAAAGCAGAAGGATTTACCTCCATTAACGTCAGAAGCGGCATTGATTTATACTTAAAACAAGGGTCAGTTGAGAAGGTAACCATTGTTGCGAATGAAGACAAAATAGATGAAATAAAAACAGTTTTGAAAAACGGAGTACTTGAGATTTACATTGACCGCTCAAGTGGAAGTGGTTTTTTTAACTGGAATAAACAAAACGCCAAGGCTTATGTTACTGTAAAAGACCTTAAAGAATTACAAGGAACAGGCGGTTCGGATATTTTTACAGAAAGTAAACTGGATTTAATTAAACTTTCCCTCAAAGTAGCAGGAGGAAGCGATGCCAAACTTGATCTTGATGCAGATGAACTTAGCTGCGAGGCAACAGGAGGATCGGATGTAACGCTTACCGGTTCAGCGGCTGTATTTAAAGCTCATTCTACCGGAGGAAGTGATTTGAAAGCAAAAGATTTTAAATCTAATTTCTGTCAGGTAACATCGACCGGCGGTTCGGATGCTTATGTATATGCTTCTAAGGAAATCAGTATTTCTGCTACCGGAGGAAGTGATGTATATTATTGGGGAGGAGCCAGAGTGGTTTCCTCAAAGTCTTCCGGAGGCTCGGATATTCATAGAAAATAGATATTCCTTTTCCCTGAATAGCTAACCCTGAAGTTCTTTCTTGCAAAAGAAAGGACTTTTTTGTTTTTAATATAGACAAGGATAAAGACTGGCAATATTTTACTTAATTTGTGTCTGAAAAAGGTATCCTCTCAAAAGCACATCTTAAACATAATTATGAAAAAAAATCTTTACTATCTGATTTCTAAAATTAAGCTCAGTGTTATCCTGTTAATAAGTTTTTCCTATCAATCTTTCTCCAATGTAACACTCCCTGCTTTGTTCTCTGATGGCATGATCCTGCAAAGGAATATGAAAATTGCAGTATGGGGCTGGGCAGATCAGGGAGAAACCGTTACGATTTCTTTTGGAGGAAAGGAATACAAAGTCAATGCTTTTCCGGTTTCCGGGCGCTGGACGATTTATCTGGATCCTATGCCTGCCAATGCTGTTCCGCAAACAATGGTAGTTAAAGGAAATAATGTTATTACCCTTAAAAACATACTGATAGGAGATGTCTGGCTGTGTTCAGGACAGTCTAATATGGAATGGAAAATGAACATGCTTAATCATACCTACGATAAGGAAATTGCCGATTCAGAAAATCCCTATATCAGAGCGGTTGAAATTGTGAATAATACGAGTTTACAACCCTTGGAAGATTGCAAAACAGAAGGAGGCTGGAAACAGGCAAATGCTCAGAATACAGCGGAATTTAGTGCTGTGGCCTATTTTTTTGCAAAATCTTTATACAAGCAGTACAAAGTTCCTCAGGCATTAATTTTATCTGAATGGGGTGGAACCGTGGCAGAAGCCTGGACCAGTCTTGAAGGATTGAGAGTTTTACCTAATTATCTGAAAGATTTTGGAGATTGGAAAAAGAGTGTTCCTGCTGATTTATCTGCCAAAACGGTTGAAAGACTATATCAGGGTTGGATAAAAACAACCCGCGATGCAGATAAAGGATTTAGTAAGGATGGCAGAAACTGGGCAGATGCCGGAATAAATACTTCCGACTGGAAGACGATGGATCTGCCTGCTTACTGGGAAACAGCAGGGCTGACCGGAATTGATGGGATTGTCTGGTTCAGACGTGAAGTTGAAGTTTCTAAGAAAGATGCAGGGAAAGATTTGGTGCTGGAGCTTGCTAAAATTGATGACAGCGATTCAACATATTTCAACGGCGTAAAAATCGGGAATACTGATGGATATAATGTAAGCCGAAAATATATTGTACCAGGAAAACTCGTAAAAGCCGGTAAAAATATTATTACAATCAGGGTTACGGATACAGGTGGCGGTGGTGGAGTCTGGGGAGAGAAAGCTGAAATGAAAATGACAGTCAATGGGAAAGAATCTTCACTTTCAGGTACCTGGCTTTATAAATTATCTGTTAACCAGAATGATTTACCTCCTAATCCAAGACAGTTTTTAGGCTCGCCAAATCATCCCACTCTTTTATACAATGCAATGATTGCCCCGCTGATTCCTTATGGTATTAAAGGTGCAATCTGGTACCAGGGAGAGTCCAATGCAGGCCGTGCATATGAGTACAGAAGATTACTGCCCGCAATGATTTCAGATTGGAGAACCCGTTGGGGACAGGGAGAATTTCCTTTTTTTGAGGTACAACTCGCAAATTATATGAAAGCCTGGGAAAAACCGGAAGAAAGTGACTGGGCTGAATTGAGAGAAGCTCAGGTAATTACCAGTCAGAAACTCCCTTCAGTAGGTATGGCTACGATTATTGACATTGGCGAAGCGGGGAATATCCACCCGAAAAATAAGCAGGATGTTGGAAATCGACTGGCTTTATCTGCCCGAAAAATTGCTTATGGTGAGGAAAATGTGATTCATTCAGGACCGATGTATCAGGATATGGTTATTGAAGGAAATACGATCCGGCTTACATTTAATAGTATTGGTAGTGGTTTAACAGCCTCAAATGGTGCTTTAAAAGGATTTACAATCGCTGGTGATAATCATCAGTTTGTCTGGGCAAATGCCAGTATTGAGGGAAATACGATTGTGGTTTCAAGCCCGGAAGTTCAAAAGCCGGTATCTGTGCGTTATGCCTGGGCGAATAATCCCGAAGGATGTAATCTTTATAACCAGGAAGGTTTGCCAGCTTCTCCGTTCAGAACGGATCATTGGGATGGCATAACAAAGGGGAAATAGAAGCTGAACCTTATTTTTCACGTTTTGAAACAGGTCAGTTTTATAAATAAGCCAGAAAAAGGATTGTTCCATCAATGATAGGGCAATCCTTTTTTTTACTGCATGCAACCTTTTTTTATAAAACATCATCTCTGCTTTATCGTTGAAATATAAAAAATCAAAAAAATGAACAAGCTAAAACACCTCTTCACATTTGCATTGTTTGGGCTGGCACAGCTGGCAGTTGCTCAACAGAATAAACAGGAAATACAATTTAAAGATTTTTCCAAACTGAATATTCAGGGAATTATGCAGGTTGAAATAAAATCCGGAAGTGTAAACAAAGTAAGTATTGAAGCTTTAAACGGTGCGAATCTTGATGATGTAACCATCTCTCAATCCGGCGAAGAACTCTCATTGAAAACCAAAATTTTTAAACAATTAACGGACAGAGACAATAACCGCAGGAAATATTCGGAAGAAAAGAAGTTGTATAAAGTTGAAATTACTTATCAAAACAGCCCGACGACGATCGATGTAGGTCGTGGTGCGGAAGTAAATTTTGCCGAAGCAATAAAAGGCAATAGTTTAAAAGTAAGTGCCTCTTCGGGTGCTATTTTGAAACTGGAAGTAAATGCCAATAACCTGCATCTTTCGAGTATTCAGGGCGGCATTGTAAATCTTTACGGAAGAGCAAATTATCAGGAAATCAAGGTAAATACAGGCGGTGAATTGAATGCCAAAGAATTGGTAAGTGAGGAGGCTGATGTAAAAGCTAATACAGGTGGTGTTGCTCATGTCAACGTAACCAAAGCAATTGACGCATCTGCGGGAACTGGTGGAGAGATTACGTATTCAGGAAATCCGAGCCGTAAAAATATCCATTCCAATCTTGGCGGAGAAGTAAGATCTTATTAATACAGCTGAATAATAAAAATAGCAGAGAGACTCCTCCCTGCTATTTTTGTATAAAGACGGTTTAATGTTTTGCTCCGCTCTTTTTCTCCATTCCGGGTTGGAAAATTTCGAAATTCTCTTTCTTTTTTGCCTCAGCAACAATTTTTCTGACGTCGGCTAATAGCTTTTTTGCATCATAAATAACTCCGTCCTTGATGGTATATTTTACTCCGCCTACTCTTACTACTTCATTTTCTTCTGTTAATTTAATCGCTCCGGTTCCGTAAAGTACTTTCAGGTTTTTGAGAGGATTTTCTTCCAGAATGACCAGGTCTGCTAATTTCCCTACTTCAATACTTCCGATTTTATCAGACAGTCCCAGTGCTTCCGCGCCTTTGAGTGTTGCAGCCCTGATTACTTCCAGTGGATGGAATCCTGCTTCTCTTAGCAATTCAAGTTCACGGATAAAAGCAAAGCCATAAAGCTGGAAAATATAACCCGAATCTGAACCGGTTGTAACTCTTCCGCCACGGTTTTTATATTCATTGACAAAAGTCATCCAAAGTTTATAATTTTCTTTCCAGGCTACTTCCTGTTCTGTGCCCCATTCATGCCAGTGGGAGCCGTGAGAAATTCTTGAAGGCTGATAAAATCGCCATAATTGAGGAATCGTGTATTCTTCATGCCATTCCGCTCGGCGGGCAAGCATCAAATCACGGTTGGCTTCATAGATATTGAAAGTAGGGTCAATGGTAAAGTCAAGTTTTAATAATTCATCCATCACCTCATTCCAACGCTTTGAACCCGGTTTGGCAGCTTGTTTCCATAAATTTCCGGCTTCCTGAAAACGATTCATTTCATTCCCGTAATTGTAATCAGCCGGATAATCCTGAACGGTCTGGTTTTCAAACAGGGCCTCAGGCAGTCCGTACCAATGTTCCATAGAAGTTAATCCCGCTCTGGCAGAGTTTAGAACGTTCCAGCGGGCAACATCGAGTTGAGCATGATGGCAGGCAGAGCGAAGTCCAAGTTCTTTGTTTCTTCTCAATGCAGCATCCATTACTTCTGGTCTGGCGCCAAAGAATTTAATACCGTCAGCTCCTTTTTTAGCATTTTCATCAACCCATGCTCTGGCTTGTTCCGCTGTAGTAATTGCTTCTTTTGAGCCCATTCCAAAGGCTGTATAAGCCATAATTCTGGGAGCTGTAATTTCGTTTTTTTCGGATCTGTGTTTTTGATCTAAAGTCCAGTCTAAACCATTTCCTGCAGAAGGGTCACGGATAGTGGTGATACCATGCCCGAGCCAGAGTTTGAAAACATATTCAGCCGGAGTTCCCTGAGAGTCGCCCCCGATATGTCCGTGCATATCGACAAATCCGGGTAGCATATACATTCCAGAGCAGTCAAATTCCTTATCTCCGGGATTAGCTTTTGGTCTGCCTTTCGGGTCAATCGGGACACCCGGATAGCCAACAACTTTAATCTGAACAATTTTATTTTTTTCCACCACCACATCGCAGGGGCCTTGCATCGGAGAGCCCGTTCCGTTGATGATATTTACACCACGGATAATCATCCTGTTGAATTGGCCTTCGCCTTCGGATCTGTTGGGGGCTTTTTCTACCTGGGCCTGACTATTGGCGTAGAGTAAGGTGAGTAAACAAAGAAACAGAAATCGTAAAGTTAATTGCTTCATAATAATCGGTAGTGTTTAGTTGACGAATTTTAAATTCCGGATAAAGTGATTCATGAATAATTTTTCAGGTAATAATCACCCTCTCAAAATTCAAAGGTTATAAGACTCTAAATTACAGAATTTGTGTAAATTGCTTTGTATTTTCTATCCTTGAATTGCACTACTTTCTTCATTAACTATGAATAAACGTTTCATTGACCAATTCATTCGAAACAATTTTTTAGCGATTTGTATCTTTCTTGCAATGGTGTTTGCTGTTGCAAAAGGAGCTACTGTTTTCCAGAAAAAAAGTGATACTCCGGTTTCAGAAATTCCTAATGCTTTTGAAACGGCTGATTTTAAAAAATACTGGTATAACGGAAAAGTAGAAGTATCCTCTTATGAACTTCAGCAGACTGTTGCCGGCATTTCAAATACCGGAGAAGCCAGTCTGGTTTTTGAAACAGTTGATTTCCTGACTAATAAACATGTTATCTCAGTTTCAGCAAACAATCCTGATGCTACAACGGTTTTACAGCTGAAATCAGGCCAGCAGCTTTCCGGAAATTATCCTGGAAACGGAACGATTTTGGTCTTCTCGCCTGTAAATACATTGCTGTTTCCACATGCGTTAAAAGCTTCGGTTGCTTTTTCAGGAATACAGAATAAGCCTTTTGCCAGCCTGAATCTGAGAAACAGAACGTATGAGCTTGCTTTTGAAGAGAAACAGGGGAAAACTGAAAAGAAGCTGCATCACCTGGAAAGGTTGTGGATTGAAGATGAACTTTGGACCAGGTTAAGACTTGCTCCGCAAAAAATGCCGGTCGGGAAAGTGTTATTGATACCTTCCCTGCGTCAGATTTCTCAGCAACATAACAAAATAAGACCAAGAGAAGCGGAGGCGAAGATAGACTCTTCCAATGCCAGACTCCTGAAATACGAATTGAGCTATCCGGAAAGAAAATTATCCATTGCATTTTTACCGACATTTCCGTACCGGATAGAAGGGTGGGAGGAAACTACCAGAGTTGAAGGTAAAGAAATGACAACAAAGGCTGTTTTTCGGGAAATAATTTTAACAGGAGAGCGGACAAAAATGATATCGGGATTGTTGAAATAGGTACAGATTTATTAAAAATTACGTTTTTCAGATAAAAATGTGTCGTTCCGATAAAATACAAATCATACCGTTTGATAATGTTTACCGTTACTTCATACAAATTTGAAAGCATAAAATAATTCAGCCACTAATTTTGTCCAACAAAACATTTCGATCAATGAAAAAAATAAGCCTTCTCTTAATTTTTACAGCATTTTTATCATGCTCTGAAAAAAAAGAAGTTGTAACAGATACCGGACCAAATACCAGCTCACTGATTTTTATCGATAAATCGGTGAGTGTAAATGTTAATAAGTCCTTTGTAAATCAGAAGTATACCAAAGTAATAAATGATCTGATCGAACAGAATATTAATAAAAAGGGAGATAAAGTCGTTGTTTATTTTATCCATGAAAACACTGCTCAGGCGAAAGTATGTGAATTGGTAAGCCGTTCAGAAAAAGAGTCTGAAGAAAGTGCCAATGCTACGGATTCTGAGGCAATAAAGACCAGTTTTGACCTCTCGCTACAGAGAGAAAGGAATATTTTCAAGAAGCAGGTAATGAATCAGCTGGAATCTCAGAATACTTCTGCCAGTAAAAACAGTACGGATATTTTGGGGAGCTTACCTGTAATTAATAAAGAAGTGGCCAAAGGGTATGTGACAAAAGCCTATTTTCTTTCAGATATGGTGGAGAGTATGAAAGGCAAAAATAAAAGAGACTTTCATACAAATCCTCCGGAAGATGATGCCTCAGCAGTAGGATGGGCGAGGGAAGATGCGGTTTTTTTAAAACCGAAGTTAAGAAGTATCTCTTCGGCTGAGATTTTCATCGTTAAACCTTTTGAGCCAACAGCTTCTTCAAGGCTCAATAATCCTGCTGTCTCTACCTATTGGGAAAGGCTGTTCCGTGAACTTGGAATCAGTGAAGAACCACAGGAATTGTAAAGTCTTGATTCTGATAATTTTAAGCGTAGTCAAAAGGCTACGCTTTTTTGTTGTACCTTTGTGAACTATTTTGCAGAAGGATCCCATTCTCTTTGGAAACAGGGTTCTTTTATTTTTTCAAAAAGACATGAAAACCAAGACATTACGCAAAAATAAAGTTAACATAGTTACCTTAGGCTGTTCGAAAAACGTTGTGGATTCAGAAGTGATTTTCACCCAGCTGAAAGGAAATGGCATGGATGTAACGCATGAGTCAAAAAAAGACGATGCCAACATTGTCATTGTAAATACCTGCGGTTTTATTGATAATGCTAAACAGGAGTCAATAGACACGATTCTGAGATATGCAGATGCCAAAGATTCCGGCGTTATCGACAAACTTTATGTAACCGGTTGTTTATCTCATCGTTATAAAGATGAACTGGAAGTTGAAATTCCTACCGTAGATGCTTTCTTCGGAACCAATGAACTTCCCCGCTTATTAAAAACACTTAAGGCCGACTATAAACATGAATTGCTTGGAGAACGTTTGCTTACTACTCCTACGCACTATGCTTATCTGAAAATAGCTGAAGGATGCGACAGACCTTGTTCATTCTGTGCTATTCCCCTTATGCGCGGAGGACACGTATCAAGACCGATAGACGAGTTGATTACAGAAGCAAAATCTTTGGTAAGAAGAGGTACAAAAGAGATGATTCTCATTGCACAGGATCTTACTTATTATGGTCTTGACATTTATAAAAAGAGAAATTTATCAGAATTATTAGACAGACTATCTGATATTGAAGGACTTGACTGGATTCGTTTACAATACGCTTATCCGGCGGGATTTCCTATGGACATATTGGATGTAATGGCAGCTAAACCAAATATCTGTAACTACCTGGATATGCCTTTGCAAAGCGGTTCTACAGAGATTCTGAAAAAAATGCGCCGGGGTATTACCAGAGAAAAAACAGAAGATCTGATTAAGGCAATCAGAGATAAAGTTCCTGAAATTGCATTGAGAACTACGCTCATTGCAGGCCATCCGGGAGAAACGGAGGAAGATTTTGAAGAAACCTACCGCTTTGTGGAAGATATGAGATTCGACAGATTAGGGGTTTTCGCCTATTCTCATGAAGATAACACGCATTCTCATAGCTTCGAAGACAACATTCCTGATGAAATTAAACAATACCGTGCTGATGAAATCATGGCATTACAGCAAGGTATTTCCTGGGAATTGAATCAAAATAAGATCGGACAGAAGCATAAAGTACTTTTCGACCGTAAAGAAGGAGGATACTTTATCGGAAGAACCCAGTTTGATTCTCCTGAAGTAGATAATGAGGTATTGATTCCGGCTTCTCAATATGTAAGACTCGGCGATTTTGCCGAAGTACAGATTAATTCTGCCGAAGAATTTGATTTGTATGGAGAATTGGCCGGAGAATAACAAAAGGTAATTACATTGTCAATAAAACTTAAGACTCTTTTAATATCGTTTTAAGTACATTTTAAAGATTCAGTTCGAACTTTCGCAAATAATAATCTATTTGTCTGTTCGAGTAAAGAGGTGGCGAAATTCGTTACCTCTTTCTATTTATAGGGTTCCCTGGTTGACTTCTCTGAGAAAAGTCCTATCTTTGTCACAGTTTATGGTGCTTTATACTCCTTTTCAAAAGAGTTTCAAAGCTTAAAAGGGAATTGAATGTAAATTTCAAACTGTCCCCGCAACTGTAAGTTTCAGCAAAATCAATCTACTCTTCAACACCACTGGTACATAAAGCCGGGAAGGTAATGGATTGACGAAACGAGTCAGGAGACCTGCCATGGATCATTCTTAGTCTGTAGCTTACGGTGGATGAGCGGGATTGAGCGGTTGATTTTCCTTATCATCTTCTTGGTCATGCATTTGGTTTCAAACCCATACGGTCAATATTAACCATTGGTGTTATGTATTCATTTTCAACGTATTTAAAATCAATACGTTTCGGGGTATTTTTAATTACCTTCAGCTGGATTTTGTCTCCTACGCTGTCAGCACAGGAAGCAGGCAATAAACAACTGGACGAGGTAAAGGTTACAGGTTTTGCCCCTGAAAAATACATGGCCGGATTAAAGGTACAAAAGGTTGATTCTGCTACCTTAGCCAGGTTTCAGTTTCAGACCATGGCAGATTTTCTGGCATTTCAATCACCGATTTCGCTGAAGAGTTATGGACCGGGGCAACTTACTACGCTTTCATTTCGCGGGACTTCCGCCAATCATACGGCTTTGCTTTGGAATGGCATTAATGTAAATGCTCCGACCGTAGGACAAACCGATTATTCAACGGTTCCGCTTTTAGGTTTTGATGAAATGGCAATTCAGTATGGTTCCGCTGCCAGCTGTGTAGGAACCGATGCTATTGGAGGAAGTATTCTGCTTGGCTCAGCGCCTCGCTGGAAGCAAAAAGGTTTTAATGCTACTGTCGGAGGTCAATATAATACCCTCGATAACTTTAATGGTCAGGCAGGGATTCGCTTTGTTGAAAAGCTGAAGAATAATTTCCAGCTTTCAGGAAAGACATTATTATATGGAAGTCAGTATAATAACCATTACAACCAGACCAGCAGAACAGATTCCGAAGGAAGAACATATCCGGTTGAACCTTCCGAAACCGTACAGAAAGGTCTGGTTCAGGATCTTTTTCTGCGAAATAAAAATGGAAATCAGCTTTCTTTAAACATCTGGCTGACCGATAGTAAACTTACGATTCAACCCGATGTAGTTGCTTTCCGGGAAATTACCCAGACAAAAGCATATCGGTTTTTGGGAGGTTATCAGCTAAAAAATACCACTTTTAAAGCTGGTTTTATCCGTGATATTATTGATTATGGAACCGGAGATTTCAGCAACCCGAGTCATTCCGAAACGGATCGTTATATTGTTCGTGCAGAGCATGAGTTTTCCTGGAAAAAAGCTGATTCTTTCTGGCAAACCAATTTAAGGATCGGGGGAGAATTTGTGCATTATGCCGCAAGAGTGGACGGATATGGCGACATGACAATCAATGAGGACAGAGAGGATGTCTTTGCCTTACTGAGACAACAGTTTTCTCCGAAATTATTTGCTTCAGTTAATCTTCGTCAGGCTTTTTCTTCAAAATACAAAGCTCCTTTTACACCTTCTTTCGGATTAGAATACCTTGCCTTGTCCAAACCGGCGACTCAGGTGAAATTCACCGGAAATATTGCAAGAAGTTATCGGCTTCCAACACTTAATGAACGTTACTGGAAAGTATTGGGAAATCCTGATATTCGCCCTGAAAGTGGTTTTAATAAGGAAATCGGTACAGAAATTAAGCAATTGTTTTCAGAAAATCTGAATGCAACCCTGGGCGTAAATGCCTATCACAATCTGATTGATGACTGGACTTACTGGAATCCTGATAAAAACTACAGGGTAGAAAATTTGCAACAGGTATTAACCAAAGGGCTGGAAGTGACTCTGGCGTTGAAATACCTGAAAGAAAATAAAATGGCAGGAATAACAGGGACTTATGCATACACGAATGCTTCCCAGCAGAAAGTTTATGATGCTTATGCTGCAGATATTATCGGAAAACAATTGATTTATGTTCCGGTACATACACTTTCAGGGAATGCTTATGCGGGAAAAGGTGACTGGTCTTTAAATATTCAGGGACTTTATAACTCCGATCGCTTCATCACTTTTGACCATTCAGGAAGACCATTTCCTCCTTATTTTTTATTAAACAGTACCGTTTCCGGTAAGATTCAACTGGGCAGGATACAAAGCAGTTTGATCTTGCAGGTGAATAATCTTACAGATATCGTTTACCCGAGTGTCCGGAAAAATGCCATGCCCGGACGAAGTTTCTCTTTAGGTCTAGTATTTAATTTTAATTCATAAATCAAAAAACAATGCAGTTTAATTCTATTCTCATTCGCTCACTGGCAGCCGGAATTCTTCTTTTCGGATTGAATTCATGTAGCTCTTCTTCAGATCCTGAGCCTTCACAACCTTATGATAAAGGTGTTTTCGTAATAAATTCAGGAAACTTTAACGATAATAATGGAAGTCTTACCTTAATTAACCCGACAACCAAAGTAACAAGCTTTGACATTTTCCAAAAAGAAAATAACCGTTCTCTTGCCGGTGGTGTTCGTGATTATCAGGAGGTTGACGGAAAAGGGTTGATTTTGGTTGATAATGCTGCTGCAGGAAAAGATGTTGTGGAAATTGTTAATGCCCGTACCTTTAAGTCGATTGCAACTATTCCTTCAACAGATATCGAAAACCCACGTTATGGAGTTAAAGCCGGGACTAACAAAGCATATGTATCATGTTGGGGTTTGCTTAACCCTGACTATTCATATAATCCTGGTTACATAGCAGTGATTGATTTGACAACTAATAAAGTTACCAAAAAAATCACTGTTCAGAGAAATGTTGAAAATGTAATCGCAAACGGAAATGATGTAATTGTTGGAAGCGGTGGTTATGGTGGAGACACTTTTATTAACATTATTAACACCCAAACGGATGTAGCTACTCAGGTGGAAGTTGGGAAAAACCCTGGTTTAATTGGGATAGATGCCAATGGTAAGCTTTGGCTTTATGCCGGAGGAGAATTAGTAAAATTCAATCTCACCTCTAAAACAGTCGAAAGCCGCCTTAAAATTACCACAACCGGATCGGCTAAATCTCCTGGTAATTTCACTTTGAGCAAAGATAAATTGTCAATCTTATTCGTGTATTCATTCTATGATCCTGCAGATGGATATAAGCAAAAAGGGGAGACTTATAGTTTTGGAGTAAATGCTACTTCAGTTACAGCTGACAAACCTCTTATCAATAAATTATTTACAGGTTTAGGAGTTGATCCGGCAACCGGAAATATTTATGCAGGTTTCACACCTTCTTATAAGCAGGCAGGTTATGTATTCCGCTACCAGTCAAATGGTGCATTGATTGACTCAATTAAAGCTGAAATTGCACCAAGTGGCTTTTTCTTTAAGTAAATACAATTTGCTTTGACCACAAGCTTTCTCCGAATAAATGCTTTGGAGAAGGCTTTTAAAAGATTTTATCACAATGAAACAAACGCTAAATCCCCGCTTTCTTACCTTAATGTGCTTTATTTTAGCCGTTGCCTTAGTTCGGATAGGTAATTCAGCACAGATATCTCCGATTTCTAATTTCTCGCCAATTGGTGCAATGGGATTATTCGGCGGGGCTTATTTTACCAGTCGCTGGAAAGCTTTTGCTTTTCCTGTTTTAACCTTGTTAATCAGTGATGTGGTAATTAACGAAGTGGTATTTCAGGGGAAATATGGTATTTTGTATAGTGGATGGTGGTGGATATATGGTATTTTCTTGCTGATCGTGTTGTATGGAAAAGTGCTTTTACAGAAAATCAGTGTGAAAAACGTAATTCTGGCATCACTTATCGCAGCAATCTCTCATTGGATTCTGGCAGATTTTAGTGTCTGGATTGGCGGAGGAACAGATCTTAGAACAAACCTTCCATTAAGTCGCGACTGGGCTGGTTTGCAGCAATGTCTTATTCAGGGTTTCCCTTTTATGAAAAATTTTCTGGCCGGAACATTAGTGTATTCTGCCATTATGTTCGGAGCATTTGAACTGCTGAAAGCCCGGTATCCTAAAATGGATTTGGCCTGATATTAAAAATGCGCTAACAGATTTCATTATCTTACCTCTTTAATCCTATTCTTAATTTATAATAGTTCTGCACCTTCATATTTTTAGAATTTTCCTTAAAAACTTCTTCATTTTGTCCAAAACAGACATAATATGAAAGCTTGCTCATTCCTTCCTGCGGCAACGCAGATGATTTATGACATGGGTCTGCAAGACCTCTTATATGGTGTCACCTTCGAATGTCCTGCTCAATCCCGTACTGAAAAAGAGATTTTAGTTCGCTGTGTTCTGGAAGGGAAAAATTATTCCAGTGATGAGATTGATAAAATCTTTTCAGCTTCTAAAGCGCAGGGTAAAAGTCTTTATTATGTTGAAGAAGAAAAACTGGAAGTGATTTCTCCGGATGTAATTATTACCCAGGATGTCTGCGAGGTTTGCCAGATTGACACCAAATGTACACAAGCTGTTATTGATAACCTTTCCAGAACTCCCGGGCTTGTTCCGATAACTCCGCAAAGTCTGAATGATGTTTTTCAAACTGCTATCACCATTGCGACAGCACTGGGGCGGGAGGAAGCAGCATACCTTTATCTTCAGAATCTTCATAGCCGGATAGACAGGGTGATTGATAAACTGCGTGAACATCGGGTTTTGCCCAAACGGGTAATGCTTATGGAATGGATAGAGCCTGTTTATAATTGCGGTCACTGGATTCCTCATCAGATTGCCTATGCCGGAGGAGTTGATATGCTGAGCAATCCTTCCGGAGACAGCATTGTAACGCAATGGGAGAAAATTGTAAAATATGATCCCGAAATATTAATTATAGCGCCTTGTGGTTTTGAGACTGAAAGAAGCCTGGAGGAACTTCATCTGCTTAGTTCAAAACCCGGTTGGGATACGCTGCTGGCAGTTCGGAATAAGGCTGTTTATATTTTGGATTATGACCTGTTTACCCAACCAAGTGCTTCAACCCTGGTGAATGGTATTGAGATACTGGCAGCGTTATTTAACCCTGATTTATTTGAAATACCGGAACATTTGAAACATAAATGCGCAGCCGTTTTCGCTGAAAAACTTCATTCAGATCAGTTGATTTAAAAGAAAAATCCTATTGAAAGCATTAATGAATTGGTCGGGCGGAAAAGATTCTGCCCTTTCGCTTTATCATATATTACAAAAAAAGGAATACGACGTTCAGTTTTTGCTTACCACCGTAAATGATTCTTTCAGAAGGGTTTCTATGCATGGGGTAAGGGAAGAATTGCTGGATTTGCAGGCACTTAATATTGGTATCGACCTGATTAAACTCAGATTACCCGAAACAGTTTCGATGGAGGAATATCATGAAAAAATGGCGGAAACCATGCAGCCACTGATCGACTCAGGAGTGAAATATTCTATTTTCGGGGATATCTTTCTGGAAGATTTACGCCGTCACAGGGAAGAGCGTTTGTCAAAAGCTGGTCTGGAAGGAGTCTTTCCAATCTGGAAAAGACCATCAATGGAACTACTCGAAGAATTCTGGGATTCGGGTTTTAAAACGATTGTTGTAGCCGTAAACGGAAACGAGCTGGATAAGTCCTTTTGCGGAAGAATTCTGGACAGAGATTTTGTAAAAGAACTTCCTGCAAATGTGGATCCCTGCGGAGAAAACGGAGAGTTTCATACTTTTGTTTTCGAAACACCTTATTTTAAACAAGCCATTGATTTTGAAATAGGAGAAACGGTAGATAAAACCTATCATTTCAAAAATGCAGAAGGGGAAGAATTAACTTCCACCTATTTTTTCACTGATTTAGTTCCTAAATAGAGAACGTTATTTATGCTGATATGAACTTAATCTGCTCCTGGTCCGGAGGTAAGGATTCCTGTTTTGCCTTAATGCAGATGAACCAGAAACCCAGGATTTTGCTGAATGCCCTCAATGAGGACGGAGAAATAAGCCGTTCACATGGCTTGCACCATACTATCTTAAAAGCACAGGCTCAGGCAATGGATGTTCCTATCGATTTTATTGCGGCAACCTGGGAAGGATATACCGAAAAATATATCAGAAAGCTTCAGTTGCTAACCCGGCAGTATGAACTGACAGATGCGGTTTTTGGAGATATTGATCTGGAACCACATCGGGAATGGGAAGAAAACGTATGTTTTGAAGCAAAAATTAACTGTCATTTACCACTTTGGAAACAATCCCGCAAAGATTTAGTTCTATCAATGATTGATGCCGGAATAAAAACAATGATTGTTTCCTGTAATGACACTTTAGGAAAGGATTTTCTGGGGAAAATTATCAATGCTGAAACAATTACAGCCCTGGAAAATAAGGGAGTAGATGTTTGCGGAGAAAACGGAGAGTTTCACACAGTGGTGTTAGACTGTCCGCTTTTTTCGAAGGAAATTGAGGTAATTCAGGAAAATAAACTGGAACACAACGGTTATCATTTTTTATCACTTTCGTTACCGGTATGACAAAGCACGCTAAGGATGCCTGTCCCCGCTGCGGGGAGATTTTTGTTTGTAAAGTTAACTCTATTTTAAAGTGTGACTGCCTGAAAATAGAGCTTACAAGGAAACAGACAGAATACATCCGTGATTTATCTGTTCTTGATTTTGACGGAAGCTGTTTATGTCTCAACTGTCTCAAAGAACTTCAGTTGCAGGTGTCTGGTAGTTAATTTAAAAACAAGAAGAAATGATAGAATCTAAGAGTTTTTGTGATACATTTCAAAATGTAAAACTGAAAACACCGCTGTTGATCGGCATGGAATTTATGCAGAAACCCATCATTCTTAATGAGGAGAGGGAAGCTGAATTTCAGCAGATCCTGAAATTATATAAAAAGCAAAAGTGGTGCTTTGATTTACAGCGGATCAGAGAATTCCTGAAAAAGCCTTTAAATGCGATTGTGATTACCAGCCCCGCAGAGCATATAATCTGGGTAAATTCAGGTTTTGAAAGAATGACGGGATATCCTAAAAATGAAGTATTACATAAATCTCCGAAGTTTCTTCAAGGAGAGAAAACCAGTAGGGAAACCCTGAACGAACTGAAGGCTGCCATTACCGGTCAAAAACCTTTTGAAGGAATTTTGCTTAATTACCGGAAAGATAATCAGGAATATTTCTGTAAAGTAGATATTAATCCGGTTTTTGATATCAATAAGAAACTGGTAAATTTTATCGCTTTTGAGCAGGAGGCCTTATAATATTCAATCATTTTAAAAATCTTCTAAAACCCTGACAGAAAGTCTTTTTTATATTTTTATTGAACTTTTTCAGGTTTTTGCCCTTCGATATACTGCACTAAATTTTCAAAAATCCTTAGAATTGTGCAACTTGAGTATATAAATTGGCATCTGTTAGAAATAGAGGCCTCAGGTCTCTAAGCTGACTTTAAAAAACTGTGCAATGCTTAAAAATGCTAAGGTATTAGTTGTCGATGACGATGTGGACGTTCTTCTCGCTGTGAAAATGCTTCTTCGTCCGGAAGTAAAAGAAATAGTTACAGAAAAAAATCCGGAAAAAATTCCCGGACTGTTAAGTCAGACCAGTTTTGATCTTATTCTGTTGGATATGAATTTCAAAAGTTCATTGAATACCGGGAATGAGGGGATTTTCTGGCTTAGAAAAATACGGGAAGCTGATAAAAATGTGGCTGTAATCATGATTACAGCTTATGGAGATATTGACCTTGCCGTCCGTTCTGTAAAAGAAGGAGCGAACGACTTTGTCCTTAAACCATGGCGTAACGAGAAGTTACTCTTTACGATGGAAGAGGCTATTGAAAGGTCAGTAAACAATCAGGATACAAAAGGAAAGGGCCAGAAATCTGATAATAAGAAATCTTCCAAATCTTCAAAAAATGATCTGAATACCATTCTCGGAGAATCAGAGGTCATGCAGGAGATTTTCTATAAAATCGGGAAAATCGCACCAACCGATGCCAACATATTAATTATGGGTGAGAATGGAACAGGAAAAGGTGAAATCGCCAGAATGATTCATCAGAAGTCCTACCGTTCGGAACAGCCATTTGTTAATGTGGATTTGGGGGCTCTTACAGAAAGCCTTTTCGAGTCGGAGCTTTTCGGACATAAAAAAGGAGCTTTTACTGATGCGAGAGAAGATCGGGCCGGTAGATTTGAAGCGGCTTCAAATGGTACTTTATTCCTGGATGAGATTGGTAATATTACTCTTCCGCAGCAGGCAAAACTGCTTACCGTTTTACAAAACCGGGAAGTAGTAAGGGTGGGAACCAATAATCCGATTCCGATCGATATTCGTCTTATATCAGCCACTAACTCCAAAATTTATGAGATGGCAACAGAGAATCGTTTCAGAAAGGATTTAATTTATCGGCTGAATACGATAGAAATACATTTACCGCCATTAAGAGAAAGAGGAGAGGATGTAATTGTACTGGCTGAATTTTTTGCCGGAAACTACGCAGCAAAATATAATAAAGCCAATCTGTTTATTGATGAGAAAGCTAAGGAAAAAATAAGAAAATATGCTTTCCCGGGTAACATCCGTGAACTTCAGCATTGCCTTGAAAGAGCAGCTATTATGGCCGAGTCAGATGTTATCACAGCCAGAGACCTTGACTTTTCTTCTTCTATCGAGGGTCCGAAAATAATTGATGTTCCGGTTTCTCTGAAAATTGAAGAAATTGAGAAAAATACAATTCTTAAAGCCATAGAGAAACACGACGGAAATATCACTAAAGCTGCCAAAGAGCTGGGAATTACCCGAACAGCTTTATACCGGAGATTAGGAAAATATGAGATTTAAGCGTATCTCATTATTTCTGATAAGTTTCAGAAAGTTTGCAGAATATTCAAAATAGCATTCAAAATTGTTCAGTATGTCTAAACGCTATGAAATCAGCTTAACGGTTCGGGTAGCTTTTCTTTTTATCAGTCTTTCTCTTGCCGCTTTTTGCCTGGCAAATGCCAAATATAATCTGTTGATTATGTTGGGCTCATTGCTGATCTATCAGGTCGTTAATTTCATACAGTTTATCAATAAGACAAATACTGAGCTGGCTCAGTTTATAGAGGCTGTTCAGTATCGTGACTTTTCTCTGCAATTTGCCGAAAAGAATGCACCTGTCTCGGTAAGACAGCTTCGGAAAGCTTTTAACCAGATCAATAATACCTTCAAGCAACTCTCTTCAGAAAAAGAGGAACAGTTTCAATACCTGCAAAAAGTACTTGAACTGGTAGATACAGGGATTCTATCTTATAATGCGGAGGGTGAAATCGGATGGATGAATGAATCGCTGAAAAAAATGCTGAATGTGCCATACCTGCGAAACCTGAGTTCTCTGGAAAAGAGGGATGAATCATTGTATGACGCTATTGTCAGTTTAAAAACCGGAAGTAATAACCTGGTTAAAATTGCCGGGAAACAGGTTCTTTTAGCTAAAACGGCTTTTATGGTTAATAATGAAAGGGCCGAACTCATCGCCTTTCAGAATGTAAACGAAGCTATCGAAGATACGGAAGCACAGGCGTATCAGAAGCTTTTGCGGGTAATGACTCATGAAATTATGAATTCCGTTGCTCCGATTGCTTCACTGGCCGGAACGATTCAAAATCGCTTAAATAAAGAGAATTTCCCCAAAAGTGAGTATTTTGACGATATAGAACTTGGAATACTTACCATTAAAAACAGAAGTGAAAACCTTCTGAAATTTGCCGATACATACCGGACTTTAAGTAAGGTGGCAGTTTCTTCTTTTTCCACCATTTATGTAAGAGACCTCTTTGAAAATGTGGAATTATTACTGGAAAGTAACCTGGAGCAAAAAGGAGTTGAGCTGGAGGTAGTTATGAAAGACTGGGAAATGACACTTGAGGCCGACAATGCTTTAATTGAACAGGTTCTGATTAATTTACTCATTAATGCTGT
The DNA here is from genome assembly GCF_900115665.1 of Pseudarcicella hirudinis. GTDB lineage: Bacteria > Bacteroidota > Bacteroidia > Cytophagales > Spirosomataceae > Pseudarcicella > Pseudarcicella hirudinis. The sequence goes on from NZ_FOXH01000003.1 coordinate 418,099, forward strand.
AGATGCTGTAAAAGAAGCCAGTGAACCTAAAATACGACTTTCTGCCTATGTTTCAGATGAAGCCAGGCCTGTTATTGAGGTAAGAGATAACGGAACAGGAATGTCTGTTGAAATGATGGACAAGATTTTTGTGCCATTTTTCACTTCCAAAAAGAATGGATCAGGAATCGGACTAAGCCTTTCCAAGCAAATTATGGCACTTCATAAAGGAGCTATTCTTGTCGAATCGGTAGAAGGAAAAGGAACAGTTTTTAAATTAATCTTCTGAATGGCTCATTCTTCCGAAGAAATTACGGAAACTGAGAGATATTAAAATAAACTGTTTAAGGCACAAATCTCTCAAAAACATCAGCCCCTGTTTTAAGGTCTTTCCCGAATAAATCAACATATAAAATCGTCGGAATCAATCCGCCGCCTTCTTCTTTCACAAATACTTTCGTTAGCTGATTCTGTTTCCCGTTGATAGGAAAAACGGCAATAGGATTACCCTTGCTGTCTGTTGTAATTTTAAAACGACGCTTTTTATAGCCTACCACAACCATATCGAAAGCGTTTGCCTCATTCGCCAGGGGCTTGCAGGTTACGCCATAAGCCAGATTTCTCTGAATAGCATTTAATTCTTTAATTCTTCCTCCTTCACTGTTACTATATCTGATCCAGTAAGGATGAACAGGATCTTTGGCATGCAACTGCCCGGCTCTTACGAAATTGGCATCATAGGTAATCACATTTCCATTAACCAATTGGATGTAAAACAAGCGATTGCTGGATTCCGGCGGATTTGGTAGTGGTTTATCTTTTTGAGCAAACAGAGTGGAAGTCAATGAGATAAAAAGTACTAATGAAATAAGAGTTAATCGCATAACGGTATGTTTATTTTTCTTTTTCCAAAATTTGCGAGATTTTGGACTGCAAAGGTAGTTAAGAGTTATGAGTTAATCCTTACCGTTCGACAGTATTTTCTAAACGCAGTATATGGGTGATTATGTTCAATGAAATGATAATATTTTCCTCTGATTTACTGAAAATGCACCCTTTATTAACAATGAATTTCTTATCTTGTATTTGCAATCTGAAATAGTATATCCAACAGAGAATGCTGTATAACTGTCCGGAAATATAAAAAAGACTACATGCCTGCTGGCAGTTATCATAAAGACACCCTCCAACTTTAAACTGATCAGAAAATGACGCCTGAACAATACCCCAGGATTTATTTATACCGACGCATTGTGCAGGCGAAAGTTTTTATCGATAAATACTATTTACAAAAAATTGACCTTGACAATATTTCTGACGAAGCATATTTTTCCAAGTATCATTTTATCCGGCTTTTCAAATCCATTTATGGAAAAACCCCTCACCAATATCTTACAACAGTCAGAATTGAACATGCTAAACAACTATTACAACAAGGCAATTCTGTAACAGAAGTATGCTTTTCTGTGGGTTATGACAGTGTAAGTACATTTAGCAGTCTTTTTACAAAAATTACAGGGAAAACACCCTCCGGTTATTTAAATTATCATAAACAGCGAAAGCAGGAAATACAATCAGAACCTTTGGCTTTTGTTCCGAAATGTTATGCTTTTATGCACGGCTGGGGAGAGAATAGCAATTTTGAAGAAGCAACAGTTTAAATCATTACTAATCTTTGCATTGAAGTAAATAACTATTAAAAAGAAAAGCAATGGTTACAAAAATGACAATTACCAACATAAATGTTATAGATCAGGATAGCGCCTACGACTTTTATGTAAACAAATTAGGTTTCAGACTGGTAAATGATATTCCAATGGGGCCAGATACCCGTTGGCTTACAGTTTCGCCTCCCGATCAACCAGACTTACAATTGGTTTTGTTTCCTGTTACAGTCAGTAAAATGTTTCCGCAGGAAGTAGCAGACTCATTAATTAGTTTAATCAGGCGTGGAACATTCGGATGCGGAGTATTGACCTGTAATGATATTTTTGCTACCTACGAAGAACTTAAAACCAAGGGTGTTGAATTTATAAAAGCTCCAACAAAGGAATTTTACGGAACAGAGGCACTTTTCAAAGACGATTCGGGGAATTTTTTTTCACTGCAACCAATAAATAACTTTAGCAATGAAAACAATATTTGACACGTCTACAAGAGAAGATTTAATACATAGAATCAGCAGGATAAAAGGAGATAGTGAGGCCGTCTGGGGCAAAATGAATCTCTGTCAAATGATGATACACTGTATAAAATGGGAAGAAATGGCATTAGGGAAGAAAAAGTACAAACAATCATTGCTTGGCAGAATTTTCGGGAAAATGGCCTTAAAAGATTTCGTAAAAGACGAAACACCTTTTAAAAGAAATGTGCCAACCGTTCCTGAATTTAAAATCAAGGAGCAAGCAGGTAATGTCGATGAATTAAAGGAAAAGTGGATTAGTCTCATGAAGGAATATGAGCAATTTACCAATAACCACTTTATGCACCCGTTTTTTGGAGAACTGACAAAGGAGCAGACAGGTATTTTAGCATACAAACATACCGACCATCATTTAAGACAATTTAACGCCTAAAAAGCGCAAAACCATACTAACTAAACTCTATGTGTCCTATGTGCCTATGTGGTTGCACTGTAACTAATAAATCAAAGTGACCCTATGTGCCCTATATGTCTATGTGGTTGCAAGCATGGGAGTTTACAGATACTATGTG
>NZ_FOXH01000003.1:421052-546349 GCF_900115665.1 Pseudarcicella hirudinis
CTATATGTCTATGTGGTTGCAAGCATGGGAGTTTACAGATACTATGTGCCCTATATGTCTATGTGGTTGCAATGAATTAAAGACCCAACAAAAGGCAACTCAATTGAGCTGCCTTTTTAAAATGAAAGATGGAAACAGAATTAACCTTCCATTCTCGCTACAATTTCTTCAGAAATTCCCACAGAGCAGAAGCCTCCGTCGTGGAAGAGATTTTGCATTGTAACTTTACGGGTAAGATCTGAGAATAAAGTTATAACATAGTCGGCACACTCATCCGCTGAAGCATTTCCAAGTGGTGACATTTGATTGGCATATTCATAAAATGCGTTAAACCCGCTGATACCGGTTCCGGCGGTAGTTTTGGTTGGCGACTGGGAAACGGTATTTACCCGTGTTCCGTTTTTCTTTCCATAGCGATAGCCATAGCTGCGGGCAATTGATTCAAGCATAGCTTTCGCTTGTGCCATGTCAGTATAATCAGGAAATGAACGCTGGGCAGCAATATAAGAAAGCGCTACAAGAGAACCCTTGTTTTCAATAGCATCCAGTTTTTCAGCAACCTGAAGCATTTTGTGGAAAGACAAAGCTGAAACATCAATTGATTTCAGAAACCATTCATAGTTTAAATCACCATATTCTTTGCCTTTACGGATATTTGTACTCATTCCTATTGAATGCAGGACAAAGTCGATCTTTCCGCCAAGTTCTTCCATCGAACCGGTATATAATTTCTCCAGATCTTCAATAGAAGTAGCGTCGGCAGGAATAATTTTTGCCTCGCAATGTTCTGCCAGTTTGTTGATTTCGCCCATACGCATCGCCAAAGGAGCGTTAGTCAAAGTGAAAGAAGCACCTTCTTCCTTAGCGCGGAGTGCTACTTTCCAAGCGATTGAGTTTTCGTCTAATGCACCGGAGATAATACCTCTTTTGCCTTTTAATAAACCGTATGCCATTTTTAAATTGATTGTTGAATGATATGTTTCAGGAGAGTCCTGTGATATTTTTAAGGTAACCTCTTTTGAAAAGGTATTTTGAGGGTATTATGATTTTTGCTAACAAATTGTTGAACTTGATTTTTCAGGGATATTGCTTAGTTTTGGACATTACGAACACTTAAGAAAAACCTCCGGATTTATATGTAGTGAAGACCGCCATTTTATCAGAGTCCTTCTCCTGAATTCCGGGTAAAGGACTTAAATAATTTTATTCAGAATATTGAAAAAATAATGGTTTAAGCCCTGGAAGCTATCATGTTAAAAGCGGATAACGACCTTTAAAATCCCCTCAAAGTAACAACTTTTTTACCAAAAATCATGACACTCAATATTCGAAAAGCGACAAAAGCAGATTTGCCAGAAATTCTTTCTTTATACAGTACGGTACTTGACAACGGAAAAATCTTAAGCCCGGAAAAGGCGGAGGTTCTTTTCAATAAAATGATGAGCTATCCGAATTATAGCATTTATCTCGCTGAAAATGAACATGAAGCCGTCGGAACCTTCGCCTTACTGATTATGGATAACCTGGCACATTATGGAACGCCATCCGGGGTGGTGGAGGATGTAGCTGTTAAAAATGAATACCAGGGAAAAGGAATTGGCAAAGCCATGATGAAATTTGCCATAAAATGCTGTGAGGAAGCAGGTTGTTATAAATTGTCACTTTCAAGTAATCTGAAAAGACATGAGGCACATGCATTTTATGAATCCCTGGATTTTGCAAGACATGGATACAGTTTCCTGATTGATTTGAGATAAAAACTTCAATCTGAGGCATTAAAAATCAGGCGAATCAAGGTAGATACTTGCATTCTACCTAAAAAATAGTTAATTTTGCATCGGTTTTAAAAATGAAGAAGAGGGGTCGTAAATCCCTCTTTTTTATTTCATTAACTTCTGTCTGGCAGCATCCGAAAAATCAGACAAAGCAAAATACTTGAAATGCTTAAAGATAAAATCACAGAACTACTTCAGAAATATCTGGAAGATGATAGATTGTTCATTGTCGAAGTAGAAGTAGGACAATCAAAGACCCGTTCTAATGTAACGATTTTATTAGACTCTGATATTGGAATCACCATTGAGGAATGTGCTAAGATAAGTCGTAAATTAGGGCATGAAATAGAGGAACTAAATCTGATAGAATCAGCGTTTAATTTAGAAGTATCCTCCCCCGGAATCGATCAGCCGCTAAAATTCAGACGCCAGTATGTTAAGAATATCGGCCGCTCTGTAAAGATCATACTGAAAGACGGTTCTGAAAAGAAAGGCAGCCTTGATGCCGTTTCAGATGAAGGCATCACCATCACTGAAGAATTGAAGAAAAAGCCTAAAAAGGGCGAAGAGCATGGTCCTCTTGAAATCCCTTTCAGCAATATAGAACAAACTAAAATTCAGATATCATTCAAATAATGGTATCATTTCGAGTAAATTGAGAAAATCAGAAAAGCAGTATTAATGAATTTTGCTCAGAACTCAGTAATGTCGCTCATTAAAAATAAAAACCAATGAATAGTGCAGAGCTAATAGCCTCGTTTGCGGATTTTGCAAAAGAAAAAAACGTTGACCGCCCGACGATGATCAAGGTGTTGGAAGAAGTTTTCCGCACCATGATTCGTAAAAGATATGGAACTGATGAGAATTTTGATGTAATCATTAACCCTGAGAGTGGTGACCTTGAAATGTGGCGGACCCGTGAGATCGTTGACGACAACTCAGAGGACATTTGGGATTATGACAAAATACCGTTAGCTGAAGCAAAATTAATAGAACCTGACTTTGAAATTGGCGAGGAAGTAGCCGAATTGATCAAACTGGAGGATTTTGGTCGCCGTATTGTTCAGACTGCCCGTCAGACACTGATTCAAAAGGTTAAAGATTTAGAAAAAGAAGGTCTGTTTGAAAAATATAAAGATCTTGTCGGAGAATTGATCACTGCTGATGTTTACCAAATCATTGGAAAAGAGTTAATTTTGATTGATTCAGAAGGAAATGAATTGAGCCTGCCAAAATCAGAAATGATTCAAAAGGATAGATTCAAGAAAGGTGAGCCGGTAAAAGCTGTCATTCATAAAGTTGACATGAATAATGGTACTCCGAAAATTACACTTTCCCGTACCTCTCCGGTATTCCTGGAAAGACTTTTTGAGCAGGAAATACCTGAAATTTATGATGGACAGATTATGATTCGCCGTATCGTACGTGAACCGGGTGAGCGTGCAAAAGTAGCAGTTGAATCTTATGACGACAGAATTGATCCGGTAGGAGCATGTGTGGGTATGAAAGGTTCCCGTATTCATGGAATTGTCCGTGAATTACAGAATGAAAATATTGACGTAATCAATTACACAGAAAACCTTGAACTATTGGTAGCACGTGCGCTAAGCCCTGCGAAAGTAAGTTCAATGAATATTGATCGCGAAAAGAAACGCATTTCGGTGTATTTGCTGCCTGACCAGGTTTCTCTTGCAATCGGTAAAGGTGGACAAAATATTAAATTAGCCGGTAAACTGGTCGGTTTTGAACTGGATGTATTCAGAGATATTCCAAAAGGTGAAGTTGACGATGAAGACGTTGACTTGAACGAGTTTACCGATGAAATTGAAGACTGGATTTTGAACGAATTCCATAAAATAGGTTTAGATACAGCCAAACAGGTTCTGTCTCTATCGAAAGAGGAATTGGTTCGTCGTACAGAGTTAGAAGAAGAAACTGTTCAGGAAGTAATGGACATTCTTCGTTCAGAGTTTGAATAATTTAGCAATGTGATTGAGTGAATGAGTGACTGAGTGCATCTTGACATTTAGTTTATCGCCCAATCATAAAAACTCAGTCACTCAACACACTCATTCATAAAATAATATTATTATAGAAAAGTATCAAGAAAAAAACATGGCAGAAGATAAAATGATGCGATTGAGCCTGGTGGCAAAGCAGATTAACGTGGGAACCTCAACCATCGTTCAATATCTCTCTGCCAAAGGTCACAGGGTTGAAAATAACCCAAATACCAAGCTGAATTTTGAACAACTTAAATTGCTGGCCAAAGAATATAACGCTACCAATTTATTGGATCAGCTTCCAATGTCTGTTCAGAAAGCTGTGGATGAAGTGGTTGCTCCGGAGCCTAAAAAATCGGATGATGATTTACCTTTGTATTTCCGTGGAGATGCTTCTAAAGAAGGTGCAAATGGTCCGAAAGCTGAGGAGAAAAAAGAAGAAGACAAGGAGCCTGAGTTGATTCAGGCTAAAGCGGAAGTTAAGTTCAAGGTTTTAGGTAAAATTGAATTGGATGCAAAAGGTAATCCGGTTCCTCCAAAACCTCAGACAATAGTTGAGCCTGAGAAGGTTGAAGAAAAGAAAGCGGAAGTTGTAGAACCCAAACCAGCAGAAAAGCCGGTTGAAGTCGCTCCAGTAGCTCCGCCCGTGATTATAGAAACTCCAAAATCTGATAACGTGGAACCTGTGAAGGTTGAACCAGTGATTGAATCCCCTAAAGTCGAAGCGAAGGTTGAAGTACCTGCTCCGGAGGCTGTTGAAGCTGTAAAAAAAGTTGAAGTGCCTGCTGAACAGGCTAAAGTTGAGCCTCCAAAGCCACCACAACAACCTCATAATCAACAAAAACCTCAGCAGAATCAGGGAAATGCTAATAATCAGCAGCGACCTTTTAACCAGCAGAATAATAACAATCAGCAACGCAATAACCCGAATCAGCAGGGACAGCGTCCGCAGCAAAATAACCCGAATAGCAATCAGCAGCGTAATAATCCGAATCAACAGAATCCGCAGCAGCCTGCTAAAGCATTCAACCCTAATCAGATTCCAAAACCTCAGCCACCAGCTCCGGCTCCTAAGCCTGAACCGGTTGAAGAACCGGAAATTGAGTTGATTGAGGCAAAAGGTGAAACTTTGCGTGGTTTGAAGGTTTTAGGTAAAATTGAATTACCTGTTGAAATTAGCCGCTCTGACCGTAACGACCGTAACAAGAAGAAGCGTAAGAGAATTAACAAAGCCGGGGAAAAAGTTACTGAAACTGAAATCAGAAACGAAAAAGGTGCTCCACGCCCTCCGAAAGATGGTTCGGCTCCTGCAGGAGGACAACAGGGAGGTTCTAAAAAACCTGGTACCAATAACCAGAATACCGGTGGAGGTAACAATAATAATAATAATAACAACAACAGAAATAAGCCGAATAACAATAATAATACTAATCAGGGAAATAAAGCTCCGCTTAAACCTAAAGAGGATGTAACCGAGAAGCAGATTCAAGACCAGATTAAGGCAACAATGGCACGTTTGCAAGGACAAGCCAATAAGCCAAGTTTCGGCGCAGATAAACGTAGAGCGAAGAGAAAAGTTCGTGCTGAGAAGGAAGAACGTCGTCAGCTTCAGGAAGAAGAAGAATCAAAAACATTGAAAGTAACCGAATTTATTTCGGCCAGCGATCTTGCTTCAATGATGGATGTTTCTGTAAATGAAGTAATCTCGACCTGTATGAGTCTTGGTATGTTCGTTTCAATCAACCAGCGTCTGGATGCCGAAGCAATTACTGTTATTGCGGATGAATTCGGATACGATGTAAGCTTTGTTTCTGCGGAAGAGGAAATAGAAGCAAGTATTGTTGAAGAAGTTGACAATGAAGACGATCTTGTAACAAGAGCTCCGATTGTAACAATCATGGGTCACGTTGACCACGGTAAAACATCCTTGCTTGACTATATCCGTCGTGCCAAAGTGGCTGCCGGAGAAGCAGGAGGTATTACACAACATATTGGTGCATATTCGGTACAAACGGATTCAGGAAAACGTGTTACCTTCCTGGATACGCCAGGTCACGAAGCCTTTACCGCAATGCGTGCCCGTGGTGCTAAAATTACTGACGTTGTAATTATTGTAATTGCAGCAGATGACTCAGTGATGCCACAAACCCGTGAAGCAATCAATCACGCACAGGTTGCCGGCGTACCAATCGTATTCGCTTTCTCAAAAGTTGATAAACCTGGTGCAAATACCGACAAAGTACGTGAAGAACTTGCTGCTATGAATATGTTGGTGGAAGAATGGGGTGGTAAATACCAGTCTCAGGAAATTTCATCGAAATCGGGTCTGGGTATCAATGATTTGTTAGAAAAAGTACTTCTTGAAGCTGAATTACTGGAATTGACAGCAAATCCTAATAAGCGTGCTGTTGGTACTGTAATTGAAGCGGAACTTGATAAAGGTCGCGGTTATGTAACAACAGTACTGATTCAGTCAGGTACTTTACATATAGGTGATATGATGTTGGCAGGAGCACACTACGGTCGTGTGAAAGCAATGTTTGACCACCTGGGAAGAAAAATCAAGGAGGCAGGGCCGTCAACTCCGGTTCAGCTTTTAGGTTTAAGCGGAGCACCTCAGGCAGGTGATAAGCTGAACTCACTTGAAAATGAGAGAGAAGCCCGTGAAATTGCCAACAAACGTGAGCAGATTCTACGTGAACAATCAATCAGAACACGTAAGCATATTACGCTTGAAGAGATTGGCCGTCGTAAAGCTATCGGAACATTCAAAGAACTGAACGTAATTGTGAAAGGTGACGTGGATGGTTCAGTAGAAGCACTTTCTGACTCATTATTGAAACTTTCTACAGAAGAGGTTCAGGTTCGTATCATCCACAAAGCAGTGGGTCAGGTATCAGAATCGGATGTATTGTTAGCTTCAGCATCAGATGCGGTGATCGTGGCATTCCAGGTTCGTCCAAGTGTAAATGCAAGACGTCTGGCAGAAAACGAACAAATCGAGATCCGTACTTATTCAGTTATCTATCAGGCAATTGATGATGTAAAAGCAGCGATGGAAGGCTTATTGGCTCCTACTTTTGAGGAAGTTGTTACTGCCAATATTGAAGTCCGTGATGTATTTAAGATTTCGAAAGTGGGTACAGTTGCAGGATGTTATGTGCTGGATGGTACTGTGAAACGTAATAATAAAATCAGAGTTATCCGTGATTTCGTAGTAGTGCATGAAGGTGAAATCTCAGCACTTAAACGTTTCAAAGACGATGTGGCTGAAGTTAAATTCGGCTACGAATGTGGTCTTTCAATCAAAAACTTCAATGATATCGTTGAATTAGACATTATTGAATGTTATGAATTGAAAGAAGTGAAACGTACACTTTAATCATTGGTCATATTGCTTTTAAAATATACCTCAATGGCCTGGCTATTGGGGTATATTTTTATCAGAAAATTTATAAAACCGATAAACTTTAAACAATAAAACTGTGATTGAAAATCTTTATGGGCTAATCGGCTATCCCCTCGGTCATTCGTTTTCCAAAGGATATTTTACGGAAAAATTTGAAAAATCAGGCCTGGCGGAAACGCATTTGTACGAAAAATTTGAATTAAAAGATATAACAGAACTTCCCGAATTACTTAACCGAAATAAGGCCAATCTGAAAGGATTAAATGTTACAATTCCTCACAAGCAGAATGTAATCCCTTTTTTGGATGAAATTGATGAGGCCGCTCAGAAAATCGGAGCAGTAAATACAATCAAAATCCTTCCGGATGGCAGAACAAAAGGCTTTAATACAGACTACTGGGGTTTCAGATGGACTTTGGAAAAATGGGCAGAATTTACTCAGGTTCAGCCAAAGAATGCCTTGATTTTAGGAAAGGGTGGTGCTTCAAAAGCCATTATTCAGGCACTTAATGATCTTGGGGTGCAAACACAATTAGTTTCAAGGTCGAAAGAATCTGATACAATTACCTATGAGGAACTGACCAGAGATATTATTGCAGAACATCTTCTGATTGTTAATACTACTCCTCTTGGAATGTATCCGAAAACAGAAGGATTTCCGGAAATTCCTTATGAATTATTAACCTCAGAGCATCTTTTATATGATATTGTTTATAATCCTCTGGAAACAGTGTTCCTTAAAAAAGGATTAGAGGCTGGTATCAAATCAGTACATTTTGGACTGGAAATGTTGCATGGTCAGGCAGAAAAAGCCTGGCAGATATGGAATGAATAGATAATAACCGTGATTTCCGGATGAATATGCCTCATTTTATTACCCTGAATGTAATATTGATCCGGACATCAACTGTGTTTTTTACTTTAGGCAACTGATGTTCCCAAAAATGCTGGGTTTCTCCCTGCATTAACAAAAAACTTCCATGACTGAGATCTATTGATCTGATGAGTTTTTTATCCTGATAATTTCGCAGCTGAAAACAACGGCTTGCTCCGAAAGTTACAGAACCGATTACAGGATTTAAACCCAACTCTTTCTCATTATCACGATGCCATCCCATACTGTCTTTGCCATCACGATAGAGATTTAGCAAGGCACTCGTAAACCGTACTTTAGAAATTTCCTCAGCTTTTTGCCTGATTTCAAGCAGGGCCGGAGTCCATTCATGAGGAATCATGGTAATTCCTGAATAAGTATATATTTTGCCCTCATCGCCATACCAGGCAGTGAGCCGGGGTTGCATAACTTCTTTTCCGAAAATCTTAATCGGTTCTTGTTTCCACCGGATTTCATCCAATAACTGATTGAAATAGAAATCACTCTTTGATTTGGAAAAAAAGTCAGGGTAAAAATAAGCTTCGCCCTGAAATGGCAATAAGTTCTGATTTTCTGACATGTAATTAAAGGGCTTTATTTTCGTTTTTCCAGATTTTGTAAGCATTCCTCATGCAATGCCCGCAAGGGCGATATCCTTCAGACTGTGCCTGTTTTTCGGAGCTGAAGAAAACCCGGTTGCTTTTTTTCATACGTTTCCCGGATTTGCAGAGTAAAGTACCATAAATCTTCAAAGCCGCATTTCCTCCAAAAGTTATGACACCTCGTCTGATAAGGGAATGTAAATCGGTTTTGTTCAGATTTTTATGAAAAAACATAGTTTTGCCAAGAGATATTTGTGCAATGATAGAAAAACAGCTTTACTAATTTTCAGCATCATGAAAGATAATGCCCAGAGTATGCCTTTGTCCGGAATGAAGTTCACTTACCCCATGTTTCATATTTACTCGGTAGTAGCCTTTACTTCCTCTGACCGGTCTGAAATTCGTGGTAAAAATAAGAATATCCCCTTTTCCCGGTTTTAAAACAATTGCTTTTGACTGTGCTCTTGGTGTTTGTTCAACCAGGACAAATTCCCCGCCCTGATAATCCTCTTCCGGATCATTCAAAAATAAAACCAGTTGTATCGGAAAAAAGACTTCTCCATAAAGATCCTGATGCAGGGTATTATGACCGCCTTTCCCGTATTTCAGAATTAAAACGGTTGGTCTGGTCTGATTATGCTGATGACATAAAGTATGAAGTTCTTTCAGCGTTTCCGGAAAGAATTTATCAATATTCAGCACCTTCATCCAGCTATTGGCTATAGAGGCAAGTTGAGGATAAACCGTTTCCCGGATACTTTGAAGCAGTTCCGGCAATGGATAACGGAAGTATTTGTATTCTCCAAGGCCAAAACGATATCGTTCCATTGTAATGGTTTTCCGGTAAAGTTCCTGCTTAGAATAGCTATCAATAAGTTCCTGACATTGCTCCGGTGTAAGCACTTTTGTGAGACTTGCAAAGCCTTTGGCGTGCATGCTCTCAGCTACCGAATTCCAGTCGATAGCTGTTAATGTTTCTTCAATGTTTTTCATGAAAATTAGAGGGAATGATTGCTTTTGACTGCTTCCCAGCCAATCATGGCAGTTTTGCGGCTGCTTCCCCAATGGTATTGTCCGAAAGCTCCTGTTGATTGAATTACGCGGTGACACGGGATCAGAAAAGCCACAGGATTATCCCCGATAGCAGACCCAACCGCTCTTGAGGCTTTCGGTTTTTCGATCGCTTCTGCGATATTTCCGTAGGTCGATAATTCTCCCATAGGAATTTTCAAAAGTGTTTCCCAGACTTTAAGCTGAAATTCTGTGCCTTTTAAATGAAGTTTAATCTGATTGAGTTTCTGCCAGTCATGCGTGAAGATATAGAGTGCATTTTGCTGGATCAGGTCAACCATCTGGTGATATTCAGCTTTAGGGAAACGGGTTTTAAATTCAGCAAGTGCATCATCTTCATTATCGGCAAATGACATATGACAAATTCCTTTGGAAGTGGAAGCTACCAGTATATTTCCGAAAGGGCTTTCGGCAAAACTATAATTGATTTGCAGGTTTTCGCCACCGTTTTTAAATTCTCCCGGTGTCATTCCTTCTATCCTGATGAATAAATCATGAAGTCTTCCCGTACTTGAAAGGCCGGTTTCATAGGCTGCATCAAACAAAGTGGCTTGTTTATCTTTCAGGATACTTTTGGCATATTCCACACTTAGATACTGTAGAAATTTTTTGGGGCTTACTCCGGCCCAGTCGCTGAAAAGCCGTTGGAAGTGAAAAGGACTTAGGTTGATTTTTTCAGCTACCTCATCCAGATTGGGTTGTTCCCTGAAATGTAGTTTTAAATAATCTATTGCCTCGGCAATGCGATTAAAGTTGATGTTTTCCTGAGTTGTCATTTTCTTCGAATTTTATGATACAAAGGTATAGCGTCGTCAAATATCATAAAATCCGAAAGTTGCGGAGTTATAAAAGGTCATAAACCTCTTACAGTGAAATAAACAAATGCCATTTTCGGTAATCGAATCTATTGCAGAAAAACACCTGAATTCTCTTCATCATCCAGAATCACACTTACATGTTCGCTGATGGTGGTAGATAAAGCATACCCTACATAATCAGCCAGAATCGGGAAACGGCGATAATTTCTGTCAACAATTACAGCAACCTGGATTCTTTTTACCGGGATGCTTAAAAAAGGTGCAAGGCTGTAAGCAAAAGTTCTTCCGGTATTCAATACATCATCCACAACAATAATTACCTTATTTTCAAGAAAACGTTCGTCGCAATCAAACTCTACCGGAGTTTCATAAGGAACATTTTTATCAAAATCTATCAGAACAGGATTACTCTTGATTCCGGAGATTTCCTGAAGCGTCTGGGCAAGCATCTGAGCAAAAACATAACCCTGTCCGCGAACTCCTGCAATGATGATTTCGCCTTCTTCAAAATTATTTTCATAAATCTCAAACGCAATTCTTCTGATTTTTTGCAAAACCTGCGTTTGGCTTAATATTTGATTAGTACTCGTTTCCATGATGCTAAGATAATAAAAAATGAAAACAGGAAGAATGAATTATATATTATCAGGCAGTAATAATTCGTTAATAACTGAAAATGCTGGTTTTTACCGGCTTTGAAACGAAACTGTAATCAGAAAACAGAAATAAAAAGAATACCTTCAAGCGTCTGAAATTTAAAATAAATATTTCTTCACTTGACACCAATACTCTTCAATCGCGGCATGATTTATGCTGTAAATAAGTTAACACACATGAAAGAAAATGAAAAAATTATGCAGTTTTTTAATTGCCATTGTATTGATTTGTGGCAATAGTGGAGCCGCCATTCCGGAAAACTTCTTAATCACTAAGATACAATCATCCCTCAGGACAGGTGATGCTTCCGAACTGGCCTCTTTATTTAACAAAAAAATAGAATTAATTATTGATTCTGAGCAGGTTGAGTTTAATCAGATTGCCAACGATCATGCTGAATTTATTCTAAAAGCGTTTTTCAGGAAAAAGACACCCAAAGACTTTCTTGTATCCTTTAAAGGAAATGACCCGCAAAAGCAGTTCTTTTCCGGGACCTATGTTACTGATAGTGAGAACTTCAGAGTATATGTCCTGCTGAAAAGGAAAGAAGGCCAATTCCTGATTGATACGATTCATTTCAGAAAGGACAGTTATCGTAACAATAGTATCGTGGCAGATTAACAGAGGGTAAAAACCTGAAACTCTTATTATAGAACAACAAATTTTTGGGCGTTTGAGCATCGAAGTGTTCTCTACGCCTTTTTTTTTGTACCTTTGCGACCAGAAATTTTGTTTGCGATTAGCAAACAGGCTCTTAACAAAGATTTTAAGACTAAATAACCCGATAAATTAACACAATATCATGGCAAAGACTTACGGAGGGCAACAGCAAAGGGTAATGATGCAGTCTCCTTCAAATCCATTGGCGATTAAAACCAAGAAATACGCCTTTGAAAAAAACAAGTATATCTCATTATCAATGCGCCAGTTGATTCAGAAGCAATGGTTTTGGGGATTTGTGCCTCTTGGGATTATTTTCCTGAACGTTATTCTGAATCTTACCGGAGCTTACAAAAACTGGTGGATCTATGTATTTGCTGTATTAGGAGCTGTTTTGTACCTTGCTTTCTGGGCTATTCAATTTACAGGAGTTACACAGCTGGCACAATACAAACAGTTATTCGACAAATATCGTTATGAAATTGACAGTCGTCAGATTTTAATGAAACTGAGCGACCAGGAAGGTGGCGTAATTAAATGGGATATGATTCTTTCAGCCTACAAGGATAAAGAAGCATATATTCTTACCATGGGGAAATTCCAGTTTATATATCTGCCATTCACGATCTTTACAAGTGAAAATGATAAAAAACTAATGGATAAGATTTTGAGAGATAAAGGATTTATCGCTTAATTTACTTCCTTACAACAGTATAAAAAGGCTTATCAGGCATTTGATCTGATAAGCCTTTCTTTTTGTCATTCAGATTAAAGTATCTGCGTTCAGGCTTTTAATGCTGAAAAAGGCGAATAGAAAGGCTTTTGTCTTAAAAAAGATAAAAAAATAGTAGATTTGACATGGTCATTTCATGGTTTGATTACTTTATATATTTGAAATAGTTATCATATGCAGCATAAATTCGAAAAGACTGAAGACTTTCTCAAAGAGCCTTCTTTTGTGGAGTGGGTTAAAAAAACACAGCCCTCAGCATTTTGGGAAAACTGGCTTGCTCTTAATCCTGAAAAAGAACAGGAATTTGAGAATGCCAGAAAGATTGTTTTGACCATAAATTATCAGAAACGATATGAATTGTCTGAAAACGATACAGAAGATATGCTTCATTCAATTCAGCAATTTGAAATGGTTCAGGCACAGAAAAGAACCTCAAAAAAACTGTTGTTTTCTCCTGTAATCCGGTGGTCAGCTGCTGCAATATTGATTCTCGCAATTTTGGGGACTTTTTACCTTAATCAGAACAAGACCAGGGGCACAGAGGCCGCTGAACTTGCTTTTAAGAATGAAAGGACTAAACGGGGAGATCGGAAAACGATAGTTTTGCCTGACGGTTCCAAAGTAACAATTAATGCACAAAGCACTTTAAGTTTTCCTGAACATTTTGAAGCAGGCAGGAGAGAGGTATATTTGAATGGCGAGGCCTTTTTCGAAGTAGTTAAAAATCCTGAATCTCCGTTTATTGTGAAGACCAGAAAGGTTGAAACGCAGGTACTTGGTACGTCTTTCAATGTTAACTCCTATGATGATCTTTCCACAGCTTCCGTAGCAGTAGTTATCGGAAAAGTAAATGTAAAAAACACCAAAGGGAGTGCTTTAATTCTTACTCCCACAGAAATGGGGCTGATTGAATCTGAAAAATCTGAGATTCAGAAAACAAGTTTTGACCCTGATGCTGTCACAGGATGGAAAGATGGAATGCTCTTTTTTGCAAAATCTGATTTTAATGAAGTTTTCAGAAAGATTGAAATCTGGTATGATGTGGAAATAATTGTAGAAGGTAATAATTTGCCGAAAGGAAGATACAGCGGAGCGTTTAAAAATGAAAAACTGGAAGATGTTATGCAAGGCATTGCATTTACGTCAGGATTTAAATTTCAGATCAAAGGGAAACAAATTATCATTCATAACTGACAAATATGATTACAGACAATTACATCTTCTCATACTGATTCCGGCCCGCGGAATGCTTTCCGGTTAGCATCGCATATCTTTTGTATCAGACAACTAAAGCATCACTTCGATGAAATGCTCCATATCCCTTATTCTTAAAAACACGGGATCTATGATCCGGGCGGGGATAATACTGTTTTTGCTGAGCAGAGATTTCAGTATTTACAGTCAGATTCCGGGGAGTGCTGAAGAAGTCAAATTAACTGTGCGATTTGAGAATAGACCTGTTCTGGAAGTTTTTAAGGAACTTGAAAAAAAAACGGGATTCAGATTTACTTACAACGATGCCTACCTGAACGAAAAACTAAAGGTTTCATTAAGAGCCGAAAACAAGAACATTCAGGAAATCTTATCTTACCTGTCAAAAGAAACCAATTTAGCTTTCAAAATTATCAAAAAGCATATTCATGTAATGGCTTTTGAGGATCTGCTGTCTTCCGGATCAGAACCTGATCCAAAAAACTTTTCCTTCAGAATAGAAGGAATGATTACAGGAACAGACACAGGAGAGCCGGTTTTTGGCGCCACTGTTGCTATAAAAGGCAGCACGAGAGGAACTGTCAGCAACGAAAAGGGAGCGTTTGTCCTTGATGCGGATAATGAAAATGCAATCCTTTTGATTTCCTCGATCGGGTTTGTGAAAAAGGAACTGAAAATCGGGAAAAAGACGAAGGTACAGATAACCCTTCAACCTGATATAATTCCTCTGGAAGAAGTGGTGGTGATAGGTTATGGAACTCAGAAGAAGAAAGACTTGACAGGAGCTATATCTACCATTGATCCGGAAAGAATTATCAAAATCGCGACCAATGATGTAACAAAGGCAATGCAGGGGCAGATAGCAGGAGTAAGTGTACACGGAAGCGGTGAACCGGGGATGAACCCGCAGGTAATTGTGAGAGGAATCGGAAGCTTTAACAGTACCAGTCCACTGTATATTATTGATGGAGTGCAGGCTCCGATCGGAGATTTGCCTGTTTCTGATATAGAATCTGTGCAGGTTCTGAAAGATGCTTCTGCCGCCGCAATTTATGGTTCCAGAGCGGCAAATGGTGTAATTATCATTACCACCAAACGAGGTAAATCGGGTAAAATGAAAGTAGATTATAGCTTCTATCATGGCTGGCAAAATATTGCAAAACGATTGGAGGTAGCAAACAGGGAAGAATATCAGATGCTTGTAAATGAGGCTTCTGCTAATGCTGAACCCGCTTTGGCAAAAAAACCTGCAAATGACTCTGATTCTCCGCTTTTTGTAAATAATATTGATACCGACTGGCAGAAAGAAGCATTTAAAACCGGAAAAATTCAGGAACATACTTTAGGTGTTTCAGGAGGAAATGAAACGGTAACGTACAATGTATCGCTTAATTATTTCGATCATACCGGTACCATTGTGGGCTCGGGGCCTGGTTATACCAGATACGGACTTAGGGTAAATACAGATTTTAAACATCAGAGATTTAAGTTTGGTGAATCATTAGGCTTTACCGGGGTTGACCAGAATTTTATGACGTTTGTTCATGACGGAACACCATTGGGATATATCGTCGGGGCAATTCCTACACTTCCTGTTTATGATAATACTACTAAAAACGGCTTTGGAAGTGCAAGTCAGACTATTCACGGATCATATACGGCCAATGCCATTGGTTTTAACAGTACCCTGCAAAGTAAAACGGATCGCAACCGCCTGATCGGAAATATTTACGGGGAATATGCTATTCTGGAAGACCTGAAATTCAGATTGAGTTTAGGATATGAAAGAACTGACTGGCGGGACTTTAATTTTCAACCCAAGTATGATTTTGGGTGGTTTTATGTGAATAATATTGCCAAAATGAATGATTGGCGAGGATACGGCTATACAGGAACGATTGAAGGGACTTTATCTTATGACAAAATAATCGGGAAAAACATTATTTCAGCCATTGCCGGATACTCGGTTTTGCAATCTGCCATCAGCAGAGTACAGGCGCATGCCGAAGGTTTTTCTGAGCCCTATTTCCCTGTTTTAAGCAACGGTACTTCAGGAATCAGCGTGACAGGTTATGAGGAAGAAAACAGACTTCTGTCTTACTTCGGGAGAGTTAATTATAGTTTTAACGACAAATACCTTCTTACTGCTACCATTCGCAGGGATGCTTCTTCCCGGTTTTCCAGACAAAACCGCTGGGGAACATTTCCTTCTCTCGCACTGGGCTGGAAAATGCATAATGAAAGATTCATGAAAGCACTTCCATTTATCAGCCAGTTTAAACTAAGAGCCAGTTACGGATTACTTGGTAATCAGGAAATCCCTTCCTATCAATATGAAGCGGTAATTAACCCATATGCACATGCCGTATTCGGGAATCAGCTGGCGCCTGGTGCCACGCAACTAGAGTTTGCAACACCAGATATTAAATGGGAGTCCAGAGAATCACATAACATTGGTTTAGATGCCGGATTTTTAGGTAACAAAATTACATTAACTGTTGAATATTATCAGAATACCTCCAAAGACATGCTGCTACGTGTAAGAATTCCCGAATCTACCGGAGTATATAACTGGAAGTCTCCTTTTGTAAATGGGGCGTCTGTCGAAAACAGTGGCTGGGAGTTTCAGGCAGGTTATAAAAATACCAGCGGGGGGCTTACCTATGGATTTAATGCCTATCTGACTACTTTGAAAAACAAGGTGCTTTCGCTCGGGTATGGCGATCAGCCGATTGGTGATGGAATTACCAGGACAGAAGTAGGAGGAGAGGTAGGTGCTTTGTATGGCTGGGTGACAGATGGTCTTTTTCAGACGCAGGATGAAATAGATCAGTTGAACCGCAAGTCACCGATCGGAAGATACCAGGAAGTACTGACACGCCCGGGAGATATCCGTTTTAAAGATATTAACGGACGTGATGCCAATGGAAAACTGACAGGCAAGCCTGATGGTAAAATTGATGATGATGACAGAACTTTTCTGGGAAGCGCCATTCCTGACGTCAGCTTTGGAATAAGTGCTAATCTGGCCTTTAAAGCATTCGATTTATCGGTAATGGCTTCAGGAGTCTCAGGAAACCTGATTTATAATGGGTTAAGAGCCAGTCTGGAATATGGCGGAGGCTGGGACAATTATGCTAAAAATTCCCTGAATCGCTGGACGCCGGCTAACACAGATACAGAGGTACCAAGGGTCGTTATGTTTGATCCAAACAAAAATAACAGGGCTTCTGCCCGTTGGCTTGAAAAAGGAGATTATCTGAGAATCACCACTGTACAATTAGGTTATTCTTTGCCTAAAAAGGTATTATCAAAGTTAAAAATGTCAAGACTCAGAGTGTATGTATCAGGGCAAAACCTGCTGACACTTACTGGATATACCGGTTTTGACCCGGATTTTGGAAATGATGGATTGTTCAACCGGGCCATTGATCAGGGACTTGCTCCGAACAGAAACTTTAACGCCTATGCCGGAGGTTTGCCAAACCCCAGAAGTTTTATGGCAGGAGTTCAACTCGGATTTTAAGATTTTAAGTCAAAATGAAGAAACAAAACATAAAATTTCTGATAACAGTCATCTTTTCCATGATTTCATGCAAAAGCGATTTCCTTGATCTGGCCAACCCAAATGTTCAGACCAGTGAAAGTTATTGGAAAACCGAAGATGATGCCTTAAAAGGCGTTAATGCCATTTATCAGGGACTTTATTATGACGGGACCTTTCTGCGTTTTGCCCAATGCGCATTAGATTTCAGGGGAGATGATACCATGAGTCCGAGTACCTGGGATGTCATGTCAAATACCGGGTCTTTCAAATTGTTTAACAATACCATTATGCAGGAATGGTTGTGGACCGCATTTTTTGGAGGGGTAAACAGAGCAAACCTTGTTCTGGATAACATAGAAAATATTCCTTTTAAAGACCAAAACTATAAAAACAGGCTGAAAGGAGAGGCCTTATATCTAAGAGCCCTTAATAATTTTTATCTGGTCAGTTTTTTCAATAATATCCCTCTGATTCTCAAATCTTATAAAAATTCCGGTGAGTATTTTCCTTCTCAGGCAACCCCTGAGGAGACCTGGACTCAGATAATGAAAGATTTTGATGACGCTTCAAAATTATTGCCTTCCGGTTATAGCAATGCCGATTTAGGCAGAGCCACAAAAGGAGCAGCATTAGCTTTTCTGGGAAAATCTTATCTGTTTAATAAAAGATACGCTGAAGCAGCTTTGAAGTTTAAAGAAGTAATTGATTCAAAAATATATAACCTTGTCAGTAATTACGGGGAAAATTTTACCGAATCGGGTGAAAACAATCCGGAATCTATTTTTGAAGTACAGTTTTCCAGAGAGGCAGGCGGGACTACCATAGGCTGGGTAGATGTACCAAATGCAGACTGGTCTAAGACAACTGCCAGAGCAGTTACTTACGCTCCTGCACCTTTCGGTTGGAATGATGCTGCACCTACCAAATGGATTTTTGAGGAGTTTAAGAAGGAAAAGACGATTGAGGATCAGGTTGACCCCAGATTGAAAGTGTCGATTTACTATAATTATCCTGACTGCAAACTTTACGGACAGTCTTTTCAGCAGGTTTATGCAAATGAAACTGATAAACTGGGCATGAAAAAGTATGGAAACGGGGATAGTGGCGTTATTGATGAAAAAGACTGGCGCTCCGGGATTAATGAAAGACTAATGAGGTATTCGGATGTGCTGCTGATGTATGCGGAATGTCTGAATGAATTGGGAAATACAGGACTATGTGCCGATTATATTCAAAAAGTAAGAAACCGGGTGAAATTACCTGACCGCTCTACAGAATTTGCGGGATTTACACAGGCACAGATGCGGGAACAACTGAGTCATGAAAGAGCTTTGGAATTTGCTTTTGAAGGACATCGGTTTGACGATATTCATCGCTGGGGCTGGTTGAAAGACCCTCTTAAACTGACGGAATTAAAACAACATGATGCTGAGTTTAACAGCTATGTTCAGGGAAGAGAATTCTTTTCTATCCCTCAGGCAGAAATTCAGGTAAATCCTAATCTCAGACAAAATCCAGGTTATTAGTCTGAAATACAGATACCTGAAAACAAAAAGAATCGTCGCCGGAGCAACGATTCCTGAGGGTAACAACTGTTTTAAATTAAATTGATTTGGGTAAATTTGATTGTGGATAATATCAGAAACGGACTTTCTTTCTTTTATGAGAAAAAAGCCAGCTTAGTAGATCAGGCTCCTGAAAAACATTGTCCCAGCTGTTATGATTTACATTAGGGTATTCTTTATATTGAACATCAACTTTCAACTCTTTTAATTTCTCTACCATTTTTCTGGAAAGGTTAACATCTACAACCTGATCTATGCTGCCATGAAAAACACGAAATGAAGTTTTATTGACACTCTTGTTATATTTCTCCACATCTCCTCCGCCACAAATAGGAACTGCTGCTGCAAAAATAGAAGGATAGCGGTAAAGGGCTTCAAAAGTACCCATTCCTCCCATCGAAAGTCCGATAATATAAAGATGAGTTTTATCAACGCTCTCAGTATTACAGATGTTTTTAACGATATCAATGGCTGAAACTAAAGGCCATGTTGGTTGACGCGAATAATCAAACTGAAGGTCTAAGGGTGTTTTGGTACGATCTACTTTTACAGAACTCCAGTAACTGTCTTCAGGACATTGCGGGATTATAACGAAGCAAGGGTAATTATTTCTGTTTTCATCTTTCAGGAAAAGCTTTGCTCCATGAGTAAGCTGCTTTTCATTGTCGTTGCCCCGTTCTCCTGCTCCGTGGAGGAATAGAATCAAAGGATATTTTTTGGTTTTATCGTAATTAGCCGGATAAAGAATGCGGTAAGGTAAAATCTTTCCTTCAGGATTTACATATTCTTTTTTCTGATATTCATTCAGATCCTGTGCGGAAATAGTACCTGTGATATAACAAATGATCAGGAATGAAAGGAGAATTTTTTTCATAATTTAAAGCGGGCATATTTTAAAGGAAATCTCCGAAGGAGAATACTTATAAAATTCTTAGGAAATAATCATTGTACCAATGTGATACAATGATAGTTCATATTCTTGAAATATTCAAAATATTTCTGATTTTTTGAATAGGTCCTGCGGCTTAATAATTAAGAATACGGGCTTAAACGTATCCTGTGATATTATTTGGTATAATTAAAACCGGATTAGTGCGTATAACTGGTATTACAGAAAAAGCCCCGAAAATCAAATTTCCAGGGCTTTTGAGCGAAATATAATAATTTTATTCCCCAACAATCTGTGCCACTAATTCTTCAGTATATTCTTCGATGTCTCCTTCCTCAATAATTCTTTTGGGGGATGGAATAGAATCAAGAACCCTTAATGCTTTATCGTAGGCAGGAAAAAGATTCTTTGCAGATGGACGGGAAACGAAAAGATCAAAAGTGTAATTTTCAGCCTTAGCAATTGCATTTAATAAAGTCAGGTAACCAAAATTTCTGGCAGACTTTTCCTGAATACCTTCTTCCGTCTCTAAATCAAAAGCCATAGGCTTAACCAGATGTTTTTGATGGTTTTGCCATTCATAATCAAATTTTAGACTTATCTCGTTAGACGTTACGATTATATCTTTCTTTAAATACTGCTCAACATTTTTATTCTTATAAATGATGCTTTTGAATAATTTCTGACTAATATATTTTTCATTACGCTGATTATCTCTGTGCAAAGGTTCTTCATAATCACTAAAATATAGCTCATAATAAGATGATGCTAGTTCTTCGCAATTTTCAATATCTAATATTCCTGTTCGGAACTCTCCAAACTGTAATGCAGTAGCATCTTCCAGTAAAAATTCACGGGCAACAAATATTTGAGGTTTGGCCAATAAATCATCATAAAACAGGTCCCAGTTAGCTGTAACTGATTGAGCTTTTTGTTTAATACCTTTTAAATGAGCCTTGACAAACCATTCTGAGAAGTTTAGATAACTGTGTGATAGCCTTGATAACCTGGTTGGAGCGTGGAATATGACTCGTTTTTGCCGAGGAAAAATAAACAAAATACCCACATTCAACGCTTCGCCAGACGCCGCCGAATGAACGTATCGTAAAAGGCTATATGTGAAAATATTTGTATTCATTGTAGTATTCCTTTCAAATGATTGACAAAAGTATGGCTATTTTGCTTTGCATTCCATAAATATTTTTGTAAAATCTCTATATCCGGTGAGGCAAAATTTTCCTTTTCTATCTGTTCAACGTAAGAATCCAGGACATTAACGTTTAAACGCTTTAAAAGTTCTTCAAAATCAGCGAAAAAGCCTTCTATTGTTTGCCTATTATGACCTGATAAAAATGGATAAAAAACATGATTGTGATATGGAAAAGTCCAAAGTGGCGATTCCCAACTTTCAAAGCCATGATTTGTACTTAAACAAAACTCATGATCTATTAAATAAATGTCATGATTCCGGATTAATAAATTCGATTTTTCTACAAAACGCCTGTCCAGATTTCCAACAAGAATATCAAATGCGAAAACAGTATCAATTCCAGAAAGCCCTTCTAAAGTATTTTTTGAAATATTTTTTCCAAAATTATTTGTTCCGGATAAATACTCACAGCCAAAATTTAATCGTGCTTCTTTTTGTATAATTTCTTTGCTTAATTCATCAGGAAGGGTTTTCATAAAAGCATCATCAAATCGAATCAATGCTGGTTGAGGAGTCAATAAATCAAATTCATTTATCAAAGCAACGGTGAGTATATCTTTGGCTAAGGCCATGTTTACCTGGACCTCGGTTTTATTGTATAATTTGACTACGAATTGTTGAAGTTCTCTCTTATCATTTCTTACTGTTACAATGATAGGACGGGTTCTTCCTCCTTTCTCAATTCTACTCTCAAAAGTTGTGGCTTTGTAGATAGGTAACAAATTGGTATCTGTTTAAATTAACAATACCTAAATATACAATTTATTCCTAACCTTTGTCAAATGCCTTCTGTAATGCTGTTATGATAAGTAAAGAACGTATAGAATTATTTACTTATTCTCAGCTTTTCGACTGATCTTAACTATCGTTGAGAATACCCGAATTAAACCAAAAAACCCTTCAGAGTTGCCTCTGAAGGGTTTGTGGTAAAGGGCGGACTCGAACCGCCGACACACGGATTTTCAGTCCGATGCTCTACCAACTGAGCTACTTCACCTTGACTGCCCGATTTTTGTTAACACTGTGTCTGTGTTTCGGGACTGCAAAATTAGAGGATGTTTTTTTTTAATCCAAGAGGTCAATTGAAAAAAAATCAATAAAAATTGTATCTGCCTGATTTTCTGTGAAATAAAAATAAAACTTTTTTTCAAATTTGTAAAAAACGTATGGTTTGAACATGAAAATTATCAAAAATCAGGATGAAATTTAAAAAAGAGTCACAAATAGAAGCTTTCGTCGTCGGCGTTTTTATTTCAGAAACCCCGAAATCTCTGATTTCTACCTCTTATTCCGGAATAGATATAAGTTTAGAAGGATTTTCTGGAGATAAACATTCAGGTTTCGGACGAAAAACTGATGCCAGAGATACGCACCGCTATAAAAAAGGAACTGTTGTATGGAATAGCCGGCAGTGGTCGGCCGTATCAGTGGAGGAACTTCAGTTTGTAAGAGAGAAAATGGATTTACCTGAACTTCTTCCGGAATGGCTTGGCGCAAATCTTTGCATTCAGGGGATTCCTGCCTTTACACAGTTAAAACCTTTAACACAATTGCTTTTTATAAGTAAGACCAACGAAGAAACGAGCCTGATTGTGTATGAAGAGAACTTTCCTTGCATAGGTCCTGCCAGAGTGATAGAAAGTCAGTTTGACTTTAAAGCAAAAGTTCCTTTTGTGAAAGCTGCAATGGGGAAAAGAGGGTTGGTGGGATGGGTTGAGAAAGCAGGACGAATTTCTATAGGAGACAGGGTTGAAGTTTGGAGTCCGCAGGTTTGAATTGCTTAACCTGAATCAATGCTATTTATTCAGGTTAAGCAATTTTGTATAAATACTAATGAAAAAACAGGTAGCTCACCAAAATAGCTGAGACAATTGAGGCGAAATCCGCAGTCAAACCAGCCCAAAGAGTATATCTCGTCTTTTTAATGTTTACAGAACCGAAATACAAGGCTACCACATAGAAAATCGTATCAGAAGAACCCTGGAAAACGCAGGACAATCTTCCTGCAAAGGAATCGGCCCCGAAGGTTTTCATATTGTCAATCATCATAGCTCTTGATCCGCTGGAGCTGAAAGGGTGCATTAGTGCGGTGGGAAGTGAATCTGAGAAATCTGTATTAAGGCCTGAAAAAGAAAAAGCATATTTTACGCCGTCCACCACCCAGGTAAGAGCCCCTGAATTTCTCAGTGCACTGATAGCAACGAGCATTCCGACCAGATAAGGAATAATTTTAACAGACGTTTCAAAACCGCTTTTGGCCCCTTCCACAAATGAGTCAAATAAATCAATTTTTTTCCTGACAGCTCCCAAAATAAAAGCCATCACAAAAAGATACAGGATAAGGTTACTGGCAACTTTAGAGGTTGTTTCTATTTCTTCTTTCGTCAGACCTGAAAAATACCAGAGTAGCACGCCTATAAATGCTGTTATTCCTCCCAGCCAGCTTAAGACCACAGGTTCAAAAAGGTTAATTCTTTGCCGGATTGCTACAAAAAGCAGACCTACCAACGTGGCAATATAAGTAGCAATAAGGCAAGGTATGAAAATATCTGAAGCATCTTTGGCTCCGTAAATCGACCTTTGTGCCATAATACTGAGTGGAATTAGCACTGGTCCTGCGCTATGAAGTGTCAGGAACATGATCTGGGCATTGGAAGCAGTATCTTTTTGCGGATTCAGTTCCTGCAAACTTTGCATGGCTTTTAGTCCGAAAGGGGTGGCAGCATTGTCTAAGCCAAGCATATTTGCAGAGAAATTCATAATCATTTGCCCGTGAACCGGATGATTATCAGGAATTTCTGGAAATAATCTCTTGAAAAACGGGCCAATAATTCTGGCAAGAAAGTTGATTGCTCCGGCTTTTTCTCCAATATTCAGAAGACCCATGAAGAAAGTCATAACGCCTACCAGGGGAAGAGCGATTTTCATAACAGCCATTTCAGAGGAGTCAAAAATACCATCAACAATAAGTTTGAAAATCTCTGTGTCACCAAACAGAATCAGTTTGATAAGGGCTACAATGAATGCGATTACAAAAAATGCCAGCCAAAGGTAATTTAATGCCATATTTGATAGATTGTTGTAAATGTTAAACTTTGATTCCTGAAACTAAACATATATACCAATAGGTTTCAAAAATTCTGAGGACTTGTCCGGGTTAAGATTCATTCCTGATTGCCTTCGCTAACCAAAAGGTAATATTTCAGGAAATGCGTTAGAATGTTTAAATACTGGCTAAATTTAGACTAATATTTGTAATCAACAGAATTTGTCATGAAAAAAGTGATTTTTATAAACGCTATTTTGCTGAGCTTTTCATTTGGAATATTCTCGCAACAGAGTCCCTCAAAAAATAAAAAGACCCCGACCCCCTGCCCTTATGAAGTTCAGATGCAGAAACAGGGTCTGGTTGACGTGCAGACCATAGATAAGTCTTTATTGGTGGAATTGAAATACTCAACAACTGACAATTTTGTAGGAAAAGACGTTTACGGATGTATTACAAAATGTTTTATGCAGAAAGAGCCTGCTGAAATGCTGGCAAAAGCCAACCGGATTTTAAAAGAGAAGAAACCGGGTTATTGCCTGCTGATATATGACGGAGGCCGGCCGAACGCTATTCAGAAAGTTTTATGGAATACACTTAGCCAGTATCTGCCTAAAGAACGGGAAAAATATGTCGCAGACCCGGTTCAGGGATCTATTCATAATTTTGGAAGTGCTGTTGATCTGACCGTTGCTGATGCAAAAGGAAAAGCACTTGATATGGGCACAAAGTTTGATTTCTTTGGAGAATTAGCTTATCCGGTAAAGGAGGAATATTTTTTAAAGACAGGCAGACTGACAAAACTTCAGATCCGGAATAGAAAATTACTCAGAGAGGTGATGAAACAGGCTGGTTTTATGCCGATTGACTATGAGTGGTGGCACTTCAATGCATTAGCCAGAGAGAAGGCGAAGCAACGGTACAAAATAATTAATTAACACAACAATCCTTCATCTGACCACTGAATTTCTAATTCTGCCGTTTATCCAAAATCGTTTTTTGGCTTAAGTTTTCATTCGTAACATTGAAACAATAAATGCCTGATCGACAAAAGGCCTGTAAATTGTTTGATTGTAGATAATTCATGGGTGTTATAAAGACTTTCAACGCAAAATGGTCTGACCATGTTACATACATTAAACCGAATGATAACCAGATGAAATCACATTTTTACAAACTCCTGCTCGCAGGAACCCTCTTAACCTCAGGAAATATTTACGCACAAACTGCTATTCAGGCTAATCGTAATGTTTCGAAAATAACCTTAGTTCAGGCAGTTGAAATTGCTTTGCAAAACAATATTTCAGTTAAGCAAAGTCAGGTTCAGGTTCAGAACAATGATTTATTACTTCGTCAGGCTAAATTTAACCGCCTGCCTAGTGCCAGTAGTAATATCAGTGAATCTTTCAGTTTTGGCCGAAGCTTGAACCCTTTTACAAACAGTTATGATTCCCAGAACATCAATTATAACAATATTGGGGTCAATGCAAGTGTAATTCTGTTCAATGGTAGTTTGCTGAAAAACAACATTATTCAGAATGATATCAACCTGAAAGCTTCTCAGCTGGATTTGCAGGCTATGAAGGAAAGCATTTCCTTACAGGTTGTTCTTGCCTATCTGAATATTTTAAGTGCTGAAGATCAATTGAGTATTGCACAATCTCAGACTGAAATCACCAAACTTCAAATCGAAAGAACTACCAAGCTGGTAAACGCAGGTTCCTTGCCGCAATCAAACGTGCTTGATCTTAAAGCGCAGCTTGCCAATGAAGAAACTACTGTTGTGAATAACCAGACAATACTTGATTTGAATAAATTAACGCTTATTCAGTTATTAAATGACAGAAGTATTACAGATGTCCAGCCCGAACGTGTCAGTGTTCCGATTCCGAACTCTCAGAGTTATGATGCTTCAATTGCCCAGATTTATGACATTGCCCAATTAAATCAGCCTGTTGTAAAAGCTGCTGATCTCCGTATTTTAAGTGCTGCCAAAGGTGTTGATATCGCAAGAGCCGGCTTACTGCCTGTTCTTTCTTTAAACGGAAGTATTTCTGCCAACCAGTCAAATGCTCAGAAATCTACACGGGTTGACGGTACAAAGGATAATTATCTGGGTGATGTAGTATTTCAGGGACAGACTATTCCTTTGGTGATCAAACAGCCTAATTATGTAAGTGGTGAAACCATCGGATATTTCGACCAGTTGAATAATACACAGAACAAGGTTTTTGGCCTTAACCTGAACATTCCGATTTTTAGTAAATTCCAGAATAAAACCAGAATTGCCCAGGCAAATCTCCAAAAAATCAATGCTGAATTTGAGGCTCAGAAAACACGCCTTACACTTCGTCAGAATATAGAACAGGCGTATGTTAATCTGACGAATGCTGCCAAACGTTTTGATGCACTTACGGTACAGGTTCAGGCATTGGAAGAATCGTTCCGTGCCGCAGACAGCAAATTTAACGCTGGCGCTATTGATTATGTAAGTTATAGTCTTCAAAAAACAAATCTTGATAAAGCAAAAGCGAATCAGGTTCAGGCAAAATATGATTTTGTGTTCAGAACCAAGATTTTAGATTATTACCAGAACAAACCGCTTACTTTCTAAATCTAAAAAAAGAATTGGGGTGCAAGCTGATAAATCTCATGTTCTATATGAAATTTATCAAAGTCAGGTACCCCGATACGCAGTTTGTTTGCCCTGATATTCAGGAAATTATTTGAATTTAAACCGTTTTCTCACTTTAAAAATACCTCCTGATAGACAGTCCATACCGGAATGTTTATTGAAAATTTAAACGTATATGGCAAAGAAATCTTCAAATCGAATTTGGTGGATATTGGGCGGACTTGTAGTCGTAATTATTCTGGGTTTGATAATCGCTAAGAAACAGGGATGGATCGGCAAAGAGCCTCCTACCGAAGTGGAACTGGCAAGAGCGAAAAAAGCTGATATTATCGAACGGGTTTCAGCTTCAGGTAAAGTTCAGCCTGAAATTGAAGTAAAACTTTCACCGGATGTTTCAGGAGAGATTGTTGGATTGTATGTGACTGAGGGAGATTCTGTTGTGGCAGGGCAATTGTTACTGAAAATCCGTCCTGATAACTATGAATCTTTACTTGCCCGTGCAGAAGCTCAGGTTAATTCTGCCAAAGCAAGTTTAGAACAGTCTAAAGCGGTTCAGGCTCAGTCTGAATCCAGATTAGTAAAAGCAAGAATTGATTTTGACAGAAATAAGAAATTACATGACGACAAAGTAATTTCTGATGCTGATTATGATCAGTTCAATTCTGCCTATCTGGTAGCAAAACAGGATGTGGAATCTGCAAAAGCCAATGTTTCAGCAGCTGCGTTTAACGTAAAAAGTTCTGAAGCAGCCTTTAAGGATGCTAAAGCTAACCTCACCAAAACTACCATTTACGCCCCTCAAAGCGGTACAATTTCTAAGTTGAATGTGGAATTGGGAGAACGCGTTGTGGGTACTTCACAAATGGCTGGTACAGAGTTACTTAGAATTGCGAACCTTAATAAAATGGAAGTTCGTGTAAATGTAAATGAAAATGATATTACCCGTGTAAGTATGGGAGATACTGTTTTGATTGATGTGGATGCTTATTCTACCACTGCAAGGAAGTTTAAAGGAATCGTATATGAAATTGCCAGCTCTGCCAATGGATTGTCCTCAACTACAGCTGCAGCTGCTACAAGTGATGCTGTAACCGAATTTGAGGTGAAAATCAGAATTTTAAGAAGTTCTTACAAAGACCTGATTAAAGGACCGCATTCTTATCCGCTTAAACCTGGTATGACAGCCTCTGTTGAAATTATTACAGATCGTAAAGACGGAGTGCTTTCTGTGCCTTTGGCTGCTGTAACTACCCGTGATCCGAATGCCGCAGCAAGTGATGATGATAAAGAGAAAAAAGAAGGCGAGGACAACAACAATGGTGAGCAGAAAAAACCGGAAACTAAGAAAGAAAAAGTAAAAGAGGTCGTTTTTATACATGAAAAAGACAAAGTGAAAATGATAGAAGTGAAAACGGGAATTTCTGATTTCGAAAACATAGAGATTTTGTCAGGATTGAAGCCTGGTGATGAAGTAGTTTCCGGTCCTTTCTTAACAGTTTCCAAAAAGCTTAAAGATGGCGAAATCGTTGTGAAAAAAGATGCTAATAAAAACAAAGAGCAGAAGAAGTAATCTTTAAATCGCATCGTTTTTGAAAAAATACTGAAATGTGGCTGATTTGAATAAAAATGAGGTTAACCTCAATCAGAGATGCTATCAGGAAGATAATTATTAGTTTGGTTTAGGGTTTATGGAAAACCTGTCCTGAAATGTTGGGGACAGGTTTTTTGTTGTTTCAGGGATAGTCGCCAATTATTTCGTAATTTTGAGAATATTTTAGAACCTGATGGTTGAATTTTATCCCCGGGTTTACTCATCGCAATTGATCCAATGAATTATATAGAAGGCTTAAATGATCCTCAGCGTGAAGCTGTTTTACATACTAACGGACCTTTAATGATTATCGCTGGTGCCGGTTCCGGTAAAACCAGGGTGTTGACTTACAGAACTGCGCATCTGATTGAAAAGGGGGTTGATCCTTTCAGAATATTATTGCTGACTTTTACCAATAAAGCTGCCGGAGAAATGCGGGAGCGTATCGAAAAAGTAGTTGGAAATGAAGCCAGAAATCTTTGGATGGGCACTTTTCACTCAGTTTTTGCTAAAATCTTAAGATTTGAATGTAAGGCATTGGGTTACACTTCTGACTTTTCTATTTACGATACGGATGATTCAAAATCCTTGCTGAGAAGCATCATTAAAGAGAGAAACCTGGATGACAAAGTTTACAAGGTAAACGGTGTTTTTAATCGTATTTCAGGGGCAAAAAACAGACTGATCGGCCCGGATGAATACTTGAATAATCCGATTATTCAGGCAGATGATGCGGCAGCTAAGCTACCGGAAGTTGGTCGCTTGTATAAAATGTATGCGGAAAGATGTTTCAAAGCCAATGCAATGGATTTTGATGATTTGTTGTATCAAACCAATGTTTTGTTCAGGGATCATGTTGAGATTTTGCATAAATATCAGCACAAGTTTCATTATGTAATGGTAGATGAGTTTCAGGATACTAACATTTCCCAGTATCTCATTACCAAGAAGTTATCTGCCGTGCATCAGAATATTTGTGTGGTTGGAGATGATGCTCAGAGTATTTATGCTTTCCGGGGAGCGGATATTCAGAATATTCTGAATTTTGAGAAAGATTACAGTGATTTGACCACCATCAAATTAGAGGAAAACTATCGTTCTACCAATAACATTGTCCAGGCAGCTAATTCCATTATTGCCCGGAACAAAGGACAACTCAAAAAGAACGTTTTCACCAACAATGAAGAAGGGGCCTTAATTGATTTGATTAAAGCTGCCTCCGACAATGAGGAAGGCCGTTTGATAGCTACGCATATATTTGAGTCTAAAATGGCAAATGGACTTAAAAATAATGATTTTGCCATACTATATCGGACAAATGCTCAGTCAAGGGCATTTGAGGAAGCCCTGAGAAAGCTCAACATCAAATATCGTATTATCGGAGGTTTATCGTTTTATCAGCGAAGAGAAATTAAAGATTTACTGGCTTATCTCAGATTTGTTATCAATCAGAATGATGAGGAGGCCTTCAAAAGAATTATTAACCTTCCCAAAAGAGGGATAGGAGATACTACTGTTGCCAAAATTACCGTAACGGCGGCTGAAAATGGAGTTTCTGTCTGGGATGTAGTGGCAAATATTAATCAATTCGGGGCAGGAAGACTTTCGGCTGGCATAGAAGCCTTTGCCGATCTGATCAAATCTTTCAAGATTATGGTCGAAATACAGGAGAAAGATGCCTATGAAGTAGCTTCACATGTAGCAAAAGCATCCGGTATTTTGAGGGAATTATACGAGGATAAAACAGTTGAAGGCCTGTCAAGATACGAAAACGTTCAGGAATTGCTGAATGCCATCAAAGAGTTTGTGGATAGTCCGGAAAATGAAGATAAATCTATTTCTAATTTCCTTCAGACAGTTTCTCTTTTAACTACGGCAGACAATGAGGAAGATGAGGGTGAGAACGATCGTGTGACTTTAATGACAATTCACGGGGCAAAAGGTCTTGAATTTGATCATGTTTATATTGTGGGAATGGAAGAAGATTTATTCCCGAGTCAGATGATGCTTCAGAGCCGCCAGGATCTGGAAGAAGAACGCCGCTTGTTTTATGTAGCAATTACGAGAGCTGAAAAGAGACTGATGATGTCTTTTGCAGAAAGCAGATACCAGTTTGGCCGACTGAAAGCCTGCGAGCCAAGTAGATTTCTTGATGAAATTGATCCGAAATATCTACAGATTGCCAGGAATATCCGAAGAGCAATTGAGCCTCAGGAACGGCCTTCGCCTGCTGCATTCATCAGAAAAGTTGCCAACGATGTGGCTACAAAAGCCACTCCGGCAGCCAGTTTACAGTCAAAACCAAAACCGGTGAATGCTGCCCCTTCAAATTATACACCTTCACCTGATTTTACGGCAAGCGATACTTCTTTTCTGGAAGAAGGACAAAAAGTGGAACATTTGAAATTTGGATTTGGAATAGTGAAAAAAATGGATGTTAATGGAAATGACAGAAAAGCTACTGTATTGTTTGAAGGTGGAGTGGGAGAGAAAACACTGTTATTAAGTTTTGCAAAACTGAGAATTTTATAATTACTATCTGACGCAATACTCCCGTTTCTGCCAAAAGGTTTTTCTGAATCTGAAAATTTGTAAAATATGAAAAAGATCGTTGCTTTTTTCTTAGTAATAGTCATGATTCTTGGTGGGTTATGGTACACCGGACTGCTGAATTTTCCGGAAGGAAAAAATGCTTCTGCGGAAACAACAGGTTCTGCACAAAACGCTCCCGATGAACCTGAATTTAAAAAAGAAGGAGAATTGACTTTTACGAGAAATGGGGAAAAACTTGCGATAGAAATTGCAGACAATGAGGCAGAAACCACCCAGGGATTAATGTACAGGCGTTCCATGCCCGATTCTGTAGGAATGTTATTCATTATGCCTGAAATCAGGCCTCAGAGTTTCTGGATGAAGAACACCTATATTTCACTGGATATTATCTTTCTGGATGAAAATCTGAAAATCGTTACGATTCAGGCTAACCGTATCCCTTTTTCGGAAGAAGAGGTACCTTCTTATGAACCTGCAAAATACGTTTTAGAAGTAAATGCAGGTTATTGTCAGCGGAAAGGCATTCAGAAAGGGGATCAAATCAGTTACAAAGTGCTGTAAATTGTGAAAGAACAACTACTGCTTTCTGGCATAGAAATATAAATGCACAGGTTCTTTGCTGTCACTTTCCTCGCTGATTGTATAATAACCCAAAGCATCAGGTATAAAGCAAATGCCTTCGCCTTGTGGTTCAACCTTGTATGGTAAAACTTTGGCCGGGCGTTTCAAGGTATTATAAATACTTTCATTAGTGCCTCTTTTCCAGTAAAATACCTGAATATAGCTTTTAATGATAATTTCCTGGTTGTTTTGTGCAATGTCACCTGCGGTGATATAAAACGCCTTTTTTATGTCATTGGAAGTGCCGACCGGAAATGAGAAATCTAATTCTCCGACAAATTCTGCGGTAGTAATTCCGGTAGTAGACTGTGGATAAGGGAGGCGATAAAGCCTTTTCCGGTCTTCTCTTTTGCTTAAAATATAGATATCTTTAGTCTGATGATCTACCATAAGGCATTCCGCATCTCTTGCGCCGTCCGGATAGATATATGAAATTTTCTCAACATTTTTGATGGTACTCGAAGGAGGAGTTGAGTCTGAAACCTTCGGTTCCTGGAAACGATAAATAGCACAGCTTGGATAAACACTGTTGTTATCGCCTATGTCTCCTACATAGATCGTTGCCCCGGAAGCATCCCCCGAAATGGCAATATCTTCCCAGTCCCGGTTTTCTGCACCTTCCAGAATAAATTGTTTCTGTCCTTTCCCGAATTTATCTATCAGAAAAATTCTGTTATAGTCACCACTGTCATTATGCGACCAAAGCATATTCGGATTTACTCTTCCGGCTACTAATCCTGAAGCCTCGTCCAATGCAGTGTTTTCAATAATTCCCCGGTCTTCAGCTTCTCCGAATTTTGCTTCCTGATTTACAACAGGCGCAGGGCTTTCCCCGCACGACAGGAAAATGAGAGATGTAAAAAATACAAAAGAGGTAAGTTTTATCGTAATTGATGAAGAAATCATTGAGAAATAGTGTTTCTGATTAATATATTGGTGGTATAGTAATATTTTAATTATTACAAAAAGACCTTCTGATCTGGGCGGGAAGGAAGGTCTGCAGTTTTATTACAACGAAATGAATACGGGGAATAGTATATGTCAGAAACTAAGAGATTTCTCTGCTTGTTTCGTCTTTCACCTGCACATTTCTGGTAATTTTTATCTTTTTGATTCTTCTTGAATCAACAGCCAGAATCCTGAATTTGAACGGATTCAGCTCTATTTCTTCTCCGGAATGAGGAAAACGGCTGAATACTTCAATAAGCATTCCACCAAGAGATTCACTTTCTCCTCTTTCTTTGTCGAAGAAATCATTATCCACACCAAGCGCTCTGCAAACATCATTCATTGATACTTTACCCTCAAATTCAAAGGTATTATCATCAATTTTCTGATACCCTAAATCTTCTTCATCGAACTCATCATTGATGTCTCCTACGATTTCCTCAATGATATCTTCCATTGTCACGATTCCTTCCGTTTCTCCATATTCGTTCACTACTACTGCCATATGAACCCTTTTCTCCTGAAAATCATAAAGAAGGTCATCGATCTTTTTGCTTTCCGGAATAAAAAAAGCCTGATGCAGCAGTTCTTTCCATTCAAAATGTTCATCCTTATCGATATGTGGTAAAAGATCCTTTATGTAGAGAATCCCTTCTATTTTATCAATCGTTTCACGATAAACCGGAACTCTTGAATATCCGGATTTATTGATTTTATCCATTAATTCATGATAATCCAGTGAAATATCAAAAGAAGTAACATCTCTCCGGGCCTTCATTACGCTTCGCGCGGAAGTGCTCCCGAAATTAACAATCCCTTTCAGAATATCTTTTTCCTGCTCTGTAGTGTCTTTACCCGTAGTTATTTCCAGGGCATGATTCAACTCATCAGCAGTAATGGTGTAACCTTTTCGTTCTACTCTCTTTTCAATGATATTGCTGATTCCCAGAAGCATAGATGATAATGGTCTGAAGATCAGTGTGGCAACATCGATAATCGGTGCGGTAGTTTTAGCAAATTGCAAGCTGTTTTGTTGTGCCCATACTTTCGGAATAAGTTCTCCGAAAAAGGAAATCACGAAAGTAACACCAACCAATAAGATAAGAGTAATCAGTAAAGGATCAGCGTTTTTATCTCCGGCCAGCTGTTGTGTCAGATAAGTAGAGATGGTAATGAATGAAATATTGACCAGGTTAATAAAAATAAGAAGCGTTGCCAGCAAAAGCTGAGGTTTGTCCAGCAAATTTGAAATAGTTCTTTCTCTGCTGCTTTCACTTTCACGGCAAGCGGCTCTTTGCTCGGCAGTTAAAGAGAAAAAAGCAACTTCTGACCCTGAAAGAATTGCTGAAAGAAACAACAAAACCAACAGAATGAGCACATTAATTCCATAAACACTAAAAGAGGTACTATCGATTTGGGCTAAAAGCACCCAACCAGGAGGAGGTTCAGACGATGTAATAGAGGAGTGTGTTTCCAAGAGTCTTTTAAGTTTGGTTAATACTGTAGAAGAAGGTGTCCGTTAAATGAAAAGCCGGACACCTTCTTCTATTTAAAATGGCAGGTCGTCATCTCCACCGTTGTTAAACTCGGATGGAGGCGGACTTGCAGGTGTCGGAGCCGGGCGGGGTGATGACTGCGGCTGTGATTGTGGCGCAGATGCTACTCCGGTATTGTTCTCGGCATTATCATTTCTACCTCCGACAAGCGTCAGTGCTGTTCCTCTGATTTTAACAGTTCTTCTTACAATGCCGTCTTTGTCGGTATATTCTTCAGTTCTGATTCTACCCTCTACATAAGCACTATTGCCTTTTCTGAGGTATTGTTCCGCAATATTGGCCAGATTGTCCCAGAGCTCAATACGATGCCACTCTGTCTGTTCGATTCTCTGTCCGTCCTTATTGGTATAAGCTTCCGAAGTTGCAATACTGAAAGATGCAACTTTTGAACCACTTGGTAAGGTTCTGATTTCCGGGTCTGCGCCCAGATTTCCTAATAAAATTACTTTGTTTACTCCAGCCATTGTTTTAAAGGATGTTATAAAATGTTTAAATTAAAAAGTATAGAAACTACCAGAAAGTATTTTGAGTAATTCAGTGCAGGATGTAGAACGATTTACTCAGAATCCTTTCAAAAAGTGAATTTATAAAATAATAGAAACAAATAAAAGCTAAAGATGAGCTATCGGTCGCGATTATTTTTCAAAAAAGTATTGTTTCAGGTAATTATTGACCAGGGTTGATTTGGGCAGGTCATCTATTTCATTCAGAGAATAATACTTCAGGTTCTCTGGAAGTTCAATTTTCGATCCAGGATTAATCTGAATATGCCAGAACTGAGCCGTAATTCTCTGGTGAGTCAGGATATGTAAATATTTTTCTGATTCACCGGAGATTGTTGATTCCCGGAGCAGAGCATCTATAAAAGTATCATTTCCGGCAAGTACCGAAAGATCCTGCATGCTTTCCTGTTCTGTTAAATAAAAATCATACATTCCCGACCATACATCTTTTCCGTTTCGTTCTTTCATGGCGAAGCGACCCTCTTTTTCAAGAATAAAGTAATGGAAGAAGCGTTCTTTTACTTTTACTTTCTTTGACTTAACAGGTAACATGCTCTGTTTCCCCAGTTCATTTGCCGAACATTCCGGTGAAAAAGTACAAAACATACATTGTGGCAGTCCGGGAGTGCATTGAATCGCTCCGAATTCCATGATGGCCTGATTGTAAGTACTAACCTGCTGGTCGGGTAATAATTCCGTTGCCAGTTTGCCAAAGACCTTTTTCGCATCTTTTCCGGCAATATCTGTTTCTACACCAAAAACTCTTGATAAGACCCGGTAAACATTTCCGTCAAGAACTGCCACTTTTTCATCATGAGAGAAAGATGCAATGGCAGCAGCAGTATAAGACCCTATACCTTTTAGTTTTAATAATTCGTTATAAGTATCCGGAAAAACACCTCCGAATTCGCTGACTACCATTTTAGCAGTCGTATGCAGGTTTCGTGCTCTTGAATAGTATCCAAGTCCCTGCCATAAACGGAGTACCTCTTTTTCGTCAGCGGCGGCCAGATCCTGTACTGTAGGAAAGTTTTCAATGAACTTCTGGTAATATGGTAATCCCTGAACGACACGTGTTTGCTGAAGGATGATTTCTGAGAGCCAGATAAAGTAAGGGTTTCGGGTATTTCTCCAGGGCAGGTCTCTTTTATGACGGTTATACCAGCTTATAAGCTTATGAGCAAAAAAATCAGTGTTCAAGGGTATGAAATTTTGGTTGAAATTATGGTTCTGATGAAGCCAGCAATAGTACAAAGTTAAGCCGGAAAGTAGTTGTTATACATCTTTTTATTGAATCATTTTAAGACTTGTTTTTCGGAAAGTGCTAAAAATTAAGCGATTAGCGAAAAAAAGTTTAATACAATATTTAACAGGGCTTTCAAAATTAAAAGCAAACTCGTACCTTTGTGTCCCCTTAATAATCAGGGGGTTACACAAGACCATCATTTAAACAGTATATTCAACTCTTAAAATTCGTAAAAAAGTGACAAAAGCAGACGTAATTGCAGAAATTGCTGAGAAGACAGGCATTGATAAAGCAGATGTAGCAAGCACATTAGAGTCGTTCTTCAACGTTGTTAAAGACAATCTTGCAAACCAGGAAAATATCTATGTGAGAGGATTTGGTAGCTTCATTAATAAGAAAAGAGCTAAGAAAATTGCTCGTAATATTTCAAAGAATACCGCTATTACAATCGACGAACATTACGTACCAAGTTTTAAACCTGCGAAAATTTTCGTAGAACAAGTTAAAACTTCAACTGTGTTAAAGTAAATTCTAAGAGATGGCCAGCGGTAATATTTACAGCCTTACCGCTGGATATTCTAAAATCTAATGAAAAAATCTTTTATTATTGTAATAGTAATTGCCCTAGGGACGGTTGGCGTACTGTACAGCCTTCCGAAAGTAGTTGTAAGCGATGAGAAAAAGAATTTAGAGCAATCTGCTGAAACAACGGGGCAAACTGCAAATCGTGATGCCGGTTTGAAGAAACAGGAAAACCCTTCGGCAGAAGAAATGCATGCCGCATCACTGACTCCGGAACAGAAAAAAGCAATTGACGGCCTTAAAAGCAGGTTTTTGCAAAGTACCGACAGTCAGTCAAAAATTAAAGCAGCTGAAAACCTGATTAAACAGTTCGTAAGCTATACCAAGTACGACAGTGCGGCTCATTATGCTGAAGCTATTGTAAAAATTGATCCTTCTGAATATCATTTGGTTCAGGCCGGAAACCTTTATTACGAAGCATTTACCTATTCACTTAATGACCAGAAGGGTGCAAAGATGGGAGAGAAAGCTCGGGAGTATTATCAGAAAGCCCTTACTGTAAATCCTAATAACCTATTAGTTAAAACAAATATGGCAATGACTTATGTCTCTACGGCAACCCCAATGCAGGGAATTGCTTTATTGAGAGAAGTTATTGGACAGGATCCGGACAATATACCTGCGTTATTTAACCTTGGTATTCTGGCAATCAGATCAAATCAGTTTGGCAAAGGTGTTGACCGTTTCAAACAAATTCTGAAAATTGACCCTGCAAATACAAAAGCGGCATTAAATTTGGGCTATTGTTTTGCGGAGTTGGACAGAAAAGACGAAGCTCGTAAGATTTTAGAAAAAGTTGTTCAGAATACGAAAGACCCGCTCGAGAAATCTGCAGCAAATGAGATATTAGAAAAATTGAAGTAAATTCCGAATAAGTGAACAAATTGATATAGAATTTGTGTATTGTAAAGTAAATCCGATTTTCTTAACAAAACTCAGTGTTCCGGACAAAATTTGCCAGCTGTTCAAAAAACATTGTAAAATATTTTAAACATTTTAATCCTTAAACGTTATGCCTTGCGGAAAGAAAAGAAAAAGACACAAAATTGCAACTCACAAAAGAAAGAAGCGTCTTAGAAAGAACAGACATAAGAAAAAATAGTGCATAGTTTCCAGCGTCTGATGCAGATTTTTTAATGTTTTATTGCTTAATCTACGCACCGGATACTGATAACTA
This sequence comes from Pseudarcicella hirudinis, assembly GCF_900115665.1. Classification (GTDB taxonomy): domain Bacteria; phylum Bacteroidota; class Bacteroidia; order Cytophagales; family Spirosomataceae; genus Pseudarcicella; species Pseudarcicella hirudinis. The sequence continues at coordinate 458,536 of NZ_FOXH01000003.1, forward strand.
ATCACTTTCGAAAACAGGCTGCTTTTCTACACAGAAAAGCGTGCCTGTTTTTGTTGTTTAATTTATTGTTCGAAATCAGGCACATTTTTAATTCTGTAAGTCTTTGATTTGTAGGATTTTGTTTGCCAGTTGAAACCTCTTTGTTTATCAGTTTCAAATCACAAAACGGGAAGAAAAATCCCGGATTTAAAATTGTGTGAAATAACAATTGAGAATGAAATACCTTTTAAGAGAATCCTTATAAAACAAGTCCCTGCCCTAGGAAATAATTTATAACATTGCCTTTTGAACAATAAGTTACTGTTTAATCGATCCAGACACTTCTAATCCTTCAATCACCTGTGAGTAATGAATTAATCATCAATTCGACTCCTAAAGGTGACCGCATAGCTCTTTTGCAGGATAAGAGGATTGTGGAGTATCACCTTGAGGAATCAGAACCACACTTTTCCGTAGGAGATATTTATCTTGGTACGGTCAAGAAGATGGTAACGGGATTGAATGCAGCTTTTATTGATATAGGTTATGAAAAGGATGCTTTTTTGCATTATCATGATTTAGGTCAAAACATCAATTCCTTAAACAAATTCACGAAAGATGTCATCGCCAAACGTCAGCAGAATGGCAGATTAGACAATTTCAAACTTGAAGCAGAAATTGATAAACTGGGCAAAATTGAGAAGGTTCTGGGAAAGAATTCACCAATTTTAGTACAGGTTGTCAAAGAACCAATTTCAACGAAAGGCCCCCGGTTATCATGTGATATTTCGATCGCCGGACGATATTTAGTGTTGGTTCCTTTTTCAAACGGAGTTAATATTTCTAAAAAAATTACGGCGAAAGCTGAACGTCAGCGTCTGCAGCGATTGATGTCATCAGTAAAGCCAGCCAACTTCGGCGTAATCGTGAGAACGGTCGCTGAAGGAAAAGATGTAGAAGAGTTAGAACGGGATTTAAAAGATTCTCTGGCAAAGTGGGAACTGGGTGTCAAAAATTTATTAGACGCTAAACCACGCGACAAAGTAATCGGAGAGATGAGTCGGGCTACCTCTATGCTTCGCGATTTACTAAATGAGAATTTCGACAGTGTCATTGTTGATACTCCGGAATTGTTTCAGGAAGCGAAGAACTACGTACACAATATTGCACCCGATAAAGAGAAGATTGTTAAATTACATGCCGGAAAAACGAAGGCATTTGAACAATTTGGTATCGAAAAGCAGTTGAAAATGCTTTTTGGAAGATCGGTAAGTTTACCCGGCGGAGGATATTTGATTATTGAACACACAGAGGCTTTGCATGTAATTGATGTAAACTCCGGCAATAAATCAAATACCGAAGAAGATCAGGAAGCTACGGCTCTGAGCGTAAACCGGGAAGCAGCTAAAGAAATTGCCCGTCAGTTAAGACTACGGGATATGGGCGGGATTATCGTGATCGATTTCATTGATATGAAGAAAGCTGAAAACAAAAAGCTGATTCAGGATATCATGAAAGAGGAAATGAGAACCGACCGCTCAAAGTACACAATTTTGCCATTAACCAAGTTTGGTCTCATGCAGATCACCCGTCAGAGAGTTCGTCCTGAGATGAATGTTCAGACTCAGGAGACCTGTCCGACCTGCGGAGGAACCGGTAAAATTTCGGCAAGTATCGTTGTTTCAGATGTGATTGAGCATAACCTTGAACATATCATTATAAAACAGAATGAGAAAAAGCCTACTATTTTGTTACATCCGTTTTTACACGCTTATTTCACGAAAGGATTTCCTTCACTTCGCATGAAATGGTACTTTAAATACAAAACCTGGGTGAATCTTATTGAAGATACTTCGCTTGGTGTGACGGAATTTAAATTCCACAACAAATATGGTGAAGAAATTGAGCTTAATGGATAAGATATTTAAATTTATAGAAGCCCTGATTACGAAAGAATTCAGGGTTTTTTGTTTCTATTGTGCTTAATTTTTTAAAGAAAAGACAGGGTTTTAATATGAAAGCTGAAGTTAAAGATATTGGTGTAAATTATTGAAAATCAAACAACTGTATTAGCTTGATAAGGTTCGAACAGAGATCGCTGAAAAATGACCTGAGCTAATTAAATAATGTTTAAGGAAAGCCGCATTGATGTTTATTTTGAAAGAAAACTATTTTTGTAGACTATAGTAGTTACTAAGCCAATAAATTAATGGGATGAATGATAAAGAAATGAGTAATCCAAGAAACATCCCTCCAATTACAGCAAGAGCCAAAGGTTGTTGAAGTTCCGAACCTAGGCCACCCGAAAAAAGGATAGGTAGAAGTCCCAGAATCGTTGTTAAGAATGTCATTATTTGCGATTTCAAACGTTTTTTACCTGACATTTTAATTGCATCTAATAATCCCATTGAATTAATAGAACGATTCATTGTATCTATCTTTAAGATTGAATCATTGTCTAAAATACCAATCAAAACAATCATTCCGATTACAGACATGATATTTATGCTATTTCCCCCTAACCATAGTAGGAACTCGGCTCCCGTTAAACCAAAAATAATCGTTAACATTACAATAAATGGTTGTGTAAGAGATTCAAATTGAGCTGATAAAATGAAATATAATAATCCGATTGCAACCAATAAAATATATAATAATTCTCTTATGAGGGCTTGATTTTTGAAAAAGACTCCCGAGAAATGAACATTTAAATCGTTAGTGTTATTAACAATTTCTTTGATTTTTCTTTGGTCTTCTTCAACTTTTTCTGAATCAAATTCAAACGGAATGAAGCTACCATCCTTACTCTGAAAATAAGACTTATAATCTTGTTTAGTAGTCAACAAAATAAGCTGACTTAACGAAATGAAATTTCCTTGCTTAGTATTTACAATCGAATTTTGAATATTCTCAAAAGTTTTTTTTTGATCATCACTAATTAATATTGGGATATATTTTTGCTCTGATTTTAAATTTCCGATAGTATTTTCATTAAAAATAGTCTTTAATTTTTGGTAAACGGTTTCATAGGTTACATCATATATTAATAATTTCTCAGGATCGATTTTTATATATACTCTATTCTGTAAGGCAGGAGGAGGGGTTACTAGTTGGTTTTTTAAAAACAAATTATGGAGACTGTTAATGGATTTTATATCAGGGATATCTGCTTCAATATCGCTTGATATTTTTGCTCGTAAAGGTGTTTCGTTGGTATTAAATAACTGCTCAAAAACATTCTTTCCAGCCCTTATCTTACTTGAGGCAGTAGGATATTTAGATTGTAGAAAGGTTATAATCTCATTTTTTAAATACTCGAAATCTGTATTAGATTTAACTTTACATATTAACAAACATTCATTGAAATTTTGTTGCAAATCTCGATTTAATATAAACTGTTGCTGTCCAATAAAATTACTTTGAGAGATTATTTTTGTTTGGATTACTTTTCTTAGTTCTTTTAATCTTTTTTCATTTTCTTCAACTGTTATTGGTTCATTCCAGTCTATTTTAGTCTCCAATTCATTATGACTAACAACCGGCATTCCTTGTTTTTTGATAGTTAGAAAAAGAGGGATTGCCAATATCCCAATAATTATAAAAAAAATAAAAAAACTTTTTTTATAATTAAAGACGATATCAAAAAAACAATCATATAGCTGTTCTGTTTTTTTTCCTAGAAAAGTAGTATAGGGTTTGAATTCATACTGTTTGAAATAGAATACCCTGTATAAGATAGGTACAAATGTGTAAGAACATAATAATGATATACCAAGAGAAATAGAGACAGCGAGGGCTTGATCAATAAATAATGCTCCTGCGATACCACTCATAAAAATTAGAGGTAAAAAAACAGCGGAGTTAGTTAGAATAGATGTAAACAGTGGAATAATTACTTCTTGTGTCCCATTAATGCAAGATGTTTCTAAATCGTTATTTTCTTCTCTGTATTGTTCAATGCTTTCAATAACTATAATCGCACTATCAATAATTTCCCCGATTCCTAAAACTAACCCGGCTAACGAGACAATATTTATGGAAATATGAAACAAATAGAAGCATAAAAAGGTGATGGCTAATGATACGGGAATGACCATCCCTACTATAATGGGTGTTTTGAAATCATTCATAAAAAAAAAGATCATTATGAAAGTGCAAAGACCACCAAAAAGAATATTTCCGATGAGGTTATTTATGGATAGATTTAATAACTCTGTTTGATCCTGGCTTATTGCGAATGAAAGTTGCGGATAATCTTTTTTATATTGATTTATCTCACGACTTAGTTCTTCCTGAAGTTTTAAGAGTTGCGAATCTGATTGTTTGATTATCGAAAGGCAAACAGCACGATTACCATTATAAGTATAAAATCCATTTAATTTTTGTTCTCGAATTTTTACACTTGCAATTTCCTTAAGCTGAAAGACCTTTTCCCCTTTTCGAAAGTATATATTTTCAATATCCTGAGTAGTTTTTAAAACAGAAGAAAACCTTATATTGTATTGGTATTGTCCATCTTTTACCGCAAAATTTCCTAAATCAATATTGTTTTCTTGCAAAACATTTTTCAAGTATTGTTCGTCGATACCTAAACTCTGAAATTTTGCTTGATCCGGAGTTATTACTACTTCAGACTTTGATAAACCTGTTATATCAACCAATGCAACTTCATTGAGTTGCTCAATGCGTCTACGTAATACATTTTCACAAAAGTCACTAAGAAGTAAAAAATCCTCTTTAGTTTTTAATTCGTTTTTCTGAAGTGGATAGGATAAATTGTTTTGCCAAACATTTAGATTAAAAACAGGTATATCTGTTGCTCCGGCTTTAATTACTAATGGACGCTCCATATCCCGTGGCAAACTACTTATTATGGCATCTATTTTTTCATTGGTTTCGACATAAGCGAGATTAATATTTGACCCATAGTCAAAGCTTAATTTTAAAATGACAGAACCATCCCTGCTTTCTGCTTGAATATCATCCAAATGATTTACTTGTTGTAATTGATTAAGAACCCTTTTGGTAATAGTTTGATTAAGTTCTTGAGCAGAAGCTGAGGGATAATTTATCTGAACTGATATTTCAGGTACTGAAATATCGGGCAATAAAGAAACGGGTATTTGTTGGAATGTAATTAACCCTAGGATTACCAAAGAAAGTGTAGTTACAAGAACAGCAATTGGACGGAAGATAAGAAATCGTATCATTTGTCTTTGTTAATTTCAACCTTAGCATCATGCCCTAAGTTGAGGTTTCCATCTAGAATTATCCAATTGCCTGCATTTAGCCCCTCTGATATTGCCATATGTGTTTCATTTTCGTGAGAAATTGAAACATAATGCCATTTAGCAAGCCCTTTTTCATAAGTAAAAACGACTTTCCTCCCAGATCTTTCAACTATGGCCGATTTAGGAATAACCAATTGATTAGATAGCGATTTTTCGATTACGATATGAGCATTCATCCCATCAAATAGATATTTATTTGGATTTTGTATTCTAATTTTAATAGATACCAAGCCTTGCTGATTTACCTGAGGATTGATTTCATAGACTTTGCCAATATAGTTTTTATCCTTGTAAGCCAAAGGCTTAATTTTTACGGACTGACCGATTTGAACATACGAAAGTTCAGATTCAAGTATGAAGGCTTCTATAGCCATAATACTATTATTTATTAAAGTACAAAAAGGCTCTGAAAGACTTGCCTGATTATGCTCTTTGGTTTTAAGATTGGTAATGACCCCTGTGTATGGAGCTTTCAAAAATGTATTCTCATATTGTACTTGTGCATGACGAAGAGCAGTTCGAGCTTCATAGTAAGCACTTTGAATTTTGATATTTTCTAAGACACGAGAAGGAATACTGAGTGTGTCCAGGTCTTTTCCACCGTATTCAATAAGCAATTTATTGAGAATGAATGAAGCTTTTTTAAATTGATCCTGAGCTTGCAGAACCAATAATTTTTCTTTACGATTATCTAATTCTGCAATAATACGTCCTGCACTAACTACAGATGTGTTGGGGAAATTGATTCTATTGATTTCGCCTGTTTGCTTAAAGAATAGTTGTGTTTGTTGTTGCGCTTTCGTAATTCCATTGGTTTGAAGTTGCAGTAAAAAAGGCTTAGATTGTATCTGTTGAATTTTTACAACCGGCACTTTATGAGAAGAGCCAATAGGTAAATTGTTTGTTTTTTCACTCTTTTGGCAAGAAAAAAACAAGAAAAGGGAAAAGTAAAAGTTGAAATAGGTTAAAAATGTTGTCTGCATTTATTGGTAATCAATAGGTTATATTTTAGGTTAGGGAATAAAACAATTTATACTATCACTTTCATTAAAAAATAAACATCTTTTTATATTTGATGTTGAATTTTTTCCAATGTTGATAAAACATTTTCCGGATCTAAAATTTCTTTTGATAAAACATTTCCATCCTTCAGCTTAAATATTATAAGATAAAGACTTCTTAACTCCATTTTCTTTGTGTCCATTTTTCTGTCGAAAATAAGGTTACTTGAAGATACTTCCTTGTCAGAAAAATTAGCTCTTGTTTTTTTAAAATCGAAATCTGATGTCACGAAGAAATAGATGTTCTTATTATTTATGTTCTTTTTTGAGAAATTTATACCATAACTAACACATTTACTGCAACCAAGATTTGGGATCAAAACTATGAAACCACTAAAATTAGGGTCAATTTTTGCTCCATTATTTATAAGAGCATCTAAAACTGTAAAGTCCTTAGTTCTATTACATGAAAGTAGGAATGAAGTAAAAAGAATAAGAGAAACCTTACTTTTTAAGAGAGAATATGCTATATGACAGGTAGTTTTCATCAATATTAGGGTTTGCCTGGTGATTATTTGAAATATAAAGTCCTTTTTTACCGACGAAAGCGTCTATGAAATCAAAAGATTGTTTTGAAAAGATCTCTGTTTCATCTAAAAAATTAAGATCACCATCAAATATTTGGATAGAGAATGGTTTATAAATCAATACATCATTAAGATTACCGCTTTTCTTCCATTCATCAGTATGATGTGCTACAAACCGATATATTCTATTTCTGAACGGATCTGCCAGCACCTGTACATAGGAAGTGTTTTCTGCAAACACTGATAGTAGCCCTTCAACAGTAGTATATTTTCGTTGAAAAACTCCATTTCCTTTTCTAACATGTTTACTAATAGCAGATACTTGTTTTTTAAGCCCTGTTTTTAAATTATAGGAGTATAGACTATCTGAGCCTGAGAAAGTATAAATTAAATTATTCCCCAATAAATCACTCCCTGTTTTAAAATGAAATATATCCCAATACTCGTTCTTGTTTGCCATGAAATTTGGGAATTTGACAGGAAGCATGCTGAAAATACCTGTTTTTAAATCGAGAGATAGAAATACCTTCACATTTAGATCAAAATATCTTTTCCCAGATTTTTCATTAAGAAGTATCGCAGGATGAACCTGATATATCACCTTGTTATCAGCATGCAATAAACTTAAGGTTGGCATAATAAAAATTTCCCTGGTACTTAATTCTCCAGTGGCCTTCATGGAGAAAGTAGCCATTTTTTTGGCCTGGCTGTTCATTAAATAAATGGAATAATGATTCTTTCCTATCAAGATGATTGAATCATTATTGATTTCATTGATAACAAAAAAATCTCCGATACCATCAGGTCCTTCTTTTTGAAATGTCAAATTTCTAACTTGTTTTCCTTGATTAATGTCATAGGAAAGAAGTTCATTTTTCAGGGTAGGGATATACAGTATTTCTTTCCCTGTAAGTGTGTCACTTTTAAAGAAGCTATAATAATTCCCCTCCGCACTGATGGTTTCTCCTACAGGAATCTTTAAGCTGTCTGTGACAGTCAAAATTTCATGTTGACTATTATTGTTCTCATTTTTGGCACAATGCCAAAATAGAAATGCTATTAGACTAAAAGACAGATACTTCATCATATTAAATTAGAGGAAAATAGCCTTACCTGATTATGCAAGGCTATAAGGTTTGAGATGATTAACCACACATACAATTGCCAAGGTCGTTGGTTGGACACTCGCATCCATCCCAAAGACAATTTGCTGCACGATTTGCTGAGCTTTCATTGAAAATAGATGACATGGTAACAATACCTCCAATAAGGGCAACAACAATCATTACTCGCTTTGCCAGCTTCTTGTTTACTTTCATAAATTTTGTTTTTAAAGAGTGAAATGTCAAAAATGACATTTCAAAACTGGAGAATCTTTAAAGTTTAATCAATAGGAAAAACGCCTATTTGGGTTTAAAATCTAAAAAACAGGTATTTTTCCTAGGCTAAATAATCATTCGTATTCATCCAATATGGTTGAATATTTTACTGCATAGCATAGTAGCTCTGTTGTACTTTTTAGTTGGAGTTTTTTGCAGATATTGCTTTTATGGTTCTTTACTGTATGAGTACTTATAAATAAGACATCTGCAATTTGTTGACTCTTATAGCCATTTGCAATGAGGAGAAGAACCTTCCGTTCTTGTATGGTAAGCGAATCAATAGATATATTCATAATATTATTAATGATTGTATGGGTGGTAAAACCGTAAGAACTTGGTTGAATCTATAGGCACATATATAAAATAGAATTTAGATATTTAATTTTGCGGGCTAAACTTAAAGAGCAGACATCAGATTGATTTTTCCTCATTCTTAGCATCTAACATGGCCTCATCAATTTCACAACGAGGGAGTTAGTCTATGTCAATCCGAATATTTATGGTTGGTTTGAGAATAATTGATACTCCAGATTGTAGCAAAAAGAAAAAAATAATCACTAAGAGAATTGTAAAGCTAAGTCTAGCCTGGTATTGAAATGTTAACATACTTATTAAACTTTTGATTAAGTGTAAAATTAAGTTTAATAGGGGTGTGCTGGTAGTAGGTTATATTGTTTAGTAATATTAATAGTAATGGAAAGATAAAACTAATCCGTTTGTTATAAATGTCCTTTTTGCTAAGAGAAATGTCTTTGTTGTTAATAATATACTACCAATCAAAGCATATCGCTGCTTTGGTTAGGACGAATCTGGTAGTTTATAATAGTTCATATTATAAGATACTTGTTTGTAGTGAGCTCTTTGAACCGCTAGAAGTTATAGGCGATCAGCAAATTGTAAGAGGAATAGATACAACTCTACAGGGTATAATCAGAGTAACACAGGATTTTATTTCGCATTTCTGTAAAAAACTATAGTTAAGTTCTTCTCTGCAATCTGAAAAAGGGGCTTGTTGTGCTTGGAGAGCATGATTTTGATGAGATGTTTTCCGATAAGGAATTGAGATTTAAGTAGCGAAAAATGGAATAGAAATATAAACGAGTTGCCAGGTAGTAAATGATAATTTGATGTATCTCAATCTGTTTTACTCTTTTCCCTAATTCGGCAGTTGTAAGGATATAGAACTTATAATTTGGTAGGTTGTTGCAAATGCATTATTAAGATTTTTACAAATATGTTGATATTATATTTTAAAGAGATAGCCTGTGTTATTCTAGTAATCTATACAATTTCAACATATTAGGAAAACTTCCTATTTAAAATCTTGCATAATGTTTTTACATTTGAAGCTTTCTACTAACTAAATAAGATGGTTCAACACCGAAGTTATCAAATCATACTTGCTTTTACTCTTTTGTCTTTTGTTGGGATTGCTTTGATATCACAATTGTCGCTTCAACTTAATCCTACTGAGTCAGTTGGGAGCATCGTTGTTAGATTTTCTTTACCAAATACTTCTCCTGAAGTTCTTGAACAACAACTTACCTCTAAAATTGAAGGTGCATTGAGTACAATACAAGGAGTCAAGAAAATATCCTCTCAGTCAATGTATAATTATGGATATGTTACGTTGGAGCTCGAAAAAAGAATTAATGTTGATCAAGTAAGATTTGAAGTAGCGATGCTTGTTAGACAGCTTTATCCGAAATTGCCAAAGGAAGCTGGTTATCCGGTCATTCAGCTCAATTCAAATGAAGGAATTGAAAAGCAGGAGTCGTTTATGACTATGCAACTAAGTGGGAACGGCCAATCAGAAGAATTAAGTAGGTATGTTGAGGAAAAACTCAATCCCAAATTAGCAAGTGTAAAAGGAATTTATAAAATAGAAAGTTATGGAGGGAATAGGTTAGAATGGATAGTTTCTTATGATAAACAGCTTTTAGATGCTTTAAATATAAATGAAAAGGCAATAGTTGATAGAATAGAACAGACTTTCAAACAGCAAGGTATCGGGCTAAGTAAAAATGCTGACGGACAATTGATTCGAGTGGTTCTGAATAATCAGAATCGAGATGAAGAGAGATGGAAAATTCCGATTGGCAAACAAAATAATCGTATTATTTATTTAACGGATGTTGCAAAGGTCTATCAGCAAGCCCGACCAGTATCTCAATTTTATAGAGTAAATGGAAAAAATACGTTGAATATTGTAATTACTGCGGATAAAGGCGTAAATCAAATTCAATTGTCATCACAAATTAGAGGAAAATTAAGTGAAATTAGAAATGCTCTCCCTCAATCCTACCAATTGGTTATAGAAGAAGATTCGAGCCAATATATAATTGAAAGTCTTGAAAAAATAGGTATTCAAGCATGTCTGGCACTTTTAATTTTATTAGGGTTTATTTGGATTACAATACGTAAATGGTGGTATCTTACTTTAATATCAATAAGTTTGGTCATTAACTTAGCTTTGTCCTTTATACTATTTTACATTTTCGAAATAGAAATACATCTATATTCCTTAGCTGCACTTACAACTTCACTTGGTATCATCATTGATAATACCATTGTAATGATTGAACATTATCAACGTTGCAGAAATCTCAAAGTATTCATAAGTTTGCTTGGTGCTACGTTTACAACGATTGCCGGACTTGTTGTGATTTTTTTTCTGCCGGAAGAGAATCGTGTAGCACTTACAGATTTTGCACTTGTGATGCTAATTACATTATTGGTTTCTCTGCCTGTTTCCGTACTTTTTATTCCATCTGTAATGGAAAGGATAAGAAAGAATGTTGTTTTGCAGACAAGAAATAAAGTCCGGGTTCTACGATTTAAAGTGAAAATCAGTCAATTCTACTTAAAAATTATTTTATTTCTCAAAAAATATCAGAAGACTACATATTTAATCGGAATTCTGGTATTTGGGATACCGTATTTTTTATTACCAGATAAAATAGCTCAACCTTTCTTTGCGGTAAATATTTATAATAAATGCATAGGAAATGAATGGTATCAGGAAAATGCAAAGCCGGTGCTGAATAAATGTTTAGGAGGAACATTACGACTTTTTGTTCAATATGTCTATCAATCATCTTATTTTCAAAGTACAGAGCGGACGGTTTTAAATATTTATGCTGGTTTACCAAATAATAGTACCATAGAGCAGATAAACGATGTTTTTAGAGAGCTTGAGGATAAAGCGGGGGAGTTTAAAGATATTGATAAATATGTTACCAATATCTATGATGCTCAGAACGGGACAATGCGTATTTATTTTACAACAAAAGCAGAAGAAAATGGCTTCCCTTACAGGTTAAAAAATATGATGGTTCAGCTTTCGGCGCAAATGAGTGGTATAGAATGGAATATATCTGGAGTGGGGCAAGGTTTTAATCAAAGTCTAAACGAAACAGAAACTCCTACCTTTAACGTAAAAATGGTGGGATATAACTATGACGAATTAGAAAGGCAGGCTCTTAAACTTAAAGAAATACTAGAAAAACATCCGAGAATTCAGGAGGTTAATATTAATACCAGTATGTATTGGTATAACCGTAAGTTACTTCACGAATATTTACTAAAAAGTGATGATAGAATTCTTTCGATTAGAAAAGTACCCAAAAAACAAATGACAGATTTATTAACTCAATTAAGTGCTCAACCCTCGCCAGACTTATATTCTTTTGTTAATAATGAGTATATTCCTGTAAAGATTACTCCTTTGGAAAGTCAGAAGATGAGCCTTTGGAATATTGAAAATATGGCACTTAAGCTGGATTCTTCTATTGTGAAATTGAGTGGTTTTTCAAAAATAGTGAAAGAAAAAATAATGCCTGAAATTCTTAAAGAGAACCAGCAATATTTACGGAGAATTAGTTTTACATATTTTGGCAGCAACGTTTTTGGAGAAAAGTTTTTAGAAAAAACATTGTCTGAATTCAATCGGACTACCCCGATCGGCTATAAAGCTGAGAAACAAAGCTATAATTGGCTTCCCGAGGGTAAAGAAACGCAATATTGGCTAATAGGGTTAGTCATAATACTCATTTACATTATTTGTGCTATTATTTTTGAATCGCTGCTTCAACCCTTTGCACTTATTCTCATTATCCCTTTGTCATATATAGGAGTGTTTTTGACCTTTTACTGGTTCGATTTCAATTTTGACCAAGGTGGTTACGCATCTTTTATATTATTAAGTGGGAATGTAGTTTGCGCAGCTATTTTTATTATAAACGAATACAATATCTTGAGGGAAAAATGCCCTTTTTCCTCAGACCTTAGTTTATATATAAAAGCTTTTAATCATAAACTTATACCTATTCTATCAACAGTTCTTTCAACAGTTATAGGACTTATCCCATTTTTGATTTATGGTGAGAAAGAACCATTTTGGTTTGCTTTTGGTGTTGGTACTATTGGAGGTTTATTGATGTCTTTAATTGTCATCCCGATTTTTTTGCCTTTATTTCTGAAAATGAAAAATTAGTTTTTATTTACAAGAAAACCTCAATCCACTTAGGCTAAAACATATAAATCTGCCAGGTTTCTGCCTAAACCATCGTAATCCAAACCGTATCCGAGTACAAACTTATTCTCAATCTCAAAGCCGGTATATTTAATATCCATAGGCTTTTTAAGGGCTTCCGGTTTCAGGAAAAGCGTAGCTAACTCAAGTGTTTTCGGATTTTTAGCCCATAATTGCTCTTTAATTTCACACATCGTCAGACCCGTGTCAATAATATCTTCAAGAATAATGACGTCACGGTTTTCCAGGTTTTCCTTCAACCCCAGAACCTCTTTCACATGTCCGCTTGAACTGGTGGATTCGTAAGAAGCTACGCGAACAAATGTTACCTCACAGGGAATGGTAATGTTTTTCAGTAAAGTTGCCGTAAACATAAAAGAACCGTTCAGGACACTCACGAAAAGCGGGCATTTATCTGCATATTCTTTATTAATCAGGCTGGCTAATTCCGAAATTCTTTGTTCCAGAGTTGAGCATTCAATAAATATTTTAAAATGTTTATCGTGAACCCGCAGGTGTTTTTGATCGTTGGTCATCGGTTGTTTTAGTTGTTGGAAATTATTCAAAATTACGCCTAAAAAGAGATTTAGAAAATTTTTTATGAATTTGAGACTTTAGCATCAGAAATAACGTTTTATTCAACACTCTGTTTCAGTAAAAATTAATCGTAATTTTGTCAGAATATAGAGGCTAAGAAACCTCAGATATAAGAATTCTAATAAAATGAAAAGTCAAATAATAAGATTCCTGGTCATTCTGACGGTGTTTATTCCGGGGCAGAACCAGGCGAATGCTCAGTGGTGGAAAGCAACGGAGGACGCAGAAAAGGAGCGTTCAAAGGGAATGCTTTTACTTACTTCTGAAGTGCAGATTGAGGCAACAAATGCAATCAATCACATGTACAATTTCAAGTTTTATGATGCTGAAAGGGAATTTAACTACCTGAAAGTCAAATACCCGGATCATCCGCTTCCGGAATTTCTTCTGGGTTTGATGGAATGGTGGAAAATTGTACCAAATACAGAAAATGTGCTGTATGATGAGCGTTGTCTGGATTATATGGATAAAAGTATCCAAAAAGCCGAAAAAATCTGGGATGATACAGAAAACCCCGAAGCCGCCTTTTTCATGGCTGCTGCGTATGCTTTTAAGGGGCGTCTTCATTCAGAAAGAAAACATTGGACAAAAGCTACTTTTGCCGCAAAAAATGCGTTGAAATACCTCGACAGATCTAGAAATTTTGCTGATTTTAGTCCTGAACTGATGTTCGGTGACGGACTTTATAATTACTATTTTCATTATGTAAAAGAGAATTATCCCTTGTTGCGCCCGGTTTTATGGCTTTTTCCAAAAGGGGATAAACCCAAAGGTATTCAGCAACTGGAAAAAGTGAGCTATAATGCTTTCTATACCAGAACTGAGGCAAGGTATTTTCTGCTACAGATTTATGGCATGGAGAATATGAATGATAAAGCGTATGACTTAGCCAGATACACGCACGATACTTATCCTGATAATCCTTTTTTTGAACGTTATCATGCAAGAACAGCTTTTGTAAGCGGACATATGGCTGAGGCAGAACAGCTTTCAAAAGACATCCTTCGTAAAATTGACGAGCATTATGCAGGATATGAAGGGGTGAGCGGGCGATATGCTACCTATATTCTGGCTTATTATGCTTATAATTACAATAAGGATTTTGCCAAGGCCAGGGAATATTATCAAAAAACCATTGAGTTTGCCGAGCAAACCAGCTCTACCAAATCCGGGTATTATTTATCTTCAATGATTGGTTTAGGAAAAATTGCCATGCAAAGCCAGGATTATGATAAAGCTATTGAATATTTTAAACAGGTAATTGATGATTCTGAAAGGAAATCTGCGCAAAGAGAAGAGGCTAAGAAACTGTTAACTGAAGCGAAAAAGGCCAGAAGGAAGAATAAATAAATTATCTCCATAGAAGACAGTCTTACATTGAAGGCTGTCTTTTGTTTTTCAATTTATAACTGGAAAAAATCGGATAATGGTCTGAATATGGGATCTCCGAATGTGTTTTAAAACTCGTGATATCCAATTCCTTACTGAAAAACTGATTATCGATTCTTACCCATTTAGGACTTCGGTTAAGTGTAAAACCAAATCCTTTCCCTGCTTCCTCAAAGCTGTTTTTAAGACGATCTCTTACCGTTCCGTATGCTAATCCGTAAGGGGTTTCATTAAAATCTCCGCAGAGAATTACCGGATAAGGGCTGTTGTTAATAACCCGGCTGATAGAAGCGATTTCGTCACGATGTCTTTCAAAACCCTTTTTCAATGAAGCAATGATGCCGCGTCCCTCTCTTTTTGCATCTGTATAATCATTGTCCTTCATTTGTCCGACAACTCTCCCTACTCTGATTCCCATAGACCAGAGCTGCATATTAATAACCCTGATTGTATCATCCTTGATTTTAATGTCAGCCACCAGATAGCCGTTATTAGCCTGCTCAAATTTCTTATATTCTTTGTAAATAATCGGATATCTTGAAAAAATAGCAACCCCGATCACCCCTTCGTTTGCATCCGCTCCATGTCTTTGAGCAATGGCGGCATAAGGGTGGGATTTTTTCATCATTCTGATGGTTTGAAAGCCCTTGATATATTGAGAATTATAAAATTCCTGAAAGCATTCTATATCTGCATCGTAATTGCTGATGAAGTCTATGCAGTCGTTGGTTAGCTTCAGAATCCCTTTTTCCTCCCACATACCTGCATGAAGTCCGTAAAGGTTAAAGTTTAATACACTGATATCTCCTTTTGAAGGAGCATTTTTATCGTGAAAAGTAATAGTTCTCTGGATAAAAGGATAACCGATAATCAGGACGATACAAGGTAAAATAGCTCTTGATGGTCTGATAAACAGCCACATAACAGCGATAAAAAAGCAGGTAAAGATGGCAATGGGCATTGACATCATGATGAATCCTGCAGACCAGTGTTCAATAATCAGGGTATAGCTCAATAAGTATGTGATAAGAGTATACATACAAATTGGCAAAGAACTAAGCCAAAGAAAAGAAGTGGTTAATTTTTTAAACATTTCGACTAATTGTAATATCTCTTGCAGGTATTTTTGCAGATTTTATACTTAAATTCTTAATATACAACGACTAAGTCAATGGATTTAGGTAAAACTTTCCGGAATAACTTTGCGAGTTTACGAAAATATTCCTACTTTTGCATTCCAATTTTAGAAAACACTGAAAATCAAGTCAATTATTAGCAGATGATCTGCCTGATTTTTTGACAATTTTTCGATAACAAATAACGTAATTTCATAATATAATGGCGAAGGTTTGTCAACTTACAGGAAAGAAAACACAGGTCGGAAACAACGTTTCTCACGCTAATAACAAAACTAAAAGAAAGTTTTATCCAAACTTGCAGACTAAAAGATTTTACCTTCAGTCTGAAGATGCTTGGGTTACTTTGAAAGTTTCTGCAAAAGCTATCCGTACTATCAATAAAAAAGGATTCGAGGCTGCTTTAATTCAGGCTGCCCGTAAAGGAACTTTAAGTGTATAATCGCACAGAATTCAGCGAATAGCATTTAGATTATTGATCTCAGACCTCATCAAATACATTTGATGAGGTTTTTTATGTAACAATGAAATTTATTTTCTGTTCACAACGTTCAACGTATGTTTGAATTATAAACCTTTTGGGCTTTAATTTGTCGAAAATGTATAAACAAAGTCCGGAAAACGATGCCTTTCTTCAATTTTCAGGATATTTTCTAATTAAGAGCCAGTTATTTAACGTCTAACAATTAACTGAATGTTATTATTACCTGCTGAACAGACACGCTATCAGAAACATCTTCTTCTCCCTCAGATTGGTTTGGAAGGACAATTGAAACTAAAAAATGCCAAAGTACTGGTAGTAGGTGCCGGAGGACTCGGCTGCCCGGTTTTATTGTATCTTGCCGCAGCAGGGGTAGGTAAAATCGGTATTATAGACGGAGATGTTGTTGATCTGACGAATCTTCAAAGACAGGTAATTTATAAGATTGAAGATATCGGCATTTCTAAAGCTGTGGTAGCAGTTTCCCGTCTTAAAAGCCTTAACGATAATATCGATTACGAGACAATCAATAGTAAGTTAAAAAAGGAGAATGCAGAGCCGATTATCGGTAGTTATGATATTGTTGTGGATTGTACCGATAATTTTACGACAAGGTACTTAATAAATGATTTTTGTGTAAAACTGGGAAAACCTTATGTTTATGGGGCAATTCATCAGTTTGAAGGACAAGTCTCGGTGTTTAACTTTAAGGATAAAGACGGAACGCCGGGGCCTACATACCGATGCCTTTTTCCTGAGCAGCCTTCTGAAGCCGAAATTCCGAATTGTTCAGATATTGGCGTATTAGGAATTTTACCCGGAGCTTTAGGAATGTATCAGGCAAATGAAGTAGTTAAAATGATAACCGGAATAGGTAAGGTTTTGAGCGGTGAACTACTTATGCTCGATTTACTGGAAAATACCTCTCAAAAAATAAAAGTAAAACGAAGAGCGAATGCTGAAGAATTAATTTTTCCGGTTGCCGGCAAAGATGAAAGTGCCTTTGATCTGGAAAGAAGTATTATGAAAACAATTACGGTGTATGAACTGGCAGAGAAACTGGAAAACAAAGATGATATTCTGATTGTCGATGTCAGAAATCATGATGAGTATGAAACCTGCCACCTTGAAGAAGCTCTGCTGATTCCGATGAACACAATTCCGAATAATATCAAGCATATTCCCAAGGATAAACCGGTTGTGGTTCATTGCCATCATGGCATCAGATCTGCGAATGTTATCCAGTTTTTAGAACAAAACCATGAATATCAGAATTTATATAACCTTACAGGAGGTATTGATGCCTGGGCACGTGAAATTGATGAAGAGATGATGAGGTATTAATCAGAGAAGAATTTTCTGAAGGGAATATTTATTTGAAGCCCACGAAATCAAGCGTGGGCTTTTTTGTAACTTTACTATCTAAGACGTTTCTTGAACTAAAAACATCATTTCCCGCTTCTTTACTTACGGATTTGATGAACGAAGTGAAAGTTTCCCTCAGAAAAGAACCTAATATTAAATCAGATGAGTATTCATATACTATGACTTCCTGAAGGCTTTGTTACCATCTGATACCAATAAAAAGAAGCTGCATAAAATTAGATGAAAGAAGTAGATACATTCGATATTAACGGGCACGAACAAATAGAGATTCTGGGTGCAAGAGAACATAATCTTAAAAATATAGATTTATCAATTCCCCGTAATAAACTGGTTGTTTTTACCGGAATAAGTGGTTCAGGCAAGTCTTCACTGGCTTTTGATACCATTTATGCCGAAGGGCAAAGAAGGTATATGGAAAGTTTCTCTGCTTATGCCAGAAGCTTTATCGGAAATATGGAAAGACCTGATGTTGATAAAATCAACGGACTTTCTCCCGTAATTTCAATCGAACAAAAAACTACCTCTAAGAATCCCCGATCTACGGTCGGTACAGTTACCGAAATATATGACTTTATGCGTCTTCTATTCGCCAGAACAGCTGAAGCATTCAGCTATGTGAGCGGCGAAAAGATGATAAAGCAGTCTGTTGACCAGATTATCGATATTATTCTTCAGAGTTTTGATAACCGGAAAGTGATCTTACTGGCTCCGGTAGTAAAAGGCCGGAAAGGACATTATCGTGAATTGTTTCTTCAAATTGCTAAACTGGGTTATACCAAGGTGAGGGTTGACGGGGTTGTGATGGAGATTGAGCCTAAGATGCAGCTGGACCGTTTTAAGGTTCATGATATAGAAATAGTAATTGACCGCCTGATCGTAAAAGAAGAAGACCGGTTCCGCATTTCTCAATCCGTTCAGACAGCTCTTAATCAGGGAAAAGGTCTGATGATGCTTTGTGACGATAAGGGAAATATTCAGAATTTCTCTAAAACACTGATGGATCCGGTATCCGGAATAAGTTATGATGAACCGGCTCCGAATACATTTTCATTCAATTCACCATATGGAGCCTGCCCTACTTGTAATGGTTTGGGAATGGTGGAAGAAATTACGGAATCTTCTATTATTCCGGATCACTCCTTAAGTATCAGTCGGGGAGCAATTGCTCCGATTGGAGAATACAGGGAACTTTGGATTTTCAAACAACTTGAAGTGCTTTTGAAGCCATTTAAGGTCAGTCTGAGTACACCGATTTCAAAATTTCCTCAGGAAGCCATAGAAATAATGCTCTATGGAACAGATGAACCTGTACCCTTGCCTTCGAAGAAATATGAAGGAACTGAATGGAATACAAAATATGAAGGGATCATTAACTTTTTGAAACGTCAGCAGGAAAGCGGTTCGGAGAAAATACAGGACTGGCTGAAAGATTTTATGGTAGTGAAAACCTGTCCGACCTGTAATGGAATGAGGTTGAAACAGGAAGCATTACATTTTAAAATAGATCATAAAAATATCTCTGAGCTGGCTCGGATGGATATTACGGAGCTGTCAGCCTGGTTTGAAAACCTGGAAGACCGTTTATCAGACAGACAAAATCAGATTGCCAGAGAGGTTTTGAAAGAAATACGGAAAAGAATTGGCTTTTTGACAGGTATTGGCCTTGAATACCTCACCCTGAACCGGGCCATGAGGACTTTATCCGGAGGTGAATCTCAGCGGATTCGTCTCGCTACGCAGATTGGTACACAGCTGGTTGGTGTTTTATACATTATGGATGAACCCAGTATTGGATTGCACCAGCGAGATAATGTAAAGCTAATCCAGGCTTTGAAGGATTTAAGAGATTTGGGTAATACTGTTCTTGTGGTTGAGCATGATAAGGATATGATGCTTGAGTCTGATTACATTGTTGATATAGGACCTGGAGCGGGGCGTCACGGAGGACAGATTGTAGGAAAAGGAACGCCGGATGAGTTTTTGAAGAATAATTCCCAGACCGCTAATTACCTGAGTGGAAAAGTGGCGATTCATGTTCCGAAACAAAGAAGAAAAGGAAACGGGAATGTGCTTACTATAAAAGGAGCAACCGGAAATAATCTTCGGAATGTAACGTTGAAACTTCCTTTGGGAAAGATGATTTGTATTACTGGTGTTTCAGGTTCAGGGAAGTCATCTCTGATTCACGAAACAATGTACCCGATACTCAACCGTCATTTCTATAATGCCAAGCGTGAACCTATGCCACATGAATCTGTGGAAGGATTGGAGCATCTGGATAAAGTAATTGAGGTAGATCAGTCTCCTATCGGTAGGACACCAAGGTCAAATCCGGCTACTTATACGGGAATGTTCTCAGATATCCGCACACTTTTCTGTGAGTTACCTGAATCCAAGATTCGTGGTTATAAAGCCGGAAGGTTCAGTTTTAATGTAAAAGGAGGGCGCTGTGAAACCTGTGAGGGAGCAGGGATGAAGAAAATCGAAATGGAATTTCTTCCGGATGTACATGTTGCCTGCGAAACCTGTAAAGGAAAGCGTTTTAACCGTGAAACATTGGAGGTACGATTCAAAGGAAAATCGATCGCAGATATTCTGGATATGACTGTAGAGCAGGCTGTGACATTCTTTGAAAATCAGCCTAAAATTCTGAGAAAAGTTCAGACCCTTTCAGACGTAGGTTTAGGATATATTACCTTAGGACAGCATGCCACGACTCTTTCAGGCGGAGAAGCACAAAGGGTGAAACTGGCAGAAGAATTATCCAAAAAAGATACAGGAAAAACTATGTATATTCTGGACGAACCTACTACAGGTCTTCATTTTCAGGATATCAGCCATTTATTGGATGTTTTGAACAAACTGGCTGACAAAGGGAACACCGTATTAATTATTGAACATAACCTGGATGTAATTAAAGTGTCTGATCATATTATCGATCTGGGGCCGGAAGGTGGAAATAAAGGAGGACAAATTATTGCAGAAGGAAGCCCTGAAGAAGTGGCGAAGTCTAAGAAAAGTTATACAGCAAAATTCCTGAAGGCAGAACTGGAAATGAAATAATTACGAAAGAGTATCAGATTGAAAATAACGCAAAGGAGCAGGTGAAAGCCTGCTCTTTTGCGTTATTTTCAAGTCTAATTATAAAGAGGAGTCAGGCATATTTGCTATTATTTAATAAACCTCAGAGATAATAGTTAAACAGAAAGAGATAAATTTGGAAGGGCTCCCATAATGCATTTATATGAAACAATTTTCCTTTTTAATATGAAATAGCCTGAATTTGATCCCGATAAGTTTTCCGGAACAATATTTTGAAAATAACATGCAATTTGAATAATTTTCAAATGTTATGCTTGCATACTAATATTGATTTTATCATCTTTGTATTGTACAGTTTAATAGGGAAATTGTTTAAATTGACTATAAAAAAGGCGGAGGTTTTGAGAACAATACTCTGTAAACTGTCTGACAGGCACTCAAATTGAAATTATAAAACCATGCACATTCTTCAACAAATATTATTTTTAGTCATTCTGACTGCGGCAGGTTATTTAATAAGCAGAAGAGTAAGGACTATTAAAAGGACGATTGAACTTGGTCGCCCGGAAGATCGCTCCGATAATCCATCCCTGCGAATGGCCACCATGCTCAGAATTGCTTTCGGTCAGAAAAAAATGTTTGACAGGCCTATTATAGGACTGATGCATTTTATAGTATATGCAGGTTTTTTACTGATAAATATTGAAGTCCTTGAAATTGTCCTGGACGGAATTTTAGGAACGCATCGCCTTTTTGCTCCTTTTTTAGGAAATACTTATTTGTATCTCATAGATTTCTTTGAGTTTTTGGCAGTTGGTGTACTTCTCGTTTGTGCAATTTTTCTTATTCGCAGAAATATTACGAAAGTCGAACGACTGCAACCAACACGTCATCGGGAATTAAATGGTTTTCCGGTGATTGATGCCAATATCATTCTGACTTCTGAAATTGTGTTAATGATCGCATTACTTTCTATGAATGCAGTGGATAGTATTTTGCAGCAAAGAGGAAATGAGCATTATCACCTGATAGGTACTTTTGCTTTCAGTGGTTTTTTGAAACCGATTTTTTCTGGCTGGACTGATTCAGCGCTTGTTATTTATGAGAGAATTGCCTGGTGGTTTCACATCGCGGGTATTTTGGCATTCGCTGTTTATGTGACTTACTCGAAGCATCTTCACATTTTTCTGGCCTTTCCAAATACCTATTTTTCAAATCTGAATCCGAAAGGAGAAATGTCAAATATGCCTTCTGTGACAAAAGAAGTTCAGATTATGCTGGGTTTGGTACAGCCTGATAATGAAGCTCCGGCCGAAATTGCAAGATTCGGAGCAAAGGATGTCAAAGACCTTTCCTGGAAAAATCTGATGGATGCCTATTCCTGTACAGAATGCGGGCGTTGTACATCTCAATGTCCTGCCAACTTAACCGGAAAGCAGCTTTCTCCGAGAAAAATTATGATGGACACGCGCGACAGGCTTGAAATTGTCGGGAAAAACATGGAAGCCAATGGCGGGAATTTTGTAGATGACGGAAAATCTTTACTGGGGGATCATATTTCAGCGGAAGAACTGAGAGCCTGTACAACCTGTAATGCCTGTGTGCAGGAGTGCCCGATTAACATTTCGCCGCTTGATATTATTTTACAGTTAAGACGTTTTCAGATTATGGAAGAGTCTGACGCACCTGCTTCCTGGAATGCAATGTTTTCGAATCTTGAAAATAATCAGGCTCCCTGGAAATTTTCAACAAATGACAGATTTAACTGGGCTGACAGCCTGAAAAGTTAGCAGATATTGTAACAATTGACCTTTAAAACAGCTAAAACTCTCTTTTGTTCAGTTATGAAAAATTTCATTAAAGTTCTTTTTGGTCTGGCAATCTTTCTGGTGATAGGGTATATGGCCGGTCCAAAGCCGGAGGCACCAAAGTTTGAGACTAAAACTTTTGTTTTACCTGATGCCTTACCCGATCTGGAAAAACAGATCAATGAGGAAGAACTTTTGGTAAAAGGACTTCGTCCTGATAACCAGGCAAGGATTGTCTGGGCTGATTCTTCTCAGAAGGTTAAAACGAAGATAGCTTTGCTTTATATACATGGTTTTTCAGCAAGTCAGGGAGAAGGAGATCCAGTGCATAGGGATTTGGCTAAAAAATTCGGAGCAAACCTTTATCTGGCCCGTTTGGCAGATCATGGAATTGATCTGGGAGATTCTACGATGAACCATGTTACTTCGGATGACTATGTTAATTCTGCTGAAAAGGCTTTGGCAATAGCTAAAAAAATAGGGGATGAGGTAATTGTTGTAGGAACTTCTTTCGGGGGAGCCTTAACCTTATATCTGGCTTCAAAACACCCTGAAATTAAATCAATTGTACTCTACTCTCCCTGCATTAAGGTATATGATAAAAATGCTGAATTGCTTGATAATCACTGGGGAAGACAGCTGGCAAAACTGGTAACAGGTTCAGAAACCAGGGTTATTAACTCACCAAGTGCAAAATATAGTCAGTACTGGTCAACCAGATATGATATAAATGGCGTAATAGCCCTCCAGAATTTCCTGACCCATGCGATGAATAAAGAGACATTTGAAAAGGTGAAATGTCCTGTTTTTCTGGCATACTGGTATAAAAATGAAGAAGAACAGGATAAGGTAGTTTCCGTTCCGGCTATGCTAAAGATGTATGACGAATTAGGTGTTCCGCTTAAATTGAAGAAGAAAGAGGCTTTCCCTAATGCCGGACATCATGTTTTAGCTTCTTATGTGGTTTCGAAAGATTATCAGGGAGTTGAAAGAGAAACGGAGGCTTTTTTGAAAGAGGTTTTAAGTTATAAATAAACCCGTAAATATATTCAGGTTAATACAATGGGCCCTAGTTTAATATTATATGCTGTCCCCTTTTTTCTGATTACTGTTATACTGGAAGCAGTGCTGGTAACGCGTGAACAAAAGGATTTTATCGATAAAACTGATTCTTTCACTTCTATCGCATTAGGAATTGGGAATTTACTTACAGGATTGATTACCAAAGGCTTTATCTGGGGTGTGTATGTCTTGTTGTATGAAAAATTCAGAATTTTTACCCTGGATATGTCGGTCTGGTGGGTTTGGGTTTTAGCATTTTTTGCTGATGATTTCAGTTATTACTGGTTTCACAGAGAAGCTCATTTGATTCGTTATTTCTGGGCGTCTCATAAAGTGCATCATTCTTCTCAGAAATATAATCTTGCCACAGCATTGAGGCAAACCTGGACAGGAAATCTGACAGGTTCTTACATATTTTATCTGTGGATGCCTCTGGTAGGATTTCATCCGATAATTATTGTTACGATGCAGCAGGTTAGTCTTTTGTATCAATACTGGATTCATACAGAGACTATTAATAAAATGTGGAAACCTTTTGAGTTTTTGTTTAATACCCCTTCTCATCACAGGGTTCATCATGGTTCTGATGTGAAATACCTTGACTGTAATTATGCAGGAATTCTGATTATCTGGGACAGAATGTTCGGAACATTTGTAAAGGAGCAGGAGCGTCCGAGATATGGTTTAACCAATAACCTGAATACCCATAACCCGGTTAAAATTGCATTCAGTGAATGGGTCGATATTATCAGGGATTTAGGAAAAGCGGGAAGCCTGAAAAATGCGTTTATGTATATTTTTGCGCCTCCGGGCTGGAGTCCTGACGGCTCTACAAAAACAGCTAAGGAAATGCAGAAAGAACTTGATTTTATGGAAAAAAATCGATAATCTCAATCTGACAGCAAATAAAGTTTTGGTTACCGGGAGAGTTCATTGTTTCGGACTCCCTCAGAAATAAAGAAGATATGTCACAGGAAATGGAATATAAAGTGCCGACTATGGCTGAAATGCTCGCTGCGAATGAATCACCTGAAATTCTTTTTTGGGTTGGCTGCGCAGGGTCTTTTGATGATCGGTATAAAAAAGTAACAATTGCTTTTTGTAAGATTTTAAATAAAACAGGAATTAAATTTGCCGTATTGGGTACAGAAGAATCCTGTACCGGAGATCCGGCAAGAAGGGCCGGAAATGAGTTTCTTTTCCAGATGCAGGCTACGATGAATATTCAGGTGCTTGATGGATATGGTGTAAAAAAGATTGTAACAGCCTGTCCGCATTGCTTCAATACGCTTAAAAATGAGTATCCTGAACTTGGCGGGAATTATGAAGTAATCCACCATTCCGAATTTTTGCAACAGCTGATTAATGCCGGGAAAATAAAAATGGAAGGCGGAGGGGAGTTTAAAGGGAAAAAGATTACCTATCATGATTCCTGTTATCTGGGAAGAGCTAATGATGTATATGAAGCTCCGCGTGCCGTGCTGGAAGCCCTTGATACGGATTTGGTGGAAATGAAACGTTGCCGTACAAAAGGTCTTTGTTGCGGAGCGGGAGGAGCGCAAATGTTCAAAGAACCTGAAAAAGGGAAAAAAGACATTAATGTTGAGCGAATAGAAGATGCTTTGGCAACAGGCGCAAATACAATTGCAGTGGCTTGTCCGTTTTGTATGGTCATGATGTCAGATGGCGTTAAAAACAAGGAAAAAGAAGATTCTGTAAAAGTTTATGACCTGGCGGAACTCATTGAGGCCAGTATGTAGTTTTACGGTTATCAATCATTAATCAGAAAGAAGGATGTTAGTTCATTATGATAAAATGCCTGAAACGGCAAGAGTGTGGATTTACCAGGCCGACAGAAATTTAAGCGATGCTGAAGTGATACATGTTCAACAACTATTGGAAGGTCAATTGTCTGAATGGGCAGCGCATGGTGCTTCACTCACAGCGGCGGTGAAGGTTTTCTTCAGAAGATTTGTGGTAATAACGCTTGACGAATTTCAAAATGCAGCCTCAGGCTGTTCTATTGATACTTCCGTGAGATGGCTGAAAGATCTTGGCGCTGAAACGGGAATAAACTTCTTCGATCGTTCTATTGCTTTCTGGCATAATAATGAAATTAAAACGGTTGAATTAACTCAGATAAAGTCATTGGTTTCTGAAGGTATTTTGACACCTGATACTTTGATTTTCAATAATTTAGTTGCTCAGAAATCTGAGTTTCAAAGCAAATGGCAGCAAAAAGCCGGGGAAAGCTGGATGAAAAGATATTTTCAGCAGATTCCGGCTTAATAAGGTTCGCTCATTTTTGAAAAAGGAGTATCTTTGCTCCGAACAAAATTGAGAATATGTCTGTTTTTTTGCTACTTTTTACCTTTTTCAATTTCCTGATAGTTTTTAAAAAACGAAATGAAATTGAAAAAGGAGTTTTTACCCGGTATCGAATTGCCATTCTGGAATCCCTGCTGGCCATATCATTTCTGATATTTATCTTCGTAGAAGTCCTTTCATTTTTCAATAGGTTAAATAGCTTTTACCTGTCAGTTTGCTGGTTTTTTGCTTTTTTGTTAAGCAGTATTATTGCTTATCCGCAAAGAGACGCTTTGTCTGACGGGAAAAAACTACTTAGTCAGTTTGGTATATTGAATCAAAAATACCGCTGGTTCCTTTTCTTTTTGCTCTTATCCGGGATAATTCCCTTGTTATTTCTGGCCATCTATAATGCACCAAATAACAGGGATTCGATGGATTATCATCTTGCCAGAATAGTTCAGTGGGTGCAGAATGGAAATGTAGATCATTTTGCCACAAATTTTCCCCAGCAATTATACCACAATGTTTTTGCGGAATATGTAGTAACCAATGTCATGTTGCTCTGTGGCAATGATTACTTCATCAATTGTATTCAGTTTGTTGCCATGTTGGCAGTTTTGCTTTATGGTACTTTGATTGCAAAACATTTTGGGTTGAGTTATAAAGGCCAGATAATGGCCCTGGTGCTTATTTTTTCGTTTCCCATTGAGTTACTGGAAAGTACTACTACTCAAAACGACATTTTTGCCAGTTTCTACCTTATGGCCTTTGTTTATTATGGCCTGAAACTGATTAATAATCAGCAATTTGTATGGAGGGACGGGTTTTTTATGGTATTGGCTTTAAGTTTGGGTGGTTTTACCAAATATCCGGTATTTTTCTTCGCTTTGCCATTCAGCTTATGGTTTGGAATTGTCTGTTTGAGAAGATTTGGATTGCCACAGAGTATGAAATTACTGGCTTTAGGATTTTGCGGATTAGCACTCGTTTTTTCATCATTTTATGTCAGAAACTATGAATTGTTCGACTCAGTTTTAAGCCCTAGAAAGAATACCAGAATATATGTCGAAAATATTGATGCCGAAAAGCACGGTGTCAGAGAGACATTGGCAAATTTATCTAAAAACCTGAGCTTGCATGTAGGTTTACCAAGTCAGTCATACAATGAGGCCGTAGCCTTAAAAGTGAAGGAATTTAATAACTGGATGGGAATCGATGCAGATGATGAACGGCTTTCCTTAAATGGTGGTGGAAAATATGAAGTATTATTTTCCTTAAATGAAGACACAACCGGAAATTTTTTACTGCTTATTCTTCTGGCTATATCCATACCGCTGTTCTTTTTTATGAAGAATAAACCGAAAGACTCAACCCTGTTTCTGATTTGTATTTTGGCAGGCTATGTAGTTTTTAGTAGTCTGGTAAAATGGCAGGCATTCAGTTCAAGAACACAGATTGGCTTTTTTGTAGGGGCTGCCATTTTCATAGCTATGGTCTTCTCAAGCTTCAGAAAGTTTCCTGCGCTGGGCTTTATGTATGTGTTACTTCTGAGCTCTTTTCCATTTATTTATGGTAACCCGAATAAGCCCGTGTTGCCGTTTAATTACCTGGCGAAAAAAATGATAGGATATGCTCCCAAATCAATTCTGATTGTGGATAAAGAGCAAAATGTGGAAACGTATAAGGAAAATCCGTTGATTCAGCGATATTATGATTTTGAGAAACCTTTTTGCCCCTTAAAAGCCCCTGTAAATAAAACAGAAGAAAGACAGATTTTTCAGACACTCGATTCGCTGAAATATTTCGATTATTTAAAGACAGATGTATTCAATACAACGCGTTATGAACAGTATTTTATTCATGATTCAAATATAAAAGGAGATAAAGATTTTGCAGAACTTTTGAAACACCTTCCTGCCAATACACAGAATCTGGGCATGATGTTTCAGGCAAGAATGGGTTTCTATCATTTATGGAAAATGTTTAGAGATAAATATGGTGATCACGCTTCCATGAAATACATTGTTTACCTGAAAGATTATCAGAAACTGGATAATGTGAAGAAACCTTTTCCTTATCAGTATATTGTAGCCGACAGCGAAAGTCTGGTTAATGAAAATATAATTAAAGGAGATATTGAAAACGTTGAGAAATTCGGTGAATTTCTCCTGATTAAGCTAAAGAAAGTATCCGATAAACATTATCTGCTTTAAAATCTGTAAAAATGTTTATGATGGTGATTGATGCAGGATTAGACTGAATTGTTTTAAGCTGTTTGAAAAAAGCGTAAATTTGAGAACAATAAATATGAATATATGTTCTTACTGTTTTTAATACTTACTGTTGTAAATCTTACAGTTTTTTTTAAAAAGAGTCAACTAACACATCAAGGAGTTTTTACAAAATGGAGAGTGGCAATTTTAGAATCGTTGCTTACTGTATCTTTCCTGACCTATTTGTTCGTTGAAATTCTCTCTTTTTTCAATATATTTAATCAGATCTGTCTTAGCGTTTGCTGGTTCATGGCATTTGGTTTTACGGTAAGACTGGCAAACCGGTCTGACAAAAAAGAGTGGCTGGAATTATTCCGGCAATTTACCCTGCTTAAAAAAAACTATTTCTGGTTTTTAATTCTCTTTTTAACCTTAGGACTTGCTCCTCTTTTATTTCTGGCGATTTATAATGCGCCCAATAACCTTGATTCAATGAATTATCACCTTGCCAGAATAACGCAATGGATTCAGAATCAGAATGTAGGGCATTATGCAACAAATCATCCCCAGCAATTATACCACAATGTTTTTGCAGAATACCTTTTGGCTAATGTATTACTATTGACAGGAAATGATTACCTGGTTGATTGTGTACAGTTTTCTATGATGATTGCTGCATTGATTGCGGGGACATTGATTGCCAGACAGTTTGGCCTGAACTATAAAAACCAATTGATTGCAATGATGCTGATGTTTTCATTGCCCATCAGTTTATTGGAAAGTACCACTACCCAGAATGATTTAACAGCAGGATTTTATTTTTTGGCTTTTTTGTTTTTTGGGATAAAATTCATTCAGAATCAGGAGTTTATATGGCGGGATGCTTTGTTTATGGCACTTGCTCTGGGTTTAGGAGGATTTACCAAATATCCCGTTTTTTTCTTTGCTTTACCTTTTTGCTTTTGGTTTGGAATTGTGTGTCTCAGCAAATACGGTATTCTCCAAAGTCTCAGATTACTTGGTTTGGGTATGGGTTTGATTGTCTTGATCTTTACTCCGTTTTTTATAAGGAATTATACCCTTTTCGAATCCGTGCTGAGTCCGGAGATGAGCTCTTTGATCCATACTGAAAACATAGAAGCCAGTCAGCATGGCATAAAAGAGTCTTTAGCCAATGTTTCCAAGAATCTGGGACTTCATTTAGGATTGCCATCAGGTTCGTATAATACAGCGGTGGAGTCTGCAATAGTTAAATTCAACCATTTTCTCGGATTTGACATTAATGATGAAAGATTGTCTCTTGTCGGGAAAAATGCGTTATTTAAGGTTCAGTTTTTCTTTAACGAGGATACTTCGGGTAACTTTTTAATGTTGTTCCTTCTGATTATTGCCCTGTTTCTGCTCATTTTTCAACGCAAAAATAGCCTTGAACTCAAATTATATACCATATCTATCATAATTGCATATATCGTTTATTGCAGTTTAGTGAAATGGCAAATGTTCAGTTCAAGAACACAATTGGGTGTTTTTCTGGCAAGTGCTGTGCTGGTTGCCTGTGTATTCTCAAGATATAGCAGATTTCCAAGACTGCTTTTGCTTTATTTTCTCCTGCTGGTTTCTATTCCTTACATTTATGGGAATCCCATGAAACCCGTTTTTCCGGTAAACTATTTAGCTAAAAAAGTTATTCATTATATCCCTTCTGCACTGGCAGTAGCAAAAGATGATCCTAATGCTTCGCATTACCCTGAAAGTGCATTACTCAGGAAATATTATGATTTCAGTAAGCCTTTTGCCCCTTTAAAATTCACACCGGATAAAAAGGAAAAAGTATTGGTATTTAATACCCTCGATACATTTGGGTATTACCGGAAAATGGAAGAAGATGTCTTTAATACGAGTCGTTTTCAACAGTATTTTATGCACGATCCCAATCAGGATGGCTATAAGGATTTTGAACTTGTTTTGCAGCATTTACCTGCCGATACAAAACATTTGGGAATGATTTTCGCGAAAAGGGTTGGCTTTTATCATCTTTGGTCGATGTTTAAGACGAACAGAGGAAACGATATTGCAATGAAGCATGTTCTTTATGCAATCAATTATGAAAAACTGCCAAACGTTGAAAAACCTTTTATCTACCAATATATTATCTCTGATAATGAAAAACTGATTAAAGATTTTATTAATCCGGCGGATATAGCTTCAATTCAGAGATGCGGAGAGTTTTTATTGATTAAAATGAAACAATCGTCGGACAAGCGATACACGTATGACCGTCCGATTGAAGGAAAATATTAAGTAATACGAGTTAACAATTTCAGAGAAGAAAATGGCTGAGAGTTTATTGATACCTGAAAGCGGGTCAAGAAAAGAAATTTATGATGCAATTATTCCTCAGATAAAAGCCTTAGTGGAGGGAGAAACAGACCTTACGGCTAATCTGGCTAATATTTCGGCAGTTTTGAAAGAGGCTTTTGGCTTTTTTTGGGTAGGATTCTATTTGAAAAAAGGCCAGCAATTGGTATTAGGCCCATTTCAAGGGCCAATCGCCTGTACCAGAATCAATTTTGACAAAGGTGTTTGCGGCTATAGCTATACCACCAAAGAGGTAGTTTTGGTACCTGATGTTGAAGCTTTTCCGGGGCATATTGCCTGTTCATCTGCTTCAAAATCAGAGATTGTACTGCCGGCTTTAGACAAAAACGGAGATGTATTTCTTGTTTTGGATGTAGACTCGGATAAGTTGGATGATTTTTCAGAAGAGGATTCTGATGGACTTTCAAAAGTAATTAAAATAATAGAGGGGCTTATTTAGCCCCTCAGAATATCTTATAATCCAATCGGATTCAGCTTAATATTACACAAGTTCTGCGATAACAGTCTCACCACCTACAGGTCTGTCTTCCAGATTTACAAGGATTTTGGCATCCAAAGGCAAATAAATGTCAATTCTTGAACCGAATTTAATAAATCCGAATTCTGAACCCTGTTCAACTTTCTGGCCTTCTTTTACATACCAGCAGATTCTTCTTGCCAAAGCTCCGGCAATCTGACGGAAAAGCACTTCTGTTCCGTTATCATGTTTTACAACTACTGTTGTACGTTCGTTATCAGTACTTGATTTAGGATGCCAGGCTACAAGATATTTACCAGGATGGTATTTGAAATAAGATACAATACCGGCAATCGGATTAAAGTTGATATGTACGTTAACCGGAGACATAAAAATTGAAACCTGACGACGAGGGCCTTTAAAATATTCAGTTTCAACAGTTTCTTCAATCACAACGACTTTCCCGTCAGCCGGAGCAATTACGTGCTTAGGGTTAACAGGAGTAGTTCTGGTAGGTTTTCTGAAAAACTGGAGGATAATAAGAGCGAAGAAAACGCTAAATACAATTGTGATTTTTCGTACAAGATCATTTTCCGGAAAGAAATAGGCAATTGCCCCGTTTAAAACTGCCAGAAAAATTGTAGTAACTAAAATTGTACCGGTGCCTTCTTTGTGAATTGTCATTTTTTGTGTAAAAAATTTTGTTTGAGAAATCGTCTTAGCCGCAAAAATAATCAAAAGAATCCGGAGTTAAAAGTCAAAGCTTTAACTCTCTGATTCATAATGAAAATAAGCGCCTGTTTTAAGGTACAGATTCTTCCTGATGATTAAGCACAATGCCGGATAAAAAAATGAGAATTTAACCTTAGCATTATTTAAGCGTTGTCCGGATTTTATGAAGTATGATAGCAGAGTGCATTTTTGCAATTATATTCAGAGTACCATAAAAAAGGGTAATAAATTTGTAAACAAAAGGGTTTTTCTGGCAAATGTGTTAATTTAATCACTAAATTTCCTCTGTAATTTATGAAATTCCTATGTCTTACCATTTAAACCTTAAAGACAGGTATTTCTTCTTGGTAGAATTAAACAGAACACTATTGTTGAAATTCTTTTTTTCTGGCCTTTTATCGATCCTTTTTCTCTCCGGATGTAAAACAGACTCTCGGGAGAAGAATGGATTGGTACATATAGAGCAACATTCCGGGAAGTATATTGTATTTCGGAATAATAAACCCTTTGAAATAAAAGGGGCATCCGGATTTACAAACCTTGAACAATTGTCTCTGGCAGGAGGAAATACCTTCAGGACCTGGGATACTACCAATCTGTCTGCTATTCTTGACGAAGCCAGCCGGAATCATCTGGCGGTTATTGTCGGCTTGCCCATGCCTTTGAATGAAGGAGAGGAATTATCTTTCTACAGTAATGAAAAAGCAGTAGCACAGTTAAATGCTGCTTATACCACTCTGGTGAATAAATTCAGGAAACATCCTGCCTTACTTTTCTGGTGTCTTGGCAATGAACTTTCTTTTCCCAATAAGCCCAAATATCTTAAATTCTACCAGAGTTTTAATGACCTGGTTGACATGATTCATCGGGTAGATCCTGATCATCCGGTGACTACCACAATGATTAATTTTCATCAAAAAAATGTATTTAATATCAAATTCAGGACAGATATTGATATTATTTCTTTTAACACTTTCGGAGGGTTAAGGTCATTGTCTGAAGAATTGAAAGATTTTGAATGGATTTGGGATGGCCCTTTTCTGGTTACGGAATGGGGAATTGACGGCCCCTGGCCCGGACATGATCAAACACTTTGGGGAGCTTATATAGAGCAGACCAGTACAAAAAAGGCAGAACAGTATCTGGCAGTGTATAAGAAGTTTATGCCGGTTGATAATCCTCGTTTTCTGGGAGCATTGGTATTTTATTGGGGAAGTAAACAGGAAACAACACCCACCTGGTTTAGTTTATTTGATGAAAATGGTGCGGCTTCGGAAGCTGTTGGGACAATGCAATATATCTGGACCAATAAATGGCCTGCCAGAAAACCTCCCCGAATCAAATACATGCTTCTCGATAATAAAGGGGCTAAAGATAATATTTTGTACAACCCTCATACTAAAGTTGTGGCCAGAGTTCTGACCGATCATTCTGATACCAGTCATTATACTTATCGCTGGCATATTGAGCCCGAAGACTGGTATGTGTATAATTATGTGGCAAATAGTAGAAAACAAAAGCCTATCGACCATTTGTTTATCGAAGAACAGGATACTACGGCCATTTTCAGAGCACCGGAACGGGAAGGCCCTTACAGAGTCTTTGTCAGTGTTTATGACCGGAATGGTCTGTTTTCAACCACCAATACTCCCTTTTACGTAGTTGAACCATAGATGAGAAAAGTTGCTGAAATAGAAGCACCGGACAAAAGGAAAAAACTGGCATTACGGACGATGATCCTGATTGGGGTGTTTTGTATGCTTTTTTTCTTCCATAGCCTGCTCAGCCAATCAACGATAGGCAGTGTGCCTCTTTTTTGGCTGCTTATCAGTACATTTATTTATACCTGTTTCAAAATTCTGTATGAATGGTATCATTACTGGGATATTTCAGTAAGCAAAGCCCCTAAGACCGGGGAAATATACACAGTAGATATTTTTACTACTTTTTGTGCCGGAGAACCGTATGAAATGATCCAGGAAACGCTTTCGGCTGTGCTGGCGATCCGTTATCCTCATAAAACCTATTTATGTGATGAAGCGGACGATCCTTTTCTGAAGGAATGGTGCAAAGCAAACGGTGTTTATCATATCACCAGAAGCACTAAGGAGAATGCAAAAGCAGGCAATATCAATAATGCGTTAAAACAATCTTCCGGAGAGTTGTGTGTGGTACTGGATCCGGATCACGTTCCCTTACCGGAGTTTTTAGACCAGATAGTAGATCATTTTAATAATCCTGAAATCGGGTTTGTACAGATCGTTCAGGCTTATTATAATCATCACCAAAGTCTGATTGCCAAAGGAGCAGCCCAGCAGACTTACCAGTTTTACGGGCCGATGATGATGACCATGAATTCCTACGGGACAGTCCAGGCAATAGGAGCGAATTGTACTTTCCGGAGGACTGCTTTAGAGTCAATAGGAGGGCATGCCGCAGGATTGGCAGAGGATATGCATACCGCAATGCAACTGCATGCCAAAGGCTGGAAATCGGTTTATGTACCTGCTGTATTGGCGAAGGGGCTTGTTCCGGCTACTTTGTCAGCTTATTACAAACAGCAGCTGAAATGGTCGAGGGGAGTATTTGAACTATTAGTGACCTCTTACCTGAAATTGTTCCGGCAGTTCAACTGGAGACAAAAATTGCATTATGGATTGATTCCCGGCTTTTATCTTTCCGGTCTGGTTTTTCTGATCAACTTTCTTATTCCTATTGTTTCTCTGTTGGGAGATATTTATCCTGTTCAGATTAATTTTTCGGCTTTTTCAATAATCAGCCTGCCCTTAATCACCTCTATTGTACTGATCAGGCTGTATGTACAGCGCTGGGTTCTGGAAGATGATGAGAGAGGAGTTCATGTAGTCGGAGGCCTTTTACTTATCGGAACCTGGTGGATTTTTCTGACGGGCATGATTTATACCATAATCAGAAAAAAGGTGCCTTATATTCCTACTCCCAAAGACCTTAATGCTGAAAATAATCTTAAAATCAATCTTCCCAATATTTTTGTTTTTATACTCTCTCTGATCGCTATAGGATACGGGCTATACAATAACCTGAACCCGTTTTCATTTATAATGGCTGGAATTGCCGGATTGAACTGCTTTTTCATGATGTTTATGTTCGTAGCAGGAGAGGAGCTGAAATGGCAGAAATATCAATTTCGTTATAAGTTGATACACTTTCTGCTGAATTACCTACATAATGCCAAAAAACAATTCTGGCTGTTTCGGAGAAGGGTCTATGCCGGCATCAGAAATATAGCCCTGATGCTTATTGTATTGGTAGTTTGTTTCAGCTTTTATCTGATCTGGTATCCTCTCAAAACGGAGTCAGGAAGGCAAAATTCTTTTCAGAAAAAAGACTTGTTTCTTTCAGGTATTTTTGCCCCTTCAGAAGATAAAGGTCTTTCTTCTCTCAGCCTGATACGAAATCTGGAATCCGGAAATGCCAGTCACTTTGACATCATTTCATTCTATATTCCCTGGGGAAATGAACCGGGTTGCTTTCTGCCATCTGCTTCGATAGATTCTGTGTACCAGAGTCATTCTCTGCCTATGATTACCTGGGAACCCTGGCAGGCTCTTTTTGAAAAGAATGGTATTTCGGAGAAATACGTTGACAAAAATGTCTTTTCTCATATCCTTGAAGGGAAATATGACAGATATATCCATGATTTTGCTTTTCAGATGAGAGCATTGAACCGTCCGGTGTTTCTCAGATTTGCTCATGAAGCCGATAATCCTTTTTATCCCTGGTCTCCCCGAGGAGGTAATACTGCTTCAGATTTTAAGGCTGCATGGCAATACATTTATCAGATTTTCAGAGAAAATCATGCTTATAATGTCATCTGGGTCTGGAATCCATGGAAGCCAGATGCTGTGGAATCATATTTTCCGGGAAAGGAATACGTCGACTGGATCGGAGTAACAGGTTTAAACTTCGGAGCATACAGTCCTGATTACAAATCTTATTCTTTTGAGCAACTCTATCTGCCTTTTCATCGAAAAAAACTTTTCAGGTCCGGTTTGCCGGTAATGGTAACAGAGATGGGTTCATTGAAAGCAGAAGAATCCTCGGGAAACTGGCTTGAAGCCGGTTTCAAAAAGATCAGGTTATTCTTTCCCGAAATCAGAGGATATGTCCTTTTTCATTCAGGTCTGGATAAAAATATTCCTGATGGAAGCAAGGGTTTCTTAGACTGGAGAACTTCTTTTACCCCGGAGACGATTTCAGTGATTGAAAGAAAAAGAAGCAAGATTTCAGGATCTGTTTTTTCCCTGTCAGCAGAACACCTGAAAAAAAATCAGCCAGTGCTTCCTGACAGTAATAAAATGTTTCTTTCTCTGAGAGGCGTAAATTATATAAAAGGGCAATATTGGTATAATAACATCCAGCCTCTGACAAGAAGAATTTTGTCTGAAGATTTTTTGGCAATGAAAGCGGCCGGAATCAATACAATTAAGTTGGTTGGTCCGGGGACATTTGACAGGCTTACTTTGGATGTGGCGGAAAAACAGTCTTTAAACATTCATTATAGTTTCTGGATTCCGGATGAAATTGACTTTGCACAAGATCAGGGGGAAGCAAAGCAGCTGGCAGAGAAAATTCTGAATGCGGTGGAAAGAAATAAGAATCACAAACATATTATTGCCTGGAATATCAGCAATCTGTTTTTACAAAATTTATCCCGAAAGTTTTATAAACCGGAATTGCTATATCAGCAACAGGCATATTTGCAATGGTTAAGACAATTGCTCGGATCAGTAAAGGCTATTGACCCGGGAAGAATGATTACGGCAGATGTGGAGGTTTCAGACACACTGGAAGAAACAGCACAGATGATGAGAGATTTTGTGCCTCAAATAGACTCATTCGGTTTGATTCTGACAGGAAAACCCAAAGAATATGCTCTGATCAAAAGCCTGAAGGTACCTTATTTTATCAGCAGCACTTCCGCGGAATTATACCTGAAGAATTTCAGAAGTAATATCGGTACATTTATAAAAGACTGGCAGGATGTACAGACCGGGAATCTGGTAACCTTTGACGGATTGAAAGATGTATGGGGTCGGAACAAGTCAGGTTTGCTTCAAATCAGCAAATACTGGAAAGGAAAAACCAAAGGAAGTTATTTGCCAGCTGTAAAAATACTTCGACCTGCCTTTGCTACTGAAGCAGGCAAAACATTGCCTTATCATGCTCTGGTATATGCCTACGATAAATGGAATTTTGCCGGCTATATGAAAACAGGGCTGAAATTTGAATGGTATCTGGTTAAAACCGATGGCTATGGTAACGGGATTTCCATGAAAAAACTGGGAGATGGAGCTGATATAATGATAACCATGCCGCAAAATGCCAATATTTATAAATTATACCTGATAGGTTCAGAGGGTCAGAGTATTACAATTGCCCAATCTATTCTGAATATTCCTTTTTATTGATTGATCCAGAAACCTTAATCCAGACAGTGAAAAAAAAGAGCCCCGGTTTATTGCTTATTGCATTATTTCTTGTCTTCCTGGCTTTTGTACTTTTTAACCCGGGAAAAAGGTTTATCAAATCTGTATTGCTGGAGGAGTTTCTGGAAAGAAATTTTGAACCGGTTACAGGTATTTTCCATGGAGAAGAAATTAAACCCGGTACCCTGAAACATTATAGTCTGATCTGGAAAGATACCGGGATCTGGCTAAATCGAACGATTCTCTCTGAAAAAATACAACAGGAAAATGTCTTATTGACAATCGAAACCTGGTCAGGAAATAATGAAAATGTACTGGAAGAAACACTGAGTGGAAAATTTGATCAGAAGGTCGAAGAATTAGCCAAAATACTTTCTCAAAGCCCTAAACAGATTTATATCCGCTGGAATCCGGATATGGAAGTGCCTGTCAGTGAATTTCCCTGGCAATATCAATCTCCTGAATTGTATATCAAATCATTCAATTATTTCGCATCAAAGTTTAAAAGGCTCGCACCCCGCGTTAAAATAGTCTGGGGACCTTCCGGATATCCCGGCGATACTGAATATTGGCCGGGTTCAGAGAATGTGGATTTATTAAGCATTACACTGGGGAGTATTTCGGAAAAAAAAGCAGTGAATTATCCTTTTTCTGATCAGAATCCGGCGGAATTACTCCGGCAGAAATTGCATAGAATGAGGTTTATGAACAAAGCTGTCATTATTCTGGGTTCAGAAAAGATCAATCCTTCAAACTTCAGAGGTAAATGGATTGGTCAGATAGACTCTCTGTTTTTTAAATACAGGAAGAATATTTATCCTCCGGCAGATTTTGCCGTTACTGATCGCCCGAAATTATTTGCCAGAAAGGAATTGAAATTAGGTGTTTATGATCCTGCAAAATTGTTGATAAATGAACCGGGGATTACTACAGAGCATATTTTTACCGATTTAGGAGAAGTGCAAAACGGACTTTTTGAGAAAAAATTTACCGAAATCACAGCAAGAAAACATGATGTGATTGTAACGATGGAACCCTGGAGAGATACCACTGGCAGAGCAGATCCCGATCCTCTTAACCATTTGCTGGCGGGGCGTTATGATCAGGAAATATCCAGACTTTTTAAAGTTCTTTATCAGACTAACCAGACGGTTTATCTCAGATTTGCTCATGAAATGGAAATCCCGATTCACAGGTATCCCTGGCAGAGTCAGGATCCATTGACTTACATACGGGCATTCAGGTATTTTATGCAATCTGATACAAAAAGGGCAAAAAATATCCGGAAAGTCTGGGGGCCGGCAGGAGACAGGGGGTCGGTCGACTGGTGGCCGGGAAATGATGTGGTAGATTTCATTAGCATTGCCATCTATGGATTACCGGATAAAAACATTGAAGATCATAAAAAGCAGGAGGCCTTTTCTACGATATTCAGGCGGAAAGTATATCGGATGAGATTTTTGGATAAACCCATATTCATTACAGAATTCGGAGTAAAAGGTCCGGAACAATATCAGAAAATCTGGCTGGAAGATGCCGCCGGAATACTTCGGGAAAATAAACAGGTATTTGGAGCCAGCTATTTTAATTTGCATGACAATCCCAAAGCATGGGGGAAAATTGAGGCCCCCGACTGGAGTATTTCCCGGAAAACTTTCGGGTATTTTTATCGCAGATTGCCATAAAAATACTCCGGGTGTCAATACTTGTTTCCTTTCAAACGAGCCACAATAAATCATGGATAACTTATTGATAAAATTTTTGGAATGAAAAGTCAGGATGGCACATCTCTGTTTCATTTTTGCCTGTTTCCTGTTGTGCTTCCGCTGCATATACAAACATTTGCTGTTCATAGTCGTGAATTGCAGCTGCTATAGTGTCGTGTTTTCCGTTTGTCAGGTTATCAGATAAAATCAATGCGTCCATCAGCCCTGTATTCACGCCCTTGCCTGCGAAAGGCGGCATTATATGTGCAGCATCTCCAATAAGTGTCAGGGGCAAAGGGCGATTGTTTTTCCAGGGTTTATCCAGGGGTATTTTTCTCGTTGACCATATAACAAAAGAAGAAGTTGACCGGAATAATTGTTTGTAACATTCATCCCAGTCGGAAAGTCGACTCAAAAGAAATCCGATAATATCATCTGTATGCTGAACATTTTCCTGTTCCCATTCTTCGGGCTTTTTAAAAATGACACTGTAGCTCAATAAGCCACCGTTTTTGGGGTTTGCCACTAATAAATTGCCTTTGCTGGCAGTCATTAATATACTATCATTACACAGTTTGAAGAATTCAGTGCATGTTATTTCCGGTTGAAGTACATCCCCCTGTAAAATAAGGGTTCCGGTGTATTTGATAGTTGCATCAGTAACAAACCTTCGTGCTTGGGACATCCCTCCGTTTGCTCCGATAACAAGGTCTGCCGTTGCATTTAAACCATTTTCAAATTGCAGAAGCCATTTCCCATCATGTGCTGAAAGTCCTGTGAATTTTCTGTTCCACACAACAGTATTGCTTGTTAAACTGTCAAGCAATAGCTTCCTTAAATCGTTTCTGTTTATTTCAGGATTGTCATATTGGTCCTCGCAGGTAGGTTTTTTAGAAAATAACCGATTGCCTTGTTCGTCAGCAATGGTTCTTCCCATGGGTATAGCCATAGCATAGTAACGTTCCAGCAATCCGGCTTCTTTCAAAGCATCCTGCCCTGAACCTTTATGTAAGTCAAGGGTACCACCTGAGATTCTTGTTTGCGCATCTTTATCTCTTTCATAAACGGTTACATCTATTCCTTTTTGCTGAAGTAATTTTGCCATTGTCAAACCAACTGGTCCCGCACCGATGATGACTACTTTTTTGTCTTTCAATAACATGATTTTGTATTGTTTAATTATGAATACAAAATTCCGGGATGTTCCTGACTTAGGCTTGTATAAATGCGACAAAATCGGCGTCCAGGGTACTTTGCCCTGTTTTTGCTTTTCGGGCGAATGCCGCTGGCGTAGTACCGCTGTAACGTTTGAAATCTTTGGTGAGATGGGCCTGATCCGTATAGCCCAGCTCATGAGCCAAGCCGGCAAGGTTGGAATCCGGATAAAGCCATAAATGGTTTCTTACCTGTTCAAAACGCATCAGACCCGATACGTCTTTTACACTATAACCGGAAGATTGCTTAAATTTTCTTTCCAAGGTTCGGACTGTAGCATGAGCCGCTTCAGCTACCTGACTTACGGGGATAGTTCCGTTCGCTTTCCTCATGGCAATTCCGGCTTTGAATAACAGGCTGTCAGGAGCAATTCCCGACCGTGCATTGAGGAAATACTGCTTTACCAGTGCCATCGCTTCCGCTATTTTGCCGGTATTGATACATTCTTCTAAAATAGATTGAAGCTGAGCGATCGGGTGTTCAAAAATATGCAGTTTGTCCTGGCCGGAAGGCAGGCCAAGCAAATCGAATACAGTCCAGGGAAAGCACCTGATTCCAATGATTTCTAAACAGTTTTTCGTATAAAAAACAACCGGTTGATTAAGCAGTCCCATCAGAAAAGGGGACGGCAAGGGTTGCAGGCCTCCATTGTAAGAGATGCTGCAGGCATTTCCAAAATGAAAAATAATTTCAGCATAGCCATCAGGGATTACTTCAAAACCCGATTGCAGCTCTCCAGAATCTCTTTTGTCGTACCAAAAGCATTTTATGGCATCCTGTAGTTCTTCAGGAGGGGCAAATTCCTGGTGTTGAATGTTAGGAGATAGCATAGGTTATTCTTTTACCGAAGATAAATGTTTCTCTGCCGGAAGCAAATTAAACAGGTCTTTTTCGGGTTGAAAAACCTTCCTGTTTCCCTTAATATTTTCAGGATTAAATGAAAAAGCAAAACCTATAGAGGCAAATCATCCTTCGTTTTTTATGAAATATTTACAAAATAATGAAAACTAAAACTAACTGATCAAGTCGTGCGGGTCAGATAAAAGATTCGTACAGATTTCATCTGAGGAATACTCTGTTTTACTGTTTTAATGTATTTCCGAAACTATTTTGCCCAGCCATATTCATAGTACAAAGATGATAATCAGTCTTACAATCCGCAAGCGTTTCGTTTACTGAGATCCGTTTTACTGTTATTTGTTTTCCGATGTATTTAAAATTTTCCAAAGGTGGAAAAATAGATTATATTTAACTATTGAAACACCTATCGGAACTATGAAAATCACCTAAAACAAATATTAAAATGAGTTCTGTAATCAGACAATCATACGAAGAAACTTCAGAGAGTATATCTCCTGAGAAATTAAAAGAAATACTTGCCCAGCGGAAATGGCAAACTGTCGAAATTAAAATTTCGCAGGAAGACCTCGAAAAAAACATTAAGTTTTTAGACGACGCAGTTGTTTTAAGAGCAAGTGCAGAGGGCGTACCGTTAATGACCACCACGGCTATTTACGGACCGATTCGTCCCGGTACCAAGGTTGCTTTAACACCCGGAGAGGGTACCGGAGTTCGTTTAATAGCGGAAAACTGTCAGGAAGAATCGCTTATTAAGATTCTTGAAGAACTGGAAAGTAATGCCTCAAGACCTAAAGAGGGTAATGCTGTAACGGTTCATGCTAATTGGGTAAGCAGTAAAGATGGCGGAGCATTGCCAAATCTTGACGCATCAGCCAATGTATTCGGGAGTACAGGTTCATTGTACGTAAATGATAAAGCAGTTGTCTTGCCGGTGCTTGACGTCAATCATCCCGACTATCATGAAACGCTTGCCTTTTACGGAGGCAAACTCCTTAAACCGCAGGAAGCATTTTGTCTGGGCTTCAATCAAATATTATTTGGTATGGAATATGACACATCGCTGCCCGATTATATACGAAACTATGCAATGTCACCTTCCGGTGGAGGAGGAATGTTTGTGGAACACCACCCATTCCCGCACATTTTTCTGCCAAAACCTACAGTAAAAGGCGAGGTATTTTGCGAAGCCAAAGTGACATTAGGGCGCAAAGCTAAAAAATTACTTGGCGGTAACGATGTTCCCAAATTTATATTTACCACGTTCAGG
The DNA here is from genome assembly GCF_900115665.1 of Pseudarcicella hirudinis. GTDB lineage: Bacteria > Bacteroidota > Bacteroidia > Cytophagales > Spirosomataceae > Pseudarcicella > Pseudarcicella hirudinis. The sequence continues at coordinate 500,819 of NZ_FOXH01000003.1, forward strand.
ATTCCATCTGACGGATCAGCTATTGCAATCAAGCCCTCTGCCATTCATAACGATAGCTTTACAAATGGCAGACTGGCGGTTTTTGTCGCTAACACTCCGGCAGATACCGTAGCCTTCCGGGAAACATCGCCATTTAAAAATATAAGTGTAAAGGATAATGAGTTCAGGAGTTAGGAAGTGAGTTTGAAACTCCCCTGAAAAAGCAAAACCCCCGCTGTTTGTTGCAGCGGGGGTTTGTAGCCCCGGCAGGAATCGAACCTGCATCTTAGGTACCGGAAACCCACATTCTATCCATTGAACTACGGAGCCATTTTACCATTATATGGAATGTTTTGCCTAAAGTGCTGATTCTGAAAGAAATCCGAAAAATCAGGCTGAATTATATTCTCATATCCCTGCAAATTTAAGAAAACTTCTCCAACTGCTTAACCAAAACATCAAAATCTTTCGGATATGGCGCTTCTACTGTAATTCTTTCTCCATTCATCAATGCGAATGTCAATGACCTCGCATGCAGAGCAACCCTTTGCATCAGCGGTAATTCTTCTGTGTCTTTTTTAAGATTGAAACCTTTTTTGATCTCAGAAAGATAGATCATATCTCCTCCATAAGTCGGGTCACAGACAATCGGGGCTTTCAGACAGGTGAGGTGAATACGGATTTGATGCATTCTTCCTGTAATAGGCATGCATTCTACCAGAGTATGTCTTCTGTAAGCTTTAATAGTATTGAAAATGGTCTCGGCATCTTTCCCTTTTTGTCTGTCAATTTTCACTATTCCATCCTTCATCGCAAGAATAGGAAGATAAACTGAAATCATATCCAGATCATGGACTCCATTTACTACTGCGTGATAACGTTTGGCTACCTGACGATGTTCAAACTGCATAGCTAGATGACGATAGGCTTCCGGATTTTTAGCAATTGCCAGAATCCCTGAAGTTTCCTTATCCAGTCGGTGAGCCACCTGGGCATCATCTGAATAGGCTTTTGCCAGCCTTAATATACTGATTGAATTATCTGCCTGCCGCTCATCTAACGTAGAGACATACGGCGGTTTGTTGATTACAATAAAATCTTCGTTTTCAAAAAGTATTAAATCCTGAAACTTTATTTTCATAAGAAATATCAGACGCGGAGGCCTGAGTTAATTAAGAAGGGAAGGAAATTTTACCCATTGAAACTGATGGAATCCCTTTTCGTTCCCCAAAGTTACTAAATCCTCCTGAAACAGTTTCATTTGCAAGGATCGCAAAGAGAATTGCTTCTTTGGCATCGCCCGAAATACCAAGCTCATTAGTCGGAGAAAAATGGCAGTTCGGAAGCAATTCTTTAATCCATTGAATTAAAAGAGGATTATGCATTCCTCCTCCGGAAAGATAAATGTAATAGGTCGAAGATGAATCAAGAACCTGCTCAATTGCTTCCACAATCGTTTCTGCACTAAAGCGGGTCAGCGTGGCAAGTAAATCATTCACAGAAATGCTTTCGGTGTTACTGATTTCCCTGGCTTTTTTTACATAATCAATACTGAAAAGTTCCGGGCCTGTAGTTTTTGGGAAAGGTTTATGGAAGAAATCGTCATTTTTTAAGGCTTTCAGCAAAGCGTTGTTTACTTCGCCTTTTTTTGCAATTTCTGCATCTTTATCATAAGCTTTTTCCGGAAAATAATGGCGGGTAAAGGCATCAATAAGGGTGTTTCCTGTTCCGGTATCTGTTACAAAAACCTCTTCAGGGTTCATATTCGCTGGTAAATAGGTGAAATTAGCAATTCCTCCCATATTCAGCATGATGCGGTTTTCTCCCTTTTTGCCAAAAATAAAATAATCTCCGTAAACGGCCAGGGGAGCTCCTTCACCACCCGCAGCAATATGTTTTTGCCTGAAGTCAGAAAGCGTAATAATTCCGGTTTTTACAGCAATGTGATCGCCATCTCCTATTTGAAGCGTAGCGTTACCAAATTTTTCCTGACCATGCAAAATTTTCGGGGCATGCATAACCGTTTGTCCATGTGAGGCAATAAGATCTACTTCATCTGCCGGAATATCCCATTTTTGAAGACAGGAAATAATCATCTCTGCATGGAGCAAACCGATCCATTCATTGAGCATGGCTAAATGCGGGAAATCTATTGTCTGCTTAGCGAAAACCTTCCTGATTTCGTTTTTTACTTCTTCTGAATAATCTACTGTTTCAAAATCAAGAAGCTCAACTGTCGTATTTTCACCGTCCCCGGTTATTTTGCAAAGAGCAACATCCAGCCCATCCATAGAAGTACCGGACATCAGTCCAATGATTTTGCGTGAAGGTTTTTGTGCAATTTTATAAAGTTTATCGATGTTTGGGTTCATGTTTGAAAACGAAATAGAATAATTGAAGAGTAAAGAATTATGTATTAAAGGCAATTTCGAAATATACTCCTTAAAACGATAATTTTCATCTTCATTTCCGGTGTTTTTTATAAATTCTGACAAAAACTGATATGGCTTGATTTTTGCTTTAGTCTGACTCTCATACAGTTCTGCAAAATGATTTTTGATATATGTATCCGTATAAAAGTAATTTATGTGGTAAATTTGTCAGTTAATGTTGATGAATCGGGTTTTAATCCGATATTTTATCGAAAGCCTGCACTTTTTAAAATAATATAACCATGAAGAACTTAATTTTATTAACGACTGCTTTGTTCGCTATTTTTATAGTGACAGGATGTGATGAACGGATTCCGACCCCGGGTTCGGCCACAGGAAATTCCGGAGAGACAAATAATGCTGCCATTAAGGCTGCATTAGCAGTGAATACCTGGCAATATGATGAATACTCTTTTAAAGCCGGAGACTCAACAAGAGTAGTTTACCGTCGCAGTGACCCAAGATACGATGATCCGACCTTAAAAGCTTCTTATATTACGTTTAAAACGGATGGAACTTTAGTCGGAACTTTACCTACCGGTACGCAAAACGGTACATGGAAATTGATTGATAATAACGGAAAACTCCAGGTAACAATTGACGGAGATATCAAAAATTACCAGATTACTAAACTTAATGCTCAATCTTTCGAATATATTGAAGTTTTTAAAAAGTCAGACCCTGGAGTAACAAATTGGGACCTGACGCTGAAAGCATTGTATTTACCGGCAAATTTAACAGAATATACAGGGGTGAGTATTATGTCTCCTAAAAAGTAATTTAAAAATCCGGAAAGATACTTTAGTACTGGCCTGTGCAGATTAATTCTCACAGGTCTTTTTTGTATCTTTGTATCCGCGATACAATGTTTAATTTAGAAAATCAAAAATGCAGCAGGATATTATTGTAATTGGAGGTGGAATTGTAGGATTAGCTACAGCACTCAGAATAAAAGAGCAAAGACCCGAACTGAAAGTACTGGTGCTGGAAAAGGAACGTGAAGTGGCAGTGCATCAGACAGGGAATAACTCTGGTGTAATTCACTCCGGACTTTATTATAAACCAGGATCTTTGAAGGCTACAAACTGTATCAGGGGATATCATATGCTGATTGACTTTTGTGAACAGGAGAATATTCCTTTTGAGCTGACCGGAAAAATCGTTGTTGCTACTAAAGAAGAACAGAAGCCCCTTCTTGAAAATTTATACATCCGCGGACAACAGAACGGTCTTGAAGGACTTCGGAAATTGTCTGTATCGGAAATGAAAGAATACGAGCCTCATGTAACCGGTGTGGAAGGAATGTGGGTTCCGCAAACAGGAATCGTAGATTACAAAGTGGTTTCGCAGAAATATGCTGAAAAACTTAGAAATATAGGCGCAGAGTTATTATTTAATGAAAAGGTAACAGGTGTAACGAAAGGAAATTCTCTTTCAATTGTTAAAACAGAAAGAAATACTTTTGAAACAAAACTGGTAATCAATTGTGCGGGTTTGTATTCAGATAAAGTAGCTCAGATGTCTCAGGACGAACCTTTAAATGTTAGAATTGTTCCGTTCAGAGGTGAATATTATAAAATCAGACCAGAGAAACATTATCTGGTAAGAAACCTGATTTATCCGGTTCCGGATCCTAATTTCCCGTTTTTGGGGGTACACTTTACCCGTATGATGCGTGGAGGTATTGAGGCTGGCCCGAATGCGGTACTTGCTTTCAGAAAAGAAGGTTACAGAAAAATGGATATCAATGCCAAGGAACTTTGGGAAACACTTACCTGGCCGGGTTTTCAGAAAGTAGCCGCAAAATACTGGGAAACGGGTTTCGGAGAAATGTACAGAAGTTTTTCAAAAGCTGCTTTTACAAAAGCTTTACAGGAATTAATCCCGGAAATACAGGAAAATGACCTGATTGAAGGAGGTGCAGGAGTGAGAGCTCAGGCCTGCGACCGCGATGGAGGTTTATTGGATGACTTCTCAATTATTGAAGATAATAAGGTAATAAATATCCTGAATGCGCCTTCCCCGGCAGCAACTTCGTCACTTGCAATTGGCCAGACTGTATCAGAAATGGCTTTAAGAAGATTTTAGTATAAAGTGATAATTTTTAAGTTCGTGGCCGGTAATTTTTCAGCCACGAACTTTTAGAACATTATTTGGGTTAATCAAACTGTGTAGTTACATATAAATCATAAATTCATTGCCGGGCAGGTTAAAAAAGCTGAATAATATCATACATTCGTAATTTGTGAGATATTGTTGTCAGCATTTGTATTTGCTTGGTTTTAATTGAATTAACCCTAATGAAAATACTTTTCCAATACCTTCAGAAGTATAGATTGACTGTAGCCGGAGCCCTGGCACTGGCAGCTGTAAACCAGATTTTTTCTCTGCTTGATCCTTTTATTTTTCGGAAAATAATTGATGATGTCGCATCGGTTTACCGCTCTGATACACATACAACAGAGCAGTTTTTTAAGGCAATCATTCCGCTTTCTGCTGCCTCAGTAGGAGTCGCATTCATCAGCCGTGTAGCTAAAAATTTTCAGGATTATTTTATCAACACCGTGACTCAAAGAGTCGGTGCGCAAATTTATGCTGATGGAATAAGACACTCTCTGGAACTACCTTATGAAACTTTTGAAGATCAGCGTTCAGGAGAAACATTGGGAAAACTTCAGAAAGTAAGAGTTGATGTGGAAAAACTGATTACGGTCGGGATTAACATTTTGTTTCAATCTTCCATTGCGCTGATCTTTATTTCTGTATATGCCTATTCTGTTCACTGGGCAATTTTGCCTTTATTCCTGCTTACCGGGCCGCTTATTGCTGTAGTCAGTTCGGTTTTAAGCAAGAAAATAAAGGTTATTCAAACCCAGATTGTAAAGGAGTCAACCGCTTTGGCGGGTTCAACAACTGAGTCTCTGAGAAATATAGAGCTTGTGAAGTCACTGGGTCTGGCCAAGCAGGAAATTAACCAGCTTAATGCCACCACACAGAAGATCCTGGCATTGGAACTGAAGAAAGTTCGCTATGTTCGTTCGATGTCTTTTGTACAGGGAACCTGCGTGAATTTGTTGAGAACAATGATGGTTTTGGTTCTTATTTATTTGATTTATAAAGGTCAGATTACGATAGGACAGTTTTACTCGCTGAATATTTACTCCTTCTTCCTTTTTAATCCCCTTCAGGAAATCGGGAATGTCGTAAACACTTATCGTGAAGCAGAGGTGTCATTGCAAAACTTCGAGAATATTTTCAAAATCCCGATTGAACAGAAACCTGCAAACCCTTACCGGATTGATAAAATAGAAACGCTTGAATTTGAAGAGGTGAAATTCAGACATCAGTCTGCCACGAAAGATGCTTTGAGAAAAATTTCATTCCAGATAAAATTGGGAGAAACCATCGCATTTGTGGGTCCTTCGGGTTCAGGGAAATCGACTTTAGTGAAATTATTAGTAGGCTTGTACAAACCGCAGGAAGGGAAAATCTTATATAACGGACATTCCGGAAATGAGATTGATTTTGACCAGATGCGGGAAAAAATCGGTTTCGTAACGCAGGATACACAGCTTTTTTCCGGCTCAATTCGTGAAAACCTTTTGTTTGTTAATCCTACTGCAACCGATGAGCAATGTATGGAAGTTCTTCAGAAAGCTTCCTGTATGACTTTGCTGGAAAGGGCAGAAAACGGTTTGAATACATTGATAGGTGAAGGTGGTGTGAAGGTTTCCGGAGGAGAAAAGCAACGTTTAAGTATTGCAAGAGCTTTATTAAGAAACCCTAATTTACTGGTATTTGATGAGGCTACTTCAGCTCTTGACTCACTGACTGAGGAGGAAATTTCAGAAACAATCCGCCAGGTTTCGGAAGAAAGCCGTCACCTGACTATTTTAATTGCCCACCGATTGTCAACAATTATGCATGCAGATAAGATTTTTGTTCTTGAAAAAGGCAGAATTGTAGAGAATGGATCACATGAAGAATTACTTGATGGAAAGGGATTGTATTATGCTATGTGGAGACAACAGGTTGGTGAAAAAGACGTAATTGATTTCGAATAGAATCATTGAAAAACAAAATCCCCGGGTTTCATTCAGAAAACCCGGGGATTTTTGTTATTTTAAAGGAGTGGAAAGCTTGATAAAATAAATTGTATTGCGGTCAACTGTATTGGTTGAGGGTAATATTTTCTGAGCAAATGCCTTGTTAACATCCGTTACGCCAAAATCATCATCGTTGCTGATAGCAATTAGGGTAGGAGAGATAATGGCAATTCCTTCTACTTTGTCGTGTGGATATGTCGGGATTACTTTTACCACATCTGCGACAAGTGATTTTGTAACAGGTTTAATTCCGGCAGTCTGTAATTCAGTCTCAGAAAGCTGATCAATTGTTTTTCCATTAATCAATTTTCCTGAATCTTTATTCTCTGCATCAGAAATGTCTGTGGCATTGCTAAGGTCTATTTTATAAATCAATTTAGCTGGAGCTGTTTTCCCGGTTTCCAGGTAGTTTCCATCTCTTTCAATTACCAGGAAAGTTGTATTCGTTATAGCTGTAATCTCACTTGCTCCGGTCATGCTTGTGTTATCCATCAGATAAGCATATTGTTTGGTTGTTCCTGAGGCAATATCCAAAGTTACCACTCTGATTACCCTTGAATCTTTTACCGCAGCAGCCGATGGATTTATCAGCGGAGACTGCATAATACCTACCAGTGTTTTTTCATCAGGAGTAATCGCTAAACCTTCCATTCCTCTGTTTACTTTGCGTTTGGCTAATACCTTTGGTAAAGCTCTTGCGCCGGAGAAAGGGTTGATTTTTTCAATCGTTTTTCCGGTGGCATCAAGATGAACAATATGCGGTCCATATTCATCTGAAACCCAGAAAGAACCGTCTTTCATTACCACCAATCCTTCTGAATCAACACCATTCGGATCACTGTTCAGGGTTACATTGTTTAAATCAAGAGCAATTTCTCCGGTTCCTCCCAATCCGGCAGGGTTAGGAAGGCCTGTCATTTTATTTCCGGAAGCATCTTTCAGTTCAATGGTTTGAATCAGTTTTAAAGAATCTCCTTCAAGTTTGAACTTTCCGATCTGGGGCGTAAAACCTGCCAGCGGAAATACTTTAGAATTGGTAAGAGGGCCATCAGTATTCGGGCCTCTGTCGGTTAGTAAATAGAATACACCTTCTTGTTTAGGATCAGGAACCAGGGCAGATCCGTATCCTCCGTTCATGATCTTCACGCCGGCAGAAGTAGTAAAAAGTATTTTCGGAGAAGCGGCAGTAGCCTTGCCCGGATATGAAACAGGTGTAACTGAATCAGTAGTACTACAGCTTAGAGTAATGCCTGCCAAAGCAAGAATCTGCAGGCAGCTTTTTAAGGAATTGTGAGTCATAATCTTGTTTTTATTTTTCGAAAATCAAGATTACTTCCTAAATATTATCCAATGTTTAATAGAGTATTAACTTTACAACAAATACCTGTGATTAATACAAAATCACCTGAAAATCATTTAGCGAAATTTCGCTAAATGATTTTTTTGAATTTTATCTAAAAATAAAATAGTTTGAAAGCGAAGCTGATTTTAGAATAAATCACTTGCAAAATTTAAAAAATGAAAATTTTCTACTGAATCCTGATTCTTTTAACAAAAATTATAATTTGTGTATTGGGGTATTTTCAAAATTTTATTTGGGGTTTTCTTGGAAATGAAAAATATATGTCTGTATATTTGTGTCATAATAAATAATGCGTTAGCGAAATTTCGCCACATAATTATGAATTCTTACAAAGCCATCAATATTATTCTCGTCATCATTCTACTCTGCCAGACGGTGTGAGACGGGCTCTTATTATATCTAATCAGACAAAAGACCTTTCTCACAAACCTGAGAAAGGTCTTTTGTTATCAAGCCAGTCTGGTCTTGGAAATAGATAATAAATCTTTGTAAAGTTCAAAAATGTATCCGGAGTAAAGTCTGGCTTTAGCTGACATTTCAGGTGTAATTACTAAGCTATTTTAATAGAACAAGAACCAATAATTTAAACCCGCAACATTCAAATTCTGTTGTTTGAATTGATAAGATAAATTATGTCACAGGAACTAAACAAATTCTCAAGAACACTTACTCAGGAAGTAACAAATCCGGCAGCCAAAGCAATGCTTTATGGTATTGGCTTGACTAAGGAAGACATGCAAAAGCCACAGATTGGTATTGCTAGCACAGGTTATGAAGGAAATACCTGTAATATGCACCTGAACGGACTCTCTGTCCATGTTAAAAAAGGTGTTCAGGAAAATGGTTTAGTCGGCTTGATTTTTCATACAATCGGAGTATCCGACGGAATGACCAACGGAAATAACGGTATGTCATATTCGTTGCCTTCCCGTGATTTGATTGCTGACTCTATAGAAAACGTAGTAGGAGCGCAATGGTATGACGGAGTAATTGCGGTAGTAGGATGTGATAAAAATATGCCGGGAGCAATGATGGCACTTGCACGTTTGAATCGCCCTGGTATGCTGGTATATGGCGGTACAATTCGTACCGGTGAGTATAAGGGACAAAAGCTGGATATTGTTTCTGCATTTGAGGCATTGGGGAAAAAGTTCGCAGGAACAATTTCTGATGAAGATTATGAAGGAGTAATTCAAAATGCTATCCCGGGAGAAGGTGCCTGCGGAGGTATGTACACCGCCAATACGATGGCTTCTTCAATGGAAGCAATGGGTTTGACGCTTCCGAATTCTTCGACTTATCCTGCCACACATGAAGGTAAAAAAGCTGAATGTCTTGCAATCGGTGCGGCGATGAGAAATTTACTTGAATTGAATATATGCCCTCGTGATATCATGACCCGTAAAGCATTTGAAAATGCAATGACGGTAGTAATGGCAATGGGAGGTTCTACCAATGCAGTATTACATTATCTGGCAATTGCCCGTGCTGCCGAGGTTAACTTCACGCTAAAAGATATTCAGGAAATATCAGATCGTACACCATTAATCGCTGATTTGAAGCCTTCTGGAAAATATTATATGGAAGATATGCTTTCGATCGGCGGTGTTCCTGCTGTAATGAAATATTTACTGGAAATTGGTCTTCTTCATGGTGATTGTCTGACTATTACAGGAAAAACCATTGCGGAAAATCTTGCTGATGTTCCTTCAATTGATTTTGAAACGCAGAAAATTATAAAACCAATAGCTGCACCAATCAAACCTACAGGACACTTACAAATCCTTTACGGCAATCTTGCCACAGAAGGTGCTGTAGCAAAAATCACAGGAAAAGAAGGAGAGAAATTTGAAGGCATCGCAAAAGTATGCGAATGTGAAGAAGAAGTAATTGAATATTTACATAAAGGCGAAATCAAAGAAGGACATGTAATTGTAATTCGTAATGAAGGCCCTAAAGGTGGTCCGGGAATGCCTGAAATGTTAAAACCTACTTCCGCAGTAATGGGAGCTGGTCTGGGAGACAAAGTAGCCATGATTACTGATGGACGTTTCTCAGGAGGAACACATGGATTTGTGGTAGGACATATTACTCCGGAAGCTCAGGAAGGCGGGAATATTGCCCTGGTAAAAGATGGAGATAAAATCACAATTGATGCAGTAAATAATGTATTGCAATTACATGTTTCTGATGAAGAATTGGCAGAAAGACGTAAATCATGGAAACCTTCACCATCTCCGTTTAAGGCAGGGGTACTTAGAAAATACGTTAAAAACGTAAGCTCTGCCAGCCTTGGCTGTGTGACAGATTTGTAAAGGTGAATTGCAAATTCATTACAGGTTGCTTACAGATTGCAAATCCGTAAGAGCGTAAGATAGGAACATAAATTAGAAAACATTATAAATATGGCACAGACGCAAACTATGACTGAAGAAGCCACTAAAACTGAAGCAGATAAATACCTTACAGGTGCTCAGGCCATCATGCAATGCCTTGTAGAGCAAGGGGTTGATACAATTTTTGGTTATCCGGGTGGAGCAATTATGCCTACTTACGATGCTTTGTATGATTATCAGGATAGAATTAAACATATTCTGGTTCGTCATGAGCAAGGTGCAGGACATGCCGCACAGGGATATGCCCGTATGACAAACCGTGCAGGTGTTGCAATGGTTACTTCCGGTCCCGGTGCAACCAATATGATGACTCCTATTGCAGATGCTATGCTTGATTCTACACCGATGGTTTGTCTGGTAGGCCAGGTAAAAGCTAATTTGCTGGGAACTGATGCTTTTCAGGAATGTGATATCATCGGAATGTCTATGCCAATTACAAAATGGAATTATCAGGTTGTTGATGCCAATGAAATTCCGGAAGTAATGGCAAAAGCTTTCCATATCGCTGAATCCGGCAGACCAGGACCCGTATTGATAGACCTTACCCGTACTGCCCAGGCTGATAAAATGACTATTCCTTTCAGCTATAAAAAAGAAGTAGATATTATCAGTTATCGTCCTCGTCTGATTCCTAAACAGGAGCATGTTGAGGCTGCTGCCAAATTAATTAATGCTGCTAAAAAACCCTATATTTTTGCTGGTCATGGTATTCTGATTTCTCAGGCTCAGGAAGAATTGGATGCATTTCTGGTTAAAACTGATATTCCTGTTGCGACAACCCTGCTTGGGATGTCAGCTGTTTCCTTTGACCATCCTAATTACGTGGGCTGGCTGGGAATGCACGGAAATTACGGAGCTAATATCTTAACTGATGAAACAGACCTTGTTATCGCAATCGGAATGCGTTTCGATGACCGTGTAACCGGTGATCTGGAGAAATACATCAAACAGGCTAAGGTTGTTCATATTGATGTGGATCCGGCAGAAATCAACAAGAATATTAATGCCGATGCACCGGTGGTAGGAGATGCCAGAGAAACGTTGAAGGCCTTATTGCCTTTAGTGAAGGAGAATAAGCATACTGAATGGAGAGCGGAGTTTAAGAAATATGATGAAATAGAATTTGAGAAGATTTCGAAGAAAGATTTATTCCACGAGGGCGACCATATTAAAATGGGAGAGGCTGTGGCAATGCTTTCCAAAAAAACCAAAGGAGAAGCGGTAACGGTTACGGATGTCGGACAGCATCAGATGATTGTAAACCGTTACTATGAATATAAAAAATGGAATTCATTGGTAACTTCCGGAGGCGCCGGAACAATGGGTTTTGCCTTACCGGCTGCATTCGGCGCTAAAGTAGGTGCACCTGACCGTGAGGTAGTAGCAATTATCGGAGATGGTGGTTTTCAGATGACTTTGCAGGAATTGGGAACAATTGCACAAAGTGGACTGCCTGTAAAAATCATTATCCTGAATAATAATTTCCTTGGAATGGTACGTCAATGGCAGGCCCTGTTCTTTGACAAACGTTATTCCTTCGTTGAATTACAAAACCCTGATTTTATCACTATTGCAAAAGGTTTTGGTATCAGCGGACATACTGTTTCTGATAGAGGACAGCTTTCTGAGTCTCTGGATACACTTTTGAACTCAGATAAGCCTTATTTACTGGAAATTATCTGTGAGAAAGAAGAAAATGTATTCCCGATGGTTCCGGCGGGAGCAAGTGTAGCAGCTATCCGTCTGGAGTAAGCAAATGAGATTTTCTCATTTTGATGAGCATTTTCTAAAATAGAACATTAATAAAATTACGGAAAGTAATATTGATCAGAAGCAGACTGATAAATCTCTTTTAATCAGTATTCAGATATAAAATCCGAATTCAAAAAAATGACAACATACACACTTTCGGTTTTTACCACCAATACGATCGGTTTATTAAACCGGATTACAATCATATTTACCAGAAGGCGTATGAATATCGAATCGCTTACGGTTTGTGAAACAGAACGCAAAGGTGTTTCCCGTTTTACCATCGTGATTCGTCATGAAAGTCGCGATGCCGTTGAAAAACTGGTTCGTCAGATTCGTAAGGTGGTAGATGTTCTGGCAGTTTTTGGTTATTTGGATCATGAAATTGTCTTTAATGAAATTGCACTTTTTAAAATTGCCACGCCACTTGGGGGAACACCCCTCGAAATAAAAACCATTAACCTTGACTGGAATGCGAAAGTAGTTCACTGGGGGCTGGATTATGTAGTTGTGGAGAAAAACGGTACCGAAACTGAGATTGCCGAATTTTATCAGTATATCAAAAACTGGGAGATCCTGGAGTATCTTAAATCGGGAAGAGTAGCGGTCGGTAAAACCGAGAAAGGATTAGTAGAATACCTTCCTGAAGGAGAATGGGAAACCGTTTAAAGTTCAGGAAAAAATAAGAAACAATCATTTAAAATTAAATCAAAAAACAAATCAAATCATGGCACAAATTAATTTTGGCGGAACGGTTGAGGATGTAGTAACACGCGAAGAATTCCCTCTTGAAAAAGCAAGACAAGTATTGTCAGATCAGACTATCGCTGTAATTGGTTATGGCGTACAAGGTCCTGGTCAGGCATTGAACATGAAAGATAATGGCTTGAATGTAATTGTTGGACAACGTAAAGGAAAAACCTACGATAAAGCAGTTGCTGATGGATGGGTTCCGGGCGAAACTTTATTCGAAATCGAAGAAGCGTTAGAAAAAGGTACAATTATTTGTTATTTGCTTTCTGATGCAGCACAAATTGAATTGTGGCCAACTGTTAAAAAATATCTGACTGCAGGAAAATCATTGTATTTCTCTCATGGTTTCGGTATCACTTACAAAGAGAAAACAGGTATCGTTCCTCCTGCTGATGTAGATGTATTCCTTGCTGCTCCTAAAGGATCAGGAACTTCTCTTCGTCGTTTGTTCGTAGAAGGTAAAGGTTTGAACTCATCTTTCGCTGTTTATCAGGATGCTACAGGAACTGCCCGTGAAAAATGTATCGCAATGGCAATCGGAGTTGGTTCAGGATATTTGTTTGAAACTGATTTCTACAAAGAAGTAACTTCTGACTTAACTGGCGAACGTGGTACTTTGATGGGTGCTATCCAGGGTATTTTCGCTGCTCAATACGAAGTATTACGTGAAAACGGTCACTCTCCTTCAGAAGCATTTAACGAAACAGTTGAAGAATTAACGCAGTCATTGATGCCATTAGTTGCTGAAAACGGAATGGACTGGATGTATGCTAACTGTTCAACAACAGCTCAGCGTGGTGCTTTGGATTGGTGGAAACCATTCAAAGAAGCTACAAAACCTGTTTTTGCTAAATTATATGATTCAGTAAAAACTCAGGCCGAAGCGGCCCGTTCTATCGATTTGAACTCTCAACCAGACTATCGTCCTAAGTTGGAAGCTGAATTGAAAGACTTACGTGAATCAGAAATGTGGCAGGCAGGTGCAGCTGTACGCAGCTTGCGTCCTGAAAGAAACTAATCTTCTGATTTAGAATAAGATAGTGAGTGGATGATAGAATGTAGTATGTTCTGTTGTTCACTCATTATTGTTAATTTACAATTTTGCTTTCCTGTAAAATATGTAATACCCCCCGGAAGAGTGAGTAAGTCTGTACTCTTATGATTTTCTCCTCTGCAAGCCACAAATATATGAGTACTAAAAATCAACCGACCGAAGCCCCTACATTAGAGACTATTTATAAAGCTGCTGAGAATATCCGTTCAGTAGCCATACATACTCCGCTAGTTGAAAACCTTATTCTTTCTGAACGATTTGAAGCAAATATCCTCCTGAAAAGAGAAGATTTGCAAATTGTACGTTCCTATAAAATCAGAGGAGCTTATAATAAAATGGCATCACTTTCAAGAAAAGAACTTGACAAGGGTGTTGTTTGTGCCAGCGCAGGAAATCATGCCCAGGGATTGGCATATGCCTGCCATAAAATGAAAGTAAAAGGCACAATTTTTATGCCTACCACTACACCGAATCAAAAGATTAAATCAGTAAAAATGTTTGGAAGGGAAGAAGTAGAAATCGTTTTGGTGGGTGACACCTATGATGATGCTTCAAATGCTGCCATGAAGTTTTGCGAAGAGCAAAAAGCAACTTATGTGCACCCTTTTGACGATATGGATATTATTTCAGGGCAAGGGACTGTCGGCCTGGAGATATTTAAGGATGCCAATGTAAGAATCGACTATCTTCTCATTGCTATCGGAGGAGGAGGAGTTGCTGCGGGTGCTTCCTCTGTTTTTAAGAAATTGTCCCCGGAAACTAAAATTATTGGCGTAGAACCTGCCGGAGCTGCTTCTATGAAGGAAAGTATTAAAGCCGGCCATGTTGTTGAGCTGGAGGAAATCGACAAATTTGTGGATGGAGCCGCTGTAAAAAAAGTTGGAGATAAGACTTTTGAGATTTGTAAAAGAAATCTGGATGATATCATTCTGGTTCCTGAAGGGAAAGTTTGCACAACGATTCTGGAATTGTACAATGAATCTGCAATAGTGGTAGAACCTGCCGGAGCTTTAACGATCGCGGCACTTGATTTTATTAAAGATGAAATAAAAGGAAAAAATGTAGTTTGTCTGGTTTCAGGGGGAAATAATGATATTACCCGAACGGAGGAAATCAAAGAGCGTTCTTTGCTATATGAAGGACTAAAACACTATTTTATCATCCGTTTTCCTCAAAGGGCAGGTGCCTTGAAAAACTTCCTGAATAATGTGCTCGGACCAGATGATGACATTGCCCTGTTTGAATATCACAAGAAAACAAACCGGGAATCCGGGCCGGTGTTATTAGGAATAGAATTAAAAAATAAAGAAGATTTTGAGCCTTTATTGAAAAGGATGGAAGAACAAAAGATTCAATATCAGATGCTTAATGAAAAGCCTGATTTATTTACATTTTTGGTATAAAAAAAGCTCCCGGTTTTCAAAACCGGGAGCTTTTTAAATTTAACATTAATTTCTGCCTCCTTTTCCGCCACCATCACCATCTCCGGAATTTACAGAACGCTGATTTACCTTTACGTTAGTGTTTCCAAAATTGTAAGTGAAGTTGACTCTGAAGCGCTGGTTATCCCAACGATAAGTTCCTGTACTTACTAAATTATTGGTAGTAAGTGTATTTCTGAAGTTATTCAGGTTAGCCGGGTCATCAATAGATAATTTGATGGTTCCTTTCTTATCCCAGATAAATTTCTTGAAACCAATATTGAAATTACCCTGCGGTTTTCCTGTCTCAAAACCCCAGGTTTCTCCGGAAGTAACAAATCCTGATAACTCAGCAGTAAGTGTTTTTGTAAGAGTGAAGGTCTGCTGAATATAAGTTCCTCCGTATGGCTGGCTTACATTAACAACCGCATCTGCTCTCTGATAGTTGTACACGTTGATACCGGACCAGATATTAATGTTTACGTTCCACCATTTGGTAACATTGAATGGTAAAGAAACATCAAAACTCCACCAGTTTACTTTACCTTTAATGTTTTCAAAGGACTCCCGAACCAGCCTTTTTCCAGGGATATAAGTTGTGTCAACATCATACACATCAGAGGCGAACTGATCTACATTCACAAAGCTGAAAGAGAAACTGAAGGCATCTTTAAACGTGTGTGTTAATGAAATACTGTTGTTCAGCGATGGCAAAATGTTCGGATTTCCCTCAAAATACTGGAATGGTGAATAGAAACGTTTGAAGGTGTTGAAATTATTTGCCCAGGGTCTGTTGATTCTTCGGCTATAGCCTAACGAAACGGTGTAATCCTTTGTCACTTTCTGATTTAAAGAAACTGTAGGAAACAGATTGAAGTAATTTTGTTTTGAAATCTGATTGCCCAGTCTGTCTTCCCCCAGCGTATTGGTTTGTTCCCCTCTTAAACCTAATTGAAGATTTAGCTTTTTTGTCAGCTCACTATTTAACATCACATAACCGGCATTGATATTTTCTTTGAACCTGAAAAAGGAATTTACCAATGCGCCATTATCTCTGAAGTTATCATCGAAGTCTTTATCACTCGAAGAAAAACTTGTCTTGAAACCTGTTTCAAGTTTAACCTTTTTTGAAAGGTTTTTAATGAAATCTGATTTCAGAACAAAAGTATGTGTATTTGAAGGGGCAATAATCTGATTGTTGACAAGGGTCTGGTTCTCATTGGCGATCGTGGTTGTTTTGAACAATGAGTTGTTATAATCACGATTGAAAATCATGTCAAAATCTACATTCAGACTTGTTCCTGAAGTATCAAAAGTTTGCTTAAGGTGTGTATTGAAAGTATAATTCCGGTTTTCACCAATTTGATTCCTGATCATATTGATCTGCTGGGTAAGGCTTGATGTTTGGCTTAACTGGTCTGTTGTTCTGGTCATATTATTATCCGAAATAGCAGCTAATGCCGTAATTCCCACAACGGTATTTTTACTTAAATCATAATCCAGACCAACCTTGGCATTCCAGTTACCATTAGCACCCTTGTTTAAACCTTTGTTGATACGCGTTTCGTCGAGTTCCTGACTTTCTCCTAATAACCTTTGGTTTTCATTTTGAGTATTGAACCAGGTGTTATAATTCCGGCTGACATTGGCATACAGGGCAAATTTCTCTTTTTTGGTTGACATGGTAATACCCTGGCTGTTTTTAGGAAAATTTCCCTGTTCCTTGTAGGAGGAATAACCCAACCCAAGATCAAGGATATAGTTTGTACCAAAATTTTTACCTTTTTTAGTCTTGATATTGATGATTCCGGTTGCTCCTGCCGCGTCATATCGGGCAGAAGGGTTGGTAATCACTTCAATTTTTTCGATATCATCACTCTTAAGGGTTTTTAGAAATGCAGCTAATTGTTCTTCCGATAAATAGGTCTGACGATCATCAATCATAACCAAAACCCCGGACTTCCCTTTCAGTTTGATAGTTTCAGAGTTTTTGTCAACCGTAATTCCCGGCACTTTTTCCAGTAATTCAAGACCTGTAAGTCCTGATGTAATAGGACTTGCCTCAACATTCAGGATCATTTTGTCTCCTGTACGTTCGATCAGCGGCTTCTTGGCAGTGACAACAACCTCCCCTAAGGTTTGGTTTTCTACCTCAAGCTGAACATCACCTATGGCAAGATCTGCTGATTTTACTTCAATGGTTTTATAATATTTTTTGTAACCTATTGCTGTGATACTTAGCAGATATGTATTACCTGCAACCTGAGAAAGTGTAAAATATCCGTCTGTATCCGCAATACCTCCTTTTACAAAAGAGGAGTCTTTTTTATTGAGAATCAGTATGTTAGCAAAGGATGAACCTTGCTTTTTTTCATCTACCACCCGTCCTGAAACAGTAGATTGTGCGGCTAATTGGAATGTAGTAATAACCAATAGACTTAGAAGTGTAAAAATTTTCGACATGATTTGAGCTAGTTTGAAGCAATGATGTAAAGTTCAGCGCAAACGTTGCATACTAAAAGTTAAAAAAAATTAAAAAGTGTTAAAAAAGGTTATAAAAGTGCTGAAATCAGATGTTTTGCAAAGTGCTTTCAGATTCGTAATTTAGAATTATGATAAGAGTTCCTTCCTTAATTCATGCCGGAGAGTTTCAGTCTTTGAAAATTCAGGACATGACCTTTGTTGCCTATCGCAATCAGGATCCACCTTTAAGAAATGAGGTTTTTTTTGAAGAGCATGCTATGATTTTTGTCCTGGAAGGAGAAAAAAAATTTGTTTCTTCTACCCAGGAGATTCATGTGCGAAAGGGAAGTTTTGTGTTTATCAGACGAGGATATTATCTGATGCAGGAAACCATAGATAAAAGCTACCGGAGTTTGGTTTTTTTCTTTAATGAGCGCTTGCTGAAGGAATTTGTAGCCCAGCATCTGGAACTTTTTGAAGAAAAAGACCTCAACCTTATTTCATCCTCAGAAGAAGGTAATCCTTTATTGGTTTTCGAAATAACAGAAAGTCTCAGCAAATTTACAGAATCCATTTTTCCGTATTTTCACCTGAAAACCAATCTTTTAAATCATTTTTTACGACTGAAATTACAGGAATTACTGCTTCATACCCTTGAGATAGATTTTACCCGGCGGTTTAAGTCAATCCTTTTCAGTCTTTACAAAGGAGAAAAAGCCGACCTGGAATTTCTAATGGACAGTTACTACCTGAAACCTTTGTCGATGAATGAGTTATCAAGACTGTCAGGAAGAAGCCTTTCCGCTTTTAAGAGAGATTTTCAGAAACAATTCGGGATTTCTCCTGCACTCTGGTTAAAAAATAAGAGATTAGAACATGCAAGGCTTTTACTGGAAAATTCTTCCAAAAATGTTTCTGAAATAAGCATGGAAATAGGCTATGAAAGCGTATCTCATTTCATCAAAGCTTTTAAAGAGAAATACGGAGTGACACCATCCGGTTTGAAAAATTAAGATTTTAATAACAAATCTGAACATTATAATTAACCGACCGTCCTATGAAAATTCGTTACAAGATTTTAATGTTTCTCTTTGCCCTTTCAATTATTACTTATCTCGACCGTGTCTGTATGAACGTTGTCGGTAAATATGTAAAAGCTGATTTAGGATTGGATAATGCTTCATTCGGATATATTCTCGGGGCTTTTTCCCTTTCTTATGCTTTGTTTGAAATGCCTACCGGAATCCTGGGTGACCGTATCGGCCCCCGAAGAGTCCTGACCAGAGTGGTATGCTGGTGGTCAGGATTTACAGCTTTGACGGGAACGGCCTTTGGTTTCATTTATTTACTGATTGTCCGGTTTTTGTTTGGGGCAGGAGAGGCAGGTGCGTATCCTAATGCTTCAATTGTTATTTATAAATGGTTTCCATCAGTAGAGGCTGGAAGAGCGCAGTCGGTCATCTGGGCTGCCGGAAGAATAGGTGGAGCCTTAACCCCATTGCTGGTAATACCATTGGTTCATGTGGCTGGCTGGCGTTGGGCTTTTGTCATTTTGGGAATAATCGGGATAATCTGGGCAATTTGCTGGCATGTCTGGTTCAGAGATAATCCTTCTGAAATGAAAAATATCTCCCGGGAGGAGCTTTCAGAAATTGAAGAAAACCAGAAAGATGTTAAATCTCACAGAATAGACTGGAAAACAATCATAGGTAATCCTAATATCTGGACATTGATGCTGATGTGCCATTTATTTTTCTACGCCTCCTATTTCTTCACAAACTGGTCTTCCACTTATTTTCAGGAAGGAAGAGGAATGACAGAAGAACAATCCAAAAATTTCGTTTCTCTTTCGTATCTGCTCGGAGCCATCGGATGTATAACCGGAGGTTTTCTGAGTGATTTTCTTGTTAAAAAGCTTGGATTGAAAGCCGGAAGGAGAATTGTAGGAATCAGCGGGCTTGGACTTTCCGGAATTGCTTTTCTGGCAGCCGGAGCAACAACTGATAATCAGTTAGCCGGGCAATTGCTGGCGGTTTGTGTATTTCTGAAAGATTTAACTTTACCTGTCGCTTTTGCCGTTTGTAATGATATCGGAAAAAGAAATTCCGGAACAGTGGCCGGAGCAATGAATTTTGCAGGACAATTGGGTGGTTTTTTCATCACCATCATATTTGGTAATATTGTCCATATAACCGGAAATTTTAACTACCCGCTTTTTCTGATTGCAGGCTGTCTGATCATCGCTTCATTGCTTTGGATGAAGATAGATCCGACTAAAAGCCTTGAAAAAGAAGAGGTTTACAGCTAATGAATTGCCAGAATCTTTTGACTCTTAAAACGTTATTAAAACAAATAGAATTTTATAAATACCCAGCGTAACCATGCAAGAGGAAGCCAAATATTGGTATTTACACGATCATCAGCTCTTTTCAGTCCTTTCCAGGGAAGAAAACAGGGCTTTATGTCTTATCCCTAATTTTAAAACTGTAAAAAAGAGTGAGATTGTATATTTTGCTCATGATGATGAACAAAGGATTTATACAATTAAAAAAGGGACGCTGAAAATAGTTTCTGTAGATGCAGAAGGGAATGAGACGGTGAAAGAAATTTTAAGAACCGGGGATTTATTCGGACAGCTGACGCTTGATGAGGGGGAAAGTCTGGAAGATGAATATGCTATTGCCGTTTCTGATAAAGTGATTATCTGTAGTTTTAAAGTGAAGGATTTTGAGGAAATTCTTGAGAAAAACGCCCATTTGGCCATCAGATACACTAAACTTGTTGGTTTTAGAATCAGGAGAATTTCAAACAGCTATTCTAATCTGATGTTTAAAGACGTCAGAACCAGATTTGCCCTTTTTCTCAAAGACTGGGCTGAAAAGGAAGGAAATGGCCAAACAAAGCATATTACTGTAAAAAATTACCTGACGCACAATGATATTGCAGGATTGATTTGCAGTACACGGCAGACGATTACTTTACTTTTCAATGAGTTTAAAACCAAAGGATTAATCGATTATACCAGAAGTGAGATTGTTGTTCATGATCTGGAAAAGCTCCGGTAAGCGTAAAGAAATTGCTTAACTCTTATAGTTTAAAATGATTCTGCTGAGTTGAAGAATAGCTAATCCGATAAAAGTGCATCCAATTAACAGATTGAGCCTTGTGTCGCCGAGGTATTTGAAAACCAGTTCTCTTTTCCGGTTGGCCAGATAGGAATAGGTATAAACAAGTCCGAACGTGCCGCTTCCGGCTCCGATTGAAAATATTATTTTTTCAGAAAAGGTGTTGATTTTCAGTTCAGAATAATCTTCATAGCCCAGTAAAATAACCAGCCAGAAAGCCAGAAGCTGCGGGTTGAATAAGGAAAGAGAAATGCCTTTTACAAAAGAAAGGATTTTGCCGTTAATGGTTTTTTCAAACGAAACAGAAACTGAGTTTTTCTGAAAAATCGTAAAGATTCCTACTGTCAGCAGAATGATAATAATAATCCATTGCATCCATTGAACAATTTTCGGATAATGATCAAAAAGTTGCAGGCCCTCAGTGGCAAGATAGGCATATAAGGTTTCACACAAAACGCCTCCCCATGCTACCCACATAGCTTCTGTAATTCCTTTTTTTAAGGTCGTCCGGGTAACAAAAAGACTCAGAGGGCCGGGTTGAATAGTTGCCAGATAGCTGATAAAAGCAGTAACAAAATATATAATTATAAATTTCAAGGCTTAAAAGTTTAGCAGAAAGAAGGTTGATTGGAAATTACAATACTTTATAATTTAGCAGCTGTTCGTTTTCCAGGTCATAATATCTGATATTTGAAGCGAACTCGTACTTTTCAATTTGAATAATGGTTTGTGTCGCATGCGTTTCCCTGTTTAACCTGAGGTCATTTTGACCATCGCCGATTCCTCCCTGAAGATGAAAGTCCAGAATTTCATCTTTTTGATAAGGCTGCTGCTGTAAATTCAGCCAGTTTTCAAACCATTCTTCCCGCTGATGAATCATTTCAGCAGAATATAAAGTGGCAGAAGACCAAATGTAAGGTTTATTGCAGTTTTTTTCCGCAAAGAACAGCTCTTCACCAGTCCATCTCAATTCAGATATACACAGCGAATTTTCATGAGAAATAATAATCAATGTAAAAGGTTCTAAATCATAGAAGTTGTACCCTGTCAGGAAATCCTCAACATTTTTAAACTGAAAGAAATCCGGAATAATCCTGCCTCTGCTTTGCCTGTAATGTGATTTGGGAATATGGTTTTCGAATGCCCCGTTTAAAAGACAAAGCGTGGTCAGCGAAGAGGTGGCAAACCAGGTTCCTCCGGCCTTAACATCCTGCGGAAAGATAACCTTTTTTCTATTTAAAAGATATGGTTTCGGAGGAATAGCTTTGAGCCTGTTTTTGTGCTCATCCCTGCTCGAAGTCAGAAGGAAGCTCTTCTCATCCAATGGGAGATAAGTAAGTACACACATATGTTGGGTTTTGATTGAAATTTTTAACCGGGACGGCTGAAAATCTTTTTTCTGAAATTGTGTAAACATACGAAAAGGCAGAATAATATTTTTTCAGAAAAGGATTTCGGCTTATTCAAAATTGCAGAAAAAGAAGTTTACAATATGTCATGGAGATTGCATAAAAGGGTAAAAATGAGATAAATCTGTCTTTTTATGTTCGGGGAAATGTATAATTATGATGCTGATTTGTGTAAATTCAGGAGTTTGGACTAAAAACACTATTGTTTGAACTTCTGACGTTACTATATTTTATGGATATTTTGCAACTTTGTATTGCAATACTATTTGTCAGAAATTTATATTAAACAAATCAGAGAAAGCATGAGAAAAGCCGGATTGATTTTAGCAATGCTGGGACTGAGTGTATCTCTTTCGAGGGCACAGACGTTTACCTTAAAAAGCAAGGATCTTGGCGGACAAGCTACTATTAAACAGGTTTTTAATGGTTTTGGCTGCAAGGGAGAAAATATTTCTCCTCAGCTTTCCTGGGAAAATGCCCCTGCTCAGACCAAAAGTTTTGTTGTGACGGTTTATGATCCTGATGCTCCGACCGGAAGCGGATGGTGGCATTGGCTGGTTTTCGACATTCCGGCAAATGTTAATGAGCTGAAAAGCGGAGCGGGAGATATTTTGAAAAACCTTATTCCGCAGGGTGCAGTGCAAAGCAAAACAGATTTTGGCTCATACGGATACGGAGGGCCATGCCCGCCGGAGGGAGATGATTTTCACCGGTATGTATTTACAATTCATGCCCTGAAAGTTGAAAAATTAGGTTTGGATAAAAATGCCAATCCGGCTTTGGTAGGATTTTATTTGAAACAGAATACAATTGCAAAGGCTTCTGTTATAGCATATTACAAGAGATAAATTTACCAACACAGATAACAGATATAAAACAAGCAACATAAATGAATAACCCGAAAACAACCTTATTCGACAAAGTGTGGGATGCACACGTTGTTCGTAAAATTGAGGATGGTCCTGATGTATTTCTGATTGACCGCCACTTTATCCACGAAGTAACCAGTCCGGTAGCATTTTTAGGTTTAGAAAACAGAGGTATTGGTGTAATGTTCCCTGAACGTACTTTTGCCACTGCCGATCATAATACGCCAACTATTAATCAGCATTTACCGGTTTCAGATCCGCTTTCTGCAAATCAGTTGAAAGCTTTGGAAACCAATAGTGCAAAATACGGAATTTCACACTGGGGTTTAGGGCATCAGAAAAACGGGATTGTTCACGTAGTAGGACCTGAAAACGGTATTACTCTTCCGGGGATGACGATCGTTTGTGGTGACTCACATACTTCAACGCATGGTGCTTTCGGTGCCATTGCTTTTGGAATCGGTACTTCAGAGGTTGAAATGGTTCTTTCATCTCAGTGTATCATGCAGCCTAAACCGAAGAAAATGCGTGTAAACGTAAATGGTCAGTTAGGTAAAGCAGTAACACCTAAAGATGTTACTTTATATATTATCTCAAAACTGACAACTGCCGGAGCGACAGGATATTTTGTTGAATATGCAGGAGATGTTTTTGAAAATATGTCGATGGAAGGTCGTATGACTGTCTGCAACATGAGTATTGAAATGGGTGCACGTGGTGGTATGATTGCTCCTGACGAAACAACATTTGCCTATATCAACGGCCGCGAAAAAGCACCAAAAGGAGAGGCATGGGATAAGGCTTTGGCTTACTGGAAGACATTGAAAACTGACGAAGGTGCTGTTTTTGACAAAGAATATACTTTCGATGCTGCTGATATTGAACCAATGATTACTTATGGTACAAATCCGGGAATGGGAATGGGAATTTCCAACCATATTCCTACAGCAGATTCTGTGGAAGGCGGTAAAGCTACTTTCGACAAATCATTGAACTATATGGGATTCTCTGAAAGCGAATCAATGCTTGGTAAAAAGGTTGATTATGTTTTCATCGGTAGCTGTACAAATGGCCGTATTGAAGATTTCCGTGCTTTTGCCTCAATTATCAAAGGTCGTAAGAAAGCAGAAGGTGTAACAGCATGGATTGTTCCGGGTTCTCATATTGTAGAAGCTCAGATTAAAGAAGAAGGAATTCTTGACATTTTGACTGAAGCTGGTTTTCAGTTGCGTCAGCCGGGATGTTCAGCTTGTCTTGCTATGAACGATGACAAGATTCCAGCCGGAAAATATGCGGTAAGTACATCTAACCGTAACTTCGAAGGCCGTCAGGGACCAGGTGCACGTACACTTCTGGCAAGCCCGCTGGTAGCTGCTGCTGCCGCAGTTACAGGAGTTGTTACAGATCCACGGACGTTGCTGTAATATTACTTCGGCTGTCGGCTTTCGGCAGTCAGATTTTTGATATTATCTACACTATTGCTAAATGAGAGATTTTAGAAAATATACTGTGTGGGAGCAAGGTCATAAACTTGTTCTTGAACTTTACAGAATAACTAAAACTTTTCCGGCAGAAGAAAAATTTGGATTAACCTCCCAGATAAGAAGGTCAGGCATATCCATTCCAACCAATATTGCTGAAGGTTGTGGAAAACCGAGTGAAAAGGATTTTGCACGTTTCTTAGGAATATCTTTTGGATCCTGTCAGGAGATTGAATATTTGATGTTATTGGCGAGAGATTTAGATTATCTGAACGAAGCTAATTATGATTCAATCTTTTTAGAAATAGTGTCAATCAAAAAACAGCTATATCATCTTATTAAAAAATTAAACGCTGAAAGTTAACGATGTCTTGCTTGGTATAATGCCGAAAGCTGACAGCCGAGAGCTGAACGCCCCAATAAAATGGCTTACGATAAATTTAATATATTAAGAAGTTCTGCTGTTCCGATGCCAATCGAAAATGTTGATACGGATCAGATCATCCCTGCTCGTTTTTTGAAAGCAACAAAACGTGAAGGATTCGGCGATAACTTATTCAGAGACTGGCGTTACAATTCAGATGATTCTCCTAAACAGGATTTCGTTTTGAATAACCCGATTTATTCAGGAAAAATCCTTGTTGGAGGACATAACTTCGGAAGCGGCTCAAGCCGTGAACATGCTGCATGGGCTATCTATGATTATGGTTTCCGCTGCGTAGTTTCAAGCTTCTTTGCAGATATTTTCAAAGGAAATGCATTGAACATTGGTATTTTACCGGTTCAGGTAAGTCCTGAATTCTTAAATAAGATATTCCTGGCCATTGAAGCTGATCCAAAAGCTGAACTGGAAATCAATCTTTCAGAACAAACGATTACGATTCTCAGCTCAGGAGAGCAGGAAGGTTTTTCTATTAACGGTTATAAAAAACATAACATGTTGAACGGCTTCGATGATATTGATTATCTGCAGGCTATGAAAGAGGAGATAAAATCATTTACGGCTAACAGCCTTTATTAATAGAGAATTCCGTAACAGCAAACCGACAGAGAGAACATTCTTTCTGTCAATTTGCTGTTAGAAATCGATTATCGGATGACTAAACGTCGCATTGAAATAATGGACACGACACTCCGGGATGGTGAACAAACCAGCGGAGTGTCTTTTTCTGCTTCTGAGAAACTGACAATAGCACAACTGCTTTTGAAAGAAGTAATGGTTGACAGGTTGGAAATCGCCTCGGCCAGGGTGTCCGAAGGAGAATTTCAGGCAGTGAAAAAAATTACAGGCTGGGCAAAAGAACATGATTGTCTGGACAAAATTGAGGTACTGACTTTTGTAGACGGGGAAACTTCCGTAAACTGGATGGTGGAAGCCGGGGCAAAAGTCATGAATTTACTGACAAAAGGTTCTCTCAATCACCTTACACATCAGCTCCGCAAAACGCCTGAGCAGCATTTTTCTGAAATATCCGAGGTAATTACCCTTGCTCATAAAAATGATATTAAGTGTAATGTTTATCTTGAAGACTGGAGTAACGGAATGCGTAATTCAAGGGAATATGTTTTCCAATACCTTGATTTTCTCACCAAACAACCTGTAGAGAGAATTCTTTTGCCGGATACGCTGGGTGTTTTAACGCCGAATGAAACATATACCTTTTTGCAGTCAATCATTGAACGTTATCCTGAAACTCATTTTGACTTTCATGCGCATAATGACTATGATTTAAGCATTGCCAATGTACTTGAAGCAGTTCGTGCCGGAGTAAAAGGTTTGCATCTGACAGTGAACGGAATGGGAGAAAGAGCAGGAAATGCTCCTTTAGCCAGTACAATTGCTGTTTTGAATGACTTTGTTCCGGAAGTTGAAACTTCGGTAGTGGAAGAATCGCTTTATTCTGTCAGCAAAATTGTAGAAACGTTTTCAGGTTTCAGGGTTCCGGTAAATAAACCGATCGTCGGAGAGAATGTATTTACTCAGACCGCCGGTATTCATGCAGACGGAGATAATAAGAACAATCTCTATTTCAACGATTTAATGCCCGAACGTTTCGGAAGACAAAGAAAATATGCGCTTGGGAAAACTTCCGGTAAAGCTAATATTGAAAAGAATCTTCAGGAATTGGGAATCGTACTTTCTTCAGATGATTTAAAGAAAGTAACCCAGCGGATCATTGAATTGGGTGACCGCAAAGAAATGGTTACCGGAGAAGATCTGCCTTATATCATTTCCGATGTACTGGATAGTAATGCCATTCAGGAAAAGGTACTGATTCTGGACTTCCTTTTGTCAAGCTCTAAAAACCTTAAGCCTTCTGCTACGGTTCAGATTAAAATTGAGGATGAAATTTTTGAGGAAAATGCACAGGGAGACGGACAATACGACGCCTTCATGAATGCACTCAAAAAGGTTTATGTCAAAAAGGGATTTGAACTGCCGAAGCTTTCTGATTATGCCGTAAGAATACCTCCGGGAGGAAATACGGATGCGCTTTGTGAAACAATTATAACCTGGGAAATAGCCGGAAAAAGTATTAAAACCAGAGGTCTGGATTCAGATCAGACGGTTTCTGCGATTAAAGCAACTCAGAAAATGTTGAACATCATAAGTGAATGATTATAGCCGATATTCAGGAAAAAGGAAATTTAAAATGACCATTTTCTGAAGTTTGAGTACATAATCATCGATTTGAATTTAAAAATTAAAGAGATCTCATAAAATAAAAATAGCGTCTGGTGGCATCACATCTTGATGTTGGGGCTGCAATCTAATTGAAACAATGAAAAAACACATCTTAGTAGTTCCTGGAGACGGTATCGGTCAGGAAGTAACAACCGTCGGAAAAAAAGTTCTTGAGAAAATTGCCGAAAAATTCGGACATGAATTTACTTACGATGAAGGTTTGATCGGTCACGTAGCGATTGAAGCAACAGGAGAACCACTTCCTGAAGAAACTTTGGTAAAAATGCGTGCTTCTGATGCCATCCTTTTCGGAGCAGTAGGACATGCTAAATATGACAACGATCCTCATGCAAAAGTAAGACCGGAACAAGGTTTGTTGAAAATGCGTAAGGAATTGGGGTTATATGCAAACCTTCGTCCGATCAAATTGTTTGATGAGTTGCTTGAAGCATCCAGTATCAAACCTGAAATCCTGAAAGGAGCTGATATCTTATTTTTCCGTGAATTGACAGGAGACGTTTATTTCGGTAAAAGAGAAAGAATTGAAGAAGGAAACACGGCTTATGACACCATGATTTACAGCAAATATGAAGTAGAACGTATTGCCCGTAAAGCATTTGATGCTGCAATGACCCGTGGTAAAAAACTAATGTCTGTTGACAAAGCGAACGTGCTTGAATCAAGCCGTTTGTGGAGAGAAACTGTTTTGGAAGTAGCTAAAGATTATCCTGAAGTAGAATTGGAACACCAGTTTGTAGATGCGGCGGCAATGCTCCTTATCAAAGATCCGAAGAAATTTGATGTGGTAGTAACAGGAAACCTTTTCGGAGATATCCTTACCGATGAGGCTTCTCAGATTGCAGGTTCAATGGGTATGCTTGCTTCTGCTTCTGTGGGTGACAGTACAGGTGTTTATGAGCCGATTCACGGTTCTGCACATGATATTACCGGAAAAGGAATCGCTAATCCATTAGCTTCAGTTTTATCGGCGGCTTTATTACTTGATATTTCATTCGGACTAAAAGCTGAATCTGAGGCGGTTATTAATGCAGTAGATCAGGTATTAAAAGCCGGATACAGAACGGGTGATATTGCAACCAAAGACACTCCAAAAGATATGATTCTTGGAACAGTGGCAATGGGAGAGCAGATTTTAAGCAGATTGTAATTTCCCAAAAGTATATTCAAGCCTCCCTGAATTTTTCAGGGGGCTTTTTTATTTATAGCTTAATAAGTTATTTTTGTTCTGAACCTTTTGTTTAAACAGTCAATCTTTCATGAATCTTACCCATAAAAACCGAAATCAGGCTATTGATTTTTTAAGAGGTGTTGCAGTTGCATTAACGATATTCAGACATTTCGGGGTTAACCTTTTTCTATATAAAATTGGCTGGGTAGGGGTTGATTTATTCTTTGTACTAAGTGGTTTTCTGGTTTCAGGACTACTTTTCGGAGAATATAAAAAGACCGGAGGAATTGATTTTCCCCGTTTCTTTGTCAGAAGAGGATTGAAAATTTACCCTTTATTTTACCTTATCATTCTGGTTTATCTGATTCAGGTCAAACTTGATCCGGTTTTAAAAGTAGATTTCGGACAAATAAAAGCAGAGGCGTTGTTTTATAAAAATTACGTAGGAGGAAACCCTTTCTGGATCCATACCTGGTCGATTGACATAGAAGAACACTTTTATCTTTTCCTTCCTTTGCTGTTAATTACATTGGTTTTTCTCAATAAATCAGGGAAAACGCCCTTTTCGGCCATCCCTTATATTTTTGTCATTATTGCACTCACCTGTTTAAGCCTTAGAATTTATACTACTTTAACCAGGCCATTCGAACATCATACAAATGTATCTCCTACGCATTTACGTATAGATTCACTGTTCTTTGGTACGTTTCTTTCATATTTTTATCATTTTCACCGGGAAAGGCTTTTCGGATTTATTCAGAAGAATAAGGCATTCCTAAGAATTGCCAGCCTGATTTTTCTGTTGCCTTGTGCCATTTTTTGGGATAATGACCCGAATATGACTACCTGGGGGTTCTCTTCTTTGTATTTAGGTTTCGGAGGGATTATCATACTGAGTATTTTTTCCGATGAAAATTTTCCTGCCCCGATCAAAAGAATCTATTCTGCCACCGCTTCCATGGGTTTTTATTCATACGCCATTTACATTATTCACTGGCCTGTTTACTGGTGGTTTGTATTACCACATTCAGATTATCTGGATGCGAATTATCCGGTTAAACTGGCTGCATTTTTTGTGTATTTCGCCGCGACAATATTTATAGGAATCATTTTATCAAAAACGATCGAAATTCCGTTTTTATCTTTGAGAGACAAGTTGTTTCCAAGTAAATCTAAAGCATTTTAAGAATAGGATAGATTTTACTAAATTAATAGGAGGTTTCCCCAATATTAAACCTCAAACATCTTATCGGTCGTTCAATCGTATATGATTTCAGATTGATTATAGAAAAACATGCCATAAATTTCAAAAAAAAATAGAACAACTTATTTTGTGGTTTTAGACTATAATTCTTTTTTGTGTTTGTATTAAAGAAAAATAGTCTGTTTTGGGTGTTTTTTGTGTTGATTTTTAGAATAATAGTCTGCCTGCTGCCTTTCCGACATTTGCTTTTTCTTTTGTAAGGAGTTAATTTTGAGATAAATAAAATATTAAAATTCAAATTAACCATGAGTCAGAAAATCCAAGTTTTCGATACCACCCTTCGAGATGGTGAGCAAGTTCCGGGCTGTCAGTTGAACACTGAAGAAAAAGTAACTGTTGCTAAGGAACTTGAAAAACTGGGTGTTGATATTATTGAAGCAGGATTCCCTATTTCTTCGCCAGGAGATTTTCGCTCGGTTGAAGCAATATGTAAAGCCGTAACAGAACCAACAGTCTGTGCTTTAACCCGTGCTAAAAAAGAAGATATCGACGCTGCTGCTGCTGCCTTGAAGTTTGCGAAGAGACCACGTATTCATACAGGAATCGGGTCATCTGATACGCATATCCATTATAAATTCAATTCTACCCGTGAGAAAATTCTTGAGCAAGGTGTCTGGGCTGTTGAATATGCGAAAAGTTTTGTAGAAGATGTGGAGTTTTTTGCAGAGGATGCCGGTCGTGCCGACCTTGTTTTCCTTGCGCAATTGACAGAAGCTGTGATTAATGCCGGAGCTACTGTTGTGAATTTACCTGATACAACGGGGTATCTTTTACCGCATCAGATGTTCCAGAGAATCAACTATTTATTTGAGAATGTTCCGAATATTCACAAGGCTACGATTTCAATGCATAATCACAATGATTTAGGTTTGGCAACTGCCAATACTATTGCAGGGATTCAGGCCGGAGCAAGACAGGTAGAGGTAACAATTAACGGAATTGGCGAAAGAGCCGGAAATACGTCTCTGGAAGAAGTAGCCATGATCCTGAATGTTCATAAAGATCTGGGATTTGAGACAGGAATCAATCCTCAATACCTTTACCCAACCAGTACATTGGTTTCAAATATGATGGGAATGACTGTACAGGCCAATAAGGCTATTGTCGGAGCAAATGCGTTTGCACATTCTTCAGGTATTCATCAGGATGGTTTCTTAAAACACTCTGAGAACTATGAAATCATGAAACCGGAAGATGTGGGAGTTCCTTCATCTGCTATTGTACTGACTTCACGTTCGGGAAGAGCCGCACTTCGTCACCGTTTAAATTTGTTAGGATTTGAGTTTGAAAAACCTGAATTAGATAAACTTTATACCCGTTTCCTTCTTATGGCTGATGAGCGTAAAATGATTCAGGATGAAGATTTGAAAGAATTAGTAGGTTAGTAAACCTTACCGGAAATAAAAGAAAATGCCATTTAGATCCTCAGAGATTTAAATGGCATTTTTTATATGTTTTATCTCAGCTTTTATGGCATGAGCTTTGAACCATGAATTTTTTTGGCGATGAAATAAGCAAAAGGTGTAAAGAATAAGGCTCCGATGACATCGATCGTGTAATGCACATGCTGCACAAGCAACAGACTTGCCAGAATTCCGCATAACAAAAAGGCAATTCTTTTCTCCCATTTTCCGGAAAGAAACAGACATACCAGAATCATTGTGGCTGTATGACCTGAGAAAAATAAGTCTTTTGTTACAGGAACATTGTTGGCATAAATAAACATTTCAGCCAAAGGGTCTCTTAGAAAAACCAGGTCTTTAGGAGCATCAAGTGGAACGAAATAGATGCTCAACATCCTGAAAAGCGTTTCAAGATCATATGTAATAGCAAAAAGAAGAAAGTTTTTTGCATTCGGCAATAATCTGATGATCATGTATAAAACCGACAGATACATAATCGAAAAAATCGGAAGAGATACATCCAGAGCAGGGATATTATTCAAAACAATATCATTCAGCGCCAGCCCTTGCCTTGATTGCACATAAGCAAAATAGGCCGGAACTTTCCAGGGAAAAACAGAGAAAGCTAAAATACTCCCAATCAGCTTTATCCTGAAGTCGGCGGACTGCCAGGCATCCATCCAGTTTTTTTTCATCAACTGAAAGTAACTTTCTTGCGTCTTTTGGGGTTTTATTTCCGTAAGTATCATTATAATGTTGGTGTCTGTCAGATAGATTGCAAATAAAATGTATTCTGAGGATTAACTTTGAACCAAAAGTTCAACGTCTCATGAAGAAACCTGAAAATAGATCAATTCCACTTTATAGGTTCAGGATAATTTTCAGAAAATCCACTTATTCAATAAATCTAAACAAGTATCTGTAATTAATAAAGTCTGCAAAATTACTCAACTTTTAATTGTTCCTTAACATGAATACCAAAATTAAAATCTTAGCTCTTGGAATATTTACATTATTGTCGAATATTTCGTGTGGGCAAAAAGCTAATAATCAAAAAGATAGTAAAAAAATGAATCAAGAAAAAGTCAATTTGGACGGAGCCGAAGTAATTACTTTCGGTGCAGGGTGTTTTTGGTGCGTTGAAGCTGTTTTTCAACAATTGGACGGAGTGCTTAAAGTGGAATCAGGTTATTCCGGCGGGACGGTTAAAAACCCTAGCTACCGGGAAGTTTGTACCGGGCAGACAGGTCATGCCGAAGTTTGTCAGATTACTTATGATCCTAAAAAAATCTCTTTTGAGGAATTACTGGAGGTTTTCTGGAAAACCCATGATCCAACTACGCTTAACCGTCAGGGTGCTGATTCCGGAACGCAATACCGTTCCGCCATCTTTTACCACAATGAAGAACAGAAAAAACAAGCTGAGGAATGGAAGGCTAAATTGAATGCTGAAAGGGTTTTTCCAAATCCGATAGTGACAGAAATAACGGCTTTTACCAATTTCTATCCTGCTGAGGATTATCACAAAGACTACTATTTGTTGAATGGCCACGAACCATATTGCCAGATTGTGATAAAACCGAAACTAGACAAGTTTCATAAAGCCTTTAAGGAAAAATTGAAAAAAGAGTATGCTAATTAAAGGTATTTAGGTTGCAGTTTCATACACAAGCCTTTAAGGTAAAAGACAAGAGTGTTCGTCTTTTATCTTAAAGGCTTGTTTTTGTTTGCTGAAATTTAGAAACCACCTCTGTCGTAAAAACTGTTTCTCCGGCTTAGTTTTAACTCTTGCAGAAGTGAAGATTTAACTCTGAGATCAAATGAATAGTTACTGACCCTTCCATAAAGCGGGTTTGCTACAGGGGTCCAGTTGAAATTCATTTCCCAGCAATGCAAATCTCTGTGTACAGTTAGGTTTGTATATGTCAGACCTGAATTCTTAAAGTCGAAACCTGAACTTACTGAAAATTTCCATTTCTCTGTAATACTCAAATCTCCCTGAAAAGTCATACCACTGATGGTCTCTGGTGTTGCCAAACCGTTTTTGTTTAAACTGAACTGATAGCTGAAATTAAAACTCCAGGGTACATTCCAATCTACATAATCATTAATATTCTTATTAATTTGCTTCAGCTGGCCTTCCGTACCGTTTTTGCTTTCTTTTGGTTTATCTGCTCCGTGAGGAGAAAAACGACGTCCGAGCGAGAAGTTGAAATTCTGTAAACGGGCAAGGCCTTGTCCTTTAGAGAACATAAATTCGTTTACACGTCTTCCAACTTTCGGATACAAAGGATCCTGAACAAATAAATAAGGATCAAGAGAACCTCCCAGGTTGATGTCAAATTTTTGTACCCTTGAATTAGCGGTAAAGCTAAGATTCGAAAGATTATATTCCTGGGCGATAAGGTTATAACTTCCCGAGATACCGAAGTTATCGATAAGTGTGATTTTCTGTGATTCTTTGGCTGCAGTATCAGATTTGGACTTTACTTTAGCTTCCAGGGTGTTATTAATACCGAATCCTATGCTTCCTGAGGCTGCCCCGTAAAGAGAAGCGGTTTTGGTAGGGTCGAAGATAGAAACTCTTCGGATGTCTCCGCTTGTTATCGGCTTGCCGTCCTTGTCGAGGAAGTAATTCCCTTTAGAATCAAGAGTTACCCTGCTACTGTTATTGATTCTGACATTCTGATAGTATTGTTCTGTATAATCCGGTGTGTAACTAAAGCTGATAGAAGGCACCATCGTATGTCTGATTCCTTGCAGTCTTCCCTTGGTGAAACGCATCGTACCATATAAACGGGTGTTCATACTGGCAGAAAATGATAATTGATAGGGGGTTTTGAATGCTGGCCCGATGGTATCAATTTTTACTGCGGAATCGGCTTTAACATAAGAATACTTGTATTCTCTGGTGTACACATTTCCGGAAAGACTCATTCCGGGAGTAAGGTTAATGTATTTGGTTAATTTAATATTAGGTAATGAAATAGGGATATCGTATTTCAATGTTGAAATAGCATTGTCTTTAATCTTATTAAAATCTGATGTTATAACCGTTGTTTTTGAATTCGTCTGATTGCGGTCAGTAATAGTGGTAGTTGTCAGAATATCTCCTGGCCTTACAATAGAAGAAGCGTCTGTGCCTTTGGTATAAACCGGAAAGTCAAAAGGATTAGTGGCATTGGCAATCACGTTTGTGACACTCACAGAACCGTTAAAGTTAAGCCCGAATCTGAATTGATCTATAAACCGTTCCTGAACAGCATTCTTTTTCTTGAAAGGCTGGAACTGGTTTAATCCGAAGTTAAAATCGGTGCCAGCATCAAATACCTTTGTAGTAGTATTCTGGTTTACCCTTAAACTAATCCCGGTTCTGATAGTCTGGCCAAAGTTTTTGGTGTATTGAACCGATGAACTGGCTGTATTGGAAATATAATTCTGGGTATTGTAAGAGTTATTTTGGTTATAACTGTTTGACGCAATATTTACTGAAGCGGAGAAGCTGGAATTTCCTCTGCTTTGTGGTGAGTGCGCCCATTGCAAAGAGAAATCCTGTCTGGTCTGCGGGGTAATTTCACTGCCATTTGAGTTATTGGTAAAGGCAAGATTGAAATTACCTGCATAACGATAACGTCGTACATACTGAGAATTTACACCAAGTCCCCAGCCTCCTTTAGAATAGATTTGTCCGGTAAATCTGACACCTATGTTTGGACTGGCAGCCCAGTAGTATCCGCCATCTCTCAGGTAAAAACCCCTTCCTGTAGGTTCTTCACCGTATGTCGGAACAATAATACCGGATTTCCCGGATTCTTTGGGTTGTGAATAAGGGAAAAAACCAAAAGGTAAGGGAAGGGGAATCGGAATTTGATTGAGCTCAAACCTGAAAGGTCCGGAAACAATCTCTTTTTTGCCCACCACCTTAATTCTGGAAGCCCTTATACTAAAATGAGGATGTAATAAATTACAGGTTGTATAAACAGCATCACTGATATACAAATTGTCTTCATCATCCTTTTTTACTTTTCCTCCATGAATAAAACCATCACCCTGTTTGGTAATAATGGTCTGAATAATAGCCTTTTTAGATTTGAAATTATACCTTATTTCTTCAGAATCATATTTATCACTTCCCTGCGTAAAAACTGGTTTACCTTTTGCTCTGACTTTAGAAGAATCTCTTGTACCTCTGGCATAAACCTCATTTTTATCCCAGTTAAGCTGAATATAATCTGCCTGTAGGGAGATATCGCCGTATTTTACAGTGGCGTCACCATATAGATAAACAATTTGCTTTTCAGTATCCATAATAGTGGAATCTGAAGCGGAATAGGTAACGGTAGTTTGAAGTCCTTCTTCTTTCTTTAGTGAGTCAGTGGCAGCTTTGCTGAGAGAGTCTTTACCAGACCTAATCGTGTCCGTTAAAACTCTGGTATTAATTGTACTCGTTTTAGTGGCAGCCTGTTTAGTTTTAGCGTTGGGAGAACTTATTTTTTCACCTTTCAACAGACGCTGAGCCTGCGACTCATGAGTCGAAAGAATCAACACCATTAATGCAAGGATTGCTCCGGTAATATAGATATTTAACTTCAATGCTTTCAGAATAAATGGAATCAAAGGAAAGTTTTTAAAATTGATATTACATCAGATTATCTGAACAGAATAGTTGCCGGATCTGGAAGGTTAAATGGATAGATTAAGCCAAATGTTTGATTATCAAAATACTGCTTTGATAATTTCTGACCGGAAAAATACCGAAATACTCCGAAAAATTAAATTCAGATTTGTTTTCAAAAGTATTTTAAATTTGTCTTATCTTAAAAAATATTTAACTTCTGATGTTTCCAACCGCTATTATTTACCGAAATTAACTTAAAAATAGATAGTAATCAGATTAAAAGACAGTTCTATTTTGGGAAGTCATTTTTTCAGTTGTCTTAAAAAAATTATATTTGCCTGTTGAAATTGGTAATATCAATACAAAATTACTTGATTGCACGTTTCTTAAACGAATCTCGAAAGAAAATAATGTTAAATAGTGTTAAAGCATTGCTTGTCGTTGGAATATTGGCAATTTTAACAAGTTTCAGGACATGGCAGGAGGACTCAATTCCCTCCTCAAACAGAACCAGAATAAGAACAGTATGCCTGGATGCCGGACATGGCGGTAAAGATCCGGGTTGTATTGGTGCCACAGGAATACATGAATCCAAAATAGCTTTAAGGGTTATTCTGGAATTAGGTAAGAAACTAGAGGCGGAATATCCTAATCTGAAAGTAATTTACACCCGTAAAAAGGATGTCTTTATTGACTTGCATGAGCGTTCTGCCATTGCAAACCGTAATAAAGCCGATCTTTTTATTTCAGTCCATTGTAATTCTCATCCTTCCTCAAAGTTCTTCGGAACCGAAACATATACGATGGGGTTACATAAAACAGAAGGCAATCTGGATGTAGCAAAACGTGAAAACTCCGTAATTTTGCAAGAAACAGATTACAAGAGGAAATATAAAGGATTTGATCCTAATTCACCTCTTGCCCATATTATGATGGCAAATTTCCAGAACGCTTTTATGGCAAATAGCATTAAATTTGCACAAAAAGTGGAAAGGCAGTTTAAAAAGACTTCTGATCGCAAGAGTTATGGAGTAAAACAGGCAGGATTTCTGGTATTATGGGAAACAGCAATGCCAAGCGTTCTGGTAGAAGCCGGATTTCTCACTAACAGAGATGAAGAAAAATACCTGAACACCGAAAATGGACAGGAAGAAGTTGCGGAAGCAATTGCCAAAGCCTTCCGGCAATATAAAGAAGAGATCGAAAATTAAATTATTCTGTGGATAGTGGTTGGTTAACAGTGTCCGGAAAGACATTTAACCGTTAAAGATTCCTGAAAGAATCCGGTCTGCTAATCACCAATTACTAATTCATACAACCTATGAACATTTCTAAAGAAGCCAAAGTGGGTATTTTAGCCCTCGTATCGTTTGTAATTTTGTATCTGGGCTTTAATTTCCTGAAAGGCTCTGATCTGTTTTCCTCTACCAATAAATATCTCGTAGTTTATGACAACGTAGATGGTCTGGTAGCCTCAAATCCTGTAATGCTTAATGGTTTATCAATCGGAAGAGTGAAATCTGTTGATTTAATGCAGGATAAACAAAATAAATTATTGGTTGTGCTTGAAATCAATAATAAAATTTCCGTTCCGGGCAGAACAGAAGCCATACTGGCAGATGGAGGACTTTTAGGAGGGAAAATGATTAATCTGAGAATGGGCTCAGGAAAACCTTTGGCAGATGGAGATACCCTGATTCCGGTAAAAGATGTTGGAATTTCTGAATTGTTAAAAACCAAGGCATTACCGGTTATGTCAAATGCAGATTCTTTGCTGACTTCTCTTCGTACAGTAACCCTGAAATTTAAAGATACCGGAGAATACCTGAATGCTGTTCTGAAAAATTCTGATAAAACGATTACAGGTCTGAATGGCTCTGTAACCGGATTAATTTCTGAAAACCGTTCAAATCTTGCAGGTATTACCGGAAATATGAAAAATCTGACCGCCAGTCTGGTTGAAACAGAGAAAGGGTTAAAACCTTTGCTGGGGAAATTCAATACCATGGCTGATTCTTTGAATGCTTTAAGACTGGGCCAGACGCTGAATGAGACCAAGAAAACAGTTGCTACATTAAATAAGATTTTAGCAGGACTGGAAGCAGGGCAAGGGACAACCGGAAAGCTGCTGAAAGACGATTCCTTGTATGTTAATCTTACTAAGGCCATGACAGATTTGGATAAGTTGCTGATAGATTTCCGATTGGCTCCGAAGAGATATGTGAATATTTCCGTTTTTGGAAAGAAAACACCTCCTCCGGTTGTGAAATAACACAACCGTCCGTGGTTTGTGTCTCACATACCACTTATAGGACATTTCTCGATGCAGATACACTGTCAGCCACAATGGCATATATAGAAAAAGAGGCTTAGTCCATGACTAAGCCTCTTTTGATTAATAAAGACTTCTTAGATAAATCTTCCGATCAGGTTTTCAAGATACTCCTGACGGCCGGAAATCTGTACTGGCTGAACCTCAGAAGCAATAGCGAATAAATCCTCTAATTTTAATTTACCAGCTTCAAATTCAGCACCTTTTCCGCTATCAAAACTTGCATAACGTCCGGCTTTTAATCTGTGATATTCACCATGTTGGGTGATTTTATCAGCGATAATTAAAGCACGTGCAATAGTATCCATCCCGCCAATATGCGCATAGAATAAATCTTCCATGTCCGTTGAGTTGCGACGACGTTTTGCATCGAAATTGATACCACCTCCGGCTAAACCTCCAGCACCAAGCAAAATCAACATTGCTTCAGTCCATTCATACACATCAACAGGGAATTGGTCAGTATCCCAGCCATTTTGAGCATCACCACGGTTTGCATCCAATGAAGCAAGCATTCCTGCATCCGCAGCTACCTGACATTCGTGAGCAAAGGTATGTCCTGCCAAAGTAGCGTGGTTAACTTCAAGGTTAATACCGAAATGTTCCATTAAACCAAATTCACGCAAGAAACCGATTACAGTAGCTGAATCGAAGTCATACTGATGTTTAGAAGGCTCAGAAGGTTTTGGCTCAATAAAGAATTTACCTTTAAAACCATTTCTGCGTGCATATTCAACACAAGTATGAAGCATTTGAGCGAAATGCTCTCTTTCACGTTTCATATTGGTATTTAAAAGGCTCATATATCCTTCACGGCCACCCCAGAAAACATAACCTTCACCACCCAAAGCGATTGTAGCATCGATCGCACCTTTCAATTGTGCGCCAGCATGTGCCAAAACATTGAAGTCGGGGTTGGTAGAGGCTCCGTTCATATAACGCTCATGAGAAAACAAATTGGCCGTTCCCCATAACAATTTCACGCCTGAAGCATCCTGTTTAGCTTTCAGAACATCGGTCATCGTTTCCACACGTTTTTTATAAACAACCGCATCGTTGTCCTGGTCAACAACATCCAAATCATGGAAGCAATAATATGGTGCACCTATTTTGGTGATAAATTCAAATGCAGCATCAGCTTTATCTTTAGCTCTCTGAATTACATCAGAAGATTTGTCCCATTCATAATGATGCGTTGGTCCGCCGAAAGGATCAAGGCCTGAACCACAGAATGAATGCCAGTAAGCGATTGCAAACTTGAAATGTTCTTTCATCGTTTTGCCAGCGATTACACGATTTTCATCGTAAAATCTGAACGCTAAAGGGTTGTCAGACTCCTGTCCTTCAAACTGGATTTTGCCGACACCTTTAAAATACTCTTTTTCGCCAAGAAGAATGCTCATTGGATTATTGTTTTGAAGTTGAATAATTGTATTGTCTTTATAGTAATGTGTTCAAAAGCAGTGTTTTTAACGGCCGGGAACCATAATTAGTTTTTGCAATTTTATACTTAAAATTATATAGAACTGTATGTAAGAGTTTCGTGTCGCAAATCTAATGTTTTTCTATTGTAAATGATACAAAATGTTAGATTTATCGTAAAAAAAATCTGAGGATCTGTTTCGGAAAATGGCTAACCGGACTTTATTTTTGAAACAGAATAGCGTAGAAAGATGAAGTTTTTGCTAGTAATGTGCTGATAATTAAGTTGTTGAGGTTTGGTATAGCAGATAGGAACAGGAGGATTCTCTTAAACATCTCCATAATAACCATTATTCAAGTTTTATTTTCTATATTTTTGTAAAAAACATGCCAGAAAATGTATCCCGAATTACCGATTAAAATTGATGTATTTGCTATTCTGATGCTCCTGGGTGTGGTACAAGGCTTTTTTCTGGCAGTCCTGTTTCTTACCATTCAAAAGGGGAATCGTCTTACAAACCGATACTTCGGTCTGCTTCTGCTTGCCATGTCTCTGACCAGCACAGAGATTCTGCTTGGATATACAAATTACATGTTTCATACTTTATATCTTGATGATGCAGCAGAACCACTGGATTTTGTATTAGCCCCTCTTACTTTTCTTTACATTAAGGCATACCTGGATGAGAAGTTTAAAATGAGTCATTTATTACATTTTATTCCATTCATTCTTTATCTGATTTATATGCTGGTGCTGGTATATCCTGAAGGAGAAATCTATAAGTACAATTCCTATATCGATTCCTTTCATCCGGAGATGAAGCGTTTGCCTTATCATCATATCAAAGAGGCCTGGTATTATTGCTTCAGAAACAATGTAAATGAACTGATGTTCTGGCAATTGTTAATTTATCTGGTTGCTGATTTTATAATGGTTTACGAGGCTTTTCGAAAAGAAGGACTTTCGTTCTTTTCTTCTCAGAATAAGAAATTAACTTGGTGTCGTACACAAGTGATTTCTCTTGCTTCGATAGTAATCGTATTTCTGATAGCAAAAAAAATGTTTCAGTATGATCTCGGAGATCATATTATTGCTGCCCATATTTCCCTTATTATTTATGCAATCAGCTTTTCAGTAATAAGCCGCTCAGGGTTTTTTCATGAAAATCCTTCAAAAACATTGAAAAAATATGAAAAGTCATCTCTTACCGCAGATATTCAGGATAATACCCTGACTAAGTTGGTAGAACTGATGGAGAAGGAAAAACCGTTTTTAGATTCTACTTTTTCTTTACCAAATCTTGCTAAAATGCTATCTGTATCACCACATCATCTTTCTCAGATTCTGAATGAGAGTCTTGGACAAAGCTTTTTTGATTTTGCGGCTGAATACAGAATTAAAGAAGCCCGGGTTCTGCTTTCTTCAGACCAGAATAATCACCTCAAAATTGAAGAGATTGCCGAAAGAGTGGGGTACAATTCCAAATCGGCGTTTAATACCTCTTTCAAGAAAATTGTAGGAGTCACACCTTCTCAATTCAGAGCTCAATATTGAGTACGAGTTTATAAGGACGAACGTCAGCCTTATCAGAAAGGGCTTTTTCGGGTGAATAATCGACTAGTTTTGGCCATCATTTTAAGAAATACTCAAAATAATGGAAACAACTACAATTACCTCAAAAGTGAAAAATGACCTTTCAAAAAGACAACATTACATAGACTGGATCCGGGTTCTGGCCTTTGGTATTCTCATTTTTTATCATAGCGGAATGTTTTTTGTGAGCTGGGGATGGCATGTCAAAAACAACATCATTAATTACGACCTGGAACCACCGATGGAATGGTTGCATCAATGGCGTTTACCCTTACTGTTTTTCATTTCCGGCGTTGGCGTAAGTTTTGCCATGAAATCCAGAACCGGTTGGCAGTTCGTCGGTGAACGTACCAAAAGACTGTTTCTTCCGCTGGTTTTCGGAATGTTTGTGATTGTTCCGCCGCAGATTTATTTCGAAAGAATTCAAAGGCATCAGATTACAGGTTCTTATCTGGATTTTTACCCGAATGTCTTCCATTTTGTATCTTATCCTAAAGGAGACTTTTCATGGCATCACCTCTGGTTTATTGCCTATTTGTGGATTTATTCAGTGATTTGTACTCCTCTTTTCCTTTGGCTTAAATCGGATTCTTTTAAAAGTATCTTCGGGAAGCTGAATAATAAATGGATTCTTTTATCATTTTCTTTTTTACCGATGATTGCCTATTGGACGCTGAGCCAAAAGTGGGAAGTTACCAATAACCTTACTTCCGACTGGTATAACTTCACGGTATCTTTTCTGATTTTTGTTTTTGGTTACCTCGTTGGTCTGAGTAAAGTAAGTTGGGATACGATGGAACAAAACAGAAAGTTTTTTGCCGGAATTGCCATATTTATTACCGTTTTCAGGCTCTCATATGATGCGATTTTCGGTAGTATTCCCGAAGACGCACTGTGGATTTTATTGGTTAACGGCGTACTGGTAATGCTTAATATCTGGTCATCAATCCTGGCAATCTGTGGTTTTGCAAAGCATTATCTGAACTTTAAAAATGCTTTTCTGACCTATAGCAATGAAGCGGTTTATCCATTCTATATTTTGCATCAGACGATTACAGTCGCTTTAGGGTTTTACATGGCCGAATCAGATCTGAATATCTGGCTTAAGTTAGTGTTGCTTTCACTGGGGACATTTTTGATTGCATGGATCATTTATCATTTCCTGATTCGCCCATTCAATGTAATCAGACCTCTTTTTGGCTTAAAATCTAAAAATTAGACAGTAAAACCATTTGTCATAATA
The DNA here is from genome assembly GCF_900115665.1 of Pseudarcicella hirudinis. Classification (GTDB taxonomy): domain Bacteria; phylum Bacteroidota; class Bacteroidia; order Cytophagales; family Spirosomataceae; genus Pseudarcicella; species Pseudarcicella hirudinis. The sequence goes on from NZ_FOXH01000003.1 coordinate 543,173, forward strand.
TACATCAGAGAAATTGGTTTATTTTGTAACTTCGTCGAAAACAAACTATTTTCTCTGATGCAAAAAAAATACTTCATCTTAAGTTTGCTGCTATCTACAGGGCTTTCGGGCTCCTTCGCGCAACAAGCTCCTCAAAATCAATTTAACGGAAATACCCGTTTTGAACAATTGGGAGATATTCTTCCAACGCCTAATTCTTATCGTGCTGCTTCCGGTGCTCCGGGTAAAGATTACTGGCAGCAAAAGGCTGATTATGATATTAAAGCCGAGATTGATGATGAAAAACAAAGGCTGATCGGTTCAGAAACTATCACTTATACCAATAAATCTCCTGATGAACTTCGGTATTTGTGGCTTCAGTTAGATCAGAATAACTTCAAAAAAGGTGGTATTGCGGAACTTACCAGAACATCATCTCTGAGTGATAAAGCAACTTCTTTTGCCCGCCTGAATGCTGCGGCAGGGTTGAATTCAAAAGAATATGGTTATGTAATTACTTCTGTAAAAGATAAAGCCGGAAACGCACTGCATTATACCATCAACGAAACGATGATGCGGGTAGATTTGCCGACTCCCTTAAAATCGGGTCAGGTTTATTCTTTTTCAGTAGAATGGAATAATAACATTACAGATGCGGTAGCGGTTCGTGCCAGAAGTGGTTATGAGTTTTTTGCTAAAGACGGTAACTATCTCTATGAAATTGCACAATGGTTCCCGAGAATGTGTGTGTACGATGATGTTAACGGCTGGCAAAACAAGCAATTTTTAGGTCAGGGTGAATTTACAGTACCTTTCGGAGATTATAAAGTTTCAGTAACTGCACCAAATGACTTTGTGATGCTCGGCACAGGAGAACTGCAGAATCCGGCTCAGGTATTGACTCCAACACAGTTAAAACGTTGGGAATCTGCTAAAAATGCCTCTAAGCCTGTTTTGATTGTTACACAGGATGAAGCGATTGCCGCTGAAAAAGGTAAACCTACCGGAAAAAAGACCTGGACATTTGCTGCTACTAATGTGAGAGATTTCGCATTTGCCTGTTCAAGAAAATTCATCTGGGATGCTATGCAGGTGGAAATCGAAGGCAAGAAAGTCTGGGCGATGTCAGCATATCCAAAAGAAGCTAATCCGCTTTGGGGACAGTATTCTACGCAGCTTGTTGCTCATACACTTCGTTCTTATTCAAAAAGAACAATTCCATATCCTTATCCGGTAGCTCAGTCGGTGCATGGCCCTGTAGGTGGAATGGAATATCCTATGATTAGTTTCAACGGGGCAAGACCTGAAGCTGATGGTACTTATTCACAAGGAACAAAAGACTTTTTGATAGGAGTTGTCATTCATGAAGTCGGACATAACTTCTTTCCGATGATTATCAATTCAGATGAGCGTCAGTGGTCATGGATGGATGAAGGAATTAACTCTTTTTGTGAACAACTGGCTGAGAAAGAATGGGACAGAGACTTTCAGACTTCCTACGGCGAGCCACAGGATATCGTAGCTTATATGAAAACGGATAAAACGCAGCAGGTACCGATTATGTCCAGCTCGGATAACATCATGGCTTTCGGTCCCAATGCCTATGCAAAACCGGCTACCGCTTTGAATATTCTACGTGAAACGGTAATGGGTCGTGAATTATTTGATTATGCTTTCAAGGAATATGCCCGCAGATGGGCTTTCAAACATCCTACGCCACAGGATTTTTTCCGTACGATGGAAGATGCTTCGGGAGTAGATTTAGACTGGTTCTGGAGAGGTTGGTTCTATGGTGTTGAGCCGGTTGATGTTGCTTTGGAAACAGTAGAATGGTACGGTGTTGATACACAGGATCCTGTTAAACAAAAAGCGGCGGCTAAAGCTGACTATGAAGCCAAAAGAAAGACTATGAGTAATATCAGAAACCAGAAAGACCCGGCAAAAACGATAGTTGAGGAAAATCCTGATATGAATGATTTCTATAATTCTTACGATAAATTTGCCGTAACAGATGCTGATAAAAAGAAATATGAGCAGTATTTAGCCAGTCTTACAGACGATGAACGCAAATTAGTGGAATCAGGTAAAAATTTCTATGTGGTGAATCTGAAAAATACAGGTGGATTGGTTACTCCGGTAATTATCAAAATGCAGTTTGAGGATGGAACAGACCAGATTGTCAGAATTCCGGCTGAAGTCTGGCGTTTGAATGATAAGGATATCAAAAAAGTAATTCCGACAGATAAAAAAGTAGTTCAGTGGACACTTGATCCGTTCTTTGAAACTGCTGATGTGGATACTCAGAATAATTCTTTCCCGAGAAAACCAGCTGAGCCAACCCGTTTCCAGGTTTTCAAACAGCAAAGAGCTTCTGCCGCACCAAACCCTATGCAATTACAGAAACAGCAGTCAGGCGGGGCTGTTCAGGGAGCTAAAAATTAAGATTGTAGAAGTTGTTAATATATCAGAGGCTGTCTCCGAATACTAGGAGGTAGCCTCTGATATTTAAGTTTAGTTCTGTGCCATTTTCGGAACAGGGCCATCTGTCACCCGGCATAGCAAAAACCGGGCTGAACTATTAATTTCTGATACTTATTCTGCTCTTTTTAAAACTTTAATAGTTTCATTTTTTTGAGCCGATTGTAAATGAATGTAATAGATTAAAGAAGGATAATTACTCAGGTCAACTTCCATCTGATTTTGACCTTTTTTACCATCAAATGAAACGATTTGAATACTTTTACCATAAACATCATACAAATTAAACCAAATTACCTCATCATTTTTTAATGTAAATAGCAATGTCATCCTGCCTGAGCTTGGGTTTGGAGCAGCCTTGAATACATCTTCGATTTCAACAGATTCAATGGAAGCTAATCTTGACCCGGTATTTCCATCAGCAAAACAATTGGCAGTATTAGCGCTTAACCCGGCATTAATTAACCTTTGACGTGAAACAGGAGGATATAAGCCAAGACCATCTATCGTAGCATAGAGAACCCCATTTGAAGAAAAATGAGCGTAAAAGTTTTCATTTGTAGAATTATCGTGAAGAAACTGCTGACCTTCTGTATAGGTAGGACACCCTTCTCCACCAGAACTACCAACTGTTACAGATGCGGGACTGCTTGTACTGCAACCAGAATTTGTACAGGTAGCGGTATAGGTACCCGGACTTGATACGGTCTTAGTCGAGCC
>NZ_FOXH01000003.1:547469-551152 GCF_900115665.1 Pseudarcicella hirudinis
CCAGATGCTAAAGTGACGCCACAATTAACTGTTCCGGTATTGCTGGTGATAGGCTGTGGTAATGAACCGCTGTAAAGTGTTGTATTACCCTGCTTAATGCTCCAGTTTGCATTACTTAAATTGTTGGCATTAAATTGATATTCCACACATCTTGAACTGCTATTGTAGTTTACACTGGTCATAGAAAACGGACTTGCTCCATTATCACAGCTTGGCCCGCCAGAATTAGTAGGACAATTAAGTGAGGCAGATGCAAAATCTACATTATAGTTACATTGTCTTACAGAAACAGTATGATTGACCCCGTCTCTCCAGGAAGCATTTGCCGGCACATTATATATATAGCCCTCATTACTGGCAAAGCCTCTTGATCCACCTTCTCCATAATAGTACTTTGAAAGATTAGCAGTAATGGTATTTTTTTTATACCCATCTACATAAACATCAACTACTCCGTATGGGCCATTTGCATTATCTCTGAATACCCATCCTGAAATCTCATCACAGGTAATTTTATCCGAGCTTGGTCTAAATGTACCCGATGGGCATTCTGTCCCTACAACAATCGCTTCCCTTACCGGTAAAGCTACCTCTTGAGTAATAGCTACATTACCTTTATTATCTGACACATAGCATCTCCATTTGTCTGTTCCGTCATTATTTACAGTGATTCCCTGGGTAAAATATATCGCTTCTGATATTTTTCCTTCATTTTTTACCCATTTATACCCATTATGGCTTCCACTTACTGTCATGGTAATTTCCCCTGTATTGGGCCTGGTAACGTTAACAGCCAAAGAGGGTCTGTTATTGAATTCGACCGGTGTTAAAGATAAAATAGCCCCTCCTTGATTACCGCCGGCAGTATTGCCCGCAAAATTTCCGGTAGCATATAGTTCTGCTAACTTTAAAAGACCGCTTGCATTGAAATGGGTATTATCAGGTAATCTGTCTGCAATTTCATCAGAATAGTATCCTCCCCAGGTAATATTACTCAAACTGCTAGCACTGCTATTGATATAGGCTTGTCCTCTTTTAACAGCATCGCTGGTTATTATATTTTCGTTATATTGTAATCTTGATACTCTGGAAATAGCCCAGCCTAAGTTACTATTAAAATCATTGCGGGTTTGTTGAATAACTGCCCTAAATTTATCTCTGTATGAGACTTCTGAGGTATTTTCTTTGGTATCAGATTCTCCCTGATGCCAAATTACACCTCTTGTACCCAACATTCCTCCGTAATAATTTAAGCCGGTTTTTAAACCCCTATAGGGGTGGCCTTGGGGACCTTCGCTATTCCAATCTGCAAAATTGCTTTGACAATTTTGATAACCCCCTAATGGATTAATAGTAGTACCATTTGGATTACCAGCAGATGTACTCCAATTATCAATCCCGGTACCTCCTGATCCTGCATTAAAAAAAACAACCGGTGTTACCACATTCGTATTTTTGTCAACAATTTGTTTCCCCAGGGCCTGGTAACACCAAAGTGTTTGATTTCCATTAGGGGCTATTCTGCTGACTTTATCCTCAGCTGAGTATTCCATTTGTTTGAAGATTGGGAAGTCATATGTTTGCTTACACCAGCAGTTCTGATTGACCGCATTGATACAATCATAATTCCCTTTTAAATCGGGGATACCTCCTTTATTACTACCCCCCATTTCAACCCCTTGTGCATTAGACTGACCAGCTGCAAAAAGCACTTCCCCCACACCTACCTTAATGGCATTGCTTTTTATACTCCCTGAATAATTGGTATTATAGCGTACAGAAATCCTATACCAGCCTGTAGAAAGCGTGAGGGTTTTGTTGAAAAAACCGCTGCTGGTAGCATAATTGATTCCTGTCCCCGTCCAGCTTTGGGTAGTAGCAATCACCTCTCCGGTTCTGCTGAGGCTTTCAATCTGGTACTCAAGGGTAGAACCCATGGAACTGGGATAGTAATAGTTGATTTGCCCTGCTAATTGAAAAGTAGCATTGTTTGCTGTGCTTTGCTGAAAAACAGTTCTGTCTAAGGGAAGACTGATTTTAACAGAAGTCTGACTGAAAGTATTATTAGCTGAAAGCCAAAAGATCAAAAGAAAGAAAAATAAAAATTCTATGACAAAGAAGTGACTAAGGCATTTTCTATTAAAAAGCCCTGTATTACTAGAATATTTCATGATATTTATGGGTAGTAGAATGGAAGATTATTTTTTCAAAAAGAAACTGGTAGAAATGAGGGGAATATTCAGTTTATAAAAAGAGTTAATCGTTTTTATAACCTCATTGGCAATGACAGCCTGCCCAAAAGCAGTAGGATAAATGCCATCTGCCGAAAAGAAATTCCCCTTTACCCAATCCGGATCAACTTTTATACCATCATCTGTTGTATAATTTCCTGCGATAATCTTTTTGTATAAACCATAAATATCTACTACCGGCAAATTATTCTCTTTGGCTTTTCGATTAATTTTATACTCATTATAAAATACAGGTGATACACCAATCCATTCATCGTCATAAGAGGCTTTTGAAAGCACCTCATTATCATTTAACAGAGCTATATTTTTTATTTCACCTCTCATAAGCTTTTCTACATAAGGGCTTGGTATCAGCTTATCAATAGCCGGATTAAAGTCCCGATAACCTTCTCTGTCTGCTTGGGCAGTTCCATCATCCTTGACTCTAAGAATAACATTTAATTTTTTAATTTTTTCATTAGTGATTTGATTAAAATAAGGCAAATCCATTACATCTGGTACTATTAGCAGAATCCCTTTTGCTTTTTTATCAGCTAGGGCTTGAATTAAACTAGTGCCACGAGTTTCGCTATACGGGTTTATTCCAGTAATATTCCCGCCTCCTCCTCCAGACAAAAAAGTGTCAATCAAATCATCCATTCCTGCCTCAAAAATAAAAAAGTCGCAGTTTTGTTTTATCAGAAACTCATAGTTATAACTATAATCCTTTTGAGTATTATCAAAGAATCTATTGGCAAACGTCTCACCCATTTTATCGTGGTTAGGATAGTTGATAAAACTAATCCAAGCAGACATATTCGGAAAAGCATAGCTGTCAATTTTTCCTGAGTAGGGTCTGAGGGTATTAGCTGTATTATCGGTATAAGCCAGGTTGTTGGTTACCAAATTAAAGGAGGCGATTGGTTCGGTGTTTATGAGGGTTTTATAGCCTGATCCATTGCCCTCATTTGGGTCGAATAGAGGTAGGTTTAAAGATAAACCCATTTGCCTGGCTACTAAATTTGGGAAAGCGGTTAGCTGTCCTTCCCGATAAAGCCCGCCATCTCTAAAACCTGCAGAAAGAGCACCACCTATAGACATTAGCCTAAAGTTTCCTAAATTGAGTAAGGTATTGGTAATAGCTGTTAAATCGATTTTAATACCAGTTAAAGCGGGTAAAATGTCTTTATCGGCTTTAACTCTGATAGTGGTATCGCCATGGTTAGCCCAACCCAAAAAAAAGGAATTGGCTTTTACATTGGAGAGCAGCGTTGGGGAACTAGTTAAGATGGGAATGCCTGCCTCTTCCAAATGGTCTGGATTAGTGCATGCAATGCATGTGAAGGAAAAGAGGAATAAAGCAAATGCCTTCATGAGAATTTTAGTCATGATATTAGGGTTTAAAGATAAAAAATAAATTAAATCTGCCGAGAATCCTATAGATGAATCAGC
>NZ_FOXH01000015.1 GCF_900115665.1 Pseudarcicella hirudinis
CATGAGGGACGTTGTAGACGACGACGTTGATAGGCTACAGATGTAAAGGCAGAAATGTCAAAGTCGAGTAGTACTAATTACCCGAAAGCTTCCTGTTTTTTTAATTTTACTTAGGAGATTGTTTACTATTTTTCACAATATATCAAGAGAAAGAACCTTAGAGTCATTAAGTATGAGGTTGATAAAAAATAAACCTGAAAGACTTTATGGCACCGATAGGACTGGTGTTCACCTCTTCCCATCTCGAACAGAGTAGTTAAGCCCAGTTCCGCTGATGATACTGCAGTCAAATGCGGGAAAGTAAGTAAGTGCCAAATTATTATTAACAAGCCTTGGTAACAACACTGTTATCAAGGCTTATTTGTTTTTATACCACTACATGTAAACAGCAAGTTCAGAAGGATGATCTGAAACAGTTAGAATCACTCCCCGAATTTGTCTCCATTTGCCTTTCTTTATCTTTTCCTAAAAATTCCTTCCCTGACTTCATAATTTCTAATTCTGAAATATTTTTCTTATTTTGAGAAATACTTGTGATATTTTAATTTCCGGGATAAAGAAGCTTCAGACTTCTTTTAGATTGTTCAGGAACAGCATCAGTCATAGTTTTGTTTATTAAAAAGAGTACAAACAGAAGATTATTAAGCGATAATGAATGTCTGATCATACTCTTTATGGATATGGCTGCCCGGATTTGACAAAACAGTTGAATGATTCAGAATAAAACTATATGTTTGTTAAATAAACCAAAAATGCTCTGCTTCCTTTAAATTACTGAACAAATGACTCTACTCAATGAGACACTAATATGGCTTATGAAAAGGCGTCTGCCCAGAATCCAGTCGTTCATGGAACGACCAATGGATGCTCAGGAGCAAATGTTTTGGTCATTGATAGATGATGCCAAGTATACTTTGTGGGGGAAAAAATACGATTACCAAAGTATATTTTCAATTAAACAGTTTCAGGAAAGAGTCCCGATCTCTTCATATGAAGACCTTTATCCTTATATAGAAAGAATGATGAAGGGCGAAGAGAACGTCCTGTGGCATTCTGAAATTCAATGGTTCTCAAAATCTTCCGGAACTACAAACGCAAGAAGCAAATATATTCCTGTTTCGAAAGAATCCCTTGAAGACTGTCATTTCATGGGAGGAAAAGACATGATGACTCTTTTGGCTAATAATAAACCGAATACACAGGTTTTTGAAGGGAAGGGTTTGTCAATCGGAGGAAGTTTATCATCAAATTCCCTGAATGCCAAGAGTTTTGCCGGAGATGTTTCCGCAGTAGTAATGAAAAACCTTCCGATCTGGGCCCAGTTAATCAGAACCCCATCTTTAGATGTTGCTCTGATGGATGTGTGGGAAGAGAAGATCCAGAAAATGGCAGAGGTGACAGCTCAGGAGAATGTGACAAGTATTCTGGGTGTACCAACCTGGACTTTAGTACTTATTGAAAAAGTTCTGGAAATAACGGGGAAATCCAATATTCTGGAAGTATGGGAAAACTTTGAGTTTTTTATTCATGGTGCCGTAGCATTTCAGCCTTATCGCGAGCTATTTACGAACAAAATATTTCCCTCTGATAGTGTCAGCTATCTTGAGATATATAATGCCTCAGAAGGCTTTTTTGGAATTCAGGATGACCTTACAAGGCAAGATGAGTTATTGTTAATGCTGGACTACGGAATTTTCTATGAATTTATTCCGATGGACGAGATAGAATCTGAAAATCCGAAAGCATTAACACTAGATGAAGTTGAGTTAGGCAAAAACTATGCAGTAGTCATTTCTACCAATGCCGGATTATGGCGATATAAAATTGGTGATACCGTAAGGTTTACCTCAAGATATCCTCACAGAATTAAGATTTCCGGACGTACAAAGCATTTTATAAATGCTTTTGGAGAAGAAGTTATTATAGAGAATGCCGAACAGGCTATTACCAGAGCTTGTGAGGTAACAGGTGCCAAGATTACCGATTATACTGCTGCTCCTGAATATATGAAAGGGGGCGAAAATGGCTGTCATGAATGGATTATTGAATTTTCTCAACTGCCCGATGATGAAGAGGTTTTCAGGAAGGTATTGGATGAAACAATAAGAGAAAATAATTCCGATTATGATGCCAAACGATACAATGATATGGTTTTAAGAATGCCCAAAATCCAAATAGTAGAGCAAGGTACATTTTATGAGTGGATGCGGATACGAGGCAAGTTAGGCGGACAACACAAGGTCCCGAGACTAAGTAATACCCGTGAGTACATTGAGGAAATTCTTTCAGTTGTTTCCGGGCAGAGATTTATCTCTAATTCTGACAAAAATGTTCATGCCTGATCAATGCTTTTGCTTTAAGAAATTGCGATATATAAGATGTCAAAGATGAATTTTTGCCCGCAATGCGGGAAGACATTAACTACCAGGGAAAAAGATGGAAAAGAAAGGATTCTTTGTCCGGATGAAGAAGATTGTGGTTATGTTTTCTGGAATAATCCCACACCGGTAGTAGCAGCAATTGTAGAGCATGAAGGTGAGATTATTCTGGCAAGAAATGCAGCATGGCCACCTACCTGGTATGCCTTAATTACAGGCTTCCTTGAGGCAGGAGAAACTCCCTCAGAAGGAATTTTAAGAGAAATAAAGGAAGAATTAAATCTTGATGGCGAAATTATAGAATTTGTAGGTCTGTACGAATTTCACAGAATGAATCAGTTAATTATAGCCTATTATGTCAGAGCAAGTGGAGAAATAACCTTAAGCGAAGAGTTGGTGGATTATAAGAGATTGAAAGATTTTGAAATTAAACCATGGCCTTTAGGAACCGGGAAGGCGGTTCAGGAATGGCAGGCAAAAAGAGGAATCTTTAATGAGATAATTGACTTTACACGTTAGTTTACTGATACTTTTGTACTCTTCCATTCCCTGTACCCTATTATCGCCAGAATAAGTAGTAAAATATAGAGGACACTTGTACCATACAGATGTTTAAAGAAATACATGCCAATGTATCCTATATTTGCTGTAATCCATAATAACCAGTTTTGAACATATTTCTTTGCCATCATCCATTGTGCAATTAAACTTATTGCGGTAAGGGATGAATCTACATAAGGAAGGCTGGCATTTGTATATTTACCGTGCATAAAACCTGAAAAAGCAGTAAATATAAGTAATACAGATATGCAGGGAATGTAGTATTTTGAAGGTAAGTTACTTACAGTCAATTCCGTTTTTTTCTCGCCTCCAAATAACCACTGATACCAGCCGTAAATACTTATAGCAATAAAAACTACCTGCAACTCCATATCGGAATAGAGTTGAAACTGCCAGTAAATCACTCCATAAATTCCGGAAGCAATAATTGCCCAAAACCATCCCCAAACATTTTGTCTGGTATTTAGCCAGACACAAATCAAAGTGGTTAAAATACCTAAATCCTCAAGCCAATTCTTTTGAAGATAGTCAATTAAATTTAGCATGAATCTTAACTTTTTATAATCGGGACTTTGGGAATACTCTTTTCGTAAAACTTACATAAATGTGTCAATTTACATTCAGCACACTTAGGAGATCTGGCTACGCAAATGTAGCGGCCATGTAAAATAAGCCAATGATGAGCTACAGGAACAAGTTCTTCAGGAATATGCCTGATCAGTTCCTTCTCAACAGCCAGAGGCGTTGTGGCGGATTTAGCAACCAAACCAATCCGGTGAGATACCCTGAAAACATGTGTATCCACAGCCATAGCCGGTTGATTATAAATTACGGAAACAATTACATTAGCAGTTTTACGCCCAACTCCTGGCATTTTCTGTAGTTCTTCAATGGTAGAAGGAACTTCAGAATTGAAATCCTGTTCAAGCATTTTAGCCATGCCAATTAAATGTTTGGCTTTGTTGTTGGGGTAAGAAACAGATCGGATGTATTGAAATACTTCCTCAAATTCTCCTTTGGAAAGAGATGCTGCGTCTGGAAATCGTTTGAATAAAGCCGGAGTAACCTGATTTATACGTTTATCAGTGCATTGAGCAGACAGAATTACCGCAACCAATAGTTCATACGGGTTGGAATAGTTTAATTCTGTCTCTGCGACCGGAAAGTTTTCTGTAAAGTATTTAATCAGAAGCTGATACCGTTCTTTTTTGAGCATAAAAATATTGCATTTTCCCAAAAATACGGAAAACATCTATTAAACCCACAAAAAACGCCAATCCGAATCTATTTTATAGATGCGGACTGGCGTTTTGGATTTGTACTTGAATTTCGTGAATACGCAAAAATGGCGTCTAAACTTTTGGGAGAAGGATCCCTGTAACTTTTATCAAGACTTGCCTTCACATCCAGCATGTCAAGATAAAATTCTAACATTTCAGTATCGTGGACGAGTCCGTCCTGGATTAAACTGTTTTCTTCTTCCGTTGTTTCGTCGTAGACATAACGGATAACGTCATCTTGTGTAAAAGTTTGTATCATAGCTCGGAGAATGTTTGCTCATCATTTTGCGTAGATTAATTAACGCATAACGCATTCTTCCTAATGCCGTGTTGATACTCACGCCGGTTGCATCAGCAATCTCCTGAAAGCTCATGTCCTCATAGTGTCTCATTACGAGCACTTCTCTTTGTTGATCAGGCAGGCGTTTAATCAAATCTCGAAGATGAGCGTGTGTTTCCTCTCGAATTTGGCGTTCTTCGTAAGAATCTTCAGCAAAATCAAAGGTATTGAAAACACTGCTACCGTCTTCTAATACGATATTAGGGTAACGTTTATCACGCCGGAAATAATCAATCGCCATGTTATGTGCGATTCTAAGAACCCAAGGCAGAAATTTACCTTCTTCGTTGTATTTGCCTGAGCGCAAAACGTCAACTGCCTTGATGAAAGTGTCTTGCATCAAATCCTCCGCCACATAAGTGTCTTTAACAATCAGATATATGGTAGTATATACTTTAGATTTGTATCTTAAAACAAGAGATTCAAAAGCACGCTCATTACCGTTGATGTAAAGTGATATAAGCTCACTGTCGTTAACATGGGTCTTTGCCATTGTGATAATCTATTTAGTTAACGTAAAGCTTTATACCATATTGTGCCTCCTATTGCGATTTTATTTTAGTAGTTTTCTTGAAAGGATATTTCAAAGTTATGCAGAATGAAATAAAATCCAAAAAAACTACCAGTTTTTTTAACATACATTAACAAATATTAACAATATATTTTAGTCAATAACCGTTTGTGGAAACTGTATTGTGTTAATATACAGAATATTTCACGGTTTTGTACCGCTTAATCAATAGTTTATTTGGATTTACTTTGCATAGCTATTCAGTCATTCTAATATACTATGCCTTTTCCACTATTTTATCAACAATAATCCTACCAATTATTTGAGTATTATCACTGTCTCCCGTACTTATTGTTGAAAAATATCCTCCCAACTCTAAAAAGGCTATGAAATTTCGTTCTTTTACTTTAAGTATTTTAGTTTTATTTGGAATCTCCGTTGATAATTCTGTCAGTGCACAGGAGAAGCTTGTCTGGACAGAAGTTGGCAACGGCGTGTGGAAAGTATCTGTAGGCAAACCTGAAAATTATAACCTCCTAAGTGCATCAGGGGTGAAACCTGAAATTGCCGCCTTACAAAAAATGCAGAAGACTGAACTCGTTTCTGCAAAAGCTGGGATTTTTGCCAATATACAGGATGGGAAGACTTATTTGAGATTTCCTTTACAAAAAGGAGAACAGATTTATGGATTTGGTCTTAATTTCCAGACAATCCACCAGCGGGGAAGAATTTTGAGGTTGCACACAGACCATTACGGAAATACCGATAATGGCAGAACCCACGCTCCGGTTCCTTTTTTTGTTTCTTCTAACGGATATGGTATTTTCATTAATTCCGCAAGATATCTTGATGTTTATGCCGGATCTGCTGTTCGGAAAGACAGTAAAAATCCTCCGAAAATCCAGGATCGTAATACTGATAAAAACTGGAGCGCCAGGCCATATTCTGATGCGGTTGAAATTTTGATACCTGCAAATGGTGTCGAATTTTACGTTTTCAGTGGCCCTGGTCCGCTGGAAGTAGTGAGAAGATTCAACCTGTTTAATGGAGGGGGCTGTCTTCCACCAAGATGGGGACTTGGTTTTACGCAGAGAGTTGAAAGATTGTATAATGCGGAACAAGTGAAAAATGAGGCACAAGCGTTTGCTGATCAGCATTTTCCCCTTGATTTTATAGGATTAGAACCCGGCTGGCAAAGTAAATCTTATCCCTGCACTTTTGAATGGGACAATACCCGTTTCCCAAATCCTGCACTGCTCGTCAAAGAATTAGGACAAATGGGAGTGAGACTTAATCTTTGGACAAACCCCTATGTTTCCCCGGAGGCCTCAATTTACCCTAAAATAGCCCCTTTTACTGGCTCTCACTCTGTTTGGGTCGGAGCAGTTCCTGATCTGTTAAAACCTGAAGCGCGAGATATATTGTTTTCAAAATTCAAAAAGGATCATATTGATATTGGCATCAGCGGATATAAGATAGATGAAGTAGATGGCGGGGATTCTTATTTATGGCCGGATGTGGCAACATTTCCGTCCGGAATTAGTGCTGAACAGATGAGACAGACTTATGGTGTCTTAATGCAGAAATACAGCACGGAGCTTTTTCATCAGAAAAACTCAAGAACATATGGTTTGATTCGCGCTTCAAATGCCGGAGGTGTGTCATTTCCATATGTTATTTACAATGATAATTACAGCCATCAGGATTTTATTACAGGCTTAATAAACAGTGGTTTTTCCGGCGTTTTATGGACGCCTGAAGTCAGGGCTTCCAAAACCTCCGAAGAATGGCTGAGAAGAATGCAAACGGTTTGCTTTTCGCCTATGGCTATGATTAATGCCTGGGCAAGTGCTACCAAGCCCTGGTCTTTTCCGGATGTAGCAGATAAAGTTAAGGAAGTAGCCTTATTAAGAATGCAAATGATGCCTTACTGGTACTCTGAATTTGCAAAATATCACTTTGAAGGAACCCCTCCTTTTCGTGCAATGAATCTGGAAACAGGTTTTTTCATAGAAAATAAAACAGAAAAGACTAATTCAAACCTCGAAGAAAACCCGTACGAAGAAGCTGTTTCTAAAGAAATAAAGGATCAGTATATGGCAGGTGAATATCTTTTGGTTGCGCCTTTCTTTACAGGACAGACCTCCAGAAAAGTAGTTCTGCCAAAAGGCAAATGGTTTGATTTTTATACCGGCAAATTTGCCGGAGATGGAGAAGTAATTACAGTTGGTTCAAATCTGGGAAATATTCCGGTTTATGTAAAAGATGGCGGAATTATACCCATGATGCCTCCTTTATTACATGCCCCTAAAGCCGGAGAAAAAGTAGATCTGGAAATCAGGTATTATGGACAAAAAAATGCTAAGTACCAATTGTACGATGATGATGGGGAATCTTATAATTATGAAAAAGGAGAATATTCATGGAGAGAGGTTACAGTAGAAAAGCAGGCCGATGGAAAATATTTCGGGAAAATCTCAGCTCCCGCAGCAGGAAAACCAAATACAATCGGAAAGGTTTCCTGGTCATTTATGACTAAGGATAATTAATAAATGAAAAATAAAAGGCATAGCTTCAGTTGAAGCTATGCCGGGATTTAAAGTTTGTTGTAAAAGAAGTTGTTGTTTTATAAAAATGAAATAGAATTTAGTCAGACTCTTTCAATTATTGTAGCGATTCCCATTCCGCCACCGATGCAAAGGCTTGCTAAGCCGGTGCCTTTACCACTTCGCTCCAGCTCGTCAAGCAAGGTCATTAAAATAATGGCACCTGTTGCTCCGAGAGGATGACCTAAGGCGATTGCTCCTCCGTTAACATTTACTTTTGAATGCTCTACTCCCAAAATATCCATAAACAACATGGGAATCGCAGCAAAAGCCTCATTTATTTCGAATAAATCGATGTCATTCACGTTCATGCCATTCCGACTCAAAACTTTTTTAGTCGCCGGAATCGGACCTGTAAGCATAATTGTCGGCTCTGAGCCGCAAACACTGAAGGCTTTTATTTTGGCTCTTGGTTTTAAGCCAAGTTTTTCACCAACTGATTTGTTACCGATTAATATACCAGCTGCCCCATCTACAATCTGAGAAGAATTTCCTGCATGATGGACATGATTAATTTCAGTAAGTTCAAGATATTTCATTAATGCCAGCTCATCCAGCCCTCCCATTTTACCTATCATTTCAAATGAGGGTTTTAATTTAGACAAAGTGTCAAGAGATGTTTCCGGACGCATTCCTTCATCAAAATTCAGGACATCGATGCCTATTTCATCTTTAAAGCTGAACATTGATCTGGCAAAACGATTTTCCTTATGTGCAATAGCTGCTCTTCTTTGAGATTCTACCGCAAAACTATCCACATCCGTTCTTGAATAACCGTATTTTGTTGCAATCAAATCTGCAGAAATTCCCTGTGGAACGAATTTATGCTGAGCAATTAATTGCGGACTCATCATCATGGCACCACCGTCTGAACCCATCGGAACTCTCGACATTGATTCAATCCCTCCGGCAATGAGCAGATCTTCCTGACCTGACATGATATAGGCAGCAGCCATATTGACTGCCTCAAGCCCGGAAGAACAGAACCGATTTACCTGAACTCCTGCCACTGATTGAGAATAACCTGCTGCAAGGACAGCCGTTCTGGCAATGTCTGAACCCTGTTCCCCAACCGGAGTAACACAGCCTAATATGACATCATCTATCAAAGAACTATCGAATTGATTTCTTTCCTTAAGTTGCTTTAATACCTGAACTGCAAGATTTACGGGTTCAATATCATGCAATGAACCATCAGATTTACCTCTCCCTCTGGGAGTTCTTACGGCATCAAAAATGTAGGCTTCATTCATAATCCGAAAAAGGTCTTTTCTAAGTGATACAGATCGTTCAATGATTCCAAATCAATCATGCAAATTTATATAAAATTATTATGCAAGCATACTGTTAATTGAAAATTTTAGAATATTTTTACTTTTAATTTGAAGTATTCTTATTATTTTCTCAAATACAGGGTCTTAGAGATTTTGTTTTTACGGAAAAATAATGTTCAAATCGTTCAAAATTATTCGATTTTCCGGAAATTGGTGAGTTGCTGTTTTTATGAAAAGTTTAACATTTCAGATACCTTTTTTATTTCTAAAACAATTAAATATTGAACAACCATGAAAAAAAATGTTTTCCTCTTTATCTTTCTTTTGTTGTCTGTTTGTCTTGCCAAAGCAAATTCCGGTGTCAGTCCTTCTGTTAAAATAGCTGCAGATTCTTTAGCTTTCAAAGATTATTATGGTTCTTTTAAAATGGCGGCAAATCCTTATGTTGAAAAAGTGAAAATCAGTTTTAAGGATGGACAATTGACAATTCAATCTAAAGAATATCCGCAGGAGGCACCACTTACCCGTGAAAAAGAAGGAGATGAGTTTTTGTTGACTGCTTTTGAAGCAAAAGTTATTTTCTTAAGAAAAAATGGAAGTGATGTGACAGGGTTGAAAATTCTGGTGCAGGGACAAGAGCTTGAAGGCGAGAAAGAAATGTAGTGAAGATATAAAAAATCCTGACTGAACTTGATAAATCAGAGTCAAAGCCGCCACTTTGAAACTGAAATAAACGAAGATCCTTCAGTCAGGAGATAATTATTCTTTCGTTTCAAAACTTACAGAAGTTCGTTACCAAAACTGAGTCTTGAAACTGTGGTTGGTATTTATGCTGGTAAAGTTATCTGTATGTACATTAATTAACGAAAGACAATCATTGTTTTTTTTGATAATTTTTACAAGCGAATAAAATTATGTATTAAGTCAAAAAAAAGAATGTAAAAAATACACTATTTACATTTTACTTCGCTTAAAAATCAAATTCTCATCATTTTTCAACCTATTTCTGGAGTATTATCGTTAAAATCTAAATTTTAGCTTTGGTTTCACGCAGGTATAACTGAATAGTATTTTCCAGTCCCAGATAGATAGAATCGCAGATTAAAGCATGTCCGATCGAAACTTCAAGAAGGTTGGGGATATTTTGCTGAAAGTATCTCAGATTTTCCAGGCTTAAGTCGTGGCCTGCATTAAGACCAAGCCCTAATTCATTTGCACGTCCGGCGGCCAGAACAAAGTCCTTTATCGCTGATTCACGGTTTTTAGTATATCCTTCCGCATAAGGTTCAGTATAGAGTTCGATTCTGTCTGTTCCTGTTTCTTTGGCACCTTCAACCATTTTTAAATCCGGATCAACAAAAATTGAGGTACGGATTCCTGCTTCTTTAAATTCAGAGATCAGATCAATCAAAAGGCTTTTGTGTGTAATGGTATCCCAGCCGGCATTGGAAGTAATGGCTCCGAGTGCATCCGGAACTAAGGTAACCTGAGTGGGCTTATTAGCCAGAACCAGTTCTACAAACTTTCTTTCAGAAGGATTTCCTTCAATATTGAATTCTGTTGTAACAATCTCTTTCAGATCATACACATCCTGATAACGGATATGTCTTTCATCCGGCCTTGGATGCACTGTAATACCCTCTGCACCAAAACGTTCACAATCAATGGCCACTTTAACGACATTTGGGTTATCTCCGCCTCTTGAGTTTCTGAGAGTAGCTATTTTATTGATATTTACACTTAATTTAGTCATCTTTTCTGCGATAGAATTGAGAATTATATAATGTATGAATAATAGTTTCGTAATTTTGTAAAACGAACGTATTTGTTATAATGTATGTTCACAAATATACCGCAATGGCAGAATTTATGCAGTTAAAAAACCTCAATATTCTGTCATTCGTTCATTCAAAATTCAAAAAAGAAAACCATGTCGCTTAAAACCAATATCGAAAATAGCATTAAAGATGCTATGAGAGCTAAAGATCAGGATCGTTTACGAGCATTACGCGCAATTAAATCGTTAATTTTATTAGAAGAGACTTCAGGAGCAAATTCAGGAGAGCTTTCTTCAGATGTTGAAATGAAATTATTGATGAAAGCAGCCAAGCAGCGTAAAGATTCGCTGGAAGTCTTTTTGGCTCAGAACAGAAGTGATTTGGCTGAAAAAGAGCAGGCAGAGTTATCGGTAATTGAAGAGTACCTTCCAAAGCAGCTTTCTGAAGATGAATTGAAAGCGAAGATTGCTGAAATTATTGCTAAAACCGGAGCTTCTGCTCC
The DNA here is from genome assembly GCF_900115665.1 of Pseudarcicella hirudinis. Classification (GTDB taxonomy): domain Bacteria; phylum Bacteroidota; class Bacteroidia; order Cytophagales; family Spirosomataceae; genus Pseudarcicella; species Pseudarcicella hirudinis. Next base: position 11,231 of record NZ_FOXH01000015.1, read on the forward strand.
TTCAGATATGGGCAAAGTAATGGGAGTTGCAACTAAGGAACTTGCAGGTCTGGCTGATGGAAAAGCAATCTCAGCAACGGTAAAAAGTCTTTTGCAATAAAATGAGCAAAATATAGAATAATTGAATGGAAAATAAAGCGTTCTTTCAGAACAGGTTCCCGTTCAATTATTCAAAATAAAGTAAATGAAACTCATTGATATTCTGATCCTATTGCCAATTTTATGGGGTGGCTTTATCGGTTACCAGAGAGGCATAATTATTGAAGTTATCTCTATCGCCGCTTTTATCATTTCGGTAATCATCGGTTTTAGAGCCCTGGGTTATGCTACCGATTGGGTTTCTCCTTATATGAATAATCGGTTGACTGAGCGAATCATGCCTTACATAGGTTTTGGGGCAGTTTTTTTCCCGATTGTGTTTCTTATTAACAAGTTGGGGTGGTTGTTAAGAAGATCTATTAAATATACTGTCTTAGGAAGTTTTGATAGTTTCGCAGGAGCCATTGTCGGGGCTTTTACCTGGTCGTTCGGCATCAGTATCTTTATTTGGCTCATTACTTCAATAGGAATCAGGATTCCCGTTGAGGATACAAAAGGAACCTTTCTTTATCCTTTAATAAAACCTCTTGCCCCCGGAATAATAGAAAAAGCAATAGATATTGTGCCAAAGCAGATAGACCGCTTAAGGCAGTAATTAAGTATATCAAAAATGAAGATGGAAGCAGTGGCTGTAAATAAAAAGGACATTAGAAAATTGTCAATCTCTCAACTGAAAGACTTTTTGGTTGAAAAAGGTGAGCAAGGTTTCAGGGCTAAACAGGTTTATGAATGGCTTTGGAAAAAGTCTGTACAGAGTTTCGAAGAAATGACAAACCTTTCTAAGAAAACCAGAGAGTTATTGGAAGAACATTTCGAAATACGGGCTGTAAAGGTTTCAGAAAAACAGGTAAGTTCTGATAAAACAATCAAATCTTCATTCAGACTATTTGATGAAAACCTGGTAGAAGGGGTATTAATTCCGGCGGATGATCGTATGACGGCCTGTGTTTCCTCGCAGGTTGGCTGTTCTCTTACCTGTAAGTTCTGTGCTACAGGATACATGGATCGCAAAAGGAATCTTGACGCTGCCGAAATTTATGATCAGGTTGTAAGAATAAAGGAACAGGCTGAAAGTCATTATCAGACTCCTCTGACTAATATCGTGTATATGGGAATGGGAGAGCCTTTACTTAATTATGCCAATGTTCTGGAATCAGTAGAGTATATAACTTCTTCAGAAGGACTGGGAATGTCACCGAAACGTATTACTGTTTCTACCGCCGGAATTGCCAAAATGATTAAAAAGCTTGGTGACGATGAAGTGAAATTCAATCTTGCTTTGTCTTTGCATGCTGCAAATGATGAAAAGAGGAATACCATCATGCCGATCAACGAATCAAATACATTGGAGGCATTGAAGGAGTCTTTGCAATATTTTTATAAGAAAACGGGGAATAGGATTACCTTAGAATATATAGTTTTTTATCGCTTCAACGACTCCCTGGAAGATGCGAAAGAGCTCTGGAAGTTTGCGAAACAATTTCCTTGTAAAGTCAATATTATAGAATACAATCCTATTTCTGAAGCAAATTTTACAAATACGGATCCTCAAACCTTAGATAAGTTTGCCGGATTTTTGGAGGAAAAAGGAATGATTGTAAATGTTCGCCGTTCGAGAGGGAAGGACATTGATGCTGCCTGTGGACAATTAGCCGGAAAAAAGAAAGAAGAAATAGCTGAGTAAGTAGTTTTGAACTGCTTACAAAAATGGAAAATATGGAGTTTGGTAGAGTTCCGAAAGAAAATCTGAAAACAATAGATTTTGCATTAAAATCAGACAATTCTCTTAATGCAAGAGTATTATCTGAAGTGAAAAGTCGAAATGAGCAAGTTCATTCAGAAAATGAGTGGAAACCTAATGTGTATGTAGGTTGTCCCGAATGGTCGATTACTGAATGGAAAGGGAAGATTTACCCGGGGAATGCAAAATCTCCTGATTTTCTTTCACATTATGCCAGGCAATTTAATACGATAGAGTTAAATCTTACCCATTACAGAATCCCAACGGAATCAGATATTCTTAAATGGAATACACAAACAGCAGATGGCTTTAAATTCTGTCCGAAATTTCCTCAGATTATTTCTCATGATAAAAAATTAAGAAATGCAGATCCTGAAACCGGAGAATTTTGTGAGAGAGTTCTTGATCTGGGTGGTAAACTGGGAAGTTCATTTCTTCAGCTTTCTCCGTTTTTTTCCCCGAGGCAATTTCCTGAATTAGAAAAATTTCTGAGGGCTCTTCCTGCCAGATTACCTGTTTCTGTTGAGTTTCGTCATGAAGACTGGTTTAAAAATGACAGAATCTGGGAGGAAACACTCCTTATGCTGCAATCTCTTGATATGGGAACGGTTATCACGGATGTTGCCGGGCGCCGGGATGTTGTTCATCAGGGACTTTCAAATTCATCAATCATGTTACGTTGGGTTGGTAATGATCATGAGTCTGATTATGACAGAATTGATGCATGGATTCACAGATTAAAGCAATGGGTTGCTGAAGGGCTTCAGGATATTTATATTTTTGTTCATATCAGTGATAATATTCTGGCTCCGGAATTGTGCCATTACTGGATAAAAAAGCTAAATGCTGAATTGCAATTGTCACTTAAAGAACCTGTCTTTTTTCCAAAAACAGATCAATTATCGCTATTTTAGTACACAACAATTTTGCAAATCATTGAAAAACATTACTTTTGCAACATGATTTATTCAGGCACACATCATATCCATCACCACGTAATTTCCGAATAGGAAAGGGCTGATGAATATTGTGCCGGATTTTAACAAGACACAAAACATTCAACAATATCTAAAAGCCTGATTCCTGTAAAGGATCAGGCTTTTTCAATTTTGAATGAACAAATAACCGATTTGATTATTGAAATGCAGGTTCTGTTCATTCTTCCTTTCAAAATTGATTAAATGAAGACCGTAATTATCAAATACAACGCAGGAAATGTTCAGTCGGTAATGTATGCACTTGACCGGCTTGGAGTAAATTATCTATGGACAGATGACGAAAATGAAATCTGCTCAGCTGATAAGGTAATCTTTCCGGGCGTAGGCGAGGCAAGTACCGCAATGGCTTATTTAAAAGAAAAAGGCCTAGATAAAGTAATTCCAGGGCTCAAACAACCGGTTTTGGGAACCTGTGTGGGAATGCAATTAATGTGTAAACATTCAGAAGAGAATAATACCGATTGCATGGGGATATTTGACATCAATGTTAAACGATTCGACTCATCATCGTTCAAAGTCCCGCATGTAGGCTGGAATAATATTTACAATTTCAAAAGCGAACTGACAGCAGGATTGACCGAGCAAAGCTATATGTATTTTGTACATAGTTATTATGCGGAACTAAGTGATTATACCATTGCGGAATGCGATTACGTACAACCTTTTTCCGCCATGCTTCATAAAGACAATTTTTATGCCGCACAATTCCATGCAGAAATCAGTGGCAAAGAAGGAGCAGCCATTTTGAATAATTTTTTAAGACTTTGAGTTAAAGCATGATTAAAAGACATTTGATTGAATAAAATGTAAATGTCTTTAATTTTTGCCTGAAAATTAAAATAAACCCATGATACAAATTATACCAGCTATAGACCTGATTGACGGGAAATGTGTTCGTTTGACCCAGGGAGATTATTCTCAGAAAAAGACTTATAATGAGAATCCTTTGGAAGTGGCCAAATCTTTCGAAGATTCAGGGATTCAGCGCTTGCATTTAGTGGATTTAGACGGAGCTAAGCAAAAACGTATTGTTAATCACAAAGTGCTGGAAACAATTGCCTCCCACACTAATTTGCTTATTGATTTTGGCGGAGGTGTGCAGTCTGATGAAATGATAAAAATTGCCTTTGAATGTGGGGCACGTCAGGTAACAGGGGGAAGTGTAGCTGTTAAGAATCCTGTACTTTTTGAAGAATGGCTGAAAAATTACGGAGGGGAAAAAATTATTCTTGGTGCTGATGCCCGTGATGAGAAAATAGCAATTTCAGGCTGGGAAGAAGCTACAGAGAAATCTGTTTACGATTTTGTCGGAGAATATATTGAGAAAGGTGCAAAATATACCATTTCTACTGATGTGGCCAAGGACGGACTTTTACAAGGCCCGAGTTTTGATCTGTATGCCAGACTTCAGGAAAAGTTTCCAATGCTTCATATCATTGCCAGTGGAGGCGTTTCGGTAATGGATGATATTATTAAACTCAACGAAATGAATATTTTCGGAGTGATTGTCGGGAAAGCGATTTATGAAGGAAGGGTTACGTTAAAGCAACTGGCAGACTTTTATAAATAGCTTCTTTAATTTAATACTTCAGTATATCGTAAAAAGTATAAAAATGTTAGCAAAAAGAATTATTCCTTGTCTGGATATTAAAGACGGAAGAACGGTAAAAGGAACTAATTTTGTAAATCTGAGAGATGCTGGAGATCCGGTAGAATTAGGAGCAGTTTATGCAGAACAGGGAGCTGATGAATTAGTGTTTCTGGATATTACGGCTACAGTTGATAACAGAAAAACATTGGTTGATTTAGTCAGAAATGTGGCCCGGAATGTGAATATCCCTTTTACGGTTGGAGGAGGAATATCTTCTGTCGCAGATGTTTCGGCACTTTTAAATGCCGGTGCTGATAAAGTGTCTGTTAATTCTTCTGCCGTAAGAAATCCGGCCTTGATTAATGAACTTGCATTGCAGTTCGGATCTCAATGTATTATCGTTGCAATCGATACACGTTTTGTGGGAGGAGAGCATATTGTACATACACACGGAGGCAGAAAACCTACTGATTTTCGGACAATTCAATGGGCAAAAGAAGTAGAAGACCGTGGGGCCGGAGAAATACTTTTGACTTCGATGGATACCGACGGAACAAAAGCTGGTTTTGCGAATATACTGACGTCCGAAATTTCGGACAATTCTTCCATTCCCATTATCGCTTCTGGCGGTGCAGGAAGTATGGAACATTTTTATGATGTTTTTACCGATGGTAAAGCTGATGCCGGACTGGCTGCCAGTATTTTCCATTTTAAGGAAATCGATATTATTGAATTAAAAAAATACCTGAAAGAAAAGGGAATTTCTATCCGGCTGTAGTCAATGGCCTGATTGACGAGTAGAAAATAAAGAAAAGAATAAAATAGCTTTAAAGAGATCATGGAATTAGATTTTAATAAACAGGATGGACTCATTCCCGCCATTATTCAGGATGCCCTGACAGACAAAGTATTGATGCTGGGTTATATGAATCAGGAATCACTTGAAAAAACGGAGAAAGAAGGAGTGGTTACTTTTTTTAGCCGCTCAAAACAAAGGCTCTGGACAAAAGGAGAAACTTCTGATAATTTTCTGCATGTCGTTGAGATATTGAAAGATTGTGATGATGACACACTTTTAATTAAGGTAAATCCTGCCGGACCAACCTGTCATACCGGAGCAGATACCTGCTTTAATGAAAGCAACCAGGGGAAAGCCGCCTGGTTGAATCACTTAAAAAGAGTAATTCGTGACCGGAAAAATAACCCTTCTGAAAAATCATATACAGCAAGCCTTTTTCAGAAAGGAACCAATAAAATTGCTCAGAAAGTTGGAGAGGAAGCAGTGGAACTGGTAATTGAAGCAATGGATAATAATGATACTTTGTTTAAAGAGGAGGCTTCAGATTTGCTTTTCCATTATCTGGTGCTATTGGAACAAAGAGGAATTGATTTTGATGAAATCATTGATGTACTCCGTGCGAGACATAAATAACAGCTCTAACAACTAAATACTAAACTATGATTAACTTTATTATTCGCTATCTGCTTATTGCCGTGGCCATTATGGTATTGGCAAAGTACATTCAGGGAATTGCAGTTGATTCCTTTACTACTTCATTACTGGTTGCTCTGGCAATGGGTTTTCTGAATACCTTCATTAAACCGGTATTGAAATTGCTGAGCTTTCCTATTACAATTCTGACATTGGGACTATTTTTACTGGTGATTAACGTAGTGCTGGTATATGTAGTTTCGTATTTCGTACAAGGTTTTACCGTTCACGGTTTTATCCCCCCATTGTTATTTAGTTTCGGAATTTCCTTGGTTTCTACTATCCTGGGATGGTTTTTTGATTAAGATTTGAAGAAGAAATCCGGTAAAAGCAGTGGAAATGCTACATTTACCGGATTCTTTTATGGTGTGCCTTTTTGAAAAGTTACTTCTGTGGCCAGTCCCATTGCGCTGAAACGAATTGCAATTGTCGGGGCATCAGAATGTTTTTTAATGTCTTCGCAGTGGGTTCCTTTGTCAAGAAAATAGACATAATATTCCTGATTTCGGTCGGCCAGCTGTTGTATGTCAGGTTTGCCCAGATAATCTTCCATATCGTTTGAACTCACTCCTTTCAACTCTTGTTTCAAGGCTTTCAGCTGCTCAATCATTTGTACTCTGTCTCCTTTGCAGCCACCTTTATCGGCTTGCCACTTCTCCAGATCAAATCCCTCTAATTTAGGTTTTTTTGTACAAGAGGATATACAAAATAGCAAGGAGAGGAATAAATATTGAATGTATTTCATGATTTGTAATTTTTCACGAATTTACGTCAGAAACCTGTAGCAACAAATTCCTGGAAATAAGGTATCAAAATATCTGAAAAACGTCCTCCGGAATTTCCATGGAAAAACTATAATTTCAATAACTGCTCCCCGGCTTTTTCCAGGGTTTCATCGTCTTTGGCAAAACAGAAACGAAGAATTTTAAAATCGTTTTTCTGATGATAAAATACGGAAACAGGAATAGAGGCTACGCCGATTTCTTTTGTAAGCCGAACTGCCAGATTAAAATCATTTTCATTGGTAATGTTCTGGTAATTAAGGCATTGGAAGAAACTTCCCTGCGCAGGAGTATATGAGAATCTGGAGCCCTTAATACAGTCGAGAAACTTGTCCCGTTTATCCTGATAAAATTTAGGAATGGAAAGATAATTGTCAGGGTCTTTCAAAAAGTCAGCCAAAGCATACTGAATTGGAGTGACGGTTGAAAAAGTAAGCCATTGGTGAACTTTCCTGAATTCTTCCGTTAATTGTTTGGGTGCAAGGCAGTATCCTACTTTCCATCCGGTAACATGAAAGGTTTTGCCAAAGGAATTACAGATAAAGCTCCGTTCTTTCAGAACCGGATTTCTCAGAAGAGACCAGTGTTCATGCTCATCAAAAATGATATGTTCATAAACTTCATCACCAATGATAAAAATATCCGTGTCTTTTACAATTTCAGCCAGTTGATTGAGATCTTCCCTGCTCATAACTGTTCCGGTTGGATTATGAGGGGTATTGAGCATTATCAGTCGGGTCTTTTCAGAAATTTTCGATTTTACAAGCTCCCAGTCAATCTTGTAGGCATTTTCAGGGGAAAGTGTGATATAAACAGGAATACCTCCGTTCAGCGTAATGGCAGGTGTGTAAGAATCATAACAAGGTTCCAGTAAAATTACCTCATCTCCTTCATGTACAATTGTGGTAACTGCTGCATAAAGAGCTTCTGTAGCTCCTGAGACAATAGTTATTTCAGAATCAGGATGATAATTTACCCCGTAAAGTTCAAAAGTTTTCTGAGAAATGATTTCCCTCAAAGGTTGAATCCCGGCCATTGGAGCATATTGATTCATGCCTTTTTTCAGATAAAAAGCAACCAGATCCGTAAGTTTCTCGGAACAATTGAAACTCGGAAATCCCTGAGAAAGATTCAGCGCACCATAGTCGCCGGCAAGTTTAGACATTACTGTGAAAATGGTGGTTCCGGTATCGGGCTGCTTTGACTGGATTTTCATGGTAAAAACCTTTGATTCAAAATTGAATCTATAGACTAAATTATTTTTTGAGTAAGCAAAATTACAGATGTTTTAAAATGTATTAATCAAACCATTCCAAAACACCATTTTCCATCAGCCCTTTCACCTGAAAGTCGTCGGTAAATAATACTAAATAAGCCAGATAATCGGGTGCAATTTTCCCTAATTCATGATCAACTGAAGCAACCTGAGCGGGATAAGCGGAAGCCATTTTCAGCGATTCTTCCAGGGAAATACCTGCTTTTTCCACACAATTCTGAATGGCTTCAATCATAGAAAGGGCAGAACCTGAAAGTGTTCCCTTACTATCTACAAATTTACCGTTAGCTAAGGTAAATTTATAATCTCCGGAAGTATCTTCCGTTACAGCATCGGTGATAAGAAATAGTTTATCTCCTTTAATTTTTTTGGAAACTCTGACAGCCGGAAAATCACAATGAAAGCCATCGGCAATAATACTAGCCCAAACATCAGAATCGTATGCTGCACCAACCAGTCCTAATTCCCGGCTTTGGTATGGCGACATGGCGTTGAAAAGGTGGGTAACTCTTTTGATTCCTTTACTGAAAGCTTCTTTTGCCTGATAATAAGTAGCATTAGAATGCCCGGCGGATAATTTAACCGGACTATCCAACAGCAATTTCAAGGCAGCATCAGTAAACATTTCAGGAGCGATGGTCATATAAGTATTCAGTCCTTCTGTTGCCTCTAAAATCTGTTGAATAAAAGCCTCGGTTGGTTTTTGAATAAATGACTCAATATGTGCCCCTTTTTTTACAGGATTAAAGAACGGGCCTTCCAAATGTAAACCCAGTAAGCCTTTTTTTCCGGATTTCTGATAATTTTTACAAGATTCAATGGCTTCCCACATCATTTCTGTCGGGGAACAGTTAAGCGTAATCTGAAAATGAGAAGTTCCGGTTTTGCGATGCTGAATATATGTTTTCTCAATAGAATCCTCTGTTGGTTTACTTGAGAAAAGGCTTCCGCCCCCGCCATATACCTGCAAATCGATAAAAGAGGGAGAGACGGAAAGTCCTTTTAAATCTATGATTTCCGCATGGGAAGGAATCTCATTTTCATCAATAATTCCAATGATTTTATTCCCTTCCGTTAAAACTGCTTTTTGCTGATGTATCTGATCCGAACTGAATATTTTGCCGTTTTTGAGCGCCTGCATGTGAGATATCTGAAACGTTAGTTGATTGTTTTTCCTGATAAATTTAATGAAGAAGTATGGAAACCTTATCCTTTTCTTCCGGAATAAAATGTTCCTGGTTTCAGATATTTACTACCTCAAGTACTATTTTCCAGCTACCTTTACTTTCCTGTTTCCAGATTCTGAAATAACTGCCGTATTTCCCTTTGGTTTGTACTATTCCCTGAACACAGGCAAGGTCTCCCGAGCTTGCAAGCGTTGTTTTCATACCTGTAAAGACCAGACTTTTATCTGCTTTTTTGCTCAGAAAATCGGTAGCTTCTTTGATTCCATACACAGAAACCTGACCATTGTACAATAACCTGGCGTTTTTTGATAAGTGTGGTTCATATGGATTAACAGCTGTTTTGGCATTTTTGCTGTAATAATGATCTGCCATGAAAACAAACCTTTCTGCAATTCCCTGATTTTTAGGCAATGGTGATGAAAATGATGAAAATGCTTCTGTAATAGTGCCCGGATATGGGTCAAGGGGTTTTGTATGAGTTGAGCCAAGGTCAAAAACGACCTTCCATGCACCATTACTTTGTTTTTTCCAGAAGGTGGAAAATGTTCCGAAAGCAGTAGGTTTGTCACTTGAAGCAGATGGATGATATTGCCAGTTGCCAACAGTGTATCCGAGGTCACCGCTGTCTGAAATTTCAGCGAAATAGGGTTGCCATGTTAAAACACCTTTAAAATCACGGTTCTGCCAAAAGGTTTTGGTATTTCTGGGCTGACCTTTTTCATAATCAACCGCATCATCACTGAGAAAATTCACAAAGGCATTTTTTGTGCCTTTTTCTGCAGAGAATTGTGCGAATTCAAGTTCTGCTGCAACCATTTGCCTGATACCCTCCCTGGCATTCGATTGAGCGGATATGCCAAATGAGAAAAGGGAAAAAGATAATACAAGTAAAAACCTGAAATGAAGTTTTATGTTTGAAATGGGCAAATGAGTCATAAAAATTAAATTAGAGTAATCGAAGACTTAAAAATACTTAAAAACCTTCATTTTTATTAAAACGAGTTTTAAAGCAGTTCATTTTGTCTGGAAATCCTGCTTAGAGTTCTATTGCCATTTAACGGTAATCCAGATATCGGTATTTCTTCCTCTGTCGTCCGAGCAGGAGATTTTGATTTTTCCGGCCTCCGGTTTAAAAAATACATTCTGATTCGCCGGGACTTTTTTAAATAATTTATCATTAATATACCAATATACTTCCTTAACGCCATTATTGACCTGGCAATCAAGCAATAATTCAGGATTGTCTTCTTTACTCATGAAATATTCTGAACCATCTGTGGGAAAGGAAATAACCGGAGCATTGTCATTGAAAATTCGGGTACAATCCGGATTATGCGGAGGAATTTTCTGGTAGTTGATATGCCTGGTTTCATAAAATCTGACCAATTCAGGACTTAGATTCGGATATAATTTTTGAATAACTCCTTCTGAGGGAAGGCAGCGATTACAAAAGCTCATCGTTTCAGAAGGATTTACCCAGATGTTTTTCAGATGACTGCATCGTGTCATTTTTGAAACACCGGGAATATAATAATCAATAATCTGATGTGTACAGAAATCTTCAGGAAGATCTCCGCTTTCTGCACAAACTTTTCTCATTGAAACATTTTCTGGGGTTCGAAACCATTTTTCAGAAGAATTATAATCGGTGAAATTGAAGATGTCGAACAGTAAAGGGGTTGCAATATTCGCTCCCGAAAGCTCCGGGACACCCTGCCCTGAAAAGTTGCCAACCCAGACACCTATCGTGTATTTAGCATTGTATCCTATGCTCCAGGCATCTTTTTTGCCAAAAGAGGTTCCGGTTTTCCAGGCAATTTTAGGCATTCTGTAAGTATAGTCGTAATTATTGGGTAAATCAGGCCTTGTAACCTGATTCAAAATCTGTGTGATAAGGAATGAAGATTCAGGTGAAACAATGGCTTCTCCTTTTACGGCTTCATCTGAAAAGTTTTTCAGGAATTTTGCTTTTGCATAATAACCCTGATTCGCAAAAGAGGCATATAAATTACTCAGTTCTTCCAACGTTACCCCACATCCGCCAAGAATTAAGGACAAACCAAGTTTAGAGGAATTTTTCCGGATTGCCTGAAAGTCTGATTTCTTCAGTTTTTCTATGAAAACGGGTGTTGAGACTTCTTTAAGTACTTTTACCGCAGGAATATTCAGTGAATTGGCAAGTGCATATTCTATGGAGACTTTTCCATGAAAAAGTTTGTCAAAGTTTTCAGGTTCAAATCCTCCGAAATTAGTCGGAACATCATTAATAGCAGTTTTGGGAGTAATGATACCTTTGTCAAAAGCTGTGGCATATAACAAAGGTTTTAACGTACTTCCGGGAGAACGGATCGCCTGAATCCCGTCCACTTGTCCGCCATCTGCCGGATTATAAAAATCCGAAGAGCCGACATAGGCTTCTACCTGATGGGTTTGGTTATTAATGACAATAGCAGCAGCATTATGAATATTCATCGAAAATAACCTGCTTACATAATTTTTAACAATCTGTTCAATCTGAAGTTGTTTGTTCCGAATAATGGAAGTATGAATATTGGGAATGGTTTTATATTCCTTTTGTAACCTGACCGATAAATGAGGGGCTAATTTAGGCGCTTCATTCCTGACCGCATTTAATGGTTCGGAAAGTGCGTCTTCAATCGTCTGGCTGTCAAAAATACCGGCTTGCTGAAAGGATTTTAGCCACTTATTTCTTTCTTTAAGAATCAAGGCATTTTTCGTTCCTAATCTCAGACTTGAGGGGCGGTTGGGAATAATGGTCAGGGTTGTAATTTCTGCCAGGCTGAGTACTTCCGGGGATTTCTTAAAATAAAGAATAGAAGCAGATTTAATGCCTTCTATATTGGAACCGAAGGGTACCAGATTGACGTAGAGCTGGAGTATTTCATCTTTTGAATAATGCAGTTCTAATTGCAAAGCCCTGAAAATCTCGGTCAGTTTATTGAGATAGGTTCTTTCTTTCGGGTAAAGCAGGCGAACCACCTGCATACTGATGGTACTTGCTCCGGATGTTCTGCGGCCTGTTATGACATTTCTGAAACCTGCACGGAAAATGGCAATCGGGTTAATACCAAAATGCCAGCGAAACCATTTATCTTCTTTAAAAATAATAGCCTTTTCAAGTTTGGGCGAAATTTCCTGCAATTCCGTAAACATTCGCCATTTATCCTGAGAATTTAGAAAAGCATGAAGAACTCTTCCATCAGAATCAGTAATTAAGGTAGAATATTGTGGATTAGTCTGAAGAGGAAAAATCAGGTCAAGGCTAAAAATCAGGATAATAATCAAAAAAAATCCCCGGATAAATTTATTCCGGAAGAACCTGTTTCCAAACATCTTTCGTATAAAGCCAGAAAAAGCAGGGAATGTTTGAATATTGGCAGAACTCTTCACTATATTTCGGGTCTAATTGTTTGTTATATTTTTTGCAATTTGCAAAAAAACCTGATAGATAAACGATCTTAAAATATTGATTTATGAAAATTCAATTTCACGGAGCAGCCAGACAGGTAACGGGTTCCAAACATTTGATTATTACAGAGCAGGGAACCCGGATTCTATTGGATTGCGGACTTTTCCAAGGATTGAATACACATGAACTGAATCAGAATTTTGCTTTTAATCCGGAAGAGATTGACTATGTGATTCTCTCTCATGCGCATATCGACCATACAGGCCTGTTACCCCGCTTAGTTGCAAAAGGGTTTTCCGGTCCGATTTATTGTACTGATGCTACAAAAGATTTGGCTGTGATTCTATTGGGTGATTCTGCCCGGATTCAGGAGAATGACCTGAACAGGATAAATAAAAGACGTGCCAACAGAGGAGAAGAGCTACTGGAAAACCTTTATTCAGCAGACGATGTTGAACAGACAATCAGCCAGATGATTTCGGTGAATTTTAGGGAAAAAGTGCAGATTTGTGAGGAGGTGAGTGCTTATTTTACAGATACAGGACATATTTTAGGTTCCGCAGCAGTTTCTCTGACTATTAAGGAAGGAGAGAAAGATATTAAGTTGTTTTTCTCCGGTGACATTGGCCGGCCAAATGATAAGATTTTAAAGAATCCTGAGGCATTTCCTCAGGCCGATTATATTATTTGTGAATCAACTTATGGGGCGAAATTACACGAAAAAGAGACAGATGTAAAAGCTCATTTGCAGTCTATTGTTCAAAGAGTTTGCGTCGAACAGAAAGGAAAATTACTGATTCCTGCCTTTTCGGTGGACCGGACTCAGGAACTGGTTTATGCTTTGGATCAATTGGCGCAGGAAGGCCAGTTACCTCCGATCAAAGTTTTTGTGGATTCTCCCTTATCAGTAAATGCCACATATGTTATGAAAAAACATCCGGAATGCTTTAATCCGGAAATTTTAGAATATTTAAAACATGGAGACGGAGATGCCTTCGGCTTTCCTAATTTATACTACGTTTCTTCCACAGACGATTCAAAAAAGTTGAATGATCTTAAAGAACCCTGTATTATAATTTCATCTTCAGGAATGGCTGAAGCAGGTAGAATCAAACATCATATTGCCAACAATATCGAAGATATCCGCTGCTGTATTTTACTGGTAGGTTACACTACCGCCGATAGCCTGGGTGGGCAATTGAAAGCGGGTAATAAAAAAGTGACAATTTTTGGAGATCAATATGATGTGAGGGCGGAAGTTGTAGTAATGGACTCTTTTTCAGCTCATGCTGATTATCAGGAAATTATTGAATTTCTATCCTGCCAGGAGCAAAGCCAGGTTAAAGAAGTTTTTCTTGTACACGGAGAATACGAAACCCAGCAAATTTTCAGACAGAAACTTATTGATATAGGCTGGAATAATGTAACAATTCCCGCCATGCGTGAAGAGGTAATATTGAATTGATCAGTTTTTCTGAAAAACTCCGGAATTAATGAAAAAATCATATAATGCAGAACCGGAGCATTTTCAAAATCAGTAAATTGCAGTTTCTCGGCATTTTAGAAAGGGATACTGTTGTCAGCGTATTGAAATGAAAAAGGTTTTAACATATTTATAAAGCATTTCGTTAATGAGAAATATGATTTTATAAATGTAAGATCCTAAAGCAAACACACCGTGTTTATAAAAAATCATAAAATATTTGTGTCTTTACTCTTCATTCTTATGGCGGTTTGCTATGGCTGTAAAAATGAAGAGCGGCCAATTGTAGATCCGGAAAATCCTCAAAATGAGTATAAAGTTTTTACCATAAAAGAAGGGGATCATTATAGCGATAATGCCGGAATTGCAATTCTTAATAAGGATAGTTTAGATTTTCAGGTCATTTTTGACAGCAGTGCTGTTTACAAAAATGTTATTCCTGAAAATCAGCATGATATTAATAAACTTATCGGCTTTTCAGACTGTAATACCGGACACCTTGAAAATAGTATCCGGATTGGATGGCGGTTTAGTGATGATTCCCTCAGGTTATTTGCTTTTGCCCATAATGATGGAAAAATGATTGAAAAAGAGATTTCAACTGTTGAAATCGGGAGGGTTGTAACGGGTAAAATAAAAGTGGTTAATTCTGAGTATTACTGTACAATTAATAACAAATCAGATTCTCTTCCCAGATTTTGTACAGGTACTGTAAACAGCAGATACATGCTTTATCCTTACTTTGGCGGGGATGAGGCGGCCCCTCAAAAAATTACGATTAAACTGAAGTATGATTAACTTACAATGCCAGCGCATTGTTCCAGTCTTCAATCATGTCGTCGATATTTTCCAGTCCAACCGAAACCCTGAGTAAATTTTCAGGCGTTGAACTATGAATACCTTCCACCGATTTCCGATGTTCAACAAGACTTTCTACACCTCCCAAGCTGGTTGCAGTGGTAAACAATTTTAGCTTTCCGGTAATTTCCATGGCTTTTTGCTCATTTCCCTTCACCTGAACAGAGAGCATTGCTCCGAATCCAAGCATCTGTTTTTTGGCGATTGCATATTGAGGGTGTGAAGGGAGACCCGGATAGTGTACGGCTTCAATTTCAGGGTGATTTTCCAGAAAAAGAGATAGTTTGTATGCATTTTCCGTTTGCGCCTTTACCCTTAATGGTAATGTTTTTATTCCCCGGGTAATTAGCCAGCAGTCAAAAGGAGAAGGAACTCCTCCGGTGAGCTTCTGAATATCTCTGAGTTTTTGGGCTAATTCATTATCCTTTTTCAATACTAAAGCTCCTCCGAGGACATCGCTATGGCCGCCAAAATATTTGGTAGTAGAATGCATAACAATATCTGCATCCAGATTCAGAGGCTGCTGCCCAACTGGTGATGCCCAGGTATTATCTACTACACACAGCGCATCGTTTTCATGCGCTATTGCAGCAATGGCAGTGATATCTGAGATTTTTAATTGAGGATTGGAAGGCGTTTCAATCCAGACTAATCGGGTATTCGGACGAATTGCTGCTCTTATATTTTCAGGATTTGTCATATCGACCATTGTCATTTCCAGCCCCCATCTGCTGAATACTTCCTGAATTAAGACATTGGTAGCAAAATAGGCATCGTTGGGTGTTATAATATGATTGCCCGGCTCCAGAGACTGAAATAAAGCCGTGGTTGCCTGCATGCCTGAGGCGAAAGCGAAACCAACAGCCCCATTTTCCAGTGAGGCAATACTTTTTTCCAGTGTTTGTCTGTTCGGATTATCTGCCCGGGTATAAATATAGCCATTTGCATAGCTGCCATCAGTTTCCCGTTCGAATGTAGTCGAGAGGAAAATCGGGGAAGCCACAGATCCTGCATTTTTATCCTCAAACCGGGTACTGGTAATTGCTAAAGTCTCTATTCTCATTGGATTATGGTTTGTTGATTTACAATTGCAATATATAAAAAGAGATGTAAAACAGCATATTACAGGGTAGGGGCACAGGTATCAAAAATTAGATTTGCATATTATAGATTCTGTCATAATTTTACACAGAAAAAGTCAACATAAATACTTTGTTAAAACGATGAATCAAAATAATTCCAGGAGAGATTTCCTGAAAAAAGCCTCTTTAGCTGCTACGAGTTTTTATATAGTTCCCCGTCATGTTTTAGGTGGAAAAGGATTTACAGCTCCTTCTGACAAACTGAATATTGCTGCCATCGGATGTGGAGGAAAAGGCTGGAGTGATATTAATGGCGCCTGGGATAATGGCAAAAATAATATTGTTTCACTTTGTGACGTAGACGATCGTCAGGCGCAGGAAGCGTATAAGAAATTTCCTGATGCAAAAAGATATAAGGACTTCCGTGTAATGATGGAAGCCGAGAAAAATAATATTGATGCTGTAACTGTTTCAACTCCAGATCATACTCACTATGTAGTGGCAATGGCTGCCATGCAGCAGGGAAAACATGTTTATGTTCAGAAACCTCTCGCACATAATATTTACGAGGTACGTAAAATGACTGAAGCTGCCCGTCAGTACAAAGTTGTTTCACAAATGGGAAACCAGGGTGCTTCCGGAGATGGCGTTCGCAGAATGATGGAATGGTATAATGCCGGACTCATCGGAGAGGTAAGTAAAGTTCATGTCTGGACAAATCGCCCTGTCTGGCCACAGGGAATTGCCAGACCTACCGGAAAGTTTGATGTTCCAAAGGAACTTGACTGGGATTTGTGGTTAGGCCCTGCGAAATGGGAAGACTACAATCCTGCTTATCATCCTTTCAACTGGCGTGGATGGGTAAATTATGGTACTGGTTCGCTTGGAGATATGGCTTGTCATATGATGGATCCTCCTTACAGAGTATTAGGTTTAGGTTACCCTTCTGAAGTAGAATGCAGTATGACGGAAAACTGGGTTGGCTCATTCCAGCAGGGATATTTTCCTGAAAGTTACCCGGCATCTTCAATGATTCATCTGAAATTCCCGAGAAAAGGAAAGTCGGACGTAAAGATGACCTGGTATGACGGAGGACTTTTACCTGAACGTCCGGAAGAGATTCCTGCTGACGTAAAATTAGGTGACTGGAGCGGAGGAGTTCTTTTAATTGGTACAAAAGGTGTTATGATGTGCGGCGTGTATGGTTCAAATCCTACACTTTGGCCTGAAAATAAACTGAAAGCTGCCGGAGAAAAACTTCCGGTAAGTCTTCCGAGAGTAGTCGGAGCTGATAATGAAGGACATTACCAGCAATGGCTTGCTGCCTGTAAAGAGGGGTATGGCAAGCATAAGCCGTTAAGTTCTTCTTTTGATTATGCTGGACCAATGTCTGAATCTGTTTTAATGGGGAATCTTGCTATCAGAAGTTATTTCTACAGAACGCCTAAAAAAGATAAGCAATGGCTGCAAGACTTTGATTATCCGGGACGCAAGAAACTTCTTTGGGACGGTGTAAACATGAAAATCACCAATTTTGACGAAGCCAATCAGTTTGTAAAGAGAGAGTATAGAAATGGCTGGACTTTATAATTTTTGAATACCCGGGAGAAAGAGGAGGGTTGAGACTCTTTCATAAAATCCATATAAACTTTACAAGCTTACAAAACCCAATTAACAATGAATTCGGATAATCAAAAAACAGAAAACTCTCGTAGGAGCTTTATCAAAAATGCCTCAATGGCTATGGCTGGCTTTTACATCGTTCCCCGTCATGTCCTGGGTAAAGGATTTGTTGCACCAAGCGATAAATTGAATATCATGGGCATCGGAGGCGGTGGAAAGGGCTATTCAGACATTATGAACTCATGGAATAACGGTGCAGAAAACATCGGTTCTATTGTGGATGTAGATGATCGTCAGGCTGCAAAGATTGTGTCAAAATTCCCTGGTGCAACACGTTACCGTGATTTTAGAATTGCCCTGGAAAAGGAAAAAAGTATTGATGCTGTAATTGTATCTACTCCTGACCATACGCACGCTACAATTGCGATGGCTGCCATGTCAATGGGAAAACATGTGTATGTGCAAAAGCCTTTAACTCATGATATTTTTGAGGCAAGAGTTTTAGCAGATGCTGCTAAAAAGTATAAAGTAGTAACACAAATGGGAAACCAGGGTTCTTCTGGAGACGGTGTTCGTCAGATGCAGGAATGGTTTAACGGTGGTGTTATTGGTAAAGTTCATACGGTTCATGTCTGGACAAACCGTCCTGTTTGGCCACAAGGTATCAATTATCCTGTTGCTAAAATGGACGTTCCTTCTGAATTAGATTGGGATTTATGGTTAGGCCCTGCGCCTTGGAGAGAGTTTAATTCAGCTTTTGTGCCGTTTAAATGGAGAGGCTGGTGGGATTATGGTACCGGTGCACTTGGAGATATGGGTTGTCACCTGTTAGACCCTCCTGTCAGAGTTTTAGGTTTAGGTTCTCCAACTGAAGTTGAATGCAGCGTCGGATCGGTATTTGTAAAAGACTGGAATCCGGAATATATTCCTGAAGGCTGTCCGCCGTCTTCGATTGTTAATTTGAAATTTGATGCAAGCAGTAAGAATAAATCTGCGGTTAATCTTACCTGGTATGACGGAGGTCTTCGCCCGCCTCACCCTGAAGGAGTTGATGCCAATGAAATTTTAGGTGATCCGGATGGTACAAATGGTGCAATTCTGATCGGAACGAAAGGTATCATGGTTTGCGGGACTTATGGAAAAACACCTAAAGTTTTCAAAAATGGTAAAAGAGTACCTGAATCTGAATTGCCTAAACCATCTATTGCAAGGGTAGAAAATGGAGATAATGGTCATAATTATCAGTGGGTAAAAGCATGTAAGGCTGGTTTTGGCAATATGGAAGTAAGCTCTCCGTTTGAATATGCCGGACCATTTACTGAGACCGTTTTGATGGGAAATCTGGCTATCAGAAGCTACATGATGCGTACCACCAGCTCAGATGGTAAGTTGTCCTTCCCTGGCCGTAAAAAGTTGTTATGGGATGGCGCAAACATGAAAATTACCAACTTTGAAGAAGCCAATCAATATGTAAAACGCGAATATCGCACTGGTTGGAAATTGTAAGTTTAAATGGACAATAAAATGTTGAAAAGTTCGGGAATATGTTTCCCGGACTTTTTTTTCATTATTGAATGATTCCGTTAAATTTGAGCGAAATAAATGGGTTTTGTAAAAGACCATTTGGCTTATTGCACAGAAAAGTCATTATTTTTGTATTTCCAACAAATTCCCCTAAACAATGAATTTAAATATCTCTTCGAACTCAGAGAAATCAAATGTTTTTGAACAAGTAGCCTCAGAATTGGCCAAAGAAAACTTCAAGGTGATCAAGCAGGATCAGACTCGTCCATGGGGAGGTTTTTTTGTACTTGATGAAGAACAGGCTCCAGCTTTTGCTGCGAAGTATTTTCCACATCTGGAAATGTCTGAAATCCAGATTACAAATAAACTTAGTCCGAAAATTTTGATCGTAGCGCCTCAGAAACGTCTTTCATGGCAATATCACTTCAGAAGAGCCGAAATATGGAAAGTACTTTCCGGTATCGTAGGGGTAAAAATCAGTCCGACTGATGAAGAAGGCGAAGAAGTAAAACAACTCGTTCCGGAAACTTTCATTCAAATGGATAAAGGAGAAAGACACCGTCTTATCGGATTGGAGAGCTGGGGAATTGTAGCCGAAATCTGGCAGCATACAGACCCGGAATTGCCATCTGATGAAGATGATATCGTTCGTTTACAGGATGATTTTGGTCGTTAAAATTCAACTTTGTCAGTTAAATATATCCTGAAAAAGCCATTTGGAATTCTGTGAAGTCTTCCAAATGGCTTTTTTCTTTAATTAAAATAAAAGTTTTTGTAACTAAATTATTATCAATAGCTTATCAGCTATCCTTTTATCACAATTTCTCCAAAAATCTTTTTAAAAAACGCTATTTTTGACAAAAAAGTAAAGTTACGTCTTTTCTTCCTGAGGGATATTTTATGACTTTTTTGATATTATTTTGGCCATAAGAAAGATAGCCATTTTCCGCTTTACCACTCATCAGATTATACCGCAAAAAATCACAAAAAACTTTGAACTAAAGTAAAGTTTCCATAGTTTCGTTATTGGAAACTTTGTAAACCTAAAAAGTTTCTTGTCCCAACGAATCAAATTAAAGTGGAAATCAAAGAAAGAATTATAAAAAAGTCCAAAGAGCTTTTTTTTCGTTACGGTGTCAAATCTGTTACGATGGACGACATTGCCCACGATTTGGGTATTTCCAAAAAGACCATTTATCAGAACTTCAACGATAAAGATGAGATTGTCTATCAGGTAATGCTCATGGAGCTTGAGGATGATAAATGCCAGTATATGCATTTGTCTGAAGTTACTAAAAATGTTATTGAAAAGTTAATCAAAATGTCAGACTTGCTCAGACTTCATATTGCAAATATGAACCCCTGTACTGTGTTTGATATAAAGAGATACTATCCGCGTTCATGGGATCTTTTCAGAAAACACAAAAAAGACTTCATTCTTGAGCAGATTACAAACGAATTAAGAGAAGGAATTGCCGAAGGGCTGATTCGCTCTGAAATAAACCTCGACGTGCTGGCATTGCTTCGGCTTGAGCAGGTAGAGCTGGCGTTTAATGATGAAATATTTCCTCCTGAAAAATTCAATATTCTGGACATACAACTGGAATTTTTGGATCACTTTACCAGGGGAGTAATGACTGAAGAAGGACTCAAAATCTATAATCAATACAAAAATCAGCAGAAACATGACAAATAATTATTCGGGTAAGATGCTACTTTCGGGTGTTTTACTCTTTTTTTCAACTTATGCCAGGGCACAACAGGCCTTTACTTTGAAGGAAGCTGTTGATTATGCAGTAAAAAATCATATTAATGTAAAGAATGCCCAGACAGATATTCACAGTGCATCAGCCAGAGTGAATGAAATTAAAGCAATTGGTTTACCTCAAATCAATGGAAATGTTGGTTATACCAATAACCTGATTATTCAAAGGGTGTTTATTCCGGCGAAAACATTTGACCCTTCAGCTTCTGAAAGTGATGTGGTTGCAGCAGAGTTCGGTGTAAGAAATAGTGGTACCGCAGGAGTGAGTTTAAATCAAATTCTCTTTGACGGCTCTTACACATTAGGTCTTAAAGCAGCTGATGTTTACCGTGAACTTTCTCAAAAATCACTTACTCAGACGAAGCAGCAGGTTGCGGAAAACGTAACAAAAGCTTATTACAGCATTTTGGTGAATGAAGAACGTGTGAAGCTGTTGAACCTGAATATCGGCAGAATAGATTCTTTATACAGAGAAACCAAACGTTTGAATGAACAAGGTTTTGCTGAGAAACTTGATGTGCAAAGAATTGAAGTTCAGGAAAATAACCTTAAAATAGAACTGAAAAATGTAAATCGTTTACAGGAATTAAGCTATTATTTGCTGAAATTTCAGATGGGCATGAAAACAGAAGAATCAATTGCTTTGACAGATAAGATGGAAAGCATTAAAATCGCTGATTTTTTACCGCAGATTGATCAGAATTACAAGTATACAGATCGTATTGAATATTCACTTTTGCAGACACAGGATCGTTTGGGGCAACTTGATGTAAAGAACCAGAAAGTAGGATATTTACCTAAAGTATCTTTAAATGCTGCTTATAACTACGGAACAGGCCGTCCGCAATTCGGAGATTTGTTTACCAAACCCTGGTTTAACTCAGCCTCAGTAGGTTTCTCGATTCAGATTCCGATATTTGACGGTTTCTCAAAGAAATTTAAAATTATCCAGTCTGAGAACGCACTTCAAAAGATCAAGCAGAATATGAATCTTCTTGAAAATACCATTGATTTCCAGGTTAAACAAGGCCAGATTACCCTGAAAAACGCATTCGAGACACTTCAGGAGCAAAAAGCAAATATGGATTTGGCTAAGGAAGTTGTAAGAGTTACAAAAATCAAATATGAGCAGGGAGTCGGCTCAAACCTTGAGGTTGTAAATGCTGAATCTTCTTACAAGGAATCGCAAACCAATTATTTCTCAACACTTTATAATGTGTTGATTGCAAAAGTTGATTTGGATAAAGCTCTTGGAAAATTATATAACGACTAATGACAGGATATTGAAAATGTCCTTTACTCTATAAAAAATTAAGAAATTCAAACATCGAAAGTAATGAAAACTAAATACTTACTATTATCAACTGTACTTCTTATAGCCTCTTGCAGTAAACCAACTGATAAAAAAGCTGAATTAGCTTCTCTGAAAACTCAACAGAAGGAATTAGAAGGAAAGATTAAAGTTCTTGAAAAAGAATTGGGAGCAGGTTCAGAAGGTAAAAAAGAAAATGAGAAAATTGTTGCAGTAACTGTAACGCCTTTAGCCAGTCAGAATTTCAAACATTTTGTAGAGGTTCAGGGTGTTGTGGAGGCTGAAAATACAATCAATGTTGGTCCGCAAACAGGAGGTGCTATCACAAGTTTGCTCGTTAAAGTTGGTGACCCCGTAAGTAAAGGACAATTGATCGCCACGATTGATAACAGTATTCTGAAGGAATCTTTAGAAGAGATCAAACAACAGTTGAGTCTGGCAACAACCCTTTATGAAAAGCAGAAATCATTGTGGGATCAGCAGATCGGAACAGAAGTTCAGTTTCTGACAGCGAAATCTAACAAGGAATCTCTTGAGAGAAGAATTGCTACCATGAAAGCTCAGTTAGCCCTTACAAGAGTTACTGCTCCAATTGCCGGAACCGTGGAAATTGTAAGATTGAAAGAAGGAGAAATGGCGACACCGGGTATGGGAATTATTCAGTTGGTAAATCTTGGAAAACTGAAAATTACCTCTAAAGTAGCTGATACTTATCTTGGTTCGGTGAAAAAAGGAGATAATCTCGTTATTAAATTCCCGGATATTAATAAAGAACTGGACGCAAATATTTCAGTGGTTTCAAAAACTGTAAATGCCGTAACAAGAACATTTGATGTTGAGGCAAGAATCCCCAATGCAAGCGGGTTGCTGAAACCAAATCAGTTGGCAGTACTTAAAATCAATGACCAGTCGAAGAATAGTGCTATCGTAATTAATCAGAACATTATTCAAAAGACAGAATCAGGGGATATTGTTTATGTTGCCGGCGAAGAAGCAGGAAAGAAAGTGGCAAAGGCCCGTAAAGTTAAAACAGGTTTAAGCTATAACGGACAGATTGAGATTTTGGAAGGACTTTCAACAGGAGATCAGATTATTACAGAAGGTTTTCAGGAGTTAGTTGACGGACAAGCTATCAGTTTCTAAATTGAATATTGGTAATTAGCAGACAAAGCAGACCTCTCTGGTTTTAATTGCCCAAAAGCTTAAAAACATGGAAAAAAATCAAAAAAATGATCAGCTCCCTCACGGAAGTGGCGGGATTTATAAAATGGTTGGCTGGCTGGCATCCAACCGGACTACAGTTTATATCTTCACCTTCATGATTTTCATGGCTGGGATGATGATTTACAAAGGATTGCCTAAAGAGCAGTTTCCTGATATTGTAGTACCTCAGATGTATATTCAGACAGTTTATGCAGGAACAACACCCGCAGATATTGAGAATGTAATCAATAAGCCGATTGAAAAACAACTGAAATCAATTACAGGGGTAAAGAAAATCAAATCGAATGCACTTCAGGATGTTTCTGTAATTCTGGTTGAATTCAATACCGATGTAGATGTGGCCGTTGCCAAACAACGTACTTCTGATGCTGTTGACAAAGCTAAAACGGATTTGCCTAAAGATTTAACGCAGGATCCTTCGGTTACAGAAGTGAACTTTTCGGAATTCCCGATTATGAACATCAATATCGCCGGAAACTTCCCTTTAGATAAACTTAAAAAGTATGCAGAAGATTTACAGGATGAAATAGAAGGTATGTCTGAAATCACCCGTGTGGATATCGTGGGTGCTTTAACGAGAGAAATACAGATTAACCTTGATTTGTATCGAATGAAGTCTTATGGCCTGGCTTTCAGTGATATTCAGCAGGCTGTTCAGGGTGAAAACGTGAACGTTTCCGGAGGGGAATTAAG
Source organism: Pseudarcicella hirudinis (assembly GCF_900115665.1). Taxonomy (GTDB): domain Bacteria; phylum Bacteroidota; class Bacteroidia; order Cytophagales; family Spirosomataceae; genus Pseudarcicella; species Pseudarcicella hirudinis. The sequence continues at coordinate 35,391 of NZ_FOXH01000015.1, forward strand.
TATTGACAACGTTCGCAGAACCTTGCGTGTAAAAGGAGAGTTCAAATCTGTTGATCAGTTAGCCAATATCATGATTCGCTCAAGTGCAGGTGCAGTGGTTCGTTTGAAAGATATTGCTGAAGTGAAAGATAGCTATGAAGAAAAGCAGGATTTTGCCCGTCTGGATAATAAAAGTGTAATTACGCTTAACGTCATCAAACGTGCAGGGTCTAACCTTATCTCGGCTTCAGATAAAATTGAAAAAGTAATTGAGGATTATAAGGAGCACCATTTCCCGCAGGGATTGAGTGTAAAAATTACAGCCGATCAGTCGGAACGTACCCGTGCAGAAATTAATGACCTTATCAACACCGTAATTTTAGGATTCTTGTTTGTTGTATTTGTATTAATGTTCTTTATGGGTGTAAGAGATGCGATTTTCGTAGGTCTTTCTGTACCACTTTCGGCCTTACTTACATTCCTGTTCATGCCAAGTCTTGGTTTTACGTTAAATACCGTAGTTCTTTTTGCATTCTTACTGGCATTGGGGATTGTGGTGGATGATGCAATTGTGGTAATTGAAAATGCTCACAGGCTATTCAATAACTTCAAGAAACTTAGCATTACTGAAGCTGTAAAACTGGCTGCCTCCGAAGTATTTATCCCGGTATTGACAGGAACATTAACCACTATTTCGCCCTTCCTGCCGCTTTTATTCTGGCCGGGTATTGTTGGAGAGTTTATGAAATTCCTGCCAATGACTCTGATTATTACACTTTTTGCCTCGTTGTTTGTGGCCTATGTAATGAACCCGGTTTTTGCGGTGACTTTCATGAGAAGACATGAGGATGAGGTTGCAGCAGGACATGATACTACTTTCAAATCTATCAGAACAACATTCTTTATTCTGGCAGGAATAACAGTGTTTTGTTATCTGATTGGATTAAAGATGGGTAATTTTGGTTTGGGTAATTTTTCATTATTTATCCTGCTATTATATCTCTTCAACCACTTTATCCTGACACCAAGATTAATTATGCCGTTTCAGGAGACAGTCTTGCCTGCTTTTAGAAATGGATACCGTCGATTAATCTCCTGGGTAATAACCGGATGGAGACCAATTATCGCCATCGTTCTGGCTTTTGGATTGTTTATTTTTACTATGGTTATGATGGGAATTGTAAAACCAAAAGTGATTTTCTTCCCGAGCGGCGATCCGGATTATGTGTATGTTTACATGAAATTGCCGGTAGGAACAGATGCAGTAGCAACGGATTCTTTGACTAAAATTGTTGAAAAAAGAATTAGTTCAGTTCTTACACAGAATCATGCTGAACCTATTGTAAATTCAATTATTTCAAATGTTGGGAAAAACGCCGGAGATCCTACCAACCCGGATCGTGCGGCTACTCCTAACAAAAGTAAAGTAACGGTAGCTTTTGTTAAAAATGAGGAACGTGGAGATATATCAACCGAAAAGCTGCTTTCAGCATTGCAGGAAGATTTCAGAAAAACACCAATTCCAAGTGCGGAAATCTCTGTAGAAAGAGAATCAAATGGTCCTCCTACCGGGAAACCAATTTCAATTGAGATTGCCGGAGATGATTTCCAGACACTTATTAAACTTGAGAAGCAGGTTCGTCAGGCAATTGATAAAGCAGGAATCAAGGGAATTCAGGAATTGAAATCCGATTTGGTAACAAATAAGCCTGAAATTGTAATTGACGTAGATCGCGAGAAAGCTTCAAGAGAAGGTGTTTCTTCAGGACAAATTGCAATGGCTGTCAGAACGGCTTTGTTCGGATTGGAAGTATCAAAATTCCGTGATGACAAGGACGAATATCCTATACAGTTACGCTTAAAAGGTGAAGACAGAAATCAGATTGAGAAAATCCTTTCGATGAACATCACTTTCCGTGATATGAACATGGGCGGTGTTTTAAGACAGATTCCTTTGAACTCTGTAGCAAATATTAGCTACTCAACCACTTACAGCCAGATTAACCGCAAGAACCAGGAAAGGGTTGTAACTTTAGGTTCTGATGTGGTTCAAGGGTATAATGCCAATGAAATCGTTGCTGAGTTGACAGAGTTATTTATCGACATGGATGTTCCTCAGGGATATACTATTAAAATGGGTGGAGAGCAGGAAGATCAGCAGGAATCCGCAGATTTCCTTGTTTCAGCTTTCGGTGCGGCAATCCTATTGATTTATCTGATTCTTGCTACCCAGTTTAACTCTGCGGTAAAACCATTTATCATTTTTGCCACCATCTTGTTATCGTTAATCGGGGTGCTGTTAGGATTTATGGTATTTGGTATGACATTCTCAGTAATTATGTCTGGTGTTGGTATCATTGCATTGGCCGGAATTGTGGTGAAAAATGGTATCCTTCTTATCGAATTTATTGAAGAACTCCGCCATCAAAGGGGATATGAACTTCGTGAGGCTATTATTGAAGCAGGAGGTATTCGTTTAACTCCGGTATTGCTTACAGCAGCGGCAGCAGTTCTTGGTCTGGTACCTTTGGCATTAGGACTTAGTATTGACTTTGTTACACTCTTTACTGAATTAAACCCACATATTTTCATTGGTGGAGATAGTGCAGTATTCTGGGGAATTCTTGCCTGGACAATCATTTTTGGTTTGACATTCTCTACTGTTCTTACCCTTGTAATCGTGCCTTGTATGTATTACGTAAGTGAGAGAATCAAGCAGAAACTGGCAAGCCGTAAGGCGAAGATGACAGAAGAAGAGTATTTAGCTTCAGAAGCCTGATTTTTAAAATAGTTTTATGAAAGCCCTGTTTTCGAAAGAAAGCAGGGCTTTTGTGTATAACACTGATTATGTTTTGAATAATGGGAATTTATACGGAATTTGCAATTCTCCTGCAACAACATTATCAGGAGAAGCATTTCTGCTAAAGTAATCACGACACACTCTTACACATGAAGTTCATTGCCGAAAGAAAGATTTTTATAATATTTACCCTTTTCGTCTGTTTTGCTTATATCTTTTTTGGCATGCTCAGTTCAACTTTAAAAGGAGCCCCCTTGCAGTTAAATCCTGGCTTTATAACAGAATCATCTCAGTACAACTACTTCAGATACCTTGCCAAATCCTTTTTAAACGGGAGACTTGATGTAACGGAATGCCCTGCGATACATGATCTTGTACTTTTTAACCAGAAAAAATACCTTTACTGGCCTCCTGTTCCTGCGCTTGTATTTATGCCTTTAGTGGCCGCTTTTGGTCTTGATTTACCGGACAGGCTTCTCAATATTCTGATGGGAGCCGCTAATATATACCTGTTCCTGCTTGTAATCAGAAGAATTTGCCAAAGATATAATTATGCCATAGATACGATATCTGTACTTATTTTTGGGGCTTTCTGGGCATTCGGAACAGTACATTTCTATATGAGCCTGTCAGGTGGAGTCTGGTTTATTTCTCAGGTTTTAGCACAGACTTTTTTACTGGGGGCAGTATATTGTTTGATGGCAGAGAATAAAAAAATCAGAAAATACCTGCTTAGCGGTTTTTGGTTTGCCTTGGCAGTATATACACGGAACGACATCGTTTTTGGTGGAATTTTCTTTCTCATTATAATTCTTGAAGATTCCGGTTATTCATTGAAAGGTCTTTTTCTCAAAAGAGGGCTTTTATTTGGGAGCTTTTTTATCATTTTTTCCCTGATTAACCTGTATTACAATTATGCCAGATTTGGAAATGCCTTTGATAACGGGATAAATTATCATAACATGGGTGCCGATTTTTTAGATAAATTCCGGAACTGGGGTTATATGTCAATGCATTATATTCCGTATAATTTTTATGTGGAAATTGTCCGTTTACCTAAATTTATTAACAGGATTCCTTTAATTGAAATGGATTTTAACGGATTTGGTTTTATCTGGGCCTCACCGTTTTTTCTGATGATTATTCCTGCCGGTGTGTTTTACCTGAAAAGCTTTGCAGGCAAACAAAAATATATTTCCGCTGTGGAAAGTAAAATGGTGCTGGCTGCTTTGATTTCGGTATTACTGATTGGCCTGATAATTCTGATGATTATGGGAACAGGTGTCTCTCAGTTTGCCGCCAGATATACCCTGGATTTCCATCTTTTCCTTTGTCTGATTTTATTGCCGTTTATCAATTACATGCTTTCTTTTAAATGGTTTAAAGTAATTTCATTGGCTTTGATTTTTGTATCTTTTTGCATGAACACACTCGGAGTCTTCTTGTTTTACTGATAGGCAGATTATTTTCAGTCAAACAAAAAAGCTCAGACCTTTTTCGGATCTGAGCTTTTTTGTTGAAAAAGAAGAGAAAGTACACTATCTCGGATTAAGTGCTTTTTCAATTCTGGCCAGACAATCCTGCAAATGATATTTGCTCATTTTATCGCTTATCAGCGGTAAGTTTGCCTTAATCTCATCTCTTAAACCTGTTATATTAGCTCTTGAAACTGAGGTTATGTCATTTTTTCTGGTATCTATAGACTGAATGTTTCCGATTGAGATTACGGGAGCCGGATTCAGCATAGAAGTTAGTTTTTCAACATATGCCTTTTGCAGGTTGCGACGATAAGTATCAATAGCACGGTGGCTGCGAAGTTCTGACCAGATACCGCTTTTTACATCTGTGAAAAATTCATCAATATTATATGCTGCCGCATTTCTGGTACTGGTTTCGATAATTCTCGCTAAGCGGCTATTATCTAACAGACTTGTAAGGGTAGCTTCCTGAATATTTCTTAAGAAATCAACCCCTGCATCAGGACGGATTCTGCTTAGGATTTTATCATCTAACAACCAGGTTGGGGTTTCGAACAACTGGCGGTGTAAGAATGCAACGGCTTCTTTTTGAGTAGCTTTTGGTGTTACCTCATATACTACACCTTGCTGATCTCCGGTTTTAGGTGTTTCATAAATACCTCCTACGTTCTTTGTAACGTGACCCATATAGCGTCTGAATTGTATTACTACTTCTCCGTAAGATTCAGTCAGCATGTCATAGTCCTGTGCTTCTTCTTTAGTCCAGTCAATAAGATTTGGCAAAATTCTTTTCAGGTTTTTGATACCATAATCACTCGCCAGCATGTTGTTATCGCCAAGACATTCGCTTTGAGACCTTGGATCATAAGGGTTTGTTTCTGTACCAAACCAAATTCTTGGATTTTGAGCAAAAGTGTCAATAAATTGTTTATTTAAAGCTTTACGATCTTGTTCCGGATCGTTGCCTTCAAGCGATTGATATCCCCATTTGATAGCCCAGGTGTCATATTCTCCTATTCGCGGATATAAATCTTTTACCCCGTCTTCCGGTTGAGCCACATAATTAAAACGGGCATAATCCATAATAGAAGGTGTATGTCCATGCTCTGCAATCCATTTCGGATCACGAAGTTTCTCTACAGGGACTGTACTGCTTGAACCATAATTATGACGTAAACCTAAGGTATGGCCTACTTCATGAGAAGAGACAAAGCGAATAAGGTCGCCCATCAATTCGTCATCAAACTTGTTTTTTCTGGCGCGGGGATCAACCGCAGCAGCTTGTGTCATATACCATTTCTTCAATAATTTCATGACATTATGGTACCAGCCGATATGGCTTTCAAGGATTTCTCCAGAACGCGGATCATGTACATTCGGGCCATAAGCATTTTCAATATCAGAAGCAAAATATCGGATAGCCGAATACCGGGCATCTTCCAGACTGATTGTCGTATCGTTATCTGCCAGGATTTCAGCTCTGATAGCATTTTTCCAACCAGCTGTTTCAAAAGCTTTTTGCCAGTCATCCACACCTAATTTGAGGTATTTTCTCCATTTTGCAGGTGTGGCAGGGTCAATGTAATAAACAATAGGTTTTTTAGGTTCAATTAATTCTCCTTTCTTTTGTTTCGCAGCATCCTCCGCATTTTTAGGCTCTAATCTCCACCTTACTGCGAAAGTCTGGTCATCAGTACGTTGGGAATTTTCATCATAAACGGTATAACCATTTGCAAAAAATCCGACTCTTGAATCAAAAAGCCTCTTCTTCATCGGTACTGTAGGAAGAAGGATCATTGAAGTATTCATCTCGATCGTTACAGCTCCTGTTGTGGCAGCTGCAGGTAAATTAACTGATGGAATCGGACTGGGAACCGGGCTTCCGCCAAAATTAGGAGTCGGAGGAATGGCATTAAAAGTCTTTACCGAACGAATTTCAGTATTGATCGGGAAAGTCTTGATATTCTGAATATAAGACCTGTCAGCGGCCGGACTGGTTAATTTATAGATGGTTTTTGTTAAAGAATTTAATGAAACCACCTGATTATCACCCTTAAAGAAATCCGTTACTTCAATTACCGAAGAACCCACTTTTGTAATAGAGTCTTTCTTGAATGCTTTCAGATCAAATGCAGCAGCAATAGGGGCCACATTTGAGTTTTGAACCGCCTTATAAATCGGAGCAGTTGAGTCAGAACTTACATTTATATAAGAAACAGCTCTTAAAAATACTTTATTTTCAGGACCTTTTTCAAAACGGATAACCTGACGGTTCAATAGCTCTCCGCCATAGGCAGGTAAACCTACCGAACCGGGAACGGTTGGTGATTTTGCCACTCTGGTAACAGCCATTATTTCGCGTCCCATAAGAGAATCTGCAATTTCAAAAAAGTACTTATCTTCAATTTTATGAACAGTAAAGAGTCCTTTAGAAGTTTTAGCCTTATCTGTAATTACTTCTTTATAGGGTTTGGGTCCGGTTTTAGGCGTTTCAGCCTTTGGAGGAGTGGCAGCGGCAGTAGCTGTTGCTTTGACATCTGCTTTTTGTGCGCTGACAGAGAATGCCAGGCAAGCTAGAGCCATTGCAGATACCCGGGTAACATTTTTAAACATAATTTAATTTGGTTTGATGAGTTGAGTAATATAAAACTTCGAAAATAAGATATAAAAAAGTATTAAAAGCTTAACTGGAGCAAATAATATTCTGTTTTATCTTAAAATTTCAATAAAACCGCTAAAATAAGACTTTTATGAGAGCAGTTAAGCATGTTTGTGATAAGTGGTTTAATGGTTTAGCACCAGGGCGCCGGTTTCATGAAGGTTAAAACACTTTATTCCATTCTTTGCAGCTTCCAATTGGATACCTTTGGCATAAAATTTAGAATAAGAACAATCAATGACCAGATTCCTGAATGCTATTTTTTCAATCTGATTGAAAGACCTGACAGATTTTCCGGATAGAATAAGATAGTCGATAACCGGTGATTTCAATTGTATTTCCTTCTTCTTCAAAGGCTCGTTTAGTAAAAAAAATGTTTTTCCTTTCCAGAGAATGATAGCTGTTTCAGGGATATGTTTGAATCGCTGAAGGTTAATTTTCTGGGTATCAAGGATACTTCTTGAAGACCAGAAATTGACAAGTCTGTATCTGACAGCATTTTTATCCTCCAAAAATCCAGAATCGGCTATCAGCTCCGCTTTTAATCCTTCAACTTTCGAGAAAACGCTGTGTTTGGGAATGGCATGGATAATAAACAGGCTTTGCTCCCGGGCATAAAACCTTTCCCGGATATTGTAAACGATCAGAATGATTGTCATGAGTCCGGACGCAATGACATACTTGAACTTTTGCGTTTCCCAAAGACAGATTAACGTAAAAATTATTCCGAAGAGGAATCCCGTTTCCCAGAATTCGAGATGGAGGAATCTGATGGAAGACTCTGGTAATTTTTCTGTAAAAAGTATAGATTCATTGAGCACTTTAAAGCACCAGAACACCACTTTCCCTGCATAAATAACCAAAAGCGTTGCATGAAATTTTAACAAAGGAACTGCAATTATCATAAATCCCAGTCCTGCGCATAAAGCTATTGACGAACATACAATAATGATGGGGTTCAGCAGAAGAAAATAGATGGGATTGGGGAATTGATGAAAATAGTAAATCGTTAGCGGGAATGTGGCAGCTTGAGCTGCCAGAGCTACAGAGGTGACTTTCCAGAGAGAATCAATAAGTCGGGTAAGAATTGTCGCTCTTTTTCCGGTCTTCATCAGACTACTAAACCAGGGCTGGAAATAAATCATCCCGAAAACAGCCAGATATGAAAGCTGGAAGCTGGCACTGAATAGGAAATATGGATTCCAGATTAGTAAAAAGAAAGCTGAAATGGATACAGTATTATAGCTATTCTGGTTTTTTGAGAAAATTTTAGCAATGGTAATGATCGAAAACATTGAAGCAGATCTTAAAACCGGAGAGGATAACCCTGTCAGCATGGCATAAAACCAAAGAGAAAACAGTATGATGAACAGAAAAAGTGTTTTTCCCACATTCCCCTTTTTGACCAGAAAGCCAAAGATGAGTTCTAAAACGATGAAAATAACCCCTACATGAAGACCTGAAACCGACAGGATATGTATAGCTCCTGAAACAGAATACGCCTGAACTAACTCACTGTCCAGATCATCTCTGAGTCCTAAAATCATTGCATTGGCTACACCATATTCCTGTTTCCCGACGATATACTTTTTCATTATCGAGTCTGCGGAAATATTAACTTTTATGGCAAAATTCATCAGCAGATTTTCAGGAACATTACCGGTCTTTTCGAAATCAGATGGCCGGAGGTATTGCTGAAAGTCCGTTTGTTGCAGAGACATGAATTCTTTATAATCAAATTCTTCAGGATTTTTAGGCTTTTCAATAGGGACGGGATTACCTTTTATAAGAATAATGTCTCCATATTTTGGCTTTTCAGGAATATGATGATCAAAATAGAGCAGAACTTTTCCTGAAACCGGAATAAAAGCATGATTGATAAAGAGTTTCCTGACCTCAGCCACGGCCTTGTATGATTTAGCCTTTTCTTCTACGAAAGAGCTGATAGCTACTTCATAATAAGTCGCTTTATTGATTGAGTGGGAAAAGTGATCAGGTCTGTTGCTTTCTTTGTTGATAAATGCCAGAAGAAAACCGGAAATGATCAAAAAAAGTAACGAGCTGAGTCCGGTAAAAACGGGGTGTTTTTTCTTCTTCCTCAGATACAAATGAATAAAAAAAAGGAGTGAATAGAATAACCAGACAGAGAAATGGTAAAATGGCAGATATTGGTAAATCAGGATACCAGAAATCAGAGCAAGGGAATACCTCACAAAAGGAAAAGGTGAAAACAGATTCATAACAGATGTAGATTGTAAAAATGAAAGCTTGTCTGAAATTTCAGACAAGCTTTTTAAATATAAAACTTTTTCCGTAAAATATACTCTTCTACGGCTTCCGGAGTCATGTATCGTATAGACTGCCCTTTCCTGATACATTCCCTGATGAATGTGGCCGAGATATCCAGTAAAGGTGCTGCCACCATTCTTACACTGGCATGGGTTTTCAGCTCACTGTTTCCGGAGTCAGGACGGGGGTAAACATATAGGCCAAAATCAGTTAGAATCTTATCATATTCTTTCCAATTGGTAAACTGACTCAGGTTGTCTTCCCCGATTATCAGTTTAAACTGATGTTGGGGATATTTTGTCTGCAACTTAGATAAGGTATCAATTGTATATGAGGGCCTGGGCATCGAAAATTCAATATCAGTAACCTTAAACTGAAGATTGTCTGAAATTGCTTTTTCTACCATATCCAATCTGTCAAATTCATGCAGAAGGGATTTATTTTTTTTGAAAGGGTTTTGCGGAGAAACAACAAACCATACCTGCTCAAGATCTGTTGTTGTTGCCATAACATTAGCAACAATCAGATGACCAACATGAATGGGATTAAAAGAACCGAAAAAAAGACCGATTTTCATGAAAATATACCAAATGCATTGAACGTATCTTACTGAGGCTAATCAATTATTTGATGAAGTTGTCAAATAGACTCTGAGCTTTTACGAAAGAATGCTCCAAATCATCGTTGACAAGAATGGTATCAAATTTGTTTTGAAAAGACATTTCAAAATTAACCTTAAACAATCTTCTTGAAATAGCGTCTTCATCTTCAGTTCCCCTGCCTCTCAGTCTTTTTTCAAGTTCCTGCATACTTGGTACTTTTACAAAAATAGCCAAAGCTCTATCCTGGAAGTATTTCTTGATTTTTAGCCCGCCCTGTACATCCACGTCAAAGATTACATGTTTCCCGCTTGCCCAGAGTCTTTCGATTTCAGATTTTAAAGTACCGTAATAAGCACCGGGATAAACTTCTTCCCATTCCACAAATTCGTCATTATCAATCTTTTGTCTGAATTCTTCAGGAGACATGAAATAGTAATCTTTACCGTTTTCTTCTGATCGTCCGCGTTTATCACGGGTGCAGGCTGAAATAGAGAAGCCAAGGTTGGAATTATTGGCTAAAAGATGCTTAACAATTGTTGTTTTGCCGGAGCCTGATGGGGCTGAAAAAATGATGAGTTTACCTTCCAATGAGTTAATATAATTTCCCGGAAAGACTTTCCGAGGTTGTTTAAATACTAAATTTAATACAAAACTAAAAGGTTATTAAGTATTTATCACAAAAATGGGATAAAACTTAATAACCTTGAAACCTAAAATATGATTAGCTGACTAACTACAATTCCTGAATTTTGCGTTTGATACAGTCTAATAAACTGGTAGGAACACATTTTTTTTCAAGACGTAACTGCATTGTTTCTTTAATGCATTTTTCCAATTCATAGCCTTTTTCACAAGGTAAGCATTTGTCCACATTGGACTTAAAATGCGTAATTTGATCGTCAGTTGCCTGTCCGTCCAGAATCAGTTGAATGATCTTCATACAATCTTGATGATGCTCGCAACTTGTTTTTTTCTGAACCTTCTCTGCCTCGGGAAACATGTCTTAAATTTTAGTTTGTTATAATTATTTGGTTTATGGGACTACAACGCAAAAATCAATAATAGCCAAATTCTTGCATAAGTGATTTATCAATCAAGTAGTTAGTGAACAGAACAAAAATTTAAAAGATTCCATCTCCGGCATTTTTTTTCATTCTGTTCAACTATTTTATCATAAATTGATACTATTCTGCCATAGTGTCAGCATTCGTGTCATAGCCTAATGACTTGGCGTATGTTTTAAGTTTGTCCTTCAACAGCATTCTTGCACGGTGAAGACGTGAGCGTACGGTACCTATCGGAATGTCAAGAATTTTAGCCATTTCCTCATAAGTAAAACCTTCCACATCACAAAGAATGATTACTGTACGGAAGTCAACAGGTAAGGCATTAAGCGCATTGGCGATTTCATCACCAATCATATCCTGAACTGTTTCTACTCTTAAGTCAGTTGTTTGAGTAGTTTCCGCATCTTCTTCAGAATTATAAGTTGTCTCTACGTCCTGATAATCAACTTTAGAGGGTTCCTTCGTTTTCTTTCTGAAATCATTTATAAAGCTATTCTTCAAGATTCGGAACAGCCAGGCCTTTGCATTAGTTCCTTCCTCAAATGAATTGATAAAACGGAAGGCCTTAAGGTAAGTATCTTGTACCAAATCATTTGCATCGTCCTCATCGTTGGTCAAGCGGAAGGCGAAGTTATACATCGAGTCTATGTGCGGCATAAACTCTTTGTCGAAAACCCTGTACTTTTCGGCATCCGTATAGGCAGTGGGCATTTCGGTTTCTGACATAGTTTTAGATGAGTGTTGCGTAAAATTATAAAATCATCTCAGAAAACAAACATTGATTTCCAAGAATTTCTTTTACCTGATAGCATGGTTAGTAAAAATGACTGCTTCTGTTGTGCAATAAAGGATGTATAATCAAACAACCTGCCAATCTTTAAATTTGGCATAATCCTGACAAAAAGGCGTGAATTACGGGAGACTTCCCAAATGAACGCTTTGGGGAATAACTAAAAAGAGTACTTCAAAAAGTATAAAATGAAATGATTTAACAGATAAACCTGAAAAAGTATAAAATGTTTGATTGAAGATTACTCTTTCCTGAAAAGCTGAAGAACAAGAATAACCAATCCTGTAAATATTGTACTGGCCAATACTTTTATCATCGTTGGCAGAAACAATCCAAAGTCACTTGCTTCCAGAAAAAATAAAAGCAGGTGATGAATAAATGTCAGAATACCAACATAGGAGACAAACCAGGACGCTCCCATTGATTTTAATGTTAAGATCATTCTTTCATCATAACCTCTCTGTGGGGTAAGTAACTTGATAATAGAGGGTCTTAAAAAGGCGATCAAAGTCATTGAGGCGGCATGCATGCCCATGGTATTGTAAAAAACGTCAACAAATATTCCGGCAAAGAAACCAAGGAAAAGTAAGGTTATCTTACTGATTTCGAAAGGTAATAAGAGAATTGAGGCAATGTAGACAAAGCAAAAGGCATAATTGAAAAGTACCAGCTGACGAACAAAGAAAATTTGTATCAGTAAGTAAAAACCGAAGAATAAACTGTAATATGTTAAATTTCTAGGACTCATTTTTCAATTATTGATCGGACTTATTCAGTTTTAAGGGACAGTGCCGCTTATTTTTTTACAGGATTTTCGTTTTGTTCAAGTTGCTTCTGTTCCGACTCCAGTTTATTTTTAATCACGTACACATATGACAAATTGTTAAAGTTTGTCGCCAGTCTGAGTGAAATGTCATGAAAAGTAAGATCCGGTTTTACGCCAACTTTTTGTACATAACCAATGGCAATATTGGGAGGGAATACTGTATTGAAATCTGAAGTAAGTATGGTATCTCCGGTTTTTACAACCTTATATCTTGATACATCAAACATCTGCAAAATCTCAGGATTAGAAGATTCCCATTTTACATATCCGATTTCGTTATTCCTTTTGATTTTAGCAGAAACTGTATATTCTGAGTGAAGCACTGAAATGACCCTCGAAATATGTTGAGAGCAGGATTTTATCTTTCCTACTACTCCCGTAGCTGAAATAACACCCATACCGGGAGCCAGCCCGTCTGCAGAGCCTTTATCGATCGTGAGGTAATTATTGGCCTGATTGATTGTAAGATCCATCACTTTTGCCGTAGTTACCTGAAATCTTGTGGCTACAATAGAATCTGCTTTGTAATTGATTTTTGAAGGAATGAGTTGCTGAGCCTGAAGCCTTGCAATCGTTTCATGTAGCTTTGTATTTTCAACCGCTAGTTCAGCATTTACATTTCTCAGATTAGAATATTCTTTGATAGCATTTGAAAATTTCAGTGTTTCGGCTACGTAATAATTGGAAGTATTAAAGAAAATAGCATTTTGGAAGTCGTTGTATGTATAGACACACCAAAGACTCAGTACTTCCAAAAGCACGAAAAGAATAAAAGCCCGTTGTCTGGAAATGAACTGAAAAAGCTGATACATGAGGCGTTATAAATTATGAGTTACGAATGTTGAGTTATGCTAAAAACCAACTCTCCATTCATAACCCATATTTCATAATTTTTAGCTGATTAAGATTGGTTTAAAATGATCAAGATGTTTCAGAACCTCTCCGGTTCCGCGAACAACCGCCTTAAGCGGATCATCAGCAATATGGATTGGCAGTTTCGTTTTATTAGCCAGTCTTTTATCTAAACCATGTAATAAAGCTCCTCCACCGGTAAGGTGAATACCATTGTGGTAAATATCAGCAGAAAGTTCAGGAGGAGATACTTCCAGTGCTTTCATTACAGCTTCCTCTATTTTAGAAATAGATTTATCCAGTGCATAAGCAATTTCTGAATAAGTAACCTTAATTTCCTTCGGAATACCTGTCATAAGGTCACGGCCACGAATTTCATAATCTGCCGGAGGAATATCAAGTTCCGGTAAAGCTGAACCAACTTCAATTTTAATCAGTTCGGCAGAACGCTCACCAATCAGCAGGTTGTGCTCACGACGCATGTAGTCAACAATATCACGGGTGAAAACATCACCTGCAATTCTGACAGATGCTTCGCAAACAATTCCTGAAAGAGCAATAACGGCAATTTCAGTGGTTCCCCCTCCGATGTCAACAATCATTGAGCCATTAGGTTGTTCTATATCAATACCAATTCCTATTGCGGCTGCGATAGGTTCATGAATCATATAAACTTCTTTTGCTCCTGCGTGTTCTGCAGAATCTTTTACCGCTCTTTTTTCTACCTCAGTAATACCAGAAGGAATACAGATTACCATCCTGTGAGAAGGGGTAAATAACCGGCTGCCGGTATCAATCATTTTAATAAGTCCGCGAATCATTAATTCTGCCGCAGTAAAGTCTGCAATAACTCCATCTTTAAGCGGGCGGATCGTTTTTATATTTTCATTGGTTTTTTCGTGCATTTGCATTGCCTTATTCCCAATAGCAAGCACCTTGTTGGATACTCTGTCGAGGGCAATGATAGACGGTTCATCAACTACAATTTTGTCTTTGTGGATGATGAGAGTGTTTGCTGTACCAAGGTCAATAGCAATGTCGGAAGTCAGGAAACTGAATAATCCCATTTGATTTTTCTATTAAAAAAGTATGTTTTATTTGTGGGTTAAGAGCTTATGAAGTTACGAGGATTTATGCTGGATTTTAGAAAAACTTTGGAATAAAGCAGAAAATTTGCTGATTACCGTTTCAATGGCAGAAATCATTTGATTAAAGCGGTCTGAATCAGGTAAAAAGTATCTTCTGCACTATTTTTAATTTTCTGAAAAAAGAGTTATAAAAACTTGTAAATCTTTTTTTAAGCTTCTTAGTCGTAATCGTTTCTTGTAAAAGTGCAAAATTAGTTAGAATTTCAGAGAAAGTTGTTGAGAATGAAGGAAAATTTAGTTAATAACTTGTAATTGAAGCGTTAATTTTCGTCTTCAACCTCTTCCTTCTTTTTGGCTTTGGGGGCTTCGTATGTGATTTTACCTTTTGTATCTCTTTCCTGAAGGACAAACGGCTCAGATTTATCAAATTTATCCTTGCCATATTGTACCTCTTTTTTAAGGCGTCCGCCTACGCCGAATTGATGATACTCCCGCCATTTTCCAACTTTTACACTGTCATCAAAACGACCTTCTTCCTGTAATTGTCCTTCTTCGTAAAACGCCCGGTAATCTCCGGTAATTTTACCAAAATTAACAGGAATCACTTCTTTGATTTTGGTCTCTTCTTTATCGTAATAGCTGATTCTGGCATCAGCCGGCTGACCTCTTTTGTATTTTTGCTTATTCAATAAAATATACTCCTGATTGTATGTTTCCCAGCGGCCATCTTTTGCTCCGGCATAAAAAAAGCCTTCTTCTACCAGTTCATCATTGATATACTTGCGATACGGGCCATGGCAAATCTGTGCGTAATTTTTATCTTTGACAGGGGTATTTACAATTCTGGCCAGTTTGTAATCATACCACCAGATTTCTTTAGCATAGGGGCTGACGCGCTTTTCATCATCCGTATATTTCAGCACATTGATTTCTTCTACTGTAGCCCTGTTTCCATTCCCGTAACTTCCGATTCTTCTCTCCATTTTTATCCCCTCATACTCATCTTTTGGTACTTTTCTGGTTTTAGCTTTGGACTTCTTTTGCTTGATTTTCAACCCCAGATCAGTACTGGTAATGTCAGAATACAGATCTGCTACTCCTTTTTTTATTCTAATAGCCTCATCTTTATTTTTTTTGAGGTTATCTAAGATATCTGATTGTATAAGCCCGCCCAAAAATCCTTTGCTTTTTGCAGATGTATCAGTTTTAGGCTTTTCTTTCGTTTTGAACTCATCCGATTGAGCCTTTACATTTGATTGGCCAATCAGAATACAAGCTGTTATTAAAAAAAAAGATAAACTTCTCATCGGTGCACGCTTTCAGATTTGATTTTGTTACTTTTGTGAACGAAAAAAAATGGTATTTATTTTAGAATCGAATCATCGTTTCCTTCGTCTAATGAGTAAACGGTTAATTCTAATTCAAAGTTAAAATAGATTTAAATTAGATTGCTGTTTTTAAGGAATTGATTTTCACCTTTCTTAAGAAACATCAAGAGTTTATAATAAATAATAATGGAAAAAAGCGCTAAGATTTATATTGCCGGGCATCGTGGAATGGTTGGTTCAGCTATTTTGAGAAAATTGCAAGCTGAAGGTTTTCAGAACTTTATCTTAAAAACCTCAAAAGAACTTGACCTCAGGAATCAGAAAGCTGTAGAAGATTTTTTCCAGTCAGAAAAGCCGGAATATGTTTTCCTGGCAGCGGCCAAAGTGGGAGGAATTGTTGCTAATAATACTTACAGAGCTGATTTTCTTTATGAAAACCTGGCTATTCAAAACAATGTCATTCATTCTTCCTATCTGACAGGAGTTAAAAAACTGATGTTTTTAGGCTCTTCCTGTATTTATCCCAAATTAGCTCCTCAACCTTTAAAAGAAGATTATTTGCTTAGCGGATTTTTAGAGCCGACGAATGAGCCGTATGCTATTGCTAAAATTGCCGGTATCAAAATGTGCGAGGCCTACAGAAGTCAATATAACTGTGATTTTATTTCAGTAATGCCTACTAATCTTTACGGGCCGAATGACAACTATGATTTGCAGAACTCTCATGTATTACCTGCCATGATTCGTAAGTTTCATGAAGCAAAAGTAAATAACAGCCCGTCAGTAAACCTTTGGGGAACAGGTTCTCCGATGAGAGAATTTTTACATGCAGATGATCTGGCAGAAGCATGTTATTATCTGATGCAGAATTTCAGTGAAGCTGGTTTCGTGAACATCGGAACAGGAACAGATGTAACCATCAAAGAACTGGCTGAAACTGTTAAAAAAACAGTAGGTTTTGAAGGAGAATTAGTCTGGGATACTACTAAACCTGACGGAACACCCAGAAAATTGATGGATGTGTCAAAACTTCATTCTTATGGCTGGAAACATAAAATTGAACTTGGTGAGGGTGTCGGACTGGCGTATCATGATTTTCTGGAAAATCATGAATTAAGGAAATAAGTTTCGCATATTATTATTGACTTGAATATTAGATCCGGTGTTCCGGGGATTTGGTTTAACAAATGTGCAGAACATCGGATCAGGTACAAATTACATGGAAAAGGAATGGTTCAGCCATTGGTTTGATTCACCTTATTATCATATTCTTTATCAAAACAGAGATGATGATGAGGCGCAGTTATTCATTGATAAACTCTCTGAATTTCTCGGATTTTTACCCGAACATCAGATTATGGATCTGGCTTGCGGGAAAGGCCGTCACTCGATTTATCTTAATCAAAAAGGATTTAATGTAACAGGATTAGATCTTTCTCCCCAAAGTATTGAATATGCTCAGCAATTTGCCAATGAAAGACTTCATTTTCATGTACATGATATGAGAGATTTTTTTGCAGAAAGAGAGTTCGATTTTGTCCTGAATATGTTCACCAGTTTTGGTTACCTTGCAAACGAATCTGAAAATATCAAAGCTTTCCAGTCAGCCGCAAGAAGTCTGAAAAAAGGAGGACGATTTGTTTTGGATTTTTTTAATACACCATTAGTAATCAGGGAGTTGGTTTCTTATGAGATAAAAAGTATAGAGGGGATTGATTTCGAAATCAGAAAGCGCCATGAAAATGGCTGTATTATCAAGAATATTGACTTTGAAGCAGAAAAGCATCATTATCATTTTCAGGAAAGAGTTGAGGCCATCTGCCAGGAATCTTTTCTTCGGTATTTCTCCTCAGCGGGTCTTACACTTAAACATTTGTTCGGTAATT
Organism: Pseudarcicella hirudinis; assembly: GCF_900115665.1. Lineage (GTDB taxonomy): Bacteria > Bacteroidota > Bacteroidia > Cytophagales > Spirosomataceae > Pseudarcicella > Pseudarcicella hirudinis. The sequence goes on from NZ_FOXH01000015.1 coordinate 53,035, forward strand.
ATTTACTGGAACCATATCAGGCAGAGAGCTCATCCCGCATGATTTTTATTTTGGAAAAGTAAAACATTTTGTGTTTTTTAGTAGGGTATTGAAAGTTGCAGTTTTCCAATGTAAATCATATTTCTGAAACAAACGGATACCAAAATGGAAACAGGAGATTTTTTGAAACAAAATCCGCTCTTTAATGCTTTTTCTGATAAACAGCTCTTATTTCTTGCCTTAAACAGCAAAGTACTGAATATTCAGAAAGATAGCTATCTGAGGGTACTGGATGAAAAGCCAAGTGATTTTTTAGTTTTACTGGAAGGAGAATGGTTAATGGAAAGAAAAATCAGAGGAGTAAGAGAGCCGTATGTATATATCAGTGAAAAACCCGGTTCCTGGCATGGCGGTATTGATATGGTCGATATGATTGCTCCTGCCACAGTAAAGGTTTTAAGAGACAGCCAGATACTTCGTATTCCAAAAGATGTCATGCACGATATGATCAGAAGAGAATTTCCGATTACCCTTTATATTCTGGAAGAACTAAGAGACGGAGTTATTGAGTTTCTGGACATGATCAGAAGAAATAAATAAACCTCAGATGGATCAAAAATTCAAGGCCTTAATCGTATCTGCAACCGAAGAAGGTAAATATTCCTGCAACATTTCAGAGAAAAGTATTTCAGATTTACCCCAGGGGGATGTTTTGGTAAAAGTGCATTTCTCTGCGCTCAATTATAAAGATGCCTTATCTTCAACAGGGAATAAAGGCGTTACTAAAAACTACCCGCATACTCCCGGAATTGACGCGGCCGGAGTTGTAGAGGAAAGTAATGATCCTGCTTTCAAAGCGGGAGATAAAGTAATTGTTACAAGTTATGATTTAGGCATGAATACTTCAGGCGGATTAGCCGAGTATATCAGTGTTCCTGCTGCCTGGATAGTGCCTTTACCCGAGGGTATGACCATGCAGGAAGCTATGATTCACGGTACAGCAGGTTTTACCGCCGGAATGTGTATCAATGCTCTTTGTAATTATGGTGTTTCTCCTGAAAAAGGTAAAATACTGGTTACAGGTTCAACCGGAGGGGTCGGAACATTAGCGACTGCTATTTTAAGTAAAATCGGCTTTCGGGTAACTACTGTAACCGGCAAACCTGAAGCGAAGGAATTTCTGACAAAAATAGGTGCTGATGAAATCGTTGAAAGAGAAGCGCTTGATGACCAATCCGGACGCCCTTTATTAAAATCTGCCTATGCCGGAGTGATTGATACCGTTGGGGGGAATATTTTGGCTACAGCCCTCAAATCTTTGACTTATGGTGGGGCAGCGGCAGCCTGCGGACTTGTTGCTTCTCCACAGTTACCAACTACGGTTTTCCCCTTTATTTTGAGAGGAAATGCCCTTTTCGGTATTGATTCAGCAGAATGTCCTATGATTTTGAGAAAAGAAATCTGGCATAAGCTGGCCAATGAATGGAAACCTGATCACCCGGATGATCTTTTTACAGAGATCTCTCTTGAAGAGGTTCCCCAAAGACTGGAATTAATGCTGGCCGGAAAGTTAATAGGGAAAACGGTAGTTAAAATCTGCCCCTGAATAAATTGCTGATGATAAAAAGGTGGGAATAGCGTTCACGTCAGGAAATAGCATGAACGCTGTATATTTATTTTACAAAATCTTCTCTCATGGGTGTAAAAACATCTACTAAAACACCCTTTTCAAGACATACGGCTCCATGAACAAGATGTGGTGGAATATGATAAACATCTCCCTGATTTAATACCTGTTTCTCTTCCCCGATTTCTATTTCGAAAGAACCGCTTTCTACATAGCTCATCTGAGTATGATAGTGACTGTGTAAAGTACCAACTCCTCCTTTTTCAAAGGCTACTTTTACCATCATTAAATTGGCATCAAATGCCAGAATTTTACGGCTTAACCCTCCTCCCAGTTCTTCCCAGGCAATGTCCTGATCTTTGATATAAACTTTCATGTTTTCTTTTGATGACTTATTTAAAGAATTGGTGAAAATGAGCAATTCTGTATCTCAGCTTTTGCAATGAGCCTGAAATAGAACGGGCAAGTTTAACGATATGAATCAGAATAATCTATGATCTGAGTTTAATTTTTTAACGTAAACGTTTTCGGAAACAGGAAACCGATATCATTCCCCTGGATATTGTTTGAAACAGGATATAATTAAACCAAAACAGCCGGACTTGCTAACAAGTCCGGCTGTTTTGGTAATCTAAAATATGATGAATAATTATTGTTTTACAAAAGGGATAACTTTTACATTATTCTCTGAAACAATTCTAACGACAAAGGTTCCTGAATTTAATTTTGAAACATCAAATTCTGCCTCATAAGCCTGATTTTTGGCAACTAATTTCTGGGAGGCAATCGGTGCTCCGCTTAATGAATAAATTGTTGCCAGTCCGTTCTTCAAAGGGCTTTGTGAATCACATTTCACGGTTATTGAATTTTGTGTTGGATTCGGGAAAACACGAAGGTCGCCTTTGACAATCTCCTCTTCAGTAGCTGTAATTGTTACCGGGAATGGATCAGAAATGGCGGTACAGCCATTAACATCTGAAATCTGAACCTTATAGTTCCCTGATGCTATTGGAAGGTAGGTGAGTTGGTTGGCACCCGGAATAGGAGTATTTTCTAAAAACCATTGAGGATTTGAACCGGATTGCGTACTTAACAGAGACCCGCTGAAGAAAACCAGGGGTTGTAAAGGACTCAATAAAGTAACTACTACCGGCTGGGAAGTTGTGGAGCATAAACCGCTATCCTTTACAAGAACACTAAAACTTCCGCCAGTTTTTACCTGATATGTCGCATTGGTTGCACCACTGATACTGGTCCCGTTCTGTAGCCACTGATAAGTTGCGGCTGTGCTGCTCGAAGTGGCTGTAAGGTTTACGCTTTGTCCGTCGCAAACTTTGACATTTCCATTAGGAGAAATGCTCACCGTTGGAGCGGCGCCTTGTGTTATTACTACCTCTGCTCTCGGGCTGGGACAGCCATAAGATTTGAGTTTCATGTCGTAGAAATAATAATAACCTGATTTTACAACTGATCCGCTTGAATTGGATTCTGAAATAGAAACAATATTCGCTAATGTGAAAGGATAACCAATGTTATCTACAGCTGCTGAAGGATTAGCAAGTGTACGGTTACTCCGGTAAATCGTAGCACCGTTTTTACACTCCTGACTAATCATATATTGCCCCGGAGAAGGAATAACAAGATTCAGTGGAATTACTACTCCCTGATCGGTCGGGTCATCAATTAGCTGACTGCTGACTTTGGTCTGGTTAGCAGTTGTTCTTGTTGCCTTAACATCTACTGTGATTGAACTTACTATCGCCTGATCCGAAACTCTTGTCACGGTAAAAGTTATTTTACCCGGAGTTCCCACATAAATTCTTGCACTTTCCAGTACTAAAGGAATTTCCGTTTTAAAGACAGGGGAAGGGCCAAATGCTTCATAATAAGTACCGCCTCCAAAGGCATATTTATCTTTAGGACCGAAGTTTCCGGAGAAATCATTTACTGAAACGTAATATTTCTCACCGATAGCCTTTTTAGGAGCAGTAGCAGAAAGCCCGGTTGCCACGATATTGCCAGCTTTTAAGGCGTCGTACCAAATCGGGGTAGAGCTTGCCGCAGAGGCAGTTAAATTAACAACAGCGCCATCTCCGCAGATAACAGCCAGTGCTGCCGGAGGAACAGGATTATTAACTGATCTTACAAACGTTTTGGTATTATTGGTCGGATCCTGATCTATCAGTAAGCCTGTACTTACTTCAAATGAATAGTTTACTCCGGCTACAGGGTTGAAAGTACCTGCCAGGGTAAATGATTTTTCAGCAAGAGAAACCAGTGAGTCATTGAAAGTACCGGAAACCGTGGTAACAAGTCCGTTAGGGTCAGAAACTTTAACCGTTACCGGAATATTGGTTTGGGTATTTAATCCAAAGTTCTTCAAGGTAACTGAAATATTGGTTTGAGTTGTTCCTGAACAGAAAACGGCATTTTCAGGAGAGGTGAGGTTGGTAACCCCGACATCGTCTGCCGGGCGGGTTATAATAATGCTGTATTCTTCCGTTTCTCCTTTCGCATAAGTGCCGCAGGCTGTAAACTGTGCATTTGAAGGATTTTCCTGACAAATTACCCGCATTAGAGAGCTGTTACCAACAACTAACCCTGCCGGGGCCGTTATAACCGTGGAGAATTTACCGGTTCCGCTGATGGTATTTGAAGTAGCTGCATTTTCGTTGGCATCATCAAAATCACCGTCGGAATTCCAGTCGATAAACACTTTAACAATTTTATCGGAGTTTCCTGTTAAAGTAATATCAAGCGGGATTTTTTGACCAATTGAAACAGAAGCCCGTAAATCAGTAAAGTCAGATTTAGCAGTAGAAGTATTATTGATATTTCCAAAAGAGAAACTTTGGATAGCTCCGCTTTTTTCGGTTGGAGTAGAAGAGCAATAAGCAGTACCTCCGATGCCGCTGATTACCAGTGCATAGTTCTGAGGAATAGGATTGCCTAGCGTCCCGCTTGTAGTAGTTTCTCTCTTTAAGGTTCCCTTATGATTAATTGAAATGGTATAAGTTCTTCCTGCAACAGCATTCGGGATGTAAATCTGTTCAATATTGTCACGAATATTATCACCTTTTGTTGCATTATCAGCTGGCTTATCAGGATTTAAAACCCAGGGCTGAAAGGTAGTTGTTCCGTCAGAAACACGAATGTCAAGGTCATTAACAAGCTTTGGCGTCCGGTTGTTTAAATTGGCAGCTGTAGCAGTAGTAATAGCCGCTTCCGGATCGGTCCAGGAAATGGTTGCGATCAAAGGGCCTTTTCCTGAAGCGACAACCTGTTGAGTGTAAGTCGCACCATTTTCCAGTACTCTTTCTGTAAGTGAATGTGCTTTGGAGTCATTTATCATGACTTTTGCTGCTTTTTCAACATCTAATAGCCCCCATCCGTAGATATAATCAGGTCCTGGATTTCCGGCATCGAAAGCCGTATGCAAAATGAGACCTTTCAGGGTGGCAGAACGCATAAACAGGTTTCCGTTCTGTTTGGCATATAATTCCTGTAGCAGAAGAATACTTCCGGCCACCTGAGGTGAAGACATTGAAGTTCCGCTGAGGACTCCGTAACTTGTATTTGAGGTATTAGTTGTTGAGAATATATTAACCCCAACCCCAACAATATCAGGTTTAATTCTTCCGTCATCTGTTGGCCCGAAACTGCTGAAGTCAGAAATACTGATGTCCGAAGATTGTCCGGGAGCCTGAAGAAGAGGGTTTACAGCTCCGACTGTAAGGATGTTTTTAGCTGTTCCTGTGGTTGAAATGATATCATACCCGTTATTTTTACTTCTGACTACTCTGCTGGTATCATTTGAAGTTCCCAGATAATACAATTGACCATCTCCGGGGCCGGTTTCTCCTCTATTATTTCCGGCAGACTTTACAATCAGGTAGTAAGGTGCATTGTATGCGATTTTGTCCCAGGTTTGAGTGTTACTATCATAAAACCCGAATTTATAATCTTCGAAAACGCTTATTTTATCATTTCCCCACCATTGCCAGCGGTTATTTACATCATCATAGGCCCAGCCTGCATTGAAACCATAGGAGTGATTGGATATCAGCAGATTGGAAGCTGCCGTCGCCATTTCAGCATTATCGTTTGCAAAATCCCAGGCTTTCAGATTTGCTCCGAATGCCATTCCTTTTGCCTGCGAATTGATGCCTGAAGCGATTAACGTTCCTGCTACGTGAGAGGAGTGCAGGGAAGTAGTTGTAACACCATCCTGCTGACTTACTCTTCCTCCGAATTCCTGATGGGTGGCTAATACAGCTGCTTCGTCCCATTCTCCCAATCTCCCTGATAAAACAGCACTGCTTCCATTTAAATTTAATCCTAAACTACCGTTATTGTACAGACTCGTGGTTTTGGTTGCTCCTGCTGCCAGGGCATTACTTTCAGGTGAAATGTAGAGTAGTTCTCCCGTTTCTGAAATACTGTGTAACTGAAAGCTTCTTCCCTTAAGCATTCCGGAGAGAGGCCTTCCAAGTTTTTTGGCAAGATCCAGTGCTTTCTGATAGTTTTGATCCTGTAGTTTCCCTATATCACCTGAAACCTTTTTGAGTTGCAGCTGAGTCTGAGAATTGTATAATTGCTGGGCATTGACACTGATTGTGCCAAATAAAGTAAGGAAGATTAATACGGAACAATAGCGATTCATAGTAGTTAAGCTGGTGATTGTAATTCCCGATCCATTTTCGAGGAAATAGAGGAAATAAATGGATATTTTGGTTTAAAAAATAAAATGTAGAGATGAGACAACACTATAAACGAAAAACGCTCGGAAGTTATTTAATTCTTCCGAGCGTTTTTCATATTTCTGCAAATTAATTTTCCTCAATGGAAAACATGTAACCTACACCTTTTAAGGTTTTTATATAATATTCAGGAATTTTCTCTCTCAATTTCCTGATATGAACATCTACTGTACGTTCAACAACATAAACATCTGCTCCCCATACCTTTTCCAATAACTCATCTCTGTTGAATACTTTATTGGGATTTCTGGCTAAAAAAGATAATAATTCAAACTCTTTTTTAGGTAAAACCAACTGCTGGCCACCATTTTGTACTGAATAATTGGTTCTGTTTATTACCAGAGAACCAATTTCAATCTTCTCATCCGGCTCGTTTTGCTGGGAGTCACGACGGAAAAGAGCTTTGATACGACTCATTAATGCCCGTGGTTTGATCGGCTTAATGATATAGTCGTCAGCACCTACTTCAAATGCAGCAATTTCAGAGTATTCTTCCGCACGTGCTGTCAGGAAAAGGATATATGAATTTTTCAAATCCGATAAGTCCCGAAGTTGTCTGGCTGTTTCAATACCATCCATGTGAGGCATCATTACATCTAGCAAGACTAACTCAGGCTTAAAAGTTTTGGCAATTTCCAATGCCTTACGTCCATCTGGAGCGGATGCGACTTCGTAGCCTTCTTTTGCGAGGTTGTATTCCAGCAGTTCGATGATATCCGGATCGTCATCAACTACTAGAATTTTGGGAGTTTGAAGATTTACACTCATAAAAGGTTTTTTGCTTGGTGTAAAGTGTGTTAACGAATTTTGAATAGCTGTTCTCATTGTCTTTTAACTGTTATACCAAGTGCAAGTTTTCGACACAAAATTAATTAAGACAATGTTACGGAATTGTTAAGATTTCCTTTCCGGCATATTAAGGAGCCGCTCTTTGCCCGATCAGATAAATACTTCCCTGTTCATTGGTTAAGAGTAAACGATCATTATCAAGAAAAACGATTGCTTCTGTTTGTTTTCTTTTAGTTTTCAAACAAAAAATTGGATTTGAGAAGTTTATTTGTCCTTCATTGATTCCGAAAATAAATAACTTCCCGTAAGTCAGCACGGCAAATTTTTTTTCATCCGGACTGATATCTGCACCCGTAACCATGGTTTTCAGGTAGATTTTGGCTTTAAGTCTGGCGGAATATGTCCCTTCGGCTGCCGGAACAACATAAAGCTTAACCTGTTTATCCCCTCGGTTTTTAGAAAAAAGATACAGGCTGTCCTGATGATAAAACATCGCCTCGCAATCAAAATTACGTTCTTTGTCAGGAGGAGGAAATGCTTTCTGATCTTCGTAGCTGAATTGAATTGTTTTTACTTTTTCAGGCTCTTTCTCCGGGAGTTTATAGATGATCAGGTCTTTTCGGTTATTCCGGTTATTCCCAAAATCTCCGATGAATATATTTCCTTGTCTGTCGCCTGCGAGATCTTCCCAGTCAATGTTCCTGGCTTTGGGAATACTTAGGGTACTGATATAATTTCCGGTAGAATCTACCTCATAAAGCTCTGCTTTTCCTCCGCTGTCGTTATGTGACCAAAATGTTTGTTTTCCTGTCAATTTTGCTAAACCTGAACTTTCATTTACAATTCGGTCCATTTTCCCGATTTGGCTAATTTTATAGAATTTCTTACCTTTCCTGAAACCGGATTGATTGATTTCTGATTGACAATTGCAAGTGGCAGTTTTCAGGTAAAATAACCACATGAGTACTTTCATTTTTAGCATAAAATAAAATCTGATTCGCCCGAAAGGGTGGGTTTTCTATTCGCAATGGAGACTAAATTACCTTATTCTGCCAAATTACTGATTTCTTTGCTTTGTGTAAGCATTATTGTGTGGTGGATGTTTGTTTTACAGGAAATATTGATACTTCTTTCCTTTTCTGTACTTTTTGCTATGCTGCTTTTTCCTTTGTGTCATTTTTTGGAAAAGTGGTATTTCCCAAGAACCTTAGCCATATTTGTTTGTCTTCTCATTACGCTGGCGATTGTGGTAGGTCTTGTTTCCCTGGCTTCAATGCAATTAGCCGATTTATCGGATGAATTGCCTGCGTTTCAAAGAAAAGCGGAGGGTTTAATGAATAATCTTCAAACCTGGGCTGCGAAAAATTTTAATATCAGCCGGAAAAAGCAGGTAACAGAATTTAGAAATCAGTCACTTAATCTGTTGAAAAACAGTGGGTATATCGTGACTAATTCATTAACTGCAATTGCTAACTCTTTGAGTTCGATGGCGTTAATACCTATCTTTGTTTTCTTCTTTTTACATTACAGAGACTTCTTCAGAAATTTCTTCTATAAAGTGTTTTTCCGTTCCAAAAAGACTAAAATAGATACAATCCTGCAAAAGATTTATACGGTAGTACAAAGTTATCTATTGGGTCTTGTGATGGTAATAATTATTGTAGCGACCCTTAATACAATAGGTTTAATGATTCTTGGGATTGAGTATGCGATGTTTTTTGGAACGCTGGCAGCATTTTTACTTTTGATTCCATACATCGGGATAATGATTGGTTCTCTCTTGCCGATTATTATGGCTTTAATAACGAAGGATTCTCCGTTGTATGCGGTAGGTGTGGCAGGAGTATTTTTATTTGTACAATTTCTGGAAGGTAACTTCATCACCCCCCATATTGTTGGTTCAAAAGTAAGCATCAATCCTTTGGCTGCTATGATCGTATTGGTTTTAGGAGGACAATTATGGGGGATTTCCGGCTTGGTACTGGCTTTGCCATTTATTGCAATATTAAAGGTAGTATTTGACAATATTGAAGCCTTAAAGCCATATGGATATGTATTGGGAGAACCGGAATTTGACAGACCTGTCCGGCCTCAGAAGATTCCGAAGGAATCGAAAAAAAATGAGACTTCTGCTGAAGAACAGAAATGATGTCAGAATATCTGACAGATAAAAAGATGAATAGTCTGCTCAAAGCGCACTATTCATCTTTTTTATTAGGAATTATGCAGTAAAATAATGCACAAAACGGACTGTAAAAAGTTCTTTTCTATAAGCTTAATAATTCTTTAAAGCGAATGGCCTGACGACGGGAAATCTCAATTTTTTCTCCGCTTCCTCTTAATGTAACCTGTAATCCTCCGGAAAACCAGGGTTCAATTTTATCAATGAATTGTAAATTGATAATGTGCTTTCTGTTTGCCCGGAAAAATACTTTAGAGTCAAGGCGCTCTTCCAGGGCATTCAATGATTTCAGCACCAATGGTTTTTGGTCATCGAAGTATAATCGCACATAATTGCCCATTGATTCAAACAATCTTACCTTACCAAGTCTGACAAACCAGCATTTTTCGCCATCTTTTACAAAAACCTGGTCATTGTCTCCCAATACTTTTACCCCTTCTTTGGCAGTATCTGTACGCTCTTGCTGATGTTGAATTTCTTCTTCAACCTTTTGAACGGCTTCGCTCAGTCTGTGAAGTTCAATGGGTTTCAGTAAATAGTCAAGGGCATTAAATTCAAATGCTTTAATGGCATATTCATCGTATGCAGTGGTGAAAATTACTTCCGGAACATACCCTTCCAGTTCAGAAAGTAAGTCAAAGCCGGTTTTGCCCGGCATTTGTATATCGAGAAACAGCAGATCCGGATGCAATTCATCGATTAACTGTATTGCCTCATCGGCATTTGCAGCCTCTCCGACGATATTAATTTTAGGAAAATTCTCTAATAATCTTTTTAGTTCGTTTCTGGCCAGACGTTCATCGTCAACAATTATAGCTTTCATTTTTTAAGTTGAGGTTTGGGCTTTCAAAGAGATCCGGAAGGAGATTATTCCTTCGGCTCTTGTCAGGCTACATGGTGATTTTAGGTTTTACAATATTGGTGATTTTCGAAAACGGATTTTCTTTTGATTCTCCCGAAGGAATCGGGATGGTAATTTCTGCGGTAACGACATCTTTGGAGGCCTGAAAGATCCGGAATTTGGCTTCGGGGCCAAATAATAGTTCCAGTCTGTGTGCAGTGTTTTCCAGGCCGAATCCACCTGATTCTGTGGTTTCCAGCACTCCTGTATTACTGATAATAATCAAAAGCTTATCATTGGTCATTTTAGTTTCAATACTCACAAAACCACCTTTTACAGGTTTGGAAACACCATGTTTTATGGCATTTTCAACAAGGGTCTGTAATAGCATTGGGGGCACCTGAACATTCAGTGTTTCCGGATAAATATTTTTACGAATCTGAAGCCGGTCTTCATATCTGATTTTTTCAAGAGCAAGGTAATCATCAACGGTACGCAACTCTTCATTAAGCATAACTGTTTTTCTGCGATCTGCCAGTAATGAACTTCTCAGAATGTTTGAAAGTTGCGTAATTCCTTTCTGGGCTTTTTCCGGATCTTCCAGAATCAGAGCTCTGATGCTGTTTAGTGCATTGAACATAAAATGAGGATTCATTTGTGCTCGCAGTACTTTAGATTCTGTTTCTTTGATAGAAGATTGCAGTTTTACCTTTTCTACTTCTGCTTCTGACTTTCTTTCAAAATAATGAAAGGCATAATAGAATAAAGTCCAGATTGTGAGGGGTTTAGCGAAATTTAAAATATACTGAAGAAGCGTGAACATCGTGATATTGATTTTGAAAGTATCACTTACCAGATGAATGTCAAGTGGTAAATTAATACTGACCATAATCAGTGACATGATGGTAATTGACAATAAAATTTTAGGAATTACCTGAATAATCGGAGATTCAACCCAACCCCAGTAACGGATGATTTTTCTGTAATTATGGGTAAGAAATATTGCGATTCCAACATTGAGCAGTGCAGCGTATAACCAATCAATTTTCCAGCCAAAGTCATTAGCATAAATCAGTCCGTCATTCACCGCCCAGGCCAGCCAGCCTGAGGTTTGTAGGAGCCAATATAGTTTGGTTTTGGACATTTTTACAAATAATTTTCCTTTTCCCGGGTCACAAAAGACTAAATTACAATCGGGAAATATCAATTTATACAAATTAAGCTGAATGATTTTCACCAGCGATATACAATCATCCTAACAACAATTTAGGCCAAATTGATACTAAAATTGTCCAAAAATTGAGTAAACGGAAAATGTAGGTGATAAACGGATTTCTGAAAGGAGAAATTTTTTGAGGTGCTGAGAATTGTATGAAGAATCAAAGAAGGATTAATGAATATTTTCTTCTTTGATTCTTCTGAATGCTATGAGTTTACGGATTTTTCCAAAATCCGGATTTCATCAAAAATTTAAAAATTACTTAACTGAGCAAGATGTGAAAGATCATTTTCCAGTTCGATTGAAAACGATTCTGTTTCGTAATTATAGCTGAGTTTATAAAGACATAAGTTGGCGTGCTCGAAATTATCCATTTCATGAAGAGGGCGTTGAAGCAGGTATGTCAGAAGGATTCTCATCGCTCTTCCATGCATTGCTACTAATACGGTTTCTTCTTCAGGTCTGCTTAGAATTACATCGATGACAGGTTTTTGGCGTTCCAACACATCTACCGGACTTTCTCCGTCTTCAGCCTGCATGGAAACATTCCCTGCCTGCCAGTTGTCCATCAGTTCTTTGTAATATTCATTATCCTCATTATTCGGGATTCTTCCTTCTTTACTTCCCCAGCTGATTTCATTTAGCCCCGGATATTGTTCCCAGGGTAATCCTGCATCTAAAAAATTTTTTACCGATTGATGTGTTCTTTTCAAGCCGGAAGTATAAACTTTGCTGAAGGGGATGTTTTGGTATGTATCGAAAAATGCCTGTGCCTGGGCAAGACCCAGTGCATTCAAATCAGAATCAATGCCACTGCCTTGTACTACACCTCTGCGATTATAATCGGTTTCTCCGTGACGAATTAAATATATAGTTTTCTTTGTGGCCATGAATGGTAATTTTTTAAGAGCGACGTAGTTTTGAAAAATGCAAACTTAGTCCTAATGCTTGATATAACGATAAACAATAGTTAAACTTAATATTTGATTTAAAGACCTGTGTAAAATTTAATCTCTCAAAATCAACGCAAAACTAAATAAAAAATATGATAAAAACGGGATACACTATAGAACAGATTAATGCATTGAGTGCCGGGAATATGGGAGAACATTTGGGAATTGAGTTTACAGAAGTTACTCCTGATTATATTGTGGCTAAGATGCCGGTTGATTTCAGGACTAGACAACCAATGGGATTACTGCATGGCGGAGCTTCAGTGGTGCTTGCTGAAACGCTGGGAAGTGTTGCTTCATGGCTTTGTCTGGACGATCCGAAATCTCAAACGGGAGTGGGAGTTGAAATCAATGCAAATCACCTTAAATCTGCCAGAAGCGGATATGTATATGGCAAATGTACGGCATTAAGAATTGGAAAATCTATGCATGTGTGGGAGATAAAAATTACCAATGAAAAGGGTGATCTGGTGTGTGCAAGCAGAATTACTATTGCCATAATTTCTATTAAACAGTAATTTTAAGGAAAAAAAAACAGATTTTCAGAACAGCATCTTTCTAACTTTTGTTATATTTAATATCTGGTTAAATCTGGCCAGAGAGCTGTATGTTAATGTTTTGTTAATCAGATTGTTAGGAAATTTAATAAAATCGAAATACGTTTTTTAAAGATATGTATCCGACTTCGGAACTTCATATTTCTACCCAAATACAAAGAATTGCCGCATTGTGGAATACTGCTGTTACAGAGGCCTATCCTGTTGCTTTATGGCGCAGGCCTAATACGGCGGAGAAACAATTAGCAGTGGATTTGTCGGGTAAGATTCAGGCAACTAAAATAGATCTGGAGGAACTTCCTTCAGGATTTGTAATCAGTCCTTTTCAGGGCGAACCTTTATTTTTGAAAGCTGATTTGTTTTATTGTTTTGATAGTGGGAACAATGAGATAGAAGATTGCCTTAAAGTGAAACCTCTGGAGGCAGAGATATTTGAAAATAAGGTCAGAACCTGGCTTCAAAATACACCGGGACAAATTCCGGATTCTGATAAACATGCTGATTTTTCAAGAGAATTTCATTCTGAAGGTACTTCAATGTATAATGAAATTACCTTTGCTGAAATGGTTGAGCATGGTATTGGGGCGATTCAGGAAGGGTTAATGCAAAAGGTAGTACTTTCCAGAACAACACAGGTTGTTTTGCCGGAAAGTTTTGACGTAGTTGATGCTTTCAACAAATTGTGCAAAACCTATCCGAATGCATTTATCTCTGCGGTTTATCTGCCAATGCAAAAGGTAACATGGCTTTGTGCTACACCTGAGACTTTGGTGAGCCTGGACAGGAACGGTATTTTCAGAACGATGTCTTTGGCAGGAACCCAGTCCGCTATCGGAGAAAACGGGGAGAAATTATCTGTTTCCGAAGCAAAATGGTCTCATAAAGATATTGAAGAACAGGCATTTGTCAGCCGGTATATTTTAGAATGTTTTAAGCAAATCAGATTGAGAGAATATGTTGAAAACGGACCTAAAACGGTTTTGGCAGGTAATCTGATGCACCTCCGAACGGATTATTCGGTTGATACGCAAAAGGTGAATTTCTCACAGCTGGGAACGGTGATGCTTGAATTATTGCATCCGACTTCAGCAGTTTGTGGAATGCCTAAGGAGAATGCATTACGTTTTATCGCAGAAAATGAATTGCATCAGAGAGAATTCTACAGTGGATTCCTCGGCCCGATTAACATTCATCAGGAAACACATTTGTTTGTAAACCTGCGGACGATGAAAATTGAAGGTGATAAAGGTACTTTTTTTGCCGGCTGCGGAATCACAGAAGAGTCAAATCCTATGAAGGAATGGCATGAAACAGAAATAAAATGCCAGACTTTAATGGATGTAATTCTTTAAGGACTGGGTGCATATAAAAGAAAGAGGAGAATTTGATGGTTCAAATTCTCCTCTTTCTTTTATATGCTGAGTCAATCTAGTGTTTGATTGAAAAAATTTCAGATTTGTGTTCTACTTCGCCGATAATAGAGACTTTTACCGTATCAATTCTGGCATCTTTCATTTCCAGTATCTGAAAGTTAAAAGGTTGATAGACAATTACTTCATTTACGTCCGGAATGTCTTCATTGATGTTAATCAATAATCCTCCCAAAGTTTCGTAATCACCATCGGGCAGATTCCAATTATATTTTTCGTTCAGATAATCAATTTCATGACGGGCAGAAAGAATATAGGTTTTGTCATCAATTTTCTTTTCAACCCAGTCTTCAGTATCATCATATTCATCCTGAATTTCTCCGAAAATCTGCTCCATTACATCTTCCATGCTGACTAACCCGGAAGTACTTCCGAATTCATCCACCACTAAAGCCAGAGATTTATGCTCTTTTGAAAAACGAATCATCAGATCATTTGCAGGCATAGCTTCCGGTACAATAGGAATCGGAGTGATTATTCCCATAATGTCTTTAGGCTTCTTAAATAATGCCAGAGAATGGCAGTATCCGATTACATCTTCAAGGGTATCTCTGTAAACTAAAACTTTAGAGTGACCACTTTCAACAAATACCTTCTTTAGTTCTTCAATGCCTTCCTCAACATTTACTGCTGTAATTTCTGTTCTTGGAATCATACAGTCACGTACACGAACCTGTTTAAATTCAAGGGCGTTATTGAATATTTTGGTATCAACTTCTGCCTCTTCTTCCGTTGAAGTTTTGCGGTTAAGATTTTGAAGATAATGGTTGAGGTCGGTGAGTCCGAAAGCGGGTTTTTCTTCCGAATATTCCAACCGGAGCACTTTCTTGATAAACCACTCTGAAAGTCCTACAATTGCCCATACCAATGGCGACATTAATGTATAAATAATCCAGATCGGAATAGCCAGTACCTCCAGGAACCCATCAGGATTCAATAAGAAAATACTTTTAGGCGTAAATTCAGAAGTGGCAAGGATGATAATCGTTCCTACAATTGAAGCAATTATGCCCGGAATAAGGCCGGTACCGATTACCGGGAAAAGGGTTTCAATTTCATGGTGTAAGAAACCTTCCATAAAAATACCATAAGCTACAAGGGAAAGGGTGTTCCCAATAAGCATGGTTCCTATGAAACGTGAGGGATTTTTAATAAAACCGGAAATGATCTCTCCTGTAATATTACCTTGTTTGGCCTGAAGTTCAAAATATAGTTTATTGGCCGAAACAAAGGCCATTTCAACACCTGAAAAGAATGCTGAAAATGCCATTGAAAGCACTATTCCTAAGACTTGTTGGGAGTCCATATAGGGTCAGATTTTGCGAAAGTAATTTTTTGCCGACAAACGATATTCACTCCTTGTAAAATGCTTGAATTGAAAATTAGAAGTTGAAAATCAGCGGTTTTTAGTATCAGAAACTTAGTTTCTGTAATCAAATATAAATAAAAGTTTAAGAATCCCAATATTGTATTATTACTTTTTACCCTTTCTCAGCGCCTTTCTTTGCTCTGATTTTAAATCATTTTTAGGGTTCTTCGGATTATCTCTTTCCATCTGTTCTTTTTTTAGTCTCTCATTTTTACTGTACTGAAAGAAGAATAAAAAGCCTACGGCAAACATCAGCCAGCCGTAATGATAGAAGATATTTGTCCAGAAGTTATTTTTTACCTCAGGAGGGGTAGGGCTGTTCAGGTCGATTATCCAAATCACCAGAAAGCCGATTCCCGCCGAAAGTAACAATACCTCTTTTCTTGAAAATTTCATCTGATATTTTTTCGTTTTAATATACGAAGACTAAGAAAGTCCTTTATCTCTCATTAATCTGAATTCCCTTGCTCTTCTTGCAGTGGCCATAGCAAATCCTATCGCCAGAACGATAGAACCGATCCAAAGAACATTGATATAAGGCTTTTCAAGGGCTTTAAGAATGATCAGATCTCTTTGCGTTGTATTAACACCGAAACCGAATTTGCCTGTTTTAGGGTCAATATTTGTAAAACGGATTCTCAGACCAGTTTCTTCGCTTTCCACCGAAGGTGTGGCAATCATTCCATCTTTAATAATGAAGATCGGAGTGATTTCATAACTCTGAAACTCCTTTCCTATTACTTTGAAATGGGCTTTTACTGCGGCATCATTTTCTCCAAGCTGCACTCCTTCAACTCCTTCGAGTACTCTTTCTACTTTTGAGAGAATCGCAACGTAGTCATTCAGGAATAAAGTATCACCAACTGCGGCAACGAAATTTTCAGTCTTACTCCATTCTTTTTCATCTCCGGTCTGTGTTGCTAATTTCGGATCGAGAGAAACATAGCTATAAATATCGCTTTTGAAAGAGTGGGTAAGGTCCGGAGAAATAGCAGTTCCCATTTTCGGGTTAATCTGCCAGCGCGGATATAAGCTGAATACTTTTCCATCCGGTTGACGGAATTCAATTTCATAATAAACGTTTTCCGGCTCTACAGTCACGGTATCACCTTTGGAAAATAATTTTTTACCATCTCTTTCAACGTTTTTTAAGGCAATTGCATGAAAATCGCCTTCAATAATATCGAAATCCTTTCTGTCAAAATAGCCTTTAACACCTCTTACTTCAAGTCTGCGCCCTTTATAAGTAAGCATATAATCTTTCATTTTGGCAGGTTGCCCGATCCAAAGCGGCAGGTTTTCTTTGTTTTCTTTGTTATCATCCTTGGTAAAAGCTTCTTCTTTATTTGAAATAGCAAAGCCTGAATTGTTTAAAGAAACTACTTTTGAGTATCCTGAGGAAAACATAATTCCCATCAGCATTAAAGCCATACCGATGTGTGTAACGGCTCCTCCGGATAATTTGTAATTTCCTTTGACAATACTGGTTAAAATAGAACCGTTTGTTACCAACGCAAAAAATCCGGCAAAAAGAACAATTGCATAGGTAATGTTGTAAACCTTTGCAAAGTTGACCACTAATGCGGTCAGTACCAAAGCAATGAGCAAGGGAGAAACAATGGCTTTGGCAATAGTCTCTTTCTTGAATCTTCCCCACCAGAAATACTGTCCGAAACCACTCAGCATGGCAACAAGGACAAAAGCCCATACCTGAAATTTTGTATAATGTGCCACCTGATCAGCAGGCAAGGCAATGTTTGACACAAACCCGAATACCTCTGCAACTTTATTGTAAACAGGAATGGACGTGGTGAAAATAATCTGGAATGAAGACAGGCAAAGTACTGTAGCACCCATGAAAATCCAGAACTCTTTGCTGTAAGCAGAAGTTTCTTTTTCGTCTGAAGGGATTTCTTTCCATCTGAAAATACTCAGGGCAACTGCAATAATCAGGAAGGTGAAAATATAAATAAGTAACTGTCCTGAAAGTCCCAGATCTGTAAACGAGTGAACAGATGCATTTCCCAAAACACCGCTTCTGTTAAGAAACGTAGAATAAAGAACCAGAATAAAGGTAGCGATTACCAATATAATAGAAGCTTTAAGAGCAGTTTGAGAACTTTTATAAGCGATCATGGTATGAATGGCAGCGACAAGTACCAGCCAGGGTACCAGTGAAGCATTTTCTACCGGATCCCAGTTCCAGTATCCTCCAAAGTTTAAGGTTTCATAAGCCCAATAGGCACCCATCAGAATACCCACACCTAAAATTCCACCGGAGAATAAAGCCCAGGGTAAAGCAGGGCGAATCCATTCTCTGTATTGTTTTTTCCAAAGTCCTGCCATTAGATAGGCAAAAGGAATAAGCGTTGTGGCAAAACCAAGAAACAGGGTAGGGGGGTGAATTACCATCCAGTAGTTTTGAAGCAATGGATTAAGACCACGTCCGTCAACAGGAATAAAATCCGGTTTAATTTTCCATACAGGAAGATCAGGTTGTGCTTCTCTGAGTAAAAGGAACGGAGAAGAACCGATTTTAAAATCAAGGAGCGGAAGAACTACGCCCAGAATCATAGAACATAAGAAGGCCTGAACTAACGAAAAGATAGTCATTAAAGGTGCCTCCCAGGTTTTGTTGGTATTAATTAAAACGATACCAAGAACTGCCTGCCAGAATATCCACAACAGAAAACTTCCTTCCTGACCTTCCCAGTAACACGAAATCATATACTGAAGAGGCAAAGCTAAAGAGGAATGTGAGTAGGCGTAATGGTATTCAAAATAATGGTTATAAATGATAACAAATAAGCTGGAAGCTACTCCGACAACCGCAGCAGCATGGATATAAAAAGCCCATCTTGAGAATTTGCGCCAGTCAGCGGCAATAGCCAGATCTTTAGATTGCGTTGCCTTAAAGTAGCCGAATGTGGCGACCAGAGAAGTCACGAAGGAAATAATCAGTAAAAGGTGACCGATATTTCCAATATTAGAATGTATCATAATATGTTAAAAAGCTAATATCCCAAGATTCAGGAATGTCTCAGAAGACTTTCTCAAATCCGGGATAACAGCTTTGGTATTTACTATTTTAAATGGCTGCGGTTTTCTTCACTTCTTCAAACTCTGCTTTCCCGTCCTGATATTTTGAAGGGCATTTCAATAAGATTTTATCACATTGGAAAACTTGTCCGTTCATGCTGCCTATGATAACAATTTTCTCTGCCTTTCCGAAATCCTGTGGCTGAGGAGCATTATAAATTACTTTTTGCTCACGGCCTTTATCGTCTACCAGAAGAAATTCAAAGTGATTGGCGTCTAAAGCGGCATTAAAGTTTAGTCCTACTACTTTTCCGGCCGGATCTTTTTTCAACTGACCTACAACATGTACTTTTTGAGAAGGGTTATCTTTAGAAAGCTCTTCTGCCTGGGTAAAATTAACATAAGTGCTTGCATCAGCAGAAGTGGTTATGATAATTCCGATGGCTACGGCAATGACAATAATTCCGAAAATATGTATCTTTTTCATGGTATTTATTGATTATCGACAAAATAAGTAATGATTCAGAATGATGAAAATTTCAGAGGCACTTTAAAGTGCCTTCCGGAATATCTTATTTCTTGAGTTGTTTTTCCAATTTGGAAATTTTACTGTCAAGGTTTACTAAATAGACAATGATTCCTGCGAAAATTACTGCAACAACAGCTACTACTACATAGATTTTACCATTTTCACGTAATTTATCTGCCATTTCTACTTCTTCCTGTGCGAAAAGGTTCAGAGAAACTAATAAAAAGCCTAGTAATGGGATTAATTTTTTCATTCGGATATGTTTCAGTAATTGCTAAAAATGTCTCTTGTTGTTTAATAAAATATCAAAGTTCTTTTTGAATTCTTTCCAGTTTTTTAAGACGAAGTCTCAACGTTGTAATCCAGACACCTAAAAGAATCCAGCCAACTATTGCCGGACGAAAAACGATTTGCATGGTACCTTTGGTATCCATCGGTTTAAATCCGGGATTTCCACCGTTTCCAGGGTGTAAGGAATCTGTCATTCTTGGCAGAATCCAGATTAAAACCATGAAAATTACGAAAGCAAAAATATTGTAAACTGCTGAAATACGACCTCTCTGGAGTTCATCCTGAAAAGAACCTCTCAGAATAATATAAGCAAAATAAATAAGCATTCCGATTGCCACGGAGTTGAGTTTAGGATCATTTGTCCACCACGCGCCCCAGGTAAATCTTGCCCATAAACTTCCTGTAATCAACCCAAGTACTCCGAACAGAATGCCTGTGTAGGCAAATTCAACGGCTTTGTCGTCATATTCCTCCAAAGGATTACGAAGGTATTTTACCGAGTACCAAACGGAGGTTATCAATAAAGCCATCATCGAAAACCACATCGTCACATGGAAATAAAGGTTTCTTACAGATTCGTTAAGAATAGGCTGACGAGGAACTTCCCCTAAGAAGCCCATAATCATAACGTACATAAGTAAAACTACTGACAAAATTTTCCACCAATTTTTCATCTCAATTCAATTTGCCTTGTTAATAAAAACAATTTTTTGCTGTAAAATAACGGCCAACCAACTCTGCATCAGACCTGCACTGACCTGCTAGCTTTTCCACAAATAGGGAAACAATATCACTGAAAGTACCACCACAATTAAGTCTATTGCCAAAAGTGTAAAGACTTCATCCGCACTGCTTCCTCTGTCTAGACCGTCTAATGCATTTTTTGAAACTTTCAAAAGCAGCAGAAGAATAGGAATAATTACCGGAAAACTTAAAATCGCCATTAATGTTGAGCTGTTGTCAGCTTTTGAGGCAATTCCTGCGATCATGGTTAGTGTACTTGAAAAACCAACAGCTCCTAAAATTATACTTCCAAGGTATAAGCTTATGTCTCCTACCGGATTTCCCATAACAATGGCATAAAAACCAAAGCCTGCAAGAGAAAGTACCAGCATTAACAGACTGTTATAAATAATTTTCGAAAGAATAATTCCTTCAGGACTTGCTAAAGTATAGTAATACAGCAATCTCCCGTGTTTTTCCTGCTGAAAACTCTTTGCAATAGAGTTAACAGCCGTAAAAAGTAAAATAATCCAGAAAAGAGTATTCCAGGTAATCGGTTTAAGCTCGTTTGTTTTGAGTTTAAATGATAAATAACAGATGTAAACAGTACTGACAATATACAGGAGCATCCCGTTGAGCGCATATTTTTGCCTCCATTCCAGTTTTACTTCTTTGTTAATCAGTGCCTTAACTTCTTGAAACATCAGTTTTTCGCTCAAAGTTTGCTTTTCCAACGATCTGTCGAAAACAAATAATATTAACCCGAAATTCTTTCGGGCTACAAAGTTACAACACAAATAAACCCCAAACTCAAAAACCAAATAATATTTTGAGTGATAAATATCATGTTCGAAAATTTCCAAAGCACAGGAACTCTTTGTTACTTTGCACTTGTTTTGAATAAGTCTAAATAAAATGCAAAAAATGACTTATTTTTGCTGATATTTCAGCTTAAACAGGTCAGTGCTCTTAAATTATCCGAAGAAATTTATAATCAGCTTTTCATGAATCCATGAAAGAGATTTTACAAGAGTTATAACAGAGCATTAAAATATTAGTTAAGGAAATTAGTTAAGGAATTATATGAAGACAATCGCAGACTTGAAAATTGGCGAACATGGAATAATCAGGACATTTATGGATGAGGTTCTTTCCCTGAAATTATTGGAAATGGGGTGCTTGCCTGGCACAGAGGTTGTTATGAGTCATATTGCACCATTTGGTGATCCTATTGCCATAAAAGTTTCAGGATATACCCTTTCGATGAGAAAGGAAGAAGCGGCAACAATTATTCTTATTTGAAATTCCCGTAGGAAAAGTTAAAATGTTTTTTGTAATTGTTATTAAATGCTGGTGTTTCATACCACTCCGGAATTAATAAAGGACCCTGACTCACCAATACATTAACTATAATTACTTTTGATAGTTCATTAATTGAAAATTGAAAAAGAAATCCCCTAAAATAGCACTTATCGGAAACCCAAATGCAGGGAAATCCTCACTGTTTAACAGCCTTACAGGTTTAAGACAGAAAACTGGAAACTTCCCGGGTGTAACAATGGACAAACTTACAGGAGTTTGGAAACTTGATCCGGAAACAAATGCCGAGGTGCTTGACTTGCCCGGAATATACAGCATTTATCCGAAATCGCTTGATGAACAGGTTGTTATCAATATTTTAGGTAATCCCAATCATCCGGATTATCCTGATATGGCCATTGTGGTTGCTGATGCTTCTAACCTCAAAAGGAACTTACTCCTTTTTTCTCAGGTAAGAGATCTTGGCATTCCTACTGTTTTGGCACTCAACATGATTGATGTGGCAGAAAGTAATGGAATTGTTATAAATTCCCTGAAACTCGGCCGTGAGTTAAGTGTCGAAGTTGCTGAAGTAAATGCTAAAAAAGGAATCGGTGTAAATGGACTGAGGCTGGCAGTTAATAAAACGCTTGAAACAAAATATGCCTCAAATGATTCATTACCTGTTGGTTATAGTGAGGAACTGGTAGATGAAATCAGAACTACTTATGGAGAGGTGGATGATTATCATGCTTTACTTTGGTTAAGTGAACATGATAATATGAAAATGTTTGATACCCAACAACGGGTTGGTTTTGATAATTTACAGGAAAAATACAATTTCAATTCCAAGGAATTTCAGGCACTTGAAACGGTTAAACGATACGAACAAATTGCTGATGTTGTAGATCACTGCGTTATAGATGTTAATAACCAGAATGAGCAGGAACCTGAAAGTACCTGGACAGAAAAACTGGATAAAGTGTTCCTTCATCGTTTCTGGGGATATTTTGTCTTTTTAGGAATCTTATTCCTGATGTTCCAGGCTGTATTTACCTGGGCGCAATATCCGATGGATGCCATTGATGGTGGAATTGCCTGGTTAAATGATTTTCTGAAAGAACAGCTTCCTGCCAGTAAACTCACTGATTTACTGACTGACGGGTTAATCTCCGGAATTGGCGGCGTGTTAATTTTCGTACCTCAGATTGCTTTTCTTTTCCTTTTTATTTCCTTGTTGGAAGAAACAGGATATATGTCGAGGGTAATGTTTATTATGGACAAACTGATGAGACGGTTTGGCCTGAATGGTAAATCTGTTGTGCCGCTTATCTCAGGAGTGGCTTGCGCGGTTCCGGCTATTATGAGTACAAGAAGTATTGGTTCCTGGAAAGACAGGCTGATTACCATTATGGTTACCCCTCTGATGTCTTGTTCTGCACGTTTGCCGATTTATACTATTTTGATTTCATTGGTTGTTCCTGAAAAAAGTACGCTTTTCGGTATTTTTAACCTTCAGGGACTAGCCCTTTTCGGTCTGTATCTGATAGGTTTTCTTATGGCTATTCTTTCTGCCTGGATAATGAAAATTGTGTTGAAAGCCCGTGAGAGAAGTTATTTCATCATGGAGCTGCCAACTTATAAAGCACCAAGGTTTAACCACGTATTTCTTTCTATCTGGAATTCTGTAAAAGCTTTTGTATTTCAGGCAGGTAAAGTTATTGTGGCGATTTCAATTGTTTTGTGGGTTCTGGCAAGTTATGGGCCCGGCGATGCGATTGAAAGAGCTGAAAGCAAAGTAAGAATGGAAAATCCGGATCTTCAGGGGCATGCGCTTGAAAATAAAGTAGCATCGCAGAAACTTGAAAATTCATACGCCGGACTTTTCGGAAAAACGATTGAACCGGTAATTAAACCCCTGGGTTACGATTGGAAAATAGGTATTGCTTTAATCACATCTTTCGCAGCCAGAGAGGTATTTGTTGGTACGATGTCAACAATTTATAGCCTTGGAGGTGAAGTTGATGATGAGAATGCTACGATTAAAAACCGTATGAAAGCAGAGATTAATCCTGATACCGGTAAGCCAATGTATGATGCTGCTTTAGGATTTTCATTACTTATTTTTTATGCTTTTGCTATGCAGTGTATGAGTACACTCGCTACTACCCTTCGGGAAACAAAATCCTGGAAATATCCTGTCATTCAATTTGTTTATATGACAGCACTGGCTTATTTGTCTGCATTTCTGGTTTATCAGATTCTAAAATAAAATGATTTACAGAGTGTTTCCGGGAAAAGCACTCTGTAAAATTTTCCCTGAGATTTTACTTTTTAAAAGAAAACTTTCTGTTTTGTAGTTCGTTACGATACAGAGGGGTAAATTTGTGCTTTAATTTTTCCCGGGAAGGTCAAGACAGTTTTCGTTTTGAAAATTATAAAAAATCTAAGAATCAATGAGTGCAAAATATTATCATCTCACTGTTAAAGAAGTCATTAAAGAAACACCTGATACGGTTACAATTTCATTCTGGCATCCGATTCATCAGGCAATAAGCTATAAACCAGGTCAATTTCTAACATTAATACCTGTTATCAACGGGCAGAAAGTCAGAAGAAGTTATTCTATGTCTTCTTCTCCTAATAAAGATGCATCAATTGCCGTAACGGTTAAGAGAGTTCCAAATGGTCTTGTTTCCAATTATTTATGTGAAAGCGTTAAAGAAGGAGATGCTATTGAAGTAATGGAACCAATGGGACATTTTATCATTGAACCTAATCCGACGAGATACAGAGAAATTGTAATGTTCGGGGCCGGTTCCGGTATCACACCATTGATGTCAATTCTTAAATCTGTACTTGCTGTAGAACAGAATACCAAAGTGCATTTGATTTACGGTTCAAGAAATGAAGAAAATATTATATTCAGAAAACAACTTGAGCAATTGGAGTTGGGATATCAGGGCCGTTTAAAAGTTGTTCATGTACTTTCTCAGCCAAGCCATACCTGGGTAGGTTACAAAAGTAGAATTAATGAAGCGTCAGCAGTGTTTTTTCTGAAGCAGGAGCTGGGAATCAATATTCCGGGAGCGGAATACTACATGTGTGGTCCGGAAGAAATGATGCATCAGATTGAGGCAGCTTTGAAATTGTTTGATGTGCCTTTAGAAAATATTCATAAGGAATTATTTACTTCAGCCCACGACCATAAAGGAATTGTGGAAGATGAAGAAGAAGGCGGAGGTCTGAAAGAGCAAATGGTTACCATTCAATATGAGGGAAATGATTATCAGGTATTGGTAAAACCTCATGAAACCATTCTTGATGCAGCCTTGAGAGATGATATTGATCTGCCGTATTCATGTCAGGCCGGAATGTGTACTGCCTGTATGGGGAAATGTTTGTCAGGAAAAGTACAGATGGACGAGGAAGATGGTCTGACAGACAATGAAATTAAGAACGGATATATTCTTACCTGTGTATCTCATCCTAAGACATCTGGCGTAGTTATCGAGATAGAATAGAAATAATTTATTAAGTATTACAAAGAGGCTGTTTCAGAATTTTGTTCTGAAACAGCCTCTTTGGGTATTAGATTTACCAGCCTCTGTGATGACGGTAGTAACCGTATCCTCTCGGAGCATATACAACTCTCGGAGGGGCAGGAGCAGGGACTACAATTACTCTTGAAGGCTGATTGTATCCATAGCTTTGATAACGGTTTCTGATATCATATGGATTTCTTGGATCTACAGGGTAATATCTGTCTGCCCAGCGACGGCGATTATCACAGAAATCATATGGTGAAGCAGTATTTCTGTAATCCCATTCATTCCAGCGACCATGGCGGTTTGCTATATAAACCGGACGTGGGTCAAAGGGGTTTTGTGGATCATAATACCGGCTTCTGGTATCGAAGGGATTTCGGTCATCAAATGCATAATTCCCATAAGGGTTTCCCTGACAGCGGGCATATAAATCATCATTATTATAGCTGCGATCTCGTGGATAATCCTGTCTGTTTTGCTGATAGTCTCTGTTATCCTGATAATCTCTTCTGTCTTGATAATCTCTGTTATTTTGAGCCTTCACTGTACCAATTACGCCCAAGGCTGCGATCACTAAAAAAAATACTTTGCTTTTCATGATATTGGAATTTTAAGGTTATTATGAAGACAGCATTTTGTGATTCTTTGCTTCTTTTGACATATTAACGCTATAAAATTCAAGGGTATTACAAGGCACTCTGTTAATGATTTGTTAATGTTTGAGAGCTCTTTTCTGAGGGTAGTTTATGGTGAAAAGAGTTTAGTTTAAGGAGCTGTAAATGTGTGAATTATCCTGGTTTTACAGGGGTGAAGACAAGTCGCTGTTTTTGAAATTATGAACTTTCCCGTTTTTATCAATAACACTTGGGCTGGATAAAATCCTGCTTAACGTAAAATATGACCAGATTCTTTTTCCGGTTTTGGCATCCAAAACATACAACCCTTTGTCAACACTTCCAAAATAAAGCAGATCGTCTGAAACTGTAGGACTGGAAACAATAGGACCTTCTGCCTGAAATGTCCAGACTTTTTCTCCTGTACTGGCATTTAAAGCATAAATATTCATGTCATTACAACCGATATATACTATCCCGTTTGCAATCGTCGGACTTGAATAGGTAACATCTCCCAAAGGAAAGGACCATTTTTTATTTCCGGTTTTGGCATCAATGGCGTAAACATTTTTATCTGTGCTTCCGATGTATAGAATACCGGATTGTACCACCGGCGTAGAATTAACAGAGCCACCTGTCGTAAATTTCCATTTCTGGGTACCGTTCAAAGTATCAAGCGCATAGATATTGTGGTCAGAGCTGGAAAGATAAATCAGATTACCACTGAGATTCAGACTTGTTGAAGGCGAAATAATGGTTTGTTCTCTGGACCAGATTTTATTCCCGTTTTTCGCGTTAAATGCATATAGAATATTGTCTTTTCCTCCGATAAAAAGCAGACTGTCATTGGTGACAGGACAAGTATAATTTCGGTTATTGAAGGATTTTGACCATAGCTTCACCCCGCTAAAAGCATCAAGTGTATATAAACTGTCATAACTGGCAAAATGAAGTAGTCGTTGGACATTATTAACAGCAATATTCGTTTTTAAAGGACTGCTGGTTTTGAATTGCCACCTGATTACACCAGTTAAGGCATTCAGGGCATAAACATTACTGTCAAGACTGGCAATATAAACAGTGCCATTATAGACTAAAGGATCGGAAAATATGGAGTCAGATGCAGCAAATGACCATAGCATTGCACCTGTTGTACCGTTAAAAGCATAAAGTGACTTGTCTGTACTGGTGACATAGGCAAAGGGCTGGGTATTAAATTTAACGGGGCTATCCCCTTCTGAGCTGCAGTTATAAAGAGATAAGGAGATTAGGGAACTAATGACAATAAAGGTAATTTTTCTGAACATTTTGACGAAAAGGTTATTGAGATCTGATTTGCTTGAGTGTAGATAACGACGATTTTGCCATTTCCGTCTTTTAATGGGTAAAGAAGAACTTTGCCTGGAATCTGTACCTGAATTAAGGCAGATTTTTGCCAACTTTAGTGTTGACTGATTTGCAGTAAAGTTAGTCATTTTATTTACTTTTGTGATAATAGGATTTTAATAAATAACGAAAAATCAATGACTGAAACTATAAATACAAGCCCTAAAATCCGGGAATTCTTAGGAGCTGATTTTGTTCTTACCAATTGGGAAAGTGTTCAACATTTTTATGAGAATCTGAAAGACAGACAAATTGATAATGCAGATGATTTGCAGAAACTCTTCTCTGATCGTTCGGAACTGGAAAGTTATTTGTCTGAAAACCTTGCCTGGAGATACATAAAAATGTCGTGTGACAATGCAAATGAAGAACTGGTAAAATCGTATCAGCAGTTTGTAGTTGAGATCATGCCACATACTTCAGTTTATGAAGATGCTTTGAATAAAAAAGTAGTAGAAAGTCCTTATTTGGGGGAACTGAAGGCTACGGGTTTTGATATTACCATCAGAGGAATGAAGCGTGCTATCGAAATTTTCAGAGAAGAGAACATTCCTTTATTCACTGAAATGCAGACGCTTCAAACTCAATACGGCGCAATTACCGGAGCGATGATGGTAACTGTTGACGGAGAGGAAAAAACGCTTTCACAGGCTGCTGCTTTATTAGAAAACCCGGATCGTAGTTTACGTGAAGAGATTTATCGTAAGATCTGGAGCAGAAGATTGGAAAACCAGACAGAGCTTGATGAATTGTTGTCAAAACTGATTGCTTTAAGACATCAAATTGCACAAAATGCGGGTTTTCAGAATTACAGAGATTACATGTTTGCTGCGATGGGACGTTTTGACTACACACCGCAGGATTGTTTTGATTTTCATGAAGCTGTTGCAGAAACAATTGTTCCGTTAATGAATGAAACAGCTCTTGAAAGAAAGAAAGCATTGGGCGTTTCAGCGTTGAGACCCTGGGATAAAGCTGTCGATCCTCAGAACCGTCCGGGCTTAAAACCTTTCACGACCGGAGAGGATTTACTGAATAAAACGATTGAGTGTTTTAATAATCTGGATCCTTTTCTGGCAGATTGCTTAAAGGTAATGCGTCGGATGGATCGGTTTGACCTTGAGTCTCGTAAGGGAAAGAATCCCGGAGGGTATAATTATCCATTGGAGGAATCCGGTTTTCCGTTTATTTTCATGAATGCAGCTTCTCAGGTTCGTGATATGATCACGCTTCTGCATGAAGGAGGACATGCTGTTCATTCGATTGTAACGAAGGACTTAATGCTTAATACTTTCAGAAATGTACCTTCTGAAGTAGCTGAGTTGGCATCAATGTCGATGGAGCTGATTACAATGGATTACTGGAATGTTTTCTTCGAAAATGAGGAGGATTTGAAGCGTGCTAAAATTAAACATCTTGAAGATATCATTGATACACTTCCCTGGGTGGCAACGGTTGATAAATTTCAGCACTGGTTGTATGAAAATCCAACCCATTCTGTAGAAGATAGAAAAACAGCCTGGGTTGAAATTTATGCTAAGTTTTCAGACAGCATAACTGATTGGTCAGGTCTGGAGGATCACAAAGCTAATATCTGGCAAAAACAACTCCATATCTTTGAAGTCCCATTCTATTATGTAGAATACGGCATTGCTCAGTTAGGAGCGGTTGGTGTTTGGAAAAATTATAAAGAAAACCCTGAAAAAGGGCTGGAAGGATACCTGAATGCCCTCAAATTAGGTTATACCAAACCAATGGGAGAAATTTATGCTACCGCCAATATTCCTTTTGATTTCTCTAAAGAACATATTGCTTCTTTGATGAATTTTGTCAGAGCTGAGCTGGCAAAATTATATTAATATGACAAAGGGTTGAGAATTTTCATTTTTTTCTCAACCCTTTGTATTTATTCTTCTTGTTTCTTTATGGTTTCAATAAGACCGAGAAGCGCCTGATGCCTGGCTTCATCCGGTTCCGGGTAATTCATTTTCAGACTTTCCAGATGTGAGAGAATAATCTGAGCGACAATCAGACGCATATTCTTTTTATCGTCGGCCGGAACAACATACCAGGGAGCGTTTTTTGAAGCTGTTTGATTAATCATTTCCTCATAAGCTTTCTGGTATTCTTTCCAGTATTCCCTTTCCTTAACGTCACCCTCTTCAAACTTCCAGTTTTTTGTTGGATCTTGTATTCTTTCAATTAACCGTTCTCCCTGTTCTTTCTTGGAAACATGTAAAAAGAATTTAATAATCCTTGTGCCATTTCTATGTGAGAATTTTTCATAATTTGAAATGTCTTCATACCGATGCTGCCAGATTTTCTCCGGATCTTCTGTTAATTCTTCCGGAATCCGTTGAGATTGTTTCAGGATTTCAGGGTGGACCTTAACAACTAAAACCTCTTCATAATAAGAGCGGTTAAATACAGTTAACATACCCCGCTTGGGCATTTTCAACATATTTCTCCACATGAAATCATGTTCCAGTTCTTCATCATTCGGCCTTTTAAAACTATGTACACTTACTCCGGCTGGATTAATACCTGAAAATACCGCTTTGATGGTTCCATCTTTCCCTGCTGCATCTGAAGCCTGAAAAATAAGAAGCATGCCATAACGGTCATGCGCATACATCATGCTTTGCAGGGCATCTATTTTCTTATGGTATTCGCTCAGCAAAACCTGATAATCTTCATCATTTTTGTAAAGATCCTTTACCTTGGTAGGAGCGTCTTTTATATTGAATTTAGTATCTCCTTTAAATTCAAAGTCATCAAATTTAATACTCATAGAATCAATGGTTTTAGGAAATTGTTTCAGTAGATGAACAAGCCGGATACTTTATGGTTTTACCTGAATAAGATCTGTTATTTGTAAATATCAGCTGCTACCTTTTCAGTTAAAGCTTTTGGTGCGATCCAGGCAAGAAAGGCTCCGAGTTTATTAACAAGGCCTGGTATTACTTCCGTCTTTTTAGCAAGCATTGCATCAACAGAAATTCTGGCTACGTCTTTAGGGGTCATTGAAACTTTAGCAGCAGCATTTCTGGCATTATCTCCCAGATTGGCTCTGTCATTGAAATTTGTATCTGTAGCACCGGGACTGATTACTGTAGCAGAAACTGAGGTGTTTCTCAGTTCGTAGCTTAGCCCTCTTGTAAAATTCAGGACGTATACTTTTGTCGCGGCATAAACACTCATAAGCGGAAGAGCCTGATAAGCTGTTGAACTCGCGATATTCATGATATAACCCTGTTTTTGTTTCTTCAGAAGGGGAAGGAATTTATGACACATTTCTGTTAGGGTGATCATATTCAGCTGCATCATATTTCGGTTTTCTTCCAGACTATAGCCGTCAAAATTTCCGACTAATCCATATCCTGCATTATTAACCAGCGCAGAGACGGCATATCCTTCACGTTCTACCCAGGCGTAAACTTTTTCAGCTACATTCGGCTCAGAAAGATCTGCTGTGAGATAATTGATTTTTACTTTCTCAGTTTTCAGGATTTCTTCAGAGACTTCTTGTAAAAGACTTTCTGAACGTGCTACTAACAATAAGTCAAAATTTCTTCTGGCAAGTTCTGCTGCTATTTCCTTTCCGATACCTTTACTTGCACCGGTTACTAATGCGTATGACATATTTGATTTTATAATATTAGTTTCTGATTAGATTTTAAAGTTAAGGTTTTTTGGCTTTTTAAATAGCCAAATGGCCAATTTTAACATTCCCCGTGATCCAGATAAAACAGAAAAGCTCTGCCGGAAGGCAGAGCTTTTCTGTTTTATCTGGATCCTCAGACCTATTTTTTAGGTTTTGCAGGTGAGGCAGTAGCCGGAGTAGTTGTTGCTTCAAGATACTCCTTAATAGTTGGATCATCCGGTTTGATCTCCAGCGCTTTGTTAAAGTATTCCTGTGCTTTAGCACTATCTTTAACAACAGTCAATTGGTGGCCACCAAGATATTTATAAGCTTCGAAAAGCGTATTTTTATCAACTTTGGCAAAATCTACCACAGTCAGATACTGTTGGTAATAAGGAACAGCTGACCATTTTGTGTTATTATAGTCGGCCAATGAATTTGCTCTGGCTCTCCACAGGTAGAATGGAGCGAATTTATCGTTAACACCGATAGCACCGGCAAGAGCAGTATCAGCTTTCATACCAGCTTCGTATCTGCCTAATGTATCCTCTTTAGGAAGGTAAGCTCCTGTGAAGTAATAATCACGGCCTAAAGTAAAGTAATCATTACTTAAAACACGTTCTTTTTTAGCTTCTTTCCACTTGATAGCTTTTGCAGTAGCAGCAGCTGCCTCTTTAAATTTCTTCTCCTTATATTTAATATCGTGGATATTGATGTTAAGGTTATTAAGCGTATCAAACGGAGCGGCTTGTTCGTAGTAAGTTAACGCAATCGAATCTTTACCAAGAGACTGGTATCCTTTACCAAAATACAAGTTATCAGTAGGGTAAGGTTTTACACCTGCTTTGATCATTTGTTCAAGGTTTTCGATACCAAGCTGAGCATTTCCTAATTCAATGTTACTCCAGCCTTTCATACGGAAGATATCATTGTCTTTAATTCCTCCTGCTTCAGCTTGCTGAGTAAATTTCATCGCACCTTCATAGTCTTTAGAAAGGAACAACAATTTAGCTGTTTCCAATAAAACCTGTGGAGTTGCATCAGCTTTCTCCAGATACTTTCTGAAATACTTAGAAGCATTTTTATATTGAGACCCGATGATGAAATACTCACCATAACGCTTATAGCCCGGAGCATAGTTAGAATCCGTTTCGATAGACTCTTTGTATCTTGCCTGAGCTTCCTTATAGTTTTTACCTCTTAAGTAAACAATCCCGATTTTAACTTTAGCTTTAGCGCTTTTCGGATCAAGCAATAAAGCTTGTTCGTAAGCACTTACAGCAGGTCCTCCATCGTTTTTGATAAGGAATGCATCTCCTTTAACAATCAGGTTATCAGCAGTAAGCGCTTTTTTCGCTTTTTCAGGAATCAGATCCAATAATCTGATAGCTTCACCCGGATCATTATTTCCTTTGTTGAAACCTTCTTCTTTTGTGTTGTCATAAAACATCACATAAGCCTCAGCAATTTTAGCCAGAACATCAGCATTTTTTGATTTGGTATCGGCAAGGATTTTATCAAAAGTTACTTTAGCCGCAGCAACATTTTTATTTGCCACCTGAATAGTCCCTAAGCCCACGCTGTTGAGAGGGTTTTTAGGATCAGCAGCCAGACCTTTTTCAAAGGTAGCTTTTGCAGCATTGTAGTCACCGGTACGCAATTGATAATAGCCGAGATAAAATAGGTTTTCAGCATTCGGCGCTGAATTAGCCAAGCCTTCAAATGTTGCTTTTGCTTTACTTGGTTGGTCACCATCCAACTGAGCCAAACCTGCTTGAATAGTCTGTGCCTGCGCCACACTAACAAACAATAAACCCACAGCCACCAACAGAGATTTCATCTTCACGTTCATCTTCTTAATCGGGTTAATTGAAAAAATAGTTTTTTAGTTTTATTAAAAGATAAGATTAGGAAAACAGTTATTTTTTTCTTCTTGAATTTATTTCATCAATAATTTTGGAGATTGTTGATAAAACACAAAATTAATTATAAAAATTGTAAAAAAGCATTAAAATTTTGCACGAATCTATCCTGATTGATTTTTCATTCAAAAATATTAATTTCTGTAACTAATATATAAAAAATCTTTTTCGATTTCCTAATTATTAATCTGTACAGGACGAATATTAATTGGTCTTGTCAGAGGAATCAGACCGCCTTTTAAGGCAATCAGTTGTCCGGCATCACCACACATATAATTGATAAAACCGGTTCCCAGACCCATATGAGCTTCTTTCAGAATTCCTCGGATTTCTCTTCTTAAAGGGTATTTTTTCAGGGCCAGGTTATATCCGAATGGTTGGTAATAATCCTCTTTACGGGGATTTTTTGCTTCTGTCACAGACATGACATTTATACTTCTGATGAACCCCAGCGAAGCGGGATCGTCACCATCACTTACCCAGTTATTGCCGATTACACCAATAGCATTAGAATGGGTTTTAACATACTCAATAACTTCCTGATTCGATTTTGCAGCATAAATAGGTATTTTAGCCTTTGTAGAAATACCGAATTTGTTCATCAGAAAGGTAAGATTGCTTGAGTTGATATTATCAAATACTAATACCACATCTTCGCCGGAACCTCCCTGAACGATATCAGACCATTTCTTTTTGGTACCTTTCATCAGGGCTTCCAAATCATTAACGCTGATAAGCGTATCCTGATTGCTTTTGTTAGTAATTAACGCAATTCCATCTGCTGCAATCCTGTAACTTCTATATGAAATCTGCTGGTCTGTAAAGATTTTTTTCTCTTTCTCGTTGAGCTCCCGGGTTACTACGGCAATGCGGGCCTTATCATTTAGCATATCCGCAATAGCTTCGTTTTCGGGTTTATAAACGGCATTTATTTTAGTGTACTTATACATTTCCATAAATGCGGTTTTCTCGGCGTCAATAATCGGTTTGAACGATTCGTCTACAGCAACTATAATGTCTCCTTTTGCCGGGGTATCAAGGTCTTTGGAATTATTGTTTCCTCCGCATGAAAACATTATTCCGGCAATTGATAATATCGATATTTTTTTTAGAACTTCCATTTCCCGAATAGTTTTTAGAACAAATTGAATAACCTGAATTAATTTCCTTATAATGTTCTATAATCCTTTTTTCCCGTCGTAATAACGGTACTCCTGTTGTTCATCCTCATCATCGTCCTCCCCTTTGAGTTTCTGATATACTCTCCAGGCTCTGAAACAACCATATATTACTAACAGCCCCCCTAAAGCATAAGCCCAGGTTGTTGAGGGCAATACCATCTGGGCAAAGTATGATTCCGGAAAGATTATCAGGAACAAACCCATGAAGGCATAAGAAAGCGCCATCAAAACATTGATAATTGCAAATATTGTTTTAGGCATTTTTTAAAAACGGTATTTAACCGAAATACAAAATTTGTTAATGATGTAAATAAGTGTGGTTTTCTGATGTAATCCTGAAACCACGGGAACCGGATAAAGTACTGAAATCTGAAAAATCCGGTCAACTTAGAAAAATGAAACCTGCCAGTACTTAAATTCCTGACAGGTTTGTTATGGGTTTGTACATAGTTCAGAATTACTCCGACAACACGAAGTTGATAGGTACTGTAAATCTTGAACGTACCGGACGACCTGATTGTTTACCAGGAGTCCATTTTGGTACAGTTTTAATTACACGTACAGCTTCTTCATCACAACCGAAACCTACAGATTTCAAAACCTGAACGTCCTGAATCGAACCATCGGTGTTAACAACGAACTGTACATATACTCTACCTGAAACGTTAGCTCTCTGAGCAGCAGAAGGGTACTTAAGGTTTTTCGATAAGAACTTACCAAAAGCAGCGTTTCCGCCAGGGAATTCAGCTTGTTGTTCTACCGCTGTAAAGATTTCTTCTTCAACCGGCTTAGGTGGTTCAACAGGAGCTTCTTCTTTTCCTTTTGCATCCGGGTCAACTGGTGGCTCGTAAGTTTCAGTTTCACCTTTTACAGTTTCGTTGGCAGTGTTACCTTTTACTTCCTCTGGTGGAGGCTCCGGTTTCGTTACCTCTTCATCATGCTTGATCTCAGGAGGTAAGAATTTCGTCGTCGTCACTTTCGGAATCTCTTTTGGTGGCGGCGGCGGTGGAGGTGGTGGCAACTCAACCTTTTGTTTCTGTGGTGGTGGCTGGTCTATTTTCATTACCTCGGCGGTCACTTCGGTTTTCTCTTTGCTAAACGCTGTCAATTGCTTCCAGAAGAAAGCCAGCGCCAAAGCACCAGTGAACAGAAATGCCCCCAGCAATACAGACCTCGTAATTACACGTGGATACGTCGATCTCAAAAGATAAGCGCCATAAGCTTTGTTCTTATCTTTGAAAATAATGTCGTCCAGTGTTGCATTAGAGCTTATTACTTCTGACATAATTCTTTAAAATTAATATTGTTAAAATCTTCTAATTAGATTCTTATTTCTTGAACGAATATAAAACTATTTATTTAGTTTTCAAACTATTTTATTAGTTTTTATATTTTCTCTTTGAAATTTTACAAACCTGAACGCTTAATCAATGCTTCAGTATCCGGGTCAATTTCCAAAATCGCATATCTTTTATTATCTGTAATTGCACACTCGTCAAGGAAATCAACAATGTTTTTGTATTTAGCTCCTTTAGAAGGTTTAATTACGATAGTAAAGTTATTACCGATACGTTTTTTGAAATCAAATAATACCGCTCTGATTCCGTCCTTAGAATAGTTTGTTTTCTCTAATTTAGTACCTGCCTCGGTTGGAATACCCTGATAATAATAAATACCTTTTTCGTCAGGAATTACTGTCAGCGTCTCAGATAACTTCACTGGAGAAGTCTCTTTGGTATCCGTCTTGTCAGGCATATTCAATTGCATCGTTACGGGCTTCGACAAAGTAGTTGTCAGCATGAAGAAAGTAATCAAAAGAAAGCCTAAGTCCACCATTGGTGTCATGTCAATTTTGGTTGACGCTTTCTTACTACGTTTCTTACCACCTTTTTTGCCCCCACCGGACTGATCTATTTCTGCCATGTTTTCTGGGGTTTTAGTTTTTCGAAATAAAGTTGTTCAAAACAACTTTCATCTGAATTGTTCTCAGTGAGAAAGAGACCTTGCCTCTCAAAGAAAGACAAGGTTTGAAACTACTGAGTACAACATTGTTATTTTGGTTTACCTTCCGGAGAGGTAATCAACTGAAATACGTTGATATTCTGTTCCTGCAAAGTTCCAACGATCTGGTTGAACACTTTGTAGTTAGAGTTACCGTCACCTTTGATAGCTACCTTTAGTTCTGGGTTAGCAAGTTTTGCATAACTCACCCAAAGGAATAATTCGTTATTAGCAGAGTCGCAAGGAATGCCTTTTAAAAGGCCCTTATTTTTAGCATCGGTAGGTTTCATACTAAGAACCTGACGCATTGCTCCTGCCGGATAACCTACAATTTCAGAAGCATAATAGTTCTTCTTCATTTGATCAGTCACAGCTACACCGAAGCGGTTAGCCATTCTCTCCAACATTGCAGTACGGGCATTGTTATCGTCAGTTCCCATATAGATGGCTCCATCGGAACCTACTGATATAGTAATAAGCCCCTTCGAACCCTCAAGTTTCTTCTCTGAAATTGATGATGGAGGAGTAATTGAAACTGCTTCTTCCGGCTTAAATTTAGCTGTAAGCATGAAGAAAGTCAGCAACAAGAACGCCACGTCACACATCGCTGTCATGTCGAGAGAAACGCTTTGTCTTTTGGCTTTAACTTTTGGCATAATATTGTTAGTTATTAAGTTAGAGTTATCGAGTTACAGGATGTTGATTTAGGATAAAACCAACAAATAACAAATAACTAATAACTATTAATTATGGTGAGCAGCGTAGTTTTGGTTAACGCTCAAACCAATTTCATCAACGCTATAAGTCAACTCATCAATTTTAGATGTGAAGAAGTTATAAGCAATGATACAGATCGCAGAAGTACCAATACCTAATGCAGTGTTGATAAGGGCTTCTGAGATACCGTTTGCAAGAGCAGTAGAGTCGGTAGAACCTCCTGAGTTACCAAGAGCCGAGAACGCTTTGATCATACCAACTACCGTTCCTAATAGACCGATAAGGGTAGAAACTGAAGCTAAAGTTGCAATAATAGTAAGGTTTTTCTCCAACATAGGCAATTCCAATGAAGTAGCTTCCTCAACTTCTTTGCTAAGAGCAGCTAATTTTTGCTCTTTATCCAAAGAACCGTCTGTTGTTAATTGTTTGTATTTCTTAACAGCAGCCTGAGTTACGTTTCCTACTGAACCTTTTTGTTTGTCACACTCTTTCAAAGCTCCTTCAACATCATCTTTGTCAAGCAAAGCCTGAACTTTACGAACGAATGCGTTTACATCACCAGTACCTTTAGCTTTTCCGATAGTGAAAAGACGCTCGATAGAGAATGTCAAAGCAGTAAGGAAACAAGTTAATAGAATTGGTACAATCGGACCACCTTTGTAAACGATACCGAAATAGTCACCTGGGATCGGGTGTCCATCATTAGTTCCTCCTTCAAAGTGTGAACCGTTACCAAAGATGAAAAGGTAAATACAAAGGGCTACAACGAAAAGTGCTACTAGAATCAGACCCGCTGGAATACCTCCTGACTTTTTTGGTGCTGGCGCTGCTGGCTTAGCAGCTGGTTTTGCTTGTTGTGTACTCATTAGTTTGGTAATTTGGGTTTAAGTTAAAAATGTTTTCTGGGTGATTTTAGGAATAAAAAATGTGTAATTGAAATTTTTACCAAAGAAAATTTCAAATTTTCCATTTTCACGTAGTGACAAAAGTAACAGAATTCTCCTTCAATTTTTGCAATCAATTTGTGAAGTTTTTTTAAAAAAAAATGTTATCAAAAAATAATGTTTGTACTATCTTAATAAAATTTGGGGATTTTGAGTAGAAATTGATGTATTTTTCATAGAAATGTATAAATACTTAATTTTCGTAATTTTGATTAGTTTTTTTTTAATTATTTAAAAATTTCGCAATTGCTAAGGATAGATAATCCAATTGTGACACATTTCTCAGAATTTTCTCTTCAGGAAAGACTCCAATCATCCTTTCAAGCATAGTATTGTGACCATTCACGATCAGCAATATGCTTTCCTGATTATCGATAATTTCGGTTATTAAAGGCAAAAGGGTTGTCAGTTTACTCTCGCTGATTAAGGTAAATGCGACTATTTTTTGAGGAGCTGTTTTAAGAATCTGTAAAATGCTTTTCTGAAGGAAAATATCAGAATGGTTATCAATACCCAGAAACAGAAAATCCGGTAATTCCGACTTCAACTCTCCATAAGGATCTGTGAAAGGAATATCATGAAAATTATCTGCAATCTGAATATGTAAGAATAAATTTTCGGGTTGATTCAAGGTGATATGTTAAATTAAAAATCCTGTAGCTGATCTGATTCAAAAATATACTTTCCGGCTAAATGCTGTCCGGCAGTTTTCTGCATTGCCCGGGCAACTTTAGCAGCTTCAATTCCTTTATACTTTCTGAGAAATCCGATCATCAGAGGATTGACAATTCTGGCAATAATTGTTGCAGCAATTTCACCGCTTCGCTTTTCTTTTCTGTTGCCAAGCAATAATGAGGGCCTGAAAATTAATAAGCTTTCATAAGACAGTTTACTGATTTGTTCTTCCACATCTCCTTTAACCCTGTTATAAAAAAAGGAAGACCGGGAATTGGCTCCCATTGCTGTGACGATTGCGTATTGTCTGGCACCGTTTTGTCTGGCAATACGCGCAATTTCCACAGGATAGGTACAATCAACTTTGTAAAATGCTTCCGGAGAACCTGCTGTTTTGATGGTTGTCCCAAGGCAGCAGAATACATCGTCCCCCTCTACATCAGAACTGAGGAGTTTGTCAAAATTAACAACTTTTTCAACTAATCTGGCATGTTGAATGTTCATAGATCTTCTTACCAGAATGACCACTTTTTCATAAGCAGAATCATTTAAAAGATTCATTAGCAAAATGTTGCCAATCAGTCCGTTAGCACCTATGATTAATGCTGTTTTCGATTGTTCCATAACTAGTCTTTATAAATTTTCACTTCCCATGAACCATCAGATTTAATAAAACCTCTGTACATACCGGCAGAATTAAACGGCATGGCAAAATTTCCGTTTTTATCCAGCGCAATTACACCACCTTCTCCGCCAATTTTTACCAGCTTTTTCATAACTACTTCATCGGCAGCTTTTTGCACACTAAGACCTTTATACTCCATTAAAGCAGAGATATCATACGCTACGACCGATCTGATAAAATACTCTCCATGCCCTGTTGCAGAAACGGCGCAGGTTTTATTGTTGGCATAGGTTCCCGCACCGATGATCGGGGCATCGCCGACTCTTCCCCATCGTTTATTTGTCATTCCTCCGGTTGAAGTCCCGGCTGCTAAATTTCCGTACTGATCTAATGCCACGCAGCCCACAGTACCGTATTTCTTTCCTTCATCAAAAATTAACTTATCAATCGCGGAACTTCCGGATATATCAGGTTTTACAAAACCCGATTTTTTTAACGTATCAGAATGATCCAGCTGCATTTTTTCTTCCTGCAAAGCTTTTTGTAAACCTTTCCATCTTGGTTCGGTATAGAAATAGGATGGATCTACTATTTCGAGTCCTTTTAATTTGGCAAATTCTTCAGCACCTTTCCCCACAAGCATAACATGTTCAGACTTTTCCATAACGGTTCTTGCAGCTGAAATCGGATTTTTGATAGTAGTAACACCGGCGATTGATCCTGCGGCTAAGGTTTTGCCATCCATGAAGGCGGCGTCCATTTCGTTTTTACCTTCATGGGTGAAAACAGCCCCTTTTCCGGCATTAAAAAGCGGTGAATCTTCCATTACTCTGATGGTTGCTTCCACAGCATCCATACTGGTACCACCTTTTCTGAGGATTTCGTAGCCTGTTTTCATAGCCCTTTCCAGATCAGCCCGGTAGGCTTTCTCCTTTTCAGGGGTCATGTTTGCACGGGTAATAGTACCCGCTCCGCCATGTATAACCAGGGTAATTTTATTGCTTTGTGCAAAAGCTGTCAGAGAAAGAAAGAAGGCTGATATCAGTATGAGTAGTTTTTTCATATTTTTTGATTATTGATGAATTTTTAAAAGCTTAAGAATTGCTGTTCAGGATATTTTATTCAAGATTATTCAAATTTTAACCATTCGTCTTTTTCTCTCATAACTCTTTCAATAACATCTCTGACAGCTCCTTTTCCCCCGTTTTTGTTGGAAATGTAATTGGAAACAGAAATAATCTCATCACAGGCATCTGCCGGGCAGGTACTGAAAAGTGTGGTTCTTGACATTACCTGATAGTCTGGAAGATCATCGCCCATATATAGAATATTTTCTTCAGAAATACCTGAATCATGTAGCCATCTTAAATAAATCTGAAGTTTACTTTCTCCTCCGGATC
This sequence comes from Pseudarcicella hirudinis, assembly GCF_900115665.1. GTDB lineage: Bacteria > Bacteroidota > Bacteroidia > Cytophagales > Spirosomataceae > Pseudarcicella > Pseudarcicella hirudinis. The sequence continues at coordinate 93,278 of NZ_FOXH01000015.1, forward strand.
CCATGTAAATATCGTGAATTTTGAGGTTATTCAGTCTTTTTCTGACACCCTCATGTTTTCCTCCTGTAATAACGCAAATCCTGTAACCTGCCTGAATAGCTCTTTCTATGGCATAACCGTCACGGATATAGAAAGTTCTGTAATGCTCTCCTGTTTCGAGTACATGAACATTGCCATCTGTCATCACACCGTCAATGTCAAAAACGAAAGTGGTAATCTGGCTGAATTTATGGGTACTTGTATTCATAAATGTTTTTTTATTCTCTTTTAATGATAAATCAGGGATTTATAGACCTGCTTACAGATACCAAATATCTAAAAAAAGTCGTTATTTTTACTCCAAATCTCCATTTTATACTAAACTGAAAATGGTTTGCCGGGTTTGTGGTTTCCTATTCCGGAAAATTACACTGATTAGCATCCGGCATTTCAGATTTCAATGAAACAGATGAAAACTAAACTTTTACTATGCAGCCTTTTGGGAATATTATTTTCAATTTCTACATCGGGTCAAGGGCTTAAAATTTCAGATAAAGCTGATGAATTTCTCAAAGATGCTCAGAATGTTCTGCTGGTTTCCCAGAATCCTCAGGCTGCAGGTATAGGGAAAAATCTGGAAACAGCCTGGACTGGCGGTAAGATTTCCGAGCCTAATAAGCAGAAACTTGCAGTTGTTTCCAATCTGATGCTGAAAAAAGGATACAAACCTGCTCTGCATTTTGTGTCTTTATTCGATGCGGTTTCTTTAGCGGTCAATACTTCCAATATTTCCTCTCCTGTACTGGAAAGTTATCTGGAGACACTCAGAAAAGCAGTGGAGTCCGGAGATTCAAAAACAGCTGTTCGTTTTATTGAAGTGTCCAGATCTTATTTTAATAACCAGCTGATTTACAGTTCGAATTTTAATAAGTTTTATATATTGAAAGGAACGGTTCTTTTTAAATATAATGACCAGAAAGTTGAAATAAACAAACCTGTTTCGAATCCTCCGGCAGCGACGACTCAGCCCGAAGCCCCTAAGAAAACGACAGGTTTTGATGACTGGGATACACCTGTTACAGCAACACCTTCAGCGGCGGCACCGGCCTTTGATGAAAAACTGCCTCAGATCCTCTCGGAAGGCCCTTCTATAGAGTTTAAAGGTGTAAATCTGGTAATTGCGACCTCCAATGACTCCGTAGCTCTTAAAAACTCAAATGCAAGTATTTCATTGAAAGACGGCATTTTATTGGGAAATGGAGGGACTTTTAGCTGGGAAGTTGCCGGACAACCGGAAGTGTTTGCCTCTTTGGGAAACTACAGTATGGATGTGAGAAATCCAAAGATCGGTTCTGATGATGCGACACTTACATATGGTACCAGACTGGCCGCTCCGGTAAAAGGAATATTTGAATATCTGAGTAAAAAAAGAGCGAAAAATGCTCCTTCCCAATATCCCAGGTTTATGTCTCAGGATAATAACATTACCCTGAAAAATATGGGAGACATAGAATATAAGGGAGGTTTTGCACTTGCTGCCAGTAAAATTTACAGTTCTTCTGTCAATTCAAGATACGCTACTATTTTAGTGAAAAAAGAGGGAAAGGTGGTCATTAAAGCCATAAGCAGAAGATTTGAGATTTCAGATTCACTGATTACCGCACCTGCTGCCATGTTTACTGCTTATATAGCCACGAGCGATTCCCTTCAACATCCTTCTGTAAAATTTGCCTATAACAGGTCTCAAAAAAGCTTAAGAGTGGGAAAAGTTGATGAAGGTGGTTTTAAAGAAGCTTCTTATCTGGATAGTTACCATAAGCTGGATATTACTGCTGATGCAATGCGGTGGAACCTGAATGACCAGAGAATGGAATTTTATATTCTGTCCGGTAAAAATGTGGTGCCTGCTCTGTTTGAGTCTTTCGACTTCTATAATCCGGCCCGGTTCGATAACATTTCAGGAAACAATAATTTTAATCCCTTGCTGATTGTTTCAAATTATGCCCGAAAAAATAATCAGACTACTGTTTACCTTTCAGAAATGGCCAGATCTTATCAGAAAGACCCGGCATCCATCCGGCCGGCCATGCTTGAAATGATGCAGAAGGGTTTTCTGATTTATGATCCAGAGGTAGAAAGTCTTCAGATTTCAAGGAAAGGACAGCATTATCTTGCTGCACACAATACAAGAAAAGATTATGACAATCTTTTAATTGCCTCGCTTTATAATAGCAGTTCAAAAGATACTACTTCCAATGCCACTTTTAATCTTAAAGATAATCAATTGATAATCAGAGGTGTAAAACAGTTTTATTTGTCTGATTCGTTAAATGTGTATATGACTCCGGTTGATAAGGTCATTAAGGTGAATAAAGACCGGAATTTTGTAATTAACGGAGAATTGAAAACAGGGAATTTTCGATTCAGAGGGAGTGACCTGGCTTTTAATTATAGTGATTTTAGTGTGAAATTGAATAAAATTGACTCCATTACATTTGTCCCTCAGAAAGAATTAGCCAGGAAGGGGAATACTGAAATCGGGGGGGATCTGAAATATGAGTCAGGTACAATCTATATCAATAAACCTGATAATAAATCCGGCCGGCAAAGAATGCCTGAATTTCCGCGTCTTGTTATTCCTACCGGAGTTGTGGCATATTTTGATCATTCCTGGAGAGCTAATGGCGTATATAACAAGAAGATTTTCTTTAAAGTACCAAGTATTGATTTTGATAGTTTGAATGTAAAAGATATAGATTTTGTAGGAACCTTTAATTCTGATGGTATTTTCCCTCCATTTAAAGAAACCCTCATTTCCATGCCTGATAATACACTTGGTTTCAGGCACAGGGCGGTAGATGGAAAATATAACCTTTATAACAGTAAATCTTTTATGAAATTTTCCGGCAACCTGCTAATGGATAAAACAGGGCTGCATTCTGAGGGAGAGATTAACCATTTAGCCGCTCAGATTCAGGCGAAAGAGGCCTATTTTATGCCTGATTCCCTGATTGCACGTGGTCTTACCGGACAAATTAATGAAGGAGCAATCGGAAATGCTTATTTTACCAAGGTTGATATAAAGAACTTCTCACTGAAATGGCAGCCGAAAGTGGACAGTATGTTGATTTCTACCAAAGGAAATACCTTTGATTTCTTCGCTGCAAGCTCTAAACTGGAAGGAGAGTTGCTGATCAGACAAAGTGGTTTATTGGGTTATGGAAAGGTAAGAAGGGCAGATTCAGAGACAGAATCACAGCATTTCAAATTCGGGAAAGATTCCTTTACCGCAGAACCGGCTGATTTAGTAGTCGGGACTAATCTAAAAGCATTTAAGCCGTCTTTGTTAGGAAAAAATATGAATGTGAGCTTTAATGTGGCAACAGGTCTTGTTTCTATTCTGACACCACTAAATACTAAAATCGGAGATACCACGAATCTGATTTTTCCTTATTCTGCTTATAAAACTTCTATTAATAAAGCTGTCTGGGATATTAACAAGAAGACTATTACAATGAAAGGAGATGTGAATACATCAACTTTTACTTCTACCGAACCAAGTCAGGAGGGTTTGAGTTTCAATGCCTCAGAAGCATTATATGAAATAGACAAACAGATTCTGAATATTAAAGGAGTACCGTTTATTAAATCTGCCGATGCAAAGATTATTCCTGACAAAGGAAGTGTTCTGGTAAAAAGAGACTCGGAATTAGGCGCTTTTACCAATGCCAGATTACAGATAGATACGTTAAACGGGTATCATAACCTGATTAAGGGAAATATCAGAATTTTGTCTAAATCAAGATTTGAAGGAGATGCAACGTATAGTTTTGTCAATCTTTCAAATGATACGGTCACGATTAAAATGGGCAATTTTGAATCTAAGGAATCTGTTGCCGATGCCAAAAAGAAAACCAAAAGTTATATGACAGTAGCCAAAGCTGCTGTTGCTGAAAACGAAAATTTCCACTTGTCTGCTAAATTGTTGTTCAAAGGTGATATAGCTATGATTGCCTCTGAGAAGAATTTAAGACTGGACGGTTTTGTCAGACCTTATTCCAAAGGGAAATCAGATGCTGTAAACTGGATTGCTTATAAAGGGAATAGTACAGATGGCGTAAATATTGTCATTGACCAGAATCTGAAAGGAGAGCAGAATATTCCGGTAGTAGCAGGTTTACATTTCAGAACAACTTCTACAGGACTCTACACTTCGTTTCTGACCTCTAAAGAGAATCCGAAGGATGAAGATATTTTTCTGGCGAATGGTTTGTTGAAAGACATCGTAAATACCGGAAAATTTGAAATATCGAATGAGGAGAAGGATCCTAAAAAGGTTACTTATGAAGGGAATCATTATGAATATGATGATGACAAAAAACTTGTAAAACTCGAAGGGAAATTTAATTTCTTTACTCCGGCAGAATTTGTGCAGACTGCCGGTTATGCAGAGGTGAGAACAGATACAGCTAAAGCAAAATTTGATGAGATGCTGGTAGTCAATTTTCCTGTTCCGGCAGAAGTATTAAAAGTGATGGGAGAAAAGATTGTTAAAACCAATCTTGATTCCAGGGCAAATGATAAAAGTGCAGACGAACCGGATGATAAAGACCGGCTTTTGTCGAAACTGGCAAATATTCTGGGTGGAAAAGCAATAGATCCTTTAGAGAAAAGGATAAAAAATGAGCATGTTCCGTTTCCGGGAATTAATCCGAAGCTTAATACAACTATTGTGATTTCGAAGGCGAATCTGCGCTACTCAGAGGCCGCTTCATCATTTTACACTGTTGGAAAATTAAGTGTTGCCAGTATTGGAGGGACGGATGTTAATTCAGAACTTGATGGTTATCTGGAAATCCGTAAATCTGTAGATGGGGATGAGTTTTATTTGTATCTGGAACCGACGGAAGATATCTGGTATTTCATGGGATACCTGAAAAATGAAATGGGAGTTGTTTCTTCAGACGGGGAATTTAATAATACTGTTGCAGCCAAAACCAAAGGTGCGAAAAAAAGCAACGGAAAGAACAGCTATAATTTTACCTCAGTCGGGGCAGAAGAAAAGGTAGCATTTGTAGAGCGTTTCACAGACTCGTATCGCCCGAAATCGGAAAAAGGTAAAAAACTGGTTAAATCCGAAGAACCTCAAAAAGTACAGGAAAAAGAGAAAAAGAAAGAAGAAACAAAGACCGGATTCTGATGGAAGCGGAGCTTCTGTGCTCAAATATCCATCATTTACAAAAACAGCATTAAAATTTAATATACCGATAACAAAATAAAGAAATATTTTTTCTTTGATTAGTTCAATTTTATAGAAAAATGTATATTTTTGGCTTTGAAGTTTTTCTTTTTGTGGACTTATGAAAAAAATCTCTCTTTTGGGGCTGCTGTTGTTCTCATTGCTTGCAATAAGCTGTGAGGAGAATGATGCTGTTAAACCTAAAGAGTTACCAGTCCCGACAGAAGAAGGAAAGCAGACCTTCGGATGTAAACTTAACGGAGAAATCTGGATGCCGTTTCAGCGATACAGATCCTCTCCGAATTTCAATTCTATTCCTTCTGTCTGGGGAAAGCTGGATAATGGACAGATCCGTTTTTCAGTAACCAATCAGAACAATTATGAATCATTCAGTTTTGTGATTCCTAATGTCAAAAGTGAAGGCGTTTATCAGTTCCAGTCTCGTTTTCCGAGAAAAGCAATAGAATTTTCTCCTTTTGCCAGTGTTTTTCAGAAATGTGTAAACGGGAATTGTGCACAGTATGTTATTTGTGATAGCTGCGAAAATTCAGTCACAATTACGCATATCGATGAAAACAATAAGATTTTCTCGGGGACATTTAAAGTTACTTTCCTGAAAAATGGTACAAATGAAACCTTGTCAATAACTGACGGGCGTTTTGATATCAAAGGCATTCAGTAAAATCCAAAAACAATTTCGATTTATTAAAAGGGCTGTAAATCTCAAAGATTATAGCCCTTTCTTTTTGCATTTACTCGTAAATTGCAGTTCTAAAAACAAGAAGAATACATGGCATTGATCAAATCTGTAAAAGGCATTGCGCCAAAATTTGGAGTAAATTGCTGGCTGGCTGAAAATTCAACGGTAGTCGGAGATGTAACAATCGGAGAAAATTGTACAATTTGGTTTAATGCAGTAATCAGGGGTGATGTAAATTCAGTAGTAATCGGGAATAACAGCAATGTTCAGGATGGTGCTATAATTCATTGTACTTATCAAAAGACAAAGACTGTAATTGGTGATTATGTCTCGATTGCGCATAATGCCATTGTTCACGGGTGTACGATAGAAGACAGAGTCCTGATCGGAATGGGGGCAATTATAATGGATGGAGCAATTGTAGAGTCAGGGTCTATTATTGCCGCAGGGGCAATTGTTACCCAGAACACACGGGTTCCGGCAGGTTCGATTTATGCAGGTAATCCGGCAAAATTGCTAAAAAATGTGTCCGAAGAGGCTTCGGAAGTGTTTATGAGAACGGCCAATAATTATATCATGTATGCCGGATGGTTTAAGGAATCACAGGAAACCATTTAATAAGTTCAGCAGATTCCTCAGGTAAAATAAAAGATTAACCTGTTAAGTTTGAATAAAGAAATTAAAACACATAAATCATACAGACAATCAGGCTTATGAGCCTGTATTTTCGGAATATCAAATTATATGAAAATTCTTATCACGGGAGGGGCTGGTTTTGTGGGTTCTTCATTAGCAATCGCCATCAAAACTAATTATCCTCAGTATGAAGTAATCTCTTTAGATAATCTTAAAAGAAAAGGCTCTGAACTCAATCTGCCAAGACTTGCCAAAGCAGGCATTCAATTTGTTCATGGCGATATTCGTTCAAAAGAAGATTTTGATGCACTTCCAATAGTTGATGCTGTGATTGAAGCTTCAGCAGAGCCTTCTGTTTTGGCAGGTTTGGATGGAACACCTGATTACCTTATCAATACCAACCTGGTAGGAACCATAAATTGTCTTAATTATGCCAAACGTGCTAAGGCAAACTTTATTTTCTTGTCGACAAGTCGTGTTTATCCTATTAAAACAATTGAAAAATTGAATTATGTGGAAGCCGAAAGTCGTTTTCAGCTGGCTGATGAACAACCGGTTCGCGGGGTTTCGTCAAAAGGGATTGCAGAAGATTTTCCTTTGGATGGTGCAAGATCACTTTATGGTGCCACCAAATTAGCGTCTGAGTTAATTATTCAGGAATATAATGAATTTTATGGTTTAAAAACTGTCATAAACCGTTGTGGTGTTATTACCGGTCCCTGGCAGATGGGGAAAGTGGATCAGGGTGTAATGGTATTATGGGTAGCCAAGCATTTCTGGCAACAACAGTTAGCTTACATAGGTTACGGAGGGACCGGAAAACAAACCCGGGATATGCTCCATGTTGCCGATTTGTATAGATTGGTTGATTTCCAACTGCATAATATAGACCAGGTAAATGGTGAAATTCTGAATGCAGGAGGAGGCGTAGATGTAAGTGCTTCTTTACAGGAATTAACGAAAATCTGTCAGGAAGTTACCGGAAAAACCATTCCGATTAACGAAGTAAAGGAAAACAGAACCGCAGATATAAGACTTTATGTGACAGATAACACCAAAGTAACTAATCTGACAGGTTGGAAGCCTGAAATTTCTATGAAACAAATTGTCACAGAAATTACAGAATGGATTACCGCCAATGAAGAGGCTTTAGCATATGTTTTAAAATAATAAATATTATCAATAGTCAAAAAGCCGGCACATCAGTGCCGGCTTTTTGATTTATTTGATTTTCAATTAATTAGCTTGTTAAAATGATTGAATATTTGTTGGAAATTATTAAATTGATCAATAATAAAAACTTTTCCTGAAAACGAAGGAAAACCCTGCCCACTTCCCTTAAATCCATATTTTATTTTTCGGTTGAATATTAGTTCTAAAGGTATATTGCAACGTTACTGAACCTTCGTCGGCATGAAAAAACAACTACTTTTTTTACTTCTTTTCATAGTTACCCATGTATCAGCCCAGGTACAGATAAGTAGTAGCTTCGGATTTATTACTGAAGGAAGTTTTGGGAAAAATGCCCGTTATACCGGCGGGGCGCTTGAATTGGCCGGCAGGGTACAGATTAATGAAAGATTGCGCATCGGTGGAACTTTAGGCTTGAATAAAATGCGCATTGCGCTTGATGCCATGGCAGTCAATGATGTAACTAAACGAACCTATGGTGCAGTTTATAAACAGATTATTCCGGTTTCTTTCGGAGGAGAATACTATCTTTCTACCAGGAGAATGATTAAACCTTATATTGGTTTTGACCTGGGAGGATATTTTACAAATTATGAGGTTTCTGTTGAACCTAACTATGTTTTTGTCGCCCCGGGTGCTCCTTTAAAAAACAGCTTCAATGTGGGTATTTCTCCAAGTATTGGTTTACAGCTTCAGGATCCAATAGACAGAATAGGCTTATACATCAGGGTTAAGCATACCGGTATTTTTTATGAAGGAAGCGGCATGACAAATCTGTGGGCAATCAGTGGTGGTGTTGTGATAAAAATTGGAAAGAAAATAGGCTGGAAGCCTCCGGTTATAGAAATTAAGGGTGGGAATGTACCTTATTACGAAAAGAAAACTGTGTTTTAAATAAAATTCCCCTGCATCAATTGATGCAGGGGAATTTTATTTATGTAAGTTTATCAGCAATATTACGGTCATTTGAAAGCCTTGGTACCTTGTTTTGTCCGCCAAGTTTCCCTTCAGATTTCATATAATTGATAAATGCATTCTTTGAAAGGCTTTTTATTTTCAGGGGCTGAAGAATATTTCCTTCCATCAAATCCTGATAATATACATTGAGCTCAGATAATTTCTGATTAACATCTTTTCCGAATGCTGCCAGATTTTCCGGCATTCTTGAAAACTCAATCAACCATTCATGGTATGGCAAACCTCCTTCAGGCGGTGTTACATGCGGGGCAACTGTAAATTCAACTAATTCTACTTCAGGATGTTTTTGCATGGCAAATTGCATGGCTTTTTCCACTTCCTCGCCAATAACATGCTCCCCGAAAGCAGAGATAAAATGCTTGATTCTTCCGGAAACAACAATTCTGTAAGGATTAAGCGAAACAAATTTTACAGTATCTCCGATCGAATAGCCCCAAAGTCCGGCATTGGTGTTGAGGATAACAGCATAATTTACCCCTAGCTGCACTTCCCCGATGTGCAAACGTCTTGGATTAGGCTTGAAATAATCATCTGCCGGAATGAACTCATAAAAGATTCCGGAATTCAGCAGCATTAAAAGCCCTTCCGCATTCTGGCTATCCTGATAGGCAATAAAACCTTCAGAAGCAGGATAAGTTTCAATTGAATCTACCTTTTTCCCGATTGATTCAAACAGCTTGGCCCGATAAGGTTCAAAATTTACACCTCCATAAACAAAAAGCGAAAACTCCGGAAATACATCTTTGATCTGCTTTCCGGTTCTTGCCTGAATTCTGTCAAAATACATCTGAACCCAGGGCGGAATACCTGAGATTAATGACATCGGCTGACTGATTGTCTCATCAATGATTTTTTCAAGTTTGGTTTCCCAGTCTTCAATGCAGTTTGTTTCATAACTTGGCAACTGATTTGAGCGCAGATAACCCGGAACATGATGGTTGACTATACCCGACAAGCGTCCCGTATGAATCCCATTTTTTACATACATTTCAGGAGAACCTGATAGAAAAATAAGCTTTTGATCTAAAAATGAGGATTTCCCGGTCTCATTTACATAACTCAACAAAGCATCTCTGGCTCCGTTAATATGGAATCCTATAGATTCAGATGAGATAGGAATATATTTTACACCGGAAGTAGTTCCAGATGTTTTAGCAAAGTATAAAGGCTTCCCTTTCCAAAGAATATCGCTTTCCCCGGCTACAACCTTTTCCACATAAGGCTTTAAAAGTTCATAATCCCTCACAGGAACACTATGCTGAAACTCCTTATAATCAGATATTTCAGAGAATTTATGATCTTTTCCAAAAGAGGTACCAGAAGCTTCTGAAACCAAAGATTTCATCAACGATAGTTGAACATCAACAGCATTTTCTTCCCATTTTTTTCGGTTTTGAACAACAAATCTGGCGAAAGGTTTGGCAAGAATTGAACGGATTCCCATGAGATTATTATTGGTTTGAACAAAAATACAACTTATCAATCAGTCAAAATATCCGGCAGATAAAAAAACAATAAAATTTGATATATGAAAATATGTTCATATATTTGTCTTGTTAAAATATAAAACAATGACAACAGTTACTTATCAAATCAATAAAGAGAAACTGGAAAAGGCGGCATACATCTTAAAAACGGTTGCCCATCCGACTCGTCTGGCCATTGTAGATTTGCTTTCACAGAACGAAAAACTTTCAGTTAATGAAATCTGTGAGGTTTTGCAATGTGAACAATCTCTGCTTTCCCATCATTTGATTAACATGAAACTGAAAGGAATCCTGAGGTCTGAAAAAGACGGATTAAATGTATTTTATTCCTTAAAAGAGAAAGACGTAATCAAACTAATTGAATGCATTGAGCATTGTGATTGCAATTATTAATTCCCGGGATTTCATCTGAACATTTGCCCGGGGATTTTTTTGATTCACTATATGAAGAAATTATCATTTATTAATATAAATCTATGGAGTTGATAGGCTACGGTTTGGCGGTATTAATTGGCTTGTTATTGAGTTTACTGGGTGGGGGTGGTTCCATTCTGACGGTTCCGGTTTTGGTGTATGTCTTTCTGATTGACCCTAAGATTGCAACAGCTTATTCCCTGTTGATTGTGGGAGTAACCTCTTTGATTGCTTCGGTGAATTACATGAGAAAAGGTTTGGCAAGTCCTAAAACAGCACTGTTCTTTTCTTTTCCGTCGTTCATTATGGTTTTTCTGACAAGGAAATACCTGATGCCATTAATCCCTGAAGAGCTGTTTCGGATCGGAAATTTTGTGTTTTCAAAAGATACGGCGATTATGTCTCTTTTCGCAGTGCTGCTGCTGCTGGCAAGTTCTTCAATGATTCGCAATAACCGGAAAGAAATTAATGATTTAGACTCTGCAAGAAACAAACTGAATTATCCACTGGTATTTTCAGAAGGTTTGCTCGTTGGAATACTGACCGGAATTGTTGGCGTAGGAGGCGGTTTTTTGATTATTCCGGTATTAACAGCGATTATCCGTCTGCCTATGAAACTGGCTGTAGGAACTTCATTAATGATTATTGCGATTAATTCAATTATCGGTTTTATGGGAGATATTGGCAAACATGAAATGGATTGGGCTTTTCTGACAAGTTTTATAGGATTGGCGGTTATTGGTGTTGGAATAGGCCTTTATCTCTCAAAATTTATCAGTAATAGAATGCTGAAGCCGGGTTTTGGGGTATTTATCCTTATCATGGGTTGCTGGATTCTGCTGAAAGAACTTTTGCTTAAATAAATTATTCCGGGTTTAAATACATATTTACAGGATGGCAGATTTTTTAGGAAGAGATTATTGGAATCAAAGATATGAATCCGGACAGACAGGCTGGGATTTAGGGAAAATATCCCCTCCGCTTCAGGCTTATATAGATCAGCTTGAGGATAAAGATATCAGGATATTGATTCCCGGATGTGGCAATGCTTATGAAGCGGAATATCTTCTGCGAAGTGGTTTTCATAAGGTGGAAGTAATTGATATTGCTGAAAATGCAGTCCGGAAGTTAAAAAATCATCTGGGAGAGCATACACTTCTTAAAATTACCTGTGGCGACTTTTTTAAACATACCGGAACATATGACCTTATTCTGGAACAGACCTTTTTTTGTGCCATTGATCCCTCTTTAAGAGAAGAGTATGTCCGTAAAATGAGTAGCCTGTTAGTACCCGAAGGAAAACTTGCCGGGCTTCTTTTTGGAGTGGAATTTGAAAATCCGGGACCACCTTTCGGAGGAGATTCGGCTTCATATAGAAAACTTTTCAGCAAATATTTTATAATTAATAAGTTGGAAATGGCACATAATTCTGTAAAACCACGTTTAGGGAATGAGCTGTTTTTTAACTTTTCCAGGATTTAACAAAAATGAGCAGTCAAATAAAAGATCATTGGGAAAATGTTTTTCTGAACAAAAAACCAACAGAAATGAGCTGGTTTCAGGAAAAACCGGAAACGTCTTTAGATTTTATCAGATTAGCAAAACTACCTGAAACAGCCAGAATTATAGATGTTGGGGGAGGAGATAGCTTTCTGATTGATTTTCTTCTTGAAGAAGGGTATGAGAATCTTTCTCTGCTTGATATTTCATCAAAAGCCCTTGAAAACGTAAAAGAAAGACTGGGAGAAAAGGCTGCAAAAGTTGAATTTATTTGCAGTAATGTGGTTGATTACCAATCAGAAATGCAGTATTTTGATTTTTGGCATGACAGAGCTTCTTTTCATTTTTTAACCCGGAAAGAAGATATAGACAAGTATGTTGAGCTGGTTGGAAAAAGTATAAAACCCGGAGGATATTTAAACATTGGTACTTTTTCAGATCAGGGTCCGTTGAAATGCAGTGGTCTGGAAATACGGCAATATTCCGAAAAGGATCTGAACTCAATGTTTGAAAAAGAATTTAAGAAAATAAGGTGTATCAATGAGGAACATCTTACACCATTTAATACATACCAAAATTTCACCTTTTGTAGTTTTCAAAGAAAGTAAAAAGATCATATGAAAATAGAGCAGATTTATACCGGATGTTTAGCGCAGGGAGCTTATTATATTGAATCCAAGGGAGAAGCCGCAATTATTGATCCCCTAAGAGAAGTAAAGCCATATCTCGAAAAAGCAAAGAGAAATGGTGCGACGATCAAATACATTTTTGAAACACATTTCCATGCCGATTTTGTTTCAGGGCATATAGACCTGGCCAGAGAAACAAATGCTCCGATTGTTTACGGACCCAATGCAAATCCTACCTTTGAAGCCATCATAGCAGAAGACGGGCAGATTTTTAACCTCGGTGAGATACAAATTAAAGTTTTGCACACACCAGGTCATACCATGGAATCGTCATGTTACCTTTTAATTGATAAAAATGGGAAAAAAACAGCACTTTTTTCCGGAGATACTTTGTTTATCGGTGATGTAGGCCGTCCGGATCTGGCGCAGAAATCAGATTTGTCGGTGAATGATTTAGCCGGATTTTTATATGATTCTTTGCATCAGAAAGTAATGACTTTACCGGATGACATTATCATATATCCTGCTCATGGTGCCGGTTCGGCTTGCGGTAAAAACATGTCGAAAGAAACCTCTGACACCCTGGCAAATCAGAAAAAGGAAAATTATGCTTTGAAAGCTGCTTCAAAGGAAGAGTTTATTGATCAGGTTACAGATGGTCTGACGCCGCCACCTTTTTATTTTCCGAAGAATGTAATGATGAACAAAACCGGATATGAATCAGTTGAGGAGGTAATCAGAACCGGGAAAACAGCCTTATCTCCGGAAGAGGTAGAAACATTGGTGAATCATGAAGGAGCTCTGATAATAGATACCCGCAAACCGGATGAATTTAGAAAAGGATTTATTCCCCGCTCTGTTTTTATTGGAATCGGAGGGGATTTTGCCCCCTGGGTTGGTACTTTAATTACCGATATTCAGCAGTCGATTATTCTGATAACTGAAGAAGGAAAGGAAGAAGAGGTTGTAACAAGACTGGCAAGAGTAGGATATGATAATACGCTTGGGTATTTAGAGGGTGGAATTGAAGCCTGGGTGAAAGCTGGTAAGGAATTGGACAGTATTACTTCAATCTCTGCAGAAGAATTGGCTGAACTTTATAAAAAGGATAACCTGGTAATCAAAGATGTGAGAAAATTGTCAGAGTTTGAAGCCGAACATATCAAAGATGCAGAGAACATACCTTTGGCTCAATTGAGTGAGCTGATGACTGAATTTGACGATCAGGACACCAGTTATATCCATTGTGCCGGAGGGTATCGGTCAATGATTGCTGCCAGTATTCTCAAAGCGAGAGGTTATCATAATATTGTAGATGTAAAAGGAGGTTTTGCTGCAATTGCAAAAACAGATATACCCAAAACAGAATTTGTCTGCCCTTCTACGTTATCTTAGCATGGAGAAATTAAATTTAACAGAAGGAATCTGAAAATTGAGGATTCCGGAACAATTCAATAATTAACTTACAATGACAATTTCAGATAATTTTCAGGAATTAATCGAAAGCGAAACGCCTGTACTGATAGACTTTTTTACAACATGGTGTAAACCTTGCAGGGCTGTAGGGCCAATTCTGGATGAAATAAAAGATATATTTGATGAGGAGATCCGCATCATTAAAATTGATCTGGACAGGGTTCCGGCCTTAAAGAAACACCTTAAAATAACAGAAGTACCTACTTTAATGTTATTCCAAAACGGGAAACAGCTTTGGCGGCAATCCGGAGTAGTGCCTTCCTACAAAATTCAACAGGTAGTAAAAGGGGCGCTTTATTAATCATTTTATCTATTGAGCAATAATTCAAACTAATTGTACTTATGTTAGAACTTATCAGACATCCCTGGCATTGGTCGGTAGCCGGTTTCCTGATTGGATTAACTGTTCCTGCTTTATTGATTCTGGGAAATAAGACCTTCGGAATTTCATCCAATTTAAGACATATTTGTGCTATGTGCGTGCCTGCCAATATTCCATTTTTCAAATACGACTGGAAAAAGGAGGCCTGGAATCTGTTTTTTATAGCCGGAGTAGTTTTAGGTGGGTTTATTGCCAATCATTTTCTGAGTAATCCTGATGCAATGGTTATTGCTGAAAAAACAAAAGAGCAATTAGCTTCTGAAGGGATTACGCAGTTTTCTAATCTGCTTCCAACTGATTTATTCAGTTTTGAAAGCCTTTTTTCGCTAAGGGGATTTATTTTTATTGTTGTCGGAGGCTTTCTGGTTGGATTTGGAACGAGATGGGCAGGAGGATGTACTTCCGGTCATGCGATTATGGGGCTTTCCAACCTTCAGTTACCTTCATTGGTTGCAACGATTTGCTTTATGGTCGGAGGAATTTTGATGACCTGGTTAGGCATTCCTTTTCTATTATCCCTTTAAAATGAAATATTCATGGAAAAGACCATTCAAAATATAAAATCAATTCCTGAAACAAAGATTTCTGTAGCTAAAAATCTGAAATACCTCGTTGTAGGAACCATCTTCGGAATCGTTTTTGTGAAAGCAGAAATCATTTCATGGTTCAGAATCCAGGAAATGTTTCGTTTTACCAGTTTCCATATGTATGGTGTAATTGGTACCGCTGTGGTTGTGGGTATTATTTCAGTTCAATTGATTAAAAGACTGAATATTAAAACCATTTCCGGAGAAAAGATTTCAATTCCTGACAAGGTTTTCAACAAAGGCCAGATTTACGGCGGACTGCTTTTTGGTTTCGGCTGGGCTTTAACCGGAGCATGTCCCGGCCCTTTGTTTGCGCAGATCGGTGCAGGTTTTGGTGTAGTTGCTGTAAGTTTATTAAGTGCAATTGCAGGAACCTGGGTTTACGGATATTTCAGTGAAAAACTACCAAAGTAGATACAAGAGTACCGCTTAGAGCTGACAAACACTACAAAATTATAAAGCAACAGTCCTCATATTCCTGAGGACCGTTGCTTTTGTTACATATTCACCAAAGTATTTCCTCTTAAAACCGGAAGTACGTCAAAGATATCATGTTGTAAACAATAAGCTATATCTTTCTGAATACCTAACCTTTGTAAACGACGCACGTGTGAAGAATTAGAAACAAAGCTTAATAAGTCGCTTTTCCCGTTTTGATACAGCCTTAAAGCCATTGTTGCAGAGTCATCATCTACCATGAAATCCTCCTGAAGTCTTTCGATTAAAGCCCCGGCAAAAAGTGTATCTTCCAGATTGGGTTTGCCCTTCCAACCTGCACATAATACTAACACATCATATTGCTGTTCTGTCAGATATCTTGTTAATGCTCCCAGATTTAAGAATGAGCCCACCATTACTTTTACCGCAGTTTTTGCCTTGGTAATAGCAAGGGTTCCGTTGGTAGTAGTAACACAGATCGTGGTGTCTTTTACTTTGTCAGTCATATAACTGAAAGGAGAATTATCAAAATCAAAGCCTTCCGGCGTAATGCCATTTCTCTCTGCGGCAGCAAGGTAACCTTTCTCACGGAAAGCATTACATTCTTCTACTGTGGCAACCGGAATGATTCCTTCAACACCATATGCAAAAGCAGTGGTCATACAGGAAGTCGCTCTGAAAATATCAACAACTACTACAATCGAGTTTTCTATGTTGTATAAATGTAATAATTCAGGGGTTAAGCAAACGTCAATTTTCTTCATTATAATCTTCAAAATTTCAGCTAATCAGTGGATTAGTATTTGATCGGTACATTCATTTTTCCTGACTTTAACAGTAATACCATCAGGTTTCAGGAAATAAGTTATTTCAAAAACGGTAGTTTTGAAACAACAGCTTTTAATTGTTTATTCCGGATATTGATAAAGATTTCCGTACCGGATTTTGTAAATGATGGTGTTACATAACCCATTCCGATTCCTTTATTCAAAGACGGAGATTGAGTTCCTGAAGTTACCTCACCGATAATATTTCCTTCCGCATCCATGATTTCATAATGCTGACGTGGAATACCACGGTCAATCATTTCAAATCCAATCAGTTTTTTCGTTGCACCATTTTCTTTGATCTGCTTGTGAAAATCACTGTTGATGAAAGATTTATTGAATTTGGTAATCCATCCAAGACCGGCCTCAATAGGAGACGTCGTATCATCAATGTCGTTCCCGTACAGGCAATAACCCATTTCGGTACGTAAGGTATCTCTGGCTCCTAAACCAACAGGAATAATTCCGAATTCAGCTCCGGCTTCAAAAATAGCGTTCCACATTTTATGGGCGTCCTTATTCCAGACATATATTTCAAATCCTCCCGCTCCGGTATATCCTGTAGCAGAAACAATTACATCTTCAATTCCTGCAACAGTTCCGGCTTTGAAAGAATAGTATTCCATTGAATCAAGATCAAGATCCGTCAGTTTTCTCAGGGCTTCTATCGCTTTTGGACCCTGAACGGCAAACAGACTCAGGTTATCAGAAATGTTTTCCATTTCTACACCAAATGTATTGTTTTGTTGCAACCAGTTCCAGTCTTTTTCGATGTTTGAAGCATTTACGACAAGATAATATTCGTTTTCGTTCCAGCGATAAACCAGCAAATCATCCACAATCCCTCCTTTATCATTCGGAAGGCAGGAATATTGAACTTTCCCATCATAAAGCACTGAAACATCATTTGAAGTTACATATTGCAAAAACTCCGTAGCACGCTCTCCTTTCACCACAAATTCACCCATATGAGATACATCAAAAACTCCTGCGGCATTTCTGACAGCCAGGTGTTCCTGAATAAGATTAGAGTAAAGAACCGGCATTGAATAGCCTGCAAATGGTACCATTTTTGCTCCCAGCGAGATATGAATGTCGTTGAGATGTACGAGTTTCAGTTGTTCTTCCATGAGTTTTTCTTTGACCGCATAGCTACATAGGGAATCATTTTTTCGTGTTGATGAAGGGTGCTATGAGGAAATTACAGACTGTTATAGAGTGTTTTATTTACCACGACCTATGTTAGCACAAAGGTAAGTGAAGAAGATGAGAATTAATAGCAGACTTCAAAAGCATGCCAGGGCATGGAATTAAAAAGCCGGGAAAATAAGGAGAAAAATGCTAAAAGAGAGAATCGTCGGGAAGAATGGGAATCGGTCTTTTAAAACATGATGAAAAAATATTCACTGAGGGCCATTCCTGCTAATACAATCATTGCCAGACAAAGCACAATTTTGGCAATAATTCCCGTAATAAGTCCGATGAAAGAACCAATAGCTGATTTAAGCGATTTTTGCCAGTCGCTGCCCACTATGATTTCACCAATAAATGCACCCAGAAATGCTCCGAGAAACATGCCGACTCCCGGAATAACAAATAGCCCGGCAATAAGGCCGATTCCGGATCCCCAGATTCCCGCTTTGGTCCCTCCGAATTTTTTAGTACCCCAGATCGGAGCATAATGATCAAAAATCCAGACAGCCGCAGTAATAAGTCCGAAGATAATTAATGTCCTTTTCTGAAATTCTGCATATTTTGTATAATGCAGACAAATCAGACCGGCATAACTAAGCGGAGGACCGGGAATCGGAAGAATCGCTCCGGCCAGTCCGGCCAATAAACAAATGATAGAAAGTATCAGTAATAAAATATCCTGCATTACGTCATAAAGGGAAATAACCTGAAACAATAATGAATTTAAACCTTTAGGTCATTAGTTTAAATCCTTCTCCATGCAGATTTATAATTTGAATGGCCGGATCCTGTTTCAGAAATTTACGAAGTTTTGTAATATAAACATCCATACTTCTGGCATTAAAATAGGTATCGTCACCCCAGACCATTTTCAAAGCAAAACTTCGGCTGACGGGTTTTCCCATGTTTTCAGCAAGAAGTTTCAATAATTCAGATTCTTTGGAAGTCAGTTTAAAGTTTTCTTTTTCAGTTGAAAGAATCTGCTTTTCATATTCGAAGGTAAACGAGCCGATTTTGAACAATCCGGTTTTAGGAGTAGCGGCCTCACTTTTTTGGCTTCTTCTCAGAACTGCCTCAATTCTGGCAAGTAATTCTTCCATCGAAAAAGGCTTGGTAATGTAATCATCAGCCCCTATTTTAAAACCATGTAAGGTATCTTCCTTCATTGATTTGGCTGTCAGAAAGATAATAGGAGTGTCTTTGTCAGACATTTTAACTTCTTTGGCCAGTGTAAAACCATCTTTTTTAGGCATCATCACATCAAAAATACACAAATCGAAATCTGCTTCAACAAACTTTGTCAAAGCGTCATTCCCGTCTTTTGCCAATAAGGCCTCATAGCCTTTGATGTTCAGGTATTCCTGAAGTAATTGTCCAAGATTAGGGTCATCTTCGGCAAGCAATATCTTTTTCATAGGTTTTTGAAATGTGATGTAAATTATTTTACTGATATGGTGATGAATAGATATTATCTCTGAAAAGGTAAAATTACCTCAAAAGTACTGCCTTCTCCTAAAACACTTTCAACATTTACCTTTCCATGATGTTCTTCGACCATTTTTTTAACATAGCTCAATCCGAGTCCGAAGCCTTTTACGTCATGTAGATTTCCGGTAGGTACCCGGTAGAATTTTTCAAAAATGTTTTTCTGAGACTCTTTTCCGATCCCGATTCCCTTATCTGAAATTTTCAGGGAGATATGGTTATCTGTACTTTCTGTAGCTACTTCTATTTCAAGGTTTTCCGGAGAATATTTTATAGCATTATCAAGTAAATTGAAGATAATATTGGTCAAATGTACCTCATCCGCTTCAATTTCAGTTCTTGCTGCAGCAAGTTTCAGATTGATTTTACCTTCTTTTAATTCTATCTGAGGACTGATATTCTCCAGCACTTTATTGATGACCTGGTGAATATCTACAGTTTTTAGCTTTAATTTAACATCACCTCTGTCCATCTGAGCCGTTTGAAGAACTTTTTCAACCTGAGAGCCAAGTCTTTTGTTTTCATCTCTGATAATACCCAGATATCTTTTGTACATAACCGGACTCGTAGAAACCGTTTCATCCTGCAACATTTCCGTGGCCAGAGAAATGGTTGAAATCGGGGTTTTGAATTCGTGTGTCATGTTATTGATAAAATCATTCTTGATGTCGGCAAGTTTCTTTTGCTTCAGAATCGTATTGACTGCAATATAAAAACAGGAAATCATTACCAGCAGCAAAATCAGGGAACTGGCATAAGTCCACCACATATTCCTGATGATATAAGTTTCCTGATTGGGAAAATAGACTCTCAGGTAATTTTCAGTATTTACCATGTCATTTGGGAAAAGATTAACCGTAAAAGCATCTTTTTTCAAACCATTATACCGGAAATTACTTGAAGAGGCAAAATGCAGATATTTATCACTGTCTTTCTTGCTGTCATTTGTGCTTACGCCATATTCAAATGGAATTTCAATCCCCTTCAGCGCAATTTCTCTTTTCAGGAGAGAATCCAGTAACAGGTAATTAATCCTGTCGTAAATACTTCTTTCCTTGAACAGGAAATCGGTAAACACTTCTTTGGCCAGCTCAGATTTATTCATTGCTTTGTCGATATGCTCCTGAGCTTTGGGAATTTCAGGTTTCTTTTTATGGGCCAGAGCAATTGTATTAGCTTTTTTGAGAGAATCCTGACGATGTAACTGCTTTTGATGAGCTACCATGACATTGCCGATAATTTCCTCAAATTGTTTATTTTCATTTAATTTCTTTTGAATATCATCAAGGTCCATATTAAATGAATATTCCTCTATTTCTCTTACTTCTCCGTTAGGTAATACCTCAATATTACGTGAAACCAGGATGTCAGAAGGTAAATTGAGTGTGGCAACCCCTTCCAAGGGAGGTATCGGAGGAGGAGGTGCCGGAATGTTTGATGAATGTTTAACAGGTTTCTTTCTGACAACTTTAATCTCATTCTGGGCCGGGCGGGAGATCGCCATCAATTTTCTTTTTTGTTCTTCAACACCCATTTTGCGTTGGGTCAGAAAAAACAATTCCTGCTTCTCCAGCTTCTTTACCACTTGCTGCATTGCATCTCGTACGTCTGAAGCAAATTGCTCATTTTTGGTTCTTACCATAAAACCAATCCAGTACATCTGGAAAATGATAAGCCCGAGCAAAGCAACAGACATCAGGGCAATGATATATTTTATTTTTCTTTTGGTCATTTCTAACGACAATCTTTATTCAATCACAGTGCCGGCAATTACCGAGTAAATCATCGGTTTTGAGAGCGTCCGATTATATTATTCTATTGACAGAGAAAACTTTACAGCTTTTGCATCTTTCTGTTTTTTTCTGTGTCTATCTTTCACCGTACAAATTTAACGCAAAACTCAGCCAAAATATTCATAGGCTTTTCTTTTAACATTCTTTAACATTTTGATTTAGAGAAGGTTCAGTATGTTTGCAAAGGAAATAGATTTTAAGGTAAGTAATTTAACCTGTAAAGACAAAGGGAGTTTGCGGGTTTTCAGAGAATAAGTAAAACCCAGCACTAAGGGAGACGCTGAATAAATATAAGTCGCTGTTTTTCGATCGTTTTTAGTTTTATAAAACATTGTTTAAATAGTATTACCCATGTAATATTCTGAAATTCAAATAAATATCAGCTATGAACAAAAACATCAAAACTTTAGGTACAGCTTTGCTGATGGCAATGAGTTTGTCGTCAATGGCTCAGAAATCTGTTTCGAAAATTGTTGAAGACAAAGACGGGAAAGTCAAAATTCATATCGAAACAGAGGATAATGGCAATTTACAGGTTTTTGAAAATACCTATGATACCAAAGGTATGTCAGAACTTGATAAAGAAAATCTGATTAACCGAATTTCTGATTCACTGCTTACTAAAAACAGCGGAGACAGAAAAGTGAGAAGGAAAATGAGAATCAGAGTAGATGGTGACACTGAAGGTTTAGGATTAGTCGCACCTCCGCAACCGCCTCTGCCGGATGACCTGGATTTAAGACTTCCCCCTCTTCCGGATGATCTGGAAATGAGACCTCCTTCCGCACCACGTGCACCAAAAGCGCCAAAACATCTGAAAAATGGTAAAAAAGGTACATTCAGATATAAAAATGATAAAGGTCAGACTTTTGAAAAAGACCTGAATTTCGATCAGGATTTTACATTTAATTTTGATGATCTGGATAAATTAAATGAAAATTTTAATCATGATGAATTAATTGGTTCACTGAGACCAATGATTAAAAACTTTAAAAGAGGCCGTGGACAGGATTTTATGGCTTTCAGAGATAATGGCGACGAATTCAATCCTTTTATGTTGAATGAATCGAAGACTGTGAAAGCTTTAAGAGTATATCCTAATAATCCTTTTAACAGCAAACTGAATATTAAATTCGTTACGCCTGAAAAAGGAGATGTTACGATTACGATTACAGACGTGACTGGTAAAGAAGTGGGAACCGAAAAAATCAAAGATTTTCAAGGTGAATACCTGGGACAAATTGAAGTGAAGAAAAATGCGAAAGGTACTTTGTTTGTGACAGTAGTCCAGGGAGAAGATGGAACAGTTAAAAGAGTAGTTGTTGAATAGAAAATAGTTTTAAGGTTATGATAAATGAACGAGGTCCGGATTTTTCCGGACCTCGTTTCTTATTTCTGGTTTTTCTTTATAAGATATTAAAAATAAAATGCTTATGTCTATTGTAAGATGCTGAAAATAAACAAACTCTATGTACTCTGTGCGTCTGTGTGGCTACAAACCTATGCGCCCTATGTGTCTATGTGGTTGCACTTAGGACAAACCCCCTGAACCAGTAAATTAGTTTCCTGGCGTTTGTAACCTTCAGGTAAACTAAGTGCTGGAATATGAACATCTTCAAGGCAATTAGTCAGACCACAGATATTACACTTGAAATGGACATGGTCATGATGATGCTGGTGTGTTTCGTTATGGCAGGAATCTTTGCAAATAGCATATTTTACCCCACCTTCGTCATCAAGAACTTTATGAATAAGACCTTTGTCAACAAAAGTCTTAAGTGTACGATAAAGCGTTACTCTGTCAAACTTTTCGGACATCTGATTTTCAACATCCGAATGGGCAAGAGCATAATCTTTACTCATGAATATATCCAGGACTTCTTCTCTGCAATCAGTTTGACGAAGTCTGTATTCCTTTAAAGTTGATTTTATGGACTGATTCATCTTAAAAGCATATTAAATTAATCTTCACTGTTTACAGAAACCTGTTCAGTGGAAGTAGTTTCATATTGCAACTTTACTAAGTTACTATAAATTCCATCGTCAAGCAAAAGAAGCTCATCGTGTGAACCTGTCTCAATTACCTCCCCGTCACGAAGAACATAAATTGTATCAACGTTTCTGATAGTGGCAAGTCTATGGGCAATAATAATTGTGGTTCTATTCTGCATTAAGCCGTCCAGCGCTTCCTGAACCAGTTTTTCAGACTCAGAATCTAAGGCACTTGTAGCTTCATCAAGAATCAGAATGGCAGGGTTTTTCAAAATAGCACGGGCAATTGCAATTCGCTGGCGTTGTCCGCCGGATAATTTAACTCCTCTCTCTCCAACAAGTGTCTGAAACTTTTCAGGGAAAGAATCAATAAATTGCAAAGCATTGGCTTTACGTGCTGCTTCAAAAACTTCAGCTTCTGTGGCGTCCGGTTTTCCGTAAGAGATATTCTCATAAATCGTGCCTCCGAAAAGCATAACTTCCTGAGGTACAACTGCAATATTTTTTCGCAAATCTGTTAAATCGTAAGCATTGATATTTTTTCCGTCGATTTTGATAGTACCCGCGTTCAACTCGTAATAGCGCATCAATAGTTGAACAATTGTTGATTTTCCGGCTCCTGAATAACCAACCAAAGCAATCTTTTCTCCAGATTTCACTTCCAGAGAGACATTTTTCAGAATCTGCATATCTGGTCTGGAAGGGTAGGTGAACGCTACGTTTTCGTAGATAATATTTCCTTTTACAGGAGTAAAGATTTCGGAAGATTTATCAGGGTTGATTTCTGATACTTCATCCAGAATTTCCGTGATTCTTTCAGATGCCCCGATCGTCTTTTGAAGTTGTGCATAAATATCTCCTAAACCTCCGACAGAACCTCCGATAAAAGCAGTATAGAAAATGAAAGTAAGTAATTCTGCCAGAATTAAATCGCCGCTTGCTACAAGCTGCGCACCAAACCATACCACACCGACGATACCTCCGAAAAGAGCAAAAATGATAAATGAAACAAATCCTCCCCGAAAAGTAGCTGCTTTTAAGGCATTATTTACTACTTTTTGCAAAGACAGGCTGTATCGGTTTATTTCCAGATGCTCATTGGTGAATGCTTTTACTACATTGATAGATTGTAATGTTTCTTCGACCACCACATTGGTATTAGCCAGTTCATCCTGCGCCTTTTTGGAAACTTTCCTGATAAATTTGCCAAAAACCATTGCCGCAATTACCAGAAACGGAAACGTTCCGAGCATAAATAAGGTAAGTTTCCAGGAAATGTAGGAAATAAAAGCAATCCCGCCTACAAGGGTAAAAACCTGTCTGAAAAACTCTGCCAGTGTAACAGAAAGCACATCCTGTAATTGAGTTACATCAGAAGTTATTCTGCTCATCAATTCTCCGACGCGGCGTTTCTCAAAAAAGAAAACCGGTAAAGTGATGATTTTACTGTAAAGTGATTTTCTGACATCTCTCATCGCTTTTTCTGAAACCTGAGAGAAAGTATAGATTCTGAAAAAGGAAAGAACTGCCTGAACAATCAGCACTCCAAAGAAGAAAATCGTTACTTCATTAATCTGGTATTTAGATTTTCCTTCAATAACTTTGGTCATTTCGCCAATCAGTAAAGGAAAAGTCATTGTGGTAAGATTTGAAAAAATCAGGAAAAACATCCCAATAATAAATGTTCCCTTGTAAGGTGCTACAAATCTGAAAATTCTAAGGGCATTTTTCAGTCCTTCTTTATTGACTTTCTTTTTGTCTTCTTCTGAAACTCCGGCACCAAAACTGTCTCTACGCTTTGCCATTTATATTTTATAGTTTTATGATAAAAGCTACATAATTTCTGAAATCATTTAAATCTTGTTTTTCGGATTTCTTATGCTCTTTTTTAATTTTTGGGTACTAAATTGGTTAGTGGAAATATATAAACTTTCAGTTATTCTGCATCAGGAAGCCCTTTGTATTTCGAAGCTTCGAATATTTTCTGGGCATTCGGATTTTTCATAAGCTCCTGAATAGTGAGTTTTTCATCTTCTTCAAAATATTTGCTGACAATCCGGTAACCAAGCCAGCGACCAATTGAGCCGGGGCAGCGGGAACCTATTTCAGGTGTGGCAGGTCTTTCTCCGATATATTTCCCTTTTATTGGTTCCTGCGTATTGTATAACAGCTTATTGTCTATAAAATGAGCCCAAATGTCCTGTTGAAAAGCATAACTCTCATTCAATTGTTCAGCCGTATAGCCGATAAATAAACTATCAGATTTAGAAGGTAACATCGTCTGCCCGAAAACATAACTTTTCCCATACCAGACCATCTCTGATAACAACGTTTTATCATTTGGATTGGTTGCATTATAATTAGCAGATAAAAGCAAAATGGCCTGAGGGACAACGGTTTGCGGATTCAGTCTTCTGAGCTGATAGGAGAAAACTTCGGGAGGAAGAAATTTGGCATTTTTCCCCATAAAATAGTCCAATCCGATCACAATTACAGAATCTGAAACATACAGATGTGTAGCGGGAAATGCGCCTACTCCTCCAAATCCCGAAAAAATGGTGTAAATTTTGGGTTCTTTAAACTCCGGATAATAATACTTTAAATGCTGAAATGCCTCATGAAAATCATTTTCAAGGTTCCCGTTTCCAAAAAAAGCTTTCAATTGAGATTGTTTATAAAAGGCCTGCAATCCCTCATTATTTACCAAAAGAAGAAGTTTGTCAGCAAGTTCATTGAAGCCCTCCGGAGGAGTCTGAAAGTATCTTTCCGCAACAAGTTTGTTATCAGTAAGAAAATTAAGCAGACTTTCTTTCGTTTTACAAGCGAAAAGTTTTTGTTCAAGTCTCTCAATGTCAACTTTTACATTGACCTTCTGAATTTCTTCTTCAGGGTCTTTCTGTTCTCTGCAACTATAAAAACTTATACCGATAAGCAGGAAGAATGCTAATTTTAACAAACGGATTATCATTTCAAAAATATTTACCAGTAAGCTCCGGATGTTTTCGAATTTACGAAAGAGCTGTACTGCAAGGAAAAACGTACAAAATTATGAATAAAAACGTTGTGTTGATTCTTTTTATGATTTTGAGTTTCCCGACTTTTGCACAAAGATACTCAGGAGACTATGATGGAGGATACGGTTTTGGAAGCAGAATAAGAATGGGCTTCAGATTTGCCCCGACAATTGTTTCCAATTACGTGGAAGCCGGCAGACGTTTTAATGGCTTTGATAGCGGAGGTCTGGATATGAGGGTTAGTCTCGGGCCAACTGCGGATTTCTTTTTTGCAGAAAAATATGCTTTTTCAACAGGATTGCTTTATACCGTAAAAAGTGTTCATTACAGCGTCCCGAGTCGTTTTTACAATGATGAAATCTTCAGTGCTTCCCCGGTTCCGAAAGCAGAGCAGTCGGGAGATGCCAGTTATAACCTTCAGTATCTGCAAGTTCCGTTAACACTTAAGCTTTATACTGACGAATTGTTTGACAGAACAAAAATGTATATCCAGTGCGGAGGAATGGTTGATATTAAAGTTGCTGAAAAGCCTCTGGATAAATATACAAATGCCATCTACCAGTTTCAGCAAAGACTCCCTTCCAATCAGAATGTTTTTGGATTTGGAGATGCGAACCTTGTTTTAGGGCTCGGATTAGAATATAATTTAGGAAGAGGAATGGATGCTGTATTTTTTGGAATCCAATACCAGAGAGGACTTGTTGAAATTAATAACCAAAGAGCTTTTGATGACCTGATTACTAAAAACAATATTATTCAATTAGAAATGGGAGTCAGATTCTGATTATAAATCATGGTTTTTGAGAAATAGAAAATCGGCTGTTCCTGTTAAAAGGGACAGCCGATTTTTATGAGTAAATCTATTTTCTATAATCTAAAGCAGGTTTTCTGTCACCCAGGAGCGCCTCATATTTAAAATTTGCCCCTCTTTTTTCGAGCCATTCAGCGCGGGCTTTTTCTATTAAAGATTGGTTTTTGTATAAGTCAATAGCAGTGCAGGCGAGTGTTTTGGCTGCAACAATCATTCCTTTCTGACCAATTGTCATTCCACTTGCAGCAGTAGATTGCCAGCTATGTGCAGCAGAACCGGGAACCCATGTTGCGGTACTTAATCCTACTGTAGGAACGGTCCAGCTTACATCCCCGACATCAGTGGAGCCGCCACTTGTTGCAGTTTCGGAAGCATCTCGGAAATCTTTGACTTTAGCAGCATTTTCGAGAGGAACCTTTTGTTCACCCAAAGTCTGACTTATTTTTTCAGCGAAAGCCTTCTCTTCATCATTGTAGATAACACCCCCTGCTTTTACCAGGTTATTGTGCATTATTTCGGCAAGTGTAATATTTGGTAAAAGGTTATAAACTCCTCCAAGCACTTCCCATTCTACTTTTGTTCCGGTACCTAAAGCAGCTCCCTGAGCAGCATTTTCAATTCTTTTCCAGACACTTTGCAGAATGTCACGGTCTTTATTACGGGCATAATAATAAACTTCAGCGAAGGCGGGCACTACATTTGGGGCTTCACCACCCTTTGTAATTACATAATGTATTCTTGTATCTGAAGGGATATGTTCACGCATCATATTCACCATATTATCCATCGCTTCAACGCCATCCAGTGCAGAACGTCCTCTTTCCGGAGAGGCAGAAGCATGTGCAGCAATACCTTTGAATCTGAATTTTCCATTTTTATTGGCTAAGGATGTTCCCGCATCGGCCGAATTCAGTGAGCCCGGATGCCAGTGCAGCACCACGTCAACGTCGTTGAACAGGCCTTCTCTTACCATATACACTTTTCCTGAACCACCTTCTTCCGCCGGACAGCCGTAAATTTTGACGGTACCTTTCTGACCGGAAGATTTAAGCCAGTTTTTTACCTCAACTGCCGCTGCTACGGAAGCTGTTCCAAATAAGTTATGCCCGCAACCATGTCCGCCTTTCTGATTTGGAATAGGTTTAATTTCCGGAGCCACTTCCTGAGCAAGTCCCGGTAAAGCATCATACTCCCCCAAAATACCGATTACAGGCTTTCCTTCACCGTAAGTTGCCACGAATGCGGTTGGAATTCCGGCTACACCTGCCTGAACGGTGAATCCTTCTTTTTTTAGCTGCTCCTGTAAGAGCGCAGAGCTTTTTTCTTCCAAATACCCTAACTCTGCGAAATTCCAGATTTGTTTGGAAATTCCTGCGTATTCATCAAAACGCTTGTCGATATTTGAAATCACCGTTTGTTTATCTGTGTCCTGTGGAATAGCGGCGTTTTTCTTTTTTTGGGCAAATCCGGAAACGGAGATCAGAAGACTGGCAAAAAGTAAAGTTTTTTTCATAAAAAGGTAGCTGGCTTGTTGGTTGTATTTTTAAAACTAGCTTCAAAAAGAAGGATTTGCAAGACCTGGATTAATTTAAACAGGTTTTTGTACGGGAATTTAGGCAAATGATGAAATTGTTCCCTATTTTTAAATTGAAAATTATAACAACTATGACTTCGTTTACCACAATACTTTTGCGATTCGGTGAAAATGGAGAGAAAACAGGCTGGACCTATATTCATATTCCGGTAGATATTGCCAATGAAATAAAGCCGGACACAAGAGTGTCTTTTCGGGTAAAAGGGACAATTGACAACTTTCCGATAAGGCAGGTTGCTTTACTCCCGGTTGGAGAGGGGGATTTTATAATTCCTATGAATGCAAACATCAGAAAAGGAATAGGAGGAAAGAAAGCAGGAGCTTCCGTGAAAGTTTCATTCGAGTTAGATGAGAGTGAATTTGAATTTTCAGAGGATTTTCTTAGTTGTCTTGAAGATGAACCCAAAGCCCTTGAAAATTTCAAAAAACAGCCACCCAGTCATCAGAAATACTTTTCTAAATGGATAGAAGATGCTAAAACGATAGAAACCAAAACCAAACGCATCAGTCAGAGTGTGGAAGGATTGCTGATGGGAATGAATTTCGGAGAAATGGTCCGGTACTTTAAGGCCAGAAAAGATGAATTGGAGAGATAATTCAGCTTTGAGAAAAAAGTCTTTTATATTTTCGTTTGACACCTTGAAATAATGCTTTAGTGCTAGCAATAAAACACTTTTTTAAGTTATGAATAAAGAAATCCAACTGGTAGAATGGAAACAAATCTGGAAGGATGATTATTTAGGGTGGCTTGCTGGTTATGCAAATGCAAACGGGGGAACGCTTATTATCGGAAAAAATGATTCAGGGAATGTTATTGGTATTGATAATGCCCCCAAACTACTGGTAGATCTTCCAAATAAAATCAGAGATGTATTGGGTATTATTGTTGATGTTAATTTAAAAACAGAAAATACGCTTGAATATATTGAAATTACTGTTCCGGTATATTCTCACGGGATTAGTTATAAAGGAGAATATCATTATAGATCGGGTAGTACAAAACAAATTCTTAAGGGAGCATCACTAAATAAGTTTTTATTAGACAAAAGTGGTCTTCAATGGGAAGCAATTGAAGTCTCTGCAATTTCTTTTCCGGAATTGGACTTAAAAGCTTTTGATTTTTTTCAGAAAAGGAGCTTCTCAAACAACCAGATTAAGTGAATCCGAGCTGGTTGTTTCAAATGAAATTCTTTTAGAAAAGCTAAACTTAATTTCAAATAAATCTCTGACCCGGGCAGCTATACTGTTATTTCATAACAATCCTGAGAAATTTATCAGTGGTGCTTATATCAAAATAGGTTTTTTTAATGAACACTTAGAGGTGGCTTTTCATGATGAGATACATGGCTCTCTTTTTTATCAGATTGAAGAAACTATTGAGATATTAACAAAAAAATATCTTAGAACAAATCTCCGTTTTGGTGATATCAAACGTACAGAAGAGTTAGACTATCCTGTCAGAGCTTTGCGGGAAGCTATTATTAATGCCATTGCACATAAAGATTATAGTTTGCATAATCCTGTTCAGATAAAAGTCTTTGAGAATAAAATACAGATTTTTAATGAGGGGACTTTACCGAATAATTGGACAATAGAGCAATTCCTCGGCAATCATCCATCAAGACCTGCCAACCCTATGATTGCGAATGTATTATTCAGGGCCGGGTATATTGAGGCTTGGGGAACGGGTATAAGTGTAATAATCAGAGAATGTAACATCAGAGGACTACCGCTGCCACAATTTAACTTTGATTTTGGAGGTTTAATGGTAGAAATACAACAAAATAATCTTAATGCTAAAGTATTGTCTTCTGGTCTTTATAAAGCACTTGAGCTGTTGTTAAGTCAAGGAAGTAACCCATCTATTACTGATAGAAATATTTCAGAGTTTGCTCCTATTGCAAAAAGATTAGAAGATAAGTCTTTATCTCTTATTATTGCATTTCCGGAAGGAGATCCTCTTAGAAGAAAAGATGTTATGACTTTGATTGATTTAACAAATCAAACTTACAATACAGAACGCTATCTGACGCCTTTGATTAAAGAAGGATTGATTTCTCAAATTATTAAGAGCCGTCCAAATAGCTCTAATCAACGCTACATTTTGACGGAGAAGGGTTCTAAATTTAAATATATACTTAGGAGTATAACGAAAAATGAGAGCTAACTAACTAACTAACTAAGTACTAATTAAAAATGACTTTACAACACCCCATTTATAGCACAAGGCCTTGTCTAACAATAAACAAGGCCTTGTGCTATATAAATGCGAATTGTTACTTTCCGCCCAACCTTACAATCATTTCTTCTAAAGCTTTGATTTTAGCATCAGCATCAGCTAGCTTCTGACGTTCTCTTTCAACCAGTTCCGGTTTTGCGTTCGCTACAAAACGCTCATTTGCCAGTTTCGCTTCGGTTGATTTTTTGAATCCTAAATTATATTCAAGCTCTTTTTTAGCGTTTTCCAATTCGGCCTCAACATCAAGCTCTCCGGCCAGATTGATAAAAAACTCATCAGATTTCAATACGAATGAAATAGCACCTTCTACATTTGAAGAAACAAAATCTATTTCAGAAGTATTTCCCAGTTTACGGATAATACCTTCAAGTTGTTTGTAACGTCCCTGGTCTTCTGCCTTGATTGATAATGGTAATTCTGTTTTCGGAGAAATTTGCTTGGCATTACGCGTTTCCCGGATTTTAGAAACCAGGTCAAACAATATTTCGAAATCTGCTAAAACATCAATATTTACAGCTCCTTCTTTCGGGAATTCAGCATGACAAATTGTTGCTCCCTGGGTGCGATCTGTAAGTGCCTGCCAGATTTCTTCTGTGATAAATGGCATATAAGGATGTAAAAGACACATTAATTTCTCGAAAATCCCGATGGTTGCCTCATAAGTTGCCTTGTCAATCGGTTGCTCGAAACCTGGTTTGATGATTTCGAGGTATTTTGAACAGAAATCATCCCAAACCAAATTGTAAAGTGACAATAAAGCATCTGAAATACGGAATTTGCTGAAATGATCCTGAACCTCGGTAATTGTCTGGCTGATTTTTGAATTTAACCATTCAATGGCCAGTTCGCTTTCCGGTTTTCTTTCATTACTTTCAGAAATAGTCCAGCCTTTCACTAAGCGGAAAGCATTCCACACTTTGTTACAGAAGTTACGTCCCTGTTCGCATAACTTCTCATCAAATAACAAATCATTACCGGCAGGAGCGGAGAACAATAAGCCCGAGCGAACACCGTCTGCACCATATTGCTGAATCAAATCCAAAGGATCCGGAGAATTTCCCAGGGATTTTGACATTTTTCTACCCTGTTTATCACGAACAATTCCTGTCAGATATACATTTTTAAAAGGCAGTTCATCACGCCATTCATAACCTGCAATAATCATCCGGGCTACCCAGAAGAATAAAATATCTGGTCCGGTAACTAAATCATTGGTTGGGTAGTAATAATTGATTTCCTCATTTTCAGGATTTTTGATACCGTCGAATACTGAAATTGGCCATAACCATGAAGAAAACCAGGTATCCAAAACGTCCGGATCCTGTGTTAAATCTTCTTCAGTCAAAGCAAAAAGCATTAATTCATGCTGGGCTTTTCTAAGTGCCTCGCGCTTGGTTTTGGCTACAATGATTGTTCCATCCTGTAAATAAAATGCCGGAATCTGTTGTCCCCACCATAATTGACGGGAAATACACCAGTCATGAACATTTTCCATCCAGGAACGATATGTATTCTTAAATTTATGAGGGTAAAGCTTGATATTGTCATTCATTACGTTTTCCAACGCAGGTTTCGACAACTCTTCCATTTTCAAAAACCATTGCAATGATAATTTCGGCTCGATTACTGCTCCTGTACGTTCTGAAGTCTTAACAATTGATTTGTATTCCTCCATTTTTTCCAGCAATCCTGCTTCTTCAAGATCCTTGACAATATTTCTGCGGGCTGCAAAACGATCCTGACCTACATATAAAACAGCTTTTTCATTGAGGAAACCATCATCATTCAGAATATCAATTACCGGTAATTTATGTTTTAGTCCCAGTTCATAGTCATTCAGATCATGCGCAGGTGTTACTTTTAAGCAGCCGGTTCCAAAATCAACCGCAACATATTCATCAGTAATTACCGGAATTTCACGTCCTAATAATGGAATTTTCACTGATTTTCCATGAAAATCAAGATAACGTTCATCTGTAGGATTTACACAGATAGCCACATCGGCCATGATAGTTTCCGGCCTTGAGGTCGCAATTGTCAGGTATTTTCCGGTTTCTCCGACCAATTCATATCTGATGAAATACAATTTTGCCTGAATGTCTTTATCGATTACTTCTTCATCTGATAAAGCCGTTTTTCCAAGCGGATCCCAGTTTACCATCCTTACTCCACGATAAATCTGCCCTTTGTTGTATAATCTTACAAAGGTTTCGATTACGGCGTCATACAATGACGGCTCCATCGTGAAACGGGTTCTGTCCCAGTCGCAGGAAGCTCCCAGTTTCTTCAACTGGTCAAGAATAATGCCTCCATATTTATCTTTCCATTCATGGGCATATTCCAGAAATTCCTCTCGGGAAATGTCTTTTTTCTCAATACCTCTTTCTTTCAACATCGCAACCACTTTCGCTTCTGTAGCAATAGAAGCGTGGTCTGTTCCCGGAACCCAGCATGCCTCTTTACCTTCCATACGTGCTTTACGAATCAAGACATCCTGGATCGTATTGTTGAGCATGTGTCCCATATGGAGCACACCTGTCACGTTCGGAGGTGGAATGACAATGGTATATGGTTCTTTTTCAGGATCCGGCTTTGAAGCAAAAAACTTATTTTCAAGCCAATATTGATACCATTTGGATTCAATTTCTTGAGGAGCGTATTTTGTTGAAATCATATTACTGAATTGCGGATTTTTGATTGAAGGGTTTCTACTTGAAAAACAATCAGGTGTCCATATTTTCTTTTTGTCAAAAATTAGTCTGCAAAGATAAGAATTTTGAAGGAAAGGGTTTCCAAACTCTTGAAAGAAGTATAGATACGAGTGCTTATCAAAAGCATTATTTTTCGGAAAAAGAGAAAGAACAATTAAAACTTGTCTCCGGTAAAATTCTCTTTCAAACAATTCCCGTAAATTAGAGTTAGCATTGAGAAGTAATTTCCTGGTTATGTTTATTAAATTTCTTCTGTTTTTCGGCACATTTTTTCTGATGGAAGGCTTTGCATGGTTTATTCATAAGTTCATCATGCACGGAATTATGTGGAACTGGCATCAGTCGCACCATGTCCATCATAAAGACATTTTGGAGAAAAACGACCTTTTTTCTGTGGTTTTTGGCATTGTATCTACAGCAGCGATTATAACCGGAGACCTGATTCCATCAGTATGGTTTTTGTTTTGGATCGGTTTAGGCATAGCTTTATACGGAATTTTCTATTTTATTTTCCATGATATCATTGTACACCGGAGAATAAAGATTAAATATGTTGCCCGGAATAAATACATGAAAAGAATTATGAGGGCGCATTATATTCATCACAAAATCCATACAAGAGAAGGAGCCGAGGCATTTGGATTTTTGTGGGCTCCCAAAAAATATGAGAAAAAAGATGATTAGAAAAAACTCCGGCAAAAAGGAGTAGTTTTGAAAGGTGCGATGTCTTTTCTAAAGAAGGTAATTTTTGAGTAAATTATAATTCTGAGTGGCAATATCTCCAAAAACGCATCCTGAAACAGACGACCTGAGTCTTTGGCAAGCCTTTAAAAAAGGTGATGAAATGGCTTTTACTGTTTTGTACCAAAGATATATCCGGGTTTTGTATGCTTATGGCAAGAAATTACTTTCAGACGATGAGCTTGTTGAAGATACCATTCAGGATCTTTTTACCGACCTCTGGCGCATGAGGGATAAATTAGGAGATGCCCGGTCGGTTAAATTCTATCTTTTTCGGTCGCTTCGCAGAAAAATCCATAAATCACTTACTCCCGATTACCTTTTTAGAGAAGATTGGGAAAATACGGATGAAAAGCTCCTCCCGACACTTCCGTCTTTCGAGTCTGTTCTGACAGATTCAGAAAATTCCCAATGGAAAACAGATCAATTAGAAAACTGGCTGAAATCCCTGCCGACCCGTCAGTATGAAGCACTTGTTTTGAAGTATTATCAGGAATTTGACTATTCTGAAATAGGCATTATTCTTTCTATCAATGAACAGTCTGCAAGGAATCTCGTACAGAAAGCCCTTCTTAGTCTTCGCAAAATCGCTATTCCTCTTCTTATTTTGCTCCTCTTAGGTACAATTTTAAATTTTTGAAAAAAAAATTACCCAAAGCGAGTTAAAAGTCAAAAACATAGCCTCTTTCTATTTGAAGACGAAATAATTAAATTTTCTCTTTGAAAAGTAATATGATGAACTATCGAAATTTTCAGATCCAGGATTTCATTGAAGATGCCGCATTCAAGGAGTGGGTTATGAAGCCTGACATGCATTCTGACGCATTCTGGAATAACTTTTTAGAACAACATCCTGAGAAGACGAACCTGTTAAACAATGCCAGAAATGTATTGTTAGCAGTGAAATCTGAGATAGAAAAGGATTTTCCTTCTGAAGCTCAGGTTCAGAGAATTTTTGAGAATCTGCAGGATCAGTTGCAGGAGACAAAAGATGCTGCGCAAAATGTTGAAAAGGTACAAAGAATCTGGTCGTGGAAATGGTCTGCGGCTGCCTCTGTTCTTTTAGTGGCAGGTCTGGCTTTGATTTATGCTCATTGGTTTAAACAGGATAAAAGTATCGCAGTTTATGAAAAAATGATTTCTGCATCTGAAGGGAATTTGCTGGAAAAGCATAATGATACTGATCAGCTTATGAAAGTGGTATTGCCTGACGGAAGTGAAGTTACGCTGGAGAAAAATAGCAGAATAAGCTATCCGGTAGTTTTTGAGAAGAATAAACGCGAAGTATATCTGATCGGAGAAGCATTCTTTCAGGTAAAAAAAGATCCTAAAAAGCCGTTTTTGGTATTTGCCAATGAACTGGTTACCAAAGTTCTGGGGACAAGTTTTAGAATAAAAGCTTTTGGTGAAGACAAAAATGTTTTGGTAATCGTAAAAACAGGAAGAGTTTCTGTTTTTGCCAATCAGCAGATAAAAACCCAGGATCCGGAAACATCAGGATTAGTGCTTACGCCTAACCAGGAAGTAATTTTTGAAAGGGCAGATCAGCGGTTTTCGAGAAAATTAGTGGAAAATCCGGTCATTTTGCTTTCTGCTGATGAATTACAGCATTATAGCTTTGACGATGCTCCGGTAGCAAAAATCTTTGATGCCATTGAAAAAGCCTACGGTGTGGATATTGTATTTGACGAAGAAATTATGAGTGATTGTAAGCTGACTACTTCGCTTACCAACGAGACCCTTTTCGAAAAACTGGATATTGTGTGTAAAGGAATTGATGCTGAATACAAAGTGGTTGATGCTCAGGTTATTATTTCAAGCAAAGGTTGCCGTTGATAGCTGATTGAGAATAAACAATACAATTGAAATATAATAATTTACCTATACTTAATCCCTAAAAAACCTTTTACTATATGACTGAAAGTTAACAAATCTTCACAAAAAAAGTCGGCAATGGTACCAGCATTACCGACCTGAATTTCCCTTATTTCTTTTCGAAGCTCGCATTGGTAGAAACCAATGCACAGGGATCGTTTTTGCTCATTTAACATTACAAAAACATTAAAATTAATGAAAAAACAACGACATTTCCAAAAAACACTTTTGTACCTTATGAAAATCTCGCTGATTCAGGTTTTTATCGCGGTGATTTTTGCCGGTGTCTCACTGGCACACGGTCTTTCTGCCCAGGATTTACTCAATAAAAAAGTTACATTACGGATTGACAATAAAGATATTAAGTCAATTCTCAGAAATATTGAGAATGCAGCAGATGTAAAGTTTACCTATCGACCAAAACTGATTTCTATCGATCAAAGGATTTCTATCAATGCCAATAACGAAAAGCTTTCGGAGGTTTTGGAGAAACTTTTGAAGCCATTGAACATCTCCTGGGAAATCATTGGAGATCAGATTATTCTGAAAAAGAATTTTTCGGAAAATTCTTCCCTGATTGGCCCCGTTTCCACACAAACTTTGCTGGAACTGGCTGTTGCAGAACAATCTGTCAGCGGTACAATTACAGATGAAAAAGGAGAAAGTCTTCCGGGAGTCAATGTATTGATCAAAGGAACGCAGAGAGGAACAACTTCTGATTCCAAAGGACAGTTTAAAATTACAGTAGTTGATTCAAAAGCGGTATTGATATTTTCTTCGATTGGTTATGCAAAACAGGAAATTATTGTCGGAAACCGTAATAATCTGAATGTTACAATGATTTCTGATGATAAAACATTGAATGAGGTGGTCGTTGTGGGCTATGGAAATCAGGAAAGAAGAGATGTAACAGGAGCTGTGGCGACAGTCAATAATAAAAATATAAAAGATTTGCCTTTAACCAGTGCTGACCAGAAACTGGCTGGTCAGGTAGCCGGTGTTCAGGTTAACCAGGTTACCGGAGCTCCGGGCGGCGGTGTAGTTGTGCGGGTGAGAGGTTCCGGCTCTATTGGTGCCGGAGATGATCCTTTGTATGTAATTGATGGCTTTCCGGTTACCAATAGTTATGACCGTAACTCAAATCCGTTGAGTACATTAAATCCGGATGATATTGAATCAATGACAGTATTGAAAGATGCTTCTTCTACGGCTATTTATGGTTCCAGAGGGTCAAACGGGGTAATTTTGATTACTACCAAAAAGGCAAAGACAGGTGCTTCAAATATAGAATTTAATTTCTATACAGGTATTCAGACAATCCCTGACCGCAGTAAAATTAAAATGATGACTGCTCAGGAATTCGCTCAATTCAGAATAGAAAGCCGTCAGGATGCAGCAAAATTTGCTAATAAACCTTTTGATCCGGCTACTATTCCGGCTGATTATCAGAATCCGGCAAGTTTAGGGGCAGGTACAAACTGGTTTGAACAAATGACTCAGACTGCCCCGATTCAGAGTTATAACCTGACAGTAAGTAAAGGCTCTGAAAACCTTCGTTCATTGATTTCCGTTGGTTATTTTAATCAGCAGGGAACAGTGAAAAATACTTCTTTCGAACGTTTTTCTGCAAGGATTAATATCGAAGGAAATCCCCGTAAAAATATTACTATCGGTGCAAATTTAAATCCTTCCTATGTAAACCGGAAAATTGCTGATACCGAAGGGCACTTCAATACCGCTATTCTTACACAAGGATTACTGAATAGTCCGCTGCCTCCGGCATTTCAGGCAGATGGGAGTTATACCCCATCCATTACCTCTTCAGATATGTTTGCCAATGCTAACCCTTTGAGTGTATTGATGAATAGCAAGAACGTTCAGACATCCATGCGTTTATTAGGTAATACCTATATTGATTTTACACTGGCAAAAGGTTTACATTTCAAATCAACATTTAACGTAGATTGGACCGGAACCAAGGGGGATTTGTTTACACCATCTTATGTAGGTTCCTTCAGAAACCCTCCACCACAGCTTGCCACAGGAAGTACAGGATCTACGACCTTGTTTAACTGGTTGAATGAAAATACACTCACTTATGATAAATCATGGAATAACCACCATCTAAACGTTCTGGCAGGTTATACCATTCAAAGAGAAAGATATGAAAATACTACTACCAGAGGTTCCCAATATCCTGATGATGTAGTTCAAACGATTAATGCAGCTACAATTTTAACCGCTTCGGCTGATGTCAGAGAGTGGAGATTAATTTCATTTTTAGGAAGAGTGAATTATTCATTTAAGGATAAATATCTTTTGAGTGCAGCTGTTCGTCGTGACGGTTCTTCCCGTTTCGGACCGAATAACAGATTTGCTTACTTCCCTTCTACGTCTGTGGGCTGGAGAATTTCAGATGAAGACTTTTTTCCGAAGACAGAGTGGCTCTCAGACCTTAAACTTAGAGCAAGTTATGGTTTGGCAGGGAATAATGCGATTGGAGATTACACATTTATTCCCGGAATTACCGCGGATAACTATGTTTTCGGAGGAGCGCTTTCAAACGGATTTAAGTTAAATTCTTTGGCAAATGCTAACCTGGGCTGGGAAAGTTCACGTCAGTTAGATGCCGGGTTTGATGCCTCTCTTTTAAAGGGGAGACTAAACCTTACCGCTGAATATTACCAGCGTCATACTGAAAGTATGCTTCAGACTATTGATATTCCTACTGCTTCAGGTTTTAGTACAGCAATTACAAACATTGGGAATGTACTGAATTCAGGCTTTGAGTTTTCGGCAAACAGTAAAAATACTGTAGGGAAATTTAAGTGGGAAACTGATTTTAATATTTCGTTCAACCGAAATAAGGTACTTGATTTAGGTAATAAAGTTCAGATTATTTCCGGAAGTGAAAGTACTAATATTACAGTTGTAGGGGCACCGATGGGGCAGTTTTACGGGTATATTTTTCAGGGAATTTTCCAGACCCAGGCTGATTTAGATGCTTCTCCCAAACAGGCAGGCCAGGTGCTGGGCTCAGTGAAATATAAGGATGTAAATGGCGACGGGAAAATAGATGCTAATGATAAAACAGCCATGGGTAATCCGAATCCTGATTTTATCTGGGGTATGACAAACCGGTTCAGTTACAGAAACTTTGATCTTTCAATCCTGATAAATGGCTCTCAGGGGGCAAAAATCCTCGATTTGTATAAGCGATTTACGACCAATATCGATGGGGTATTTAATGTGGAAGCGGAAGTGAAAGACCGTTGGCGTTCGCCGGAAAATCCGGGAAATGGCCGGATTCCGACCACTGTTGCGAATACAGCTCTTTCCAGAGAAATTAATTCACTTTGGGTAAATGATGCCTCTTACGTTGCGGTGAGAAATATTACATTAGGCTATAATATGAAAACAAAATGGGCCAGTGGTCTGAGAATTTATGTGAGTGCTCAGAATGCCCTATTGTTCACCTCCTATAAAGGTGGCTGGCCGGAAGTCAATTACAACGGAAACAGCTCATTGGCTCCGGGTGTGAATTATACCGGTTATCCGGTACCCGTTTCTTACAACATCGGGGCGAATATCAAATTCTAATTTCGCAGGGAAATCAATTCTAATCCAGGATTGTCTTAAACTTCCGGCTTTTGATTAACCGGAATTTGAACACTGGAAACAAAAAACTGAATCATAAATCAGATGAAAAAAATACTATATTTTTTGCCTTTCGCCTTCCTGACGCTTATGGGTTGTGGTGAGGATTATCTCAACCTGAATCCTGAAGTGAATCAAAGTGCCGGGAATTTCTATAAAACAAAAACCCAGTTCGTGCAGGCGGTAAACGGGGCATATGCTCCGCTTCAGGGTTTGTACACCGGACCTTTCTGGGTTTTGGCTGAAATGCGTTCCGACAATACTTCGTATCAGTATAATACGGTTGACCGTTCGGGTTTTCCTTTTGAGGAAGTTGACGAATTTCGAGAGATTTCAAATAATACACATACCACCAATTTCTTTAATAACTCCTTTCAGGGAATTTCCAGAGCGAATGTTGTTTTGGACAGAATCGGTGCTTCTTCAGTAGATGCCGCTTCTAAAGATCAGATTATTGGAGAAGCAACTTTTCTGAGAGCTTTTTATTATTTCAACCTGGTTCGCATTTTTGGAGATGTTCCCCTGGTTTTAAAAGAAGTGAAATCTACCGATGAATCCTTTTTAATAGCTGCCAGAAAAAGCTCGGCGGAAATCTATGCTCAGATTTTAGAAGATGCCAAAACAGCTATTCAAAAATTACCGGAGAGTTATACGGCAGCTACTGATAAAGGCAGGGTTACAAAAGGAACGGCCAGAACCTTGCTTGCAGAAGTTTACATGACTCAAAAGAATTTTGCGGCGGCTACAACTGAGCTTCGTGCGATTGTACAATCTAATAAATATCAGTTGCTGAGTAATTATGCTGACAACTTTTCGATTACCAAAAAGAACGGAGCTGAATCTGTTTTTGAAATACAATACGTAGAAGGTCCGAATGGTGAAAACAGCAATTTTATATACAGTTTTGCTCCTTATAATTCCGGAAGTTCGGTAGCCGGATTTGCTGTAGGAAGCGGCGCTGCTGCAGGATGGAATATTCCTACTCAGGATATGCTGGATGCTTACGAACCGGGTGATTTGAGAAAGGCTGTTTCTGTTGGACTGAATTTTACTGATCCGGTCAGTGGGAAAGTAGTACCTTATGTTAAAAAATACCTTAGTCCACATGCAGTTCGTTTTCAAACGGCGGATAACTTTCCTGTTTATCGTTATTCAGATGTACTTTTAATGTTGGCAGAATGTTTGAATGAAACAGGATTTACTCCGGATGGTGAAGCTTTTTCTTTATTGAATCAGATCAGAAAAAGAGCAGGTCTTTCTGATAAAACCTCTTCTAATGCTGATGTTAATCTGAAAATTGGTTCTCAGGATGATTTCAGAAAAGCTATTGCTAAAGAGCGCCAGGTTGAGCTGGCTTTTGAAAACCACCGCTGGTTTGATCTTTTAAGAACCAATAAGGTAGCTGAGGTTATGGCTCCGCATGGAATTCGTGAAAAAGCCGCAAAAAGCTATGTGATTTCAGTTTCATATCAGGACCTGAAAACTTTATATCAATATCCTCTGAGAGAACAGCAATTGCTTCCTAAATAAGAGAAAAGAAAAGTGACAAATCGATATTCCGGATTTTGGCTGAAAACTTTTGAAATCCAAAATCCGGAAGAAGATTTTCTTTGTTTAAAAAATCAAAAACTTACCTCAATGAATCAAAAAACATTATTCATTTCTTTGGCGAAAATAATATTGCTGGCAGTACCCCTTTTCTTTCTGACCAGTTGGATATGGCAGTCTGGAAAGCCTCAGTCTGACAAAGAATTATCTGATGAACTTTTTAAAAATCCTTCTCAGGAATACGGAATCCGTTGCTGGTGGTGGTGGTTGAATGGAAATGTTACAAAGGAGGCAATTACCCGTGATCTGGAAGAGATGAAAGCCAAAGGTTTTAGCGGTGCCTGTATTTTCGATGCAGGAGGGCAGAATCAAAGAGGAAACGGCGATGTACCGGAAGGTCCTCTCTGGGGTTCACCAGCCTGGAAAGATCTGTATGTTCATGCCATTAATGAAGCAGACCGGCTGGGTTTGGTTATGTCTCTGAGTATTCAAAGCGGATGGAATCTCGGAGGGCCGGATGTCACACCTGCTGAGGCAGCAAAACAGGTTGTTTATTCTGAAATTTCTGTGAAAGGCGGCAGAAGAATTACTGAAAAATT
Source organism: Pseudarcicella hirudinis (assembly GCF_900115665.1). GTDB lineage: Bacteria > Bacteroidota > Bacteroidia > Cytophagales > Spirosomataceae > Pseudarcicella > Pseudarcicella hirudinis. The sequence continues at coordinate 134,994 of NZ_FOXH01000015.1, forward strand.
AGCATTGCCTAAAATTCACGATGATTTTTATGAAGATATTGTGGTTCTTGCTCTTCCTTCAAAAAACTTTGCCAACCGGGCCCCGATACGTGATCTATCCAATAAAACAGCCTCTAAGGAAGTCGGATGGTCTGCACCGGAAACAAGACCTTTACTTTTTGATGTCCCAGCTACAGAGAATGAGGAGGACGGAAAGCCTGATGATGTAATTAATCTGACAGAGAAATACAAAAATGGTGTTCTTGACTGGGAAGCTCCGGCAGGGGAATGGGTTATTTTAAGAATGGGTTATACGACAACGCATGCTGAAGTTTCAACATCCAGTGGGAAATGGCAGGGCAGAGTTTTAGATTATTTAAGTGAAAAACACTTTAATCGTTATTGGGATACCCATGTTGAACCTTTGCTTACCATAATAGGAAGTAAAGCAGGAAAAACCCTGCGATATCTGCAAACAGACAGCTTTGAAGCGGGAGGGCTGAATTGGACAGAAGGTTTTGAAAAGGAATTTCGCCAGCGGAGAGGGTATGATCCTATGCCATATATGCCGATTCTGGCAGGGAAAATCATCGGGAATCGTGATATAAGTAACCGTTTTTTAGCAGATTTCCGCAAAACAATCAGTGATTGTATTTCTGATAAACATTACAGGCTTTTTGCAGAAAGAGCCAGAAAGTTTGGCATAGGTATTCAGCCTGAATCTGCCGGACCTCATGCCGGGCCTTTTGATGGCTTAAAGAATTATGGTCATAGTGAGATTATGATGAGCGAATTCTGGTCACCTTCACCTCACCGGTCGAAACCTGTGGATCGCTTTTTTGTAAAACAAGCAGCCAGTGCGGCAAAAATTTATGGCAAAAAACTGGTAGGGGCCGAGTCTTTCACCACGATCGGCCCTCATTGGAATGATGTGATCTGGACTAATATGAAATCTGCTGCCGATCATGAATTTTGTGCCGGACTTAATCTGATCTATTTGCATACATTTACCTGTTCTCCTAAAGAAATGGGCATACCGGGTCAGGAATACTTTGCCGGAACACATTTTAATCCGAATGTTACCTGGTGGAATTATTCGACAGGGTTTATAAAATACCTCAGCAGAATTCATTACCTCATGCAGGAAGGTACCAGTCAGGCCGATGTGCTATATTATTACGGTGACCATATCCCAAATGTAGGACGCTATAAAGATGACGATCCTGCCGGAGCACTTCCCGGGTATGATTATGATCTTATCAATGAAGACAAATTATTAGCTCTGACTTTCCGCAATGGTAAAATAACCCTACCTCATGGTGCAACTTACAGGATTCTGGCTTTACCGGATCATCAGGTTTTATCATTGGCGGCTTTGAAAAAAGTGGCTGAGTTAGTAGAACACGGAGCTACAATTGTAGGCAGAAAAACTTTGTCCACTGCCAGTTTGGTTGATTTCAGGAATGCTGAGAAACTTAGAGCAGAGATTGCTGATAAGCTGTGGGGAGAAGGCATTTCTGCAAAAGGACAAAAGAAAGTAGGAAAAGGAATGGTTTTCTGGGGAGCAACGGCTAAGGAAGTTTTAGGTGCCGAAGGTATACAGCCTGATTTGCAGATAATTAATGCTTCTGCTGAATCAACATTTGACTACATCCACAGAAAATGGAATAATACAGATTATTTCTTCATTTCAAATCAGACGCTTAATGGTAAAAAAGCAGAAGTCAGTTTCAGAATTTCCGGAAAACTCCCTGAGTTGTGGAATGCTGTTACCGGAGAAATTCGCCCTGCTGCTGCATTCAGACAGGAAAATGGCAGAACAATTGTTCCTTTGACATTTGATCCGTACGGGTCATGGTTTGTTGTATTCAGAAAAACAATTCCTTCTGCTGAGCATGGCAAAAAGGCTGATAATTTTACTGAATTTCAGAAAGTCATGACGTTGAATGGAACATGGGATGTGAAATTTGATACTAAATGGGGAGGGCCTGCAACTGCAAAATTTGAAAAACTCGAAAGCTGGACGCAAAGACCTGAAGATGGAATTAAATATTACTCAGGAACAGCAGTTTATCGTAAGACGTTTGATATACCGAAAATTGATTCAAAAAAGCTGCTTTTCCTTGATTTAGGACAGGTCCTTGATGTAGGAGTGGCAAAGATCAGATTAAATGGCAAAGACCTTGGAATCGTTTGGACTCCTCCATTCAGAGTTCCTGTTTCCGGGATTGTAAAAGGGAAAGATAATGTATTGGAAATTGAAGTAACTAATTCCTGGAGAAACCGATTGGTAGGAGATCGGGAGAAGCCTGAAAGTGAAAGATTTACTAAGACAAATGTCAGAATTCTTCCGGAATGGAAATTACTGGATTCCGGTTTGATGGGTCCTGTAGAAGTTCTTCAGGCCCAGTAGCAATCCTAAAAAAACTTCCTGTGGCATGTGGCACTACTGTGTATGCGCATGATCCACAGTCAGCAATGAAATATGAAGTGTTTTGTGTGCCACAAACCATGGGGATGCGCCCAGTAGCAATCCTAAAAAACTTCCCGTGGCATGTGGCACACATGCCACTTACAGTGTACGCAGATGATCCGCAGTCGGCAATGACATATGAAATGTTTTGTGTGCCACAAACCACGGGGAGGTAAAAACAAAAAATCCCGGATTTTCATCAATCCGGGATTTTTATGATTTTATGGCATATTTCTACAAAACAAAGCCAACACCTACAGTAGAATGAGAAAACTCATCCACTAAAATGAATGCTCCGTTAGAAGGATTGTATTCATATTTATCAGCAAAAATCGGTTTGGCAGTTTTAAGGGTAACTTCACCGATTTCATTCAGTTTTAATTCAGAAACTTCAGTACTTGTTTCCTGATTTACCACATCAATTTTACTGTTTAATGAAACAATCTTAGATTTTGAATCATTAATACCATGTTGTAAAATATAGTTTTTCCCTGACGTTAATGCCTGTGAATCCATCCAGCAGATTCTTGCTTTGATTTCTTTTAACGGCTGAAGCTGGCTGGTTGTTTTAACCAACATGTTTCCGCGGCTTACATCCACATCAGTTTCCAAAGTAATTACTACAGATTCTTTTGCTCCGGCACTTTGTAATTTCTGACCAAATTTTTCAATGGTCGCAATTTTAGAAGTTTGTCCGGTTGGTAAAACCGTAATCTCATCTCCGGTCTTGAATGTACCACTCGAAATTTTGCCGGCATAACCTCTGTAATCATGAAATTCTTCTGTTTTAGGACGAACTACAAATTGAACAGGGAAACGGGCAGGCAATTTGACATTCATTGATTCGATGTCAATATTTTCAAGTTCTTCTAACAAAGGTTTTCCTTCATACCAGGTAATTTCTTCGGACTGAGTAGTGATGTTCTGACCATACAGAGAAGAAATAGGAATAAAAGAGATTTCCTGTCCTTCAAAACTTACTTTATCAGCCAGTCTTTTGAAATCAGTTACAATTTCATTGAAACGCTCCTGAGAATATCCGACAAGGTCCATTTTGTTAACACAAACAATAACCTTAGGAATTCTAAGCATTGAAGAAATGAAGAAATGGCGGAAAGTTTGTTCCAGTACACCATTTCTGGCATCTACCAGAATCATTGATACTTTAGTATTCGAAGCACCGGTAACCATGTTACGGGTGTACTCGAAGTGGCCGGGGGTATCGGCAATAATGTATTTGCGTTTTGGGGTAGAAAAATAGATGTTTGCCACATCAATTGTAATACCTTGTTCACGCTCTGCAATTAAACCGTCAGTTAGTAAAGATAAATCCAGAAAGTCCAGACCTTTACGTTTTGAAGCACTTTCCAATGCCTCAATTTTATCACGGGTAATAGAATTGGTTTCGTATAATAAACGGCCGATTAATGTGCTTTTCCCATCATCAACTGAACCTGCTGTTGCTATTCTTAAAATATCCATTGTATCAATTTTGAATGATTGAATGATAGAACTTTGAATTTCTGAATCAGAATTTCAAAAGATTTTGAGTGAAAATTTATGGTTATTCACTCATTCCGGCATTCAAAACTAAAAATATCCTTGTTGTTTACGTTTTTCCATAGCTGCTTCCGAACGTTTATCATCAATTCTGGCACCGCGTTCTGAAATTTCAGCTGAGAGGATTTCACCAATAATATCGTCAAGTTCAACTGCCTCTGACTGTACCGCAGCGGTACAGGTCATATCTCCTACGGTCCGGAAACGAACAGTTTCTTCGAAAGGAATTTCATCAGCTTCTTTGTTAAGGTATTCAGAATCAGCCCAAAGCATACCATCTCTCTCAATTACCTGACGTTTGTGAGAGTAATAAATAGATGGAATAGCCATTTCCTCTTCCTTGATATAATTCCAGACATCCAGTTCAGTCCAGTTGGAAATCGGGAAAACACGTACATTTTCTCCGATGGAAATCCTTCCGTTCAGCATATCGAATAATTCCGGACGCTGGCGTTTGGCATCCCATTGCCCGAAATCGTCTCTTACCGAGAAGATACGTTCTTTGGCACGGGCTTTTTCCTCATCACGGCGTGCCCCGCCGATACAGGCATCAAATTTGAATTCTTCAATAGCGTCTAAAAGCGTAACCGTTTGCAACGCATTTCTGGAAGCATATTTTCCGGTTTCCTCTTTTACCTTTCCCTGATTGATAGAATCCTGAACGTAACGGACAATCAGTTCCGCTCCGGTTTCTTTGGCCAGCCAGTCTCTGAATTCAATAGTTTCAGGAAAGTTATGGCCAGTATCAACATGTAAAAGCGGGAAAGGAATTTTACCGGGATAAAAAGCCTTTTGCGCCAGTCTGACAAGAGTAATAGAGTCTTTTCCTCCCGAAAACAAAAGAGCAGGCTTCTCGAATTGCGCCACTACTTCTCGCATGATGTAAATGGCTTCATCTTCCAGCTCTCTTGGGAAGATACCATGTTTCGCAGAGGAAATCTTGGATTTTGTTATATCGGATAATGAACTCATTGCTTTTGGTAATAAAATGTATAACAGGCTGCCGCCCAATTAAAATTTAATCAAAGTTATCAAAGAATCAGCCAGGCTGATTTCAGATCAGGAGTGTAAACCACATTCCTTTTGAGATACTTCCCACCACCATCTGCCCGCCCGGGGATTTTCACCTTCTGTGATGGCTCTGGTACAAGGCAGACATCCGATTGAAATAAAGCCTTTTCTATGAAGCGGACTGTCCGGAACACGGTTTTCCTTGATATAAGCCAGTATCTCATCATATGTCCAGTGTATAAGCGGATTGAATTTAATTACCTTGTTGGCTTCATCCCACTCTACAATTTCCATATCGGCTCTGTTTTCTGATTGCTCAGACCTTAATCCGGTAATCCATACCTCCGCCCCTGTTAAAGCTCTTTTCAGGGGTTCGATTTTACGGATATAACAACATTCTTTCCGGTTTTCTACCGATTCATAAAAGCTGTGAAATCCTTTTTCTTTCACAAGTGCTTCAACTCTTTCTGCTTTCGGGAAAAAAGTAGTAAAAGATTTTTTGTATTTCGCCCTTGTGGAATCCATCAGTTCATACGTTTCCTGAAAAAGCCTTCCAGTATCAAGCGTAAAAACATTGATGTTTAAATCATTTTTAAAAATGGCATCGGTAATAACCTGATCTTCCTGTCCGAACGACGAAGAGAAAACCACTTTACCTTCAGTATAGTTATTTGCCATGTATCGTAACCCATCTACTAAGGAGAGGCCTTCCAACGATTGTTTTAACTGACTTAAATCTGACATAAGATATGACCAGGATACAGAAAATAGAAATGTAAGATGAGAAAAATCAAAAGTTTACATTAAATTCTGTAAGATGGAATTTAAATTGAAATGCAAAATTACCCAAAGTCTATTGATTTAATAGTTTACTGACGAAAATATTTTTTCAAATAATATCTAAAGCTTAAAAATTTACGTTATATTTAAGAAAATTGGTACAGGAAACGAGGTTTCGGGTATCGGTTTATTTTCTAAACAAATAGGAATTATACTTTGGTTCTTTCTTATTGCTTTTTAGATCTGTGTTTGGATCAGTTAAATTTTCCGGGCACTTTATAAACTTAGAATTCTGATTTACTGAAAGAAAGGGTTACATATTACTTTCATTTTCAGAATTTGTAATTCCCTGAACATATGAGCTACGGTTTGGAAGCCTATCTCGAAAAAGCTGAAAGTCATTCCCGGACTTCAGCTATGGACTTAAGATCCCTCCGCAATTTGGTCCGGCAGGGAGAGAGCAGTAGCCTCGAATTTAAGTTAAAAGCCAATCATCCTGAAAAAATTATCCGTGAAATTGTAGCATTTGCCAACTCAGGTGGAGGAAAATTATTGGTGGGAGTCGGGGATGATAAGAGTATTCCGGGTTTGAAATTTGTTGATGAGGATGAATATGTTCTGGTAAGGGCTCTTGAGAAATTTTGTTTTCCGAAGGTAGATTACGAACTGGAAAGGGTTCATGTTTCAGATGAAAGGGAAATACTGGTTTTTACCATTCCGCCAAGTCTTAAAAAACCTCATTACGTCCAGTTGACAAATGATCCTCTTCCTAAAGCCTATGTCCGCGTGCAGGATCGCTCAGTTCAGGCCAGCAAGGAGATTAAACAGATACTGAGAAGAGAGAATGATGAAGGGGTGAAATTTTCGTATGGAGAGAAGGAGCAAAAACTGTTTCATTATCTTGAAGAAAATAAAAGAATATCAGTTGATTTGTTTTCACAGATTGCTGATATTTCCAGAAAATCCGCCTCACATACATTGGTTTTATTAGTTTTGGCAAATGTTTTGAAAGTTCATCCTGATGAAATCGTTGACTGGTATTCAATGGCCTGAGTTTGTAAAAAATATCAATGGGAAATCTTTATAAAAAAGGGCTTCAGACCCTGCTGTTTTTCTCTGTAATCGGAGTAATATCACTTTCCTGCTCAAAAAAAGCAGCAGATGCGCCTGTCGTGCAGCCAACAGAGAAAGCTTCCTGGGACTTATTACAGGAAAGAATCCTTACACCTACCTGTGCTACTTCAGGATGTCACCTTTCTACCGGTGATGGTACATATGCCCAACATGGGCTGGTGCTTGAAAAATCAGTTGCTTATCAGAATCTGGTTGGTGTTGCACCTAAAAATCAGTTGGCATTGGCTGATGGATTTTTGAGAGTAAAAGCCTATAAATCCCTGGAAAGCCTTTTCTTTCACAAACTCAACTGGGATGCATCACATCATGGAGGGAAACAGTACGGATCGCCTATGCCATTGGGAGGTACAGCCCTTACAGTCGGTCAGATTGAATTTGTGAGAAGATGGATTGAAGCCGGCGCACCGCAAAAAGGAAGTGTTGTGGATACTACGCTCCTCAATGACAAAACACCAAGTGTAACCAGTTCTGAAACATTCGATGCGCTGGCTACTCCTGCTGCTGAAGGCAAACAAGGCTATCAATTGAAAGTGGATCAGTTTGTTATTCAGCCTAATTTTGAGAGAGAATTATTTGTAAGAAGAGCTATTGGAAACCAGTCGGATATATATGTAAGCAGAATCAGGTTGAAATCCAGGGCTAATAGTCATCATTTGGTTTTATATGATTTTCGTGACAAGACGCAGTTACCGGCAATTGATCAGGTCCGAGATTTAAGGAACCCAGATAATACCTTAAATCTTTCTACGGTTCTGACTATGTCAAATCATGTATTTCTGGGTGGAGGTACTGATACTAACTCTGATTATGTTTTTCCGGAAGGAACTGCATTGATGCTTCCAGCTGGAATGACCGTAGATCTGAATCCGCATTATTTCAATAAAACGACAGATAGTAAATACGGTGAAAATTATATAAACCTTTATACGGTTGATAAGTCTTCGGTTAAGTATGTCGTAAAAACCATCGATTTTAACAATACTAAAATAGATCTTCCTGCTAATCAGAGAACTACCATCACTACAGATTTCAAATTCTTAAAAGATGTAAAAATTGTGGCATTAACTTCACATAACCATAAGTTAGGGGAGAAATTTGTAATAAAAATCAAAGGTGGAACAAGAGACGGGGAGGTAGTTTATGAAAGTACCGATTGGGAACATCCCAACATGATTAATTATAAAACACCGATTGAACTCAAAAAAGGTGAGGGGCTCACTTCTATTGTAACTTATAATAACACCACTAAAAATAAAGTGAGTTTCGGCTTGACTTCTGAGGATGAAATGGACATCATTTTCGGATATTATTATGAGGAGTAGCCCGTAGAAGTTTTGTCGTGGAGGATAATTATAGTGTTGCCAGAGGTTTTCTTCTGAAAAATATCTTTGTAGTTCCCTGTCTGTCCGGAATACAGGAAGAGATGGAACTCAGAGACTCACTGAACTCAAATGCTGCAAGTAAATTCAATAAATCTTTCGGGCGGGCGTTATTGTTCTCAATTTGCCTGAACGTATCTGAAATTTAAAAAATTATTGTATTTTGTTATTACCTGCCGTTCTTTAGTTGAAAAGCCTGAAGAAAGTAAGGAATCGGAAATGCTTTCGTTTAATTCGGAAGCATTCATGGCTCTTGCATAATAAAGCGCTCTGTTTTTTTGACAAATAATTCAATTCCGGAGATATCAAGACAGACAGAACAATTAAAGTAATTAATATCGGAAAAGGAAAAAAGTACCTGGTATCGTTTTTCTGTAACTGATTTTGGACCGGTTATCAGGAATTTCAGAATCAGGAATCAGTTGTTAAATATTGCATTCAAAGTACAGTGCGGATTTCTTCAGATAAGTATGCCTGCTTCAAAGTAAAATGTAGTCATATAAGAATCAAAATAATGTAACTTAAGTAAGATATTTTAGGATGATTGAAGTTTGTTTACAGAAAAACAAAACATGCTCTTTACAAAAAAATTCCTTTTTTTATAATAATTCAATGAAGGTATTATATTTGCTGACTTTTGAAATATTAACCCGGAATATATTAAGAACTATTACTAAAACAAGTAAAAATTGTAATTTACTATGATTAATTTGCTGTTAATCAAACAATTACAATAACTTCCACTATGGAGCACAAGAATATGGACAAAGCCACTCTAGCTGGATTGCTAGTGGCTATGGGAATTATTTATGGTGATATTGGCACCTCACCGCTTTATGTAATGCAAGCCATAGTCGGCACATCACCTATTAATGAGGTTTCTGTTTTAGGTGGTTTGTCCTGCATTTTCTGGACGCTTACTTTGCAAACCACAATCAAGTATGTGATCCTTATTTTAAGAGCGGATAACAAAGGAGAAGGAGGGATTTTTGCTTTGTTTGCATTAGTTCGGCGTCATGCCAAATGGCTTACGGTTCCTGCAATTATCGGAGGGTCAGCCTTGCTTGCTGACGGGATTATTACACCACCGATCTCTGTGGCTTCGGCTATTGAAGGATTAAGAATGATTAAACCTGACATAGAGACCGTTCCGATTATTATAGCCATTCTTACGGGATTATTTATGTTCCAGATTTTCGGAACAAATGTGGTTGGTAAATTCTTCGGGCCAATCATGCTGGTTTGGTTTTCTATGCTCGGCTTTTTCGGAGTTTACTGGATTGCTCAAAACTGGACTATTTTCAAAGCCATTTCACCTTATTATGCTTACCAGTTATTAACCAGTACCCAGAATGGAGAAAGCGGTTTCTGGATATTGGGAGCGGTATTTCTTTGTACCACCGGAGCGGAGGCTTTGTATTCCGATCTCGGACACTGCGGAAGAGGGAATATCAGATTTAGCTGGGTATTTGTGAAAATTTGTTTACTACTTCAATATTTCGGACAGGGAGCCTGGTTATTAATTCATCAGAATGAATTGCTGAACGGCCGTAAACCTATCTTCGAACTAATGCCAGGATGGTTCCTGATCTGGGGAATTGCTGTCGCCACTGCTGCGGCGATTATTGCCAGCCAGGCCTTGATCTCAGGTTCATTTACACTGATTGCGGAAGCTATTCGTCTTAACTTCTGGCCTAAAGTTCGTTTGCATTATCCATCCGATCAGAAAGGACAATTATATGTGCCAAGTATGAATATCTTATTGTGGATGGGCTGTGTAGGTGTGGTATTATGGTTCAAGGAATCGTCGAACATGGAAGCGGCTTATGGTTTGGCTATTACTCTTACCATGTTAATGACTACAGCTCTGATGGCTTACTATTTACATATCAAGAAATTCGATATGTGGTGGATCGTAATCTTCATTGCAGTTTATGTGGCCATTGAGGGGTCATTTTTGATTGCCAACCTGCGTAAATTTGTTCACGGAGGTTATGTGTCTCTTTTCATTGCCGGTTTAATTATAACCTTAATGGTTATCTGGTATCGTGCATTTATCATAAAAATGCGATTGACGGAATACGTAAAACTGAGTGAATACATTGAACCGCTGAAGGAGCTGAGTAAGGATATGAGTATTCCGAAATATGCTACACATATTGTATTTATGTCTAATGCGGCAAGATCTACTGAAATAGAATCTAAAATTATCTATTCAATTTTTCAGAAAAGACCTAAAAGAGCAGATATTTATTGGTTTGTACACGTTGACACCATGGATGATCCTTATACTATGGAATATAAAGTGAATGTGATTGAACCTGACGATATTATTAAAATTACCTTCAAACTCGGTTTCAGGGTTGAACAGAAAATTAACCTGTATTTCCGGAAGGTAGTAGAGGATATGGTGAAAAAAGGAGAGGTGGATCTTACTTCCCGCTATGAGTCACTTAATAAGCAGAATGTAATCGGAGATTTCCGTTTCGTGGTACTGGAGAAATTCCTTTCTTATGAAAATGACCTTCCTCTTGTTGAAGGCTTAATTATGAAGGCGTACTTCTTTGTAAAGCAGTTTACCAATTCTGAGGATAAATGGTTTGGTTTGGACAGCAGCGCTGTGAAACTGGAGAAAGTACCATTGATCATTCGTCCGGTAGAAAACGTACGCCTGAAGCGGGTGGAATAGCCGTTTAGCATCTCAAAATATTGATTTTACGAAGAAACAGATAACAGTAAATAGTATGTCAACCATATTCACTAAAATTGTAAACGGAGAAATTCCAAGCCATAAAATTGCTGAAGACGAGAATTTCCTTGCCTTTTTAGATATCACACCATTAGTGGAAGGACATGTGCTGGTAATTCCTAAAAAAGAGATTGATTATATTTTTGACCTCGATGATCAGCTGCTTTCAGGATTGATGATTTTCGCTAAGAAAATTGCTCCGGCTATTCAGCAGGCAATTCCCTGTAAAAGAATCGGTGTTTCTGTAATAGGTTTGGAAGTACCTCATACACATGTGCATCTGATCCCGTTGAACACAATGCAGGATATTAACTTTACGAGAGCAAAGATGAAAGTAACGTCGGAAGAGCTGGCACAAACGGCCGAAAAAATCAGGAAATTTCTTTAAAACGAAATAATGAAAAATGTCTGAAAATCAGGAGAGATTTGTTAACCTTTCCCGATTTTCAGGCATTTCTTTATTTTAAATAGTCTTTTAAAATACCAATCTCAGAAGTTGGGGCGGCTTTTTCATACAGAATGTTGTAAACAGCCTTAATAATGGGCATTTCTACTCCATATCTTTCATTGATCTGATGAATACTTTTAACAGCATAATATCCTTCTGCCACCATATTCATTTCCATTTGGGCAGACTTTACGCTGTAACCTCTTCCGATCATATTACCGAAAGTACGGTTTCTTGAAAACTGCGAATAAGCAGTAACCAGGAGGTCTCCCAAATACCCGGAACTGTGTAAATCTCTTTTCGTTTCAGGATAAACAGCATCTAAAAATCGATGGATTTCCTGCATGGCATTTGAAACCATTACCGCCTGAAAATTATCTCCATAACCCAGTCCGTGTGTAATACCGCAGGCGAGGGCAATGATGTTTTTAATGACGGCACAATACTCTACTCCATACAGATCCAGAATGGCATGAGCCTGTAGATAGCGGCAATTCAGCAGGCTGGCAAAATCTTCGGCACAGGCTTTACTCGGAGAAGCAATGGTAAGATATGATTGCTTTTCAAGTGCAACCTCCTCAGCATGGCATGGACCCGCAATTACGCAAAGGTTGGTTTGAGGTACCCCAAACTCCTTTTCTATCCAGTCGGTTACCAGGAGATTCTCATTAGGAATCATGCCTTTTATGGCAGAAACGACTCTTTTATCCTGAAAATGTCTTCGGTTAAGATTTTTAAGAGCATCCGGAACAAAAGCTGCCGGGACAGCCAAAATAATATATTCGACCCCGTTGAGGGCATCATTCATTTTATGATACGCTTTAACTTTCCTCGGATTGAGAGGAGCATCGGTCAGATAGCTTGGATTGTGGTTATATTTTTTGATAAAATCCACATCCGTTTTCCGGCGAAGCCACCACTTGATTTTTACATTATTTTCTGACAAAATCTTAATAATAGCAGTTGCCCAACTACCTCCGCCCAAGACCGCAATTTGAGTGGGAAGTTTCTTTTTAATTTCAATAATATCTGTCATGAAGCAAAATTATAGATAAAATCATTATCCTGACTTCATCGTAAAGGAAATGATTCAGGTGAAACGCTGTATTTTATTCCTGAAAATAGAAATAATAGTGTCTCAGGTAAAATAAAAGATAATTCCTCTTGCCTGAGAAATCTTCGAAAATAATGAATTACTTTCATTCCATCCTGATTTGTCGATAGTTTCGTAATTTAGTTTTATAAATTCTAAAAATTACCTTAATATCAACAAAACATGAAAAAACTATTATTACTGCTGCTTACTAATTTATTACTCAAACCTCTCTTTGCCCAACAGCCACTTACCGTTGATAAAATCATGGCAGATCCGAAATGGATCGGTGTTTCCCCAGCCAATCTCTTTTGGGGAGAAGATTCAAAAACCATATATTTTAGCTGGAATCCTGAAAAAACAAAAGGAGATTCTCTCTATGCTGCTACTTTCACTGATAAAAAGCCATTTAAGGTCTCTCCTCAGATCAGAAGACAACTGCCTGCTGCCAACGGCGTTTATAATAAAGCCAGAACCTTAAAAATTTACCTGAAAAACGGAGATATTTTTTTGCTTGATACTAAAACACAGACAACCAGACAAATTACGAATACACTGGAAGTGGAAAACAGCGCTGCATTCAGTGGAAATGAACAAAAAATTCTGTTCGTTAAAGCAAATAACTTATTTAGTTTTTCAATTAATTCAGGAGAAATTAATCAGCTGACTAATTTTCTGACAGGTACTAAAAAACCGGATGCAAAATTGTCTGAACAGGAAAAGTGGCTTAAACAGGATCAGCTGGCCTATTTTAAAGTCCTTAAAGAACGTGCTGATAAAAAGAAAGAAGCTGATAAAATCAATAAGGCAGATTTGCCCAGGCGTCCGAAAGAAGTTTACCTTGACGAGAAAAATGTGGATAATATTCAGCTTTCTCCGGATGAAAATTTCATTACTTACCGACTTCTTAAACCTACTTCCGGAGCGAAATCTACTATAGTTCCGAATTATGTGACTGAGTCAGGATTTACAGAAGAACTTCCGGCAAGAACTAAGGTGGGAGCGAGTCTTTCTTCGAGCGAATTGTTTGTTTATAATATCAAAAAAGATACTGTTTATCCGATAGTTACGAAAGATATCCCGGGAATTTCTGACAAAACTGATTTCTCTAAAGATTATCCTGCTAAAAAAGATACTTCAAAAACAAAGAAGGAAGCCAGCCGTAAGGTTTTTGTAAATGGTCCGGTTTGGTCTGAAGACGGACTAAATGCTGTGGTGGTGGTAAGAAGTGAAGACAATAAGGATCGCTGGATTATGCTGTTGGATGTTCAGACCGGGAAGTTAAAGCAATTGGATCGTCAGAGAGATGAAGCATGGATCGCCGGCCCGGGCATCGGAGGCTGGTTTAGTGCAGGAAACCTCGGATGGGTTGATAACCAAATCATCTGGTTCCAGTCTGAAGCAGACGGTTATTCTCATATTTATACAGTTAATGTAAAAACAGGAGAGCATAAGCAATTGACAAAAGGTAAATTTGAAGTGAAAGATGCTGAACTTTCAAAGGATAAGAAATTCTTTTATTTCACATCAAGCGAAGTACATCCCGGTGAGCAGCATTATTACAAAATGAGTATTTTGGGAGGAGAAAGAGTTAAATTGACCAGTATGACCGGAGCTAACTTGGTGGCTCTTTCACCGGATGAAACAAAACTGGCATACTTGTATTCATATGCAAACAAGCCCTGGGAGTTATTTGTACAGGATAATACAGTCTCCGCCAGGCCGATTCAGGTAACACAGTCTCTTTCTGCTGAATTTAAAAGTTATGCATGGATTGATCCTAAAGTAATTACATTTAAAGCCTCTGACGGAGCAGAAGTTTATGCCAGAGTTTATGAAGGAAAAGGGGAAAAAGGGAAGAAACCTGCAGTGATTTTTGTACACGGAGCAGGGTATTTACAAAATGCACATAAATGGTGGAGTCAGTATTTCAGAGAATATATGTTCCATAACCTTTTGGTGGAAAAAGGATATACTGTGCTTGATATTGACTATCGTGCTTCTGCAGGTTACGGACGTGATTGCCGTACGGGAATATATCGTTTTATGGGCGGAAAAGACTTGAGCGATCAGGTGGACGGCGTTAAATATTTAGTGGAAAATCAGGGAGTTGACCCTAAAAGAATCGGTATTTATGGCGGTTCATATGGTGGGTTTATTACGCTGATGGGGCTTTTTACTACACCGGATGTCTTTGCAGCAGGAGCAGCACTCCGACCTGTTACAGATTGGGCTGCCTATAACCACGGTTATACTTCTAATATTCTGAATGAGCCTTTTACTGATTCTCTGGCATATGCCAGAAGCTCTCCGCTTTATCATGCAGAAGGCTTGAAAAATCCATTATTGATTTGTCATGGTATGGTAGATGTAAACGTGCATTTTCAGGATGTTGTAAGGTTATCTCAGCGATTGATTGAATTGAAAAAGGAAAACTGGGAACTTGCCGTATATCCTATGGAAGATCATGGATTTGTGGAACCCAGTTCCTGGACAGATGAATATAAGCGTATTTTAAAACTATTTGAGACAAATCTGAAGAAATGACCGTTCAATAACTAACGGTTTAATTCCTTGTGTTTCCCTGTTTGAAAATCTAAATTTCGGTCGTACCTCAATGTTCGGGGGTACGACTTTTTTTTAACTCAACCTAAAATTATCTTTAATAGGATTTTAACCCTGCTGACTTTATGAAAAAGGTATTATTTTTTTATGCTTTATTATTGATCTCAAATCTGTCTTTTGCCCAGGATATGTATCTCGAATACAAAATATCAGGGATGGTGGATGGTCTTAACAAAGTGTATTTTTCTTCTCTGGGAATGCGTACTGAAAGTGAAATGAATCTGCCAAAAATTGGTAAAATGATGAATGTGACCATTATGTCTAAAGGAAAGCCAAATTCTATTATTACTTTCAACGATAAATCAAAGACTTATACGGTTGTCGAGGTGACTCCTAAAAAAGAGAGCACCGTTAAATATGAGATAAAAGTATTGGGAAATGAGAAAGTCGGGCCTTATAACTGTGTTCATACTTCAGTAGTGGTTGATAAAAGAGGGAATATGGAAATGTGGACCACCAAAGATATTCCGGGGTATCAGGAGATAACTAAATTGGCAAAGATGAATGACAGTTATGGCTCTGAATCAATGTATCAGCAATTGAAAGCAAATAATGCAGACGGAATGGTTGTAAAATATTTGGTAAAGGCCGGAAAAGGAATGAAAATGGAGCTTGTTAAAGCAGAGAAAAGAAATAATGCGGCAAGTTTATTTGAACCGCCTGCTGGATATACGAAAGGTGCTTCTTTTGACCCTGATAAAATTCAGAATATGTCTCCGGAAGAAAAAAAGAAACTGATGGAGAAAATGATGAAACAGTATGGTGGAAAACAATAAGTGGCTTTCGGCAGTCGGCTCTCAGCTTTCGGCCGTCGGTATTAATTCCAATACAAAGTTGGTGGTATAATTAACAGATTCTCAATTGTAGGAGTAATGAAAATTTCCGGAAAAGCCTAAAGTCGAGTTTTTCCGGAGATTTTGTTTTTACTTTCCTTAATTTTTTATGGAAAATCCAGAATTCTAATATAAAGAACTTGGTATAATCAGTTTAAAATCAGTCAATTATATATAGATAAAAAACTAATGCTGACTGCCGATAGCCGACGGCCTGAATCAATTGCGTAATTTTCAAGGAAAGCCGCTTTATTACTGAATAGCCATTTTTACCAGATCAGCTGTATTTTTGGCCTTGGTTTTTTTCATCATATTGGCTCTGTGATTATCTACCGTTCTTATGCTCAGGAATAATTTATCAGCTATTTCCCTGCTGTTCAGGCCCTGAATAATGAGATCCAGAATTTGCTGTTCTTTTGGCGTTATTTTAGCATAAATTCCTCCGGTTGGACTCGCTGCCGTTTTCTGCGCCTGATTCTTGGCTAATAATTCATCAATAATTACTTCTGAGATATCCGGTGGAAAGTATTTTCTTCCTTCTGAAACAGTATGAAGAGCTTTCATGATTTCTTCCTTCCCGGTATCTTTCAATAAATAACCATTGGCTCCGTTTTCAACTGAACTGACAATATAGTCCCGGTTGTTATGCATGGAGAAAATCAATATTTTAACATCAGGATAATTCTCCGAAACAATCTTTGCAGCTTCAATTCCCGACATTTTCGGCATAGTAAGATCAAGAATAACAACATCCGGAAGGAGCTGAGCTATTTTATCTATAGCCTCTAATCCATCGGATGCCTCTCCGACTACTTCAATAGTTTCTTCATCTTCCAAAAGCATTTTCATGCCTTTTCGAACTACATCATGGTCATCTGTAAGCAATACTTTAATTTTTTCCATATATTTAAAAGTTTCGGCCACTGTGAGCAATCTTTTCTGAAAGTGGACGTGGATGTTGTTAATGAAAATACGCTCAAAAAATATTTAGTCCAGTGGTAATTCTACAATCAGTTTGGTTCCTTTACCAGCCCTGGATTCTATCTTAAACTTTCCGTTTAATAATTCTGTTCTGGTCTGCATATTTTTAATGCCGCTTCCTCCCAGTCTTTTCTCAGCACTCAGTTTAATTTTTGATGGATCGAACCCTTTCCCGTTGTCAGCAATTTCAAGTGTTACAAATCCATTTTTAGCTGACAATTGTACTTTTATTTTTGAGGCTTCTGCATATTTTACGGCATTATGTATCGCTTCCTGCGTAATTCTGTAAAGTCCTATTTCGATTTTTTCAGGTAAACGGTTCAATTTTGAACCTGAAAACTCAATCGGCAGGCCAGCTATTTTTGATACCTGCTCAGTAAGAATACGGACTGCCGGAGCAATTCCAAAATCACTTAAAACAGCAGGAGCAAGGTTAAACGAGACCATTCTTGTCGCCTCAATCGTTTCTCCAATCAATATCTGCAGGTCTTCGAATGATCTATTTTGCTTTTCACTTGAAAAGGAAAAGCTTTTTAAATGCTCAGAATGAAGTCTCAAGCCTGTAAGCATTTGTCCGATACCATCGTGTAACTCTCTGGCCAGTCTTTTACGTTCCACTTCCTGCCCTTCGAGTAAAGAAGAAGAACGGACTTTCTCCTCTGCCAGCTGGAATTTATATTTTTCTTCAGTAGCCGCTACCAGCTCTTTTCTGGTTTGAACCAGTGAATCATTGGTTTTAACCAGCGTTTCGTTGATTTGTTGCAACTGACTTTCTGAATCAGTTAGTTTTCGGATTACAACCCTGATATAATTTGCTATTGGTCTGAATATCAGTACTCCTTCCAGCAGCAATACTGTAAATAAAAGAATGAAGAGTATCAACTCAATCCTTTTTGTCCGGTCAACCCGGCTTTGTGCTTCAAGATCATACTCAAAAACAATGTCGTTCATCATTTTTAAATAAGTTCTTTCATTAATCAGAATGTGGTTAAGGGCTTTTTGCAGAACTTCGTTTTTATTTTTTGAAGGTGCCTGAATCGTTTGGCTGATTAGCCTGGCATTTGAGTACATTACCCCGAAAATCGGATCAAGCCGTTGAAACATACTGTCGATCTTAGGGCTGTTTTTAACAGAAATAGTTTTCTCTGCTGTCAGACTGCCGTTTTTAAGTCCGTAATGGCTTTTCGACCATAAATTGGTTATATCAATAATATCCTGACTATAATATTCAGCATCTGCCTGAAAAACTTCCGGTCTGCATAAAAGAACGGCAGTCTTTGATAATTTCTGACTTAACATCCTTTGTCTTCCGGCGATGTTGACAACATGAGCATCATCGAGTAATTCATTCAGAAACAATTGAATAAGAAGCTGCCCAGACATAGATAGCACAGCAACCGTCGTCAACGCAATTACGTATAGACGTGTCAGGCGATGAAATACTTGGGTATCCAATGGTCTCATAACCTGAAATATACTGATATTTTTCAAAAAATTACTCAAACTTTATACTTAATTAACTGGTTGTCAGATTATTTAAACTTTTTCTTGAAATGTTTTCATTTGCACTACGGCTATTAGAAATCAATGTTAAAATCTGTCCGGAAAGCTACATAGGGAACCCTTTCGGGCTCCCTTTATTTTGAATAGAAGTTCAGGGAATTGGCCCTGTTTTATCTTAAAACTTAATAATCAGCTACATGCCTACAAAAACCTTATCTCCTTCAATTTTTACCGGATAAGTTCTGATGTGAAACTCATCTCCTGACAAACATTCTCCGCTTTTCAGCGAAAAGGTTTTTTTGTGGAAAGGACAAGCTACTTTAGGCTCTTCTCCGGCTGAACCGATCATTCCCCTTGACAAAGCCATCTGTTGTCTGTGAGGGCAAAGATTTTGGGTAGCATACCATTCTTTTCTTCTGGAAAAATTATAAATCGCAATTTGTTCTCCCTCGATAAGGGCACATGCCCCTCCATCACTCGGAATATCCTCTACCTGGCATGCCAAATGCCAGGTTATCGGTTTTTCAGTTGTTCTATTGCTCATGTCGATATAAAAATTAAATGCTTGATTTTTACTTTGTAAACACCTCTTTACTTCACCCATTCCATAGCTCTCTTTTGCTCTCTCATTCCTTCAAACTGAATTGTCGGATCTTTTTGCTGAGGAACGTTTACAAAATGAGTAAAGCGTTTTCTGAGCTCGGGATTGTTGACAACTTCCTTCCATTCACAGGCATACGTATCAACCATAAATTGCATTTCCTTTTCCAGAAGCGACCCTATGCTAAGGCTGTCGGAAACTATTACTGATTTTAAGTAAGCAATGCCTCCGTCAAGTTTATTCAGCCAGGTGGCAGTACGGGTTAAAGGTTCGGCAGTTTTGATATAAAACATCAGAAATCTGTCAAGGTATCTGATACAGTCTTCCGAAGAGATATCGCTGGCTAATAAGATTGCATGCTGAGGTTTTGATCCGCCATTTCCACATATATAAAGGTTCCAGCCCTTTTCCGTGGCAATAATGCCGAAATCCTTGCTTTGAGCTTCCGCGCATTCCCGGATACAACCTGAAACACCACCTTTTAATTTATGCGGAGACCTTAAACCTCTGTAACGTTCTTCTATTTCAATAGCAAAAGAGACAGAATCATGTAAGCCGAACCGGCACCAGGTTGAACCTACACAGGATTTTACGGTTCTGAGAGATTTTCCATAAGCATGTCCTGATTCAAAGCCAGCCTCTATTAATTCTTCCCAGATATCCGGCAAATCGCCTACATGGGCTCCAAACATATCAATACGCTGCCCTCCGGTAATTTTTGTGTATAAATTATACTTTTGGGCAACTGTTCCTATCGCTATTAACTTTTCAGGCGTAATTTCTCCGCCGGGAATTCTTGGTACTACAGAATATGTTCCGCCTTTCTGAATATTGGCAAGGTATCTGTCGTTTGAATCCTGAATAGTATCCTGTCCTTTTTTAAGAATCATTTCATTCCATAAACTGGCAAGAATTGAAGCGACTGCGGGTTTACAGACCTCACAACCATCACCTTTCCCCAGAGAATCCAGTACCTCATTATAGGTTTTATGTCCATTGATTTTTACCAGATCAAATAATTCCTGGCGGGTATAATCGAAATGTTCACAGACAATATTTCTGACATAAACACCTTGTTCTTTCAAGGTTCCGTTGATCAGGTCTTTGACCATTGGCACACAGCCTCCGCAACCTGTTCCGGCTTTGGTACATTTCTTAATGCCATCTAAGGTACTGATACCATTTGCTGTAACTTCATGACAAATGTTTCCTTTCGTAACAGCTTCGCATGAACAGATAAGGGCATCATCAGGTAAGCTCATAACGCCCGCACCAGCTTCTTCTGAACCACCACGTGACCCGAGCATCAAATCTTCTGGATTTGGTGGCAGGATGG
The DNA here is from genome assembly GCF_900115665.1 of Pseudarcicella hirudinis. Lineage (GTDB taxonomy): Bacteria > Bacteroidota > Bacteroidia > Cytophagales > Spirosomataceae > Pseudarcicella > Pseudarcicella hirudinis. The sequence continues at coordinate 155,479 of NZ_FOXH01000015.1, forward strand.
TCTTATTTTTAACCGTTTGAAGTAACATGTTGTATTGCTCCGCTTCACCGATTAAAATACCTCCAAGGAGCTCTTTCCCGTCCAGTGAAATATTCATCCGTTTATAAATACCTTTCTGGGTATCTTCATAAACGATAGTCTTACAATTCGGAGAGGTAATAAAAGGATCACCATAGCTGGCCACATCCACACCGATCAGTTTCAGCTTGGTTGACATGTCAAATGGCTTGAACTCTTTTTCTCCTCCCAGCAGATTGCTTACAACCACATCAGCCATTTCATAGCCTGGTGCTACCAGGCCATAAATCATATGATGAACCAGGGCGCATTCGCCAATGGCAAAAATGCTGGGATCGGAAGTTTCCATTTTATCATTGACAACGATTCCCCCTCTGGAACCAACGGCAAGACCTGACATCTTTGCTACTTCATCTCTGGGTTTAATTCCCGCAGAAATTACAAGCATATCAACTTCCAGAATGCTGCCATCAGCAAAGAGCATAGATTCGATACGTTCATCTCCCTGAATATCCTGTGTGTTTTTCTGTAAATGAATCTGAATGCCTAATTCATTGAGTTTGTGTTCCAGAATTCTGGAACCAAGATCATCAATTTGTCTTGGCATTAATTTCGGTGCAAATTCGATAACATGCGTATCTCTGATGCCAAGATCAAGCAAAGCTTTTGCAGCTTCCAGTCCGAGTAAACCACCACCAATGACAGCTCCACGTTTGGATTTTTTTGCATGATCCTTCATCATATCCAGATCCTCTATTGTTCTGTAAACAAAAACCCCGTCTTTTTCAACACCCGGAATCGGAGGAACAAAAGGAGCGGAGCCGGTTGCCAATACCAGATAGTCATAACTTTCGACAATACCATGATGTGATCTGACAGTTTTAGTATCTCTGTCTATATCCATTACAGGATCTGAAAGATGGATTCTGATATTGTTTTCAGCATACCATGAAAGCGGAGCCATAGTCAGCTCTTCAATGGTCTTTTGACCAAAATACTCAGAGAGATGAACACGGTCATAAGCTACACGAGGCTCTTCTCCAAAGACCACCAGTTCAAACGATTTGCCTGTGTCTTTTGCGATGAGTTTCTCGCAGAATTTGTAGCCCACCATGCCGTTCCCCACAACGACAATTTTTTTCGGCTTCATAACAATGATTTTTTATGGTAAAATTTTACTACTACTACATATATATAATAACTACAACCTGTTTTTCTCCTTTGTGAAAATACTTAGTTCCCGACTTTTTGATTATTCCTGAATGCTTCCGGAAATGCCTGATTCTGAGTATTATTTCGAAAGTAGAATTATTCCAAGAATTAATTTAAGTGTAAATACTTATTGCGAATCAAAAATAATCAATATTTTGAAAATAAACATTTTTTATTCTGAAATATGGTTAAAATTAAACCTATTTTTTGGAAAAATACTTGTTTTTTAAAATTTTGTATTTAATTTTGAATCAATAATTAACAATTATTGATTTTTAACAATTCTAATAAATGAGTATTTATACTTACATATCACAGAATAATACAAATCCAAGGTTGACCCTTGTCGGAGCTGGACCCGGAGACCCGGAATTGCTTACGATAAAAGGTTTAAGAGCAATCGGATCAGCAGATGTGATAATGTATGATGCTCTGGCAAGTGAAGAAATTCTGGAATATGCGAAGCCGGGTGTGAAAATGATTTATGTAGGAAAAAGACTCGGGACTTATGTTTATAAACAGGAAGAGATCAATCAATTAATTGTAGAACAAGCTTTTTTATATGGACATGTTGTAAGGTTGAAGGGGGGAGATCCATTTGTTTTCGGGAGAGGTTTTGAAGAGATTGAATATACCAGATCATTTGGAATTCCCTGTGAAGTTGTATCCGGAGTAACTTCTTCAATTGGTGTTCCGGCTTCGATTGGTATACCGGTAACCTCAAGAGGATTTGCAGATAGTTTCTGGGTGCTGACAGGAACGACGAAGGCAGGAGAAGTTTCAGCTGATCTGCAATTGGCTGCCCGGTCAAATGCCACCATTGTTGTATTGATGGGAATGAGCAAACTGGCAGAAATCTGTGAGCTTTTTACGCTTTCAGGAAAGTCAGAAATACCCATGGCAATTATTCAGAACGGCACCCGTAAGAATGCCAGAACCGTTCTGAGTACCGTTTCAGAAATGCCGGAAAAGGCTAAAGCGCATCAGATTACCAATCCGGCTGTAATCGTGATAGGGGAAGTTGTAGGATTGCATCCTGAGTTTGTGGAGGCATATTGTGACCACATAGGCATAGAGAGCACATAGATTTTAGACAAGAGATAAAAGAATTTTAGAAAAAGCCGACTACCGAAAGTTGGTGGCCGATTGCCCGCAAAATTAAATTTCCCTTCAACAATTGTTGAAAAAGGTCTTTCGTGGGGGCGAAAGATTTTTAACCAAACCTTTTTATACAAGGGTTGGACAATCATACAATCGATGAAATCACTTAATTCAAAACAACCGCTTAAATCTCTGAGAATTTTTTCTTTGGAAGGAATTCAGATGAAAACTTTTCATATTACCTGGTTAACGTTCTTTTTCTGCTTTTTTGGCTGGTTTGGACTGGCACCATTAATGCCTGCCATCCGGGCTGATTTAGGTTTAACCAAGCCTCAGGTGGGTAATACCATTATCGCTGCCGTTTCTGCTACCATTTTTGCCCGTATGCTGATCGGAAGACTCTGTGATACAATTGGTCCCAGGAAAACTTATACAGGCTTATTGATATTTGGTTCAATTCCTGTAATGTGTGTAGGTTTTGCACATGACTATGTAACGTTCCTGTTATTTCGTCTTGCCATTGGAATCATCGGTGCTTCATTTGTAATCACTCAATTTCACACTTCAGCTATGTTTGCTCCTAAAATCAAAGGAACAGTAAATGCCGTAGCCGGAGGCTGGGGGAATTTAGGGGGCGGAATCACTCAATTGGCTATGCCGGTATTGATGGCTGCCATTGTAGGATTAGGTTATACCAAAAGTGAAGCCTGGAGAATGGCGATGGTTGTTCCGGGAGTGATGCTATTGATAATGGCCTTTTTTTACTACAAATTTACCAAAGATACTCCTGCCGGAAATTATGATGAAATTAAAAGAGAAAGAGATTTACTACCAAAAGTAAGTTTTAAAGAGGCCGCCGGAGATATGCGTATCTGGGCTTTGGCTTTAGCTTATGCAGGATGCTTTGGCATGGAAATCACTTTTGACGGGGTGGCGGCTTTATACTTCTTTGATAATTTCAAATTGAGTGAAACGCAGGCCGGATTCTGGGCAATGCTGTTTGGCTTTATGAACATTTTTGCCAGAGCACTGGGCGGAATTGTAGCGGATAAAGTAGGAGGTAAATATGGTCTGAAAGGGAAAGGTTTGCTGCTCGCAGGTCTGTTAACTTTGGAAGGTTTCGGGATCGTTCTGTTTGCTTCGGCAGGACAACTTACTTTTGCCATCATCTCAATGCTGACTTTCGCAATGTTTCTGAAGATGTCGAATGGAGCTACTTATTCAATTGTGCCGTTTATTAATAAAAAAGCCGTAGGACTTGTTTCCGGAATTGTAGGAGCAGGTGGAAATTTTGGTGGAATGTTAATGGGCTTTTTGTTTAAATCTCAGTCAATAACTTACTCTGAAGCTTTCTTGTACATCGGTATGGGGGTAGCCTTGATAGGAATGGCTTTGTCGCTCATCAAATTTGAAAAAGAAGAAGTAGAAGAACAGGAAACTGTGCTTCAGGTAGCTTAATGAAAGTAATATTCTCAATTCCAACGAATAAATAAAGATAATAACAAATCAGGTAATCAGCATTTATAAAGAAAGGAGGGACCGCAAAAAAACAAAATTACAATCAAGGTTATTGATACTATGGGGGTAGAATCAATAACAAAAAAGCCCGAATGAAGTGGGGGCTTCATTTCGGGCAAACCGCAAAATTCTGTTCAAATTTTACAATCAATTACAAACAAAATGAGAAAAAGTCAAAAATGCAAAGTGACACTGCTATTTTTAGTAGCGATGTCATTGGGGAATGCTATTAAAGCTCAGTTTTCTCTGTCAGGTCAGCTAAGAACCAGAACCGAAATCAGAAATGGTTTAGGCAACCTGGTTCCGGAAAATTCAGGTTCAGCGGCCTTTACATCTCAAAGAACCCGTCTGATTTTCGGTTATAAATGGGATAGACTTACTTTCGGAGTTACCGTACAGGATGTGAGAGTTTGGGGGCAGGACGCTTCTTCTATTACTAACAATGACGGAAACCGTTTGATGCTCCATGAAGGCTGGGCAGAAGTTACCCTTGCCAATAAAGCGGATACTACGGTAAAATTCAAACTGATTGATAACCTTTCCCTGAAAATAGGTCGCCAGGAGCTGATCTATGATGACGTAAGACTAATTGGGAACCTCGACTGGTTACAACAGGGACGTCGTTTCGATATGGCCTTATTAAAAGCATTTCATCATGGCTGGCAGGTAGATCTCGGATATGCTTTTAACCAGAATACAGATGCCTTCAATACCGTGAATACATTTTATGTTCCGGGAAATGTGCCAACTTATGTCAAAGACTCAAAAGGAGTTCTGGTGCCGACTCCGGCGGGAATTGTTCCGCTGACAGTTGCCGGAAATGTTAATAATAATAGTGCTAAAACCGGTGCACCTGCTTATTTAAATCCGCCTGGCACAAACGGTGCTAATCAGGATTATAAAACTTTTACCAGCCTGTATATAAGTCGTAAATTTAACCAGACCAAGTTCTCGGCATTGTTTTTCAATGATAATTTCGGGAAATACCATCTTGATTCTGTAGCAACTACAAATGGTGGAAACGTATATGGAAGAAGGTTTGATTCAAATGAAACCTATGGACGTTTTACATATGGTCTAATGATTAACCATACACTCGGAAATACTTCGGGTTTTGGAAAAATTGCTTTTCAGGGAGCTTATTATGCACAAACCGGGAAAGACAGAGACGGAGTAGATATGGACGCTTATCATTATACCCTTTCTGCTACTTATACCAAGGGAAAATGGAGTGCAGGGCCTGGCTATGATGTTCTTTCAGGAAATGACGCTGTGAATCCGTCAGGTAAAAACAATCGTTTTGACCCGCTTTACGGAACACCTCATCGCCACTGGGGATATATGGATTATTTTTATGTGGGAACAGGAGCTCCGACGGGAGGTTTAAACAATGCATATTTCAAAGTAAAATATACGGCAAAGGATTTCTATGTAACTGCTGACTACCACAATTTCGCCTTAAATGCACCAATGAAAAAATCAGACGGGGCAGTGATCGACAGTCAGTTAGGAACAGAAATAGATTTAATAGCCAATTATAACCTTAATAAGTTTACGAACCTTGAGTTAGGCTATTGTCTGATGAACGGAACAAACAGTCTTGCTATTGCAAAAGGACAGGATTTAACGAAAAGTTATGACAAAACAGGTGCCTGGGCGTATCTGATGATTAATATCCGCCCTGACTTCTTTTATGCAAAACCAGTAGCTATTAAGCAGTAAACCAAAGATTTGAGTGGATAGAATAAGTTGAAATTTCAAATACTCATTTCGCAGATTACTTAAAAACTTTGAAATAATGATGACTAAAAATATACTTAGAAAAGGAATAACGCTGTGCATTTTTGCACTGTTAATGATAACATTCTCCAGTCATAAACCAGCTGGAAGAAAAATAAAATTAGGGTTTATACCGCTCACCGACTGCGCACCACTTGTGGCAGCCAAAGAATTGGGGCTTTTTGCCAAATATGGTGTAGATGTAGAGCTTTCAAAAGAAGCATCCTGGGCAAATATCAGGGATAAAATATTGAACGGAGAATTGGATGGAGCGCATTGTTTATTTTCTATGCCTTTGTCTGTTTATACAGGAATAGGCGGAAAAGCTGGTTCAGAAATGAAGATAGCTATGGTTTTGAATAATAACGGACAAGGAATTACGCTTTCAAAAGACTTTTGTGGATTGGTTGGATTCAAAGAAGTAAATAAGGTACTTGGAGCTGTTAAAAATGTTCAGTCGAAAAAAGAAGTAACTTTTGCCATGACTTTTCCCGGAGGAACGCATGACATTTGGTTGAGAAACTGGCTTGCAGCAGCAGGAGTTAACCAAAAATCAGTGGGAATTATCACAATTCCTCCTCCGCAGATGGTTGCTAACATGCGCGTGGATAACATGGAGGGCTTTTGTGTTGGAGAACCCTGGAACGGAGTAGCAGCTGCACAGAATATCGGATTTACACATATTGCTTCTCAGGATATCTGGAAACACCACCCTGAAAAAGCATTGGTCGTTAATGCTAAATTTGCAGCTGAGGAAAAAGAAGACCTGAAAAAAGTAATGAAAGCTGTTATCGAAGCCTGCAGATGGCTTGATAACATGGGAAATCGTAAAAAGGCCGCAGGTTGGTTAACGAAACCTTATTATGTAAATGCAGCTTTACCGGTAATTGAGGCCAGGTTATTAGGTTCAAATGATTTGGGTTGTGAACTCGGTGTACAGAAATACAAAGATGATTACATGACTTTTTATAATAATGGAGTGGTAACGACACCTCATAAGTCTCATGCTATGTGGTTTCTGGCACAATATGTAAGATTCGGATACTTAAAATCTGAGCCTAACTATAAAGCAATTGCTGAAAAACTGATTCTGGATGATCTTTTTGCAGAAGTAGCAAAAGAGATGAATGTTCCGATACAGCCTGATATGAAGGCCTTCAAAACAACATATGATGTTCCGTTTGATCCGAATAACATCGATGACTATTTGAAAGCAACGAAAAAGTAGGTTTGGTAAGCAGTTATCAGGAACAGGAGTCTTTTGAAAATAATTACTCCGGTTGATTGGTAACTGCTGATTTCTAACATTTTAAATCAGACATCATGAAATCATTATCAATAAAAAATACAGCAGTAAGCGCGCTCTACTTTATCGCGAGTATGGCTATACTGACAGGTCTCTGGACTTTGATTTCAATCATTACTAAAAATGAAATTCCGGGACCTTTATCAACCTGGACAATTTTTAAAGAATTAGCCTCTGAACCTTTTTACGACAGAGGGCCAAATGATAAAGGTATTGGAAATCAGTTATTCAGCTCTTTGAGCAGAGTTTTTTCTGGATTTGGCCTGGGCAGTATCATTGCTATTCCGATGGGTTTGCTGATGGGTTCTTCGAAGATAGGAATGAGATTATTGAATCCGATTGTTCAGATTCTTCGTCCTGTTTCACCGCTGGCATGGTTTCCATTAGGACTGCTGGCATTTAAAGCAGCAGAGGGGGCGACGGTTTTTATCATTGCGATTACTTCTCTGTGGCCGACTTTGATTAATACGGCTTTCGGAGTAGCAAGTATTCCGCAGGATCATAAAAATGTAGGAAAAGCCTTTGGCTTTTCAAAATGGAAATATGTTGTCAAAATTATGTTGCCTTATTCTATTCCGCACATTATCACCGGATTGAGACTTTCTATCGGAGTGGCCTGGATGGTTATTGTTGCCGGAGAGATGCTTTCGGGTGGCGTGGGAATCGGTTTTTTTGTATGGGATAGCTGGAACGGACTTTCATTGGAAAGAATCCTTGTGGCAATCCTTATCATCGGAACCGTCGGTTTACTTTTAGATAAATGTTTTAATGCGCTTCAAACGGTTTTTTCATGGGAAAGCAAATAATCTGATGGAAGTGTGAAATTGAAAAACTCATTTTGAAAATAAGCGACAACAAATTTGAAACAATATGAAGAATATCGATAAACCAATTCAGTTTGCTGATTCGGCAAACGATTTTCATAAATTAACCAGAAATACATCAATTTTAATCAATGATGTAACAGTTTCATTTAAGGGTAAAAAGGGGGAATTTACCGCCATAAAAGATATTAACCTTGAAATCAAGAAAGGTGAAATAGTTTCCCTGATCGGCCATTCAGGTTGTGGGAAATCTACCTTGATGAATACTATCTCAGGAATGGTTTCACCTTCTAAAGGCGAAGTAATTGCCAATGAAAACCTGGTGAAAGGACCAGGTCCAGACCGCGGAATTGTTTTTCAGAACTATTCTTTACTGCCTTGGTTATCAGTATATAAGAATATTTTTGAGGCTGTTGATTCTGTTTTGAAAGATAAAACCAAGGCAGAAAAGCATGATATTGTAGAGAATAATTTGTCGATGGTAAACCTGATGCCTCACAAAGATAAATTGCCCGGCCAGCTTTCCGGTGGAATGAAACAAAGAGTAGCAATTGCCAGAGCTTTTGCCATCAATCCAAGTATTCTTTTACTGGATGAACCTTTCGGGGCTTTAGATGCGCTTACCAAAGGTTCGATGCATATTGAATTGTTAAAGTTGTGGAACCTCGATAATCGTAATAAAACCATCGTAATGGTGACACACGATATTGAGGAGGCAATTTTCTTATCAGACAGAGTGGTTGTGATGAACAACGGTCCTGAAGCAACGATCAGAGAAATTGTTGACATTAATCTGCCAAGACCCCGTAACAAAAAGGAAATTGCTCATGATCCTGAATATATCAGAGTGCATGACCGGTTACTGAGCTTATTATTTGAAAAGCTGTCTATAGAGGATTAAGACTGGCAGATGGGTTCGAGATGTTGTACTTCTTTGGTAAAAGGAACGCTTATTACAGCAATATCGAGAACCCAACTTTCAGAAGCTGATTACAAAAAAACGCCCAGAGAATAGCGGTTCCCTGGGCTTAAAATACCAAAATATGTGGCGGCATCTTTGGATTCGAATTTTAATTGTACATGTTTTTACGCATAAGCTTAATCAAATATAGGTTTTCTTGTAATTATTTCCAAATTAAATTGGAATTTTTTGTGAAAAAATACAACTATTAGTTGAATGTATAAGTTTTTCCGCTGTTATCAATATTTGATGTATTACGCAATATTAAGTTTCTGAGCGATTAATAAGAAATCTGCCCTGTTTGAGGAAGAATAACAGAGCTGTTATTTATCAGAAAAGGAGAGTTTATTCACAATTTGAAAAGGTATTATGGTAAATGTTTCTCAAAATAAGCGTCATTCTAACAACTCAGTTAAGTCAACCTGTTCATATTGCGGAGTAGGTTGCGGAGTGGTTGTAACTGACCTGGGGGATGGAAAACTTGCCCTTGAGGGAGATAAGGACCATCCGTCCAGTAAAGGAATGCTTTGTTCCAAAGGAATGAACCTCCATTATACGGTAATGGATAAGTCAGACCGTCTGATGTATCCTGAAATGAGATTCAACCGTGGGATGCCTCTTCAAAGAGTAAGCTGGGATAATGCTCTGGAAAGAACAGCAGCGATTTTTAAAACTTTTATTGAAAAATACGGACCGGATTCGGTTGGTTTTTATGTTTCCGGGCAATGTCTTACTGAAGAATATTACGTAATTAATAAGCTCATTAAAGGTTTTATTGGTTCTAATAATATAGATACAAATTCGAGGTTGTGCATGTCATCAGCCGTGGTTGGTTATAAACTCACGCTGGGAGAAGATTCTGTTCCGGTTTGTTATGATGATATTGAACTGGCAGATTGTTTTTTTGTTACGGGGGCAAACCCTGCCTGGTGCCATCCGATCATCTGGAGAAGGGTTGAGGCCCATAAACAGGCAAATCCTGATGTCAAAATAATTGTGGTTGATCCCAGAAAAACACAGACTGCCTCACAGGCTGATCTGCATTTACAGATTAATCCCGGAACTGATATAACACTTTATAATGCAATCGGGAGGATTTTGATTGAAAGGGAATGGATTGATAATGAATTTATCGAGAATCATACAAACGGTTTTGAAGCCTATAAAGAAATTGTGTTTCAAAGAAGTGTAAGAGAAGCAGCCAGAATTTGCGGAGTAAGAGAAACAGATATTCGCTGGGCCGCAGAATACATTCGCTGGTCGAAGGGATTTCTTTCTATGTGGACAATGGGATTAAATCAGTCTGTGGTAGGGGTGAATAAAAACATTGCTCTGATTGATTTGCATTTAATTACCGGAAAAATTGGTAAAGAGGGGAATGGCCCTTTTTCACTGACCGGCCAGCCAAATGCGATGGGCGGCAGAGAAGTCGGGGGATTAGCCAATATGCTTCCTGCTCACAGAGATTTGCTAAATCCGGAACATCGTAATGAAGTAGAAGTTTTCTGGGGAGGTACTAAAATTTCAGACAAATCCGGTTTTACAGCAACAGAAATGTTTGATGCCCTTGCAGATGGTCGTATGAAAGCAATCTGGATCGTTTGTACAAATCCTCTTGTTAGTCTTCCTGATATAAAAAGAGTAGAAAAAGGACTGGAAAATGCCAGATTTGTAGTTGTTCAGGATATTTCCAGGCGCTCAGATACTTTAGCTTATGCTGACGTAGTACTACCAGCTGCCGGATGGCTGGAAAAGGAGGGAACAATGACTAATTCTGAAAGAAGAATTACTTATTTGCCCAAAATGCTTGATGCTCCGGGAGAGGCTTTGCCCGATACAGAAATCATAAACAGATTTGCTGAGAAAATGGGGTTTGGGGAATTTTTTAATTATAATTCATCTTCAGAGGTCTATGACGAACATTCGAAAAGTACGAAAGGAACGAATATTGATATCACGGCACTTAATTATGAGATCTTAAAGGAAAAACGCTCTGTTCAATGGCCTTTTAAGAGGAATAATGCTGATTTCGGGACTAAAAGGCTTTTTGAAGATAATCAATTTTTTACAGCTGATAAAAGAGCCAAAATCCATGCTATTCCGGATAGCAATCATTCTGAAGAACTGGATGCCGACTTTCCATTGATTCTGACTACCGGAAGAATCCGGGATCAGTGGCATACCATGACTAAAACCGGGAAAGTCAATAAACTTAATCAGCATATCGATCAGCCATATCTGGAAATACATCCCAAAGATGCAGATTCCCGGAAAATTTCTGAAGGGCAGGTTGTTGACGTAATTACAAGAAGAGGGGAAGCCCGGGTTAAAGCAAAGATTACCACTGATATCAAGCAAGGTGTCTGTTTTATGCCTATGCACTTCGGGAAGATTCTCGGAAGCGATTTTGGCAGAACCAATAACCTGACTAACAGCCTGGTAGATCCTCGTTCAAAAGAACCGGATTTTAAATTCTCAGCTGTGGAAGTAAAAGCCCATGAGAAACCTAAAGAGAAAATAATCATCGTCGGAGCCGGATCAGCCGGATTAGGGTTTATTAATTCTTACCGGAAAATGAATCAGGAGGATGAAATCCATGTTTTTTCGAAGGAAATATACCCTTTTTATAACCGTGTAATGTTGCCGGATTATATTTCAGGTCATCAGAACTGGGAACAACTCGTGAAACTTCGTGAAGATCAGTTTTCTGAAGCCAATATCATTGTTCACAAAGGTCTTGAAATACGGAATATTGACCGGAAAAATAAGGTTGTTGTTGATTCTGAGGGCATAGAACATACTTACGACAGGTTGATTTTAGGGATGGGGAGCAGGGCTTTTATGCCGTCCTATGTCCCGAAAATATCAGGAATTTTTAACATGCGCTCCAGACTGGATGCAGATGCCCTGATGCCTTTTTTAAAGAAAGAGAACCCTCAGGCATTAATTGTCGGAGGAGGCGTGTTGGGTTTGGAACTGGCGGCTTCACTTCGTGAACTGGATGTAAAAGTGACTGTAGTGCAAAGGATCAGCCGTTTTATGAACAGGCAGCTGGATCAGCTTGGTTCCGACTTACTTCATCAGGAAATTGTTGACCGTGGAATAGATGTGTTTTACAATGATGAAGTACAGAATTTTTACGGAACGGAAAAGATTGAAGCAATCCGCTTGAAGTCTGGCCGGAAAATACCTTGTGATATCGCTGTTTTCGCCATAGGAACCTCACCGAATGTTGAACTGGCGAAATCCTGCGGACTTGAAGTAAACAGGGGAGTGGCTGTAAACGATTATATGCAGACCTCTGACCCGGATATTTTTGCCATGGGAGAAATTGCTGAATGGAGAGGGCAAATGTGGGGGATTACAGCAGCGGCTGAGCAACAGGCTGAAGTGGCAGCAAAATACCTGGCAGGCGATTGGGCAAGTTTTTATAAGGGAAGTCTTTCGATGAATATTCTTAAAATGGAAGGATTGGATCTTTGTTCGCTTGGAATGGTTGAAGTGCCTAAAAATGACTCAGCTTATGAGGAGGTCATTTTTATTGATAAAGCAAAAAGATATTATAAAAAATGTATTATTCATGAAGACAGATTGGTCGGTGCTATTCTGATTGGTGATAAGTCTGAGTTTCTGGAGTTTAAAGGATTGATTTCCGGTGGAATAGAACTTTCAGATAAACGCCTTGAGTTATTGAGAAGCGGCAAGAAAGCAGAACCTGTAATCGGGAAACTGGTTTGTTCCTGTAACAATGTGGGTGTGGGGAATCTGAAAAATGCAATACAGGCAGGATGTAAAGAGTTTACTGCTTTGTGTAACCAGACAGGAGCCGGAACAGGCTGTGGCAGTTGCCGCCCTGAAGTAAGGGCGATTTTAGAAGAATCGAAGAAAGCGGTAAAAGAGACAGCTTAAAAGAAATCTGACAGGCTTCAGACTAATCCCGGGAAATAGATTTCCTTAGACAGAATAGTTAAATTGAGGTAAAACAGAAAGTTTTCATCTTTAATAAGAAGCAGTCTTGTACTTAAATTGCAAAGACTGCTTCAAATCGGAGGTTAAACAAATTCGTCATTTTATATCAACAGGGTTTAAACTATTGACGACTTGCTACTGTAACATCGCGAACTGTTTCAACTTTAGTTTTGATTTCGAAAGTCTTAGTTTCTACATCTTTACCATTGCGAACAACTTCAAAAGTGTAAGTTCCGTCACTTAACATAGAAAGGTCATAAGTTCTGCCAAATTTCGCAGTACTAACTTTCACATAGTCGCGGTGTACTTCGTTGTTTTCGCTGTCTTTAATAAGGATTGTCAATTTTTGGTTAGCAACTTTGTCAACAACAACATTGAAGTTCAAAGACTTACCAACTTGAACGATTTTCGCCTGAACTGGCTCTGTTTGTGGTTCAGTAGTAGAAGCGAATGTATTTAAAGAACTGAAAGAAAGAACAGTTGAAAGAGCTAAACCAGCTACGAACGCCTTGCGTCCTGCGCTTAAAATTTGAGTGTTTTTCATTATCATTATAGTTTTTGTTGAAAATGTGTCCTTAGAATTGTACAAGTTCTTCGGACGGGATCGTTATCACTCGAATGATGATCCAAACTTAATGGACAAAAGTGGATTCATTGCAACACTTACCTAAGTTTTTTTCATGTTTTAGTGAAAGTTCTTTAAAAAATATGGACTTTGTATTAGAAAAGTTATATTTTTGTTCTTAAATAAATTCAATTTTAAGTCTAAAATTAGATTTTTCAGGAAATTTTTCAAAATGTTTGACTTTGATTTTGATTTCTCCCAAATTTTTAAATGATCTGAGTAATTATCCCTAATTTGTTATTTTTTTGCTTGGAAAAACACTGTATATTAGTTTTGTATTATTGTAAAATATTGGAAAAATTATATTTGTTGTGTGTTTTTGACTAAAATCTATAAAGTCAGTAGATAAATGATGTGTAATTGTTAAGAAATTGAAATCAGAATGTTACTAATATGCAAAACGCTTCTTTAAAAATAAATCTGACCGGGGGAATTGTCTCTCCGGGAACCTTGCGCAGTATTGTAGAAGCTGCAAGACAATCGCAGGTGCGGGAAGTAAGTTTTGGCTCCCGTCAGCAATTATTGATGTGGGTAAAGTCTGAAACAGAAAGAAATAGCGGATTACCTGATTTACAGAAGAAATTAAAAGCGGCTAATATTGAATTTGAAATTAATGCTGATGAAAATCCGAATATCATCAGTTCTTATTGTGCGGAGGAAGTTTTTCCAACCGGAGCCTGGTTGTCTGAAGGAATTTATAAGGATATATTTGATCTGTTTGATTTCAAACCCAGGCTGAAAATTAATATCTCAGATTCAAATCAGTCATTTACCCCTTTTTTTACCGGAAACTTGAACTTTATCGCTTCTAACCTTCTGAATTTCTGGTATTTATATGTGCGTTTTAAACAAAGTAATAAAATAATCAGATTTCCGGTACTCGTTTATAGTCTTGAAATTGCCAGACTTTGTCAGCGGATGGAGGAGATTATTCTAAGCAATGGGGAAATGAGTGAAGAAGCATTTTACCAGGCGGTTATTGATAAAGGTGAGATAATTTCTCAGTCATTAAGAGATGAACTTACCCTGCCAAAATTTATGCTTCCCTACTATGAAGGATTTAACCGTTACGGTGAAAAAACATGGCTGGGGATTTATCGGAGAAATGAGCGTTTTTCCATAGATTTTTTGCAAGACCTTTGTGAAGTCTGTTTGCAGACGAAAATCGGTCAGATTTGTGTGACTCCCTGGAAATCACTCGTAATAAAAGGAATTGAGAACAGTGATCGCCAGACATGGGATGGATTATTGGGAAAACATGGCATAAATGTAAGACATGCTGCCAATGAATTAAACTGGCAGGTGGAAGATCTGACTGACGAAGGCCTGAATCTCAAAAAAACTATCATCAGGGAGTTTGATGAATATGATGTAAGAACTTTCGGTTTGAGTTTTGCTATTCAGACCCGTCCTAAATCAGAGGTGTTTGGTTCTGTAATTGTCAAGAAAAGAGATATCATCGGTTCTTTGGTGAATGTGTTTGATGTGTATCATTCCAAGGATTTTAATCCGAATACACGGGAATATGTTCTTTTTGAAAAAGGCATAAACAGGGCACATGTAGCGGAGATATTGCAGAGACTGGCCAAAAAATACTACGCTAAGACGACTGTCGAGTTAGAAGGAGCCCGTTTGGAGCAGTCCCGGAAAAGTATAGAAACTATTGATACGCCCATGGTTCATCAATGTAAAAGATGTTATACCATTTATGACGAACGTTTTGGCGATATCGTAAATCAAATTCCGGCAGGGGTCAGATTTGCGGATTTACCGGAGTCTTATTGTTGTCCGGTCTGTGAGGCAGGTAAATCAGAATTTGAGGAAATAAAATCTGAATTGAATGTTGTATGATTATAAACGAAAATCCCGGAATCGTTTTTCCGGGATTTTTTACGACCTGATTTCGGCACAAACTGAAAATTTGGGCGGATGAAAAAGATTCATTTGTAGTTGTAAACCAAATAACAAGAATCAATTTAGCTCAAGCCAGGCAAACCCTTATCAGTTTATTATTCCCGGAAGATATTTTCGATGTTGCTTGCGCTTTACTCATTTATGCGGACACAAAAGCAAGCCTTCCGACCTGCTTTATTCAAGCTATTCTACATCTGTTTTCTTTATCCAGCCTTCGATGGTTTTGCTGCCGTAGTACCGGATTTTTAGCCAATCATCTTGGGTTTCTAAAATCTCTACTTCATCACCTTTGAGGAGGTATTGTTTAGTAGGGTGATTAGGAGTTGACCAAATGGTCGATTTCAATATTTTTACACTCGCGACTTTATCAATAAATTTATACCTAATCTCCCACTCATCGTTCAACGGATCATTAGAACCACCAATAAAGATCCTGATTTTTACCCATTCCTTATTAATCTTAAAGAATCGAGAGAGAGTTGAGTCACTATTATCTGATTTAATTTTGTATATAGTTAGCCAATTGGGAGCATAAGTCCCCGAATCTAATTCTACATGAAAATAATTCTCACCCTTCTTATTTGGTTTGTAGGATATAAAAACAAAATTTTTATTTTTGAGAATTGGTATTGATATAGATTCAGAATAATTCCCCTTTATAATTCCTTGTTCTAAAAAGGTATTTAAAATAGATTTTTGATCTAAAGGAAGGGATCTTTTTAAATAAAAAAGTGAAAAATCATTAATGATACCAATAGTTCCATCAAGAAAATAGAGTACTTTAAAATTTTCAAAGTACTTATCTTTTGTTGTCTTTTTTTCACTTATAGTAAATTCAAAAAAAGAAGTGCCTTTCTTTTTTAATAGAGTTTTTAAATTTCCTTCCTCATCTAAATCGCTCACATTTATTTTTCTTTGTTCCCATAAAATAGGTGTGGTTAACATTTCTGAGAGAAAAGTTGTAAATGCTAACAAAGTATCTTCCTTAAAGACTATTTTTTGGCCTTTATAAGCGTTGGATTCTGGTTCAGTAAAAGTATATTTTAATGGATTCTTTTGAAAAATATAATCCCTTGTAACAACCTCCCAAGAGCCAATTAAAGGATTTTTACTAGCTTGACCATTACAGGCTATAAGATTATTTAATCCAAATAGTATTATATAACACGACAAATGTTTTTTCATAAAATTATTTGATTTCAGTACCCCTAAATGTATATATCCCATTATTAAATAAATTAATTTCATCATCCCTCCTTGGTATAACAATAGAAGGCGTGTGCCATTTATCAAGTGCATATTTTATCTTATCTGGATCCAAATCTTTCTTATTAATGTACTTTTTGAATATTTCTCTATCTCTCAATCTATTCGTTCCTGTATTAAATACAAAGCTCAATAGAGCATCATATTGATATTGAGATAGTTCTACATCAATGGCATTTTTTAATGGTGTTTCGTATTTCGGTAAATCCTCCTCTTCAAAAAGTTTCATACAATCATCCATTGTCATTGTTTGCGTACAATATTTATCCAGCTCTTTTTGATCCTTTATTAAATGTCCAAGTCCTATCGTTGGCTTACCTTGCAAATCATCTACATAATGATTCGATTCTGTGCAAAACCATATCTCATTTTTATGAGTCTTGTGTTCATCACAATATTTTGAATTAGCTCCTTTGGCATCATTATAGACATGGGTTATTACAGCCTCTTGCTTTTGGAGAAATTTAATTCCCATTTCACTAAATTGTAAGTTTTTCACATCAACGGCTCCAACAGGAGAAACATATTTATTTGAAATAGTTACTCTTCCATCCCCCAAATACCCCCAAACAGCCTCTATTTTCTTGTCCTTCTCTGCTTTATCCAATACATTTACATTCAATACTATATTGCCGGAATTGGTAGCACTAAAATCTATTCCTTCCTGGGTTTTCTGTTTGCTTAAGGGGTTTATTTCGGGGTTATCTCCATAAAATCTGATCTGCAGATTGTCTATACATACTTCTCCTACTTTTACCTGACCAGTGCCTCCTGTAGGATTGTTAAGTTTATGACTCACTTTGTTTTTTGATATATCTCTTTTGAGCAGTTCAAGGTTGTATATCACACTTTGACAGTTGCCATCTCC
>NZ_FOXH01000011.1:0-31096 GCF_900115665.1 Pseudarcicella hirudinis
CTGAAGCTTTGGTAAGTATCTGCAAATTAGGAGAATCATCTTCCCTGGCAGGTAATATTCTAAACAGAATAGAAGATTTGGCAGTAGAAACGGCAGCAGCCAAAAGCAGTATCAAATGTGGTTGTGATGGATTGATGGATTATCTGACGGGAGATGGTAACTGTCAAAGGGTAATATACAACCTTGAACTGCTCAAAAGAGATATATCAAAAAACAAAGTGAGTCATAAACTTAACAATCCTGCAGGAGGCACCGGTCAGGTAAAAGTAGGAGAAGTATGTATAGACAATCTGCAGATCAGATTTTATGGAGACAACCCCGAAATCAACCCCTTAAGCAAACAGAAAACCCAGGAAGGAATAGATTTCAGTGCGGCCAATTCCAGCAATATAGTATTGAATGTAAATGTATTGGATAAAGCAGAGAAGGACAAGAAGATAGAGGCTGTCTGGGGGTATCTGGGGGATAAGACCCAGGAGAACCATCAAGCTACCTTTCCGGTTACAGGCACACAATTACATGAAATATTTCCGGACACACCACAAGACAGATGTGATGAGGTGGCTGCCTTGCTGAACAAATATTCAGATAAATTTGAGATAAATACTCCATTAAGGATGGCACATTTCCTGGGGCAGATTGGAGTTGAAACAGGAGGGCTTATGAAATTACAGGAAAATTCCTGTTACACTTCAAAAAGTCGGATAAAAAAGATATTTGGCAAAGTTAAATATTGTGATTTATTTGAAGGTTATACCTCGGACTTAAGCAAATGCAATAATGACGAACCTGAGTCATGTGTTCCATCTCTACAAAAAATAACCTCAGACTTAGTTATTAAAGATAAATATGTTTGCTCTCCTTCATTAATTGATTATACGTACTCATGCAGAATGGGCAACGGACCTTCATCAAGCGGGGATGGATCTCGGTTTCTTGGAAAAGGGTTTATACATTTGACAGGTAAAGGTCAATTTGAAAACATATCAAATATCTGGAATAAAGACATAGAGAATCAAAATAATAAAAAAGACTTTGTCGGTGCAGATATAGATGAAATTACAAACGATTTAGATGTAGCAATGAAAGCAAGTATGTATTATTGGGGAGATAATGCTATTAATCTTTTGGCAGATGAGGGAGTAACAAATATTCAAGTTAATAAAATTGGAGCAGTTGTTAATGGGACTAATCCACCAAACGATTTTGAAAAAAGACTTGAAAAAACTAAATCTGCATATCAAATATTAAACAAATGAAAATGAAATTCAAAGTACTACTAATTATTACACTAACTGTTTTTTGTCATTTTATATCAAATGCACAAAAAACTAATTATTCTATGAATGGAATATGGGAGTACGTAGATAATCGCTCGGAAGAGTCTTTTAGCACTTCTCAAAAAAGCTGGAGAATAGTCTTTGAAGATACAACATTAATAGTTACTCTTTTCAAAGATAGAATAAATGGAGTTATTTTATTATTAAAAAGTGGATTTCAAAATAAAAAAAAATCAGAAATAGATTCATTAAATGTATCAGTACTCGCAAACGTAGGTGCTTATTATACAGAGGTTTTTGGGGATGAAATTCATAAGAATAACTTTGTAAAAAAGTACTCAATAATGACGTATGACTATCTTTATTTTGATGACACTAATTTAGAAATGGATGGGGGAAAACTTGCAATATTCAACAAAGTGAATATTGTTCCAAGAGAGGTCTATTTGTTTTTATTGAAAAAAGGAATTGAAGACAAAAAAAACTATACAAAGTATTTATTAAAATCAAATTGTTACAGAGTAATATATTCATTAAAGTCAATTATTCATTTCACCCCAAATAATAAACAAAGTCAACAATACCTCCTCAAAGGCGACGAAGTAGAAATATTAGAAGAAAAGTTAGTGAAAGGCACAAGTTGGCTCAAAATCCGATACTACGGCGGCAAAACCATCGAAGGCTGGATAAAGAAAACAGATGTAGAATAGCTATATATAATAAAGCAGGTCGGAAGGCTTGCTTTTCTTTTTGGTATATCAATGCAGTTTGGGCACATCTGGGGGATAAGACCCAGGAAAACCATAAACCTGCTTTTCCGGTTACAGGCACACAATTACATGAGATATTCCCGGATACACCACAAGACAGATCTGATGAGGTGGCAAGCATAATTAATAAGTATAGTGATGACTATGGTTTAACTCCAGAGTAAACTATATAGTTTTATATATTCCGGCAAAACACAAAAAAGAGGTCATTCTGAAATGACCTCTTTGATTTTAATAATGACTTATGAGTATCTGCGAAAATTGACGAAGACTACTTTCCTGCCGGAGCCGGAGCTGGTGCCGGAGTTGAAGAAGCCGGAGCCGGAGCTGAAGCAGCTGGTAAAGTTTTAGTAGCAGCTTTATCTACGTTAACAGAGTTAATTCCCTGAGCACCTCCTGAAGAAAGTAAGAATTTAGAAACCAGCGCCAGAACAGCAATTCCGGAAGCAAAGCCCCATGAAAGTTGTTCTAACAAATCTCCCGTACGCTTAACACCGAACATCTGAGTAGCTCCTGCGCTACCAAATTCACCTGAAAGCCCTCCCCCTTTTGGGTTTTGAATCAACACTACCAGTACTAATAAAACTGCAAGGATAATAATTAACGTAATAACTGCTCCGAACATTTCTTTCTAAATTAATAAATTATGAATTAAAGATTTTGAATTATCTGGGTTGACAAGCATTTGAAAATGCTTTACTAAAAAGGAACTACTATAACAGTTCATCTATTTTTGTCACAAAGTACGACTTTTTTTCGGGGAATTTCAAAATTAATTTCTCATAAACCTCAATTGCTTTTTCATTTCGTCCCTGCATTGTCAGAATTTTTGCATAGCTCTCTGTAATAATTCCTTTGTCGAGACGGGTACTTAATAACGACAAATCTTCCTGTTTTTCCTTAGCACCCTGCTGGTTTTTCTGAGCTCTGATCAAACCGGGATCTTTCAGGATAAAGCTGTCTATAATCTCTTTCTGCAACTCTTTCCTTCTGACTATGTCATTGAGCAGTATCTCTTCCTGTGCCACAGAATTAATCATTAACTCTGTATCAGTTAACACCTTATCATACAAATCCTCCTGAACTTTTTCTTTTTCCGGTGAAGCCGTTTCAGCAGGATCGGATACTGTTTCCTGTAATACTTTATGCAAATAAACAGACTCAAATTTACCGGCATTCACAACTTCTACCTCATTGGTAAAACTACCGTTTAAGATTTTACGCAACGCATTTCTGCTAAGCGCATGTGCTGCAGCCTGACGGATTTTTTCATTGGTCAATTCCTCTGCATAATGATCCTGATAACCCTTTGCGATCAGGGAATAAGCAAGCTGACAATATGGATATTTGACGGTGAGTGCCTCCAGATCTTTCAAATCCCTGACAGAAATGTCAGAAAGGTTTGTCACTAAATATGAGAAAGATTCTTTCATAAATTTACTGAATCAATTAATAGCTATTTACCATGGGTTTTATGTCTGTCCCTTCCAACTCAGTTAATCTACCAGTCTCCGGCAGTTTTATTAAAGATATCCAACACAATCTGATCAAGAATCTTAGGGTAAAGCTGTCCTTCCACTGATGAAAGTGTTTGATTTTGAGGAAAATCCTGATAAAATGAGAATTCCTGATCGAAATTCTTAGCTTCGTCTTTATTATTCGTAAACTTCACCTGGATCCTGATTGTGAGACGGTTCAATCCGGCTTTATCACTCGAGGTTGGCGCCTGAGGTGTCATTTCATACCCCGTAATTCCACCTTCCATCTGAAGGTCGGGGTTAATGGTTGCAATCTTCAGGGATGTATTTCTCTGGTAATATTCTTTTAGTTTTTCATTAAAAGTCAGGGACAAATTACTTGGTCCTCCGGCAGTTACCATAGCAAAGTTCTGAATATAAATAGTTTTCAGATTCGGATCAAGACTTGCTCCTCTGAAAGTATAACATCCTGTCAGAAGTAATGAGAAAACGGCTAACAGAAAGAAGGAACCCATACATTTCAGAAAAAAAGTTCTTTTACCGATGCCCTGAGACTGAAAGTTTTCTCTTAAAACTGATTTACTCTTCTTCAATGTCATATTGTTTAATTTTTCGATAAAGGGTTCTTTCCGAAATTCCTAAATCCTGTGCGGCATATTTTCTCTTATTCCGGTTCTTGTGCAAAGCCCGGATGATCATCTCTTTTTCCTGTTTTTCCAGAGAAAGTGATACTTCTTCCGCCTCATGGGTAATGTCATACACCTCTTCTCCTTCATCATTTTTAGGATCAAGACTTATGATTTTCAGTTCATTATCAGTAGCGTTTCCATTATAATTCGGGCTATGATAATTACCGGTATTCGGACCAGGCGGCAGGATTCTGCCCGTATTCACTTCAGGCACAAAAGTTGTTGCAGGATATTGATTTGCAGGCACTTCTGTTTCTATATTCTGAAATAAGTTTTCATGTCCCTTGAGAATTTCACCGGAAAGAACGCCTCCGTTCTGTAAGATTTCGAGGAACATTTTTTTCATTTCGGTAACATCTCTTTTCATTTCAAAGAGAATTTTGTAGAGGATTTCTCTTTCTGAAAAATTGTCAGGCTGAGCGGCTTCCCAATCTCTTCGAATGAGCCCTTCCATCTTCTTACCATTGTTAATTTGCAGGTAATTTGCCAGTTTCTGGGCATCCACAATTCTTTCATCTACTTCAAGAATTGAAATCTGTTCTGCCAGATTTTTCAGCTGACGGATATTCCCCGGAAAGCGCTGGCTCAATAAAAGCTGCTGGGCATCAGGTGTTAAAGAAATAGGTTTTACTCTGTATTTTTCAGAAAAATCACTTGAAAACTTCCTGAAAAGTAATTCAATATCCATTCCTCTTTCACGCAAAGGCGGCACAAAAATCGGAACGGTATTTAACCTGTAATATAAATCTTCTCTGAATTTACCTCTTTCCACAGCGGTCAGAAGGTTGATATTGGTAGCAGCAACAACTCTGACATTGGTTTTCTGAACTTTAGAAGAACCGACTCTGATAAATTCTCCGTTTTCCAGAACCCTCAATAAACGGGCCTGTGTACCTAAAGGCATTTCAGCGATTTCATCCAAAAAGATCGTTCCTCCGTCTGTTACTTCAAAATATCCTTTTCTGGCATCAATTGCTCCTGTAAACGCCCCCTTTTCATGCCCGAAAAGCTCAGAATCTATAGTTCCTTCAGGAATAGCTCCGCAGTTTACTGCAATAAACTGACCATGTTTACGAGCGGAAAGGTTATGTATGATTTTTGAAAATGATTCCTTTCCTGAACCACTTTCTCCTGTGATAAGCACCGTCATATCAGTCGGAGCAACCTGTGCCGCTACCTCAATGGCATGATTCAGAGCAGGAGAGTTTCCTATGATTCCAAATCGCGCTTTTATGGATTGTAATTCTGAATTAACCATTTTTATGCTCAAAAAAGGATTAGTCCTGAGCAGTATATTAACCGCAAAAGACGTATTCTTACCCTACTGTTAATTGTTTCCGGCTTATCCGGCAACCACCTCTCCTTTTAATGTTGCGGAAGTACATCCGGTAATTAAAACCTGTACATACTCTCCTTTTTTATGATTTCCTCTCGGGATAATAACCATTTTATTCTGGTCATTTCTGCCATGAAGAAAATCTTCAGAACGTTTGGAAAAACCTTCAAGCAGCACTTTGTGAACCTGCCCTACTGCCATTTCATTGCGCTCCAGAGAATGCTTCATCTGTAAGGCAATAATTTCACTCAAACGACGCTGTTTCACTTCTGCAGAAATATCATCCACATATTTCTTAGCTGCGGGCGTTCCGGGGCGTTCTGAATAAGCGAACATATAACCGTAGTCATATTTCACATATTCCATCAAAGAAAGGGTATCCTGATGCTCTTCTTCCGTTTCCGAACAGAATCCTGCGATCATATCCTGAGAAATCCCGCAATCATATCCTAAAATCCTGTGGATGGCATCGATACGGTTGATATACCATTCACGGTCATAAGTACGGTTCATTCTTTTCAATACCGCACTGTTTCCACTCTGGGCCGGCAAATGGATATAATTACAGATGTTTTCATATTTACCCATTGTATATAAAACTTCATCTGTAATATCCTTTGGATGAGATGTTGAGAAACGAACCCTCAATTCAGGATTGATAAGCGCCACTCTTTCAAGCAGCTGCGCAAAATTCACTTTCTCAGATGCATCTTCAGAAGTCCATTTGTATGAATCGACATTCTGCCCAAGCAATGTTACTTCTTTATATCCATTGTCAAGCAAATCCTGACATTCCTTCAAAATTGAATAAGGATCACGTGAGCGTTCACGACCACGGGTAAAAGGCACCACACAGAATGAACACATATTGTCACACCCGCGCATGATAGATACAAATGCCGTTACGCCATTTGAATTCAGGCGGACCGGAGAAATATCCGCATATGTTTCATCCCGTGACAGGAACACATTAATGGCTTTCTGTCCGTCTTCAGCCTCATCAACCAGATTTGGTAAATCTCTGTAAGAATCCGGGCCGGCAACGATGTCAACTATTTTCTCTTCTTCCAAAAATTTAGTTTTCAAACGCTCAGCCATACATCCCAGCACGCCGACAACAGTTTCCGGTTTCTTCTTCTTGATCGGGATAAAGTTTTTCAGACGATTTCTGACCTTTTGCTCTGCATTATCACGAATGGCACAGGTATTTAACAGAATAACATCTGCTTCTTCATATTGGGAAGTAGTGGCAAAACCATTTTCCTGCAAAATAGATGTTACAATCTCACTGTCAGAGAAGTTCATCTGACAACCATAACTCTCAATGTATAATTTCTTCTTGCCTTGTTTTCCTTCCTGGTCAACTGAAATACGGGCAACATCCAACACCTCTTTGTCTTCCTCTTTTAATATTTCTAAGTTTCTCATGGTTTATTTCTTGACTGCGATTCTTTAATTAAATCAATCTGTGACCTGCAATACTTCTGTAACTGCAGGGATGATTGTTTCCTTCTTTCCAAACATTCCATGACAGTAAACGGAATTCGATCTTCTATCTGAAATGTTTACAAAATTACTACAATTTGCATTAAAATCTGACAGATTGTCAGCGTTTTCTTTCAGGCATTTCTGAAAGATTAAGGAATTTTAACTTTTGAGCTGACCGGATAATAAAATCAAAAAACGCTGTCTGTGCATTTCAACAAACAACGTTCTTAGTAAGAGAAGTATTTGATTATGGTAAACCGGAAAATTTCGGAAAGCTTTTTAAACCGGTTCTCACTTATTTAATTGTTCACTTTTTACCCTTTCAGACATTTCTTCTGAAAAGCCAAAACACTCGGATTCAATATTTTAAAATGATCTAATTCTGATGAATACCATCTGTTTTCACCAAAAAACCATCCTGCATTACCAGTTTACGGTCTGCCATGGCTGCCAGTTCCTCATTATGTGTTACGATGACAAAAGTCTGATCAAACTTTTCCCGCAGGGTAAAAAATAACCTGTGAAGCTCCTGTGCATTTTTGGAATCAAGGTTTCCGGAAGGTTCATCGGCAAAAATAATCGAGGGAGAATTGATCAGTGCTCTTGCCACCGCCGTTCTTTGCTGCTCTCCTCCTGACATCTGAGAAGGCAGGTTATTCATACGATGCTGGAGGTTCAGCATTTCAAGCAGCTCTTTTGCTCTCTCTTTTACCTCCTTTTCAGGTTTGTTTCCGATAAATGCTGGAATACAGACATTTTCCAGGGCTGTAAATTCAGCCATAAGGTTATGAAACTGGAAAATAAAACCGATTTTCTCATTTCTGAATGCCGCAAGTTGTTTCTCATTTAAAGAAGTAACTTCCTGACCGGCAATAAATACCTTCCCGGAATCCGGCCTGTCGAGCGTTCCGGCAATATGTAATAAAGTACTTTTTCCGGCACCGGAAGCACCAACCACAGAGACGATTTCTCCTTTCTGAATATGCAGATCGATCCCTTTTAAAACCTGTAATTTTCCGTAATTTTTAATAATATTCTGAACTTTCAGCATGTTTCCGGGTAGTAAAAAGGCTAATGTCTGGTAAAAAAACTGAAAAAAGATTGTTTTATTATCTGTTGATCAAAGCCTTTTATTTTTATAAAAATTACAGACTTATCAGAAGGAAGCGATGAATCATCAGTATTTCCCAAAAGCCTGCCACTATATTTTTTTAGCAAAGAAAATAAATCTTTTCCGTTAATGACCGTACCTAAATAAGTTTTTCGTACTAATTTAGCACACGAATTAATTTCGATACATAAAACTATTCAAAATGAACATTCACGAGTATCAAGCCAAAGACATTCTAAAAAGCTACGGCGTCCGTATTCAGGAGGGCATCGTGGTAGATACACCCGCACAGGCAGTAGAAGCTGCCCGTGAACTAAGCAACCAGACAGGCACAAAGTGGTATGTCGTAAAGGCTCAAATCCATGCTGGCGGCCGCGGTAAAGGTGGAGGTGTTAAACTTGCCAAAAATTTGGATGAAGTCCGTGAGAAATCAAAAGACATCATCGGAATGCAGTTGATTACTCATCAAACTGGCCCGGAAGGTAAAAAAGTTAACAAAGTACTTATTGCAGAAGATGTTTACTATCCAGGTGCATCTGAGCCGAAAGAATACTATATTTCTATTCTTTTAGATCGTGGCAAGGCTTGTAATGTAATTATGGCCTCTACAGAAGGTGGTATGGACATTGAAGAAGTGGCTGAACATACTCCAGAGAAAATAATCAAAGAATGGATTGATCCAAGAGTTGGTTTGCAGCAATTTCAGGCACGTAAATTAGCATTTGCGTTAGGCCTTGAAGGTGAAGCACACAAAGAAATGGTGAAATTCATCAATGCACTTTACAAAGCATACGTTGAAACAGATTCTTCAATGTTTGAAATCAACCCGGTGTTGAAGACTTCTGACAACAAAATCTTAGCGGTTGATGCTAAAGTAAACCTTGACGACAACTCTATGTTCCGTCATAAAGACTTTGTTGCATTGCGCGATTTGAATGAAGAAGATGCGCTTGAAGTCGAAGCTTCATCAAATGACCTTAACTATGTTAAATTAGACGGTAACGTTGGTTGTATGGTTAATGGTGCAGGTTTGGCAATGGCGACTATGGATATCATCAAATTATCAGGTGGTGAGCCTGCTAACTTCCTTGATGTAGGAGGAGGAGCTAATGCGAAAACTGTAGAAGCCGGTTTCCGTATTATCCTGAAAGATCCTAACGTGAAAGCTATTCTTATCAATATCTTTGGTGGTATCGTTCGTTGTGACCGTGTTGCCAATGGTGTAGTAGAAGCTTATAAAAATATCGGTGAAATCAGAGTACCTATCATCGTTCGTTTACAGGGAACAAATGCAGAAGAAGGCGCAAGAATTATCGATGAATCAGGCCTGAAAGTTTTCTCAGCTGTATTATTGAAAGACGCTGCTGCTAAAGTAAAAGAAGTTTTGGCAAGTATTGACTAATTTACCTGCTTTTTCATAGCAAAATCCCCCTAGCAGAAATACTGTTACGGGGATTTTTGTTGCCGGTTATCATTAAATTGTACAAATGTCTTCCCAAAAACAGACTGAAGAATCAGTAATTTACCTCGCAGCCCTTCTGATCTTTTCATGTAAAAGCCCGCTTCAGATGAAGCAGGCTTTTACATGAAAATCAAATCTGTGAAAGATATTAATTTCTTGGTCTGTAATACTTAAGTGCTTCAGGCATCCAATCCTTGATCTGTGCAATACGGGTTTCATCAGCAGGATGCGAAGAAAGGAAAATCGGCGGTTTTGAACCTCCTGATTTCGAAGCCATTCTCTGCCAGAATGTAACCGCATCCTGAGGATTATATCCGGCCATTGACATAAAGATCAGACCAAGATGATCCGCTTCAGATTCCTGATTTCTTCCATGAGCCAGCATGCCCAGCTGAGCACCCGCCGGAGCAACTACCCCGAATACCGTATTCCAGAGCCCTTGTGTCTGTGATGGCTTATCTTTCATAGCAATGCCCAATCCTACCTGTCCGGCAGTCAGTAAACCCTGAGCCAGCATTCCTTCACTCATTCTTTCAGCACCGTGCTTTGCAATGGCATGTGAAACTTCATGACCTAATACTACCGCTAAACCCGTTTCATTCTGGGTAATCGGCAAAATTCCTGTATAAACAACCATTTTACCCCCGGGCATACACCAGGCATTCACCTGATCACTTTTTACCAGTTCTGCCTGCCATTGATATCCTTCAAGGTAATTAGGCTGACCGATTTTTTCAAAATAATTCTGTGCAGCAGCGGCAATTTTACTTCCAACTCTCTTAACCATCTGAGAATTAGCGTCATAATTACCTACTACTTTACTCGTATCTAAAAATTGTTTATAACTTACAAATGACATAGAATTCATTTCCGAGTCTGAGACAAGAAGCAACTGGTTTCTTCCCGTTAGCGGAACCTTGGAACATGCCCATGCTGAAACTGAAATAATAAATCCATAAATTAGTAATCTTTTCATTTCTGTGATTGTTTAATTGAGAATCTGATTGTGTAAATAATGTGCAAATTTGCCATTGAGACGTAAAAAACTTAAAAAGGTTCAAGTTTTCTACTATTATCGGCTAATTTTGTAACTTAATCCTACATCATTAACTGCAATCAAGTTTTTTGTAGTTACAAGGTTAATGATAAATTTTAAAACGTATAACGAAAATCCATGAAAATTTTGTGTATCGGGCGAAATTATGCCGACCATATCGCTGAATTAAATAACGAACGTCCATCAGAGCCGGTTATTTTTATAAAACCTGATACAGCCATTTTACGTGATAATGAACCTTTTTATTATCCGGATTTTTCGAAAGATATTCATCACGAAGTTGAAATCGTTCTTAAAATTAACAAAATGGGCAAAAATATAGACCCGAAGTTTGCTCATAAATATTTTGATGAAATAGGAATCGGAATTGATTTCACGGCCCGAGATATACAGTCAAAACTAAAAGAAAAAGGTTTACCCTGGGAAAAAGCAAAAGCATTTAATGGCTCAGCTCCTGTCTCAGGATTTATCCCGAAATCTGAATTTCAGGATCTGAAAAATTTAAATTTCAAACTTGAAAAAAACGGACAAGCTGTACAGGAAGGAAATACGAGTCTGATGTTGTGGAATTTTGAGGAAATTATTGCTGAAATCTCAAAATACTTTACCCTTAAAACAGGGGACCTTATTTTCACTGGTACTCCCGTCGGAGTAAGTGGTGTTCAGGTTGGTGATAAATTGGAAGCTTACATTGAAGACCAGAAAATGCTAGCTTTCGAAGTAAAATAATTTAAAGTTTCTTTGCCCGGTCTGATGAGTCCTGAATGGATTTTACAGATTTATTTATTTCATGAAATTCAAACTTTCTTTGTTGCTTTTCGGACTGATGCCCCTGTTGGCATCAGCACAAAAAAATCAACTCTCCTACCCTAAGGGTTATTTTCAGTTTCCTATCAACCCAAATCATCGAAATTATTTGGCTGGTGGAATGGGCGATTTACGTACCAACCATTTTCATGCGGGAATTGATATTAAAACCCAGGGAAGAGAGGGCTTACCAGTCTATGCCGCAGCCGAAGGTTATATCTCTAAGGTCGCTGTCTCCAGCGGAGGTTATGGAAATGTAATCTTTATAACTCATCCCAATGGTTTTATCACTGTTTACGGACACCTCAGAGAATTTGCCGAACCTTTGGCAGCTTTTGTTAAGAAAACCCGGTTTGAAAAAGAAACTTTTGATATCGATTTATCTCCTGAAAGCGGACAGTTTAAAGTATCTAAAGGACAGTTAATTGCCTTTTCCGGCAATACAGGGGGCTCTGCCGGACCTCACCTTCATTTTGAAATCAGAGACTCCAAGAACAATGTACTGAATCCGCTGAATTTTGGTTTCACTGAAATAGAAGACAATATCCCTCCGGTTTTCAATCAGCTCATTGTCAAACCAATGAGTATCAGTTCCAGTATAAACGGAGAATTTGCCAGAAAAAGCTATTATCCAATCAGAAATTCCGACGGAGTTTACAGACTCAGTGAGCATATAAAGGCTTCGGGCGAAATCGGGCTTGAATTACTGGCGGTTGATAAAATGAATGGAACCTATAACTCCAATGGCCTAAGCTGTGCAGAGCTTTTTATCGACGGGAAAGAGGTTTTCTATTTCCATCTCGAACAATTTCCCCATGAGGTTCAGCGGGATTTTAATATTTTTGAAGATTACGGACTGGAAAAAATCCAGGGAAAACGCTTTCAGAAGCTTTTCATTGACGATGGCAATACCATTCCGATTTATCATCCGAGTGATTCCAAAGGAAAATTAAAGATTGAAGAAGGTAAAACTTATGAGGCAGTCATTAAGATTTTTGACCAGTTTGAGAATGGCAGTACTTTGAAATTTACCATTACCGGCCAGAAAGAAGAGAAATCGAAAATTACTACGCCCAATAGTCTGCCAACACAAATTAACATTTCAGTAGATGATAATACCCTCATTATTAAATCAAAGAACCTGAAAACTGTTAATTCTTCCGCAAAAATTATGCTTCCCAAAGGAGTTGTTGCCGAATTACCGATAGAATATGTCAAAAATAATGAGGCCGTCTTTTTGTGGGATCTGAGAAAAGGACTCCCTGAAAGCATCAGTATCGATGGTTCTGAACGCCAGTTTATTTTCAGAAAAGCGATCCTCCCTGATGAGAAAACAGAGTTTAATTCTCCTAATCTCAATGTGACTTTCGGAAAGAACATGGTATTTGATACGCTCTATCTTGAAACCAATTACGCCGGAAATACTTTTACGATCGGTCAATCTACCACGCCGTTGAGAGGAACCATTTCTGCTTCTTTTAAAACAGAGAATCAGCCTGCCTTACCTGATAAGACTTCGGTTTACAGAATTTCAGGATATTCCAGAAGTTTTCTGGGTGGTAAATGGAGCGGAAACCGAATAGAGTTTAACACAAATACGCTTGGCGTATTCAGCATTCTGAGTGATACAATACCTCCGGTAGCAAGGATCGTTTCAAGAAGTAAAGATTACTTTGCTTTCAGAATCAGCGATAATTTATCAGGACTTAAAAAATTTAAAGCCAGTATCGGCGGAGAATATATTCTGACAGACTATGACTACAAACGTGCATTGCTCTGGTCTGTCAAAAAAGATTCCACGCAGAAGTTCGAAGGAGAATTATTACTGGAACTGGAAGATAATCAGGGAAATACCAGTATTTTCAAAACGGATATGAATGCCCCTCCTCTGGTAATTCATGCCAAACACCAGGCAAAAAAAGAGAAAAAGAAAGGTACTAAAGCCCTGAAAGGCAGTCCGAAAAAGAAAGTAAGGCATAAAAGAAAATAAATAGCAACAGTTCTGCACTGTTCTATATAATAAATCTTTTAACTTTGTTCTGTTATTTTCTGTTAATCAAATAGTGCCGAAATAATTTTTACCTTTTAAATCAAATAACTAATGGAATTAAAAATTGGCGACAAAGCTCCTGATTTTGAACAGAAGGATCAAAACGGAAAATTAATAAAGCTATCGGATTATCAGGGAAAAAAAGTAATTTTGTATTTCTACCCCAAAGATGACACCCCCGGCTGTACCGCTCAGGCCTGCAACCTGAACGATAATCTGTCCAGCATTAATGAAGCTGGATATGAAGTAATTGGTGTAAGCGTTGACAGCGAAAAAGCGCACCAGAAATTCCGAACCAAATACGGATTGAGTTTTACCCTGCTTTCTGATGAAGATCACAAAGTAGTGGATGCTTATGGCGTGTGGGTCGAAAAATCAATGTACGGCAAAACCTACATGGGAACAGCCCGTACCACTTTTATCATTGATGAAAACGGCATAATTACGGATATCATTGCTAAAGTTGATACCAAAAATCATACCGACCAAATCTTAAAACAGCAATAGTAAAGGTCTGATAGACAACCTTTACCAAATTAACTAATCAAAAAAGAATAATGGAAATCCAAGAATTAAAGAACGTTGCTTCCCAAGTTCGCCGGGATATTGTAAGAATGGTACATGGTTGCCAATCAGGACACCCGGGCGGTTCGCTAGGCTGTACAGACCTTTTAGTAGGTTTATTTTTCGACCAGATGACTTTAAAGTCTGATTCGGAAGGAAAGAAAATCTTTGATATGAACGGAACAAATGAAGATATCTTCTTCTTGTCGAATGGTCACATATCTCCTGTTTTCTACTCAGTTTTAGCACGTTCTGGATATTTTCCAAAAGAAGAATTGGCTACGTTCCGTAAACTTAATTCACGTTTACAAGGTCACCCGACTACGCACGAACATTTAGATGGTGTACGTATTGCTTCCGGTTCATTAGGACAAGGATTGTCGGTTGCTATCGGTGCTGCTGAAGCTAAAAAACTTAACGGTGATAAGTCATTGGTTTTTGTTCTGATGGGAGACGGTGAGCAAAACGAAGGACAGGTTTGGGAAGCTGCAACATATGCACCACACCATAAAGTTGATAATCTGATTGCCTTTATAGACTTCAATGGCCAGCAGATTGACGGTCCTACCGACAAAGTTATGAACAACCGTGACCTGGGTGCTAAATATGAAGCATTTGGCTGGAAAGTTATCAAAATGAATGGTAACGATATGGAAGACGTAATCAAGGTATTAAAAGAAGCCCGCAGCCTTTCAGGACAGGGAACTCCTATCATGGTGATTATGAAAACTGAAATGGGAGCCGGTGTGGATTTCATGATGGGTTCTCATAAATGGCATGGAGTTGCTCCGAATGATGAGCAATTAGCCGCAGCTTTGGCTCAGTTGCCTGAAACTTTGGGAGATTACTAATAATTGTGTTAATTAGCGAATGTTTGAGTTTATGAATTGTAACTCAAACATTCTAAATAAATCTATATGTAGTTGGGTCTAAAATATTCCTAGCGTATTGAGAATCAAAAAAATACATATTGAAAACTTTAAATCTATTGCAGATTTAGAAATCATTGAACCTAATCCGTTCACGGCTTTTGTTGGGCCAAATGGTTCAGGAAAAAGTAATATTTTTGAGGCATTGGAATTCTTTATTAATCCTCTTGTAATAGATGACAAAGTTCGTTTATTTGGTGGAAAAGAAGCAATTAGTAAAAGAGATTCGGATAATACAGAAAGCAGAATAGAAATAATTCATGAATTATTTTCCTACAAAAATTCAATTGCTTTTTATCCATTAACTTTTAATGAATTTAGACGTGCTTTAAAAAAGTCTCTTCGTGAAGCAAACGAACCTGAAGCTGTAGAAATCCATAGCTTCCTTTATTCGTTTAAGCGTTTGTTTATTAAAAACACCGAGAAACAAAAAATGAATTTTTCAGACGATTACAACCTTTCATTCTCTGGTAATAATCTCGAAAAAGTACTAAAACGAATTTTACTTGATAAGTTTAAAAATGAAGAAATATCTGAATGGCTTGACTTATTTATTCCTGGTTTTGAAAGAGTTGAAGTAGTGTCAGGTAATTTAAGTAATACTGATACTCTGTTGATTTACGAAAAGGGTATTGAAAGGCCTTTTACTAAAGATTTAATATCTGATGGCACTTATAACATTCTTGCTCTTTTAACAGCCGTATATCAATCTGATGAATCTCAATTCCTATGTATTGAAGAACCTGAAAATGGCTTAAACCCAAAGGTAATTAAAGAGTTAGTTGGGCTTTTTCGATACGCTTGTAAGGAAAAGGGGCATTACATTTGGCTAAATACACATTCTCAATCACTTGTTTCAGTCTTAGAACCTAAAGAGATTATTCTTGTCAATAAAAAGAATGGTTCAACAGAGTTAAAACAATTAAAAAAAGATTTAAACCTTTATGGTTTACCAATGGATGAAGCATGGCTCTCAAATGCTCTTGGAGGTGGGCTTCCATGGTAAAATTAGGGATAATTTGTGAAGGAGAATCTGAAGTAATTATCTTCAAATCAGAAAGTTTTATTTCTTTTTTAAATGAGATTGGTATTGAACTAATTGATGTTCAGGCAACAGATGCGAAAAATCAATTTTATGGAGAAAGAATAAACTCTCATAGACAAATTTTGATTGATAAAGGCGCTACTCATATTCTAGCTTTAATTGATTTAGACAAGGAAGAATGTATTACCATTACAAAACAAAAAATTTCACCTTTCGAAAATCAGAAGATTGTAGTAGCTGTCAAAGAATTTGAAAATTGGTACCTTGCTGATACAAATGCCTTATCTGCATTCTTAAGTAAACCAGTAGAAGAGATTCCATTACCTGAGGAATTTGATGAACCAATAGATGAAATGATAAAGTTGAACGTTATTACCTTTGCTAAAAGTAAACCTATTCTTGCTAGGAAAATGTTACGTTCAGGTTTCTCAATCCAAAATGCAGCTAATCATCCCAATTGCCCAAGTGCTAAATATTTTTTAACCAAATTAAAGCAGTATGCCTCGGCAAATCTAGTCGAGTAAAAATAGAGAAATGAAAAAATATACATTCACAGAAAAGAAAGATACTCGCTCGGGCTTCGGTGCCGGCATGCAGGTTTTAGGTCAAACAAACCCAAATGTGGTTGCGCTTTGCGCTGACCTGGTTGGTTCATTGAAATTGGAAGCTTTCATTAAAGAAAACCCTGAGCGTTTTTTCCAGACAGGTATTGCTGAGGCAAACATGATCGGTATTGCGGCAGGTTTGACAATTGGTGGAAAAATTCCTTTCGCTACTACATTTGCTAATTTCGGAACGGGCCGTGTATACGATCAAATCCGTCAGTCTGTAGCATATTCAAATAAAAATGTTAAAATTGCCTGTTCTCATGCAGGTCTTACATTGGGAGAAGATGGTGCAACACACCAGATTCTTGAAGATTTGGGTTTGATGAAAATGCTTCCTGGCATGACGGTAATCAACCCATGTGATTACAACCAGACAAAAGCGGCAACTATCGCAGTAGCAGACCATGTTGGTCCGGTTTATTTACGCTTCGGTCGTCCGGTGGTACCGATTTTCACTCCTGCTGACCAGGAATTTGTAATCGGAAAAGCATGGATGGTAAACGAAGGTACTGATGTAAGTATCTTTGCAACAGGGCATTTGGTTTGGGAATCTATTCTTGCCGGTGAAATTCTTGCTGAAAAAGGCATCAATGCCGAAATTATTAATATCCATACCATTAAACCTTTGGATGAGGAAGCAGTCCTAGCTTCTGTTCGTAAAACCGGTTGTGCTGTTTCTGCTGAGGAACATCAGATTGCCGGAGGTTTGGGAGATTCCATTGCTCAGGTTTTAATCAGAAAGCATCTTGCTCCACTTGAATATGTGGGTGTAAATGATTCTTTCGGTGAATCGGGAACTCCTGCCCAATTAATGGAGAAATATGGTTTAAATGCAGCAAATATCGTTGAAAAAGCACTTAAAGCCATTGCTCGTAAGAATTCATAAATTATTTCGGAACCTGTAAGGGATCCACCTTACAGGTTCAATTTAACTTATATGACAGACCAAGAGTTATTAGAAAAGTTCGCTAATCCTGATTCCCGAAATTATGCTTTTAACTTACTGGTCAGAAAATACCAGCAAAAAATCTATTGGCATATCAGAAAAATGGTCATCGACCATGACGATGCCAATGACCTTACCCAGGAAACCTTTATCAAAGCCTGGAAAGGGCTGGATAATTTTAAAGGTGATTCCCAATTATTCACCTGGCTTTACAAAATCTCTACAAACGAATCATTGAATCATCTGAGCAAGAAAAAACGTCGTTTCTTTTTGCCGATTAATGATGTCTCTGAAGAACTTTCAAACAAACTGGATGACCATTCTCTGATCTCCGGAGATGAGGTACAATTGAAACTTCAAAAAGCCCTTCTGACACTGCCTGATAAACAACGTCTGGTTTTCAACATGAAATATTTTGACGACCTGAAGTATGAGGAGATTGCTGAAATTACCGGAACCTCTGTCGGAGCTTTGAAAGCGTCCTATCACCTGGCTTCAAAAAAAATTGAAGAATTTCTGTCAAACGAAACACTCTGAGAAACTGACTGACAGTCAATTCATTTTAAAAATATTCAGTTTTTTTTAAGAAAAAAATAAGCTAGTTAAACCTTTGAAGTTCTGGCAAATCAAAGAGACATAAAACGACACAGAGCGATGATCAGGAAAAGAATTTCATTGGGAGATATAAAAAAAGAGAACATCTTCCAGGTCCCCGAGGGGTATTTTGATGACCTCCCCTCCATTATTCAGGCTAAAGCAGTAAAATCAAAATCTTCTACAATGACCGTAACCTGGTCAGCCAGAAGAACATGGGGTTCTGTTGCAGCCTGTTCAGCTATTGCTATTTTAGGATATTTTACACTTATGCCAAAACAGGGTTCTATAGGAGAAGAATCTCTTAACGGTGTTAAAAACCAGGAGATTGTAAGTTATTTATCACAACAGGGTGTGCCTAATCACGATATTATCGAGCATTTGGATAAAGTTGATTTAGAAGGAGATCAGGCTCCTGAAATGCTCAATAATCTTGGCATTTCAAATAAGGATATTCTCGAAAATGTTGACGTTTCCAATGTCGATGAAGAAATATAAATTCCAAATATGTCAAAAAAGGCCCTAAGAATGCCTTTAGCCGCATACATTAACCACCATTCAAATCAAATATATTATATGAATCGTTTACTATTTATCGCCTTGTCTGTCCTGATAAGCCATTTATCCCTGGCTCAACAGGATGACGCATTCCCCGCCGCTAAAGAGAAAATAAAAGCTGCGAAAATAGGATTATTCACAAACCGGTTAAATTTAAGCACTGAGCAAGCTTCTCAATTCTGGCCTGTTTACAATGAATATGAGGGCAAAAAAGGAGAGCTTCGCAGCAATATGCGTAAATATAACGCAGAAACCCGCAACCTTACCATTTCTGATGACCGCATCCTGTCTGACCTTAAGGAACTGATCAACATCAGGCAGAAAGAAGTTGACCTTGAAAGAGAATATCAGGGTAAGTTTTTGAAAGTAATTTCGGCGCGTCAGGTAGCAGAACTCTATAAGTCAGAACAGTTATTCAATCAGATGTTATTGAAAAGATTGAGCCGGAGAGAAAACAATAATAAAAAATAATCCCATATTTCAGGGATACTTTTCAGAGAGTCCGGTTCATTTACCGGACTTTTTTATTTTATTTCCACTCCTTTACCACGATACTCCGCTGGTAATGTTTCATATAGCGCTCCGTCTGTCAGCATAATATCAAGGTCTTTATACTTACAAACTACAAAATTTTCAGCAGTTCCTATTTTATCTGCTGTCACCAGGGCAATTACTTTCTGAGAAACTTCAACCATTTTCCGTTTAGACTGACATTCTTCGTAATCCGGAATGGTCAGACCGATTTCCGGGTGAATACTACATATTCCCAAAAGGCATAAATCAGCTCTTATTTGTCCTAAAACCTCTATGACATCGTGTCCGTAAGTAGTTTGTGCATCTTTAAAAACCTTGCCTCCCAACAAAAAAAGCTCAACACTCGGATGTTCTGACAAAATCTGAGCAACCGGAATACTATTGGTAAAAATTGTCAGCTTCATATCCAAAGGAATAACCTTGGCTACTTCCATATTAGTTGAACCATTATCCAGAATAATCACCTGACCGTCTTTAAAAAACTCTAAAGATTTTTGTGCGAGAATGACTTTTTCTTCATGGGCAAAATTCACCCTTTCCTTGAGTTTATAAGGAGTGGAAGATTTGGGAATAGCTCCGCCGTGAACTTTTAACAAAAGTCCGTTCTGATCAAGTTCATTCAAATCTCTCCGGATCGTATCATCAGAAACATTCAAAATCTGGCTCAGTTCCAAAGAAGTCACTCTTTGATTCGTTTCCAGCATTTTCAAAATTATTTGAAGGCGTTCTTCTTTCAGCATTTTGCGGATTTTTGCGTTTATTATGCAAATTTAATAATAATTTATTTTGAATTGTGCGTTTTATTACGGTAAATTTGTTCAAATAAAAATAAAAACCGCAAATGACCATTGAACATCTTGCTATCTGGGTTAAGGATCTCGAGAAAATGAGAGCTTTTTATGAAAAGTATTTTGAGGCAACAGCCAATGAAAAATACCACAATCCTGCTAAGAAGTTTGAATCTTATTTTCTTTCTTTTCAATCAGGAGCAAGACTCGAATTAATGCAGAAGCCGGGCATTCCTGACAACAAAAATGATGTTTCCGTGCAATATACCGGATTGATTCATTTTGCAGTTTCTACCGGAAGTATTGAAAAAGTCAATGAATTAACGGAAAAACTCAGAAAAGACGGATTTCAGGTTGTGGGAGAACCCAGAACTACAGGCGACGGATATTATGAAAGTGTTATCCTGGATCCGGAACATAACAGAATTGAAATAACTGAATAAATTAAACATACAAGGGAATAGACCCGATTCAAAATTTATGAGATTACTAATTGACATGGATGATGTAATGGCCGATACTGGTCAGAAAATCATTGACGAAACCAATAAAAGACTGGGAACCAGTTTTACGAAAGAATTAATCAGATCTTCTGCGGAAATTACAGCAGATTTTCAGGAAAAATATACCTCGGTAAGAAGTATGCTCTGGGAAAAAGGTTTTTTTGCCGACATTCCTTTAATGCAGGATTCTCAGGAAGTGATTAAGAAACTTTATGATAAATATGAAATTTTCATTGTTTCTGCTGCAACAGAGTTCCCTTTGTCGATGTCTGAAAAACTGGATTGGCTTGCCGAACATTTCCCTTACATTACCTGGACGCACACTGTTTTTTGCGGGCATAAATGGATGATCAGAGCTGATTATATTATTGATGACCATGAGAAGAATCTTATTAACTTTGAAGGAAAAGGAATTCTTTTTGATGCACTCCACAATCAGCACGTAAAAGATTTCACCAGAGTTAATTCCTGGAAAGAAGTAGAAAAATTATTGCTATAATGGAAGCAACCACACAAGTCAATAATAGTCGCATTGCAAGAATGGCGACGAATGCCTTATTTTT
This sequence comes from Pseudarcicella hirudinis, assembly GCF_900115665.1. Classification (GTDB taxonomy): domain Bacteria; phylum Bacteroidota; class Bacteroidia; order Cytophagales; family Spirosomataceae; genus Pseudarcicella; species Pseudarcicella hirudinis. The sequence continues at coordinate 21,161 of NZ_FOXH01000011.1, forward strand.
TATCTGTGGAGTAAGTTTTGCCAGCTGGGCATCCAGAATCCCGGATATTAAAGAGAAACTGCATCTGAGTGATGCGGCTTTAGGTTCTGTGCTATTTGCGATGCCGGTCGGAAGTTTATCCGCACTCCCGCTTGCCGGAATTTTGATTGATAAGTTCGGAAGCCGGAAAATCGCTGTTTTTGCTACTATTTTTTACTTCGTGTCAATGCCCCTGCTTGGAATGGCAGGTACTTCCTGGCAAGTTGTTTTCTCTCTTTTCCTCTTTGGGTTCGGAAGTGATTTACTGAACATTTCCATGAATGTGCAGGCTGTTGGTATAGAGAAAATCAATAAGAAATCAATCATGTCTTCCTTTCATGCCATTTTTAGTCTTGGTTTTATGCTAGGCGCAGCAGTCGGAGGAATTGTAGCCAAAGAAGATATTACACCTTTCGTTCATTTATCTGTCTGCGGAGCTTTTGATTTTTTAATTGGCTTATTGACTTTCAGATTTTTATTAAGTCACGACCATAAACCGGATGAACCGCAGCCATTGTTTGCTATGCCGGACAAATCTCTGATTATTCTGGGTATTATTTGTTTCTGCGGAATGCTTTGTGAAGGCGCCATGGCCGACTGGAGCGTTTTATATTACAAAGACGTACTTAATCAACCGGGAGGATTTGTAACAGCCGGCTTTACTGCCTTTTCTGTAATGATGGTTACCGGTCGGGTAGCAGGCGACTGGATGATGGCAAAATTAGGTTTAAAAAACATTTTACTGTTAAACTGTAGTCTGGTAGCGGTAGGAATGACGACGGCTCTGGTGTTAAAAATTCCGGTTCTGGTGGTCATTGGATTTGGAATTACAGGTTTAGGACTTTCTACTATCGTTCCATTGATTTACAGTGAAGCCGGGCATTCGAAAACTATGGCTGCAGGGGTTGCTTTAGCCGCAATTTCTACAGTAGGTATCTTCGGTTTTTTGATTGGACCGGTAATTATCGGTTATATTTCTGAATTTACTTCCTTAAGGTTCGCTTTGTCAATCCTGATTATTCTTGGCCTGACAGGGGCCTTTCTTACCAGAAAAGTCAGCAACAGCTAGTATATGAGAACTAAAGTGAAAATTTGCTGCATCAGCTCTGTCGGAGAAGCAAGAGATGCTATTTCTTTTGGCGCAGATGCACTCGGGCTTGTAGCTGAAATGCCAAGCGGACCCGGTGTAATTTCTGATGCTGAAATCACGGCAATTTCCTCTATTGTTCCTCCTGCTGTTTCCTCTTTTTTACTGACTTCAAGAACAGAGGCTGAGGGAATAATTGCACATCATCAGCAAACTCAAACCAGTACGATACAATTGGTAGATTCTGTTCCTCTGAGCATTTATCCTGTTTTAAGGGAAAAACTGAAAGGGATCAAACTCGTTCAGGTTATTCATGTAGTGGATGAGAAGTCGCTCGAAGAAGCAGAAGCTGTAGCAGAATTTGCCGATGCTATTCTGCTTGATTCCGGTAATCCCAATCTGAAAATCAAGGAACTCGGAGGTACAGGAAGAAAGCACGACTGGCGTATCAGTCGTAAAATTGTTGAAAAACTTAAAAAACCAGTATTTCTTGCCGGAGGACTTAATGTCGGAAATATCCGTGAGGCTATCGAAACCGTGCAGCCATTTGGTGTTGACCTTTGTAGCAGCGTCAGAACGAATGGCAAACTGGATCTGGTTAAACTGGAAAGTTTTTTCAAAGAAATCGACACAATCAGTCGGTTGTAAGACCTGAAAATACTTTATTAATTCATCAGAAATAGAAAAGGTCCGGTATTATGCCGGACCTTTCTTCATTGCTATCATTTTGCAAAAACTAAGAATAGCTATAATCTAATTGAAGTGCATCAGAAGTTCTTCTTCTGGTTTCTTCAAACAATTGAATATCTGCTCCCAGAGATTTTCCGTAAGAAGGAATCATACGGGTAAGTTCAGTTCTCCATTTTTCTGAAGCTTCCATTTCAGGGAAGCATTTCTTCAATAAACTGATCATAATTGATACTGAAGTAGAAGCCCCCGGAGAAGCGCCCAATAAAGTAGCCAGTGAACCGTCCTGAGCATAAACTACTTCTGTTCCGAATTCAAGTACTCCTGTACCATTTTCATCTTTTTTAATTACCTGAACTCTCTGTCCGGCATCCTTCAGATCCCAATCTTCAAGTTCAGCTTCAGGGAAATATTCCTTTAAAGCAGAAAGACGTTCTTCCGGACTTTGTGTTACCTGTTCTACCAGATATTTGGTTAAAGAAAGATTATGCATTCCGGCTGAAATCAAAGGCCAGATATTGCTCCATTTAATCGACTGAGGAAGGTCCATGTAAGAACCATATTTAAGGAATTTTGTAGTAAATCCGGCATAAGGCCCGAAAAGCAAGGCTCTTTTTCCATCAATCATGCGGGTGTCGAGGTGAGGCACAGACATCGGCGGAGATCCCACACTGGCTTTTCCATAAACTTTCGCATTGTGTTTTTCTATAATTTCGGGTTTATTACAAACCAGCCATTTTCCGCTGATCGGAAATCCTCCATATCCTTTTCCTTCAGGGATTCCTGATTTTTCAAGCAATGGCAAAGAACCTCCTCCCGCACCGATAAAAATAAATCTGGCGGTATATTTAATATCCTTTCCTGAATCAAGATCTTTGATCGTCAGCTCCCAATTACCATTGGCAAGTCGTTTGATATCTCCAACTTCCTGATGCAAACGCAATTCAACATTATCAGATTCCTGCAAATATCCGAACATAGAAGTAGCCAACGCTCCGAAATTAACATCTGTTCCGATATCAACCCTGGTGGCAGCCAATTCCTGAGAGGCATCACGTCCTTCCATAATCAGAGGCATCCAGTCTTTAATCTGATCGAAATCATTTGAAAATTCCATGTCGCTGAACAAATGATGTTTGCTCATTGCTTCAAAACGCTTGCGGAGAAACGTTGCATTATTTTCACCCCATACAAAACTCATGTGAGGAATTGAACGGATAACCTCAGCCGGGTTCTCAATAATTCCTTCCTGAACCAATGTTGCCCAGAATTCTTTTGAAACTTCAAAAGACTCAGCTATTTTGACAGCTTTATCAATGTTGATAGAACCATCTTCCTGCTCGGTGGTATAATTTAGCTCACAAAAAGCTGAATGACCGGTTCCTGCATTATTCCAGGCCTCTGAAGACTCTGCAGTAACTCTGTCCATTCTTTCAAAAATTTTAATTTTCCAGCTGGGTTCTAATTTTTTGATAAATGTTCCCAGGGTAGCGCTCATAATACCGGCGCCAATTAAAATCACCTCGCTAAAGTTCTCTTCTCGATTTTCTTTCATTTTCATTCAAACTAAAATAATTCAAAATTACCTAAGGCTTTAACTGATTTTGAAGCAAAACAAACAAGATTTCAACCTTCAAAAAATATCCCTCGGAAAACTAATAGTTGGTAAAAGATCATACTTAAAATTATCCTACAAAGATAACCACGAGACGACAATCAATCCATACGAAAATATCAAAATAACTCATAAAATGGTAATTTAGGTATACTTTTTCCAACAAACGCATTCTTAAAAAAATACCATTTCCTTTTCAAATAAATAAAGTCCAAATTTTTATTATTTAGGGTATATTTACGTTTTTCTGCAAAATATTAACTTCCCTGAGACAGAAGGTTTTAGTGCATTATGAATTTACTAAAAAATGATGAAATGAATTTACCGGATGATAATGTGGAGAAATGGGGAGGAAATTGTACAAGAAATCGGAAAACTAAAACCGGGTAACGCCTGACTCATTTGTGTGGACACTGAGGAGTCTGGAGAACTCCCTGTCTGTAGCTAAAAAAGACGACAGACAGGGAGTAAAAATTATTTACTTTGAATTATTTCCGGACTGCTGATTGTTTTAATGATAAACCTGTTTGTCAATTCGTTATCATCAGGAAATTCGCAATCAAATTTTATAGTATGTTTACCGGGTTTTAAGGTTGGTATAACCTGTTTTAAAGCCATTTCTTTTTTGAAACCTCCTTTACTGTTGTATATTTTGATAGTTGTTCCATTGCATACGATTGAGTTTCCCGCTTCATATTCTCCTGGCAGTTCAAGTTTAAAATAACCATCCAATTCAATCCACAGATTGCGGATTACCCCTTCTTTTCCCATAAAAGTAAGAGTAAAATTTAAAGGCTGTTCCTCGTTACTATTCACGAGTTGCCATTCAGAAAAGGTTGGCTGTCCTGGCTGAAGCACCTGTTTTGCGTGTTCAAATTTGAATTTTTTAAATGGATACAGCTGCCATCCCTGATTATTCTGTTCAAGGTGAAAGTCGTTTTCCGGATTCTTTAATCTTGCCAATTGATCTGCAGAGAAAATTTTCTTTTTATACGCTTCCTGCCAAAGCTTTATCAGGGTTAATAATTGAGCTGTATTTGGATTTTTTTGCAGATTCTTATAGCGTGCAACCAAAGCAAAGCCCGCATGATAACCAGCTGCTCTGGCCATCATCCATTCAATATCTTCCGACGTTGTTGTGGAAGAAAGCAGAAACCATCCTAACATATTAGGCATATAATTTCTTTCGAGAAAAGGTTGGTTTTCCAAACGAAAATCCCCCTGAGATTCACGAAATCCACCATACCATGGTTCTCCCCAGTTCCAGTAGTGACAAATATGCCAATAATAATGACTTGAACGGCTAGTGCCATTAACCAAAGTGTGTCCGGTATCTTTAAAAACCTTTTCAGCAAAAGCCTGCATTCCATAATCGCCCTCTCCGGAGGATAAACATCCTTCATGGCCATCAAAATCCATTTGTGAAACACCGGTTTCTGTAAAAAAACGACCTAAATTCCCTGCAATTTCCTGTTGCAGACTAAAATCTGTGAAAAGAGTATTATAAGGATAGTCCATCATCATACCAACTGCTGTTCCCTTTTCATGAGCTAATGCTTTCGTTCCATAAGCTCCGCGCTGACAATCCAGCAATTTATAGGGACGTACAGATGTCACTTCACGGAAACGGATAATTTCCTCTCCGATTTGCACAGCATGCAATGTGCTGGGCTTTATGTTTTTAAAATACTCGTCAGATTCAACCGTAATTTCTGTAACAGCTGAAGTTATATTTTCTGTTAACAGAGAGGATCCTGTTAAAGCAAGTCGTTTATCAGGTACTGGTGTAACATAAGGATCATTTGTATTGATAAAATTACTAAGTGTATGCAACCCTATCCGGATTCCTTTCTTTGATGCCTTTTCAACACAAATCTTCATTCCTGCATTACCATGAGGGAAACTTGCAGGATTTAAAACAAAATGTCCCCAGGACTGAAACGGACCTTCATGATAAACTGACATAAGGTCGGCCTGTTTTGCATAATTCAGCAAGGAATCAATATTGCCTTCATCAAAATCAGAAATCATGTAAGCTCTTCCGGTTTCGGGTGACTGCTTATGCCAAAGACCATTAATCAAGGGATGTGGAAGGCCTTCTGCGAGTTCAATTGCACCTATTCGAGCCAGAACCTGATTTTCAGGACATCCAAAAAGTGCGATCTTTGAACCTATTGTAGTTTCATTGGCTATGGCTTTAACCGGCATATTCGGATACTGATTCCAAACAGTAATCTTCCTGTCTTTTGATCTATCCAAACTAAATGCCTGTAAGCTACTTCCATATGGCTGACTGACCGCCACCGAACCTCTTGAATAATCAGCCCCTTCAGAATTTTTTAAAACACCACCAATGGTTTTCACATTTAGGGCTTGAAGTCCTATCGCATACTCACCATCCCGTACCACTCCAATCACTTCCCCAATGGTTTTTCCGATAATAGTCGGATATGGCCCCCATATAACTGCATTTACCTCATTTTTTGCATTTAAATGAATCAATTCAAAAACCAGATGGGTTGTTTTCTGAATAACTTTTATTTCTGCAGAGACTTTTGAAATTGCAAAACTTAGAGTAATAATGCCTGATTTGTTATTGAATGCAGCCAATGCCGGTTCTTCCCATTCCTGACCGGTTTGAATCTTTAATAAAGGTGCCTTTTCTCCGATAGCCAGGTAATTCTTTCCGGTTTTAGGATTCATCATTGTCGTAATCTGACCTGAAGAGGAAATATTCAGGCTCAGCTCATCAGTTTTCAGCTGGATTGGCTGCGCCCAAACATTAAAGGACAGAATAAATAGTATCAGATTAATGAGTATTGTTTTTTTCATAAGCTACTGTGTATCGTTTTATCAATAAAATAAGACATTAAGTTACTGTTTACTTAAACTATGTTTTTTTGTTTGATTAATATTTTCTGTGCCCCGGTTAGCGGTATCTTATCTGTAATTAAAAAGTTCAGTTCGTACTATTCCCTGCACTGCTTTTCAACTGCATTCTCTCCCATTAAAAAAGGGCCGGATCCGGCCCTTTTCTATTATTCTTTAAAATCGTATCCGAAAATATCATCACTCCATTCCGTAGCCTGAATATTCAGAATCTCTTTGATCAACCCGGTATGGATATCAAAAACCCAGCCATGCAAATGCGGTAATTCTCTGGATTTCCAGGCTTTCTGAACTATAGTTGTTTTAGCAAGATTTTTCACCTGTTCTTCTACATTCAGTTCTACTAATCTTTCAAACTTCTGAGTTTCATCAGTAATCATTTTCAACTCACCATTGTGCTTGCTGTAAACCTCTTTAATGTTCCGCAACCACTTGTTAATCAGACCATAATCCTGATTAGTCATGGCCGCTTTTACACCTCCGCAATTATAGTGACCGCAAACGATGATGTGTTTTACTTTTAGCACTTCCACTGCATACTGCAATACAGAAAGCAGGTTGATATCTGTATGAACCACAAGGTTGGCAACATTTCTATGCACAAAAACCTCACCCGGCTGCGCATTTGTTACTTCCTCCGCCGGAACTCTGGAATCAGAACAGCCTATCCACAAAAACTGAGGACTCTGATCCTTCGCAAGTTTTTCAAAATACTCTTCATCAACTGATAATCGTTCTTTAGCCCAAGCCTTGTTTGCTAAAAGGAGTTTAGTGTAATCTCTCATTATTAATGTTTTGATTCGTTAGTATCAGGTTGATACACATTGATATCCCCCTCTATTCTTCTGTGCACTTTTTTAAATTCTACTGAAATACCTTTGATTCCCGAATTATTCTTAAACTCGTAAAGTAAATTGTAAATGTCGTGATCAATGAAATTTGCCCGGCTTCCATCAAAAAACACTTCGTCCCCTTCTTTCAAATCCATCAATATCTGTTTGATCCGAGGCTTATTAAGAAAGGAAACATCTTTATTGAATTTTACCAAAACATGTCTGCCTTCCCGGACAACTGAAATTACAGACTGGAAATTGGTAAATACAACAAATAAAAGTCCTACGAATGTACCGACAAAGATTCCAAACAGCAAATCTTTGAAAACAATCACTAAGATAGTAATAATAAATGGAACATACTGGTCGTAACCCTCCTTATAAACTTTTAAAAATACTTTTGGGTTTGCCAGTTTATAACCTATCATCAGAAGTACCGCTGCCAGTGAGGCCAATGGAATATGATTCAGGTATTTCCCAAGAAATAAAAGAGAAATCAATAATAACATTCCGTGAACCAGAGATGACATCCTGGTTTTTGCTCCGGAATAGACGTTAGCTGATGTCCGGACAACTACGGAGGTAACCGGAAGTCCGCCGATCATCCCGGCCAGAACATTACCAACTCCCTGCGCTACCAGTTCTTTATCCGGAGAAGAATACCTTTTTAAAGGATCAATTGAATCTCCCGCTTCAAGACTCAACAGGGACTCTAAACTAGCTACAACAGCAAGTGTAATGGCAACTGAAATAACCCTGGAATCTGTAAGAAAAGAAAAATCCGGTAAAGAAAGCAGAGAAGATATATCTCCAATATGTTGAAAGCTGGGAATGGAAACCATGTGGGCGGGAGAATTGCCAAGGAAATACTCTGGTTTAAACATTCCAAAAAACTCATTAATACAAACTCCTAAAACTACGGCTGCAAGTGAAGCGGGAAAGGCTTTGAAAAATCCAATGTTTTTCTTTGATGCTCTGTCCCACAAAATCAGCAAGACTAAACAAGCAATAGAGATAAGAACAGCGGCTGTATTAAAACTGATAAAAGACCTGATAATTTCTGAAATAGTATTCTGGTGATCGGCCACCTGCTCAAACTCAAATTCACCTTCAAAATCCTGGTCATCTCCTAAAGCATGCGGAATCTGTTTCAGACAAATTACAATTCCTATCGCAACCAACATTCCTTTTATTACACTTTCCGGGAAATAGGCGCTAAATCGTCCTGCCTTTAATTTCCCGAGTAAAATCTGCAGGACTCCTGCCACCACTACTGCTACCAGAAATCCCTGGTAATTTCCGATGTCTTTAATGGCACCCGCTACAATTACTGTCAAACCTGCCGCCGGACCACTTACGGAAACTTCAGAACCTGAGAGCAGTGATATTACTATTCCGGCTACTATTCCGGACAGTAAACCTGCGAGTAAGGGCGCTCCTGAAGCAAGGGCAATCCCAAGACATAGCGGCACTGCTACCAGATAAACAGAAATCCCTGATTTCCAATCACTTGATAACAATGACTGTTGATAATGTTTTATTGAATAATATCTATTTGCTGACATTTTATGACTTTTATTGTTTAGTAAAACCAATAAATTCTATAAAATTTTTTCAAAACTAATACGATTTATATATGAAACAGCACATTTCCTATGGATTCTCAGAAAAAAAACTCTGTGTTAAAGAGGAGTTATCTTAAAATGAGTCTAAATTAGGATCAATTCCAAAACTTGCGGAGTTATAGATATCAGGCATATAATTGGATTAGCCTGATAAGGGGACAATCTGACTCACTTAACACCCTATGGCAGGATTCCTTTTAATCTCACCTAAGATTACTGCACAAATGTTTGCGCAGTAATCCTGTTTATTCTTCAATCATCTGTATCTCCGTGTTTTCTTACCATACATCAAAAAATCTCTCATTTTATCATGAAAAACTCAATAAAATGAGTTGTAGATTTTGGTATTTTAATTTTTAAACAGAAATTCACTTTTGATAATAATGGCATTTTGTTCTATTACTATCTATAACACTCCACTTTTAATCATCCCCCTAATACTTTTCATGAGTCGGTTCTCCGGCTTTATTGCTTCAACACACCACTGTTTGATTTATTAATTCTTAATAAACAATAATGATGTTGAAGTATTACCGATCCGTTCTATTACCGATCAAAGTCTTTCTGATTCTACTTCTGATTATTTCTCCTTTCGGGGAAAGGGTGCTTTGGGCTCAGAGTAATTTCCCGGTCAGTTGCAGCCCCTATTTGTTGCCTCAGTATAGCCTCAACTGGAGTGCCTTAACCTCTTCCAATAATTTCCTGAAAGTTACCCTGGTGCTCAAAGATGAAAAATATCTGAGTGGGATTGTGCCTGTCTTTTTACGTTTCAGGTTTGAACAGGCTGGTTCTGTGATTAGTACAAGACCTGACTATCTTCCGGCTATTCCTATCAATTTAACTTTCGGTACTCCTATAACCCTCTTGGGTAGTGATTTAGTCAACTACTTTCAGGCGGGTAATTTAATAGCCCGGGGTGCAGTGGATGAAAGTATGCTAAGGCAAGGTGGACGCCTGCCTGATGGTTTGTGGACACTCAGTGTTACCGCCTATGAGTTTGATGCTTCCAGAGGACATCGACAAATTTCAGAAACAGGAATAGCCATGATGCAGGTCTTTTATGGTTATCCTCCCCAGATAACTTACCCTGCCGAAGGACAGGTATTGCAGGAACAAGAGGTACAGAATCTGTTGTTTTCCTGGATGCCCCGTGGTACTGCCTCCCGTGGGGGGATTTCAGGG
>NZ_FOXH01000011.1:31466-210670 GCF_900115665.1 Pseudarcicella hirudinis
AAAAGCAATTCAAAACCCGCAGCATCGGCCAGTAATACTTCTTCTCCCAAAACAAATAGTAACAGCAATAATAGCAGCACAACAGGTAATGTGGAAGATCCATTGGATATCATTGTGAGTTCACAAGACATAAGCCCGGCTGCCATAGCCCAAAAACGTGATGAGCTCGATAAGTTAGAAACTCCTTCTGAGTCTCGTTGCGGAGGTTCTATGCATTCCACGGTAGACTGTAACATCACTCCCAAAGTATATAGCGGAACAGTTGCCTTTGTACCAGCCAAAGGACAGAAAATATACATGAATGGATATGAGATTATTGTAACCAGCGGAGATGCCAGTGCCGGAGAAGGCTTGTTATACTACCCTTTTGTGCGTCAGCGTATTCCGGTTGGCTGGTCGGGTATCAGCATAGTAGAAGGCGAGAAGGGGAAAGACTATGGTTGTATTACTGCAGGAGAGGTGAAAGCACAGGGTAGTAATGGCACAGTAGTTACCAATGACCTCGAAAGACAAATCACAGCATTACTCAGCAGTGGGCCGGGCAGCTATTCAGGTAAGTTTGGAGAGGCGCTGGAAGCAATGAAGGCCAAAGCTCAGGAACTATTGGATAAAATAGCCAGAGGTGAAAAACCCGGCAAGGAAGATTATCAGGAATACAATAATATTTGTAAGGCCATAAAAAGTGGTATCGAGAGTATTAAGAACACAACACAAACCCAAAACACAGATCCTAGATTCTTAGCTAAGATTGCCCCGATACTCAATGATTTAGACAGCTACAAAGATAAACTACTGGCAGAAGCAGACTGTGACGGACTGGGGTATCATTCAGAGCCAAGAGAAGCGGTATTTTATGCTTCCACCAAAAGCCAGTTATACCCTGAAGCTTTGGTAAGTATCTGCAGATTAGGAGAATCATCTTCCCTGGCAGGTAACATCCTAAACAGAATAGAAGATTTGGCGGTAGAAACGGCAGCAGCCAAAAGCAGTATCAAATGTGGTTGTGATGGATTGATGGATTATCTGACGGGAGATGGCAACTGCCAAAGTGTGATATACAGCCTTGAACTGCTCAAAAGAGATATATCAAAAAACAAAGTGAGTCATAAACTTAGCAATCCTGCAGGAGGCACCGGACAGGTAAAAGTAGGAGAAGTATGTATAGACAACCTGCAGATCAGATTTTATGGAGACAATCCCGAAATAAACCCCTTAAGCAAAGAGAAAACCGAGGAAGGAATAGATTTCAGTGCGCCCAATTCCAGCAATATAGTATTGAATGTAAATGTATTGGATAAAGCAGAGAAGGACAAGAAAATAGAGGCTGTCTGGGGGTATTTGGGGGAATCAGTGGAGGAGACGAATGCTTTTACAGGAGAATTAGATGAAGAGTTGTTGAAAAAAATATTTCCAAAAGTAGATCAAGAAGATTCAAAAAAAATAATACCGTTTTTAAATAAATATCTTTTAGAGTTTGGCATCACTACTTGTGAAGAGAGAATACATTTTTTTACACAAATTGCAGAAGAAACAACACAGTTGAAAGATTTATCAGAACTTCCAAGTGACTATGCAAGTAGTCAATCAAGGTACAAAGGAAGAGGACTAATGCAATTAACAGGTTGGGAGTATAACTATAAACCATTCGAAGCATATTGTAGAGGTCTAGGCGATGAAGTTGATTTTGAAAATCATCCAGAAGAAGTAGCTACAAACCCCAAATATGCTGTATTATCTGCTTTTTGGTATTGGAAAATAGAAAAAAAATGTTCTCGATATTGCAATAATTTATCCGAAGACAGTTTGCTGAATATATCTAAACTTGTGAATTGTGGTAATACAGAATTTTGTGGTTATACGAAAAATCCAATTACAGGGGAAAGAGAAAGGTGTTATGATTGTGAGCCTAATGGTTGGAGTAAAAGAAAGAATTTGAAAGACTTAAAAAATTATTTCCTTGTGAGTAAACATAAAATAATATGAAAAAAATATTAGTAATTCTTGCAACGCTGGCATTCCATTCATGTAATGCACAAAAAAGTGAAACATTTGTAAAAATGGATAAAATCCCGTTTGATATGAATAGTGGTAACGTATCTCAAGACACCTTGAGATACGATGTCAATGGCGATGGACTAAAAGATATATTACTGCAGTTTGATTATCGAAACTTTGATGTCAAAATACCTAAAGGTAATTCTGGACATGAATTAGCCATTTACTTAAATTATGGTAAAAATGAATACCGCTTAAAAAATGTAAATAGAAAGGCACTTTGGGTTATTCATACATCAATATTTAGTGTAGATAATACCACATTTTGTATTGTTAATGAAGAAGGAGGTCAAGACCCTAATAATTATTATTGTTATTTTCAATTCGACAAACAAAGGGATAATTGGAATATGATTAAATACCAAATTAAGACATTTAATACTGGTAGAGAGGTGTTAATAGATGAGAAAGTCTACAAATATGAGAATCAGTTACCATTTGAAGAAGTTAGTTTTGATAAACTATTTGGTAAAATGCATAATGACGTAGGAGAACCAACCCCGTTATTGGAGTTAATTAAGGTTTCGAAAGCAATCATTTATAATCTTCCCAATACTTCCACTCAAATGTACCTAATCAAAGGCAATGAAGTAGAAGTACTAGAAACAAAAGGCGATTGGCTAAAAATTCGCTATTACGGCAAAAAAGTAGTAGAAGGCTGGATAAAGAAAACAGATGTAGAATAGCTAAAATGAAGCAGGTCGGAGGGCCTGCTTTTGCGTCCACATAAATGAGTAAAGCGCAAGCAACATCGAAAATACCTTCCGGGAATAATAAACTGATAAGGGTTTGCCTGGCATGAGCTAAATTGATTTTTGTTATTAGCTTTAAAACTGTAAATGAAATGTTCTTTTCATCCTCTCGATTTTCCTTTAAAATCCTAAATAGCACAGCCAAAACCAGCATTTTATTACCACTCATATAAAACAAAATTGGGTAACCCATAGATTACCCAATCCAAAAAAACCAAACATATTATAAAATAACGAAACTAAATTGTACTGTGATTCAGCAATATACCTCTCATTAAACATTAGCTTCAGGCCCGGCAACAGCACCTGACTTTGCATGAATACAGCATCTTTCCCTTTTCTGATCAAATCTTTGAAGAACCTTTCTTAGAGTTTTATATCATTTAAAAGAGGATTTCTAATCATATGATAATTTTCGCCTGAAAGGGTTTAAAAATATTCTGTATTTTTTTTCAGGGGATTTTAATTTGTCTTCAAAACACAGCCATTCCTGTTAAAAAAATCATCATCCGGTAAAATGAAAGTCTGATTTCAGCTATTTGCTCCAACCTGATCTCACAAAATCCGATTTTGAGGTTCCAAACCTCGGATCATTTTCGTTCTCAAGAAAAATACGTTTCTACCGGTTTTGTTTTAATGGTCAGGTATCAAACTGGAAACTGTCTTAGTATATGTTTCCGGTATCAACGTATTTTATCTCAATTTTTTAATCAGGATCAACGAAAACCGGCTTGTATAACACTGTAAAATCATGTCAGATCCGTTGAAAAGATGATAAAAATCACCTTTGGGAAAACCACCGAATTGAACGTAAATGACTACACGTATTGCCGGAATACTTTAACCTGAGGAAACAGGGATCTCCAATGATGTAAAACAATTGGAAAAGGAATCGGAATATCAGATGTTTCAGAGAAGGTATTTAATCAGATCCGGAAATTTTTATACAGCATAAAGAGCTGTTTTCCGGAATGGCATCTTGAAGAGTTCCCGGGGATCGGGATATGGTTTTGTTTCAGTAATACAAACGAAAGGAAAGACGATTGAAAAAAGACCGGTTCAAGACCTTGTATCTCATCTCTATGAGGGTCTTTTTCATCTTCTTCAGACTCATTGAGTCTTTCATCTCCCAAAACTGACTGAGCATTATGAGATACACCAGAGAAATACAATTTCTTTGCTGAAAGGTTATTATCAATCAGACGTGAAGCTTCAGCAGAAGCCACCAGTTTCAGACTGACAATAATCAATAAGAAAAAGAGTTTCAAGTGTTTCATAAAGTAATAAAGCCTGTATCGGTTTTTAACTTGTTATTACAAATTAAAAAAAATGATGCATAGATTATTGAAAAAACTATAATTTTTAACAAAAATTTGGACTTTTCACATATAAACACAAAATTATCGTCAAAAAGAACAATTATTTACCGGATTCGTCCTTAAAATAAAACAGGCTGATCAATTAAGACCAACCTGAATTTGTAGTTAAATATTTAAGAAGTAAGTAGGCAAACTAAAAAAAATGACCCGGATTAAACCTCCAAGACAATTGTCTGCGGAGACAATCGATGTGTCTCCGACAGACACTGTACACCATTAACCATTTTTATAAACAAAACCGAGCCAAAAACCTAAAATGATTCATTTCAGGCGGCGTAATTTCTTGAGTTCTGAATTAAAGTTTCTAATAAAAGAAAACTATGCTACACTGTGCTATATACACCATAACAAAGATATACAGAAAAATAGATTTCCACAATTTTTTTTGCATACAATTTGCAAAAATGCGTACAATCTCTATGGATTGTATTCTTAAAGGTAAAATCTGTTTTTATTACCGCTGATTTATAGAATTTTATCAAAAATTATTGAGTTTTTGAGGATTTATTGTAACATAGCAGGAAGGCATACTTTTTCTGCATTTCAGGAAGTTTTATATATTTATCAAAGAATCATTTCAGACATGCTTTTAAAGCTTTATCATTCATAATCGGCCAAAAATAAATTGGTATTTTTGTATACCGATAATTTCCGCAGGTACCCGCAGAATCATCGGTATGCAACATCATCAGCTTTATAGAATAATTGTTCTGAAAAGATCATATTAAATACACATCCGTGAAGAATTTTATAACAATTGACCCCACATCCAGTAAACCCAAATATCAGCAGCTCGTAGACTCAATTATCTCTTCAATTGAGGACGGCTCTCTGATAAGAGGACAACAATTACCCTCAATCAATGATGTAGCCCATAATTTTGGCATGGCCAGAATGACGGTTACCAAAGCTTATGATGAATTGAGAGAAAGAGGACTTGTTAATTCACAACATGGAAAAGGTTTTTATATCGCCAGTACTGACATCAGAAGTCAGCTAAATATTTTTGTACTGTTTGATTCGCTTACTCCGTATAAAGAAGTACTTCACGATGCTTTGGTAAGTTCGCTGGGTGAAGAAGTAAATGTCAATGTATTTTTTCATCATCATAACCTCAAAGTATTTGAGAACCTGATAATGAACCACTTAGGCAATTACAATTTTTACGTGGTAATGCCGCATTTCAATGTGGATGTAGCGAATATTCTTGTTAAAATCCCCAGGGAAAAACTGTTAATTCTTGATATCGACGTACCCTCTTTCGGAGATGATTATGCGGTATTATACCAGGACTTTGAACAGAATGTTTTTAAAGGATTGACGGAAGCGCATGAGCTGATCAAAAAGTATCAGAGTCTTTCCCTCGTATTAAGTAAAAAAAGTTTCCAGTACACTCCGATTGGTATCATTAACGGGTTCAATAATTTCTGTCAGCAATATCAGATTTCGGGAAGTATTATAGAAAATATGGAGGAAGAATCTGATTTGCAAAAAGATCATGCCTATATTGTTTTCCGTGAAAATGATGTTATCAGGTTTATCAACTGGGCTAACAAGAAAAACTGGAAGCTGGGGGAAGATATCGGCCTGATTTCATATGATGATACGCCGATAAAGGAGATTCTGGCGGAAGGAATTTCCGTTATTTCCAATGACTTTAACCTGATGGGAAAATTAGCCGGAGAAATGATTCTGGATCGCAGAAAAGGCAAAATTTCAAATGCCTGTCATTTTATTCAGCGCAAATCGCTTTAATCAGTCTGACTTTTATCGAAATAAAAGATTAACACTCCCACCGTTATCCATATCAGTCCCTGAATAAAGAAATAAACCTGATGAAGCGTATAGAATAAAGGTCTTTCAAGAATCTTCTGGTGCCGAAAGTCTGTCAGGTCTGAAAGCATATAGTGAAGAACAAACAGTAACAACTGTAAAGCAATCAGAGAAACACTGGTGATCTCATAATACAAAAGATAAGGTGATTCCCCGGGCAGGCGGTACAAGTACATTACAAACAAAAAGAACAGTGCCAAACTGATTATATTACCATACAGCGTTACATATTGGGTAATATATCCGACCCGGAAAGTATTACCCAATATCATAAACGCAAGTGGTAAAGCTACCGCTGCATATAAGATCACCGCAATCCACCATGAAATCAGGCAGATTTTCATCGTTTTTTTAAATTTCTGATTTTCCAAAGCCTCCGCCACCAGGGGTTTTTATCAGCAGGGTCTCTCCTGCTTTCACATCTATTCCTTCTATTCCTTTTAAAGTTCTGATTCCTTCAGCACTTTTCAAAAACTGTTCTCCCGTTTTTCCGGCAAAACCTCCCTTCATTCCATAAGGCAATTGATAACGATGCTGGGTCAGAATTGAAAGCTGAATATCTTCCAGAAAAGTAATCTCTCTTTCTATGCCATTTCCACCTTTGTATTTGCCGGCTCCTCCGGAATTTTCCCGGATTTCAAAACGATCAAGCCTGACCGGATACCTCAATTCAAAAATCTCAGGATCTGTAATTCGGGTATTTGTCATATGGGTATGCACGCCTGAAGCACCATTGAAGCCCTCTCCTGCCCCGCTTCCTCCGCAAATGGTTTCGTAATACCCAAACTTCTGATTTCCAAATAACACATTATTCATGGTTCCCTGTGAACAGGCAAGTACCCCGAAAGCTTTCAGCAAAGTATCTGTCAAACGCTGGCTTAGCTCTACATTCCCTCCGACTACCGCCGGACATTTTGCCGGATCATCAGGAAAATCCGGATTTAATAAAGTTTTCTCCGGAATTATAATTTTTACAGGTCTTAAGATCCCATCATTTAATGGAATATTACGGTTGAGCAGCAATCTAAGTACATAAATCACCACAGAATTAACAATAGCTTCATTTCCATTCAGGTTTCCGGGATGCACATTTCCACTTCCTGAAAAATCAATAATACACTCATTATCAGAAATTTGTACAGAAACATTCAAATTTGTACCATCATCAAGAAATTCCTCAGCTTTGTAGATTCCATTGTCAAAACGGTTCAGCGTTTCCCTCATTTTTTTTGCGGAGTAGCTTTTCAGCAATTCCATGTAAAAATGCACTTTTTCAAGACCATAGTTTCTTACCAGTTCTTTCAGAGATTCAGCACCGTTTTTATTTGCTGCCAGCGCTGCATTTAAATCAGCGAGGTTTTCCTCTACCGCCCGGGTCGGAAATGGATTCTGAGTAAGAATATCTTTGATGTTTTCCCAGAGAACCTTATGATTTTTAACCAGATAAGCCGGATTAATCACCACTCCTTCCTGAGCCAGATTTGTGGCATCCGGTGGCATGGAAGCGGGTCTTATCCCACCTATTTCCGCATGATGACATCTGTTTACCACATATCCGATCAATTGTTTATCCTCTGAAAACACCGGAGAAACCAGGGTAACATCAGGTAAATGAGAACCTCCATATTTCGGGTGATTGGTGATTACAACATCCCCTTCTTCCATGCTGATATGCTTTTTCAGGCTTCTCACGCATACACCCAGACTGCCGAGATGGACAGGAATATGGGGTGCATTGGCTATCAGTTCTCCTGTTGAATCCAGAAGCGCACAGGAAAAATCGAGTCGTTCTTTCACATTTACTGATAAGGAAGTACGTTGAAGCATCACTCCCATGTTATCAGCTATTGCCATAAACCGATTTGTGAATAACTCCAGTTCTGTTTCCTGACTGGCCTCAATTACAGTTTTAGAAGGTTGCTCTGCGGGTTTGTTTTCTATGATGGAAGTCCCATGTTTATCAATCCTCAATTCAAAACCTTTTTCTATAACGGTAGTGCTGAATTTATCCAATAACACTGCAAAACCTTTAATCAACGAACCGGTTTTGAGAGATTCCCGGAGAAAAACCGGAACGTCTATCCAGCTTCCTTCCACAAGTGAGCGAAGGAAATGTGAGGGTTGAGCAGTTGAATATACCTCCGGATCTCTGCTCTTTTCGGCATTTCCGGTTATATCCTCTCTCTTCTCAGATGCAATTACTCTTACTGATTCTACTTCTATCTCTCGGTTTTCAACCCAATGCCCGTAAGTTTTTTGGTAATCTCTTTTGAAATTTTCAACAATCGACTGATAATCGTTCCATTCAATTTCAAGACTGGCATCCTGTCCTTTAAATCTCAGAAAGAGGATCTTTCTTTTTATTTCAATATTTTTTTCAGGCAGGCCTTCCTGTATTAACTTTTCTATAGCCTGTTCAGATAATTTTTCAAATGCCTGTTGTATTTGTATGAAAGTATTTTCAGTTAAAACCGAGAGAATTGATTTCTCTGTAATCCTTTCTATTCCGGCTTCTGAAATTCCGAACGCACTTAGTATTCCGGCATCTTCGGGAAGAATTACGGTTGAAATATTGAGCAGTCCGGCAATGCCGCAAGCATGCAACCCTCCGGCTCCGCCAAATGCCAGCAAAGCATACTCCTTCGTATCGTAGCCTTTGGCAATGGATATTTTCCTGACTGCTTCTGCCATTTTTTCATTGGCTATACTTCTGAAGCCTTCCAGAACCTCTTCTTTTCCAACCTGTTTCCCGGAAGTTTCCTCTATTTTCCGGATAAGTTCCTGCAATTTACCGGCTGCTTTTTCCACAAACACCGGAATACTAAACTGCTGAATATCAATCCTTCCCAGTAACAAATTTACATCTGTAATGGTCAATGGACCGCCAGCGCCGTAACAGGCCGGACCAGGATTTGAGCCAGCACTCTCAGGGCCAACCGTTAATTTAAAACCATCAAAATCACAGATTGATCCTCCTCCGGCAGCGACTGTTTCAATCGCCAGGGCCGGACTGAAAATATGGGCATTCCCGATTTTCTGTGAAAACTGGTAATCAAACTTCCTGTCATACCTCGCCACGTCAGTACTCGTCCCTCCCATGTCAAAGGTTATCAGTTGCTCATAGCCTGATCGTTTGGCAATAACCGATGCACCGACTACTCCACCGGCAGGGCCCGAAAACAGACTGTCTTTAGGCTGGAAATAATCCGAACGCACCAGGCTTCCGGAGCTTGTCATTACTTGTAAAGCATTTTCGGGAAGTTTATCGAGAATATTACTTAAATAGCTATTGATAACGGGAGATAAATAGGCATTAACCACCGCTGTTTCTGCCCGGTTGAGTAATTTGATTTGCGGGGAAAGTATTGTTGAAATGCTAACAAAACGAAAATGCTCCCTGAGAATTTCACCGACTTCTCTTTCATGGATATTGTTTTGATAGGCGTTCTTAAAACATATGGCAACCGACTCAATTCCAATGGCTTGCAAATAAGCTATATTCTTTAAAATTTCCCTGGAATCTATTGATCTCAATACATTTCCATCTTTATCAATTTGCTCATCTACTTCGATTACTTCATGATAGAGCGGATCAGGTTTAATAATGTTTAAGGCAAAAATATCCGGCCTGGACTGGTTCCCGATTCTCAGTAAGTCTTTAAAACCCTTTGTGACAAAAAAAGCCGTTTTTGCTCCTTTCATTTCAAGCAGTGCATTCGTTCCTTTCGTAGAACCCAATTTCATCTGCAAAGGCGGAAATGCCTCTCCCAAAGCAGTATGAGTAATAAGTCTTGCTCCTAAAACCGGTGCTTCCTCTCCGGCACTCAGCTCAAAACTAAAAGCATTATACTGAGGAACCTCAATCGGGTTTTCAAGAACAAGTACAGAATTTACAACATCAAAACTCCGTACCCTGACATTCTGATTATCTCCCAGCAATTTAAAATCATATCCTTTCAGAATATCTTTTTCCAGGTTCCAGGACTGCACGATACGGATAGTCTGCGGATCTGACCATTCCTGAATTTCCCCTCTTAATGAACTGCTGGAAAGAACTTTTCTTCGATACATTTTTCCATGTGCATCTGTAGCAATACAGTCTGTAAAAGTACCTCCGGTATCAATTGAAATTTTGTAACTATTTACCATATTTTAAACATTCCATCCTTTGTCAGATGAGCTGAATTCCCTCAAAAAATAAAAACGAGGATGATAACATCCTCGTTTTCAAAATTCAACAATTTTATTTAGAACATTGTCAAAAAATATCAGTTTTTAGAAATGGACATGTACATTTATCCATTCGCCGTCGAATTGTGCGCCGAATTTCTTATAAAAATTAATAGCAGGTTCATTCCAGTCGAGCACCTGCCACATCACTCCGGTGCTTTGAGTATCCCGGGCTTCCTGAATAATTGCTTCCAGCAGTTTTTCCCCTAAACCCTGTCCTCTCATGGATTCTTTTACAACCAGATCTTCCAGATAAAGTCTCTTACCTTTCCAGGTAGAATAGCGAAAATAATAGATTGCTGTTCCGACGATTTCACCGTTGACTTCGGCAACAAAGAAATCGAAAATCGGTTTTTCTCCAAAACCGTCAATATACATCTGCTCTACCGAATTAGTTACTTCATGAAGGGCTTTTTCATACACCGCTAATTCCTTAATTAACTCAAAAGTGGCAGGTACATCGGCACGGGTTCCTTTGCGAATCGAAATCATAAAATGTTAAAAATTATAAATTACATCACCATTAATCCCGACATAGATTAAGTCTCTCCGCTCGAGTTCATCGAGCACGATTTGTAAATCGCTGTCAGGATTACCATTCAGAAAAAAAGTCTGAATATAGTTTCTCAGGGTTTTTACTTTTTTAGGGCGACGGTCCCGTTCTAAACCAGACATCACACCTATTAATTCATCCAAGTCTAAAGAAATGTTTTCCATAACTTTTACCCGAAAAAGGAATTATACAACAATTACAGATTAGCAGTTAATATTAAGTTTTTCCTTCAGGAAAACAATCTCAATAGTAACATTTCAAGGCTAATTATTGTTCACAAAACCTTCCCACTTTTCAATGACAGCTTTCATATCATCTGGCAGTTCAGAGTCAAATTGCATAAACTCACCGGTTTTAGGGTGAACAAAGCCTAATGACTTAGCGTGTAAGGCTTGTCTTGGACACAATTTAAAACAATTTTGGACAAAGCTCTCATATTTTGAGAAAATCATTCCTCTTAAAATTTTGTCTCCGCCATAGGTGGAATCATTGAAAAGCGGATTCCCCAAATGTTTTAAATGAACTCTGATCTGGTGTGTTCTTCCGGTTTCGAGATTACATTTAACCAGAGAAACATAACGTATCGGTTTAATTACTTCGTAATGTGTAATAGCCTCCTTTCCCTGAGAACCATCCGGGAAAACGGCCTGAACTTTACGGTCTTTCAGACTTCTTCCGATATGCCCTTCAATCGTTCCCTTTTCCTCCTTTGGTTCTCCCCAGACCAGCGCATTATAAGTTCTTTCAATCGAATGGTCAAAGAACTGTCTGGCAAGGTGGGTCATCGCAAAGTCATTTTTCGCAATTACCAGTAAGCCGGAAGTATCCTTATCAATTCTGTGTACAAGTCCCGGTCTGATTTCACCATTTCGGTGAGTTGGCAAATTCTGGAAATGATATACCAGCGCATTCACTAAAGTGCCGTCCCAGTTGCCATGAGCAGGATGTACAACCATCCCGGCAGCTTTGTTTACCACTAAAATATCATCGTCTTCATACACAATATTCAATGGAATATCCTGCGGAATAATCTCAGTATCTCTTGGTGGATGAGGTAATGAAATCGTAATCAGATCAAGAGGTTTAACTTTATAATTAGCTTTAATTTTATCATTATTTACCTTTACAGCTCCTGACTCAATTGCGGTCTGGATTCTGTTTCTCGATGTATTCTGAAGTTTAAGCAATAAATATTTATCAATTCTCAGCAACGCCTGGCCCTTATCCACTTCAAAGCGAAAATGTTCATATAATTCCTCTTCTTCTACTTCATCAAATTCTTGCATACCTTTGTATATTAATCTGTGTTTAATTATCCTTTGAGGGGATAATAATTCATCCTGAATTTCACAGTTCCCGGTTTTTCAGACAAAAACACGCTCTTGCAAAATCCTGAAATCAGGGAAAATTCCTGCTTCAGAATACAAATTTAATATTTTTGCCAATGACTCCTCCTGATTTTTTAATTCCTTCTCCACTTCATTTGTTGAAAGATCCTGTTTTGGAAAAGTCAGGCATCGAATTTTATCTGAAAAGAGATGATTTAATCCATGCTGAAATTTCAGGAAACAAATGGAGAAAATTAAAATATAACCTGATAAAAGCAGAAGAGCTGGGATTTAAAAAACTCCTGACTTTTGGCGGAGCCTATTCAAATCATATTTATGCAACAGCCGCCGCAGGCCATTATTTCGGGTTTGATACTTTAGGAATTATCAGAGGGAATGAATTAGATTCCAGGGCCAATCTAACCCTCAGATTTGCGTCAGAAATGGGCATGGAATTTATCTTCACTGAGCGAAACGATTACCGTTCGAAAGAATGGTTTTATGAAAAATTTTCTCAGGAATACTATATCATTCCGGAAGGTGGAAGTAATTCTTTTGCCATCCCCGGGACGGCTGAAATTACAGATGAAATTTATTCTGAACTCATTCCTGATTACATTGCCTGCGCAGTCGGAACAGGCGGAACACTGGCCGGAATTATTTCAAAATGCCATGCGCAAACCAGGGTTATCGGCTTTTCCGCCCTGAAAAATGGCAGTTTCTTACAAGATGATATTCTTCAGTTAACCGGAAATCAAGCCATTTTCTGTTCCTGGGAAATTGAGACAGAAAATTACCATTTTGGAGGTTATGCCAAAACTAAACCCACTTTAATAGAGTTTATAAAAGCTTTTGAGATTAGAAATCCGGGGGTAAAACTGGATCAGGTCTATACCGGAAAAATGATGTTCGGGCTTTATGACATGATTCAAAAAAACAGCATTAAATCAGGTACTAAGATCGTTGCCATTCATACCGGAGGACTTCAGGGAAGAAGTCCTTTACTTGACCAATAGTTCATTGATATTTTTCTGGATATTTTTGCAGATTGAAGTCAATGGTAAATCATTGGAATCTGTACCAAAAGGGTTTTCAATTTCTTCGGCAATAAGCTCAAGACTGGCAAGGACATAAAAGATAAAAATCACTACCGGAATCACGATATAACCCAGGTTATAAACATATCCAAAAGGCAATGTCATTACATAAAAGAAGATAAATTTCTTTAAAAACACAGAATACGAAAAAGGAATGGGCGTATTTTTTATCCGCTCGCAGGCACCGCATACATCCGTAAAAGACCTGAGTTCTTCATTAATCAATAACAATTGTGCATCAGAAATCAGGCCTGATTTATAAAGCTGATTGATTTTTGAAATCAGCAGGCTGGCAATATGATTCGGTTTATGAATCTCCTTGTCGACAACAATGACAGATTTGAAAATATCACTGTCGGTCTGATGGCCTCTTAAATGTCTCTTCAAGGCAAAGGCATATTCAGTAATCAGTCTGGCAAAATACGGCCTTTCTTCATCTTTTTCCGGAAGATAGGCATCCAGTTTAATAGCTAAATTCCTGCTGATATTATTGAGTGTGCCCCATAAACGACGGCCTTCCCACCAGCGGTCATAAGCTGTATTTGTTCTGAAAACAAGCAGGAGAGATATGACAAACCCCAGCATTCCATGCATCAGCGGAATACTCTTGAGATGGTTATTTTCAGGTAATGGAAATATTTCAATAAAAATATAAGCCACTGCACTGGCATAAATACCTATCCCTATAAGCATGGGAAACAGCTCCCGGAAGGTATCTGCTTTATGAATGCGAAAAATAAAGGTAAACCATTCTCTGGGGTTATAGTTGATCATAATATGTTGATTGTCTTTATATGTTAAACTTCTTTGATTTTCGGTCTGTGAAGACACGGACCGAGGCAAGGGCGAAATATTAAAAAACAATGGGCTTTCATCTTTCGATAAAAGCCCATATATATCATCATCATTAAAGCCTCGGTATTAACCCACTGACCCTTCAAGGGAAACAGCAAGTAATTTCTGAGCTTCAACAGCAAATTCCATTGGAAGCTGATTCAATACTTCTTTAGCATATCCGTTCACAATCAATGCTACCGCCGCTTCAGAAGATATTCCTCTCTGGTTACAATAGAAAATCTGATCTTCACCAATTTTTGAAGTAGTGGCCTCATGTTCAACCGTAGCCGTTTTGTTATTCACTTCAATATATGGGAAAGTATGGGCGCCACACTTATCTCCCATCAGCAGAGAATCACATTGTGAGAAATTTCTGGCGTTTTCTGCTCTTTTGAAAACCTGTACCAAACCTCTGTATGAGTTTTGAGATTTTCCGGCAGAAATACCTTTCGATACAATCCTCGATTTTGTATTCTTACCGATATGGATCATTTTAGTTCCGGTATCAGCCTGCTGAAAGTTATTAGTAACTGCTACTGAATAAAATTCACCGATAGAGTTATCCCCTTTTAAAATAACGGAAGGATATTTCCAGGTTACCGCAGAACCTGTTTCCACCTGAGTCCAGGAAATTTTAGAATTTGCACCGTCACAGATACCTCGTTTGGTTACAAAGTTAAAAATCCCGCCTTTTCCGTCTTTATCTCCCGGATACCAGTTCTGTACGGTGGAATATTTCACCTCAGCATTCTCATGTGCAACGATTTCAACGACTGCCGCGTGCAATTGATTTTCGTCACGTTGAGGAGCTGTACAACCTTCCAGATAACTTACATAAGAAGATTCGTCTGCCACAATAAGTGTTCTTTCAAACTGACCGGTTCCCGCAGCATTGATACGGAAATAGGTAGAAAGTTCCATCGGACAACGAACGCCTTTAGGAATGTAACAGAAAGAACCATCAGAGAATACTGCCGAATTCAGTGCTGAGAAGTAATTATCTTTTACCGGAACAACAGAACCCAGGTATTTCTTAACCAGTTCCGGGTGTTCCTGAACTGCTTCAGACATTGAGCAGAAAATAATTCCGCGTTCTGCCAGATCCTTTTTAAAAGTAGTTGCCACAGAAACTGAATCAATTACAGCATCAACCGCCACACCTGAAAGTCGTTTTTGTTCATTCAGGGAAATTCCCAGTTTTTCAAAAGTACGACGCAATTCAGGATCTATATCGTCAAGAGATTCAACTACTTTGCTTTGTTTGGGAGCAGAATAGTATATAATCGACTGGTAGTCAATATCAGGATAGTGAACATTAACCCATTTTGGTTCCTTCATTCCTAACCAGGTGCGATAAGCGTTAAGACGCCATTCCAAAAGCCATTCAGGTTCATTTTTCTTTGCAGAAATGAATCTGACCGTATCTTCGCTTAGCCCCACAGGAGCCTCATCTGTTTCAAAGTGAGACTGGAAACCGTACTTATATTCCGAAGAGGTGATTTCTTCTAATATATCAATTTCTTCTTTTGCCATTGCCTTAATCGTTGGTCATTAGGTAGTGTCCTCTGGTAAAATGACCAAATTTCACATTCAGTACTGCAAAAATAACCAAAAGTAGCCGGAATTTGTTCTGCTTGTTTAGAATTTTTCCAATAAAGCCTGTTTTCGTTCTGATTTCCGGTATAGAATATTTTAGTTATAGAATTACTAACTGGCAAAAGGGACTGAGCGGTTAACGCTTTCTTCCAGAGAAATGAATGTTTCCGTTCTCTGAATCCCCTGTACTTTCTGAATTTTATCGTGAAGAACCTCCCTGAGATGCTGGGTATCACGACAAACGATTTTAGCAAATATGGAATAAATCCCGGTGGTATAATGAATATTAACGACTTCAGGAATATTCATTAATTCCCGGGCTACTTCCCCGTAGAGAGAGCTTTTATCCAGGTATATTCCTAAAAATGCAGCAATATCCCAACCTAGTTTAACATGATCAATTACAAGTTGAGAACCTTTCACGATTCCCATAGCTTCCATTTTCTTCATTCTCACGTGAATCGTACCTCCGGAAACATCTAATTTATTCCCTATTTCGGTATAAGGCATGTTTGCATCTTCCATCAGTAATGACAGAATTCTTAAATCGGTGTTGTCAATTTCAATTTTTTTGTCCATCTGAAGAGTTATCGGGTTGTTTCCGAAAGTTAAGATCTTGTTTCAGTGTGTTAAATTTCGATTTTTTTTATCAAATATTCAAGAAAACATTACTTTCATTGAACAAAATGCAATCAACATTAAAAAAATATGAAAAATTTCTAAAAAATATTTGCGCAATATTTTCAAATGATATAACTTTGCATCGTCAAGTTAAAAGAAACACGACAAATTCACTGTAGGGTGATGAAATTGGCAGACATGCCCTCCTGTCTCGGGGGCGGTGAGTACGGGATAAACGCAACATAATGGGTTGACCACTAATCAGTTCTGTGTTGCAGCTAACCGCACCGTGGAGGTTCGACTCCTTCTCCTACAGCTTATTTTCTAAATTTAGCGAATTTTATTTGGCTTTTTGAGCAAAACTCCCTAAATTAGATTACAAATAAAAACATTTAAAGTAGTTTTATTTGGTTTTTAGTTTGTTGATGAAGTGTAATTCAAAAAAGCAGTCTTTTTGAGGTTGCTTTTTTTGTTTTTGACACCCAAATGCCCCTTTTTCACCTCTCTTATCACTTTTTTTCCCTCATAAAAGCTATATAATCTGTCACAGGCATTTTTTCTATTTTCCCCTTTAATTCTGAAACAATCTGCCCGCGATGATACGTCGAATGATTTATCAGATGAGTAATGATTTCTGCTACAGAAGAAGTATAGGTTTCATTCAATGAAGTTTTATAGGAAATCTGTTTATGAAACTCATTTTCATCCATCTGCGCAATAAGCTGCTTCCAGTTTTGTGTCACTTTCGTCAGAAGATGAATGCACTCAAACAAGTCTCTCATTTCCCATAAAGCCATATAGGTCTGCTCATGTCTGACCCTGCTGAGCCAGTTATTCTGAGCAGCCAGGATGTGATTCAGCAACTCCATACATTTGGCATTTGGAAAACGTGTTTCCTCTATAGCATCAATGACCTTTAAATTTGCCCAGTGCTCATATTCAAATAATCTTTCGAAATGCTCTTTCATAAACTTCTGATTTTGATGTGTTTCACCTGTCTGAAAATGATTTGAACGAACCAACATTGAACAGGTAAAGTACCTTTTTTTTCGACGAAGAAAAAACTTTACCATGAATTAATAACAATTCTTTTCGCGAAAAAATTGACTCCTGATAAATCAATTACTAACTTTTGAAAAAATTCCTTTCTCAGGAACTAAAAAAATAGTATTCTTGTAACTCAATAGACTATATATTATTTTCACGATAAATCCACAAAACCATGTCATTAAGATTAGGAGATATAGCACCCGATTTCACCGCGCAGACTACCCAGGGAGAAATTAATTTTCACGAATGGATTGGTGATTCATGGGCTCTTTTGTTCAGTCACCCGGCAGATTTCACGCCGGTTTGTACAACTGAATTGGGTAAAACAGCTTTATTGAAAGGTGAGTTTGAGAAAAAAGGTGTAAAAGTAATTGCTGTTTCAGTAGATGATCTGGACTCGCATAATAAATGGGTTCCGGATATTGAAGAAGTAAACGGAGTAACTGTTAATTTCCCGATCATTGCTGATGAAAACCGTAATGTTGCTACACTTTACGATATGATTCACCCGAATGCTTCTGAAAAAGCAACAGTACGTTCGGTATTTATCATCGGGCCAGACAAAAAAGTGAAGCTTACTTTAACTTATCCTGCCTCAACCGGCCGTAATTTTCAGGAATTACTTCGTGTAATTGATTCTTTACAATTAACTGCCAACTACCAGGTTGCCACTCCGGCCGACTGGAAAGACGGGGAAGATGTAATCATTACGCCAGCGGTTAAAACTGAAGATGCTGCTGAAAAATTCCCTAAAGGTTTCACTATTGTAAAACCATATCTGAGAACAACTCCTCAGCCGAATAAATAATCGGGACACCCCAAGAACGTCAGAATCCCCGGAAATTCAATCGCCTGAAACTGAATTTCCGGGGATTCTGTTTTTTACAGACAAATATTGCTGAAGTCTTTACAAACGCTTCCATTCCATTGGCTCATCCGATGATTTCCTCCCTCAAATTCCTTTGCACCAATCTGGCTATTTATATAACTTTGTTGTATGATATTTCTCAGAATGCTCCAAACCCGTTTCAGGAGACTTTCCCCGGGCAGAAGATTAAGAATTATTTTACTTTTTTCAGTGATTTTTGCAACAGTCCTATACTTTGCATTTCGAAAAAACCCTAACAAATGGACTAAAGTTTCAGAACTCGGAATTACCCTGCCTTTAAAATACGCTATTCACGGGATTGATGTCTCTCATCATAACGGCCTGATTGATTGGAAAGACGTTCAGCATATGAGATTCGAGGATGATATGAAACTGGAATTTGTTTTCCTGAAAGCTACAGAAGGAATCACACATGCCGATCGGCAGTTTGAACGCAACTGGAAACATGCCCGTAAATCGGGATTGAAAAGAGGTGCCTATCATTTCTATATCCCCTGGAGAGAGCCTGTCGGCCAGGCTAAAAATTTCATTAACTCTGTAGATTTGTCGGAAGGTGACCTCGCTCCTGTTTTAGATATTGAGCAGAATTCTTTAAAATCTGATGAGAAAATTATTCAGGAAATAGGCGTCTGGCTGGAATTGGTGGAAGAACATTATCATAAAAAACCGATTATTTATACCAATCCCAATTTCTATAAAAAATTCATTGAGGGCAATTATGATGATTATCCGCTCTGGATTGCCGATTATTCAAAAGAAGTCCTGAAAGGCTACGGACATCAGCTCTGGTTCTGGCAGCACAACAAAAACGGCTGGGTAAAAGGAATCAAAGGAACTGTCGATTTTAATGTTTTTCTGGGAAATGAAAGCGATTTGGAAAGCCTGTGTCTCTGATTTTACCAGCTGGAAGTGAAAATTCCGGTCAGCAATTTTGAGTCTGTTACCAGACTTTTGAATATATTTACCGAAATTTCATTGTTCAATTTTGCCATAATTTTTCAAGGCAGCTTTATCTTTGATACATCAACAAACCGGGACCTTAGTAAACTTATTTATTTTTCTGAACATAATTAACCGAGCGACGTATCGCAAAATAACTCCATGCTAAAATCAATCCCTTTTGATCAGACCGTTGCATTTCAATTGTTGAAAAACCACAAAGCTGAAATTGAGAAAACTTCCCTTAAAGAACTTTTTGCCGGAGATCCTCAACGTTTTGAAAAATTTTCAGTTCAATTTGAAGATATTCTTTTAGACTATTCAAAAAACTTAATTAACGATAAAACCAAGGCGACACTGGTTGCTTTAGCTAACGAGTGTGAACTTGATGATGCTATTGAAAGACTCTTCACCGGAGATATTATCAATCAGACTGAAAACCGTGCTGTATTGCATGTGGCTCTGAGAAACCGCTCTAATTTTCCTATTGCCGTAAATGGTGAGGATGTTATGCCCGACGTTAATGCGGTTCTGGAAAAAATGAAAGGTTTTTCTGAAAAAATCATTTCAGGAGCCTGGAAAGGGTATTCAGGAAAATCAATCACAGATGTTGTAAATATTGGTATCGGTGGTTCTGATTTGGGTCCGGTAATGGTGACAGAAGCATTGAAAAGCTACAAAAACCATTTAAATCTGCATTTTGTATCAAATGTTGACGGAACGCATATTGCAGAGACTTTAAAGAAACTGAATCCTGAAACAACATTATTCCTGATTGCCTCAAAAACATTTACCACACAGGAAACCATGGCAAATGCCACTTCAGGCAGAAACTGGTTCCTTGAAAACGGAGGATCGCAGGATACTGTTGCCAAACATTTCGTTGCGATTTCTACCAATGAGAAAGAAGTAACAAAATTCGGTATCGACCCTGAAAACATGTTTGGATTCTGGGATTGGGTTGGCGGAAGATATTCATTATGGTCAGCAATCGGTCTTTCTATCATTCTTTCGGTCGGATACGAAAATTTCATTGAATTGCTTGAAGGAGCCCATGCCATGGATAAGCATTTCCGTACTGCTGATTTCAATGAAAACCTTCCGGTTATTTTAGCACTTAACGGAATCTGGTACAATAATTTCTGGGGGGCTGCTACGCAGGCGATTTTACCTTATGACCAGTATATGCACCGTTTTGCCGCTTATTTTCAACAGGGAGATATGGAATCAAACGGAAAATATGTAGGTCGTGACGGGAAAGATGTTTCATATCAAACCGGACCAATTATCTGGGGAGAGCCGGGAACAAATGGCCAGCACGCTTTCTATCAATTGATTCACCAGGGAACAAAAGTTATTCCTTGTGACTTCCTTGCTCCGGCACAAAGCCATAATCCCCTTGGAAACCACCATCAAATGCTGATGTCAAATTTCTTTGCACAGACTGAAGCCTTAATGAATGGTAAAACCCGTGAAGAAGTTTTAGCTGAATTTGTTGCTGCCGGAAAAACTGAAGAAGAAGTGGCTGAACTGATTCCTTTCAAAGTATTTAAAGGAAATAAACCAACCAATTCCATTTTATTTAAAAAGCTGACGCCAAGAACATTAGGAAGCCTTCTTGCCATGTATGAGCATAAGATTTTTGTACAGGGTGTACTTTGGAATATTTATAGTTTTGACCAGTGGGGTGTAGAATTAGGAAAACAACTGGCTAACAAAATTTTGCCTGAACTGGCTACTGATGCTACGATAGAAAGTCATGACAGCTCAACAAACGGTTTGATTAATGCTTATAAGAACTGGAGATAATTCCGGTTTATTCATAAAGAAGGCCATTCCGACGTATCGGAATGGCCCTTTCTTTTGTAATATTTCCTGTAAAGCAGGTTTTATAATACGGCTTGCAATTCCTGAAGAATCTCTTCAAAACTTAACTTCTTCTGTTCTCCTGAAATCATATTTTTGAAAGTCAGCTGCCCGGTTTCTATTTCTTCCGAACCGATAATACAGACAAAAGGAATCTGCTTGCGATCTGCATAGTCCAATTGTTTTTTAAACTTGGCTGTTTCAGGATAGATTTCGGCATTAATGCCTGCCTTTCTTGCTTTTCCTAACAATGGCAAAGCATATTCCTGAGCCTGTTCATCGAAATAGCAGAACAATAGCTTTGTAATGACTGATTGATTTTCCGGAAATAAATTAAGTTCTTCCAGCACATCATAAATTCTGTCCACGCCGAAAGAAATCCCGACGCCCGAAACGCCGGGCATCCCGAATGTTCCGGTAAGGTTATCATAACGGCCGCCTCCGGTAATAGAACCAATCTGTACCCCGTTTGCCTTCACTTCGAAAATCGCTCCTGTATAATAAGAAAGTCCTCTCGCCAGGGTAATGTCTAATTCTACATGTTCTTCAGACAAGTCAAAAGCATTAAAAACTGACCAGACTTTCTGAAGTTCTTCTATGCCTTTTTTTCCTGTTTCAGAGTCCTGCAATAAAACGGACAATTTTTCAAACTTTTCGGCATTAGAACCCGCTATTTCAAAAACAGGATCGAGTTTTAAAATCGATTCCTGAGAAAAACCTCTTTCGGTCAATTCTTCCAGAACCTTTTCTTTCCCGATTTTATCCAGTTTATCAATCGCTACGGCCAGGGTTCCCTCCTGTCCTGCCTGACCAATCATTTCTGAAAGTCCGGTCAGGATTTTCCGGTTATTAATTTTCAGTGTAAAATCAATGCCTAGATTTTTAAAAACCTCATGAATCATCAGCACAATTTCAGCTTCACAAATCAATGAATCCGTTCCCACCACGTCTGCATCACACTGATAAAACTCTCTGTATCTTCCTTTTTGAGGACGGTCTGCCCGCCATACCGGCTGAATCTGGTATCTTTTGAAGGGAAAAGTCAGCTCTCCCCTGTTCATCGTCACGTAGCGCGCAAAGGGAACCGTCAGGTCATATCTCAGGCCCTTTTCGGAAATTTTACTGGTCAGTTTCTTATATCCTTCATCCAGGTCATGCTGAGAGATTTTTTCAGAAAAATTACCGGAATTCAATACTTTAAACAACAATTGATCACCTTCATCTCCGTACTTACCCATCAGTACAGAAAGGTTTTCCATTGTTGGTGTTTCCAGCGGCATGAAGCCAAATCGTTGAAAAGTCTGTTTGATGGTATCAAAAATAAAATTCCTTTTGACCATTTTATCCGGTCCGAAATCTCTTGTGCCTTTTACTAAGGAAGGTTTACTCATTGTATAATTTAATATATGGGAGACAAATTCATTTTAAATTTAAAAAGCAGGTAAATAAAAGGCTAAACCCCATTTACAGGCATATTCTTCAGTCTGATCCGAAAATCAGGAATCATTTAACGGACACAAATTTAATAAAGTCTTAGGGATTTTTGGAATTTAGAATGGATTTTAGTAATTTTGCACCTCAAATCAAAACACTGTTACACGATGGCTGTTACACGACTCATTAGAAAAGACAGAAGAAATAAAGCAATAGCCAACAATAAAGTGGCTGCAATTAAGCATTTGAAAAGCAGACCAACTATTCAGTTAGTTGATATCGAAGCTATCAAAGCTGAATTCGCTGCGAAGGCTGCGAAGTAATTCGAGAAATTTCTTCAAAGACTTGACCCCGCCAGTTAAACTGACGGGGTTTTTCTTTTACTGCGGAACTTTCGTATTTTTCTTCATTTTACGCTGTATTTCCCGCTCCATTTTATTAAATCTTCTGTTGGTATCCATCATTACCCTGAAACGGATAGCCTGTCCAAAACAAAGTAAACCGATACATGTTACAACTATTCCGTAAGATTCCCGCAAAAGCCAGGTAACTACGGGAGCAGCAGGATTAGCTTTAATGCTGATTGCATTGGCTAATACGGAGAGTCCAAAGGCAAAAAGGATAATACCTCCTAATACACAAAGAATCCACTTTGTGCGGAGAGGCATTCTTTTGATCATTTTCTGACCAGGTGCTTTTTTAGGAATATCAGGTTTCATATTGGTTAATAATCAAATTGATTGCTTGTTTAAAATTTAAGATTTCTCCACAATTTCTTCCGGATCAGACCGGCAGGTTCATCCTCCAAAGGATCATCATTTCAAAATATCCAGGTTATCATTCAAAAGCCGCTCTATTTCCAGAAACTCTTCTTTTAATTCTGCCGGATTAGTTATGCCAGTGTATGAAAAAGCATGTTTATCCCACAAAAAAAACGTAAAGTAATCAGAATTAAAAACCCTTAACGCAGAAGTTTTTCCAATATTCTTCAAAGCATTTTCATTCCATTTCTTTTCTACTGTAAAACGAAAGAAAGCTTTAGTCCTTATCATCAGAACATCTTTTCCTGCCATTTTGTGCTTAATAGTCGCAGCATGTTTATCTACACTTTTAATGGCGTTCTGCGTGACAAGCACAGGCTGATTTCTTTCAATAAAAAACTGCTCTCCATTCGTCTTCATTTCCCATCCTTTTGGCAGTAATGATTTAATAACGGCAATTTTCCGGTCTTTTTGTAAGGTATTAACATCCAGATATTGAAAAGGCTTAGTCTGTGAAAATCCATGAAACGTGGCAAGACCCCACAGAAGAGTCAATTTTATCCAAGTTTTTTGCAATAAAATCATTACTAAATTTAGTTTAGAATTATATTTACGCCCGAAAAAATATCATTTATCCATCTCCTAAATAATTTTAAGGATTATATGGCTTCGAAAAAATACCGGTTTTAAACGGATTTAACAACTTTTTGAAATCATTATTATCCGTAAAACTAACAAAAAGCAAATATGAAAATGAATAAAAAATTGGCCTTGGTTGCATTTTTATGCCTTTCTGCAACTTATCTGAATGCACAAGATCATCGTTTTGTTACTGTAAATCCTACTAAACCGGATGCTACAGAATTTTATGATCCAGAAGTGAGAGTCGTTACTCCGGGAGCAATTCCTTCTGACGCTATTGTTTTGTTTGACGGAAAAAATCTGGATAACTGGGAGTCTGCAAAAGACGGAAGTGCCGCAAAATGGGATGTGAAAGACGGGGCTATGACTGTAGTAAAAGGAGCCGGAAATATTTCAACCAAACAAAAATTCGGTGATTATCAGCTTCACATTGAATGGCGTTCACCTATCGAACCGGAAACGTTGAAAAGCCAGGGAAAAGGTAACAGCGGTATTTTTATGCAGGGAATGTATGAAGTGCAGGTATTGAACTCTTATCAAAACCGTACTTATCGTAACGGACAGGCAGGAAGTATTTACAAACAAACTGCTCCTTTGGTGAATGCTACTTCAAAAATGGGTGACTGGAATGTCTATGACATTATTTACACCGCTCCGCGTTTTACTGTTAATGGCGGTATCGAAACACCTGCTTATGTTACAGTAATTCACAATGGCATTATTGTTCAAAACCATACAAAAATTCAGGGTACTACAGAATACATCGGACAGCCATTAAATCCTGTTCATGGCAAAGGACCTATCTCATTACAGGATCACGGTAACCTGGTAAGTTTCCGTAATATCTGGATTCGTGAGATGTAGTATTTCATGCGGTTTTCTGCCCGGCGATCATTTATTGAGCCGTGGCAAATCGCTATAATTCCTGTTCAATCGGGATAAATTGGGAATGATTTTTTACTTTTGTAAAAATCATTCCTTTTTTATTGTAAAGGGGTAAACGCTCCTTTACAAACCAAGTATTTTTTATGAAAAAAATTATCAGCTGGACTCTAAGAAACATTCCCAGAAAATATTTACAGTTAGTTTCACATTTTGTCATGAAAGTGTATGCTTTCTTCCTCCGCGGGAATAAAGTAGAATGCCCTGTCTGTAGTTCAACTTTCACTAAATTCGTGCCTTACGGAAGAGTAGTAGCCCGTGAAAATGCCCTTTGCCCGAATTGTCTGGCCCTTGAACGTCACAGACTGATGTACCTGTATTTACAGAGAAAAACAGGTTTTTTCAAAGAAAACCTTAAAGTACTTCACGTTGCCCCGGAATATTGCTTCATTGATCGTTTTGAAAAAATGAAGAATCTTGACTATATCACTGCCGACATAGAATCTCCTCTTGCGAAAGTAAAGATGGATCTTCACAACATTCCTTTTGAAGACAATACTTTTGATGTCGTTTTCTGTAATCACGTACTTGAGCATGTGGAAGATGATATCCGCTGCATGCAGGAAATGAAAAGAGTACTGAAGCCAAACGGCTGGGGTATTATGCAGTCTCCGCAGGAATGGTCGAGGGCAACTACTTATGAAGATAAGTCAATCACTGATCCCAAAGAGAGAGAAGCACATTTCCTTCAGGATGACCACGTAAGAATTTTTGGAAGAGATTATGGCCAAAGGTTACAAAAAGGCGGCTTCCATGTAACAGAAGATAAATTTGTCATGGAAATGCTCCTTGCTGAGGCAGACCGGTATGCTTTGCCAAAAGAGGAAATCATCTATTTCTGTGAGAAAAAATAATTAAACTGCGATAATTCAGAAACATCAACAAGCTTACCATGAAATATTTACCTATTCAAAACACGCTTTTCGTCAGGAATCGTGAAAGATTTGCTGCAACATTAAAGCCAAATTCCATAGCTATTTTTAATTCCAATGATCCAATGCCGACAAATGCGGACGGGACAATGGGTTTTAAACAAAATACTGATCTGTTTTATCTTTCAGGCATCGATCAGGAAGAATCTATTTTGCTGATTTATCCGGACTGCCCGGATCCGAAGCACAGAGAAGTATTGTTCTTAAGAGAAACTTCCAACCATATCGCTGTATGGGAAGGCTATAAATATACCATTGAGCATGCCAGAGAGGTTTCAGGTATTCAAACGATTTACTGGGCAACTCACTTCGAGTCAATCTTAACTACTTTGGTTTTTGAGGCGGAAAACATTTACCTCAATACCAATGAGCACATCAGAAACAGTTCGGTGGTACAAACCCGCAATGCCCGTTTCATCAACTGGATGAAAGACCGTTATCCTTTGCATAATTATGAAAGAATTGCTCCGTTAATGCATTCTTTAAGGGTTATCAAGTCAGAAATCGAAGTTCAGCAATTAAAGGAAGCTATCAGAATTACAGAAAGCGGATTCAGAAGAGTAGCAAAATTTGTTAAACCAGGAGTTACAGAATATGAGATTGAAGCTGAATTCATTCATGAATTTATCAGAAATCGCTCTGCCGGATTTGCTTATCAGCCTATCATCGCTTCCGGAGCAAATTCCTGTGTTTTACATTATATTGAAAACAATCGTCCATGTAAAGACGGAGATGTATTGTTACTGGATGTGGCAGCGGAGTATGGCAATTACAATGCAGATCTTACCCGCACAATTCCGGTAAATGGCCGCTTTACCCCAAGGCAAAAACAAGTTTATAATGCAGTTCTGAGAGCAATGAAATTTGCTACTTCTATACTTACTGTCGGAAATGTGTGGAGTGATTATCAGAGAGAAGTAGAAAAATTCATCGAATCAGAGTTAATCGGATTAGGCTTGCTGGATGCCACAGATGTAAAAAATCAGAACCCAGACAGCCTGCCATTGCTTAAAAAATATTTCATGCACGGTTGCTCACATCACCTCGGACTGGATGTTCATGATGTCTGGAACAGATACCGTCGCTTTGAAGCCGGAATGGTTTTCACCTGTGAGCCGGGCATCTACATTCCTGAAGAAGGGCTGGGCATTCGTCTGGAAAACAACCTGATTATCACAGAAGACGGAAACATTGACCTTATGGCAGGTATTCCGATTGAGGCAGAGGAAATTGAAGATTTAATGAACTCATAAACCCCTGAAAGGCAGGAAAATCTCCTGCCTTTTTTATTGCCCTACTTATATGCATGCACTAATTCAGAACGATGCTGTCGTATTTGGAATCCTGATGTCCATCGTGGCATTTACTTTTTATACTTCCTCCCTATCCAGTCGTTTCTGGCAAAAATTTTACGCTTTTGTACCTTCTATTTTAGTCTGTTATTTTGTTCCCGGGCTTTTAAATGCTTTCGGGGTGATTTCAGGAGACGAGTCGAAACTTTACGAGGTGGTTTCTAAATTCCTGCTTCCGGCTTGTCTGGTTTATTTTACCATCAGTATTGATTTCAAAGCACTTAAAAAGCTGGGGCCTAAAGCGCTGATTGTTTTTCTGGCAGGAAGTGCTGGTGTAATGATTGGCGGACCGCTGGCAATCTGGATCGTAAAACATATTAATCCTGTCATTGTGGAGGGAGAAACCTGGAGGGGTCTTGCAACTATTGCGGGATCATGGATTGGCGGAAGTGCCAATCAGACAGCTTTGAAAGAAGTTTTTCAGCCAGGTCCTGAAATATTCTCCCAGGCCATTGCTGTGGACGTAATAACCGCCGAGCTCTGGCTGGCACTCTTGCTTTACGGAGTAGGAAATGCCGCAAAACTGGACGCCTGGTTTAAGGCGGATACCAGCACTGTAGATGAAATCAGAAAAAAAGTAGAAAAAGAACAGCATGAGAACCAGAGAATACCGACTACCAATGACTTGGTTATGATTCTTTTTGCAGGTTTTGGCACAACGGCACTGGCTCATTTTCTGGCAGACCTGATTGTTCCGTTTATTGAAATTCATTTCCCTGAGCTCAAAAAATTCAGTCTTACCTCTTCTTCCTTCTGGGTTATCTCACTGGCGACCATTTTCGGAATCCTTCTTTCACAGACCAAAGCGAAGAATCTGGAAAAGGCAGGTGCTTCCAAATTCGGAAGTCTGTTTCTTTTTATCCTGATTACTACAATCGGCATGAAAATGAATATTTTTGCGGCCCTTGAAAACCCGGGTTTATTTCTGGTAGGAATTATCTGGATGCTTACTCATGCCTTTTTTACCCTGGTGGCTGCTTATTGGGTCAAAGCACCTTTCTTTTTTACAGCTGTCGGTTCACAGGCTAATGTAGGCGGAGCTGCCTCAGCCTCGGTTGTGGCAGCTGCGTTTCACCCCTCACTTGCTTCAGTTGGCGTTTTATTAGCCATTTTAGGATACGCATTAGGAACCTATTGTGGCTATCTCACAGGGTTGATGATGCAATGGATAGCAACTTAATTTCAACACAAAGGCGTGTAAACAGCAGGAAAAATCTCCTCCGTTTACACGCTTGCTGTTCAAACGGCTTTTCTTAACCTGCTTAACGACTGAGGAGTGATACCCAGATAAGAAGCAATGTGGTATTGGGGAACCCGCTCAAAAATTTCCGGTCGTTGTTTCTTTAATTTCTGATAACGGGTGAGTGCCGAATCACTGATCAGAGAACGATTTCGCATCGAAGCCCTGAAATGTAACTGTTCACTCAGTAATCTTCCCAGCTTTTCAAATTTGTGATATTTGTCGTAAAGTTTCTTTAACTCCTCTACCCTTATCACCTCAAGAAAGGTTTCTTCCAATGCCTGGATATTATCAAGGCTTGGACACTGTAAAAGATAACTGTACTGATTGGTAACAATGCCACTTTCTGCCTCAATTTCAAAAGTCCACTCATTTTCTCCCAGTGAATAATATTGCCTCAGGACACCTTTTCTGATAAAAACAATTTCCTCGGCAACCATCCCTTTTTCCAGTAAAAACTCCCACTTTTTTAACTTTTTCGTGTAAATGAGCGACGCAAACTCTTTCACCTCTTCGTTATTCAGTTCGACAAACTGACTAACGAAATCCAATAACTGCAATTCCATAAACTTTAATTTTTACCAAACTCACTTAAGGCCGGCGGTTTAATCATCAAATAGCAAACAGAAAAACAAAACCTAACAGATTTGTTTTTCCTGACAAATGGTAAATCGCATACAAGTTAAGAAATCCTTCCCGTATAGGTTAAATCCAATTATTAAAAACAGATTATTTTTAACAATCTATTGCTTAATCTTAACCGGTTTCATATTTACTGGTACTAATTACAAAACAATCATAATATAGATAACGACCGATAACTTGAAATAAGTATATCAGAAAATTTAACTGTAAGCGGTGTTCAATAAGATTGATAACAGATATAACGCAGGGTTTAAGTAAAAACTTCAGGAAAAATGTAGTTTTAGCCGTTCAAGTTATCTTTTTCCAAATAAGCATAGTAATTTTGTCAATTGAGAATTTTCAAGGCTCAATGACAGTGATATTTCACGACTTACGACATATAAATGAATAACATCAGAAATTTTTGCATTATTGCCCACATCGACCATGGGAAAAGTACTCTTGCTGACCGCCTGATTGAATTTACGCAGACTGTTCAGAAAAGAGATATGCAGGCCCAGTTGCTGGACGATATGGATTTGGAACGTGAGAGAGGAATTACTATCAAATCCCACGCTATTCAGATGAATTACCATTTTGAAGGCCAGGATTATGTTTTTAACCTGATTGATACCCCGGGTCACGTTGACTTTTCGTATGAAGTTTCACGTTCAATTGCTGCCTGTGAAGGCGCTTTACTGATCGTTGATGCTTCTCAGGGGATTGAAGCACAAACAATCTCCAATCTCTACCTTGCTATTAATCATAACCTGGAAATTATCCCGGTTCTGAATAAAATTGACCTTCCCGGAGCTATGCCTGAGGAAGTAAAAGACCAGATTGTAGATTTACTTGGCTGTGACCGTGATGATATTATCCATGCTTCCGGAAAAGAAGGCATCGGTATTTCTGATATTCTTGAGGCAATTGTAAAAAGAGTTCCTGCTCCCAAAGGAGAACCGGAAGGTCCGCTTCAGGCCTTAATCTTTGATTCGGTTTTCAACTCTTTCAGAGGTATTGAGGTAATTTTCAGGGTATATAATGGTTCTATTAAAAAAGGAGACAAAGTAAAGTTTATGAACACCGGCAAAGAATATTATGCCGATGAAATCGGAACACTCCGTTTTGACAAAGAACCCAAACAAGAAATAAAAGCCGGAGATGTTGGTTACCTGATTTCAGGAATCAAAGAAGCGAAAGAAGTAAAAGTAGGTGATACAATTACCCATGTATCCAAACAATGTGCTGCTGCTATTCAGGGTTTTGAAGAAGTAAAACCA
This sequence comes from Pseudarcicella hirudinis, assembly GCF_900115665.1. GTDB lineage: Bacteria > Bacteroidota > Bacteroidia > Cytophagales > Spirosomataceae > Pseudarcicella > Pseudarcicella hirudinis. The sequence continues at coordinate 61,699 of NZ_FOXH01000011.1, forward strand.
ATGGTTTTTGCCGGAATTTATCCGGTTGATACCACTGAATTTGAAGACCTGAGAGATGCGATGGAGAAACTCCAGCTAAATGATGCTTCATTGGTCTGGGAACCTGAAACTTCTATGGCACTTGGATTTGGTTTCCGTTGCGGATTCCTGGGTATGCTTCATATGGAAATTGTTCAGGAGCGTCTGGAACGTGAATTTGACATGACCGTAATTACCACAGTTCCCTCCGTAAAATTCAAGGTAAAAACTACCAAAGGAGAAGAGCTCTGGGTTTCAGCCCCTTCAGACCTTCCGGAACCGAACCTGATTGACTTCGTTGAAGAGCCATATATTAAAGCACAGATTATCACGAAATCTGAATACACAGGATCAATCATGAGTTTGTGTATGGATAAGCGTGGTAACCTGAAAAATCAGATTTATTTAACTTCAGATCGGGTAGAATTATCCTTCGACATGCCTTTATCTGAAGTAGTATTTGATTTCTTTGACAGATTAAAAACTATTTCCCGTGGATATGCCTCCCTCGATTATGAGTATATGGGGTATTTTGAAGGAGAAATGGTGAAACTGGACATCATGCTGAATGATGAGAAAGTTGATGCACTTTCAGCGATTGTTCACCGTGACAAAGCTTATGACTGGGGTAAACGCCTTTGTGAAAAACTCAGAGAATTAATTCCGAGACAGCAATTTGAAATTAAAATTCAGGCAGCAATCGGAATGAAAATCATCGCCCGTGAAACGGTAAAGGCTCTGAGAAAAGACGTATTGGCGAAATGTTACGGCGGTGATATTTCACGTAAACGTAAACTCCTTGAAAAACAGAAGAAAGGTAAGAAACGGATGCGTCAGGTAGGAAATGTTGAAATTCCTCAGGAAGCGTTTATGGCTGTTTTGAAACTTGATTAATTCGTTTTGATGTTATCATTCAAAGCCATGATTTCCTTTGGCTCAAACAAAAGGAGTTATGGCTTAATCATATAATTTTAAGACAAAATTATATTTTTCAAAGATAACTTTTGAAAGCAAGTGTTTAGCTTTATTTTTGATTTTCAAATTTAGTATTATTCAAATCCGGAATGTTACAGTTCCTCCGTTTGAAACAAAATCTTAGAACAATTCAAGGCAAAATTGCTACTATTTAAAATAATTCCCTTTAAATAAAAACTATGGCTGTTGCAATCAGAATGCCCAAGATGAGTGATACCATGACAGAAGGTGTCATTGCCGAGTGGCTCAAAAAAGTAGGTGATACCGTTAAGTCAGGTGATATTATTGCTGAAGTCGAGACCGACAAAGCAACTATGGAGTTGGAAAATTATGAGGATGGTGTAATTCTTTACATCGGGATTGAAAAAGGCCAGGCCGTTCCGGTTGACGGAGTTATTGCAGTAATTGGTGCTGCCGGTGAAGACTATAAGTCTGCATTAGGTGGTGGTGCCGCTCCTGCACCTGCTGTAGCTGAAACAGCTCCGGCGGCAGTCGCTTCAGAACCTGCTCCGGTGGCAGCAGCTCCGGCAGCAAATGTAAATGCAGCTGTAGTAAGAATGCCTAAAATGTCAGATACAATGACGGAAGGTGTCATTGCTGAATGGTTGAAAAAAGTAGGTGACGTTGTAAAATCAGGAGATATCATTGCCGAAGTTGAAACAGACAAAGCAACGATGGAACTTGAAAACTATGAAGACGGAACTATCTTATATATTGGTGCCGAAAAAGGTCAGGCTGTTCCTGTAGATGGTATTATTGCTATCGTAGGTGAAGCCGGTGCTGATTATAAAGCATTATTGGGAGGTGGTGCTCCGGCCGCTGCGCCAGCAACTGCCGCTCCTGCGGAAACCGCTGCTCCGGTTGCTTCTGCCCCTGCGGCTGCTTCAGCAACTCCTGCTGCTGATACTGACGGAAGAGTGAAAGCTTCTCCATTGGCTAAAGCTCTGGCTAAAGATAAAGGTATCAATCTTTCTGAGATAAACGGTTCAGGAGAAAACGGAAGAATCATCAAAGCTGACGTTGATAACTTCAAACCAAAAGCTGAAGCGGCTCCAGCTGCCAAATCTGCTCCGGCAGTGGCCAGCCCTGCTGTTTACGGTGAAGAAAGCTATGAAGAATTCCCTGTTTCTCAGATGCGTAAGACAATCGCCCGCCGCCTTTCTGAGTCTAAATTCACTGCTCCGGAATTCTATCTGACGATGGAAATCAATATGGACAAAGCAATGGCTGCCCGTACTTCAATGAATGAAATCTCTCCGGTTAAAATTTCATTCAACGATATGGTTATCAAAGCTGTTGCCCAGTCACTGACAAAACACCCTAAAGTGAATTCTTCATGGTTAGGTGATAAAATCAGAGTAAACAAGCATGTACACATCGGTATGGCTGTAGCTGTTGAAGAAGGTTTATTAGTTCCGGTAATTCGTTTTGCCAATACTAAATCTTTGTCTCAGATCTCCGCAGATGCCAAAGACCTTGGCGGAAAAGCGAAAAACAAGCAGTTACAACCAAAAGACTGGGAAGGTAATACTTTCACGGTAAGTAATCTTGGTATGTTCGGAATCGATGAATTTACTTCGATTATCAACTCTCCTGAATCATGTATTCTTGCAGTGGGTGGTATCAAAGAAACAGTTGGTGTGAAAAACGGACAATTTTATGCTACCAATGTAATGAAAGTAACCCTTACCTGTGACCACCGTACAGTAGATGGCGCAACGGGAGCTGCATTCCTGCAGACTTTCAAACAGTTATTGGAAGATCCTTATAAATTGTTAGTATAATAAATACTCAATAGTGTAGAAAAGATGAAAGATAAAGAGTGTTATTTTAACATTCCTTAGCCTTTCATCTTTTCTCTTTTTATCAATATTCAAATGGAAAAAGTAAGATCAACCACCGTATTAGGTATTGTGCATAACGGACAGGTAGCACTTGGTGCCGACGGACAGGCCTCCATGGGCGCTACCGTAGCCAAAAATCATGTCCGCAAAATCCGTAAAATGCTTGATGGGAAGATTGTTACAGGTTTTGCAGGTTCTACAGCTGATGCTTTTACATTGCTGGAAAGGTTTGAGGAAAAACTGAACGCCTACGGTGGAAATATGAAAAGAGCCAGCATCGAACTCGCAAAAGATTGGAGAACAGACCGCTATCTGCGCAAACTGGAAGCAATGATGATTGTCGCCAATAAAGAAGAACTCCTGATTATTTCAGGAACCGGTGATGTATTGGAACCTGAAAATGGTATTGCAGCAATTGGTTCAGGAGGAAATTATGCACTTTCGGCAGCAACAGCTCTTAAAAAACATGCACAGCATTTAAGTGCAGAGGAAATGGTTAAAGAAGGACTCACCGTTGCAGCGGATATCTGTATTTACACAAATCATAATTTCATTATTGAAAAACCTGTCTGACAATTTATGTTAAACTTCCTGATTCTGCGAAAAACTTATCGAACGGTCTTGCAAAATCAGGAAGCTTTTTTTTCTCCTCCAAACGCTACCGTTAGATAAATCCAAAGGCTCTTCTGACGTATATATATGGTATTTTTGTAAAGTTTAAACATCCTTATCAAAATATCATGAAACAATTCTCTTTATTTTTTATGGCCTTAATCGGCCTGGTTCTACTTAATTCCTGTAGTAAAAGTGACAGCCCGGCTGTTGAACCGGAAGTAAGTATCAGTGGAAAATGGTCTATTACCGGGTTAGGTACAATTACCGATTTAAAGACTTACGATGCCACGCTTGAAGAAATTGCTGCCGTAAGCAATAACAAAGATATTCTTAAACTGAAAGACGTTTACAGTTATGAATTCAAAACTGACGGGACTTATGTAGCAGGAACAGATTCAGGAACATGGATACTTGCTGCTGACAAAAAACAGGTTACCCTTACTTCAAAAGTAAATGTTGATTCTAACAAAAAGCCTGCTGTACTAATTTTTCAGGTATTTGATCTTGCCAAGAATTCTGTAAAATTGGGTTTCAAAAAATTCAGCAAAAACGCTTCCGGAAACTTTGACACAACATCCTTAGAAGATTTCGCTTATTTCTCTGTTGGAATCATGGGTATGGCAGGAAAAGGTGGCACCCAGGCTGATTTGGACAAAGTAAAAACGTTACAAGGTACGCTTAACCTTAAACGATAATATACTTCCCCTTCATTTAAAAGAGTCGCTAATAAAAGTTCAGCGGCTCTTTTTTTATGCCCGCAATTCTCCTTCTGAGGGCTGTCGGACACAATATGATTTTTTCAAACGTTTGCCATACTGTTTGATTCGAAATATATTTTATATAAAAAATACAAATCACTAACTTAGGATAAAGATTTTACAGATACTATGTTGCCGGTAAAATCTGTGTAGAAAAATATCATATTAAGACAGAATACCTTTCAGCATATTAATTTATCTAATTCCCTGTATTATGACAACAAATTGGTCAAGACGTGACTTAATAAAAGCCCTGAGTCTGGGAGCTTCTATCCCATCTTTTTCCTCATGGGCAAAAGATGAGGCCGGACAGCCAATGCTTTTACCGGAAAATTCTAAGAGCTTCAAACTGGCTAAACCCGTTACAGCCATTACCCTTGGAGCCGGAAACCGTGGAAATATCTACGGCAGTTTTTCAGTGCAATATCCTGAAAAACTGGACATAGTTGGTGTTGCAGAGCCTATTCCGATCAGAAGTGAAAGGTTTTCACAAAAGCATAATATCAGTAAAGAGAATATTTTCAAAACCTGGGAAGATGTTTTTAAACGCCCTAAGTTTGCTGATGCAATCATCATCACTACTCCCGATGACCTCCATTACGGGCCATGTATGCAGGCTCTTAAAATGGGTTATGATATTTTACTGGAAAAACCTATTTCTCCGTCGGAACAAGAATGCCGTGATATTCTGGAGCTTGCTAAAAAAACAGGAAGAATTGTAGCTGTCTGTCACGTGTTAAGATATGCCCCTTATTTTGTCAAGTTAAAAGAACTCATTTCAAGCGGAGCAATCGGAGAACTGGTCAGCGTGCAACACATGGAACCCATTGGTTATGAGCACATGTGCGACTCATATGTACGCGGGAACTGGCATAACAGTAAGAAAACAACACCAATCATTCTGGCGAAATCATGCCATGATCTCGATATTATAAGATGGCTGGTAGGAAAACCGTCTAAAAACATACAGGCATTCGGAGAACTGAAATGGTTTAAAAAGGAAAATGCTCCGGCAGGAAGTACTGAGCGTTGCACTGATGGATGTAAGGTAGAGAGCCAGTGTGCCTTTTCCGCAATTTCTATTTATCATCGTGACCGAAAAAGGCTGAAACGCTTTGATCTTCCTTACGAAAAGGAAAAACAAGGCGATGCTATTATGCAAATCCTTAAAACCACCGATTATGGTCGTTGTGTTTACAAAATGGACAATGATCAGCCTGAACATTATACAACCAATATTCAGTTTGAGGACGGCATTACCGCCAGCTTCTCAATGGAAGGACTGACTTCATATGAAGGCCGCAGAACAAGGCTAATGGGCAGCAAAGGCGATATTGTAGGAGATATGTTTTCTTTCGAACATACCGATTTTCTTAGCGGTAAGAAAACACAATGGAAAAACGAAACGGATATGCACGGAGGAGGAGACTGGAGACTGGTTGAAAACTGGATTCAGGCAGTCGGGCAACAAAATGCGGGTTTACTTTCCTCCACCATCGACGTTTCCATCGAAAGCCATGTAATGGGTTTTCTGGCTGAGAAAAGTCGTATTAACAAGAAAGTAGAAGATATTATCGTTTAAATCAAAATCGGGAATCTGGATATAAAATCCGGATTCCCGATTTATTTTTACAGATCAACCATCATTATCATCAGTTTCTCCAGTTCTTTAGTGGCAAGAGAGGCATTCCCGTTGTATCTGTTCAGTATAATTGAAAAAGTCATTAATTCTCCTGATTTTGAAGTAAAATATCCTGCGTAAGCTCTTACTCCTTCTATAGACCCGCTTTTAGCCCTTACATTCCCGGCAGCTTTAGATCTTTTTCCCAGAGAAGCAACCGTTCCTGAAACCCCCAAAACCGGAATAGAATTATAAAATGCTCCGAAAGATTTCTCACTTTTCATGTATTTCAGGATCTCAGTCATATTATCAGTTGTAATACCACCTGAAGGTGACAGACCACTTCCATCTTTTGGCATAAAACCTGATAAATCAATTCCTTTTGACATCCATATCTGTGACATGCCTTTAAGAGCAGCTTCAGTGGTATTCCCTAAATTCAGGAAAACTGCCGGAGTTTTCAGAAATGCCTCAGCATAGAGATTGATACTGTGGGTATTACATTCTTTAGCCAATTCGGCAAGCGTAGGAGAAACCTGTGTGTAAATCGGAGTCGTTTTTAGCGGACGGACATAAGGAAGGTTCCGCTTGTTTAATTCCATCAGCGAGGTCGCTCCCTCTGTCACAGTAATCTTTAATTCTTCCAGGCGTTTTTTCAAAAAGAATGCTGAAAACAAGGCAGGATCCGGAAGCGAACCTTTTACTGAAAACTGACTTCCTGATGGTACAAATCCCTGTAAAACGATAACATCCTGATAGGGAGAAGAATAAATCATCACCTGATCTTTTGTTCCGGCCCGGTCTGTCAGTACTTTATTCAGCTTTGCATAATACGGTAAGTCAGGAAGAGTATTCGTCAGGCTGGCAGGCTCGAGGTACGCTCCCGGTTTAAAGACAGCATAAAAAAGATTTTCATTAATATTGAGTCCTCCGCAACCTGCTCCGTAATAATTTCCGATATCACCCCAGTTCCACTGATCCGGAATGACATTTTCTTCAAATAAACTCCCGTCACCAATAATACTTCCTTTAATTTCCCTGATTCCCAATGCTTTGATTTTATAAGCAAAAATATCTGTAAGTTGCTTATAATCCGGTCTTCCCTTAAATCTCCAGCTCCCCAGAGAAGGATCTCCGGAGCCTTTAATATAAATATTTCCCAACAGAACACTATCGGTAACCTGTCCGCTAAATTCCAGTGTGGTCTGATACGTAAAATCCTCTCCCAGTGTCATTAAGGCAGTAGCCGATGAAACCAGCTTCATGGTAGAGGCAGGAGTCAAACTTTTCCTGCTGTTATATTCCAGTATCTTCTGACCGGAAATGACTGATTTGATACTGATACCAACCGTTCCGCTTTGCATCAGCTGGGACTTTGCAAGACTGTCTATCCGAATCTGCAATCTTTCCTGAGGGCTGGCTGTTTTGACAGAATCTGAAGTTAATATCTGAATAGAAAAACGAAGTAAAGTAATGAGGAGTAATTTCATATGAAAGAAAACCCAAGGCTTAGCGGAAAACCATTCAGGCAGGAATGATCTGAAACAAAATAAAGCTGATAAAATCAGGGCTGAATTAAGAAATACAGCCCTGAGAATAATTATTTAAGGACTTCCACCTGGATTTTACTATTGGTATAAACCCTGTGGGTAGCTTTCTGAAAATCTTTCTCATCTGCTTTGTAGATATTTTCCACATATTTTTGCGGATTTATATCAAACAAAGGAAATGCGGTTGACTGCACCTGAATCATGATTCTGTGACCTTTCTTAAAAGTATGCAAAACGTCCTGTAATCTGAAATTAATGTCTGTAACCTGATTGGCAACTAATGGTTCCGGTTTAGAAAAACTCTTACGGAAACGGCTTCTCATAATCTCACTTCTGACCATCTGCTGGTATCCTCCCAAAATCACATTTTTAGGGGTATATTCCGAATTCTTTTCATCACCTGGATAAACATCTACCAGTTTAACAAACCAGTCTGCATCGGTTCCGGAAGTTGAAATTTTGAGGTTTGCCATAATTTCTCCGCCCAATGTAACATCTTCTGTTAAAACATCTGTTTCAAAAGTCAGCACATCTGTTCTCCGGCCTGCAAAACGCTGATCTTCACTCATATAAGCTCTTGGGGTAAAACCCAGAATCTGTTTCGGATCCTCAGTATAAGGAACAGGCTTGGCCGGATCGGAAATAAATTCAGAAAAGCCTTTATCCACTGGCAATTCAGTACCGAGTTTACCATCTTTGCGAAGATAAAAACTCAGTTTTTCAGAAGATTTTACAGGCCATTCTGAAAACTGTTTCCATTCTTTTTTACCTGTATCAAATAAGTAGGCTTCCGGTAAACCTGATTTTCCATCTCCTGCATCTTTCAGGAAATGTTTGAAAAACTTCATTTCAATGTTTTTCTGGAAATAGGTAGCCACACTGTCTCCGAAATAAATGTTTGAGTGCATGTGATGTCCCCGCTCTCTGGCCCAGTCACCATGCCCGAAAGGACCCATTACAATCGTATTATAAATGCCCGGATTATTTTTTTCAAGGTTCTTGTAAATTGTTAAAGGCCCATATAAATCTTCGGCATCATACCAGCCGCCTACTACCATCAGAGCCGGTGCATTTTTCAGATTTTTCAAATGCGGAACAATACTTCTTTTTTGCCAGAAATCATCATAATTCGGATGATCTACATGCTCTTTCCAGAAGAAATTGCCTTCATAGCTTTTTCCTAAATTTTTAAGAGGACTGATCGATTTGTACCACTCAAAACCATCTGCGGTTTCTACTTTCGGGAATTTATCATCATACCATGACTCCGTTGTTGGCTGCGGATGCTGAATCCCAAAGACAGGAAAAGTAAGGCCATAGCCAATTGTAAAAGCGCCGTTATGGTGAAAATCATCAAAGAAAAAATCTGAGACCGGAGCCTGAGGTGAAGCAGCCTTTAAGGCCGGATGTCCGCATAATGCTCCGGCAATGGTATAAAACCCCGGGTATGAAATACCATATTGCCCGACTTTGCCATTGTTATTTTGTACATTATTAAGAAGCCAGTCGATGGTATCATAGGTATCAGAAGCCTCATCTACCTCATTTTTAGTTTTTTTATCAGCAATATGAGGTGTCATATTCGTCCAGGTTCCTTCAGACATCCATCTTCCTCTCACATCCTGATTTACGAAAATATACTTTTCACGCATCATATTCCGTGAATAGAATAACTGTCTGGCATATTTATCCTTTCCGTAAGGGGCAACGGAATAACAGGTTCTCTGCATCAGAAATGGATATTTATTATTTGCTGAGGCATCTTTTGGCACATATACTACGGTAAAAAGCTTCACCCCGTCCCGCATCGGAATCTGGTATTCATATTTCACATAGTTATCAACCACAAAAGCTGAATCCTGCTGGGCAATAGTCAGATTCTGTGCCTGTAAGGAGAAAGCCCCAAAGGCTAGTATCAGAAAACTCAAAAGCCCTGAAAGACGGTTATATTGAGTGTATTTCATTGTTTTAAATGATTATTATGTTGATTGAATTATTCCAAAACAGAGATTTTCAGATAAGAAGCTGCGTTCTTTTCATGATATACTTTATGAGAAGCCTTCTGATAGTCAGACTCTTTCGCTTCAAAAATATTCATAAATTTCTGAGGATTTCTGTCGGCCCACGGGAAGCTTGAACTTTGTACCTGCACCATGATTTTATGTCCTTTCCTGAAAGTATGTAAAACATCCTGCAAGTCAAAATGTACATCTGTAATCTTGTTTGGTACAAAAGGTTCCGGCTTTTCCACACTGTTTCTGAATTTTCCTCTGATAATTTCACTTCTGATCAATTGCTGATAGCCTCCGAAAACAACCTCCGGTTTTTTAGGATCATTCTGTGCATCCATCGGATAAACATCAATCACTTTAACAACCCAGTCGGCATCAGTCCCGCTGGTTGCTACTTTCAGTTTAGCAGTAATCGCTCCGGCAAGTGTCATATCTTTATCAAGCACATCTGTTTCAAAACTCAAAACATCCGGTCTCTGATAGGCAAAACGCTGATCTTCCACCATATAGCTCGCCGAAAATCCGTCATTGATTTTTCCTGAAAATGGTACCGGATGATTAGGATCAGAAATGTAATCGCTGGCACTGCTCAATTGCGTCGGAGCTGTAAAACTCAATTTACCTTTGGCATGGAAATACAAGGATTTCTCCTTCGCTCCTTTCGGAGGGTAAGTATCAAATTTTCTCCATTGATTGGTTCCTGTTTCAAAAAGATATGCCTCCGGTAAATCTAAGGCAGAAGTCGTATCAATCAGATGATGTTTAAAGAATTTTGCTTCAATGTTTTCCTGATAAAAAGGAGAAACTTTCGCACCAAAATCCACATCGGCCAAAGTTTGCCCTGAAGATCCGGCCCAGCCTCCGTGCACCCATGGCCCTACCACGAATGTACTTTGAATCCCGGGGTTTTGTTTCTCAATAGCTTTGTAAGTATTAAATGTACCATACAAATCCTGCTCATCATACCAGCCGCCAACTACCATTACTGCATGCTTAATGCCCTTCAAATGAGGTAGGATATTTCTTTTTTGCCAATGAGAGTCGTAATTAGGATGGTCAAAATTCTCGTGATAATATGGGTTTCTGTTTTTGTAGAAATGATCTTCAGAGTTTTTCGTTGAACCCATTCTCATATAATAATCATATCCGTCCGGATTTTCAATCTCAAACAATGCCGGCATCGGTGTTTTGGAAGGCTGTTTAAATTCCTGAAAAAAAGTATAAAATCCGAAATTGGCAGCAATCATAAATGCCCCGTAATGGAACGCATCATCTCTCCAAAGATCAGCCATCGGAGCCTGCGGAGAAGAAGCTTTTAATGCAGGATGTTCTGAAACACTTCCTGCAGAAGTAAAGAAGCCCGGATAGGAAATTCCCCATTGCCCTACTCTGCCGTTATTTGCCGGAATATTTTTGATCAGCCAGTCTATCGTATCATAGGTATCAGAAGCTTCATCAATATCTGTTTTCTGTTTCTTATGGTCAAGATGTGGCGTCATTTCCACAAATTTACCTTCAGAAGCCCATCTCCCGCGCACATCCTGGTACACTACGATATAATTGTCTCTCATCATAAACTGATTAGGACTTACTCTTCTTCTGAATTTTTCCGGGCCGTAAGGATTACAGCTGTATGGCGTTCTGTGTAACAGAACAGGATATGTTTTAGACTGGTCTTTAGGAGAATAAACCTGTGTGAAAAGCTTTACTCCGTCACGCATTTCAACCATGTATTCTGCTTTCTGGTAATTTTCACGGACATAAGCTGAGTCCTGAGAAATGGTATAGGTTGTCTGAGATTGTGCAAACCCTGCAAATGACAGGAAAGTCAGCAGTATTAAATATTTTTTCATTTGAGCATGTTGGGTTTTAAGTCCAATGGTTTAGGAATGAAATGATAAAAGATGTGTCGGTTAATCCGGTGTGATTTGTGGCCGGGTGCTTGTCATGAAAGACGAAAAAACTCCGGCTTTTTTGTCAGTCAGAGGCTTGATAAAACTGTAGCATAGTTAAAATACAGGGAGATGAAGTGTGTAAATTACTTGTAAAAGAATACAATTTAAAGAAAAGACGCTAAAAGGTAAACTTTGTTCCGTAATTTTGCGCTTCGATCAGCGATTTGATAGATCGCTTTAAAACCAATCAAGCAGTGAGTCAAGCAGTTTTAAGAATTGCCGTCCAGAAATCAGGTCGGCTCAGTGAAGATTCCCTTAATTTATTCAAAGAATGCGGAATCAAATTTGATAACGGTGCCGGAAAGTTAAAAGCTACCTCCTCCAACTTTCCCGCTGAATTTTTATTCCTCAGAGATGATGATATCCCGGGTTACGTAGAAGATGGTGTAGCTGATATCGGAATCGTCGGAGAAAATGTTCATGTTGAGGTTTGTAAAAAGGTAAGTGAGGTTAAAAAACTCGGGTTTTCGAAATGTCGTCTTTCCATTGCTGTACCACGCGGAGAGGCTTATAACGGCGTACAGGACCTGGAAGGCAAAAGTATTGCTACCTCTTATCCGGTTATTTTAGGAAATTTCCTGAATAGTCATGGAGTAAAAGCACATATTCATGAAATCAGTGGTTCTGTAGAAATTGCACCAAGTATCGGATTGGCTGATGCGGTTTGTGACATTGTTTCATCCGGCGGAACCTTGCTGAGTAATGGCCTGAAAGAAGTAGATGTGATTTTCAGAAGTGAGGCAGTAATGATCGGTTACCCGGACATGCCGGCTGAAAAGCAAAATATTGTTGAGCAATTGTTGTTCAGAATTGATTCTGTTCAACGTGCCAAAAACAATAAATATGTTGTATTAAATACTAAAACTGAAAATATTCCTGCCATCGCTAAATTACTTCCGGGGATGAAAGCGCCTTCCGTTTTCCCTCTGGCAGAAGCTGGCTGGTCTTCTATGCATTCGGTAATTAATGAAAATGACTTTTGGCAGAATATTGAAAAACTCAGAGAAGCAGGTGCCGAAGGTATTTTAGTGATTCCGATAGAAAAGATGATTTTCTAGAATCAAAGGAAAGAATTTGATTTTTCAAACTCAGTTTTTCAGTTTTGATTTACCCGGGCAATTCCCGTTTTCGTATTTCTTCAAATGAAAATAATAAAGTTTCCGGATAGCTCTGCTTACAAAGCCATTCTAACCCGCCCTGTTCAGGACATTTCGGTGATTGAGCAAAGGGTTACGCCAATCTTGCAAAAAGTAAAGGCGGAAGGCGATGCTGCAATCAGAGCATTCGCTTTACAATTCGACAAAACCGTCCTTGATTCTCTGGAAATGCCGGAAGAATCCGTTAAAAAGGCCGAAAGTCAGTTAAGTGATGAACTTCTGAAAGCCATTAATCAGGCTTATATCAACATCTACAGGTTTCACGAAGCTCAGAAACAGGCTCCTGAGAAAATCGAAACGATGGAAGGTGTTACCTGCTGGAGAAAATCAGTCGGAATTGACAAGGTTGGTGTATATATTCCGGGAGGAACGGCTCCTTTGTTTTCAACGGTACTTATGCTGGGAATCCCTGCAAAAATTGCCGGATGTAATGAAGTTGTGTTATGTACACCTTCCGACCATCCTGCCATTCTTTATGCAGCCCGCCTTTGCGGCATTACCAGAATTTTCAGAATCGGTGGTGCCCAGGCTATTGCGGCGATGGCTTACGGAACTGAAACAGTACCTCAGGTTTACAAAATATTTGGTCCGGGCAACCAATATGTTACCGCTGCCAAAATGCTGGTAAATAAGGAAGGTATTGCCATTGATATGCCTGCCGGACCCTCTGAAGTAGCAGTTTATGCGGATGACTCTGCAAATCCTGCTTTTGTGGCAGCAGATCTGCTCTCTCAGGCCGAACACGGTATTGATTCACAGGTATTACTGGTTTCTACGTCCGAAAAACTTATTGAGGCGACCAACCAGGAACTTGAAAAGCAGCTGAAAGCTCTTCCAAGAGCTGAGTTTGCCGCAAAAGCATTGGAAAACAGTCAGGCTATTTTAGTTGAAAATGAGTCTGTTGCACTGGAAATGCTCAATCAATATGCCGCAGAACACCTGATTCTTTCAGTAGAAAATGCTGAAGAAGTTTCAGAAAAAATATACAATGCCGGTTCCATATTTTTAGGGAATTATACACCTGAATCAGCGGGAGATTATGCTTCAGGAACCAATCATACTTTACCTACAAACGGTTATGCCAGAGCCTATTCCGGCGTAAGTCTGGATACTTTTGTAAAAAAGATTACCGTTCAGCATATTACCAGAGAGGGGATCCATCATCTGGGTCAAACCATTATCGAAATGGCTCAGGCTGAATCGCTGGAAGCGCATGCCAATGCCGTCAGAGTAAGACTTCAATCATAATCCCATTCCAATCAGTCAGGAAAGTTTTTTCCTGACTGATTGGAACCTTTCCTTAATTCACAAAGAAGATGTCATTCAATTTAGATAAAGTACTTCGCCCTCACATTGCCGGTTTAGCTCCTTACTCATCTGCACGTGATGAATATACCGGAAAAGAAGGTATCTTTCTCGATGCTAATGAAAATCCGCTGGGATCAGCTACCCCGGAAAACTGGAACCGCTATCCTGATCCTTATCAGACAGATATTAAAGTTAAATTAGCCGCTATCAAAGGATGCCGGCCTTCACAGATTTTTCTGGGAAACGGCTCTGATGAACCGATAGATCTGATTATCCGTGCTACCTGTACTCCAAAAGAGGACAATATCATCATTCTTCCTCCTACTTACGGAATGTACGAAGTCAGTGCTTCTATCAATGATGTTGAAATTAAAAAAGTCCCGTTGACAACCGATTATCAGCTTGATGTTGACAATATTTTAAAAGCGGTTACTCCGTACACAAAGCTGATATTCATTTGTTCTCCCAATAATCCAACCGGAAATCTGATTGAAAAAAAGTCGATTTTACGCATTCTGGAATCGTTCTCACAAGGAATTGTGATTTTGGATGAAGCATACAATGATTTTGCAGAGGAGCCTTCATTTATTGCGGAACTTGATCAATACCCTAATCTTTTGATTTTACAGACCTTTTCAAAAGCCTGGGGTTTAGCTGCATTAAGATTGGGGATGGCTTTTGCCGGAGAGGAAATTGTTAAGATTCTTAACAAAATCAAACCTCCTTATAACATCAACGGACTTACCCAGAAATTACTGATTGAAAACATTGATAATCTGAATTTTGTTAAAGAATCTGTGACGATATTAAATGATAACCGTCTGAAATTAGTTGAGGCTTTGGAAAAACTTCCGTTTGTTTTGAAAGTTTATCCCTCTGATGCTAACTTTATTCTGGTTAAATTCACAGATTCAAAAGCAGTATTTGAGTATTTGATAGCCCATAAAACCATAGTAAGAGATCGCTCTAAAGTAGTTTTGTGTGACAGTTCTCTTAGAATTTCCGTTGGAACCCAGGAGGAAAACAAAACTCTGATTAGTTTACTTGAACAATTCAGTTAACCGCAAAATACGATTCATCATCGTGATTCATCTACCATGAAAAAGCTACAGATTCTACTCGTTTTCAGTTTGATTTCATTTTCAGGTTTGGCGCAAACCAAAGATTGGGCTGTTGGTTTCCGGATAGGCGAACCCGGAGGGCTTATGCTTAGAAGATACCTTAATAATGACAGGAATGTTCTTGAATTTAATGTGGGTACTTATGGCGCTCTGTGGGGTAATATCAGTAAATACCGTGACGGACAGTATAAAAATATTGGCTTTGCATTCAACGGGCAATATCTCTGGAGAAATGAGATGGGAAAAAGTGGCAAACTTATGAACTATTACGGGTTTGGCGGACAAATTACCTCAAGAACATATTATTCTCCCAAGAATATAAACGGGCAAATCATTGATATTGACCAATCTAACATTGCTTTGGGAGGTGTAGGAACGGCAGGTTTAGAATATTTCCCGGATGGTGCACCGCTTTCTATTTTCATGGAAGTAGGTTTATATGCGGAATTAATTCCGGCAGTCTTATATCTTCATCCTCAGGGCGGTGTGGGCGTAAGATTAAATTTTTAATTTTTTTTGCGAAATGGGTTTTGATAAACAAGATTCATTTCGCACTTTTGCAAAACGAAACGGGGGGTTAGCTCAGTTGGCTAGAGCGCTACGCTGGCAGCGTCGAGGTCATGGGTTCGAATCCCATACTCTCCACAAAAATTTACAAGTTCAGAAAAAGGCCCGTCATACAGATTGTATGACGGGCCTTTTGGGTTTATAATGTTTCAGTAATCGTAAAATGTTTCAGTAACTGAAACATTTTTATGAGTAAGATGTCATTCACACCCCAAGCCCTCTCTGGTCTTGTGATTAACGAGGGCTTGGGAATTCGTGATTTATTTGGCTATCAACTTCAAATAGTCCATTTTTCTAAACAAATCATTTCGTAATCCAAAAACTTCTGGTAACCTGTTTCCGGAGAAACCCAGATGGCTGCAAACCCCAGTTCTGTTAAGTTCCGGCGGAATCCGGGGTTTTCCAGTATTGAAATTTCTTCCATATTGCTTTGAGCAAAAACCACCGCTTTCACTTGTCTGCAATTAGGAGGAAGGAATCCATAAATAAGCTTTAGATTCTGTCTGTTGCCTGTTTTTAACACTCATAGACCATTGCCATTCCTGTGCCGAGATCCTGCAATTTCCAAAAAGAAAACCTATAAACAGACAAAATATCTTACCTGAATTTTTCATTATTTTCATTAAACTCAATTCTGTTCGACTGCCTGTGAAGCGCTAAAAAACAGAAAATTTAATCTTTTATTTCCCGATATGGATCTGCCATTTCTGGTCTTTCAAAGCAGGTTTGGCTTCCTGATGATTCAGAAAGAATTTTCCGGTTTTTGGAGATACAAAGAATTCGGCATTGATCAGTGGCTGCCCCTGAAGCAAAAGATCCTGTCGTCCATTTTCTCTGTTTGAGATAAGGAACAATTTGGACAGTGAATTAAAAAGTAGCTGCCCGTCTTTCCGTATATAACTGCCATATCCCACAAAAAAGTCTGAAACATCTTCAGCTTTATCAGTTTTCTTATTTTCCGGGAAACTGACTCCCAATAAATAAGCATCAGTTTCCCAGCCATTCAGGTTATTATGTGTATTCAGGTGCATAATTCTGCCATCCGCCATCAGATTCAGGAAAACTTCCGTAATTTTTCCGTTATGACGAATACGGACTCCCTGCATATTCTCTCCTTTGAGTCTCTCGATTTGAGGGAGATTCATGTCATTTACCGAATCTTTCAGAATAATGGCAGTAATAAACTTGGTCTGTTTTATTTCTTCAGGATAAGCGAAACCGTAATAGGTTTCTTTGCTTTTCACATCCTCTTCTTTGGGGCCTGAGAGTTCATTTAACACCATTTTTTCAGGAAAATCATGATTAAAGCCTGTCTGTACGAGTGTTTCCGGAAATAAGGGACGTACCAATACAGAGGATTTTTTACTGGTAATCGAAATATCTCCTCCCACTTTTTTCGATTCTCCTCCCGGGTGCAGAAGCCATTCATATTTTCCGGTTTCATAGGCTTTCACATCATCAATAATCAGAATCACCTTATCGACCCATAGAAAATGGCGAAAATTTCTTGAAAAAACTGTTGAGGTCGGACCTGTCCCGTTTGCCAAAAGGTATTTCATTTTTCCGGCGTCCATTAGTTCGCTCAATTCACCTCTCAATGGTGAACCATTATATTGCTGCTCTTTAGGCTGGGCTTTTCCGTTGAAAGTAACCACATTATGCGCCTGACTTTGAAAAAAGTATTCAGGATATTCTTTGGAGCCATACCAGCTGTTTCCTGCATCTTTAATAATCGGTTCTCCCTTGTGAAAAAGAATAAAGGAATTTGCATCAGCATGGGAATGATTCCAGGTAAAACCAGATTTTACACCCAGCATGGTTGCATTCTTTTCCCAGGAATTGCGCATCATGGCCCAGTCTATATCTTCATAAATCTGAGAAGCAGGCAAGTCTGGCTGAGCAGGTATTTTGCTCATATCCGGGTGGTAAACAAGGCCTAAAGGCGTATTTACAAATAAACCTTCTCGGTGCTGAAATTTAGCGACCTGATTAATATACCATAAATACCGTTTATTCTGATAACCCAATGCCCAAAGCAGTTTGAGGGGCCTTTCTCCGGCGGTATTTATATGACCATCTCCAAAATTGAGTGAGTACAACATTCCGTCGCGGGGGTAAGAAGCATTGATAAAAAAATCCGCTATCTTTTCCAGACCTTCAATAACAGGCTGAGGTTTATCAGGAAGCGTATTCTGATGAGCCAGACGAAAAAACAGGTATTCTGAAATCCCGAAAGCAGCATAGTTGATACTTTCATACATTCCTCCTTTCGAATCCATGGTTTTAGGCTTAAAATGCAGTTCATCTCCGTTAAACTGATGCCATTCCTGAAAAGAAACTGAAATCTTATCAACCCATTCTGACGCTTCGGGATAATCAGTCATTATAGCTAACGAAGCCACTCCAGCCATTCCAACACAGGCAGACCACCAGTTATGCCCCATCGAATTCAAGGTATGAATCCGGTTATTTCCCATTACCCAGTCATTCAACGCAGGTTTTATGCCATTTTTAACCAAACCTTCTACAATCACTTTCCGCTCTTCTTTTGAGAGCAAATCGTAAATGGCATCAAAACCTATGGCCACCGTCCAGCAATCTTCCGCTGTTTTCAAATCTGAGGTCCAGGCCGGAATTCTGGCAAGCATTTCAGCATTCGACCAGGTTGGTTTGGCACAAAGTGTTTTTAATACTTCCTTAACTTTATCAGCATATTTAATGTCTCTGGTCATTAAATAGGCCAGAGACAAGTAATCCACTTTGTTACGGGCATCGCTTCTGGTCAATGCTAAATCAGCTTCTTTTAATACTTCCTGCCAGTTATTGGCAATTGATGTATCTGTTTTAATTCTTTTTTGAAGAATTTCAATCCGTTCCCTGGTAAAAAATAAATAAGGATGTGCCTTTTTTACTTGTCCAAAGGAGACATTTATAAAAAAACTGATGATTAAAAAACTGAGAGAGATACTCTTTTTCATACATTAAATCCTTTAATTTTCTGATCAGATTCTATTCAGCTGCTGCTTTTATTTCTCTGATTTCCTTACAATTTCTCTTAACATAACCGGCAAAACAGGGCTTGCATAAAAAGAGCTGAATCCTGCCTTATTTGCCTTTTCTACATTAACTCTTGTCATGAAAAAACCGAAAACATTTGCCTTTTTATCTATCCATGGATAGGCTCCTGCCCAACCCGGACTACTAATCAATATGGCATTTCCTCCGGCATCGGTTTCTTCTCTCCATTCTCCCAAACCATAAATATCTTTCCTCTGGGTTTTACGGGATTTTTCTACATATTCTCCTGATTTGACCTCTGCTTTTCTAACCTGATCAGCCTGTAATTCAGCAATTGCTTTTTCGGATAAGATACGTTTTCCTTTAAAAACTCCCTTATGGTAAATCATTGAAAGAAAATTGACATAATCCTTTAAAGAAGCTCTGGCTCCTCCGCCAAGCATTGGATTATGTCCTGCGGTAGAATCAACCGGACTGAAATGCGTGTGTGTCATTCCTAAAGGTTTTGCCATTTTCTCCTGAAAGATAGTCTCCCAGGATTTTCCCGTTGACAATTCTGCCATTCTTCCTGCTACCTGCATTGCCAACCCACCATAACTGAAATGTGTACCGGGTTTGCTTACTGAGGGCAGATTTACAATGTGGAAAACAGATTCTCTTAAAGTCTGATAATCATCCCGATGCACCCCTGCAGGCTGATATTCGGGAAAGCCCGAGGTATGGGAAAGCAGTTGCCTTAACGTTGCCTGTCCTTTCTGATCTGAAAATTCAGGAAGCCATTTTGCGACTTTATCATCCCATGACAATTTACCTTCATCTACTAAAACAGCAATTGTTGCAGCAGCGAGCCATTTTCCGGCTGAAGCTATATAAGCGACAGATTCTTCTCCGTAGTTTCCAAAATGATGTTTGTAAATCACTTCATCATTCTGAACAATCATGACCGAAGCCCCGGAATAAAAACCTTTATCTACCCAATTCTGAATTTTAGCACTTAACGGTGAAAAATCATACGGCTTTCCCTGTGCAGAAACAGTTACATTCAGGCTGGAAATAAGCCATAAACAGCATATAAGTTTGTACATGAATTTACATTTGAATTTTCGTCTATTTCTTTAAACTAATCCAGATAGCCTGCCCGCCGGATGCCAATAACTTCAAATCTAATACCGTGTTGGCGTCAACATCAATCCGGGTGATTTTCACCTTGGTTTTACCGGAAACAGCAGGATCATCCTCATAAACTGAAGCTTTGTATTGCTTTCCTTTTTCCAGAAAAGCAAGAGGAACCTTGAGATTTCGTGCTTCGTTATTGGTGATTGTTCCGACAAACCAATCCTGCCCGCTTCTTCTTGCTGTGGTAATATATGCTCCTACTTTTCCTTGAACTACTTTAGTTTCATCCCAGGAAGTTGGTATTTTATCAAAGAATTCTACCTCCGGTTCTCCTTCATAAAGAGCAGGTTTATCATACCAGTAAAGCGTCTGGATCGGGCTATAGTAAACCGCAGCCAAAGCCAGTTGGTGAGCGTGTGTTGTCTTTATCCTTTTGTCAAAATAACAAATTGTATAATCAGCAGCTCCGGCGATGTAACGGGTAAAAGGCAAAATAGTATTATGTGTTGCGTCCGGCATCTCCTCATTTCCCCGGATTCCCTCCGCTGTCATAAGATTTGGAAAAGTACGCTGTTCTCCTGTTGGCCGGTAATCATCGTGGATATTAACCATCAATTGATTTTCAGCACATTTCCGGATAGCCTCCTGAAGCCAGGTCGTCCATCGATGAGAGCCAACCTGTACAAATCCGAATTTCACCCCTTTTATTCCCCATTTCTTATAAAGCGGAAATATTTCATCTGCCTGCTTCAATAATGCCTGTTGATTGACATACAGCCAGATTCCTACATTTTTCTTCCTGCCATATTCAACAATTTCAGCCATATCCATTTTGGCTTTAACCTGCGTCGCGTCCGAATCCCAGGTAAGAGCCGGCCCATACCATTTCCAGTCGAACAAAATGTACTGTAGATTTCTTTTTTCAGCAAAGTCGATAGCTGCTTTTGCACCTTCTGTAGTCAGGGTCATTTCCCGGATAATTTTACCCGGTTTAATCCAGTCAGGGTTCTTAATTTTAGCAGGTTCATTGAGGTTAAGAATGATATCATTATTTTCTATCAGTTCCCCCGGCGTCTCTGCTACCATGATTACTCTCCAGGGTGTACCAAAATAAGAAATCCCGTCAACGCCACTATAAAGGGACGTTTCAATCGTATTGGCTTTTTCCTTGCTGAGTTTAAACTTGGTTCTGGCATAATCAATCATTCCGGCTTCTGCCAGACAGGCATAAAGGCCATTTTTCAATTGTAAGGTTAAA
The DNA here is from genome assembly GCF_900115665.1 of Pseudarcicella hirudinis. GTDB lineage: Bacteria > Bacteroidota > Bacteroidia > Cytophagales > Spirosomataceae > Pseudarcicella > Pseudarcicella hirudinis. Next base: position 82,592 of record NZ_FOXH01000011.1, read on the forward strand.
GGTCTTTCTCCTTCATCCGGCCAGTCACTCAGCGCCATTTCATGATAAGGAGCCTGCGCCCAGCGAGCATAATAGGCCCTGGTACCTTCTTCAAAAGTAAATTGGGTATTTTCTCCGGTAATCTGATAGTAAGAGCCCTTAGGATTTTCAGGAAAATAATACTGAATAGCGACTCCGGCATTGTAAACTTTAATTCTTATCTGAAATTGATAATCCGGGTTTTGTTCCTTCTCAAAAGTGATGATACTTTCTTCAAAATTGTCACGGATAACAGAGCGTTCGCCATAAACTGGTTTCCAAAGGCTGTCTTTTCGAAAACTTTCTTTTTTCTTAAAAAGTAAATCTTCACACCATCTGGTACTTTTATCCACCTTAAGCGCCATAGCCAGTTCTGTCAGGTGATTGTCTAATCTGATGTCAAGTTCCGAAGGCAGAACAACAGGTTTCTTTTGGTAAAATACTTCGTAAAAAAGGCGTTTTCTGCCATCTGCTTCCTTTTGCTGATAAAAACGGCAAAGCAGTTTTTTATCAGGTGATAAAATCTCAGTTCTGGTTTCTTCCAGCACCTTGATCTGGGCATTAGTCTGTTGAATGGCTGTCAGTAAAAAACTCAGGCAAAAAATAAATTTCCACATATCGGTTTATCGTTCTTTAGTAATTGGTAAATGTCATGAAAGCAAGGCTTTTTGTATGCTACAGATTGGCATAAATGCTTTTTCCTTCCTGTATTTTCTTTAGCCTGATCAGGGCTTCCATATAATAATAATCTGCGTAAATAATTGAAGCATCTATTTCTGTTCCATGTGGGTGATGGCCAATTGAGTGCATCAGAAATGCGTTATTTTTATTTCCACTCAAATAATCATCAGAAGAAAGTTCTTTTAACATTTCTTCTGCTTTCCTGCGGTATTCTTTTTTCTTTTCCGGATTAGAAACCAAGGCAGACAGCTCCAGCAATGCTGAAGAGGTAATCGCAGCGGCAGAGGCATCTTTGGGTGCATCCGGAATAGCGGGATCGTTAAAATCCCAATAAGGAATCAGGTTTTCAGGGAGCCTTTCCAGGTACACTTCTGCTATTTTTTGGGCAAAATTGAGAAATTCAGGCCTCCTCGTTTCACGATAAGTCATGACAAATCCATAAATCGCCCAGGCCTGTCCTCTTGCCCACATTGAATTATCTGCATAACCCTGGTGTGTGACTCCTTTTATTTTTTTCCCGGTAATGGTATCATAAACTATTACCTGATAGGAAGTATAATCCGGCCGGAAGTGGTTCTTCATCGTTGTCTGAGCATGTTTAAGTGCAATGTCATAAAGCTCCTTTTTTCCACCATTTTTCGCTGCCCAGAACAGAACTTCGAGATTTATGAGGTTATCAATAATGGTATTATGTGGCCAGTTCTGCTCTTTCACCATAGAAGGCCAGGAAAGAATTGTCCCGACTTTCGGATTATAAAGCGTTGCGAGTGTATCAGCTGTAGCGAGCAGGACTTTCTTAAAATCCGGATTTTTGGTTAATCTGTATGCATTTCCATAACTGCAATACATCATAAAACCAAGGTCATGATTTCCGGCTTTACGATAAGCCAAAGGGAATAAAGCTCTTGTAAAACTATCTGCCCGGGCCTGCCATTTTGACTCATTCGTGTATTCTGTAGCATACCATAAAATCCCTGGCCAGAAACCACTCGTCCAGTCTTCAATTGGCACATATTTCCAGTCTTTCTGAGAAAATTCAATCGTTCTTGGCATATGTGAATATCCCGGAATTTTCAATATGCTGCGGTTTAGTTTTGATAAACAATAGTCAAGCGATTGATTTACCAGAAAGGGCTTCTCTCTGCAATTGGTACTTATCCAGACTAAAAACAAGGCAAATACGGTAATAAAAAAACGTTTCATAGCTTTGAAGAATACTCTTGGTTTTTCACTGTTTGTTTAATAAAAACGGGATGCCTTTAACTGTCAGCACACTTTAATCACCTGAATCAGGTTTTATAAACCTTTATGGATAAAGTTGAATTTTATCAATTTTAAAAGAATGATATAAAAACAGTACTGAGATACCCTTCATTCTTTAAAAAAATAAGACAATGTTCAGAACAAGCAGAAAGACCTGAAAATCTCCTCAGAGTCTTTCTGTGTCTGACCCATTTTCAACTTATTACTGCTTGATTATTTTAACTGTCAACGCTTGTAAAGCTGTTGAAATCCTTAAGAAATATACTCCCGGAGTCTGCTGGCCAAAAGGGAATACAAAACGTTCGGTTTCCTTTGGCTGGTTGATCTGGTGTTCAAGTAAAGGCAAACCATTTTGATTAACCAGGTTAATCGTTAGCGGCAGCCCCTGGATTCCGGTAATTTCAACGTCCCCTTTATCTCCGGCCACCGGATTTCCATAAATTTTTGCCTGAAGCATTGTTAACGGTTCGTCCGCAGAAATCCTGCTATTTGTACTCAAAACAGGCTCTGTTCCTGAAATCAGTTGACCCTGATAATATACAGTCACTTTATCATTCAATATCATCTGATTATTGCTGTTGTACGAATAATCATCGGCCTGATTGAAGTCAGACCAGTCTGCTTTGGCAATCCGGTACTGAATATTGCCGGTAGTACTTAACGGATAAAAGGTTCCGGCATTTGTTTTCAGTCCTAACTCTAAATAAGTATTTGCACCGGTTTTAGTTGGATTTAAGGCAACAAACTGTGACTCAATGTTTGAGGAATTGATCATTGCGGCATAATCCAGATAATAATTCAGATTTGAGGTACCTTCCTTTGTAAACCAATACCTCACTTTCACCTCTCCGTAAGATACCGGAACATTTCCTTCATTATTAATCTTCAGATAAGTACTGATGGTGTTACTCACCGGATTGTTCGATTTGGTTTCTGTATATGCTTTTAATGCGATTTGGGGGTTAACAGTGGCTGGTTCCACTCCCCAAACCAATTGCCCGTTCCGGTACATTGTAATGTGTTCATTGTAGGCATAAACATTTGATTTACTGTGAGAATAGTCATCATTTTCATTTAAATCTGACCAGTTGGTATTGGCAAATCTTGACTGAATCTGCCCGGAATCAGTTCCGGCGTCCAGATTTCCGGCCGTAGCTGCAAAACTGTATTCTATATAACCAAATGCTCCGTCTCTAGGCTCCTCCAAAGCTACATACTTTATATTCACCTTGTTATTACCCAACTGAGCATAGTCTATCCAGCTATTAATGCCTGCATAATTCTCTGCGGTAAACCAATAGCGGACGGTCAGGTCGCTATATGAAACAGAGGTTGCTCCTTCATTTAAAATAATAAGATTTGGCTTGATTTGATTGTTGGTAACATTAGCATCAGCATCCTGGTATTTAATTTTCAAGGTAGAATTCACGGTTAAAGTCCGGCTCACAGAACCGGCTGCATTGTACATTTCGTTACCTGCCTGTAAGGCCGTAATTAAACAAGAACCGATTCCTGTCAGATGGATTTTCCCGTTCACAATGGTTGCTACCAAAGGGTTGGAAATATGATAAGAAACAGGCAACCCTGAACTCGCTGTTGCCCCGGTATCAAAATCCTGATCATCCAAAATTTTGACTGGAATTGCATTGAAAGTAATCGTTTGTTCTTTCCTAGTAACTGTCAGCGTTTGTACTACACTGTTTGCCGCTGAATAACTGGCATTTCCTTCCTGAGAAGCTGTAATATTAGTAGTTCCGGCTTTGATAATCTGAATTCTGTCATTCTTTATTCTGGCAATCGCAGAATCAGAACTGGAGTATTTAACAGGTAATAATGAACTTGCTGAAGCAAAGGCATCAAAGTCATCTTCACCAACAACCCTGGTAGTTAAGGGGTTAAATGTTATGCTTTGTGTAGCAGGTACATTTGCGGCTAAAGCCGCTATTTCTGTAGTAGATAATGCACACTTATAGATTCTGAAATCATCGATTGAGCCCTGAAACATCGGATCTGCAAATTGTGATTTCCCCAAATAATTCTGGTTTGTATTTCCTAAATTTGAAGGTTTGATATTTATAGCCGTATTCGTGGCAACTAATGCTCCGTTAATGTATAAATTCCCTGTATTTCCTGATTGAGTAACAGCCAAATGAACCCAGGTACCAAGCGGAAACGTGTAATCAAAGCCCACATTCAATTCTGTTCCTCCGTTTTTGATCGCATACCTAACTTTTGATTTACCGGAAGTAACTGCCGACTGAACCGTCAGAAACATATATTGGGTAGTCCCGGTCCCGAAGTCAAATAAACGCATCCATGTCGATAATACATCCATTTTAACCCAGGTAGCGATGCTAAAATCGTTTAAAGTACTGACAATTCCGGCAGGAAGTGCGACATAGCTATTAGCTGCACCCGTCAATTTTACGGCATTATCATTTTTCCCGGCAACCAAACCTGTTCCAGCCTGAAGAACCCCTTTATTTCCTCCCCATATGTCGTTGGCAATTGTACCATTTATCTCATTAAAATTCCAGAAATCAAGCTGGCATGCCCTGGGAATCGCCGCGACCTGAATGGAGTTTCCACTTTCCCCTTTAATATTTACCGCTGAAACTACATAAAAATAAGTACTGTTATTCAGGACAGACAGATCCGAATAACTGGTAGAAGTAGTTGTTCCGACTGAAACAAAAGGACCTCCGACAGTCGTTGAACGTTTTATGCTATAAGTAGTTGCGTCTTTAGAGATATTCCAGTTTAATGTAACATTCGCATCACCGGAAAAGGTTTTGAGACCTGTTGGAACAGGAGGAAAAATCAGGTCAAAAGTTGCAGCATTTGCCTCTGAAGAATTTGCACTTTCTCCCGCCAGATTAGCCGATGAGATCACATAATAATAAGAGGTATTTGCAGATAAACTACTGTCAGCATAAATTGAATCTGTTATAGCAGTGGCAATAACGGTATAAGCTCCTCCGGCATTTACGGATCGCTTTACAATATAACCCGTTGCACCTTCAACGGGATGCCATGACAAATTAATGTTACGACTTCCGGCTCCTTTGGCTTTTATACCTGTAGGAGCTGCGGGGACTGTTCCGTTATTAACTATTGAAACATTATCAAAAGTAGTGGTATTAATCGCTCCTGAAGTACTGCCTGAACAGGCTGCCAAGCCTACAAAATAGGTATTTGACATCGCTACAGTAGTTGAACCGATAGCTACCCATGCCACTCCGTCTGCCGATTGATATGCTGTGAATGTATTTCCTGAACGTTGCAATCTGAACCATGCAGGTGTCCATGTATAATCATTTCCTCCGATCCAGGTCATATTACCTCCGGTAGCAGCTCTGGTACCCAAACCAGCCTGACGCCAGCCTGCATCACCCATTTTCATTACCAGTGCCTTTGCATTCGGATCAAGCGTTTCCCGAAACATGATCCCTGTTTTACTCAAAGTTCCACCTATTGCCAGTACACGGGCTGTAAGTGTAAAATCTCCGCTAACACTTCCATAAACATAGCTAAACCCATCTGCTGTACCTCCTATTCCGGAACCTGAACCTTTGACGATAAATGTGTTATTACCTGCTGTTCCATAGCTGGCACTTCCGGCAACACTAACTGAGCCAATGTCTTTTCTTGCCCAACCCGAAGGAAGGATTGCACTCGCTGCAATCGGCGTTGCACTTACTTCCGCACTATTTGCACTCACTCCGGCCTGATTCTGTGCAGCTATAGCATAGTAATAAGTTATACCATTGTTAACGCTCCAGTCTGTATAACCCGGATAAGTATTTTCTTTAGAAGAATATATCTCTGTATATGGGCCTCCGCTTACGGTAGCACGTAAAACTTTATATCCCTGAGCCGTTGCTCCCGCTATAGGATTCCAGTTTAATGAAACATTGGAAACACCTGCCTGGACGGTTAAGCCATTTGGAACCGGAGGAACCGGAAAGGGAGGGTACACAGAAGCTGTACGGGTAAAAGTAAGTGTACCGTATCCAAAATGATCAGCGCTTCCATGTTCAGGCCGCATTAAACCAGCCATTGCCGACACATTGGGAGCATTTAATCCCTTTCTTACAACATAATGATTATAGATCATCTCATAAACCGGTCTGTCATCCAGGCGTCCTAAACCATTGATTGAAAGAAATAGCTGATTAGCATTATCGCAGTTATTATAAGGGGTATAGGGAACTGGAAGAGATAAATTCGTCCTGGCCACATACTCCGCCCCGGCCAGCAGGCGGTTATTATCATATCCGTATAAATCTACTCCCTGATTCCAGGCTACTTCACAAAAGGAAGCCATCATTCCCACAGCGAGTTGAGCATGTTCCTGATCCCGTCCGCTTTCCTGCCATTGCCCCAAACCTCCAGGATGAACCGTGTAGACAGCATTTATAATACTTCCCATTCCTGCTCCGGTTTTAAAATAATCAATTGCCTGATTAAATTTCGCCGGATCATCACAAAGTACTCCCATCGAAAGAATGGCTCCGGTGTTACAAATATCCCAGTTCGACCAATAGCGACTGATACAGCCTCCATTATGATTCATCAGAAAATCATTACATACCGGATAGAAATAGGTGAGCATCATGTTTTTAAATCTATCGAAGTCTGCCGAAGACCAACCTTTATAAATCCGCAGCACCTCCGCTGCCATGGCAAAATCAAACACCGGGATTCCACTCAAACCGGGAATATCTGTGCCTGTTGGCACCTGATTTACTGTTGATGACCACGCATTACATATTCGCACGGCACATTCCGCATAAGTTGTATCACCGGAAATATACCAGCGAATGGCATTCAGATAAGCTGCATGAGCATCTGCATCCGCTCGCTGCCGGCTCCCTCCCATATTAGCTCTGGCAGCCGCTGTATAGGTATTCTGAGCCTGAGAGTCTGTAATCAGCTTATTCCATCCATCTATCCAGGGGTGTTCTCCCGCTGCTACTTTTGCTTTCATTCGGTCTAAGTCGGACAATGTATGTAAACCTCCGGGATGGACAAAAGTCTGAGCATTTGTACTATGTAAGATAATCAGCAACAGCGTCAGAATGACGGAGCTTTTAAATATTGTCTTTTTTACCGGATTCTGATAAATATTATCCCCGGCACAACAGTTTTTAAGGAAAAAATTAGTCTGCATATCTCAAAGTTTTTAAAATTTTCAACTGATGAACATCAATCAGAAAGTATTAAATAGGAGATCCTTTCAGTAATAGCAACAGGTCAACCTTCCGGATCAGAGAGTCAGGGTTTTTCAACTAATTTCAGGAACTCCTTTATTTCAAAAAAGTGATCCCTGCCCGTTTACTGTTAATTCAAACGAGAGGTTTTTTTTAGTAAATACATACAGATTAAATACAGAATCCCAGATCTTTCTGCATAGAAAAAGGGTAAAACCCTCTGATTAAAGAGGGCTTTACTAATCAGAGAAACAAAAATCCGCTTCGTCTTACCAGCCAGTATTCTGAGTAAGATTCGGATTCAATTGCAACTGTTGAGTAGGAAGCGGAATCAGGTAGTTCTTCTCCGTGAATTTTCTTTCAGTAACCGGATCAGCTAATACATCCCCTTCCGCTGTTAATGCAGGAGTTTTAGGATATTTTGTTTCGAATTCTGTACCTTTCCAGCGAACACCTAAAACCGGTTTTATCAATTCGATGTGTGCAACATACCATCTTTTCAGATCATCCATTCTGAAACCTTCTCCCTGAAGTTCCACGGCTCTCTCTCTACGGATTTCCTGTCGCATATCTAATCCGTTTGCACCTGCAAAGGCATTACTAAGTTTTGGCATAGCAGCATTTACCCTATTTCTCACCAGATTAAGCGATTTATCAAGATCAGCGTCTGAAATAGCCCCATTTCGTTCATAAACAGCCTCTGCATAATTCAGATAGACTTCTGCCAAACGAATTACCGGATAGTCATACCCTTCCTGTGAGTTAGGGACCTGTCTTTCAGCAGACCATTGCTGATTGTTATAACCTGTAATATCATTGCTCCACGGATCATGCGGAGGACGGGCATTGGCCAAATCAACAGGACTCCAATCCCAGTTAATATGCCAGTTTGTTGCGTTCTGCCAATATGGATTTCCCGGAATCATCATGTAATATTTCATCCGCTTGTCTCTGCTGGCATATTCAGATTTGAGAGTAGCACGGCTAAATGCTGTAGTGGTTTTACTGATCGGTAAGCCATCACTGCATAGATACATATCAGCCATAGTCCGGCTCATATCTGCACCCAAAGCCCCAAATGAGATCTGATTCGGGATAGTTTTCAGTAAGTTATTTGATTCGTAACGAACCGAAAGTATATATTCATTATTCGCTGCCTTCGTAATTCCGGCCGGATTTGATTTCTGGTTTTCCAGAATAAACAGGTACTTCAATGCGGAATCGCCCAAGGCAGTCGGCTTGAACAGAGAATACTGATTAGCAATGATTACACTATTACTATTGCTGACAGATTTGTCCAGCAAGGTTGTTGCTCTTGAAGTATTTCCTCTGAACTTTTGCCAGGTTCCCTCATACAAACAAACTCTACCTAAAAATGCCTGAGCAGCCTGCTTGCTTATTCTCCCCTTATCGTTGGCAAGAATGGCATTTTCCAGAGGTAAATCCTGGATAGCGGCTTCGAGATCAGAAATGATAAAATCTATGGTTTCATCTCTGGTACTGCGTTTGGCAATCAATTCTGCCGATTCAGGAGTTAACACATCCTTAACCAGAATAACCCCTCCGTATGAAGTAAGAAGTTTGTCAAAATAAACATATCCTCTGAAAAATTTCGCTTCAGCTACATAAGTCTTAATCTCGTCTTGTTTTGAATAACTTTTAGCTTTCGCCAGTAGATAATTAATATTTCTGATCCATTTATAGGCATCATTATAATTATTATCCACTGCTATTACTGTATTGGTCCCTCTTGCTATGGCGCCTCTGTCTGCCCCCAGGTCTGAGCCCGCATGGCCATCACCATTTCCGTTGTCGAACGATCTCAGATAACCATAAAACGCATTTGCGGCAAGCTTAAATTCTGAAGAGCTTTTCCAATAACTGGCATCAGATACCTGATCAAGCGGCTTTAAATCCAGCGAATCGTTGCAAGCCTGACCTATAAACATTGCGGAGCCCGCTAAAAAGGCTGTTATATATTTAGTCAATATCTTTTTCATATGTTTCATGTTTTTAAATTAAAAAGTTACGTTTACACCGAATGTTAACAAACGATAGAAAGGATAGCGCTGGGCTCCTCCACCGACATCACTGGTTTGCTCCGGATCCCAGTTATCTTCCACTTTGGTCAACTCCCAAAGGTCATTTCCTGAGAAGTAGATTCTTAACTTTTCAATTTTCACTTTTTGCGTAATTGCCTGTGGAATAGTATAACCAATTACAAGATTCTTTAATCTTACATAAGCTCCGTTCTGCATAGACCAATCTGAAATCTGATAGTTATAAGCACCATAGTTTCCAAAACCTTTATTGGTAGCAGTCGTCAAAATCGGCAATTCTGCATTTGGATTGTCAGGAGTCCACGTCTTGCCTACCCACCAATTGGCATGCCCCTGATAAATTGCCCCGAAAGGTGTACTCCAGTCAGAACGCCTGTAGATATTTCTCTGGCCGACACCCTGAAATACTGCCCCAAAATCGAAACCTTTCCATTCTAATCCGAGGTTGATTGCAAATACATATCTCGGATCGCTTCTGCCAAGATATACCACATCTCCATCTGCAATCGGATTACCATTTGCATCTTTCTTGCCGAGCAAATACTGGGTGGCTCCCGCATTGGTAAGTTTACCATCACCGTTAATATCTTTATACATATTAATCCCCGGAATCATCTGAGTGACTCCCGGCATATTTGAAATACTGCTTCCAGGTACAAGTTGTGCATAAGCAGCAGCCTGATCTGTAGTCTGAATTCTGCCATTGTAAACCACTCCGAAATAAGAATTCAAAGGATAGCCTTCAATTGTCCTTTTTCCTGCAGCAATGATATTGGCTCCGCCATAATTAACCAGTTTATTGTCATTATCTGAAAGCGTACCACTGACACGATAAGAAACACTTCCGATTTTGTCTCTCCATCCCAATGACATTTCCCAGCCCCATACTTTCAGGTTGCCGATATTAGCTGTCGGAGCAACAGCACCAAGTACAGCAGGGTAAGTCTGAGGTAAAAGCATATTGGAGTTTTGCTTCCAGTAATAATCAAATCCTCCGAATAGGCGGTTGTTAAGTGCCGAGAAATCCAGACCAATGTTTGTACTGGTAATACTTTCCCATGTTCTGTTCAAACTCACCAGTGTTCCTGCCGGAGCAGAAATTACTGAACGTGAACTGTATCCTCCCAGGATTGGCCCTCCGGCATTAATATTGATTAGTTGCGTATAATCGTACAATCCAATCCCCGACTGGTTTCCTACAGTGCCATATGATCCCCGGATCTTCAATTCATTAAAAAACTTGATATTTTTCATGAAATTCTCCTGAGAGATACGCCAACCGGCTGAAATTCCACCATAAAGTTTCCATCTGTTGCTGGCATCAAATTTAGATGAGCCATCATAACGGACATTCGCTTCAAAAAGGTATTTATTATTGAAATCATAATTAAAACGTCCGAAACCGGAAGCAATAGCCCAGTGATTACGTTTCTCGCTATTGGTACGGGTGGTATTATCCCCTAAACCCAAACCTAAAGCCGGAATATCATTGCTGGCCAGATAAGTAGTTTGAGTGGACAATGAATCAAGTTCATCCCGCTCGTAATTAACACCGGCTACTACGGTAACATTATGCAAATCTGAGAGCTTTTTCTTGTATTCCAGATAGGCATTGGTATTATAATAAATTTCCTTACGAGGTGCCTGTACGTACCATGACTGATTCTGAGAAGGGTTATCCTGATACTGATATGTTTCTGTATAATTATAAATACCCGTGATATATTTATACTGACTCTGAAGATCTGAAACAGAGTAATTATACCCTGCCTGAGCAATCAGATTCAAATCTTTGGCAATATTAAACTCAAGTTTTGAATTGATAAAAACCCTGTTGTTGGCTGTAATACTTTCTCCGCCAAGTTCCAGCAGCCAGTTACGGGCAGGCTGTGTTCCCCAGGCATAGGGCTTTCCATTGATAGTGGCAACAGGGAAACCCGGCTGAGAACCGAAATTGATCTCACCTTGTCTGCTTGGCACAACTACATCATTCTTTTCCAACGAAATATTGGTAGATATTTTCAGGCGGGGAGAAAAGGTATAATCAAAAGCCAGTCTGACATTATAGCGTTTATTGGAGTTTTGCCCCCATTTCAACATACTTCCATCATTTAAATACCCCAGCGAAAGCCTGTATCCCAAACTTTCCGTTCTGGCAGAAATACTGATATCCTGTTGGTTAGACATCGCACGGCCATCGCCCCATAAAATATCAATCGGATTGGTATCGAAGAAAGTATAATCTTTAACATCCGTAAATCCGATGGTTTCTCCTCCGGCAATATATTCCGGAGTATTTTTATCAATATAACCGCTTGCCGGACGATTCATCCAAGCCCTGGCATATTTGGTCCAGATCCAGTTTTCATCAGGTACTCCCCCAGTCGAAGCATTAGAAATAGCTTCCAGCATATATTTACCATATTGATCTCCATTAAGGAATGCAGGTCTGAGACCCATTCTTTTCTGAGAAACAGAGCTGTTGAACTGAATTGTTGCCTTTCCTGACTTTGCTTTTTTAGTAGTAATCAGTACTACTCCGCCTGCCGCACGTGCTCCATATATTGCAGCGGAGGCATCCTTCAAAAATGACATATTGTCGATATCCTGAGGATTTATGGAATTCAATGCGTTCAAACTAACTAATGGAATACCATCAACGATGACAAGCGGATCGGCTCCGTTAGTCGAAGCAGCTCCTCTGATCTGAAAATTCCAACCCTCCTGCCCCGGTGCAGATGAGCTTCTTGTAACTACTACTCCTGGAACCTGTCCCTGTAAGGCCGACAAGGGATTTGTTACAGCCCCTCTGTCCTGAAACACCTTATTGTCAACCGTGGAAACCGCTCCTGACAAAGTCGCTTTCTTTTGCGTTCCATAACCTACTACCACCACTTCTCCCAATGCCTGAACATCTGTTTTAAGGCTAACGCTTATTACTGTACGTTTACCTACCAGTACCTCTTCACGCAGGTAACCTACAAAGGAAAATATCAGCGAGCTGTTTTCATCCGGAACAGCAATTGAATAATTTCCTTTGGCGTCAGTGGTGGTACCTCTCTGAGTACCTTTGATCGCAATACTTACACCGGGCAGTCCTTCTCCTTTTTCAGAATCAGTTACTCTTCCGGTTACAGTTTGCAGGATATTTTCGGTTGAATTAATCGCTAACTCTTTCTGTTGAATAGCGGAAGTTGGTTTGATTATTTTCTTCAGAATAATTCTCTTTCCCACAACTTCATATTCAATCATATACGGGGAAAGTACTTTCCCGAGTACCTCTTCCAGTCTTTCATTTTCAACTTTTAACGTTAATCGGCCAGATTGATCAAATATCTGGTGATTATACATAAACTGTACATCCGAAGCTTTTTCTATTTTTTTCAAAACTGATTCTACTCCGAGGTTCGAAAGCTGTAAGGAAACTTTTCGTTCCAGTACTTCCTGAGCTTTTATATCATACGCCTGTGCAATTGTCACGAAGACAATCGCTAAAATGGCTTGATACAGGCTAATCCTCATGATTTTAAAGATTGTTTTGTGAATTTGTAATCTGTTTTTCATACTTTTGAATGTTTTGTCGTTTTAACGATTCGGCAAAAGTTCCCTTCCACCCTTTGCAGGGTGCTATCTGAGCCAAAGAAAGTGGGAACAATTCAGGACGGAGGTGGTGGAACGCCTCTGTCTTTTTATTTCCGGGAAATGATACTATTCTTTTTTCTTCATCATACTAAATTTAGGGGTTCGGTAACATGTGTATTTATTGGCATCCTTTACTGTAAATAATTATCTGAGCATCAACCTCCTCATACCTGGCATCAATCGTTCTGCAGATCAGTTTGAGTTTCTCAAACAACGGTTCATCCTCGAGATCTGCTGTCAGGTAGCAATTTTTCATTACATCGGCATCATATACAATTTTAACTCCATAGGTTTTTTCCAGCGTGGCAAAAACTTCTGAAATCTGAGCATGATCAAATTCAAATAATTGTTTCTGAATTGCCAATTCCAATACTTCGGGCTTTTCAATCAATGTCCTGACTAAATGGTTATCATCTCTGTAAAATTCTACCTGTTGATTCGGTGTAAGTATCAGGCCATCGAGATTCGGTTTAGCCTGTTGTTTTAACAAATTTTCTTTTGTTCCGGCAAAAACAGAGACTTTCCCTGTTTTTACCATAACTTTCACGGTTCTTTCATGCTGATAAGCCTGTATGGCGAAACTTGTTCCTAACACTTTGGTAACCAAATTATTAGCATATACATAAAATGGTTTGAAAGGATCCTTGGCAATCTCAAAAAAGGCCTCTCCTGACAAATAAACTTCTCTTCTACCTGCTTTAAAACCACCTGAAGGGTAACTGATCCGGCTATGTTTCTGTAAAATGATTGAACTTCCGTCTGAAAGCGTTACAAGCATCTGCTTCTCAGAATCATTGATTTTCTCAGTCATTACTACCTCAGAAGCTTTCACCAGATAATCATATGAAATAGCCCCTTCTCCCGGGCTTCCTGACAATGCGTACCACCAGATTCCTCCCAATACGATAGCTATTGAAGCAGCAATTTTTATCCATTTATGCTGCCAAAGGGTACGGACGCCTTCACCTTTTTCTTCAGAAGATTCCAGCATTTCTGATAATCTGAAAATATTTTGCTTTACTTCCTCATCCGATATATTTTCAAAAGCACTTTTAATAGATAAGAGTATTCTCCTGCCTTGCTCAATCTCCTCTGTTTTTTCAGGATGTTCCAGAAGCCAGCTTTCCCAAAAGTTTATTTCTTCGGTTCCGGCGTCCAAAACCCATCTTCTGAAAGAGGGATCAGAGGCAAATTCTTCTGCTTTATATTTTTTATAATCCTGCATGGATAAAATTGAACTTTATTAATTTTGAGGTATGATGAAAAATCAGGTCTGAGATACCCTTTATTCTGAAAAAAAAATTATTTTTTTATTTCAGAAAACGATAGAAATGCCCAAAAAAAGGTCTTAAACGACCCAATCCGGCCGATTGTCCGGAATTAAATTTAGCAGAAAATAAAATAATTAATGCAGAGAAAAAAGAAGGAATGACCAAAACTGCCAGTTATTTGGAAATAAAGTACGCAGTGTAATCAAAGCTTTCTGAAGCAGATTTGATACGGATTGTTTATTGATGTCCATTAAATCAGCAATTTGCTGGTGGTCCAGCCCCTGATAAAATTTAAGAAACAGCACTTCCTGCTGTCTTTTGGGAAGCAAGGCTATAGCCTGACGGATCCTCTGTTCATTCTGAGAATAAATTTCATGGCTGATCAGACTCGTTTCAGCGTTCATTTCCTCAAAAAAGTTTAAATCTTCCGTAAAATTGTCATTAAGGATATTCCACTGATTTCGTCTGAGATGTTGTAGCAGGTTGTTTCTGAGGGCTTTAATCAGATAGATGGTGATGACCCTGATTTCATTAATGGTGTTTCTTTGTTCCCAGAGATACAAGAAAAGATCCTGAATCTGATCCTTTATCAATTCACGGTCTTTAGTAAAACTGGTAGCGTAATTAAAAAGGATTTTATAATGATTCTCACAAAGCTGACAAAAGGCTTCCTTATCTCCAAATCTGGCTTTTTGCCAAAGATCGAGATTCATCTGATTATTTTGAGATATGTCCTGGGAATATTTCAAAGAGGTTCTCAGCTAAGCTTACATTACAAATGTACAAATATTTAATTCTTTAATTCTATTCCGGATGATTTTTATGGAAGAGTTTATAACAACCACTACCCATTTCAGGCCAGGCGTTGTTGATAAAAGACAAAAACATGGGGTTACTACTGAAAAAACTTTACAAATCGTGAAAAACGATATTCCCTTTACAAAGCTAATTGTTTCAAAATTTACGTTATCCACCCTTTGGAAGAACTGAAGTTCTCCCAATATTATAAAAACAGGATTATTAAAAGTAAAATCCGGGTCGAATCACCAACCCGGATTTTGCCAGAACAGGAAGAATCTTATTTTCTGAGAATTCCCTCTTCAACACTCTTATTGAGCAATGCTTCTGTAAAATCCCAGATAGAGGTTGATCCGTTTTCAATAACCTGTGTTTTTTCATATACTACATCAAAACCTACGTTAAACTCTCTCCATGTTCCTCCTCTGTTAGATGCGTTCTGAAGGATCGGTTCCAGCCTGTCCATAGATCTGGCAAATTTCGCCTCTGCCGTTTCTGCCATTTCAAATTCTTCCCAGATGGCTATAAATTCTTCTGCCTGAGCTTGCGGAAGCAGACCGAAAATACGTTCCGCTGCTTTTTTCTCTTCCTCTGTATTCACATGATTTTTCTTGGTATCATAAAGAAAGGTATCTCCGGCATCTATTTCAACGATGTCATGAATTAATACCATTTTCAATACCTTTAAAATATCAACCGGAGCATTTGAATACTGTACCAGAACGAGACTCATCAATGCTAAATGCCAGCTATGTTCTGCATCATTTTCATTTCTGTCGCTATTGAATAGTTTGGTCTTGCGCTGAATATATTTTAGTTTATCTATTTCTTTGATGAATGCGATTTGCTTCAATAAATCCTCTGTTTGCATTTTATCTGATTTTCTAAAATTTGGGCTTCTAATAATCTTTAGAGAACAGTATTCCCGGTCTTTTTGTTCCTCAGTTTTAAGGGTTATTTCTTTGAAAACAAGATTTCAAACCCCTTATACGCACTATTATGAAGTATTGTAAGATGATTTTCGTTTGGCATCGGAACAAATTTAACTTTTAAACCTTTTTTCTGCCCGGTCTGAAGTGCTTCTGCAAGTTTTCCGGCATCGTCTTCCATTTGTTTGCCTTCTGTACCGACTGAAACATAAACCTGAGTTTCCTGAGCAGTTTCTTTCGCCAGAAAACCAGGAACTTTCAATAAAAGTGACTCATTATCCCACCACAAACTCGGGCTGATAATCATGTAGTTGTTAAAAAGCTCAGGTTTTGTCAGCAGAATCTCGGTAGCCAATAAACCTCCAAGCGACTGCCCTACAATAGTTTTTGAAGCATTTGCCTTGAATTTCTTCTGAATAAACGGTTGCAGTTCTTTTTCTACAAACGTAATAAATTTTGCTGATCCTCCTGTCGTAGGAAAATCTTTCTTATCATTTTCGATTGAAGTAGGGAAGGTAAAATCTCTTTTTCTGTCAACATTTGCAATTCCTACGACAATTGATGCCGGCATTGCTTCTATCATCGTCAGAAACTGAACAAGTCCGGTAATATGGATAAAATCCTCATTGGCAGAGCCGTCCAAAAGATAAATAACAGGATAAGTTCCTGCAGAATCAGCTGAGTATCCTTCAGGCAGATAAATGTTTAATTTTCTGGTTTCATGCAAGGCTGCTGATTGTATTTTTTCAACAGTTCCCAGCACAAACTGTCCTGATTTATTGATAGATTTTGTCTGAGGTTTCTGTCCGGATAAACTAAGGGATAATGAAAGGAATAGTACTAAAATAATCAGAGATTTCATGCTTTTGTGTTGAAGTGTGAAATAAAGAAAACCAAATTTAAGGATTTTTATCTGCCCGGAATCACGACAGCCACTTTAAATCCAAACCTTATGCGGTTCCTGTTAGTTATGAAAGAAACGGAGGAAAACCAATGTTATGAAAACCTTATTAAAGAAGAATTATTTTCTTCATAAGCATCTGTCAGAATGGTTAAACACTATAACTTAGTCAATTGTAAAAATGAGTGCCTTTATTGCTGAATCAGTTCAGTAACTGTTTATAAAATGACTGAATGATCTAAGGCTGAATATCAGATAAAATATGTTACTTGTGTTTAATATGTTCTATCATCCGGCATTTTTTTCCGGGATTCCGTTAAATTTAACTGAATTATCAGGTATTTTAAGGTAATCTGCTTTGTTTTGTCTAAAACTTTAGCCCAAAATTATCCATTGAATAAATGTTTGCAGAATTACTTCAACCCGACTCCCTGCTTCCCGAAGAACTTGACTTATATCTTGCTGACGGATGGTTTAGGATGGGGCAATCGATCTTTACCACTAATTTTCTACGGTTTCATGACCATTTCTATAGCGCTATCTGGCTTCGGATCGACTTATTTTCCTTTGAAATCACCAATACTCAGAAAAAATTATTGAAACAGAATGCCAGATTCAGGGTAGAAATTCAGCCTGCTGTATTGAAAACAGAACAGGAAGAACTTTTTGCCAGATACAGAGAAAACATCACTTTTGAAACCTCTCCTTCTTTAAGTCATTTGTTGTTCGACAACGGACGGGGGAATATTTACAATACCTATGAAATTAATATCTATGACCAGTCAAGATTAATTGCAGGCGGTTTTTTCGACCTGGGAGCAACCAGCGCGGCAGGTATTAATTGCTATTATGATCCTGAATATAAAAAATACAGTTTGGGCAAATTTCTGATGTTTTTGAAAATGGATTTCTGCCGGGAACGAGGGTTCGAGTTCTTTTATCCGGGCTATTTTGCTCCCGGGTATTCGATGTTTGATTACAAACTTGACCTTGCAAAATCTGCTCTCCAATATCTTGACCTGACTACCCAATTCTGGAACCCGGTCAGTGAGATTGCTTCTTACAGTATTCCAGTTGAGGTAATGACAGAAAAGCTGCAAAAACTTTCCCTGATTTTAAAAGAAAATGATTTTGAACATTCCTTTCTGTATTATGACTTTTTCGATGCCGGACTGGTTTCTTATCTCAGTGGAATGGGTTTAATGGAGTTCCCGGTTTTCATATATTGCCTTAAAACAGATGCAAATATTTATAATCCGATAGTGGTTTATGACGTCAGAGACAATCTGTATCACCTGGTTTTAAGCAGTTGTATGTACGAAACTGAAAAGCGGAAAACGCTCATCAATCATTATTCTTCGCATTTGCTAAAGGTTGAAAAAGACCTGTTTGCCAATGAATCTGCTGAAATTATGGCGGCAGTTATCCTGCAGTCGATCAGAAAACAACAGACCGTCTGAGTTCTCGGATATTGGAAAATATTTATACGGACGACAGGTATTTCCATTCCTTTTTACAGGAGATTTCCGAGGTTTTTTAATTGATAATTACTATATTTACTTCGAAAAATCTTATTCGGAATCCAAAATGAATAGGCAATGGTTTTCTTAACAATTTATTAACTCCCGTTTTCTGTTTTGAGTGTATTTTTGATAGATAAAAATAAAACATAAATGTCACAGGAGTCCTTTAATGATGCATTACTTTTAGAGCAATTAAAGAACGGGAATGCGAAAGCGTTTGACTGCATTTATGACTGTTACTGGAAAAATCTGTTTCTGTTTGCCTTCAAAAAAACACAGTGCGAGGAAGCTGCGAAAGACTTAGTACAGGAACTATTTATTTCTCTCTGGCTAAAAAGAGAAACACTGGAAATTACCTCTACCCTTTCTGCCTATCTTTTCTCTGCTTTAAAATATAGTATTTTTGATTATTTCGATTCCTCTCAGGTTCGTCAAAACCATCAGGTTTATTTACAGCAGACTTCTTCTCAGATTGATAATTGTACAGAAGAATCGGTAAGTGAAAATGAAATTAAATCTTTGCTGAACGATTCTATTCAAACTTTAACAAGCCGGACAAAACTGGTCTTTCAGATGAGTCGTTCAAATGGCTATTCCATTAAAGAAATTTCTCAGAAACTAGATTTATCTGAACAGACTGTTAAAAATCAACTAAGCAGTGCCCTGCGTAAAATCCGTGTCGATTTAAGTGATTATCTTATAATTTTCCTGCTCCTTAACTGGTTTCTGACCATTTAATTTTTCCTATCCTCTTTAAAGCAAAAAATTGGAAAGAATGTGACATTTCCCATTCCTCCCAATCATAAAACCGACTTCTTTCAGATAACAAATAACCTGTTCCCTGGCTGCAGATTGCCAATCCTCATTATCTGATTACATAAGGCCCAAAGGTTTTCATTACTTCTAATTTTTCTTTTGTTTCATCCAACACATAAACCATATAGGTACCTCCTCCATTTTGAACCCTTATCAACACATGTCCGTTCAAACTTTTAAATGCTTTCGTTATCCAGCCCCCTAAATAGATTCTGGTTTCAGGCAACATGTGGGTATTAAAAACCTTTATACTATCTCCACGGCTATTTTTTTCGACAAGTCTAAAGGCCAGTTCCTGCCCCGGCTGGTCTGAGCACCAACTTTGCTGCACTACTACTTCCGGAGATAATGCTTCTATAAAATCACGATTGTTAGCGTCCCGGTTGCCGTGATGGTTTAATGACATAGCCGTTACACGACCCGCTGCTTTTGCAATCGCCGGTTCAACATTTTTCCTTCCGGGATAACCCAAACCTTCATAACCGGTATTGTCGCCGCCGCTATAATAAGTAAATGCCCCGTAAGTGATTTTTATGGCATTACTAAGCGGATTTTCGTTGAACCCTTTTTGCGGCATGTCCGAATCAGAGAAACAGTTTACAATTTGTTCATCTATGCCTGACCAGACTTTATTCCCTGCTTTTATATTGCGTACCGAGAAATCCGGATAGCTTTTGGGCTGAATCAACAAACCAATTTGCGAATTGCTCCCCGCCTTAAGTGCTTCGTGGATAAAATCCTTTCTTTTTTCCTGCTCCTTAATGAATTTCACATAATTGGTAAACGTGGCATCTTTACTGTAATAAGTGTGCAAATCAACCGGATAATCAAAACCTCTGTCCAGGAGTTTGTGAATTGGAATTTGTGTTCCTACATCGGCTATTCCGGATAATTGATAAGCTCCGTTTGCAGTATATGGGGTTTGGGCATTTACACTGCCATAATGGTCCTGGTGGAAATGCGTTATCATGGCATAATCGATAGTCAGCGCTCTGTTTTTCGGCATTATCTGTGCGATGTAGGCGGCTATCCACTCACCCGGACGTTTTTTATCGGTGGGTAGTGCCGGGCTTACTTTTAACGGGGAATTCTTTTTATAAAATTCCTCTGTCTGTAAATCACCTGCGTCTAACAACATGGTTGTACCATCCGGAAAGACCATGAAACTGGCATTCCCACGCCCGGTTTCTATAAAATGGATGTCCAAAAACCCCTGCTGCCAGGCCGCCGGAAGATTTCTGTCCTTTACCTTCTGCGATGCTATCGAATCTGATGCTAACTTAACTGCTATAAAATTCTTTTGTGCCGCTGCTGTTTTGCTTTTATAGTCCAGGCAGGAAAACTCAAATTCACCACTTGAATTAGTAATCGCTGTATTTGAAGTATTCACTTCGGTAATGGCTGCACCTGAAATTGCTACCTTGCTTTCATCAACAATTTTTCCTTTTATTTTATCAGTTACACGAAGATTAAGATCTGCTTTATCAATAGTTTTCTGATCTGAAACTACTATACAGCTGTAACAGGTTGTACCGAAACTCCTTTGAAACATCAGTACTGTCAGGACTAAAAAGAGGGTTCTTTTTAAATTAAAATGAGTATGTTCAACAAACATATTTAAGATAGTTGTTTTTAACATGTAACAGGGCAGAGAACCAGCCCTTCTTATCTTTTCCTTTAAAGCAAATAATTGGAAAGAATGAGAGATTTCCCATTCCTTCCAATCATAAAACCAATTACCTTCCTGTGAGGCTTATGGATGTAAATGTCTTGCCTTCAGATAAAGAAGCAGCTGCTTAGGTCTGTCGGTTTGAATCATGTTGGTTCCTTTTCCAACGATCCATCCATAACTTCCTGCTATATCCGTTTCAGAACGGTCATCATCGTGTCCACCGTTTAAACTTGCCCAAAGTGAGTTTATCCAGACTCTTGAACCTCTTTCCTTAATTTTCTCAAATTGATTAATCACTGAAGAAGTATCATTTTTAAAGCTCAGTTCAAAAGCGATCGGTTTGATCAGGGTCTGGAAATCATCAATAATTTTCTGCGAACCGGGTTCATCAATTCTGACCATCGCCATGTAGAAAATCTTATCCAGTAAATGGCCGTAGTCTTTTTTTACCTGCTCAGGAGTAAAATAATATCCCTTAAAAATGGCATGATTAACGGTTCCGGTTTTTTCCAGAATAGCATAAGCTTCATTCAGATGCTCATAACATTTATCAAGATTTACCATTACTTTTCCTTTCACGGCAAGCATTGCCTCCTCAAGTGTCGGTACTTTGTGATAAGTTACCCGTCCCATTCCGTTTCTTAAAAACAGTTTCTTCAGAGAATCCAGCGTATAGTCTTTCACGTAACCTTTTCCGTTAGTGGTACGATCAACTTTTTCATCGTGCATGATAATCAGATGACCGTCTTTGGTTTTCTGAACATCAATCTCAACAATATCTACACCTAATTCAATCGCATTGTTAATCGCAGCAATTGAATTTTCAGGCGAATTACGCCAATCTGCCCTGTGTGCAATTACCAGTACATTTTTATCTTTAGGATTTTTCAATTGTTCAATAATCGCCGTTACCCTTTGTTTCTGCGCCTGACTTTCGAAGAAAAACACCAAAGAGAATACTAATCCAAAAAAATATTTCATTGTTCAATTATGTTTATTGGTTTTCTAAAACAGTAAATCAATATCCCGGATTTTGTTTAATGGCAGGATCTGTATTGACCTGACTTTGCGGAATCGGCATGAGCAGATTATGCTCGTCAATCGTAATAAGCTTCCCGTTTTCTTTGAACCATTTGTTCATTACCTCAACAGCTGTTTTTGTTCTCAACAGGTCAAACCAACGATGCCCCTCTCCTACCAGCTCCAGTTTTCTTTCCTGTGCAATAGCCTCACGCAAATCTTTCTGCGTATTTGCGGAAGTATTCGGTAAGCCCGCTCTGTTTCTGACTAAATTCAGATTTACAGAAGCCTGATCCGTATTACCCGATTCATTTTCCACTTCTGCCAGCATCAAAAGCACATCAGCATAACGAAGTACTACGAAATCACTTCCACCATCGGTAATTACAGTAATTGGCTTTGAGATTTTATTATTGAAAGGAATCCCGGAAGAAGTAAGTGTCACAAAAATGCCTTTCCTCAGATCATTTGAAGAGTATAGGTTATAAAGGTTTTTGGTAGGCAGATTATGGCCTTTTGCGCCACTTTGCGTTCCGGAAGGGCTGAATTGCTGGAACATAGTGCTGCCTTCGCTATTTCCATTGATTCCTGACGCAAACTGCACGGCAAAAATAATTTCCTTGTTATTTTCATTGCTCAGGCTAAAGATGTCCTGAGGCTTAGCAAGTAAAGTATGTTTTCCGGAATTAACCACACTTTGCAATAAGGTTTTAGCCTCCGGATAACTATTCAGGGTCAGATAGACTTTTGCCAGCAATGTCTGGGCAGCGGTTTTGATAACTTTACCAGGTTGTGACGAAGTTTCAGGAAGCAGATCAATGGCTTCGGTTAAATCTTTTTTCACCTGATCATACACTTTAGCCTGTGCCGTTCTTCCCTGACCAAAATATTTGTTGGGATCAGACGTTTCCTCGGTGGCAAGCGGAACATCTCCGTATAGTCTTACCAGATTGAAATACATCAATGCACGGATAAATTTCATTTCACCTTTGCGGGCAAGTTTTACTTTATCATCCTTAAATGTAATCTTGTCAATCCGGTTTAATACCACATTAGCTTTCTGAATCCCCTGATAAGCATGTCTCCAGGTAAGCGTCACGATACCGTTGGTCGGAATTGTTGTAAACTCATCCAGCTGGCCATAAATCCCGTCATCATTTGCCGGAACTTCATCATAGGTATTATCTGAAGGAATTTCAGCGAAAGCAGGCAGGTATAAGCCATACAATCCGGTTGACTGAAGACTGGCATAAACCGCATTTACATATTCTTCAACTTCCGTTTCATTGGAAAGAAAAATGCTCAGTTCTTTTGAGGTAATCGGGTCCTGATACAGGTCATTTGTACAAGAAGAAATAACCAGCAATAACCCAAGAAAAGGTATAAAAAATTTCTTTTTCATCTTCAATACTATTTTTGATTAGAATGTTAAGCTTAGCCCTAAAATGAAAGATCTTGCGACAGGATAATTGGTATAGGAATATCCGTTTGTCAGAATATTGTCGGGCGAAGTGGCATCTGGATTGAAGCCTCTGTATTTGGTAATGGTCAGCAAATTGTTGGCAGTAACATAAACTCTCGCATTCGTTATCTTAAGTTTTGAAAGCACCTGCTGAGGAATGTTGTAAGAAAGCTGCAACGTACGAAGTCTTAAATAATCAGCATCTTTATAAAACAGATTCGAGCTTCTCGTCAGCTTTCTGGCGCTTGAAAAATTACCCATATTAGGTTGTGCCAAAAAGCCGTTAGGGTTATCGACCGGATGATAACGATTATCAAAATAGTATTTATTCGGTACACCAAATCCTTCACCTGACTCATCCTGGGAGGATGCAGCTCTGTCATAAATTTTTCGTCCTTCGATACCATTGAAAGAAAAACTCAGTTCAAAGTTTTTATAGAAGAAAGTACTACCAAATCCATACGTAAAATTGGGATTATAAGTACCAAAAATTTTCTGGTCTTTCTGATCAATTACGCCATCATTATTCAAATCCTCCACGATGTAATCTCCGACAACTGTTCCGGTAAGATGAGGAGTTTTATTGATATCATCCTGATTTTTATAAACTCCGGTAACATTGTACCCGCTTAGTTCAGCGATAGATCCGCCAACTCTCGTTACGAAATTCCCGTCAGTTCCTGCAATAATCTGCTGTTGCCCCGGTGCCAGTTCCAGTACTTTATTGGAATTAGTAGCGATATTGGCATTAAAACTCCATTTAACCGCTCCCAGATCAATGGCATTACTTCCCAGTTCAAGTTCAAAACCACTATTTCTCACTTTTCCGATGTTTTGAATGGAGGAAGTAAAACCTGACTGCTCCGGAATAGGAACATCTAATAAAAGATCCTGAGTAGTTGAATTATAGTAATCGGCCGTAAGATTAAACTTATTCCATAAACCTAAATTCAAACCAAGGTTCATAGAAGTTTTGGTTTCCCATGACAAATTGGGGTTTGGAGTGGAGGTTGCTGAAAAACCAGGTCCTAAAGTATTGCCATATACATAATTTGACGGGCCAACCAATGCTTTTGAACTATATGAACCGATCTGGTTATTACCGGATTGCCCATATGTTGCTCTCAATTTGGCAAAAGAAACTACCTTTGTTTTAGGGAAAAAATCTTCATTACTCACTATCCAGCCTGCTGTAACAGAAGGGAAATTTCCCCATTTAGTCTGATCACCGAAACGTGAGGAACCATCTCTTCTTATTGTACCTGAGAGCAGGTATTTATTCTGAAAAGCATATTGCAAACGAGCCAGAAAAGAAACCTGGCTCCACACATACCGGGAAGCAGTTGCTGAAAATGCACTGGCTCCGCCAATATTCGGGATATTATCATCGGGAATCCCAGAGCCGGTAACTTTTGTAGAAGAACCCGTTTCTTTCTGAAAAGTATAACCAACCAATGCGTCAATATTATGCAAACCGATGTTTGTATTATAATTGACGGTATTCTCTACCAGATAATTTACATTCAGTTCTCTGGTTTCTACGGCTGAAGCCGGTTTTGGCGCAGCAGTACGGTATCCACCGACGTCAGATGGGTTATAGAAATCAAAGTAATTATTTCTTATATCAGCCCCGACAAGTGCTTTGAATTTTAAGCCGGGAACAGGTTCATACGACAAATAAGTATTACCGAAGGTTCTGAATAAATTTCTGGTATTCTTTATTTTCTTAATTAATGCCACTGCATTTTCTCCCAGCGCTCCGTCTTCCGGTGTATTGGCAATAATCTGTTTGCTGATAGACAAGGAACCGTCAGCATTATAAGGACTGAAAAAAGGATACATAATCAGCACTCCGGCCACCGGGTCATTCGACCAGTTAGCATCATTTTCGAAATAGTTCTGTGTGGAAAAAGAAGGATTCACTGCCACACTAAAATCAATCTTGTCTGACAATTTTGAATCTATCTTGATTGTTCCGCTGTATCTGTTCAATCCGTTTTCAATGACAATTCCCTGCTGGTCCAGGTAGTTGAAGGAAACGAAATAACTGGATTTGGAAGTGCCTCTTGTAAGGGCAAGGTTATAACTTCTGATCGGAGCAGTCCGGAATATCTCATTCAGCCAGTTGGTATTTGTCAGACCCGGCTGCTTATCAAGATAGGGTTGCAGATAGTTAAGTCTCAATTCTCTCAGACTGGCTCCTTTGGCAATACGTGTTGCTCTGTCATCATTAATACTTCTGTTGGCAGGATCTTTGGAAACGTATCCCCAGTCTCTTGCCTCAGTAAAATACTGTGCGGCCTCATAAGCATCTACATACTGCACATTATCAGCCCTTTGCTGAATTCCGGTATAAGCATCAAGGGAAATTGTCAATCTGTCTTCTTTCCCCTTTTTCGTAGTAATCAGAATAACCCCGTTAGCTGCCCGCGAACCATAAATCGCTGCTGAAGCCGGATCTTTCAATACATCGATTGTCTCAATATCCTGGGGGTTAATAGAGTTTAACGAACTACCTTCCGACAACGGAAATCCATCTACTACAACAAGAGGACTTCTTCCGGCGGTAAGCGTTCCGATTCCCCGAATCACAATCTGAGGGTCAGCACCAGGTTGTGCAGAAGCTTCGTTGATTACCACACCAGCAGCTTTCCCGGCCAATTGATTGGCAAAACTACTGCTGGCATACCTATTCAGTTCCTGAGATTTAACCTGAGAAATAGAACCTGTAATTTTTGATTTTGATTGTTTTCCGTAACCAATTACCACTACTTCCTGTAATGCCTCAGTACTGGGAGACAAGTCAACATTGATAACGGACTGGTTTCCGACTGCAATTTCTTTAGAGCCGTATCCTACAAATGAGAACACAAGCACTGCTTTCTCATCATTCGTAGTAATCGTATATTTTCCGGAAGCATTGCTGGATGTTCCCTGGGCAGTTCCTTTCACCCCGATATTCACACCAACCATGGCCTGCTTGGTGCTGGCATCTATCACCTGCCCCATTACGGTTTTAGCAGGTTGATTAGCTTTTCGGGGATCTTCTTTAATAAAAATGTAGGAATCTGTTGCCTTGTAAATTACGTGATAAGGCTTAAGCAGCTCTTCCAGAATACTGCTCAGCTTTTTGTTTTCCGCATTCACAGAAACCTTATTTTCCAGAGGAAGTAAATCTTTGGAATAGATAAACTGGCAATTCCCGTTTTCACTGATTTTGTTTAACATTTCACGCAAACTTACCTTTTGAAGTCTGAGTGTTAATATTTTGTCCAGCACATTCTGAGACTGGGCGTTCCCCTGAAAATAAGTCAGGCTCAGCAATAAAAAGGCAATAGTCGAAATGACTTGATACTTCCTGAAACATTTCAGTAAAATCAGAAATCGATTCACATTTTTTTTCATACTTTTGAGTTGTTTTAAAAACTTAAGACAAAATGCTCCCTTGCGAGTTTTTTAAAACTCACCAAGTCAAATCACATTGATGAAATAAGGAGCTTTTTAATTAGGCCGAAGGTGTTGCGAGCATCTTCGGTTTTTTCATTTTCTGCTTGTCAGACAAATGAGCAATTACAGTTTGAGAAGATTGTCAAGGGTTTAATTCATGCTTAAAATGAGGGTTTTTATGGGTAAACTTATTTGCTTTACACTATCGATAGTCTTTTAACAGCCGTTTCCTTTGATGATAACATGACCATCCTTCATATAATAGCTGGCATCAAGAAAAAGGCAAAGCTTTTCAAGAATTTTTTCCAGCTGTTCATTTTTGAACTGGGCATTCAGCATACATTTTTTCATTTTCACATTTCCTAATTCAATCCTGACATCATACTTACGGCTTAATACTTCCACAATTTCAGTCAGTGAAGCATCTTCAAAAACAAGTCGTCCTTCCGTCCAGGCCAGGTAATCATGGGCATTTGATACATTTATCTGAGATAATTGTCTGTTTTGCAGGTTATAAACTACTTTTTGATTCGGAAGAAGATTGATGGAAGACTGTGGGTTCTGAACATTTACTTTACCAGTTACGACTGTCACCTCTTCCTTTTCTGTTCCAGGATAAGCCTTGATATTAAAACTTGTTCCCAGTACTTTGGTTTGTAATTGAGCCGTTTTTATAATAAATGGTTTTTCAGGATTTCTGGTAACCTTAAAAAAAGCTTCTCCTTCCAGATAAACCCGGCGGGTCTTTCCCGAAAAATCTTTTTCATATTTAAATCTGGTTTTCGCATTGAGATGTACACTTGAGCCATCCGGTAAAATCACTTCTTTCATTTCCCCGGAACCTGCATAAACTTCCACTAACTCAATGGGTTTATTCCTGAGCGACTGCCAGTAAATCCAGGCAAAAACACTGATTCCTGATACCAAAAGTACCGAAGCAGCAATCCTGACCCATGAAGTGGCAAAAAACCGTTTTCTAAATGTCCGCTGTTTAATGCCTTCTCTTATATTATTTCTGATTTCATCTTTAAGATTTTGCTCATGCGCATCATCGATAAACCTGAAATCAGAATGATGGTCTTCCTCTAAATTTTCCAGCCAGTGATTTAACTCAGCTATCTCTTCATTCGAGCAGGAGCCGGTTTTATATTTTTGAATGAGAATCTGTATTTTTTCAGGAGTCATTAATCAATCGGGCTTGTCATAATAAACGGTTTCAGATACAAGTAGGCTGAGAAAGGAAATAGTACTATTGAAAAATGAATATTTTTAAAAAAAAATTATGCGGAAGCAAATTTTCCTCTGTTTCAGGCTGTAAAAAGCCCCTTTGATTCAATTTCAGGCAGATTTCAACGGAAAATTCGGTTTCTCTCATCCAATCTCATCCGTAAATATTAATTTTGAATCTTAAATGTCAAGACCATCTCTATGTCAAAGCAATGTCCGTGTTGTTCCGGAAAAAGTTATCAGGATTGCTGTCAGCCCATCATAAGCGGTGCAAAATTGGCTGAAACAGCGGAGCAGCTAATGCGTTCGAGGTACTCAGCGTATACTATTTACGCTATTTCATATCTGCTTGATACGACACATCCTTCTACCAGAAAGTTCTATAAAGCAAAAGAGATAGAACGCTGGGCAAAATCGTCCGACTGGCAACGGCTGGTTGTAACAAAATGCCTTGACGGAAAGGTAGTTGACCGTTTTGGAGAGGTGGAATTTATGGCTTTTTATCTCGATTCTTCCGGAGCCATGAAGGTACATCACGAGCATTCAAATTTCGAGAAAATCAAGGGTCAGTGGTTCTATGTTGACGGAGAAATTGTTTCATCCATTTAAATCTGTTATTCTATTTTATTCTCTTAACATTCTTTTTCTCTTTTCTTGTCAAAAATTATACCTCAAACTGAATTTTAGTGGTTTATACTCAGTTATTTTAAAGGAACTCTCCAAATATCAAAATCTTTCGTAAACTAAGCTTCAAATGTTTACCCTTTGGCATGATTTTAGCGTAACTATTCGTTAATCTAACTGCCGAAGTATTTTTAAACATTGAAACATAACCGCTGATGAGTTTTCCGAAAAAACTGAATCGGATTAAAGCACATGAAACTAATCAATATGCCAATATTGATGCGATTTTCTTTTCTGTTTATGGTTCAATCAAACAAAGTTCTGAACAGCTTCGCCATTTAAAAATTCCAAAACAGGATTTTAATATTTTCAACATAAATAATCAGAATTTCACCTTCAATTAGTGTTCACCTTATCGTATCGCCGGAACGCAATTGATATTTTCCTGAAAAACTAAAACATAACAACCAAACTATCAATCAGTTAAAACCGTAAGTATCGGTTTAGAAAGAATAAATTACCTCTGCGGAAACAGATAAATCAATTGATTTACATTTTCTGTCGTTATAAGTGAAATATCAGTAAAACGAGGCAGTATCGGCCTTTGGCTTCGTTTTTATATTATCTGTCTTAAGTATGAAGGAACATAAAATAAGTTTGGGTGAATTCATGTGGTCATATACTCGTGACGCATATACCAGTATGTTCTTCAGCGAAGATATCTTGGAAGTTACTGGTTATCAACCGAATGAGTTTATACAAAATCCCGCTCTTTTTCCGGAAATTGTTTTTGAAGAAGACAAAAATCTGTTTCTGACTCACCGGGAAGCTGTAAATCATAATTCCCGTAATAATCTGAAATACAGGATTATTACTCGATCGGGAGAAATCAGAAGTATTACTGAAAAAACCTTTACCCGTTTCGATGAGAATAACTCAGTAATCACTGTCACAGGATTTGTAACATGGAATAATCCAAATAAGTCAAGAAAGACTGAGCAGAAAATTCAAAAGTCAATCATTAATTCTCAGGAAGACTTTATCTGTACTTTTTCACCTGACCTTACGGTTAAGTTTCATAACACTTCCTTTATCAGGTTTTGTAACAGGCAACCGGATGAGATTAACGCAAGTAATATTCTGAGCTATTTCCCGGATTTTGTAAGGGAAAAGATAAAAATCAATATCCGGAAACTTTCAAATTCAGAACAAGCCGGAGATATTGTCTTTAAAATAGTTAATGCTGAAAAAGATACCATATGGCTGCGTTTAATTATCCTGCCGATATATAATGCTCAAAATCAGCTTTGGGAATTCCATCTTCAGGGGTCAGATATTACTGATTTAAAGAAAAGTCAGGAAATACTGAAAAGCCAGACGGCTGAATTTGAAGCAATTATTGAAAATCCGCATATTTCGATCATCGTGTTATCGAAAAACTATGAGCTGGAGCTTTTCAATAAAACCTTCGAATCGTTTATTTTCAAACTTTTCAACATCTATCCCAAAATAGGCTATTCCATCAATAGATTTTTCATTGATCTGGCGCAAAAACAGTTCTTTGCCGAACAAATTGACCGCTGCTTCAACGGAGAATATTTTACAGCCGTTTTGCGTACAGATATTTCTGATCATTCGTATTATTTTGAACATTCCTTTAATCCGGTTATTGAAGATGGTAAAGTTGAAAAAATAAGCATCGTAACCAGAGATGTAACCAGGGAAAATATTTACAAAACTGAATTAAACAAAACTACCGGCAGACTGACTCACAGTCAGTTTCTGCTTAACAAAATCCTTGAAAATCTACCGGAAAGTGCTGTTTATGTACTAGATAAAGACCTTAGATTACTTTTTAGCGCGGGTGAAGAGTTGTCAAAATACAATCTGACTCCCGAAAATTTGCAGGGAAAATTACTTGAAGAATGTTTTTCTCCGGAAACCAGTGCCTATGCCAGAGCGCTTTTTTACAGAGTATTCAACGGAGAAAGATTTACCGATATTAAAGAGCTCGGAGATCAGACTTTTGAAAACATTTTCACTCCGGTTTTCAATGAACAGCATGAAATTTCACTGGCTTTATTGTATTCCAGAAATATCACCGAAAAAGTACTTTCCAAGCAGGCAAACTGGGAATTACAGGAAAAATTCCTGACCGCATTTAACTATGCTCCGATCGGAAAAGCATTGGTTTCGAAAGACGGAAAGTTTATGATGGTAAATCCGGCTCTTTGCCAATTTCTGGGTTATACAGAAGCTGAATTATTAAATATTACCTTTCAGGAGATTACGCACCCTGACGATCTTGAGAAAGACTGGGATCTTGTTTTGCAGGTATTGAACGGAGAAATCAATTCATATCAGCTTGAAAAGCGTTATTTTACAAAAAACAAAAAGGTTATCTGGAGTCTTCTCAATGTTTCCAAAGCAGTTGATGCTCATGGCAATTTCCTTCATTTTATTTCTCAGATTCAGGATATTACCAGACAAAAAGAGTATGAAGAAGAGCTGATTATCGCTAAAAATAAGGCAGAGGAAGCCGCAAATGCCAAAGCCAGTTTCCTGTCAATTATGACGCATGAAATCAGAACTCCGCTGAATTCTGTAATCGGTTTCAGTAACCTTCTGGATTATGATCCAAAATCTCCGGATGGAGAAAACATTAAATTACTGAAGTATTCTGCTGAAACACTTCTGGATTTAATTAACGATATTCTAGATTTCTCGAAAATAGATGCCGGAAAAATTGTGCTGTTTGAAGAGGTTTTCGATTTCCGGGAATTGCTGATGAAATTAAGAAATTCTTTCCAGTTTAAAGCAGATGAAAAAGGACTGGAACTGAAAGTTATTATTGATGAGGAAATTCCGGCACATCTTAAAGCAGATTTAACACGCATTAAGCAGATTTTCAATAACTTAATGGGAAATGCTTTAAAATTCACAGAAAAAGGAAGTGTTGTTATAAAAGCCCGGTTACATAAAATTGAAGACGATATTTGTCATATCGACATTACTTTTGAAGATACAGGTATCGGTATCGCCTCTGAGAAACTGGTGAAGATTTTTGAAGTTTTCTCACAGGCTGATGAAAATTCCACCCGGAAATATGGAGGAACCGGACTGGGCTTATCTATTACTCAGAAATTAGTTCACCTCATTAATGGTACAATTGAGGTGAATAGTACTTTAGGAAAAGGAAGTATATTCAGGATACAATTGCCATTCCGGAAAGCCGATACAAGTATAGAAGTGAAGCATCCATCTCTCTTTAACGACGACCTTACAGGAATAAGAGTATTAGTTGCAGAAGATAACCTGAATAATTTTATTCTGGTTGACAGATTCCTGAAAAAATGGGGAGGAACTGCTGAAAATGCTCCGAATGGAAAAATTGCACTGGAGATGCTTGAACACAAATCCTATGACGTCATTTTAATGGATACTCAGATGCCTGAAATGGATGGGTATCAGGCAACCAGAGCAATCAGAAATTCCACAGATTCCAGAATTTCCGGGATTCCTATTATCGGATTCAGTGCAACGCCAAAATCTGAATTGATCGTACATGGAGAAAAAGTTGAAATGGATGGCTATATCGGGAAACCTTTTCTGCCGATGGAATTGTTCCAGCTTCTCAGAAGTGTCAGCAAACATCAGCTGGTTTCTGAGTCCTGAACATGAAAAAAGAATCACAGACACACATAAAATACATATTAAACCAGCCCTAATACTAAGTAGTCTTGAACTTATACACTGATGGAAAATACTGATTCACTCAAATGGGACAATCATAAAGAGAGGAAGGCCAGGTTACAGGCTGAATCAATTATGGAGGAAAAGACCCTGGAACTTTTTGAAGCAAATCAAAATCTTTTATTCCTGAATAAAAGCCTGGAAGAAGAAATTATAAAAAGAACCAAGGAACTAAAAAACAGTGAGGAAAAATACAGAGGAATTGTCGAAAACCTTGAATTAGGTCTGCTGGAAGTAGATAATAAAGGCCTGATTGTAAAGGCAAATGATCGGTTTTGTTCGATGTCGGGCTATGAAGTAAGTGAACTTCTGGGGAAAAATGCCATGGAAATGCTTGTACCAAAAGAGTTTCAGGAGGTACTTTTACAGCAATCCGAAGATCGCAAAACCGGACAGGCAGGCACTTATGAGATTCAACTGATTAAAAAATACGGAGACAGGATATGGGTGCTTATCAGTGGTGCTGCTATTTTTGATGAATTTGGTAAAATTTCAGGTTCCGTAGGAATCCATTATGACATTACTGACCATAAAGTACTTGAACTGGGGATAGAACGTGCCACAATTCTGGCAGAAGAAGCAAGAAATGCCGAGAAACAGTTTCTTGCCAATATGAGCCATGAGATCAGAACACCTCTCAATGCTATCATCGGGATGGTTCATTTATTATACGACACACAACCTTCCACACAACAGCTTGAATACATAGAAATCCTTAAAACTTCTTCAGATTTCCTGCACGACCTGATTTCTGATTTGCTGGATATTGCCAAGATTGAAGCCGGCAGGGTAGAGATTCAGGATAAGGAATTTGATTTGGTTGGCTTTTTGAGAACCATTCAAAAGGTATTTGAAATTAAACTTGGGAAAAAGCCTATCGAAGTGCAGTTTATGATCGATACACGCATTGAATCCAATGTAATCGGCGATGAATTGTTACTGAATCAGATTCTGTTGAATATCCTTGGAAACGCTGAGAAATTTACAGAAAAAGGCAAAATCACACTTTCTGTTACTGTATTGAAAGATGATGTGAAATATTATATCCTCGAATTTCAAATCAGCGATACAGGTATTGGTATTCCTAAAGATAAAATAGACCTTATTTTTCAGAAATTTAAGCAAATCAATCCTCAGGGACAGAAATACAAAGGAACAGGACTTGGACTTGCCATTACCAAACAGCTTGTTGAGCTTCAGGGAGGTAAAATTTCAGTAAATAGCCGGGAAAATCTTGGCACTACCTTTATTTTCACAATTCGTTACACAAAAGGTGGTGTGGAAAGTCTGGTCAAAAACAATCCGCTTTTTGTTCCGGAAAGAAATCTTGACAATGGTCATGTACTTGTTGTGGAAGATAATCTGATGAATCAGAAGTATATCGGCAGCCTTTTGAATAAATGGGATGTCAGACATACTATCGTTTCGGATGGAAAAATGGCTTTGGAAAAAATTCAGGAAGAACGTTTCGACATTATTCTGATGGATATTCAGATGCCTCATATGAATGGCTATGAAACTACAATTGCCATCAGAAGCACGCAAAATCCTAATCAGCATATCCCGATCATTGCGCTTACTGCTTCGGCTATGCTGGATCAAAAGAATAAAGCGCTGGAAATAGGAATGAACGATTTTCTTACCAAACCGTTTAATCCGGGCCAGTTACATGATCTTCTGGAACGTTTCTCCAAAATACCGATTAACGATGCTGAAGCTGACCTTGATTTTCTTTTTTCCACAAAACTTGACAGAAACAGATTGATTGAACTTTACGGAGACGACATAGAATACGCAGCTGAAATGTTTGAAACATTTCTCAATGATGTTTTACCTGATTTTGACCTCTTAAGTGAGTTGCTGGAAAAAAAGGAATTTATGCTTTTCGGCAGAATGGTCCACAAACTTAAGCCTTCTATTGTAATGGTTGGTCTTACTTATCTGGAAGAAAAAATGCATAAACTCGAAAGCTTTGCCAAAAATGAATCAGACTGGGGGAAAATAGGAGATTTACTGCATTCTTTAATGTCAGAGCTTGAAAATATGCTTCCTGTTATTAAAGAAGAATACGGGAAACTAAATGCATTAATGGATTAGAAATCAATAAAAAGTTTATCGGAAATAGCCGGATATTAAATCTGCTGAAGTCTGGCACTACAGTATTTGGCTATTTTCTGAAATAATTCCTTCGGATTAAAAGGTTTAGTTAAATAATCAGTCATTCCTACTTCAAAAGCTCTATCCTGATTACTGATTGTTGCTGAAGCTGTAAGTGCAATAATCGGAATTTCCGGATCAATCTCTCTGATTTTTTCTGTAGCGCAATATCCATCCATTTCAGGCATTAAAATATCCATCAGGATGATATCGTATTTGGTCTTCAGAAATTTCTCATAGGCAATCAGTCCATTCTCTGCAACATCCACATCGAGTTGCCATTTATTTAAGAATCTCAGGGCCACTTTTATATTTACGGGATAATCCTCCACCAACAATACTCTGATCCCCTTTAAAGTACTTTCATTAATCTGTTCCGAAAGTATCTGCAGATTTTTCTGGGTAGTATTACTGGTTTTCAACTCCAGTCTGAAGTAGAACTTCGATCCTTTTCCCGGTGTACTTTCCAGTTTAATGTCACTATTATAAAGTTTCAACAGTTTTCTGGTAATTACCAGGCCGAGGCCGGTTCCGCCATACTGACTTTCAATGCTGGAATGAGCCTGGGTAAACTTCTCAAAAATCAATTCCTGTTTATCTTCATCAATACCAATTCCGGTATCGGTAACCGAAAAATCAAGCACCAGGGAGTTTTCTTTTTTCGAATGCACTACAATTTCAATAAAAATACTACCCTTAGAAGTAAATTTTACAGCATTCGATACCAGGTTAGTCAATACCTGACCAATTCTCACCGGATCACCGATAAAAGTATCTTCCAGCTCATCATCAATCATCAGCCGGATACTATTTCCTTTTTCATGCGCTTTGAGCTGATTGGCATTTTTGATATTTGAAACCAGTTGTCTCAGATCAAAAGGCATCTCTTTGAGTTCAACCTTTCCTGCTTCAATTTTACTGAAATCAAGGATATCATTAATAAGCGCCAAAAGGTTTTCGGTTGAAAACTGAAGAACTTTAAGGTTTTCCATCATCGCCGGGGAACCGTCTTCCTGTTGCATCAGGTAGGTCATTCCGGCAATAGCATTAAGCGGCGTTCTTATTTCATGACTGATCATTGATAAAAACTCAGATTTAGCCTGGGTGGCTTTTTCTGCTAATTCTTTGGATTGTCTGAGTTCAAGCTCTATACCTTTCTGGTTTTCAATCTGTTTGTTGAGAAAACCAACGAGAGAAATCAGGTTATTGGCATCAAAATCAGGTAATTGGTAATTATCTGGAATTTCCAGTGAACCAATCGCTTCAATCAGTTTTTCTACCGATTTTCTCCGATGTTCAGCTTCGTCTTTCAGTTTCTGGTTAATTTCGGTGTACTCCTTCTCATTCAGAAATGAAGAATGTTCAAAAAGCTCCTTATCTCTGTCAAAATTCTTATAAGATTCATTGACAGCATTTAGAAATTTTGTAACATCTTCACTTGCCAAAGACTCTGATGACAGGTATTTTTTTACCTGTTTTGCTAGTAGTTTATGAGTCAGATCCAATTCCATTTATGCCTAATCTTCAGTGAATGTAGTAATTGTCATTGTCTGGTTATGCAGTTCACACCGAGTGCCTGCCACTAAAGGCGAAATTTCCCCGTATGAATAAAAACCGGTTAAACAGGTAGAATCTCCGAAAATTTCTTTCGCTACTTCAATCTCCTCTTCCGTTCGCTGACCAAGTACCAGTTTTCTTCCTACACAGCTTATCAGAATCGCTAATTCCGGAGGCTGGGAAAAAGAACGATAGGTATTTTGTGCCGCAGTCGAAGAGGCATCTATTAACCTGTCAAAATTAGCCTTCATAAATCTTACCAATGCCCCTTCCGGCATTTCTCCGGCAAAAGTCATTGATTTCTCATTTTCATCAATCGAAAGAATCGTCCTGACCAATGGTTCCGAATCAGGAGTAGCTTTAATGGAAAGCGGAAAATACAAGGCGCCTCCCGGTAAACTTGAAGCATAATTCCCTAAATATTCTTTATACAAATCCAGTGCCTGTTTATCTCCGATCTTATAAAGAACATTATAAGCTGATTTCGTAATTTCCCTTTCAGGTCCGTAAACGTCCCAACCTCCTACTGAACCATGCCCGACATGCAGACTTTTTCCATAAAATCCGACAGCAGCGATTTGCCCGGATTCTGGTTCAGCATTTAATCCTACAACTGTTTTCTCAAAAGCTGTGCCATCTCCGGCAAGTCCGCCCGTAATTGGCACATTTTTATCAAATCTTTCATTAAATGCAGCGATCAGAGCACTTCCGTTTACTTTTCCGCCATCGGAAATGATAAAAATTGAATTTAAATCCGGCTGATCCAGCGCTTCCGCAATCTGTTTTCCGGCTTCGAAACTCTCTGTATAATCGTTAATACTGATTTTAGTACTTTTTATGGTAGTTTTATCGAACTGAATTGCTGTTACTACCACGGTATGATCCTGAACCCCGTCCGGATAAATTTCTCCGGAGGTTGAATTAATGATAATTTCAGCAACGGGGTATAATTTCCTCAGATGTTCATAGGGTTTTATACGTTCTAAAATTTCTCTTTCCCCAAAAGCTAAAACCAATTGCGCTTTTCCCTGTGTTGAATTACTTTCATCAGACAATGTGTGCCACTCTTCGGATTTGTAAAAAAACTGATCTATTTTCATACCTGGTTAGTATAAATTCGTTAAATAAAGGTCTGCTTTGCTGGTTGACTGTAAATTGGATTTCTGGCGGAAGTCCTCAATCTGAACTATCTGAAAAAGAGCATCTTCCACAGGAATAAATACCCGATGCCAGACAGATTTGTTAATGGCCAATCGGCAATCAACGATCAAGTGATAAAAGAGGTTTTATAATTTTGCACTGTTAAATTCTGGTATGTTTGTTTCAAAACAGGTGTTGCAGAACACTTTCAGAATATTGAAAAAAATAATGATTCCATATTTTATCAGAAGGAAATACCAGGATTTCTATTGTGTTCAAATACTTCTAAAAACTGATACATTCACTCTAAAAATTAAAATAACACATTTTTTTCTAGAAAACGTTAAAAACAAAAGAGTTTTTTTTAAGTGGTATTTTTTCATTTATCCCACAATTCATTAGTCTTAACGTTTACTAACGGGTAGTTTTATGTGATGCAATATTTTACTTTTTTTCCTGCTGAAAATTCATTTCTTTTCTGCGCTAAAATCTTTTTTTCGTGCTTATGCACACCAAGGGAATCATTTTTTTATATATTTGAAAGATAAAAATTATTTGCCATTCAAATTCACCAACCCCTGTTCCCGTATGTTTATTTTTAACCCCAAATTAGATGCCAAATATCTGGAAGAACTTTATGGCGGGGATCCTGAAATTACGCAAATGATGTTTAATCTCTTTTTGACTGACAGTATTCCATCATGGGAAAAAGTTGAAGGGCTCATCAGAGATGGTCAGTTTGCTCCTGCAGGAGAACTTGTTCATAAAATAAAACCTTCCTTTTCCATGAGCGGACTTACCGCCCTTCATCCACAGGTTCAGGAACTTGAAAAAAGCTTAAAAAGCGGAGGAGAATATAATGCCCTGATAGCACTTTATGAAGATATTAACGGGCAGTTATATGACCTTAAAGCAATCATTCAGGAAGATATAGACCGTCTTAATCAAATTATATGAGAATTGGCATAGAGGCACAACGCATTTTCAGGCCTAAAAAGCATGGAATGGATATTGTGGCATTAGAATTGATTCACACACTTCAACGGATTGACAAGGTTAATCAGTACTTTATTTTTGTAAAACCTGATGAGGATGATACCTGTATAAAGGAAACTGAGAATTTCAAAATTGTCCGCATTCCGGGAGGAAATTATGTTTACTGGGAACAAATACTTTTACCTAAAGAACTCAGCAAATACAAACTTGATCTGATTCACTGTACCAATAATACCGCTCCGTTGTTCTGTAAAACGCCGATTGTACTCACTCTTCATGATGTAATATTTCTGGAAAAAAACAGTGGGGGTAATGGTGGAACTGCCTATCAGAAATATGGTAATATGTACCGTAAATACTTACTTCCTCTCATTTTTGGAAAATGCCGGAAAGTACTTACTATTTCTACGGTAGAACAAGCCAATATCAGCCGGGCACTGAATGTTCCGAAAGAACAGGTTACAGTTGTGCATAATGGCGTAAGCCAGAGATTCGGTGAAAAACCGGATGCCGGGGAATCAGAAAAGGTGAAAGCGAAGTTTAATTTACCTGAAAAGTTTTTCTTTTTTCTTGGTAACAAAGATCCGAGAAAGAATGTCCCTAATGTTATAAACGCTTTCATTCCTTTTACTGAAAAATACCCTGAAGTAAAACTGGTAATAACGGCATTAGATGCAGCAATGGTTACTGAAATTCTGGAAAAGAGTGGAAAATCCGCTCTGATTGACCGGTTTATTTTCCCGGGTTATGTTTCCAATAATGAATTGACTGTGCTGTATCACCAGGCTTTTCTTTTTCTGTATCCTTCCCTGCGGGAAGGTTTTGGTTTACCAATTCTGGAAGCGATGTCGGCAGGCACACCTGTACTGACCTCAAACGTTTCTTCCATGCCTGAAGTGGCCGGAGACGCTGCATTTCTGGTAAATCCTGAATCCGTGGAAAGCATTACTGAAGGTATATTTGATGCATTTGAAAATGAGACAAAAAGGGCAGAAAAGATACAGGGCGGTTATTTAAGACCCCCGCTATTTACCTGGGAAAATACTGCAAAAAAAATGCTGGAAATTTATCAGGAAATTCAATAAGGAACTTCTGACATTTACATTGTACCGTTAACCATTTCACTCATCTTATGATAAAAATATTACTTGAACTTATTTTCTGGATTTCCATATTGCTGGTTGTTTATACATATGTGGGCTATGGAATTTTGGTTTGGTTTCTTATCAAAATCAGAAAAATCTTCGGTATCGAATATCTTCAGAAATTTGACAGTTCTTTCGAACCTAACATCACACTGGTTGTACCAGCTTATAATGAGCGGGCCTTTGTAGAAAGCAAACTGAAAAATTCGTTTGGTTCAGATTATCCCGCTGATAAACTGGAGGTTCTTTTTGTTACGGAAGGCTCAAATGACGGTACTACAGAGTTTCTTGAAACACAGAAAAGTCTCTACCCGAATCTGCGGATTATGGGCGGTTCTGAGCGGAGGGGCAAAATTGAGGCTATGAATATGGCGGTTCCTACCATCAAAACTCCGGTGGTTATTTTCACCGACGCCAATACAACCCTTAATAAAGACGCTTTAAAGAATATTGTCCGTCATTTTAATGACCCGAAAGTTGGTGCCGTAGCAGGTGAAAAAAGGATTCAGACCAATGAAAATGAGGCAGCTGCGGGAGCAGGAGAAGGTTTGTATTGGAAATATGAATCTTTTCTGAAAAAACTTGATACAAAGCTTTATAGCGTAGTCGGAGCGGCAGGAGAATTATTTGCAGTCAGAACTCATTTATTCGGCCATGTAGAAAAAGATACGCTTTTAGATGATTTTGTCATTTCTCTCAGAATCGCAGCAGAAGGTTACCGCGTCATTTACGAACCGGAAGCATATGCTATTGAGCGACCTTCTTTTTCGATCGGAGATGAGAAAAAACGTAAAGTGAGGATTGCAGCAGGTGGTTTTCAGGCAATTGCCCGTTTATCTTACCTATGGAATATTTTCAAATACGGATGGCTTTCTTTCCAATATGTATCACACCGGGCTATGAGATGGGCTGTTGCACCTTTTTGCCTTCCACTGATTTTTGCGGCAAATATCGGTCTTTTGCTGGTTAAAGAAGGTATGGAGCATTACGACATGGTTTTCTACAATACAGCCATGGTTGCGCAGGTTATTTTCTATGCTATGGCATTTCTGGGATATAAACTTGAAAATATGCAAATCCGTGTAAAGGCACTTTTTGTTCCGTTCTATTTTTCTTTTATGAACTGGTGTGCTATACAAGGTTATTTCAGATATAAAAAAGGACTTTCTTCAGGTATATGGGAAAAAGTAAAGAGAGCCGAATAACCGGCTCTCTTCAATTTCTCAGTATTCTCAAAATTATTGTTCCTGCACAACTACAGCCATGTTTAATTTTTTTCTGGCTATTTTCGCCTGGGTTTCAGCCTCCGCTTCATTCTCATAACCTCCGATACAAACTTTAATTAATTTACCGTCTTTTTTAGAAACTTCCAGAAACTGAGCCGGATAACCTTTTGCAATCAGCTCTTCTTTCTGTTTTTCGGCATTAAGAAAATCCTTAAAAAGCCCTGTAAAAAGTAAATATTTACCCTTAAAAGTCGTTTCTCCCTCAAAAGAATCAGTTGTTTCTCCCTGTTTTTCCGGTTTGTCGGAGTCAATGACTTGCGGAGGCTGAGGAGGAGTATCAGTAACCGGCGCTTCAGCCATTGATACCGGAACAACTAATGCCAGTTCTTTTAAAGGAATATCATTATGCGGCATCAAAAATTCTTTAAAAGTAGTTTCGCTGTGTAAAGGTGACAACATCCACCAAAGATACACCCCACAAAAACCTGACAACATAGCCAGGCCAATTCCGATCAGCCACTTTAAATGATATTTTCTTTGGGCAATTACTCTACGACTTATACGCTTTTTTGAACTCATAGCAGATTTGTTTTTCAGGCAAAACTTGAATTATTTAGGGCGGTTTATTTTAAATTTTCGGCTAAAACTTTATTAATCCGTTCAAACGGGAAATACTTAGGTTATCATTTAAGAGGTTTTTCCAAAATAGCTTGCAATGCTTATTCATCTGTAACTCTGCCGGAGAAACGGATTGCATAAACCAAAACCATTAAGTCAATTGAATGTTCTTCTGTCGATACTTTCCGGTACAGGATTTGTATCCTTTGGCGGTAATTCCCGGGAAAAGTATGCGAAATTTACTAAATTATCTGGAATTTCAAGGTTTTAGAATGGCCAACGTTTTCAAATCAGGTACTTTTCTTCAGAAAATCAACTCAGGTATCAGCGAATTACCCGGATATTTCAGGCTGTTTGAAAGGCTAAAAGGTGCTGTTCAGATAAGAGACAGAATGGGGAAAATATTAAGGAGGGTTAAAAAATAAGGTTCGTTCTGATGCCATGTGATCGGAACGAACCTGCTTTAGCTTTAAACGTTTTCAGATTGTAACAAAGCCGGGAATGTTTTCAGAATAATCTGTACATCCATTCCGAAAGAAAATTTCTTGGCATATTCAATATCCAGCTGGATACGTTCTTCCTCAGTCATATCTTTCTTACCTTTTCCACGCTTGGTTACCTGCCAGAGTCCTGTCAGTCCACCCGGGCCGGCAAAACGATAAATATATTCATCAGTTGTTAACTTTTCAGCTTCGTATAAAGGAAGTGGTCTGTTTCCTACCAATGAGATATCCCCGATTAAGATATTGAATAACTGAGGTAATTCATCAATACTGGTATTTCTCAGAAACCCTCCGATTCTGGTAATTCTAGGGTCATTCTGAAACTTCATAAAAGCCACTTTTTCACTTTTCTCAACAAGATAAGTTCTTTCACAAACCTGTTTCCCGTCAAGATAAAGAGGCAATTCACAGTCAACTTCTTTGGCTCTGCACTCAGCACACAATCCGGAAATTTTATTCTTATTATCTCCTTTTGTGTACATATTCAGGGAACCCATGTTTTTAATCAACTGATCTGCATCAGTTCTCATCGTTCTGAATTTG
This sequence comes from Pseudarcicella hirudinis, assembly GCF_900115665.1. GTDB lineage: Bacteria > Bacteroidota > Bacteroidia > Cytophagales > Spirosomataceae > Pseudarcicella > Pseudarcicella hirudinis. Next base: position 124,797 of record NZ_FOXH01000011.1, read on the forward strand.
TAAAGATCAAAGATTTTGTATCCTGCTCCTACCCGTTTGGATTTATAAACCACCGGACCCTTCGAATCGATTTTAATTAAGATAGCAACCAGAATCAAAAGAGGTGAAAGTAACAAAAGCGCAGATCCTGTTGCCAGCACATCAAACGCGCGCTTCCAAAGCGGTATTTTTACATCCAACACAGACGATGAAGTCTGTTTCATGGCTACATAATGTCTTCTTTGGGAAAAATAATTCAGACGGGCCATTAAATCCCCGGTACTAAAATCCCTTAAAAAAACATCATCTCCTTTTTTATTGATGATTTCTTTAATTACGCCTGGAGTAATTTCATTCACCGTAATAATTACCGGTAAATTTTTCGACCAGGACTCACTTCTTATCGTATCCAGAAACTGAAAACCTCCGGTTCCCTTGCTGATAATAACAGCATCGGGAGGGTAACTGTTTTTAATAAGATCAATGGCTTCCTCCGGAGAATTCAGCACTTTAATCTGAAGTTCATGCCCGAATTTCTTTAAAAATTCTACTGTGTTGGAAAGTTCCTGTTCAACATAGTAAATTTTCAGGTGTGTTGGTTGTAAATCTCCATTCATAGAATAACAGATTAAGTTTTTTTAACTCTTCGCAAAATGGTTTTGATTTTCGCCTGAACTTCCATCGGGTTGAAAGGTTTCAGCATAAAGTCATCCGCACCTAAATTAAGACATTCTATTCTCTCTTTACTTTCGTCTGTTCCTGACAAAATGATAATAGGAATCTCTGAGAACAAATTACTTGCTCTGGTTACTTTGATAAACTCCTTGCCGTTCAAATGAGGCATGTTAAGATCTGCAATCACAAAATCAACATCATTACCCTTTTCCAGCCATGCCAGGCCTTCCATTCCATCACCTCTGACAGTTACATCAAATTCCTGTTTCAGAAAATGTTCCAAAATAATACGGGTACTTGGTTCATCATCAATAATCAGAAGTGTTTGTTTCTTTTCCATATAGTTTTTCTGTTGTAAAGACATATATCAGGATTATGCAGATATAAGACGCTATTGCGGCATAGTTACCCATTATAGGTCTTGTTATTATCTGTCCTTGCCATTCAGTAAACATGATTTAGCCATAAACTGAACAATAATCATGTCTGCTGTTATTACTATTATTTCTGTTTCCCTCCTTCAAAAGACTTTAAATCAACCCATTACACATCCGGGCAATTAAGCTTTATTTACGGCCGGCAATATTTGTTGAAATCATATTGCCATATTAAATAATAGTAAACGTTTGAACCGAATTATATTTCAGAAAGGAATCAATCAAGAAAAGCGCACCGGAATAAAATACAGAAGTGATAAAACCACAATTGTTCCATCAAAAAATACAGAAACAGGGACAGCTAAATACCCGTCAGCCATTACTGTATCCAATTCATAATTTCATTTTTCCCGGATTTATAACCGGAAAAGCAGTGTGCCCCTTTTTTAATAATTCCAATTTACCTGAACTTATATTTCAATGTTCAATATATTAAACAGATATCGGATAATCAATATATCATTATCTGTAAAATGTTAATATTTTTTAGGATTTAAATCCGGTAAGGATAGAATTTATAATTACCAAAAAATGCAAAAACCCTGCCAAATAATAGCAAACATATTAATAAACTTTCCAATTACGAAGGTTATTAATACAAAAATTACACTTTTAGCGAAGAAAAACGTAAACAAAGAAAAAAACAAATCAATAAATTTTGCAAAGACGAAGGTCCTAAATCTCTCTTCTTAAAATCAAACAACTAAAAATAGAAATAATTCTACTTACTTTTCATTCTTTGAAAATTACAAGTCAGAATTCTGAAATTTTCCCGCAGTTTATCCTTTCTATTTCGGACTATTCCGTGAAGTCCGGGTTTGTTTTATTCCATTTAATAACATAAGCGATAAAGGCGCTTTTTTGTTTTCAAATTATGAGAAATAAAGAAGAAATCTCTCTCTAAGGTAAATTCCTGATGATGAATTATTTTCTCTTTTAAAAAAACGTCTGAAACAACTTTTGGCGTTTAGAAAGTTTATAAATTGCCTTTATTTTACTTATTCTTACTTCTTTAGATTTTTACATTAAATATAGCTTCATGGCCAATTACACAATTCTCAAAGCAATTTTCCAAAACGATTCAATTCCTGATACATTAATTGCTTCAATTGATGGTGAAAAGGTGCAAGACCTCAGTCAATTTTATGAAACCCTGGGTAAAATATTCAAATTTCCGGACTACGCTGAAAATAACCTGGATTCATTTGATGAATTAATCAATGACCTTGAATGGCTGAATGAAGAAGAAATTCTGATCATTCTCAAAAATTATGACCTGCTTTTATCTGAAGAAAGCCTGGAAACCAAAGAGGTTATCCTCAGTATTTTTGACGATGCCGCTGAAGAATGGAAACACAGAGATGATGTTCAAAAGAATATTAAAATCCTTATAGAACCTTCAGAAGAAGCCATCGAGGACCTTTCCGAGATTGGGATTGAGTTTGAAGAACAATAAGTTTTCATCAGTAAATAAGCCTGAAACACACAATTATGAAACAAAACTATATTTACCGTAAACTAAAGATTTTTCTGTTTCTCTCAGGAATATTCTTTCTGGCAAATCATGCAGATATACTTGCCCAAACTGTTACCCGCGGTCCTTATCTTCAGATTTCCACGCCAACCAGTATACAAATCCGCTGGAGAACAGATGTTGCCACTTCTTCTAAAGTTCAGTATGGTTTAAGAGCAGATGCACTATCGGCCTCAAATACTGACAACCAATTGGTTACGGAACACATTATCACTATTTCAAATCTTGCCTCTAATACAAAATACTATTACAGCATTGGCGCAACGGACAAAGTACTTCAGGGAACAAGCGATAACTTTTTTATAACCGCCCCGAAAGCAGGTACCGAGCAAAAAGTACGGATCTGGGCAGTGGGTGATTGCGGAAACAGGTCAGAAAGACAAAAAAATGTCAAAGAAGCCTATCTTAAATACATTGGTGCCGAATATACTAATCTCTGGCTTTTAATGGGAGATAATGTCTATTTTGGCGGAGACGACAATGATTTTCAGAAATCTTTTTTTGAGCAATACCAGAATGACAAAATCATGAAGCAGACCGTTCTCTTTCCTGCTCCCGGAAATCATGATTATGACTTTTTTGAGAAGAAACAAGGCAATCCTGACATGGCTTATTATCAGGTTTTTTCTATGCCTGTCAAGGGAGAATCAGGTGGCGTTCCTTCCGGAAGTAAAGCCTTTTATTCCTATGATTTTGCCAATATTCATTTCATCAGTCTTGATTCTTATGCAGCAGATGCACAGCAATTTCATATCTGGGACCTTGTCAGTGAGCAGATTACCTGGTTAAAGAAGGATCTGGAAGCTAATAAACAGAAATGGACAATTGTCTATTTCCATCATCCTCCATACACAATGGGTTCTCATGATTCCGATAATGAGAACGACCTGAAATTGATCAGACAAAACCTTGTTCCTCTTCTGGAAAAATACAAAGTTGACATGGTATTATGCGGGCATAGCCATAATTACGAGCGTTCCAGGCTTATGAAAGGACATTATGGATTAGAAGCTTCATTTAAACCCGAGCTTTATAATAAAAGCAGTTCTTCCGGAAAATATGATAATTCGGACAACTCCTGTCCTTTTATCAAAAACAGTAACAGTGCTGAAAATGAAGGGATTGTTTATGTCGTTTCAGGTTCGGCCGGAGCAATGGGAACGCCTAAACCAAGTTATCCTCATGATGCGATGTATTATTCCTATCCCGATAAGGGAGGCTCTTTTTATATTGAAGTTGAGGCAAACAGACTGGATGCTAAATTCATCACTGAAGAGGGGAAAATCAATGATCAGTTTACCATGATGAAAGATGTAAATCAGAAAAAAAACATCAGTATTGATCATTTCCAAACCTTAACTCTAAATGCTTCCTGGCCAGGTGGTGCTTATAACTGGAACAATGGTGGAGTAGGGAAAAGTATTGATGTGACTCCTCCAAAAAAGGTAATTTACACTGTTAAAGATGGGAAAAACTGTCTGGCAGATACCTTCAATGTCAGTTTAAATCCTTGCAGAATCGGGCAATTTGTTATTCCTTCCTCTAATGGTACTACCCGTATCGCCACTTATGAATGTACAGATGAAGAAGGATATGTACATTATTCGGATAAAGACAGAAATCTTCTGCTTTCTGTGAAAAAAGGTGATATTAATATCGGAACTATCGGAGATAATTCTTTAACAGTAAGTCTTTCCGGGGCTTCAGGGGCAGCTAAAATCGAAGCAAAATATCCGGAAAATTATGTAAAAAACCCGCTTGGATGGTATGCGATGAGGAGGTTCTGGACGCTGTCATCAAATCAGAAACTCAGCGCAGGTCAGAAGCTTAAAGTTAGATTTTATTACAAAGATGAGGATTTCAATGCCATCAAAACGGCACTCAATTCCAGAATTTCTCAGCATGTGGATCTGAAAAATTACTTTATCAGTTCCACTGCCAATGCAGATGCAGATCCTTCAAATGGCCATTTAAAAATCACTTCCGATAATATCCAATTACTCTCTTCCACCGCTAATGGCTGGTTATACACCAATCTCGGCAATGGTACACATAGCAGTGAATTTGAAATCAGTCAAACCGGAAGCGGAGGTTTACTGGGTTATTCTCCTGCCCGGTTCCAATTACAAAATCTGATCTTAAAGTCAGAAGGAGAAGGTATCAGAATTGATTGGGCTACGAGTCTGGAGCAAAATATTAAGAATTTCAGTCTGGAGATGAAAAGTGGTTCAAACAATTTTCAATCTGTTTATACCATAAATTCCAAAGCTCAGAATGGTTATTCAGAAAGCACTTTAAATTATTCTTTTCTGGATAAACCCCGTTTCGGAAGTGATATCCAATACCGCTTAAAAATCACTGACCTGGATGAAAACATTTCCTACTCTGCAATTTCTACTATCTCAAATCAGGCTTTAGGACTGGAAGAACTTTTGAACAGTGAAAATCCTTTTCAGTTTGAAAGTCTGAGTGTTTATGACTTGCAGGGAAGAGAATTTTTAAAGATTGAAAGTAAAGGCATTTTATCAAGAAGTCTGTTCGACAAAATTCCTTCAGGGTTATATCTTGTTGAGCTCAGAACCGAGCGGGACAGCAAGATTTTAAAGCTTGTGAAATAAAACCTAAAAAAGCCCGGTATTCAATTGAGTATCGGGCTTTTTTAGGTTTAAATCTGTTTTATTTATCCAGTTCCAGTTTCTGATTTATTCCTTTCTCAAGCATTGGCAACCCCTGAGTCATCCACAAAGGTGCCGGAGCATCTTTCAGATAATGGTCAAAATACTGATACAATCGGATAGCAAAATCCTTTCTGTTTTTACGCAAAGTCAGTCCATGCTTTTCTCCGTTATAATTGAGTAACCATACAGGCTTATTTAATCTTTTCAGTGCCATATAGTATTCAATCCCCTGATACCAGGGTACTGCACCATCATCATCATTATGCATCATCAGTAAAGGGGTCTGTATTTTAGGAGCAAAGAAAAGCGGTGAATTGTCAAGGTATTTCTGTGTATTTTCCCACAGATTTCCACCTATTCTACTTTGTGTATGTTCGTATTGTGCCTGTCTGGAAAGACCCGATTCCCAGCGAATACCACCGTAAGCACTGGTCATGTTTGCCACCGGAGCACCCGCCTCTGCCGCTCTGAAAATATTGGTTTGAGTAACCAGATAAGCAGTCTGATAACCACCCCAGCTATGCCCCGAAATACCGATCCTGTCTTTTTTCACGAATCCTCTGGCAATTAAACTTTCAACCCCCGGAATCAGACAATTATAAGCACTTTTTCCCGGATCACCGATTTTGTAAACAATATCCGGCACAAAAATCAGGTACCCGTTGGAAGTAAAATACGGATAGTTTATATAAGATCTGATAGGAGACGGAACAAAGTGCGTATGCAGGTTATCTGAATTTTTCTCATAATAATAAACCATTAAAGGATATTGCTTCGTCGGATCAAAATTTTCCGGTTTATACAAAAGACCTTGTAAAGGCGTTCCGTCCTGTGCTTTCCAATCTATCAATTCTACACTTCCCCAGGCATATTCTTTTTGCTGAGGATTGGCATCAGAAATCTTACTGATATTTTTGAGAGAAAGATCCGTAGTGTACAAATCAGGGAAATTCTGAAAATTCATTTTGGTGAAAATCAACTTATCCGCATTTCTCGCTTTTACCGGATTTGAGAAAGAAAATGCCTGTTTTACAACCGTTTCAGGAAATGCTCCCGGTGTTTTTCCCGCCAAAGCAAATCCTTCATCCTTGTTTACAGCGTCAAAGATTTTGAATAAAATAGTGCCTTTCATCGCAAACTTCTCTTCCGGATCTAATTTTGCAACACGATAAACCACTTTTGTATTACGTCCGTTAGTCAGGATTTTTTTATTCCCATTCGGGTCTATGCCCCAAACGTCATAACGATCATACACAATGAATGATCTCTCGTCTTCTGTCCATCCTGCCGCTCCGTAAGACTGAGGAAAGTCAGGATGATCGTCATCTTCTTCAAAAAATCTGACCGTTCTGTTATCCGTAATTTTTACCGTTTTATTGTCTTTTACAGAATAAGCAAACCAGGCTGTATCAGCTAAAGCCCACCATGTTACAAAATTTGCATTAGGAGAAAGAACAGGGTTTCCTCTCAGCGCTGTAGCAATCTGTTTCTTTGAACCGTCTTTCAAATTCAACAAATACACATCTCTTCTTGCATTCCAGTCCCAGTGTTCCTGAGAATATGGCTCCTCAGAGGTAGCTAATAACAGGTTATTGTTAGCATCTTTATCTAAAGTAACATTCGGAATTTCTTTGGAGCCCAATTGTATTATCTGAAGATTGTCAAGATTTACAACAGCCAGATAGGATTTCTTTCTGTCATCTTCCAGTGACACCTTCTGCTGAGGCTGCAATCTTTTATCCTGCCAGTTCCATACTTCCACATTTACAATTTCTTCAGGCAATAAGGTAGTGTCTGGCACTACCGGTTTGGGATTTGTTCCAAAAAATAGTTTAGAACCGTCCTTCGAAAACTTTGGCTGGTAGTTATCGCTGATTAACCAACCCTGTGGCGCAAATGTCTGACTCTCATCAGTCAGTTTCTGAGCAGTTTCCTGTCCTTTTTTCCATAAGTATAATTTAGGAAGACGAATCTGGGTCTTGGCATTAGTATCCAGATCAGCGATAAACGCTGTCTGTAAGCCATCTTCTGAAAGGCCTATTTTCCTGAACTTTCCTTTGGATTTAAAAATATTTTCCAGCTTTCCGGTTGATAATTCATAAGAATAAACTCCTGAAACGAAAGAAGAATCATTTCCGGTAGTACTGAATACTAGCCGGCTGCCATTTTTTGAAAATTCATAGTCGGTCACAAAGGGAAAAAACTGTTCTGTTTTACCGGAAAGATTTCTCAATACCAAGCGATAACCATTTGTTTCACTTTCCTTTTTGGCTGCCTTCTTTTTTGTTTCTTTCTGGGTGGAATCCTTCTGCTTCTCAGCTGTTTTCTTTGCTTCTTCTACCTGAAAAGCAACCCAGCCTCCGGATTTTTCCGGAATTTCATAAGAGATTACATTCGGATATTTAAGCAGGGCGTTTGATTTCAGATGATAAACAGCCAGCGAGTCTTTCGGAAGGTCTTCTTTCTTTTTCTTCTGACGTTTAAGTGCTTTTACCACATTCAGCTGTGGTTTGATTTTAAAAACAGCATATTCAGAATCATCCGTAAGTCTGAGATCATACCCTCTGCTGACAGAATCAGTTTTTTGATTTTTCAAAGAATAGATCATAACCTTTCCATCTCCTTCCTGAGGATTTAAGGTATAAACTACAGATTGTCCATCATTTGAAATTAATTTATCGGGGATTTCTTTCCAATTGTCATAAACATCATGACTCAATGTTTTTTTGGCAATGGCGGAGGCTGGCTCCTGAACGTTTGTTTTACTTTTTTTCTTTTGTGCCAGAAGGGAAGTTGACAAAAGAAGGCAGGCAAACACTGTAAACAGTTTTCTCATATTCAGGTTAGTTTTTGATGAATTACTAACCTAAAATTACTGATTGATTTACAGGGTTTGCAATGATTTTATGAGTTTTTCAGGAAATTGCTTAAAACTAAGGCGATTTCTTTCCTTTTTTTATTTTCGTTGTGAAGATTCACGGATTTTAAGCTCCGTTTTTAAGACTTTTACCTGTGAAGGAAAACTTTCACCTTTATATTCAATCTGACTGATAAGAATATTTGCGGCAATTTTCCCTATTTCAGTAGTTGGCTGAGAAACGCTGGAAATCGTTGGGGTCATTAATGAACAGATGGGTTCATCATTAAAACTTACCAATGCTACTTCCTGAGGAATTTGCACACCTCTTTCCCGAAGTGCCAGCACTGCACCAATCGCCAGGCGATCACTCACTGCCAGAATACCATCCGGAGGATTGGGAAGATTCATCAACTGATGCGTACAGGTGGTAGCAGTTGACTGGTGGTAATCGCCATAAATCACCAGGGAATCTTCAACAGGTAAATTTCCTTCACGCAGAGCACGGAGATAGCCCGCTTTCCGTTGATTGCTCACGGTAACATTTTTGGACCCGGCAAGAAATGCGATTCTTCTGCACCCATTGCTAATCATATGACTAACAGCCTCATAAGCAGACTGCTCATTATCTACCATTACTTTCGAGGCATCTATTTCCTCACATTCCCTGTCAAAAAAGACAAGAGGGATTCCTCTTCTCTGAAGGCGTTTTAAATGTTCAAAATCTGTAGTTTCTCTGGAAAGAGAAATAATAAAACCTTCAACCTGTCCACGGGAAAGGTTCTGCACGTTAGTCAGTTCTCTTTCATAAGACTCTCCGGTCTGGGTAATCAGCACACTGTAACCAGCTTCAATAGCAGCCTCTTCAATGCCTTTTACAACGGTAGAAAAGAAATAATACCCCAAATCGGGTACGATAACACCAAGCGTTTTAGTTCTGCTCTTTACCAGACTGGTAGCCAACACGTTAGGTTGGTAGTCCCACTCCTGTGCAAGATCAAGTACTGACTTTTTAGTTTCAGGATGAATATCGGGCAAATCACGCAGGGCTCTCGAAACCGTTGCGATTGAGATATTGAGGTGACGTGCTATGTCTTTTATTGTTACCTGATGACGCATTGTAATTTATGGTGATAATTCTCAAATTTACACAAATTTGTCATAAAAACTATCCGATACTCTATCCTTTCAGGCTAACCTTTGCCCGGGTACATACTCCGCCGATGGGAGGATTAAATTTAGAAACAAAAACCTCAACCGACTCAATTTCAGGGTATTTATATCTGACCTGGTTAATTACTTTCTGAGCGATGTGTTCCAATAATTTTGCAGGCTCTTTCATGACTTCCGCAATTATTTTATACACATCTCCGTAGTTTACAGTTGCTTTCAATTTGTCTTTCTCTGCCGCTTCTGTAAAATCTGTAATAATCTGAATATCGATCTGATAGCGGTTCCCTATTTTTTGTTCTTCTTCATAAAACCCATGATACGCAAAAAATTCCAAACCTTCGAGTGCTATAGTTCCCATATTTTCTTTTTTGAACGAAATATTAATGTGGCTGGCAAAACTGAATAATAAAAAATCGTAAGTCATTAACCTAAAATGACTTACGATCCTGAATGAATTTATTTACTATATATTATCGAAAAAGGATCCTCCTCCTACAGTTCCGATTCCGCCGTGTTTGTTCAGTTCCTCCATTACAGAAGCAACTGTCGGCAAACCATCATCTTCTTTACCGAATTTCTTTAATTTAATTTTCGGCATTTTCACTTCTTTTACAGATTCTGCTGCATTATTCAACTTCACATCCTGCGCCTTCGGCTCTTCCTTAACAGGCTCATGTTCATTTACAATCGCATGCACTGTCGGAAGTTCCTCATTTTCATCATCATATTCCGCAGCAGGCTCAAATTCAACTTCTACTTCATTGTTATGCTGTGGTAATTCCGGTGAAACCACTGTTTCCTCAGTACTCACAGGCTCAGGAATAGTACTGATTGCTTCAACCTCAGGAATATCTTTTGATTCAATAACAGGCTCAGGAGCAATAAGCGGAACCTCTTCTGTTTTTTCCTGAATTTCCGGAAGGTTCTGGCTTGCAGCATTTAAAGCATTACCTGCCATTTTATCTTCAAACCGATTCGCTTTTTCAAGGGCATCATTTGCAAAACGTTTCAGTTCCACTACCAGATAATCCTTATAACGCTCCATCGCTTTAAAGTCTCTTTCCAGGCCTTTCAAGTCGTTTACAGCTTCGTCAAGAATAAATTTAGCTTTATTCTCAGCATCAGAAGTTGTCATATTAGCCTTTTTCCTTGCTTCTGCATTGATTTCTTCCGCTCTGACTTTGGCATCAATCAATATTTGCTCAGCTTCTGCCTGTGCTTTATCATTAATCTCCTTTTGAGTATCTTCCGCAGCTTTAAGTGTTTTGAACAAACTACTTTCAATCTCCTTCATCCTGGCGATTTCCCGCTCTGCATTTTCTAACTGACCTTTTGTATGGCGAACCTCTTCAATTACCTTGTCCCATTCCTGAGAAAGAGAAAGCAAAAAGGCATCCACTGACTCCACATCATAGCCTCTGAAAGACTTGTCAAATGAGTGTTGTCTTATTTCAAGTGGGGTAATTTTCATATCTTTAATAATAAAATAATTCTTGTTTTCGGATAGTTATCTGTTCTTCTTTTCAGACAACAAAAAATACTGATTTTCAGGATAATTTCCAGACAGATATCTTTTTATCATCTGAAGCTGAAACCAGCTGATTTTCATATTCGCTCCACCATAGCCTGTTCACCGAAGTACCATGTCCGGCATGCCGGGCGCGATCAATAACTTTCAGAAGTCTGAACGTCTCCGCATCCCAGACTTTTATGGATTTATCCATACTACAGGTGGCAAAGAATTTACCGTCAGGGCTGAAAGTAAGGTGGTTAATGGCAAAAAGATGAGCGACGATATCATTTTCCAAAGAATATTGTTTCTCAACATTCCAGGCTTTCAAATGAGCATCTCTACTCCCTGAAACCAAAAAACGATAATCAGGGGTATATTTCAAGGTAAAAACGGAATTAGTGTGTGCTTTTATTACGAATTTTAAGGAAAAATCCTGCAAATCAAAGATTTTAACTGAAAAATCACTGTAACCTACAGCAAATTCTCTCTTATGCGGATTAATTTCCACACATCTGGCACTTTTATCGGAAGCTTTCAGATGTTTGACAACCGCAAACTCCTGAATAGACATGATTATTACTGTTCCGTCACCCAAACAAACAATTGCCAGGTTTTCATACATCTTTATATCAAAAATAGAACTGGAAGTAATTTTGATTGATTTGACCTCCTGTTTATTCTCAATATCAAATACATGAATTCCTTCAAAATTCTGCCCAACCCAAAGCTGTTTCGATTTTTCTTCATAACACATGGCATAGACTGAGGCAGGAACTTTTGCAATAAGCTCACCCACATCGGGTTTTTCAAGATTCCATCTGACAACCAGCCCATCCCCTCCGGCAGAAAAAAAATGCTGTTTATCCGGAGTTCTCTCCAAAGAATAAACACTATCCCGGTGTCCGGAAAAGGTATCAATTTTTTCTACGAGCATTAAATAACTGGTTATAAATTCCGAACAAAATCTTTCCTGCCAAAAACCCTGCGATTCACGCTAAAGGTGCATTTTTTTCCTAAACTAACTTCAAAATTAGTGGATTTGATTGCGAATGACAAACAGTAATCCAAGAAAGCCTTGTAAATTTGTAACGGAACTGAAGGCTTATTCAGCTCTTCTCCGTTAAAGTTTCACAGTATATGGCCATTGTTTTCGAAAAATTTCTTTCCCCGAAATCTTTAATTGTTCTTTGGAAAATAGAAGAACAAGCTTCCTTTTTTTCAGAGTATCTTGGTAATGCTGAAAACGTTATCAGTGAATTGGGAAACATTTCGCATCCGCAAAAGCAATTGGAATGGCTTGCCAGCAGAACCTGTGTGAAACACCTTTGTACCAAACTCGGGCTGGAATATCAGGGCATAAAAAAAGACCTTCATAATAATCCTTATTTAATTAATTCCGAAGGATTTGTTTCTCTTTCGCACACCCATGGTTACGCTACGGCAATTGTAAGTTTATCTGATGAAGTAGGTATTGACATTGAGAAAGTCTCAGATAAACTTTCTTATGTTTCTCATAAATTTCTCTCAGAACCGGAATATATTCAGGCAGATAATGACCTGAAAACGCTCTGCATTTACTGGTGTGCCAAAGAAAGTTTATATAAACTGCATGGCAGGAGAAATCTGAGTTTTAAAAACAACATTTTCATTGATCATTTTGATAGAAACCCTTCGGTTATTTCGGGGAAAATCACACAAAATGATCAGATTACAAGTCATACATTACATGTTTTCTATGAAAATGATTTTGTATTAACGGTAGTTTAAGAAACAGTTCAGCACTTTCCCTGCTCAGGAAATTGCCTTCAGAATATGTTCTACCTCCTTCACCCGGTCATCATCTCCCGTTTTTTCGAAGGCCAGGATGAGGTTTCTCAGCACCCTTTTAATAATGTCAAGATTGGAACAGGGCTGATAAAAAATATCATTGGGTGTAAGATTCAACTGTGCAATATAATTGTCGATATCAATCTTACTGAAAACCAACCCTTTATTAAACACATTCAGATAAAACTGAAAATTGTCTTTTTTATAGGTGAGTACAAAAAGATTCGGCAGGTTAACGCCATATAAAGGCACTCCCAGTTTCTGGGCAATCAGCATATATATTACACAAAGGGAAATAGGATTTCCCCGATGTGTTTCCAGCACAATATTAAGCATGGAATTATTGGCAGAATGGAAATTCTTGGTATTTGCTCCAAATTTCAGCTTACTGAAAATTACTGAATTTAAGACCTTTACCTGGTCCATCGGATGCAAACCTTCTCTGAATTCTATCCATACATCATAATAAATCTGATCCAGAGAAGTTCTCAGTTTCTCATAAGATAAATCAGGATATTGATAAGTGGCTACAGCCCACATTCCTTCCAGCAGATCCATTGCCCCGCCCTCCTTCCATAAAGTCAGCCGCTCAATTACCGATTTATACTGCAAATCGTGGATCAGTTCTTCGATTTTACGCTGCATAAGAGGATTAAGGCTACTGTCTTCCCAACGATCCTCGAGATATGGAATCATCTCTCCGCCAAGCGAGCGAATTTTATCTTCGACCAGCGTGGCGACCTCCTGATCTTCATCATCCAGTAAAGAAATCAGGGCTTTAATTTCGTTCTCGTTCATGCTAAGCTGTAATAAATAAATTGATTAGTAAATGACAATTGACTTTTACTTAATTGTGTCATTAATCTACAAATTTATTCTAAAAACTACAAATTATAAATACTCGTTCAAACTGCCGTTTAAAAACTGACCACGTTTTTTCTTCAAATATAATTTTTTTTAGGAATGAAAAGCCTTAATTTTACTAACTAATAGATCACTCTTCAATTCTGAATTCTCTTTTTATGAAAATTTTAGTAACAGGCGGTGCTGGTTTTATTGGATCCCACACGGTAGTAGAATTGCACAAAGTAGGTTATGAATCCATTATTCTTGACAACTTTTCAAACTCCGACAAGAAGGTTTTAGACGGATTGAAACAAATCATTGGAACAGAGACTCCGTTCTATGACAATGATATCAATGATCCGGCTACTTATGACCGCATTTTTACGGAGCACAAGATTGATGGCATCATCCATTTTGCAGCGTATAAAGCAGTAGGCGAATCTGTTGAAAAGCCTCTGAAGTATTACCGGAATAATGTTGCTGCGACAGTCCTTTTACTGGAAAAAATGCAGGAACACGGTGTTAAAAACCTCGTTTTCTCTTCATCATGTACAGTTTACGGTCAGCCGGAAGCACTTCCGGTAACTGAAAATTCACCTGTGCAGCCTGCCACTTCTCCTTATGGAAATACCAAGCAGATTTGTGAAGAAATCATCCGGGAAACAGTGGCAACCGGTAGCGGACTCCGCTCTATTTCCCTGAGATACTTCAACCCGATCGGAGCACATGAATCAGCTTTAATCGGAGAACTTCCGCTGGGCGTTCCGGCAAACCTGATCCCTTTCATTACACAAACTGTAGCAGGGTTAAGAGGCCAGCTCTCTGTATTCGGAGATGACTATCCTACAAATGACGGAACGGCTGTCCGTGATTACATTCACGTAGTAGATCTGGCAAAAGCTCACGTATCCGCTTTGAATCTTTTACTGAAACAACCGGAAGGACAATATTATGATTTTTTCAATATTGGTACCGGAACAGGAAGCTCTGTACTCGAAGTTATTAAAGCATTCGAAGATGCAACAGGATTAAAAGTAGATTACGCCATAAAACCAAGACGTGCGGGAGACGTAACTGCTGTATATGCTGACGTTACCAAATCAAGTGAAATTTTAGGCTGGAAAACAGAAAAAAGTCTGACAGAAGCACTTGGAGATGCCTGGAAATGGCAATTAGCTGTAAGTAAAAGAAAATAATTTAAATTATTCAAAACATAATTTTTCACACAACGTTGTTGAAATGAAAAAAATCCTAATTACAGGTGGAGCGGGTTTTATCGGCTCCCACGTTGTCAGATTATTTGTAACCAAATATCCTGAATATCAGATTTTTAATCTTGATAAATTAACCTATGCCGGAAACCTGGCCAATTTGACAGACATTGAAAATGCTCCGAACTATACCTTTGTAAAAGGAGATATTACAGATGCTGAATTTATTGACGGTCTTTTTTCAGAACATGATTTCTACGGCGTTATTCATTTAGCAGCTGAATCGCATGTTGACCGTTCTATCACCGATCCGATGGCTTTCGTTTTAACCAATGTTATCGGAACAGTGAACCTTTTAAATGCAGCCAAAAACAGCTGGAAAGCAAATATCAGCGAGCATCGTTTCTATCATGTTTCTACTGATGAAGTTTACGGGGAACTACACAATCCTGAAGACTTTTTCCTCGAAACTACACCTTACGATCCAAGATCACCGTATTCTGCCTCAAAAGCTTCTTCCGACCATTTTGTAAGAGCTTATGGTAATACCTATAAATTACCGGTAGTTATCACAAACTGTTCCAACAATTACGGCCCTAATCATTTCCCTGAGAAATTATTGCCGTTGATGATCCATAACATCCTTAACAACAAACCTCTTCCTGTTTACGGAAAAGGTGAAAACGTAAGAGACTGGTTATTTGTGGTGGATCATGCAAGAGCAATTGATACCGTTTTCCATAATGGTGTAATCGGAGAAACGTATAACATCGGCGGATTCAATGAATGGAAAAATATCGACATTGTCAAATTGCTTTGCAAATTGATGGACAGCAAACTGAACCGTGCTGAAGGAACTTCTGAAAAGCTTATCACTTACGTAACGGATCGTGCAGGACATGACCTTCGTTATGCGATTGATGCGACCAAAATCATGAATGAGCTTGGCTGGAAACCATCATTGCAGTTCGAAGAAGGTCTTGAAAAAACCGTTGACTGGTTTTTAAGCAATTCAGAATGGCTTGAGAATGTTACTTCAGGAAATTATCAGAAGTATTACGAAAACATGTACGCAAACCGATAATTTTGAAATAATGAATGCGAAGCTCTGAAAAGAAATGTAATTTTCAGTCAGGTTGATCATTCAAAATCAGAACACATGAAAGGAATAATTTTAGCAGGAGGCTCTGGCACCCGTCTTCACCCTCTTACCTTAGCTGTCAGCAAACAATTAATGCCGGTTTACGACAAACCGATGATTTATTATCCGTTGTCTATTCTGATGCTTTCAGGTATCCGTGAAATCCTCATTATCTCAACGCCTCATGATTTACCGAATTTCAAAAAATTGCTGGGAGACGGATCTCAGGTAGGTTGCCAGTTTAGCTATGCTGAACAACCTTTGCCTAACGGACTTGCACAGGCATTCGTTATTGGCGAAGAATTCATCGGAAATGATAAAGTTGCCCTTGTTTTAGGGGACAATATTTTCTACGGTTCAGGCTTAAGTAAATTATTGCAGGCAAATAATGATCCTGATGGCGGTGTGGTTTATGCATACCAGGTTCATGATCCGGAAAGATATGGTGTGGTAGAATTTGACAAAGATTTCAATGTTTTGTCTATCGAAGAAAAACCGGCAAATCCTAAATCTAATTATGCCGTACCGGGTCTATATTTTTACGACAATGATGTAGTGGAAATTGCTAAAACAATACCTCCTTCTCCTCGTGGTGAATACGAAATTACGGATGTCAATAAAGAATATCTGAAAAGAGGTAAATTAAAAGTTGGTGTGCTCAACAGAGGAACAGCATGGCTTGATACCGGTACTTTTGCCTCTTTAATGCAGGCAGGTCAGTTTGTTCAGGTCATTGAAGAACGTCAGAGTTTAAAAGTCGGCTGTATTGAAGAAGTTGCCTTCAGAATGGGCTTTATTGACGCAGAACAGCTTAAAACGATTGCCACTCCTCTGGTAAAAAGCGGATATGGACAATACCTTCTTAACTTGTTGAAATAGCAGGTTTCCTTATATAAATCATCAAAAGTCTGAGCGAAATCTCAGACTTTTTTTATACCCTCAATCTCAAAATCAGGCAAAATCCGGGTGAAGACCATTCTATATTTAAAAGCCGGCAGGGATGTAATTACCAGGTGGTAAAACCGGATAAATAAACGAAAGAATGCTTCAATTCTGAGTTTTTCAGCTCCGGAATAAGCTTTACTGGGATTATAAAATTGCAAAAAAAATATAATTCCAGACAGAATCAATTCAAGAAATAATACAATTCTAAAAAAATCAGAAGAAGGTCTGAATACCCGGATTTCTCCGCAAAACCCTATCTATATATTCAGAAATACGCATTTTATTGAAATAATACAATCTATGCTATACTGTTCTAGTAATTCAAATATTTATAATTCAAACCATTCAACCTGCCATAAAAAGACATTTTAAATAAAATTTTTTCAAAAAAAAATTGAAATAAAGAAACTTTATCCCCTATTTTGTCAAACAATTTCACGACATATTTATACTTTGGTAACAGCATCAATCTGGTCGATTTCGACTTATTTTCACCGGATGCTACATTCTCTGATTAAACCCAACGTATAGCTGTTGAAGTGCAGTTGTTTTTATTAACCATTTTTAAAAACTTAACGAATTACCTATGAAAAATCATTTGTACAGATGGTTTGGTCGTTTCGTGCGACAAGGTATAGCATCAAAGTTGCCTTCAACAGCAATTCTGATGACTATTACATTTTTGATGTCTGTGAGCGTTTTTGCTCAGGACAAGACTGTAACGGGTAGGGTTACTGACGCCGTAGACGGCTCAGGTCTGCCAGGAGTTTCAATCCAGGTAAAAGGAACAAATAAAGGAACTCAGTCGGATGTTACAGGGAATTACAAAATTGTAGTTCCATCAACAGCAACCCTGGTTTTTTCTTTTGTAGGTTACTCTAAAGAAGAAGTTGTGGTAGGCAACAGAGCTGTTGTAGATGTGAAACTGGGTTCTGATTCAAAAGCACTAGAAGAAGTTGTTGTGGTTGGTTATGGTACTCAGAAAGTAAAAGATGCAACAGGTTCTGTGGCTTCTTTGAGCACTAAAGACTTCAACAAAGGGGTTATCGCTTCTCCTGAGCAATTACTTCAGGGCCGTACTGCAGGTCTTCAGATTACGCCTGCCAGTGGTGAACCTGGTGCTGCGCCAAACATCAACATTCGTGGAGCCGGTTCTATCCGAAGCGGTAATGGTCCGCTTTTCGTAGTGGATGGTGTTCCTCTTGACAACAGTTCCGCTGATGCTACACAAGATGCCGGAGCTGGTTCTGCTTCTCCGAGAAACCCGCTGACCTTCCTTAACCCTTCTGACATTGAAAATATCTCTGTTTTGAAAGATGCTTCCGCTTCTGCCATTTACGGTTCAAGAGGTGCTAACGGGGTTATCCTTATTACTACTAAAAGAGGTAAAAAAGGTCAGGGATTACAATTCTCTTCAAATACCAGTATCTCTACTGCTGCAAAACGTTATGACTTGCTTTCAGCTTCTGATTTCCTGGCAGGTGTACAAAAACTGGGAGGCGATAAAACTGCTGTTGATAACAAAGGAAACACTAACTGGCAAGATCAGATTTTCCGTACAGGTGTTTCTCAGGACTACAACCTGGGTTACGGCGGAGGTAACGAAAATACCCGTTATCGTGCAACTGTTGGTTACAGTGATCAGAAAGGTATTGTTCAGAATTCTGGCTTGTCACGTTTCACAGGTCGTTTAAACCTTTCTCAGGATTTATTCAAAGATAAAGTAGTGATCGACTTATCTTTAACAGGATCAAGTGTTAAAAACACTTATGCTCCTATCACTGATAACGCAGGATTCCAGGGAAGTTTGATCGGGGCTACCATCATTGCTAACCCAACTAACCCTGTTTATAACTCTGACGGTACTTTCTTCCAGCCTGATGATACCCAACGTAACCCAAGCGCTATGCTGGCTTATATCGATGACAAAGATAAAGTTGACAGATGGTTAGCTAACCTTAGCGGTACCTGGAAAATTACAAACAACTTATCTTATAAAGCTACTTTAGGTTTAGACAGATCTACTACTACCCGTAATCAGTGGTATGATCCTAAACTTCGTACCTATACCGGAACACCTACCATCAGAGGGGTAGTAATTGCTCAGGCAACAGGAAACGGACAAGGATGGGAATTCAACAAAGATGTTAAATCTACTTTGGTTGAGCATACTTTTACCTATGACAAAAAAATGGGTAAAGATGCGATCAATGCCGTTGTAGGTTATTCATATCAGAAATTTGAAAACTATTCATGGAACCATGTAGGATATGGCGGAACAAATGGTGAATTCAATAAAAACCTGGGGGCATTCAAAAAACAATTGAGCTGGGGTGATAGTACCAAAAGCGAATTGCAGTCTTATTTCGGCCGTGTGAATTACAGCATCGGTGATAAATACTTCCTTACCGGTACTTTGCGTGTGGATGGTTCGACTAAATTCGGTACAAACAATAAATACGGTTATTTCCCGGCATTTGCAGGAAAATGGAAAATCGGAAATGAAAACTTTGTTCCGAAAAGCGTATTTAATGATTTGGCTGTTCGTTTAAACTGGGGACAAACCGGTAACCAGGAATTCCCGGGTGGTATTGCTCAGGCTGTTTCTCAACACAACTATAACGGTTCCGATGTACCTATTAATGCTGCGAACCCGAATATCAAATGGGAAACAACCACTACTTATGGTGCTGGTTTAGACTTCGCTATCCTTGATGGTCGTTTGAGTGGTTCGGTTGATTATTTCAACAAATCTACTACTGATCTTTTATTCCTTGCTGTTTATGCACAACCTGCTGCAGTAAAACAAAGATGGGTTAACCTTCCGGGTAATGTAAGAAATACAGGGGTTGAAGTAGGTTTAAACTTCCAGGCTGTTCAGGCTAAATCATTTACATGGGAAGTTTTATATAATATGACATTCCTGAAAAACACTATCGAAAACTTTGGTTCTGCTAATATCAACACTGGTAACGTAGATGGTCAGGGTTTATCAGGTGCTTATGCTCAGAGATTCTCAAATGGTTATGCCCTTTATTCTTTCTATTTGCCAACATTTACTGGTCTTGATGCAAACGGTTTAGGTACTTATGCTGACAACGGTGCTTCAACTATTGTAGGTAATCCGATCCCAAGTTTTACTTTCGGTTTTACCAACAACTTTACATTCGGCAAATTCAATGCCAGCTTGTTTTTTAATGGTTCCAGCGGATTCTATCTATACAACAACACTGCAAATGCCTTATTCCTTGCAGGTAGTTTAAAAACAGGTCATAACGTTAGCTATGATGTGTTAAACAGTAATGAAAATCCACTGAATGCTGGTTCAGTTTCCACTCGTTTCCTTGAAAAAGGTGACTTCATTCGTCTGGCCAATGCTTCTGTTGGTTATACTTTTGACTTACCTGCTTCAAGCAAAATTAAGACTCTACGTGTTTCGTTAACAGGACAGAACATGTTTGTAATCACAAACTATTCAGGATTAGATCCGGAGGTGAATACAAACAAAGCTAAAGACGGCGTTCCTTCTCGTGGTATGGACTACACGGCTTATCCTAAAGCCCGTACGTTTACATTAGGTCTTAATCTTGGATTCTAATCATTTTAAAATTTTAGTTTAGAAATTATGAAAACAAAATATAATTCAATTGCATTAGTCAGCCTGTTAGTACTTGCTAATATGAGCTGTACTAACTTGGATGAAGAAATACTTCAGGGTAAATTTGTAACCAGCGGTAGCGGCAGCACTACAATTAATGTTAGTGCAGCATTAGCGGGTACTTATGACCAATTGAACGGCTTTTCCGATCAGTCTAACGTTTACGCTTTGGAAGAACATCCCTCAGATGAGATGATGGGACCAACCCGTGGAACTGACTGGGATGACTTTGGTACATGGAGAAAATTACACCAGCATACCTGGGACCCTTCTCACAACCAGGTTTCAGATACCTGGGATAACCTGAACATCGGTTCTTACAGAGCAACTCAGACACTTTCTGTAGCGACTGATAATCAGACTAAAGCAGAAGCGAGTTTCCTCAGAGCATTTTATATGTTCTATATCGTTGACCTTTACGGACAAGTTCCTCAAAGGGAAGCAGCAGATTCACCTGACTCGAACCCGAAAGTTTATAACCGTAAGGATGCTACTGATTTCGTAATCAAAGACCTTGATTTTGCTGCCAATAATTTAGCCTCCGGCATTCCTGGAAAAGCTACTAAAGAAGCTGCAAATACGATGTTGGCGAAAATGTATCTTAATAAAGCAGTTTATACCCAGGATCCGGCTTCTCCGGCTGGTCCGTTCACTTTCGCTAAAGCGGATATGGACAAAGCAATTGCTTATTGTGATGCCGTTATTAAAAGTGGTAAGTTCAGCCTGCAGCCTGCCGGAACCTGGTATCAGAACTTTTACTGGGATAATACCAAGGATTCTAAGGAGTTGATTTTCGTAAGAGAAAACCAGGATGGCAGCCCGGTAGCTACTGTTAAAAACCGTACGTTCATGGGTCTGCATTACAATCAGCAGCCTAGTGGCTGGAACGGATTTACTACACTTGCCGACTTCTACAATAGCTTTGATGCTAAAGATGAGCGCCGTGGTGGTAAATTGGCAGGATTTACTGATAAATTAGGAACAAACTTCGGTTTCCTTGTTGGTCAGCAATATGCAGGAGATGGCAAAACTCAGATTAAAGACCGTAGTGGTAATCCTTTGATCTTTACGCCTGATGTAAACATTAACTATGCAACTGAAGCAAAAGGGATCCGTGTAGTTAAATTCCCTTTACACCCTATCTCTGACGGAGCAGGTGGATACAAAGCAGATGAGAACAGTGGTAATGACTATATCTTCCTTCGTTATGCTGACGTACTTTTAATGAAAGCAGAAGCGATTTTAAGAGGTGGTTCACCAACTAACGGCGATACTAAAGAATCTCTTGTGAATCAGGTTCGTCAGGCTCGTGGCTTATCAGCTCTTGCAACTGTTGATGACAAAGCTATCCTTTTGGAAAGAGGTCATGAACTTTATTATGAAGGTTGGAGAAGAAATGACCAGATTCGTTTTGGTACATTCCTTGATCCGGTTGATCAACGTTCAACTAAATCACCTGCTTTCAGAGTATTGTTCCCTATTCCACAAAGAGCAGTTGATACTAACCCGAACTTGAAACAAAACGTAGGATATTAATTTCCGGTCATTTTGAGTTCAAATTGATAAAACAGCAGTCCCTCGTGACTGCTGTTTTGTTTAAAAGCTAATACGCTGATATGCAAGATGAAAGCCTTACACATTTTTCTAATCACTATACTGTTTTTTTCCTGTAAAAACACTGATACCTTATTTGAAAAAACAGACCCTCAAAAAACCGGCATAACTTTTATCAATCAGATTCAGGAATCTGAGAAGGAAAATATTCTTACCTACGAATATTTCTATAATGGCGGAGGTGTTGCGGCAGGAGATTTCAATAACGACGGACTTACTGACCTCTATTTCTCAGGAAATCAGGTTGAAAATAAATTATACCTCAATAAAGGAAACTGGCAATTTGAAGATATCAGTCTTAAATCCGGAACTGCCGGAAGAAATGGCGGATGGAAAACAGGCGTAAGTCTGGTAGATATTAATGCTGACGGCTGGTTAGACATTTATTTATGCTATTCCGGCCTGAAAGAAGAAAATCTCCGGAAAAACCAGCTTTTTATTAATAACCACGACCTGACCTTCACCGAAAAAGCTGCCGAATACGGACTCGATGATCCGGGCTATTCTACACAGGCTGCTTTTTTAGACTATGATCTGGACGGCGATTTAGATTGCTTTCTCATCAATCATAACCTCAAAAACTACGAACGCAAAGAAGCTAATATCATGCGTTCGGAAAGAGACAAGTTTGCAGGAGACAAACTCTTTCAAAACAATCAGGGGAAATTTACGGACATCTCTGAAAACGCTGGCATAAAAGGAAATCCGCTGGGATTCGGATTGGGATTAATGGTTTCGGATATAAATGCTGACGGCTATCCGGATATTTATGTTACCAACGATTATGTTGAAGACGATTATCTGTATATCAATCAGAAAAACGGCACTTTTAAGGATGAACTAAGAAATTACATTCAGCATACCTCCTATTCTTCTATGGGTATCGACATCGCTGATCTGAATAATGACCAGCTTCCTGATATTTTCACGCTGGACATGCTTCCTCATGACAATGCCCGTCAGAAAACACTGCTTTGGCCTGATAACTGGAATGTATATCAATCTCAATTGCAAAATGGATTCTGGCATCAGAATATGCGGAATATGCTTCAGATCAATCAGGGGAATGGCTCTTTTGCCGAAATCGGCCAGCTAGCCGGTGTTTCGAATACTGATTGGAGCTGGGGAACATTGCTGGCAGATTACGACCTGGACGGCTTCAAAGACATTTTTGTAAGTAATGGTCTTGGGAAAGACTTCACCAATGCAGATTTTATTAAATATTATGATCAGGTAGCTTCAAACGGGAAAAACCTGTCTCTCCCGGACTACCTGAAACAGATGCCTTCGAGTGAAACCAAAAACTATATTTTTCAAAATAATAAGAACCTGGGATTTGAAAACCGCCAGAAAGAATGGGGATTTGATGAAGCCGCCATTTCAAGCGGTTGTACTTACGCCGATCTGGACAATGACGGAGATCTGGATATAATTACCAACAACCTGAATGAAACGGCCAGAATATTCAGAAATAATGCTGCCGATCAGAAAACAGCTCATAATTTTTTAAAAATACAACTCAGAGGAAATCCCGGAAATACCTTTGGTATCGGCGCCAAAGTATTTGTAAAAAACAAGGAAGCTCAACAGTATCAGGAAAATAACCCTACCCATGGCTTTCAGTCAAGTGTGATCCAGCCTCTTATTTTTGGTTTGGGAACATTTTCAGGAGAAAATGAGGTAACCGTTATCTGGCCAAATGGAAAATCTCAAAGAGTTCCGGCAAATTCAGGCCAGAAAACACTTATTTTAGAAGAGAAAAATGCCAGTACTACTACAACAGCTCCTTTGAAAAAAGAAGGATTATTTGAAGAAATAAATTATCTGAGTTATCAGCACAAAATCCTTCCGGTCAACGACTTCGATCATCAGATTATGCTTCCCTGCCATTACTCCTATCATGGGCCAAAAATGGCCGTCGGAGATATTAACGGCGACGGCAATGAGGATGTTTTTATCTGCGGAAGTTCTGCCCGGAAAGCAAGCTTTCTTATAAAATCTGCGGATAAGTTTATCGTAAAAACTGCGGATTTTCTTGAAGCAAAAGAAAATCAGGATGCTGTTCTGGCAGATTTTAACGAAGATAAATTCCCGGATTTATACCTGGCAAACGGGAATTACAGGAACGCACAGGTTAATGAAAATACTGATGAGCTCTGGTTCAACGACGGAAAAGGAAATTTCTCAAAAGGAAACCTTCCGCCGGATGCTCTCAACAATTCCTGCGTAAAAGTATTGGATATTGACAACGACGGAGACCTTGATCTATTTGTCGGAGGTTCAATTCAGGCTAATAAATATCCTTTTTGTGAAGAAAGCAGGTTATTGAAAAATGACGGAAAAGGGAATTTCAGCCCTGTCTCACTTGGTAAAATCGGTCTGGTCAATGATGCTGTGGTAACGGATTTTGACAAAGATGGTTTCCCTGATTTATTGGTTGTCGGGGAATGGATTCCTCCTCTCCTTCTGAAAAACAATAAAGGAACTCTTTCCTCTGAAAATCAGCCTGAATCTTTGAAAAATCTAAGTGGCTGGTATAATGCTATTGAAAAAGCAGATTTAGATGGAGATGGCGACGAAGACTTTGTTTTAGGAAATCTTGGCATCAATACACAGATTAAGGCATCCGCTACCGAACCGGCTTCATTGATTTATAATGACTTTGACCAAAACGGGACCATCGACTTTTTCATGAACTATTACATTCAGGGGAAAAGTTATCCGGCTGCCTCCAGAGATGAAATTGCAGAGCAGATTCCGGCTTTGAAAAAAATCTTTTCTGACTATCAATCCTATGCGTCTGCCACAATTGAGCAGTTTTTTGACAGTCAGCAACTTTCACAGGCACAAAAAAGGGAAATTACCCAGTTAAATTCTGTTATTCTCGAAAATGCAAAAGGAGACTTTGTTGTCCATCAGCTGCCTGTTCAGGCTCAATATGCTCCGGTTTATGCACTTGCACTGGACGATTTTAATGCTGATGGGAAAAAAGACATACTGCTGATGGGAAATAATAGCAGATTTCGCCTGAGAATCGGGAAAGTTGATGCAAATTTTGGGATAATACTGCTAAATAAGGGTAATTTTATGTTCGACTATTTACCACAGAATCAATCAGGCCTGGACATCAGAGGAGATGTGCGTTCGGTCAGAAAGATAGGAAATGGTTTGCTGATAGGCGTAAATGATAATACCATGAAATATTACAGGCTCAGGAAAAATAAATAGCAGATTCTTTACAGGATTAAGTTCCTCTTTGCTTACAATTAACCATTTTTAAATATAATACAATTATGAAAAAAATGTGGATTTGGATCCTTGGAACAGGTTTGCTGACCTTTTCCTGTAAGACCAAAAATACAGATACCCTCTTCGAAGAACTTCCTTCTTCTGAAACAGGGATTGACTTTACCAATCATATTCTTGATAAAAAAGACTTTAATATTTTCAGCTACCGGAACTTTTATAACGGAGCCGGTGTCGCTATCGGCGATATTAACAACGATGGTTTGCCCGATATTTTTCTTAGTTCAAATTTCGAGGAAAACAGATTATTTTTAAACAAAGGAAATCTCAGATTTGAAGACATTACCTCAAAAGCAGGCATTGTCGGAAAGAAATTCTGGAGTACAGGCGTCACATTTGCTGATGTAAACGGAGATGGAAACCTGGACATTTATGTGTGTAATTCCGGAAGCCGTGATGAAAGAGGCAACCAGCTTTACATCAACAATGGTACAAAGGGAAAAGGAGGAATTCCCACCTTTACAGAAAAAGCCAAAGAATACGGCTTAACCGACGGTGGCTTCTCTACCCATGCCGCTTTCTTCGACTATGATCGTGACGGAGACCTTGATATGTATCTGCTTAATAACAGTTTTACCCCGATGGACAGATTGGGATATGCAAATCTGCGAAACCAAAGGGATAAACTGGGAGGCCATAAACTATTCAGAAATGACGGAGAACATTTCACAGATGTTTCCGAGCAGGCAGGAATTTACGGAAGTCTGATAGGATTCGGACTAGGCATCACCATCGGTGACGTCAATAATGATAACTGGCCTGACATTTACATTTCAAATGATTTCTACGAAAAAGACTATCTCTACATTAACCAGAAAAACGGAACATTTAAGGAGTCTTTGGAAGACGAAATGCAACATATCAGCCTTTCTTCAATGGGGGCAGATATTGCAGACATCAACAATGACGGAAATCTGGATATTTTCGTAACAGATATGCTTCCTGAAAATGATGAAAGACTGAAAAAGACCTCCACATTTGAAGGCAATGATATTTTTCAGTTTAAGTTAAAGCAAGGATATCATTATCAGTATATGCGTAATATGCTCCATATCAATAATGGAGACGGAACATTCTCAGAAGAAGGTCAGCTTGCAGGGGTACATGCGACAGACTGGAGCTGGGGCGCTTTGATGTTTGACATGGACAATGACGGTTTGAAAGACCTTTTTGTCGCCAATGGCATTATGAAAGACCTTACTGACCAGGATTATGTTGCTTTTCTGGGAGATGTAAGAACGATGCAGCAAATGCTTGACGGAAAGCAGTTTCAATATAAGGATTTTGTAGATAAAATGACTTCCACACCTGTTCCGAATTATGCTTTCAAAAATTTAGGGAACCTTAAATTTGAAAACAAAGCGGCAGAATTCGGTCTGGAAGGTCCGGGTTTTTCAAATGGTTCAGCTTACGGAGATTTAGACAATGATGGTGATCTTGATCTGGTTGTTAACAATAATGATGCTCCGGTTTCAATTTATAAAAACAGAACCAATGAAAAGCTGAAATCCCATTATCTGAAAATAAAACTCAATGGCACAGGAAAAAATATCTTCGGCATTGGCACTACGGTAAAAATCTATCAGCAAGGTGGTTTACAGGTTTTACAACAAATGCCTAACCGGGGATTTCAATCGTCTATGGATCTGACGCTGAACTTCGGTCTGGGTAATAATGCCAAAATTGATTCTCTGGTGGTAATCTGGACGGATGATAAAAAACAGACGATAAAGAATGTCAAACCGGATCAGCTGTTAGTTCTTGATCACAAAGATGCCAGAGAAACTTTCGTTCCTGAAAAGTTGAATACTTCCGGAGAAATGTTTAAAGATGTTACCACTGAGGTCAATTTCAACTACCAGCATGAAGAAAATGACTTTATTGATTATAACCGTGACGGTTTGCTGAAACAAAAATATTCTACTGAAGGCCCGGCACTTGCCATTGGGGATATTAACGGCGACGGTCTGGATGATGCCTATATCGGTGGTTCTGCTACCAAACCAAAATTCATTTATCTTCAGCAAAAATCCGGAAAATTCGTACCTACTATTCCGGAAGCATTTAAAAAAGATTTTTACCTGGAAGTAGTTGATGCACTGTTCTTTGATGCTGATGGCGACAAAGATCTTGATCTGTATATTGTAACCGGAAGCAATGAATTCAGTAAAGATTCTCCTGAACTCCGCGATCGTTTATATATGAATGACGGAAAGGGAAATTTCACAGAAAACCCGGGGCTTCCTTCTGTAAGAGCAAGTGGTTCTGTCGTAAAAGCGGCTGATTTTGATTTGGATGGTGACCTGGATCTCTTTGTCGGAACCCGTTTAATTCCTGAAGAATATGGCAGGATTCCAGACAGCTATCTTCTCCTGAATGACGGAAAAGGCAATTTCAGTAATGTGAGTAAACAAATACTTGGAGAAGCACAGCACCTTGGAATGGTGACAGACGCTTCATGGCAGGATGTTGACGGAGATAAATATCCTGAGCTGGTACTGGTTGGAGATTGGATGCCTGTTACAATTCTTAAAAATGTTGGCGGGAAAAGCTTTAAACCTATGGATCTGGGCTTAAAAAATATCAATGGCTGGTGGAATTGTATACAACCTGCAGATATTGACCAGGATGGAGACATCGATTTTATACTGGGAAACTTAGGGTTAAATCATAATATGAAAGCCTCGGAAACAGAACCGGCAGAACTATATGTAAATGATTTTGACAAAAACGGAACCACAGAACAGATTATCAACTGCTATCATCAGGGCAAACAATGTCCGATGGTTTTAAAAGCAGACCTGCAAAAACAGCTCCCGGTAATCAAGCAGAAATTCCTGAAATATTCAGATTATGCAACGGCTCAGATTAAAGACCTGTTCTCTGACAGTCAGCTGGAAGGATCAACGATTTTGAAAACCAATAATACCCAGACTTCATTCCTGATTAATGAAGGAAATGGTAAATTTTCTATAAAGGCACTGCCTCAGGAAATTCAGGTTTCACCAGTTACTGCTATTCAGACCCTTGATTATAACCATGATGGCATACTTGATATAGCCCTGGCGGGAAACTTTTATGACGTCCTTCCGGAAATAGGCCGATACGATGCCAATTATGGGCTTATTCTTCAGGGAAAAGGCAAAGGAGCCTTTGAGGTAATAAAGCCTAAAAAATCAGGTTTCTTTACCAAAGGTCAGGTAAGAAAGATGAAACTGGCTAAAAACAACAATGGCGGATCAATATTGATTTTAGCCAAAAACAGCGATAAAGCACAGGTTTTCAGCATAAAATAAACCCTGCGGTATCAAATAATTATCAGGTATTTTAAAAGTTAAACCCCTGTTTGCCAGACAGAAAGTACTCAGACTTTCAACTCCGGCAAACAGGATCTTCTTTCGGATCAAATCCGGAATTCTTTATTATGAAAGCGAAAAATATATATTTTCTGATCATAACCTGCTTTAGTTTTTTCCTCTTTTCCTGCCGAAAATCTTCAGAACCATCTTTATTCAATAAACTGGATTCAACGGCTACAGGCATTTCATTTACCAATCAAATTACTGAAAATGAACAATTTAACATTATAGAATATCTTTATTTCTACAATGGTGCCGGAGTGGCCGCCGGAGATATAAACAATGACGGACTAACTGATATATTCTTCAGCGCAAATCAGGGAGAAAATAAGTTATATCTCAATAAGGGTAATTTCAAGTTCGAAGATATTTCTCATAAGGCAGGAATTACAGGTAACAGTAACTGGAAAACAGGGGTCACGATGGCTGATATTAATGCCGACGGTCTATTGGATATCTATGTTTGTGCAGTAGGAGATTACAAAGGTTTTAAGGGGAAAAATGAGCTTTTTATCAATAACGGCAATGGTACTTTTACCGAAAAAGCCCGGGAATATGGCCTGGATTTTTCAGGGTTTTCAACACAGGCCTCCTTCTTCGACTACGATCATGACGGGGATCTGGATATGTTCCTGTTAACGCATTCCGTACACAGCACGCGCTCCTATGATAAAGCCTCCACCCGAAATATTCCCGATGCCAGATCAGGAGATTATTTATTTAGAAATGACTCAGAAGTCTCCTCAAAAGACAAAACCTTCCTTCCAAAATTCACAGACGTAACACAGCAATCCGGTATTTATCAGGCGGTTATGGGATATGGATTAGGCGTATCCGTTGCGGATTTTAACAATGATGGCTGGGAAGATATTTATGTTTCCAATGATTTTCATGAAGATGACTATTACTATTTAAACCAGAAAAATGGTAGTTTTAAAGAAGTCGGAAAAGAGTATTTTGGACATACAAGCAGGTTTTCGATGGGTTCCGATGCCGCCGATCTCAACAATGACGGCTATACAGATCTCATGACACTAGACATGTATCCTGAAGACGAAACGGTAGAAAAATCCTCTGCCGGAGAAGACCCTTTCGACATTTATCAATACAAACTGAGTTATGGATACGGGTATCAATACAGCCGGAACTGCCTGCAAATCAATCAGGAAGGAAAATATTTTAGTGAAGCTGCAAATATTACAGGGTTAGCTGCAACAGACTGGAGCTGGTCTTGCCTGATGGCTGATTATGACAATGATGGTTTAAAGGATATTTTCATCTCAAATGGCATCGTAAGAAGACCTAATAACCTGGATTACATCAAATATTTATCCGGCGAAGGCTCCCGACAGCTTTCTGATACAGACCTGTTAAAACTTATGCCTGAAGGCAAGTACCATAACTACATCTTCAAAGGTTCAAAATCATTACATTTCGAAGATAAATCATTCAAATGGGGGTTTTCAGAGGCAAACATTGCCAATGGAGCAGCCTATGCGGATTTAGATAATGATGGGGATCTTGACTTAATAACCAATAATATCAATGAACCTGCAGGGATTTATCAGAACCAAAGCCAGGAACTCACCAAACATAATTACCTGACAATCAAACTAAAAGGAGACAATCCGAATACCTTTGGCATCGGGGCTAAAGTAATGATTAAGCAAAAAGGTGATGCTCAATATCAGCAGCTTATGCCTTCCCGGGGATTTATGTCGGCCTCGGAACCTGTTTTGCATTTTGGTTTAGGAAATAATCCGGAAATTGATTCCGTAGTTGTAATCTGGAATAATCAGAAGACAGAGGTTAAAACCAGAGTTAAGTCAAACAGCACCCTGATTTTTGATCAGAAAAATGCCATACTCAAAACTGTTCTTCCTACGGAAAAAAGTACAGAAAATGGACTGTTTCAAGATCTGAGCGCCTCATCCGGAATAAATTTTGTGCATCGGGAAAACCCTTATTCCGATTTTTCAAGAGAAACACTTATCCCTTTTCAGCTTTCAACTGAAGGGCCTGCCTTAGCGGTTGGAGATATAAATCATGATGGATTTGATGATTTATATATAGGCGGCGCTAAAAATCAGGCCGGAGCCCTGTTTATTCAGCAAAATGGTAAATTTATTCCTGCAAATTCTGCCGTATTTCTTCAGGATTCACTTGCTGAAGATGTAGATGCTGAATTCTTTGACGCCGATGGAGACGGCAATCTGGATTTGTATGTGGTAAGTGGCGGGAATGAGCTTGACGGCAAATTCGAAGCACTGAAAGACAGACTATACCTCAATGATGGAAAGGGAAATTTCAGGAAAGCACTCAATCATCTCCCTGTTTTTTACGGAAACAAATCCTGTGTAAAACCTTTCGATTTTGATAAAGATGGCGACATAGATTTATTCATCGGAGGGCGTTCGGTTGGAGGGCATTACGGACAAATTCCGGAATCATACCTGCTTATCAATGACGGAAAAGGACATTTCAGTAATCAAACCAATACTTTAGCCCCTGGGTTATCACATATCGGAATGGTAACAGATGCTTTCTGGGCAGATTTTAATAATGACAGGGAAGTAGATTTAATCCTGATCGGAGACTGGATGGGAGTCAGGTTATTTGAACATAAAAACGGGAAACTGGCACTTCAGAAAAATGAGATTTCAGACCTGCATGGTTTCTGGCAAGGGCTTTCTGTAACAGATTTTGACAAAGACGGAGATCTTGACTTTGTAGCAGGGAATCTGGGTACCAATAATAAATTCATTAAAAATCCGGAAAAATCCATGTTAAGGATGTACGTCAAAGATATTGATAACAGCGGAAGTCCTGAACAAATTCTGGCTTACAACCGGGCCGAAAACTGGTATTCTGTAGCCGGAAAAGATGAACTTGGGAAACAAATACCTTCGGTAATTAATAAAAAATTCACCAATTATCATCAGTTTGCCGGAAAGACTATAGCAGAAATATTTGACGGGAATGAACTTGACGGAGCAGCAGAGTCTGAGGTAAATACGTTTAGCAGTACTTATTTTGAAAATGACGGAAAAGGGCATTTCAAAGCATATCCCCTACCCTTTGAGGCTCAGCTTTCCAAGGTTTTTGCCATAACAACAGGCGATTTTAACCATGACGGGAATCCGGATATAGTCCTGGGTGGAAATCTGTACGGTGCCAGTATGTACCAGGGAAGATATGATGCAGGCAAGGGATTGATTTTAGCGGGAGATGGAAAAGGACACTTTAAAGCCTTGCCGGGTTCTCAAAGCGGATTCATAGCAGATGGTGAAATCCGGAAAATCAAGCTGCTGCAAAAAGGTAAATTACTCTTAGCAGCCAGAAACAACAATAGTGTTAAAATTTTCAAAGCCAATCATTAATATCTGAGTTTGGGAGGAATTCCGGAAAATTCCTCCCAGGCTTACTTCAGCGTCGCAACTATTTTTTTAACAAACTCATTGCGGTTGAAATGATCTTCATTCGGCGTGCATCCAAGCCGAACGACCACTAATTCTTGAGAAGGTATCACCGTAACAGATTGTCCTTCAAAACCTAAAGCCATAAAAGCATCTTGCGGAAAGCTCTTATCTTTATGTTCGATCCAAAACTGAGCTGCATATTTGCCATCGGAATGAGCCGTTTCTGAAGCAGAATATTTCACCCAGCCTTCCGGCAAAATTCTTTCGCCATTCCAGACACCATCCTGCAAATATAACTGCCCGAATTTCGCCCAGTCTCTGGCTGTAGCAAACATAAATGAAGAACCAACGTAGGTTCCGGAAGCATCGGGTTCTAAAACGGCACTTTTCATCCCTAATTTTCTAAAAAGACGCAAATGCGGAAATGCCAGGTAATCTGTATGTTTAGGGAATTGTCTTCTGATTATTTCCTGCAGAATATTCGTAGTACCACTTGAATACGACCAGATTTCAAAGGGTTTTGCTTTAGCTTTAGCCTGTAAAGCATAAGCCCCCGCTCCTTTTGTCCGGAAAAGCATAGTCGTTGCATCACTTGGTTTGGCATAATTTTCTTCAAAATCCAATCCGCTGCTCATTCTCATTAAAGCATCGGTTGTAATATTTTTTCGGTCATCATTCTTCCATTCTTCAAGCGGAGCAGGTTTTTCCAGGTCAATTTTGCCATCTTTTACCAATAAACCAATCATGGCATTGGTAACGCTCTTAGTCATCGACCAACCTAAAAGGGGTGTTTCCGGCTTGATGTTCGGAGCATATTTTTCTGCAATAAGTTTGCCCTTATGCAATACAATTACTGCACGTGTACGCAGAATTTCTTTGGGATTTTTTTCGCTGAAAATGTCATTTATCACCTTATCCAATTCCATTTTATCAACTCCTTCGGCCTTCGGATCTTCAGAAATCAATTGCCCGGAGACGGTATCAGCAGGAAGTGTGTAAGAAGGTTGGCTTCTGAGTTCTTCTTCCGTTATTTCATTGACCAAAGTACAGCCAAGGCCTTTACGAAAGATAGCTTTTGATTCGCCCAAACCATAAATACTGGCAGAAACACTTTGTTTTTCCTTATCGACTTTTATATCAGCAAAAGGAACAGCATACAGTTCCTCAGCTTTGATACTCTCAAAATCTCTTCCTGAAACAAACATACAGGAGCATACCGTTTTTGCATCATATGAAGAACCGATATGGGCGTATCTGACAGCATAATTTAATCCATAAGCTAATCCACCGACCGCTATCGCCAATACTACATAAAGAAATTTTCTTGTATTTGTCATGATGAAAATTGAAAGTTTTAGTAAAAAAGCCTTTTGCCGGACTCATTTGTGGAGACACAAAAAAGAGTGACGGAGTGAATTTTTATAAACAGATTCCCAAATCCAAGATAAAAAAAAAGAGGTGTATTTAACACCTCTCTCTTAGAAATTTGTAAACTTTATCTTCGTTTTGCCATTCCATAGTCTTCGTCTGTAAAACGTAAAAGGGCAATGGAACGATTACCTAAACTTCAACCCATGCCTGCTTCTTATTACTTTCAAGAATTTTCTCACAGATTAATAATTCTCTGTAACCATCTGCAAAAGTCGGGAATGTTGGCTTTTCAGGTTGTTTTCCGGCAGCAACAGCTTCGTAAACTTCCTTAAACAATTGTTTTGAAGTATCAGGAAAACCTTCATTATGTCCGCCAGGGAAAGTCATTAACTGACGGGCTTCGGCATATGCCAGAGAAGGATCACGTAATAATACTTCGTTAGATTTATCACGATTTCCGATCCACATTTCATTTGGTGTTTCAGAACACCAGTTGAATGTTTGTTTTGAGCCTGAAATTTCCAGAGTCATTCGGTTTTTACGACCTGCCTGAACCTGTGAAACAGTGATTACGCCTCTGTTTCCATTGTCAAAACGCAATAAAACGTTCGCATGGTCTTCTGTAGTAATGTTTACATCTGCATAGTCTTCTGGCTGCAACATCTTACCAGAATAGGTTTCTACAGGTTTTAATGGTTTTTTACGGGTTTTATGAACCGTATTGAAATCAGCCATTACCGCAGTAGTTTTCAGTCCGGTAATATACTCCAGGATATCCATCAAATGTGATCCGATATCAGCGATAGCTCTTGAATCACCTGATTTATCAGGTTCCAAACGCCAGTTATAATCAGTGTCGTAGAACAACCAGTCCTGCAAATAAGAACCCATGATCGAATAGATCTCACCGAGGTCTCCTTTTTCACGCATAGTTTTCATCTGACGAGCCAAAGGATAATAGCGAAGGTTAAAATGCACCGCATTTACCAAACCGGTTTTAGCAGCCAATTCAACAAGTTCTTCTGCTTCGTGAAGATCTTTTGCCAAAGGTTTTTCACATACAACATGTTTTCCTGCTAATAAAGCCGCTTTTGATTGGCTGTAATGAAGAAAGTTAGGCGTACAAATGTGTACACTTTCAATGTCTTCCTGCTTTAATAAATCTTCAAATGTGTAATAGCGTTCGATACCCAACGCTTCCGCTTTTTGTTTTGCCAACTCAACGGTTACTTCACAAAGTGCCGCAACTTCAACATTTGGAAGTCTTCTCAGGGCTTCGATATGAGCCGGACCGATAAAACCGGTTCCCACTATGCCAACTTTGATTTTTTTCATTGTTTTTGGGTAAAATATTAGAGAATGGATGTTTGTTTTGATTTTGTTAATAATATCTCAGTAATCAGGATTTTCTGATTCTGAATGCTTTCAGAAAACATTCGGGATTAAAGATAAAACAACATTTTCTAAAAGTCTTAAGATTAAGAAATTTAACTATGCAAAAAACCTTTTCAACTACGAAAACTACTTAAAATCTGATATTTTACAAAATATTATACATGACAAATATATAAATCTGCCATTACATTTTAATGCGTTTTTAGGGGGAATTCAAAGGATAAAGCCTAATAATAAACCTCCGAGAAAAAGAAGAAAGGAAGGAATTCTGGTAAATTCGAGCAAGGCAAGTGTGATACAGGCAGTTATAATTCCCCACCAGTTGTGCGAGGCTACCATAGGTTGCAGGAAGGTTATTGCTGCGGCGAGGGTTAATCCAGTAGTAGTAGCATTAATTCCATCAAGGGAAGCCCTGATTGGTCTGAATTGTTTCAGTTGTCCCCAGATTCTGTAAACAAAGAATATCAGAAAGGTTCCCGGTAAAAATATACCACATGCTCCGATAATACTGCCAAATAGCTGCCCGGTAATACCGTAATCTTTCAAAGCTAAAGTACCCAGGTAAGAGGTCAGGGCAAAAACAGGACCCGGTAATGCCTGAGACAAAGCCATTCCGGTAAGAAAGTCATCTTCACGGATCATGTGTTTAAATTCTACAAATTCCGTAAAAAGCATAGGAGCTAATACCTGTCCTCCTCCAAAAACCAGACTCCCGTTGCGGTAAAAATTCTCAAAAAGCCTGACAGGCATGTAATCAGTAAAATGCCCCAGCAAGGCCAGAAACACTAAAAAGCCCCAGAAAAGGTGAAAATTAGACCAGGGAATTACCATTTTATGTTTGGTATGTGAAGGATAATCCTTGTAGTTAAAAGAAGTAACCGTTCCCCCGACAATCAGGGCAACCGGACAAACCCAGGGCGACTGTAACAAAAATGCGAAAGCTGATGCCAGAAGCATAAGCAAAATCTCTACATTATTTTTAATTACTTTCCGGCCGATTGTATAACCGGCATGCAAAATAAATGCGACCCCGATAGGCTGAATAAACCTGATGATTTCCCGGTTTTGAAGATATGTCATACCAAAAGCCGCAGCAGTCATAATCAGTACAGCCGGTGTAATCCAGACCATCAGCGTAAGATAGGCCAGATTGGCTCCCCCGATTTTATAACCCAATGCCGTGATAGTCTGTGTAGAAGTCGGGCCCGGAAGAATTGAGCACAGCGCCTGAAGTTCAAGTAATTCCTCTTCGGTAAGATAACCCCGTTTTTTCACAAACCGGTCTATAAACATAGCCAAATGTACCTGCGGGCCACCAAAAGTGGTAAACGCAAGAATCAGGACATCTTTCAAAAAAAGCCGGCGTCTGATTTTCTTCATCTGGGAGGGTAACTATTAAGCCTAAAAATTAAACTGCAAATTTGGGATTTTTTTCAGATAATTGCAGTACTAATTAGTAATATATACCTAAAGTATACGACATAAACTTATCGTACACTTCAGGTATCAGGAAAAAATTATCTTTAGATAATAAGATTGTATTATTTCTTCAGACCGAGTTCAATCAATCTTTCATTCAAAAACTCCCCGGCTGTCATATCGACATAAAGCTTAGGATATTTAACAGAAATGCAGGATTCCAGACTGGTTAAGTTCATTTCTGAACGAGGGTGCATAAAGAACGGAATAGAAAAACGGGGTGTGCCCATTTTTTCACGGGGAGGATTTACAACCCGGTGTATCGTAGATTTTAATTTATGATTTGTCAGACGGTCCAGCATATCTCCCACATTCACAACCACCTGGTCCGGCAGAGCAGTAATCGGAATCCAGGCACCATCTCTTCTCAGAACTTCCAAGCCTTCAGCAGAAGCACCCATTAGCAATGTAATCAGGTTAATATCTCCGTGAGCAGCAGCTCTGACCGCACCTTCAGGTACTTCATCAGGATTTGGGATCGGGAAATAATGAATAGCACGAAGAATTGAATTACCGTTTTTCACTTTGTCCTCAAAGTAGTTTTCATCCAGTTCAAGGTATAAAGCGATAGCTTTCAGCAGGTTTTTACCGGCTTGTTCGAGGGTTTCATAAGCCGTAACCGTATAGGTTTTAAAATCAGGTAATTCTTCCGGAAAAACATTGGCAGGGTATTCTTCCCAAACCGGATCTCCGTCATTTTTCTCAGGCTGACCAACATGATAAAATTCTTTCAAATCAGCTACTTTGAAACCTTTGGCAGTTTCCTTTCCTTTTCCGATATATCCCCTCTGCCCTGAAATTCCTTCAATTTCATATTTCTTTTTTAAGTCATCAGGCGAAAAAAAGAATTGTTTCACATTAGCATACAGTTTTTCAGTAAGGTCAGAAGTCAAGCCATGATTTTTGATTGCAACGAAGCCTATGTTGTTGAAAGCGGCTCCTAAATCCTGCACAAATTTAGCTTTACGTACCGGATCACCGGAAGTGAATTCTGCCAGATCCAGCGACGGAATTTCATCCAAGAGTGTTTCTGAATTCATATTGATGAATATTTGATATTTGTTGATAAGGTAATCTATTTAATCAAATCAAATGCCGGATTCTGAATCAATAGCTTCTGAAATCCGGCATTCTAATTTAAAATCTATCTTCAATTATTTCAAGGCTGCTTCATAATTTTTTGTTACAGCATCCCAGTTTACCAGATTCCAGAATGCTGTAATATAATCAGCACGTTTGTTCTGATATTTCAGATAATAAGCATGTTCCCAAACGTCAATTCCAAGAATTGGTGTTCCTTTTTTCTCCGCTACATCCATCAGAGGATTATCCTGGTTTGGGGTCGAAGAAACTACCAGTTTTTTATCCTGAACAATTAACCATGCCCAGCCTGAACCAAAACGGCCGGTTGCTGCCTTGGTAAATTCTTCCTTGAATTTATCAAATGAACCAAATGTTTTGGTAATCTCCTCAGCAATTGCACCTTTCGGAGCTCCTCCGCCTTTCGGCGACATGATATTCCAGAAAAAAGTATGGTTCCAGTGTCCTCCTGCATTATTTCTTACTGCCGCAGGTTGCTTTCCGG
Source organism: Pseudarcicella hirudinis (assembly GCF_900115665.1). Classification (GTDB taxonomy): domain Bacteria; phylum Bacteroidota; class Bacteroidia; order Cytophagales; family Spirosomataceae; genus Pseudarcicella; species Pseudarcicella hirudinis. Next base: position 162,799 of record NZ_FOXH01000011.1, read on the forward strand.
CTTCTTTCAGCAAATCCCATAATGATAACTTGTCAAGCGGCGTACCTGCCACTGCTTTGTTCAGATTATCCACATAAGCCTTATGATGACGGCCAAAGTGAATTTCCATAGTCATCTTATCTATATTCGGTTCCAGTGCATCATATGCGTATGGCAATGCAGCCTGCGTAAACGGAGCAGATTCTACCAAAACTTCTTCCATTGTTTTTGAAGAAAGAGAAGAGATATAGCTTGAAAATTCCGTTTTACGGGCAAATAAATTCAGACCTGATAAGGTGAAAGCCGATGCCAATGTTGTTTTTAAAAAGTTCTTACGGTTCATGAGTTTTATGATTTAATAAAAAGGAATGTATAATTATACTAAGCGTTTGTTCATCACAGGGGTTTCCATTAACAAGCTGTAACAGCTTTTAACTCAAACTACTATTCACCAATGGACTTTATATGCTTTTCTGACGGCAGGAGATTCTGAAATGCTGAATTAATATGTATTTGACTCATTTTTTACGGAAGGTTTAGCCGTTTCAAAAAAATTACCAGACAGCAATCCGGGTCCTGGTTATTCAAATACAATACGGCTCACAATACTTCTTCCGAGTGTAATTTCATCTGCATATTCAAGATCTCCGCCAATTGGTATCCCACGGGCGATTGTGGTTATTTTTACATCAAATGGTTTCAGTCGCTTCGTCAGATAAAAAGCTGTAGTATCTCCTTCCATCGTCGGACTTAACCCTAAAATAACCTCTTTTACTTCCGTATTTCCGGAAATCCTTTGAACCAGCGATTCAATATTAAGGTCGTTTGGACCAACTCCCTCCAAAGGTGAAATAATCCCCCCTAAAACGTGATAAAGCCCTTTATATTGAGAAGTATTCTCAATTGCAAGAACATCTCTGGTATCTTCCACCACGCAAATCACACCTTGTTCTCTCCGGTTACCTGTACAGATGCCGCACAATTCATCATCTGAAATATTATGACATTGACGGCAATAACGGGTTTTAGAACGCATGGCCACCAAAGCTTCCGACAGTGATAAGGTTTGTTTTTCGTCTCTTTTTAATAAATGCAATGCCAATCGAAGAGCTGTTTTCTTACCGATTCCCGGCAATTTCGAGATTTCTTCAACGGCATTTTCTATGAGTTTTGAAGGAAAATTCACTGGCGTTCTATTTCAATTTCGGGTTTTCACTTTCCGGAAAGCCCCATTCTTTTTCAGTAATACTTACATCACTTCCGCCGAAATTCCACGACGGCAGATATCGTTTCTCATGGGTGCAAGCTCATCAAAAGAGCCCTTTTTCACGGAGCACTTCCCTTTATAATGAATTAAAAGAGTACTTTGCTCAGCCTGCTCAGGCGTATGTCCGCAAACCTCCATTAAAGTTTCAATCACAAAGTCAAAAGTGTTTACTTCATCATTGTAAACGATAAGATCTCTTTGATCTATGTCAACAACTTCTTCCAGCAAGTCAACTTGTTCTTGAAAGTGTTCAAAAGTTTTCATAATATTATTTTCCGAATATGTCTATTTTTTAGAATCAGGAAGTATTTTTCTGAAGTGTCTTAAATAATTATTGGTAGTAATGATAGCAAATTTAACAAAAAATATCAATTTTGGTGTTTATGTTCTTGGGTTAATCACTTACAGAACCTCTATTAATGAAAATAAATAAAACTTTAAATGCTCACTTTCTATAATAACCCAACTTCATGTCAACAAGTTTAGCCATTTCAATTTTAGTTGTCTATTTTTTACTATTAATCATAGTAGCACATTTCACTTCTAAAGGAGCAGATACCAATACCTTCTTTACCGCTAATAAACAGTCTCCCTGGTGGTTGGTCGCTTTCGGTATGATCGGAACTTCCCTTTCAGGGGTTACTTTCATCTCTGTACCCGGCTCAGTAGGGAAAATCCATTTTTCCTATTTTCAGGTAGTTTTAGGCTATTCTCTGGGTTATCTTACCATAGCACTGGTATTGATGCCCATGTATTACAGACTCAATCTGATTTCCATATATTCTTACCTTGAAAAACGATTCGGATTCTGGTCATATAAAACAGGTTCCGCATTTTTTGTATTGTCAAGAACCGTAGGTTCTGCGGTAAGATTATATGTGGCAGTGAATGTTTTGCAGCTGGCAATTTTCGATTCTCTGGGTGTTCCTTTCGAACTTACAGTCCTTATTACCATAGGCTTAATCTGGATTTATACTTTCAAAGGTGGCGTAAAAACAATTATCTGGACAGACACCTTACAGACTTTTTTCTTACTTACTGCATTGATTATCACTATCATCCTGATTTCCAACCAATTGCACCTCGGTGTGGGAGACATGATTACGCAGGTAAGCAACAGTTCGTATTCCAAGCTTTTTGTCTGGGAATGGGCCGACAAACATCATTTCGTCAAAGATTTTCTTTCAGGAGCTTTTATTGCCATTGTAATGACCGGTCTGGATCAGGATTTAATGCAGAAAAACCTTACGTGTAAGTCGATCGGTGAGGCACAAAAAAACATGTTCTGGTTTTATATCGTGCTGGTTTTCGTAAACTTATTGTTCCTGAGTCTTGGGGCATTGCTATACATTTATGCCCAGCAAACCGGATTCCTTATTCCTGACAAAACGGATGATCTTTATCCAATGCTTGCGTTGGGCGGTCATTTCGGCTCTTTAGCCGCTGTTACCTTCTTATTGGGAATCATCGCGGCAACTTATGCCAGCTCGGACTCAGCACTCACAGCATTGACAACTTCATTTTGTATAGATTTCATGAATATTGAAAAATATGAGGAAGCAAAACGTGCGAAAATCAAACATTATGTTCACCTGGGTTTCTCGATCTTATTCTTTCTGGTAATTATCGTATTCAAAGCCCTTAACAATCAGGAAGTTATTTCAGCCGTATTTAACCTGGCAGGTTACACATACGGCCCGCTGTTAGGACTCTTTTCCTTTGGTTTATTCCTGAAAACTCCGGTAAACGACAAATTTGTACCCCTGGTTTGTATTCTTTCTCCCTTGTTTATCTACGTTTTAGATGTTAATTCTAAAGAATGGTTCAACGGATATCAGTTTGGTTTCGAAAAACTGATCCTGAACGGACTTTTCACATTCGCTGGATTAATGATTCTTTCTAAAAAACAGGACAAAAAAGAACTGGCATAACCAAGAATATCTCTGCTGTAAATCAGCATTTTACAGAAAAAATCTTTTCAAATAAAAGTTCTTATACTTTGATAACTGCCTATTCAAAAAATAATAGGCAGTTATCAGAAATCAATTGATTTTGTGCACGATTTTTGATTTAATGTATATACAGATAAAATCATTTATGCACAGATTTTTCCCCATAACCATCGTTAGATTTTTTTTAACGACGCTACTCTTTTTACAGATGAGTTGCGGGGAAAAGCAACTTATCGACAAACCTGAATTTCCTGCTCTTAAAGTAACAGATATTGATGCTGCAGGCGGAAACTGGAAAACAATTCTGATCAGTTCTCCCAAAGCAATAAAAGTTCCGGCACCTTCTGCAATTTTGTCTGAATCCTATCAAAATGAGTTAAAGCTTTGTCATTTTTCAGTAAATCATCGCACTTATGCACAAAATGTTGCCATAAATTATTGGGGATCAGGTGGTGTGCTGCGATGGAATCAGATTGCTACAGAATTAATAGCGAAATACAACACCAATGACCTGCAAATAAAGTCTAACCCCTATAACCCGGGCATTTCCGAACCATTTGCAGCAAGAGTACTGGCACTTTTAAGTGCTGCACAATATGATGCCCTGGTCACTGCCTGGTATTATAAATTCAAATACAAAAGGATGCCTCCTTACCTGCATGGAAGCGGAGAAGCCGTTTTACCACAAAACAGCCTGCCCTCCTATCCTTCCGAAGATGCCGTAGTAGCATCTGTTTCCTATAAAATATTAAGCTATTTGTTCCCGGCCGAAAAAAGTTTCCTGTATAAAAAAGCCATTGAACATGGAAATACCCGTTTGTGGGCAGGGGTAAACGTGAGCAGTGATATTGTAGCAGGGGGGAAAATCGGGCAGGAAACTGCACAGTTATTTATAAATTTTGCCAGGAATGATTTCTTCGATCAGGCCGGTCAATTGAGCCCGGATCTGAAAAGAATGCCTGCGAAAAGCGGAAAGAACTGGAATTACCTGAGAGATTTGCTCAGGCATCCTGTTCTGCCTATGATGGGAAAAGTCAAGCCTTTAATGCCTCTGAAATACCACAAAGATGATCCTCAGATTTTACCCGAAAAAATAGCAGATCCGGCCTTTCAGAGAGAACTGGAGGAACTAAAAAAGATTTCTCAGAAACTAAATCCTGCTCAGAGACAAATTCTTGAATTCTGGGACAATGAATTAGGTTCTCCAACCATTGCGGGTCATTGGAATAAAATTGCAAAAGAGTTAATCCGGCCGTTAAATTACACAGAATTACGAAGTGCAAAAGTCTTTGCCATGCTTAATTGTGCACAGGAAAATGCAGCTATTTCAGGTTGGGACATCAAATACCGGTTCCTTATTCCCAGACCAAGTCAGGCGGATCCGACTATCAAACCAACCATGGGTGTTCCGGATTCACCATCATTTGTTTCGGAATATGCGGTTTTTTCTTTTACCTCCGGAATTGTGCTGGGGCATTTATTTCCAAAAGATTCAGTGAAAATTATGAAAATGGCAGAAGAAGCAGGTTTTTCCACAATCTATGGTGGCATCAATTTCAGGAGTGACTATGAAAAAGGAAAACTACTTGGAGAAAAAATCGGTAGAAAAGCCATAAATCCGGAAAATTGGGTTTGGTAAAAATGGCAGCATTTTCTGCCATTTTTACCAGTATTTTTTACAAGTATATTACAGGTTATAATGTGAGCGGACTACTCCTTTGTATCCGTTTCCTGCAAGCATATTAAGTTTTTCGGAAGCAGCTTCCTTGGAAGCAAATTCTCCGAACATCAGCCGGAAAACTTTTCCAGCACCTTTCACACCAACCTGAAGAAATATTTCTTCTTTTCTGACCCCCATTTTTAACAACTCCTCACTGATATCTTCTATCATTTTCAGACTTGACAGGGCTGTTACCTGCACACCAAAGCCCTTCGGATGCTGCTCAACTCCCTGCAGATTGTAGGTATGGTTTACCTGTAAGCCACTTTCAAAAGCAGATTCGACTGGTTGGGACTGAGATTCTTCTTTCGACGTAATCAACCGGGCAGAACCCGGACCATCCGCAGGCAAAGGGGAGATCAGTTCTACTCTCACTTTCGCATTTCCGGTGGCAATCATTCCAAGGCGAGAGGCAGCTTCTTTGGATAGATTAATAATCCTCCCTTCTTCCTCGCATTTGCAATGGTCATTTACCCTTACTTCAACTGATTTATTATTCTCAAGATTAGTAACTTTCAGGATAGTATTTAAGGAATAACGGGAATGCGAGGCAGTGAGTTGGGAATCATCATATTTTTCGCCGAATGAGGTCATCCGGCCTTTAAGATTTGAGGCATAATATCTTGCTGTCCCTTCCTCTGCCGGCGGATGATTATAATTTGACGTTCCCTGGGCACTTAAGAAACCAGGTGAAAGGATGCAGAAGAATGAAAAAGCCAGAATCTTTTCCATAACATGTAAGGTTTTAGTTTTCAAATTAAATTGTTTTTAGGGTTGGGTATTCAAATAAATAAGGAAATCTGTATAAAATCAAACATGGTCATTCATCCATGAAATGTTAAGCAAAAATCATTATTATTGTAACTTATAAATAATTCAATGATTAGCTTTCGGGTACTGAGTTATCATCCGTATTTTTAAGCAAACCATTACAAATCGCATACCTGATTATCATAGTATCCATTTTTATAAAGAGTTAAGATAGCTGCTTTTTCGAATTATATCAAGAAAAAGGCTATCCAAATTCAATCCATACAAATCTATTAAAAATATGTCAAAGCGAATTCAATCATTACCATCTTCTGTAAAACCTGCCGGAGGGCAAAGCAGAGTAATTATTGAACAGGTTTCCCCGGAACTGGACGGTGGAAAATTTGCAATCAAAGCATTCACCGGAGACCAGATTGATGTAGAAGCTGATATTTTTCTCGATGGCCATGATTCTCTTTCGGCATGTCTTTTATATAAATCCAGCCAGGATACGCTCTGGTCGGAGGTACCTATGATTTCTACTTTCAATGACAGATTCAAGGCTTCATTTAAGGTGGAAAAAATCGGATTTTATGAATACACCATTGAATCCTGGGTTGATCATGCGGCAAGCTGGCTCCATGAAGTAGAACTGAAATTAAAAGACGGACAGCATCTGGAAGTGGAGCTTCTGGTTGGAGCTCAGATTCTTGAAAAAATGGCTCTGATTGCTTCAAAAGAAGATAAAGCTGAACTCAAAAACTGGATTAAAATCTTTAAGAGTAAATCAAATTATGAAGAAGCTATCGACCTGGCGGAAAGTGCTAAAATGAAAGCTTTCATTGCAGCTTACCCTGATCGTCAGTACGCAAGCCGGTACAAAGAACTAAAAGTCTGGGTTGACCGGGAAAAAGCAGCGTTTTCTTCATGGTATTCCATGTTTCCAAGATCAGCATCTTCCAAACCGGGTAAGCACGGCACTTTTAAAGATGTAGAAGAAAATGTATTGCCAAAGGTAAAATCTCTTGCCTTTGATGTTTTATATATTCCACCGATTCATCCGATTGGCCACCAGTTCAGAAAAGGAAAAAATAATACCCTTAATCCAACCGAAACCGATCCGGGTGTTCCATATGCCATAGGTTCTGAGCTGGGAGGCCATAAAGCTATTTTACCGGAATTAGGAACGGTTGAGGATTTCAAACACCTGATTAATACCGCCAGTTCAATGGGAATTGAAATTGCAATGGATCTTGCCATTCAATGTTCCCCGGATCATCCTTATGCCAAGGAACACCCGGAATGGTTCAAGGTAAGGCCTGACGGTACGATTCAATATGCAGAAAATCCTCCTAAAAAGTACCAGGATATCTACCCTTTTAACTTTGAGTCGGAAAACTGGGAAGCTTTATGGGATGAATGGAAATCAGTGATGATGCTTTGGGCAGAATGGGGTGTAAGAATTATCAGAGTTGATAACCCTCATACCAAATCTTTTTCCTTCTGGGAATGGGTAATTGCAGAAGTTCAGGCTGTATATCCGGATATGATTTTTCTGGCTGAAGCCTTTACCAAACCAAAAGTAATGCAGCAATTGGCAAAATTGGGTTATACACAATCATATACCTACTATACCTGGCGAAATTCGAAAGAAGAACTCATCAGCTATATGAATGAACTCACCCAATCTGAACAGCGGTATTTCATGAGGCCAAATTTCTGGCCAAATACACATGATATTTTGCCCTGGTGTATGCAGGGCGGCTTGGAACCGATTTTCCTTCTGAGGTATTTCATGGCAGCTACACTTTCTTCGAATTACGGTATTTTCGGGCCGACTTTTGAGCATATGCTCAATGAAGCCAACCCCGGAAAAGAAGAGTACAGCAACTCAGAGAAATATGAAATTAAGCATTGGGACTGGCAGATGGAAAATAAACTGACGCACGTAATCCGTACAGTCAACCATCTGCGTCTGGAAAATTCAGCCTTGCAGCGAACCAATAATATCACATTCTGTACAATCGAAAATGAGAATATTATTGCCTATTTGAAAACACATGCAAATGGCAATCAGATTCTTTGTGTGGTAAACCTTGACCCGTACAATCGCCAGCATGGTGTGGTAAAAGTCCCGCTGCACCTGATAAAAAAGGCAGAAAATGAAGAGTATATCGTCCACGATTTACTCAATGGTGCAAAATATATCTGGACCGGAAGTCAGAATTATGTGGAACTTGATCCTTATGTTATGCCTATGCATTGTTTCAGGATTGAGAGCATCTAAAAACCTAAACCATTGAAAAAGGTCTTAAATTGTTTGAACATTCTATGGCAATTTAAGACCTTTTTTGTTTCTCTATATTAAAACACATCTCACTATGTCTGTCAAACAATCTTTAAAAACATTACTGGCAAGAGATTTATCCCGCCTTTTCAAAGAAATTGAAAACTATAAGGATGAGACTAAACTCTGGATTATTGCAGAAGATATCAGCAATTCAGGCGGTAATCTCTGTCTCCACCTGATCGGAAATTTAAGCACCTATCTGGCAAAAGAATTGGGAGGATTTCCTTATGAAAGAGATCGTCCGGCCGAATTCAGCACCAAAGGCCTGTCAAAAGAAACGCTGTTAACAATGTTGAAAGCACTTAGTGAAAAAGTTGAAAAAACGATGGAAAGTCTGACGGACGAACAATTAAGTGCTAATTATCCGGACGAAGTACTTGGCTATCCGATGACCTCTGAATATTTTATCATCCATCTTTCGGGGCATTTAAATTATCATCTGGGACAAATAAACTACCACAGACGCCTGCTGGATACTCAGTCATAATCAGGAAGAGTACATTCTCTATTTTTAGTCATTTTTTCCGGAAATTATACAAAGGCCGTTTTCTGATTACAGACAGAAAACGGTTTTTTCGTATGCTGAATAGTCTTTTTCTCTTTTCCAATTTATTTTTTTTATTTTTTGGTACAAAAAAAAGAAAAAGTATAAATTTTGGCGAAACTGTATAATAACTGACGAAAATCATTTTTCAGTGTAGCGCAGATCATTAAATTTGTCTAACACATTTAATATTAACACACCAAAATAATTGATGTATATCAAGAGTTCTGATTTTACTCATGAATTCAGAGCAAGTGTGTCTTTATGAAATCAGTATCTGGTTTCAATCATCCAATTGTTTTTAGTTGATTGCAAGACTTAGAAAATAATCTATAGGCAAAACCTGTAGATAGAATACTATTAGGTGTAGAACAATTATATAAGCTTGCCCATACGGACTCCGCTTGGGCAACTTTTCTTTTTCCTGATAGTATTTTGAATCAAAAAATATAAAGAAGTACCTTCTATGACTTTGTCGGGTAGTTCCAGAGTGAGGCATTTTACTTATCCGTCAGAGCAGACAAATTACCGCCAGAATTTTGCCTGTGTATGATTTTTATTGAGCACATGAAATTTATACTGAAGAATGCCTGTTCTTTCTTTGGGCTACCCGCCTTTTATCTTGTAATTCCTGCTTGTTAAGAACTTTATTTTCATTCCTCCCTTATCAGATTCCGGGGAAGTGAAGTATTGAACTTTTTCAGGAAATCATAAAAGTCAAATCTGTAAATAATGTTAAACCCATTGAAGAAAAGAGGCCAAATCCTCTGTTTTTCATTAAAACTTATCATTAGTTATGTTTGATGAACATTATAATTACTTTAAATATTCTCAGAGAAATGCGAGGAGAAAGAAACGGGAATTCCTGAAAAAAGCTTTTCTCCTGATCGCTGTATTTGTTGCTTTCTGGATTTTTATTTTACTGATAATCAAAAACCTAAATACTTAACTAACCACATTACTTTAATCAGTGCACACTTCTGTTTTTTTACCACAAAAGCTATCTTAATTAAAAAAAGGCCTGTTTTATAAAGTATAAAGCAGGCCTTAATTACAACATCCTCAGCAGAATATCGTTGGAATTTTTACAGGCTTCCTGCTAATAGTCCGGACAATTTATTTTAATTATACTAATTTTGCAGCAAATCTGAATGGATTGAAAGTCCTCATTGGTTGAAATCAATGGGTATATTTTTATGATTAACCACCAAAGAGCATTCTGCCTGAGAAGGATTGTCTCGATTTTAAATCCCGTTGCATGAAATTCCCCGTCAAGGCATTTTTAATAAAATCCCTGAAAATAAGCAGCTTACTAACAGGTATCCTGTGTTCACTCTTATTTTTATTACCCTACCTTTTCCCGCAAACCGTAAATACCAAAATAAAGGATTGGGCTAATAGCCGTATCAACGGAAAACTTGCATTTTCTGAAGTCGGCTTGTCGTTTTTCAAACACTTCCCTTCTCTCACTTTTACTTTATACGATGTAACCCTCAATGGGTCACAACCGTTTGAAAAAGACACGCTCCTTTCCGCTAAGGAGCTTGGGCTGGGCATTGACCTCAGTTCTCTGTTTAAAAGTACTGTGAACATCAATAAAATCTTTCTGGAAAATGGTTATATCAATATTCAGGTTGATAAAGACGGAAAGGCTAATTATAATGTTTACCGTGCCGAACCGACACAAAACACTGCTCCCAAAGACTCTTCCAAAGCAGCACTGAAACTGGAAAACATTCAGCTGGAAAACTGCCATCTGATTTATAATGACCGGTCTCTACCCATGATGGTGAATGCAAAAGGCTTTCATTATTCCGGGAAGGGTGATTTGAGTGAATCCGTTTTTGATTTACATACCCATACTGAAATAAATTCCGTTGATTTATATTATGGTGGTCAGCCATATATTCTTTCCAAAAAGGTCAATGCCGATCTGATTACACGGGTCAACACCAATACACTGGCTTTTATTTTCGAAAAAAATGACCTGAAAATCAATAAATTACCTGTCGATTTCAAAGGTCGTTTTGAGTTCTTAAAAAATGGTTATTCCATGAACTTCAATTTTCGTTCTGCGGAAACTGATTTACATAATATCATTACAGCCCTTCCTCCGGAATATCTGAAATGGCTTGAAAAAACTGAGGTAAAAGGCCACGGAGATCTCGCTTTGGTACTTGCCGGAAAATACATTGCCTCAACGCATACCAGCCCGGATCTGAGTTTTAAAATGAAGATTCGAAACGGATATATTGCCAACGAAAATGCCCCTTTTCCGATAGAAAACCTGTTTCTTGATTTTGAAACCCAATTACCGGGTCTGAACCCTGACAGCCTCGGGGTTAATATTGATTCTGTTTATTTCAAAGTAGATAAAGGATTCTTCAATTCTGTGGTAAGGGTAAAAGGGATAAAGGCTCCGAAAGTTTATGCCAAAATCAATACGCAGCTTGATCTGGCAAAATGGCATCGTGCATTCGGGTTGAAACCTTTTGAGGTAAAAGGGCAGTTTGATTTGTCACTTTTAGCGGAAGGTCAGTATAAAACCGGAATTGTCCGATCGGGTGTCAGAAAGGTTGATACGGTCATTACAAGTATTCCAAAATTTGATTTAAAATCCCATTTCAGGAACGGTTATTTCAAATATGCTTCGCTGCCTCAGGCCATGGAGAAAATCAATTTCAATATACTGGCAAATTGTACCGACAATGACTATAAACATTCTACACTGGCAGTCAGTGATCTTAACTTTATGGTGCTTGACAACTTTGTGAAAGGTCATTTTAATCTCATCAATGCAAAGGATTTTCCCGTAGACGCCCGGATTCAGACCAATTTCAATCTGGGCGATATCCGGAAATTCTATCCTTTGGAAGGTATGGAAATACTGGGAAAACTCAATGTCGATATTCAGTCAAAAGGGAAATATAGTCCTGCGAAAAAGCTTTTTCCCGTAACCAAAGCTAATTTTACCTTGCAGGACGGAACGCTTAAAACGAAATACTCTCCCCTGCCGATCGAAAGAATACAGGTAAGTGCTGAAGTTGTAAATAAAAGTGCTTCGACGAAAGATCTGAAAGTCAATATCAGACCGATTTCTTTTCAATTTGCCAACCAGCCTTTTACGCTGAAGGCACAGCTTCAGAATCTTGACGATCTCAGATACAACGTGAGTTCGAACGGATCCATAGATATTGGTAAGCTATACAAGGTTTTTGCGGTGGATGGTTATGGTGTAAATGGTTTGATTAAAACTAATTTCTCCCTGAAAGGCAGACAAAGCGATGCAGCTTCCGGTAATTACAACAAGTTGTCGAACTCAGGATCAATGAGGGTACGAAACCTTCAGCTAACTTCTGATTTATTTCCGAAGCCTTTTATGATTAATTCGGGTCTGTTCAGTTTTTATCAGGATAAAGTAAAATTTGAAACTTTCAAGGCCGTTTATGGTAAATCAGATTTTGAATTAAACGGAGAAATCTCAAACATTATCAATTATGCTACGAAACCCAACGCTTCTTTAAAAGGTAATTTTGACCTGAAAAGTAAATTGATTGCCGCTGATGAGTTTATGGCTTATGCAGATGCTCCGAAAACCCAAAACAGTACTTCCGCTGCTACAGGTGTGGTAATAGTCCCGGCTAATCTTGATATACAGTTTAAAGGAGAGGCTCAAAAAGTTAATTATAACGGACTTAATCTTAAGGACTTCAAGGGTCAGATTGCCATAAAAGACGGTAATATTGCCTTAAACGAAACAGGCTTCAGTCTGATTGATGCACCTGTGACGATGAATGGCAATTACAAAAGTATTTCACCCAAAAAAGCACAATTTGATTATCAGATTAAAGCCGATGAGTTTGACATTAAGAAAGCGTATAAAGAAATCAAGCTTTTCAGGGATATGACCAGTTCCGCTTCAAGCGCTGAAGGAATCGTCTCTCTCGATTATAAACTAAGCGGGAAACTGAATCAGAACATGCAGCCGGTTTATCCTTCCTTAAAAGGAGGTGGAGTTCTTTCCGTAAAAAAGATAAAAATGAAAGGATTTAAACTGCTTAATGCTATCGGTAAAAAAACGGATCATAATGGTATTACAGACCCCGATCTTTCGAAGGTAAACATTAAATCCAGTATCAGTAACAATATCATTTCTATTGAAAGAACAAAAGTTAAAATGGCCGGATTCAGGCTCAGATTTGAGGGGAAAGTCGATTTTAACAACAAAATGAATATGAGTTTCCGTTTAGGGTTACCTCCTTTCGGTATTTTCGGAATTCCTATGACAATTACGGGTACTTCAGAAAAACCAAAAATCAAATTAGGGAAATCCAATAAAACGGATGATCCGGAAGAAGAGAAAGATACTGAAAATTAAACCTTGTTATTTGAGAAGGTTTTCCATATAAAAAATTAAGCTACTGACATACGCCGGTAGCTTAATTCATTTTTAATCAATCGGATAATAGGTTCAGAGGTTTCCAAAACCCGGATTAATAAAGCGGGTTTTGAATGAGTTTGTTATTCTTATTGATTTCGTCCAGTTTGATCGGAAGAAAATAAGCTCTCTCGTTCCATGCCCGATCCTGCACTTCAATTACTTTAACAGTTGGCTGCGTAGCAGTAGTTTTATCAGGGTTCAGTTTGTAACGAACCTCCACTCCTCTTGCATTACCAAAAGTCTGTGGCGCAATCATCCAGCGGCGTACATCAAAATAACGATGCTCTTCATAAGCCAATTCAATACGACGTTCATTCTGATAGCGTTTCACCAATGCAGTACCTGTTTCGGTAATATCAGGCATTCCTGCTCTTTTACGAATCATATTCAGATATTGTTTTGCTTCAGTTTCATCTCCCAAACCGATGCAAGCCTCTGCATAATTCAACAAAATTTCTGTATATCTGAAAAATCTCCAGGGTACTTCTGTTCTAAAGAATTGTGCTTCAACAGTCGGATCCATAAATTTTTTCAGATAATATCCTGAATAAGTTCCGTTCCAGTCTTCAATCGGGCCTTTTCTGGTATCCAGTCCTGCAACTACATCAATTGAATTAGAGCCTGCATTCCATTTTTCCCAATATCCGACCTGAATAATTCCATTCGGATCTTTCTCTCTTACATCTGCCGGTCTCACCGCCCATTTCGCTCCTTCATACAAAATATCAGAATAGAATCTTGAGTCACGGTTTTTGTAAGGGTTTGCCGCATGAACAGGGTTATTCCAGTCAAAACGAGTACCATCTTTCATCTCATAATCATCAACTAATTGTCCCAAAGGTGTATTACCACCCCAGTTATGATAACCATTCGGACCGTTTGAACGACCCGGCCATGCGCCATCATTATCAAGTTTGGCCAGGAAGAAACGCACATGTATATCTTCAGGAGATTGTTTTGATAAAAAGAGTTGTTCTCTGTTTTTGGAAGCCTCCTCCAAAGAAGCAGGATTTGGTTTGTAAAGACTGTAAACGCCTAAATCCATAACTGCCTTTGCTGCATTTTTAGCGGCCAGCCAGCGTGCTTTTCTGTCACCTCCTACAATACTGATTAATTCCGGATTGGCAAAACCTTTCGCCCAGGTCGGATTCGCATACAAATCGCTGGCAGCATAGAGCAGTGTTCTGGCTTTTAAAGCCAGAGCGCCACCTTTGGTTGCCCGGCCTAAATTAGCCGCATCATAGTTTAATGGAAGTAAAGCTGCTGCCTTATCACACTCATCTGTAATGAATTTGATACATTTTTCATAGCTGTCGCGCGGAACTGCATAGTTTTCATTCAGACCATATGACTTATCAATGATCGGTACCCCGCCATATACAGCAACCAGGTTATGATACAGATAAGCTCTGATAAAGTGCATTTCTCCTTTGTAACGGTCTTTCAGGGCAGCATCTACAGAAGCTGCTCCGTCAATTTTATCGAAGAAGAGATTACAGGCTCTGATATTTTTGTAAACATTTTCCCACAAAAAGTACGAAGCACGGTCTCCACCCCAGTCACTCAGGTCACTTGGGTTAACCAGACTTTTAGTAATATTGGTTCCAGGGCCCCAAACGGCCATCGACTCGTCACCAAAAGTAGAAAACATCACATTGTTAAACCCATGTCCCAAACCTCTGTAAGCATTGTTAATAAAAGTCTGAATCAGAGCAGCATCATTCCAGACCGCAGTGTCTGCATATTGATCAAGAGGCTGTTTCTCTAATGAGTCTTTGTCGCAAGACGTTGTATTTAATAAAATTATGAGGGCTGTAAATATAGAAATTATTCTTTTCATCGATTTCCTTGTTTAGAATGTTAATGATAATCCGCCATTTATCACACGTGAAAGTGGATAACTTAAACCTCCGGTGTTATTGTCTTCCGGATCAAATCCGTTAAGGCCCGGGCAGTAAGTTGCCAGATTATTTCCGTTCACATAAAATCTCAGATTTTGTATTCCGAAACGACTCATCAGTTTTGATGGCAGAGTATAACCTAATTCCACATTTTTAAGTCTCAGGTAATCCGTGTTATGCAATAAATAAGTATTTCTTTGTGATCTCCAATACTCATCACTTCTATTGCTGGCACGTGGTTTTGAGGCATCAATATTGTCAGGAGTCCATCTTCCGTCAAAATCTTCTTTCCAGTAGTTTCCGAAATCACCACTTTCCAGAGAAAGATAACGTACCGCTCCGGCAGCTGCCTGTACCAGTATTGACAAATCGAATCCTTTATACTGGAAATTCACACCAAAACCTCCCTGGAAGCGTGGAATATCGGTCAGGTAGTTTCTAACCCTGTCATTGGCATCAATTTTACCATCTCCGTTTACATCCTTAAAGATTACATCTCCGGCTCTGGCACCATTCCAGTGAGGGGTTTTATTCACTGCATCCTGATCTCTGTAAATACCAATCGCTTCGTAATAAAGGTTATTATCAGGATTATTAGGATCTGATGGAAGCGGGTGACCGGTGATTTGCTGATAGTCAGGACGTCCCGGAGATTCATCGATAAAATCAACCTGGTTTTTAGCGTAACCTCCGTTAAGGGAAATCTGATATTTTAATTCACCTTTTTGATTTCTGTAGGCGATATTAAAGTCAAAACCTCTGTTTGAAGTTTTCCCGATGTTTTCACTTGGCAAACTCAAACCTGTTGAAGAAGGCACAGATGCATTTCTTTTCCACAATAACTGTGAACGACGATAATCAAAGTAATCGAAAGTAATGCTCAGTTTATCTTTTAACAAAATGGCATCGAAACCAATGTCTGCCTGATTGGCAATTTCCCAGGTAACGTTAGGATTCGGGATTCTTTTTTCTGCCAGTGTTTTGTTCTCTTTATCGATACCAAATACCATGTTTTGTCCCTGAAAACCATAAGAAGCAAGATATTGCCATTCATCAATACGGTCATTTCCGGTTTGTCCCCACGAAGCTCTCAGTTTGAAATCATTGATAAAAGAAACGCCTTTTTTCCAGAATTCTTCTTCAGACAAACGCCATCCTGCTGAAACTCCCGGGAAGAAACCAAAACGTCCGGCTTCCGGGAAAATGTATGATCCGTCAGCTCTCCATACAAACTCCAGCAAGTATTTTTCTTTGAAGTTATAGTTCACACGACCGAAGTAATTTCTTCTTGCACTTACATATCCGGAACCGCTGTTATTCTTTTCAGCATCTCCGCCGGCATCTAGCTGGTCAAGAGCTGTAGATACGAAATAACGACGATAAGCACTGAATTTATCTCCGTTTCCTGTTCTTGATTCAGCTCCTACCAAAAACTTAAGGTGGTGGATTTTGGCAAAAGTATGTTCATAATTGATCAAACCATTCAACAAAATATCCTGCTTATCCTCCATTGATTCCGTAAGGTTCGGATCGTCAACACCTTTCTTACCTTTTACCAGAACAGGCTGTCCATTAGCATCTCTTGAAGTACCATCCCATGAATATAAATACCATGGCGTCTGGAAGCGTTTATGAAAGTTAAAGCCTTTATCAATCGCAGCATTTGCTGTAAATGACAAGCCTTCTACCCATGGAATTTTCACATTTAGTTTTAAATTGGTATTCAGGACGTACCATTTGTCACGGTCGTATCCGGTTTGGTTAGTACTTACCACTACCGGGTTATTTCCGTATTCAATATCCGGACCTGTCAGTCCATTTGGCCAGTAGGCAGGTAAATTCGGTTTACCACGCATCAACATCCATAAAATATCTCCGGCACCACGGGTTGGATAATTTTTGTCTTCCATACGGCCGGACACGTCAAAACGGACATTGATATTCTTGTTAATATCTCCGTCAAGATTCGAACGGAAGTCATACTGCGTGTATTTGGTTGCACTGTTTTTGTAATAACCATCCTGACTTTTCTCACCTAAAGACATGAAGTAACGGATAGACTCGCTTCCACCGGAAACCGTAACATTCGTAAACTGCTGACCAGACCAGTTTTTATAAACGGCGTCAAACCAGTTGGTATTTGGATATTTCCAGGGATCAGATCCGTTTGCAAACTTCGTAATATCATCTGCCGTATATCTTGGCGGGCGGTTTCTGTACATATCCACCTCATTTAATGCCTGGGCATATTCCGCAGAGTTTGTCATTTTAGGTAAAACAGTAGGCTGGCTTAAACCAAAGTTTGAATTTACAGTAACCGTTGGTTTTCCTGATTTACCCCTTTTGGTCGTAATCAAAATTACACCATTTGCTGCCTGAGCTCCATAAATTGCGGCAGAAGCATCTTTCAAAACAGAGATACTTTCAATACTGTTCGGGTCAATTCTGTCTAAAGAACGGCCCGGAATACCGTCAATTACCACTAAGGCATCATTATTTCCCAAAGTGTTCACTCCTCTGATACGAATTGTAGATCCGTCATAGCCAGGTTCACCGCTACGCGTTACGGCAGTTACACCCGGCAAACGTCCTGCAAGGCTGTTACTCACGTTGATAGAAGGAGATTTAACAATTTCAGCTCCTTTTACCGTGGTCACCGACCCTGTTAAGGTTTCCTTTTTCTCAGTACCATAACCTACCACAATTACCTCAGAAAGAGAGGTTTCTTCCGGAATAAGGCTAACGTTTACTACCGTTCTGCTTCCAACTTTCAGTTCCTGTCTTTTGTAGCCAATGTAAGTGAAAACCAATTCAGCATTTTCATTCGGAATTTTGATTTTATACTGGCCTTTTGCATCAGTTGTGGTTCCGCGGTTGGTTCCTTTCAAAATAATATTCACACCTGGCAAGGCTCCGTCCTTCTCATCAGTCACTGTTCCTGAAATTGTAATCTCTGCCATTTCAGTAAGTGAACTAATTGAAGCGATTTCCTTCAAGGCGACATCACTGCTGGTCCCCGATGACATATTTTTCAGTAAAATCTGACCATCGATGACTTCATAAGAAATGCCCAAAGGTTTTAAAACAACATCCAAAGCCTCTGAAAGTTTTCGATTGTGAATATTCATCGATACTCTGCGGTTAGCCTGAATCGTTTTGGGGCTGTACACAAATTTTACATCCGCCAGTTTTTCAATCTTTGATAGCACTCTTTTTACTTCTGTTTCTTCAGTATTGAGTGATATGTTTCGGTTTAAGAATTCTTGTGCTTTTAAATGATGTGCATGCGACACATTTAAAAATACCATACCAATTAACACTTGTATCAGGGATATTCTCATAATTGGAAAGATCAGTACTCTGAGGTTTCGTGTTTTTTTCATATTTTTGACATGTTTTGTTGGGTTTTGAGAGAATTCGACAAAAAGGCTCTTCATCATCATTGTGAGAGATTATGATGAGAGCAGACTATGAACCGGTGATGTTAGCGCATCATCGGTTTTTCTTTGTTGGAGGGGGAGGGTATCTATTTTTCCATTCAGTTTTGGTTTAAATTTTAAAATTTATTTTGGTTTAACAGTTAGTATATTTTTCAATGGTAACAGGAGAAAACACATTTTTTTAATTGCAGCCTTTCCCTGAAATCAGAATATGAGTACCTCTGATTTCATAGGTTGCATCAATGGCCTGACAAATCAATTCAAGTTTATTATACAAAGTCTGGTGCATAATTTCTCCAGTGAAAGTACAGTTTCGTAAACTTTCATTTTCCATCATAAAATCAATGCCGTAAACCTGTTCCAGGTCTTTAAGAACCAGGGGTAAAGGTGTCTCATTAAACGCAAAGCTTATCAGGGTCTTTTCCTGTTTCCTGACTTCATCCACTATTGGTAAAGGATTGGCAGACAGGCCCGTAACCCAATGATCGTTGTCAGAAAAGTAAACAACCTTCTGATTAGGTGTCAGAATTACCCCAGCTGATACTTTGACATTCTCTTTCCTGTTTTTATCATTTTTCTGTTCGAAAACAGAAACCTTTCCGGTTCTTACTTCTACCTCTACTGCTTTGGAACTTTTATTACCTCTTACCCAGAAACTAGTTCCCAGTACCTGCGTTACAATTTTTCCGCAATACACGTAAAAAGGTTTTTCAGGATTTCTGGCTACTTTAAAAAAGGCATTTCCTGATAAAAAAACTTCTCTTTTATCTCCTTCAAATTTCTCCGTAAAACGAATAGAACTTTCCGGACTCAGCTCTACAACACTTCCGTCCGAAAGTTGTATTTTCTGGGTACTCCTTGTCTCATTTATCTGTTCGGAAATACCATTCTGAGAGACAACGGTTAAGGTTGTACGTTCATAAAATAAATTCTCTTTCAAAAGAGCCCAGTAACTGAATCCGCCAATCAAAAGTAACGCCGCTGCGGCAATCCATCGGGTTTTAAATCTTCTCAGAAGTGGAATGACCTGAACTTCTGAAGCTCCGGATCCTGCTTCTATCTTCTGCCAGAGACGGTTTTTTAATTTCTCCTTCTCAGTTTCGGTCAGATCCAATTCTGTATGTTCTCCAAGCAGACTATACCAATGGTCTATTTTCTGAATTTCTTCATCGTTACATTCCCCGTCAAGGTATTTACGAAGTAACTGTCTGAACTCACTTTTATTCATGATAATGCTAGTTCTGTGTGGTCTTTGTATCTAAGTCGGGAATCACCCCGACTTACCCTAAATATTTTTAAATATTCTTTAAATATTTATATATCAATACTATTTTGACTTGAATTTTGTTAAAATAATACTATTAATCCTGATGTTTGCCAAACCTTGTGTCATCAGAAGTGAAGCAATAAATCGCCTAACTGATTTACGGAGACATAAACCAAGGCAGAGAAACAAACTAGAGGGGTCAGACCATCGCCTGTATCATCACAGGCCAGGCGATAATCATGAAACGAGAAACAAAAGGAATGAAGTAGCAAAATGGCGCAATGAAACGCGAAGGACCTTAAGTGCTTTAGAAAGATGGTATTCTACAGCTTTTTCAGAAAGAGAAAGTTTCTGAGCAATTTCCGGAATTGTAAGATGGTTAAAACGGCTTAATTTAAAGACTTCCTGAGATTTTTCAGGGAGATCCATCAATCCTTTTTCAATGGCCTCTGTCAGATCCACCAACGCAAGGTCTTCATCTGCATTCTGGTCTGTCTGATCTGTAAATACTTCATAATAAGCCACGAATTTCTCATGCACAGCTTTTGACTCTATGATATCAATCACCGAATATTTAACAGCTCTGAAAAGGTAGTTTTCTAGCTGTCGTATTTCGAGGGTCTCACGTTTTTGCCACAAACCCACAAAAATATCCTGCACCAATTCTTCTGCTGCCTCTTTAGAATCAAGTTTTTTATAAGCTAATCTGTAAAGTTTAAACCAATATCGTTCATAGATCACAGAAAAGGCCTCACGGGATCCCTCATTCAAAGATGTCAGCAATTGCATATCTGTCCAATCGCCCAAAACTGAAGTATTTTGTTTAATTTTTTCCAATCTGTCTAATTTGCTTTATGACTACTCTTTTTTGTGGAAATAAAAATAATACAAAGTAATCACTTTTTTTTCCCAAATGAAAAGGTTTTTCATCTTTGCTGTATCAGAACTTTTTTTAAAAGAGGATTTGTTCCTTAAAAAAGCCTATGTCTTAAATTATTAGGTAAAAATGAGCCGGAAGAGGTTATCTGATAAAATCCGGTAAACCTTATTCTTTTTTTGATAAATGAAGGTTTTCAGGCATAGGAAGGACAAACATTCCGGTTTGAAATTGGTAATATTTCAGACGGCTATCCCAGACAGGAAATTGTTCTGAAGTTATAAAATCAGGCATTTTTATCAGATATTTCAAAGTATATCTCCGCAAATCCTGAAAAGAAGTCTTATTAAAAGTTAACTTTGACCCATGTTTTCAGAAGCAACTTATCAGGCTGCAATCGCTGTAGCCGATACCATCGAAACACATTTTGCCCATCACCTTGCTACGGCAAGGATGCGGGGAGTTACAGAATTAACCCCTGAACCCAAAGCAAAAGCTATCGAATCAATTATTGATGCTACTTTTTGGGCAAGTCTTCAACGGGAAGAAGGTCATTCTCCCAATATTTCACTGGCACTCCTTCCACCGGATCTGGCAGGAGATCCTTTGATTTTTGAAAGACGGCTTTCTCTCACACCATACAACCTGACCAAACTCGCTCCGGCAGTTAAAAGGCCGGGGGTTCATCTGGGAGTCTGGTATGATGATGACCACCTCTATGTCTGGGGTACTACCACTGTCCTTCCGAGAGTTTGTCTGGTTCTTGAAGTCATAGAGCCGGGTTTACTGGTAATCAAGCACCGGAGAATTGATGGTTTTGGAAAATTTGTAAACATCGCTGTATTAAAAGGCGATCAGGTAAAAGTTGTGGATGAACAAAGTTCAAGTTTATCTGATTGTCCGGCTTTGTTAAATTCCCTGTTAGGAATGCCATTGCCTTCCTTTCTCAGTGATTCTGTCAATGTTCTGGTCGAACTGGCGACTTCCATGCGTGAACATGGGCGAGGTGGTATTCTTTTAATCGTTCCCACAGAATCAAAAACATGGTCTGACTCCATCGTGCATCCGATTTCCTACCCTATCGTTCCTGCTTTCACCGGAATTAAAGATTTGATGAGCGTTGACATTGACAGCAAAAAGAATCAGCTTTTATGGCAGGAATCTTTGCGGAGAATGGTGGACATTGTAGGAGGTTTCACCGCAGTTGACGGGGCAACTGTGATTAATCAGGACCATGAATTGCTGGCTTTCGGTGCTAAAATTACCCGTTCGGAAGATGGCCGGTCTATTGAGCAACTCATTACTACAGAACCGGTTGTCGGGGCTTCTCCGGTTATCATTCATCCTTCCCAAAACGGAGGAACGAGACATTTATCTGCTGCTCAGTTTGTTTATGATCAACGGGATTCTATGGCAATGGTTGCTTCACAGGATGGCAGATTCACCATTTTCGCATGGTCTCCTGTTCTTGAAATGGTCCATGCCCACAGAATTGATGTCTTATTATTATAAAAAAACCCGGAGCGTGTTAAGATACGCTCCGGGTTCTTCCAATACCTGAAACAGCTTAATACTCACTGTTTATCAGTACATTATACTTATTTTCCGTTCTTAAAAATCCAGTTTAATTTATTAATGCTCTTTTCATCTCTGGTATTTTCTCTCACATATTTCTCAATAAACTGAGCATCCTTTTTATCAATTACTTTCACGCCTTTATAAAACCTGTCAATTAAGTCTGTCGCTTTTTCAGCATTTCCTTCTTTAAAATAGGCTTTAGTCTCCGCCAGCAAAAATCTTGCGCCTACTGCCTGTTCCGGTACGCCCATTTTTTTCAGATTATTTTTCATTTCCTCCAGCTTGGCTACAGAAAAATCCTTTGCTCTTCCACTGTAAAGGCTAAACATGATTACATTCTCGGCGGCAGTAATCACTTCTTTTTTGCCATATTTCGCATAAAAACTGTCCAGATTTTCCATCATATTTTTGAAAATCAGGTTGTCATCATCCATGATAACTTTCTGAATAACCACAAAATTCGAAGGGCTGTTAAAATTGCTGGCTTTTTGCTTTTGTGCATATACATTCATTGCAGCGATATTCTGCAAAGTGTCACAAATCATTCTGCAGGTATAGCCATACTCAATGAGAAAATTATCATCATGAACCCCTTGTGCAAAATAATTTTTCCAGGAAGCAAATTGTTTAGCGGGATCAATAGCACGGTCAGCCATATCTTTCAGAGAAGCCTCATTATTTTGCTCATCACCGCTAACCTGAATATGAAGCAGATTTTCATCTTTATCCCAAAAGCTCATCATAGGGGTTGACAACACATAAATATTGTGCTTCTTACGGAAAGCCCTTCCTTCCTCAGAATTAACCTCAACCTGATATGACACAAAACGCTTGTCAAAATAATCTCCGACAACCTGGTTGTTGTCAAAGGTCTTTTTAAAGTTCTCACAATGAGGGCATCCGATGGCATAAATTTCTACAAAAACAGGTTTATTTTGTTTTTTGGCCAACTCAAAAGCGGCTTTCAGGCTTCCTTTAACAAAATGAATTCCTTTGGTTTGAGCATTACTTTCTGTAAAAAAACAAAGCAGAAGCAGTAAGGGTAATATTCTTTTAAACATATCCGGGTTGGGGAAATTAAATGTAAAACACGATTTAAAATTACACATAAAACAAGTTTAAGATCATACTAAGATTATTTATCTCAAAAATACGGATTCAAATCATTATTTAAAAGAGAGATTTTTCAGGAAAAGAGTCTCAATATCTCTTTCTTTCCTCTCAGTTCCGGAAACTACCAGTAACTAACATTCCCCAAAATTTCCAATCAATTTTTAGTTAAAAAATAATCAAATGTGTAATTTTTATCCGGAATCAAAATATTGAGGTATAACAACTTAACCTTCTGAATCTATAAACGTTCAGGTTGTTTCTCCTGAACAGATTCCTGCATTTTAACTATTTTACGAACCGTTAAACATTGAAAACTATGCTTAAAAAATTATCCTTCCCGGCTCTTTTCTTTATGTTTTTACAACATTTTTGCCTTGCTCAAAATGCTGCTTCTTACCAGAATTACGATTTTATTGCCGGAGATAAAATCATATTTTCGGACGATTTTGCCAAAGATAAAGATGGAGAATTTCCTTCTCACTGGAAACTGGAAGGAGGCCAGGGAGTAATCAATATCCAGAATAATGAGAAATTCTTCTCAGTTCTTAAATACTATACCATCATAAGTCCAAGAATGAAATCCCCCACTTATCTCCCTTCAAATTATACCATTGAGTTCGATTATTATCTTGATGCAAAATATGACGGAAATCCGGGAGTAATACTGAGTTTCAGGAATGGTGATGAAGTGGCAATTCTGACTCCTGGCAGTATTCAGATAGACTTTTCATATCCGGGAGGAAATCTTAGCGGTGACAATCCTTCAGATATTAAAGGCGAGAGTTTTTATGACAAATGGCATCACATTGCTCTGGCTTTCAAAAATAACCAATTGAAAGTTTATATCAATCAGCATAGAGTACTCACTGTACCGGAATGCAACTTTAAGGCGACGTCTCTGGCCATTAAAGGAAATGCAAGTGAGGGAATGAATATGTTTTTCAAGAACTTCCGTCTGGCAGAAGGTGGAGATATGAACCTCATAGACAAAGCATTGACTGAAGGAAAATTTGTCACAAGTGCTATTACTTTCGAAGTAAATAAAGCCGGTTTGAAAAACGAAAGTATGGGTATTCTGAATGAAGTAACCAAATTCATGAAAGCTAACCCGACCGTTAAATTTGAGGTGGACGGATATACAGATTCTGATGGTGATGATGCCGCAAATCTTACTTTATCTCAGAAAAGGGCCAATGCTGTAAAAGATCAATTGGTAAGCATGGGCATAGAAACAACCAGGCTTTCAGCCAAAGGATTTGGAGAAACCAAACCTGTGGGCGATAACACTACTTCCGAAGGAAGAGCCCAGAACCGGAGAGTCGAATTCCTAAAAATGCCCTGATCCTTTGGTTTAAATTTAAGCTATTTATCCTCGTTTTCTATGACTTCTATTCATATAACGAAAAGGAAAGCTATGAGCATTTTCCTTTTCACCACTCTCTTATGCATTATGCAGTTTCAGCTTGTGCTGGCGCAGGAAGGACGACCAGCCTTACCTGCTGAAACAGCAGAAAGTCTGAGGGTTTTACAAGCATTACACGAAGCTTTTCCTCAGCAGCTAAATGGATGGAAAGTGGACGATGAAAGTAAAATTGAAGGAATTCAATGGTTTCATGATGGCGGAGCCGCAGTCAGATATCCCTTTCCTCATGAATATAAAATTACCTATGTTTCAGACCTTAGTCCGGCAGAAGCAGAACTTCGGCGAAAAGCTTTTGACAGGGAACAAAAAGATATGATGACTAAAGTTGAAGAACTGGAAGCCAGTAACAGAATTGAAGTTCAGGTCTGGATTAATTACTTTGAAGATCAGTCTCATTCATCAAGTCAGCCTCAGCTCAGAAATTTTCCTCCCTTTGATCTGACAATCTGGGGGGCTAAAGCTTCTAAATTATTTCTTGGAAACTGGAAAGTCTCAAAAAGTCAGAAACTTGACGATGGTTATGAAACTGATTGTCTTGCCGCCAAAAATCCTGCGGCTTCAATGGGACAGATACAAGCCTTAAAATTGATTATCAGATGCTCTTCAGGAATCAGAGAAGAGTTTTTGAAAAAGGTAAACCTGAAAGCATTAAAATCGTTGATCGGACAAAATTTCCTGGATCAGAAAATCATTACTTCATCCACACCGGTTGAGCAGGAATTAGCCAGGCCGCTCGAAGGTAAAAATGTATTCAGATATGTAATTGACGGAGGTGATTTTTCCAATAGTCAGGTCAATATCAAGCATTCTGAATCTATGGAACAGGCATATCTCAGAAATAATCATCCTGATCCTAAAGTCACGACAAATGCTGTGACAAGGTTATTAGTTCAGGAAGATGGTGATACACAAAAACGAACCCCTTATCCTTTTGCTGATATTACTATTCCATTTATCAGAAAAACCGGAGAGTTTGAGGTTTTAAAGGAAGAGGAAATGAGTGGAAAAAAGGCAACTTTTGCGCTCGAAATTAATTGCTGGAATGGCTGTGAGTGGAGTATTTCAGCAATTAATATCAAAGTAAAAGTTAACAAATATGACTTGGTTGGCGGTTTTGTTGAAGGAACTTTCAGCGGAGATGGCATGGCTGCTTTCAGGCCCCATGAGCATACAGACCGCAAGCCTTTTCCGGTTAAAATCAAGGACGGTTATTTCAGAATTAAAAGAAAAGCTGACAGATATTAACCTGAGCATAATGCAGAAAAATAGAGAAAACGGTATAATTCCCGTAATTTCATTATTTATATCTCTCTGTTTTATGTTTTAAATGGTATTGCTATGAGCATGTTTGACCCTGTTTTTGCCACGAAACTGATTCCTGAAATCGACAGGAAACTGATTGAAATTCTTAAAACGCTTGCTCCGGAAGACTGGAATCTTCAAACCAGCGCGCCCAAATGGAAAGTAAAAGATATTGCGGCTCATTTACTGGACGGGAATCTCAGGAATTTATCTTCTTCAAGAGATCATTTTTTCGGAGATCCTCCGGGAAAAATTGAATCGTATCAGGACCTTCTGGATTATCTCAATAAACTGAACGCTGATTGGGTTTCAGCTATGAAACGGGTTAGTCCTGACATTCTGATTCAATGGCTAGAGCAAAGCGGTAAGGAATATGCTGAACATTTACAAAGTCTGGATCTTGCCGGAAAGGCTATATTTTCAGTAGGCTGGGCCGGTGAGGAGGAATCCACTACAGCTTTTCATATTGCCCGTGAATACACAGAAAAATGGCATCATCAGCAGCAAATCCGTTTGGCTGTCGGGCAGACAGAGGAGTTATATACAGAAGAATTGTACCTCCCCTTTCTGGAAACCTGTATGAAAGCATTACCCTATCATTACCGGGAAGTTGCAGGCCGGCAGGATGATGCAATACAATTTACCATTCCGCTTGAAAAGGACGAAAACTGGTTTTTACAATATGATGGCATCTCATGGAATCTATTGAAAAAATGCACAGTTTTACCCCTTTCCCGGGTAGTAATTGAAAAGGAAGTCGCCTGGAGAATTTTCACCAAAGGCCTTAATAAAGAAACTGCCCGAAAACATGTAAATATAAATGGTGATGAGCAACTTGGGGGAAAAATATTCGATATGCTGACTGTAATGGCATAATTTCAAATTCCGGAAAGCGAAACAAACAACTTTCCGGAGCTTTTAAATCAATCTTTCCCCGGAAATAATCAGCCATAAATACTGATAAAATGATAGAAATTATTGAATCCCCGTTTAATCTTGGGTTAAAGGAACCTGAACCCGGCAAAGAACCCGGTGTAAGGAAATTACCCTTCTGGTTAAAAAAACACGGTTTTCATGATTTAATTAGTCCAAAGGCAATCCACAACCTCGAAGCGCCTGCTTATAGTATGTACCTTGATCCGGAAACCGGAATAAGAAATGCTGATGCCATTGCGGCATATGCCGGAAAACAGGCTGGAATACTTTCAGAAGTGGTAAAGCAAGGCTCAAAAGCATTGGTTCTGGGAGGTGATTGCAGCATTTTAATCGGGAACATGCTAGGACTGAAAAAGCTGGGAAAATATGGCCTTTTCTATATGGACGGACATACGGATTATATGCTGCCGGAGCTTTCTCAAACCGGAGGCGCCGCCGGTATGGATTTAGCAATAGCTGCCGGAAAAGGCCCTCATAAACTAACCGACATAGATGGTCAGAATCCTTATGTTCAGGAAAAATACATCTGGTGTGTCGGAAACAGAGAATATGACGAGGATTATGTCCGGCCAATAAAGGAATCAGCCATTCATTATTTCGATTTAAACAGACTTCGGGAATCCGGTCCGGAAAATTGCGTCGAAACTTTTCTGGAAATGGTGATTGAAGAAGAATTAGATGGTTTTTGGGTACATTTCGATGTGGATATTTTAAACAACGACATTATGCCGGCAGTTGACAGCCCCGAACCGGGAGGACTCAGCTATGAAGAAGTAGCAAAAATGCTGAAAAAACTGTTAAAACATGAGAAGTTCACCGGGCTTCAGATTACCATTCTCGATCCCGATCTCGACCGGGATGGCAGATATACCAGGGAATTCATAGATCATATCGGTCCGCTTATCAGGGAAATTCCGGTACAGTGAAGAAGCATCTCAAAAGAAAAATGGCCCGGAACGATTCCCGGGCCATTTTTCTGTAATAAAGCAAATTACTGAGCTTTTGCTAACCAAAGAGAAGCATTGATGTGTAAAGCCGGATGAGAAGTATATCCTGAAGGTGAATCACCTGACCAGCCATTGAATAAATTATCATTAGGATCTCCTGTTCCGTCATCAGAAGGAGAGCTGTCACCTACAAAAACAACACGGCCTGTTCCATAAGTTGAAAGCACGGCCATTACGCTGGTGTTACTGCCTACTGTACTGCTCATTCTCCAGAATAAACCTTGTACATTGGCATTATTTGCAGGATAAAGTGTTGCAGTTGTACCATTATAGAAAGCCAGTTTTGAAGCAGTACCAGCCAAACCGTTTAATACCGTCTGCGCATAAGTATTTGTTCCGGTATAAACATTAGTGGTAGGTTTTTCACTGATGTCAACATAATCAACTACAAAACCGAACGGATTGCTGTTATTAATGCCATTATTGGTCATCAAATCGTTCCAGACTCTTGGCGAATCATATCCGTCACCATCTCTGTCTGAAGGATTGTAACCATTTGCATCTGTTCCGGCAGTTGTTGCGGCAGTATGATCTGCTACCATCATTAAACCTCCGCCATTAGAAACAAAATTCATAATGGCTGTTTTCTCAGCAGCTGAGAACAGACGGTTTGGTTCAATTACCACAAAAACATCATAATTACTTAAATCCTGAACATTAGAAGCATCACCATAAGTAATTGAAGCTCCGTTTGGAAGTGTTTCAACCAATTGTCCTCGTTTTACCAGATCAACTGCCCAGGCAGACATTCCACCTCTCCAGTAAGTTTCAGGTGTACTTGACGTAATACCTGTATATGATGGTGTAGGGAAACGTTGAGCGGCTGTTTCAACCGTTGTTCCTCCCGTATAAATGGGTACATTTTCTGTTCCGTCAGCATCAATCTGCCAGTCAGCACTTCCTGCATTTTCTCTCTTGCTGGCGTCAAACAGGAACTTTTTACCTGTAATACCTCCGCCGCCACCGGTTCCTCCATTATCATTGATCGTAATGTCATCAATGTTAATACGGTTACTTGAACCTGAAAGTTTACGAATTTCCAAACGAACATTTCCTGTTAATGAAATAGTAAAAGACTGCGTCTGAAGCGTAGAGCTGGTTGTGATGTTTGAACCAGACTGCGTCCAGGTACTTCCACCATTCACAGAATACCATAAACCCCATGTACTTGGCGTATCAGTTCCGTAAGTACCATGTTTGATTGTTACTGTACTGATTCCGGTAGTTACGTCAAAAAGCATCGTGATTTTTCCGGTATTACGGATTCTGGCAGACCATGAACCTGCTTTTAAATCAGCACTAAGGTTTCCGACAAGTGCGTCATACATATTCCATGATTTACCCTGCAAAGTAACATTGTCACCGCTGCTTGATCCTGCCGGAGCAACGTCATATGCAGTTTTAGGACTTGTTGAACCAACCTCAAATCCTTCTGTCAAAGAAACAGCAGCGGTACGGCCGGAACTTCTTACCGGATTGGTAGTAGGATTAAGATCATCAGTTTTGTGACAACCAACCAAAAATGAGCCTGCCAGCGCAAAGGCCACGAAGGAATACTTAAATTTAGAAAATGAGAGCATAAAGATTAAATGGTTTTAAGAATAAGTGAAATAATACGAAGAATAAGACAATAAGGTGGATTACAAACGCTGCGATTTGTTTGGCAATATTCCGAAAAACAATTAAGAGCGCAGAATTACTTATGTTAATTTATTATTATTTTACAAATCTTCCAAATAATTCCTGATTTAAAATTCATGCACTTCTCTGAAATTTTCTTGGCAGGAAAAGCTTTAAGGGTTGATTTTTATTACAAAAACCGGGATCGATCAAATAAAAAAGGGCTGATTCTGAAAATCAACCCTTTGGTTATTTATTTCATTGCTTCCCTCAGCATTTCAATACTCTTCCTGACTCCGGTTTCTGCTTTTTCCTTTCCTTCAAATTCAAGAGAAACGTATCCTTTATAACTGGCTTTACGAAGAATGTCAAATATCCGTTTGTAGTCCAGATCCAGGCTGTACCATTCTCCTCCGCCATTGTAGGTTTTTGCCTGAACAAATGAAGCATAAGGAGCAACTTTCTCCAGTTTCTCATAAGGATTTTCCAAAAAATTACCAGTGTCAAGCAACACCCCTAACCAGGGAGAAGGTATAGCATTTTTGATTCGCAGAAGTCCTTCAGGTGTGGAAGTAAGTCCCCAGTGATTTTCCAAAGCCAGCAAAATACCACATTCTTCAGCTTTAGCAAGGCATTTCTGAATACCGTCAATACACCATTTAAAGGCATCATCCTCAGTATAACCCGGAATAGGTGCTTCTACCCCCCGGTTCTTCATCAGGTCATCAAAAGACTTGGTAGTTCCCCATCTTCCTGAATTAAGCCTCATACAGGGAATACCCATTTTATAGGCTAATTCGATACAGTGAATCGTATGGTCAATATTTTTTTGCAATTCATCTTTATCAGGCGTCACGAAGCTTTGATGAATAGAAAGAGCGATAAGATCTATGCCATTGATAAATGCATGTCTTTTAATCTTTTGTAAATACGCATTGTCATCGCTTTCCATTTGACGATGCAGTAAATCAACGCCCTCTACTCCTATTCTGGCAGCCTCATCAATTACATAATCCAGGGGAACTTTCGGGGTTTTGAAATGCCAGTACGAGTAACTGGAAATACCTAATTTAAATGGCTTTTGAACTTCTTTGGTAACTGGCACCTGATCAGAAAGAGCAGATGGACTGGCAAAAGCCAGGCTTCCCAAAGCGGATTGAGAAAGAAATTCCCGTCTTGATATTGTCATAGTCTGGAGATGGTTTCGGCTTTTATATATTATTCTTTCAATATTTCATGCAAATCCCGGTCAGATCCGATTCCTCCCGCCACACTAATCCAACCTGTCTTCCAATGCCTGAATAAGCCTCTGGGTCATGATTCTTCTTCCATCGGTATTAAGATGATAAGGAGAGTCATAAAAATACAAATCATCAATTACTGCATCCTCAGGTCTGCCAATAATCTCAGCTTTAAGCATTGTTCTCATCTGGCTTTCCACCACTTTTATCGCATCATAATTCCGTTCAAATGACTTTTCCGGATAAACCGGGAAGACATAATAAACTTTAATCCCATGAGTTGAGGCAAAGGTTAGAAAGCGGTTGAGGTCTTTTATCTGACTCGAAAAATCCAGCTGGCTATCAAGAGAATCAATCGGAACCGGTGAGTTTTTCAAATCAAGATGCCCTATAAAATCTCCGTTTGGCAGAAAATTGTTTCGGGTATAAATCGACAGTCTTTGAGAGTTCCAGAAATTCCGGAGGCTAATGATTCTGTCCGCAAAAAAACGTTTTACCACTGATTCATTTTCTAAAAGCTGAGCTGCCGAAGGCACTGCATAAATTAACTCATTTTTAACGGAATCATTACCCGCAACTGTCATGGAATACTCGGTACTCAACACCACAATATCTCCTTTTTTAGCAAAGCGGATTAATTCATTGGTTATAAACGCTGAACCCAGATTTTCATCCAGCCCCAGGTTAACCACCGGAATATCAAAATCACTCTCAACCAGCTTACTGTTTATTCCGAAAGCCCAGCCTGATCCTCCTGCGAGAATAATTCTCGGAGCAGGAATTGAATCCAGTCTTTTGTGTTTATCAACGATTGTTTCAAGGTAACCATTATGATATTCAGGAGCATTCCGGTGAATAACTTCTACTAAAATGAGTACTACAATCAGCAGAAAAATAAGCTGTGAAAGCCATAATCGCCAATTTAATATAAGCCGCCGGTTACCGATAATAAACTGGCTGCCAGGTTTATTCTGCATACAATAAATATTTCTTTCTGATGTTTTTGTACTTATCCAGGTCGGTCTGCCAGGTTTTCCGTATATCTTTTTCAGAATACCCGGATTGAATCAGTTTTCGCAGGGAATCTGATCCCGCCAAAAGATCAAAGGATTTAGGTCGGTTAATAAATTTATCTTTCTGTGTTGATTTCTGATAAAGATCCAGCACATATTTCAGGGTAAACTTTTCTTTTCTTGCATTAACCGTTCTTAAATCCAGCCCATAACAAAGCGTGTCTTTCAGGGGTGGATTCTTCGCTCCGGGTTTCTCCACAGGCGTAAATGTGTAAGTTCCGTTTTCAGGATCCGGCGATCCGATTACCTGAAACTGGGTATCCGTTCCCCTTCCTACGCTTACCACCGTTCCTTCAAAAAGGCAAATAGAAGGATATAACAGAATTGATTGAAGATTCGGCAAATTCGGGGAAGGAGCAACCGGCGGAGCATAAGGCATTGAATGTTTGTAATTCAGACAGGTTATGATCTTTAGTTTACACTCATTTCCGTCTTTCAGCCATTTCTCTCCGTTAATCATAAGTGCAAGTTCTGCCACAGTACAGCCATGTACGATGGGTACAGGATTTAATCCTACAAAAGAGGAGAACTTTTTCTGTAAAACCGGACCATCAACATAATGACCATTGGGGTTCGGTCTGTCCAGAATCATCAGCGTTTTATTGTTTTCGGCACAGGCTTCCATAACATAGTGCATAGTGGAAGTATAGGTATAAAACCTGGTTCCTACATCCTGAATATCAAAAATCACTACATCAATTCCTTCCAGCTGTCCGGGGGCAGGCTTTTTATTTGATCCGTAAAGTGAAACAATTGGCAGACCCGTTTTCCTGTCTATTCCGTTTGAAACATGTTCTCCGGCATCCGCAGTACCTCTGAAACCATGTTCAGGCGCGAAAATTGTCTTTATTTTTACGCCCAGCGACAATAATGAATCTGCCAGGTGGGTTCTTTTAATAGTAGAAGTATGATTTACAACCAGGGCAACCGTTTTGCCTTTAAGGTCAGGGAGAAATTCAACAATTCTGTCTGCTCCTGTTTTAACAGAATGATCAACAGGTAATTTGGGTGAATTATGACATGAACAATTATCCCCGTCTCTTCCATACAAAGTTGCTCCTTTCAGATATGATTGAAACTTTGATGAAGAACAGGCACTCATAAAAAACAGGAAAGTAATTAGGTAAGGTTTTTTGATGAATCGAAACATTGTCTTTTATTTGTTCTAAAATATTAAAATTAGCTGATGTATTCGGAAAAATCGAATAAAAAACATCCTTACCTTTCTTTTAAACACTTGAATGATTTGCACTAATGACTGAAATGCCATCAATTTTTATACGTATTGACTATTACCTGCCTTTTCCGTCACTTCCTGAAATCAATAAGTTTTAATCCTGAGGTTTTGCATTGATTTTATACAATCTAAAGATTTAATTCCCTATCCATCGAATCAGCTGAACAGCTTATGAATTTTGCTTATTTCATCTCCCGGCGAATACAAGATACAAAAAATGAATCATTTTCTGCAACAGTTACCCGTATAGGCGTGGGCAGTATTGCCCTTGGGCTGGCAGTCATGATTATTGCTTTTGCAGTGCTTTTCGGATTTAAAGGAGCCATCAGACAAAAGGTTTTCAGCCTTAGTTCTCATATAAAAGTTTCGAAGTTTACGGCAAATTCTTCCTATGAAGAAAATCCGATCACGAAGCAATCAGATTTATACAGACACTACAGAAACATCCCGGAAATCGCTCATATACAGACCGTTGCACAAAAGGCAGGATTATTAAAAACAAAGGAAGATTTGTCGGGAGTTGTTCTGAAAGGTATCGGAAAGGATTTTGACACAAAAATGTTTGCACCCAATATGGTTGCGGGAGAGATGATCGCTTTCCCTGATTCAGGTTATTCCAGGGATATTCTTGTCAGCCGGCAAATCGCAGGAAAACTTCGGCTGAAACCCGGAGATAATGCTATTATTTATTTTCTCAATAATCCGGAAAGACCCCGGAAATTAACCATTAAGGGAATTTATGAAACAGGATTGGAAGAGTTTGACAAAAACCTGATAATCGGAGACATCTCTTTAATTCAGCGAATTAATAACTGGGGGGTCGACTCTGTAGGCAGTTATGAGATTTTTGTGAAAGATTTCAGCAAATTGAACCTTGCCGTTGAAAAAGTGCAGAATAAGATCCAACCCGATATGCGCCTGATCCCTGTCACAAAAATGTATCAGGGAATGTTCGACTGGCTGGATATGCTTGACCGGAATATGCTGATTTTTCTGATCCTGATTTCTTTTGTGGCCAGTTTCAACATGATTTCCATTTTGCTGGTACTGATGATGGAAAGAACTCCCATGATCGGCCTTTTAAAAGCCCTGGGCAGTCCGGACTGGCAAATCCGCAAAGTTTTTATTTTTAACGGAATCTCCATGATTATCAAAGGTTTACTTTATGGAAATCTGATCGGCATCGGAGTATGTTATTTACAGCAATACTTTCATATTATTCCTTTGGATCCGGCCAGTTATTATATGAATACTGTACCTATTTCAATGGATTGGCTGGTAATCATACTATTGAATGTATCAACACTGGCACTTGTCTCGTTTGTTTTATTAATACCAACATTGGTGATTACCAGAATTCAACCAGTTCGGGCGATTGCCTTCAAGAGTTAGATTTCAGGAATACAGGAAAAGGATACAATAATTGAGCGTATTCATTAAATTGTGTCTTTGATCTTTTGCCTGAAAGGCTAAAATCTGATATCTTGTATCTTATGCCTTTCAAATGCTTTTAAATTAAAAAACCAGGTAAAGTAAATGAAAATTAAATTATTCACGGCGATAGCGTTATTTTCTGCAATGACGGCTTTCGGACAGAAAACAGCGCAATCCGCTAATTATCAATTCACAGTAGATCTTACCAAAGTAAACAAGGATAAACTGGAAGTGACTCTGATTACACCTAAATTCAACAGCAATGAAGCGGTTTATAACCTGCCTAAAATTGTACCGGGTACTTATGCTAATTATGATTTTGGCCGATATTCCTCCAATTTTAAGGCTTTTGATATAAAGGGTAAAGAATTATCCGTTGAAAAACTGGATAAAAACAGTTATAAAATCAAAAATGCCAAATCTCTTTATAAGGTTTCCTACCTGGTAGATGATACCTGGGATTCACCTGAAATCGCAGGTGAATATGTTTTTGAACCGGCCGGAACCGATATTGAAAAAGATACACTTTTTGCCATTAATACACATGGATTCTTCGGATATTTCAGTGATTTAAAGAAAAATACCTATCAGGTTACTTTTCGTAAACCGGCAGGGTTTTATGGCTCTACTTCTCTGACAGCAAGCTCTACTTCAGACAGTGAAGATACTTTTACTGTTCCGAATTATATGGATCTGGTAGATGCCCCGATTATGTACTCAAAACCGGATACAACCATTTTGAAAATTGGCGGAGCCGACATCCTCGTTTCTTTGTATTCTCCTAATCATATGGCGACTTCAAAGGATATTGCTGCAAACATCAAAACCCTTCTTGAATCACAAAAAGAATATCTGGGAGGTACACTTCCTATCAAAAAATATGCTTTCCTGATTGTTTTGTCTGATAACCTTAAAAACGGAAGTTATGGCGCTTTGGAGCATTCGTATTCTTCATTTTACTACTTACCTGAAGCTACGGCGGAAGAACTTTCTCAGACGGTAAAAGACGTTTGCGCACACGAATTTTTCCATATTGTAACCCCTTTAAGTATCCATTCTGAGGAAATCGGTGATTTTGATTACAACAAGCCAAAAATGTCCAAACATCTTTGGATGTATGAAGGTGTAACAGAATACGCAGCAGGCCATATGCAGGTGAAATACGGCTTAATTGACTTAGGCACATACATGGAAATGCTAAGGGGCAAGATCACCAATATGCTTGACAAATACGATGAAAAAACACCGTTTACGGTAATGAGTGCCGATGTACTTGATAAATACAAAGACCAGTACAACAATGTATATGAAAAAGGTGCTTTAATCGGTTTATGCCTTGATATAAGATTACGTCAGCTTTCAGGCGGGAAATACGGTACACAAAATCTGATGCGTGATTTATCTAAATATTTCGGAAAAGATAAGTCATTTAAGGATGATGAACTGTTTGATAAAATTGCTGAAGTTTCAAAACTCCCTGAAATCCGCACATTTTTCACAAAATATGTTGAAGGAAATGAGCCTTTACCTTTAGAGGAAACATTTAAAAGCGTTGGCATTGAATTTAAAAAGGACATCAAAGTGAAAGCCATTACATTCGGTGTTTCCAGAGATAACCTTGGTGTAAATCCTGATACCAAACGTATTTTCCTTGTGAACAACAATGGCATCAACGCTTTTGGAAAAGCTCTTGGCTTACAGGCTGCCGATGAATTGGTTTCATTGAATGGAGAAAGCCTGGAACTGAGTAATTTCAGAAATGCTGTTTCTAAATTTCTGGAAAATGCCAAAGAAGGAGATGAGGTAAATATGGTGGTTATGAGAAAAGAAGAAGGTTCGGAAACAAAAGTAGAAAAGAAACTTTCAACCAAGCTTTTCATTCCTGAAATTGATCAGAAAAATGTCCTTGCACCGGTAGAAAACCCGACCGACGCTCAAAAGGCATTACAAAAAGCCTGGTTATCGCCGGAAAAATAGCCGCATCCGGAGCCTTGAATTTCTGAATTTCTTTATAATTTTCAGCAGTTCAAGGCTTTGCGGAAATCTTATACGAATATTGCACAATCATGAAAACATTTTTTATCAATACGTTTTTCAAAAAAAACTTTACACCAGTTTGTGTACTGACGCTGCTGTTTTCGGCAAATTTGCTGAATGCCCAGAACCGGAAGTACCTCGTTTTATTGAAAGACAAAAATAATTCTACCTATTCTGTTTCAAAACCTGCTGAGTTCCTTTCCGCACGTGCTATTGAACGTAGAAAAAAACAAAATATCAGTCTGACTGAAAGAGATTTACCTGTCAACCAGACTTATCTGAAATCGATCTCAGCCACAGGAGCAACAGTCCGGTATACTTCTAAATGGATGAATGCTGTACTGATTGAGGCCGACACTGCCAAACTTCGTAAAGTCCTCAATCTTAGTTTTGTAAAAGGAATTGAAGGCAATACAGCTTTAGACAGTCCTTTCTCAACCGGAGGCAGAATCGGTCAGAAAACCAGTACAAAAGGTAAGATAGATGTATTACCTGATTACGGCAATTCTCTCAGTCAGGTAGCCATGATTTCTGCCAATGAAATGCACAGGCGGGGATTTCATGGGGAAGGAATGTTAATCGCCGTTTTAGATGAGGGCTTTCTTAATGCAACTACATTACCCTGTTTTAAATCTTTGTTCGATGAAAAAAGGGTGGTAGATACTTATGATTTCGTAGGGAAGGACAAAAATGTATATGATACCGGCTCACATGGAACCGCAGTATTAAGCACTATGGCCGCATACGTGGAAAAAGAATTGATAGGAACTGCCTATAAAGCTTCATTTGCCCTTTTCAGGACAGAAGACAGTTCTTCGGAAAGTCTGGTAGAAGAGGCTAACTGGTTATTTGCCACAGAATATGCCGACAGCCTTGGAGTTGATGTATTAAATTCTTCCCTGGGTTACAACGAATTTGATGAAGCACAGACAAATCATGTGTATGCAGACATGAATGGCAAAAAAACCATTGCAGCCAGAGCTGCCAGCTGGGCTGCAAAAGCGGGTATAGTTTGTGTAATCAGTGCCGGAAATGAAGGGAATAAATCCTGGAAATATATTACAACTCCTGCCGATGCCGATTCGATTATTACGGTAGGTGCAGTTGACCGCAATCAGGCTTATGCCAGTTTCAGTTCTTTAGGGCCCTCAGCTGATGGAAGAATTAAACCGGATTTAAGCGATATGGGGCAAAGTGCTGTGGTTGCTATTCCTTCAGGAGGTACTTCAACTGCAAACGGCACCTCGTTCTCCTCTCCTATTCTGTGCGGTATGGTTGCCGGATTCTGGCAATCTAATCCAACCCTTACAGCCATGCAGGTGATTGATTTTCTTCGAAAATCAGGAAGCCAGTTTACCAAACCGGATGCTTTTCTGGGATATGGTATTCCAAGTTTTGAAAGAGCGGAGGTATTAGCTAAAAATATTCTGGCTGCCGAAAAGGAAATCCAGACAGGATTTAAAATCTTCCCGAATCCCTTTTCATCACTTCAGAATCCTTCTCTGGAAAATGAACAATATGATGGAAGAACATTCTATGCTTCCTTAATTGATATTTACGGAAAAATACTCTGGAATGGTGAAATTAAAAATGAAGTTGAATCACTTCCTTTTCAAAGTTTTTCACCGGGAATTTACTTTTTAAAAATCTATAACGAAAAGCAGAACAGTACTTTAAAAATCATCAAAAATACAGAATAAAGCTGAAGCTCAGAACCATCAAAAAAAGCCTTTGAAGATATATTCAGAGGCTTTTTCTACTTAAAACATTGCTCTTTAGCTCAAAGAACGTAAATATATTATTACTTTGAGAGATTGTCTGTGAGACGCATCCGCAGTAAAGAAATTAAACTCATTAAATCCGGAACGATATGCCACAGTGGTTAATTTATGCGCTTTTATCTACTTTATTTGCCGGACTTACTTCGGTATTGGCCAAATTTGGTATCTCTAAAATTAATTCTGATTTCGGATTAGCCATTCGTACTTCAGTGGTATTTCTGCTGGTATGGCTCAACACGATTTCATGGCATGGATTAAAGGATTTTGCCAACCTTACTCCCAAAAGTGTACTTTTTCTGGCCCTTTCAGGTGTAACCACTTCCCTATCCTGGATTTTCTATTACAGAGCCATGAAAATGGGCACGGTTTCATATGTTGCAGCAATCGATAAAGGAAGTATTCTGATTACCATTCTGCTTTCTTTTACGCTGCTGAAAGAGCCTCTGACCCCCAAATTATTGATCGGAGCAGGTTTTATTCTCATTGGAATGATCGTCCTGATCTGGAAATAATACTTGTTCAGGACAAATTCAGATCGTTCTCCATCAATTCCGGACAGCTGGCAAAATCGGGCGAATGGTCACAAATGCTCTTAAACGCAGATCATCCTTTACATCAATTGGTTCAAATAAATTATACCATCCCGTACGAAAGCCACTTGATCCATAATTGATATGCACAAAAAAGGTATTATTTAACTCATGATAGCCATCGATTACGGTAGAATGCCCATAAGAACTAAAGTTACCAAAATGGAAATAAACAGGCCTTCCGGCTTTTATTTCATTTCGAATCAACAGCCTGACGCTGTCTTCCTTAATCAGGTGCCTAATCTTCTCATTCTTCACTATTTCATCCATCTGAGGTTTTGGGAATGGAATATCTCCTGTTATGCAGGTATAAAATTCAGCTTTACATTGAAAATGTTTTTCCAGTTGAGGAACAGGATTTACCATTTCCAGATATCTCCCGGTTCCGAAATCCTTCCTTATAGCCTCCGCAGTCATGAAAATATACCTCGCTACTGCCTCTTTCTTTTCAGGTGCAGAGCCAGGGGTAATTTCCGGAACAAAATCCGCCCAATTCAGCGAATGTCTTTCTAAAGTATCTCTCACTGCATATCCTTTTGTGCAATTATATTGCACAGAACCAAAGGGTTTCAGCTGATGATAATACAATACCTGAGCCAGGGCTGTACTCCAGCAACCCAATACCTGATGGTCAGGACTAAAACGGGCATATTCACCCCATTGATCCCAATTCGTTTTCAGTAAAAATGTTTTTTTACTGAAATCTACAGGTTGCTGCCAGGCAGTCTGCTCTGCGCTGATTTGTCCATACGAACATAGGCTGTAAAAGCCGGATAGAATCACTAAAATTGTTTTTTTCATTTCGATTAATTTTTCGGTAAAGTGAGGTATTTAAAAACACTTTCCCCACTCAAAACCTGTTTTGAGTGTAAATTAACCGGCGATAAAACCTAATTTAAGGATTTTATAAAGTCGTTGGGAGACAAACCTGTGTTCTTTCTGAATACTCTGTAGAAACTTGCTTCAGAGTTAAAACCACAGTCCAGGGCAATTCCCAGCAATGAGAGGTGCGTTGCTTCCATACTGCTAAGTCTGTTTTTCACTTCCTCCACACGGTATTCATTGACAAGGCTTCTGAAATTCATCCGGAAAGACTGGTTAATTACAGCTGAAACCGAGGATGCAGGATAATTAATTTTCCGGGCTAAATCCTTCAGACTCAATTCAGGATTAAGAAATAGTTTTTCCTCACTCAGTACCTGAATGATACAGGTCTTGATTGTCTCAAAATCAATATTATTCTCTGTCAAAGACAGATTGTCTTTCAGTGTTTCCTCTTCGTTTTCAGTGTCCGGGAAAACAGAAAAGTCAGTACCCGCGAAGGAAACCGGCAATAAATCAAACTGCCTGGAAGTGCTATACAGTTGATAACCCTTCAGACCCAGAAAATAGGTAAGAAAAGCCATAAAAAGATAAAATAACTCCAGATGGATAAAGTGGCTGCGGCCAAAAGGAAGAACATTTTCCAGGAGAGATATAGCAGCAAGAGCTAAGACAAAAATTCCTGAAAGTACCAATAGATTCCTTAACCAGGTAAATTCCTGGTAACTGGTATTTGATTCATTTTGAAAAAGCCATATCCTGTATTTCCTGATCCGGAGAAAAGAAAGTCCCCAATATACAATGGCCGATAAAAGTGCCAGCCAATCTTCAAGTCCTTTGATCAGTTGAAAAGAAGCTCTTTCAACCATTTGGTCTTTCAATGCAAAATTATGTTCCGGCAATACCACAAAATAAAGCCCCAGGGCATATATCATAAATACAAAAACAGGTATAAAATGTCCGGAATAAATCGTTTTCCAGACAAAATTCCTGGAGGTTGCCGCGCAGGCATACAAGTAAAACAAAGGCTGAATGGCAGTGTCTATCGCAAGCGGGAAATAACGAAAAGTATTCACATTCCATAAACCCAGGGTATGCAGCAAAATCTTTGAACTTAACAGCACAAGCGTAATAAGAATACCACATAAAAGATTTTTGCTTATTTCTGATGGTTTGCTGAAAAGTAAAATAGTCAGCATGACCATCCCCTGAATCATTCCCAGTAAAACAATCAGATCAAAAAAAGTAATAGAAAACATCATTTTACATGCTTAAATCAGGGGATTCCTTAGCTGAATTTCAATTATTCGATTTTGTGCTGCCATTTTTACTGACATTCTTTAATATTTTGTAATTATGTAACTGAAATATTCTTTCCTCAATATTACACCATTTATAACATGCAAGCTATCAAACCTTTAATCATTTTATCCAAAAGGATCAATATCATCACAATTTGTTCACTGATGATTGTTGC
This sequence comes from Pseudarcicella hirudinis, assembly GCF_900115665.1. GTDB lineage: Bacteria > Bacteroidota > Bacteroidia > Cytophagales > Spirosomataceae > Pseudarcicella > Pseudarcicella hirudinis. Next base: position 203,958 of record NZ_FOXH01000011.1, read on the forward strand.
AGGAACTTCAGGCTGCACTGATCACTTTTTCCCGGACAGATTCATTCCTCTAAATCCTGAAGAGTATTTCAGACCAACTGTTCCGGATTCTATAGAGGTATTTGCCGCTCAAAATCCTTCAAGGCCTTATCATGAAATAGGTATTTTCTATTTGTACAATTCAGGAAAGAATGCCGGGCAACAGGTTGGCAGAGCAAAGAAATTCATGGCTGATTATGGTGCAAATGCAATTATTCGCCTCGATATTACCGATACTTACCTCAAAGGCGTAGCAGTCCGCTGGAAATAGATTTAGGTTTTAGGTTAAATAAAGTTATGGCAAGTTGGGTGAACTGATGATATTATCATGAAACCACTTGATGTTTTTAGTTTTTTGCTATGCGAAACGGTAATCTTTAACGTTTAAAGCTCCTTCTCACTTAAATTCTTATTTGCCGCATTAAGGTATACCCTGCTTTAAAATTATTCAATAGAATAAAAGCTAGTAAAAAATAAAAGCCTCCCAGTTTCCCGTTAGGGTAAGTCGAGAGGCGAACTTGGATGTTTTCACAACGGAATAATCCTTATTGTGAATTGCTTTCAATTTCTGTTACGAATATAAATGATAGTTTTTATATAAAATAGCGTATTTCTACTCTATTTTATTTTCATGTATTTCTACGCTATATCAAAAACCTTATTTTTAGTAATTTCCCTTAAAATTATTTTAACATGCGATATATGAAAAATATACTTGGCCTTGACCTAGGCACTAACAGCATTGGCTGGGCATTAATCAATTATAGTTCGGAAAATCACCAAGGCAATATACTCGGATTAGGATGTCGAATAATTCCAATGTCACAAGATGTATTGGGAAAATTTGACAGCGGTGTATCTATTTCCCAAACTGCTGAAAGAACAGGATATAGAAGTACAAGAAAGCTCAATCAACGTCAATTGCTACGCAGAGAAAGATTACATAGAGTCTTGAATATTTTAGGATTTCTTCCTAAACATTATTTGGATAGTATTGATTTTACTAAATATTATGGTCAGTTTAAACCCGAAACAGAAACCAAGTTGGTCTATAAGAAAGATGAAAATGGAAAATATCAATTCTTATTTCAACAATCCTTTCATGAAATGCTTTTGGAATTCAAAGAGAATGGTTGGGAGAATGTAAAAATCCCATACGATTTGACCATTTATTATCTCCGTAAAAAGGCTTTAACTCAAAAGATAAAGAAAGAAGAATTGGCATGGTTGATATTAAACTTTAATCAAAAGAGAGGCTACTATCAGTTGCGTGGTGAAGATCTGGATGAAAATAGTAAAAAGATGAACAAATTTTATACCCTGAAAGTGGTAGATGTTATTGAAGGAGAGAAAGGGAAAAGTGGTATTTGGTATAATGTGGTTCTGGAAAATGGCTGGATCTACAAAAGAGAGAGTAAAATATCTTTATCAAATTGGATTGATAAAGAGAGAGATTTCATTGTTACCACTGAATTGGATGACAATGGAAAGGTTAAACTTAATAAATATAATGAAGAAATAAGAAGTTTCCGTTCACCCAAAGAAGACGATTGGGGCTTAAGGAAAATTAGAACAGAACAAATTATTGAGGAATCAAACAAAGAAGTAGGCACATTTATTTACAATACTTTACTTCAGAATCCTACCCAAAAAATCAATGGGAAATTGATTAGGACAATTGAGCGCAAATTTTATAAACAAGAATTAGAGCAGATTCTAAAAAAACAAATGGAGTTTCACAAAGAACTTCAAGACTCTGATTTATATATTAAATGCATTAACGAATTATACAAACATAATGAAGCTCACAAAAGCAATATAAAGAATCGTGGTTTTGATTACCTCTTTATTGAAGACATTATTTTTTATCAACGACCATTGAAAAGCAAAATCAGCTTGATTAGCGATTGTAGCTTGGAGTTTCGTTTTTATAAAAAAGCAGACCAAACTATTGAAAAGGAGCCTATCAAATGTATTGCTAAATCGCATCCTTTATTTCAAGAGTTTAGATTATGGCAGTTTGTTAAAAATCTGAAGATTATTGAAAGACAAAAAGTGGTGAATAGCATAACAAAGTTCGATGAGGATGTTACCAATGAGTTTTTCAAAACTGAAGAAGATTGGATAGCATTATATGATTTTCTAAATGACAAAAAAGACGTCACACAAAAGCAATTTCTGGCTAAGTATAAATTGAAAGAAGATAAATATCGTTGGAATTTTGTAGAAGATAAAACGTACCCATGTAATGAAACCCGCGCTTTGTTCTTAACTAAAGCTGCTAAAATTGAAGGTATGACTGCTTCATTTTTTGACAAAAAAAATACAGAAGATTTGTGGCATATTCAATACTCGGTAAATGATAGAGCAGAAATAGAAAGTGCTATAGGCAAGTTTACAAAGAAGCATAATTTACCAGAAGAATTTGCAAAAGAATTCTCCAATCTTCCCGCATATAAAAGTGAATACGGTTCATTTTCTGCAAAAGCAATTAAGAAACTATTGCCTTTAATGCGTATGGGTAAGTATTGGAATGTAGAAACTATTGGCTCGAAAACTACAGAAAGAATCAACAAAATATGTACAGGGGAGTATGATGAGAACATAAAAAACAGAGTAAGAGAAAAAGCCATAAACCTTACAGAAATTAACAATTTCAAAGGCTTACCTCTTTGGTTAGCATCATATATTGTCTACGACAAACACTCTGAAGGTAGTGATACAACTAAATGGAAAAACCCTGATGACATTAGCAATTATTTCAAAAATGAGTTCAAACAGCACTTATTGCGTAACCCTATAGTTGAACAAGTCATCACTGAAACTTTGCGAGTAGTAAGAGATCTTTGGAAATACTATGGCAAGGGTAAAGAAGGTTTTTTTGATGAAATACATTTGGAATTAGGTAGAGAGATGAAGAATCCTGCTGAAAAACGTAAGCAAATAACTGAAAAAAATTCGCAAAACGAAAATACAAATATCCGTATTAAGGCCCTGTTGGAAGAATTAAAAAATGACGGTATAGCTGAGGTACGACCTTATTCACTCTCTCAACAAGAAATTTTAAAGATTTATGAAGAAGGTATTTACCTCAATGAAAACAGGAAAGACCAATTAGATGCGATTGATAAAATTCGCAAGAATAGCAAGCCTACAACCTCTGATATCCTACGCTATAAATTATGGCTTGAACAAGGTTACATCTCCCCTTACACTGGAGAAATAATATCACTCGGCGAACTATTTACTACCAAATACCAAATAGAACATATTTTTCCTCAGTCGAGATTTTTTGATGATTCGATGAACAATAAGATAATTTGCGAAAGTGAGGTAAATAGCCTGAAGGATAATATGACGGCTTATGAATTTATTAAAAAGCATAGAGGTGTAAGAGTTGATTTGAATGGTGGTGGATTTGTGAACATTTTAATGGTTGATGTCTATGAGAACCATATCAAGACATATTTTACTAAGAACAAAGTCAAACAAAAGAATTTATTGAGTGAAGAAATTCCTGAATCGTTTATCAATCGTCAGTTAAATGATAGCCGATACATCAGCAAAGTAATTAAAAACTATTTAAGCAAAATAGTTAGAGAGCAAAAAGAAGGAAATCTGGAACAAGATGCTACTTCTAAGAATATAGTGCCTGTTACAGGTGCAATTACCAGCAAAATGAAACAGGATTGGGGCTTAAATGATGTATGGAATAGCATTATTATTCCAAGATTTGAGCGGTTGAATATGCTTACCAATTCAACGGAATTTGGGCAATGGGAAGACAAACAAGGTAAGAAAGTATTTCAAACCACAGTACCTAACAATAGTTCTAAGGGGTTTTCTAAGAAGCGAATAGATCATCGGCACCACGCACTAGATGCTTTAGTAATAGCATGTATAACTAAAGACCATATTAATTATCTCAATTCTATTAATTCCGAAAGAACAAATTATTCTTTGGTTTCAAAGTTAAGAATAATGGAAGAGGTATTCATTAAAGGTGAAAAGAAGATTGTCCCGAAAGAATTCCACAAACCTTGGGAAACCTTTACCGTAGATGCTAAAAATCAACTATTAAAAACTGTAATAAGTTTTAAACAAGATACCAGAATTATTAATAAAACAATAAACAGATATCAGAAATATGAAAATGGTAAGAAAATAAGTTCTAAACAAATCAATGGAGAGAATTGGGCAATACGCCAGCCTTTACACGCAGAAACAGTAAGTGGTAAAGTGTTTTTAAGACGAGAAAAAGAGAATCCGGTTCTATTGAGTACTGCATTAATGCAAATTGAGGATGTAGTAGACTTGAAAATAAAAACCATCCTCAAACGAAAGGCTAAAGAGTTAAATAATAATGTAGAAGAACTGAAAAAATATTTCAAAAAGAATCCATTAACGGTTAATGGAAAGGAGACTGAAAGTGTAAAAATTTATGAAATAATAGAAGCCAGTGCCACCCGAAAAACTTTAGATACTACGTTTGACGAAAAACGAATAGGAAAAATAACAGATACAGGTATTCAAAAAATACTCATGAATCATTTACGACAACCTATTTATCAAAGTGCAATTGATGAAAACGGCAAAAAAATACCAGCTAATGAAGTTGCTTTTTCAGAAGAAGGATTAGATGCCTTGAGTAGAAATATACAACAATTGAATAATGGAAAATCACATCAGCCTATCAAAAAAGTACGTGTATTCGAAGAAGGTGGGAAATTTGCTTTAGGACAGACAGGTAATAAGTCTAACAAATATGTGGAAGCAGCTAAAGGTACCAATCTGTTTTTTGCTATTTATAGAGACAAAAATGGCAAACGTTGTTATCAAACTATTCCATTAAATGAAGCCATTGAACGTCAAAAACAAGGTATAAGAATTGCTCCGGAAAAAGATAAAGATGGCAATCAGTTATTATTTACACTTTCTCCTAATGATTTGGTGTATATCCCAACGGCGGATGAAATGGAAAACCTTTCGCTAATCAATTTTGAAAATCTAACGAAAGAGCAGTTTTTTAGAATTTATAAATTTGTCAGCTGTACTGGTGGTGAAGGGCATTTTGTTACAAATAATTATGCAAAAGAAATTATTTCAAATGAAAATGGTTCAAATAATAAAAATGAAAGAATGCTTGAATTAATTAAATCAAGTACTATTTACGATGAAAAAGAAAAACCCATTATGATTAAAACGGTTTGTTGGAAATTAACAACAGATCGCTTAGGAAACCTTAGACTAGCCAAATCATGATAAAGCGAACGTTATACTTTGGCAATCCGGCTTACTTATCAACCAGGTTAGAACAACTGGAAGTACGATTACCGGAACAAAATGAAAGCAAGAGCATCCCCATAGAAGACATTGCTGTGGTGATTTTAGACAACCAGCAAATTACCATTACACATACAGTTATAGCTAAATTATTAGCTAATAACGTGGCATTAATTACCTGTAATGATAAGCATCATCCAGTAGGGTTAATGCTTAATTTGGATGGTCATACCAAACAATCAAAACTTTTCAAACATCAAATAGAGGCAGGAGAACCCTTAAAAAAACAGATTTGGCAACAAACTGTTAAAATGAAAATAGAAAACCAAGGTATCGTATTAGATAATTTTGACAGAAATGACTTGTATTTGAAGCAATTAGCTAAAAATGTAAAAAGCGGTGATGCCGAAAATGCTGAAGCTCAAGCCGCTCAATATTATTGGAAAACCCTATCTCCCGCTTTAACTAAAGGTGCTAATAGTTTTAAACGAGAACGATTCGGGGAAGACCCCAATCATCTATTAAATTATGGTTATACTATTTTACGTGCCATAGTGGCACGAAGTTTAGTAGGTAGTGGTTTGTTGCCAACATTAGGAATCTTTCATAGAAATCAATACAACGCTTATTGTTTGGCCGATGACATAATGGAACCTTATCGCCCTATTATTGACAATTATATAATTGATATACTACAAAATGATGTAATTACCAATGAGCTGAGTCCTGAAATAAAAGCCAAATTATTAAAAATACCAGTACTGGATGTAGAAATTGATAAAGAAAGAAGCCCATTAACTATAGCAGTGCAACGCACAACGGCATCATTAGCGAGAAGTTTCGAAACAGGTAAAAATGTAATGATATATCCTAAACAATTGTCATATAAAATAATATTTTAAAAAAATAATGGCCTCATAAAATAGAAAAATAGGTAAAATGTTTGAACGCCTAAATGCATATAGAATTATGTGGGTTTTAGTTTTGTTTGACTTACCAACAGAAACCAAAAAGGAAAAGAAAATAGCTTCAGGATTTAGAAAACAAATCTTGAAAGATGGCTTTATGATGTTTCAGTTTAGTATGTATATTAGACATTGTCCTAGTCGAGAAAATGCTGAAGCACATATTAAAAGAGTAAAGAAAATCCTGCCAGAACATGGCCATGTAGCAATTTTATGTGTCACTGATAAACAATTCGGAGAAATAGAAATTTTTTATGGAAAAAAACCAAGTGAAGTACCTATAGGTAATCAGCAGTTAGAATTGTTTTAAAAAAATGAGTTATTCTGTCCTTTAATTAGGTAGAATAACTCATTTTTTATACACTTATTTTTATGTAAGTGTCTGACAATCTGCACTATGCAAGGTTGCTCTTGTCGAAGTTAGAAATTTGAAAGCAATTCACAACT
>NZ_FOXH01000013.1 GCF_900115665.1 Pseudarcicella hirudinis
CAACAACGACTTATACAGTAACCTGTAAGATCAGTGGTTGTACAAGTGCAAGTTCAGGAAGCGGAACAATTACAGTGAATCCAATACCACCGATACCGACAGTAACAGGGGGTAAGACAATTTGCTCAGGTGAGTCAGCTACTCTAACAGCGAGTGGTTGTACGGGAACTTATACCTGGTCAAATGGCGGCACAACAAGTTCGATTACCGTTAGTCCGACCGTAACAACAGATTATACAGTAACTTGTACAGTAAGTGGTTGTACGAGTGCAAGTTCAGCGAAAGCGACTGTAACAGTAAACCCAATACCACCAGTACCAACAGTGACAGGAGGAACAGCGATTTGTTCAGGCGGTTCAGCAACTTTAACAGCAAGTGGTTGCACCGGAGGAACTTATGCCTGGTCGAATGGCGGTACAACGAGTTCGATTACCGTTAGTCCGACCGTAACGACAGATTATACAGTGACTTGTACAGTAAGTGGTTGTACGAGTGCAAGTTCGACTAAAGCAACGGTAACTGTTAACTCAATCCCTCCGGTACCAACAATAGCTGGTAGTAAATCTATTTGTATCGGAAGCTCTGCAACACTTACCGCTTATGGCTGTACAGGAGGAACCTATGCCTGGTCAAATGGCGGAACAACGAGTTCGATTACTGTAAACCCAACAGTGACAGCAGATTATACAGTGACATGTATCGTAAGTGGTTGTACAAGTGAATCTTCAGCCAAAGCTACTGTAACGGTAAATCCACTACCACAAACTCCAATAACAACTGGAGGTGAAGTTTGCGAAGGCGGAAGTATTCAGCTAACAGCTACAGGCAATCCATCGGATCAGTATAGCTGGTCAGGACCGGGATCATTTACTTCAACATTGCAGAATCCAACAATCAGCAATGCGATTGAGGCAAATGAAGGAACATATACCGTGATTGTGAAAAATCAATACAGTTGTAACGCAACGGCAACAACTAGCATTATAGTTAATCCAATACCTACTATCTCTGTTAGCCCGGTTTCAGTTTGTGATGGAGGAACCATTAAGTTAATTGCTGCGACTAATGCAACTGGTTTTGTATGGACAGGACCAAATGGATATTCATCAACACAGGCTTCTCCTGAAATAGCAAATGCCTCAACAGTAAATGCTGGAGTATATACAGTAGTTGTGACGAATGCAAAAAAATGCGCAGCTACAGCTACGGTTTCAGTAACGGTAACGATTCCATCACCGGATCTGGCTGCCGTTGAGATTTGCAAAGGTGGTAGTCAGCAATTGACCACTAATTTCAATGCAGCAGGAACTACTTATTCATGGACAGGCCCTGATGGCTTTACCGCTACGACTTCCAGTGTTACGGCAAATAAGCAGGGAGATTATATGGTTGACGTTCGTGATCCGCAGGGATGTAAGTATAAGAAAACATTTACTGTAACTATTAAAGATAATCCAACAGTAACGATAAATGGTAATACTATTCTTTGTGACAAAAATACTGTAACACTTACTGCCAGCGGAGGTGGAACGTATGCCTGGACAGGTCCTAACGGATTTACGCAAACAACGGCTTCAGTTACAGTTAATAATGTAGGTACTTATTATGTAACAGTAATTAACAACAGTTGTTCAGCAACGGGTAGTGTTCAGGTAAAAGGAGAAAATCTAAGCCTGACAGCAGATGGTGCTACTGTTTGTGAAGGTGGAACTATAAAATTGACGAGTTCTGCAAGTAGTGAAAGTGGTATTCAATCTTACGTCTGGACCGGAGCTGGAGGATTTACATCAAGTGAGGCTTCTCCAAGTATTCCGAACGCCAAGCCGGATATGACAGGTACTTATACTGTAACCGTAACAACCAAGGCTGGCTGTACGGCTCAGGCAACAGCTTCTGTAACAGTAAATCCGGCGATTACAGTTACTACTTCAACATCATTCTGTGCAGGAGGTAAAGCAACACTTACAGCAAGTGGCGGAGTTACCTACAAATGGAATAATGGAGCAGAAACATCAAGCATTGAAGTGACCGCAGAAGGTGAATACATAGTGACTATAAAAGATATAAACGGCTGTATTTCTTATGGAAAATATACAGTAACTGTGGATAAGAAACCATTGGTGACAATTGTAGGTGGAACAGCATTCTGTGGCGGAACCTCTACTCAATTGACAGCCAATGTGCTTGATGCAACACCTCAGTCTTACGTCTGGACAGGTCCGAATGGATTTACTGCAAGCACCCAGATAATTACTGCCACTCAGGCCGGGTCATATGCTGTGAAAGTTACCAGCGATAAAGGTTGTGAAACTATTGCTTCTGTGAATGTTACACAAAATACAATAGAAGCAACTGCTACAGGCGGTACGGTTTGCGAAGGAGCTACTGCTACTCTTCAGGCAACAGGTGGAGATACTTACAGCTGGTCAGGTCCAAATGGCTTTACCTCAACCAGTTCCAGTCCTGTGTTAAATAACGTACAGGTTTCAAATGCCGGAACTTACACAGTAACTGTTTATGGCAAAGGAAATTGTTCAGCAGTAGCAACGGCTACCCTGACAGTGAATCCTAAACCTGTTGTGAATATCACGGGAAATAAAACTTTCTGTACAGGAAATTCAACATTACTGACAGCAGATGTTTCAGGAGTAGTTGTAAAATCATACGCCTGGACAGGACCTGATAATTTCACAGCTTCTACACAAAGTATTACGCCTAATGAAGCAGGAACCTATTCGGTAGCAGTAATGAGTGATAAAGATTGTCAGGCTACTGCAACAATTACAATTACTGAGAATAAACTTACTCCGATAGCAACAGGCACAATCGCCTGCGAAGGTTCAGCTGCAACGTTGCAGGCTTCTGGTGGAGACTCTTACAGCTGGATGGGGCCACAAGGGTTTACTTCAACAAGTGCTTCACCGGTATTAAACAATGTAATGCTCGGAGATGCCGGAACTTATACGGTAACAGTACTTTCAGGAAATTGTACAGCAGTGGCAACTGCTCTGTTAACGGTAAATCCTAAACCGAAATATTCAGTAAATACGCTTAATTCTTATTGTAATAATGGTAATCCTCTGAATAATGGTAAAATCATCCTGTCAGGATTTGATGCTAACAATAAGTATGATATCGTAGAAGGAGATACCTATACCGGAACAGCAACTTTCGCAACAGCCACAGCTATTCCAATAGATGGAATTGTGAAAAAAGATATTGTGAATGAAACCAAGAAATTCACAATCAGGGTATTTACAGGCAATGATTGCTACGAAGACAAGACTGTCTTAATTCAGATGATAGTTTGTGAATGTGGTGAACCGAAATGTTTACCGATTGCAATCAGAAAAACTAAGAGTTTGACAAAATAGACCAATAAGCAGAGAGTTTATCCAAAACTTCTTCTGACTTTTTGCCAAGATAAAATTACAAAAGTGGAGTGGGTTGGAAAGAGCATGCGAGCGAAGCTAACCTAAACCCAATATATGCAAAACCCCGGATCACTGATCCGGGGTTTTCTCATTAATTAAGGTCAGAACAGATCATTTTAGGGAATCAGATTCTCAATATCATCCTCAAGCCTCATGTCGGATTTATTAAAATGTGGTAAAATACCTTTGATTCTGGTTCTGAAAGACACACCTATCGGGATTTTAGTCTGACCCAGCCAAATAAACTGATGATTAAAACTAGTGATTCTGGAGATATTTACGATATAAGATTTATGAACTCTGATATGAATATCATTATTCAGGGCTTCTGATAAGTACAGAATCGATTGATTAACTAAGGACATTTGTCCATTGGACCATATTTTTGAATAAATGCCATATGCTTCTACAAAATCAATAGAGGATGGAATAAATTTCTGAGTTTTTCTGCCGGCTTTAAGAAAAATGAAATCCTCTTCCTGAATACCTGCCGACCCGGCAATCCGAAGAGTCAGAGATCTGTTTACTGCAAGTAAGAATCTTTCAAATAAGAAGGGTTTAACAAGATAATCACATACATTTCCCAATTCATAGCATTGAACAGCAAACTCCTCTGAATGTGCAATTGCAATGGCTGGAGGCAGATTTGGAAATGTCTTCAGTAAGATGAAACCCGGATTATCAGCGTTGTTAATTTCAAGAAAAATAAGGCTGATTTTTTCTTCCCCGAGAATCTGCATAGCTTCTATATAATCTGAACAGATTTTGATAATCTCCAGAAACGGAATTTTTTTGATATAATCCTGAATAGAAGAATTCAGTTTCGTTTCATAATCGGTAATAATAATACATTTTCTGATTTTCATAATAATAATACATTTGGTAGAAGTTAGGTATTAACAAATGGGGTATAAATTGATTATACAAAGAATGTTTTCATAACCTGAATAGTAATTAGCGCAAAAGATTTAAGAGCTAATTCTTTTTCAGATTAGTTTAAACAGAAAAACAGCAATAAAATGGATAATTACAGGTAGAAATACGAGCTATTGCAGTGCTACCGGATTAAGGGGCGTGTTAATGAATAAGCTGATTTTGGCTTATTTGGAAGTTTTTGGGTATTTCAGTAACTGAAATTGCTAAATCTTTTCACAAATAAAAATAAATTTAAATGGAATAAAAAATAATGATTTTAATTCTCCTCATTATTTTGAGTTGATTACAGGTGAAAATCTGTCGGATTTCCATGAGAAGATGCTGTTTTAAGAATATAGTTTGATGGATGAAAATCGTTAAGGAAATAATGACTGGAAGATTCTCGTTCAGTTAATTTTTAATACAAAAGTTTGAATTCTGACCGCATAATAGTTTTGAGAGCATGTGTCAATCATGCCTGGATAGAAATATGTTTATTAAATAGTATTTTTGTTGAAAATAAATGCATTTCTGTTTCCCAGTCAGAATGTTATCAGATTGTTTTTACAACCCTGCTTTGAAAATATCCGGAATAATGATGAAATGGAATAAACTTTTATATCGTTTACTTTGGCTGATTATCCCGGCCCTGGTTCATGTCAAAGGTTATTCCCAAACCATTAAAGCCGATAATGACAAAGGAGTCTGTCCTAACGGAACGGTCACGCTTACAGTTTCTCCGACTTACGTCGGTGCTACATACAGTTATTTCAGAAACGGGAGTGCTATTGCAAGGCTGGACGATCATGATCCTTCGAATACTGTCAATGATGCCGGAAACTATTCAGTAACAATAAAGACCTTGGCAGGGGTTATATTGAATACTCCGATCTATACAGTCAACCAGCTTAGCCAACCCCCGGCAAGTATTGATTCCCCGGCCGGATATTTTAAACAGCTTTGCAAAGGTGAAGTGGTTGTACTTCAGGCTAATACAGATCCTGGAATTGCATATACTTGGCTTCGGAATAATGCTACTATTCCCAATTCTTCACCAGGCAGTCTTTCTGTGAAAGATGAAGGAAAATACCAGGTAAGAACCCGGGATGCCAATAATTGCTTTACTTATTCGCCGGAATTTGAAGTAAAGTATTACCCCCAGGTTAGCATTACGATAACACCTGTTCCTACTATTTGTGATATTAATACGGCAGCAATTACTTTAAGCGGGACTCCCGCTGGCGGTATGTTTTCAGGATCAGGAGTAAGCAATGGTAAATTTGACCCTAAGGTTGCAGGAGTGGGGACACATACTATAACATATCAGGTCGGAGGTTCCGGTCAGTGTCCTGTTATAAAGGACTATACAAATATTAATGTTTCTGACCCGAAAGCAACCATAACGCCCAGTATTCCGGGAAATATACTTTGTGTCGGGCAAAATGTTACGCTGAATGCTCCAACTGGTTATCAGCATTATGAATGGTCTAAAAACGGCAATTTTTTATCAAATAATAACCAGGTTTCCACAAATACGGATGGAAATTATGTGTTGAAAGTTACTGATATACTAAACTGCATCAATACATCAGCACCTTATAACCTTAGTTTTGTCAATAAAGTTAATGTAACACTGGATAGCATTGCCGGGGTATGCGACACAAATAACCCGGTTGTTACATTAAACGCAAGTCCGGCCGGTGGTCAGTTGAGTGGTGCCGGAGTTGTCGGGAATACATTTGATCCTAAAAAGGCAGGTATAGGTATTCATATGATTACCTATACAGTAAACAGTTCATTGGCTTGCCAGAATGGAACAGCAAGACGCTGGGCTGTAGTAGAGAATCCCCCTTCGATACTCTTACCGGATCAGGTAAATATGCCGGAAGGTGGAAGTGTAGTACTGAATGCCGGAATAAACGCAAATGCAGCCAGTTTCTCCTGGAATCCGACAATAGCTTTGAGTAATCCATCAATAGCTAATCCGGTAGCAAGTCCGTTTTCTACGATAGACTATGAGTTAACTGTTAAAAGCAGTCAGGGATGTGAGAACAAAAAGAAAATCAAGGTTTTTGTTTATAAAAAACTGGACATTCCTACAGCCTTTAATACAAGCTCGGATCTGGCAATTAATAAAAGCTGGACGTTGTTTGGGATAAATTCCTACCCCAATGCTGAGATCTGGGTTTATAATCGATGGGGGACAGTTGTTTTTTATTCAAAAGGATTTTATACTCCTTTTGACGGGAGAAGCAGCAGTGGAGCTGAGCTGCCAACCGGAGAATATATTTATCATATTTTGCCGAATCCTGAAGATGTTTCTTTCCATTTCAAAGGAGTCGTGACGATTATGAGATAAAGATAACCCAATGAAAAGGCCGGAAATTGATTTTTCCGGCCTTTTCTGGTTTATTTACAAAGCAGATTCTTATGCTTCCTGGTGCGCATATTCTTCTACCGGAATACAGGCACATATCAGATTACGATCTCCGTAAGCTGAATCTACTCTTGACACAGCCGGCCAGAATTTATTGGCTTTTACATAAGCCAGTGGAAATACTGCTTTTTCTCTGCTGTAAGGTCTGTTCCAGTTTTCAGTCAAAACAACTGCCTGTGTATGAGGAGCATGTTTTAAAACATTGCTGGCTTTGTCTGCATTTCCTTCTTCGATTTCACGAATTTCCTGACGGATGGCCAGCATCGCATCACAGAAACGATCCAGTTCTGCTTTAGATTCAGATTCAGTTGGTTCAACCATCAAAGTACCAGCTACCGGAAAAGAAAGGGTAGGAGCATGGAATCCATAATCCATTAAACGTTTTGCAATATCTTCAGCTTCGACTCCGGCCGAAAGTTTGAATGGACGGCAGTCGAGAATCATTTCATGCGCACAACGTCCCTGAGAACCTGTGTATAATACAGGATAATCATTTTCAAGACGAGCCTTGATATAGTTTGCATTCAGAATAGCAGTCTGGGTTGCCTTACGAAGTCCTTCTCCTCCCATCATAGCGATGTAAGCATAAGAAATAGTAAGAATACTTGCTGATCCGTAAGGAGCTGCTGAGACAGCATTGATAGCAAATTCTCCACCTACGCCTTCAACCACTGCATGTCCGGGAAGGAATGGAACCAATTGCGGCGCCACACCGATAGGACCCATTCCAGGGCCACCACCACCGTGAGGAATACAGAACGTTTTGTGAAGGTTCAGGTGACAGACATCAGCACCGATTGTAGCAGGAGAAGTAAGACCCACCTGAGCATTCATGTTGGCACCATCCATATAAACCTGCCCGCCATGCTCATGAATCAGCGCACAGATTTCTTTAATAGATTCTTCAAATACACCATGTGTTGATGGATATGTAACCATTAAACAGGCAAGATTTTCAGAATATTGTTCTGCTTTTGCTTTAAGGTCAGCTACGTCAATATTGCCATTGTCATCACATTTTGTCACAACTACTTTCATTCCGGCCATTACTGCGGAAGCCGGATTGGTACCGTGTGCAGAAGATGGAATTAAAGCAATATTTCTATGTGAATCACCTCTGCTTTCATGATAAGCTCTGATTACCATCAGACCGGCATATTCTCCCTGAGCACCGGAATTAGGCTGCAAAGACATTTTAGCAAAACCGGTAATTTCACAAAGCCAGTCATTCAGATTCGTAACCAGTTCTTTATAACCAAGTGTCTGTCCGGCAGGAGCGAAAGGGTGAATGCTTCCAAACTCAGACCAGGTAACGGGAATCATTTCCGTAGTTGCATTCAGTTTCATTGTACAGGAACCCAATGAAATCATCGAATGAACCATAGATAAATCTTTATTTTCAAGGGATTTCAGATAACGTAACATTTCATGCTCTGAATGATAGTTATTGAAAACCTGATGTGTCATGAAATCAGATTTACGGGTAAGGTTTTCAGAAATAGCCCAGTCAATAGTAGTTTCTATTTTGGCCAGATCTGCTGATTTTCCTGAAATTTTCTCAAAAACAGAAACGATATTTACCACATCTTCAAAGAAGCAAGTCTCATCCAGAGAAATACCAAGATGCAACGCTGAATCTTTGAAATATCTGAAATTGATTTTTGAAGCAATTGCTTCAGCACGAATTGCTTCGGTGTGATTTCCGGTATTTACTTTTAAAGTATCAAAATACTGACTATTTTCAACTGTAAAACCAAGTGATTCAAGTGCTTTGGCAGTAAGTTGTGTTAAACCATAAATACGTTTTGCAATAGCTTTGATTCCTTCAGGTCCGTGGTACACGCCATAAGCAGCAGCCATTACAGATAAAAGAACCTGTGCTGTACAAATATTGGAAGTAGCTTTTTCACGACGGATATGTTGTTCTCTGGTTTGCAAGGCCATTCTCAAAGCACGATTACCTTCAGAATCAACTGAAACACCAATAATTCTACCCGGAATATGACGTTTAAACTCGTCTTTTGTAGCAAAGAAAGCAGCATGAGGTCCCCCGAAACCCATTGGAACACCAAAACGCTGAGAGCACCCGATTACAACATCAGCACCCATTTCTCCCGGAGGAGTTAAGAGTGATAATGCCATTAAATCAGCTGCTACTACCACGTTGACGTTTAATTCATGCGCAGCAGCAATTAATTCAGTATAGTCAAAAACTTCACCTTCAGAAGCCGGATATTGAAGGATTGCTCCAAAAATATCTTCATTGGTCAAATCAATTTTGCGGTGATCACCTACTAAAATATTTATGCCAAGCGGCGTTGCTCTGGTGATCAGAATATCAATAGTTTGCGGATGACAGAACTCAGATACAAAGAAAGTCTCAGCGTTTTTCTTACTGGCTTTTCTTAAGTTATAAAGCATTGTCATCGCCTCAGCAGCAGCAGTTCCCTCATCAAGCAAGGACGCATTTGCAATCTCCATGCCTGTTAATTCGATTACCATTGTCTGATAATTCAGTAACATTTCAAGACGACCCTGAGCAATTTCTGCCTGATATGGAGTATAAGCAGTGTACCAGGCTGGGTTTTCAAGAACGTTTCTTAATATTACCGGAGGAACAATGGTATCATAATAGCCCATTCCGATATGCGATTTGTGAATAACATTCTGCTGCGCCAGTTTCTTGAAATCTTTCAAAAACTGGTATTCTGACTTTGGAGCAGGTAAACGTAATTCCTGTGGTAAACGAATCGCAGAAGGAACAGTTTGTGCAATCAGGGTTTCGATTGAATCTGCACCAATCAAATCAAGCATCTCTTTTATGTCAGCCTCATTTGAATTGTTGTGACGGGTTTCAAACTTTTCCTGATAACGGAGGTCTATTTTCATTGAATTTGTTATGTTTTGTTGAAAAGTGCTACAAAATTACCGGAAGATGTTTCCGGCGACTAATCTTTAGTTTGCAATGAGACTTCAAAATTAATAGGTTTTAACCAAATTATTATCAAATAGCTGTTTTACTAATGAAAGCTTTCCGAAAAATCACAGACTGAAAATCAGATTTCAGACAAGCAGTCTGGTTATCTTAAATTTTTTCTTGGCAAAATATAAAAAGCGAAACCTGTCTTGTTGGTTTGTTTGTTGATAATCAGATAGTTGTGTGTGTTTTTATTGAAAATGTACACTTATTTTAACGCTGAAATTCATTGAATCGTTCTGAAAAAAAATCATTTCAGCGCATCGGTCTCCTGAAAATCTGAAGATATTAATTAATTTCGCTTATTAATGAAAGGGAATTATGCTGGTAATACCCTTAGAATAATCTTCAACAAGCCTTTATTTACCAAAAAGAATTAATGAGAAAAATCCTATTTTCAGCATTGGCGCTAAGCACCTTCGTTCAGGTAAATGCCCAGAAAGTCCCTGATAAATTTGCCAAAACTATTCAGGCAGAAGACTTAAAAAAACATTTGACTTTTATTGCCTCTGATAGCCTGAAAGGCAGAGACACCGGTTCTCCTGAACAGAAAGTTGCCGCTCAGTATATCGCAGATCATTTTAAGAAATGTGGTTTGAAACCTATCGGGAAAGATAATTCATACTTTCAGCCTGTTGATCTTGTAAAACGTACATGGACAGACGTTTATCTTAAAAACGGTGGAAAAAAATATGAATACCTTAAAGATTTTATGGCTAATTCATTGGCGCCGATTCAAAATGAGAAAAATGTAGATCTTGTTTTTGCAGGTTATGGTATCGAAACCGATAAATGGAATGATTATGTAAATCTGAATGTAAAAGATAAGTATGTCATCATTTTTGAAGGCGAGCCAAAAGGTCAGGATGGTAATTTCCCTGTATCCGGAACAGCTGAAGCCTCTAAATTCGGTAAAGCCGATTCATGGAGAGAGAAACTGAAGATTGCACAGGCCAAAGGAGCAAAAGGCATGTTGATGGTCACAAAAAATACAGATGAAGAATTTCTGAAAATGGTGAAGCAACGTCAGGTGATGATGCAGCGTTTCGGAAGTGCCCGTATGATTTTCCGGGATCAGGCAGAACCTTCTGCTGCTGATTTTCCGGTGCTGACTATTTCTTCGGCAATGGCTGCGGAAATATATGATGCAACGACTAATGATGTACAGGAAACGAAAGATGCGTTTTTGTCGGGGAAAAAAGCGGCAGATTTTGGTTTGCCAAACCCTTCAATTGCTTTGAAAATTGAACGTACAGAAGTTCCGGTTGAAACATCTAATGTGCTTGGCTATCTGGAAGGAACCGATAAAAAAGATGAAGTAATTGTGGTAACTGCTCACTACGACCACATCGGGGTTAGTGCTGACGGACAAATTAACAACGGCGCCAATGATGACGGATCTGGTACAGTGACTGTCATGGAAATAGCTGAAGCGTTCGGTTTGGCCGCAAAAGCTGGCAAATTGCCTCGCAGAAGCATATTGTTTATGACTGTTACCGGAGAAGAAAAAGGTTTGCTAGGATCAGAATACTATGTAAATCACCCGATTTTGCCATTGGATAAAACGGTGTGTGATTTGAATATTGATATGGTTGGCCGTGTTGATAAAGACCATGAGGGCAAACCGGATTATATTTATGTAATCGGCTCGGATAAACTTTCTTCTGAATTACATGCAATTCAGGAAGAACAAAATAAGAAAACGGTAAACCTTGAACTTGATTACCGTTTCAATGACCCGAATGATCCGAACCGTTTTTACTATCGTTCAGACCATTATAATTTTGCCAAAAATAAAATTCCGGTGGCATTTTTCTTTAACGGTGTACATGATGATTACCATGCTCCGACTGATGATGTGGAAAAGATACAATTTGACAAAGCAGAAAAAGTTGGCCGTCTGGTGTTTTATATGGCCTGGGACATTGCTAACCGAGACAAACGTCTGGTTGTAGATTCAAATAAACCTTAATACTTTTGTGAAAGGAACAGAATAGTTTTTCTGTTCCTTTTATTTTTATTGTTAAACCGCCATTGCCATTTACCATATTTTAAATGAGAATTTTCCTTTCCTTTTTTTTAATTTTCTTCACTGCTTCCATTCTTAAAGCACAGTATTCTCCACAAGAATTTGCCAATACCATTTCAGTAGAAGATTTAAGGAAAAATCTCGAATTTATTGCCTCCGACAGCCTTAAAGGAAGACTTACCGGATCGGAAGGGCAGAGAATCGCCGCTCATTATATCGCCGGTTATTTCAAAGAAAATAAGCTTTTGCCAGTCGTTAAAACGGATTCGGGAAATAGTTATTTACAGCAGTTTTATTGCAGAAGTCCTTATGGACTTAATTATCAGGTTCTTTACGACATTACTAAAATCAGGAATCCTAAAAATATAATTACTTCTCATAATGTTTTAGGCTTTATCGAAGGCACCGATAAAAAAGATGAAATTCTTATAATCTCTTCTCATTATGACCACATTGGTCAGACCAAACAAGGTATAGTTTTTAATGGAGCTGATGACGATGGTTCGGGAACGGTGGCTGTGATGGCCATTGCCAAAGCATTTTCCAAAGCTAAAGAAGAAGGAAAAGGACCAAGAAGAAGTATTTTGTTTCTGACGGTTTCCGGAGAAGAACAGGGGCTTTTAGGATCTGAATATTATACAGAACAGCCTGTTTTTCCACTGGTAAATACGGTTTGTGATCTGAACATCGACATGATCGGGCGATTTGACCCGCATCATAAAAAAGCTACTGATTATGTTTATCTCATTGGCTCAGATAAACTTTCCTCTCAGTTACACAGTATCAGTGAGACAGCCAATCAGACTTATACACATCTTAACCTTGACTACAGCTATAATGTGGAAAACGAGCCGAATCAATTCTATTATCGTTCAGACCATTACAATTTTGCCAGAAAAGGTATTCCCATTATCTTCTATTTTGATGGAGTCCATGAAGATTATCATCAAAGCACTGATGATGTGGAAAAAATCGATTTTAACCTTCTTCAGAAAAGAGCAAGATTGGTCTTTTATACAGCCTGGGAAATAGCTAACCGTGAAAACCGTCCTTTGGTAGATTCTAATAAACCTTAAGATTAAATTTTATTATTGATTTAAGTATTTTTTCTGAAAAATAGCTGTAGAAAAGAATAGCCTTAAGCTTGTTTGAGCTTTTCAATAGCCATATTGCAGGGGAAAATATGCTCAATCTTGGTTTTGCCACAAAATAAAGTGATTTTGAAAATATATGTGAGTAGCTTATATTTAAAGATTAGTATCAAATCTACACCATGAAAAATCCAACAGAAATAAAAAAAATAGCAAAACAACGTTTGCAGGAAGCCAAAATTCTTTACATGAATGGTATGTGTGACGGAGCTTTTTATTTAGCAGGTTATAGCGTTGAACTGGCATTAAAAGCAAAAATTTGTGAAAGATTAGGGATTCCAAATTTATTCGATGAGACAGATTCAAATGCGAATTCAATAAAAGGAATTGGTGAAATCAGAAAAACCTTAAAGACCCATAATCTTTTTATTCTATTGATTTTTAGTGGTTTGAAAGTGAAATTTGATAATGATAAGGCAACTAATAAAGATTTAGCAAAGGCTAATTCGTTGCTTTTTAATGCTTGGGATGAAAATGCGCGTTATAAGCCCTGCGGACATATGCTTGATCAAGATGTCAAAAAACTAATGATTTTACTTTTAGACGCTAGTGGAATAATAACATGGATAGAGCAGAACTAATACAATTACTACAACCTTTTAAAGACAAATGTGCTGAAAAAGACAGGTCTTTAATTGACATTTGTATAAAAGAGGCCTTCCCGGGCGATCATTCAACATCTTATATCATTCAAGTTAAAGCATATTGGATTGACGGAATGTATTGTTCAGAAGCAATTGACTTTTTAGTGGATACGCTTTGGGAAACAACTGACGAAGAAACCAGAAAAAAAGTCTTTTCCATTCAGGTACTTAATAGTAAAGACGAGTTCCATTGCCGGTCAGAAGCGGTGACTATGACAAAATCTTAATCAGATATTTAATTACAGGAAAAATAATTAAAAGCTATTGATGATAATGTTACAGGGTCATGGCTTTATATAATAAGCACTTCTCTAAGGTTTTAAACGAAGTAGAAGAGACTTTTGTTTATTTACCCAAATCTACCAATTTAGACAAAGAAACCTCCAATGCTGTCGCAATTTCATGCAATGTGTAAAGCGTTGGGTTGACCTTCCCATTCTCCAACTTTTCAATCGCCTGGCGATCTTTATGGCACGCTCTCGCAAGGTCAGATTGACTCCAATCTCCGATTATTTTCCGACCTATTTGGGCAATTATAATTCTAAAATTTCAGTGTGTCAACTTTTAATATGACAAGCTTGTCAATAAATTAACTGAAATTTGAATTGCGGAACGGATAAGTCAAAAAATAAAAGCTATATGACAAATGCCCAGATACAGAAACCTCAAAATTCGTACAAAATACCAGACACGAGCATTTGGTGAAATAACCATTCCTGAAATCAGACTTGAAGGAAAATGGCTGAATGAACTCGGTTTCAAGCAAGGACAAATAATCAGAATAGAGGGAGAGACAAATAAATTGACTATTACTATTGATAATGAGCAAAATAAGGACAAATGAAATTTTAATGACTAAGAAGTTTGCTATCTTAAATTTCTTGTTTACCTTTGTACTGTAATTAAAAATATTACAGTATGAATAACGGAAGGTTTGCCATATCCACTCACATTCTAACACTATTAGCAAGTGCGAAAGGAGAGGTTTTGTCATCTGAATTCATCGCAGGAAGCGTTAACATAAACCCGGTTTTGATTCGCAAGGAAATTATGAATCTCCGGAAATATGGATTGGTTGCCAGCAAAGAAGGGAAAAACGGAGGAAGTTATCTTAACAAACCTGCTAAGGATATCCGTATGTCTGATGTATATGAAGCTGTCAGACAAGCCTCTGTTTTAGGGCAGACAAAAAACAGACCCAATCCGAAATGCCCGGTTGGCAGACAAATTAACGACCATCTTGAAGATTTATATCAGAAAGCAGATCAGGCTATTTTAAGAGACCTTGATACGATCACGCTGGAAGAGTTTTGTGGAAAATTTGAGATGTAATTTTTTTATACATAACTGTAATAAAAAATACTACAGTATGTCGATAAGTTTTTGAAAAGAACAATCATTTAGTATATACATTAACAATCAAATTATAAAGAACATGAAAATTGCAATTATCGGAGCTTCCGGATTTGTTGGTACAGCACTTCTGAACGAGTCATTGGATCGTAAACATCAGGTGACTGCTATTGCGAGAAATCCTGAGAAAATCTCAAAAACTGATGCTAATCTTACCACAAAGAAAGCAGATGTAACAAACGTAGCTGAACTGGCAGAGATATTGTCGGGCCATGATATCGTAATAAGTGCCTACAACCCTGGCTGGACTAATCCTAATATTTACGATGACTTTATTGCCGGATCAAAAGCTATTCAGGAAGCGGTAAAACAATCGGGCGCAAAAAGGCTATTGGTAATTGGCGGTGCTGGAAGTCTGGAAATAGCACCAGGCCTGCAATTAATTGATACACCGGAATTTCCGGCAGAATATAAGCCGGGGGCTTCTGCGGCTCGTGATTATCTGAATATCCTGAAAACTGAAACTGCAATAGACTGGACATTCTTTAGTCCTGCTATCGAAATGCACCAGGGAATAACTACCGGAAGAACCGGAAAATATCGTACAGGATTAGACAATCCGGTATTTGATGAAAATGGAAGATGCGTACTTTCAGTAGAAGATCTGGCAATTGCGGTAATAGATGAAGCTGAAAACAGACAATTTGCCGGAAAGCGTTTTACTGCAGCGTATTAATTTTTTGTCCGGAACAAGAACCGTTTGTATTTTAACCTTCGTTGAAATACAAACGGTTTTTTTATGCCATAGCGCCTTGATTTTATAGTTTTTAAAAAGGGTTTGGTATAAAAAATGAGAAATAACGATTAAATATATCTTTTTCAGTTTGAAAAACCCATTGTTAATATCCGAAGATATTCCTGTATCTTTTTAATAATCTAAAATTGTTCCTTCCAATTTCAACACAATCTGCTAACTTTGTGCAATTTTTGGACTTACCCCAAGATTTTATGGCTAACATACCAGATAAACTTTAGAGATTTAAGTCCACAAAATTTGTGTAAAACTTCATTTAACGCTTAAAAGATCAGTTTAAAACTTATAAAGTTTATAACAAAAAAAACTAAAAAGTACAGCCGTGCCAAAAAACCCATCCATCAAGTCCGTTCTAATTATCGGTTCAGGTCCAATTATCATCGGTCAGGCTTGCGAGTTCGATTATTCCGGTTCGCAGGCAGCTCGTTCGCTTCGTGAAGAAGGTGTTGAAGTTATTTTGATTAACTCAAACCCGGCCACGATTATGACTGATCCTCTCAATGCTGATCATGTTTATTTAAGGCCGCTTGAAAAGAAATCAATCATTGAAATTCTTGAGAAACATAAAATTGATGCTGTTTTACCAACCATGGGAGGTCAGACAGCATTAAATTTAGCAATCGATTGTGATGCTGCAGGAATTTGGGAGAAATATGATGTAAAAATCATCGGAGTAGATATCAAAGCGATTGAAACTACCGAAGATCGTGAGAAATTCAGATTAAAAATGATTGAATTGGGCGTTGGTGTATGTAAAGGTCGTACAGCCCGTTCATTTTTGGAAGGAAAAGAAATTGCTCAGGAAACAGGATTCCCGCTCGTAATCCGCCCTTCATTTACATTGGGAGGAACCGGAGGAGGTTTTGTTAACAAACCTGAAGATTTCGACAAAGCACTTACTGCTGGTTTGCATGCTTCACCGATTCATGAAGTATTGGTAGAGCAGTCGATCATGGGTTGGAAAGAATATGAGTTGGAATTACTTCGTGACAACCTTGGTAACGTAATCATCATTTGTTCGATTGAGAACTTTGATCCGATGGGAATCCATACAGGAGACTCGATCACAGTTGCTCCGGCCATGACTTTGCCTGATACAATTTATCAGAAAATGCGTGACATGGCGATTAAAATGATGAACGGAATTGGTCAGTTTGCAGGTGGATGTAATGTTCAGTTCTCATTAAATCCTGAGAATGACGAGATCATCGCTATTGAAATTAACCCGCGTGTATCACGTTCTTCTGCACTTGCTTCAAAAGCAACAGGTTACCCAATTGCCAAAATCGCAGCGAAAATGGCAATCGGTTATAACTTAGACGAATTGACAAATGCGATTACAGGATCAACATCGGCATATTTTGAACCGGCATTGGATTATGTAATCGTGAAAATACCACGTTGGAACTTTGATAAATTCAAAGGTTCTGACAAGTCTTTAGGCTTACAGATGAAATCTGTAGGAGAAGCCATGGGAATCGGGAGAAACTTCCAGGAAGCACTTCAAAAAGCCTGTCAGTCACTTGAAATCAAGCGCAATGGAATGGGAGCTGATGGAAAAGGATTGAAGGATCAGGATGCCATTATGAAGTCGCTTGCCAATCCGTCATGGAATCGTTTATTCCATATCTATGACGCATTTAAAATGGGTATTTCTTTCAAAACCATTCAGCATGCTACGAAAATCGACAAATGGTTCCTTTACCAGGTAGAAGATTTGGTGCGTGTTGAAAACGAGATGGAGAAATACAGCCTGGCTTCAATTCCCAAAGAATTACTGGAAGAAGCAAAGCATAAAGGATTTGCAGATCGCCAGATTGCTTATACCCTGAAATGTCTTGAGTCTGAAGTTTACGATAAAAGAAATAGCCTTGGTATTAAACGTGTTTATAAATGTGTAGATACCTGTGCCGCTGAATTTGAAGCGAAAACGCCATATTTCTACTCAACATTCTCACAGGGATCTTCTACCTTGGATAATGAGTCGGTAGCAACAGGCAAGAAAAAAGTAATTGTCCTGGGTTCAGGGCCAAACCGAATCGGACAAGGTATTGAGTTTGACTATTCCTGTGTACACGGAATTCTGGCTGCTAAAGAAGCGGGTTATGAGGCGATTATGATTAACTCAAACCCTGAGACAGTTTCAACAGATTTTGATATTGCTGATAAACTATACTTCGAACCTGTTTTCTGGGAACATGTTTATGATATCATCCAGCATGAGAAGCCTGAAGGGGTAATCGTACAGCTTGGTGGTCAGACTGCATTGAAATTGGCTGAAAAGCTGTCAAAATACGGAATTAAGATTATCGGAACTTCTTTCGAGGCACTTGATCTGGCAGAAGACAGAGGTGCTTTCTCTACATTGCTGAAAGAAAATGAAATTCCTTATCCTAAATTCGGGGTTTGTGAAGACGCTGATAATGCGGTAGAATTAGGTCGTCAGCTAGGCTATCCTCTGTTGGTTCGTCCTTCTTATGTATTGGGAGGACAATCTATGAAAATCGTAATCAACGAAGAAGAATTAGAACAACATGTGGTTGATATTTTGAGAGATATTCCCGGAAATAAGATTCTTCTGGATCATTTCCTTGAAAATGCAATCGAAGCTGAAGCGGATGCTATCTGTGACGGAGAAGATGTGTATATCATCGGTATTATGGAGCACATTGAACCGGCAGGTATTCACTCAGGAGATTCTCACTCAGTACTTCCTACTTTTGATTTGTCGGAAAATGTCATCAGACAAATTGAAGACCATACAAAAAAGATTGCCATTGCATTACGTACCAAAGGGCTAATAAACATTCAGTTTGCCGTAAAGGACGAAGTGGTTTATATCATCGAAGCCAACCCTCGTGCCTCAAGAACGGTTCCGTTTATCTGTAAGGCATACCAGGAACCTTATGTGAATTATGCTACCAAGGTAATGTTGGGAGACAAAAAAGTGAAAGATTTTAACTTCCAGCCAAAGAAAAATGGCTGGGCTATTAAAATCCCGGTATTCTCTTTCAACAAATTCCCGAATGTAAATATGGAATTAGGTCCTGAAATGAAGTCAACCGGTGAAGCAATTTACTTTATTGACAGCCTGAAGGATGAATTTTTCCGAAAAGTATATGGTGAAAGAAACCTGTATTTGTCAAGATAAATACCTTTCAGACTTGTATGGAAGTAGTTTTTTTCCCTAAGATTACAAAAAAAGCCAATCAGTTATGATTGGCTTTTTTTGTGCGATTTACTTCTTTGACCGTTGGTTTTGCGTCGCTTTCACCGCGGGCTGTGACACACAGCCCGCTTTATACCCTATTTAATGCTCTGTGTGCTAGAGAGCATGGGTTGAGGCAAATGAATTTGATGAAATTTTGCGATATATTTTTATTTTACAGGTTTTTATTGATATAAAAGTATCATATTTTGCTTAAATAAGTGTGGAGCTGAAAAAAAGAATATTCTACATTTGTTGTCATTATCTCAAACAACAAAATACTATGAAACAAGTTCTTTCAGACGAGCAGGTGAAGGCATATCATCGCGATGGATATGTTATTGTCAGGAATTTTTTCTCAGCACAGGAAATCGGGAAACTCTATGAAGTTGCGATTGATGATGAGCAAATGCGAAAGAATGCCCTTGATCTTAATGACAAATCAGGTTTCAAAACCAAACTTTCTTTATGGTTTACACCCGGAGATGATGTTTATGGACTGGCAACACGTTCTGAGCGAATGATCGGAGGGGCAGCTCAGTTACTGGATTCAGACTCGCCTGTTTGTCATTTTCATTCAAAATTAATGCAAAAAGAACCGAAAGTAGGAGGAGCCTGGGAATGGCATCAGGATTATGGCTACTGGTATAAAAACCAGTTTATGTTTCCCGATCAGATGCTTTCGGTTATGCTGGCATTAACCATTGCCAATCAGGAAAACGGATGTTTACAGGTCATAAAAGGTTCTCATAAATTAGGCCGGGTAAATCACGGTTTTTCAGGAGAACAGGTAGGTGCGGATATGATTTTTGTGGAAAATGCCTTGAAAACAATGGATTTGGTCTATGTGGAATTAAATGCAGGAGATGCTCTGTTTTTTCATGCCAATTTATTACATCGCTCAGCTCCCAATTTATCTGACTACGCCCGTTGGTCATTGATTTCCTGTTATAATGCTCAAAGTAACCCTGCTTATAATGAAAAGACCTTTTCATACCTGACTCCCGTAGAAGTAGTCTCAGATTCCGCAATTCTGGACGCAAAAGATTTGGTTGGCTTGAGTGAAAATACAGATTTACTGAAAAAAGAAGATGATCCAGCTCTGAAGGAAACAGGCTGGGAAGAGGAAGTTGAAACGAATTAAGGGTATTATTTACTTCTGACAATTACCTGTTTCCCTAGTTTCCTGAGTTTTTCGGAAACGATTCGGGCTTCTGATTCACTAAATGATCCGGCGCTGACGCTGATCAGAGATTTATTGCTGGACGGAAATGAAAAAGCTGTCATAAATCCGCTTTTCTTTAAATACCTCACTTCATTCTGCGCATTGGCTGCATCCCCGAAAGAACCGGTAATAACCAGAATATTGCCGGAACTTTTCGAAGTTGATTCCTTGTTTACAGTTCTCCGGGAAGAAGGTTCTTTTGTTTTTTCTTCTTTTATTTCAGTCTTTGCTTCTTTTTTGAAAGTTTCAGGGAGAGGAGCTGCCACAACCGGAGGAATTTCCAGAGTAGAGTCAATGGCATCTTCTGCAATGGCAATATCTTCCTTACTTGGTTTGAAAGGATTTCCCAGCAAATGAATAAATGCAATGGCTAAAAGGACGCCTAAAAGTAAAAAACCAAGTACAAATGAGATAAATGAAACAGGCTTTTTTAGCGTATCTTTCATGCTTGCAAGTAGTTAAGAATATTCTTATGCTGTAAATTTAAAGAAATGAACCGATACAAAAAGCGTTTAAAGAATAACTTTTCAGGATATTTCTTTCAAAAATGAAAAAAGATCAATTACCTTAAAAATAAACCATTCATAAAATTCTTGTCCAATGAAAGAAACTATTCCGTAATTTTGCCATTATTAATTCAGTAGATATTTTCGTTTTGACGACGTTTTAAATTAGCAATAAAATGATAATCAAATTCTTAGGTATTGTTTTTTTAGTGTTCTTCCTGTTTCCCCGTTTGATAAAATGGCTGGTGAAAGGCTTTGTGGTATCTCAGATGAATAAAAGCCAGCAACAATTTTATGAACAACAACGTAACGCTCAGAGCTCTCAAAAAAGAGAAGGGCAGATTGATGTTGACTATGTTCCTCCCCGCAATAAAAATCCAAAATCAACTGATGATTTTCGGGGCGGAGAGTATATCGATTATGAGGAAGTAAAATAATCCCATCCTTTTCTTTCACCGTTAATAATAGCGATAATTGTCTTTTTTAAAGAATTAACTTCTGGTAAAATCTGAAATAACATAGGTGATAATTGCCCTAATCTCAAATTAAACATTATTTTTGTAGAAAGATAACATTTTAGTTTTAGGGAAGGGTCTTTAAATATTACTAAATTTCGATTGGTTTATTAGATTTTGAAAAGAAAAACTCCATATAGTTTGATGTTTTGGCTGGGTGTTTGTTTCGCTATGCTAACAATCCCGCAAGATAGTTCCGGCAAAAATGGAAATAGTAAAAAAACAAGAATCTTTAGTGATTTGTCCATAAGGATGGCTCCTCAAAAGAATGCTAAAAGTTATATTTCTCTTGATTTGTCCAGCCCATTCAGTGATGAATCAGGCAGTCAGCAAAATACCACCCGTGAAACTTCCAGCGAAGATGATTTCGAAATGAATGAAGAGAACTTTATGTTGTCTAAGGTCATTTGGGGCAATGCTGAGAGCGTTTTAAATAGTCTTTACAAAGAATCGCATTATAATACCGTCATTTCTCTCTTTACTCCCCCTCCACAGGTTTAAATACTTCAAGGTCCGGCTTTTGATTTCCATTTTGCTTCAGCATGAATGGGATCATACTCTTTTGGCTTTTTCCAGACTTTTTTGATTTATTCTTTATTAAACTAATTCGACAGCGCGTTTAAAAATGGGTTTCCCCATTTTTTGAAGCAGTGTTGTGGCAAATCCATGATTGACAAACTGATTGCAGCCTGCGTCAGAAGCCCCTGGACTGTGGGGATTATGATGCTTATTTTAATGATTACCGGAGGGTATTCCCTGAAAACCCTTCCTATTGACGCCGTACCTGATGTAACCAATAATCAGGTGGACGTAATTACAAACTCTCCGAATTTATCTTCTCTTGAGATCGAAATGTTCCTGACCACCCCGATTGAAATGGTCATGGCAAACATTCCGGGTTTAGTGGAAACAAGGTCTTCTTCCAAATTTGGTTCGTCGGTTGTTAAACTGATTTTTACTGATGAAACTGATATTTACTGGGCAAGGCAG
This sequence comes from Pseudarcicella hirudinis, assembly GCF_900115665.1. GTDB lineage: Bacteria > Bacteroidota > Bacteroidia > Cytophagales > Spirosomataceae > Pseudarcicella > Pseudarcicella hirudinis. The sequence continues at coordinate 22,199 of NZ_FOXH01000013.1, forward strand.
CAGGTTTTTGAACGCCTTCAGCAGGTACAGGCAGATATACCTGAAGGTGCCGGGACACCCACTTTAGGGCCGGTATCCACAGGTCTTGGCGAGATTTATCAGTATGTAATCCGCCCTAAAGACCTGAATAACAGCAAATATACTTTAACCGAAATCCGTACTATTCAGGAATGGGTTGTCAGAAAGAAATTATTGGGACTTCCGGGAGTAGCAGATGTGAGTGGCTACGGAGGATATGCCAAAGAGTATCAGGCAAAACTGAGAACTGAAAGGATGAAAGCCCTGGGAGTAACAGTTGATGAGATTTATGAGGCTTTGAGCCAGGGAAATGGAAATACCGGAGGGGCATATATAGAAAAAGATAATAAGGCCTATACAATCCGTGGAATCGGTTTGGCGAAAGGACTTGATGACATAGCAAATACCGTTATTAAAAAGAATGGTTCTGCACCTGTTTTGGTAAAAGATGTGGCTGAGGTAGAATTCGGGCATGCTTTGCGTTTTGGAGCCCTCACAATGAACGGCTCAGGTGAAGTAGTCGGAGGTTCTATTCTGATGATGAAAGGAGCAAACGGGAATGAAGTAATAACGGCTCTTAAAGCAAGATTTGTGGAAATTCAGAAGGAATTACCGCCTGATTTGGTTATTGAGCCTTTTCTGGACAGATCTGAACTGGTAAACAGTGCCATTGCTACCGTAGCCAAAAACCTTGTGGAAGGAGCGTTGATTGTGATGATTGTAATTCTGGTTTTTCTGGGGAACTGGAGAGCAAGTTTACTCGCAGCTTCTGTGATTCCTTTGTCGATGCTTTTTGCCTTCATCTGGATGAAATTGTTTAATGTGGTTGGAAATGTAATGAGTCTCGGAGCTATAGATTTTGGCTTATTGGTTGACCCCGCCATTATTGTAGTAGAATCAGCCGTGTTATTTTTAGCACTGGCTATGGCGAAAAGAAAAGAGTTTACCGGCAAAACATTGAATTATGCTGAAAGACAGGATGTCATTATCAATGCTTCTTCTGAGGTTAAAAAATCGGTAGTCTTCGGGGGATTAATTATCCTGATTGTATATGTGCCTATCCTTACTTTGCAGGGAGTGGAAGGAAAGTTATTCTCCCCAATGGCCAAAACGGTAAGTTTTGCCATTATCGGAGCATTGCTCCTGGCTGTTACTTATGTGCCTATGATGAGCGCACTGATTCTTCGACCGCCGAAATCTCTTCACGATCATGGTTTTTCTGAAAAAATAATTCAGTTTTTCCTGAGAGGACTGAAGCCTGTTGTCCGCCTTGGACTTAAGTTTAAAATAGGCGTTATCGTTTTTGCCATCCTGGTTCTATGTGCAGGAATCCTCGGTTTTAAAAAAATCGGAGGGGAATTTATGCCAAAAATTCAGGAAGGAGATATGGTAATTGATATGGATTTACCGATAGGAACTCCTTTGACTGAGTCGATCAGACAGAGCCGGATTTTTCAGGAAGGATTATTGAAAACTTTTCCGGACGAAATAGACCGTGCGGTTTCCAAGCTTGGAACTTCCGAAGTAAAAGTAGATCCGCTTCCTCTGGAATCTCAGGAAATTTATGTGTCATTCCGGGACAAAAAACTTTGGAAAAAGGCCAAAAATCAGGAAGAGCTTTCCATTTTGGTTAATGATTACATGAAACAGTTTCCGGGACCTATTTATGCTATTTCCCAACCAATTGAAAGCCGCGTAAATGATATGATCAGCGGAGCGAGAACAGACGTAGTGGTTCAGCTTTACGGATCTGATCTCGATACCCTCGTTTCAAGAAGTAAGCAGATTATTCAGCTTGTACGGAAAATTCCGGGAGCAGTAGATGTAAAGGGTAGCAAGGTATTCGGACTTCCGCAGTTGAATATCAGCTATGACAGACAACGTATGGCTTTGTATGGTATCAAAGTTCAGCAGGTGAACAGAGCGATTCAAATGGCTTACGGAGGCGCTACGGCCGGAGTGGTTTATGAAAAAGACAAAAGGTTTGACGTCACTTTGCGGCTGGTGGGAGAGGATCGTGCAAATGTGGAAAATATTGAAAATCTGCTGATTAACGATAAAGATAATAACCCTATTCCTTTACACGAAATTGCAGATATTTCCGAGGATATTGGCCCTTCCGAAATCAACCATGAAAATTTAAAAAGAGTGGTAAATCTTGGTTTTAACGTCAGAGAACGGGATTTGGAATCTGTCGTAAATGATGTAATCAAAGCGGTTGATGCACAGATTTCTCTTCCGAAAGGCTACGAAATTAATTATGGCGGAGAATTTGAAAATTTTAGCCGTGCGAAAGCCAGACTCTCAATTGTAGTACCGATTGCCTTAATTATCATTTTTGGATTGCTGTATCTGACTTTCAGAAATTTCAGGGATAGTTTACTGATTTATGCTGTAGTGCCTTTGTCTGCTGTAGGAGGTGTTTTTTCTCTTCTTCTGCGTGACATGAATTTTAGTATTTCTGCCGGAGTCGGTTTTATCGCTTTATTCGGGGTAGCCGTTCTGAACGGGATTTTATTGGTAGGGCATTTTAATGAACTGGGCAAACAGGGAATTGAAGATCCGGGAGAACGGGTATTGAAAGGCCTGGAAGAACGTCTTCGCCCTGTAATAATGACTTCTTTTGTGGCTGCTTTGGGCTTTATGCCTATGGCGCTTTCAACGAGTGTTGGTGCGGAAGTTCAGAAGCCTTTGGCAACGGTAGTAATCGGAGGGTTGCTTACGGCTACCATATTGACTCTCATTGTGCTGCCTGTGTTGTACGCAATGTTTGCCGGTAAAAAAGTTCAACCAGAAATTATTGAAGAAACGGTATGAAAATAATGAGCAGGAAAATTTTAAAAACAGTGATTTTAAGTTTGTGCCTTTTTACCAGTAAATATGGAATAGGGCAAACTGCAAGGGTTATCCCCTTAAATACAGCCATTGAGATGGCTATCAAATTAAACCCGCAAACTAAAATTGCAGATTTAAGAATAGAGAAACAAAGGGTTTTATTACCGGCAACGAGGAATTTTGACAGCCCGGAATTATTATTTCAGGCTCCCACTTCTGATGCTTTCAGACCAGGGATTATGCAGAAATTCGCTATGCCGCAAGTGTATAATCAGCAGAAAAAGGCTCAGGAAAGTCAAATCAGACTTACGGAAACTGAAAAACAGATTACCAGTAATATTTTACGCTATAATGTAAAAACGGTTTACAATGAGCTTAGATACCTCAGAGAAGTAATCCGGAATTATCAGCGTCAGGATTCTCTTTTGGCAGATTTTGTGAAGATTACAGACGTCCGGGTGCAGGTTGGACAGATTTCGAGAATTGAGAAATTAAATGCCGAATCCCAATACAGGGAAGTACAGTATTTACTGGATCAGATAAGAGCCAAAGTAAGAAGTAATCGTATTCAACTGGGGCTACTGATTGGCATGCCCAATGATACAACCCTGAGGGTTTCGGGAGATTTTGACAAACTGAAATTTATTCATGCGGTCATTTCAACGGATACCAATTTCGTTCAGAACCCTTTGACAGGATTTTACCGGGAAAACCAGCAATTGAATATGGAATTGCTGAGTCTGGAGAAAAAGCGAAGACTTCCGAATGTAATTGTAGGTTATCTGAATCAGGGAGATAAAAATAGTCCGGTAGGATACAGATTCCAGTTGGGTGTTACTTTACCAGTCTGGGGATGGGTTTTTAACTCCAGAATCAATGGGGCGAAAAAGGATGTGGAAATTGCCCAGAAACAGATCGCCCTCAATAATTATGAACTACAGGGAACATACGATAAAGCGGTTTCAGAATACAGACAATACCAGGAAGCACTGGAATATTATGAAACCATCGGTTTATTACAAGCCAGCGAAATTATTAACGCCGCAAAAGACGGGTATCGTCTGGGGAGCATAGGGTATTATAATTACCTGCTCAACTTGCAGCAGGCTTTTAAAATCAGACTGGGCTACCTTGATGCGCTCAGAAATTTTAACCAGTCAGTTATCACATTACAATATTTGAAAGGAGAATAGTCATCATCGTTTTTGAATAATAAAGCCTGTTTTAAAGAAAGCAGGGGTTAAGTCAGAAACCTGAAATATTAAGAAATATGAAACATTCATTAAAATACCTGATTTTTAGCTCTTTCTGTGTCACGATCATTGTGGCGGCAGGCTGCAGTTCGGAAGAAAAAAGCAGCACTGTTTCAACAAAAGTGAAAAGCCAGACCAGTCTGGATTCTTTGGTACTGAATCAGAAACAGCTTGAATCTGTTAATGTCGATCTTGTCAGTTTTGAGACAAGAAGCCTGAAACCAATTATTTTTTCCAATGGTGTGATTACTTTGCTGCCCGATAGCAAGGCGGAGGTAAGTAGTCATATTGAAGGGAAAGTGGAGCAGATTTTTGTTCGCGAGGGCATGAGTGTGCATAAAGGGCAGCCGATTCTGAAAATTTCAAGTTTTCAGTTACTTGAATTGCAGAATGAATTTGCCGCCGCACAAAGTGAGGCAGAATTTTTGGAAATAGAATACAAACGTCAGGATGAGCTGAGAAAAAGCAATATCGGTGTGCTAGCTGAATATCAGTCTGTTGATTCTAAATTGAAGGCTGCGATTGCCAAAGAGAAAGCTTTGCAGAACAAATTAGACCTGATCGGGATCAGTACGGGTGGTTTAGCCAAAAAAAGGGATATGAAAATGACCTCTTCTTTAGTCATCACTTCACCTATCGATGGCTTTGTGTACAAGTTTAATGAGAATATAGGTTCTCTGGTAAAACCCGAAACCATTCTGGCAGAAATTATTAACCCGGATAAATTACAGGCAGATGTATTTGTTTATGAAAAAGATGCGGATTTCGTAGAAGAAGGCTTACCGGTAGAAATCTCTTTTGTAAACCGTGCTATCGCAAATGCGCAGGGGAAAATTGCATATATTTCCAGGGCGATTGATGCGCAGAATAAAGCAATAACACTTCATGTTAATTTTAAAAGGCCCAATACCAAAGAGCCGATTTTAGCCGATATGAATGTGAAAGTTAAAATTGTTGGGGTTGGTACCAAAACCAGTGAAAATACTTTACCTAAGACCGCTATTTTTGATGACGGAGATAATAAATTCATTTTTTGTGCTTCAGGACCTACTCCTGAGAAAATTGCTTTCCGGAAATACAGGGTTGAAATTCTGAGAGAAGATGAACAATATGTGCAGGTAAAAGTGCTTGAGAATATCCCTTCGGATGTTAAAATTGCTAATAAAAATGTATTGGCTCTGGAAGCAGAGAGAAAGAAAAATGAATAATTGCAGGAGAGTCGGGAGTTGCTTCCCGACTTTTTTCCTGAATATTGATACAAAAGCCTTAACTTTAAGTTCTCAGAAATAGCATTGTTTCAATATTTTCCGGGACTGATTGAGCAGTTACCGGATTTTCAAAACCTACTCACTGATTGTGGAGATTTTAATCATATTAGCACTGACAATATTAAACGGTATTTTCTCAATGTCTGAAATCGCCGTGGTGTCCTCACGGAAAGTAAAACTTGAAAGTGCTGCCAAAAAAGGAAGTATTGCTGCCCGCAGGGCTTTGGATCTGATGAATTCTCCCAATAAATTCCTGTCAACCGTTCAAATCGGAATTACACTTATCGGAATTCTTTTAGGGGTATTTGGAGGTGAAAGTCTTATTATTCAGCTCGATACATACCTTCAGCCCTTACCATATATCGGCCCTTACAGCCATCCTGTTTCAGTAAGTCTTGTATTAATGATGATTACATTTTTATCCTTGATTTTAGGAGAATTAGTACCTAAAAGAATTGGATTAAATCATCCGGAGGCCATTGCTAAAGCGGTTGCCATGCCGATGATTGTCATTTCCAGACTGGCTGCTCCGTTTGTCTGGTTACTTACCACTACCACCGAGCTATTACTCCGGATTCTGAATATAAAACCTTCAGCAGATAGTAAAATTACAGAAGAAGAAATCAAGGCTATCATGCAGGAGGGAACAGAAGGCGGAGAAATTCAGGAAATAGAGCATGATATTGTAAAACGGGTTTTTTACCTGGGCGATAGAAAAGTGAGTTCTCTAATGACTTATCGCGGAGACCTGGTCTGGCTGGATGATCATGATTCTTCAGAAGTGATAAAACAGAAAATCAGTAATGAAGTGCATTCTGTTTATCTGGTTTGCAGCGGCTCTCTTGAAAGCCCGAAAGGAGTGGTTTTTCTGACAGATTTATTCAAGGAAAGCTTGGCCGGAAGAGAAATTGATCTTGCCGGATGTTTACAGCCAATCCATTTTATTCCGGAAAACAGTTCTGCCTATAAGGCGCTGGAAAGGTTTAAAGAAACCAAAGTACATTATGGCGTGGTAGCCGATGAATATGGTGTAATTCAGGGAATAGTGACCCTTGATGATCTTGTAGATGCGTTGGTTGGAGATGTTTCGACTGACTATTTTACAGAACCTCAGATTGTTCAGAGAGAGGATGGAACCTGGCTGATTGATGCCCAGTATTCATATCATGATTTTCTTCGCTTTTTTGATCTCATTGAAATTGTTGAAGATCAGGAGTTTAATACTATTGCAGGAATGATTCTTGAACATTTGGGATATATTCCGAAAACCGGCGAAAGACTGATCTGGCAAAGGTTTGAATTTGAAATTATAGACATGGATGGTGCCAGAATTGATAAAATTCTCGTAAAACTTACCGAATAAGTCATTACTCTTTGGTTGAGGTAATCCACCAGGTAATTCCGAAGGGATCAATGACACCACCACTTCTTCCGTATTCTTTGTTGGCTAAATCTGAAATGGCTTTTGCACCGGAATCTAATGCTTTCTGATAAGTTTCGTCTGCATTTTCCACATAAATGAAAAATTTATTGGAAAGGTTATCTCCCGGATCCTGACTTTCAGAGAACATAATTGTGCTCCCGTGTATATTTACTTCAGCGTGCATCAGGCTGCCATCTTCGCGGGGCATCCAATAAATTTTCTCCGCCTGGAAAACATTTTCCAGAAAACTCAGAAACTGAACAGCCCCATTTACCATTAAATAAGGCATTACCGATTGATGTCCTTCCGGAATTTTCATGGTCTTGATTTTTTAAATGGACTGATATTTTAAGATTTTACCCTTGTTTTTCAGCAAATTCCTTAAACTGCTGAAGGTATTGGAAGGTCTGTTTTTTAAAGGCTCCGGGCATAAAAAATGCAATAAATTTCATAATTCCTGAAAACTGAAATTCTTGTTCTGATACCCATTTGGTTTGATTGGAAGAAAGGGGAATAAAGGAATTTTTAATAATATTGAAAACCCCTTTCGCTTCATATGTTCCGCTAAACTCATCCGGTAAGTTCCTGACTGTCACTGTTTCTATCATTTCCACTTCTCTGTTTCCCATTTTAAATCTGAGTCTTGATTTAGCTCCCGGCTGTCCTGGAGTCCCGCTAATGGCTTCAAAACTTTGCAACCCGGGCTGCCATTTTTTGAGGTTATCAGGATCGTCAAAAAGTTCAATTACCCTGTCGATAGGGAGATTGATGTCAATTTCAGTAGAATACTTCATTTTTAGTTTCTTTTTGATGAATTAAACCGGAAAAAGATAAAGTAATTTACAGGAAATTGTTGATTTTTTGTATGAGAAGCAAATTAAATTATGCGAATAACCTGCTGTATGAAAGGGTTTTAGCAAATAAAGTGAATCATCTGAGGCAGATTCATTTCTTTTTCAATCTGCCTCAGTGATGTTTTTAAGAATGGATCAGCTTATCTATTACTTCAGGAAAATGTTTATGTTCGAGAACCTGACCTTTTTTGGCAACATCCTCATGGGTATCAGTAGGTAATACAGGATATGAAGCCTGGAAAATAATTCCGCCCTCATCATAATGTTCATTTACATAATGAATCGTAATGCCTGATTCAGTTTCTTTATTGGCAACAACCGCTTCGTGTACGAAATGGCCGTACATTCCCTTTCCTCCGAATTTCGGGAGCAGAGCAGGGTGAATATTGATGATTTTATTTGGAAATGCTTCAACCAGGTTTTGGGGAATTAACCAAAGAAATCCGGCAAGAATTACCCAGTCAATCCCATTTTCTTTCAAAGTATTTACAACATAATCTGATTTAAACTGAGCTCTGTCAAATAAAACTAACGGGATATTCAATCTTTCAGCCCTTTGGATAACGCCGGCCTGAGGATTGTTACACAGAATGAGTTTGATGTTAACATCTTCTGAGTCAAGGAAATATTCTGCAATTCGTTCGGCATTTGAACCCGAACCTGAAGCAAAAATGGCAAGGTTTTTCATAAATTTGATACGACGTTTTTATCCCCGTCAAAAATCCTTCAAATTTAAGGAGAACATTCCAACCTTTTCAGACAATTTTTGGTCTTTATCAACAAAAAGGAAACTGAACTATGAAAAATTTACTGAGCTTTTTTTTCCTATGTTTTCTTATGCTGAATCTTTCAGGTTGCAGGAAAGATGATGGCTGTGTAACGCCTCCTTCTGATGCTGTTGCCTTGCAGGGAAACTGGAAGCTGACAAATGTGAAAATGGGCGATATCGCCGGGTCTCCTTGTCTGGGAGGTTCAATTCCCCGGGCTGTTACCATTAATTTCACAGCGGAATCTGCTCCTAAACCTGATGAAGGGCTCATTTTCAGAGGCCAGTCGGTAGTCAATGAATATGCCGGCTCTTATAAGGTTCAGACTTTCGATACTGAAAAACAGGTCGGAACGATTAAAATGAGTGAAATTTCAACCACCAAAAAAGCCGGAACTGCTGAAGAAATGCAGTGTGAAAGCTTATATTACAGTCTTCTGAAAAACTCAGATCGTTTTGTATTTGTACAAAATAACGGGAAAATGCAGCTTTTGCTCGGAATTGCTCAGACATTACCAGGCGGTGTCTGGACAACTTATATGACTTTTGAGAAAACTAATTAGCAAATCCCATACTCAGAACTCCTAAAAGCATAATGACTTTGCAGAAATTACTAAGGAAGGCAAAATCTTTTTTAGTATCAGCAAGTACGAGTTTATAAGTCAGATAGCCAATCGGGAGTAAGCCAATCAGGAAAATATATCCGATCTGAGAATTGGGTAATTGTGTGGTAAAAGCAAAGAGGATTGTCAGGAACGAAGCAATAAAAATATAAAGCAGCCATTTGGTCCGGGCAATTCCCCATAAAATCGGAAGGGTTTTGCAACCATGGGCTGCATCTCCTTTTACATCTTCCATATCTTTAATAATCTCACGGATTAAAGTAATGCAGAAAGAGAAAATGGCATAAATCCAGACCTCCTTCTGATGTCCGCTGTAGAATGCTGCGAGAACCAGCAGTGAAAGTCCGGTCATAATAGCAACTGTCAGATTTCCCCAGAATGCAGTTCTTTTTAACTGATTTGAATAGATCCACAGACAGAAAACAGCAAATAGATTTACTGCAAACACTTTCCGGCTTACCAGCAATCCTATCAGAATCCCCAACACATTAAAGGATTGATTAATCACCATTGCCCATCGTCTTTTGATGAGCCGCCCGATCACAACTCTGTCAGGTTTATTAATCAGGTCAATTTTAATATCATAATAATCATTGATGATGTAACCGGCTGCAGCAATGAGCACAGTGGATAAACAGATTAATGCCAGATCTTTTTCACGGAGGTATTCTATCCATTTTGAAGGAGAGCCGATCAGGAATGTTCTGGTAAAATATTGTGTAAAGATTATAATCAGCAGGTTTTGCGTTCTGATGAGTCTCAGAAATCCCAGAGTCGCTTGCCGGATTGTTACTTTACGTGCCATTTTTTTTGGATAAAACACAAATGAAAATATTTTTCGGAATACTGTGGAGCAATTTCCCTTATTTGAGTGTTAGAATTAAAGTTAGAGAAAAATACCGTCGAAAATTGTAAATTGCATAATAATGAAACTTGGCAAAACTATTAAATTTAGTCCGGTGTTATCATAAAAATAAGTAAAAATACACTAAAACAGTTCCCGGGTACAGGCCGATACAATTTTAAGGGAATAATGCGTGATTTAATGAAACAGGTATAAATTGTAATCCTGAAAACCAATAGAAAACGCATTAATTGGAAAGTTGTTTCACGCAGAACTTTGAAAATTACTGAAAATATAAACAAATGAAAATCGGAATAGTCTGCTATCCTACGTATGGTGGCAGTGGAGTAGTCGCCACAGAATTAGGAAAAGCGCTCGCGAAAGTTGGTCATCAGGTTCACTTTATTACTTATACCCAGCCTCCAAGGTTAGATTTTTTCAACGAAAATATTTACTATCACGAAGTTAGTATTTCCAGTTATCCTTTATTTCAGTATTTACCTTACGAATCGGCACTTGCCAGCAAGATTGTGAATGTGGTAATCAATGAAAAGTTAGATTTACTTCATGTTCACTATGCGATTCCTCATGCTTCAGCAGCATATCTGGCCAAACAAATCCTTAAAACCAAGGGTGTTCATACGCCGTTTATCACAACGCTTCATGGTACTGATATCACACTTGTCGGAAAAGATCCTTCTTTTGAACCTGTTGTTACTTTTTCCATCAATGAATCAGATGGTGTTACAGCAGTATCAGAAAGTCTGAGAAATGATACTTATGATGAGTTTGAAATTTTAAGCAAGATTGAAGTAATTCCAAACTTTATTGATTTGGAAAGGTTCAAGAAACAACCCAAAGATCATTTCAAAATAGCCATTTGTCCGAACGGAGAAAAGTTGCTGATGCATACTTCCAATTTCCGCAAGGTAAAAAGGATAGAAGATCTTGTAAAAGTATTTCATCTGGTTAATCAGCAGATTCCTAGCAAGTTATTGCTGGTAGGCGATGGGCCAGAGAGAACTTCCATTGAAATGTTGTGTCGTGAATTAGGAATCCAGAATGATGTAAGATTTCTTGGGAAACTGGATGTAATAGAAGAAGTACTTTCGTTGGCGGATTTGTTTTTGCTTACTTCAGAAAAAGAAAGCTTTGGTCTGGCGGCTCTTGAAGCAATGGCTTGTGAAGTTCCGGTAATTTCTTCCAATGCGGGAGGAATTCCTGAAGTGAATGTAAATGGTGTAACAGGCTTTGTAAGTAATGTCGGAGATGTTGAAGATATGGCCAAAAATGCCTTGTATATTCTTTCAGATGAAGTAATATTGGCTGAATTTAAGACCAATGCGTTGAACAGAGCCAAAGAATTTGATATTGAAAATATTCTGCCTATGTACGAAAAATACTATGAACAGATTACGGCGAAAAGCTGGAAATTTCCTCAGGTGATGGAATTGTAGTAAGAAGGGGTTTCCGGGATTTCCTGTTTTACGGAAGTTAAAACCAAATTATTTGTTGAAAATTACGGAGAAAAGGAGACTATTTCTTCCTCCTGTTCGTCAAAGAATGGTTCTTCAAATGAAATTTTATTAAACTGATTTATCACGAACTTTAGAATTTTATGCATCCTAATATCCCGGAAACTAACCAGAATGGTTCACCCTCAAAAAGAGTAGTTATTGTAGGAGCTGGTTTTGGTGGTTTGGCATTAGCCCAGAAACTTGCCGCAAATGATGATTTTCAGGTAGTTATTCTTGATAAAAACAATTTTCATCAATTTCAGCCATTATTTTATCAGGTTGCCACTGCAGGTCTTGAACCTTCTTCAATCGCCTTCCCACTCAGAAAGATTTTTCAGAATAAGAGAAATGTCCACATAAGAATCACAGAGGTAACAAAATTATTACCTGAGACCAATCAGATTGAAACCAGACTCGGATTGATCGGCTATGATTATCTGGTACTTTCTATTGGTGCTGATACCAATTTCTTTGGCATGAAAAATATTCAGGAGCGCTCTCTGCCTATGAAGTCGGTGAATGAAGCACTTGGCTTGAGAAACCGTCTGCTGGAAAATCTTGAAAGGGCTTTGGTAGTGGAAAGTGCTGAGGAAAGTGTCGGATTAATAAATGTAGTGGTAGTAGGAGGAGGACCGACAGGTGTGGAGATTTCCGGAACACTTGCGGAAATGAAAAAAGCGATTTTGCCAAAAGAATATCCGGAATTAAACTTTGATCTGATGCAGGTGACATTGATTGAGTCCGGAGCTGAGTTGCTGGGGCCAATGTCAAAACCTTCTCAGGTGAAATCTGAAGAATATTTGAAAAAACTGGGGGTAAATGTCAGACTTAATACCCGTGTAGTGGATTTTGACGGGAAGTTTGTAAAACTTGCTACCGGAGAAACTATCCGTACGGACAATCTGGTTTGGGCGGCAGGAGTAAAAGCGAATTTTATAGAAGGACTGAATCCGGAGGTAGTTGCCAGAGGAGGACGCCTGAAAGTGAATCGTTATAATCAGGTGGAAGGTTATCAGAATATATTTGCGTTGGGAGATGTGGCATTAATGGCGGAAGAGAAATATCCTAACGGACATCCGCAACTAGCACAGGCAGCGATTCAGCAGGGGAAATTACTTTCAGAAAATCTTAAAAAGCTGAAAAGAGGAGAAAGTCTGAAAATGTTTGAGTACAAAGATTTGGGTTCTATGGCAACAGTAGGGCGAAATCTGGCAGTAGTGGACTTGCCTTTCTGGAAATTCCAGGGCTTTTTTGCCTGGCTGACCTGGATGTTTGTACACCTGATGTCTATTGTCGGGGTGAAGAACAGACTCTTGATTTTTATTAACTGGCTTTGGAATTATATAACTTATGACCAATCGCTAAGATTAATAATACGGGCAAAGTTTCCTAAAACGGACGACGATCATCCCTCAATTTTATAGCAATATCATGGCTTTTCCACGAGATTCTGCCACTGATGAATATTAAGTTATAGAAAAAATGATAAAAATCATTCAATATCTGATAACTCATAATTTTTAAGTGAGTATCTTTGTACTCAAAATACAACGGAATAAAGCATTATATGCGTTTTTTATAAGATAAATCCAAAAATTTTATGGAAGCGAATCAAAAAAAGGTGAGACCTAAAAATACCGGAACCAAGCAATTGTTTGAAAATCCAATATTAGAAAAACTATCGCGTACACATATTTCTATACCTGTAACGATGTTTTTTGTGACTGGTGCGGCTTTAGGCTGGTATGCATTTACACATACTGATTTCTCAAATATGACCATCGGGATCTTGTTTGCGAGCGGTTTAATTACTTTTACATTTGTAGAATATTGGGTACACAGAAGTGTGTATCATATCGAACCTACCACTGAGGCAAGGGCTAAGTTTCAATATACTACTCATGGTGTACATCATGAATATCCTAAAGACAAAACCCGTTTGGCAATGCCTCCGATTTTGGCAATAATTGTTGCTTCAACCTTGTTTGCTATATTCTTTGTTTTAATGGGTGAGGGTGCTTATGCATTCTTCCCGGGATTTATCTGGGGATATGCCGGATATTTGCTGGTACATTATTCAATTCATGCTTATGCGCCTCCAAAGAACTTTATGAAGCAATTGTGGATTAACCACGCTGTTCATCATTATAAGGATGGAAATGCTGTATTTGGGGTATCTTCTCCGATCTGGGATTATGTTTTCGGAACGATGGATACAATGGATAAAAACAAAGTTTCAGAGAATTTGTAAGAAAATATACATTTTAAAAAGGCTTCCGGATCTGCTTTGGAAGCCTTTTTGATTTTAAGCCTTTCAGATTGGTCTGCGTTTTCAATATCCGATCTTAAATGAATGAAAGATATCACCAGACATTATTGCTTATTATTTTTAATGAGTTTTCTCAAATCTGCTTCCTGATCAGGCTGCCAGTATTTGCAATCCAACTGCAGGAAGACGGATGAATACGGTATCGTTTCATTTGTTTTTAATACCAGAATCTTAAATAATTTTGAAGCGCGGTCGATATTAACAAATACTGAATCGTGTAATATATTCTGTACCGGATGCCCTTTAATAATTTCTTTTAAATCCTGCTTATAACGATCCACTCCTTTTACCTGGGATTCATGTAAGAAATCAAGTTCCTTATCTGTATAAATGTTAGGTTTTACATGGCTTGATTCGGTGATATTACTTAATACAAATCTGAGTACCTCTTTTAAGTTCTCATTGGTATTGATGACTTCTATTCCCTGAGCTGTCTGTAATGGAAAGGCTTTGTCTACTACCAGGATCCAATTTCTATGCCCGAGCAGAGGAAGCTCTTCTTTCAGCTTATTCTGCCATTGTTTTTCCTCTGAGCGACAAGTAGCCTCGGATTTATGATGTTTATTACAGCTTATTGCCGATAATGAAATCATTAGTAACAGAAGACAGCTTCTTTTGGTAAATAGCGGAAAGTTCATATTGAAAAGTTATTTAATAACATTTGCCTTGTTTGAATCGCACATGTTTTTGAAAGCAAAGTAAGCATATTTTCTTGTATCTGAATGGCCTTCACCGTGGTCCGAGGCTCACGGCTCACCTGCCTTACCTATTTAAATTTATGCTCTGTGTGCCAGAGAGCATGGATTAGAAGCCTTTCAAATTAGTCTGCTCTTTCAATAAAGCCGGATTTTGGATATTTTACTGAATAACTGAAATTGACTTTCTTCTCCTTTGCGGGGTCTAATGAAATCTTCCAGGTAATTTTTCCGGTTTCATTATTTATTTCTGCTTCTTTGGCTTCTTTATTATACACGTCAATTTCTTTACTGTTTGTTAAAGGAAACTGATCGTCAAGCGTCAGATTTATGGCTTTGTTTTTGGTATTTCTCACTACGATTTCATAAGCAAGCTGATCGGTTTTAGAATTACCGATAAATTGCTTTTTGGTAAACTCTTTTTGTTTAACCCTTGAAATCAGAACATTTTTATCTCTCCCTAAGGCAAAATCCAGGGTATCACTATTTGGTAAGCTAAGGGTAGATTTTCCCAGAAATGTTCCTTCAAAATACAGGTTGATATCCCCTTCCAGCAATTTGTATTTTTCCCAGTTTAATACATGAGCCGTCAAAAAAGCATCACGGTCGATTTTAGGGACGGCATAATATTCATAAACGGCAGGAATGTTTTCTTCCTTAATATCAACGGTATAAACTTTCCCGTCAGATGGAATGGTATAGGGCATCAATATGTCAAAAGACTGACTCGTAGGAGCTTCTTTTTCCTCAATCTGAATGGGCATTGAGCCTCCTTTTTTAATTGAAATACCGGTAGCTGCACTAGAAAACTTTCTCTCAGCACCATAACCAGCCACGACTACTTCCTGTAATTGATTGGTGCTTTCCGTTAAACTCACGTCAACTTTATTATTTCTGATATATTCATCATGGCTTGAATATCCTACCGATGAAAATGTAAGCATTCTGAGGGTAGAGTTGGGTGGAATATTGAGGTGATAAAAACCATCTGCATCAGAAACAGTACCTAAAGATGAACCTTTTAACTGCACAGATACACCCGGAATACTTTGTCCTTTTCCATCTGTTACCTGTCCGCTTACCTCGGTAATGATTTCCGGAGCTGATCCTTTATCTTTGAAATAACTGCTGTAGTTATTAATTTTTCCCCAGTACCAGTTTTCTAAAACAGGAGGTGTTCCGTTTTGGTTAGGATTAGCAGTAGATAATCGGAGTTTTACCTCTTTCCAGTCTTCCCCTGAAAACTGATAAACATTTGCTTTGTAGACTAAGTTGAGCGGTTCGGAAATCTGATCAACCCGAACATCATAGGTAGGTTTCCATAAGGCATCTTTTACAAAATAACTTAATGAAAAAGCAGTATTGGGTATGGTTTCTTTACTCGAAATCGTAACAAGAATGTCTGAAGTTGTCTGGTCTTTGGCAATAGTTATTACCGTAAGCTGTTGATTGACTTTCCTGATATCTTTTTCAACTTTAGCGATTTCCCGTTCAATTTCAAGCTGTTTGTTCATTACTTCCTGCATGCGAACACGCTGAAATTCTATGGCTTCCTTAAAATCTGTTATCTTTAAACCAGTCGACGTTCCTGCAACACTTTGATTTTTTACCAGCATTTCTTCCTCTCTTTTATAGACGATAAGGCTATTCCTGAGTGATTTGATTTTATCCTCAAACGTTTCTTTCTGGTTCCCGAGCCTGGCAATCTCGTCCTGACGGGTTTGTTCTCTTTTGTTGTTTAACTGATGAACAATTGAATTGACAGTAAACTTTCCGGAACCTTTAACCTGAATGCTGTTTTTATCAATTTGCTGGGAAATTCCTTTAAACACAAGAACAGTTTTCCCACTTTCCAATGAGGTTTTAGCTGTTCTGGTTACCTGTGCTCCATTGAGAAATACTGTAACATTCTCAATTTTCGAATCGAGAGGGACTTCCTTCGGGTTTTGAGCTAAAGTGCCGGAATAGACGAAGAAACCTAAAATGAGGATTTTTTTCATGGGCAGTTTAATAAGATTTATTTAATGTAAAACTTTTGTTACTTCCGAGGAATCCGGACAGGAAATCAGTAATTCTCTGGTCGTTTTTTTGAAAACCGGATGGATGAATTCAGGAGCGATTTCTTCCAGCGGAACAAGTACAAATCTACGCTCCTGAATAAACGGATGAGGCAGGGTAAGATTGTCGAAATTTGAGATTAATTCTCCAAAATACAGAATATCTATGTCTATTAAACGTGCACCCCATTTTTCATGCCTTACTCTTCCCAGCTGACTTTCAATAGATTGGGTAAGGGAAAGTAATTCCTGAGCCGTTTTTTCAGATGTCAGTTCAAGGGCTAAATTAAGGAAGCCGGGCTGATCGGTTTTGCCCCAGGGAGCAGTTTCGTATAAATGAGATTGTTTTGAAACTGGTCCGATCTGTTCGTTTAGAAGACTTATTGCTTTTTGAAGGGTTTCTTCCCTGTTTCCAAGATTGGCTCCGAGGAGAAGATATACTTTTTGGAGATTTGTCTCTAACATGTTATTTTTAATAATAAAGTAATTTAGGTTCAGGCAAATATTGCATAAATAGATGGAATGTTAAACTGCATTGATAAACTAAACGATGAGGGCCAAAAAAGGTCTGAGATATAAAAACTATCAGTGAAAGATAATTCCACCCATTATTTTGCGTATATATATTTATAATATTGAATAATTTCAAATGAAAAATCAGATAATCGTAAAAGGCTGTTTATTGATTTCGGAACCGTTTCTTAAGGATCCGAATTTCGAGAGAAGTGTCGTTTTGATTTGTGACCATAATGAACAGGGATCCTTTGGATTAGTACTTAACCACAAAATGAGCTTACATCTGGATGATGTTCTTGAAGAGAATATTTATCCGGATATTCCCCTTTTTGCAGGTGGCCCGGTTCAGCCTAATACTTTGCATTTTATCCACAATCGACCGGATGTTATAGAAGGCGGAACTGAAATTCTGGAAGGACTTTATTGGGGAGGTAAATTTGAGGATGTTAAGAAATTACTGAATAACGGAGTACTGACAGCTCAGGATATTCGCTGCTTCATTGGTTACTCCGGATGGGATTCTGGGCAACTTGCAGGAGAATTAAAACAGGATTCATGGATTGTATCAAAAAATTCGGCAGAGTTTATCTTTAATACTCCGGCTGAAAATTTCTGGAGAAGTATTCTGAGGGAAATGGGAGGAGATTTTAAGGTTTTATCAAATTACCCTGTAGATCCCAGCCTGAATTAATATGAATAATAAATTGTTTTCAATATACACTGACCAGTCAGTGGAAAACGGATCATTATTATCATATAACAGAATGAAATGGATCGCAGAGAATTTTTAGTATTATCCGGGATTTCTGTCCCTTCTATCAATAAATTCATGAATCTAACTCACTTGAAATCAGTTGCTGAGGCTTATAACAGGACTGAAAAAATGCCTGTCCTGTTTATTGGCCATGGAAATCCGATGAATGCTATTCTGGATAATCCATTTACCCACAGCCTTCAGAATCTTGGTAAGTCTTTACGTGAAAAATATAAACCCAATGCTATTTTAGTAGTTTCGGCGCACTGGCTTTCAAGAGGAACTTTTGTAAATATTTCTCCAAAACCCAAAATTATTTACGATTTCGGAGGTTTTCCTGAAGAACTGTTTCAGGTAAAATATCCTGCCAGCGGTTCCCCGGAATTTGCCAGAGTCGTGGAAGAATTACTGCCTGAAGCAAAGGAAGATACGGATTGGGGTTTGGACCACGGTGCCTGGACAATTTTAAAACATATTT
The DNA here is from genome assembly GCF_900115665.1 of Pseudarcicella hirudinis. Classification (GTDB taxonomy): domain Bacteria; phylum Bacteroidota; class Bacteroidia; order Cytophagales; family Spirosomataceae; genus Pseudarcicella; species Pseudarcicella hirudinis. The sequence goes on from NZ_FOXH01000013.1 coordinate 40,429, forward strand.
ATCCTGATGCAGACATTCCTGTTTTTGAATTGAGTATCGATTATTACCGCCCGATGGAATACCATTTTAATCTGGCGGAAAGACTTAAATCTTTAAGGGATAAAGGTGTTTTAATTATAGGAAGTGGAAATATTGTACATAACCTGCGTATGTTTTTTGGAAGAAAAGACGGCACTCCCTATGACTGGACGATAGAATTTGACGATTGGTCAAAAGAAATGATAATTAACAAGGATTTCCGGAGCTTGATTAATTATGAAAAGCAGGGAAAAGCTGCAGCTATGGCAATTCCTACACCCGATCACTATATCCCGATGCTTTATACATTGGGGCTGACTGAGCCGGATGAAGAAATAAAATTTACCTATGAAGAAAACATAGGTTCTATCAGTATGCGGTGTTTCCAGATCGGATAAATAAAACAATCCGGCTTTATTCAAATCGATAGTTATGACAAAAATTGCATTTATTGGTATCGGAAATCTCGGATTTCCGATTGCTTTAAACCTTATCAAAGCCGGGTACGATGTTACAGTTTATAACAGAACCCCGGAAAAAGCAAAACCGCTTGCGGAGGCAGGTGCTAAACTGGCTTCCACTCCTCAGGAAGCAACTCAGGGGAAAGATGTTCTGATTACTGTTTTGGCTGATGACAAAGCTTTGCTCGGAATATGTACTGATGCAGCAATTGAGTCTTTAGGAGCTGAAGGTTTACACATTTCAATGAGTACTATTTCTCCTGAAACATCCAGAAAGCTATCGATACAGCATCAGCAATTTGGCGTAGATTATGTGGCTGCTCCGATTTTCGGAAGACCGGAAGCGATGGCTGCAAGAATTGGGAATATTGCTATTTCAGGACCAAATCAGGCAAAAGAAGACGCAAAACCTTTGATCCTGGCCGGTGCAGCCAAAGGTATTTTTGATTTTGGAGAGGATCCGGGGGCAGCTAATGTTGTTAAACTTGCCGGAAATTTCATGATTTCTGCCGCAATAGAAGCAATGTCTGAAGCTTATACTATGGCAGAAAAAAATGGCGTAAGCAGGCAGGATATTTCTGAAATGTTTGGACAAACTTTATTTGCCTGCCCGATTTATCAGAATTACGGAAAGGCTATTGCTGTCAATAAATATGATGAAAATGTAGGATTCAGATTGCCTTTGGGATTGAAAGACCTGAACCTGGTACTTGATACGGCCTTACTGGGAAAAACGCCGATGCCTTTTGCCAATATTGTTCAGCAACGTCTCATTTCAGGATTGGCTAAAGGAAGAGAACATTGGGATTGGACGGGTTTGGCTCAGGGTGCTGCGGATGATGCAGGATTGTAAAGTCAGAATGTTATAAAACCGGCATGAAAATGAAATGTCCCGGATGGTGAATCTGTTTTCACATCGGGACATTTCTATATTCAACCCGTCGGATAATTGATGGATTGAATCAGGTTTAGAGGTAAGCGGTTAGAATTTTGCCATAAGGAGGTAAAACATGTAATCCGTCATAGGTGCATCAGTTAAATCCAGATTGCGCCCGATTGTTACGACCTGTCCACGGTGATAGGTACTATGATTCATGCAATGTTGAATAAGTTCTGTTCTTGGGCGTGAGAAATCGCCCACAAAAGGAATTGAAAAATCACAGTTTTCAGCTAATTCATTTTCATCAAGAGACTGGATAAAGTAGTCTAATTCCTCGGATTGTTTAATAAATCTTTCAAAAGCCTCTTCTACGGAGTCCTGGTAAGTTTGTCGGAAATCTAATTCAGGCTGTAATTTTTTCAAATTTCCAAGCCACCAGCTCTCTGTTTTTGAAATATGTAAAAGTGTTAATTTAATGCTTGAAAAACTGGAAGGAATTTCATTTTCCATCAGATATGAGGGTTTTGATTTCAACCACTCAACCAGTTTTTTATTAGCCCATAAGTTGTAAGAAGAATAATCTTTCAATAATGAACCCAATGTTGATTCAGTGTTTTTAAGTGCTGTCTGTAACATAGTTATTGTTGTTTAGTTTGATGTTACAAAGTAAATACAGCATAGTGACAGCCCTATGTCAGTAGGTATTTGGAGGCTTCTTATTTATTTCGGGGGAGGTTAAATATTTGAAAAAAGCAGGAATTTAAGGGTATTTAAAGCCTCTGTCAGCTGATTTTTGACCAGTTGGTTTCGTTAGCCCCCAGCGTGGTTACCTGTTCTCTGATAACCAGATTGGCAGGATTCTCCAGTTCCGGATCTTCAGTTAATATTTCTGTAACAGTTTCACGGGCTACTCTCAGGATTTCGCCATCTTTGGCTAAATCGGCAATTAAAAGGTCAATAATACCACTTTGCTGCGTACCGGAAAGGTCGCCGGGACCGCGAAGCTGGAGGTCTACATCTGCAATTTCAAAACCATCGGTGGTTCTGACCATTGTTTCAAGACGGGTACGGCTGTCTCTGGAAAGCTTTACGTCCGTCATCAGGATGCAAAAACTCTGCTCGGCTCCCCGTCCCACCCGGCCTCTTAACTGGTGCAATTGAGACAAACCAAATTTTTCGGCACTTTCAATTACCATTACTGAAGCATTAGGAACATTAACGCCTACTTCAATAACAGTGGTTGCTACCATAATCTGTGTTTCTCCTCTGACAAACCTGGCCATTTCAAAATCCTTGTCGGCCGCTTTCATTTTACCATGAACGATACTGACCTGAAACTCAGGAAAGGCTCTTGCTACACTTTCATAGCCGTCCATCAAATCTTTGTAGTCCATTTTCTCAGATTCCTCAATAAGCGGATAAACGATATAAACCTGTCTGCCTTTGTTGATTTCTTCTCTTAAAAATCCGAAAACAGTCAATCGGTGTGAATCGTATCGGTGGACAGTTTTTATTGGCTTACGACCTGCGGGAAGCTGATCGATTACTGATACATCGAGGTCTCCGAAAATGGTCATGGCTAATGTTCGGGGAATAGGAGTGGCCGTCATTACCAGAATATGGGGATGAATATGTTTATTCTTCTCCCAAAGTTTGGCTCGCTGCGCCACACCAAAACGATGCTGTTCATCAATTACACACAAACCAAGGTTTTGAAACTGAACTACATCTTCCAGTAAGGCGTGTGTTCCGACAATTATTTTCAGTGAGCCATTAAGCAGATTTTCGTGAATTTCTGTTCTGGCTTTTTTTCTGGAAGAGCCGGTTAATTTAGCAATCGGAATACCTAACGAGTCGGCAAAAGGCTTTAATCCCTGAAAATGCTGATCTGCCAGAATTTCGGTAGGAGCCATAATGCAGGCCTGTGCACCATTATCGATCGCTAATAACATGCAGATAAATGCCACAATTGTTTTCCCGGAACCAACGTCTCCCTGTAAGAGCCGGTTCATTTGTTTTCCGGTTTTCATGTCGGCAAAAATCTCTTTAATCACTTTTTTCTGAGCATCAGTCAGTTCAAAAGGCAGGTGGTTGTTGTAAAACTCTGTCAGGAGGGAGGCACTTTTGAAAACCTGGCCGTCATATTCTGTTCTTCGTAATAACTTTTGCTTGATAAGCCTCAGCTGATTGTAAAAAAGCTCCTCAAATTTCAGCCTTCTTCTGGCCTGATGCAGCCATCCTTCTGATTGAGGCAAATGAATATTGTAAACAGCATCTCTTTTGGAGATAAGTTTAAACTTCTGCATAAGAGCGTCAGGAAGAGTTTCCCGGATTTGTCCGTAAGCCTGCTCAAGCAGGTTACGCTGCATGTTCGCAATTGTTTTGGAATCGATATAGCGTTTGCGAAGTTTTTCAGTAAGATTGTAAACCGGTTGATAATATCCGCCTTTTTCATTTTCGGCAGAAAGTATGTCCATTTCAGGATGAGATATCTGGAATTTACCCTGAAATGCTGTGGGTTTTCCGTAAATGATATATTCTGTACCTATTCTAAGATTTTTCTCCAGCCATTTTACACCCTGAAACCACACCAGTTCAATACTTCCGGTTCCGTCTGAAAACTGAGCAACGAGCCTTTCTTTGAAACCCTCTCCGATAGTTTCAAAATAACGTAATCTTCCCTTGATCTGCGCAGCCTCCATGCCTTCGTAGAGTTCCGCAATTCTGTGGAATTTGGTGCGGTCTTCATAACGAAAAGGATAATGTTGAATCAGATCTCCGAAAGTAAAGATCTGAAGTTCAGTATTTAATAACCCGGAACGCTGAGTACCAACCCCTTTGAGAAATTCTATTTTAGTATTAAAAAAGTTAGAGAGCATGTAGTACGAATATAAATTCTGTGAATTTAGGTATATTTGTGAAAACATTTCTACGGTTATTTTGTAGAAATAAGCAAGGTGACTGAGATTTTTTCGTTTTTAACGGGAAATTATTATTATTTTGAGGTAATTTTTTCAAGATAAATCTCATTCATTCTATTACTTATTACTCAAAATTTAAACTTATGTTTCTAAAATTATTACCGAAAGGATTGTTTCTTCTTCTGGTTAGCAGTCTTCCCGTAAGGGCGATTTCAGATTTAACCATCTTTCCTGAATATTCTTTCCCGGATATTGAAAATCCGCTTCCGGCTGTTTCAAAACCTTCCGGAACTCTGGCAGATTTTCAGATTATTAATAAACATCCATCCGGTAAGACAACGATCTGTGCTGATGATAAAATTGTATTAGCGGCACCTAACACCTACCCCGGTGCAAAAGATTATCGCTGGAAAAGGAATGGGTTTACCATAATCAATGGCCCAAATGAGACAGAATATACTATCAGCGGATCGGGTTCAGGTGTTTATACTTTAGAAATTACAGATGCCAATAATAATGTACGGTTTTCTGATCCGGTAAATGTGACAGTGAATCAACTTACGGTGATTCAATTTGATCCGATTCCTGCTTTTTGCGGAGGATCTGTAAATAAAAGAGACCTTATTATTCTTTGTAATGTGCAACCGGCCACCGGCGGAACCTTTAGCGGTGTGGGTATGTCGGGCAGTATATTTGATCCGGCTATTTCAGGAAATGGAACTTTCCCTGTAACATATACATACACCGCTCCGAACGGATGTGTTTCTACCAAAACACAGGATGCTCATGTTTCTTCGTATCCAAGGGTTTTATTAGGGAATAATCTGAATATTTTCAGAGGAGATACAGTACAACTGAAAAGTATTACTCCACCCGGAATGATTTATGAATGGACCTATGACAGAGCTAGCCCTATCAGTAATAAAAACGCAGCGGAACCTTTTGTAGCACCTGTTGAAAATACCGTATTTAAATTAAAAGTAACCAATCCTGCAAGCGGATGTTTTGCAGAAGAAACTGTAACGGTTTTTGTTAATACCAAACTGGTTGTCGTAAATACCTTTACTCCGAATAGCGACGGAATTAACGATGCCTGGTTGATAGAAGGCCTGGATGCAGATGAATATCGTAATTGCGAGGTAACTATTTATAACCGTTGGGGAGATTCTATTTTCTATTCGGTTGGTTACAGAACACCTTTTACGGGTATTATAAATGGAGAACGTTTACCTGCTACTACTTATTTTTATGTAATAAAGCCAAATTTAAAGGTACCTGTTGTTTCGGGTTATCTCACGATTATTAGGTAACTTTACCATGTAATTTTAATGGGATAGTAACCAGTTTTACCATATTTTGAGGCTTTTCTGAAAGGAAAGCAATAGGCGGATGAAAGGTTTATTGGATCAAAAATTTAATGAGGGTGGAATCGTCATAACCAAGGTTGATGATTTAATTAACTGGGCAAGACTTAGTTCGCTGTGGCCTATGGGTTTTGGCTTGGCCTGCTGTGCCATTGAAATGATGCAGACTTTTGCTTCAGGATATGATTTGGATAGATTCGGAATCATGCCCAGGCCTTCTCCCCGCCAGTCAGACGTTATGATTGTTGCCGGAACCGTTACTTTTAAAATGGCAGACCGTATCCGCCGTCTTTATGAGCAGATGCCTGAACCTAGATATGTTATTTCAATGGGAAGCTGCTCTAATTGCGGAGGACCTTACTGGGAACATGGCTACCACGTAGTAAAAGGTGTGGATAGAATTATTCCGGTGGACGTTTATGTACCGGGTTGTCCTCCAAGACCGGAAGCTTTGATCGGAGGCTTTCTGAAATTACAGGAAAAAATCAGAACGGAAAGCCTGGTTGCTCCCAAAGCTATTATGGAAATGGAAGAAGAATTGGCCTCTCAGGGGTAAAATTCTGATGACCTGATTCCTATTGTGCGTGGTTATATCTATGTGCCCTATGCGTCTATGTGGTTACAAAAAGGTTTAACATCTATGTGCCCTATGCGTCTATGTGGTTACAAAAAGGCCTGATATCTATATGCCCTATATGTCTATGTGGTTACAAAACAGTCTGATATCTATGTGTCCTATATGCCTATGTGGTTACAAGCTATTATTTCAATACAATGAAAATTTCAGAAATAAAAATACTTTTGCAAACCCGCTTCGGTGAAGAAGTCATTCTTCATGAAGATCATCAGTGTCTTACCGTACCTGTGAATCAGGTTGAGGAAGTTTGCTCTCTTCTTCATGCGAATGAGGGTTGTTACTTCGACTTACTTTCCTGTATTACTGCTCTGGATAATGGTTCTGTGAAAGGAACAATGGAAGTAATTTATAACCTCTATTCTATTCCTTTTGAAGACAAAATCATGATTCGGGTGGAATTTCCGAGGAATGTTGAAGGAGATGATTTACCAAAAGTACCAACTGTAAGTCACATCTGGCGTACTGCCGACTGGCATGAAAGGGAGGCTTTTGATTTATTAGGTATTGAGTTTACAGGGCATCCTGATTTGAGGAGAATCCTTTTACCGGAAGACTGGGTGGGTTTCCCGCTCCGGAAAGATTATCAGGAACAGGAATACTATCATGGGATTCAGGTTAAATATTAAGTAGTTTTTTCACCTGATTTGCCTGAATCATTCTCATACATTCGCAATTTTGTGTCTTTTTACAATCTTCACAATTTTTGTCCAATGCCAGAAATAGAGCATTCTTTCCCAATGGCTTCCAACGTCCGGGGTGAATAGGCCTCATTGGCGGATAAATACCGATTGCTCTTTTTCCGAGTGCTGCAGCAATATGAACAGGACCTGTACTGGCAGCTACCAGGGCATCAGAAGAGGCAATAAAGGCAATAAATTCTGAAAGACTTAACTTTCCGGTAAGGTTATGAACAGATGGAAATTGTTGTATCCAGTCTTTTAATAGTTCTCCTTCCTGCGCAGTTCCACTGACGAAAATTTTGAATTTTTCTTCAGGCAGAATTTTTATCAGTTCTCCGAAACGCTCAAGTCCCCATTCTCTGGCACTCCCTTTAGATTTTGGATGCAGAATAACGTTAATCCTGTCCGTATCAATCTGATCTTTCCAGATTTCCGGTAGAGAAGTAATGTTATTAAGCCCGTATAAATCAATGATTTCTGTCAAGGGATAATCGGATGCCGCTCCAAGAGGTTCCGCAAGTTTAAGATTTAACTGAGCTTCATGCAGATTTGAGTTTTTCCGGGAAAAATTGGGCAGTTTATTACAGTAAATCCAGTGGAACCATCTGTGTGAAGTCCCGATTCGTAAAGGAATTTTTGCCTTGAAAGCTATTTTAGCAATCTTACGATTAGGGAAAGCGTGGATAATTGTATCAAGGTTGAGTTTTTCCAGAAAACTGATAGCTCCCGGTTCCGAAAGTTCCTTCAATGAATCCCAACTGATAAAGCCGGTAATATGCTGAGAGGTTTCTACTATGGCACGGGTATAATTGCTGCCCAGAAAAAAGATTTCTGAGCTAGGATATAGTTTTTTCAGTAAACCCGCCAGGGGCAATGTGAGTACAACATCACCAATACTGTCGGTTCTACTAATAATTATTCGTGTCATATTTTTGTTTTTGATGATAGAATGTCTGATTTTCAAAATGTTAAATATGCAAATGGAATTAATAGGTACTGGTTAACGTTGAAAAGTATCAGCCATTTATTCATGCATGCTATCATTCAATATTCAATTACTACCGCAAGTTCTTTATTTTTAGTTATTTTGTGAAAAATATTTCTGAAGAGAATTGACTTTAGAGAAAGAAACGGGTTTTAACTGATCTGATAAAACAAATATTTAAACATTTGAAAACATATTTTCGCATACTTCAATACGCTGAGTCAATTAAAAAATTTGCTTTCCCCTATTTTTTATTTTCCTTACTAGCCAGCTTTTTCGGCGTTTTAAATTTTAGTTTATTGATCCCTCTGTTAAATGTATTATTTGACCAGGTTCAGGGATCAGATCTCTCGAAATACTCAATAAAACCGGAATTTTCGCTGGACAGTAACTATTTCACAGGCATTTTTAATTACTACTTTTACCAGATGCTGCAATTATACGGCCGTTTGGGAGCTTTGCAATATGCCTGTGGTGCCATTATTATTTCGGTATTGTCATCAAATATCTTCAAATACCTATCCCAAAGAATCTTAAAGACAGTTGAAGCGCAAACCATTGCTTCATTACGTCAGGCAGTTTTTGAAAAAACAATCGGATTACATTTCGGCTTTTTTAATAATGAGCGAAAAGGAAATCTTATGGCCCGTCTTACCACAGATGTACAGGAAATTGAAAATTCGATAGGACGAGCTTTTACAGCTTCCTTAAAAGAGATTTTTTCATTGGTCATGTTTTTTATATTTCTTTTTGGCATTTCAGTAAAACTTACACTTTTTTCACTGTTGATCCTTCCTTTGTCAGGAGGTGCTATTTCATTGATTACGAGAAAGTTGAGGAAAGCGGCAAAAGAAGTGCAGGAAAAACAAAGTGGTATGATTTCCACACTTGATGAAGTGTTTGGCGGAATGAGGATCGTTAAAGGATTTAATGCTGAGAAAGTAGTATCAGACAGATTCAGACAGGAAAATTACGGATATAAAGCTTCGCTTTTAAAAATGGTTTATCGCCAGGAAATGACCTCTCCGGTTTCTGAAACGTTGGGTGTAATAGTTGTTTCCGGAATTTTATTATACGGAGGATCATTGGTAATTGCCCATGATACCAGCCTGACAGCTTCAGCTTTTATTGCTTATATTGCCTTGTTTTCACAGGTAATGCGACCTGCAAAAGCCATCGCGGATGCTTTCAGCGGGATTCAGCGGGGGAGGGCCTCGGCTGAAAGAATCCTGGAATTAATTGACACAAAATCTGCTATTCAGAATGCTCCGGATGCTGTGGAATTAGAAGTTTTCTCTAAAGAAATAGCGTTTAAGAACGTGAGCTTTTATTATGAAAATGGCAAGAAGGTTCTGAATGACATTTCCTTTACCATTCCCAGAGGAAAAACAGTTGCATTGGTTGGTACTTCCGGTGGAGGTAAATCTACAATTGCCGATTTGGTTCCACGTTTTTATGATCCTCAGGAAGGACAGATTTTAATTGATGGTGTTGATATCCGTCATATTTTGTTAGGCTCACTCAGTAAACAAATCGGAATTGTTACTCAGGAATCAATCCTGTTTAATGATACGGTTTTTAACAATATCGCATTTGGCTCAGAGGTAACGGAAAGTCAGGTGGTTGAAGCAGCAAAAATTGCGAATGCTCACCAATTTGTTTCTCAGATGCCGGAAGGATATCAGACCTTAATCGGAGATCGTGGCGGAAAACTTTCAGGCGGGCAGCGTCAGCGACTGAGCATAGCCCGGGCAGTAGTGAAAAATCCTCCGATTCTTATTCTTGATGAGGCCACTTCTGCATTGGATACTGAATCAGAGAAACTGGTGCAGGAAGCACTGACCAATCTGATGAAAAGCAGAACTACCTTGGTAATTGCCCATCGTTTGAGTACAATTCAGCATGCAGATGAGATTCTGGTGATTCATCAGGGGAAAATCGTAGAAAGAGGAACGCATGATGCGCTTCTGTCTGTAGAAGGAGGAACCTATAGAAAACTTAGCAGTATGCAGGATTAACATGATCCTGCTAAACAAGTTTATGTAGGTTCTCAGAGCATTGATTGATAGAGCCGATGATGCTGCAAGGCTGTTTCGTGCCAGTCAAAGAAACCGGCTCTGGTTTTTATATCTTTTTCCCTTTCTTTTGCTGTGGATAATGCAAGTTTCATAGCAAATTGCATAGCCTCAGGACTTTCATCTTCAAAATAACAGGCTACTTCTCCGCCAACTTCAGGTAGTGAAGTCTTTTTCGATAACAAAAGAGGTTTGCCAAATTGCATAGCTTCTACTACCGGTAATCCAAAACCTTCTGCCAATGAAGGAAACGCAAATAAAGAACAATTTCTGAAATACCAGGCTTTGTCGTTTTCTGAAATCGGGCCAACCAGTTTTACTCTTTTCTCCACACCATAATTTGTGGCAGTTTCCATAATTTTCTGAACATAATCGCCTGAATCATGTTTTCCTGCGATCACCAGTTCAAAATCATTGCCTTGTAAAAGAGGAATTAAAACATGGAAATTCTTTTTTGCATTGACAAAACCCAGAGAGAAAATAAACGGTTTCTCCGGCTGTATCACTGCCGGAGCAGGATTATGATTCAGTCTGTTACAACCGTTATAAATAACCTGCACAGGTTTATTGCCGATATCAATGTGAGTTAGAAGGTCATTTTTGGCAAATTCTGAAATACAGATATAAGCATCAAAGCAATCGATGTTTTTTTGAAGCTTTCTGATATGATTCTGAACAGCCACAGGGTTATCTTCAATTTCATGGAGAAAGTTCAGGTCATGAATTGTAAGTATTTTTTTTACCCTTGAAGTGGAAGGAACGTAATTTGAACTCTGATAAGTAGTATGCCATATTCTGGCCCGGGAGGGCATATTCCAGAACCAGAATTTATTTAAAGAATGCCATTTGATAACAGGAGGCTTTTGATTTATTAACTCTTGCTCAGGACCATAAAGACCTACTTCATATTGATCGGAAGGTATATTTCTGATCGCATTCCCCAATTGCAGGCAATAGTGATACAAACCTGTATTGGCGTAGCGCATACGTTCACAATCAAAAACTACTAAAGGCAAATCGTTCGACATTTAAGCTATTATGGGGTTATTAGAGTCCTGTGAAATTTTTGTAAAAGCGTTATTCTGAAATAATATTCCAGTTTTTCCAGCCTAAAGGAAATTTCCGGTTTTTGAAGAAATTTCTTTTTATGAAGGTAAGTATAAGATACTTGGTCTTTTCATGCTTATGAACCTGTCTGTCTTTAAATGAATCAGAAGTAAAGTCCAGTTGATCTTTCCAGAAAATCTCCTGTATTTTTGTTTTCATTACCGAAGGATGCGTTCCTTTGAATAATGGGATCATCTTCATTGGTCCGTATTCTGAATAATTGCTGTTTTTCAGGGAGTTATCGCCATCGCCTCTGTGAATGGAATCCTGTTCTCCTTTTTTATCCACCATAACTTTAGGGGGTCTGACCCAGCCGTAATGATAAATAAAAGCCGGTAAATCGATTACCCTGAGCTTTGTATTATCTGTTCTTCTGAAAGACTGAGCATCCAGATAGGAAGAAATTTCGGGAATGTTTCTGACAATCCGGATTTCATTAGGGTACCATCCGTAGAAGTCCATGTAATGATCGTAATCTCCCCAGAAATGATAATAGTTGAACAAAAAGCCATCTACGTCTTTTCTGTCCAGGTATTTATCCGCAGCATCCTGAATAAGCTGATAGTCTTTTTCATGAATAAGTTCATCTGCCTGTAAATACAAACACCAGTCTCCGGTGCAATGCTCTTTGGCGATGTTAGTTTCATGTCTGAATATTCCGCCATCTTTGTATAACTGCTCATCCCATAGTCCTCTTTCGATAATTTTGATTTTATCACTTCCGATTGAAAGGATTTCTTCTCTTGTTTTATCATTTAAGTCACCTTCCCCGAGAGCAATGACAAATTCATCCACAATAGGTAAAGCCGACAAAATACATTCCTTAATCGGGAAATAATACTTTGTGGCATTTCTAACCATTGTAAAACCGCTGATTGTTGCTTTAGTCATAATATAAGGGAGTGATTTTATCAGGATTTTAAATCATTGTTATTCCTGCACCGGTGAAAAAGTGTTAATTATTCGTGAAGACCTAAGAATCCGGGAGAAATTTCCAAAGCTTTCGGGGGCTTGCTATTGATCGTTCTACCATTCAGGACCTTCTCATAACAGCTAAGGTATGCCATGGCTGTTTGATTTATAGAAAAATTATCTGAGGCATATTCACGACAGATTTCAGGCTTAAATCTATCTAAATCCATTAATTGATTTACCAGCTCAGCTTTAGAATTGGACAAAAAACCTACTTCTTCCGGAACCAGTTCAGGTAAAGAACCGTAAGGTGTACCAAATACGGCTGACCCGGTCACAAGACTTTCGATAATAGCTAATCCAAAAGGCTCGTGCCATAACACCGGAAAAATCAAGGCTTTTGAAGTGGAAAGAAGATTTAATTTTTGATCTCCGCCTACCATGCCATAAAAACGAACATGAAGGTCAGGGGTAAAGCGGAAACCCATCTTAAAATTCAAACGGGTTCCTCCCAGAACAACCAGTTTATTATGGCTTCTTTTGGCAAGCTCAATAGCCCCTTTTACATTTTTAAGACGCCAGGCCGCTTTGGCAAGAAAGTGAGTGTGAGTACGTTTCTTGTTAAAATCAGATATCCTGTACTCATCAAGGTCAATTCCGTTATATACAAATGCCTCAGACTGGTATCTGTTTGCGTGATTTTTTGAAACAAATACTGAATTCAGATCAAATTCCTCAAAATTATTACGATTTCCATGAATAGTAACAATATATGGCTTTTTGAGAGGCTGATCGGGTTCATTGTTCAGATGAACCACGTCTATATAATCCGGAATTTGTTCATCAATCGATACATTTTCCTGAAATTCCAATACTTCTGCGAAAGGACAGGTTGAACCTTTTGCTGCCAAAAAACTAACTTTATGCCCCATTTGGGAAAGCTGCTTCCCTAACCACCAGATCAGTCGCTCAGTACCTCCGTATTTTAAAGCAGGCAAAACGGAGTTTTGGCAAATAAGAATATTCATGAATTTTTCAGATAAATTAATCTTCTGCAAAAGTAACAAAGTCTTTTGAGAAACATTTAAAAACAGCCTAATGTTGTAGTTTGCGAAATTTTAAATTACTTTCTTCGGAGATATCCTTAACTAATTCAGAAAGCCCGATATTATAGATACAACATTAACTGAATGGATAAGCAGCATATAACTTTACCTCAATTCATCTCCACAATACTTCCCCGCTCTTCATCATTTCTGATTCTTAAAAAGCGATCTATTTCTTGCTGGAGGTCTTCAACATGGGAGATTACACCTACTATTCTGTTTTCCTTTCTCAATGATTTTAATGTCTCAAACACTTCATAAAGGGATTCTTTATCCAATGACCCGAATCCTTCATCTAAAAAGAAAAAATTGTGTTTGGAATGAGTTTGCATATGGATATTATCAGCCAGTGCCAATGCCAGGCTAAGAGCTACCTGAAATTTCTGTCCACCTGAAAGGGTTTTGATACCTCTCGTTTTCCCCTCATTAAGGAGATCACGAACCAGAAAATCATATTGTGAAGGAGAGGATTCATAAATTTCCAGCTGTAGCTGATGCCTCGTCATTTTATGAAATCTCACATTCGCCTGGTTACACAGGTTTTGAAGGTGCATAGAAGAAACATAACTGACAAATCCGGAGCTTTTGAACAATTTGGATAATGTATCAATGTCTTTTCCCCGAATGTCAAGCTTTTCTCTTTCTTTCAATAATTGCGCCTGCTCAGAAAGGTCTTTTCTTAGTTTTTCTGCCTGTGCATTCAGACTGCCTTCTTCTTTCCTTAAATCGTTTAATTTTTGCCCCAGGCTCTCTATATCAACCCTGAGTTTCTCATGAATTTCTGCATCATATCGTAATCCTTTGGTATTTTCTTCCAATTCTTTTAACCGGCTTAATGCGGTATGCAAAGTCTTTCTGAAATCATCAATCATCGCCTGCTCAGCTTCCGGATTTATATTCCATTCTAATATCTGAAGTATTTCCGACTCTGTCTGAACTGATGAATTTAAAAGTTGCTCTTCAATTTTATGAAGAATTTCAGCAAGTGTTATATCATGTTGTTTTAGATTTTTCTGCAATGACGAAATTTCACCGAAAAGTACATTTTGCTTATCACGATGTTCGAGAATCTGTTTGGTTAACTGTTCAAATTCATGGATAATCTGATTGTAAAAAGCCTGTTGTTTTTGCGATTCCTCCAGAATAGATTTTTTATCTTTTCCCTCAAAATCCGTAAGAGACAGAATTTTTACCTGACTTTTATAAAACTCAATCTCAGTTATTTTTGCTATAATGTCATTGTTAAGTTTTAACAATGCCGGTGTTATTTTCTCATCAAGGTGTTTTTGTGCATTTTCGATTTCAATATTTTTTTGAGAAATATCAGAATCCAGCTCTTTTATGGTCAGCCCTTGTTTTTTAGCATCTTCGAAAGCCTTTTTTACACTTTCATTGTCTTCTCTGGAAAACTCATTCCATGAAAATTTTACTTCATTTAGGGTAATAAGGCGGTTGTTTTCTGCCCATTTGGCTTTGATTTCTATTTTTCTGCTTTCAAAAAGAGCAATTTTAGCCTCAATTTCTAAGATAAAATTCTTCATTTTATCCAGGGCTTCCACCTGATTTCTGTACACTTTCTGCTGATTTTGAATTTGTAAAATAGCTGATTCAAAATCTTCTGATGCATTTAAAACGTGAGGATGATGTGCTGCTCCACATAGGGGGCAAGGCTCACCCGGTTGCAATGTTTCTGCATATCTCTGAAGAGCTTGCTGTGTGCTAAAATGTACAATTTCCTTATCAAGAAGCTCAGCTTTGCTTAAAAGACCTTGCCGGATTTCAGGGATTTTTTCAGGATATTCTGTTGAAGAAAACTGTTCAGTAACTTCCGGGTTTAATTCCGTGAAAGTATTGGTGTAAATAAGTTCTTTTTCCTTTTTTAGTTTCTCAATTTCAGCAACTATAGAGTTGGCATCTTTCATTAAAGCCTCTTTATCTTTGAGAAGATTGTTTTTTATAACAAACCAATTTGAAACTTCTGAAACTCTTTCCAGGTCAATCTGACTGGCTTTCAGATGGTTTAATCGTTGTTCAGATTCCTTTTTCAGATTCTTCAGCTGAGCGATTTTCTCTTTCTGCTGATCTTCTGCCACCCGGCCTCTTTTAAGATTATTTTCAGCATCGGTATGTATTTGCTGACATTCTTTAATTTTTAAGATTTTATCAAGCTCTTCCACTTCTTGTTTAATGGCATCACGATTCTCAAATTGAGGGGTTATTTTTTCGAGGTTTAGTGTTTTTTCCTCTATACTTATCCTGATTTGATTTTCCTGGGAAATTTTTAGTCTGAGGCTTTCAGAATCTCTTTGCAAATCGGCCAGTTTTCTTTGTTTTTCGTCAAAAAGTGGCCTGAAAACGAATTGGCTATATTGAAATTGCTTTAATCTTTCAGCTTTCCGGTCAAAATCAGGAGTTTGTTTTTTTAATTCATCAGCCTGATTCTGTGTGAGTTGAAGTGATTCGAAAAGCTTCCCGATCTCCTCAAATTTCTTTTCATCATCCGATTTTGACAATAAGTCGGTATTATTCAGTTGGATGAGCGTTTGAGTGTTTTTTAACGAACTTTCAGCTATTTCTAATTCTTCCGCCGCATTCTGACCAATCTGGCTTAGTTTTCCTGCTAAATTTTCAAGTTGTTTTTCATTGATTTCCTTCAGAATTTTTGCTTTCGGAGCAAGATCATATTTTTCCAGCTGGAAAATATCATTCATCATCTGAGTTCTTTTAGATAAGGGCAACTCTATAAATTCCTGAAATCTGCCTTGAGGAATGATAATCGTTCTCTTAAAATTTTCATAGGTCAGTCCGATAATCTTTTCAGCGGCATCATCAACGAGAATGGGCGACCAGTCATTTAATTCCGGCATCCATTGGTACGATTTCCGTTCGAGGGTTTTTACATCATTGAAGTTTTTACTGTTTCTCCTGCCTTTTACGGTAAATCTGTATTTATTATCATCTTTTCCGGCAGAACAGATAAAATCTATGTATAACTCATCCGACCGGAGATTCATCATGTTATAATTTCTGTCGTCACCGGATTTATTCATACGTTCGGTATCTCCATACAAAGCAAAAGTAATAGCCTCTAGAATGGAGGATTTCCCGCTCCCTACACTTCCGAATATTCCGAAAATGGAAGCTTCCGTAAGTTGTGTGAAGTCAATCTCCTGAGCTTCTTTGTATGAATATAATCCTTTGATTGTGAGTTTGACAGGTATCATTGATGCGTATAAAATATCCTTGCGGGTATGAATCTTATTAATATGCAAATTAACCCGAAATGCTGGTTTTTTCAATGAAATATTCCGTTCAGGAAAAGGGGAATGACCGTTGGATAAATATTTGACGAGGGGCAGATAGATTGTTGGAAGGATATACTAACTTCCGATGAATTAAATGTAATTGTCTGTAAAATAGTAAGTTAAATGTTATTTCTGAATATGGCTCAGGTATGAAATACTGAGTTTTTCCGACAAAATTCTAAACACTAAGCTTATGGAAAGTAATTCAAATTTTACAAAATGGCTTGCCGTAATAACCAGTATTTTTGCGTTGTTTTCATCTGTTCAAAGTTACTTTACAGACAAAAGTGTGAAGGCTTTGGAATCGGAGAATAAAAGATTCGATTTTAAAAAAGATACAGTGGATTTTAACAGAGACCGGGAGTTTAAGTTTAAAATCTATGAACTCGTTTTAAAAGCAATTGAAGATAAGAATGATACGCTTAAGCAAAATGCTGCCCGTGTTGTGGTTAGTGAGATGGTGGATAACAAAGATGCTGATTTTAAATTGGGATTGTTGAATATCATCAAATCGGCCGGAGGAAGTAAAAATATCAAAAGCCAGGCCAGTGAGGCGATTTATAAAGTTCAGGAGGCCCAGAAGCAGGAAGAGTTGCTCTTAGCTGATTCGAGGATTAAGGTTGATGTTTTTTATTTGGAAGACAAGCAGAATACAGCTGAACCCATTGCCCAGCAGATAGCCGATGCACTCAGGAAGGATTATAATACCCGTGTAAGATTATTGCCGTCAAGAGTTAACAAAAGCAGTGGTTATCAGATTAGCAGTAATCAGATCAGGTTTGAAAAAAATGAAAGCCCGGTTGCAGAAAAAATCTTGCAGACACTTTCCGCATCATACCCGGCTATCAGCTTTCAAAAGCAGTTAACAACCAATATTACCCAGAATTATCTCAGTATTTTCATTAGCCAGTAACTGATGATTTAAAATAACTGAATGGTGGATTTTCAGGTTGTAATGAAAATCCACCCTTTTTAAAGATCAGAAAGTGTAAAACCTCTCAGAAATTCATCAATAAGCATTCTCTTTTTACCTTCTAGCTGTAATTCTTCGATCGACAGAAATCCGTCTCCGGTTCTGAAGTAAAGGTATTTTTTGTTATCCGAAAATATATTTCCCGGTTTTTCCGGAGAAAAGTCTCGGATAATTGCCGTTTTAAAGACCTTACAGTTTTTCCCGGCCAGAGTAGTCCATGCAGCGGGATAAGGAGCAAGTCCTCTGATGAAATTATAAATCTGTTCTGAGGGAAGCTGCCAGTTGATTTCGCAGGTTTCTTTAAAAATTTTAGGAGCATGTTTTATTTCCACGTCTTCCTGCTGAGCAATTTGCGGATAATTTCCTTCTTCTATTGCATGTACCGTTTTGAGAACCAGGTCTGCCCCTTTTTTCATTAATCTTTCATACAAATCACTCACATTGTCAGTGGTGGAAATAGGCTCTTTTTCCTGAAAAATAATTGAACCTGTATCAATTTCATGTTTTAGGAAAAAAGTGGTAATTCCTGTTTCTTTTTCACCGTTGATGATTGCCCAATTGATTGGTGCGGCACCACGATACTGCGGAAGGAGGGAAGCATGTAAATTAAAAGTTCCTAAAGCCGGCATATTCCAGACTACTTCCGGAAGCATTCTGAAAGCCACAACAATCTGTAAATCGGCCTGATAAGATTTAAGTTCTTCCAAAAACTCCGGAGATTTTAGTTTTTCAGGTTGCAGAACCGGGATGTTTACTGAAAGGGCATAGTTTTTTACCGCAGAAGTGCCTGTTTTCTGGCCTCTCCCGACAGGTTTATCAGGAGCAGTTATTACGGCTACAATGTTACAATGATTCTCTACCAATACTTTCAGACTCTCAACGGCAAATTCCGGAGTCCCCATGAAAATAATACGCATAATTTTATTTTTTTATCAATATTCAATCAAAAACCAGCTGATTTGAAGCTTACAAAGATTGTAAAAAACTGTTGCCAGCCCTGAGATTTTAGGAATGAAGATGTCTTGGTTTGTAGTATAGTTCAATAAAATCTTTGTTAAGCACAATTGTAAAATTCTCTTTGACAAAGAGGAAAACTTTATTAACTTTGTATTCTTCATTTCAAAAAAATATGAAACGAGCGATAATAACTCAACAAAATCAAAGCTAATTCCATTGTTCCTGCAAAGCTAAGTCAATTATCTTGTAGAACGGTCGGAAGCCGTTCTTTTTTGTTTGAATGAAGTCGCAGAGATTGTCATTCTGACGCTAGTGAAGAAACCGGATTGTGCCGGTTATTCCTAAGTTCAGTATGACAAATTTTTTTGGTATGGACTTAATATTGAATAATTTAATAAAGAAATAACGCGATGGCTAAGATACAATATTATACTCAGGAGGCATTTGATAAATTAAAAACGGAATTACATTATTTGAAAATTCAGGGACGTGCTGATATGGCTCGTCAGATTGCGGAGGCTCGTGATAAAGGTGATCTTAGTGAAAATGCTGAGTATGACGCTGCTAAAGATGCGCAGGGCCTGCTTGAGTTGAAAATATCTAAACTGGAAGATGTTGTTGCCAATGCGAGAGTTTTGGATGAATCAACTATTGATACCTCTAAAGTTTCGATCTTGTCAAAAGTTAAGATTAAGAATAAGAAAAATGGCATGGAAGTTACCTATACCATCGTTTCCGAAGAAGAAGCTGATTTGAAAGCGGGTAAAATTTCTTTTGCTTCACCATTCGGGAAAGGTCTTTTAGGTAAAAAAGTGGGAGATATTGCTGAAATTCAGGCTCCTGCCGGAAAATTAGAATTTGACATTCTGGAAATTACCAGATAAAAAGCAATTTTCACCCGTTTAATCCGGAGAGAAGAAAAACATTCAGATACATTTCGCAGGCAGGACTTAAGGGTTCTGCCTTTTTTATTTACCCGGCAGAAACTCCCGTTTTGGACGGATACATCCATAAATCTCTCCGGATTTTCTGATTTATTCCGCATTGAGAAAATCATTTGCTGATAATGATTTCAACCATTGAGCGCTTTTTTGTAGATTTACTATTCCTTTATGCAATTTATAACCACTAAAATTCGTAGAAAGGACACTGTAACTGTTTGATATTCCTTTGATTTAGCTGATTAAGTCGAATATCCGGCGGGTTTCGGAACTTGTTTATCGTCTCTACCAAAGACTGAAATATATGCATTTTTTATATCCGACTTTTCTATGGGCAGGTTTGGCAGTTGCTATTCCTCTGATCATCCACCTGTTTAACTTTCGCAGAACCAGGAAGGTCTTTTTTACAAATGTCGCTTTTTTAAAGGCGGTCAAAACCACTACTTCATCTTTCCGGCGTTTGAAGCAGCTTCTTATCATGGCTGCCAGAATGGCCTTTATTTTATCATTGGTTTTGGCATTCTCCCAACCATTTCTTCCTTCTAAAAACGGACGTAATGTGAATGCCGGAGGACTTTCAAGTATCTATCTGGACAATTCGCTATCGATGCAAAATGAATTGGATAAGAAGAGTTACCTTGATAAAGCTGTTGCTAAAACTGAAGAATTGCTGACTGCTTTTCCACAGGGCGCACGTTTGCAGTTACTTACCAATGATTTTTCTGCAGACGAACATCGTGTTGGAAATGTTCAGCAGATAAAGGAGCGGACCACCAGCATCGGCTATACACATACTCCCAGAACATTTGAAAATGTGCTAAAGCGTCAGATGAGTCTGGCTGGCAAACACAATTCACAGGGAGGAAATCAGTATTTCTGGTTTTCTGACTTTCAGAGAAGTACCGCCGGAGATTTGAATAAAATTAAAATAGATTCTTCAAGCAGATTATACCTTGTTCCGGTTCAGGCAAAATCCACCCAAAATGTCTTTGTAGATTCTGTATGGCTCAACACGCCGTTTGTCAGAGAAATGCAGAGTAATGTGCTCACGGTGAAATTGTTCAATACCGGAGAACAGCCTGTTGAGAATTTGCAGGTAAAATTATTCATTGACGAAATACAGGTTTCTTCTGAAATTACTTCAATTCCGGCAAAATCTTCCGGACAGGCCCGCTTTTCATTTAATGTAAAAGACAAAGGATTTAAGAAAGGGAGAATTTCATTTGACGACACCCCGATTACCTTCGATAATGATTATTACTTTGTGCTGAATGCTGCTCCATCTATCGAAATATTACATTTATTCGGACAATCTTCAGGTTCAAAGTACATACAGACTGTTTTTGCCAACGACAGTATTTTTTCATTCAAAAGCTTTTCAGCCCTGAATGTGGATGTCGGACTCTTAAAATCTGCGAATCTGATTGTACTTGAAGGAGTTCAGAGTATTGAGGGTTCTATGAAATCTGCTTTACAGGAGTTTGTGGGTTCAGGAGGCAGTTTGCTTGTAATTCCATCGCAAAATCCGGATTTGTCAAGTTACAATGCCTTTGCGGCAGGTTTAAATATCAGAAATATTCAGTCGAGGAATATTACTGAGTCTGATTTCAGTCCTTTGGCTGAACCAGTCAAGAGTTCATCTTTTTTTATGGATATTTTCGATAATTCTACCAAAAAAGAAATGATTCAGATGCCGGAACAGGGCGGTGTTCTTACCTGGCAGACGATTGGTGAAAAGTTGTTGAGTTTTAGGAACAATCAGCCTTTTCTAACTCAGACAAAGATTAATACGGCTAAAGTTTATTGGCTTGCTTCTCCTCTGGATCCTCAATTCGGAGATTTTGCACGAAATGCGTTGTTTGTTCCGATAATGTATAAAATAGCTGCTCTTAGTGTTCGCCAGGAGCCAACAGCTTATTCGTTTAAAGAAAACAGTTTTTCGGTTGAAGTGAAAGATGCACTTAAAAATGCTGTTTATAAACTCAGAAGAGGAAAGTTAGAGCTTATTCCTGTACAAAATCTGGTAGGAAAACAACTCACAATAGAGCTTCCTAAAGCGAATCAGTTAAATGATAATCAGGAAGTAGAGTCCGGTTATTATGAATTATTATTAAATGGAAAAGTTGAAAAACTTTTGGCATTTAACCATGATAGTAAAGAATCAATGATGGATTTTTATGGAGAAAATGAATTGAAAAAAATCTTCTCCAATCAGAAAAACGTCCAGGTATTTGATAAAATTGACGATGATAATTTTATTAGAAATTTCAAAGAACAGAACTTTGGCGTTGCATTATGGAAGTATTTCCTGATTGCGGCCTTAGTATTTCTGGCTATTGAAATTGCGATTGTAAGGTTTATGAAGGGATAAATGACCTTAAAATTCAGAAAATCAAATAAAGTTGAATAATTGTCTGATTTTGGAAAAGGGATATCCCATTTGAAGGATATTAATGCAAACGGGAATGAAGCATTTTAAGCATTCATTCCCGTTTCTATTTGATATTTTAGACAACTACTGGTAATTTCTGCTGCCAAAAATGGCAGAACCGACTCTTACCAGGGTAGCACCTTCTTCAATCGCAATCAGATAATCTCCAGACATTCCCATAGAGATTTCTTTCAGATCAATATTGTCAATTGACGAAGTCTGTAGTTTCAGCTTGTCGGAAAAGATTTTCAAACCTTTAAATTCCTTTCTTATTTGCGTCTCGTCTTCTGTGTTTGAAGCCATTCCCATTACTCCGGTTATCCGGATATTTTTTAATTCGGCAAACTCCGCTGATAGAGCTAATTCAAGTGCCTCATCTTCGGAAAGTCCAAATTTCGTTTCTTCCTGAGCAATGAAGATCTGAAGCAGGCAATCAATGATCCGGTTGTGTTTCAGGGCCTGTTTATTAATTTCCTCCAAAAGCCTGAGAGAGTCCACGGAATGGATCATGCTTACAAATGAAGCCATATATTTCACTTTATTACTTTGTAAATGGCCAATTAAATGCCATTCTATATCTTTTGGCAGGATTTCCCATTTAGCTACCATCTCCTGTACTTTGTTTTCACCGAAAATCCTGGCACCTGCCTCATATGCTTCCTGAAGGTCTCCGATAGGTTTGGTTTTCGTAACGGCAATTAAACGGGCATCTGAACCTGATAATTGCGTATTTATATGCGCTAAATTTTGTGCTATACTCATTTTGCGTTAAATTTATTTGTTGATAAGCCCGAGGGAAAGAATGATGTTTTTTCTATCAGAATCTTATTTAGTACCTGACAAATTTACTGGAAGGCACTTTTTGTTTTTGTTTTTTTCGATGAAAACTTTCAGTTTTGTTTTTTGAAAAGAAGTAAAATTTATGCTTACCTTTCAAATCAGGTGAAAAACTGACAAGTTTTTGAATTTCTCTTCGTTCTAAAATTGATATTCATTAAGTACAATTTTGTGTATCTTTAGAATGTGAGAATACCGGAGAAAATTATTACCACACCCCCAACCCGGTTTAATAATTATGGAGGAATACAATCCTAACAGAAAAAGTGAACGGAAACTGAAAATTGCTATTGCTGTACTTTCAGCTCTGACATTTGTTTTGGGCTTCATGTATTTTCGTGAATATCAGAGAAACCAGAAAATCGAGAGCCTTTCGTCCACTCAAAAGGATGATTTAAATCGTGCTACCGCAAAACTGGATTCGATTTCCAAGCAGCTTGATGCCAAAATCATTGAGATAAACAGATTGGGAGGAAATGTAGCAGAACTTGTAAAAGCGAAAGAGCAATTGGAAGCAGATAAAGCTTCTTTAGCCAGTTCCGAGAATTTTACGATGAAAAAATATGATCGTAAAATCAGGAAATATGTGGCCTTGCTCGGGCAGAAAGACAAAGAATTGATTCGGCTTAGAAAAGAAAATGGTATTCTGGCAGCTAAAAATGACTCTCTGAGTAAGGAAGCTAAAAATCTGCTGGAAGGAATCGGATTTGCCCAGAAAGCCCTCAGCGATTCCGCCAACAGAAATAAGGAGTTAGTGGAAAGGTCGAGAGAAATAGAGTCAAGGAATAGAGAACTGGCAGAAAAAGTGTCACAGGCTGCCGCCCTGAAGGCTGAAAACATCAATGTTTATGCAATTTCTTCTAAAGGCAAAGAAAGTGAAGGAGGCAGTTACAGGTCTAAAAAAGTAGATAAAATCCGTGTGACTTTCTATTTGCAGGAAAATTCTCTTACCACCAAGGAGGCAAAAGTGATTTTCATGAAAATAATTGATCCTTCGGGATTGACAGTTTCCGATATGAATACAGGTTCCGGAACATTTACTTTTAAAGGTAAGGAACAGACATTTACAGCCAGACAAAAGATCCTTTATGATGATTCTCATCAGACGGTGGAATTCATTTATAGCAAAGGAAGTGCCTATAAAGAAGGAAGACATACGATTGAATTATATTCTGAGGGATATTTAATTGGTGACGGAGTATTTGATGTAAGATAATAATTTGTGCCGTTGCTGATTACAAAGAACCAGTCGTAATAAAACGGCTGGTTCTTTGTGGTTAAGGGGTTTTCAGAGGAAAAACAGGCATTTCCAAGGTTGAGAAAATGAGGAAAGAGAAGAAACTCAGATTCAGGAGTGATGCAAACGCTTGATTTTCAAAAAGTTTAGCTGATGTGTTTTGAAAAGTAAAGTAAAATATCTACCTTTGCACCCCTGTATAGAATCTCCCTTCGGGGAGGAAAGTAAAAAAATCAAAAACACAACAATTTTTATGGAATTAAAGAACTATGAAACGGTGTTCATTTTAACTCCCGTTTTGTCTGAGCAACAGACAAAGGACGCCGTTGAGAAATTCAAAAAAGTGTTGACAGATAACGCTGCTGAAATTGTTCATGAAGATGCATGGGGAATGCGCAAATTGGCTTACCCGATTCAGAACAAACACACAGGTTACTATCAGATTTTTGAATTTAAAGCGGAGCCTTCTGTGATTGCGAAACTCGAACTTGAGTATAAGCGTGACGAGAAAGTTATTCGTTTCCTGACGACTGCCCTCGATAAGCATGCTGTACTTTACAATGAGAAGAAAAGAAAAGGTTTAGTAGGAAAAAAACAAGAAACTAAGGAGGCTTAATCATGACACTCGTAAACGAACCAGTTGATAAAAACGTTAATCGTAAAAAATATTGCCGTTTCCAGAAATCGGGCATCAAATATATCGATTATAAAAATCCTGACTTCCTTTTGAAGTTAGTTAACGAACAAGGAAAAATCCTTCCACGCCGTATCACTGGAACTTCTTTGAAGTTTCAACGTAAAGTAGCTCAGTCTATTAAGCGTGCCAGACATTTGGCGTTGATGCCGTACGTAGCTGACGGTTTGAAATAGTTGAAAGTTGATCTTTGACAGTCAGGAAGTTTGTCTTCATGACTTAAGACAGAGAACTATAAAATCTTAAGAACAAAAATGGAACTCATATTAAAGACTGACATTGCAGGTCTTGGTTATAAGAATGATTTGGTAGTTGTTAAGCCAGGATATGGCCGTAACTATCTCATTCCTCAAGGTTTCGCAGTAATGGCAACACCTTCGAACAAGAAGATCCTTGCCGAAAATATCAAACAGGCAGCTCATAAAGCTGAGAAAATTAAATTAGATGCTCAGACTCTTGCTGACAGCATCGGTGATTTGACTTTGGAAATCCCTGCAAAAGTAGGTGATAGCGGAAAAATCTTCGGTCGCGTTACAAGTATCCAGATTTCTGATTCTTTGAAAGAAAAAGGCTTCGATGTAGACAGAAAGAAAATCTCTTTCGATACAGATGTTAAGACAGTTGGCGAGTATGTCGCTACACTTGATCTTCACAAAGAAGTTAAGCATAAATTGAAGTTTAGTGTAGTCGCTGCATAACTTTATGTACGTTTACTAACTTTCATGTAAAAAATAAACAAAGCACCCTATTTTATGGGGTGCTTTGTTTATTTTTGTAGGATTATTTCAAGAGACCTGTTTATTTAAGTAGTTGAAGGATAGAATATTTTGTAAAAGTGTCAGTTAACGTGTCTGACGTCTTATTTGTACCTGACAAACTACTCCAACTCTCACGTATTACAATTGCAATTATGTTAAAGAAGTTACTTCTTCTGATTTTAATGATTAGTTTATCTTGTTCTCTGTATGCTCAGATAACAATTACTTATCCGGTGAGTAGACAAATTTTTCAAAGAGATGCAAATAACCAGGCGATTATAACAATTGCGGGAAGTTATGGAAAGCCGATCGATAAAGTGGAAGCTCGTTTTGTCCCGGTAAAACAGGGACAGGGAACAGATACAGACTGGCAGGTAATTAAAGCAAATCCACTGGGAGGACTTTTCAGAGGTGCTGTTACTGTAAAAGGTGGATGGTACCGGTTAATCATCAGAGGAACTTTAGCTGGAAAAGTTGTAGATATTGATAGTGTTAAAGCCAATAATTCAGCTGCTGCAATCAGTAACAGAGTAGGAGTAGGTGAAGTATTTATTATTGCAGGACAGTCAAATGCCGGAGGTACTTATCGGACGGGAGAAGAAGCAGGGGCAGCAGATGACCGTGTAAACTGTGCTGATTTTAGTAATGTAGAACCCTCAACAAATCCGGATGGCGGGCCAAATTCGAACGGAAACAGATTCTTTATCGGAACAGATAACATAACTTATTCTCTGGTAAATTTTTCTCAGTTAAGTAAGGATGTGATGATCGGGCCTAGGGGTTTAATTCCTTTTTATTGGGCAAATCTGGGGGATGTGCTGACAAACCGCCTGAATGTTCCGGTTATGTTTTTTAACGTAGCCTGGGCAGGTACATCTATTCAGAACTGGTACGACAGTGCCAATGGAATTGATGCAACAAGTGATTATTCCGGACTTAAATACAGAAACGGAACCCCTTATTCAAACCTCAAAGCCATATCCCGCTATTATACTACCAATATGGGGCTTAGGGCGATTTTATGGCTTCAGGGAGAAAATGATACCAGAAAGAAAACCCTGAAGGACGATTATAAGAAACAGCTGATTGGTTTGATTAAGAAAAGCAGGGAAGACTTCGGAAAAGATATTCCCTGGGTAATAGCAAGAACTTCATATTATAGTAACTATGTCCCTGACCTGGGAAAATGTATTGATTCAGGTGTCTGGCCGGATGTGATTGAAGCACAGAATGATGTGCTGAATGATCAGGCAGGATTAAAAAATGTATTTCCGGGTCCGGAAACTGATGATATTGAAATTCCCCGTAAAACCGGAAGTGTTATGCAATGCGTACACTTTTCAAAAGATTATTATCCTGAACTGGCCAAACGCTGGAATGATAAATTAGCACAACCCTGGTTTGCTACTTCTGAAAGAATCCTGCCTGATACGATTCCAACTATATCTCAGACATGTTTCTCTTCTGACAGATTGCTGCTTACTTTGCCGGCCGGATATACCAACTATGAATGGTCAAGTACAAGTACAGGATTAATCAGCACGGAAAGAACCGCTACTGTAAGTTCGGGAGAGTACATCGCAAGGGTGACGAATAGCAATGGAAGAATTGTTCAGATTCCGAGATTTACCGTAAAAGCCAGTGCTCCACCAGAAATGCCAACCATCTCCATAAATGGTGAAACCACTTTTTGTGATGGTACAAATATTACCCTTTCATCAAGCAATGCAAGTTTGTATGAATGGAATACAGGAGACCGCGTTAAAGATCTTGCTGTTGATAAAGCAGGGGAATATAAAGTAAGAATTGTAGATGCCAATGGGTGTCAGTCGGCTTTTTCATTACCTGTAACAACCAATGTAAAACCGCGCCCGGGGCAACCTACCGTTTCCAATGTCGGCGCAACAACTTTCTGCGAGGATTCAAATGTAACATTGGTTTCTTCCAGCGGAGAAGGTTATCTCTGGTCTACCGGAGAAACAACCCGAAATATTAGCACTAATAAGTCGGGGAGTTATTTCGTTCAGTTGAAAGGAACAAACGGCTGTTTATCTAAAGCCTCTAATAGTGTTCAGACGAAAGTAAATACGCTGCCATCAGCGCCGATCGTAAAAGCACTTGGTGATACAGTAATTTGTCAGGGGAAAAGCGTTGATCTTAATCTTGAAGGAGTTAATAACAATACTCCGACCTGGTTGACATTGGCAAGACAGCATACCAACTCGATTACTATATCGGATAATGATACCACTTCTGCGATAAAAAATATTAGCATCGCTGCAATTGTTACAGATCAGAACAATTGTAACTCAAAAGCATCAAATCAATTATTGGTTTCGATCAAACCACTTCCCAAAACACCATCTATTCAAAAAATAGGAGCTTATACCATTGAAGCGAAATCTGTTACACCTGGCGTGAATTATGAATGGAAAATGGATGGCAATATTCTGCCAAATCCTGAAACTCAGATCAGAGTAATTGATCCGGGAAATTATAGCGTTTCGGTGAAGAAAATATACAAAACTTTATCTTATGGTGATAAGGTGTGCGTATCGGCTCCAATCAGTCTGCCATTTGCTTTGCCTGAAGATAAAGGGCTGACCATTTATCCAAACCCTTCGGGTGGATTGTTTAC
The DNA here is from genome assembly GCF_900115665.1 of Pseudarcicella hirudinis. Taxonomy (GTDB): domain Bacteria; phylum Bacteroidota; class Bacteroidia; order Cytophagales; family Spirosomataceae; genus Pseudarcicella; species Pseudarcicella hirudinis. Next base: position 68,346 of record NZ_FOXH01000013.1, read on the forward strand.
GGTTGAAAGCAGGTATAACTTAACGGGAGCTAAATTTACCGTTTATACCATAAGCGGAACCAAAGTGTACGAAAGTACTCCGCTTGATTTCAATGATAGACGACAAATAGATTTGAGAACTCTTGCTGAAGGAAATTATATTTTAAAAATAGAATCAAACGTTTTAAATATTAGTAAAATCATTGTGATTGGAAGATAGAAAAAGTCCGCCATACCGATTCTTCACTTCAATTTTATCATTAAAATTCTAACCACACCTGTCAATTAATAATTTTTCGTTCAAATCCCTGATTTAGTCTGATTCGGGAATATAAAAATTGAAGGAATTAAAATACAATGGAAGTAATTAAAAGGACCTATTTTTTATTGCTGAGCCTACTGGTTTTTGTGAATGCCTCTTACTCGCAAATCAGAATCACTTTACCGCTCAACCGGGCTGTTTATCAGCGTGGAACAAATCACCGCTCAACGATAACTGTTGCGGGAAGTTATGATCAGAGAATAGATAAAGTAGAAGCTCGATTTATTCCGGTTTCAGACGGACAAGGTACATTTCAGGATTGGGTTACTGTGCAACAGAATCCTACTGCCGGAAATTTCAGTGGCGTTGTTTCTGTTCTGGAAGGCTGGTATACTATGGAAGTAAGAGCAAGCTGGCAAAATAACATTGTCGGAGATGTATCAAGGCTGGACAGGGTAGGCGTAGGAGAGGTCTTTATTATTTCAGGACAATCAAATGCCGAGGGTATTGAAAACAGAGGAGAAGTTAGTGCCGCTTCTGACCGGGTGAACTGTTTTAATGGTGGAAATGACCCGATGTTTGGCGGAAATGACTACATAAAATTAAGTCCGTTTTCAAAGCTTGATGCAGGAGTGAAAATTGCCCCTCGGGGAAGAAGCTCATGGTGCTGGGGGAAACTGGGAGATTTACTCGTATCCAGATTAAATGTTCCTGTAATGTTTTTCAATACCGGTTTTAATGGAACTTCGGTAGCTAAATGGCAGGAAAGTGCAGAATTTGGGATAACAAGTAATCCATATATCGGAGGTGTCTATTTCTACGGAATGCCTTACAGTAATTTAAGAGATGTATTGAAATATTATGCAACCCAGCTTGGTGCAAGAGCCGTACTCTGGATGCAGGGAGAAACAGATAATACTGACGGAACCCCGGATTTTCTCTATAGATCCCGCCTTCAGACGGTAATTCAAAAAAGCCGTGATGATTTTGGGAAAAATATCTCCTGGGTTGTGGCACAGGAATCTGCTTCTGCCCTTGGTGTGGACTGTGGATATATTCCTTCCTCTCCAAGTGTATTGAATGGTCAGTTTCAGGTCATTACTTCTACCCCGAATGTTTTCTTTGGTCCTGTTACAGATGGCATCCAGAACCCGGGAAGGTCAGAATGTAATCACTTTAGCGGACAAGGATTGATTGATCTGGCAAACGCCTGGAACGGAGCATTGAACAGTGATTTCTTTGATCGTTCTATTCCCCATTTACCGGAAGTAATCAGTGCAAATAATACAATTGTCTGTAATTCTGCCAATAGTGAGGCGACAGTTACCTTACCAGACGGCTATCAGTCTTATGATTGGTCAAATTCCAGTAGTTTTTCGTCTTTTACCAATAGCAAAGTGCTAACTGTTAAAAGCGGAACTTATTATATTCGTCTGAGAGATTCAAAAGGCCGGATTTTGCAAATGGCTCCTTTGGTAGTTAATGCTGATAATCCGGGAAAAGCTACCATTTCTCCAAGTGGTATTGTTCCTTTTTGTGAAGGAGAGAGTGCTACTTTAACAGCACAGAATGGGTTATCATACAACTGGAGCAACGGAAGTACCGCTCAGAGTATTACGGTAAATGAAAATCAGGATTTTTATGTTCAGATTGTTAATATTTATGGCTGTAAGTCTGATTTCTCTAATTTTGTAGCAGTAAGGTCTAATCCACTCCCTCCCGCGCCAAGTATTACAAATGACGGCGCAACTACTTTCTGCGAAGATATCGGGGTCAGATTAAATTCTTCCGGAGATGCATCCCTCCGATATTTATGGAGTAACGGAGAATCTACTCAAAGTATAAATGTATTTTCAACCGGAACATTTTCAGCAAAAGTAATTGACAAAAATGGCTGTAAATCACCTTCATCTTCTTCCATTACTACTTTTGCACGTTCATTACCGCCAACACCTGTAGTTTCCAATGATGGAACTACTACGTTTTGTGAGGATTCTTTCGTGACATTGAAATCTACGAATCTTAATGCGGTTTCCTATAAATGGAGTACAGGGGAGGTTACTCAGAATATAAAAGTGGCTAAAACAGGGATATTTTCCGTAAGAACAGTAGATACATTCGGCTGTATTTCCAGACAATCCAATAATGTTACTACTTTAGCAAATCCACTCCCGCCAAGTCCGAATATTATATCTTACGGTGATACCGTTTTTTGCGGCGGCGGCAGGGTAGATCTGTCAATCGTAAATAATGCCCTTGCACCGAACTGGGTTGGTCTGACAAATAAACAGAATGTTCTGACCGTTGATAAAACGGGTTTATACCAGGCATATGTTACCGATAAAAACGGATGTAATTCAAAACCTTCTAATGGTATATTTGTATCAGTGAAACCAAATCCTGAACAACCGGTTATTTTGAGAGCAAGCCCTTATACTTTAGAAGCTTATACCTTGACCGACATATCTGAATATGTATGGGATAACCTTACTAATACACAGACAAAGATTACAACCACAAAGGATTTAAGGGTAAACGCAGATGGTTCTTACAGACTGACTACCAAAATAAAATATCCTTCTTCTTACGGAGAGAAGGTATGTGTCTCTACTCCATCGAGTATATTCAACTTCTCTCTGGCCAATGTCTTGAAATATGATGACCAGGGGCTGGCTATTTTTCCCAACCCTACTACCGGTCTGACAACACTCGAAACCAGAAATGACTGGAAGAGCGTAACTGTAACAGTATATACAATGGATGGTAAAAAGGTTTTTAACCAGACAATTGCCGATTTTAACCAACGTTATGTCTTTAACTTTACGAATCTGGGCATAGGAGAATACATTATTAAATTTACAGATTCGTCCTCAGTGTATGAAGTAACAAAACGATTGCTGGTAAGCCGGTAAACGTAAACCATATCAGATTATAAAGAACCTTCGTGATGGAAAAATACCACTTGCGAAGGTTTTTTCTTTGGCCATCTTTTATCAGTTTTATTTTAATGAATTACCGGATTTCTGGCATGACTTTGGTAAGCTAAATTATACTGAATACCATTTTCAGATTTTCGTTTGCTCTGCTGTACAATCTAAATGACTTTTAAGTCGTTATACGACTAACCCAATCTAATTACTCTTTCAAATGAAACGAACTTTGACCTTTTTTTCTGCATGTTTATTGCTTATTTCCCTGATGTCGGACATGCCTGGTTTTATTCAGCCTGATTCTTCTTCTTCCATCTTAAAAGGTGCCTGGGAAAAGAAAGATGCTTCAGGAAATATTACTACATTGATTTGTACTGAAAAATATCTGATGTTTGCCAGTTACAGTATTTCCGGTAAAAAATACCTTAAATCAGGTGGAGGGCCTTACCAGCTTTCTTCTGCAAACGGCACAGAAATCATGAGTTTTACCCGTGATTTTAATACAGAAGATTCGACGAAAGTAGGACTGACCATTGCGAATGATTATACATTGAGCGGAGAGAAACTGGTAGTTCCATCGGGACCTTTACAAGGCAGCTGGGATAAGGTTAAAGAACCCAAAGGTGCCACTGTCCTTACATCTGCATGGCGGATTATTAGCAGAGAAGGGGCAGACGGCAAAATGGTAAAAATGATGAAAGGATCCAGAAAAACAATAAAAATCCTTTCAGGGAGTCATTTCCAATGGGCAGCGATAGATACTGATACAAAAATATTCAGCGGAACAGGTGGTGGAACTTATGCATTGAAAGATGGCAAATATGTGGAAACACTTGACTTTTTCTCAAAAGACAATAACCGCGTAGGCAAAAATTTATCCTTCAGTTATACACTGAACGGTAAGGAGTGGGAGCATACAGGTGTAAGTTCTACGGGAAGCAGAGTCCATGAAATATGGGAAAAACAGGAATAATTTTCCTGAAATGTAATCAAACAATAAACCCCGGTCAAAACCGGGGTTTATTGTTTGATTACATTCCTACTTTGGGAAGAATTGGTAAACTCTCATTCCCGTCTTCACTTACTGCCTGAACGGCAAAGAAATAATGGTCTTTTGAATAAGGAATAACAATTCCGTTCTTACTGGTAAATATCTTTTTTTGCCAGAAAGGCTGATATGTCTCACGAATTAATACATAATATCCCTTAGCTTTTCCTGATTTGGGTGCCTGCCAGAATAATGTTGTAGAGTTGGTCAGCATTTTCACGTCAATCGTAACATTCTGAGGAGTTGAAGGAGCTTTTGCCAGATTGGCAAGAGTTGATAGATTCATGGCGGTATTCTTACGCAAATACTCAAAATCCATATATTCCGGATAATCTCCGTATTTTATCCCGTTTTCAGTACGAAGATCTTGGTGCTGGTGTTCGAAATTTTCATTCATTTCTGTAACCCTCACCGCGGCAAAACCTTTGTTTACAAAAGGTGTATGATCTCCTCCTCTTAAAAATCTGTCGTTTCGGTAAACCATCACTACTTCGAGGTTATCAACATATCTTTCTCCTACTTCTTTGGTATATCTGGCAAGCTGACGGGCCTTACCATCATTTTCCTGTCCCATATTTCTGATGCCGGAAGCTTTGCTTTCAATTTCAAAGGCCGGTAATCCTTCGCTGAAAATCCGCACTTTTGTATTCTCAATGATACGGGTTTCATTACTGTTATTAGATCCGACAATATCATTGTTTAAAATTGCCTCAATATTCCATTTTTCATTTGCAGCTTTGTCTGCCAGATAATTGGCCCCCAATAAACCTTGCTCTTCACCACTGACTACCAGAAAAATGATTGTCGCCGGGAATTTGGCTTTAGACATTACCCTGGCCAGTTCAATTACTGTAGCTGTCCCGGAACCATCGTCATTTGCGCCAGGAGCATCTGATTCACGATTCATGACATTGGTAACTCTGCTGTCGATATGGCCGCTGACGAGGAAAATCCGATCATCATTCGGATCAGTACCTTTCAAAATCCCCATCACATTGCCCATATCCTGTTCTTTATCTACCCTTTTTCCGTCAGGTTTTAAAATCCAGCTGTCTATTTTAGCGGTCATTCTGCCTTCAGATTCTTTAGCAAACTCCTGAAAGCGGCTTAATACCCAGTTTCGGGCTGATCCGATTCCTTTTTTAGGGTCTGTTGTAGTACTTAAAGTATGCCTGGTTCCGAAACTTACCAATTTAAGAATATGCGCTTTTAAACTATCTGCCGAAACCTGGCTTACCATTTGTTCGATAGCCGGATCCCGTTGAATGATTTTTTGCGCACTTACCTGTAAAGAGATAAAAGAACAGAGTAAACAAATTGTTTTTTTCATGAAGATGAAGTCTGATTTAAGTAGTTAAGGTAGTAATTTTTTAAAATAGATGTTGATGTCCCCGAATGATTTTAAATCAGAGAAATCTACAATTGATAAAGATAGAAAAAAAAGTAAAATTAAGTATAGCTGAACCATCAAATAGTACTAAAGCAGGACAGTCCTGCTTAGTATTGTTATATATTTTCTTTAAATTACAAAATGATAATATTTTGTAATTTATTGTAAATGAGTGAATTGTGCTTGTTTTAGTGTATTTTCCGGTATTTGGAATAAGTAACAGAGAAAATGTTTAAATGTATGTATAACACATTAGAACAGTTTTTACTAACTTTGGCCCACTGAAAAGTAAATAAAATTTTCCATAAATAATTCCCCAATTGAATTGATCGAAATAAAATCAAATCTGAAAATGTTTAAAAAGCTACTGATTTTGTTATTCCCCGTATCGGTTATGGCACAGACCGAGATTCCGCTGAATGATTTAAGCGCTTTCAAGAACCCCAGTGCAAACTGGAGCATTGAAGGAGATGCCTCCGGAAACCCGAATAGTTCGGTTATTACACCTAAAGCCGGAAAAGGTGTTTTGCTTTGTACTTTAAAAGGAGCAAAATATCAGAGAACTGATGATTTAAGGTTTAATCTTGAACACGGAGATATCAGATTATCACTTGATTTTATTATACCGAAGGGATCCAATTCCGGTATCTATTTACAAGGCAGATATGAGGTGCAGATTTTTGACTCATGGTTGAAAAAAGTTCCGGGAGACGGAGACTGCGGAGCAATTTACCACCGTTGGGATGAAACCCGAGGCAAGGGAAAAGAAGGTTATGAAGGACATGCTCCTTTGCAGAATGCCTGTAAAGCACCCGGCCTTTGGAACCATATCGATATTGATTTTAAAGCACCGACTTTTGATGCCTCGGGGAAGAAAATCACGAATGCCCGATTCAATAAAGTGGTATTAAACGGCGTAACAATCCATGAAAATATAGAATTGCTGGGAGTAACCCGTGGAGCGATTTTTCCGGAAGAGGGTACAAAAGGCCCGATCCTTATTCAGGGAGATCACGGACAGGTCGCTTTCAAAAATATCAGATATGAAGTTTTTGATAAACCATTGGCAACATTCAGCCCGGTAACATTCGACTATTTTGAAGGAAAACTGGCCGATTTGAAGACTGATAAATTAAAACCGGTAAAATCTGGAAAATCTGATAAGCCGACCATGAAACTTGCTGAGGCAAAATCTGACTTTCTTATCAGATTTCAGGGAAAAATTACTGCTTCTGAGGCCGATAATTATTTGTTTACAACCAACTGGACCGGAACAGGTGCGTTGATAGTTGACGGAGATACGATCACAAAAGGCTCACACTGGTATAGTGAAAGTGTGAAAGGAAGTAAAAACCTGAGTGCTGGCGAACATACATATACTTTGATTTATGCCAAAGATTTTTCATGGGGACCTAAAGGTTTGGGTTTGTTTATTGAGAGAGTTGGCAGCTGGAAACAAAACATAACAGAACGTACTTCCTTACCTGAACCTGAGCCAACCCCTTTGGTTGAAGTGAAAGTTTCTGATGAAACAATGCTCCAGCGTTCTTTTGTAATGTTCGGGAAAAAGAAAATTACTCATGCAATTAATGTGGGTATGCCAAATGGACTGAATTTCTCCTATAATTTAAACCAGGGAGGATTCTTACAAATATGGCGCGGAGCGTTTCTGGATGCTACAGAAATGTGGTATGAGCGGGGTGAGCCACAAATTGGACAGGCTATGGGAGCTGCTGTGACTATGAACAATAAGTTTCCATTGGTTTATGCAATGGATAATAATGGTGTTTTTCCTGACTCTTCGGCGGATTTGCAATATAAAGGATATCGCCTGGAGAAGAAGACCGCATCCAATGGTAATGTGGCCTCTTATCCTGTATTCATGTATGCTTACAAAGGAGTAAATGTGAAAGACCAGGAAACTCCTTTGGATAGCGGAGAAGGAATAAAACGTCAATTGAGTGTGGAAGGTGAATCAACAGGTAAACTATATGCGCTATTGGCAGAAGGCTCAAAAATTGAGGATGCCGGTGGAAACCGATTTAATGTAGATGGCCAGATTTATGTGCAGACATTCCCTTCTGAAACAAACAAGCCATTTATTCGGGATAACAATGGCAGAAAGCAATTAGTGACATTAGTTGAAGGAAAGGAAATCACATATCATTTGATTTTTTAATTGAACAAAGAACATGATACATCAAGTCAAAACAAAAATATTTACATTAACCGCTGCTGCCTGCCTGTTGGCCGGACAGTTATTGATGGCTCAGAATAAGCCTAAAGCAATGACTGAAGAGGATTATTATGAAATAAAAACGCTTTCGATCCCTTCTGATATTAAGCTGGAAGTAGGTGGAGTAGCACCTATTCCTGATGGCAGAGTAGCTGTTTGTACAAGAAGAGGAGAGGTGTGGATGATAGAAAACCCCTATCAGATAGGAGGAACGGTACCTCATTATACCCTTTTTGCAAGCGGTCTTCATGAAGCATTAGGATTAGCTTATAAAGACGGTTCTTTATATTGTACTCAAAGAGGAGAGCTAACCAAACTGACAGATACCGATGCAGACGGGAAGGCAGATCTTTATGAATGTGTCGCTACATGGCCGCTTTCAGGAAATTATCATGAGTATTCTTATGGCCCTGTTTTCGATAAAAACGGTGATATGTATCTTACTTTTAATGTGGCCTGGGTTGGTTATGGTGAGGGAAAACTGGCAAAATGGAGAGGCTGGCTTGTGAAAGTAAGAAAAGACGGATCACTTGAGCCGATAGCAACCGGATTGCGTTCACCTGCCGGATTTAATATTAACGCTGCCGGAGATATTCTTTTTGGCGAAAATCAGGGAGACTGGGTTGGCTCAGGAAGAATTACGCATCTCGAAAAAGGTGATTTTGCAGGAAATGCGGGAGGATTGTATTGGACAAAAGAACCGGATTCTCCTTTGAAACTTACCAGAGAAGATTTACCCGATAACGGGGAGCCAATGTATGAAGCAGCCAAGAAAGTTAAGCAGCTAAAACTTCCTGCGGTATGGTTTCCACATGCTTTAATGGGTATTTCCACAGCGGATATGCTTGAAGATGTAACAGATGGCAAATTCGGACCTTTTGAAGGACAATATTTTGTACTTGATCAGGGGCAGTCTAAGGCAATGCGTATGGTTCTTGAAAAAGTTAACGGAAAATACCAGGGAGCCTGCTTTCCTTTCCGCGATGGATTCCAGTCCGGGACAATCAGAGCAAGATGGGGAAATGACGGATCTATGTTTGTCGGAATGACTTCAAGAGGTTGGGGCTCAACAGGTAAAGATCTCTATGGTTTGCAGAGACTTGTCTGGAATGGTCGTCTGCCGTTTGAAATGAAGACTATTCTGGCTAAACCTGATGGTTTTGAAATCGAATTTACGCAACCAATCAGTAAGCAGGCTGCTGAAAATCTAAGCAGCTATGAATTAAAGAGTTTTACCTACAAATATCATCATAATTACGGAAGCCCGATCATTAATCAGGAAAACTGCCCTTTGAAAGGTGTAATTGTTTCTGAAGATCGTCTGAAGGTTCGTCTTGTAGTGGATAACCTTAGAAAAGGATATATCCATCAGGTAACGGCTTCAGGCATTGTTAATGAAGAAGGACAGCCTTTGCTGCATGATTTCGGGTTTTATACACTTAATGATATCCCTTCGGGGGAATTAGCGAAGCTTCCTGCAAAATCGGCCAATTCAAATTCTGCAAAGGATGTTAAAAAAGCGGTAAAAGTTACAGAAGTTAAAGCGTCTCCAAATGCTCCTGTTGATACAAAGCAGGTAATGGCTCTTTTGAAAAAACATGCCTGTACAAGTTGTCATGCTGCTGATAGCAAAGTTGTTGGTCCTGCGTTTGCGGAAGTAGCCAAGCGTAAATATACCAATGAGCAGATTCTGGAATTAGTGTATAATCCCAAGCCTGAAAACTGGCCTGATTTTGCTACAGAAATGGCATCAATGACACATGTTCCGAAAGGCGATGTATTAAAAATTGCAGCCTGGATTAACTCTCTTGGGAAAAAAGCAAAACCGGATACAGAGAAATTACTGAACAGAGATTAAATAAAAAGAAATACAGTTTACATAAAAAGAGAAGAGCGTTTGGGTTCCCCGAAGGCTCTTCTCTTTTTATGTAAGATTTAAGAATATGACAATTTTCTAAACATTACCCATTACATAAATCTGACCTTTAGGACCAACTTCTGTAGTACTTCCTCCGGTTTCTTCCAGAGAGATAGCAAAAGCTACAGCTTTGCCAAAAGACTTCATTTTAAGCATTTGAGTATTTCCGCTGATTAAACCAGCATCAACCGGTTTCCCATCTACAATAGCCCAGAGCTGATATTGCTTGCCGCTTGGAGCTTCCGGTAATTTCATAGATGAAACATACACACTTTCCGAATTAGTATCCCAATATACCAATGCTTTGGAATTCGGGGCCACTGGCTGACCAGAGAGTGCAATTACTTTTACGCCAGGACTTTGTAAAATATTTAGTTCCTGTTCATAATTTGCCTTCAAAATCTCTTCATTCTGAACGATTTTAAGATTTTGAGATTCAGCAATGGCTAACTTCTCTTCTGAACCTTTCCAACGATTAAAGAATATGATATTGGCTCCGACACTCAGGATCAATAATGCCCATGAGGCAGCTGCTACCCATGTACGGGTTGCACTTGGCTGAGGCCTGAACTCTAAAACTTTATCCTCGGTATTTAATTCATCGTCACTTACCTGACTGATACTATCTGTTACAAACGACCCAGATCCTTTTTGTTCACTGGTTACTGAAAGTTGCTCTTTTGCAAGTGCATTCATTATCCTGATTTTTAATTCTGCAGGAGGTTCATGAGCAAACTCCAACGCATACGATTCCAGAGCCTCTTCAATCAGAAAAATCTCTGCCCGAATTTCCGGATGTTGAGCTATGTTTTTCTCTACCTCTGCGGTTTCTTCCACAGTTGTAAGCTTTAACACATAGCTTTCCAAAATTCCTGACGATATGTATGCTTTAATATCCAATTCTGTTTCTTATTATTTTATTTGCGGTTAAATGTCTACCTGGCAATTTATTAAACCTGACAAAAGAATCAATTACTGTAAAACTCTTTCATCTCGTACCCCATCGGATCTTTTTCCAATAGTTTAGCAATACGACCTCATAAATACAGACTGACAATTTCGTAAAATATTAAAAGTACAATTACTATGAAATATTCTCTTAAATGAGAAATTGCACTTTTGATACGGGTTTTAACAGTTCCCAAAGGAATGTTAAGCTCCTCAGCTACTTCAGCCTGAGTGTATCCCTGAAAATACAGCAAGTCAACAATCTGCTGATGTTCCGGGCGTAACTTTTCAACGATTTTTCGCAGACCAATAGCGTCTACGTCAAAAGAAGTGCTGTTTTGACTGTCTATAGTATTTACGTAATTGGAGAGGTCTTGGTTTTGCTGGGAATTCTGGAAGTCCTGAGAGCGGATTTTATCAATGGCTGTATTACGGGCTATGTTCAGAATCCAGGTGAAAAGAGTTCCTTTGGAACGGTTGTAGTTTTCAACGTTTCGCCAGATTTTAACAAAAGAATCTTGCATTACGTCTGCAGCTATTTCTTCAGAATGTACAATTTTTAATATAACGCCGTAAAGAGCCGACGAGTAGTTATCATATAGTACAGAGAATCCTCGCTGATCTTTACTTTGAAGCAAAGCCACCAGGTTTTCTTCCGAAATGATAGTTCTACGTTTTCCCGCCATATTTTTATTTTGAATGATTTAGTATGTAAAAGGTTATAACAAATCAAAAGACGGACTTGTTTTAGAGGAATACACACTAAATTTTCGAGTGCGAAACTACACGGTTCTGAGATCAGATGTAATCCTTTACCGTGGTATTTTAGCAAATATAGAAGGATTTGACTTTTATGACAGAATATCGGATATTTTTTTTTCTTTAATTCTGAAAAAAGTTGAAAAACAGAGCGTTGAAGTTTTTAAAACAAAAGGCTTTCAAGCGAAAGCCCTTTGTAGGTAACCCATTTGATTAAACCACACCTCTATTTTTCTTTAAAGAACGAATCCTTTTTTATCTCTGCTTTTAAGATAATTTACAGGATTGTTCGAGCTGATTTCTACATTTTTGGTAATACAACCGCATCAATAACGTGAATGACTCCGTTTGACTGATAAACATCATAAGTACTGATGTTTGCGGTTCCTCCGTTTTCATCTTTCAGCATGATGTTATGAGTTCCATTCATCATAGCTGTAAGCATTCCGCCACTTACGGTTTTGAAAACTGCTTTACCTTTTCCTGCTTTGATGGCCTTTTCGATGCTATCAAAATCATGCTTACCTGCTACTACATGATACGTAAGTATTTTAGTAAGGGTTGCTTTGTTTTCAGGTTTTAATAAATTATCAACAGTTCCTGCGGGAAGGTTTTCAAAAGCATCATTAACCGGTGCAAAAACCGTAAAAGGACCTTTAGATTGTAGCGTTTCTACCAAACCTGCCGCTTTTACTGCCGCCACTAATGTTGTATGGGCTTTTGAATTAACAGCATTCTCTACGATATTCTTCATAGGATACATAGGTTCAGATCCTACTGTAACTGTATTCTGAGCTTGAGATATACCTGCATTCAAGATTATCAATCCGAATACCAAGCCTAATGTTTTTGAAACTTTTTTCATTGGGATTGTAAAGTTTAAAATCGTTTAAACTACATTGGAAATTACGGATACGATACATTGTCAAAATAATCATTCACTCTTTAGTCGTACCCGATTTCGTGGTGATTACTGACATTTGAACAGATATACGGGAACAAAAAAGGTTTGGATTTAAAAAAGTAAAAAAAAATAAAAAAATTAAAATTTTTTCCAAAACAGGGAATCCGGGAGCAATGTTAAGATGGGAGAGAAGTAAGAAAAACTATAGGAAATAGCCTGAAAAGCAAAATGGGCAGATGCTGAATATGCACCTGCCCATTTCGGGAAATAAAACAATCTGAAATCAGATTATGATTTTTTAGCCTTTTTAGCAGCAGCCGGAGCCGGAGCAGCAGCCGGAGTTTTTGATACTGTAGGAGCGGCAGCCGGGGCAGCAGCAGGAGCTTCAGCACCTTTTGGTGTCACTTCACCCTTAATTGTCAATGCAATCTGAGGAGTTTCAGCGTTACTGATTACTGTAATAGTTTTATTGAATACGCCAGGACGACCTGTTGAGTTATACGAAGCAGTCACTTTTCCGGTTTTACCAGGAAGAACTGGTTCTTTAGTCCAATCCGGAGTTGTACATCCACATGATGGTTGTGCATTGGCAATTACTACAGGAGCAGTACCTGTATTCGTAAATTCGAATGTGTAAGTTGCTTGTGTACCTTCGTCAATTTTACCGAAATCATGAGATTCAGCCTTGAATTTAATTACACCCTGAGCATTACTCAATGTTGATGTTGCGAATAAAACAGCGAAGAAGAGAAAGAATTTTTTCATTTTTTTAAAGATTAATAGATTTTATTGATACCTAAGAAGAAAAAATTATATTTTTCGAATACTGATATAAGTAAATTCTTACATTTCCTTTCTCAATAACGACAAAACAAAAGTAAGATTATGAGTCATGTATGCAAAATCTTTGCCAAGCTTTAACAAATCATTAACAATCTTTTGGAACAGGCACTTTTTTGTATGATGACGATTTTATATTATTTTTACGAATAGAATATTTATTTTCCTTCAGGCTTTTTAGTAAAACATGTTTGCTAATGTACAATCCTGAAACCGGATATTCTAAATTAATGCACTAAAATATTCCTAACTTCTATTGCAAACGTGTTGGAAAACGAAATACTTACCGAAAACTCATCCATGACTGTACAACACTTCAGTCGTGAGGACGTATTGAAAGACTACCGGCTAGTTGCTCTTAGCCGGCAATGCAGTTTGCTGGTAAGAAAAGAGGTTTTTTCAGGTCGCGCCAAATTTGGAATATATGGGGATGGCAAAGAGCTTTGTCAGCTTGCTCTTGCCAATGCCATGCAGCCCGGGGATTTCATTTCGGGATATTACCGTGATCAGACTATTGTCGCAGCGGTTGGAGATATGACCTGGAGAGAGTATTTTTCTCAGTTATATGGTCATCCTGATATTACTTTCGAACCTCATACCGGGGGCAGAACGATGAACAATCATCATGCTACCAGATGGCTGGACGAAAATGGGAAATGGCTTGATCAAACCAAAATGTATAATTCGGTCGCCGGAGTTTCTTCTACGGCCGGACAAATGCCAAGAGCTGTAGGGATCGCCTATGCTTCTAAACTATATCGTTCCATTCCCGAATTAAAGGATATTTCTCAGAATTTTACCAGAAACGGTAACGAGGTATGCTTTGCCACTATCGGAGATGCTTCTACTTCAGAAGGAATGTTCCTTGAATGTATTAATGCTGCGGGGGTGTTGCAAATTCCTTTGGTAATGTCTGTTTGGGATGATGGATACGGTATTTCCGTTCCTTCTCAATATCAGACTACAAAATCTTCTATCTCAAAAGCTTTGGCAGGTTATCAGACTAATGAAGACGGAGCAGGATTGGAGATTTTTACAGTAAAAGCCTGGGATTATGCGGGTTTGATTGAAACGTATCAGAAAGCGGCTCATTTAGCCAGAGAATTTCATATTCCTTCCTTAATCCATGTGGAGGAAGTTACTCAGCAACAGGGACATTCTGCCTCAGGCTCGCATGAACGTTATAAATCTCCGGAAAGATTACAGTTTGAGATTGATCTTGATTGCAATCTGAAATTCAGAGAATGGATTCTGGAAAATGATTTTGCCACTGAAGAAGAACTGAAAGCAATTGATGAAGAATCAGCAAAAACTGCCCGAAGTTGTCAGAAAGAAGCCTGGACTGCCTATACTGATTCTATTAAGCCTCAGTACCAAAATGCGCTGTCTTTAATTCAGCAGGCTATTGAGGAGAGTTCAAATGGTGAAGAAATTGCTAAAATTTATGAAAGCCTGAGTAAAGCATACTATCCGATTCATTCAGACTCGGTAAGAGCTGTGCGCAGAGTGCTTCATGCCATGCGTTTTGACAGTGTGCCTTCAAAGAAAGCCTTGCAGGTATGGGTCAAAGAAGCTGTAGATTCAAATTTTAAGCGTTTTACTACTCATCAGTATAGTGTGTCGGATGAATCGCCTTTGAAAGTGGAGGCCGTAGAACCTATCTATACCGAAGATTCTGCTTCGTTGGATGGCAGAGAGATTCTGAACCGGAATTTTGATCATCTTTTATCTAATGATCCGCGTATTTTTATTCTCGGAGAAGATGTAGGGAAAATAGGTGACGTAAACCAGACTCTGTCAGGCTTGCAGGATAAATTCGGAGAAGAGAGAGTCACAGATACCGGAATCAGGGAGATGACCATCGTTGGTCAGGGAATAGGTGCTGCGATGCGTGGCCTGCGTCCGATTATTGAAATACAGTACTTAGATTATATTTTTTATCCGTTTGCAACACTTGCTGATGATCTGGCATGTTTGCACTACAGAACAGTAGGCGGACAAAAAGCTCCACTCGTTATTCGTACCAGAGGACACCGCTTGGAAGGTATCTGGCATTCTGGATCTCCAATGGCTGTATTACTGAATGGTTTGAGAGGAATACATTTATGCGTACCCCGTAATATGACGCAGGCTGCCGGAATGTACAATACCTTATTGAATTCTGATGACCCTGCCATTGTTATCGAATGTTTGAACGGTTATCGTTTGAAAGAAAGATTACCTGATAACCTGTATGATACAAGAGTTCCGTTAGGTGTTCCGGAAGTAATTAAAGAAGGAACTGATGTAACAATAGTTACTTACGGCTCTATGTGCAGAATTGTAATGGAAGCTGCCGTTCAGTTGGAGAATATAGGTATTTCTGTAGAAGTTATTGATATTCAGACCTTATTGCCTTTCGATATTTCACATAAAATTGTTGAATCAATCAGGAAAACCAATCGGGTTATTTTTGCAGATGAAGATATGCCTGGTGGTGCTTCAGCATATATGATGCAGGAAGTACTTGATAATCAGAATGCATATCGCTGGCTGGATTCAAAACCTGTATGTATTGCAGCGCAGCCACATCGTCCTGCATATAGCTCTGACGGAGATTATTTCTCAAAACCTAATGTTGAGAATGTTTTTGATGCGGCTTATGCAATCATGCACGAAGTAAACCCTGAACTTTTTCCGGAAATTTACTAAAATAGAAATACGTTGTAAACCAGTCCTTTGACTTTCATATCATAGTTCTGGTTTACAGCGATTTACTTTTGAAAAATAAGACTGCTTAAAATATAGAATTTATGGATTTAATGTAATGGTTACAATAATCAGTTGTATCTGAGCAGAAGAAATTTGTTGTGTACAGATACAATATCCATTCATTTGGTTTTATAGTTGTCCGTTCTGATTTTGAAACTTACTTTTGTAAAAAATCTGAATTAAGGCCTTGTCGAAAAAAGGAGCAAATAATACATATTTCGGAAATATTAAGGAAGCCGTAAAATCTTCGCTGAAAGGTTTGTCATTGTCTTTCAGACACCTGAAAGATGCCAGACAGAGCAGAAAGCCAATCTTTGTGGATGATCCTTCTTATTTCAATCAGGATACCGGGATTGTTACGCTGGAATATCCGAGGGATAGAATTCCTGTGCCTGATCATGGAAGATATCAATTGCATAATGAAATGGATGATTGTATCGTCTGTGATAAATGTGCAAAAATCTGTCCGGTAGATTGCATTGAAATTGAGCCGATTAAAGCAACCGGAGTCGCCGGTTATGCTTCTGATGGGTCACCGATCCGTTTGTATGCCGCTAAATTTGACATAGATATGTCGAAATGTTGTTTTTGCGGGCTTTGTACAACAGTTTGTCCTACAGAATGTTTGACAATGACCAGCGAATACGATTTCTCGGTGTTGGATGTCAAAGATCACCTTTTTAAGTTCGGTAACTTAACAGAGGAACAGGCTCAGGAGAAAAAAGATTTATATGAGCAATTTGTGGCAGAAAAAGAGGCCATGAAAGGATTGAAGACGAAGCCTGCTGTTCCTGCTGAGAAAGAAGAAGAAAAGGTTGTTGTTGCCAAACCTGCATTTAAACCATCGTTTAAGCCTAAAGTTCAACCAGTTGAAGAAAAACCAGAGAGTGAAGATACAACTCCTTCAACATCTGAAGAGCCGGCAAAAGCTCCTGCCAGACCAGCTTTTAAACCAAAGTTTAAACAGACCGGAGGAGATGCTTCAGAAGAAAAAGCAGCTGATTCCTCAGATGAAATTAAAGCTGAAACAATAAATACCAATACAAAACCTGCCTTCAGGCCAAAATTCAAAAAGCCAGAAACTGAGTCAGCAGCAGAGGAAGCTTTGGAAATTCCTGAGGAAATTAAGTCGGAAGAAGTAGTTACTCGCCCTAAACCGGTTTTTAAGCCAAAATTCAAAAAGCCTGAAACCGAGTCAGCAGCGGAGGAGGCTGTGGAAACTCCAGAGGGAATTAAGTCGGAGGAGGTAACTGCCCGCCCTAAACCGGTTTTCAAGCCAAAATTCAAAAAGCCTGAAACTGAGTCGGCAGCGGAGGAGGCTGTGGAAACTCCAGCGGAAATTAAGTCGGAGGAGGTAACTTCCCGTCCTAAACCGGTTTTTAAGCCAAAATTCAAAAAGCCAGAAACTGATAACGAAAATTAACTTTCGGATACATAAACTAAAAACCAGATTCAATTGATCAATTTCATTTTTTTGTTTTTCTTTCTTTTGATAGCCATTTCAGCCATTGTGGTTTTGTGGAGTAGAAATGTATTGTATTCTGCATTTAGTTTATTGGTTACTTTTCTGGGGATTTCGGCTCTTTATGTAATGGCCGGAGCAGATTTTGTAGCTGTTACCCAGATCCTGATTTATGTCGGGGGTATTTTAGTCCTGTTGATTTTTGGCGTAATGCTTACCAACAAAGGGGATCGTAAAACCGATGATAAAAATGATATTTTAACAGAAAGCAGAAACAGGTTTTGGGGGATTTTAGTAGCGATGGGGTTGTTCACCCTGCTTTTCTATACATTTAGCGGTGCTGATTTTGCCGGAATTCACCGGCAAAACTTTGGAGACAATGAACAATCTTTGAGTTCTGTAAAGGGAGTAGGCGTTCAGCTTATGACAGAATTTGTTCTTCCTTTTGAAATTACCGGAATTTTATTGATGGTAGCATTGATTGGCTCGGCATATTTAGCTTCCAGCCGGAAATCAGATGATTAAAATGGTGCATATTTCCTGAAAATCTGATATTACCGGACTGTTATTTTAGAAGAAATGGAAAATAATTACTTATCATACTACTTATTGTTAAGTGCACTTCTTTTCAGCATAGGTTTGGCAATAGTCATTGTCAAGCGTAACATCATTGTGGTTTTAATGGGAATAGAGTTAATGCTGAATGCTGTAAACCTTAATCTGGTTGCTTTCAGTAAAAACGACCCCAACCTGCAAGGACAAATGTTCGCATTGTTCGTAATGGTAGTTGCTGTATGCGAAGCCGTTGTAGCTTTGGCAATTACGTTAAAAGCCTTTGAGCACTTCAAAACGGTTAATCTGGACAGAATCAACGAATTAAAAAAATAATGAATAAGACAAAAGTTGTGTCGGAGTCGCTTACGACTATGACAGAAATGATTTTCCCGAATGATACCAATACGCTTGGAAATTTAATGGGAGGGAATTTAATGAGATTGATGGATGTAGTGGGTGCAATCTGCGCTCAGAAACATTCAAACAGAATTGTAGTAACTGCTTCAGTCGATAATGTATCCTTCAAAGAATCTATTCCTCTGGGGAGTGTGGTTACTTTGAGAGCTAAAGTAACCAGAGCATTTAATTCTTCTATGGAAGTAGTGATTGATGTTTGGGCAGAAGATATTCCTGCACAGCAAAGAGTTACAACCAATAAAGCATTTTTTACATTTGTAGCGGTAGACCAGACCGGAAGACCGATTGATGTTCCTAAAGCTGTTCCGGAAACTGAAGAAGAGAAAGCCTTATTTGACGGAGCACTTCGCCGCCGTCAGTTGCGTCTGGTTTTAGCAGGAAGATTAAAGCCACAGGAAGCCACAGAATTAAAAGCCTTATTCGAAGGATTGGAATAAATACAATATTAAAATAATAGCCCGGATTGAAACATTTTCAGTCCGGGCTATTATTTTAAGTAGCTATTCCGTTGTCAAACTTATTTGATTCTGAATTTTTCCATTCCTTTTCTGTCCTGTAATGTTACAAAAATAGTTTTCTGATCAGGACTGAAAACCAGATTGCTGGAACTTTTACCCTTTAACATTACTTCACGAAGTTGTTTTCCGGCAGGAGAAAAAATGGCGATTGCACCTTTTCCCCAGCGTGCGATGTATAAATTGCCGGATTTATCACATTTCATGCCATCCATACCAAAATCAGGAAATTCAGTAAAAAGGCGTTTATTTGAGATATTTCCTTTGGCGTCTACATCGAAAGCCCATACTTTTCTTTGAATGGATTCATTTACATAAAGTGTTTTTTCATCAGTGCTCAGACAGATACCATTGGTTGTTCCCATTTGGTCTGTCAGCAAAGTTGCTTTTCCTCCTTTATCTACCCTCCAGATTTTACCGGTACTGTTTTTCCAGTTTGGATCCGAAGCGAAAATCACATCCTTCTTTGTAATACAGATATCATTTGGCTGATTAAACTCATCATTATGGCAATATTTTGTTATTTCTTTGGTTTTCATGTCCACTCTCAAAACATTATGTCCTGAGAAATCCGCAAGATACATGGCTCCTTTGCTATCGAATTGAATTGCATTGGCCGTACTACCCTGGGGAAGAGTTAAAAACAGCTCACAACTGCCATCAGGTTTAACATGGGCAATAGTGCCGTCTTTCTGATAATTCACCACATAAAGTTTACCGGATTTATCAAAATTTGGTCCTTCGATGTTGTTGGTAAATAAATTTTCAGCGGTAAAATCCTGAGCTTCGAAGAGATTCTGGGCAAAAGAACTGAAGAATGTGAAAAAGCAGATCAGGAAATGAGCTGCAAATACTCGTTTTTTCATAAAAGAGTCAGATAATAAAGTTTTGGGTAATTACTCTGTAAAATTGTAAATAAGAAGGCAGGTTCCTGCAATTAGCTGGAGGGTTAATAAAGCGTTTTGTCCTGTTTTTCCACCCAGAATTTAAAAGCTTTTTGTGCCTCCTCTCTGCCCAGAGGAATCATTTGGATTTTACGTTCCGAAATAGGTAAAGGGATTTCGTCATAAATAAAGGCATCGTCAAAACCGATCTCAGCGGCATCTTCACGGGTATTGGCATAATAAACCTTTTTCGGACGGGCCCAGTAGATAGCACCAAGGCACATCGGACAAGGTTCGCATGAGGTATATAGTTCACAGTCAGACAGTTGGAAGGTACCAAGGTTCTTGCAGGCATCTCTGATTGCAACAATCTCTGCATGAGCTGTCGGATCGTTACTGTTAAGAACGTTATTATGTCCCTGACCTACAATTTTTCCGTCTTTTACGATGACAGCCCCAAAAGGGCCGCCTTTACCTTCAGAACTGCCCTTTAGAGACAATTCAATGGCTTTTTGCATAAATTCGTGTTGATCTTTTTCCATACTATAAAGATAATAAAATTTTGAAAACAGGTTCGGTATGGGAAATGCCCCCGAAGTTGGAATTTTAGATAGATAGTATTGCTTATCGTATTAATAATATTCTGAAAGTATTGGCTTTTTCCAAATTTTTCAGGAAACAATCTCATTTGTACCAAATCTTTATAATTTTTTAAAGACTTTACAGTAATCTTTACCCAATTTTTCGTCGCTAAATCTTAACTTGCATACGAATTACCGAAAACTATCAGTTTCATTACTTTTTGAGTGCTTAATTTACAAAAAGTAGTGGTAATAGTTGTAACGAAAAATACTGTAACCAAGATGTCCTATCAAAGAAAGACTAAGATTGTAGCCACTGTCGGACCTGCTTCCGATTCGAAAGAAATGCTCACAAAATTGGCTCAAGCAGGAGTAAATGTTTTCCGATTAAATTTCTCACACGGTACTCACGAAGACCACCTTGCGCGTCTGAATACAATTCGTGAACTCAGTGATGAATTAGGACTTAATCTTACTGTCCTGCAAGACCTTCAGGGCCCTAAAATCCGTACTCAGTTAGTTGAAAATAATGGTGTAGAATTAAAACCAGGAAATCAATTGATTTTTGCAATGGATGAAAATCTGTTGGGAACATCAGAAAAAGTCGGAACCACCTATACTTCAATGTATCTTGATGTTAATCCTGGAGAAAGAATTCTGATGGATGACGGTAACCTGGAAGTAAAAGTTCTTGCCGTTGATAAAGTGAAGAAAGAAGTAATTACCGAAGTGATTTACGGAGGTATTCTGAAGTCAAAAAAAGGAATCAATCTTCCGGGAACCAAGGTTTCATTGCCTTGTCTTACCGAAAAAGATGAAAAAGATTTGTATTTCGGCCTTGATCATGGTGTAGACTGGGTAGCACTTTCTTTTGTAAGAAAAGCTGATGATATTCATGATATCAAGCAGAAAATTGCTGCTTATGGTAAAAACACCAAAGTAATTGCCAAAATTGAAAAGCCTGAGGCAATTGATAACCTTGATGCTATCATTGAAGCAACAGACGCAATTATGGTTGCCCGTGGAGACCTTGGTGTGGAAATGGATAGTGCCGTGGTACCTCATTTACAAAAAGTAATGATTGAGAAGTGTACGAAAGCAGGAAAGCCTGTGATTGTTGCTACTCAAATGCTTGAGTCAATGATTACCAACCCGGTTCCAACCCGTGCTGAGACTTCAGATGTTGCGAATGCTGTACTTCAGGGAGCTTCTGCTACAATGTTGAGCGGGGAATCTGCTTCAGGAGCTTATCCGATCAAAGCGGTTGAAACAATGGCGCACATCCATGAGATTGTAGAAGAGCAGCAGAATGAGATTGAAATCATCAAAGGAGATGAGGCAGCAATTTATTTTAAGAACCACTCATTAGCGAACAGTGATTCTAAATTCCCTTTGAATGACAGAATGATTGCCGGAGCATGTCGTTTGGCCCGTGATACCAAAGCTAAAGCAATTTTGTGTATTACAAACAGTGGTTATACTGCATTCCGTTTATCAGCACACCGTCCGAAAGCTAATCTGTACATCTTTACTTCTAATAAAAGCATGATGAGTACAATGGGATTACTTTGGGGAGCGAAAGTGTTTTATTTCGACCAGCATTCAGGTAATGTAGAAGCAACTGTTACAGCAATGACAGAGTTCCTGAAAGAAAAAGATTTGTTAAAGAAAGATGATGTTTTTGTAGCAACATTAAGTGTTCCGGCGGATAAAGGTTTAAAAACCAACACCGTTCAGTTAGGTACCGTTTTATAAAAACAGAAAAGCATATAAAAGAATCCGTGTTTTCGTTTCGTAAAACACGGATTCTTTGTTTTTATACCTTCAGAAACGAGTGTTTATACCTCTGTTAATTTGCGTAGTGAATTTTCAGTAATTTTTGAAAATTCAAGAAATTTATATATATTTGTATCAAATAGCTCAACTGCCCAAAGTACTGAAATATATAAAAATCTGAATATATGACGCTTGAAGAAGCTAAACAACACCTTGTCCAGGCATGGGGGACATTAGGTTCGAGCTGGGGAGTCAGCCGAACGATGGCTCAGGTACACGCCTTGTTGCTGGTATCACCGGAACCTATGAGTACGGAAGAAATCATGGAAGCCCTTCAAATATCCAGAGGCAATGTGAATATGAATGTGCGGGATCTGATGGATTGGGGAATTGTCAGAAAAATATTGAAGACAGGAGAGCGGAAGGAATATTTTGAGGCAGAAAAGGATATCTGGAAAGTAGCCATGCAAGTGGCAAAAGAACGTAAAAAGAGAGAATTAGAACCTATTTTAAGAGTTTTGGAAGAAATATCAACCATTGAAGCGGATATTACTGATCCAAAAGTTAAACAGTTCGCTGAAACGGTGGATAATCTTAAGAAATTTGCCGGAAACGCAGATCAGTCTTTAAATGCCATTATCAAAGCAGAAGAGAGCTGGTTTTGGGGAGGATTCCTTAAAATGTTTAAATAAGTTGCTTGTACTGAACAAAAAATCTGTCAGGTATATGCGAATAATATATGAAGAGTCGCCTTCCGGTGGCTTTTATTTTGTTGCTATATTTTCAATATTTATTGAAAATATAAAATTTTTAAATGGATGCGAGATGAAATAAATAGTATAATTCGGCTAAAAAATAATATGAATTTTTGTGAAAATTCCCGGTGGAGGGGCAAAATACGGATTTATAAGCCTTTAATTTCATCTGAATTGCTCATGATTTCAGCACTTAGGTAAAATGCGGCAAAACACCTTTTAAAAGAATAATTTGATGGTATTTTTGGCATAATATTGATTAATTATTAGCACCGGAATACATGTCAAAAACCAAGCTCTATTGGGCTCTCCAATTAGTGGGTTGGGGATGTTATTTATTTTTTATACTATCTGCAGCAATTTGTTTTAACATAGTTGTTTCTCATGCCATTTTGGTTGGGATGATAAATGTATTGATCTGTCTGACAGGGACACATTTATATCGTAAACTGCTAAAAAGAAATAACTCAGATGATACCTTCAGTAAAAAACATATTATTCTGTTTGCACTGGCAGGAAGTATCAGTATTGCATTCGTTCTATGTTCTGTAAATGCTTATCTCTTTGCGTTAAACCTTACCATTGCACCTGAAAGAATGCCTTTGACGCAATATTTGATTTTCCAGTTTTTAGATTGTTACCGCTTTTTAATTCCCTGGTTCATTTTTTATCATGGCATTAAGTTTACTCAACAAAAAATTGAAAATGTAAATATCAGAGCAGAATCTGATCTGCTTTTGAAAACGTCAGAGCTCCAGAATTTAAAAAATCAGCTGAATCCTCATTTTCTCTTTAATTCTCTCAACAGCATCAAGGCGCTTACTCTTTTTGACCCGATACAGGCAAGGGAAGCTACAGACAGGCTTTCTCAATTACTGCGGATGTCGCTGGATTGCAAGGATTTACAGGTTATTTCCTTACAAGAGGAGTTAGCCCTTGTAAAAGAATACCTGGCACTTGAAAAAATCAGATTTGACAGGCGTTTGCTGTATGATTTTGAAATCGATAATATTCCCGGGGAAATCAATATTCTTCCCATGTCTTTACACCTACTCACTGAGAATGCCATTAAGCATGGTATCAGCAAGTTGAAAAGTGGTGGAAAAGTGACTGTTTTTGCCAGAAAAGAAAGACATAATATTGTTTTTGGTGTAAGAAATCCCGGGTTGTATCAGGTTGGTTGTAATGAAGGGCTTTACAATGGAGGAGGGTTGAAAACGCTTGAAAAACGGATCTCTCTCAATTATGGTGTAAATGGTCTTCTGGAAATTTATAACCTGGATGACTTTGTTATTGCTCAGATAACTCTTCCTCTTCAAACCTGTCAAAACTAATCCTCCGCTCTCTGTAAATTAACAGTCTTTCCGCCACAAGGTCTGGCAGCTTGTCTTCTTCCGTTTCCCGATTTTCTTACGAGATTATATATGAATAGGCCGCTTAAGACTGCCAAATTTGGTCAAAAGATGAAATTTGTAGTTAAAAAGCGTTATTCGGAGTCTGAATGTAAAAATTTGGCAAGAAGATTGTTGTGGATGTACACAAAATAATTATATTTATTAAAAGAATTGATTCATTATCCGCAAGGAAGTCATTATTTGAAATTCCGGCTTTCCATCCTGAATTTTACAGCCCCGGGATTCCCGGGCGGATTGTTTCAGTAAATTAAACAGGTGTTATTTCAAATTATGATAAGGACGGTCAATCCTTAACCCAAATAGTGTTAGATAAATTTAGTTTTTTTAATAACTGTTCTATATTTGTATTATCTTAATGCAGTTGCTTATAATTAGGATAAAATAAGCCAAGATATCCGAAATATTTGGTTTAGTTTACAGAAATTTAACTTCATTAGGTATCAATGCGCCTATAGAAAAGTCAAATCGGTGACCGCCATTATCTAAAGTTATTTATTAAAAAGACATGAGTAAGAAAATTAAAACCATCTTAATTGACGATGAGCGATTAGCCCGTCAAGAGTTGAAGTATCTACTTCAGGAATTTCCGGATGTTCAGGTAATAGATGAAGCCGAAAACGTAGATGATGCCCTGGAAAAAATTCACAGACTTCAGCCTGATTTAATTTTTCTGGATATAGAAATGCCGGAAAAGAATGGCTTTGATTTGCTGGAAGAATTGGAGTATCTGCCAAAGGTGGTTTTCGTAACAGCTTATAACCAGTACGCCATTCAGGCGTTTGAGTCAGAAGCACTGGATTATGTACTTAAACCTACAAAATCGGAAAGACTGGCTAAAACATTGGATAAAGTTCGCTCAGAAATTCATCAGGAAAAGTTGAGCAACCTGATGTCCGATTCAAAAATTACTCCTGAAAAACGTATTTTTCTGAAAGATGGAGAGAAGTGCTATTTCGTAAGACTTTCAGAGGTTTACATGATTGAATCCGTAGGTAATTACTGCCGTTTCCATTTCGGGACGAATAAGCCAATGATTCACCGTTCTCTGAATAAAATTCAGGAACGCCTTGATCCGACTATATTTTTCAGAGCAAATCGCCAGCAGATTATTAATACCGAGTATATCATGGATATTGACTCTTATTACAAAGGCGGTATGAAAGTAATTTTAAATAATGGAATAGAGCTGGAAATCTCAACAAGGAACTCAGTAGCCTTTAAGGATATGATGGGTATTTAGTCAGAATTTCTAATTTTTGGTCCCGAAAATTCTGTTTCCTGATTGTTGAAGATAAATATTTAACCATAAAAGAATTCCTTAACGGCTTGTCGGTTTCAATCGGCAAGCCGTTTTTATTTTGGCATTATGTCCGAAAAACATTTCTTTTTCTCGTTGAATTTTATTGTTTTTTCAAATTCCCGATAAGTAATTAACTTTGTTACCATGCGTAAGTTATTCACTACTCTCTATACTGCCTGGGCGGCATTTTGGCTTGTCTTTCTGTTTTTATTATTGTTTCCTTTTTTTTGGTTGTTTCTGCAACGGGAAGAATGGAAACCAAAGGCTCATTATTTGAACAGATTATGGGGAAAACTGTATTTTCCGATTATATTCATTCCTGTTCAGATAGAATATGAAGAAGAACCGGCAACAGATAAGGCATATGTATTTTGCGCCAATCATTTTTCCTATATGGATATTGCCGCAATGGGTTTGATTTTGAAGAATTATTATGCTTTTGTAGGAAAAAGCGTTATAAAGAAAGTGCCTCTTTTCGGCTATATGTTTGCCAGATTGCATATTCAGGTGGACAGAGATGACAAAAGCAGCAGAGTGAAATCTCTTTCAAGGTCTATCAGAGCCCTTCAGAGCGGGAGAAGTATTGTTATTTTTCCGGAAGGAGGGATCAAATCAAAAAAATTCCCCAAAATGCACAAACCTTTTAAAGATGGTGCATTTGCCATGGCTGTTCAGCAACAGGTTCCGATTGTTCCGATTACTTTTCTGA
Source organism: Pseudarcicella hirudinis (assembly GCF_900115665.1). Taxonomy (GTDB): domain Bacteria; phylum Bacteroidota; class Bacteroidia; order Cytophagales; family Spirosomataceae; genus Pseudarcicella; species Pseudarcicella hirudinis. Next base: position 94,680 of record NZ_FOXH01000013.1, read on the forward strand.
ATAATTACAAAATTATGGAAGATTCCAAAATGAGAGTTCATCCCATGACGCTCCGGGCTATTGTCCATAAACCAATTGACACAACCGGAATGAGTCAGGAGGATATAGATTCCTTAAAAGAACAAACTTTTGCCGTGATTCAGGGAGCCCTCGATAAGTTTCATAGTAAATAAGAGCCGATATTCATAAAAAAAGTCCATTCACTAAGTTTTTCTTTAATTTGCTGCCTGTCTTCTTAATTTTGAGGAACCAAGTAATCATAAAATATATCAACAATTAAATTTAACTGAGAAAATGACTTCACACGAAATTGATTATCGCATTCTGGGAGAAGATATCCAGATCGTCGAAATAGAACTTGATCCGAATGAAACTGTTATTGCAGAAGCCGGAGCGATGGTTTATATGGAAGACGGGATTATGTTCGAAACAAAAATGGGGGACGGCTCTCAGGCGGATAATGGATTGCTAGGCAAAATATTTCAGGCAGGTTCCCGTTTATTAACAGGCGAGTCTTTGTTTATGACCCACTTTACCAACCGTGGATATGGTAAAAGAAAAGTAGCATTTGCTGCTCCTCATCCGGGTACAATTATCCCTATTAATTTGTCCTCAATGCCGGGGAATACGTTGATTGCTCAAAAAGACAGCTTTTTATGCGCGGCTTTGGGAACAAAGGTTTCAATTACTTTTAACCAGAAAATAGGATCGGGCTTTTTCGGTGGAGAAGGTTTTATTCTTGAAAAATTACAGGGAGACGGTCTGGCGTTTGTTCATGCAGGAGGAACGATTGTAGAAAAGCAGCTCAATAATGAAACCTTGAGAATAGACACCGGCTGCATTGTAGCTTTTGAACCAACATTGAGTTATGATATTCAGAGAGCAGGAAATCTGAAATCTATGATTTTTGGAGGAGAAGGTATTTTCCTGGCTACCATGAGAGGAACCGGGAGAGTCTGGATTCAGTCTATGCCATTGTCTAAACTGATCAGAACATTGTCTCCGGCCGGAGGAAATACTCATAAAGAAGGCGGCTCTGTATTGGGCGGAATTGCCAATATTTTTGAAGACTAAATCTTTTTTCTTTTCAGGGTAGGAAAGAAATAAATTGAAATAAATGAATACTAATCAGTCAGATTTGTTAAAAAATATTTCAGGCAAGTGGTCAGTAATAACACTGGCCACTTGTTGTTTTATTTTTTTATGTGTGTCTTGTGGAAAAAAACAGGATAATTCAGGCTTTGCTCCCAAACCTAAAGGATATAACCGGATTGATCTGCCTGTAGCAGAATATCAGACTTTGATGGAAAACCATCCTTTTGTTTTTGAATATTCAAGATATGCTGTTATTAAACCCGATACTGTAAAATGGGCTGAACCGCATTGGCTTTATGTATATTATCCTGCATATCAGGCGATGATTCAGCTTACCTACAAACCTTTAAACGGAGATAAGCAAAAGCTGGCAAAATTAATTGCTGACGCTCATAAACTGGCAGCTAAACACAGTGTTAAAGCATACTCAATTCAGGAATTTCTTGTAAAAACCCCTTCCGGGAAATATGTGGACATGATGGAACTTGAAGGGGAAGTGCCAAGTCAGTTACAATTCTATACAACTGACAGTACAACACATTATCTGCGTGGAGCTTTGTATTTTAAAACAGCATTGCATAACGACTCCCTTGCTCCGGTCATTAATTATATGAAAAGAGACATTAATCATATGCTGAATACGCTGCAATGGAAAAAATAGAAGTTCTCTAACCGCAGTCTACGTCCGGAATAATACTTGCTCCTTTAAACTCTTTCATTAGTAAAACATCCTGTATCTGCTCTGATAAAAATGCTTTGACGCCCTTGAGTCCGATCGTTTTCTCCAGTTTAATCATTACTTCGAAAATAAACTGGTTTCGCACTCTTTCCACCAAAGGTGCTTCCGGTCCTAAAACCCTTGGAGCGCCCAGTTTTTCTCTGAGTTTTAATGCAAGTAATGAAGCTGCATTGTGTGCAATTTCCTGCTCAAAATGTTTGACGGTCAGTTTGATAAGCCGGCTGAACGGAGGATACATAAAAGCCTCTCTTTCGCTGATTTCCTCCCGATACAGATTTTCATAGTCATTGTGAATAATCTGGTGCAGAATAGGCTGATTAGGGTTATTGGTCTGGATGATTACTTTTCCTCTCGTATCTCTTCTTCCTGCACGCCCTGCAACCTGTGTAATCATTTGAAAAGCACGTTCTGAAGCTCTGAAATCAGGAAAATGAATCATTTTATCTGCGTCAAAAATACCTACCAGGCTAACACCTTCAAAATCCAGTCCTTTTGTAACCATTTGTGTGCCAACCAGAATATCAATGGCTCCTTTTTCTACTTCTCCGATCAGCGTTTGAAAAGCAGTTTTTGAACGGGTTGTGTCCAGATCCATCCGGCCGACTTTAGCCTCCGGAAAGATTTGCTGTAATTCCTCTTCTATTTTCTCTGTGCCATATCCCATGGTTTTGAGTTTATGGCTTCCACAGGCTGCGCAGGTACGCGGAAGAGGTTCCCTATGCCCGCAATAATGACATCTGAGTTCCTGCCCGTTATAATGGTAAGTCAGACTTACATCACACTGGTGACAGGTACTGATCCAGTCACAGTCTTCACATTGCAGATAAGGAGAATAACCTCTTCTGTTCTGAAAAAGGATAGATTGTTCCTTTTTTTCTAAATTAAGTTTCAGTTGTTCAAGTAGTAAACCGGAAAAACCACCTTTGATAAGCCTGTGTTTCCGGGCATATTTAATGTCAACCAATTCAATTTCAGGAAGCTGTGCATTTCCGAAGCGTTCTTTTAAAGTTACTAAGCCAAATCTTCCCTGATTAGCATGAAAATAACTTTCAATAGAAGGAGTTGCCGAACCCAGCAATACTTTTGCTGATTGTTTTTGTGCAATAACCAATGCTACATCTTTGGCATGATAGCGTGGAGCAGGATCGTATTGTTTGTAAGAAGTCTCATGTTCTTCGTCTACAATGATTAATCCCAGGTTATTGAACGGGAGAAAAACAGAAGAGCGAACACCGATTATAAACTGATATTTTCCTGAAATAATATTTTTCCAGACTTCAACTCTTTCGTTATCAGAAAATTTGGAGTGATAAACTCCTAATTTATCCCCGAATATTTTTTGCAGCCTTACTACAATCTGAGTAGTCAGGGCGATTTCCGGAAGCAGATACAAAACCTGGGAGCCACTTTCCAGTGCCAGCTCAATGAGTTTAATATATATTTCGGTTTTACCGCTTCCGGTAATACCATGAAACAATACAGTATCTTTTTGCTGAAATTGCTGAAGAATCTCGTCAAAAGCTTTTTGCTGAGGCCCAGAAAGCTGAATCGAGGCGGCTTCCTGTGTAGGTTCCAGGTCAGCAAAACGACTGATTATCACCTCAAAATATTCAAAAACGCCATTTTTTACCAAAGTTCCCAGTGAACCCTCAGAAATCCCGGCTTTCATAAGAGTACTTTTTTCAAGTCCTTTCCGGTTGAGTTCCGGTGTTCTCAATGCAGGAACATATCGGAGATATTGTAATAAAACCTCTAATTGCTTAGGCGTTTTTTCCAATTCACCAATCAGGGCTGTAAGGTTACCTGTTTCTTCATAAAATGAATTCAGGCGAACTTTCCGGACAATTTTAGGGGAATATTTTTCTTTAACTTCTTCGAAGACAATGATTGCTCTTTTACCGACTAAAGATTTGATCAGATGATATACATTCTTTACTTCAGCAAATCTTGCCAGTTCGTCATAACTTAAGGATGAATGTTTTTTCAGTTCTTCAATGATCTCTTTTTCCCGTTCGGTCAATAATTCAGGATATTCAAATTCAGGATTTAGCTGAACTTTAGACTGGCTAGTGATTTTTAAACCGGAAGGTAAAGCCACATTCATTACTTCTCCTGCACAGCACATATAATATTCTGCAATCCAATGAAACAGATCAATTTGCTGAGTGGTGACCAGAGGCACGTCATCCAGAATTTCCAGTATATATTTTGCCTGATATTCTTTAGGAGGAGAATTATGAACTTTTGCCACAACAGCTGTAACGACCTTTGTCTTTCCGAACTGCACAATCACCCGGACACCAGCTGTAACAATTCCGGCAAACTCCCTTGGCACCCTGTAAGTAAATAGCCTGGGTACCGGAACCGGCAAAATTACATCTGCAAATTGAGTGACTTCCTCCTGATAATTTTCTTCAAATAGCATGTTGCAAGTTACTGTTTTTCGTCAAAAAGTCGGATAAAAGACCAACGAGCAAGTTTAAATCTCATAAATTTGAAATAGAAATACGTTAAAAATTAATATTTTGAAAATAATCGCTGTCTTTCTGGTCACAACAATCATAAGTTTTCTGGGATCAATTCACCCCGGGCCATTAAATATGTGCGTAATCCAGTCAACATTACAGCGAAATCTGAAAACCGGGATTTTAATAACAATCGGAGGGGTTTTACCTGAAATAATCTATGGCTGGCTGGCATTGAGAGGTGTAGATTTTTTTGAGAAAAACGAAGTTGTTTTCAACTATCTGCAATGGCTGATTGTTCCGGTACTCTTGGTAATGGGTTTGAGTGCTTTAGTCAAAAAGAACGGGAAAAGCACGGATTTTAACCAAAAGGATGAAGCTGTTTCGGTATTGAAAGGTTTTAGTTTGTCTATGTTGAATCCTCAGCTGCTGCCTTTCTGGGTGCTGGTGCTGCTGGGGTATTCTAATTATGAGCATTTGCATATTACAGACTGGACGCATGAATTGTCATTTGTACTCGCAGCAAGTATGGGAGCCTGTTTACTCAATCTGGCTTATGCTTTATATGCTGATTTAAAAAGAGATTTTGTTTTTAAATATTTGAATTACAGAAGTTTTGACAGAGTGATAGGTTTGGCTTTTATCGTTATGGCCTTTTTTCAACTTCTTAAAAATCTGGAGTTTTTTTAGCAGAAAGCCCAATTTTCCAATCAATTTATCCTTTATGAAATCGATCAGATTACCGTTATTTCTCATTAAAATTCTTAACTATGAATATTGGACATGGTGGTTTTTCTACCTGCCTTTATTGCCTTACTGGCTGTATCAGGCTTTCAGAACACGTTCGCTGACTTTTTTTACCAATGCGGATCCTTGTATTGATTATGGTGGTTTTTTCGGAGAAAGTAAGATTGATATCCTTGATAAAATTCCAAAGGAGTTTCTGCCGGTTACAATTTTTATCAGACAGGGAACAGAACCTGAAAAGATCCTCTCAGGAATAAAGGAAGCAGGTCTGGACTTCCCGGTAATCTGTAAACCCAATATCGGAGAAAGAGGATTTCAGGTTGAGAAAATAATGACCCGGGAGGCACTTGAAAATTATGTAAGAACTTTGAACGCAGACCTGATTATTCAGGAATTTATTGATTTTGATATAGAATTGGGCGTATTATATTATCGTTTTCCTGAGGAAAGTAAAGGGAAAGTAAGCTCAGTAACCCGCAAGAAATTCCTATCGGTAAAAGGGGATGGCAATTCAACGATAGAAGAACTGATGGAGCGAAGTACCAGAGCCAGGTTTCAGCTTGATTCCATGAGAACCCGTATGCGTGAGCACATCAAATCGGTAATTCCGGTAAATCAGGAAGTTCTGCTGGAACCAATAGGGAATCATTGCAGAGGCACGATGTTTCTGGATAATAATTTTCTGATCAATGAGCGATTGCATGAAGTTTTTAACAAGGTTTCAAACCCGATTGAAGGTTTTCATTACGGGAGATTTGATATGAAAGTGAAATCTGTAGAAGATTTATATCAGGGAAAGAATATCCGGATTATGGAACTGAATGGGGTTAGTTCTGAACCCGGACATATTTATGATCCCGGATATAGTTTACTGAAAGCTTACCGGGATCTGGCATATCACTGGAAAGTAATAGCTAATATTTCAATTCAGCAAAAGAGACGAGGAATAAACCCTATCCCTGCAAAAGAAATCTGGGAAGTATTAAAAGACCATTTTTTCCGGAAATAAGAGAAATCAGATAGAGTACACTCTCCGGTTTTACGGAAAAACATCAGATAAGATCTTTATAAGTAAAAGTACTTTCCTGATTTCTTCTCACAATCTGTATGATACATTGTGTTTTTAATTCATCATTTCTATTGATTGTCAGGTCATTGTTCTTATCTCCTGTACCACCGAACTGATGAAAATTCATTACATCTTCAGGACTGAATTGTGGATTTCTGTTCAAAAATTCCTGAAACCATAGCTGCCTCTGAGTAATTATTTCATCTGAATACAACGTAACGGATGAAAACATATGACTTTCTTTGTGATCCAGTGTATTGTGAAGAGCATGTTCTCCATCCCAGACTAATTTATCAATCGACATGGCTTTATTGTCGATCACTATCAACGTGAAATTCTCAATTCCCTGAAAATCATAGGTTTCAGAAAAAGATAAAAACCCCTCGAAATTAAAGAAATCCGGAATGATTTTTCCTCTGCTTTGTTTATACGGAGGTTTATGCTGATGTTTTTTTAATGCTCCGTTTAACAGGCAAATCGTGTACTCATCTGAAAAAGCAATCCAGGTTCCGCCCGCCTGAGGATCTTTGGGAAAAGTTACGGTTTTCCCGTTTAGCACATAGCTCTGAGGAGGAATAGCTTTTGGACGTGCCATAGATTCGTCCCGGTTATTGGTTACAATATAAGAATCTCCTTCTAAGGGAAGATAGGTAAATACGCACATTATTAAAGAAAAAATGAAGGAAAAGAGGGTTAAATCTCTATCTCCTTCGTTAGATAAGTTTGTTAAAGTATGTTGTGAAATGACTGGCTATCACACACTTTGCATAGTTTTTCTGAATTGTATAGTGGAATGAGCCACTCCAAAATTCTCAGGCAGGAAGATTTCAGGAAAAGCCTGATTTACAGCTATTTTGATAATTGCCAGGTGGTGAATACTGTGTTCAATAAGATAAATCAGCTCTCTGTAAAAACTACTTTTCGATTCCACAATGCCATCATCTCCTAATTTTGAAACCAATGTCAGCGATTGATTTTCATCCTGATTCATTAAATTGTCGGAAAGCTCATCAAGTAATGAAAGTGTAAAATCCTTGTCAGATTCAATCAGATAATTTCTGTCCCGTTCGTCATAATTTACAAAACCGGATAAATAACCTTTCTGAAGACACTGATAAAATTCCACAATATGACGAACATGTTGTCCGACAGAATTATTGTGGAGTATTTCAAGTCGCTGCTGATAAGTTTCGGAACAAAGCGATTCCAGTAAACAGGCGAGCTGATTAAAAATGTCGATGTTTGATTTTTGTAGTATTGTCATAATATTTAATCAAAGTTTTTATTCCTTAATAGCATTTACAGCAATTGTAAAAGTTACATCACTACTCATTCCTAAAGTACTTCCTCCAACCGACCAATCTTTTCTGTTTATGAGAGCTGAACCCTGAAAAGAAGCTTTTTCTCCATCCTGTTTAAAAGAAAACGGGAGCTTTATATTTTTGGTAATTCCCTTCATTGTCAGGTCAAAATAACCGATGTAATTATTTCCATCCTTTTCAATATTGGTGGAGGTCATTTTCAGAACCGGATATTTACCTGCATTAAACAAATATTCTTTTTCTTTGAGATGCCTGTCTCTCAGACTGTTATCCGTAAAAACTGTATTGACATCAACACTTGCGGAAAGACTTGAATTTTTAAGGTTATTCGGATCGAATAGAAATTTGCCTGAAAATCCTTTAAAACTCCCGTCAACAGTACTTCCCAGCATTTTGATCTTAAAAGTTACTGTAGCAGTAGTAGCTTTCCAGGTTTGAGCAAAACAGGTGTTGGCCAAACCTACGAGAAATATAATACTTAAGATTCTTTTCATAACACTGAAATGTGATGGTTGGACGGGAAAATTACAGAAATGGCTCGGATTTAATCAAAATTTATAACATATGGCAACCATTGGCATCAGAATTTTACCTCTCCAGCGGTCATTATCTGTGTTGGCAACAGTTACTTTTTTATCGGTTTTGTATTCAACAAACTGAAAACTAAGTCCTGCTCTTATCCCGAATCTGTCATTTAGCCAGTATCTTCCGTATAACTCGGAATTAAGGCTTCCATAATCAGAGTCACTGATTAACAAGGCATTGAAAGAAGAAGGTGAAGCTGCTGACTTCTGTCCGTTAACAGAATTACCCAATGAATTTGCGATAAAATATCCTGATTGCTGCCCTCCGAAGGTAAAACCCAGGAGGTCAATGTTCATTCCGAATTCAAATTTTTGACTTAGTGAATATTGCAGATACAAGGTCGCATTTAGTGCATTAGTCTGGACCTTTGAAAGCTTAAAGGTATCAATATTTGCGATAATATCCTCTGAAAACAGTGCCGCCAGGCTTTCCTTTCCGGATGTAAGTTTTGCCGGAGCCGTTCTTGCTTCAAAATCAGAAGCCCAGAATGAGGTCAGCCGTGCCCCCAGTCCGATTCTGAAATGATTTGATTTCCCGATTTTCCACAACCTTGCATAGGAAAGAGCCGGGGAAAAACCTTTTCCTGCAGCAATAGATAAGTCGAGGGTATTATAGCTTTTTGATACATTCTGTGCATGACTTTGCAGTGAAAAAAATACCAGAAATGTATAAACAGATATTGAGATTAAGACTGACTTCATTTGTATTATTTTGAAAGGTTTATGGAATAAGGATTTTCAGAAACCTTGAAATTTCAGATCTGTGCATCCACAGTAAGGCAAGAGAGCAGAGCATTACGATAACTGCCATAAAAAACAGCTGGCCGCCATCGCCCATCACTTCAATGCCCAGTTTGGTGAGGTGAAAGAAAATAGCCCCAGCCATTACTCCGACTGCACCTGATGCTCCCAGCCAGGTTGTTCCCGGAAGTAAAAGGAGAACCGAACAAATCAATTCGGCTATTCCTGAACCGATTCTTCCCCAGGGTTCCATCCCGACAGTTGTAAAAATATATACACTTTCCGGAGCAGCACTGAATTTAAAAAATAAGGTTTGTAAAAGAATGAGGGCTGCAATAAGCCTTAAAACCCAGTCAGTAATTTTGAGTGTTTTCATGAGCTGAAAATGTTTATTCCTGATGATTTTATCAGAAGGATAATTTTTCTATTTGAATGTTTTGGACCAGTTTTTATCGGCATTTGTATTAAGAACTTTCTCGTTTTTATTCCAGTCATTGAGAGTATTGTTGAAAAATTTGTTGTAAAAAAGGAATAGTCTGCCATTTACAATCTTAAATGTTTCCGGATCAATCTCTACTTTTTCACCGTTACTACCCATTGCATAGGCACACCAGCCTCCGTATTGAGGTTCATATTTTTCCGGTGAATCTTTTAATAATGCAAGGTTCTCTACACTGGAAGCCATATAGGTAATTCCTTTATACTGAAAGGAATATTCTGATTTTCCTTTAACTGCCTTGTGCTTCGTAAAATAAGCAACCGGGTCATAACCTTCAATGGCAAGACCTTTTTTAGAAAGGTTAAAATGTTTTGTTCTTAAAGAAGAATCATTCTGGGCAAATGTATTTTGCAGAAGAAGTGTTAAAAACAGGACTAATAAGAGGGATTGAGTTTTCATGTATTGACTGAATTTAATTTTTTGTTTCTGATTTCGATGTAAAATTGAAAGAAAACCACAAAATGAATTGTCGGGAAGATGACGAATTATGAAATGAATTTCTAAATCCCTGAGGTTAGGTAAAAAAAGATTGGTAAACAATTGTATTGAAATAATCGGAAAATAGCTGAAAATAATAGGAAAAAGCAATGAATCAGAGATTTAAAATGAATCATTTTGACTCAGTTCTTATTGGATTTAAGATAAAGCACATTAATTTTGAAAACTGTCAAAACAGAGCTTTGCTAATTTGAAATATTTTAACTGCTGAATGATTTCGGGAGATTATGTACTGGAATTTAGTGTAATTCCTTTAAAAAAAATGTACTTTTGGGTATAACTGTATAAATTACTTTTCAGGCAGGCGGGATAGAACTGCGCTGAGAGATTAAGATTAGACAGGTCTTGAAGAAAGTTTAAATGTTCATACATTTGTATCAGAATCGGAAGTTTAGGATTTTGAAATAATTACGCATTGATTTCCGGATACCGGCCCACTTAATATATATTCGCCTATGGCAAGAATTTTAATAATTGATGATGAAAAAGCCATCCGGAGTGCTTTGAGAGATATTCTTGAGTATGAAGGGTATCAGGTGGAGGAGGCAAGTGACGGGGAACAAGGGCTTGAATCGGTAAAGCAAAATGACTATGATGTCGTGCTTTGCGATATAAAAATGCCTAAAATAGAGGGTCTGGACCTGCTTTTAAAGGCAGGAGAAATGGGTAAATCCGCTCAGTTTATTATGATCTCAGCATTTGGGAACGTCGAAAACGCAGTTGAAGCTACCAAACGCGGTGCTTTCGATTTTATCCAGAAACCACCTGATCTTAACAGATTGCTGGTTACCGTAAGAAATGCTATTGAAAAGAGAGCCCTTGTTTCTGTAACTAAAGTACTCCAGAAAAAAGTATATAAACTCAATGAAATTGTCGGGGAATCTGACTCAATCAAAAGGGTGAAAGATACCTGTGACAGAGTTGGCCCTACAGAAGCAAGGGTAATGATTACCGGCCCTAATGGTTCCGGAAAGGAAATGGTTGCCAAGAGGCTTCATGAAAAAAGCAACCGGGCACAGATGCCTTTGGTTGAAGTGAACTGCGCCGCAATTCCTTCCGAACTTATTGAGTCAGAGTTGTTTGGTCATGAAAAAGGTGCTTTTACTTCTGCCATAAAGCAAAGAATCGGTAAGTTTGAACAGGCTGACGGAGGTACATTATTTTTGGACGAAATTGGTGACATGAGTCTTTCTGCGCAGGCGAAAGTATTGAGAGCTTTGCAGGAAAGCAAAATCACCAGAGTAGGAGGAGACAAAGAAATAAAAGTAAATGTCCGGGTTTTTGCCGCAACAAATAAAGATTTAAAGTCTGAAATCTCTGAAGGACGTTTCCGGGAGGATTTGTACCACAGATTGAATGTCATTCCGATTCATGTTCCACCTTTGAGTTCCCGTCCGGATGATATTCCCTTACTGGTTGAAAAATTCCTGAATGATATTGCTGATGAATATGGTGCCTCAACTAAAACGGTGCTCGGTGATGCAATGGATTATTTGAAAACCCTTCCCTGGACTGGAAATGTCAGAGAATTAAGAAATGTTGTAGAGCGTTTGGTCATTATGTGTGGCGAAGAAATCACATTAGATGATGTTCAGATGTTTGCTTCTCCGGTTTTGTAATAAATTAATTATTTGCATAAATAAGAAAATCGGGTCTTTTATCTCCGGAAGGGATGAAAAGACCCGATTTTTATATATTGGAAGCAACCTACTTTTGTGCCTTTTTTACTTTATTTCCTGCTGTAATTGCGGCTGGTTTTTCTTTAGGTTTAGGCTTTTCTGCTTCAACGGGCTTTTCAGGTTCTTCACTTTCTTCCATTAATTTCTCAAAAGATCTCCCGCTTGCTACTTTTTTAGTCTGTGGCTTTTCTTCCGTTTTCTCTTTTTTTAAGGATTTTTCAGGAGCTTTTATCGGTTTAGGCTTTTCTTCAGGTTTAGGAATGAGTCCGGTTCCGGCTTCTTCTTTGACAATACCGGCCCCTCCCGGCATCCAGATGGAGGTCATATTGACAATTTTCCATTCTCCCTTAATAAGTTCTAAAATACGGAGTTCCTTAAAAAAATCTTTCTTCCCATCGGAAGCAATGCGGGTTTGGTCAAACGTTACCCAGAGATAAGTTGGATTCACTTTTCGGAAATTGGTGTTTTCCCGTTTAAAAGTAAAAGAAGCAGCCTTGTTTTCCTGGTAATACTTCTCCATAAATTTTGAGATATTGTCCCATCCTTCCTTTTGAAAACGGTTATTTTTCTCAATAAGTGCCCAGTAAGAAGAGGGTGTCTGACGCCACAGGTTTTTCCAGTCACTCAGTTTTCTTGCATAAAACAGCTTTGTTTCAGCAGAAATCACTTGTTTGATTTGTTCCTGATCTTCCTGACTGACAAGGTTTTGAGCCGACAAAAACGAGCAAGGTATTGTAAAGAGGAAAAAGGCAAGGAGTAGTTTTCTCATTTGGTGAGTTTTTAGATTAAAGCAATGAAGCAAGTATTTTCTGTGCTAAATTTAATAATTGCCTCTAAAAAGCAACGTCTCAATATGAGATTTATTGAAAGAAAGTTGCTGAAAATACCCTGAAATGAAAAAAGGGAGAAATAAAAACAGGAATGATGTTCCTTTTCTTATTTCGTCCCTCATTATGATATAAGCTAATAGCAAGGATGTAAATTATCGCTTGTTTCCCACAGAGTCATAAACAATTACTTTTTCCCAGAGATGAGAATAGTCTTCAATAAATTTGAGGTGAATCGGATGGGTTTGATAGATTTCTTCATCCTCAATATTATTAAAAAACAATAGCCATGAAACCGCATAGCTGCGCTCAATTACGCTACGGTTTGTGCTTGCCGGACTACCGATATGTACCATTTTGATGGTTGGTACTTTAGAAAGTTTTTCCAGGCCCTCAAGCAGTTTTGCTTTATCAGCCTGGCTTCCCGGGTTCTTCAGCCAAAAGTATACATGGTGCACAAAAATCTCATTTGGACTAAACGCAGATGCCGCAGTAGAGGTTGCCGCAGCCACTGACAGGCCAAGAGCACTTTTTTTTACAAAATTTCGTCTTGATTCGTTTTTCATAAGTTAGTTGGATTTTTACATAAATATATAGTAAATATACAGTGTTCTATACCCTTATTGGCTTCTAAAGGGCAATTTTCGGGATTATTTACCAGAATTTACAGGAAGAAGGTCGCGTTTCCGGAATTTCAAAAGAAGTTATTTTGAATGTTGATTACTAAATTATTAAAGAATAGACTAAAATTTAGACTACCTTATCGTAAATTTGCACTTTATTACAAAAACAACTCTTTTTCACATTAAACATAACGGTTAAAGTAATGTTAAATCTCGTCTTGTTTGGACCTCCTGGTGCGGGTAAAGGTACACAATCAGCAAAACTAATTGAAAAGTACAATCTTGTTCATATATCCACTGGTGATTTGTTCCGGATGCACATTAAAGAGGATACTGAACTTGGCAAGCGGGTGAAGCAGATTCTGGCTGACGGCCTTCTTGTTCCGGACTCGGTAACAATTGATATGCTGGAAGAAGAAGTGAAAAAGAATCCTCAGGCAAATGGCTTTATTTTTGACGGATTTCCACGTACCGTAGCGCAGGCGGAAGCACTTGATGTTTTTCTAACCAAAAATGGTGAAAAAATTAACGGTGTTGTACAATTGGATGTTACGGAGGAAGAAATTAAAAATCGTATTGCAGAACGTAAAAAAATAAGCGGTCGTGCAGATGATGATGAAGATAAACTTTTGAAAAGAATCGACGAGTATTTCTCTAAAACCATTCACGTATTACCATACTACGAAAAGCAGGGTAAAGTAGCTTCTGTAAATGGAATCGGAGAAATTGATAACATATTTAATGGCATTTGTGCTGCTATTGATGCGGTAAAATAGTTTTTTATCGGCGTAATGTTCTTACAGGGGTTTTGTTAATTTTACATAACGGCTCTTTTGTAACATTACGCCTGAATTTTGAATTTAACAGAATTATGACTTCCAATTTCATTGACTACGTAAAGATTAACGTCCGTTCAGGGCATGGTGGTAGTGGCTCCTCTCACTTTCGCAGAGAAAAGCACGTACCCAAAGGTGGACCTGACGGCGGTGATGGTGGTCGCGGAGGTCATATTATACTCAAAGGAGATTCTCAGCAATGGACACTTTTACACCTCAAATACCAGAAGCATATTTTTGCGGAAAATGGTAAAGGAGGAGAAGGTGGAAGACGTTCCGGTGCGCAAGGGCCTGATATCTACGTAAATGTGCCTTTAGGAACGATTGCAAAAGATCCGGAAACAGGCATGATTCTTGCTGAAATTACGGAGGAAGGCCAGGAAATCATTTTACTGAACGGAGGAAGAGGCGGCCTTGGAAATACAAATTTCAAGACACCGACCAACCAGACGCCAAGACATGCTCAGCCTGGTGAACCCGGACAGGACTTATGGGTTGTGCTTGAATTGAAAGTTTTGGCTGATGTAGGTTTAGTAGGATTCCCGAATGCAGGAAAATCAACATTGCTTTCTGTAATCTCAGCGGCAAAACCTGAAATTGCTGATTATGCTTTTACTACTTTAGTACCAAATCTTGGGGTAGTGGCCTACAGAGACTTTAAGTCTTTTGTAATGGCTGATATTCCGGGAATTATTGAAGGCGCTTCCCAGGGGAAAGGCCTTGGTCTCAGATTTTTGAGACATATTGAAAGAAATTCGATTTTATTATTCTTAATACCCGCCTCCGCTGAAAATATTGCAGATGAATATGCTATTCTTCTCAATGAATTAAAGCTTTACAATCCGTCCCTGTTAGATAAGGAACGCATTCTGGCTATTTCTAAAACCGATTTACTTTCGGAAGAGGATCGCCCTAAACTGGAAGCCAGTCTTCCTGAGGGTTTGCCTTATGTGTTTATCTCTTCTGTTTTGCAGCAAGGACTTGTTGAGCTGAAAGATTTGATCTGGAAGACCCTTCATTCGTCTCAACCAGAGCTTCCTACCCCCGCTAATTAGGAAACTTTTATCCGAAAAGTTATTGGTTTTACCATTTGATAAATTTGATTGAAGTCTTTTGACTTTAATGTCTGTTGCTTTGGGGTGTTTCCGTTATTTTTGAAATCCCGGATTAATAATCCAGTTATATCAGACACAGCGGGGAGAATTTCTTTATAAAATCCAAAAACTCTTGTAATATGAAATCCGGTTTTTATTATGAAAAGCGGAGTGATCTGCCGTGCATTTAATTGCAGTCAGACTCATCTGAGAAAAGTATTTTCATGTGGATGATTCTGGCTGAATTTTTGATCCGACTACTAATAAATCTATGATACATTTTTAATTGAAATTATGAAAAAGTTCTTTTTGCAACGTGTAGTCAGGAACAGTACATTGGTGCTGCTTTTATTGCTGGCTCAGGTTGCTTCTGCACAAATTCGAATTATTGCACCATCTGACAGAGTGGTATTTCAAAGAAACAATGGTAACCAGACTTCCATAAATGTTACCGGGAATGTCAATCAGCTGGTAGATGTTGTTCAGGCACGTTTCGAACCTGTTCAGGGAGGTTCTGATACGGGTTGGCAGACTATTGCCAATAATCCTCAGGGGGGAGTTTTTTCAGGCTCGGTAACGGTAAGCGGAGGATGGTACAGACTTTCAGTTCGTGGTGTTTATAACGGAAATGTAATAGGTACCTCACAGGTTGATAAAGTCGGGGTCGGGGAGGTGTTTTTAATTGCAGGGCAGTCGAATGCAGGAAGCGGGAGTGATCCCAATCAATTAAAACAGGTAGGACAGGTTGGTGCTTCAGATGACCGTGTAAACTGCATTAATTTTTCAAATTTCGGAAACAGCGGGCAGGATATGAATTATCCTTCTCCAAATTATACTCATTTAGATGCCTTTTCAGATATTGCCCCCAGAGGAACAGGCTCATGGTGTTGGGGAAGGTTGGGGGATTTATTGTCAAACCGCCTGAATGTTCCGATCATGTTTATTAATGTCGCCTGGTCAGGAACGTCCATTCGTAACTGGCAGGAAAGTATTAACGGCGGAACTACAGCAAGTGATTTTGCTCCCGTTAATTATGCCCCCGGGACGCCTTATGGAAATTTACGACAATCTTTACGATACTATTGTTCTTATCTGGGCTTACGGTCTGTGTTATGGATGCAGGGAGAAGCGGATACCAATCCGGGAAGAATAAACCCCGGAGCACCGGAAGGGTCGATGGATAAAGATACCTACCGTAACAGATTACAGGCTGTAATTAATCAAAGTCGTTCGGATTTCGGGAAAAACATAACCTGGGCTGTTGCCAGGGTATCCAGAACCCGTGTCGGAGGTTGTTCAGGCTATGAAATTGTTTCCCCTGCAGTAATTGCGGGGCAAAATGAAACGATTAATATCGGGAATCAGATTTTTGCAGGGCCTGAAACTGATGGTATTCAGGTGCCAAGGGCCGATGCAGAGTGTATTCACCTTTCAGGACAGGGTTTGATAGATTTGGCCAATGCCTGGAATAACTCGCTTGATAATTCTTTCTTCAGTAGCTCCCAGCCTCAGACAGGGTCCTCATTATCTCTTTCTTCTTTTGCGGATTGCGGTGCAAATCGTGTTACACTCAGCGCCTCAGTGGCAGGTGGTTCTTATTCATGGAGTAATGGCTCAGGAGGAGCCAGCATCAATGTTGGAGGAGGTTATTATTCTGTCAGAGCCGTAGATGGCAGTGGAAATATCTATGAATTAAATAATATCGAGGTTCCGGGCAACCTGAGTGCCGCCGGAGGGCTTTCTATCAGCTCCAATGTAGGGGATATAGTTTGCGGAGGAGCAAGTGCTGTTTTAACTGCTTCTGATGCTCCTAATTATCGCTGGAGATTAAATGGTCAGGATATCGGACAAAGTAATAATTTTATTTCTGCAAATGTTTCCGGACGTTATACCGTAATAACCCAAAGTGCTTTTGGTTGCGTAAATGAATCTCCGGGATTCAACCTTACCGCAATAGGTACTCCTGCCCCTTCCAAACCATTAATCAGCGCAAATGGTGTTACCGCATATTGCGAAGGGGGGAGCATTAGTTTATCTTCTTCATATAATGGTGGTACTAATCTCTGGAATTATGAGGGTGGCCAGCCGATTGCAAACAGCATAAATACGCCGGCAAGCCCTGGAATTTACAATTTTCAGGTAAGAGCCAGGGATAACAACGGATGTATTTCTGAAATGTCAAATACCCTCACGATTACAGTTTTTAAAAATCCTGACAGACCCAATATTTTAGCCCAGCCCGTTGTAAATCTTTGTGAAGGACAGAGTACCACTTTGAGTTCAAATTACGGAGGAAACGGGAATTTGTGGAATACAGGAAGCAGAGATCAGAATATTTTCGTCAATTCCCCGGGAGAGTATAGTGTGAAATTCACAGATGGGAATAATTGTTCTTCTGAATTTTCGAATATTGTCAGGGTAAATATCAATCCTTTACCCCCTAAACCCAGTATTACCCCTTTGGGAGCTACTGAATTTTGCCGCGGAGGGAATGTCGGACTGCAATCTACCAATTCAAGTAATTATGAGTGGAGCAACGGACAATCAGGAAGGGAGATATATGTTGATAATTCAGGCAGTTTTTCGGTAAAAGTGATAGATGGAAACGGATGTAAATCAGCTCAGGCTTCAGACCCTGTTCAGGTGACTGTAAATGAACTGCCTGCTACCCCGACTATCACTGCTGAAGGAGCAACTACTTTTTGTCCCGATAAAAATGTTAAACTGATTTCTACCAACGCTCCTGTCGGGTATATCTGGATCAGAGAGGCTTCTTTAGCTACAACTGATATTCCGGCAAATCAAAGTGTTTTTGTTAATAAAGCTGGGATTTATTCAGTGAAGGTAACAGATAATAAAAACTGTGCGTCTCTGGCTTCCAATAAGATTCAGGTTATCGTTTTACCGGCTCCTGACCAGCCTCAGGTATTGGCAGATGGCCCGGTTAATTTTTGTGATGGCAATAAGGTAACACTGAAGTCTGTCACTTCTGCTGCCGTTACGCAATATGTGTGGAGAGAAGAAACCAGTCAGACAGAAATTTCTGATTTACCAAGTATTCCTGTAACGAAATCAGGGATTTTTAGTGTGAAAGTAATTGACGGCAGAGGATGTTTTTCTGAATATTCTGCCGGAATGAATGTGAAAGTATACCCGCTTCCTCAGAAACCTGTAATTACGAATCTGAGACCCACTATATTTTGTCAGGAAGACAGCACCATGCTGATGGCAAGTTTACCTAATACTACGCCAAACGAAGCAACTAATTCTTACCGCTGGTTTCGTGACAGGGATGTATTATCCAGCTCAGCCAGAACAATTATCCTGAAAGGCGGAGGAACATACTCTGTTCAGACGGTTGATGCTTTTAACTGTTCTTCCGATAAAGTAGCAGATAGTGTAAAAATCACAGTTAATCCTTTACCTGAAATACCCACAATTACACTCAGAGGACCTAATCCTTTTTGTGCAGACAAATATGTGGTACTGACATCAAGCCCTGAAGCAGGATATAAATGGAGTAACAATGCTACAAGTGCAAGTATTACTATCAGTACAGCAACCTCTGTTTTTGTAAGAACTGTTAACAAATTCAACTGTATTTCACATGCTTCAGAAGCAGTGGTAACCAGGGTAAATCCATTGCCGCCTGCTTCGTCCATCACAGCTGCTGATTTTACAACTTTTTGTGACGGAGACAGTGTAAAACTGACTTCATCGAGTAAACTGATTTCGGATTGGTGGGGACCATTGGTCAAAAATGGACAAACAGATTCGCTTAATGTGCAGAACTATAATTTTTATGCCAAAAAATCCGGGAAATACTATGTCAAAGTTACAGACTCAAATGGCTGTCGCTCACTGTTTTCTCAGCCGATAGATATATCAGTAAAAGACCTTCCTTTTGTGCCGGTTATTCGTCAGATAGGTTCTTATACACTGGATGCGGAGCAATCCCCATCAGCAAATGATTATGAATGGAAATATCAGGGACAACTACTTCCGTTTACAACCCAGAATATTAAGTCGAACAAGGATGGTACGTATGAAGTAAGAGCAAGAATTGCTTATACCAATGTACCACAGCCTAATAACCAGCTGTCATGTTATTCTAAGTTTTCGGAGAAAAAAATATTCAAGGCAGACCCGGAATTAGATGGACTCAGTGTATATCCGAATCCGAGTACCAATGGCTTTATTACGATTGAAACCAGTAAGGACCTGCTTGATTCAGACGTAATAATTTACAACATGAGAGGTCAGATTGTAAATCAGTACAAAGTGGATAATTTTAATGAAAGGAAGATTATAGATTTGAGATATGAAGGTTTGTCTGAGTTTATTCTGAAAGTCAGAAACGGAGCTTTCGAAAAAACAAAAAGAGTTTTATTACTCAGATAAAAGTAAAAAGGAGCATTTTAAGTGCTCCTTTTTATTTGATTTTATTGTCCTGAGACCTGTTTGGCAACAATAGCTATTCCTTCTTCAAAACTTACAGGGTCATATCCTAACACTTCACGTGCTTTGTCGAGAATAAACCCGGTTCTCGGAGGTCTTTTTGCAGGCTGACTGAAAGTACTTGAATCTGCCCGGGTAATCAGCGATTTATCCAGTTTAAAGAAATCAGCAGTCATTATTGCCATTTCATAAGGCGTAAGAAAATCTTTTCCTGAAATATTATAGATACCTTCTGCTTCTTTGTCAGCAATTAGCCAGCAGCCCATCGCCAGATCCTCTGCTAAAGTGGGCGTTCTGAACTGATCGGTTACTACTTTGATATTTTTTCCATCTTCCAGTGATTTTTTAACCCAGAGGATGATGTTGGTTCTGCTCATATCTGATACAATTCCGTAAACCAGAACTGTTCTGGCAATAGCCCAGCGGATAGATGATTTCAAAAGTATTTCTTCTGCTGCTAATTTACTGTCTCCATAATAAGAAAGTGGTTTTGCTTCAGCTGTTTCATCATACGGGCCATTTTCGCCATCAAAAATGAAGTCTGTTGAAACATGACATAGAAAAATGTTATGTTTTTCTGCAGCTTTTGCCAGATATTCCACCGCACTGACATTCATTGCCCAACATAACTCTTTTTCGGATTCGCATTGATCCACATTAGTCATTGCAGCGGTATGTATAATAACATGAGGGACAATTTCATCAATCACAGAAGCAACTTGTTCCGCATTGGTGATGTCCATTTCACGGTACAAATAACCTTCCTGAAAAGGCAGACGATTGGCTCCCCTGGCTGTGGCTATTAATTCAATATCAGTTTTGGAAGATAATAAATCAACCAGTTTCTGACCTAATAATCCATTTGAACCGGTAATGAGAATTCGTTTTTTCATTTTTGTGCTCTCCTGTAAACGAATGGAGTGTTAATTTAGAGTATGTTATGAAATGATACTAATCAAACTGATACCCGTAAAGCCGGGTTATTTTTTTCTTCTTTACTTTTTTACATGAAATTTTCATCGCAATGTCTTCAAGAGGACGGTTGTTAAGGTCTCTCTTTTGTCTGGCAACCGAATCAACAACCCAAAGGTTATCAATTACCTGTCCGAAAACCGTATAATTACCATCCAAATGTGGGGAACCTCCCAAAGTCTTATAAGTCTGAATCTGGGAGTCGCTGAACTTTCTGAGCGGTGTTCTCGCCATCTGTTCTGCCAGAGTCTTATCATCCCATACAGTTCCCTGGACGATATAAAAATGATATCCGGACGATTCTTTTTCAGGATTTTGCTCTCTTGCTGCTGCGATAACACCTCTTTTATGAAAGAGTGTCTGATTTATTTCTGCCGGAATTCTGTAATCTGCATCACCATTTCCTAAAAACTCCCCTTTTTTGGCATATTTCGAAGCAGGGTCTCCTGCCTGAATCATAAAACCTTCGATAATTCTATGGAAAAGTAATCCATTATAGAATTTATCTTCAACCAGTTTAATGAAATTAGCTTTGTGTTTTGGCGTTAAATCACTCAAAACAGAATGCATTTCTCCAAATCTGGTTTTTATGGTCAGCAGATAATCCTTCTTTCCGGATTGTGCATCCAGCGTGTTTATGCAGAAAAAAATGATCAGTAAGGTGAAAAATCTCCGCATTTAATTCAATTTAAGAATGAAAATAAGGAAACAACATTATATACAGAAATCCACAACAGAGGTAGATCTCAAATTTTTAATTGTTGTGTTTTTCGTTAATTATTTAACTGAGATTTTATCTCTGCCAGAATTTTATCTCCGCCAAGACTTAAAATTTTTCCGGCAAGTTCAAGTCCCAATGCTTCCGGATTTTCTCCTGTAAGCGTTTCTTTCAGAATTTTACTGCCATCCAGACTGACAATACCACCAGTGATTGATAATTGATTATTTTCCTGTACAGCCAATCCGAATACCGGAATACTGCATCCTCCCTGAAGTTTACGCAGGTATGCTCTTTCTGTTAATAATTGTTGCTCTGTTTCCTGATGGTTACAAAGTTCACGTATTCTGGCCTTTTTAACCGGATCCAGAGAAGCAGCACATTCTATGGCAACCGAACCTTGTCCAACTGCCGGAATAAACTTCTGAGTAGTAATCAGTTCAGTAACATGTTCCAGGTATCCCATTCTGTGTACACCTGCATATGCTAGTAAAAGGGCATCGCATACGCCTTCCTCAAGTTTGCGCATACGGGTCTGGAGGTTTCCACGCATATCTACGGTTTGAATATGCGGATAGAAATGTTTTAACATCGCAATTCTTCTGGTAGAAGAAGTTCCTACTACAAAAGGCTGACCACTTTCGAGAGACAGGCTTTTATCCAGACTTACCAGAACATCATTTACTTTTTCTCTTTCTGTAAAGGCAATAAGCTCCAGATCATCAGCCAGGTCTGATTGTAAATCCTTGGCAGAGTGCTGCGCAATATCAATTTCACCTGAACGAAGCTTTTCCTCCAGCTCTTCAGTAAATACGCCCTTGGAGCCGATTTTCGAAAGGGAGCGGTCAAGAATCAGATCTCCTTTTGTTTCAATAATAACAATTTCAACAGATAAACCGCCTTTTTCAAGGGTATCTTTAATATAGTATGCTTGCCAAAGGGCTAATTTTGACCCGCGGGTTCCTAATTTGATAGTATTCATCTAATTAATATATCAGGCTTAAAATACCTGAATCTCTTACAAAATATATGGTTCAGATAAAATTATCTGTTATTTCTTAAATAATCGGGCAATGGTAAGGGATAAATCAAGGTGCAATATTTTAGCCCGGGCATTACGTTCCAAATGATAATGAGCATCATTTAATTCCTGTACAACCGCTTCAATCGCTTCCTGTTTTACCGCTTTGGAAAAATTCTGAACAAAGGTGAGTTCATCTCCTTCCAGTCTGACAAGGCTGTTTGCTCCATTTTGCCATAAAAGTAAATCTCTGAAAACACTCAGACTGTATTCAATTAATCCTTTTTGCTGTTCTTTCGGAAAAGTGTCAAAAGTATCTGCCAGTTTTACCAGAGAACTGATATCCGGTTTATAGGCCATTCTCATCCAATTGGCAAACCAGCTATGCTGATCATTTTCCTGAGCCGTTGAAAGCTCTACGGCTTTGGAAAGGTTACCTTCCGAAAGGTACGCAATTTGTTTGGCTCTTCTGTCGTCCACCGCCAGTTTAGCGACCAGATATTGTACGATATCATCGTCAGAAAACGAAGGAATAGCAATTCGCTGAGTTCTCGACAAAATGGTGGCAAGAAGCTTATTCGCATTATTACATACGAGTAAAAACAATGTTTTGGATGGTGGCTCTTCCAGTATTTTCAGTAAAGCATTGGCCGAACTCTGATTTAATTGTTCCGGTTGCCAGATAATCAGGATTTTGTATTCAGCTTCATAAGCCATTAGTGAAACTTTCTGAATCACTTTCCGGGCTTCTTCCGCAGAAATATTTCCCTGTTTGTTACCTTCAACACCAATAAACTCCAGCCAGTCAGCTAAGGTTTTATAAGGACTTTGTTTCAGAAAATCACGCCACAAAGGCATATAAGACTCAGAATCAGCTTCTTTAACTTTTTTGGTAGTGGCTGTCGGAAAGATATGATGAAAATCCGGATGAATCAGTTTGCCCATTTTCGAACAGGAGGCACATTTTCCACATGAATCATTCTCCTGTTTATCTTCACAATTGATATATGTGGCGTAGGCCCATGCCAAAGCCAGGTTAGCACTGCCCACATTCCCATGAAATAACTGCGCATGGGCAACATGGTTGTTCTTAACGGATTGGATGAGTGTATTTTTGATGGAATCAAGTCCCTGTATATCTTTGAAAAGCATTCCTGATTCGGATTTTTTGGTAAAATTAAACAAAAATCCACGCAGGCTTGCGTGGATTTAATGGGAATACCTTAAAAAGCTGGTTTTTTGTCTGAAATTATAATTTAAATGCACTTAGCTGCTTTGCATTATGAGTTTTTAGGCTGTGCCATTTCAAAAATTTTCAGTAAAATTGCCTCTTCGACAGCATCGAAAACCTGACCTCTTCGTTCGAATACAGCCCTTGCTACCTGAAAAGCTTTTCTTGGATGATATGACCTGAATTCCTCCGGTCCACCCCAGGAGAAAGAAGGAATATGTTTCGGCTGAAATCCGGCTCCGATGATATTACAATTTACTCCGACGATTGTTCCTGTATTAAACATGGTATTAATGCCGCATTTTGAATGATCTCCCATGATAAGTCCGGTAAATTGTAATTCAGTCTTTTCGTAGCGGTTGGTAGCATAATTCCAAAGTTCAACTTTAGAATAATCATTCTTAAGATTTGAATTGTTTGTGTCCGCTCCCCAATTACACCATTCTCCAATGACACTGTTTCCCATAAACCCCTCATGGCCCTTGTTCGAATTTCCGAAAATGACCGAATTACTGACTTCTCCGCCAACTTTACAGAAAGGCCCGATGGTTGTGTTAGGTCTCATTTTGCCACCAAGATTTACTACTGAATTTTCGCAAATAGCAAATGGTCCCTGTATTTTAGCCCCTTCCATGATTTTGGCTCCTTTCCCGATATAAATTGGCCCGTTTTCAGCATTGAGGGAAGCATTTTTTATATCAGCACCCTCTTCAACGAAAATTTGAGGTTCATTGTAAAAAGCAGTAAAACGATCTGTAATAGGCTGAGATGTACGATTAGCAGTAATTCTTGCAAAATCTTCCTTGATCTGCGAACCATTGTGCAGAAAAATGTCAGTTACTTCTTTTACAAGGAATGGGACATCATCGAACTGAATGACTGTTTCAAAATCAGCTTCCGGTGTATAGGCAGCAGCCCGGAAAGCCAAAAGATCATTCTGATAATAAAGAGAACTGCCGGGAGGGAGGTTGATAATCTCCTTTACTAAATTCAGGGTCGGGCAGATAGCACCATTGATAAAAATATTATCTGTTGAAAGAGTTATAGGATATTTCTGTTGTAGATAGTCTTCTGTAGCGAAAGAGATTTTTGTCTGTAGAAAATCCTCCCATTTTTCTGTAATAGTCTGAATGCCAATACGTATTTCGCTTACAGGACGTGTAAAGGTCAGGGGCAAAAGAGCGATTCTGGCTTGCGGTTCGTCAAAGAGTATATAGTTATTCAATGTGATATTCTTTTAGTAAGATTTAGTTCTGAGAAATTCCGGAGTATATCCGCAGGTAAAATATTACCGTAAAAATACAACAAAAAAGCCTTTCGGTTAACTCCGAAAGGCTTTTAGGAAGAAATTTTTCAAATTCTTTACAAAACGGTTTTGTAAGTTTTCCAGGGATTAACTCAAAACTGGCCGGTATCGGAACATTGTTAAAACCTGACTGACAAAAGTGTTCAGAAAATTATTTCTTTGCACCGAAACGTTTGTAGAATTTATCAACACGTCCTGCAGTATCAAGTAATACGTTTTTACCTGTATAGAAAGGGTGTGACTGAGATGAAACCTCGATTTTGAAGACAGGATAAGTTGCTCCTTCAAATTCAGTAGTTTCAGTTGTTTTTACGCAAGAACGCGTTAAGAATTTGTAATCTGCTGACAAATCGTGGAAAACCACATCTTTGTACTCTGGATGAATGTCTTTTTTCATTACAATATTTTCTGAATGAGACGATTCCCCGCCGTCTCGAGTTAAAAAAAACAATGTGTTCGTTATTTGGGAGGAGAACGCAAACCTCTGAAAAACTGTGAATAGCGTTTAACGGCACATTTCCCTGAAAGGGATTGCAAAATTACAAATTTTATTGGCTCTTTCAAAAAAAACTTTAAGGCTTTTATTAAGAGGGATATGCCAATAATCTATGTTAAATCTCTGTAAATTTTTTTTAACTTTTTTAATTAGCATTATTCTAAGTGATATATGCTGTAGTTGCTTGATTTTATGAATGTTATGTTGTGTATTTCAAATGTAGGGTGAATTTTTCCAGATTTTCCTGAAACTTTTTCGCTTGCATCAAGGTTCAAAAAACAGTAACTTTATCAGGCAATTCAGTAAATAACAAAGTAAAATTTTTTCCAGAATTTACTTGTTTATTTGAAAAATTTGAGGTGTAAAAGAAAGCCTTCTTTATTTATTGAGATATGGTAAAAAAGCATTCTTTACATGTCAAAAGTGTCTGACAATTATCTATATTGCGCATTCAGTTTTTAATTTAATTTGTATTAACCACAACGTTAATTTCAATCTGAAATTTTTGAATAAAACAGTGTGTATTGTTGAAACTTTGATGCCTTAAAACCAGCAAATTTTCAGCAGTCTAAATTTTTATGTATAAACCAAAAGGATTCGGAATTAACACTCACGAATAAATTTATGAAAAAACCACGTATTTTTTCTTAACCTTCAAACCCCAACTTCTCATATGTACGTTATTAAAAGAGACGGAAGGCGTGAGTCTGTAAAGTTCGACAAGATTACTGCCAGAATCGAAAAACTCTCTTACAGTCTTGACCCATTTTTTGTGCAGCCATTAGAAGTGGCTAAAAAGGTTATTACAGGATTGTATGATGGTGTTAAAACTACCGAGCTCGACAATTTAGCTGCAGAAACTGCTGCTTCAATGACCACCAAGCATCCTGACTACGCTATACTGGCGGCCAGAATTGCTATTTCCAATCTACATAAGAATACTTTAAAGTCTTTCTCTGCAACAATGAAGAGACTGTTCAACTATGTAGATCCTAAAACAAACGAAAATGCTGCATTATTGTCTAAAGAAGTTTATGACATAATCAAGAAGCATGCAGCAGAACTTGATGCCGCAATCATTTATGATCGTGATTTCGGTTATGATTATTTCGGGTTTAAAACCCTTGAAAAATCTTATCTTTTAAAATTAGACGGTAAGATCGCTGAACGCCCTCAGCACATGCTGATGCGCGTAGCTGTAGGTATTCATGGCAATGACATTGAGTCGGCTATTGAAACTTACAATCTTCTTTCAGAGCGTTGGTTTACTCATGCTACACCAACCTTATTTAACGCAGGAACTCCGAAACCTCAGATGTCATCTTGCTTCCTGTTAACAATGCAGGATGATTCAATTGAAGGTATTTACGATACACTGAAACAAACTGCCAAAATATCACAGTCAGCGGGAGGAATAGGTTTGAGTATTCATAATGTCCGTGCAACAGGTTCTTATATCAAGGGTACAAATGGTACTTCCAACGGTATTGTTCCGATGCTGCGGGTATTCAATGATACGGCACGTTATGTGGATCAGGGTGGAGGAAAGCGTAAAGGTTCTTTCGCAATCTATCTTGAACCATGGCATGCTGATATTTTTGACTTCCTTCAGTTAAGAAAAAATCATGGCAAGGAAGAAATGCGTGCCCGTGATTTATTCTATGCCCTTTGGGTGTCGGATTTGTTTATGAAACGTGTAGAAGCCAATGACACCTGGTCATTGTTCTGCCCTCACGAATGCCCTGGTCTGGCAGATGCTTACGGAGATGATTTTGAGAAGTTGTATGAAAGTTACGAACTGGCAGGAAAAGCACGTAAGACAATCAAAGCTCAGGATTTGTGGTTTGAAATTTTAGAATCACAGACAGAGACAGGTACACCTTACATGTTGTTCAAAGACCATGCAAACCGTAAATCCAATCAGAAAAACTTAGGTACGATCAAATCTTCGAACCTTTGTACTGAAATTATGGAATATACCTCTAAAGATGAGGTAGCTGTTTGTAACCTTGCTTCATTGGCTTTACCAAAATATATCAGGACCAATGAGCGTGGATATCTTGAATTCGATCATGCTAAATTGTATGAAGTAACAAAGGTTGCCACCAAAAACCTTAACAAGATTATAGATGTTAACTATTATCCTGTTGAAGAAGCAAGAAATTCAAATATGCGCCACCGTCCTATTGGTTTAGGGGTACAGGGTCTGGCGGATGTGTTTATTTTGTTGAGAATGCCTTTCGAGTCAGCAGAAGCTCAACAATTGAACAAGGAAATTTTTGAGACTATTTACTATGCTTCTATGGAAGCTTCTATGGAATTAGCAATAGTACAGGGTCCGTATCAAACCTGGAAAGGTTCACCGATTTCAGAAGGTATCTTCCAGTTTGATATGTGGGGTGTTAAGCCGGATTCAAATCGCTGGAACTGGGAAGCACTTCGCAGTAAAGTAATGGAGCATGGTGTAAGAAACTCATTGCTTGTTGCGCCAATGCCTACTGCATCTACTTCACAGATTTTAGGGAATAACGAGTGTTTTGAACCATATACTTCAAACATTTACGCTCGCCGCGTATTGTCCGGAGAATTTGCAGTGGTAAATAAACATCTTCTTCGTGATCTTGTTAAATTGAACTTATGGAATGAATCAACTAAAAATAAGCTGATTGCTGCCAATGGTTCGGTACAGGATATTCCTGAAATCCCACAGAATCTGAAGGAATTGTACAAGACTGTTTGGGAAATCAAACAAAAGACTATCATTGATATGGCTGCTGACCGCGGTGCTTATATTTGTCAGTCTCAGTCATTAAACATCCACCTTCAGGATCCAAACTTTGGTAAGTTAACCTCAATGCACTTCCATGCATGGAAACGTGGCTTGAAAACAGGTATGTATTATTTGCGTACGAAAGCTGCCGCAGATGCGATCAAGTTTACTGTTGAAAAACAAGCTGAAGTAGCAATTGAGCAAACCAATGTGGTGAAAGAACATGAAATGAACTACAGTGTTGCTGCAAATAATATGCAGCAGGCTGCTGCAAGTTTTGCTAATTCTAATGTTGTGGAGCAAAATTGGTCAGATATGAGCTGTTCATTAGATGATCCGGAAGGATGCGAAGCCTGCGGATCTTAAGTAACAGAACGATAATTTTATAAACAGAAAAGCCTTCTCTTTCGGGAAGGCTTTTCTGTTTCAGAACAATTTGTTCCAGGCAAACCGGATTACTAATAAAAGAATGACAAAACCGATTGCAATAAAATGGAAAGGAACATAAGTGATGGCATAAATATGAAGACGATCTACAAACCATAGAATTCCCATAATGGCAGTAATAAGTGTCATAAAACCGGAAATCTTACCAAATCCGGGAATGAATTCAAACGGCATTTGCCTTTTTATATACATCAGGGTTAAAACCATTGTAAGGATTGGTAAAAACTGAATAATCAGATTCAGTTCCCAGATACTTTGTCTTTCAAAAAGGAAAAGATATAAGTTCAGCATGAAGGCAAAGATTCCCGGAATACAGACTAAATAAACAATAACCGCATAAAAATACCGGGAAGAAGATTGCTGTGGAGGAACAGTTTTGTCCTGCCAGATGCTTACCAGAAAACACAATAACGGAACAGATATTAAAAACCATAGTGCATAGGCAGGACTGACGGTAATTGTATGAAATAAATCTCTTAAGGTCATTTGAGGATTAATGGTAAAAGATGAATGCTGAATCGGTTTAACTTCCTGACGGCAGAATTTCCAAACTACATTAATGCAAAGGTAATTTCTTAATCATTCCACCTTTAACATCGTTGATACTTTGTTGGATAATAAAGGCAGAACTATCAATGATTTCCACTTCGTCTGTCAGTTTTTGAAGTTCGAGCCGCGTAACAACTGTATAAATGATATCAAGATGATCGTCGTGAATATCATTTTTTCTCAAACCTCTTTTTCCATTAAAGATGGTTACACCACGGCCGAGTTTTTCAATAATCATTTTCCGGATATCCTCACTTTTTTCTGAAATAATGGTAACGCCTGTAAATTCCTCGAGACCGTGAATAATGAAATCAATGGTTTTGGACGCTCCCAGGTATGTTAACATAGCATAAAGCGCGGTTTCGACATTGATAAAAACCGCCGCTGCCATAAAAATGATAATATTGATCAGAATGATCACATCACCTACAGTGAGAACTGTTTTACGGCTGATAAACAATGCCAGAACCTCCGTGCCATCAAGCACGCAGCCTCCCCTGATGGATAATCCAATGCCTGCACCCAGAAAAAAGCCACCAAATACTGCAATTAACAGCTTGTCGGAAGTGACAATAGGAAAATGAACGAATGTCAGACAGATCGCAAGCATTCCAATGGCCAGCAGGGTTTTGAGGGCGAATGTTTTGGAAACCTGTGTAAATGCAAGCCAGATAAAAGGCAGGTTAACGATTACAATAAGAATAGGCAATTCTATTCCGGTAAGTAAACTGATTAAAAGTGAAATACCCGTTACGCCACCATCAAGGAAATCATTGGGTAAAAGGAAACCTTCTAATCCGAAACTGGCTGACAGAACACCGAGGGCTGTCAGGGCAAATTCTTTAATAATTTGAAAAAGCTTAGTTTTTTGACTGGTGGATGAGTTTAGCTTTTGTGGTATCATTATAGCAATGGATTGGGTTTTTACAGTTTCCTTTGTGTGTTAAATTCGCATATCCATGTGTGTTTTCTATTCTGAAGTACTCGCAGCCTTCTATCTGCACAATAGTATAATCAGGAGGAAGTTTACGTTTTTTATCGATAGCTTCATTGTTATTATGACTAAGCTGGTCACAACTTAAAATAAATGAAGAGATAAAAAGTAAAAAGATGGCAGATCTCATATCAGGTAAATGAACAGGGCTTGTTTGTTAATATTAGATTTTTTTTGACTGAAAAACAAGCTTTATCTTTAAAAGAGGAGAGAGAGTTGTGGTTAAAAATGAGGTATTTTACAGGAAAATCACCAAAAACAAAACGGCCGGATATCCGTTAAAGACATCCGGCCGGGGAATAAAATTTCGGATCTATTTTCGGGTCTGACTGATTCTGAAGCATTTCAGCAGTTTTTCAAAGATGGTATTATTTTCATAAAAACCTCTGAAAATATCAGCATTTGGCCCATAAGCAATTACCGGAACAGGAATGCCTGAATGGTCATTTGTACTGAAATTACCTTCAACTTTTCCGGTTTTAAAATCACCTTCCAGTAAAGATAAACCCCCTGTTTCATGGTCGGCAGTAACAATAACTGTGGTTTCGCCGTTTTTATCAGCAAATTCCAATGCTTTTCCAATAACTCTGTCAAAGTCCAGCATTTCATTTACTACATAATTAAGGTTATTGGCATGCCCGCCCCAATCGATTTTCGAACCTTCAAGCATCAGGAAAAAGCCGTTTGGAGATTTTCCGAGTTGATTTATGGCAGCATCGAAGGCATCTGAAAGATAAGAACCTCTGCCTTCATGTTTTGGTCTGACCTCTTCTTTGGGTACAAATACATAATTATTTGCCAGAGGATTGGCTTTTTTCAGTTCATCCAGACTGTTAAGAACGCTCCCTTTTTTAGCTAATTGGGCTAATGTTTCGGGTTTAAAAGCTTCTTTCCCTG
Organism: Pseudarcicella hirudinis; assembly: GCF_900115665.1. Classification (GTDB taxonomy): domain Bacteria; phylum Bacteroidota; class Bacteroidia; order Cytophagales; family Spirosomataceae; genus Pseudarcicella; species Pseudarcicella hirudinis. The sequence goes on from NZ_FOXH01000013.1 coordinate 125,357, forward strand.
CACCAATGGTAAGACTTACCGGGCTTTTAGGAAGATCATCTGCAATCAGCTGATACCAGTCTCTTTCGGGTTCATGAGCGTAAAAACAGGCAGGCGTTGCTCCTGTAATTTCTTCGGATACTACCAGTCCGGTTTTGATTTGCTTTTTGCCTAAAATCTCAGAAATATTCTCTATAGCTTCCTGTCTGGTATTCATACCGATATACCGGTTGTTGGTTTTCTCACCGGTAGAGAAGGCTGTAGCTCCGGCGGCAGAGTCTGTACAAAAGCTATCGGCTGAATTAGTTTTAGAAAAGCCTATATTTTTGAAGCTCGTCCAGTTGAGTTTTCCGCCATTTGCAGTAATACCACTGTAGATTTGCGCCAGTCCCATACCATCCCCAATCAGAAAAATGACATTTTTTGATTTCTTTGCAATGCCATCCGTGTGATAATCAGGAAGATATGGAATATGTTGCTGAATAGGTTTTCCGGTATAATTTTCCAGCGTTTTGAAAAGTGAAGCAAGGTCTGATAACTGATCAGTTCCTATATAATCAACGCCGAATTTAATCATTGCCATATAAGCAGTTCTTGAATTAGGGACACCCCAAAAGCGGATCTCTTTCCCGATTGTATGAACAGAGTCAACAAAAGCTTTGATTTTACTGTATTGAGGAGCTGTTATCAGACCTTTCCCATTCCATCTGGTAAAAGTTGAGATACTTGTACTGATTAATGCTACCCTCCTGAAACTCTCCGGAGAATAGTTTTGTCCCGGCCTTCCGTCAAAAAAGAATATGGAATCAAACTGGTTAAACTCGGAATATTTAGGCATGTCCCCGCTAATGATAATTTGTACGGCATCAGGGTTGTTTTGCAGGTCGAAATATTTCCGGTAAGGTTTCAGAATCTCTTCCAGTTTTTTTAAGGCATTCAGGCCATCTTCTTTAATATCTATCAGTAATTGTAAACGCTGCCCGTTTTTATAAGGCTTGCCTTCATTCAGGTTGATCTGATTAATGAGTGGTTCGATGTATAACCTTGAAAGAGTTCTTTCCGGTTTGATGGAATATTTTTCATGGGCTACCACTAAGTCGTTTCCCTGAAGGAAAACATCGGCTTCAATCATTCCGTAACCTAATGCATATGCCTCATAGAAGGGCAAAGCATGAAGGTAATCATTGTGCGCATGTGCATTTTTCATTGAGTAAGATGCGGGTTGCGCAAAGGCAATAAATCCTGAGCAGAGACAGGAGAGGAGGAAAAATAGTTTTTTCATAAAATTTTGCTGCAATCAGCCTAAACCGAAAAGGTTTTCCTTTCCGAAGGCTATTTTTAGATAAATTGGAATTTTTGTACTGTATTTATAACTATATTATTCTTAAAAATATCCGGATGTATTAAGTGCAGAGACATCTGGATTTTAGGTGTAAAGTTGTGCAAATATATCCGGTGATTTAATTAAAGTTGTCAGGTTTTGGTGCTTATATAAGATGATTCCGATATGAAAATGCTGCAATTATCTGAATAATATACCCTGATCGGGCATATTATGACCTAAATGAGTTAAAAATGAAGTCCTTTTCTGGCATGGAAATTCATTTTTTCTATTATTTTTATACGGAATTGAACAAGAGATGTCGCCAGAAGCAGGAAATATCTTAATATTTCACAAAGTCTGAATTCAAAATCAGGAAATAGGTTTTCGGAATTTCAAAGGTAATCAGGTAAATGTACCCCGATGTTAACGAAGGGTTAATTTTTAATAAAAGGGGGCAAGTAATTATTCACATCTTATGAAGCATATCATCCGAACACTAAGGCTGTTTCTAAGGAAACCGAGGTACTTTGTATACTTCAACTGGATTTTTGGTATTGCTGCGTTGCTGGAATTGCTTATTAATTTGTCTTCGGATTACTGGCAGACTTTCAGACTGGTTACCAAACCTTCAATACTTATTATTTTGTCGATTTATTTCTGGTATCAGACACCGGTTAAAACAACCCAGACCAGGCTTTTTCAGGCAGCGCTTTTTTTTGCCCTGGCCGGAGATTTTCTTTTATTATTTACCGAGACTAATTCTGTGTTTTTTCAAATGGGAATAGGTGCTTTTCTGGTTACACAGGTTTTGTATGCTGTTGTATTCAGTAAAGATCTTCCACCTAACAGAAGGACTTTCATCCGGAGGAATTTATGGATTACACTTATTTTCCTGGCATATCAGGTTGTGCTGATAGGACTTATTTTTGATCGTTTGGGGGAATTGTTTATTCCGGTTATTGTATATTCTTCAGCAATCCTGATTATGGTACTTTCAGCAATCAACAGATTTGGGCATGTATCATCTTCAAGTTTCAAATGGGTTGCTGCCGGAGCGATCCTTTTTATGATTTCTGATAGTCTGCTGGCAATACAGAAGTTTTATCAGGCCTTTCCTCTGGCAAGCTTTTGGGTAATGCTTACTTATATTTCAGCTCAATACCTGATTGTGATAGGGTGGCTAAAAAACAAAGAGACAGCCTTGTGAGCTGTCTCTTTGTTTTACAGAAAATATGTTATTATTCACCGATTTTGGCAATTTCCTTATCTAAAGTAAATTTACCAGCAGCAGATTCGTCAATCAATTCAAACAATTCCAGCGCACGGCGGGCGTTGCGTTCTTCTTCTCTCTGTTCTTTTACGAACCACATCATAAATTCTTCCGTTGCGTAATCATTAACTTCGCGGCATTTTGCTACGATTTTATTAATAGCATTTGTTACAGCGATTTCATTTTGAAGAGCCAGTTCGAAAACATTTTTAAAAGAAACAAAATCCTGCTGAACATCACCGATAGTAGGAGTGAGGGCTGTTCCGCCAACTTCAGTAATATATTTGAATATTTTCAAAAAATGTTCACGTTCTTCTTCAGCTTGTTTATACAGATATTCAGCCGTTTTTTCATAACCACTGCGATCTAACCAGGAAGCCATTGCCAGGTATTTTTGAGAGGCTTCCGCTTCCATTTTTGCCTGAGCATTTAAAACAATTTCAATCTCTTCTTTAAGAGATGTGCGGAGGCGTACTAAATCTTTCATATTGTGATAAAGTTTATGAGCAATTTCTTTTATGCAATACTACTACGAAAAAGTACAAATTGTTTCGGGTATTCCGAAAAAGTGAAGAAATTTGGAATTAGTCTAAAATCCGGGGAATAAAAAGCCTGTCAAAATCCGGATATTTTGACTGATTGTATATCCGGAGGGCCGGAAAATGGGAGGTGATTTAAATTAAGTAATTGATTTAGAGTGTAATATAAATAGAAAAAAGCTTATTGAATAACCAGTTCAACCTCACCGAGAACTTCATGTAACATAGAATTCATATCAATTGAAAACTTAGTTCCATCCAGTAAATCTCTGAGCTGCACAATTTCACAAAGGGTTAGTTTGTGAGAAAAATTATGACGCGGATCTTCAACCAACTCATAATCGTAATCATCCGAAAGATTAAAAATCATTTCATGGATATTGACCCGATTTACTTTTCTGCGAAAGGCAAAGAAATCCTGAACTTTAAATGCTGTTAATGTCTCTCCAAACTTAAGGAATATCCTGTGTGTTAAGTCACATTGCCAGGTAGTACCCTTTGAGTTTTGATAAAGTTCTGAAAGACTATTATGTAACATTGATTTAAATATTGTTAATAAGCTACTAAAGTTGACTTTTAATGATGGGGTAAAGTTATAGACAGAAAATGTTATTTCAAAGCTTTATTTGAAATAAGTCTAAATAAATGTTGTGTGTTATTTAGATTTAGTCTAATTTTGACCTGTACTTGTACTTCCGTAAACATTTACAGACTCTATCAGAAATGAAAAAAATACTATTCTCTGCGCTTGCCATTTGTGCTGCAATGACTGCTTGTGATAAAAAAGCAGATGAGCCAACTCCTATTACAGATTCAGCAGTAGTTCAGAATTATGCATTGATTGTAAGTGAATCATATCAGGACGCGATCAAAGGTGTAACTAATCTGAAGACTCAGATTGATGCCTTTGTGAAAAACCCCACTGCGGCCGGACTTGAAGCTTGTAAAAAAGCATGGATTGATTCAAGACCTGCTTATCTTCAGACAGAAGCTTACCGGTTTTATGGCGGACCAATTGACGATTCGAATGAATATGAAGGTTTGATTAATTCCTGGCCATTGGATGAAAGCACCATCGACTATGTTCAGGGAGATGCGAATGCAGGATTAATTAATGACCCGGTTCAATTTCCGACAATTTCCAAACAGGTACTGCAGGATGATAATGGAAAAGGCGGAGAAACAGATGTGAAAGTTGGATACCATGCGATAGAATTTTTATTATGGGGTCAGGATTTTTATGCTGACAGCCCTGGAAAACGCCCTTACACTGATTATGTAACAGGTACAGGCGGAACGGCAAAAAATCAGGCCAGAAGAGCTCAGTATTTACAGGTTGTAACTGATTTACTGATTGAAGATTTGACGGCTGTTGCTGTACAGTGGGTTCCCAATAAAGGTACTTACTGGACAGATTTTACTAAAAAAGGAAATGAGTCAAAAGCTATTCTGAATATGTTTACCGGAATGGGAAAACTCTCAAAAGGAGAACTTTCGGGAGAACGTATGGCTGTTGCTCTGGCTAGTCAGGATCAGGAAGATGAGCATTCCTGTTTTTCAGATAATACAACCAATGATATAATTTATGATGATCTGGGTGTGTATAATGTATATATAGGCAGGTATGTAAAATCTGACGGAACCGTAATTGATGGTCCGGGTTTGGATGATCTGGTAAAAGCAAAAGATGTGAAAGCGAATTCGGATCAGATTGCCTTATTTGAAGCTTCAATTCTGGCTTCCAAAGCAATCCCTGCTCCGTTTGACCAGGCTATTATTAAATCTAAGGATAAAGTGCAGGCTGCTATTAAGGCCATTCGTGCACAGGCAGATCAGTTGCCGGTTGTTGCAAAAGCCATTGGAATTAGCCTGGTTGTTCCTGAAACCAACAAATAATAGTCTTTTGATTTATTAAGATATAAATAGCGTGACCCTCTCCGGTTACGCTATTTTAAGGTTTATTTTAATTATTTAGTCTAAACAAGTGCCTAACATTAAACAGGGTATTTGATCTTTATGAAAAAAAAGAGTCTTCTTTTAATATTATTGACATTAGTGATGGTAGAAGTACTATCCTGTAAAAATAATGCTGATCCTGTAAATCCCGTTGTTGAACCTGTCGCAGAAACCGACGAAGAGTTTTCCGGAGGAAAAGAGGGGACTATTTTTGATGATACATTTAATGCTTTCGGAAACTCATTGCCCAGCCTCACATCTGATGAGATTGACAGATTTGTTATAGGTAATTCTTTTAACAGAAATGCCTGGGTTGCAGCACCTTCTTCCACGACAGCGAGAGACGGCTTAGGCCCGTTGTTCAATGCTACCGCTTGTGCAAATTGTCATTCACTGGATGGGAAAAGTAACCCCTTTGATACAGAGACCAAGCCCTCAAGTGCTCTTTTATTCCGTTTGTCTGTTCCGGGGCAGGGTGCTCACGGAGAGCCTGCAGATGATCCGAATTACGGAGGACAATTTAACCAAAGGGCCATAAATCAGGCTGAATTTGAAGGAGAAGTTGAAGTAAGTTTTTCAGAAATAAAAGGAACTTACCCGGATGGAACAGCCTATAGCTTGAGAAAACCTGTTTATTCCTTCAAAAATCTTAATTACGGAGCAATGAATGGCACACTCATTTCTCCGAGAACAGCTCCGCCGATGATCGGCATGGGACTTTTTGATGCAGTAACAGAGCAGACAATACTTGCCCATGCGGATCCTGATGATGCCAATAATGACGGAATTTCAGGAAAACCGAATTATGTCTGGGATGTAAAAAATCAGAAAAAAGTAATCGGGAAATTAGGTTGGAAAGCAAATCAACCGGGTTCTGAACAGCAAACCGCCGCTGCATTTAACGGCGATCTGGGCATAACGTCAAACCTATTTCCTAAAGAAAATCTTACAGAAGAACAATTCAGAAGATATGGAAGTCTTCCGAATGGCGGAAATCCGGAAGTAGAAGAGACAATCCTTCAGAATGTCGTTTTTTATATCAGAAGTCTGGCAGTGCCTGCCCGCAGAAACTGGAAAGACAAAGAAATACTTGCGGGAAAACAGTTATTTGAAAAGGCTAATTGTTCCGGATGCCATTTACCTAAAATGGAGACAGGAAATTATGATTCCCCAAAGTATGTATCAAAGCAGGTAATTCGCCCTTATACCGATTTACTTCTGCATGATATGGGAGATGGTTTAGCTGATAACCGTCCTGATTTTGATGCCAATGGTAAAGAGTGGAGAACTTCACCTTTATGGGGGCTGGGCCTTCAGGTGATTGTTAGTAAACATACATTTATGCTGCATGACGGAAGAGCCAGAAATGTGGAGGAGGCCATTCTATGGCATGGGGGAGAAGCCGAACAATCAAAGCAGGCCTTTATGAAATACACCAAAGATGAGAGAGCCGGGCTCCTTAAATTTATAGACTCTTTATAAAATTATGACTCCTAATACTTTTGCTTTAATCAAAGCAACGCTAAATGAATACCTGGCAAAAAAAGGCTTGCGCAGGACAGAAGAGCGTTATGCTATCTTAAAAGAAATTTACTCAAGAGAAGATCATTTTGAGGCAGAAGAGCTATATCTGGCCATGAAGGTCAAAAATTTTATAGTAAGCAGAGCCACCGTTTATAATACACTTGACCTGCTGGTAGATTGTGATCTCGTGATTAAACATCAGTTTGGGAATAAAATTTCATCAAGATATGAAAAGGCATTCGAAAGGAGACAGCACGATCACCTCGTTTGTACGGATTGTCAGAGGGTTTCAGAGTTTTGTGATCCCAGATTAATGAATATTCAGAAAATGGTCGGAGAATTGATGGAAGCAGATATACACCACCATTCGCTGACATTTTATGCATCATGCCTTAAAAAAAATTGTGAGCACCGGAAAAATGCCCCGGAAACATCCTCAGAAAGCAATCGCAAATCTAATTAAGAATCAAATATTTAGACTAATTATAAATAATTTCAAAATTGTTTGGATTTGGTCTAAATAGAAGATTACTTTGCATCATCAAAATCTGAGCAGATTTAGATAAGTCAAATTTCAAGAATTCCTTCAATAAGCATTTTATTATAACAAAGAATGAAAAAGAATTTACTAGCCCTTGGGGTTGCTTTCCTTGCCTTGTCGTCATGTTCTAAAAATGATGAACCTGTAGCTCCCTTAGTGATACCTACTACTTATGATGCTACTACTTATGTAGCTAATACCACCAGCGAAAAAGTAATCAGAACAAACTTTAATGCTGTAATTACTTATCTTGCAGCAGGTAGAAATGTTGGAAACAAGCAAAGTGCTGCTGATTTGAAAACTTTGTTCGAAAAAGACTCCCCGAGCCTTGCAAGTATCACTAATGCTACGTTCAAAGCTCAGATATACACTGCTTTCGATAAAAATGAAAAAGCGAGTTTAGATGCAAAAACACCAAACCCTAACAATACACCTGCACAAAATGGAAATGGCGGTATTTACGGAGGTCGTTTATTTGATGAAAATGGTGTTGAATTCAAAGAATCTGTTGAAAAGTTATTGTTCTCATGGGCTTTGTTTGACAGAAGTATAACCTTGATAAAATCTACTCCAACTCAGGCAAGTCTTGATAAAGCAATTTGTCTTTGGGGTGCTGATGCTTCTTTCCCGAATACCTCTACTGCTTCAAAAACAACTACTCCTGATGATTTTTCTGCAAAATATACCGCAGCACGTACTAAAGGAACAGGTGGTTTATATACAGATATGCAGAAAGCATTTATCAAAGCTCAGGCAGCCATCAAAGCCGGAGACAAATACAATAGCGACAGAGATGCAGCGATTAAAAGTATCACACTTACCTGGGAAAAAGGAAATATCGCAACTGCTATTTTCTATCTGAACAGTGTTTATACTTCTCTGTCTGCCGCTACATTAGATGACAATGCAAGAGGTGGTGCTTTGCACAGCTTCAATGAGGCTACCGGTTTCTTCAGAGGATTGAGAGGCATTTCTAATAAAACAATTACTGATGCTCAGATTGATAAAATCTTAGATATTCTTTATGTCCCTGCCGGAGGAACTCCTCAGCTTTTCAAACTTATCAGTACAAGCGGAGATAAGGAGCGCTTAAAACAGGCACTTACTGAAATCAAGGCTGTTTATGGATTTACTGATCAGGAAATGCTTGATTTCCAAAAGAACTGGGTAAGTACTGAAGGACGTTAATCTTAGTATTTTCCGAAAATATAATTTTACTATGATTTAGACAGTTAGCCTATACGTTAGGTTAATTGTCTAAATTTGTTTTTTAATTCAATCCAGGATTTTACAATTTTATGAAAAAGCTGATCGGAATATTTTTAGGGGCTGTTCTATTAATAGTCGCTTGTTCTAAATCAAGTGATAATGTTAACCCGGGAGGGGGAAATACCGGAAATACTTTTGAGTCTTTTGACAGAAAAGGAATGCTGACCAATTTAGGGAATAATGTGATTATTCCTTCTTTTGATAATTTTGATCAGAAAACAGCACTTTTACAAACAGCAATTACGACTTATTCCACAGATTTGTCGAATGAGCAGAAATTGATTCTGGCTCAATCTGCCTGGATCGAAGCCATAAAAGCCTGGAAAGCCTCTTCGGTGTTTATTCAGGGACCGATCACTGATAAATTTTTAGTGAACAGCATCGATTATCAGACAGTAAGTTATGACAACATTGAGAAAGCTATTACTGAAGGTACTACGATCGACAACGCTTATGTAGAAAGTAAAGGAGCGACCGTAAAGGGTTTTCAGGCTTTAGAATACTTATTGTTTGACCAAAACAAGAAAAACAGTAATATTATTGGCGGCTATACCGGTGCAAACGGTGCGAAACGGATTGCTTATTTAAAGGCTTTAATTACGAACCTGAAAGAAAAATCGGCTTTGGTATTAAATGCCTGGAAACCATCCGGAGAGAATTATGTAGCTAAATTTATCAGCGCTGACGGAAGAGATATTAACTCTTCATTGGGTGTGTTGGTTAATAACCTTATTCAGCTTGCCTATACTGTCCGTGATGAACGTATTGGTGCGCCTTACGGACACAGAACCAATAATGTACCGCAACCTAATCTGGTTGACGGAAGACTGAGTGACATCTCTGCTGATTTGGCCATTGCCGAATTAAACAGTATCGAAAGTGCTTTGCAGGGCAAAACAGCTACCGGAGCTAAAGGGCTTGGGATTTATGATTTATTAGATAAGCTTGAGGCAAAATCAGGAAGTGATTTGTTAAGTAAAGTTCTTTCAGACCAATTCACTACTGTTTATACAAAGATTAAAGCAATTCCTGTTCCGCTTCGTCTGGCTGTAGTTAATAATCCTGCACAGGTAGGTGCTGCTTATGACGAAGTAAAAAGATTGCAGGTAAAACTGGAAGTTGATATGGTGAATAATTTGGGAGTTTTATTGACTTTCAGTGATAATGATGGTGACTAATCTGATGACAGATTTTAGCGACAGGAACATGGAGTATAAGACCCGCCCGGGGATTTTTGCAGAAAAAATCAAAAGCTGGTTTTCTACTCCTGATTCATTAACAGACAGTCACAAAACAGCATATTCTCTGGCATTTTTTAGAATTGTTTTTGGAATATTGATGGTTGTGGCTGAAATCCGTTTTATTTCAAGAGACTGGATTACAGATTTTTATGTAAAACCTCAGTTTTTCTTTACGTTTTTTGGCTTTGACTGGATTCATCCCTTACCTGCTCCATACATTTACTGGGTTTTCTACGGGTTGGTTATCTGCGGGGTGTTAATTGCGCTCGGCTTGTTTTACAGAATCGCCATCTGGAGTTTTTTCCTGGGGTTTACTTATGTAGAATTACTTGATAAAAGTGTATATCTCAATCACTATTATCAGGTAAGTATGCTGGCCTTTATCATGTGTTTTTTACCAATGAATCGTAAGTATTCACTGGATGCCGGGATTAAAGCACATTTATCTTCTGAGATCTCCTTTCCCGGGAAAATCTTTAATTTTCTTACGTTTTCTACGATTAAATCTCCTCTTCCCGAAAACTGGATGCTTTGGGCATTAAGGCTACAGGTCGGATCTGTCTATTTTTTCGGAGGAGTGGCAAAGTTGAAATATGACTGGCTTTTCAGGGCACAGCCTCTCAGAATCTGGCTTGCCGCAAATGAACATTTTCCCTTGATCGGATCATTGCTGACCCAAACCTGGGTAGCCTTTGTTTTGAGTTGGTTTGCTTTATTTTTTGACCTGACTGCTCCTTTTTTGCTTTCTTTCCGAAAAACCAGATTTTACATTTATCTGATAATTGTCATTTTTCATTTACTGACGCATTACTTATTTTACATAGGAATGTTTCCATGGATGATGATTTTTACAGCCTTGATTTTTTTTCCTTCTGATTTTCATCAGAAAGTACTGCGTTTTCTTCCTGAACCGCAGACTTCAGGTTTTAATACTGTAAGGGCAAGCACTGTGAATCTGAAATGGCTTTTTACATTTTTCTTCCTTTTTCAGCTGATTATGCCATTCAGAAGCCATTTTTATGAAGGGAATGTACTTTGGCATGAACAGGGATTCAGGTTTTCCTGGAATATTATGCTGATGGAAAAAAATGCGAGTTTAGAGTATCGTGTCAAGGTGAAAAAATCTGGGGAAGAATTTTATGTAAGACCTTCAGAATTTTTAACAAGAATTCAGGCACGCCAATGTAGTTTTCAGCCAGATATGATTTTACAATTTGCCCATTATCTGCATCAGTATTATGTGGAAAACGGGCTGGGAGATACTGAAATAAGAGCAGAATGTTATGCCTCTCTCAATGGAAGAGGGAGCCAGTTATTGATTGATCCCAATGTGGATCTGACTAAAGAGCATGAAGGATTTATGCCCAAAACCTGGATTACAAAATTGAACTAGAATTTATCAGAATATTAAATATAGATGAAACGATTTACACACTGCAAAGAATATAGATATAGTAAAAGGACTTTTCTGAGTTTGGTTTTCTTTATTTTCCTGGCTTTTTCTGAAAAAGTATCAGCACAGAATACCGTTCTTTCCGGTAAAGTAACTGCTAAAAGCGGAAAACCGATAGCACATGCTATCCTTAGAGTTTATGAATCGGGGAGAGGTACAACTGCTGATTCATCTGGTCACTATTCTTTTGTTCATGCTGCCGGAAAGTTTACTGTAAGCGTTTCATCTTTGGGTTATAAGTCTGAGAAACATACCGTAACTTTTTTAAAAGGAAAGGAGATTACGCTTAATCTTGTATTGGAAGATGACGCTAAAAACCTGGAAGAAGTAAAGGTTTCCGGATCCAGAAATAACCAGAACGGACTTCGTCGTTTGGGAGATGTGGAAAATATGGCAATTTATGCCGGGAAAAAGAACGAAGTATTGGTATTGGGTAACATGAATGCCAATTTGGCAACGAACAATTCCAGACAGATTTATGCTAAGGTACCGGGCATTAATATTATTGAAAATGATGCGGCCGGAGTACAATTGGGTATTGCCACACGAGGGTTGAATCCAAACAGAACAACTGCATTTAATACACGTCAGAACGGTTATGACATCTCTGCTGATCCGATTGGTTACCCGGAAAGTTATTATACGCCACCGACTGAAGCAATCGACAGAATAGAAATTGTTCGTGGAGCGGCTTCTTTACAATACGGTACTCAATTCGGGGGGCTTCTGAACTTTCAGTTTAAAAGAGGAAATCCTGATAAAAAAATAGAATTGGTATCCAGACAAACCGGAGGTTCTTATGGCATGTTTAATTCATTTAATTCGATCGGAGGACAAGTTGGAAAATTTAACTATTATGCTTTTTATACTCATAAACAGGGAGATGGCTGGAGAAATAATACCAATTTTAATGTAAATACAGGTTATATTTCCGGAAGTTATCAGATTTCACCTAGGTTGAAAATCGGGGCAGAACTGACGATGATGAGCTATCTGATGAAACAGCCGGGAGGTTTGACGGATATTCAGTTTGAGGAAAACCCTCAGGCAAGTTACCGGAACCGTAACTGGTTTCAGGCCAAATGGACCCTGCCTGCCGTAACATTGGATTATCAGATCGGAGATCGCACCAAACTGAATATCAGAAGTTATGGATTGATTGCGGAAAGAGGTTCAATAGGAAATATTGTTGATTTGCTGAAAGACCGTCAGGATACCACGACACGCCGTCAGCTGACCTATGATAACTATCAAAACTTCGGAACTGAGGCGAGAATTTTACATAGATATGCCTTATTTAATAAAAAGGCCTCGGTATTGGTTGGAGCCAGGTATTACAAGGGAAATACGCACCGTGTTCAGGGAACAGGATTCAATGGTTCGGATGCAAACTTCAGTTTCCCGAATGCGGAAAAAGTAGATGAATTTGACTATCGTTTCCCCTCTTATAATGCGGCATTATTTGTGGAAAACGTAATCTGGCTGAATGAAAAAACCAGTATTACTCCCGGATTCAGATATGAATATATCAATACCAACGCCAATGGATATAGCCATGATCCGAAAACAAACAGAGATTCTTCCTATGTTCAGCAAAATATCAGAAGTTTTCCTTTGTTCGGGATAGGGATTAATTTCGCTGTAGCTCCTGAATCGGAAATTTATTTCAACATTTCACAAAACTACAGCCCGGTTAACTATTCAGATATATTGCAGAGAAGTCCAAAATTTAAAGTAGATCCGAATCTGAAAGATGTTACCGGATTTAATGCAGATTTAGGTTTCAGAGGAAAGTATAAAGACTGGTTGAATTTTGATGTCAGTACTTATTACCTGGATTATAATAACAGAATCGGTATTATCAGGGTTGCTTCTGATGATGGCCTGGATGTAATTCGCTACAGAACCAATATCGGCCGTTCGAGAAGTCTGGGCGTAGAATCATTTGCAGAGATTAATTTTACCAAACTGGCTAAAAAAGACTCATTGTATGGCAATCTTTCCTTGTTTGGTAGTTTTGCCTATACCGATGCAGCTTATACTTCAGCTTTTGATAAATTGCTGACCACCTTAATTGTGGATAAACAGGTTGAATATGCACCAAAGTACATATCAAGGGTAGGTTTGACCTGGCAAAAACGGGCATTTTCTACTACTTTCCAATATGCTTACACCAGTCAGCAATTTACTGATGCGTATAATTCTCCTCCTACAGCAGATGGATTAGTAGGGCCTATTCCGGCTTATGGCCTGATGGACTGGTCTGCAAATTATAGTTTCAAAAAGATGCTTTTCGGGCTGACTGTTAATAACCTTACGAATAATAAATATTTTACGAGACGGGCTTTAGGTTTCCCTGGTCCGGGTATTATTCCTTCGGACGCAAGAAGTATTTTCCTGACGGTTGGAATAAAGATTTAAGTTGGATAGTTGGTTGGTTATAAAGTAATGGTTAATAGAATTTGGGTTTGCCGCAAAATCAATCCGTTTTGTTTTTGCAGTAAATCTTAGCTATTTTCGCCCCGTTGTAATGAGAACCTCTCCGAGAATCGGCTATATGATAATTTATTCAGCTCGAAAAATTCTACGGAAGTCGTGGTGAAACTCGCACTTTTCTTTAGTTACAACCAAACTTTCCAGCCATAGAGTTAGAGTAAACCGATCAAAATAGAGTAACGTTAAAAAAGATTTTTATAAAACAATTAGTTGATAATGAGCATATTAACTAATTATCATTCTAAAATATGCCAATTTGTTTAACATTACCCATGATTATGTCCGTAAGCTATTTTCAAGTTATTTACGAAAAAAATAACACTAATTACAAGCCAATCGAAAACGCACCAAACGCTGGAATTTACAAGTTAAACGCTCTTGTAGAGTGTGAATATTTTCAGAAATTTATTGAGGAAAAATATGGAAGCCGAACGTATAACTTTGCTGGAGATGAAAATCTTATTGAAGAGAAAGGACAATTACCTATGAGTAAAGAGTATTTGTTTCCTAACGAAATCATTAGAGATTTACAGGCTTACACTAATTTTATTGAAGACCTAAAAAACGAGATAGAAAATCCTAAAAATCCAGAATTACAAAAAGGGATACGAAAGTGGTTCATTGACGAAAATACAATAAATTGGATTAAACAAGAGATTATAGACCTTGAAAAAGTTTGTAAATTTGCCCAAACGAACAGTTATTTACTGAAATTTGGTATTGATTACTAAGCCAAAATGAGAACATAGGTTGGCCTCATACTACTGGACAATTTGCGAAAATCAAGAGTTGAAACGTAACTTTGTTGCTTAAACCAACCTGATTATTTCATGGCTCACCCCTTAATAGACAAATTTACCCCTTCATTTTCAGATTTTGGTAAAAGTACGATTCAAAACCTGTTTCTTGTTTGTAATGCTGTACTCAAAAGTAGATCAACCAATTTGAATGTAATTAAAGATTATCTTCCTGATTTATTACAAAACCAAAGAACACAGCAGGCATCTCACTATAAAAGATTAATTCGTTTTTTTAGGGTAAATAAGCCTGATTTGCTTATGAGATATATTTTGAAATGGATTTATCAAATACTTTCTCAGAATGTAAAGTATTTAATTTTAGATGCTACACTTTGGCAACGAGGCAAAAAGCAAATACATATATTGCGCTTTGTGTAGTTTACAAAAATGTAGCCATCCCTATTTATTGGAATCAACTTGATAAAAATGGAGGTCATTCCTCCCAAGAAGATAGGCAAAACCTTATCCTGCAGGCCAGTGAAATATTTAACCTAAGCGGGAAAGTTTTATTAGCAGACAGAGAGTTTGTCGGCGATGAGTGGCTTAAATTTTTAAAGGATGCCCAAATAGATTTTATTATCAGATTAAGTAAAACCTGCTATAAAAAACGAATCACACAATCTATAGGGGTATCTCACAGCAGTTTAGAGAAAAAAGCATTAAAAAGAAAAACCGCAATAGGAAAAGTTTTCCGCTTAAATGGTAATGAATATACCTTTGTAGCCATTAAAAACGCTAAAAAAGACATTGCAGAACCTGTTTTGTTCCTGATTTCTTCCTTAACCAATTACAAAGAAATTACAAATACTTATCGAATAAGATGGCGAATAGAAACGTGCTTTAGACAATTAAAAACAAAAGGCTTTAACATAGAAGTGAGGTGGTACCCAAAAGCGGGACATATTTTTGCATAAACTTTGCAAAATGAAATCAGGAAAAACAGTAAAAGTGCGCAGGCATTACGAAGCTGACTTTAAGCAGGAATTGATGAGAATGCTGGCCAGTGGGCGTAGCGCAAAAGATATCTCGGAATCCTTTGGAATCGGGGAGAATCTACTTTATCGTTGGAAGAGAATGGCCACAAAAAAGGCGAAAATGAGTATGGGATCAACTAGCAATGATAAGTCGTTGAAGTTGGCCGAAGAAGTTGCTAAATTACGAGCAGAAAACCAGCGATTAAAAGCCGATCGTGACGTCTTAAAAAAGGCATTAGGTCTCTTGAGCCAGTCCGACTCAGGGACGTCTATGAGTTAATATACTCGCTTTGCCGGACAGAAAAAGTCAAATATTTATGCGCACTATTCCAAGTGAGCCGGAGTGCTTATTATCGTTACCGACGAGGCAAAAGCTATAGGGCAGACAAAAAATATAATAGGCCAAAACATGAAGTAGAGAAGGAATTTATCCAAAATCACAAGCGATATGGTAGCAGACGCATCAAGGCATCTTTACAAGAAAAAGGGATAATAATCTCTCGTAGAAAAGTTGCTTCAATTATGCGTAAACAGGGTTTGCGAGCCATTCAGCCAAGAACCTTTGTGCCAAGAACTACTAATAGCAGACATGGTAAAAGGGTGTCTCCCAATCTTTTAGAAGCTCATCCTCAGGTAACAAAACCCAATAGTGTCTGGGTTTCTGATATTACCTACATGCCTGTAAAAGGGGGCAAGTGGGCCTACTTATGCGTGTGGTTA
This sequence comes from Pseudarcicella hirudinis, assembly GCF_900115665.1. Classification (GTDB taxonomy): domain Bacteria; phylum Bacteroidota; class Bacteroidia; order Cytophagales; family Spirosomataceae; genus Pseudarcicella; species Pseudarcicella hirudinis. The sequence continues at coordinate 141,443 of NZ_FOXH01000013.1, forward strand.
GATTTGTTCTCAAGGCGGATAGTCAGTTGGCGTTTAGCTGAAAACATGCAGGAAATTCTTGTGAGAGAACCCTTGGAAAGAGCCCTGCTAAAGCGTCGGGTTAGTCCAGGTATGATCATACGTTCTGATCGTGGCGGCCAATATCTGTCAGAGAAAATGAAGAAACTCATTAAAACCTTCCAACTCAGACAAAGTATGTCTGGGGCCGATAATCCCTATGATAATGCTTGGGCAGAGTCATTTTGGAGCCGATTAAAGGCTGAACTTGATATGCCTAAAGGGGGCTATGAGTGTCTGGAAAGATTAAATGCCGTCTTATTTAAATACATTGAGGGTTACTATAATACCGCAAGGCTACATTCGGCTTTAAATTATTCGAGTCCAATTGCTTTTGAAACACAATATTATCGAAATACTGGATGAAATTTGAACTTTTAAATACTTAACTAAAACGCAAAAAGTGTAAACCCAAAGGGTACCACCTCAAAGAACTTGGCATTGACAACCTTGGATTGTTATAGAAATTATTTGAGTAGTCTATATGTGAATAAAAATATAAAATTAAAGGTTTTATACTGTAGTGATAATACACTGAACAATTTGGATGTGAGTAAGAATATAGCACTAACAGAATTGGGTTGTAGCGACAATGGATTAAGGAGTCTCGATGTGAGTAAAAATCTGGCATTAATTCATTTGTATTGTGGTACAGATGATATGATTCCATTGCCTCCCCTTCAGGAGGGGGACCATGTATTGATAAAAACGAATTATGCTAGGAATCGATTGACAACTTTGGATGTGAGTAAGAATTTATTCTTAGAACGTTTGGATTGTAGCAATAACCAATTGAAGGCTCTGGGCATGAGTAAGAATATAAAATTAATAGAAGTATGGTGTTCAAAAAATCAACTGAGGAGCATGGATGTAAGGAAGAATACTAAATTATTGAAATTGTTTTGTTATGCCAATAAAATCCAAACCATCTGCGTAAACAGCCTTTCTCAGCCAACAAGTAATTGGCAAAAAGATGATTCTGCTTCTTATAAGGTTTGTCAATAAATCATAATTCTCTGTAAAAGAGCGATATAATTTCATTCTGTTTGTAAAAAAAGCACAACCCCGGTTGTGCTTTTTTTGTTTTATACTTGTCTGATATTAAATTAAGTTTTACATTTGTTTTAAATTTAGATAAACCTAAAAAAATAATTAGAAATATAACAAATGAAACAATGTTGCAAATATACGATAATTTTATTCTTTAGCATAATTACTTCCTTTGTCTCCCGGGCTCAAAATGCTGTTTCAGGGAAGATATCATTTAGTGACAATAACGAGCCTGTTGTCGGAGCGAATGTATATATTCCTGAGTTGAGATTGGGAGTAAGTACAGATGTGAAAGGTTTTTATCGCTTGAAGAATCTGCCGAAAGGGGCCTATACCTTTCAGATCAGTTATGTTTCTCATAAAACCCTTACTGAAAAGGTCCCGGTTTCGGGAAATATCACTAAGGATTTTATCATGGAGAATTCAGCTACTTCTTTGGAAGAAGTGGTAGTAACCGGAGCGGGAATCCGTACATTGGTTAAGGAAAGCCCTGTCCCGATTGCTGCCCTTTCCAGGTCTCAATGGCTGCAAACTGCTTCAACCAATATGGTAGATGCGATTGTTAAACTGCCGGGTATTTCCCAGATTTCTACCGGATCAGTTTTGTCAAAACCTATCATTCGGGGTCTGGGCTTTAACCGGGTAATTACGGTACATGATGGTGTAAGACAAGAAGATAACCAATGGGGGGAGGAGCATAGTTTACACATTGATGAATATTCCATCGACAGGTATGAAATAATTCGGGGTTCGGGCTCATTGATGTATGGGTCAGATGGCTTAGGAGGGGTTATTTCTGTCATTTCTCCCTCTCCGGTAGAAGAAGGTAAAATCGCCGGAAATATCCTGTACAATTATCAGTCTAACAATGGCTTACAGGGATTTTCAGCAAATTTGTCAGGAAATCAGAATGGCTTAATCTGGTCTGGCAGATTAAGTCATAAAAGTGCCGGAAATTATAGAAATGCCTTCGACGGACTTGTTTACGGCTCTAATTTTAAAGAGCTTGATTTCAGCGGAATGGTTGGTCTGAATAAAAAATGGGGATATTCGAGGCTGTATTTTTCCAAATTCGGTCAGGAAATTAACATTATCGATGGCTTAAGAGATGCGCAGGGATATTTTATGAAAAATACCGTGCTGGAAGGTAAGCAGGTTAAAGTGAGGGTAACAGATGATGAATTGCAAAATAGCACGATAAATCCTTCAAATTCTCAGGATTTATCTAATTATAAGATCTCTCTGAATAATTATTTCAACCTCGGAAAAGGAAGTTTAAGTCTTAACCTCGCCTATTCTATAAATAACCGCAGAGAGTTTGGGAATGTGTTTAAGCCCAATGAACCGGATCTGTATTTTTACCTCAGAACCTATTACTATGATCTGAGATACAATTTCGCAGAAAAAAATGGCTTCGAAACAACCATTGGAACCAACGGAATGTACCAGAAAATGGAAAATAAGGGAAATGAAACCTTATATCCTGACTTTAATTTATTTGACAACGGGGTTTTTGTTTTCACAAAAAAGAAAATCAACAAACTCACATTAAGCGGAGGATTGAGATTTGACATCAGGGATTTATCTATCAATAAACTGTATATTGATGCTGAAGGTAAATTTCAGACCAATCCGGTTGGTGCGGTGGAAGAAAGATTTAAAGGTTTTTCAAATACTTTTAAGAATACGACCGGAAGTTTGGGAGCAGTCTATAAAATCAGTGAACACTGGTCTGTGAGAACCAATATTGCCAGAGGATTCAGAGCACCAAGTGTACCTGAAATATCTTCAAACGGTGAACATGCAGGCACTTTCAGATACGAGATCGGGAATATTAACCAATTGTCTGAAGTATCCCTTCAGAATGACCTTGGTATTACTTTTGAAAATAAATCATGGTATTTTGACCTGAACCTTTTCAGAAATCAGATTGATAATTATACTTTTTCAGAAAGAGTTCAGGGTGTTTCGGGGAAAGATTCAATCATTAATGGTGTTCCGGTTTTCCATTACAGACAAGGAAATGCCCGCTTAATGGGTCTGGAAGGAACAATTACTTTTAATCCGGAATCGCTCAGATGGTTTAGTATCACTCAAAGCTATTCGATGGTAAACGGTGTCAACCTTTCAGCTAAAAATGATTCGGCAAAATACCTGCCTTTTATGCCCTCGCCAAGATGGCTGACTAATGTAAAACTTACCAAAGCTAATATTGGAAAAACGTTAAGAAATGCTTATTTCTCTGTTGAACTTGAACATAACCAAAAGCAGGATCAGGTTTTGCTGGCTTATAATACCGAAACATTTACGCCTGCTTATACACTCGTAAATGTAGGGATGGGTGCCACCATTACAAATCGTCAGAAAAAAGCCATTTTTTCTGTTTACCTGGCAGCGAATAATCTTTTTGATGTGGCCTATCAGAGTCATCAAAGCCGCTTAAAATACCTCGACGTAAATCCGGTAACGGGCAGACAGGGCGTTTTTAACATGGGGAGGAATTTAAGTATAAAATTAATTGTTCCCTTTGAGATAAAGAAGAATTAAGGGTCTGGTAAACATATTAGTATCCTGCAACTTCCCGGAAATTTAAATCCGGGAAGTTTTGCTTTAAACAGCCAATGGCAAATTTGATGTTTCATGATTTCCGGAAAAATTCCTTTATTTTGAAGCAGAGAACTTTTATTTATGAATGAATACAAAAAGATTCCGGTAAATCTGATTACCGGATTTTTAGGAGTCGGGAAAACAACGGCAGTTATTAATTTGTTGAAAAACAAGCCTGAAAATGAAAAATGGGCTGTTTTAGTGAATGAATTTGGAGAGGTTTCAATTGATCATGCCATGATGCTGTCAGTTGAAGCGGGCCAGCTAAGTGTAATGGAAGTGGAAGGAGGTTGTATCTGCTGTTCTGCTCAGCAGAATATGTTTTCGACACTGCAAACAATTCTGAAACAGGTAAAACCTCAGAGAATTCTGATTGAACCAACCGGATTAGGCCATCCTGCAAGTATTCTGGATATGTTAAGGGCTAAACCATTTGCAGATCAGCTGGAAGTACATGCCACGATCTGTATGGTTAATCCTGTGCAGCTATTTCAGGAAAAGTATAAAACCAATGGTACTTATCTCGATCAGATTACCTTGGCGGATGTTTTGGTAGCGAATAAAACAGATCTGGCTTCAGAAGAAGAAATGGAGCACTTTTGGGAATTTACGGATGAATTATATCCACCCAAAATAATTGTTGACCGGATTGAACATGCTTTTCTGAAAGCGGAGTGGCTCAATATTATTCCGGGAGAAAGCAGAATTGCTTTATTTCCAGATAGCCATGTTATGCAGGAGCAAATGCCTGCCAAAACTTTTTTGAAGAGATTTCCAAAGCCCGGGAAACCGCTTATGAAACCCGGATATTCTTTAGGAAATTATAGTTGCGGCTGGATTTTTTCGGCTGAAGAAATATTTGATTTAGGAGAACTTAATAAGCTCATTATGCGGTTGTTTTTTGAAAACAAGGTACATCGGGCAAAAGGTATCTTCAGAATCAGCTCAGATTGGTACTTGTATAATTTCGCAGATGGCCTCCCATCTACACATTATATTGCCTATCGGAGAGACAGCAGACTGGAACTGATTGCTGATGAAGCCCAGAATTGGGCAGAAATTCAGGAAAAAATCCAGCGTTGTATCAGTAAAAATGAGGAGTAGGAAGAATGAAATTGGCGTCTGACGCCATCGTTTATGTCCTGTAAACGATAAAGAGAAAAATTCTTAAGGGTAGCAAAACATGAGTCAACAGAAGATATTAAATAAAATTCCCACAAATATTATTACCGGATTTCTTGGTGTAGGGAAAACGACCACTATTCTTAATATTCTGAAACATAAACCTGCTGATGAAAGATGGCTGGTTATTGTGAATGAATTTGGGGAGGTTTCTATAGATCATATTGCCTTTGAAGGTACTAATCAGGAGCAATTAGCAGTGAAATATGTGGCAGGAGGCTGTATTTGCTGTACGGCTAATATGCCTTTGCAGGTTACGCTGACAAACGCTATTCGTCAGATTAAACCTCACAGGATTCTGATAGAACCAACAGGAATAGCTCATCCGGAAGCGCTGATTGACATCCTGCAAAATGAGTTTTTAGCCAAAGTAATAGACCTCAGAGCAACAATCTGTCTGGTAAATCCTGCACAGCTTATTCAGGAAAAATACTTTGATGATGATACTTATCAGGATCAGATTACTTTAGCAGATGTACTACTTGCCAATAAGATTGATCTGGCCGGAGAACAGCTTACCCATAAGTTTCTGGAATGGGCAAAATCGCTTTTTCCTCCGAAAATTATAATCGGAGCTGTTGAGAAAGGAGATATTGATTTGAGTTGGCTGGATGTTGAGCCTTATCCAAACAGAAGGGCGCTTTATCCTGATGCTCATCAAAATACAGAAACCCCGGAGGAAAAGGAAGTTGATTTTGGCATTCCTCCTCCCGGAAAACCTTTGAGAAAAGAAAGTAAGGGCTTTGGAAATATAGGATGCGGCTGGGTCTTTTCCCCGGATGAGATTTTCAGTAAAAATAAATTATTGGCGGTAATAGACCGGTTTAAAGATTTTGAAAGAATAAAAGGCGCATTTAGGGTCAGTAAATCCCAATGGATTTTTGTGAACAAAACAGGTACCGAATCTCTTTCTGAATGCCCGATTGCTTATCGGAAAGACAGCAGAGCGGAATTTATTTCCTCAAAGCCCCAGTTATGGGCCCTGATTGAAAAAGAACTGAAAACATGTCTTTTTAATGCTGATGAAGGCAAGGAAATAAATATATCACCGATTTCCTTTTCAAAAGAGAATATCCTTCCCAAAAGCTCTGAGTAAGTGTTTAAAAGAGCTTAAATTGCGTTCAAAACCCTGATTTCTGTGATTTTTTGTAGAAAGGAATGATTTTTGTACATCGTTCCTTAGATTCTTTGTAGTATTTTAGCACAGGAGATTTCAAAAAAGCGACACAATGCCATTAGATAACTATTCATTTCACCAGAGTTTTGATAAAGATTTCCTGCTTGATATTTGTGATAATGACCATGAGTATTTACTGGAAGTATTTAATAGTTTTCTGGAAATGAGCAGAAATGAAGCCGCTGAACTGAAATCTTTGATCGCTCTGGAAGATCGACATAAACTGACAAAAAAAGTGCACTCAATCAGTTCTGCTTTTGGGTTTATAGGGCAGACAGATTTGTGTTATGAACTAAAAAGTATAGAGAAGAGAGTACACGAAAATTCCTGTGATTTGATCACAGAGCTTCCGCCAGTCATTTTAAAAATAGAGCAAACTATTGCCATAGTGAGGGCTGAACAGGAAAAATTGCTTGCATGGGACTCCTGAGTTTTTAATATCAAATATTATTTCTCTAAATACCAGCTGTTTAACTGATAAAATCATATTTACTGAGATCCTTTAATGAAAGACTCGCATTCCTCCTTCAAACTTCCTGATTCTTTTGCTTTATCAATTCGCCAGTTTGGCGGCCTTTCATTAGTCTGGTGTTTTATTATTTTCTTTCTCCGAATCGTGGAGATGACATATAGCGCTTTTCTGCACGAATTGGCTAAACCGTTTTTTAAGGTTTTAGGTTTGTCATTACTGAACGACCTGTATTTTTTCTTCCAGAGCAGCTGTGTGCTTTTTGTAATGCATTGCATATTTTCTGTTTTTTCCATTCGGTTGGCAAAGAATATTTACCTTATAATTTGTCTCATTCTTACCTTATTACAGCTAAGTCTGATGCAGTATTTTTTCACCTCGCTTGTGCCGCTGAGTTCTGATATTTTTAACTATTCCCTGAAGGATATTCAGCAGACTGTAGGAGCCTCAGGAGGGGTACCAATAGGAGGGGTTATTGCTATTATTGTCATAGAGGTGCTGGTTTATTTTGCCTTTCGTCTCCTGACAGCAAAACTTTCCTTTAAGCCGGTTTTTAGCCTGATGATTCCGTTACTATCCTTTGCGGCGTTTTTTTTCGGAATAAATACCTTTATCAAAGCTGCTCAGTTTGGGAATGAATATACTAATAACCTGACGATCAATAAGTCTGAATATTTCACAAATGCTTCGTATAAGTACTTTTTTGACAAAGATGACGGCATTGATATTTATGCAGATAACTATTTAGGTCTTGAGAACCTTATTGTGGGAAGTGATAAGAATATCGAAAATGTATCATATCTCGCTGAATCTGCATTCCCGTTTTTGCATCAGGATAACACCCCTGATGTATTAGGCCCTTTTTTGAGTAAATCTGAGAAGAAACCAAATATCGTTGTGCTGATTGTTGAGGGATTAGGCAGGGCTTTTAGCGGAGAAAATGCTTATTTAGGCAGCTATACCCCATACATTGATTCCTTATCTGCAAAGAGTCTGTACTGGGAGAATTTCCTGAGTGAAGGTGGTCGTACCTTTGCGGTATTGCCCTCATTATTAGGCTCATTGCCATTTGCCAAAGCCGGATTTAATGAATTAGGCCCTAAAATGCCGGATCATGTATCACTGGTAAGTATTCTCAGAAAACAGGGATATTATACTTCATTTTATTATGGAGGAGATGCTGGTTTTGATAATATGAGTATGTTTTTGAAAAAGAGCGGAATAGATCGTGTGAATGATGAAGGCACTTATGGAGCCGGATATGTAAAAATGCCAACCAGTCCGAGTGGATTTAGCTGGGGATATGGCGACAAGGAGCTGTTCAGGCGGTTTTTTACAGTTAATGAAAAACCTTTAAATCAGCCAAGACTTGATGTGGTGTTAACTGTTTCGACGCATAATCCTTTTCTGATAAATGAACAGGAAAAATACCTGGACCGATTCGAAAAACGACTGGATTTCCTCAAATTTAATGAAGAAGAAAAGGTACAGTCAAGGCAGAATAAGAATATGCTTGCCTCGGTGCTGTATATGGATGACGCTGTCCGCTATTTTATAGAAAATTACAGGAAAAGACCGGAATTTGCCAATACGATTTTCTTCATTACCGGCGACCACCGGATGCCGGAAATACCAATGTCAACCAAAATTGACCGTTATCATGTGCCTTTGATTGTCTATTCTCCGCTTTTGAAAAGAACGGCAGTATTTAAGTCGATCTCAACCCATTTTGATGTAACACCATCAATTTTAGCTTTTCTGAACAAAAATTATGGCGTGGGAAGGCCGGCTGTAGCTGATTGGTTAGGCACAGGAATTGACACTACACGGCAATTCAGAAACATCCATTCTTACCCGATTATGATGACAAAAGCTGAGCTTGTGGATTATATCCGTGGGGGATATCTTTTGAATAACAATGATTTATACCGGATTTCGGATGGTATGGGATTAGAACTGGTTGATGAAAAACCTATGCAAAATCAGCTTAAAGGGGCTTTTGAGCAATTTAAGCAAAGAAATAACAGAATGTTAGGTGGAAGTAAATTAATCCCTGATTCAGTTTTGACGAAATTTAATCATTAGGCTTTTTGTTGATTTTCTGATAGTAATCTTCAAGGATTCTGGTTGTCATAGGTTGGTAAATCTCCCAGAAAAACTCATTTCTGTCTGAAAGATCAGCATCCGTAAACATATAGGGGGCAACATATTCTATTCCTTTGAAATAGGCGGAAGTCAGGCCGATAGGATTATCACTGAAATCTCCCGAGAAATAATAAAATTCATAGTCGGCCGCTTTGTGCATCACAATACCCGGAAATTGAGTCGGAATATGATATCGGGCCAGGATTTTTTTCCCCTGAATATTGGCGTCAATGTTGTGATACGATACAATTCTGTTGACTTTCGGATTATTTTCCAGAATATCGAACCAATATGGAAACTTGGTATATTGAGGTAATTTAAAGTATTCCTGTCCAAATTTAGTAGAAGACATAAAAGGCACTTCAGTCCGGAGATGTGTGTCTTTTTCAAGAACTACAACTTCATCTTTTTCATTTACAAAAGCGATTCCTGACTTGGTAAAAGGCCATTCTCCGTGGTGTTTTTTCCGGTAATTTCTTACCAGCCAATGGGGAAGTTCTTCATTGATTGTCGTATCGAGTGAGCTGAAATATCGGCCGATCCAGCCTGTCCAGTGAATTCCGAATTCTGTCTCGTAATTTTTTCTGACAGCCAGACTGGTAGGGGAGTTGATGTCATTAAACTCCATCATAATCAGTTTATGCTTGCTTTTCATCTTTTTCAGGAAAGAAACGTCCTGATTGGCCATTCCTCCATATAAAATGCCTGATCTCTCTGTCTGGCTTTTTCCGCTAAACCATTCTTCCCGGTAAATGCCGTAGGTGTCTGTGTAAAAAGTAAGATCAGAATCCTGGCTTAGTTGCTCAAGCTGAGATTCATTGAAACGCTCAAGCCCTTTGAGTTTATATTGCTGTTCATCAAGAGGGAAAAAACCAAAATAATCATCAATCTGATAAAGCTTGCTTAATGTTTTTGTAAAACGCTGGTGTTTTAAAACCCAGGTAAGGGAAATGTGTTCCTGACCGTCGGAAGTCAGAACGGTTTTGTCGATAATAGCAGCAACAAATTTGCGTTTCGGGGTAAGAAACCATGCCAGCCAAAGCCAGAATGGAATTAGAATAATTGCCAGAAAGAGAACTCTTTTAAACCTGATTTTTTTGTACATGAAATCACTGTTAAAATCTTCTTTGATAACTTAAACCCACGTCAAACTGATTGCCATTCGGGCTGTTGTGCTGTTCTTCATTAAACCAGGAAGCTGTTATAATAAAAACATTTCTTTTGTTGAAAATCTTGCTGAGCCCCAGGTTTACTTTTTTGGAATTAAGTTTCAATTGTCTTTCTATCAGTACACTACGGCTTTCATCCGGTGAAATACCTGTACCAATTCCTACTGAAATGTAATCGTCGGCTTCTCCGTAATAATATCGGGTAGTGAGTGTATAACTTTGAGAGAGGTTGGTATTGCCCGGAACCAGGAAGGTTCTGAGATTAAACCAGTAATTACCTATGTATTTTCCCAGAGAGGCAGTATAAATCCAGGTTTCACTCGAGAATTTCAGATACCTGAAACCCACTTCTCCTTCAAAACTTTTAGGCAGGTTGGCATAAAGAGACATTCCTGCCCTGAATTTCGGAAAAACGGGTAAATCGTCGGAATAGCCAACATTCAGATAACTGTAAAAGACATTACTGATGCGCGGATAGGCATCTATTTCTGCCTGTAAACCATTTGAACTGAAACGATTCGCATATGAAACACGACCGATTACCGAACCTATGCCTGTACGTGTAGAATATGAAAGACTGGCAATGTTCCAGGGAGAGTTGTGTAAAGCTGAATTATAATTCTGATCAAAATACAGATAGTCATAACTCAGGGTAATTTTATTCTGACTGGAATTTTCCTTCACCCGGTCCATTAATGAACGGGCATCACTATTTTGCGGATATCTGTCGAGTAAATTACCTAATACAGAAAACGTCTCGGTATATCTTTTCAAATCATTCAGAATTCTGGCTTTTTTGAGCAGAAACTCTTCATCATTAGGATAGTATGTCAGTGCGGCATTACAATATTCCAGGGCTTTTTCAGAGTTATTATTCCAGAATTCAAGGTCTAATGAAGCGAGCAGGGCATCTTTGCTTTTAGGATTTTTTTGCAGTACTAAACCCAGTTGCTCCCGTGCTTTATCCGGCAGGTCGTTCCATGTATAAATCCTGCCGAGAAAAACACGAATATCTTCATAACCAGGACTTTTCGCAAGTGCCTCATTACACAAATTAATGGCTTTAGGATAATCTTTCTGGTCAAAAGCAGCTGTTCGGGCTAATTTAAAAAGCTCATCGGAATCAAGATCAGACTGAGCATCTGCGTTAAAATGTAAAGTGGTAATGGACAGGAAAACTATAAATAAACAGAGATATTTCACAGTGGTATATTTGGTATGTTAAATAAAACAGAAGACTTGCCTATGAAAAACAAGGTCTTTTCTGCGATGAATGACTACTTTTTGACTAAATATTCTTCGAGTTTGGTAATTATTTCCTTTTTCCGGTAAGGTTTTGGAATATAATCATCGAATCCGGCTTCTTCCAGTGAAGAAGATTCTTTCATGAAAATATCAGCGGTCAGGGCAATAATTGTCGGCTGATCTACCATAGCATAAATTTCTCTGATGATTTTTGTGGTAGCTACTCCATCCATGCCCGGTAACTGGATATCCATAAAAATCAGGTCATAAAGTTTTTGAGAAACCATAGAGACTGCTTCTTCTCCTGATTCCACCATGTCAAAGTGATCCAGTTGAGAATCAAGGATGTGTTTTATGATTTTTTGGTTGAAAAGATTGTCTTCAACAACCAGAATATTCCGGTTGCCAAAATAAGTCTGTGTGCTGTCTTGCTGCTCTGTTTCAGGCTTGGGAACGTTTCCTGTTCCCAGAATAATTTTATCAAGAATCTGAACCAGACTTTTTAATTTCAGCGGTTTCATCAGCTGCTCATCATAGCTGCTGCTATCAAGTTCTTTGAGGTAAATATTATTTGGATAACTAACCAGTACAATCGGAACCTTGCCGGTAACAGGGTGGTTTTTAAACAACCTGATTGCGGAGGCCAGTTTGTCCTGAAGGATATAAGTATCAATTAAAATAATATTCGGTTTGGGAAAATTTCCATTTACCAGTTCCTCCGGATCAGCGGATGCAATCAGCTTTAAATTCGAATTTTCCACATAACGGGCAAAAGGCTCAATGCCATCTTCAGATTCGACGGCCCATAAACAGGATTTTACCTGAGAATATTTGCTCAGCAGTTCTTCCAGATATAAAGGAGGATTGCCTTCAAACGAAAGAGGTAATGAAAAAAAGAAGGTTGAACCAAAGTCGAATACACTTTCCAGTCCGATTTGTCCGCCCATCATTTCTGTCAGTCTTTTACAGATCGCCAGGCCGAGCCCTGTACCTCCCAACTGGTTTTGATTAATTTGTGTAAAGCGTTCAAAAATAACGCTTTGCATCTCCTCCGGAATACCATCCCCACAATCAATAATCTTGCAAACCAGAATATTTTCGCCTTTTTCATTCACAGCGGTTTCTACTTCTATCGTAATGATTCCGTTGGCTCTTGAAAATTTGACGGCATTTGACAGAAGATTCAGAATAATCTGCTTGATTCTGTTTTTATCACCATAAATGAAAACGGGGGTTCTTTTGTCAAATATTACCCTGATTTCAATGTTGCGTTCAAGCCCTTTTACATAGAAAATATCTACACAATCGTCAACCAGTTCGATGATGGAGAATGACTCCTTCTGAAGTTTTAATTCTCCGGCTTCAATTTTAGAATAATCAAGAATGTCGTTGATCAGAGAAATCAGTCCTTCCCCGCTTTTCTTGATGATATTGACCAATTCATACTGCTCTTTTGTGAGCGGTGTTTCTTCAAGAATACTGATAGCGCCGATTACACCATTCAAAGGAGTCCTGATTTCATGGCTCATGTTTGACAAAAAAGCAGATTTCAGTGTATTTTCGTGCCGTTCTTTTTTAGCGACCTGAAACAATTGCTGGTTGATATTCTGTAATTGTTCCTTCGTGGTTTCCTCAATTGAAATATCCTCGAAAATCCATAACCTCCCCTTATAACTCTTAAGGTTGGTATGTTGTGTAATGACATTATAAGTTCTGTTATGCGGAGAACCGAGTCGCCAGGGCCATGCTTTGTCCTGGTTGAAAATGAGATAATCTTTGGCCTGCTGTTCAACTTCGGCTTTGTTTTTCAGCTGTTTGATAAGTCTGGCAAAAGAACTGGAAATGATTTCGGGAGTTATGGGGGCATTTCTGTCAATTTCAAGCAAATCGTAACCCTTATCGTTGATAAAGGTTCCCTTTGTCAGATCATCAACAAAAATGATAGGCATCGGGCTTGCCCTCAGAATGCTTTCGAATCTGATTTTTAATTCATTTAAATCGTGTTCATTCTGATGCGTTTGCAGCACTTCCTCAATCCTGAATTTGCAAAGTAGGCTGTAATATTTAAAAGATTGATTGAGAACGGCCTCATTGCCATAGCATTTTACAAGAAAACCTTTGATTTCATGAGTATCAAAATATTGTAAAATTACCCTTTTCGGATTTTTCTCAAAACTAAACGTTCCCCAGACATCATCAATAACTTTATAGTTAATTTCCCTCAGATCATTAAGATATTCCATAGGAATACGGCGATTGAGGATATTCAGGTCAGAGCTGCTTACAATTACAGCGGTGAAATCTTCAAAACATCTTACAAAATATGCTTTTTCGGCAACATCAATTTTTAAAATGATCTGCAAAATATCTTCAAGCTGCTCCCTTAAGTCAAAGTAGGTTTTACCAGTCGTTTGTCTGTAGAACTGCGTTGTTTTATCCAGCCATAATTTTTGGTCCAATATCATGATATTACCTGTCTAAAAACTGATTAATCAGAGCTATAATTGTTTCCGGTGCTGTTAAATGAGGGGTATGCCCCTGAACAGGGATTCTGATAAGCTCATTTACAGGCATATTTTCATGAAGATACTGCGCTACAGAATCCGGTACTGCTGCATCATTTTCAGATTGAATTAATAATGTTTGGACAAAACAGGTAGGGATATACACTCTTAAGTCTGATTTGAAGATCATTTTTACATAATTCAAAGCAATATCAGGACGCATTTGATTTAAGGTCTCCTTGAATAAAATAGAACGTTTTCTGGGCCTTTCACCAATAATGTCTCTGGAAAAACCACTTACCCAGGAGTGAAATTCAAGCGTCATGATGTCGTATAACTCATTGAGCGACTGATTAGTAAATCCTCCGAAGTAATTTTCGTTATTCGTATAACAAGGGGATGCTCCCAGAAAAACAAATTTTTTGAATAGCCCCGTTTCCATATGATTTGCCAGTAAGCCGATCATTGCTCCGACTGAGTGTCCGACATAAATAGCATCTTTGATACCATAACAGTAGCAAATTTCTATGAGGTCATTTGCAAAAGGGAAAATAGAATTATATTTAGTTGGAGTGTAGAGACTCATATCGCTTTCCCCACTGCCAATATGATCGAAAAGAATAATGTTGTATCTGTCTGTAAAATCAGGAAAAATATAATCCCAGGCGGTTTGGCTTGTGCCGAAACCGTGGGCAAAAATCAAAAAGGGTAGACTTTCATCTTTGATCAGCGCCTTAATATTATTTCTTCTGATAATAAATTGTTTATTCTCTAGGTTCATCAGATGATTCCTTTTAATATATCCATTCGAATGCCCTGAAAGCAGTCAAATTAGTAGTTATTCTTAACATTCAACGGAATAGAAACGTTTTTAAAGGCAGAGAAACTCAAATTCAAAACTATAGAATAATCGTACCAGGCTGAGAAATCTGAAATTAACGGATAAATATATTCTTGATTAAATCTGGTATAAATTATTCAAAAACCATGCTAAATTTTCCACAATGAACAGGTTTTCTGATTGAAATGGTAGAATTTAAGGATGTTATTGCAGAAAATCGACTATTAAATGTAATTGAAAATATTCAATGCCTGAAATAAAATTGAAAGGAACCGCATAATGCCTGTATATTATTTAACAACAGACTTATTAAATCCGGTTCGTGTCATTTCTCCCCATGAATGTGTTTTCTTAAAAAACAGGTCATAGTTTCCTTTTATCGCCCAATATACCGTCATGGGATGATAGATAAAAGGTTCTGCAATAGCGGTTAGAAACATCTTCATCAAATCCTTTGGATTGGAGTATTTTCCGATATAAATCTCCTGAACCAGAATCGCCGAAATAGAGAAAAATACTGAAATAGAAAATATAAAGAAGGACATAATGGCGAAAACGTGCCAGTTAATCATTCCCATTACAATCATAATCAGGGTAAACAGTAACCCTAGTCCTTCGATAAATGGTCCCATCCATTCCGCAATCAGCCAGTAAGGGTAACTTATCATACCGATTACCCCGTATTTAGGGTTAAAAAGCATGTCTTTGTGTAATAGCAGACATTCCGCAGTACCTCTCGCCCAGCGATTTCGCTGCCTTGAGAGAATTTTTAAGGATTCCGGTGCTTCTGTCCAGCAAAAAGGATGTGGTACATAGGCAACCTGATAAGGAATTTTATTACTGAGCATGTATTTATGTAAACGCATAACCAGTTCCATATCTTCTCCCACCGTTTTTTTATTATAACCGCCGACCTTAATAACATATTCACGATGGAAAATTCCGAAAGCTCCTGAAATCAGCATCAGACCATTGATCGATCCCCAGGCTGTGCGTCCAAGTAAAAATGCCCGAAAATATTCAAGCAGCTGAACTGTAGGCAAAAAGCTGCCGGGAACCTGCAGTTTAATCATATGGCCGTGTTTGATAACCGAATCATTATTCAACCATACAATCCCGCCAACTGCTACTACTTCTTTCGGATTATTCAGTACAGGAAGAATCATGTTTTCAAAAGCATTCGGTTCAATAAGGCAATCTACATCCACACAGGCGAAATAATCAGAATAAGAGATATTAAGTCCGGCATTAAGGGCATCGGCTTTTCCGCCATTGGCTTTGTCAACAACAATCAGGTTTTTAAAGGCCTTATTCCTGGATTTATAAACCGCACGGATATTGTTACACGGCAAGCGGTACTTAAAATAATATTCCGCTACTTCAAGGTTATAGAATTTAATGGCTTTTTCAAGTGTGTCATCTTTGCTTCCGTCATTTACTACTATGATTTTCAGGTTGTTATATCCTAATGAAAGTAAGGAGCGGATGTTTTCAACGATTGTAACCCCTTCGTTATAAGCCGGGGCGATTATTGAAATAGAGGGGAGAAAAGGACTTTGATTAAGTGTTTTATAATCTATATTGATGTTGGCCTCTTTGTGTTTCTTCAACACTTTTACTGATCGGATGGTCATTAAAGCGTACCCCGTCAACGTGAAAATGCAATAAGGCAAAACGCCGTACTGCAGAAAATATACCAAAGAATGTAATAAAGAACTTACCATTGATTGTCGATCAGATGTTGGGTGATTTTTCTTCTGTCCTTACTGTCGCTCGACAATAAATAATTAAAATGTATTTTGCTGTTCTGGTTCATATGGTATAACACTTTTATGGCCCAGATTTTAAGTGCCGGATTGTAATTTTTAATGACATATTCAAGAAAAGGGATATCTTCATCACAACCATATTCCTGAATGTAATTCAAAATAACCTTTTGCTGAGGCTCCAACTGTTCTTCAAATATTTTTTTAAGATAAACTACATGATCTCCGTTACCACATTCGGTAATAAACTCAATCATAGATCTTCTCACTTTAAGGTCAGCATGATCCAGTAATTTTTTCACATCAATTTTAAGGTAGAGCAACTGAAAGATTCTGGCAAGGTTAATTCCAAGGACTTGCAGTGAGGGTTCATCATGATTAATTAAAAGGTGAATGTCATCAAAGTTCTTCAGGTCTTTTAATTTAATGGTTTTGATAACCTCAAAAATTTCCCACTCCGAGAGCGGATATTTCAGTCTGGCTAAAAAAGGAAAAGGGTTTTCACTGAAAGCAATCTTAGCCTTGAGAGCAGAAAGTCTGACCTGTTGATTCGGATGGTTAATAAGTCCTGAAATATCAGAAGTGTTATGATCTTCAATAGAAATTAATTGATTGACAGAACTTACCAGTACATACCATTTCCTGCTTTTAAGTTTTTTGGTCAATAATCTGTCAAAACTTAAAAGCAGGTATAAATCTTTCAGCGTTTGTTTTTCAAATCCTAAAAGAACCTGGTTGAACTGGAATATTTCTTCATACAGTACTTCCTGATAAATCTTCTTTTTGAGGGAATTGCAGATGGGGAATTCCTGTAAGGCGTTTAATGTTTTGGGTTCTTTACTTCCTTCAAAACGAATAATCCAGTCACTCAGAAACTCCTGAACATTTTCTTTTACTTCATCCCTTCTTATCCTTTGAAATTTATCAGAAAGTTTTTTGAGGAGGACGTAAGAAATGATAAGGGCATTTACAACTAAAACGATAAAAGAGACGTAATATATTAAATCTAATGTTTTGTTATCGAGTAAAAATCTTTCTGGCGGTAATTGACTTTTTTCAAACATTTAGCTGGTAAAATTATTTAATATTCGTCCGATTCATAGGAATATAGTTTTGTAATGTTAAATTATTATAGCAAGAGAAAGGGCAATGTAATCTGTTTAGTGTCTGACAAGGCTAACGTTGATTAGTCTTCTCACTCTCATAATCAACTCATTTAACCGGAAAGGTTTCTCGATAAAATCACTGGCTCCCAATTCAAGTGAGGTAATTATTTTACTTTCAATATTTGTATTGGATAAAACGATTATGGGCGTTGAGGACTCCCGGGTATTCCTGATATGAAAGATCAATTCAAAGCCATTGGAAAATGGCATTTGTAAATCCGTAATTACAATATCCGGAAATTCTTTATCATACATTTCAATAGCACTGAAACCATCCGGGCAAGCAATTACCTCAAAATCTTCCTTCTGAAATTTATCAGTCAGGAGTTTCAGAAGTAATGTTTCATCCTCTGCAATTAAAACTTTCATAGGCTAATTCTTATGCAAAATGCCTTTAAACTACTTTTGCTTTTATACTCGTACTGGTGTGGTTGTACACATATTTAACAAAAAGTTTGCCAAAAGCAGAAGATATTCTTTAATGGTGTGAAAATTATTTACACAAATATAATATTAGAAAATATTTATGCAAGCAATGATCTGTTCCGAAGAAATAAAGTGACTATTGACGAACCTGCTATGTCTTTGATTGTCTGGTGTTAATACAATGTAAAATCTCCTTTTTAGCAATATGTGTGCCATACACAGTTTCTGCTCCGAAACTGTATCTAAGCAGATATAATATTTCGAGGAAAATTATTTAAGTCTGTTAATGTGATTATCTGAAGAAAAACTTGGGATTCTGAGAGATTATTTAGAAATGATACAAATAATGTTTTTGTAATTTGTAATAAGTCTAAATAAAAAGTACTTTTGGCTTCTCAATCAATCATCGATACAGCCTGGTATTAATACAGGAAATACAATCTCAGACAAAATATGAATTTTAAGCTTTTACGAAGTTTAATGATGTCCTTGGGTATATTATTGGCAGGACAATTAAATGCACAGACAAATAAAGGAAGTATTAAGGGCATTGTAAAAGATGCAAATAATCAAACGGTACCATATGCCGTAGTTCAGTTGAAAGGCAGAAGTATTGGTACTACCGCTGATGGAAACGGTAGTTTTAAATTTACGGGTATTCCGGCAGGAGAGCAGATTGTCAAAGCCTCATTTGTAGGTTATTCTTTTCAGGAAAAGACGGTAATTGTAAGAGCTAATGAAACGGTTACCGTTGATTTTATCCTTGAAGAGAGCAATTCGCAATTAAATGAGGTAATTGTTTCTGCAAGTCGCAGAACAGAATCTTTGGCAGAAACGCCTTCTTCTGTAACAGTAATCGGTTCAAAAGAAATTGAAGCCCAGTCGGCAATCAGTCCGAATATTGCTAATATTATTGCGTATGCTGTTCCGGGTTTGGGGGCTTCTACCAACCAGACCGGAAATTTCGGACAAACATTACGCGGAAGAAATGTATTGGTTTTAATTGATGGCATTCCGCAGTCTACTCCATTGAGAGCGGGAAGCAGAGATATCAGAACAATTGACCCTACGGTAATAGAAAGAGTTGAAGTAATTAAAGGTGCAACAGCTATTTACGGAAACGGAGCTGACGGAGGTTTGATTAACTATATCACTAAAACACCCAAACCAGGGGCTACTTTCGGAGGATATACTCAGGCTGGCCTTACAGGAAATTTTAAAGGTGACAGTACAATTGGTTACAGATTCTCACAGCAGGTATTTGGCCGCAGTGGTAAACTGGATTATGTGGTAAGCGGGATGTATGAAAAAACAGGCGTTTACAGAGATTCTGAAGGTCAGGTGATTTCTCCGGACTATGGTTTGGGAGAAACTAAAACTTATAATGGTTTTGCGAAACTGGGGTATAATCTTTCTGAAAAACAGCGACTTGAATTGATGTACAACTATTTCAGTTCGAATCAGCATTCGGCATTTGTATTGAAAAATGGTATCTGGGGAAAACAGGCTGCCATCGGGATTCTCGGAGAAAGAAAGGGAGTAGATGAAGGAAACCGTTATAACCATAATGCCTATTTACAATATAGCAACAAAGGAATAATCGGTAATACTAGTCTGACTGCCAGCGTTTATTTACAGGATTTCTGGACAACATATTCTAACTCGCTGTCTTTTTACGAAAGTGGGCAATCTGAGATTGTTTCGACTAAAAAAGGATTAAGAGCCAATTTGAACAGCCCTTTTGTAGTGAATAATAACTTTACGGGAGATGTAACTTACGGTTTTGACTTGCTGAATGATGTGACGGCTCAGAACCTGGTAGACGGAAGAGTATGGGTTCCGAAAATTGACATGAGAAACCTGGCTCCATATTTCCAGTTATCAACCAATTTGTACAAACACCTGACGGTAAAAGCCGGGATGAGGCTTGAGAATATTAATATTAACATCAAGGATTATAACACCCTGGCAACAGGACCCAATAATGCCGGAAGTATTGCGGTAAAAGGGGGGGATCTTAATTACAACGCCCTGGTTTTTAATGCAGGAGTAAGATATTCCAAACATCGTTTCTTTAATCCTTTTATTAGTTATTCACAATCATTTTCAGTGTTTGACTTAGGAAGAGTTTTGCGTGCTGCCAAAGAAAATACCATTTCAAAACTTGAAACAGAACCGATTATTGTCAATAATTATGAAGGTGGTTTCAGCAGTGAATTAGGGAAATTTACACTTAGCGCGGCCTATTACCTGAGTACTTCGAAATTAGGATCAAATCTGCTGGAAGTAAACGGAACTTATGTTCCGCAGCGTTTGCCTGAAAGAGTATGGGGATATGAGATTCAGCTGGATTATCAGCCAATTAAACATTTGATTATCGGTGGAAATTATGCCTTTGTTGAAGGAAAAGGAGATGCCGATAATGATGGTAATTTTGACGGGAGTGCAGATGTTTATCTGAATTCTACCAGAATTACACCACCGAAAGCTACCGCTTATCTGCGGTATTTCGGAATTAAAAACCTGAGTGTTGATCTGAACTGGATGTATGTTGGTGATCGTGACCGTTTTAAGCCAAGAGCAAATGGAACCTACGCGATTGGAGAAGCGCCAATCCGTTCCTACAACCTCTGGAATCTGGCAGCAGGATATAAAATTAATTCGCAGTTAAAATTAAATTTAGGTATTGAAAACCTGTTAAATACTGAATATTACCCAACAATTGCCCAATTTTACGGAACCAATGAAAATTATACCCGTGGAAACGGAAGAAGATTTAACCTGACGTTGGGTTATGCTTTTTAAAAAGAAGTAAAATATACCGTAATTATTACAGCCAGTCTGTCACTTCAAATGCTTAGCATTTTGAGGTGACAGAAATTTTGTTTTAGGGATCATTTATAAACCGCAAAACGATTTGTACACAAATATAGAAACGAAATGTGTCAATTTCCCGCAAAAGTAAAAGCAAGGTAGTTAAACCCTGCTTTTACTTAATAGTCTCATTTCAGAATGTTTTTTAGAAATATCTACAATACTAGGCGGTATATATCCTTCTCCAACTGCATACTCAAAATGCTTCTCTTTGTCCGTTCTTATAGATACTTCTGCTAAATCTGCTCTTGAAGTATGGTAAGCAATACAAGCAATTGTACCACACTGATTAAATTGTTCTTTAGCTGGCATCTTCTTAAAGTAACTATGCTTACTCATCATTTGTCGGATTCTAAGGAGGTGATACTTTAGTTTATCAAAGTTTTTATCCTGTCCGTAATAGTCAAACACAAGCTGTTCAAATTGTTTATCCTTTTTCATAACGGTTAAAACACGGTTTAAATACAGTTTAAAAATTCTGACCACATACATACCAATAAGTACCAGTGAACTTGCATGTCACAGCTCCACCATCCGGAATTGTAACTGACGAATAACCCCTGATAGAGTTATAGATAAACATAGCCTTTCCCATATTCAAGTTAATAACAGCAACCTCTTTTCCTGGATTAGCAAGCCCCGTAAATGTAACGCCTGAGTCTCCTGAGCCTTGCGGATTAATACAAACCATATCCCAGTCCGATACATCCAAATTAAGGTTCTGATTATTCAAAGTAGTCTCATACGTCCTTCTACCGTTGATTACTGCATTACTCAAAATAGCTTCACCTTCCGGACACCAAAGAGCTACATTCCTGGATGAACTATTAGCAGCTCTCAGCTCTGCTGCAATGTTCCAACCAAAATTAGAGCCTTTTTGCTCTATAACAATAGATGCTTTGTCTGATGAAGTAGCAGGCTTAACATTTGTTCCAAATCCTGCAAACTGACCAGCCGGGTCATTTCGCAAAATAATCATCGCTTCAGATACGAAATTATTAACGATGCTATTATTGAATATACTCAGAACTCCAAAATTACCCGATGTGGCATTAATAAAGCCTTGTATGACAGCTCCAACGGCGTACATTGCACCATTCTGCAATACTTTAAAAGGTGCTGAAGCACGGTTTAAAAAAGTTTCACCTGCCCAAAATCTCACGTCTGAATCGGAACTACCCGCCCCGGTCACTCCCGCCTTTATATTTGAGTTATCCCCGGCTACCTGTAAAGTTCCAGACGTAACTAATCCGCCATCAATCACCGTCTTTGTATTATCATATTTTGTTGCATCTTCCCAATCTGATGAACTAAATGAACCTGAAGAACGTGCGGTTTTACAACGATATAAAAAGCTTCCATCCGTCCATAGATCGCCTATTTTATACGGAGTTATTGGAGTAGTAGTAAAGTGACGTGTTGATTTAGTTGCAAGATCGCTTACAAGCTCCTTTTGTCCGTCGTTATTGGTAAAAGTGATCTTTCCGCCAATTTCTGCCAAATCCAAATCAAAATAGGTACTTCCATCAAAGCTTTGAATACGACCCGTTTTGATGAACCTGCCATTTATCGAAGTTGCTCCGTAAGTCAGGCTTATCCATCTAACACCCTCCATTACTGAATGCAGAACACCGACCAAAAAGTGATAATACAAAGTACTGTCATTTGTCTTTATTTGCTGTGTCGAGAATATTATCTGAGCATCATTGTAATCAACTTTATTACAACGTGCGTAAATATAGCGGGCGTTATTATCCGGAATAGTAACAGTTTGTCCGGATACTTGCCAGGTTCTAATTGTTTCTTCAATAAGATAATGAACAAGTATGCCCGAATTTACCTTGACTACATTTGCATCTCCATTGTAGTTTGGCTCAATAATAATTTGTAAAATAAACTGCTGTGATTTGACACCTACAACAAGCATACTTGTTTCTATGCTCAAAGGACGGATGTTTCCAGTATTAAAATAACCGTCCGGGTCAAATGTTAAGTTTAATAACTCCTGTGTTGTTTTCCAACCTAATTTTGCCTTTAAAGCATTATAGCCTTTACCTAAATTAACAATTACATTTTTTTGCTCTTTTTGCTCTTTAACAAGCATTTCCGAAACAGAATAGTTGACTGTATTAGAAAGTGAAAGAGTAATTTTATTAGCATTAACAAGCGGATAAGAAATACTTTGTATCCTTATGCCTCCTGTATAATTCAAGTTTGGAGCATTAATATTGATCACATCCCCTGCATAAATCTGATACGCAAAACCTGCTTCTCTGATGTATTTTTCATCAACGTTAACCAAAATAGCAAACTGAGGACGGCTGTTTTGACTTGCGTATTTATTTGCAGCATTGTATAATTCCGTTTCAGCGGCCGAAATGTAACTACTTGGCATAGTAATGCCTGCAAGGGTGTATCTGTCTCCTACAGCAACGGCAAATGTAGAATTTGGGGTTTCGTAACCAGTGTCATCCTTGTTGACTTGAAACGTAATTTCTTTAGTACTGGCATTATACTTTGTAATAAAAAACTCCTGTCCGTTTAACTCACCTGACTTAAAGATGATTTTAGCATGAGCATCAGTGATATTTTGCTCGTTGAGATCAAAATCAAGTGTATTGTCTATTATAGATGTAGGACTGGTAACTGAAGTAATAGTAGCTGTTCGACGTGGATAAATGTAATCAAATTCTAGAACGCCTTCTTTCCTCCCAAACTCTGAAACATTGTATTCAATTGGATTATTAAGCGTAAGCCTGTCTTGTCCATCTCTATATCCTGCTGTCAGATTCGTTGACCCACCGAAAGCATACCAAACGGTGGCATAAGATGAACTTGTAGATTGTCTGGTAATGTCATATGCTCCCTGGTTTCTTCCGTATCCAAGCGAAACGCCTTTTGCAGAACCCACCTTTTCAACAAGATAAATATTTTGATTATCTACATAGTATTCTAACTGGAATTTTGAGGCTATATCACTTAGTACTACTCTACAAGAAACGTCTTTAAATTCAAACAATTGGGGTTCTAAGTTTGGTGCAGCTCCTACATACCAGCCAGAACCCATTGAAGAAACCAATAAACCTAACAGCTCTGAAGGCGTACCAAAATAGCTGAATTTTGTACGACCTAAATGCTTTATAATACTATTATATAACTGATAAACTTCTCCTAAAAACTCCAATTCATACTTATATGTAGTTGCTGAAATCTGCTGTTTGAATGTTTCACCAACGATACTATATTTTTTCGAGTTCAGTAGTACATAATCTCCTATTTTAAGATTTATTGATGTGCTGGAAATGAAGTTAGCCACTACCTTTTCCTCACCCATAAGTGTTTGTGTAAACAAAGTTTGCTCATCTATCTCAAAATTGTAGACAGATGAGCCATTACGGTAAATAATCATATTCCTAGATATTAAATGATACTATGCCATCCTGAAAACAGGTGAAGTGTTTAATAGAAGCTGTTTTTGAGATTTTCCCCGGTGTGGCTGAAATCCCTAATTGATCACCTTTGACAATTGTTGAGTAAGTTTCTTGTAAAGTTGAAAATCTGTTTCCTTCAAACGTTCTTAAATAGCCCTTTACAATTACACGAACTAATGAACCTACATTAGCATCATCAATTGCAACACCAAATATTTTATTATCTGTAGACAATGCTTTTCTTACAAAACCTCCATCTAATGCGACTGCCATACCTTTTAAAATCACTTCAGAAGTGCGATTTCTTGAAAGAACATCGCTGAACTCAGGATAATAATCATTTGCAACTCCGTACATATCTGCTGTAGCTACACTTGAAATGACTGCATTAATTTCATCAAGTACTTGTTGGTTTGAATAATCTGACGGTACAGTATTGGCAGTTCCTGAGCCAACATAGTTTTTATTAAAAACAATATTGAAACTTGTTCCATCAATAATAACCGTTAAAGTTTTATTCGTAACACTACAGTCTCCAAGACGCTTTCCAAGACTCTTTATATACAAATCAGATGCTATACCTACCTTATCATCTCCACAATCCAATCGACCTATTGCATAACCCGATACGCCTGTATAACCATCCTTATAGGCATATCCAGATACGTTATTAACTCCAAAGTCATTTAGCCAGTCACCATTATATTTATTATCTTTAATTACAGTTGTAAATGCGGTTGAATTTGTATCAAAGCGTACAGTTGAAGTAGTACCTGTTGACTTGCTTGTAATTCTCAAAGCCAAACCTTTAAAGTTCGGTTCATACAACAATGGTGAATTACCAGAACCTAAAATCCTGAAGTCAGCATGATTAACATACTGGTCTGCAAGAACTGAAGGTATAAAAGGTATATCATCATGAGACATAATAAAACACCCTTCAAATCTACAGTTATTAAATTCTACTAAATCTTTCTTAGATGAACCAAGCGACTGAATTTTAGATGCAATTTTATCACCAGCCGGGTCAAGCGTTTCAAACCTGCAACTATTATAAGTTACTGAACTTGGTTTAGTAAAATTGCTGTTGTTGTGAACATATTGAGGCCATTTTTTTGAAATAAAAATAGCATTCTTAGCTACGATAATTTGACCATTGCTTGTACCTAACCCAAGAGGATGCCAGGAACTCCATGCAGTCGCATTTCCAGTATTTCCATTGTGCACCAATCGCACATTGATAATATTAGATGTAAAAAATGCACAACCTGTTTGCCCTCCATCAATATGTAAAGGATACCTCCCATTAGTATTTTCTATACTTACTTCTTCTAAGTTTCCAAAATCTGCGTGCCAATATGCAGTTTGATAATACTGATAAACTGAAGAACTAAGATTAGAGGGCAATGAACCTCTGATAATTACCCGATCTCTTGAAACACCTCTTACGGAAACAAAACTTTTACCACGCAAAAAACTAACCATTCCTGTAGTTATTCCGGCTGAATTATAATCAGTTGTTTGAGTCGCTTCATAGATTCCTTCATACACTAATATTTCATATTGCTTGTATTGTGAAGCATCTGTAATACTTTCAATACAATCCTGAATAGCTCTGTTACCTGCAAAATCACAGTCAGTTCCCGGTGTACCATTCCGCCTCACAACTTTTTGAATCTTTTGAGAAGTAATCGCAGTGAATCTATTATCTACGTATTGCAAAGTAGAGTATATATCCAATGGTTTTGCACCTGAGTATTCAACCATGAACCCAAGTGCATAGTAACTACTACTTCCACCGTAGGAAATGGCAGGATTAGCTTGTGCAAATCTGTTTCCAGTCAATCCAGTTCCTTTAAAAGCCATTTTAACAGAAGAAGCACTACCACCAACTGCAACAATTTGCCCTGCTAAAATTGCTTCATTTAGCGTAATAGTATTAAATCCAGCTGTTACAGTAAAATTTCCTAAACCTCGAACAAAAGTAGCAGTAGTGCCATTTGACGTAATAAGCAACAATGGAATTGTACCCGCTATATCACCCCAAAAATAAACCTCTTTAAGCGTTCCATTTTTATCTGAAACGCCTAATTCATTAAACTTCCATTGCCCTGTTATACTATCAAAACTTCCACCTCCGTTTAATTTTGTACCAAAGTTTTTTTGTACAACCGGGGTTCTATTTATTTCAGACTGCAAGGCATCTGCAAAACTCAAACCTGGTTGAACAAATCTTGCATCTGCATCAGCTTTCAAATATACAAGACCGGACAAATCAGCTGTCTTTAAAAAAGGCAGTAACATTGTTGAAAAATATTCATACAAACTATCTTGAAAAGTAGTTTGCGTTTGATATGTCGCACTACTTGAAATAATTCTGTAACTCTTTGAAATGATCGTTATGGTAATTGGTAAATTATAAGCACCTGTAGTATTTCTTAGCTGTATTGCAGGCTTGATCTCAGGAGAAGCAATTAAAACATTAATATCAGTATAGAGTCTGTAATATTCACCTGATATTTGCTCAAAATTAGAACTGGTACTAATTCCGTTTGAAAATGTAACTAACTGACCCTGTAAAGTGCCTTGTATTCTAATAATATATTCAAACCGGATTTGTTGTAAATTAAAGTAAGTGTTAAAATTCGATTTAATAGTATTAGCAGAATACAAAAGATAGGCATTATGCCCGGTGCTTCCGCTCGTAACTGAAATACTTGTATCCGTAACTGTTGCACCCCCCAAAGCTTCACCCGTTAAAATTGCAGTTACTTGCTGTCTTACTTCATAAAGTTTATTATTAGTTATTAATGACGCTGTAACATTATCTTTAGTTGAATACAAATCAGATACAAACTGCTTTGTCGCATATGGGTCAAGTGGCTTTGCATTTGTAGACTCAACTAAAAAACCAATGCAATAATAACTTCCTGCTGAACCGTATGCTAAAGCTGAACCAGTCCATTGTACAAATCTATTACCTGTTAAACCTGAAGTTTTAAATCCAAGCTTTACGGAAGTCGTACCATTGCCAACTGCAACAATTTGACCTGCTAAAATTGCTTCATTCAGCGTAATAGTATTAAATCCGGCCGTTACAGTGAAATTTCCTAAACCTCGAACAAAAGTAGCAGTAGTGCCATTTGACGTAATAAGCAGCAATGGGATTGACCCGGCCGAATCAACCCAAACGTAAACCTCTTTCAGCGTTCCTGTTTTATCCGATACACCTATTTCATTGAATCTCCATTGACCAAAGACAATATTATCAAAACTTCCACCTCCGTTTAATTTTGTACCAAATTCTTTAGTCGTTATCGGACTTCTGTTTATTTCCGACTGCAAGGCATCAGTAAACTCATTTTTCCTTAGATACCCATCTAAAAGCGTAAAGTATGTCCAAGTACTTTTGTTCCAAAGGAATATTGCCAGATCAGCATCTATTGTAATTTGAGTTGCACCATTATAATAAACACCACGATTAGCATAATAAACAGCTAGTTTATTTGGAGTACCAAGCTGAAAACCAGAATTTATTAATTCTGGCTTAACTTCTGCAAAGTTAGTTTGTGCAATTAAACTATATAGCTCCTGTGCATCGGTGTACATGGTAGTACCATCATTGTTTCGTCCGATAAGCATTTTTTCAGACAATCCAATTCCAGTGATTTTCTCTAAATCCTGCCAAAATTTCATATTATATTAAAGCTCGTTAATTTTAATTTTCATTCCGTTACTATTTGTTAGTAACTGGTTTGCATTTGTGTACAAATAATTATAATCTCTGTATCCGTTTTCCTGATCAATCGTAATTGGTTGACCTGTATTGGTAAGAATATTGACACCAGCATGATTTTGAAGGAAATTCCAATCAAGGTTACTTCCGACCTGAACGCACCTAACTGTTAATAAGCCAAATACTTCAGATGGTGTTATATAAACATCTGTTACCTGGAAACCGTCTTTTACAAAAAATGTCCTAAGAGCATCATGTCTGTATGTGATGGTTCGTAATCCTTCTTTTGCAAATAGTTTTGAAAGTGAATTAATCCGTGTTTGAAAGGCATTTAAATCACTTTCAACAATCAAACATTTTAGGGTTATTTCTCTAAAAGTTCTTTTTGTAATCTGATACCCTTCACTGCTATACGCTGTAAACTGTTGTGATTTTGTAGCAGGTAAATTATACCTTCCGTCAATTTCCAAAATATTTAATCCAAGCGTTTGAAAACTGATACCATCTATGCCATATAGTGTACCATCTGAAGCAGGAATATTTCCAACAATTGAAACTGAAGGCTGACGAAATAAAATCTCTATTTTAGCCAAACCACGATTGTAGTATTCTGCTTTTATTTCATCTTTCAGATAGACATCATAATTACCATAATCCGTTTCAAGCGTAATCAGTGAATTAAATTGTATAGCATCATAAAACTGATATAATCTCCTTAATAAATCGTTTTCAAATTCATGAGCCATGAGGGCGGTCAATTTAATATCACGCCCCCCAAACCTTATTTCGTCCGAGCGGACGTATGGCTCAATTCCGTTTTCATCTTGCCATTCATGATAAGTCTTCCCAATCCTCGCAGGCATATCAAAACACCCTTGCAATGCTATGTTACCATTTCCATTTTGGATTGGAATTATTCCATAGGTGCTTAAGTCTATACCTCCTAAAATCATATCACCAACCGTTATTGTATGCAGAGTTAGACTGCTTTGTATTAGAATTTATTGATTGTAACTCAGTGACAACTTTCTTAACCTCATTTACTGTATTAGCAGTATTTTGCTGTATGTCAAGCAGGTAAGTAGCCTGCTGACGAATTACCACTAAACTATCTGTTCCAACTCCGAATATTTTCTTTGTTATATCGTACTGACTTCTAAACAAACCCGCTAACTCGTTTCCAGTCGCTTCAGTAATACTTCTTTGTATTTGTCCTGACAATCCGGAAGAACCTGAACCACCTGTAGGACTTGTAGAAGGACTCGTAACAAGGTTTAAGCCTGTGATCTGTTGTAAAGCAGCAAATTGATCATTTGCACCACTTACAAGAGCATTGAATAACACCTTCAAATTTGCAATTTTCGAAGCATCCAAGTTACCTTCTGCTGTTGCCTTCGTGAACTCAGTATAGAACTTGTCCATTGCTTCAGCAAGTACCTTATTTTTGAATATGGATAAGGCTGCATCCTGCATTGTTTTTTCAAAAAAGTCGGCAAGGTCTTGAACTCCTGTTTTGCCTTGTTTAAACATTTCTAACAAACTGTCTGTTAGATTATCGCTGGTAGTTCCTGTGAATAGCTCAGCTAATTGTTTCCGTAAATCTTCAAGTTGCTTTTGTGCATCATATCCTTTTTGTTCAAGTTCTACAAGCCTTTCAACTGTATCCTTTTCCCAGCCAATCAATTTACCTTCTAAAAGGAGCTTCTTTAAGTCTTCAAAGTTTTTACCAAACAGTGAAGCATAGACATTTCTTGTTCCAGTTTCAAACCACAAAAAATTATCCTTCAGCACTTGTGAAATATACAAACCACCTTGAATCTTTTTATACAGTTCATCATACTCTTTCTGATATGCCTGCGTCTGCTCTGACAATACTTTATATTCTGCAATTACACTCCTGTATTTTGTTGTGTTAGATTTAGCTTCCAGTACCTGCCTTGCATACAATGCCTCCTGGTACTTCCTTTCACCCTCTAAAATACCCTGATAGAACTTTTGATATTGTGCATTAGCTTCTCCAAATAAACCTACGATTCCACCAATTGCGCTTAATGCTCCTGTTATTCCGCCTATTATATTTCCTGATGCAAAACCTGCAATAGACTGAGCAGCAGCAGCACCAATACCCACCAAACGAGACAAATCAGATAATGACTTACCAAGCTCCTGATTAAATTGTCCTACTTCATTTGATAGTCCTGAAAATGCACCAGATAAACTACCCAGGTCACTGGCTAAACCTTTAGCAATTTCTTCCGTAGTACCTTTTAGATACTCGAAATTTTTAGCAATCTTATCAGACCAGGTTACTTTACCATCACCATTAGTGTCAATCTCTTTTATCCTTGTTTTTATTTCAAGAAGTGCTTTAACAATCCGTTTTCTCTCACTCTCAGAAACGATACTTTGACCAAACTGATCAGTTTGCCCGATCTCAAGTATTAAGTCTCTGTAACGGCTTTTAAGCTCATCTAAGTTTGATTGTTCAACACCAACTTTTAACTTAACTTCTAAGCCGGATAATTCAGCTTCTAGTTTTTTAGCTAACTCAGTTGGAAGTCCAGAACCTTGCTTTAGCAATTCTCTGATAACTTCAATCTGAGCTTTCGCCTGTATCCTGGTTAACTCTACGGTATCAATAGCAAGTTTCTTATAAATGGCAGTTTTTTGCAAAGCTTCGTCTTTTGCCGATTCAATAGCTTTCTGCTTTTCTTCATTAAGAACTTCTAAGCGTTCAGAAGTTAAAGCACCTTTGTCAGATAGAGACTTCCTTTTCTGCTGATATTCTCTATCAATTTGTATTAATCTATCTGCGTAAGTCTTTGCAGACTCTATAGCATTTTTGTATATATCATCATCTGCTTTCTGCTTTTCATTAGTTGCAGTCTGAAGCGTTTTAGTTAGATATTCAAGTCTTTCTTTTTCACCCCCGGTTAGCGTCTCAGCTTGCTTACCTGAAAGCTTTTCATATTCCTGCTGTACAATTTGCAGATATGACTTATTAATATTTAGTTCTTTGGAGAATCTTTCATTTGCAGCCTGATCACCAAAATCCTTTTTAAAAGTTTCATAATTTGAGTAAATATTTTTCTGCTGTTCTAAGCTAATCTTTAGCTTTTCAGTATCCTGACGGTATTTCAAATCAGATATGGCAGATTCTTTTGTAGCATCCAATCCGGAGCCATCGACTTTAATTTTGTTCTGAGGATTTTTGTTGAATTTTTCAACCTCAGTACTAATTTTTTGGAAACGATCTCTGAGAGCCTGTAACTGTTCATCATCTTTACTTAGTCGTTTGCGGCTGTATTCTTGTTCAATTTCATAAACTTGACGTTGAAGACTTTCAGCAGCTTTGACATATGAATCATTTTTAGTTTCTTTTGTTAAATTTTTCCCAAGCACACCGCCCATTTTTGCCGCTTCAGCAGCTGCTTTGTCTTGCAAGCTTTTTGCTACTTGTTCAAGATTTTTCCTTTCTTTTTCAAGTGCCTCTACTGCATTTTCCCTATTTTTCTTAGCAGTTTCTTCATAGGCTTTTTTATACAATTCCTGATTTTTGTAATCCCCAGCCGTCAAGGCATTGAGAATTTTATTGCCTATCCCTACTGTTTCTTCTGGTTTTTTTAGATTCTCTTTTTCAGCCAGTAGAGCTTTTGTTGCCGCTTCCTCCAATGCTTTGTTTGCAGCAGCTTTATACAGAGTCATTTTAATATATTCGTCTGCATTATTTGCAAGTCCTTTCTCTACTTCAGCCAGATTTTTAACCTGTCCAGCTACTGCACCAATACTTTTATTATATTCTTCTACGACGGCTTTTTTATCGTATAGCCCTGTCTTTGCCAATTCAAGATTAATACGTAGTGAACTGACATTCTTAACAGCCTGTGAATATTCAGAACCTTCAGAAAGAGAATCTGAAAGAGCTTTATTAAACTTTTCAGTTTCAGATAATTTTTCTTTGAGAATGTCAAGTTTTGATATAAAATTGATTAATGGTTCTAACCCAAACGCAAGTAGTCCAGCAACCCCAATACCCGGCAAAATATTAGCTACCTTATATAACCCGCTCCAAAGCTTACCAACTACATTTTGATTTTTTTCAATTGCATTTCCAAGTGCATCAAAACCTACTTTTCCAACATTATTTACCCGTTGAATTTCTGCTTGTGTCTGCTGAAGCTTTAAATTATACTTTGATATAATTTCCGGATTATTGGAGGTGAGAGACATATTTGCATACAGCTCTGCTACCTTTTGTAATTTTTGCAGTTTACCAATTGGCTTTTCAACTTCATTG
The DNA here is from genome assembly GCF_900115665.1 of Pseudarcicella hirudinis. Lineage (GTDB taxonomy): Bacteria > Bacteroidota > Bacteroidia > Cytophagales > Spirosomataceae > Pseudarcicella > Pseudarcicella hirudinis. The sequence continues at coordinate 173,585 of NZ_FOXH01000013.1, forward strand.
GCAATTTTATTACCTAAATCATCAAAACCCTGTTTTCCGATTACTGCTAACCTGGCCAATTGTTTTTCATATTCTTGAATTTTAGCATTTGCAAGCTCTATTGTCGTTTCATTTGTAGCTGTCTGAGCTATCTTTTGAGCTTCAGACAGCTTTCGTTTTAGACCTTCTACAAGTCCTTCTGTTTGCTGAGGATTAAAAGCATTTGAAAGATTGTCAGAAATACGCTTACCCGCTAACTCAGCGGTATCGGATACACCTTTTATTTCATTCTTAACTTGTGCTGTAGCAGTTTTCACTTCAGCAGAATTAATAAAAAAGTTTATATCTAAGTCTAAATCATTCATCTGTTTTTCAACCTTTCAAATAGTTGTTTGCCACTTACATTTACTTTAACACTTGATTTTTTAACTGTACGTGGAGAATCTGCCAACAACATTGTAATTGCTACCCAACTCCTTTTATAAAAAATCTCATTCCAGGACATCCCCGTTTTTTCCATAATATGATATAAAACCCCGAACAGGCTATTCATTCCTACTGATATTAACTCCTGTTCTTTGCTTGACCCAGAATCCTGAAACTCCTCATGAATCTGGTAATATTCATAAAATCCGATGAACCACCGAACACTATTAACATTTCGACCATCCCTAAAACTTGTTCAGCAGATCTATTTCTCATTAACCATTTTGCGATTATTTTATGCAATGCTTTTGATAAGTAGAAATTTCTAAACATACAGATAGCAAGCATTCTACAAAATGTTTCTAAGTGTTTTGCTAAAAGTCCTGTAGATTCTGCGATTGTAGGATTTTCTAGTTCATTGTCAGAAATTCCAGTTTCAGACAGATATTTTGACATTAACACAAGTTGAGAACAAGAAGGTTGATAAATTTTTGGCTTCCAAAGCCAAAGAAAAAGGGGCGGCTTAATATTTAAAGCTACCCCTTCTCTTAATAACGTCTTAGCAGCTTTTACTTCTACGTTCATTATGTCGTTGCTGGTTGAGTCCATTTATAATCAGGAACACTTACAAATCCCGTATCTGTTACCTCTACTTCACAAGCCAAGTGCATAATTTGGTTATCGGCCATCTGGAAATTTTTCGCAACCGTCCAACTACCACGTGGCACTTCGAATATCAGGTTGTCTAAGGTAGTAACCCTTAGGGCAAAAATCTTTTCAGTAGGTAAAGTTTTCGCCTTGTTAAAGGTTTTAACACCGTTCACAGTCGTCACCGTTCCGCCTAACAATTTTGCCATCATTTCGACTGAAACGTCTATTACGCTAAACGTAATAATGTCTTGACCAGGCGTGATACCAATTTTTACAGGAGAAGGGCTGCCAACCTTAAAAAACTTGTTTTTTGTCGGTGCCGACTCGTTCAGATAAACAGTATCTTTCAATACTGCGATCTGTGAATAATTAGTTGTTGTTCCATCAGTCGTACTAAAGTCTCCAATCTCTACTTTTGCACAACCTACGCTGTAAATTTCCATAATTTATTTTTTAAAATTGTTTAACTATAAGGTTTGCAGAGACTTTATCAATTAGCTGTTACCTTCAGTGTCATTTTCGCTTTCTTGCTCCTGATCAGGTACATCCACTAAACCGGACTTGCCACCTTTTTTAACAGGTTTCGAAGCTTTTGTGCTGGGGGTTCTTTCAACCCAAAGAACCTCCTTGTCTTCTAAAGTTTTTGCGTGATTTTTGGCATCATTTTCATTTGATTTTGTGAAAGCCTGATTATCTGAGGTTACAAAAAAACCTGATTCCTTAGGATATTGATTGAAAATAATATTCAATACTTCTTTTCTTTCCGACATTTTAAACGTGTTTTAAATAAGATTTGAAATTGATTAAAATTGAATGATTTGATATGATAAGCCTACACCGATGGTAGGAGTGAACTTTTGTACTGGATCATAACGATACCCGGCAAATAGACCTACTCCGAGCCGTTTTTTCCTTTCAGGTTCAAGGCTGAATCTCTGAACTGAGTAAATGTGTGCATTCGGGTCAGCAATTGAAATATCCCGGAAGGTTCGTTTTCCGGTCAGCCAATTGCCTTTTGTATATTTCACATCAATCAACTCTACATTGTAAGAATACTGAAGTGTTCTGGTATTGGTATTTAGCCTTGCAGTTAACCATTTGTTTTCATACACATAGTTAACTGAATCCCGAATGGCTACTTTGACAGTATCTGAAACTACCGCCCTAACCCTTGTCAATTCTTCCAGCTGTGAAATTTTCAGCTTTAGTTTATTGACTAATGTATCTGCAAAACCCTGACTTGCAATCTGTTTTTCAGCGTCAGTTTTTACTAACACTTCTTTATATACGACATGCTCTACTGAATCGACTTTTATCTTGTACCTGGTCTGAATTGCATTACCATTTACGGAAGCTATCGTTTCAATTCGTTTCTGTTGTCTGTAACTGTTACTAAATTGTTTGTAGTTGAAATACAAGCTTATCAACAATAGCAAACAGGTAGTAAAAGCGAAAATTTGTAGTCTCATTGGCTGGCATATGAGTATCTTGCTTCATACTCTAAGCGTAACTTTTTATTCCTACTGTAGAGATTCTGTATTTTCCTTATCTCAGCTTCATTAGAATCAATTGCAATTTTCATTTTCCGATTCTGTTCAGAAAGCTGATTTGCAAGCAGCCTGTTTTCAATCAATACCGCCTTATATCCGGTTACACATGTATCACAGACACCAAACGAATTTTGATTTACCTGTTCAATTTCTTCACGTAGCTTTTTGATTTGCAGTACCTTTTTAACATGCTGAGCAATATCAGTAGTTTTTACAGCTGAAGGATGCTTTTTTACAACCTGAGTCTTTTCCTTTACCTCGGGAGTTGACAAACAGCCTATCACAAATAACAAAGCAAAAATGAATGCAAATTCTTTAAACATATTTTTCATGGAGATGAATTTTTTTGAGGTTAACGATTCGATTAATCCAGCCACGTAGGAACTTTCTTTGACTGCCTACGCCAATTTTTTTGTAATAAGAAGCTCTGTAATTGTAAATTTTTGTATATAACTTTTTGCTATTTGCCTGATTGATTTTTTTTACTGTTTCAGAGCCTAATACACCATCTCTTTTTGCTCCTACTAATCCCTGAATTGCTTTTAAATGTATATTCCCTCGTCCTGGTCCACAATTCACAAGAATGTCTGTAATTACTTCAGCAACTGCCTGATTTTTAATTTCATGAGCTTTAGCCTGCTTCCAATACATAAATTTATATATCGGCTTAATGTCTTTTTGTGTTGTCATTGAAAGATCAACACTTGTTAATTTGCCATCCCGGTTTTTATCACATACAAGGGCAATTGATTTATTACAGGCAATCCGGTAAGTTTGAAATGTTACTCCGAACTTTGTTGCGCCACCACGATCATATTGCACAATTGTAAATAAGATACCTTCAGCTTTTAACAAATGAGGGAAATACTTTTCAAAATCGGCTGCTTTAGAGGTATTACATATAAATACAATTAGAAATAACAATAAACGCTTCATAAGGGTTTGTTTAAGTGGAGCGTTGCCAATCGCTCCACTGTTAAATGATTGTTTTTACTGAGATGCTTTTTCAAAATTAAGATAGTAGTAATCACCTCTTTTAAAGAACTCGGCGCCTTTAGTTCCCTTACATACATTTAGTGTAAGGTGACCCGCCGGAGTAGATTTTGAATAGTCTGCATTTTCACCATCCGTTCCATATACTACGCTAAAGGAAACAGCAAGCGAATCTTTAAAATGACCAATCTCTACGATTGAATTACATTGAAATTTTGCTTTGACCGACATGATAAATTTGATTAAAATGGGAGTGATTAAGCATCAAACACTCCCGGTTAGACTTCGTCTCAGTATGCTTTTTTATGGTTTACATTATGCTTTGTTGATGCTGAGAATTGCAGCACAATGTTGCACACGCATGTTGACTGCAAGAAAATAGTGCCTGTAAGCAAGCGTATTCACTTGATTTTTTGCATCCAACTCAGAAGGCGTATAATACTGTTTTGTTTTCCCTGTTTTCTTGCCAATATTTTTAACTACGAAAACAAACGATGCCTGGTATTGTCCAGCTGAAGGGGAAGCCCCAAACGCAAGTTTAGTTTTTGTACTGCTATTAAAATATGGATTCTGAGCATAACGGAAAATCTCAAAGCCAAGAATGCGAGGTGCTGGCTTACCTTCCGTATAGTTTACCAGTTGATCACCAAAATTCTTCCTGTCCAATAGCAGGTCATTCCAATGATCATCACACAAAATCAATCGCCTTCCCTCAGCTGGCATTTTCGGATTAGCCGAGTCACATGCTGCCTTTAAATTTACCAATGCTTCATACGAAGCCTTTAAGCGTTCCCCGGAAGCTTCAGTTCCAACGCCAGTCACTAAAATAACAGGTGTAGCAGCAGTATTTGCAGCAGGTGCAATTGCGTGAGCTGCTTTTATGAATTTCTTTACCAAAATCGCTTCAGTGTGAGAATTTGTCGCAGAGTCAATTCTGTTGTATGAAGCTCCCATTGCCTGATCGTCTGTAATTGTCGTAGGCAAAGATGAGAATTTATCAAGTGAAATTGTTGTCTCAGAATCCGTATAAGCTTGTAATGCCAGCGGATATGTAGTATTATTCACCAGTACGTCTGGCGAAAAATCCGTATTAGAAATATGGATAATATTTGCTTCAGTGGCAGTTCCAGAACCTACCTCAATTACGGTTGTGTCAAGCTCAGGGATACCATCTAACCAGGGTGCATTTGCGGCATCGTTGATATTTCGCTCAACTCTTGCTTGCCACATTTCAGGATAATTTGCAGGCATGTATTTTTTAAATTTAAGGTGATAAGATTTTTTTTATGAGTACTATTTAAAAAGAGCCTTGTACTCGTCAGGATGTTCTTTTTTGAAGGCTAGCTTGGCCTTATCGCTCAACTTTTCAAACTCGTCAACATTTTTCGGATTTCCTGAATCGCTTCCAGGAATAGTTACACCGCCTGATAATTGTGTTTTAGCTGGAATTTTTGAAAGAGCAGCGAAAGCAAGTGAATAATTATCTTTAGCCATCTTTTCCCATTCTGCTACTTCAGATTCAGTGATCTTTCCGGCTAGCTTTGCTTCGTTAATAAGTGCTTTAGATTGCGTTTCGGCAATACTGGAAAGCTTCTGTTTAGTTTGTTGATGTTCCGCTTGCTCAGTGGTAAACTTCTGTAATAAAGTAGCAATGTGAGTGTCCAGCTCAGCGGCTGTTTTAGGTTGTTCATTCAGCCCTAATGTCATTAAAGAAGCAACCGACAAAGTGATTTTTTCCATTTTTATTTCCGTATTTTCGTTTTGTTTGTTTTCGTCTAAAAAAGAAAGCTGAAGCTTTACTTCGTCTCCCGTTAACAGCTTCTTAGTAGAAGCATCGTAAAGTCTTAATGAATTTGCATTTGAAGGAACAGCACAAATACTCACTTCAAAAAGTTCACACCTTAACAATAGCCATGACCCGTCCGGCTGTTGTTCCATATCATCCCTGCTGAAGCTAATACCCATAGAGCAGCCTATTACAAATCCTCTTTCTACCTTCCCTTCAATTGTTTTAGCATAAGCGTCTTCAGAGTCAAATAAAGGTTCACCACTTAGGATTACCCCTTCAACTGATATATTATCCCATTTACCAATTACGCTGTCCAGGCTATTCCAATGATCTGCCAACATTACTGGATTAGCTGAGAATCTATTGAGGATAATTCCGGATGTCTTTATCTTAAAATTGTAAGAGTTTGTTACTGTTTCGTCATTAAATACAAACTTCTTCTTTGCCATTTCTTATTATTTGCGTTTTGTTGATGCAAATATGAAACCTTACACAACTACTTGAAAATAAGCATGTAAGGGTTATACAGATTTTTTAAATCGGCTTTAAAAACGGGCAATTTTGGTAAAAAAAAGAAGATATGGGAGTAAAAAAAGACAAAGTAAGAGAACAAGCGGAAGAGTACTATTTGGACAACATTGAAGCTACACAGCAACAAGTAGCAGAACTATTCAATGTTACACAAAAAACAGTTTCGTCTTGGTGTACAAGGTATGACTGGAACGAAAAACGTATCAATCTGCACGCTTCACCGATTAAGATCAAGCAGCTATTACAGCAAGAGTTGCTTAAAGTTGCTTCCGGAACACCTGGAACGCTAAATGCTGACAGCATAAGCAAATTAATGTCTGCACTTGACAAATGTGATAAGAAAGCTGACCCTATCGTAGTCTCTAGGGTTCTTAAAGACCTTGCAAATTTCGTATCTGAGAATGACCCCCAATTTGCAGCAAAGATGACAGATTGGATGAAGAAATTTTTGCAACATAGAATAAATATCGAATGATAGCAGAACAAGACAATACCAAATACGCAAAAGTTCTCAAAGACTTCGATAAGTTTTGCGTAAGGATTCAGCAGGCTACAAGTATAGACATACATGAAACAGCTGATAGTAAATTAAAGCGTATTAAAGCTAAAGAGAACTCTTATGCAGAATGGTTTGAGTTCTATTTTCCAAGTTTCGCAAAACAAAAGTGTGCCTGGTTTCACATTAAGTTAGCAGAAATAGCAATTAAGCATAAGCGTTTACGTCTGCTGCTTGAACTCTACAGATCAGCCGGAAAGTCCGTTCACGTCTGTATGGGTATTCCTTTGTACTTATACCTGGTTAAGAATGATTTGAAATTTATGCTTCTGATTGGTAAGACAGAGACTAAAGCAAAAAAGCTGCTATCCGGACTTCAGGCACAATTGCAATACAACAACCGTCTAAAAAACGATTATGGAGACAAATTTCAGGCAGGTAGTTGGACTGAAGGAGATTTCTTAACCACCGACGGAGTCAGATTTATGTCACTTGGTTTTGACCAGGATCCTAGGGGTGTTCGAGAAGAAGGAAACAGACCGGATTATATCGTTTGCGATGATGTGGACTCAAAGAAAAGCATCAACAATGACAGAATCATGCGTGAAGCAGTTGATACTGTTGTAGAAGACATCTGGGGAACATTTGACTCAGATGACACCAGTACTGAGCGTTTCATTTTTGCTAATAACAACTTTCATAAGAACAGTATTACAAACAGACTTCATGAATATTTCGAAGAAGTCATTCGTAAAAGTTCAAAAAAGAAATCTACCAGATACGAAATATTAAAAGTTTGTGCTGTAAAAAGCCTTCAAACCTTTCAGCCGGAATGGCCTGAAAAAACCAGCTCAGAGTACTGGAAAGAAAAGTTTGAAGATATTCCGTATCGTTCATTTATGCGTGAATACATGCACGTACACGTACAGGACGGAGCGGTATTTAAGCATGAAGATATTCTATTCTGCGACCCTTTACCATTAAAAAAATATGAGGCACTTTGCTTTTATGGTGACCTATCATACAAGGCAAATGCTGACTTCAAAGCCCTGATTTTAGTTGGAAAAATCGGAAGGGAATTTCATATACTTCATACTTATGTAAGGCAAAAAAGCCGTGCTGATGTAGCAAAATGGCTATATGATCTTTATGAAGATAAGAAGCTTTATTTATTAAACATTCGGTATTTAATAGAAGGGCTTTTTGCAATGGATGAATTTGTAAATGATTTTGATATGGAAGGCTTGATAAGGGGCTATACTATTCCCGTGAGAGCCGACAAAAGAGGCAAAACAGATAAATATGACCGGATTGAAGGAATGAGCGGCTTTTTTGAAAAACACCTGGTATTTCTTTCAAAGAAAGACAAAAGCCCTGACCAGACCGTTCTTGTTGATCAAATACTTGCTTTTGAGAAAGGCAGTAATGCACATGATGATGCTCCTGATGCTTTGCAGGGAGCAATATCATACCTCAACAAAAGGACTTACAAAAAACAAACCAAATCGGCTTTCGGCAAACGTACTTCTTTCAAATTTTAACCTACTTATTTATATGTCATTTATCACAAGAGAGGAGTTTTCGACACATGTGTATGAGGAAGCTCAATACGTAATCTCACGGGGGGATAACGCAAAAATTGACCAGGCTATTAGCATGGGTTTACAAGTTTTAGCCAGGTATCTGACTGCATATGATACCCAATCAATATTTGCCACTACCGGAACAGACAGAGACAAGTACCAGGAATTAATTACGTATACAAAGGACATATCAAAATGGCATTTTATTGCCGTGTGTAATGTATCCGTCGATCTGGAATTAGCTGAAAAACGCTATCAATTTGCAATCAAAGAACTTGAACGTATTCAAAAATCCTCTATCGTTCAAGGCTGGCCGCTTGCTCAGAACAATCAAGACCCAAAGCCTTTCCGGAGCGGGTCAGGCAGAAAATTCAATCACTTTTAACCAGTTTAAACAGCATTTAAATGGCTTCAAACTTATATTCAAAACCAGATAAAGGTTTTTTTAAAACATTGCTTAGTGCAGTCAAAAACTTATCTGATCAACCTCAATTTTCCAGTAAAGGCAGAAAGCTTCCCTGGAACTCTAAAAGCGTTTTCCAAACCCGTCAAGATATTAATAGCTGGAAAAGAGCTGAAGCAGCGTATAACAACGCAGAATATCCGCAAAACTTCTTAATTCAAATCCTTTTTGATGAAGTATTGAAAGATGCCAGGCTAGCATCTCAAATAAATAACCGAATACAACAAGTTTTATCTGCGACTTTTGTACTTAAAAATAAAGGCGGGGAAGTTGATGAAGAAGCAACTAAAACGCTCAGCAAACATCCACTTTTTCGCAGCCTTACCAAATCCGGATTAGATTCAATTTATCGGGGTTATAGCCTTATTGAATTGCTTTTTGACCAAGATGGAAACCTGACCGCTGAAGACCTACCACGCACTAATATTATTGCCCAGAAAGGCATTTTTTTGAAAGATTGGAATGATCAGGACGGTATAAAATACAGGGAAATGACCGAGTTTGGAACTTGGATTCTTGAATATAACAGTAAAGAAATCGGCCTAATCAACAAGGCTGTTTCTCATGTTCTATTTAAGCGTTTCGCAATGGCCTGCTGGTCTGAGCTATGCGAAATATACGGTATTCCACCCCGTGTAATGAAAACTAACACGTCTGATGATGGAATGCTTAAAAGAGCTGAACAAATGATGCAGGATATGGGTTCAGCAGCCTGGTTTATAATTGATGAGGATGAGTCATTTGAGTTTGCAGACAATGTAACTACAAAGGGTGAAGTTTATCAAAATCTCATTCAATTATGCAATGATGAAATGAGTATGCTTATTTCTGGTGCAATCGTAGGACAAGACACAAAGAACGGTTCTAATGCCAAAGAAAAAGCATCACAAGACCTTCAGTGGTATCTTGTACAGGATGATATGAAACTGTCAGAGTTGCAATGGAACTTAATAAACCTGCCTGCACTTGCAAAACATGGCATTATTCCGGATGGACTAACATTAGAATTTGAAAAAGCTGAAGACATTACTCAGCTTTGGACTTTTACGAAAGATGCAATGAGTTTTTATGATTTTGATATTGAATGGCTCAATAACAAATTTGGTCTTAATATTGTCGAATCAAAAAAATCTAATCAGCAACAAAATTCTTTATCTGCTCTCAGTTTTTTTCTCAAAGCCCCGAAAAACGGGGCAATGACGGAAGAGACCTGTTGTGGACAAGCCCACACATCAGAGATTAAGTTGTTATCAACAATTGATGATAATGATTTGATCAAACGCTATTGGGATGGTGAGGGTAACAAGCTATTTGATCAGGAGCTATTTACTTATACAGTAGACAATTTAGCTGAAGCATTTAGTAAAGGCTGGAAAAAATCAAAAGAAAATCTTTCATATGGCATTGAGTACGGAGCTGATGACCCGGCTGCTCTCACAGCCTATGAGATGAATCTGTTCAGGTTTGGTGGTGTCAAAACGCTTGCCGAATCTCAGCTTTTAAACAAAGCCTTCAGAGACTCTAAGAGCTTTCAGGATTTTAGTATTAGAGCTTCTTTAATCACTAAAATTCATAATAAAGATTGGTTAAGGACTGAGTATAATACAGCCCTGTCAGTAGGTGAAACATCTGCTACATATTACAGACTAAAACAGCAAACAGAGCTATTCCCTTTTTGGGAGTACAAGACTGTAGATGACAACAAAGTACGTCCGGAGCATAGATTACTTGATGGTTTGCTACTTAGAGCTGAAGACCCGATTTGGCGGAAAATTTACCCGCCGAATGGCTGGAATTGTAGATGTTATGTAGTGCCACGTCTGAAGACAGAAAAAGGATCAAACGATTTAAGTCAAAATTCTGCTACCGCTGAAGCTTTTACAAATTCGGATGAATTTAAAAAGGCTGAAAAGTCCGGATGGGGAATAAACAGAGCCGAAACACAAGAGGTCTTTACTGCCAATCAGCAGTACATTACAAATATTACTGAAGCCAATAAACTTTTGTCTGAGTTAAGCCCTGCTGATTTCAAAATGAAGGAGGTGACTAATAAACCTGTAAGAGACATATTCAAGGGTGATGCAGTTGCATTCTTTGATGAAAAAGCCAAAGACAATATTTTAACTTTCACTGACTATAACAATCGGAAGTTAAATATTGCCAAACGTGACTTTCTTGCACATAGCACCGAGGGAAAAGAAAGTAGAAAAGAATTTTTACTTGACCTTTCTCGCATTCTCAACAACCCAGACGAAGTATGGTTTAAAGCTGAGCGAAAAGGGCAAATGTTTAATCAATACATGTATATTAAATACTTCGAAGATATGCCAGTGGCTATTGTCGCTGAAATGTCAAAAAAGGGAGTCTTTAAACTGAAGACCTGGTTTGAAGTTGCTAACCTGGCAATCAGATGGGGGCTTTTGATTAAGTAATGAGGGGTACTTATTGTTACACAGCAGTATTTCATGCTCCCTGATCAGCCCTTACCCTCATTGAAGCTTACATTACGTGTAACAATAAGTATATATGATGTTCAAATATAAATGATTAATGACTAATTACCAGAAAATTGACATTTTTTTTCAGTCGTTAGACTCCAAAATGTTAAAGGATGTTCCGGCAATTATATCCGAAACGGCTACTGAGTATTTCAAAGAAAGCTTTGTTACAAAAAGCTTTGATGGCAAAGCCTGGACACCTGCTAAACGAAACGAAAAAAGGGGTTCTTTAATGGTAAGAACAGGGGCTTTAATGGGTTCTATCAGACCCTCTTTGGTAAGTGCCTCAAAGGTAACTATTTCAGCAGGCTCTACTAAAGTTCCATATGCAAAAGTTCATAACGAAGGCGGGGAAGTAATTCTACCACCCCGTAGTGAAACCTTCATCCGGAATAGAAATAAGAAAGGACGGTTTAAAAAAGGAACGGTTTCTGGGCAAGGGTTTACACTCAAAGAATCTCGTTTCAATATGCCTAAGCGGCAATTTATGGGTCACACGCAAAAATTAAACAATATCATTGTTCAACGTATTCAATCTTTATTAAAGGAAAAATGAAAGAGACTTATTTAAATATTTTGCAGCATCTATCTGGAATACCTTTACGATGGATAGACCTTGATAAAGGCCAGCTTTCTTCCTCTACACGTCCGGAAATTGCTTTCCCTGCCTGTCTTATCAAAACAGAAATTATCAGAGCTGATAGCCAGGGGGCGAATGTGCAGTTACTTACATTACAAGTAACATTAAGACTTGTATTTGTATTCATAGGCAGTACGTCCCTGCAAGCTCCACAACAGATCAGAAATGAATCAATGCAGTACCTTGATACTGTACAGGAGGTTTATTTGAAACTACAAGGCAAGCTTAACCAGGATAATAGGCGATATGATAGGATTAGCCAGAGGGAGCAGGACGCTGACGGAATAAAAATTGTGAACATGGTCTTTCAGACGGTCATTCTTGACAAATCAGCAGCATAAAAAAAGCCCGGCAAATACATTGCCGGGCTTTTTTATTTAAAATTCTGATTATCGTATTCAGATACTATAATTAGCGATTATCGTATTCAGACACTATAACAAGCTTTCAGACTCACGTTTTGGGATTTCCATGTACTCCTCAGGAAGAGCATCAGTATTAGGCTCATCTTCAAAAAAATCTATCAAACTATCTCGATAAGATTCCTTAAATCTTGCTGAGTGGAATACTCCAAGCTGTAAATATCCAATCCTGATACCACGTGGATTATATTCTTCATCAATAAAAGAAGGGCTGTAGGCAATAATATCAACACATTCTTCAACTTCTTTAACATTAAATTTCTTCCACATAATTAGAATAATTTTAACTGATTTTTAACTGATTTTTCTTTATGCGTATTCTTATGCTTATAACCTTTCATAAACGCTGAATAACTCATACTGTGACCCAATTCCTTAAGAATCTTCCGGACAAAATAAGTGTCCGGAATATCCTCGTTTCGGTTCTTCCATTCCAGATACTTCATCCGGATAAAATCAACCTTTTTTAAGTGATTTCTATTGTTGTATGCCATTTCTTGGAACTTTAATAGAATATGGAAATTTATTAAACATTCTGGTTATAACTTGAATTTCCTGTAAACAATGAGCTGCTGTTTGGTTTGCTATAGTACAAATAGAAATACAGTAACTATACTTCTTATCTAAATCCTCTTTTGAAAAATACGGATTTAATGAGGTCATGGCATCATATGTGTTCATTACATATTGTCTATTCCTCTCAGCAGCTAATCCAGGTAATCTAACCATAACCAACCTTTCAAATTCTTCTCTCATTTATTTGGTTCTTTTTTTTACAATGAAATTAACCTACAATGCTTCCGTCCTATTTTTTGCATCCAAAAGATACCCCCCCCATTGAACAACCATGTTGTCAGCAATACTTTGAAATGTTTTGCTTTTCTGATGGCCAGACTTAAGCTTACCTTCACTAATACAGTCAGTCCAATATCTTTTTTTAACCTGACCTGTCTTCTTACGTATTGTAATCTGATAAGGTTCTGGGGTATCACTTGCCGTTTTAAGACCAAACAGATCATCTTGTAATCTAAACTGAAGGGGTGGTAAATTTTTAAGCCAAAGAGCTGTACGTTTCATTTCTTTTTCGCCAAAATAATAAGGATGTATTATTTGCGTAGGTTTCAAAATATTAGCTGATATATACCCTATAGGGTTTTCCAAACATATATGCTTAATGGGTGCATCATACATTTTTAGGAAAAATTCAATAGCCTGATTTCGTTTTATAATCCTTTCTATTGCCTTTTTTCCATGATTTTCAATATTACAAAAGTGAAGCCCAGCACTTGACAAGTATGTACATGGAGGGTGTCCAATTAGCATATCCCATCCATCATTAAGAATATCAAAAACAGAGCCTTGATAGTGATTTCCGGGGGATTCAGTAGGTAATAGATCACAACTCATCGCAAAGAAACCAGCTTTATTAAACGAATCCCTGACTACACCCGAATACTCACAAGCAACAAGTATTTTGATTTCACTCATATTAATAGTTCTGTTTAACATGTTCAATTATATCACCCAAATTACCTACAGGTATCATACTGTAATTAATCACCATCTTTTCTACTTTGGCAATAACTTCAGTGGTTACCTCTGCTTGCTCATCGTTTTGTGTCTCTAAATCTTCCCACTGCGTGATAAGATTATATATGACCATACTGGCAGCTACTTGTTGTTGTCGTTTAGTCATTTTGCATCAGTGTTAGAATATTCGTTATTGAAGTCTAAAAACGTACTTGCAGGCAAATCCAAAACCATTTTTGTAATATATTTCTCATCAAGCTCCTTATTTGGCTTTAATCCAAGACTTTCACTACCTCTATTATCAATAATAATGAGACCTTTTGGCATATAGATAAAACCTGCTGAGACAGGCTCAAAACCTTCAAGTTTCAAATCAGAATGCGTAGCCATTTCACTTGTAATAACTGGCACTATCAATTCTTTTCTTTTAAAAATTACGTATTTCATAAGTGATAGTTAAGTTTTAGTTATTCCAAAGCTCAGCGTTAAGATAGGTTTCGGCATGCTTTTTCTGGATACCCTGCTTCATTACTAAGTGTTCATATTTTGGTATGAATAAAAATGCCTTCAAACGCTCAGCTTCAGTCATTTTATTCCATTTGACCTGTGTACGCTTCTTGTTAGATAATTGTTTATGAGCGTAACGCTCCCAAAATTGCTCAAATGTCAAATTCTCCTCAATCTCAATAATCCGGCGGTTCG
>NZ_FOXH01000001.1 GCF_900115665.1 Pseudarcicella hirudinis
GTCCTTTAATCGAACCATATAGGAATTGAAACGTTTAATACAGTTTCCGCATTATTTGAGTCAACAGCCTTTAATCGAACCATGTAGGAATTGAAACGTATATGAACAGGAAGGTGTTTTTGTATGGGCAATACCTTTAATCGAACCATGTGGAATTGAAATAGATAAGCAGATAAATCCATGTTACGATATTTCATTTCCTTTATTCACCTTAAAGATGCCGGAATGATCCGGGAACAGATTAGAATATATTGAAGAGGAACTGAAAAATCCTTTTCCTTGTTGTGAACCATTAAAAGCCTACCTAGGATTGCACTGCTCTTTTCCGGCAATTTTAATTACAAAATTTAATACAATATTTGCATTTCGGTTTAAATAAAATAAGATTATCCGGACACTTTTTATCAATCTGTCTGATACCATTTTCTCATTAATACAATTTATGACATCCTCTCATCAGAATTATACGCTCCTCAATCCTCAGAGTGGAGAACCGGATTTTAAAATTCTATGCAAGATCGATTTTAATCCGTTTATGAATCTTACCAGATTAAATTATTTTACAATCGTTTGGATACAGGAGGGAGAAGGAGAGTTAAAAGCAGACTTTGCGAGCTACGATTTTTCGGCAAAAACTATGATGTTTTTTACGCCTTATCAGCCTTTTCTGATGAATTTTAAGGGAGAAATTAAAATCAGCATAATTCATTTTCATACAGATTTCTTTTGTATTCTGAAACATCAGAAAGAGGTTTCATGCAACGGACTTTTGTTTAATAACATCTACGAACCGCCTTTTATCGTATTAAATGGCCCGGAAGAACTTTCTCTTGATATTTTGCTGGATCAAATGGTTGATGGGATTCAACAAAGTGAACTGGCACAGCATGATCTTCTGATTTCTTATCTGAAAATATTTCTCATACAAACTTCCAGAATTAAAGTTAATCAGACCGCAACAACTCAAAAAGATCAGGATGCGGAAGAACCGTTTATATTACAAAACCTGAAAAACCACATAGAAACCTATTATCGGACCAAGCACTCGCCGAGCGAATATGCAGATATTCTCAGTATTACGCCAAAAGCGTTGGGAAGAATTACCAAAAAACATTTCAATAAAACACTTTCTGATCTCATTCAGGAACGTATTATTATGGAGGCCAAAAGAGAATTATATCTCACCAATAAAGCCGTAAAAGAAATAGCGTATGAATTAGGTTTTGAAGATGAGTATTATTTCAGCAGATTATTTAAGAAAAATGCCGACGTTTCCCCTCAGATTTATCGTAAAACTGTTGGTTTTGATCAGGCCAGAAAACTAATGATTGACCTTTCCTGATTTTTAATTCCCGATGGTATATCCCGGAGCTTTTGTGATTTTAATTCCTAGATGGTTCGATTCGTTATTTCTTTTTACTTTTTTGAGCAGAGGGATTAAAATCCAGACATAGCTGTAGCCAGTACATTAAATCCTTATTGCTTTTAAAACCACTTTCTATAACAAACAAATATCCCCTTATTGTCCTTCCGGTAGAGTCCATAGGAATGCAATCGTCTCGTTCAATCGCCGTTTCATAAGCCTTTTCTCCGATCCGGCATAGTAAAAGACTTTCATCTGTCCTTTTATCTATACGGGTTCCGCAGCACATTTTGTCATCTACCATGAAACACAAACCGCTAAACATTTTCTTTTCAGAAAAGGCTACGCCTTTGTCGTACAAAATTTGTCTGATCCGTTGAGCAATATCTTCATTAAATGCCATAACCTTTATTTTTATCTGAAGTTTTAAGCGTTGTTTTCTGAAATTAAACCCCTTTTCAGTAATAAAATGGATCAGCTATGTCCTCAAATTAATGTTTTGGGAAATTCGTCCATCTATTGACGTAATCTCTTCATTCTTTTGCCTCTTTGATTGTAGCAACTTTGTAATGTCAAATTTAAACAGTTAAACAAATAAAAACATAAGACAATGCAAAGAATATCAGCCATCGCCCCCGAAAATGCTACCGGAAAAAATCAGGAACTTTTCACAAAAGTTAAAGCCAAATTTGGCGGAGTACCAAATATTATGAGAACAATGGCAGCTTCTCCTGCTGTACTGGATGCTTATCTTTCTTTTAACGGAGCTTTATCTTCAGGTTCCATCGGCGGTAAATTGGGAGAGAAACTCGCTCTTTTTATCGCAGAAAAAAACAATTGTGATTACTGTCTTGCTGCTCATTCGACAATAGGCAAAAATGTAGTAAAACTTGATGAAGCGACTATCCTCGGTGCACGTCAGGGACATACCAATGATGACAAAACAAATGCAGCACTTCATTTTGCCGGACAATTGATTGATAAAAAGGGTTTGGTTAACGATGAGGACGTGCAGTCTGTAATTGCCGCTGGCTACACTGAAGGAGAAGTAGCCGAAATCGTTGCCCATGTTTCCCTGAATATCTTCACTAATTATTTCAATAATACTGCTAAAACGGTTGTTGATTTCCCTGTTGCTCCGGTTTTATCAGAAGTTGCAGGAAATTAATAATGATCAGAATAAAACACACTAAACAACTGAAAATCAAATAAACTTATCAGAAAATGAAAGCTTTCGTAAAATCAGCAATGTTAACGGGATTGATGTTATTTGTTTCACTGTCAGTGATTTATGCACAAAATAAAGGCGTTTTGCAAAATGAAGCAAGAAGTGAATATATTGAAGTGGCCAAAAATGTTAAACTTCATATTACAGACCAGGGTTCCGGTAAAACTATTGTTTTAATCCACGGATGGCCATTGAGTGATGCGATGTATGAGTATCAGGAATTAATTCAGAAAGGTTTCAGAGTGATCGGAATTTCATTGAGGGGTTTTGGTAAAAGTGATAAACCTTATGGCGATTACAATTATGATGTTTATGCGAAAGATATTGATGCCGTATTGAATAAACTTGACCTTCATCATGTCACGCTGGGTGGTTATTCAATGGGAGGAGCGATATCAATTCATTATACTGCGGTTTATAATAAAGGAAGAGTAACCAAACTGGCATTATTTGGTGCTGCGGGTCCGAGTTGGACGCAGAAACCCGGTTATCCTTATGGCTTTTCAAATGAAGAGGTAAATGACTTAATCCAGTTAAGCAGAACTGATCGTCCGAAATTACTTCAGAATTTTGGTAAAATATTTGGCGCTACTGAAACTTCAATTAATCCGGGTTTAGGAAACTGGTTAGGAGGGATCAATCTGGAGGCTTCGCCATATGCTACTACGCAGAGTCTGATTGCCTTACGTGATGCTGATCTTCGTCCGGACCTGGCTAAAATTAATATCCCAACTGCAATTTTTCATGGAGTGCAGGATAAAATCTGTTCTTTTTCTCTGGCGGAACAAATGCATCTGGGCATTAAAAATTCGTACATTGTCAGATTTGAACAAAGCGGTCATGGGTTGTTTGTTGAGGAAAGAGAAAAATTCAATCAGGAATTAATAACTTTTGCCAATAAATAATCAAAATCAATCTGATTTGACAAAGGGGCTGAAATCTGTTTTGCAGGTTTCAGCCTCTTTGTGATATAATCCTCAGAATGAATGAGTAAGTACATGAAAATACTTCAAAATGTATAGGGTAAAACAACAGATAAAGACTAGCTTATCGGATATTCTGAGCGAATGATTTAATAGAAATATTGTACTTTATGGGGGATTTGTTGTATAAATAAAATTATATTTTGAAAAATTGAAAATACTTGTTCTAAAATTTTTTTATTAATAACAGGTCATCTACATTTGTTTCACTTAACAGTGTTAAATCATTTAAGTTATGTAAATGAAAGGCCATTAGTAATGGGGAGTAAAGAAAGAATAATACGCTTAAAAGAGGAAACCAGAACGAATATTCTGGAAGCTGCCTGTCAAATTGTAAAGAATGAGGGCTGGCAGGCTTTGAGTATGCGTAAGATTGCAGATTTAATTGAGTACACCGCCCCGATTATCTACGAGTATTTCGCTAACAAAGATGCTATTCTTCAGGAACTTACGAGAAGAGGTTACTGTATTTTGTCCCAAAGCCTTGAATTAGCAAGGAGAGAGCATGAAGACCCGGCTCAGCAGCTGGAAGCCATGTGGCTGGCTTACTGGAATTTCGCCTTTGCCGAAAAAGAATTTTATCAGTTGATGTTTGGTGTGGAAGTAAACTGTTGCGTCATGCAAAAGTCCTGTCCTGAGTTGGAAACACCAGGTATGCTGATTAACTCTGTAATCCGTGAAGTGATGAAAGAACAGAATCCTACAGATGAAATTATATACCAGAAATATTATACTTTTCTTTCTGTAGTGCATGGATTGGTTTCAATTAACATTGTGGGGAATGGTCTGTCTGACCAGATTAACAACCAGATCCTGAAAGATGCCATTGGAGGTATTATCAGGTCTATTAAATCCTAGTCTCAATTTTTTTTATCTCTTACTTAACGGTGTTAAATAATTTTTAATTGTTAAAAGTTCTAAATACTATCGTTAATTCTTAAACAAACCGCAATCAGTTCTGAATACTGATTTTTTATTAATCATTATTTAACATCGTTAAACAATTTAATAACGTTATGAAATATTTATCATTAGCCATCATCGTTTTTTTATATGGGTGTGCCCCGAAACAGGAACAGGCAGGTACGCCTCCTCCTCAGGCTTTGCCAGTTATCAGTATAAATGCCGCTTCAGTAACGACAAGTCTTGATTACCCTGCTTCTATTGAAGGAAAAGTAAATGTTGAAATCAGACCACAGGTGGATGGATACCTTGACAAAATTTTTGTAGATGAGGGGGCTTTTGTAACAGCAGGAAAACCCTTGTTTAAAATAAATGAACAGCCTTACAGAGAGCAGCTTAACAGTGCAAATGCTGCACTCCATTCGGCAGAAGCTTCTGTAATTAATGCTCAGCTGGAAATAGACAAATTAACTCCTCTTGTGCAAAATAAAGTGGTTTCGGATATTCAGCTGAAAACGGCAAAAGCTGCTTACAGTGTAGCTGCAGCCAATGTGGAGCAGGCAAAAGCACAGGTAGCGGCCGCCCGGATTAACCTTGGTTATACTTTAATCAAAGCCCCTGTAAGTGGTTATATCGGCAGGTTACCTAAAAAACAGGGAAGTCTTGTGTCAAGAACAGATCCTCAGGCCTTAACAAATCTTTCTGATGTACATGAGGTACTTGCGTATTTTTCATTCGGCGAGAATGATTTTATCAGTTTCAAACAGCAATATCCTGGCAATACCCTTGAGGAAAAGCTTAAAAGTTTACCGGATGTATTACTTGTGCTGGCAGATAATACAGTTTACCAGGAAAAAGGGAGAATTGACATAATTGATGGTCAATTCGATAAGAATACAGGTGCAATAACGGTAAGAGCCAAATTCCCGAATACCAAAGGACTTCTCCGTTCAGGAAATACCGGAAAGATCAGATTGAGCCTGAAACATAATAATGCCTTACTGGTGCCTCAGTCAGCAACTGTTGAAATGCAGGATAAAGTCTTCGTATATGCTGTAGGGAAAGACAACAAGGTTAGCAAACAGCCAGTTACAGTGGGTGGAAAAAATGGTACTGATTACCTGGTAACTGGTGGTGTAAAACCAGGTGACAGAATCGTATTCAGCGGATTAGATCATTTACACGAAGGTGAGGAAATCCATCCTGAAAAATTAAGTAATGATAATCTTAATAAGTAAAGAATCATCTTTTAAACCGAATAAATCATGTTTAAAATATTTATACAAAGACCTGTATTAGCCACCGTTATTTCGATATTACTCGTAATATTGGGTGTGCTGGGTCTCTCCAGATTACCCTTGCAGCAGTTCCCCGACATTGCTCCTCCTGCTGTTCAGGTAACTGCTTTATACCCCGGTGCCAATGCTGAAACTGTATTACGTTCGGTAGCTCCTTCTCTGGAAGAGTCAATTAATGGGGTAGAAAATATGAGCTATATGAGCTCAACTGCCAGTAATGATGGTTCTCTTGTAATAACAGTGTATTTCAAACTTGGTACCAATCCTGACCAGGCTGCAGTGAATGTTCAGAACAGGGTGGCGCAGGCAACCAGTCAGTTGCCGGCAGAGGTTGTTCAGGCTGGTATTACTACTGCCAAGCAACAAAACAGTCTGATTATGGTGGTGGATCTTTATACCGAAGATGAAAAGAGTTATGACCAGACTTTTATGGCAAACTATGCCTATATTAACCTTATCCCTGAAATCAAAAGGATTCAGGGGGTCGGACAGGCCATGGTTTTTGGAGGTAGCAAGGATTACTCTATGCGTGTCTGGCTTAATCCGGCGCAAATGACCAGCTATCACCTTACTCCGAATGAAGTAATGGCAGCAATTCAGGATAAAAACCTTGAAGCAGCACCCGGTAAGTTCGGAGAAAGCAGTAAGGTTGCTTTTGAATATGTCATTAAATATAAAGGAAAACTGACTCAACCTTCAGATTATGAGAATATTGCCATCCGCTCTAATGCCGATGGTTCAGTACTGAGACTGAAAGATGTTGCGAGAGTTGAATTTGGGGCATATACCTATTCAAGTAAGACCAGGATTAATGGTAAACCCGGGATAGATCTGGCAGTAGTACAATTAGCAGGTTCAAATGCCAATGAAATTCAGATTGAAATCAGCAAATTCATGGAAAAAGCGGCACTTAATTTTCCCAAAGGTGTCAAATATGATATTCTGTACAGTACAAAAGTGGCTTTGGACCAGTCGATCGAACAGGTTAAGCATACCTTGATTGAGGCGTTTATTCTGGTATTTATCGTAGTGTTTATTTTTTTACAGGATTTCAGATCGACGCTTATTCCGGCCATTGCCGTTCCCGTTGCTATCATTGGTACATTCTTCTTTATGCAGTTATTTGGATTTTCAATCAACCTGCTGACACTTTTTGCTTTAGTACTGGCAATCGGTATTGTAGTTGATGATGCGATTGTCGTCGTTGAGGCTGTTCATGCCAAAATGGAGCATAAACACTTGTCTCCCAGGAATGCCACAGTTGCAGCAATGCAGGAAATAACGGGTGCTATTATCTCAATTACACTGGTAATGTCTGCGGTATTTCTTCCGGTAGGTTTTATGGAAGGTTCAACAGGGGTCTTTTACCGGCAATTTGCCTTTACACTGGCCATCGCCATTGTAATTTCAGCAATCAATGCGCTTACTTTAAG
Organism: Pseudarcicella hirudinis; assembly: GCF_900115665.1. Taxonomy (GTDB): domain Bacteria; phylum Bacteroidota; class Bacteroidia; order Cytophagales; family Spirosomataceae; genus Pseudarcicella; species Pseudarcicella hirudinis. Next base: position 7,209 of record NZ_FOXH01000001.1, read on the forward strand.
TCCGGCTTTAACCGCCTTACTTTTGAAAGATAATCACAGCGGAGATGCTGAGAACTTTGCGAAAAAAACCTTTACTCAAAAGTTTTTTACAGGATTTAATACAGCATTTGATGCTTTGACGAATAAATACGTAAATAGTCTTAGGTTTTTGGTTCGCAACAGATGGTTGTCATTAGGTGGTTTGGCATTGGTAGTTGTTACGACGCTTTGGATGATAAAAAGAACACCTACAGGATTTATTCCTTCTGAGGATCAGGGATTTATTGCTATTTCCTTGTCTATGCCAGCGGGGGCTTCTCTCGATCGGACTACTGAAGTGATCCGTCAGGTTGAACAACAGTTACAGCCCATGGAATCGACCAGGCTGCTTAACGCTCTTTCAGGATTTAATATTCTGACGCAGTCAACCAGTCCTTCTTCCGGAGTATGTTTTGTACTACTTAAGCCAACGAAAGAAAGAGGTAAAGAAAAGGATATTAATAACATTATGAATACGATAAGAGGTAAACTTGCCACAATCAAAGAAGGTAGTTTCTTCGTATTTACTTTCCCGACTGTACCAGGTTTCAGTAATGTGGATGCGCTTGATTTCGTATTACAGGATCGTTCGGGAGGAAAGCTTGACAAGTTCAGCAACGTGACTAATAATTTCATCGGAGAGTTAATGAAGCGTAAGGAAATTGCAGTGGCTTTTACCGCATTTAAAGCAGATTACCCACAGCTTGAGTTGCAGATTGATGATGAAAAAGCCAATCAGCTTGGCGTAAGTGAAAGAGAAATCCTTCAGACTATGCAGGCCTATTTTGGGAGTGTTCAGGCTTCCGATTTCAATCGTTTTGGTAAATATTACCGGGTAATGGTTCAGGCGGATATAACAGAACGCTCAGACCCGACTGCCATCGACAAAGTTTTCGTTAAGAACAAAATGGGTAACATGGTTCCTATAGGTACTTTAGTGAAACTGAAAAGAGTTTACGGGTCAGAAACTGCCTCCCGCTATAACCTGTTCAATTCGATCGGAATCAATGCTATTGCCAAACCTGGATTTAGTTCCGGAGACGCTATCAGAGCAGTGGAAGAAGTTGCCAAAGAGAAACTTCCTTCAGGATATTCGTATGAGTTTTCCGGAATGACCAAAGAAGAAATCACTTCCGGCGGACAATCAGTGATTATTTTCAGTTTGTGTCTGGTGTTTGTATATTTCTTATTATCAGCGCAATATGAAAGCTATCTTCTGCCATTGTCAGTAATTCTTTCAATTCCTACGGGTATTTTCGGGGTATTTCTGGCAATTGGAATGACTGGTATCGAAAATAACATTTATGTACAGGTTGCCCTGGTCATGCTGATTGGATTACTGGCCAAAAATGCGATTCTGATTGTTGAATTTGCCGTACAGCGAAGAAGGGCCGGAAAATCATTATTGGCTTCTGCCCTGGAAGCTGCCAAACTAAGATTAAGACCTATCATCATGACTTCTCTTGCCTTTGTGGTAGGATTAATCCCGATGATGAGTGCAACAGGTCCTTCTGCTTTTGGTAATCACTCCATCAGTATCGGGGCGGCCGGAGGAATGGTTACAGGTGTTATACTTGGTCTGTTTATCATTCCGGTTTTGTTCATCATCTTTCAATATTTACAGGAAAAAATTAGCAACAAACCTGTTGCTGCAGTTCATCATGAAGAACCAGAATATGTTTAATAAATCCCCGGAACCTCAGACAATTGAGGTATCCGGCGGAAAAATAAAAAAGTATCTTACCGGTATTGCTTTTCTGACAGTGCTTATCGTTGCTGACGCCTGTAGAGTGTCCCAAAACCTGGAAATACCAAAAGCAGATGTACCTGTATCGTTCAGAAATTCTGCTTCAAATGATTCCGGTAGTGTAGCGAATCTTCCCTGGAAAAGCTTTTTCCCGGATGTTACACTTCAGCAACTGATTGATAGTGCCGTTGTGAAAAATTATGATATGCAGCTTGCTGTGAAAAATATTGAGGCAGCGCAGTTAATTTTTAACCAGACCAAATGGAGTTATTTCCCGGATGCAAGGGTACAGCTGACAGGAGGCTCTAATCGCCCTTCTGATAACAGTCTTAATGGAATCAGTGCAAGTCAGTTTTTAGGGACAAGACACATTGAAGATTTTACAACAAGTATCAATCTCTCCTGGGAAGCCGATATCTGGGGTAAAATCAGAAATCAGAATGCGAGAATTCTTGCGGAATTTCTCCAGACAGATGAAGCCAGAAAAGCGGTACAAACCAGGCTTGTCGCAGGAGTTGCACAAGGATATTTCAATTTGCTGATGCTTGACGAACAGCTTGCTATTGCCAAAAGAAATTTTGCGCTTAATGATAGCACCCTACAGATTATACGTTTGCAGCATCAGGCCGGACAGGTAACATTACTGGCTGTGCAGCAGGCGGAGGCTCAGCAGTTGGTAGCTGCCGGATTGGTACCGCAACTGGAACAGAATATCATTATTCAGGAAAATGCTTTGAAGGTCTTAACAGGGGCATTACCGGATAAAATTGAAAGAAATGCCGGATTTAATGCTTTAACCGTTCCGGAAAATCTTTCTGCCGGAATCCCTTCTTCGCTTGTAGGCAGGAGACCTGATGTAAGGAGTAATGAATTAGCTTTAAATGTGGCAAATGCAAAAGTAGGCGTGGCTAAGGCAAATATGTATCCTTCACTGACAATTACTGCTGCGGGTGGTATTAACTCTTTCAAAGCAAGTAACTGGTTTAATATTCCGGCTTCATTGTTTGGAACAGCAGCGGCAGGAATTGCCCAGCCCGTATTCATGAAAAAGCAATTGCAGACACAATATCAGGTGGCATTGGTTGAAAGAGAGAAAACGGTACTTTATTTTAAACAATCCGTTCTCAATGCAGTAGGAGAGGTTTCTGATGCACTGGTGAAAATTGAAAAATTAAAAGTACAGCAGGATATTACGGCAAATCGAGTTAATACTTTACAACAGGCTATTCCTAATGCAGATATGTTATTTAAAAATGGCATGGCAACCTATCTTGAGGTGATTAATGCACAAAGCAATGTGCTGCAGAGTGAATTGGAACAGTCTTCCATAAAAAGAGCCCGCTTAAGTGCAATGGTTGATCTTTATCGTTCGCTTGGCGGAGGTTGGAAATAGATAAATTTTGTCTGGGTATTTAAGAACATCGTGGAGGTATATACTTTCACGATGTTTTCTTTTTTATTTTCGGATAAGATATTGATGATTCACCGATAAAAAGAGGCGATTCATCCCTAAACTTTCCTGTCCTGGCAATATTTGAGGTTAAAATGCTGTATTCTGATATAGATAATGTGGAAGTTATCAGTCATTATGTACTCAATTTAAACTTCAGATAATTAATTTATGGATCGTAAAGAATTTCTCCAAAAAGGATTCAGCAGTATTTTAGGACTGGCAATGGCAATACCAGCTTTTGATTCATGTAAAACCGAAGCAGATGTGACCGGAACCACCGCTACAACAGGAACCTGTACATCCTATCCGGTAAAAGAAGAAGGACCTTTTCCTACAAAAGTACCCTCATCTTTTGTTTTGAAAGATATTCGTTCTGACAGAACCGGAGTTCCGTTTACAATAAATGTTATCGTCCAGAACAAAAACAAAAATTGTACGGCATTGGATGGTGTTATTTTTGATATCTGGCATTGTGATAAAGACGGAAATTATTCAGAATATGGTGGAAGCGGAATGCAGTCGGTTGATTATACCAAAGTAGATTTTTTAAGAGGAAGACAGACCACAGATTCCACTGGCCAGGTAACTTTTACTTCGATTTATCCGGGTTGGTACTCAGGAAGAGCGCCGCATTTTCATGTCCATGTTTATACAGCAAGCGGTACTTCTTTGCTGATAACACAGGTAGGTTTTCCGGAAGATATTAATAATACAGTTTATACTACTTCAAATCTCTATACCAGAGGAAAGCAGGATACATCTAATAGTGCAGATCATGTATTTTCGGGATCAACAGACATTTTGATCGCAAAAATGACCGGAAGTATGTCAGCAGGTTATGTATTGAATCATACCATTGTGGTTAGTGCCTGATCAGATTACTTTGGTGAAATTAAACGAATCTCTCAAAACTATGAAAAACGGAAGTATGGTTACCCGGACAGATGCAGCAATTTATTTATCGGAGCAAAGAGGATGTACACAGCTAGAGTCATCCAAAAGCCTGCATACTTTTAATTTTAGGAACTATTTTGATGAAAGCAAAAAGGCCTTCGGAACTTTGCAGGTAATAAATGATGATACTCTGAGGCCGGGAGCCGGCATGAAAATGCAGGTAAAATATAACGCAGAAGTTATCATTATACCTGTTATAGGTGGACTGGAATATAAAAACGATCTGGTACTGGAAGGATTTGTCGAAGCAGGGGAGATTCTGGTTTTTTCAGCGGTAAAAGGGATGGAGTATGAAATAATCAATCCTTATGAAAATGAACTGATAAATTTTATTCAGATCTGGCTGAGGAATGATCAACCTGTTTTTGTGCCGGATATGCAATCCATAAGAATCGATTTAAGCAGAAAAAATAACCTTTTACCTGTTTTTTCAGGAACAGGAAATGGCATTTCCATTCAGCAGGATACCTCCGGATGGATTGGTAAATATATTGGAAGAGAAGAAGGACAATATGTGGTCAGGAATCCTGAAAATGGTATTTTTATTTTTGTAATCAGTGGTGTTTTCGAAGTAGAAGACCGGCTTCTTCATGCCAAAGACGGACTTGCTTTAAAGAATACAGACGCTGTTGAATTTGAGGCGCTATCTAATGATGCAATTATTATGGTGATGGAAATAGGAAATTCGGGGTTTTCGAATGACTGAATTTTGTGTAAAAAATGATAAAATGCTGAGTTTGGATTTATTGAAATAATACCTCAGTTTTCCTGAAAATACAGTTCAGTTTTATATATAGGGATATATAATATATTACTGAAATCGCAAAAACGATAAAATATTCATTTTTCTCCTTATTTTTGATACCGAATAATAAGATTTTTCTCTTTTTATTATGGAAATAAGAATTAAAAATTGTAATTTCGCATAGTGCGTTGAAGATATGAGAATTAAGTTTCTTTTCTCAGAATAAATTTTACTATCGTATAGTGCTTTACGTAAAAGATGTTTTTCTTCAATTGAACTTGCTCAACGAAACCTTGCATAAAACTTACCATTCCAAACATCTGAAAACCTGAATCTGTTATAAGCTTTAAGGCTTATATTGTTTGGGCGGAATTCTGGAAATTAAAGGGTAAATTTAAGGCAGGCCGCAAATGAATAAGATAGTATTTTTTGCGTTCGTATCAAAAACAAGACTATTAAGTAAGAATTTGGCACTTTTTTTTAAATAGAGTACAAATTTCTTAACTTTACGATAATAATAGGTGTAGAACTATTAATTAAGCTTGCCCTGTCGGTTTCCGATAGGGCAACTTTTTTTATAACCCTTTCCGGTATCGAAAGATATCTTATTTATCGAAAACATTAGTTTCTTTCGAAAACAGACCTTCAGATTATTCCATTCGCTTTTTCTCTGATTGAATCTTAAAACTTATTACGCAAAAAAGCCCAGCCAAAGCTGAGCTAGCAGGACCAGCACAGGTTTTACAATTGAAGTAAATTAACCTTTTCGGATGGTCTGGTTTAAGATTTTAGTGTTCAAATATAATGAAATTTTTAAAAAACAAAGAGACTTACAGGAAATTGATAAGAGCCTGTAAATGGTTGAATATGAATATTTTAAGTGATGGTTGGTAGGATTCGGTTTCCGAAGGGAATAAGTTGTGAGAATTTCAGAAAATTTATTTTCTGAAAACCTGAAAAATAGTTAAACCAAACGCTGAAAAATGAGTCAATTTAAGAAAAACAGAGAGACTGCCCAAAGAGAAAAGGATGCAGGATATTTTAGAAAGTCATCACAAAAACGGGTAAAATCTCATATCGCTGATAAATAATTGTCTGTCTTTGAACGGATAGAAGAATTTTAATTAAATATATACATGTAGAGCATTTTACAAGATTGCCTTGGCTGAATCAGCTAAGGCAACTTTTTGTTTTAAAGGCTTGCTGGTAATTTAATTGCCTGATTCTGATGCCTGATCAATTATTCAGGATTTTGGCGGTAAAATAATATTTAACACTTTCGGAAGTATTCTGGCATTTACCTCGTTTACTTTTCCCCTGAATTCTCCATCCACCTGAAAATGTGTTTTCCTTTTCGTGGAAATATTTATTTCTTTTGTCTGAAGAATTTCAATTTTTTTCGGATCAAAGGCTTTATGAGGAATCAACATTTTGAGAAGCTCCCAGAAAGATAATTTTCTTACAATCACTACTTCAAATTTTCCATCAGAAAGGTCTCCGTCAGGGTTTATTACAGCACCCGTTCCATATGTTCTGGCATTGGCAAAAACAATCATAAAGGCACTTCTGATAATTGTCTTCTCCTGCGACCGGATTTTACATTTAATGATTTGTTTGGTCATCAGTACTTTTAATACCATTCTGGCATAACCCCACATGCCTCTTTGCTGATCTTCTTCGAAATATTTAATCAATAAAGCATTTAAACCCAGATCACTCAGATGAATACAAATTTCCTGGTTGTTGATTTCAATGACATCAATTTTTCTGATTACCCCCTGTTCAATAATCCTGAGGGCTTCTTCCGGTTTTGCAGGAATGCCTAACTCTGTCGCAAGCCCGTTGGCAGAACCTGCCGGAAGAATTCCCAAAACAATTTTAGAATGAATAAGCTGCTCCGCAACCAGCTTTATCGTTCCGTCACCACCTACAGCAATTACTTTGTCTGGTTCAAAAGAAGTAATCGTTTCTTTCAAAGAGATTTCATCATCGATGCCATTTAACAGAATTATTTTTAAATTGTGCTGAGAATCTTTATAAAAGGTTTGTATCCCCTCTTTCCAATTAACGTTTTCGTTACCACCGGAGATAGGGTTTACTACAAAAAGTAATTTTAACATTCCGTCTTTCAGCATAATAGCATTATAAGCACCATAATAATTGAGTGTTCGCAGAAACTCTGTATGCAAACTACTAAATCCCGAGATACAATCAAACAAGTCCATCCTGATATACCCGGCTGGGAACGTAAAATCATGCGCTGGCTACGGCTCAGCAGGTCGCTTCAGGTAAAAGTATATCATGGATATGGCCATACCAAAAGTATGGTGGTATATGGTCATGTAATTTCACTGGGGCCTTCTCCAAGGAAAAAATATACAAACAGGTTATGGATTAACCTGTTTGCTTTAATCAGACTATTTATTGTAAGACCTGTAAAATATGTAAATGTCCGCCTGAAATGGGAAGGCAAGGTGATTCAGAGCAGAACCGATAAAGCAGGTTTTTTTAAACTGGAATGGAGTGCCGGGACAAAAGTGGCTTTTGGCTGGCATAAAATAAAAGTGGAAATGACTGATGATAAGGGCAATGTATTAAGTACCGGAGCGGGAAGTATTTTTATTCCGCATTCTACACAATTCGGCTTTATTTCAGATATTGACGATACTTTCCTGATTTCTCATTCTTCAGATTTATGGAAAAGACTGTATGTTTTGTTTACTAAAAATGCATTGAGCAGAATGCCCTTTGAAGGAGTTGTGGAACATTACAGGCTCCTCGCTCATGCGCATACCCCAAAGGAAGAACCCAATCCTTTCTTTTATGTTTCCAGCAGCGAATGGAATCTGTATGATTATATCCTCAAATTTACGGTAGTCAGGGAGCTGCCCCCGGGAGTCTTTTTACTCAGCCCTCTTAAACGTTTCTCTGAATTACTTAAAACCGGGCAAAACCGGCATTCCGGGAAATTTATGAGGATTTCGAGGATTTTGAAAGCTTTTCCAAAGCAGAAGTTTATTTTATTAGGCGATAGCTCTCAGCAGGATCCATATATTTATGCTTCTATTATAGACCATTTTCCAGGAAGAATACATGCTGTGTATATCCGCGATGTTCATCATAAAAATCAGTCGAAAGTAGAGGAAGTTTTGCTTAATCTGGAAAGTAAAGGAGTAACCTGCTGTTTCTTCCGGCACAGTTATGAAGCCATAATTCATTCCAGAAATATCGGCCTGATTGAATAAAATATTTAATAAAAGATGATTTGAGGATTGAATGAAAAGTTTAACACTGAATCGGCATAAAATAAATCTTAATCTTGTAACTTGGTTGCTCATTAATTAGAGTTCTGGTTTCTACACTTACGCTACACTCCTTAAGACGATTAAGCCATCAAAAATGAATTCCTGACCATTGGGGTTACCGGAAAAACTGACATTTCTCTTCAATGAAATGCATGGTTTCCGTGGGATGTCCATTGCCTTAATTATTTCAAATTTTCTCAACACCAGATTTTAATTTTCTAACTTAAACTTTATTCTGCTATGAGCTTTAATGAACGCTTAAAACGCCTCCCTTCAAAACCTGATTTAATTATTATCATTACAGATCAGGAACGTGCCACCCAGCATTTTCCCGATAACTGGGAACAGGATAATCTACATACCATGACTTTCCTGAAAAGACATGGTTTTACTTTTGAAAGAGCTTTCTGTAATTCCTGTATGTGTTCTCCAAGCAGAGCCACTTTATTTACCGGTACTTACCCGGCTCAACATGGTGTTACGCAAACCCTTACCTGGGGAGGGCGATATTCTCCCGGAGAAATAACACTTTCTCCGACGTATCCTAATCTTGCCAGAATGCTTCAGCCCGAAGGATATGATGTTCAATACCGGGGGAAATGGCATTTGAGTAAAGGTTTTACAGAAAATGGACTGACCGCCGCCGATATTGCCCTTTTTGGATTCAGAGGATGGCAGGCGCCGGATGCCGGAGAAGATACCAAACCTGAAAATTTCGGAGGAGGCTTTGCCAATCATGATGCCGATTATATTCAGCAGGGAATCGATTATCTCAAAGAGGTAAAAGAACGGAGAGCGCAGGGAGATTTTCGTCCCTATTGTCTGATTTTGTCGCTTGTAAATCCGCATGACGTATTAAGTTATCCGGATGGTGTACAATATGGTTATCTGCCCGTTACATATTCTTCCAGAGTAATTGATTTGCCTCAGACAGTAAATGAACATTTACTGGAAGCCCGGAAACCTAGTGCACAGTTTCAAACTAAAGTAGGCGCCGATGTGTTACTCGGACCTTTACCGACCGATGATAAAAAGTTGAATTATATTAATTTTTATGGTTATACCTTAAAAAGAATCGATACTCAAATAGGAACATTTGTCGATGAATTGTATAAAAAAGATAAGGCCAACCTTTCTGAATCTGCTATTGTGTTTCGCCTTTCCGATCATGGAGAAATGGGGCTTGCTCATGGAGGAATGCGCCAAAAAGCATTTAATACCTACGAGGAAACTTTGAGGGTGCCTTTTGTTATTTCTAATCCGGTATTATTTCCTGAACTGGATCCTGATAAATCGACATACAACCTTGCAACTTTAATCGATGTTATGCCAACTATTGCTTCAATAGCCGGCGTAGAAACGCCGCCAAGTGGTTTAAAAGGACATGATTTAACACCGCTAATAGCTTCAGGTAAGCCTGTTCAGGATTCAGTTTTATTCACTTTTGACGATACCAAGGCAAGTGCAAATAACACGATTTCTGCTGTCAAGGCTGCGAATCGTGTGAGGTGTATTCGTACAAAAGAGTGGAAATATTCTTATTATTTCCATGCATTGGGGAGCTACAAAACTGAATATGAATTATATGATCTGGTAAATGATCATTTGGAAAGTAATAACCTTGCCTACAATCCTGATTATGCTGTTAAAAGAGCAGAACTGGCAGCACAACTTCAGAACCTGGAAGAAACTTTATTGTTAATCCCGGCTAAGAAGTAAGTATAAAAAAGGCTTCGAAAACCTATTTTTCGAGGCCTTTTCTTTACGGCCAGCCAAGTGGTTTGGAGCAGGTTCTGTACTTACTCGGGACGCAGGTTGCTGATGAATGCGGATAATTTCCTACAGGTAAATTCGGGATTCTTTTATTAATCGAAAGAAACAGACCATTAAACCTTCCTCCGGTCGTATTCTGGCGATTCATATAATATTTTAACACGGATACCGATGAAGCGGAAAAATAACCGAAAGTATTTTCGTCAGGATTATTTATATTTTTCACATTCCCTGCCGTTGGAGCAGGAGGGGAGTCTGCCAGCGTTCCCGTATTTTGAGTCTGATCCTGTAAAATCTTATAATAACGGTAAGCCCCGGTAGTAATAGAATTTTGTCGTAAAGCAACAAGACAGGCATTGGATTGATTCAGGGGAATCTGAGCAATTAATTTGCCTTTTTGTGACTGACCATTTGTGAAAATATCAGAAGAAATGTTGATTTTGGTACTGTAAAAAATATCCCATGCCTGATCCATACAGGGATAGTCGAAAAAATTATAAGTATTAAGTGTCGGATCCTGAATACATTCTCCATAACTTCTGTTTCCTAAATCATAAAGTACATAATATCCTTGCTGACAGGTGGCACACCAATATTGTTCTTCCCAAAGCACCCAGTCCCATTTGTAGAAATTCTTGTCAGATACCGGATCATCGTAATCTATGTAAACATCATTGGTAGCAGTATATTCATATCTGACCGGATCATAAATGCCTTTCTGGTTAAAATTGTCGTATGCTTTTTTTATGTCAGGGCCTTTTACCATTATTTCTGCATTCGACTCATATTGAGCTCCTTCTGATGTTTTGAAACGTAGCTGATAACTGTTTCCCACCTTTCCGATAAAACCATCCGGTAACTGATAAGTACCATCCGCAACTTCATTGAGGGAGAAAGTTTCCTTTCCGTTGACAATTACTTCAACTTTAGCGTTGATTAATGGCTTTCGGGAAGCACTGTCGAATGTGATTGAAGTAACTTTGTCTGTACTTTTATATTTTCCGAGATTTGAACGGGAAAGGGTAATGGTTTGAGGTTCAGGTAAATCGGTGATATTTCCTTCAATCAGGATAATGGAAGTCCCTGAATCAATATTGATTGAATAAGGCTCCACACAGGACTGAAGGCTTATGAGTAATATGCCTGAAAACAAAATGAGTATATATAAATGATATTTCTTCAAAAACATGGTTTCTTTAATTTTAGGGGTAATCTTCTCATTTTTACATCAGATTACTGCTGAAGTCCGCTGATACCTGCATGATATACTTTTCCGTTTTTTCCCAATACACAAGGACTGGAATAAATGGTTCCTCCGGAAGTAAAAGACCATATCTGAGCTCCTGTTCCTGCATCGAGGGCATATAGTTTGAAGTCGATACTCCCGACGAAAAGCATGTCATTAACCAAAGCCGGGCTTGAAAAATCTCCGTCAGAAGGTTTTGAAAGTATCATTTCCCATTTCTTTAACCCTGTACTGTTATCCAGTCCATACAAACTCCCGTTATTGGCATTTACATAGAGCATATTCCCCTGAACCAGTGGTGATGAAGTGATCCAGTTGAGATTGCCAAAGGTTTTAAATTCCCATTTTTTGCTCCCGCTTAAAGCATCAAGCGCATATAAACTGCCATCTGTGCTTCCGGCAAATAAAGTATTGTTCAGAAATCCCGGACTTGATTCTATAAATCCTTTTGTAGCAAATTCCCACGTTTTCAGGCCTGTACGGGCATCCAGGGCATAAATCTTTTGGTCGGTGCTTGTTACATAAACCAATCCCCCCGAAATACAGGGATTCGAGACAATCGCGGCACCTGAAGTAAATTCCCAGATTTTTGTGCCGTTTTTGGCATTTAAAGCATAACATTTACCAAAACCATCTCCGAAATATACCAGGCCATTTGATACCGTCGGGCTGGACCTTACAAAACCTGCTGCTGAAAAACTCCATTTTTTTTCTCCGGTCAGCGCATCCAGTGCATAAAGTTTGTTTGTGCCCCCAAAATATATTATGCCATCTGTCACCATCGGTGTTGAATTGATTCCTGCATCTGTTCCGGGGTCCGGGTCAATGGAGAAATCCCATTTTTTTTCTCCGGTTGATGCTGAAAAAGCATAAAGTTTCCGGTCATTGCTTCCGATATAAACCAAACCATCGTTTAAAGTCGGACTTCCCAGAATATAACCTGCCGTACCGGCTTCCCATTTTTTCTGTCCTGTCAGAGCATATACTGCATACAATTTTCCGTTTGAACTTCCGATAAAAACAATATCAGAATTTTCCAGCTGCACAAAAACTTTATATTGCTGGGTACTTCCGTCTTTTGAAGTTACAGTGTACGAAACAGGTTTACTGAAATCCTGTGCCACTCCGGAGACCGGTGAAACGCTTGCATTGGCTGAAAGTGAAATTGAGGGAATGAGTTTACTAAGGTCTGTGCCGTCCGGCACATTGATGAAAATTGTATGCTTGAATCTGTCTATGGCAGCGTTTCCTAAACCCTGAAAAGAAAATCCTGTAATTTCCTTTACGCTGGTATCAGGTTCGACGCTTTTATCTTTACAGGCTATTGCCAGAAAGACCAGGAGACAGATGTTTATGAATATCTTTAATTTTTTCATGCTTCTATCGAAAAACAAAGTTGTAGGAAAGAGATATGATAGGAGCTGCAAAAATTTGCAGAGCGTATGCCTTTGTTTTACCGTTTTCTGTTCTGAAAAAGACAGAATAGTCATTTTTTCTGGCATAAATATTATAAACGGTAAATGCCCAGTGGCCCTGCCAGCGCTTGTTTTTCAAGGTAGGATTATAAATATTCCAGGAGAAATCAAGTCGGTGATAGTCCGGCATTCTTTCGTTGTTGCGATTGTTGTAGTATGGATAAATGCTTCCTTCGCTTTCAACAAAACCTTCCGGCACTGAAAACGGTCTTCCTGTACTGTAAACAAAAGTAAATCCGAAGCTATTGTGTTTATCCACCTCAATATTCATAGAAGCGTTCAGGCTGTGCGGACGATCATAATTGGCTCTGTACCATTGTCCTCCGTTAATCTGCTGGGTAATAGAACGTCCTTCATTTACCTGATTCATACTTCTTGAAAACGTGTAATTTACCCAGCCTGTCAATTCCCCTTTCTTTTTGGAAATCATGGCTTCTATACCGTAAGACAGATTTTTCCCCTGAAGTAATTGTGTTTCCGGATAGGCCTGAAGCAGAAAATCAGCTCCGGGTTTATAATCAATGATATGATCTGTAGTCCGGTAATACCCTTCCAGTGAAAGTTCATAGATATTATTCCTCAAACTTCTGTAATAACCTAAAGAAATCAGGTTACTGATCTGGGGTTTGATAAACTGATCGCTGGTTTTCCATCTTGAAGTCGGAAGGGGAGTAGCTGTATTGGTAACTACCTGAAGATATTGCCTCATGAGGTTATATCCCAGCTTTATGGAAGAATTTTCGTTAATGGAATACCTGATTCCCAATCTTGGTTCAAATCCTCCGTAAAACTTAATAATATCTCCCGAACCATATCTGACAGAATCGATAACTGAAAACTCATCCCTTTCTTCTCCGGCGGTATAATTTCTTACCAGACCCGGCCCTCTGTTTAAAAAGGCAGAATACCTTAAACCCGCCGAAACCACCAGTTTTTTACTAAGGTTCAGTTCCTCATCCAGAAAAGCAGCCAGTTCCCAGGCTTTTTCGGTAGGAGTAGTAATATAATTTATACTTGTACTGTTTCCGGGAAGAAGCGTGCCGGGCTCAATTCTGTAATCAATGCTGCTAATGCCAAATTCAGTTTTTGAATTTTCAAGCTGATAGTTCAGGCTCGACTTGACTTGCTGCTGATATAAATCCGAACGAAGTTTTACTACATTGTCGGCATTTAATTCAGGAGAGGCAATTGTAGGAGAATAATGCGCATAAATGAACGTCGTTTGTAAATCGAGCCGGCTGTTAATCACTTTCAGCCAGCGAATCATGGCATTACTGGTTTCATGATAATATTGTGTAGAAGTGCCGGAAACATTTGGCAAATTGGCCAGCAGGCTTGTCTGAAAGAAATCCTTGCTGTAATAGCCCATTGCCGAAATCGTATTCTTATCATTGAGTCTCCAGAAAATTTTTGCGGTAAAATCCCCGAATTGCGCTTTAATACCACTGAGCCGATCTGTAACCAATGGCAGCAGAAAATCGTTGAAAGCCCCTCTTCCTGAAAACAATATCCCTAATTTATTTTTAACAACCGGAATATCCGCCACCAGTCTGCTGGCAACAAAGCTGACACCTCCTGAAAGTTTAAATTGTTCCAGATCCGGGTTTCTTGTAGCAATATCCAGGACAGAAACGGCTCTGCCACCATATCGCGCGGGGACATTGCCTTTATAAAGATCAAGTCCGCTGATAGCATCCGGTGAAACTACCGCAAATAAACCAAACATATGAGTCGGATTAAAAATGGGCGTATCGTCCAGCAGAATCAGATTCTGGTCTGTACTGCCCCCACGGATATTGACACCGTTGGCAGCCTCACCCACACTCGTTACACCAGGGAGCATTTGCAGACCCCGGAGAATATCCACTTCACCGAAGGCAGAAGGGAGTTTCCTTAAGGTTTTGATATTGATCTGACTTACTCCCAGAATTGGCTGCCTGACGGTTCTGTCAAAACCTTTCTGAGTGACAACCACTTCCTCCAGTTGACTGGAAGTGGTTTGGAGACCAAACTGAATATTGGCACCATTGCTGCCAACATATACCAGTCTGCGGATGGGTACATAACCAAGATACCTCACCACAACAACATGGTTCCCGATTGGCAATGAAATAGAAAATTTTCCGGAAGAGTCCGTGACAGTACTAGTCAGCAGTTTTCGGTAATCAACCACGATGCTGGCTTTTGCCAGCGGTTCGTGTGTTACCGAATCTTTTACATAACCCTGTAATCTGCCTTCCTGTGAATATGACTTTTCTGAAAAAATAAATAAGACCAGTAACAGTATTATTTTTTTCATGAAAAATCATTGTGATTAACGTGAAGCAAATTCATAATTTTTAAGTTTATGGTTAATGGTTTCCAGTCTCTGAAAAACCGGAAAATAATGCCGGGTTTAAAAAGATAAGATTTGTAAGAATTAATTTAGAAAGAAAAAACGGGATTATTCGGAGATAAGCCTTTTAATGAGGGACTTAAGCAGGAAAATTCAGAGAAATTAACCGAAGTTAATGAAGTATCGGTTTGTGTAAACTATTTCAGGGATGTTCGCAGAGAAAAATGCCCGGAGAGGAGCATTATTTAAACTCCTCTCCGGGCATTTGTAATTAGTTGTTTTTGTGTTCCGGAGTTTTCAGTGTTTCCCAGTTTTTATTGGCTTTTTCAATATTCTCCTTTTGCTTAACATTCCATAGATCCTTCACTTTCATGTTATAATTGAGATAAAGTTTATCATCAACAATAGTAAAAGCCTCCGGGCTTGTCGGCGATTTGTGGCCTTCCGCAGTACCATAAGCACAAAAACCACCAAACTGAGGAACATACTTTTCCGGATTCATTTTAAAAGCATCAAGGTTCTCCTGACTGGAGAATACCCATTTGGCTCCATTAAAATCAGTACTGAATTTCTGATCTCCTTTGACCGGTTTATTTTCTTTAAAATAAGCCACCGGATCATACCCTTTAATGGCTCCATCTGAGGTGACAAATACATCAGTTTTCTGGGCAAAAATGGCCGGAGCAGACAGAAATAAGAAACAGAAGAGGATTAATGTTGTTTTCATTATGTGTTTTTTATTTCAAAAGTAGAAAACCCTTCAGTTTTGAAATGTCTGGTAAACGACCAAAAGCACAATAAAAACGGGTTTTTAACTTCCGCTACACTCCGGGAAAGCGATCTTTTTTGAATTATTTGAAAAATAAAGAAACTAATCCGATTAAAACAGAATTATAATTAAAGTTACCAAAAGAGCATTTGAAGGAAACAGAACCTCTCTCAACGCCAATATTTAATTATTTGCTAAAATAACTACTTTGTGAATACCGATCATTCTATTCAATTCCGAACCATTAGTGATATGGTGACCATCTTTGGTGAAAATTTGAAAACCGAGGGGCTTCATGTCTTTGTAAAGGACGAAATTGTCGAAGAAATTCCTATCACTTATCCGTTCAGATCAGACCATTTTTCGATTATGCTGATTTTGTCGGGAGAAATGACAGTAAAACTGAATCTGATCAATTATACCCTTAAAGCTAATACCATACTGGCTATTCCGCCGAATACAGTCAGACAGTTTGTGGATTGTTCTGAACATATGAATCTGTTTGGAGTAAGTTTTACTTCCGATTATGCCATGAGTTCAGGTATTCATCGGGGGAATATGGATTCATTTGACTTCTTTGCTTCCAAGATTGTACCTACCATAGAGCTTACTGAGGAGGAGTCGGGGGTAATACAGAATGCTTTCAGACTTTTGTATGATAAGAACAGCAATGCAGGGCCAAATCATCCCTATAACGAAGAAATCGTGCTTCATACTTTCTGTATTCTTCTGTTTGAAATCGGGGCGATATTCTTTAAATATACTGCCCATATCAAAACCAAACTTACCCGTAAAGAAGAGCTTTCCGGAAAATTCCTGAAATTATTAAACGATCATTTCAAAGAACAAAGAAGTGTACAGTATTATGCAGAACTGCTGTTTGTGACCCCCAAACATTTATCTCAGAGTATTAAAGATACCATGGGAAAAACAGCAGGAGAAATGATTGATGAAATGGTGATTACTGAGGCCCGGATCCTGTTGTTTAATGCTTCGCTCTCTATTGCACAGGTAGCGGAAATGTTATATTTCAGCGACCAGTTCTTTTTTAGTAAATTCTTCAAAAAAATCACAGGGCAGTCTCCTTCAGAGTTCAGAAAAACCTGCGAGCAGTAATTATCGAATGATATTTGGAGTTGTAATATTCCGTGAAAAAACGCTATTTTTTGACTGTACAATAAATATCGTTCAAAAAATAAACGACATTTAGACATATCTGGAAGCATTTCAGACATTCTTTTAGAACGCCTGCCATGCCAACTTTGCACTGTCAATTTTAAATATCAGTGCATGAAGTCTCAGTTGTTATCCGGAAAAATTACAGTAGTTGTTGGTGGAACATCAGCAATCGGGATGGGTATCGTCAGATCTCTGCTGGAAGAAAATGCCACGGTCATTGTTCCCTCGAACAGTGCGGATGAAATTGCTGTTCTGAAAGATTATTTATCTGTGTTACACACAGGAAAGCTGGTCTCAATTCTGACCGATATATTTGATTACGATAAAGTTACGGATATTGCTGAAGATGTATTTGAGGAGTTTGGGAGAATTGATCTGGTGGTTACAGCTTTTGAAAATAATTTCTGTGACTTACCCCTTACGGAAATTGAAATTACAGACTGGCAAAAAATACTGGATGAAAAAATTACGGCTCACTTTGTAGTTGGTCGGGTTTCTCTGCATCTGATGAAAGAACAGGGTGGAGGCGTTTTTGTGAATGTCTGTGATCTGGATGTTACCCGTTTTAAACCGGACTCTTCTCTTTCGAAAATTGCTGAAGAAGGTCAGGAAAAATTATCAGTTATTTTTTCCCGGGAAGTCAAACCCTACAATATCAGATATTATCACCTGATGGTAAATAATGTTGTCACCAGAAAGAAGTCTTCAGTCCTGCTTGGGAAACAAGGCCGGATCAGTCCGGAAATGATCGGGAATCATATCGTAAAACTTTATCACAAACAAGTAGAGAACCCAGATGACCTTTTTCAACAATTTTTAGGCAGACAATTGTCTTCATCAGAAGGGCAGTTATTACAACAATTACTATAACAATTCATTTTAAATTCAACCTACCAGTATGGCGACTATAGTTAGAACATTTACGCCCGTTTTGGCAATTGCCACCCTGTTTTTAAGCAGTTGCGGCAGTAAAAAAGAACAGATCAGAGAAGAAGAAAAAACAGTAAAAGTTTCGGTTAAGCAAATCACTCCTGCGGGTCAGCCTGAGGCTTTCTCATACAGCGGAACCATTGAAGCGGATAATTCAGTAGCCTTAGGCTTTTCAGTTTCAGGCAGAGTAACGGCTGTAAGCGTACAGGAAGGCCAGCACGTAAGAGCCGGACAATTACTGGCAACACTTGAAACAACAGAATATGAAAATGCACTTTTAGTAGCAAAAGCCAGTTTGGAACAGGCAGAAGACCTTTTCAAAAGATATAATGAGCTGCATTCAAAAGGAAGTTTACCGGAAAGAGATTTTATTTCCGCAAAAGTAAGTCTGGCGCAGGCAGAGGCAAATAAAAGCTCAGCGGTAAAGAGATTGGCTGATACAAAACTGTACGCACCTTTCACCGGAATTATTTCTGCCAAACAAATTGAAAAAGGAGCAAGTGCAGCTCCGGGACTTACCGCATTTACCATCCTGAAAACGGATCAAGTATATGCACAAGCGTCAGTGCCTGAATCAGAAATCGGTAAGCTTTCAATCGGTAAAGATGCCGTCATAAATATTCCTGTTTTAAGCGAAACACTCAGAGGAAAAATCAATATTATTAATCCTCAGGGTGATCAGACGACCAAGACATTTACCGTGAAAGTAAGAATCGGAAACAATGGCGGAAAACTATTGCCTGGTATGATCAGTGATATTAAGATTTCTACGGGAAAAACCGTCGATGCGATTTCTGTTCCGGCTGAATCAGTGGTAAGAGATGCTGACAATATTACTTATGTTTTCATAGTTAATGACCAGAATAAGGCGATTCGTAAAAGAATTGCTACAGGCGGATTATCTGCTGACGGTATTCTGATTACCAATGGTTTGCAGTCAGGAGATAAAGTGGTAGTGGCCGGACAAACCAAAATCAAAGATGGTCAGACTGTAAGCCTGTAAGCCCGCAGAATCTGAGGGATCGATATTGAAAACCGATGAATTTCAACATTTATCGGGAGGAATCCTTTTGAATTAATTTCAACACAATTACTACTGAAATGAAAAAAAGAAAGATAAATATTATTGAAGCGGCGATGAAATACCGCCAGATTACCCTGGTCATAACCCTGATTCTGGTAATAGTCGGTGTCATTGCGCTTCTTACAATGCCTAGAAGTGAAGATCCGAGGATTACGGTTCGCCAAGGTTTGATTTTGGCCGCCTATCCCGGTGCTGATGAGTTGCAAATGGAGAAACAGGTTACCAATAAAGTAGAACAATACCTCTTTAGCTTTGAAGAAATCCGTAAAGCCAAAACCAAGTCTGAAACCAAGGAAGGCTTGATGGTTATTACTGCTGAACTGAATGAAGAAGTAAAAGATCCGAAGAAATTCTGGAGTACATTACAACACGGTTTGAACACCAATATGCGCGGAACCTTACCTTCCGGTGTGCAGGGACCAATCGTAAACAGTGATTTTGGAGATGTAGTAGCACAAATGATTACCATTTCTGCTCCCGGAAGAAGTTTTGCCGAAATTGAGAAATATCTTGATAAACTGGAAGACGGTATTAAAACTATTCCTGAAGTTTCGAAAATTAAAAGATATGGCGGACAGAAACAGCAGATTTACATAATCGTTGAGGATGAAAAGCTCAGGAATTATGGATTTGATTTTTCAACTATTTCCAATGTTTTGCAGGCACAGAATGTCACAAACTCTACAGGAGATATTACCCTTTCTGCCAGCAATATTCCTATTTTTGCCAACAGCCGTTTCCAGAATGAAGCAGCTATCGGAAACCAGATTATTTACAGCAGTCCGGACGGAAAAGTAGTTCGTCTGAAAGATGTTGCCAGGATAGAACGCCGTTATGAGGAACTAAACAGTTTTATCAAAGTAGGCGATAACAGCGTAATGATGCTTACCGTTGAAATGCAGCCTGGTAAAAACATTGTAAACCTGGGAGAAGATCTGGATAAGAAAATTGATGAAGTAAAGAAAACACTCCCTTCGGATGTGAAAGTGGACATTATTGTTAATCAGCCGGAGGTAGTAAAGGAAAGTGTCAGCCACTTCATGGTAGAATTTGCCATAGCTATTGCAGCAGTAATTCTGGTGGTAATGTTATTGCTTCCATTGAGGATTGCAACGATTTCAGCCATTGCCGCTCCGGTTTCCATTGCTGTTACTTTTGGTGTTCTGAACATGATCGGGATTGAGATTCATCAGGTTTCACTTGCGGCCATGATTATTGTATTGGGAATGGTGGTTGATGATGCTATTGTAATCGTAGATAATTACATAGAAAAACTGGATGAAGGCATACCGAGATGGACTGCTGCCTGGCAGGCAGCTACGCAACTGATGGTTCCGGTGTTTACGGCAACTGCGGCAATTATTTTTGCCTTTTTGCCATTGGCTTTTTTCCTTAACGGAATTGCGAAAGAATTTATCCAGGCTTTACCTGTGGCAGTAGCGGTGGCATTATTTGCCTCGTTTCTGGTTGCTTTGCTGCTTACCCCTTATTTGTGTTATGTATTCCTGAAAAAAGGACTGAAACATGAAATCAGCAACAGGCCTCCTAAAAAGAATATGCTGGATTACCTGCAGGAGACTTATAACAAAGCCGTGGAATTTTGTTTCCGCTGGCCTAAACTGACTTTATTGTCAGGTATTTTGTCTGTTGTTCTGGCCATGTTTGTAGCAGCACATAATGAGCAGGAATTATTCCCGACCGCAGAACGGAATCAGTTCAATATTGAAGTCTGGATGCAGAACGGAACAGATGTTACGGAGACAGAAAAAGCAGCCAGAAAGGTAGAAGATGCCATTAAAGGTGATAAAAGAGTTGTTGGTACCGCCAGTTTCATTGGAACAAGTTCCCCTCGTTTTCACTCTAATTATGCACCGGAAACCCCAAGAGAGAATTTCGCTCAGATTTTCATCAATACTACCAGCGCTGAAGCGACGGAGGAGATGGCAAAAGAGTATTTGAAGAAGTTTAACAACTTTTTGCCGAACGGGTATGTGAGAGTACGTCAGCTTTCACTGAAAGAAACTCCGGCTCCTTTGGAAATCAGGGTAATCGGAGAGGATTTAAACGATCAGAAAAGAGTAGCTGAACAAGTAATCCAGATTCTTGAAAAAACCAATGGTACCAACTGGGTCAGAACGGATTATCAGGATGATTATTTTGGAGTGAAAACCAATATCAGGGAGGACGTGGCAAGTCGTCTGGGAATCAGCAATGCTATGATTACTCAAAAGCTGGGCAATGAAATCAAAGGATATCCGGTTTCAACCCTTTGGGAAGGAGACAAACCGGTGGATATGTTGCTAAGACTTGATGTGAAAAACCGGGCAGATTTCAATGAATTACAGAATTTGTATGTAAGCACTAAGTACAATACAAAAGTACCGCTTAAGGAAGTGGTTGATTTACAGCCTTCATGGCATACGGGTGTAATTGCGCATAGAAATGGATTGAGAACCCTGACCGTTCGCTCGGAAGCGCAGCTGGATGTAAAAGCCACAACTATTCTGGAAAAAGTAAAACCACAGATTGAAAAACTGAAATTGCCTGAAGGAATCACAATCGGTTATGGCGGTGAGGATGAATCTGCCAGAGAAACCCAGCCTGCTATGGGTAAATCCCTGATGATTAGTTTGGTATTGATCTTCCTTACACTGCTGTTCCAGTTTAAAAATGTAGGAAAAGTCTTGATTGTATTGTCAACATTCCCATTGAGTTTACTGGGTGGAATGCTGGGCTTATATCTGACCGGAAATCCTTTTGGTTTTACCGCTTTTATGGGAGTTATCAGTTTGATGGGAATTGTAGTGCGTAATGGTATTATCCTGGTTGATTATGCAGATGAGTTGATTCTTGAACATGGTTATGGTATTAAAGCTGCGGCATTGGCTTCCGCTAAAAGAAGAATGCGCCCGATTTTCCTTACTTCTTCTGCGGCAGCGATCGGTGTGGTACCGATGATTGTCGGAAAATCTCCGCTATGGGCTCCTTTGGGAAGTGTATTGGCAGTAGGACTGATTGTTTCTATGGTAATGACCTTGTTTGTGGTGCCGGTTCTTTACTACAAATTCATCAAACCGGAAAAGCCAGCGCAGGAAGAATTACAGCAACCGGACAACGACGAACATATTCAATACAAACCTTCACATGCGTAGGTTAATAATTTTAAGAACGATGATAATTTCAATAAAAAAGCACATTCCTTCTGCCTTGCTTTTAGTAATCGGCCTGTTTGCACAAACAGCAGATGCCCAGCAAATTTTGACATTGGAACAATGCCGTCAATTGGCATTGGAGCGCAATAACAATATAAAACTTGCCCAGCAAAATATTAATGTAGCTAAATCTCAAAAAGCACAGGCTGATCTGGGAGGAAAGTTTACCATTGATGGTTCTGCAACGGCATTCCATTTCGGGAAACCACTTAACAGAGTATTACCGTCCTACGGAGTAAGTCCGAGTGTAAGTATCAATCAGCCGGTCTATTCAGGTGGAAAAACGGATCTGGCCAAAGCTTCTGCATTGAAAGGAGTTGAAATACAGGAAGAACAGAAAGAGCTGACTACCTCAGAAGTACTTTATAATACAGAAAGAGCCTATTGGCAGGTAGTTTCGGCCGGAGAGAGAATCAAATTGGCAGAGCAGAACCAAAAACAATTAAATGCTTTGTTTGAAGACCTGAACAATCAGTTTACTGCCGGAATTACCTACAAAAATGATGTATTACGCTCAAAAGTTCAGCAAAATGCCAATGAACTGAATCTTACCAAAGCAAAAGATGCGGAATTACTGGCTAAATTAAATCTTGCACAGATCATAGGTTTGGCAGAAGGCAGCAATTTTTCGGTTTCTGATAGCATTTCAGGTTCTTTCAATGTTCTGAAACCCCGGCTTGCTTTTGAGGAAGTTCCGGATTTTCGTTCCGAAGTCAGAATCCTTCAAAAAAGTCTGGAAACTGAGAAAATACAGGAGAAAGTATTGAAAGCTGATTTTAAACCTTC
This sequence comes from Pseudarcicella hirudinis, assembly GCF_900115665.1. Lineage (GTDB taxonomy): Bacteria > Bacteroidota > Bacteroidia > Cytophagales > Spirosomataceae > Pseudarcicella > Pseudarcicella hirudinis. The sequence goes on from NZ_FOXH01000001.1 coordinate 30,220, forward strand.
TGTCAATTTCAGTCTGAGCGGACTTTCAGCTTTCGGAGATGCAGGAATTAACCCAAGTAGTGCCGGAAACAACTTCATGGCTTCATATTATACCATGCTAAGTCTGAATATCCCGATTTTTGACTGGGGAAAACGTAAGCAGAAGGTACAGCAGCAGCAATTCAGAATATCAGCACAGGAAATCCAGCTGAAGGAAAGAAAAGAACAAATTTCTCTGGAAGTACAACAGGCCTATATGCAGTTGAATCAGAGTGCCAGAAGAATTGAGTTGTCAGGGGTTTCACTGGAGCAGGCAGATGAAAACCTTCGCCTGAGCAAAGACCGTTTGAAATCGGGAACCATTGTCGGGAAAGATGTGCTGGAAGCGCAGACACTTTGGTTGCAGGCTTATAATGATGTAATTGATGCCAAAGTAGAGTACAAAATCAATGAAGCAAACCTGAAAAGAGTATTGGGAAATAAGTAGTACAGCAGATGAGGTCAGGGGCGAAGTTTACAGCTTTGTCTGCTGCCTCATATGTTTTAAAAGTCCGTGAATAACATATTATTACCGGAGTCATTATGGTTCCGGTTAGTATTTTAAGGTACAAACGATTTTAACCGATTGTTATGGAAACACAAAAAATGGAATTCGCAGGTATGCTGAAAGATTATCAGTTATGGCTTCAAAAGCTTCAGTCAGATGCTGAACTCTTTAAAAATTACAGGGAAAATACATTTGTTAATGCAATCAGACCGGCTTTGTCTGAACAATTGAAAACAATTGAGCAGGAAACACAGCAGCTAATCAGACTTTTTGCCAGGGTTATTTTAAAAGCCGGGTCGCACAATCTTAAAATTACCACTCAGCTTTTGTCAGTACACACGCAAATCCGATCAGTATTCTGCTTTCATTATCAGCATGTGGAAGAACTTCTCTCAGAAATGGAGGAGGTTCTGATCTGAGGTTCAGTCGGAGAAATGTTCAGATTTGAAAAGATCAGGGCATTTTCTACCCAGCCACTTCTCCCCAAACGGCCTGAACCGTTCCACTAATGAGATTCAGAACGGTATATTTTAATATGTTTTCATTCAGGCATAAGACACACTTCTTCCCGGTCAGGGAACAATTATTTTCATCATTGAAAATAATTGTTCCGCTGCTTCATCAATCTCATATTTCCTGAAATACTGATTACATCCCGGCACGGCACTTTTGTACTCCTCAGAAGTGCCTTTTCAAAATTGTCTGAAGGAAGATTTTTGAAAGAATAGTTAACATGGATCAAGTAAACGGAGAAATATCGGTTTATTTGAGATTTTTATTGGTTAACTGTCAGACAATCAGATATATTTGTTGTTCGATAGACCTAAATGAAAATCAAATGTGTTTAAATGATGGCGCTGAAGCTGAAGAAAAAGATCTGGTAGTTTTATCCTTTTTGAATCAGAAATCTAAACTTGCATTTTACGAAAACAATAATGAAACCTGGATTACAGATACAGCCGGTTTAGTAGAAAGGTATATAGGAAAAGAAACCGCATGCTATAATCTTATCAAAAATTTCTCTTTTTCTATTCAACCGGAAAACCCTCAATTTGTAGATGAAGTATACCTGAAAGGTATTGTTGACCGCCAAAATCAGGCTAGTCATATGATTGATATTTTCATAGATTTTATCGGGCAAAACGGGATATTGAAAACTGATTCAGAACAGAGAACTTTATCGCCGGAAAAGGCATCCCCTCAAAAACACTGGCCGTTTATTCTGATTTTAATGATCGCCATCTTTAGTTTATGTATCTGGATCGGGTTTACTTACAGCTGATATATTAAAATGTATTATCAGATTATTCTGCTTCCGTCAAACTTTTTAATAAGGGGTTAATGTTTAAAATCTAAAGTAGCTATATTTTTGTCAGAATCATTCCGGCTTTTATACATATTTGTATCTGTTATAAATCCGGAAATAGTACAATTAACGTAAATTAAAAAGTTATAAACCATGTCAACTAAAAATCAAATCGGATTAGACCCTGCGCAGTCTAAGCAATTGGCTGAAAAATTAAATGTTCTGTTAGCGAATTATCAATTATTCTATATCAATGCAAGAGGTTTTCACTGGAATATTGCCGGAGATAAATTCTTTGAATTACACCTTAAATTTGAAGAGATTTATAATGATGCCTTATTGAAAATTGATGAAATTGCTGAAAGAATCCTTACATTAGGTTATACTCCGATTCACGCTTATTCAGATTATATCAATGTAGCCTCTATCAAAGAAGCAACCAATGTTTCAGATGGTAAAGTGGCCCTTGGTAAAGTATTGGAAGGCTTGCAGGCTTTGCTGATTCTTGAAAGAGAACTATTGGAACTCTCTGCGGAAGCAAACGATGAAGGAACGAATGCTCTGATGAGTGATTATATCAGATTACAGGAAAAATCGGTCTGGATGTATTCTGCCTTCCTGAGAAACTAACTCTTATTTAAGGTCAGTACGGAACATATACCTGAAAAGGTCTCTGAAACATTGTTTTCAGAGACCTTTTTTATTTTGTCAAATTAAATTTCAGGCTTAAGTTTGAGGTTAAGTGTTTGATATTCTGCACAAAACACTTGTTGCAGGGCATTCATCACTATTGTCAGATAATATGTAATGGTACAAAATTTGTTGTTATCTATTTATTTTCACAATTTTAGGGTTAAAGCACATGAACTGATTAATCCCAAACTTGTCATGCAGATTACAAATCAGAAGTGTAATCTTAATAAAATGCAATAATTTAATCATGCAGGTTGTATGAAACTTTTTGAAGAGGAAGTTTCAGGTTTAACGAAAAATGACCCTGAAAATATTCCAAATGGTACGGATCCCTTTAATACCTGCTGCCACAAAACAATCGAATTAACCCACACGAAATCAGAATTTTATTCTGTAGTTTTTCTATATGCCTGTATACCTGTGAAAAGGGGATTTCTTTCAGCCATATTTTTAAGTTTTATTTTTATAGGTTCTTCCTTCGGAATGTCTCCATCCAATGGAGTACTGGATTTACGTCAGCATGATTTTGAGAAAAATCCATCTCTGGCAATAGATGAAAACTGGGCTTTTTACTGGCAGAAACTCATAAGCCCGGATCAGCTTTCCAAAGCACCGGCTCCTGATTTTTATACAATACTAAGCAAAACCTGGAATGAACAAAAAGTACTTAAAATTCCTTTCAAAGCTTTTGGTTGTGCCAGTTATGCGCTCAAAGTATATGTAGATCATAAGAAAAATCCTATTCTTGCCTTTTCTTTTCCGGCCGTTTATTCCAGTTATAATTTTTGGATTAACGGAGAACTGATTGCTAAAAACGGAACTGTTGCCGCCAGCAGCCAGGACTATCAGCCTCATTGGCTGCCTGTGATAAAGGTCTATGCACCCAAGTCCGACACCCTGCAAATGCTGATGCAGATTGCCAATTTCGACCATTTTAAAGGAGGAATTGCCAAACAGATTATGATGGGGAAAACAGAAACCCTGCTTGAGAGCAGAGAGCTTGAGGTAGCATCAGATTTATTGCTTACCGGGGTTTTACTCATGGGAGCACTCTTATTTTTTGCACTCTATCTCATGGGCGAGCGGGACAGAGAACTTTTGTTTTTTGCCCTTTTTTGCCTGGTTTTTATATACAGAATTCTCGGAGTAGATAACATTTATTATATTCACCATCTTTTCCCTGACCTGAATTGGCATCTTACCATTCATCTGGAATATTTTGCAACCTTTTTCGGGATATTTATTTTTACCCTGTTTTTGCGTGAACTGTATCCCGATGAAACAAAAGACTTTTTTCTCAAAGCAATTACCGGGGCGAGTTTGTTTTATATCGTACTGCTAATTTTTACACCTGCCTTTATATTTACGTATGCGGCGGCCTTTTTCTATCTTGTAGTACTGGTATTTATCGGATACAATTTTTACATTACCATTTATGCCTACATTAATAAAAGGCAGGGGGCATTGTATGCTTTGTTAAGTTCGATAGCACTTGGAATAGCGATTTCTCTGACAATTCTGGGATATTTTGAGTTTCTGGAATATACCCCGCTCTATTTCTTTTTTGGGTATCTTGGTTTTATATTCTTCCAGAACCTGATACTTTCCTATCGTTTTGCCTATTCACTCAGACATGCCAAAGAGCAGGCTGAACAGGGAGGAAGAGCTAAATCAGAATTTCTGGCTAATATGAGTCATGAAATCAGAACACCGCTCAATGGTGTAATAGGTTTTACTGACCTGTTAATGAAGACTCCACTGAATGAAACCCAGCTGAAATATACCTCAACTGTTTATCAGTCTGCTAATTCCCTGTTAAGTATTATCAACGATATTCTTGATTTTTCAAAGATTGAAGCCGGAAAGCTGGAATTGTCTGTTGAAAAAACGGATTTACAGGAGCTGGGGACACAAGTGGTAAATATCATTTCTTTCCAGGCGGAAGAAAAATACCTGGAAGTAATATTGAATATCCCTCCGGATGCTCCCAGGTTCATCTGGGTTGATCCGGTAAGGCTGCGGCAGATTCTGGTTAATTTACTGGGAAATGCTGTCAAATTTACCCATCAGGGAGAAATAGAACTGAAGGTAGAATTGCTGGAGAAATCAGTTAACGGAGAAACAGGGTTCAGATTTTCTGTAAGAGATACCGGTGTAGGGATAGATGAAGCCAATCAGCAGAAAATATTCAACGCTTTTTCTCAGGAAGACGCTTCTACTACAAGGAAATTCGGAGGTACAGGTCTTGGGCTTAGCATTTCTAATAAATTGCTGGAGTTGATGAACAGCAAGCTGAAATTACAAAGCCGGAAAGAAGAAGGAAGTACTTTTTATTTCGAATTATCTCTGGAAACAGATGAAGACGACCAGCCTGTGCTGGAAAATTATGAAAATATACGGAAAGTATTGATTGTAGATGATAATGCGGTAAATCGAAATATTCTGAAAGATATGCTGTCCATTAAAAATATTGCTTCAGAGCAGGTCAATAACGGGATGGAAGCCCTTCAGAAATTGAGTACCGGAGAACAGTTTGATCTGATTCTGATGGATTACCATATGCCATATATGGACGGACTGGAAACTGTCAGGAAAATACGGGAACAGACAGAATTAAAAGAGCAGCCTTTAATCATGTTGCTGCATAGTTCTTCGGTAGATCAGAAAATAAGCGACGCCTGCAAAACACTTGATATTCGCCAACGATTGATTAAGCCATTTAATATCAATCAGTTGTATGGAGCTATCGCTACTTTGCCTATTGAAAATATTGAAAAAGTCAGGGTAAAAACGGCAAAAGAAACGAAGACAGAAGCTGCTCCATCCCTGAAGGAAATCAGTATTCTGATTGTCGAAGATAATCCGGTTAATATGCTGCTGGCCCGCACTATTTTAAGAAGTCTTTTCCCTCAATCCCGTATCCTGGAAGCTGAGAACGGAAAACTTGGCGTAGAAGTATTTTTGCGGGAACCTCTGGACATTATTTTTATGGATGTACAAATGCCGGTTATGGGAGGATATGAAGCTACTAAAGAAATCAGAGCTGCAGAGAAGGAAGGACATGTACCGATTATTGCTCTGACAGCCGGGACAGTGAAAGGTGAAAGAGAAAAATGCCTGGAAGCAGGAATGGATGAATACCTGACAAAACCCGTTGTAAAGGAAACTATTGCGAAAACCATGTCTAAATGGCTTCCGGTTCAGGTAGCAGGTGTGAATGAAGAATCCCCGGAAAATAAACCGGATGTGAAGGTACATTTTGATAAAAATGAATTCAGTAAAAGAATAGACTTTGATGAAGCGTTGATGGGAGAACTATTGTTTCTGGCCAGGGCTTCTCTGGAAGCATTTTCTCCGAATCTTCAAAAACTGATTGAAAACCGGGATTTAAAAGGAATCAGAGCATTAGCTCACAGATTGAAAGGAACTTCTCTTAGTGCCTGTTTTAACCTTTTGGTTGAGAAAGCCGGAAGACTGGAAGCCTTCACGACTTTCGATGAACAGAAAATTCAGGCCATAGCTACAGAAATAGAAGAAGAAATTACGTATTTGAAGACCCTGATTTAAGGCAGGGGAGTTATGGTTTTTGAGATAAGAAACTTATAAATTTTCTGCAATCTTAGATTTTGGAATGGTATCCATTGTGCCAAAAACATGATCCCACAAAGGAGAGGAGACCCCGAAAACTTTGGCATCTTTATAATGGTGAACAGCATGATTAATCCACAGATGTTTGAAAAAGTTTTTAGGAGGAGGATAGGCATGTACTGCATAATGTACAAGCAGATAAGCTGCATATCCCCAGATAAAGCCCGGAAAGAAGGCATAAGCTGCTTCTCCCATCAGAAAAAAACAAACAGCAAAAAGACTTGCAGCCAGAATGATAGCTAAAACAGGAGGCATGGCCAGTCTGGTTTTGTCTCTTGGGTATTCATGATGAACCCCATGTGCAATATATTGAAATTTAGCACGGGCTTCTGTGCTGGGTTCAATATGATAAACACTGCGATGAACCCAATATTCTACGAAAGTAAAAGTTATTAACCCCGTTGCAAAAAGTAATCCGATGAACAAATGGCTTAGTTCGCTGTATGAAAAAGCATACCAGCCTAATACCGCACCAATCAGAAAAAACATACTCACAGGTACAGAAATATGGGTTCGGGAAAGCTTTTCAAGAATCGGATTTTCAAATAACTGTTTGGTGCCACTATTTTTAGGTCTCATAAAGGGGATCTGATAAGATTGAGATGAATAATAAAGACAGGGAAATGCCCTGCCTGATAAGCAAATTATCCGCAAAATTATTTAAATCCCGGCTGGAGATATGGTGTTTTCTCAGTGTTTAATGGTAGTTTTTATGTGAACTGATAAAGGAATACCGGAAGAATCAGCATTTTCTTCTCAACACATTCAGCATTCTTATCACAAAATCTCTGGCGTAATATGCCCTTGAGATTGTCGTATTCACCCCCTTTGAAATTGACTTCAGACTACTAATTTTATCATCGGATAAACAGGGATGCTGCATGATTTTTGATAGAAAAATACTTGTTTCAAGGCTGACTGACATCGTCTGATTATCAGAACAGAATAAGGTTAATGTTAAGTTATTTTATAGTTTCATTAACAGTAGAAAAAAGATTAATTTAATACCATCTGTTATATAACTTAATTTTTGAATCAATAAGATTATGGGAAATCTGCAACATCCGACTTTAGGAAATGGCAAAATATGCTATCTTGAAATACCCGCTGTTGATGTGAATCAATCTGCGTCATTTTATCAATCTGTTTTCGGTTGGGAAATCCGAAATCGTGGTGACGGATCAATTGCTTTTGATGATGGGGTAGGAGAAGTAAGCGGAACCTGGGTAACCGGAAGAAATCCTTCAGTGGAAGTAGGTTTACTCATTCACATTATGGTTCGGAATGCTGTTTCCACCCTTGAATTGATTCTGGCACATGGGGGAAAAGTAGTACAGGAAATCGGGAGGGATTTTCCGGAAATTACAGCAAGATTCAGTGATCCGGCAGGAAACATTATGGGGATTTATCAGGATCAGAGTCTGGGTAACTAGAATGTTGAACACTGTTTTAAGATGGGATGCCGGGCCTTTCATGCCAAAGTCATCAGGAAATAAACTTTAAATATTGAATTATCAAATGGAGAAAATTATCTTTGACAAAGACATAAGTGTCTTTTGCGTAACAGCAAGCTCTTTTCCGGACGGAATTCTTGCTGCTCATCAGAAATTACATTCATTGATTCCTTTTTCAATGGAAAGAAAGTACCTGGGCTTGTCGCGACTTAATGAGCAGGGTGAGATTATCTATAAGGCAGCGGCCGGGGAAAGTCATGAAGGAGAAGGGCAAGCCTTAGGATGTGAAACCATCATTCTTAAGAGTGGTGTGTATCTGAGTTTGCTTATTACAGATTTTATGAAGGATATTCCTGCGATAGGTAATGCATTTCAGGAGTTGTTAGCCCAGCCTGATCTGGATCCTGAAGGTTATTGTGTGGAATGGTATATAAACGATAAAGATGTGAAGTGTATGATTAGAACCACTGCATAAATCGGTACTTTAATTCGTCTGGATTTTAATGTTCTTAACTTCATCAATAAACAAAATTATCAGAATGAATAGCAGATTTAGCAGGTGTTAAAATAGGGCAGAAATGTCAGGAAATAAAAGAAAGAACTTAAAAGTAATACCACAGTGTGAAAATTAAACCTGTGGGCAGACAAATGGAACCAACTCAAAAAAAAGGTACGATCTCAACCATCATTAATGTGATCAGATTATCGCTCAATGGAGAAGAGCAGGATTATACACAAGGGAGTATCCGGAAGGCTGTATTTTTATTGGCTATTCCTATGATACTGGAACTGAGTCTGGAAAGTGTATTTGCTGTAGTGGATATGTTTTTTGTAAGTAAACTCGGACAAAATGCAATTGCTACGGTGGGCCTGACAGAATCAGTAATTACAATTGTTTACTCCATCGCAATAGGATTGAGTACTGCCGCAACGGCTATTGTTGCCAGAAGAATCGGTGAAAAGGATCCGGAGGCTGCCTCACATGCAGGAGCGCAATCGCTCATGCTTGCGATGATTGCTACCATTATCCTGAGCCTGACCGGAATGCTCTTCGCCTCAGAAATTCTGGCACTGATGGGCGCAAGTCCTGAAGTAGTAAGAGACGGAGCCATTTTCACCCGGATTATGCTGGGAGGTAGCGTGGCTATTATTCTTCTGTTCCTGATTAATGGTATTTTCAGAGGAGAGCGGGTAATGCAGCTATGGCTATGAAAAGCTTATGGATTGCCAGCATTATGAACATTATTCTTTGCCCTGTTTTTATTCATCTCTTCGGTTTAAAGGGAGCCGCAATTGCTACGGTAATAGGGCGCAGTGCAGGGGTTTTGTATCAATGCTACCATTTATTTAAAGGAAGCGGTATTCTGAAATTCAAAGCTATCCATTTTAAATATGACAGCAGTCTTATTACCTCAATTATTAAGATTGCCTGGCCGGCTACTTTTCAGTTTGTCATAGCAAGCGGCAGCTGGATTGTTTTAGCCAGATTAGTTGCAGAAACAGGTGGCACTACTGCCTCAGCAGGTTATCAGATTGCCATTCGTAATGTGGTATTTTTTATTCTTCCAGCCTGGGGATTGAGCAATGCTGCGGCTACGCTGGTTGGACAAAATCTTGGCGCAAAAGAAATCCAAAGAGCAGAGCAAAGTGTTTTACTTACAGCTAAATACAACGCTATCTTTATGAGTTTTGTAATGATTTTGTTTGTTTTCTGTGCATCGCCTATTATCAGATTCTTTACTGAGGATGAGGGAATTGTAGCTTATGGTACCAAAGCGTTACAGATTATCGGGGCAGGATATATTTTTTATGGCATTGGAATGGTTATGACTCAGGCACTGAATGGCGCCGGTGATACCCGTACACCGACAATTATAAATTTCATAGGATTCTGGTTATTTCAGATACCTTTTGCATGGTTTTTATCAAAGCAGACTGAGCTTGCTTCTACAGGAGCTTTTATTGCTATTCCGGTGGCAGAAACCCTCATCGCTCTGATTGCTTTATATTTCTTCAAAAAAGGTAAATGGAAAGAAGTAAAAGTATAAGCTATTTTACTGGATTGAATAGGTAAAACATAATTATGCTCTGTCGTGTACAGAGCATTTTTTTTTGCTATTGCAACCAAAGAGAAAACAGAGCCGTCTTTAAAGTTGAATAAACCATATTTATCAAATGAAGAACTGTACAATTATTACTCTTTTTACCCTGTTAATTGCCGCTGCGGGATGCCAGAAGGAAGAATCTTTCGATAAATCTGAACCGATTGTTGAACCTAGATTCTATAGGATAATAGAAAGAGATACGATTATTTCCGGAAATTATCTGGGAATGGGGATTAATGAAGAAGCCGGGAAAGTGTATGCAGTCATACAATCTCTTCAACAGACCAAAGGTGTTTCGTATTTGAATGTAGTCAGCAATAATTCTTCTGATATTACCGCTTTGCGTGACCGGATTTCTTTATATGACTATATTTTATTAGACCAGAATGAAGGTACTGATTCCGGTGTGCAGATTACTCTTGCCTCAGGAAAGATTAAAAATATCTATCTGAACAGCGGGAAAGAACTCAGTCAATGGCCGGAAAAACTGGCTGGTAAATCTGCCGTTCGTGTAGCCGATTCCGCAACGGAGTTGTATGAAAAACTGGTTAATATCAGCAGACTGGAGCCTTATAATATTAAGTTTCAGCGTATCTCCTTATTAACCAAAAATCTTAACACATCTTTTGATCCGGTTATGTCTCAGTCGCCACAATGGTATTTTGCCTATACTACCGGACCTGATTCTCTGGAAGTGGTGAAGATGTTTATTAAGAATGATAAATTAGATCATATTGAGATCGAGCGTCTCACAAACTGAAATATCAGGTTAAGGAAGGGGACTTGCTCAGGTTTATGTTACATCCCAATACATTACCTGTGTTTAGTCCCCATTCCTCTGAATACCTTTATTCATACGAATAGAAATAAATCAGAAAAGTACCTAAATGGGCTGTTTAGTTGCTTTTTGCAAAATTACTCAGGGAATCAATAATATTTTTCCGGTACTTTTTCTGCTTTCTAAATATTGATGCGCGGCAGCTCCGTCACTTAGTGCAAATGTTTTACTGACATTAATTGTGACTATATTTTTTGAGATCCAGTCAAACAATACTGAAGACCTTTTTAGCCTTTCTTCCCTTGAAGTCAGGTAGCTCCATAAGTCTCCTCCTGTGAGTGTCTGGGAGTTATCCATAAGCATACGGGGGTCTATAAGCGGAGGATTTCCTCCGGAAAAGCCATAAAAAACAACGGTCCCGCTTACTTTTGTTACCTCAAAGCTGTCCATCAAAGTAGAGCCGATACTTTCAAAAACAACATCAACTTTTGATTGTTCTTTAAGGTGTTTTTTCCAGTCATCTGTATATAACAATGCTTCATCTGCCCCTGTATTCAGTACCGTTTGCCGTTTTTCTTCAGAAGAGGTGAGACCTATTACTTTAGCACCTGAATGTTTGCATAGCTGAACCAGTAACTGTCCGACACCCCCGGCGGCGGCATGAATCAGTGCCGTATCTCCGGACTTTACAGTATAACTGTCGCTGATAAGATATTGAGCCGTTAAGCCTTGCAGGAGAGATGCTGCTGCCATTTCAAAAGAAATATGATCTGGAAGCGGAATAGCCTTTTCATACGGAACTGCTACAAATTCCGCATTGGCTAAAGGTACATCGGCAAAACCGATTCTGTCTCCGATCTGTATATCTGTGATATTACGACCAACCCTGACAACTTCACCCGCTCCTTCATAACCGGCAATGAAAGGCGTTTTTCCGGTAAGGTGATAATTTCCTTTTCTTCTGTAAATATCCGCGAAGTTCAGGCCGATTGCTTTGTTTTTTATCAGGAGTTCATTCTCTCCGATAACAGGTTCGGGAACCTCTCCGTAATATAAAACTTCAGGCCCTCCGAAGGAGTTAAAACATAGTGCTTTCAATGCTGATGGTTCTTTAAGTTTGTGATTATTTTATGCTCAAAGATAAGCATTAGATTAGTGGAAATGTCTGATAAAGGAACATTGCAGATAAAGAAAACGGAAATGTTTGTATCGCTTAAATACGATCTATGGCTGATTTATCCGGAATATTTCGATAGTAATTGTAATATTTAGTAAAGTAATACTATATTTTATGATATTATTTTGATAATATTTATGTAGAAAAAGCTATTTCATTTAATTAAAATGCTAATTGGTTCATTAATTATGAAAGTGGTAAAATATTGCCGAAGTGATTGTTGGATAATTGTGTATGTTTGTAAAGTAGATTTATAATACAAAGATGGATTTACAGCTTTTAAATAAAGAGTTCTACGCTTATATATATATTTAATTTCAATTAATGAATCGGTTGTTATCGGAATTTTGTGTCTTGAATCATAAAGATACAAAGTTTCGGTAGCAGCCATTTTTGTTATAAAAGTTTTGCTTTCCCGCATTTTATCAACCAGTTTAGCTGAAGAGTATTTTACCGCATGAAATCCGGCTTATTCAATAGTCTGAAGTTTTTATCAGTCAATTTGTTGATTTCATCTCTCAATCAACTTTATAGGTCTCAACTCGTGTAAGTTTTATAGTAAATGTTTGAACTAAATACTATTTTGCGAAAAATTAAATTTTCATCCCAAACTCTATGAAAAAATTACTACTCATTTTTGGGCTATTGTCAGTTAATCAATTGGCAAATGCCCAGAATGCCTATCAGAATCACAGCCAGCTTACTTCAAGGTTAAAAGCTTTATCTGCCAGGTACGGCACAAATGCCTCCGTTCAGTCTATTGGAAAGAGTAAAGGCGGAAGGGATATCTGGGCTTTAACCATCGGAAAGGGAAATGTTTCTCAGAAACCTGCCATCGCCATTATTGCCGGGGTGGATGGGGCCCATCTGGCCGGAACGGAATTAGCGGTTCAGCTGGCAGAAAAGCTGCTTGGTTCAGCCAGTGATTCTGTTGCAAAATTATTTGATACCAAAACTTTTTATATCGTTCCGGGAGTTAATCCGGACGCACAGGAACAATATGCTGCCAAAGTTAAATTTGAACGCAGCGGTAATGATACAGATACTGATGATGACCGTGATGGCAGGATGAATGAAGATCCTTTTGAAGACCTTAACGGAGACGGATTAATTACCCAGATCAGAGTGGAAGATCCTGCCGGAACATATATTCTAAGTAAGGATGATCCGAGGGTATTAATTAAGGCCGATCCGGCAAAAGGTGAAATTGGAAAATACCTTTTAATTACAGAAGGTTTTGATAACGATAAAGACGGTTTATTTAATGAAGACGGGGTTGGTGGTGTAAATATCGATAAAAACACAACGTATGATTACCCTATCTTTGTAGCTGGTTCCGGAGAATATGCTGCCTCAGAGCCGGAAACGAGAGCTATTCTTGACTTTTTGTACAAGAATATTAACATTTTTGCCGTGCTGACTTTCGGGCCGGGTAATAACCTTACCGAAGCAGTGAAATTTGACAAATCGAAAACAACGAAAAGAATTATTACCGGTGTGCTGGAGAAAGATGCCGCAGTGGGAGAACTGGTTTCTAAATTATACAATTCCAAAACCGGCCTGAAAGATGCTCCAGTACTGCCTTTGACAAAAGGAAGTCTGGCGCAAACCATTTACTATCATTATGGACGGTTTAGCTTTGCCACACCGGGATGGTGGACACCAAAAACACTGGCTCCAAAAGATACCAGTAAGAAAGAATCACCTAAAGTACCTGCCACTGAAAATGAAGATATTAAATATCTGAAATGGGCTGAAGCACAGAAAATTCCAAATGTTTTTGTGAACTGGCAGGCAGTAAAGCATCCTGATTTTGCTGATAAAAAAGCTGAAGTAGGTGGAATTGCTCCTTTTGTGAAGTGGAACCCTCCGGTTAGTTTTCTGGCTGAAACTGCAGACAAACATTTGAAATTTTTAACCGCACTGGCAAACCAGATGCCGGAAATTCAATTGTTGAATGTACAATCCGAAGCGGTTTCTGCCGGACTTACCCGTATAACAGTACAAGTAATAAACAAAGGTTTGCTGCCTACTTCTGCTGAAATAGGAGATAAAGTAAGATGGGCTCAGAAGATTAAAACAGAGTTGAAATTGTCTGGGAATCAGGCTATTGTTTCCGGAAGGAAAATCAATTTAAGAAATGCGCTGGCTTCGGGAGAAGTGCAGGAATATACCTGGCTGATCAGTGGAAGCGGTTCCGTAACGATTGAGTCAGGGGTTCCGACGGCCGGGAGTAAAACGGTTTCTGTAAATCTTAAATAAAGAAAATCTGATTTCTGCCGGATAAATAATTTCAGGTTTGATTTCAATAACCAGCATTCAAAATGAAAAAATATATTTTTCTATTCTTTTTGTCATGTTCATTTTCGGTTTTTTCTCAGGAAAAAGCACAGAATGATGACCTTATTGGGCTAAGAGCCATAGGCTCTCCTGCTAACCCGAAAGTTAAAATGTCGTGGAATCATTACAATGACTACGCCATGATTTCCAGATTCTGTCAGGATCTGGCTAAAGCCTATCCTGACCTTGTGAAAATTGAATCTATGGGTAAGTCGTATCAGGGACGTGATATGTGGGTTTTAACTATCACAGATTTTAGAACCGGAACGGCAAACCGTAAACCAGGATTTTATATCGACGGCAATATCCATTCCAATGAGATTCAGGGAACAGAGGTTTCAATGTACACTGCCTGGTATCTGGCCGAAAGTTTTGCAAGTGTTCCTTTTGTAAAGCAATTATTACAGGATAAGGTTTTTTATATTACGCCAACAATTAACCCTGATGCTCGTGAGGATTTCCTGAAAAACCCGAATAATGCTAATTCTCCCCGTTCAGGCATGATGGCGCTGGATGATGACGGAGATGGTGTGGCTGATGAGGATAAATATGATGACCTCGACGGAGATGGTAACATTGTTTTGATGAGAAGGAAGTCGGCAACCGGAAGATGGAAAATTGATCCTGAGAATCCTCAGCGTATGATTCAGGTTAAGCAGGATGAAAAGGGCGATTATGAAATGCTGGGCTATGAGGGACTCGATAATGATGGAGACGGTCAGGTGAATGAAGATGTAACAGGATATTATGATCCGAACAGAGACTGGGGCTGGAACTGGCAGCCGGATTATATTCAAAGAGGGGCACTTTACTATCCCGGAACGCTTCCTGAAACGAAGAATATCAAGAACTTTGTTATGAATCATCCCAATATCGCCGGAGCGCAGAGTTACCATAATTACGGAGGAATGTTTCTGAGAGGTCCGGGTGCAGAGGAAGATGCGCCGTTTTATGTAGCCCAGGATGCCGCAGTGTATGATTATTTTGGCAAAATCGGAGAGAAGATGAACCCTGGGTATAAATATTTCGTGATTTACAAAGATTTATATACAGTTTACGGCGGAGAAATAGACTGGATGGCTTTAGGAAGAGGAATTTTTACTTTCTCGACAGAACTACTTACGTCATATAAGTTATTCAATAAAAATACTGAAGAAGGACGTTATCAGAACAATGAATTTGACGAGTTCAGCAAGCTTTTACTTTTTGATGATGCTTATGTTACCTGGAAACCATTTAAACATCCTCAATATGGTGATATTGAGATCGGGGGGCCTAAGAAAAACTATGTAAGAGCTCACCCTGGTTTTATGCTGGAAGAAGATGCGCACCGCAACATGGCTTTTACGATTCTTCATGCTTCACAGATGCCTAAACTGGAAGTACTGGATTTAAAACAAAAACCTCTGGCTGGCGGATTGACGGAAATTACAGCAACGATATTTAATCAGAAGGTAATTCCTACGCATTCTGCTCATGACGTAAAATACAAAATAGAGCGTCCTGACTATATTACCTTGAAAAACGCAAATGTAGTAGCAGGCATGCTGGTTGAAAATGAAGATTTGAATATTACCAAAGAACAGAAATTTACCCCTCAGACTTTGGAAGTTACTAATATCTCCGGTCTGGGTAATGTAAAAGTACGCTGGATTGTGAAGGGCAAAAGTGATAGATATACCGTGGAAGTGGATAGTGCCAAAGGCGGGTTAGCCAGCAAAACGTTCTGATTTTGCCAACTCCGTGGAAGCCTGAGAATATATCAACCGGATATGGTCTCAGGCTTCCACGTTTTAAAAAAGACTATTTCCTCAATAAGTAAAAGTCTTGAAAATTTCCTTTTTATTCAGAGAATAGTCTATTTTGTCATTAGAAAACACTACTTTTACGCTTTCTTTATTTTCGGGATTCAATAATGAATTTGTCTTTTCATCTCTTAATATCAGATTAAAGATGGCCCAGATGTTTCGTGCTTATACAGACTCAGAGCTGATTGCTTTAGTGAAATCGAATGAAGTAAAGGCTTTTGATGAGCTTTACCGAAGGTATTTCAATAAATTGTATAATCATGCCTATGAAAAACTTCATGACAGATTTATGGCCCAGGAAACGGTTCAGGATCTTTTTGTTGAATTCTGGCAAAAAAGACATGAAATAGAAATTTCCCAGTCAGTTCCGGCCTATTTGTTTATTTCCATCCGCAACCTGGCTATTAATCAGTTAAAAAAACAACTCGCCTACCAGAAGCATACCGAAAAATTCTCCCTCCTGAAAGGTGATAGCACCAATGAAACCAATGAGCAGATTGCAATCAACGATCTTCAGGAATCCTATCATCAGGCTTTAGCCCATCTCCCGGAAAAATGCCGTGAAGTATTCACGCTAAGCAGAAATGGCTATTCAAATGTTGAAATAGCCGAAAAACTTGGCATTTCTCCCAAAACCGTAGAACAACATATTACCAAAGCACTTCGCATCATGCGATTGTTGCTGAAAACGCATATGAATCTGCTCTGGCTTTTTCTTTTTGTAAAATAATTTAAAATTTTTCCATTCAGACTAAGGGTAAACACTTTCGGGAACTGACATAGATACAAAAGGAATTCATTCAAGAAAACTTTGTACTTTTTGCATGCAGAATAAAAATCAGATTGACCCGGAGCTGCTCAATAAATACCTGGAAGGAAAATGTTCTGAGGAGGAAACAAAATTCGTAGAAAACTGGTACAATTCCATTCAGGGAAATAAAGATTATTTATCCGCACTTTCTGCACTTGACCGCAGTGTACTGGAAGCAGAAACGCTTGATAATATACATCAACGTTTAGACCTGACAGTTCACGGAGAAAGGCAGGTTTTCCGCTTTAATAAATCCCTGGCCTGGTCTCTGGGAATAGCTGCTTCTGTATTGCTGGTTCTCGGGATTTTATGGATATATAATCCTGAAAGGCAATTGGGAGATACCTTGCTTTCTAAGGTTTCGGGAGAGAACGTTAAAATGATTCGCTTTGTCAATACCCAGACTCAGCTGTTTCAATACCACCTTCCGGATGGTACAAAAGTCTGGCTGCATCCACAGGCGGCAATAGAATATCCCGAGGCTTTTGAAGCAAATGAGCGAAAAGTTTCTTTTAAAGGAGAAGGATTCTTTGAGGTTTTCCGGGATGCAAAAAGACCTTTTTATATCAAAAGTGATAACATGCTTATCCGTGTATTGGGTACCAGTTTTAACGTTAAAGCAAAACCCAATCAGTCTATTTTTAATGTATCAGTTGTAACCGGAAGCGTTTCGGTAAAAGGGATAAAAGATGATAGTAAAAACCTCGGAGTTATTCTGAAACCCAGAGAAGAGGTTTTTTATGACATAAAGTCCAACAGATTAACCGTTTCAAGAATTGCTGAAAAACCACAGAGAGAAATTTATGAACCTGTTTCAATCCAGTTCAATGAAACTCCGGTTAAAGAGGTACTGGAACAGTTAGAGAAGAAATTTAATGTAAAAATAGAAGTATTCAATCAGGCTGTTTTTAAATGCCGTTTGACTGCTGATTTCAATAATCAATCATTGCCCGTAATTCTTGAGTTACTCTGTACTTCGTTAGATGCCACCTACACGTTTTCGGAAGGAACTTTGATTTTAGAAGGAGCGGGATGTGATTAATATTTTCCCATAAAAATATGATCGTAAGAAAAGCCAAGCCCCCACCCTAAAAAACAGGCGTGTGCCACCACGCCCATTATCCGATTTTTAAATTTCACTCCCTGAAATAACCCTTAGTCCTACCTTTGGGTCGGGAGCTCCATGTTTTATCCGTTAAATATCAGACCATCAAAATTATGCAAAAAATTACAATTAATCAGTCAATTAATTGGCTAAAAATTATGCGTATCAGTTTGTTACAATGGGTTTTTATCGTTACGCTGGCAAGTGTAAGCTATGCCCGTGAAAGTGCTGCCCAGGCTGTGTTGAATACTGAAATAAGTATTAATCTGAATAATGTTTCCCTGAAAGAAGCTTTTAATCTTATTCAGGAAAAAACACATGTCAAATTTGTTTATAGTACAAGGATCAGACTGGATGAGAAAGTAAGTCTTTCCGTAGAAAATGTGCGGCTGATGCTTGTACTGAATCGTTTATTGCAATCGAAGAATATTGAATACCGGGTAATAAATGAA
Organism: Pseudarcicella hirudinis; assembly: GCF_900115665.1. Classification (GTDB taxonomy): domain Bacteria; phylum Bacteroidota; class Bacteroidia; order Cytophagales; family Spirosomataceae; genus Pseudarcicella; species Pseudarcicella hirudinis. The sequence goes on from NZ_FOXH01000001.1 coordinate 48,423, forward strand.
CAAATCGTTCTGACAAAAAGTAAGGAAAAAAGGGCTTCCATAGAGCCTGTTCTGCTCGACGGTGAGAACGTGATCGATATCCTGGATATTTCCGTTAAAGGAAAAGTTACAGATGCCCAGACTCATGAACCGCTGCCGGGAGTAAATATCATAATAAAGGGTACGCAGAAAGGAGTGATCTCAAATAGTGAAGGGAATTTCTCAATTGCGGTACCTGGTAAGAATAGTGTGCTGGTTTTCAGTTCGGTAGGGTATCAGATTATGGAAGTGCCTGTTGAAAATAAGACACAGATAAATGTAAGTTTAAAGACCGATAATACCTCGCTCAATGAAGTTGTAGTGGTAGGTTACGGCACTCAGAAGAAGACGGACCTTACCGGAGCGGTTTCAACGGTTTCGGTAGATGAAATGAAGAAAGTGGCAGTTACTTCATTGGATCAGGCATTACAGGGCCGGGCAGCAGGTGTACAGATTACACAAAATTCGGCCGCACCCGGAGCTACCACAACCATCAGAATCAGAGGAGGTAACTCTATTCAGGGAGATAATGAGCCGCTTTATGTGATTGACGGAATCCCTTTTAAAAACGACGGAGCAGATAACAGTACCAGTTTTAATGTATTAAGTACCCTGAATCCAAGTGACATAGAGTCGATCAGTGTTTTAAAAGATGCTTCTTCTACTGCAATTTATGGCTCGAGAGGAGCAAACGGAGTAATTATTGTTACCACCAAAAGAGGAAAAGCGGGAAAATCAACCATCAATTTTGAAACTTATTATGGTACACAAAGTGTAAGAAAGAAATATGGCGTACTGAATGCTTCTCAATATGCTGCTTTTGTAAATGATGCCAATACCAATGATGGCCGCCCGGCAGTTTATACTCCGGATCAGGTAGCTGCTTTCGGACAGGGAACCGACTGGCAGGATCAGATTTTCAGGTCTGCCCCCATTGCTAATTATCAGCTTACCATGACCGGGGGAGACGAAAGAACTCAATATGCTATTTCAGGAGGATATTTTACCCAGAAAGGGATTGTCGTAAATTCAGACTTCAACCGTTATTCCTTCAGAGTTAACCTGGACAGAAAACTGACCGACAAAATAAAGGTAGGAACCAGTCTGAATATCAGCCGTACTTATACCAATCAGGCCAGAACTGGTGGCGACCTGGGAAGTGCAGGGCTGGTAACCATGAATGCGCTTCAGTTTCCTCCGATTCTGCCGGTTTATAATCCTGACGGGACTTACCTTGTAAACAGCCCTTTATTGACTTTTATTGCCGATAACCCTGCTGCACTTGTAAATGATAGCCGGAGTATTAATACCTCGAACCGGATATTCGGAAATGTATTTGGTGAATATCAGGTGATTAATGGGTTGACTTTAAAAGTGTTATTTGGAATAGATGGCATTATTTCCAAGCTTGACAGCTATCTTCCCAGAAGTGTGCAGAGCGGGTTGTCTCAGGGTGGGGCAGGTTATATTGGAAACAGCCAGTCAATCACCTGGTTAAATGAAAACCTGCTGACTTATTCCAAAACACTTGCAAAAGATCATAACCTGACAGTGTTACTGGGATTTACCCAGCAGGCTAATCGTGTGGAAAATTCTTCTGCTTCTGCCCGCAACTTCGTAAATGACAACCTGGGTTCCGGAAATCTTGGTTCCGGTTCAGTACCTCTTATTCCTTCTTCAGGTATCGGAACATGGGGACTGCAATCTTATCTGGCCAGAGTAAATTACGCCTGGAAAGAAAAATACCTTTTTACAGCTTCTCTGAGGTCAGACGGTTCTTCAAGATTCGGAGCTAATAAAAGATACGGATATTTCCCTTCTGCTGCTTTCGCCTGGAGGGCTTCTGAGGAGTCTTTTATGAAAAACGCCACTTATATCAGCGATCTGAAAGTCAGAACTTCTATTGGTACTACCGGAAATCAGGACGGCATTGGAAATTATCCTGCCAACTCATTGCTGGGAACACAGAATTATATTCTGGGAGGAGCTGTTTCGACAGGTATCGGCCCTTCGCAGGTAGCGAATCCCGATTTATCATGGGAGACTACTACTCAGTCTGACTTTGGTATTGACGTAGGTTTCCTGAAAAACAGGTTTACACTTACCGCCGATGTTTACCTGAAAAGAACCAGAGACCTTTTGTTAAATGTCACGATTCCGAGTACTTCCGGATATACCAGCGCACTGAAAAATATCGGGGAAGTTGAGAATAAAGGGATTGAAATAGGAATTTCATCCAGAAACCTTACCGGAGCATTCAAATGGACAACAGATTTTAACTATGCTTCTAATCAGAATACTGTATTGTCAATCGGGGGAGCTCCACAGATTTTTGCAGGACAAGTAGCTAATATTGCCCAGAATGTCAATTCAGGAATTATCAGAGTAGGTGAGCCATTAGGTTCTTTCTACGGATATGTTACGAATGGCCTTTATCAGAGTGCTGATGAAGTGGCGGCTTTATCTGATCCGCTTGGAAAGAAACCGGGAGACAGAAAATATATGGACCTGAACGGTGATAAGAAAATTGATGATAATGACCGGACAATCATCGGAAGAGCACAGCCTAAATTTATCGGAGGTATTACAAACACGTTTTCTTATAAAGGTCTTGAACTTACAGTATTTCTTCAGGGAGTATATGGCAACAGCATACTGAATGCCAATCGGTTTGAGCTGGAATACCTGAGTGGTACAAATAACCAGGATATTGATGTGCTGAACCGCTGGACTCCGACAAATACAAATACCGATATTCCAAGAGCCACAGCCAGCAGACCAGCTAACCGGATTTCTACCCGTCAGATTGAAGACGGTTCTTATCTGAGATTGAAAAATGTTCAATTAGCTTATAATTTTCCAGATACTATTCTTGACAAATTAAAACTGAGATCCCTGCGGGTATATGCAACTGCACAGAACTTTGTTACCTGGACGGCCTATTCAGGTTATGATCCGGAGGTGAACCGTTTTGGACAGGATGGACGCAGTCAGGGATTTGACTACGGAAGTTATCCCGCAGCCAAAACATTAATGTTTGGGTTAAATGTAGGTTTCTAGACAGTTTAAATTTGACAAAATCATTTGAGAGATATGAAAAACATAACAATACTTTCATTATTCATATTAATATCAGGACTGGCATCATCCTGTGAGGTGTTGAACCAGAAACCGGAATCCAGTTTTATGCCGGATAATTTCTATAAAAATTCGGCCGATGCTATTGCTGCCATGAGCAGTACTTATGACCCGTTAAATTCCCCGAACATGTATGGTCAGGTTATGTGGATTATTCAGGATCAATCTACCGATGATGCTGAATGGGGAAATGGAAGAAACACAGCAAATCAGGCTAAAAATGATCTGGATAAGTATACTTTTACGCCCACTACGTCCACATTTCAATCATTATGGACAACTGTTTATCAGGGTATTAACAGATCTAATGCAGTTATAGGCAGAGTGCCGGCTATTTCGATGGATACAGATTTAAAGAACCGTTTGATTGCAGAAGCTAAGTTTATGCGTGGTTTTTACTATTTCACCCTGGTCAGACTTTTTGGAGGAGTGCCTTTGGTACTGAAGGAAACAACTTCTTTGAATGACCTGGCTGTTGCCCGGGAAACAGATGAAAATGTGTATAAACAGATTATTCAGGATTTTACCGAAGCAGAGAATGTCCTGCCTGTAAGTTATTCGGGAGCCGATAAAGGCAGAGCTACCAAAGGAGCAGCAAAGGCTTTTCTGGCAAAAGTTTATCTTACCCGTCAGGAATGGGCGAAATCTTCTGCCAAAGCGAAAGAAGTAATAGATCTTGGCGTTTACGACCTCTGGACAAATTATGCAGATGCTTTTGTCATCGGAAATAAAAACGGGAAAGAGGCTGTTTTCGAGGTGCAGGCACTTGGCGGAGGTTTTGGAGAAGGTAGTTTTATGGCCGGATATATGCGTCCGACCTTTGATAAAGTTAACGGAGTGGGAGGTTTCGGAGATGACCCGGCTACCGAAAACCTATATAATGCTTACAAACCGACAGACAAACGCCGGGATATTACACTGCGACTTTATTCTGCTACCGGAAACCCCGCTGCGCCTGCCAGTGTAATTTATCCCTGTTATGTAGCAAAATACCTTGATCCTTCATCTACTTCTCAGGGAGATGGCAGTAATAATTATCCGATTATCCGCTACTCAGATGTATTGCTGATGTATGCAGAAGCACTTAATGAGCAAGCTGCTAATAATTCCGAAGCATATAAAAGCATTAACCGGATTCGCAGCAGAGCGGGTTTAGCAAACCTTACAGAAAATCTTAGTCAGGCGCAGTTCCGCGACAGCGTTTTAGTAGAAAGAAGGCTGGAACTGGCATTTGAAGGCCATCGTCGCTATGATCTGATGAGAACCAAACGTCTTTTAAGTGCTATGAAAGCTCAGAATCCCTCTATTCTTGTGGAGGACAGACATTATTTATTGCCGATTCCTCAGGGAGAAAGAGATGTGAATCCTAAACTGGAACAGAATCCCGGATATTAATTTTCCGGTAAACAAAAATACCTGATTACCTCCTGCCTGTGAAGAAGGGTTTTTTCGGAAGCCCTTCTGTTTTCCGAAAAGAGAAAGGGTATTTTACAAATGAATTAACTATGCTTCGTCGAAAATTTTTACAAACTTCTCTGGCTATTCCGATCGCCTTGAAAAAACCTGTAAAAGTTACAGGAATGACAGAAACAATTGAGGTTATTAATGCGGGAGTCGGAGGAAATAATACAATTGATTTATTGAACAGAATTGAGAAAGATTGTATGGCCCATCACCCCGATCTTACGATTCTGATGATTGGAACAAATGACATGAACAGCCGGAAATATATTCCTTTGGCTGAATATGAAACTAATCTTCGGAAAATCATCGGAATAATAAAGCAATCGGGCAGCCGTATTTTACTCATGACGATTTTACCAGTTTATGAGCCCTATCTTTTTAAAAGGCATAACCCTGATTTTTACCAACCGGAAGGGCATTTTCAAAGAAAGGCTAAAGTCAATGAATTAATCAGAAAACTGGCTCTGGAATACGATCTTCAATTCCTTGATATTCACCAGGTTTTTCAGAAAATCGGGAATGTCGGACTGAGTCCTGACAGTCTGATTAAAAATGAGGCAAATAGCCAGAGTACCGATGGTGTTCATCCGACTGCACAGGGATATAAAGTAATTGCCACAGCAGTTTATGCTTATCTGTCAGATAAATTTAAGTCGGGGAAAATCGTTTGTTTTGGTGACAGCATCACCATAGGAGACGGGAAAGCGGAGGGGGAGAATTACCCGGCTTATCTGAAAAAAATGCTGAATAACTAAGGACCTGAAATTTTATGCTAATGTATTAATTGAATTATTTACAGGAAATACAATCCGGAAATGCCTTTTGGAATATTTCCGGAATTTTGAACCATTCAGACTATGAAGAAAACCGCATTATTTTTTATTTTATTTGTCAATACCTTGACATTATCTGCTCAAAAAGCTGAAACAGAAGTGGATATTTGTGTATATGGAGGAAATGCAGCCGGAGTAATTACAGCTTATACTGCTCAGAAAGCAGGAAAATCTGTGATTTTAATTGAGCCGGGCAACCACCTGGGAGGACTTACCACCGGGGGGCTGGGTTATACCGATATCGGGAATAAATTTGCGATAACGGGCATAGCAAGAGACTTTTACAGAAGGATTGGTAAACATTATGGCAAGTTTGAACAATGGATTTTTGAACCTCATGTGGCTGAGCATATTTTATTGGATTATATTAAGAGAGCTCAGGTAAAGGTTTTGTATGGGCATAGGTTAAATTCCCTGAAAAAACAAGGGAAAGTCATTCAGGAAATTACCCTTGAAAACAGTAAAAATCCTTCAATGACGACTAACCGGAAGATCAAAGCAAAAATGTTCATTGATTGTACTTATGAAGGAGACTTAATGGCAAAAGCTAAAGTAAGTTATACGGTTGGGAGAGAAGATAATCAAACCTTTCATGAAACCTATAATGGCGTACAATTGATGGAAAAGCATCAGTTTCCGGATGGAATTGATCCTTATAAAATTGAAGGGAAACCGGAAAGCGGTCTGGTCTGGGGAGTTTCAGATGAAAAACTTTTACCTGCCGGAACCGGGAATAAAAATGTACAGGCTTATAATTTCAGAATATGCCTGACAAAAGATGTTTCTAATCAGATACCGATTGGTAAACCTGAAGGTTATGATTCAACTAAATATGAATTATTACTAAGGGTTTTTAACAAAATGAAACCCAAAAATCTCGCTCAGTATTTGAAATTTGATTTTATGCCGAATCAAAAGACTGACATCAATAATAACGGCCCGTTTTCAACGGATATGATCGGAATGAATTATGAATTCCCTGAAGCTGATTATCAGCAAAGGGCAGAAATTCAGAAAAATCATGAATTATACATCAAAGGCTTACTGTATTTTATCGGAAACGATGCCAGAATTGAAGAACATTTGAGAAAGGAAATGAAAAGCTACGGTTATCCGAAAGATGAATACACTGACAATGGAAACTGGTCTCCCCAAATGTATGTAAGAGAAGCCCGAAGAATGGTAGGAGCTTATGTGATGACCCAGGCCAATTGTCAGGGAAAAGAAGTGGTTACCGACGGTGTTGGAATGGCTGCCTACACGATGGATTCTCATAATTGTCAGAGACTTGTTATTGAGAAAAATGGGGTGAAAATGGTCAAAAATGAAGGTGATGTGCAGGTAGGTGGATTTCCTCCATATCCGATTTCGTATCGTTCTTTAATTCCCAAAGCCTCTGAAGTTTCAAATTTGCTGGTTCCGGTTTGTATGTCTGCTTCACATATTGCATATGGTTCTATTCGGATGGAACCTGTTTTTATGGTACTGGGCCAATCTTCTGCCTTAGCAGCAAGTCTGGCTATTGACCATCATACCTCTGTTCAGGAAATAGAAATAGGGAAGCTGCAAAAAATGTTAAAAACCGATCCTTTATCCGATGGAAGTATTGCAGAAATTTTGGTAGATGATGCAAATACCGGAAATGTAAAACTGATCGGAAGCTGGGAAAAGGAAACCACCAATCGCGGAGCTTATGGTTCTTCGATGCTTTCAGATGAAAGTAAGGGGAAAGAAGAGAAATCGGTCCGTTTTATTCCGGAAATTGTCAAAAACGGAAAATATCAGGTATATGTTTATGTTCCTAAAGTTCAGCAATCCACCTCAAAAACATTAGTAACCGTATTTGACGGGAAAGGCATGAATGAAGTTAATATCGACCATGCCAAACTGGTTGTTGAAGGGCAGACTTCCGGTGAATGGGTTGGTTTGGGGGCTTATACATTTCCTAAAGGTAATCAGAGTTTTGTAGAAATTTCCAATAAATCAGCAGATGGGAAAGTGGTGGCAGACGCAGTTTTGTTTGTTCCTGCCGAATAGTTTAACCAGAAATGTAAACAGAGAAGCCTGAGACAGGTCTCAGGCTTCTCTGTTTTTTAAGCAGTAAATTAATGTACTAATTTCTTTTCAATCAGAAAATCAGCCAGTGTTTTAGCATATAATTGTGCCCCTTCTTCACTGAAATGGCAGATATCACAAAAGTAATTTTGGTTGCCCTGAATAATTTTCTGAATATCAAGATAGTAGAGCTCTGGATATTGCTGCACAAGTTTCCTGATAATGAGATTATGCGCTTCAATTCCTTTGCGGATATTTTCCGGTTTTCCCCATATATTGATAGAACAGGAATATTTGCAGTCGGCATAGTACTTTTTATCCTCTTGTCCTCCTGTTAACTGATAATCCGGAGGAAGGTAATAAGCATAACTCATCAATAATAAAGGTTCATGATACTGCTTTGATAAACTGATGATACCCGATAGATTACGTTCATAAGATTTTGCCGTTTTAATATCAGAACCATATTTTAAGAGTGTTTTATCCCTGACATCTCCGATGCTCAGAAACGTTTTTTTATGAATAACATTATCCACTTTGCTCAGGATATAATCAAAAACATAGGGAATAACCGTAAAATTCAGTTCAGGATGTTTTTGAATTCTGTAAATCTGATCGTACCACTTAAAATGAGAGTAATCCGGTTTAAATTCCACAGGACTGATATTATTGGCTCTGTTTTCATTGATGGCTTCATAGTATAAAACCAGATCAAAAGAATAACCTTTTTCGTGAAGTATCCGGTATTTTATATCATTGTCGAGAGAAGTATGTCCGGGAAATGCTACGTTAAATATGCGTATTTTATCAGTTTTCAATCTTTTGGAAAGAGAATCTTTTAACCTTTTTTCCATTCCGGACCAGTCCGGGCTGACTACAGAGCCTCCCAGAATTAAGATATCCTGATAATCATCATGTTGCGTAATACTCTCCCCCCGGATTTGTTTGAATGAGTCTCCGTATTCCCTTGCAAATAATACCTCTTTTGGCATCAGGAAAGGAAAGCCATTTAAGGCTAAAACTAAACGGAAAGCTAATTCAGTAAACAGCAGAAAAATAATAATCGTAATAAATGAGAAAATCAGATTCTTGTAATTTTTAGAATGACCAGGCATTAAGATTTTTTTAAATGTGTTAATTTGGTTCGAGTTAAATTAAACAGATGCAGAAAAACAGGTTCAGAAAAATAGATAGAAGCGAAGCATAAGTCATGATTGAAACCGATGAATAAACGCTGTCCGATTTTATCTGAAATCTATTATAAGTTGCAAATTTGGTATAAACACGGGGTAATTGCAACGTTATATAGGTATAAATACAATAATTTTTAGTTAGTGGCGCCGCAGGATTTTTCGGAATACCATTTGGTAACTATACGTTTGGTTTGGGTATTAAATTTTACAGATGAATTTCAGATTGTTAATTTTGAACGAAAGAATTCGTATTTAAACTATATTCCTGATAATTCGTCTGTTATTTTAGAAGACCTTACATTTCACCTGTCGCTTTATGAATATACTGCTTATTGAAGATGACCCTAAATTGGCCGGATTTATCCAGAAAGGCTTTCAAAGTGAGCAAATTTCTCTGGAAATTGCCTACGATGGATTAATCGGTCAGAGAATTCTGGAACAAAAGACTTTTGATGCAGTGATTCTTGATGTGAATCTTCCCGGAATTAATGGCTTTGATTTATGCAGATTTATCAAAAATAACTGGGCTTATACACCTGTAATGATGCTTACAGCGCTGGGAACATTACAGGATAAAGTGATGGGATTCCATTCCGGTGCAGACGATTATCTGGCAAAACCTTTTGAATTTGAAGAACTTTTACTGAGGATAAAGGCTTTGGCCCGGCGTAATCAGACTTTTGCGAATCGGTCTAAAGTGTTAAAAGTGAGTGATTTGGAGCTGGATACTGATAGCCAGCAGGTTCACCGTGCCGGACAGAGAATTGAGCTTACGAAAAGAGAATTTGAATTGCTCGAATACCTCATGCTGAATAAGGGAAAGATTGTCAGCCGGATTGATATTCTGGAAAAGGTCTGGAATCTGAATTTTGATACCAATACAAATGTCATCGATGTATATATCAATTACTTAAGAAGGAAAATAGACAAAGATTCTCCTGAAAAATTATTGCAGACTATTATTGGCAGAGGCTATTCTTTGAGAGAACCATGACTATCAAACAGAAAATAACCATTGCATTTACCCTGATTGTAGCGGCTATTCTGGTGCTGTTTTCTTTTTATGTGTATTACTCTTACGAAGATTACCGGCAGGATTTGATTTATGAAAGGCTTTTTGCCCGTGCGGAAGCTACCCGTCAGATTTTACAGAATGATTCTGTTTTCAGAAAAGATATATTTTTCTCACTCAACGATCAGTATGAAGCTGTTTATGATGAGGGAAATAATCTGGTTGTCTCAACTGCCGAATCGTCAGATTATGTTCCGGAAGATTCATTTTTGCAGCTGGTCCGGAGTCAGAAAAAATACAGATTCGAATACCGTAATCCCAAATTTGAATTTAAGAAAGAAGGCGTAGCTTTTGCCTATTTCCATAATGGGAAAATCTTTGTTGCCATAGTGACTGCCTACGACCTGAACGGACGGAATATGAGCAATACACTAAGATACTCCTTACTTTTCGGAAATCTGCTGGCCTTAATTATCATTGGCATAACAGGCTATTTCTTCTCAAAAAAAGCTTTAAGCCCCTTTGACCAGATCATTCACCAGATTGACGGAACGGATGTTTCAGGTTTTGGTTTCAGGGTAAAATACAGCGATAAAAACGATGAAGCCTCCTGGCTTGCAGCATCTTTTAATCAGTTACTTGAAAAGATTCAGCATTTGGGCGAAAACCAAAAACATTTCATTTCTTATGCCTCTCATGAGCTGCGGACACCTCTCACAGTTATAAAAGGCGTTTTGCAAACTTCTCTGGCATATGACAGAAAGGATGATGAATGGAAAAAAAGTACAGTGGAAGCGATAGGAGAGGTAAACCGGACGATAGATCTGGCAAATAACCTGCTGCTGCTGGCTGAAGTAGAAGGACTTCATGCCAGTCCGGACAAATCAGATCTTGACCCGATAGAGATGCTGATGGATACCATATCTTATATTAATCATAAATATCCTGAACAATTACTCAATTTTGAACTCAGTGACAGATTTTCAGGCGATAGTGTACAGGCTGTAATTTCGGGCTTCCCCCATTTACTGAGATCTGCCTTTGTGAATGTGCTGGATAATGCCTGTAAGTACTCTGATTTTAAACCCGTGGATATTTTTCTTGACAAAGAAGAGGAAAAAATCGTGCTGAAGGTAATAGACAAAGGAATGGGTATTTTACCCTCTGATATGGAAAATATCTTTCTGCCAATGATGCGGGGGCAAAACAGCCATCATGTAAGGGGGTTCGGCGTTGGACTAACCCTGGTTCAGGAGATTGTTAAAATTCATGACGGAAGCATTCACCTTACCTCTGTGCCGCATGAAGGAACTATTGTAACGATTATTCTTCCTCTCAAACATTTCTAATCGTATTCTAATCTCTTTCTTAGCCCTCTCTTAAGTAAGGAAATTAACTTCGGCACAGTATTTAAATCAAGCTGTGTCATGATTCAATCCTGTAAAAGTGTTTTGGCTGTAATAATTGCTCTGCTGGCAGTTACGGCAGTCAACGCTCAAAAGATTCCTGAAATATTAAGCCTGGATAACGCAATAGATATTGCGGTTAAATCTTATCCCTCACTTAAAGCGAAACTCGCAGAAATAGAAGCAGGGAAATCTGAGGCCGAAGCAAGAAAAGTTAATTATGCTCTTCCGGGCATTGCCTGGCAGGCACAGGCACTTTATGCTACTTCCAATCAGGTGCGGGGTACATATTATCCGCTGGAAGGAACGGCCATCCCGACTTCAGGTTCGATTAAGACTAATGGTTTTACTTCTGATGCAGTCTGGAGTAGTTTAAGTTCTGTCCTGGTTAATTACAAACTGGCAAATTTTGGCAGAAAAAAAGCGGAAAAAGATTATGCTGAGGCAGGAATTCAACAGGCAAATGCAGATTATGAGCGGGAGCTATTTGAACATAAAGTAAAAGTAACGGATGCATATTTGCTGAGTCTGGTATTTGAAGGAGCGGTGAAAGTACAGGAAAATACTTTGACCAGAACACAGGCATATTATGATGTGGTTATGGCAGGAGCACAGGCCGGACTAAGATCCGGTGTAGATAGTTCTCTGGCAAAGGCAGAGCTTTCAAAAGCTAATATACTTTTACTGGAAAGCCGCAAAATGGCAAGCCAGCAGAAGATCAGATTGGCTGAGTTACTTGGGTTTGATAATGGTAACTTTCAGTTGGCCGGAGAAAAGTTTAATGAAGCATTGCCCGAAGTGTCGTCAGAAGAAAGTCCATCATGGCAAAGTACAAATCCTATTCTGAAATTTTACCAGAAACAGGTTGATTTCAGTCTTGCAAAAGCCCGTATAATCTCAAAATCTTCAATGCCTTCTATCATGGCAGTTGGCGCTGCCTGGGCAAAAGGTTCAGGAATTAATGACAGGACTGATGCAGATGGCAATTTTATTTATAATTCATCCTTATCCGGTCTGGGATTCAGAGCTTATGATTACATGCTTGGTTTTACCACACTCTGGAAAATATCGGATATTTTCAGAACAAAGCATGAATTTAAGGCCCAGCAGTTCAGAACTAAAAGTTATCAGGAACAATATAATCAGAATCTGCTCCGGTTGAAAGGCCAGCAGGAAGATGCCGGTCTTCAATACCGGCAGGCTCTGGAGATTGTCCGGCAGACGCCTTTGCAACTGAATGCTGCACAATCGGCCTACAATCAGGCAGATTCACGTTATCAGGCAGGTTTATCGAACATTTTTGAGCTTACACAGGCTGTGACAGTATTGAATCGGGCAGAAATAGATCAGGTAATTGCCAGAAATAATGTATGGCGGGCTGCATTGCTCAAATCTGCGGCAAAAGGGGATTTGTCAGATTTTCTTAATCAGATAAAATAGTCTAAAGAACTTAATCATCATGGATAAATTACTCACAGGAGCACTTTCCAAGCCCGTTATGGTGCTTGTAGCAGTACTCGGATTGGCCATCTTTTCTTTCATGGCATTATTTAATATTCCGGTAGATATTTTCCCGAAACTGAACCTGCCGACTATCTACATTGCTCAGCCTTACGGAGGAATGACCCCCGCACAAATGGAAGGATTTATCGCAACCCGGTATCAGAATCAAATGCTGTATGTATCTGGTATTAAAGATATTGAAGTGAAAAATGTCCAGGGTTTATGTTTGGTGAAATTAAGTTTTTACGAAACGGTTGACATGGCTCAGGCAGCCGGTGAAGTAGCCAATCAGGTAAGTCGTGTAATGAGTTATATGCCTCCCGGAACCGTACCGCCAACTGTAGTTCGGTTTGATGCTACCAATCTTCCAGTAGGGCAATTGGTATTTACCAGCAAAAAAGCAACATTAAGTGAAATGCAGGATCTGGCTTCAACCAGAATCAGACCGCTGTTTTCGCAGATTCCGGGCGCTTCTTCTCCTCCTCCTTTTGGAGGAAATGAAAGAACAGTGGTAGTCAGAGTGAATCCTGATGCTATGAAAAGCTATCAGCTGACTCCTGATGAAATTGTACAGGCAGTCGTGAAAAATAACCAGATTTCTCCGGCAGGGAATGTGAGAATCGGAGACCTGACTTATATGACTCCGATGAATTCGGTGATGGGAAAAGTGGAGGATTTTCTGGATATTCCCTTGCGTACAGGAGTTGGCCCGACCGTTTTCCTGCATGATATTGCCTCTGTAGAAGATGCCTCAGATGTTACGGTAGGTTATGCTTTGGTAAATGGTAAACGCTCGGTTTATATTCCTCTGACCAAAACCTCTGATGCTTCAACGATGAATGTTGTGAATGCACTGAAGAGTAAACTTCCGGAAATGCAATCTCTTTTACCGGATTATATCAGATTAAAATATGAATTTGATCAATCTGTTTACGTAATAAATGCCGTGGAAAGTCTGGCCTCAGAGGGACTGATCGGGGCTTTGCTGACAGGCCTGGTGGTGTTTTTGTTTTTAGGAGATTTCAGAAGTTCAATGGTTGTAATTGTTACTATTCCTATTTCCATTCTCGCGGCGGTGCTGGCTTTGAATCTGTCCGGACAGACTATTAATATCATGACACTTTCAGGATTAGCATTGGCTATCGGTATTTTGGTTGACCAATCGACTGTCGTCATCGAAAATATTCATCAGCATCTTGAAATGGGGAAAACCAAATCCAGAGCGATTCTCGATGCAGCGAGAGAGGTTTCTTTTCCGCTTTTATTGATTACCTTATGTATTCTTGCGGTTTTTGCTCCCGCATTATTGATGAATGGTGTTCCTAAAGGGATGTTTATGCCTTTGTCGCTTGCGGTAGGATTTTCTATGATTGCGTCCTATATTTTTTCCCAGACGCTGGTTCCTGTGCTTTCAAACTGGTGGTTGAAAGGTCATGATCATAAAGCCTTACATAAACCTGAAATACTGAATGACCTCGATAATACGGAGGAATCAGAAATGGAAGTTTATGAAGAAACGCATCCGAAACAGATTTCAGGTTTTGAGAAATTTAAACTGAAATACCTCCATTTGCTGGATAAACTGATGCTGAGGAAAGCCATTGTGATTCCCGCTTACCTGATTTTGAGCTCAGGACTGCTGGTTTTCGGATTCATGAAGATCGGGAAAGACATGATGCCGAAACTGGATCATTCAAAACAATTCCAATTGAGACTGATTGCTCAGGAAGGAATGCGTATAGAGCGTACCGAACAGCAGGTAATCACAACCATCAATCTGATTAAAAACCTGGTCGGAGCAGAAAATGTAGATATAACTTCTGCCTTCGTCGGGATGACTCCTTCAAGTTATGGAACAAGTGCTTTGTATGTTTTTAATGCAGGGCCAAATGAGGCAGTTTTACAGGTAAATTTAGGAGAACACTATCAGGTTAAATCTCTTGATGAACTCAAAGAAAAAATCCGGAAAAAGATTCATCAGCAACTTCCTGAAACAAATGTCTCATTTGAACCTATCGAATTAACTGACAAAATAATGAGTCAGGGAGCGCTGACACCTATAGAGGTAATGGTAGGGAGCAAGGATTTAAATGAGGGTAAATTTTTTGCTGAGAAGCTGATGGAAAGCCTGAAAAAGATTCCGTATCTGCGGGATATCCGTTTAAATCAGCCTTTAAGTGCCCCGACTTTAGATATTCAGATCGACAGAACAAGGGCTTCACAATTTGGTTTATCGGCCGATCAGATTGCTAAATCTTTAGTGGCTGCTACTTCTTCCAGCCGGTTTACGGCCAAGAATTTTTGGCTGGACCAGAAAAAAGGATTTGCTTATCAGGTACAGGTTCAGCTTCCGGAGTATCAAATGGCTTCGGTTCAGGATGTAGAAAATATTCCTTTGATTCCGGGTCAGCTTCGTCCTACACTGGGAGATGTTGCTGTGGTTAAAAAAGTGAAAGTTCCGGGAGAATTTGACAGAATCGGCCCCAGAAGGATTATTACCGTTTCAGCAAATATCTATAAAAAGGATTTAGGTGCTGCGGCTTCAGATGTGAGTCTGGCCATCGAAGCAGCCGGAACACCGCCTCAGGGAACAGTTGTGGAACTGAAAGGAATGGCAAGGCTGTTACAGGATACTTTAGGGAGCCTTAGTTCAGGATTAGGTCTGGCGGTAGTAGTAATTTTCCTGTTGCTGGCCGCTAATTACCAGTCATTCAAAGTATCTTTTGTGGTTTTAGTAACGATTCCGGCAGTTTTGGCAGGTTCCATCTCAATCTTACTGCTTACCGGAAGCACACTCAATTTACAGTCTTACATGGGAATAATCATGTCGGTAGGGGTGTCGGTAGCTAATGCGTTGTTACTGGTAACCAATGCAGAAACTTTAAGAAAAGAATATAAGGATGCTGCAAAAGCTGCCAGAGTGGCCGGGGCAGTCAGGCTACGCCCGATTCTGATGACTTCCATTGCGATGGTGGTCGGAATGATACCGATGGCAAGCGGCCTGAGTGAATCAGGTGAACAGACTGCTCCTTTGGGAAGGGCAGTAATCGGCGGATTGGTTGCGTCAACGCTTGCTGCTTTACTCATTTTACCACTGGTTTTTGCCGGAATACAAAAGAAAACATCCGTAAAATCTGTATCACTCAATCCGGAAGATTCGGAGAGTGATTATTATGACCAACACGAACTTATCGCTGAAAACGCTTAAAATTATTATCTCATGAAACGTCAAATAATGTTATTGCTTACCGCTTCCGGAATGGTAGTAATGCTGAATGCCTGTAGTTCTTCCAATGCTGAAAATGCCGGTAAAACAATGGGAGAGGGGGATGAAATCACCTGGCCTACCGTTAAAATAGAAAAAGCCAGTCCTACCCGGGAACTGCATTTACCCGGAGAACTGACGAGCTATTTTGAAACAGATATCTATCCGAAAGTGAACAGTTATATTAAAAAAATAAATGTTGACATAGGCGATCATGTTGCAGAAGGACAGCTTCTGGCGGAATTGGAAGCTCCGGAACTGAAATCTCAATTGGCAGAGGCTTATGCCAAAGTAAAATCTGCGGAAGCGCAATGGACAGCCGGAAAATCCACTTACAGAAGAATCCTGAAAGCAGCACAGACTCCGGGGGCGGTATCTCCGTATGACCTGGACGTTGCCCGCTCAAAAACAGTGGCAGATAGTTTATCTCTTTCAGGAGCCAATGCCGTTTACCAGTCTATGCAGGAGATGAATGGGTTTCTGAAAGTCAGATCACCTTTTGCCGGAATTATTACTGACCGTAAATTGTCACCCGGTGCTTTTGTCGGCCCGGGAGAAAAAACAGCTGTTCCGGTTTTTAAGATCAAACAGGAGCATAAATTACGTTTACAGATCGCTGTTCCTGAAAAATACCTGGATGCAGTCAGACAGAATCAACCGGTATCTTTTACGGTAATGAGCTTTCCTGATGAGGTTTTTAAAGGAAAAGTAAATCGTATTTCTCATAATGTTGAAAAACAAAGCCGTTCGGAAATGATTGAAATAGAAATTCCTAATAATTCCCTTCGACTGGTTTCAGGCATGTATGCGATGGTTAATCTGCCTGTAGAAAGATCCGGTGCTTCTCTTATGGTGCCTTCTTCTGCTATTGCCACAACGATGGAGAAATGTTTTGTAGTAAAAGTGGTTGACGGAAAAGCGCAATGGGTAGATGTAAAAAAAGGTATGGAAGCGGATGGCAAAACAGAGGTTTTCGGACAGGTAAAAGAAGGAGACATCATTCTCAAAACGGCCAGTGATGAGGTTAAAACCGGGATGTCTCTCAAACTGGTCAATACAAATTATTAAAGTTGATTTTTCCTGAATACATACACCAAATGAAAATTTAAGAAGTAATATGAAAAAGTCTGTGAATGCTTATAAGTCACTGATTATGTTTTTTTTAATCCTGTGTGCTATCACAAATGTGAATGCCCGGGAAAAGACTCATCCTCATGACATTGTCCGGCTTATCCGGAAAAGTGATGATTTGTTAAACATCTCATCAAGGCCTGAAGAGGCAGTCAGGAGAGTTAACTGGCGCCCAGGGAAAGGCATATTCAGTGTCTCTTTTAACAATGGCCGGCAAAAAAGCTTTGGCATAAAAGAGTTATGGGGATATCAGCGAAGAGATGGAAGTATTTTCCGGTTTTTTCAGGGAGATTTTTACAAAATTGAACAGATTGACCAAATGCTTTTGTATTCTCTTGAAAATACGATAGGAGGGGCTTCGATTGAAGATTTGTATTTCAGCAGGAATGCGGAGGCGGGAATACTTTTTTTATCAAGACCTAATCTGAGAATGGAATACCATGACAACCCCTGCTTTCTTGAGAAAATAGATCAGTTATCTGTTTTGAAATCTGTAGGGGCTTTAGAGAAAGATAAAAGGAATTATCGTCTGATTACAATGCTTTCTGAATGTAACGATAAGCAGTCTGCCGGGTTATAAGGTATATCGTTTTCTCAGATTGTTTGAGTTGAGTAGTTCTAAATAGTAGTGCAGATTACTTATCCATCTGATCTTAGGTAATGACTTTTCAGCATATACTGAAGGATCAGATTTTATTGAGCACATGAAATGGATACACCGAAGACTATCTATTCAGATAACTACTCATCCCAGACTTAATCTTGACCAGGAATGTTATTGGTACTAATGACAATATTTATTCCGGATGCCTGTTTCTCTCTGCCAAGAAAAACATTTATGATATAATCGTCGATAAAAATTAAGATTTTCAACCCGTATTCCCGAATATTCAGACCCAAAAGATATAGATTTGTTCGTCACTTTTTACCACAGTGAGGATAAAAGAAAAGTAATAAACAAGTTTAGTGTTAAATATTAGGTATATAGTGTTTAACAGGTTGAACAAATTTGTCTTGCAGAAATTCATGCTGTGAATTTCATGCCGTGAAAGTATAGACTTTTTTTTAAAATACAAAATCATTTGTTCCCTTTTGTTGAGTTTTTCTCAATTATTGGACAAGTTAATTTAAAGCCATACCCCGTAAAATCCTTTGTTTTTGGTGATTTTATGGAGTAAAACTTGGTTTTATACCAAATTGCTGATTTTGATTTATTCTTTCCTGAAAATAATCCGGAAAATGACAAACGAGTTTTTATAACTTGTTTTGAAAGAGCTGACAGCTTTCTTTTTTCATAAAATCAGGTGAGAAAAAACTTGACTTAAAACCTCTTTCTTTGTTTTTTCCCTGCAAACATACTGTTTTAAAATACAGATTTTATGGAGTTTTCAATATATTTACTTTAGTAGAAAACTTATCCTCTGTTTATTGAAACGTTTAAGGAAAAATACATGAAAAAAAGACTTACCTTCATCTTCATCCTCTCTCTTATTTCACATCAAAGCCTGTTAGCTCAGAATATTCTTGGGTTTGACGAAAAGAATGTGAAAAAACAACTGGCACTGGAAGCTCAGTTTGATGCCGGACTTAATCCTCAGAATCTCAGAAGCTGGATGCAGCGCATGACTTCCAAACCACATTTTGTTGGTTCGCAGCATGACCGTGATAATGCTGTTTTTATGAGAGATTTATTTCGTTCCTGGGGTTATGAAGCCAGAATAGATACTTCTTATACACTTTTCCCGACACCCAAAATTCGTCAGCTTGAACTCCTGGGACCAGTACCTTTTAAAGCTTCTTTAACCGAACCTGCTCTCAAAGAGGATGTTACCTCCAGTCAGTTGAAAGACCATTTACCAACTTACAACTGCTTTTCAGCTGACGGTGATGTAACTGCCGAGCTGGTTTTCGTGAATTATGGCCGGCCGGATGATTACGAAATGCTTGAAAAAATGGGCATTAGTGTAAAAGGAAAAATTGTCATTGTAAAATACGGACAGTCATGGAGGGGATTAAAACCTAAGCTAGCGGCTGAAAAAGGAGCAATCGGCTGTATTATTTACTCGGACCCGAAAGATGATGGTTATGGAGAAGGTGATGTATATCCAAAAGGGCCTTTCAGAAATGAAAATGGTGTACAGAGAGGCTCTGTACTGGATTTGCCTGTTGCGCCGGGAGATCCTCTGACAAACGGTTACGGGCATACTAAAAATGCAAAACATATTAATTATCAGGAAGCCACAACCATCATGAAGATTCCGGTTTTACCGATTTCTTACAATGATGCGCTGCCTTTGCTGAAAGCGATGGGAGGGAGAGTTGCCCCTAAAACATGGAACGGACAATTGCCGATAACTTATCATATTGGTCCCGGTCCGGCAAAAGTTCATCTTAAACTGATGTTTGATTTTAAAATTGAACCATTATTTAATGTAATTGCTGTGATGAAAGGAAGTGAATTCCCGGATCAATGGATTTTGAGAGGGAATCACCATGACGGATGGGTTTTCGGAGCGGCAGATCCTGTGAGCGGCATGGTTGCTGTTATGGAAGAAGCAAGAGCAATCGGGGAGTTGGCCAAAACAGGCTGGAAACCTAAAAGAACATTGGTTTTCTGTGCCTGGGACGGAGAAGAGCCCGGTTTACTGGGATCAACGGAATGGGTTGAAACCAATCAGGACGAATTAAATAAAAAGGCCGTCGTTTACCTCAATTCTGATGGTAATGGCAGGGGTTTTCTTTCTGCCGAAGGTTCGCACACGCTTGAGAAATTTTTTAACGAAATAGCCAGAGAGGTAAAAGATCCACAAAAAGGAATCAGTGTCTCAGAGCGTTTAAGGGCTTATATCAAAGTAAACGGGAGTCCTGAGAATAAAAAGGATATTCAATCCCAGACAGGCTTCCGCATCGGAGCTTTAGGCTCCGGTTCGGATTATTCCCCGTTTTTGCAGCATTCAGGAATTTCAGCGATGAATGTAGGTTTTGGCGGAGAAGACGACGGGGGAGAATATCACTCAATTTATGATTCATTTGACCTTTATACCCGCTTCAAAGACCCTGATTTTTCTTATGGAATTACCCTTGCTAAAACAATGGGGAGAAGTGTACTGAGATTAGCCAATTCAGATGTTCTTCCTTTTGATTTCCTTGGGTTCTCAAATACCGTTCAGAAATATGGAGAAGAGGTGAAAAAATTGCTGGAAACCAAACGGGCACAAACCGAAGAGAACAATCGCTTAATTAAGGAAGGTAGTTTTGAGGCTGCTGTTAATATAAATGAACCTTTGTCTGAGAAATTACTGGATGAAGTGCCGTATTTGAATTTTGCACCACTTGAAAATGCCTTGACGAGGTTATCAAAAAGTGCTGAAAATTATGCGTTATTGTCTAAAAATACCGGAAAGCTTAGTGCAGATAAATTAAACAGCCTTAACGGGATTTTGTTTCATGCAGAACGTTATCTGACGAATCCTACTGGCCTGCCTGCCCGCCCCTGGTATAAACATCAGATTTATGCCCCGGGTTTTTATACCGGTTACGGGGTAAAAACATTGCCTGTTGTTCGTGAATCAATTGAGCAAAGAAAATGGAAAGAAGCGGATAACGGAATACAAACGATTTCGCAGACTTTAAATGGTTACTCAGATCAGATTGACAAAGCTGCAGAACTGTTAAAATAATGATTTGTTGATAATAAGAAGCCTGTTCCGGATCTGGAACAGGCTTCTTAGATTTTACAGATACCTTAGCAATTTGTTATCTCTATGCTGCATTTTATATTTTCCATACCATTTACATAATGGATACAGCGAAATGACTATTCCCAGCCAGATCAGATAAACGACAGGGAGTTCGAATCCGAAACCTTCTTTGGGCCTTCCGAATCCGAAAGCTCCGAAAATCAGATCCTTTGCCTGAAAGCCCTGTGCAAATACCATAATCAGCATGATAGAATGGGCAAGATACCAGTGAATCAGATAGTAGAAAAGCGGTACTTTCCCATAAACTTTAATAATTTCAATGAATTTACCTTTCCATCCCTCAGCCAGAAAAAGAATGAGAAACATCAAACCCAATGTTACCAGTGAATACTGCAGGGAGGGAGGATATTTGGAGACATTGATAAACGAAAGAAAGGTGAAAGTCAGGCTTTTTTGGACAGCCCAGGGAGCCGGGTCACCATATAAATTAATAAATCTGATCGCGAAAAACAAAATAAGACAACCTGCGGAAGTCTGCCAGAGTATTTTTTTCCGGTCGGCCTCCGGTAGTTCAAAAATCTTACCGGCAGCAAAACCCAGCAACATAATGCCAAGCCAGGGAATGACAGGATATCCTGTTACCAGTGTAAACTGTGGTGTTACCTGAAAGGCATTAGACCTGAAAAAATAGGACCCCAGAAAGTTTACAACAGGATTTCCGTTAAAGGAAACAAATTGCAGCAGATTATGCCCGAAAGTAATGATCAGACCAATAATGGTAAGGGTTTTTATAGAAAGTTTCTGGAGAAAAGACAGCATGACAAAACCAAACCCGATTGCGGCTATCACCTGAAGAAGTACAACTCTGAAATGAAGGTCAAACCAGATCCCGAAATTAACGACCGTAAATTCCAGGAAAATTAACCAGAGCCCTCTGCTAAGCAAAAAACTTTGACTGGCCTTTAAATTGCCATGATTTTTAAGCGAAAGATAAGCGGAGGTTCCGGAAAGAAATACGAATGTCGGAGCACACAGATGCGTAATCCATCTGGTCATAAAAAGAAGCGGGGTCGTGGTGCTGAGATCAGTAGGATCCTGAGTAATGGAACTGACATGCATAAGATCACGAACATGGTCTAAGGCCATGATAACCATTACCAAACCCCGGACAAAATCAATCGAATTGATGCGTTTCATTGTATAGTTTGTTTTTTTTCATAGGAAATCGTTTCAATACAGGATGATACTACCGTAAAAAAATAAGTGAAGCTCTTTTTAAAAACTTCACTTATCCGGATATTAATTCTATTTCAATAAAGCCAGGTTATAAAGATCATACCAGTCTTCATGTGAAAGTTTGATTTCTGTAGCACTTGCTGCATTTCGTATTCTGGTTTCAGATAAGGATCCGATAATTGGCAAAGTTCCTAATTGCATAAGCCAGGCTACGGCAGTCTGTTCTACATTGGCTTCGTATTTTCTACCTATTTCCGATAATCTGGCTCTCAGCATTTCTGATTTGGCATCTCTTCCGTTCAGAATTTTTCCCCCTGCAAGTGGTGCCCAGGCAAGCGGTTTACTGAACCTTTGTTTGATAAAGTCAATTCTTCCGTCTTCAATCGCTGAAGTATTGGCCAGATTCAGTTCAATATGATTGGTAACGATAGGTTTTCTAAGGTAAGATTCAAGCAACTGATGCTGAAAAACCGTAAAATTTGTTACCCCGATATGCTTTACCTTTCCTGAATTAACCAATTCGAAAAGTACCTGTGCCGTATCTTCCGGATTGCTTAATTTATCGATATTATGAAGAAGAAAAATGTCTAAATAATCAGTTTTTAGTTTTCTGAGTGAATTTTCGACACTTTCTAGGATATATTTTCTGGTATTGTCAAAATAGGTTACCCCGCTTGATGTTTTACGGATACCGCATTTGCTGAATAAAACGATGTCTTCTCTTTTAAATGATTTTTGTTGAATTAACTTGCCAAAATACTCTTCAATGGTATAATCACCGTAAATATCAGCGTGATCAAAAGTATTAATTCCTAACTCTAAACAAAGGTTTACGATTTTTTCTATAGAAGCAGAGGTTTCCAGACCTTTATCCGTCCATCTCCAGAATCCATAAATTGCCTCAGAAACTTTTGGGCCTGAATCACTTAAATAAACTTTATTCATACGTGTTTTTTTTGAATGGTTGTTTTAAAATTTGCTTTGAGTATTATAAGTTGACCCTAAAAACGCCTGCTCATAATCAGCATGTTAGATTTTGTGACTCTGAAAATGAAATTTTGTCATCCATAAAGTTAAAAAATTGGAAAGAGAGAAGCAAAAAACCATGTGATTCAATCTGCTTTCCCCCAAAGCAATTTAGGGCAATATAAGAAATTTCAAATCAAGATAAGGTTTTGTTAAATGAAAATCGACGCTTATATTTGAGTCGTTATTTTCTGTTGAATATAACGAAGCCTTCCAGATACTTGAGAAAATAGATTAAACAGATACTTTCAGCAATTTCTTCAGATTGTTTTTATGAAAAAATCAACTTTATCACGACATAGCCGCCTGGCATTTCTGCTTGTTCTGACATGCTTCATCCAGGGTATTTCAAAGGCTCAGCAGGCAGTCATCAAAGTGCAGGGAGAAGTACTTAAACCTTTGTCACTTTCAATAGAAGATTTGTCGAAACTGCCACAGATTTCAATAACGGCGAAGGATAAAGATGCTGAAAATCATGTTTTTTCGGGAGTAGCATTAAATGAAGTCTTAAAACTGGCAGGTGTAACATTAGGCGCTCAGCTTCGCGGGAAAAACCTCTCTAAATTTGTGCTGGCAAAGGCAAATGACGGTTATGAAGTACTTTTTGCTTTACCGGAGCTGGATTCTGATTTTTCTGATGACATCATTTTACTGGCTACTAAGGCAGACGGAAAACCACTGGGAGAAGGTGTTGGCCCTTTCAGACTGGTTGTTCCCAAAGATAAAAAGCACGCCCGCTGGATCAGAGAACTGAACAGCATTCAGGTGGTAAATGCCGGAAATAAATAGGTTTTCAAAGCTCTGAAGTAGGCTTCTTCTGAAGTGAAACGCCTGGAACCTGTTTAGTCTTCTGGACAATTTTATGAATGATTTCATCTAATTTGAATGACTCTTCTTCAAGAAATTTGAGGATTTTTTGATTATTCTGATCATTGAGATCATCATGATTTATTAATTGTACCAAACCGATAATATTGGCAAGCGGAGCCCTTACGGTGTGCGACTGAAGCCAGGCAATTTCATTCAGCGAATCATTCTGAAGTTTAATTTTCCGGGAATTTAAATGCCGGTCTGTAATATTTCTTACAAAACAGCTGATGTCGGTTACTTCTCCTTTTTGATCTGTAACGGGCGTAAGGTTAATTTCAATAATCCGCTCCCCTTCATTCGGGAAATTGGTGGAGTCTTCAAAATGTGCTTTTTCTCCGGCAAGTGCTCTGTCGAAATGTACCTTAAATCTGTTCCAAAGAGCGTAATCCTTTTCTTTATAAACTACATAATCACCCTGTTTAGGCTTTTGTCCGGTAATTTTCTCAATGCGTTTCAGATAAGGATCATTTCCGACAACCAATTGCATATCTTTGTTTACCAGCCAGATCAGATCTTCGGTATTATTGATGAGCGCATGCATATTTTTCTCATCTTTAATGATCTTTTCCTGTAATTCTTTCGCCTTTGTAATGTCACTCGAAACGCCATTGATTGAATCAGGAAGACCTTCCTGATTCCTTACCAGTACATTTCTGTCGTAGATAACTCTGATACTTCCGTCCTTATGTCTGATCCGATATTCAGATTCTGAATGTCCCTCTTTAAGCAGTCTTTTATAATTTTCACCGATAATTGCTTTATCTTCATCAATGATTGTTGAAAACCATAAATCAGAATTGGTCAGGAATTCATCTGGCGTATATCCATAAACAGAGGTACAGGCATCATTGATATAATTGATTTTAAAGGAGTCAATTTCACATGACCAGATAATGTCAGAAACAGAAGAAAGAATATTTTCCAGACGATTTTTGTAAGCAATCAGCTGAGTGTTTAATTCTGCATTAGCCTGCTGGGTTTTAATGATTTCATCCACATCTGTTGAGGAGGCAAATCTTGAGGCAGTGCCTTCAAAAACGGTTTCCATGACAGATATTCTGACGAAAAATTCCTTTCCGCTTTTCGTCTGGTGTTTCCAGATAAAATCATCGGGGGTATCTGCTGAAACCTTTTGAAAATAATTATTGAGCCTTTCTATTTCTGAAGCAGAACGAATATCCATAATGGTCATTTTCAGGAATTCTTCTCTGGAATAACCGTATTTGTTAATTGCGGCCTGGTTTACAGCCAGAAATCTGAACTCTTTTTTTGAAGAGATCCACATGGGGATCGGATTTTCCTCGAAAAGGCGTTGATAGGCAATTCTTTGATCAGCCTCTTTCCTGAAGCTCTTTCTTAGATAAAAGTACAGAATCAAAGAAGTAATGCCGACATAAAAGAAACCTTTAAATATACCAATCCAATAAATAATGGAAGGATTCAAACCCAGAAATGCGGCGATAATATCTAAGAGCGTATCACTGGAGCTTATCCATAATATTCCTATTAAAAAATAAATAAAAGCTATCTTCTTCGCCATTTCAAAAAGGCATGTTAGTGTATTGGTGTGTTGAATATTTAATCAATTAAAAGATGTTTCCCGGAAATATGACCAATAGAAACCGATATGCAATCCCTGTTAACATTCATTTGGCTAACAATTTAACTGAATTTTAGAAAACAAAAAATCATATATTTTAGCTTTTGAATTATTCTGTGAACAGATTTTGTTATTGCCTTCTGTATGAATCGGTTTACTCGGTATTTTTTTTAAGATTACCGGAAAAAACCTGAAACATGAAAGACTGTTGTTAAACCCGCTGCGCGAAAAAGCGTTCCCTTCAACGATTATTGATAGCCTTTCATCGGTTACTATATTGTATCGCCGGTCAATGTAAATAGATTTGATTAATCAGAAAAAGAAATTAAAAACAACCTTTTGAGGGATGCAGATACAGGTTATTCTTCTGATGAATTTATTTAAAAATGCTCTGTTTTAAAACTATAAATTTCCCAATGGAATACTGAAACCGTTTAATAACTTCTGTTTTGAAAATTGCTTTTTATTATGGCTGAAACAGCCTTTAGTTAAGAAGAAGCAGAAAGCCGGAAAATATTAAACAACCCGGAGCATCGATTAATATCCAGCACTTATTCACCTGACAACAAAGTAAAACAAGCATTAAACATTTTAAACAGCTCTTTATTAAACACTACTACTTTCAGGAAATGAGATTATTAATAGTTTTGGTGATGTTTCTGGGTTTGCTGCCAAATGCTTTTTCGCAGGATCTGGCAACTATGGGTCAGCAAAAACCCTTTGCCCTGAGTGGCTCTCTTGACGTACGGGGGATAGCTTATTCAGCCGACGGAATTCCTGCCCGCAGGAGTCCGTTTATGTATATGATTTCAGGAAGCCCTACGATTTCAATCTACGGGATATCAATTCCTCTTTCATTCGTTTACAGTGAACAGGAACGTAATTTCAGGCAGCCTTTCAATCAGTTCGGCATGAGTCCTGCCTACAAATGGATTACCGTCCATGCCGGTTATCGCAATGTTTCTTTTTCGCCTTATACCCTGGCAGGTTATACCATGTTAGGAGGAGGATTTGAACTGAATCCCGGAAAATTGAGGATAGGGTTTATGTATGGCCGTCTTAATCGGGCAACTACGGTTGACACAACAACCGGAACGATTCAGCCTTATAGCTTTTCAAGATTCGGATATGCCGGAAAAGTTGGTTATGGGACGGAAGATACGCATTTCGACCTGAGTTTTTTGAAAGCCAAAGATGATGAAGCCAGTTTAAAAGTAGGAAATCTGGATCAAAGTACCGTTCGTCCTGCTGAAAACCTGGTAATCGGAGCAGATACAAAGGTTACTTTTGCTAAGAAACTATTCATTTTTGCTGATGGTGCAATCAGCGTTTATACCCGGGATTTTCAATCCAAATTGGCATTGTCATCAGAAGTTACCGGTACTGATATTTTCAACAAGGTAAATAAATTCATTACCATTAACGGAACTTCAGAATATTACATCGCATATTCAGGAGGAATCGGGTATAAAGAAAAGGATTTCTCCCTTAAAGTAGCTTATAAGCATGTCGATCCGAATTTCCAGTCGATGGGAGCCTATTTCTTCCAAAGTGATATAGAAAACATCACCATTTCTCCTTCATTTAATGCTTTGAAAGGAAAATTACGGTTTTTGGGAAGTCTGGGTATTCAGAATGATAATACCCAAAAGCAAAAGCAGGCTACTACCAAAAGAGTTATCGGAATGGCGAATCTTTCCTGGGATCTGACTACCGCTTTTGGCTTAGATGCCAATTATACTAATTTTTCTTCCAATTCAGAACCGACTGTAACAAAGGTTCAGAACAAATACCTGCTTGCCCAGACTAATCAGAATATTTCGGTAAGCCCGAGGTTGATTATTCCGGCAGAAAAACACACACAGGTATTCCTGCTTTCATATAATTACAGCAATCTCTCGGATGTAAATGCCGAAACACAAGCTGCCAACAACATTAATACAACCGTAGCAATGTTGAATTATAACCTTACTTTCAATAAATCAGGTTTGTCTTTAATGGCCGGAGGGAATTATACGACAAATGTTCTTACTACAGGAACCATTACCAACAAAGGAGCGACTTTAGGCGCATCAAAAGGATTTCTTAAAAACCAGTTGCAGTTCAGCACTTCCAATTCTTACATCATCAGTACTTTACCGCAGGGAAGCAGTACCATTTTGAATCTCGGTGTCAATACTTCGTACCAGCCTTTGAGAAATCACAGATTGAGTTTAAGAGTAAATTATCTGAATAATAAGCCAAGTGATGATGCGAAAGGGGGACAACCGAAATTTTCAGAGACAACGGGAGAATTAGGGTATACACTGAGTTTCTGAAGTATTTGAATTTTTGCCAAAAAGAACCTGAAAATATAGCTACCAATAACGGAAAATTCTTTCATGCTATGAAAAATAAAATTTTGCTCCTGCTTTTTGTCCTGTTGTCATGGAAAACCATTGCCCAGAATGCAGTAAATGTAAACTTACAATTAGTTCCCCCTTATTCTACCAGACTGAGTGATTATGCCAATAATCCCGGAAAAGCCATCATTATTCTGCAAAACACCCAAAGGGTAGCCCAGACGGTTTATCTGAGAGCTTCTATTTCAGGGGATAATGGAATCCAGATTTTTACCAATCCGAATTTCAGACCTGTCAGAGGTATAACCTTGCAGCCTAATATTCCCTATACTTTGAATATTGGTGATTTACAGGATTTGTTTGATGTAAATCAGCTTACTGCCAGAGGGATTACGATGGATGATATTGAAAGAAAAAATGGGATTCCTGAGGGCATTTATCAGGTATGTGTAAGAGCGTATGATTTTGTCCGTCAGACAACCGCCTTATCATCTGATGCACCATTGGGATGTACGACTATTCGCCTTACGCAGCTCGAACCACCAATTTTAATCAAACCGCTTGAAGATGAAGAAGTGAGGGTTTTTCAACCACAGAACATGATTTTTTCATGGACAGTACCTGCCGGAAGCCCGGTTGGTACGCAATACCAGTTGAAAATCTTTGAAATGATTCAGCCAAACCGGAATCCGAATGATGCTTTTCTTTCAGGAACGCAACCTGCTTTTTTTGAAAAAACTGTTACCGGAAATGTATATGTTTTAGGCCCTGCTGATCCTCCTTTGGTTGTGGGCAGAAAATATGCCTGGGCTGTACAGGCATTGGATCAGAGCTCTTTAAACGGTCGTAATCAGAAGGGAGAAGGCTCTTCTTTCCGAAATAACGGAAGGAGTGAAGTAAGATCTTTCATCTATAAAAATCCTGAAATTCAGACTGTAAAAACTGAAGTAACAACCATTCCTGAGAAAAAACCAAAGGCGAGCATTCCGGCAAATTTTGCTGTGGGCAAATACGTTCCGATTTTTGCAAATACGGTATTATCGGGTACAATAAATTATGATTTTATCGACCAGTCGGGCAATAAAAACAGCTCATCAGGTTCCGGAACTTCCTCTTCCGGAACGGCTAAGAAAAGTGGAAACAGCCCGCCCGCAGCAGCAGCTTCCTATTACCCGACCGGAAACGGAACATATAAAAACATGACGCCCGCCAATGCTACCGCATTAACCAATATCAGTACAGCCTATAATCCCGCATTTTTGTCAGCCATACTCAGTGTCTCGGAACGAAGAAAACCGCTTGCTAATATTCAGGTTAAACTGGTAGTTGATTATAAAATGGATGGTCAGCTGGATGGCAATAAAATTCAGGGAAATGATAAGAATTATTTTTCCTCGATGCTTAAAAACTACCATGAAGTAATTGCAGTAACGAAAACCGATAATAACGGAAATTTCAAGTTTACGTTTGTTAATACTTCGCCGACAAAAGTCTTAAGTGCAGATACTTCCTTAACATTTGGCAGTGGAGAATTTAAGAATTTTTTCAAAGGAAAAATTACCCGAAGTGCCAGAATTATAGTAGATAGTCCTTATTATACAAGTCCGGAAGATTTTCTGACTTATGACGAAGAAAAAGAAACATCTTATAAAAACCTGGTAGCCGGGGTAAGGGATTATGAACTGACGGTGCGCCTGAAAAATGCTGAAAAGATATTGTTCGGACAGAAATTACAGGGAGATGCCGTTTTTAAAACTACGTTTAATGGCTATAAAGTGTATCTTACCCGAAAAAATATCCCGACGGAAGTTCCTGCAACCGAAGGCGATATTCCGAAACCTAAGAAGAAAATTCAGGGAATGGAGGTAATTGCGGAGGGGGTTTGTAACAATAATAATGAAGTTGTTTTCAAAAATCTGGTAGTTAACCTTGAATCAGGCAGTAATTACTATATTATTACGGAGAAACCCGATAACAAAGAGGTAAAGGCCATCAATAATTTTACTTCCGGCCCGGCGGTGTATTTTGCCCTGAACAAAGATTACAAAGATCCGGATGTAAGTCAGAACGGGCAATCTATCATTATTGGCGGGCCAGGATTGGATAATGCTACTTTCAACAGTGAATATGAGACTTTTACCAACATCAAATGCAATGTAAATATGTTTCCTCTGTATCCTCGTATAGAAGGATTCGTTTACAGAAGTGATAATAAAAAAGTACCGTTAACCAATGGAGATGTGAAGTTTTTCTACGGAGATATTGCCAAATTAGGACTCTCTCTGATCTTTGATGCTACCGCAAAATTTAAAATTCCGCTCGATACCAAAGGTCATTTTGATACAGGTTCCGGCAATCTGCTGATGGGACCTCTTACCTCCGAAGGTAATTTTGCAGAACCATACAGCAGTTTTGCTTATCGGCTGAATGCCAGCGGGTTCAAGCCGGCCGGGGAGTTGATTTATGAAGATAAAGGAAAGGTCCGTGCTCTGGCTCCAGGTTTTTATAAATATTATGATGGTATTTTTCTCAGTCCTTCAGGCAGGGTAAAAGGCTCTGTAGTAGATGAAGATGGAAATGGGATTAGCGTTGTGATTACCCCGGGAACAGGTGCAAAAGATTCAACTTTTAACGTTAAAACGACTTATAAAACCTCTTCGGCAAAATCGGGTTCAGGGAAATTCGGTACGGTGTATGTACTTAGCGAAAATACACCTCCTGTTAAATTTGACCTGCCTGCTACTTCCGGGAAGATCAAATTCCATATTGATGTAAAAGATGAATCATTTTTTGATTTTGACAGTACTTTTTCAATCGGAGATAATTCAGTAGTTGATCTGGGAAAACTGGTCATGAAGAAAAAGCAGCACAGGATTAAGGTTATTGTCATGGAAGATAAATCACCGGTTCCTTCTCCTGCCAATAACTTTAAGAAAACAGCTGCCGATGTATCTAAGTTTTACGCCAGTTCAGGTCCGAAAGTCGTGGACTCCGGAAATAAATTATATACAGCCTTTGAAAAACAGGAGGCTGAACCGAATGCCTCACAGGTTTTATCAACCGTTTTAAAATATGCTTCGGAAATTACCTATGTGAAAGATGCTTCAGTAGAAATAAGAGCAGGGGGAGGTTCGGGCGGAGGCTCACCGCTTTCAGCAAAATATTCCCCGGCTAAGGCCGGATCTTTATCCGGAAATAAAAATCAGCCTTCACAGGAAGATGAAGGGGTCGCTATTGCCGGACTGGCTCCTCAGAAAACTGATGCTAAAGGAACAACCGGATTTAAATTTTCTACTGAAAGCGGTGCTAATAACTTTGTAATCAAGGTAAATCATCCGGATTATGCCATCAAAAATACAACGGTGGTAAATTTCCCTTCAAAAGAGGAGAAAGCCGTTATCATTATGGTGCAAAAGTCTGCAAAAATCTCCGGAAAGGTATTTGGTACAGATAGTGGCTCACCGCTTGCCAAAGCAAAGGTCTATGTTAAAGAAAAACCGGAAGTAAAAGCTGAAACTAAATCTGATGGTACATATGAGTTGCATGGCTTGCAAAGAGGAGTGCCTTTAACAGTGATTGCAGAGAAGTCCGGCTCTAATTATCTCGGTGGAAGTAAGTTGCTGACTATTATGGAATTGTCTCAGAATAATGTTGATTTTGGTTTAAAGAAAAATGATACATTAGACGTTACGAAGATTCTCGGGCTTCCTGTTACGCTGACTGAAATCAGAAATGAGGGTGGAAAAATCAAAGTAACCGGAAGTTTCAACAGCATTCCTTCCAATCCGAATTTTATCTATGATTCTACCAAGGTGCTGACTTTCAAAGACCTTGAAGTAACAAAGAGTGCAGAAAAAAACTCAGCAGGTTTGCCTTATCTGAAACCTGTGGCCGGAAAAGTAGTTACACAGACTAACAAACTGGTATTCCAGACCTATAAGAAATTCAGTACCATCGCAGAAAATACTTCTGCAGGAATTGTGGTAAGTGATGGCGGGGGGGGTAAAGGACAGATTAAGGAAAAAGCCTATATTCTTACCAGTGCTGCCTTTCCGGATACGAAAGTCGATTTTACAGAGAACCGTTTTTACCTGACAGATTTAACAGTAGCAGATAAAGGGCAACGGGTTCAGATGGCGATTTTTGCAGCCAATACTTTGCCAAACCGTAAAATCGGGATTGCGGATGCCAGTGGAAATGCATTGAAATTCAAGCTTTTTTCTACCAATCTTGAAGCTGAAGCTGATGCCGAAAAATCTTATATTAATGCCGATTCTGTAAGATTATTCACCATAATTCATACCAATCTGAAAAACGTCAGTCCGGCTGATCTGAAAATTTCAATGGGCTATCTGAATCTCCTTTATGGCAAAGGACTGAACACGATGCAATCGACCAGTTCATTGACCATGTCTTTGGAAAAATGGCAATTGGTGGCAGATAAATATGTGATTGGCAATGAAGGTTTTATCCTGAAATCCGGTAAAATTAAAACAGGTTTGCTGGATGTTCCGTTTAAGGATATTAAGGTTACGACTGAAGAATTGCTTTACGGAACGTATGAGGTTAATGAACTTTCTCTGGGTGGCGTAATCAAAATTCAGCCTGAAGCAGGTGTTCAATTTGGATATGATTCCGGAAAAAGCCATTGGTCTTTGAAAATGGATGCCAAACCGGGTAAAAGTATTGTCGCTTCATTTGGAGGTCTGCCTAATCTGAATCCTGAAGATAGATTTTATTTCAGTAACATGAGTCTTTACAGTGACGGTTCAAAAGGATATGATTTAGCCAGTGATCAGAAAGATGTGACAGCCTTTAAACTTTTCAGGTTCAAGCCGAAAGATATTCAGGTGACAGATGGCAGTGTCAATATTCCGGGTTTTATTGACCTGAATATTCCGAACCTGGAAAGCAAACAGACCTTGCTGCAATTCACAAAACAGGGAACGAGTATCAGCACCAAAGTCCTGCCGTTTGATTATGAGTTCAAAACAAATACCCTGACCGTCAGAGTTAAAGCTGCTGACAATAAAATTACAGAAACAGGACATTTTGCCACGGGTTCTGTTTCCGAAGACGGTAAGTTTAGTTTTCCGATGAGTCTGGGTAAAAACAAAGATACCTGCGGCATCAGTTTGCCGAAATCTGCCACTTTTAACCTGGCTTCAAATGGAAATTCCAAACTTATTAATATGGCCGGAGGCCTGAGGGTAAATTCAGGGAATTGGTCTTTGCTGAAATTCGGAGGGGATATTATGGGCGCAAACGGAGCTACAGGAAGACTGAATCTGGAAGTGCATGGGGATATTGTTGCTGATAACCAGAAAGTTGGTGTTAAAAACATCGATACACCTTACGGAAATATCGGAATCATTTACAATTTCGATAAAGGGCAGCTTGAAGGCCATCTTCATACTGAAAAAGATATGGGTTCCGGCACTTTTATGAAAGCTGATATCAATATGGTAATGGGGAACGAGGGATGGTATTTTCTTGGAGCCGGTGAGTTTGAAAAAACAAATCCGGTTACAAAAGGAATGGCTGCAACGATTATAGGAATGTATCCGATGACTGAGGAAATCCGGAATATCTTTAAACAATATTCCTGGGTTTATCAGCTGAGAGGAGAGCTGCCACCAATTTTCCCGAATCAGATCAAAGGTTTTTATATTGAAGGAAAAGCCGAAATTCCTGTACCGATTATTCCGCAGTTTGATATAGACCTTGGCGTAGTTTCAGGAAAACTGAGTGCAACAATCGGGGCCGACATGAGGGTTTCCATGAACTTTAGTGACGGCCTCACCCTGGGAATCGGACAAAGTGTTTTTGCCAATGTTACTGCCGGAGTCGGAGGATCAATAGGCATTGCCTGCGGAGGTCTGGAGGCTTCCGTTACTGCGGATGTGAGTGTAGACGGCCAGGTGAGTACCAGCGGCAATTGGTTTGTGGACGGTTCTGCCATGTTGATTCTGAAAGGTTCCGCTTACTGGGGCTGGGGAGTATGTGATTCTGATTGCGATGGTACTTTCTGCGACTCCAGTAGTGACAGTATTACCAAAACGCTGGGAATCAGAGTGCATATGGGAAGCGATGCAAAAAAATATGAGTTGTATATTCCCTAAATCAATTGAATAATTTACGGTTTATTCATTTCAACGGATCAGTTTAGTTTATATAGAAGATCATGAAAAAGATACTTTTTTTCTCTGTTTTGTTCATCAGTACTCATTTATCCTTTTCACAAAAGGCTAACAATAACCTCATTGCCGTTGCCGGAAAAGGAGGAATCTATGTCAGTTTAGGTCGGCAGCCCATTAGCAAAAAAGCAGGAGGAAAAGGGATCCGAAGCGTTAAGGTGGAGCGGAAAGTCAATGATGAAGATTTTAAAGGACTGACAGAAATGGATGTTCCGACCAGCAGAAAAGAACTGACGGAACGTTTCCGGAAATACGATGCATTATTGCCGGTTCCTTCAAATCTGGACGATAATACCTTAGGCAAAATCTGGGAAAAATGGGAAAAATATCAGGTAATCGACAGCTTAAAACGATATATTACCAATCCATCCCTGAGAATGGCTTTTGGTTTATTGTATCTTGACGAAAAGGTGCAGAACGGGAATACTTATTCTTACCGCATTTCCTTTACTGGAGAAGGTTTGAGCAGATCAGAACCTTATATCTCTATCCCGGTGAGTCTCCCTAAACGACCTGCTGTTGCCGGATTGAAATACCTGCATAATATTTCAGAAGAAAATAAAATCCAGGTGCTTTTGAGCGTTGGAAAAGGAGATAAACCTTTCTTCCTCAAAGCTTATCGTCAGGAAGGTCTGAAAGGTAATTTTGTTCCGGTCAATGTTTCTTATGTTACATATCTGAGAAAAGGAGAACCAACGATTATGCTGATTGATGAGTTTGTGAAACCTCTTACAGCCTATAGATATACCATTAAACCGTTTGATTATTTTGGCAATGAGGGGCCACTGAGCGATACCATTACTGTAGCGGCTTATACTTATCAGAATGTACGGATTCCTTATAACCTGAAAGCTTTGGGGCTTTCTGAAAATCATGCCGTAAAGCTTAACTGGGAAATACAAAGTCCTAATATCTTCAAAAGTATTCAGATCTGGAGAAGTGAATATTATGACAAAGATTTCCGCTTAATCGGAGAAACGCTGCCGACAGAAAGCGAGTTTCTTGACAAAGACGTCCTTCCGATGAAAAAGTACTATTACTATCTCATTACTACCGGATTGATGGGAGAATTTTCCGGCCAGACGGCAAAATTCTTTACCTTATATGAGGATAAAACGGCAGTTTCTGCTCCCGGTAATCTTTATGTCCTTTCACATCCTGACGGGATACAACTCAAGTGGCAGACTTCAGAACCAAATCTGAAAGGGTATCATATTTACCGGGCAGGGATGAATGACTCGAAGTTTGAACTGGTACGGACTTTATTGCCTCATAATAACAGACTTATTTTGCAGGAATATGTGGATTCCTCGGGAATACTCAGGCCAAATGCCTCTTATCGTTATTTTGTAATAGCTGAAAATACCAGTCATGTAATGAGTATGCCATCAGATACTTCCAGTGGTGTTACCGGATTGAAAGTTGCCTTAAGTCCGCCTTTTGCTTTTACCGCAGAAAATGAAATGCCTTTGGTAAAATTACACTGGACTGCTCCGTCTGCCAAGGAGGAGGCAGGTATTTCCGGTTATGAAATTTACAGAAAGAAAACAGGAGACGGGACTTTAGTGAAAATCGTGCAAATAGGAACCAATGTTAATTATTTTAATGATTCTACGGCTGTTTTAGGAGCCTCTTACCAGTATCAGATTAAGACCTTGGGTTTTAACGGTGAATCAAGTAAGGCTGACGAAAGCGGAGTTGTTTTGCTTCCAGTTCCTGAGATTCCGGTTCCGTTTGGACTGACTGCCTATAAAAATGAGCTTGGTGTGATTTTACAGTGGGATGAAGTACGTTACAGCGACCTGAAAGAAGTGAAACTGTATCGCTATGAACGAGGCGCTAAACCACAATTACTGGCTTCTTTAAAACCGGATGAATTGTCGTATGTTGACAAACAGACAGGAAAAGGGAAATTATTTTTTTACTACCTGGTTTCTTCTGACAGGGCGAATAACCAGAGTAAACCGAGTGAAGAGGTTTCTGTTTCTTATTAAAAGGAGTGGTGTTAAAACATTGGAAAAGCTAAAAATGCTCAGTGTCATGTGTTTTTGACTTTTGTTTTGATATCCACTAATCTTTGATTGTATATTATCCTTTGAATATTCTCATATCGAATGGAAATTTTTCAATTTTTTTGATAGTTATTCTGCTAAAATCTTTATGATTAGGATTAATAAGCACATTGTAGTCGCCCTGTGTAACGACAGAAGGAATAATTAATACACCATTTGTATTTTCAGCCACAAACTCATCACCAAATTTTTGGGTAGAAATCGGATGTGGAAAATTTTTCCAGTCTGGTGGTAGATCCGTTTCGGAGATTTGTTTAGTAGCTATGTCATCAGGTATGTCAATTGTTAACATGACATAATCATCAGGCAGGGTTGCTAAAGTAAAGTGAACAGCCACCTCAGCCATTGCTAAGGACCTGTTTTGGGCAGTATAAATTAATTCTATGCCAATAGAGTTCCAGCGGGCTCCTTTAATAGCAGCTCCTATCCCTGAGAGAGGAGCTGCATATTTCTCCCTGGCAAGTCTGAATACTTCCATTTTACACAAGTATTCCGTGATTAATCCGAATTAATTCGCTGATAACCATCTCTTTCCCATAAGAGTCTTTCAATAATTCTATGGGTGCTAGTTTACCTAGTGCATAATTCGGAGTATTGAGCCATAACCTGAGTTTTTCTATATTACCAAATACATCAAGTCCGACTTTAGTAACTTCGGACATTTCAATGATTTTCTCAGAATGAACCGGTTTGAAATAATGTCCGGAAAATGCCTTGTACCTATGCAGTGATTTTGTTGAAATGTTAAGAAGGTCAGCCCAATCACTTTCAGTAAATGGGGCATAATCCTGAATTAAATTAAAAAGTGAATATGGAATACCAGCTCTGATTGCAAGGATGATAAGTATTTTGCTTTCCAGAAAGCCTTCATAAGTAATCGACTTATTTACTTCAATCTGATGGTTTGTAATTCTGTCAGAATGCAAAAAGGCCGTGATTTCTCTGTTTAACCTGGTTTCGATATTTGATATTGTTGCTGACATAATTCTTATGAATTCGACAATTGTCTATAAATATATAACAATTGTCGAATCGGAACAAGCTTATTCTGAACAAGGAAACCTGTTAGTTTGTAAATTTAAGCCGACGGCCGACCGCTGAAAGTCTATTCATGTGCTTTTAAGAATCAGATTACATAAAGCCCCTATGATAATGGCACTTCCGTAACTCAATAAAGTGCCAATCAGGATGTATTCCGACTTTTTACTTACAGAGGAACCATTTTGCTGATTATTCTCACTGAATCTGAGCAGGGATTTTGCCGCAATCAAAAAACCAATGGATTCATATTGTCCTGCAATGATCAGTGTGAGAATAATAATCCTTTCCAGCATTCCGATCCACATACCGGCATTATCAAGGTCATTATCGTTTACATTTGGCGGAACCGGGGTCTGTAACTGCATCTGCCATTTTCTGGTGACAATATTAATAATGATAGAAACAGGCAGAGTACATAGGGCATAAGCAGTGAGGATAGTCATTGCCCCATAATTAGTGGTTAAATCGCTCCAATAATCCAATGCAGTATCAAGCCTTTCAATCAGAAACAGCCATACTGCCAGAATAATGATAAGGTGCATACTCTGGTCAAGCAGAAAATACTTTAACTTTTTATGGGAATATGCCGGGTCTTTCCTGTTAGTTCTGTAGGCTGAATTGAGCCTGCGGTCTTTGCTGATTTTCCAGATATCTATTCCTAAATGCGTAATGGCAATAAACAGGGCGATATACCATAATTTCCATTCTCCCAGTAAAATCCAGGTTAAGAAGAAATGGACCGCTGCATGAAAATAAAGGTATTTTGACCGCAGAAAACGATCTTCCTTATCTTTTACCCAATCGTTGAATTGCAGGTGAAAATCTCCCAGTGTATGAGCCAGTAACAATTGTATTAATATGATAAACTGAGCGGAAGAAATATACATATTTAGCTTAGGTTGGCTTTTGTTACCTCATTGAAATGTTTGATAAATATTTCCACAGCCCCCCAGGAGGCAGCTTTAGCCCTTTGATTAACAGAGGATTGTGCAATATTTAATATTTTTGAGATCTGAAGCTCCGTTTGTCCCGAAAGTTTCAGATATACCACATCCGCCTGAAGCGGCGTCCATTTACTGATGATTGTTTCCAGTAATACCAGTCCGATATTAATGTCATTATTCAAGTTGGGCCAGGGAGATTGCAGACCTATTTGCTGGGGCAGTTTTTTCATAACATCCAGTAATCTTCCTGAATTATGAAAGGCTTCCCCATCTGATTCTGATAATTTCTCAGATTTATAACTGATTTCTCCGATTCCGATGGCAATTCTTGCGTCCAGAGTCAGCTCAGAATCAAATTGGCTTTTTAGATAAGAACGCATTAATACGCAGAGCTTCAAAGCCTCCGCAGGAGAATCCAGCAATCCCTGAAAACTATCTCCCCTGAAAATCTCAAACTGTATTTTCAGATGCATTTCGTTCTCAGATTCCGCCGAATACTTCCTGAAAAAAGTATCTAATTTCTGTAACAGCTTATCTCTTTTAAAGGCATCAAACTTGGTTGAGTTGATAATATCTCCCGTGATTACTGCATAATAACTCATAGCATTTTTTTTGCTAATGTACAGTATTTTAATCGTACTGTCAAAAATTATCGTGCTGGAATACGATAATCGTCAATTATCGTTCTGTGATACGATATTTTTATATTATCGTGTTGAGGTACGATAATTGTTTATTATCGTACTGGAATACGATATTTTTAGTTGAAATAGGGTATGACTATTTTTACCTGAACCCAACTCAAACCGGATCCTCCGGACGGGTTTCAAAACTATTAAGATAGTCGCTTGGCGTTTTACCGAAGAGTTTTTTAAATTCCTTACTGAAGTACTTCCGGTCGTCATAACCTACGGCATAGGATACTTCATAAATGTTCATTTGTTTTTGCTGTAAAAGCTGTGCGGCTTTCTTCAAACGAATGGATTTTATAAACTCATTGACAGACATGTCTGTCAGGGCTTTCAGTTTTTTGTAAAGAATAGGCTGGCTCATGGCTACTTTTTCAGATAACATTACTACCCCAAATTCCGGATTGTCCATTTGATTATCAATGATTTGTATAACTTTGTCAAGAAATTCCTCCTCAAAAGTATTAATAATGGTATTCTGAGGTTGCAATGTAATCTGTCGGCTGAATCTTTGCCGCATGACTTCCCGGGAGGCGAGCAGGTTGTGGATATTGAGTGCCAGTACCTGTATGCTGAAAGGTTTGGTAATGTAACAGTCTGCACCGGTTCTCAGGCCTTCAACCTGATGATTCAGGGTGGCTCTGGCAGTCAGCAGGATGACAGGAATATGATTGGTTCTTTCATCATTTTTTATTTTATCACATAACTCCAGCCCATTCATCTGATCCATCATCACATCGCTGATTATCAGATCAGGAATAAGCTCAGTAGCCATTTCCCACCCTTTCAGGCCATTCTCCGCTTCAAATACCTGATAATGAGTGTTCAGTGAATTACGGATAAAAAGCCGGATTTCAGGATTATCCTCTATGACAAGGATAGAGGTCTTTTGGGAAATTTCTAAGGAAACGGACTCATTTTCATCCGTTTCAGCAGCTGGTGCCGTGAAAGAGTAAACAGGAATGTTTTCAGAAGGAGTAAGCTGGCTTTCAGTGAAATGAGCATGTCCTGCGGGAAGACTGACCTTAAAACAGGTGCGGCCATTCTGATGCCCATGAGCTACTTCACTTTCAACGCTGATTTCGCCTTTGTGTAATTCAACAATACTTTTCGATAAAGCCAACCCGATTCCGTATCCGGTATTCTGCAAGCCATATTCATAAACCTGAAAGAAATTCACGAAGAGCTTTTTCAGGTATTCCGGAGCAATTCCACGGCCATTGTCAATAACCTCTATCTCAACCAGACTATCCTTTTTAGCGATTTTAAGCACTACAGAACCGCCATCAGGCGTAAACTTATAAGCATTTGATAAAAGATTGAAGAATACTTTAGTGATTTGCTCGGAATCTGCATAAAGTTCAATATCCTCTGCATCAGCGATGAGCGAAGACTGAATATTCCGCATTTCAGAAATATGCTCAAAAGACCCGAAAATTCCCGAAAGCAGGGAAACGATATTTATTTTGGAAACATGTAATCTGAGGTGACGACTTTCCGCCTTTTGAAAATCCATTAATTCTCCCACTAATTTTAAAAGCCTGTCTGTATTGTTTTTTACATGTACAAGCTGTCCCTGAAAGCCTTCACGGGTATTTTCAGAAATAAGCAGCTTTTCTACCGGACCGGTTATTAAGGTAAGGTGGGTACGGATTTCATGGGAAATATTGGTGAAAAAATTAAGCTTGATTTCATGCAGTTCATGTTCTTGCCGGAGCAATGCCCGCAACAGGAAAAAACGGATAATAAAGAATAAAATCACTGCAAAAAAGAGGATATAAAGGCAATAGGCCCACCAGGTTTTCCAAAAAGGAGGCAATACACGGATTTTCAGGCTGACAGGTTCGCTTGTCCACTGACCATCGTTATTGGCTCCTTTTACTAACAGATTATATTCTCCGGAAGGAAGATTTGTATAGGTTGCAGAAGGAATGTTTACATAATTCCAGTCTTTTTCAAAACCCTCGAGCTTGTAAGCATATTTATTTTTGTTCGATTTGATGTAGTTTAGTAAGGCGAAATCTACCGTGAAAATGTTCTGGTCATGTCTGAAAACAATCTCATCTGCCAGACTGATGTCCTTTTTTAATAGATTATCCTCTGTTTCCACGGCGACAGGTTTGTTGAATAATTTCAGTGCAGTAAAAACCAGTGGTGCATGG
This sequence comes from Pseudarcicella hirudinis, assembly GCF_900115665.1. Taxonomy (GTDB): domain Bacteria; phylum Bacteroidota; class Bacteroidia; order Cytophagales; family Spirosomataceae; genus Pseudarcicella; species Pseudarcicella hirudinis. Next base: position 89,321 of record NZ_FOXH01000001.1, read on the forward strand.
AAATCATTAATGCCGATTTCATTCGGGTTAAACCTGATGAGCCCGTTATATCCCCCGAAAAACAACTCGCCCTTACTATCCTTGAAACAGGAATTGTAATTAAACTCATTTCCCGAAAGTCCGTCGTTGACATCATAATTCCTGAAATTCCTCCTGACAGGGTCGAATTTTGACAAACCTTTGTTTGTACTTACCCACAGAAAACCCTGATTATCTTCCTGAATTCCCAATATGTTATCTCCCGGAAGGCCGTCTTTTTCAGTAAAAGTAGTAAAGGTGTTTTGAGAAAGGTTATACCTGCAAAGCCCGCCAAAATAAGTACCGATCCAGATATTTTTCCGGGAATCTTCATTGATACAAGTGATAGAATTGGAAGGCAGGCTGTTTTTATGCTCTTTGTCTTTGAGAATAGTTTTGAATTTTTCTGACTGGTATTGAAGTACATTAAGGCCGCCGCTGGTACCAACCCATATGTTTTTCCGGGAGTCTTCAAATAAGACGGTTACCCCAACACTGCTGATTGAGAAGAGGCCTTTGGGAGAAAATCTGGAAAATTTTCCGGTTTCACGATCCATAATATTTAACCCTGCCTGATCGGTACCGATCCAGAGTCTTCCCTGACTGTCTTCCAGAATATCAATAATATCATCTGAACTGATAGACAAAGAATCGTTTGGATTATGCCTGAAATGCCTGAAAGTTTTTGATGAAGAATTAAACAAATTCAGGCCGCCAAGATGCGTCCCTATCCAGAGGTTTTTATTTCGGTCGAGGTAAACAGATTTTACAAGATTAGAACTCAGACTTGATGCATTACCTGGTGTATTCCTGAAATTGCTGAAAATTCCACTCTTTTTGTCAAAATAGTTTAAGCCACCGCCTTCTGTGCCAATCCAGAGATTTTGAAGGGGATCTTCTGTAATAGAACTGATCACATTATTGCTGATGCTGGAAACTCTTTTGCTGTTTCTGTAAATAGTAAAGGGTGTCGCATGAGAAAATACGACACTGAGTCCGGCGTAGTAAGTGCCAATCCACATAGAGCCGCTGTCATCCCGGAAAATATCATATACAGAATTCTGCCCGATGCTTTCGGGATCATCGGAATCATGCTGGTATGAGCTGAACTTTTGGGTAAGCGGATCCAGAATACTGATTCCTTCAAGTGTCCCGATCCAGAGTCTCCCGTTTTTATCAGGTATGATTTTCCGGATATTGTTATGCACAAGACCTGTTTTTCCGGAACTTTGATAAAAGCGTTTGAAACGATCCTGTGTTCTGTCAAAAAGATTGATCCCGTCATGCTGGGTACCAATCCATAAACGATGTTGAAAATCTTCAGTAATCGTCGAAATAAAATCTCCGCTGATGCTCCCGTGATCACTGGCTGAATTTTTGTAAACTTTAAACTGAAATAACCCTTTTTTTTCAGAAATTCTTGTTAAACCATTGCCGGTACCAATCCAGAGGAAGCCCTCATGATCTTCGAAAATAGCCCTGATGTTATTGCCTGGCAGGCCGGGTTTTCCTGCCTGATGAGAAAACCGGATGAAAGCAGTCTTTTCAGCATCCTTCATCAGGTTCAGCCCGTTATCTGTTCCTATCCAGATCCGGCCTTTTTTGTCCTGATAGATACAATGAACTGTGTTGTTGCTCAGACTGGTTTTGTCTGAGGGATCATTAGTAATCCTTTTGAAACAATCGTGTTCGGCATTATATTTATTCAACCCGTTAATAGTACCGATCCATAAAGTTTTCCGGCTGTCGCATAAAGAAGAAAGAATGTAATTATCAGAAATGCTTTTCGGGTCAGAAGGCACATTTTTATAAACCCTGAAATTCCGGGTATCGAATCGGTTGAGTCCGGATCTGGTGCCGAACCAGAGGAAACCTTTCGCATCCTGGACAATTGTGAGAACAGAACTCTGGGAAAGGCCGTTTTCGATACTAACCCGATTAAAAATAGGCTTTTGACCTATAGAAAAGTAGTAATTACAGAAAAATAGTACCAGAGAAAAACACCCTGATTTAAGGAAAAACCCACCCGCCGTACCTTTATAATTCATAACCCGATATCAAATTTTTCAGAAAGGATAATTTGTTGAATAATAACATAAGGTAATTGTAGTTAAAAAATACTCGAACCTTATTTTTTTTTGAACTATTCCTATTAAAATTTGAATAGTAAAAATAAACCGGACTTGCTCAAAAAAACTCCTTTCTTCCCGATTTTATTGAAATAATTGCTGTTTTAAGGCATTGTTTAGGATTATCCCCCCTTTTATTTAGAATATTCCCCCTATGAATCTGGGATTGTCATCCACTTTTGTCAGAAAAATGGTCTGGTCATTTTTAATACCCAATCCTAAACAAACAGCCTATGAATCTTTTTACAGGAAGCCCCCGGGGCAAGGAATTAAGTGCTACCTCTTATAAGAAAAGAGAGGGAGACAAAGAACCGGGTTTTCTTCGGGAACACCCCGGTATCAGTAAACAAATTATTACAAAAATTTGCATATTTCTATTTGCATTGACGGTCATTCAATGGCAAACGGCTACTTCAGCTATGTCTGCTTCATTAGCCATTGATATCACAGGTAAAGTAACAGACGACAAGGGAGAGGCGCTTCCGGGTGTGAATATTTTACTAAAGGGAAGTTCTAAAGGAACTACAACTGACATTAAAGGGGAATTTAAAATCTCTGTTCCTGACAACAATGCTGTTCTGGTTTTTAGTTTTGTCGGATTTCAGCCACAGGAGGTAGCAGTCGGAGGGAAGTCAGTTTTAACCGTAACCATGTTATCTTCCAATAAGGCCCTGGATGAAGTAGTTGTTATCGGTTATGGTACCCAAAAGAAAGTAAACATGACAGGTTCTGTCGCAGCTATCTCTTCTTCAAGTATTGAAAACAGACCTGTAACCAACGTATCATCTTCACTGGCAGGTCTGGCTCCCGGTGTTTTTGTAAGACAAGGTTCCGGAAAGCCTGGTTCAGACGGTGCTACTATCCGTATTCGTGGTACGGGTACACTGAACAACAGTGATGCCCTTGTAATTATTGACGGAATTATGGGTTCAATGGATGCCGTCAATCCGAATGACATTGAAAGCATTTCAATTCTGAAAGATGCGGCTTCTGCTTCTATCTATGGTTCCCTAGCAGCAAACGGTGTAATTGTTATTACTACCAAAAAAGGTTCACAAAATAAAATGAATGTGACCTATACCGGATTATACTCTTCTTCAACACCAATGAACCGTCCTACCTTTGTTTCAGACAATGCACGCCATATGCGTTTGTTTAACGAAGGAGCACGCAATATAGGGCAGGCAGACGTATATTCAGCCGCGACAATTGCCCTGTGGGATGAAGCAAATAAGAATCCGGATGGGCTGACGGCCTTAGGCATTCCGAATCGTGTGGCCTATCCGAATACAGACTGGGGCAAAGTGGTTTTAACAAATAATGTTGTTCAGAACCATAATATCGCCGTAAACGGAGGCAGTGAAAAAGCTTCTTATAACTTGTCGATGGGTTATCTCGATAACCAGGGTCTGATGAAAAATACAGGCCTTAAGAGATATCAGCTTCGTGCCAATGTAGAGGCAAGAATCAATAAGTTTCTTACTCTTGGAACGCAGACTTTCGCCTCAAATCAATCAGTAGGCATGGCCAATACTGATAACTTGTTTAACTTTTTGCGTCAGACAACTCCGGGAATTTATCCTTATTACAATGGAAAATACGGCTTTGCTCCGGCTCCGGAAGAACCTGTTACCAATAATAACCTGCTTACCTATCTGGATGGAACCGGTGGAAATAATAACACCAACCGTTTCAATACGACCGTTTATGCAACGCTCACTCTTCTGAAAGGTCTGACTTTCGAGACAAAAATGAACTATCAGATGCGTATGCAGGAACAAAATTCATACAGTAATCCGATCGAACGCTGGGATTTTGCAACCAATATCTTAAGAAGCCAGGCCTCAACGCCGGATCAATTGACGACAAGTTATTCTTTTAACAAAGATTATCTCCTGACTTTTGATAATGTATTGAGATACAATACTACAATTGGCAGAGATCATGATTTGGGTGGATTGATAGGTTATAACCAAAACTACTTCGACTACTATGAATTCAGCGCTACCAAAAAAGGGTTGATTGATTATACAAGCACAACCTTAAGTTCTGCTTCGGATATGTCGGCCATTAGCGGTTCAGAATATGACAGAGCTATGCGTTCTTACTTCGGTCGTATTAATTATGCTTTCCGCTCAAAATATCTGCTTGAAGCCAACTTACGTTATGACGGATCTTCAAAATTTGCTTCTGAAAGCCGTTGGGGTGTATTCCCTTCTTTCTCGGCAGGATGGAGAATTATGGAAGAACCATTTATGGAATCAGTTCGTCCTTATATTCAGAATATGAAACTGAGAGCTTCATGGGGACAATTGGGTAACAACATTATGAACTCTGATCTTTCCAGAGGAAATTACGACTATCAGGCTACTTACGACAAAGTGAATTATTCTTTCAACGGAATATCTGCTTCAGGCTTAGTACAGTCGAAATATGCAAACGCCTTATTGCAATGGGAGAAAACAACCGTTACAGACATCGGTTTGGAAGCTTCAATTCTTAAAGGCCGTGTAAATGTGGAAGTGGACTATTATAACAAGCTGACAGACGGTATCCTTACTACACCTCCGATTTATCTGACAGCAGGTACCAAAACAGCTCCGACACAAAACACGGCGGCAGTTCTTAACCGTGGTCTTGAAGTAGCAGTTACCTGGAAAAACAGAATCGGGAAGGTTGATTTCTCAATTGGCGGGAACTTTGCCTATAACATGAACAATGTTACAACCTACAAAGGCCAGCTTCAGGAAGGTTGGGGAACTGATGCAAATGGCAATAAAGTCTATAATTCTAACCTGGGAACAGTATCAAGCGGAGGCGATAACCGTATTCTTGAAGGCCATAAGATCAATGAGTACTATTTGCTGAACTTGTATAAAGGAGACGGAAGTCATTTCAATGCAGACGGAACACCAAATATTAAAGGCGGTCCGAAAGACGGGATGATTCGCACAAAAGATGATATGGCCTGGATACAGGCAATGGTAGCAGCGGGTTATACCTTCCAGCCAGTAGGAAAAGTAGGGAAAAGCCAGATTTATTACGGAGATTACATTTATGCCGATACTAACGGAGATGGTATTTATGGAAACTCATTTGACAAATCGTTCACCGGAACTTCAGCAGATCCAAAATACAATTTCGGATTAAATATGAGTGTTGCCTGGAATAATTTTGACTTCTCTATGCTTTGGGCAGGAAGCGGCGGATTGCAATATTACTGGAATGCAGAGGGATATAATAACTCGATTGTACGTCTGGGAAATGGCGTGGCTACACGCATCGCTGATGACCATTATTATTACAATGATGCCAATCCGGAAGATCCTGCCAATAATATTAACGGAACGTTCCCTCGTTTGAAATTTGGCGGTGACAGCCAGAATACTGCTTCAAGCACAGCCTGGTTATACGATGCAACGTATGTCAAATTAAAAAATGTTCAGCTAGGCTATTCTTTGCCGCAATCACTGCTTAAAAAGATCAGTGTGAATAGAGCAAGAATATTTGTATCGGGTGAAAACCTGCTGCTAATCACGGCTTATCCGGGCCTTGATCCGGAGATCGGTGCATCAGTTGGTTATCCGACAATGAAACAATTTGCCATGGGCGTAAACGTAACTTTCTAAGACATTATGAAAAAAACAATAATACAAGGATTAAAAAGAAATGTATCTTTGGTGAAACCATTAGGTCTTTGTTTTGCACTTGCTCTTTCAACCAGCAGCTGCAAGGAAGCTCTTTTAGATACTACTCCATACGGTTCGATCAGTTCATCTAACATGTGGACTTCAGATAACCTGACCGATTTGGGTGTAACGGGCGTTTATCAGGCACTTCGCCTGGGTATCACTAACTCCGGTGCTTCCGGTCGTGAACTTTACCATTATGACCGTCTGGGTTTTACCGGAATGACCACCGGAGGTGATGAAATGGTGAACGGAACAGTGGCTACAACCAGCGGACTTTTCAGCAATACCTGGAAAGAAATGTATGAAGGGGTTCAGCGGGCAAATGATGCGATTGTCAATATCTCAAAAGTATCGCCTTCCTCACCTGAGAAAAAGGCAAGATACATTGCGGAATGTAAATTCCTCAGAGCCTATTACTACCTGCGTCTGAATCAGGTATTTAAGGGTGTTCCGGTTTATCTGGAACCTACCAGTATCGATAAGATGACAAAAGGCCGTGAAACGGAAACAAAAGTATGGGATGTAATTATTCAGGATCTTACAGATGCCATAAATGAACCGAATCTTCCTGCAAAATATGCCAAAGGAGCCGCTCAATACGGACATGCTACCAAAGGTGCTGCTTATGCACTTCGTGGAAAAGCCTATATTTATCAGAAAAAATGGAAAGAAGCTGCTGCCGATTTTGCCAAAGTAAAAGAAGCAGGTTATACTTTGTTCGCTGATTATAAAGCATTGTTTAAAGAGGCCAATGAACAATCTGATGAAATGATTTTTTCTATGCAGAACATCGGAATTGATGGTTACGGCTCAACAACACAATGGTATTGCGGCTCGCGTTCTTCTTTTGGTTCATGCTGGAATACCTACACAGTTTCTCCGAATCTTGTGGATTTATATGAAAACAGTAATGGAAGCAAGTTCAGCTGGGATGATATTATTCCGGGATATTCTGCCATGGATCCTGCTAAACGTGAAGTGTTTTTCCTGAGAAATAACCTGACGGCAACAGAGATTACTACTTTCAAAAATAAAGGGCTGGATATGTCTCTTTATCTTCCTGACGGCAACGAGGAACGTGTTAAGAAAGCATATGATAACCGTGATCCGCGTTTGGCTTATAATGTGATTACTCCGTATTCAACGTACCGTGGACGTCCTATCAACGGATCGGATCAGACTTTTACTTCCCGCTGGCCAAACAGAAATGAAAACCCTCCGGTATTGGATTTAACCACTGATACCAAAGGTCAGTTCTATTATCTGTACCGTAAGTTTGTTTATGAAGGCTCAAATGAGATTATTAACCGTCAGTATGGCCCGATAGATTTCCCGATCATCCGTTATGCAGATGTCCTTTTAATGTGGGCTGAAGCACTTAATGAACAGGGATCAACTGCTGAAGCTGTAAGTCTTGTGAATCAGGTTAGAGCACGGGCAGGAGTGGCTTTACTTAATTCATCGGCAGTAACAACTGTATCTTCACAGGCAGATCTACGTGAGCGTATCCGTAACGAACGCAGAATGGAATTTCCGAATGAAGGCATTAACTATTTTGATGAATTACGCTGGGGAAGCTGGAAAACAAAGGTATTTTCTCCGGGAAATGGTGTAAAACAGATTTGGGGATCAATTGTCGTTCCTTATAACCTGAAAGGAGACTACATTGATACCTGGCCTATCCCGCCGACAGAAACGCAGATGAATCCGAATCTTGTACAAAACAGTGGATGGATTAATTAGTAGTTACTTATACCATGTTAGTTTAAACCTGCTTTGCCTGCATTCGGGCATTGCAGGTTTGACTAAAGCAGGTTTGTACTAAACCCGTTTTTTCATGCAGTCATTTTGAGGATTTTTTAGCAGAATGATCAGATTTCAACAATATATTCAAGCATCTATGAAGATTTTTTTTACAGTAATTACTTTAATAATAAGTCCGCTTTTGCTGAATGCTCAAGGCAATTCAGTGAAAATGAAAATAAAAAGGAAACTTGTCTGGTCGGATGAATTTAATTACAAAGGCCTGCCGGATAGCACAAAATGGGGATATGAAGTAGGACATGTCCGTAATAATGAACCCCAGCACTACACCAGAAAGAGACTTGAAAATTGCAGAGTAGAGGATGGATTACTGGTAATTGAAGCCAGAAAAGAAAAGTTTGATACTTCCGCATATACTTCTGCGAGTATTATGACTTTAGGGAAAAAAACCTGGACTTACGGCAGATTTGAGGTAAGGGCAAAAGTGCCTAAAGGTTTAGGCGTCTGGTCGGCATTCTGGATGCTGGGAGAGAACAGACAGGCTGTAAAGTGGCCGACTTGCGGAGAAATTGATATTATGGAGTTTGTAGGCAAGGATTCCTCGCAGGTTTATGGAACAATCCATTATGCAGATTCTACCGGAACGTATAAATATCATGGTGAAAAACCGGTTGTAGGTGCGCCATATGATGATTTTCATATTTATGCCATTGAATGGACTAAAGACCAGATTGATTTTTATTATGACGAATTAAAATATTTCAGTTTCGACCTGAAAAAGTCGAAAAAAGGAAATGAAAATACTTTTCAGAAGAAATTCTATTTATTGCTGAACCTGGCCCTGGGAAGAGAAGGAACATTGGGAGGCAAGCTGGATAAATCGATTGTTTCCAGTAAATATTTTGTTGACTACGTCAGAGTTTATCAATAAGGTAAAAAGACTTTTTACATGATGATGGGTAAACGGGTAATTGTTTAGTGGCCAATAGATTATGTTTTTCTGAATATGCTTTGTTAATCTGACAGCTACTTAGCTCCAGACAGGTATTTTCGGGTTTTTTCATAGGTTTGTACGGATTTTGAAGGCCTTTAACGTTTTATCATAAAAATGTGGCTTTCTGTACGAAATTTATTAATTATAAAAATGCAAAATATGAAAAAGATTCTCTTACCGATTGTGTTGTTTTCTGCTTCGGCAATGGCTCAAACCAAAAGTTTTGTCGCCATTTCTCCCAAAGACACTGAAAAAGACATCATTCGTAAAGCAGCCAATGTCATTCCTTCTGCCAGACAACTGCGCTGGCAGCAACTGGAACTAACTGCATTCTTTCATTTTGGCATTAATACATTTACCGACCGGGAATGGGGTGACGGAAAAGAAGATATTAAACAGTTTAATCCTGCCCGGCTTGATGCCGGACAATGGGTGAAAACCATGAAGGATGCAGGTTTCAGACAAGTAATTATTACGGCAAAGCACCATGACGGTTTTTGCCTCTGGCCAAGCAGATATACTCAGCACTCCATCAAAAATACACCTTACAAAAACGGTAAAGGGGATGTAGTAAAGGAGGTTGCTGATGCCTGTCGGAAATATGGCATAGGTTTTGGCGTATATTTATCTCCGTGGGATAGGAACTCTCCTGATTACGGAGATACCGAAAAATACAATGCCTATTTCGTAAACCAGCTGACAGAATTACTGACGCAATACGGAAAGGTAGATGAGGTTTGGTTTGACGGGGCAAACGGAGAAGGCCCGAATGGCAAAAAGCAGGTTTATGATTTTGACAACTGGTATAAACTGATCAGGAAATTACAGCCTCAGGCTACAATCGCCATTCAGGGACCGGATGTCCGTTGGGTTGGGACTGAGTCCGGAATCGGAAGACTTACCGAATGGAGTGTATTACCTGTAGATGAGACAGAACAGAAAAAGATTGCCGGAGCTTCCCAGAAAGAAGTGATGATAAAACCCCAGGTTCTTAAAAATAATGAAGATATGGGAGGCAGAAAACAGATTTTGGGTGCAAAAGGGCTGGTTTGGTATCCTGCTGAAACAGATGTAAGTATCAGACCGGGCTGGTTTTATCATACGAATGAAGACAGTAAGGTGAAAACGGCAGAAGAACTGATGAATATTTATTTTACTTCCGTTGGCAGGAACGGAGTACTTTTGCTGAATGTTCCTCCTGACACAAAAGGACTCATCAGCCCAAGTGACGTTCATAACCTTTTAGAATGGTCAAAGAAATTTAAAGCTACTTTCTCTGAAAATCTTGCCAAAGGAGCAGTAGTCAGCAGTAATAACGGACTGAATAAAATTGCGCTTACTGATAATAAATTGCTGACATTCTTTACCACAAAAGGAAAAGATACAACGACAACCATAGAGTTTGATTTGAAAGAACCTCAGACTTTTGACGTCTTGTCTTTGCAGGAAAATATATCAATCGGTCAGCGGATAGAAAAGTTTTCTGCCGAGTATTGGGTTGACGGGCAATGGAAACGTTTTACGGAAGGAACAACGATAGGATATAAACGCCTTCTGAAATTTGAACCGATAGAGGCGCAGAAAGTAAGATTAAATATAGAATCCTCACGACTAAATCCTGCCTTGGCTGAATTTGGCTTGTATAAGCTGGCAAAATAAGGCATTCTTTTCAGTTTTTTTATAATGGTCGGCCGTAGAGGGCGGGGTGATACTACCTGTCCTTTACCCAAAGGGAATTCAATCGTTCATTGCAATTTTTGGTACCTCTTTTATATCGTTTAAACAAACATGACTATGAAAAAACTTTACAAGTATCTGCTAACCTGCACCTGCATTTGCACTACAGGATTTTTTGCCTTTTCTCAGACTGACATCGAAAAGGTCAGAACGACCTTATCTTCGAGCTGGTATTTTAATTACATGTTTACTATTCCAACCAATGCTCCTTCTATGGCGGGTATTATGAATGGTATAAATGCTGACGGAAGTTTTAACAGATCGAATCCTGCCACAACTGTTGCCGATCTGACAGAAAGTATTTACAAAATGACTTACGTTTTTGAGAAACCTGACTCTGTAAGTTATTACCAGAATGCTGCCGTAAAAGCTAAAATCTACAATTCCCTCAACTATTGGCTGAATCATATTCCGGCTTTTACCTGGACGAGCAGTGCGATGGATCAGCCTACCAAACTGGGAATGATTATGATTAAGCTTTATGATAATTTTCAAACAGATGAAAGTGATCCGGCTTTCAGCAGTATTATCTCAAACATCAGACAAAGAGCGGGAGCTTTTGTGAGACATAGCTGGAGCAATGGTTTGACAATGAGCACCCTGAAAAACCCTAATCTTGGTACAAATCTTACTGACGACTGGCATCGGATGGGAAATCTTGGTTACCGGCTTTTTGGCTATACATCAATTTTTGCTGCAATAACCGACAGTGCCTCAATGGATACACTTTCAACGATGGTTTCCAATCAGCTTGCTTTTCAGATAAATAAACCTAATTCCCCGGTAGTAGCAGCCATGTTTGACGGCTCCCTGAATCAGCATGGTCCGCAGACTTATAACATTGGTTACGGAGGAGATTTTCTGAGAGATTTAGCCAGATTTGCCACCTGGACCAAAACATCCAAATGGAAGTTAACCAGTACTCAGCAACAGTTTTGGGGAGATATTTTACTGAACGGGATGCAATGGTTTTCTTATAAGAATCATACCGCCCACAGCGTAATGGGAAGACATAACGAGCGGTCCGGAACAACCGGAAGTGGTTTGCCTACCTTTTTGAGTGAATTTTTGGCCGTAGCTGACTCTACCTTGCCTCAGTTCAGTTCTGTGCTTGCTTTGAAAAATAAACTGACCCCCGCCAATTCCCAGATAGATTCCACGAAATACCTGTGGAATTCTCATTTGATTATGCATCATTCCCCGAAGTATTTTGCTGCCATTAAAATGCTTTCGAACAGAACCGTCGGAGCAGAAACTTCGGATGCTTCCAGTGGACAGGGTCTGATGAATTTTCATGTCGCCGACGGCTCAACAATGCTTTATAAAAAAGGAACAGAATACGATAAAGCCAGAGTAGGGTGGAACTGGAGAGCAATTCCGGGAGCGACAATAAAACAAAAAACCGGAGCTTTGCCGCTGGTACCCTGGAGTACCGGTTATGAAAGTGATAATTCAATAGCAGGAGGTGTGAGCGATGGTATCGCAACTATTGGGGTTTTCAGCCTCAGCAGAACCAACTCCTATCATAAAACCAAAGCCATAAAGTCTTATTTTGCCTTTAAAGATATTCTGGTCTGCATGGGTAATTCGATCAGTGATGCAGATACCGACTCAGGAGATATTTATACTACACTGGATCAGACAGAAAGACTTTCAGATATATATTATTCCCTGAATGGTGGTGCAGAGCAATCCGTTGCCCTCACAGGTTCAATAGATTCAAACGTGAATATCACCTCACCATCCTGGTATTGGCAGGATAGTACGGGCTATATCATTATTCCACAGGCAACTCTTGCAACAAATGTAATTCTGAAAGCAGAAAACCGTAGCGGGAACTGGTACAATCTTGATAAGAGAAATGCCAATGCCACAGTATCTGTAAACATCTTTCAGCTGAGTATCAATCATGGTTCAGCTCAGAACGGATGGAAAGATCAGACATACCGTTATGTGGTGGTGCCTTCGGTTTCGAAAAGCGATTTGATTACTTTTTTCAATACCAAAGTCATCAATCATGATTCCAGCTCTTTATATCTCAATTATAACAACAGCAAAATTGTTTCAGTAAGTTATAATGGTTATACCGGAGTCTTCTTTACCGGAGCCGGATACAATAAGGCCATCGGATTGGGTGCTGACAGCCTGAAAGTTTCGTCCAGCAACTATGCTGCCCTACTGTTAAAAAGAAAAAGTGATGGCATCGACTTGCATGCAAGCGATCTTAGAAATGGATTTTATACAAACAATTCCGTAAATCTTGGAATAAACCGGATATTTTCAGTAAAAACATTCACACCATCACATGCCAACGGCGCCGTTAATATTACTCCGGCTACTGATTCCAGCGTGGTGAAAATTTACCTTTCCAAAACCAATCAGATTTACGAAGGAGAACCTGTTGACATCAGTGCAAAGTTTGCTAAAGTTGTGTCAGACAGTATTCAGACCTCTGCCGATTCGTATGTAAAAGACGGAAGTTATGCCGGAACCAATTACGGAACAGGCACTTTTCTGGAAGTGAAAAAAGACGGAGTCGGATATCAGCGGGAAGCCTATGTTAAATTTGATTTAAAAAAGGTTCACGGAAAAGTTTTGAATGCAAAACTCAGATTATACAGTGGTTCAACTGCCGCTACCCAATGGCAATTATACAGATCAAATGTAAATAGCTGGACAGAAACCGGAATTACCTGGAATAATAAACCAGCCGGAGATACCCTGCTTAGCACTATTTCAGGAGCGGCCGGATACGTTTACTGGGATATTACAAAACAACTTCAGTATTTGCCTTCTGACAGCATTTTAAGCCTGAAAATCGTTTCGACAGTGACCGGAGTCTATGGTTCATTTACCTCACTTCAGTCAGGTACAGCGAACCAGCGCCCTGCTATAGTTTATATCACCGCGGATGAAAAAACTAATCCTAACGCCCGTACAGGCAATTTTTCGGAAGATTTAGCTAAAAACAAAGAGGTTTCAGGATCAGGTGAAACGTTTGTCAGTGTATTCCCGAATCCGGTTTCCGACCGTTGCACCATTGCCTCAAAATATGCCATGAAATCCATTGTTGTTTATGATGAAAATTCAAGAGTTGTCAGGGTGATTGAAAATCCGGATTCATTAAAATACGAGCTGGATATGGAATCTCTCACAAATGGGGTGTATCTTTTTTCAGTCTCAGGAGAAGGTTTTGTCCAGCAAAAGAAAGTACTTAAGTTAACTAAATAACCTCTTGGAAGAGAGAAACCTCTTTAATACCGCACAGGCTGTCTCTGCATATAAGGAGACAGCCTGTGTTTTCAGGTAAGAATCATAGATTTTGAGTTCTTGCAGTACTTTTAGTTTTGGCATATTCCGAAGGCGTAATGCCAAATTGCTTGACAAAATTTCTTCCGAACTGTGCCTGAGAACTAAATCCTGTCATTAAGGCAATCTGCTGAATTTTATGATCGCTTTCAACCAGTAACTCTGCTGCCCTTTTCAATCGGGTAATATTGATTAATTCGTTCGGGCTCAGGTTAGAAATAGCTTTTATTTTCCGGTAGAAAGTAGGCCGGCTCATATTCATCTGGTCTGCCAGTAATTCAACATCCAGCGATTTATTATCAAGGTTTTTATAGATGGCTTCGTTCAGTTTTTCAAGAAAAGCCTCATCAGCTTTATTGTAGGCCATACTTTTGATATGTACCAGTGGAGAACTGGCGAAATAATGTTTTATCTTGTCTCGGTTTGCCAGTAAATTAGAAATCTGAATCAGAAGATGTTCCGGTGAAAAAGGCTTTTCAATATAAGCATCCGCCCCTGATTCAAGTCCTTCAATTTTAGCTTGCAGGGTGTTTCTGGCTGTAAGAAGAATAATGGGAATATGTGTGAAATCAAGATTGTCTTTTACCGTTTTACAAAGTTCAAAACCATTCATGACAGGCATCATTACATCACTGACAATCAGATGAATGCTGTTTGTTTTCAGGACTTTTAAAGCTTCCAGTCCATTGGAAGATTTTAGCACAGTATAATCCTTATGCAGTTTTTCTGCAATAAATTCAATGATTTCAAGGTTGTCTTCCACTAAAAGAATAGAAGGACGTTCGATGGCCGGATCCGGTAATTCTTCAGGACTTTTTATCGGAACCTGAACCAAAGGTTCCTGGTAAACCTTGAATTCCTTTTCATGATGTACGGGCAGCTTTAAGATAAAAACGTTAAAGTTTGAATGATCAGCATGAAATGAAAGCGTTCCTTCGTGTAATAAAGCCAGAGATTTTGCCAAAGGTAAGCCGATACCGGTTCCGCCTTCATTATTATCATCAATTCTGAAAAACGGCTCAAAGATTTTTTCCTGCATGTTCAACGGAATAGGATTCCCGTCATTTTTGACGACAATGGTAAACGATTCTGTATTGCTTTCAGAAACATTCAGTTCCACTTCAATTTTCTGATCTGCATATTTTACAGCATTGTCCAGCAGATTGCTGATGATCTTGTTCAATGCTTCAGGATCGGCATAGGCATACAACGGGTTTTCAGGAAGGTGAATCTGCATTTGCCGTTGTTTTAATTCGGCAGTAGATTTGAATCTCAGATAAGTATCTTCCAGAAGCTTCGAGATATTGGTATTTACGAAATTTAAACTAAAGCCTTTTGTTTCCGTTTTTCTGAAATCCAGTAACTGATTGGTCAGTTCCAGTAAACGATTGGTGTTTTTTTCCATTGTAACCAGATTATCCTGCAAAGCCGGTATTTCCTCAGACTTCTTCATAAGGTCTTCCAAAGGAGCCTTAATCAGGGTTAGAGGCGTGCGTATTTCATGGGTTACATAGGTGAAAAACTCAATTTTAGCCTGGTAGATTTCTTTTTCTTTTTCAATTTCCAGTAATTCAATTTTACGCTGGTTTTTCCGGTTAATATTCTTGTGATAATTCCTGATCAGATAAATAATGCTCCCTGAAATGATAAAACTGTATAAAATATAAGCCCAGACACTTGCCCAGAATGGTGGAGAAACGATGATTTCGAGCTGTGTAATCTGATTATTCCAAATGCCGCTTCCGTTTGAGGATTTTACCTTGAAAGTATATTTTCCGGGCGATAATTCTGTGAAATATATCTTTCTGTTGGTTTTAAGATAAGTCCATTTTTTATCAAGCCCTTCCATAATATATGAATATTCCGTCATTTCAGGAGCAGTAAAACCGAGTGCTGCGAAATCGATACTAAAGGTAGACTGACTATAACCAAGCTGAATTTTATTCGTAAAAGAAATGGATTGTTTTAAGGGAGAATCATCTTTGTTAATGGGTAATTCTTCATTAAAAACCTGAAAACCTGTGATATAGACTGGTGGAACGAAAGTGTTATGGCTGAATTTTTCAGGATTAAAACTGATTAATCCATTCACACTACCGAAGAACATTTTCCCATCCTGATCCTGATATGCGGAGTTATAATTAAACTGATCACTCAATAAGCCGTTTGCTTTGGTATAAGTATTAATTTTTCCGGATTTCGGATTGAAGCAAACCAGTCCTTTAGAAGTACTGATCCAGAGATTCCCGGTCCGGTCTTCCAGAATTTTATAGAAAACGTTACTTGGAAAACCGTTTTTAGTGCTGTATCTGATGAATTTTTTGGTATGTCTTTCAAATTTGCACAACCCGTTTTCGGTGGTAACCCATAAATGATTGCGGGAGTCTGTGAACAGCCCGTTTACAGAATTATTACTCAGACTTTGCCGATCATCATCATAAGTGTATCCGCCTGATTCATTTGTTTTCGGATTGTAGAAATATAGTCCGTTCCTTAATGTGCCTACCCAGATTGTTCCGTCTCTATCTTCCAGAATGGCGTTGTTATGATAAATCTGAGGGATTTTATCAATGGCATTAAAGTTGTCTTTTGCCGGATTGTACTTGTAAAGCCCCGCAGAGGCCCCTACAATAATGTCATTATTCCGTGTTTTAAAAAGTGTTTCAATGAAATTGCTTCTCAGATCATTTGCTCCGCTTCCTGCGGCATAATGCCTGATTAATTTCCCGGTTTTGATATTCAATACATCTAACCCGTGTTCAAAAGTACCCACCCATAATTCCTGCCCTTTTACTGCCAGTCCATGAATATTGGTATAAGAAATAACTTTGCCTGGTACCGTAGGACTGAAATTTGTGAAATTTCCGGTCCGGAGATCATATTTATTAAGTCCTGCATCTTCAGTGCCGATCCACAGATTTCCGAAATCATCGTGTTTTATTTCCCTGATGGCATTTCCGGCAATGCTTTTCTGATTTCCCTGGTAGAAGTATTTGTCAAAAAATACTTTCTGATTCGGGCTGTAATTTACCCCTCCGAAATAAGTTCCCACCCAAATGCCACCTTCTTTGTCTTTTATCAGGCAGTAAGTAGCATTGTCTGAAATAGAATAAGGATTGTTGTATTGTTTTCGCAGGTTTATATATTTTCTGGTCTGAAGATCCAGTTCAAATAGTCCTGATTCAGTAGCAATCAGGTATTTGTTATCATGTAAATACAAAAAATCTCTGGCATAAATATCTGTTTGGTCAGGATTATTTGTCAGAACGTCTTCGTAATTTTTGGTGACCGTATTGAATAATTTCACCCCTTGATTGGAAGTGCCGACTAATATGGTATGATGCCCGGTATCATGAATTTTTTCAATCCAGCGAGAAATCGCATGACCTGATTTGTCAAATACACTATACCTTTTAAAGGAGCCCTTGGCAGAGTCAAACTCACAGAGAAAACCATCTGTTGTTGCAATCCAGATCGTTGTTCCGGAAATACTCAGGGAAGTGGCATTAATACCAGCATTGTCATAAAGTTTTAATTTCCCGGTTTTCCGGTTGAAATGAGAAAAAGTCAGCCCTGAAATAAACCATACATTACCGCTGGTGTCAGTTTTTACCTCCCTGACATCACTATTCTGTGTATTTTTAATCAAAGTAAACTTTTCATTCTGAGCCTCATAAGTATAAAGCCCTTTTAAAGTTCCTACCCAGATAATTCCCAGATTGTCTTCATTGATGCTATGAATAAAGTTGCTTCCGAGACTACCGGGATCATCATGATCATTTCTGAATATTTTGAAAGTATATCCGTCAAATTTATTCAGGCCATCTTTGGTCCCGAACCATAAAAAGCCTCTTTTATCCTGTAAACCGCACATGACGGAATTATAGGATAAGCCGTTTTCTACCTGATAATGCCTGAAAGTATAGCTTTGACCTGAAATAATACCAGACCAGTTAAGCAGTAATAATACTATTAAATGATTTTTTTTCAATTTACTTAGAAGATTGCTGATGTAAAGATAAGTTGAAAAGCCAAATACATCCATTTGATTTTCTGTTTTCCCGCTGAATAGTGTCTGAATGACATTAATTGAGACGTTTTGAATAAATTTTGAGCCATAAAATCAAAATTTAATGAGTCACTTTGTCCTGTTAATTATAAAAAATCTAAAATAATTACTATTTGAAGGTCTTTTGTACTGAACAACAACCATTTAACTTACAATTTTATGATTCAAAAACATTTACCTCAAAAGCGGGGCATGATACCATCCCCGCATCTTCTTTTTCGAAAGAGAACAGAGATGTTTACTCATTTTTTACTACTGTTTTTCTTATTTTTCTCTACAGTAACCCTTGCCCAGAATACCCGTATTTCCGGCAAAGTTACTGATAAAAAAGGTGTGCCAATTCCGGGAGTAAACGTTAAAATCAAAGGCAGCTCTGCAGGTTCCGCCACTGATGCTGATGGAATATATTCCCTGAATGCTTCCCGGGGAGGTTCATCATTGGTTTTTTCTTTTGTCGGATATACCTCAAAGGAAGTCCCGATCAATGGCCGTACAACAATCGATGTGCAGCTGGACGAAGAAACCACTTCTTTGAACGAAGTGGTAGTAGTAGGTTATGGAACACAGCAGAAGAAAGATTTAACAGGTGCTGTTTCGGTGGTAAAAGCGGCAGATATTCAGAAAAGGCAGGCAACAACTGTTGCTGAAGCAATGCAGGGTCTGGCAACCGGAGTAAATATCCGAGGGGGTGGCCAGCCGGGTTCTGAAGCGAATATTCTGATTCGTGGTTTGAAAAACCTTAGCGGGACGAATCCTCTGTACGTAATTGATGGTCTGATTTCAACCGCCAACAGAGATTTCAACCCGAATGATATTGAATCCATTCAGATTCTGAAAGATGCTTCTGCCGCAGCGATTTATGGTTCAAGGGCAGCAAACGGGGTAATCATCATTACTACCAAAAAAGGGAAAGAAGGTCCGATGAGAATAGATTTCTCAGGAAAAAGCAGCTTGCAGACTATTCCGACTTATAATCTTGCCGGGACAGATGAATTTGCCAGATTGAATAACATGGCATATGATAATGCAGGCGTTTCCCGCCAGAAACTGGATTTAACTACCAACACTGACTGGCAGAAAGAAGCCTTCAGAACCGGAAGTGTCAATGATTATAACCTGACATTCTCGGGTGGGAGCAAGGATGGAAGTTATTTGGTTTCAGCCAATTATTTCGGTAACAAGGGAACAGTTATCAGTACAAAATTTGACCGTTACAGCCTAAGGGTGAATACCTCAGGAACCAAAGGAATTTTCAGAATCGGAGAGAACATTGCAATCAGTAATTCCAGATCTGATGAAATGTCAGGTAATCCTATTATAGATGTTGTTCGTTTGCTGCCGACTATTCCGGTTTACAACAAAGCTAATCCCGGTGGTTACGGATATGGAGATGAAGCCAAAGCACGTACATTTGGTACCAATCCGGTAGCAATTGCCGATTTGGAAGACAGAACCAACGAAAACTTAAGAATCAGAGGTAATCTGTTTTCAGAATTACAGTTTCTGCCTTATTTGAAATATCGCCTGAACTTAGGTTATGAAACCAGCAGCGACCATTATTCTTATCTCAGAAAACAAGGGAACTGGACACTGAATCAGGCATTTGATCCGGCAATTGCCAATGAGAACCGTGCTACTTCTTCTACGCAGCTGATTGAAAATACCCTTTCTTTCAATAAAGTTTTCAAAAAGCATTCACTCAATATTGTGGCAGGCCAGTCTTATCAGAAAGATGAATATGCGCAAATCAATGGTACAAAAAGAAACTTACTGGTAAATCCGACTGGAGGTTATTTCAATGTGCTTGACCAGGGGAATGAACCACAGACAGGAGGTTTCAAAACCCGTTCTGATCTGATCTCATATTTCGGGAGATTTGAGTACAATTATGATGACCGCTATTTGTTAAACGGAGTGGTGAGAAGAGACGGAACTTCCCGTTTCGGGTTTGGTAACCAGTGGGGTAGTTATCCTTCCGTTTCGGGTGCCTGGAAAATCAGCAATGAGAAATTCTTCAATTCTTCATGGATTAACGACCTGAAAGTGAGAGCCAGTTACGGAACATTGGGAAGCAGCAACATCGGACCATACGATTATATTCCTTTGGTTAATACCTTCTCAACAATTGCAATGGGCCGGGACCAGCATATAGAATCCGGGGCAACACAGGTTCAGCTGGCTAATACTAACCTGCACTGGGAAAAGCTCATTCAGCAGAACTATGGTTTTGATGCTTCCTTCCTGAATCATAAACTTTCCCTGACCGCTGAATACTTTATTGCCAGAACGGAGGATGTTTTATTCGGATTTCCGATTGCTATGACGACGGGAAATGACGGAGGAAACCCAAGAGTAAATGGAATCACACTCGGAAATAAAGGCTTTGAATTTACAGCAACATACCGTGAGGATGCAGGCGATTTTAAATATTACGCAACTGCCAATTTAACAACGCTGAATAATAATGTAATCAGCCTGGGTTATAACAGAAATAATACCTATGTAGGGAACACTGTTACGCAAGTCGGCCAGCCTGTCGGAATGTGGTATGTGTTGCAAACGGATGGAATTTTCCAGAATGCTGATGAAGTAAACAGCTATAAAAATGCTAAAGGAGTTACAATTCAACCTAATGCCAAACCCGGAGATATCAGATTTAAGGATAACAATGGCGATGGTCAGATTACTAATTCGGATAAAGTAGTGGTAGGAAGTCCATGGCCGAATTATGAAATAGGTTTGAACTTAGGAGCTTCTTATAAAGGATTCGACTTTTCTATGAACTGGTTCGGGGCATTTGGTGCAACGGTTTTCAACGGACCCCGCAGCGTAATGGATCGTTTTGACGACAACTCTAATTACAGAGCAGGAATTCAACCCTGGACTCCGGATAACCCGAATACAAATGTACCAAGAGCCTATTACGGAACCACGCTCAACTCTCGCGGAGATACAGACCGCTGGTTAGAAAACGGAAGCTTCATGAGATTGAAATTTGTAAGTATTGCCTATAATATTCCAAAAGCCATCGTAAATAAAATCGGATTTGCGAATGCTCAGATCTCTGTTTCGGGACAAAACCTGCTGACATTTACCAAGTACACCGGACTTGATCCTGAGTTCCTGAACGCAAGCATTTTTGAAAAAGGATACGATTATGGCGCTTTCCCTAATGTAAGAATGTACTCAATGGGACTACAGTTTGGATTTTAAAATTGAAACGACTTATGAAAAAAATAAAAATTGCAATACTTCTGGCACTACTTAGCACAGGTTTCTCTGCGTGTCAGGATGATTTACTTGATCAACCAAACCCCAATACACTTACAGAACAACAGTTCTGGAAAAGTGAAAGCGATGCACAGCAGGGAATAAATGCAGCGTATGCCATGTTTTATAAACCCGGTATCTGGAGCAGATGGATGTATTTCAGACTTGATCTTACTTCAGATGAAGGATTCAGTAAAAGTCCCTGGATAGAATTAGGCGACTGGACTCGTTTTCAATACATTAATTACAATTTCTGGGAAGGAAATTCAAATACCTGGAGAGATACCTACAAAGCGATTTTCAGATGTAATCAGGTGCTGGATAAAGTTCCGGGTATACAGTTTACAGACAGCAGGAAGAAAGACCAGATTCTGGCTCAGGCAAAATTTCTGAGAGCTTTACATTATTACTATGCTGCTATCCTTTGGGAAAATGTGCCCCTGGTTTTAAAAACCTCAACTCCCGAAGATTTACCTAAACAAAATACCCTGGAAGAGGTATGGGCGCAAGTGATAAAAGATCTGACAGAAGCCTCCGGGGCATTACCGGGCTCATGGGACGATGCAAATGTCGGGCGTCCTACCAAAGGTGCAGCCATGGCCTTGCTGGGGAAAGTGTATATGCAGCAGCACGACTGGCAGAAAGCGAAAAGTGCTTTCGATTACCTCGTAACTGGTGAAGGGAAAGGATATTATAAGCTTGTCGATAATTTTCAGGATAATTTCACGCATTTGAATGAAAACAATACTGAATCCGTTTTTGAAATCCAGTTTTCTGATGCCAATAAAGGTGCTGACGGAGATAACACCAATGCCAGCATGGGAAATACAAGAGCCCAGTTCTTTGCACCCAGAAGTATAGGCTGGTCTGACGGACAGGCCAGAAACTGGATTGTCGCTGAATTTAAAAAGGAGAAAACCGCTGACGGAAAAATTGATCCGCGATTGAGATACACTTTGTTTTATCCGGGTCTGGAAGCTGATTTCGGGGATAAAATTTATGGAAGAAGCTGGCAATGGGATGCCGATGAAGCATGGTTTAAGAAATATTCCAGAGATTATTACCGCAATAATGAAGACTATTATTCTCAGGTTAATGAAAGAATGATCCGTTATGCAGATATACTCTTACTTTATGCAGAAGCATTGAATGAACTCGGACAAACCGGTGATGCTGTTAAATATGTAGATATGGTTCGCAGTCGCTCTAAAATGCTTCCTTTAACAACTGCCTATCCTGAAACGGGAACTGATAAAGATAAATTCAGAGAACGTTTGAAAATCGAAAGAGAATTGGAATTATGTGGTGAAAGTTTGAGATGGGTTGACTTAAAACGTTGGGGAGATCTTGACGTACAGTCTAAAGTTGATGTTATTTCTCAGCGTGATCCTGATTTCAAAAACTTCGTTCCAGGCAAACATAATCGTCTGCCTATTCCTCAGAATGAAGTGGAAAACAATATTAACCTCAAACAAAATAAAGGGTATTAATATGCCGGAATCAGGAAGGAAGTCTTTCTTCCTGATTCCCGTTTTCTGAAATTCGAATAAATGGTTGTATATCAATAAATTATACACCGGTTTTTAACTTACAGTACGTATGAAATTGATTAAAATTATAGCATTAATAGTTGGAAGTCTGTTTTTTCAGGGATGCTTATCCAAACAACAGCATAACACCGAAACATTAAATGCCAGAGAGATCTGGACGAAAGAGCATGCAAAAAGCTGGTACAACAAACAGGGATGGCTTGTCGGAGCAAATTTTATTCCCAGTACTGCTGTTAACCAGCTCGAAATGTGGCAGTCGGATACTTTCGACAGTTTAACGATTGACAAAGAGTCAGGCTTTGCTGAATCTCTTGGCATGAATACCTCAAGGGTGTTTCTGCATGATTTACTTTTTGAGGAAGATTCACTTGGTTTTTATAAGAAAATAGACACTTTTCTGAAAATTTCGGAAAAACATCATATCAAACCTCTGTTCGTATTGTTCGATTCCTGCTGGGATCCTTTCCCTAAAACCGGAAAGCAGAGAGCCCCGAAACCTTTTGTACATAATTCAGGATGGGTGCAAAGTCCCGGATATTATGCTTTGAAAGATTCTGCTCAATATCCGCGGTTGGAAAAATATGTGAAAGGAATTCTTGCCCGTTTTGCCAATGATAACCGCATTTTAGGCTGGGACCTCTGGAATGAACCGGATAATCCGACCGGGCCATCTTATGAGAAAGTTGATTTACCTGACAAAGTGAGCTATGTGTTGCCATTGCTGAAAAAAACTTTTCAGTGGGCACGCTCTGTAAACCCTTCACAGCCTCTTACCTCTGGTGTTTGGGTGGGCGATTGGTCAGTTCATGAGAAAATGAAACCAATTGAGAAACTGCAACTGGAAGAATCCGATATTATTTCATTTCATAATTACGATAGTCCGGAAGAATTTGAAAAAAGAATCAAACTGCTGCAAAGATATGATCGCCCGATTATCTGTACCGAGTACATGGCAAGACCAAACGGAAGTACTTTTCAGGGGGATTTACCGATCGCAAAAAAATATAACGTCGGCATGTTTAACTGGGGATTTGTCAGCGGAAAAAGCCAGACTATTTATCCCTGGGATAGCTGGACAAAAGCCTATTCTGCTGAACCGAAACTATGGTTTCATGATATTTTCAGACAGGATGGCACGCCTTATATTAAAGAAGAAGCAGAAGTTTTCAGAAAATTGACCGGGAAATAAATTCAGATGAAAATAAAACGGATCATCTCCATCTTTCTGGGAAGCATAACTTTGGTAGCAGGCTGCGGAAAAAGTGTCGTGATAAACCCCGGCAAACAAAATAATACTGAAGAAACAATTCAGTCTGAAACACCGGTTAACGGAATCCGTATTGCCTGGGATTATACTACTTTGCGTAAAGTATCCTCTTCAGCTTCCGGCGAAAAATACTGCGGATATGCCAGAATGATTCAATTACACGATCAGTCACTGATGTGTGTATATGAAGCGGATGGAAATATCAAGGTGGTAAAAAGCAAAGATCTTGGAAATTCATGGTCTCAACCCCTTACCATTGCAGCAAGACAGGAAGGAATCAATATGGCGGTTCCGGATATACTTGAACTGAAAGACCAGTCGATTCTGGTATGTTATAATCCAAGACCTTACCTGACAGACCCTTCCCGCAGGTTTGCGATCAGAACGATAAAAAGTTATGACGGAGGGATTTCCTGGAAAGATGAGCGATTATTGTATGAAGCAGGTTATCAGTTTGAAAATGGCTGCTGGGAACCTGCCGCTGTTCAGTTGCCCAACGGAGAAATTCAGCTCTTTTTTGCCAATGAAGGAATTTACCCTTATTCTGATGAGCAGAATATTTCCATGCTCAGTTCGGCAGACAATGGAATGAGCTGGTCGAAAAGTCCGAAAATTGTAAGTTTCAGAGCCGGGAAAAGAGATGGAATGCCTTCTCCGCTTTTGCTGAAAAACGGGAAAGATATCGTCTTTTCAATTGAGGACAATGGTTTTACCAATTTCAAACCTTATCTCATTCGCAGTACGCTTCAGAATAACTGGCAGGAAACAGTAAGTGCTCAGAGTACAAACAGAAATTATGCACTTTTTGAGAAAATTGATGATGAAATTTATGCAGGCGCACCTTATCTGAGACAATTGCAAAGCGGAGAAACTATTTTATCTTATCAGGGAACAGAAGACCGTACCAATAAAATGGATTTCTCCGAAATGAAAGTCGTAATAGGAGATGAGAACGCCCTGAATTTCAGCAGAAAATCTGTGCCCTTTGTGATTCCGGCCGATAAATCAGGTTTATGGAACAGTCTGTCGGTTATTCAGGATAATACCGTGGTGGCACTTACAAGTACCAATGCTTTCAGCAATAATTCAGAAGTATGGATGATAAAAGGAATGGCTATTCCTGAACTGGAAGCTTATAAAAGTCAGATCAAGGTAGACGGCATGTTAAATGAAGATCCCTGGAAAGGGCTGTTTCCGGTATTTGTCGGACAAAAAAGCCGGACACAGGCCAGGGGCAACATGGCATTTGATGAAAATTATCTTTATCTCTCTGCAGATGTCAGAGATGAAAATGTCTATGTAACTTCATCTGCAGACCAAAATGACGGGATCGTTTATTCAATTGATGCTCTGAACAAAGCTACTGATAAACCAGCAGAAGGAATCTTTCAGTTCTTTCTTACAGCTGATAATAAGCTGATTGTCAGAGAGGGATCAAAGGCAGAATGGGTAGAAAAATCAGGTTTTTCCGGAATACAGACTCAAAGCCTGAAAACAGGAAATGGATATGTTCAGGAATTGGCAATTCCCTGGAAAATACTGGGAGGAAAGCCTGGCCCTGGTTCCAGGATAGGTTTTAACCTGAGCTTACAGGAAAATACAGGAAAAAGCAGGGCGGAATACATTGAACCTGTTTCCGGAAATCTCCCGGACGCTTCCTATACATGGTGCAGTTTGTTTTTAAAATAACTAATCAGACATACTTTTCATAATTTATAACTCTCTGGTGTGCAAATGAATTGGAACAGAAAAAGAATCAGCAAAAAATGGAAAACAGTTTTATGGATAATCGTTTTATCTTCAATAAGCCAGCTGAAAGCCTTAAGTCAGGCTGGTCAGGATACAGATAAGCAGATTTATCTGGCAGATCCGGCCATTTTCCGTTCAGATAAGACCTATTATCTCTATGGAACGGTAGAAGGAAATGCAGGATCTGGATTTAAGGTATATACATCAACCGATCAGAAAAACTGGCAGGATAAAGGATATGCCCTTAAAAAAGGAGAAGCTTTTGGCAACGGAGGCTTTTGGGCCCCTCAGGTTTTTTCTTACAAAAAGAAATATTACATAGCTTATGTGGCTGATGAACAAATAGCTATCGCAGAGAGTAACAGCCCTTTGGGACCATTTGTACAGAAAGAAATGAGAGCACTTAAAGCATCTGTTAAACAGATAGATCCTTTTGTTTATTTCGACAACGATGGCAAAATATACCTTTATCATGTCAGATTAGCGAAAGGGAACAGACTTTTCGTCGCTGAATTGAATGAAGAATTAACTGATATTAAACCGGAAACCCTGAAGGAATGCATTTCAGCAACGGAGCCCTGGGAGAATACTGCGAATGCAGAATGGCCTGTTGCTGAAGGTCCGACTGTAATGAAACGAAATGGACTTTATTATCTTTTTTATACCGCTAATGATTTCAGAAATCCTGACTATGCGGTAGGTTATGCCACCAGCACCAGCCCTTATGGTCCCTGGCAGAAATATGAGGGAAATCCGATTCTGAGCAGAAAGAATATCGGGCAGAACGGAACAGGGCACGGTGATTTTTTCAGAGATGCAGACGGGAAACTGAATTACGTTTTTCATACCCACAATTCAGCAGAAAAAGTGGCTAAAAGAAGAACCGCAGTTATTCAGTTTCATATGCTGAAAAAACAGGGAAAAACAGCTGTTTTTGAACCTGAGCAAAATACTTTTCATTACCTCAAAGTAACAGATAACTAAGTGAAAAACTTTAATATTTAAATTACCTGTTCCCTAAACTTTAAAATTTGGACAATCATAGGAGACGCCTTATCTTCTAAACCTAATGGCTTTTTCCGGTTATCGGGCTCAGCATGTTTGATTTGACACTTTACTCAAAAACATGCTTTTTATCAGGAGAATCAGAGGATGCTAAAACAGCAGATGCTTTGAAACAGACTTCGCTGAAACTCCTGAAGGCCTGTTTATTGATAAGGAATATCCTTTGTCCCGGTTTTGAAATTGCAGGAATTTATTGAAGACTGGTCAAACGTTGCAGCATGAAAGTAAAAATAAATTTAATATATTGATTGTCAGGAATAAGGTAAAACTAAAACAATGAAAAAAGTAAACCAGAAAGTAATATTAACCATGATTTGTCTGCTGGCTGCCATCATACAGTCAAACGGGCAATCCACCTTTACCAATCCGCTTTTGCCTTCCGGTGCAGATCCCTGGAGCATTTATAAAGATGGATACTATTATTATACCAATACAATGCAGGATAAATTGGTGATATGGAAAACCGGAAATTTGGCAGACCTTGCTACCGCAGAAAGTAAAACAATCTGGACACCGTCGGCAGGAACGATGCATTCAAAAGAACTCTGGGCTCCGGAATTACATTTTTTACAGGGGAAATGGTATATGTATTTTGCCGCAGATGATGGTAAAAATGATAACCACAGAATGTATGTTCTCGAAAATGCCTCAAAAGATCCTATGAAAGGAGAGTGGATATTTAAAGGAAAAGTGTCAGAAGCTTCTGATAAATGGGCAATTGACGGAGATGTTTTTGAACACCTGGGACAATTATACATGATTTGGTCAGGATGGGAAGGAGATGTAAACGGACAACAGAATATTTATATCGCAAAAATGAAAAATCCCTGGACAATAGAAGGAAAGAGAGCAAAGCTTTCCGGTTCGGATTATGACTGGGAGAAACATGGTGACCTGCATGACAAATACAATCCTCCTCATGTAAATGTCAATGAAGGTCCTCAGATTCTAAAACATGGAAAGAAAATATTTGTAATTTATTCTGCAAGCGGTTGCTGGACAGATTTTTATGCTTTAGGGATGCTTACTGCTGAGGCCTCAGCAGATTTAATGAATCCTGAAAACTGGAAAAAAACAGCCCAGCCTGTTTTTAAACAATCTCCTGAAAATGGCGTTTTTGCACCCGGACATAATTCTTTCTTTAAATCACCTGATGGCAAAGAAGACTGGATCTTATACCATGCCAATGCGGAATCGGGACAAGGCTGCGGACAGCATCGTTCTCCCAGAGCTCAGAAATTTGGCTGGAAAGCAGACGGAACACCGGATTTTGGCAAACCCGTAAAAGCAGGTGAGAAAATCAACATACCTTCAGGTAAAAATTAATTCATTGTATTACTATAAATCTTTTTAAAAATGAAAATGTTAAAAAGCTGTTTAATCCCGGGAATACTGGCATGTCTTCTCTTTCTGAATTTTACGCCGAAAAAGGCTGATTTAATACAGAAACCCAGAGCGATCTGGACTGTAGAAAAGGCAAAAACATGGTATAAAAAGTGGGGATGGCTCCGTGGCAGCGATTTTATTCCCAGTACCGCCATTAATCAGCTGGAAATGTGGCAGGCAGAATCGTTTGATCCTGCTACAATTGATAGGGAATTAGGTTATGCAGAAAGTGCCGGATTAAATTCAATGCGTGTTTATTTACACCATAAAGCCTGGGAAATTGATAAAACCGGCTTCAAGAAACGTGTAGGAACATACCTGGATATTGCGGCAAAACATCATATTTCAACCATTTTTGTATTATTTGATGACTGCTGGAATCCAACTTATAAAGCCGGAAAGCAACCTGATCCGAAACCGGGAATTCATAATTCAGGCTGGGTACGTGATCCGGGGGATCTGATTCATCAGGACAATGCCCTGACTGAAACGCTTGAAATTTACGTGAAAGATGTTTTGACAACTTTCGGACATGATAAAAGAATTGTGCTTTGGGACTTATATAATGAACCGGGTAATTCTGGTTATCGTAATAAAAGCATGCCATTACTGAAAAAAGTTTTCGAATGGGGTAGAGAAGTAAATCCGGATCAGCCTCTTTCTGCAGGGGTTTGGGACAAGAAATTAAAAGAACTTTCTGATTTCCAGCTTAAAAATTCTGACGTTACAACCTATCATAATTACGGAGATCCAATCGATCACCAAAAATGGATTGATACTCTAAGAAGCGTTTCAAAACGCCCGCTGATTTGTACCGAATATATGGCACGTTCAAGAAACAGCCTTTTTAGTAATATCATGCCGATTTTGAAAAAAGAGAACATCGGAGCATACAACTGGGGGTTGGTTGCAGGTAAAACCAATACGATCTACGCCTGGGATACTCCAATGCCGGACGGAGGTGAACCAAAATTATGGTTCCATGACATCTTTACAAAAGATGGTAAACCATATAAACAGGAAGAACTGGATGTAATTAAAAAGCTTACCGGTAAGAAATAAAAGATTACATTCTTAAAAAAAGGTAAAAATCAATTGCCCGAAAGGTTTGATTTTTACCTTTTTTATGTCTGATATAGAATAATACTGAGTAGAAATGACTAAATTTTTGCTATAAAAGAGCCTTTAAAATAAAATAACCGCAGTTTTCTGAAAAATATTTGGAAGTTTAGATTTTATTAAACAACTTTGCCTATCGAAATTATAGAGTAATTAAAATTTTCCTTGTTAACCACCAGCAGGTAAAATTTAAGCAGTTATCACATTCTTTAATCTAAAAAGAAACAATGAAAAATTGTGAACTATTATCACGTCCTGAAAGGACGTCAGAGGTGGTTTTTTCATATCCGGATCCCTCATATCAACCTTGCTGTTGTTGCTAACAGAAGAGTCTTTCCCTTTAATTTTCCAATGAAACTCCTGACTGATTGAATCCTTATCAGATCCTGAGATAATTCTTTAGGTTTTCTACAACCGGTTTGTCTTGAATGACCCGGTACGCAAATTTAATTTATTGGCAGTATTCTGACAGGTATGACAAATTTTTCCGTTCCGGGAAATTTGCGGTACTGCACGAATATACTATACCGTAAAATAATCTGTTCTCAGGATTTTCTTGGGATCAGGCAGGTTTTTATGGAAAATACCGTTCAATTTCAATTAAACACGTTGCTGAAAAAGCGGACGAATTAAAACAACTCTCCAATGAAAAAGATTTTACCTATATATTCAGTTAACAGAAATATAATCAGATCGATAGCAGCAGTTACCTTTCTGGCAATATTTACCGGAAAAAATGCCAGTGCTCAATACAGTCCGACGATACCTTTTACCGGAAAGCTCGGAAAAACAGTTTCTGAAACCAGACAGGTCTGGCAGGACCGGAATAAAGCGGCCAAAGGCGCACCAAATGTTGTATGGATCCTGCTGGATGATGTGGGTTTCGGTGCAACCAGTGCTTTTGGAGGATTAATTGAGACGCCAAATCTGGATAGTCTGGCTAATAATGGATTACGATATACTAATTTTCATACAACAGCCATCTGCTCCCCTACAAGAGCAGCTTTGTTGACAGGCAGAAATTCTCATTCAGTTCATATGGGATTGTTTCCGCAGACTGCCATCGGAACACCGGGCTATGATGGATATCTGCCTTTTGAAAAAGCAACTATCGCTGAAATTTTAAGAGAAAACGGTTACAATACGTATGCCTTGGGAAAATGGCATCTTACACCTTATGCGGATGCTTCTCCGGCCGGACCATTCAACCGCTGGCCTACCGGGAGAGGATTTGACCATTATTATGGTTTCCTTTCCGGTTCAACAGATCAGTATCATCCTCAGGTCTGGGAAGATACCAGAAAAGTAGATGTTGAACCCGCTTCAAAGCATTTTACTACTTTAATTGCCGACAAAGCAATCGGCTATATTGCCGAACAAAAGTCAGTGGCAGCGAATAAACCATTCTTCCTGTATTTCGCCCCGGGAGCAGGTCATGCACCTCATCAGGTTGACAAAGTCTGGTCGGATAAATACAAAGGAAAATTTGATAAAGGCTGGGATGCTTACCGCACAGAGGTTTTAGCGAGACAAATTAAACTGGGTCTCGTTCCCAAAGAAACCGTTTTACCGGATAGAAATGCCTCTTTGAAAGCCTGGGAATCACTTTCTGCCAATGAAAAGAAACTGTATGCCCGCTTTTTTGAAGTGTATGCAGGCTTTGTTTCACATACAGATTATGAAATTGGTCGTGTGCTGAATTACCTGAAAGAAATCGGTCAGTTAGATAACACCCTGGTTTTTGTTTCAATCGGTGACAATGGAGCGAGTAAGGAAGGAACGTTTGTCGGACAAATAAATAATTTTGACCCTTCCTGGACGGAGGAACAAAGACTTCAGAAAAATATCGAACAGATAGAGCTCCTGGGAACAGAAAAATCAAGACCCAATTATCCTCTGGGCTGGGCGCAGGCTACCAACACACCTTTTAAACACTGGAAGCAGGATGCCAATTCTGAAGGTGGTACGCATAATCCTCTCATCGTTTTTTATCCGAAAGGAATTAAGGAAAAAGGTGGAATCAGAAATCAATACAGCCATGTCATTGACATTCTGCCTACAACCATCGAACTGACCGGTGCAAAGGTTCCTACTATTCTGAATGGATATCCTCAGGAACCTATAGAAGGAACCAGTCTGGTTTACAGCCTTGAATATGCCGGTGCACCAGGCCGCCATACCATTCAGCATTATGAAATTATGGGATCAAGATCTATTTATAAAGATGGATGGAAGGCCGGAACACTGCATAAAAAAGGAGGGGACTTCAGTAAAGATGTCTGGGAATTATACAATTTGAATGAAGACATCAACGAACGGTTTGACCTGGCTGCCAGATTTCCCGAAAAACTGAAAGAATTGCAGGAACTCTTTGATGCTCAGGCATGGAAATACAATGTTTATCCCTTAAAAGATGAGTCGATCCCATCAACACCTCCTTCTGTTTTTGACAGTACCAATCATATTGTGCTGTACGCAGGAATCAAACAGGCATTTGATGGACTGGCACCGAGACTGAATAACAAATCGTTTACCTTAACGGCAGAAACTAATATCAGCAAACCAGCAGAAGGGGTTTTATTCTCCTCAGGTGGCTGGTCGGCCGGAATAAGCTTTTACATTCAGAATAATACGCTTCAGTTTGTTTACAATAACGGGGTTGAAAAGACCTATATCTCCGCTAAAAAACCACTTTCGACCGGGAAACTTCAACTGAAGTTTGAATTTAAATATGATGGCGGACAGACCGGAGCTGGCGGTACAGGAATTCTCTATGTAAATAATGAAAAAGTTGGAGAAGGACGTATTGAGAAAACCTTGAAAGCAGCTCTCGGGAATTATGAAAGTATAGAAATCGGAAAGGATCTTGTTTCTCCAGTCACAGAAAAGTACAAAATACCTTTTGAATTTAACGGCAAGCTGAATACTGTTACAATTGATTACTAAGAGGCCGTCAATTTTTTTAAAATAATAAAATAGAAATACTATAGACTAAGTTTTTTATGAAGCGCAATTTACAATTCCTCATCATATTGCTTTTTACCCTGATCGTTTCGGAGAAAGGATTTGCTCAGCAATCCTCCACGATTACAGGTAAGGTAATTGATTCGAAAACCAAGGAGCCCATAATAGGAGCAGCGGTGGCAATCAAGGGTTCGCCTGGCGGAACACTTACAGATGTTAGTGGAAATTTTACTTTCAAATCCAATAAAAAGCCTCCTTTTACTGTATTAGCCACTTTCGTAGGATATAAAAAACAGGAAATTGAGGTATATGAACTGGAAACCCTGAAAATATCTCTGGTAGAATCCAAAGGTTTTAAATTGGATGAAGTGGTCGTGATTGGTTATGGAACTCAGAAAAGAAGTGACATCACAGGCTCAGTTGCTTCAGTTCCGATAGAAATAAAAAGCCAGCCGGTAAGCTCGGTCGAAAGACTATTGCAGGGAGCTATTGCCGGAGTGCAGGTTACACAGTCGACCGGACAACCAGGAGGTGGTGTGAGCGTACAGGTACGTGGGAGCGGCTCTATAACTGCCGGAACACAGCCTTTGTATGTGATAGATGGATTTCCTGTCTATAATGATGAATCACTAAACGATGCAGGCGTAACTGATGGCCCTAAAATTAACCCGCTTTCCTCAATTAATACCTCTGATATTGAGTCGATTGATGTTTTAAAAGATGCCTCTGCTACAGCCATTTACGGTTCAAGAGGAGCAAACGGGGTTGTAATTATTAATACCAAAAAAGGTACAGGAGGGAAGTCTTCAATCAATTACGATGGTTATTACGGGGTGCAGAGTGTAGTGAAAACGATTCCCTTGCTGACTGCGGGAGAATGGGGAGCCCTCAGAAACGATGCTTTGATTAACTCCGGAAAAGCCCCTCAATATTCAAAAGCCCAGTTAGATAGTCTTGGACAGGGAACAGACTGGCAATCAGCCGCTTTCAGAGAGGCAGCTATACAAAGTCACAGTATTTCAATTTTAACAGGCTCTGAGAAAACCAGACTGGCTATTTCAGGTAACTATTTCAAACAGGATGGCGTTATCCGGAATACAGGTTTTGAAAGATATTCAGGTCGTTTGAACGTTGAACACGATTATAGCAAAAAACTGAGATTATCTACCTATATCACAGCAAGTACTTCAAACGCTCAGGTAGCGCCTGCTTCGGTTGTTCCTAACCTTTTATTAATGTCTCCGGCTGTTCCGATTTATAACCCAGATGGCTCGTTCTTAATAAAAACACCGTTTGAAGGGACATATTCCAATCCGATTAACACCTTACTGAATCAGGTAAACGAGACAAGAACTAATCGTATATTGGCTAACGTTTCCGGAGAATACACCATTCTTGATGGCTTGGTGGCGAAAGTTCTGGTAGGTACAGACATCATCGACAACAAACAAAACCGCTATCGTCCTTCCACTGTTTATGAAAGTGCAGGTTTAGGAGGAATTGCACAGGTTGGCTCGATATTTACGAGTAACTGGCTCAATGAAAATACATTGAGTTATACCAAAAACATCAATAATATTCATAATTTCAATGCAATAATCGGTTTTACCCAGCAATCCTCTGTTACGCAGGGATCTGTTGCTGCTGCGGCAGGATTTGCAACAGATGCATTCAGTTTCAATAACCTGGGAGCAGGGATTACTTCTCAGACACCTTCTTCGCTTTCCAGTAAATGGGCATTGGAATCATTTCTGGCGAGGGTAAATTATGGTTACAACGACAAATATTTACTTACCCTGACAGTCCGTTCAGATGGTTCTTCACGCTTTGGAAGTGGGAATAAATGGGGAACGTTCCCTTCAGCAGCCTTTGCCTGGAATGCCGGAGAAGAGGAATTTATCAAAAACATTGCGACAATCACGCATTTGAAATTTAGATTAAGCGGTGGTCTGACAGGAAACCAGCAGATTCCGACTTACCAGTCCCTTTCGCAATTAGGTTTTTACAGGTATAATTTCGGAAATACGAATGTTTCAGGTTTTGCGCCGAATACGATTGCCAATCCGAACCTGAGCTGGGAAAAAACTGCGCAATATGATTTTGGGATAGATCTGGGCCTGTTTAAAAACCGGGTAAACATTGTTGCAGATATCTATTATAAAAAAACCACCGATTTACTCCTGAATGTCACCTTGCCTGCAACCAGTGGTTTGCTGAATTTTACAACACTACAGGCGCAGGCTTATCAGAATATCGGAGCCGTTGAAAACAAAGGAATTGAGTTGGCGGTAAGTTCAAAAAACCTGATCGGAAAATTTAAATGGAATTCCAACCTGATTTTTGCCATCAACAGAAACCAGGTGCTGAGCCTTGGAGATGGTGTTTCTCAGTTGATTCCTGATAACTCCCTTCCTTCCATCGCAGCAGTCGGACAGCCTTTGGGTTCATTCATCGTGTACCAGACAAACGGATTAATTCCTGTCGGAACTCCTCCGGCAAAAGCGTTAACCCCTTCTCAGAACAAAGCAGCAGGTGGGCAGCAGTATGTCGACCAGAATAATGACGGGGTAATCACACAGGCAGGAGACAGAATCATTATTGCCAATCAGCCATCGTTTACAGCGGGTTTAACGAATACCTTCAACTACAAAGGGTTTGACCTGGCGGTGTTCTTTCAGGCCTCTTACGGAGGTAAAATCTATAACCAGAACAGAGCTACGCTGGAATTGGGTACCGGATACACCAATGCTACCAGAACACTTTTAAACCGTTACACTGAAACCAATACGAAAACGGACGTTCATAGTGCCTATCAGGATCCGGCTGCAACCAT
Organism: Pseudarcicella hirudinis; assembly: GCF_900115665.1. Classification (GTDB taxonomy): domain Bacteria; phylum Bacteroidota; class Bacteroidia; order Cytophagales; family Spirosomataceae; genus Pseudarcicella; species Pseudarcicella hirudinis. The sequence goes on from NZ_FOXH01000001.1 coordinate 124,236, forward strand.
TTCTGACCGGTTTATTGAAGACGGTTCGTATCTGAGATTGAAAAATATCTCATTGGGTTATACTCTGCCTGAAAAGCTTTTGTCAAAAGCCAAAATCAAGACCATCAGATTTTATGTTTCGGCACAAAACCTCTGGACGCTTACCAATTATACAGGCTATGATCCTGAGGCCAGTTCAAACGGGCAATCTGCGATTAACAGTGGTGTAGACAATGGTGTGTATCCGAACAGCAAAACAATTTTGGGAGGTATCTCTCTCTCATTCTAAAGTATTTATTGAAAGATTTTTCGTAAAAAATTATATATTCTTATGAAACCATTAAAACATCTGGCTCTGATATTAGGCTTGGGACTTAGTGCAGGTTCCTGTGTTAACCTTAATGAAAGCCCTGAATCGTTCATTTCTTCAGAACAATTTTATAAAACCCAGGCGGATGCTCTTACCGCTGTAAATGCCGTATATTTTCTGCTAAATTCCGGAGGATCAACAGTCCAGACTCCTTACAATACTTTGTTTGCTACCGGAATGGATTTTATGTCTGACGACATTGATCCGGGACCAGGTGCAACCAACCCTGATGTACGTTCACAGTCAGTACTGAACCATTCATCTACAGGTTTGAGGGTTTTACAAATCTGGCAGCAGCACTATGCAGGTATTAAAAAAGCCAATGTAGCTATCGAAAAAATACCGGGAATTAATTTTGACCAGACTCTCAAAAACCGCCTGGTCGGGGAAGTTAAATTCTTGAGAGCATTATTTTATTTCAATCTGGTGCGTTTGTACGGAGATGTACCACTGATTTTGCAGGATCAGACTTCGATCAAAACCGCTGATTTACAGATTGCCAGAACTTCTGCAAAGGAGGTATATGCACAAATTGAAAAGGATCTGAATGAAGCTGTTCCCGTTCTTCTGAATACTTATAGCGGGGCAGATGCCGGAAGAGCTACTGCCGGAGCTGCGAAGTCTTTGCTATCGAAAGTCTATCTTACCCAGGAAAAATGGGCTGCAACCGTTGCCAAGGCAGAAGAGGTAATCAGCGGACCCTATGGCTATGACTTATTTGCTAATTATGCAGATGTATTTCTTCCGGCTACCAAAAACGGGAAAGAACATGTTTTCTCTGCTCAGTTTAAATCCAATTCTCTGGGACAGGGGAATAATCAGGCACCACGCTCAGCGCGACCAGGTGTGCCGGGTATGATCGGTTCTTTTGCAGATCAGGTGAGATTTTATACCAATGGAAATGATAAGTTTTTCAGTATTTATAAATTGTATTCTCCTAAAGATTTGCGGAAAACCAACGGGACTTTCGTGACAAAATACAAAGGTTCTGACGGAAAGTTTTATGCAACCTTAAATGCTCCCGGTGATTCAATACCCTTCCTGAATAAATATTGGGATCCCAACACTGTTTCAAACCTCAGTGAGTCGGCAGCGAATGTGCCAATTATCAGATTCTCAGAAGTTCTTCTGATTCATGCTGAAGCAGAAAATGAAGTAAATGGCCCGACTGCCAAAGCATATGCCTCCATAAACAGGGTAAGAAAAAGAGCCGGATTAGACAACCTGACACCGGGATTAAGTAAAGCGGCATTCAGAGATTCAGTTTATCTGGACCGAAGACTTGAATTGGTATGGGAAAATCAGCGATGGTTTGACTTAATCAGAGAAAAGGACGCCAACGGGAAAATCATTCTTGAAGCAGCTCTGAAAAAAGTGGGAAAAACCAATGTGACAGTACCCAAACATTTGTTATATCCTATTCCGCAGCAGGAAATCGATCTGAATAAATTACTGACACAAAATCCGGGTTGGTAAAACCTTTAAAAAATCGATCAATGACTTATAAAATGCCCTTTTCAGTAGTTTGCTCAGGCTTTTTTCTATTGATTTTAGTACAATTTAACCTTCCGGCGCAAAAGAAACCCGGCCAGAAACCTAATATCATTATCATTCTGGCCGATGATATGGGTTTTGCAGATCTGGGATGCTTTGGTTCAGAAATTGAAACCCCTAATCTTGATAAACTGGCCAAAGGCGGTTTAAGGTTAAGTCAGTTTTATAACAGCGGGAGATGCTGCCCTTCAAGAGCCTCATTGTTAACAGGTTTGTATCCCCATCAGGCGGGCGTCGGAGATATGGTACAGGACAAAGGCTCTCCGGCCTATCAGGGTTTTCTGAGTGAAAATAGTGCGACAATAGCACAATTGCTAAAGCTGGCAGGTTATAACACGATTGTTTCAGGTAAATGGCATGTAGGCCTGGTTCCTTCCGCTCTGGCAGCCAACAGGGGTTTTGATAAATCGTTTACTATGCAAAATAACGGTAGTAGTTATTTCAATTCTGAACCGCTTTACAATGACGGAAGAAAAGTGACTTTTTTACTGGATAATCAGGAAATAAAAAGACAGGATACTTCCCCTTATCTGACGCAGGCTATTACTGATTTTGCCATAAAATCACTGGACGAAATCCGGAATGATAAAAATCCTTTTTTTCTGTATCTGACTTATAATGCCCCGCATTGGCCGATTCAGGCACTTCCGGAAGATATTGCAAAATACAAAGGAAAATATCTGACAGGCTGGGATTCACTGAGAATCAGAAGATACCGGAGACTGATACAACTGGGTCTGATTAAAAAGGAGTGGCGTCTTTCTGAAAAATTTGAGAAAGTCCCGGACTGGAACGGACTATCAGATGCAGAAAAAGACAAATGGGATACCCGCATGGCGATTTATGCTGCAATGATCGACAGAATGGATTATAGCATAGGCCAAATCCTGCATAAACTCAGGGAACTAAAGAAAGATGAAAATACAATTATTTTCTTTCTGTCTGATAACGGCGGAAGTGCCGATGATGTGAAAAACTGGAATTATGTGACGCAAAAATCAGGTGAACCCGGTTCTGTAAATTCTATTGACAGTTATGAAAGTCCCTGGGGAAATGTGAGTAATACACCTTTTAAGCTGTTTAAAAAGAATACGCATGAAGGAGGAATTGCCTCTCCCTTTATCGCTTATTATCCCGAATTAATCAAAGCCGGAACGATTAATACTCAGGTGACTCATCTGATTGATATTTTACCAACCTGTCTGGAGCTTGCTGATGTGCCATATCCGAAGGAACTGAATGGAAAACAACTGAAACCTCTGGAGGGCTTTAGTTTACTCAATTTATTCAGGAATCAGCCCGGGAAGAAACACGAATCTCTTTGCTGGGAGCATGAAGGTAGCAGGGCTATCAGGAAAGGCGACTGGAAACTGGTGGCAGAAATTAACAGCCCCTGGGAATTGTATAACCTGAAAACAGATCGTTCTGAAACAAGGAACCTTGCAGAGAAATTTCCGGAGAAAGTAAAGGAATTGGCCAGAGAACATGAGGCCTGGTCTGCAAAAGTAGGCGTAGTTGACTGGAACAAGATCAAATAACAGGTTATCTCAGCAACTCAATCAAAGAAATTCAGAAAATCAATATAAACACTAAACAAATAAGAATATGGTTTTATCTGACCTTACCCTGCTGATTAAGAAAGTCATAGTAGGTATTCTGCTGGTAGTGATTCCGTTCGCTATACTCTGGACAGGAATCCACCTTATCACAAAAGTCCTGACTCCTGAGATCTCTGCTCATTCCGGTGTTCAGATTAATTCAAAAAAATAGCAATATGGAACATCATATCAAACAAAGAATTCTGAAAAATGCACTGTTAAGCCTTTTCATTTATGCGCTTCCTGTGATACTCATGTTTATTTCTTTTTACCTGTCGGGAGAAAAACCCTGGTTGAAAAAAGACCCGAATGCAAAACCTAAAACCACCAAACAATACAAATACTAAACAAAAACAGCTATGATAAAATTTATAGAAGCAGTATTCGAAAACCTCAATGGCTGGGGTTTGACTGCACTGACGCTGATTCTGGGCGTCGCAGAGTTTTCTCTGGGACTTTATGGCAAAAAATGGAATACCAATGAGAAATTGCTTGATATCGTCTGCTATACTTTGCCCAAACTGGTAATTACTCCGGTTATAACCTATTTCGGTTTGAAGTTTTTACCTTTTGCCTTGCCAAATGCAAAAAACATTTTCGACTGGGTGCCATTCATCTGGGGAGCATTGATTATTGCAATTTATGACGACCTGACTCAATACTGGTACCATCGTTTACACCATGAAATACCCTGGTTATGGCGTTTTCACAGAACACACCATTCTGCACCATACATGGGTATGGCAATGGCTTCCCGCCAGAATATAATTTATACCTTGTTCTTTTCTCAGACCTATTTAACGACGATTCTGGTATACCTGGGATTAGGATATCCGGCCTTGTTTGTGAAAGGACTAAAATCCCTTATTACAAAACTTGCCCATTCAAGTATCAAATGGGATAAGCCTTTCTATGAGATCAGATGGCTTCACCCGCTTGCCTGGGTTTTAGAAAGAACAATTTCAACCCCGGCAACGCATCACGCACATCATGCAGATACTTTTGATGATGGCGTAGGACACTATAAAGGTAATTTCGGGAACATGTTTTTCCTTTGGGACATTACTTTCGGAACGGCTCTGATTTCCCGTCAATATCCTGCTTCCTATGGGATAAAAAGTTATAAAGAGGAAGAATGGTATGCCCAGTTCCTGTGGCCAATCCTTAAATCTAAAAAAGAAGGAAGTGAGTTATCTCTCAATGGCCCGGAAGTAGAGGAAGAAGAGCCAGTTGCAGAAAATGAATACAGATCTGCGCTGGTTGGTTAACCCCAACTTAATGGCACGTATGTACTGGCAAAATTCGAAGGGGGGGCTTGGAAAATTAACAGCAAATACCCTTTGTAGTGCTTAAATGCCTTTTTATATCTGAATACATGCTTTGAATCCCTTAATTTTTAACAAAATATTCCCGAAAAACACGTAATGAAAACCAGAATAAACCTGATAATGGCCATCATATTGGCATTTACGACCCTGATAAAGGCACAAAATGAATCATCGGTTGTAAATCTGAGTGTATTTTCTGCGAAACTGTCTGCGCAGTCGAATGCTCAGATTATTGATGCCAGAAGTGCTGAAGAATTTGCCCTGAATCATATCAATGGTTCCCTCAATTTTAATCAGCAATTTGAAAACTACGAAAAGTCTGTTAAATCTCTGAAAACGGATCAGCCTGTTTTTATCTATTCAATCGGAAATGGAAGAAGTGTGAGTGTTGCCAATGATTTAAAAAGCAAAGGCTTTAAAGAAATATTGGTATTAGACGGAGGGATAGGCAGCTGGGTAGGAGGTGGTAAACCTTATTTTACTACCGCAAAAAAGGAACTGACCAGTTCGGAGTTTAAAAATGTATTAGCTTCTAACAAGCTGGTGCTGGTTGACATCGGTTCCTTATACTGCGGATCTTGTAAAAAGGTAAAACCTATCCTCGATTCACTCAGAAAAGAGAATGGTGCTGCTTTAAAGATTCTGGAAATTAACCTGGAAGATAGTCCGCAATTGATTTCATCTTTGAAAACGGTAACCTCATTTCCTTATCTGATCCTTTACAGACAGGGAGAAATTGTATTGAAAAGAAGTGGTCTGACAGATTTGAAACCTGAAATAGACAAAGCTATTGCACAGACAGGTGTAAGGTAGTCTTCTGCCATTTTTACCTCCCCGGATTTTCCTGTAAATCGGAATTTTATTCCTTTTTCAGATAAAATCCGGGGATTTTATATTCAAATTAATGATCAAAACAGTTAAGAAATTTTTATCATTCTATTATTAAATTTTTAAGCCAACTGTTTCATTTCTAAGAAACTGTTTTATTTTTGTGTAGAAACAATCCGAAAACCATTGGTATATGAACAAGCTCTGTTTATTGTCAATGGATTTTTTTTTGCATTCAAACTACTTTTTCACAATCTAAAACATGTATCTATGAAATCACTTTTCTCTTTAAACTCAATCCGGTATTTGACAGGATTATTATTGATTTGTACTTTTTCAATACAGGCACAGGTGACAACTTCCTCTATCAGTGGTCTGGTCTCTGATGAAAAAGGGGAAGTTTTACCGGGAGCCACAATTGTCGCAATACACATACCTTCCGGTTCGAAATATGGAACCCTTACGAGTTCTTCAGGTCGTTTTCACTTTCCCAATGTCAGGGTTGGAGGACCTTATCTGATACAGGCTACATTTGTCGGGTATAAAATCTCAAAGATAGAAGGCGTTGTGTTGAGTCTGGGACAGAAATTTATCCAGGATTTCAAACTAGTATCTGAAAATTCCCAATTGGAAGAAGTAACCGTTAAAGCAGATGCGTTAATGAATAACCAGCGAACGGGAGCTGCCACAAATATTTCCAGTGAACAACTCCGGGCTTTGCCTACGATTACCCGTTCTGCCTCTGATTTTACAAGACTTACCCCTATGGCAGGAGATAATAACTCTTTCGGTGGCAGAAATGGTCAGTTTAATAACTTTTCTCTGGACGGAGCAATTTTTAATAACCCCTTTGGTCTGGATGCCGCTACTCCCGGAGGACAAACAGATGCCCAGCCGGTTTCGTTAGATGCTATTGATCAGATTCAGGTTTCTATTGCTCCTTATGATGTAACGCAGGCTGGTTTTACCGGAGCTTCGGTTAATGCTGTTACCAAATCCGGTACGAATAAATTTACAGGGGTAGCTTTTGGGTATTTTCGCAACCAGAGTATGACAGGAAGCTCAGTGGCCGGTTCTAAAATCTTTGTTCCGGATTTGAGTCAGGGACAATATGGTTTCAGCGTCGGAGGGCCGATTATCAAAGATAAATTATTCTTTTTTGCCAATATGGAAATTGAACGCCGTTCAGACCTGGGTTCAGGTTTTCTGGCCGCAAGCACAGATCGGTCTGGTTCCAATATCTCAAGAGTCCAGGCGGCTGACCTGCAATTAGTTTCCAAAACTTTATTTGATAAATTTGGTTATCAAACCGGGCCATATGAGAATTTTACCCATAAAACGGATAATACCAAAGCCATTTTTAAATTAGACTGGAACATTAGTGATAAACATAAACTGACGGCAACCTATAGCTTTCTGGATGCTTCAAAAGATAAACCTGCCAACCCTTCCGCACTGGGCCGCAGGGGACCTGATTTTCTGACCCTGCAATTTTATAACTCCGGCTACAGGATTAACAATAAATTGAATTCCTTGTTTTTAGAACTTAAATCTGCTTTTTCCAATAAGTATTCCAATAAATTACAGGCCGGGTATTCAACTTTCAATGATACCAGAGATCCTTTTTCTACGCCCTTTCCGATTGTCAACATTGATAAAGATGGGACACGTTATATCGTAGCGGGGCATGAGCCATTTTCCATTCACAATAAATTGGATCAGTATGTTTTCCAAATCAACGATAATTTCAACATTTATGCCGGAAACAACACCATTACTTTAGGCGGTTCCCTGGAGAAATTTTCCTTTGACAACTCTTTTAACCTTGGAGCTTATGCCGGCACATTTGGTCCGGATTATCCTTCTGTGCAGGATTTTGTCACTGCTGTTAATTCCGGTGCTTTAGACAAAGATGTGCAGGCTGCTATCAATACTTTCAAGGATAATAATGCGAAAAATACCTGGGCGCTGGCACAGACTGAGGTTGGCCAGCTGGCTTTTTACGGACAGGATGAAATTCAGTTGTCACCGAAATTTACTGTGACCATAGGATTGAGAATGGATAAACCGTTGTATTTCAATACCAAAGAGAAAATAGAGGAAAACATCAAACGAAATTGCTGTTACGATCCAAGTGTGCAATACTATGACGAAGGAGGTAACCCAGTCAAGTTTGATCACACGGTTTTACCGAAAGCAACGCCTTTGTTTTCTCCGAGAATCGGGTTTAATTATGACATAAAAGGAGATCGTTCCGAGCAAATCAGAGGTGGGTCGGGATTATTCACCGGACGTTTTCCTTTTGTGTGGATTGGGAACCAGGTGGCTAACCCTAATTCTTATTTCTATTGTGTTACTGATCCCAACTTCAAGTTTCCGCAAGTTTGGAGAAGTAATTTAGGTTATGACAAAAAACTGGCGAATGGCTGGATTTTGACCACTGACCTGATTTATACCAAGGATATTAATGCTATGATGGTGCGCAATTATGGTTTGAAACTGCCAACCGGAAAATTGACAGGAGCAGATACCAGGCCGGTTTATAAGGCAGATGAACATCCTACAAATGCCTATGTTTTCACCAATACAGATCTGGGTTATTCCTGGAATTGGACTATTCAGGCTCAGAAAACCTGGAAAAACGGAGTATATGTAAACATTGGATACAATTACCTGAATGCACAGGATGCGGCCTCAATTCAGGCAGAGATTTCTTCAGATGCTTACGATCGCAATCCTGCCAATCCGCTTCATACGAATACCCCTATTCTGGCACCCTCTGTATTTGGAAATCAGCATCGTTTTGTAGGAAGTGCTTCCAGGAAATTTGTTTATTCCAACTGGGCTACGACCATCTCTTTATTTGCACAATATGTAAAAGGCGGACGTTATTCTTATACTTATTCAGGTGATCTGAACAACGATGGTTCAGGTTTAAATGACCTGATGTTTATCCCGACCGATGCGCAGATTGATGCCATGAAATTCTCGGTAAATCAGTATGATCCGACTCCTGCTGCCACACAGATTGCCAATCAGAAGGCCGGACTGAAAGCCTATATTGCACAGGATGAATACCTTTCAGGACATCGCGGGCAAATTGCTGAAAAATATGGTAATACAAGTCCGTGGTACTCAAACTGGGATCTGAGCATTTTACAGGATTATATCCTGCCAAACAAAAATAAAATACAGATAAGTCTGAATATATTAAACATCGGAAACTTGATTAATTCCAAATGGGGTGTTCGTCAGGTTGCCTCAATAACCAGTCTGGTTCAGCCATTAGGTGTTACTGTTGATGGCAGCGGTGTGCCGACATATAGTTTTGATACGGCACAGAAATCTACTTTTTATTATGATAACGGATTAGTTTCCCGCTGGCAGGCTCAGCTGGGTTTAAGGTACATTTTCTAGCAGGAGAATATCAGATTTTTCAGAGGAGCAGTGGTGTTATTCCGCTGCTCCTTTTTTCATTTGAAAGGGTAATCGCAAACGGCTTATTACTATTCATTGATATTTTTGTAAAATGGAACAGAATTAAAATACTTTCCGATAATTTGTTGAAAAATACCTGCAGGCAATGCATTTTGTTAGTTTCTTTGTCGTGTAAATCTCAAACACACTTCTCACTTATGAATACTGAAATCCTTTCCCGCATTCAGTTTGCCTTTACAATAGCCTTTCATTACATCTATCCGCCTCTTAGCATTGGCCTGGGCATTGTGCTTGTCATTATGGAAGGAATGTATCTGAAAACCGGAAAAATAATTTATGAGCAAATGACCAGGTTCTGGATCAGAATATTTGCCTTAATTTTCGGGATTGGTGTAGCAACCGGAATTGTGATGGAATTTGAGTTCGGGACTAACTGGGCTGTGTATTCGAGATATGTTGGTGATGTTTTTGGAAGTGCGCTGGCGGCAGAAGGCATTTTTGCTTTCGCATTAGAGTCAGGATTCTTAGGAATACTGATTTTTGGCTGGAACCGGGTAAGCAGCAGGGTACATTTCTTCTCCACGATTATGGTAGCCCTGGGTTCTATGTTTTCTGCCATTTGGATTGTAGTAGCAAATTCCTGGCAGCAGACCCCGGCAGGTTTCAGAATAGAGGGAGAGGGGCTGAAAGCCAGAGCAGTTATCACTGATTTCTGGGAGATGGTCTTCAACCCTTCAAGTATGGACAGGCTTTCTCACGCAATTATCGGTTCATTTTTAGCAGGCTCTTTTCTGGTTTTAAGCGTAAATGCCTATTATATTCTTCGTAAAAAACACCTTGAAATTGCCAAAGCAGGCTTTAAAATTGCCTTAACCGTGGCAACAGCAGCCTCCTTGCTTCAATTATTTACCGGACATCATTCGGCAGATGGGGTTGCTAAAAATCAGCCTGCCAAACTGGCTGCCTTTGAGGGACATTTTGATTCACTGGCGGTGGCAGATATGTACCTGCTAGGTTGGGTAGATGCAAAGAAACAGGAAGTTTCGGGGTTGAAAATCCCGGGAGGGCTGACTTTTCTGCTGCATCAGGATTTTAAGACTCCTGTGAAAGGGTTAAACGCAATTCCTGAAAAAGACCGGCCTACTGCGGTGAATTTCGTCTTCCAGATGTACCATATCATGATTTCAATTGGTATGATCCTCATTGGCCTTACTCTTCTGGCTTCTTTTCTGCTCTGGAAAGGAAAACTTTTCGAACAGCGATGGCTTTTGCATATCTTCGCCTGGGCAGTGTTATTGCCACAGATCGGTAATCAGGTAGGCTGGTATGCCGCTGAAGTTGGTCGCCAGCCCTGGGTGGTTTACGGACTTTTAAGAACCTCAGATGCTCTTTCTCAATCTTTGAGAGCCGAGCAGGTTGTTTTTTCCCTGATTCTCTTTACACTGGTTTATATATTATTGTTTTGCCTGTTTTTATATCTTTTGAATAAAAAAATCAAACACGGTCCTGTCGATACGCATATGCACATAGAGGAAGTTCCGGAATCTTCAAAAAGAGATAATCCGATTCTGGATTAGCGGTTTTTGGGCAACAGCAGAAAGATATTTAAACCAATAAAAGACAATTATTTATGGAAACAATATTTGGTTTACCCCTTCCGACACTTTGGTTTTTAGTGGTAGGAGGCGTTTTTAGTGGTTATGCTATCCTGGATGGTTTTGATTTGGGAGCTGGGGCATTGCACCTGTTTTTCAAGAAAGAAGAAAGCAGAAGGATTGCTTTGAATGCAATTGGCCCTGTTTGGGATGGAAATGAAGTCTGGTTGGTTATAGGAGGCGGAGCACTTTTTGCCGGATTTCCGGTGGTTTATGCTACAGTCTTCTCGGCATTTTATGAGCTTTTTATGGTTTTTCTGGTGATGCTGATTTTCAGGGCTATTTCTATAGAATTTCGTTCAAAAGAACCTATGATCTGGTGGAGAAAAATGTGGGATATCAGTTACAGTGTTTCCAGCATTATCATTGCACTTTCCCTGGGTCTGGTTCTGGGAAATATTATTCAGGGTTTTGCCATTGATAAAAATTATGTTTATCAAGGTACTTTTCTGGACTTTTTTAATCCTTATGCGATCCTGATTTCTGTGACCACACTGGCACTTTTTATGATGCACGGAGCGATTTATCTGGTGATGAAAACAGAAAACCGTCTTTATGCCAAACTGACTATTCTGGTAAAAAATACGACAATTTTCTTTGTAATGATGTTTGCGCTGACTTCTGTAACAACCTTGCTTTTTGTACCGCATATGGTGGCAAGGTATAAAGAAGTGCCTTATATGTTCGGATTTCCGGTATTGGCTATTCTTGCAGTTGCAAATATTACCCGCCAGATTTCGAAACGGAAATACAGAGCTGCTTTCTTCTCTTCAGCTATGGTTACGGCGATATTGATGGTGCTGGTTGCAGTGGGATTGTTTCCTAATATTGTACTTTCCACGATCGACCCGGATTTGCATATAACTGTATTCAATGGTGCCTCTACAGATAAATCACTGAAAATCATGCTTACTTTTGCTGCAATCGGAGTGCCGCTCGTGGGTGTTTATACCAGTTTTGTATTCTGGACTTTCAGAGGAAAAGTGAAATTGGATGAGACAAGTTATTGATTTTTCATAGTGAGGAGACAAACAGATGGACATTATTTTAGAAACACCAAGATTGCTGCTAAGAGAATTACAGCTTTCGGATGATACAGGAATGTTTGAATTGGATGCTGATCCGGAGGTTCACGAATTTCTGGGAAAAACACCTGTTTTGACCATAGAGGAAAGTCGGGAGGTAATACTGTTTATCAGAGAACAATACGTTTCAAACGGGGTAGGCAGCTGGGCTGTTATTGAAAAGGAAACCAATTCATTTGTAGGATGGGCAGGATTGAAACTGGTGAAAAATCCGGTAAATTCTCATAGTAATTTTTATGATTTAGGGTATAGATTTATCCGGAAATACTGGGGATTGGGTTATGCCACTGAAATTACCAAAGCAATTCTGACGTACGGATTTGAGGTATTGCAACTTCAGGAAATCTATGCCATGACAGAACATGGAAATTCCGGATCAGAGAAAGTACTGGAAAAATCCGGTTTTGTATTTCAGGAATCCTTTGAACTGGATGAGGTAGAACATCTTTGGTTTAAAAAGGAAACGGGTCAACACCAGTAAAAATAAAACACAGAATCTTATGAATTACAGGTATGGTTGTCCGGCCATACCAGTAATTCACTCCGGAAAAGCTATAAATCCTGCCCGATGGAAGAAGTCTGCATCTGCATATTACTGTCTGAACGATAAACCATCTTTATTTTTCCGGAAAAAGTTTTCTCAGGAAAAATTCCGTATATGATTGGAGTCACCATGCTTTTAAGTTCCTTCGCCTGACTGTCATCTTCCAGATAGTTCTTTTTCAGAAACAGGATAACAGATACGTATTTCAGATTCTTGTTTACTATTTTATCATACACTTTTACATCTGCTGTCAGATAGTCTCCGAGACTATCAGTAAGCACTTTTTCAGTGGCTTTGCTGCTTTGCAGGTTAAAAGAAGATTCAACATAGGTAATATTATTGTCTAAGGACTTTTGCAAAAAGTAAAAAGGGCTGGCAAAAGCAGCATAATCAGGTAAGCAAGTACTATGGCAAGTCCTGTTTTTATCAAATCGGGTTTGGGCTGATTGGTCTCCGGATCAAATAATGCCACTTTGGTACCGGCGACAATATCTCCCAAACGCCTTTCAGGGTTTATCACCACGAAAATGACTTCTATCGGCCAAATGATGCAAAAAATATTTCTGACCAGGCATCTGAAAGGAGAAGCAACTTCTCCGGTGACATTATTAACTACCTGCATTTTTGTTACCAGCTTTCCGACACTTCTGCCATTGATACTATCTTTACAAAGGTAAAGAGCAAAGCCCAAAAGGCTCAGAAACATGAATTTTCCGAAAAAATTGACCTGATTTTGTTCATGAGTTACCTCAAATGCTTTTGCAAAATTTACCACCATTCCGGGAACCGCAAAAATCATGGCGATCATGGTCATGATAAAATGATCCAGAATCATAGACCCGAGGCGCGCACCTGCCTCTACTTTCTGCTCTTTTACAAATACTAATGGCATAGGATGAATAGATTTTCTGATTTAAAAATAGAGTGTTATTTATGTTGGTACAAATATTTTAGTGTACTAAATCTTTATAACCGATTATTGAAATACCCTTTTGTCTGATGTATTCCTTTATTTTCGGATTTGTATACAGGTCAGTAACTCCCTGTCTGTCGCTGGCAACATTTTCATAGCCGATGTGATGAATTGCTTTAACCTCGTCATTATCGAATCCCGGATGGTCGACAAAGAGATACGTTTTGCCTTTTTCTAATTTGTCCAGCATCTTCATAAAGCTTTGCACTTTGTCGTCTGCCGTTTTGTTGGGCCCGACATATCCGATATAACTAACCTGATAATCAGCAAGGTCTATGTCTATTTTGTATTCTTTTGCCAGTTTTTTCGTCAGGTCTCTTACTTCAGTGGTAAGATTGGTGCAGTTCATATGCGAGGAAATATGACTGATCTGCGGGATTTTCCTGAGTGCCAGTTCAATCTGAGCACGAAACTCTTTCTCAATATCCTGAATTTTCCAGTCATTTTCGCTGATTGACAAACGGGGATAGTTTTTGTTTGGGAAAACCATTGGGTAGAAATACCCGTCTTTGTCTCTTAAACTCGGACAATCTGATACGGGTCTCCATTTTATATTATCCCATTCGCTGGTGATAGCCAGGTGAATCCCGACATCAATTCCCGGATTTTTTTCCAGCATTTTTACTGCTTCCGGAAACCAGGGAGAAGGCACAATTACTTCGATAGAGCTTTCTATCCCCTCCTTAAAAGATTTAATAATTGCTTCATTTCCTGCATGAGAATAACCCATGTCATCTCCCCGGACAATTAATCTCGGAGACTGAGCCAGTGCCGAATTTACAGTAATGATTAATAGGAGGAGTAATCCGTTTATTTTCTTCATAGCTGGTTTGGTTTTAACATTACATGTGGAAATAATTGCCTGCAATTTAAAGGAAAACATGAATATTTTTTGTCTTCATTAGCCTGTAAACCGGAAATAATAAATTTTGCAGAAAACGGACTTTTTGCTGATTAATAAGAATGAATAAAACAGGCTTCAGACTTCAGGTAAAATTCTGTAAAAAGCTGAAACACTGCTGACATACTGCTGTCATATCCGGCTGTTTACTTTGTATCGTCAAACAAAAAAACTTACAGCTATGGCAATGATTCCTTTATTAGTCAAAGAAATGGAGCAGGAAGCTCAGACTACCAGAAAGATGCTCTCAATTATTCCAAACGATAAATTCGATTGGCGTCCTCATCCTAAAAGTATGACCATCCGTAGTTTATCAACGCATATTGCGGAACTACCAACCATGATTACTCTGGCTGTTACCACAGATGTTCTTGATTTTGGCGGGGGAGATTTTAAACAGGAGGTTTTAAATAACAGAGAAGAGGTATTGTCATTTTTCGAAAAAGCGCTGGAAGACAGCAAGGCTCAGCTTTCTGTTACGCCTGAAGAAAGACTTGAAGAAGAATGGACGATGAGAAACGGAGACGAGATTTATTTCACGATGACAAAAGCTGAGGTAATCCGCATGATTTTCTGTCAGATTGTTCACCATAGAGCTCAATTGGGGGTATTTCTTCGTTTACTGGATATTCCTATTCCGGGAAGTTATGGACCGAGTGCTGATGAAATGGGTTTATAATTTTAAAAAAGGGCTTTTCCGGAAGAGAGAAGCCCTTTGATATTTGGGGTAAAATCAATTATTCCACATTCTTTTTACAGTAACGTTCCTTTAAAAAATAGAAATGCTATGCTAAAATAGATAATCAATCCTGTTACATCTACAAGGGTTGCTACAAAAGGAGCAGAAGAAGTGGCAGGGTCGGCCCCAGCTTTTTTCAGAATTAATGGCAGCATTGAACCCGAAATAGTGCCCCATAAAACAACACCTACCAGAGAGAACATTACTGTAAAAGCGACCAGTAACCAATGTGCCCCGTAAATATTGCTGAATAAAGTCCAGGCAGCAATTCTGATAAATCCGATTATTCCTAAAACCATTCCCAGGAAGACTCCTGACATAATTTCCCGGCGCATGACTTTCCACCAGTCTTTCAGCGTAATTTCTCCCAGTGCCATTGCTCTGATAATCAGCGTTGACGCCTGTGATCCTGAATTTCCACCACTTGAAATAATCAGTGGAACGAACAGTGCCAATACCACCGCTTTAGAGATTTCATCTTCAAAATACCCCATAGCAGTTGCCGTAAGCATTTCTCCGATAAATAGAACGATAAGCCAGCCTGCTCTTTTTTTCATCAGTTCAAGAAAAGGCGTTTGCATGTAGGGTTCATCCAAAACTTCTGTACCCCCGATTTTATGAATGTCTTCCGTATCTTCCTTCTCTGCCAGACGCAACACATCATCTATCGTTACAATTCCCAGCAGAATGCCGTTTGCATCTGTTACAGGAAGGGCAAATCGGTTGTTTTTCCGGAAAATACTGATCGCAACCTCCTCATCATCAGTTACAAGCAGATTGAGAAAACGATTGTCCATAATATCAGAAATCTTTTTGGAAGGATGCACAAAAAGAATTTCCCTGATTCTTACATCATCTATAAGCTTCCCGGTCTCATCAATTACATAAATGACATTCACAGTTTCTGAATCATTCCCGTTTTCGCGTACATAGTTCAGCGTTTCCAGAATAGTCCAGTCTTTTCTTACGGCGATATAATCCGGAGTCATCAATCTGCCGACACTTTGTTCGGGATATCCTAAGAGAGAAAGCGTAATTTTTCGTTCTTCCTCCGAAAGAAGTTTGATGAATTCCTTTACAGTATGTCCGGGCATTTCTTCCAGAAATGCGGTCCTGTCATCAGGAGGTAAATCATTTAAAAGCCGGGCAACTTTTTCTCCGGGTAATTCCTTCAATAAAGTCTGCTGAGCTTTAAAATCCAGGAATTTGAAAGTTTTCAAGGCCAAAGGAGGATAAAGTGTATCAAAAACAGTAGTCTGGTGCTGATGCGGTAGTTTTTCAATAGAATCTACCAGGTCATTGAGATTCAATGAATTAGTGTAATCAGTTAATTGAAGCTGGTCATTCTCAGAGATAAGATATTTGAGCTGTTCCAATACCATAAGATCAAAATTTTAGGTTCTCAGATTAAAGATTCTTACCTTAAATATATTCTTTTTACAGCCATCGGGCTTGAAAGAAACAAGTTGAAATAATCTGTGAACGGGTTGAGTTTTTATTAATTTAAAGAGATAATCATCGATTTGAACCGGAAAATAATCAAAGGTTTAATCCTTTTACTATATTTCTGCATCATAGTCAAAGAAAGGAAAATGAAAGCTAAAAACCGCTTGAATTTTGCTAAATTATTGTGAATTTTTTAAATTGGAGTATTTACTCAGAACCTTGAATTATATGATTGATAAACTGAAATTAGCTTCTGTCAGAGATTTTGTCTGGGAATATAAATATAATTTTCTTCAGGTTATACTTACAGGTTTCTTTATAAGTGCCGCGATTTTTTTCTTCAAGCATGAAGGCGATGAATTAGTGCAGATCAAGTCTCTTCTCAAAAATGTCGACGGGGTCTGGCTTTTAGCCGGTATTGCTATTTCTGGCTTGTATATCAGTTTACAATCGCTGATGTATGTATTCAGTTTTAAATCGGTAGAGGCATCCGTCTCATTTCTCTCCGCTCTGAATTTATTTCTGAAAAGAAATTTTGTCAGTGTTTTTCTTCCCGCAGGAGGGATTGCATCTTTATTGTTTTTTACTAAAAATCTTGAAAATCAGCGTATCGACAAGGCTAAAATTCATTTTGCTTCTGCCATTTATGCCTTTGTCGGGCTGTTATCTGTATTACTGGTGGGTGTTCCTGTGCTGGGTTATGTGTTTGTAGCTCAGGGACTTTCGAATAACGATGTGTTAAGCCTTGCAGGATTGCTTTTATTGGTGGGTTTACTATTCTGGGTTTATATTTCATTGAAAAACAGAGGAATTGTTTATGGATTAGCCAGAAGGTTTTATCCGGATTTTGACCTGATTTCTATGGGTTACCGGGAACAGCGTATTTCCCAACGGCAATTTCTGTACGTAGTACTATGTTCGGTTCTGATTGAATTTTTAGGGATTCTGCACCTGATTGTTGCCATGAAAGCCTTTCATCTGGAACTTTCCCTTACAGGAGCTTCCGTGGCTTATATCATTTCGGTGATTTTCCTGATTATTTCACCATTATTGAGGGGACTGGGAGCAATAGAAGTTTCTATGACCCTGGTTCTGGGCCGTTATGGTTTTTCGGTATTACAGGCAGTAGCTATTACTTTATTGTATCGTCTTTTTGAATTCTGGCTGCCACTTGTGGCGGGGATATTCAGTTTTTTGTTTGTCAGAAACAATGTCATTCTGCGTTTGATTCCACCTTTTCTGATTGTATTACTCGGGCTAATCAATATCTTGTCTGTACTTACTCCGGCTATTCAGCTTCGCCTGGATTTACTGCTTGATTACCTTCCGGTTGAAGCCATCAATACTGCTAACTACCTGGTTTTTGTAGCAGGAGTTTTTCTGATAATTATCGGAATTTTTCTGGCAAAAGGACTTAAAGCAGCATGGTATGTTGCCTTAATTTTATCAGTTATTTCACTGGTTGGCCACCTGACGAAAGCAATTGATTATGAAGAGGCAATTTTAGCCTTTTTTGTGATTTTATCACTGATTTATACCCGCAGACTTTATTATATAAAAAGCCAGTGGAAATATATCAGAATCGGAATTATGACTGCTGTTTTTGCCATGGCAACAGTAATGATTTTTGGTATAGGAGCCTTTTATTACCTTGATACGATCCATTTCTCCCAGGATTTTAGTCTGACGGAATCAGTTAAATATACCTTACTTTATTTTTTCCAGATCGGGAGTAATGAAATAAATCCTGAAACACTTTTTGCCAGAAATTTCATCTTTGTGGTAAGGGCTTTGGGCCTGACTTCCATGGCATTCCTGCTTTACACGCTCGTCAGACCCTATATTTTTAAAAGTCAGACCGGACAGGAGGATTTCGAAAAAGCAGTAAGTCTGAGAAATGAATATGGCAGCGGGCCTTTGGATTATTTCAAAACCTATTTTGATAAATTATTCTTTTTTCCGGCTGATATTCAGGGATTTATTTCATACAGAATCTCCGGAAACAGAGCAGTAGTACTGGAGGATCCCGTTTGTAAAGATCCGGCTGAAATGAAAAAGATGATCCTTCAATTTGATCAGTTTTGTCAACTCAACGGCATGAAGAGCTTTTATTACAGGGTAGGAGAGAGCAGTAAGAGTGTTTACGAAGAATTGGGAAAAAACAGTCTTTTGCTAGGTCAGGAAGCGGTTCTGGACATCACTGACTTTTCTGTGGCGACAAGCAAGAAAAATATCAGAAATGCCTATAACAAAGTAAATCAGGCCGGATTTGTTACCAGAATTTATGAAGCTCCGGTAAAAGACGGATTATTGCAGAAACTGAAAGCCGTTTCGGATGAATGGCTGGAAGATACAGAATATGATGAAATCGTATTTTCTCAGGGTCTTTTTGACAAAAATGAATTGAAAAATCAAACAATTCTGACCGTTGAAAGTCCGGATGAAAAAGTGGTTGCTTTTATTAATGTCATACCGGATTTTGTACCGGGAGAGGCTACTTATGATCTGATCCGGAAAACAAAAGATGCACCGAACGGAATTATGGATTATCTCATGATTTCGCTGTTTGAATACTTTAAATCAAAAAATTATAAAGCCGTTAATTTGGGGTTTGCTCCCATGACGGGCATTGAAAACCCGCAGAATTTACCGGAAAGAACCATCAAATTTGCAGCTGAAAATCTCAAACAGTTTGCCCGATACAAAGGCTTGCACGATTACAAAGATAAGTTTGCTCCGCTTTGGGTAAATAAATATCTGATTTATGATGATTATTTTGATTTGGTAGAAGCTCCTCAGGCTTTATCCAAAGTTATTAAACCTTAAGAATATGATGAAAAAACTGCTTCTTTGCCTCTTGATTTTTACTAATCTTGCCGCAAAATCCCAAAATGTAGTCAGCGACAGTATTTCTTACGATGTTTTCGGAAAAGTTTCGGTTTACAAAGGAAGCCAAACGCCTAAATCATTGATTCTTTTTATTTCAGGAGATGGGGGATGGAATTCAGGCGTGGTGGACATGGCAAAGGCTTTGGTTCCTTTAAATGCTATGGTGGCCGGTATTAATATTATCCATTACCTGAAAATGATAAAATCCTCTAAATCTGAATGTTATTACCCTGCTTCTGATTTTGAGAACCTTAGTCTGTTTCTGCAAAAAAAGTATAAATTTCCGCAATATGTAAAACCGGTATTAATTGGCTATTCCTCCGGTGCTACACTGGCATATGCTGCACTTGCGCAGGCTCCTGAGAATACTTTTGCCGGGGCAATCTCTCTGGGTTTTTGTCCTGATATTGAAATCGACAGACCTCTTTGCAAAGGTAATGGCCTGACCATGCATGTATTAAAACCAAAGAAAAGCTATTATATCGAAAAAGTGAAAAACCTTAGTGCTCCGTTTTTTGCCTTGCAGGGTACCGGAGATCAGGTATGTCCCTTTCAGGCTACCGAAGCCTACCTGAAAGATATGCCGAATGCCAATCTGGTGAAACTCACCCGGGTAGGCCATGGATTTGGCGTGCAAAAAAACTGGATGCCTCAGTTCAAAGCATCTTTCCAGACCATTTTAGCACACCAGAATCTTGTTTTTCATAAACCAGCCGAAAGCCTGCCAAAAGCATTGCCTGCAGGTTTGCCGATCATAATGAATCTTGCCGGAAACAGCAGTAATCCGGAGATGGCGTTTTTCATTTCAGGTGACGGAGGCTGGACGGATTTTGATGATAGTATTGCCAAAGAATTGGCCAGATCCGGGATCTCTTCGATAGGACTGGATGCACAGAAGTATTTCTGGAACCAGAAAACACCGGAACAGACAGCCGCAGATGTTTCGAAAATACTGAGCTATTATTCCAGGTTATGGAACAAAACTGAAATCAGAATGGTAGGTTATTCTTTCGGAGCAGATGTTATGCCGTTTATCGTTAGAAGACTTCCGGAAAATCTGAAAAGCCAGATGAAATCAGTTACCATGCTTTCTCCTTCTGAAACCAGCGATTTTGAGATACATGTGGCTGATATGCTGGGGATTGGCGGTTCTTCGAAAAGTTATAATGTTATCAGCGAAACAAAATCATTGAAAGAAGTGAAAACCGTTTGCGTATTCGGTGATAAAGAAGATTCTGCCACGGCGAAGAACTTTAAAACAGACGGTTTAGTCGTTAAATTTCTGGAAGGGAATCACCATTTTGACAAAAATTTCCCCAAAATCGTCAATATGATCAGAGAGTAATTGCAGCCTGCAAAACTTTATTTATTGAGCCTGTCCGCGGAGTCAGCAAACAGGCTCAATAAATTCTTTCAGAAAATGATATGATAATTAAAATCTTCCTGTTAGATTTGTAATCATCAGATGATAGGATGTATCATGACGGAATTACTTATTAAACGAAAATCTTTAGCGGAAGAATTAGCAGAAAAGCTTCAGGAACTTATTTCTGAAGGATTTTATGCCATTAATCAAAAGCTGCCGATAGAATCTGAGCTGATGAAAAGTTTTGGTGTGGGGCGCTCAACCGTGAGAGAAGCTATTAAAATTCTGGTAAATTCCGGTTATCTGAGGGTCCGGCAAGGCTTGGGGACTTTTGTAGAAGATCATTCGGGCATTAATGAACCTTTAACCCGGCGATTGAAAAGAGCTACTTCAGAAGATATGGATGAAGTAAGAGAGTTATTGGAAATGAAAATAGCTGAAAAGGCAGCGTTGAAAAGAACACAGGAAGATATTGAGAAAATCAGTTCTTTTCTGGAAAAAAGAGTAAAAGCCGCTCAGTATAATTTACTGGAAGAATGTGTGGAAGCAGATATTCAGTTTCATATCTCCATTGCTGAGGCTTCAAAAAATGATATTCTGGCCGATTTATATAAAACACTTTGTATCCGGCTTAAAAACATCTTCCTGACCCAGTTTTCAAATACTGAAGTTTTCATAAAGACAGAATCTTTACACCGTGACCTTTTAAACAGCATTATCGATCAGGATGCTAAAAGTGCCTGGCAGACTGTAGCTAAAATTACAGGCCATCTTTCGCAATAATTTTTTTTCACATAATCATCTGATGATCTGATTTATCATTAAAAACACATAAATAATCATGGAAACCATTACAACGAATAAACAAATGGTCCAAAAAACCATTTTTCCCATACTTTTTACGATAAGCTTTACCCACTTATTAAACGACATGTTACAGGCGGTAATTCCATCTGTATATCCTTTACTGAAAAATGAATTCCATCTGACTTTCACGCAGATCGGGTTAATTACTTTTACCTATCAGCTTACGGCATCGATCTTACAACCTTTTGTAGGTTTTTATACCGATAAAAAGCCAAAGCCATTTTCATTGGCTATCGGTATGGGTTTTACATTACTGGGATTGATTTTTCTTTCTATGGCACTCAGCTACGCTACCATCTTGCTGGCTGTGAGTCTGGTAGGAATAGGTTCTTCTATTTTTCATCCGGAATCATCAAGGGTTTCTCACCTGGCATCCGGAGGAAAAAGAGGATTAGCACAATCAATTTTCCAACTGGGAGGTAATGCGGGAAGTGCAATCGGTCCGCTTTTAGCAGCGATCATTGTAATTCCTTACGGACAGTCTAATATTATCTGGTTTGGACTTGTCGCGATTGCCGGAATTCTTATTTTATCTAAAATAGGTTTCTGGTACCGCAAACAGTTGAATTTGAGGGCTGTAGGGAAACAAAGCGCAGAAGAAGTTAAACCCATGTTGTCAAAAAACAGGGTTGTATTTTCATTGATTATTTTGTTATTGCTGATTTTCTCCAAGTACTTCTACATGGCGAGTATGACGAGTTATTATACTTTTTACCTGATTGATAAATTTCATTTATCTGTACAGCAATCTCAGGTTTACTTGTTTATTTTCCTGGCGGCTGTTGCGGCCGGAACCCTTGCAGGTGGGCCATTAGGTGATCGTTTTGGCAGAAAATACATTATCTGGATTTCAATTCTGGGAGTGGCTCCCTTCACATTGGCCTTGCCTTATCTGAATTTGTTCTGGACAGCGGCTTTCTCCATCATGATTGGTTTGATTATTGCCTCCGCTTTTTCCGCAATTCTGGTATATGCCCAGGAGCTTGTTCCGGGTAAAGTAGGAATGATTTCCGGATTGTTTTTCGGACTGGCTTTTGGTATGGGAGGTTTGGGTTCAGCTGTTTTAGGAAAACTGGTAGACCAGACAAGCATCAATTATGTATTTCATTTATGTGCTTTTCTTCCCCTAATCGGCATTATCACAGGGTTTTTACCAAATATAGAGAGTCGTAAAAAATAAACCCGATGGAGGCTGGTCATTTGTAAATTATGCTCTGAAAGGCTGGAATAGATACTTTTTTGCAGATTTTCTCTGAAATTTAGGTATATTGAACATTCATCAAATCTAAATAATCTGTCAGACATGTTAGAGAGTAATCTGCTTATTGTTCTATCCTTGCTTTTCGGAGTTTCTATGCTGACCATGTTGAGCGAGAAGCTTAATATTTCATATCCGATTTTTCTGGTATTGGCAGGACTGGCAATAAGCCTGGTTCCGGGCATACCAACGATCAGTCTCAAACCGGAAATCATATTCATTATATTCCTGCCTCCTTTGCTTTATGAAGCAGCCTGGAATACCTCCTGGAAAGATTTCTGGGGTAACAGAAGTCCGATAGGTTTTCTTGCATTTGGTCTGGTTATTTTTACTGCAATGGCGGTAGCATTGGTAGCACACTACCTGATTCCTGATTTCCCGCTGGCTTTGGGCTTTTTACTGGGAGGAATTGTCTCTCCGCCTGATGCAGTGGCTGCTACAAGTGTTTTGAAAGGCTTAAGAGTTCCTAAAAATATCATGTCCATTCTGGAAGGGGAGAGTCTGGTGAACGATGCCTCCAGTTTAATTGTCTTCCGTTTTGCATTAGCGGCCATGCTGACGGGGCATTTTACACTGATGGAGGCCGGAACGAATTTCCTTACGGTAGCTATACTCGGAATTTTAATCGGACTGGCTATTGCACATCTTGTTTATGCCATTCATCGGTTTTTGCCAACAAATCCCAGCATTGACACTGCTATAAGTCTTATTTCGCCTTATCTGATGTATATTATTGCCGAACATTTCCATTATTCAGGGGTTCTGGCTGTGGTAAGCGGAGGATTGTTTCTGTCTTTCCGGTCGCATGATATTTTTGCTTACGATTCAAGAATCGCCTTATTGAACGTCTGGAGAACACTGGTTTTTATGCTCAATGGTCTGGTGTTTATTCTGATAGGCTTGCAATTGCCTGAAATCATACAGAATCTTGGGTCAATTGCATTTAAAGAGGCATTAGTTTATGGGTTGGTGATTAGCCTGGTAACGATTGCTACCAGAATTATCTGGATTTTTCCTGCGGCATTTCTGTCAAATCTGTTTATCAGAAAATTGATCAAAGATGTGCCGAAACCAACTTGGAAATCTTCTACTGTAATTGCCTGGGCCGGAATGCGTGGAGCTGTTTCATTGGCTTCGGCACTGGCTGTACCACTTACTCTTTCTGAGAACAAGGATTTCCCTTATCGTGATCTGATTTTGTTTATTACTTTCGTAGTGATTCTTATTACCCTGGTTTTTCAGGGTTTAAGTCTTCCCTGGGTAATAAAAATGTTAAAACTGGAAGTTGTTGAAAATCATAAAGAACAGTCGCTGGAAATTAAAGTACGATTGGGGAAAGCTGCCCTTCAGCACCTTGAAAGTAATTACATGCGTGAATGCGAAATGTATGAGGCCTATAACCGGGAAATGGAGCGTTATAAAAAGTTTATAGAACTGGCCAATAAAACATTGGAGGGGACTTTTGCCAAGTCTTCTTACGTCAAAAATGAATATAAACGAATGTTGCTGGAACTGGTGAAAGTGAGAAGAGATGAGCTCTCTGTTATCAGAAAAGAACAGTTTTATGATGATGAATTAGTGAAAAAAGAAGAATATACACTTGATCTGGAAGAGGCAAGATTGAGGAGATAAATCCGGTAATGAGGAGCCTTGTTACAATTCTCCTGCTTCTGTGAACACAGAGCAGGAGAATATCTGAATAATTAATCTTCCAGACGTCCGAATTTACCCTGATTAAAATCAGCGAATGCCTGTTCAAGTTCTTCATGTCTGTTCATCAGAAACGGCCCATAAGCGGCAATCGGTTCATTAATCGGTTCTCCGCTTAAAACCAATAAGGTACTGTCTTCTCTGGCCTGAATATGAATGTTTTCTCCTTCATTTCGAAAAAGGATAAAATGATCAGCCGGTGTCGTATCTGATTCATTCACAAGAACTTCTCCTTCAATTACCAGAATGCCGGTATTAAAATTTTCAGGAAGACTGAATGCCGTTGAATGACCAGCTTTCAATTTAACAATAAACATCTGAATGGGTGTGAATGTAAAAGCAGGTCCTTTGACTCCTTTAAATTCTCCGGCTATTATTTCAACAATTCCCCCATTTTCAGGTAACTCATATTTACCCATCTGTTCGTGGGTAATGCCCTGGTATTTTGGGGTTGACATTTTGTCTTTTGCGGGAAGATTTACCCATAACTGCACCATTTGAAAGGGGCCACCTTTCTTGCTGAAATTTTCAGAATGATATTCTTTATGTAAAATTCCGGCTGCAGCCGTCATCCACTGAACATCTCCTTTGGCAATAATTCCGCTGTTTCCTGCACTATCATGATGTGCTACTTCTCCCTCAAAAGCAATAGTTACTGTTTCAAAACCACGATGCGGGTGTACACCAACCCCTCTGGGGCTTTCTCTTGGAGAAAAGTCGATTTTTGAATTGTAATCCATTAAGAAAAACGGACTCATTCTTTGTTCTCCCATGTTATAACCACCCGGGAAGAAATTATGTACTCTGAAGCCGTCACCAACCATGTGCGGGGCTGGCGGGGCTAATATTTGCTGAACTGGTTTGGTTTTCATGTTTGTTCTAATTTTGAATAATCAGGGATGGAGAAATACCTATATTTTAGTGCGTTGTCTCAATGCTATCCGGATGTCTCTGAATATAGGCTTTGATGTAAGGACATATCGGGATTACTCTTAAATGATTTGATTTTGCATATTCCAATACATATTTTGCCAACGCAGCAGCAATTCCTTTTCCTTCATAAGCTGCGGGTACTTCCGTATGCAGAAAAGCAATTTTATCCTCTCTCAGAGAGTATTCCACGAAAGCTGTGTCCCCATTGTCAAGTGATAATTCAAATCGGTTGTTTTCGGTATTATTGATAATCTGATTATTCATTGTGATGTTTCTAAATATTTAACTGACAGGTCTGTCTGGGCGGTTGTTTCCCGGCCACTTACATTAAAACTATTTTCAGTAAATAACTCCTTTCCTGATTTCTCCGACAAAATACGCTTTTTCATCGTCATCGTTTATATGCTTACAAAAATTCAATTCATATCGTTCCCTTTTGGGGAAGGGTCTGTCGTAAAAAAGGCTGTACATACCTTTCGCATGCACAGCCTTTCATCAAAATTTGATCGGGGAAGATCTGTTTACTTATAAGCATCAATCGTCTGAATACTTCCGTCAGGATTGTATTTCAGCTCTGTTACCTTAACATTTCTCAAATGGGTTTTCCCGGAAATTTCGGTGTCATGATAGAACAGATACCATTTCCCTTTAAATTCTACAATAGAATGGTGGTTTGTCCAGCCCTGAACAGGTTTCAAAATAACACCTTTGTAGGTGAAAGGACCATAAGGATTATCTCCGATCGCATAATTAATGAAATGCGTATCTCCGGTAGAATATGAGAAATAATATCTGCCATTGTATTTGTGTAGCCAGGCCGCCTCAAAAAAACGTTTTGTATTATCTCCGGCAAGCAATGTTTTACCATGTTCATCAAGAATCTTTACATCTTTCGGTTTCTCTGAAAAACTTAGCATATCATTACTGAGTTTTGCAATTTTGGGAGCAAGTGCCTCCTGATTATTTGCCTGTAATGCGCCTTTGGCATCATAAGATCCTTTAGACCATTTCTGAAGCTGTCCGCCCCAGATACCGCCAAAATACATATAAAAGCTTCCGTCTGTATCTTTAAAAACACATGGATCAATACTGAAACTGCCTTTTATCGGATTTTTTTCTGCCCTGAACGGCCCGGCTGGTTTTGTACTGGTAGCGACTCCGATTCTAAAAACATCGTTTTTGTCTTTTAAAGGGAAATACAGATAATATTTGCCGTTTTTATATGCAGCATCCGGAGCCCAAAGCTGTCTGCCTGCCCAGGGAATATCTTTAATGTCAAGTGCGACGCCATGATCTGTCACTTTTCCGCCGATTTTATCAAGTGATAAGATATGATAATCTTTCATAGCAAAATGATCTCCATTATCATTTTCCTTCACTCCCGCCTCAATATCATGAGAAGGATAGATGTAAATTTTTCCTTCGAAAACATGAGCGGAAGGATCCGCTGTATAAATATCCGAAACCAAAGGTTTTGAAATCGGCTGTAATTTTTTTGCTTCCTTGTTTTGGCTGAAAGCAGTCGAAAATCCTCCTAAAAGAATTAATGACAGAGATAATTTCTGGATGGATAACATAATCGGATAGTTAAACAGTTGTTCAGGTTGAAATTGATAAATGCTGGTAAGCTGTTTCGAAATTACACTAAAAACCAATAGAATTTCCGCCATCAACCGGAATAGAAGTTCCTGTAATGAAGGAAGAGGCTTCAGATGCCAGGAATACTGCGGCATAACCTATCTCTGAAGGTTTGCCAAAGCGTCCCATCGGAGTACGGCGCATGGCTCTTGCAATACGATCAGGGTCACCATTCATGGCAGTTTTCATCATAGCGGTTTCAATGAATCCGGGAGCAATTGCATTGATTCTTACATTGGCCGGAGAAAATTCTGAAGCAAGGATTTTAATCATTCCTTCCACACCGGTTTTTGAAGCACCATAAGCTACTACACGGTCTATGCCATAATAGGCTGCCATTGAAGTAATCATGATAATGCTGCCTCTTTCACGCGGAATCATTCGTCTGGCGCATTCTCTGGTTAAAGAGAAAACAGCGTTCAGGTTGGTATGCACAATGTTGTAAAAATCCTCATCACTGACATCCAATGCCGGTTTTTTCATATTTACACCAGCATTATTGACAAGAATATCGATCGCCCCGAATGTATCTTCGATATGCTGAACCAGTGCCGGAAGTTTTCCAAGATCGGTTACATCATTTACCACATAATCCGACTGAGAACCAAGTTCGGTCACAGCGTCTTTTAATGCCTGTTCTCTTCTGCCTGTAATGATTACTTTTGCTCCGTATTCGATAAAGCATTTTGCAATTTCAAAACCGATGCCGCTTCCGCCTCCGGTAATGAGGGCCAGCTTGTTATTTAAAGAAAAAATAGTGTTTTCCACAGGTAATATTGATTAACGTAACTGATAAATTTCTGCTAATTTCTTAACGTCTTCTAAAGATCGCTGAGGTTTCTGATAAGGTGCCGGAATGGGTTTCCGGGCAAACTGCTGAAAATATAATACACAGGCATCTCTCCACCACAGTGCTTCCTTCTGCTGAACTTTTAACTTTCCTGCGACGAATCTGAATAATTCGGGGTCAATATCTTTTTTGACTGAATTCCATTGATTCTGCATGTTTTCAACGGCTGATTCTCCCTGATAATACCGGGAACACAATTCATCCCAAAGTGTTTTTCCTGAAGAAAGCTTATAGTCCCAGGAAACATGATGAAACCAAAGCAGATATTCAGGCGGACAGGTTCCGGCATTTCCCCATTGTTTCCTGATTTCCTTAGCGTACAAGCCTACAGAATTGCTTCCGCTGGCAGAACGGTTGAAACCGATTCCCAGAGAATCAGCTTTATGGTAATAGATTGATGTCCAGTCCGGTCTTGCACTTTTTGATAACCAGGGCATTGGCCCGAAATGGAGGTTATGCCCCATAATGTGGTGTAATCCGAGAGGAGTCATGTAATTAACTGTATTTTCTCTGGATTGAAGCATGATCTGCTTAATCGTCTGTACCGAACCGGGTTGATTGGTAAGGGTCATTCTTGTCCATTCGTCAGCAATTTTTTCAGATGAAAGCGCATAATCCCAGGCCAGTCTTCCAAAGGCATACCAGTTTGCCTGATTCATGGGATGGCCACACCAGTTTCTGTCGGATCCGGTATTTGCTACTCCGGCAATCCCAGTGATTTTATAACCATGAAGAGATCCGTCAATGACTTTTGCGACGGTTGAACCTTTTCCTTCGGCATAAGTATCGGTATCTAAACACTCTTTAAACATGGGAGCGAGGTAAACCCAATGCGTGGCAAATCCGAGGTATTCCTGCGTAATCTGAAATTCCATCATGATTGGTGTTTGCGGCATAGCTCCGAAAAGCGGGTGAAATGGTTCTCTTGGCTGGAAATCTACCGGACCGTTTTTCACCTGTACAATCACATTTTTGTTGAATTGACCATCTAATGGTTTAAAATCCTCATAAGCCTCTTTGGTACGGTCACCATTCGGGTTGGCTTTATAAACGAAGGCTCTCCACATTACAATTCCACCAAAAGGCTCAACAGCTTCTGCCAGCATGTTTGCGCCGTCGGCATGACTGCGTCCATAATCCTGTGGCCCGGGTTCGCCTTCGGAGTTAGCTTTTACCAGAAAACCTCCGAAATCGGGAATAATGCCATAAATTTCCTTCGCTTTCTCTTTCCACCATTTCCGTACTTCAGGATCAAGCGGATCTGATGTAGCTAAACCACCGATATTTTTAGGGGCTGAAAATCTTACAGACAAAAAGACTTTGATGTTATATGGTCTGAAAATATTAGCCAGTTCCTTTACTTTCAACAGATATTCTTCGGTCAGAAATCTGGCGCTTGCATTTACATTGTTTACCACTGTGCCATTGATTCCGATGGAGGCATTGGCTCTGGCATAATCTACATAACGAGGATCTGTATTGTCGGGCAAATCATACCATTTCCAAAGAGATTCTCCCGCATAACCACGCTCAATACTTCCATTGGTATTATCCCAGTGATTTAATATTCTGTGCTGAATTTTTGGACTATCTGATAAATCCAGTTTGTCAAGATTCTGATGCGTTTGAATAGCTCTGAGTAATGTAAATGCCCCGTAAAGCAGACCTTTTTCTGTTCTCGAGGAAATAATTGTCTGACCGTTTTTCCGGAAAAGATGATAGGCTTCCTCATCAGGCGTTTCATTTTTATCAATTTTCAGGATAATTCCGGGCTTTTGTACATTCGCCTGTCTGGTAATTGCGGGGGAATTTCCTAAAAGCCCTTTTAGTCCCTTTTCCAGTTCTGCGACAGTTACTTTCATCATCGGAGAATCGGAAGAGGTGCTGATGAACGTAAATGATCTGGCATAATCAGCTCTCAGTTTTACATCCTGAATCAGGTCGTATTTTAACCAGAGTCTGTAGCCATCATCTGCCAGTGCAGGAAGGAAAGAGCAGAATATCAGTAAGATAGTCTGAAGACTTCGCAGTACAGCCATTTCCACTCCCCGTAATTCAGCCAGCCCTTTTAAGCGTCCGATAATAGAATAACCGGGATAAGTTTTTTTCTGTAAATCATCCAGCATTTGGTGTCCGTGATCAGGCCTCATCGGGATGTCAATATCTGTTCTTCCTGCTGAAACTCTTTTTTTCCCTTCAATACTGAGGGCTTTGATTACTTCATACATATCTACATCTCCGGTAAGATGATCTGCTTCATGGAAATTTCTCGGATCTTCTTCTCTTTTTGTAGCCCTCAGGTGTACGAAATGGATTTTGTCACCCAATCTTGAAACAATTCCGGCCAGATCATTGTCCGGCCTTACGCCGAGTGATCCTGTGCAAAAAGTAATTCCGTTTGCAACAGAATCGTAGGCCTGAGTCAGTTGTATTAAATCTGCCTCGGTGCTGACTACACGAGGCAAACCCAGCAATGATTTAGGCGGGTCGTCGGGATGAATGCAAAGTTTTATGCCAAGTTCTTCTGCTGCAGGTCCGATTGCTCTGAGGAAATAATAAAGATTTTCACGAAGTTTCTGGTCATCAATTTCTTTGTAATTATCCAGTAATTGCTGAAATGAAGATAATTCAAAAGCTTCTTCCGAACCGGGCAAACCTAATAACACCGTATTGGTTAATTTTTCCAGTTCAGTTTTATCCATCGCCCTGAATCGTTTCTCAGCATTTTCGATGGTTTTTTCATCATAATCCGATTTTGCGGCAGGTCGTTTCAGAATAAACAGGTCGAACAAAGCAAAATCTTCCCAGACAAATCTCAGCGCTTTTGAACCATCCGGCATTGTATAATTCAGATCGGTACGGGACCAGTCAAGCACAGGCATGAAATTGTAACAAACGGTATAGATATTGTTTGCTGCCAGATTTCTCAGAGATTCGATATAGTTCCGGATATATTGTTCTCTGGAAGGCAGACCTTTCTTGATATCTTCGTGAACAGGAAGGCTTTCAACCACTACCCAATGTAATGGAGAGAATGTTTGATTTTGCTCTTCGATAATTTGTTTCCTTTCCAGAACCGCTTCAGAAGTCCAGACTTCACCCACCGGAATCTGGTGTAATGCCGATACAATCCCCGAGCATCCAGCCTGACGAATATCCATCAGTGAAACCGAATCCTGAGGGCCAAACCACCGCATTGTTTGAATAAATGACATTTCCTGTTTATTTAAAATATGCAAAAACGCTAAGAAATTCTTTCATATCTGTAAAAGTATAATCTCCTTTTACTTCGAATTCAAGGCGATGATAATTAGTTTTTAGGCTTAAATACAAATTGAATAATTAAAATTTTTCTGATTTTTCTACTAAAAATATCGTAATCCTTTGCGGTATCGTTACCGATAGGTATCTTTAACAAACACATATTTTCAGAAAACCTTTTTTTAGTCTGAAATACGAATCCTAATATTCTAACAGAAGGAATAGTCCGAAGATTGTTATCTGAGAAAAGTTATATTTATGTATGGTTGTTTGTCCTAAATGTGATAAGTCTGATTTTATTCAGCTGGCCGGGTTTGTAAGAGGCCGGCAGCGATTTTATTGTAAATCCTGTGCCTATCATTTTATTACGGAGCATTCCGACCGGAAATCCAGAAAGAAAAATCAGGTAACGATTATTGACATTGCCGAACGACTTGGGGTTTCGGCCTCAACCGTTTCAAGGGCGCTTTCCGGTAAGTCAGATATTAGTGAGGTTACCAGACAGGAGATTTTAAAGACAGCCCGAGAGATGGATTACCAGCCCAATTTACTGGCGCAGGGATTAATTCTGAGTGAAACGCATACCATCGGAGTGATCATTCCAAATATCGAAAGGCCTTTTTTTGCTTCTGTAGTCAGTGGTATTCAGCAGGTTGCCTCTGAGGCAGGTTACAGAGTAATGATCTGTCAGTCAAACGAGTCGCATCAGACAGAAGTAGCAAATGTGCAGGCACTTGTTGCCAGCAGAGTAGATGGTTTACTGATTTGTCATTCTATCCGGACAGAAACGTTTGATCATATCAAACTTCAGCACAGAAAAGGTATTCCTATCATTCATTTTGACAGGGTTTGTAATGAAATTGATACACCGAAAGTGCTTCTTGATAATGAAGGCGGAGCCTTTCTGGCGGTCGAACATTTGCTTAATCAGGGTTGCAAAAATATTGCCTGTCTGGCTGGACCGGAGAACCTTATTATCAGCCAGGAAAGGGAGTCCGGGTATCTTAAAGCGCTTCAAAAATATGATATTTCTGTCCGGTCTGAATTAATGATCAGAGGAGATTTCAGTACTGCACATGCCAGTGAGGGCATAGAAAGATTACTTTCTTTGCCTCAAAAACCCGATGGTATTTTCTGTATGCACTATAAAAATGCGATAGAAATAATGGTAAAATTAAAAGAAAGAGGAATTAAAGTACCGGAGGATATTTGTATTGTAGGTTTTGGAGATGAATCATTGACTGCTATGATTGAGCCAAGTCTTACAACCATTCACCAGAACCCCTATCTGGTCGGACAAAAAGCTGCTTCTTTATTTTTGGAAAAAATGACTGGCTCTGAAGAATCTCAGATCTCCAAAACCGTTATTGTTGCAGGCGAATTAATTGTGAGAGACTCTTCTTCCAGAAATAAAGTTTAGTATAATCTTCTTAAATCAGGATATTTACAGGGTTTTTTGAAAGAAATTTAATGTGAGTGGAACCTGGTTTTTATGTAATTTGCTGTAGGAATCTGAACGTATCATACATAAACTAAATCTGATTATGAAAATTATAGCATCACTTATCATCCTGGGAATACTGACTTCCTGCTCGCCTTATCGTATCGTTAATAATCATGTTGACAAAGAGGTTGATTTTAAAAATTACAAAACATTTAGTTTTACGACAGATATTGAAGTTCAGGGACTTACCAGAGATATTAAAAATTCCAGTACAATTAATGAAATAAAGAGAGCCATTTCCTCGGAACTGAAAAGCAGGGGATACCATCCGGATTTGAAATCCGATTTGCTGGTTAACATTGGCCTGGTGGTACAGGAAAAAATTCAGACCCGTGAAACAAATTTCAGAGATGCACCACGTTATGTGGGTCAGCGAAGATATTCCTGGAAAAGTGAAACGGTAGAAGTGGGCAGATACAAAGAAGGCACTTTGTCTGTGGATTTAGTTGATGTCAAACAAAATCGTCTGGTCTGGGAAGCAGCTGTTACAACAGTTTTGGATAAAGACAGCCACAGACCGGAAAATGTGGACAAAGCTGTCAGGGCACTTTTTCGGAAATTTCCTGAATAAACTCCGGTACATAAGCCTTATCTGATATTCCTGACATTATTCATAAGATCCTGTGCAAATTTGATATAACCAGGGTCTATGTCAATTTTCCCGTTAATTATCTTATAAAAATAATCTACGCTCGAAATATTAAATTGTTTCATAAAATGATCTCTGAAACGACCGGACCTGTATCGGGCATTTCTTCCTTTTTTGAGTGATTTCCATTGAGCTGTGAGCAATGGGGGGACTTTCGCTTTTTCAATCATAAACCTTTTTCTGAAATTTCTCTCTGCAAATCTGCAAAGCATTTTTGGGATTTTGATTCTGGTTAGCAGAATTTAGCACATTTTTTGCGGATTTTTGCAGTTTTAGCCCCTTGAAATTACCGGATAAATGATGCGGAATCCCTTTGAAATGGTATGGCACTGATGGGTAAATAAGTAAGAAAGAGTACTTTAAACCATGAAAGGGAGCTTTAGTAATTTTTTTGGATGCCGGATTGTTATGTGAAATCAGGAATATCTTTATCGTACGGCCTTGCATTATCAAAGTGTTTAAGCGAAATTTATCATTGCTTTAACAGAGAAAACAGAACTTAAAAAGTATTTAAAACACAAAACCGGAGTTTTTCCGGAATATACTTACCTCAATTTGTTTGATGCATTAATTGTACCCTGAATCCTGTTTATGATAAATAATACAATCCGATATATTGCTGTTGACGATAATGCACTGGATTTACTTGCCGTTACGGAATATGCAAAGCAATTCAATTTTTTACATTGTCTGGGAAATTTTTCAAATCCGGGAGATGGTTTTACGGCCTTGCAGGATCTGAAACCGGATCTTGTCTTTTTGGATATAGAAATGCCCGGAATGAGTGGTATGGATGTTTTAAGGGCTTTGAAAAAGGATGCCCCGATGGCGGTTTTTATTACTTCTCATCCTGAATATGCCCTTGAAGGTTTTGAGCTTTCAGCATTGGATTATATTCTTAAACCGCTTACGCAGGAACGTTTCGGACAGACGATTGTCCGGGTACAGGAATTTCATGATACCAGACAAAGGGCTGAAGCATATCAGGTACATTTTGAGCAGGAGTCACTTTCTGTAAAAGAAGGATACAATCATATCCGTATTTTGCAGAATGATATTGTTTATCTGGAAGCCATGCAGGATTATACCAAAATTGTTACCTCTGCCAAAAACTATATGACGCTGACACCGCTTTCTGGTTTTATGGAGCGTTTACCTGCCTCGCGTTTTGTTCGTATTCATCGTAGTTATGCGGTTTCATTAAGCAAGGTCAGAGAGATTCGGAATGGAGAGATTATTGGCGATAATTTCACTTTACCGGTAGGGAAAACCTATAGACCGGCGGTGTCCCAATTGAAATTTTAGGTTAAATTATAAGTCGGTTTTAATCTATATCTGATAACCAGATTTATTTTTTTTATATTTGTAATTGGTACAATTTTTGCTAATTTTTGAAAAATCCGTGTTCACAGACGAGCGTTATTGAAGTATTTTCAGAAATAATAAATGCTGTAATTCAGAGATGAATTCTATCGTATTTCTGATATAATCGGCTTGTGGACTATTCCGCCAAACTTTTATGAAATATAAAATCTTACTGATATTCTGCCTGTATTTCACGTTAAACTCCATTTCTTCTGCAGACTGGCGAAAACCTTTCTTCCGGAGGATTTCCACTACCGAAGGACTTTCTCAAAGCCATGTGAGTGCTATTCTGAAAGATAGCAAGGGTTTTATGTGGTTTGGAACAGATGAAGGGCTTAATAAATTTGATGGTTACAGATTCTCTTTTTTCAAACACTATCCTGATAATCCTTCCAGTATTGATGATAATATCGTTTTTGATATTCTGGAAGATTATGATAAGAACCTCTGGGTTGGTACAAACAATGGATTGAATAAATTTGACCGTAAAAAGAATGCATTTTCTCATTTTTTTAAGGAAGATATGCATTTGAATGTTCGGGATATTTTTCAGGACAGCAAACATCGTATGTGGCTTGGGACTTCTTCCGGCCTGTTTTTACTTGACCTTAAAAAAGGTTCGTATACCCAGTTCAGGCATGAACAGAATAACCGGAACAGCCTCAGTAATGACTTCATTTTCAAGATTATTGAAGACAAATCCGGTGATTTATGGATCGCTACCAAAAACGGATTAGATCGGTTTAATCCTGAAAAAAAGACTTTTCTAAAGTATTTCCATGATGCTAAAAAGGTCAACAGCCTTGAAACAAACTGGATAAAAGTTGTTTACAGAGATCATTCAGATAATATTTGGATAGGCATGCTGGGCGGGGGAATTGCGAAATATAATCCTGTCAATAATACGTTTAAAAGTTTTAAACATAATCCGCAAAAAGCAAACAGCCTCGCTCACAATGATATTTTGTCCATTCTGGAAGACCGGAACGGAAGACTTTGGGTAGGTACTGAAAATGGTGGAATCAGTATTTATAACGAAAAGGAGGACAGATTTACAACGGTTGCCTATGACCCCAATGATAATAACAGCCTGAGTAATAATTCAATATACAGTCTTTATGAAGACAATATCGGGAATATGTGGGTTGGCACCTGGTCGGGTGGGGTTAACTTCCTGCCAAAATTCGGGAATAAGTTTACCTTGTATAAAAGTATACTGAATCAGAATGGTCTCAATAATAACATCGTATTGTCTGTCGCAGGGGATTCGGATGGCAATATCTGGATTGGCACAGACGGAGGCGGCCTGAACTTTTTCAATAGAAAAGACCATAGTTTTTCTGCGATCAGAAATCAATCCGGAA
The DNA here is from genome assembly GCF_900115665.1 of Pseudarcicella hirudinis. GTDB lineage: Bacteria > Bacteroidota > Bacteroidia > Cytophagales > Spirosomataceae > Pseudarcicella > Pseudarcicella hirudinis. Next base: position 160,328 of record NZ_FOXH01000001.1, read on the forward strand.
ATAAAAACAGCCCAAATACGGATTATATTATTTCCGTTCTGGAAGTTGAGAAAGATTTACTGGCTTTGGGTTTTCACAGAGGTGGTTTTGATTTATATAACCGGAAAACAGGTGTTTTTGTACATCATTTACCCATTCTGAATAATTCAAACAGCCTATCTGCACCAAGTGTAAATACCATTATTAAGGATAAAGACCTTAATTTATGGATAGGTACCTGGGCCGGCGGCTTGAATTTTTATGATCGTAAAGCTGACAAGTTTACCCAGTATTTACATGACCCTAATAATTCGAATAGTTTATGTGATAACTTTATTAATATCCTTTGGGAAGACTCTGACGGTACAGTCTGGATAGGTACTGATAATGGGTTGGATGCTTTTAACAGAACATCGGGTAAATTCACGCATTTTAAACATAATCCAAAAGACCCGACCAGTATACGGAATAATAATATTCTTACTATTATGGGTGCGGATAAGGGAAAAATATGGATCGGAACGGGCGGTGGGCTTTGTTTGCTGGATAAGAAAACCAAAAGTTTTAAGGTTGTTACCGAAAAAGACGGCTTGCCTAATAATGTGATCAATGGTATTCTGAAGGACTCAAAAGGATGTCTTTGGATCAGTACCAATAAGGGTGTTGCGAAATATGATCCTCAGACCAATATATTCAGAAACTATACTATTGCTGACGGTTTACAGGGGAATGAGTTTAAAGCAAAGTCTGCATTTCAGGCAAAGGATGGACAGATGTTTTTTGGTGGCCCCAACGGTCTGAATTCATTCTATCCTGATAGTATCAGAGACAATGATTTTATACCTCCGGTTTATATTACTGATTTTCAGATTTTCAATAAATCTGTTTTTGTAGGAGACAAAGATTCCCCTTTGAATAATGAAATCAGTGAAACCACAGAGATCAGACTTGATCATAAGCAATCTGTTTTTTCATTTGAGTTCGCTGCGTTAAATTATACGCTTTCAAGAAAGAATCAGTATTCCTATAAACTGGAAGGCTTTGATAAAGAGTGGAACCTGGTTGGAAACAGAAGAATTGCAACTTATACCAATCTAGACCCCGGAACCTATACTTTCAGGGTAAAAGGCTCAAATAATGATGGGATCTGGAATGAAGAAGGAACTTCTGTAAGGGTTATTATTTTGCCGCCTTTCTGGTTGACCTGGTGGTTTAAATTGCTGATTGCCTTGTTAATTCTCGGAGGAGCATTAGGTTTTTATAAGTATAGAATCGGCCGGATTAATAAACAAAAGATCCTTCTGGAAAAAGAAGTAGAAGTTAGAACAGCGCAGTTGCTGCAGGCTACAAAAGAGGAAAAAAAGGCCCGCAAGGAGGCGGAACATGCCAATAAAGCCAAAAGTGTGTTCCTTGCGACAATGAGTCATGAGATTCGTACGCCTTTGAATGGTATTATCGGGATGACTTCTTTATTAGAGGAAACAACTCTGAATGAAGAGCAAAGAGGTTATACGCATACTATTCATGCCTGCGGAGAGGATTTACTGACAGTTATCAATGATATCCTCGATTTTTCTAAGATTGAATCCGGTAAAATGGATCTTGAAGAAAAAGACTTTGACCTGAGAACCTGCGTGGAAGAGGTATTGGATGTTTTTGCCGCTAAAGTGGCAGAATTAAACCTTGACTTGCTGTATCAGATAGAATTTGATGTACCTCTTCAAATTGTCGGAGACGGATTGAGATTAAGGCAGGTTCTGATGAATCTGATTGGAAATGCCATCAAATTTACCCAAAAAGGAGAAATTTTTGTGAGGATTTATCTGCTCAGCAAGGACGATGACAGTCGTTCTGTAGAGCTGGGTTTTCAGGTGAGAGATACCGGAATAGGAATACCGGAGGATAAAATTGATCGCTTGTTTGTTGCTTTTTCTCAGGTAGATTCTTCTACAACACGTAAGTACGGCGGTACTGGTCTTGGATTAGTAATTAGTGAAAAACTGGTAAATCTGATGGGAGGAACTATAGGTGTGAATAGTGAATTGGGTAAAGGAACGGTGTTCACCTTCACCATTCATACTAAAATCAGTCAGTCGGTGCTTCCTGCTGTATCATATAATCTGGAAAGCCTGAAAGGTAAAAAAGTACTTGTGGTAGATGATAATGCAACGAATCTTAGTATTTTAAAAGGCCAGCTTGAGTTATGGGAAATGATCCCGACTTTAACTTCTTCAGGCAATGCGGCGATGGCAGAAATAGAGAAAGGTGTGCATTATGACATGGTAATTACAGATATGCAAATGCCTGAAATGGATGGTGTAGGTCTTGCTTTAGCCATTAGAAAAACACACCAGGATTTGCCGATCTTGTTATTGAGTTCAATATCTCATGATTATCATAAAGGTTACACAGAACTGTTTTGTGCTGTTTTGACAAAACCTGTTAAGCAGCATTTCCTTTTGAGGAATATTTTGCAGGAACTTACTAAAAATGACCAGCCTATTGCTGTAGAGAAACCTGCTGAATTAAAAGCCCAGAAACTTTCGAGTGATTTTGCCGGGAAGTATCCGATGATTATTCTGGTTGCGGAGGATAATCTGATGAATCAGCGGCTTGCATTGAAAGTATTAAGCAAGCTGGGATATGAAGCGGATCTGGCAGAAAATGGTAAAGAAGTGCTGGAAGCAAGTGCCAAAAGGGAATATGACCTGATTTTTATGGATTTGCAAATGCCTGAAATGGATGGTCTGGAAGCAACAAGATTAATCAGAAAAGAAGTGAGTGCTCATCAGCCTGTCATTGTTGCCATGACGGCCAATATGTTACAGGATAGCCAGGAAGACTGTTTTGAGGCTGGAATGGACGACTATATCAGTAAGCCTATTCATCTCGATTTGTTGGTGAGCCTGTTGGAGAAATGGGGAAAGAATATTCTGAAAAAGAAGCAATCTGTATTGTAAATTATATCTGAAAACCTTCCTGAATATTAATCGGGAAGGTTTTCAGGCTTTTTCTAAGAGTAGAATAAAATATGTTTTCATGTGTAAACTGTTTTCGGGAGAAAATACTGCTTAGGTTTTGTTAATCGATTCTGGGATCGGCCCAGATGGCCAGTTTTTCCATCCAGGTTACCTGAATGCCACAATGGCCGAATTCTTCGGTAACCATACCCTTCATGTGGTAGAGTCCCCAGCCTTTAAATGGATACATTTCGCAGGATTTTGGAAAATGGACCGTGTCAAAAAATTCCCCGTATTCATCTGTAAAATAGCCGAAAAACATTTTTTCGCCTTTCCTGGTCCGGGTAGATTTTAACGTGACCAAATAGCCTATGATTTCGATATGCCGTCCTACAGCTCTCTGCAGGTTGTTTGCATGAAATGAAATTTCCGGTTTTTTGTAAATCAGGTTAAATGGATTTTGCATGATAAAACCCAATAACTCCAGTTCGTCATAAGCATCTTCCAGGGGATCATGCAGCAGTTCGGGAAGTTCATAGTGAACTTCCTGGGTTTCAAACAACTCATTTCCTGCCGGAATCAGGTATCTATGATTAACCTTAAGATGTGATTCCCACATCAGTTCTTTCTTGGTGTAACCCAGGTTACGGAAAGCTCCGATTCTGACAAGAATAATCAATTGTTCTAACCCGACAGGAACCCGGCGACAGAAATCATCGAAGGAGTGGAATTTCCTTGTTTTTCTCTGTTCTATAATTTGTTTTGCTACATTTTTCTCCAGTCCTTTCAGGTGAATAAAACCAAGCCAGATCGTAATACCCTGAATACTGGTAAGGTAATTACTCTGATTGATATCAGGCAGTTCTATTCTGGCACCCTGTCTTCTTGCTTCATGTACATAAAATTCTGTTTTATAAAACCCTCCGAAATTATTGATGACTGCCACCATAAACTCCAGAGGGTAATAGGTTTTGAGGAAAAGACTTTGATAACTTTCTACGGCATAACTGGCTGAATGGGCTTTACTGAAAGAATATCCTGCAAAACTTTCGATTTGCCGCCAGACTTCTTTGGCAGTATAATCATCATATCCCAGGGTTTTACAATTTTCAAAATACCGGTCTACGATTTTTTCAAATTCTATCCGGGAACGGTATTTCCCTGACATTGCTCTGCGCAGAATATCCGATTCGGCGAGAGTCAGACCGGAAAAATGATGAGCCACTTTAATGACATCTTCCTGGTATACCATTACGCCATAAGTTTCCTTAAGCAATTCTTCCATTTTAGGATGTATGTATTGCACTTTCTCCGGATGATGATGCCTCAGAATGAAGGCCTGCATCATGCCGGAACTGGCCACTCCAGGGCGGATAATAGAAGATGCCGCTACCAGTGTAAGATAATCATCGCAACCGAGTTTCCAGATGAGCTGTCGCATAGCCGGAGATTCAATGTAAAAACAACCCATCGTTTCATGTCTGCGCATTTGCTCCCTGATATTCGGATCATTTTTAAAATCCTGAATGGCATGGACATCTACTTCAATCTGACGATTTTCCCGAATGATGTCAATCGATTCTTTAATATGCCCGAGGCCTCTCTGCGATAAGATATCAAATTTGGCAAAGCCGATGTCTTCGCACACATACATATCAAATTCACAAACAGGGAAGCCTTTGGGCATTTGCACTAAGGCAGTAAAATGGTTTAGAGGTTTTTCGGAAATGAGGATACCGCCTGCATGAATGCTCAGGTAGTTTGGGAAATCGTCCATTAATTTGCCGTATTTCAACACCAGCTGGGCATATTCGTTACCTGGCTCTGCGCGGAGATTCTGCACTAAACTTTCGATTTCATGCTCAGGAAGCCCGAATACTTTTCCGAGCTCTCTGTAAGCAGAACGGTCTTTAAAGGTTACATGAGTAGCCAGCAGGCAAACGTGTTCCCTGCCAAACTTTTCAAAAATATACTGAATGATTTCATCTCTGTTATCCCATGAAAAATCAATGTCAAAATCAGGAGGTGATGTTCTGCCCGGATTGATAAAGCGCTCAAAATAGAAATCAAGTTCAATCGGATCGACATCTGTGATACCGATACAGTAAGCTACGATAGAATTGGCACCCGAACCTCGTCCTACGTGATAAAATCCCTTTCCTTTGCCGTATTCCACAATATCCCAGGTGATTAAGAAATAGGCACTGTAATTTAGTTCATCAATAATTTTCAGTTCTCTGCTTACACGCTCCAATGCTTCCTGATTATCTTTTCCATAACGTTTCACCAGACCTGTCATGGTAAGCTGTTTTAGCATAAGCAGGTCACTTTCTCTTGAATCCAGGTAGTTCAGGCGGTTTTTGGAAGTAGAGAAATCAAAATCGAAATGGCATTCATTCAGCAGTTTCTCTGTATTTTCAATAATATGCGGATAAGCGGCAAAGGTTTCCCGCAGTTGCTCAGGAGCAAAGAGCATCTCATCATTTCTGGCCTGGGAATACCTTGGCAATTTGCTTAAAAGACAGTTATTATCAATAGCTCTTAATAACCTGTGCAGGTTAAACCCTTGTTTGTCAAGAAAAGTTACAGGTTGTAAAACGACAAAGTCGTCATGATTATATTTATACAATTGTGAAATTTCATGGACCTGAATACCGATAGTCTTACTTTTTTTGTCGGAAGAGGTATGAGCTGGCATTCTTTTCAAAGCTTCCAGCGGATAAATTACATGCACATTTTTAAAATCCGGAGCTGTCAGCGGGAAAGGCTTCTGTGCTTTATGATATTGATTTCTGAAAGAATTAATTTCAGAAAATCCATCCGGATTTTTAGCAAGACATACATACATCATGTCGTCACCATTCCGAAATTCAACCCCGACCACAGGTTCAATATCGTTTTTGCGACATTCTTTCACAAAATCAAATACAGCGGATGTATTATTAATGTCCGTCAGTGCAAGGCGTTTGATCCCCAGCCCTGCTGCAGTTTCAACCAGGGTTTTGATCGGAATGGTTCCGAATCTTAAACTATAGAATGTGTGACAGTTCAGGTACATAATGCTTGGGTGTTGTGAGGTTGTGTAATATGTAATGCTTTCCCGATAAGTTCATTGCCCTTTTTATTTTTGCCGTATTTATTTTTAATGGCATCCACTGCCTGGTATAAGGGAGCAATTTTCGAGCTTTGATCAAAAATGTTCAGTTGTTCAAGGCCTCTGGTTAATTTGCTTAGTCTTATGCCTATCAGTCTGATTAATAATCTTTTATCATATAGTTTTTCAAAGAGATTCAGCACATGCCCGATTAAAACGTGGTCCAGTGTCGTCGGGAGGACATTAATTTGCCGGGTGTGTGTATCGAAATTGCTGTACCTTATTTTTATCGTGATACATCCGGAATTAAAACCACTTTGCCTTAGATCAAAACACAACTCTTCCGTCAGTTTCATCAGTATTCCCCGCAGCAGAACGATATCAGTAGTGTCCCGATCGAAAGTGATTTCCTTGGAACAGGATTTCTGACTCGAATAAGGTACTACAGGAGTGTTATCAATGCCATTTGCCCTTTCCCATAACATTCTGCCATTTTTCCCAAAGGTTCTCTCCAATAATTTCAGAGGCATCCGGCTTAGTGTTCCTATATTGGCAATGCCCATATTCCGCAGGGTTTGGGTAGTGACAGCCCCACATAGCGGAATTTTGGAAATGGAAAGCGGGGATAAAAATCCCTTTACTTCCTGTCCTGACACCTGTAATTTCCCTTCCGGTTTGCACTCATTGGTGGCTATTTTGGAAACGGTTTTACAGGTTGACAGGCCTAAAGCCATAGAGAGACCTGTTTCTTTAATGACTTTATCCCGCAATTCCTGTGCATATTTCCAGGTACCGAAAAACCTTTCCATTCCTGTCATGTCCAGGTAAAATTCATCAATGGAAGACTTTTCTACCAATGGGGTATTTTCTGTAATAATTTCAGTTACGATATCGGAGTATTTAGTATAAGCTTCATAGTCTCCTCTCAGTATAATAGCATCGGGGCAAAGTTGTCTGGCCATACGCATGGGCATTGCCGAACGCACACCGAAATGTCTGGTTTCATAACTACAGGAAGCAACCACTCCGCGGTCAGAAGTGCCTCCTACAATAATGGGTTTGCCAATCAGTTTACTGTTCAACAGCCTTTCAACCGAGACATAAAAACAGTCTAAATCCATATGAGCTATTGCACGTTCCATTATTTTTGAAGTCAATTTTTCATTTTTTGACTACATTTTGTATTTTTACTCTGTGTCAGTGATGATTGATAACACAAAATTAAGTCAAAAGATTTGAATAATGCAAGGATTGTAACACAAAACTCGTTATTTTTGTAAAAAATATTTTAAAAATGAACACAAAACTGGGTTTAAATCTACAAAACTTACGCAAAAGGTATCCGGGAAACCCTTCTCAGGGAGAAATTGCGGAGAAGTTGGGACTTGCTAAATCAACCTATGGTTCTTATGAACAGGGGCGAACAGAGCCTAAAGTCGAAGACATTGTTAAACTGGCTGATTTTTTCGGTGTCAGTACGGATGACCTTCTGACCAAAGACCTGGCAACTTATATAGCACCACCTCCTGCGAAAAAAACGGATAACCTGAGGATTCTGGCTACTACGGTGGATTCAGATGATAATGAGAACATAGAGTTTGTTCCTATTAAAGCAGTAGCAGGGTATACTGATAGCTACCATGATTCGGAATTTATTTCCAAACTGCCTGTCTTTCAGGTACCGTTTTTACCACAGGATAAAAAATACAGGGTTTTTCCTATTCAGGGAGATTCCATGCTTCCGCTACAGGAAGGTTCTCTGGTTTTTGCGGAATATGTAGATGACTGGTATCATATCAGGAATGGCACTATTTGTATTGTTGTTACCAAGGATGAAGGAATTGTTCTTAAAAAAGTATTTAATTACCTCAATGAAAAAAATGTTTTTGTGCTGAAATCGACAAATGAGCGTTATGCGCCTTATCCGGTTTTAGGAGAAGATATTGCAGAAGTATGGAAATTTGTAGGATATTTCCACAAAGACTTCCCGCAATAGAAGACAGGCATAAATCAGATGGTTAAGAAGTAGAGTACATACTACCAGTTATGTGCTCTGCTTCTTTTGTTTTGAAAGATGTATAAAAGATAATAGTTTTTTAATTCAGGTACTTTTGGTATTTCCTGAATCACTGATTAATTTAGATTAGTAGAAAAAAGGCTACGGATTCACCTGAAAATTCCCCGTTTTTTCTCATATTTTACAATAATATATTCCGGCATGCTTTTTTTATAGAGTAAAGATATTCATCTTTCTTTAGCCTTTCAGTCAAATTTCGCCCATAAAAATTTAATGGAAACTGTTTGAATCCAGCCATGCAATCGGCAGGATGTGTTGCTTGTTTATAACTATTTTAAACCTTTAACTCACCATTATACAAAGCCATGAAAATAAATAGCGAAGAAATTCTGAATGACCTGATAAGTGTTTTTAAAATTAATGAATACAGGTTGGAAGGTTACAGAAAGATAATCAAGTCTGCCTATAGTCCCAAACATCTCAGGTATTTTCAACGGAAAATAGATGAAGGAGAAATGATGATTCAGGAGCTTAATCCGATTCTCCATGCATCTATGGAAAATGAACGGGCAGCCGATACCTATGACGATGGGAGAATCGACAGATCTCAGTTTTTTTTCGGTATTGCCAAGGCTTCTGATAATCCTATGACAGTTATCGTTTCCTGCCAGTTCGGAGATGAGTTACTGGTGAAGATATATCAACGAATACTGAGTTTCATGGAACATAAAATGTATTCTTCGATGGCATTAAAAAGTGTTTTGTCCAGACATATTTTACATATAGAAGAAACAGCTGAAGATATTAAGGGGATTATTTCAGAAAAATATATGGTTGGTGTGTAATAAATTACGAAGAGCGGTTTTGGAAAAAGAAGAGAATCGTGATAATTTACAGTAACAGCATTTTAGAAAATATCAGAAATGCCTTGTTTTAAAGACATCTGAAAACGTCAGCATAAATTGATTCTTGACAAACCTCTTTTGTTAAAAATTCAATTTTTTCCGGATTTTCAGGTTCCTTTTAAAACAAGGCATTTTAACTTACAAACTTAGTTTGATCGTTCTACAATGTTCCAGATTTCATTAGGACCAGCTGAGCTTGAAAGTTGTGAAGCATGACTAGTCATAAATTCGTTGTTTGAAACATTCTGCACATAATACTGGTTCCCCGAAATATACAGTAAGCGCCATTTTTGACATGTACCTGTAATAGTATCAACCATCGTTGTGATTTTGCATTGATAATATTGGTTGTTACCAACATTTTTTATGCCGTACGTACCATCGCTTTGCAATTGAAAATTGATAAGACAATTTGGTGAAGAATAACTGCTTTCTAATTGAGTAGCATGATTACATCTGTATTCACCGTTTGAGTTGTTCTGAAGAGAACCATAAGAAGGAACTGTTGACATGACTTTTCAAGTTTAAATGTTAGAGTTTTGTTAGACCCGGGCAAAAGAGGTTTACCCAAGAAATAACATCTTAGTTGTCTGACAATCAATGAATTGAAATTTGATTATCATGTAACAAAACTATCTTATCGTGCAGGAAAAAATATGAGTAAAAGTACCCGTTTAATCATGAGAGACAAAAAGGAGGGGTTTTACACTAAAACATGGCATAAGAAAAAGACTGATTTTCTTCTTATGCCATGTTTACCGGAAGTGATTTTATGATGGTCAGTAATTTTTCTTTTCATTCATTTCATCCCGGATGCGTTTGTTGATATCCACTTTTGCTCCTCTGAGTACATAAATAGATATGACTTGTTCCCTGGCAAATGAATTGACTCTTTTGTCTGCTAAGAACACCTTATCGAATAATGGTATTTCTTCTTTTCTTTCTTTATCCTCATCATCAAGCTCTTTTACCAGAATCACATTGACCATTTTTTTGTCGAAACTAAACCAGTTATTATAGTCTGCATCGAAAGAAGAGGCTCGTATGGCCTTGTTTTTTGAATAGAAATTTATGGCCCCCGTTTGCCCGTAATTGTCACAAAGAATCAGGTCTGTATCCGGTGAGGCCAGTGTGATTTTATCTACTTTTTCTGCCAGTTCTTTCCAGCCAAGCATATCGGCAAAATCCTGAGGCAGCTGATGGTCTTTGCCATCTTCCCAACGAAGTAATCCCAGTTTTTGGTAAGCTGCCGGATGTTTTATGATATATTCAGGGCTTTTATTGGGAAAAATGACAGAATACATAGGAATAAAAAACAGAACAGGAATAGCTATGCTAACAGGCCTGAGATATTTTCTCCAACCGGTTTTCAGAAGATTCTCAAGGAAAACTGCACCGAATGAGATGTAAACAGGATACAGCCCTATGGCATAATATCCTTTGGCCTTTAAATAAACAAAAATCAGAAGGGTGAAAATTATTGACCAGAAAAAGAGTTTATACGGCTTAAACGGAGCATAAAATAACAAAGCGTAGAAGGCCGTCAGTATGACAAACAAAGAGCCGATAAAAAAGAGTAACTGTTCTTTTAAAAACAGCCATCTGTTTACGTTAACTAACTGAAGTTCTGATAGCTGTTTTAAATGGTGAAAAACCGGAAAGTTATTGTTGTATTGCCACAAAAGGTTAGGTGAAATGAGCAATAATCCCAAAAGAATTGCCATATAAACCTTCTTTTGAATGAGAATGCGGCGTTGTTCGGTTATTAAAACAGCAGGGAAAAGGCCGAGCAGCAGAAAAATTATATTATACTTATTCAGGAAACCAAGCGCGAATATAATGGCGGCGAGGAAAAGCCATTTGGGTTTTTCCGTATTAATGAATTTAATAAGAAGGAAATAAAAGGTTGTCCAGCTTAAAACATCCAGTGAATTGGGCTGATATAATAAGTTTAACCTTAAAAGAACTGAAAAGAGGATACAGGTTGCTCCTAAAATCAATGCAAACAAACTCCCCTTTAATTCTTCTGTCACTTTCCAGACCACCACTATGGTTAATGCTCCGAATAAAGCCGGAAAAAACTTTACCCAGAATACCGTATTTCCCAGCAAATAGATGATATAAGAGATCAGGGAAGTAAGGGGAGGGACAGATAAGTAACCCCATGCCAGGTGATGACCCTGATCAAGATGTAAAAATTCGTCCCTTTGTAATTCATATTCCGGACTTATTAAAGAATATTGTAACAGAAACTTAGCAATAATAAAACCAATTAAAATAATCGTTTTTTTTGTCATTGGAGGTTATTGGAATTACAGTTAAAGGTCTGAGATTTCGGGTAGGAAAAAAATCAGGCTGAATTTAATACGGAAGCCTGATTGCTGAACAAAATATTTTACTACTCCGGAAAAGCTCTGGATCAGAGGTTGATATGATTTTTTAACGGTAATCGTTTTATTTTGCCCTGAGTCTGTATGTGAGATGTGTTGTTAGTCTTGAATGAATAACTTCATCGATTTCTATGTCGTATTTATCCTTATCAATATTGTCAAACAGACGAATACCGCTTCCGATAAGAACAGGTGCCTGGTGAATGGTAAATTCGTCAACAAGGCCGGCTTTGAGAAATTGCTGTATTATATCTGCGCCACCCTGAATTCTTATATCTTTCCCATTGGCGGATTTTTTTGCTTTTTCTAAAGCACTTTCAATACCATCATTTATGAAATAAAAAGTAGTTGTTCCTTTTTGAATCCATGGCTCTCTTTTTTCGTGAGTCAGGACATATACGTCAGCTTTGTATAAGTCTTCCGGCCAGTGAACTTCGCCCTCTTCAAACATTCTTTTCCCCATGATGTATGAGCCGGTTCTTGCAAAAACATCATCAATAAGTTTACCGTCTGCGCCGTCTTCTACTCCGCCATCCGCGCCATGATGTCTGAAAAAGGCTTTTTGCACAAACATCCAGTTGTGAATGCTTGTGCCGTTATTGCCAAGGGGATTGTGTGGTCCCCGATTGTCACCAGCCATAAAACCGTCCAGTGAAATACCGCTGTCAAAAAAGATTTTGCTCATGTTGTGTGCTATTTTAGAATTTGTGCTAAAACTTTCTTTCCGTTTTCATTTTGAGGATTTAGCTCAATTGATTTTTTATACATTTTAACAGCTTCTTCTTTCTGGTTATTTTTCAAAAGAACTTCACCATAGCTGTCATACACATTCCAGCTTTCAGGGTACAAACTGGCATTTAGTTTAAAAAGCTCCTGAGCCTCTTTATATTTTCCTTTACTCATGATCCGGTAAGCCCAGTCGTTCAGCTCATTTTCATCCGGTTGAAAACCCGGATTTTTTTTCTTTTCTGCATTGACAAGCTCAATGGCTTTTTCATATCCTTGTTTCTGCAAATTGATACGTAAAAAAGTAATCGGATCAGCCGCCGCAATTTCAGGATTATAGCAGCCTGCAATTTCTTCAATGAAATCTTCCGGCGTTCCTCCTCCCAGATTAGTTAAAACAACAACCGCTAAATCATCATCAGGATAAACGAGGAAAGCTGAACGTCCTCCGCCAGTCATCCCTATGGCCTTGTGTCTGGGACGGAATTTTGCTACTCCCCAGCCCAAAGCCCATTGTGTAGGCTTGCCATTATTATACGAACCTGCGGTCCACATGGTGTTGAGTGCAGCTTTTGTTTTTAAAAGTTTACCATCCTGCAAAGCGATAACCCAGTTCGCCATGTCTTCAGCAGTACAGTTTATCCCTGCAGCAGCTCTTCGGAAAGGTGGAAACTCTGCATAATTATTAATCAGTTTTTCTTCATTCAATTTTTGGCCGTCAAGGTTTTTTCTGTAAAAATAGGTTGGGGCAAAATGCGGAATAACATCGCGCGAATCTCCGAAAAGGGTATGAGGCATGCCGACAACTTTAAATTGCCGTTCGGTAAAAAACTCAGTAAAAGGCATTCCGCTTAATTTGTCGATAACCATACCCAACAGGCAGTAATTTGTCTGGTTATAACTAAACTGTTCCCCTGTCTTGAAATCCATAGGCAATGTCTTGGTTTTCTCCCATGCCTTTGCTTCACTTCCCAATGCCCCAAGTCCATAGGTTGTATTGTCAAAAACCTTAAGAATATCCGGTAAACCTGAAATATGAGTAAGCAATTGTTTGATGGTAACGGGCTGCCAGCTGACAGGAAGATCATCTATATATCGGGAAACGGGAGCTGATAACTCAATTTTTCCTTCCTCAACCAATTGCATGATAGCAACCCCTGTGAATACTTTTGTGCAGGAATTGATTGAAAAAATACTTTTATTGCTTACCGGAACAGAATCCTGAATGTTGGCAATGCCGTATGATTTATTCAGGATGATTTTTCCATGTTGGACAATCGCAATTTGTAATCCTGGAATACGTCGTTCTTTCATTTCCCGTTGAACGATGGCATCTACTTCGGAAACCTTATTCTGGGCAAAGAGATTTGATCCACTAATGAAAAATAACAGAAGAATCTTAAGTTTTAAGGTCATTATAGAAATTGTTCTGGGTTGCTGAGGTTTGAGCTGATTACAGTGTCGGGACATTTGATATAGTGATTTATGGTTTGGAGGAATAATTAAATGCTGTCAGATTTCTTATATTCAATGACAATAGTCTTATGTTGGGTTTTAATGGTATTGCTTTACTGTGATTTTTTGAATACTGAAAGGAAAAACAGAGATTTAGCCTTTGTTTCAAATGCTTCGGGATAACTACCGCCTGATAAGTTGTAACAGACTGTCAGGACGTTGTTTTCATACTTGTAGATGGCTGTGAAATGTTTGCCTGCATTGACTCCTTCTTTACCATAAATGTCCATTTTACCGCTGTTATAAACTACTTCGCCTTTATCGACAGACTCTGCGATAACGGTATATTGATTGTCATTGATGATGAGTTTCTGTTTTTCAAAGACAACAGCGGGTAACTGTTTTCCGGAAAACTCCTGTTTAAGGGGTATCCATGTGCCGTTTAGTTTGCGCAGGTTCTTTGTGCCGGCACAACCAAGACTCAGGATTAACAGGGAAAAGAATGCTATTGACCGCATAGTATTTTTATTTTAAAATGGGAAATAGTGTTTATTAATAGAGATGATTTAAACCAGGCAATTACAGGTAGTATTTCACCGTGCTCCGTGGCTCACGGACCACTTAAGATTGTATCATGTTCCGGATTCTTTGTTTTGTAAAATACTTAAATATGTTACTCCTTTCTTAAACTTTTTGCTGACTGCTGATATCCTGTCCAAACACTAATTCATAACCATTATTATCGAGTATAGAGAAATCTCTCATCCAATATGCTCTGTCAGCAATATCCGACTTTATGATGGCCTTATCTTTTACTTTCTCCCAAAGCTCATCAACATTATCAGAGAAGATATAAATGCTGCCGGTTAGTTTTGGTTTCGGGAAAAAAGCTTCCTGATTATTGAGAGGATTTTCGCAATCTTCGGGTTCAGGCGTTGGCTCAATAATCATTATTTCTACATGATCTCTTGACAATGATGCAAAATTCGGGAAATTGTTGCAACAGGTGAACCCTAAAATGCTTTCATAAAACAGAATGGTTTCCTGTAAGTTTTTTGTCCACAAAATGGGACTGAGCTTTTGTAGTACCATATTACAGAGAAATGCTGTCTGAAATAAAACAGAATAAGTAATAAAGGAAGTTGATCTTCAGGAGGTTAGACGTGCTGATCGATAAAAACAGCGTTTCCGTCCGGATCATACATAATAAAACTGGCAGGACCTGAAGTACTCTCGTCGGCTTCACTTTCGATTTTAATACCTCTGCTTTTAAGCTGTCTCTGAATTTCCCTCACATCATCAAATTGTTCAACAAGAGCAGCATTTTCGTCCCAACCCGGGTTGAATGTTAGGATGTTATTTTCAAACATTCCCTGAAACAGCCCGATTAAAGCATTCCCGTTTTTCATAATGAGATAATTCTTTTCCAGACTGCCTGCAAAAGCAGTAAAGCCTAAATTTTCATAAAACAGCTTTGAAGCGTTAATGTCCCTGACACTAAGGCTCAGCGAGAAAGCTCCTAATTTCATATGTTCTGTATATTGATTTACATAAATATACAAAGCTTTCTGATGTAAAGAGAATACCTGGTGATATTTATTAATAGGCTTTATTTCAGTGATTTATATGTGGGGTAGCTGGCAGATTGAAGGTGTTGATTGTACTCTCACCGTGGTTCGTGGCTCACGGCCCAACCCACCCTTTCCTTGCTCTTCCTGATTTACCGTGTCACAGACAAATTATTCATTTGTAATCTGTAGAGCACTGCGGAACTCTACGGACAGGATGGTAATGCAGTAACATTACCTGATGGCACAAAATTAAATCGCTATTTTGAATTTAAATCATATAAAAGTGTACCACCTTCGAACTTTGCAGATCAGTTTATCAATGATTTAAATAATGGAGATATTGCCAATCTGAATCAACTCAAATGGTACTTTGATGCCGCCAAAAATCCCCCTAATTTCGAATCTAATATGAAAGCAGCTATTGATGCGTTGGATTTGACCGATGATTTAGCGAAGAAATTTATTCCTAATAAGCTTGATGCAACAGGTAATGATTTAAAATTATTTTTGAAACAAAATTTTAACGAAATTTTTTTACTAAAATGAAATTAGTTGAACTACAATATGGAATTGAAACTCTATGGTCTTTTAAAAATGACTTTATTGTTAAGAAAGGGAAAATATATTCAAATTCTAAGAAAGAATCTATCAATTTTGAGTCATATAAACGTGTTTTTTATTCTAATCAATACATTTTTGCTACGATTAACTCAGACATAGAAGTCTATAATTTGAATTTTGAAAAAGTATCTACTTTCAAAGCCGATTTTCCTGTAGGAATCACTATTCTTGAAGATATTTCAAACTATGTAATAAGATGCGGCAAGAACGAAGAAAAATATTTATTCTATTGCGAAAATTTATTTGCCAAAGAGGAAGAAAATATAGCTGGCAACTTACTAAACTGTAAATATAGATTACATTTTACGGACCCTTTTTCTCCTCCTAAATATTTTCGCTGCAGTGATTTATTAGATGAGCAAACTTACTGGGAATATGATTGTGGAGAGGGGATAGAGACTACCAACCTATGGACAGTGAGAGGAGAGTATTTAGTCTTTTGTACACACAAAAGTGACTTTTTTGCAGGTAAACTTGTAAAAATAAACTTACAAACTGGCGATATCAAATGGGAAGTAGATATTCCTAATACTTTTTTGTTATACAATGAAGAACAAGGGCTGTTAACCTCCTTTTGGGCTAGCAATGTGAATGGAAAAAATTATCTAATCATTGATATTGATAAAGAACAAATAAGTATCGGAGAACCAATAACAATGAATAACTTAGAAAATGTAAACACCTTTGGGCAATCTCAGTATTTGTATGGTAGTAAACTATACTTTACAGATAATGTACATTCCTATGGAGATGAATTACGACCAATAAAATTTGGATGTTTCAACATTGAGAGTAAGCAGGTTGAATTTTTGCAGGAGTTACCCCAGGCAGCAGGGGGGCAATTTGCTCAGGTTATTTATCATACCAGTAAGTTGTATTTAAGAACATCTGCCAATGAGTTATTTGTTTTTGAGGATGATCTGTAGTATGCTAAACCATGCACTGTGATACACAGAGCATAAGTCTAAGGAAGTGATCCGTGTGCCACTAGCCACGGTGAAAGCTGTCATTAAACATCAAAAGCCAATATCCAAATCGTTATGGTAAACTAAATGTTGATAACTCTTCAAACCCATATTATAATCTCAACAAGCAACAGTTTATAAATAAAATTAAAACTGATTTACTCGATCAAGCAGGAGGAATAAACAAAAATAATTTAATAAACTCTATCTCTGAGCTACATGTAGAAAATGTACAAGGTAGGTTTGTAATAAAAAATACTGAATGGTAATGAAACAATTCAATATTAAAGTTGGAAGCCCATCAAATTATTGGTCTGATTTTGAAGGTGAGTTATGCGTTTATGGTTTTCTTAAATGGCAAAATTCTGATTCTATTCGCTTATTATCAGACAAGATAACTTCATTCACTTGGGATTATATTAACCTATCTCAGAAATATGGGATTGCCATACCTGTAAAGACTTTTCAAAGTATGTATCATTTTGAAACTGAGTATTTTCATTACAAGAGTAAGTTTGAAGATGAGAGACAGCATAATCCTTTGTTTTTTATACAAATACTGAATGATAATTGGCTATTCCCGAGTGTCTTGTTTGTAAGCAGTACAGAACAACCAAAGAAGATTATTTGTATAGAACCACTTTTAGAATTGGAAGAGGCTAAAGGGAAAAGAATTTTTCATTCTAGTTCAATGCCTTTAAAAGTGGAATTAGATATAGGGACAAAAGCAATTCAGTTATCTTATTATTTAGACAATGACATATTCAATTCATGGATTGATAATAAGAAGACAAAGCGAGACCCAGAAATTGGCGGTAAGAATTGTTGGGTAGATAACTCAGAATTAGCCTACTTAAACACGCCACGTTTAAATAGCTTTCTTAGAGATTTAAAAAAGTTATGCTTTGAGTATGGAGCAACAGAATTTGAGTTTGAGGATTTAGGTTTAAATGATTTTTGCGAAGATGGCGTAATGTTTAAAGGTGAGGTAGTTTATTATGAAGATATTGTAGATATGCTTCCCCCTGAACATAGAATTGTAAGTTTATAGCCGCTAATTCTACGGTTCAGGCTAAAGTAGGAGTTGTTAGTATTGCGGGATGAGAGAACATAGCTTCCAAATCCTGTCCATAGCCTTTTTGACTACGAATAATCAATGGAAAGAGAGTCTGTGACACGGAAAGTACACATTAGTTTCATTTTATCATTTTTTTCTCAGTCCTTACTCTTCCTGATTTACCGTGTCACAGACAAATTATTCATTTGTAATCTAATCCATGCTCTGTGGCTCACAGAGCATAAGTTAAATAGGTTCGTGGTACACGGACCACGAACCACGGTCAACCGGGCATAAATATCATAAAAATATTAAAAAAATGTTCTGTAAACTATAGAACACGGTGATGAATATGAGGATTGTACTGTTACTCCACGCTATTCCCCAACCATACTACTTTTTGTTCTGAGATATTTTCTTTTCCGATGATATCCCGGTATAACTCTGGTTTTCTGGCTTTTTTATATCTTGTTCCCCCGGCTTTTTCAATTTTATCCGGTGTTATCAGAGCAATGGCAATGTCATTATCTAATTGCCTGCATTCTGCAATAATATCCCCAAAAGGATCAAGAATCATTGAACATCCGTTTTTAAGCTGATCGTCATCCATTCCGATAGCATTTGAAAATACTGCATAAATGGCATTGTCATAAGCTCTGGCAGGCAGCCATTTCATCAGCCAGCTTCTGCCTTTTAAACCGTTAAATTCTTCCCTTAATGAAGTAGGATCTTTTTCCCGGTTTTTCCATAATTCCGGATCTACAAAACCTGCTCCCGGACGGGTAGAAGGTGTGCACATAGTTACGTGAGGCATAAAAATAATATCTGCCCCCAGCAGGTTCGTGGCCCTTACATTTTCAATAATATTGTTATCATAACAGATCAGAATACCGCATTTCCACCCGAACAGATCGAAAACGACATATTTATCTCCGGGCTTCAGGTTAGGATTAATGAATGGATGAATTTTACGATAGCGGGCTACCAGTCCATTCTTGTCTACGCAGACATAGGCTTTATAAAGGTTGTCCTCCGCATCTTTCTCAAATAAGCCTGCCAGGATAACAATATTATGCTGCTCAGCTATTTCAATCAGCCGTTTAATGCTGGGACCGTCAGGAATCGGCTCTGCCAGTTCCACCATTTCTGCATTGGAAAGGTGGCGGGCAAAAGTATAACCGGTAATTGAGCATTCATGAAAGGCAATAACATGTGCACCCTGGTTCGCTGCCTTTTCTGCAAGCTGCTCAATTACTTTCAGATTATAGGTTTTATCATTGCTTTTATGCTCAAACTGAGCCGTGGCGATTTTAATATGCTCCATAATGATGTTTGTGGGGATTATTTCAACACAAATCTAAAAGAGTGGCTAATGGAGAAATTGTACAAAACCGACAGAGATGAAACCTTAATCAGGTAATTGCATGAAATTAATAGCCAGTAAACGGGTTTGAGACAGATACTGACGGGGTGTAAGTCCGGCATTTTTCCGAAACTCCCTGATAGTGTGCGCCTGATCATAAAATCCGGCCTCATATCCTTTTTGTGTTAAGTTATCTTCATCTGCAACCCCAGCCTGAAGTAATTTAAGAAAGGCCTGTAACCTGACGATTCCTGAAAAATGTTTGGGAGAGATTCCGATATGTTCATTAAATTTCCTTTCAAGCTGTCTTTCACCGACCTGAAGTTTTTCACAGAGCATTTCTATGGAGGCAAGTCCTTTGTGAAAAGTGATAACCTGACTGGCATTTTGTACAATTTCTACAGATTTTAACCCTTTTTTAACCCTCTTTATCAGAAAATTCTCAATATGTTGTATCCTTTGAAAGTGGTCTGGAGCAGTTAAAACCTGTTCTTCAAGCTGTAAGGCCTCGGCACCGATCAGTTCTTTCAGCGGGATAACAGAATTTCTTAATTCTCCGGCTGAAATACCGGAAAGAGCATAAACGCCATAAGGTTGAAAAACGACAATCAGCATGCCGACCTTACCGTTGGAAAAAGTATTCTGAAAATGGCTGATCTGGCCGTAAACAAAACTTTCAGGCTGTTTGAATGAAGTAGCATCTCTCTCTGAAATTTGCCAGAAAGGTATCCCGAAATGAAAAACCATTCCTGTATTTCCATCCGAAAACAAGCGATAATTTACCTGTCCGCCGGAATCATTTTCCAGAATCAGGTAATGCCTGATAATATTTGCAAGAATGGGAGCGGGGGCAATCTGCATATGATGAAGCTATGCGTTTAGCAATTCACGGTCAGACAAAAATAAGCAAAACGCTATAATTTGATAAAGGAAACACCATGAATTTATTTCCGGAGAAAGAAAATAACGTGGAACCTGAATGCATTCGAAGCAGGGCACTGGTATGCCTTCGGGCGAAGCAAACAAGCCCACGTTAGGAACGTGAGCTATTTGCCTACTTCTCCCACCCTAAAAATTACCAGTTTTCGCTTCGAGAGGACAGTAGGAAGCTATTAAAATCTATGTCAGAATAAATTTATTCGAATCTTAAAACAGTTTAAAAGTGAAAAAACAAAAGCAATTTAAACGGAAAACAAACTAAAGAAAAAAGGTAGCTCTGTTTTCTTATCATACATCATCTAAACAATCCAAAAGATTGTATTTTGAAAAGGAGGAATGATAAAAAAAGAGTATTTATAGACAGTATCACCATATTGTGGCGATACTACGTGGTGTGTGTGTTGTTTTTTGAAATTGATTATATTATTTTGGGGCGTCAATGATGATACAAATGTGTAGATAAATTTCTATATATCCAAATAATAAATAATTTATTTTCTATAAAAATGAATTCAGTCATAGAAAGAATAGGACATTTTCTTGAGGTTCGAAATTACCCTCCGACGAGATTAGAGGCTGAATTGGGACTTTCCAACGGATCATTATCAAAATCAATAAAAACCAGGAAAAATATTGGTTCTGAATCACTAGCGAAAATAGTCAATAAATTTGAAGAATTAAATCCGCAATGGATTCTGACCGGAAAAGGAGAAATGCTTTTTCAGAAAGAAGTTATTGCAGAGAAACCGGAAAAGACAGAGGAACAAATCATCCCGATTGCATATGAGGGAAAGATTAAATATTTTACAAAAAGTGAATTCAATCAGCTGAACGTCAGAATACCCATTATCGACTCAGTAAGCGAAGCCGGAGCTCCTCAGTTTTTAGAGAAAATAAAAGAAACAGACGATTTACCGGCCTTTACTTTCCCCGCCGGAATGTTCAGTAACAAGATAAAATACCTGGCTTTACAGGTTTATGGAGATGGAATGACGCCGGGTATTCAAAATGGTGACTGCCTGATAATCAGAGAGATTGACAGGTCAAGTATCAGGGCAGGCCACGTTTATGTTATCGTTACAGATGATGTCCTGGCTGTGAAAAGAGTGAAGCCTTTCAAAGAAGAACAAAAATTACTTTGTATTTCTGATAATGCTTATTACGATTCCTATGAAGAACTTTATGATAATGTCATCAAAACTTTTGCCGTAGAATGTAAGATTTCCTATAGCTTCAGTCTGATAGAAAAGTTAGATAAGAAAAGAGATTTTTAGAGAAGAGAAGAAAGACTGTAAAATGAAAGCTCCGGCTTTGCTCCGGGAAGTTTTTTAAAAGGAGCTGCATTCTGATATTCCGTAAAAGTTAAATATTCTGATTGATAAGTTTATTATTAATATGTGTTAGCTTACCCGCTTCATTATACCACCTCTATCCAATCCGGAAACATCTTTTTCTCCGGAAACCCACTGACGTTGTTTTACTGAAAATTTTCTATTTGGAATAACTATATTCCGGATTTTAAACAAATAAAAATCCTTTTCGCAAGAACCATTTATTAAATAATATTACTCCTAATACGTATTTACCGGAAATATCTGTAAGATTTTAAACTTTTCGTTTTAAGTAAAGTTAAACGCTCATGCCCGTCCTCCGATTGTACCGGATTAATAGGGAATTATCTATATATTTAGGGATGAAAATATTTCTAATATCATTATTTCTCTTTTCATTCAATACTTTGGCTCAGTTTTCAGAAAGCCATAGGGTGTTACATTATAATTTAAATGAAGGACTTTCTTTCGGCATTGTAAACGGTATCGTTCAGGATGACAATGGGTTTATGTGGTTCGCTACAGGGGATGGGCTGAATCGTTTCGACGGTATTAATTTTAAAGTATTTAAATTTGATTCAGACAATCCGTTCAGTATCCCCGGCAATTATATTCAGATGATTTTCAAAGATGCTGAAGGTTTGATATGGGTTACTTCCAGAAAGGGCCTGGTAAAATTTGATACTAAAACGGAGCGTTTTATTACTTACCGGCTGAATGGTAAAGTCCAACCCAATAATGATGTCAGCAGTATTTCGGAAGGGAAAAACGGCAATTTATGGGTTTCGTCCTCCTCCGAAGGCTTTTTCAGATATCATAAAAAAACAAATACCAGCATTAATTACAGACAATCAACACTCAGAGGTTTATCAAGCAATACCATTCTGACCACCTATGAGGATTCTCATGGACTCCTGTGGGTAGGCACGCACAGTGAAGGGTTAAATGTATTTAGTCTGAAAAACGGGAAACTGACTGTTAAGAAACCTGTTAATTCAGATAAAATTGCTTCGGGCAGAATAAACAGCATTTGCGAAGATCATCTTCATAATATCTGGATTGCGACTTCGAACGGCCTTGTTTTTTACCAAAGAACAGAAGATAAATTTTACATAATCCGGGCTTCGGCTTCTCATCTGAAAAGTAATGTCTTTCTTTCTTTGCTGGAAGATAAAAATAAGCAGTTATTAGTTGGTTTTCAGGACGGAGGACTTTACAGGCTTGATATAAGCAAACAGGAAATCCGTCCGGAAATGCTCTCTTTTCAGGAAGTAAAAGGAAACAATGCCCATGCCTTTACGAAAAGATCAGTGCAGGCATTGTATGCCGATAAGGATAAAAATATTTGGGTCGGTACGTACGGAGAAGGTATTTATATGATTGATAATAACCGGGAACGTTTTTTCAAATTTGAGCAGAAAATAACCGAGAATAATTCAGAAAGCTATCAGCGATATTACGGAATGACAGTAGATCATAATGGCTTTTTATGGCTTGGAACGGATGGTGATGGTATTTATAAAACAACAATCAACGGAGAAACGCAAAAACATTATAAAGCGGATGGCAGAAAAGGAAGTCTGACCGACAATGCCATTATTTCGGCATTCAGGGATAGTCAGGAAAACCTGTGGTTCGGGTCATACTCAGGAGGTTTATTCCTTTATGATAAAAAATCAGATTCTTTTATCAATTTCAGGCATGATGCCAAAGACAGAAACAGCCTTGCCGCCAATGATGTAAGAGTAATATATGAAGATGCTGCCAAAAACCTGTGGATTGGCACAAACGGTGGAGGTTTAAGCTTATTCCACCCATCTTCCCGCAGTTTTACCAACTATAATCCGGTCAATAAAAATTTCCCTTCCAATGATGTCAGATCTATTGTCAGCGGGAAAAATAACGATTTATGGATAGGAACCTATGGAAAAGGTTTATATCAGTTTATGCCTGACAGAACCTATTTACAGTATCAGGCTAAAAGCGGAGATACACAGGACTTGTCGGGAGAGGTAATTTTTGCGCTGCATTTCGATGACAAAGACCGCCTTTGGATCGGTACGCAGGAAAACGGGCTGATTTTATATGATACCCGGCAGCAGATGTCAAGAAAATTCAGCGAAAAAAATGGATTGGCAAATAATACCATTCTTGCAATAAAAGAAGAAAGCCCGGATAAAGTTTGGTTTAGTACGAATAAAGGTATTTCTAAAATTGACCTGGCAACCAATAAAATTTATAATTTTGATCAGGGAGACGGGCTTCAGAACGGGCAGTTTAATGGTGGCTCAGCTATTTATAACAAAGAGTCGGGATATATGTGTTTCGGAGGAACGGAAGGCTGGAATATTTTTTATCCCGGACAGATAAAACTGCTGAATTACAAGCCGAAAATATTGATAACCGGATTGCAGTTGTTTGGAAAAGCCCTTATTTCCGGAGAAAATGAGGAGAAAGACCATATTCTTACAGAGCAATTGAATGGAACCCAACAAATGGTTTTACAACCCAGTCAATCGGTATTCTCAATTCAGTATGGTGCCATTAATTACTCTTATCCGGATGAAAATCAGTTTGCCTATAAACTGGAAGGTCTTGATAACGACTGGAATTATGTAAACAAGCAGAAGTCTGCTACTTATCGTTACCTCGATCCGGGAGACTATGTTTTTAAAGTTAAAGCTGCCAATCAGGATAATATCTGGTTCGAGGATTATGCCAGCATCAAAATCACGATTCTGCCTCCCTGGTATAAAACATGGTGGGCCTATATTATTTATTTTACGCTGATCGGAGTATTGATTTACTATTATCAGCTTTACAAAAACAAGCAGACCCGGCTTACCTATCAGATTCAGATTGCAAAAATTGAGGCTGAAAAGGAGAAAGAACTCAATGAGAAAAAACTCTCATTTTTCACCCATATTTCACACGAGTTTCGTACACCTCTGACTTTAATAATCAATCCTGTAAAAGAACTACTTTATATTGATTCAAAGGATAAAGATACGAGCAACTTAAATATCGTTTACCGCAATGCCCGCCGTCTGCTAAGTCTGGTGGATCAATTGCTCCTTTTCAGAAAAGCAGATACTGAAGGGGATGCTTTAAAAGTAGTCAAACTCAACCTGAAAAGCCTTTGTGAAGAAGTATTCTTATGTTTTACCTATCAGGCCAGAGACAAGCATATACAATATAACTTCATTTGTGAGAAAGAGAAAGTTGAGGTTTACGGAGACCGGGAAAAACTGGAAATTGCCTTATTTAACCTGGTTTCGAATGCCTTGAAATTTACACCTGAATATGGAATCGTCAATTTTACGATAGAAGAAGCTGAAAATAATGTAATTATTAAGGTGGAAGACAGTGGTGTAGGTATCGCCCCTGAAACCGGGGAGAAGTTATTTACCATGTTTTATCAGGTGAAAAATACCAATGCGCCTTCAAAAGGTGGTTTTGGCATCGGATTATACCTTTCAAAAACCTTTATCAATAACCATAAGGGAGAAATCAGTTATGAAAGTGAAGCAGGAAAAGGTACAGTTTTTACCATTAAATTACTGAAAGGCTATGAACACCTCAACCCGGAAATAATCCTGAATGATGAGGAAGTAAATTCTGTAATATTGGAAGAACTGCTGGAAGATCATGAGGAGCCGCTTATTCCGGAAGAAACTGTCTCTTCAGAAGAAGAGGGAGGAGAATTGATGGAAGAACTTTATGCTGACACCAGAACAATGGTCATTATTGACGATAATCCTCAGATCAGGCAATACCTCAGACAGATATTTAAACCTGATTTCAAACTCCTGGAAGCTGACAACGGGGAAGAGGGTTTAAAGTTAGTGGAAGAGTATTTGCCGGATATTGTCATCAGTGATGTAATGATGCAGGGTATAAGCGGTATAGAGGTTTGTAACAGAATTAAACAAAACAGTAGTTTAAACCATATTCCTGTGATTTTGCTTACAGCCAGTACTTCTCCTGAGATTAAGCTGAAAGGCATCGAAGGAGGAGCTGATGACTATATCAGCAAGCCCTTCGAAAAAGAAATTCTGATGGCAAGAGTGACAGGAATACTGAAAAACAGAAACGACCTGCAAAAGTATTTCTATAATGAAATTACGCTTCAGTCTAATACCCTGAGGATTTCTCCCGAGTTCAAGGAGTTTTTAAACCGCTGTATTGAAATCGTAGAAAAATACCTGACCGACTCAGAGTTTGGAGTAGGGGTACTTGCTACTGAAATAGGCATGAGTCCATCAGGTTTATACAATAAAATCAAATCAATCTCCGGACAGTCGCCAAATAGTTTCATCCGCTTTATCAGGCTTAAAAAAGCAGCGGAAATCCTTATTACTACGGACAGTACCGTTGCTGAAACTGCCTATCAGGTGGGTATCAATGATCCGAAGTATTTCAGGGAGCAATTCTTTAAACTCTTTGGGATGAACCCTTCGGCTTATGTAAAGAAATACAGGAAATCTTTCCACAATAACCTTCAGATCAATAAAGACCTTTTCAATAAGAAATCGGAATAGCTTTATTATAAAAATTTAAAGAAAAAGGCCTGAACAGCATCTGTTCAGGCCTTTTTCTTTAAATACCCCCTTTTTTATAAGGATTTTACCCCCTATGCTGTATAGATATAGTCCTAGTTTTGCTACAAAAAATTACAATAATAATTCTCACGATTTTTCTCCATTTAAACAATTTCATTAAGAAATGAAAAAAACTTTATCTGACCGGCAGGTCTTACCCTGCAAAAAATCGGCAAAAATGAACCTGTTCAACCCGGGATTTTCTTTGCTTTTTTATCTTTTACTGCTGCTTATTACGTCCGTTCCGGCTTTTTCCCAGTCTGAAAAAAAGATCAGCGGAACGGTACTTGACGAACAAGGTCTGGCACTTCCCGGTGCAAGTGTTCAGTTTAAAGGTTCCTCCATCGGTACCTCTACTGATGCAAACGGAAAGTACTCCCTGAATGTCCCGAATAATACGGGTTCATTGGTATTTTCCTTTGTAGGTTATAGTCCTTTGGAAATACCTATTGCCGGAAAATCTGTGGTAGATGCTAAATTAAATGTTGAAAATACAGCCCTGACAGAAGTAGTGGTTGTAGGATACGGTACGCAGAAAAAGGCCACACTGACCGGTTCGGTTTCTGAAGTAAAAGGAACAGAAATTGTGAAAAGTCCCCAGCCCAATTTATCGAACTCCTTAGCGGGTCGCTTTTCGGGTTTTGTGGCAAATAACCGCGGAGGTGAACCAGGTTATGATGGATCAAGCTATACGGTAAGAGGCTTTGCTTCTACAGGTAACAACGATGTACTGATTGTAGTTGACGGGGTGCCGGGTCAGGTTGGTGGTTTAGAGCGCCTTGACCCGAATGATGTGGAAAGTATCTCAATTCTGAAAGATGCTTCTGCCGCCGTATATGGAAGCAGGGCAGCGAATGGTGTAATTCTGGTTACAACAAAAAGAGGAGGAAAGGGTAAACCTACCATTTCATATAGTTTTAACCAGGGCTTCAGTTCTCCTACCAGACTTCCGAAACTGGCAGATGCCCCCACTTACGCTGCAATTCTTAATGAAATTGATTATTACAACAATCCGGCAGGAGGGATGAATCAGCATTACAGTGCAGATGAAATCAATAAATTCAGAAATGGGTCAGACCCGATTAATTACCCTAATACCGACTGGCAGAAAGAAACGCTCAAAAGTGTAGCTCTTCAAAATCAGCATAACCTCAGTATCAACGGAGGGTCGGATAATACGAAATACTATTTGTCGATCGGGACAATTTACCAGGATGGATTGTACAAAAACGGAGCAACTCAATACAACCAGTATAATTTCAGGTCTAACGTAGATGCCAATATTACTGAACGTTTGAAAGTAAGTTTGTCATTGGCGGGTCGTCAGGAAGATCGTCAATATCCTACCTCAGGAGCAGGAAATATCTTCCGTTCTATTTACCGGGCATATCCTACAGTAGTTTCAGTTTACCCGAACGGACTGCCTTCTACGGGTGTTGAAAATAATAACCCTGTGATGCTGGGTACTTCAGTCGGAGGACTCAGTAAAAACCCGACTACTGTTTTCAACGGAATACTGAGAGCAAGTTATGCTCTTCCATTTGTTAATGGTTTAACAATAGATGGTTTTTACTCGGTTGACAGGTCTTATAATTTCACCAAAACATTCAATACGCCATATCCGCTTTATTCATATGACAAAGCAAACGATGTTTATAACCGCGTGATTACGGGAGGATCTGCCGGAGCAGCGACATTAACGCAGGATGAAACGAATATTTCGAATATCGTGCAGAACATTAAGCTGAATTATGCTTTACATACCGGAAAGCATAATATCACTGCCCTGGTATCATATGAGCAAAGCCAGAACAAACAGGAAAAGTTCGGTGCTTCAAGAATCAATTACCCGACAGTTTCAACACCGGAATTATCACAGGGTGGAGCTGCTGCAACTGATAAAAACAACTATGGAAGCAGTTATAACTTCACCAGAAAAAGTTATATCAGCAGAATCGCTTATAATTTCAATGAGAAATACCTGGCAGAAGTGCAGGCGCGTGTGGATGGCTCTTCTATTTTCCCGGAAGGTAAACAGTATGGTTTCTTCTCATCTGTTTCGGCAGGCTGGAGAATCTCTGAAGAACCCTGGTTTAAAAACAGGGTAAAAGGTGTCGATGACCTGAAACTGAGAGCTTCTTATGGTTCATTGGGGAATGATAACGTTGGTCAGTT
The DNA here is from genome assembly GCF_900115665.1 of Pseudarcicella hirudinis. Lineage (GTDB taxonomy): Bacteria > Bacteroidota > Bacteroidia > Cytophagales > Spirosomataceae > Pseudarcicella > Pseudarcicella hirudinis. The sequence continues at coordinate 188,477 of NZ_FOXH01000001.1, forward strand.
CCAGTATTATAACAATTATTCCTTCAATAATACCTATGTAATCGGTTCGAATGTAATTCACCCGGGTATTGACCTGACCAAATTAGCTAATCCGGATATTACCTGGGAAGTTGCTAAAAAGATGGATCTTGGTTTAAATGCAGTATTGTTCAGAAATATTTCATGGGAGTTTATCTATTTTCAGCAGCAGCGTTCTAACATTCTTGCCACCAGAAATGCTTCTATTCCTAATATTTCCGGAATAGTTAACCCTTACGGTTCAGGAGCACTGGTTCCTGATGAGAATATCGGAAAAGTAGATAACAGCGGTTTTGAAACCAGCGTTGGGTATAGCCATTCCGGAGATTTCAGGTATAATATTTCTGCGAATTTTACTTATGCCAAAAGTAATGTGGTATTCATAGATGAAGCTGCGGGAGCTTTGCCTTATCAGCGTCAGACAGGTCGTCCTTTGTACACCTATCAATTGTATAATGCCATAGGTATTTTCAGAACACAGGCAGATCTGGATAAATATCCGCATGTAAACGGAGCCAGACTAGGAGACTTAATTCTGGAGGATTATAACAAAGACGGTAAGATTACAGCAGATGACCAGATCAGAACAGAATACGGAAATGTGCCTCAGATTATGTATGGCGTTGTATTCAATGCAGGTTATAAAAACTTCGATCTTTCTTTTGTTTTATCCGGACAGGCTAAAGTGAGCCAGTATGTATTGCCGGAATCAGGTCAGGTAGGGAACTTCTACAGCAGCTGGGCAGATAACCGCTGGAGTCCGAGTAATCCTGACGGAACTTATCCGCGTGTAGATACCAGAGCTTCTTCTTCCATTAACGGAGGTTTGTATAACAGTACTTTCTGGTTAAATGATGCTTCTTTCGTCCGTTTGAAAAATGTTGAAATTGGATACACTTTGCCTAAATCTTTGCTGAGTTCGCTTAAAATTCAACAGATTCGTGTGTATGCCAACGCCTTCAACCTCCTGACATTTACAGGTGTGAAAGATTATGATCCTGAAGGAAACAGTACCAGCGGTCAGTTTTATCCGCAGCAGAGAATCATCAATCTTGGGGTAAATGTTAAGTTTTAATGTTAAAATATCTGAAAATGAAATCTAAAAATATAATTGCTGTATCATCCATTCTTGCAGGGATATTCCTTTCTGTTTCTGCCTGTAAAACGGATTTTCTGAATGTCGTTCCGACGGACAGAGTTTCTGATGCCTCCATTCTTACCGATTCATCTTTATTCGAATCTTATGTAATAAACCGTTACATGGGCGTAAGATTAACTGATAAAGAAGCGGAAGGTACCCCTCCGGGATTTGGAAGAGGTTTCGAATATGCCATGTGGTCTTCTCTTACAGATGAGTCTATTTATAACAATGACGATAATACCTGGCTTGTACAAAAAGGGCAGCTAGCTCCGGAAAATACCGGAATTGCCGGTACACTTTGGGGAAGAAGTTATCGCAGTATCAGGGAAATTAATTATGCCCTTACCAATATTGCAAAAGTACCGATGAGTGTGGCACAGAAAAACCGTCTGACGGGAGAATTAAAATTTCTTCGTGCATTTCGTTACCAGGATCTTATCCGTAATTACGGAGGAGTAGTTTTGATGAGCGATAAAGTACTTGAGCTGGGAGATGACTTTGCCAACGCACCGATTTATACCAAATCTCCCATCAAGGATTGTATCGACTATGCTGTGGCACAATTAGATGAGGCAAGTAAACTTTTACCTGTAAATAACAGTAACTCCTGGCAATTGGGAAGAGCTACAAAAGGGGCAGCACTGGCATTAAAGTCGAGGTTGTTATTGTATGCAGCAAGTCCTTTGTACAATACCGGAACCTGGCAGGCGGCAGCGGCTTCTGCCAAAGAAGTTATGGACATGGGAAAATACAGCCTTTTTTCAAATGGTTATGATAAGTTATTCCTGACTCCGGAAAACAACCCGGAAATCATTTTTGAAAGATTATACACACAAGGTGCACGTCACGTATGTCTGGAAATTTCAAATGGTCCGAATAGTTATGGAGGATGGGGTGGAAATGTGCCGCTTCAGAACTTTGTGGATTCTTATGAAATGGATAATGGCAAGCCTATTACCGACCCTGCCTCGGGATATAATCCTCAGGACCCTTATAAGCACAGAGATCCTCGTTTTTACATGACGGTGCTTTACAATAATGCAGATTACAGAGCAAACTCTGTTCAATCCTATCTTCCGGGAGGGAAAGACAGTAAGGATGGCCCGTCTAACTGGAATACTTCGAAAACAGGGTATTATCTTAAAAAATTCATGAATGACAACCTGCCGATTGATAATCCCTGGGATATTGCAGGAACTCAACCCTGGATTTATTTCAGATATGCCGAAATACTCCTGAATTATGCAGAAGCACAGAATGAGGCGGCCGGACCGGATCAGACAGTTTATACGGCAGTAAATTCTATAAGAAACAGACCAGGTGTAAATATGCCGGCATTGCAGGCAGGTTTATCTCAGGCTCAAATGCGGGAAATAATCCGTCGGGAACGCCAGGTAGAATTGGCCTTTGAAGAACACCGGTATTATGATGTTCGTCGCTGGAAGGTTGCCGGCGTTACCGAAAATGTTCCTGCATACGGTATTGAAGTGATCAAAAACGGCAATACAGTTACCTATAACCGCAAAGAGGCGCTGACTGGTCGTCATTTTGAAGAAAAGAATTATTTCCTTCCGATTCCCAGAGCAGAAATTCAGGCTTCCAACGGAAAACTGGCACAAACGGCCGGATATTAAACCATAAATTTACCACCTTCCATTCCTCACCTTATTTGATTGAATGGAAGGTGTTTCTATCTAAACTAAATACAACTCTGATTATAACTAACTATGAAAAGAACAAATCTGTTAACAGTCCTCAGTATCGCTTGTTTGCTTAGCAATTGCAAGAGCGAAATGAATTTGAGTGAAATCCGGAATGATACAAAGGTGCTTCAAAACAGTAGCAGCCGGATTGCTGTAGTTGCCAATACTGTCAAAGGAATGAATTGGGCTGATGGCAGAGACAATTTTGTGGACGGATGGGTTATTCCTTCCGGACTGAGTGCTTCTGATAATTATGCTGCTGTTCAGACGAAATCCGATCTTGTTCTGACAGGTTTTCAAAATGCAGGAGCGAATACGATCAGACTTCCGATCAACCCAAACTCTGTACTGGAATCATGGTGGAATGCCTATACCGGAGCGATCGACAAAGCTACCGGTAAAGGTATGAATGTGGTGTTGTGCTGCTGGGAATCTGCTTCTTCGAAAGACGGAAAGGTTGATGACAGCACCCAGTTCTGGAATATGTGGCAAACCGTTATTACCAAATACGGTTCAAATGATAAAGTGCTTTTTGAAGTATTTAATGAACCATACGGTTATTCTTCCACTGAATTAAGAACACTTTATGCGGATTTCCTCACTAATTATCCGAATGTTCCGAGAGACAGGATTATTTTGGATGGTACGGGCTATGCTGATAATGTAACAGATATAGGGGCGGACAGCCGATTCAACAGTTGTTTGTTATCCTTGCATAATTATACATGGTTTGGCGGAAACCTTACAACTCCCTCTGCCTGGGAACAGAATGTACAGAACCACATCGGAAGTTATGGCAGCCGTACCATTGTAACTGAATTTGGTGCCGGACTTACAGGTGGCAAAAACTATCTTGGAGCAGCAAATGGTGACGTTGAGGTTGCCTATTTGCAGGGAATGACTAATAAAATCAAAAGCAGCCAGATGGGAAGTATTTACTGGCCGGGTCTCAGAGATGGAGACAGCTATAGTTTATTTACTTTCAATGGATCAGTAATGTCGCTTAATAATATTTCAGCCCTTGCCAGAATCCAGTACGGCTGGAGTATGATTCCGGTAACAAACGGTTCTACTTATAAAGTTTCGGCAAGACATAGCGGAAAAGTATTGGATATCAACGCGGCTGCCACTACCAACGGAGCCATATTACAGCAATGGGATTGGGCAAACGGGAGTAACCAGAAATGGATTATTTCAGAAACAGATCCGGGTGTGTATAAATTTATTGCGCAGCATAGCAGTAAAGGTCTCGATGTGAACGGAGGAGCAACCGCTTACAGTAATGGCGCATACCTTGAGCAATGGGATTATTACGGAGGAGATAATCAGAAATTTGCAATTGTGAGCATTGGAGGAGGATACTATGCCATTGTCGCCAAACACAGCGGAAAAGTATTTGATGTAAATGGTCAGAGCACAGCCAATGGTGCAGGAATTTTACAATGGCAATATTCAGGAAATACTAATCAGAATTGGCAGTTTAGTCTGCTTTAAAATGAATAAAGGCTGTAATGCCGGTCAATCACAAATCTAAAATAATGAGTTTAAGAACGCAGCAAAGACAAAAAGTATCATTATTCGCACGGCAGAAGAAATGGCTGCTGATTTACGGTTTTCTATTTTCAGTAACAGGCTGTTCTAAAGCGCAGATCAGCTCAGATAATGCAAAATCCGGTCTGGAAAATAAGGAGGTTGTCATAACGATTGATGCCTCCGGAACATACCAGAAAATAGATCATTTCGGTGCTTCGGATGCCTGGTCATGTCAGTTTGTAGGAAACTGGCCTGATGCCGGAAGAAATGCAATCGCGGATTTGCTTTTTAGTCAGGATACCACCGCTAATGGCCAGCCTCTGGGAATAGGATTATCTGTCTGGCGCTTCAATATCGGAGCAGGAAGTACCCTGCAAGATGAGGGAAGCGGTATTGGCGATGAATGGAGAAGGGCGGATTCCTTCTTGAATGATGACGGAAGTTATAACTGGGATAGACAAGCCGGACAAATATGGTTTCTGAATGCGGCTAAAAAGCGCAGGGTAAATCAGTTCCTGGCTTTTACAAATTCTCCGCCCGTTCAATATACAGTCAATAAAAAAGCTTTTGCCACAGCAGGGAAATCGAATCTGAGTGTCGATAAATTTGATGCTTTTGCCAGCTTCCTTACCAATGTTATCAAAGGGGTGAAAAATAAAACAGGGATTTTGTTTGACTACATAAGTCCGGTCAATGAACCTCAGTGGGAATGGAGTGATGGCGGACAGGAAGGAACGCCTTTTAATAACAGTGAAATTGCCGGCATTACCCGATCACTCAGTGCAAGTCTGATTAAACAAAATCTCTCGACCAAAATTAGTGTGGCAGAAGCAGGGCAGCTTGACTTTCTTTATTCTGCCGGCAATAATCCTGTGAAAGGAAATCAGGTTACAGATTTTTTCAGAACGGATTCTCCTAATTACCTCGGAAATCTGCCTAATCTTGAAAAAGCAATTTCCGGACATAGCTATTTCACCAGTTCTCCTTTTGAACAGGCTTCGGAAAAAAGAAGACAATTGGCCGGAAGTGTTTCTGCTATTCCTTCTTTAAAGTACTGGATGTCAGAATATTGTATTCTTGGGGATAATTCCGGTGAAATGAACGGTAATAAAAAAGACCTCGGTATTGATCCGGCATTGTATGTGGCAAGAACTATCCATAATGACCTGGTAAACGGAAATGCTTCGGCATGGCACTGGTGGGTAGCGATTTCTCCTTACGACTATAAGGATGGGCTGATTTATATTGATAAAGCGAAAACAGACGGTAGTTTTAATACCAGTAAAATGTTGTGGGGCTTTGGCAATTTCAGCAGATTTATCAGACCCGGAGCGGAGCGTATTTCAGCCTCGCTTGAAAACGCTGACGCTCAAAGCAATCTGTTTCTGGTTTCTTCCTATAAAGACCTTGCAGCAAAACAGCTTGTCACGGTTATTGTAAACTCAGGAATCAATCCGGTCAATATAAAACTTGCTATCAGAAATCTGAAGGTAACGGCTGTTCGTCCGTTTATTACTTCAAAAGATGCAGATTTAAAACCTGCGGCATTAACGAAATCGGATCAGGTCATTACCATTCCTGCCCGTTCTGTTACCACATTGGTTGGAGATATCCTTTAGTATTTCTGATGAAATTTCCTTTGATTTACCGGAGACTGAAACTTGTTTTCAGTCTCCGTTTTTTATGCCCCGGCTCTTACTCAGACTCTGTGCCATAGTCATCGGGTAAAAGTACAGAAAAGCCTTCATTTCCCCAGTAATCGTGCAAAGAGACCCTGTTGGGTTTTAGAATCCAGCCGTTTTTAGTAAATGACATAGATGAATTGGGGAGGACAACCGTCGCATATTTATAAGGATAGTCGAGATATATGTTCTGATAATCAGGAATATCCGTAAGAAATATCATCAGAGGTTTATCGGAATGAAGTACATATTCCTCATTAGTTTCATCGTAAAAGAATATATCCTCTAAATCACATTTGGAAATATTCTGATAGGCAATTTCTTTTCCTATCGTATTATTATTGGCAATAAACTTTCTGTTAAGGTGATTGGTTTTAAAAATGACAAAACAGGCTTCCTGCACGTTATTATGGGAAAGTGAAACAAGAAAACTGCGAAATGAATTCTGATAGGCTTTTTTTCGGTTTGTCTCCCACAAAATCTTTTGCTCCTCGCTGGCAGGTTGTAGCTTCTCAAAAAACTTGTCGATGGTGAAATAGGTTTCAATGCCGTTAGAAATGAACAAAGACATTTGCAGAGTCATTTTATAACCCAAAGCATTATTCTGAATATAGAATGGTTCTTCTGCGGAGGCTACTACATTTTTATCTTCATCGTATTGTAAATGAATAACATCCGCATTGAGTATTTTGCAACTTCTGGTAAACTCAGATTCACCCAGCAACCCGCTTTCGAAAATCCTCCATTTATGTTTGAAGCTCTTGTCTCTTTTAGCAACAACTTTAACTTCCTCCAGCATATTAGACCTGAGCCGAACTGTGAGGTCTGTATGATTTATCGCAGCGAATCCGGTAAAGGAAATAATCAGATTTATTTTAGGAATAGTATTAGGGATTTTTAATCTGAATTCCCCTTTTTCATTACTGACAGTATGTAATGAGGTATTGTTTGCATATACATTGGCAAACTCAACAGGATTTTGTTTTTCATCAAGAACTCTGCCTTTAATTTCCCAGTAATTATTCGTCTGAGCAAAACCAATTTGCCAAAGCAATAAGGCCCATAAAATAATTGATAGCTTCATGAAATATTACTGAAAAGTTGGAACAATTATTTTAAAGGACCCTTGAGCTAATTGGAAATAAACCTGATAAAATGGTTTAACTGACCTCTATTTTTATTTATACCTGATACCCGACAGAGTAAGGAGCAGGAAGTTTCAATTCTTTCCACCCTTTCCTTTCTATGCACCTATATGTATCTGCTATCTTGCCCTATGTTTCTATGTGCCCTATGTTCCTATGTGGTTACAATGTTCCTATGTGGTTACAATGTGGTAATAATATTTCTATGTGCCCTATGCTCCTATGTGGTTACAATGTTTCTATGTAGTTACAATGTAGTTACAATTAACGCTTTGCCCGGTTCCCCAACCATAATAACCCATCAATAATCAGCTTGTTTTGAGTCTCATTGGCAAACTGGAAAGAAAGTTCTTTGTTTGTCTTATGCTCATAATCAATATCATTATGACCCATATTGACGTAAAGCATTTTATAGTTTTTGTTAGTCCAAACCACCGGATAATAGCCACTATGCCAGATTTCATGCAATTTGGGGCCGGTTCCCAATGGAAAACTTGTAGAGTCGATTGACAAAAGGATCTTAATATCAGGATTTTTGCGCAAATCATTAGTCCAGCTATACCATTCATTCGGAGAAGACTTGAATGTTGCCGGAAGGTGTCTGATTGCCGGATGTTTTGGATCTTCCACCCTTAAAATAGCTGAAGTAGGTCTCCAGGTATTTCCTTTATAAGAACCGGCACCGATAAACTGATTATGATACCAGTCCCAGTTTTGAGGATATGTAGAAGGAGTGAGGGCGAATCCTGCAAAATGAAAACCCATCCAGGCACCGCCATTTTCCATATATTTTTGAAAAGCCTCTCTTTGAGCAGGTTCTTCGGGGCGGGTGTCGAGAAAAAGCACTACCTGATATTTGGCAAGAAACTCTGCATTAAGATTGTTCCAGTTATTCGTTGAGTCATAAGTAAAATGATATTTCTTTGCTATTTCCGGAAACCACCGGTTCGCTTCATGTACATAGCTGATGTGAGCCTGATCATTTTTAGCCGTATAAAAAGCAATGACCTTAAATTTGGAAGGACTTTTCTGGGCCGGTAAAACAGTAGTGAAACAAAAATAAATGATAAAGAAAAATAGCGTTTTGAGTAATACTTTGCAGTTCATAGTAGGAAGATTGTTTATAAAATTCAGTTAAATGGTATGCTACAGGAGATTTTAAAATAGTTTTTCAGAAGTTCTTTAAACAGTATCCCGTTTGTATTTCATAATTTCAGCGAATGTACTTAATTTATGGATTGTTGCATGACCTGTTTTATGAAGTTTTCCGGATGAATTTTTGTAATATGCTGATAATCAGTATAAAATCAGGGGTTTTTTCTTAAGTTGTTAAAAATATTATAAAAATTGGGTAAAGATTAAACACTTAAGACTTTAACAGATAAATGCATAAAGCAACCGATTGCATAAAATGAAAAAATGATGAAATTACAGCATTTCTTATCTTTTCAGCACATTCAAAACTTGTACTAAAATTTTATTTAACTGATGGAAAAACAACAGAATAACCGACGTTCATTTCTAATAAACTCATTAGGCACTGCCGCAGGATTAATGGTAGGTTCTGCCATCGGATCAGAAGCCTATGGCCATTCCAAAACATCTTCTTTTCCGGAGGATTTGCCAAAGGTTTATGCTGAACCCAGAATCAGATTTTCAGTAATCGGAATGAATCACGGGCATATCTATTCGCAGGTAGAAGCAGTGATCAGAGGTGGAGGACAGCTTGTTTCATATTATGCCAAAGAAGCCGATTTACTGACAGCTTTTGCAAAGAAATATCCACAGGCGAAACTTGCATCAGGAGAGAAGGAAATTCTGGAAGATAAAACGATACAGCTTGTCTTAAGTTCCGCAATTTCAGATGAAAGAGCCCCATTGGGAATCAGAGTTATGAAGCATGGCAAAGATTTTATGGTTGATAAACCGGGAATCACTACCCTTGAACAATTGACAGAAGTGCGTAAAGTCCAGAAAGAAACCGGTCGTATTTATTCTATCATGTTCAGTGAAAGATTTGAAAACCGTGCTACGGTAAAAGCCGGAGAATTGGTAAAATCCGGAGCCATCGGTACTGTAATTCAAACGATTGGTTTAGGACCTCACAGAATTAACGCCAGTTCCCGCCCTGCCTGGTTTTTCGACAGCAAACATTTTGGAGGAATTATCTGCGATATTGCCTCGCACCAGTGTGATCAGTTTTTGTTTTTTACCGGTTCTACCAAGGCAGAAGTGGTAGCTTCTCAGATTGGAAATGTGAACCATTCTCAATATCCTAAATTTGAAGATTTTGGAGATTTGATGCTCAAAGGAGACAAAGGAACAGGTTATATCAGAGTTGACTGGTTTACGCCGGATGGATTGAAAACCTGGGGTGATGGAAGATTAACTATTTTAGGGACAGAAGGTTATATTGAAATTCGCAAGAATATTGACATTGCCGGCCGGGAAGGAGGAAGCCACCTTTTTCTGGTAAATCAGAAGGAAACGGTTTATATGGATTGCAGTAAAGAACCTCTTCCGTACGGAGAACAACTTGTTAATGATGTCTTAAACAGAACTGAAACAGCTATGTCGCAGGAACATTGTTTTCTGGCAACAGAGCTTGCCTTAAAAGCACAGAAAAATGCCAGAAGACTGGAGTTAACTAAATAAAAACATCCGTTTTATCATTCCGGAGAATCAGGACTTTTATTGATTTTCCGGAATAACTTTAAAGACTTTCCTGCAAAATAATCGCTGCCAGAACACCCGGCATAGAAAAGAAGGGAGAATGGCTGCTTGGCAAACTATAGGTTTTTGTTAAACCATAATTTTTCACCATTATTTGTTGTAGTGAATAAGTAACCGCCTGATCATTAATAGTATATATGTAAGTTTTTGGTATTTTTCCGAAACGGGAATCCGTTAAGCTGACCGGAGTGGCCAGCGGACTTAAAGGATCGGCTTTATGATTTTTAATCAGTTTACTGACATCATTTTCCGGAGCATCAGCAGCAAAAACTTCTTTAATACCGTCTTTGGCAATGCTTCCGGAACCATGTTGATTATCAATGTTCAGGTATTTTCCGATCAGGCTTCCTTTATCAAGGTCGGCAAGCTGAATAATTGCCTCTCCGTTTTTAGGTAAATACGCTCCTGCATAAATCAGTTGATGAATCTGATCAGGAATTTGCTCTGCTGCCTGACTGATTACGATTCCTCCCATACTGTGTCCGACGAGTGTAACGTTTTTCCTGGAACCAATAGCCTTTTTCAAAGCAATAACATAATCATCAAGTTGAATTTTTTCCGGAGCAGTCTGGTCTTTTCCATGTCCGGGAAGATTAACTGCAATTACCTCATGTCCTTTTGATCGGAGAACAGGAACAACCTTATCCCAGACGGAAGCATCCATCCAGGCACCATGTACCAGCACAATGGTATTCGGGTTTTGATGAGAAATTGTTTGTGACAGGATTATTTCAGACCCGATAAAGATCAGGAAAATGCTCAGTATGATTGTTTTCATGGTATGGTTTTCTTTGATTACCAATGATTTATAGTTATCATTCAAGGTAAATGTAAGTAAAAGCTGAACATTGCAATATTTCCATTGCTATTATTTATCCAGCGTAGCGGAATTACTATGATTTCGGGAAAAATTGTGAAATAATGGTCTGATTCTACAATGCAAAGCCTGATTATTTTCAGAATAAAATTAACCGTTTATCTTTATGAAAATATCTGTAAAATCTATTTTAGGCCTGGATTCTTAGCAGATATTCTCATTTCTCCTGAAAATTAAAAACTATGAAAATGATTAAAACCTTACGTTCCAAATCTTTATTTCAGCTTACTTTATGGCTGGTGATTTTTACAGGTTTCCATGGAAAAGCACAGTCTTCAAATCCTGTTTTACGACTTTTTCCTCCCAATACCAGGGTTATAGAGAACGTTCCTTATGCAAATGATACCTTGAAAAAGCATCTTTTAGACATTTATCTGCCGGAAAAGGCAAAGGCAAATACACCGCTGGTTATCTGGATTCACGGAGGTGCCTGGATGCTCAATAACAAGTATGCCGATATGGGGTATATGGAAAATACCCTGAAAGCAATTCTTGATAATGGATATGCCCTGGCTTCAATTGATTATCGTTACAGCACAGAGGCAATATTTCCGGCGCAGGTGCAGGATTGTAACCAGGCAATAGCATTTTTGTACGATAATGCCGGGAAATATGGTCTGAGCAAAGAAAAATTTGCCCTGATGGGTTTTTCCGCCGGAGGACATCTGGCTTCCCTGATTGGTTTATCGAACAATAACCAGATTAAATCCTTTTATCCGCAAAATGCAAAAGCCGGATTCAGCATAAAAGCTGTTGTTGATTTTTACGGCCCTGCTGATTTTCTGGCAGGAATCAGAAATGAAGATAAAATAACCGGAGATTTAAAAGATCCGGTATCCATATTATTGGGAGCTGCTCCCCTGCAAAGGCCGGATTTGGCAAAAATTGCCAGTCCTGTTAGTTATATCGACAAAAATGATCCTCCTTTTCTGATTATTCACGGGGAGAAAGACGCTTCTGTTCCGGTCAATCAATCTGTGTTGTTAAATTCCTGGTTACAGCTAAACGGCCTTAGCCATGAGTTGATCGTCGTGCCCGATGCGCCACATTTTGGAAAGATGTTTGATGCGGAGTACATCCGAAACAAAGTTGTACTTTTCTTATTCAATAATTTAAAATAGACCTGTCTGTTAAGAACACAGTTTTAATAATTCCCGCATTTCCGGCTGGAATTATTAAATTTGCTTAGTTCTTTGTAAATTTCTGTACATTAAAAAGATCAAAGAAAAGAAACTTAAAACAGGTAATCAGTTTCATCATTCCGGAAAAACAGGGGAATCTTTGACGTATATGAAATATGGTTAGAGATAACCTTCACTGGAATCGGATTGAAGGTTACGGCAGCCCCTGACTTTTAAACCGGAAAACGCTGAAAATCGCTTGTGAAATCAAAGCATTTATTGAAATCTGACTGAAAACAGAAGGAAATTACCGTTAAAAAACCATTTATGAAGAAGTCTGTACTTGAGGCTGTGCAAAATCATGTTGAACCCATTCTGAATGCTCTGCCTGTCAGATATTCTTTTCATAACTATGCCCATACTGTTGATTCGGTAAAACTGGCCGGAAAAATTGGGGCTGAATCGGATCTGGAAGCTGAGGATTTTGAAAAACTGATGGTTGCTGTCTGGTTTATAGATTTAGGTTATACCAATGGAAATGATACCCCTGAAAAGAGAAGTGCGGAAATGGCCGAAGATTTTTTGAAAAGCATTGATTATGATGCCGGAAAGATCAAAAAAGTCCTGAAATTCATCAAAGTCATTAAACCACCTGAAAGACCAGGAAACCTGCCGGAAATGATTATGTGTGATGTTTTTAATGCTTTTTATGCACAGGATAATCTGTTTGAACAACTGGAAAAGCTGAGGGAAGAAACCATTTTTTCAACAGGACATATCGGTAAGCGCAAATGGCTGAAATACATCCTTGCGCAGATTAACGCTGTGGAATATTTCAGTCCTTACGGTAAAGCAAATTTTGAAGATAAAAAAGCCCTGAATATAGGCAGGATTCTTCTGAAACTGGATGAGCTGAAACAGGAAAAAAAGGAGAAAAAGTCTGAAAAAAATATCGGGAAGAAAGATATCGTTTTGCCGGATCTGATTGATAATGAGGTAGGAAAGAGTCGTAAAGGAATGCAGATTGCTGAAAATAAGGAGGTTGCGATATTGAAAAAGCAGCCCGATCTGCCTGTAAGAGGGGTCGAGACAATGTTTAAATCTACCTCTGTAAATCATTTCAACCTTGCTGCTCTGGCGGATCATAAAGCACATATTATGATTTCTATAAATGCTGTAATTGTTTCTTTGGTAATCAGTATTTTAGTAAGAAAACTCGATGATTTGCCGGGATTGCTTATTCCGATTATTTTATTGACAATTGTCAGTCTTTTAACCATCGTTTTTGCTATTCTGGCTACCAGACCCAAACTGGCAAAGGGAATTTTTACCCAGGAACAGATTGATAATAAAACGGCAAATATTCTGTATTTCGGAAATTTTTATAAAATGGAACTGAAGGATTATGAATCGGGAATCAACAAAATGATGAATGATTCCGATTTTTTATATGCTTCAATGACCAAAGATCTTTATGATTTAGGACAGATTCTCGCTCATAAATATAAAATGCTCAGAATCTCTTATAATATTTTTATGTTTGGTTTTGTAGTATCGGTAATTGCTTTTGGAATATCCTATTTTATTGATCTTAATTAGAAGTATCGGGATGATACCGGCTTGTATTTCAGAGGAATAGTGTTTTGGGTCTTGTAAATAATTCCGATTACAGAAAACCTGGACCAGATGAAAAAAGAAATCTACAGCTTACTTATTTTTATACTCATTCAGATACCGCTTTCTGCACAAAATACAGGGCCGGCTTACTCTGTTTTTTTGATGGGCGACGGAGGTGAACCGATACATGGAGGGAAGGATCCTGTATTGAGGTCCTTGCAGACACAATTACAAAAATCCGGTAAAAATGGGACACTCGTATGGCTGGGGGACAATATTTATCCGAAAGGACTGGTAGAGGAAGGTAACCATCAGAGAGCTGAGGCAGAATTAAGACTTTCAGAACAGCTTAAGATAATCAGGGATTTTGCAGGAAAATCTTTTATCGTCCCCGGAAATCATGACTGGCAGCAAGGCGGTAGAAATGGCTGGGAATATGTTAAAAATCAGGAAAAGTTTGTAGAAGAATTTCTGCAGGATGATAAGGTTTTCTTCCCGAAAGGAGGTTGCCCTACGCCACAGGAAATCTATGTAAATAATCAATTGAGTCTTATTTTACTCGATACGCAATGGCCTCTTCATCAATGGGATAAACCCGGGCCTGAATCGGACTGCGAGGTAAAAAGCCTTGACGGGCTATTCAGTGCTGTCAGTGATATCCTGGAAAGAAACCGGGATAAAAGAGTGCTGGTCATGGGACATCATCCGATGTATTCACATGGTTCGCACGGAGGGTATTTTACTTTGAAAGATCATTTGCTGCCGCTTCATGCCCTGGGTCTGAATATCCCTTTACCCATAATCGGGTCTGTTTATCCGCTTTACCGGAAATTTATCGGAAATATTCAGGATATTCAGCATCCGAAATATCAGGAAATGAGAAATGGATTGGTTAACATTCTGAAAAACCATAAAAATGTAATTTATGCAAACGGTCATGACCATAATCTGCAATTAATTGTCAGAGATTCAATTAATTATATTACCTCTGGTGCCGCCTCAGAAAGTTCTGCGGCGAGGGAGGGAAAGGATACAAAATTTGTGGCTTCAGTGAAAGGTTTTGCCCGGCTGGATTTTTATGAAAATGGTAAAATAATGCTGCTTTTCTATGAAGGAGACGGGCAGGAAGGCAAAGAATTATTCAGGACAGAGCTGAATGTTAAATCCGGATTGACTCAGCAAAGGGAGGAGTTTCGTCAAAATCAATTGAAATCGCTGACAGTAGTGCCCAATAAGAAATTTAAGGCAAAAGGTTTAAAAAGGCTGTTTTTGGGTAAAAATTACCGGGATATCTGGACAAAACCTATTACAGTACCGATGCTTAATTTTCAGGAAGAACAGGGAGGGTTGCATATTATTCAGAAAGGAGGGGGATTTCAGACACTTTCACTAAGATATGAAGCCGGGAACGGCGGTAAATTTGTTACCCGTTCCATTGAAAAGTTTCCTGAAAAGGCTATTCCACCTCCGCTTCTCAGCCCTTTTACACTGGATATTGTCGGAGATCAGGTTTCTGCAGCGCATCCTTTTGCCGCATTGGTCATTCCGCCGTTGGCTGAAGCCGCCGGAGTTTTCCATACCAATCCAAGATTGGTAGTTATTCCTGAAGATACGACTTTAAGACAGTACAGAAAACAGTTTTCTAACCAGCTGGCATTGTTTGAGGAAAGACCGGACGAAGGTTTTCAGGGTTCTTCCAAAAACTATTCAACACCGAAGGTCGTAGAAAAACTGGCGCAGGATAATCATAACCGGGTAGATCAGAAAGAGGTTTTGAGAGCAAGGCTTTTTGACATGCTGATTGGCGATTGGGACAGGCATGACGACCAATGGCGTTGGGCGGGTTTTGAGGAAGGAAAAGAGCTGATTCTGAAACCAATTCCCCGAGACAGAGACCAGGCTTTCTTTTTGGGAGACGGGATTTTACTGAATTTACTTTCCCGGAAATGGATTATGCCCAAATTACAGGGTTTTCATAGTAAAATCCGTGATGTCCCCGGACTGAATTTTAACGCCAGGTATTTTGACCGCTCTTTTCTTACCGGAATGAACCGGGAAGACTGGTTGAATATGGCTGTTGAAATTAAACAGAAACTGAGCGATAAACTGATAGATTCTGCTGTAACAAATTTACCGAAACCGGATGATCATGCGGCGCTGATCGCCGAAAGACTTAAATCCAGAAGAGACCATTTGCCTGATTATGCTTTAATTCAGCATGATTTTCTGGCAAAAGAAGTCGATATTCTGGGAAGTAATAAAAGTGAAACTATTCAGGTAAAAAGGCTGGAAGATGGGCAGACCGAAGTGAGCATATTCGATAATCCGAAAAAAGATGAAGTACCAAGACAGTTGTATCACAGAATTTTCAGTCCGGAGTTTACCAGAGAAATAAGAATCTGGGGTTTGGACGGAGCTGATAAATTTACCATAAATGGAGAGGCTGAAAGAGCTATAAAATTGCGCTTATTCGGAGGAAAAGGAAATGACCTGTTTGCAGACAGTTCCCGAATCAGAAAAGGAAGGAAAAAAGATTATATTTATGACTGGATTAAGGGAACAACGATTTATAACCGTTCGGAGGTAAAAGATATGACTTCTGATAAGTATTTGAGAGACAATGATTTTGATCGGCTTTCCTTTAAGTATGACCGTTTGTCTCCGCTTCTGACTTTTGCCTATAATCCGGACGATGGTATCTTTGCGGGAGCGGGTTTGCAATATACCAGACAGGGGTTCCGGAAAGAACCTTTTGCCAGTCAGCATAGTTTATCGGGTGATTTTGCCTTTAATACTCATGCTTTTAACCTTTCTTATACCGGAGAATTTGTTGACTTAATCGGGTCAACGGATCTGGAACTGAAATCTACCGTACAACAGTCGAGTATGACCAGTAATTTCTTCGGAATAGGAAATGAAACGGTTTATCAGAAAGAGAAGAAGATAGATTATTATCGGTTTAATTACAGTAATTACGAAAGCTCAGTCATGTTCAGAAATCACCTGGGAAAAACAGTGTTTTCCTATGGCGTTATTCAGAATGCCTTTAAAATTGATGAAAATCCAGGTCATTACCTCAGTGAATATGCACCTCCCGGTTCTGATGTATATCAAAAGAAGGATTTCCTTGGTGTAAAAACAGGATTCACAATCGATAACCGGGATTCAAAAATCTGGACTACCAGAGGTATTTTATGGGATTTTGCTTCAACGTATCAACATGGTATAAGTTCTTCTGCCAGGGACGAATATATGAATCTGAAAACGAATCTTGCTTTTTATTGGTCAGCCAGAATTCCGGCAACTGTAATTTTTGCAACCCGTTTCGGGGGAGCCGTCAATTTTACAGATTATGAATTTTATCAGGCCAATTATCTTGACGGATTATCCAATATCAGAGGTTTCAGAAGAAACAGGTTTGCCGGGCAGTCCTCTTTTTACAATAATACTGAAGTCGGGTTAAAACTATTTAATGTCAGAAATTACTTTTTCCCGGCTTATGCAGGCATCCTGGCTTTTAACGATATCGGGAGAGTCTGGAGCCGGAATGAAAGCTCATCAAAATGGCATCATGCTTACGGAGGCGGGTTCTGGTTCGCTCCATTTAACGTGGCCGTGATTTCAGCAATGTATTCAATTTCAGAAGAAGATCATTTACCGATTATCAAATTCGGCTTTTTCTTCTAAAAATCCAAAATACATATTAAATTGCAGATAGAATTGATATTCAGGTGAATTTATATAAACATACCGGTTAAACTTATGGAAAATCAATCGAATGAATGTTGTGAGACGTTCTTTACCTCAGGGCAGATTAATTTGTCCGCTATGCTGAAAGATTATGAATTATGGATTGAAAAGCTCCGTTTAACGGCTGAGACACTCAATCTTTCCAAAATGCAATTTAACGTTTTCTCAAAGAATAATGCGCTGATCAGTACCTTCCTTGAAAAGTTTAGTTCGGGAGAAAAAGACATCAGAGAAAGAATCGGACTGTATCAGGAAGCAAGCCTTAAAATCAGAGAGAAAGATGAACAGATGATTAACCAGTTAATGGCAATTCATCATCAGGCTAAATGTGATTTCTGTCGTTTCAGTCATAGAATCCAGGTAATTGTAAGAGCGAAAGAAGAAGCTTTTTTATCAGGATTTATGCCTTTCAGAGGAAGTTTGAATTAAAAACCAGACATTTTATATTTTAGTAAAAGGGCATGTCAGTCTCATCTGATCTGCCCTTTTTAAGTGTTGGCTGATCAGGAAACTTTATAGCTGATCTTTAATGAATTTGTACAGATAAGGAGCTTTATGAGCTTCTCCGGTCCATTTCTTGTCGAGCCGTTCCAATATTTCCAGACTTAATATTTTACGCTGAAAGCTGGTTCTGCGTAGTTTTTCTCCTAAAATTGTTTCATACAGACTTTGTAAATCTGCCATCGTAAAGGTTTCGGGCAGCAGATTAAAACCAATCAGTTTACTGTCAAGATTTGCTCTCAGTGTTTCAAGGGCTTTATCTACCATATCTCTGTGATCGAGAATCAGATCCGGAAGATTCTCAAGGTCATACCAATTGCAATTGTCAAAAAGAAAATCAGAAACAGGAACTACTTTCTCAAAATCAATCAAGGCATAATATCCGACAGAAACAAATCTTCTCAGCAGCCAGTGATTTTCTGTCGGAATATTCCCTTTTCCGATCATGATCTTTCGCAAAGTCTCAGCGTTATGACGGCTGCAATCTCCGAAAACATAAAATTGTTCAAGGTAAATATTCTGTAATCCGGTTCTCTGGGCAAGTACTCTTCTGGCAGCATCATTCAGATTTTCCTGATTGCGGATAAAACCACCGGGCAGCGCAAATAATCCCGTGTTACTATGTTCAAGTAACAGGATCTTCAGCTGATTTTGCTGAAACCCGAAAATTACGGCATCAATGGCTAATCCGGGAAGTAAGCCTTCGCCGTCATGAGTAATTACTTCAATAGGTTGCTGATTCTTCATTTCAAATAATTTACCCGCAATTAACAAAAAAAAATCGGAGTATCTGGCCGGATTTTTGGTAATTAATAATAATTCCTCTATTATTGTCACAAAATGAGACAATAATAAGTTTTTCTTGTAATTGCCTGATTAATATCTTGTTAAGAATCGTTTCATTATTCCATTTTCTTACTAAAACAATCCCTGATTATGAAAAGAATTTTTGCCTTTTTACTATTATTAACGTCTTTGTCGGCAGCGCAGGCGCAGGATGAGCTTTCTCAGGCACGCGCAAAGACCAGGAACGGACAGCTTGAAGGTGTTTTGGATAAAAATACCGGAGTACGTTCATTCAAAGGCATTCCGTTCGCTGCGCCTCCGGTCGGAGATTTAAGATGGAAAGAGCCGCAACCGGTAAAGAATTGGACTGGTGTTCGTAAAGCAGATAAATTCGGACCGAGAGCGATGCAGAGAGCCCTTTTCGGTGACATGGGTTTCCGTTCAGACGGGGTAAGCGAAGATTGTTTGTATCTGAATGTATGGACGCCTGCAAATTCATCAAAGGAGCGTCTGCCTGTACTGGTATATTTTTACGGAGGCGGACTTATGGCGGGTGATGGTTCAGAACCACGTTATGATGGCGAAAGTATGGCTCAGAAGGGTATCGTTTCTATAACCGTTAATTATCGTCTGACAGTTTTCGGATTTTTCTCTCATCCTGAGTTGAGTAAAGAGTCTCCAACACATTCTTCAGGGAATTATGGCTTTTTGGACCAGTATGCTGCATTGAAATGGGTTCAGGAAAATGTGGCTGCTTTCGGAGGAGATCCTAAAAGAGTAACAATTGCCGGAGAATCTGCCGGGTCAATTTCAGTAAATGCCCAAATGGTTTCACCACTTTCTCAGAATTTATTCTCTGCAGCGATAGGTGAAAGTGGCTCAATGCTTGGTACGTTACCAGCTATTTCTCTTACTGAAGGAGAACAAATCGGAATTAAATTTGCTGAAATTGCCGGAGCGAAAACACTGGCAGAATTGAGAGCTATTCCTGCAGAACAGTTGCTTGAAGCTACCGCTAAACCAGGAGTTCCGAGATTTATGGCTAATGTTGACAATTATTTCTTTCCGAAATCTCCGATGGAACTTTACACAGAAGGAATGCAGTCGAAAGTACCATTATTAGTAGGCTGGAATTCGGAGGAATTGGGCTTTTTCGGAATATTAGGAAAAGAAAAACCAACGAAAGAAAATTATGAAAAAGCAGTAAAAGCGCTTTACAATGATAAAGCAGAGGAGGTTCTGAAATTATACCCTGCTTCAACGGATGAAGATGTTGCACAGGCAGCTACTAATTTATCAAGTGATAGATTTATTGGTTTCAGTACCTGGAAATGGAGTGATTTACATAGCAAAACCGGAAAACACCCTGTTTACAGATATATGTATGACCGACCAAGACCTGCTATGAGAGCTGAGATGGGTAATGCCAGCGCCGGTTTGGCCGGAGGTGTAGTGAAGGGAGATGCTCCGAAAATGCCTCCTGCACGTGGGGCTGTTCACTCTGCTGAAATTGAGTATGCTTTAGGAAACCTTGCTTCAAATAAAGTATATGACTGGACGGCAGATGATTATAAAGTATCTAAAACCATGCAGGAGTACTTTGCCAACTTCATTAAAACTCATAATCCAAACGGAAAAGACCTGCCTAAATGGCCGGCTGTTACACCTAACGTTCCTGCGGAAGTGATGCATTTGAATGTTGAGTCGAAAGCCATGACTGAGAAACACAGAGACCGCTATTTGTTTATTGACCAGTTTTATACAAAACCGGCAAAATAAGCCCGATAATTATAAAATTCTGAATTCCTGAAAATGGCCGGCATTATGCCGGCCATTTTTATTTTGACTTAAATCAGGAGCCTTTCCGGAAGAAAAAACCTGATAACCCATTGAAACAATGAGTTAAATGCCGGATATCTTTAATTAGACGTGTATTTACAGCGTTATCCGTTCCGAGCCACTTAATAAATATACGTAAGCGAGGATAAGGATGTCGGAAATTTTGTTTTACTTTGAGTTTAATCTCAATGATATAAAGACTTACGGATTTTATTATTCAAAGATTTACCAGTTTTTATTACGCTTAAAACTAACCCGGATTTATTTTTAAATTATATTCTATGCGATTATTTTACCCTTCTGTTTTAAAGATATGTATAATAGTTTTACTTATTGCTTCCACAAATTTTTACAGCAAAGCTCAGAATGAGATTTTTTACGGAGTGTCCGGAATGTATAATATTCCTTTGAAAAACATTGGAATAGGAGTCAGGGCGCAAATTCCTGTTTGGGATAGGGTTGAACTTGTTCCGCAGGTTAAGTATGTCCCGTCATTTAACAAGATCCATGAATTATACGGTGGAGCCAACCTTCATTTCCTGCTCATAGAAGGAAATGAAAAAATCAATGGCCGTAAACCGTTATATGAGCGAACCCGTCCTGATATTTACCTCGCAGCAGGAGTAGAGTATAATCGCTGGATTGACTATGTAGAAACCAAAAAATCCAATTCCGGCCGGAATAACATCCTTCCTGAAGCCGGCATGGGCATTTCATATGGGAATAAGACCATTCGTTTTTTCGGAGAAGTAAAATATAATATCCTCTGGAATGAGAGTTATCTGGAAGCCGGTTTACTGGTTTGTCCTTCCCAGATATTTAAACAGAATAAAAGCAATAAATGTCCGCGTCTATATTAAACAATAAATTGATATGAAGAATAAAGTTCTAAAATCCCTCGGCCCTTTTCTGCCATTTCTGGTAGTATTTGTTATGTGTTCCTGTTCCAAAGAACGTTTTGATGTTTTGAAGAAAGAAGATCCTGAAGCAGTTAAAGTTGCAGAAAAAGCGGCGGATGAGCTGAAGCTTAAGGCTATTGCGGCACCACCCATCACGCTTTTTATGAAATGGAAGAAAAAGCCTGTAAAAGCCACCTTAAAACTTAAACCTGATTCTACTGTAAAATGTGAAGGCGGTACCTCTCTTCAATTTATGCCAAATACTTTTGTGGATGAGAATGGACGGGTTGTTCAATATCCGGTAGATCTGGAGATTATTGAACTGCTTACTCCTAAAGACATGATAACGAACCAGATGCCTACTGTTTCCGATAAGAGATTACTGGTAACCGGAGGAGAGATAAATATAAAGGCGTTCAAAGATAACCAGAGTTTAACAGTTGTTCCGGGAGGTTATTCTGTCATAATATCAGCGGATTCTGTTGACACCAGGATGAGTATTTTTTATGGAAAGGAATCAAAAGGAATTGTAAACTGGGTACCCTCAGATTCATCCGGTGCGCCAAAAGATTCCGTATCTCAAATACTTTTCAGACAGAAAGCATATCAGATGTTTCCCAGAGAATTGGGTTGGATAAATTGCGACAGGTTCTATGATTTTCAGGGCGCTAAAACCAATGTGAAATTTGTTTCAGAATTTCCGAATATCTCATATATCTATACATTCATGTATTTTGACAGAATCAAGTCGTTAGCCCAGGTGTACGGCGATATTTCATTACCTGTTCCTGTCGGAGAACATGTTAAGATCGTTTCCATAGCAGCAACAAGCGAATTAACGATATTTGCCTTTATCAAGGAATATATCGTTGAAGCAAATCAGGTGGTTGAAATAAAGCTCACAAAGATTGAAGAAGAAGAATTGATGAAACTGCTGGATAAGTTTTGAGGATTTGACAAAAACGGGATTGAAAATGCGCTTTTCAATCCCATTAAGTAATCAATTATTACTGGTTCTCTTCTTTGGTGGATTTTGATGAAACCGATTCTGCTTTTTTGCCGACTTCCTCCATTAATCGTAATCCTAACAAACCACTTAAAGCGCCATTCTGGTCTCCGGAACCACCTGTAATTAAAATATCAGGAATTACTTTAATCTTCTCTTTACCAATACTTTCCGTGATTTTCAATTGTGTGAAATTACTTTCACCCATCGCTGAAACCGCAAGTTGATAGGCCTCAGCATCTGCTTTACCGATTGCCAGAATTTTCCCGGCCTCCGCGGCACCTGTTTTACTGATTTTCTCCGCTTCCGCATTTGCGATTAACTTAATCCGTTCAGACTCCGCACTGGCGGCAACTTTTACACGCTCCGCTTCCGCACCCGCTTGCAGTTTTACGCTTTGTGCTTCTCCCTGTGCTTTTTTCACTGAGGCATCTGCAACTCTTTCAGCAATAACAACACCCTGATCAGCTTTAACAATGTCCTTCTGAATTTCAGCAATGGCAGTTTCTTTTTCCAATGCCTGGCGTGTTTCCTGAGCCAGTTTCTGAGTTTCATAGGTTACTTTTTGCTCCTCTGCCAGCTTTCTGTCAGTCAGCGTTTTCATCAATGATTCAGGCGGAACAATATCTCCGATTAATGTATCTACAGCGTTTACATTGTACTGAGATAAAACATCCCCGATATATCTTCTGGCTGTTTCCTGACGTTCTTTTCTTGAACCAAGGAAGGAGATTACATCTGAATCCTGAGCGGAGTTACGGAAATAGTTACCGATTGTTGGTTCCAGAACCTGACTTACAAGGTTGTTCATATTTCCGAATCGGGCAATTACTTTGGGTGCCTCAAAGTTTGGAATATGAATAATTTGAGAAACGTCCAGATTAAATGGGAAACCATCTTTTGACCGGACGGTTATCGTTGAAAGATTTTTGTCTAACTGATGTGATTCTGACCTCGCACTTGCCCAGTTCAACACCAGATTGGTAGTCGGAACAATCTCAATTCTTTGGATATAAGTATTGACAGGATATTTTCCAGGACCAAGTGGTTCAGCCCAAACACCTTTAAAGCCTTTGGAAAATATGTTTCCGTGTTTAAATTCTGAACCGCTGACGTCAACACCTTCTTCCCCTACATATGAAATAACTACACCAACATTTCCAATCGGAATTTCGGTCATATGGATTTCCTGAATTTTCGCAAACCAGGGATTCAGGTTATAAGATCCTGCCAGAATCACCTGTTGCTGAAGTCCTTTATTTCCTCCTTTGCTCAGAAAGGCATCAGCATCCTGAAAATTATTATGACCATCTACCCATTTCCCGGCAATCTGTCCTGCTTCAATTGATGCACCATCCATTGTTGTGATAATTCCTACCATGTTTTCATGGATTTCGATCATACTGGTAACTTCCACATCAAACAGGAATGTATTAATCCTGTAGGACCCCGCAGTGATGACTGCCGACTGCCGGCCTTTTCTGCCACCATTTCGTAAAAATGCTTCTGTATCCTGAAAACCGTCACATTCTACTTTACGACCCAGAATAAATCCTGTTTCAAGCTCTTTTCCGTCTTTGGCCAGAACTAACCCGATTGTTCCGGTAGGAATAATTGTCAATGGCTGAAGTGTAATATCATACTGCCAGATCCAGTACCAGAAATAAATCCCGGGAGCGAGCGGTTTTGCCTGAAATCCGGCTTCTCCCTCAATGGCAATAATGCGGCCTTCCGGCAAAGACTTCTTGTCTCCAAATAAGACGAACTTTTTAGTAACAAGCCCGATCCGGTCTTCCGGCACAATGATTATTCCCAACAGACGAAATAAAGATTTGTAAAAAAACACACATAGCAATGGCACAGCAATGCTTATGATAGTAGGAATAGAAATGGACATTTGCTTAATTGTTTTGGTTGTAAGTATATTTAAAATACAGGAATCTGAGCACTTAAGAAGGCCTTCCTGATGAATTTGTGGGTCAAATATGGCGAGATACCCAGCTCATTATACGGATTTGTGAAGAACGGTTTACTTTTGACTTAATTGGATTTTTTCGGGTTGAAACAATAGCCGGCAGACAGGTTCTGTGAAAATGGCTCTATGGAATTTATATTAGAGAATCTTCTGAAACTACTTCCTGAAAATACAAAAAAGGTGGCTGTTTCCAATCAGAAACAGCCACCTTTTTTATAGACATGAAATACTTCTTTTAAGCAGATTTATGGCTTAATTCTGAAGCTGCCGGTTCATCAAGAAACCATTGTAAATCACCCCCTTCTTCCGGGATAATTAACTGAGCAGGATAATTATCAATGTCTTCTTCATCTTCAATAATATGATGAACAGCAATTGCTTTTCCTTCTCCGTAAACCAGATACGCAATATTGAAAGCCTTGTTAATCAAGGGTGCAGTAAGGGTAATTCTGAAAACCTGCTGATCTTGCAGGAATACTGATTTTACCGAAGCCGTTTTGTCATGTAATACAGGCGTATAAGGGAACAGAGATGCCGTATGAGAATTGTCTCCCAGACCAAGTAATACCAAATCAAAACGCAAATCCTCTGAACCAAAAAATGCCAGAATTTCCTGCGTATATTTTTCAGCAGCGGCCTCAGGAGAAAGTGCTGTATCTACCGGAAAAACATGAGATTCCTGAATATTTAAAGGCGCAAACAAAGCTGTTTTAGCCATCAGGTAATTACTGTCGGCATGCGTATGCGGAACATTGCGCTCATCTCCGAAGAAGAAATATACATGGTTCCAGTCTACCCGGTTTTTAAAGGCATCTGAGGCAAGAAGTTCATATAACTTCTTTGGAGAAGAACCTCCGGAAAGAGCAACTGAAAATTTGCCCTTTCCTTTGATTGACTGATTTGCTGTTTCAACAAAATATTCTGCCAGACCGCTCAGTACTTCATCGGCAGATTTAAATACGTTAATTTTCATATGATATTATTTTTTCCCTGCCAATGGTAAAGAAAACCAGTGAAAACCGTCACGGGCGATAAGCGCTTCCGCTACTTCCGGACCCCATGAATCAGCTGAATAATTAGGGAAACTTAAACTTTTCTTAGCTTCCCAGGTACTCAGAATCGGCATAATCAGATCCCAGGCAGCTTCTACCTGATCTCCTCTCATAAACAAAGTCTGATCCCCCAGCATTGTATCCAAAAGAAGTGTTTCATACGCTTCAGGTGCCTGATTGGTATAAGTACCTTTGTAATCAAATACCATATCAACTGTATTAAGCACCATATCCAGACCAGGACGTTTTGCCTGAACCTGCAGACGAATACTCATTTCCGGTTGAATACTGATAATCAATCTGTTTTGCTGCCAGCTCTCAGAAGCTTCCGTAGGGAAAATCATGTGAGGAACATCTTTGAACTGAATGGTAATGATTGAAGATGACTGGTGCATTCTTTTTCCGGTTCTTACATAGAACGGAACACCATGCCAGCGCCAGTTGTCAACAAAGAATTTAACAGCCGCAAAAGTTTCAGTATTGGAATCAGGATTTACTTTTGATTCTTCTCTGTATCCCGGAACTTCCTTGCCTTCAATCCATCCTTTTGAATATTGACCTCTTACCGCAGAAAAACGGACATCGTCAGGAGAGAATCTGCGCATCGCTTTCAGCACATCTACCTTACGGTCACGTACTTCGTCTGCATTAAAGCTTACCGGAGATTCCATGGCTACCAGACAAAGTAACTGCAACAGGTGATTCTGGATCATATCACGCATAGCACCTGCGCCGTCATAATAATCTCCGCGGTCACCTACACCTAATTGCTCTGTTACAGAAATCTGAACGTGCTCAATATAGTTACGATTCCAGATTGGCTCAAGAATAGAATTGGCAAAACGGAAGGCCATGATATTCTGAACAGTCTCTTTCCCTAAATAATGGTCGATCCGATAAATCTGATGCTCATCAAATATACTTGCCAATAATTTGTTAAGCTCTTTTGAAGATTCAAGATCATGTCCGAAAGGTTTTTCAATAACAATTCTGGATTTTTCAGGATCATCTGCCAATTTACTTTTCTTAATGTTTTCGGCAATAATCGGGAAAAAGTTCGGAGAAACAGCCAGGTAATAAATTACGTTTGCTTTAGTGTTCCATTCTGCATTGTGATTTTCAATTCTCTTACCGAATTCCTGATAAGTACTGGCATCTTTTGCATCTGAAACCTGATAAAAGATGTGTTTTGAAAACTCATCCCATTTTTCCTGCTGTACTTTCCCGCTTCTTGAAAACTGATTGATTCCGTCCAGTAGTTTTTCAGCAAACTGCTCGTCAGATAATGGGGTACGTCCTGTGCCAATAATTGAAAACTGCTCTGGCAGCCAGCCTTCAAGGAAAAGATTGTATAAAGCCGGGGCCAGTTTTCTCTGATTGAGATCACCTGTACCACCGAAAATAATAAATATCGTTGGTTGCGATTTGATTGTCGAATACATGATTATAAAATTTAATCAGTAAAATTTAAAGAATTGTTTGTTAGATTTTCTCCACCCACTGCGTATGGAACACACCTTCCTTACCAATTAGTTCGTAAGTATGAGCTCCGAAATAATCACGTTGTGCCTGTACAAGGTTAGAAGGCATTCTTCCGCTTTTGAAAGCATCAAAATAACTTAGTGAAGCTGTATATGCCGGAATGGCAATTCCTACAGCAGTGGATTTAGATACTACCGATCTCATGCCCGGAAGGCTTTCTTTGATCAGTGCTGCTACTGCTTCATCCAGTAAAAGATGTGGTAATGCAGGTGCTTTCTGGAAAGCGTTATAAATTTCGTTCAGGAAGCCGGATCTGATGATACAGCCGCCACGCCAGATTTTAGCAATTTCATCGAGTTTAAGGTCGTATCCAAATTCTTCAGATGCTTTAGATAACAAATGAAGACCCTGAGCATATGAAAGTACCATGCTAAAATAAAAAGCCTGCTCTAATTCGGTCAGAAATGCCTCTTTGTCAACATCAAGTGCCAAAGAACTCTGGTTATAAATCTGATCCGCTTTTTCTCTTAAACTTTTATATTTTGAAAGATCACGCATCGAAACCGCAGTATCGATTGTAGGAATCGGAGCCATAAGGTCCATAGCTACCTGTGAAGTCCATTTTCCGGTTCCTTTCGACTTGGCTTCATCCTTGATGTCATCAAGTAATAAATGATCACTTCCGGGAGCGATATAACCAAAGATATCTCTGGTTACTTCCATCAGGAATGATTGCAGACGGCCTTCATTCCATTTGATGAAAACCTGGTGAATTTCTTCATTTTTCAATTGCAGGCCTCTCTGCATCACTTCATAGGTTTCAGCAAGAAGTTGCATTAAGCCATATTCGATACCATTGTGAACCATTTTAACAAAGTGGCCTGCTGCACCTGGTCCGATATAAGTTACGCAGGGAGCACCTTCTACTTTTGCCGCAATTGATTCAAGAATAGGTTTCATTACATTATAAGCCTCTTTGTCACCACCAGGCATCATACTAGGGCCTCTTCTTGCACCTTCTTCGCCGCCTGAAATACCCATGCCAAAGAAATGGAAGCCTTTGCTTTCAAGGTATTCAACTCTGCGGTTAGTGTCAGTGAAATGAGAGTTTCCTCCGTCAATAAGGATGTCACCTTTATCTAAATATGGTAATAGTTCTTCGATTACGCTATCAACGATTTTTCCGGCAGGAACAAGCATCATAATGGCTTTCGGACTTGTCAGACTGGCTGTAAATTCCTTTACATCACTAAATCCTTTCACCTTGGTGTTCTTGCCTTCTTCTTCCAATAAAGCCCCTTTAGAGGCATCTTTGTCATATCCTGCTCCGGCTACTCCGTGGTCAGCCATATTAAGCAAAAGGTTGCGACCCATTGTTCCAAGGCCAATCATGCCAAAATTGTATTTATCCGCTGAATTGCTCATTATTGAATGAAAGTTTAATTTAAGATTTTTGATAGTTAATTTATGTCAGAATTTTACTGAAGCCTGTCGGGGGATCAGACAACTGTGTCAGTTCTGTATGGTAAAACCCTCTGCCGGGGATGCAGACTAAGTTCTCAGGTTTTCATGTTCAAGGAGACGGACTTTTCCAAGCCTTCTCATATGTCTTTCTTCTGCCGTAAAGCGGGCATTCAGAAAAGCAGTAATTAATTCTCTGGCTGCCATGCTTCCGGTTACTCTTCCGCCGAGGCAAAGCATATTGAGATCATCATCTTCTACACCCTGATGGGCTGAAAAATGATCATTGATCAGCGCCGCTCTGACTCCTGAAATTTTATTGGCTGCC
Organism: Pseudarcicella hirudinis; assembly: GCF_900115665.1. Classification (GTDB taxonomy): domain Bacteria; phylum Bacteroidota; class Bacteroidia; order Cytophagales; family Spirosomataceae; genus Pseudarcicella; species Pseudarcicella hirudinis. The sequence goes on from NZ_FOXH01000001.1 coordinate 217,126, forward strand.
ACTGAAGCCCCAACACCGCTGCCACAAACAGCAATCCCTCTCTCTACAGTCTGGTCTGCAATTGCTCTTGCCAATGGTACTACAAAATCCGGATAGTCATCCAGATTGTTTAACTCAAAAGCTCCGAAATCCTGCACTTCATGGCCTAAAGATACCAGATATGAATGGATGTTTTCTTTCAGTTCGTATCCGCCATGGTCAGCTGCTATTCCTATTTTCATATTGAGAGATATGTTAGTTAGCCTTATATCGCTTGTTTTAAGAATTTCTATAATTTGTCATCATTAGTCCATAACCTGACTCCTCCTTTGATTCCATCCTTATTGCTGACAATTTTTATATTACTGTCTAAGGTAAAATTCAGTTTGTTGGAGTTACCTCCACCAATGTACAAAGTATCATAATTGAAAACGGTTTTGAGATAGTCCAGTACCTTTTTCATACGTTTATTCCATTTTTCGGCCCCTTCTTTCTCTAATGCCTTTTCTCCGATATAATCATCGTAGGTACTGTTTTTAGTAACCGGATGATGAGCAAGTTCAAGATGAGGAAGAAGCTGTCCGTTTAATAACACTGCTGTCCCGAATCCTGTTCCTAGGGTAATCACAATTTCAAAACCTTTTCCGTCAACAACCCCCAGACCCTGCATATCTGCATCATTTACAACCCTTGTCGGCTTGCCAAGTGCTTTTTCCAGTTTTTTCACCAGATCAGTTTTAGCCCAAAGCTGTGTTCCAAGATTAGGAGCAGTCATTACCACACCATTCCGCACATAACCCGGAAAACCCACAGAAACCCTGTCAAATTCAGGGAAATTCCTGATTAGTCCTTTTAAAGCATTTATCAGACTATCCGGATCGGCCGGCGAGGGAGTAGGCGTTTTCTGATATTCTACCTGAAGTTCTCCTTTATTGTTCAGAACGGTAGCCTTTATATTGGATCCTCCTATGTCAACGGAAAGAATGCGTAATTCAGCCAGAGATTGTGCCATTTAATAATCGAATTGGTTAGAATATGTATAAAAGTACTGTTGAAAATTGTTGCAATTAATAAAAATGAATTAAATAATTTATTCTTCCGGTATGAGAAGAATCTGATTCAGCGCTTGAAAAGCCTGCTTTAATCCGGTTTTCGGAAAAAAATCAGGCAAATGCCTGCTGAGCTTTCTGAAATTCTTCAAATCCCTGAAAGAGAAACCATTAGATTTTAACGATTTTCCTATGTTTTCGCTGGTTTATACTTCAGGTGAAACTGAATACAGGCCATTTCTCACCCAAAATGGTATTTAGCCTTCCGCTTCCTTTTACAAACTTACGTGTAAAATCCTTATTATCGGACTAAAAGTACCTCTCATAGTCATGCAAAATTTTGAGAGGGAGGATATTTAAATTAAAATATCAGATGCAAAAAATATAGAAAGGCTTAATAAAGAGTGTGTTAGCTGCCTGAAAGAGGATTTTGTGAAAAAAACGCAGGAAATATTTATTTTTTATGTAACCTGCCGCCTGCCGCGGGGAATATAGTTGTAAAAACAAACAAATAAACTCCGGCATTTTGAAAGGCTGGCAAACTAACGGATTACCTAAACATATTTTTTAATTTAAATTCAAAAATTCATGAAAAAAATCTTCTTACTCAAAGTATTGTTTGTGGCTGTTGTTATCTCATTGACCTCGCAGGCTTCTAAAGCCCAGTATATGTCTGCCGGGACAAGAACTGTAGATGCAGGCCTTTATCTGCCAAGCGGCTTTACGGTTTTCAAAGCGAATCTGATGTATGGTGTGGCCAATAACATCAGTGTCGGAGGTCAGGTAGAATTGGCTTCAGGAACCGGAAGCAGTGAGTTCGGATTGAACGGACGGGCAAATTATCATTTTGCACAATTAATGGGATTAGAGGATAATGTGAATATCTACGGAGGGGTTTCAATTGGTAAATATTTCGCAGAAGGTCTTAAGGACATCGGTATTCTCGGACAAATAGGTGGCGGATATATGTTTAATGATAAGATAGGAGCACATGCTGAAGTTCGTTTCGGTTTGTCTAAAGGTTATGCTCTTACAGTGGATGGTTCTCAATTCGGATTAGGCCTGACTTTTAAGTTGGGGCAATAGCATTCAGGAAATGACCGGCTCTTCTGGTTTGCAGAAGAGCTTAAAGATAATTTTCCAAGGTGAAAATTGATTTAGAAGAGTGATGAATGTACTATTGAACCCATGAATAATCCCAGGCGTATCGATAGTACATTTTTATATAATGTTATAACTTTGATTGAATCCTAACCCGATTGCTATGAAAAGCAAAGCATTTTTCCGGATAATGTCTTTTGTACCTGTTCTTTCGGTTGCGATCCTGACTGAATGTAAAACGGAACTGCCTCCCGTCATTTTAAGCAAATCAATCAGCGGAGTGAGGAATGATATTCCAAGAAAAGCGACAGATGCCTGTTTAATCCGCTATGCTCAGGGGAATAATTTTATCGGTTTGAGTGATAAAGTTCAGTTAAGTGCTGTTTCTGATGCGTTTTCTGTCTGGCAGAAAGCCAATAAAAATGTACTTTTTTTGAATTATAGTGTGCCTGAAAAGGCAGAAATACTGATAAAATTTGTTGAACCATCAGAAATAGGAGGGGATCGGGTCTTTTCAGGCGGCGGCTTATTCCCGATTGGAATTGCTAATCTTACCTCCGGTAAATTTGCCGGCAAACAATTTATCATTTCAATTGATAACACTTATCCCTGGACGAAGGAAAGTCTTAGCCGTGCCATTGCTTATCATGCTGGCCTTTTTTTAGGAATGGGTACCTCCGACAATGCCAGCTCAATCATGAATCCGTATCTGAATGATAAGATAAAAACACTTTCTCTTAAAGATTCATTATCATATAATCAGCTATATTCCAGTTCATGTCGTGATCTGGATTGCAATTTTTTACCCATATCTTTTAAGTTAAATACGCTGGTAAATAAATGCCTGAAAATTGAAAAGGAGGGAACGGTTGTCATTAAAGCCTCCGGACAAATCTGGTTCGGGCAATGGCTGCAATATGGCAAACCTGATGGCAGGGCAGATGGTTTGTTTGGTTTTCCGCTGACAGGATACAAAATCGTTCCGGAGTTAAATTTCGGGGCATTGATGTACAAACTTAATCAGGAAAAAAGCTGGCATCCCTGCGGATCGGAATGTGAATTTAAGGTAGGAGCAAATCAGTACCTGGATTTAAGTCTCGATGTCAATGATAATGAAAAGGGAGATAATGCCGGTGAATTTGATATTCTGATAAATTATAAATAATCTGTTTTTTTTGTTACCAAATGGTAAATATGAATGAGCCGCAGATTTTGCCATGAAGTGTTTTGTCTGAGAAATTTTCATCAGAATTTTAGATAAAGCACTAAAAAGAGAGAATTGTGCAAAAATCTGGTGGTCAATAAATTAAGGTTTGTTTTTGTATTCATGTTTCAGGGAGAAATATTAAATTTTAATAGGTTGAAACATCAGCTTCCCGATTGCTTTTTTGGGTATTTTTGAACATTTTTGTTGAGGAGCCTTCGATTTGAAAAGGTTTTACTCCTAACCATTTAATACCACCAAAATAATACGGGTTTGAAATTTATGAAATATCGGGTAAACGATTTTCTCTGTTATACAAAAGCATTTTATCTTGCACTGATCTGTTCGCTTATTGTGCCTTTATCAGAAACCCCTGGTCAGTCTGATAACAAATCTACCCTTATCCAAAATAACAAAAAAGAGCAGAAATTCTTTGAAACCTTAATCGATGAACTAGAGAAACTCTACAGCAGTAATGATCTTCCCGGAGCCAATACAAAAGGAAGAATTGTTTTAAAACTGATTGAAAAATCCCCTTCTCCGCATTTTGTCTCTAAATTTAAAGTGTATTCATTCCTTGCGGCAAATTATGTAAAGCAGGATCGTGAAGATTCCGCAGTATTCTTTTTTCAGCGCGGCAACGAATTATCGGGTATTTCTCATGAGCTGACAGAGAAGATTCCCGACTATGTCTGCGCACATTGGGGTAATCAGGGAGTGTTCTACAGAGATAAAGCAAATTTTATCCAATCTGTTAATTGCATCAATAAAGCTATTCAGATTGTGGATCAGTATAGACTAAAGCGTTACAGGCCGATTTTACTGAATAATCTTGCCAACAGTTATGATCTGATGGGTAATTCTGAGAAAGCCCTTACCCTGTATAAGCAGATTGAAAGACTCGGTTTACCCGAAGATATTCAACAGGTTTATATACTTTCATCTATGGGCTGGAACTCGTTAAGGCTTAAACAAAATACCAGCGCAGCATTTTACTTTAAGAAAAGCCTGAAATTCTACAGAAAACTCCTCAGAAAGAAAGCCATTTCAGAGGACAGTGAATTGGAAACGAGACTTCTGTATCATATTGGTCTTTGTGAATCAAGAACTAAATCCTATCAGCAAAGCAATCTTTTTTTAACCAATGGCATTAATGCGCAATTATCCAAAGGATTATTAAAAGGCCGATACCTTGCCTTATGTTATGACCGAAAAGCAAGAAATGCCGGAGAAAACGGACAAATTTCAGAGGCATTGTCTTTTATTCAGCAGGGTTTGATGGCTGTAGTCCTGAATTTTGACGATTTGAATCCTAAAAAAAATCCGGAGCTGTCGCAGATAAACCTCGGACAGCAGACATTATTTCAATTACTGGCATTTAAAGGAAAACTACTTTTTCAACTGTATGAAAAAACACATAATGAAGAATTGCTTAAGTCTTCAGTCAAGACTTTTCAGCTGGCCGTTATGCTTGCAGATAATTACAGAAAAGAGATTGATTTTCAGGATGATAAAGTGTATTTTACACAGTCGAATACAACTGTTTTCCATGAAGCGATAGAAGTGACCTATCAATGGTATATCAAAAGTCCTTCGAGGGAAAAAGCTACTATTTTATTTGAATTAATTGAAAGCAACAAAGCGGTTTCATTGAATGATTTTGTTGAACGTTATAAAACTGAAGAACCAAAGATACCAGGTGATCTGCTTTCCAATGAAAAGAAAGAGATGGCTATCAATTCAGGACTGAGGCAAATGATCCTGCAAAATGCCGGCAGGGAAAAACCCGATAGTCTGAAAAAGCTTTTGACAGACAGCGAATTGAGACTTTATCAGATAAAAGCGACTATTTCAAAACACCTTCCGTTTAATATTTACCGGAATACAGAAAAGACATTTTTATTGAAGGAACTAACGGCATTACTAAGTAAAGAAACAGCCTATCTGAGCTATACATTTACCGATTCCGGGAATTTACTCGTCATGGGATTAAGTAGTAAGTCGTTTATAATCAGGAAAATACCTGTTTCAAAAGAATTCTATGACGAAGTTTCCGGTTTAATTCCAAAATTACATACTAATCCTATTTTTCAGGGATACCTCGGGAATAAGGAGGGAATCCGGCTGTATAATTACCTGATCAAACCCATAGAACATTTTCTGGCCGGAATTGAGCGTTTAATAATTTGCCGTGATGGTGCGCTTAATTACCTTCCTTTCGAGGTATTGGAAACAGGGAAGAAGAAAGACGATTACCTGGTTAATCATTATGCTGTTACCTATGTTTATTCCGGATTAAGTTATGTGCTGCGGCATGAAAATGAAACTACTTCGAAGAATCGATTGCTTACGATGGTACCATTTAACCACCAGCGGATTACAGCAGAGGGAGATACCTTAAAAGCACTGAGAACTTCCGAGCAGATTAAAAAAATGAGTCATCGCTGGATCAGCGATAAAATGGCTACCAAAGAAGCATTTATTCAAAATATTAAAGAAAATAACCTGCTGAATCTGGTGGTTCATTCAGACATGGATCCTTCGGATCCGGCAAATTCCTATGTATATTTTTATCCGGATTCGAAAAAAGAGAAATGGAAACTGGGCTTTTACGAATCTCTCTCTTTACCCTTACAGAACTGTAAATTACTGGAAATAAGCTCATGCAATAGTGCAAATGGTCAGTTTGAGGCAAATGAAGGGCTTATTTCATTAACCTATGCTTTTACAAGAGCAGGCTGTCGTTCGGTAGTTGGTGCACAGTGGAAGGCACATGACCGCTCAAGTGCCTACATCAGCGGGTTGTTTTTTGAATACCTGAATAAGGGTTTTCCGAAAGATATTGCCCTGCAAAAAGCAAAGGTAGATTTTATCCAATCTTCCGTTGGACTGGATCTGGATCATCCTTTTTACTGGGCGAATTTAATCCTTACTGGAAGTAATCAACCGATTGCTGATAAGGTCGGATTACCTGTCTGGCTGATTGTATTGATTACATTGGCGCTTATCAGTTCAGCCATATTGCTAAGAGTCAGGTTTTTCACCGGAAAAGCTAAGAGTGAATGATTTGCTGCAACGCAGTAACTTTTGATTTCATGCCGGGAATATTTAATAAAAAGGAAAATATGAAGGAAAATTTACTCTTACAGCAGGTAATACAGGCATACCAGGGGACAGACTCAGTAGTCAGGAGAAAAGCTATTGATAAATTTAAGGCAGAATTTACGCATAAATTGACGAAATATGCAAAAGATCAATTCGGGAATGATGAAGTAAGTAGTGCAGTGAACAAAAGTTTTGAGGATTTTTTGCTCACCGTAATTGGGTGCAATTATATTCCAGATGAAGTGTTCAAATCATTGAAAGACTTTTTACTTATTGATTATTACGAAGAAAAACTGTACAACGATTTTAAGGTTTTTCTTTCGCATAAAGACAGAACTCTGTTGAGTACGGAAAGAAAACTCAGAAAGGTTAATCAGGCTTTGCTGAATTTTTTATCTGAAAAACATTTGCGAAATGAATTGTCAGAAACTCCTGAGGAAGAGCCTTTTGCATTAGCCAAACTCAGCCATGACTGGATTAATGAGTTTACTTTCAATATATACCTGTATAAAATTCTTTCGGGAGAAAGAAATCTTAAACATAACAGGACCCGGAAGCTAAAGAATATTGTGACGGATTCCTTCGCAGTTTTTATGCTTCGTTTTTCTCAGAATAAAAATTCGAGAACCAGAATTGAGGGAGAAATAGGGTTTAATGTTCGCCTCCAGCTTGGCAGATTTGAGAAGGAAATGAAGACGATTGATACATTTCCCGATATTTTTTCCAGATCGCTGGAAATCCTGCTCAATAAGTTAAAAGAAAGTGATACAGTTCTCAAAACAACAATAATTCAGTTCTGGCTGGGTATTTTAAGGAATCAGCTGAAAGAAGGCAAAAAAGAAATTAACCCGAATAAAAGTAAGGTAAATATTGATGATGAAATAGATTACTCCGGTCGTCAGAATCTGAGAGAAGAAATATTTGCATTTATTCAGGAAGGGCTGGAGGCTATAAAGGATGTTCATGGTGGAAAGGCCATGAAGTTACTTTTGACAGGAAGACCAGGCAGGTTTACCATAATTGTTATGGCTGCCACATTTGATAATATTCCGGATTGGCTAAAAAAAAGCCCCGACCCTGATTATGGAAATAAAGCTTCTGAAGCGCAGCAAAGGCAGGACTGTAAGAAAGCTCTGGTTCAATGGATGAATCTTCAGGTAGATGATCCTGAGAGCAACTGGTATGGGAACAGAGGACGGAATTTGATTGATTTCATTTGTAAAAAACCCGGAAAGAAATGAGTAAAACGAATAATGACGGAAATTTTGAGGAAATAGAAAAGTTTCTTCATGGACAACTTAGTCCTGAAGCAGAATTACTTTTTTATCAGAGACTTAAAACCGATGAAGCATTTTTAAGAGATTTTCAACTGTGGACCAATCTGGAAGACTGGCTGGAAGAGGTTACAGAAAATGAAATAAAAGCTGCTGTTAATATTCAGCCGATGGGGAGCGCCCGTCATGAAGGTGAAAATAAGGGAATTGTTTTGAAAATGCTGACGAATAAAAAACAACCGGTATTAGTTATGCTGGTATTGATGGTTTGTTTTGGAGGTTTAATGTATTGGTATGTAAGGTTTTATGAAAGTGGTTCTGAGCTGGTTACCGGACAAATGAGTTATATTGAAGGTAACACTAATACCGGGAAAGGAGCATTTGAGGGAGATGGATCCGTTGAGGCGAAAGTACCATTAAACTGGCGGGCTGAAAAGTATGAGGGAAAAGATATCATGTATCAGTTTTTTTACCCGGACTCTCTATCCAGTCCTACAGAAATCATTTTCAGAGTTCCTGACCTGACTAAAGATTTTGCGAAAGGAGCGATATTATTTTATAGCTGGTCACATAAAAAGTTTATCCTGAAAATGGATAACCAAGTCTTTTTTATCAATAAAACCCATGATTGGGAAAAGTTAGTCCCTCATAAAAATGAAGAAAATTTACGGCCTGATAGCAATAATTCTGATAACTAACTTTTCGGCATTTTGTCAGAACACAAAATGTGAATGTGAGGATGTACTGAATAACAGAAATCCGGATAAGAGCTTTTTTCCCCTGAAAGATGCTACGAAGGAAAAAATAGATAAATGGGTAAACAAGATATTTTTACCTATTTATAACGAAGCCCTCAGAGCCAGAGGGTTGCCTCAGTTTATCAGACTGGAAGTGAATGTTTTTAGCGTGAACTGTGTATCCGGCTATGGAGCTCTGGCAAAAAAATGCGAAAAGGAAAAGATTAACGGGAACCCTTTAATGATCCTTTATGATGAACAGTTTATCAATAAAATAGATCTGAAAAATGAGCTGAATACTTTGTTTGTATTGGCTCATGAATTAGGTCATATCGTTTCTGATCACTATCACAGCACGCTTCCCTATGATGAGTCTTACGATAATTATCTGAAAAAATTGAACAAAAGTTATTACAGAGAAGAGCAGGATAACCGTGACAAGAAAAAAATGACTATCAGTGAAAAACACCTTGAGGAACTGACAGCTGATGGTTTTGCTATTTGGTTTCTCCGGAAGTTTTACGAAAAAAATCAGAGTAATAAAGCCATTGCCAGACAATTTGATCCGAAGAATTTATTACAGATTTTCCCGTCCATTGAAGAGCTTGAACCTGCAAAGTGTAAGGAGTCAGATTCTCATCCGGGTTGTAAAAGAAGACAATATTTCATCAGTAAGTTAATGGCTTCCGGGAATTGGGAGCAGGTAATGAATTTTAAAAAGAACATAAGAAGTTTTGCTTCAGAGTATATCGATTCAACCTATACCATTTTGTCTAAAAAAGAGATTGAACAAATGGGGCAGATTGCTAAAAGAGCAAGAGAGAAAATTACCGGAGATTCTCTGAAGAGGATAGGAGAGCATTTTCTGAATAAGGAACAATACCTGAAAGCTGATTCATATTTTAAGCAATCAATTGCCATTTATTCTAATCTGGTTTATCCGGAAGACTCAGCAGATGTGGCACAAAAACTGGAAGAACTTAAGCAGATTTTATCAGTCAGATCCTTTTCAAGATTGTCATTGCTGGGAGGATTGGATTTTATTAAGCCTCATCTGGTTTCAGGAAATGAGTCAGTTAACGCCACAAATGCCGGAATCGGGTTTGCAGGGCTACGACTGGGGAGATATAGTTATACCCGAAAACTTGGTTATGAGATAGATTTTAAATATGCTCTTCAGACACTTCAGTTTGATACTTATAAAGATGAGGCATCTGCTATTGAACGGTTTAACAGTTCCTCAATCTATATTCAACCCAGAATTGCCTTTAAACTGATTTCTGACGTCAGAGATAATAATACCAGAGGTCTGATTCTTTCTGTAGGCCCCTCGCTGATGTATCCTTTAAATTTTAAATATCAGAATTTCTCCGTAGGAGGGGGGAATACACTTGGTGTTACGATGAAACCGTCGGCAGGAATTAATTTTGGCCTGGGTTATGAGTATTTGCACAGAAAACTGACAGGAAGTACCTGGAATCATTGGAGGGTATCTTTAAATGGAGGATACCAGCCACTTAAATTTGAAAGTGAGCAGCTTGTAAATCAAAATTACTCAGCGGGTTTCTGGTTGCTGGGGCTTGACTTTACACTTGGAATTTTACCTAAGTTTTTAATAAAAAAAGAATGAAGTATTTGATAGCCAGTATTGTTGCGATAATTTCTTTGTTTTTGGTATTCGCCTGCGTAGAAGAGTTAAAAACCGGAGATAGTTTCTCTTATTATAGTATTGTGAAAGATGAAGAAATTCAAAGTTCACTGAAATCCTGCTTTATTAAGTTCGGAATTACTAATTATTCCGGGAATTTTACCTTAAAAGAACAGGACGAAGCTATAGCAGAAGCCTTTGAAAGCTGGCAGCCTGAAATTACAAAGTTGTATTTTGCACAGGCCGGAATTAACGAAAAAAAAGATTTTGCCATTGAGTTTTCCGCTGAAAACCTGTTTTCCGGTAAACAGAAAAATGCCGGATTGTTAAAGTTTAAAACCGGAGATGTTTTAAGCATTATCCGTCTTTCAGACACCCAGCCTTTTGTGAAATTCGTACTTAATGAAAACTATCACTGGGACAAGGCTACCTTCAAGGGGGTTATCCTGTTTCTCACCGGAAAAGTCCTAGGCTTACAGGTATCTGAAGTTCCTGGGTCAATACTGAATGAGGACGTTTCAAAGTTAAATACTAAAAATGCTCCCGGTAGTGAAGACCTGGAAACTGTTAAGAATCTGCTTCAGAATAAATGTAAGGAGGAAATTTTCTTCAATATTGTTACTTCTGCCTCAGATTCCGGGATAGACCTGAATCATGTTCTTAGCATGCGAAATAACCCGGAAGGGCTTGTTTTTGAAAACGGATTTCTTCTTTCAACTGATTTTCAGTTTCCAACCCTTGATAAATATGCAAGAATTAAAGTATTAGACAGAAATGTGATAAAAACTAACCCTTATGGCTCTCCGATCGGTTTGAACAGACAATTCCCGCTAGACTCACTGAAATCCGGTACCAGCTATTATCTGAGAGGTTATTTTAAGGATAACACCGGGCGAGTTGTGTACAGCAAACAACTGAAGTTTAAAACAAACTAAAAAAATATTAATCTTTATGTAACCAATAAAATTGTAGTGGTACTATCAGGGTGTTTTAATTCTATTTTTAACAACTGATATGATGAGACAATTAATTTACCGGTCTGCCTTTATCATCACAATATTGGCTATACTGCAAAGTTGTGAGCGTATTATTGAAGTACCGATCGCAGGAGAAGCTTCCGGGGCTATTATCAGAGTTGGCACTCCTTCCAGATCCGGACAAACAGCTACTTTCACGATAGATGTGCATGTAGTAGATGGCGCCGGAAATTATGCGAGTGGATTAGGAGCGCAAAATTTCACGATGATGGAAGATACAACCGGAAGAAAATATTCGCTTTCTTTTAGGTTACTTGATATCAAAGGGGGCAACAGAACTCCCGTAAAAGGTGATTACAATGCATTCCTCTTACTGGATCAAAGCGGAAGTACGGATGATACAGATCCGGACAATCTGAGAATCAGGTCAAGCCAGATTTTTCTTGAATCTATGGGAAATAATGATAAAGTAGCATTAGGAAGTTTTACTACAGGTCAGCTTTATCCTTCATTGAGTGGAAATGTGCATTTACACGGAGGGTTTAATGCTAAAGGAACAACTTTTTATCCGGCATTAGATTCACTTAAGAATACAATTCTTAAAGGAAATACGCCTTTATTTACATCAACAGCCTGGGCAATTAATTACACTGCTGCAAATGCTAAAGCCCAAAATAAAGTTGTTATTTTGTTTACAGACGGACAGAATAACGGAGGCTCCAGTCAGTCTGCCGTAGAATCATTATCTCTTCAAAAAAAAGTGCCGGTCTATACGGTAGGTCTGAGCACAGATGTTGGCTTTGATGTACTTAATAACATGGCTCTCAATACCGGAGGTAGTTTCATGTGGGCGAAAGATGCTAAACAGCTTATCAGTTATTTCGGAACACTGGGAAATTTATTAAGAGGGAATGCAGAATACTATACCCTGACGTTCGAAGCAAGTGCCGGCAGTTTACCGACTTTCAGTAAATTATTGTACTTACAGGTAAGCCTTCCGAATGGTAAGAAATTCTGGATGCCATATGTCATCAAACTGGCATAATCTTCCGGTAAATAGTGAAACAGTCAGAACATAATTTCCTGTCCGGAGCATTTCCGGATAAAGAGGACACCTTTGCCCTTACCAGGATAAATACTTTGAAAAAGCCATAAATCTTAAATCAATTGATCTGAAATCCGATGAAAAAAATAACAAAACAGAACTTATTGAAATTTATATTGATGAACCTATATATAGTTCCGTCAGTTTGGGGGCAGGACGTTATTTACCTGAAAGATCATACCAGTCTGGCATGTAAAATTCAGGAAGTTAGTCCCGAGAAAATCAAATATAAAAGGCCGGATAATCCGGAAGGACCGAATTATTCGGTAAAAACGGAGACAACATTGCTGATTATTTCTGAAAAAGGCTCTTATCTGACGAGTGCTGAATTGACTGACGGTGCCGTTGATCCGACAAGTATTACTGAACATTTTAATATAACACTAAATGCTCCTTCACCTCAGTATGATCAGATTATTACTAATTCTGACATGCTGAAAGTTACAATAGATCAGGATATTGATCCGTTAATCTATATTTCACAATCCGGAGAAAGTAAGAGTATTGTTTTGTCGGAAGTGCTGGCTGTTTTATACAAAGATGGTCATCATAAACTCATCGCTGATCCCGAGAAAGTGGCAGAAATTCTGACGAAGCTGAAAAGCCATGAAACAGGTATGAAAAACCCTGCAATCAGCCAGGCTGATAAAGAAAACAGCGAAAAAACGGTGTTGGCTCCGATACAGAATAACATGTCTGATATTGACATGGGGGAACTGGGGATGGTTAAATTCGAAGATTACAGTGAGAAAGCAATGGCAAAGGTCAGGGAATTTACCAACGTAATTACCATACTGGCCAACAAGGAAACAGATTTTAATGAATCTAATAAAATCATTGAGAAGACCATAGAGCTTTTCCTCGACGATAAAGCCAGGGTTGAAGTAAGTAGTATCAGTCGTCCTGAAAAAAAGAAATACCTGATCCGTGAATACCTCAAACGAATCAAGCTTTTAAAGTATGATAATGTTGAGGTGTCATATTCTAATATTCAATATGTAGGCAAGCTCAGAAAAGCAGCCAATGGCTTGTATTACGGCATTGTTTCTTTTGAACAGGCCTTTACAGGTTATCGTGACGGAAGGATAGTTTATCAGGACAAAACTGTTAAAAATCATACCGTTGTGGTTAAAGTTTCTGAAGAGATGATTAGTGGTACCACGAGTTTATGGTGGGACGTCTTCCTATACGATGTTGGGGTAGTGGAAACAAAAGGATAATATTCACGCAAAACGACCTGAGATTATGTTTATATTCTTCAAAGAATTCAAAAGAGAATACCCGGAATTTATGCCGGGGCCGTCAGTGAAAAACTTTTGGTTATTCACACTGAAAAAAGAAGCCAATATTCAGAGTGCAACAATGCCTGGATTATTTCAGTCAGTGAATTATTCACTGCTGCTTGCCGGATTTGCCTTAATCATTATTTTGGAAGGAGCAGCTACTAAAATCGCTTCGGTGTATGGCGTAAGTCTGATGGCGATTCTGGCAGCAATAGTTGTTGATATTATTCTGGCGGTCATTTCTCATATTTATCATGGCAAAATCTGCCTTCTGAAAAACAAACTGTTTATAGAGGAAACGAAGCAGAAAAGAGATCAGATTAACAGGAGTATCAGCAACCTGAAATGGTGGTCATGGTTCTGGTATACAATCATACTTTTTTCAGGGTTATTTAAATTCTACTGGTTTTATATTGTTTATAAAATCTATCTTATTCCCTTTGGTTTAAATTATGATGCCTATTCGATATTGGTCTTCTTCTGTTATTTTGTAGCTTCCTGGTTGCATATATTTTGTACTGGTTATGTGTTCTACACCTCTTATTTTCATTACAGAATTCATAAAGAAGAACGAAAGTATATTTATTTGCCGGAAGACAAACTGTTGGATGATAATTCTTTAAGGGATAAGAAAAATCCAAGACCGATTACTGCCAATGTTGAGCTGATTCCTGTTAAAGAAGGTTCACATTCCTTGTATAAAGATGAAAAAGACGGTAAATATTACCTTGAAACGCTTGGGATTTTCCTTGATGAGGAATTGAGAAGAATGATCGATCGTCAGCACAACGCCGACCAAAGACGGACATTGGCTCAGGAAGGTGTAAGGATTCAGCTGGATATTCTCAACAAATAGATCTATGAAAATACAATGTGCTCTCATCTTATTGATTTCTTTGTTCATGGAGAATTGTATCGGAAATTCTTCCGGAGAAGGAAATGCCGCTTCCCTGAAAATAGTTCCCTTTACTCCGGAACTCAGAACGCAACAGGAACAGATGTTAAATGCTTTTGATAAGAAGATGCTGAATACTTATCCGGTTACAATTTTAGTAAATGCACCATTATCAAAAGACTCGACCGCACATCTGCCGGATGTGTTTAAAGTATTATTAGAATATAAGGGAAATGGAGGCTGTATGGATACTGAAATTTTACCGGTAGGGACCTTGCGTAAAATCGGGAATAATCAGGAATATAATCTTTTTCCTGCATTGATAATACCGCCATCGTTTGACAAAAGTAAGATTACGTTACTGCTCAAACCTCAGATTGACGGATTTTGGAGGAGTGCTGTGCTTAGGAAACTCTTTGTACAGCCTCCCGTTAATCCGGATAACTATCTCAAAGAATTGCCTGAAAGTTCTGCTGAAATTTTTGTGCTGGAAAGCAAGACTGATGCCCGCATTTCAATAGAGTTGCCCGGACAGAAAAAGTACCAGGTTTTTAAGGATCCGGAAGAATTGAGAAAAAAAATGGATGAACTGGCATGTGCTTCTTCCGGGAAATTTAAGGCCCTTGTGCTTTTTGGCCTGAATCCCGAGAAAACTCAAAAAACAACAGCTACAGCCATACCAGGAAATTCTCAGAAAAAAGTACCCGATCCGGTTAGGCAGCCCATAGAACTCAAAGGAAAGAAAAAGCCGGAGAATCAGGCAGAGGTAATTAATACCACTATTATAGGCGGAGAGGGTAATCCTGAAGTGAAAGAAAGACTTCGCCTGTTAAAAAATAACCTGAAAATAATGGTTTCCGGGGGGGACATTCTCATAACAAACCGTGCTTATGAAGCGGCTTTAGCCATGTTTGAAAGTGAAACGTTTGTAGATGTTTTCAGCCTCGATAAAAGCGGAAGCAAGCGATTCAGGATCAAAAATTTCCTGATCCGGAATAAACTGATGCGACAACCCATTGCCATTGAGCAAATCAGGGTTTCAGGAAAAACTTCCGGACAGACTTTTGACCAGATGAGGGTGATTGAATAAATCCTGATGAGAATGAAAATCTTTATTTTGATATTTTGGGCGTTTACAGTCAGTTACGGTCATGCACAAGCCCGGATAGAGCGTCAAAGGATTGAAGATAAGTCTGTTATTTACGATCGGCAGGCAGAAGAAAGGTTTGCTTTCCAGGTGAAAACCATTGATGAATTTATGGAAAGATTTAATGATTCTGAGTCCACGCTTCTTCGGAAATACCTGGATGTAAGCAGACCAGGCGTTATTAAATCTGACCGGATCAGAATGCTGAAGGCTTTGTTTGAAAAGAAAAGTTTTGTCAAAGATTCTTTAAAAACGGCTTTTGCAGCATCTGTTTGTGATAGTTTAAATCCTCAGTTTCTTAACTTTTTTCAGAAAAACTGGTATGCTCAGGCGCAATGTTTATTTCAGGATGGGGCTCGTAATAAGTACATTACCTTAGTTCTGAAGGTTTTGAGAACTGCAAACGGTGGAAGCAAATGGGTCATAGCCGGTGCAAGTGAATACGGTATAGCAAAACAAAATAAAAGTACTGTCCGAATGACAGGAGGAGATACCCGGAAGGGACTTAATCCTTATAGCCATGTGATGGATTTTACAGAACTGGAAGATGCACTTGAGGATAAAATAAATATCGAAAGTTACCTGGATGAAGGCTTTCTGACACTTAAAAATCAACCGATTATCGAAGCGATCCTTTCCGGGAAAATAAGATTTAATTATGTGCAGGAAATTACCTACCATTTTCTCCAGATTGAGGGCTGGATCTTTTCCGTTCAGAATTTTAAAAGAATGACAAGGCAATCGGGCTGGCTGATCACTCAGCTGCAGCCTGCCGATAAAGAGGAGAAGGATTTTTATAAACAGGCCGTATTAGCGCTGAAAGTAACACAATGAAAGTATCTGTAATAATTGGAAGCCTTATTTTAATTTCTTCCTTATCCCTGAAAGCGCAGCAGGATAAGGAGAATATACCTGTATATGTAAAAGACGGCTCTCAGATTATTTTTCAGGCAAATCAACTTTTAGAAGAATACAGAGACCTTCTGAATGTCTTGTCTTACAAAGAAATTGATGGAAAATCTACAGAAGACCTGATAACCCACAGCTATAACGGACCCATTAATAAGCTTTTTTATAATAAGAACATAACCGTTGAAGATGATCTGGAAGCAACTCTTCTAAACGGTCGGGCCGTTAAGAAATCAATCGATAGATACCTTCGGGATTTTGATTTGTTTTATGAGAAAACAGAAGAAAGCTCTGTCGTTTTCAGGAACCTCAGAATGTCGAATGTTAAAAGAACGGCTGAATACATTTATGTTAAAATTGATTTTGATTGTGAATTTGGAAGCAGGCACCGTCAGACTAAATCCGGTTATACCTCTCATCAGAGAACTATGGAGTTTCGGGCTGATAAAGCAGGTAAGAAGTGGCTGGTTTATATAGTTCGTATAGGTAACTACGTTTTGCCGCAAAATGAACAGGAAGAACGGCTGAATGATGTAAAGTTATGGCCCGATATTCAAACGAAAACAACCGGAGAATCTGTCGGAGCGGAATTGTCTCAGCCGGAAATACAGGAACTTCTCGATAAGGAAATAAAAAGGCTGACGGATGAATTTAAAATAGATCAGGAAGCCAAAGAAAAGATTGTCAAAGAAATTTTGAATAAGGCCGATATTGCGTTTGGACAGGAAGATCTTGAAGAAGCCCGCAAATTATATGAACAGGTAAAAACTTTTTGGCCCAATATTGAATCAAGACATATTGCAAGACAACTGAGAAGAATTGCTCAATTGGAGGAAGAATTAAGGACAAAACCCGAAAGGATGAGCCTTGAATTTGCCCTGAAGGGTAGAAATGCCGAAAGACTTCACCGGTACGCGGAGGCTAAGAACTGGTATGCAAAGGCTTATGAACAAAAACCGGATCAGGATTCTTTACTTAGAAAAATAGAAAATTTAAATCTCAGAATCAGGGTTTTATCATTCATTGAAGCAAAAATTATTGAGGGAAATGCTGATAAAGCGGTGGAGGAATGCGAAAGAGAAATTGATAAATTAAGAAATGGGAAAAAGAAAATTGACGATTCAAAATTGCCGCTTTTCTCTGACTTTCTGACCTGGAAAGCAAGAGCACTTGCCAAACAAAATAAGTCTGGACAGGCGGAAAAAAACTTTAAGGAAGCTGTTGCTACCGATCCGAATAATGCGGAGGCTTTTCGCTATCGGGCATTGCTGAATTACCAGCGGAAACTTTATACGGAATCAATTGCAGACCTGAAGGTTTATCTGACATTTGATGAGAATAATACCATTGCATTAATTGATCTGGCCAGATCATATTTTGGCATCAGAGACAGTACAAAAGGAGTTGAATTCCTGAATAAAGTATTAACGATTGAGCCTCAAAATGCTGTAATAGCTTATGAAAAAGCCCTCATGCTTCATTATTGGGGGAAAGCTAAAGAGGCGGCAGAAGCATTCACCAGGGTATTAAATCTGAATTATAACATGGCAAATGTGCTTTTTTACCGGGGACTTAACTATGAAAAGCTGAAATTATATAACTATGCCATAAATGACTTTCAGCAGTTACAGCGAGTCGGGGCCAGTGCCGACCAGAATACTGCCATTTTAAGCCTTGCTAACAATTATTTCAAAGAGGGGAAAAGTTATTATGATTTGAAGCAATATGAAATAGCGATCAACCAATTCAGGATAGCTACCATGTTTTGGGTAAATCATTATGAAGCATGGTTTTGGCAAGGGCTTGCTTTTAAAGAGTCAGATCGGTTTTCAGAAGCCCGTAAAGCGCTTTCCAAAGCTATTGAAGCAGATCCTTCACAGGCCTGGGCTTACTATTATCGTGGCTTGTCAGCTTTTTCAGATGATGAGCAGGAGGAAAGCATTTCTGATTTTGAAAAAGCTTTTGAATTATCTTCATCCATTTATCAGGCTCCTGTTAATCAGGGAGATGCACATACTGAACTGATGCAGTATTCACTTGCAATTGAAGCATATTCAAAGGCTCTGGCAGGAGAGTGGATAAGAAAATCCGAGAATTATAACGGATTATCACTGGTTTACGGGAAGAGGGCAAATGCCTATTTTAAGCAAAAAAATTACCTGAAAGCTCTTGCTGATTTTGAAGAATGCCTGCGATTCAACCGAAGGTACTCTGATGGATATTTCCTGAGAGGTCTGACCTATCTGGAAAAAGATGATTATTCAAAAGCCAATGATGATTTTAACAAGGCGATTGAACTGGGTTTTGATCCGGGACAAGGTCATTTTTACAACGGAGAGGCTTACAGAAAGAGGAAGAAATTTGAAATAGCGGTAAATGAATATTCCGCAGCCCTTAAAAGAGAAGAATGGATTCAGAAACGGGCTGAAGCTTTTCACCAAAGAGCTTTTTGCTACAGTAAGGTTAATCAATATTCATTGGCATTAGCGGATTTCCAATCATATGAAAAGATCGTTTCAGGTAATCTCACCGATGCTTCGAAAAAAGAGTTTGGGTTTATTTATCTCCTCAACGGTAAAACTGCTGAGGCTAAACAGGAATTTGAAGCAGTACTTAAACTACAGTCTGCCGATCCGGAGGCTTTATTCGGACTAGGCGTTTATCACTTTTTTGAAGGAAATATGCCCGAATCAGACAAATATTTTGAAAGAGCTGCAAATATGAATAAGCTGACTATCAGGGAAATGCGTCTGGGCATCTCAGGACAATTATTTGAAAACAGTAAACTGAAGAAAAGAGTAGAGAAAATAATTAAATAACTAAAAATATGAAGAAAACCTTACTGATTATCCTGATAACATTTTGGTTGTCAGATCGTACTGCTTTTGCTCAGGTGAAAACCGATAGGATCTACCGGACCGATAAGACAATTATTGAAGGAAAGATTGAGGAAATTTCCGAGACTGAAATCCTGTATAAAATATCCGGAAATGCAAAAGCTCCGGTGAAGCATATTGCCAGGAAAGATGTCCGGCGAATAGTATATGCCAACGGAAAAGTAGAAGAACTGACTTTACCAGCGGCCTCAAAAGTGGCTTCAAATAAACAGAAACAAAAGGATGGAGTAAAAACAACCGAAACCTCCAAGTCTGCTGCGTCCAAAGAAATACCGGTGGTGGAAGTAAAAAAAGAAGAAGAAAAGGTGGCTGAAATAACGAAGCCTGCCGCTCCAAAAGTAATGTCTGACAGAATAATCAGAAAGGATGGCGGTATAGTGGAAGGTAAAATTGTAAATGCCAGTCCGGGTAAAATAGAATATAAAAACCCTGATGATAAAGAAGAAACGATCTACTTTATTTCCGGGGCGGATGTGGCAAAAATAGAATATGCTGATGGAAGAATAGTGGATATGACAGCTTCGGTTAAACCTCCTTCGGCTAAAAAAGAAAAGAATAAGGATAAACCCAAATCTGATCCGGTGGTAAAGAAACAGAACAGAAAAAAGATCACGTTCGACCAGGAAATTGCAGGACAAAGCGGGAAAGGAAAACCCAGGCAGTTACTGGATATTCCGCGGTTTGTTATTGGTGTAGGTGCCGAAGCCAGCTATGTGTTGGAGCCTCTCAGTAAAAAATGGGTTTCTACCTCCGACAGTATTGGCTTACAGCAAGGTTTTGGCGGAAGCCTCAGAGCCGATCTTCATGTTACGAAAGGCATTGCGCTGAGTTTGGGAGCGGGGTATAATGTCTGGCAGGTAAAACGTAATTATGTTACGACTGACATTACTACCAATACTAAAGTGGTTCAATATGCTACGCAGGATAAATTTCAGGTAATTCCGATTCAGGCTGGTATCAAATTGTACCTGATGAAAGGCTTTTACCTCATGCCTGAGGCTTCTTTTAATATCATTACGGCCTCGTCATCCTATAAAGATGGTATTGTGGTCAATCCAAACGGAAATAAGACAAGCTCGACCTCGGTCAGTAAAATCGGATATGGCGGAAGTATAGGGTGTGAAATTTATAAGCTACCAACCGTAATTGACATTTCTGCCCGTTTTCAGGTAATTAATGCCGAGCAATTCAGAAGCCTTAATGAACCACTTTATTATGCAGGTTTAAGATTAGGTATCGGAATCGGCAAATAAAACTACACTTGAAATGAGGCTGTATTCGTGTGCTGGTTCTACCCTATTATTTTAAATCAAATAGCCTGTAAAAGGCGCAGCAATTTTTACCTGAAAATTAACAGTTGTTTTAATTTATGTCTGATTATCAAATTTATACCATGAAAAAACTTTGCTTTATTCTCCTTTTTAAAGGGGTAATGCTGGCCTGTCTCTCGGTGTCAGCTCAGATTCCTTCGGTGCCTGGAACTACCGGCAATGCTGAAAACCTCACCCGGGAAACCAGTGACCCCACTCAGGAATTATTTCCGAGGATTAGCCCGGATGGTAAATTTTTACTATACAATGCGCTGGAAATATCATATTCTCTCAATATTACCAACGGCAAGCTTGAGCAAAAGACTAATAAAAAGATGAGAATTGTTAAAAAAGAAATAGGAAAGCCTATCACCAATCCTTTGGTAAATAATGCGGCTTATCCTACCTGGATGCCTGATAATTCCGGCATTATTTTTAGTTATATTAAACCGGAAAAACCTGTAATTGTGAGATCGGATATTAATGGAAATGGCTTATTTTACATATCAGCAGGTGCCATGGGTGAAGATGACGCTGAGCCAGTGGTTACCAAAGACGGAAGTAAAATCCTTTTTACCACACTTATGAGCGGAAGCAGGATGATCTGTTCCATGGATATGAAAGGAGGAAATTATTCGGTTCTAGGAGAAGGAAGCCATTTAAGTTTAAATCCGGCGGATAATAACAAAATCATTTATAATATGAAGGTTGGCAAACTGATACAGGTATTTACGATGAATCTGAGAACGGGAGAAAAAACCCAGCTGACGACCGGAGATTATAACAACAGAGACGGAGCTTTTTCAAAGGATGGCCGATATATCGCTTTTGCCAGTAACAGAGAAAATCCCAAGAAGGAAAATAAGCATATTTATGTCATGAAAGCAGATGGAACAGATCTTATTCAGATTACCCAGGGAGAAACAGATGAGGGTGATCCGTGTTGGGGCAATGATAATACACTGTTTTTTAGTTCTAATGCGGAAAAAAATTACAATATTTGGAAAGCAAGGATAAAAGTTAAATGAGTTTTTCATCCCATGCTTTCATGTCAGATATTTCAAGCCTTCAGGCTTAAAAATAAAAGCTACCTCAGGCTTGAGGGATGAGGTAGCTTTTTACACTCAATTTAGACCTTACGGGAGCCTATTTGGGAGGCCCGCCGGTAGAAGGTAGAATCGGAGGGTCCTGAGGAACGTCTTCCATTACCTTCAATTTTAACGAATCCCCTTTTACAGAGGATTTGGTTTCATTTGCGGGACGGGGAGCAACCGTTTCTGCATTTTGGCAGGCAGCAGCACCAATCACTGCCAGCAGTAGTAGAATTAATGAATGTCTTTTCATTTTAATTCTGGTTATGGGTGTCGTGGTACGGACGAAATGTCCGGACACTTTTTTATGGTGCTGAAATAACCCACCCCTGTTTTTTTTAAGATGTAACCTAAGCTGAGGTGATGGGAATATTAAGTAGTGATTTGATGAATCGTCGAATGAAGATTTTCGGTTTATCTCCGGTCAGGTGTTTTACAGCTAGTTTAATATGTTGATTTAAGGTGGTTCAAAAGATAAATTATGTTTCCCTGAAATATTTATAAAGCATTATGAATCAGAAATTTAGCCCTAATGAAGTTATTGAAATACTGAATGGCGGTACAGAATCTGAAGTAGATAAAGTGACTGCTTATCTCTATCGTACCTATAAACCTAAAGTAGCCTCGTATATCTTTTTACAGCATGGAACTTATGAAGAAGCCAAGGATATTTTTCAGGAAGTAATCATAACTTTTCTGCACCAGGTATGGGAAAAAAAGTTTAAAGCCATGTCTGAAAAAGAAATGGAGGGTTATTTCAAAGGAATTGCTCACCATAAATGGCTGAAAAAAAAGGAAGCTGACGGACGAAGAAGGCGGCGGGAAGATACCTTTCTGAATGAAGGTCATGAAGAAAGTAATGCTCCGCCTTTAGAAAGGTTGCTTCAGAAGGAAGATAAACAGATTGCCTGGCAGATTTTTCAGAAATTAGATGAAATTTGTCAGAAAATATTAATAGCTTTCTATGTGGATGGCTATTCTTTGGAAGAAATTGCTCTCCGTTACGAACTCGGTTCGGCCGAGGCTGTTAAGCTCCGCAAGTTTAGGTGTGTAAGAAAACTAAGAGAAATGTTGTTGCCATGAATTTTGATGATGAAAATTACAGATTAGACGCTATTGAAAGATTCTGCCGGGGAGAAATGAACACACCGGAGAAAGAAGAATTTGATAGACTCCTTACCAATGATCCACTTTTAGCCAAAGAAGTAGATGATTATAAAAGACTGCTTACAATTATGAAGGCCGCAA
Source organism: Pseudarcicella hirudinis (assembly GCF_900115665.1). Lineage (GTDB taxonomy): Bacteria > Bacteroidota > Bacteroidia > Cytophagales > Spirosomataceae > Pseudarcicella > Pseudarcicella hirudinis. Next base: position 240,085 of record NZ_FOXH01000001.1, read on the forward strand.
CGATAGAAAGCCGTGTCCGGGCCACTTTAGCTGAACTTGAAATAACCGAACCAATCGGACTTACGCCGGTAGTACCACGCTGGAAAAAGCCGGTTTTCTTATATCTGGGTTCTTTGGCTGCTGCTTGTGTGCTATTCATACTTTATGCTTCAATATCTTCTGTTCAGTTACCGGGTTCTGAGAATGACCTTACCATTGTCAGAGATGTTGATCCTGCCGTTTTGTCTTCGTCACAGAAAAGTGCTTTTGACCATTTTTACGCAGGTCAGAGTCATATTGCAGAAGGTCAGTTTCAAACTGCGGTATTAGATTTTCAGGAGGTTTTAAAAACAGAGAATCTCCGTCCTTATTTTGAAGAAGCTACTAAATGGCACCTGGTACTTGCTTATCTTGGAAGCAATCAGCCTCAAAATGCCAGAAAAATATACAATGAGCTTGATAATTGTACAGCTTGTGTATATCCGGTCGGATTTATGAATAAGTCAAAATTATGGTGGAAGATATTCTGGGCGAACTTATTCTGATAAAAAGGGCTAATATCAGTTTTTCAATTATTATAATCAAAAGCGTTTCAGAAGATCCGGATTTTTGCCCGGATCTTTTTTGTTGAAAAATGCCTTTTTCCAAAGGTTTTGACTTATAATCGGTTATCACTTTACTTTTGAGCAGATTTTAAGAGTGTTCTGTGGGTCACAGAACACCGTGTTGGGAGACAGATAAGGATGAGAAGCCATGCGGAACACTAAGGATGGGAAGGGTTAATAATTCTTATAAATTTAAGATGATTATTGTTTTGTAACTTTCAAATCTGTGAAATATCCTTCTGTACCTATATCCACAAACAGGCCTAGTGCACCGGATACATTTTCACCATGTTTCAGGTCATTTACAATTAATGAAGGTTGCTTGTTTTCGTTCAGAAACAATTTGGCTTGCTTGCCTTTTACTACAATCCTGATTTTTATCCATTCGTTCAAACCCATATCCGCATAGGATTCGTATTCTCCTGCTGCCTCTTTTCTAAGTCTTTCGAATTTGTAATCCGGAAAGGAAAAATACTGGACAGAACGATTTCTTCTCAATTGATTTTCGACTCTGCCATTGGTGGGACGAATATAAATACTTTCAAATTTTGAATTATTTTCATGAATTCTGAAAGCAACACCGATAAACCCTCTTGCCAATTCCGGAGCATTTTTTACTAATCGGCTTAATACCTTCACTTCAATTGTTCCGTCCTTAAAATCTACGTTTCTGATTTTTGCAAATGTAGGCTCGTCAAAGGCTTTTATTGTGGAATCTTTAATGACCCTGACAACCTCATTCCCCTGAAACTTCTCTACTGACATATACACTTGATTGGCTTCAAGGTTGTTTACATCTAACTTGATTTGCTGAGCATATAAGCCTTTTGAAATAACCAGTAGATTTATGGTTATTATGGCAATTATGTTTTTTGTCATTTTCAGCACTTTAGAATTCTGATGATTGTCTTTTCGGTCTGCAATCCGCAGACCGGAAAAAGCATAATAATGATAATTTTTGACGGGACACATAAGTTACATTGTTTGCTTTAATTGTTACATTTTCTCTTTTGCTTCTGCCAAAGTAACTGTTTTGCCCAATGCCCCGAACTCATGTAAATCGCCAAATACTTCAATGCGGATAGAATGTTCTAACCCACCCACATATACAGGCTCAAAACCATTGTCCCGAATCAACTGTTCAATATTTTCATTGATATCTGTGTAATCCGTAGCATAAAACAAAACAGCAGCTTCAGGCTGTTGATTCGCTGCATTGGCCAGAGAAGCAGCTCCTAAAGTGCCCAATGCTTTGGCAAGTTTTGCTCCCTGAGGTAATAAAGAAGCATTAATCTGGCCTGCTGACTCATTTTCAGCAATGATTTTATCGAAGCCTCCTTTTTCATTTGGCGCAATCGGATTAGATGGATCAACAATAATTTTCCCTTGTAAAAGTACTTCATATTGGTGAAAAATCTCCTTAATAGCACCAAACCAAACCGCCATCACAATAATGTCGGCTTTAGTGATGGCCTCAGCAATAGACATTGGCTGAGCTGATTCTCCCAGTTGAATAGCAAGGGCATTTGCTTTTTCAACATTTCTATCCGCTACGATAACTGAGCGATTGTTATTTACCAGATTTCCTGCTACTACCTTACCGATATTTCCCAGTCCGATAACTGCAATATTAGATTTGATTGATTTTTCCATTGTTTTAACTTTAGTAAGTATTAATTAACAATGCAAAGTTATGGCAGGAGGAGGACCCAAACCCTTAAACTATCTTATGTAATACGCTTAATATAGTTTAAGGGTAAAAGCTATTTTTTTGTCAGATCTTTACGGATTTTACTTAAAAATTCGGGAGTGATACCTAAATATGATGCAATTTGAGTATTTGGCAGACGGGATGCCAGATCAGAATATTGCTCAAGAAAACTTAAATAACGCTGTTCGGCAGTTGAGCTGAAAGTCTGTAAAACATGATTTTGTAACTCTACGTATTTATTTTCAATAATGACTTTAAAAATTCGGTTGAGTTTAGGAATATTATTGTATAAAAAATACAAATCCTGCTGTTCTATTTGTAAAATTACTGAGGGTTCTATCGCTTCAATAAATAGCTTGCTGGGCTTGTTTGAATGAAAACTTCCGATGTCTGCTATCCAATCACTTTCGGCAGCAAATTGTATATTGTGTTCATAACCTTTATCATCAATACCGTACATTCTAAAACAGCCTTCGGCTACAAAAAAATAGTGTTTGCATACAAAACCTTCCTGCAAAATCATTTGCCGGCGTTTAACTCTTCGCTGTATAAACTTTGACTCCAGCAGTATCTGTTCCTCATTATCTAAGTGGAGAGGAGTAAATTTTTGAAAATATTTAAAGAGTTGAGTGATAGCCAATTTATTTGTATTTAATCAACGGAAGAAAAATGTCGCCTGATAATCACGGAGCTGATTCGGGGAATTCCGTGTTTTATTACAAATATGCTACTTTTAAAGATATGTTTACATGCTATTATCATATATTGCCTGCCTTCCGCTTTGGTTCAGGTATAGCCCCAAAGTTATGTTTTATGGAAATATAATAAAGATAACTCTGGTTAAGAGTGTTCTGTGGGTCACAGAATACGGTTATTGTGGCCCACAGAACACGGTTATTATCTGAGTTCAATAGTTCGTTCAATGTTTATCTGTTCCAGAAATGTTTCATCGTGTGAAACGACAATCAATGTTCCCTGATATTCATTGATGGAAGCTGTCAGAATCTCGACATTTTGGATGTCTAAATTGTTTGTCGGTTCGTCAAAAATAATAATGTCCGGCGATTTGCTGTTAATGGTCAGGCAACAAAGCATTAAACGCATTCTTTCACCACCACTCAATGCACGGCAAGGTTTGTCCCAATCTTCTTTGGTAAACAAAAAACGATTCAGTCTGATTTTGATTTCGTGTTCCTGCAAAGCAGCAATGTTGAATTGCAGCGCTTGTTCGTAAACTTTCAACCTGTTGTTAATAAGCGAATAGTCCTGGTCGATGTAAACCGATTTATTGTCAGCTCTGTAAATTGTTCCTGTTTGTGACTCAATATCACCTAAAATGAGTTTTATCAAAGTCGTTTTTCCAGAACCATTTGTACCTTTTAAGGTAATGCGTTCGCCACTGATAATCTGAAAATTCAGGTTTTCTGCCCAAAGCGATTTATTGCCATAGGTGAAGCTGATGTTGGTTGCCGTAAACAAAACTTTCCCTTTGTGCAGAGAGGAATTGTCAAAACCGAACTTCATTTTGTCAATGTCAGGTAAAGAGGAGCGTAGTTCCTGTAGTTCTTCAGTAATTCCTCCAATTTTTTCAGCGTGAAGGCTTTTTAATTTTGAAGTGCTGTTTTCGGCATTGTTTCTCAGCGTGTTCATCATGATTCGGGCAACGCCTGCTTTTTCCTGTTTGCCTTTTCCACGACTGTCCAGTTTTTGTTGCCGCTCCAATGTTTCCCGTTCTTTTTCTTTGGCTTTTCGCAAAGCTCTTTCTTTGCTTTGAATATCCTGGCTCAAAGCGATATTTTCAATTTGTTTTTGCTCTTTGTAAAAGTTGTAGTTGCCACCATAAATTTTAATACCCTGTTTGCTTAATTCGCAGACTGTATCTGAAAGATTCAGCAGTTTTCGGTCGTGGCTTACAACAATCAGAGTGCTTTTGGTAGATTGAATAAAATCATACAAAAGTTGTCTTCCTGAAATATCTAAATGATTACTTGGCTCATCTAACAAAACCAATTCGGGATGATGAATAGAAATGCCTGCGAGGAAAACTTTTGTTTTCTGTCCGCCGCTTAGCATTTCCATTTTTTGTGATAGGTTCAAATCGCCTAATTCCCAATAATCCAGTGCTTCTTTACAACGGTCCTCTATGGTCCAATCTTCATTAAGCCAATTGAAATTTTCTTCTGTGGTATTTCCGTTCAGAATTTCTTTCAAAGCGTTCAATTTGTTTTCAATTCTTAACGCTTGTGCAATAGTCAGATCATTGAATTGCCCGAAAATCTGCGGTACATAATAGGGTTCGGCATTAAAACTTATTTGTCCGCCTGAAGGCTGCAGTTCGCCTGCAATAATTTTGAGCAATGTCGATTTTCCTATCCCGTTATTACCAATCAGAGCAATTTTATTTTGATTGTTTACTATGAGATTGATGCTGCTGAACAGTAAATCTTTGCTTGGGTGTGTATATGAAATGTTTTGTAATATTAACATAATTTCTTTCGGTAAAGATTAAGCAATAAGGCAACCGTTTTGCGGTTGTCGTTCTGATTCGTCTGAAAGAAATTATATTTTACATTTTGTAGTTACTGCAATTTTTGTTTCTGCAAATATACGATTTTTTTTGTTTTGCAGAGCCAATATATGATATGATCGTAAAAGAACAGGGATTAGGTAGGGGTTTGAAAGTGTTCTGTGAGGCACTCACATCATGTTCTGTGCCTCACAGAACGCAGTATTTTTACATTCCGTAACAATGTCCTAAAGCAGTAAAGTTTATAGAAACTGTTAAATATGAAATTTTTTCATGGTATTTAATCTTCAAGAAGTTTTTTGATATGTGTAGCGATAATTCCGAAATTATATCCCTGTGATTTTTCAATCCCGGCGTAATTGACCGCAATTAATTTCCCGTCTTTATTGAATACAGGCGATCCGCTTGCGCCATGAAATGACGGTGCATTGTATTGTATTTCGTATTTATCGGAAATTTTACTGATTTTGCCGTGGTCGAATGTTGCTTTAATCTTACCCTCGTTATTCTTCAGGGCCAGGTTAAAGCCAAACGGATAGCCGAAAATGCTTATGTCATCATCTAACGTAATTTCTTCCTTTCGGGTAATGATGTCAGTAACCGGGCGGGACAAGGCCGGTAGTTTTTGGGAAGTTAATTGTATCAAAGCTAAGTCAACTTCTTTTTCATCCGCTAATTTAACAAGACTACAGGGCAGCATATTTTTGAAAACATCGTCCTTCTCTAATTTGGAATTATTGGGAAATATACCCGTTTTAACAACAACTCCGACTACTTTTGAATTGACCGAATATTCTCCGTGGCTTGCCCGGACAATATTTATTACCTGTTCAATTTTTTCTTTATCAATGGCCAGGTCACTTTCCCAGGGTGCTGCTACATGTTTATTGGTAATGATTTTGCCATCATCGCTTACATAGAAACCTGATCCGGTAATTTCAAAGGGTTTTAATGAGTTTTTTGAATAGGGATCTTTTCTTAAATCAGCGAATTTAAAATCTTCCCCGATATAATATAAGGTGTCACCATGATCAATATACGCTAAGTAGTAAGAATTATAAATCAGACCAATGCTGTTTTCATATTTCCGGGAGACATCGTTTCTGAAAAGAAGTTCTTTTATTGCTTTCTGATAAAAAATTCCGGTACCTGCTGCCAGAACCAGCAGGAGCGACAGGATTAAATAAGTCGGATTCAGGGATGATTTTGGTATTCTATTCCAATCAAGTTCCTGAACATTTGCAAAACTTACCTTATCTCCGCGGTTGACAGGAAAATCCACATATTTTGAAATGCGGTTTCCGTTCACAAATGTGCCGTTGCTACTTTGGTCATTAATGAATAACTGACCTTTTTTGTCTATTTTGACTATAGCATGATAGCGACTTACCTGTTCGTTGTAAATCTGGATCTTATTGTCAGCATTGGTGCCGATAGATATGTTATGTTTAAAATTATTGTTGTTTGATTGAATAGAAGGTATTTGGTTCCAGTCGAGGGGTATAATGTCGGCAAACAGTATTTTATCCCCCCGGTTTACTGTAACTGAAGTCTTGTGGATTTTCCGTCCGTTTACAAGCGTGCCGTGACGGCTTATGTCGTTTAGTGTCAAATTTCCATAATCATCAATTTGCAGCTCGGCATGATTACTGCTTACATGCGGATTATTAATTATGATTCTGTTATTTGGCCCTCTGCCTATGGTAATAATGTTCATTTTTCTGAATGGTTATGGTTAATAGAATGTAAATGACCTTTATTGCAAAGGTATTTTGACCGGAATAGTAGTATTGACGCGTAAATCTTTACTGAAGTTTATTCCCGGATTCAGTTGTTCGAGTTTTTTTAAATTTTCCGGTGTGTATGGAATATTGTTTTCGGCCAGAATGATCCGTCCTTGTTTGTCTCCGGGTTTTACCAAATATTGGATGAGCCGGGACTTTTTTTTTCTGAAGAATCTGCTTTTTCCTTAGGTGTTACCGGGTTTTCTTCAATGGATTTGGGCTGCCCGGTTTTAGGAGTACTGTCTTTTTCTTTTTTAACCTTCGCACTTTTGTTTACATTTCCCGGATCAGAATTTTTTCCGGAATGGGCGTCTGCTTGTTTTTTCACACTAATGCCTTTGTTTTCCGAACTATCAGTTTTTTCTTTTTTCAGATCAGAATTTTTTCCTGAAAGAATGTTTGCCTGCCTGATTACAACTCCTTGTAAACTATCGATTTTTGCTTTTTCTTTTTTCAGGTCAGAATTTTCTCCTTGAGTAATTTTAGCTCTGGAATCACTGAAAAGAAGGAGATATATCAGCGCAGCGGACAATATCGCCACCATCGAAGCAAGTGCATAAATTGTTATTTTAGTTTTCATATCAATAATAACATCAAGTTTTGAATTGATTAAAGGTTGCAGCAAAGCCACGGTTAAATTATCATGCCCTCCGCCTTGTTGATTCCCCAGGAAATCTATTTGTTGAATCAATTGTTCTGAAAGCCGTTTTACATTCTTTTCCTTTTGGAGTAATAGTAAAAGATCTTCTTCAGGTAATGCTCCGCAAACCCCGTCGGTACAGAGCATAAACAAATCACCTTTCAGGAAAGGAATGTTATCATTGATCTCAACATCAATGTCAGGAGCGATTCCCAAAGCCCGTTGAATGATATTGGATTCTTCTGATAAACGTGCCTGTTCTTCTGATAAGATCCCTCTTTTTACCAATTCAAAAACCTTGGAATGATCGTTGGTTCGAAAAACCTTTTTCCCATCTCTTAATTGATATACCCTGCTGTCTCCTGCGTGGGCAATAATGGCTTTTTCCTCATTGATTAATATGGCTGTCACGGTTGTTCCCATTCCACGAAGCTGCGGTTGCTGCCTGCTGCGGTTAAATATCTCCTGATTGGCCTTTTTAATAGCTGTCGCCAGTGCCTGTGCAGGCATACTGCCTGATGAGTTGATGACTTCCTCAATAATTGTATTAACCGCCATTGATGAGGCAGTTTTACCTCCGGCTGCTCCTCCCATACCGTCACAAACGACGGCTAAAAGACCGAATTTCGTTAAGAAACTGCCTTCAGTATCCTGGTTTTCCTTTCTGCCTCCGATGGCCGTTTGGGGAGCATAATTATATTTTATCATTTTTCAGACTTTAATGATTCAAAAATCGAGATTAGTTTGTTCCACCAGGTTCCTTTTTCATTCGCTGCCTGTAAAAGTGCCTGCTTAAATTCTAAAGCACTTTGATACCTCTGACTCTGTTGTTTGGCAGTGGCTTTTTTTAGTACATTGTAGATTTTTGCAGGAATTGAGGGATGAACAGGAATGGTCTTTTTTACCTGCATTTCCATAATAGTGTACTCATTGCTGCCATCAAAAGGCGGTTTCCCTGTCAGTAATTCATAAAAGGTAATTCCGGCTGCATAGACGTCTGTAGTGGCATTGATGTTATGGCTCTCACCCCTGATTTGTTCCGGAGGAGAATATTGAGGTGTGCCGATAACCACTCCGATAGAAGTGCTTCTTTTTCCGCCTGTAACTTTTGCAACACCCAAATCCATGATAATAGCCTTGTCATATTCCACCATAATATTGGCAGGTTTGATATCACGGTGAATAATTTTTGGATCCTGAGTATGCAGGAATTGTAAACCATCGAGTATTTCTCCAAAAAGCCTTATAATTACCCCGATCTGTCTGTTCCTGATATAATCTGCAATCAGTACTCCGGTTACCAGACGGCTGATAATATGGTATTTACCTTTGGTTATCACAAAATCATAACTTTTAATGATATGGGGATGACTGAGTTTTGTCTGGATTTCTGCTTCTGTGAAAAACCTTTCAACAAATTGATTTTCAATGGCGAGTTCCCCATACAGAATTTTAATTACCACCGGATTTCCATCCAGCCTTTTACCATGATAGACTTTACCCATACCACCTCCTCCGAACGGATAGTTCGGGGGAAAAGGATTGAAAATATAGGAGCCATGTTGTCCTTTTAGAATAATATCCGGCATAATTATTTTCCTTTTTGGTCCATGTATTTTAAATTTCTGGAAGCAATGGCATTTCCTTTAAGGACAGCTTTGTTAAAATATTCTCTGGCAGTATTAAACAAGGCACTTCGATAGGCTTCGGTTCCCTGCTGATTGTAATAAATACCCAGACTTTCTCTTGCCACTGTATTTCCGGCATTGTCAGCCAGTTCACAATAATGAATAAACATGAATTCATCTTTACGCAGACCGAAACCTCCTTCGAAATATAGTTTGGCGATATTGAAGTAGTCCTGATTTGCTCTTGAACTATCCTGACGGATGGCTTTTAAATAATATTTTTCAGCTTCTTTATAGTTTTTATCTACTCCCAAACCGGTTTTACAAAAATAAGCCAGTGATTCTAAAGCAGGGATATTGTCATTGTCGTACGTTACAGCTTTCAGATAATAATCAGCAGATTTTCTGTAATCAGCAGGAACAAATTTTCCGGTAAAATACTGATATCCTAAATCGGAAAGTGCTGCCGAATAATTCTGATCAGATGCTTTTCTGATGAAATCCAGACCTTTGGATGCGTCCTGATAAACACCTTCTCCATACAGATACATTCTGCCCAAAGTCAGTTGAGCAGCCGGATGCCCTTTGGAAGCTGAGGTTGTGTACCATTTTACAGCTTCCGGCAGATTTACCGGAGTTCCGATGCCGTATCTGTACATATCCGCTAAATTTTCCTGAACAAAAGCATAACCTTTATTAGCTGCGGCCAGATAGTTTTCGAAACCCAGTTTTTCGTTTTTGCTGAGTCCCTTACCACTTGTGTACATTCCTCCGAGATTTCCCAATGCTTCGGGATCTCCGGCTTCAGCCAGTTTTTTAATGGCTTCAACAGATTCCAGGTAATGTTGATCGGCTTTATTTTTATCTTTTTTAATCCCAAGGCCGTTTTCCAAAGCCAAAGCAATTCTCCAATTGGCCATTCCAAAACCTTTTTTAACTGCACTATTTGTATATTCCCAACCTTTTCTGTAGTCCTTTACTGTTCCCAAACCATTATAGGTTAATTCTCCCAGGTAATAGTCTGCATCACCAGAATCTAAGCCGGAAGCCTCCTTCAGTTTATCAAAAGCATTTTTATAACGGGCATTATAGAAATCAGACATGGCCGGAATCAGGGCATTCAGCATTTCTATTTTTTGTTTGACAGAACCGTCATCAATGTATTCTACTGCTTTCTGAAAATAAACTTTTGAACTGTCGTACTTCGCAATACTTAGGAATTTATTGGCTTTTTCGATATTGGTCTTACCAATTGAAGTATTATGCTGATGTCTGAAAAAAAGGCCGGAACCACCAAGTGTTGCAATAATACCCGATGCGACTAAAATCTGCATTTGTTTCTTTTGCCACCAGGCTCTTTCCACAGGATTGTTAAAAGCGTTGCGGAATGCTGAAACATTCTGAAAACGTTTATGCTGTTGTTTGGCTGTTGCTTTTACCAGGAAATCAAACAAGGCATCACTCAGAATATTATTGAAAGGAAGTGCTTCATTTACCTGAGCCTGCATGGTATCATACTCATTGCCACGCTCAAAAGGAACTTTTCCCGTAAGCATTTCATAAATCGTGATTCCCAGTGCATATAAGTCTGTCGTTTCATTGATATTGTCACTCTCTCCCCGGATTTGTTCGGGAGGAGAGTAGTTGGGCTTTCCGATCAGCGTACCCATGCCCGTCAGGGATTTTGTTTTGCCACCGGTAATCCGGACCACTCCAAAATCCATTAGCTTGGCACTTCCATCTTCACAAATCCTGATATTGGAAGGGTCGATGTCTCTGTGAATAATTTTATTTTTATGCAGGACCTCAAGCCCGTCGAGTATGTCATTTACTATTTCCTTCGATTCTTCATAAGAAAAAACCTTTCCCTGTTTCTTTCTGTGGTCAATTATTTTACTCAGATCGGTACCTTCCACAAACACACTTATATCATGGTAGATGCTGTCTTTTTCAATAAAATCAAGCATTTCTATGAGATTATTATGCTTGATTTTGATTTCAGAGGCTCGTTTTACCCGTTCTACATTACTTACATTCTCGGTCAAATCCCTAAAAAGAACTTTAATAACCACAGTTCTGCCTGTTTCTGCTTCAATTCCCTTATAAGGTATTCCCATTCCGCCGGGAGATAAAACAGAGCTTTCATCTTTTGGGTCAAACAAGTATGTGTTTAACAGTCCTTTCAATTTAATCTTAGCCATTGCTTGTGGTAGAAGTGGAGGTTATGTGTTGTATTTTGCAGCGGTTCCTCCCGCATAGAAATCACGGGAAGAGTAATCGTAATCAATGACTTCTTTGAAATACTCACTTTTAGTCAGGTTTTCAAGGTATTTATCAATGATGATCAGTTTTAACTCATAATTGCCAATCTTAATTTTATCGTTGTTTGAAACGATTTTGCCATTGTAAGCCAGGATCTTTTTTCCATTGATAAATGTCCCGTTTGTAGAAGCTGTATCAACCAGTACGATATCATATTTGTTTTCCTCAGTATTGCGGGTGATATTCAGGGTGGCATGTTTTCCGGAGACCGTATCCTCATTAAGTCTGACCGTTGAATCCGCTTCTTTCCCGATGAAATTATTCCCTTCACGAAGTACCCAATATTCTCCGGAATCTGTGCGTGAAAATGAGACTAAAAAGCCAAGAAGTGTGTTAAGATTCTCAGATTTCTGATCATCCTCATGTCCGGAAATTATGGTTCCTCCGGTTTTGACTGAACCGCCAATATTCTGATTGACAGGGACGGTGCTGTTATGCTGAGAAGCCGGATTGTTTACTTTTGTACCCATTTGTGTATTTTGTTTAGGTTTGTTAACTAATTAAAAGACAGTTATTTGTAAGTATAAATGCAATGAGGCGCTTATCATCTGGCGGGCAGATGTATTGAAATGCTGAAATAAGAATACCGGATAAAAGAATCTTTTCAGGCTTAGTTTTCCTGAATTGCCTGAATGCTTCCGATTAATACTTCTTTGGCGCCGTCTTCCTTCATACTGTTTGTATAATGATTGCTTTCTCCTGAAATCCACTCAATAATATTTGCAATTGCAGCTATAGCAAACCCTTTTACAATATGATCTCCTGCGCTTGGTTGCTGAGGTAAAACTCTGCTGACCCATACTCCTTCAGTTGAACCGGAGACGGAATCAGGATACACTGGATGCGCTAACCCTGGTGTCCAAACGACGTCCAGATTTTTATCAGGATGAGAAAACAGATATCCCGGGAAAGCTTCAAAATAACCCACTCTGCCGGAGGCTGTAATTTTCAAATCATTAAACTGTTCTCCTGCATTCCAGATAGTACCTGTTGCTTTGCCTTCCTGATTTGCCTCAAATTTGTACCCTAATTCGGGAATCCAGTATCCTTCATCAGCTGAAGAATAAGCATTCATCGTCGGATGCTTTACTTTTTCCTGCCAGAGTACAGATAAATCTTTTACACCATCTCCGGTAAATCTATATCCGGCATCGGGAATCCATCTTCCTTCCCGGTCAGAAGAAACGACATGGTATTGCGGGTGATTAAGACCAGCTTGCCACTTTGCTTTTGTTTTTTCCCAAAAGAAGCGGGGATTCGTATCACCATTGTTGCTCCAGACATATCCGATTTCAGGAGATTCTTTAAAGAGGCCTGAGATTGAAGTTTTTGAAGAAAAGGCTGCATATACATGCCATATTATTGCTACGGATAATATAAATCCGGCCAACTCTCTGAGATCTTTCATGATCGCTGCTGTTAGGTTTTATGAAATCGTACTTTCTGAAAAATGCTATTTGAAAATCAATCCTCTTGTGCTGTTTTTTAATATGCTCTCAGAAGACCAGAACAGGTAAGTTTTGTCGAGCAGGTCTTCATATCTTTTTACATTGTATGGATGGGTTTGTCTGGCTTGTTTTAGATTATTGCCTGCTTTTGTTGCCAGAATACTGTTTATGGAAGCGTTTATAATACCTGAGGTATTCGGATTACGGATATCTGAAATATCATTTATGGTATTATCTACGTAAGAATCCGTTTTGGCTTTTCCATTTCCGTATTTGTTAAATACATTTTTCCAGACAAGACTGGCTTCTCTCGGATCATAACCAGCCCGCACTAATAAATATAATCCGACCCTATCAGCCTGAGATTCTTCTTCAACAGAATAGTTTGACAATTGCTTTGATATAATGGAAGCCGGCAGGTCTTTTAATAGCCTTTTCGTAGTTCCGGACTCTATTCTGACATTGTTCACCGGATACTGGCTGTTTGATGAACCGGGTATAACATTTCCCACTATGTCATAGATATTATTTGCCTTATTCAGGGACTCTTTTTTCTTAAGTGCGTTCCGGACATCGCTGTTTCTTCTTGCTCCATGTTCATAAACTGCATGTGCTATTTCATGTCCTAAAACAGCAGCAAGCTGAGCTTCATTTTTTACATATTTAAACAATCCGGTATTTACAACTGACAGACCGTTAGGGTAACAACCCGCATTGAAACTATCATCATTGATTACAATAAATACAAATGGTATTTTGGATTTTATATGTTCCGGAATGAGTTTTAATCCGACTTTATTGACATATTCCTGTAAAGCGTCATTATCAGAAATAATATTACCGTCAAACTGACATCCGTAATACTTTTTTCTCCGGGCTTTATGTTTCCATGCTTCGTATAAAAGATCATGAACCTTCATTAAATAACTTTTTGCCTCAAGGTCGTCATCGGTGTCAATATCAGGTTCAACCGAAAGCGAATTGGTATAAACGAAACCATCGTCCGTGTTATATTGGCCCTTCAGTTCCACAAGGTCTCCCAAAAGCAATTCATTTAAAGCATGAAACTGTTTATCATAGCCATTGGTCCCTTTGATAATTGTACCGTTTTTTAACCTTACTTTAAATCCGTCTATAAATGCATAGTCGTTTTCAATACCATCAATTCTGCCTTTTTTAATTTTTACCTTATTGCTATAATCTTTATTTGCAGAGATTTTCTTGATTAAGGATTGTTTCGTTTTTCTGAAATATTCACCTTCTGCATATACCTCCATTCCCGGTCTTAAATTTGTAATGCCTGCATTTTGAGGCATTTGTGAAATTTCTGTTACGATGTGTTTATCATCCACAAAATCTATAAGTACTTTATTTGTTTTGTAATTAATATCCCTTAAATACCCTTTCTTTTTAAAATCAATACCAATGTCTCCCGACTGAGAGAAAATAGTTTTTGCGTGTATAAGAACCGATATGAAAATCAGCATTATTGTGATATTTTTCATGGAAACGAAAGGTTTAATAATATGAACAAATTTCAATTTTTAACAAACCTGCCACAACCCCGCAAAAAGGGGTAATTTCAGATATTTTTATTTGGTAGATTTGTTAAGTTCCTGAATGATACCCTTTATCGTAGCTGAATAGGAGAAACTCACATTTTTTGAAAAAAAACAGAATAAAAATAAAAAAACATATTAAGTAATTGATAGTCAACATATTGTGTGTTTAAAATATGAAAACATTTTTAGCCTTATTATTATCCTGTATTTGTTTTGTTCAGTTGCTGGCTCAACAGCCAAAGCTGGTATTACCTATCGGGCATACTGACAGAGTGAATACAGCCCGGTTTTCACCGGATAGTAAAAGGTTTCTGACTGCTTCGCTTGATAATACTGCAAAACTTTGGGATACCAGAACCGGAAAATTGCTGGCGGTTTTATCAGGGCATAAACAAGGTGTAAGCTCTGCCGAATTTTCTCCTGACGGGAAAATGATTTTTACAGCCGATGGGAGCGGTGCTGTTAGAATCTGGGATGCTGTAACGGCAAATCTTCTTAAAGTATTAAGAGAGCATGACCTGAATATTTTATCCGTTAGATTTTCACCAGATGGAAGAAAATTTATGACAAATTCTTCAGATGGGACCTGCAAAATATGGGACATCAATACTAAGAAGTTATTATATAGCTTGATTTGTTATAAACAGGTTAGAACTGAAGATGCTTCCGGAAATTATCAGATGGAGGATTCGGAAGAGAAACAGGAAGAAGAGGCTTTAGAGGATTATAAAGAAATGCAAAAGGAACTGGAGGAGGCCAAACGATTAATTCTCAAAGAAATGCCTAAAACGGCACAAGGGAGAAAAGAGGCAAATAAGCTGATAAAATCATTAGATTCTCTCTATCAGATTCCCGTGAAAGAAGCTAAAAGGGGAGCGCCAAAAATCGTGAAGTTTGACAGCCTTTATAATTCGAAAAAACAATATTTAAAACCTTTTGAGGCTAATTATGCTGAATTTTCTTCAGATGGTAAGAAGGTAATTACAACAGCTACAGACGGCACAACAAGAATTTGGGAGACCGAAACCGGGAACAGGAAATTAGACCTGAAGGTTGTCTTGTCAGATATTAAAATGGCGAAATTCTCGAAGGATAATCTCAAGTTTTTAACGGTTTCTTATAATGGTATAAGAGTATGGGATGCTAAACATGGCGGGATGCTTTATGACATAGACGGCCACTTTGAAAATGGAGCATTCTTTCCCGTTGAAAATAAAATACTGGCCACTGATGATGAGGGAGATATAACGATCTGGAATAGCCTGAATGGTAAATTTGTGGGGAAATTGTCCGGACATCATGGCAGTATAAAGACCTTGAAATTTGCCGATGGTGGCAAAAAACTTTTAACGGCCTCTTCTGACCACACGGCCAAACTCTGGGATTTAAGTACCAATAAACTGCTGCGGAATTTCGACGGTCATATAAATCTGGTTTCTTCTGCTCAATTTTCTTCTGACGAGAGTAAAATCATAACTTCTTCTTATGATTTTACCGCAAAGGTTTGGGATATAGCAAAAGGCAATATAATCCTGGATACCAAAGGACATTTGGCAACATGTCTGAGTGCATTCTTTTCGAATGATAATGCGAATATTATTCTTGCCTATCAATACGGAAATCCTAAAATATGGTCCCGCTTAACAGGGCAGATTGCAGGAGACCTGGCAGATTCTGAAAGCCAGATTGATTATGCAAAATATTCTTCGGATGATAAAAAGATCATAACCGATTCTGATAAAAGCATAAAAATATGGGATAGCGAAAGCCGCAAAGTATTAAAACATTTTGGAAATGAGGAGAAGTATGAGGATGATATATATGCGAAACCGCAATTATCACCAAATGGCAAGTTGCTGCTTAAATCACACCTGAATCAGTTATTTATATTGGATGCCGACAATGGCAAATATTTAAAAGGAATCAGTGAATTTGCTACGACCCGTTTTAGCTCTCCTGAGTTTTCAAATGACGGAAATAAAATTTTGGCTGTTCATGCGAATGATAAAGTCAAAATCTGGAATTTAAATGATTTCGGGAAATTCAAACCGGAAACAATCTGGGATAAAGACCCTAAAGTGCTGGAATTAAAAGGGCATAAAGAAGTTGTTAATGCAGCGAAATTTAACTTTAACGGACAAAAGGTAGTCACAGCTTCTGACGATTACAGTTCTAAAATCTTTGATGCCATTTCCGGAAAAGAACAGAAAAGCCTTGTTGGTCATACTGATAAAGTGCTTGTGGCAGCATTTTCCCCAAATGGTGATAAGGTGATTACAGGTTCTCTGGATGGTACGGCAAAAATCTGGGATGCTCAGAAAGGTACAATGTTATTTGATCTGAGAGGACATAATGCCCTGGTTGTAGCGGCAAGTTTTTCTAAAGATAATAAAAAAGTGCTGACGGCTTCTGTCGATAATACCTGTAAAATCTGGGATGCTGAAACCGGAAAATTAAAATATACCTTCTTTAGCATTGATTCCCTGGATTATTTCAATTATTTACCTGACGGATATTACCTGCCATCAAGAGAGGCAGTTAAAAAGCTGCATTATGTTACTAAGGATCTGAAAATCATCTCCTTCGAGCAATTGGACGTGAAGTACAACCGTCCGGATAAAGTGCTTCAGGCTATCGGTAATACTGATACTTCCCTGATAAATTCTTATCGCAGAGCTTATGAAAAAAGGATTGGAAAACTGAAAATAGATACTACTGTTTTTAACAACGATTATAGTTTCCCTGAAGCCAATTTTATAAATCATGACATTCAACCTGAGCAGAAAAAAGAAAAACTTACACTTCGTATAAAAGGAGAGGATAAAACAAGAAAACTGGTTCAGTTTAATGTCTGGATAAATGAAGTACCCGTCTATGGTTTAAGAGGTATCGATATTCGTAAAAGAAACAGGAAAGATTTCGATACCACGATTACCCTAACCTTATCCCTTGGCGTAAACCGGATAGAAACCTCTGTCAGAAATGAAAATGGTATTGAAAGCTATCGTATGCCTTTCGAGGTAAACTACAACCCGGAGGTAAAACCTAAAGAAATGGTACATTTTATCGGAATCGGGATTAATGAATTTGCAGACAAGAGTCATAATCTGGCATATAGTGCAAAGGATATAAGGGTATTAGCACAGGAAATGAAGAAGAAATATAACAACAATGTAATCATTGATACACTGATTAACAGGGATGTTACTATTGAAAAGATAAAAGCTTTGAAGAAAAAATTACTGAAAACCGGTGTAAATGATAAAGTGATAATGGCGTACTCCGGGCATGGTTTACTGGATGACAAAAAGGATTATTATCTTTCAACCTACGCGGTAGATTTCAGGAACCCGAAAGAAAAAGGATTACCTTATGATGAACTTGAAAATATCCTTGATAGTATCCCTGCCCGAAAAAAGTTGTTATTGATAGATGCCTGTCATAGCGGAGAAATAGATAAGGAAGAAATGATTCATCAGACTAAAATTTCTTTATCTGAAAAAGCTAAACTTACAAAAGCTGAGAAGAAAAAAGCAAAGATTGAAAAAGGGGGTGAGACACCTGAAAATAAATCTCCGGGAATCAGATTGAGAGACCGCATTGAATTGATGCAGAGCCTTTTTGTAAACGTAGCGAAAAATACCGGATCAACGATTTTTACGGCATCCACAGGCTTGGAATCAGCATATGAAAGTAACGAACTTCTTCATAGCTTCTTTACTTACTACATGCTGGAAGCTATGAAGAAAAATACTTCCATGAAGGTTAGTAAGCTTAAAGAATTTATTTTTGAAAATGTAGAAAAAGCATCAAATAAAACCCAGAGACCAACCTCGAGGAGTGAAACCATTGCCGTGGATTGGGTTTTATGGTAAACAGGAATTATTTTTTCGCCGGAATAATTGTTAGAATTATTTCTGCCGTTCCGCCAACAAAGGGAATATTTCCCTTTGTCCTTTTCATAGTCCCGTCTGTTAAATCTTTGAAAAGAGCAATTATCGGATTTTCATTGCCTTTTTGGGAATCATAAGAATTGACGGTATTTCTTTTTAAAGAACTGAGGAAGGCAAAGTCATTATAGTCTGATGACATAATGACCTTAAACATCTCCACGCCGTAAGGTTTACTGAACCCCGAGACAGGAAATTCTTTTTGCTGATCTTTAGGTATTTCGACATTATATTTATTCCATCCTTTGGCTTCATTCGGATAAAGGACATTGATGATACCATCAGGTTGAATATCTAATAATGCAAAATAGAAGGGTTCTTTGCCTGTGTTTTTGATGGTAAACCAACCTTGCTGGGAGGTGTCAAATACTAAATTTTCGCTTAGAGAATCTTTCGTGAAAGTTTTACGAAAAGTTCCGTCTTTCTCCTTGCTTATTATCGCATGTCTGAGAGAAACATCAGCCTTAAAATCGGGGTTGCTGATTTCAAGAGCTGATATAATTTTTGCTCTTCCAAAATCAAGAACGTTATTGATTACATTTTGGGTAGTATTCTCATCTTTGCTGATTTTTGAATAGACTAATCCTGACGTTGCGTTGGTGATTAGGACATGATTTCCTTCTTCATGTATTACCAGATCAGGGTTTTTGTGGGAAAGAGAAATGATATTTTTATTTGTAAAATTATCTTCCAGTGATCTTTGCAGGGATTTATCAGAAAAGTCCTTAATATTCAGGGCAATTTTATGACCTCCAAATGCCTGCTCTGTCTGTATGGCAACGAGATTTGAAGTATTATCCGGAATGTTTCCGGTAATACTGACAATGGCTTCAAAAGGACCAGAGGATTCAACAACACCTTTTGCGATAATTGAAGACGCATTGCTGCTGTAAATACCATCTTTCTTAAATTCAAATTTTGCTCCGATATTGACATTATTCAGAAAACCGGCGTATAATTTTACTTCTTTTTCTCCGGTTTTATGAAAAGCGAATTTCTCACCCGGTTTCCGGATTTGCCCGGCAAAAACCAACGATGAGATATCTCCTTCAATATTTGGGGTTTGCCGTAAGTTATTTTGGACAATGCTTATCATACTATAAAATAAATCCCGGTATGAAGTTCCGGGTCTGATTTTTTGAAAAGCCTTGAATAGTCCATAGGTCAGAATACCAAAAATTTCTTTTTGATCAGGACTAATCTGATGGCTTACCTGTTTGTCAGCTGAAGCCGCAATAAACACAAACCTGCCCGAATTTTCATTTTTGAATAATTTTAATCTGTAAGAATTAAGTGAGGTATTTTGTGCCGGTTCAGGATAGGGAGAAGCAGTATAATTTAATGATTCTTCTGAAACGTAATTATCTCCTTTGCTGGCAGTACCGGTATGGCAAGCGTCCAGAATCAATAGGATCTGACCATTTTTTTTCACTTTAGCCCGTAATTTTTCGATCCATTGTCCGATAATATCATCCTTAATTAAAGCATTATCTGTATAATCTCTGGCTGTTTTAGCTGGCGTGTCATAAGGAATAAGACATTCATCATAATGATCTTTTTCATCTTTATTAAGGTCTGCTGTTTGAATACCATGACCGGAAAAATGGATGACGATGATGTCTCCTTCCTGAGCCGATTTAGTCAGATTTTCAAGTGCTGAGATGATCCGGATTTTAGTAGCGTTTTCATTAGAAAGAGAAATTATATTTGTTTCCGGAAAATTCTGGTCAAGAAGTACGGTTTTCATCAATCTCATATCATTACCGGCACCTTCAAGGGTTTTCCAGTAAGAACTGTTTTTATAGTTTCCGATAGCGATTAACAGCGCACGTTTTTCATTATTGGCTAATATGGAAAAGGAGCACAATAATGAAAAGCAAAAAGAAACAAAATGTATTTTTTTCATAATTTCCTGAAGGCTAGAATCTTAGGTTATAAAAAATAAGCTCTTTTTTAAGGGTTTTTAATAAATCCCCGGCTTGAATCCCGAATTGATGATCCGGTGTTTTCAGGATATTATTCAGCATTTCAATGGCCTCTCTCTTCTCATTATTCTTTAAAAAGGCCAGACATAAATTCCATTCGGCACTATGCTTATAATACATTTCATCAATGCTGGTAGATTCTTTTGCTTTTTTGAACATTGCAATGGCTTCATTTGTATTGTTTAATGCCATAAAACTCATGCCTTTGAAATAAGCGGTGCAGGTACTTTCAGGCTGTTTCTGAATTGTTTTCAGAAAACTGTCATACTTTCCGGCATAAAATATTTCTAAAGTTTTATCATCAGGACAACCGTTGCCGACATCGCCTTTTGTCGCATAACTTTCCTGTTCAAATTTCTCCGCAGCAAGGCTTAATGCAATATCAGATTCATGCTTTATTTCATAAGTTGTAAAACCAATCAGAGCAATCACACAGGCTGCCGAGGCATAACGGAATATGCTGAAATAATCGGGCCTTAATTTTCTGACCGGTTCATTGACGATCCCGGGCTCAACTTCCACTTCAAATCTTTCAATAATTTCCTTAATATTATTTTCCAGCTGAATGTCTTCAATCGTTTCCAGGATTGGTTTCATTTCATCAAACCTTGCTTTAAAATCGGGATCATTTTTTAGTCGTAGCTCAAATTTCTCACGTCTTAGAGGAGGAAGTGTATCATCCAGATACGCCTGTATATCTCTTGTTTCTTTATCTGGCAGCATATCAGTTTGATTTATCAGCGTTTAATATTTCTCTTAATTCATCTAAACAGCCTCTGTGTTTGTTATTGATATAACCCACCGCATAACCGATTTCCTGAGATAACTCCTTAGAAGTAAGTCCGATACCTTCGGTTCCGCCAAAGTATTTTCCTGCAATGATTTTATAACAGGATTCAGGTAATTGCCGGATTGCTTTTAGAATTGCCGGACTTGGTTTTACCTCTTCAAACTCAGTAGTTTCAAATTCTTCGTAAAATCCGTCGTAATGTATTTTATCATCAAATACAGCAACTTCTTTTTCCCGGCTTCTTAACATATCGATCCAGCGGCGCATGCAGATTTTCAGAAAGTATGTAAAAATACTTGTTTTCAGGATATCGCCTATGCTTACAGGCAGCCATTGATAATATCCTTTATCTTTCGGCATTTTTTCCAGTTTTCTTAGAAATTCAAAAGTTGATTTCGACAGGATTTCATCAGTATTCGCCTTATTTCCTGAGTTATTCAATACAAAATGGCTGACTTTAGGGCGGGAAGTTTTACAGAGAAAATCAATTGCTTCCCGGTCAGTTTTATTGATTTTTTTCCAGACTTCACCGGCCAATGAAGCATTGTTTGTACTTTCTGCCTTTTTGATTTCATGAATTTCAGCATCGCTGATAACAAAGTTTGTCCGGTTAGATATATCTGAATAAATCGTTTCAACCAATTTACGCCTTTTAGAAATGGAATTCAGGAAATTGTCGTTATAGGCAATTTCAAGGTTTTGAAGAAAGGTGATAAGTTGCTCTTTTTCAGATTGATAAAATAGCTTTTCCATTTCAATTTCTTCTTCTTCTTCCAAAAGAATGCCGTAATATGCCTTCAGCTGTTCAAAGATTTTCGGTTTTAGCCGGTCTTCAATCTCCCCCTTTTCAAGCCAGTTGGAATAATAAGTGGCTAAGTGATTAGCATAAGCTAACCGGCCGATTAATACGCCCTTCAGTAATCCGGTATATAGTGCCTGTTCATTCATGAAATTCAGAAAATCCTTTAAAATGATGCAATACTTTATGATTTCTTAGAGATATTTTTAATTAAAATTTTAACCAGAATAATGGTTCCGTTACCGGGACTGCTTTCAAGTGTCAGGGTTCCGTTTAATTGACTCTCTGCTCTGAACCTGATATTACTGAGACCCATTCCGTATTTATGCTGATTCAGGTTAAAACCTATTCCGTTATCTTCGATCCTTAGTTTTAAGGTTTTTTGGTCCTGGCTTAACTCAATCCCGACTTCTGTTGCGTTGGCGTGTTTAATGATATTTAAAACAGCTTCATTGACGATTTTATAAAGCGTTAACTCAATAAAGGCAGGTAAATGAAGTGGTTCGCCTGGCATTGAAAGTTTGAAAACAGGCTTTGATTTAAAACCGTACTTTTCTCTGATTTGCTCTACCAGACCCATATTAGTCAAAATCTGGGGAGTCAGGTCGTGCGATAAACCTCTGACATCTTTGTAGGTTTGTTCTAAAGAGAGGATAGTTTTCTGAAAATCCGGAGGAGACTCATTTTTAGAAAAGTATTTTTCTGCAAATTCAAGCAGCTGATACTGAACTCCCACAATTGAAGCACCGATATTATCGTGCAAATCCTTTGCGATTCGCTCACGTTCCCGATCCTGCGTTTTAATTTCAGTTACGAATAATTCCTGTTGTAAAATCTGTGCATTGGTTCTTTCTATTCTGAAGCGATAAACAATACCGATGGTTAAAAAGAACATCTCAATAAATGTACCTATGTAATAAAAATCGTGCATAGTCTGAACCGGAACACCATTGAAATCTGAGGTTATTTCCAGTAAACTCACGATAGCAATTGGCGTGGTAGCCACCAGAAAATACCATGACGGAGAATATTTCTTTTGAATACTTCGTGTAAGGTGGTAATACATTACGAGTGTATTCGTCCCGAATAAGGGGTAAAATAAAGTCCGATAGTAAAATAATTCCTTTTTTAGACTGATCAGACTTATCAGCAAGAGGATTAAAATCCCCATAATCACTCTGCTAAACTTAATAATCCGGGAACTTTTGCGGGTATCTACATTGAGATACCGTTCCGCAAAAAGAAGATAGAGTATATTCAGAAGTGTGGTCAGTACCGCAAAAATGTTTTTATTTCTGATAAACTCCGGAGCTTTGTCAATGATTAAATAGTAGAAATCGTTGTAAATGGCTGCCATGATAAAAGAACAGATCAGACAGCACAGATAAAAGAAATATAAACGTTCCTGAAAAAAGAAAAAAAGAATAATACTGAAAAGAATCATTAACAGCAGTCCGCCAAAATATATATTATAGCCGATTTCGCCAACTTTAATAAACCTGATACTGTCTTTAGGATCAAGGATTTGTAAATAAGGAAGAGATAGATGATAACTTTGGTTATAAAGCCTTAAGAAAACTCTGGTTTGGCTTTTGGCAGGTAAATCAACCGGAATTACGAGAAACTGACTCGCAACATATCTGTTCAGCAATGGAATAAATTTCCCTGTGACAAAGGTTTTTTCCTGATTGTTTTGATTGATACAGAATGTATTTAAACTGTCGATTCCTTTAGTAATAATTCTGACAGACTGCCTAGCAGAAGAAGTATTGTATAAGGTTTTTTGAAGCCAGATTGCATTTGATCTGGTGGAAAATACAATCGGAAATTTTTCAATACTTTTCCAGTTATTGAGCCGGACAACTTCCTTATAACTGAGTGTTTTGCCGCTTTCTTCCAGCATTATCCATTGGTCATTTGTCTGATTTCTGTTCAATAAGGTGTGTTCCGCTTCATTGGCCTGAGCGGGGAGGCCTGAAAGAAAGTAAATAAACAGGTTCAGGATAATGCAGAATCTAATCATAATTGAATCAAATATCCATTTTCTGAAGCAATTTTCACGAGATTAACAGAGTTTTTAGCTCCGAATTTCTTTATCAGACCTTCCCTGTAATCTCTTATGGTATCATTGGCCAGTGATAATTTATCGGCTATTTGTTTACTGGTTAAACCCTCTGAAATGTAAATCAGAATACTTCTTTCACGTTGGGTTAAAGTTATTCCATCTGTATTTGTATTGTCAATAATCTGAGAAAGCAGGTGTTTCTGAATGTATTCCTTTTTTTCCAGCTCAACCCTTCGGATGGCTTCCCGGATCTCAAATCTGTCAACCTTTTTCGATAAATAACCCATTGCACCTTTGGACTGTGCTTTTACGATAAAACTGGGTTCTTCGTGAGAAGAAAGGACAATTACACGCACATCAATATTATTTGTTTTGATGAAATCCAGGATGTCATATCCGGCAAGTTGTGAGTATTCATGAAGTCTGATATTCGGGAGAACCAGATCCAGTAATAAGACATCTATTTTCTGAGTTTTCAGGTAATGATATACCTCCTGAGCAGTACCGGCAATCCCGACTGTATGAAAGTCAGCAGAATCCTTTAGCAGATTTGCATATCCTTCAGCTACCACAGGATGATCTTCAGCGATGAGTATTTTAATAGCTTGATTCATGTAAGGGTCTGGCATTAAGTTAAATATACGTTGCGTTATTTTTGTTTGCAAGCACAAAACTGAAAAATAAAAATCTTTCTCAATACCCCCATTTGCGGGGTATTGAGAAAGGGGTCGGAGAAATGATTAAAACAGAATTTTTACAAGCTCCTTTTTTAAGTAGCCTTCGAATCTTTGGAACGAAAAAACGGTTGCCTCAAGGCTTACATCAAACAAATGCAGATTTGACCGCTCACCGACGTAGGTATTTAAGGGGTCTTCCTCCCGCAAAACCGGAAACTGTTCGATTCGATGCAAGGGAAGCGCTATTTTTCTCAGAAAATCAAATACATCATTTTTTACAGTAGCAGTCCAGCCATTAATCTGCCTGATCTGTAAATGTCTGATAGCGCCAAGAAATAATGAGATCACTACAGCAGGATTTCTTTTTGCCTTTTCAGAAGTCGCAAAACGACCGATTTCAACGTATTTGTTTTTTGCGAAATTGTAAAGAGAAAGGTTAAATCCAAAAAGAGATTCACAAGGGAAAATGCCGCTTTGATTAGGATACATAATACTCATTGTTCCCAGTACTTCATTACTTTCTCCCGAATAGGCGAGGAGTGTGTCACAGTCAAATTGCTCCGGATGCAGGTAATGTAATTCATCAATATTTACGCTGAATTTCCGTAAATAGGTTTCTTTGACTAATTGATGTGCGGCAAAACGCTGATTGCTGTTTTCCGCCAGTGTTATGTTTATTACCATGATAAAAAGTGTTTAGATTGAACACCCTTTAATCGTATGGTAAGAACCCGTGTATCACATTTGCACTACTTTTTTTCAGGAAGTTTCATGCTCAGGAAAACCAGGCTGCGCAATTTTGGTAATAATGCCCCGGTTCGTTTGCAGTATTCCCGGTACTTTTCTCCGAAATGCAAGGACAGAATTTTCTCTTCCTGAGTAATCCGGTGAAAATACGCAAGAAATACCAGACACATTGAAATAGGTAAGGTCTGCCGGGAATTTAGCCATAATATCGTTCCGATAATGCTGGAAATAGCTCCTGTATAACTGGGATGGCGTATGACAGAATAAATATTTCCTTCAAATAACTGATGTTTATCTTTGATTTCAGCGGCATTACTAAAGTATTTTCCAAGCACATTGATGGCATGAATTCTAAAAATCAG
Organism: Pseudarcicella hirudinis; assembly: GCF_900115665.1. GTDB lineage: Bacteria > Bacteroidota > Bacteroidia > Cytophagales > Spirosomataceae > Pseudarcicella > Pseudarcicella hirudinis. The sequence goes on from NZ_FOXH01000001.1 coordinate 265,666, forward strand.
CCCTCCGGAAATCATTAATAATCCGATGATATTTATGAAACTCAGGGAATTATTGACCTTTTTGAACACTCCGAATTCTATTACGGTAATATTTGTAACAACAATGCCCATCAGCATAATTCCCAGCATTGAGTATTGGTCACTGCTATTGAAAATATCAGATTTGCTGATTTCAGGCTGGGTTGAAAACATAATTACGCTTGCCAGAACGACGACCCAGATCTGAGGGTCTCTGATGATTGCCGGATTGTAGAAAAAACCAGGGCCAAATAATAACCCCAGAGTTAAAATAGTCGAAATGAAGCATTGAAATACCTTTTTCATAAGAATTGATTTTAAGTTCAATTCTTAATCTTACAGGAGGAAAGGGTATCTCACTTTTAGGAGAGAAAACATTAAATAAAATTTCTTTTGATTGCTGGTGATGCCGGGCTTAAACACCACCAAGGGAAATCAGGGGATTTATTTTACCTTCCGTGGCCATGCCCTCTGCCCGATCTGCCACGGCCCCTTCCCAGACCAAAAAGTCCTCCTGAGTCTGTTCGCTGAATGCCGTACCGGAAAAACAGACCGTAAAATACCCTTGAATTATCTACCGTTTCGGAAGTATAATCATAGTAGCCTGACACCAGTCCCAAACCCCACTTAGGGCCTAACTGAGCAAAAATGGTATAAGAAAGTTCCAGCATGATGCTCCCGTTATGGTCAAAAAGTTTGCCTCCTCCGATTGTCATTTCATTAGCAAAAATACCGTAATTACAGACGTCCATCGTTACTTTGACTTCTGTGAATAATGTACTGTCCGGACGCAAGGATGACCGCCCGAGGGCTAAACCAAGGTCTATCACCCGGAATGATTTTCCAACCTCAATATACTGAGGTATTCTGTCTGCATATTTCCCGGTTATACCTGTATAAAGTGAAATCGGCATGGCCCGTACATACCACGGAGCAGTTTTGAAAGTTAGCCCGATTTTCGTGGAGTCTGTTACTTGCTGGGCATACGATGAATATTTGAATAGAAGAAGAAATAATGCTAAAAAGAGTATGCCTTTTTTCATGATTTTAAATGGATTTTCATATGAATTAAATGCAAAACAGGTATTTCCCGATAATGATAATCAACTTTATCGTGAAAATCAATGTTCTGATCTTTCGTATAGTTATCTAATTTTGAGTGGCTTGACATAAAGCAAGAAACAGCATCATCTTTGAAATTTCTTCCGAAAATGATGCTGTTTCTTCTGGCTGCGGTTTGATGCCATTCAGACTGAGTTAGAAAAGGCTGTCAAAACGATTTTCATCTGTTATTTTGCCAATTGATTCCTCAAGTTGTCCGTAAGTTTTTTTGTATAAGAAAGGTCCGATGCTTATTCTTTTTACACCGGCATTTTGTAATTGTTCAAAATCCGGCAGACCTGGCATGCACATGACATTTACAGGAAGTTTTGAACTTTTTACCACTTTTTCAATATCCTGAATTTTTGTGATACAAGGCAGGAATAACCCGTGTACACCTGTTTCCTGATATGCACGGATTCTGGATAAAGCTTCGTCCAAAGCATTTGGAAGGTTAAGCAGGAATGAATCGGAACGCACATTTATAAACATTTTGATCCGTTCTGCATTTAATTGCCGGCAGATTTGTTGAAGTTTTTTGGTAAAATGTTCAACATTTTCCATGCTTCTTTTCCCGTCGGCAATGATTGAATCTTCGATATTAATGCCAGATACGCCTATGTTGTATAATTCGGCAATATTATTACAGATTTCAGTTACAGTATTTCCATAACCGGCTTCAAGATCCACAGAAAAAGGGATTGAGCTGCTGGCTGAAATGCGCTTAATGATAAACATGTATTCATCAATGCTCATTTCCTGACCATCTGCGTAGCCTAAACTTTCTGCTACTGCGGCACTGGATGTAGCAATTGCCTTAAATTTTTGCTGTTCAAATGCTTTGGCACTTTGTACATTCCATACATTGCCTAAAAACAGAGGTTTAGTATTTTTATGGAGTGCCAGAAAATCTTCAAATCTGTTTTTCATCGTTTTGTTGACTGTTTTAAATTCCTGTTACTGCTGAATGAATCCCGGTACATTTTCCAGCCATCTTTTGTTTTTTTCCATAGAACTAAAAATTTACCCTCGTCAAACAGCGTACCATTTGCGTCAAGGGATTGCCAGATTCCTTCTTCTGTGACAAATTCTGCTCCGTTACCATATACATTTGTGGTGATAAATTTTCCGTTTCTCATGCCATAATTATCATAGGCAGCTCTGAAGAACTTTGCCGCTTCAGTCCTGCCACACATAAGCGGAGCATTTGGAGCCATGATACAGGCATCTTCTGCATGGCGGTTAATAAATATGGAGGAATCATTTTTTACAAAAGCCTGGAAATAAATCGCATTACTTTCTGCGATGGCTTGTTTTGCTTCTTCTGAACGAGGGGAATGGTCAGTACAGGAAGACAGTAAAGCGGAAGCCGCTGCCACGAGAATGAAAAAGAATAATTTGTTCATGATTAGTGTTGTGTTTATTACATTAACGAGTATTCCGGGGTAAATTTATGAAGTAAGCAAATCATGAAATTGTACAAATCGGAAGTGCTTCTTTTTTTAATGTTTTTCCATTTTGCCGAATTTGAAAATGGCGATTTTAACCTCAGTTTTCTTAGAATAAAGAGAAGCTTTGAATATAAAACAGCCTGAAAAGTCAGGCTGTTTCAGGAGGATAAACATGGCTCAGGCGACAAGGTTATTTTCTGCACCGAAAGCGTGATCGACAATAATTTTCCAGGTTCCGTCAACCTGTTGTTTCATTACTTCGATCCCTTTGGCACTGATTTTTGTTTCACCCTTGTCTGTAATACTCCATTCAGACCTTCCCAGAGCAATATTTCCGGTTTGAAAACAATAAACGGTCTTAATTTCCATTCTGCCTTTGATCGATAGAATGCCGGTAATGGCTTCTTCAAACTGTGTTTTCCCGGAAACCGGTTTACCAGGTTCAGGAACAATAATGCCTGTAACGTCGTATAGGTTCATTACTGCCTTGACATCTCCCGTGTTAAAGGCGTCTGCAAGAACTGCATGAACATCCTCTGCTTTTTTAGGTAAATTCATTTTTGTGTTTGTTAAAGTTTTGTATTTGAATGCTTGTCAGTTACAAAGCTATAACAGATGAATTTCCGGAAATTGTACAAATCGGAAGTGCTTAAATATTTGTCAGAATCTGATTGATGGGAGAGGCTTGTAAAGAAAATGAGGTAGGGGTTGTACCGGTAAACATTTTAAACTCTTTGATGAAGTGCGACTGGTCGAAATACCCGGAATCGTAAGCTATGCTGGTTAGCTTTTGAGTATTGTTATTTACAAGATTCAGGCTGTATTGGAAGCGATTGATTTTGTGAAAAAGTTTGGGCGGTAATCCGGTGTATTGTGAAAACAGGATGTTGAGATAACGTGCAGAGATGTTATTCCTGACGGAAATGGAATGGATGTTTTCACTCTCAAAGTTGTTTTGCAGACTATTGACAATTTCTCCGATAAACTTGATTTTAGCATGTTTCTTTTCGGAAAGAATCAATCTGTTTAAAAAGTACGCTTCAACAAGTGATATTCTGGAAGTAAGATCTTTTGTTTCCAATAATCTTGCCTGTAAACTGCGTAAAGATGTGCCTAATAAGTCTGCTGCATCAATTACTTCATTGTTAAATTCCGAGACATTTTCATTAAAAAAATAGGCAGCTGAATGAGGATAAAACCTAATGCCAAGCATGGTGTTTTTGCCTGACGACTTTATATTCATAGGCTTAGTGATTTGTCCCCATAGTTCTATGGCAGGTGTGGTATGAAATACATTACCTTTTCCTGTTTTCCAGTTTCCTTCTCCCAGATTGAAAATGATCTCCATTGTTCCGCTTGGAAATACGATATCGTCGTAGTTTAAGTCTGAATGAGACTCATAAAGATAGAAGCATTTGATATATGCCTGTAACTTCAGACTTGGGCGGATTTCTTTGAATATCATTTTGGCAGAAATTAAGCTATACGGTTTTTATCAGATTTTAGCGGATCTTCATGATTGTCAATCAGATGACAAAACTAAACCTTGCAAAGAAAAGGTGTAAAAAGTACTTAAAATTGTAAGAAACGGAACAGTGTAATGATAATAGTCAGGTTCAGAACGATCTATATTCAGGTAAATTCTATAAAATAGTCCGTTGATAATATTCTATCCTCGAATGCAGATTTACAAAACAGATTATTTTCGGGAAATTTAATCAATTAAAATATTCAGACATCTTTCACTGACACACAACAACAGTAATACCGGTTTTGATTCCTTATAATGCAAAAAAGGATTAAACATTTCTTACTTATTTGTATCTAGCATTTGTGTATGATCTTAGAAATGGCCGTAAATTATAAGAATCCTGCAAATCTGATTCACTATTTTAACATTAAACCGTCGTTATGTTTAACAAAATTCTTCTCCTTCTGGCATTAAGCACATCAATTACTTATGGGCAAAAAGTTATTTTTCCCGGAAAAGGCATGCAGCCATCCGTTTGTGTAGGAGAAAATGAGTCAATAGAAATAGTATTTGGGAAGGGGAATGTAATTTATTATACTTTTTCAAAGGATAAAGGGCAATCATTTGCCTCACCAATACCTGTGGATAGTTTGCCGGGATTACATCTGGGGATGTCGCGCGGGCCTCAGATTGCCTCTTCAAAACTTTCAACCGTAATCACAGCCATTGATAAAAAAGGTGATTTATATGCCTACGTACTAAACCGTAAGACGGGAGAATGGGGAAAACGCTTTGCTATTAATGATGTGCCTGAAATTGCCAAAGAAGGATTTAATGCCTTAGCAAGTGACGGTCAGCATACTTTTTTTGTTATCTGGCTTGACTTGCGTAATGATCGCAAAAATAAAATTTTTGGTGCTGTTTCTAAGGATGGAGGGAAAACCTGGGCAAAGAATAAGCTTATTTACCGTTCACCTGATTCTACTGTTTGCGAGTGTTGCCAGCCTTCGGTAATAATGGATAAAAATCAGGTTTTTGCAATGTACAGAAATTGGATCAATGGCTCAAGAGATATGTACGTTACTGCCTCTAAAGATGGAGGTAATACCTTTTTGCCTGCTCAGAAAATGGGAAGCGGAACCTGGAAATTAAATGCATGCCCTATGGATGGGGGAGCAATCAGTCTGAATAAAAAAGGAATACTAACTACGGTATGGCGTCGGGAAGGACAGCTGTTTAAGTCAAATCCCGGAGAACCTGAATCACTGATTTCTTCTGGCAGAAATGCTTCAATCGCTACTACTAATCAGAATACATTTATCACCTGGCAAAATCAGAATCAGGTCTGGCTTATTCAGTCCGGGCAAAGTGAGCCGATTAGTTTAGGAAATGGCAGATATCCGAGAATAGTATCGCTTAATGAGCGGCAGGCTTTTTGTGTTTGGGAAGACAATGGCAGCATTACAGGAAAACTCTTAAACGAGAAAGGTAAATAATGGTTTGTTTAAAGGCAAACAACCAAAGGAAAAGATACAGACACCAATTTATATTGTTATTTTTATGCCAGTAATGATAAAATACCAATATGGATTTGCTTTCTTTTTCGGACACACCTTTCCGGTTACAACTTTGTTTTTGTCATATTATTGAAAACCTTGAGAAAGTGGCGGCAAATGCTGCTCATGGAGATTCGCTTCGTGCGCAATCTTTGCTGGAAGAAGTTGCCCTTTATCCGGAACTCAGAAATGGTATAACGGATATTTCTCAGGTAACCGGAAATAAGGAATTAATTAAACGTTTACTGGCTGATTATTTTCCTGCAACACTTACGCTGAATGAAATTAAGGCAATAAATATTCCTTATACTAATATCTTTTTCAATCATACAGAACGATTCCGGAATATATTGAATGCCGCCGGGCCGGATTTTGATATTAATATTCGTGATTTTGATGAACATCAGTACTATGTAATAAGCTGCTGCCTTATCCTCAATGAATATTACGGAACCAGACTGGATTTCAATAAACCGCTGTTTTATGACATTCCCACGGCTGAGGGGATTATCAAGCATTACAGGATTTTATACAATGCTGATTTTCTGGAAATACTGCCTACAGAAAAATCAGTGCCTCTGACACCGGAAGATATAGAGCACTTACTCAATAATTACGATGATGTGGCCTTATGGAAGGAAAAGTTTCCTGAAGAAAGCTGGATTGTGAAAGGATTTGCTATTATGACTCTGTTTGATGCCACGGTGGAAAATGCGGTTTCAATTTTGAAAGAAAAGCTTCTTGCCATTAGTACAAATGGCTTCCGGGAAGCAATTGAATCTATTTTCCGCTCTATTTATCGTATTCCTGATCTCAATATTGGTTTTACTGTTTTTAACGAGGATGAAAATAAATTTAGTCCGGATACTTTCGGGCAGCAATTACCGAGTTATATTTTACCCGAAAACCACCATGAAGATGCCCGAAAACTATTGTGTTTAGATTCTTATCGGAGTATAATTGAAAGGAAAGTTTTTTTTGCCGTATCTGATGTTTCAGAATTTCTGAAGAAAAACCCGCTGAGTCCTCTGGCTAAACACCTGCTGGATCAGCAAATTAAAAGTTTTATCCTGGCTCCGGTTGTAAAAGACGACCATTTATTCGGTGTGATGGAAGTTGTTGCTTTCAGAACAAAAGAGCTGAACAGCATCAATGCCAATAAGCTGGAGGTTGTGATGCCTTTTTTGGCAGATACAATAGAACGCTTGTCTTTTGGATTGCAAAATCAGGTACAGGCTGTTATTCAGGATAAATATACAACCATTCATGAGAGCGTTTACTGGAAATTCCGTGATGAGGCAAAGAGGCTCGTGTATGAACAACAGTTAGGAAGAGAGTACACCCTGAAAGAAATTGTATTTCCGGATGTTTATCCCTTGTATGGTCAGATTGACATAAGAGGTTCTTCCGAAGCCAGAAACCTGAGTGTTCAGAAAGACCTTCAAAAACAATTGGAAATGCTCTTGTCTCTTCTGGAAAAAGTGAATGACTTTTATGTTGCCGGAGACAATGCTTTTTTACAGGAAAGACAGCAAATAAACGACTTTTCTGGCAGCCTTTCAGTCGGACTGAGAGAAGGAACAGAATTATACATTAGCAATTATCTTGAAAATAAGATACATACGCGACTGAAAGAGCTCAATAATCCTGACTTATTGCCTGATATTACCAGCTATTTCAGTGAAATGGAGCGGGATACAGGTATTTTTCATGATTATAGAAGAAAGTATGAGACCAGTATTACAATGATTAATGATAAGCTTTCCCGGATTCTTGATACAGGACAGAAAGAAGCTCAGTCTGTATTCCCACATTATTATGAACGATTTAAAACAGATGGTGTAGAACATAATCTGTACATTGGTCATTCTATCTCACCTGCCCTGGAATTTGGTATAAAAAAGCTTTATGAATTACGCTTATGGCAGCTCAGGGTACTTTGTGAAATGGAAAGGGCTCATTACCGGCTAAAACCAACCCTTGCATATCCTTTGGATGTTGCCACACTTATTATGGTTTATCATTCCTCGATTGACATTCGTTTTAAAATGGATGAAAAGCGTTTCGATGTGGACGGCAGCTATAACATCAGATTTGAGGTAGTTAAAAAGCGGATTGATAAGGCTAATATCAAAAACACAAATGAGCGGATTACCCAAACTGGAAAAATTGTTATCGTTTATTCAAATGAAGCGGACAAGCTGGAATATATTCAGTACATAAAAACCTTACAGGCTGAGAATTTATTGGAAAGTGATATTGAAAAACTTGAGGTCGAAGATTTGCAGGGCGTTTCAGGACTTAAAGCTCTGAGAGTAACAATTGTTCATTAATATTTTGATGTTGAATTATTTTTCCGGTATATTTGTAGAGTGACTAGTCAATTTTATGAATAAGCAACAGGAAATATTAAAAGCAGCGCTAAAACTATTTGTAGCCTATGGTTTCCATGGAACTGCAACCGGCAAGATCGCTCAGGAGGCAGGTGTTGCTACCGGCACCTTGTTCCATTATTATAAAACAAAGGATGATTTAATTGTAGCGCTTTACGTAGATATTAAAACAAGACTTACAGCTTGCTGGCAGATCGGGACAGCGGGAAATGAGTCAATTAAAGATCAATTCCGGCAGTTTTACATTGCAGGCATGGATTGGAGTCTGGAGAATAATCTTGAATTTAAGTTCACAAAGCAGTTTTTGAATTCTCCCTATTTATTGCTTCTCGCTCCGGAGGAGATACAAAAACAGAGCAGATTGATCCTGAATATGATAAAAGACGGTATTCTGACAAAAACGTTTAAGCCACTTCCGGAAGACCTGATCAATACGTTGCTGACCAGTCACCTCTATGGGGTACATGATTATATTTCAAATTCAAAGCTTTCCGATTCTGAACGAAAACTGCTGATCGATGATTCTTTTGAGATGATCTGGAAAATGATAAGTTTATAAATTTGTCCAAAGAATAGAGCGATTAGTCAGTTTATGTTTCTTGAATAACTGAAAATTTGAAAAGATTACCGATACATAAAATCATAGAGTCATTGGTTGAAAATGCTGTATTGATATTTTACTTAAAGAAAAATGAAGAAAATAATTAAAAGAATATTTATGGTCATAACAGTTTTTATTGCAGGAGTAGCAGTGATAGCAGGAGGGTATATGCAGCTTCCTAAATTTGGCAAATCACCGAGTGGTAAACGCCTGGAACGCATCAGACAATCGCCGAATTATAAAGACGGTTCTTTTCAGAACAGGACCGAAACACCTTCATTAACAGAAGGCGTCAGTTATTATACTGTTTTTAAGGAGTTTTTTTTCCAGAAAAGCAAAAGGGTAGAGCCGGATTCTGTTTTGCCTTCAAAGAAGGTAGATCTGATGAAATTAAATCCTTCGGATGATGTACTTGTATGGTTTGGGCATTCCTCTTATTTTATGCAGCTGGATGGCAAACGCATTCTGGTAGATCCTGTATTAAGCGGTTCTGCTTCCCCCATTCCATATACGACGAAAAGCTTCAAAGGATCCGATGTTTATAAGGTTGAAGAATTGCCGGAGATTGATTATCTGTTTATCTCACATGATCATTATGACCACCTGGATTATGAAACGATTATCGCATTGAAGCCTAAGGTGAAAAAGGTAATTGTCGGACTGGGTGTGGGAGAACACCTGGAATATTGGGGGTATAATCCGGCGGATATCATTGAGGAAGACTGGAATGAACAGGTAATCCTTGCAGATGGTTTTGTGCTGAATACTACTCCGGCACGTCATTTTTCCGGGAGGGGATTGAAACGGGACGGAACATTGTGGATGTCCTACGTGCTTTCAACACCCAATCATAAGATTTATATAGGAGGGGACTCTGGTTACGACAAGCATTTTGCAGAAATCGGTGAAAAATTTGGCCCTTTTGACCTTGTCTTTCTGGAGAACGGGCAATATGATAAAAACTGGAAATACATTCATATGCAGCCGGAAGAGGTTGTTCAGGCTGCTGTTGATCTAAAAGCGAAAAGATTATTTCCGGTACACTGGTCTAAATTTGCCTTGGCACTTCATGCCTGGGATGAACCCATTATCAGAGTTGTCAGAGAAAGTAAGAAAAGAAATCTGCCCTTACTGCACCCTATGATCGGAGAATGGGTTTATCTGAATGACAGTCTCCAATCATATAACTGGTGGGAAAAAGTAAAGTAAAAATTGGTTTATAGAAAAACAGTGTAGAATCCTTAGTCTTCAAAAGATTAAGGATTTTTTATGCCTTTCCTTTTCTAAGGTTTTCTGAAATTAAACTACAGACTTGATTGAAATGCCTGAAGCATCGGGTCAGGATTATGACAGCATATGAAAAATGATAAGAATTGTAATTGGATCAGGAGCCGGAATATGCTCTCTCCGGACGCTTCAGATAAGATGAGCGTTTGGACAGAATTATCATGCATCAAGTACATAACAATGATATAACATGCTAATTATTAACCATATATGTTCAAATTGTTATCTGATTCATTTCCTGTTTACAGAATAATAAAACGATAAATCCCATCTGTAGGATAAAGTTTAAATAGTTCTTTTTAAAGTTATATGTTACCGATTAAACCTTTAAAAAATCTGCATAAAACCCTTCTTTTTTGAGTACAATAATCCAGGTTCTTCTAACAAATCCTTTACAATTCTGTAATTACCCCCACATAATAATCTAAATACTTTTGTGCCGAAAACTAACTACCGTACAGCCGGGAATATTTCCCGGCTACAATGACTCTCAATTTTTAGTTGAACTCATAAATAGAAAAAAATGAAAAAGACTTTTACTCGTTTTTTTGCATTAAGTGCGCTGATAATGATCCTGTCCGGGATAATGAGCGCTACGTATGCACAGGTAAGAACATTAAAAGGGAAAGTAGTAAGTACTGATGGCACCCAGCTTCCGGGTATCAATATTTTGGTAAAGGGGACTACCAGAGGTACAAGCAGTGATGTAAACGGGAATTACTCTCTTAGCATTACAAACGACAATACCATACTGACATTTCAATCGATCGGTTTTGCCAGCCAGGAAATAAAAGTTGGAAACCGTAATTCACTGGATGTTATCCTGGCACCGGATGATAAGCAGTTGGAAGAGGTGGTAGTTACTGCCTTAGGGATTAAAAAAGAAACCAGAACGATTGGTTATACTACTCAGGATGTAAAAGGATCGGAATTGGTAAAAGCCAGAGAACCTAACCCGCTTAACTCATTAGCTGGTAAAATTGCCGGTTTAACGGTAGGTCCGTCTGCTGAATTATTAGGTCGTCCTCAGATTATTTTAAGAGGAAATTCTGACATTTTGTTTGTAGTTGACGGTGTTCCGGTAAACTCTGACACCTGGAATATCAGTGCGGATGATATTGAAACGTACACCGTTTTGAAAGGCCCAAATGCTGCAGCTTTATATGGTTTCAGAGGTCAGAACGGAGCAATTCTGGTTACTACTAAAAAAGGAACGAAAGATAAAAGAAAATTCTCTGTAGATTTCAATTCAAGTACAATGGTTGAAACAGGTTTTTTAGCTATTCCGAAAAGACAAAGTGAATATGGTTATGGTGTTAACTATCAGTATGCTTATGGTAATAAACCATATGACGAAGATGGTAAATTCCGTCGTACCAATATCTGGGGTCCGCGTTTTGAAGGACAAAATGTTCCGCAATATGACAGCCCGGTAGATCCGGTAACAGGTATTCGTCAGGGAACACCATGGCTGGCAAAAGGAGCAAATAACTTCCAGAATTTCATGGAAATGGGCGTTATTTCAACCAATAACGTTTCTCTGGCGGCAAGTGGCGAAAAATATGACCTGCGTATGTCAATTTCGAATAATTATCAGAAAGGGATGGCGCCAAATACTAAATTGAATATTACCAATTTCAACATCTCTTCAGGTTATAATTTTACAGACCGTTTGAAACTGGAAGGAAACCTTAACCTTAACTTGCAAAATTCTCCGAATATTCCGGATGCGAGTTCCGGCCCTGAAGGTTATACCTATATTTTCCAGGTATATGGTTCAAGCAGCTGGGATATCAATGACATGCGTGATTATTACAAAGGCCCGACAGGAAAGCCTGGTGTGCAGCAATATTATGCAGAATATGGTCGTGAAAATAACCCGTATTTCATGGCTTATGAATGGTTGAGAGAGCATCAGAAGACAGATATTTATGGTTATGCAAAACTAAGCTATAAAATCAATGATTTCCTTAATTTTTCTGCCAGAACTCAGGTAACAACCTGGAATCAGTTGAGAACAGAGAAACTTCCTTATTCAATGATTACATATAAATCTCCGGATTTAAGACAAGGTGATTACCGTGAAGACAGAAGAGATCTTTTTGAAAATAACACAGATGTCCTGTTAAACTTCAATAAGGATATTACTAAAAATTTCCACATTTCAGCAATTGCCGGAGGAAACCTCAGAACTTTCCGTTATAATTCAAACTTATCAACTACAGACTTCCTGATTGTTCCGGGTGTTTATGATTTCAGTAACTCGAAATTCCCGGTAAAAGCCTACAATTTCCGTTCGGATATGGAGGTTGCCAGTGCTTATTATACCGCAGATTTCAGCTATAAAAACTTCCTTACACTTGGTACAACCGGAAGAATTGACCAGCTTTCTACTTTGCCGAAAGAAAACCGCTCAATATTCTATCCTTCAGTTTCAGTTAGTACTGTAGTTTCAGATTATATTAATTTACCGGAAGCCGTTTCATTCATGAAACTACGTGCTTCTTATGCGAATGTAAAAGGTGGTTTAACCAGTTCAACAATCGGTACGGCCTATAAAGCGGTAACGGGCTCAAATCTTTCAGGCTTAATCGGATATGGCAGTGAAGTAACTACTTCATATGACGGACCAAGTTATACAAACCAAAACACTTACAATATCAGTAACCTGTATAACAACACACCTTCTGCGAATTATTCCGGTACTTTGGCGAACAGAAGTCTTCAAAGTTATTCTGTAACTTCTTATGAAGCAGGTTTGGATATGAAATTCCTGAAAAACAGATTAGGATTGGATGTTACTTATTTCACTTCAATCAATGGTCCTCAGATTTTCCCATTGGATATCGCTTCTTCAACAGGTTATTACAGCCAGACTGTAAACGGGGTAACTTCTCAGAAAAATGGCTGGGAGATCTCACTTTCCGGTTCAGTTATCAAAAATACCAATGGATTTAACTGGGATGTGCTGGCAAACTGGTCAACCTATAAAGAAACGCTTAAGGATATTTACCACGGAGAAACCAGTATTTATCTGGCTGGTCCTGATCACGTTTTCAAAATCGGTGACAGACTGGATGGATATTACGGATATAAATTCCTTCGCAGTCCGGATGGCCAGATTATCAACTCCTCAACAGGTGTTCCTTTAAATGCTCCGACCGGAACAAATAACAAACAGCTTTTAGGTTATACCAATCCGGATTTTGTAATTGGTGTGAACAATAAATTTTCATACAAGAACCTTTCATTCAGCTTCCAGCTTGACGGAAGAGTTGGCGGAGTAATTTATGACAACGTTTACGCGTATGCTCTTAATGCCGGAAATCAGATTGAATTGACGGAGGGAGCTTATGGTGCAGCCAGACTAAAAGAATGGCAGAGTACTAAACTTGGAACAGTTGCCGCCACACCTGCTTATGTAGGCCAGGGGGTAGTGATTACAGATGGTACTCCGAAATTTGATGCAACCGGAAATATCAGTAATTACAATGAGTTGAAATTTGCACCAAACGGAAAAGCAGTAACGGTACAGACTTATGCTCAGTCGGTTTATAATAACACAATTGACGAAGCATATCTGACCAGCAAGTCGTTCCTGAAATTAAGAGAAATCATTATCGGATACACTATTCCTTCAAGATTCCTCAATAATAACAAATTCATTAAAAGTGCCTCAGTTTCTATTGTAGGTAGAAATCTATTGTATTTCGCAGAAAGAACAGACTTTGACCTTGACCAGTATCCGTCAGGTTATAACTCATCAGACAGAAGTACATTGAAAAATCCGGGCTTGCAGTCTGCTACTACCCGTCGTTTCGGGATGAATATTAACCTGACCTTTTAATCCATTTTTAACAAAAGTTACTTGGCAATCCTCAATGTTTGTTTGTCATAAAACTTGAAAATCAGCATTCAACATGAAAAGATATATCACAAAATTATTACTGATTATGCCTCTGCTGGCGGTATTGAGCAGTTGTCAGAAATATGATGATTTAGAGTTAAACCCAAACGTAGCCAGTGAAAATAAGGTAGTACCTCCTTCATTACTTTTGGGAAGAGTTGTTTATGATATTTATCAGGGCGGAGGCGTAACTGACGGAAGACCTGGTAACGTTTTTGAAGGTCCCTGGGATCAGGTTCATCGCTGGAACCAGTTTATCGTATCAAATAACCTTTATTACGGTGGACAAAATATTTATGGCTGGTCAAGTTCTGCGACTGCTTACGGTATTTTGAAAAACGTTAATAAAATGGATGAGCAGGCTGTTAAAACCTTAAATCAGAAGGTAAATGCTTATTCAGCACTGGCAAAATTCTTCAGAGCTTATGTGTTTATCTGGCTTACTCAGAGAGTTGGAGATATCCCGATGTCGGAAGCCGGTTTAGGATTAGATAACCTTACCCCGAAATATGACAGTCAGAAAGATGTTTACAAGCAATGTCTGCAATTACTGGAAGATGCTAATACTGATCTTAGCCAATTGATTCCGCTAAACAGTACAATCAGTGCAATTGACGGAGATATTTATTATGGTAATGATCTTAAAAAATGGCAAAAACTGATCAATACTTATAAACTGAGAGTTTTGGTGAGCCTGAGCAAAAGAGCTGATGATACTTCAGACTTGGGAATTAAACAGAAGTTTGCTGATGTAATCAATAATCCCGGTAAATATCCGATTATGGCCAATAATGCTGATAACATGGTATTTACATTTAACGCTGCGTATAACGTTTATCCTCATACGCCTAAAGATGGTAACAATAACTATCAGAATGTTTCAGCAACATATCTGAATCTTACTACTGCCACACAGGATCCGAGAACATTTGTAGTAGCAACTCCTGCTCCTGCGGAATTGATTAAAGGCAAAAAAGTAGATGATTTTACAGCTTATGTAGGTTCTGATAATTCAATGGGAGTAGGTGACCTGTTCACCAATTCAACAGCCGGAAAGTATTCTTTTACCAATTTTAACAGATATTATGGTTCACAGACAGGACCTGAGCCTTATATCATCGTCGGTTATCCTGAAATGTGTTTCAATATTGCCGAAGCAGTTAACAGAGGTTGGATAAGCGGAGCAAATGCTTCAACTTATTACAATGCAGGAATTAATGCTTCCCTGAGTTTTTATGGACTTTCAGAAGGATCCAGCCTTACTATCGGTGACCTTACCGGAAAAACACTTGGAACAGTTACGGTTTCAATCAGCAATTTCCTGAAAAACCCTGCGGTTGTCTATATGGGTGATAATGCAGATGGTTTAAAACAGATTCTTACACAAAAATACATTGCATTTTTCCAGAACTCAGGATGGGAGGCATTTTATAACCAACGCAGAACGGGTTATCCTTCTACTTTTGTAACGACCGGTTCAGGCTTAAATGCTGTCGGAAAATTACCAAGACGCTGGCAGTATCCGGTTGATGAGCAAACTTATAATACAGAGAATTACACCAAAGCAATTCAAAGCCAGTTTGGTGGTACAGATGATTTGTATAAAGACCTTTGGTCATTAAAATAAACAGATTCTTTTCCGGTAATCCTTTAGAAATGCTTTGGCATATTCTGTCGGATTACCGGATTTTCACTTTTACTATATGTATACTTATGAACACATTTCTTAGATTTTTCCTCATTATTTTGTGTATTCCGACTGTTATTTTCGGACAAAATAAACCGGAAGTAAAGCATCCTAAAAATATCATTCTACTAATAGGTGATGGAATGGGAGTGGGGCAGATTTATGCAGGACTTACCGCAAACAAAGGTAAACTGAATCTTGAACGCAGTCAGTTTATCGGATTTCATAAAAATCAGGCTTCAGATGAATACGTAACGGATTCGGGAGCGGGTGCTACGGCTTTTGCTATTGGGAAAAAAACCTATAACGGGGCAATCGGAGTTGACAGTGCTAAAAAAAGCCTGCCGACAATTCTTGAAATCGCTGAAAAACATGGTCTGGCAACAGGTCTTTTGGCAACATGTTCTATTACCCATGCGACGCCAGCTTCTTTTATCGCTCACCAGCCTTCAAGAAGTATGGATGAAGAAATTGCAGCAGATTTTCTTAAAACAGATATCGATGTATTTATTGGTGGAGGCAGAAAATATTTTGCAAACAGAAAGGATGGTAAAAATCTGATTGATAGCCTGAAAACACGTAAATATCAGATTGCCAATTCTATTGCTGAAGTTGAGAAAGTTTCAACAGGTAAACTGGCAGCATTTCTGGCGGAGGAACAACAGCCAAAGATCTCTGAAGGACGCGGAGAAGAATTATTGAAATCAACCAAAGTTGCCCTTAATATCCTGAAACAGAATAAAAAAGGATTCTTCGTAATGATAGAAGGTTCTCAGATCGACTGGGGCGGACATGCTAACGATACAGAGTATGTAATCAATGAAATGCTTGATTTTGATAAAGTGATCGGAGAAGCTATTGATTTTGCTCAAAAAGATGGAAATACCCTGGTAATCATTACTGCAGATCATGAAACCGGAGGACTTGCCATTACCGGCGGAGATATGAAAACAGGGAAAGTAGAAGCAAAATATGTGACGAAAGGTCACACAGGAGTAATGATTCCGGTTTTTGCTTTTGGTCCGGGCGCTGAAGCATTTTCAGGAATTTATCAGAACAATGATATTTTTCAAAAGATGCTGAAAGCATTCTCTTTTAAAAATTAATAATTAAACGATATAAGTCATGAAAAAAATATTTTTAATAGCAGGAATGCTAATTCCGGCTTTCGCATATTGCCAGCAGAAAGATACATTGGTATTTAATCCAAAACGTGAAGTTGTGTTGGAGGGAGGTTCTAATTTCCGTGATTTAGGCGGATACCCGACCAAAGGCGGACATACTGTGAAATGGGGAAAGATTTATCGTTCTGCTGATGTAAGTAAGCTTACAGATAAGGATTTACAGGTTTTGTCTGATCGTCATATCGCTACAGTATGTGATTTACGCGGACCGGATGAAATTAAAAACTCACCGGACCGTTTACCTCAGGGAACACAATGGATAAATCTTCCTGCCGGAAGCGAAAACATCAAACTCTCGCAGATGAGTGCTATGATGAGCAGCAAAGCAAGTCGTGATTCTGTTATGATTGCCACTTATAGCAAAACAGATCATTTGAAAGCTAAATATAAGCCAATGTTTGACCAGTTATTACTCTTGAACGGTGATCAGGCATTAATGTTTCATTGTTCCGCCGGAAAAGACAGAACCGGAATTGGTGCTGCTCTGGTTTTATCAGCCTTAGGTGTAGATAAAAAAGTTGTAATGGCCGACTACGAAGCGACCAATGTATTCTGGAAAGCCGGAAAAGAACGCATGCAGCAAATGATTACTCAGCAGGGAATGGATGAGAAATCTGTAAAAGCTCTTTTAGGCGCAAATCCTGCCTATCTGGAAAACACATTTCAGGCCATTGAAAAACAATATGGCTCAATGGATAAGTTCCTGGTAACTGAAATGGAATTGACTCCGGAAAAACTTGCCGCATTACGTACTAAATACGTGAATTAACAAATGAAGAGGGAATCCTGATTTCATATCCAGGTTCCCTCATACTCTTCGTTTAATCTTCTCTGGTTACCTTCTTCGGCCAGCAACTCTCTTCTTCCGGCACATCCTCTGGCCAAATCTGCTTTTATTGATTTATAGTTTAGGGTCTAAGGTATTGGAGTACTAATGATAAGATTTGTACTTTTACCAATTGATACACATTTCTTATAAAAACAATACTTGCTTCATGATAAATAAAAAGTTCAGATTACCCGCCAGATTCCTTGTGCTGTTTGCTATTTTACCGGCAGTTTTTCTGGCCGGATTTAAAATAATCAGTAATCCGGATAAGAGACCTAATATCCTGGTAATTTATGCTGATGATTTGGGTTATGGAGATGTAAGTGCTTACAAAAGAGGTACTTTAAAGACACCTAATATTGATGAGCTGGCAAATGGAGGCGTTCGTTTTACCAATGGTTATGCTACCTCCTCAACCTGTACGCCAAGCCGCTTTGCTTTTCTGACCGGAAGCTATCCCTGGCGGACGAAAGGTACAAGTATTTTACCGGGAGATGCTCCGCTACTGATAGATACAAGTACCCTTACGCTTCCGAAAATGCTTAAAAAGGCCGGATATTTCACCGGAGTAGTTGGAAAATGGCATCTGGGCCTGGGAAGCGGAAATCTCGACTGGAACAAAGAAATTCAAAAAAGTCCGAACGACGTTGGATTTGATTATTCCTACATTATGGCGGCTACCAACGACCGTGTACCTACAGTGTTTGTAGAGAACAGAAAAGTAGCAGGATTAGACCCCGCGGATCCTTTATTGGTTGATTATCAGAAAAACTTTGCAGGAGAACCGACAGCTATTTCCAATCCTGAGCTTATGACGAAGCTTAAATGGCAGCACGGACACAACCAGAGTGTACATAACGGAGTACCGAGAATAGGATATATGAAAGGTGGCAAATCTGCATTATGGGTTGATGAGGACATGGCAGATATATTTCTGAACAAAGTCAAATCGTTTATAGACGATCATCATCCTGCCAGAACAGGTAAGCCGTTTTTCATGTATTATGCCCTGCATGAACCTCATGTACCCCGTGTCCCTAATGCGCGTTTTGTTGGTAAATCAGGAATGGGGCCACGCGGAGATGCAATTCTTGAAGCAGACTGGTGTGTAGGAGAGATTATGAAAAAGCTGAAAAAAGAAGGTCTGTTAGAAAATACCCTCGTGGTCTTTTCAAGTGATAATGGCCCTGTATTAAATGATGGTTATTATGATGAAGCTGTTGAAAAATTAGGGAAACATACTCCTTCCGGAGGATTAAGAGGAGGAAAATATAGTTTGTTTGAAGCAGGAGCAAAAGTTCCGTTTATTGCCTGCTGGAAAGGCGTTACCAAAACTATGATTTCAGATGCAGTAATCTGCCAGGTTGATTTAATGGCCTCATTTGCCAAGTTGGCCGGTGTGAAAAATTCTTCTCCGGATAGCAAGGATTTGCTGAATGTCCTGATCGGAAAATCAGAAAAGGGCAGAAACGAACTGGTGCTGGAAGCTTCTGGAAGGCTGGCCTTCAGACAAGGAAATTTCCTTTTGATTCCTCCCGGCAAAGGCCAGAAGATAATCCGGGATGTGAATATTGAAACCGGACTTTCTCCGGAGTTTCAATTGTATGATCTGGCAAAAGATTCCGGACAAATGCATAATATTGCCAGACAATATCCTCAGCTAAGAGAAAAAATGCTGATTGCTATGCAAAAAATAGTAGGAGACCAATCCAAAATCAATACAAAAGAGCTTGAATTGAAATAAATAACAAATCTTCCGTTGCAGTGACACCTTACTAAAACTCTGCAACGGAAGAATGTAACCTGTCTATGGCGATGGCGTATATATGTAATCGTTCATACATATATATCCCTTATCAAATAATAATCTTCGATAAGTTTAAAAAATCCGGAAATAATTAAGTGTATTGCCCTTCTGTTCAAATCCTGTCTTATTGAGCTGTTAATCGTTGATTATCAAGGAATAATCAAGTGAATTGTTTCGGGCCTAAAGTGTATTATTTTTATTGTAAGTATCTGTTTTTCAGTTTTTTATAAAAAATATTGCTTGATTTTGAAATTAATGATCAATACTTTTACACCGGAATTTTTCGGGACAGCCATTCAGAAAGACAACTCCTGACTTAGCCATGCAACTATGATTATTTAAATATATGCTTTTACCAAAATCAAACTCTATTTTTAAAACAGGCTCATTAGCCCTTGTTATCCTTGCTTTTATCTTATGCTCTGCCGGAATTTCCGGTAACCGGGCAGGAAAATTAAAAGTGCTGGTCTTTTCCAGAACCAAAGGCTGGAAACATACTTCTATTCCTTATGGTATTGCTGCCATTCGTAAGCTTGGTATCGAAAATGGCTTCGACGTAGATACTACCACTAATGCGACGCTTTTCAATGAACCTAACCTGAAACAATATGCTGCTGTAATTTTTAACTGTACCACCGGAAATGTATTAAATGCTGAACAGCAAACGGCTTTTGAAAGATATATTCAGGCAGGAGGGGGTTATGTTGGTATCCACTCTGCCGCAGATACCGAATATGACTGGCCCTGGTATGACAAGCTGATGGGGGCACATTTTTCAAGCCATCCGCATAATCCGAATGTCAGAAAAGCAACGGTTGAAGTAACAGACAAATCCCATATTTCTATGAAAGGCCTTCCGGACAAATGGGAGCGGACAGATGAATGGTACAATTATAAATCCTTTTATTCGGGTATCAATATTCTCGCTTATCTTGATGAAAATAGTTATGAAGGCGGAACTAACGGGGCAAAACACCCTATTGCCTGGTATCATGAATTTGATGGAGGAAGAGCTTTTTATACCGGAGGGGGACATGAGGATTCCAGCTATACAGAACCACTTTTTCTTCAGCATTTGTTGGGAGGTATCAGATATGCTATGGGAGAAAATGTTACCCTGGATTTCAGTAAATCATATGCCAAAGTTATTCCGGAACAGAACCGTTTCGTGAAAACAGTTCTGGTTAATGACCTGAATGCTCCGATGGAACTAGCCGTTGCAGAAGATGGCAGAATCTTTTTTACAGAAATGAATGGTAAGCTTTCTCTGTACGATACAAAAACCAATAAGTACGCTCTGGTACATAAATTTCAGGTGGCTATGATTGGCGGCACAGGATTGATGGGCGTAACATTAGACCCCGGATTTTCGAGAAATCATTATATCTATCTGTACTATTCCCCTCCGGTTTTGGATGAACCGATTGATTTTAATCTTTCCCGATTTACACTAAATCCTGATAATACCCTGAACCTTTCTTCTGAAAAGGTTCTTTTGAAAGTTCCCGTACAAAAGGTAAGCGGCGCTCACCACGGAGGATCACTAGCCTGGGATAAAAACGGAAATCTGTACCTGTCGACCGGAGATAGTTCAAGTCCTTTTCCTTCAGACGGATATGCTCCGATTGATGAACGCAGCGGAAGTGAATACTATAGCCTGGATTCTCAGAGATCTTCGGCAAATACCAATGATTTTAAAGGAAAAGTATTGAGGATTCACCCGGAAGCAGATGGAAGTTATACTATTCCGGAAGGAAATCTTTTCCCGAAAGGTACTGCCGGAACAAAGCCTGAAATATATGTAATGGGCTGCCGGAATCCATATAGAATTGCTGTAAACCCTCATAGTTCTGTCTTATACTGGGGTGAAATTGGCCCCGACGCCGGAAAAGACAGCATTCAGGGCCCAAGAGGGTATGATGAATTTAATCAGGCAAAAAAAGCAGGGAATTATGGATGGCCGTATTTCGTCGGAAATAATTACGCTTATGCCAAATGGGATTTTACAACTAAAACCGCCGGGCCAAAATTTATTGCTGAAGCACCAGTAAACAATTCGCCTAACAACACCGGCCTGAAGCAACTGCCTCCTGCCCAACCAGCCATGATCTGGTATCCTTATGCCGCCTCAAAGGAATTTCCGGAGCTTGGCTTGGGAGGTAGAAGTGCAATGGCCGGTTCTTTTTACTCTTTTGATAAAACCGCCTCTTCTAAAAACAAATTTCCTGAATACTACGACGGAAAACTGTTTGTCTTCGACTGGATGAGAAACTGGGTGATTGCTTTAGATTTTGACAAAAATGAAAATTACCTGAGAAGTGAGCCTTTCATGGCCACTCAGGGGGATTTCAGACGCCCGATCGACCTTACTTTTGGAAAAGACGGAGTGATGTATATGCTTGAATATGGTTCGGTATATGGCGCAGACAATGATGATGCCCGCCTGGTGAAAATAGAATATAACAGCGGCAACCGTCCTCCTTTGGCTAAAGCCAGTATCTCGGATTCTGTTGTGGCAGCTCATATTAACCAGACGGTTTTCCTTACTTCGGAAACTAAAAATGTGCCTGAATTAAGAGAAATTGCCGGAAAAGCTCCTTTGAGAGTGCTATTCAGCAGTAAAGGAAGTAAAGATCCGGATGATGATGACAGACTTAGCTATGAATGGTTATTTGATGGAAAGACCGTAGGTTCTGTAATGCCGAATCCGGCTTTTACCTATCAGAAACCCGGTGTATATAAAGCAGTACTGAAAGTAAGCGATCAGAGTGGCTTCAGTAATACTGACACACTGATTGTAAAAGTCGGGAATGTTAAACCAAAAGTAGTAATTGAAACCCCTGGTAATAAATCTTTCTTCTGGGACAAAAAACCTTTTGTTTACAAAGTGAAAGTGAGTGATGAGGAAGATAAAACAATCGATCCTAAGAAAATTAAAGTACTTTTCGATTATAATGCGCAACCTGCTTTACTGGACGCTGAGGCTAAAAACAGCAAAGCAGGAACAGATATAGAAACGAATACTGTCGGTA
Organism: Pseudarcicella hirudinis; assembly: GCF_900115665.1. Classification (GTDB taxonomy): domain Bacteria; phylum Bacteroidota; class Bacteroidia; order Cytophagales; family Spirosomataceae; genus Pseudarcicella; species Pseudarcicella hirudinis. The sequence goes on from NZ_FOXH01000001.1 coordinate 287,990, forward strand.
AAAATCTGATGAATAGCAGCGATTGTAAAGCCTGTCATACCATCGACAAAGTATCTGTAGGGCCGGCTTTGATTGAAGTTGCAAAACGCTATAAAGGCCAAAAAGAAGCTCCTTTGATGCTGGCAAAGAAAATTATCAGCGGAGGTGGTGGAAACTGGGGTACTGAGCATGTAATGAGTGCACACCCGCAGGTTTCATTACAGGATGCCCAGGAAATGGTGGATTATATCTTCTCTTTGACAAATCGGAAAAAACAGAAAACCAAACTTCCTGTGCAGAGCAGCATTACCCTGAAAGAGCACAGTGAGAATGATGTCAGAGGAAGATATACTTTGTCTGCAAGTTATACTGATAATGGTAGTAAATCAGTCGGGCCAATTACAGGTTCTGAGCAGATAAGTCTCAGAAATGCCAAAGTAAAAACTGCTTTTGCTGATGGATACAGCGGATTTCCAAGATTCGGAAACCGTCTTTCGGAGGGGGATCATAAATCTTATATTTTCTTTAAAGATATTGATCTTACCGGCATAAAAGGCTTTACTTATGAGTACGGTTCTCAGAAAAAAGACGGAGAAATAGAGGTTAGAATAGATTCTCAGGCAGGCCCTGTTATCAGCAGAACGGCTTACAAGGCAACCGGCGACCTGAAAAATCTTCAGCATATCAGAGGAAATCTGAATAACCCTGTTTCCGGAAAACATGATGTGTATTTCTTTGTAATTAAGAAAGATAAACCAAATGACAATATCATCCTTCTTACAGAAATTGATTTTGAAGAATAATTTTAAAACTCTGTGAACTATTAATTGACGAGCAGGCCTCCCGGATTTAGTGTCTTTCGGGGGGCTTCTGCTTTTTAAAACACTGTTTTAATTTTACAGATAATGAATCCAGAGGCAGACAGCTTTCCGGAAAATTAATGACATTTTGCAAAACCATTATTTTTTGAGTTTTTTCACAAAAGCATGAAAGCAGTTTTAAAACTTTTAACCATATTTTTTCTCCTAAGCGGTGCTTTAGCCTGCTCCGGGCAGAATAGCAAGCCCGAATTTAAAGTATTAGTGCTGGCAGAAAACGGAGGACATCATATTCTCTTTTCACAACGTGCCGCTATCTGGCTCGATAAACTGGCTCAGGAAAGAAATTTCTCTGTGGAATATCTTCAAAATACCGAAAAGGTTAATGAAAAATATCTGTCTCAGTTTCAACTGTTTATCCAGCTGGATTATCCGCCTTATGGTTGGACTAAAGAAGCAGAAACGGCTTTTGTGAAATATATTTCGGAAGGAAAAGGGGGCTGGATTGGTTTGCATCATGCTACTTTATTAGGAGAATTTGACGGTTTTAAAATGTGGGACTGGTTTTCTGATTTTATGGGAGGAATCAGATATAAAAACTATATTCCGACTTTTGTGTCAGGGAAAGTGAATGTTGAAAAGAGCAGCCATCCGGTGATGAAAAATGTTCCTTCCTCTTTTCAGATCAATCAGGAGGAATGGTACATTTATGATAAAAGTCCAAGGAAAAATGTACAGGTATTAGCCAGTGTGGATGAATCTTCTTATCAGCCCGAAACAGGAATTAAAATGGGAGATCATCCTGTAGTCTGGACAAATCCGGCTTTTAAGGCCAGGAATATTTATATTTTTATGGGACATTCACCAAAGCTGTTTGAAAATGAGGCTTACGTTCAGTTGTTCAAAAATGCTATTTTCTGGGCGGCAAATCAAAAACAGTAAAATGTTCAGACTGTCTGGCGGAATATATGCTTTGTTTTTATGGCTGACAGGCATTTTAATGCTTGTTCAGGATCCATGTTTCGCTCAGAAAGAAGTGCGGATTACTGACTCTGAAGAGGAGCACAGGTTATTGTACAATGAGATAGAATACCTCGAAGATAAAAACGCTTCCCTGACAATAAATGCAATCAGAGAGTCGGCATGGAGTAAGTTGTTCAAACCAACTCCCGAACATACTTTTAAAAACTATCATACAAAGAGCATTTACTGGCTCCGGCTCAAAATAAATGCAGATAATCTTTCTGAAAAAAGATGGATTTTAGAGTTTTTTGACCAGACTATTGACGAAATAACGGTCTTTGTCCCGGATAATAACGGCCATTTTTCTGTGAAAAACATGGGAGATAAATATCCGTTTAAATTCCGGAATTTCTCTCATAAAAACTTTACCGTAAACATCAATCCGGATGCCGGAAGGAATAAAATCTATTATGTCCGTCTGAGATCGCACGAAATTTCAAATATTATCATTTACCTGCGCTCTCTGAACCGCTTTATTGCCTATGGGTTGTATGAATATTTTTTCTTTGGGATATTCTATGGAATGATATTGGTTTTCAGCCTTTACAACTTCATGATGTATCTGGCTTTCAGACAAAAACAATATCTGTATTACGTTGCGTATAATATAAGCGTTAGTCTTTATCAATTGTGTACAGAAGGACTGGCTTATCAGTTTTTATGGCCATCGTTTCCGGTTTGGAATCAATATGCTTATGGCATAGCGCTTTTCTTTGTCAGTATATCGATCTTATTATTTTCTCAAAGTATCCTTCAACTCAGAAAAAATGCCCCGAAACTGTATCAGCTTATTAATTGGACAATTGTGTTAAGAACGCTGTACTTTCTGATTTGTCTGGTTTTTAAAAACGACTGGTTTATCTATAAAATCGTTGAAATTGTGCCTTTATTGGTATGTTATTATTGTGGTTGTTACAGTTTATACAAAAAATATCCTCCGGCCAAATACATTGTAATAGGTTATAGTTTTCTTTTGGCTGGCTTTTTTATCAAGCTATTCCGTGCCCTCGAACTGGAATGGTTACCTCACTCTTTATTCATTTATTACAGTTTGAGTTTTGGGTTTGTGATGGAAATGATTTTCCTGTCATTTGCGATTGGAGAGCGGGTAAGAGTGCTTAAAATTGAAAAAGAAAAAGCACAGAGGCATACGATTGAACAAATGCAGCAAAATGAAAAATTACAAAAAATAATCAACCAGGAGCTGGAAGAACAGATCAGAGCGAGGACGAAGGAAATTATTGAAAAGTCAGAAATTATTGATAAACAGAATAAAGAACTTACGGAAAGAAACCAGTTACTGAAAGAGCAATCTGAAGAAATTTCCCTGATGCTGGTGTTGCTGGAGCAGGATAATCAGTCTTTGCAGACAGATATTGAGAAAGTTACCCGCGACAGAGTCATGTCAAAAGAGGTAGATTTTGCAGAATTCAGCCGGGTTTATCCGGATAAGGAAACCTGCCTCAAGTACCTGGCCGATCTGAAATGGAGTAAAGGATATGTTTGCCTGAAATGTGGTAACAAGGAATTTTATCCGGGAAGTTTTCACAGCCGAAGGTGTACAAAATGTGCATATGAAGAATCTGCCGCCATGCACACCATGCTTGAAAATGTCAGAATTCCCATTAATAAAGCATTTTACATCATTTTTCTGGTTTATTCTTCCGGAGGAAAAATTTCCTCTTACAAACTTTCCGAATTATTATCTATTCGCCAGGGAACTTGCTGGACGTACGGAAGCCGGATAAAAAAACTGATGCAGGAACGGAAAAAGGAAATCAGAAATATGGGAGAAGAAGGATGGAGCAAATTGCTTTTAGAGAATATTACCAGATAATAAGCCTTTTGTAAAGATACTGAAAAGAATCAGGTAAGCTTAAAACCGATTTTATAAAACCTGTAATAAACTTCCTGATTTTCATAAATTAGTATGTTGTTATCCGGGTACTGTTCTAAAAATCCATACGAATAAACGCAAGAATCTCCGGAAAAACAAAAGAATGTATTGCTATATTTATCGTGCCAGAAACAAAAGTCTTTCCTGCTAAAACAAATTTCCATAAATAGACAGTTGTTTCCGGATAACTTATCAGCTTAAAAAATTAAAGAGAATAATAGCAAGATGCACACTGGTACTCAGTAAAAAGGCTCTTGCCACCCATAGCATCGGCTGTGCAGACAAAACCGGGATCACCACCATAAAAAAACAGGTGATACAGCAAGCCAGCTGCCAGTCTCCGCCATGATAAGTATTCATACTGAGCAGGGTGAGAGGAGCCAGTACATTTGCCTGAATCATGATCGCTGCGGCAGACCAGATTGCTCTGTTGTTTTCTGCTTTTAATGCAAAATTTGTCGGATAATTACTAGGAGTTTCCATGATCTGATATGTTAAATTTGTATCACAAAGTTGAGTGCTAATGTTCACTCACATTTATGACATAAATCATATCGGACTATGATTCCAGCAGAAATTTTAGAGCAGTTCGGGGCTTCTCAGAAAGTATTGAAAAAAGGTGAAATCCTATTTCAGGAGACTGAGGAAGCAAGATTTTACTATCAGATTATTACAGGTGAAGTGAAGATGCTTAACTGGAATAGTGAAGGAAAGGAGTTTATTCAGGGAATTTTTACTGATGGACAGAGTTTTGGAGAACCTGCACTTTTTGGCAGATTTCCATATCCTGCCTCTGTGATTGCTTCCCGGCAAACCTTATTGTATAAATTATCTTTTGACCAGTTAATGGAACTGTTAAAATACAATTTTGAAATACACCTTTCTTTCACCGAAATTCTTTCAAGAAGACTGCAGTATAAAGCTATGATTATGAAAGAAATCTCAAATCATGATGCCGAACATCAGATTACTACTTTGATGAAGTATCTGAAAAGACAAGCGGCTGTGAAAGGCCCGTTTGAAGTAAAACTGACCAGGCAGAATATTGCGGACATGACCGGGCTGCGGGTAGAAACGGTGATAAGAACCATCAAAGCGATGGTACAGCAGCATAAATTAATTATGAAAGACAGAAAAGTATATCTTCCCTGAATAATTTTGGCGAAAATTAAAATTACCCTGACAGATTCTATCAGGGTAATGCAAAAATTCTCCTATTTTAATTATGCCCTTTTCGATTTGTAAGAGACTTGGCATCCCCATTAAGGGATTAAATATCAATGTTTTCATGCTGTTTTACAATCCTGAAAAAACTGTAATGTAACCAATTGATAATTAACTTAATTCAATGGCTGTTTTTGTGTAATGAAATGATCTTTTAGCTTTTCATTGTGAAAATTTGACCGTATTTGTGTAATGTTTTGATTGTCAGATGTATACAGTATTTTGGTCTCTCCCTGATTGCTTATTTAATATTTTTTCTTTGTAAAGTGATTTGTATCTTTGTTTAGTCAATTTAATGAACAATAGCTCGGAAACGCCTGAATATGGGATTGTCGTTTCCAAAGAGATAAAAGATGGAAGAAAAGCAGGTAGAAAAGAATCACGCAGATTGTGGGGCACATTTAATGGCAATTCGTGATGCATTGGATATTTTAAATGGCAAGTGGAAAATTGCTATAATCGGTTCATTAAGTTTCAGAAAAATGCGGTTTATGGATTTGATGAGAGAAGTTGAAGGAATTACCGCTAAAATGCTTTCAAAAGAATTAAAAGACCTTGAAGTTAATGAGCTGGTAAAAAGAACTGTTTATGATACAAAACCTGTAACAGTTGAGTATGAACTGACAACCTATGGTAAATCCCTGGAGAAAGTAATAAATGAACTTGCCGATTGGGGAACGCAGCATAGAAAAAGAATTATGTCTGCTGATAAAAAAACCTTGGAAGAATTTGCCGGATAACGATCATTATTTTTTGGAGGAATGACAAAAGCACAGAATGATATACATTCTGTGCTTTTGTTTTAATGGTGTATTTTTTTATTTGAAATGCCTTAAAAAAATGATGAATTTGATTATAGTATTTCAAGTATGTTTTTTGGTGTATGAAAATCCCTTCAAAAATCATTTTTTGGAATTTCTTCGAATAGTTCAATTTTTCCATCAGAACAGTATATAACTCTTCGGTTCTGCCAAAACTATCCTTCAGATTTAACATTTAGATATTCATTCTGTCACTTTGGGATAAAATACGACGGGTAAATTTGTGCCTTATAAATCCTGTATCAGTTCAAGTTTGAAAGTTAAAAGATTTACCGGAGAAAGCATGTAATTCTTCAGTAAGTCAAAAGGTATTAAATATATGAAAAGAATAGTTTACGTTCTTCTTTTTCTGGCATCCATCAATATTTCCTCAGGTCTGAATCCCGGTCCCAAACCTGGCTACCGGTTGATTCAAAAGCCTGGCTTTGTCCAATCCAAAAACTATTACCTGTTAACCTTATTCCAGCAGATTCCTGCGGTAAAAGAACTTCTTTCAAAAGATCAGATATTAACGGCTATTCTGAAAAATAAGTTGTCAGCGATTGGCAGTGCGTCAAAAAATTGTCAGACAAATCCTTTTTGTATTACAGAAAAAATGAAGTTCAGTGCTTTGGAGATTTCGGAAATCGGAGCAAGGCTGAAAGCACTTTACAGTCCTGAAAATTCTTTGGGAAAACTGATAAATGAACACCTTATTCCTTCCGGAACTTATATTTTATTTCAAAAATTACCTCCTGCGGATTTGTTGCTGAAAGCCTGGGAACAGGATGCCAATGGAATAAACTTTACGATCGGGGTATATGCTGAAGGAAAGAAAGCCAATTATCCTCTGATAGATTCTACCGGTTTTCATGTTCAGTCAAAAAACTATAATCAGTTTGTCGGAGACCTGAATACTGCTTTATTCGAAGAATGTAAAAAAACAACCCTTTTCTTCCTGCCTTCAATGACAGCTTCTCTGTGGTTACTGGAATTGAATGAAAGAGAGCAGGCCGCAGATTTTGAACCAATGGTTTCAACGGTCAACAAAGCGGCTTTTGAAAAAATTAAGACCATACAGTGGAAAAATTATTCTTACACCCTGATCTTAATTCCCGGTTCCGGACCTGATGATACTAAAGTTCCCTTAAGTGCTGAAGGAATGTTGAGATGTCGCGTAGCTGCTTTGCGTTATTTTGAGGGTTTAGCACCTTTTTTAGTGGTTTCCGGAGGAAATGTACATCCCTATAAAACCAAATATAACGAGGCTTTTGAAATGAGGAAATTTCTCATTGAAAAACTGAAAGTCCCGGCCAGCGCTGTTATTCTGGAACCGCATGCCAGACATACTACCACCAATATGCGGAATACTGTCAGATTGATTTTCCGCTACGGAATGCCCTATGAAAAGCCATGTATTACTTCTACCTCTAAATCGCAAAGTCTTTATATTCAGGAGTTAAATCTTGACAAAAGATGTGAAAAAGAGCTGAATCATGTTCCTTATCGCAAAGGAAAGCGACTTTCAGAGACAGAAGCGGAGTTTTACCCTGTTATTGACGCCCTTCACATTAATCCTTTAGAACCTCTTGATCCCTAAATGTATGCAAATCTCAAACGATTCATTTAACCCAATTCTAAAGTCTGATGTATGGAATCAAAATGTAAATCCTTCGGTTTATCTAAGCTGATTGCCGGGAAACTGTCATTGAAGACAAATACTGTTCCGGTTCTTTTCCTGCTTGGAATCTGTATGATGTCTTATACAGTTTCTACCCATGAAATTGCCCTTTCCGTCCGGAAAACATTCAATATAGATTCATTAGGGGCCTGTCAGGGAGTGAGCGTCCTGAATGGCAAGGTCTTTCTTTACGGAGACAGAGAAGTAGGAATGATCAGAGAATATACTCACGAGCAGGATTCCCTCAGATATACCGGAAATGAGTATAAACTGACACTGGAAGGAAAAGACCTGATCAATCATCCTACCGGAATAGCCTGTCATGAGAAATTACCCACATTTATCGGAAACAGCATTCGCCTGAATCCTGAAGGTACACGCTGGAAAGCAGTGATTTACTGCGTTGACTGGAAAGGTTTGCAAAAAACACATACCCTCGACGGAAATTTACTTAATACCATTGAAGATGATGCCTGTATTCAGGGAACGAGACCTGAATATGTTAAATATCAGAACAAATGGTTTGTTGCAACAGCTGATTACGGAAACAAAAGCAATGAAGTGCGTATATACGATCCGTCAGCGTTGAAAAAGGCTTCTAAAACTTCTGAAAATGGAGTTCTTGTTAAGAAATTCAGCTGCGGCCCCTGGGTGCAGAATCTTCACTGGATCGCTGACAAAAATATACTTGTACTCATCCAGAATCAGATAGAAGGCCGTCGCTGGAGATTCACTTTTCTGGATTTCAGCAAATCTATGGAAACGGGGCATGAAGTAATACTGAAAACCATAGACTTCGATAAAACGGATGAGCTGGAGGGATTTGCTTTAATCGGCAAAAGCAATAAAGGTATTGCCGTTACTTCATCAAGGAAAGCTAATGTTCACTTCACGGAATCCGGCTGGTAAAATTTTAATCACAACCCAATTTATTTTAACAATTAAGCTAATGCAAAAACAATTACAAAAACAGGTATGGCTGAGAGCCATCCTCCTGTTGATTGTAGTGTCCGGCGTAATGAAGTCTCATACTTCTCATGCCGCTCCTCTAATAATCAGACATCAGAAGTCGGCAAACTTTGCTGTAACCGGAGTGGTTACAGATGAAAAAGGGCAGGTTATGCCCGGCGTGAATGTTCTGGATAAAACAACCAGAAAAGGAACTGTAACAGATGCTAACGGAAAATATACGATTTCAGTAGCCGAAGGTACAAAACTTGTATTTTCTTTCGTAGGTTATGAAACAAAGGAAGTAGCTGTAGGAAATTCAGGTGCAGTAATCAACGTACAACTGGTAGAAGGGGCTTATCAGCTTCAGGAAGTTGTTGCAATCGGATATTCTACAGTTCGCAAGAGTGATATTACCGGTGCTGTTTCCAGCGTAAAAGCAAAGGAATTAAACCTTTCTACACCAACAGTCGGACAGGCTTTGGTTGGTAAAGTGGCCGGTGTTCAGGTTTCTCAGGTGAGCGGAGCGCCTTACGTAAGTACTAAAATCAGAGTAAGAGGTGTTGGCTCAATCAATGCCAGCTCTGATCCTTTGTATGTTGTTGACGGTTATCCGGTTGGAAATGACTTATTTATCAACCCTAATGACATCGAAACCATTGACATTCTGAAAGATGCGGCTTCTGCGGCCATTTATGGTTCAAGAGCTGCCGGAGGGGTTGTCATTATTACAACTAAAAGAGGAAAAGACGGAAAAGGTGTATTTCAATATGATGTACAGTACGGATTGAATCAATTGAGTAAGAAAGTAGATCTTCTTAATTCGGAGCAGGCTGCACAATTATTGATTGACGGACATAATAATACCTATCGTGACCTGGTAGTAAATGCAGGAAAGCCCTGGACTGATGCCATGTTTTCAGATGATAATGCCACACGTGTTGCCAAAGTAGGAAATGCCTCTTCTGTAAGTATTCCGGCAGAATTTTATGATTTTGCTTCTCAAAAACTCATTAAACCGAAATACAACACAGATTGGCAGGATGAATTGTATCAGACCAGTATGATGCAGAGACATAATCTCTCATTTGCCGGAGGAAACAGCACAAGCAGATATTCAATCAGCGGTGGATATATGAGTCAGCCGGGGATTATCAAAAGCACCAAACAGGAACGTTATAATTTCAGAGCGAATATTGACGGACAAGTTAGTAAAAAGCTGAAAGTTGCCGGAAACCTGGCTGTTACTTCTAATACAAACCGTGAAGTTCAGGAAGGTCGTTTCAATCAGGGGCCTATCCTGGGAGCTTTGGTTTACATGCCTTTTTTCAGAGCTTATAATGACGACGGAAGTTTGAGAAAAAATGAAATGGCAGGACTTTCTTCTCAGTACGCTTACCAAACTATTGAAAACCCGGTTGCTTTAGCGACAGAAACACATATTTCAAGAAAAGGTTTGCGGGGAACATTTAGCGGAAATGCAACGTATGAAATTTTACCTGGTTTATCAGGAAAAGTAAACGTTGGTTTGCAGACATATAATGAAAAATATGAGTTCTATTCGCCTACAACTTTGAGTAATGGTGCTAACCCTCCGGGCTCTCCTCAGGCAATTGCTGCGGCAAACTCAGTAGCTCAGAATCGTAATGAAACAGATAAACTGGTAGAATTTACAGCCAATTATAACAAGCAATTCGGTTCTCACGGCATCAGTGCTTTAGCCGGATATACTGCCCAGCAACTTGATATTGACCAGATCAGTCTTTCCGCAAACGGTTACCAGAATGACAGAATTGAAGAAATTACAGGAAAAGGAGCTGATCCGAGTAACTTAACCCTGAATACAGGAACAACTGGTACATTTAAGTCAACCACTACATTGCTGTCATATTTAAGCCGTGTAGCTTATAATTACAAGGAGAAATATTTCCTGACAGCTTCTTTCAGACGAGATGCTTCTTCCCGTTTTGGCCCTTTGAACCGTTGGGGTAATTTCCCTTCTGTTTCAGCAAGCTGGAATGTTTCTCAGGAATCTTTTTTCAATGAAAAATTCGGAGAAAAATACTCTCTTAAACTTCGTGCAAGCTGGGGGTTGAGTGGAAATAACAACATCGGTAACTATAACTACCTTCAGACCATGTCGAGCCCGGTAGGAGTTGTTTTTGGAAACAATACTATCCAGTCTGCTATCGCACCTAACTCTATCCGTGATTTAAGTCTTGGTTGGGAATCTACCTCTCAATACAATTTCGGAGCAGATATCGGTCTTTTCAATAACCGTGTTTTTGTGATTGCCAACTACTATATCAGTCAGTCTTCTGATTTATTATTTAACCAGCCTGTATCTGCTGTTTCAGGAGTTTCTTCTGTCTTAACCAACCTGAAAGGTTCGAAAGTGCAGAATAAAGGGCTTGATTTACAGATTGATACACGTGTAATTCAAAGTTCTGACTTCCGTCTGAACGTAAGCGGAAACATTTCAATCAACAGAAATGAAGTGCTGGATATGGGTGGTTCAAACACGATTATCACTAACGGTGCAGAGCGTTCATATCTTACACACATCACTCAGGAAGGACAGCCAATCGGTATGTTCTATGGTTTTAAAGTGAAAGGAATGGTTCGCCAGTCGGATATGGAAAATATTGCTGCTGATAATGCAGCCTATAATTCTGCTACGCAATCTTTCCCTAAAGGTTATGTAATCAAAGGCCCGGCACGTTCTACTGCCTCAAGTAATCCTTTGAAACCTGGAGATCTTTATTTCGAAGATGTAAACGGAGATGGTGTAGTAAATGATCTTGACAAAACAATCATCGGAACGCCATATCCTAAATTTACTTATGGTTTTGCCATTTCTGCCACTTACAAAAACCTGGATTTCAGTTCTTCATTTAATGGTTCTTATGGTAACCAGGTATTGGACGGACAGGATTATTACATCTACAACATGGAAGGATCAGGAAATCAGTATGCTTCAGTAGCGGATCGTTACAGATCTGAAGCTGAGCCAGGAAACGGAATGGTTTACAGAGCCTCACGCGGGGGAACACAAAGTAACAGTACACGTCTTTCAACATTCTATCTGCAGGATGGTTCATTCCTTCGCTGTACCAATATGACGGTAGGTTTTACCCTGCCTGAAAAATGGTTAGGTTCTCAGAAAGCTATCTCAAATGCCAGAATTTACATAGGTGTTGACAATGCTTTCACCCTTACCAAATACAAAGGATATAACCCTGAGGTTGATTACAACAACGGAGCAAACCTGACTCCGGGGGTTGATTATGGAAAGTATCCGTTGATGCGAGCTTATAACATCGGTGCTAAACTTACTTTCTGATTTAAAAAGGGGGTTTTTGTACAAACACGAAAATCTCCTGGTACTCAAAGTCTGACTTAAAAAACTGAAATAATGATAAAGAAATTCTTAGTAATAATCACCTTGACTACATTGTTTACCGGATGTAGTGAAGACTTCCTTTCGCAGACAGACCCGAACGCGGTAGCTGCAAAGGATTATTTTCAATCTGAAAATGACGTACTTCTGGCTGTAAATGGCGTTTACCAGTCTTTGCGCAGCTCAAATAATATCGGAGAAAACAGCGGACTTTATACAGACGAGCGCTCGGATGATGCTGGTAGAAACGATAACCAGTCTAACGCCGGAGAACCGTTTCAGTTCAATGATTTTTCTATTCTGCCAAGTAATACTTATCTGAAAAGCCACTGGCTTTCCCTTTACCAGACGATTACACGTTGTAATCAGGTTACCTCAAATATTGATAAAGTAACGTTTGTAGTGCCTGCCAATAAAGATCAGTATAATGCAGAAGTAAAATTTATTCGTGCCCTCACTTATTTCCACCTGGTGCGTAAATGGGGAGATGTTCCGTTGATTACCAAACAGTTAAATACGACAGGTGAAATCGCCTCAAACACTTTCAGAGAGAAGAAAGAAAAAGTGTATGAACAAATCGTAGCTGATCTGAAGGAAGCTGTATCAAGCGGACTGCCTAACCAGCAGCCACTTACGGGAAAAGGAAGAGTGTCAAAAGCAGCAGCAAATGCCTTGCTGGGACAGGTTTATCTTACCATGGCAACAACACTTGATCAGGGTAACAGAACTACGAATCTGAATAATGCCAAAACGTATCTTAAAGCTGCTTACGATATGAGAGCTTTCGGTAATCTGAAAGAAATCCCTTATGCTGATGTTTTTGATGTAAACAAGAAATCTACCAATGCGGAGATTATTTTTCAGATTGTAAATAAGCAGGGGGATCTCAATTATTCTTCATCTATTGCGGCAAATAATCAGGCTAAAGGAGAAACTATTAACTCTTTGAAACCTAGCAGCGGAGTAGGGGGAAATGTAAAAGCTGACTTGGTAAAAGAATATGAAGACAATGACCTTCGTAAAGACTTCTCTATCAAATATGCTAATGATGCTTCGGTAAAAGATTGGTACATTACTAAATTCAGAGATGCGAGTGCCGCAGCCGGAACCAGCGGTTATGGCGGAAACGACTGGCCTTTACTTCGATACGCTGATGTAATATTAATGTTGGCAGAAGTGAACCTTTACCTGGGTGATGAGGCTTCAGCGATTCAGTATCTTAATTTAGTTCGTGAAAGAGCTAATATGCCAAACTACCAGACTTCATTAAACAATGAGAATTACAGTAAGAAATTCCCGACATTGAAACTGGCCATTTTGCATGAAAGAAGAGTGGAACTGGCATTTGAGCACCATCGTTGGTTTGATTTGCTTCGATTCTTTACTTCAGCCGAATTAGTTACTTATATGCAGGCTAAATCACAGGCAGATTACGGAACCGCTAAGGTTTCCAATTTCGGGACCAAAGATTATTATTTCCCTATTCCGTTTGATGAGTACAAATTGAATCCGGAGAAAATGTATCAGAATCCAGGGTATTAGAAATTACCTGAAATAAACAGCACAAAACCCTAAATCCGAATTAAGCCAGGTTTTAGGGTTTTGTGTTTAAACCAGATGTACATCCTGCCGTACTGATGCTTTTAAGGTAAAAGGAATGTATAGCCTGAAGAATTGAATGATAGAATAAGGTTTTTTCTGTCGGAAAATAAAAAAGAATCCTCGTAGAAAATATGGAGGAGAGAGATGTAAGAATCGGTAGAGAGAAGAACTGGTATTGTGTTTGGATAATAAAAATTATAAATATTCTTATTTTATCAGTTTTATTCTACGAATAAACATATTTTTAAAAAATAATTAACATCTGATAAGTGATTTTTTTTATATCTTTAGAATAAGATTAATAGCACCCTTAACTACTAAACTAAATTTTATATGTCTGATTACCACTATCACAAGTATCTTGGGAGTAAGCCCAGGAAACGAAAAATGAAACTATGGACCAGAATTGTACTTTTCATAGCTGCTGTCGGTTTAGTCGGCTTAATAATCACCATTCTGACTAAGAAAGTGATTTAAATACCGGATGACTTTAAAAGGCTTTCATTTATGTGCTGAATGGGAGCCGTTTTTTACAACTTGTTCCTCGTTAATAATTTCATAGACTACGAAAAACCCCGATAAGTCAGATATTCTGAAAATTACCGGGGTACTTGATAAAAGGTATTAATTCCGGAATTTTATCGGATTAGTTCACTTTTTTAGCCTCTTCTTTCGCTTTTTTAGCTTCATGCTTAGCTTCGTGTTTCGCTTTTGCAGTAGCTTCTTTAGCTTCGTGTTTTACTTCTTTGGCTTCTTCCTTAGCTTTTTTAGCTTCATGTTTAGCCTCGTGTTTAGCCTCTTTTGTGGCAGTTTTAGCAGTTTCTTGAGGTGTTTGAGCGAATGCACTTACTGAAAGAACAAATGCACTGAATGCAGCAACAAAAAATTTAGTTTTCATAACAAATTTTAATTTAAGAGATTGAAGGAATGTTTAAACTGTTAAGGTAACTGGTATTTTGAGTATTTAGTAAGGAAAACGTTTAATGCAAAACGGCATTTTTTTTGAAAAATATTATCTGAATTTTAAGGTACTTTTTGTTTTTATCACGAATTGTTCAGTCTTACGGAAAACCTTCAGATTTGAAAGAATCGCCCTCCAAATATCAGAGGGCGATTGCTGTAAAACAGACAAATAGATTACTTTTTACTTTAAGCTTTTTCTTCTTTCACGGCTGCTATAAATCCACTCATAAACTGTTGGAAGAATCAGCAGAGACAAAATCGTTGCAGTAATTAATCCTCCGATTACCACAATGGCCAGTGGTTTTTGCGTTTCAGAGCCGATTCCGGTTGATAAAGCTGCCGGAAGCAAACCCAGAGAAGCCATCAGGGCTGTCATAATTACAGGCCGTAAACGGGATTTGGCACCATCTTTAATTGCTTGCACCAACGGCATTCCTTCTTTGAGATTATGCCGGAATTTATTCACCAGAATTACGCCATCCTGAGTAGCTACACCAAAAAGGGCGATAAACCCGACCCCGGCAGAAATACTGAAATTAACTCCGGTAAATAACAGCGCCAGAATACCCCCGATTAAGGCAAAAGGCACATTCAGTAATACCAGAATGGAATCCAGTGCACTGCCAAAAGAGACGAAAAGAATGAAGAAAATCAAAAGAATACTGATCGGTACTACAATGGAAAGCTGATGTTCTGCTCTCTCCTGATTTTCAAATTCCCCGTTCCATTTTATTTCATAACCTTTTGAGAGCCTGACGTTTTTGTTCACATTTTTCTGGGCTTCTGCAATTGTGCTTCCCAGATCCCGGCCTCTTACGGAGAATTTCACGGCGATGAAACGACTATTGTTTTCCCGGTAAATAAAGGCAGGTCCGGCAATATTACCGATAGTTGAGATTTCTTTTAACGGGATTTTTCCTCCGTTTAAGGTTGGCACCAATAGATTACTGATTTGATCTATCGAAGAACGGTATGGCAGATCATAACGTAAACGCAGGTCAAATTTTCGTTCACCTTCATAAACCTGACTGACAGCTTTTCCACCTATTGCCATTTCTATGACGGCATTGGCATCTGCGGCATCAATACCATATTGAGCCATTTTATCAGGATTGAGGGTGATTCTTAATTCCGGTTGACCTAAATTTCTGAAAATACCTAAATCTTCAATCCCTTTTACACGTTTCAACTGGGCAAAAACTTCATCCGCCTTTTTATCCAGGATCGTTAAGTCCGGCCCCTGAATTTTTACAGCAATTGAGCCTTTTACCCCGGAAACAGCTTCTTCAACGTTGTCGGAAATGGGTTGAGAAAAGTTAAAATCGATGCCCCGGTATTTATTGAGTTTTACCTGCATTTCTGAAATCAGCTCATCTTTTGAAATATCTCTTTTCCACTCCTCTTTTGGAAAAAGATCCACAAAAAACTCCTGATTGAAGAAACCTGTAGCATCTGTTCCGTCGTTTGGCCGGCCGGTTTGTGAAATCACTCCGCGGACTTCAGGAAATTGCTCAAAAACCTGTCTGAATTTGCGGGTATAATGATAACTGTCTTCCAGACTTACTGATAATGGCATGGACGCACGCACATAGATAGAACCTTCATTGAGATGAGGCAAAAACTCTGATCCTACAAAGTGAAAAGAGCCAAGTGCCAGACCAAGTGCGATCAGACCTGTAGATACCGCTCGTTTAGGATGCTGCATTACATGATCCAGTAAAGGAGCATAATTCCGGTTCAGCCATTCGATAATCGGATTGTGTCTTTCCCTTACGTTTTTGTTGAGTAAGATGCTGCTGAGTACCGGTACAAGCGTGAGAGCCAGCAGTAAGGCACCCAATAAGGCAAATCCGATCGTAAAGGCCAGAGGGCTAAATAGTTTACCTTCTACTTTCTGGAAAGAGAATATCGGCAAAAGCGCTGTGATAATGATCAGTTTTGAAGTAAAAATAGATTTTCCCATCTCAACTGCCGTTGTCAGGATTCTCCCCATTTTTGCCCTTTTATTGAAGGCTTCCATTCCGTCATGTTCTGCCCAGTGTGCCAGCATCACAAACAGACCTTCTACCATTACCACTGCACCATCGATGATAATACCAAAGTCGATGGCACCGATTGACAAAAGATTGGCGGTCATTCCTTTCATTCTCATCAGAATAAAAGCAAATAACAAGGCTAACGGAATAACCATAGCAACTGTTGCTGTAGTACGCCAGTCTGCAAGGAAAATCAAAAGGATAACTGTTACCAGAAAAATACCCATTGCTACATTTTCCCCGACGGTATGAAGCGTATGGTTATTGAGTTCTGTTCTGTCGTAAAATACTTTTATTTTAACATCAGCGGGTAAAACCGTATTGTTCAGATATTCCACTTTTGCTTTAAGGGCAGGAAGTACATCTCCGGGGTTTTCCCCTTTTCTCATTAAGACGATACCTTCTACCACATCATCGTGATTGTCTCTTCCGACAATCCCCATTTGAGGTAAAGAAGATTCCCGTACCTTACCGATATTGGTCATTCTGATGGGTACACCATTGATGTTTTTAACGATAATTTTCTCAATATCAGGCACATTCTTAACAATACCGATCCCTCTGACCACAAATGCCTGCTGGCCTTCCCGCAAAATATCTCCGCCGACATTTACGTTAGCTCTTTGTAAAGCTCCGTAAACATCAAGTGCTGTTAATCCGTATTTCGTCAGAAGATTTGGGTTTACACTTACTTCAAAAGTCTTGATATGTCCGCCGAAACTTACCACATCAGCAATGCCCTGTACTGCCTTCAGGTTTTTTTCTACTACCCAATCCTCTAAGGTTTTAAGTTCCGTATTGGTTTTGGTCGGTGAAGTGAGTGTAAATCTGTAAATCTCTCCGGTTGGTCCGGCCGGAGGCTGTATTTCTGCCGAAACGCCATCGGGGAGGTCCACGTTAGCCAGTTTCTGCGAGGCTTCCATTCTGGCATTGAAGTTATCAACGCCATCTTCAAAGACAATTTTGATGAAAGAAAGCCCGAAAAGGTTAATAGAACGCAAGGCAGTTTTATGACCGATAGAGTTCATCTCGGTTTCGATCGGAACGGAAATGAACCGTTCAACTTCTTCTGCACTTCTTCCCTGCCATTGGGTAATAATGACAACCTCGGTATTGGTAACATCCGGATAGGCTTCAACCGGGGTATTATAAAAACTGATAGCCCCGGCAATCACAACAAGCAGAGTAACGAAGAAAACAACGTACTTATGTCTGAGGGAAAAGCCAATTAAGTTTTTAATAAGTTTGTTCATGGCTCTTAGTTATTTAATTCATTGAAAAGTAATAAAGCCCCCTCTGTCACAATTAAATCACCCTCTTTCAGATTCCCCCTGACAAAGCTGTATTTTGAGGTACTTCGGATTACTTCTACCGGAACTGTGGTGTATTTCCCTTTGCCATTATCCTGAATTACAAAATATTTATCCTGACTGAAAATAACCGCTTTAGGGTTTACAGCCAGCATTTTGACCGTTTTGCCATAAATTTCCTTCCCGGCTGTCATGCGGATGGTACAGAACATATCAGGTTTTAACAGATTCCCCGGATTGGGTAAAACAACTCTGGCCTGTAATACTTTGCTGTCGTTGTCTAATACCTGGCTAATGTTCTGAATAACTCCCTGGAAAATCTTTCCCGGATAGGCAAGTGTAGTAATATTAACGGACTGCCCTGTTTTAACAGCATCGATATCTGATTCATAAATATTGATCAGAACCCATACATCTGACAGGTTGGAAATGGTGAAAATAGAATTTCCGTTGTCCGAACGAATCTGCATATTCGGATTAATTGTTCTTTCAACCACATAACCGCTTACAGGAGCTTTTATCGTAAAGGATGGCTGTCCGTTTTGCGTATGACCAGACTGCCCTTCTCCGTAAAGTTTTAATACCTGAGAAGAACGATCCAGTTCTGAATTGGCAATTTCCAGTTGTTTTCTGGCATTGGTCAAATCCGTTTCACTTGAAAACTTTGTTTTATACAGAGCCTCAGTATTGTCTGCATTTCTTTTGGCAATATCATAATTGGCTTTCGCAGTATTATAATCTTTGAGAAACTGGCTGACATCCGCACTTTGAATTTTAGCAAGCGTCTGTCCTTTTTTTACGAAACTTCCCAGTTCGGCATTTACTTCGGTCACATTCCCGCTGATCATGGAATATACTTTTCCTACCTGTTTCTGGTCAAAGGAAACCTGTCCGGTAAACTGAAGTTCTTTTTCGAAGTTTCTCAGATGTACGGTATCAGTTTTAAAAGCCGAATCCATGTCTTTACTTTCCATTTCCACAGCTTTCTTCTTTCCACTGCATGAGGTTATAAGCACTGAAAAGGTAATAGATACGAACCATAATTTTGAGCTGAATTGTCTGTTTTTCATGGTATTAGAAAGTCTTTGTATTAGTTACAAAATTAATTTGCTGCTGAGTCTGAAACAGTTGATTATCAAGATCAATCATATTCAATTGAGCATCCTTATAAGCCCGGATTTTGTCAATGAAACTTATCAGATCAATGGTTCTTTTGGCGTAATTGTCAGTGGCATTTTTGGAAACCTCCTGAATCCTTTGAATATAATCAGGGGTAAATGTGCTTTTTAATGCCAGTGTATGCTGTAATTGCTGATAAGCGGAAGTGACATCCTGTTCAACCTGAAGTTTAGCCTGATTCAGGTTTTGCCCGGATTGCTCTATACCGATTTTAGCTGCCTGAATATTCCCCTGATTTCTGTTTTTCCAGGGCAGATCCATGGCCGCCTGTAAGCCCCAGAAAGAAGGATAGGCAGAGCCGAAACGCTGATAGTCCGCACCCAGCATCAATCTCGGAGTGGCAAGTGCCTTCTGATAAGTCAGATTTTGTTTATTATATAAGACGCTTTTATCTGCTACCTGTAAGTCAGGTCTGTTGGCATAAGCGGATTCGAGTAACTGATTCAGACTCGGAAGAGGAGAGACTTCCTGTTTATCTTCGATAACTCCTTCGATATACGTCTGACCGTTTTGTACCAGTAAGATCCTGAGCGTTGCCTGATCCTGACTGATCTGGTCAGAAAGATTTTTGACTGCACTTCCCAGATTTTTTTGCTCCAGTTCCAGTCTTGTTACTTCATATTCAGGAATAACACCCAGCGTCAGCTGAGCTTTGAAAGCAGTTAAAAGCGTTGAAATCTGTTTCTCTTCCAGCTGGAGCATTTTCATCTGCTTTTGCTCAGTACTCAGGTTTCCGAATGATTGAGCCAGCTGAAAGCGAAGACTTCTCATCAGATCCTGAAATGCTGCCTGCTGGAGTTCAACTCCTGTTTGAGAAAGACTCACCAATTTGGAACGACGACCTGCCAGGTTAATCATTTGCTGAAGCTGAAACATGTAAGCTCCACCGGATGGATTGTTAGGGTCTCCCGTTGCATTTGTCAATGGAAAAACACCTCCGGTATTCGGATTGTAAGCATTGAGTTCAACCTGTAAGTTCGGGTTGTCCCAGAGTTTAGCCTGTTCAACGGCGGCTTCTGCCAGATTTACATTAAATTTTTGGGCTAGCAATACAAAGTTTTTCTGTAAGAAACGTTGCTCGGCTTGTGGTAGGGTCAGACTTAGCGTGTCTTGCCCGAAACTGTTTGCACAGCAGCCAATCATCACAGAAAGACAGGCTATGCAGAATAGCTTTGATCTCATAGAGTTAGATGACTAAGTTGTTTAAAGTTTTCGTAGAAAAATGATCACCGGAAATAGCAAATAGCTTATTCACCACTTACGTTTCATTTTATACGAATATAAGAGATTTCTGAAAAAATACAATTAAAAGGATACTCCTTCGTAACTGAATTAACTGTTGTTAATCAGCAGGAGCTAAATGATCAGAGACTTATTGATAATATAAAGCCGCAATTTATCGGTGGCAGCAGAATATTTGCAAAAGTCAGACGAAGTTTCCGGAAGAAGGGTCTGATTAAATGTCAGGGGTTCTTCAAATGCTATAAGACCTGAATCAGGAAAGTTATCATTGTCATCCTGATCAGATTGATTACTGAATTTTTCCTGAATATTTTGTAATGACGCCTGATGAGGATTGAATCTGTTGATTTTTTGAACAGAGTCTTTAGAAGTGCAGGGAGCCGGAACAGACTTAAAAGACATACTTCCCACCAAAATAGTGAGCAGGCTAAAACCTATAAGTAATAAGCGATATGCTTTTCTTGATTTCACGCTGAGATTGTCTGTTTTGTATCTTTGAATGGCAAAGAGGAATTTGGTTTAATTATATAAGTGATTTTTTCTGAAAAAAATATTGTCATTCTCTTTTTACCGATAACGTTTGATTTATAAACGACTTATAATCAGTGTATTTTTAAACTTCTTCGCTGGTAAATTCCCAGACACTTTCTGTCATATCTTTTAATTCTTTAATAGCTTCTATCTGAGGAAAAGCAGCTGACAGGCTTGATAAGATTGAATTTAACAATTTCAGTAGTTTTTTAAACCATTCCAGAATTTTTTTAACAGTTTTGCTCAATTTGAACACTGCGATTTTAGTAAGCCAGACCAGATAGCTATTCAGATTATCACTTTGCTGAAAATCCGGAAGGGTTTCTGAAATCAATTCCCGGAGTTGCCCGCAGGTATAGTTTATGGCAGTCGCTTTGAGTTGCAGATTATTTCCGGAAAAACCGATCGTGCGGAAATTAAAATCTTTATAATGAACCTGATATGCACAATCATCCAGTATAGAATTCAGTTCTTCCCAGGCATTTGAAAATAAATCTCTGAATGCCGGGATTTCTCCGTTAATGTATTCCTGAAAATTGAAAGGAGCAAGGTAGAAATCATGAAAGAAGTTATTCAGATTGCTGAGAAAACCTGCAATTTGCTCTGTTTCAGAATTACCTTGCGGGAACAAAGGATAGTGAAAGTTTTCCATGAGCTGAGAGAGATTTTGTTTTAAAGGAATAAAGTTCAGGATGAAATTAAACAGAAAATAAATGAAACGGCATATTTAATTCTGAAAATTATTTTACAAAAATTTAACCTGAAAGATATTGATAAACAGTGAATTATGCAGGTGGTGCCGTTGAATAAAAAGCGTATTTACACGCTAAGAAAAATCGGAAGGAATAATTTATTTTGGGGAAGAAATAACAATTCATTTTTCAGACCTAAATAATTATGAGCCTTAAAAATTACGGAGTACTTAAGGGTATTCCCACCAATTTCAGAAACAGCTGGCAGGCTAACAATCATTATCAGATTAAGATTGATACCAAGGGTGATTTCTTCAGAATTGCAGTGAACGTCCGATCTTCAGAAACTCCTTCCGATTTATTTTACAGTATTATTGATGGATTTACGCATCCGATACTGAACATTCTTCAGGGATTAGCTTTTGGTTATAATACCCTGCCTTCGAAAGTAAACAGCGGAGCACTGGATTATATCAGAGGGAATTTGTTCGATATTTCAACGATGAAAATCATTCCGGATGAGCAGACCGGGAAAAATAATGACCTTAATGATTTGTTTGATTTTTATATCAAAAAAGCCATTGATGAAAAAGGGATAGTGTATGCTTTCGGGGAAAAATGGTCTCCTTCCAAGCCTCATGATAAATATTTTACAGATATTCCGGATCAGGGTATTCATGACATCCACATGAATCAGGGAAATCCCAGATCCGGAGGATTTTCCAATGACAACGGAGTTTGGCAGGATGGAGGAATGTTAATCAATTATCCGTCTTCTGGCAATTGGGTGGCTATTTTCCTTCGTTTTCAATCTCAGGCTATTCATACCGATGATGTGACAGGCCATCCGGTTACTGCCACTCAGCCTGTTCCGGATCCTTCGGTGCCAGGTACACCAACTCCTGCTGAACCGGATCCGGTTACTGTTTCGGAAGATTCTCTGGTAAAAATTGTTGCAGCACTGGTTAATCCGAAAGGACAGGAAGAGGGCAATGAAAAAGTATTGTTATTTAATCCGACCGAATCGGCTATTGATTTGAAAGACTGGTCTTTAGCAAATAACATGAAAAAGAAAGAAACACTAAGCGGTCTGATTCCTTCGGGAGGTACTTTGACGATCCAGCTTTCCAAAAATACACCTTTGTCGAATAAAGGCGGAATAATCTCTCTTTTAGAGGCAAAAGGATTGAAAGTAGATGGCGTTAGTTATACCAAAGAACAGGCATCAAAAGAAGGCCGCTGGATTACTTTTTAGCCTCACACAGGATTTTAGAAGATAAATAAAGGCAAAAGAGGTTGAAATTCTTCTCTCACCTCTTTGCATCAGCAACGGGAAAAATCAATGTATTTTTCCCGTTTTTTTGTCTTATCTCTGTTCTTTTTCTCCTCTTAGCTATACTTTTCTCTTTTTTCTCCAGAATCTCAGATTCAAAAAAATCAAAAAAATCCTTTTTTCTGACAAAAACACTCTGTAAGTTTGTCCCAGACTTTAGGGGTGCCTTAATATACGGGCTGAGATTATACCCTTTGAACCTGAACAACGTAATGGTTGCGAAGGAAAAAGCGTGCAAAATACCTGGTTGAAAACTGATATGAGTCAATGTTTCTTCCGATATACGTCCAGTTGGCGTGTAGTTTTGCATATACTTTTCGATTCATGTACATTTTTGTACAAAACTGCAACCCATCAGGTTTTGAGATTCTCCTAAGGTTTATAGTCTTTTTGTCAATTAACCGAACGTTTATCATGACTATTTTTGTCAATAACCAGCCAGTGGAATTAACCGGGAAATTAACCATTCCGCAACTCCTCCGTGATCAGCAAGTGGCTCATCTGAAAGGCCTTGCCATCGCCATCAACGATTTTGTAATCACCAAATCAGACTGGGAACAGGTTGTTTTTCAGGAAAATGATCAGGTGACTATAATCAGAGCCTCTCAGGGAGGTTGATTCAGGACAGAAGGAGGGAAATTTCTTTCTCTCTTTTCCTGCATACAGCAAATCTAAAATATTCTTAAATATCCAGCCGGAGGTTTGATGCCTGCGGCGATTCGCTAAACAATTTCACAAATGAAAAAACAACCCGATCACGCACCTGAAACAGGTGTAATTAGCCGCAAGCCTTTTCCAAATTCCAGCAAAATTTATGTAAAAGGGCAATTGCATGATATAGAGGTAGCAATGCGTGAGATTTCATTGGAAACTACCCAGGTGAATGGTAAAGTAGTAGAGCAGAATCCTTCAGTAACTGTTTATGATACCAGCGGAGCTTATACCGATCCGAATATTGAGATAGATGTAAAAAAAGGCTTACCACGCTTAAGAGAAAGCTGGATTCTGGATCGTGGAGATGTGGAGAGATTACCGGAAATTTCATCAGATTATGGCAAAGAACGATTGGCCAATAATACATTGGATGCACTTCGCTTTGAACACCTGGCAAAACCAATGAAAGCTGTTCCGGGCAGAAATGTTACACAATTGCACTATGCCAAAAAAGGCATAATTACCCCTGAAATGGAATATATTGCCATTCGGGAAAATCAGAAAATCGAATCACTAAAGTCGGCAGGACATCAGCATAAAGGACATAGTTTTGGTGCAAATACGCCAACGGGAGCTATTACTGCCGAATTTGTCAGAGAAGAAATCGCCAGCGGAAGAGCAATTATTCCTTCAAATATCAATCACCCCGAAAGTGAGCCGATGATTATAGGCCGTAACTTTCTGGTAAAAATCAATGCCAATATCGGTAACTCTGCTGTAAGCTCAAGTATTGAGGAAGAAGTTGAGAAAGCAGTTTGGGCCTGCCGCTGGGGAGCAGATACCATAATGGATTTATCAACCGGAAAAAATATCCATGAAACCCGTGAATGGATTATTCGTAATGCTCCTGTACCGATTGGAACTGTACCGATTTACCAGGCCCTGGAGAAAGTGGGAGGAAAAGCGGAAGCATTGACCTGGGAGATTTTTAAAGATACATTAATTGAACAGGCAGAACAGGGAGTTGATTATTTCACCATTCATGCAGGGGTATTATTGCGTTATGTTCCTTTAACAGCCAAACGTGTAACCGGAATTGTCTCAAGAGGTGGAAGTATCATGGCAAAATGGTGTCTGGCTCATCATAAAGAAAATTTCCTTTACACACATTTTGAAGAAATCTGTGAAATAATGAAAGCCTATGATGTAGCTTTTTCTTTAGGAGACGGTTTACGCCCGGGAAGTATTGCGGATGCCAATGATGCTGCACAATTTGCCGAACTGGAAACCCTGGGAGAATTGACGAAAATAGCCTGGAAGCATGATGTACAGGTAATGATTGAGGGGCCAGGCCACGTACCGATGCACCTGATTAAGGAGAACATGGACAAGCAGCTGAAAGAATGTCATGAAGCACCTTTTTACACGCTTGGGCCATTGACCACAGATATAGCACCTGGTTATGACCATATTACCTCCGGGATCGGGGCGGCTATGATTGGCTGGTTTGGTTGCGCCATGTTGTGTTATGTAACGCCGAAAGAGCATCTGGGTTTGCCTAATAAAAAAGACGTTAAAGATGGTGTGATTACCTATAAAATTGCGGCACATGCGGCAGACCTTGCCAAAGGGCATGTGGGTGCACAGGTAAGAGATAATGCGCTGAGTAAAGCCCGCTTCGAATTCCGTTGGGAAGACCAGTTTAACCTTTCACTTGATCCGGATACAGCCCGTGAATTTCATGATGAAACGCTTCCGGCAGAGGGTGCTAAAATCGCCCATTTCTGTTCTATGTGCGGCCCTAATTTCTGTTCAATGAAGATCACACAGGAAGTGCGGGAATATGCTGAAAATCAGGGGGTAGATGAGAAGGAGGCTTTATTGCGAGGCATGGAAGAAAGATCTAAAAAGTTCATGGAAGAGGGCGCAGAAGTTTATCTTTAAATGATGATGAAACTGATTGTAATTTCAAATCCGACATCCTTGGTAAATGAAAAAGACCTGATTCAGCAACTGTTTGAGTCAGGTCTGGAAACATTTCATCTGCGGAAACCGGAAAT
Source organism: Pseudarcicella hirudinis (assembly GCF_900115665.1). Taxonomy (GTDB): domain Bacteria; phylum Bacteroidota; class Bacteroidia; order Cytophagales; family Spirosomataceae; genus Pseudarcicella; species Pseudarcicella hirudinis. Next base: position 313,362 of record NZ_FOXH01000001.1, read on the forward strand.
GAGTTCTGATGAATTTGAGCATTTTCTGAAGGAAATTAAACCCCAATTCCTTCGGAGAATTGTCATTCATGCTCACCATCAGCTGATTAATCGGTATAATCTGAAAGGAATTCATCTAACCGGAAGGTTACTGGAAGAAATGGATAAGCTGGAGTTGAAACAACTGGTTAAGAAAATACGAACCAGGGGGCTGACTGTCAGCGCTTCTCTTCACTCTCTTGAAGAAATTACTGCTTTGCCGGTTTCATTGGATTATGTTTTTCTGAGCCCTGTTTATCATAGTATTTCCAAAGCCGGTTATCCTGCCGGATTTGAATTACCGGATTTAAAAAGATTTTTTCAGAAAACAGAGATAAAGACTCCGGTGATCGCATTGGGTGGTGTCAGCGCAGAGAAAATTATGGAATTACGGGAAATTGGTTTTAGCGGAACGGCTTTGTTAGGAAGTATCTGGCAGGCGGAAAACCCCCTTATAAACTGGCAGAAAAGCCTTGAAAATACTCAAAATTCAGCAGTATGACAGATCGCCCTTTTGTGTTGAGTATTGCAGGATTTGACCCTTCCGGCGGAGCCGGGATACTGGCAGATATTAAAACATTTGAAGCCAGCAGGGTTTACGGTTTAGGAGTGTGCACGGCTTTGACTTTTCAGAATGATTACCAGTTTGAAGGGTTGAAATGGGTCAGTAAAGAAGATATTTTTCGCCAGCTGGAAATACTTTTCAGAACTTATACCATTGATTTCGTGAAAATTGGCCTGGTTGAAAACCTTGAAATACTTGATGGAATTGTCAACGAATTACTGCGTTTTAACCCTGCCGTAAAGATTATTTTTGATCCGATTCTGAAAGCAAGTGCAGGTTTTGATTTTCACAGGGAGCTTAATCTGATTGTACTGAAGAACCTCCTGCAAAAGATGTTTCTGATTACGCCAAACTTACCGGAACTTGACAAACTTGTGCCGCATAAATCAGGGATGGACCAGAAAGCACTGACACTTGGGAAGAGTATCGGAGTTTACCTCAAAGGCGGACATGCTGAAAATGACTTTAGCAATGATTTATTATACTGGCAGGAGCAGCAACAGGTTTTTGAAGGACTCCGGATTGCAAACGGGGAAAAGCATGGTTCCGGATGTGTGTTATCCTCTGCTATTACAGCGAATCTTGCTTTAGGTTTTAACATTTATGATTCATGTCTGAAAGCCAAGCAATATGTTACACATTTTCTGGCCTCAACGCCTGATTTGTTAGGATATCATATTCAGGATTAATTATCGGAGCATGTTTTTCCGATTTAAAATCAATATTAATTACCATCATGGAAATAGCCAGATTACATTATATCACACAGGATTTACCTGATATCAGCCATTGGGAACAAGCCGGAAGAGCTTGCAGGGGAGGAGCAGACTGGGTGCAATTAAGGGTAAAAAACAAATCTTACGAAGATTGGAAAGCCATTGCGCTGAAGACTCAGGAAGTCTGTAAACAATTTCAGACCAGATTGATCCTCAACGACAATGCGGCCCTTGCAAAGGAAATAGAAGCTGATGGCGTGCATTTGGGGAAGACTGATTTATCACCAGTTGAAGCCAGAAAGCTGTTAGGAGACACTTTTATTATCGGAGGTACAGCAAATACCCTTGATGATATCCGGACTTTACATGAAGCAAAAGTCAATTACATTGGTTGCGGACCTTATCGTTTTACAAAAACCAAAGAAAACCTGAGTCCGATTATCGGACTTGAGGGCTACCGGATTTTAATGAAACAATGTCAGGCAGAAGGCTTAAAACTGCCTGTAGTGGGTATCGGAGGTGTTTTATTGGCAGATGTTCCCTTACTGCTTCAAGCAGGATTATATGGCGTGGCGGTTTCTTCTGTGATTAACCTGGCTGAAAATCCTTCATGGGTAACATCAGGTTTTTTGGAAGAATTATCGTTGGTTCGTCCATAATCCAATCGGATTTATTGCGTTTGAAATCGCTTGTTTTCAACCTGAATTTTCAAAAAGATGTCATTAAAAATAGCAGATAAAACATTCAATTCCAGACTTTTCACAGGAACAGGTAAATTCAGTTCTGCCAGTCTGATGGAAGAAAGTTTGCTGGTTTCCGGCTCGGAATTGGTAACAGTTGCCTTGAAAAGAGTAGATTTGAAGGGTCAGGATGATGATATTCTCTCTCATCTTTTGCATCCGCAATTCAACCTTTTACCAAATACTTCCGGTGTCAGAACAGCCAGAGAAGCAGTCTTTGCCGCTCAGCTTGCCCGTGAAGCATTGGAAACCAATTGGTTAAAACTTGAAATTCATCCGGATCCGAAATACCTGTTACCAGATCCGATTGAGAGTCTGAAAGCCGCAGAAGAATTAGCCAAACTAGGTTTTATCGTTTTGCCTTATATTCATGCAGATCCGGTTTTGTGTAAAAGACTGGAAGATGCAGGAGTAGCCGCAGTAATGCCCTTGGGCTCTCCGATTGGTAGTAATAAAGGCCTTAAAACAATTGATTTTCTGGAGATTATCATCGAACAAAGTAAAGTTCCTGTGGTGATTGACGCTGGTATTGGCGCTCCTTCAGATGCTGCGAAAGCGATGGAAATCGGGGCAGATGCCGTGTTGGTGAATACAGCAATCGCTGTTTCTCAAAATCCAGTAGCGATGGCTATGGCTTTCAAAATGGCAGTAGAAGCCGGAAGAATGGCATTTGAGGCAAAACTGGCACAACCAAGCCGACAGGCGGTAGCAAGCAGTCCGCTTACGGAGTTCCTGAATAACTGAGCATTTGATTCCAGATTTTAATTTGATAAATAAAATGTTGGCTGAAATAAAGCCTAAAGCATTTTTCTATGAATACCGACTTTCAATCCGTTTTTGAAAAATATTCCTGGCAGGAAATAAAAGAAAGCATTCTGGCTAAAACTTCAGCAGACGTGCAATCGGCATTGCGTTCAGATGGCAGACGTAATCTGGAAGATTTCAAAGCGCTGATTTCTCCGGCTGCCATGCCTTTTTTGGAGGAAATGGCACAATTAAGTCATAAATTAACTCAAAAACGTTTCGGGAAAACCATTCAGATGTATGTGCCTTTGTATCTTTCGAATGAATGCCAGAATATCTGTACGTATTGCGGATTTAGTTTTGACAATAAAATAAAACGCAAAACACTCAATGATGAAGAGATTTTGCAGGAGGTAAGGTTCATAAAATCAATGGGTTATGATCATGTTCTGCTCGTGACCGGAGAAGCGAATCAAACTGTGGGAGTTCCATATTTAAAAAGGGTAATGCAGTTGATCCGGCCATATTTTTCTCTGATTTCAATGGAGGTACAACCTCTGGATGAAACTGATTATGAGGAGCTTATCGAAGAAGGGCTGAATACTGTGTTGGTCTATCAGGAAACTTATCATCAGGAAGATTACCGCCTCCATCATCCTAAAGGAAAAAAGGCTAATTTTGAGTATCGTCTGCTGACGCCTGACCGCCTGGGAAAAGCTGGGATCCATAAAATGGGTTTAGGCGTATTAATCGGTTTGGAGGATTGGCGGACAGATTGTTTTCTGACAGCTTTACATCTTGACTACCTTGAAAAAACATACTGGCAGACAAAATATTCTATCTCTTTTCCCAGATTACGTCCTTTTTCCGGTGGACTAGATCCCAAAGTTGAAATGTCTGACCGTGAATTGGTTCAGTTGATTTGCGCATTCAGAATTTTCAATGAGGAAGTAGAGCTTTCTTTGTCCACCCGTGAAAATCCGGTTTTCAGAGATCATGTGATAAAACTTGGTATTACTTCAATCAGTGCAGGCTCTAAAACCAATCCGGGAGGATATGTAGTAGAACCGGAATCACTTGAACAATTTGAGATCAGTGACGAAAGGAGCCCGAAAGAAATTGCGGAAATGATTGAAAGACAAGGTTATCAGCCTGTCTGGAAAGATTGGGAAAGTTGTTTTGTGTAAGATTTCCGGTCAGGAAATAAGGATATAGAAAGGGTTTACACAGAAATCGGTCTTCAGATTTCTGTGTAAACCCTTTGAAGTTTTTTCAGGTTACAACTTTGAGGAGTGAGGCCCGGTTGGTGGTCAGGAAGAACATTAATAAAATGATAATGGTAAAATATTGATTGTTTTTTTTGACGGCTTGTCATAATAATCTACATATTTGTAAAATTTATATTCGAAAAATATAATAAACTCTTGATTAGGTGTAAAATTAAATGCTACAAGTGGGGTCCAGACCATGATTTATTAAATTTTCCATGAAATTATTGAGCCAAGAACCCTTTGAAAATGAAAATATCACTTGACAATTTAGATCAGCAAGTTACGGATTCTGAAATTTGGTGTCAGTTTAAAAGCGGTGATGAAAAGGCATTGAGTGAATTAATGAGCCGGTATTTTCGCTCTCTGCTTCATTATGGTACGAAGTTTACCAGGAAACACTCTTTAATTGAAGACGTAATACAGGATCTCTTTCTTGAACTTTTGGAGAGACGAAATTTTATTGGAAATCCTCCATCCGTTAAAAACTACCTTTTTAAAGCCCTGAGAAATAACCTGATCCGTGCGATAAACGACGATTCCTTGTCGTTCAGCCTGATCGAAAAAGATGATTTGCTGGTTGAAATTGATAATATCGAAGAGATACTCGTAAAGGCAGATGAGTCAGAAGAGCTTCATTCTAAAATTAATCATTTTTTTACCCTGTTGTCGAAACGCCAGAAAGAAGCCTTATTTCTCAAATACTATGAAAACCTGAGCAATGATGAAATTGCACAGATTATGGGCATAAATAAACAGTCTGTATCAAATCTCCTTCAACAGAGTATCACCATACTCCGTAATAACTGGGTGTTATTATTAATTATTTCTCTTCTTTAATTTTCAGATTATCAGTCACTTATGGTTTGTTTGAAAAAATAATCGAAAAAATATGATTTGAAATGAGTATAAATGACACAATTTGTTCTAATCGTAGCAAAAGAGGATAAATCGCAAATTTTCTATGAATAATTATGAAAATTTCAAAGCCATAGATTTTATAAATGACCCGTCATTCAGAGATTGGGTTTATGATAAAGAATTGGTTTCAGAAACACAGTGGACTTCCTGGCTGGAATACCATCCTGAGAAAAAGGAGGAAGTAGAAATTGCGAAATTATACCTGCTCAGAATAGCAGATGATTTACCGCAGGTTTCAGATGATTACGTTCGGGTGAAAGCAGATGATTTATTAAGAAAGTACCATACCCGGGAAAGTCTTCAGGAAAAGATCAGACCTGCGAATCATTTCTTCAGACGTTTTGCCATGGCAGCCTCCGTACTGCTGGTATTAGGTATTGGATTGACTTATTACATTAAGCATAAAAGTGCCGGAAATAAGGAAAAAAGCTTTATCGCCACAGAGCTGACGGAGAAAGATCAGATTGAAAAATTAAACAATACCGCTAGTCCTCAGGTTGTTACACTGGCTGATGGAAGTAAGGTGACATTAGAGCCTAACAGCTCCATTATTTATCCGATGACATTTGATGACGAGATCAGAAATGTGCAGTTAAAAGGTCAGGCGTTTTTTGAAGTCGTCAGAAATCCTGACAAGCCTTTTGTGGTACATTTTAATAACCTGATTGTAAAGGTGCTGGGTACAAGTTTTACCATCAGGTCATTTGACGAAGAGAAGAAAATGAGTGTCATTGTAAAAACAGGAAAAGTTTCTGTTTTTACAAAAGACGACTGGCAGAAAGTCAGACAAGACATAAATCCTTCTGTAAGAGGGATTATTCTGACAGCTAATCAGGAGATTTCGTATGAAAAAGAAGCCGCACAATACGAAAAGAAACTGGTAAATGACCCGATTATCATTGACCACGTGACAAAGGAAAACGATTTTATTTTTGAAGAATCTCCTTTGACAGAGGTTTTCAATAAGTTGGAAAAAGCTTACGGGATAAAGATTGTCGTGGATGAAAATCAGGTAAAAAATTGTACGCTTACGGCATCCCTGGCTGACGAGCCATTGATTGAGAAGCTCAACCTGATTTGTAAAGCCACCAATGCGCGCTATGAAATAATTGACGGTCAGATTGTCATGAATGTAAGAAGTTGTAAAAAGTAGAAATCATTATCCCATAATTTTAAATCTTAAACTATGAAAACATAATTTTACCTGATCTTCCACAAAAAAACCGATAGTGTTTGCACCACCATCGGCTTAAGTTTATTTCCCCGGTTTATTGACTTATCAATGAAGGTTTTTTTGCACAAAACCTTCGGGGGAATGTTTTGTCCAGTAGTTTCCAAAACCGAATCAAAACAGTCAAAAGTATGAAAATGAACCAAGATTCCCAACGATTACTATTAATTATTATGAAGGTGACGTTGATTCAATTTTGTATGGTTGTGCTTTTTACCAGCTTAGTAATGGGTAGAGATGCTCATGCTCAGGAGGTTCTCAATCAGCAAATAACCCTTAAGGCAGAGAATAGTGACATCAAATCAATTTTGTCTTTGGTCGAACGACAGGTTGATGTCAAATTTATGTACAGTGCAGAGGTAATTCAGTCAAAACGCAAGGTTTCAATTTCAGCGAAAAACGAACGCCTTTCTGAATTACTGATGAAATTATTAACCCCTCTGAAAATCTCATTTGAAGTAAACAAGAAAAGAATATTATTGACCAGCAGTGAGATACCCAGTGTCGAAGCACTCGAATCAAGGTCCCTCGCCGAAACAGAATCCGCGCTTATTACGGTTTCAGGAACGGTTATCAATAACAAAGGAGAAGGTATCCCGGGAGTTACCATCCGTGAAAAAGACACGAACACCGGCGCAGTAACTGACGTAAACGGCAAATTCACCATTTCTGTAAGAAATGAGCAATCTGTTCTTATTTTTACCTCAATCGGGTATAAACCTTCTGAAATTCAGGTTTCAAAACAGAAAATTATTAACCTGACCCTGAGCGATGATAATACACAGCTTAATGAAATTGTGGTAATCGGTTATGGAACACAAAAGAAAAGTGAACTCACCAGTGCGGTTGCTACAGTGAAGTCTGAAAATTTCATAAAAGGCGCCGTAACTGATGCAGGACAATTATTGCAGGGAAAAGTAGCAGGTTTAACGATCGGTTCACCAAGCGGCGATCCGACTTCAACCTCTCAGATCGTACTTCGCGGGATCAGCTCAATCAATTCCAGCACCGATCCCCTGGTGTTAATCGATGGTATTCCGGGTGGTTTGAATACAGTGGCACCTGAAGACATTGAGTCGATCGATGTTTTGAAAGATGGTTCTGCAGCAGCTATTTACGGAACCAGAGGAACCAACGGGGTAATTCTGATTACTACCCGCAGAGCCAATGGCAATATTGAACCTTCGATAGAATACAACGGATATGTAAGTACCCAGACAATTGCCAGAAAACCGGAAATGTTCAGCGCCTCAGATTACCGGAATCTTATTAAACAAGGAGTACCGTTTGAAGACCTGGGAAGTGATACCGACTGGTTGAAAGCAACGACACGCACCCCGTTGATTCATGTTCATAACCTGACACTGAGAGGTGGTAACAGCAGGACAAATTATCTTGCAAATGTTAATTATCGCTCTTTTGAAGGGATTTTTCAGAAATCAGATAATCGTACACTGACCGGACGACTGGATGTGAATCACAATATGTTTGATGGAAAACTGAAATTAAACATCAATTTTATCAATACAAATAATGCTTATACTACTACAGGAGACGGTGTTAGTTTTAACGGGGGTGCTTATCGTCAGGCCCTGATACGGAACCCTACTTCTCCGATTAAAAACCCTGACGGAAGCTGGTTTGAACAACCCGGGATTTATGTATATGAGAATCCGCTGGCACGTTTGTATGAATCTGACGGAGAAAATACTTCTCAGAATACCCGTCTTGCCGGAAGTCTTTCTTTCTTACCGGTTAACGGACTTGAAATGAAGGCTTTGTTCTCACAAAACCGATTCAACCAGATAAGAGGATATTCAGAAACTAAAAACCATATTTCTACCATCAGAGATACCAAAAACGGGTATGCTTCCAGAGGAACTACCCAGAACACTGACGGGCTGATAGAATTAACGGCTGAATACCGCAAAACAATGGATGACCATAAGTTCTCCGCCTTGGCTGGTTACAGTTATCAGGATTTTCTGAGCGAAGATTACTGGATGCAAAACTGGGATTTTCCTACAGATAAATTCACTTATAATAACATCGGAACCGGGAATGCTTTGAAAAAAGGCTTAGCCCCGATTTACAGCAATAAGCTGGCTTCTAACCTGATCGGATTTTTCGGAAGGGTTACTTATAGTTATGCAGATAAGTACATTTTATTAGCCAGTTTAAGACATGAGGCTTCTTCAAAACTTTTGGGAGCTATTGAGCCATGGGGTAATTTCCCCGCAGTTTCAGTAGGCTGGAAGATTAACAAAGAGTCATTCCTGAGCAATGCAAAAGGAATAGACGAATTGAAACTTCGTGCAGGTTATGGGGTAACAGGTACTGTTCCCGGAGCTTCTTTTCTGGGAGTAAGCCGATTAGGTTATTCAGGAAACTTTCTGGTAAACGGTCAATGGGTACAGAATCTGGCCCCGATTAATAACCCTAACCCGTATCTGCGCTGGGAAGAAAAACACGAGACCAACGTCGGAGTTGATTTTTCTTTTCTTAAATCAAGGGTTTCCGGTTCTTTGGACTTCTATAACCGCCGGACAAATGGCCTGATTTATGATTATCCGGTGCCAACTCCTCCCAATTTATATCCCTTTACCACTGCCAATGTCGGGGTAATGGAAAATAAAGGAATTGAAGTAATGGTGAATGTAGCAGTTGTGAGAAGCAAGGATTTTGACTGGAACGCCAGTTTTAATTATTCAACCAATGCCAATAAACTGGTATCCCTGTCAAACGATCAGTATAAAACAACCAATGACTTTTTTACGACTGGATATACCGGAGAACCCATTCAGACTTATACACACAGAGTGCAGGTTGGAGAAAAAATCGGTAACTTCTATGGTTATAAAGTAGTGGATGTTACAGATGACGGAAAGTGGATTTATGAAACAAAAACCGGAGAGCGCTCAACGGATAAAGGCGGAGAAGAGAATAAGAAAATTTTGGGCAATGGTTTGCCTGCTTTCTATGCGGGCTGGAATAATAATTTCCGTTACAAAAACTTCGATTTAAGCATCACTATGAGAGGTGCTTTTGATTATCAGATTCTTAATTTCCAGAGAATGTATTATGAAAATCCTGGAATTACCCAGTATAATCAATTGAAAACAGCACAGGATAAAGTTTTTGGCAAAGCAGTTCTCAATAAAAACACTCCGCTTGAATACAACAGTTACTATATTGAAAATGGAGATTTCTGGAAAATTGACAATATTACACTCGGCTATAATTTTACTCATCCGATTTTTAAAGTTATCAAAAGAGCAAGATTATATGTTGCCGTACTGAATAGTTTAACGATAACAGGATACAAAGGAATTGATCCGGAAGTGAACCGTGGTGGTTTGTCACCGGGCAATGATGACCGTGATAAATATCCTACTGTCCGCACTTTTACATTCGGGATGAATTTGAATTTTTAAGTTTTTTAACTTGGCAATTTTTCAAAATATGAAATCTAATATGAAAACAATATACAGAACATTAGGGGTTATAGGTTTTTTAGGAGGAATAGGTATTTTAGCCAATTCCTGTACAAAACTGGAAGACCGTAATTTCTCACAGCTTGTCAGCAGTCAGTTTGTTCCAACTTCAGCAGATCTTTCCTCCCTGGTGGGCCCGGCTTACGGGAACTGGAGGAGCCTTATGATGGGAGGAAATTCATTTTTCAGAACACAGGAAATTTCGGCTGATGAAATTGTTATTCCGGCAAGACCGAATGGTTGGGTAGATGGTGGAATTTACCGGAGGATGCACGAACACGTTTGGACTCCCCAGGAAGGGAATGCCTCTGATAACTGGAATAATGCCTTCGGAGGAATTACCAATTGCAACAGAATTATATACCAGATAGAATCAGGGCAGATTCCCGTAGCTACCGGGAAAGAGAATATCCTTGCTGAGTTAAAAGTGCTGAGGGCATCTTATTATTATACACTTTGTGACATTTTCGGCAATGTACCGATTGTAACAAAGTTTGACGTTCCGGCAGGTTTCCTTCCTGACCAGAGCCAGAGAAAAGATGTATATGCTTTTATTGTGAAAGAAATTACAGATGCTTTGCCTGTTTTAAGTACTAATTCTGATAAAACAACTTATGGCCGTTTTAACAATAAATGGGCAGCTTTGGCATTACTTGCCAAAGTTTATCTGAATGCGAAGGTCTATTCCGGAACAGAAGAACTGGACAAATGCCTTGCAGCCTGTGAAGAGATTATCACTTCCGGTAAATTTCAATTAGAGAGCAACCAGAAAGATATCTTTAAAACGGCAAATGAAAACTCGAAGGAAATCATTTTTGCCATTCCTTTTGATGAAATTTATGCAGGAGGTTTTAACCTTGTCATGGAGACTCTTCAGCCGGCAAATCAGAAGACGTATAATGTAGAGAGTGCATGTTGGGGAGGTACCTGCGCTATTCCGCAATTTATCGATACCTATGATCCTGAAGATAGTCGTTTGAAGGATACCTGGATTCAGGGACAGCAATATGCGGCAGATGGTACTCCGTTAACAGGGAGTTTCAGAGCTTTTAACGGGAAACCACTCAATTTCATTAACCAGCTGCCCGGTGTTGATTCTTCAGAGGAAGTTCACGGGTTTCGTCTTGGAAAATATGAATTTAAACAGGGTATCAGGATAAATATGAGTAATGACGTGCCTTTGTTCAGATATACTGATATTTTAATGACAAAGGCTGAATGTCTTTTGAGAAAAGGAAATGCTGATGCGGCTGCTTTGATTGTAACACAGGTAAGACAAAGAAGTTTCAGGAATAATCCTCAGAAAGCAATCGTTATGGGAAATGACTTGCTGAAAGGCAGTGTTTACCAATATGGATTGTCGAGGAATGGTGTAATTACCCTGAAAGAAGGGGGTACAGATATTCAATATGGCAGATTTTTGGATGAATTAGGCTGGGAGTTTGCTATGGAAGGCCGCCGCCGTCAGGATATGGTTCGTTTTGGCATTTTTACCAAAAAATCATGGCTTTCGCATAAACCTAACGGAGATTACCGGAATTTACTGCCTATTCCGCAGGCTGAACTCAATAAAAACTCAAAACTAAAACAAAATCAGGGCTATAATTAAAACCCCTGAAATCAGCTCAACCGGAATCAATAACCTGGTTTCGGTTGGGCTTTATCTTAAGGATTTTAAGGAAATAGTTGAACCAAAATACCAATTGACCAAACAGTAATTCATGAAAACCGAAATAAAATATGTCAGTGCGGCTAAAAGCTTTTTCAGGATTCTATGGGTCTTTTTTACGGTTTTAACCTTTTCCCGCTGCAAAAATCCTGAAGAAAAGCCCGTTTTTGAATTACTGTCCGACAGCCAGACGAATATCACTTTCAGCAATGACCTGAAAGAAGATGAATTTACCAATTCTCTGGTTTATGAATACTCATATAATGGGGGTGGTGTGGCTACAGGAGATTTGAATAATGACGGATTGGATGATATCTATTTTTCAGCCAATCAGAAAAGCAATAAACTTTATCTTAATCTGGGAAAACTAAAGTTTCAGGATATTACCGAGGCAGCCGGAGTAGCCTGCGCTGAAAACTGGAAAACAGGTGTGACCCTGGCAGATGTAAACGGGGATGGGAAACTTGATATTTATGTTTGCCGTTCCGGAAATCTGGAAGCAGAAAAGCGAAAAAATCTATTGTATATTAACCAGGGCAATGACAGAAAAGGGATTCCGCATTTTCTTGAAGAAGGAGAAAAATATGGCCTGGCAGATCCTGCTTTTAGCTCGCATGCCGCTTTTTTTGATTATGATCACGATGGTGACCTTGATATGCTTTTGCTTAATCATAGTCCGAGAAGATTTGAAAACCTCGATGAATCAACTATCCGCAGGATGATGAATACACATGATGAACTGACCGGAGTGAAATTGTATCAGAATAATCAGAATTTCTTTAAAGATATTACCAGTTCGAGTGGAATTTTGAATACACGTTTATCTTACGGACTGGGCGTTTCCATATCTGATGTGAACAATGATGGCTGGCAGGATATTTATTTGTCGAACGACTACCTTGCTCCGGATTACCTCTTTATCAATAATCAGAATGGTACTTTTTCAGATAAAACGGATCAGATGCTTTCTCATACTTCTCAGTTTTCAATGGGAAATGATGTCTCGGATTTTAACAATGATGGCTGGACAGACATCATGACGATGGATATGCTGCCGGAAGATAACCACAGACAAAAGTTGTTATTTGCCAATGATAATTATGAGTTGTTTGAATTGCGTGAAAGAGCGGGCCTTCATAAGCAGTATATGCGGAATATGCTTCATCTGAACAACGGCGATGGTACATTCAGTGAAATCGGTCAGTTTTCAGGAGTTTCCAATACCGATTGGAGCTGGGCACCTCTTTTTGCAGATTATGACAACGATGGCTGGAAAGATTTATTTATCACCAATGGATATGTGCATGATTATACCAACATGGATTTTCTTAAATATATGGGGGATTACCTCAGGGATAATCAGGGGCGGGTTCAGCGGAAAAATCTGTTGGATCTGGTAAAGAAGATGCCTTCTTCAAACGTGAAAAATTATATTTTCAGCAACAATCAAAACTTAACTTTTACCAATAAAACCGAATTTTGGGGAATGGGTCAGGACTCTAATAGCAACGGGGCTGCTTATTCCGACCTGGATAATGACGGAGATCTGGACCTGGTAGTCAATAACATTGATGCCAAAGCATTTGTCTATAAAAATAACAGCAATGAAATTTCTCATCACAACTATCTGAGAGTTAAACTGAAAGGAGAAGGGAATAATAAATTTGGTATAGGAGCGAAGGTTTCTGTTTTTTGTAAAGGTTCGCTGCAAACTCAGGAGCAGTTAATGAGCCGTGGATTTCAGTCCAGCGTTTCTCCTGTTTTGCATTTTGGACTGGCCAATTATACTAAAGCTGACTCAATCCTTATCAGATGGAACAGTGGAAAAAAACAGGTTCTTAAAAATGTTCCGGTAAACAAATTGCTGGAACTTCAGGAAAAAAATGCTTTGCCCGGAAAAGACGAAAAATCTTCCGCAACAGAAAAGTTTTTTGTTTCACTGGATTCTCCGGTAAATTTTGAACATCTTGAAAATCAGGTTAATGATTTCAAAAGGCAGCCATTGCTTACCGGTTCGCTTTCCTTCAGTGGTCCTTGTATGACAAAGGCAGATGTAAACGGAGATGGGCTGGAAGACCTTTATATTGGCGGAGCGGCAGGCCAGGAAGGAGTCATCTTTATTCAGGAAAAGAAGGGCAGTTTTAAAAAGTCTGACCAGAAAGATTTTGCCAGCTCAAAGGATGCTGAAAAAACAGATGCTGTTTTTTTTGATGCAGATCATGACGGCGACATGGACCTCTACGTTTGTACGGGAGGATATGATGACTTTTTACCGGACGACATGCGTTTGCAGGATTATTTATATTTCAATGATGGGAAAGGCCGCTTTACATTGAGTCTGAAAGCCATTCCTCTGATGATTTCAAGCGGTAGTTGTGTGAGAGTCGGGGATGTAAACGGGGATGGTCATCCCGATCTTTTTGTGGGAGGAAGAGTGATTCCGGGAAGGTATCCTGAAAATCCCGGAAGTTATGTACTTATTAATGACGGAAAAGGCAATTTCATTGATCAGACTTATTCCATTGCCAAAGGCTTAAAAGAAACCGGCATGATTACAGATGCGGCCTGGACAGATTTAAACGGAGATAAAAAACCTGATCTGATTGTTATCGGAGAATGGATGCCTGTCAGGATCTGGCTGAATAATCATGGAAAATTGACTGAAGAAACTACCGGAAAATATTTTGATAAAGTACCTTATGGTTGCTGGACAAAATTATTGCTTGAAGATTTTAACGGTGACGGGAAAATGGACCTTCTTGCCGGAAATTCAGGCTTAAATGCTCAGATAAAAGCCAGCGAGCAATATCCGGCGGAATTGCTTTACAAGGATTTTGATGAAAATAATGCCATAGACCCGATTCTCAGTTATTACATTCAGGGGAAAAGTTATCCTTATATTTCAAGAGACGAACTGCTGGATCAGATCAGTGCCATGAGAACCCGTTTCCCGGATTATAAAAGCTATGCAGATGCTGCGGTAAAGGATGTTTTTTCGGAAGATGAACTGAAAAATGCCAGATATTTAAAGGCAGATACTTTTGAAACGAAATTGTTTTTAAGCAATTCTTCCGGAAAATTTAGGGAAGAGAAATTACCAGAACAGGTACAGTTTACCCCCTGGTTTGCGATAAAATCGCTTGATTTTAACCATGATGGAAAGAAAGATCTGATTCTGGGGGGAAACGTTTCTCACACAAGAATCAAAATGGGACAATGTTCCGCTTCATTTGGTACAACCCTGAAAGGAGATGGGAAAGGGCATTTTAGCTTTGTTCCCAATCAGATTTCCGGTTTACAGGTCAGAGGAGATATAAGGTCATTTCTGGAGATCAATGATTTGCTTTTGATTGGCGTAAATAATCAGCCTTTGAAAACCTACAGACTAATTAACAAATGATGATTTAGATGTTTTGATGAATGGAAAAACAATTGAAGATATGGCTGTTTCCGGTATTAATTATCCTGCTGACAGCATGCAGCACAAAAAAACAGCAGGTTTTTCAACCGGATGGCACTGAGTTGAAAAAATGCACAGATGAAATGACGAAACTGATGCTTCATGATGTAACGAATCCTCCTTTGGCCTCAAGATTTTACGCCTATGCATTTCTGGCAGGTTATGAAGTATTAGCTCAGCATGATACAGCTTTTCATGGGATGGCGGGGATTTTAAATGAATATCCAAAAATTCCCCAACCTGTAATTTCAGCATATTCATATCAGCTGGCTGCTGTTCTTGCCATTCTGGAAACCGCAGGTAAAATGCAGCCTTCCGGGAAATTACTGGCAGAAAAGCGTAAAATAATTATCGATTCCTGTCTTAAGAACGGCATGAATGAAAATGTGGTAAAAGGATCGGAGGAATACGCCGGGCAAATCGCAAAAGAGATTTTAAAATATGCTAAAAAAGATGGCTATTTTAAAATCAGTGATTATCCCAGATATACTCCTGAGAAAGGTGAGGGATACTGGTTCCCGACACCTCCGGCTTTTTTTGGTGCCATAGAACCCTATTTTAATAAAGTAAGACCATTTACTTTAGATTCAGCTTCCGTATTTAAACCAGTTCCCCCGGCAGAATACAGCGCAGAAAAAGGATCCCGGTTTTTTAAATTGATGGAAGAAGTAAGAATTACAGGTGTTTCTCTGAGCCATGAACAGAAGAATATTGCTGCTTTCTGGGATTGTAATCCGTTTGCCATGCAGGACGAAGGGCATTTACAGATCGGGGTTAAAAAGATTTCACCGGGCGGACATTGGATGGGAATTGCTGGAATTGCCTGTCAGCAAAAAAAGCTTGATTTTAACAAATCTTTGCAGATTCATACCGTTTTAGCCATTACCCTGATGGATGCATTCATTACCTGCTGGGATGAAAAATACAGAAGCAATAGAATCAGGCCGGAAGCGGCTATCCGAAAACTGACTGACCCCGAATGGAAACCTATGCTGCAAACACCACCTTTTCCGGAGTATTTGAGCGGACATTCTGTTATTTCAACTGCTTCTGCAGAGGTGTTATCACAATTTTTAGGAGATTCTGTAGCTTATGCAGATAATGTGGAAGTGCCGTATGGTCTGGCGCCAAGGAAATTTCAATCGTTCAGACAAGCGGCAGAAGAAGCAGCAATTTCAAGACTTTACGGAGGTATCCATTTCTCTGATGCCATTCAGAACGGACAGATTCAGGGAAAGAAGGTCGGAGGAAATGTTATTAAGAAACTGAAACTGAAGAGGATCTAACATTGAAGTATAATCAGCACATACATTTGAAAAAAAGAAAACGGATATCGGACATTCTCCAAAAATCATTCATTTCCGGAATGATTGCAGGGTTTTTCTGCCTGATCAATTTATGCTCCTGCAATAAGCCTCAGCCACTGTTTACAAAGCTGAGTCCTGAGGAAACCGGAATAACCTTTGTGAATGAAGTGTATGATACAGATTCTCTTAACATTCTGGATTACATTTACTTATATAACGGAGGAGGGGTGTCGATCGGAGATATTAACAACGACGGCCTGCAGGATATTTATTTTTCTTCAAATCAGCATGAAAATAAATTGTATCTCAACAAAGGAAAAAAAGCCGGGGAAATTGTGTTTGAAGACATTACCGAAAAAGCTGGCGTAAAAGGACTTGGGAACTGGAAAACCGGGGTGACTATGGCAGATGTGAATGGCGATGGTTTACTGGATATCTATTTGTGTGCTGTAGGGAAATTCAGGAATTTAAAGGGGAAAAATCAGCTTTTTATCAATAATGGTAACCTGACTTTTACCGAAAAAGCTTCAGCTTATGGCCTGGATACAGAAGGATTTAACACACAGGCGGCTTTCTTTGATTATGACAGAGACGGGGATTTGGATATGTTTCTGGTAAATCATTCTGTTCATTCCACCTCCAGTTATGGAAAAGCCTCTGCCCGCAAGGAAAAAAATGAGGTAAGCGGGGATAAGCTTTTCAGAAATGATGGCAAAAGATTTACAGAAGTAACAGAAAGTGCGGGAATTTACAGTAGTATTGTTGGGTATGGATTGAATGTCATAACTGCCGATTTAAACAATGATGGCTGGGATGATATCTATGTCAGCAACGACTTTCATGAAAATGACTACTATTACCTCAATAATGGCAATGGTACTTTTTCTGAAATAAACAACGAGGCATTCGGGCATGAAAGTCGTTTTTCGATGGGAAGTGATATCGCTGATATCAACAATGATGGCTGGCTCGATCTGATCACACTGGATATGCTTCCCGAAGATGAAAAAATCCTGAAATCTTCTTCCGGCGATGATGCCGCAGATGTTTATCAATACAAACTTGATTTTGGATTTCATCATCAATATGCCAGGAATTGTGTGCAGCTAAATCTTGGCGGTGGCAGAAGATTTAGTGAAATAGGTTTGTTTGCCAATGTTTCCGCAACAGACTGGAGCTGGTCGCCGCTTTTAGCCGATTTTGATAATGACGGCATCAAAGATTTGTTTGTCAGCAATGGAATTTCCCGTCGGCCCAACGATCTTGACTATATCAAATATGTTGCGAATGAAAGTATTCAGCAGAAATTGCAGCAAACGAGAACGGCTGATTTGGAAGCCATAAAGCTGATGCCCGAAGGCAAGGTCAGCAGCTATATTTTTAAGGGAACAGAAAATATACAGTTTACCGATAAAACCAAAGATTGGGGACTGGACATTCCCTCCCTTTCAAATGGTTCGGCTTATGCTGATCTGGACAATGACGGTGACCTGGATCTGGTCGTAAATAACATTAATGCTCCGGCAGGTATTTTTATGAATAATACTGAAAAAACAAGCCGGAATCATTATCTGGCCATATTGCTGAATGGAGAAAAACCAAATTCAGCCGGATTTGGAGCAAGAGTGACCCTTAAATGTAAAGGCAGGACACAGCTTAATTTTCTCACCGGAAACCGTGGTTTTCAAAGCAGTTCCTGGAAAAATATTCATTTTGGCTTAGGAGAAAATGATGTCATTGATACCCTTGAAATTCTCTGGCCGGATCAGCGGATTCAGATTTTGACCAAGGTAAAAGCTGATCAGAAACTACTGCTTTTTCAGAAAGATGCGAAAGGAATTATTGTAAATAAAGCGAATGAACCGCCTCTTTTTGAGGATGTCAGCGGACAGATCGGATTGCCTTATAAACATGAAGAAAATAAATTTACTGACTTTAATACCCAACCTTTAATCCCGCATAAAGTTTCTACGCAAGGCCCGAAACTGGCGGTTTCAGATGTAAATGGCGATGGACTGGAAGATTTCTATGTTTGCGGTGCCGCCTTGCAGGCCGGAAAACTGTTTATACAGCAAAAAAACGGGAAGTTTAAAGCCAGTAACGAGGCAAATTTTGAGAAAGATGCCATTGCTGAAGATGTAAATGCGATGTTTTTTGATGCCGATGGCGACAAAGATTCAGACTTGTATGTGGTAAGCGGAGGGAATGAATTGAATGAAAAAAATGAAGCATTGTCTGACCGGCTATACTTAAATGACGGGAAAGGAAATTTTAGCAGATCCTGGAATTTTCCAGCTTTATCTGGTAATAAATCGGTAGCCATTCCGAGTGATATTGACCACGACGGCGATCTGGATTTGTTTGTCGGAGGAAGGGTCGTCAGCGGAAATTACGGGCAAATCCCTGATTCTTACATCCTTTTAAATAATGGCAAAGGTTTATTTACCATCGCTACCCAAAGGATTTGTCCGGAATTGCAAAAAGCAGGATTAATTACCGATGCCATTTGGATTGATTTAGACCTTGACGGATGGCAGGATCTGGTATTGGCAGGAGAGTGGATGCCGGTTTCGGTTTTCAGAAATATACAAGGGAAATTAAAGAATTATACCAGTGAATTTGGTTTGTCAGCTACAAATGGCTTGTGGAATTGCATTAAATCTGCCGATATCAATTCAGATGGAAAAATGGATTTACTTGTCGGGAACCTTGGCGAAAATTCCAAATTACATGCCAGCGAACAATTTCCCTTAAAACTATATATCGAAGATTTGGATGGAAACGGACTGATTGACCCTATACTGGCTATTGAGAAAAAAAGCAGGTATTATCCTTTTTTGGGAAAGGAAGAACTGGAAAAAGCCATTCCTGGCATATTCAGGAAGAAATTTACCGATTATAAAAGCTTTGCCGGAAATTCTGTAGAGGAGATTTTTGAAGGCATTTCAGGAATGAATAAGGTATTAAATGCCCAAATGCTCTGTTCTGTTGCCCTGATCAATGAAGGAAAAAAAATGTCTGTTCAGAAACTTCCGAATACAGCGCAGTATGCTCCGGTTTTCTCTTTTTTAGTGGATGATTTTAATGAAGACCTAAAGCCGGATGTGATTGCAGCGGGTAATTTTTGGGGAGTAAGCCCGTTTGAAGGCCGTTATGATGCAGGTTATGGAAATCTTTATCTCAGTAATCAGAAAAATGGTCTGAGAGCCATCAGCATTTTATCTTCAGGGATCAATATTTCCGGAGAAGTAAGAGATATAAAAAAGATCAGACAAGCGGATAATAAAGCGCTTTATGCCTTTGCCAGAAACGATGCAGAAATCGTTTTTTTAAAGAAACATCAAAGAAATAATAAACAGTCAAAATGAAAAACTACCTGAATAAAAATGATTAACATGAAAATTAACCTGAAAAATAAAGTTCTTGCTCTTGCAATGTGCGGATTGACACTTGATTCTTTTGCACAGCAGCCCTTGCAAAAAGTAACTTTTGTAAGCTTTTCAAAAGTAAATATAACCGATAGCTTCTGGAAACCTAAACTTGATAAAGTAGCAACGACAACACTGAATACCTGTATTTATCAGACAGAAGTAAAAACACCGAGAATCAGGAATTTTGAAAAAGTTGCCAGAAAGGCAGGAGAGAAGCATGAAGGTATTTATTATGATGATTCTGACGTTTTTAAGGCCATTGAGGCGATAGCTTATTCTCTGAAAAATCACCCTGATGCCAGTCTTGAAAAGAAAACAGATGAATGGATTGATAAAATTGCAGCGGCACAGCAGCCTGACGGATATCTGAATACCTATTATACCTTAAATGGTCTGGAAAAGCGCTGGACTGATATGGAAAAACATGAAGATTATAATGCCGGGCATTTAATCGAAGGAGCTGTCGCTTATTTTAATACAACCGGAAAAAGAAAATTACTGGATGTGGCTATAAAATTTGCCAATCATCTTGATGAAACGTTCAGACTGGCAAACAGACATTGGATTACCGGGCATCAGGAAGTAGAACTGGCACTTGTCAAGTTGTACAGAACCACAAACGACGAGCGTTATCTGAAACTGGCTGACTGGTATCTTTCTGAAAGAGGACATGGTTACGGGAAAGGTGTAATCTGGGATAACTGGAAGGATCCTGCTTATTGCCAGGATAAAGTTCCGGTAAAAGAACAGACTGAAATCACCGGACATGCGGTACGTGCGATGTATCTGTACACAGGAGCTGCCGATGTGGCTTCGATTACAGGAGATGAAGGATATATCAGATCAATGAAAACTGTTTGGGATGATGTGGTTCACCGGAATATGTACATCACCGGAGGAATCGGATCCAGTGGAAGTAATGAGGGTTTCAGTAAGGATTATGATTTGCCTAACGAACATGCATATTGTGAAACCTGTGCTTCTGTCGGCATGGTTTTCTGGAATCAGCGGATGAATATGCTTACCGGAGAAGGAAAATACATGGATATTCTTGAAAGGAGTCTTTACAATGGTGCTTTAGACGGGCTTTCGCTTTCAGGAGACAGATTCTTTTACGGAAATCCTTTGGCTTCTTCCGGAAATTATCAGAGAAGTGAATGGTTTGGCACAGCTTGCTGCCCTTCAAATATCGCCCGCTTAATTGCTTCTCTGGGAGATTATATTTACAGTAAATCCGAGAATGGGATTTGGGTTAACCTGTTTGTGGGAAGTAATACCATTATTCCGCTGAAAAGTGGCGAGGTAGCAGTGCAGCTTCAAACGAATTATCCCTGGAATGGCCTGGTGAAGCTCAATGTCAGTCCTAAGAAAAAGAGCAGATTTATCGTCAGTTTCAGAATACCTGGTTGGGTAAATGAGCAATCTATTGCCGGAGATTTGTACCATTATACCGAAATTTCCAAAGAAAAACCTGTAATAAAAGTAAACGGTAAAGAGATTGATTATACAGTAGAAAAGGGTTATGCGAAAATAGACAGAGAATGGAATGCAGGAGATGAAGTAAGCGTGAATCTTCCGATGGAAATCAGGAAAATTACTGCCAGAAATGAGGTAAAAGCAGATAATGATCGTTTGGCGGTTCAAAGAGGACCATTGGTTTATTGTGTGGAAGGAGCAGATAATGAAGGAAAAGTTTCCAACATTATCCTGCCTGAAAAAACGATTTTTTCTCCTGAAAATCAGGAGGTTGCAGGAGAGTCGGTTGTGGCATTGAAAGCAAGTGTCCCTTCACTGATTATTTCTGTAGACGGGCAGAATGTTCAGACTGTTAACCGGAATATCACAGCAATTCCATATTATACCTGGTGCAACAGAGGCGCAAATCAGATGCAGGTCTGGCTTCCTGCAAAGGTCAGAAATGTAACAATTAATGAATAATTTACCTGCTCAAACAATGTATTAAAATGCTAAAAAAAATAATCATTACGCTGTTAACAGGTTTGTCAGGATTGACTGTTACCAGGGCTCAGAAACCTTTGTATATGAACAATAGAGCTCCTTTGGCGCCTTTGAAATACCTCGAAATTCCTTTGGGAAATATAAAACCAAAAGGCTGGCTGCATCAGCAGTTATCCGTTATGAAGAATGGTGCTACCGGACACCTGGATGAATATTTCCCCAAAATAAAAGACGATAATGGCTGGTTGGGAGGAAAGGGAGATGGTTGGGAGGAAACCCCTTACTGGCTTGACGGAGCGTTGCCTCTGGCTTATCTGCTGGACGATCAGCTGTTAAAAGACAAGGTTTTAAAGTATGTAAACTGGTCGATTTCAACGCAAAGAAAGAATGGTTTCTTCGGTCCTTACACCAAACATGAATTAGAACATAAAACCATAGAATCCTGTGAGCAGGGAGAAGATTGGTGGCCGAGAATGGTTATGCTGAAAGTTTTACAGCAATATTATACAGCTACCAATGACCAGCGTGTCATTAAATTCATGACGAATTACTTCCGGTATCAATTTAACAACCTGAAAACATGCCCTCTGGTACATTGGAACGAATGGTCAAAATCAAGAGGCGGGGATAATCTGATGGCTGTTTATTGGTTGTACAATATTACCGGAGAGGCTTTCCTGCTGGAACTTGGTGATATTATTTACACCCAAACCACGCCCTGGACAGATTATTTGGGAAAAAGGAACTGGGTAATGCAGGCCGCTGCTAATCAGACCGGAGATAAATGGATGGACAGACATGCCGTAAATGTTGGCATGGGCATCAAATTACCGGCTATTTATTATCAGGCCAGAAAGAATCCTTTGTTGCTGAATGCTTTAAAAACAGGTTGGAATGATATAATGACTTTGCATGGCCTGCCTCATGGTATGTTTTCCGGAGATGAAGATTTACATGGCAACGAGCCAACTCAGGGAACGGAATTATGTGCCATTGTGGAAACCATGTTTTCTCTCGAAGAAATTATCGGAATTACCGGAGATCAAACCTATATGGATGCGCTGGAAAGAATGACCTTTAATGCACTTCCTACGCAAACTACTGATGACTACATGTCGAGGCAATATTTTCAGATTGCCAATCAGGTACAGGTAAGCAGAGGGGTGTATGATTTCTCACTTCCTTTCCAAAGAGGGATGAATAATGTTTTCGGACATTATGCCGGATATACCTGCTGCACTTCCAATATGCATCAGGGATGGACAAAATATGTCGAACATTTATGGTATGCAACACCGGAAGGAGGTTTAGCTGCTTTGGTTTACGGGCCAAATACCATTAAAGCGAAAGTAGGAAACGGACAGGAGGTTAGTATCGATGAAGAAACCGCTTATCCCTTTGGCGAGGGCATAAACTTTACACTGAATACTTCCGGATCCGTCAGTTTTCCCCTGGAATTGAGAATACCCGCGTGGTGTAAGGAAGCGATAATTACTTTAAACGGTAATAAGTTAAGAACTGCTAAAGGTGGTCAGATTATTAAAATTCAAAGAAAATGGAGCAACCACGACAAATTAACCCTTCAGTTTCCGATGGAGGTTAATACCTCAAACTGGGCCAGAAACTCCAGAACGGTTGAAAGAGGGCCTTTGGTTTACGCTTTAAAAATTGAAGAAGAATGGACTAAAAAGGAAATTAAAGAAGAAGGAACGTTCTATGAAATTACGCCGAAAAGTGACTGGAATTACGGATTGCCAAAGGCTTTCCTCAATAATCCTTCTCAAAATTCAGAGGTAATTTTAAAAGACCTTACAGGTAATTTTGTCTGGAATGCCGCTAATTCACCGGTTGAAATTAAGACAAAAGCCAGAAAAATTCCCAACTGGAAACTCGTGGAAGGTGTTGCCCGTCAACCTGTTACTACCAGAGAAGGGATTTATCAGGGAGAAGTGGAAGACCGGATTTATGATATTACCCTGATTCCTTACGGATGCAGTAGACTTAGAATTGTTGCTTTTCCGGTAGTGAAATAGAAAGTAACAGCAGAAAATCTTTTCTGCCAGTATGATTGTGTCAAATTTACGCAAATATCTATTTTTGTATAATAATCCCTTGTTTTAACCAAAAGAGTATAATTTTAAACTATTTATATGATGAAGAAAATACTGATCTTATTGACATTGCTGTCGTTTATTGCTGAGACCAATGCGCAGAATAAAGATTATCCTTACAAACCGATTCCTTTTACAGAGGTAAAACTGACAGATGAGTTCTGGTCTCATCGCCTTGAGGTGAACAGAACAGCAACTATTCCCCTTGCTTTTAAGAAGTCGGAAGAAACCGGCAGGGTTAAAAATTTCATACAGGCAGCGAATCATGAAGGCAAATTTTGCACGCAATATCCTTTTGATGATACGGATATTTATAAAACGATTGAAGGGGCTTCTTATTCATTGAGTTTACATCCGGACAAAAAACTGGAAATGTACCTCGATTCAATGATTACTATTGTCGGTAATGCCCAGGAGCCGGACGGATATTTATATACCGCAAGAACCATGAACAGCACCCATGCCTGGATGGGAAAAGCCCGTTGGGAGAAAGAGCATGAATTAAGTCATGAATTGTATAATTCCGGTCATCTCTTCGAAGCAGCAGTAGCTCATTTTCAGGCAACCAGGAAAAGGAGTTTACTGAATATTGCTATCAGGAATGCAGATTTACTGGATCAGGTTTTTGGAGAAGGCAAACTTTCCGTAGCACCCGGACATGAGATTGTTGAAATGGGTCTGGCGAAATTATACCGTGCCACCGGAAATGTAAAATACCTGAATTTAGCCAGATTTTTTATCGACGCCCGGGGAAAAAGAAAGTATGCCAAAACTTCCAAGGAATCTGATAATGTCTGGGAAACCGGAGAATACTGGCAGGATCATAAACCTGTAATTGAGCAGACCGAAGCAACCGGACATGCGGTAAGAGCTGTTTATCTTTACTCAGGAATGGCAGATGTAGCGGCATTAACTGATAATCAGGCTTATGTGAATGCAATTAATAAAATCTGGGAAAATGCTGTTGGAAAGAAAACCTATCTGACCGGAGGCATTGGGACAGCAGGTGACGGAGAACGTTTCGGCAAAAACTATGATTTGCCAAATGAATCAGCGTATTGTGAGACCTGCGCCGCAATCGGAAGTGTTTACTGGAACTTAAGAATGTTCTCTTTTCACGGAGATGCCAAATATTTTGATGTACTGGAGCGTACGCTTTACAATGGACTTATTGCCGGAATCGGCTTGGATGGACTGTCTTTCTATTACACAAATCCGCTGGAAATGAATATGAGAGACGGTACAATCAGCGGAGAAAATAAGCGCTCACCTTGGTTTGGCTGTTCATGTTGTCCTACAAATATCAGCAGACTCATTCCTTCTGTTCCGGGATATATTTATGCCCAGAAAGGCAATAGTTTGTACCTGAATTTGTTTATCAGCAGCAGTACTCAGTTTCAGCTGGACGCTAAAAATAGTGTAAGCATCAGCCAGCAGAGTAATTATCCCTGGGATGGCAATATTAAGATAAATGTTGAGCCTTTGAAAAATGCTTCTTTCAAAGTATATGTCCGTATTCCGGGCTGGGCGAAAAATGAACCGTTCCCATCAGATCTTTATACCTACTCTGATGGCAAAAAGCCTGAAATTTCTTTGAAAATCAATGGACAGAAAGTTGATTATCAGCTGGAAAACGGATATGCTGTTTTAAACAGAGAATGGAAGAAAAAAGATTTGATTGAATTGAATTTACCAATGGAAATCAGAAAAGTAAAAGCAAATGAAAATGTGAAAGATGATATCGGAAAAATCGCTTTAGAGCGTGGGCCATTGGTTTATTGTGCTGAATTTTCGGATAACAGTGGTCTTACAGGCAATTTATTGTTACCTGAAAATGTAAACCTCAATGCTGAATTTCGTCCTGATTTACTGAATGGTGTAATGACCCTGAAAGGTTCGGCAAAAGCTGTAATTATCAGCGAAGACAAGCAGAGTGTATCTACCCGCACGCAGGACTTTTTAGCAATTCCTTATTTTGCACGCTCGAATCGCGGAGTAGGAGAAATGAAAGTATGGTTTCCGACAAAAATTATCAATATTGATTTAAGATCAGAGTAGTTGGTTCTTAAGCTGATAAAACAAAAATAGCGTAATCCAAGCCGGATTACGCTATTCTAACTATTCGTGTAGTAATTTATAGTAAAGAACTTATGAAACCATTTATTTTTACAAAAAACACTGGTAAGCAACCTCGAACACCTTTCGAATAGAAATCTACCCGAAAACCCTTTGTAATTCGTTTTTTTAGTTTCTGAATGAGTATAACTCTTTGTTATTCAGATATTTGTTGATGACTGTTCTGATCGCTGTCTGACGGGCATTTGAATCAGTTACATTTTTCTTCTTGAAATCTTCAACTAAATCATCAAGCTCTTTCCACATCATCTTTCCATCTTCAGATTTTGATTTAAGACTTAATCCTTTATTCTGAGCAAGAATTTGTCCCCAGACATTACGGACATCTACCCAATAAGCTCTGTTTTTGGCCCACCACTCCGAAGCGATTTTACATTTTGAATCATCCGCTTTGTTATAAATATTCAAGCCTTTTTCTTTCACCAGCACCTCATCTCCCTGAGCCGAACGAATTACCTTATCGTTATCCTGCTCATGGATATAACCATTATCAGTGATTTCATGATGATTGGTTCTTCTTAAAACATTATAATCTGAACGGGTGGTATATTCTCTTCTCGGAAGAGGAGCGTCTGTTGTATTTTCCCAGTAATGCTTTCCGTTTGCATGAATCCATTGTGCAGTTCCTTCATATCTTGGTGCATCATTCACTTCAAATACCTTTTGAGTCCATTGCTTTTTCACCTGATCTTTGCTCAAAACCAATGGTTTCCAGTCCATATCTTTCTGATAAGCCAGCAAATCAGTATTTTCATATTGCCAGTCTTCTCTCCAATGCTTAATAATCATAGTATCTCCAACCACTAACAAATGTTGGATTACAACTTTATCCTTAGATTCTTCATCTACAAAAACCCATTCCAGACCTCCGGTTTTTTTCCGGTCGTGAAATTTATAATCCTTTTTAGGAGCAAATGTTTCGGCGTATTCGAAAGTTACTTCATGACATCCGCACTGGCCTTTGATAGCCTGAACATCCTGCGACTTCTGTGCGAAAACGTTAGCACTTAGTAGTAGAAGGGTTGAAATTTTGGCAATCTTGTTCATAATGAGTTAATTATTTTAAAGTGAATAAATATCTGCTAAATCCCGTTTTCGGAATCATTACCAGAAATTTTAAATGGTGGTCATCATATTTTTCTGACACGACAAAACTAGTATTTATTTAGACTAATTCAAAATAATATTGATTTTATTTGGAATGTTTCTAAATAAGTGTTTACCTTTGTAATGTAATAATTGCAGAACAGCTCAGAGCTAAGGTAAAAGAGAAGTGGGTGAGGGTTAATTTGACAGAATGATTCGGGCATTGTCGCATTGATATTTTGCGTATATACAATATCGTTCAAATGAACTGTTCCCGGATTGATATTTAGAAAAGCATGCTGGTTTCTGAATTACAAAAAAGTATGAATTATTGATTCTGATTCTGGTTTCTCAGATATATCGTTGAATTTCAGGAGAGGAAAAGAAATAAATTTTGACAAAATAGTGAGTGTACTTGATTTTCAAACATAACGTCAAAAGCCTTGTTTGGAACTCAAGACTTGGGCAACGACTTGATTCTGTTGAGAAAGTTCCTACCAATTGCATTTCAGTAAAGTGTTGCATGGTTATCATACTTTACAAAATAACAGTCAATAGCCCTGACAATGTCGGGGCTGTTTCTAAACTTACACAAAATCTATCGCAAAAATGAAAAGAGATACTGTATTTCATAAAATTCTGGTTCAAACGGAATTTTCCTGCATTTCACAATGTAATTGCTGTACTGAAATTCAGATTCAGTACAAAAATATTCTTCTGGCTTTAGACTGGAAATCCCTTGTAACTTTCATAAAGCGGTTAGATGATGCCCCTGAAAGCAGCAATTATTATATCATAGAAACCTCAAGTCAGCGGGATAAAAACCCTTCTCATTCTGATTTTGCTGCCACAGGTATGTTTCTTACGGTGGAAGAGGCAAAGGAATTCAGGCATTTGCTTCATTTAGCCTGTGAAAGAGTAGATTTAGAGATGATTTTCCGGAATACCATACATGCCAATTAAGCCATGGTACAAATAACCAAACATTACCAATGCCCGGTCTTTACACTAAGAATGGGACAGAAAATGACTAAAGAGGAAACAAAAAAGTACCTTTCTGAAATCAGTAAAATGATTGCTGAAGGAGGAAGTTTCGGGCTTCTGTTCGATTACCCTGATGGTCAGCCTTCAAAGGACAGGGGCGTGGTAAAGATTGAAAATGAATGGTTTAGAGGATACCGAAAAGATTTTCAGGAGAAGTGTTTTGGGGTAGCTATGGTTACCAATTCTATCTTCATGCTGACGATCTGGAAAAATGTTTCTCAGTATCTGGCCAAGAAAACCTATGGTTGCGACGTTAATATCTTTGACAACCGTTCAGACGCGCAAATGTGGCTGATGGATAAGTACTTCGTTAAAAACCCCAAATAAACACAATGTAATTATGAAAATACTGGTCTTTAAAACAAATATCTCCTCGCCGATTGGTATTCAGGCTGTTTGGGATGCCCTTAAAAGTTTGAATGTAAGCAGTTTTAATATTGATTTTCAGGATGTTAATAAGATTCTTCAGGTAGCAGTAGAAGGCTTTACCCCTCCGGAAAGAATCGTTATGGTACTTCGCCAGCTTGGCTATCGCTGTGAAATGATCTGATTTCCGGCATATTTTATGAATTTTACCGGAAAGCAGTATGCCAGCCATTACTTTAATTAAATGATTCTTTCTGAGCATTCTGCTTTTCCACGTTTAACCTCTGAATTATTTCCATTTTCGGTAAAATGCCTTTCTTTCCGATTTTCGGTCAGTACTTGGAATCGTAAAACCGAGCCAGGCTTTAACCGTAGCCATCTTATTATTAAAGTCGGAATAATGTACTTTAGTAGTGAGATGGCTTTTTTGTGTACGGAGGATTATATCTCAAAACAGAGAATCAGCCTGAAAAGAAAAAAGGCTCTGATCTGTTTGGATCAAAGCCTTTTTAGCTTAATATATCGTATTACTTCTTTTGTAATTTCAGAGAAAGATTTGGCAGATTCAAGGTTTGATGAAGAGTCGGAGCATTGTGTAGCTGCCAGCTCAAAGGATAAAACTGCATTTTTTGTAACGAAAACTGATCAAGTGCTTTGCGGTAAAGTACCTGCTGAATGTTGGTATTGATTGAAACTGGGATATTTTTCTTGAAAGTATTGCTTACTTTTACCAGAAGCTGATTTTTCCCGCTTTTTAAAGGAAGCATAATAATGTCTTTCTGACTTTCCGCTTTAGCCGGGTTATTATGAACAAAAAGTTCTTTGCCGTTTAACATTACCAAAACGCCGTCGCCGCTGGTTATTTCTACCAGAATAGACTGATCTTTAGGAGAATTGATATCCTGCAAAAGATAATAACCTTCGTAAGTTTCGGCAGGCAATGAATATACTACATCATTTTTCCAGTTTGATTTTACTTCCCAGGGTTTGTTGCTGCTTCCCGGCCAGCCTTTGGAAGGGTCAATCTCTCCGATTTTTCCGGGAACCTCATCAATCCCGCTTGAGAACGGACCTGCCAGATAGATATGTCCCCAGGTAAGTCCCATCAGGTCATTTTCAAGTACAAGTGCATCTTCTCCGTCAAGTTTTACCGTCTGGACTTTATTGTTAAAAGTAACATCAATCTCTTTTCCTTTTTCCTGATTACTGTAAATCAAATATGGGCTAAGATTTGTATTGAGTGCGGATTGAAGCGTCCATACTTCTTTTACGGTACTTTTAAAACGGCTGTTATAGTCAATTCCCGAATTGCTGTAATATTTGAAAGCATTATGGCCATTTAAAGTAAGCTCATTACCTGAAGCCTGAACCACATTGGCAGGATCCACTGAATATCCGTTTTTAAATTCCACGGCAAGTACTTTGAAACCTTCACCCGATTTAAGATTCTTTGGTACTGTGATAGTTATTCCATTTTTAGATTCCTTGAAAATTGCAGTTTTCTCCTTTTCATCGAGTACATAGATTTTACTGATTTTTCCTTTTATGCCTGGAAGTAGAATCGCGCCCTGTTCCGGATTTTTAAGCAAATGCAGATACAATTTATCGGGTCTGCTGGTAACTTGCCCCCAATCAAAAGTCACATGAAAAGGATCCATACCGGTTCCGTAAATGGCTTCGGCATTACGATTCAGCCAGGCTCCGATTTTCAGCAATACATTTTTCTCAAAATCTACAACAGAACCATCTCCTTTAGGACCGATATTCAGAAGATAATTACCGCCACGACTGACAACCTTGATAAGACTTGTCAGCTTTTCATTGAATTTGTCTTCCTCACTGCCTCTTTTCTGCCATGAGCGATAACCCCAGGTTTCGTCAAAAAATGAAGCCGGAGACTGCCACGGTACTCCGATGATATAATCAGGCTCCTGATTGTCACCCATTACATTGAAATCACCCATGTCGTTTCCTAATCTGCTGCTAACCATGCAATTAGGCTGCAATTTATGCACAAGGTCTCTGAGCTCTTTACTTTGCTGAATACTTTGAGAACCCATATCGAACCAAAGCTCGGAGATAGTGCCGTAATTACTCAATAATTCCGTTACCTGTTTTTTATTGTATTCGTGGAGCTCAGGGGTCACCTGATCTGAATTATGGCTTGAAATAGGCATCGCCTGCGGGAAACGCCAGTCAATAAGAGAGAAATACAAACCAAGACGAATACCATGTCTTTTACAGGCTTCAGACAGATCTCTTACTACATCTTTTTTGAACGGCGTAGCATCAAACACATTAAAATCAGTCGTATTGGTCTTAAACATGCAAAAACCATCATGGTGTTTGGTAGTGATAACAATCGAGCGCATTCCGGCTCTTTTTGCCAGCAAAACAACGGAGTCTGCATTCCATAATTCCGGATTGAACTGTTTGGCTACTTTAGCATAGGTATCACTATAGATTCCGGCATGGGCCTGGATTTGCTCACTCAAACCTCTTGAAACGGGCTGTCCTTTCCAAACACCTCCCAGTACTGAATAAATGCTTCCCCAGTGAATAAACATAGAATATTTCTGGTCTTTCCAGGATTGAAGTGCAGCCGGATCACTTTGTGCATTTGATAAAATGGCAGCAAGCAGCAGTGTTATAGTTTTAAACAGAAGAAGAATTCTTTTTTTCATGTTAGATTATAAAAAGGATTTTACGGAATAAATTAAAGCTTCAGGATGATTTCTGTCCAATTAATTACATTTAATTCAGATTCATATCCTGAAATGGGTTTTCTTACAGAGTTGTTATCGGTAAAATAATACTCTAAAATACCGGGAGATATTGTGACAATCTTTGTACAAAAACTGTTTTTCTCAGATTAATTTATCGAAAAAGAATCGCAGAAAGGCAATTTTTAAGGCTTGTCAAAAGTTTAGTAAATAGTAATTCCCTTGAATACTTGCCAAAATGATAGTACTTTTGTAATTCAAAATGCAGAAAACGAAACTCATAATACGCTTATTCAGCACATTTTTAATGTGCCAGATATTGTTGTTTTCTGTTTACGGTAAAGCATTTTCAGTAGAGCAGGCACATAGTTCCGGGGATAAGAAATACAAGCTGGAGCAGTCAAATGAGCATATTAACCAGTTTGGAGGCTCATCTCTCAGGACTTTTTCGGAAATACAGCATGCTCCGGCAGGGGTTGACCTCTGCTATCCGAATGACCCCCTGTTTTTTACTACATTTCTTTCGAAATCGTATTCCTGTCAACTCCGTTTCAGGAAAGTATCGGTTTCCTCTTTTCCGCTCAATGAGATTCTTTTTGAGAATTTTATAGCTACGAATGCTCCCTGATTTAAAGATTTTACAATTTGTTCATGTGTAATGCTCCCATCTGAATCTTTCGGATAGGGTTTAACGGCATTGTTTTGCCCTGAACAACTATTCTCTCAATCATCTTTAAAATCGGAAAATTAATTCGTAAAATAAAATCTTAAAATGCGTTATAAAAGTGTGATTCTTTGGCTGACGGGAATTATCTCAGCCTTATGCCTGTTTTTTTTATCATTTACCTGGAAAGCAAATTCCCTTCGTGATGATGCTATTAAATATGCTACCACCAAAGACGGGAAATTTGACCCTTCCAGAAAAATCAGATACATTGATTCGCTTTGGAAACAGCCTGTCTATCTGGGATTTACCTATCAGGAAGTAACAAATTATGCTTTGCATAAAGGGCTCGATCTTGAAGGCGGTTTGCATGCTGTAATTGAAGTTTCTCCTATAGAAATCCTGAGAGCATTATCCGGAAAGAGTAGTGATCCTAATTTTGAGAAAGCAATTGAAATTGCTGCAAAAAACCAGGTAAATTCTGCTAAACCGTTTAATGAGCTATTTTTTGAAGCATTTGCAAGCGTAGCTCCTCAACAGAGATTAGCTACAATATTTGCTAATTCTGTCAATCGTGACAAACTGAAATCGACTTCTTCAGATGCGCAGGTCAGGAAAGTAATTAACAAGGAAATTGACAGTGCTGTTGATCGGGTTTATAAGATTGTTCAGGCAAGAATTGACAAATTCGGAGTTGCTAACCCTAATATACAACGTTTACCTGGTACAAACAGAATCCAGGTGGAGTTATCAGGTGTAGACAATCCTGAGAGAGCCAGAAAGTTACTTTCCGGGGCCGCAAAACTGGAATTTGTTGAAGTGGCTGAGATTGATGAATGGGGGCAAAGTCTTAATGCCTTGGCAGAATATTTATCCAATCAGGAGAAACTGGAGAAAAGTGCTGCTTCGATATTGAATCAGGATTTATCCGGAACAAAAGCGGATTCTGCTAAAAACGGAGGATTAGCCGGAAAGCTTTCTTCAAAGGCCGGAGCAGACGGGAATGTGAAAAAAGATTCTACAGCGAGTTCGGCATTGACGAAATTATTTGTTCCGCTTGATAACCAGGGAAGAAGCTGGGGTGTTTTCAGAAAAGACACCGCAAAAGTCAATGAATTATTAAGCCGCCCTGAAGTAAAGATTTTATTTCCTTCCCATTTGTCACTTGTCTGGTATGCTAAAGGAATCGAAGCTAATAACGGAGATGAAATCATTCAGATTGAAGCCATTAAAAGAGGAGAAGGTGGAACCGCTCCTTTGGAAGGGAATGTAATTACAGATGCTACCCAGGATTTTGATCCGAGCGGGAGACCGGAAGTAACCATGACCATGAATGGAACCGGAGCCAGAATCTGGAAAAATATTACGGCTTCCAATATTGGTAAGCGTGTGGCAATTGTACTGGATAATTACGTGTATTCAGCTCCGATGATTAATGGTGAAATTCCTAACGGACGTTCTTCCATTTCAGGTTCGTTTACCGTTGAAGAAGCAAAAGATCTTGCAAATGTATTAAAAGCAGGGAAATTACCGGCTCCGACACACATCGTGGAAGATGCGTTTGTTGGCCCGTCATTAGGTCAGGAAGCAATTAATCAGGGATATCTGTCGATGGGTCTGGGTTTGTTTCTGGTAATCATCTTTATGGTGTGTTATTATGGAAAACCAGGCTGGATGGCCAATATTGCCCTTTTGTTTAACGTTTTCTTCATTTCCGGAGTTCTTGTTCAGATTCAGGCTGCCCTGACTTTACCCGGAATTGCCGGGGTTGTTCTTACCCTGGGAATGGCAGTTGATGCCAATGTGTTAATCAATGAACGGATCAGGGAAGAACTCCATCGGGGTGCCGGCCTGCGTAATGCCATAAAGATTGGTTATGAAAAGGCACTTTCTGCCATTATTGATGGAAACGTTACAACTATCTTAATCGGGATTATTCTGATCTTTTTCGGTTCAGGTTCAGTAAAAGGATTTGGGGTAACATTATGCATCGGTCTGGTAACCTCCGTTTTCACTGCGGTTTACATTTCTCATATTTTGGTCGACTGGATGGCTGAACGTGCGATAAAAGCCGGAAAAGAGCAGGAAGTAACTTTCGAAACATTTATTTCCAGAAATCTTTTCAAGGGAATGAATTTCGACTTTATCGGAAAGAGAAAGATTTCATATATTTTCTCATGGTCACTTATTGCCCTGGGAATGATCGTCATTGTGGCTCAGGGAGGTTTTAACCTGGGGGTAGATTTTAAAGGAGGTCGTTCTTATGTGGTTGAATTTTCAAAACCTGTTGAAGCCGGAAAGGTAAAAGAGGCATTAAAAGATAATTTTGAAGAAAAAGGTGTGGAAGTAAAAACCTTCAACGGAGATACGAAATTAAAAGTTACCACTTCTTATCTGGTTGAAGATGAGTCGATTCAGGCTAATCAGAAAGTTCGTACCGCACTGGAAAATGGTTTGAAGGAATTTAAAGATGCCAAACCTGTAATCTTATCCGAATCGAAAGTAGGAGCGACTATTGCTGATGACATTCTTAAACAATCTTTTATTTCAGTCATTTATGCCCTGATTGCCATTTTTATTTATATCCTGATACGTTTCCGCAAATGGCAGTATTCACTGGGTGGGATTATCGCCCTGACGCATGATACGCTGGTCGTTTTAGGAATGGTTGGTATTACCCGTTTATTTGGTTTTGAACTGGAAATAGACCAGATTTTTATCGCCGCAGTGTTAACCGTAATTGGCTATTCTATTAATGATACGGTAGTAGTATTTGACCGGATCAGAGAAGAAATCGGTTCTGATGCCGACCTGAACGACAAGGAATTGATTATGAAAACGATTAACAGATCCATAAATCATACCATGAGCCGAACGGTAATGACTGCTACGACAGTTTTTCTGGTAGTTACGGTTTTGCTGGTTTTAGGTGGAGATGTATTGAGAGGTTTCTCGTTTGCTATGTTTGTCGGGGTTGTTTTCGGGGCCTATTCTTCCATTTTTGTGGCAGCTCCGATTGTCATAGATTTAGGAACCGGCAAGAAAAAGAAGACTATTACGGAACCCGCACCGCTGAGTGTTGTTAAATAAACAGAGGGTATCTGATTTTGAAGAATGCCATTCCCTTGCAGATTATTCCCTGAGAGGGTCAGATTAAAGGGAATGGCATTCCTTATTTTGTTTTAATTATATGTAAACTATTGAAAATTATGAAGACACCAAAGTTAAAAATCTTTGAAGAGCCAGCCCGTGTTCAACGGCTGGTTTTCAGACAATATATTAAAGATGCAATCTTAATTTGTGCCGGAATCGCTCTTGCAACCTTAGGGCTAAAAGGTTTCTTACTGCCGAATGGCTTCCTGGATGGTGGGGTAACAGGTATTTCATTGCTTACCAGCCGGTTAACAGGAATTGATCTTTCCATTCTGATTCTTTGTATCAATATTCCTTTCATCTACATCGGATCAAAACAGATTTCCAAAACATTTGCCATCAGAACATTTCTGGCTGTGGCAGGCCTTGCTCTCGTTGTTCATTTCTTTGAAATGCAGCATCTTACAAATGATAAATTACTTATTTCCGTATTTGGTGGCTTTTTCCTGGGCGCAGGTATCGGTTTGGCTATGAGAGGGGGCTGCGTCATTGACGGAACGGAGGTGCTTGCTGTGTTTGTAAGCCGTAATTCCAGTTTATCTGTAGGGGATTTTATTGCCGTTTTTAACGTTTTGCTGTTTGCCGCTTCCGCATTCTTAATCAATCTGGAAACGGCGCTTTATTCAATGCTTTCCTACCTTTCCGCTTCTAAAACAGTTGATTTCCTGATTACAGGTATCGAAGAGTATATCGGTGTAACTGTTATTTCTGAAAGAGCAGAAGAAATAAAAGAAGTTCTGGTTAAAAAACTCGCTATCGCCGTTACAGTTTATAAAGGTGAAGGAGGTTTCGGAAAAAACGGACTGGTAGAAAATGACCGCAAAATTATCTTTTCAGTTGTAACCCGTCTGGAAGTTCAGAAACTGAAAATTGAGATAGAAAAAATAGACCCGAAAGCCTTTGTGATTCAACATACTATCAATGATACCAAAGGTGGAATGATAAAAAAACGGCCATTGCATTAAGAATGCCGGATAAAGGCTGACAGCTTCCGGAAGAGAAATGATTTTGTATTTTAATCAGTAAAAACTGTAATATTCAAATCATGACGGGGTTATTTCAGCACTTAATAAGAGTAATCATTACTTTTGCAGGAAAGTGTGATTTGAGTAAAACAATCTAATTTTAAAATGTGGAATAAAATCGCTGATTTGATAATAAAGTACCGTGTTTTTTGGATAGTCTTAGTACTCACCTCTACCGGTTTTATGGGCTATCAGGCAAGTAAAATAGAACTTTCCTATAATTTTTCCAGAATTCTTCCGGCTGATGATCCGATTGAGCAGGAATACCAGCATTTTCGCAAATTATTCGGTGAAGATGGAAGCATTATGGTAATTGGCTGGCAGTCGCCGGGCTTATACGAGCTGGATAAATTCAAAGACTGGTATAAACTTACCGAAGACATCCGACATACTGAGGGAATCAGGAATGTTTTGTCGCTGGCAAATCTCTATAAATTAGAGCGGAATGATGAAAAGAAGACTTTCGATGTAAAGCCTTTGCTGACAAAAGCTCCGGAAAGTCAGGCAGAACTTGATACCCTTCGCCAAAGCATTGAAAGCCTGCGTTTCTACGAAGGAGTGGTAATTAATCGTAAGACGAATACGACCCTTATGGCGATCACTTTTAATGATAAGGACCTTAATTCATTTAAAAGAATTGCCATCGTTGACAGAATCAGAAAACTGGCTAATGATTTTTCAGTAAAGCATAAAACGGAGCTTCATTATTCGGGAATGCCTTTTATCAGAACTGCTACCATGCTGAAGGTTTCTGGTGAAATGAAACTGTTCATGGGACTTGCAGTATTGGTAACAGGCTTGATTTTATGGTTCTTTTTCAGGTCTTTCCGTTTTACCATTCTTTCTATTTTTACGGTATTAATCGGAGTGGTATTCTCCGTCGGAACCTTACAGTTGCTGGGTTATAAAATTACAATTTTAACGGGTCTGATACCTCCTTTGCTTATTGTAATCGGAGTGCCGAACTGTATCTTCCTGATTAACAGGTATCAGTCGGAGCTTATGGCGCATGGTAATAAAGAAGAGGCTATCAGAAATATGGTTTCGGGCATAGGATTGTCCACGTTACTGGCAAATACCACTACAGCTATTGGCTTTGGGGTATTTTATTTTACCAACAGTAGTTTGCTGGTAGAATTCGGGGTAGTCGCTGCGCTCAATGTAATGGTTACCTATGTCATCTGTATTTTGTTGATTCCGATATTCCTGCATTATATGGGATTACCGAAGGCCAGACATTTAAAACATCTTGAAGTAAAATGGATTGAAATATTCCTGAAAAAGATTGATTACCTGGTTCATCATCAAAGAAATGCGATTTATGCGACGGTTATTCTGGTGGTTTTGCTTTCCATTTATGGCATGACGAAAGTCAGGGTAATTGGTTTTGTAGTAGATGATTTACCGAAAAATGATCCGATTTATACCGATTTGCAGTTCTTTGAGAAGAATTTCAATGGTGTATTGCCTTTTGAAGTAATGATTGATACCAAAAAACCAAATGGGATTTTTGGAAACCAGGCTGAGGCATTGTACAAAATCAAAGCCCTGCAAAATAAAATTGCGGCCTATAAAGAGTTTTCAAAACCCGTTTCAATTGTAGAAGCAACCCGATTTCTGTATCAGGCGTACAGGGGAGGGGACGCAAAATATTTTGTTATGCCGGGCGTAATGGAATTATCGAAAGTGGCAGAATATGTGCAGAATGGAAAGGCGAGTGCCAAGCAATTGAAATCATTCCTGAATGAAGATAAAAGTATCACAAGGGTGAGTTTTCAGATGGCTGATGTAGGTTCGGTAAGAATTAAAGAACTGATGGATGAAATTCGTCCGAAAGTAGATTCAATATTCAAGCCTTCAGAATATAAAGTAAGCCTGACCGGGCACAGTCTTGTTTTTCTGAAAAGCAATGATTATTTGCTTGATAACCTGTATGAGAGTTTACTGATTGCCATTGTGCTGATTGCCATTGTCGGTATGGCTTTATTCAGATCAATTCCGATTATCATTTTGTCGAAACTGCCTTGTTTAATTCCTTTGGCACTTACGGCCGGAATTATGGGTTTTCTGGATATTCATTTCAAGCCATCTACTATTCTGGTATTCAGTATTACTTTCGGTATTGCTTCTGATGGAACGGTTTATTTTCTGACCAGGTATCGTCAGGAACTTTATGAAAAAGGTCACAGTGTTTCTCAGGCAGTAACCAATACCATTTTTGGCACAGGTTTGAGTATGGTTTACACAGCGATTATTTTGTTCTGCGGATTCTCAATTTTTGCGGCATCCAGTTTCGGAGGTACCGCTGCGATGGGAGTAATGGTTTCTATTACATTGCTTGTTGCTATGCTGACGAACCTGATTCTTTTACCTTCTTTATTATTAACGATTGCTAAAGGAAAAAATAAGCCCAGCTAAAATGCATTTAAGATAATATTTCAGGGCCGGAGCATTTGTTTCCGGCCTTTTTGGTCATATAGCTGACATTTCTTCAAATATTCTTTAACCATTGACAACTAAAACGGGTTTTATTTCGTAATTATGATTGTAAATAAAAACAATGTAATCTTATGAAAAATGGACTCTTTTTGTTATTTATAAGTATCATACTCACATCTTGTAATAGCATGGCACAAAACACTGAGCATAAATTCACTGTTGTAAAAACGGATGATGAATGGCGTAAAATTTTAACTCCCGAACAATTTAAAGTTACACGGAGAAAAAGCACGGAATTGGCATGTTCCGGAGCTTACTGGAAGAACCATGAAAAAGGTATCTATAAATGTGTTTGCTGTAAATTACCATTATTCGATTCCCAGACTAAATTTGATTCAGGAACAGGCTGGCCTTCTTTTTACAAAGCTATTCATAAGGATGCCATTCTTGAAGTAGCAGATAATAGTTTCGGCATGGAAAGAACAGAAATTCTTTGCAGCAGATGCGGAGCTCATTTAGGACACGTTTTTGAAGATGGCCCGCGTCCTACAGGTTTACGTTATTGCTTAAACTCTCTGGCCCTGGATTTTGAAAAGGATACCGGAAAAAAAGAACAATAAGCAGGACAAAGTTTTATTAAGTTAAATGCAGATTGTTGTTAAAACTGGCACAAGAGTAGTCTTTCAGAAAAGCCTCATCTTTGCCAGTTTTTTGTTGTATAAATCCTATCTGACAATTGTTTTCATAGGATCATAATTGGCATAACCTTCTTCTTTGATTTTTATTCCCCGGGGAAGATAAGCGGCCGGATTGTCTGGTGCCCAGGTTCCCAGTCCGTCAACATAACGGTTAAACATACAGAAAGCCGCAGCAATAAGTACGGTATCATGAATTTCCTTATCTGTGGCTCCTTCTTCCCTGGCTTTTTCAATTTGCCCGGTTTTGACATGTTTTCCTCCCTTTTGAACACTCTGGGCAATGCTTAAAAGTGCCTTCATTTTATCAGAAATAGCTGCTTCCTGAAAATTGTACATTACCTGATTCACTATCGTGCCATCGTCTTCAAGGTAACATCGCGTGGCTGCTCCATGTACACTTTTGCAAAACATACAATCGTTTTCAGAAGACACGAAGGTAGCGATCATTTCACGTTCTCCCGGCGACAAAGTATTGTCGGTATCATGCAAAAGCACTTGCGCCAGTGCATTAAGAGGTTTGGATGTTTCAGGACTAAATGCCATTAATCCGCGGATGCCCGGTAATAGATCCTCTTCGGGAAGTGTTATATATGCCATTTTATTAAATATTATAAAGTCGTTTTAATAATGATTGTTTTAAAAACGGTTGTTTACTTAGTGTTTTTACTGAAATAAGCTGCGATAAAAGCAATGACAAAAGTGATTGAAAACGTAAGCAAAGCATTTCCGAAACCTCCGAAAAATGAGACAAGTGTTCCAACAAAAAAGACCGCTGTAGCCGTAAAAAACCTGCCGACATTAAAACAGAAACCGGAAGCTGTAGCTCTGATGGCAATCGGGAATAATGCCGGAATATAACTGGACAATGAACCCTGGCTTATCCCGAAAAAGAGTGAAAGAAAGGCTGTTTCAAAATAAATGATTTTGCTGAAATGCTGATTGGTAATAAAAAGCAGACCGCAGGCTATAAAACAACCGATAAAAGTTCCCATTAATGTTTTACGGCTTCCCCATTTATTGATCAGAAATCCTGATAAAATTCCTCCCAAAATTCCACCGATACCCAAAAGCATCATAGTAAATCCGCGTTCTTTTCTACCATCCTGACCCGCTTCAAGTAAACTCTGAACCCAGGTTGGTAACCAGGAGAAAATGCCCCATAATCCGATCAGAACCGCACCGAAGATCAAGGAACCTGAAAGCAGATTCGGAAGATTCCGTGCATCAAAAATGAAAGGAGGTTTCTCATCAGTATTTTCATTTTTGGATTGCAGCCATTTCGTTGATTCCGGTAAAAAGAATAAGATTAATAAGGCAATACCTGTTGGAATGAGTCCGAGCCAGAATGCCTGTCTCCAAACAGGAAAAAGAACATTTAATCCTCCAGAAGCTACAATACCAAGCGGGAAAGAAACGGCCAGAACTCCCAGAACAATGGCTCTGCTTTTTTCTTCCCATATTTCTGAAATATATACTGTTGAGACTAACAAGACCCCTCCGACACCCATTCCTGAAAGGAATCTGTAAAGCATTAAAATTTGCCAGTCTTTTACAAAAACGATCAGGAGAGTTGCAATTCCGTAAAGACCTGTTACCAGTGTCAGTGTTCTTTTGCGGCCGATTTTGTCTCCGATAATGCCAAACAATAAACCACCGGACATCCAGCCATAAATGAAAATCGCACTTATATATGCTCCGATTTCTCCTAATCTGGCTTCAGAAGCATGATCTTTTAACAGCTCGGGAATCGCAACGGGTAAATAAACCGACATAATGGTTGAAACTGTCCCTCCAAACAGATAACTAATCATGCAAAGCGCGAAGGCAAACCAGTGTCTGGTATTTACTTTCGGGGGAGATATAGCAATTGTATCCATAAAATGCTTGTTTAAATGTGTTTAAGTTTATCAGGATCAGGGAGATACCCGGTTATTTTATCTCAGTAATTCATCAAAGTTCAGGCTGACATAATACAAGCCGCCAACTGCCGGAGAACCGTAAGCCTGTGTAATATATTGGTTCGTCAGATTAGAGGCTCCCAGCTTGATGACAGATTTCAAAGCCGGTACTTTCAGGCTGATCTGCGCATCAATCAGACTGTAAGCAGGTACAAGTCCCGGGCGTAATTCATTGAAAGTTCCGTACCAGTCGAATGCCGTCTGCCAATGCCAGGCAAGGCTGAAGCCCAGGTTTTTAGCTACGTTTGAATTGCTGAGTGTCAGATTGGTTTTCCAGGTTGGTGTGTTGAATGCAGGAATATTATTAGGATCAGCATTCATCAGGTTAAAATCTATCCAGGTAGCATTTCCGTTTAACCGGTAATTTTTCGGTAAAGAAAGTGTCAGACCTGCGCTTATTCCCTGAATAGAAACTTTATCGGCAGCATTTGTATAAAGCTGAAATGCCTGCGTTCCTCCTGTTAAAATATCTGTAGCAGCCTGCGTATTGATAGAGCCATCCGGAGAGGTTACATTGCTATTTGGACGAATAACGACCGTATTGATAAGAAAATCAGTGTATTGGCTGTAATAATAGTTGACATCAAAGAGAACCTGAGGAGAAAGAAGTCCTTTATAGCCAATTTCAAAACTTTGTACTTTTTCAGATTTTATGAATGGAACATTCGATTTCTTCAGCTTATTTTTATTGTTTTCAACCGCCTGAGGAAAAGGCACGCCTTTTGCCAGATCTGCTCCGAAAGCACTCCCGAAAGCGCCTACTGAGGCAGCTGTGTAAGAGTTTTCATAAGCATTGGTTCCTGCTGCATTTACGGGAGCTCCTCCAAGAATAATAATAGGTCCGACATTCAGTTTAATGTACTGATCTCCGATCGTAGGATTTCTGAAACCTGTCTGATAAGAAGCTCTGAAATGATGTTGGTCAGAAGGAGAGAAGACCGCAGAAGCCCTCGGCGTAAATCTTCCGTCGAAATTCTCATTCTTGTCATAACGTCCTGAAAAAGTAACTTTCAGTTTCTTATTCAATAAATCTTTGGAAACCTGCGCAAAAGCTCCATATTCCTCGTTGGTTAGATTTTTGCCTTTGTCATCAAATAGTGTTCCCTCCGTGTCCAGGTAATACTTTCTGTAATTTCCACCGACCTGAAGGTTAAAAACTTTCAGATACTGGCTGAAATCATATAAACCTTCAATATGTTTCAGACTGCAGTTACTAAGAATCCCGGCACCACTTAAACCTCTGGTCTGAATCAGCTTATCCTTTGCCTGCTCAAATTCGGTAGAGCCGGGAAGCAATCTTCCCTGATCAGCAAAGGCTCTGGCAAGGCTGTTGTTCTGACCGCTTACGCCATTTATTGTTCCGTTAAAAGCCGCAGTATAACGGTCAAACCAGGTAGCATCAGCTTTATCCGGTGAAACGACATTGCCGTTTAAATCCCTTACCCAGGTTCTGTTAATGAGTTGTCCCAATGAGCGGGTATTGTAAGAATTGGTAGAAAGTTCCTGATTTGAATAGGCTCTGATGTAGAAATTACTGCCTTTCAGTTCCAGACGATGCTGAATGAACCTGAAATCATTGATGACAAACCTGCTGCTTCCGGTATATTGAGCGGTTCCCTGGTTGAAATTAGCCTGATAAATAGCTTCCAGGTTATCGGTAATTCTGTAATGCAGTGCACCGTTCAGTTTTAAACTGTAAACACCATACGTTGCAAGATCTTTTTCTTCATATCCCGTTCTGGAAACTCTGCCGATTTTATCAATGGTTTTGGCCACTTCATCTCCATAGATATTCAGCGCATTTCTCCCGGGATTATTAGGACCTCTGTTAGCTTCAGGCGTATTGGGGTCAATGTCAGTGTAATTATTTGCATACCAGTCAGTTCCCGTTAAATAAG
Organism: Pseudarcicella hirudinis; assembly: GCF_900115665.1. Classification (GTDB taxonomy): domain Bacteria; phylum Bacteroidota; class Bacteroidia; order Cytophagales; family Spirosomataceae; genus Pseudarcicella; species Pseudarcicella hirudinis. Next base: position 356,186 of record NZ_FOXH01000001.1, read on the forward strand.
AGGTATTCAGTTTGAATGCGAAGCGGTTATTAAAAGCCTTTGCATATCTGATTGCATAATCCCCCATCGGTTTAGCTCCCAATCCTGTTCCGTCACCAATATGGTTAATCCCGAATTTTGTTTGTACACTTAAACCCTGATAAATAAAAGGGTTTTTAGTGCGTGTATTTAACATACCATTAAAGGCAATCGGGCCATATAAAGCCGAAGCGGCACCCGGGATTAATTCTACACTTTCCACATCAATATCATGCGGACCGAACAGGTTTCCCATGGCAAAACCCAATCCTGAAGGCTGATTATCAACCCCATCTACCAATTGCAGGAAGCGACTGTTTCCTGTACTGTTAAAACCTCTTGTATTGATTTGTTTATATGTAAGACTGCTTGTAACCATATCAAGAGATTTAAGATTCACCAATCCGTCGAAGTAGTTCGCTGAAGGACTTTGCTGAATGGCCCGGATATCCATTTTCTCAATACTGACCGGAGAACGAAGGATATTTTCTTCAATTCTGGAAGCCGAAATTACCACCTGATCTAATTCCTCAGAAGAAGGCTGCATACTAAGGTTCATCGGAGAAGTGCTGGCTGCAATCTCTACCCGTTTATAACCTATCATAGAGATGACCAAAGTGGCTGGCGGAGAGATATTTAAGTTGAAATTTCCCTGAGCATCGGAAACCGTGCCATAAATTTTTCCTTTTACGTAAATGCTTACACCTGTTAAGGGCTTCTTCGTTTCAGCATCCGTAACTTTACCTGAAATTGCCGGGTTTTGGGCAAGACTGAAAAAGCTGCCAAGAAGGAGAATAGTTAAAATATAGAGTTTGTATAATAGTTTCATCTGTTGGTCGGGTTTAATATTCCGGCCGGATTCTGGAAAATGGCCGGAATATTTATTTTTCTATTTGTTTTTCAAATGATCGTATCCCTGAGGTAATCTGTTATAGCCGTGATTAACAATGCGTTCGCCCAGGTATTCATAAAATCCGGGGTCAGCAGGAGTGACGCTTGCCAAGCCATCTACATATCGGTTATAAAGACAGAAAAGACCGGCAATCAGCACTGTGTCATGAATTTCAAGATCAGTTGCACCATTGTTTTTCGCCAGTTCGATGGCTTCCTTAGTTACAGATTTTCCGCTTTTTTGAACCATTTTGGCAATTTTCAAAAGCGCTTTCATCTTTTCACTGATCTCAGCCTTATCGATGTCCTGTTTGATAATCTTGCAGGTTTTCGATTCTCCCAGCAGTAAATCAGCTGCTGCGGTATGAGCAGAAGTACAGAATTTACATTCGTTATTGTGGGAGACAATTGTGGCAATCAGTTCTCTTTCTCCGGCACTGAGTGTGTTCTCTCCTCTGAGCAGAAATTGCGTTAGCTCACGGATTGGCTGTGCGGTATCCTGGCTGTATTCAAGTAAGCCGGTAATACCCGGTAAATGTTCGGGAAGTGGTATATGTGGCATTTTAGGTTCGATTAGAGATTTGAGTCAGGGATTTTGAATATTATCTGGGGCGATTGTATCCGGCAAATGCCATCATTTCTCCCATTTGCCGATAAGCTTCATTTTCCTTGGGAGCAAAGGTTCCCAGTCCGTCCACATATCTGTTAAACATGCAGAAAGCCGCTGCAATTAATACCGTATCATGAATTTCCTTGTCTGTCGCTTCTTCATTTCTGGCCAGGGTAATATCTTCGGGAAGTACATTTTTCCCACCTTTCTGAACTTTGGCTGCTATATTCAGTAAAGCCCGTAATTTTGGTGAAATGCCGGTAGTGGCAAAGTTTTGTTTAATATCATCAATCAGATCCAGATCGCATTGTAAATGCGCTGCCGCTGCGGCACCGTGTGAGGTATGACAAAAATGACAGCCGTTCAGATGTGATACATAAGACGCAATCAGCTCTCTTTCTCCGCTGGTAAGGGTCGATTCTGACCTCAAAAGTGTTTCTGCCAGATTTAACAGGGATTTTGCCGTTTCAGGGCGATAGTTTAAAAGTCCGGTAATGCCCGGAAGTTCTTCGTTTAATAATTTTATATGTGCCATGGGATATTTGCTGTAAATAATCAGGAAAGAATCATTTGCCCTGAAAACACGTACCGTAAAATTCTGATTTTCAGAAATTTTATCTTGAAATGTCAGGAATTGAGAACACAGAATTCTGAGAAAAATACAAAAAGATTTATTCCTGTTTATCTGAAATAAGTCCTGTTGGTTTTTTACCAAAACCGATGTCTGGGAAATAGAAATCCTGTGAATGATTCTGATCATTCAGATCCTGTATCGTTTTCACGCCAGGTTAAATCGCAGGAAATTTCAGGCAAATTCCGGAGGGGGTGATTCTACAAACAGATGGACAGCAATTACTGGTAATCTGAAAGAAGGGACTGTTTTAGGCACTAACCATTCAAATACAAAAAAGACATGGGTTTTTCTGGAAACCATGTAATCTTTAATAAGGCTTTTAAGCAGATTTTCTGATGATTTTCCTGAAGTATTTGAATTTTGTTTGATATGGTCATTGATATGAGCTGCTAAGTCGAAAAAACGATCTCTTGCATTAATATCTGGCTTGCAGACTGTATATAAAGTATCATTGACTAATTGCTGTGAAACAATCTGATAAAACCGGCCATCCTGATGAATGCTTCCTTCGGCAGGAACCGCCGTTTTCCAGTCGTTTTGATAGGGAAGAGAAACGGGGATTTTGACAACTATAAATTCCTGTTCTGATTTTGTGGCTTGAGGAACAGATTCAATCCTTTGTAAAGGATTCTCTAACCCTATCCAATAAACAATGGAGAAACCCATCATATTGTAAAGTAAGAGTCCGACAAGGAATATTGAAATTAGTTTTTTCAAGATTTTTCAGGAAATAATTATATTAACCATTATTACAAATATAATCTTTTTACCCCAAAAAATCAATGTGCTAAACTCAGTAAACAGGCTTTCCTTAAATAATACAAAAGTTCAAAGCCTGATCCGCCTTTAGACTTTAGTTAATTGTTTCCGGAATTCTGAAGGGCTTATTCCTTTATATTTCTTGAAGATTCTGTTTAAATGGCTTTCATCGGTAAAATTGAGTTCATAAGCTATTTCGTTCATCCTTAAATCACTGTATTGCAGACGGGTTTCAACTAATTTTAACTTATAATTAGTAATATATTGCTGAATATTTTCTCCGGTATGCTTTTTAAAATATTCTCCGATATAGGTCGCGGAAATATTAAAATGAGCAGCAATCTGCTCAACTTTCAGGTTTTCAGGCATATAGATGTTTTGATGGATATAATGAAGAATATCCAGCGGTACTTCATTTACGACGCTTTTCTTGGTTATTTGCGGCGTATTAAATGAGATATTTCTGGCTACGATGGTAATTAGGGTATTCACAATCTGTTGTACTAATTCCTGGTGATATTGCTGCTGGTTGATATGTTCACGGATAATAGCATCAATTAATGCCTTGACCAACAGTTTATCTGTTTTGTTTTTTAAAATACAGCCTGGTAAATGGTTGGTATTCTGAAAGATAAATTCCAGTTTCCTGGTCCAGTCGTTTAGTGCTCCGTAAGGATTCTGTATTTTCTGAGCTTTCAGATAGATGTCATTGAATCGAATGAAAAAGAATTTGGTGACAGTCTTTACCTCAAAAGAATGACAATCCTGTGGCATTAAGAGAAAGAAATGCTCCGGGCGATAGTGAAATTTGTTATCATTAATACATTGTACGCCGGTACCTTCAACAATATAGACCAATTCGAAGAAATTATGAACATGTGCCGTAATCGGGCATTCATCTAATTCTTTGTATTCTACCTCAAAAGGCTGATATAAATTCTCTGTTTTCATGCCCGTAAATTTACCGGATAAACCTGTAATTATACAAGTGCAGGGCCGACATTTCTTGGGAACTTTGTGTCATCAAATAAACAAAAATTATGAAAGCAATTGTTTTAAAAGAATTCGGAGGAACAGAAAATCTGGTCATAGATGAAACTCCTCTTCCCGAAATTAAAGATAATGAGGTATTAGTCAGGGTAAAAGCGATCAGTATAAATCCTGTAGATGTTAAAACAAGATCAGGAAAAGGATTAGCAGGAAGAATTAAGGATCAGCACCCGATTATTTTGGGCTGGGATATTTCCGGAACAGTAACTGAAACCGGTACAAATGTAACAGCTTTTAAAAGGGGAGATGAGGTATTCGGAATGGTAAACTTTCCCGGTCTCGGAAATGCTTATGCAGAATATGTAGCGGCTCCGGTTACCCATCTGGCACTTAAACCTTCCGGCATTTCTCATGAAGAAGCGGCAGGAGCTACTTTGGCAGCCCTTACTGCTTTACAGGGTCTGACGCAAAAAGCGAAGATAAAAGAAGGATTTAGGGTTCTTATTCATTCTGCGGCGGGCGGAGTTGGACATTTCGCTGTACAAATCGCAAAACGCCTGGGTGCATACGTCATTGGTACGGCTTCTGAAGCCAACAGAGATTTTGTACTGAGCCTTGGAGCAGATGAGCATATTGATTACAAAGCACATCGTTTTGAAGACCTTGTGAAAGAAGTAGATTTCGTGCTTGATACTATTGGCGGAGACAATATTGACCGTTCTTTTCTGACTATGAAAAAAGGGGCTACCATCATTAGCATTCCGTCAGGGTTAAATGCAGAGATTACGGAAAAAGCAGAAGCTTTAGGCTTAAATGGTTTCTTCTTTCTGGTTGAATCTAATGGAGAAGATATGAAAGAAATTGCCGGACTCCTTGAAGACGGCAGCATTCGTTCTCATATTTCAAAAGTATTTTCTTTTCAGGAAATGGGAGAGGCACATTTACAGGTAGAATCAGGAAGTACCAGAGGTAAAGTCATAGTAACAATCTAAATTTTAACCAGATATGATTAACACAGCCAGTACATTTTTATTATTGAGACTTGCCATCGGTGCAAGTATGTTTGGCCACGGATTGGTCAGATTACCTAAATTAAACGGATTCAGTGCCTGGATGGTGGGGCAATTTGAAAAATCGCTGCTGCCTCCGGCATTGGTGATTCCATTTAGTTATGTCCTGCCGGTTGCAGAGTTTTTGATCGGAATATTACTGATTTTAGGCTTGTTTACCCGTCAAACCCTATTTTCCGGAGGTATTGTTATGATTTTACTGGTATTTGGTTCCTGTCTGATTGAAGAATGGTCAGCTATTCCCTCTCAGCTGATTCATGTTTTCTTTTTTGCTATAATGCTTTCCTCATTGAATCATAATGCATTCAGTATTGATGCTTTAATCAAAAAATAAAACACCGAAGGAATCTTTTTGAAAGATTGTGAATTGAATAAAAAGGTGTTTTACTATTTAGAAGCTGAACAATGGAAAAGAAAAAGTTAGGTAATACAGATTTGCAAGTCGCCCCGCTTACTTTCGGTGGGAATGTTTTTGGATGGACAATTGATGAAAAAACATCTTTTGAATTACTGGATGCTTTTGTCTCAGGAGGTTTTAACCTGATAGATACAGCCGACGTTTATTCAAGATGGGGCTCAGGTAATTCAGGTGGAGAATCTGAAACCATTATTGGAAACTGGTTAAAACTTCGGGGAAATCGCGATAAAGCAATCATTGCTACAAAGGTTGGTTCGGATATGGGTCAGGGAAAGCGTGATATTTCAAAAGCATATATTCTTAAAGCGGTTGAAGATTCCTTAAAACGTTTGAGAACTGATTACATAGATTTATACCAGACCCATTGGGATGTTGAATCAACTCCGGTCGAAGAAACCCTTGAAGCATATAGCCAATTGGTAAAAGAAGGGAAAGTCCGTTGGATCGGGGCATCAAATCTTTCAGCAGAGAGATTAAAAGCTTCTCTGGAAGCTTCGAAAAGATATAATTTTCCGGTTTATCAGACATTTCAACCGGAATATAACCTTTATGCCAGAGAAGGACTGGAGAAAGAATTACTCGGAATTTGCCTTGAAAATAACATCGGTATCATTAACTATTATTCATTGGCAAGTGGTTTTCTTACAGGGAAATACCGCTCCGCAGCTGATTTTGGTAAAAGTGCAAGAGGTGGCGGAATGAATGCCTATCTGAATGAAAGAGGTTTAAATATACTGAAGGCTTTGGATACCGTTTCCGAAAGGCATCAGACAAGTCCGGCCAGTGTGGCTATCGCCTGGTTAATTGCTAAACCCGGAATTACTGCCCCAATTGCAAGTGCTACCAATCTCAATCAGCTGGATGCTTTGATAGAAGCAACAAAATTGAAACTGCGTAATGAAGATATAATACTACTGGATTATGCCAGTGCCTGGCATTAATTTTACAGATCAACAGTCTTTTCTTCCCGAAAATATTAAAGGGAAAACTTATATTTTACGATTACTAATTTATTATCTCCGAAGAATGAAATTGAGTTTGATTACACTCACAATTGGTGGGTTTGGTATTGGAATGACAGAGTTTGTTATGATGGGTATTTTGCCCGACATCTCTCATGCCATGAATGTTTCAATTCCTGTTACCGGGTATCTGGTTTCATCTTATGCCTTAGGCGTAGTATTGGGAGCGCCTCTTTTGGTTGGATTAGCAGGGAATTATCCTCCTAAAAAGATTCTGATTGGTCTCATGGTAATGTTTACCATTTTCAACGGATTGTCTGCATTCGCCCCTAATTATGAGCTGTTATTCATTTCAAGGTTATTCGCCGGATTGCCTCATGGCGCTTTTTTTGGGGTAGGGGCAGTTGTTGCGAGCAGGCTGGCTGATCCCGGCAGAGAAGCAAGAGCCGTGTCTGTGATGTTTGCAGGGCTTACTATTGCAAATACTATCGGTGTTCCTTTAGGCACATTTATCGGACATAATTTCAGCTGGCGTATCACCTTTGTAATTATTGCCCTTATCGGACTTTTTGCAATCTGGAGTATTAAAAGCTGGCTACCCGAGCTTCCGGCTGCCAAGAATAAAAATATCAGAAAAGACCTGAAACTTTTCACAAGATTACAGCCCTGGCTGGTAATAGGCATCACTGCGATCGGCACCGGAGGTTTTTTTGCGTGGTTTAGCTATATCGCCCCGTTGCTAACTGAAGTTTCCGGTTTTGGCAGTAATGCTATTACTCCGATTCTGGTTCTTACCGGATTAGGGATGGCGCTGGGAAATTTTATCGGCGGAAGACTGGCTGATTCTCACTCTCCGGCTATTGCCACCTGCCTGCTTTTACTGGCAATGGTAGGTTCATTAATTACTGTTTCTCTGGTGTCACAATATCAGATTCCTGCCCTGGCTATGGCTTTTGTAACCGGAGCTCTGGCTTTTTCGGTAGCTTCTCCTATTCAGATCTTAATGATTAATGCTGCCAAAGGATCGGAAATGCTTGCCTCCTCACTTAGTCAGGCAGGATTTAATATCGGAAATGCCATCGGAGCTTACTTGGGTGGATTGCCGATTGCGGCCGGTTTAGGTTATACTTCCCCGGAATGGGTAGGAGCCGGCCTTGCTTTTGCTGGTTTTTTAATAGCTTTAGTAATTGTTTTCAGGAAAAATGAAAATTTAAAAACGACTTAACATGGATTTACAACTTAAACATAAAACGGCGCTTGTCACCGGATCAACTGCCGGAATCGGATTTACTATTGCAAAGCAATTATTACAGGAAGGTGCAAAGGTTATCATTAACGGCAGAACCCGGGAAAGGGTTGATGCTGCAATTAAATCCCTGAAAGAGCTGGTTCCGGGTGCTTCTGTTACCGGTGTGGTGGCAGATTTTGCTAAAATTGAGGAAATAAACAGCCTTTTAAAAGAAGTTCCTTCCGTAGATATTCTGATCAATAACGCCGGAATTTTCGAACCAAAAGAGTTTGTGGAAATTACAGATGAAGACTGGTTCAGATTTTTTGAGATAAATGTCATGAGTGGGGTGCGTTTATCCCGCCATTATTTCCCGGGAATGCTGGCGAATAATTTTGGAAGAATCATCTTTATTTCCAGTGAATCTTCGGTAAATATTCCAGAAGAAATGATTCATTATGGCGTTAGTAAAACGGCTCAGCTTGCTGTTAGCCGGGGTTTGGCTGAACTGACCAAAGGTTCAGATGTAACAGTTAACTCCATTTTACCTGGTCCTACAAAATCCGAAGGAGTTACCGGATTTCTGGAGGAATTAGCTGCTGCGCAGAATAGTACCTCTGAGCAGGTAGAAAAGGATTTCTTCAAAAACGGCAGGCCGTCATCATTGATTCAGAGATTTGCTTCCACTGAAGAAGTGGCCAATCTGGTAACTTATGTTTCAAGTCCGCTTTCGTCCGCGACAAATGGAGCGGCATTGAGAGTGGATGGGGGAGTCGTAAAATCAATTATTTAAGAAATCGGAATTGCAAAAATGATGAATTCAAGAAGAGATTTTATGAAAATGGGTACCGGATTTGGTTTATTAGGGTTATTAGATTCAAATAAGGCATTTTCTGCTGAAAAGCCTGAATCAGGATTTTGGCCGGATAGCTCCAGGCTTGTTATTTCAGTTTCAATGCAATTTGAGGCCGGGGGACAACCGGATAATGCTGAAAGTCCTTTCCCGCAAAATCTTCAGCCTGGTTTTAAAGATCTGCCTGCCCAAACCTGGTATCAGTATGGTTATAAGGAAGGTATTCCGAGAATGCTGGATCTCTGGGACAAATACAACATTAAGGTTACCTCACATATGGTCGGATCCGCAGTATTGAATAACCCTCAGATTGCTAAAGAAATTGTCGGAAGAGGACATGAAGCTGCCGCACATGGTATGAACTGGTCTTCTCAATATAACCTTTCATACGAAGAGGAGAAAAAGTTTATCATGGATGGAGTGGAAGCTGTGAAAAAGGTAACAGGAGTGACTCCGGTAGGATATAATGCCAATTGGTTAAGAAGAGGTGAACATACACTTGAAATTTTACAGGAAGCAGGTTTTTTATACCATATTGATGATTTGAGCAGAGATGAGCCTTTTATTGTTAAAGTAAAGGAAAAGGATTTCGCGGTAGTTCCCTATACTTTGAGGTGTAATGATATTTTACTGATTGAAGGCCGGCATTTTTCAGCCGATCAGTTTCTTGCTCAACTGAAAATGGAATTTGACCAGTTGTACGCAGAATCAGCCACAAAACGAAGAATGATGTCTGTTAGTTTTCATGACAGAATAGGCGGAACGCCACAGGTTGTAAATGCGGCAAAGCAGTTTTTTGAGTACGCTTTAAAGCAAAAAGGAGTTGTTTTCAGACGAAAGGATGAAATTGCCGGAATGGCCCTGAAAAGTAAAAATACAATCAGGGAATATTAAAGTACAGAGGTTTTTCAGGTATGAAAAACCTCTTTTTATGCCCTGGAATTGAAAAAGAGAAAATATTTATTGCCGGAAAAGCGGGAAAACAATATTTTTTCGCAAAAAGTAACGGTAAAATTTAGCTTTGATTTAATTCTGTGATAGCTTTGAAAACCATTAAGGCATGTAATCTTAATTTCTGTTGTAACACAGTCCTGACATAATGAAGCCTCCCAAAATTATTGATGTCATCAGAATTGATGAATTTTCTTCAACGCCAAAGTACCATCAGTTAGCCAATTCGATTCTGGAAGCCATTCAAAAGGACATTGTTAAAAAAGGTGATTCTATGCCTTCAATCAATGAAATAAGTTTTGAATTTAATATTGCCAGAGTAACAGTAGAAAAGGGCTATAATTACCTCCGCGGACTTGGGGTATTGGGTTCTGTGCCCGGAAAAGGATACTACATTAAAAGCACGGATTATTCCCAGGATCTGAAGATTTTTTTACTTTTCAATAAGCTGAGTAATCACAAAAAAATCATTTATGATTCATTTGTAGAGGCATTGGGAGACCAGGCTGCGATTGATTTTTACATTTATAACAATGATTTTAACCTGTTTAAAAGGCTGATTAATAACAGAAAAGAAGATTATACCCATTATGTGATAATTCCTCATTTTATTGATGGAGAAGAAATGGCTTATCAGGTAATAAATACATTGCCTAAAGAAAAGCTGATTCTGCTTGATAAAATTGTCCCTCAGATTACGGGAGATTTTGGGGCTGTTTATGAAAATTTTGAAAACGATATTTACCATGCGCTCGGACAGGCAATTGAGAGGTTGTCGAAGTACACAAAGCTCAAAATTATCTTCCCTGAAAACAGCTATTTTCCTCAGGAAATTATCAAGGGTTTTGAAAACTTCTGCAAGAATTATGCTTTTGATCATGAGGTAGTGCACTCGATTGAAAATGAGGATGTTATGAAGGGTGAAGCCTACGTTAACCTGATGGAAGATGATCTGGTAACACTTATTGATAAAATCATGGGGAAACAGATGATTTTAGGACAGGACGTAGGTATAATTTCTTACAATGAAACACCATTGAAGCGATTGATTCTCAACGGACTTACTACCATTTCAACAGATTTTAAGGCAATGGGAAAAAGTACGGCAGAATTAGTTCTGAATAATTCGAAAAGGCATGTGGAGAACCCTTTTTATCTGAAATTAAGAAGCTCTTTGTAAAGGGGATCGTTTTACTTGCCGGATAAAGAAGCCCTTGCACTGATAACAGACAAGGGCCTGATGTAAAAATTGAACAGATTATTAGAATTTGAAACTTAACCTTGCATAGTAATTAGCTCCCTGAAAACCCATCTGATAGTTTTCATATCCAAAACGATTATTGTCGGCAAGATCAGGTAAAATACGGGTTGGGTAAACGTCAAAAATGTTGTCTCCTCCTACAGAAAGTTTCATACCTTTGAGAAACTCATAGCCTAAACTAACATCAATCGTAGTTCTTGCTGTTAAATCATAATCATAATAATTTCCCTTGCCATCATCATATGCGCTTCTTGAAGTTACGGAGCCATAATATACCGCTCTTGCCATAGCAGACCATTTTTTGTCCAGTACTGTCAGCGAAGCAATATATTTTTGTTTAGGATTCCCTTCTTCATAACTTGCTCTAACGGCACGGCTAAGGTATAAATCCTGGATTTGTGCCTCTGTAAGTGTTCCATCAGTTCCTAAATTCAATTTGGCAGGATGAACGGCAACGAAAGCTACATCATTCCAGTTTCCAGCAAAAGTGGCAATGTATTTCTTTGAACCAATGATTTTTGTATAATTCATTACTAAATCAAGCCCTTTTGATTTTACATCAGCACCATTTGTAAAGAATTGTGCAGCACCTCCTCCGACTACCTTCTTAAATTGTCCGCCTACGGCATCTCCTTCGAAGTTTCCTGTAAGAATCACTTTGTTTTTCACGGTAAAAACATAAGCATCTGCTGTAATTTCAAAACCTGATAATGGCTGGAATGCAATTCCCAAACTGGCATTCTGAGAATTTTCCTGCGTTAATTTAGGAATACCCAGTGCCTTTGCAGCAGTACTTCCATTGGTATAGAAACCTACATCAAAAGCGACCCCCGCGGGCGTAAATCCTGTTGAGGTTTGAGCGTAATATAATTCATGTAAACTTGGGGCTCTGAAACCATTACTTACCGATCCTCTTAAATTTAAGTTATCCAGTAAAGAATATCTTGCCGCTAATTTTCCTGTGAGAACACTTCCGAAATCACTGTAACGTTCGAAGCGGGTAGCTGCGGCAATCAATAGTTTTTTGCTTACATCTACTTCCACATCCACATAGCCCGCAATGATGTCACGTTTACCATCTGCTGCCTGATTCGGCGCAAACCCTCTGAAGCACTGACAGTTTGGAGAATAGTTTTTGAAGTCTAGTTTATCTCCTTTTTTGGAAAGAATAATGTCATTTCCTTTGTCGTCTTTTACTGCGGGATTGATATTTTTTGTGTAATTGAAATTATCGGATGGTGCCACAAAGATACCGGCAGTACCTTTGGTATATGATTCTTCCTGTCCTTGTTTAATCGTGAAATTTTCAACCCGCATCTCTGTACCAAAAGCAAGGTTTACCCCTTTTACGGCTCCGCCGAATGCCTCATTGAAATAATGAGAAAAAGCAATACTGGTGGTATTCTGGTTGAAAATATTAGCTCCCAGATTCATCGTAGTGGGGGATTCATTGCCATAAGAGGCATTCAGCGTATTTACCATGCCGTAGTCCATGCTGCTGGATCCAAAGGTATTGCTGAAATCCACATCAAAAACACCCATTTTCCCCTGAACTCCCATTGCGAGAGATTTATCTGCCAGAATAGAAGTAAGTTGCGGAAGGAATCCATTCGGGTAGATATCATAATTGGAGCGTTCCTGCTGGCGGGGGAATCTGTAATAGCAACCACTTAGTGTATTTCGGTAATTAAGACCTCCAAAAGCATAAAATCTGCTCGTTGCAGTCAATGGAACGCCCATGTTTACAAAAAAAGTCCCGTTTGTCATCTGACTTAAACCATTAATCATCTGGAAATCACTTCGGGATAAACCTCTTGCTTTCATCAGGCCTTCATCGGTTTTCAAAGCAGCATTGTCAGGATTTGCAAGGGCTTCCGGATTGGTAATCTGAATTTTGCCGTATTCATCCTTAATTTGATTATTCAGGTAGGCATCTCCGTAAATAGAACCGCTGTAACCGCCATCCGGTGTACGGCTGGTCTTGTTTCTGTTTGTAATTTCACCTGACATATTGATGAAACCACCTTTATTTCCCAAAGGAAGTCCATAATTAATCATGAACTGGTTGGTCAGGCCATCGCCGGCTTTATAAATTGAGCTGAAGTAGCTGGCAGTTAGTTCATTGACTGTACTTTTCAGTTCAAGGTTCATTACACCTGCAATGGCATCAGAACCATATTGTGCAGCCGCGCCATCACGCAGGATTGAAACTTTATTGACGGCAGCAGAAGGAATGGTCATCAGATCGGCAGAGGTTGAAGGTCCTGTTTTATTGTATAACTGCAATAATGCCGAAACGTGTCTTCTTTTACCATTTACCAGAAGGAGTGTTTGATTGGGAGGTTGATTTCTCAGCTGAACGGGCGTAACGTGTGAATCAAGGTCGGCCCCGATAGCATTAAGAGCATTGAATGAAGGTGCAATTTGCTTAAGCATTTGTGCAAGATCCGGTTGTGGCAGCGTTGATGCCAGTTCACTTACATTAATAATATCAACCGGAGCAGGAGTATCTAATTGTGTTCTTTTCGCGTTTCTTGAACCGACAACGGCTACTTCTGCTAACTGAGTAACATCCGGAACCATTGTGATATTTATCTCAGTCTGAGTACCTATTTCAATTTCTTTGGTTGTAAATCCTATGAAGGAAAAAATTAATTTTCCTCCTGAAGAAGGCACTGAAAGTTTAAATTTCCCGGATTCATCTGTACTTGTACCCAAATTTGTTCCTTTTAATACAATGCTTACCGCCGGCATAGGCTCATTTACATCCAGTACCTTTCCGGTGATTATTTTGTTCTGAGCATTTGAAATAAAGCTGATAAGCAGAAAACAGGAAATAATGAGAAATGAAGATAGTCGTTTTTTCATACTGCACATTTTTAAGTTATATAAATGAAATCAAATGGAATGCAAGGGCAAATAGCTTTCAGCCCTGCCGTATGACAGGGTGGCGATTTTATGCAAGGATTTGGTGAGAAATGATTACCTGATCGGGTACTGATATTATACCTGAAACATAGTGATTCGAAAATATTCTGCAGAATAAATTAAATACACATACTTGTCATCACGACAAATCGGTAACCATGAGAAAGCCAGCAATTATAAGTTGAAGGGTTGTTTTTGGAAAGCTGTAACGTCAGAAAAAAATTGTAAAATACAGGTTGCTGACCCAATTGATAATTTGTACTTAATAGAATTATTAGTTTGTCTGTGTTTTTTGATAAAGCGATATATTATTTGGTTTTATCAAATAATATTACCCAATGTTAAATGTATTATTTATTAAATCAAAATAAAATTGTGATAAACTTTTAAAAGTTAACGAAAATTACAATTAAAAGGATTCTTTTTTTTAAAATTATAATTATTCCGTGATAATGGTGCTGGTTTAGTCGGTAGGACAGATAGTCTGTTACTGAGTATATTTGCTTAATTGTGCTAATTATCAATTAATTGTAGCATTTAGAGATATTTTTCTGATAGGATTAATCTGATAGGTTTGAAAATTCAAAAAACAAACAGGGCATGGTATTTATTTCCCATACCCTGTTCAGAATCAAAAGGTACATTTCAATTAACCTACTTTTATTACTTCATACCAGATCTCTCCGTTGTTGATTACAGCTCTGTATTGTACTCCATCTACGATATAATAGGTTTCTCCATTAATCTGAAGCGTTTCGTATCCGTCAGGGATACTCTCAACCAATGCGCCAACAGGAGGAGGAACTACGACATATTCGTTTCCTACAGGTTCGTAGTAAGCTCCGTTGTAATAGTTATAAGTTCTGTTATAAACATTTACTACTCTGAAACCGACAGGTAAATAACGCACCCGGATTCCGAATGGAGGAGGAGCAACGATATAGGTATTTCTGTAAGGTTTATAATAGATACCGTTGTTATAACGGAAATTTATACCACCGAATGCAATGGAAACCGAGGTTGAAGGCACCGCCTGAATGACAGTATTTCTTCTGGGTAAAGAAGCATATTGCCAGCTCGGTCTTGAACGATCAATGATTACCGTATTTCTTTCAACATAACGCGGACGAGGAGCAGGATTGCCGGGATATCTTCTCATCTCTGTTCTCGGAGGTTGATTGTATCGTTGCTTATTATCATAATTGTTATGATTGTCCCGGTTTTCATGACGAGGTTGCTCAACTCTGTCTCGCTGGTCATTTTCACGGTTACGGAATTCACGGTCTCCGTGTTGAGCTATTACAGGAACCGGGCTAAGAAAACCTCCCAGAACCAGGGTGAAAAGTGAAGCTGAAAAACCTGATTTAATTATTTCAGCGATTCTGATTGTCTGATTAATGAATGTGCTGTTTTTCATATGTTTTGTTGTTTTATGTCGTTTAGATTTATCAGAAACATGATGGTTTAGTAGATAGATTTTTATTAACAATCATTAACAAACGGAGGGAAATACATAAATTGATACCTGAAATGGAGACGAAAAAATCTTTAAATTATTTCTGAATTATTTTACCAATATGATTAAACACAGGACTAAATATTAATATTTATGAATCATTTCATTGCCAGTAATTTATATGCCTTAAAAACTTCCTTTTCTTTTAGTAAAAACAATAATACATATCCTAAAATATTTTGCATAGGAAGAAATAAAACAGGAACGACCTCGCTGATGAAGGCTTTTCAGGATTTGAAATTTCATGTAGGAGATCAGAGGAGAGCGGAGTTATTGTTACCCCAATACAGAAAAGGTAATTTTGAGCCAATCCTTAAATATTGTAAGAGTGCTCAGGTTTTTCAGGATTTTCCATTTTCATATCCAGGTACCTTCAGGTATTTAGACCAAAGATTTGAAGCGAGTAAATTCATCTTATCCATCCGGGATTCAGCGGAAGAATGGTATAACTCAATCACAAAATTTCACGGTAAACTCTATGGTAGGGGAGATATCCCTGGTCAAGATGACCTCAAAAATGCTAGATATGTTTATAAAGGCTGGATGTGGGAGGCCAACAGAGCTTTATACAGCTCTGCTCCTGAAGATCCCTATAATAAACAAATTTTACTTGGGCATTACAATGCTTATAATAATGAGATTATAGAATATTTTAAGGGAAAAGATAATTTATTGATTCTGAATTTGAAGGAATCTGATGCATATCACAGATTTTGTCAATTTGTAGGAGCAGAGCCAATCTATAACCATTTCCCCTGGGAAAATAGAACAATAAATATTAGGATAACTTAATCTGTGTTTAAGGAAATTTAAATGTACGTTTTATCCCAAATAATCTTCTGAAGAAATTTAGGATAGAGGAGATAAGAATGATGATACGAAATATTACTATATTTTGAATTTCAAACCTTATTTGCCGACCAAATATCTGTTTCTTTATTCTCGTGAAAGGGGCAAATTTGTTATATAAAGATATTGTATCAGGTATTAAGATAGTTAGCTCTTTTCCATAAAATTGATAACATCTATACCAGAAATGTGCATCATTCGGAATCGTTTCCGAGAACTCCCATCTTACCTTATTAAGTACAGTAAAATTGGAAAGTATCATTCCAGTATCAATTGTCAATTTAAAAGTGCCATTATGCGGATAGGTGGGTTTCAATCTGATTTTTCCGGATGAAAACTTTTGTGCTCCGATGACCATACCTTTAAACTGTTTTTCAGAAAATGATTTGTAAACATTATACATCTCCTGTTCAAAAACAGTATCATCGTCCAGTAAACAGAAATAACCATCTTTAATCTGGTCAAAAATTACATTTCTTTTGGTAACAGTATCCGTATCCAGACAATCACACTCATAAACCCGGACTCTTGGATCGGCCAGAAAATCGAATGTCAGCGCAGGTCGTTCTTTAATTTTAGAGATATGCCAGATGATATCTTCATTTTTAGGAATGGATTCATAAATCTGTTCCAGGTACTCATATCTGAAAAGTGGTGTGGCAATGTGTAACATAAATTTTAAATTTCTTTAATGATTTTGGCTGGTGAACCATATGCCATAACGTTAGCCGGGATATCTTTGGTAACCAGAGAACCGGCACCGATTACTGAGTTTTCCCCGATAGAAATACCATCAATTACGATGGCCCCCATTCCGATTTGAGTAGCTCTGCCGATCGTAACATTCCCCGCAATCTGAGATCCGGGATTGATTGTAACAAAATCATTTATAGTTGTATGATGGCCAACAGAGGCATTTCTATTGATTGAAACAAAATTCCCGATGGCCGTATGAGCTGCAACCGATACCAGAGAATTTACCAGACAACCATTTCCTAATACGCTTGTAGAAGATATACAGGCAGATTTATGAATTAATGTGTAAAATTTCTCTTCATCTATACCAAAGTTTTCAAAAACTTTCAACTTACTTTTAACCTGAATAACGCCTAACTGGAATGCAGAAATCGTATTTCCCTGGAGAGAATTGAACAATTGAAAGTTAAATTTCGGATTGGCAACCGGCTTTTCAATTTCAAGATTCAGGTTATTAATAATATCAATTTCAGGAAATAAATTCAGTGATTCCAGATTGTCAAATATCATCGTAATTGTTGCATCACTTTTACCCAAAATGGTAAGCTTTTTTATTTCCATAACCTAAGTTTTTAAATTCAAGAGAGCTCATACAGGAGTAATCCATTTCCTGCATGATTGTGTGTATTCTTTTTAATAATTGCTCGTTACTGGCCTTTTCCTTATTTCTGAAATAGAGATTATCCTCTAAACCGATTCTTATTCCATCAGCTTCAACTAAACCGAGAATATTTGCCTTTAACTGATCTTTTCCGATACCCCCAAAGCAGGTTTTGGCATTTTCAGGTATATTTTGCAGGATAGAACTGACTGTAGCCAGATCCGTTTGGGCATTAAAGACATTCCCGAAGATTACATTGATATAAACGGGGTCTTTTAAAATACCTTTTTTGATAAGGAAATTAGTATAATTCAGCATACCGGAGTCAAAACATTCTATCTCCGGATGAACACCGAATTCATTCATTTTATCAATTAGTGCCAGAATTACATCCGGTTCATTTATTGAGGCCTGGCGGGCAAAGTTTAAAGATGACATTGTAAGTGAACCTAAATCAGGTTCTAAACTCAGCACCTCTGTTCTAAGCGAAATTTCATTGAAATATCTTCCGCTTAATGAAACACAAATAACCAGATCGGGGAGGTATTTTTTAATACCATCAATGATAACCTGAAAGGTATCTCTTTTGTAAGTGTTTAATCCCAGCTCATCTCTGGCGTGCAGATGAACCATTGTAATCCCGATTTCATAGCAAGCTAATACTTCTTCAATAATTTCATTGGCGAAAATGGGTGCAAAGGAATTTTCTTTGTTCGTTTGAGTCCCTGTTGGACAGAAATTTACGATTTTTTTCACGGCGGGAATTTTAGATTGAACTAATTTATAAACAAAAGTAGGCTTTTTAAACGTTTAAAGTAGCGTTCTACTAAAAAAGTAGACTTTTAAATGAGAAGGGTTAGGATATGAGGTTTCTAATAGATTCAATGTCAAGTTAATATGAAATATCAGAATACATAAGATTTTTTCATGAAAAAATTTATTAAAAAAATGATTTAGTACAAAATTGCTCTAATTTTATTCAAAGTTTTCATTACATCATATAATTCCTGTTTCGTGGTCAATACTTCAGATTTTGATAATAACCTGGTTGATAAAAGTAAGCTTTGGAAAGTGATTACTGCTTCTTCTGTAGGAACAGTGATTGAATGGTATGATTTCTATATTTTCGGCAGCCTTACAACGATACTTTCTTTAGCATTTTTTCCTAAAGATAACCCTACCGCAGCTTTTTTATCTACACTTGCTACTTTCGGAGCTGGCTTTATTGCCAGACCTTTCGGAGGGATTGTTTTTGGCAGACTTGGAGATCTTGTTGGAAGGAAATATACTTTTCTCGTCACTTTAATACTAATGGGAGGCTCTACATTCGCCATTGCATTTATTCCGGGATATAAATCTATCGGGCTTTTGGCTCCGGCTATTTTACTGGTTCTAAGGATTCTCCAGGGACTTGCACTCGGGGGTGAGTATGGCGGAGCAACCACCTATGTAGCTGAACATGCACCCGACAGTGAGCGGGGGAAATACACTTCTTATATCCAGACAACCGCAACATTAGGATTCTTTACTTCAATTATTGTCATTCTGAGTTGTCAGGCTCTTTTAGGTAAAAACGCTTTTTCTGAATGGGGCTGGCGGATTCCATTTGGTTTATCAGGATTTTTGGTGATTGTCTCTTATTTTATCAGGAAAAATATGCAGGAATCACCTTTGTTTGCAAAATTGAAAGCAGAAGGGACTGTTTCCAAAAATCCACTCAGAGAGGCATTTGCTAGCTCTCAGAATATTAAACTCATGGCGCTGTCTATGTTTGGAGCTATTATCGGGCAGGGTGTAGTGTGGCATACCGGACAATTTTATGCTCAGATCTTTATCGGTAAAATTCTGAATGTCGATTTTGTCACTACCAATGTTGTAATTGCCTTTGCCTTGTTACTTGGCACCCCATTTTTTGTAATATTCGGAACTCTTTCTGATAAAATCGGAAGAAAGAAAGTCATGCTCACAGGAATGCTTTTAGCCGCAGTCTGTTATTATCCTTTATTCAGATTAATGGCAACAATTGTTTCTGCTGAAGGAACATTGATTAACGGAACTGTTGAACTGACCTACACGGGGATTTTTTATCTGATTTTGATATGCTTTTCATTAGTGCTATTCGCTACGATGGCTTATGGCCCGATTGCAGCATTTCTGGTAGAATTATTCCCAACCAGAATCAGGTATACTTCTCTTTCCATTCCATATCATTTCGCTAACGGCGTCTTCGGAGGATGCGCACCTTTTGTGGCAACATGGCTGGGTGAGGCAACAGGCTCTATCTTTTCAGGAATTTTTTACCCGATTTTCTGGGCAGGAACTACGTTTATTATCGGAGCTTTATTTCTCAAAGAAACAAAAGGAAAAAGGCTTATCGACTGATAGATAATGCTCATTTTTCCATAAAAAAAATGCCAATGCACAGAGGATAAAAACCTGTCCATTGGCATTATAAAATGTGTAACAATCAGTTATTCTTCATCACATCCGATCGGAGCTCCCGGAGGTAATTCTTTGTGAACAGCCACTTTCGCAGCAGAAGGATTCTTCATTCTGTCAAGCGCATAATCAATATGTGCCTGATAATCTGAGTCCTTTGTGTTTTTTCTGGTTTCCTCAAGATAAACTTTTAAATCTTTAAGTGTTTTTCCCGCTACAGCCTTAACCTGATAGTTCGCCGCATCATTTGTGCTTAATGCCATTAAATGTGTCAGAACAACTTGTTCGACGATAAACTGAACTTTGCGGTTAAGGTTTGAAGATCTTGTTGATTTCCATGTTTTTTCAAGGACCTGGTTAATCATTTCTTCCAACCCCAAACCTCCGTTTCTTGCTTCATATTCTATCATTCTTGAAGCTCTTTCAGGATGAAAAAGAAATTGCAGCGGAAAATCTGCTGCTGATTCTGCGGCTGACAAAGGGTCAAATGCTAATCCGGTTCTCTTGCGGAATAATTCTCTTGAAGAAGAATATCCCGCCGGGCGTGGAGGAATGAGTTTGATGATGTTTTCGGGTAAAGTAAGGGTTTCTGAACTTAAACAGACTAAAACAGCATCCAGGGCTTTTTGCTGGGCCTCTTTACTTACGGCAAGGGTAGGGCTTTGTCCGTCTCCTCTCAACGCATAACGGTAATCCAAGCTGCCTACCACTTTAGCAGCTGCCTCAACCTGATAGCGGTGAAAATTGAATATCGGAACCAGCACATCTTCAAGGAATGCCATCGGAACTCCTTCACGAATGCTTTTTTCTCCAAAATTGCTCAGCGCTTTCTGTCTTACCGCTAAAGTGTTTTTAAGTTCCTCTACAGGATCTTTACCGTTGTCCCATAAGTGTGCAACCGGACTTACCCCACCGGCAGGACGAGCATCCTGATCTGTCAGAAACAGAAGTCCTTTGCTTCTGGCATCCTGCAAAATTTTATTCAATCCTGCTTTTTCATCATTGCCTGCAGGAAAATCCTGATAACCGAAAGTGATTGAAAACTTATCCCATTCCCCAATTCCGTAGGCATAAGCGTCTGAAATGTCAATTTCTCCTTTGGCATTCAGTTTTACCGTTGGACTCGGATAGTCCATCACCGAAGCACGGTTATTGATACTGGCTGTATAATTATGCATTAATCCCAACGTGTGCCCAACCTCATGTGCTGCCAATTGTTTTAACCTGAATAATGCCATTTTTAACATCGGATCTTTCTCCGGATCGGGTTTTTGCCCGTTTTCAAAAGGTGAAAGTAAGCCTTGTGCGATCAGATAATCCTGACGAACTCTCAACGAACCTAAAGTAACCTGACCTTTGATAATTTCACCGGTTCTCGGGTCTGTTACAGATGCACCGTATGACCAGCCTCTGGTGCTTCTGTGTACCCAGTTAATCATATTGTACCGTATATCCATCGGATCGGCATCATCCGGTAAGATTTTCACCTGAAAGGCATTTTTGTATCCGGCTGCTTCATATGCCTGATTCCACCAGGTTGCCCCTTCCAATAATGCCGAGCGTATAGGTTCAGGCGTTCCGTTGTCGAGGTAATAGATAATTGGTTTTACTGCTTCTGAACTTTTTGCAGAAGGGTCTTTTTTCTTTAATCGGTGACGGGTAATGTAATATTTTTCAATTGGTTCTGAGACGGGAGTCGAATAATCGTAATATGAAATAGTATTAAAACTTGAGCGGGGATCAAATACTCTGGGTTTGTAATCATTATCAGGCAACTGAACAAAACTATGATGCATTCTCAAAGTAATTGCCTCGGTAGAAGGAGTAACGGATTTTACGAAGTTTCCGGCATCATCTCCGCCGGTAAAAGTCAGGGATACTTCAAGTTCACTATTCAGCGGAAAGTTCTTCGTTCTTGGTAAATAGATCACAGAACGGGATTTGTCCAGCGAATAAGAGCCTTGCTTCATGTCTCTGATTCTTTCAGCTGCACCCATGACGTCCCGGAGCAAGAAGTCTGTGGCATCTACCAGAAATTTACCGTTTTCTTCAGCCTCTGCGGTAAACCCGGCCAGCGTTGAAGAGGCAAAAGACTGATCAACTGCCTTTTTCTCATTAGGGTCTGATGAAAGTGCTCTGTAATGCTGATTAGGTTGTACCAGTAAGATTTTCCGGCCCACTTTATTGAAATAAACAACTTTTTCATCGCCGAGCAAACCTCTGTCAAGACCAATGTCATTAGACCCTAACCCTGCCGGAAGAGAAGAAACATAAAGAAAATCCTGATTGAATTTATCGATTTGCAGCCAGATTTTTCCGGCATCCTCATCCCACCAGAAAGTAAAATATCCTTCATATTTCTTAAAAGAAGCAGTTTTCTCGGAAATACCAGGGAGTTTTTGGCCGAAAGCCGTGGCAAATGACAGTAAACAAAAATAAAAGAGTAATGCTTTTTTTCTCATGTGTTGTTTAGTTAGATGAAATGCCCGATTAAATAATGGAAACAGTACTTATGGATAGCAAAAATTACAAAATTTAATCAAGAAACGGAAGGAAATACCATAAGTTGCCCTAAAACATAGATAAAACAGCTTTTTCAGGGGGTACTTATCTGAATAAAGAAAACTGTTTTCAAAAATTCAGAACGGTAAATATGGAACTCTATGTTAAAAACTTCCGGAAAAATCAGTAAAAAATTCCCTGAAAATTCCCAATTTCGTATTATGAATAGTAAAAATCAACAGTTAAGAATTTGGGCAGGACTTGGAACTTTATATTTGGTTTGGGGATCAACTTACCTTGCTATACGATTTGTAGTGGAAAACGTGCCGTCTATGTTTGCTTCAGGTATGCGAAATGTTCTTGCCGGGACGACCTTGTTACTCTGGGCGATTTTTTCTAAGAATTTCAAAAGACCGGACTCTAAATTTTTATGGGTTAATGCTATAGCCGGGACATTAATGCTTGCCATTGGAAATGGTTTGCTGTCTATCGCTGCAAAATGGGTACCTTCCGGATTCTCCTCTCTTTTCTTTGCAATCAGTCCAATCTTACTGGTAATTATTTTCTGGTTTGACGGCGAAAAGCCCAGGAGAAATGTACTGATTGGCGCTGCACTGGGAGTAATAGGTGTAATAATTTTAATGAGCCTGAAAAACGTCGCCTTAAAAGGAGGTGAAGGGATGTTCTTCTGGGGAGTTTTACTACTTTTTATTGCCATTTTGGGATGGGATCTGGGTGTTTTTATCGTTAAAAAAGCAAATATTAACAATTACCCTACCTCTCAGATTGCCGCTGCGCAGATGATTCCGGGAGGGATTGTTACGTTGGTAGTCAGTGGGCTTTTGGGAGAATGGAACCATGTTGATTTAGCAAATGTTCCGGTAAATGCTTATCTGTGGTTTGCTTATCTTTATATTGTCGGGTCAATTGTAGGTTTTTCGGTATTCAGTTGGTTATCAAAAGTGGCACCTCCTACACAGGTTGCTACTTATACCTATGTAAATCCGCTTGTAGCATTAATGCTAGGATGGCTTCTGGGAGGAGAACAGTTAAATCCTTTAATGCTTGTCGCGGCTTTATTTATCATATCAGCTGTGATTCTGATTACCCTGAGAAACCAGAAAAGCACAGAATTAAAATCAAAACAGATTAAATTTGAATAGAAACGGACTTTAAGTAATTAAGGTCAGTCCGGTAAAAGAACCGGATTTTTAATATACTCTCTAATAAAGTTAACTATGTTTAAGAAAATTATTACAGTTTTAAGTCTTTCTATGTCGATGACTTTCTCGTACGCTCAGAATGAAATGCCTCTTTATGCAGGAGCTGTCCCTAATTCCAAATCTGTTGCGAACACTGAAAAGTCAGAAATGGGGAAAGACGGGATTTTAAGAATCTCTGAAGTATCTGTTCCCGCAATTACCGTTTATCCGGCTCCCAAAGATATAGCAAATGGTACAGCGGTTATTATTTGTCCGGGTGGAGGATACAGAATTCTGGCTGCAAGTCATGAAGGCTCAGATGTAGCAAAAGAGTTTAATAAAATGGGAATAACAGCTTTTGTACTGAAATACCGTATCCCCAATGAAAATGCACAGGTTGACAGAACGATAGCGCCGCTTCAGGATGCGCAGCAAGCCCTCAGAATTGTGAGAAAAGATGCCTCTAAATATGGAATTAACCCAAACAGAATTGGTATCATGGGTTTTTCAGCAGGAGGGCATTTGGCTTCTACCGCCGGAACACATTTCAGTAAACCTGTCGGTGACAATGCTGATGCCAGTAATGTCCGGCCTGATTTTATGCTTCTGATATACCCGGTTATCAGTTTCGGTGACTTTGGCCATAAAGGATCAGCGGAGCAGTTGATCGGTAAAAACCCTTCGGAAGAGCTTGTGAAATTATATTCAAATGAACAACAGGTAACGGCTCAAACGCCTCCTGCTTTTCTGGTTCATGCCGGAGATGATAATGCTGTTCCTGTAAAAAACTCCCTGTCGTTTTATGAAGCCTTGCAGAAAAACGGAGTTCCTTCAGAATTACACGTTTATCCGAAAGGCGGGCATGGTTTCGGATTAAATAACAAAACAACCCCTGACAAATGGATAGAAAGAGCTAAAAACTGGCTTGATTCAATGGGATTACTGAAAAAATAAACTAAAAGCTGAGGTTCAAATCAGAACCTCAGCTTTTTCAGGCATTTATGACATTTTGAATAAGATCATTCCTGTTCCTTAAATCAATTCCTCCTTCCAGAACGGATTTAAGATTTGCCAGATAAAATGTCCAGCCTTCTCCGCATGCAACATAAAGATTGGTTTTGGGATTAATATCGAAGGGAATATTCTTTTGTGTAAGTTCTACCAGATTTTCCCCGTTTTCTTTCATAATTTTTACAGTAACCAGGCAATTTTCCGTAAAACTAAATGAAAGGCTGTTTTCCTCCTTACTGCTCATAACTCTGCCTTCCTGCACATAATCCGGATAGCCAAACCATTTCCATTCGTAATTGTCGTTTTCAGCAATAAACTGGTCAGGATTTCTGAGTTCATTTTCAGAATCCCGGAAAAGCGCAGTTCTCAGAAACCAGCTTTCCAAACCTTTCTGAGTACACCAGGCCTTCAGGATAGTCTCTATTCCGGCATTTATGGTTACTCTTTTGGTAAAACTACTCCATTCATCCATTTCCATATTTCAAGAAGTTTAAGGTTGTTTAAGATGAAGTTCCGGCTAATATAGAAATTGCTGAGACCTTTTGAAAGTTTTTTGCTGAAAATGCAACAATACTCCTGTTTTTATGCTGAAAGAAAAAGAAACCCTATAAGGCATGGTAAAAAAAAGGCTTTTCAGGGCGGTTTTCACCTAACTGCTTTCGTACTTTTTTTGACTGAGAGTATTATTTGAATTTCAAAACTCTTAGAGAAAAGGACCGGAAACTTTTATAAAATATCTTATCTGAAACTTAATTTAAAGCGTGTTATGAAAATTATCAGAAAATTACCTGCAATTATTCTTCTCTTTATTTCGTTGTCGCAGGTTCTGTTTGCGCAGACCAGACCCGCATGGGCCAATGAAACAGATGCGCAAAAAGAAGAAAGAATGAAGTGGTGGCACAATGACCATTTTGGAATGTTTATTCATTGGGGACTATATTCTATGCCCGCAAGACACGAATGGGTACGAAATCATGAAAAGATCTCAAATGAAGAGTATGAGAAATATTTCAACAATTTTGAACCTGATTTGTATAACCCGAAAGAATGGGCAAGGAAGGCTAAAGAAGCGGGTATGAAATATTTCGTAATTACCACAAAGCACCATGAAGGTTTTTGTCTCTGGGATTCTAAATATACTGATTACAAAGTGACAAATACTCCGATAAAGCGTGATCTGTTAAAGGAAATGGTAGATGCTTTCAGAGCGGAAGGACTGAAAGTCGGATTTTATTATTCTCTGATCGATTGGCATCATCCTGATTTCCCGGTAGATCACATTCATCCGATGCGGGATAATGCGGAGGCCAGAGCGGCAAATTCTAAAAAAGATATTAAAAAATATCAGCAATACCTTAAAAATCAGGTTACTGAATTATTGACTCAATTTGGTAAAATCGATGAACTCTGGCTTGATTTTTCATATCCGGGAAAAGATGGAAAAGGACATGAGGACTGGGATTCGGAAAATCTTCTTAAAATAATCAGAAAATTACAACCGGGAATTATTGTGAATGATCGTCTGGATCTGGGAGATACCGACTGGGGCTGGGATTTTAAATCGCCGGAACAATTTATGCCTAAAGAATGGGTATCAGAAAAAGGGAAAAAAGTAAACTGGGAAACTTGTCAGACTTTTTCCGGGTCATGGGGTTATCACAGAGATGAAACAAGCTGGAAAAGTGTTCCGCAGTTAATCAGTATGCTTATAGAAACCGTTAGTAAAGGAGGTAATTTACTTTTAAATGTAGGACCGACCTCAAGAGGTTTGTTTGACGTCAGAGCGGATGAACGCCTGAAGGGAATAGGAGAGTGGATGAAATATAACAGCCGTGCGATATATGGCTGTACAGCAGCTCCCGCAGGTTTTAAAAAGCCTGATAATTCATTACTGACTTATAATGCAGACAGAAAACGCCTTTATGTACATGTTTTGGAATGGCCGATCGATGTTTTAAGTCTGGATGGTTATAAAGGAAAAGTGAAATACGCTCAAATCCTGAATGATGGTTCGGAGGTAAAATTTAAAGAAGAAGGGGAGAACCTGGTATTAAGACTTCCGGTTAAAAAGCCGGATACTGAAGTGCCGGTTATAGAATTAATTCTGGAATAGGTCTTATTTTAACGGAAACGGGGATAGCACCTTGATGCTATCCCCGTTTTTCTATTTTTGAGGTGTTATGGCTCTCATAGGATAAATCTCATAATGATTGATACTGCTTGCCGGATCATTTTCAGTCATGCTTTTAAGGAGTTCTTCATTTTCAACTTCCACGATTCCCAATCCATAAGTTCCGGCAGGATCCGAAACCGGACCGAAAACAATAACAAGTCCCTGATCCATGAGTTCCTTCCAGTAAACGACATGTTTTTGCATAATTTCTCTTTCCGCTTCAGTCATATCCTGTGCAAAAGTAGGCCTTGCAGGAATAAGTTTCAGACAAAAATGTTTTTTAGTCATAGTTTAAAATGGTTAAATTGAAATTGACCAGGTAAATAGATTAATCAGCTTTTTTCTTTCTCCAGAAATAAAAGACCGGAATACCCAAAGCTACGATGCCTACGCCCGCCCATGAAGGAACTGGCTTGAAAATCAGGAGATTGATGCATAGAGCAACGGCAAAAATCAAATAAATTGCCGGAATTAGCGGATAGCCGAAAGCTTTATAAGGTCTGGGAGCATCCGGTTGTCTTTTTCTCAGAATAAATACCCCGGCAATCGTCAGAATATAAAAAACAAGAATAGAAAAAACTGTATAATCAAGTAAATCTCCGTAAGTGCCTGATAAACATAGTAAACATGCCCATACACATTGAATAACCAATGAAAATCCCGGAACACCTTTGCTATTTAAATCCCCTGCTTTTTTGAAGAAAAGTCCATCTTTTGCCATTGCATAATACACTCTCGCTCCTGATAAAATAATTCCGTTGTTACATCCGAAAGTAGAGATCATAATGAAAATAGCCATGATAAATACACCCGGATTTCCAAAAATCATTTCAGCCGCAGCCGTTCCCACACGATCATTGGAAGCAAACATAATACCTCTTGCCAATGTATCTGCGCCTGCAGGAGAGCCTTTGGCAGGTAAAAGCATTAAATAGGCCACATTTGCCAGAATATAAAGTGCGCTTACCGTAAGTGTCCCCAATAATAAGCTCAAGGGAATGTTACGTTTCGGATCTTTAACTTCTCCGGCCGTATAAGTAATGTTATTCCAGGCAGAAGATGAGAATAGAGGACCAATTAAAGCAAGTCCCATTGCTGACCATAAACCTAAACCTGAAAGGTATTTAATATCGACAATTTTGCCTTTTTCGAAAATGATAGTCTGAGGAGTCCAGAACTCTAAAGAGTTAATTTCCCACATACCTACTTTAGTACCCACGATAATACCAATTACGGCAAGAGCCAGTAAAGCTCCGATTTTAGTTACTGTAAAAATTAACTGGACAAGTTTTGCGTTTCTTACGCCTTTCAGGTTGACAAATGTGAGAAATAATATAAGGGCAATGGCAAGTAACTGTTGTGTATCAAAGATGAGAAATTTATGTTCTGTACCAATAATTTTCGGGAAGAGAACACCAGTATATTTGGCAAAAGCTACTGCCACTGCAGCAATGGTTCCTGTTTCTATGACCAGAAAGGTAGTCCAACCAAAAAGAAAACCAACCAAAGGGTTATACGCTTCCCGGAGATAGACATATTGTCCTCCGGCATTGGGCATCATTCCTGCTAATTCTCCATAGGAGAGTGCGGAAATCAAAGTAATTATGCCTGTAATAACCCAGGCAAGTAATAAATAACCCGGAGATCCCAGATTACGGGTAACGTCTGCCGAGACGATAAAAATGCCTGAGCCAATCATTGAACCGATGACAATCATCGTTGAATCAAGTAATCCTAACTCTCTTTTAAATTGTTGATGTTTTTCCATGTTCAAATAAAGCAAAAAAACAACATTCTTACAAATGCATTAAACCTGTCTGAAAAGCATAAAACCAATTATTGTAATAATATGAGTCATTTTGACAATTGATAAAAGTCATTAAGCGGAAAGATTGCAGCAGGTAATTTTGTTCTCAGAAAATGTCAGATCATAATTCCCTGAAAACCATGCAGAATCTTATAGAGAAATACAATGTCCCCGGACCGCGCTATACGAGTTACCCAACTGTACCTTACTGGCAGACAGCTGATTTTAAGGAGGAATTATGGATCGGGTCTTTAAAAAAGGCATTTTCTCAGACTAATTCAGAGAAAGGAATCAGTCTTTATATTCATTTACCCTATTGCGAGAGTCTTTGTACATTCTGTGGTTGCAATAAGCGCATTACAAAAAATCATGCAGTGGAAATGCCCTATATTCAGGCTTTATTAAAAGAATGGAGTCTCTATGCAGGGTATTTTGATGAGAAACCGATAGTTTCAGAAATACATCTCGGTGGCGGGACGCCGACTTTTTTTTCAGCGGAATCACTGGAAAAGCTTTTGCTGGGGATTCTCAATACGGTCAGTCTTTCAAAAGATTTTGAATTCAGTTTTGAAGGACATCCTAATAATACCACTTTCGGACACTTACAAAAATTGTATGATCTTGGTTTCAGGAGGGTAAGTTTCGGTGTACAGGATTATGATCCGATAGTTCAGAAAGCTATTCATCGCATTCAGCCTTTTGAACATGTCAGAAAGGTAACAGATTGGAGCCGGGAAATCGGATATGACTCCATAAGCCATGATTTAGTTTATGGATTGCCTTTTCAAAAGTTATCAGGAATAATTGATACGATTGAGAAAACGATTGCACTTAAACCCGACAGGTTATCTTTTTATTCCTATGCGCATGTGCCCTGGCTGAAAGGAAACGGACAAAGAGGTTACAGAGAGGAGGATTTACCCTCAGCTGTTTTGAAGAGAGAATTATATGAAACGGGCAGGGATTTATTCGAAAAAGCAGGATATTCTGAAATAGGAATGGACCATTTTGCACTTCCGGGAGATAAGATGTTTGCAGCCGCAGGGAATCAGCAGCTGCACAGAAACTTTATGGGTTATACCACCAGCCAGACCAAAGTGCTGATTGGCTTAGGGGTTTCTTCTATCAGTGATTCATGGTATGGTTTTGCCCAGAATACCAAAGATCTGGATAAATATTATGCAATGATTAATGCAAACCAACTGCCGGTTGTGAAAGGCCATATACTTTCCGATGAAGATCTTGTTACCAGAAAACAGATTCTTGATATTATGTGTAATTTATCCGTACAGATAAATGAAGATGACCGGGATTTTGAGGAAAAAAATGTTTTCATGGAAAAAATGGCTGATTTTGAAGCCGATGGTTTATTGAAAATGACAGGAAATAACCTGATTGTTACCGAAAAAGGGAAGGCTTTTCTCCGAAATATTTGCATGGCTTTTGACAAAAGGATGTTAAGAGGAAAATCTGAAGAAAGGCTTTTTTCAAAAACTGTATGATGAATTGCGAGGTATCGTAAGAACATGCATTTTGCAGGAAATCCGGAAGGAAAAGTTAACTTTGCGTAATAAATCCTTTCAAAATTATGTCAAACAACGATATTTTAAAGAAACTCAGAGTGGCTCTTCAATTGAGAGACGATGAGATTGTAGAGATTCTTAAACTGGTGAATTTCAGGGTTTCCAAAGCGGAGATTGGTGCATTTTTCAGAAGTGAAGACCATCCTAATTATAAACCTTGCGGAGATCAGATTCTTAGGAATTTTCTCAACGGTTTGGTTATTCACCTGAGAGGCCCGAAGGAAGAAAAGAAAAATTCTCCGGTAAATTCACCAAAGGCTTAAGACTCAAAAACTTTATTTTGATTTACTGAAAGCCATTTTTAAGGCCAATCCTGCTAAAATTCCTGCCATAAACCATTTCTGTATTTTTATCCAGGCAGGATTTTGTGCAAACCAGACAGCAGTTCTGGCCGCCGATAAAACGATAATAGCATTTACCGTAAAACTTACCGAAATCTGCGTCAGACCTAACTGAAGACTTTGTAACAGAACAGAACCATATTCCGGTTTTATGAATTGCGGAAAGAAAGATAAATAAAACACAGCAACTTTGGGGTTCAGTACATTGGTAAAGAATCCCATGCTGAAAAGTTTCACTGATCTGTCTTCTTTTAAATCACTTCTCATTTCAAAAATCCCCTTGCTGCCTGGTTTTACCGCCTGAATGGCAAGATATAAAAGGTAAAATACGCCTAAAGTTTTTAGAATTGAATAAGCCACAGGAACGGCAAAGAGCACGGCGGTTAAGCCTGCCGAGACCATAACAATATGGAACAGGAAACCGCAAATTACGCCAATCAATGAAATAAGCCCCGCTTTTCTCCCCTGTGTTATTGACCGGGAAATAAGATAAATCATGTTCGGTCCCGGACTAATCACCAGTCCAAATGCTGCCAATGCAAAAAATAATAAGTCTTTTACCGGAATCATGATGATTTTCTTGCTAAAATTGTCATTTTGTTTTGCAAATTACCTTAAAATCTACAGTTTGAGAATAAATTTTCCGCCTGAGAATAAAATTTCCCAAAACATTATTCACTGTTTGATGGTATAGTTATTTGTGATTTTTGCTACTAAGCCATCTTAAATTAAAATTATGAAAGGAAAGTGGAAACGATTTTTTCAAAATCATTTCGAACAAATCAGTAATGCAGCGGAAGAGGGAACTGCAACACCGAATCAGGAGGAAAAAACATGGGATATCCCGATCATCGGCCAGTCCAGGGAAGATGCCCTTAAAAGTATAGACCTGGAAAAAATCAGAGAAAATATTCCGGAAGCCGACATTCCTCAATTATCTGAAGTCGAAGATGATGACTATGATGAGTCGGAAATTCCTGAAATTCCCGACGACATAGTAGAAAAAGAAGTCCTGGAAGACTTTAAACAGAAAATTAAAAGAGTTCGTAAGAAATTGCTTTAGTGACTTGCCGGATTTGTGTCAGAACTAAAAAAAGAACTTCATCAACTCTTTTAGTATTACCTTTGTGGTATGCAAACCAATAATCAGATTCAACAAGTTTTGTCGAATTTAGGGATACCGTCTCTTAATCCAATGCAGGAAGCAGCTCAAAAGGCAATTCTTAACGACAGAAATACACTTTTACTTTCACCGACAGGTTCCGGAAAAACACTGGGATTTCTTTTGCCGGTTCTGCAATTGCTTAATCCTGATAAAAATGCAGTTCAATGCCTTATTCTCACACCATCGAGAGAACTGGCTATCCAAATCGAACAGGTTTGGAAGAAAATGGCTACGGGTTTTAAAGTGAATGTTTGCTACGGCGGGCATGCGATGGCCACAGAAATACAAAATCTGAGTAATCCTCCGGCTTTACTCATTGGTACTCCGGGAAGAATTGCAGATCATTTAACCAGAAAAACTTTTTCTCTTTCCGGCATTCATACGCTCGTATTGGATGAATTTGATAAGTCGCTCGATTTGGGTTTTCAGGATCAGATGTCCTTTATTATCGTGGGACTCAGTAAGCTTAAAAAGCGGGTTTTGGTTTCGGCTACTGCCGGGATTAAAATTCCTGAATTTGCCGGAGTTTCTTCACCAACACTGCTTAATTTCATTCCTAAGGAAGAAGTTAAGACAGGATTGGAGATGAAAATAGTAATTTCTGAAGAAAAGGATAAAGTCAATACATTATTTGATTTGATCTGTTCTTTAAACTCAGAAGCAGCTTTGATTTTTTGTAATCACAGAGATGCTGCCGAGCGTACGAGTGAATTACTGAACGAATCTGGGATTTACTCTGCGTTTTATCATGGTGGAATGGATCAGGATGACCGCGAACGGGCCTTGATTCAATTCAGAAACGGAAGCGTCAATTATCTGGTAACAACCGATCTGGCAGCCAGAGGACTTGATATTCCGGAAATGAAGCATGTTATTCATTATCATCTGCCTTTACAGGAGCATGAATTTGTGCATAGAAATGGCAGAACTGCCCGGATGCATTCTTCAGGCACGGCTTATCTGATTTTTCACAGAAATGAACACCGTCCGGCTTATGTAGATGATTCCCTGGAAGAACTGAGCCTTTCAGAGAATAACCCTCTGCCTCAGCCTCCGGAGTTTTTGACCATTTACATCAGCGGAGGTAAAAAGAATAAGATTAATAAGGTCGATATTGTAGGCTTTTTCTCCCAAAAAGGGAAACTTGAAAAAGAAGATCTGGGTCTTATCGAAGTAAAAGATTTTATCTCATTTGCGGCGGTTAAAAAACAAAAAGTAAAAGATTTACTTAACCGCATCAGAGAAGAAAAAATGAAAGGTAAGAAATATAAAATTGAAGTGGCGAGATAGTATTTGCGGCGAATCTCAGTAAAAATCCTGCTTACAGCTTTTTGATTGTAAGCAGGATTTTTTTGAACACAATTACTCAATACTTATAGTTTGGAAGCCCGCTTTTAAAGGCTGGATTTTTCCTTTCCAGACAAATTTTCCGGAAACATTATCGGGAAGGATAATTTCTCCATTAACGCCATTTCCTTTCCTGCTCAGTTTTACGGAAATCTGACCATTCGGATGTGGCATTTTGCCTTCAATTTTATCCAATTCTCCAAATGCAGGTTGAATCCGGACTTCTTCAAAACCCGGTTGTTCCGGCATAATCCCACAGATTGTTGCCAGAAAATCATAATTAGGAGAAGAAGACCAGGCATGGCAGTCTGATCTGACAGGCTCCGGATTTTCTGCGAAAGTACTAAGCCCTAACTTCAGCATTTCTCTCCAGGGAGTTAATGATTCATAATATTTGTCAGACATATTGGCTTTTTTCAAAGCCTGTGTCAGATAAAATCTGAAATAAAAAGTAGCCTGACTTAAAGACTGGTCATTTAAAACTTTCTCCATCAAAGCCCGTTCTTCCGTTCTGGGTACAGCTCCGGAAAGTACAGCAAAGATTGAAGCATGCTGACTGAATGTTTTCTTTTCAGGAGTATTGGCAACTACTTTCCTGTTTTCATCTAAGCAAAGTTCGTAGGTTGATTTTGCCAGCACATCGGCTAAGGTCCGGTAATAAATAGCTCTTTCTTTATTGCCAAAATACTCAAACAAAGCGGAGGCTTGTTTTAACGTGTAGGCAAATTGAAAAGTCAGGATTGAAGAATTGCCATCAGAAGCCCCTTCAGGAACACCTCCGTTATCTTTCTTTGAGTCCCAGGGCCAGGTAGTATTCCAATCAGCAAAATTCCACCAGCGCATTGGTCCGAGCATGTTTTTATGAGGATCAATTCTTTGTTCATACCAAGCTAAAACCTTCTCAATATTTGGTAAAAAATGCTTTAAAAAGGCATCATCTTTTCTGTGCATCCAATAATCATAATTCATAGAAACCCAAAAAAGGGAGAAAGGAGGAATCACCTGTACAATATTGGATGGATAACGACTTTGCGTAAGCCCTTCCGATAACATCGAATTATCAAAATCCGTTAATGCTTTTCGCATCAATCTATCGTCGCCGCTTACATAGAGTGAGATTAATGACTGAATCCTGGTATCTCCGGTATATTGCAATTGTTCGTAATAGGGGCAATCGAAATACGTTTCGCCTCCGCATAAGCGTGCCGTACGCCAGCCTACATTCCAGATATTTTTCAGATTCTGGTCATTGCTTGAAAAAGATGCTTTTTCTTCAAAAGGATAAGCCGTGAAGATCCCTTTGAAAGAATTAATAATAAGCGGATCATTTTGGGTTTCAATGTTCAGTTCTATATAACGGTAAGTCCGGAACCACAAAGGTCTGAAGGTTCGCAGTGCAGTTCCGTCCGGTCTGAAAATATCATAATTGCCTGAAATCTCTTTTCCTTCTATGACATTCCTGTTACCTTTTTGTCTTTTCGCATCGATTAAAGCTTCCGCATAAGTTAGTTTTACTGAAGCGTTTTTACCTCCTGAAACGCTGAGTTCCGGATAGGCTGTTGTTTCAAAAGATTGATCCAGTAAAATGGTGACTTTAGATTTCGCCGGAATAGTCAGTATCCCTTTGCCTTTTAACCAGTCGGTATGAATCGGAGATGTTAAACCGCTGACTCTTCTGATTTCCTGAATTTCCTGTTCTTTTTCCTCCATTTGAGGAATTTGCCTGGGAACCAGATACCAGCCGGCTCCTGTTCCTGCCCCGTATGGAAAACCTGGCTCTAGTCCTTTGGCATTTTGCCAGGAAATATCTGAAAATTCAGGTTTTTCCCATCCGAAAATATAAGCGGAGGCGGAAACATCTTCTCCGCAGCCTGTTACCATGAAAGCCTGCATTTTTGCACCATCTATGGGGATGCTTTTATAGGCTTTATTCTCTGTAACCTTCCAGCTTTTATTGGTGTTAAGTATAGCTTCATTTTCTGAATTTCCCTGTAAAATAAAGGCTGTTTTATTGCTGATTTGCGCCCAGGGTTTATCTTCTCCGAAATTCCAGACTACCGAAGCTATCACATTGGTACCCGCATGAAGAAATGGTGCAATATCAATAGTTTCAAAATTCCAATGCATTAAATCTCCTCTTGCAGGTCCTGCAAGTGCATAATGTCCGTTTACAAATAAGCGATAACGATTGTCTCCTGAAACATGTACGACAAAACTTTTGGGTTTCTGAGATAATTCGAAGGTTTTCCTGAAGTGAAATACTCCAAAATCTTTTAGAGAAACGCCAGGAGGGGCAATCCATTCTGCCTTCCATTTATAAGTGAGAATATCCGGGGCAATCAAAGTGTTATTCTGCGCTTCTGCCTTGAAAAACAGAATAAGAGCGGGCAATAAACAGAAGATGCGTATGTTTTTAAGAAGCATTTAGTTAAATGGCTTGAATTGGTTTATGAATCTGACATTGATTTTATAAAAGGGAATTTATGAAATATTATTTGAATAATTAACAGTATCTGTTTTCAGCAAAGCCTGAAAGATTATAAAAAGTGAAAGCCCGTTTCAACTTGAAACGGGCTTTCACTCCAGAGATATTTATAACTATTTACCGTACTTTTCAGCGTATTTTCGGTAAAGACGTTTTTGCTTATCATCAAGGTCAACTTTCTTGCCCTGAATAAAAGCCTGCTCAACTTTAGCGGTGCGCATATCCAGCAAATCTCCTTCTGAAACAACAAGTGTAGCATGTTTGCCTTTTTCAAGCGTTCCTACTACTTCGTCAATTCCCAGGATTTTAGCGGTATTTGAAGTAATCAGTTTCAAAGCGTCTTCTTTGCTCATACCGTAGCCTGCTACTGTTCCGGCAAGGAATGGCAGATTGCGGGTACGCCAGTTAAGACCGATATAACCTAAACCGACCAACACACCTTTTTGCGACAATAACTGAGGTAATTTATAAGGTAAGTCCGTGTCATCATCCGGACGGTTTGGTAAACGGTGAGTAGTATTTACAATGATAGGAATACTGTTTTCCTTCAGGAAATCAGCCACCGATAATGATTCTTCTCCGCCGATGATAACGATTTTCTTAACACCTTTTGACTTGGCAAACTGTACTGCTTCAAGAATTTCTTTGGCATAATCTGCTCCGATGTACAGGTTTTTGCTTCCGTCAAACAAACCCTTCATCGCTTCCATTTTTACATTAACCGGAAAAGGATTTTTGATTTGTGCATAGGCAATGGCATCATTAAAGGTTTTATCAATTTCTCTCAGCTGTTCATCACGCTTATCGTTTTTCTTTTGGATAAAAGTAAAAGTCTCAACGTTGAGTTCACGTTTGAAATAACCTACCCAGTTCAAATGTACACCGTCATCTTTCTTTAAAACAGCATCTTCCCAGTTCCAGCCATCTAATTGCATTACAGATGACATCCCGGTGATAATATCTCCAAGCGGTGTCGCCTGAGTAAGTAAAATACCATTTCCTCTTACTGTAGGAATCAGCTCTGAGTCGGTGTTATAGGCAATTAAAGATCTCACGTGAGGGTTAATGGCACCAACTTCTGTTTGGTCATCCGTCGCTCTTACAGCCGAGATTTCAACCATACCTAATTGATTGGCCGGAGAAATCAAGCCAGGATAAACATGTTTTCCGGAAACATTGATTATTTCGGTATTGGTTTTGTCAAAATTTGTAGAAGCATCTCCAACTGCAGTGATTTTTCCTTTGTCAAAAACAATCGTACCATTTGAAATTACCTGACCATTTCCAACGTGAATTGTTGCACCGGTGAGTGCAATTGCTTTTCCCTGAGGTCCACCAGGAGCCTGATTCTGCGCATAAGATGAATTTCCAAGGAAACCCAAACCTCCCAGCATTAAGATTTTGAATATATTTTTGATGTTTTTCATCTGATTGTCGTCAATTTTTGAATTATTATTTTCCTGAATCGCTGTGTGTAGTCTCAGCATCGGCTCCTACGATAACACTTCCTTCTTCCATGGTATCACAATGCATTAATTTGGCCTTTTTACCTTCAGGTTTCACGGTAGCAGCACCACCTGCTTTTGCACTCAGCATTTTCTGGATTAAGCGATTACGCTCAGAGGCAATTTTTTCACGTAAGACAAGGTCTTTTTCGATGTCAAAATAGATAGCTCCGTCGATAATACTTTTTTCAGGTTTTGCATATACAGAGAGCGGATTGTTGTTCCATAGAACAACATCAGCTTCTTTGCCAGCTTTGATACTTCCCATACGGCTGTCGAGGTGCATCATTTTAGCAGGATTTAAGGTTACCATTTTCCAGGCTTCTTCTTCTGAAATTCCGCCATACAATACGGTTTTTGCGGCTTCCTGATTCAAACGACGAGCCATTTCAGCATCATCAGAGTTGATAGAAGTGTTAATTCCGACTTTAGACATCAACGCAGCGTTAAAAGGAATGGCTTCTTTTACTTCCATTTTATAAGCCCACCAGTCGGAGAAAGTCGAACCGCTTGCTCCATGCGCTTTCATTTTATCCGCAACTTTATAACCCTCGAGGATATGTGTGAAAGTGTTTATTTTGAAACCTAAAGAATCAGCTACTTTCATCAGCATGTTAATCTCAGACTGTACATATGAGTGACAGGTAATGAAACGTTTTTTATTGAGAATTTCAACCAAAGCATCTAATTCCAAATCACGGCGGGGAGGTGTTAAAGAGGCTTTATTCGCAGCCTTATTGTAGTCATTCCATGATTTTTCGTATTCTTTTGCTCTGAGGAATGCATCCATCATCACCTGTTCCACACCCATTCTGGTTTGAGGGAATCTGATTCTTGCACGATCTCCCCAGTTTGCCTGTTTTACGTTTTCTCCTAAAGCAAATTTGATAAAGCCATCCATGTTTTTAATCTTCATTGCTTCAGCCGTTTCTCCCCACTTTAATTTAATAATAGCTGACTGACCGCCAATGCAATTAGCAGAACCATGTAATAACTGAGAAGAAGTAACTCCACCGGCCAGCTGACGATAAATGTTTACGTCTTCCGGATTAACAACATCTTCCATTCTTACTTCAGCAGAAACAGATTGTGTGCCTTCATTGACAGATACCAGCGCAATATGAGAGTGTTCATCAAAAATTCCGTTTGTGAGATGTTTTCCTGTTCCGTCAATTACTTTTGCGCCGGTTGAAGAAAGGTTTTTACCAACCTGTGCAATTTTTCCGTTTTGAAGCAAAACATCTGTATTTTGAAGAATCCCTCCTTTTTCGTTAGTCCATACCGTAGCATTTTTAATAAGGATTGTCTCGGTTTTAGGCTTCTCTTCGCTGCCATAAGTACCAAAAGGGAAGGTGATTTTTCCCAATTCAGGAACCGCTTTCTTTGCTGTATCAGCTTTCGCCGGAGTCTCCTTGTAAGCGTCTTTTAAACTGGCAAGAAATGAAGTGTATGTACCTTCGCCATTTTCACCTGAGCCTTTGATGGTATTTTTATCATATAATGCACTGATTCTGGTATCGCCCTTGTCTTTCTTAGGATCCGTCTTGAAAATAAAGGTCAGGAGATTTCCTGAACGGCTTACTTTAGGCGTTACTTTGATAGAATCCGTTACGATAATCTGATATTCAGGTTTTTCAGCCTTTCCGGAAATATTCAATTTTAAACCAGATTTAGAACCCAGTATCAAATCATAATTTCCTCTAAGGTCAGCAACGGCCAAATCAGCCAAAACATATTTTTTACCTTTTACCCAGTTTTCATAAACAATACTTCCGTCTTTAAAGATGTTATCGGAAGTGATTAAGAAATTGGCCAGTAATCCCGGTTTCAGGCTGCCTACTTTATCTTCTACTTTTAAAAGCTGTGCAGGTACGGAAGTCAGGGCTGCTAAAGCCGCTTTCTCATCTAAGCCATATTCAACGGCTTTGCGCAGATTGGTCAAAAAGTCTGATTTGTTCTTTAAATTGCTTGAGGTAAAAGCAAAAGGAATATTAGCTTTGGCTAAATAGGATGCATTTGCCGGAGCCAGCTCCCAGTGTTTCATTTCTGCCAATGTAACTACACTTGCATCAAAAGGATCTTCAACATCATAGGCAGAAGGAAAATTCAGTGGAATTATTAAAGCTGCTCCGCTTGCTTTAATATCATCAATTCTTTGGTATTCATCACCAAAACCTTTGTAAATATATTGAACGCCAAATTCTTTGGCTATTTTTTCAGCACGAAGAATATTGAGTTTGTCATTTGCTTCAAAAACCTGCGGAATACCCTGATTCTGGTTAAAGGCATCTAATGAGATGTTGAATTCCGTGTTTTTCTTTGCTTTTTTATACCAATCCGCATCATAGTATGTCTGGCGGAGCAGCGCAACAGAACCCATCAATGAATTAGGATAATCTTGCGTTGAGCTCCCTTTTGAGAAAGAATAATGTGCAGAAACCTTACTTTTTAACAAAGCTTCCTGGTCTCTTCCGTCAATCAGGGCAATCAAGGAAGACGTTCCTCTTACAATACCATCCTGAATATGAGATACTACTGCTCCGAACCCGAGTTTTCTTAATTCTTCAGCCTGAGCTGAATTTCCTGTGAAAAGAGCTGCCGCATCATTTTCCGGAAGAATAGCCTGATTCCAGTTATAAGCTCCCGGTTTTTTAGATTCGAATTGGGGATCTCCTCTGAAAGCTCTTGCTTCTTTTTTGGTTTCAGGTGAACCATAGGAAGAATAGGGTTCAACAAAGGAAGGATAAATCCGTTTGCCTTTCAGATCAATAATGGTGGTTCCGGCGGGAATAGCAATGTTTTTGCCTACCGCTTCGATAACAGAACCTTTAATTAAAAGAGTAGCTCCTTCAATTGTAGTACCGGCATCCTGAATGATTGTGGCATTTGTAAAGGCGTACAGGTTAGGTCTTTCGTCCTGAACACCATTTCTAGGGAAGGTGAGTGTCTGAGCGTGTAATGCTACTGCTGACAACCATAATAAACAAATGGTTCTGAAGAGTTTCCTCATAGAGTTTTGATTTTTAGGTAATGAAGTAAATAAAAATTATCCCGAATTGCCTTTTGTTAATTGAAGTATTTCGGTTACACAAATATAATCAATGAAGCAGAATTTCATTGCCGATTAAAAAATGATATGCTGTAATTAGGGCGATTTGTTTTTGAAATCAGATGCGGTCATTTAATTAGGGAAAAGAATCTTTTGTTTTCAGCTTTAAAAATAAGTTTTTCTGAAATTCTGAATGTAAACGTTTCCGTAAACGTTTACAGAAAAATATTCAAAAAAAGCCTTGAATAATACTATTTTATACTATTAAATTAGTGAAAGGATTCAGGAAAACGGGGCTATTTCCATTTTCAGAGACCTAATTGAAGACAAAACCAAGATGGATAAAAATTTTACTTTTCCTCAAAAATCAATGACTAAAATTTACGACGAAGAAGCGTTATGGGATGCTTTCAGAACAGGTGACCATGAAGCATTTACTAAGATTTACAAAAGCTATGTAAATGTGCTTTATAGTTACAGTACAGGTATAACCCAGGACCGTGAACTTATAAAAGATTGTTTGCATGATTTGTTTGTGGAATTGTGGAGAAATCATGCTACAATAGGCAAGACTACTTCGATTAAATATTATCTGATGGCTTCAATCAAAAGAAAATTAGTTCGTCAACTGGAAAATCAGCAGAAACATTTCCAGCATCAGGCGAATTACTATTCCGAGAATCCTGATTTTGTGCTTTCTCATGAAACGGCCATGCTTTCTATTGAGGATGAAAATAAGGTTGGTTTTCTTCTGAATGATTCTTTCCGGTTTTTAAGTAAACGTCAGAAAGAGGCACTTTCTCTTCGTTACTTTCATGACATGGATACTGATCAGATTTCAACTTTCATGAAAATTAATCCTCAGTCTGTTTATAATCTGATTTTCGGAGCCTTGAAAATTCTGAAGGAACATCTCCGGGGTGAACAGCTGGCCTGGTATTAATCCGATTTCTTCCCGTACTTAAAGAGTCATAATTATTACGGAATAATTGCTTTGTTGCAATTACTCTGAGAAAACTCTGTACTTCCTGTTTTATTAATCCTTTGCTAATATGCTGATTTTGAACTGACAAAAACATTGGTAGCGGTAATTTATTGCCGCTCATGCTGAATTTGAAACCTCTTTAATATTTTAACGTACAGTCAGTATCGGACATCTTCATGTAGTAGCATCTGCATAATACTAAGTTCCAACTTTCATTTTTTTTAAATCTTTTGAGTAGAAAACCAGGGGGCTTGGCTTTGGGTATAAAGTGTAAATTATTCTTAGAATAGTGAAATTTTATGAATCAAAAGAGGTTTGCCAGTATTAAGCAATTTCAAGTCGAAGATTTTATCTCGGATAAGGAATTTATTCATTGGGTCAGGAACCCGGATGATCAGGTACTTTCAGATTTCTGGAAAACGTTTCAACTATTTTTTCCACAAAAAATCCCTGAAATGGAGTTAGCCAAAGAATTAATTCAAAAAGAACAGACAGAGGACCAGCTCGACGAAACTGAAATTGACAAGCTCTGGGAATCGATCTGTAAAACAATTAATAAAAAATAAACATATACTAAAACAAAAAATCCTATGAAAAAACTATTACAAAAGTGGTTATTAGGCACCGTTGGCGTTCTGATAAGCCTATCCAGCTTCGGGCAGATCAATGTCTCGGGGACTGTCACCGGGGCAGAGGATGGAAAAGGTGTTCCGGGCGTGAGTATTTCAGTAAAAGGTACAACGAAGGGTACTAATTCTGACGGAGAAGGTAATTTTAAAATTTCTGTAGCTAATAATAAAGCCGTACTTGTTTTCAGTGCAGTCGGATTTAACTCACAGGAAATAACCGTTGGCTCAAAAAGTGTTATTAACGTAGTACTTGAATCTGACATCAAATCATTAAGTGAAGTAGTGGTAGTAGGTTATGGTACTCAAAAGAAAAGCCAGTTGACCGGAGCTATCTCATCTGTTACGGCAAAGCAAATCACTGAAATGCCGATTACCAACCTGGGACAGGCTATGCAGGGACGCGTTGCCGGTGTGGACGTTGCACAGTCAGGTAGTAAACCTGGTACAGTTCCGAAAGTATTGATTCGTGGTCGTCGTTCATTTAACGCTGGTAACGATCCTCTTTATGTAGTAGATGGTATTCCTTTGGCAGGTGGTTATGAAGACCTTAACCCAAATGACGTTGCTTCAATGGAAATTCTGAAAGATGCTTCTTCTACAGCGATTTATGGAGCAAGAGGAGCAAACGGAGTTGTACTTATTACAACAAAAAGAGGTGCGCCGAAAGGAAAGACCGTTATCAGCTATGATACTTATGTAGGTGTTACAGATGCTTTGGATAAAATCAAACTTTTTAACGGAGCAGAATATGCCGAAATGAAACGTGAGTCCCGCAGAACAATCGGTACTTATAAAGATGCAAACGGAAACCTTGTTCCGACAGGAGTAGCTGATGCTTTTGCTGACTCAAAATTATTCGAAGCTGTGGAATTAGATGGTATTGCCAATAACAGAACAACTGATTATCAGTCAATGATGCTTCGTCAGGGTTTCCAGCAAAACCATACAATTGGTGTGCAGGGCGGTAATGAAAAAACTCAGTTTTATATTTCAGGTGGTTTCTTCCAGGATAAAGGTATTATTCCGGGGTTGGATTATTCACGTACCTCTCTTCGTGTTAACATTGATCACCAGATCAATAAAGCGGTAAAAGTCGGTATTTCTTCTTATATGATGTACAGCTTGAGAAATGGTGCTAACAGAAGCCCTTATGGTGCAACGCTGGCTCAAAACCCGTTGGCTAAAGCA
Organism: Pseudarcicella hirudinis; assembly: GCF_900115665.1. Classification (GTDB taxonomy): domain Bacteria; phylum Bacteroidota; class Bacteroidia; order Cytophagales; family Spirosomataceae; genus Pseudarcicella; species Pseudarcicella hirudinis. The sequence goes on from NZ_FOXH01000001.1 coordinate 398,892, forward strand.
TATGATGATCAGGGAAATATCATTTTCTCACAAACCAGTGATGCTTTGCTTACAAACCCGATGGCAGAACTTGTTCCGGGTGCTCAGGTAGATGAAACTAAAAAATACCGTATTTTCAATAGTATTTACGCTGAGGTTAATATCCTTGAAGGTTTGAAATACCGTGTAAACTTTGGTCCTGACTTTAATACACAAAGAATCGGCCGTTTTATTGGTGCGCAAACGAATGATATCAAAGGTGGTAACCCTAAAGCAGCTGATACTACAAGATTAGGCTTTAACTATACCCTTGAAAACATTGTTACTTACAGCAAAAGATTCAATAAAGTTCACAATTTCCTCTTTACAGCTTTACACTCAATCCAGAGAGACAATTATGAAGTGACTGGTATCGGTGTACAGGGCGTTCCGGTTGAAACTCAGCAGTTTTATAATTTAGGTAACGCAAGTACCGTATTAGATTATAAGAGCTCACTTACTGAATGGACATTGAACTCTTATATGGCTCGTATCAACTACGACTACAATGATAAATACTTACTGACACTGACACTTCGTCGTGATGGTTCAAGCCGTTTCGGAGAAAATACCAAATACGGTAATTTCCCGGGTATCGCAGTAGCATGGAATTTGAGTAATGAGCCTTTTATGAGAGATATTACCAGCCTTGACCAGTTGAAAATCCGTGCCAGCTATGGTTCAGTAGGTAACCAGGGGGTTGCTCCGTATCAGACACAAGGTTTATTAGGCCGTACATCTTATGCATGGAATAACACTGCTGCATACGGTTATCGTCCAAATACAATCGGTAACCCTGATTTGAGATGGGAAACATCAACTTCTAAAAACATAGGGGTAGATTTTAGTTTCTTCAGAGGAAGATTGTCAGGTTCATTGGAATTGTATCAGACAAATACTACAGATTTATTACTTTCTGATCAATTGCCTACTTCAGTTGGTTTCAACTCAGTTACACGTAACGTTGGTGAAACCCGTAACAGAGGTATTGAGTTAAGTTTGTCAACAGTTAACGTTGATTCAAAAAGCGGATTCAAATGGTCAACTGATTTCACATTCACTAAAAACTCAGAAGCAATTCTTTCTTTATACAACGGAGCAATTGATGATCCGGGTAACAAATGGTTCATCGGCTATCCGCTTACAGAATTCTATGATTACAAAAAAGCAGGTATCTGGCAGACAAGCGAAGCAGATCTTGCTAAATCTTATGGAAGTACAGTCGGACAGATTAAAGTACAGGATACAAACGGTGATGGTAAAATTACAGCAGATGACCGCGTATTGTTAGGTTCTGATATTCCTGATTTCAGCGGAGGTATCACAAACCGTTTCAGCTACAAAGGTTTTGATTTATCATTCTTTGTCTATGCCCGCGTAGGTCAGATGATTTTGAGTAAATTCCACCAGAACAGTAACTATCTTCAAGGTCGTTACAACCAGATTAAAGTTGATTACTGGACTCCGAACAATCCGACTAACGAATTCCCAAGACCAAACTTTAACCAGGAATTCCCTGCTTACAACACTGCAATCATTTATTTTGATGGTTCATTCGTGAAAGTTCGTAACATTAACTTCGGTTATACTTTCCCTGATAAAGTTGCTAAGAAATTCGGTATGCAGTCGTTACGTCTTTACACAAGTATTCAGCAACCATTTATTTTCTCATCATACCGCTCAAAATACAACGGTGTTGACCCTGAGACTTCAGATGGAAACGTAAACAACGACGTTACACCTGCAACAAGAGTTATGACATTTGGTTTAAATGTTAAGTTCTAAGTATTTGGATTAATACTCAAAACTTCAAGTCATTAATGTTGACTCTCAATTACTTACAATTATTAATTCGAAAGACAATGAAACATTCATATTTTATAAAATCAATAAAAACCTTAAGTGTTTTGGCCTGCTTGTTTGTCAGCCAATCATGTAAAGATGTTCTGAAGGAGGAAGTAATCTCCAACATTGGCAGTGATTACATTAATACTGCTGCCGGCTTCAATGCTGCAGTGAATGCTGCATACTCTTCATTGAGAAGTTTCTATGGTACAGAAAGAGGGGTAACCATGACAGAATACGGTACCGACCTTTATCAGGCAGGTGCTGATGGTAGTTTTAAAGGTTTCCATTTCTATGATTCCCAATTAATCGGTACAGTAAGTATCATTCAGGAGTTGTGGGATGAAACTTATAAAGGAATCAATACCTGTAATGCAGTAATTGACAGAGCTCCTAAAATCACAGGAATTACAGATGCGGTTAAAAAACAGAGAGTTGCAGAAATGAAATTTCTGAGAGCTCATTTTTACTTCATCCTGTTACAGCAATTCGGCGGGGTAGATTTACGCCTTTCTGAAACAGTTGTACCAACTAAAGTAACAAAGAGAGCTTCTGAAGCAGATATGTATAAAGCAATTATTGCTGATTTGGAAGCTGCATTGCCTGATCTGGAAAAAACAGCAAAAGCGTCAGACTATGGCCGTGCCACTAAAGCTGCTACTGAGCATTTGTTAGCCCGTGTTTATCTGACAAAAGCAACTTCTTCTGCAAAAGCTTCTGATGATTATGCAAAGGCTGCTACTTATGCCCAGACTGTAATCAGCAGTTACGGTTTCAAATTATTACCTGACTTTGCCAGTGTATTTACGCAAGGTGCCGGAGAGATCAATGATGAGGTGATTTTCTCTATTCAATATACTTCAGATCCATTGACAGATGGTGCCGGAAATACACTTCACTTGTATTTTGGTATGCAATACGATGTTCAGGCCGGTATGCAGCGTGATATTATTTATGACCGACCATTTAAGCGTTTGAAACCTACTACTTATGCTTTGGAGACTGTATTTAAAGATCGTGTGAACGATAGCCGTTATAAAAAGACATTCAGAGATACCTGGTTGTGTAACACAGCCGGAGGAACATTTACCAACGTATTTGATAACTCTAAAAAATCTGTGACTTTCAAACCGGGTGATACAACCATTTATATTCCTGGAGTAGAATGGACTCTGGCTCAGCGTGCAGCAAAACCTTATCAGGTTCTGGTACCAAGTTTATATAACCAGGCGCTTTTCCCGACATTGGTTAAATTTATGGATCCGCTTCGTCCTGATAAAACATACGAAGCTGGTAGCCGTGATTATTTAGCTTTCCGTTTAGCTGATACATATTTGATTTTAGCAGAAGCGCAGTTGTTGCAAGGCAAAACTAAAGAAGCAACAGATGCTATCAATATGGTTCGCCGCCGTGCGGCCTGGCCGGGAAAAGAATCGGCTATGGAAATAACTCAGGCACAGATGACAATGGATTTCCTGATGGAAGAACGTGGTCGTGAATTGCTTGGTGAACAAACCCGCTGGTTAGATTTGAAACGTTGGGGAAATCTTGTTCCAAGAGTTAAACAATATAACTCTGATGCTGCAGCGAATATTAAAGATACTCACGTTTTGAGACCGATTCCTCAGACGCAGATCGACAGATCGCAGGGAGGAGCATCCGGATTCCCACAAAACCCGGGGTATTAATTTAACATGCTTATCTGAAAGCCGGGCAATCTGCCCGGCTTTTTTATTGAAACTAAGGGGAGTACCAGTGTCTTTTAGTATGAATAATACTCTTTATTTTGAGTAAAAAATGCATTATTTCAACTTTGGTTATTAAATCGTTTAATTCACAACCAATTCTTTTAAATCTGTAATTTATGAAACGTTACTTTATAATGGCTGCTCTGACCTTGTTTGGTACAGGATTATATGCACAAAATAAAAAAGACCGGATTCAACTTGTTATTAAGGATGCTGAACATAAGATTAATGTATTAGTGGATGGAAAACCGTTTACTGATTATTTCTTTCCAAGTGATTCTATCCTGAAAAAGCCTGTTTTGTTCCCGATTTTAACCTCAAAAGGAACAACTATTACCAGGGGATATCCGTTTGCTACCAGAGCAGGCGAGCGTGTAGATCACCCGCACCATGTAGGCATGTGGCTTAATTATGAGTCGGTGAATGGCTTTGATTTCTGGAATAACTCGACTGCTATTAAAGACAGATCAAAATATGGAACAATCAAACATACCGGAATTGTGCAGACAAACGGAGGTTACGGCAAAGCTACTTTAAAGGTTACTGCTGACTGGATCGACACGGATGGAAAAGGAAAGACTTTATTGAAGGAAAAAACTACCTACGTTTTCCATGCAAACGGAGATCAGAGAATCATAGATCGTATTACAACATTAACAGCTCTGAATGAAAAGGTTGTCTTCAATGATGTGAAAGACGGAATGTTTGCAATCCGTGTGGCCCGTGAATTGGAGCATCCTTCTGATAAACCTGATGTTTTTGTAGATGCTAATGGTATTCAGACAAAAGTAGATAAGCTTGATAATACAGGAATTACCGGGAAATACCATACCAGCGAAAATATAGATGGAGAAGCTGCCTGGAGTACAAGGGCAAGATGGGCTAATTTAGGCGGAAAAATCAAAAATGAAGATATTTCAATTTGTATTATTGATCACCCTAAAAATGTAAATTATCCAACGTATTGGCATGCAAGAGGTTATGGTTTATTTGCTGCTAACCCGCTCGGAGAAAAGGTTTTTACAAACGGTAAAAAAGAATTGAATTATACGCTTGAACCAAATCAGTCTGTAACCTTCAGGTACAGAACCGTTATTACTTCAGGAAAAACAAGTGATGCACAGTTTAATAAACTGGCCGATGAATTTGCCAAAAGTGAATAGCTTCAGCAAAATTTCAGAATGCAGGAGGAATCTTACTTAAGGTTCCTCTTTTTTTAGACTAAGCCTGAAGATTTCTTCGTTAAATCTCCAAACCACCAGAAACGAATGAAGAAATCTTTTTTGCTATTATTTTTTGTCAACATCTTTGCCCGAAGCTACGCACAACAGCATTTATATGAACTGAATGCTGTTTCATTTTTTAAGTTACAGGAAGTAAACAGCCCGATAATTCCTTCAAATCCTGATTACGAATTGCTGGATGCTGCCATATTTCAGGCCACTAATGAACAGCGTCTTAAGTTTGGATTAAACCCTTTCATTTTTTCGGCTTCTCTTTATCAGGCTTCTTCCGGACATTCTGAGGATATGATCCGACAGGATTTTTACGGACATGATAATCCTTACACCCTTAGCAAAAAGCATTTCTATGACCGGGTTTTTCTCCAGAAAGGAGAGTTTGCTGAAATGGCAGAAAATATTGCACAGCAAGACTTCCTCAATATCTCCGGCAGATTTTGTTATACTCCTGCAACAGCCGGCAGAGACTTTGTTTTCTATAATTGTGATACCGGGCGTATTATTCCTGTTTTGACCTATCTGGAGCTGGCAAGAACAGTTGTAGCGGGTTGGATGGATTCAAAGCCACATCGGAAAAATATTCTCAATCCCAAACTTCAATATATCGGTTGTTCAGGCAGACTTTGCCGGAATCCTTTAAAATCAGCCCTGAGTCATTTCGGCAGGTTTACTCAGGATTTTGGAGGAAGGCTTTGAAAAATCAATCCTCCTGCCTGAAAAAACATTTATAACAAAGGCATTCTAATTATTTGATTCTCAGGATTCGGAAAAATGTTTTTTATTTGCAAAGGCCGGATTAATTCATTTTTAGCCGAATTATGTTAATTTTAAGCCTTTGTTAGTAAAAATCAGAAAAATAATTTCAGATTTTTCTGTATAAACTTCCTTAAGGAGACTTCGATTGGAATCGTACTGAGAATTGCTCAGTTATATATATATTTAAGAAAGAGATAAATTAATTACATGAAATTAACTTTTTGGGGAGCGTCCAGGCAAGTTACCGGGAGCATGTATCTGCTCGAACTGGGATCTGCCGAGACCTTTGATGATTACAAAATTCTCATTGATTGCGGTACTGATATGGAAAGAGAAATTGATTACGGTCAACCTCTTACTTCTCAGTCTTTTTTTCCGTTTGAAGCTTCACAGATTAATCTTGTTTTGTTAACACATGCACATATTGACCATACGGGAAATATACCTATGTTATACAGAGAAGGTTATGAAGGGCAGGTATTATGTACTTCGGCAACGGCTGAGCTTACAGATTTACTGCTTCATGATGCGGCCATTCTGAATTTGAAAAAGATAAAAAAAGCAGAAGGAGAAAGCAGAAAGAAAGCTAAGAAAATGGACAGATTGCTTAAAAAAGGCGATTTGTACCTTGAAAAAGACGTAAATGATGCACTGCATAACTTTGTAACAATTCAGTTTCGAAGAAAATTTAAGATCAGAGACGGACTTGAAGTAACTTTTATTCCGGCGGGTCATTTACTCGGTGCGGCGCATATTATTCTTACCGTTACAGATAATGGTGAAAGAAAGACTATTTGTTTCTCAGGAGATATCGGAAGAAGGAATTACCCGCTGCATATCGATCCTGAACAGATTCCGGAAGTAGATTATATGCTTTGCGAGACCACATACGGAGCGAGAGAACATGAAGACAGAATGTCTCCCGAAGATGCTTTGGCAGATGTAATTACCCGAACCTGCATCAATATGCCCGGAAGGTTAATTATTCCTGCCTTTTCTGTGGGCCGTACACAGGCTTTGTTATATACCCTTAACCGACTTTATTCGGAACGCGGAATAAAACCTATTAAGGTATTTAGCGATAGCCCGCTTGCATATGCTTCTACGAAAGTTTATCAGAAAAATCTCAGATTACTCAATAAAGATGCCCAGGAGTTTTATGAAGAGAATGATACCCTTTTTGATTTCGAAAATCTCCAGTATATTCAGTCTGAGAAGTCGAGTAAAGCCATCTCAAATTACGGCGAACCATGCATTATAATTTCCTCATCAGGAATGATTGCAGGAGGGAGAGTTGAGCAGCACGTAGCAGCAAATATCAATAATTCGTATTGTACTATTCTGTTAGTAGGTTATGCCTCTGAAGGTACCCTGGGCTGGCGTTTGATGAATGGTCAGAAAACCATCAAAATTAAAGACCAGGAAGTTAAAGTGATGGCGAATGTTGAGAAAATAGACGTTTTCAGCGGACATGGAGATAAAAACGATCTTCTGAAGTTCGTGAAATATCAGTCTCCCGCTAAACTTAAAAAAATATTTTTGATTCACGGTGAGCCTGAAAGTATGGAAGTCTTTAAAGAAACATTGAATAATGAAGGTTATAATGATGTCATAATTCCGGAAAAGGGAGAGAGTTTTGAACTTTAAGAAAGGAACCGGGTAGAATAAACCATAAAAAGAGGTTTTATAAATCAGTAAATTCAGATTATTGAGACGAAGGTTTTCTGAGATTTAAACCTAAATAATATTATTTTGATAATTTATTGAATGAATCTTGGTAATTATACCTCTGCCTAACTGAAAAATACAATAATTACATCCTAGAGTTTCTCTTTTTATCTAACTTTGGGAACGAAACACAATTCAGAGTAATAATCGGCCGAATTGGCAATCCTTTGGAACCGTAGCCGATAATTGAAAATTCAAAAATGAAAACCCTTCTGGAATTTGAAAAACCCATTGCCGACCTGGAAGCCAAGTTGGTAGAAATGAAAAAGCTGGCAGTAGAAAATAATGTGGATGTAAGTGCAGCAGCCGCCTCATTGGAAAACAGCATTGAAGATCTTAAAAGAGAAACCTTCTCGAACCTTACCCGCTGGCAAAGAGTTCTTCTTTCCCGTCATCCGGATCGCCCTTATACTTTCGATTATATCGAAAATATCTGCGATGAATTCATCGAAATTTTTGGCGACAGAACTGTTGGTGATGATAAAGCGATGGTCGGAGGATTTGGAAAAATCGATAATCAGACTTTCATGATCATTGGTCAGCAGAAAGGAAGAAATACAAAACAGCGTCAAAAACGTAATTTCGGTATGCCAAATCCTGAAGGCTATAGAAAAGCCTTGAGATTGATGAAAATGGCTGAGAAATTCGGAAAACCTATTATCACTTTCATTGATACACCAGGTGCATTCCCGGGTCTGGAGGCAGAAGAAAGAGGGCAGGGGGAAGCCATTGCACGAAATATCCGTGACATGTTTATGCTCAAAGTTCCGGTTATCTGTGTAATTATCGGAGAAGGAGCTTCCGGAGGAGCTTTAGGAATCGCAATCGGTGACAGAGTATTGATGCTTGAAAATACATGGTATTCAGTAATTTCTCCGGAAAACTGCTCAACTATTCTTTGGAGAACCTGGAATTTTAAAGAGCAGGCTGCAGAAGCATTGAAACTTACTGCCAAAGATATGTTTGAAAACGGGCTGGTAGATGGTATCATTCCTGAACCTTTGGGAGGAGCTCATCTTGATTATGCACTGGCTACTCAAACGGTTAAAAAAGTTCTTCTTGAAACCCTGGAAGAACTCAATAATATACCTTCCCGCGAAAGAATTTTACAGAGAATTGAGAAATTTGGTAAAATGGGAGTCGTTATCTAATCAGAATTCTTAAAATACCGGATGGCAAAATCTGCCGTCCGGTATTTTTAATTTCTTTAAATCTATGATTAAAAATATCATTTTTGACCTCGGAAACGTAATTATAGATATTCTTCCGCAAAAGACATATGAAGCTTTTGCGACACTTTCCAATAAATATTCCTGGCAGGAAATTGAACAGCTGATCAAAGAAAAGAAGCTTTGGATTGGCTATGAAACAGGTCATTTCACCGATGCTGAATTCAGAGATTTAATTCGTAAAGAATTGTCCATTTCTGCCTCAGATGAAGCAATAGACCTGGCCTTTAATGCCTTGCTTCTGGAAATTGATCCGAAACGGATAGAACTTATAGAAAACCTTGGCCGGAAATACCGACTTTTTATTCTTAGTAATACCAGTAACATTCATTTTGTAGATGTTGAGAAAATCCTGGAAAGATGTACCGGAAGGAAGCACTTCAGTGATTTTATTGAGATTGTTTTCCTTTCCTATGAAATGGGTAAAGTAAAACCGGATCCGGAAATCTACAGGCAGGTTTTGCAGGATGCAGGAATTATCGCAGAAGAAACGTTGTTTGTAGATGATCTTCAGGCAAATGTTGAATCCGCAGCAAAACTTGGTATTAACATCATACACATACAGCCGCCTGTGGGTATTTTAGAGAGACTGAAGGAGTACTAAATCAGTTTCTGATTAACATTTAAACCATATAGATAGTAGCGTGTAACAGAGGAAAATCGTTCAGCTTTACGCTAAAACGAATTTGATATGAATCGGAAGACAGTTTTAATACAGATTATACTATTTATCGTTACACTGATTACAACCACATTTGCCGGGGCAGAATGGATGACGGGAAGGTACTTTTTCTATCCCTTTATCGGAGATCAGCTGCCTGAAGCGGCGAAACTGCATTTAGACGAAATCTGGCAGGGTTTGCAATATTCTCTTCCTTTTATCGGTATTCTTACCGCCCATGAATTTGGTCATTTTTTTACGGCCAGGCATTACAAAATCAGGGCAACCTTGCCTTATTATATTCCGGTTTGGTTTAGCAGCTTAGGTTTTAGTATCGGAACAATGGGGGCTGTAATTCGTATCTTAGACAGAACCAAATCCAGGCTTCAGTATTTTGACATCGGCATAGCAGGTCCTTTGGCAGGTTTTGTAGTAGCTTTTGGGGTTTTATGGTATGGGTTTACACATTTACCTCCGGCTCATTATATATTCAGTATTCATCCAGAATATATGAAGTATGGTCTGGATTATGCTAAACATGTTTATGATGCTAAAAACATGTCCGGAAGTCTGGTTTTAGGAGATAACCTGCTGTTCTGGTTTTTTAAAAAGTATGTGGCAGATCCTGCTTTATTACCTAATATTTTTGAAATAACCCATTATCCCTTCCTTATGGCCGGGTATCTGGCTTTATTCTTTACAGCATTGAACCTGATTCCGATTGGTCAATTAGATGGGGGACATATTCTTTACGGACTGATCGGTAAAAAGTGGTTTAACAGAATTTCTCCGGTTTTGTTTATCATTTTTACTACATATTCAGGCTACGGTTTATTTACAATTCAGGGTTTTTCAAATGCAGAAAGTGATATGGATTCGTTCATGTGGCTTGTCATTTATATCTTTTTTCTTCAAATATGCTTTTCCCGTATTAATCCTGAAAACAGGATGACTTCATGGGTATTAGCGCTTGCTGTTACCGTTTTTCAAATTGTATTAAGCTATTTTTTGCCGGCCGGAACACAGGGATTCTCAGGTTTTCTGCTCTTTGTTTTTCTTTTGGGAAGAATACTGGGGGTTTACCATCCGGAAGTTGAAATTGATGAACCGTTAGACTGGAAACGAAAATTACTCGGTTGGATTTCCCTGCTTATTTTTATTCTTTGTTTTTCTCCGCAGCCTTTTATGCAAATGCCTTAAAATCGAATATATTTTCTTGAAATATTTCAAAACAATATACATTTTATTATGTTTGTAAAGGCGATATCGCTTTAATAAATATATAGAGATCCATGTTTAATTGGCTTTTTAGTGCCCTTTTCAGACTTTTTGGCTGGAGAATAGACGGTAAGTTCGACTATTCTTTAAAGAAGGGAATGCTTATTGTTTGTCCGCATGCTTCCTGGGTGGATTTTCCGGTAGGAGTAGGCGCCAGAGCCTCTTTAGGAGTAAAGATGGGCTATTGGGGAAAAGCAGAGCTTTTTAAGCCGCCATTCGGTTGGTTTTTCAGAGCATTGGGAGGATTCCCGGTCGATCGGTCTAAAAGTAATAATCTTGTTGACGGAATCGCAAAAATATTCAATACTCAGGAAGAATTGTTTATGGTAATTACTCCGGAAGGTTCGAGGAAGGATGTTGAAAAACTTAAAACAGGATTTTACTATGTGGCATTGCAGGTGAGCATCCCCGTTATCATGGTAGGATTTGATTATCCGGGGAAAAAAGTAGTTTTGGCAGCCCCTTTGTATTTAACAGGAGATTTTGACAAAGATATGGGGGCTATTGCCCGGTTCTACAGTACAATAGGAGGTGTGCAGAAAAGCTGGATAAAGAATTATCTTGAGACAGCGAAGTCGAAATAAATAATGTTAACTTTTCCAGGAATCTGTAAGTGTCATTGCTTCAGGTAATTAACCATAAGTTCTCCCGCTTTTTCCGAAGCACCTTTCGTACCAAGAAGTGTCCTGACCTGCTCATATCCATCTAGCTGAGCTGTTCTTGCTTCAGGGTTTTTCAATAATTTTCCAAGCTCGGACCTGATATTTTCATTGTTAAGCTCTCCCTGAACCAGTTCTGTAACGACGGTTCTTCCGGCAATCAGATTTACAAGGGATAAATAAGCTACTTTGATAACCTTTTTCCCGATACGGTAGAATAATGGGTCGGTTTTATAACAAACAACCTGAGGGGTATTCAGAATGGCTGTCTCCAGGGTAGCTGTTCCTGAAGTTACCAAAGCTGCTTCTGCTACTGAAAGTAAATCATACGCAGAATCTTCCACAATTTTTACCGGAAAAATGCTCTGCCATCGGGCATAAAGCTCTTTGGGAAGATTAGATACACTACCTATAACGAATTGATATTCTGGAAATTCGTAACTTGCTGATAGCATTAGAGGCAAAATCTTTGAAACCTCCTGTTTCCGGCTTCCGGGTAGCAATGCAACGATAGGCTTATTACCCAGTCTGGCACTTTTTCTAAAATCCGGATCAGGTCTGAAATCTGAGATGGCATCAAACAAGGGATTTCCGACATAATCTACCTCATAATCAAACTTTTTGAAAAACTCCTTCTCAAATGGGAAAATCACAAACATCCGGTCTACAAATTTCTTGATTTTCAGGGCTCTTGACTGATTCCAGGCCCAAACTTTCGGAGAAATGTAATAGAATGTCCTGATGCCTTTGCCTTTGGCAAATTCAGCAATTCTCATGTTAAAACCGGCATAATCAATCAGAATAACTACATCAGGCTGAAAAGCAAGAATATCTTTCTTACAGAAACGGATTAAGCCCAGAATAACGGGTAAATTAAGAATTACCTTAACAACGCCCATAAAAGCCAGGTCTCTGTAATGTTTTGCAAGATCAGCTCCTGACTCTTCCATCATATCACCTCCCCAGGCTCTGATTTGAGCAGAAGGGTCATTTTTCAGGATTCCTTTAATGAGATTAGAGCCGTGTAAGTCGCCCGAACGTTCCCCTGCAATGATGTAGTATTTCATTCCTGTTATGAAGTTTTAATAAAATCAGAGGATTAAACAAGCTGAAATCGCCTTTGATTTCAGCTTGTTTAATATGTTATTCTCCGAAATACTCAACGAAATTCTTTTGAGTTTCGAACAACTGGATACTATGAAGACGAGCAGTTGAAGAGGCTGCCTCGATTTTAGGAGCAAGGATATTCCAGATTTCCATGACAAAAATTTCACAGCTGGCCATTTTTCCCTGCATGAAATCAACATCCAGGTTAAGATTTTTGTGATCTACTTTTTCAATTACCTCTGTTTTGATAATGTCTCCCAATACTTTCAGGTCAATTACGAAGCCTGTATCGTAATCAGGTTTCCCTTTTACCGTAACAATTAATTCAAAATTATGACCATGCCAGTTAATATTGGCACATGGGCCAAAAACTTCACGGTTCTTTTCTTCAGTCCAGTTTGGATTGTAAAGCCGGTGTGCGGCATTGAAATGTTCTTTCCTACTTACGTAAACCATTGCCTTGTTTTCAGTGTTAGATGTGAAGGCTTGAAACTGGGAAAACAATAGCAGTTTTAAGCCAAAAAATTTAACTTTGCTGCAAAGTTACGAGGTTTTCAATTCACAAAAAAGTTGAATTTTATTTCATTTGCTTTCATTGCTCTAAAACAGAAATTCTGCCTCATTTGTACGTTTTAAAATGATTTTTGTCAGAATAATGAATTAAATATTTATTGTATGAACAATCATTCTATGTATAACAATACTGGCACAACTTGGAAAATTTATATTTTTTCATTGAACAGTGTATAGGAAAATAGTCGGGCATTAGGTAATTTTGCTCACTACTTTTAAGAAAAGCATTGTTAAGCCATTGTTAAAAGAGTTTAAAGTTCAAAATTTATCAATCGTTACCTTTGTTTATTTATAATTGCAAAAAGTAACAGAGAATAGTCCATCGACCACTCACAAGAATACACACACACATTTATGATTATTGTCACAGGTGCCGCAGGATTCATCGGGAGTTGCCTTATTCAAAGACTGAATCAGGACAACTTCAACTATATTATTGCTGTAGATGATTTCTCGGACGAACAAAAAAATAAAAATCTAGAAGGTAAGAAAATTCAGGAACGTGTTGATCGTGAACATTTTTTTGAATGGTTGGATGCTAATTATCAGGAGGTAGAATTTTGCTTTCACATCGGTGCCAGAACGGATACGACTGAATTCAATGTTGAAATTTTCAATAAGCTGAATCTTAATTATTCGAAAAAAATCTGGAAAAAATGTCATGATTATCAGATTCCTTTAGTTTATGCTTCTTCTGCTGCTACATATGGTTTGGGAGAATTAGGGTATGATGATAATGAATCTTTAATTCCTCAGTTGAAACCATTGAATCCTTACGGAGATTCTAAGAACGATTTCGATATCTGGGCGCTTCAACAGGAAGAAAAACCTTTCTTCTGGGCTGGTCTTAAATTCTTCAATGTTTATGGCCCGAATGAATTCCATAAAGGCAGAATGGCATCAGTAATCTGGCATACTTTTAACCAGATTAAGAAAAGTGGTGAAATGAGATTATTCCGTTCTCATAATCCTGATTATAAGGATGGAGAACAAATGAGAGACTTTATTTATGTAAAGGATCTGATCGAGGTTTGTTTGTTCCTGATGCATCACAGACGTGATTCCGGAATTTATAACCTTGGCTCAGGTAAAGCCAGAACTTTCCTTGACCTGGTTAAAAATACTTTCAGTGCTTTGGATCTGGAACCAAATATCTCATTTATCGATACCCCTGAAGATATCCGCGACAAGTATCAGTATTTTACAGAGGCAAATATGTCGAAACTGAAATCAATCGGATATGAAAAACCATTTCATACTTTAGAGGAAGGTGTTGAGGATTACGTGAAGAACTATTTATCTAAAGATACTTATTTGTAGAAACTATACTGTTTGATTATAGATGAAAGTAGAAGAACTTAAATTCTTCTACTTTTTTATTTTGAGGGCAGCAATAATTCTTTCAGAAACCCCAGTCCATAACCGACCAATTGAACATATACAGCTACCAGACTAAGAAATCCTATGTAAATGTTCTTATGCTTAAGACTTGAGTCAAGGAGTATTAACAGGTTGTAGATCAATAAGATAGACATTCCTGCATAGAAGAAAGGTTTAAATGTGAGGTAGAAAACAGGAATTAAGAGGCATCCGATTGTAAAGACCGCCGGAAACGCATGAATGAGTTTTAGAATATCAGGATTATATTTTTTAAGAAGAATTCTGGTTCTTCCAAAAGAGAAAACCTGTTTAAAAAATGCCCTGAAATCTCCCCGACGTTTATGATAAACGAAAGCTTCCTCAATCAAGCCGACTTTCAGTCCTAAGGACTGCATTCTCAAACTGAATTCTACATCTTCCCCCATGTCCCTTTTGGCGAATCCTCCGGTCTTTTCAAAAGTCTGCCTTGAAATACCCATATTAAAGCTTCTGGGTTGAAAATTACCAACACCTTTTTTCTTACCACGGATTCCGCCTGTCGTAAAAATAGAAGTCATGGAATAACTGATTGCTTTTTGAAGAGGAGAGAAGTCGGGGCTTGCAGCATCCGGACCACCAAAGGCATCTAAAGGGGTGTGAGTCAGATATTTATCGACTGTTTCAAAATATTTCGGAGGGATTACCGCATCAGAGTCAAAAACAATAAAATAATCTCCGGAAGCTCTCTCGAAACCATAATTTCTTGAAAATCCCTGTCCTGTATTTTCCTTGTAGAAATATTTCAGATCAAGCCTGGTCGCAAATTCAGCTGCAATTTTATCAGCTTTATTGATTGAGCCATCTTCAATAATAAGGACTTCAAAGTTTTGAAAAGTCTGGGAAGTCAGGCTTTCAAGCAATTCCTGAATTTCCTCAGGGCGGTTGTAAACGGGTATAACGACAGAAAACTTCTTCATAAATCAAAAAAAGAAAGATTGGCCTTCCATCAGTTTTATCTGATATGGGCCAATCCTGCCTGTGTAATTAGATAATTTCTTTTAATGATTCATAATTAGCTTCTACGATTGTATTGATATGCTCATCTGTCAGAGCAGTTGAAATAAACATAGCTTCGTATTGAGAAGGGGCAAGATAAATGCCTCTTTTTAACATCGCCTGAAAATACTGACCAAATCTCTGAGTATCAGAAGTTTTTGCATCATCAAAATTGTTTACAGGTTTTTCAGTAAAGAAAAGTGTAAACATAGAGCCAACCTGATTTAGTGTATAATTAAGTCCTAATTTTTGCATATTTGAACGAATACCGGCGGTAAGTGTATTTCCGGCTTCTTCAAGACGTGTATAGACTTCAGGATGCTCATTCAGATAAGTCAGCATTGCTTTTCCGGCTGCTGTAGCGATAGGATTACCGGAAAGTGTACCAGCCTGATAAATAGGTCCGGCAGGAGCTACCCGATCCATAATTTCCTTTTTACCGCCATAAGCACCAACCGGCATACCACCTCCGATGATTTTACCCATAGTCGTCAAGTCAGGAATAATCCCCGTTCTTTCCTGATAACCACCTTTGGAAAGCCTGAATCCGGTCATTACTTCATCAAAAATCAGTACAATACCTTCCTTATCACAAAGCTGCCGAAGCCCTTGCAGGAAGCCATCTTTTGGAATAACAAGTCCCATGTTGCCGACTACCGGTTCAAGAATAATACAGGCGATATTGCCCTTATTGGCCTCAATGAGTGTCTGAACAGCCTCAAGATCATTGAATGGAGCTGTAAGGGTATCATTTGCCACTCCTTTGGTAACGCCCGGACTATCCGGTACACCAAGCGTAATAGCACCAGAACCTGCGGCGATCAGAAATGAATCTCCATGACCATGATAACAACCTTCAAACTTAATAATTTTATCTTTTCCTGTGTATCCTCTGGCTACTCTGATTGCTGCCATAGTAGCTTCAGTTCCTGAATTCACAAGACGAACTTTTTCTACAGAAGGCACCATTGACACAATCAATTCAGCAATTTCAACCTCTCTTCTGGTAGGCGCTCCATAGGAGAAACCATTTTGAATGGCATCAGATACCGCTTTTTCAATAAGTTCATGAGCATGCCCGATAATCATCGGACCCCACGAATTGATTAATTCAATATATTTATTGCCATCTTCATCAAATAAATAGGCTCCTTTAGCTGATTTGATGAAAAGCGGATTACCTCCAACTGCTTTAAACGCTCTTACCGGTGAGTTAACACCACCCGGAATGAGTGTTTGGGCTTTTTGAAAAAGTTGTTCACTGATTTGTGTATTCATGAATTGTAATGATGCTGTTTTTGATGTTACTGTGATGAATATTGCGTACTATCTGGCCGGAACAAATTTGTAATTCTGGAATGTTGTTATCGGAACATTCTGATTATCGTTTGTTTTCTGATAGTCAAAGCCATAGAGTGTAAAGTTGTCAACATATGGCTGGGAGTCAAGTCCTTTTCTGAATTTTGCTCCGTACTGACCGAAAATTCTGCCCCAGAATAAGATTGAGTCATAACCAATATGGGCATAAAATGACGGTATTACACCGTAACGTGCCATATAAGTTTTTCTGAAGCTGTCAACCTCTGGTTTTTCTGTATCAATGAACTCAGGATCAATGCAATAAATCTCACGATTGTTCATCATTCCTGCACTTAGATTAGTTTTGTTAAAAGCTTCAATCGTTGAAAAAAGTGAAACATTTATGCCGTTTTTATCCATTGCAGACAGCATCGCATTTCCTGCTCTTTTTTCTTCACTGGCTAAAAAGATATGACCGATTGCTTTATCAGCTATGTTTTGAAGGGCTGCTGATATGGATTCCAATGTAGCCGGAACTTTTTTGAAATCTACAATGGTAAAGCCTGATTTTTCGATTTGCTGACGATATGTCGTCGCTGTTATGGAATCATTTGGTGAACTTGTATAGTAAATGGCAACAGATCTTCCTGAAAAAGCATGCGAACCCGCAAATTGAGCCGCCTTAATTCCCTGGGTTACATTAGAGGGCTGGGAAAGAAAAGCATAAGGCACTTTATAAATCAACTGAGCATTGTTTGTCAGAGGGTTGATAATTGGTACTTTGTTTTCCTCACTATAAATTGTGGCGATTTTATTGGTTTCAGTGTGCAAGGGACCGAATAACACATCCATTTGCTGGAAGGGCGCATTATTAATCAGATTCAGCATTTCGTCCGAATCATTTGCCATATCATAGACGAACAGATTAACGGTAACTCCTTCCGAACCTAGTTTTTGTTTTGCGAGTTTCATACCCTGGTACATATCCAGCGCATATTGATTATTTCTGTGGCCTTTGTCGGGGTCGAGATTTTTAATATCAATCGGCAACAAAGCACCAATATTGAAATAGCCTTTGGTCCATTTAGATGGATTATCTACTTCCGGAATGGAAGATAATGATTTGATTCTTTTGGATATTTTTTCATCTGAAAACTTGTTATTCAGCTCAGATAAGACATTCATGTCTGAGATCTGGTTGATATAACCCGATTTCAATTCATCAAGATCATTCAAAACGTCTTCATCCTTAATTTCTTTAGCATAACTGAAAGCGTCGGCATAGTTTTTATCTTCAAAAGAGATATATACCAGAAGATATTTCACTTCATCTGTCTTTTCCCAATTAGGAAAGCGATAAAGCAGGCTCTTTAGTGCATGACCTGCCTCGGTATTTTTATTTAACTTTAATAAAGACAAACCTTTAAAGTAGATGGAGAAAGGCACAAGAGCATTATCATATCTGGTATTGCCCAACAGGTTGAATTCACCTCTGGCTCTTTCAAAATCACCATTGTCAAAAAAGCCTTTAGCCTTATTGTATTTACTTTCATATTCCGCAAAACCGGTCTGTGCCAGCATCTGGAATGTATTGATGAAGAAGAGGAGAAAAAAACAGAAAACAGGTTTTTTCATTTTGTGGTATTTTAACAGCTTGTCTGCAAAGATACGCAGATTAAGCATTCTGACTGAATGAAAAGTTTCTAAAATTACGCTTTTTAGTGAAAGGTTGAATGGATTTCCGGTTTCAGGGGAAACTGTTGGCAGAATTTACTTCCTGTAAACGAAAAAGCGAAACGGAGGTAACACCGTTTCGCTTTCATTTTGAAAATATTGCTTTTCAATTATTTTTTCTTTTTACCTTCTGAAGCTTTCTGGGCTTCCTCAGCTGCTTTTAACTGCTTTTGCAAATAATCAGAAAATCTTGATTTTTTGCCACCGCCAGCTGCGATTTTCTTACGATTTTCTTCCAGAACCAATTTGATTTTGTCTTCATCAACAAATTTACGGATAGCCAATTGCTGACCGATCGTAACTAAGTTTGAAACAAAATAATAAAAGCTAAGACCAGCCGGGAAAGAGTTCATAACAAACATAAAAATTACCGGAGTAACGTAAGCCATCGTTTTCATATTGATAGGCTGACCTGGTTGATCCGGAGTCATCTGGTTGTTATAATATCCGTAAGCCAGTTGAGAAACCGTCATTAATAAACAGAACAAACTCACATGGTTTCCATAGAAAGGAATAGAAAAAGGCAGAGAAAGAATAGAATCGTAAGTCGATAAGTCATTTGCCCAAAGGAATGATTCCTGTCGTAAATTTATCAGGTTCGGGAATAACATAAAGACAGCCATGAGAATAGGCATGGTAGCCAGCACAGGAACGCAGCCACTCAGCGGACTGACGCCAACCTCATTGTACAATTTCATCTGCTCCTGTTGCATTTTGGCAGCATCATCACCTACTTTTTCTTTGATAGCAGCTAATTCAGGCTGAAGAATACGCATTTTAGCCATTGAAACATATGATTTATAAGTCAATGGGAAAAGAGCCATCTTGATGATGAAAACCAATGCGATAATCAATAAACCGTAATTAGAGAAGATTCCCTCTAAAAAGCTGAAAAGGGGCACAAATACATACCTTGTAATTGGCAGGAAGATATCGTAACTCAATTTAACGTTCTTACCGAAAGAAGGAGCAACGTTTTTGATTTTTGAGTAATCGTTAGGTCCGAAGAAAAGAATAAAATTTCCTTTTCCTGACTCAAGATCTGCCAGTGATAATTCCATACCGGCTCTTAAGGTCTTGATATTTAAAGAATCATTGACATTTGGAATGGAGAAAACCTGCGCTTTTTGAATTGGTGCATTCTTGGTAATAAATCCTGAAAGGAAGTATTTTTTCTTGAAAGTAATCCATTTTACGGCCTTATCCACAGAAGCATCTGCAGGGGAGGTCGGGTTTTCAGATAACTGATCAAATTCTTCTCCGTCGTTAATCAGATAATTAACAGTAGCCTTACGGTTTTCTGTAATGTCTTTTTCAGTCAGGCGAACATTTTCTAACCAGTTGAATTTTGCATTTTCATTTTTAAGTATGCCATTCAAACCTGAAAGTTTTACATCATAATTCAGTTCAAATCCATTTCCGGCTAAAGTATAAACCTGTTCGATGGTTTGATTTGGCCCGATCTGAGCAACAAAACTTACAGAAGTAGTTTTACCATCAGCCACAACTCCCCCTGTGGAATTGGTAGTGAAGAAAAGTCGGGCAATGTCAACATTTCCCTGAGTGGTTGGCAGTTCGAAAGAAAGTTTATCAAAAGCTTCGTCAAAAATCACCAGAGGTGAGTTTTTGCCATTATTGTAATCAGCATACGTTTTGTAGTTTTTCAGAAGAACCTGTTTTACTTTACCGCCCTGAGTATTTAAGGTGACCTTAATGTCTTTGTTTTCCAGCACAATGTCTTTGGCAACACCGGTTGCCGCATTGGAGAATGCTCCGGCCGCAGCTTTAAGCGCAACGGTATCAGAAGAAGGTGCAGGAACACCCGGAGCTGGTTTAACCTGAGAAGTTTGGGCTTTTTCTGTTTGTTTGGGAGCCTCTTTCGGGGCAAAAAAGAACTGATACCCCAGCAGCATGGCCAGAATCAACACAATACCTGTAACGGAATTTCTATCCATTTTAATTGAATTATGAATTATGTAGTAATTGGTGAATAGTTGCCGATGATGAAAACTGATATTTTATATTAAGATTATCAGAGAGTTAAGTCTGATTTGAAATATATATTCTGATCAATGACTACTATTTATAAATTAAAACCGCCATCGGAAAAACCTTTGGCGGTGCAAAATTACAAACTTCTTATGAAGGGATTGTTATTTTTTTGATAAATGGTTACTTAGCCCCCTTCATTAATGGAATTGAATGTTGTAAAGCGGCCTTCACAAAATGAACAAATAGCGGAGCCGGATTAATAACAGTTGATTTATATTCAGGGTGGAACTGAACTCCCACAAAGAATGGATGATCTTTCAGTTCAACTACTTCAACCAATCCTGAATCCGGATTAATCCCCGTTGGCATCAATCCATGCTTTTTGATATCATCAAGGTATTTGTTGTTGAATTCATAGCGATGACGGTGACGTTCCTGAATATTCAGTTTACCGTAGATATGATGAGCCATTGATCCTTTTTCAAGTTTACAGGTATAAGCTCCCAAACGCATGGTTCCACCTTTTTCAGTAACATTTTTCTGCTCTTCCATCAAGGCGATTACCGGATCAGGAGTATCAGCATTCATTTCAGAAGAATGTGCTTCACTTAAACCTAAAACGTTTCTTGAAAATTCAATTACGGCGCATTGCATACCAAGACAAATTCCCAGGAATGGAATTTTGTTCTCTCTGGCATAGCGCACAGCATTTATTTTTCCTTCGATTCCTCTTTCTCCAAAACCCGGTGCAACCAAAATACCGTCAAGATCCTGAAGTTTTTTTTCGAAATCATCTTCTGCCAGTGTTTCAGAAGAAATCCAGTGAAGATTTACTTTTGTTTCATTAAGCGCTCCGGCATGAATAAAGGCTTCTGCGATTGATTTGTATGAATCTTTTAATTCAACGTATTTACCAATCAGACCAATGTTCAGCTGCTCGGTAGGATTTTTCAATTTTCCGAGGAAACTTTTCCATTGCTCCAGATCAGCATCTTTATCATTGTAAATATCCAGTTTATAAAGAACCCGCTGATCTAATTTTTCCTTTTTCATCAATAAAGGAACATCATAAATCGTCTCAGCGTCCATTGCTTCAATAACATCATTCTGGGAAACGTTACAGAACAAAGCAATTTTACGGCGCATTTCAATCGGAAGAGGATGTTCTGTACGGCATACCAGAATATCCGGTTGAATTCCTGATTCTGAAAGTTGTCTTACAGAGTGTTGTGTAGGCTTGGTTTTCAACTCCCCTGCAGAAGTAAGATAAGGCACTAAAGTCAGGTGAATGAAAAGTGTATTATGATCACCAAGATCCCATTTCAGCTGACGGGCAGCCTCAATGAAAGGTAAAGACTCAATGTCACCTACGCAGCCACCAATCTCAGTAATTACGATATCAAATTTACCGGTTTCTCCTAAAAGAAGAATATTACGTTTGATTTCGTCAGTAATATGAGGTACTACCTGAACTGTTTTACCTAAGAAATCACCTTTACGCTCTTTTGTAATAACGTTGTAATAAACTCTACCTGTAGTGATGTTGTTAGCTTGTGAAGTCGGCGTTCCTAAGAAACGCTCATAATGCCCTAAGTCAAGATCTGTTTCGGCACCATCATTTGTTACATAACATTCACCGTGTTCATAAGGATTTAATGTTCCCGGGTCAATATTAATATAAGGATCAAATTTTTGAATTGTTACCGATAAGCCTCTGGCTTGAAGGAGTTTTGCTAAAGAAGAGGCAATTATGCCTTTCCCTAAAGAAGAAGTTACACCGCCCGTAACAAAGATATATTTTGCGGTCTTGGGTTGCCCTTTACCAGACATTGTTGGATTGCATTAGTTTGGTTACGGGATACAAAGTTAGTACTTTTAGTTAAAAATTTAATGCTGTCACCGATAGTTTTTTCATTTACTGTGATTATCAAACCCTTAGCGGTTAAAAAAGATTTAACATAAAAAGGTTGTTTTTGAGTAAAATAATTTCAGAACAATTCAATCTTAGTATTATCGCAATTTTGATTCAAAATAGTCATATGACTCAATCAACGCTGATTTCTCAAACCAGAACACCCAGGTTTAAGATATATTCATCCTCCGCCGGATCCGGAAAAACTTATACGCTAGCCAAAGAATACCTGAAATTAGCGTTAAAAACTTCTTCGCAATGGTACTTTACTCATATTCTTGCCGTGACTTTTACAAATAAGGCTGCAGAAGAAATGAAGGAACGTATCCTGAAATATCTCAGACAATTCTCCGCGGAAGATCCTAAAGATCTGGAGGATTCATCGGGTATTTTCCGGCAGATTCTTGAAGAATTGCAATCGGAGGGTATTGTAATTGATGAAAAGGAGCTGCGGGCAAGAGCTTCCAGAACATTTAAACATATTATTCATGAATATGCGAATTTCTCTGTATCAACAATTGACTCTTTTGTACAGCGTATTGTTTCGGCCTTCACGGAAGAATTAGGTTTTCCGTTCAATTTTGAGGTCAGTCTTGACTCTGAGGTGCTTATGGAAGCAGCTGTTCAGAAGATGATGGAAAAGGCTAATTCGGAGACCTTTGAGCATATTACCGAAGCAATTAAAAGTTATGCTCTTGAAAAAGCCAACGAAGGTAAATCATGGAACAACTTACCGCAGGAACTGGCAGGGTTTGGGAAAAATCTTTTGTCGGACCAGAACCAGGAAGCTATCGAAAAACTTACCGAATTAACTGCAGAAGATTTCCTGGTCATAGAGAGACAGCTGAAGCAGTTTTGCAGTTATGCGGAAGAGAAAATACAGTTGACTGCGAAATTATTTATTGAGACTTTTGAAAGTGAGGATTTGCTGGTTGAGGACTTTCCTTATGGTCAGAGCGGAGTAGCAGGGCATTTTCTTAAAATTGCAAACGGGGATTTTTTTAAAGAAGCCGGGACAAGGGTGACAAAAGCCCTGGAAACCGGGGAGTGGTATTCCAAGACCAAACCTGCTCCGGTTAAAGCCAAAATAGACGGTATTTCTGAAATGCTCGGCATTTACGGACAAATGATTCTTGACCTTCAGAATGAGCATAAACCCAAATATTTTTTGTATAAGGAGTTACTGAAAAACATCAAGAAGTTATCTCTTTTGAGCCAGTTGAAAGCTGAAATAAGAAGTATTCAGGATGAAACTGGGGCCATTCATATTTCTGAATTTAACCGGAAAATTCTTGAAATTGTACTGAATGAACCTGTTCCCTTTATCTACGAACGGCTTGGCGATAAGTATAATCATATTTTAATTGATGAATTTCAGGATACTTCCATTTTACAATGGCATAACTTTTTGCCACTTATTGAAAATTCTCTGGCCGGAGGGCATTTTAATCTTGCTGTAGGCGATGCAAAACAATCGATCTATCGTTTTCGCGGGGGAGAAATGGAATTGATTGTAAAACTACATCAGAAGCAAATTGACTCATTACTGGCTGATTTTCAGGAGAATGACTTTTTGGCTGAAAGGTACATTAACATTCTTCCTTATCTGACTCCGGAGAATCTGAATACTAATTACCGGAGTACTAAAGAGGTAATTGAGTTTAACAATGCACTTTTCAGGAAAATAAAGGAAGATGAGGCGAATGTTAATCTGGCACCTTCATTACCAAGTGTTTATGATGATCATTTTGAACAAAAAGTACCGGAAAAACCTAAATCCGGAGGACATGTTCAGATTGATTTTCTGACGAAAATGCCTGAAATTTCAGATGATGAACAGATGTTTAACCGGATAGTGGAACTGATTAATGAAGCACTGTCCGCCGGTTACAGCTATAAAGACATCGCCATTCTGTCCCGGAAAAATAAGGATTCCAGAAATATTGCCAATTTATTGAAAGAAATGGGAATCAATGTCATTTCTTCAGATTCATTAAGCCTGAGCACTTCCGAAGCCGTAAGTCTGGTGGTTGCACTCATGAAAATTATTCAGAACCCGGATAACCGCCTGGCAAAATATGAGGCGGTTTATTTGTTCTACCGGGTTGTGTTACATAAAATTCCTTCGACAAAAGATAATGAAGAAATTAAGCAAGCCGTTGAAAATGAAGATGTTTTGCCTTTTTATGATTATCTGAATCATAAAGGGTATGGATTTGATTCATTTGTTTTACAACAGCTCTCGCTTTATCAGATTGCAGAACGTTTGATTGGGGTATTCGGCTTATTCAATCACCCGAAAGAACTGGATTTTTTATTCAGATTTCTGGATGTAGTATTAGAATTTCAGACAGGAAAAAGTACGCATCTTACTGATTTTCTTACGTTTTGGGAACAAAAGAAGGTATCTCTTTCTATTTCAACCCCCAAAGGACAGGATGCTGTTACTGTCACGAGTATCCATAAGTCGAAAGGCCTGGAATTTCCGGTGGTTATTGTACCAAATTGTAACTGGACTACGGATACCGAGCTAAGTACAGCTATCTGGGCAGAATTGCCGCGTGACGGTTATCCTGAACTGGAAATTGCAGAATCTGAAAAAGAAAAATTTCTTGCAACAGCTTCAGTGTCAGTAAATTCAAAGCTTGAACAAACTTGTTTGCATGAGCAATATCATACTGAAAAAGAAAAGACTTTTCTGGAAAGTCTCAACATGTTGTATGTAGCTTTAACACGTCCGACTCAGCGCTTATACCTGATTGTCAGGAAATCAGTAAGTAACAACAGCTTTGAGAAAACCGTCGGGAATCTTTTGTATAAATTTATTGATTCGCCTGTTATTGAGGAAGGGGTTTGTTATACTGAAATCATCAATCAGGGTTTGGATAAAAATCAACAAAAGAATGAAGAAGGAATGGTGGAAAGTATTGAAATAAAGCACATTACAAGTTCCGGAAAAAGTAATGAAGTAAAGTTGAGGCATTCTGCGGAAAGGTTGTTTGATTTAAAAACGCTTGAAAAAAGTAAGGATTACGGGAATAAGGTTCATGCGGCCTTTGCAAAAATCCGGACAATTGCTGAAGTGGATTTTGCTTTGGGGGAAATACTGAGAGAAGGTTTGATAATTGACAGCGAAATCGTCAGTTTAAAAGAAAATATTCTCAGAATTATCGGCCTGGAAGGGATTAAACCTTTGTTTGATGTTGATGCTACTCAGGTAAGAAATGAAAGAGAAATATTAATGCCTGAGGGACAAATGCTTAGACCGGACAGAGTGGTACGATTTGGTAGAAAAATAGTAATTCTGGACTATAAGACCGGTTCTAAATCTGAAAAGCATAAGGTACAGGTAGAACAGTATATGAATATTTATAAAGAAATGGGCTATGATGAAGTCGAAGGAATCTTAGTATATTTGGAAAATCTCGAAGTGGTTCAGGTTACTGTCAATAACTAGTTTTTGGTTCAAAATGGCTTTCGTCATGTTGCCGCCATTTGTAGTAATATTTGAATCCGATAGTATTTGTCTGAAATACGGAAAACAAAACATTATTATATTTCAACCTATTAAAGTATGATCAAACAATTTGCAGTTTGTCAGTTATTGGTGTTAAGTTTCGGTGTAAAGGCTCAATCGATCGATGTAACAACATTCGGTGCAAAACCTGACAGTTTTGCTGATGCCACAGAGAGTGTGCAGAAAGCCATTGATTCAGGTAAAAATAAGGCAGAGTCTGTAATTGAATTTCCAAAAGGGCGGTATGATTTTTGGCCCGATAAAGCAGTTGCCACAACGTATTATATCAGCAATAGCTCTTCGGCAGAAGAAATGCCTGTCAAAAGACAAAGTGTGGGTTTAATGTTTAAAGGTTTAAAAAACATTACCCTTGATGGAAATGGCTCAACCTTTGTGTTTCATGGCAAAATGATTGCCTGGGCACTGGATAGCAGTGAAAATATTACCATTAAAAACCTGAAGGTTAACTACGAACGCCCCGGGATGTCTGAGATGACCATCAAAGAGATTACCTCCGAATCAGTAACAGCGAGCATACATCCGGATTCGAAATTTAAAATTATAGAAGGCCGATTGGAATGGTATGGCGAAAGATGGGTGACTAAAAACCATCATGCAGTGTTGCTTAGAGTGAATAAAGATATGCTTGTATACAGTTCATGGAGCCCGTTTTTAAAAAGTAAAGCAGAATTGATAGCTCCTTTAACTGTCAGATTTAATGGTGATTTCTCAAAATTTCAGGCAGAACCCGGCGATGTTCTGACCATTAGAGATACTTATCGTGATTATGTAGGGTCATTTCAAAACCGCTCTAAAAATATCAGGCTTCTTAATGTACATATGAACTCAATGCACGGTTTGGGCATTGTTTCGCAGTTTTGTGAAAACCTGAACTATGATAGTGTATTTGTAGAACCTGAAAAAGGCAGCGGGAGGGTGATTGCTTCATCAGCAGATGGAATGCACTTTTCCGGTTGCAGGGGGCAGATTACCATTAATAACTGCCGTTTTAATGGCATGCATGATGACCCGGTAAATGTGCACGGAACTCATTTGAAAATTATCGAAATTGTTTCTCCGACCAGTTTAAAACTGCGTTTTATGCATCCGCAAAGCTATGGCTTTTTGCCTTTTGTTCCCGGTGATACTGTAGCTTATGTACATTCGGCCTCCTTGCAAATATTTGGTCAGGAGATTGTCAGATCAGCTAAAATGATTTCAGAGCATGATGTGTTAGTCGAACTTCAGAAGCCTTTAGCTGATAACGTATCGGTTGGGGATGTTCTGGAAAATATTACCTGGACTCCTGCTTTAACGATTAAAAATTCCCGTTTTGAACGAACCAATACGAGAGGTACATTGGTTACTACCCGACGAAAAGTGCTGATTGAAAACAATGTGTATTACAGAACTGGTATGCATGCCATACTGATAGAAAATGATGCCTCAGGCTGGTATGAGTCCGGCGAAGTAACAGATGTCACGATTCGCAATAATCAATTTATCGAGTGTGGCTTTAATTCTGCTCCGGGCAATTATATCATCAATATCAATCCTCAGGATCATGAACCTGCCCGGGGCTATTATGTTCACAAAAATATCACTATCGAAAATAATTTGTTTAAAATATATGATTTTCCCATCTTATTTGCCCGCAGCACAAATGGTTTAAGGTTTTTGGATAATACAATAGAGAAATCGGAGTTTTTACCGGCAGATAAATTACGGGCAGCATTTAGTTTTGCAGCTTGTACCAATGTGAAAATTTCAGGTAATAAATTTTACTCAGGAGCAAAAACCGATATAAAGCTGGATAAAATGGAAAAGAAAGATATTTTTTCAAAAATCACTCCGGTAAATTAGATGATATTCTGACAAGAAAAATTTGCTGTGTCGTTAAAGTATGATTGGTTTTGGATTAATATTCTGTAAATCAGTTAATTAAATATTTAGTTGTTTTGTGTCGATTCGCATTAAATAGTTTAGATAAATGAATTCAATTCAGTTACAATTAATTTCGGCCGCTATCGGCGTCCATAATAATCAGGTTAAAAACACCATATCTCTTTTAGATGAAGGAGCTACAGTCCCTTTTATTGCCCGTTATCGTAAGGAAATGACAGGAAGTCTTGATGAAGTAAAGATTCTGGACATTAAAGAACTTTGGACAAAATTCAGGGAAGCTGATAAGAGGAGAGAGGCCATTATTAAAAGTATTGAAGAGCAGGGGAAAATGACAGTGGAGTTATTGGAAAAACTTAATAATGCTTATTATTTGCAGGAATTGGAGGATTTGTATCTTCCTTATAAGCAAAAACGCAAAACCCGGGCTTCAATTGCTATTGAAAAAGGACTGGAACCATTAGCTACCCTGATTTTTTCACAGAAAGAACCGAATATTCTTAAAAAAGCAGAGGCATTTCTTAATGAAAAAGTACAGAATGTTGAAGAAGCGCTTCAGGGAGCAAGCGATATTATCGCAGAATGGATCAATGAAAATGTTGATGCCAGAAATTCTATCAGGAAAGTATTTGAGCGTGAGGCTGTTGTGTCTTCAAAAGTAAAGAAAAACAAAGAAGAAGAAGGGGCAAAATATAAAGACTATTTTGATTTTTCTGAACCTTTGAAAAAAGTGCCGTCACATAGGCTGCTGGCTATAAGGAGGGGTGAAGAAGAGGGGATTTTATCAGTAAATATTGCTCCGGATGAGAATAACGCACTGGATGCGCTTGACAGAATTTTTGTCCGAGGGCTTCCTGAATCTAAACAACTGGTTGAAGATGCGATTACAGATTCCTATAAACGCCTGATGAAACCAAGCATTGAAACCGAATTTGCGAATCTTTCGAAAGAAAAAGCGGATGCAGAAGCGATCAGAATTTTTGCACAGAACCTCAGACAATTATTATTGGCTTCCCCGCTTGGGCAAAAAAGGGTTCTGGCAATAGATCCGGGTTACAGAACGGGCTGTAAAGTAGTTTGTCTTGACGCCCAGGGGAATTTGTTGAATGATACAGTAATTTATCCTTTCGATAAACCTTCGGAGGCTCAGGAAAAAATTCTTTTTCTGGCTGAGAAACATAAAATTGAGGCCATAAGTATCGGAAATGGTACGGCAGGAAGAGAAACGGAAACGTTTATCAAGTCATTGAAATTTAAGGAGCAACCAGTGATTTTTATGGTTTCTGAACAGGGTGCATCTATTTATTCAGCTTCAGAAGTAGCCAGAGAGGAATTCCCGGATAAGGATATTACTGTCCGCGGGGCTGTTTCTATCGGCAGGAGATTATTGGATCCCTTGGCTGAATTAGTTAAAATTGATCCGAAATCTATCGGAGTTGGTCAGTATCAGCATGATGTAGATCAGAATATGCTGAAAGGAACGCTGGATTCCGTCGTGGAAAGCTGTGTGAACCAGGTAGGGGTAAACCTCAATACAGCATCCAAACACCTGTTAAGTTATGTTTCAGGATTGGGAGCAAGCCTTGCCGCTAATATTGTGAAATACCGGAAAGAAAACGGTGATTTCAAGACCCGTATGCAATTGAAGAAGGTAGCCAGACTTGGAGATAAAGCTTTTGAACAATGCGCAGGATTTATGAGAATTTCAAATCCGGATAATCCTTTGGATAATTCAGCGGTTCACCCGGAAAGTTACCCGGTGGTAGAACAAATGGCTAAAGACCTGAAATGTTCAGTCAAAGATCTGATGACTTCAGCAGAGCTTCGTAAACAATTAAATCTGCAGAAATACGTTTCTCCAACTACCGGATTACTGACCTTGCAGGATATTTTAAAAGAATTGGAAAAGCCTTCTCTGGATCCTAGGGAATTAATAGCTGCCTTTGAGTTTGATCCTGATGTTAAGAAAGTGGATGATCTTAAAGAAGGTATGATTCTTCCGGGAATTGTAACCAATATTACTGCTTTCGGATGTTTTGTAGATATTGGTGTAAAGCAGGATGGATTGGTTCATATTTCTCAATTGGCAAATCATTTTGTTTCAGATCCGAATCAGGTAGTTAAATTGCAGCAGCATGTTAAAGTGAGAGTGGTTGAAGTGGATGTAAACAGAAAAAGAATTGCCTTGTCAATGAAAATCTAGCTTTTAAACTATTTCAGATGCTTTTCCGGCTAAAGTTATGCAGGAAGTTTTAGAGGAATGGCATCTGAAATTCAGCCAAAACCGTTTTGACCTTTGAAAAAATCAACTTCTGTTTCCCCGTCGGATTTTGCAGGACTTTCAGGCTTGAAACTGAGTGTAGTACTCATTTCAATGACGCTGTTTCTCGATTCCTGCAAGCTTTTTCGCAGGAATGAAAGCCGGTATGATGATAGAGGTGCCGAGGTTTATCGCAGACCTTCTTCCTCTTCAGGTTCACATACAAAACCAGAACCGAAAGTGAATACTACGGTTAAAAAGGCTTATACTTCCAGAACAATCAATGAAATTGTCGCCAATGCCAGAAATTATTTTGGCGTGCCTTACCGTAGCGGTGGGACAGATGCCAGTGGAATGGATTGCTCAGGATTGCTTTTTACGGTTTATCAGAACGTAGGGTTTCAGATTCCCAGAATTTCCTGGCAACAGGCGGAATTTGGATCTGAAGTTTCTATTGATGACCTGAAAATAGGTGATTGGCTCTTTTTTGTTACCGGAAAAGGAGACACCGGAACAATTAATCACGCAGGTCTTGTAACCGAAATTCATTCTGCTACAGAAGTACTCTTTATCCATTCTTCAACCAGTAAGGGCGTCAGAGAAGATAATCTTTATAACAAATACTGGATTAGCAATTTCGCAAAAGCCATCAGGCCTTTTTAAAGGAAATACTGATAAAAAATGATGATTTTGAAAAATTAATATCGGATAAGGTGTATTTTTTAATATCCGATATTAGATGTATCTTTGTGGTAATGTGGGATATAGACATAACATACAGAGACGAACTTAAGGCAACCTTTGAACGATTGTACGAAAAAAAGCAAATGCTTCAAACCAGCAGGCCTTTGCCGAATATTGCTTTGAATAAAATCAGAGAAAGTCTTTCTATTGAATGGACTTATAATTCCAACAGTATTGAAGGAAACACACTAAGTTTACGAGAGACACAAATGGTTATTCAGGAAGGTATTACCGTGAAAGGGAAATCCTTAAGAGAGCATTTTGAAACACATAACCACGACAAAGCCATTGATTATCTGTATTCTATTGTCAGTGAGGATTATCAATTAAGAAGTATTGATATTTTGTCATTGCATGGTTTAGTTTTACGATCAATCGAAGAAGATTTTGCAGGCCGGATCCGTAATGGGGGCGTTCGTATCTCAGGGGCAAATTTCACGCCGCCAAATGCCAGTAAGGTACCTGATTTGCTGGATGAATTAATTAACTTTATCAATATTAATCCTCTTCAACTGAATGATATAGAGTTGTCAGCTATATTTCATCATAAATTGGTTTGGATTCATCCGTTTTTTGACGGGAATGGCCGTACAGTAAGATTAGCCATGAATTTATTGTTAATGCGCTGTGGTTTTCCTCCTGCTATTATCTTAAAAAATGACAGAAGGAAATATTATGAAGCGCTTAATCAGGCCAATGGAGGGAACTATCAAAAGCTGATCTTGTTAATGTGTCAGTCATTAGAACGTACTTTAAACATTTACCTTAATGCTTTACCGGGGAATGATAAAGAATACATAGAAATTTCAGATTTAGTACAGGAGCCTGATATGCCTTACGGTCAGGAATACATTAGTCTATTGGCTAGAACCGGTAAAATTGATGCCTATAAGGAAGGCCGGAACTGGCTTACTACCAGGGAGGCTGTTGAAGATTACATCGCTGCAAGAAAGAGAAAACGCTAGCTTTAGTTAGCGTTTTTTGTTTTTAAAACTTTTGTGCATGACAAAAATTCGTACAAAATGATTTGTTTAAGATAATTTTAAGCAAAATTCATAGGGTTTCGTTAATTTTGCGGGAAATTAACATTTTTAATAACCGAATATTGAAAAACGCGGCGGTAAATACGCTGGTAACTCAACAAAAGAATGTCGAAGAAAGTATTAATCATTGGTGCAGGAGGGGTAGGAAATGTTGTTGTGAAAAAATGTGCCATGAATCCATCTGTATTTTCAGAAGTTTTATTGGCTAGCCGTACCAAGTCGAAATGTGATGCCATCGCCAAAGAATGTGAATCGATCGGTTTGCCAACTAAAGTTCAGACGGCTCAGGTTGATGCCGATAATGTAGCTGAACTGGCAAAATTAATCGAAAGCTTTAAACCTTTTATGGTAATCAACGTTGCGTTGCCTTATCAGGACCTTCCAATCATGGATGCTTGTTTACAAACAGGAGTTCATTATCTGGATACTGCCAACTACGAGCCAAAAGATGAAGCTAAATTTGAATATTCCTGGCAATGGGCTTATAAAGAGCGTTTTGAAAAAGCGGGTTTAATGGCATTGCTGGGTTGTGGTTTTGATCCGGGTGTTACAGGTGTTTATACAGCTTATGCCAACAAGCATTATTTTGATGAGATGCATTATCTTGATATCATCGATTGTAATGCAGGAGATCATGGAAAAGCTTTTGCTACTAATTTCAACCCTGAAATCAACATCAGAGAGATTACGCAGGACGGTAAATATTGGGAAAACGGAGAATGGGTGGTTATTCCTCCAATGTCAATCCATAAAGCAATTGATTATCCTAACATTGGACCAAAAGAATCATATTTGTTGTATCATGAAGAATTAGAATCTCTTACCAAGAATTTCCCTACCTTGAAAAGAGCTCGATTCTGGATGACTTTTGGCCAGCAATATATCACTCACCTGAATGTGCTTCAAAATGTGGGAATGACCAGCATTCAGCCAATCAGGTTCCAGGGAATTGATATTGTTCCATTGGAATTTCTGAAAGCAGTATTACCGGAACCGGGAACTCTGGGAGAAAATTACTCAGGAGAAACGTCGATCGGTTGCCAGATTAAAGGAATCAAAGATGGTGTTGAAAAAACATATTACGTTTGGAATAACTGTAAACATCAGGATTGCTGGAGAGAAGTTCAGGCGCAAGGGGTAAGTTATACAACAGGTGTTCCTGCGATGATTGGTGCAATGATGATGATCACAGGAGAATGGATGAAACCCGGTGTCTGGAATGTAGAAGAGTTTAACCCGGATCCTTTCATGGAAATGCTTAACATCCACGGACTACCTTGGAATGAGGAAGTTGACGGTGTTTTACCTCACGAATATTAGTATTCAGAATTAGGATTTCAAATCCTTGATTTGTTATCTGAGTTTTCCAGAAGCCCTCTTCCTTAAAGTTGAGGGCTTTTGTTTTTCGGATTAAGGATATAAAAGCTGTTTACCATCCTAAATAATATTCCTTGTTCAGCCAGTCTGGCCAGAGCAATCCGAAATAATCCTGCATAATATGCTCCGTCACGCAGAATGCGCCTTCTACCCATCCCTGCTGATCTGAATAGGCCTCTCCGCAAATGTAAATGTTATCATTCTGTGATGGTTTTCTCATAAACGGCATTACATTCCAGACATCATATTTTGCTTTCCAGGCATGATAACCTCCGCCGTAAGGATTTCCCGACCAATCTTTGTAAGCTGAAGTATAAGGCTCAGGAATTAATTCGGGATGGCCGTGCAATTCCCGGATCTGTTTCATTGCCTCATCAACCATTTCTTTTGGGGCCTGCTTATAGGGTGCTTTTTGCAGGGATTTTAGGGTGACAAGTTTTGTGGCCCTCGGTTGGAAAAGTTTATCCGACTGTAAGGCTTTCCAGAATTGTACCGTTCTCATGTCATTATAACTGGAGAGAAACAATGAATGCTTATTTTCCGGATCGGTTCCGAAATAATAACATTGACGCATTGGTAAATCTGTAACCGAGTGTCCGGAAGTTGCACCTAAAATTTGAGGATTTGTCCACCAGGGATATTCAAAACCCAGTAACAATTTAAAAGAAGGCTCCATAATGACAGATGGAATATTCTTTTTGAGAACAGGGTTGTTGAAAAAGAAATTGTTCTGATCGATAAGTTCCAAAGATTTACGAGGCATTGCCAGAAAGATGTGGTTGGCATAAATACTCATTGAAACCTTTGTCCTGGTATTTTCGATCGTCATTACGTATTTATACTGAGATCCGGCTGGCGTTCTTTCAAAAGATTTCAGTTTGGTTTCCTGATAAATCACACCCCCAAGTTTAGTGAATTCTTCGGCCAGGCAATAGGCGATCTGGTCATATCCTTCTTTAATTGTTTTATACTGAACACCTTGCTGTGCAAAATCTCCAACCATATAAGGAAAGGCTTCAGCGGCGTTCCAGTTGATGGTATTTGAATAATATCCTCCGGCATCTGAAAGAAACTGATAAGTTTCTTCATCGGTCTGGTCTTTGATCAGATTCCAGAATCCCATATCTTTTACCAGCATTCCGTTATATGGACCTTCAAAATTATATCTCAGAACCTTTTTGATATCATCCCATTCTCTGGCTGTATATTCAGAACCTGATTTGTCGTAACCACCGGCTTTTAAAACGTTATTGACGATCCAGTTAAAAACATAGTCAGAACTGTATCCGATAAATTGCTCTTTTACAAAATAACGTGTTTCAAAAGTAGGAGAGCCGCCGGTACTATCGCGCCAGCTATTGTTTAAAAACCTCTGTTTTCTTAAGTAATTCAACAAATTGGCCGGATCGCCCATCGGAAATTCCACCGGGGTGATTTTTCCTTTAAAAATATCTTCAATAAGTGCTGTGACAATCTCCTGAGAGGTCATATAACGCATTCCACCCAGTTCGCCCATTACATTCATGCTATCCAATTCAATCGACTCAAGTCTTCCCCCGATTCTATTACTCATTTCAAAGACGGAGATGCTTTGAGGGGCTTGTTTTCCCTCCTGATAATCACCGGTAAGAAAACGGTAACCTGCATATAATCCTGATACGCCTGCACCAATTATGGCAACATCTGTGCTAAAGGGCAGTAATTGTTGTGATTTGGCTTTTTTAATTCTCATGGTTTTGGGAAAGTTTAGGAAACAGCAATCAGATGTCATCCATTTACAGTGAATGCGAATGGTCTGGCACTATGAATGTGAATGAATTATTCTGTTATAAAATAGATTTAAAATATTTATAACCCAGCTGAAATGGTTCAATGTCATAGGGCGTTGTTCCGTCCAGTGTCAGCTGAGATAAAATCTCACCGAGCAAAGGGATAAACTTTGCCGCCCAGCCTGTTGCATAGATTACAATGTCTTTATTATTCGGAACGAAATCCGGAGCAAAGTCAAGCAGTAACTCTTTGTTTTTCAGATTACTCAGGGCAATAAGACAGGTTGAAGTATAGTAAGGGGTCGGGTCTAGTCCGGTCATGTGATCTTTAACCCATTGAGCGGTATAAGCCAGTTCCTGAGGGTTTGGAATAGAGGTGCGCTGATCAGGACTTGTAAGTGGTTTAATAACAAAATCAGGTGCCACACGGATGTAACCAGGGTAGTCCCAGGTAACTTCCGGGAATCCGTAAAACTGATTTCCGTTTTCTCCGACAGCTTCCTGAAATACAAACCAGGTAGGGTATTGAATATCAGGTTTTGTTTTTTTGAAGTAGGCCGAAGCCATTTCCCAATAGGTAACGCTTACCTTAAAATTAAGAAGATTAAGAACGTTATTGATATACGGACCGGGTGTAATTACCAGTTTCTTAGCCAAATGTGTTCCTTCCGGCGTTGTTACGTGAAAAATACCATCTATTTGATTAATCTGATAAACGGGAGAAAACTCTTTTAAGGTTACACTGGGAGACTTAAGATTTAAGTCATGAAGTGTTTCCAGCGTGGCAACCAGATCAATGCTGGCTCCGTCGGCCTGAAACAAACCTGTATAATTTGAAGGAAGATTTCTGAAATGATATTGATCCTCAACCTCTTTCGAAGTCAGGGTAGTGTATTTTACGCCAGCCGCATCCATAGCTTTCTCTGCGGCTGCGATATTCCCTTCGGTTGAATGTACATTCGGGTCTCCGAACCATAAAGTCCCGACTTTATCCATCAGAGTTTTGGGAGTATGGGTTTGTAATTCATCCCAGTAAGGTTGAGCTTCTAGCGCCATATTTACCATGTATTCATCAGGATATGGAATACGGTATTGTCTGGAAAATCCTGCGGAACTTCCTTGCTGATTGAGAAACTTAAAACGTTCGAGAACTAAAACGGAAGCTTTTCGCTTGCCAAGCTGATAAGAAGTTGCTAAGCCCATCGGGCCGCCGCCAATGACGATTACGTCGTAGTGCGTTTTCATAGTTTTGTTAAGTCTGGTGTGTTAGTGATCAAGTATAAATTTTAAAAACGGGTCTAGAAGTTGTGATAAATGTAGAAAACATTATTTTAATTTACAAAAATAATACGTCGATTATTTTTTATTGAAACTATATTTTCTTCGGGCGTTGGTTTATTTCTGCTTTAACCAGAGTTTTATTCTTCAGTATAAAGAAAAATCCCGGAAAGTTGCCTTCCCGGGATTTGTTATAAAGATCTGTAAATTCATCTAGATTTCATCTTCGTCAAAATGCCTGTTCGGAGATTCGTCTGTATTTCCGATGTTATTAATCGCCGAAACAAGTTCATCATCTTCAAGTCCTGCAATATCTCTGAAGGCAGCATGCAAAGCGCAATACATCAAAGGCATGGTTACTAAGAGGCCAATAAAACAAAAGATTGTTCCCAAAAACTGAAACAGTAGAAGGCAGGTCCCGAAAACGAAGAAATAAAGCCACTTTTTTGCAATCAGTTTTCGGCTTAATTCCATTGCCGGCCAGGCCTCCATTTTGTGAAAAATAATGAATTGTGTTACAAAAAGATAGCTGACAGTCATATACACAACCCCAATAAGGAAAATCGTTATGCTAATCATGGCAGCAGTTGTAGAAAAAATATCTTCGTTGGCTAATACTTTCTTTACATCCAGAAAAGCGCTGACTCCGAAGAGAAAAAACAGAGGAGAAAGGAGTATCATTATGAAAACTGAATTAAAAACAGTGGAGATCAGTAATTCTTTCCAATGATCAAACCCTCTGAAAAAATCTGATAATTCGGTGTATTTGCCATCAAACCCTTTCTGGGCGGCTATGTAATATCCGGCTGCAATACAAGGTGAAACAAGCAGGCTTTGAACCAAAGGACCAACAATCGGAATAATCTGAAGCATAAGGGTGATCATAAAATTTATCACCGTATAAAAAACAAAAAGCCCCATGTTATTCTTTAAAACCAGCCATCCGTAATCGATATAATTTTTAATATGAACCTGATAATTATTGATTAAACTATCTTCTAATCTGGTTGTCATTCTTTCCCTGGTTAGGTATGTTTCGTTAAATTTAATATTTAGTGAAACTAAATTGATTAATTTTGCCTTCAATTTAAAGTAAAAACCGATTTTCTGCAAAGTATATTTAGACTGTTTTCTGGTGAAAAATATGTAATGTATTGATTTGCAGGGTTTTATTTTATGAACTTTCAGAAACAAAAATCCGGCAGTTCGCTGCCATTCAATTTAATAGTAAAATGATAGATTTTTCGAAGATTCCTTCGCCTTGTTATGTTATTGAAGACAGACTTTTACGTAAGAATTTAGAATTGCTGAAAAAAGTCAAAGATGAAGCGGGTATAGAAATTATTTGTGCTTTAAAAGGCTTTTCAATGTATTCTACTTTTCCATTGGTAAGAGAATACCTTTCAGGAGCTACTTCCAGCTCTTTGAATGAAGCAAGACTTTGCTTTGAAGAAATGGAGACAAAAGCGCATGTATATGCTCCGGCATATCTTGAGCGGGAATATGAGGAATTGATGAGTTATTCGAGTCATATTACTTTTAATTCTCTTAATCAATTTAACCAGTTTGGTGCAAGAGCTATTGCCAATGGTATCAGCTGCGGATTGAGAATTAACCCACAATATTCTGAGGTAGAAACGGATATGTACAATCCTTGTATCGCCGGATCACGTTTGGGAATAACCAGAAATCAGCTGGGAGACACTCTGCCCGAAGGAATTGAGGGTTTACACTCGCATACATTATGTGAGAATGACTCATATACGCTTGAGCGTACACTTAATGCGATTGAAGAACGTTTTAGTGGTTTGTTAAAACAGGCTAAATGGTTAAATCTGGGAGGGGGACACCTGATTACCAGAGCAGATTATAATCCGGAGCATTTAATCGCTTTGCTGAAGAATTTTAAAACTAAATACCCGAATTTAAAGGTAATTCTTGAGCCCGGTTCGGCAGTAGGCTGGAGAACGGGTTATCTGACTTCCACTGTACTTGATATTATTGATTCTCAGGGAATTGATGTGGCAATCCTGGATGTTTCTTTCGCAGCACATATGCCGGATACTCTTGAAATGCCTTATAAACCTAAAATTCTCGGGGCACATCAGGAACCGGTTACCGGAAAACCTACTTATCGTTTTGGCGGGATGACATGTCTTGCGGGCGACTTCTACGGTGATTATTCCTTTGATGAACCCTTAAAAATAGGAGATAGTATCGTTTTTGATGATATGATTCACTATACCATGGTTAAAACTACCACTTTCAATGGTGTTCCTTTACCTTCCAT
The DNA here is from genome assembly GCF_900115665.1 of Pseudarcicella hirudinis. Taxonomy (GTDB): domain Bacteria; phylum Bacteroidota; class Bacteroidia; order Cytophagales; family Spirosomataceae; genus Pseudarcicella; species Pseudarcicella hirudinis. Next base: position 437,267 of record NZ_FOXH01000001.1, read on the forward strand.
AGGAATCTGGAGAGAAAATGAAAGCTTTGAACTGGTGAAGACTTTTGGTTACGAAACATTCAAAGATCGTTTGTAATATTTATACATTCTTTCAGATTAAAAACCTTCCGAAAACACATCGGAAGGTTTTTTTATATACAGAAGAATCATAAAAAGAAAATTCCGGCAATAAATTGGATTTTAAGTTCGAACTATTTAAGGGCGCCTGAAGATTATTTTGCTTCTGATTATCAGATATATTATAGCATTAGCTTAAAAATGACATCATAAATTGTGCGATTATAATGCATTTTGTGCGAATGGTAATTTTTGTTTTCTGGAAAAAAGCCCTAATTTTCAAAATGGAATTGTAATTAATGTTTGTTTATCAGAATTTTTTCAGGAGCCTTCGATAGTAGAAGTATTCAGAAAAACATACATTTTTCAATTCTTTAAACGATCTGTAACCCATAACTAATTAATTCATCCGCCAATGAAAATTAGATTTTTCATCCCAGCCATTTTTCTGATGGCCTTTGTTTTTATGCAATGCCGGAAAGAAACCACTTTGCAGGAAGAAATTGTACCCAGAAGTACTGACCGTATTGAATCCGTCGATTTGTACAGAGGGATATATCTTGACAGCCTAAAGTATATTGTAGGTGATGTTTCCAGAGAAAATGTTATGCTTCAATGGTGCCAGTCTAATAATTTCACCACAATAACCTGTTATGATCTTTATACGCTCTTAGCTTATTCATCAGGATATTCTAAAGTTGCAGCTTTTATAAAAAAAGCCAGGACAACGTATGGCATTACCACAATTACGGCCTGCATGGCTTCATCTTCTGCTTTTTCCGGTTTGGTCGGAAATTATAATGCCAGCAGAACAGATCCTTTAGAAAAATTCAATTATTCAAATCTGGAATTAGAATGGTGGAATAATGCTTCTACGTACAAGAATTATCTGAAGCAATTAAAAGGCATTAAAAGCTGGGGAGATAGCCAGAATCCCAGAATTCCTACGGAAGAATATATAGGATGGTTTAAAAATCCCAAAGGCCAGGATTCTACTCAGGCCGCCGGATTGGTGGAAAACTCTGACCGGATTCTGGTGCATGATTATCAGGCAAATCCTTCATTTGCGTATATGAAAGACAGGATTTCATGGATCGGGAAAGCGGCAAAAGCACAGGGTAAAGTTATGCCTGTTGTGGTTATTTTCAGTGCCGAACCTGATTATTCGTTTAACTATTTTATGGTTAATTCTTTTGAACAGACTTATAACCTGATTGCAGCTCAATTTGAGGCTTCCTCATTTTCCGGCAAAGAGAATGTTCAGTTGGTGGGGTATCAGGTATTCTGTCAGTCGGATGCCAGACAATGCAGACCTTCTCCGGGCAATAATGCCATTTTACAATAAGAATGGATAAAACATAAAACTGTCTGATTTTCGTGAACGCGCTGGCGAACTGAAAATCAGACAGTTTTATGTTTTAGAGGTTTGCCACTGCACTGAAAAAAGAATTGGCAGCCTGTGAATCGGCAAAAAAATGTTTTCCTTCTGCAATTTTACGATTCCTGAAAGTCCAGAGTACACATACCTGATAATCCAGATTGTTTCCGTCAGATCGGTTTGTAACGATATGCTGGCATTCTACTAGATAATTTTCATTTGTACCTGTCACAAGTTTTTCTGATCTGATATCGGAATTACTCATGATTTTGCCCATTTTGTCGAAGAATCCGACAACCTCCCTGATGCCTGTACTTATGCCTGAGAGTGGGTGGTCTCCGATAAAGAACCATTTGACATCTTCAGTCATAACTTCGGAAATACCTTGAAAATCCCGTTCAGCGTACAAGGCAAAGAAACGGTCAATAATGTCTTGATTTGGATTTGTTATCATACCTGTATCTTGTTGTTATAAGGTAAATAATCTCATATAAGACTTTACTTTTTCTTCATTCTGGCAAGTTTTGATCTGTAATAGTTAAATAAAAAATCATACATAACCAGTTCATGAAGTCTTTGGTTGTCAGAGATAATTCTGTTAACACACATGTGAATGGTATCTCTGAGATAGAGGCTTAATTGCTGTGTTGTTTTCAGGATAAGGATTTGTTCGACAATTGGTCTTATTTTTTCTGATTTCAGGTAAATATATTCAAAAAGTGGTTCATATTCAGAAGGATTATTGCTGTCATTGTCAAGTATTTTAGTAATTAAAGACCTGTTTTCTCTGAATTTTTGATCCAATTGTACCCTAAGACTCTTATTCATTTTAAATTCCTGTCCGAAACTGTCTTTCATATTTTCCAGCAGATTGTATTTTTGAACAAGCTCAAGCCTGAATGCATCGAGATAGTGATCAATGGCTTTCAATCCCCATTGCCATCTGATCTGGTCTCTTTCATCTCCCCAGGTTTGGCTAAGCATGCCAAGTACTGCATTGCTGTCTTCAAAAAACAGCTGCTCAGTGAGTTCTATCGTATTTGCGCCATAACGTTCCAGTTCTCGCTGATAGGTTGCTGTAAAAGTCTTGTGTATTATTCCGATTTCCTCAAAAGGCCTGATGAATTGATTGATCAGTAAAATTACTTTGGTCAGGTTTTCGGGATGAGGAATATGAAACCGCACCCGGAGATGTTTCTCCGGATCTGCGTAACGAATAAAAAACCATTTGTCAATCAGTTGATTTTGAATAAGCTCCGTTACCAAAGGACCAAAGGCTTCAGTCAGGATTTTATCAGAAGATTTAATCCCGCAATAGAATTTGTAATAAAGCCATTCAGAGCCTAATGAAAAATCCCGCTGTCTGGCGGTTAAATCAGGCTCAGGAGGTCTTTGCTCAAATTTCTCATAAGTTGCCTCATCTCTCAAGAGGATAGCCGCAAACTGATTGGTATAACCCTGATTTGAAAGATCTTTGACACAGAGGTTTTCAGCGTTAAAAACAAATTCCTTCAACGGGATTGTAGCTTTGTTTTTGACAGAATCAAACCAAGTTTGTAAACTAAGCAGATTTTCAGAATCAATTAGCAGCTCATTGTCACCTTCAGACAACAGGAAGTACCTTGGAATAGACCATTTTCCGGCAAAAATTGAGAATTCTTCCAGAAGTTTTTCGCTATCAGCCTGAATAATATGTTCAATATCAGCTTTTTCGAAATTCCAGCCTGCCGGTTCCAGAATGACACTTTTATAGGTTAATCTTGGTGTAAATTTAGATTCAGGAAGAATAGACTTCCAGCGAATTCCTAATGATGAGGCCAGATTCTGTGTCTGGAGATCTGCCAGAAAATGATAAACCGGAAGAGCATTATAACTGAAATTATGGGCATTACTAAGCCTAGGGATAATCTCCTTCCCGGTTTTAGCAGATTTTAAGGTAATTTTATTGCTTAAAATATCTACGCTGACTTCCAGATTTTCCAGATTCAGCTGCTGATCGGTCGGGAGGGAAGATTTAGCCAGATACGGAATCTCAAAATTTCTAAAAACCGGGTGCAGCAGGATATTTCCTACACGACTTTCCGGAAGATGGACAATTTCAGCAAAATCGACAGCGGGATTTCTCTTTTGTTCCTCTTCAGTAATTTCACAGATAAGTTCTGCAATCTGCTGATCTGCATGTGCGAAACGACCTAATAGATTTGCTGCACTGGAACCGCCTGCATTTTCAATGAGTACCTGAAACTTTTCATCTCCGGTGAGGCGAAACATTACCGGAAAGGATGGAGGCATTTTTTGACCGACAGCCTGTAAATCACTTAAATCCTCTTCCTTAATTTCCACAATAAAATCATTGTTTTTAATGGCGTTTTTCCATTTATCAATCAGAAATTTATGGTTTTTACTGACAGAAATATTACCTGATTCTTTGGCATTTTGCGGTAAAGCGATGCCTTCTGTAATTGGCGTATTGATAGTTTTACCCGAATTTCCGTAACCGATACCCATTTCTGTATCCAGCACCTCAAGCAGGGGCATAGAACGCCCTTCATACCGATCGAAGAATTTCGATCTGAATTCTGCTAAACTATTATTATCACCGGTTAAACTAAGCAAACTGAGTACATACAGTGCATCTTCCAGATCTTTTTGATGTTTTTGATCTACTTTATGAGTGGTGAGATGTTTGACAAGGTCTGTTTGAAAGAGCTTTCCATCTTCGAATGGAACATTTAATTGTTCAATAATTCTGGTAATTTCGCCGTAAAGTTCAGCTTCATTTGAGCCTTGATGATCTATTTTTTCAAGTCTTTTTTCAATTTCTTCCAAAACGGAAACAATTCCGTCGAATTCGTGTGAATGATTAATCTTTTGGATGACTTTTAAAATCTGCTGGGTAAATTCCTCTCCGGTAATTGAAGGCTCAAGCTCGTTTACCAGCAGTTGTACATTGATCAGTTCATCTATAAAACTTGCTGCTTCATCTTCTGAAATGTCATCATCCATCAGATTCATGATCATAGTATCAGGAAGGCTGCCATTTTTACAGAGTTCCAGTACTTTTTCAATATATTCTGAGCTGGTGATGGCACTAATCTGATGTGTCCGCTGACCATTGATATATTTGTACTCAACATAGCGTATTTCATCGGCAATTCTGTAAATACTTGAATTGGGGAAATAGACTAGCTTTTGTTTGATTTGAGGAATTTCTGCCAGTTTTTGGGCTAAAGCACAGGAATAATGCATATCAAGTCTGGTATTTCTTGAAGATTGTTCCGGGTCTAAAACTAAATCGGTTTCTTCTGCCCATTCAGCCACTGCACAGCCGGCAAACAATCCGAAAGGCGTGCAGCGGGTGCTCATTCTGAGGTAGTATTTACTTAATGAAAAAGTCAGTTTCTGTATTTTTCTGGGATCAGACGATTTCCCTTCTTTCCAGTTAAGAGCTTCCTCATGCAAAACGGGAGAAGCCAGATAAAGCGCTTCCATGAAATGCCTGTCATTTAGCTTGCTTTTTATAAAATCAACAGTAATCTTCTCATTAAATGGTAAGGAGGGGGTTCGGAGTATAAGTTTTGAATGAAAGTGATAGGGTTGAAACATGTGGTTTGGAGAATTATTAAATGATATATTTTATAATGGAATTTAATCGGAATACTAAAATTCAGTATTCCATCTTCAAAAGTCAAATCTAATTTTTAGATTCTTTGGTACAATCTGAAAATTTTGTAAATATCTGTGAAAGAAATATAAAAAGCTTATTGTTTTAAATTTTGTAACTTTGTGTTTATAAGGAGAAATGATTTTGATTTTTCAGGCGTTTACTGCTAATAATTAGTGTATGAAGATTTTTTTGATTCGCATATTTTGCCTTTTCATGAGCCTCCAGGTGCTTTTTGCAAGTACCGGATTCGCCATGACTGAGCATTTTTGCAGAATCAGCAGAATAAAGACCTATTTTGTACATAAAGATGAAGGTTGTTGTTCTAAGAAATCCGAGAAGCTTTTATTGAAAGCGAAACAGATTGTCAGGAAAGACAAATGCTGTGATCTGCAAACAATCTTTAGTAAAATCAATACAGAATCAAACAGTAATTACAATTTTGATTTAAAAGCTCCTCAATTAAACTGGGCATTACTGAATACGCAGATTCCGGTATTTTCAGAACAGATGTCGGGATTTGTATCTTTTCAGGTTCCGCATTATTACAGCCCGGCACCTCCGCCTTCCGGAAGGCAGCTGCTTATTCTTAATCAATCCTTTCTTATTTGATCTTGTTGGTGTTTTTTCTGCAATGCAGAAGACTGTCTGACGTTTTATTACAGTAATTCAAAATACTGTGTCAGTCCGGATTCGAATTTGCCTCCGATTCTCCTGTCGGAAATTAAACATTCTATTCCTTTTTTCACCAACAATCATTAATCGTGAAGACACAAATAATATCTTTCCTCATGCGGGCGCAGTTTGTCATGTTCTCATTACTTTTTATCAGTTATTCAAATGTTTATGCACAAAACTTTACAAAAGGTGCCGTGTATGAAAAGAAAGCTGATGGTAAAAATGAACCATTAATAGGCGCAACGCTTCGCTGGCAAAATGCCAAAGACGGAGGAACCTCTACTGATACAGAAGGAAAATTCACCCTCAAAAAACAAGCCGGAAATCATGAACTTATTGTTTCGTTTGTAGGATATAAAACAGACACAATTATGGTTCATTCCTCAGATTTTCAGGAGATTTTCCTTCAGCCTGACAACTCTTCTTTACAGGAGGTTACTGTGAGAAGTTCTGCTACGAGTATTGACCGACTGAACCCGATTCACACAGAGATTATCACCACCAAAGCACTTGCCAAAGCGGCCTGTTGCAACCTTTCCGAGAGTTTTGAAACAAATGCTTCTGTTTCTGTAAGCTATTCAGATGCTGTAACCGGTGCGAAACAGATTCAGATGCTTGGACTTTCCGGTAATTATGTTCAGATTAATACTGAAAATATTCCAAATATCAGAGGGTTAAATTCTACGTTTGGACTCAATTATATTCCCGGAACCTGGGTTAGCTCAATTGATGTAGGAAAGGGAGCAGGTTCCGTGGTAAATGGCTATGAATCTATGATCGGAGTATTGAATGTAGAACTGGCAAAACCTGATGTTTCTGATAAATTATACCTCAATACTTATCTCAATAGCCAGGGAAGGGGAGAAATAAACCTGAATCTGGCGAATACGCTTAATAAAAAATGGTCAGTTGGCTTATTAACTCATGCAAGTACACTTCAGACCAAACTTGATAAGAATAATGACGGATTTCTTGATTTACCGCTCTATACCCAATACAATGTGTTAAATCGCTGGAAATATCAGGGAGACCGCCTGATGGCTCAATTCGGTGTAAAGGCTTTGTACGAAGATCGTCTGGGTGGTCAGGTAGACTTTAATCCTGATACCGATAGAAATAAAGGCGTTCATTACGGGTTTGGAAGTGTAACCAGGAGATATGAGTTTTTCAGTAAAACGGCTCAGTTATTTCCTGAAAAGCCTTACAAAGGCTTAGGTTTAATTATCAATGCATTGGTTCATGATAATACTTCATATTTCGGGTTTAAAAATTATAACGGAAAAGAACAAAGTTTTTATGCCAATCTGATTTACCAGAATATCATAGATAACACGAATCATCAGTATAAGGCAGGTCTGAGCTATTTATTGGATGACTATAATGAAAAGTATATAGATTCTACTTTTAAAAGAACAGAATCTGTACCGGGCGTTTTTGGTGAATATACTTTTACTGTTCCTGAAAAATTCACCCTCGTACTCGGCAGCAGGGTTGATTTTCATAACCTTTATGGTACAAGGTTTACACCGAGAGCTCATGTGAAATATGATTTGAGTAACGACTGGCATCTGAGAGCAAGTGCAGGTAAAGGCTGGAGAATGCCTAATGCGATTGCTGAGAATTTTGGTATGCTGATTAATTCAAGACAATTATCTGTTCCGGAAGCAATCCGCCCGGAAGAATCCTGGAATTATGGTATAAGCCTTACCAACGATTTTATGATTTTTGGTAAAAAAGGAACGTTTTTACTCGATTATTACCGGACAGACTTCCAGAATCAATTGATTGTGGATATGGAAAATGCCGATTATGTCAGATTTTATAACCTTAAAGGACGATCATATTCTAATAGCTTTCAGGCGGAAGTGAATTACAGCCCTCTGGATCGAATGGATGTAAAACTGGCTTATCGTCTTTTTGATGTGGAAAATGATGTCAGAACTTCAAACGGGGAACTTACTCTTTTACCGAAACAGTTTGTTAATAAGGACAGGATACTATTTAATATCGGTTACGCAACCAAATGGGATAAGTGGAAATTTGATTTTACCTGGCAATGGAATGGAAAGAGAAGAGTTCCGAATACTGAAGCAGGTCATATTCATACCATTAATTCTGAAACAGTTTTTGCGCCTGCTTTTTCAAACATCAATGCACAGATTACCCGCGGATTTAAAAAATGGGATTTATATGTAGGAGGGGAGAACCTGAATAATTTTACCCAGCCAAACCCGATTCTTGGAGCTAATGATCCTTTTGGTAAAACTTTTGATGCTTCTATGGTTTATGGTCCGGTTATTGGAAGAATGATTTACCTGGGAATGCGTTTCAAAATACCTAACCGTGTTTAAGAACGTTGATAATATTATTTGCAGGTGTTTTAATTAAAGAAATATGGATTTTTACATAAAAAATATGGTTTGCGATCGTTGTAAAATGGTAGTACGCCAGACCTTTGAAGACCTTGGTCTCTCTCCCGACTCTGTTGAGTTGGGGGAGGTTAAACTTTCTCTGGAGCCTGAACCGGCACAGGTTAATAAAATTGCTGAAAAATTGCAGTCTTACGGTTTTGAGCTTTTAGATGATAAGAAGAATCAGATTGTAGAAAAAATAAAAAATGCAGTCAGAGAATTGGTTCATCAGCATCCTGACAGCCTTAAAAAGATCACTTCTTCCGTATTTATTGCTGAAAAGGTGGGAAAAGATTACAAATACCTGAGCGGACTTTTTTCGGAATCCGAAGGAACAACAATCGAACAGTTCTTAATTGAACAGAAAATAGAGCGGGTCAAAGAATTGCTGGCCTATGATGAATTGAACCTGAGCCAGATTGCCGATCAGCTATATTACAGTAGTGTACAGCATCTTTCTACACAGTTTAAAAAAGTGACAGGACTCACTCCAAGTAGCTTTAAAGAAAACCGTGATAAAAAAAGAAAAACGATTGACTCCATCTGATAAAGATTTTCAGGTTTTTATCAGAAATTTTCATACTTTCAACTATTAATTTTTATAATCCCATGAAAAAGAACATTTTAACGCTGGTTTTCCTTTTGGCCTCAATTTTGACTTATGCCACAGGACCTAAACCTCAAACTGTAAAGATTAAAACTTCTGCCATCTGTGAAATGTGTAAAGCGAGAATTGAAAAGAATCTTGCCTTTACCAAGGGCGTTTCGGATGCAGACCTGAATCTGGATGATAAAGTGATTACAGTTACTTTTAATCCTAAGAAAACCAGTGTAGACAAAATCAAACAGGCTATTTCAGAAGTCGGATATGATGCGGATGAGTTAACAGCGAATGAGAAAGGGTATAATAAATTGCCTTCATGCTGTAAGAAAGATGCAGAGAAGCATCAGTAAACATAAACTGATATAAAAAGGGCGATTTCTGTTAAGAAATCGCCCTTTTTTGTATGAAAACCGGAAAATAATTAATTTCCTCTCTGTCTTTCTTTTTTATCAATGATTGCTCCGGTTCCGGCACCTACACCGGCTCCGATTAAGCCACCGATCACAGCACCTTTACCAGGTCTGTTTTTGTCAATTACTGCTCCTGAAATAGCTCCGACCCCTGCACCGATTAAGGCACCTTTAACAGTATTGCTCATTTTTTTCTTCTTTTTGTGAACAACAGGTGCGGCAGTTTCACTTGAAGCTGATGGTGTTGAAACGGTTGGAGAAGCGTTTGAAGCAACTACAGCACTTCCTTTTTCATGAACTGCTGTCAGACTGTTTGAAGCAGTTTTGTCATTTTTGTCAACACTTTCTTCTTTTTTTACCTCTTCCATTCTCATAGAATCGATAGCGCTTTGCTTGGCTTGCTGTACTTTGGCCTCCATTTTCATGGAATCAATAGCCATTTGTTTTGCCTGTTGTACTTCAGCTGAATCTGATTTGTTGTTGTTACATGCTGAGAGTAAAGTGGCGGCGGTGAAAATTACAAGTAACTGTTTCATGATTTTTAAAGTTTAAATGAATCTTATTTTGGAGTGTTCTGAAATAAGACGTTACTAAATTTAAGGTTAGTCATCCTGTATACGAGGTGGATTTTAAACCGACTTGTTAAAAAGATGTACCAGTTGGAAACTTTCAATTTTAAACGGAGCTTTTCCCGGAAAAATTGCTTATTGTGGAATATATTCCCCATTTGTTGTGTGGAATATCCTGCAAAAATAAAGAGCATTCCCGGTTTTTGAACCAGAAACGCCCTTTTATTAAAAAAAACAATGAGTATACGGTCAAATCAGATTGGGATAATCAGATTACTTCTGCATTGAATCCGGCTTTTTCCAGGGTTTCAATAAGCTGGGGCGTATCAATTTTTTCCTCACTTTCCACCGTCAGAATTTTATCCGGATTCTCAAGGTCAACTTTCCAGTTTTCAATGTTATCCAGTTGATTTAACAAAGGACTTACTTTTGATACACAGCCGCTACAGTTTATATCAGTTTTGAATTTTATGGTTTCCATAATGTTATAGTTTGATTTTGAAAAATTTAAATGTTTCTGTATTTTATCCGAAGACTGTTTAGTACTACCGAAACAGAACTTAAAGCCATTGCAGCTCCGGCAATCATTGGGTTTAAAAGAAAGCCGTTTACAGGATATAAAATGCCCGCCGCAAGAGGAATGCCGATCAGGTTATAAATAAATGCCCAGAAAAGATTTTCCCTGACCGCAGAGACTGTGAGTTTTGAGATTTTCAGGGCTTTGGGAATAGCCTGAAGATTAGATGAAATCAAGGTGATCTTGGCTACTTCCATTGCAATATCTGAGCCTTTCCCCATTGCAATGCTTACATCTGCCTGAGCAAGTGCCTGAGAGTCGTTTATACCGTCTCCGACCATCGCCACAATTTTGCCTTTTTCCTGTAAAGATTTAACAAAGTCGGCTTTTTCTGAAGGAAGGACTTCCGCACGCAGGTAATCAATGCCCACTTGCTCAGCTACTTTTTCTGCTGCCAGTTTGTTATCTCCGGTTAACATATACACCTCAATGTTTAATTCCTTCAGCGTTTTGATTGCTTCAAAAGAGGAGGCTTTTACAGGATCTGAAATGGCTAAAATGGCAAGTATCTCCCTGGATTTACCAAATAAGATAACTGTATTTGCCTGATTCTGGAGAGCTTTTACCTGGTTTTCATCAAAAATAAATCCAAGCGTTTTCATCCAGTTAGGATTTCCGATGAAGTACTTTTCGGACAAATATTCTGATTCGACACCTTTTCCGGGATGATTGATAATTTGTCTGATGTTTACAGCGTCAATATGCTCTTCCTTCATTTTCCGTACCACAGCCTCTGCCAGAGGATGGGTTGACTGACTTTCTATGGATAAAAGAATGCTTTTAGCAGTTAAATTGTCCGGATTCCCGGCCCAGCTCATAGAAGTAACCTGAGGTTTCCCTTCCGTGATGGTTCCTGTTTTATCCAGGATAATTGAATCGACTTTCTGAGCCAATTCCAGGCTTTCAGCATCTTTGATTAAAATGCCGTTTTCTGCACCTTTTCCAACTCCGACCATAATTGCCGTCGGCGTGGCCAGACCTAAGGCACATGGACAGGCGATTACCAGTACGGTAACTGAAGCCAGTAAGGCATGAGTAATTGCGTTTTCTCCTCCAATGACAATCCAGGTAATAAAAGTGAGGATTGAAATCCCCAAAACAATCGGTACAAATATGCCGGCTATTTTATCTACCAGCTTTTGAACAGGAGCTTTACTGCCCTGAGCTTCCTGAACCATTCTGATAATATTTGCCAGAAATGTATCTTCTCCTACTTTCTGTGCCACAAATCTGAAACTGCCTTGCTGGTTTAACGTTCCTGCATATACATTTTCCCCTTTGGTCTTTTCCACCGGAATAGGCTCTCCGCTTATCATGCTTTCATCAATAAAGGAATTACCCGAAACAACTTTTCCATCTACCGGAATTTTATCCCCCGGACGAATCAGAATTTTATCTCCGGCTTTTACAGATTTAAGTTCTACCAGTTTCTCTTCTCCGTTTTCGATTATTATGACTGAAGAAGGTTGTAAACCGACTAGTTTCTGTATGGCCGTAGAAGTATTGGATTTGGCTTTTTCTTCCAGTAATTTACCAAGCATAACAAAAAAGATCACCACTGATACTGATTCAAAATAAACATGCGGATGAAGGCCTCTGCTATGCCAGAATTCGGGATTAAAAGTATTGAATAAGCTAAAAACAAATGCAATTCCTGTACTGACTGCTACAAGCGTATCCATATTCGCTTTCCCGATTCTTGCCTGTTTGTAAGCATTGATGAAAAAACTTTTTCCGAAAAACAGTATAACCGGCAGCGTGAGTAAAAACATAATCCAGTTGGCATAAGGAATATCCATGAAGAACATGCCTATGGCTACGGTTGGCAAAGTCAGTACCCCGACACTAATAATATTTCTTTTGAGGTTTTGCGTATGATTTTGCTTAATTTCGGCAAGAATCTCTTTTTGATTTTCGTTATCAAGCAGAAGATCATAACCGATTGTCCGGACAGCCTCCCGGATATTTTCCGGAGAAGTGATTTCCGGATCGATTTGTATTTTCGCAGATTCATTTGCAAAGTTCACTGAAGCCTCAATAACTCCCGGTTGCCTGCTGATAATATTTTCTACACTATTAGCACAAGCCGCACAAGTCATTCCGGTAACAGGGAGCATTAACTTTTTTAATCCTTCTTTTTCTTTATATTGAGTTTCCATATTATTCCCTGAAATTTGTTTTACAAAATTACATTGCCTTGTACACTAAACCTTTACAGAATTATAACTAAGGATTACAAGATTTTCAGATTAAGAATTATGGCCGGAATGCGTTTGCTAACAACCAGAAACTCAAAAGTTTTTTTTAATTTCCGTTAAACGGAGAATATCAAAAAACGTCCAAACCCGAACAGATAATTATTCAGTAAATAGATTATTTAAATTTGAAGAATGTTGAAAGCATTACACCCTCTTTTATTAGCTTCTCTTATCCCTTTTTCGTTGTCTGCACAAAATGCAGTTTCTTTGAAAAATGCACTCAAATTTGCCCAAGAGAATAACCCGATTCTGAAAACACAGAAATTTAACTTTGGAATTGCGGAGGCAGACTTGTCAACAGCCGGACTCCGGCCGAATCCGTCCTTAAACAACCAGACACTTTTACTGGCCGACAGTAAATATTTTGCTCCCAATACCGATTGGGCAAATAATAAAAACCGTCAGGTCTGGTGGCAGTTGACAAAAAGGATTCAATTACCCAGCCAGCGGGCCTATAAAATTGAAGTTGCTAAAAACAACCTGGTCCTGACACAGAAAAACTATGCCGAATTTGAGCGTAACTTTTCTTTGGATGTAGCAAATAAATGGCTTGATGTATGGATTATTAAGAACAGACTTGGTTTGCTTACCAAAGCGCAGTCTAATCTTGATACGCTCGTAAATACCAACAAAATCCGTTTCAAGAATCAGGTTATTACAGAAACAGAACTTATCAGAACTCAATTATTACTGGATCAATACAATCTTCAGCTAAAAAGTGTGCAGCAGGAGTATAAAAATGAGATCGAGAGATTGAAGTTTTTGCTCGGTGTTACGGATAATATTGAAATTGATGAAAACAGTATTATCGAAAGCCTGCCGGTTTCAGGAAGGTTCGAAGATTTGCTGAATCAGGCACTTAATAACAGAACGGATATCCTTGCTGCAAATTCTGCAATTGAGTTAAATAAAAGTAATATCAAACTTCAAAAATCACTGGCGATTCCTCAACCCGAACTCGGAGCAATCTGGAACCCTCAGAATACAGTTCCGTATATAGGTTTCTTCGGTACGATCTCTTTACCGTTTTTTGACAGAAATCAGGGAAATATTCAAAGATCACAAATTGAAAAATCTCAGAATGAGCAGAATTTAGAAGTGGTTCAATTACAGGTTAAAACTGAGTTAAGTGCAGCTTTCCAGACTTATCTGTTAAAAAAGGAAAACCTTTCCCAATACGACAATATTTTACAGCAATCTGAAAAAGTATTAAGTAATGTAAGATTTGCTTATATAAAAGGCGGTACAACCATTATAGATTATCTGGATGCTCAGAGAAGCTGGTTTGATACCCGTCAGTTATATTATGAAACACTTCTTGACTTTCACAGAAGCTATGTTCAGTTATTATATGTTTCAGGAAACATTAACCAGCTATAATTCAAACAAAAAACTTACCGGCAGTTTTCTGCTTTGAGTTGTCAAAACCAAAAACAGACAATTTCTCAATAATAATTATGAAGACAAATTTCAAAAGTATTTATTTCCTCGCCATCTTAGGCTTCTTTACTGCTTGCCATAAAGAGCAATCAGCAAAGACAGGACAGGCTGGAAAACCCGTTGTTTCTAAAGACGGCCAGGTTATTACACTGTCAGGTCCTAAAGAAAGTAGTTTATTCAAAGTAGAAAGTTTAGCCGCTAAAAATATTGAGGCCGCTTTTACCGCACCGGGCAGGATTGTTGCAACAGTTGTCCCTTCGGTAGAAAATAAGCAGCAGAATGTTGTTTTATTTGATAACCCTGATCTTACGGCTACTTATACAGCCATTTTACAGCATATCATTAATGTAAACCAAAAGAAAATAGCGGTAGAGCAGAGAAAAGCCACTATTTCGAGAAGAAAGGCCATTATTAACCAGCGCCAGGCTGAACTGGCAAGGTATCAGGAACTGGCAGATCATGGAGCGGCTACCGGAAAAGACCTTGCGGAGATTAAAATTGATATTAACAACGAGGAAACGAACCTTCTTTCCGCACAAGCTGATCTTACCAGTTCTGAAACAGAGCTTGCCGATGAAAAAACAGCGATTCTGGAAGACGAGGCAAAATTGAAAATTGCCGGATTTAATCCCTTACAGATCATCAAGGCAAAAGCCAGTACAGTTTGGTCTATTTGTGATGTTCCCGAAAATCAGATCGGTCATATTAAGGCCGGACATACCTGTACGTTGCAGTTTACTTCATTTCCCGACCAGAAATTTACCGGAAGAGTAGAGGAGGTTGGTGATGTAGTAGATAATATTACCAGAATGGTCAAATTGAGAATAAGTCTGATTAATCCTTCCAAACAACTGAGAGCCGGAATGTTTGCGATTGTGCAATTCGGTATTTCCCAGGGATTTTATATTGCCGTTCCTAAAGGAGCATTAATAACTGTACAGGGAAAACACTATGTTTTTGTGAAAAAATCTGAAACAGTATTTGAAAGACGAGAAGTAATGATAGGCCAACAGATTGATGATAAAGTAGTAGTATTTTCCGGTTTGGCAAATGATGAATCTATTGCTATCACGAATGTCATGCAGCTGAAAGGACTTAGTTTCGGGTACTGATGCTGCTTCAGATAATTTGTATACTTTAATATTTAAACTCAGACTAAGATGCTTCAAGCCCAGATATTCATAGACAAAGATGACCTGATCGGTCTTAAACCACTTTACCAGTACACATTGGAATTTCTGATGAAACATGGTATAAAAGGGGCAACTGTGTTCAAAGGAGTGGGAGGCTTTGGTCCGAATCATAGATTAAAGTACCCAAATGACCTTTTCTCTTTTGATGATGTGCCAATGGTAATCACTTTCATAGATGAAAAGGAACATGTTGAAAAAGTCCTTACAGCTTTGAGAGCAGAAACCAAAGCCGGACTCATTATTACTTCACAAGTTGAACAATGGTAAAGAATGATTAAGAACTTACTTATATTTTCACTCACTAACCGCTGGTTAGTTATTGCGATTGCTGTAGTAACATCTTTAATTGGTTATTGGTGTTTTACACAACTTAAAATTGAAGCCTATCCTGATATTGCCGATACCAATGTTATTGTAGTGGCTAAATATGATGGGCGTGCTGCGGAGGAAGTTGAACAACAGGTGACAATTCCTATTGAAAGAGCATTAAACAATGTACCCCGTGTTTTAGACCGAAGAAGCCGTACAATCTTTGGACTTTCAGTCGTTCAGCTGACTTTTCAGGATGGAACAAACGATTATTTTGCCCGTCAGCAGGTTATCGAACGCCTTTCTTCAGCAGGATTACCGGATGGTGTGGCTCCTGAATTAGCTCCGCTTACCACGGCTGTTGGTGAAATCTACCGTTTTGTGGTTGAAGCTCCGGCAGAGAAATATACACCAATGCAGTTGCGTGATATGCAGGACTGGATTATCAAACCTTATTTATTGCAGGTTCCGGGAATTGCTGATATTACAACCTTCGGCGGTCCGATTAAGCAGTTTCATGTGCTTACATCTCCCGACAGACTCCGCAAATACAACCTTACCCTTCAAAATGTAATTGATGCCGTAGGAGAGAATAACCAAAATACCGGTGGAAATGTTATTGAAAGAGGAGGACAAGGATTTGCAGTAAGAGGTTTAGGTGCTATCCGTTCAGAAAAAGATATCTCAAATATTGTACTTACTTCCGTAAATGGTGTTCCGATTTTTGTAAGAGATGTGGCCAGTGTGGAGGTATCGCCGCCACCGCCATCAGGAATTATGGGATATTCTGTTCCTTCTGAAGGAGTGGAGTCGGGAAGCGGTACAGAAGGTATTATTCTTTTGAGAAGAGGTGAAAATCCAAGTGAGGTACTGGAACTGCTTAAAACGAAAATTGAAGACCTGCAGGCTCAGGAACTTCCGAAAGATGTTAAACTAAGGGTTTTGTATGACCGAAGTTTCCTGATTGATCATTCTCTGGAAACAGTAGGGAAAACTTTATTTGAAGGGATCTCAATTGTAATCATTATTCTGATTTTCTTCCTGGGGAGCGTAAGGTCTGCTTTTGTAGTGGCAGTAACTATTCCCTTCTCTCTGTTATTTGCTTTTATTCTGATGCGATTAACCGGAATTCCGGCTAACTTATTGTCATTAGGTGCGATAGATTTCGGGATTATTGTGGACGGAGCCTGCGTAATGGCAGAACATCTGATCAGGAAATACCGAACGGCCACACCGGAGGAGAAACAAGGCGGGATACTAACAATTACCCTGCATGCGGCACAGGAAGTAGGCCGGGAGATTTTTTTCTCAGTTACCATCATTATTCTGGCTTATATGCCGATTTTGTTAATGACTCGTGTGGAGGGGAAATTGTTCTCTCCGATGGCTTTGACGCTTGCTTATGCGGTAGTAGGTTCGATGTTATGTGCGTTAACGCTGATTCCTGTTTTGATTTCTTTCGCCTATAAAAAAGCCTTGATTTCAACAGATAAACCTTTAAAAGAGCATAAGAATTTCATTCTCGATTTTGTGACAAAAAGGTATCATGGGTTTTTAGAGAAAATTCTGAATAAATCCAAACTTACCGTAGTTGCCGGGTTTTCTGTTGTGGCAGTACTTATTCTTTTTGGAGGAAGTCTGGGAACAGAATTTTTGCCGGAATTGGATGAAGGCTCTATTTTCCTCAGATCTTTTATGCCTTCAGGGATTACGATTCAGGAAAATGCCAAGATTGCTCCGCTTATTCGTCAAACCATTTCCAAATATCCTCCGGTTAATTATGTAATTACACAAACCGGACGAAATGATGACGGAACCGATCCATTCCCGACAAACAGAACTGAGATTTTAGTAGGCCTGAAAGATTACAAGCTCTGGAGTGATACCATTACCAAGAAGGAATTGGTTAAAAAGGTTCAGGATGATTTACAACAAAGATTTCCCGGTGCATTTTTCTCTTCCGGCCAGCCGATTATTGACCAGGTAATGGAAATCGTGACAGGTAGTGCTGCCGATCTGGCTATTTCAGTAGTAGGGGAAGATTTGCAGCTTATGCGGGCAAAAGCTGACAGTATTGCGCTTTTGGTGAAAAAGATGGATGGCGCTGTCTCCGTAAATATTGAGCAGGAAGGAATGCAGGCTCAGCTGGCTGTGAATATTAACCGTGAAAATGCCGCAAGATTTGGTATCAATATCCGTGATATTCAACAGATGATTGAAGCTGCCATAGGAGGGAAGGTTATTTCCACACTCTATGAAGGAACAAAGCGGTATGACATTGTAGCAAGATTTTTACCGGAAAACCGTAATAGTATTAATGCCTTACAAAACCTTCAGGTTCCTTCAGCAAATGGTGCATTGATTCCTATGTCGCAATTGGCTGATATCCGTTTTGTAGAAGGGCAAACTAATATTTACCGTATTAATTCCAAGAGAATGGTAACTGTGAGAACCAATATTCGTGGGAGAGACCAGGGAGGTTTTGTGCAGGAAATCAGTGAAAAGATTAACAAAAACGTGAAAATCCCTGAGGGTTACTCTGTCATTTACGGAGGTCAATATGAAAACCTTGAAAGAGCAGGGAAACAGCTCGCTCTTACCATTCCTTTGACGATCGTAATGGTATTTACCTTTTTGTTTATGCTTTTCAAGCATTTCAAATATACCTTAATTACGATGTCCTGTGTTTTGTTTGCCTTAGCCGGTGGGATTATTGCTTTATACATCAGAGGATATCACTTTAATGTTTCGGGCGGTGTAGGTTTTGTGTCGATTTTCGGTATTTCAGTTATGGCAGGGGTTTTACTTGTTTCGGCAATAAACCGGGAGAGAGGTATGGATGATACATTGCTGAAAGGAAATATCCTCAATGCCTCCGTAAATCAATTAAGTGCATTGCTTTCTATTTTAGTGGTAGCAATTGTGGGTTTAGTTCCGGCAGCGACATCAACCGGGATCGGTTCTGACGTGCAGAGACCATTGGCTACAGTAATTATCGGCGGCTTAAGCAGTACATTGATTTTTGCACCTTTACTGATTCCACCGCTTTATTTCTGGATGAATAAACCAGGTAAAAAGGCTGAGAATGTAGCGAAGAGTGAGTAAACACCTTTACCGTGGTTTGCGCTACACAAACCACTTGTTATTCAAAAAGCCGGACTATCTCAGAAAGAATGTCCGGCTTTTTTTTGAAGGGATATTTCGATAAAACTCCGGTAATGATCGTTTGTGAAATAAGCTTTTCCATCTGATCCGGTTATTAATCTTTCTGCCCCGCGATTTCTGCCATTTACTTTCGGATTAACATCCCATTCCTGATATTGTATTTTATTACCAGCCGAATCATTTGCGGGTAAGAGTCTTTCGAAATTCCCGAACCTTCTGCCTCCCACATACCCTTCAGGAGCATTTCCATTCCTTTGAACATATTCCAGCACTTTATACACTTTATCAGGAATTTCGGTATTCCGGTCATTCAGCTGATTGTTTTGATTGCCCTGATAACCCTTGTTCCGATGATGCTTTTTCCGGTGATCATTTCTGTCTGATTTCCTTTCTGCAGGGAAGTCACTTTTTGAATCGTCAGCCCGATTATTATGGCAGCTTCCGATGAAAACAGGCAGTAAAAAGAATAGTACAAGTCTAAGAAAGCTTTGCAGCCATTTTGAATTTTCAGGTATATTCCTCATGTAATTTTGAATTTGAGCTAATTATTCTGACAATTTATTGAATATTTTACGGAAAGCCTTAAAAAAACTCTGTAAGCATACCAGCTACTATTCTCAGGATTTGCAAAAGCACTAAAATTTCACGAAATTTGTAATAAACAGTAGAAAAAATAAAATTTTATTTCTTTACTGGTTCTAATTCAGAGTTTTTAGTCGGACTCTTTAATTTTTTACAATCCTCACTTCGACTTAATAGTATTTACGACTTTTAAATTATGTCAGAAAACAGCAACATTATCCCCATTAACATTGAAGACGAAATGCGGGGTGCGTACATTGACTATTCAATGTCCGTTATTGTATCCCGTGCCTTGCCTGATGTCCGTGATGGCATGAAACCTGTTCACCGCCGGGTGTTATTCGGAATGGAGGAACTTGGGGTTAATTACAACAAAGCTTATAAAAAGTCTGCCCGTATTGTCGGAGAGGTAATGGGTAAATACCACCCTCACGGTGATGCATCAGTTTATGATACCATGGTTCGTATGGCACAGGAATGGTCATTACGTTATCCATTAGTTGATGGTCAGGGAAACTTTGGTTCGATCGATGGTGACTTCCCGGCGGCTATGCGTTATACCGAGGCTCGTCTGAAAAGAATTGCGGAGGAACTACTTGGCGATTTGAACAAAGAAACCGTTGATTTTCAGCCAAACTTTGATGATTCCCTTCAGGAACCTACTGTTCTTCCGGCAAAAATCCCTAACCTGTTATTGAACGGTACTTCCGGAATTGCAGTAGGGATGGCCACAAATATGGCGCCACATAACCTTACAGAGGTAATTAACGGAATTATAGCCTATATCGATAATCGTGATATCACTATTCTGGAATTGATGGAGTATATTAAAGCCCCTGATTTTCCTACTGGTGGTACAATCTATGGTATTCAAGGGATCAAAAATGCTTTTGAAACCGGTAGAGGTCGTGTGGTCGTGCGCGGAAATGCTACTTTTGAAACTTCCAAGACAGGAAAAGATCAGATTATTGTATCTGAAATTCCATATATGGTAAACAAGTCTTCACTGATTAAACATTGTGCAGATCTTGTAAATGATAAAAAAATAGAAGGAATTTCCGAAATCAGAGATGAGTCAGACCGTCAGGGTATGCGTATTGTTTTCGATTTGAAACGGGATGCGGTACCAAATGTTGTTCTGAATAACTTATACAAATATTCAGCACTTCAATCTTCATTCAGTGTAAATAACGTGGCTTTGGTAAAAGGCCGTCCGATGACACTGAACCTGAAAGACCTGATTTATCATTACGTTGAACACCGTAACGAAGTTATAGTAAGACGTACACAGTACGATCTGAGAGAAGCTCAGAAAAGAGCGCATATTTTGGAAGGCTTTATTATTGCGCTGGATCACCTGGATGCTGTAATTAAGTTAATCCGTGAATCACGTGATCCGGCCACGGCACAGCAAGGATTGATGGCGAGTTTTGGCTTGTCTGAAATTCAGGCCAAAGCAATTCTGGAAATGCGTCTTCAACGCCTTACAGGTATGGAGCGTGATAAGATTCTTTCTGAATACAATGAAATCAAGCTTTTGATCAGTGAATTGGAAGATATCCTTGCCAAACCAGAACGCCAGCTTCAGATCATTAAGGATGAACTTGCCGATGTGAGGGCCCGCTATGGTGATGAGCGTCGTACGCAAATAAACATGACAGATGATGAATTCTCTGTTGAGGATATGATTGCGGATGACGAAATGCTTATTACGATTTCTGCACAGGGTTATATCAAACGTACTCCGATTACCGAATACAGAGCGCAAAGCAGAGGCGGAGTTGGCTCAAGAGCAGTTGCAACTAAAGATGATGACTTTACAGAACATCTCTTCACGGCAACAATGCATAACTGGCTGCTTTTCTTTACAGAAAGAGGAAAATGCTTCTGGCTGAGAGTGTATGCCGTACCGGAAGGTTCGAAAAACTCGAAAGGCCGTCCGATTCAGAACCTGATGAATATTGAAAGCGGAGATTCTATCAGAGCCGTAATCAATGTGAAATCAATCACTGACCCGGATTACATTAATAATAACTTTATTGTAATGTGTACTGAAGACGGAACGATCAAGAAAACAACTCTTGAAGCATATTCCCGTCCACGTCAGAATGGTATCATTGCAATTACCATCCGTGAAGGAGACAGATTATTGGATGTATCATTGACAAATGGTAATAACCATATCGTTATTGCTACAAATACAGGCAGATCTGTTAGGTTTGAGGAAAATAGAGTTCGCCCGATGGGACGCTCTGCGGCAGGTGTGAAAGGTATCTGGATTGATGAAGATATCACTACTGAAAAAGCAATCGGGATGGTTTGTATAGAAAACCCTGATACCCAGCAGCTGTTAGTTGTTTCTGAGAAAGGCTTTGGTAAACGTTCTGAAGTGGAAGATTACCGTTTGACAAACCGTGGTGGAAAAGGAGTTAAAGCCTTAAATATCACGGATAAAACCGGAAATCTTGTTGCTATCAAAGAGGTTAACGATAACAATGATTTGATGATTATTACGAAAGCGGGTATTTTAATCCGTATTGCAGTAGCTGATCTGAGAGTGATGGGACGTAATACTCAGGGCGTGAAGCTGATACGTCTGAAAAATGAAAGCGATGAAATTTCATCTGTCACCAAAATTGATAAAGAACCTGATGAAGTTTCTGAAGATGTGATTGTGGATGAAGCAATTGTTCAGTCCGGAGATTCGACAGAACAGGAGGGAGGAAATACTCAGGAACCTTTAACTGAAGAAGCCGGTGAAGATAATCCGGAAGAATAAAATGAAAACACCGCAACCTTTCTGATTTATTAAAAGGTTGTGGTGTTTCGTTTACTTCCTGATATATTGGTATAAAGTAATTAAAAATTGTATCATCAAACCATAAGTTAAATAGTTGAAAAATAGCCTGTGGATGCTATTTTTCACAGTACCAAACTAAACAAATCCAATCACAAAATGAAAAAACTATCACTCTCCCTGGTTGTATTTTTTGCTGCAATGGGGTCAACTTATGCACAGGCTGATAAGCTTTTATTAGAGGCACAGCGCAAAACGCTTTTGGATGCCAAGAAAAAAGCTGATGAGTCTGTTATGAAAAAAGATTCATTAAAAGCTAAAACCTGGTTAACAAGAGCAGAAGCGTATATTGAAATTGCCAGTTCTCCTGATACAAACACTACAAAACTTGAACCTTTAGCTGCAATTAAAGCATACGACTTTTTGAAAAAAGCCGCTTCTCTTGACGTAAAAGATGGCAAAGAAGGAGATGTTGCTAAAACAGCAAAGAAATATCTGAAAGTTGAGTATAACAAAGAAGGAAAACCAGAAGGAGAGGGCCAGAAACTTTACTCTGCGTTTATGAACGTTGGTGTACAGAAATACCAGGCTAAAGATTTTGAAGGAGCTTTGGCTAACATTTCAATGGCTTCTACAGTAAACCCGAAAGATACTACGGCTGCAATGTACACAGGTGTGGTTGGTCAGATGGCTAAAAATGAAGCTGCTGCTAAAGAAGGTTTCGAAAGATTCTTAACAGCTGGAGGTAAAGATCCGGGAATTATCTACGGTCTTGCTCAGATCTATAAAAACGAGAAAAACGACGAAAAAGCAATTGCTACAATCGAAAGAGGTATCCAATTGAACCCTTCTAACAAAGATTTGAGAAATGAAAAAATCAACATGTTGTTAGCAATGGGTAAGGCCGGAGATGCAATCAACGATTTGAAAGCATTGTCTGCTAAAGAACCATCAAACTCTCAGTATTTGTTGAACCTTGCTATTTTATATGATAACTCTGCTTCTAAATACGACGGGCAGATTTCTGATATAAAACAAAAACTTCAGCAAAACGATACTGAATCTGCTAAGAAAAAGCTTCAGGATCAGAAAGATAAAATCAGCGCTTTTGATGAAGAAATCAAACGTTTGACAGACAAAATCAAGAAAGATCCAAAGACTGCGGCTTCATCTAAAAAGCAATTGGCTGATGTAGTTAAAATGCGTGATGATCAGAAAGCAGTATTAGAGCAAATGAATGCTGAAGCTGCAAAACAAGCTGCTTCTGCGGTGAATGTTGCTGATTTGACTAAGCAGTTGGAAGAGTTGACTAAGAAACAGGCTGAAGACAGAGGATTCGCTGCTGAATATTACAAAAAATCTTTGGCAATTAATCCTAACGATTTTGATGCAAACTATAACATGGGAGTATTCTACTTCAATGAAGGTGTTAAAATTAAAGGAAAGGTTGATTCAATGGATATGAAAACTTACCAGAAAGATGGTAAAGCCATTGAGCAATCAGCTATTTCAACTTTCAAAGAATCTATGCCATATTTCGAAAAAGCATGGGAGATTAAAAAAGAAGATGACTTGAAAGGTAACTTGAGAGGTTTATACAATGTGTTAAAGCAGTTAGAGAAATCTGAGGCTTATGATGCGAAACTTAAAGCTCTTGAATAATATTGATAGTCAGTTGATTATAAGGAGCCCGCCATTACAGGCGGGCTTTTTTTATGACTTATGGAAAGAGGTGTGATGAAGAAGTTTTTAAAGCATATTAATCTTTCCTTTGTTTTACTTAACATAATGTAAATTATGTAACAATTGATATTTATATGAATATGACTGCAAATCCCATATAATCAGATAGATGTATAATGTTGATACAATCACGCTATTTCATCATTGTTTCTTTACTTAATAATTTCTATCAGCATGAAAATCTTCAGGTTCCTCAGGATTTGGTTCAATTTCCCTCTTAGTAATCTTCTCTTATCAATCGTGTAAATGAAAATTTCTGGGCATTGTACAGAATATCGAATTGGTGAGATAAAAAAATAAAGATTTCAGGAATAGTTTATTTAGGGGGAAACTTTTTATAAATATCACCTCTTGATAGTATTGTAAGGATCCATACAATTTTTATAACACCATCCTCAATCTCAAGGCCAATTCTGTAACTGCCAATTCTGATTCTATAAAAAGTATCATATCCGTTGAGTTTCTTGACATTCTTGATATCCATTACAGAATCAACTTTTTCCAGTTCTTCAAGTATTTCAATTACACCTTTTTGTATTTGTTTTGGGCACTTCTTTAATTCCTTGATAAATCCCTTACTTACGTTTACAATCACGCCATTTCAATTTTAAATTGCTCCATACTCACAAACTCATCATTTTTTCTTTGCTTCATAATTTCAGCCAGATAAAAATCTTCAAGTTCTTCATTCTCGATTATATCAAGAATTTTTTCCATTTCCATTTCCGTCCATGTACCTCTTTGCTTTTTTACAGAAAAATTTGAAGCAGGCAAACCAATTTTTTCAGCAAGGAAACTGTTTTTATACCCGGATTTGGCGATTAATACCGAAATCATGCTTCGTAAATATTGGTATTCTTGAATGACCTCTTTCATATTCCGATTTGTTTTAATTATAAAAATAACAAATTTTATTTTGCTAAATTAAATAATTAAAATTAGTATTCATAATGTAATCACATAACATACTACAGACGATCCGAAAAGAATCGTGTAAATGAATCGGACTATTTGAAAACACTCCTTCTATTTTTCAGGTAATTTATAACTAATAATATAGTTGATAGTTTGCTTGTTATATGAGTTATTTACCAGTAAATTATTGTTCGTTTTATTGGCTATTTATTCCGGAAATCTGTATTTTTCGTTCCTTAAAAACTAGATTTACGCTTATGACAAATAATACCTATCCGAAAAAGATACATCATGGCCGCAATGTAAAGCGATTCCGTGAAATGATGGGTCTGAAACAAGATGCACTTTCCTATGAGCTAGGCTACGACTGGAACCAGCAAAAAGTATCATTATTGGAACAGAAAGAAGCAATTGAAGCTGGCATTCTCAAACAGATAGCTGTCATACTCAAAGTGCCAGTAGAAGCTTTGGAGAATTTTGACGAGGATCAGGCAGTGAATATTATTGCGAATACGTTTAATATAGATAAAGATGCCTATATCGGTAATTCAAATCCAATATTCAATATCAATCCGATTGATGAGATAAAGAAATTGCATGAAGAAAAAATTGCTTTATTTGAGCGCATGCTTAAAGAAAAGGACGAAATGATGGTGAGATTGGAAAAGTTGTTAGTAAAGCAATAGAAAATAGCTTCATGACAGAATTTGATAAGATCATTTGATCTCTTTTCTTCAAAAATAAAGATTCCGGAGTGATTTCATTGATAATTGAATCTGTTCTCCGGAATTTTCACCCTCAGTTTACCCCACCCAACTCTCTGCTAATTCGCTGATTATGTGTTTAGAAATCCTTTAAAAGACTCTGTTTTTCTTCAAATTCAGGCCTCTGAGAATCTTTTAAATAAAAATGCCTGAACCTTGGTAAGGTATATACAATTGTCAGAAGCCTGTTTTGTATAGAATTTCTCCGGGTTTAGAGCTTGTATCTTAATTTTTTGATATAATAAATAACTATTAACTTAGTTTTTAGTTGGTTGTTTCACCGGATTCATGATCGGTGGAAGATTTACAATGAAGTGCGTCCAGTGAGAATGGTCAGACGAAACCTGAATGGTACCTTTGTGTAATGAAATGATTCTTTCTACAAGAGATAAACCAATGCCGTATCCTTTAAATGATGCAGTGCTTGCCCCACGAAAGAATGGCTGAAATATATAAGGTAAATCATTTTCCGGAATCCCGGTTCCTTCGTTAGAAACTTTAACTTCAATCTGACGGGAATCAATCTTCAGGAATACCAGTGCTTTATTATTACTTGAAAATTTGCAGGCATTTTCCATAAGATTCTTGAAGGCAGTCATGAGTAGTTTTTCGTTGCCTTTCAGGATCAGAAGATTTTCATCTTCAGGTAAATTCTCCAGATTCAGCACGATTTTATAATGACTTTCCAGTTTCATCGTAAGACTTCTGGCTTCCCACAAAACCTCATCAATACGGATTTCAGTCAGGCTGGCGCTATAATCAGTCGTACCGATTTTATTGAGCTCTAACAAAGATTCTGTGATATTGGCTAATTCCCGGGTATCTTCAAGTACAGATTGTATAGTTGTCTGATAATCTGCCGGTTGCCTTTCTTTAATAAGGCTGACTTCAAGCTGAGAACTGATTTTGGTTAAAGGATTTTTGAGTTCATGCGATACATTGGCAATGAAAGTTCTCTGTAATCTGAACGCATTTTCAATTCTTTCCAATAACCGGTTGAAAGTCAGTACTAATTTCCCTATTTCATCGTCAGGTTCGGTTGTAGCGAGCCGTTCTTCCAGTCTTCTGGGGGATAATGTATCTACCTGCTTTATCACCTCGGAAATTGGCTCTACGGCCCTTCCCGCAAAGAACCAGCCACTTACAATTACCACAATCACAAAAATGAGAAAGAGTGCAAGCAATATTTTCTTTAAATCCTTGGAATTTTCGGCGCTATACTGGTCAACAGCTCCTGAAAATACTACAATTCTTCCCTCGGGTGTAGCAAAGACTATTCCCAGAATATCCAGGGAATTTTCAGAAAACCGTACTTCTTTTTTCTGTCTTACCTCCTTGATTCTGTTCAGATCTATATTAAAATGAATGGTATCATTACTTCTGTAAATACGCTCATTGCAGGTGTCATAGGCCATTATATTCTCTTTCAGAAGGATATCACGATTAGCCCGGTCAATGATTTTCATCAGTTTGGAATCCACCTGATTCACGTTTACGAGAAGCTCGGCAGTGGTATTGGCTTTGCGGCGAAGACGACTGTAAAAGCGGTCTTCATAATATCTCTGGGAAAAGAAATAAATAATAAGATATGATACCAGCAAAATAGCTGAAACCAACCAGGTAAACTGATATGTGAGTCGGGAACGAATCTGCATGCTCTAATCAAAAATACTGGTTTCAGGCTTCCAGCCTGAGTACATAGCCCATCCCAAATTGCGTGTGAATCAGCTTTTGAGAAAAATCTTTGTCTATTTTCTTTCTGAGATAATTAACATAAACTTCTATAACATTTGCACCGCCATCAAAGTCAATTTCCCAGACTTTATCTGCAATTTCAGCTTTGGAAATCACTCTTCCCTGGTTTTTAATCAGGTATTCCAATAAAGAAAACTCCTTGGCTGTTAAGGAAATACGTTGCCCTGACCGGGTAACAATTTTGCTTTCAGGATCAAGTTCCAAATCGGCAAATCTTAAGACTGAAGCCTCAATGAAGGAATTGTTGGCTCTTTTGGTCAATGCTCGTACACGGGCGAGAAACTCCTTAAAGTCAAAGGGCTTGGATAAATAATCATCAGCTCCGGCATCAAAACCAATGACCTTGTCATCTGTCGTACTCAAAGCTGTAAGCATCAGAATAGGTGTTTGCAGACCATGTTTTCTTAATTCCCGGCATAAATCCAAACCATTTATCCCGGGAATAATAATGTCTGAAACAATTAACTGATAATGATTTCTGGTTGCTAATTGTCTGGCTATCAGTCCATCATAAGCTACATCTACCTCATAGTGATGTTCCTCCAAACCTTGTCGGAGTGATTGAACGGTTTTGGGCTCGTCTTCAATAAGGAGAATTTTCATACAATGGATGTTTGATGAGTGGCGGGTGAAAAGCTCTATTGAGTAAGGATACTATTCAGATCGGCCGGAGAATATTTTACAGATTTTAAGACTTTATTGTCTGAAATTCTGTAAACCAGATATTTATCGCCATCCTGTACAATTTCAGCTTCTGTTCCATCTTTACTCAGGTAATGTTGAACTGTAGCTTCAGCTTCATCATAAGTTGAACAGGCTTTAGACATATTTGATCTCTGAACTTCATTGAATAAATCAACAAATTTATCACCTAAACCAAATTCCAGAACGGCTCCGGATAATACATACTGAATATCACAAAGTGCGTCGGCTATTTCTGTAAGATCCTTATTATCAATAGCTTCCTGTAATTCCTTTAGTTCTTCGGCAATCAGACTGACTCTGAGTTTACAGCGATCTTCAGAAGGAATCTGAGGCGATGAAAGGATTGGAGCTTTAAACGTGCGGTGAAATTCAGCGACCTGATTTAACGAATCTAACTGTGTCATAGATTGAAATATAATGTTTATTTTCAGATTTAAAGTTAGGAAGGAAATTGATTAAAATCTAATTTTCTGGTGTAGCTGGCCTAACAAACTGCATATATTTAAGGAATGAAAGATAATCTGCTGAATGTCAATATATTAGATTGTATGGTAGGTAATTGATTGAAAATAAGGTATTTATAGGGAATATGAATACGAAGGAGATAAATGTTAAGGGATAAGCAGTGTATGTATCGGATAGAAAAGAGGATTGAAAGGTCAGGCTGGTATGAGGAAACAGAACCGGAAATAAGGCTGAGAAAGAATCTGGCGCATCCTGATTTTTGAGGTAAAAACAGGAGTTTTCTGAAATTTAAAATATAATTTTTTTAAGAAGGTGTGATGATTAAATTAGAAGGTACTTGATATAAATTTGAAAAACAGGAGAAAAGCAAAGAAAATATTCTAGTAAGGATATGAGATGGATGTATAGGAGAAAGTGGCTGAAAAGGGAGAAAATAGCCTTTAAAATTAATTTTAAGAATAATATTAAAAATAGAATAATATAAAGAGTTTGCTCCTACCCGCCCCGATCCGGAGAACGAGATATTCCACTTATATCCTACCCCGCAGGAAGAATGTTTCTCTTTCTGAAGTCCGGGAGTTTTCAGGGTATGGAATGAAAGAAAATATTCACGGAATCAGTAGGAATGCAATATGAAAATCCCTGAGGTTGGTGCTGAAGATAAAAGAAAACCCTTTCGGTGATGAAAGGGTTTTTGTTATTCTTTTGAAGGTTACATCGGTTTGCTTTCCATAAATGTGCCGTCAGTATAGAAGATCACAATACGCTCAACCTGTTTCACCGAATTGGGTTGAGGGGGCAAAACCGGCCGTTCAATCTTCCTCTTTACAGTCGTTTGTACGGGTCTTTCTTCAGGTTTATTTTTTACAGCCGATTCTCGTGGCGAAGATTCAAACAGATTTTGATTGTTAAATCTCTGGAAATTAGCAGGTTGCTGCCCGTTTTGAGGGGTTCTCTGAGCGGGCATATCACTGTCAAAAAGCAACCAATCTCTGTCAATATCAGGGAAAATCTTCAAAATCTTCTGAATAAGGTCAAGACTGGGCTTATTTCGTCCGGAAAGTATATGAGAAATACTACTTCTTTGCACTCCAATAGCATCAGCGAAGTAGCTTGGTGAAATTCCTTTATCTACAATAATCTGCTCTATCTTTTTATTTAAGTCCATTTTACATTTATGAATAGCTGAATTCTAAATCAGTTTCCAATTGTTAGAGATATAAACAAATGTAAAATATAGAATTGTCAATTACAAATGTAATTAAAAATAATTTAGCCAATATTGTTTTACAAATGTAATTGACTAGGTGGTAAGGATGTCAAGTTACTCCTGTTGCGTTTTGTAAATACCGTTTTCTTTGAGCAGGATTTTACCTTCTTTAAACAGACCGCCAATTGCTTTTTTGAAATCCTTCTTAGACATTTCAAATGTATTGTAAATTGAATCCGGATCTGATTTATCAGTAAACGGAAGGAAATCGTTAGAAGCTAACAATTTTTCGTAAATAACTGATTTACAGTCGTAAATTCTGTCGTAACTCTGTTTTGTAAGGCTTAAATCCAGCTTTCCGTCAGGTCTGATTTTCTTGATGTATCCATTTGTAAACTCGCCCAAATTTACATTTTGGAATACTTCACTTTTGTAAATAACGCCAATGTTACTATTGTTAACTAGTGCTTTGATGCCTAATTCTGTAAACTCAAAAGGTAACAATTGTACACTATCTCCTTCCTTCAATCCTGAAATATCATTTGTGAGAAATTGATCCAGTTTCGCAGATCCAACAATCCTGTCTGTCTGTTCATCAATGTAAATTCTTATCAGGTATGATTTACCAATTGCCATTTTTGAATTTTGCTGACTAAATGGAATTAGTAAATCCTTCATCAGTCCCCATTCCATAAACACTCCCAGTTTACTAATGTCCTTCACTTTTAGGAAAGCAAATTCTCCTACAATTCCTAAAGGCTTTAATGTTGTTGCGATCAGACGGTCTTCCGAATCTCTGTAGATGAAAACATCCAACATGTCTCCGATCTGAGTTCCTTCTGGTACATACTGACGCGGAATGAGAATTTCATCCTCATAACCGTCCAGATAAAGCCCGAAATCCAGCTCTTTAATTACTTCCAGTCTATTGTACTTGCCAAGTTCCAGTTTTGGCACTTCCTGCTCGTTGATCATGTGTTATTAATTTAAAAACTTTGTCTTTTCTCTGTGAAATTTTACAAAAAATCATGCTTTTGTCTTACCTGATCTGTGTAATTTCTTGGAAAAGACCTAATAATACACAAATTTGCAAGAAAGAATCATTCTTCCTCTCACAATAGTTAATAAACTTTATCAAAATGTCTTCAGTATACCCGGTTCAGATCATTAAAATAAATCAGAAGGGAAAGCAGGAAAAGGCTGATCTTGTTGCCGCTGAGGAGCCATTGGAAATCCGGATTGGCTATGGAAGGTCTGACGACAGACAGCAAAGTAAGCTTACAGTTATCATGCGTACGCCTGGTGACGATTTCTCCCTGGCTCTGGGATTCTTGTACACTGAGGGAATTATCGCCTCTCCAGACCAGATTATGAGTGTCAGATATTGTTCGGATCTTGGAAACTCAACCAGCAAGAATGTAGTCAGAGTAGAAATTAGTCCGGAGGTTGAGGTCGACTGGGAAACAATTAAAAGGAATTTTTTCTCTTCATCCGGTTGTGGCGTTTGCGGAAAAGAATCTATGGAATCTATATATGTTCAGATTGCGGATAAATTGGATAAAAGCAAGTTTAGGGTAAAACCTGATCTGATGGCATCGCTGTCTCTTAAATTTCTGGAAAATCAGCAGATCTTCGAATATACCGGAGGTTTGCATGCTGCAGCCTTGTTTGATCTTGAAGGTAATTTACTCATAATCCGGGAGGACGTCGGAAGGCATAATGCGATAGATAAGGTTATCGGAACTGCTTTTATGAATGGATTAGTTCCACTGAATGAGCATATACTGATGATGAGCAGCAGGGCAAGTTTTGAAATTGTCCAAAAAACTGTCAAAGCAGGGA
Source organism: Pseudarcicella hirudinis (assembly GCF_900115665.1). Classification (GTDB taxonomy): domain Bacteria; phylum Bacteroidota; class Bacteroidia; order Cytophagales; family Spirosomataceae; genus Pseudarcicella; species Pseudarcicella hirudinis. Next base: position 468,758 of record NZ_FOXH01000001.1, read on the forward strand.
TTTCATTACTTGCAGTAATAAGTGCTCCTTCAAGTATGGCAGTAAAACTTGCCAAAGAATATGATCTTACTCTTCTGGGTTTTGTCAGAAATGGAGGATTTAACATTTATTCGGGAGATTTCAGGTTAGATATTCAATAATGAAAATAATGAATCAGGAAAAAGAAATCCAGTTTCAGTCTCCCAGGCAATTTACGGGATTGAAATTGGGAAATCCCGCGACAGAAGCCGCCGGGTTTAAGGCTGTAATCAACTCGTTTAAACATGTTTTCGGGGCAATGCCGGTGACGAGAGGTTTTAAAGCCCTGCTGAAGCTTAATCAGCAACATGGAATAGATTGCCCGAGCTGTGCCTGGCCGGATCCTGAAAATCGCTCAAAAGTGGCAGAATTCTGTGAAAATGGTGCAAAAGCTATTGCAGAAGAAGCTACTACAAGAAAGACCGGACCTGTATTCTTTCAAAGATATAGTGTAGCTGAGCTCTCTGAAAAATCAGATTACTGGCTTGGGCAGCAAGGCCGCCTGACTCACCCGATGATTTTAAGAAATGGCGGTACTCATTATGAAAAAATATCCTGGGATGAAGCCTTTCAGCATATTTCTATGGAATTGAAAGGTTTGACTGATCCCAATGAAGCAATATTTTACACTTCCGGCCGCACAAGTAATGAAGCTGCTTTTCTTTATCAGCTTTTTGTTCGCCAGTTTGGTACAAATAACCTTCCGGATTGCTCTAATATGTGCCATGAGTCAAGCGGATCAGCCTTAACTGAAACTTTAGGACTGGGAAAAGGCTCTGTAACACTTGAAGACTTTAACAAAGCCGAAGTAATCATGATTCTGGGACAAAATCCTGGAACTAATCATCCGAGGATGTTAACGGCATTGGAGCATGCCAAAAGGAATGGGGCCAGAATTATTTCTGTCAATCCTTTGATTGAAGCAGGACTTTTAGCCTTTAAAAACCCCCAGGATTTTAAAGATGTTGCTTTGGGAGCTACTTCGTTGACCGATATTTATCTTCAGATCAAGATCAATCAGGACCTGCCATTACTTAAATGCCTGATAAAAATAGTTTTAGAAGAAAGCAGCAAGAATAATTATAAATGTATTGATAATGAGTTCATTAATAATAAAACCGAAGGTTATTCTGAATTTATAGAATCATTGAATGAATATTCAATAAATGAATTATTGGATCAGACAGGTTTAAAATATGAACAACTTGCTGAAGCAGCAGAGTTATTAGTTAAACATGACCGGATTATTGTGTGTTGGGCAATGGGTCTTACCCAGCATAAGAATTCTGTAGCAACTATAAAGGAAGTGGTAAACCTATTGTTATTAAAAGGAAGTATTGGAAAAGAAGGTGCGGGTACTTGTCCGGTCAGAGGACATAGCAATGTTCAGGGTGACAGAACTATGGGAATATATGAAAAGCCCAATGAAGACTTTCTGAAAAACCTGGATAAAACATTTGATTTTAAGGCACCCAGAGCGCATGGTTATGATACGGTAAATGCAATCAAAGCAATGTATTCCCAAAAAGCAAAAGTTTTTATCGGAATGGGTGGTAATTTCCTGTCAGCCAGTCCTGATACAGAATTTACGGCTAAAGCCCTCAGAAATTGCGACTTAACAGTACATATCTCTACAAAGCTGAATAGAAGTCATCTGGTTCATGGTAAAATGGCTATTATCTTACCAACACTCGGAAGAACGGACCTTGATTTGCAGAAGAATAACGCTCAATTCATTACAGTAGAAGATTCTATGGGTGTCGTGCATATTTCCAAAGGGGTTTTAACGCCTCCTTCTGAAACTCTGTTAAGTGAACCCGGAATTATCTGTGAACTCGCCAAAGCAACGCTTTCAGGAAAATCTAAAGTGGATTGGGATAATCTGGCCTCTGATTATGACGAAATAAGAAATATGATAGAAAAGGTTATTCCGGGATTTGAGCATTATAATGAAAAAGTCAGGCAGGAAAATGGCTTTTTTCTTCCAAATCTTCCCCGAGAAGGCAAATTTGGTACAAAATCGGGCAAAGCTTTGTTTTCAATCAATAAACTCTCACCGATCAGCTTGGCTAAAGATGAATTTTTAATGATGACCGTGAGAAGTCACGATCAGTTTAATACGACTATTTACGGGCTGGATGACAGATACAGAGGCTTTTATAATGAAAGAAGAATCATTATGATGAATAATGAGGATATCAGATCATTGGGTTTACAGCCGTATCAGATTGTGGATTTGCAAAACGATTTTGGTGGAGTGAAAAGAACAGCAGAATACTTTATTGTAGTTCCGTATAATATTCCCAGACAATGCGCTGCTACTTATTTTCCGGAAGCTAACGTTCTAGTGCCCATTGATTCAGTGGCACTTACCAGCAATACCCCGACTTCAAAATCAGTAATCATTACAATTAAACCAGTTTTGGAGGCAGAAAATATCGTTTTTGCTTCTGTGAGTCATTAATCTTTATTTACTACTTATCTCATCAATAAACAAAATCACATGAATAATATTTCTGTTATCGGCGCAGGAACTATGGGGAATGGCATTGCTCATACCTTTGCACAGTTTGGTTATCAGGTCTCATTAATTGATGTAAAGCAGGATTTTCTTGACAAAGCCATCATAACGATTGGTTCAAATCTGGACAGGCAGGTTAAAAAAGGCACTATTTCTGACGAAATTAAGGAGAAAACCCTGGCGAACATTAAAACCTTTACCTCCCTAGAAAAAGGTGCTGAAAAGGCCGGTTTGGTGGTTGAAGCTGCTTCCGAAAATGTTGAGATTAAACTGGATATTTTCAGACAGTTAGATGGTATTTGTAATGAATGTACGATTTTAGCGAGTAATACTTCATCGATTTCAATTACAAAGATTGCTGCTGTTACAAAGCGGCCGGATAAAGTAATCGGGATGCATTTTATGAATCCGGTGCCACTAATGAAACTTGTAGAAGTTATAAAAGGCTATTCAACTTCGGAGGAAACCTGCCGGAAAATCTTTGAATTATCAGTTAATATTGACAAGATTCCGATAGAAGCAGATGACTATCCCGGATTTGTAGCCAATAGAATTCTGATGCCTATGATCAATGAAGCAATTTATACGCTTTTTGAAGGGGTTGCAGGTGTCGAAGAAATAGATAATGTGATGAAATTAGGAATGGCACATCCTATGGGGCCTCTTCAGTTGGCCGATTTTATAGGTTTAGATGTATGTCTGAGTATTTTAACTGTGCTTTATGATGGTTTCCGAAACCCTAAATATGCACCTTGTCCATTGCTGATTAACATGGTAGAGGCCGGGAAAAAGGGTATAAAATCAGGAGAAGGTTTTTATCAATATACCAAAGGCAGTAAAGAGCTTATCGTATCCGGCCGGTTCAGAAAATAAAAAAGGAGGAAATTATTTTCCTCCTTTTAAAAGCAGATGACAAATAGGACTATAAATACTATACTGCTACGTTATTTTCTCTAAGTGCCTGATTTAAAGATGTTTTCAAATCAGTACTTTCTTTTCTTTTTCCAATAATAAGGGCGCATGGAACATTATAATCTCCGGCAGGGAATTTTTTATTGTATCCACCCGGAATTACTACACAGTTCTCCGGTACAACCCCAATGTATTCAACCGGCTCAGGACCAGTTACATCGATGATTTTAGAACTCCCTGTAATGGTTACTCCCGCTCCTAAAACGGCTCTTTTACCAATTCTGGCGCCTTCAACAACAATACAGCGTGAACCGATAAATGCACCATCTTCAATAATTACCGGAGCCGCCTGAGGTGGTTCTAGTACTCCACCGATTCCAACGCCGCCACTTAAATGTACATCTTTTCCGATCTGAGCACAGCTACCTACCGTGGCCCAGGTATCAACCATCGTTCCTGAATCAACATAAGCTCCAATATTTACATAAGAAGGCATCATGATAACTCCTTTAGCAAGGAATGCTCCATAACGAGCTACTGCCGGAGGAACAACGCGAACACCTAATTCTGCATAATTAGTCTTTAACTTCATTTTATCATGGTATTCGAAAATTCCCACTTCCTGTACCTGCATCTGGCGAATCGGGAAATACATGACAATTGCCTTTTTAACCCATTCATTCACTGTCCATGAACCGTCTTCGTTAGGTTGAGCAGTTCTCAGCTCACCTTTATCCACTTTTTCTACGATCGCTTCAATGGCATTTTTAGTTTCCTCATTTGCACGGAGACTTGTGTCATCCCATGCTTTTTCAATAATTACTTTTAAGTGTTCCATTTATTAATTATAAAAAGATTCTTTTTAGAGAAGAGTTATAATGAAGATGCAAATTAAATACAATTAAGTGGCATTCTATCAATTTTATGCCAGATAAGAAGGTGATATTCCTTTTCATTTCTGTTTGAGAGAGATAGACTAAGCCCTGATTTATAGAAAATGATTATCTCCGTTTGACTTATCCCCTACCCCTTTACTTGATAAACAATGAAATGTATTACTTTAGAATAGTATATTTAATTTACTGAAAATTAAATAGTTATATATTTTGTTTAACGATGTGATTTGTTGTTTCAGAATATTATTTGGCTTCTAAAATATCGAAATGAGCAAGATCGATTAATTTAAGTATGACAAGTTGACAGTATTCATTACAACTTTCATATATCCTCCAATCTTATGATTTCTACCAGCCATTTTCCAGGAACAGACCTAAATATTTACAAAGAGTTTAATATAATGTGTTCTGTAATTTGCTCCATTCGGTTATTCTGAAGCTTGAATTGTTTGAGGTACTTCGGATTATCCATTTCTGAGGAAAGCGCGATTACAATGGCTTAAATAGAGAGAGAATTCCTTTATATGCTAGTTGACAGAACTGTTAAACGGCATAGATTGGCACAGAATATAGGTGCTTTTGCCACAGTTTGGTATCCTGGCTGTATGACGGTGTTTTATTATTAGTAAAACAAAATCTAATCACTATTATTTTTAGTAATTTTAAACTAATTCTCCCCATTTACTAAATATTATAGCTGTATATACTAAATTTAGTAGCTTTACTTAACTATAACTTTATGCAGTAATTACTTGTATAAGCTCATTAAAGCTACTACTTTTGTAGAGTTATTTAACTATTATCCCTTATTTCAAAATGGCAAAAGTAAAGGTTGCAATCAACGGTTTTGGTCGTATCGGCCGTCTGGTTTATCGTCAGATTTATAATATGGAAGGTATTGATATCGTAGCTATCAATGATCTTACAAGCCCTAGCGTGCTTGCTCATTTATTAAAATACGATACAGCACAAGGTCGTTTCAATGCTGAAGTTTCTGCTACAGACAGTTCAATTTTAGTAAATGGCGAAGAAGTAAAAATATATGCTCAAAGAGATCCTGCATTAATTCCATGGGGAGCACACGAGGTAGATGTAGTTCTTGAGTGTACTGGCTTTTTCACAGACAAAGCAAAAGCTGAAGCTCATATCACTGCCGGAGCTAAGAAAGTAGTTATCTCTGCTCCTGCTACAGGTGATTTAAAAACAGTTGTATTCAACGTTAACCACAATATCCTTGACGGTAGTGAAACTGTAATCAGTGGTGCATCTTGTACAACTAACTGTCTTGCACCAATGGCGCAGGTTCTGGAAAATCAATTCGGAATCGTTAGCGGTTTGATGACAACGGTTCACGCTTATACAAATGATCAGAATACACACGATTCTCCACATCCAAAAGGAGATCTTCGTCGTGCAAGAGCTGCTGCTCAGAACATCGTTCCAAACTCAACGGGCGCAGCAAAAGCAATCGGTCTTGTATTACCTTCATTAAAAGGAAAATTAGACGGTTCTGCTCAACGCGTTCCAACTCTTACAGGATCACTTACTGAATTAACAGTAGTTCTTGCCAAGAAAACAACAGCTGAAGAAATTAATGCCGCAATGAAAGCTGCTGCCAATGAGAGTTTCGGCTACACTGAAGACGAAATCGTAAGCAGTGACATCATCGGTATTTCTTATGGATCATTATTTGACGGAACTCAGACAAAAGTGCAGACAGTCGGAGATCTTCAGTTAGTAAGAACTGTGAGCTGGTACGATAACGAAATGTCTTACGTTTCTCAATTAGTAAGAACTGTTCATTACTTTGCACAATTGATTAGCAAGTAATACTTAGTATTATAAAAAGGTCTGCCTGATTCCCGAATCTTCGGTAAAATCATGGCAGACCTTCTTTTTTGTCCTCTTCTGAGAATTGTCCAGAATATTTTTTTCATACCGGATATCAGTATGTTAAATTCTCAGACGCTTAGGAAATATCAATATTTTGCGGTTTCCTGATAAAACTGCAAGACAGATAATTGATACTGAAACCTTTATCTGTAAAAATTTCTTCAAACCTGGTCTTTATTCCATAGTGTCTGACATTCAATTCAGAACTGTAAAGATCCTTCGTTAGAATCAAATCTTTGATACCAAACGCATTCAAACTTTGTAATGAATAATCAAAGAACGATTCACTGTCAGTCTTAAGGTGTAAAAGCCCGTTGTCCTGCAATACTTTCTCATACAGCGTCAAAAATCGTTCGTTGGTAAGTCTCCTTCTCACACCACTCTGTAATGGCTGAGGATCAGGGAATGTGACCCAGATCTCAGCTATTTCATTCTCAGCAAAGAGTTCTAAAAGACTGTGAACCTTTGCACGGATAAATGCTACATTGCTCAGACCCTGTTCAAGCGCTACATCGCTTCCCACAGCGATTCTGTCGCCTTTTATATCAAGACCAACGAAGTTTTTAGCAGGAAATAACTTTGCTAATCCTACAGTATATTCTCCTTTTCCGCAACCTAACTCAAGAACAATCGGGTTTGAATTTTTAAAATAAATTTCGTTCCAATTTCCTTTAATTTCATTATAGATTGGCTTATAATCTTCTAGAATATTTTCTTTATACTGATTACTTTCGAATCGTTTTAATTTCTTTCTTGGCACTGTTGTAATTATTATTAATAAGTTGAATATCAACTTATTGTAAAATTAAAATAAAATAGTCAAAATTGAACTGTCAATATTTAGTTAATTTAAAATAATATAACTTATTGATTTACATATAGTTATATACAAAACAATAGGCTATTGTGAGAATCGGTCATTTGAAATTATCTGTATATTACCCGGCTACACTCAATTCTCAGGGGGTTATTTTAAAACCAATTTTTATTTGCCTCCTTATAATTGGTCTAGTTCAGCTACTATAAAGGTACTCCCTCCTACATAGATAAAATCATCTTTGCCGGCCTGGCTTTTCACCAAAGATAGGGCTTGATTTACGTCTTTTTCAACAATTCCTTTCAAATCTTTCTCTTTAGCATTTTTTAGCAATTCATTAGCATCAAGCGCTCTGGGTACCGAAGCCTGACAAAAAACATAATCAGCGTCCTTGGGTAACATTTCAAGAATGCCTGAAATATCTTTGTCTGAAACAAAACCTAAAATCATCCAGAGTTTATTAAATTTCGCCTGTTTGATACTTTCCAGAATTTCTGTGATTCCGTCAACATTATGTGCTGTATCACAAATTACAGTCGGCTGTTCGGAGAGCTGCTGCCATCTCCCCTTCAACTGTGTAAGTGAAACAACTCCTTCAACACCTTTTGCTAAAGAATATTCATCAATTCTAAATCCGATTCCATTTAATACATCAACTGCCTTTAAAACACCCAGAATATTCTTCGTCTGATATTTCCCTCTTAATTGAGAGGACAATTTGATTACTTCTCCTGGTTCTTCCCGGTTAACTATTTCAAAATCTAAAGAAGTAGCCCCCTGAATAGAGTTTTTTACTTCAAAATAATCTTCAGCAAAGAAAATCGGGGCCTTTCGTTCTGAAGCAATTTCATTAAAGACTGATTCTGTCTCTGTATGTCTCTCACTAATAACTACCGGAGTGTTTTCTTTAATAATTCCAGCTTTTTCAAAGGCAATTTTAGGCAAAGTTTTACCTAATATGTCTGTATGATCATATCCGATATTGGTAATGACACTTAGCAAGGGAGAAATCACATTGGTTGAATCAAGTCTTCCTCCCAAACCCACTTCTATTACAGCGATATCGACCTTCTCAGAAGCGAAGTATTCAAAAGCCATTCCAACACTCAATTCAAAGAACGAAGGGGCCAGAAACTCAATAAACTGCTGATTTTTTTCTACAAATGATACTACTCTTTCTTCCGGAATAGCTTGTCCGTTTATTCTTATCCTTTCCGTAAATGATTGCAGATGAGGAGACGTATATAATCCGGTTTTATACCCGGCAGATTGCAAAATTGAGGCTAAATAATGAGACGTGCTTCCTTTTCCGTTTGTTCCGGCAATATGTATTGTCTTAAATTTTTGGTGTGGATTATCCAGGTGTTCACATATTGCCAATGTATTGCTTAAATCAGCTTTAAAGGCTTTTTTTCCTATTCTATGAAAGACAGGAAGTTTATCGTACAGATAATCAATGGTTTCTGAGTAATTCATCGGGACTAAATTTATTTAAGTCATTCTTTGATAAGAGATGACCCGGTAATTTTTCTGTAAAGTTAACACGCATTCGCTAGCTGAAAAAACTGCAATAAAAAAAGCGAAGGAGACCTTCGCTTTAAGAATTTCAAAATTAATATCTCTATTTCGGGTTAATCCGGAAGATAATCGATCCGGAAGAGGTAGCAGGCCTTTCTCCTGAAGAGGTTGGTTTGAAAGTTACTCTCTCTATTGCCTTTCTGTATTTCTCTGCTACTGAAGCACTTACTGTTTTTTCTACAACTTTTAGTGAAATGATATCTCCGTTTTCATCAATTTTAATAGAAAATCTGATTATTCCTGTTTCATCTGAATCATCATTTACCTGAGGTTTACTCGTCCAGGTCCATCCTGTTAAATTCAATGATCCGTTTCCACCTGTAGTTCCGTTCCCCGAACCACCTCCATTTCCTTTTGGTCCTTTGTAAATGGCACTTTCATTAATATCACCATCTTTCTGCCCTTTATCTCCTATCCCCGATTTATCATCTCCGTTAGAATTTCCACCAGGTCTGCTTGCTGTTCCAATCGTTCCGTTTGAGGTACTTTTTCCCCTTTTATAAAGCGCCCCTTCATCAACTTTTGGTGTTTCAGGAACCGGTTTAGCGGCTGGTTTGGCAGCTTCTACTGGTTTGGTAGTAGGTTTTGGCTCTACTTTTGGTGGTAAGTCCTTGACTTTCACCGGACTTGTTTTCGTACTTGAAATTAAAGGAGTTTCAGGAGCAGCTTTTGCTTTAACAGGTTTTACTTTGGGAACTTCCACCGGTTTAACCTTCTTTACAATCTCTTTTTTTACCTCTACTTTTTCCTCCGGTTTAGACTCAACAGCTTCAGGAAGCGGGCTTGGTTTATTATGAGTCTGAACTTTTCCGCTTCCAAAATCGCTTGTTCCATAATTTATCTCAAAGCCACCCGCAGGTAATTCTACCGGCTTATTTTCCTGAGCAGTCCAGACTGTGACAAACCAGAAAAGTAACAGCAATGATCCATTGATTAACAACGTATAAAAAAATGCTATTCTTCTGTTTTTGCTCTCTTCTTCCTGTAAATCAAAAGTCGTCATAATAATATAGTAGAATGGTTCAGTTCAAACTTAGTTTTTAACTTTAAAAACCCAGGTTTGTTGTTTGATTTTATCACTTACCGTTTTTGAAAAGGCCTTCGCTTCTGTTTCATCAGAGAACTCTCCGGCAGAAACTTTAATGAGCTTTTCATTTTTTACAGGAAAGAGAAACTCTACCTTCTGATCTAATCCGTTACTCTTTAATATTCTACGCATTTTATCAGCATTTTTTTCGCTTCCAAAACTTCCTGCAATGACGTAATAACGAGTTTCAGGCTTAGTTATTATAGCTTTTTCTACGACCAAAGTTTCTTTCGTGGCTTCATTTTCTGCAGGAGCATTCTTACTTGCCGTGATTTCTTCCGCTTTTACAGCTTCATCCTTTTTCTCAACCGCTGCAGGGTTAACTTTTGGTGTTTCCGGGAAATGCTGTTTAAAATGACTGATTACTGAAAACGGGTTAAAAGAGCTCAGACCAGTTGAAGGATTTGAATCATAAAAATACAATCCGCTGATAAAAGCTGAAACACCTAAAAATATAGTTATAACAGAAAGCAAACGACTTGCTTTTCTGATCGGCCGAATGCTTGTTTCTTCTTTCGAATCCTCATGAATATATTCACGATCCTTGAGTTGTAGAGTCCGATAAACCGGCGCAGGCAACTCTAAAGTCTGAATTTCTTCGCTTTCTTTAGCTTTTAAAGGCGTAAAATATTTCAACTTTATATTATCCATCCCGAAACTTTCTGTTAAAAAGTTCATTTTAGGATCAGGTTGAAATTGCAGTTTCTGTTCTGCATTTAAAGTGAACGTTCCGAGATTAGCTATATAAACCGACTCATTCAGTTTAACTGATTTCCGGGTTTGCTCAACAAATTTCTTTATCTGAACAACGGCTTCCTCTCTGGAAATCTTCTGACATCCGGAAATGTAACTGGATAGAAGGCCGTCATCAGACTTCAATAATTCATTGAATGCCAGCCATTTTTGCGGAGGACTCATAAAGCGCTCCATCTTATCTAAACCTGCACTTCTGGAGTTTATGATAAAACCGCCAAAGTCAGGAATTACCACGCAATCCTGTTCGAATAGAAGATCAATTATATAGCTCTGTACTGTTTTCATCTAGGCCCAAAATTAGAATAGAAGCCTTTCAGGAGGCTTCTATTCGCTAAGTTAAAAAGAATATGACAAACCAGCAAGAAAATTAATGCCTTGTTGAGGATAGTACAGGTATCGCTGGTATTCCTTTCCAAGTATATTGTTGGCCGAAACAAAGACGTTAAATCTGTCAGTAATAAGATAAGTAAATTTAAGATTAAGGTCAAAAATTGAAGACAGATTCTGTTCTTTATTGGTAATCAGATTCTTTCCTTTCAACCCTGTGATAAAGTAAATATCAGATGAAACAATTAACTTCTCTTTAAAGGTGAGTGTGTTGTTCCAGGTAGAAGTAAAAGACGGACGATGCCAGGCCTGATCCAGATTCCCTAATCCGGCATAATTATAGTAATCGACTTTCAGCAAAGAACGGAAGTTTTCATACTGATAATTTAACTGTCCTGAAAAGTTGGTTACTTTCACTTTAGTGGTATCATTCGAGAAATTAATATTAAACCTTGTCGAGTCTGCTCCGGAATTATTAAACACATAGAAATTTCTGTACTGGCCATAACTTACTTTTGCCTCAAACCCGAATCCATTTTCTAACAAACCTTTCGCTCCTGCAAAAAATTCGGCCGTTTTACGGGTATCTTTCAGCTGAGATTTAGCCGCCAGCCAGGGCATTTCCTGTAAGATATTCATGAAATTATTCATGTAAACATCTCCGTCAATTCCTCCGAAAACGTGAATGTTCTCAATAGGCTGCACATCTATTTTAGCAGTCGGGAAAACGTAAGTGTCGTTCAGGTTTAAATTCTTGTCCTTATCATTGGCAATATTAATACCGGCAGAAATATTCAGGAAATCATTCTTATACTGAAATGTTGGCTTAAGCTTAAATAATTGTCTTCTGTCAGCCACCTCATCCGTATATTCAGAGATAACCATATTTCCGTCAAAATGAGCAGTCAGCCCATTTGTAATCGGAAATACCGCATTGATTTTACTATCCCAAACCCATTCACGGGCATCATATTTTGTGTAAAGAAATGACAATCCTGAAGTAGCTGTATAATCAATTTTTGATCCTCTGATTGCATTGCTGATACTTCCGATGTAATGAAATTTATTCCAATGCTGAGCAATACTGTCAGCTACAATGTCATAAGGATTAGGTACTTTTCCATAAAAATGGGTACTTTGTCTTTCCCAGCCAATAGCTCCGTCAAACTTGAAGGTGTTGGTTATCGTTTTACTATGAACTTTTATCAGATTCTGACTTCTTCCCGAATTTGAAGCACCTACCGGACCTAAACGATTGCCGTCATGCTTGAAATAAATCCCGTGGTAAACATCTTCATTCGGCTGGATTCCAACATGTCCTTCCAGGAAGGTATGGGCATAATTACCAAATCCTGCCTTGATGACATTGTTATAATTCCCCAGCTTTGTATTTTCTTTAGAAATACCATCTCCCGGCATCACTACTACCGGACTGAATTGAGGCATCTGTATCGGGAGTTTTCTTTCGGTAAATTCATACCTTAACCCCTTACCCTTATTGGCATCCTGAATTGTCGGGATTTTTTCAAAAATCCGGTTTGCCTGCGGAAGCTCAATTTTTCTTTCTTTATCAATAACAATGTCTTCATTCGTGATTGAGCCTTGCTTTTTATCTTGTCCGTTCGCCATTATTGACACACAAGACAAGGATACAATTGTGAGAAATTTATATGGATTTTTAGTCAAAATCATGTCTTTGTTTTCTAAGAATCTAACTGTTTTCTAAATAGGATTAATTTAAACGACCTGAATTTATTACTTCAGTGATTTCAATTTTGCTTTAGCTTCTGTAACGATATCCTTTTCGGGAGAATTTTCAATAATTGAGTTCAATGTAGCTCTTGCCTGAACCAGATTGTCCATTCCTACAAAATCATCTGCTAATAAAATGAAGGCTTTTCCCATAATTTTATCGTTGGCATCCGGAAAATCATTACGAAGTTTGTTCAGAATCATTTCACTTGATTCCTTGAATTTCTTCTGGTTATAAAGAATCTGGGCAATCAGATACTGAGCTTCTGCGCCAAAATCATCCTTGGCGATCGAAATAGTCTGGTTAAATGATTCAGTTGCTTTTGAATAATCATTGTTTTGCATATAGATCTTTCCTGCATACAGACTGGCTTTACTCTTAGCGCCCATTACAAAATCAGGTGATGACAATACCTGACGCGTAAATACAATTGTAGAATCCAGATTCTGACTGATATAATAAGACTCCATCAATCCTAAATAAGCCGTTTGCTGGTCACGTTTGTCAGAAGCAACGCTTAACAAAGCTTTATAATCAGTAATTGCATTTTTATAATTTCCATTCGCAAATTCAATTTCCGCAGCTCTTTGTGCAGCTCTGTTAATAAGTTTGATCTTATTATCAGCCAACACAAGGTTATAATATCTTAATGCAGCGAATTTATTTTCCAGACGGTAGAATGATTCAGCGATAAAATATCTTGCTTCGTAAACATCCGAGCTACCAGGATATTTCTTAATGTATTCGCTCAGTGCCTGAATAGCTTTTTCATAGTTTTCATTTTGATAAAGGCCTTTAGCTGCTTCATATTCCAGTCCGGTGGTAGATTTATCATTCGGATTAGCTACCTGATAACCGTTAAGTATCTGACTGAATTCCTCCGGACGACCTACTTCGTTTAATTCTTCCTGAATACCCGCTAAAGCATCCTTTGTAACATCATCAGCTTTGTAATCATTAATGATCTTTTTATAGTCATTAATCGCTCCTTCATGATTGTTAGTATTAGAGAATGCCAGGGCGCGTTTCAATAATGCTCTGGTTACATAAGTACTTTTAGGTTGGTTATTAATCAACTCCGTAAATCCGGTAATTGCTTCAGTATATTTATTTCCTTTAAATGCAAGAAGGGCTTTCTGATACATCGCATCATCGAGGTAACGTGAGTCCGGAAAACCATTTTGTACTTTTTCGAAAGCATTTTTTGCCTCAGCATCCTTACCCAGGAAAGTAAGAATTAATCCTTTCTGATAAATAGCATAGTCACGGTCAGTCTTATTGGCTGTAATCGCCTGGTCATAATATTTTAAAGCCTGGTCATAGTTTTTTGCAGCGAAATAGGTATCAGCCAAACGTATCAAAGCATCCTGGTATGACTGAGAATCACCGGAATTCTTCATTTTATCAGCATATGCCTTAAACTGAGCATTAGCTTTGTCATAATCTTTCATATTGAAATAGGCATAAGCCAGAGAATATCTGCTTTTGGTCTGATAATCAGCAAGTGCTTTCGTAGAATTATCGCTTGAAGCAATCAGCTGGTTATATAATGAAATAGCATCATTATATCTTTTTCCGCCTGATAATGCCTCTGCCTTCCAGAAAGTAGCTGCATACTTCAGTTCCGGATTTTCAGGTGCTGAAAGTGATTTGTCAAAATTGCTGAGTGATTCATTGTATTTCTCGGCATTATAATCGATAACTGCCTGGTTAAACGCAATTCGCTGATAAGCTGCATTAATTCTTGGAGAACGTTTTTTCAGACCTTCAATATAATTGAGTGCTGCTACATAATTATTGGTACTCAGATAAGATTCTGAAACCAGTTCGTTGGCTTCATCTTCATATTTGGTATTTGGATAATTATTCAGAAATTCTTCAATTTCACGAATAGTCTCATTAGCTCTTCCGAGATCCAGAAGCACCTTTGCGTGGTTAAAATCGGCATCTTCTTTAATGCCCATGTTAAAGTTGAGCTTTCTGGCCTGATCAAAAGCCCCCAGTGCATAATTGGGATTGTTAGCTTTTAAATAACTGATTCCCAGGATAAATGCTGCGTGTTGCCCCAAAGTATCACGATTTGCTGCTACATTTTTCAGCTGTTCAGCTGCCGGAGCAAACTGATTGATTCTGTATAAGCTGTATCCATATCGGTATGCTACAGCAGGAAGCATTTTCTGAGCTCTGTAATTGGCATATTGTGTATAATACGGAGCTGCTTTTTCGTAATTCCCCTGCTGGAAATATACTTCTGCCGTCAAAAGCGCCAAATCATCAATCTTTAACCCGGTTCCTTTCTGTTTAAGAATAGGTTCCGTATAAGCGAGCATTTCATTGAATTTTCCCTGACGGTAATAGCTATGGGCTACCCAGTTAGGTATTTCACTGCGAAATCTGGCAGATTGTTCAGCTTTTTTGAAATCCGGGATTGCGTCATTATACCGGCCTGCTCTGAAACTGATAATCGCAGAATAATAAGAAGCTCCGATCCCATTTTCGGTATTGGATTCATTCTTTATTTCATCAAAAATCGGTTGAGCTTCATTATATCTTTGCAACTGAAAATATGAAAGGGCTAATTTATACTTGGCTTCAGGATCTGAACCAGCCGTTTTGGCTAAATATCCAACAGCTTTCTCATAATCTCCGTTATCAAAAAAATACTGACCAATTTCCTTAAAAAGGTTTCTCGCCTGCGGACTGTCGGGGTTATTTCTGACAAACCGATCTGCCAAAAGCTCGGTTTCCGGATTACTCATATACAAACTGCACATTGTCACATAATATTCGGCCCAGACCTTATTGGCATCGTCTTTCGCTAAAAGTGGTTTATATAATTCGAGGTATTGACTAAATTCAGCGCGTGCAGCCGGATAATTTTTGGCTTCGAAGTATTCCTGCCCATTTCTGAAATTTATACCTGCCTCTGTGTAGTTTAAAGTATTTTGTGCAGAAACCTGCATTGAGGTTAAAAAAATGGCAGGAACCAGGATTTGAAGAATCGCTAAAAATATTCTTTTCATCAGAAAATTGTTTATTGGAGATTTCTTGTAATACAAGTAAGAATGAAATAATGAATAGTTAAAAAATAATTTCGGAGTTATCTTAATGAAGCAAAGTACCGTTAAATCGAGTCAATCAATGCTTGTTTGTCATGACAGACCCCAAAAATTACCAAAAGAGAATGAATGTACAATAATTTCAAAGTTTAAATATTGATGAGACCTTAAAATGATGACAACCTTGCAGAAATTTACTAATTTCGATGGTCGTCAACTAAAAAAACGTAAATATCAGCATTAAATTATGAAAAAAATCGTAAAAACAGCCATCCTTTTACTAATTGGCTACCTTTCATCAGCACAAAGCAAGACACCAACGCCTAAAATTGAGTATGTTCTTTCGATGGATCAGCCACAAACCCATTATTTTGATGTAGTGGTAAAAGCATCGAATCTTGACGCTAAAACCAAACAACAAGGATTTCTTGATTTTAAAATGGCTGTCTGGACTCCCGGCTCTTACCTGGTAAGAGAATATGCCAAAAACGTGGAATCAGTAACAGCCAGTTCCGGAAATACCCCTTTAAAATCAGACAAAATCAATAAAAATACCTGGAGAGTACGCTTACAGTCCAACACGCAGGAAGTTACTTTAAAATACAAAGTTTATGCCTTTGAGTTATCTGTAAGAACATCTTTCCTTGACGACTCCCACGGATACCTTAACCCGGCAAGCATTTTTCTGTATGTAAATGACTGGCGTCATACCCCTTCAACCTTGTCTGTTAAACCTTATAAAAACTGGAATACTGTTTCAACCGGTTTAAAGGCATTGGGTAACAACACATTTGAAGCCGAAAATCTTGATATTCTTATTGATTCGCCCATTGAAATCGGTGTACAAAAAGTTCTGAACTTCGATTTAAAAGGAATTCCTCATAAAGTTGCAATGTATGGTGAAGCAAAATATGATGAAGCTAAGGTTACAGCAGATATAAAAAAGGTTTGCGAAACAGCTACTACTGTTGTAGGAGAACATCCCTGTAAAGATTATACTTTTATTATTCACAATATCCTTCAGGGTGGCGGCGGACTGGAACACCTTAATTCAACCACCTGTCAGACTTCCAGAACCAGCTATGAAAACCCTAAAACATATCAGTCATTCTTAAGTCTGATTGCACATGAGTATTTTCATTTATGGAACGTTAAAAGAATCCGTCCTAAAGCACTCGGACCTTTCGATTACGAGAATGAGAATTACACACATATGCTCTGGTTCTCAGAAGGTTGTACGAGTTTTTATCAAAGCTATATCTTAAGACGTGCCAATCTGATGACTCCGGAGGAATACCTTACTACTTATGCAGATGAGATTTCTGTTACTGAAAACCAACCGGGAAACAAAATCCAGTCAGCTGCTGAATCCAGCTGGGATGCATGGATTAAATATTATCGTCCGAATGAAAATTCCCGCAATAGTACCATATCATACTATGGAAAAGGTGAAGTTTTAGGGGGTATTTTAAATCTTCTGATTATTCAAAGCACTAAAGGAGCTAAAAACCTTGATGATGTGATGAAAACGCTTTACCAGGAATATTACAAAAAACTGGGAAGAGGCTTCAGTGATGAAGAATTCCAGAAAGCAGCGGAGTCTGTAGCTGGCAGAAACCTGAATGATTTCTTCCAGAAGTACGTTTTCGGAACAGAACCAATTCCTTATAATTCATTCCTTGAAGCCGTTGGGATGCAACTTACAGATCAGAATGCAGGCAAAAATGACCCATACCTGGGAGCTGATCTGAGAAACGGAAAGATTTCAAATGTATGGAGAGATTCTCCTGCTTATAATGATGGCCTGAATGTCGGTGACGAAATTTTAACCATTGATGACACTAAGCTAGAAAACCTTCCGGCTGTTATCGCTTCAAAGAAAGTCGGGGATGTTATTTCAGTAAAAGTTAAAAGAGACGGTCTGGAAAAAACATACAAAGTTACTTTAGTAAAAAGCCCGATTCAAAATTTCAAAATTGAACCGGTTGCTTCACCAAGCAAAGAACAGCAGGATCTTTATAAAAAATGGTTGTTTTTGTAAGCATTACTAACTGACGATACATCATAAAAATGGCCATCTCTGCTTGAGATGGCCATTTTTATGATGTTATGATTTTGAAATTTCTAATAAGGATTCATTGCTTTACTCAAATCCTCATACATTTCTTCAAAACGTTTTACTACTTTCTGAATAAATTCATCAGTCATCATTTCACGAACATCTCCCTCTCCGACAACATCCATTTCCGAAATTTTGAAAGTCTGTTCTAAATCAGGTGTTTCAAACTTTACAAAGTACTTGTTATTCCATTTATACAATGAAATCTTACAAGCTTCATTTGGAATTTCTCCGATGAAATACATTCGTTCCTTAGTGTTTTGAGTTAGAAATTAAGCAACCTCGTCTTCAATAATCGTAACCTTAATAATCTTACTTCCCTCACGAATCGCATCTATAACTTCAAGACCTTCAACAACCTTGCCAAAACAAGTGTGATTTCGATCCAAATGAGCAGTATTTCTGCGACTATGGCAAATAAAGAACTGAGAACCGCCGGTATTACGTCCGCGATGAGCCATTGAAAGAACTCCTCTGTCATGATACTGATTATTTCCGGTCAACTCACAGGGAATCGAATAACCTGGTCCTCCGGCTCCTGTACCATCCGGATCTCCACCCTGAATTACGAAATCAGGAATAACACGGTGAAAAGTAAGTCCGTCATAAAAACCACTTTTAGATAAATCGACGAAATTCTTTACATGAATCGGAGCATCGGCCTCAAAAAATTCAATTTTCATAAGACCTTTATCGGTCAACATTTCTGCCTTAATCATTTTAATTATACTTTTAATAGTGATAAACTCCGGACAAAGTTAGACAAAGTATTAGAAAATGCTCGTTCTGCCCGCTGACTTATTAATTATAGTGCTGAATTTTTAGCAAATGGATTCATTATAACTTCACTTTTCCTCTTATAATATCAAAAAACATGACAAAGTCGCTCCCCAAACTGTAAAAAGGGTGTTTGAAAGTGGCAGGTTTGTTTTTCTCAAAAAAGAAATGCCCTACCCAGGCAAAACCGTACCCAACCAGCGGAATAAACCATAAAAGCTTAAACTGGTCAGTGAAAATGCCGTAAAAAGTAATAAAAATCACCAAACCAGTTCCGATAAAATGCAATAATCTTGAAACAGGATGCGAATGCTCAGTAAGATAAAAATTATAAAACTCTCTGAAATTCTCAAATTTATCGGTCTTTATTAACGCTTTTTTCATTTTCAGAATATTTAGATCCTTTTTACATAAATGTACTAAAAATCATATTAATTCTTTTTGAATTACAATATCTTTTTATTTACTTTACATACAAATTATTAGTATAGCAACTATTTGATTTAATACCGGATCGTAATTATCAATTTTGAATTATACTTCATCAAACCTTAAACGCCATGCCTGTTTACCATAAACTTGGAAAAATTCCTCCTAAACGACATACTCAATTTGAAAAACCGAATGGAGGTCTGTTTTATGAAGAACTTTTCGGAACCATAGGTTTCGACGGCATGGCTACCCTTGCTTACCATTTTCAAAGACCGACAATGGTGAAAGCCATTCTTGAAAGCGTTGATGCTTCCCCTAAAATTGCCATTGAAAAAAGCGTTCAATCCAGAAAACTAATTGGCTTTAATATCGAAGCAAAAGATGATTTTCTGGACAGCAGAATTCCTCTTTTGCTTAATAAGGATGTATTGATCGGACTCGCTGCACCACGTAATTCGCTGAAATCATATTTTTATAAAAATGCTGATGCAGATGAATTAATTTTTGTGCACAAAGGTACCGGGACCCTCAGAACCATGCTTGGCAATATTCCATTCGAATATGGTGATTATCTGGTGATTCCCAGAGGAATGATTTACCAGATTGATTTCGATACAAATGATAATCGCTTATTTTATCTGGAATCTCACAGTCCTTTATACACGCCTAAACGTTACAGAAACAATTTCGGCCAGTTATCAGAACATTCGCCTTTTTGTGAAAGAGATTATAAACTGCCTGAAAATCTGGAAACCCATGACGAAAAAGGGGATTTTATTATCAAAATTAAAAAACAGGGCATTTTACATTCTGTAGTATATGAAGCCCACCCTTTTGACGTCGTCGGCTGGGACGGATATAATTTCCCCTGGGGTTTTTCTATTCACAATTTTGAGCCGATTACAGGCAGAATCCATCAGCCGCCGCCTGTTCACCAGACATTTCAGACGGATGCTTTTGTGGTATGCTCTTTCTGTCCCCGACTTTTCGACTATCATCCCAAAAGTATTCCAGCACCTTATAATCATTCCAATATTGATTCAGATGAGGTTCTGTACTACGTTGATGGAGATTTTATGAGCAGAAATGACGTTGCAGCCGGACATATCAGTTTGCATCCGGGAGGAATTCCGCATGGTCCGCACCCGGGAGCAATGGAAAGAAGTCTTGGAAAAACAGAAACCTATGAATTAGCGGTAATGGTAGATACTTTCAGACCTCTCATGCTTACTGAAGAGGCCTTAAAAATTGATGATGGCAAATATTATCAATCCTGGCTGTAAAACCGATTTGTTTGAACCATTCTGTTCAAAATACTAAAACTTCAAAACAAATTAAAATGGCTTACGACTTTGTTCCATATTCCATGCATCAGCATTATGATGAATATACTCCTGAGGATTTTGAAATCTGGAAAATATTATTCAACAGACAGATCGCCAAGTTGCCTGATATAGCTTCAAAAGAATACCTGGAAGGAATCAAAAAGGTTAATTTTTCAGCTGAAAGAATTCCGGACTATGAGGAAACCAATAAGTTACTGAGAAGTTATACCGGTTGGCAAATTCATGTAGTACCCGGCTTAATAGCGAATCGTCCGTTTTTCGAATTAATGCAAGCTAAGAATTTCTGCGCTTCAACCTGGCTAAGAAGCTTCCAACAGCTTGATTATCTGGAAGAACCTGATATGTTTCATGATATTTTCGGACATGTTCCATTACTTTCCAATCAATCGGTTTGTCATTTTTTAGAAGAATTGGCAAGAATTGCATTAAGATTTGTTGAAAGTGAGGATGCTGTTGAAATTATTTCCAGAATTTACTGGTTTACTGTCGAATTCGGACTCATTAAAGAAGATGGCCAACTGAAGATTTATGGTGCAGGAATACTTTCTTCTTCAGGTGAAAGTACTTATTGCCTTCTTGATCCGACTCCGCAGAGAGTACCATTTAATGTAACGGAAATTTTTGATACACCTTACATAAAAGAACATTATCAGGATAAATATTTCATCATAGATTCATACCGGCAGCTTTTCGATTCCATTCCTGAAATTGAATTAGCACTTGAAAAACGGATGAAAGACAACAAAAAATATTCATTTCAAACTTACGATACAGAACTAGGCAAAAATTATGCAAATGTCTGAAAAAGAACCAAATACTGGTACCCTGGAAGCACCTGAAGATTTTCTTCCGATAAATGGTACTGATTATATTGAATGGTATGTTTCCAATGCCAGACAAGCTGCTCATTTTTTTCAAACCTCTTTCGGTTTTCAACCTCTTGCTTTCGCAGGACTTGAAACCGGATTAAAAGACCGGGAAAGTTATGTACTTGTTCAGGATAAAATCAGATTCATTCTTACAAGTCCGCTAACCGGAGATACTGCAATCGGTAAACACATTGATCGCCATGGTGATGGGGTAAAAGCGATAGCTTTATGGGTTGATGATGCGGCAAAAGCATATGAAGAAACCGTTTCAAGGGGAGCTATTTCTGTTTTTGAACCCTTCTCCGAAGAAGATGTCAACGGAAAAGTTGTCAGATCTGCCATTAAAACGTACGGAGATACAATTCATGTTTTTGTGGAAAGAAAAGACTATCACGGAGCATTTCTTCCGAATTTTAAACCCTGGAATCCAACTTACCAGCCTGAAACAGTTGGTCTCAAATATGTGGATCACATGGTAGGAAATGTCGGTTGGGGTGAAATGAATACCTGGGTTAATTTCTATGCTAATGTCATGGGATTTAATCAGTTAGTAGGTTTTGACGACAAAGATATCTCTACTGAATATACAGCCCTGATGTCGAAAGTGATGTCAAACGGTAATGGCAGAATCAAATTTCCGATCAACGAGCCTGCTGAGGGAAAGAAAAAATCTCAGATTGAAGAATACCTCGATTTTTACGGAGGCCCGGGCGTACAGCATATTGCCGTCGCCACTGACAATATTATTGAAACAGTCATTTCTTTACAGGCAAGAGGTATTGAATTCTTAAAAGTTCCGACAACCTATTATGAAACACTGCTCGACAGGATTGGAAGCATTGATGAAGAAATCAGTACACTTTCCAGCCTCGGAATCCTGGTTGACCGGGATGATGAAGGTTATTTGTTACAAATTTTTACCAAACCCATAGTTTCCCGTCCTACTGTATTTTTCGAAATTATTCAGAGAAAAGGAGCAAAATCTTTTGGAAAAGGCAATTTTAAAGCATTATTTGAAGCCATTGAACGGGAACAGATTTTAAGAGGAACGCTTTGATCTGCAAATTATTTCAGATTGAATCTGTCATAATTTTCCAAATATTATTCTTATTCAGGAATAAAAAACAAAATAATTATCGGCTTTTTGAATTTTCTTGTATTTTTGGTAAAATTAATTGTCAAAACAACAATTACATAAATTTCCAAAATGAATTCATCAGACCAGAAAGCTTATTTTTTCAAAATTGATACAACCATTAAAAAGATCAGATATGCTCTGCAAAAAGCGCTTGATGAAGCAAATCTTGATATTACGGTTGACCAATGGGTGCTTATCGATCACATTTTCAGAAATCCCGGAATCAGTCAGAACGATTTGGGAGAAATGACTGTAAAAGATAATCCTACAGTAACAAGGATTATTGATCTGCTTGTCAAAAAAGGGCTTTCTGAGAGAAAAATGTCTGAAAGTGACCGGAGAAGATTTGATGTATTTCTGACTGAAACAGGGAAAGAAGTCTATCACAAGGCACATCCGATAGTGGTGCATGTGCGAAGAAAAAGCTGGTCAGGACTGAATGATGAAGATTATTTTATTTTCACCAGAATACTTGATACAATCTATAAAAATATTACTACCTAGCTTTCCGGAAATAGCTTTCGGGAAGCTATTTCTGAAAATATGCAAAAAGACTTAAAATCCTGGCTTGAGATTTCTGCTCATTCAGACTTCTCAATATATAATTTGCCTTACGGGGTTTTCTCAACTAACCAGCATGCAGATTCACGCGTTGGGGTTGCACTGGGCGAATACATCATTGATTTATGGAAATTATCACCATTACTGGAAGAAATCCATTTTGACAGAGCAGTCTTCTTAAAAGCAGAGTTAAATGATTTTATTGCACTCGGGAAAAGTATCCATACTGCTGTAAGACAAAGAATTACTGACATATTCACTACAGAAGACACTGAAATTCAGAACATTGCAAAAAAAACATTAATTAAGCAATCTGAAGTAGTCATGCACCTTCCGGTGAAAATCGGAGATTATACTGATTTTTATTCAAGCATAGAACATGCTACCAACGTCGGTAAGATGTTCAGAGATCCTGAAAATGCTTTACTACCTAACTGGAAACACCTTCCGGTTGCATACCATGGCAGGGCTTCTTCTATCAGAGTTTCCGGAACAGACTTTCACAGACCCAAAGGTCAGATCAAGCCAAATGATTCCGATTCTCCTGTCTTTTCTCCCAGTAAAAGTCTTGATTTCGAACTTGAAATCGGTTTAATTATCGGAAAAAATTCTGAAATAGGCGAATCTGTCTCTACAGAACAGGCAGAAAATTATATATTTGGACTGGTATTATTTAATGACTGGTCGGCAAGAGATATCCAGAAATGGGAATATGTTCCATTGGGACCGTTTCTGGCAAAAAATTTCTTTTCATCGATTTCTCCCTGGGTTGTGACAATGGAAGCAATGGAACCTTTCAAAAGTGAAGGTCCGGAACAAAATCCTCCGGTACTTGACTACCTGACTTTCTCAGGCGCTAAAAATTACGATATACAGCTTAGTGTCGAAATCAGTGCCGAAAACGGAGCATCTGCTATTGTCAGCCAGACCAATTTTAAATACATGTATTGGAACATGGCTCAGCAGATTGCGCACCATACGGTAAACGGCTGCAACCTCAATATTGGTGATATATTAGCTTCCGGAACAATTTCCGGCTCTGAACCAACAAGTTTTGGCTCTATGCTTGAGCTCACATGGGGTGGTAAAAACCCTATAAAACTCTCAGAAAATTCAGAAAGGAAATTTATTCAGGATTTTGATACAGTTACAATGAGAGGTTTTTCACAAAAAGAAGGTATTAAAATAGGTTTCGGAGAAGTAAGCAATAAAGTATTACCATCAAAATGACTATAAATCCTAAAGAAATAACGCTTCAGGCCTTGCAGGCATATCTGCAAAATGCAATCGCACCGAGACCAATTGCTTTTGCCAGCACAGTGGATAAAGAAGGCCAGGTTAATTTAAGTCCTTTTAGTTTTTTCAACCTTTTTGGAACCAATCCGCCTACTTTAATTTTTGCGCCCAACAGAAGAGTAAGAGACGGCTCTCAGAAACATACCATTCTGAATATTCTGGAGCATGACGAAGTCGTAATTAACCTGGTTGATTACTCAATGGTTCAGCAAATGTCTTTAGCCAGCTGTGAGTACGAAAAAGGTGTCAATGAATTCGTAAAAGCAGGATTTACTGAAGAAAAATCCTTAAAAGTTAAACCTCCGAGGGTCAGAGAGTCAAAAGCGCAATTTGAATGCAAAGTAAAACAGGTTATTCAAATGGGTGAAACCGGAGGGGCAGCAAACCTGGTGATCTGTGAAGTAATACTGATGCACTTTTCTGAGGATATCCTGGATGAATCCGGAAAAATAGATATACACAAAACCGATTGGGTAGCACGTATGGGGGGAGATTCCTATTGCAGAGCTTCTGGTAATGCAATATTTGAGGTTCCTAAACCAAGTATTAATAAAGGCATAGGATTTGATCAGTTACCGCTGGAAATCAGACAAAGTAATATATTTACAGCCAATGATTTAGGTATTCTTGCTAACATTGAACATCTGCCGGAAAATCAGCTGATAGATGAGCACAGAAAGCAAAAAAAGGGAGAATTTACCGGAAAATCAAGGGACGAAATACACCATATTGCCCGGAACCTGTTAAGAGATAAAAAAGTTACAGAAGCCTGGCTTACACTTTTAAGCTGACAAAACAATAAATCCCGGAATAATATTCCGGGATTTATTGCTTTGTCATATCAATGTTTTAAATTCTTCAAATGCTTCCGGATTTCTTACAGATCCTAAATTCACTGCTTTTTCCAACGGAATCCCCTGCAGAATTTTCTTGACAGGAATTTCAAGCTTTTTTCCGGAAATTGTATAAGGAATTGCAGAAACAGCAATAATCTTATCCGGAACATGCCTGGAAGTATAAGATTCGCGTAAAACCTTTCTGATCTCTTGTTTAAGCAATTCTGAAAGTTCTGAATACTCTCTCAAAACTACAAACAGAATCATACAATCTTCTTTTTCCTGATGAATAACCAATGAATCACTAATTTCAGGTAAATGCTCAACTGCTCTGTAAATTTCGGCGGTACCAATCCTGACACCCTGTCTGTTAAGCGTCGCATCAGAACGGCCAAAAATTACCAGTTTCCCTTCTTTTGAAATTTTAACCCAATCACCATGTCTCCAGATACCGGCATATTCTTCAAAATAACTGGCTGAATATTTCTTAAAATCAGGATCATTCCAGAACATTACCGGCATGGAAGGAATCGCTTTGGTAATCACCATCTCTCCTACTTCATCCGTTAACGCCTGTCCGTTTTCATCCCATGCTTCCAGAGATACTCCCAAAGCCCGACATTGTATTTCTCCCTCTGTAACAACTTCCAAAGGATTACCGCCAACAAATGCAGTGCATACATCTGTACCACCAGACATAGACCATAAATAGACATTTTCTTTGACAGATTCATAAATCCAGTCGAAGCCCTCGGAAGACAAGGGAGATCCTGTAGAACTTACAGAGCGAAGTTTACTTAAGTTAAATTTGTCTTTCGGATGAATCTCACTTTTTATACAGGATTGAATAAATGAAGCACTTGTACCAAAATGATGAATACCTTCTTTTTCTGCAAAGCGCCATAAATTATCTATATCAGGAAAAGCAGGACTTCCATCATAAATCACGGCCGTTGCTCCAGCCAGTAAAGATCCCTGCAAAAAATTCCACATCATCCATCCGGTAGTGGTGTACCAGAAAAAACGCTCAGAAGGCTTTAAATCATTATGAAAGCAAAGGTATTTTAAGTGTTCAAGTAAAATCCCACCAACCGAATGAACAATCGATTTTGGCGTTCCGGTTGTGCCTGAGGAATAAACAATCCAGAGAGGATGGCTAAAATCTACCCGTTCATATGCAATTTCTTCCTGTTTTTCTGCAATAATATTGTCCCAGTTATCAAAGCCTTCTACTTCAGCATTCTTATTGAGGTAAGGAATAAGAATGGCAGATTTCAGGCTTTTAAGCTGTTTTTTTAATTCATTTACCTGTGGAATTTTATTGAATTGTTTTCCATTATACTGATAACCATCTATCGCTATGAAAACTGAAGGTTCTATTTGCTGAAACCGTTCTAAAACACTCTCCGTTCCGAAATCAGGAGAAGCACCCGACCAGATTGCACCGATGGAAGCTGTGGCCAGCAACGCAACAGTCGCCTGAGGAATGTTGGGTAAATACCCCGCAACTCTGTCTCCTTTTCTGACTCCGGATTTTCTGAGAAATGCTGCAAGTGAGGCCGTTTGTGAAAATAATTCGTCCCAGGAAATATGTTTACTTTCTTCTGATTCGGACTTAAAAATAATGGCAGGAATCGCCTCATTTTTTCTGGTAAATATATTCTCAGCATAATTCAGAGAAATACCCTCAAACCATTTTGTCTGAGGCATATTTCCTGTCAGTACATGCTTTATCTCACCGGAATAAGACAAGCCGAAATAGTCAAACAAAATTCTCCAGAATTGTTCCTGTTCATTAACCGACCAGGCCCACAAAGATTGGTAATCCTGAAAATCCAGCTGGAAAGCGGATCTTAAATAATCAATAAACTGAGTAAGGTTAGAAGTCTTTCGCGTTTCCGCATCAGGTTTCCATAGTATTTTAGGATTCATCATTTTCATCAACTAATTGTTCCAGCGCAATTCTAAATAATTCCTTGGCAATTGTTTGCTTGCTATCATGCACATTCCTGGCTTTTTGCAAAGCTTTTCTGATGGTTTCTGAAACATCAAGAAAGATCGATTCATCGGTCATTACAGCGTCGTCACTCATCAGATATGCAAAAACCCTTGCCATCCCACAATTTGCAACAAAATCAGGAATCAGAGAAATTTTTTCATCAGCCTGTGACATAATTGAGCCATAAAATATCTCAGGATCAGCAAATGGTACATTTGCCCCGCAGGAAATGACTTCAAGACCTCCGGCGATCATTTTATCCAAAGCGTTTCCTGTGACAATCCTTGAAGCAGCAGCCGGGATAAATATCTCTGCGCCGGCTGACCAGATTTTTTCGTTAACCTCTTCATAACTAAGCAGATTCTCAGCAACAAGAGTATTATTTTCCCGGTCGAAGAAAAGGGCTTTGGTTTCTTCCAGATCCAATCCTTCTTTTCTGATAATTCCACCGTTTCTGTCAATAATTCCAACAATTCTGGCACCTAACTTCGTCAGGTATAAACCCGCAGCGGCGGCAACATTTCCCCAGCCCTGAATAATTACCCGTTTTCCTGTTATATTTCCTCCCCAAAGCTCATAATAATGTCTGATTGACTCTGAAACACCCCAACCTGTAATTAAATCAGCAATCGTATATTTATGGACATTTTGAGAGGAAGTCGGGGTATAATTCCAATCTTCAATTACTTTTACGACTCCATGTCTGAGCTGGCCTAATTTCTTGATTTTCAAAGGTTCATTGGCCAGATAATGCCCTGTCACAATTCCTTCCTGCGGATGCCATAAGCCGTATTCTTCAGTAATCGGAATTACTTCATGGATTTCATCTACATTCAGGTCACCGCCGGTACCATAATAATTTTTCAGTAAAGGGTAAACCGCTTTATACCAGCGTTCCAATACCCCGTGTTTTCTGGGATCTGAAGGATCAAAATTTATTCCTGACTTAGCTCCCCCGATTTGAGGACCTGATACAGTAAACTTTACTTCCATCGTTTTAGCCAATGATTCTACCTCTCTCCTGTCCAGGCCCTTACGCATCCTCGTTCCACCTCCGGCAGCACCGCCTCTTAATGAATTAATTACTACCCAGCCTTCGGCCTCGGTTTCAGAATCCTTCCATTCAAATACAATTTCAGGACGTTTTTCTTCAAATTTTTTGAGAATAGATTGCATTTTTTTATGATTTATATGCAAATGTAAATTAATTTTACTTAGTATAACAACTATTAGTAAACATTTATTTATTGCTATCAAGGATCATAATGATTCACAGAATTTTAGGGATAAATCGTTTAAAAACCTGTAATTTTGGATAAAAATTTCAACTATCATTGTATGAAAAAATCATTCAAACGCTCTGTTTTCTATTCAATCTGTTACCTTCTTTTTTTATGCTGGATTTCAGGATGTAATAGTGACAGTAAATTACAGGAGGCCACAGATTTTTTCAAAAGAGGAAATTTCAAGCTTCAGAACCGGGAGTATCAGGAAGCGATTAAATGGTTTACTGAAGCGATTGAAAAAAAGCCTGATTTTGCTGATGCTTACAATAACAGAGGTTTGGCTTATCAGAAAGCAGATAAACTTGATGAGGCGCTGGCAGACTTTGACAGCGCTATAGAAAAGGATAATAATTTTACGGAAGCCTATTACAACAGAGCTGAACTTCTTTTCATAAAAGGAGAATATCAAAATGCGCTAAAAGATCTTGAAGCTGTTCAGAAAGTGTATAAGGATTCTTCTTACGTGTATGTAAGCCTTGGTAATATTAAAGCCCAATTAAATAATCTTTCAGGAGCAACTGCCGATTATGAGCAGGCGATCAGACTAAATCCTAAAAATGCTGAAGCATATTCTAATCATGGTTATCTTTATTTTCAGCAAAAATCTTATGATTTAGCCAGAAAGGATTTCGAAAAGGCTTTGTCACTGGATAGTAATCAGGATTTTGCTGCCAATAACCTGGCATTTATTCTGGGAGAAGAAGGAAAATATGAAGAGGCATTGAAATGGGCGAAAAAAGCTATTGCTCAGAAAGCGACACAGCCAATTTATCTTAATAATTACGGCTATATCCTGTTGCAGCTTGGAGAAACCCAGAAAGCCAGAGAGGCCATAGAACATTCTTTAAAACTTCAGCCGGAAAATGCTTATGCCTTAAGAAATCTGAGTTTGTATTACAAAAAAACAGGAAATCTTACAGAATCTGAAAAATACCTCAATGAGGCAAAAAAGATTGATCCTTCTATAAAATAGTCAAATCTATGTTTAGGATCTCTTTAAATATCCGGAAAATAAGATAAACTCAGAAGCTACAAGTCAACAGATCCAATTCTGCAAACCTGTAGCTTCTGACATTTAAACAGCTTTAAAACCGGCTTTAAATTGTTTGAAAATCTCTGTATTTACCAATGAATCTGTATCAACTTCCAGTAATTTCGGTTTTCCGGAATTTTCGGCAAATAATGATAATTTAGCCATCAGTCCTTCATTATTATTTACTTTAACATATTCTATATCAGCATCCTGACAGGTTTTCTCTGCATTATAAGACTGAACTGTCTCAAAATAGTCTTCAAGCTCCTGAAGCTTCGATGGTCCATCAATTACTCTGAAAATTCCACCGCCATGATTATTTAACAAAACAATTCTTAAATTTTCAGGTAAATACCTGTTCCAAAGAGCATTCCTGTCGTAGAAAAACGCTACATCTCCGACTAAAAGAAAAACCGGTTTCTTTGTACTAATCGCTGCGCCGACAGCAGTGCTTACACAACCATCTATTCCACTTGTTCCTCGATTGGCAAAAACTTCTATTTTCTTCTTTGCTTCAACACCAATATAATTTGCATAACGAACTGATAATGAATTAGCTAAATGTAATTGAGAATTATCCGGTAAGCCTTCCATAAATTGCTTAATTACCAAAAATTCATTAAATGATTCGGTTTTAAAATCAGCCTGAAAGAAAGATTCCACATATTTTCTCGCCTTTAATTCTCTTTCAAACCAGATATTCTTAAATTCAGGATCTCTCTCTTCCATATCTCCGTTTCGGAAATTATCATAGTCAATATCAGCAAAGAGTTTTGAGAAAAAATCAAGAGGGCTCACCGGAATAATCTGAGTCAGAGATTGAAAGGTATCAATCAAATGATCTCCATATTGCAAGTGCCAGTGTTCTTCAGCTTTGTATTTCCGTAGAAATGTTTTAAAACTTTTAGAAATAAAGGATTTTCCGATCGTAATCAGCAAATCCGGTTTCAACAGAGAATCATCTCCCCCTAAAAACAAATCATGTTTAGAGATTGAATCCAAGCCAACATTTGAAATAGCCTCTCCTAAAACCGGAATATTAAATTCTTCCTGAATTTTAGCCAAAACCTCCGACAGTGCAGAGTTCAATTCTTCCTGGCCAACTGCAATCAATATTCGGCTGGAATCTATTACCTTTTCAATGATTTCAGTCCAGTCTTCCTTACTTAGCTGAAATACAGGTTTAATTCTTTTTATATCACGCGCCCGGGGACTAAACCTAACCTCTTCATTTTCAAGAGGATAAAAAGGTTCTCTTAATGGAATATTAATATGAACGGGACCTTTGGGTTCTGTCATGGCTAAATTAAGCGCATGATTTACTGATCTTTCAATCTGCCAGACGGAGTCGGGATGAGAATAGTCAGCACCGATCTCAAAACTTTGTTTAACATGTTTACCAAAAATATCAGTTTGGTATATCGTTTGCCCGTCATGCTGATGAATCCATTCTTTAGGCCGGTCGGCTGTGAGAACAATCAGCGGGATTTCCTGAAAAAAAGCCTCAGCGACAGCTGGTGCATAATTATAAGCAGCAGAGCCTGAAGTACAGCATATTACGACAGGTTCCTTTAAATTTTGAGACATTCCCAGGGCAATAAAAGCTGCCGAGCGTTCATCCGATACTGATTTGGCCTGAATACCCGGATGGCGGGCCAATGCAATCGTTAAGGGAGCGTTTCTGGAACCCGGAGATATTAGGGCATGATTAACACCTTTTTTGTGCAAAATTTCGGCAATATTGAGAATGGGTTGTAATAAGGCCATACTTAAACAGAGTAATTAAAATAGCTTAATCCTTAAATTTTCTGGAATCTTCCGGATTCTGAGAAGGATATCTTCAGAACAAAAAAAGCCTCTAAAAGAGGCTCTAAATTTACTATCAGGAAATTATTATCCCAAATATGTTTTCAAGGCTTTACTTCTCGAAGTATGTCTCAGACGACGAATTGCTTTTTCTTTGATCTGACGCACACGTTCACGGGTAAGATTAAACTTTTCACCGATTTCTTCAAGAGTCATTGCATGTTCTCCGTTCAAACCAAAGTATAATGTTACCACATCTGCTTCACGTTGTGTAAGCGTTGAGAGTGCTCTTTGGACTTCACGACGAAGTGAATCATTAATCAAACCAGAGTCTGGTTTATCTTCACCATCATTTTCCAACACATCAAGAAGAGAGTTTTCCTCCCCTTGAACGAAAGGAGCATCCATAGATACGTGACGACCTGAGATTTTCAAGGTATCGACAACTTCTCCTGTAGAGATTTCAAGCACTTCCGCTAATTCTTCCGGAGATGGCTCACGTTCGAATTTCTGCTCTAATTCAGAGAAAGTCTTAGAGATTTTATTTAAAGAACCTACACGGTTAAGTGGCAGACGTACGATACGTGATTGTTCCGCCAAAGCCTGAAGAATAGACTGGCGAATCCACCATACAGCGTATGAAATAAACTTAAAACCACGGGTTTCATCAAAACGCTGAGCAGCTTTGATCAAACCAAGGTTACCTTCATTAATAAGGTCACCTAAACTTAATCCTTGATTCTGATATTGCTTCGCTACTGACACAACAAAGCGAAGGTTCGCTTTTGTAAGTCGTTCGAGAGAAAGTTGATCACCTTCACGTATTTTCTGAGCTAAAATTACTTCCTCGTCTGGTGTTAACAAATCCACCTTACCTATTTCCTGCAAATACTTATCGAGTGACTGGCTCTCCCGGTTTGTAATTTGCTTGCTGATTTTTAGCTGTCTCATATTTAATTACCTGTTGATAATTGCTGGTTTCAATTAACATAAAGTCAGTTAACAATTATCAGATTCTTAACCATAATTTGGAGATTAAGATATAAAATAATTGTTAACTGATTAAATAACGTATTATTCTGCTGTTTTGTTCTCCGCCTTTGCAGGTCTCGGCAATAAAACTTTTCTTGACAAACGGAATTTACCCGTCTTCTTATCAACTTCAATAAGTTTTACTTTAATTTCTTCACCTTCCTGCAAAACACCATCCATAGTTTCGATTCTATCCCATGAAATTTCGGAGATGTGCAATAAGCCATCTTTGCCTGGCATAAACTCAACAAAAGCACCAAATGGCATGATTGACTTAACTTTTCCATCATAAACTTCTCCTACTTCAGCTACAGCTACAATGCCTTTCACCATTTTAATAGCTTTATCCATAGAAGGTTTATCTGAAGAATATATACTTACATATCCTCCGTCTTCTTTTTCTTCAATAGTTACAGTAGCACCGGATTGTTTTTGAATATCCTGAACAACTTTTCCACCTGGTCCGATTACTGCACCAATCTGATCTTTGAAGATCTTGATTACGGTAGCTCTAGGAGTCTGAGGTTTGAAGTCTTCACGAGGAGTTTCAATAGCCTTTTTCATTTCTCCAAGGATGTGTAAACGGCCTTGTTTTGCCTGATGCAATGCTTCAGAAAGAACTTCATATGATAGTCCGGTTACTTTAATATCCATCTGACAGGCAGTGATACCATTTTCTGTTCCGGTTACTTTGAAATCCATATCTCCTAAATGATCTTCATCACCAAGAATATCAGATAAAACGGCATATTTACCGGTTTTAGTATCTGTAATCAATCCCATGGCAATTCCTGATACCGGTGCTTTAATTTTAACACCCGCATCCATCAGTGCTAATGTACCTGCGCACACAGTTGCCATTGAAGATGAACCATTTGACTCAAGAATATCAGAAACTACACGAATTGTATAAGGATTGTCTTCTCCGGTTGGCAATACTTTTTTCAAAGCACGCATCGCCAGGTTACCATGTCCTACTTCACGACGTCCGGGAGCTCTGTTTGGTTTTACTTCACCAGTTGAATAACCCGGGAAATTGTAATGAAGCATAAAACGGTTATAACCCTGGAACATTGGCTGATCAACAATTTGCTCATCCAGTTTAGTACCAAGTGTTACTGTCGTCAGCGATTGTGTTTCACCACGTGTAAACACTGCTGAACCATGCGGAGATGGCAAATAATCAACTTCGCAGGTAATCTGACGAATCTGATCCAATTTACGTCCATCCAAACGATAACGCTCATTCAATACCAGCTGACGGGCTGCTTCTTTCTCAATATCATGGAAATAATATTTAGCAAGGCCCAGGCTAACAGTATGATCCTCAGGCAAAGCAGCAATATATTCATCAACAATTGCTTTGAAACCGGCTTTTCTTTCAGCTTTAACAGGATTAGCCAATTTGGCTACTTCATAGAATCTGTCGAAATATTTGTCCCACAATTCTTTACGAAGTTCCTCGTCATGTGTCTCGTGATTATATACACGTTTCTCAGTTTTTCCAACTTCAGCTTCTAATTCTTTCAAAGCGTTACACTGAATTTTGATTGCTTCGTGAGCTAATCTTAAAGCAGCCAGCATATCTTCTTCAGAAGCTTCATTTGCTTCACCTTCAACCATCAGAATATCATTCATATTGGCTGCAACGATCAATTCAAGATCCGCTTTGTTAATTAATGAAGAATCCGGGTTAACAATAAATTCTCCGTCAATTTTAGCTACACGAACTTCAGAAATTGGTCCGTTGAAAGGAATATCAGATACTGCAAGGGCAGCCGCAGCGGCTAATCCCACAAATGCATCCGGCTGAACCTCAAGGTCTGCTGAAACAAGGTTAATCATCACCTGAGTGTCTGCATGAAAATCATCCGGGAAAGTAGGGCGTAAAGCACGGTCAACCAGACGGCTGATCAATACTTCATAATCAGATAATCTACTTTCACGACGAAGGAAACCACCCGGAATACGACCTGCAGCAGCAAATTTCTCCTGATAGTCAACTGAAAGTGGTAAAAAATCCACACCTTCTTTGTGTTCTTTGTTAGCTACAACAGTTGCTAACAACATCATGTTTCCGCTTCTTACTACAACAGACCCGTCTGCCTGCTTAGCAAGTTTACCTGTTTCGATGGTAATTTCTTTACCATCTGGCATTGTAATTTTTTTTGTAATTACGTTAAATGACATAATTTTTTTAGTAAAACATTGTCCCTTTTTCAATCAATAACATGTTGAGGAAGGATTTTGTTGGTTTATCGTTTAGTTAATGTTAAATGTTAGGCGTTATGAAAGGTTATAGAAGCTACGATTATAACGATTAGCAAATAACGTATAACTATTAACGAACCCTGTTCCGTTTAAACACTTCTATCCGGAATGAGCACATATCAAGGGAAAAGGCATAAGTGATTCATTTTCAGGCCAATTTGCTTATTCAAATCAGAATCAATTATGATAAGGAGAAAACAAAGCAGGGAATTCACCTGTGTGATTCCCTGTTTTGGAAAGTGATTACTTTCTGATGCCGAGTTCAGCAATAATTGCTCTATAACGGTTAATATCTTTTGCAGTAAGATAATTGAGAAGTCTTCTTCTTTTACCTACTAATTTCAAAAGACCCAAACGTGAACTGTGGTCTTTTTTGTTAACTTTTAAATGCTCAGTCAAATGATTGATTCTGTAAGTAAACAAAGCGATTTGTGACTCGGCAGAACCAGTATCGATTTTAGACTTAGCCTTTCCTTTTTCTTCGAAAATTTCTTGCTTTTTCTCAGGTGATAAGTACATCTTTTACCAGTTTAATTGTTAAAAATTTTATAAACGTGCAAAAATAAGGTTTTTCTCCTGAGAATGCAAATCTTTGTTCCTATTAATTTCAGACCCTACAAATGAATCATACCGTCTGTTTCTTTAATTTCAATATTTTAGAGAACAATTCAATTTTTGAAAGTCTTTCCTTCAATTTGCCAAAAGCCATCGCATAAACGTCAGTTTCAAACAACCTGGAGTCATTTCTTGCTTTATTTAAGAAATAAACCCCTATTGAAAATAACACTACATTAGAAAACCAGGCTCCGATCTGTACCAGAATCTTCCCTTCTTTTGCCATTTTATCTCCTTGCTGCGTCATAACATACATCAAGATAAAAAATGAAATGGCTACCACAATCGGCATCCCAAAACCACCTTTTTTAATAATTGAACCCAAAGGAGCTCCAATCAGGAACATTACGAATATAGCAAAAGCATTTGTGAATTTATGATGCCATTCCAGATTTGTTTTCTGAAACTCGTCATCTTTAGACAAAAGGCTTTGTTCATTGCCATCAGCAAAAGTTACCATGTTTTTCGCCTGACTTGCCGCAAATTCAAGATCTCTTATTTCCATTCCCTTTGTCCTCGGAACCATGAGAGAATCTATCCACTTTCCCGCTTTCATCTTTTTCTGCTCTTTTGTAAGGTCTTTCAGATTATACATATAATATGATCTGGCTGTATAATAGAAATTTGCTTTCAGGTCTCTGGTGCTTTTTCTGAGTGAGTCGGCATCTTTTCCCAATTGTACCACATCACGCATAATCTGATGGTGAGAAAACTGCTCTTCTTCCGTTTTATGCATATCAAACGCCGCCAGACTCATCACAACTTTGCTCCTTTTGAACTCATGAACTGCCATATCTGTCTGGTCAGTCCCTGAAGTCTTGTCTGCATCCTCAAGATAATCATTCCCATTGAATAATTCAAAAATAAGATATTGTTTATCTAGGATCGTGTACATCTGAGCTGAATCTGCCACTGTTACATGACGATTTCCGTCATTCTTGGTATGATCAAAAATCAGAATATCCTTTAACGTTTTATTATCAGGAAATTTCTTCCCTACTTTAATGCTGTATCCTGGTAAATCGTTGTAAAAAATGCCTTCCTTGATATTTAAAGTAGTTTTAGTCGTTTTGATATCATACAGCAAACGATATCCCTTGAGGTTTGCCCAGGGTAAAGCCACATTATTAAACCAGAAAGAAAAGCAGGTGATTATAACAGCTACGACCAAAATCGGTCGCATGACACGGGACACTGAGATTCCGGCACTTTTGATGGCAGTTAATTCAAAAAACTCTCCGAGCTTACCATAAGCCATCAAGGTAGAAAGCAGCATTGCCAGAGGCATTGCTATAGGAATGGTAATAAGGGTAAAATAGAAAAACAATTCACCGTAAACAAACACTCCCAAATCCTTCCCAAATAAATCAGCAAAGTAAAACAACACCAAACGAAGCAGAAAAATAAAAATAACTACTGCCAGCGTCAAAATAAACGGCCCGTAAAATGATTTGAGGACCAGTTTATCAAGTTTCTTCATCAAATTAGTATTTCTTAAATATTTATAATTTCCGGCAAATTTACGGAAAAAGACGGTTATCCTAAAGTTAAACTTTCTTAAAAGACTTAAGCTTTCAGATTGAAGGCTTTTTCCATAGCTTCGCGGTCAAATTCTTTTTCGTTATTGGCGATCCAGATCGTTGCTACGCCATTACCGATAAAATTTGTAATAGCCCGGGCTTCAGACATAAATCTGTCTACACCCAATAATAACGCCAAACCTTCTACAGGAATTACTTTTATGGCTGTTAATGTAGAAGCCAGTACAATAAATCCGCTTCCGGTTACTCCTGCGGCACCTTTTGAAGTCACCATTAAAATTCCGATGATCGTCATAATCTGGGCTAAACTCAGAGAAACATTAAATACCTGCGCCAGAAAAATTACAGACATCGAAAGGTAAATAGTGGTTCCATCCAAATTGAATGAATATCCGGCCGGAACAACCAGACCTACAACAGATTTGGCGCAACCCATTTTTTCCAGTTTTTCCATTAATGAAGGTAAACCTGCTTCGGAAGATGAGGTTCCTAATACAATCAGCAGTTCCTCTCTGATATATTTAAGAAATCGCCACAGACTAATCTTGTAATAGTTCAAAATAAGGGTAAGAATACCAAACACAAAAATGCCCATTGTAACATAGACCGTCCCCATAAGTTTGGCAAGAGGCAATAAAGTCTGGATACCGTATTTACTGATGGTAAAAGCCATCCCCCCGAATGCGCCTACAGGGGCAAATTTCATAACCCAATGCAATCCTTTGAACACGTATCTGGAAATTTTCTGAAAAAAGGCAACAATTACATGTCGTCTTTCATAATTACTTAGTAAAATCCCCAGGATAATTGAAAACAAAAGTACCTGCAAGGTCAGGTTATCCATAAAAAACTTAAGCCAGCTAAATGTCTCTGCACTTTTTGTATATTTCGAAATATCTCCTCCTTTGATACTATCTGTCACTACTCCGTCTCCGGGCCTGATCACATTAGCTACAATAATTCCGACCAAAAGGGCTAAAGTAGTAACTATTTCAAAATACAGCAGGGCTTTCCCTCCTACTTTTCCGACCTTTTTTAAATTCCCCATGCTAACGATACCAAGTGTTATAGTAAGGAAGATAATCGGGTTAATAAATTGTTTGACAACACTGATAAAAATTCCGCTCAGAAACTCACTGATTGTATTTCCAACACTTACTTCATTTCCTAAAAGTTTCATTTTGAAAGGTTCTTCCATTATTTTCTGCAGAGCAATCTGCGGGGCAAAATGTCCCAATAAAACTCCGAGCGTAATGGCTGTAAGAACCCAAAAAGTAAGATTAGTAAATAGTTTTTTCATGTATGTTGAAAAGAAGAAATTATTAGATTCCGAAGTATTATCTCATTAAAGCCTTAATTTTTCCAAAATATTTATGAAAACAAAGTTTTTTCGGCTTTTGGGCAAAAATAAAAGCCCCGATCGGGGCTTTTAAGGATTTATTTCTTTCTGTACTAATTTCCTACTATTTCCTTCAGTTTGTAAATCAGGTCCTCCCATAGTTCTTTTAGTTCGTCGTCGTCGGTGTTTGAAGAATAATCGATTACTTTCAGATAAGTAGATCCGGTGAGGTCACTTACATCCATTTTTAATTCGAGATAATTGTGGTCACGTTCATCAGGGTCATTAGGGACAAAATCAAACTTAGCAGACTTATTCATTCTCACCTGAGACAATTTAGCAATATGACTTTCACCATCCCATACAAAATCAAAAGTACTACTATCTTTCATAGTAACTTTCTCGGCAAACCACTGTTGCAATCCGGAAGCGGAGCTGATATAAGGAAAAAGTACCTTTGGTGATGCTCTCAACTCAAATTCAATAACAAACTTATGTTTACTCATACTCATCAGGGTTTTGAGGATAAATTCCCCCTCTAAAAACTAACATTAACTACAAAACTTGCAAATCTACTCCGCAACGGCGATTTTAACCTGGATTTGCTCCGATGTCATATAGGCAAAGGTATCAATCTGTTTTTAAATTGCAAGTTTTATTAAAAACTTTAAAAAAAATGCGTTTTTTTCGTAAAATATAAAAAATTGAAATACAGATCGTTATAAGACACCTTAAGATATGAAAAAAAAATAAATCTAAGAAAAAAGCAGAAAGTATTTGCTGGGAAAGGTTAAAAAGGCTAATTTTGCACCATGATTCAAGGCGAGGTAGCTCAGATGGTTAGAGCGTTGGATTCATAACCCAGAGGTCACGGGTTCGACTCCCGTCCTCGCTACACAGAAAGCCACTTTAAAAAGTGGCTTTTTTTTGTTTTTACAGAACTGATATTCCCCATTTATTCTATAATCCAATAGCCGTCCTTTTTCCTCCTCTATTCCTCTTCCAAACAGTTTCATTCCCGCTATTATTGACTCAGGTCCCGATTTTTCTCCTGCATAAAATAACCTGTATAAAACCCGCTGACGTCAGACATCCTACGTTTACCTTATTTACCTTAAATCCGTTAATTTTCTACTCCAACCTGACGGCTTCAGCAGCTTACAAAGAGACCTTCTTTCCTTTTATTTTACTCAAAAATATACAGTATCAATATAACAGCAGCCTCTCCTTACAGAGAAATAAGATACAATAACATACACTTAAATACACATTACGCACAAAAACATGATATTTCTCCGTACAACACAATATTAATTAACATACAGTTAACACAAAAAATTTTGAGTAATATTCCAATAATTATACCTTTATTACAGTACTAAACAAAAAAACAATGAAAAGAACTACACAATTTTCACGCAAGCAAAAAATCGCTGCGATCTTATTTATGGCAATGGTACTAGCTATGCCAGCTATCTCATTTGCCTCACAAGCTCTAACATCTAATGCTTATGTAATCGGATCTTACCTGACTTCAGGTAGTACTCAGGCTGCTCTAGGAATTATCGGTACTGTAGTTGGTGCCGGAGGTGGTATCGGTTCTGCACTGGGTCTTCTGTGTGGTGTACAGACTGCCATCTTGGTTGGAGTAGGTGCTTAATTTCATGATCCTTTCAAGTCTTCCGGCCTAAAGCCGGAAGATTTAATTTCAATGCTGTTTCAAATAGTCTCATCTTTCCTTTAATTCCCTTGGCACAAAAATATATCAGCAGCTTAAGATATTTTGCAATCTATTTTGGCTTCGTTTCTTTAGTCTTCATGATTCTACTTTATACACTCATGAATGATAAATTGACAGTTAACCATTTATTATCTGCAATATCTCTCACAATAGGCTTGGTTTCATTTGCGATCATTATATCGAATGAAAAAAGCGAATATGAAAAAGATTTTCCCGTTTTAGAAAGTGATGACAGAATAAGACCTTTTTTGAAATTAATATACAATCCGATAGCTTTTACCAAAACTTTTAACCCTCAGGCTAATTACAAGGCTGAAATATTCGCAGTGATATTTCTGTTATTACTTTTCAATTTTCTCAATTTATTCTTCACTTTAAATACGGTTGATTATTCTTCAATTGACAGTAATTATGAGGCAAATGTAGGAGGACTGATCAAGCAGGTATATTCTATGAATATTTTAATGAGTCAGGTTGGAGGCTTATTTTTCCAGGCCGTCATTGTTTATACATTGGGTGTGTTTTTAGATAGCCGTATCAGTTTCAATGAGTATCTGAAATGTATCGGTTTGTCATACGTCGGCTTTCTTTTATCAGGGTTAATATTGCTGATTTACAATATCTGCACAATGGGGCATTTCGACAGCCTGGATGAGCTGACCCAGACAATGTCAAGCTCTTATACCAGAATTGTGATCGGCAAATTAGGTGAATACTGGTCGTTAGGTGTACTTGGTTTATTAATTTACAATTCATGTAAAGGTAAATTAAATGCATTCTGGAGCATATTCAATGCTTTTTTCCCAAGTATAATGATTCTGTTTTCTTCTATTCTTTTCAATCAATTATTTTCTAAATAACCCCTGAAAAGTGAATACTAAAACTGTAGTTGTCTTTCTGAATAAAAATAGTTTTCTATTATATTCGATCGTATTCATCATAAGTTTTGTACTGGGTCTTACTAACATAAACCTAAGATCCAGAGATATTTCATTAGACAATGTGTCTTTTTCAAATGATTCTTTTTTTAAGATTCTATTGAATAACTTCCTGCTGGGTTTGTCGCTGCTTTTAGGATTTATCTTTTTCAATATTTACAATGTTATTATCATAT
Organism: Pseudarcicella hirudinis; assembly: GCF_900115665.1. Taxonomy (GTDB): domain Bacteria; phylum Bacteroidota; class Bacteroidia; order Cytophagales; family Spirosomataceae; genus Pseudarcicella; species Pseudarcicella hirudinis. The sequence continues at coordinate 509,526 of NZ_FOXH01000001.1, forward strand.
TTTTCAACGGCCTTTTCTGGGGATTTTATCTCAATAAATTTTTCAGTAATCTGGGCCTTTTAAATTCAATCATACTTTTTATTCCTCATGCTATTCTGGAATATTACTGGATTATCAGCATTTCGGTTTATTCAACCAAATTGTCCTTTGATTTTTACAAATTCCTGAATTCCGGCTTTGATGACAATTCACTTTTTAAAAACCTGGTAAGCATCTATACTTTAAAATTGCTGAGCCTTATTTTATTAAGTGCTATTGTCGAAAGTTATGTAACCGGTTCTTTGTTTAACCTCTTAAATACACGATAATGAAAACTAAAACTGCTGTAAGCCTTATTGTTCTGGTTGCTTCTATGACAATCCTGGCAATTCTTCTGGTTCCCGGAAAAATCCCTCAGATCAGTTCTGCCGGCTTTCTTTTAATCATATCAGTCATGACTTTTGCTAATTTTTCTAAAAAAGAGCATCACAAATAATTGAAATTTTCAAATGACCGATAACTCAGCGTATGATCGATCTGAAGGTCATACGCTGATTTGATATCTGCCTTATTATGTTCTATGAAAATACCTTTAACCGGATTAATCAGCACTTTTCATCTCTTTTGCCAATAAAAAAGATAAATGTTGTTCTAAACAGAATCATATACTTACTGGCATTTTCTCTTTTTTGCAGAATATTCTTTCTTTTGAACAATCACGATTTGCTGAAAGGGATTTCTCTTAATAGTATAGTCAAAGCCTCTTTTTTAGGATTAGGAACAGATATTATCACATTAATAGTCATAAACTGCCTGCCCTTTCTTTGTACAATATTGTTTCCTTATACCAGATTATCAGAAAAGCTGGACTATCTGATTTTTGCATTGTGTAACCTTCCTTTTATCTTAATTTCTTTAATCGACGTTGAGTATTTCAGATTTACAGGCCAACCATTATCTATATCCGTACTCAATATCAAAACCGATATCAGGCAGCAAACCATAAGTCTGGTAACCTATTATTGGTACATTTCCTTAATTCTGCTTCTTATTTCAGTCGTTTTTATCATTTTTATTCCCAGGCAAGCCAGCTTTACGAGGTATTTTCTGCATAAAATAACATTAATTCTCTTATTGATTTTCGGTTCACAAAGCATCTCAGATTTGTCTGTCTCTTCAGGCATTAAAGAAAACAACATTTATAAATACATGCTGTCAAACGCGACTTTATCCTTAATCCGCAGCAGCAGAACCACAGAGGTAAAAAAGATTTCACTTTTAACTGACGCCGAAGTGGCTAAATATATCAGACGAGATAGCAGCAGGCATCATTTCTTTCATCAAAAGAAACAAAATGTCTTTATTATCATCTGCGAGAGCCTTTCTTCCGAATGTTTATTTAAGGGAAAAACACCTTTTTTAGACAGCCTGTCTCAACAAGGTTTATCTATGAAATCTTTCTATGCCAACGGCCGGGAATCCATAGATGCAATTCCTGCTATACTGGCATCTGTTCCTAAACTTAGCGATAACCATTTTATCCAATATGTCAGTCATAAAACGTATCCGAAAACGATTGGTTCTTTCTTAAAGGCATCAGGTTATAAGACTATGTTTTTTCACGGAGCCAGAGACGGATCCATGGGATTTAAAACATTTACCCGAAAGGCAGGATATGATGAGTATTTCGGAATGGATACTTACCCCGACAAAAGCAAGCATTTTGATGGAGCATGGGGTATTTTTGATGAGTATTTCCTGTCTTATGCCTGTCAGACTGTTTCAAAGGTTCATGCGCCCTTTCACAGTGTTCTGTTTACTTTAAGTTCGCACAATCCTTATAAATTACCTTCACACTTTCCTTTGAAAAAAGGAGAAAAGAATGAGATGCATACATCCATGAGATATGCAGATTATTCCTTAAAAAAGTTTTTCAGAGAAGCCGAGAAAACAGATTGGTATCAAAATACCCTATTCATTATCACAGGTGATCATACGCATCTGCAAACCGCAGAAGGGAAAGAGGCATATCAGGTTCCTTTAATAATTTTTCATCCGGATAAATACGAATCAGCTCAAATAAAAAGAAAAGGTAATTCTCTTAAAATCGCTCAACATATTGATATTCTGCCTTCTGTGTTAGATTTTTTGAACATTGAGGAAAAGAAGGCATTACCTTTTGGAGAATCATTATTTTCAGTAAATGAAGGAATGGCATTTTCATACCATTCCGGAGTATATCACTTATTCAGCCCGTCAGAAGATGTTTCGTTCACTCTCAACCGGAGCGAAGCAAAAAATCAAACTTTTGCCAGCATTAAACTTAAAGCAATGCTTCAATATTATCACAATACTTTTATGCAAAGCTACCACAATCACTAATCAAATTCCAGCCAAAAGCTTTCAGGAAATGGTCCGTCATTAATAACTTTTCCATCATTAATCGAGGCCTTTCTCAGATTAGGCAGACGCAAAATTGAACCGACAATAATGGGAATTTGTACAGCATTAATATGTTTTCCAAAACATTCATGCATTCCGTATCCAAAATGGAGGTATTCTGTTTTTCGGTCAACTTTAAATTTACCGGGACTGGTAAATACTTTTTTGTCGAACATTCCTGAGTAGATACCTACCAAAACCTTACATTGCGCCGGAATTTTATATTTCCCGTTTTTCCCGATTCTTTGTTCTTCTGAAGCATAACGAATAACAATCGGATTATGGGGATTAAAGCGTAAAGCCTCATAACAATAGTTTTTCAGGGCTTTTATATCATTTTTATTTGCCAGTGCAATGGCTTCTTTCAACACCTCAGGTCTTCGGAAAAGCTCTTCCAGCACCAAAACCACACATTTACTGGTCGTTTCAACTGCTCCGATAATTAATCCTGAGATATTTCTGCGAATCGCATCTGTATCAAGCCAGTCATATTGAGGCTGCAACTTCAGCAGCCTGGTTATCAGGTCATCAGGACACTCCTTTCCTTCTTCCATCTGCCTTCTTCTGTCAGAAATCAGTACATTAAGAAAAGGTTTTAACTCGTTTCCTGCCTTTTTTGCTTTTGCTTCGATAACCGGGTCATTATTGAGGTTAAGAAAAAGCTGATGGAACAGGATACGAAGCCAATAAAGCATTTGCTTTTGATTAGGATTGCGAACACCGAAATAATTATCGACGAGCAATACAGGTACAATTCTGGAGATGGTTTCCACTACTTCAATCTTACCAATGGTCTTAATTTCATCAGTTATTCGCTCAGATTCTTTCGAGACAAATTGCTGAATGCGTCCCATATCTTCCCTTTTAGCAACTAATTCCATAATGCCCTTTTCACGGTCGTGTTGTGGGGAAGTATCCATTCCAAGAAAAAAATCTATATCAACTGCATGCATACGGGCCGCATTAATTTCAGAAATCGTAAAATCCTGATTTCGGCTTAACACTTCTATTACCTCTGAATACCGGGAAACAACAACCCAGTCACGAAATCTGAAGACCGGCAAAAATGTTCGGAAAAACCAGGTAATGACTTCTCCGAAACGAATATTTTCAAACAACTTGTGTATCATCTCTATTGCATAAAATTGAGGTAAAACAAATGACATCGGCTTTGATAGCCAACGATTTACTTATCAGGATTTCTGCATTTGTTGAAGTGCATCCAAACCCGGCAGAAAGAAATAAGCTCCCCCTTTAATTTTGGTAAATTGAGGTACATCCAGAAGCTTTTTCCTTACCGGACATGCTTGCAAGGTAAATTCTCCGGGAGGTTCCGGCTTATTTGTTCCGTTAACAGGTGGCTTTCCATCTACGCCGATAATGGGATCAGGATCGTTATAGAGATGATCAAACTTTTTGTTATTCATCCATTGCTGCTGGATAAATTCGAACTGACGGCTGATATTCGTATTAAAACATATAAAATGAAGTCCGATATTTTCTTCAGGCATCTGACCGGCTTTAATGGCATCAAGCATTTTTGGCACATTCATATCTTCAATCAAGGGCGGTCCATACGGTCGGCCACGACGCAAAATTCTGTGACGTTTGGAAACTGTAGTTGATTCTTCTGGATTATCATTTACACCATCCCTTGGATTCGCTTTACGGATATGTGCACCAATCGGGCATTTGTCGCCATATTTATCATCCTTGTAAAAATTGAAATTGTTCTCCATAAACATTTCAGGATCCTCGCTATCTTTCAAAGGAGAAAGTGTAATTGGTGTTCCGCTTGGATAACGTCCCATCATTTTAGCGGCCAGGTGGATTGCCGCATCATTATCCTGATTCGAATGGCGGAGCATAAAATCCCAGAAGGTATGTACTTCCTGTTGTATTTGTCTGAAAACCATATAACTCCCGTTTTTTCCAAAATCGAAACCATTGGTAAGTGTAGGTGATATGGCTTCCTTTCCATATTCATTGGTATATCCGAAAATAAATTCTCCGTCTGCAATAATGTTATCGTCGGTAGCATTCTTTTTCCGAGACATGCTTTCCAGAACCGGTTGGGAAACGCCATCATGAAAGCCAAAATGTTCCCGGTCATTTTCCAGTTTTTCGGAATTTAATTCCTTTACTACCAGGACTCCGGATTTTCTAATGTTTTCATAAACCTGAGAAAAAATTGTATCAATCGCATTATTCGACGGAGCAAAAAGCATGATAATCAGGTCTATTTCAGTACCTGAATTACGTACGCCCCAGTGCCAGTATTTAGGGTCATTTGAATTATAGTCTCCCAGGATTCTCTGGCGATCCACAGAATCCATTCCTTCCTGAAATTCCTCAGAAAAATTCCTGGAAAGATTCATATTAAACTTTTGAACTCCTTTATAGGTAAATGCGATATTCAGGGCTTTTTCCTCTGCTTTCTCATCGCCCCGTGTGATAACAGGCAATAAATCAGAAATGAGCTGTCTGGCAGCCTGAACATCCGTTATCTGGCACAGAATAAAGCGGGCGCCTCTGAGGTTTTTATAACCTCTGATCAAAATCCCCTGAATATCTTCTATTTGTAAAGTTTCCATTATTGTAGTGGTTGATTATAATTTTCTTAGCCAATCTATGATTTCATTTTCTGTCATTTTTTCCTTCCAGATACCCTGATGTATTTCATTATTATTCAACACATTCACTACTGTCAGATTTTTATAGGCGGTGTACCATACCTGCGTGGTAATCTGGTAAGTCCGGGTCCAGTATTTAAAACGCTCTTCATCTGTAGCTCCCTCAAAAACAAGGAATTTAGTTTTAGGGAATAGTTCACTATTACTCCATACACCGGTTAAGCCGACTGCTGCCTTATCAATAAAATCACCCAGATAACTTTCCCAGGAACCGTCGAAATTACTGAAGAATAACAGACGCCGGTTATTGTCGATTATCACCCAACGGGCAAAATGGATCGTCGGAATGTTTCCTAATTTTCCTTTGTTATAAAAGACATTGGCCAGTAAGTTAATTGCCCAGAGAACTGCTTTCAGCGTTATAAGTCTGAAAAGTCCCTTTTTAATGGGAACCAGGTGTGTTAACTGGTTCTGAACAACAAAGTCTTCATCTTTTTTCAATGTCTGGATTTTCTGAATCAGGTTATCTTTTTTCCAGTCATCTGTTTCAATTTGTATTTCAGGGTCTGTTTTTTCTTTCATTCTCAGGATAATCGTCCAGATTATCAGAAAGACCACAATCGCAATGAATAGCTTCAGGACAAAAGCCCAGCTGATTACTAAACCCAACAGAAGAATACTGCCCAGTAAAATAAGAACCGGCCCCCAAAGGGTTCGCAAAACAATTTCAGGAGGTTTAATATCCCTTAAACCTGCACTTTCCAGAAAATTGAGGATATTTTGCCTGATTTCTGAAGGTTTATAATTATCCTGGGGATTTTGATTCAGGAACATTTCAATGGCATTCCGGATCTGATTCTGTTTCTGAATCATTTGCACAGATAAACCACGATGTCCGATATAAAATGCATTGGGTGGCGGCAGAGAGTGTTGTTTAAAATATGCAATTTTCTGGCTGATATCTCCTTCAGCATTATAATCTGCGCAATGTTGATACACCTGGTCGAAACCCGACCCTGCTACAGAAAAGAGTTCTTTGAGATGGTCATCCAACGGTCCGTCAAAATTAGAACTGAAAGACAATTGAGGGGGGATCATTTCACCATCAAGCTCTGATGCTTCAAGAATTACAAATCTTGCGAAATGGATGGTGGTTAATCTGGAAAAGGGGATAATCGAATTGCTTTCAATGTCCTGGTCTATCATATCCAGCAAAACTCTCAGGCCAGGGACAGATTCCTGACGAAGTCTGGCAATTACCGTTAAGGCATGTTGCTTAATCATAGTGGTATGTTAAAAGGTTTCATAAAGTTATTGAAATCGAAGCTGTAAAAGAAAGCGTAGAAATACGTGTTTTTACGCATAAAATCTTATAAACAGATAATATTTTCCTGATAAAAGGGTAATTGTCTTACAACAATTTTAAGAATTCTGTTTTATTTCAGTCCTGCCTCAGGCAAAATATCTAATTTTATTCCCGGAAAAAGAATACTTCGTATTGAGACGACCATTCAGGTCATTCTCTTCCCTCATTTATTATGCAAAATATCTGGCAAAAAATTGATACCTATACTCAGCTCTCAGAAGAAAGCCGAACAGCCTGGGAGGAGATTCTGAGAAAAAGAAGCTATAAAAAAAACGAGCTTTTCCTGACAGAAGGACAAACCCCGAAAATGGTTGCATTTGTTTCAGAAGGCCTTTTTTCTCAATACTTTACTGCTGAGAACGGCGACATTGTTATTAAAAAGTTCTTTCCTGAAAACCATTTCGTTGCCTCAACAAGTGCCTTATTAAAAAAATCACCCAGTCCTTTTAACATAAAGGCTATTGAAGACAGTATTGTTTTTGAGTATAACTTTTACGATTTCAAACAGTTAACGGAAAAACATCAGGATATTGCTGCGTTTTATATAAGGTATATAGAACTGCACTGGATCATCGAAAAAGAACCTTTGGAGATATCTTTCAGATATGATACAGCAAAAACTCGTTACGCCGACTTTTTGCGTAATTATCCATCTCTTGAATTTCGTTTAAAACAACATGAAATCGCATCATATCTGGGTATCACGCCAACCCAGTTAAGCCGCATTCGTGCTGAATCATAAGGTGCCGGAAATTCAATATTTGCAAATATTTTCTTTTGAAGGGGTCAGGCTTTTTCTGTGGCTTGTTATAAAAGATAAAGCGAATAACCCGTATAAATATATACGCATAAGTACAATTATGATCCTTTTCGTATGATTTTGAAAATCAGTTACCGAAACAAACCGGCATCTGATCAGGAAAGTCTGCATTCCTGATCAGTGTGTACATCTGGCATAATCTGCTCAAATACTAGCCAAGTAAGGTATCAAGAAACTTGTTATGAAATTTACCGCTTGGATCGTATTTCTTTGCCAGGGCTACAAAATCATTAAATTTAGGATAAACAGCCTTTAATTGTTCTGTTGTAATAGTATAAAGTTTGCCCCAATGCGGCCGGACACCAAATGGTACTAGTTCAGCCTCGATCAATGGCAGCAGTTTTATAACATTATCAGTCTGTTTCCAGGTAAAATGAATGGCAACACTTGGTCTTTGATAAGCTGTACTCAGCCAAAGGTTATCTGCCGCAATTGTACGAACCTCTGAAATCATCAGATCTTCTTTCCATTTATTACCCAGGCGATTGATCGCCTCAAGTGCTTTATAGGCATGTTCACGGGGAACAAAGTATTCGGATTGAAGCTCTTTACCACTGCTTGGCGTAAAATTCATCCTAAAATGGGGTAAGCGTTCATGCCATGGACCTGGCTTACCCATCTGTTCTGTACAATTTTCAGAAGCAAGGTCCGCTATCGGGTGCAGATTCTTCGTTGCTAACTTTGCTCCGTACAATTCGGGTTTGATATCGATCTTCACTCCCTGTTCAATCCTGCTTTTTACCCATACTTCACTTACATTATCCTTTTGCCAGTCAGTAAACAAACTGACACTATATCCGCCGGACATTATTTCATCAAAATGATCTTTCAGGGCACTAAAAGGCAGGTTTTCATAAACATCCTGTCTGACCTGGAAAGTCGGCTGAATATCAAGTGTTACTTTTGTCACCACACCAAGTGCCCCAAGCCCTACTACTCCTGCTAAAAATTCCTCTCCATCTTTGTCTCTTGACAAGGTTTTTATTTCTCCTGCTGCCGTAACGAGTTCAAAACCGGAAACAGCGGCGGCCAGGTTCCCATTATTTACCCCTGAACCATGCGTCGCTGTTGCACAGGCACCTGCCACCGAAATATGTGGCAAAGACGCCAGATTATGCAAAGCAAAACCTTTGGCCTCAAGAAATTCAGCCAGATCACCATAACGGATTCCGCCTTCAACTGTGACAGTTCTGGCTTCAGCATTTAATGAAACAACTTTATTTAGTTCTTTCAATGATACAAGGTTATCTTCTGAATCAGCAATGGTATTAAAACAATGTCTTGTTCCTAATACCTTGAGCTTATTATATTTTTTAACAAGCGCCTGCACTTCTTCCACCGAAGTCGGATAATCTACATTAGCGGTGCTGTAAGTTAAGTTACCTGCCCAATTTTTAAGTCTTTCTTTTTCTTTCATGACACAACCCGATAAAGGGGAAAACATTGCACCTGTAGCAAATACAGTGGATAATTTAAGGAAAGTTCTTTTTTTCATAGTTTTTAAAAATTTAGATAAAATTTGCAGGAATGAATGTTCCTAATCTACATTTATTCCAATCCGGTAGTTTTTATGTTCGGCTATTATAAATCTCCGGGTTAAGATGCAATATAAAAAATATCGGGATTTACTCTAAATAATACTTTAATTACCGATAAGTTCAAAACCCCGTTTGAACATTTGGTTCCGCTGAAAACGCTCAATGTTTTCATTTTTTTTTAGTTTTGAAGACAACTTTTGCCATTAAAGGAGCGTTATCAGTGAAATAAATGTTCAACCAGCCCCGTATTTTTATATTTTTCAAATTATTTTTCAAAAAAAAATCAACTCAATTTTGCGGTCAGGAGTCCTGTAATAAGCTCTGAATGAGTTTATTCAGGCATTTGTTTTTTAAAAACCAAAAAAAAATACTTGTAACAGGGATAAACAAGGTTAGAAAAGAAAAAAGACCTTTTTATTTTTGCACATTAATCAAAACTTAGTGTCAATTAAGAAATTAAAATTAAAGTCCATGAAAAAAATCCTTTTGATTGTAGCGCTATTACCACTACTTTCTTCATGTGCAAGCAAGAAGAAGCTTACAGAATTACAATCTAAGTTTGCCGAAATGCAGGCTTCAAATGAGCAAACCATAGCCAAAGCTAAATCAGACTTAAATGATTGTGAGAAACAGGGAACTGACTTACGTAGTCAGCTTAAAAGCAAAGATGCTGAATTACAAGGCAAAATAAATGATTTGAAATCTTTGCAGGAAGAAATGGCTTATTTAAAGAAAACGAACACTAACTTGTTAGATCGTCTTTCAGATTTGTCAGTAATCAGCAAATCAGGAGCTGAAAGTATCAAAAGTTCTTTGGAAGCTCTTAATGGCCAAAGCCGTTATATCAAAGATCTGAACACTTCAATCCAACGTAAAGACTCTATCAACCTTGCTTTGGTTATGAACCTTAAACGTTCATTAAGCGATGTAAATGATGAGGATGTACAGGTAGAAGTGAAAAAAGGTGTTGTTTATATCTCTATTTCTGATAAATTGTTGTTCAAATCAGGTAGTTCTTTAATCAACTCTGCAGCTGAAACTGTATTAGGAAAAGTTGCTAAAGTTGTTAACGATCACAAAGATCTTGATATCTTAGTTGAAGGTCATACTGATAATGTACCTATCTCTACTGAGTGTGTTCAGGATAACTGGGATCTTAGTGTGAAAAGAGCAACTTCTGTGGTTCGTTTATTACAAACTAAATTCAGCGTAGCTCCTGAGCGTATGACTGCCGGTGGTAGATCTGAATTTATCCCTAAAGAAGGTAACGATAAAAGTACTGGCCGTAAGGTTAACCGTAGAACTGAAATCATCGTAACTCCTAAGTTAGATCAGTTCTTCAACTTACTTGCTCCGCAAAAATAATTTTAGTCAGTGTTTGAAAATAAGGGGATAGCCTGCTCACAGGTTATCCCCTTATTTTTTGCGTTTCAGTGTATTTGAAGAACTTTTCAGTAATTTTGCAACAGGCAACCCTCCTGAAATCAGGGAATAAAATTGATAAACACATTATGCTTAAACCAGATTTTGACGATATTTTCATGGACTTGGCGGTAAGCCTTGCAAAACGTTCGCACTGTATAAAGGCTCAGGTCGGAGCTGTACTGGCCAAAGACACCAGAATTATTTCAATTGGCTACAATGGCCCGCCGGCAGGCACACACAACTGTGACGAGGAATTTCCGGAAGTTGGTTGTGAAAGAGATTCTAAAGGAAGTTGTTCTCTGGCGCTTCATGCGGAACAGAATGCCATTTTGTATGCCGCTAAAAACGGAGCCTCAATCGAAGGAGCTACAATTTATGTGACACTTTCACCTTGTATAGCCTGCGCCAGAATTATTTTCAGTATGAAGATCAAAAAGGTTATTTTTCTGGATTCTTACGCACAGTATAAAGGGATTCCGAAAGACGAAGGAGTAGAATTTTTGAGAAAATTTGGCGTAGAAGTGGTTCAGTACAAAAAGAAACGTGAAGAAGCTGCCTGATATGCAAAAATAAAACCGCAATGAAATTTAAGCTTCATTGCGGTTTATTTTAAATATCAGGAGATATTCAGGTATTAATGATGATGTACGCCACCTTCACCATGAACGTGTCCATGAGCGATTTCAGATTCAGTCGCTTCACGTACACTTATGATATTGCCTTTAAAGTGCATTTCTTTATCAGCAAGAGGATGATTAAAATCCATTCTTACAAAATCAGCACCTACTTCAAGTACTTTACCCTGTAAACGATTTCCCTGCTCATCACTCATTGGAATAAAGTTACCTTCTTCCAGAATATCTTCAACCAGTTCTCCTTCTACTTTAAAAAGTTCCTTTGGCAGTTCAACAACCGCTTCGGTATCATATTCACCATAACCATCTTCAGCAGAGATACTGAATTCAAAATCAGCACCAGCTTCCAATCCGGCAATTTTATCTTCAAAAGCCTCAGGTAATCCGCTCATTCCATGAATAAATACCATTGGCTCATCCACTTCAACGATTTCGATTGTTTCTTTTTCACCGTTTTTGTCTAAAACAGATAATTCGTAGGTCAGAGACACGACCTTCGCATTTGAAATTTGCATATAAAAAATTGTTTAATTGCTAAGTAAATCAGGAAGATTTGTTCTATTTTAAAACAAAAGTACTCCGCAGAGTCAGAAAACATAAAGTTTCTTCAAAATCTTTCTAATTTTGGATTTTAGAACAAACCTAAGCGTTTTCTCTATAATATTTGTTAATCAACGATAAAATTCGCAGAAAAGTTGAACTACCTGGCACATATTTTTCTTTCCGGAGACAATGACCTGATTAAACTGGGAAATTTTCTGGGAGATTTTGTTCGCGGAAAACTGGATAATCCCCAAAATATGCGATATGCTCCGGAAGTAAGATTAGGTATCGCTGCTCATAGGGAAATTGACTATTACACTGATTCTCATCCGGTTGTAAAGAAAAGCATTGAACGTTTAAAGCCAAAATTCCAAAGATATTCCGGAATTTGTATCGATATGTTTTATGATCATTTTCTGGCCAGGAATTTTTCAGATTTTTCAAGTGAAAAACTTTTTGATTTTTCGCAAAATTTCTACAAAATACTGGAAATCAACGAATTTGAAATAAAAGAAGAAATAAAACCGATCATTCATTCTATTTCAAAAAGAGATTGGCTGACAAATTACGCTAATTTTGAAGGCATAGAATGGGCTTTGAAAGGCATTTCCCGGCGAACTTCATTTCCTTCAAACATCGAAAATGCAATTGACGAACTCAAAACAGATTACGAGTTATATCAGGAAGAATTCAGAGCATTTTTCCCTGATCTTCAGGAGCATGTGAGGAATTTCCTGCTAAAAACCACAGCAGATTTTCAATCCTAAAATTATATCCGGATACTGATCATGATATCAGATTCTTTTAAAATATTTTTTTCATTATGCCAAAATTATCCGTTGACGTTTTAAAGGATCTTAAGAAAAAAAACTTCGTCCCTTTGTATCTTTTACATGGGGATGAGCCTTTTTACATAGATAAAATTGCAGATTTCATTGAAACAAATGCTCTTCCCGTTTCTGAACAGAGTTTTAATCAGTTTATCCTTTTTGGAAAAGACATAACTGTTCCTTCCCTTCTGTCGTATGCCAAAAGATTTCCGATGATGTCTGACAGGCAATTGATTCTGGTTAAGGAAGCACAGGCTATTCAGGGTATTGATCAGAAGGAAATGCAGAAATTGCTGGAAGATTATGCCAAAAGACCGCTGGATTCAACAATTCTGGTATTGGCCTATAAAGATACGGTTAAAGAGCATCTCAATTGGGTTAAAGCATTTGACCAGCATGGCGTTTCAATGCCTTCCAAAAAATTATATGATAACAAAATCCCTGACTGGGTTTTGGGATACTGCCATGAAAATGGCACAAAAATCAGCCCGAAAGCCGTTCAGATGCTTGTTGAGAACGTCGGGAGCGATTTAAAACGTCTGGCTTCTGAGATTGATAAAATACTGATTAACCTGAGAGTTGATGAGGAAATTAATGCAGGAATTGTTGAGAAATATGTAGGAATCAGCAAAGAATACAATGTCTTTGAATTTCAGAAATCTTTGACTAACCGGGATATTATGAAAGCCAATCAGATTATCAATTTCTTTGCGAAAAATCCCAAGGACAACCCGCTGCCTCAAATTATCATTCTTCTTTATAATTACTTCAGCAAAGTTTTACTAGTCCACGCCACACAGGATAAGTCGGAAAAGAACGTGGCAGCTATTCTGGGAATTAATCCCTTTTTTGCCAAAGATTATATGCTGGCTGTCAGGAATTATTCAATGGGAAAGGTAGCGCATATCCTGCATGAGATTAAAATTGCAGACCTTCGCTCTAAAGGTATTGAAGGCGGGGCAGCAGACGAAGAAGCAATACTCAAAGAGTTGACTTTTAGTATTTTACACTAATAAAACTAAAGCTGTAATTGTGCTTGCGTACAGCTTTAGTCTAAAGTAAATTATTTAAGCATAATGCAAAATAGGGCTGAATGCTTTTTCAGATAAAATCAGATTTGCACCTGATTTCAGAGCAGGGCTTACCGTGCAAAATGCTACACCGAATTTTGCTTTACTGACCATGCAAATATCATTGTCGCCATCCCCCACCGTAATCAGATTATCTTTTGAAACCTCAAACTTTTCAAGTAAGTAACTGACAACGTTTGACTTACAATATTCATGACTGCAAATTGAATGGTCTTTTTTAAAAAACCAGGAAGGAATAAGCACTTCTCCTGTAGCCCGATCCTCTCTGAATTCCAATTCATTTGCGATTGAAAAATCAAGTCTGAATTTGTCTTTGATCAGATTGGTTACACAGGTATAGCTATCACTGATAATCCCGATTAAATAGCCTTTCTTCCTCAGCTTTCCGACAATTTCTTTAAAATCATCTACTATTTCTATAGAATTTGCCACAGCCTGAATCTCCTGAATACTGATATTCCTCATTAATTCTGCAATTTTTTTGGTTCTGACAATCGGATTAGTATTCTCAAGTACTATGCTGGCCAATTGTGGCTGAAAATCAAATGCTTTTGCAGCAGTCCGGATAAAACTTCCCAGAAGAATCGTATTATCCATGTCAAAAACAATCATTTTCCTGTCATTTGTTTGTAAGGTATAATTCATTATCTCAAATTCAGATTAAACTAATTCCTCTCTGAGGACTTTACGAGTATTTTCCCGAAGAACGGTTCTTTTTAAAATAGCTGCGCTTACCTCCTTCGCCATTTTGCCAAGTTCTCTCCAGGGTTTCATTTTATTTTCAACAGTACCGATATTGACTTCCGATATTTTTGCCCCGGAATTGTACATATCTACCAGTAAACCGATGTCTACCCCGTAATCATTTTCAAAATCCACCTGCATCAGAAGCGTTCTTTTCCCGGCAATAATACCGCTTAACGGCTGCTGAAAATGACTCAACTGAGGAGACAAAAGGCTTAATAAAGGTTTGGCTACCAATTCTGTTACTCTTCCGGCCTGTCTTTCAAAATAAGACTTAACGAAGTCAAAAGGGCCTTCTTTTAAAGGTTTCACCAACCTTTCAATAATATCTTTAGGGTAAGTTTTAATATCTGCGTCAAGGTAAACAATGAGCTCATTTTTAGCCATCAGTAACCCTTCTCTCATTGAGATACCCTTTCCCTTTCTGGCACTCGTAATAACGCTTGCGCCTGCTTCTTTTGCCAGTTCTACGGTATTGTCAACCGAATTATCATCTACGACAATCACATCATCTACATCAGGGTGATGATATGATTTCTGAATGACCGACTGGATCGCTTCTTCCTCATTAAGAGCTGGTATTATAACCGTGATTTTCTTCATATTATAACATGTTTAGTGTGAAAAAACAGGTAACAGGCTAATGCTAAGAGAATGGAATACCGGAGAACCTTTCTGATTTTATCAGAAATTCCCGGAGTTTTCAAAGATGGTTTTTGTGGAATTGACGGGCTATTTCAAGAAATTCAGATTTTATTTCTCTTTTTAACAATAACTCCGATTTCGTAAAGGCAAGCTCCAATTATAATGAAGACAACAGAATAATATGTTTTCTGTATTTCCAGAACATGGGCTATTGAAAGTGAAAAGCCAACAAAAAAACAGATGGCCGATAGATAAAAAACATATACGCTTTTCATAAGCCTAGGGGTTTTAGTGAACAATTCATTGCCGGTACTGTACAAAAAAAACAAAATACTATTAAAAATACCTTAAAACGACATTAGAAATACCTTAGAACTTAAGAAATATTAATAAATTGAGTGTTTATACTTAAGAATAAATCCGCGGAATTTTCACAGAAAAGACAGAACCTTTATTTACAGCGCTTTGTACATCTATTGTTCCATGGTGCAGTTTCAGAATACTTTGGGTAACAGAAAGGCCTATCCCGAAGCCATTGGCCTGAATGGCATTATCTGCCCGGTAAAAAGGAGAAAAGATTTTCTCCAGAGAGGCCTCCGGAATACCAATCCCGGAATCACTGATTTTAACAATTACAAATTTCTGGTCAAATCCGATTCTGATTTCAGCACTCTGATCAATGCTGTATTTACAGGCATTATCAATCAGATTCAAAAACAGGTTTTTTAGTAAAATCTCATTCCCTGATACTACAGTACTATTCTCATCAATCGGAACCCGGTCAAAATGAACCTCGGTCTTATAGTCAGGTTTGGCCATTTTGAGTTCCGAATTTGCTAAAAATATAGATTCCTCTATATGGAGCGGAATAAAATTGTCAACATTTTCATTTTCCATAGACCTTGCCAATTGTAATAGCCCATTCGACAAAGCAATCAGCCGGTCAGTATCAATTAAAAGTGTGGCAAGTACCGATTTATATTCTTCTATTGATTGCGTACCATCCTGAGCGAGCTGAATTTCTGATTTAATTGCAGCCAGCGGTGTTCTTAATTCATGTGATGCCTGTGAAACAAAACTTCTTTGCTGTTCAAATGCCAGATTCAGTCTTTCCAGCATCCGGTTAAAATTCATGGCTAATTCAGCAATTTCATCTTTTCCGTTCCCTTCGTTAACTCTTTCCCGAAGATGTTGTGCCGAAATCTTCTTAACCTGCTGATTAATAGACTGTATTGGCTTCAATGATTCGCTGGCAAAGAAAATACCTGCGATGATTACCACGAAGATTCCGGCTAAAAAACCAATCAGCAAGGTTTCACTCAGACTTTTCAAATCTTTGATGCCTATGCTGTCTATTGCAGAAGCAACCACAATAAAAGTTTCAAATTTTCCTTCAAAAACTAATCCGACATACTCCCTTCCATTTTCCTGAAATCTGATCTCTTTTTTCTTTTTTATTTTGTCCAAAAGAGCAATATTAATATTTGAGGGGATTTTATTAATATTTGAAAAAGTCAGAGAGTCTGAGTGGTTAAAAATAAAAACCTGCTCATCATTCAGCCTGCTTAAAGAATTTCTATCTAACAATTTAAGCATTTTGGGAGTAAATTCCTTCACATATACCAAAAGCCTTGCAGTGGTTACCGCTCTTTTTTTCAGACGATCTACATAATTACGGTGTCTCACATAATCCGCACGAAGATAGATAGTTACAGAAAATGCCAGTAAAATAAAGGCAGCAATAAGCGAGAATTGAAGGGCAATTTTAAACCTTATTTTCATAACGGAGAAAGGCTGTAAGTCATTCGAAAGGAATTAAATAGCCTGATTTGTTCAAACTTCATCTTTCAGCACATAACCGAGACCCGTTTTAGTGTGAATGAGCTTTTGCTCGAAATCTCTGTCAATTTTCTTCCTCAAATAATTGATATAAACTTCTACAATATTGGTTCCTGTATCAAAATTTAAGTCCCATACTTTTTCAGCAATGTCCATTTTCGACAAAACTTTTCCTTTATTCTTCAGTAAAAACTCCAAAAGCATAAATTCCTTAGCCGTCAGGTCAATATGATTCCCGTTTCTTCTCACGTCCTTAGTATCAATATTCATTTCCAGATCAGAAACTTTAAGAATATTTGCGCCTTCTTTATTTGGTTCCTGCCCTGCCCTTCTGAGTAATGCATTAATTCTGGCAATCAGCTCTCTGAAATCGAATGGTTTTACAAGATAGTCATCAGCACCTTTTTCCAGACCTTCTATTTTATCTTCAATTTCACCAAAGGCTGTGAGCATAAGCACCGGCAAAAACGGCTTTTTCTCTCTGATATTCCGGCAAACTTCAAAACCATTGATCAAAGGCAGATTAATGTCCAGAATAATCAGATCGTAATTCCCACTTATCGCCATTCTCAGACCAATTAAACCATCAAAAGCCGCTCTGACGTCAAAATTATTTTTAACGAGTCCTCTGACGATTGTTTCAGAAATTCTATTGTCATCCTCAATCAGTAATATTTTACTTTTAAGCTCCATTCTTTTTGAAAATATTTCAGAGAAATCGCTCTGAAAAGGGTATAACGTTCCTCCTGAAAGCAGAATTCATAAAACTATTTGAATTCTGCTTTCAGATAAATCACCTTAAAAACTTTGTTTAAAACGTGCCTGTCATTAAAGGCATCTGAAAATCCTCCGCACCATCTTCATCCTCACCAGACTCTTCCTCCAGTGCAGGGACTGGTCTTATCGACAAGACAGGTACTTTAGCATGATTAACGATCTGCTGTGTGAAAGGCCCGATAAAAAAGTCTCGGATTGTGAAGTCCAGTGTGGCGGTAATTACCAGCAGATCAATCCTAAGGTCATCGGCATTGTGCAGAATTTCTTTGGCTACTGATTCTCCATAATAGAAGAAAACGCTGCTATCTACTTCATCTGCCTCAAGTTTCTCACTCAATGCCCCCATTTCTTCTTTTAAAGTGCTGTGCTGCTCTTCTTTCCCCTCTTCCAGTAAACCCAAAACAAAAAGCTGGCTTTTATTTTTACGGATAATTTTTCTGGCAAAATCATATTTTTCCAAAGCCCCATGAACTGGTCTGACCGGAAAAAGCACTCTGGAAAACTTATCAAATTTAGCATCATCCGGCACGGTTAAAACAGGGCAGAATGAATTTTTGATTACATCATAAGCATTTGAACCCAGAAAAAGCTCTCTGATTCCAGAAACGCCATGGGTACCTAAAACGATAAGATCTATTTCTCTTTCAAAAGCTACTTTTACGATTTCATTGGAGATAAAACCAACAGTAACTATGGAGTCTACAACAATTCCATGACTCTTCCGGACGGAATCACTTAAAACGTCCTGTTTATGCTGATAATCTTTTATTATTGAATCAAGGGTAAAATCTACTGAAAGTGACCCATCCGCAGTAATGTACATATATGAATTACTATCAATGACGTGCAAAAGGGTAATCCTGGCATTCTGGCGTTTTGCTATAGAAATGGCCGTATTTAAGGCATTCAATGAAATCGTACTAAAATCGATTGGTACAAGAATGGTGTTAATTGCTAAATTTTCCATAATACAAGTGTTTTAAATTTATGGTTAATTTTTGGTAACATGCAGAGGGGCAACAAAAAAGGAAGGAATACAGTTTTGTTTAAGGTTGAACAATTATTAAAAATATTGTCTCGACTGCCAGTGTATAATTATCAGATCAAAATTATGAGCGGTACCTTAAAACCGGCTTAATTTAAGATTAGAAATTGATTAGAAAATGGATTTATGAAAGAATTATTGTTAGTTTTAAAATATAATTTTCTAAAAATATTGTTCCAGACCTCCGGAAGAACATTCAGCATGGCTAATTTCATTCTTTGAAATTGATACTTCCCCAAAAATCCCCATAAAACAAAGCTGTAATATCATAAATAATTCAGCAAGTGAGCGATTATCCCGGAAACATACAATCCTTATTTTGGATGAAATAATAGGTATTTTGTTTAGTCAAAACCCTGTAAATTTTACAAATTTTGAACATCATTGTTTTTCTCACTAAATTGCTCTGCGAACAATTACATGTTCATTTTAACTAATAACAAATTATAAAATGAAAAAGCTTCTACTTTGTCTCTCTATTATTTCCGCTGTTAATTGTGTATCAAATGCTCAGATTATTAAAATAGCCCCTGTTACTTTCGCTTTTGGTATAATTAATGCCGGGTATGAAAAACAATTAACGGAAAAAAGTTCGATTTTCCCAAGCGCTTCAATCTATGCAAGATCAGGTGTTTCCGGAATCGGTCTAGGTCTTCAGTACCGCAGGTATTTATCAGCCAGTAAAAGTTTTCCAGCCGGATTTTTCTTTGCACCGGAAGTGCAGTACGGTTCGTTCAAACAAAAAGATTCCAACGACTATTCTTATTCTGCTTATTCATTAGGGGCTCAAATCGGGTACCAATGGGCTTTGGGAGACAATTTTACAATTGAAACCAGTATCGGACCTGCCTATTGGTTTACAAGTGCCTCCAAAAATATAAGTATAACCTATGATGGTCCTTTGCCTTCAATTGGATTTAATCTGGGCTACAATTTAGGAAGGTAATCTTTAACAGATAACTCTTATTGAAGAAGGTTAGCATTATTGCTGACCTTTTTTCAGCTACAAATGTATTTGTACAGAATTATTGTTAGTTTTGCCCTGTAATTCCAGTATAAATGCCATTATCCTTTCCATATTTCTTAACCAGTAAGACGATCTTTCAAAACCTGAAAGACAGAGATGCTTTTCTTTTAGTATAATTTCCTCAAGTTATCGTTTCCTTTTTCTTCCTGAATTACAGGCAGCTTAAAGGCATTTCCCAAGATTTTAAATGAAAGAAAACATGACAACTATCATCGAACCGTTCAGAATCAAATCGGTTGAACCCATTAAATTTACCAACGAAACAGAACGTAAAACCATTCTTAAAGACACAGGTTATAATCCATTTCTCATTCATGCTGATGATGTAATGATCGATTTACTAACCGATAGCGGCACCTCCGCCATGAGCAGTAAACAATGGGCTGGCATTATGGATGGCGACGAAAGCTATGCCGGATCAAGAAGTTTTTTCCGTTTTGAGGAAGCTGTAAAACGAATTACCGGAATGGACTTTGTGATTCCCACACACCAGGGAAGAGCAGCGGAAAAGATTCTTTTTTCCATTTTAGGCGGAAAGGGTAAATTTTTCCCGAATAATACCCATTTTGATACTACCAGAGCAAATATTGAATACAGCGGCGCTGAGGCAGTTGATTTACTTTGTGAGGTCGGGAAACATCCTGAAGAAAAAGCCGATTTCAAAGGCAATATGGACCTCGATAAACTCAGGGCATTTATTCTGGAAAAAGGCCCTGAAAATATTCCATTGGTATTCATTACCATTACGAACAATTCAGGAGGCGGGCAACCGGTTTCTATGGAAAATATCAAAGGTGTACGAAAAATATGTGATGAATTCGGTCTGAAGTTTTTCATTGACGCCTGTCGCTTTGCAGAAAATGCCTATTTCATCAAAATAAGAGAAAAAGGCTATGAATCGAAATCTGTTCTTGAAATTTGCCGGGAACTCTTCAGCTATGCCGATGGTATGACCATGAGTGCTAAAAAAGATGCTCTTGTAAATATCGGAGGTTTTCTTGCCCTGAATGACGACAAACTGGCCATGAATTGCCGGAATGTACTGATCGTAACGGAAGGATTCCCAACTTACGGAGGTTTGGCTGGTCGTGATCTGGAAGCTATTGCACAAGGTCTTGAAGAAATTACAGATGAAAATTACCTGCATTATCGGATCCGTAGTGTAGAATATCTGGGTGAAAAATTACTTGCCGCAGGAGTTCCCCTGATAGAACCTACCGGTGGCCATGCTGTTTATCTTGATGCGAAGCGTTTTTGCCCTCATATTCCTGCCGAAGAATTTCCGGGACAGGCTGTTTCTATTGCTTTGTATGAAAAAGGCGGCATCAGAGCTTGTGAGATAGGTAGTGTAATGTTCGGGAAATATGATGAAAAAGGGAAATTAATTCCTCCTCCTATGGAATTGGTAAGATTAGCTATTCCCAGAAGAGTTTATACCCAAAGCCATATCGATTATGTGGCTGAAATTATCATTGCTGTTTTTAACGAAAGACATCTTCTCAAAGGTTATAAACTTAGCTATGAAGCACCCATGTTAAGACATTTCACGGCAAGATTTGAGCTGGCTGATTAATATATTATAGAGTTATCGGAGATATGATTATGATCTCTGATAACTCTTTTTCTACCCTGAATTTTCAAATCCCCAAACAACAAGAACTTAATTCTCCTGTTTAATAAAATTCTGTCGTTCCGGCTTTCTTATTCTAGATTAAGTGATTTCACTAAAGTTTAGCTGCAAATTTGTAACACCAAAGAGGAAGGGAAATCACCCCGACTTAAAAGGTTTCAAATAAAATTTCATAACAATATAACTATAGGAAAAATGGAAGACAGGATTTTAGGCATACATCATATTACTGCTATTGCAGGAAATGCCAGAAAGAATTTTGATTTTTATACAAAAGTTTTGGGATTAAGAATGGTAAAGAAAACCGTGAATTTTGATGATCCCGGAACCTATCACTTTTATTATGGTAATGAAGAAGGAACACCGGGAACGATTTTAACTTTCTTTCCCTGGGAAGGCATCACTCCCGGCAGAAGAGGTACACATCAGGTAAGTGAAATCGGATATTCTGTACCTGAAAACAGCCTTGATTTCTGGTTGAAACGTTTTGAAGCAAACAATGTAATTTATAACAAAGCTGCTGAGAAATTCGGAGAACAATATTTAACTTTTCTGGATCCGGATGGTCTGAAATTTGAATTAACCGTTGCTCAGAAACCAGATTTAAGAAAACCCTGGGAAACACCGGAAATTTCAAGTCAGGTCGCTACCAAAGGTTTTCATAACCTGACCATCACTGCGAACAAAGCTCAGCCTACAGCAGATATTCTTACCGATATTCTCGGTTATAAATTTGTAGGACAAGAGGTAAATCGTTTAAGATTTGCTACAGATGCCGTAGATAATGCTTCAATTGTTGACCTGGTTGAGGCTCCGGGAGAAAAAGTGGGTCATGTAGCAGGCGGTTCCGTGCATCACGTAGCATTCAGAGTGAAAGATGAAGAAGTGCTGATGAATTACAGAGAAAAAATTGCAGGTTTAGGCTTGAATATTACGCCTAAAATCGATCGTAATTACTTCTATTCATTGTACTTCAGAGAACCAGGCGGGGTATTATTTGAATTGGCGACTGATAATCCGGGATTTGCTACAGATGAAACCCTTGAAGAATTAGGAAGCGGCCTGAAACTTCCGGCACAGTACGAATCAAGTCGCAAGGCTATTGAAAGCAAATTGCCAAAATTAGACTAAGATGTTAAACAAAGAAAATCAAATAATGCAGACAGGTCTGCCATTGAAAGAAGCTGATAAAGTCATCATAATGGTACATGGAAGAGGCGCAAGCGCCGATTCCATACTGTCTTTGAAAAGTCATTTAAAGGTAGAAAAAGCTGCTTTTTTTGCTCCCCAGGCTAAAAACCATACCTGGTATCCTTTCAGCTTTTTAGCACCTGTTCAGCAAAACCAGCCTTATCTGGATGAAGCGCTTGAAACGCTGTCGGCACTGGTTGAAGAAATTAAGGCAGAAGGTATTCCGGCTAATAAGATTTATCTGCTTGGTTTTTCCCAGGGAGCCTGTCTGACGCTGGAATTTGCAGCAAGAAATGCTTCAAAATATGGAGGGGTTATTGCTTTTACGGGTGGACTTATTGGTGAAAAGTTGAATTTAAACAACTATCAGGGAGATTTCAATCAAACACCCATTCTGATAACTACCGGTGACCCTGACCCGCATGTTCCGGTTTCAAGGGTTAACGAGAGCGCAGAAATACTAAAAAAGATGAATGCTGAAGTGTGGGTAGAAATTTTCAAAGGAAGACCACATACCATTGAATTCAAAGAATTAGAGCTGGCAAACCAGCTTTTAAATCTGTAAAACGGAGGGCCGGCAATATGGAAACATTTAAAGTAACCCGCTTGTATGAAGATGAAAACGGAGACAGTTTCTTTGAAGATCTTTTTTATCCTTTGAAAGATAATGGCCCGATCGGTTTCATTTCAGAGAATTTTGCAGTAAAAGACCTCTTTTTCCGCAAGGTCGTTCCTGAATATGACTACCCCTTTCATACCGCTCCGCAAAAGCAGTTTATTATTTTACTGGATGGTGAAATTGAAATAGAAACTTCCTTAAAAGAGAAAAGAAGATTCTCCGGAGCAGACGTATTACTTGTTGAAGACATTACAGGAAAAGGGCATGCTACCCGGAATTTAAAACCCGTCACAAGGCAATCTATCTTTGTGACGATCGCTTAGCATTTGGAAAATGGTCATTTTGCAGATATATTGAAACACATTCTTGTTAAAAATCAGAAATTCTTCAATATTTTCAGCAAAATGACCCCAATCGAATTAATTCAGCATAATATTTCCGGTTATATCCGTTTAGAAGCCGAAGAAATGGCATTTTTCACTTCTTTACTGGAAACGAGACAAATTAAAAAAAGACAATTATTACTCCATGAAGGCGAAATCTGCAAATACTCTGCCTTTATTACTGATGGCTGTTTGAGAGGCTATATTTTCGACAAAAACGGATTTGAAAGAGTCCTCAGTTTTGCTCCGGTAAACTGGTGGATAGCAGATATGTATAGTCTGATTTCTCAAAAACCCGGTGTTCTGAATATCGAGGCGCTGGAAGATACCGGGGTTCTGTTACTTTCCAAGACAGATCAGGAAAAGCTTTACACACAGATACCCAAGTTTGAGCGTTTCTTCCGGATAATTACAGAAAATTCTCTTGTAGCAAATCAACAAAGATTGCTCGATAACCTAAGCCTCAGCGCAGAAGAAAGGTATAACAACTTCTGCAAAAAATACCCTTCTCTTATCAATCAGTTACCCCTTAAACAAATCGCCTCATATATTGGCGTTACTCCGCAGTTTTTCAGCAAAATGCGAAACGAAATGCTGAGAAAGAAATCGTAGGCATGATTCTTTTCTTAATGTATATTAAGTGCTGAAAGAATGCGCAGAATTAAATTTGTGCTATCATAATCAGATAAGTTTTATGGCGCAGACAATATTACATAAAGCAGATTCCAGAGGGATAACCGACCTCGGATGGCTGAAAAGTTACCAGACTTTTTGTTTTGGCAATTACTATAATCCTGACAGAATTCATTTCGGGGCTTTAAGAGTATTAAATGATGACATTGTTGACGGTGGCAAAGGGTTTGGCGATCATCCTCATGATAATATGGAAATTATCTCAATTCCTCTGGAAGGAGAATTAAGACATGAGGACAGTATGGGAAATACGGCAGTTATCAGACCCGGAGAAATCCAGATGATGAGTGCCGGAACAGGGATTTATCATGCAGAATACAATGGAAATAAAGATAAACCGGCGAAATTCTTACAAATCTGGCTTTATCCGAATCAATTGAATGTAGAACCAAGGTACGACCAGATTGTACTGGAAAAAGGCAAAGCCCTTAACAATTTACAGCAAATCGTTTCACCAAATAAAGAAGATCAGGGAGTTTGGGTGTATCAGAATGCCTGGTTTTATCTGGCAAATTTCGAAAAAGGTTTTGCACAGAACTATTCTTTACACAATGAAAAAAATGGTGTTTATATTTTTGTAATAAAAGGTTCTGTAGAAACAGCAAACACTTTACTGGAAGAGAGGGATGGTTTAGGAATACTGGAAACCGATCAACTGAGCATCAGAGCTCAGAATGATGCGGAGTTTCTCTTGATGGAGGTATCAATGACAATTTAATTTTCAAATAAAAAATGATGGAACTACTGACAATAAAAGAAGCAAACAGCGTAGAATTAAATGAACAAATCAGAAAAAGATGGAGTCCCAGAGCATTTTCACCGGCTTCTATTCTTCCTGAAGATCTGCATACTATTTTCGAAGCGGCAAGCTGGGCACCCAGTGCGATGAATGAACAACCCTGGGAATACATTTATGCTCTGAAAGAAAATGAAGAAGGTTTTGGAAAATTACTAAGCTGTCTTGTTCCGGCCAATGCTGTCTGGGCAAAACATGCTGCGGCCTTGGTACTGACTATCGCCAAACATACTTATGCGCATAATGGCAAGGAGAATCCGACAGCCTTTCATGATTTGGGAATGGCCAATCAAAATCTTTTGATTCAGGCAATTTCCATGGATATTTACGGTCATCCGATGGGTGGTTTCGACAAAAAGAAAGCCGTTGAATTATTTGAGCTGAAAGATTCAGAAAGTCCGGTTTGTGTCATTGCATTAGGTTATCTTGGCGATCCGGATCAATTGGATGAAGGCTTAAAAACACGTGAATTTTCTCCGAGAAAGAGAAAAGAGCTACATGAATTTGTAAAACAGGCTTAAATCATGGAAAATACCAGCATTCTTGTAATCGGGACTCATCCTGAGATTCTACAGACGGTTTTGCGGTTAATTAATAACAATCCTCTCTGGAAAGCAACCGGTACCACTTCTCCGGAAGAAGCTAAGGATATATTTCTGAAAAACAGTTTTGATCTGGTGCTGATCGGGGCAGGAATTGATAAAGACACTGACGAGGCGCTTCGTACCTTTTTCAGACAAAACAATGATAAAATTGCAATTGCCCAGCACTACGGTGGCGGAAGTGGTTTGCTTTATACTGAAATCGCCCAGGCCATTCATCAAAAATGAGCCTGAGCGATTTTAAGTAAGAAACCTGTTAAATTACAATTCAATTCTTTTGCCTTCCTTAGCTGATTTACTGGCCGCTTCCAGAATTTTCACGACAATAAGGTTATTTTCTAAAGAAGAAAGATCGTTAGAAGGATTTACTTTACCATTTAACACATCTGCCAGATAAGGTATATTATCCTGATATACAGCTGGTTTTACTGTAATATTCTCATACGTGCTTTTCTCTCTTTTTTGCATGGTATTTCCGTTTAAAGCATGGTAATAGCCTCTCACGCCAAAAACTTCCATATCTTTAATACCAAAAGGCCAGTTCCATGAAGCCTCTATAATTCCTGTGGCATTTTCATATTCCAGCACAATGGTCGCATCATCATCTACATTCGGGTAAACGGAAGGTTTGATATGTTTAATCGTGGCAGTAACTGCTTTTGGCGTTTTTCCCTTCATTAACCAGGTCATCAGATTTGCCCCGTAACAACCAAAATCCCTGACGGCTCCTCCTCCGTTCTTTACAGGGTCTGTAAGCCATTTAAGGAAATCAGGACTGCATCCGATTTCTTTTGGCCCTTCATGCCCTGAATGCACTACCATTTTACGAATCGGACCAATTTCATTTCGGTCATTTACCAGTTCATTCAATTGCTGATTGGTATTATACCAGGTGGTTTCATAATTAGTAAGTACCTGCACATGGTGTTGTTTTGCCAGAAAAGCAATTCTTTCGGCATCTTTATAAGTAGTTGCAAGCGGTTTCTCAACCATTACAGCAATACCTTTGGGAGCACAAATCTCCACCACAGACAAGTGTTCCGAAATGGCATTATAAGCAAGTACGGCATCAGGTTTTGTTTTTTTCAGTAAAGAAGAAAGGGTTTTAAAGAATAGTGAATCAGGTAATTTATAGTTTTTCTTATAGCGGTTAACCAATTGTTCGTTTTCTTCAACAATCCCGACAATAATTACTTCTTTTCGGGCAAACTGGTTCATGATATTATGCACATGATCATGTGTCAGCCCGGCTACGCCCACTTTTAAAAGGTGTTGAGCAGATAGCGTAAAACCAGAAATCAGGAAAAATCCGGTCAGGATGGTATTTCTAAGCGTCTTTAAGTTTTGTTTATAAATCATTAGTCTTTAAGATTTTAAAATGGTTTTGGAATAAATCTGGGGAAGAATGGTAAAATCTTCACAAAAGTTAAGTCTATTTCCAAAAACCTCTGTCCTTACTCTGTCTGGAAATACAATACTTCTTCTCTGAGTAGCGGTTACACCAAAAGAATTATCTTATTGACCAGAAAATGGAATATGTATTAAGGGAAAAATAAAAACTGAAGAAGTCTACTCCTTGCTCTGACACACACAGAGCAAAAATAATCAAGTGTTCCGTGAGCCACGGAACACGGTGAGATGATTTCATATAACTAACTCCAAATGAAATCTGTTCTATAATATTTCTTAAAAATGCTCTGATTTCTGAGCGAGCTGGATAAGATTACCACAGGTATCATTCAGCACCACGATTGTAACAGGGCCAATACTCTGAGGTTCAGACTTAAAATCGACGCCCAATGCTTTCATTCTTTTATAATCCTGTTGAATATCATCGACTGCAAAAGAAGCGGCAGGTATTCCGGCTTCAAATAAGGCTTTCTGATAAACCTGAGAAGGAGGAAAAGCCATTGGTTCCAAAACCAGTTCCACTCCTTCCGGCAATTCCGGTGAGACAACAGTAAGCCAATGAAATTTCCCAAGCGGAACGTCTGTCTTTTTTATAAAACCTAATACCTCAGTGTAAAATTTTAAGGCTTTCATCTGGTCATCAACCATTACACTGGTCAAATTAATCTTCATAGTTTTCGAATTAAAAGGATCTTTCTACTAATAAATACAATTGTTTACATTTTTTCTAAAAAAACTTCTGTTTTTTTATCTTTTTTTCAAAAACTGATACGATTCATCACTTTCAACCACAAACCCGAAATGATAAAAAATAAAAAGCCGGTCGGTCCGACTGGCTTATGGATTAAAATTATGGAATTATTCAACAAAATTCTTCAAAGCAGTACCGATAAGATAAGTCCAGCCACCTGAGAAGCTCTCTCTTCTGAAATCCGGTTCGTTGGCGGGAAAAGTCTCTAAACCGGCATGAGTCAGCTTTAGTCTGGTTGTCTCTCCTTCCTGAAACAATTCGAAAGTAACTTCAGATTCCCCCGGATAATCTCTGTATTTCCAGGTATAAGAAATTTTCTCTTCAAAAACCACAGAAGTAATTCTGCATAAGTGCAGGTATTTCCTGCCTTCATTTTCTCCCCAAAACTGAAACTCAAAATCAATTTCCGGCTTAAACTCATCCAGATCAAAATACCATTTTTTCATTTGATCTTTGTCGGTAAGAGCTTTCCATACTTTACCAATCGGTGCATTAAAATGCCGTTCAATTACAAAAGGTTCATTCTTCATAATTATGCTGATTGTTTATAGATTTTCATTTTCTAAGAAATTTTCCAAAGCATCCAGTTTCTGTGTCCAGAAAATTCGATATTGTTCAATCCATTGCGAAACCTGAGCCAATGATTTAAGATTGGCTTCACAATACCTTTCCCTGCCTTGTTGCTTTACTACAATTAATCCACATTCTTCCAGAATTTTGATGTGTTTGGAAATAGCTGGCCTACTTACGTCAAAATTCTCTGCCACTGAATTCAGATTTAAGGATTGATTAGCGAGAATACGAATTATTTCCCTGCGGGTTGGGTCGGCTATTGCCTGAAATACATCTCTTCTCATAATCTTTTCTATATTTGTAACTAATTGGTTACAAATATAATGAAACCTTTCAGTTACACAATTATTTGCCCGAAAATATTCCTCCTCAAATAGCTGTAAACACAAAAGAGGTTATCTCCGGAAAAACAGAAATAACCTCTTTTGAAATATGTAAAACATTATTTAGTCAAAAAGCCCGCCTGCCAGGTATTTCATTCCTGAATCTACTGCAACGGTTACAACGGTTTGTCCCCGACCTAATTGTCTGGCAATTCTGATAGCCGCAGCAACATTTAAACCACTGGATGTTCCGGCAAAAATGCCTTCTTCAGTAGCTAATCTTTTTGCCATTATTCTGGCTTCTGCCTCCTCTACTGTTTGTATGTCATCAAAATCTGACCTGTTGAACAGCGGGGGAATAAAACCCACTCCTACGCCGTCAACCTTATGACTTCCTTTAATTCCCTGAGAGATTAAAGGAGCTGAAGCCGGTTCAAGACCAATTATTCTGGTTGTAGTATTGACTCGTTTTAATGCATCTGAGACACCAGTAATCATACCTGCGGTTCCGACAGCCGCACAGAAAACATTTACCGGCTTGTCTAACTGCCTGATAATTTCATTTCCCAGATTCTGGTATCCTTTTAGTGCATCTCTGTTTTCAAACTGATTAGGCCAATATGCTCCTGTTTCCTGCTGAATAGCCTTTACTCTATTTATCATATCAGGAATCAGATTTGGCGTTATTTTTCCGCCCTCGCTCAGAATTAATTCGAGGTCAGCTCCAAATAATCGCATAGAATGCAATTTTTCAGCAGCAAAGGCATCAGAAGAAACTACTTTAAAATGATAGTTTTTGACAGAACAAACAAAAGCCAGAGAAGTACCTGTACTGCCACCTGTACATTCAACGACAGATTTTCCTTTCTGCAAATCCCCTCTTTTTTCAGCTTCTTCAATAATTGCCAGCGCCATCCGGTCTTTGTAAGAACCGGTGGGATTAAAATATTCTAATTTCACGTAAACATCCGCAGAATCATCATCGACTACTTTCCTGAGTTTAACAAGCGGGGTATTCCCGACTGCATCCGTAATGTGATAGGTCATATTTTTGTGTGGGGGTTAAACGTGTCTCTGATAAAATTATAAAAAGCTTTTCATAAGACATTTATAATCAATACTGTTTCCGGGAAAATGTTTAGTTTCCGGTATCTTACACAGTTAGAGCGAAGGTTTATTTATGTCATTTCAAATATCTGATTCCGGGAAATAAATCCCGGGCATTTACAAAATATCAAAGTTGTTTCTATCTTTAGCTGTTTGATCTCTTCTATGACAATATTTTAATATAACCGGATATTCAAAAATGAAATTTTTGCCAATTTTCCTGACAATTGCTCTACTTTCCGCCTGTCGTAATACAGAAAAGCCTCAAAATACGCTTCTGGACTCAACCCATATTTATCCCACTATAAGTTATCTGAAAATAAAACTGGATAGCGAACGCCATTTACCTGCTAATCCGTACATAATGGAATTCAAAAATGGCAAAAAGCAGGTAGTATTTTGCGGGGTTAACCATTTGAAAGATGACAGTGACATTAAAAACCCGATGTTCGATACGATTGAGAAGAAATTCTTTGCATTTAGACCGGAGCTTTGTATTAATGAAGGCGGGGATATTTCTCAAAAAATCTATTCCTCCAAGAATGATGCCTTGTTAAAAGACGGAGAAATCGGGCTGGTCAAAATCCTGGCAGACAGCTTAAAGGTTAAAGCCATTAATGGCGACATAAGTGACAGTCTGGAATTCAGACAATTGTTAAAAAAATATACTAAAGGTGAGTTTCTGGCATACATTGTTACAGAGCGGTTGATGTGGGGGCTTCGGGGAGCAAATATTTTAAAACATGACGAAATCGAAAGCAAATTCAACGGTTTCATTAAGGACTATATCATGGAAAAAGGTAAAGTTTCTCTTAATCCGGAGGAAAGGAGCTTTGCTTTTTATAAATCCAATTACCAAAAACTACTGAATATTCCTTTCGATATTGAAGAGTTGGAGCCAACCGATCCCTTTAATCCCAAAGGCAAATTTCAGGAAATCGGGAGAACTTCCAAGGAAATCAGAGATCAGTTTTTACTGAAAACCATAGATAAACTGCTCGACAGTCATGACAAGATTTTCATCGTTTTTGGCGGATGGCATTTGTTAACCTGCGAACCGGGGCTTAAAGAAATTATCAACCGCAAAAGATAAATCAATTGGTTTTTCTGTAATTCCAGATTGCCCAGCCGTTTAGAACAAAAGCAAAAGCAAGAATATAACATAATTCTGTTTTTACCTCTTCAAATCCACTGCCTTTAAGCACAATCATTCTTACAACTTTGATAAAGTGTGTAACAGGTGTTAAATTAGAAATAATCCTTGCCCAGGTCGGCATACTGTCAATTGAAGTAAACAAACCGCTCATCAGCATGAAAATCATCATGAAGAAAAAGGCCACAAACATCGCCTGAACCTGGTTATCGCTATAGGTTGAAATCAGTAATCCAAAACCTAATAATGCAATCAGATAAACTGATGCAATGAGGTAAATTAACGCAATACTGCCTTCCGGAACAATTCTATAGACTACAAAACATACAACCAGACCGATCGAAAAAACAGTCATGCCTATAACCCAGAAAGGGATAAGTTTTCCTAAAATAAATTCCCATTTTTTGATAGGTGTAACATTGATCTGCTCAATTGTACCCACTTCCTTCTCTCTCACAATATTCAAAGCGGTCATAAATCCTCCGATCATGGTAAGAAGCAATACCAAAATTCCCGGAACAATGTAGTATTTGTACTCTGCCATCGGGTTAAACCAGTTCCGGAAAGAAATGTCAATTACACCCGAAGGTGTTTTGTTAATATTTCTGATATTTATGTCAATTCCTGCATTAAAATCACTGATTACCGTATTGAGATAGCTTCCTCCTATAGAAGCCTTTGAACCATTAATAGCATCCACTGAAACCGCCAGCTTTTGTGCGCCATCCCGAACCAGGTTTCTTTCAAAACCCGAAGGAATTTCAACGACAAGGTCAGCCTCCTCCTTTTCAATATGCATTAAAGCTTCCTTAAAAGAAAAATCTGAGCTGATAATCCGAAAATATCCTGAAGAAGCAATTTTAGAAATGAGTTTCTGAGAATAGGTACTATGGTCATGATCAACAAGTGAAATATTGACATTTTTTACATCGAAATTCATAGCGAGCGGCATGACGATCAGCTGGACTGTCGGCATAACAAACATCATGGCAAGAATAGTCTTATCACGAAAAATCTGTCTGAATTCTTTTTGCAGGATAAATCTTAATACTTTCATCAGAGCCTGATTTTAAAGTTTTTCAATGCAATTCCTAATAATGCGATCGTCATTCCGATCAGAATAAGGGTTTCTTTCCAGATATATTCAAAACCCAGCCCTTTCAGCATGACGGCTTTGATAATAAGAAAATACCAATGGGCAGGTACAATATTGGAGATCATCCTGAATATCCAGGGCATATTTTCAAGCGGAAACATAAAACCTGTAAATATCATTGTCGGTAACATCATGCCCATCAGGGAAAGCAATAAAGCCGTTTGCTGTGAAGAAGTGGCGTTGGAAATCAATAAGCCCAGCGAAAGACAGGTTATGATAAACAAGGTACTTTCCACAAATAGTAAAATAACACTTCCTTTTATTTCCACATCCAGCACAAAGACCGAAAGGAGCACAATCAGGGTGAAATTTGCAAAAGATAAAACCAGATACGGCACAGCCTTGGCAATTAATACCAAAACTGGTTTGAAAGGTGAAACCAATAATATTTCCATTGTTCCCAGTTCTTTTTCTTTCACTACAGATACAGAGGTAAGTGCGGTGCAGACAATCATCAGAATCAATGCCATTACTCCCGGAATAAAATTCAGAGAACCATTTCCCTCTTCATTATAAAGCATTCTTGTTTCCGGAATAATTCTGTAAGCCAGACCAGAAGAAGAGCTTTGCTGCTGATAATCTGTAATAATAGCCGTCAGATAGTTAATGATCGTTTTAGCCGTATTCGGATCAGATCCGTCAGCAATAATCTGAACCTGGGTTTTACCGCCGTGTTTTAAATCCTCCGAAAAGTGGGCCGGAAAGATAAGGGCACATTTTACTTCTCCTCTTCTGAATGCTTTTTCAATAGCTTTATAATTCAAAACCGATTCTTCTACAGTAAAATAGGATGAAGCCCTGATTTTATTAATGATTTGAAGGGTTTGTACATCTCCTGAATTATCTGAAATAACGATATGAGCGTTTTTCACTTCATTGGTAAGTGCAAAACCAAATAAAAGAATCTGCACCACCGGAAGCCCGAACATTATCAGCAAAGTTCGTCTGTCACGGAATACATGGAAGAACTCTTTCCTTATAAAAACGAATAATTGTTTCATGGCTTAAGTTTTAATCGGCTGAACGTTTAGCGCCTCTGGCCAATTGGTAAAAAACTTCGTCGATGGTATCAGCAGAAAATTGATGTTTTAAATTTGCCGGTGTATCCAAAGCCTCCACTCTGCCATCCACCATTACTGAAATGCGGTTGCAATATTCTGCTTCGTCCATGTAGTGTGTAGTAACAAAAACAGTAATTCCGGAAGCTGCGGCTTCATAAATCATGTCCCAGAATTGCCTGCGTGTTACCGGGTCAACCCCTCCGGTCGGTTCATCTAAAAAGACGATTTTAGGTCTGTGAAATATCGCTACAGAAAAAGCGAGCTTTTGTTTCCAGCCTAAAGGAAGCTCTCCTACCATTTTCCGGGATTCCTTTTGCAAACCAAGCGTTTCAAGTAAATCATTGCTTCTTTCTTTTATTTCCTTTCTCGAAACCCCATAAACTCCGCCGAAAAACTCAATATTCTCTAAAACGGTCAGGTTTTCATACAGGGAAAACTTCTGGCTCATATAGCCTATATTCTTTTTGATAGATTCCTGCTGACGATATACATCAAAGCCCGCTACAGAGGCCGTTCCGGAAGAAGGGTATGACAAACCACAAAGAATACGCATTGCAGTAGTCTTTCCGGCTCCATTTGCTCCCAGAAATCCGAATATCTCTCCTTTACTTACCTCAAACGAGATTTTATTTACTGCATAAAAATCGCCAAACTGCTTGGTCAGCTCTTTACAGATTATTGCCTTTTCTTCCATTTTTACATAGGAGCTCTAAATTTAATTACCCGGTCTGACCTCTTCCGGCCTTTCATTCATCAGTCTGATAAAACTGTCTTCTATTCCGGGAGTAATGGTTTTTATAAGTATCTCCGAATGACCTTTACTTACTGCTATATTTTTCAGGAAATCCGCTCCGCCATTCTGGTTATCTTTAAGCGTGACATGCAAAAATTCACCAAAAGCATAACAACTTTCAATTTCAGGATTTGCTCTCAGGTCATTGAGCAACTGATAGATATCAGCCGATTTCGCCGCATAAAGTGTAGTCGGAAAGGAATTAATGATATTTCCCGGTGTATCCACAGACATTATTTTTCCTTTCTGAATCAGGGCAATACGTTCACACAAATTAGCTTCATCCATATAAGGCGTAGAAACCAGGATAGTAATTCCCTGCTTTTTCAATCTTTTCAGCATTTCCCAAAACTCCTTTCTGGAAACAACATCTACTCCGGTGGTAGGTTCATCCAGCAGCAAAACTTCAGGTTTATGAATCAGGGCACAGCAAAGTGCCAGTTTCTGCTTCATTCCGCCTGATAATTTTCCTGCTCTTCTGTCGTTAAAGGGTTTTATCTGATCGTAAATGTCTTTAATCAATTCATAATTCTCTTCAATGGTTGTTCCAAAAACAGTAGCAAAAAACTCCAGGTTTTCTTTAATAGTTAAGTCCTGATACAAAGAGAATTTCCCGGGCATATACCCAACCCGGCTTCTGATGGATCTGTAATCTTTCACTACTTCAAATCCGGCTACCGTTGCCTGGCCTTTGTCGGCAAGCAAAACGGTAGTAAGTATGCGAAAAATTGAAGTTTTTCCGGCTCCGTCAGGCCCGATGAGCCCGAACAATTCGCCTTCCTTTACTTCAAAAGAAACATTATCTACGGCCAATACTTTTCCGTTATCATAGGTTTTGGTAATATTTTCCAAAGAAACTGCCGCCATTTTATGCCTGATTTAAGGGATAATGTACTCTATTTCTGTTCCTGAGCTTTATTTAAAATCACTTCTCCGTACATCCCGATTTTCAGATATCCATCATTCTTTACTCTGACTTTAAAAGCATATACCAAATTGGCTCTTTCGTTTTTCGTTTGAATAGTTTTAGGAGTAAATTCCGATTTAGCGGAAATCCAGGTAATAATGCCCTGATAAGATTTGTAGTCTTTTTCTCCCTGATCTATTCTGATGCTAACCTGTTGTCCCAATCTGATCTGAGAAAGTTTATCTCCCGTCAGGTAAGCTTTCAGAAAAAGTGTATCGATATTGGCTATTTTGTACAAAGGTTTGCCTATGGCAGTAATTTCTCCTTTTAAGGCATATTTGGTCAATACCACACCTGAAACCGGATTAACAATTTCTCCTCTGTTAATTTGCTCCTGATATTGTCTTGCACTCACTTTCAGAGGAGCCTGCTCACTCAAAATACCTCTGTTTTGCGTAGAGACATTTGTGGTATTCAGTTTCATTTGCTGACGGGTTGCCAGCATTTCTCTTTCCAGCTGTTCAATTCTGGCATTAATATCATCCAGTTGCTTTCTGGTAGCAGCGTCCGCTTTCACAAGATTCTGCATGCGGGTACGCTCCCTGAGTTGCTGGTCCATTTGCGCCTGCTGAACTGCTAATTGCTTATTTATCAACTCAATCTGTTCTTTAGGACTGCCGGTTTTTTGGGCAATGGCCTGAATGGAAGCCTCCACCTGTTCTTTTTGCAATTTAGGCAGGGTCACATCAATCTGCCCGACCAGGGTTCCTGCCTTTAAGGCGTCACCTTCATTGGCCGAAAATGATAATAGTTCTCCGTTTTGCTGAGATGAAACAATTACTTCATCTGCTTCAAAGTTGCCGGAAGCATCATAATCCTCTTTTTTTTCACAGGAAGCCAGAAAAAGAAGGGACGAAAGAGCTAGAATAATGCTGTATTTCATTGTAAAATAATTTTAAGGATTCCCCGTGGTATGACTAAGTTTGTATTGAGCCTGTAATAATTGGATACTATGCAAAATGAGTGTCTGACGAGCCAGATTTTCTGCATTAAGCTGATTAATAAAGTCGTGCGTGGTAATGACTCCATTTTCAAGCTGAGCTTCTGAGGCCTTTTTTACAGAAGCTCTCAATTCTATCACCTTCTGATCTTGTCTGATTAATGTCTGGTATTTGCTTATGTCACCCTGTTCCTGCCGGATCGTAAGATTGGTATTCAGCAGGAAAGTTTCCTGATCGATGTCTATGCTCTGCCGGCTGATTTCAAGATTTTGCCTGTTGTTTTTTAAAGTATATAAACTCCCCAGGTTCCAGTTCATTCTTGCACCGACAATATACCAGGGGCCGAATTGATTATTGATAATATTCAGCGTAGGTCTTCCGTACGCTCCCTGAAAAAAGGCATTTAATTTAGGTGTATATTCTGTCCGGAGTTTCTTTTCCTCTACTTTATAAAGTTCCTTTTGTAAACCATACAGCTTCAGTTCAGGTCGGTTAATATCAGTGTTTACAATTCCTGACGACGGCATCATCAGCTTTGTACTGTCCGTAGTGGTTTTCCCGATCAGTGCACCCAGCATTTGCAGATAAGCAGATCTGTTTGATCTGAATTCCGTTTCTGACATATCTGCATTAATAACTTCGGCTTTTAATTCATCCAGATTACTTCTAAAAGCTGTGCCGTACCGGAGTGCTCCTGCAATTTTATCAATGGAGTTTTGCAGATTAGATTTCCGGATATCATTTTGCTTAAGCTGCTCATCCATAAGCAGAACAGAAAAATAAATCTGATTAATGCGCTCATTCACTGCATATAAAGCGACTTCAATATTCTGCTGTTGTATCGCTTCACTGGCTTTTACTGAGGCGATCTGATTATTCACATTCCCGCCGTCATAAATTGCCTGGGTAATTTCAGCCTGTATTTTATATTGATCTTTGCTGATATTCGGCAAGCTGATTCCGGGCGCTCCCTGAAAAATATCAGGAAAACTAATGGTCTGAGACTGATAGGAAGCCTGTGCCGTTACATTTAACTGTGGCAGATACAGTTTGGAAGCATTTTCAAGAGAATAAGCGCTGCTTTTACTAATCAGGTTCAGTTTTCTGATAAGAGGATAATTCTCCCTGGCAAAAGCATAACATTCCTGAAGCGTAAACTGACCAGACTGGGCATTTGCTGCCATTCCTGCTAAAGCAAGACAGATACAGCATGAAACATTCCGGAATAATTTAATCATCTTATTGGTTCATTTAATTTAATCATTTGATTAATTCCAGTATAAAAAAAATCACTCAGCACTTAAAATTGTCTTAATCCAGATTGGAATGAGTCTTTTTCTTTCCTCCATGAGTACTTTAAACTGTTCCGGATCGGTCATTGAAGTCGTAACCAAAACAGGTTGTGCCACAAAAGGAAAAACCAGCATTCCCAGAATATTAATGATGAAATGCAATGGATTAATATCCGGCCTTTTTTCTTTCAGCTGTTGCACCAGAGACGAATGCTGAACAAGCTTTCCTACATTTAACCTGGTGAAAATCTGGTCTTTATTATTTCTGATTTCGCTCAATACAAAAATCGGCAAATCAGGGTTTTCAGAAAGCATATCAATATAATTTGAAGCAATCCTCTCCACTTTTGTTTCCAGGTCAGATGAAGCATCCATGAAAATCGGAGCAATCACACTAAAAAACTGCTGAATCTTTTCAATCATTACCTGCTGGAACAATTTCTCCTTGCTTCGGAAATAGTAATTTAATAAAGCGAGATTGATCCCTGCCTCCTCAGCAATATCACGTGTTCTGGTACCGGAATAACCTTTCTGCGTAAAGACCTTTCTTGCTGCCTCCATAATCTTCTGTTCCGTGGAAAGATCTGCTTCAATTTTCTTCTCTGTCTTCATGTAAAATCTCTTTTTCAGCTCAAAAGTAAAAATGATTATTGAATTAAACAATAATTTTAATCATTTGATTAAAACAAAAACATAAAAAAAATAAAATCTCAATAATACCTGATTTTAAACCTGTTTCAGTCATTTCATTAAATTAATGCTGTATTTAAAAATAACGTTTTGCCTGTTCAATGGCCGTTCCAAAGTGGAAATTTATTCCGGAACTCAAGAATGAACGTTGTCCCGGAGGAGTTTCATCAGGTAAAATTTCAGCCTGAACCCCCAGTTTTTGCAAAAAGTGTATCAGGTCTTCCGATTCAATGCATCCGGATTCACATTTGACCCGAAGTATTCTGTCACAGTCTTCCAGATCAAAATTCACCACATATCCCTGAAAAGTTTCATAGATAAGATGAATCAGCATTTTTGCCTGATTCTTGTTTTTAACATTTGTTTTAAAAACTTCTACCATCTTTCATTTTGGTTTAATTTTCGATTATTCAGGAAAGACTTATCGGGTTTTTCATAACCCGCACCAATTTCCTGTACGGGTTATTCGGATTATCCTGTTAATTGCTGACAGCCTCTTTTTGTTTCCTGTGATAAAAAATATAAGAAACTGCGATTATGATAAAACCGACCGAAATCGGCAGCCATCCGCTTACAGGATCGCCTACAGAGAACCCTGAGTACATAGCTCCGGCCAAATCAAAAACAAATCCGGCGTAAGCCCATTCTTTTAATCTTGCGAAGCCTGGGACAACAATTGCCAGGGAACCCAGTGTTTTAGCAACGCCCAGAAAAGGAATTAAATAAACAGGATAGCCAAGATGTTTAAATACTGTAACAGATTCAGGGGTTACCATGATGTTGGAAATACCGGAGAAAAGCATTAAAAGCGCCAGAAAGCCGGTAAAAATCCAGTAAATGATTTTTGTTTTTTTCATTGGTTAAAAGATTAAAAGTTTATGTAATTAAAGCTAATTATCTTAACCACAGGCCCATCAGGAAAAACTGTTAAACCTTTCCGGGATCATGCTTTTGCATTTTTGCATTTTCCGTTATTGATTTTCATCTAAAAAAGGTTAAAATTGAGCATATTTTATGCTACAAACTTACAATCTATCATGATGTCTGCTGTGGTGTAAAAACGACAATATAAGGGGTCGAACACGACACATATCTTACTTCATATGCAACTTATGAAACATATATCAATTCTTGTACCGGAAGGAGCCGTTTTAGCCAGTATCATAGATCCTCGTTACCTGTTTACTGCTGCTAACGATTTTCTGGAGGCTTCAGGCAGACCGGCTTTATTTCATGTACAGCTTGTCGGGCTTTCCAGAGAAGTACAGTTGCAAAACGGTCTTTTCACGGTTCATCCTGAGTTATTATTACACGAAGTAGAAAAAACTGATCTTATTTTCATCCCTGCCTTAAGCGGTGATATGAGAAAAGCCTTAGAAATAAACAAAGACTTTATTCCCTGGATATCAAAACACTACAAAAATGGTGCAGAAGTTGCAAGTCTTTGTGTCGGGGCTTTTTTACTGGCTTCAACCGGTCTGCTATCCGGCAAAAGCTGCTCTACTCACTGGATTCATGCCAATTTGTTCAGAAATATGTTTCCGGATATAAATCTTGTAGACGATAAGATAATTACGGAAGATCATGGTATTTATTCAAGCGGTGGAGCTACTTCATACTGGAATCTTCTTTTATACCTGATTGAAAAGTTTACAGACCGTGAAATGGCTATTTTTTCTTCTAAATTCTTCGCCATAGAAATCGACCGGAACAGCCAGTCTTCTTTCATTATGTTTAAAGGCCAGAAAGAGCATGAGGACGAAACGGTTAAAAAGGCCCAGGAATTTATTGAAAAGAATTTCCAGGACAAAATAACAGTTGACCAATTATCCTCAATGGTGGCAGTGGGCAGAAGAAGCCTGGAGCGTCGGTTTAAAAAAGCTACCAGAAATACTGTCACAGAATATATTCAAAGGGTAAAAGTAGAGGCTGCCAAGAAAAATTTTGAAACAAGTCGTAAAAATATCAATGAAGTAATGTACGATGTCGGTTATTCAGACAATAAAGCATTCAGAGATGTTTTTAAAAGAATGACAGGTATGTCTCCCCTTGATTACCGTAATAAATACAACAAAGAAGCAATGGTTTTCTAGATACTTTTTTTACCCGGGCATGTAATTTTCAGGTCCGGGTTTTTATTTTATGCCAATACGGATTGAGATAATTTAAGAAATCAGACTGTTCTATCAACTCTTCTTCTAATTTTTGCCTGAGTGTCTAAATCTTTATCTCCACAAAGGCTCGTTTTGCCAATTGTTTAAAAAACCAAGTTTGTAAATTGGTATGGTAGGATTAGTATTGAAAAGGTCAAGTATTTTGATTTTTATATGATGATTTGGCGCTATATGATTACATAAATAAACCATACTTGAAATAATTAAAAAAGGTTTTTTTGCCTGCACTTCCATAAGTGGATTTACAAACCATTGTCCTGGTGAATTATTCAAATGCTCTATTGGTTTTTTAACCATGTTTCTGCTCCACATTCGAGAGTGATGTGCAATGATATTTCTAACGTAAGTGATAGCTTCTAACCAACTTGAAAGCTCACTATGAAGGTTCAGACCCATCTCTTTTGCAATGCTTGCCTTTTCAGGTAACTGGTGCTTTAAGTTTTTATACAATTTTGAAAGCGTTCCCATTGACGCCACTTCTAATGTTTTCCAGGCATCTGCATCCTGATTAGGGTAACGTCTGCAATGGTCCTTTATAAAAATCTCCTGACTTCGGCTAAATTCTTTTTTTAATTCGCCTAATGTATTTTGATGAATAGTTTTAACCGTGCCATCTGGTAAAATAATAGTAGTATTTTCGAAAAGTGAGGAGTCTAAATACCATAACCCACCATAGCTCATGGATAAATGATAAATCATTTTGGTACGTAAGGCGATTTCAATACGTTCAATTGCATCAAATAAAATCAAACGAAAATGGCGGTCGAAATTATATCGGTCCACTATATCCTCAAAATAAGTGTTGGGTTTTAAAGTATGCAGAGTGTAATCATCTTGCATATCCCACCAATACCCTTTGAGGCGATAGTAACTTATATTTTCTAAAAGGTGTGGAGCTGTAACCATGTTCCGGAAATGCATTCCCCGTTGTTTTAGCAGAGAGATTTGGTCGGCTATAGAATACGCAGGTTTAGTTGCCATAATAAAAAAATGACCCGCTTGCAGATCTTACGGTATGCAAAGCGGGTACTGTTGATACAAAG
The DNA here is from genome assembly GCF_900115665.1 of Pseudarcicella hirudinis. Lineage (GTDB taxonomy): Bacteria > Bacteroidota > Bacteroidia > Cytophagales > Spirosomataceae > Pseudarcicella > Pseudarcicella hirudinis. The sequence continues at coordinate 550,253 of NZ_FOXH01000001.1, forward strand.
TTAGTACTTTTTTTAATTCCATAAGCATTTTCAAAACTAAGATTTCAGGTAATATAAATTGTCACGTTATTTAACCACCTGACCAACAAACAACAACGCTTTGGTGTATGGAATAACAACATGAAATTCCCTCATTCCGTATTCCCGATTAAAAGGTTCACGTATCTTTGTTTCAAAACTTTTCAATTGATCTTTAACAGTTTCCCATAACAAATCTATGTTATCAACTTCCAGATACATTTCCATCTCACCTATATGCTCTCCTGCTCTTAAAATATGAACGGTTCTGTCCTCTTTGTACAAAATCTTATAATTGCTATCATCCAAGGCTAGATTAAAAGCAAAAATATTCTGAAAAAAACGAACAGTTTCCGGAATATTATAAGATGGAATCATCGGACTAAGATACAGGGCCTTATACATAATGAGCATATTTTAAAATTGAAAGTTGAGACGATGAAGACAGTTCGGAAGTTACATACAAATTCATTCAGGAAAGTGAAAATCAAAAACCGAATGAACATTCAGTTTTAAAGCATTTGGCAAATTTTCCATGAAGAATCAGTCAGACTTAACACATCAGAAAAATTATAGACCGATCTGAAAACTATTCAAAATGCTGATTTATTCTAAAAGTTTCTTTTCAAATACCTTTGTATTTCAGGGGTTTATTTTAAAGCAAAAGCCTGTAAATGAACTTTTTTCAGCATAATAATTTCATAAAACTTCCGGCGTGTTTAAGACAGAATCAGTGTTTTTTTAGCTAAAAACAGCAGTCATTACTTCAGAAATGTCAGATTAACAATTTTATCAGAATTATAATCAGGTAATTTTGGACAGTTTGTCTATCAGGTATCGAATATAATTTAATTTTTCCGATCTTCAAATTTTCGGATAACTAACTGAAAAACAATACATTCACCAACCCAATCTTTTACACTAATCCATAAAAAAACCACTGGTTAACAGTGGCCTTTAAAATCGCTAAACCCATGATTCAGGCTAATTTTAACTTATGCAGCTGAATATTAGAAAGGATCAGTATTCCCAGAAAAATAACCGGAGTGACAACTGCTGAAGCAGGGTCGTTACTTGCTGCATGTGCAATTGCAGCTGAAATAAAAGTAATTCCAAAACCGGCATATGCCCATTCTTTTACCCTTGAGGGTATCTGAGGTATCAGCAAAACAAATGCTCCGATAATTTTGAACGCAGCCAGTTCAATTCTGAAATAATCGGAAAAACCCAAATGTTTAAATGCCTGAGCAATCTGAGGATTTGCCAGGTAACTGTACGAACTAAACAACATCATCAGGCCGATAAGACCTGTTGAAATCCAGTAAATAATCGTATTTTTCTTCATTATTATTTCTTTTTACGGCCTGAAAACTACGTTTAAGCCAGGTATATGAATCGGTAAGTTTATTTGACAACAAACTTAACTACATTTACTTTCTAAAAGATAGTGCTTTCCTAAAAGAAACTAATTTCCTTCAGGAAAGTACCTTTAAATAGTTTTCAAAGCATCTTCAATAATCTGAAATAAATTTTCAATATTTTTACAGCATGTCTTCCATCATGGAAATAAACATTTCTTATTGATTCAGGATAATTTTTCAGGGAATTTTACGGGGAATAAAAATTTGTATCATTTTAATCCAGTAATTTAGCCGGATACATCCCTAAATTGTCATCTTCATTTGATATTTCTGACACACTCTTCCAAAAATCATTTAATTGCCTTAGTTTGAATCATTATCCTTTCCCGGAATTTAAATAATATTTAACCTAAAAATTATATCAGACAAAATGAAAATCTTAAAAAAAATCCTGATCTTATTGGCAGTTTTTATAGTACTGTTATTGGTGCTTGGTCTTTTCACCAGAAAAAGCTATTCTGTCGAAAGAGAAATTACCATAAATAAACCCAAGCAGGAAGTTTTTGACTTTGTGAAGTTTATCAAAAACCAGAATACTTTCAATAAATGGGTGTTGCTGGATCCGAAAATGAGAAAGGATTATCGAGGGACTGACGGTACTGTCGGGTTTGTTTATGCCTGGGATAGCGATAACAAAGATGTAGGAAAAGGTGAACAGCAGATTACCAAAATCGTAGAGGGAGAAAGAATTGATTTTGAAATCAGATTTGAAAAACCTTTTGCCTCCACAGCTCCCGCCTATATGATTACAGAAAGTATATCTCAGAATCAGACTAAAGTAAAATGGGGATTCAGCGGTACCATGGCTTACCCTATGAATATTATGCTTTTATTTGTAAATATTGAAGACATGCTTGGTAAAGATTTAGATACAGGCTTACAAAATCTGAAAGGAATTCTTGATAAATAATAACAATTAAAAACTAAACAACATGGCAGCAGTAAACCCTTATTTAACTTTTGACGGAAATTGCGAAGAGGCATTTAATTTTTACAAATCTGTATTTGGCGGTGAATTTCCTTACATCGGAAGATTCAGTGATGCCCCTTCAGACTCTGGAATGCCTTCGGATGAAGCCAACAAAATCATGCACGTTTCTTTACCGATTGGTCACGGAAGTATCATTATGGGCAGCGACAGACTTAACGAACATGGAAAAGCAACCATTGGTGATAATTTCTCCATTTCTATCAACGCTGAAAGCGAGGCTGAAGCTGATAAGTTATTTAACGGACTTTCTGCGGGTGGAAATGTATCAATGCCACTACAGAAAACTTTCTGGGGAGCTTATTTCGGTATGTTTACTGATAAATTCGGGATTCAGTGGATGGTAAATTATGACTACAATCAGCAACAGTAATCCATTTTAGCAGCAATAAATAAAGCCACTGATTTACAGTGGCTTTACTATTAAATAGTCTTTGGCAAAAGTGCTGAATTCATCCTATTTATCATTCAGGACAACCCACTCATTTACAACCTTTTCCAGTACTTCTTTATTTGCTTCTATTTCCTCCATATTATGTAATTTCACCATTCTTCTGTCGGCATGATCACCCTGCAATAACCCCGAATCGTCATGCAGCAAAGCACCTTTGTGAAAAACAATATGTACATATTTTTTAGCCTGCGGGTTGAAAGTTGCCATGTCTTCCTTATTCAGATAAAAACTAGGCGCACCCCATTTAATATGTTCGGCCAGTTTTTCATTAGCATTTATAAGAATATCTCTGACAGCCTTCATTTCTTCTTTTAAAGGATGATCCAGCTTATCCAGGTATTCGTTTACTTTATCGGTATTACTCATTGAATCAAAATCGGTTAAAAGTTCATTAATTTTTAGGATACTCATAATTCACCATCCATTGAATCCCGAATTTATCAGTAAACATACCGAAATAAGCTCCCCAGAAAGCGTCTTCCAAAGGCTGATCAATTTTACCACCTGCTGAAAGGCCATAATACATTTTCTCTGCCTCTTCTTTACTCTCCGGATAAATTGAAATATAAAAGTTATTGCCGGTAAGCAGTTTGTGCCCCATCGACGCCACAGCATCTGTCGCCATAAGGATATTGCCATTTCCTAAAGGCAGACTAATATGCATAATTTTATCTTTAACATCCTCTGCAACTTTGTCTCCTCCGGGGATATCCTGATAGCGCATTAAAACACCAAATTCTCCCCCGATTACAGATTTGTAAAAAATAAATGCTTCCTCGGCATTGCCGTTGAAGTTAAGATAAGTATTGAAAATTGCCATAGTTGTATTTGTTAGATTTGTGATACAAACTTAAACCCAGGAATCGGTTTTACAAATACACAATCACGACAATCTGGCGGGGAGATTGCGACACTTATTTTACGGTAAATATTGATGTCGAAAATTCAGAAAACCTGATAAATCAAAAAGACTTCCAGCTATCTGAAAGTCCTTCCCAAAACCAAATTTCACTATTTATCAAGTACTTATATTTCGTACATTAACCTAAAACCTCCTGTTTCACATCAATTCTGAGTTGATGAGTATTGAATACATGAGAATATGGGCTAACACTTTTTGTCAGAAAAACACTGCCCCCAATGATGCTGTTATGGCCAATTACCGTCTTCCCACCTAAAATAGTAGTTCTTGCATAGATTATAACATTGTCTTCGACAGTAGGATGTCTTTTGGTTTCAGCCAGTTCTTTATTTACCTGTAGTGCCCCAAGTGTGACACCCTGATAAATACTTACGTTTTTTCCGATAATGCTCGTAGCACCAATGACAATTCCGGTACCATGATCTATAAAAAACGGCACATCAATCTGTGCGTTCGGATGGATATCAACACCTGTTTTCCCGTGTGCGTGCTCACTGATGATGCGTGGTAAAATCGGAATTTCAAGTTTTGATAAAGTATTGGCAATTCTATACACAGCAATTGCATAAAAACCCGGGTAAGAAACGATCACCTCGTGAATACTTGTAGCGGCTGGATCATTCTCGTAGATTTTTGTGGCGTCAGCCCTTAAATCCAGGTATATCTTTTCCAGAGAAATGTAAAAATCATAGACCTTCGCACCAATATCAATGCTGGCCGGATCGAGATAGCTTAACAGAATATTTTCCAGATCAATCTGGTTTTTCTTCAAGACTCCTTCATAAGTAGATTGCCTGTGCAAACGGTTATTAGGAAAGAGAAATTCAAACAAATCACTTAACCACACAATTGAGTCATGGATTTTAGGTGTAGCCTCCCACTCTTCCTTGTGTGTTTTGTGAAGTATTTCGATAAAATTATGAATATTAGGGTTGTCCATTTTCGTCAGTCGAGGTAAAAGGAATAGCAGTTAAACTGCTATTCCGATATTTATTTGTTACGTTTCAATTTATACAGGGATTCCACCAATGTATCAATATCTTCGCAAGTATTGTAAAATGCCAGCGAAGGACGAACTGTACTTTCCAGACCAAACCTCCGCAAAATCGGCTGGGCGCAATGATGTCCGGTTCTTACGGCAATTCCCTCTTTATTCAAAGCCTGACCTACTTCGTCATTTGTAAAACCTTTGAGTGTAAATGATAATACACTCGCTTTATCAGGCGCAGTTCCTACCAGTCGCAAACCCGGAACATCTTTCAGCAAATTGGTAGCATACAACAATAAATAATGCTCATACTGATTGATATTATCGATTCCAAGGCGATTAACATAGTCAATAGCCGCACCGAGCCCTACTGCATCAGCAATATTACCGGTACCTGCTTCAAAACGGGAAGGAGCCTGATGGAACTGTGTATGCTCAAATGTGACATCCTTGATCATATTTCCTCCACCTTGCCAGGGCTGGGTTTCGTTCAGCAAATCTTCTTTACCATACAAAACTCCTATTCCGGTCGGTCCGAAAACCTTATGTCCTGAAAACACAAAGAAATCAGCGTCCAGCGCCTGTAAATCCACCCTCAGATGCGACACAGACTGTGCGCCGTCTAATAAAGTCTTTGCTCCGGCCTGATGCGCCAGTTCAATAATCTTTTTTGCCGGAGTAACAGTTCCTAAAGCGTTTGAAACCTGGGTAAATGTTACGAGTTTGGTTTTAGGATTCAATAACTTAGCATATTCATCAAGCAAAATCTGTCCGTCATCATCTACTGGAATCACCCTTAGTTTCAAACCCTTTCTGGCCGCTAATTGCTGCCAGGGAACGATATTGGCATGATGTTCCAGATTACTGACAATAATTTCATCTCCTGCGCTCAGGTGCTGATCTCCCCAGCTTTTAGCTACCAGATTAATCGCCTCGGTTGCGCCACGCACAAAAACAATTTCATTGGTTGAACCTGCATTGAGAAAAGCTCTGACCTTTTCACGGGCTGCTTCATATGCATCCGTAGCACGGGCTGCGAGTTCATGCGCCGCACGATGAATATTAGAGTTTTCGTGTTGGTAGAAATAACTGATCCGATCAATAACCTGACGAGGTTTCTGAGTAGTAGCAGCATTATCCAACCAAATCAAAGGTCGGCCATTTATCCTTTCCTGAAGAATCGGAAAATCTTTTTTTACAAGATTTGCATCAAACAAAGCCTTAAAACCCGAAGCTTTCGGATGTTGCTTCTTTTCTTTGGCAAATTCATTGGTCAGATAGGAACCATGATCGCTTTGCAGAAAATAATAAGAAGCATCTCCCAAACCTGAAGGCCTGAAAGTCGGAATCTGCGGTGTTGAGGCAAAGGATGGAATGCCAGACAGTACTTCACTTAAATCAGGAAAAAAATCATGCTCAGAAGCAAAAGGCAAACTTTCATGAACTTCCTGATTTCGGATTGAAGGAGAAATACCACTTCCTGCTACAGACTTAGGATTCCTTCCTTCCCCGGCAAAATGAGGATCAGGCAGGCTTGTCTGAGGATCGGATAAATCTACTTCATTTCCCTGATAATGAGCAGAAGGAGAAATACCTTGCCCCGCCACAGATTGCGGAACTTTGCCCTGACCAGCATAATGAGGGTCGGGCAAGGTATTTCTCTGATTACTCAGGTCGATGGCATTGACAGGATTAATGCCGGAAGGAGAAACCTCGCCTCCGCTTGCCGAATTGAGAATTATCCCTTTTCCATAATCAGGTTCGGGCAGATTTCCTGCATAATTGCTCAAATCGCCTGAATTACCCTGACTTGTCAGATAATCATAATTTAACTCATAAGGATTTATTCCGGTTGCAGAACCCGAAGAAGGCAATTCGGTAAAGAATTTATTAGCCAGATTCTCCAAAAATCCGATATCCGGTAAATCCTGAGGTTGATTAATATTTATACTCATGATATTTTCCGATTTCTACGTCCTCTAACACTGCAATTGCATCATCTACCAATACCGCCAGAGAACAATACAATGAAATCAGGTAAGAGGCAATAGCTTTGTCATTAATTCCCATAAAACGAACCGATAAACCCGGAGACTGCTCTCCCGGAAGACCCGGCTGATACAAGCCAACAACTCCCTGACGGCTCTCGCCTGTGCGTAATAAAAGAATTTTTGACTTTCCGTTTTCAATCGGTACTTTGTCTGAAGGAATAAGCGGAATACCTCTCCAGGTAATAAACTGAGAGCCAAACAATGATACCGTTGGAGGTGGAACACCACGACGGGTACACTCACGGCCAAAAGCGGCGATTGTAAGAGGATGTAAGAGGAAGAAACCCGGTTCTTTCCAAACCTTCGTCAAAAGCTCGTCCAAATCGTCCGGTGTCGGAGCTCCGGTGCGGGTTTTTATCGTTTGGGAAGGGCTGATGCTGCTTAGCAAACCATATTCTTTGTTATTAATCAGTTCGCTTTCCTGTCTTTCTTTAATGGTTTCGATAGTAAGACGCAACTGCTCGGAAATCTGGTTGTACGGCTTGCTGTAAAGGTCAGATACACGTGTGTGAACGTCCAGAACCGTATTTACTGCACTAAGATTATACTCACGCGGGTTTTCGATATAGTCCACGAAAGTATGAGGCAATTCACGTTCATCTCTTCCCGAACAGTCAACTTCTACACTTGTACCATCTTTCACTTTGTTGAGACGATATACGCCTGATTCTACCGGAATCCAGTTCAGCAAATGTGTAAGCCATCGGGGTGTAATGGTTGAAAGCTGCGGGACTGTCCGGGTAGCAATGGCCAGCTGTCTTGCCGCCACATCACCTAAGGCCGTCTGATTTTTGTTTTTGTTTACTTCTGACATAGTTTAATTTGATTTAAAAAATACTAAATATATAGATTAAGAATATTAATAATTAAAAGTTTGACTTAGAGCAAATTGTGGTATTGCTCTTGTATTAAAAAAAACTTAAGTTTCAGATTATTTTAATTGAGATGAACTGATTTTCAAATATAGTCTATTAAAACTATAGATTTAAAATTTTATTCATTTTTTTTGAAGTTATTTTTAAAAATAATTTTCATTACATCTCATAATCAACGGGTTATAAAATGAAAATTAAAGCCCTTTTACCTATTGAATCTTATTGTATAGTTAAACATTTATTTCTTATTTTGCCGAATTCTACAAGAGGTACAATTGTTGGTGTAATTAAAGACTATTCGAAATGGGAAACATTCCAATAAGATCTATTACTGCAACTCGTGGAGAGTTGAATTTACAGGAAAGTTTTAACATCAGAAATATTGAAGATTTACTGGCCGGTGAAGACATGGTTCAGGAGCTTCACCGACATGATTTCTTTTATATGCTGGCATTGGAAAAAGGAACAGGGAAACATGAAATAGATTTCAATCCTTACCCGGTTTCTGACAATTCGGTTTTCTTTATGCGTCCCGGTCAGGTGCATCAGCTTGTACTAAAGGCAGGAAGTTCCGGGTTTCTGATGGAATTTAAGACTGATTTTTACCACCCTCACGACAAGCTTTCAAATCAGGTCTTAAGAAAGGCCAGTAACGTAAATCATTATTCTTTTGATGACCCACGATTCAAAAAATTGCATGCTCTGTTAACTTATATTTCTCAGGAATATATCGAAAAACAAGAAAACTATGCAGAAGTTATTAAGGCAAATCTGGGTATTTTCCTGATTGAACTTGTCAGACAGAATAACTCAAAACCTTCAAATAATCTGAATTCTTACGCACAGGAAAGGCTTGAAGAATTGCTGGAGCTGTTAGAAAGCCAAATTTCAAACCATAAGCAAGTTGCTACCTATGCCGGGCTGTTAAACCTCTCTCCTTACCAGCTTAACGCAATCACCAGGGAAACGCTGGGCAAAACCTGCTCAGAACTTATTAATGAACACATTATTCTGGAAGCTAAAAGATATCTTCTTGCCACCTCCGATCAGATAAACCAGATAGCCTATCATTTGGGTTATGAAGATGTTTCCTATTTTATCAGATTCTTCAGAAAGCACACAGGTTTTTCGCCGGAGGCATTCAGACATAATTTCAGATAAGTCCTGTTAAACTGCATTTTTGTCCTATCCTGAAAATTATTCTGAGAACTACTTTTGCAGATAAGTAATACGTTGAAGTTTATTTATCATTAAAAGTTTTAATCAAAGCAATATGAAACAGATATGGGATGAAAGATATAAGGATAATGAATTTGCTTATGGCAAAGATCCTAATCTATTTTTTAAAGAATGGCTTCCGGAGTTTGACCCCGGCACCATATTAATGCCAGCCGACGGAGAAGGCCGTAACGGAGTATTTGCCGCCAGACTCGGTTGGCATGTAACATCGTTCGACCTAAGTATAGAAGGCCGGGCAAAGGCCTTACAACTGGCTGAGGAGTTTGGCGTAACACTTGAGTACATTGCAGGAGATTTAGAAGAACTTGAGTTTGAAAAAGAGACATTTGATGCCATCGGGCTAATATATGCTCATTTTTCGGCAGAACGGAAGTCGGAATTTCACAGGAAATTAAATGAATCTCTCAAAGTGGGCGGAATAATCATTTTAGAGGCATTCAGTAAAAATCACCTGGAATTGGTGAGGCTCAATCCAAAAGTAGGCGGCCCGAAGGAGATTGAGATGTTGTACGCTAAGGCCGAAATCTTAGCCGATTTTGCCAATTATGAAATATTGATGCTGGAGGAAGAAGAAATTCTGCTAGAGGAAGGGAAATATCATATCGGAAAAGGTTCGGTAATCAGGTTTGTAGGAAGAAAAGTCGGCTAAATGCAACATTTCGGTCAGACAAAAAACAAAAATCCTTACGGAATGTAAGGATTTTTATGAATGTTTTATTTCTTTTCGAGTAAGCTGAATTATTGTATTTATAGAAATAGTCTATTTTTAAATCCTCTTATAAATGGCACAATGCGGTTGCGTAATCCATTAATTACTACTTGCTTAATTTCAAAAAATACCTTAGTTTTACTTCATCTTATTCCCGATAGCCCCTGAAGCAATTCAAGCCATCGGGTTTCGTTTTTTATAAAGTACTATTTTTTTTCAAGTAAGCGTTCCAGACGCAACATCATTTCGTCCTTTTCCTTTAGCATTCGCTCATATAAAGCAATCTTTTCTTCATGAAGCTGAATGATTTTATCAATTGCATTTATCTGCTGAATATTCACGCCGTTATTGTTTACAGCATTGTCTGAGAAATTGCAGGCAATATTATAAATCGCCTGATCCTCATCAAAATTCTGAATAGCTTCAACCGGAATTTTTAAGGTAGCGGATATTTGTTGAAGCAGAGAGGGGTCAATTGTTTCTTTTTGTTCGAGCAAAGAAATCTTTTGTTGGTTCCAGTCGTCGCCAAGCTCAGCAGCCATAGCGTCCTGTTTAATGCCTAACATTTCCCTGAAGCGTTTCACATTACGGCCTTCGTGGATTTTATGAGTTGGTGTTTTACTATGTATCATAACAGCAAATGTATTTTTTTTCAGTCTCGTAAATTACAAATTTATTCGATAAGTTACCAGCCACTCAAACCTATTACAGTGTAATATACAGGCTTGTGATGTATGATACAAATTAATTGTAAGCGTGCTTTGTATCAAAAACAGCATAAACCTATGGAAGCACAGGAACAAGTGGCCAAAGCAGCCAAAACAAGAAGAATGACAATATGCAATAAAGGCTTTGCCCGGGAAAACGGCCGTTATGTATTTTTTCCCATCATCAGCCTGAGTGGCAAATGGCTGAAAGAGCAAGGTTTTAAAAGCGGCCAAATGATAGATATCGTCTGTGAAGACAGCAAACTGATCATAACTATAGTGGAGGAACAGAGATTGGAGGGTGGGTAGGTGTTGAGGTACCTAGATTTGTTTTACTTTAGTTTGATAATCAAAAACTCCTATTAAATGTAAAAAGAAGTAAAAGCTTACACAAATATTCCCCACACTCCCGTTTGATAAGACTCAAACGAATCACAAGTTTATCCTTAGTCAAAACAAACTCCAGACATGGTCAATACCTTTTTATTAGTGAAAAAAATATTCTCTTAACAGAAAAGTCAGGTCTTCTCAAACAAGCCACAGTGAAGCTAATTTTTCCTTTATAGGCAAACTCAATTATATGCCTAATTCTATAGTTCCTCAACCTTTGGCGTTGATCCCTTAATCCATGAAAAATTGATGCATCAGGGGGCTAAAAACACAAAAACCCGAACTTTAAGAAGTACGGATTTCGCAAAAGTAGTAAAATCAATATAAGTGATCCCGCTGGGACTTATCCGCCCCAGCGTATCTAATTAATAACCAGCCAATTGCAACTCCGTAAGTTGCATGGAAAATGATTATCAGAAATTTATCAAAGCGGGGTTTTTATATTGTTTCCAAAATTCAACCTTGATAATATTGTCTGATATGGCATAATCACTTTCCTCAGGCTTTCCCAAGTAACTTTTTGATAATAATTCCCGGTAAAACTCTTTGTCTTTAAGTGCGTCTTCCAACCTTGCTTGTAATTGATTTATTAGTTCAACCTTGTAGGTTCCACCATCTGAATTTTGATCATTACTAAAATCATTTGTATTGGTTACAAAATAATTCAAAGGAACGCCAAAATAATTTGATAAATCTATCAATGTTTGTAGTTTCAAAGAGCCTTTTTTTAGACTTCCTGACAATCCGGTGTCTGTCATTCCTATCTTTCTGCATACTTCTGAGAAGGAAACGCCCCTCTCTTTTGCTAATTTTTTTACCTTATCATCTACCTGATAATCAGTAACTTGTGAGGTTTTCATAATTTTATTTGTATGTTTTTTATTAATTTTTTTGTATTCACCAAAAATTTATTTATATATTTGTATCGTATTTATATCATAAAGTAAACGGAAAGTAATCAGATTTGATACATTTTTGATTAAAAAATTTAGTTTTCGGTATTCTAAACAAAAAAAAGTTTATGAAAATCAGATTGACAAGTACACCGGAAGGGAAAAAAGATTGACGAAAAAATTAACGACTTTGTATATGAAAGAAGTTTCAATTAATAAAAAGGTAGTTAGATACTTTGATTACTGTAGCAAGTTGCACGATTGCTATTTTTACCTTGAATCTGGAATTTAGATAATCTTAACCTCTTCTGAAAAAAGAAGGAATAAATTAGTAGCTATTGAGAGGTTATTCAAGTCGTTTAAACACAAGAAGAAAAAAATTAAGTGGGATAAGCAGATGACAGAAGACATCTACTATCATGCTCAGTTGATTTTAGATATTTCTGATTTCCAAAATTTTGAAAATGAGATAAAAAATCATTTAAAATCTTCTTTATCCCATTCCGAAAAAATAAGCTCAATTCTTGATTGTTTAAGAAATTATTACTTCCGTATAAGACGTTCAGCTTTTTAGACATAAAAAAATATGGGGGATTGAAGGTTTAACGTTTGTTCTCTGATAATTACAAATCTATTGGAAATCCCCATAATATCTAAACCTAAAACCGATGTGTACAAAAGTCAGATTCTTGTCAAAGGCTCTCGCTATAAGAAAGATAGATGAGTACGCAGCTATCGCAGACAATCGTAAAAAGCCCCTACGGGCATATTTATGTCTTGAATGCGGGTATTATCATCTTACAAGCATGACTAAGAAGCATTTTCAAACACGTGAGCGGGCGATTATTCTACAGAAGGAGGCTAAGAAAATAAAGGTATCTGAATATTACGATAAAAAATTAAACATTATCAATATGGCATTACTGACTTTTAAGGATTGGAAACGCGTGCAAGAGAAATTGCCGACTAACAGGGATAAGTTCGAGCTTTATCAATTCTGTATTGATTTGTTCCCCAACGTCTTTAAACAAGACCCAAAACGCAGGGATTCGCCAGTAATTTCATACGAGACCTGGAAAAAGAAGGTTTCGGGCAACAAAGTCTTATCCGATGTTGAACAAATTGCGATCTGGGAGGTTTTGAACTTGAAATTCAAATATCTGATAGAAGAAATTGAAGCCGAAGAATTTATCTCAGCATAACTATGAAGCGTAAACTACTGATATTATTCGAATTTACGGCTGTAGGAGTTCTGTTTTACAGGATTCTGACCAATGGTGTTCAGGTTATCGATTTACTATTGTGTTTTGTCATATATGTAGTTTGCATGGTTGCTCTTTTCACTCTAAAATCCTAATTCGCTTATGTTCCTTGTTACTCTAAAGTCCCCAATATGGGGCTTCGAATCGAATTCTAAAATTTGGATCAGTTTTGTTGATGGAGTATATATTTTGGCATCAGATGTTCGGAAATCAGTAAGGCGTATAGTGCCGACCGATATTTTCTCGATACGAGAATAGTTCTTGCAAATTGGATTGGGGTGTACCCGGTCGAAAAAAAATATATTGGTGCAAAGGTTTGATGTAAAAACCCCGGCGAGTGCCGGGGAATTTTCTTTAAAACAAAATGGAAGAGCATTCACGGGAAATCGTCGGAAATCTATATGTAGAGGCAAAGGAATTGTTTTCGGAAATCTGGGCGAATATTGCGATTTCCGGGGATCAGTTTGAAAAGCTGAGTCCATCTGCGACACAAAAGTTTCAGGATCGTGTTGACAAGTTGAGGAAGTTAGAAACAATTGTTGATAAGTTTAACGATTGTTTTTTTATTATCCTCACTCAGCAAAATGAGCGATTAAGGAATGCGAGAAAAGCACTGGATTTCGAAGATTCTAGCATATTATTCCCTTCGATTCCGGAGCTTTCAATAAAAGAGAAAATGATCGAGAATCTTGTTATTGCCCTTGTCAATAATGCAAAAACCACTAAAGAAATCATGGAAATATGGTCTGAAAACGTTCAGCTGCTTAAGTTAACGCTCACCTACGATAATTTTATTCATTTGCACGAGCGGGTTAATGCCAGGCATCGGGATTTACAAAAATAAAGATATGTCTAAGAAAATATCATATTCGGACTTTTCATTAGATGATATAGTACTATTAGACCTTTTTGCTGGAACTGGGGGCTTTGCGAAAGGTTTGAAAGATGCCGGGTTTAAATTTAAAAAGCATTATTTCAGCGAAATTGACCCTAATTGTATTGCTAATTATCAATATAACTTCAGAAATGCAGAACCACTTGGATCAATTACAAATATTCGAGGATTCGACCTTGGAAAGGTTGACATTATCACATTCGGATCGCCTTGCCAGGATTTCAGCTTGGCTGGAAACAGAAAGGGAATGGGCGGAAAACGTTCCTCTTTTATCAAAGAGGCAATTAGGCTCGTTGATGAGTGTAAACCACAGCTTTTTTTCTGGGAAAATGTTAAAGGAGCTTTCAGTTCAAACAATGGTGAAGATTTTTGGTCAATTATCAAAGCCTTTGCCAACCTTGGGAACTATAACATCGAATGGCAATTGCTTAATACAACATGGGTTTTACCCCAAAATAGAGAGCGGATATTCCTTGTTGGACATCTTGCAACCTCAGGAGGAAGTTTCAAGGGAATATTTCCTTTCACAGAAACAGACTGCCTACGTTACAAACCCGAAACGAATTTTAAAAAAATACACTCAAATTACAGAATTTCATTGCCATTGATGGCCAGTGGTACTCAAACATGGACCGGTGATTATATCCGTTCAGGGACATACAGAACTCATAAAGATGGCAATGGTTTCCGTCAAAATCATGGGGACTGTGCTGCGACGATCCCAGCAAGAGCCAGAAAAGACGGTAGTGGACAAGGTGTTATTAAGATTATCTCGAAACCTCATGGCTTTTATAAAGGAAATGAATCTGAAATCTCTCCTACTATAAAGAGCAACTCTTTTGAACATAATAATTTTGTTTCCATAAAACCCGTATTGACCCCGGGCAGAATAGTAAAACGACAAAATGGGCGTAGGATAAAAGAAGATGGGGACCCGGCCTTTACTTTAGGTTGCCAAGAACAACACGGCATATTATTAGATGATTCTGAAATAAGACGATTCACAGAAATTGAGTGTGAGAGACTTCAGGGGCTTCCTGATAACTGGACAAAATTCGGACTTTTTAAAGCAAGGAATGTAGATATTAAAAAGAGGTCGGATGAAATTATGATTCATAACAACGAAGCCTATATAGTTAGGGAAATAAAACCCACAAATCGCTACAAAATGTGCGGAAATGCAGTTACCGCAACAATTGTAACTCTTATTGGAATAAAATATTTGAATAATAATATCGATACAGTCAAACCTTAATAACTATTCTAATGATAACTATCCTAATTATGGTCCTGTTGGGACTCGCCAATATCCTAACACTTTGGGGGAATTCTATCTTACTGGCACAATCAAATCGCAGGTTTGAGAAGTTATTTAACCCAGTCTTCTTTCGTATCCTAGGCTCTTTTGTGATGTTAGTTGCTGCTGACGGTTTATTTCTGTATGAACTTGTAACTATATATTGGAAATGAAAACACTGAAATTTTATGTTGAGTTGGGGAATGATGATATACCTGGGGAACTATTCACTTTCGAACCTCCGGAAGAGGTGTTGAGTAAAGTATGCTATAGTTGGCAATACAATTCGAAAAGAATAGGTGAAAAGAACGATTTGCACTTGGATGCTACTGTCATAATGGCTAAAAGAGTTATGAATCCTAATTTTGGCGGGGGGTGTGGTGGGGATTCTATCTGTGTTGTAACCGGATTAGCTCTTAATTGTAGTGATCTCGAACTTTACAAAAGATGTATAAGCGAGGTTGTGAATCTTGTTTATAATGAGATTGGAGGAATAAGTCCGGTCGTCATATTCGATGAAGTTTATTATGTACATTATTTTCCCAAATCCCCTACATTATGAAGGTCATCGTAACACTTTCCGGAGGTAAGGATTCCACAGCTACATTGATTTTAGCTTTGAATAAATTCAATCGCTCGAACTTAATTTTCCTATTTTGCGATACAGGATGGGAACATGAGATTACATATAAATACTTAGATTATCTCGAAGAGAGGTTTGGCATTAATATTATTCGTACACGGTCTTACAAATTTGACTCACTGGTTGATTTAGCCAAGAAAAAGGGGCGTTTTCCTTCGACAAAAAGCAGATTTTGTACCGAGGAGCTGAAGGTGAAACCAATGATTGATTTCATACTGGATCAGGTAAATGATAACATATTAGTTCTTCAAGGAATTAGGGCAGAAGAAAGTCATAAGAGAGCTACAATGCCTAAGAATTGCGAATTTTTTAAATTTTACTTTGAACCTTACACATACGACAAAAATGGAAGGGGAAAGTATTATACATATCGAAAAGCGGATGTTATTTCATTTTGTAAAGAGTATGTTCACGATGTAGATCGCCCTATTATTGATTGGAGCGAGAGTGATGTATTTGCTTTTTTGGAGGCAAATTTTACTGAGCGGAATAAATTATATGATATGGGATTTCATAGGGTTGGTTGCTTCCCTTGTATAATGTGTGGAAAGGAGGAATTTAAGTTAATTGTTAAAAATTTTCCTGCTTGGATTCAAGGCTTAGCCAAGCAGGAAGAGCAAATAGGAGCATCCTTCTTTCCTCCAAAGTATATTCCTAAGACATATTGCAGTATCCAGAAGGAAATTTTTGACAAAAGGTCCGGCAAGTCTCGTCTGGTATTTATCCCGACTGTTACCGATGTTGCTAAATATGTTTTTACAAGAGCTTATTCTAGAAACAAGAAAATGAGAGATAAGACTCTTAGTCTATTCGGTTGTTCTAATAATCTTAATCCTTGTGAAGTTTGAACTATTTCTCAATTGGTACGAAAATCAAATTAGCATGAAACAAAATACAGAATTAATCGAAACAATTATCAATCTCACTCAGGCGATCATACTGCTTCAAAAGGCGGATGGCATTTTGATAAATGATCTTCCTGCTTACTATAGGGTCTCTCCTGACAAAGATGTTTTCTTTGGTTCGCTTTTTTTTAAAAGCACAAAAGGGCTTATAGGTGAAATACTTGGAACTATTCATTTTGATAAGTGGTATAACGAAAGCGTAAAATTATCTGGGTCTGATTTGTTCTTTACTACTCCAGGTGACTTGCCAATAAAGGTTACTCTATTGACAAAATTGAGCGTTGACTCATACAGATAGCTATGAATTCAATAGAGCAAGAAAATATAAACGATCAAATAGAGGAGTTTTACAAAAAAACAGGTATTGCTATTTGGTATCTGGTAGAACCAGCTGAGATATATCATGGAATGCTGGTTGCAAGCATGGATTTTGGTGTTTCAGAATCGGATTTTTGGTGCAAGGATTGCCAGTTTAAGTATTTCCATATTGATTCCCGTAAATGGGAATTTTATCTATGTACAAACTCAGGGCGCATATTATTATTCATTAGACACACCTCAGCAACAAGTCTATTCTACCCCTTAACTCTTGATCTTGGTAATCAATTTAAACAGGGTGTAAATGCCAAAATTCCAGTAATATCTGATTTGATTGATAGATACCAATTGTTCGATAGATCATTGGTTAATGGGTACAGTATTAATCCTAACATTCTGCTTGGAATATGTTCAGATGGCGCAGGGAATTTCACTCAAAGAAACTTTTAATCAAAAATAGGAATAACTATGGAAAAGGATGAGATAATCCGTTTATTGGAACTATTTCGTTACAAAGAAAACGACAGACCAGGATTAAATAATTACTTGGACGTAACTTGGAATAGCAACAAATATGTCGCTACTACAACTCCCCACCATTTTATTATCATTAAAAAGTCGATTTATGAATTTACTCCATCAGGGTTTCTGAATCTTTCCGCACACATTCCATCCCCTAACTGCGAGGTTGAAATCTCTGTTAATGAGATAATCAACAAAGTATCTCAAATTAGGTTGGTTGAGGTAGAACAAGAATGCGAGTGTTCTTATTGTTCCGGGACTGGTGAGGTTAAAGAGGGCTTTTATTCCTCATATTGTCGAAACTGTGACGGATATGGGTTTGTTGGAAATGGGCAGTACGAAACCATCATCGATGAAGAAGTACGAATAAAAATTAGGGACAGTTTATTCAACAATGGATTTATTGCCAAACTACTTGAAGTTTGTCAGGCCACAAATTCTAAAAATATTTTCTTGATTCATCAGAAAGATGAACGGGTAAATCTATTCAAAATAAATAATGAAATTTTGATAGGAATTATGCCTATGCGCCCCGCAAAAGATGAAGAATTTGTGACAATTGATCTGAAAAATCCTGCGTCAGCTTAATGGGTTTATCTCTACGTCGCTTCTTCCCTTTTTCTCTTTCAGGGTTGTCAGCCACAGAAATGTTAGTTACTGCAGTATCAAACAGAATTAAGATTATGGAATCATATTTTGGAGGCAAAGGATCAGATGGGACATATCAAACTATCATTAATCAGATACCAGCTGTGGAAATTTATATCGAAGCCTATGCTGGACATGCAAGTGTTTTTCGAAAAATGATCCGGCCTAACTTAACAATATTAAATGATATTAATCCTAAAGTTTATCAGAAACTTATTGCTCATTTTCCGGAAAGCATCAGTTTTAGTGATGATACGGACCGGAAAGATTTTATCCGGAAGTATCTTGAAAAAATAAGTAACTCGAGCATCGGAGAAATTAAAAATACTTGCCAAGGAAATAACGATGCCGGATCTATTTTGATAATTGAGTGTCTTGATGCAATTGATTTGATAGATAAATACAAGGAATTAATTGAAGTTTTTAATTCGCTGATTTATTCAGACCCACCTTACCCACTCGGATCGAGAAAAAGTCAAGTAAAAAGATACGAATTTGAAATGACTGACCAGGATCATGTTAAGTATCTGAAGTATCTGAAAAACATTCGTTGTAAGCAGCTTATTAGTACTTATCCAAATGATATTTATGAAGATTTACTACCCCCCCCCTATTTTAATCTGCATGAGTTCTGGTCTCAAACAAGGAAAGGGTTAGCTAAAGAATATTTATACAAAAATTATGAAACACCTACTGAGCTTCAAGATTACAGCTATTTAGGAAGTGATTTCAGGGAGCGAGACAAATTAAAGCGGATTAAAAGAAATTTCCTGAGAAAATTTAAAGAAATGCCCCGTCAACTACAAAACTCAATTTTGAAAGAACTACTGTTATGAAAACTGTTGCACACTTTGACACTATCGCAAAATTTAAGCCTAATTCAGTTATTATAACTAAAAGATGGGTTCAATCTGAACGATCAGAGGAAACAACTCAAAATGAAGTTTCCTTGGCGAATTTGCTAAAAGATGGAGCAAAGTCTGAAAATATGAACGGGTACTTGTCAGAGGCTTCTAAAAGAAATTTAAAGAACCTGGCAGAAAACTTTCTAATGTCGGTTGAGCTTACTACAGGCATGAAGTATGCGACTGATTCAACTAAAAAAAACGGAGAAAAATCATTCAGTTTGCTTGCGGATCAGGTAAAAAGGATTTCAGGGGTCGAATATCAACAAAATAATCAGGTGTATCCGACTTTCATAACGTTGACTCTCCCATCAAAGCAACTTCATAATGATAACTATATCAAGAACGAGTGTCTCGACCCATTCATAGAATGGCTTAAATCTGATCGTGAGTACATTACAAGAAAAGGCAAGGGAAAAGGTTTATTGCAGGGGTGTAATGTAAAGGTATATTTGTGGAGAGCTGAAACTCAGAAAAACGGGCAGTTGCATTTCCATATAATAGTTGATCGGTGGATAGATAAAGATCAGATTCGTTGGCGTTGGAATCAGATAGTCAATCGGCTGGGCTATGTTGACAGATTTCGTAATGTGCAACTTCATAAATATAGAAACGGTTTCTCATGCACGGTTGAGGAAATAGAGTCGCAGCGCAAAAAGTTACAGGATAAGTTATTTCAGGCTAATAAGCATAATCAATTGCCGAAAAATATTCATCCGGCCGTTGAACATGAGTTTATCACAGCTTTCAAGTCTGGAAAAAAAGCGTTTTCTGTGAAAAAATCTGCTGAATTGGCAAAATGTGTACTTGAGTACAATTACAGAAAGAAAGTTGAGAATAATTTTACCGATCCTCCAAGTACCCAGGTAATCCCAATTCAGAATGCAAAGAGTGTAACAGCATATGTTACCAAGTACATTTCAAAGTCTAGTGAGGAAATTGCTCCGAAATTAAATGATAATCAGGAGTTTGTTGCTACTGAGGAGTTTGGCAAGTTGAAAAAATATATTGTCAATTATCGTTACGAATTATCACTTGATGGTCAGGAGGTGAAGATTGAGACAAGTCGCCAGGAGTATAAACCGAGATTTGAAACAAGGAAGGTCACTGGCCGCTTATGGGGACGAAGCGACTCTCTTTTTGGAATTAAAGCTTTTGAAAAAGCGATTTATACTTACAAACTTGTTGAGGAGCCAGTCTATGAAACCAGGGTTGAAAATAAAAAAATATTTTCCCACACCATAACTGACCTCTGGGGAAATGAGTCGTTGAAATATGAACATAGAGATGTATTAGTTACTGATACTCACTATAAGCGACAAGCTTACGGTATTGAGGATAAAGTAAGCTGGAATTATATAGATTGTTTGAAAAATATTATTGGAAAAGCACAGATCGATGAAGCGACAAATAAAGTAGGCGGAAGTTTCGTCGCCTTCGGTGGACAGGTCATTCCAGTCTATAAAAAAGAAGAGGGTAAGGTAAAATACCAAAAGCATTTTATGCAGGAAAATGCGCCAGAGCTTTATAATGAGTACTTAAACCACTATGGCGAAATATTCAAGACCCTCTACGCTTGACAAGTTTGGTACCTGGGAAGTATTGGAGGATGGTAGTCTGTTTGAAACGGCTAACAATTATCATATCACCCCTGATAGGTTCGGTGAATCAGATTGGTGGTCATTCTTCAGGACAGACCCAAGCCATAACTGGGGGGATTATATGAAAGCCTTATTTCGTGCATGCGAAGTGGGGAAGATTAAAGAATTAAACATGAAAATGTCTGACGAATAAATAATACCGGTTATGGATAATAAACCTGAAAAAATAAGTTTCTCAAAAAATTGGAACCACAAGCTTGATTGTGAATATTTTACTACATTCAGACTTTTCAACCCGGAAAAATATTTTGAAGGGCGATCGGTTGAAATACATGAAAACGGTGTTTTAAAGAAAACAGCAGTTATTCAGTCAGTTAGGGTATTGTACCTCAGCCAAATTAACGGCTGGATGACTGCGATAGACGCAGGATGTGGTGTAGAGTACTTCGAAAAGATTATTAAAACAATGTATAAAAACAAAGTTTCAGATTTCACTACTCAAAAGTTTCATTTTCTTTTACTTAGAACTTTACAATAAGGATAATTTCAACTTTAAACTACAATAGAAATGGCATTAAGTTTTAAAACGGTAGAACAGGCTTATGAGATATTCGGTCTCATTAAAAAAGAGTTCCTGCCTGATTTGAATATACCATCATGGCCCTCTGATATGGGTGAATGGGGTACTAAAAGGCAGACATATCCTCCGGTGTTAGAGGTACTTGGTTGGGGAAAAAAGCAAGATGATGGGTGGGAAAGTATTTGTTTTTTCATCCAAAATCCGTCAAAAGAGTTGATTGATGGATTTGAAAAGCTTAATACAATAAAGGGAAATACGCATATCTGTAAACCTTATGATCTAAATGATAGGCTATTTTGCATTGGTTGGTTTTAGGTCCTATAGGAATTTATTCGATTCGAATTTTGTATGTTTTTTTTGTATTTTTGAGTACTGAACTTATTATATGCTATGAATTTTAAAGCCAAAAATACGACTGTTTTGACTGCTGAGGGTAAAGCTGAGTTGTTTTTTCAAACGGTAAATTGCGATCACCTGCTAGAAAACTACCGAACAGATGTAAATAAGATAGGTAAAGAAAGGGTACATGATGTTAAATTTTCAGATATATCTCAACTTTTGTCTGGCAATGTCTGTTTTAGTGAAGTACCGAAATCGAAAAACAAATTTCAAGCAATTTCGTTTTACCGGGGAAAATATTACGTAACTTTTTATTACCTTGACAAGAGAAAAGATTGTGAAACTTTATTTGCAGTAATAATCAGCTGCTACATAAGCCATGAAAGCCATATCATTAAAAAATACGACACCTATAAAAAGGAAGTCGAGCAACAATACGGAAAAAAATAAGAAATCTCCAACTTACATGATATTTGATGGTAAAATGTATAAGGAAGACGATAGCGGGAAAATGAAGCCATTCATTCCAAAACGCACGAAATAATATTTAGCCCTCATTCCAAGAATGAGGGCTTTTTTTATGATAATGATACTGCAGTAATCTTCACTCCCGCCAGTCTGGCCAGCTTTGGAGATTCTCCGAGAAATCTCATTATTAATAATGCTTCCTGTGGGTAGATGGTTGCCCTGTAGTTTAGGACTTTTGGAAGGTACTCTGAAAGTCCGCTTTTTTCTGCATGACTTTTAAGAGTTGATACTTTTATCTGGTAGCAATCTGCTACTTGGGTGAGAGAAAATCCGATCATGTTGCCGTGAACTTACTGTGAACCTCCCGGAAACTGTCAAGCTATTGCGAACGGAAGTCCGATTCTTTAGCTTTGTTTCACGAAAAAGAGGGTGATATCGGTAGTACAAAGGTCGAATGTTGATGCTAAGATACACCCTTATTCTCATTTTGTCAATAGTCACGAAATCCAACGAAATCCGATGAAAAAGAGCAGAAACAACGGAATCCACGCTACAACCTCACCAAAGGTTAGCCAGAAACTTCTTGAAAGAATTAACAAGGAGGCTGAGGAGTATGAAGACGGAAAAGCCGGGGTAATTCGGGAAGCCTTAACAGAGTATTTTTTTCCCAATCCAGTCGAGATTTCCATTCCAGGGCCGGAAATCATCGAAGAAAGAACTTACACAATACAGGGGCTTGTAGGCTTAGACGTTGCTCACGCTTTAAATAGTTTTTCCCATCAAAATAATGTGGGAATTGAGGTGGTTTCCGGCAGCATCCTGACGGATTTCGTTAATCAGCGTTGGAAATATAAACAAAATGCTGAGGAACGTATTGACATAGTTGTTTTACCGACTGATTTAGCAGAAATCCGTAGATTGTTCGAGTCTGAGCAGGATTCTGTTGCTTATGAAGATTTCCTAACAGATGTTCTCAGGGCAGGGATTTTAGCAAAGAAATCCGAGAAAAACACTGGATTTCGCATTGATGGACTCAGTCAAGAAACGCCGGACAATTCAATTAAAATCTCCTTCGATGAAATTAATGATGAAGAGGTGCGGAAATCGTTGCAGGAATCCGGTTTTAATGAAGATCGGTATATGACTATCAAAAAGGAAAGCGAGACCCGTGATAAGTTTTCAAGATTGCTGGATGAAAAAGTTGAGGAATTAAACAGAAAAGTACGGGCATCTGAAGCTAAGATTCTTCAGTCTGAGGCTTATATTGAGAGTTTCGAGAAATTCAGGTTAGCAACTTTAGCTGTCATTAAAAGTTATGCTGAATACTCTTCTTCCTCAATATTTTCAAAACTGAAACGCTTTACTGAGCAGGAAATCGTTTCTAAATATTTTGATCAGAAGTTTTTGTAAAATTATGAACGAATGAAGGTACTTGCACTTGTGGAAATAGATCCATTGACTGGAATAATCGTTGAAAAGTTGCCTCATAAAATTTACTCTGAAAATTGTTCGGTTGAACGGGCTGACTCTTTCTTCATACAAAGTATTGCATTAAAGAAAGCAAAATCGAATTTGACGGAAATCGAACGAAATCAGCAAATTCGTTTAACAGCAAATTTCGAAGAAATCGTTAAAATGGGCTTCATACATCACTCGGAATTTGAAAAAGTTATTGAAAAGAAGCTGATCGAAATACAGAACCGTATCACACTTAGGTTTTATTACGATTTCTGGATTAAAAAGCCGATTTCAAAGATGCGGTGGAGAATTACTGCAAAAGTGGGCCCGTCTTTGGTAAAATTCTTAATAAGGTTAAAAAATGGGAAACATTGATTTTTTAAGTGATTTCGAAAATGCAGGTAATGATGATTCCTATGGATTATTCAGTACTGAAGTATCTCAGCCAGCTGAGGAACTATTACCGCACAGGGGTACACCATATCTTGAAAAATCGGGCGATTTCTTGGGAGGATTGTTCAAGACGGTAAATAAGCCGGAATCAGAATATGAGCCAAAATATTCGAGCGAAGACCTCGAAATTCGTGCTGAATTGATGGTTGATTTGCTAATGACGAAGTTTAATCTGTTTATCGGATTGGCTAAAGGCGGAGTTTCGGAACTCGTAGTAAGCGATCAGGATTTGGAAATCTTACGAAATCACCAATTGAATGGATTTCCAGAAAGTGCAGAAACAGCGGAAATCCGGGAAAGAATTGCTGTTAAGGAAAAGTTGGAGCAAACTCCCCCGTCTGATATGAAGCTAAAGCGGGAAATCTTGAAAAAAGCCGTAAAACTGGATTTGGAACGAAAAATGAAAGCGGGAAAACTTGAGGAATTGTCAATTGAAAAAATGATACTAATGATGGTTTCCTCTGAGTTCTCTGTTTTGGTAGGGAAAAATTACGGGGTATTCAGCTCAATCGGAAAAAATCTCATAAAGAAAGCAAAAGGGTTTTTGTAATATGGACGGAAGAGGTAACGTGTGGTATCTGTGCGGTAAGCGGGGAACAGGGAAATCGTTTGAGGCTCTGGAAATCGCTGCGTTTTTCAGGGAACGTAGAGAATCGCCTAAAAGAACGATTATCCTGGATCACACCCAAAACGATGATACTTACGGAGGAATTGATGTAATTCAGATTGATGATCTCAGGTATTTGCTGCCTGGGAGAGCATGCGTAAGAGTACAAACCCAAGACTGGTCCCGTTTCTTGGATTTCGCATTCAAAATTAAGAATGCTTCAATCGTGATCGATGATGCTACGGGATTATGGAGGGGTAATGTTCCGGATAAACTTATTTCGTTCGTTGGACTTGCAAAAAATCACAGATTAGAGTTAATCATGCAGTTTCACACTATTGCGGATACTGCACCATCGATCTTAAAGAGTTGCAATATGTTGGTTATAAAACAAACTAACGACTCGTTTCCAATCAAAAAAAGCGCACCCAATTCGCGCTTAATAGAACGAATGATATTGGATTGTGGGGATGAAAATTCGAAATATGATCCTAATCGGAAATGGGCTACAAGGTTGGTGGACATAAATGAAGAGATGGTTTATGTTAAAAATCCGACAGTGTCAAATTTTGCTGAGTCTTATAAACAAAGGAGAGAGATTTCCGAAATCATAAAAACACTATGAAAGGTAAATTCAACTGGTGGAATCTCGTACAGTTTTTCGGGGTTTTAATCGCATTTAATGTCATTATCCGGATTTTATTCGGAATCTTAAACAATTTCAGAAAGCCTAGGCCACAACTGGAAATTAAACCAGATATTCAGCCTTCTGTTGAAGAAGAACGAAAAAGGATTTCCTTAACCTCAGAAGAATTGGACGAAATTGTCAAAAAAAGAGCCAATTCAATCATACAGGAATTGCCACTGGAAAGCTAAAAAATTTGTTTAAGCTGCAATTATAAATTTCTATATCATGCCGAATCCGAAGATACGCCCAAAAATGACTCTTAGCGAAATCGCTATCGAGTTTGGGTTTACTACAAGAAACGGACCCCATGAAAGAGCGGATTTGAATTATCTGCTCTTTTCCCTTCAACCATACCGAAAGACCCTTATTACCAGATTTAAAACAGATGTTTGGGCATGGGGAAAACGGAAACCTCTCCCCTATACTGTTATTTGCTTCATTTTCAGCAAGTTTCAATCATAGTTTGTGCGTCACTCGTGCATTACTCGTGCATACTTCGTGCGTTTTACAGCCGCTTTAAGCCCGATTTAGAGCCAGATGATTTTTTATGTGCTTTATCATTGTGTCATAATTAAGCAGAAAAGCTTTTTTCACAAAATAGAAAAATTATGTCACAGCATTTAAAATTAATTCTTTCCAATGCTACTGAGTCTTGTGTAGCTGTGTTGTTCCCAGGCGTAGCAAAAGACATTAACGGGCCGGGTAATTACATGTCAGATTCTGCATTCAAAGCGCATCCGGGGAATTTAGAGCTGACGGCAAAGGCCTTCTCTGGTAAGCAACAAATCAAAATTGATGATCTAATTACTTACTTGAATCAAGTTGGAAACTTCAATATTGAAAACATCTTAGTATTGGCAAACAACGGTGAAAATCAAAATCCTGTTGAAAGATTCGCTTTGACAGAGTTTAATCCTTTCAGCGATCCAGCTGAGGTTGAAATTGAGTTTGATTTGAAAACTGGTAAAACAGCTGAGGGTCGTTACTTTGACATGTATCAATTGAGAAATCCAATCGTTCTCAGTCCGCTTACAGTTTTGGCCGTGTGTCTGAAGGGAAGTAGCTCTGATATTGAAATTATTTTCAATTATGGTGGTCAGGGTGATTTAGGGATTCCTGAGCAGGAAACACGCATTTTGTAGTAAGTATTAGAATTTACGCTTAAGCATATATAAGCATGAGATTTTCAAGACAATATCAGCAACGTGAAGTTGTGTTGGCATACAATGCCGGGGTGAATGTTGGTGTTAAGCCTGCAATCGTATATTATAAAGGGTTGTACTTCATTGCCCTGTTTGATCCGGATGGAACACATGTTACTATTCTGGGAAAAGAAGGTGTTGTTTCGCGACTTGCCGGAACACCCCAAAAGTTGAATTTTATCAATTCTTTTGTTCAAAACGATGTGGACCAGTTGGCATTGGAAGCTACTGTTACCGGTATTCTAGGGGCGGGCATTGTAAATACAAGTGTTTTAATATCGACTCTGACTGGGTTGCCACTTTCAACTGATGGCTACATTGAGCCTGTAACAACGGTTGATTTTGAAGTTGACTCAGAAAAACAAGCGTTAGTACTTCAACTTGGAATTTATCAGTCAATTGTACAGGAAGCCGGATTAGGCGCAAAGGTTAAAGAAAAGCTTAACCGGATCATTGCCGCTTTATAGCGATCGATTAAAAATAAAAAAGTAGGGAAACCTCTCAAAATACTCTAAACTGTAATTAGAATGGCAACTAAAATTATCAATCTGGCTCCGAAAGGTGCTATCACAAACGGGCAATCAATCGGGAGTATTGATTATACAGTTACTGACGTTTCAATCTGGGATTTTAAGCTCGCAACTGTAGGGTCGCGGATCGTACTGTTTGGCAAACACTCATCACAGACGAGTTATACCCCATTCTCTAAGGAGACATTGGCCAATATCGCAGAAAGCGATCGTGGTGTGCTAAATGCTGTTCTTGTTAAATACGCTTTAGGTATGGCTGAATCTACAGGAATGAGCATGCCTTCGATTGACACAACTAAGCAAATTGGTGTGTACACCGATGGTTTGGGTCATTTCGCTGAAACGCCATATACTGACGCTTCAAACACGGACACAATTAAAACTATCCTGCAAACAGTTGCAGATGGTACTTCCACTACTACTGGAACAGGAGCAGTGACCCAGGCAAAAAAATGGTATCAAAAGCCTATCACATGGGTTCTAGGTGCAGTTGGTGCGGTGGTCGCATATGTACTTGTGAAAAAGTTCTGGAAATAGCATATGTTTTACCTCTAAATAGACAGGAGCCTGCTTACTCAGTGTAGGCAGGCTCTTTTTCTTAAGTCATGATAACTATTGAAGCTGCAAATAAAAATCCACTGGTGGTCGCAAGTTCAAACCTGACAGTTTGGGGAGAATATGTAAAAGACATAAATATCGCCAGATTGTCAAAAAGCTTGACAACAATTAAGACAGGTGGAAAGGTCGGTGTAATTGTAGCTACATACTATAGCGGAGATGGTAAACATTTTGCAAAAGTACAGTTAGTCAATCCTGTTTCGAAATTACTTACAAAATACACTCATGGATATGTTTATCTGGCTGACGTAAATTTATTTGGTACTGCAGTATCCACTCCTGCTACTGGAAAAACTTATTGGTGTACTGGAAGCAAAGTAAATATTCGGAAGGGTTCTTCTGTAGCTTCAGCTGTTCTGGCAAAGTTAGATAAGGGTGATGTTATTGGAACTTCAGATGGTATTCTTTATGGACAGTTCTTAAAGTTCAACCTTGCTTTGGGCGGTGTAGGATATGTTTCAAACCAATATTGCACACTCAAATCGCCTGAGCTTCCCGTAGTAACTCAGCCATTAACCGTCAAGGATTCGACATCAGGGAAAGAAACAACTGTTCAGATTCCGGTTGTTCAGCCCATAGAGGGATCAATAGACTGGTTGAGACTCGGAGTTAGTATTGTTGCGAGCTTTATCGGTGGAATTATTCTAAGAAAAATCTTTAAAAAGAAAGCATGAAAGTTCTAAGTACCATATGGGGCGTAATGATGAAAATATTTTCATCTAAAATATTCTGGTATGATTAAATTACAATTCGAGATATTAAAATCTGTAATTCAATATATTAAAATTACAAACGCTCAAAGATACATTTCTCCGAGCGTTTTAAATATGTTTTAAAGCCTTTTTAAAAACAAAATGCCGTTTAGAATTGAGCTTTTATATAAGGCTAATTGAAGCTATTTTTGACAATATTAATCAAAGATAATTTGATTAATGGTAGAAAAGTTGACGAAATCCTGCCTTGTTAGAGACAGGATTTTTTGTTTTGTATAGTTTTGATTTATCTTTACAATCATAATAGGTGTAGAACTTTATTATTAATTCCATTTAGCTTTTAGCTTTATGGAATTTTTGTTTCAAAACCAAATATTTTCTGGCGTTTCTGGGTCTGGGGCTATACTTAACGCAATAAGACTATCTGAAAGGTATATATCCTCATTTAATAGCCGAATATTAGCATGCCAACCCTCCGTTTGGCCTATCTCTCCAACGATATTAAGGCAATAATCAAGGGTGTAGCATATATATCCTTCATCGCCTATCATTCCGTTTTCTAATAGACAGTCGTCTAACTCCTGTCTATTTTGTGCCTTAATAAATATATCCATTTTTATAAATTCTTAAGTGTGTTGTCTGCTAATTGTCCGTTATAAACTCTAAACGACTTTATCCAGCCATTCAGGAATTCAATTGCGCCAGTCCTGCTTCCTAGCGTAAAATCTATGATATTCGCAGGCAAGGCCGCAACTGGATTATTAAGGGGCGTTCCGTTATCTGCGACGAAAGTAAATCCAGAAGCTCCGTATGAACCAGCGATTTTATACGGCGTCTTAGGCAATATGCCCGTAACTGATTGCACTGAGGTAATAGAGTTAGCAACAATAGTCGCAAACTCTTTACTACCACTGAAATTATTTGCACGCATATAAACCCTGTTATTAGAAGTGTTGTCACTAGCGAAAAACAGTGCATATCCTACTCCGGAATCAACATAGCTTAGTTGATATTCTGCTACAACTGAGGCGGCGTTTTTATTCCACCAAGAGCCTACAGGTATGTTGATTAAATCGGCTGCCCTTGTAGCAGTTGCAATACGTGTGTAAATATAACTTGAGGGAACTTTGCCAGCCTCAAACTGACTCCCACAGACATAGTAATAGCCGTTATTAACTCTCGTTCCGCTCCCGTCTGCCGTCGCGGAAACAATTGTAACTTTCCAGTTTGTGTACGAACCGCCCATATTCGCGGCAAAACCTACCCGCATCCAACTATCTTGCTGTTTGTCGAGAAACGCGCCTGAAATATTAACACCTGATGTTACACTTGACGAACCAACCGTACCCGTGTTTATGTTGTACCAAACTGCCGCCCTGGCAGTTCCCGTATTGTCTTGAATAAGAAATCTTATCCAGTCGAAGTTCCCTCTTCTGATAAAATGAGAAGCACAGTAGTAGTTGTTGGCCGTAACCGTAAGGTTTGTTTGTTCGATAAAAGCACCGCCCGAAGAGTCTTCCACAATCTTAGTTGCCTCTCCTGAAAAATTACCAACTCCGTTGACTTCTGCTGTAAAACCGACGGAAGTAATGCCAGTTTTTGCCCATGACGAGCCGGAATACTCCTGACTTTGAAGTAGCAAATTGGTCGCAGACCCTTCGACCTTGATGCCTCTAAATGCAAGGGATTGGGGGTCGTATTCGTATCTTGGTGCATAATATTGCGCTGTGGTCGTTTTTGTGTATGTCAATAATCCGCCTTGATTTGCCGACATACCTGTAATTCTAATTCCACTAACACCGTCGCCCGTATAAGCTGCGACACGAACGTTCCAGGTGTACGGGCATGTGCAAAAAAAGGCACTTGCTGAACCGGACGCCACACATTTTATACTGACAGAGCACAAGTACCAGCCGCCTCCTATTGATAAAACAGCAGGCGATGAACTTCCCGACGAAGCGGGAATAACTCCTGTTCTTAAATCAAAAACCGCCCAGTCATTCCCGCCAAAAACGGCGGCATTAGACCCGATATAAAGCGCACGCCCAGCGTCTTGCGCTAAGCACGAAAAAGTGTAAGTTCTTGCAGGGATACACTCGCCGACAGACTGCGAGATGCGATGTTCGTTGTTGCTGGCGTCTTCTATGAGCGACCATGCAGCACCAACGCCAGTCGGAATACTTGTATTGTAGGAAGTGATTGAGCCTGCATTCTTAGCCCAGGCAGCATTACTAAGGTCTTCTGACCACGTAAATACATTTTCCTGACTTGCAACGAGTCTACCAGTCGAATTGAAATACATCGCCCTAGATGGGCGAGTGTAGTTAATAGTGACGCTCTGGGCATTAGACAAACTCTGAGAAACAGAGAAGTCTAAGCCGAGCGTTAAAGCCATATTTTGGGCTTGTCCAGCCCCTAACAAACTTAACATACCTTTGTCATTAAAGCACTATGCCATTTACATATATTTCCCCCGCTGGAACAGCGTCTAAAACGTTGTCCGCTCCTGATGCTGTGATTGCAACCCAGATTGTTTGACTGACCTCTGCCGGGATAGACAAGGGAATCGAAACCCCCGCCCCTTGTGTATTTGCAGGAATCGGAAAGGTAAAAAAAGGAACATCCGTGGTTAGTGGGATAGTTGCTTTTGACCAAAACTTAAGAAATCGCACTACACTGCCTAGGCTTATAGCTGACATTGAACTAAGCTTTTTGAGCGTAGCATTAACCTGAGTCGGGGTGTTTGAAGTTGCCGAGGAAATTAACTTCCACGGCGTGCCTCCTTTTATTGTAACAGGTAGCCCCCCGCTAACTTGCGCCGGAAACTTGGTGTCTATAGACGACAGTGAAGCATTAGCCGCCGTTTGTCCTGCCGCAGAAGTCGGTACGATAGGATTTCCGTCTACGTCGACAAGGAATACAGCCGGGGCACTAAACGCCCCGACTTTGGTTATAATTGCACCAGAACCATTTGAACTAACTGTACCTGCCATGTTTAAATATCGTTTAATTTGAATATATATAACTCGTTAACGCCCGCCCGAACGTCTATCTGACGCTGCCAATTGTAGCCATTTTGGTCGTATTTTACTATAACAGAGCTTTGTTCAACGCCGTAAGGCTGAACCGCATAGATTGCAATTAAGTTTTTCGGCCTATTGACAATAGCACGCACGGCGGTTTTTTGGTTAATCTGCCACTCAGGAGCTTTATACTGAACAAATGTGCTTCCTGAATCGTAGCTAACTTTAGTATTCCATCTTAGGAACTCTGTATTAGCGTCTAACAAATCGGATATTCCGTACAGACTACTAGCGATGGTTGTTTTTGCAGCGAAAAATCTGTAAAACGCTTTTAAAATGTAATTAAAACCCGACATGTCTTTAACTAGATTTGACAAGGTTGCTCCGTCTTTTGCGACCGGGTTGATGTCAGGGGCTGGGTCGTGCCACAGGTTTATCCATGCGCCCGTAAATAACGTCAATAATACCTGCCCCTCTGCAATTAACGCAGGCACAGGCTCTATAAATCCTGCGCGATAACGGTCTATTGTTACATCCTCGTAGTTTGATGCTCCATTCTCCCCGTAGTTTTTGTAACCTGTTCCACCCAGGTTCATATAGGAAATCTCGTGTACAACTGGATTGCTTTTACCGTCCTGCAATAGCTGATAAAATTGAACTTCCGGATTTCCACAGGCCTGAGTAGCCCAATGGCCGCCGTTAGGATTTGTTCCGTAGTGCGTAACAGCTGGCAGATTGTTGCCTTTTTTATTCTTAATAATACTACCCTCTGGCAAGAAGGTTTCATATTCAAAATACGTTTCAGTGAAGGCCGAAACCCTTGCCAAATCCGCCACCTTTTGCCCAACAAATGCAGACGGCATTTTTTTGGCTGTCAAATTGGATGTACTTTGGACTGGCTGATACCAAAGTGCATTTCGCCCCGCATTCGTATAGTGGTTCAAATTTGGTCTGCCAAACGTAAAGACAGGACAGGTTGGGTACATTGTATTAACCCAGCAGTTTGACGTACTCGCCTGCATTAAATAGTATAGCCAGCCGTAATGTCTTGCCCGGAACTCTAAATCGTCAAGGCCATTTGTGAAACCACCCCAATTTTCCATGTCCAGCAAAATAGTTTTTGCATTTAATAGATAGTTTGGCGTAGCCGGGTCGCCAAATCCGTAACCTTTCGCTCCGAAGCCTTGCAAAATAGCTTGTTGGTAACTGCTATTGCCATTATCTTCAAAGTAATCTAAAGTGTGGTCTCCCGCATCTATATGTAGATTAAACGGAGCGGAGTTCATCCAGCCAGTACCAGTCCAAAACGACCGTCTGAAGAATGGTAGCGTACTGACATACGCAGGATTTGCGTGCGGGTAAGACCCGTCAAATTCGCTTGGTTGCACACAGGCCGAGACAGTCGGCGTAGAAAATCCACGCTTGTATAGCTTATCTAAACCAAACTGATTCCTGCCGCCCGTACAGAATATAATTTGAAAAAACGGCTCTCCGGCTGTGTTATTCGGTATATTAAAATCCGGAACAGCGTCTACAAGAATCTGATTGTATTGTGGCGAGTCTGTGACTACTGTATTTACAATTCTGAACGCCTCCGTAGAAGTTCCGCCACCTGAATCCGGGGCAGTTGGAATTACCGGATTTGCGACGGCTTCAATTGACTGAATTTTAGAAATAACCAACTGTCCTATGACTTGGTTTCCGGCATAATTCGGGTGAACCCCGTCGAACCTTGCAGCCCCTGAAATGTCTACGGAATGGTTATACGGGTTCTCTGAAACAATCGTATCAATTGTGGCATTAAAATACCCAAAATCTGCCCACGGGCGACAGATAATAATATGTGTTGATAAACCGAGTTTTGCACGAACACGACCTAATAAATTGGTCAGCCTGTCGTAATAAATTGATGGCGTAACCCCGATTGCTTCGTGGTTTGCTGAATCGTTTACGGCAAGCTCTACAACTACATAAGGAGTAAAGGTTCTTCCAGCCGCAGCAATAGCCGCCTTCATTGCATCAATGCGCTGTAGCATTGTATCCGCGTAGCCCAACCCGGCTGTAAATTGACCTACAAACGCACCTCCCTGAGCTATTTTCAAAAGATACGCGTCGTTCTGGTCAAACACATTATTCTCTATCGCTTTTGCGATATATAATTCTATTCCGTGTGTGTTTGCGATTGATTCGTTATCCGCCAAATCGCTATTTACACCGATGCTTAGATTCTCTACAACCATTGTATTATTGTTGAGAATCTTGATGCGATTATAGGCGCGAATGTCACCAGTCGGAGCGCCAGAGTTGGCCGCACGGCCGCCCATGATACTGCTACCTAATAATACAAATAGACGGCGGTTATTAGTTTGCCCACTCGAATCAGGAGTCGGCGCAATTACTGAGCCAGCACCGTCTAAAATGTGCTTAAACTTGATTTCTGAGGTCGTGTCTGTTGTATGGGAACAACCAAAAACACCATGCCAGTAGTCAGTTCCGAACCCCGAAAAGAAGTTCTGTACCTCGTGTAACAATACCCACGCAATTGCGGTTGTAGTTGGCGAATCTGTACTGTAATACAATTTAACAGAAAGCCCTGTTTTTTGAACACGCAACCACACCGGAACGGCTTTTCCGTCTACAGATTTAAGTTGCTGAACCTGTCCGTTTGATGCTTTTGAAAGCACGACGATAGAGCCATTGGGCACTATACAAATCCAGATTGCGGCATGCGCTGCAACCGACGGCATTCCGTTATGGATTAAGCAGCCAGCCTTAGCGAAACTGTTAGTGTTTTGCTGGCTTTCGACAAGGCAAACTTGGTCTATATCCACGTTGCTTTCTTTCTTGCAATACCAATTGTATTGTGTCTGGTCTTGCCAAATATCTGCGCCTTTTCCAAATAATTGAAGGTCTCCGTTTCCGTTATATGAGTAATTAGCCATCTTACAAGTTAGGAACTGTTACGTATGTTGTTGAGAAATAAAATGTATTGGTAGGGGCATAAAATGCCCTTAACTGAAACTGTCCTGTTTGTCGGTGAAAGTCTGTCACGGGGAAGCTATTGGAGTCTGTAAATCCCCCCGCTGACACCTTAAAACTAAGTACATAATTGTCGGGGTTAACATAATTTACTGTTGCGTATGTAACATCCCCGAGCTTCGCAAACGTAACACTTGTAATCCGTGCAGTGCTGTCATAAGAAATCTGCACATCTCCGCCAGTTTCACCGTATGTCCAGCCCGCTGACTCGTCCACGACCGGAACACTTGCGCCGTATCCAGTTTCGCCGTATGTCCATCCCGTCGGGTTCGTTCCGGCCGTTGGGATAGTTAAGCTAATCGAACGAGCAGCAATAAGTACACCTGTATTGCTTAGCTCTGACACATAGAAAATATAAGTCTGACCAGGAACTACATTAAACGCATTGTTACTTTGTTCGTCACCCTGATTCTTTCTATAAGAAAGTTGCTTGCTTGCTGGATTATTAACAACAACAGTCGCAATCATAGTCCCGGAAACTTCCTGCAAATCAACGCGTGTAATGCTCCATGTGACTTGTACGGGGATGTATTTATTTACATCGTCCCGGATTACCGCCATATACTTACTTCCGATACAGAAGTGAGAGAGAAACTCTCTAATGGCAAGTTCTGTTAGCTTACTGGTGTCGGTCGGAATAATTACAGCAACAGTAACAAGTCCTGAATAAATCTCCTTTAATGGGTCGTCGAAAGCAATCTGTACATTAAAGTACTTTTTAATTGCTGCCGCTAAGCTTCCTTCTTGCGGTGTTACCCGTAAGCGTTCTTCTTGCTTTGCCAGTTCGGAAATTGCATTATTATTAATCGCTGCAATATCCGTAAACAAGCTTGATATAAAATTTATGTTTACTGAATTTCGGTTGTCTTCCGGGAGCAGAAATTCAATAAGTTTTGCCAAATTAAATGATACCATTCTATTTCCAGATTACAGTTGAGCTAGGTATATCCAAGACGAAAAAACCTTTCGTCGTCTGCCTTCCAGTCGTAAATACTGTCCAGGTTGCACCATCTTTCCAATAAGCGTTTTTGATGTCGCAGTCAATAAGGAACGCTTTGTCTTTTATATAGTTTGAAAGCTCTCTAAGCGACAAGTAACCGTTAAATTGAGTGAGCTTGAAGAAATCCGTAATTGCATCTCTGACGGTAATACCATAGTCGGAATTTAGACCAGTGGTCAGGTTTCCCCCGGCCGTACTACGTGTAATTTCGATTTCAAGTTTAATTGTATCGGCGGTTGCATTATCAATTAACACTTTTACTCCCGCAGGCTTAATACTTCGAAAGTAATATGAGAACTCTGCAAGCTCCGTAGGCGTTAGACTAACCGCATTGCCCGCATTATCCGCCTTCGCTACTCGCACATACAAAAACCCGTTATTATCCTCCTGCACACTCACGTACTTAATAATCTGCTTGGTGGTGTCAATTTGTGGATACTTAGGAACAAAGTCCGTCCATGTAAGTGTATCTGAGATCTGGAATTTTTTAGCCCGGTCAGCATACCATCCGATTGTCATAACCTGCGTATTATCTACGTAAGCCTGAACCTGTGTACGCATCCTGTCCCAGTTAATTTCGACCTGCAAGATTATCTCCGCAGCTATACCCTTGATAACATCCCAAAGCCGGACATTTCCGGTTGTGGTAGTATTTTCAAGACTGGGCAAAAGCTCTAACGTCTTGTTTGTGATACTTGTAAATATTTCGTTCCTTGTGCGTGCCATTTATGTTACGATTGGGCTGTACGGGCTTAAAGCGCGCACGGTTTGCGGTTTGATTTTGTCGTCCCTGATTTCTAAACTCAGATTCGTAATCGGGTCTGTAAGCGAGGTTAAAGCGTTATCCTCAATGAGCCACTGTACGCCTGCTATATCACCGTAAAACTGTAGCGCAACATCATACAGCGTCTGTTTTTGCTTAACTTGATATTTCATCCGCTAACAGGGTTTTAATGTCGGCAGCCTGCAAATCTGCATTAATTCCGACCTGATTTAGTTCGCCTAAGACGATACGATTAAGTGCGACTGTTGGGGTTGTGGAATTGACATAATCCAAGATTCCAACCCCCGAAATCGGCTCGAATTTATTACCACCTTTTCGGGTCGTAATAACCGACTTAATTGCCTGGTTCGCTCCGTTGGCGATGATTATATCACCGTTATTCACAAGAATCTCGCCTGCGCTATTTGTTAAAATATCGGTTATCATTCGAACAGGGAATTTATCTTTGTTTGCAAAGAAGTAATACTCACAATGGTGTCTGGGGAAAGGGCAGAGCTGGGCGCGCCGGGCGAGCTACAGATTACCTTAAGTCCATTTAGTAGGCTTATTAAATCGCCAAATATTCCGGCAAGGCTCTGACTTGTATTAGCAATCTGCACCTTAGCCCCAGACAATATTTTTACGCCGTTTCCGGTCGCTTCTATTCTTGTGTTTGATACGTTGTAGACCAACTTGTCTACTTTGTCAAATTTGACAATCGTAAAATCCTCCCCGTTTTCAATTCGACCTAAAAGCACCTTTGAACCTACTGCTGGGATTAACCAAAATCCTTCCGAGGTATCCGGGCTTGCAGATAATTCAACCGTGTGAACAATGTCCGGGCTTCCCTCTTCTGTAACATCTGCGGTTGTGTCTGTTACAGATTGTACAATGCCCGTTAGTACCTGAATAGTAGTATAGCTTTGCACATGTTCGGCTAGTGCTGTTCGCATTTGCTGGATAGCATTTTCCATTTTTTTAAAAGGTTTTTAAGAGACTTTTAAACCGAGCGATGCAGTCTTGCAAAAGCCTACCTGCCCGCCTTTTACCTCTACCTTTACAGCAATAACATAATATGAGCCATTTTGCTGCGGGTATAGCTCGTTAAC
Organism: Pseudarcicella hirudinis; assembly: GCF_900115665.1. Classification (GTDB taxonomy): domain Bacteria; phylum Bacteroidota; class Bacteroidia; order Cytophagales; family Spirosomataceae; genus Pseudarcicella; species Pseudarcicella hirudinis. Next base: position 587,494 of record NZ_FOXH01000001.1, read on the forward strand.
TATTTTTGCGGTATTTCCAACCGCCACAGTACTATGCCCCCACGTTTTTATTTCGCCACGGTATCCGTCGTAGGAGTAACGCTTCAAACTCTCTTCTGCGAGCTTCTGTAAAGTCGCTGGGTCGGAAATGTCGGGAAACCGCATAACCTTATTATCTCCGCCCAACGTCCCTACAGTTTTTTCAATTTTGTTTCTGTTTTTAGTCTTGCCGATTGCGGTTATTGAAATATTCACCTGGTCGGCACGGACATATTGCAAGTTGGTATCCTTGCGCATATTATTGTGTGTGTAGAAATTGACCTCTCCAGTTTTTTGTGTGTAAAGCAGGTGAGCGTTTAGTTCTGTGCCTACACAAAAAATGTTAATGTTAGTGTCCTGCTTAAGCTTTTCTAAAACCTGATATGCGGTCTGGTCTCTTATTACATACTTTTCGAATCTGATGCCCTGTACGCTTATGTTGAAGGTAAATCCACCGATCTGATTCACAATATCTTTAATCAGCGTGCTAATATCTACATTCGTATAGGACTTGTTTTTGACCTGTTTGCGAAGCAAAAACATACTATCCTCAAATTCGAGCCTCATCGGAGTATTGGGGCTGATTGCCCGTAAGTAACCTGTAAACTCCTGTCTGTTTTTGCCGTCATAACCGAGTGAAACAGTTGCAATGTCGCCCCGTTTTACCTTGCCTTCTATATTATAAGGAAGGTTTTGTAACATTGCTGGAAGCTCTATAACACAAGTACCGCTTAACTGCTCTATGCTCTTGTTTATCTCTATTGCAGAGAAAGAGCGCAAGCGCACGTTAGCAATTCTTATATCGTGAGTAATTTCCAGCATCCTAATTTAGCAATTCAAAAATTTGGTCTGAGAGACCTTGTACAATGTAATCTAAACGATTCCCCTGCATTTGTAATCTAGGGATTTGTTGTATAGCAATATGGCTAATCCCGAAATCCGTTGTTAGGTCACAATAGATTAAAAGACTGCGGTTATAATCCAAAAAATCCTTTAGCTTATTAATATTCCGTTCGTCTTTTTCCCCGTAATTAGCCGGAGAAATGTCTATAATACTACCCTCTATCGTGATTCCGTAATCGCCATCCGAAAACAATTCCTTGACCGTTCCCCGATAGTATTTGCTATTCGCCAAAGGCGTTGCGACAATAAATTTTTGCTTTGCAAGCGTAACAAGGGGCTCAACAGGAAACCACCAAATATCTGCCGGGGTCTCCGGTTTGGCGAATCCTACAGGGAGTCGCATTGGTATGCCTAAAGCGTTCTTGATTTCCATATTTTTCTAATTAGCCAACGCCTGGGCGGAACCTACGACGCGTAAAAACATGTCCATAAATTGTCTCTGAACCTCCTCTACGCCTAAGCCCTCACCAGCAGTGTAATTTAGCGTTTCGAGGAATTTTGAAACGTTAACATTGATTGTAGTCGCCTTTCCACCTGTTGCGCTTCCTGTGCCACCCGCGGAAGCTGAGCCGGAAACTAATTGCGATTCCGTTTTTTGCTTCTCTTCCGAAAGTCTGGCGTTTCGGTCGCCCGTTAGTTGACGGTGTACATCGTTACGTTTCTGGTCTTTACCGTGAATCCTTGATTCTATAAGATTAAACTTATCACTGTCGTACTCTTTCCCAATCTGCGTAAAACTTCTTTTCCAAATATCTAAAGGCCTGTCGCTCCCTTTTGCATCTGTAAAGCCTTTTTTTATGCTCGTAAATGCCTTCCCGGCTGCTTTTATCTCAGGACTAAAATCATCAATTTTACGGCCACCCCAATCAAATAGCTGTGTCATCCATTTCAAGGGAGCAAAGGGTTGTTTGAGCCTATTGCCCAATGTGTCTACTACATTAGCCGCTTGCAAAGCCTTTACATTAAATGTTTCAAGAATTTTTGAAGCGGTTTCAAATGGGGACACAAAAGTATTCCCAATGTCCCGAAAAGCTTGTTTTAACGGGTCGGCGTTCTTTAAGAAATCATTGCCAAAGTCAATCAACTTATCCAGTTTTGGGAGCAAATTATCTAACGATTCTGTTGCGATTTCGTTCTTAAATGTCCCCCATAACGTCGAAAGCTTGCCGCGTGTAGTCTGAGCCTGTTTATCCATAAGGCCGTAAAACTTCCCGCCTTTTTCTGTTAAAGACTCTAACGCTCTGTCGACGTCTTGGAAACTAACCTTTCCGTCTGAAATAAGCTGCGATAAGGTCGCGCGACTTACTTTTTTAAGCTTTGCAAGGGCGTCTAATATTGGCACAAGGTTGTTTTCAAATTCCCGGGCATTAATCATGTCCAGTTTTCCGATTCCTTTAACCTGCGCGTAATTAAAGATGTTCCGGTTTAGGTTCTCCGCTTTTCCACGGCTTAAATCTCCGAACATCGCCATCTTTTTTTCAATTTTGTCGGCCGAAACATTTTGACTCAACAATGCACCTGCCTGCAAGACGTCGTCATTTTCGTACGAAGTCTTGTCTGCATATTTGTTCAAATTCGCAACAACAGAGGCTGCCTTATGCTTGCCAACAAACTGCTCGAAATCCAATAAAGTACTTTGTCTGTCCATGCCCAATTTAGCAGCATAGGTCAAGCCAGCCGCCGCCATTGTACCCGCCACCAAATAGGGGTTTCCAATCATTGGGAGAGTAGCAGAAAAAGGATTCTTAGAGCCTCCGAGCTTAGGCGTCCCGAAATTACTATTGCCTCCTCCGCCAGACGGCAGCGTATTCAACCGGGCTTTTAATTTATCTATCTGCTGTTCAGTCTTCTTTATCTTGGAGTCGTCTATTTCAATGGTCTTTTTGACCTCTAAGCTTTGCAGCTTTGAATTAAGCTTATCTACAAGCTTACCCGTATTTCCGATTGCCCGGTCGAACGAAGCTTGTTTTTTCACCATACGGTCGGTTTTGTTCGTATAGTTGTTGAAAAGATTATCAAGCGGGCTTGAAAACAAGTCCGATAATCCTATGTCAAAACTGTATGCCATTATTTATATCGGTCAGGATAAAGTAGTTTTAATAGAAAAAGGCATTCTTGCCAGGCTGCGCCGAACTGTTCGTTTGAAAGCTGGTTGGGGTTTTGGATTCCGAGAAAGTGACGAAGCAAGGTATTGCGCTTCCTTACTTCGTCCAGGTACGTTTCTTGCAGAGGCTTTCCAGCCTCTAAACGTTTTTTAAGCTACCCTCGAACACCGGGATTAACTGGGCAGCGGCCTGATAGCATTGGAACAACAAAAGTTCGTCCGCCTCTAAGGCTTCCGGGTTATCGCTGCCCAAGTAGCAGTTTACAAACATTGCCTTGCCTCTGTTAAAGCCCTCTTCTGACAAAGCGGCTTGGATAATATCGAGCGTCGGACGCTTAAAAAATACGGCAATTACGGTTGCTTCGTCTGTTTTAATAGACGCCTCTTTTACTTTTTTGCCCGCAAATCCGGCAATATCTGCCGCGGATAATGGTGCTTTGAAATCCATATTTTTGTTTTTAAAAAGCTTTTAAAAATTGATTAAACGAGACTTAAGAAGATGAAGTTTGCTGTAACTTCCGTGTCCGGGTCGCCCTGTCCGATGCTCACATCTTCACCGCCGAACTCGCAGAACATTAAGCTGTCTGACTGTACAGTTAAGTCCGGGCGTTTGTACGCAATTGTGATTGTGAACGGCGGAACATCTCCGAGAAGCTTTACACCGAAGCGCGCTTTAATTGCAATCAGGTCTCTTTTTTTAATTGTGATTGAGCCGCTGAAGCTCTTGTTTCCAATCCCGACGAATTGGGGGTTTGTCCCAGCTCCGTACTGCAATTTCTTATCGAAATCGGCAGTGTACTGCACACGGGTAAAGCTTGTAAGCTCCTGCCCGTTGTGCAGTAATCGAAGCTGAGACCAGTCGTATGCTCTACTGTCGAATGCCATCTTTATCTGTTAAATTGTTGTTGCGAAACCAATCTTGACGATAATTTCTTTCATTGTCGCAGTCGGAACAATCTTTAGAACAACCTCTAAATTGCCCGTTTGTAAAATGTTCTGAGCCGGGTTAATTTGGCATTTTACTGCGCTGATTTCCCCCTGGCAGTTGATTGTAACCGCGCTTTCACATTCTCTTTCGAAAAATGAAAGTTTAGCAGCGTCTAACAAACCATTATCTATTACGATTGTCTCGTTAACGTGGTTAACGAACGTAGCGTAAGCAATACGGTGAACCTTGTCGATAGTTCTGCCAGCCTGCAAGCTTGAATAATCGTCGCTTGTCGCTGTCGCAGTACTGTCGTTTAAGAAGAAATATCCCAACTTACCCGGATAAGCTGTAGGTACAATGTACCCCTTGCTCGCAAGCGTTGCCAAATCTGCGAACTGACTTTCTATCGTCGTTCCGTTCGTAAGATACATTGCAGAACTAGGCAGCGCACCCCAGCCCACATGTCCGATGTGCTGGTTAACTGCAACTGCGGCAATCCTGCCTAAAAGCAAGCCTTGCGCGGCATTTCTTGCAGCAACCGTAACACAGGCAAGGTTAATGGCCACCCGGTTATAAGCCGCGCTCGTAAGGTTTACCACTACAGCCGGGTCGCTTCCGTAGAATCTACCGTCCAAGATTATACGCAGTGGTTTTTGACCGCCCGCGTAAGTCTCCGCTAACGCCTGCGCCTTGATTAGAGCCGTTGGAATATCTGCGTCTAGCCCGGCCGTAATTGCCGGAGATGTTCCGCCCGAAACGAACAAAGAAACCGCAAGCACATTGACTCTGCCTTGACTGTAATCAAGCAGCTTCTTTGCAGAGTTTGCCGTATCCTTGTCGAGTACTTCCGACATTTTGGCTGTTTTCGGGTACATCATAATATAGAACTCTCTGCCCTCGTTCTGTGGGAACGAATAGAAGTCTTTTATTTGTGACCAGGCCTCTGCGTTCTCTGTTCCTGCGATAGCCGTTAGCCCTAATCCCTCCGCCTGCGCCAAAGAGTTAATCATCTTTGGCGTATATAAGGCAAGGTTAGCCGTTGCCGTGCCAGTGAACAGCAGTCCGGTGACACGGTCTTGAACGGTCTGGACTTTGCCCAGACCGCCGTTGCTTAAAATGATTTGAACTGCCATTGATTAGGTCTTTTCGATTGTAGGGAAATCCCAGTGAGTTCCGCGATTTCGCGAAAGTTTCCACAAATCACCATGCCCATCTAAAAAGACCTTTAGGTTCACACAGTCGTCAGAGTGCACCGCGGTAATAATTGCGGGCAATTCTTTCTTTGAAAAACCGGAATGCTGCATAAGTGAAATATCTTCCTCGGTCGGCTTGTATATTACAATCCGTCCAATTGTTACTTTTGACATATAAAAGGGGTTTTAAAAGGCTTTTAAAAAGGATTAAATTAAGCTGCTGTATCCTCCACAAGTGCTACAACGCCCAAGTTATCAAGGCGTTTTTTGATGCCAGTCGCACGGGTAAGCGAAGAAAGAATACTACCGTAAAACTGTGGGTCATTATCTCTTTCGAAAACGTCAACTTCCCCTACAGCCTTATAAACCATTGACGGATGCCAGAAAAGACTAGCTGCGTTATCTGTCGCGGCCGCAGTCGTGTAAGTCTTAAGGCTCATATCTTTTGCCCCGGTGTAGGCGGCATTGATATTAAGCACCCGGCTACGCTTCATAATCTTAAATCCCATTAGCTCGTTGATTACACCAGCTTTCAAGTCCGCTTCGTTGGTTACATCACGGCGTAGCATCACATCGTCAGAAAACAGATCGTTATACATCTGAGGTGTTAATAACGCTACACGGCCGTCTTGCGGGACATCTTGCGCGTCAAGCATTGCCGCCATTCTTGCGATGTCTTGTCGCAAAGCGGTTTTTCTGTTACCAGTCGACCCGGCCAGCTCCGCAGCTCTTGCCGCCCCTGTTGTCTTGCTGATGCGGACAAACGGAGAGGCTGCGCCCGTCGTCGCGACGTTAATAAATCCGCTAGCTGCGGCCCAGTTGAACAGTACTTTCAAAGCAACACGGTCGGTCAAGTTTGCCAAGTTTTGCGACATAACAGAGTTCCGTTTCGAGAACGAAAGTTCGTATTCATCAATTTTGGCGATTCTGACAGGCTTTACGTAAAAATTCGTAAGCGGTAGGATTAAATCCAAGTCCGTACGCTCTGTTGCATCAACGGGAAACACGGTTAAGTCTTGCTCCACATCTGTCGCTCCACCAGCCTGCGGGATATGCAGGAACTTACCGTTTATCAGGAATGAGGTCGCGTCTTCGGCGAACTCTAAAAATTTGTTGTTAGCGTAAATCGCCTCCACGATGTCGTTAATCCAGATTTCTTTTTGGATAGCCATTTTTTAAAAGAAGATTTTTTAAAGTATCTATTTGTCTGTTTTAGATTAGCGACTATGCGCCGTATTTTGTGCCGAACTTCGCGCTAAAAAGCTTACTGAATCGCTCCGGATTACTTTGTTTTAGTGCGTATAATTGACCCGTTTTATCGAGTCTGGTGTACTCGTCTGCAAGCTTAATTACATCGTTATCTGCCTGCGAATCCGGTTGAATTACATCTGCAAGTGACACAGGGGCTTTTCTTTCAGCTAGCAATTTTTCTACAAGCTCATAGTTACCCGAAGCGTCAGCCAACGCGATGAACGTTTCTTTTTCTGTCGCAGAGATGCGCTTTTCGGTAATAGCCTTGTCGCACAATTGTGCAAAGGCGGCCTTTTCGTCTGTTTTGTTTTTAGCTACAAGCTCATCAAACCTTGCCTTGTAGCCCTGTTCTTGTTTCAATGCAGTAACGGACTGCAAGGCCGCTGACTCGTCTGCGGAGTCAGACAAATTCAGTAGCTTTCTTAATTGCTCTAACATTGTTTTTTTAGGTTGTTTAAGTTGTTTTAAAAGGTTGTCTGAGAGATTGAAATATGTACTCTCGCGGTCATTTTCGTCGACAAGACGAATGCAGGATTTATTTCCCGCGAGCGTAACAAGAGAGGTTTCACGCGCTTTCGAGCGGGCAAAGTACACATACTCTTTCCCGTTTATAGTTTTCAGATATGCGCTACTTTCATCCGGGCGAACAGATATAGACGCGCGGGTTATTATGCCATCGTCAACCAACTGTTTTACCTTTGCGGCTTCCGCAATCCCTGTGTAGGGATTCCATTTTTGCGAAATCGCACCGTCGACTAATTTGCGGTCTGTCCAGTGCCCGCATGGCACATTTAAGTCATGATTAAAAAAACATGTTGGCTCTTGGTCGACGTCGCTAAAGTCTATCCCTTCGCTGTCCAGCCCAAAACCATACACATTTATCGTGTCTTGTGTAGCTATGAAAATGTAATTCATTTTGCTTTCCCTTGTTGTTCGAAACAAAGCTCGAACAAAATTTTAAGTGTCGCAAAAACCTATTTTCAAATTGACCTAAAATTAAGTTCAAATTAGCCTAAATTCAGACTAAATTGGATTTGACTTTTTGTAACTACTTGAATAACTGCTGAATTTCGAAGAAAAAAGACAAACATTCTTGAATTTATGACAGCAGAAAAGCTAGCCGAAACCCTTTATTTTAGCGGGTTAAGTCAGAAAAAAATCGCAGAAATTACAGAGAAGTCCGAGGCCACGGTATCAGCCTGGGCACAAAAAAACAAGTGGGCAGATAAGCGCGCCAGCACCTTAGCCACCCAGGAAAGTGCCGTACAAAGAATCATGAGTCTGATAGATTACCAGCTCAGATATTTGGAGCAACAAAAGGATAAGGCGATACAGGAGGGAAAACTTGTTCCGCTGGATAAGGGGCAGATTGATGCTCTTTCAAAGCTGCTATCTGGCATTAAGCAAAAGGAGATGACATTCGCCCAAATAGTAAACAATATTACTGAATTATTAGGCTGGCTACAGACGGAAGATATTGCACTCAGCAAAGCCCTTGTTCCCTTCACTAATAAGTTTATTAATCTCAAAAAGGATAATTTCGACAAGTGATAACTACTAAAGACAAACAGGCTTTAGAAGCGTATCAAGCGGTCAAACTCAGCATCGGAAAAGCTACAGAGGTTATCTTAGACGAGACTGAATCGCAAAAGGAAAAACGTGTCGCAGAGCTATTAAAGCCTAAAAATTTTGAAGCTTTTTGCGACTATTATTTTCCACATTTAAAGACCGCGCCTTTCGGTTGGTTTCATAAGCGAGGGGCAAAAGAAGTATTAGAAGACAATAAGCATTTTGGCGTATGGGAATTTCCGCGCGAACATGCTAAGTCTACGTTAGCACTAATGCTATTTATTAATCTCTACTTTGCAGGAGAGATTACAGGGCTTGTCTTAACCTCTCAGAGTGCTGATAAGGCCGAAACTTTGCTTTCGAGATTTCAGGCAGAATTTGAAGCAAACGCGCGGCTTATAAACGATTTCGGGAGTCAAAAAAATATTGGAGATTGGTCGGTAGGACAGTTCTCAACTATCCGCGACGTGGGATTTTGGGCGTTCGGAGTTGGACAAAGTCCGCGGGGGGTTATCGTAGGCGGAAACCGTCCTAACGCCTGTCTTGTAGACGATGTAGACACGCCGGATTTGTGTAGAAACCTCGAACGCGTAACCCGTACAGTTGACTGGATAATGGGGGATTTATGGGGGGCGTGTGCTATCAAACAAGCTCGTTTTTTGTGTCTCGGAAATGGTATTCACCAAAAGTCTGTACTTAGACATATCGTCGGAGACACAGAGATAGGAATGCCGAAAAAACCGGGCGTAAGACATCTGAAAGTCTATGCCCTTGAAAATCCCAAAACGCATGCAAAAGACCAAAGCGAAAAGGGCGTCCCAGCCTGGAAGGAAAACTATTTGCGTGGGCAACTTGACTTAAAGCTTATGCAGGTCGGCTACAGGGTAGCGCAGCGGGAGTATTTTCATAAGCATATTATCGACGGAACTGTGTTCAAAAAAGAGTGGGTAAATTATGTTCCTGTCAAGAGCTTGGCAGACTGTCAAGTCGCTGTAAGCTATGTTGACCCTTCTTATAAAGATACCAAGCGCAACGACTTTAAAGCCATTGTTGCTACAACCCGGATAGGTACAAAAATCGTGGTAGTAGGGGTTTGGGTTAGGCAGGCAAGCGTTTCCAGTATGGTGACTGCGCACTATGACATGGATTTGTTCCTAAAAAGCAAAGGACTGAAACTACATATTTGCTATATGGAGGCGAATATGATGCAGGACACACACTTAACCGAATATGTAGCACAAAAAGAAAATTTCGGATACATGCTGCCAATTCGGGCAGATACGCGAAAAAAACCAGACAAAACGGGGCGCATCGAAAATATGACCCCTTTGTTCGAGAGAGGTATTATTGTATTTGCGGACTACCTGAGAAACACCCCTGATTTAATCGCCTTTTTAGAGCAGCTTTTAGGTTTTCCAAACGCGCACGACGACGCACCCGATGCCTTGGAAGGAAGCGAAAATAAACTAAATGAACATCACAGATCAATGACCCAACCACCTGAAACTGGCGGAACACGCCGTACAACAACCTGGTAAAAATGGCATACGTAACAACAACAGACCTTAACGCAGCTCTCTACGAAGAGATTCAGCAATCTATTAGCCGGGACAATTCGAACCCGCCAGAAACCGCAATAAACAACGCGATGGACTTGGTTGCAGCAAAACTTTCACTACGCTATAACATTGCGGCGGAGTTTGCTAAAACTGGCGATAGTCGTAACTCCCTGCTTGTAATGTACGTAAGAGATATAGCAATATACTTCTTATACAAGCTCCCTGAGTCCGTTCCTGCAAAGCGAAAGTTTGCATACGAAGAAGCAATATCTTTCTTGCTCGAATGTCAGCAGGGACTATCCGTAATACAGGGCTTAGACCCCGCGCCAGTAAGCGAAAACCCGGCAGCTTCGGACAGAATTGCCGCTGGATACGAACCCCGCAGGCCGTCAAGGTGGTAAACCCCTTTTAAAACATTTTTAATTTTTCTTGTAATCGATTTTAATAGTCGATTGACACAACTATTCGACTTGCGACAATATCGTCGCTTAAACGCAAAATTAAGCCGATGGCAAAAAAAAGAAAACCAGACGCGGGCATAACCGTTACAGACTTCGCCCGCCCTGTGGTAGAAGTAAAGAACCTAAGTATAGACGTCCGACCGCTTAACCGAACAAGAAAGGAGCTATCGCAGGTTCGACAAGCAATCGTTTCTGCTGAAAGTTCTGTTAATCCAAACAGGCGGCTGCTGCTTGAATTGTATGCGGAAATCTTATTAGACCCGCACCTTACTTCTGTCTCTGAAAAACGCAGATTAGCTGTAACCAATACTGATATTGTTTGCGCGAACGAAAAGGGGGAGCAACACCTATTAGTGCACAAGTTAATAGATACACAATGGTTTGAACAGCTTTTAAGTCATATTATCGAAACGGTAGGGTTTGGCTATACTTTAATAGACCTACTTACGGCCAACCTGCTCGACCCTGCAAGTCTCGAAGAATGCGAGATTATAGACCGTCGGCATGTCAAGCCCGAACTTTCTATTGTAACCAAAACTCCGGAAATGAACAGTGGGTTTGGTTATACCCTTCCGCCATACAACAACCTTTATTTAAGCGTTGGGAAAAAGCGGGATTTAGGCTTACTGCTTAAAGCGCTTCCCTGGATACTCCTAAAGACGGGGAACATTCAAGATTGGGCGATTTTTAATCAAATATTCGGCATGCCCTACCGGGTTGGAAAATACAACAGTACTGTTCCTGGCGACCGTGAAAAGCTTAAACAAGCATTAGAGGAAGCTGGAACAAGTACGTATCTGATTTTGCCAGATGGGACAGAAATAGAGTATATACAAAACACTGGTACAGCAGGGAATGCAGAAAACTTTCAAAAGTTTCAAAAAACCTGCGACGACCAGGTTAGTAAACTTTGGCTTGGCGGAACGCTAACAACGGACGCAGGAGACAAGGGGGCTCGAAGTTTGGGCGATGTGCATTTAGAGGTAGAGGAAAAAATTGCGGCAGCAGATAGAAGGTTTGTGCTTAGAATCCTTAATAGCAAGTTCATCCCTGCTCTAAGGTATGCCGGATACGACATTCAAGAAGGCTACAGATTTGACTTTAAGGAAGCCGAAGAGCAGCTCTCTATTGTCGAGCAACTTGATAACGACCTCAAAATTCACGAAAAAGTTGGCAGGATACCTAAGAAGTTTTTTGCGGAAAAATACGGGGTAACGTTTGTTGACGACAACGACGAGCCGGAAAAAGAAGAGCCTGAGCCAACTAAGCCAGTAGAGAAAGAAAAGAAGCCTAAAGAAGAGGCTGTAAATAACGCAGACGGACTAAGCCTTAGTCACCGCCTTGTTTCGTCTTTTCTCTCTTTTTTCGACCAAGCCCCGAAGTTGTAAAATTAAGCGACCTCGGGGCGCAAGTGAACACCCTATATTCTCATTCGCACACCAATTTAGCGGATGAGGGTAATAATATGAGCGTGAAGGGAATCGTTAACGAAGCCCTTAAGCAAATTCATGAAGGCACAGAATTAGAGATAAGTCAACTCCTTTTTAACCTTACTTATTCTTCTCTACTAGAGGCGGTAAACAAGGGGTTAGAGGGTGAGATAAAGCAGGAATTTAAAAGCAAATTAAAATACTCCGCTGCCTCCTTCTCTGCACATAAGACCGCTGCTCAGTGTGCAGAGCTGCGAGATAGCTTACTCGACGAGAACGGAAAAAAAAGAAGCTTCGCGAAATTCAAAAAAGCAGTATCCGGGATTGTAGACAACTACAACGTGAGATGGCTAGAAGTAGAACACCAGGCGGCTGTAAGGGGGGCGAGAATGGCGACGAATTGGCAGAGATGGGAGGCGCAAGCTGACATTTATCCGAACCTACGCTATCTGCAAACGCGGGCAACGACTCCGGACGAGGCACATTTAAAGTTAGTTGGAATTGTGCGGCCTATGAACGACCCGTTTTGGAGAAAACACCTCCCGCCGAGCCGCTGGGGCTGTCTCTGTGGCGCAGTGCCAACAACCGAAGGTGTAACAGAATTGCCGGAAAAACTCCCGGAAGTGTCGCAAGGTTTAGGCGGAAATGTCGGACAGACAGGCGAATTATTTACCGACGACCATCCGTATTTCAGCAAAAAAGTTTCGGAGCAAACAATTAACAGCTTACAAGATGCCTATAAACCCTCAGCCGAATAAAAAGGAGCTGGCGCGGATTGTTACCGCTCTTAAAAGTCCTGCGACCAGGCGGCAAATTTTAACGATAATCGGGCAGGAAGGCGAAAACTGGTTTAAGAAGTCGTTCCGCGACGAAGGCTTTACGGATACCACCCTCGTAAAGTGGCAGCCCTCTAAGCGACTTACAGCCCTGCCCGCAGAAGGCAAGAAGGCCAAGAAAAGGACAGCTCTACAGAACAGACCGACCCTGACCCAGTCCGGAGACCTGGGCGATTCGATAACCTGGGAAAACGCCGGACAATTCGGGGTTAAGTTCGCCTCAGATCTGGACTATGCGAAGGTTCAGAATGAAGGCGGAAGAGCTGGGAGAAAGCTAGCGGCAAGAATCCCAAAACGTCAATTTATGGGAAAATCCGAGCTGCTTAATTTAAAGATTATGCAGACGATTAGAACACAGGTTTTAGATAAAATTTTAAACAATAAAAAATAATGCTAGAAGCACAATTTGAGATTGCAGGAGCTTTATTGCCGCTATTGCAGGCAGGGACGGTCAAGCAGTTTGATTTAGATAAGGGGCAATTAGAAGACCCTGACAAATACGAAAGCATCCTGCAAGTATCGGTACTTTTGGGTGGTTTGGATATAGACTTTCAAGGCTCTCATGTCGGTAACGCGCAGACAGGAGCGGGCAGCTTTACTTTAAAAACAATATTCAGACTTCCGGAAACTACCTACATCACAAGCAAGGTAGACGATTTGCAAAGACTTGCGGACAACTTCGCAGCTCTCTGGGTTGCAAAAGAGGTTCACAAAGCTGTTTGTAAGCTACCGACCGTTGCCCGGCACGGGTACAGGGAGTATTCTGTCAATACGTTCTACGTCGTAGAGCAAACATATAGGTCTCAGTTTTGGGATACTATCAATACTCCGCAAACCATTACTTTACACGATTTCACCATTAACGTAAATATCCCAATTTTATGAGAATAACAGCAAAAGTACTACAGGCAATTGGCGTGCCTGCGACACGCATAGACGAGCATATTGACCCTATAAACGGGGCTATCTTGTTTGCGAAACTTAGCACAAGCGAACAGGTTGCAGCATTTATTGCAAATGCCGCTTACGAAACAGGATTTTTTCTAAATCTTACTGAAAATCTTAACTACACAGAAGAGCGGATTTTGCAGGTATTTGGCAGACGGATTACTCCTGCACAAGCGAAATTGTGCGCCAGAAATCCCAATAAATTAGGCGATTGGGTATATGCAAACCGGAACGGAAACGGGGGGGTAGAAAGCGGGGACGGGTTTCGTTTTCGTGGGCGTGGATATTTCCACACAACCGGGCGGGCGAATTACAAAGCCCTAAACGGCACAGTCGGAAGGCATATACTCCCGGACGGAAGCGAAGCTGACATAGATTTCACTAAAAAACCTCTTATCCTTTCTGACCCAACCTTTGCCGCCCTATCCGCTGCGCAGTATTGGATAGATAACAAGCTTTCTTCCTGCGAAAGCTTCGAGGCGATTTGCATTAAGATTAACGGAGGCGAAAACGGCCTTGATGCCCGAAAACAGATTTACACCAAACTTTTAAATGCTTTAAAAACAATTTAAAACACCGCTAAGATGGTAAAACAAATTTTAGATTTTTTGGGTATTGCACCCGAAGCAATTACGTCCGGGGCGCTCGGTGCGGCTATTGCACAGTTTTTTAAATTCGGCCTCAAATGGTGGGAGCGATGCGTACAAATTTTGGTCGGCGGAGTATTCGCCGGGTACGCAGACCTCGCATTATTAGAGTACTTTCCGGCGATGAAAAGCCGGGGTTTTGCCGCATTTTTGGCCGGACTACTAAGTTATTACATCATTGGCGGCATGATGGTTTGGGGCAAGAGCTTCAAGAAAAGCCCAATCCGGGCAATTAACAATTTAAAACAAGGACGCGATGAAACAAATCAGTAAAGCCCTGTTCACCGAAACGCTATTGGGAGTAATAGCCATTTCGCTAATTATTGTACTTACACAAGTGCTAGGCTGTAAGCACAAAAAGCAGTCAACTGACCTGCTAATTAAGCGCGATAGCCTCGCCATCGTCGCTAAGTACGACAGTATCAGAGTTGTAAATTTAAAACTTAAAGACAGTATCACCGATGCGAAAATTCAAAAGATTCCTGCTCATTTTTCTAAGTCTTTCCGCGACTCTGTGTTTCGGAATTTCGGGAAGTAGTTTGAGCGACACGACACGAAAGCAGCTTGTCACATTTCCGGCGGTGACAGTTGAGAAAGCTGACAGTATTACAAGGGCGCTGGTAGAATATCCGTTGCTTAAAACCCGGGTTTCTTATCTCTCGCAGGCGCTTGACGCAAGTGAGAGCGAAAAGAGGAACAAGAACCTGGCAGATAAGATTACTATTCAGGTTCTTTCTGCGCAACTTGTCGCGGCACAAAAACAGATAAAGAAAGAAAGGTTTTGGAAAAAAGTCTGGCGGGGTGTGGCTATTGTAGAGCCTGTAGTTATTGCAGTCCTTATTACTGCTCATAAATAAAGAAAAGCCTCTCGGATTCGAGGGGCTTTTTTATTTTAATAATTGCCGCTTAATTATTACCATAATCAAAGCTTTCGTCTGGCTCAAAGTTAGGGTTAAGCATTTGAAGGTCTAAATGAGTCCCTGCATCTGTGTATCTGGTTGGGTTGAATATCTCCCCATGAGTCCCCAAATCGCCTTTATATATTGCATCACCCTTTTTAAAGGAATATGACACCTTTTGTTTATCGGGATTATATTTTCCATGTTGAAGAACTACATTGTCAGAAACCTTAAAATGCCTAATTTCATCTTCGTTCATTTCAAACCACACAAATCCGGTTCGGTCGTTAAACAAAAAGCTTAATTGCAAACTGTTCCCATTTCTATAGACCGAATACACGCTACCTTCTTTCCCTATATACACATCGTCTAGTATTAAAGCCCTCAGCCGATGGAAGAAATCTGACTTTACTTTCCTAGTCAATTCACGACGACCATTTAGGTACAAAGAAAGGGTGCTTTTATCTATACTCATATATTGCTCAACGTCAACCGCTCTCATACCGACCTTAGACATCTTATTTTTAATCCAACTCGTTGTTACTATGTCTGAATCAGTCTTTATATATATCTTTGTTCCGACACGTAGCGCCCTTCCGGACAACATACTATTGTCTATCATTTCTTTTGTCAGCCTTACCAGACCTTCTGCGTCAGCGTAGTTTTCGCTAAGGCTTCGTCCTTGTGACACTTCAACAACTACCTCTTTTTTATCCACAAAGACGATGTTGAAGCGGATATTGCTATACCGTTTGTGTGCGATTGCAGTTCGTTCTAACTTAGCCAATTGGTCTTCACTAAGATATTGCAATCGTTTAAGATTTTGAATTGTGCTTTCGTTTACCATTTTTTTAAGGGTTAAAGAAGGGGCTTTCACCCCTTCGTGTTGTTAAGTTAATAAATCCTTGTATCGGTTTGTGTGGATTTCGTAAATACCAATTTGCTCATTTTCGATTCCTAATCTTGTTGCCTCGCTTTCGCTTTCGACAATCAAAACCGCATCAAAATAATAATCGCCTTGATTATTCCAACCTCCAACAATCCCAGCAGTTTTTTTGAGAGCAACGTCAATTACTTTCATTGCCCCCTCTCTCCCAAAACAATTTTGTGTTTCTAAGAGAGCCACCGCCCAACCATGCGTAACAGGCTGGAAGGTGTTTACATTAATCGTGAATCCATCCGGATTCTCAGAGGCTACACGTAGTAGCTCATCTGTCATTTGCTGATTTACCATAAATAAAGAACTTGTTTAAATTTAACAATACGAAGTTACTACAAAAGTTTGCAAATGCAAACTTTTGGTTGTGTTTTTTTATAGCTGTGCAAAAAAAATCCCTCAGCCCGGAGGGATTAGTTTAGATTCAATTTTTTGTATTTAGCCTTTTGCATTTCTGCGTGTTCCCTCTCCAGTTCCACTAATCGCACATAGAGAGCCTCGAGGCATGTTGCAAAAGCCGCATCTAACCTTAGTATCTTTCTAGGCACACCCCTTCTTACCTCAACGCCTGCCCTAATTAGTACGATTTCAATCGCGTCTATTCCTACAGGAACTAAGGATATTCGCACCCCACACATAAGGGCGCTTGCAAGTTTGTCTAGTGAGTTATTTTCCATCGTTTTGGGGTTTGCGTTTTTCATAATATACCATATAAAAAGATTCTTCAAGGGTTTCAATATAGTCTCCTGATATTCCGACATTTCCGCCCCTGAGTTCTAGTATTGCCTTCTTTAGTTTGTCAACTACATGCCGTTTGAATGATTTTCGGGACAAATCAGCAGGACGAAACATTTCACAAATCTCAACCTGTAGCCAATTTTTACCTTCCGAAACGGTAATTACTATAGGTTGTTTTTCTTCGTAAGTAAAACCAATTCCGTATATATTAACATACTTCGATAATTCGTCTAAAATTTCTTTCATGTCAGTTTGATTTATTATCGTATCACAGTACGATATTGTACGATTATCGTGCTGTAATACGATAGTGGTTATTAATCGTCTTTCTTCTTTGGTGAACCTACAAGTATGTGGAATGCAACGGAAAGTAAGACTATCGTTAAAAATTGTTCTATTGTCATTTTTTTCTAGTTTTATTCTGTGTAATAATCAAAACGTTTTATTCTCTGTAATCCTAGTACGCAGTAGTCTTTCCCGATACCGAACTGTCCGCCTTCCAACTTATAAGAGATTTTCGCAAACATTACACGATGTGTATATTCTTGTTTGTGTGCTATCCATTCCCTTAGCATTAGTTCGTCTCCGACGCTGAAATTCCTGTCATCCTTTCTCACTTCAAAAGGCTTTTTTCTTAGCCAGGTTTGCGAGAAGTATTCTCTTTCGCACTTGATTTCATGTGTCATGATTTGATAAATTTATATTGCAAATCTGTCGTCAGGTACTTTTCTAATATTTCGAAGGCTTTTTGATTAATCTTTTCGTTAACCCTAGTCAAATCAGGGTCTTTCAGTTTATTGTCAAGCTGCCGGATTCTCCTAAGCAGCATTGATGTTAACTCAACCAACGTATCAACCCCCATGAAAGATTTAATCTCGTTTATTTCGGAGGTCGCAAGTTCAATTCCGTGATTTTCTAAAAAGAACTTGAATATTTCGACATTTCGGTCATTCTTCATCGTCTGGCAAATAGGGGTTATGCACCTCATCCATATCATGTACCAAAATCTCGAAAGGAACTTGGATAACTCGTTTATCTATTTCGAGCGAGCGATCCCACTCGTCCATAAACAAAGACATGTCTTCGAATACATGCGTCAGTCTTTCAACTGAACTATTCAGTAAATCTTCCCCCTTTTTAATTATGTGGGACGTAGAGCCAAATGGATCGCTGTACGCTCTTTCAATTACCAATGCCTGCAACATGTTACTAAGATTGTGTGCGAGGTATTGTATTTGCCCTGTGGCAATAAGAATTTTCGCGGCGGCATCCAGCTTTGCGTTATTATTCTCTTTCATTTTTTTGTGTTTAAAAGGTTTTTAAAATTTTTAGTTACCCCACTGCTCTGCCATCGCGTTCGCGATACCCTGATAGGTTTTCGCCCTTAATTCGGCCGCCTTACCCCCCAGTTTGTTGTTTCCTGATGGGGATTGGTTTTGCCATCTTTCGCCCGGCTTCAATCTTAAAACTTCTGTATGGCGCAACAGGGGCAAGCCTTTAAGCCATAGGCAGGTAGCTTTACTTTCCGGATGTCCAAACTGAAACGGTTGTATAATCTGTGTTTGTTCAACTCCGATTATCCGCTTTGCATAGCAGTGCATTATCGGGTTTTCAATTGCTATTCTTTCGCAATGATGATTAAGGAACAGCTTAAAAAAGTTTGCTGCCTCAATCATTTCTAAGATTTTATCAGGATTTAGGCCAAATTCTTTCTTAGAGTTATGATACAGCCTCAGTACGCTAGAGTTGCAGAGCCTTGTACAGACAGGGTGTGCGATAATCAAATCCCAGCTATTGCAATATAGAATATCCCTGACATCGCCTTTGTAGTGCTTTCCAAGAATGTCGCTATTTTGCAGGTCGCAGCTCCAGGCATCATGTCCGTGCTTTTCGAACGCTTGCCGAATTATGCCGGACTTTTCACATGCAACCAGCACTCTCATTGCTCCCATACTCTCGACCTTAAGTAAGTTTCTGCGTATTTCTGCGAAATCCCCGGCTGTTTAATAAGCCTTTGCCTGTAGCGCGGTATGTCTTCCATTACCTGTACCTTTTCTTTTAAAGTTAGCTTCTCGAATACCTTTTCACTTAGCTTTTTGTTGCTATTTGCTTTGTTTCCGTATGCTTCCCAAAAGTCTAAAAATTGAACTTCTGCGGGGAAGTGCTTTGCTGTAATGTTCTTAGCGTCTTTAATAAACTTGTTTGCAGCAGTTACATTAACAGGGAAGTTCGCAGCTAAAAAAGTAAGTTGGGAGGCATTTAGCTCAGCTTCGTTAGAGAATCGCACCAAAGTTCCATCTAAGCGAAATTCAAGTATCAATTCTCCCTCGAACAAAGCAGAGCTAAGGATGAATTTTTCGGTCATAAGTAATTAAGTTTAACTTCTATAATTACGAATTTTTCGTTAACCCCCGGGTATTCTCGTTTCTTAATTCTATAAGTCTTGATCTTTCTGCTAGTAACAAATAACTCACCCTTGTCAAGAGCTGACACCAAAGGGATACCATCCAGTTCTTTAGAAATTTTACGCTCCATTTGCTCAACTTCGTCTTTCGCTTCATTCCATCTTTTTCTTAATACTTCTACCTGCTCGGCCTTTTTCCTCATCTCCTCATACTTATCAAGTGTATTGCCGAGCATCACTTTGTGTTCATTTATTAGCTCCATTTCTTTATTTGTTTAGTAATTTTTGTAAATAATTAGCCATTTGCGCACCTGGAAGGGTTACTGTCAAACCCTTTTCGTCACCCCCCCCCCGTGCTTCCGCGTTTAAGCCTGTAACGCCCCGCTTTTGAGGCTGTCACCTCGTAATTGGGAGGGTTGCCAGCTAGCATCTCTAAGAGATTTAAGCGGGCTACTTTGTTTTCGATCGCTGTTTTAATATTCATCTGTCTCTACCTCACACGACAGATTTTTAATTAAAAGCACAGCGCCAGGAACAGGAATTGGGGCGACGGCTTCATCGTCAAGAGCGTCAAAAGTTTCTAGTACGGCTTTCGCTACTTTCTCCGCAATACATCTTAATGTGCTTTCTTCTTCAAAATCGTTTTCCAGTGCACACATTAGCGTTCGTTCAGCATCCCAATAATTCCCATCAAACTCTGCTTCGAGTTCAATTTCTTTTACAATCTTCACTTTGTATTTTTTCATCGTTATCCTTGTTGTTTTTGTTGAAACCGTAGTCAATGGAGTATGGAAACTCCTTTTCTTCACTTTTATGCCAAAGCCGCTCGTTATTAACTTTCCGAACCGAATGATAGACTATCAAGCATGTCATTTCACAATACTCGAATTGCTCCCACGCTGAAAGCCTATGAAACCAAGTACACCTACTCATCATTGTTTCTCTAACCCTGTTTAAATTGTAGAGAACCTTTATGTTTTTAGCATATCTATCTTGCGTTATCTCTTCGAATGTTTTCATTTTGCTATACTTTGAAATGATTATTTAGCTAATCGCTCAGGGGCGTTTTTGTACAGATTTCCGCCGGGATTTTTGTACGCCCGTCTTTGTATTGCCTCATTGTAGCTTTTCTCGCCATACAAACAGATATGTGACGATTTTAGAGCTTTTTCACAATGTTTCTTTTCTTGCTCAGACATGAGATTATAAAACACCTTCTTTGCTCCCGTGAGCATACAGCGTTTAATACATGCCTTGCTTTGCAAATAATGCCTGTACTGTCTGTGAAATCCCATAAGCCTCAATATCAGCTCTGATTTGTTATCAAATCGCTCATCTACTGAGGGAAATCGGATAAAAAAGGGCAGTAAGTCTTTTACAAATAGATAGTCGCTTGCCTTTATGTAGCTCGGGTCAAACTTCTTTAACACTAAAGCAAAAACCGCCCTGCCCTCGGCTGTACGAATGCCTGTAATTAGGCTCAGTTCGAGATAATTAACCCTTAATTTCTCTAACTCGTTTTCAGTGTATTGCTTAAATACTTCCATCACGGAATTTTATATAAAACCATTACCAGATGAATGTAAAAGAGCAACGATGCGATAACTAAAACGGAGTAAAAAACTGCTTCTGAGGCTAACCATGAGCCGAACTTTTTAAAATTTTCTCGCATGACTTTTGGGGATTGTGTAAATCTTAGGATTACTATCGTTTGTGTATTTCGACTTCGGTAGGGATTCGGAACTAATGTTACTTTCCCCTTTAGTAAGATGCGACCGGAAAATTTTGTAGTCTGCCCAGCCCGGACGGCGGGGCTTCCATTTCACATACCTGTTTTCTAAAAGCTTATAAAAACAGGAAATGTTTTCGGCTGACAAGTCTTTAAATTCCAGCACTGGAACTCCGTCCATGACCTCGCACACTACGCCGAAAGTGTACAAGCTTTCCGTACGTGTATCGCTTAGATACACCTTTATTTTTTGTCCTATCTTATACATTTTGTTATTTTACCCCTTTTAAGATGTTTTCAATTGTAGCGTTTTCTTTGTAAAATTTTCTGGCAAGAATAGGAACAATAACATCTACACGAAGCCCCTTTTTGTAATAGTCTTCGAAGTCCTTACGAATTGCTTCGTACATCATTTTTGTAGTATGCCTTTTTGCGCCTTTCGCCATCTTTTTTTTAAATGTATTTTTTAATAATTGTGTCCCTGAGTTGCTGCAAAAAGTTTTCCTCGTAGGTATCCTTTCCAACAAAATCAAAACAACCGTCTTGTAGACAGCAAATGAAAATAAGCGCTTGGCTTATCGTAAGCGTAAACACTGTTTCAGCCCCTATATTTTTCGCTCTACTCGCCTTCTTTGCCGCTTGCTCATAGATTTCTTGTAAGATTGCTGCACAGCCGTAAAGCAAGATATTTTCCTTTAAAACAGGCAGTGGGTTTTGTTGAAAAAACACAACAAGTATTTTTCCGAGGGCTTCCAGTTCGCTGTGATTAAACTTTAGCTTTAGTTCCTGCATCGCATTTCTAAGATTTTGATACATAACCAATTAGGAAAATAGTTAAGTCGCCAGCGTGGGTAAAAAGCTCTGTTTAGTGCTAAACTTGCTTTCGGGTTTCTAGTTGAAAGCACATTAAAGAGGCTTTCCGGGAAGAAAAACCAATCTTCCAAATACACTAATATTTTATTCATCTTTTTGCTGCTTGTTGCTTCCATCTTTCTAGTGCAGTAATGCAATTTCTCAGATCGTCAGCAGGTAATTTAAAAATCGTTTCAACCTTAAATGTTTTCTGTACAAACTTATTAAGACGCGAGAAATCATTTCCCTGAATAAGCCCCATTCCGCGGGCAATCTGGTTGATTTTTGTTCGCATGCGGTTAAGAGATTTTTGTATTCCGTCTTGCAATTCGGCTATTAATGCAGCCATCTGCGATTCCGTTAATTCGCTTGAATGTTCTGTTACGCCACCTGAGTAGTGTAGTACCATTTTTTCGACCTTTGATTTGTCAAATTTCCGCTCTTTCACAAGTAAATGAAAAGCTTTATTTTGTTCTGATGTTCTTTTGTTATTTTCCATGCTTATCGTTATGTATTGTGGGAAATAGTACTCGTAAAACTGCTTAAATCCTTTCTCGCTATACTTCATCACCTTTTCGTTTATACGTTGAATAAATCTTGCTGGTTATCTGGTCTCTTGTTTTGATTAGGTGCGTACTTTTTAACCTTTTCAGCCCACTTTAGATACTCCTTTTCGAGTTCCTCTCGCAGCTTCAAAAACTCTTTTGGCTTGTTGGCTTTTAAGTACGTTTTTGAGTCGTGAGACCTTAGTTTAGCCTCAGCAGACTTTAAGTGTACTTTGGCTTGTTGGTAGCTGCTAAGCGGCTTCATACACGCGTTAGAGAAAGAGGGATTTCGTCCCATTCGCCAAGTTCATTTTTTTCTTGAAATGTCATAGTATAGCGCGTGTCTATTTGTCTATAACTTTCCTTCAACAACTCAATTCCTTTTTTCCAGTTTGGGTCTTCGTAATCATTTTCCATCTTATATAAGAGTTGCGCCCTTGAAAGCTCTAACTTACCGTTTGCATTTTTCTCTAAAAGAGTTCTAATCCATTTGTACGCATCTTCGTCTTTGGCTTTAAAATGACTTTGAATAAACAGGGATAGATGTTCTTCTGCCATTTGTGCACGCTCGTCAAAATCACTCACCGTCCGGTATGCGTACACACACCTTCTTGCGCCATCCTTACTAGTTACTGAAAAGCCTCCCTTTGAGTGCGCTGGAATGTCTCCATATTCTTGCATAATTTTATAGAGTGCCTCCAATTCGTCAAATGCCTTTTTCTTGAACTCGTAGAGCGCAATTGACAGCCCATTCGCCCCAGACATTAAGCTTTGTAAGACATCCTCTCTTGTGTCTTCATATGCTTGTCTTTTAGACCTTTTTAGTTCGTTTTCTTCTCTGCGTTTTTTCGAAAGTAACGCCTCCAATTGCTCTACTGTAAGTTCAGTTGCTACTGCTGTGTTTTCCATGTTATTTATTGTTTTATTGTTTGAATTTGTAAGCCTTCTAAGTGTTAAATATCCCTTAAACATATTATTGTTTGTTTTGCCGTTTTATCGCGACTACAATACTTCTTTCGACTCTTCTAAGGTCTGTTACAACCTCTGTAATCTTGCCTCGTCCGTTTGTTCTCGTCTCTCTGTCACATCCTGCCCAGATAGCCGAAATTGTTTCCGTGTCGCTTACACCGTTGGCCTGGCATATCTTTGCAACGTCTTCGTACTGGCTTCCGGGAAGTTCAAGAAACCTGCTGCCAATACGTGAAAGAATTTCATCAAAGCCAACTTGATTCTTTGCAGCTCCGTTTAAAATCTTCTTTTTAAGATGCTGAGTTCCGCAGATAACCAAGCCACATTCGCGCTCTAAGGCATTGTAAAAGCTTATAATAAACTGCAAGCTTGCGGGCTTTAACTTGTCAGTTTCATCAAGCATCAGGATAGGTTTTGTTGTCGCAGAACGCTGGCGAAAAAAGGCTATAATCTGTTCTAACATATCCTCGCATGTATGTCGTTTTTCAGACAATTTTATACCCACCTCTCTGCAAACTTTCTCTAAAAACACCCGGTATCCCCACGCCTCGCAACGGATTAGAAATACGCCGCTTGTAGTATCGTTTTTTAGGAAGGATTCTAGGCTTTTAGTCTTTCCTGAACCCGCCTTTTCCGATATGCCAATACACATAGAATCCTGTTTAGCGTTTTCTAAAGCGGCAGTGAGCCATTGGAAATTTGTAATGTCCGCAATCTGCCATTTTTCGGAATCCACTCGGTAGTTAAGCATTCCCGCAATGTCACTCCAAGCCTTGTCAGGGAACTTGAACCATCGCTCAGGCTTGCGAATCTCCGTAATGTAAGCGTTCGAAACCCCTAGCTTTGCCGCAACCTTAGTGTAGCTGCCCAGGTTTGAACTTTCCCGCTCAATCAGCGAGACAATATCGTGTTTGTGCTTTGTTGTTATCATATTTATAAACGGGTTTTAAATTCCTTTTAAAAACTCTACCATTGCCCCCAAAAGTCGTCCATTACCTTTACGGGTTCAGCAGCTTTTCCCTTCTTAGTTCCCCTGCGTTTAATGTTCTCTTTCATTTCTGCTATATTTGGAAGGAATGCGGCTGTTTCTGCTTCTACGGCAGCAGCTTTACTAACTTTGTGGCTGGCAAGAATCGCCATTGGGTCGTATTGTCCTGCCTCCATTAGTATTTTGGCCTTTTTCTTAATTGCCTCACTCGTTTGCTTTTGCTTTGCCTGAAACTCTGCGATTTTACCCCATTCTGCATCCTTTCCGTAACCGTCAAACCCGTCATTTCTTGCCAAACTTCCCAGAAAATCGCCTGTGTCCGGGGTAAATATCATCACTTCGCTCAGGTCTCTTTCGTCGTATTTTACTACGATTTCGGCGTGTTTCATTAAAATATCGGCCGCATTTATCGCGTATTTAGCTGCTTTCGACTCAATAAGAGGGAATAAACACACCTCGTTATGTACCTGCAATCTGACTGTACGCCTTGTGATTTTCAGTTTAGTTGTTTTCCACAGCAAATCGGCAATTTCCCAGCGTTCTATGTTTACGCTTCCCTCATAATCATCGAATAGATTGTATAGCTCTGATGGGCTATAGTCAACATTCTTGTATTTTTTAGAATATTTACTCAGCTTAGTTTTTCTATACTCGTTTATATACCCTGCAATCTCTTTAACAGCATCCTCAAATTTCCAGTTTTCTCTTTTTGCTTGCTGGAATTGCTTAGTAAGCTGGTCGGCAGATCGGTGAGCATTTTCACGCCGTGACTTAACGCCCTCCCCGATATAATAGTCTGAATCTATCAAGAATACAGACTGAAATGTTTCAAACCAGCGTTCAACGCCCGGCTTCCCGGTTGGGCTAGTGGTTTCGGTAGTTTTAACACCAAACCCCTGAAACTTCTTAATAATCGTTTCGACTTCGTCAGTTCCATACCAGCTACCACGGTCATATCTTAGCTCGTATGGTAGTTTTCCGGTGCGCTCAATGGCCATTCGCAAGGCATTTATTACCATATGTCTATTTTCAGACATATCAAGGCTGTATCCGAGAATATCTTGCGTAGCGTGGTCGCGTACAACGCTTAGTACCGCCCGTCCCATCGCTAAATCTTTTTTCTTTGTTGTAACTTCGTTGGGATCTTCCCAATAGTGCGGAGTTATGTTAATTGGAGTTGCATCTATTTCCCAGAGAATATTCTTTTCTGTGGGCATCCGGAGAGGCACAAAACCAGAGAACTTTGCCGCCCGCCCTGTTCCGCCAAAACGCTTAGCCTGCGTTATCACTTTTGTTTCTTGTTTAGCTAAAGCCTTGTAGAACCATTGTTCAGATACAAATTCGCCGTCTTCCCATCCTAATAGGCTGGCAGCCAACTTACATTGTCTATAAATGTGCGCGGCAGAAAAGTTCCGGCCATCGTTTCGCATAGCCAGCGCCCACGCATAAAGTTCGTCGTGTCGTTTTGCCTTGCGGTTTTTGTTTCCTACGTTTTTAATCGTAATAGCCTCCCAGATTTCGCATTCTTTGCGGAGGTAAACACGCTCCAATAACCTTTTTAGGTTTATTTCATGCACTGGAAGAAGCTTGGGTACACCCTTGCCCTGCTGATACGTTCCAATCCAAGCGGCAGCCTGCTTAAACGTATCATATCGCTTCCAGTTGTCAACATGACTAGCAACTATCTCACATATTGCGCAAGCTTTAGCAAGTGCTAATTGTTTTTTTTCATCTCTATCATTCCACGCCTTGTAATGCCGCATATACACCATTACTCTAACATCAATCTCTGAAACTATCTTATCAAGATTAATTTCTATTACGCTTTTCTGTACAATATGCCCTCTATTTTTCTGTTCATTTATGTACTCTTGCGGTTGAACACCTTTAAGTACATTCTTAAGCATTAGGTCTTTATACCGTAATGCCATCGCTTCCCATTGCACAAGGCTTTTTCGACGATCAGAAGGGTCTTTTTTTATTACCCAGCCATCCCGCCCACGATACGCCCCAACCACAATTGTATTTTTCTGAATACCTGCGGCCGTGAGAGACTCGATAGTAACGTATAAGCGTCCGTCTATTTCCTTTACAATATCCTGCATACTATATATCCCTTAACTCTGCTATTATTTTTTTAGTCAAACCTGCCTTAGAGTCCAAATACACATCTATTGCCACTCTCGCACGCATGTTATTTCTTACTCCGTTATTGGTTGCTCTTAAAGTATCATAAGGCACTCCCGACATATCGGAGATTAATTTCAATTCACCGAAACTCAATCTTTTGTTCTGCATTTTTAATTAAATTAAGAGACCATCTTTAACCATGCTGAATAGGTATTAATCCTTCTGTTTGTTGTCCCAATTTTTTGAATTGTGACAACCCACCCTCTATCTGCATTCATACTCTTATTGCCAATTTCGACAACTTCCCAATTTCCAAAACGTTCAGACACATCACCCGGCAAACTTGATGTAACAATACTGCCAATTGTCGGCAATCGTAAGCTGTCGATTTCGATTTTTTGAAATATGTCGGCTTTTTTAAAAGCGTCATGACTTCCATGATACTTATGTGGACAAAGCGGGCAGGTCTCAATTATTAATTCTGCCCTTACAAGAGCCTCCATAATAGGCTCTTGCCGACATACATTACATGTTATTGTTACATTTTTAGACATTTTTCAAAATTTAGTACCGTTCCCTCAAATTTGTATTGCTTTTCAAGTATAATCTACTTAGTTTGTATCTAAGACTGAGTACAATATTACCGACAATTTTCATAAATACAAAATTATTGTCGGCTTTTTTTGTAATAATTATAACAATAGTCAAATGACAAAGATAATTGATCGGGTTTTTGAATACCTTCGGTATAAAAATATACCCCATACAAAGTTTGAGAAGCAAATTAATTTAAGTAAAGGGTATCTGACAATAATCAAAAATAGAGATTCAGACATCAGTGGGTCAACAATAATTAAAATTGTCGACTTTATGCCGACAATTAACACCGAATGGCTATTAACAGGGCGTGGAGACATGGAAAAACAGGGCGAAATGTCGGACTTAAAGGTAAATCAATTTCAGGGGAAGGCTATTGAAAAAAAATATAGTTCACAGAGTATCCCTCTCTATAATTTAGATGCTACAGCGGGATTAATCCCCTTGTTTAATAATTCAGCAGCACAAACACCAGTTGACTACCTTTCAATACCAAATCTGTCGAAGTGCGACGGTGCGGTATATGTTACTGGCGACAGCATGTACCCTCTACTTAAGTCCGGGGATATTGTACTTTATAAGCAACTAGCAAGTATAGAAAGTGTTTTTTGGGGCGAGATGTATTTACTTAGTCTTGTAGACGAATATGAGCAGGAGGAGTATATCACTGTAAAATTTGTACAGCAATCAACACGGGAAAATTACATTAGACTTGTAAGTCAAAATCCACATCACCAACCAAAAGACGTACAGGTCGGTGCTGTTAAAGCAATCGCATTCGTAAAAGCCTCTGTGAGAATTAACTCGATGGGGTAATTGTACAACAATACATAAATTTTTACATGTATTTAAATACATCTTTATTGTATTTAAAAATACATATATATCAATCTATAAACTTTTACATGTATTAAAATGGACAAAAAACACAGTATTGCAAGTTGGTTTATCGGTGGTTTATTTATACTTTTTGCCTTCGCAGGTTTTTTTTCAGAGCCTTTACCTGCATTCTTTTATTTACTTTCAGGCGTCGTTATCCTACCTTACTCATCAAACTTGATTTTTGGGAAAATAAGGCTAGAATACAACGCAATAAGGGCTTTAAGGTTGTTTTTTGCAATAGTGTTCTATCTTATCGCCCTGAAATGTACAAGCCAGATTTAACCAAAATTCAACCCAATTCATAAATAGATGTATTTCAGTCTTATTTTTCATGCAAAATTAAAGTACAATTAAAATACATCTATTTTTTAATAATTCGTTTCATTAGCCATCAAATTGAAAAAACCTCTAATCTCCTCATTTTCAGGCTTTTTTAAACCATTCTGTACATCTTTATTTTAATATCTCGTATTACCCCCTAATTATGCTGCAGCGGCAATTACCGGGTATCTCTTGCTTAAGAAATATGTTTTTAAGAAGAACTCTGCTCCGGAGGTTTTAGGCTATTCGCCATCCCTCCCACTCCCTGATCAAAGCGATAGTTTCAAAACTTGGATTAGGGCTACTGGACAAACAATGGTTGACAAGCTCGGTAGTTATCTTTCAACCTGGCACTTTACAAATGGCACTTTGAATGATTACATCTTAGAAATCGAAAAGTATAACGATAATCAACTTATCTATGTCATTAACGGATATAATCAGTTGTATTATAGCAATAACAAAGGGTCGTTAGCTAAGGATTTGGATGATGTATCTTATTATACTCCACTATCCCCGATCCGTGACAATCTTGTGAAAAGAATCAAAACCTTAGAATTAAAATACCAAAACAATAACTAAAAATGGATGGATTGTTAGGAAATATTCTCGGCACTGTAAAAACGGATAATCAGATCAGTCTTGACCAGAAATCAGTACTAAATACTGGTATTATCTTGGGATTGTCTGCTATTGTTGCCGCAGTACTTATTAAATTCATTTATAAACTATTAGGCTGGTAATGATGACAAAATCTGAAATAGAACTTGAAAAAGAGTTGCTGTTGATTTCTCAGGAGGAAGCTGCTGAACGGCTTTTGCAACTCGAAGCGGAACAGGCGAAAATTGCCAAAACTGAAAAGGAAGAACTTCGAAAACGAAAACTTTCACTTTTAGATGATGCTCGAAATTACGAAGCCCTTGCCAGAGATGCAAAAACTAAAGAGGACACAGATCAAAAGCTCGATTGGGCGAAAGCCTCAAGAGATGAAGCTGCAAAGATTGTAATCGAAGGGGAGACCTTCGAGGAAGAATTGCCAAAAGTAGAACAGATTGCCAATAAACGAAAACTGAGTCGATTCATTGCAAAATACATGCCATTCATTCAGGTTGGCGTGCTGGTTTCAATGATTGTCGCTCTGTTAATGTCATTTTATGGTTATCAAGCAAAGATTGAGCGGGCAAATTCACTCTTAAGTGAAGATGAGCTTATTACAAAAAAAGTAAACGCTTTCAACGATTCAAATTTACAGAGAATTGTATTTGAGCGGTTACTACAGAGTACCGACCTGGTATTCATTTTGATTTTCCTGTTAATTATTGCGCCATCCGTTCTATGCTATCAATTGCCGTTTGTTAAGTCAAATAAAGATTTTTATCACGATTTTTTCTACAAACTAACCGCATGGGAAAGGATAAAATTTGTTGCTATGTTATTTGGATCGTTGCTAATTTATTTTGGTTTGAGTCACTCAGTCAACCAATTTTGAGCGAATCGGAGCTGAGGGAAAAAATAGTTAAAGCCCAGGAAAAGTATCTGACAGTTAGAGAAGATAGATACTGGAGTAACACTCAAAAGACATGGGTTTACACGAATAGAGGAACTGAATTAGATAAAATTCAAAAACGGGCAGGTTGTCCACTTGGGTGCTATTGGTGCGGTGCATATCAAACTGTTTTACATCAGGATGTCGGGATAGACGTTCGAAAAGATTTCGGGATTGAAAATCCGCTTTCGGTTAGAGAATGGTTTAAGAAAAGTTCTCGAATAGTGTATATAAAGGGCTCTGGAAATCAAAGAACTGGCATTTTGCCTAAAAAGGGCGATGAGATGCGAATGTTTTATTCCCATATCGAAATGTACGTCGGTGATGACTGGTTAAAAGATTTTGCAAGAAAAAAAATCCCCAGCGGGGGCGGAAACACGGGAGGCGGCAAAGGCTGGCATGGTGTTTACATCACCAATCGAAATTTAAACGAAATACAGTTAGTCAGTAATCATATTAGTTTCTATTATAATAAGCAAAAAAAGCTGTGAGCCTGATTTTTATAGATAAAATTCCTGCAAACCTCAGAACCGAATTTGAAAAGAAATTAAGGGTTGTTTGTATGAATCTTAAGATCAGAAATCCTAATTGGTTAATGGCGTTGATATGGGCTGAGTCGAGATTTATACCAACCGCTAAGGCTCCAGACTCTACGGCAACTGGCTTAATACAGTTTTTAGAATCTACCGCAAATGAAATAGGATATTCAACTGCCCAGATTGCTAAAATGAATGTTATCGAGCAGTTGGTTCCAGTAGAGAGGTATCTATCGTTGCAAATTAAAAGGTATGGTTTGCCTGATAATGGGTATGAGTTGTATGAGTTGGTGCATTACCCGGCAGCATTTAAAAAAGCAAATGGTTTTATCCTGTATTCAAAAGGTTCAGCCGCATACAACGCAAATAGGCTTGATTATGATAAGGACGGTAATGTAACAGTATTCGAGTTAAAGACTTTTTTAGAGAAACAGGTTAACCCGTATTACGATATTTCCTTCTTGAATCAGTCGGAATCTGGACAAAATGTAAATCAGTTTATCCAAGGGGTTCCTAATTTTTTACTTTGGGTTATTGTAGTTGGCTTTTTCTTTTTCACAGGGTTTTCATTATTGAAACCGGGTTCCTGGAAGGCTTTTAGAATAATGATAATTGGACTATTTAAGAAATGATGACAATCGGTTTTGAAACTTTTGACATAGATCATCCGGAAGTATCCACGATTATAATGAGTCTGGCCAGTGCAGGGATATGGTCACATTGCGAGATACACTTTAGTGACGGAGCAGTCGGAACAGCCGGAGACAAAAGAAGGGGTGTAATGCTTATTTCAGATAAGGACAAAGTTTACAAACCTGAAAACTGGCAGTTCTTTCAGATACCAGCCAAGGCGGATCAAGAGGCTAAAGTGAGACAGTATTTTATAGATAGACAATCAGAAAGATATAATTGGACTGGCATTTTTGCCGGAATGATCGCAGGTTTTGATCTTACAAATTCTAATGGTCAGTTCTGTAGCGAAATATGTTTTAATTCATTGGTTCAAGCAGGGGTTATTGAAAGTTATGGATTAAAAAGTTTCCAACTCTCTCCATCGCATTTATACGAAATTTTAACAAGGTTGAAATTTAAGAAATTATGAAAAAATGGTTCTTTATTATTGGAATTGGCGTAAACCTTTTAATTGTAATCGGTTTGGTACTTCAATTCTTTGTCAATATCAATACGTTGAAAGAGCAACGCATGCGTAAACAACTTGAAAATGTACCAACGAAATAAATACTATTTATTCATCACATTGATTGTGTTTGGTATAGGAAGCTATATCACATTGGATGCAATTTTCATTAAACCAGGGCGACTGAAATCAAACCGGAAATTTGTAATCAAAAGAAATTAAAAAATGCCTTTAGCAATCGAAATATTGAAATCCTCATTTTACACGACAAATCAAGTGCCGGGTAATATGGCGATTGTGAACCAGATCAGAAGTGCGTACGGAGCAATCATTAACGAGGCGTGTTCCTCAGCAAATGCAAGGCTTGATTCGTACATCTTGGAAGCACTTTTTTTCATCGAAAGCAAGGGCAATCCGAATGCTGCGAACGGGCAAGCCTACGGAATCGGGCAATTGGACCCAAAAACGGCAAGCAATATTCCATTCTGGCTCAAAAAAAGAGCAAAAATCATGACGGATTCTCAGGAAGCTAAGATTTATCAACTTTTTGGTCAAAACCTTGCGGATTGTCTGCTGAATCTAAAGTGGGATAACGCTCCCAGTAAATGTTCAGGTGCTGCAGATTCAACAAATCTGATAACAAAGCAACAGTTATTAAATCCAGAGATAAATATTTGGTTGTCTTCCATGTATATGGATTATTTAGTCGACAAGTATTCTGAAGGAGGAATCATAGGAATCGGCAATCCGACAAAAGTCAGGATGGACAAAATTATTGTACACTACAATGCCGGGCAGGGTAATGCAAATAAAGTGCCGAAGTCCTTAACACCTACTGACACTGTCAGTTTTGTGAAAAATAATATTTCTAATACCACATCTGATTACATTCTAAAGTTTATAGGCACAAACGGGCTTATAGACTCAATTACAAGAACTCTCTAAACTCATTATAAAATGGCTCTGATTACTAAAGGTTCTAAAATTTATTGCTTTTCAAAAGCGGGGTGTACTGTATATGAAGACGAGCATTACGGAGCGCATTTTCCTGATTGGCACGAGCCTATGATGCAATGGTATGGTGACAGTGGGACGACAAATGAGCCAAAACGGTTTTTGCAGGGTTCTCTAATCGGAACAGCAACAGGCGAAAAAAGAGTAAAGGGTGATGTGTTGTACTACCAGGTAAACACATTTTCAGAAAACCGTAACAGTACAGGGTTCCTCGGTTGGGGTGCAGGTGAATACACACCAAGACCGATGTTGGCCTGGGTAAGCAGTCAGGATGCTACTGACAGCGAGGATGCGGCTTTTGCTGCATTCGACAAAAGGGAGGATGGTGCATCTATTGAAGATATTAAGAAGGCGAACGCCAATGGTGACACTGGTTACACAAAGCCTCCTAAAAGTGCGGCCGGAAGTGGAAATACCCCAGGCGCTGGAACTCCTAATTCAAACGCATCATCAAGTAAAATTCTTCTGTATGGGCTTGCAGTTGCCGTAGTAGGGTTTGTCATTTATTTGTTTGCCCGGAAACATAATTAACCTCTAAACCTAATTAAAATGGGAGCATATAAAGACGCAACAGGAAAGACCCGGGTGGGGAAAGTACTTCAGGACATTGGTGGTTTCTTCTCAGGTATTTTTAAGAAAAAGACTGATACGAGCTCTACCAGTTCAAGTCCTGCGGGGACTTCTTCCGGATCGGATAACTCGAAGGGTGCAACAGGAACTTTCGATTGGGCGAGTTTGATAGTAACTATTGGGGGAATTGTAGGCGGGGTACTGGGGATTAATTCAGGGGAAAATGCCGGGATTCCCGCAAATACAACTATTACACCGGCTCAACAACAACAGCTAGAGGATGAACAGTCCGCTAAAACCGGGAAGTTCACTATCATAGGAATTGTACTTGTTGTGGTTGCAATTATTTCATTTTTCATTTTCAGGAAGAAAAAGTAAATGGTTAACATCGGTATCATATCCCAGGTCTCAAGTTTGGACAGATCCACCCTCTTGAAAATAAGAGAAGCCCTAAACATTCAGGCTGGACAACTCTTAAATTTGAATGGGTACGAAGGACATTATGAGGTATTTGATTCTATTTCCAGTATGCCGGATAATTATTATCCGATGTACATCAAAAGCGAAATCGACCAGCCGGAATTAAATGGATACCATTGGGTTGACGAGAAGAATAAGCCATATATAGATGTTCGATACAATAGCGACTTTGATGCTTTAACCCTTACAATGAGTCATGAAGGAATTGAGACAATTGCGAATCCAAGGGTAGATAAATTTCTGAAAGCAGACAATTTTCTTAACGAACCTAACTTGCAAGGAGAGTTCTTTTTTGAGATTGCGGATATAACACAAAGTAAGGAATTCGCCTATCGAATTAACGGAATATTAGTATCAAATTTTGTATCAAACAATTGGTATGACACAACCAAAGTTACAGGACAAAAATATGATTATCTGGGATATTGTACAGAGCCACGGCAATTGCTTGAAGGTGGTTATAAAAGCCTAAAGGTTACTGATAAACGTGACCCCAGCATTGTTGAATACTGGCAGGCTTTTAAACAGAAAGGAGTAATTATCTGGAAGAAATTAAACGGAAAAGATGTTGCTTTAACTGCAATCAGCAATCCGTTTCCCTGGTTAATTGTAACAATTTCAGCCGTTTTTATTTTCCTGTTTTTGATATTTAGAAAAAAATCATAAAAAATACCTCAGCTATGAAAAAGACAAAATCGGCTCCTAAAAAAGCATCTAAGCCAAAAAAGAAAGTGGTAAAATCAGGTTTAACTCCTGCTCAGAAACGAATCAAAAGAATCAGTCAGGTTGCTACTGAGATTCAAAAGTCAGGCGGAAAGACAACGAAAAAAGTAACTGTATCAAAGTTTAAAGTAAGTCGTGTCGAGGCGGTAAAAAGAGCCGCAAAACAGGTTAAGTGATGCTTTTAATTGCTCGGCTCAATTCTGAAATTACCCTCAAGCGGTGGAAGTTTCTACTACTCCGTTTGGGGGCAATAGCATTTTTACTTGGTTGTTTTGGTTTCTGGATGTACTATAGACAGGCAGATTTTCGAATTGCTCAGATGCAAACTGAAAATGATTATCTGACAAAGGTGCTGAGAGATAATCAGGGAAAGCGATCTGCATTACAGAAATCATTTGCAGAGGCAATTAAGAAAGGTTTAAATACTAATGCTGAAATAGAAAATAAAGATGCTGCAGATCAGAAATATCTTGAAAGTAATAGCCTGGATCGTACTGATTCTGCCAGAGACGCTCTATGGCAAAAGTATTACGGCAGCAGACTCTACAGCCAGAAAAGATAGTTTAGAGATTCAGGAACCATTGTTCTTAGTCAGAAAGTCACAGATTGACTTGGCGATTAATAATAAGATCGCTCTGGATTCTCTTAGGATCAGATTTGAATTATTGAAGCTGAGTTCGAAAGTAAGTCTGGAAAAAGCAAAAGTGATAGGTTCTCAGATATTTCAGATTTGTGATGACGATATGAAGACAGCCGGGATTATAATTGCAAATGATAAAAAGATCAGAAAACGGCTCAATCTTAAGTTAGTATTGCAATATATCAAAGCACCTCTGCTCGGTGCTGGTTTATTTTACCTCGGAAATATAGCAGCACAAAAAGGCTTAATTATAAAGTTATGAACATATTCTCGTCAATTTTAGGGGCAATATTCGGTACTTCGGACAATAGTTCTGAGGAATTGGGGGCTTTGAAGCAACAAGTATCGGCCTTAACCAAGTCAGTAAAAACTTTCAAAATCATTAGTGCGGTTTTGGGAATTGGTTTCCTAACTACCCTGATCTTATATCTGAGAAAGAAATGAAAATACTTAAAACCATATTCGTATTGGCAATAATCGGGGGAATTTCTGCTCTGATCTATAAATTCCGTATCGAACTTGGAATTGAGGATAGCACCGATCAAGCTGCTACAACTCCTGAAAACCTTACTGCTAATATTCAGCCGGAATTGATTTCTGACTCTCAATCGTTGGTAAATTATACAGACCGCCAGTTAGCTACTGCCGCTATAGCATTAGCTATAAAAAATCAGCCTGTTTCCACTAATACGATAAGTTTTTACGATCCCAATAATGTTAAAGAAGGTTGGAATTACGTTCCGGGCGAGGGCCTTTACTATCGACAAGGCAAAGATTTGCTATTTATCCACTCAACATTACAATAATTCATATGACTCTGACCAAGACTCAACAATTTGTTCAGGATGCTGTTAAGCCATCAAATTTCAATGGTCTGATTAAACAGGGTACGATTGCTCAATTGCGTAGTATGTCCCCTGTTTCATCAGATTTGTCTGTTCTGTATGAAAGTACGGACATGGGTGGCGGAAAGTGGACTCCTGATTTTGCTGATACAACATCGCTTGACAATACTGGAGGAATTTTAGTCTGTGCAAATGGCGTTAGACTAAAACGCCAATTTGGTGGCAGAGCGGCTAATGTTGTTTCGTATGGAGCGATAGGGGATGGCGTAGCAGATGACACAGCTGCAATTCAAAGGGCATTGGATAATCATAGAGTTGTTTTTTTTCCAAAGCCGAAGTGGCGATATAAGGTTACGGCATCGCTTAAAATTAACAACTACACAATGGTGTATGGGGAACAATGTTTCCTTGATCAAAATACACTAAATAATCAAACGATCTTCTATTCTGGTACAGGATATTTATTTACAACTCCTGCAAGTGATCCTGGTTCCGGTGTATGTATTCAGTTGAGAAATCTTTCGATTGAGGGTAACAATTCTACCAATGTTGCGCTGAATTCTGCTATACAGAGATTATCCGTTAAGAACTGTCTTTTCAGGCATTTTGATGCTGGAATTGACTTTACTGCATATGCAGTTAGCGACGTCGTTGAAACTGTAATTGATGAATGCTATTTTATTGAGTGCAATACAGGTATGAGAAGTTCGAGCACATCAGGCAGACACACTACCGACGGTATTCTGAAAAATTGCTTCTTTGTTAAATGTGTAACTGGGATAAATCTTGATACGGCGGCGGGGTGGCTAATCACAGGAAATCATTTCTATGGACTTGGAGTCAGCCAACAGCATATTGTAATCTCAGGGTATTTACTTAAAATCCTCGGAAATTACATAGAGCCAGCTGATCAACGAGGGATTGTCTACAAAATGACAGAAGGGAACGGCGTTTGTAACACCATTATTGCTGACAATCAAATCATGGTAAAGTCTGGCGAAGTAGGTATTACATTGATGTCGCTTGTAGGTGAGGCTGACGGCTTAATCGTCGCTGACAACATGATTAATTCCGGCACAGGTATGACAACAGGAAGTACGGGGATTAAAGTCGAAGGGCAATACCGGGTATATGGAACATTGCTCAATAACGACATTAATAATGTCGAGGTTGAAGTCGATACCGGAACGCTTGGAAGTATTAGGTATGCAGGGTTTTCGCATAACTATTATAAGTTTAGAGGAAGCAATGGTATTGAACTTTCGAACGGTGTAAGGTTGAGTGAATATTTTGGAAAGCCAACACCAGCGCAACCGTATGGAAGTCAAGGGTATGTATATAATCAGGCTTCTGGGAGTGTAAGAGATATTGGCGGATGGGAATATCGGGCTGACCTTTCAACCGGATGGAAAAAAGTAGTTTCGTTAGACTCAGAAATGTTAGACAGTAGCACTATGCCGACCACAGGCAATTTTAATGCTGGTGTAACTGTTTGGAATGATAATCCAATGCTATACACTACATATGGTGTTAATTATTCTATTCTTGGTTGGAAGCGATTAACGTCAGGTTCTAGTCATGCTTTGGGAGTCGACTGGTATGCAATTCGTTCAATTGACCCCACAGGAGTAATTGCCGTTCAAACACTTAGTGATTTAAACGGATTAGGAAAAGAGGGTTGGTTCAAAACAACAGCAGGTCCAGCTAATGCACCTGCCGGATCGTCCCCAACAGCATTTTTTCAGGGTGTGCAATTTCTTAGCAACGGACAGTCGGATTATATAAACCAGCTTGTTTTCGATACCAGTGGAAACGAATATAAACGAACGAAATCTGGTGGCGTATGGGGAAGTTGGTATAAGGTTTCTTCAAGACTTGAAGGTAGTACTGCTCAAAGAAATGCAATAGTTTCACCACAGGAAGGGCAAGACTATTATAATACCGAAACACATGCAAAGGAATTTTGGAACGGAACCGTTTGGAAAACGATCACTACTAATTAAGAATCATGCTAAACCTCACATATCCTACAAAACCGATCATTTACCAAAGGAATAATTCGGGCTTTGCGCTTGTAAAATTCTCAGGATTATCTGATACTGCAGTAACTGTAAAATTTTCGGCTTTGGAAAATTCTGGAACTGATTTTTCTATTACTCTTCCAGTAAATAATGCCGAATTTAAAGCTAATGTGAAAGTCCCTCAGGGACTCTATCAGGTTGTTGTTACCAATAAATCAGAATCGAAAAAATTGGAATACTTAGGGGTCGGTGAAGTGATCGTTTGGAGTGGACATAGTTTCGCAGATGGTTACGGCATTGGTTCGGATACCTCTCCCCTGGCATTTTTTACGGAAAATTTCTGGAAAAGAAATGATCCGGATCAGTATAAAAAACCGGAAGAGGTACAAAGGTATTTGGACAATATCAGGCAAGAAACGGCAAGGGGATTACCTGCCAGAGTTGCAAGCCAAATGGCAGAAAAGTTGATGGTTCCAGTTCTGTTTTATCATTGTGCTTGGGGCGGAACCCGCATGATGGATTGGGCAGACGCAGCTTCAGGAATTAAAACCGGACGGGAATATGCCGGGTATAAACAAGGATATGAAGATTTAGGCTATCCCTACGCTATACTTGGAGAAGCTCTTAAGACTTTTGTACAAGAAACCGGTTGCAGGGGAGTTTTGATTATTCATGGAGATAATGACAGAGATAAGCAGTTTACTCAAAACATTTTACTTGATGGCTGGAAAAGATTGATTAACAAAATTAGAGTTGATGCAAATTTTAACTTGCCTGTTTCATTGGCACGAAGTTGTATTGATCCTAATTTCCCTGAAATCATTGCTTCTACCAATCAGGCTATTGAGCAGCTGCCGAGTATGTATTATGGCCCTGACTTATCTCAGATGGGAGCTTCATACCGAATTTCGGACGGATTACACTTGAATGATTTGGGGGAAATCAAAGTAGCTCAGGATTGGACAAGTATGCTGATTTCTCAGAATTTCTTCGCATCTAATCCTAAACCGACTCCAACGTTCACTGAAATCACTAAGATTGTGCAGACGACGGCCGCTCAAATAAAGGACGAGGCGAATACTTCTGTAGCTGCAATCGTTATAGGACTTGCTTTTATTACAATTTTGGCAATTTCTTTGATTGCTAAATTTCGTTGGTTTTTGGCATTAGTATTTACGCTGTTGGTTGCCGGAATTTCATACTTAATCGGGTTTACGAATCTGTTTGGTATTAAGAAATCCGGTTCCTGATCGTATCAAATTAAAATGCGATGCGATATCGCATCTGAATATATTTTGTTACGGCCCGGATCGACTTATTTTACGATGTCGGCCGGAATCTAAGAAAAGTTCGATCCTGGATCTTATCAGCCAAAAGTATATGAAACATTTTTTTCAAAAACCGGATGCAAGTGATTTAATCGAGATGCCATCGTTCAACAAGTTGAGGACATTCTCTCGAATTTGTAAGGCGATTCCGAAAGCTGTTTCTGAGAGTGAAAAGTTATCTGTTAAATTTCAAGGAAAACCTCTGAAATCCACTCTGTTTTCAATCTATAAATTTTGTCGTGAAAATATAAATTACAGAGAAGATACTCCTGGAATCGAGCAAATAAGACTACCAAATCAAACTTGGTTTGATCGGAAAAAGGGTGTTGATTGTGAAGATTTCGCGATATTTTGTTCCTCAATTTTAGTCAATCTTCAGATACCTCATCGGGTATGTATGATTGATTTTGGTGAAGGATGGCAGCATATTTTAATTATCGTCCATACAATGAGTTGTGATTTTATCTTGGACCCAGTCAACGAAAAATTCAATAAGATTAAAAGGTTTAAACGGATTAAGTATCAGTCATTTTAGCAGTAAAAACATGGAATATTACGGAATTGAAAGTTATTCAGCAACTCAGGTAAAGAAACTTGGGTTGGATAATAAGTCTGGACTGGGTAAAATTGTTTCAACCGGAACAAAAAACTCAATATATGATATTATCACTGATCGAATTATTGAGATTATTCAAAATAATGACAATCTCGTTTGGCGACAATCATGGACTACAAACAAAGAGGGGCAACCGAACTTTCCTATGAACTATACTTCAAAGGAAAATTATAAGGGCTTCAATGGTTATTTTATCAAATGGCAAATGGTTGCCCTCAAACATGATTGCCCATATTTTATGACTTACAAGCAGGTTTTCGAGAAAGGTGGAAATGTAAAAAAAGGTGCCAAGGCATACACAGCATGTTTTTACACGAAAGATTTATACAGACATTTGCAGACCGGAAAGACGATTACTGCCAGTAAGTATAAGGAATTATCACATGCCGAAAAGGCGAATTACCATCAGTCATTCACTCTAAAGGTTTACAATATCTTTAACGCCAATGATATAGAAGGAGTTAAGTTTGACGATAGATGGAAGGGGGTTGCAGTATCAAAAAAGGATCAAATCACTAATTGTGAGAAAATTTATACAAAAATGCCAAACAAGCCGAAGTTGTACTTCGGTGGCGATAAGGCGTACTATACTCCTAACTTCGATTCTGTACAAATGCCAGTAATAAAGGATTTTAATGTTCCACAGGAATATTACTCAACCCTTTTTCATGAGTTGATCCATTCAACAGGGTATTCAGAACGATTAAATCGAAAATTCGGAAAAGGAATGAGTGATCCTCAGTATGCTTTTGAGGAATTAATCGCAGAGTTAGGTGCCTCGTATCTATGTGGGTATACTCACATAGATTATTTCACACTTAATAATTCTGCAGCATATATTAAAAGTTGGAAAAAATCAGTAATTGAAGAACTCCGGGGTAATAATAAAGCAATATTCAAAGCTGCGTCAGAGGCACAGAAGGCATCTGATTACATTCTCGGAAAATTGGACAAGGAAATCTACAGGAAATTTAAAGGGAAGATTGAAACGCCAAAAATCGGAGATAAGTCTCGTCCTGTTCTCTCTAAAAGCTTCAAATTAAGAGAAGAGAAGGAAAAACTAAAAGGAGATATTTCAAAGCTAACGAGAAAAGTCAAGGATAATGCGAAGTTTAAAGAAAAGCTGGCTTTTGAATTAGATAAATATCTAAAATCGCTAAATGGGTTGTCCGGGTTAGATTCTGAATTAACGAGTTTGAAAGCAAAGAAAAAATTCTTGACAAATTTATTGAGAGGTGATAATGAAGACTTTAAGGTAATTGGTAGAAGGGTTGGTTTGAGTTATCGGACGACTTCTATCAGGAAAAAGTAGATAAATGATTCCTGAAACATCAAATAAAAAGCAGATATTGCCTGGCAATATCTGCTTTTTTGATAGTATTAGTTTGTAGCTTATTTCTGACTATCTGTTTTAATTAGATACCCTTTCCCTGTAACACTAGTTGTATATCCTGCATAGGAAATAAGAATCAATGGGATTACAGTACGCTTTGTGACAAATTTTGGTTGAACTATTCCATCGATTCGATGCTCTTTACAGGCCTTCAGATATGCCTGCTCCCTTCTAAATTCCTCACTCTTTCCACCACCGAAAGGTAGAAATAAAAGCCAAACCTTTGTAAAAGATTTGCTTGTCTCAACGTTTGAAGTGATTTTGTAATCCTCTCTTTTCAAATTCGATAATTCCGTGTCATTGACCGAATTAAATCTTTGATTTTGACTGCTGGTTTTAGGCTGAACGGTGCAGGAAGAAATTGTAGCTAAGAAAGCGAATAGTACGAGTAGAATAGGGTTCTTCATTTTTTTTATAAGGGTTAAATTGTTTTATATACGTAAACTAAGCTAAAAAACCTTTTGTAGACAAATATTCATCTCTTAAAATAGTATGATCAATTTCCAAATAACTCTCAAGTTCCCTGGTAGTCGTCCAACCAGCAATAACTGCAATGCTTTCACCACGTAGTTTTTTGACATTATAGGCCTCTGAAATACCGGATGATCGTCCCATTTTTGAAGAAACATTTTTGTTAACTTTTGCCTTTGCAAATAACATTTTTAAATAACGATTGAAGTTGGTTGTGCTAAATCTGGGCATCTCCTGTAAGGACCCATATTTAAGCATTATTCGAATAGCTTTGTCAGACATTGGAATTATTTGTATCTGCCGTCCCTCTTCAATTGCCTTTTTTCTGGGTTTTATAATCCAGAAGTTGCCATTTTCATCGGTTCTTAAGTGTTTTTCATCACATAATTGCTTGAAATCACCATGATGAATGATACACTCTCTACAGAAAATAAACACATCCAGGTATCTTTGCTCATTCCAGTTAAGTTCTAGTTTTTCGATAGCAGAAACCTCAGTTGGGCTAACTGTTTTTACTTTTTTCCTGCCTTCGTGTTTTAACTTGTAAAATATTGTAGGATTGTCTCTTGTCAACTTGCATCTTCTTGCAAAATCAACTATTGTTCGGATTAATTTTATATGTTTGGTGGCATAATTTTGCCCTCTTGATTTCCCTTCGTCATTAATATTTGACGTTAGGTATAAATCAAACTGCTCGCAAAAACGTTCATCAACTTGGTCAATCCTGATTGATAGTTTCTTTTGAAATAAAAGAAATTTGGTGAGGTTCTTGATTCTTTTGATATAAGTTTCATAAGTGGAACTCTCAATATTTCCTTTGTGCTTCAATTCCTCTTCCTTGCGAATTTTAGTTTTTTGCTCAGCAAGGTAGTCTTCGACTACTTTCAAAAGTGTTTCTTCTGATTTTGTCGTTGAAATTTTATTAAAAATAGTCTTTTCATTAATAACCAATCCATTTAGCTCAAAATCCCGTTTTTGATCCTCTATTTCCCTCCTTATCGCCCTTAGTCGCCTGTTTTTTGCTTCAAATCCTTCCCCAGATATAAGCTCCTGGTTAATTGAATCCCAGTGCAAAAAGGCAGTGGAAATTTTAGTACTTTTTTCGACTGATTTAATTCCGTCGATCATTACATAATAGTAAATTATACCCAGACCTTTCCTTTTTTTTGATGTAGTTTGTGATTGTCGGAAATAAAATGTGATTTTCATTTGGTGTTCGATTAGGTTTTTCATGGTGGGTTTGGTTTTATGTGTTAGACAATTTTACAGTCAAAACATGTACCAAATTTTCATTATCAGAAAAACTGTAGTTTGATAGATTATTAGTAGAAGAAATACTAAATATGGCCTGAAAGCATCAAATGCCGCACTTAAAGAAGTACGGCATTTGATGTACGTAGCTGGTAAGTTTAATTTTGTGATCCCGCTGGGATTCGAACCCAGGACCCATACATTAAAAGTGTATTGCTCTACCAGCTGAGCTACGGAATCATCAGACCGAAGTCTGTATATATAAAATGTTCCATCTGGAACGAAGGGAGAATTTGCCACTGGCAATCCTCGTGATCCCGCTGGGATTCGAACCCAGGACCCATACATTAAAAGTGTATTGCTCTACCAGCTGAGCTACGGAATCATTTGCAAATACGAAAGCGTTTTCCTTAATTGCGGTGCAAAACTACGACTTTATCTAAAATTATGCAAGCTAGTAATCTAAAAAAAATTATATTTTTTATCATTCTAATCGTTTTGAGCCCGCAACTCTCTAAGAGTCAGAAATATGTAAATTCATTAAAAAAAGCCGATTCTTTATTCTTACATCAAAATTTTAACGCCGCAGAACAGATTTACGAAGAAAATTTATCTAAAATTCGTTTTCCTTCAAGTAAATTATATCTGAAACTCGCCTTCATCAAAGAACAAAAAAGAGATTTTTTAAATACTTTATATTACCTCAACAAGTCATACGAGCTTAAACCGAATGATAAAATACTATCAAAACTCAACGAAATTGCTACCCAAAACGACCTGAAAGGATACGAACTTGATGATTTCAACTTTCTGGTTTTGCTCTACAAACAGTATTCGGGCTTCCTGGTGGCAATTATGCTGGTGCTTGGAATTTATATTTTTTCTGTCCTGGTTTTCAAACAATACAAAAAACATTACATCCCACTCAGTCAGAAAATATTCCTTCTGGTTTATCTTATCGGGGTGAGTATTCTGTTAAATCTTCCTGATCGCTACCATCAGGCAATCGTCAATACAGACAGTGTTATTCTTAGAGATGCGCCTTCATCCGGTGCGCATGCGATCGAAACGATTGACAAAGGAAATCGCCTGAGTGTGCTCGGAACTACAGACATATGGCACAGGGTTGTCTGGCACGGTAAACTAATGTACGTAAAAGAAAGCGATGTGTGGCTGGTAGAATAAAAAATTCCGGAAAACTGGCGCTTCCGGAACTTTCAAATTATGTATTTCTAAACAAAATTTACCTCAAAGGTGAGTCTTTTTCCTTTGCAAGGGTATTATAAACCATGGTATCCATCAATTTGGGCAGCCATTTATTGAGAAAAACGGTAAGTTTTCCCTGAGATGTCAGCACCAGGTCTCTTTTTCTTTTCTTCGTTGCATTTAAAATAGCATCTGCCACTTCTTCGGCAGACATCATTTTTCCTTCATCTCTCATTGAGTCTCCTTTGCTCTGTCCATCACTACCTAATGAAGCAACCCGGATATTGGACGCTGTAAAGCCCGGACAAGCCGTAAGTACATGAACTCCGGTTTTGAGTAATTCCGTCCTCAACGCCTCTAAAAAGCCGTTTAAAGCAAACTTTGAAGCCGAATATCCCGAGCGAACCGGTAAACCTCTGTAACCTGCTATGGATGAAATGCCAATAATTGATCCTTTTGTTGCCTTAATATGAGGTAAAGCATATTTTGTGGCATAAACAACACCATAGAAGTTTATATCCATTACTTTTTTAATCAC
Organism: Pseudarcicella hirudinis; assembly: GCF_900115665.1. GTDB lineage: Bacteria > Bacteroidota > Bacteroidia > Cytophagales > Spirosomataceae > Pseudarcicella > Pseudarcicella hirudinis. The sequence goes on from NZ_FOXH01000001.1 coordinate 631,648, forward strand.
CTCAAGTTCCACGTCTTCAAACATCGAGCGCATCGAAATACCTGCATTATTGATTAAAATATCTATTTTGCCATACTTTTCCAAAGTCTGATTTACCATTATTTCATTGTCCTTCTCAACGCTTACATCTCCTGTAATAGCCAGGTTTTCTATATTTTCTGCTTTTAATTCATTGGAAACGGCTTCTAAGGGCTCTTTTTTTCTTCCGGTAATAACAATTTTCGCACCCTCTCTTCCAAATGCAAAAGCCAATGCTTTCCCGATTCCTGAGGATGCCCCCGTAATAATAACAACCTTATCTTTCATCTGTGAGTTTATAATTTACAACTTTTCAACCTATAACACAATCTATTCAATATCAATCATTTAATATCCAAAAACTATTAATATGATACAGGATAGCATTTAAGCGGCAATGATTGTTCTTCAAGTTTACTGAAAACTTTCCATTAGCAGAAAGCATTTAAGCTTTTTATGTTCAAAAGCTTAGAATTTACCTGCAAAAATAAAAAGCATTCCCTTTATCACAGCCTTTATCAGGAAGTTTTGCCGAAAAGAACGGTTTTTTTGTAATTTTGCAATCTTATGAGAGGAAAGAATAAAAAACCGAATATCGTTTTAGAAAACGTTTTAATAGAAGATTTTGCTTCTGAGGCAAAGTGTCTGAGCAGAGTAAATGATGAAGTAATCTTCATTGAGGGTCCTGTTGCCCCGGGTGATTATGCAGATTTAAGAATTACAAAGTCTAAGAAAAACTACAAAGAAGCTACGGCTATCAATATTCGTCCTACTTCTGCATTCAGAACCCAGACTACCTGTTCTCATTTCGGGGTTTGTGGAGGATGCAAGTGGCAACACATTGATTATCAACAGCAACTTGTCTTTAAAACCAAACAGGTCACCGATAATCTGGAAAGAATTGCAAAAGTAGATCTCCCGGCAATTAATCCGATTCTTCCCTCAAAAGAAACATTTTATTACCGGAACAAACTGGAATTTACCTTCTCCAAAAATCGCTGGCTAACGGCTGAAGAAATGAACACTGAGGGTAATTTATCCAAAAATGCCCTGGGTTTTCATGTTCCGAAACGATATGATAAAATTCTTGATGTTTCGCATTGTTATCTTCAACCGGATCCATCCAATAAGATTAGGCTGGCTGTAAAAGACTTTGCTGAGAAACATGATATGGAATTTTATGAATTGGTACGCCAGGAAGAAGGAGTGCTTCGCAATCTGATTATCCGAATTGCCAAAACAGGAGATTTGATGGTAATTGTACAATTTGCCAAAAATAGCCCTGAAGAAATTCAGTTAATGATGGATTTTCTGGCTAATGAATTTCCGGAAATCACTTCATTAAACTATATTATTAACACAAAAGGGAATGATACTTTTCATGACCTTGAGGTTATTAATGTGAAGGGCTTCCCATATATCATTGAAGAAATGGAAGGTTTGAAATTCAGAGTCGGACCAAAATCCTTCTATCAGACCAATTCCACCCAGGCTTATGAGCTTTATAAAATCACCAGGGATTATGCTGATCTTCAGGGAGATGAGCTGGTGTACGATTTATATACCGGCACAGGAACTATTGCTAATTTCGTAGCAAAAAAGGCCAGAAAAGTGATTGGTCTTGAATATGTGGAAATGGCGGTTGAAGATGCCCGGGTAAATTCGGAAATCAATAATATCTCCAATACTGAGTTTTATGCCGGAGATATGAGAAAACTTCTTGATGAGGATTTCATTAAGCAGAATGGCCGCCCGGATGTAGTCATTACCGACCCGCCGAGAGCCGGAATGGATGAACCTGTAGTCAGAACTTTACTGGAAGCTGCTCCGAAAAGAATTGTTTATGTAAGCTGCAATCCTGCCACTCAGGCTCGTGATCTGGCTTTACTGGACGCTAAATATGTAGTTACAGCGGTTCAACCTGTTGACATGTTCCCGCAAACGCATCACGTAGAAAATGTGGTAAGATTGGATCTGAGAGAGAACTGATTTCACCTTAGTTTATAAGGTTATATTAAGAAGAATCCCTGATTTGAAGTTGTTTCAAATCAGGGATTCTTCTTATAAAAAATAAAATATTACCAGGAAAATGGTTTAACTAAAATTAATTTTCAGGTAAAATTATTCCTTCAGTTTTAAGAAAAAACGGCTTAAATTTATCCTAAAGGCACTTTTTAATTAAGAAAGAAAAAAACAAATCGAACGATCATTCAAAAATCATTTGATTTAATAAGCTTTTTTAAAACGGCACATCCTGACTAGGGTTAGCAGTATTTCCGCCAAACGGATTGGCATTCGGGTTGTTCAAACGACTTCCCAGCGTAATGGCTCCTCCACTTTCAAACGTGCTGGCCGGATCAGCAATATGCTGGAAAGACTGCATATCATTATTCATTCCTAAATACTCTGAAGCATCAAGATCACAATATTTAGTATATTTTCCGATAAACCTCAATTGAACCGTATCCAGAGAACCTGCTCTGTTCTTGGCAATAATCAACTCTCCTACTCCTGCTACTGAATTCCCGTTTTCATCCTGGGTAATTCCATAGTATTCAGGACGGTAAATAAACATTACCATATCGGCATCCTGCTCAATCGAACCGGATTCACGTAAATCTGAAAGCTGTGGTTTCTTATCTCCTCCCCTTGTTTCAACAGCACGGCTCAATTGCGAAAGAGCGATAACCGGAACATCCAGTTCTTTTGCCAATTGCTTTAGTGCCCTCGAAATCGAGGCAATTTCCTGTTCACGGTTTCCGCTTCCTCCTCTGCCTGAAGAATCTCCCGACATAAGCTGCAAGTAGTCAATTACAATCATCTGAATATCATGCTGAGCTTTCAGACGACGGCATTTCGCCCTTAATTCAAGAATTGATAAAGCAGGAGTATCATCGATAAATATCGGAGCGGAAGTTAATTTACCAATTTTGGCATGCAATTGGGCCCATTCATGCGGTGCAAGATTCCCCTTTCTGATTTTTTCAGACTCAAGCTCTGCTTCTGCGGAAATCAAACGATTTACCAACTGAACAGAAGACATTTCCAATGAGAATATTGCTACAGCCTGGCCAAAATCGACCGCTGCATTTCTGCAGGCAGAAACAATCAGGGCTGTTTTCCCCATACCCGGACGGGCTGCAATGATAATTAATTCCGTTCTTTGCCAGCCGGAAGTAATTCTGTCCAAGGCACTAAAGCCGGAAGCAACTCCGGTCAGGCCTTCTTTCATATTCTTTTTGTTTTCCAACTCCAGCAAAGCACTCCGCATGATTGCAGCCATATCCGAGTAATTCTTCCGGATATTTGATTCAGAAATTCTGAAAAGCTCCTGCTCTACTCTGTCCAGCAACTGAAAAACATCTGTGGTATCTTCATAAGCTAATCTCTGAACCTCTGAGGATACTGAAATCAACTGTCTTTTAATAGAATGTTCGGCCACAACCCTGGCATGATATTCAATATTAGCCGCAGAGTTTACTCTGCTCGTCAATTCTGCTAAATATGAGGTACCTCCGGCCAGTTCTAATTCCCCCATTGCCTTCAGCTGATTGTTAACCGTCAGTAAGTCAATAGGTTCTGAAGCAGCAAAAAGTAAAGTAATTGCACCGTAAATTCTCTGATGAGCTTCTTTATAAAATGAATCAGGCTTTAAAATATCAATTACATTTGTCAGGGCATCCTTCTCAATCATTAATGCACCCAAAACAGCTTCCTCCAAATCCAGCGCCTGAGGTGGTATTTTCCCAAGCCCTGTATCCAGCCAACGGTTAGATGAAATTATCTTACCACCTGCAAAAGTGGCATTTTTTTTAAAAGTATTTTGATTTGGCCTGTTCTGTTCCATTAATACAATGTTACGAAAATATCTCAATATTCGGAAGCACTTCTTCAGCAAATACTATAACTGATTGATTCCCAGCGGGCGATCTCAGTTATGCAAAATATTAATTTTTAAGACATAAATTTCTTAAAAAATCTCCTTAAAAAACATATTGTCATCAAAATTAATTTAATACATTAGTGCATAATTTACAGGGGATTTTTCTGACTCTTTTTCTCAAAAAACTGAAAATATTCCGGATTTATCTATTCATTTTATCTGTTTGAGAACATTTTTTTAATAAACCGACTGAATAAAAAATAATCCGCATCGTTTTCGTTATATTTATTAACAGCAAATCTGCCCCTGAATCCTTCAATTTAAACATTTAACGATTTGACAGAAAATGTAATTACCCTTGAAGATGTTTCGTTAATTGACCTTTTGGGAGTTGAAAACGGAAATATCAAAATTGTTTCGGCGGCATTCCCGCAAAGTAAGATCATCTCCCGCGGGAATGAAATCATTATAAAAGGTTCCCAGCCTGAGATTGTCAGAATCAACGATATTTTGAACGCCATTATAGAGCACGTTCATAAATATGGCAAAATTTCCAAAGAGCAGGTAAAAACCTACCTACAGATGGATAAGAACCCAGAAGAAGATCCTGAAGCCCACCTTAAAGAAGAAGATGACGTTTTATTGTATGGTACCAAAGGTGTTGTAATTCGCGTAAAAACCCCCAATCAGAAGAAACTTGTTGAAGCAGCCAAAGAGAACGATATTGTTTTTGCAGTAGGGCCTGCCGGTACCGGTAAAACCTATACAGCAGTAGCAATTGCGGTAAAAGCACTGAAAAACAAAGAAGTTAAGAAAATCATTATTACCCGTCCGGCAGTAGAAGCCGGTGAGAATCTGGGCTTTCTTCCCGGTGATCTGAAAGAAAAAATTGATCCTTATCTGAGACCAATTTATGATGCCCTGGATGATATGATTCAACCCGAAAAACTGAAGTTTTTTATTGACAACCGGGTCATTGAAATCGCACCTTTGGCTTATATGAGAGGCCGAACACTTAACAATGCTTTTATTCTGTTGGATGAGGCGCAAAATACTACCCCTATGCAGATGAAAATGTTCCTGACGCGTATGGGTGTAAACTCTAAAACTATTATAACAGGAGATAAATCTCAGGTAGATTTACCGTTGAAACAAAAATCTGGTCTGGCTGAAGCTACCCGAATCCTTGAAGGAATCAAAGGAATTGGATTTGTGGAATTAGATGGTAAAGATGTTGTACGTCATAGATTGGTAAGAGATATCATCATGGCTTACGAAAAGTCAGAGGCAGAGAGAGAACAAAATAACACCAGATGAAAAAGTGCATTACCTCCTTACTGATTTTAATGTCGGTCAATACTTTTGCTCAGAGCAGATGCGCTGTCGCGGAGATTGATTCTATCCGAAGTTTGAATAATCCTTCTTTTAACTTTAAAAAAGCACTGATAAACAAAGAAATAAGTAAAAATGTAATCAGTGACAGGCTTGCCTCTTCGGCAATTTCAGGGACAGTAATTAAAATTCCGGTTGTAGTACATGTACTGACCGACAGAAATCCAGAGGATATTGGTGGATTGAATAATAATAATATTTCAGAAGAACAGATCCTTTCTCAGATAAAGGTTCTCAATCAGGATTACAGGCGGCAAGCCGGGACTAATGGCTTCAATACCAATCCGGTGGGTGTTGATATGGAAATTGAGTTTTCTCTGGCCACGATTGACCCAAATGGTAATTCAACCAATGGTATTACCAGAACAAAAGTCTCTCAGTCAACTTTTGATATTACCGGAGAATACCTCAAAATAGGAAATCTTATCCATTGGGATTATGAAAAATATCTCAACATCTGGGTATTAACTGCAAATGGACGTAATCTGGGTTATGGAGCATTTCCATATGATGCCAATGTAAGGGGATTGGAATTTGATCAGACTTCCTTAAATGAGCAGAAACAGTTTGACGGAGTAATCATTGATTACCGCTATTTTGGTACAGTTGGTGCAGTTACCAGTAAAACTTATGGCTGGGGAAGAACAGCTTCGCATGAAATTGGTCACTGGCTGGGACTTTTGCATCCGAATGGGGATATACGTTGCGGGGATGATTATTGCAATGACACTCCTACTATCGAATCCCTGAACAATTCTACCAACTGTAATAAAATTACTTCAAATTGCACAGGTGTTGTTGTTCAGAATATGATAGAGAATTACATGGATTATTCTCCTGATTTTTGCATGAATGTTTTTACCCAGGATCAAAAAGACAGAGTAAGAAGTGTATTGGATAAAAGTCCTACCCGTCAAAAAATTGTAACCGCCAATATTGACTTACCGGAAAGTGATAAGCTTGCTATCACTATTAAGCCAAACCCGACCAGTGATTTAGCGAAAATTGAAGTACTTTTCAAAAGTACAAAATCTATTTATGTAAATGTGTTTGACTATTCGGGTAAAAGCTTTTATACCAATACTTACGAGAATCAGTCCAGTTCACTAATCTATCTTGATACCTCAAAATATCCTAACGGAAACTATATTTTACAAGTCATTGCAGGAGATGAGTCTCTGAGTAAACACTTGATTGTTAACCGATAGGCATTTTCAAGCAACTCTGGCTCAAAATACGGTTATATTTTTCGTTTTTATGTAACACCAATACTGAATGATCGTTCAATTTGTGCATTTCAATTTAGCTTAGCATGTTTTGTGACACGCTGAGCAAATATTTTTTAGAAAAGATGATATGATTAATGTTAAAGTAGTTGAGAATCAGGAGGAATTGGATCTGGCATATCATGTCAGAACAAAGGTTTTTATAGAAGAGCAAGCCTGTCCACCTGAAGAAGAATTTGATGAATATGATCAGGAATGCAGGCATTTATTAGCGCTGTCAGACGGAAATCCTGCCGGAACTGCCCGTTGGAGATATACGGCAAAAGGTGTCAAGCTTGAACGGTTTGCTGTTTTAAAGGAATTTCGGGGTAATAAAGTTGGAGCTTCATTGGTTGACTTTATTATCAAAGACATTGACAGCCAGGAAAAAAGTAAAGGACAAATCAAATATCTGTATGCCCAGCTATCTGCCATGCCTCTTTATCAGAAGTTTGGTTTTAAACCCTTTGGAGAAAGATTCTGGGAAGTTGGCATCCAACATCAGGCTATGGAGCTGATTTAATGCTGAATAAACTGAACTTTTTCAAGAATTTCTAAAGCGGAATCAAGGATTTCCGCTTTTTTTCTTTACTGCGAAACATAGCTTGAAAACAAATTGTTACGTTATTATAAAGAATTCCCAAATATCCAGATAATCTCGGCTTACTTATTTAAAATCACTTTCGGAAATTATGGAAAAATCAGAAAAAATTATCCAGGCTTACATTGAGCATTTTATTGAAAATGGAAATCGCCCCGCTTCCGTATTTGCTTTTGCCAAAAAGTTAAAAATGAAAGAAGCAGAATTTTATGAATTTTATAATTCCTTTGAATTGCTGGAAAGTGATATCTGGCTAAGGTTTTTTGAAACAACCAGAAAAAAGATTGAAGCCGAGGAAATCTATGCAGGCTATTCGATCAGAGAGAAATTACTGGCATTTTATTATACATGGGTTGAAGTTTTGAAAGAAAACAGAAGCTATGTCATTCTCGCCTGGCAAAGTATTGATCGTAAGAAACTGAAAACTCCGACTTTTCTTGGTCCCTTTAAGGCAGCTTTTAAGGATTTTGCCAATAGCCTTGTATCAGAAGGTAAAGAAAGTCGTGAAGTAGCATCAAGACGCTACCTGGATGAAAGATATGCAGATGCTTTTTGGCTGCAAGCGCTTTTAATTTTAGATTTCTGGGTGAAAGACCCTTCCAAATCATTTGAAAAAACGGATGCTTTTATTGAAAAAGCAGTAAATACTTCTTTTGACCTGATTGGGGCTTCAGCTTTAGATTCGGTATTGGATTTAGCTAAATTTTTATACCAGCATCATAAAGCCTGACTTTAAATAATTTCTGATGAAACAACAAGGATCCATACCCACCTCAAAAGTTGCCCGAGCTACGGAATTTGTGAAAACCGGGGTTAAAATCGGAGGTAACTATATAAAACATAACGTTAAAAAGATCGTAGACCCCTCTATTTCAAGAGATGAACTACATCAGGATAACGCCAAAGATATTTACAATTCACTCAGTACTTTGAAAGGTTCCGCCTTAAAAGTTACCCAAATGCTGAGTATGGATAAGGGACTTCTGCCAAAAGCATACCGGGATAAATTTACCATGTCTCAATATTCAGCTCCTCCTCTGTCTGCACCATTGGTTATGAAAACTTTCCAAAAGAATTTTGGAAAGTCTCCTTCTGAGTTATTTGACAAATTCAACATTTCTGCTTCTAATGCCGCCTCAATCGGTCAGGTTCATAAAGCGGAGAAGGATGGTAAACAGCTGGCCGTCAAGGTACAGTATCCGGGCGTAGCTGAAAGTATCGGGGCAGATCTAAAAATGGTTAAGCCAATTGCTATCGCTATGTTTAACCTTAACGAAAAAGATGTTGACCGTTATATGGCTGAGGTAGAAAGCAAGCTATTGGAAGAAACGGATTATCGTCTGGAATTAAAACGGTCTATGGAAATTACCCGGGCTTGTGCACATTTGGAAGGCATCATTTTTCCCCGGTATTATCCTCAGTATTCTTCAGACAAAATTCTTACGATGGATTGGCTTGAAGGACTGCATCTGAAAGAATTTATTGAAACAAACCCTTCCCAGGAGATCAGGAACAAAATCGGTCAATTATTATGGGATTTTTATGATTTTCAATTTCATACCTTAAAACAGGTACATGCAGATCCTCATCCAGGTAATTTCCTGATGAGAGCTGATGGTAGTATTGGTGTAATTGATTTCGGGTGTATTAAGGAGATTCCTGAGACTTATTATCATGATTACTTCGCCTTGCTTAATTTCGATAACCTGGATGATAAAGAGAAAACCGATCGTATTTTCAGAAATCTGGAATTTATCGTTCCTTCCGATTCAGCAGAAGAAAAGGCTTTTTTCACAGATCTATTCACAGGAATGATTCATTTACTTGGCAAACCTTTTGCTACAGACGAATTTGATTTTTCAGATGATGAATATTTCGAATCAGTATATGCTTTTGCAGACAGGCTTACGAAAATAGAAGAATTAAAAAACTCCAAAGTCGCCAGAGGCTCACAACATGGCTTATATGTGAACAGAACTTATTTCGGATTATATTCCATTCTGAATGAATTAAGGGCTAAAGTTACAACTCACAAGCCTGATTGGCTGGTAGCAAAGAAAGCGGTTTTACTTTGATATTAGAAGTATTTTAAGACAAAAGACACCAGACATCTGTTTTAGCTTTATTTGGCATTATTTTAAGATCAATAAACCTAAATTAATGTGCGATAATGGTTTCAGTAAAAATTAAAAACCGCTATGACTGGATTTTAACCCATTCATAGCGGTTTTTAAATATTTTGAGTGACGATGGGGAGACTCGAACTCCCATGCCGAAACCAGCACTACCCCCTCAAAGTAGCGTGTCTACCAATTCCACCACATCGCCTTTATTTGATGGTGCAAAAGTAGTACTTTTTTACTTACTTGCAAACTGAAAATTTGATCTGATTATCCCTTTTGAACGAAAGATTTTTTAAATCTTTGAAAATCAAAAAGATAAACTTAATTTTAATTTTGTAATAAATAAATTTCATTAAAAATGGCTTTAGAAGTAATTGGCAAGTTGATAAAAGTATTGCCGGAAGTAACAGGACAAGGAAGAAATGGGGCTTGGGTTAAGCAGGAATTCGTATTGGAAACCCAGGAACAATATCCTAAAAAAGTTTGCATGGCAGCTTGGGGAGATAAAACCAATGAATTGAGACAATTTGCACTTGGTGATACCTTAAAAGCTAGCATAAGTATTGAATCCAGAGAATATAACGAACGTTGGTACACAGAGGTAAGAGCTTTTAGAATTGATTTGAATAACTCAGATGCCGGATATTCTGCTCCTCAGCAAAATCAAGGCTTTGCTCCTAGAGCTGCTACTCAAAGTGCTCCGGTAGCTGATTTACCGAGTTTCTCTGAAGACGATCAGGATCTTCCTTTTTAATCAAAATCCTTAAAAAAGAGTCAGCTTTTCCCTCAGGACTAGCTGACTCTTTTTTGTAGTGACGATGGGGAGACTCGAACTCCCATACCGAAACCGACACCCCCCCCTCAAAGTAGCGAGCCTACCCATTCTAAGAATATTCTCTTGTCGTATATTCCTGCTCTAACCTCAATTTCTAAAATACACTCTCCTACAATCATTGGTAAATTCTTTCCACAGATATTAAACTGGTTTATTTATACAGACCTGTTTTCAAAGCCGGGCCTCTTAATTGACGTATTAATGCAATCTTAACTTATTGTAAACAATTACCGAAGCCTCAATTTATGCTGAAAAGAATTACTAAATTTCGACCTAATAATTTGTAATCTGTTAAAAGTCAAACAGATTACGAAAAGTCAATCCATAAATAAAGCTAACATGCAAAAATTTATCATTGTAAATACTTCCTACGAAGTAGATAAAGAAAGCGGAATCAGAGAAATAGAATTTCCACAATTGAATAAGTATTTTGATCTTGGTTTTGAGATCAAGGAAATCCATCAGTCAGTACTGGGTGAAAATTCAGATGTTCTTTCAACCACAATCATTTTAGAAAAACTGGAAGATATTTAGTTATTTCAGAGAAACAATCTGTACATTTTCTGTAAAAACACGAAATCCCAGAAAATTCAGATTTTCCGGGATTTCGTGTTTTTACAAATCTATTCTAAAACTGACATTCAGACCTCTGCTTTATTTGCAGGTTTTTGTCTGATGCTGCTACTGTTTAAGCTACCTTTCAGAGAAATTGCTCTGTTGCTGTTCCTATCCATCAGATAAAGTATTCCAAAAGAGACAATACCTGTTACTAACCAGAACAGATCAACTCCCATTACATAAAAATTTCCCTGAACGGCAGAAGTCCAGATCCAGTCACCAGTCATTAGACCATTGATTAAGGGAATAAATACTGAAAAAATTCCTAAAAGAATTAAAGTAAATTTCATGAGTTTTCTTTCCTCTTTCAATCCTGTTGCTCCCCGGATTGTTAGCAAAAACCATATACTAAAAAAGGCTGTATTTACATAGAAAGTATGTCTGTGGCTATTTAGCGCTATAGTTTGCTCTAAAATAAAAAGTAAGGCAATTGCAGGAAGCATCATTAGACAGACCGACAAATACCACATCGTAACCCGGTGATGAAATTTCTTTTGTTTTGCTGTATATTCTTTCTTATTGCGGGCTTCTTTCCATATTAATACACCACTCAGTATCACAAAACAAGTAAACAGGGCGAGTATAAAATAGATAGTTTTCAGAAATATCCCCCCGAATTCTCCGAAATGCAACCTCCCGATTCCCTCCAGTACGGATTGAACATAAGTTTTAGAACCGGGAATGATGTTTATCAGCTTTTTGCCATCTTTTAAGGAAACTGTTATCATTCCGTTTCCGGTAAAGTTTTCACTTTTTGAAATTCTCGCAGTGAGTATAGCATCTTCACGATCATAATGCCTGATCGACAAAGAAGATATCCCGAAATCAGGATTTTCTTTTTCTAATTGCGAAATGGTTTTCAGAACAGCGCCTTTATAGGATTTCTGAGGAGATGAGTCCTTTAATACAATTGCTCCGTCCGGTCGTAAAATATCCAGTGCTTTTTTCTGATTTCCTCCATAAAAAGCCAATACTCCCGGAATCAGAATTAAAATTGAAAAGATGTAAAATGTGCCTGTAATAGCATACATTAACTGAAATGGAAGACCCAGTAACCCGAAAACAGTATGAGAATTTGTCCAGATTTGTTTCCAGGAACCTTTGAGCGAAAATCCGTAAAATTTGGAAAAAATATTTCTCCAGTGAATAAGTAAACCTGTAATGCTGGCAAATGCAAAAAATAAAGCGACCAAACCAGCCAGATACATCCCTACCGCCGGAATCTGCTGCAAATAATGCAACCTGAAAAGTGTTTCTCCGATAGTAGAAGCGGCTCCCTCATTACCTTTACTCAGCGTATAGGTCTTTTTCACAGGATTATATATTGCTTCAAAATACTCAACTTCCTTTTTATTTTTCGACAATTGTCCTCTAACTAACAAAAGAGGGTTTGCTTCAGTAGGTAAAACCATTCTAATGTCATTTTCGGTCTTAAATGCGGGGTTTTCTGCCTTAATCTGATCTACAACCGCATTATAATCAATGGTTTTTACCAAAGGAATCCTGGCTTCAGGATTTTCCCATTGATAAAATTCATTCCGGAAAAGCGTAAATGCTCCCGCAAAAAAAATAACATATAAGGCAAAACTGATTGCAATCCCCGAAACAGTATGGGTATGAAACAGTATATTATATGCTCTGTTTGGCAATCCTTTTAACTTCATGTTTATCTGCTGATAAAGTAAATTGAGGCAAAAATTAAAGTACATATGATATAGACAGCCCAGGCTTGCCAGCCATTCCTGAAAAGAAAAGCTGTCACAATTAACCCTGTCCACATAATAAATAAAGAAAATGAAGCCGTAAGCATAATCGCCATTTTATCTTTAAACAGCGCTCCCAAAGACAAATGAAAAGCTACGGTTAGCATGTATCCCCCTAATATTCCGGCACTTATTTTTAATGCCCTTTGCCCGGGGCCTGATAAATATTCTTTCTTAGCTGGCATAATCAAAGATTTCCAAGGATGACAAAACCATGGATCATTACAATTAATCCGATAAAATAAGCTTTCCCTAAGACAGCTGACAACTGAATAAGGGAAAGAGAAAGTACGACTACAGTCAAAGAAAGCAGCAACCCGCTTGCCCAGTCCCATTGGTAAACGAACAAAATGGTCCCACTCAAAACCGGTAAAAAACCAATTGATTTAAGCAGGGGAATCCTGACTAAGTAATCAGGAAAATACTTTGAGTTTGCATAATAAAGGTAAATTCCAAGAAAGGTCAGGTAAAATGCTATCATAATGTGTAAAGGTAAAATTTGACACAAATATTATTTTTATTTAGACTATTTACAAATAAACTCAAAGATTTGTATCAGCCATATAATCAAACCACCGGAAACAGCGGCAAAATATCTCTTATGACTATTGCGGATTAGCCTCTCTTTTTATCAATCCATCTAAGGAATGTGTCATATATGCCAAACGCCTGCATTAAAAGAATAATACCTTGGTTAAATTCATGCAGGTATTTTATTTTTTTATTTTTATAAGTAATATATTTCCGATTTTATTTTCAAAAAGAGCTTAGAAACATCATTCAGGTCGTTTTTAGGCTCTTTTTTGCTATAAATGGCTTTTTTTTTCTTAATTTAACATAAATGACAACCCTATAAATACCCACAATGGTAAAAATTTTACCTGCATATTTGTATCTTTATACCCAAAAACTCCAAATAAATCTTATATTAATCATGCAAAGGCGCTCCGCAATTAAAAACTTAACATTAGCAGTTGGTGGCTTGGTAAGCCTTCCAGCCTGGGCTTCCAGATGGACCCCGGATTCAATTGGAAAGGTTTCGACTTCAGTAGTCAGCGAGGATAATCAAATGATCCTGGCAGAAATTGTTGAGACGATTATTCCCGAAACAAGTACCCCGGGAGCAAAATCGTTGAAGGTAAATCAATTTATCATGAGAATGGTCAACGATTGTTACGGAGAACCTGTTCAGAGTAACTTCAAAAAAGGGCTTACCTTGATTGACGATCTGGCAAAACAGAGCTACGGAAAGGCTTTTACAAGTTGTGATGCTCTTCAAAAAGCTGATGTTTTCAATAAAATGAGAAAATCAGATGACACTTCAGCAAAGCAATTCACCAATATGGTAAAAAACCTCACTATTCAGGGCTACATGAATTCTGAATATGTATTGGTCAACCTGCTGAATTACAATATGGCTCCAGGATTCTATCACGGCTGCGTTCCCATTGGAAAATAAACTTTCCCGATACTTTAATTTTATAAGATCCAAACAACATTTTATCCTTTGAAATATGTCTTTCCTCAATATAGATTCAGTAAAAAACCGCACATTTGATGCAATAGTAGTTGGTTCAGGAATAAGCGGCGGCTGGGCTGCCAAAGAACTCACAGACAAGGGATTAAGAACACTTGTTTTAGAACGCGGACGAGATGTCAAACATATTACAGATTATCCGACGACAATGATGAATCCCTGGGAATTTGAACATTTAGGTCAATTGCCAAAAGCCATTAAAGATGCCAACCCTATCGTCAGCCGTTGTTATGCATTCAATGAAGATGCTGCTCATTTCTTTGTAAAGGATGCCGAACACCCTTATGTTCAGGAAAAACCTTTCGACTGGATCCGTGGCTATCAGGTAGGTGGAAAATCATTAATGTGGGCAAGAGGAACGCAAAGATGGTCGGAACAGGATTTTGACGGCCCTGCGAGAGATGGCTTTGCAGTTGACTGGCCAATCCGTTATGCTGATCTCGCTCCCTGGTATAGTCATGTAGAAAAATTTGCAGGAATTTCCGGAAACAGAGACGGAATTCCTCAGTTGCCTGACGGCGAGTTTTTGCCTCCTCATGAAATGTCCTGTGTAGAAAAACATTTCAGCGAACAAACAGCGAAACACTATAACAACACCAGGCCGATTATCATCGGAAGATGTGCTCACCTTACCAAGCCTCAGCCTATACATTATCAGCAAGGCCGAGGACAATGTCAGAATCGTTCATTATGCCAGAGAGGATGTCCGTACGGAGGATATTTCAGTAGTAATTCATCTACCCTTCCCTGGGCTCAAAAATCCGGAAAAATGACACTTCAACCGGATTCTGTAGTGCATTCTATCATTTTTGATGAAAAGAAGAACAAAGCAACCGGAGTCAGAGTGATTGATGCGCATACCAATCAAATGACAGAATATTATGCCAAAATCATCTTCCTGAATGCGGCAACAATGAATACCAACCTGATTTTACTTAACTCAAAATCACATCGTTTCCCGACTGGTTTCGGTAATGATAATGGCCTGTTAGGAAAATACCTGGCTTTCCATAACTTCAGAACGACCATTTCAGCGGAATATGAAGGATTTCTGGATTCAACCAGCGAGGGAATCAGACCAAATAGCAGTTATATTCCAAGATTCAGGAATTTCTTCAAACAGGAAACTGATTTCTTAAGAGGATATGCAGCTGGATTTGGCTCGACCAGAATGCTTGATAATGATTTATCGGGAATCGGTGAAGATTTGAAAACTAACCTTACAGCCAAAAAATACGGTAACTGGAGAGTAGGCTCGCACATGATGGGCGAAACTATTCCGAAAGAAAGTAATTATGTAACGCTGGACTCAAATCTGAAAGATACATGGGGCATTCCGCAATTGAAAATCTCTGTTTCCTATGACGACAACGATGAGAAGATGATTGTTGATTTCCATGAACAAATGACAGAAATGTTAACCAAAGCCGGTTTTAAAAACGTCAAAACGCATGATGTACCAAGCAAAGCGCCAGGCCTGGATATTCATGAGATGGGCGGTGTAAGAATGGGTAAGGATCCTAAAACTTCTATGTTAAATAAATGGAATCAGTTTCATAACTGCAAAAACGTATTTGTTACAGACGGAGCCTGTATGACATCTACTTCAACACAAAACCCCTCACTTACCTTTATGGCTATAACTGCAAGAGCAGCAGACCATGCCGTAAAAGAGCTAAGAAAAGGGAATCTTTAGCATATACTGATTTAATTAAAAAGTCCTGAAGACTCTGTGTTTTCAGGACTTTTTTGATATTGTTACTACCTGTTCCAGATTTTCTAATGCTGCTATCCGTAAAGCAATGCTTTGTCAACCTGGTCAATCACAAAGGCAAGATCATCGGGATTATTGGCATAATCCAACTCATTTACATTGATTGTTAACAACTTACCTTCCTTATAATTATTTACAAAATCCTCATAATGCTGATTAAGATCAGACAAGTATTTCTCTGAAATATTTGCTTCAAAATCTCTTCCTCTTTTCTGAATCTGGTTAACCAGTTTTGGCAAATCGGCTTTCAGATAAATGGTGAGGTCAGGAGCCTTCACTGTAGTCATCATCAGATCAAAAATGCTTTTATAGGTATCATAGTCATTCTGAGACATGATTCCGGATTGATACAAATTAAGAGCGAAGATGTAGGCATCTTCATAAATCGTCCGGTCCTGAATTATTCTTTTATTGGATTTTTGAATCTGAGCAACCTGTTCATAACGGCTTTTCAGAAAATAAATCTGTAAATGGAATGCCCATCTGGGCATATCTCCATAAAAATCAGCCAGATATGGATTTCCTTCTACCGCTTCAAATAATACTTCCCAACCGAAATGTTCAGCCAATTTTGAAGCAAGCGTTGTTTTTCCTGCGCCTATGTTCCCGGTAACTGCAATATGCATAATTTAAGATCTGTTTTATGCCAGGAAACAGCCTGGCCTTTATGATTTTCAGTGATTGTTATAATGAATCTTCCAACCTCAAAGTTCACAATTTCGCAGGGAAATAACTATAATTTTCTAAACAGAAATGATAAACATCAGCCAAAACACTGATTTTAAATAATTTAAAATTCTTCATTTCAAGGCCGTTTTTGTATCTTTGCACCGTTAAATTTTTGTTGTATCTGTAAATCATGTTGAAGATGAAAGCTTACAGAGTTATTCTTTATTATAATTATACGCCTATCCCGGACACTGAGGCTTATCGTGAAAAACATCACTTATTCTGTCTGGAAAATAATCTTTTAGGAAGAATTATCGTCGCTGAAGAAGGATTGAACGGAACCGTTTCAGGTCTGGCAGAAGATTGTCAGAGATATATGAACTGGCTCGAAAATGATCCGATTTTCAAAGGTTCTGATTTTGATTTCAAGGTGGAAGAACACGATATCCATGCTTTTCAGAAACTCCACGTCAGAGTAAAAGAAGAGATTGTTAACTCAGACCTTCCTGTGAATCCCCGGGTACGTACCGGCAAGCACCTTGAGCCGGCTGATTTCAAAAACATGCTCAAAAATGACCCTGACATCGTTTTAGTTGATATGCGTTCCAATTATGAACATTCAGTCGGTAAATTTAAAGGAGCTGTCACCTTTGATATGGAGAACCTGCGGGAACTTCCTGACCACATGCATGAGATTGAGCATCTGAAAGATAAAAAAATCATCACTTACTGTACCGGCGGGATCAAATGTGAGAAAGCTTCTGCATATTTATTGGAAAAAGGCTTTGAAAATGTGTATCAATTGCATGGTGGAATCATCAAATACGGACTTGAAGAAGGTGGTGAGGATTTTGATGGAAAATGTTATGTTTTTGACAATAGAATTCAGGTTCCTGTAAATCATGTGAACCCTGAAGTCATTTCAAAATGTCATATTTGCCAGACACCAAGCGACAGAATGGTAAACTGTTCCAATCCGGAATGCAACGAGCACGTACCGATTTGTGAGAAATGTGGCTGGGAAATGGAAGGAGCCTGCTCCGAAAGCTGCAAAGAACATCCACGTAAACGTCCCTATGACGGAACCGGATATTATTCTAAAAAATCTGATGGTTACTCTCCGGAACTAGGCTTTAAAAGCTTCAGCAGAAACCTGAAAGTTGATCTTGCCAAACTGACGCAATAAAAAACTGATTCAAGTGTAAAGGGGTTAAAAGAATCGAGCTAAAAATGACTTAATCTTTTAATCCCTTTTTATATACATTCAGCATTAAATCTTCCTTTGCATCACATAATCGTTCATCAGAAAACCATTTCCAATATTAACATCAACTTCATCAACTACCTGAAAACTAAGCTTTTCATAGAAAAATCTTGCTTTATTGAAACGGTTTACATTTAATTCAAGAATTGAAAAACCGGAAGTTTCTACTCTTTTACAAATTTCTTCCACCATCAGTTTGCCAAATCCTTTTCCCTGTGTTTCCGGAAGGAAGTAAATCTTATGAAGCTTAATCAGTTGTTCGCTTTTAGGCTCAAAACCTGCAAAACCTACCACTTTTCCCTCATTCTCCAAAAACAAAAAAGTATGGTTTTCGAATTGTTTTTCAAGAACATCAGTGGAATACATCATTTCCATCATATATTCTATCTGCTCCGGGCTTAGAATTGAACCATAGGTTGGTCCCCATGTTTCTCTGGCAATTTCCTGAATTAAACCAACCTGCGAAATATTGGCTTCGTAAATTTTAATAGTGTCAGACATAAATAGAATTTAGTATATTGTTAAAATTTTAATAAACATAACACACTGAATTACAACAAATTAAACCCTTTCATCTAATCAAATTTCATATCTTTCAAACTATACTGATCGGGGTTTTTAGGATGTATTAAAGAATAAAGTTTCTGAATTTCATAAAGATCTTTTGCATAATTTCCGGAAGGGTAATATACATTGAGAAATCCACCCTTCTTTTCTTTAAAATCCAGAAAGCCTAAAACAATTGGTACTTTAGCTCCGTAAGCAACATGATAAAATCCTGATTTCCATTCCCTTACAAAACTCCTGGTTCCTTCTGCCGGAATCATGAGTCTCAGCTCTTCCCTGCTGGCAAACAGATCGATCATAGTCTGCACCAGGTTATTTCTCTGACTTCTGTAAACAGGAATTCCTCCCGAACCTTTCATGATTAGTCCCAGGGGAAATTTAAAAAGAGAATCTTTGGCCAGAAATCTTACTTTCACTCCTAATGCATAAAAAACAGACATAGCGAAAGGATAATCCCAATTGGAAGTATGCGGAGCAGCAACGATCACACATCTTTTCACATCCTGTATTCCTTTGGGTGTATGATCTGCAATTGTCCAGCCGTTTAGCCTTAAAAAGAGTTTACCGATAAGTTTTAACATATTTATGGGCTCAATCAAACACTAAGGCTTTTCATGAGATTGTTTAAGTTAGTCCAAAGTTAAGAATCTATCACGAAAATTTAACTTTATAAAATAGCTTTCAATGTAATTTTGTACTTTTGATTTTCAACAAAATTCCTTCACGGAATTCTATTCCGTGCAAAATTCTATGTCAACAGATAAACCTCTCATTCTCATCTCCAATGATGATTCTATTGCCTCTAAAGGCATTAAAGTTTTAACAGAAGTAATGTCAGAAATCGGGGATGTAGTAGTAGTAGCCCCTGATTCTCATCAATCGGGAATGGGCCATGCAATTACACTTGGAACTCCTCTGAGAGTCTCTAAAAGCCTCAGGTTAGGTCCTGAAATTGAAGCTTATAAATGTTCGGGCACTCCCGCGGATTGCATTAAATTCGGGAAACACTTCATTTTAAAAGAAAGAAAAATTGATTTGGTGGTAAGTGGAATTAATCATGGTTCTAATTCATCAATTTCAGTAATTTATTCAGGAACTATGTCCGCCGCAATCGAAGCAGCACTTGAAGGTATTCCGGCGATAGGTTTTTCTTTATGCGATTTCTCAGCCGATGCTGATTTTGACCATATCAGAGCTTATGTTAAAAATATAGCTCAGAAAGTAATTGAAGAAGGTTTGCCGACAGGACTGGCATTAAATGTTAACTTTCCTGCTAAAACGGATCAACCTATTGCAGGTGTAAAAATTGCCAGACAGGCAATTGCCGTTTTCAGAGAAACCTTTGAAGAAAGAAGAGATCCTTACGGAAAACCATATTATTGGATGGATGGCTTTCTTCAGAATAATGATAACAATGGCGGAACAGATGAAGATGCCTTAAAAGAAAATTTCATTTCAATAGTTCCTGTCAAGTTTGATTTGACAGATTATCAGGCAATTGAGCAATTAAAGAGTTGGAATTTATAAAATGCCTCTGGCTTAAATTATTATAAATTAATACTTTTAAATTCTTCGAAATTAATACGATATGGCAATAGTTGGAAGTCTTCTAAAAAGAGGGATTGGCCTGACCGCCGTGGTCAGAAGCAAAAAAATCAATCCGTTTAAAATGCAGAAAAAAACGCTGACCAAACTAATCAGTAAAGCCCGCTTTACTGAATTTGGCGAAGCTTATAATTTTGAGGAAATCCTCAATTCTGCCTTGTTTTCAGAAGATAAAAAAGATTTCTACCAAAAATATAAAGAAAATGTACCCATTTATGATTACAATAAAATGTATCAGGAATGGTGGCATAAAACACATGAAGGAAAGAAAAATGTAACCTGGAACGGAAAAGTCAAATATTTCGCCCTCAGTTCAGGTACCTCGGAGGCCGCTTCCAAGCATATTCCTGTTACCAAGGATATGATTAAAGCAATTCACCGGACTTCAATCAGACAAATCCTGGCACTTTCTGCCTATAAAAACCTTCCTGCAACACTTTATGAGAAAGGCTATCTGATGTTAGGCGGCAGCACCAAATTACAGGATAAAGGGACTTATTTTGAAGGAGATCTCAGCGGAATTACTGCCGGAAAAATCCCTTTCTGGTTCGAAAGATTTTATAAACCGGGGAAAACTATTGCCCAAACCCGCGACTGGAGTGAAAAGCTTGATAAAATTACGAAAAAAGCGAAAGACTGGGATATCGGATTCGTAGTTGGTGTTCCTGCCTGGATTCAGCTTTTAATGGAAAAGATTATCAAGGAATACGATGTAAAGAATATTCATGAAATCTGGCCGAATTTAGAGGTTTTCGGACATGGCGGTGTGAGCTTTGAACCTTACAAACAGGGGTTTGAGAAATTACTCGGACGCCCGATTACCTATATCGAAACTTATCTGGCCTCAGAAGGTTTCATTGCTTACCAGACGCAGCCCAATCATGATATGCAATTGGTATTGAATAATGGCATTTTCTTCGAATTTATTCCTTTCAATGAGGAGAATTTTGATGTTGATGGCACTATGGTTCCCAAACCTAAAACATTAATGATCGATGAGGTAGAAGAAGGCAAAGAATATGCTTTATTAATTTCCACCGTTTCCGGAGCGTGGCGTTATCTTATCGGTGATACTATCAAATTTACGAACCTGAAAAATGCTGAGATTGCCATTACCGGAAGAACCAAGCATTTTCTCAGTTTATGCGGTGAACACCTCTCTGTTGATAACATGAATAAAGCCATTGAGCTGGCATCAAAGCACTTCAATATCGATATCAGAGAATTTACAGTAGTCGGTAAAAAAGGAGACAGTTCTTTTGCGCATAACTGGTATGTAGGTACGGATGACAAGGTCAACGAAAAAGATTTACTGGATTTTATTGATCAGACACTTTGTGAAATTAATGATGACTATCCTGTAGAAAGGAAACATGCTTTGAGAGAACTTTCAATAAAGGTTTTACCAGTCAGTAAATTTTACGACTATCTTGCCGGTCTTGGCAAAACGGGAGGACAAAATAAATTTCCGAGAGTACTGAAAAAAGCAGAGCAGATCAATGACTGGGAGAAATTTGCAGGAAAATAATATGTTTATAGAATAAGAAAAGGGCCTGGAATCTAGATTTCAGGCCCTTTTCTTATTCTATAAACTGCTTCCAGAGAATCAGCAATGCTGAAAAAATAAATACGACTCCGGCAGCCTGATTAATCCGGTTAATTACATTTTTGGTTAAAACTTTTTTCATTTTCTGTGCATAAAACGAAATAAGCGATTCGGCAAGAAAAGTACCGATTAAACTGAACAGAAAGAATAAAATGATATCATTCAAAGTAAAATCCAATACCTCTTTCAGATAAGTTGAAGTAGCAAAAACAGCTACAACATTAGATGGATTAAGAATATTCAGAAAGAATCCCGAACTGAAATAATAAATAATGTTACTGAATTTTGTTTTAGGGTATATCAATTGTCTGGTTTTTGCAAAAATACTTCTGATCCCAAGTACCAATAGTAAAGTAGCTCCGCCAATAGACAAAATCATATCGAAATGCCTGATTTTTGGCAAAATGCTTGTGCCAAAAACCGCAAAAAACATTTGTAAAGCATCTGCTCCGACTACACCCAGTGCAATCAGGACACCTGTTCTGAAACCATTATCAATGCTGGATTGAATCAGTCGAAAAAAAGCAGGTCCGAATGTAAAGCAAAGCAGAAAACCCCAGCCAAATCCAAAAATAATTGCTTGCGTCATGTATTTCTGAATAAAGTTAAATGCCTTTTAAACGGGCTGCTTTCAAAATAATGGCGATACTTAATGAATCTGTAATAGCAGAACTCATCACCATCTCTACAGCTTCACTAAGGTGAACTTTTTTAACGGTAAGTATTTCCGTATCATCAGGTTCAGATTCTCCGAACGAAAGTTCTTCGGCAAGGTATAAATAACCTACCTCATCAGTTACTGAGTTAGAAGTATGAAGACGCCCTAAATCGGTCCATTTTTCAGCGGTCATTCCCGTTTCTTCCTTCAATTCTCTTTTTGCAGAATCGAGTGAATCCTTGTCTAACGGACCTCCGCCCATCGGTACTTCCCAGGAATAATCCTCTAATGGATAACGATATTGGCCAACGAGCCAGGTAAAGTTCAGCGCATCCAGTGGCAAAACTGCAATAGCTTTGTTTTTAAAGTGGGCTACCCCGTAAATACCGGGTTCACCGTTAGGTTTCAGAACTTCCTCGTGGCGAATTTTCACCCAGGGATTGTCATAAACTTCTGTGGAATTAATTTTCGTCCAGGGATTTTTATGTGCTGTCATAAAACAAAGGTAATATTTGAAAGCCAAGTTTCAAATTTAGCCGTTTAAGTTCGGTATATTTGTATAATCATTTGAAGGCCTGGATTTCATTGCAGTAACAAGGTCTATTTTTTGTCTTTTTCTCAATATATCTACCCAATTTAATCACTCATCATCAGCTTTGAAATATCGTTTAATAATAACATCATTCATCATCAGCACTTTACTGATGATCATAAAATTCGTAGCCTACTATCTCACTTATTCCAGTGCCATTCTGACAGATGCACTTGAATCAATTATTAATGTAGTAGCTACCGGATTTGCTTTTTACAGCATTTATCTGGCTTCACTACCCAAAGACCTTAATCATCCCTATGGTCATGGCAAAATTGAATTTTTCTCAGCCGGTCTGGAAGGTGTTTTAATTGTTTTAGCAAGTATTTTCATTATTTTCCACTCTATTCAGAATTTCCTCCATCCTGTGCCAATTAATGACCTTGGCTTTGGACTGGTAATTATTGTATCCGGAGTAATTGTCAACTGGGTTCTGGGGTATTTTCTGAAAAGAGAAGGCGAAAAAAGCCATTCTCCAACCCTTACAGCCGATGGTTATCATTTAATTCTGGATGCCCAAAGCGGCATTATTCTGATCGCTGCGGTAGGACTTGTTTTGTTTACCCACTGGTTATGGCTTGACGGAGCTGCCTCAATTGCCTTTTCAATATTCATGCTGTGGAATGGCATAAAAATAATCCGTAAGTCTATCGGAGGATTAATGGATGAAGTTGACAACCAAATTCTTGAAAATATCGTTAGTATTCTGAAAGCCAATCAAAACAAATCATGGATTGATGTACATAATCTGAGAATTCAGCAATATGGGGCAGATTTACATATAGATTGCCACCTTACCTTACCCAATTACTGGTCTCTTCAGGAAGTTCATGAAGAAGTACATCATTTTGAAGAGGTGATTAAAGCTGAATCTCCAAGTAATGTAGAAATATTCATTCATGCGGATCCATGTCTGCCGGATTGCTGTTCATATTGTAAGGTTGAAAATTGTCCCATAAGAACTGTGCCTCAAACCCGCCAGATCGAATGGAATAAGATTAATCTGTCATTAAATCAAAAGCATTTTATTGAAAAAGATTAAATCATTGAAGCGTAACACAATTATACTATCAATTTTTATCGCCCTGATAATTTTTAGCATATCCTGTATGCAGAATTTCAAAGTTGGCGATAAATCAATTGAAAGATACTATACAGAACACCCTCCTATTCCAAAATTTGCCTATTCTGATACTTTGGGGAGAAAGATTTTTTATGCGGAAAGCGGTGATACTACCAAACCTCTTCTCCTGCTTATTCACGGTGCTCCGGGTGCCTGGCATGGATACCTGGAATATCTGAGTGACAGCAGCCTGGCAAAAAACTTTCATATTATTGCCCCGGATCGCCCCGGATATAATAACTCAGGGCCTTCTGAAACTTCCGTTGAAAAACAGGCAATTTTACTGGAACCGCTTTTGCATCATAATAACGGCCAAAAAGTCATTGTACTGGGACGATCCTATGGTTCGGCAATTGCGGCCAGGATGGCGATGAATTTCCCGAAAGAAGTAGATAATCTTATTCTGGTAGCACCTGCCTGCTCTCCATATCTGGAGAAATTCTGGTGGTTTTCTAAACCCGTTAACTCAAAGTTCTTCAGGTTTTTCCTGCCGGAATATGCAAACCGGGCCAGCGATGAAAAATTTGTCCATGCAGATGAGTTAAAAAAGATGTTACCACTCTGGCAAAAAATTTCATGCCCGGTAACCATAATTCAGGGAGGTAAAGACTGGATCATTGATCCTAAAAACGGAGCGTTTGTAGATTCAGCGCTGGTCAATGCTCCGCATCATTATATTTATTTACCGGAAGACAGCCATCTTCTTACGAAGGAAAGACCCGATGTAATCAAAAAGGCAATTCTGGAAACAATAAAAGCGGATTAAATCCGCTTTTATTGTTTTGATATTTTATCAGAAATTATTTTGATTTCGGTCCGATATCTTTCAATTGCTGAACGGCCATTAGCTGTTTCATGGTTTTTTCCATACCTTCCGTAGATCCGTCAAGGAAAATTACATTACCTTTTCCCTGCTCAGCAAAATGCTTCACTGCTTCAGTCCACATTGAAAATAAAATCAAAGAAGCATCGAGATTGGCTTCATTCATTACTTTCGCTGATTCAGCCATACCTTTTGCTACTTCTTCTCTGAACAATGCAACCCCCTGGCCTCTTAACTGAGCAGCGGTTTTTTCAGCTTCAGCCGAAATTTTGATGGCATTCCCTTCTGCTTCAGCAGATTTGGTTTTAGTGATTAACAAAGCCTGACCTTCATTTTCTGCCGCAGCTTTTAAATTGGAAGAAGCTACAACCTGTGCCATTGAGCGCATAATAGCCTCATCAAAAGCAATATCATTCAATTGTAAATCAATCAGATGATAACCCCAGGTTTCCAGTAAATTATCAATCTGGTCTTTCACATGATGCACGATTTCAGATCTGAGAGAAAGAATTTCAGCCTGACGTTTGGTTGCTACAAAACTTCTGATAGAGCCCTCAATTGTTCTGATAAGCGCCTGCATCAGACTTTTTTCATCCATAAACTTGAAAGCCACGTTTTTAATACTCTCTTCTTCCTGATTAAGCACGGCAAAAACAAGCATAGCTTTAAAATTCACATTCGCCTGATCGGTAGTAATTGCCTGAAATTCAAGCTCAACTGACCGGTTTTGAATAGAAATTCTCTTAAAAATAAATTCGACGAAAGGAATCTTAAAATTTAAACCGGGAGTCATAATTCTTTGGTATTTACCAAAAACAGTAATTACAGCAACTGTTCCCTGGTTAACCACCACAATGGAAAGAAAAATAATGACAACTGCCAAAATGAGTAAAACTAAAAAGAAATTCATGATGTAAAAAGTTAAGGTTTAAATATAAGTATTTGATGAAAATTCAAAATCCACGGAAAAGTATGAAAAAGTTTATTCAGCTCTCAATATTTCGTAAGAAAATGAGATTCCGGCAGATGAACGGTTAAATTAAACCTTAAAAATTCAAAAAAGAAAGCCCTTCCGGAACAGAAAGGGCTTTCTCTAAATAATTAATGGTATATGATTTAAAATAAACTTAGCTCCGGACTATAAATTAAGGTATTTTAAAAACTCCTGACGAGTTGCGTCTTCCTGAAACTTGCCGCCATAGTAAGAAGTAACCGTAGTGGATGTATCATCTTTAATACCTCTTGAAGAAACACATAAATGCTTGGCATCAATCAATACCGCAATGTTTTCTGTCTGAAGTACTTCCTGTAATTCTCTGGCGATCTGCATCGTCAGACGCTCCTGAACCTGTGGCCTTTTGGCGAAATACTGGACGATTCTGTTCAGTTTTGATAAGCCAATCACTTTACCGCTGGAAATATATGCCACGTGAGCCTTTCCGATAATTGGTACGAAATGATGTTCACAGTTTGAATAGAACGTAATATTCTTTTCAACCAACATTTCATCGTATTTATATTTATTGTCGAAAAGAGCAATGGCAGGCTTATTTTTAGGATCAAGACCCGAGAATATTTCCTGAACATACATTTTGGCAACACGTTTTGGTGTTCCCTTCAAAGAATCATCTCTCAGGTCAAGACCCAGCGTTTCCATGATTTCTTTAAAATGCAGCTCTATTTTGGCAATTTTCTCTTCATCACTCAATTGAAAGGCATCCTCACGCAAAGGAGTATCTACTGATGTGCCAATGTGCTCATCACCAATCTCTTCATCGCTAAACATAATTTTATCTTTGTCAACCAACAGGGTATTCAACAAAATTTCGTTCGGTTTCATACAATCTAATTTTTAATTCAAGTTCGGTTTTGAGTTTGTTTCTGAGTTTGTCATAAATAACTATTGCAATATTCTCTGCCGAAGGGTTCAGATCTTTAAACTCTTCTGTATCGAGATTCAAATTTTTATGGTCAAATCTGTCTAAAATCTCCTCCTTGATTAGTTCACTTAATAATTTCATGTCCATTACATATCCTGTTTCAGGATCAAGCGGACCAACTACCTGTACTACCAGATCGTAATTATGGCCATGAAAATTGTAATTGTTGCATTTGCCATAAACACGTTCATTTTTTTCTTCACTCCAATTAGGATTGTTAAGGCGATGCGCAGCATTAAAATGTTCCTTACGAAACACTGCCACTTTCTTTAAGGTCATAAACTTAATTTGGTTTTGAAAAGTACAGACGGTCTGATTCTTAAATTTCCATATTCAGGAAATGAAAATCATACTAACCGCTCAATTCGGGGATTTAGTCTCAAAGTTTAAAAGTCGTATGGAAGGTTGCCAGCAACACTTTTAAACTAAATCAAGGAATTGCTTTTTACAATAACATAACTCGGGTCTTGTAAAAAAGTTTACATTTTGTTTAATCTTTTTCAAATAAAACTAAACAACAATAATTAATATTTCTGTGTCGTAAAACTCAGATGTTATAAGAACAATAAATTTATTTTTTATGTTCCCTCAATGAACCGGTTATCTAAATAAAAATCAGAAACAAAGTTAATATTTTCCTTGCTGAAATATTTCTATTTTTGATAAAACATCATTCAGTTATATTTCATTCCTAATGAAACATAAAGTTAGTAAATAAGTTTTAAACAATAGGCAAGGCTTTTTTATACGGTTTTGGCTAAATTTGTAAATTCAATACGACTCAGATAATCCATGTCAAATAAATCAATCATATCCTCACAATCTGTAAACCTGACAGAGAATGGCAATATTTACTGTAATTCTCTAACTGAATACTCACGCAGAAAAACTATTTCAGTCAAAATCGGAGACCTTCCCATGGGTTCAGATTACCCGATCAGAATTCAATCAATGACTACAATTGATACGATGGATACCATTGCTTCTGTGGAACAAACCATCCGAATGATTGAGTCAGGCTGTGAATATGTCAGAATTACGGCTCCCTCAGTAAAAGAGGCACAAAACCTTGAAAATATCCGGAAAGAGCTAAGAGTCAGAGGATATACCGTTCCCTTGATTGCAGATATACACTTTACGCCAAATGCGGCCGAATTAGCGGCCCGGCTGGTTGAAAAAGTCAGAATCAATCCCGGAAATTACGCAGATAAAAAGCGTTTCGAAACGATTGATTATACAGAATCTGCTTACCAGCAGGAATTAGACAGAATCAGAGAGAAATTCCTTCCGCTTATCAAAATCTGTAAGGAATATGGTACAGCCATGCGCATCGGCACCAATCATGGATCATTAAGCGACAGAATTCTGAGCCGTTACGGAGACACTCCGCTTGGAATGGTTGAATCTGCCCTGGAGTTTCTGAGAATTTGTGAAGATGAAAATTATTATAATATCGTACTTTCGATGAAAGCCTCCAATACGCAGGTAATGGTTCAGGCTTACAGATTGCTATGCAGAAAATTAGCGGAAGAAGGCCTGAAACCTTATCCTCTTCATTTGGGTGTTACAGAAGCCGGAGAAGGAGAAGACGGAAGAATTAAATCGGCGGTAGGAATCGGTACCTTGCTGGAAGATGGATTAGGAGATACGGTGAGGGTAAGTCTTACAGAAGATCCTGAATTAGAAGCACCCGTAGCCAAAGCTCTGGTTGACAGATATGCTCAAAGAAAGGAGTTATCATCTGCCATTCCGGCTTTTAATGAATCTGAACCTGGTTTTGATTCACCGATCAATCCTTTTCAGTATTTCAGAAGAAAAACGCATGAAATAGCCAACTTCGGTGGCCATAATGTTCCGAGGGTTATTGCTGATTATTCTTCAACAGAAGTTGCGGAACATGAAGTATTAAAGGGAATCGGTCATTTCTATCTCCCTTTGCCCGATAAATGGAGCATGAATGATATGGGAGCTGATTATATTTATACCGGCTCTGCTCCGGCATCTTTTATGCTGCCAATGGGATTAAAGGAAATCATTGACTTCAGTACCTGGGTTAATCTGCCGGATCAGGACAATAAATTCCCTTTTTTCACTGTCCCTGAATATTTAAGTACTGAAAATCACTACGATGGGATAAAATTCCTTAAAGTCCGGTTATCAGATTTAAATCCTGAACTTATTGAGAAAATAAAGAATGACAGGAATGTTTTACTTCTCACTTATACAACCAATGCGCACGCTATGCCTGAGCTGAGAAGGTTATTTTTTGAGCTGCTGCAAAATAAAATCACCAATCCGGCCGTATTAATGGCGAAGTACCCTGATTTGTCAGAAAGTGATTTTCAGCTTTTCTCAGCGACAGACTGTGGTGGTTTACTGATTGATGGTTTTGGAGACGGCATTTTACTGGAAATGCCTGAAACTGAAGAAAATACTCAGATTTTAGCCAAAACTAAAATCTATAATCAGACAGGATTTGGTATCTTACAGGCAGCAAGAACAAGGATGAGTAAAACGGAATACATTTCTTGTCCTTCCTGCGGAAGAACCTTATTTGATTTGCAGGAAACTACTGCAATGATCAGAAAGAGAACCGATCACCTGAAAGGTGTGAAAATCGGGATCATGGGATGTATTGTAAACGGTCCAGGAGAAATGGCAGATGCGGATTACGGGTATGTAGGCATCGGAAAAGATAAAATTGCGCTATACAGAGGTCAGCAGGTTGTAAAAAAATCGGTTCATGCCGACAATGCTGTAAATGAATTGATAGAGTTGATTAAAGAAGACGGCAACTGGCGTGAGACAGAATCTGTGGATTAAGTAAATTTGTGGTCGTTTCAAGCGTATTTTTACAAAAATTAAAGCAAAATCAAATGAGCAGGTTGAAAGAACAATTTAAGCTATCGGAAGCATTTGGATATTTTTTGAGGGTTTTCAGAAAACCGGATCCGAATAAACCGACCAATTTTAACATAAGAACTATGCACGTAATCAATAAAATTTCGATTGTGATGTTCTTAATTTGTTTGATTGTGATGATTTACAGAGCCTTTACCCGATAAATTTCAGCCTTTAGACGATAGTTTTTATGAACATTGAGGTCTTCAGAGAATATTGTTTATTAAAAAAAGGTGTAACTGAGGAAACCCCTTTTGGTCCTGACACGTTAGTATTCAAGGTAATGGGTAAGATGTTTGCTTTAACCGGACTTGACAGTGAGCATTTTAATGTGAATCTGAAATGCGACCCGGAAAAGGCTATTCAGTTAAGGGAAGAATTCAGCTATGTGATTCCGGGCTATCATATGAACAAAAAGTACTGGAATACAGTTGATTTTGAAAGGGCTAATCTGCAACAAAAAAAGGATTGGATCGATCATTCTTATAATCTGGTTGTATCTGGTCTCCCTAAAAAACAGCAGGAAAGTCTGAATCAGCTTTCTGAATAATGTTTTTTACTATTTTTTGATGATCAGACTGATCAATTCACCAATATGGAAGGTATTTTAATCATATTCTTATTTATGCCCTTTCTGGCTGTTCACCTGTTATTCAATTGGGTGGAAAGTAAACTTGATGATTATCTCCAAAGGAAGAATAAGCTCAATGAAGGAGATCTGGCTTTGAGTGAGAGAAGATTTGAAGATGCGCTTTCCTTTTTTAAAGAACAAGTTCTGAAAAGCCCGAAATCTGCTGTTTTTTACCAAAAAAGAGGAAAAGCAAATTTCGGATTGAAAAACTACTACTCTGCTTTATATGACTTCGAACAGTCAATTATGTTTGACAATACCATCGGAGAAACGTATTTACTGAAAGGCAAAGCATTATATAAAATTGATGAATTTGACAGAGCTTTCGTCGAGTTTGATAAAGCTGACTGGCATTTCAGAGGAGAAAATGCGGAAGCATTAAGGTGGCGGGGTATGGCAAGATACTATATCAATCAGGAAGAAAATGCAAGAATGGACTTCCAAAAAGCTGTTGAATTAGGAGATGAAGCTTCTCTTTATATCCTTAGAAATAAATTCGGTGAAACAGAAAATGCGTAGAAATCTCTACGCATTTTCTGTTTTAGTATAATTCCTCCGCTTATTTCCCTCCAGATTTACACCAGGCGCTTGCTTTACTCAAAGCATTTTTATCGCTGGTCAAACCCTTCACAAATTCACATAGAAATGCGTATTCTTTGGCTGATGGGGTACTTTTCGTAGTCTTTAACAATGATTCTATGACCTGAATTCCTTTATCAGCCTGTTTTGCTTTAAAATATGCTCTTGCTTCAGCCATCCATACACGTCCTTGTATGGCTTGTGCATTCACGCCTGCCTTGGCAAGATTTGCTTTTACTTCATTTACTTTCGCTATGCTGTAACGATTACCTGCACTGCTGTATAATGAATACATGAGAATATTTTCCGCAGCCTGATTAACATCCTTTTTGTCAAATTTTCCGTAAAACTCAGTCAGATGAGTAATCAGATATTTAAACAAACCGTTTTCATCACTCATAACCAGTTTCTGAAGTACCAGAAAGCTCGTGTTGCTCGCCAGCTGTTTTTTAGGTATCTGCCTGAAATAAGCATCCATAGCGGCAATATTCTGCGCAGTATCCTTGGTAATTCTGGCAAAATTGGCATATTCAATCAGAAAATTGTTATCACGGTTTCCTGCAAGAAAACTTGCTTTATAAGCTGTACTTCTGTTTTGAGGGCTTAAAGCCTTTGATGCGGCATCTACCAGAACCTGAGGAGTGTTAAACTGCTCTCCCATTACGGCAATATGCATAAGTTTTACATTCTTATCAAAAAAGAGTAAAGTGGGCGTGGATGGAATATAGATTTTTTGTTTCTGCAAAAAAGCCGTTGCCTCTGCTGAAGTCATATCAAGTTTATAACTCACAAAATTCTGGTTATAAAAATTCCCGACCTGCGCATTTTCAAAAGTGGGTTTAAAAGCATTACAAACATGACAGGTTGGGGCGTAAGCCTCCAGAAAAACATATTTATTCTGTGTTTTTGCGACGTCAAAAACCGTTCTCAAATTTCCACCTGTAAGGAAAGCCACTCCTTTCTGGGCATAAATCTGAGAAAAGGAACATAAAATAAACAAAGCAGACAAAAGTCTTTTCATAAGATAAACGGGATAAAAATGATTAGAAATGCTTTTGATTTTCCTGAAATAAAAAAGAGCCAATTCCCGGAAAGGAATCGGCCTTAAAAATACTTAAAAACCTGATGAAATGCTCACAATTACACATTAAGCCTGTGTGGATTGTGCTTTTATTTCTTCCTGTAGATTTTTCGACAGAATTCTGCATACATTCTCAATATGATCAGCCATTGCCTGATCGCCTGTGGCTGTAACAGCTGTATTGGCAACACTTCCCAATACCTCTATAAAGAACCTTTTCATGTCAATTACTTCCATGTCTTTAGTCCAAAGCGGCAAAGCAAGTGTTCCTTTATGATAATGATCCCAGGTAGCAATGAAAACAGCCTTAGTGTCTTCAATTCCTTCATTTGGGTTATCTGTTGCATTCCATAAGATACGTTCCGGAATACTTTGTTCGTCTAATTCGACTTGAAAATTAATTTCTGATTTTTTCATTAACTATTAAATATTGACCGATTTTCAGTTTGGTTAGTCTTTCAAACAACCTGAATCACCGACACTTTGTTCCAATTTAGAATGGGAAATCGTTTCAAAAGTCAAATTTACACGATATCGCTGTCAGAAGCAAGATATCATAATCAGGAATCAGGAAAAGCTCAGATACGTAAAAAGCAGGAAATAAGATAAAACCCAAGGGAATTAAGCTTATTTCCTGCCTGAGAAATCTTAAACTACCTGTCTATTGGGCTCCGAATACTTTTTTCAGAAGATCCGTTACACGGGCAGCCGGGTTTTCTCTGATTTTCAATTCTTCTTTTTCAACCAAAGAAAATAATCCGTCTATTGCTTTTTGTGTTGCATAATTCTTCAGATCCGGATTCACTTTCTGTACAAAAGGAAGTCTGTTATAAGTATTGGCAATGTCGCCATACATTCTGGTAGCTCCTGTTGAATTAATAGATTCTTCAATTACAGGAGAAAAGGCATTAGCCAATGCCGCAGAAGAAGTTTTTTTCAGGTAAAGTGTTGCAGCATTTTTATCGCCTTTCAAAATTCCCAAAGCATCCTGGATCGTCATTTTTGTAATAGCATCCACAAAAATCGGTACTGCTTTTTCTGAGGCTTTCTCTGCTCCTCTGTTGAGGGCGGTAATAAATTTATCGCATTCGTTACCAAGTCCTATTTGTCTGAGTTTTTGCTCTACTTTCTGAGCTTCCGGTGGAAAAAGTAATTTAATGGCCTCATTTCCAAGAAATCCGTTAAGTGCAGAAGCCTGACTTGAACTGTTTTTAATACCAACGGTAAGCGCTTCCTTTAAACCCTGGCTGATTTCGTCTGTACTTAAACCGCCTTTCCCCTGATTCAGGACATCACCTGCCTGTTTTAAAATTCCACCTAAATTCTGAGCCTGGCAGCTGTTCATTAAGATCAAAAGGGAAATGCTTAATAATGTTTTTTTCATGATAATTGTATTTCTAGGCTTTTGTTATTGACAGATAGAACGAAAGAAATATATAAATATGTGTATTTTTGAGCAAATTTAAAGATTACTTTCATGTTTTTGTACATGACTTACACATTATAATATTTTGCAAAAATTGCTCAAATGTTCTAAAATAATTGTCTTCAATTTATAAAATATGATTAAAGCAGAAGTTATTACGATAGGTGACGAAATTTTATACGGGCAAATTACAGACACAAACACACAATGGATCAGTGCCGAACTCGATAAAATCGGAATAAATACGGTCAGAAAATCTTCCGTCGGCGATACAGAAGAGGCTATTTTACAAATTTTTTCTGAGGCAAAACAACGTGCCGATTTAATTATTGTTACCGGAGGACTGGGGCCGACGAAGGATGATATTACCAAGAAAACTTTTTGTAAGTTTTTCAATACTTCCTTAGCTGTCCATAAAGAGGCTTTGGAGGAATTAACTGCTTTTTTCAGGAAAAGAGGTCGGGAAGTTACCGGATTAAACCTTGGACAGGCTGAATTACCTTTAAACAGTACTTTTATTTCCAACAAACTGGGAACTGCTCCCGGAATGTGGTTTGAGGATGAAGGCAAAATCTTTATTTCAATGCCCGGCGTTCCCTTTGAAATGAAAGGAATGATGAGTGATTTGCTCTTACCTAAAATTCAGGAACATTTTAAAACACCTGTTATTTTTCATAAAGTTGTAAGAACTGTCGGAATCGGGGAATCACTTTTGGCTGAAATGATCAGTGATTGGGAAGATAATCTGCCTGAAAACCTTAAATTGGCCTATTTACCTGCAATAGGAGATGTCAAACTAAGACTGACAGGCTTTGGAAATGACCTGGAATCCTTAGAAAAACAGGTAGAAGATGCCTTTGAAGAAGTAATGCCTATTATCCATTCTTATGTTTTCGGATATGGCAATATTGAACTTGGAGAAGCAGTAGGGCTTTTGCTGAAGGAGAAAAATCAGACTGTATCTACTGCTGAAAGCTGCACCGGAGGTTATTTAGCCCATTTATTTACAAAAGTGCCTGGTAGTTCTGCTTATTTCTGGGGCGGGATTGTCAGCTATGACAATTCTGTAAAAATGAACCAGCTTGGCGTGAAAGCTGAAACACTTGAGCAATTTGGCGCAGTAAGTGAAGAAACGATTAAAGAAATGGCAGAAGGTGTAAGAAAAAGGCTTGGAACAACTTACGGACTCGCAACAAGCGGGATCGCAGGACCGGACGGAGGAACACCTGAAAAACCCGTCGGAACGATCTGGATTGCACTTTCTTCGGAAGAAGGAACAATTACCAGAAAGTTAACTTTAGGAGGATTCAGAGAACAGAATATACATCTTACCAGCATTCAAATATTAAATCTTTTGAGACAAAACCTTTCCTGAGTTTGAAAATCCCGAATTAAACCCGGAAAATTTCAAACGCAAACTAGAAAAAAATGGCATTAATCGAAATCATTATGCCCAAAATGGGCGAAAGTATCATGGAAGCCACCGTTTTAACCTGGCTGAAAAATATCGGTGATCAGGTGGAAACGGATGAATTTCTGCTCGAAGTTGCGACAGATAAAATTGATACGGAGGTTCCGTCTTCTCACGCAGGTGTTCTGAAGGAAATTTTGGTTCAGGAGGGAGACGTTGCTGAAATCGGTAAACCAATCTGTATCCTCGAAACCGGTACTTCTTCAACTGCTGATAAAATTACGGAGCAACCGGAAGCTATTGCTGCTAAACTGGAAGAAGAAATTTCTACCCTGACAGCAATGAATCTGAATCCTGTTGCAGATACTACTCCTCTGGAAAAATCAGTTTCAGGCCGTTTTTATTCTCCTCTGGTTTTAAACATCAGCAAGGAAGAAGGAATCAGTGCTGCAGAACTTGACAGCGTACCGGGTACAGGTGCCGATGGAAGAGTAACTAAAAATGATATTCTGGCGTATCTGAAAGACAGAAAGCAACCGCAATCTATAGGAAGTATTCTTGCGAAAATGCCTGTGGCAGAACCGAAACCTGCCAAAACAGCCACACCTGCTCCGACCTATGCAGGCAATGGTACAGATGAGATTATCCAGATGGACAGAATGCGTAAAATGATTGCCGAAAGAATGGTCGCTTCGAAGCAGATTGCGCCTCATGTTTCTTCATTTGTGGAAACAGACATGACGAATGTGGTTCTGTGGCGTGAAAATATCAAGAATGCCTTCAAAAAGGAATATGGTGAAAACATCACCTATACTCCTATTCTTATTGAAGCTGTTGTAAAAGCAATCAAAGATTTTCCGATGATTAATACTTCTGTTGCAGGTGATACGATCATTGTAAAGAAAAACATTAACATAGGGCTGGCTGTAGCGCTGCCAAACGGAAATCTGATCGTTCCGGTAATCCATAATGCCGACTCCTATAATTTGATTGGTCTGACGAAAAAGGTCAATGATTTGTCTAAAAGAGCCAGAGAAAATAAGCTTACCGCTGCCGATCTGGAGGGAGGAACTTATACCATTTCAAATATCGGTACCTTCGGAAATATCATGGGAACGCCAATTATTCTTCAGCCTCAGGTCGCTATTATGGCATTCGGTGCAATTCAAAAGAAACCGGCAGTCATTGAAACACCTCAGGGAGATTTACTTGGCATCCGTCAGAAAATGTTCATTTCCCATTCTTATGACCATAGAATTGTAGATGGTTCTTTGGGCGGGCAATTTGTCAAAAGAGTTTCAGATTATCTGGAAGCCTTTGAATTAGATCGCAAACTGGTATAAATAGTGAAAAGCCACCTGAAGAGGTGGCTTTTTCATATTCTTAGCTTTTTGAGTTTAAGGTTTTCAAAAATAGTATGATCTATCTGCTGAAATTCGGGTTTGAAAAAAGTTTTTTCTATTCTGCCATTTCTCAACCAGTGAATTTCATCACAGCTATTAAGCAGTGTATCTAATATATGTGAGGTAATAATAATCGTTTTTCCTTTTTCCTTCAGTTTCTGAATCAGTTCCACCAGAATCTTACCTGTTTCCAAATCCAATCCGTTAAAAGGTTCATCAAAAATCATTAAAGGTCTGTCCAGTTTGAGAATAGCCAGCAAGGCCAGCTTTTTCTTCATTCCGGTAGAATAATTGTCTATCAGTTCATCCAGAGGTAATTGCAGAAGGTCTTGCCAGAATTTAAGATCAAAATTTGCATTATTCTCAGGAAACACAGAAAGGTACTCTCTTCCTGTAATATTGGAATAGAAATAATTGTTGGTTTCCAGGTAAACGATTTCATGGCGGGTTAAAGGTTTTCCATTCCACAAAATACTCCCGGAATCAGGTTTTAAAAAACCATAAAGGCAGTTAAGCAAGGTGGTCTTTCCTGAACCGTTTAATCCTACCAGCCCATGTACTTTTCCTTCTGACAATGAAAGACATAACTTATTAAGCACTTTGTGCTTATCAAATGATACAATTACCTCATCCAGCTTTAGCATATTAATTACGACAGATAAAAGTTTAAAGTCAAAACGGCTTTCCTGTAAAAAATAAAAATCAAAACCAATGAAACCGGGAACAAGTAAGGAAGGAATATTCCCAGAAATAAAAAAGATACTAAAAACTGATTGGAAGAAAGTCTGGTATCAGGAACGAAGGATTTGTATTTATTCAAGATAAAGACTATATAATTTGCAATATAGGTAATTAATAATAACAAAAAAATATAAATCTCAGCGGGATACATACAGGCATAAAACAGAATCAGCGGACTTAATAGTTTCAAAAACAGAAAAACATGCTTTTTAAGCTTTTCCATGATAAAGCGATTTGATTTTAAATCTGTTAAACAAAGAATATTCCGGGATTCGCATTCATTATAAAAACCCGAAAAACAGAAAGTAAGTATACCAACGCATATGAATGCGCTATAGTGCCAGAAACCAAGGATAAATGCAAGGATATAAATGATAAATATGCTGTACTGATATCGTCTCATTCCTGCAATCCATTCGAAATTCTGAGAAGGAATAAAGGATTTAAACCAGATTTTAAAAGTGTAACTATTTCTTGAAATGGTAAAATCAATACTAGATATCATTAAAAACCAGGCACTTAGTACGAAAAACAAATACCATTTGCCGGTAAAGAGAAAGGGAATTGTAAATGGCAGAGAAAACAGTAAATATTCCCAAAAGAATAATTGAAATGAAGATATTCCGGTAATTTTCAGAAAATTCTTATCCTTTCGGTTTAAATGAAGCATTAAAACTGCCAAAGCGAATAAACCTGCCATTTGCATTCTGTCAGGAGGCATTTCGCTTTCCTTCAATATCCTGATTACAATTCCGGAATAGATCAGAAGTGAGATAATACCAGCAAACAGTCCTGCATTTTTCAGCTCCCTGAAAAGCTGAAACAATCTGATTTTAAGAAGTTTAGTAATCATTTAATAAGAAATATGGATAAATATCTGCATTCTTAGTCGCAGAAAGCTTCTGTGAATTACAAAATCCATAAAAAAACCCGATAAATTTCTTTATCGGGTTTTATAAGATTTTTGCTGTATATCAGAATTTTGCGTCAGCAGGCTTGATATTCGGCTTAATAATTCTCGTCCAGGTTAATAATTTGATTACCGGATAAGTAGGGTCAAATTCGTACCATTTAGAAGCAAAATTTGAGTTATTTGGCAATTTATGGTGGTTATTCTGGAATAATTCCCCCATCATTAAAAGGTCAAATACTAAAGAGTTTTTAGATTGGTCGTTGTTATCATGGTTCTGATAGCCATATTTATGGCCAGACCAGTTAACAATCGCTCCGTGAACAGGTCCCATCAGAAAGTGAACCGGAAGCAGGAAGAAAAATGCCCAATGCATGTCAAAATATACAAAAGCAACGATATAAAACAAAGAATAGAAAACACCCCAACCGATTCTTGAAATCCATGAATCTCCTAATTTCTCAATAGTTTCAGAAAAAGGGTAGTTGTGGTCAAAACGCTCTTCAACTTTAGATCTGTTGTTTAAAACTGCGTTATAAATATCTTTAGTCTTCCACATCATCGTAAAAACGTTTGAACTGAAATGCGGAGAGTGCGGATCTTTTTCTGTATCAGAGAAAGCATGGTGCATTCTGTGAAGAATAGCATAAGCTCTCGGGCTCAAATAAGAAGATCCCTGCGAAAGATAGGTCAAGAAATAGAAAAACTTTTCCCAAAATTTGCTCATGGTAAACATCTTATGAGCAGAATATCGGTGTAAGAAGAACGTCTGGCTGAACAAGGATAAATACCAGTGAAAAATGAAAGCGGGAAGTACTAAGTACATCGTTTAATAATTTGATTAGTTAATTAATACTGCAAAGTTACAAAATAAACTTAATTTAGGGATGGTAAGTTTCCATTGATAATAATTTTATGACATTTGTCATACATTTTATTAATCTTTTTTCTTTATCCCGTACTCATTTTCACTAATAGGCAGATGTTGCATAAGAAATCAGGTTTGCGCCCATTCTCAAAGCCAGCTGCCGGATTGCTTCCGGATCATTATAAACAGACTGATCTTCCCATCCATTTCCCAGATCGCATTCGTAGGAATAAAAACAAACCAGTTTTCCCTGGTATATCAGTCCAAATCCCTGAGGGGCTTTGTTATCATGTTCATGGACCTTTGGCAGTCCGTTTGTAAATTTAAATTTCTGACTGTAAATCGGATGATTGAAAGGTAGCTCTACAAAATTCAGCTCAGGAAAAACCTTTTTCATTTCTCTGCGGATGAATTTATCGAGACCATAATTGTCATCAATGTGTAAAAATCCTCCGGAAATAAGGTATTTTCTGAGATTTGCAGCTTCTGCATCTGTAAATACAATATTCCCATGACCTGTTAAATGCACAAAAGGATAAGTAAATAATTCCGGGCTTCCCGGCTCTACAATATCTTCTTCTGCAAATATGTTGGTTCTGAGATTTGAATTACAGAATTTAATCAGATTTCCCAATGAGGTTTTATTACAATACCAATCTCCCCCGCCGCCGTATTTCATTTTTGCAATTTTGAAAGAAGGTTGAGCATTCAGACCAAAAGATACCCATAAAAGTAGAATAGAGCCGATTATTACTCCTTTTTTCAGAAAAGGTAATCCGGAAGCATTGCTCAGAGCGGTTAGGTTTGTCAGATTGATAAAGTTCATTGATTCACAAGATTTAAGGTGTGGCAGGCCACAATTCCTGCCGTTTCTGTTCTAAGTCTGCTTTCGCCCAAACTAACCGGATTAAAGCCGGAGGCAATTGCCTGGCTGATTTCTTCTTTGGAAAAATCTCCCTCCGGGCCGATCAGAATGCAGTATTTTTCTTTGGTTTTAATTTCATGTTGAAGCAGTTTCCTTTCAGATTCCTCCAAATGTGCAATAAATTTCTGTACACCGGAAAAGTCATCAGATTTCAGAAATTGTTCAAACCGAACCATTTCATTCAGTTTTGGCAGGAACGCCTTCAGAGACTGCTTCATCGCTCCGATGGCTATTTTTTCAATTCTGGCTATCTTAATTTCCTTCCTTTCTGAATAACGACTCTGCAGAAAAGAAATTTCATCAACTCCTATTTCCACACATTTTTCAACCATCCATTCTATCCTGTCCAGGTTTTTAGTCGGGGCAATGGCAATATGAATATAAAAATCTCTTTTCCCGAACTCAGGAAATTCCTCTAAAATTCTAAGCTCGCATCTTTTTTCATGCGCATTCGAAACCTGAGTTTTAAAATAGCCTCCTTTCCCGTCCACCACATATAAAAGATCCCCGGCAGTCAGTCTCAATACTTTAATAGCATGCCGGGACTCTTCTTCAGAGAGTTTCAGGGTATTTTTAATATCAGGTTCGTAAAAAATATTCATATTTGAAAAGCAGACAATTTTCAGGCCGAGTTTCAGGTCAAAAATTATAATTTCTTACTGAAAATACCCAAAATCATTTTCGATTTAACACAAAAATAGGGTAAATGCTGCCATTTGGCTTAACATCTACCCTATTTAAAAAGATATTATTCTTCTTCAGACTTGAAAGAATAAAGTGTCTTATCCAGTTTAACTGTTCCGGCGTTAAATTCTTTGACAAATTTTTCTATCACATCGTCATCTATTTCGTCAACATTCAGAGCTACGTCCAATCCGATACCATAATCAAAATCAGCATCTAATTCAATATGCTCCTGAACCTTGATTTCTTCAGTTTCTTCAAGCTCTTCAATAAATTCAAGAATCATCACTTCCACTTCTTCGTCCAAAGCTTCGTTGGCCTGATAAGTCTCGTCACGGTTTTCGATCGGGATATACAAAGGAAAAGCCTTAATTGCTTTCTGCTCTGCGGCTTCGTAAACCAAACTTCCGTGATGAAGTCTCAAAGTGTAGATCACGCAATCATATATTACTTCTTTCCCCTCATATTGACCGATAAAATGAATATGGGCAAATTCTTCGCCATTTGGTTCGTTAAGGTCTTCATCTTCAAAATACATGAAAGATTGTTCGCTTTCGGCACATTCTTTCTTTAATATTTGGATTTCTTCAGGGTCGAAACCCAGGTTTTTTTTGGTTGTCATAATCAATAATTATTGGGAAATTTTGGGAAGAATCGTTGTTTGCAACCTTTAAATGGGATAGTGTTCGAAACAAATAAAAATCCAATACACCTAATTGACTTCCTCTTTACTCAAATAAAGCCCAAATATAAGACAAAAGCCCATCATTTTAATTGATGGGCTTTTAAAATTCTGATTATCTGATTAACAATAATTCACGATATTTTGGAAGCGGCCACTCATCATCATCTACAATCAGTTCCAGTTTATCGACATTGTAACGGATGTCCTCAAAGTAATTTTTAACCTTTGTACCGTATAATGCTGCTCTTGTGGCAAGGTCCTCCACTTCATTAGCATCTTTACGGGCTTCAGTCATTTCATCTACCAGGCGTGAAATTTTTGAAGTATGCTCAGAAATTCTCTTGATTAACTCAATTGTCGGCTCAAAATACTGAGGATCAATCCCGATTTCTTTTTGTCCTTTTACGTTTTCTACAAGCTGAGTCTGGTATTTCAATGAAGTTGAAACAATATGGTTAATAGCCATATCACCAATTACACGTGATTCGATCTGTACTTTTTTAATGTAATTTTCAAGTTCGATTTCGTAACGTGCGTGCATTTCTGCCTCATTGAAAATGCCGTATTTCGTAAATAACTCAATTGAAGCAGGGCGAACATATACGCCTAATGCCTCAGGAGTTGTTCTCAGGTTAGAAAGACCACGTTGCGCAGCTTCTTCTACCCATTCATCTGAATAACCGTTGCCTTCAAAACGGATGCTTTTAGAAATTTTTACATATTTCTTCAATACTTCCATAATGGCAAGTTCTTTCTTCACACCCTTTTCGAGAATAGCATCAACCTCTTCTCTGAACTGGAATAACTGATGTGCTACAATAGTATTAAGGATAGTCATCGGAGAAGCAGAGTTTGCAGATGATCCTACAGCTCTGAACTCAAATTTATTTCCTGTAAATGCAAAAGGAGAAGTACGGTTACGGTCAGTATTATCTAAAAGCAATGATGGAATTTTGTTGATTCCAAGCTTAAGATAAACATTATCTCCTTTTTCAAGTTTAATATCATTCAGATCCTTCATTCCTTCCAGATCATCCAATACTCTGCTCATTGTAGAGCCAAGGAAGGCAGAAACAATTGCAGGAGGAGCTTCGTTTGCACCCAGACGATGTTCATTACCTGCTGTAGCGATAGAAGCTCTCAATAAGTCAGCATTGTCAAAAACAGCCTTCACAACATTCACAAAGAATGTCAGAAAGCGAAGATTTTCCTTAGGTTTTGAAGAAGGTCCTAATAAATTGATTCCTGTATCAGTACTTAAAGACCAGTTATTATGCTTTCCGGAACCGTTGATTCCTGCAAATGGTTTTTCATGAAAAAGAACTTTCAGTTTATGTTTTGAAGCAACTTTCGTCATCAAATCCATCAATAAAGCATTGTGATCACAGGCAAGATTGGCTTCTTCAAATGTCGGGGCAACTTCAAACTGTGCCGGAGCTACCTCATTATGACGTGTTCTCACCGGAAGTCCTAATCTCATAGCTTCCAGTTCAAAATCTACCATAAAGGCATTAACTCTTGGAGGAATAGAACCGAAATAATGGTCTTCCAATTGCTGTCCTTTTGCCGGCGCATGACCAAATACAGTTCTTCCAGCCATCATAAGGTCTGGTCTGGCATTGAAAAGTGCTTCGTCAACCAGAAAATATTCCTGTTCCGCACCTAATGTCGGACTTACTTTCGTTACGTCACGGTTAAAATATTCTTTTACAACAGCTGTGGCAGCTTTGTCAATCAATTCAATTGATTTAAGTAAAGGCGTTTTATAATCTAACGCTTCTCCTGTATATGAAACAAATACGGAAGGAATACATAGTGTAGCAGTACCGGCTACATTTTCCATAATAAATGCCGGAGAAGACGGATCCCAGCCTGTATAACCACGGGCTTCAAAAGTAGAACGGATACCGCCATTAGGGAAAGATGAAGCATCAGGTTCCTGCTGTACCAAAGCAGAGCCTTTGAATTTCTCAATAGCTTTTCCTGAACCAGGAACAATATCAAAGAAAGCATCATGCTTTTCTGCTGTAGCTCCGGTTAATGGCTGAAACCAGTGCGTATAGTGAGTTGCACCTTTGGATATAGCCCAGGATTTCATAGCGGCAGACACCTCATCCGCTGCATCTCTGTCAACTTTAGAGCCGGTCTGAATGGCTGTATTTATTTTTAAATAGGCTTCCGGGGAGAGCAAAGAACGCATAACCTCATCATTGAAGGTCATACTTCCATAATACTCCGCGACTTTCTCAGTCGGTAACTTTACAGGAACAGTTGTGCGTGTCTGCGCCTGTTCGAGGGCTTTAAATCTTGCTATTGCCATTCTCTAATCAATGAATTGTGAAACAAATTCTAAAGGTAATACGCTAAGTCTCAGTCACCTGATTCCGGCATTCAAAACATAATCTATTATGAATATAAAGGAAATTTTCAAAAAAAGGCTTCCTGAGGCTTAAAAACACAATAAAAGTAGTTCATTTTTTACTTTTTCAAATAATTGGCCTTTAAAATTTAAGAAAAATACCTAAAAAAAATAATTACCAAACCAAAGTTGCTTTAGTAAATACACCTAGAAGACAGGCTTCAAATACCTTTTCAAAGAAAAAATTATACTTAAACAAGAACTTTTAATATTCTTTGGCAAAAACTTGTTTTTGTGAAATTATAAGCTGTAAATTTGAAAAAGACAAAAGAAAATTTCTTGTATTACCAAAACACAAGTTTTTTATCTAAGTTAGATACTTTAAAATAGGTAAATGTTAAAAAAAAGCACTGTTTTTCATTTTTTTTTGCATTTTTAAAGAAAACTACCTTAAATTTGTCCCATAATTTAATGAAAAGTTAACCCCATTATAAAATTCTGTTACAAAATCATGGCAAAAGCTAAACTTGAGTACATTTGGCTAGATGGTTACAAACCAACACAAAGCCTCCGCAGCAAGACTAAAATTGAAAACAATTTCAGTGGAAAATTAGAAGATTGCGATATGTGGTCTTTTGATGGTTCTTCTACAGAGCAAGCACCTGGCGGATCTTCAGACTGTTTGTTAAAGCCTGTGTTCATTTGTCCGGAT
Organism: Pseudarcicella hirudinis; assembly: GCF_900115665.1. GTDB lineage: Bacteria > Bacteroidota > Bacteroidia > Cytophagales > Spirosomataceae > Pseudarcicella > Pseudarcicella hirudinis. The sequence goes on from NZ_FOXH01000001.1 coordinate 675,620, forward strand.
CCTGCTCGTAAAGAGGGATACTTAGTCATGTGTGAAGTATTGAATTCTGACGGAACTCCTCACGAAACCAATGGTCGCGCTACTATCGAAGATGATGATAACGATTTCTGGTTCGGATTCGAACAAGAATACTTCCTTTGGAATACTGAAACTAACAAACCATTAGGTTTCCCTTCAAATGGATATCCTGCACCACAAGGACAATATTATTGTTCAGTTGGAGCGCAGAATGCTTTCGGCAGAGAAATTGTTGAGGATCACCTTGACATCTGTCTTGAAGCAGGTTTGAACGTTGAAGGTATTAATGCTGAGGTTGCTGCCGGTCAGTGGGAATTCCAGATCTTCGCTAAAGGTGCGAAAGAAGCTGGTGACCAAATCTGGATTGCACGTTATTTGTTGGAAAGATCAGGTGAGAAATACGGCGTATCTATCAACTGGCATTGTAAACCACTTGGTAATACAGACTGGAACGGTTCCGGAATGCATGCTAACTTCTCTAACACTGCTCTACGTACAGCAGGTAAGAAAGAAACTTATGACATCATTTGTCAGGCATTCGCTCCATATGTAAAAGAACATATCGAAGTTTATGGTGCTGATAACCATTTACGTTTGACTGGTAAACACGAAACTCAGGCTATCGATCAATTCTCTTACGGAGTTTCTGACCGTGGTGCATCAATTCGTATTCCAATCGCTGCAGTTGAAAAAGGTTGGAAAGGATGGTTGGAAGACCGTCGTCCTAACTCTGCGGCTGATCCATATAAAGTTGCAGCTCGTATTATTAAAACAGTTAAAACTGCTAAAATCTAATTTTACGAAATTATCTGCTGAAAATGGCTCTTATCATCTGGTAAGAGCCATTTTTATTTTACAGCATTTCCCTCTAATCTTTCTTTTATGAAAATCTCATGAAGATATTATCCATAACTTTGCAAAAAAAATTCAGATGCAGAGACGATTGCTATTCCTACTTCAATATTATTCACTTTGGTTGATCTATTTCCTGTTAGCCAAAATTTTGTTCTTATTTTATCACCTGACTAAGACAAGCGAACTGGATAGCCTTACGATTTTGGGTATATTCTGGCATGGGATTAAGTTAGATCTTTCTTTTTCTGCTTATTTTTCTGTTATTCCGTTTCTACTTTTCCCTGTTTTTAACACCCTTAAAATTGATAAATTCAACCTCATATTCTTAAAAATCTATACTGCTGCCTGTCTGGTTTTTTCCGGATTTATCATTATAGCTGACCTCGAACTTTACAGAAACTGGGGCTTCCGGATCGATGCAACACCTTTAATGTATATTAATCATCCCAGGGAAATGGCTGCCTCTGCCGGAGCATCCCCCCTTTTTCTTTTAGTTAGTCTTTTACTGTTCTTACTTATCAGTAGTTTTCTGGTTTTCAATAGATTTATCAATCACCTTAAGGCATTTGATTCTTATCATAAATGGTATTTTTTCCCGATCGGAATATTCCTTGCTTCAGTACTTATTATTCCAATCAGAGGAGGTTTTCAGCTATCTCCGGTTAACCAAAGTACTGTTTATTTTTCAAATATTCCTTTTGCTAATCATGCGGCGATCAACCCGCTCTGGAATTTTTTCGATTCCGTAGTAAACAAAACTGCTGAAAGTGAAAATCCTTTTATTTATTTCAGTAAAAAAGAGGCAAAATCAGTTGTTGACTCTCTCTTTTCTGAAAAAAGCACTACGACACTGCAGGTTTTGAATACTGACAGACCCAATGTACTCATTATTACCTGGGAAAGTTTAACAGCAAAGGCATTTTCCAAAACCGGAGGGCTGAGTAATGTACTTCCGGAATTAGCTCAACTTTCAGACGAAGGTATTTTATTTAAACAGTGCTTTGCAAGCGGCGATCGCTCTGATAAAGGCCTGATTGCTGTTTTGAGCGGTTATCCGGCTCAGCCGATTACAAGTATTATGACTATGCCTAAAAAGACAGCAAAATTGCCTGTTCTCAGCAAAGATTTCAGAAAAGCCGGGTATTCAACAGCCTGGTATTATGGCGGAGAACCGGAGTTTGCCAATATAAAATCATATATGCTCAACGGACAGTTCGACAAGCTGGTTACCAAAAATGATTTTAATCAGGAAGACATGCAGAATACCCGCTGGGGAGCAGATGACCATGTAGTTTTTAACAGATTATTACATGATTTAGGTACATACCAGAAACCTTTTTTCGTCAATTATTTTACCTTAAGCAGCCATGAACCATTTATCGTTCCCATGAAAACGGTTATAAAAGGTGACGATGAAAAAAGCATGTTCCTGAATGCTTTACATTATACAGATAAAAGCCTTGGTGATTTTATCAGAAAAGCAAAGGAACAAAACTGGTGGAAAAATACGTTGGTAGTGATTATAGCAGATCATGGCCATCCTCTTCCTGAAAATCCCTTAAAACCAAATAATTTTCATATTCCGATGCTGTGGCTCGGTGGTGCGTTAAAAGAAAAAGGGATAGTTATCGATAAAATTGTTTCACAGAATGATTTAGCCAGGACTTTACTGAACCAGGTACATCTTGACAGCAGGGAATATATCTGGTCAAAAGATATTTTCAGTAAAGATACCCATGAATTTGCCTATTTCGCATTTCATAATGGGTTTGGCTTAATACAACCCGGGAAATGGTTTGTATTCGATAATGTAAGTAAACAAATTATTCAACAGGAAGGAGAGCCTTCAAAACAGGATATTTCAGCGGGTAAGGCTTTGGTGCAGAGTACATTTCAGGATTTTCTGGATAAATAAGCCTTATTTTAAGCCCATTGAGCAAGGACAAGGTTCAAATCTTGTTTCTTGCGGCTTATTATTTTAATTTTGCAGAATGAAAAAAGTAGCATTTTATACTTTAGGTTGTAAACTCAATTATTCCGAAACCTCAACCATTTCGAGAATGTTTGAGCAAAAAGGATATGAAAAGGTTGAATTCAACCAAAAGCCGGACATTTTTATCGTAAATACCTGTTCTGTAACGGAAAATGCCGATAAGAAATGTAAGAAAATCGTTAAGGAAGCCAAGAAAATTAATCCCGACGGATATGTAACCATCATTGGTTGTTATGCGCAACTGAAGCCCACGGAAATCTCTGAAATTGAAGGAGTTGATGCGGTATTGGGAGCAGCAGAGAAATTTCAGCTAATTGACCTTCTGGATGGATTCGTGAAACAACCTTCCGGGGAAAAAGCTGTTATTTATAACAAAAATATAGAGGAAGCTGTCGAGTATCATACTTCATTTTCATTAAATGATCGTACCAGAACTTTTCTGAAGGTTCAGGATGGCTGCGATTATCCCTGTGCCTATTGCACTATTCCGTTGGCAAGAGGAGCAAGCCGTTCGGATACTATAGAAAATGTGGTAAAAGCAGCGAGAGAAATTGCTGAGAATGGAGTGAAAGAAATCGTCCTGACTGGTGTAAATATCGGAGATTTCGGGTTAAGGAATGGCAAAAGAGAAGAAACGTTCTTCAATTTGGTAAACGCATTAGATCAGGTTGAAGGGATAGAGCGTATCAGAATCTCTTCTATTGAGCCAAATTTACTGACTGACGAGATTATAGATTTCGTGGCTAAATCTGAAAGATTTGTTCCTCATTTCCATATTCCTCTTCAATCCGGCTCAAATAAGGTTCTCGGATTAATGAAACGCAGATATAAACGTGAACTTTATCAGGAAAGAGTCGCAAAGATTAAATCTGTGATGCCTCATTGCTGTATCGGAGTAGATGTAATTGTAGGTCATCCGGGAGAAACAGATGAAGCATTTCTGGAATCATACAACTTTCTGAATGAACTTGATATAAGTTATCTGCATGTTTTTACTTATTCTGAACGGGAAAATACTGCTGCGCTGGCTATTAAGCCGGTAGTCCCAGCCGGGAAAAGATCTGAAAGATCTAAAATGCTGCATGTTCTTTCCGATAAAAAGAGAAGGTTCTTTTATGAACAGCAACTTAACAAGACTTTTAAGGTCTTATTTGAGGAAGACGTTGAAAATGCTCATCAGAATGGACAAATGTCTGGATTTACTGAAAATTATGTCAGAGTCTCAGCAAAATATGATCCTTTATTGATTAACGAATTAAAGGAAGTAGCTCTGGTTTCAATCAATGCTGACATGATTGTTGAAGTGCAGGAAGCTGAAGTTTTTGAAACGCACTAGAAATCCGGTAGCTTAGAATATAACAAAAAAGGCTGTTCATAGATATGGGCAGCCTTTTCTCATAACAAAACAAAACCACAAGAAACCAAACTTGTGGTATAACAAAGGTAAATAATATTCTGTAAAAAGCTATGCGGGGTTGCAACCAGATAGATACATTGCAACCACATAGGAATATAGGGCACATAGAAGTTTTGTAACTGAGTAGAACATTGCAACCACATAGGAACATAGGGCACATAGAAGTTTTGTGAATGGATCGGAACATTGCAACCACATAGGAATATAGAGCACATAGATGAAGTCTTACCAGATAACCACATTGCAACCACATAGGAATATAGGGCACATAGAAGTTTTGTGAATGGATAACCACATTGTAACCACATAGGCTTATAGGGCACATAGATCAATAGACATATTGCAACCACATAGGAACACAGGACACATAGAAAGAAATATTTAATTCCAGTTATTTAAAGGATTTTTAGTAAGCACAGAAAAAGCCCTCCTGCATAGCGAGAGGGCTTTCCTTCTGAAACAAAACCACAAGAACCATTACTTGTGGCTATGTTTAAATATTTTATCGACAGATCGAAAGAATCTAATCCTTTCTGATTCTATTTCTAAACTTCGATTAGAGATTCGTCATGTTGAGAAACATCCAAACCTAATCTTTCTTCTTCTTCATTTACACGTAACGGAACGATTTTGTCAGTGATAAATAACAGAAGGTAAGAAACACCGAAAGCAAATGCTGAAACGATTGCTAAAGCCAACAAGTGTTTGAAGAATAAAGTTGTCTGACCGTGGATGAACAAACCTTCGTTATCTCCTACTACAGCATTCACTGCTTTAGTAGCAAACAAACCTGTCATCAACATACCCATCATACCACCTACACCATGACAAGGGAATACATCCAGCGTATCATCCAATTTAGAATTAGCTCTCCAGTGTGCTACAATGTTAGAAACAATAGCAGCTACCGCACCAATGAAGATTGAAGCCGTTACAGTTACGAAACCGGAAGCAGGAGTAATAGCAACCAAACCAACTACAGCACCGATACAGAAACCTAAAGCAGATACTTTTTTACCACGACTTACATCAAATAAAATCCAGGCAAGACCGGCAGATGCAGCAGCCACGTGAGTAGTTGCGAAAGCAGAAACCGCTAAAGGACCTGCACTTGTAGACGAACCGGCATTGAAACCAAACCATCCGAACCAAAGTAAACCTGTTCCCAAAAGAACATAAGGAATATTTGCAGGAGGCAATACATTTGCTTCGATATGTGACTTACGACGTTTTAAGTATAACGCACCAGCTAATGCCGCCCAACCAGCACTCATGTGTACAACAGTACCACCGGCAAAGTCAAGAACACCTAATCCGAAAAGGAAGCCGGCAGGATGCCATGTCCAGTGAGCTAACGGAGCATATACGAAAATACAGAAGAATACCATAAATAATACAAAAGCACGGAAGTTAATGCGTTCTGCCAAAGCTCCTGAGATCAACGCCGGAGTAATTACGGCGAATTTCATCTGGAAGAAAGCAAACAAAGCAAAAGGAATTGTGAAAGACAACTTCACACTTGGATCAAGGTTTGAAACCAATTCAAGAGGGTGTTCGAATACACCTTTGAACATGAAGAATGTCATCGGATTTCCTACCCAGCCTCCGATAGAATCACCGAATGCAAGACTGAAACCAAAAACTACCCAGATCACAGAGATTACTCCCATTGCAATAAATGATTGCAACATTGTAGAAATCACGTTTTTATGGTTCACCATACCGCCATAAAAATAGGCAAGACCAGGTGTCATCAATAATACCAGACCAGAGGATACAAGCATCCAGGCAGTATCACCTGAATTTAATCCTTCAGTTGGACTTGCGCCGGGTTGCGGAGCAAAAAGAGCTAAGATTGCGACCGCCAAAAGCGCGATCAATGGAATCCAATTGGGTTTTTGTGCTGTCATGTGTGTTTGTAATTTTAGGGTTTATGGATTTGTTCAGAATTTATAATGTTTGTTTTAGAATTTATAAATCATTGCTAATCCAAGAGTGGTTTGTGATTTTTGGTCTTTACCGTCGCCATCTACGAAAAAGTTCTTGTCATAAGAATCAATTCTTAGCTCCGGCTTAAGGAATAAATGGCTGTCTGCTACTGTGAAAGTCGGAGTAATTGTAATTGAAGTTACACTGACACCAGTTCCATCAGCCAAACGAAGCGCTCTCACACCATCCTTGTTATTAAAAGATTCAACTCTTGCTCCGATTCCGAATATGCTTGAAATAGCGTAGTTCGAATACACTGCAAAGCCGCCCCAGCTTTTACTTGTTACCGGACCTCCACCACCTTGATAATCACCTTTTTGTGTACCTGTTGCTGCATTTAAGCCAACCAGGAATTTATCGGTGATCTGATAAGTAGTTGTTAAATCTAACAATGCGTATGTTCCGTCCGGATCTTTACCTGTTGCAGGGTCGGTATTAGCTTCATTCGAAGTAATTCCGTTCACGTACAAGTTCCAGCCACTGACAGGTTGAACGAAAACCTGAGCAATTAGGCCTTTAGACTTGTTATTATCGTTCAAATTATCTACGTTATTTACAATACCTCCCATGATCGAGAATTTGTCTGAGAATGCGTATTGTGCTTTTACTCCAATGTGATAGAATGGACCGTTGTTAAACAAATTCGAAAGCGAATAGTTGTAATTAACCGGCGCATCAATCACTTCATAACCGATATGTGTACCAAACTGTCCGGCAGTGAATGTTAATTTGTCAGTAGCCTTCCAGTTAAAGTACGCTTGTTTGATTGCTAATGCTGTCGATCCTTTTCCCAAAGGTCCGATTACGTTCCCGTATTGACCTAAATCTGCGTTAGGTCCGAAGGTTAAATCTACCACTACATCGGATTTAGAAGTAGAGTAACCGATTTTTGTTTGCACCAATCCCAATGAGAATTGCCCGGATTTCTGATCAAAGGCGCGTGCTGTACCTGATGCCCCCAAATTGCTTCTGTCAGCAGGATTATTGAAGTTCGCAAAATAGTACGAATCAATGTATCCTGAGAATGTAAATTTACCTTTGTCCTCTTTAGCTTCCTGTGCAAATGCGCCAAAACCTAAAAACAAAGAAAATAGGGTGGTTAAGGTTTTTTTCATAATAATATTTGGTAAAAGAGTTATAAATAAATGCTTGATTACAGTACAAATATTAAACTTCGGAATCATTTATCCAAACATAATATCAAAAAAATTACCTATTTTTTTGATATTATTAGATTTTTACAGAAAATCAATACTTTTTCACACTCAATTTTAACAAAAACATGGTTTTTTCACGAAATCAAGTCAATTTTAAAACCTTCTGCAAAATCAATAAAAAACCAAATATTATTTGTTTCAAATTCTAAGAAAAAATAGGACTTTTTTGTTATTTATAGAAATTTTAAAAGAAAAACACTGTATGCATAATAATTGCACTTTGAGAAGTTTACAGGAAATAATCAGTCTGAGAATGCGGAATGGAAGGTTTCAGTAAATAAAAAAGGCCCTAAGCAAATATGCTTAAGGCCTTTTTCGAAAAATGAGTAATTTATAGTATATCTACGCTTCTGCGTGTAACCATGCTTTTTTAGCCAGTAAAGTTTCTTCATCTTCTTCATTATCCGGATCCGGAACACAACAGTCAACCGGACATACGGCGGCACATTGTGGTTCCTCATGGAATCCCATACATTCTGTACACTTATCAGCTACTATATAATAAAACTCATCCGAAACTGGGGTCATAGGATCTTTTCCTCCAATGACCGAACCATCTTCTAACTCAACGTCCACTAACTCGGTACCACCTGACCATGTCCATTCAATACCACCTTCATAGATAGCAGTATTCGGGCATTCAGGTTCGCACGCACCGCAGTTAATGCACTCCTCGGTTATCATGATTGCCATAATTATACTAAATTTTAGTTATCTAAATACTTTAAATCTCAATCATCGAACTAGTATCTTCATTTCCTTATATCAGATTCCGGAAAGGTAACAGCATCCGGAAAGAAATGGTTGTTTTACTAATTACAGTGCAAAGGTAATAAGTAAACTCTGAATAGTATATAAAGTTTGAAGAGTATTGCAAAAAATTTATTTGAAAGTTATTGCTTAAATTTGCAGATAAAATAAGAAAACATGAGTTTAAACAATAGAATAGATAGTTTCATTCAACTGGGAAAGTTTCTGAGAAACCCTGAAAATCAGGAAGAAATAGAGACCTGGGCAGATAATGCCGTACATACAAACAATTGGTTTACTCCTGAAAATACCAGACAATCACTGAAGGCTCTTGCCGAAATTTATCTCGACGAAAAGCATCTTAATACCTGGGCCGGCTTATATGAAATACCTGACAGGCAGATGCAGGTCAAAAGTATAGGTGTAATTATGGCTGGTAATATTCCTGCTGTAGGTTTTCACGATCTTCTTACCATTGTCATTTCCGGCCATGCCTGCGTAGCCAAAGTTAGCTCTCAGGATAATGTGCTGATGACCGCATTAATCAATAAGTTATTAGAAATCAACCCTTCTCTTGATATCCGGATTTCCGAACAAATGAAGGAAATTGATGCCCTTATTGCAACAGGTTCGGATAATACTTCTCGTTATTTTGAATATTATTTCAGAAATAAACCACATATTATCCGTAAAAACAGAAGTTCCGTGGCTATTTTGAATGGACAGGAAAATACAGAAGAACTAAATAGTCTGGGGAAAGACATCACCGCTTATTATGGGTTGGGTTGCAGAAACATTTCCAAAATGTATGTTCCGAAAGGCTATAAATTCGATCATTTTTACCAAAGTATCGAATCTCTTTCCGAAGTCATACAACACAACAAGTTTCAGAACAATTACGACTATAACCGTTCCATATACCTCGTCAACGGAGTTCCTCACTTCGATAATGGTTTTTTGATGATAACGGAAAATGAGGCGCTGGTATCTCCTATCTCAGTACTTTTCTATGAGACTTATGAGAATGCAGAGGAACTGAATACCAAAATCGATGAAAATCTGGAGAAAATCCAGTGCATGGTTTCTCAAAATGCCTGGTTTAAAAACAGCCTGCCGTTTGGACAAAGCCAGTCGCCCAAACTCTGGGATTATGCAGATGGTGTTGATACGATGCAGTTTCTGCTGGAATTAAAATAAGAAAAATTCAGCCAAAAGAAGAAAGACTTCAAAATACAATCTTCCTTCTTTTGGCTGAATTTTCTAGTCCGTTCCATTTTCTCTAATCAATTCCATGATTTTTTTATTCCCTTTGGTTTTAACAAAGACAATTTCATCAATAAATATAGTTCCGGGCATTCCTTCTGGTTTTCCGGCATCAGGAGCATAAGGATATCCCTGCCTGAATCGTACCAGATATTCTGCCTTACAATTCGGACATGAATAGAACAAAGGAGTTATCGAAGAGGTAACAGGATAATCCTCCTCAAAGATGCTATCGCTGATAACGTAATACTTTTCTTCGAACTTTTTTAATTCAGTTGCTTCAAAGATTTTAACAAAATCCTTCAGAAAGTCCTTTTTGTAATATTTACTGCATAAATACTTCAGCGTATCAAAGGATTTGGGCAAAAGCCTTCCGTCTGAATCAGCTTCTTCTCCAAAAAGTACCTGCTTACTGCATTTCTCACAGGTATGTCCTACCTGCCAGCTGCTGTTATATTTAAACTGAAAAGGTAGTTCTGCCTTAAAATTACCACTTTCAGGCTGCTCTTTCAGGTCTTTCAGAAGCGGGTCTCCATAAACAGAATAACCCGCCTCTTTAACTTTTGTTATTTTTTCGATCATTTGATAACAGTATTAATCAAATCAGGATACTTGCCGCTTGGCGAGTTTTTTATTGTAATTTTAATAAAACCTTCTTCTGCCAGTTGATTCCAGGTTTTAGGGTAACCTGTTTTAGGATCAACCGGAATTTTCCACATAGTCTGTTTGCCATTACCTGCCTGTCCGAACCAGGGAATAATGCCGGCGGTCTGGCCTGTAAACGGGAGGTCCTGTAAAACTTCAATCTCATAATAAAAATCATAAGTATTTTCAGGCTTATTCAATGCTCTTTCACCAAAACTGTAACTTGCACCGTCAAAGATAGGACTTGTAAAATTACCTCCCAAAACCGGTGCTCCCTGACCATTCCAGTTTGGCGTCGGCCCGCTATAACGATCATACTTCTCTCCCGCTTTAATCGTTATATTGTCCTGAATATTATATCCTCCATTTGCGGGAGGCCATCCGCCATTCAGGTTATTTGCTTTAAATAAACTTTCAAGTTCCGCCCATTTTCCCTGTTTATACAGATCAAAGGCCTGATTATGTATTTCCTGGCTTACAGTATTGTTTTTATCATAAGTTGCGGTAAACTCATCTGTATCCTTAAAGAATACATCAGAACTTACATTCTCTACCGTATCGGCCTTTATAAATTCAACATTCAGACTTTTATCCTGTCCTTTGACGGAGTAAGAATTGCTAGATTTAAAAACATCCCTGGTATCAGGTGAAGTGAAATTTTGGTGTGCGAGAACCGATACTGCATAAAACATTGTCAGTATCAGAGATGCTGTCAGCTTTTTCATGAATTGTTTGATGGTTTAGTTACTGAATTAATAGTGTGTTATCAGAATTGAGATCGGATTAGACAATCTCAGCATGAGAATTTTGCTGAATGACAAGGCAAATTGTCTTTCAGGTTTGGCGGGTAGCTGTTTTTTCCATGTTTTGGGGTGTTAAGTTATAGCTTGTATTGAGAGAAATTCTTTAACAACTGATCTGCAAGCATCAGGCAATAAAAACCAATCCTGTCCTTGCAGAGGCAGGTTATGACAGTATTGTTTCACTGAATATTGCTATTATTTAAAGCTGGGGAGGGTTTTCTATAGTTTTAGGCTGTTCAAAGCTAATAGCAGAAATAGCCTAAATCCAATTTATTTCTTCGAATGGCGCATTATTTGATTTCAACGCCCGTTTCTGATACTTGAGTAAATGAGTCTTCAGCTCAAAAATCAGAGAAAATACAATAAATGCTGAAAATATCTGATGAGTGAAACTTTTCAATGAAGGATCTATCCAATTATTCTTATGCGTAAAATTGACGGCATAAATGATACGTAATTCCTGCCGGATAAAATTAGTATTGTATGATAATTCTATAAAAATGAGGTACAATTGCTCAGGTTAAAAGGAGTTTACACCCTCGTCCTGATTCAATTGTACCTCAAATAAGTGCTGCAATGTTATTTATCAGGCTTCCATTAGTTTTGCAATATCAAATTTCCGCATCTGCATAAAGGCCTGAATAACCCGGCCGGACCTTTCCGGATCGCTCATTAGTTCAGGAAGAATTGTCGGTACAATCTGCCACGACAAACCAAACTTGTCTTTAAGCCAGCCGCACATACTTTCTTCTCCTCCTTCAGTAAGTTTATTCCAATAATAGTCTATTTCCTCCTGATTTTCACAATCAACTACGAATGATACGGCTTCATTAAACTGAAAATGGGGCCCGCCGTTCAATCCCATAAATTTTCTCCCGTTTAACTCGAATATCACCACCATCGGTGACTCTGAATTGATTTGAGAATTCGGGAAAACAGAGCAGTAAAAATCAGCAGCAGCCTTAGCTTGTCCGTCAAACCACAGGCAGGTATAGATTGGATTTTTCATTTCATTGATGTTTTAGTAACATTTATTACTACTGTTCGGTATATTTCCTGAAATTATCCAGAATAGCCTGCCATCCCCCTTTTTGCATTTCATGCGGGTTAGTATCTTCAGGATCAAATGTTTCGGTCACATTGGTTTCATTTCCTTCAGCAGCAAAAGATATACTTACTTTTCTACCATCAGCAATCAGATATTCAATAAGTTTATCCTCTTCAACATTGATGTAAACACCTTCAAAATCAAAACTCATACTCCCATCTTTTGCAGCCATTGTGGTTTTGAATTTGCCACCAACCCTTACATCATTCTCAGCATAAGGAGCATGCCAGTCATCCGAAGCCTGACACCATTTGGTAATGTGTTCAGGTTTTGTCCAAAATTCCCATACTTTTTTTACCGGGGCTTTAACAGTTGCTTCTACTGTAATTGCTTGATTTGAGGGTTCCATTTTGTTTATTTTAAGTTTAGCAAAATAAGGTTTAATTGAATCACGCTGCAAAGCATGATTTCAGGAATTAAAATTAGTAAAAATGACGAATCAAAAACAAGTATTTTCCATCAAGTTTAAAAATTAAAATCAGGCAGTTACCTTTCTGCCTGATTTTTAAAAATACATTAAAACATCATCATATCGAAAAACTTCCTCAGATCATTTTACCTTCTTTTAAATATTCCTTCTTTATATTTTCAATCAGTAATTCATTGGAAAGCATTACTGTATTCCTGCTCAATAATTCCAGACATACTTTATGTACTACATTGACAATATTGGCTCCTGTAAGTTCATAATTAAGAGATATTTCTTCCAGGTCAAGATCGGGCTCAAATTTAACCTGTGCCGGAAATGTCCTTTTCCAGATTTGTACTCTTTCTTCAGGAGTTGGTTTTGGAAAATAAATAATGGTATGAATTCTGCGGGTAAAAGCTTCATCAATATTGCTTTTGAGATTACTCGCCAAGATTACCAGACCCGTATATTGTTCAATTTTCTGTAACAAATAAGCTACTTCCTGATTGGCGTATTTGTCATGGGCATCTTTTACATTGGTCCGCTTTCCGAAAATCGCATCTGCTTCATCGAAAAATAAGATCCAGTCTTTGTTTTGGCCTTTATCGAAGATTTTTGAAAGATTCTTCTCTGTTTCACCGACATATTTTGACACAATTTTGGATAAATCAACCCTGTAAACCTCCCGTTGCGTATATTTTCCGATAAGCATGGCAGTCATGGTTTTACCCGTGCCCGGAGGGCCGTGAAACAATGCCCGATAACCTGGCTTCAGTTTATTTTTCATTCCCCAGTCATTCAGTAAAGTTTGATTATGCCTCAGCCAGATTTCAATTTCCCTGATCTGATTAACTGTATGAGGATTCAATACCAGATCGTCCCAGGATTGCTCTGTCGCAAGAAATTCTGCACCAAATTCCAGAGAAAATTTAGGCCGGCTGATTTTTCCAGTCAACAGATATTCACTGGCTTCCTCATTGAGAACCAGTCTGCCACTGCATCTCGGTTCAGTTTCCGGAACTGGTTCGAGACTGAGAATATTATTTTTAACCAACCATGAGTCTGACGAAAGCAATTGAGCCATGCGGGAACGTTTTTCCAGGTCTTTACCCGATAAAACAAAAAGAGCCGTTTCACCGGTTGGAATAATCCCCCGATGATGATTCCCTTTTATCCCGCCAAATTCCGGTAATTCACCACCTTCCTGCAAAAAATCGGCAATAATTTCCGTGAAAAAATCCGGTAATAAATGCGGTATTAAAGCCAGCAGAACAATAATAAACTCTTCATCCTCGGGTAGGTGGTTTTTGAAAACGTATTGAAACCTCGGAGATCGCTTCAAGGCGCCGATTGTAGCTTTTTCGTACAAAAACGGAACCTTTTCACCTTGCAGGTAATCCCGGAGACGATTTCCGATAAGTTCTTTCAAAAACGAACTGGCCGAGTCAAGATAATATACTTTAATAGTGTTCATAGCCGTAACAAAATCTATATTCCCTTCCGGAAATCTGTTTCTTTATACCTGTTTTTGCTGAACAACATGAGTGAGTTCATGTGCCAAAAGCTTTTTCCCTTCCGTTGATTCAGGTGCATATTGCCCGCTTGCAAAATAAATATCACTTCCATGAGTGAAAGCCGCTGCGCCAAGCTCTTCTGCCATCAATGCTGCATCATGATCGGTATGTATTCTCACATGACTAAAATCCGCACCAAATTTTCCTTCCATTTCTTTCTTAATATCATCTGAAAGTAAAAAACCGGAACCTTTAGTGGCCAAGAGTTTTTCTTCCAGATTTTTCGGCAATTCTTTACTGGAATTGTCGGCCTCTTTTTTCCGGATTTTCATATAAGAAACCTGCTTTCTCCGTAATTTATTCATTACTTTTTCTTCTTCAGCCTTAGGCTGCTGAGCCTTTTTCTGCACATTCTTTTCCTCTTCTTTTTTGGGGGAATCTTCCTTTTTATTTACTTTCTTCTCTTCCTCTTTCTTTGAATCCTCTTTTTTCTGCACATTCTTCTCCTCTTCTTTTTTGGGAGAATCTTCTTTTTTATTTACTTTCTTCTCTTCCTCTTTCTTTGAATCCTCCTTTTTCTGTACATTCTTCTCTTCTTCTTTTTTAGGAGATTCTTCCTTTTTATTTACTTTCTTTTCTTCTTCTTTCTTTGAATCCTCCTTTTTCTGCATCTTTTTCTCCTCCTCTTTCGTGTTGTTTGCAGCTTTATCCTCTTGTTTTCTAATATTTTTTCCAAAAAAAGGCTGATTTGCTGATTGTTGTTTAGAGCTTTCAAGCAAAGATTTAGATTCTTTCTGAGGCGGAACACCTCTGCTTAACATGACTTTCATGGCCTTTGGTTATTTGAGATTTGCTGATTCAATTTTCAAAATACTGATTTAAGTATTCAAAGGCTTTCCTTTGATAAGAATGTTCCGTTTTACTTAAATCTTCAAGAATCCTGTGGGCATTTACAAAATCCTTTTTCAAATGCAGAATGACACCTTCGTAGTAAACTGCCTTAGGTAATGCTTCGATACATAAAACCTCCCTGATATATTTATGAGCTAAATCTGTGTTTCCCAGACTTAAATGAATAACTGCCAAATCAGTTTTTGCTTCTAAATCATCCGGATAAAGCATAAGAATCCTTTCATATTCTTTCAATCCTTTTTCTCCTTCATTCATAGAAAAATAGCAGTTGGCCAGATTTTGCCTTGCTTTTTTATTTTCTGGTTCTATGGCTAAAGCTCTTTTCAGGAAATTCTGAGCTACATTAAAATCTTTTTTGATGAAAGAGGTTATTCCTATGCCAATTAATGCTTCAGTTTCTTCGGGATCTGACAAGAAAATCTCGTAGAAAGCTTCAGTGGATTTATCAATCATTCCCAGGGATAAAAGCAATGAGGCATATGTGGTTTTCAGATCTGTGTTACCTGGATTCAATTCGATACTTCTTTCGAGTGCCACTACGGCTTCCTCATATTTTTGCAATTTCAGGTATAATCTGGCCAGACCCTCAAAGACAAAAGCGCTGTCAGGATTCAGGCTAAGTGATTTTTCCAGATGATACTGACTGGATTTCAGGTCATTTTCAGACAAATACAGGTTACCGATATTCAGATGAGTGGAGTCACTTTCTGAATTGATAGCCAGGGATTGCAGAAAAAGTTTTTTTGCTTCATCAGGTTTACCCTGACGAACTAACAAAAATCCGAGGTTATTCATTGCTGAGCTATTTTCAGTATCTTCCTCTATGGCTTTTCTGTAAGCTATTTCAGCATTTTCAAGGTTTCCTTCTAAAAAGGATTTTACGCCCTGGTTATTAAAAGTATCTAAAACCTCCATTTCTTATAATTTTTGATTCAGGTTTCCGGTAAAATCTATTTAATCAAACAGTTCGTGTTTGAAATTATCGATCACTGATGAAAGATCAAGGTCGGGTTTAATAACCTTTAAATCTTCCATAGAAATATTAAAATCCTTTCCTTCTTTGTAATCAATCGGGAATAATAAGCCAAATTTCATACCTGAGCCAAATTGTCTCTGACCAAGTGTTTTCGTCCATTCTTTTGTATAAAACGGAATATGAGCCTGTAAGAATAATTTAACATCAAAATTGAGCGCAGGTTCAACATAAACCTCTCCCTGTGCATGCAATGATATACCATCCTGCGGAGTCCAGCCTACATCAAGAGAGGCTTCGGCGGCTCCTTTGATACCTATTCCGGCACCAACTTCTATTCCTCCGGAAACACTTGCTACTGCCGCACTTAATCCTATACCTGCACGTCCGTAAACACGCAGCATTGCCTCTGCCGGTACTACAAACTTTCCCTTTCCACTCAGAGAGATGCTATCTTCCTGGCCGGGTTTATAATTAATTGTAGCACTCAGCTGTTCAAGTTTACCGGGGCCGATACTCGCATTGAAATCTATACCTCCTCCGATAGTTGCGACCAGACCCAAACTAACCGGACCAAGCGGAATAGCTAAAAGAGGTATTTCAAGTGTCGGAAATTTCAGCAGAGGCTGATTGATTGTTTTAGCTTTAAAAACCTCAAGGGCATTCGGAATACCAATAGTTCCGCTTACCTCCATCTCTCCGGCTTTGGTCAGTGTTACTTTGGCAGAGGCCTGAAGCCAGGGAGTAAGTTTAAGTGTCAGTTCCCCGTTTCCGTAAACTACCCATTTATCACCGGGCTCTCCGGCAGGGTTCCCGTTTTCATCAGTTGGTCGGTTCGTTGCACCGACTTTAATGCTGCCTTTCGCAATCCCTTTTTCATATTGCAGCGTACTTTCAACCGTAATTGCCCCGTTAACATATTCAACTGCAAGTGTTGTTTCCTTAAAACCCGGCAGATCTATCTCGGCTGACCCTCCGGCTGATACCTCGTACTCATCACCCTTTTTTACAACTTTTGCATTGACTTTACCGCCTTTTATACGAGGGATGTCGTTACTTAAGGTAAATTCGCCCCCCACTTCCAATACCTCTTTGTTGTATTTAAGACTCATGGTGCCTTTTTCAAGGCCTTTTACATCAAGGTCTGCACTTCCGGCAGCCGTAAGAGTTTCATTTTCAAATTTTACATTTGCATCAGCCTTCTTGATGCCTTTTATTTTGTCTTTGCCAATTGCCAGCTCTCCCTCTGCCTTAAATTTATCATTTTCGTAACCGATGCTGATTTTTGCTTTGGTAAAAAGCTTGGTATCAAATTCAAAAGAACCTTTTATGCCCGCTTCCGACTTTGTATTAATAAATCCTTCCACACTTCCCTTTCCGACTTTTTCAATCTCAAAATCAACTCCGCCCTGTATTTCAAGTCCTTTTGTTCCTAATCTTACTGCGAGGCTGCAATCAGTAATTGAAAATGGTTTGGGAATTTTTATTTGCTCTATGTTAAATACCTTTTCTAAATAAATATCTTCTCCGGACATTACGATGTCGATATTCGCATCTTTTAAAAACGGTACGGAAGGAAGCACTTTCCCTCTGGCAACCAGGCCTTTTTCTTCCTCAAACTGAGCCTCATCCAGTGCAATCGGGCTCAAACCTGCCAGTTCCAGCTCATCTTTGAACTGGTTTCGCAGCTGACTTTGGTCAATAAAACCCGTATTTGGCAAAGTGCCTACAGGCTTTACAGGAAATGTAAATTCAAAATCATGAACAAAACGAATCTTTTTACCATCATTTTTAAATATTTTCCCTGTTACAGAACTACCGCCGCCAATTATATTCTCTGCGTCTCGGTTGACATTGATTTTCAGGGCTCTGACATTTACGCCCCAGCCTAAATCAATATCTTTCTGACCGCCCCTTTCATAATCTATCTTATTAACGGTTCCTCCGTCACTTCTTGAAAAAAGCAGGATTTGCTTGTCATTATCAAATCCCATTTTCTTGATTTCACTTTTAGAAAGCGGTGTCAGTCCTCCTAAGGGTTTTCCTTGTCGTATTTCTGTTTCTGTGTATTTCTTTTCATCCTTAAATCCGACATTCAAACCTCCTTCTACTGCTAAAAACCTGATGTCATACCTCGGGCTGTTTTTAATGGTTTTGGCATCAGGAGTTCCTGCCTGCCAGAATCCGCCGTCATCATGGGCCTCATCCATCAATTCCTGAATCTTCAGGTATTTTTCCGTCTTGATTTTATCTCCCGAGGCCACATTCACTTTTGCTTCCAAAAGCCAGAGATTTTTAGGATCATCATCACTACCGCCTAATTGATATTCCTGTTTATGGTCAACATGAAAAGATTGTCGCTTACCGTTTAAGTCCCAAAACGGACGAAGCATCGTTTGCTTAATCTGGTCAGCATCACCTATGACATAACTGGTTTCTCCGCCTCCATCCTTAAGTTTGAAGGCATAGGAGGATTTTCCGCTGATAATTGGCTGAGGAGCTTCCCCGATTTTATCTTTTACATGTTTTTTAATACTGTCGGAAGACGCAAATTGTCCCTCCCAAATAGCAATCTGCTGGTTTGCCCTCTCTTCTTTTGGGAGTGTAAAAGGAGTTTTTGTAAACGGTACTTTAAAGTCTGGAAGACGCATAGAGGCAACTTTCAGTTTAAAGGTATTTCCATTTCTCTCAACTTCACCTTTCCCGGTTTTGCTTTTATAAGTACTGCTTCCGGAAGTATCATCTCCCTTTTGTATTTTCTTTTTCTTTACACCACTTCCTCCCTGCTGAACCGTATGCGTTAATTCATGAGCCAGGAGTTTTTTACCTTCATTCGAATTCGGGTTAAATTTATTCCGGTTGAAATAAATATCGTTTCCATGAGCAAACGCCTGCGCACCCAGATCCTGGTTCATTTTTTCCGCTCTGGAATCTGTATGGACTCTTACGCCGGAAAAGTCTGCCCCAAAACCACTCTCCATTTCATCCTTTACTTTACCAGGCATCGGGCTTCCACTCCCATGGCTTTCGGAAATACCCTTTTCTACACTTGCCGGAGCGGTCTGAGCTGAATGCCCCTCTTCTTTTTTCTGAACTTTTGTTTCTTCATCGTCCTGTTTTCGCCGGACGATCGGTGAAATGGACTCGGCTATCGGTTTGCTTTGAATCTTTTCACCATCAGATTTTTCTTTGGTTTCAGAACCTGTCTGTGCTAC
Source organism: Pseudarcicella hirudinis (assembly GCF_900115665.1). Lineage (GTDB taxonomy): Bacteria > Bacteroidota > Bacteroidia > Cytophagales > Spirosomataceae > Pseudarcicella > Pseudarcicella hirudinis. Next base: position 694,701 of record NZ_FOXH01000001.1, read on the forward strand.
CACTTTTTCAGCTACAGCATCAGCTTCCTGCTCAAAGGCATCCCCGGCTTCACCGACTTCAATTTTGGCTTGTACACCAGTTTGGCCAAAAAAGCTATTCTCTCCTCTTTTTGAGAAAAAAGGATGCTGACTTCGCTGAATCTGCGGATTTTTAGCTTTTTCGCCCGGACTTTTCAAGTTCAGTTTCTTTTAAGTTTCAGGAATCGTAATGTGATTAATCAACTTATTCCACAAAAATCATTTCTTTCATATAGGGTAAAGAAACGACTGAATAACCCCAGGGGAGTTCTTCCAAAAGCATATCATAAGGAGCCTGTTCTATTTGCAAAAGCCAGCCATCCGGCTGTCTGCTTAATTTCCCGTTTCTCCTCAAAAAACTCAATTGCAAACCTTCCCGACTGGTATTTTTCATAACAGTCCAGTAACGAATCACAGCATCCAGCAGATTTTCACCATGCTGCTGTTGCTCAGGGGTTATTCCGAATGCTTTCTTTACCGGAAAATCAAGCGGTAACCCACACAATATTTTATTCAAAACAAGTTCATTTTCAGATGTTTCCAATTGGGAAGTAACCAGATACTGGAGTAAATGAACCGCCTCATTAACCTTCAGAATCTTTTCATCATCTGCCACTTCACAAGCTTTAAGATATTCTTTCAGAAATGGATAAAGAATTACTAATCCGGCATTTTCAATGTAAATTTCCTTGCTCTGGCTGGTTTTCCGAGATTCAATTTCCTCTGATTTCCCAACTTTATAATCGCCTGCTTTCTCCTCAAAGCCTAATGCTGCCTTTTTGTATTTCTCCGTGTTCAAGCCCTCGGTTTTCTCAGCAAAATTCTCTTTAAAGTCTTGCGCTAATACCTCTAAAAAAGTAGTACTCTCTGTTTGGGAAAGAAGTCGTTTTTTTAATATACTTTCAGAAAAAATACCATACAAATCACTCACTATTAATGATTTATCTAATAAAACACTTTCTATAATCTGATTCAACACTTCTGTTTTAATGTCAAAAACAGTACTTTTCTTTAAAACTTGTCCGAGACTCTCCTCAAAAATTGCGACAGCTTTTTGAAGAGCCTCAATTTTAACTCCGGCATTTTCTATCAAATCATTTATAACTTTCCAAAGAAAATCAACGGAAAACTGATTAATAATCCGGGTCATCGGAATGGGCTTTATCAGTACTTTTTTCAAAAGCATTATCTGCTGCTTTCTCTCAGAAAGATCAGGACTTAAAACCTCTGCCCAATGATTTTCGACTTCACTTAAAAACCCTGAACTTGTCCACCAGCCAACAGTACCATTTTCTAAAAAGAAGAGAAAACTTCCAAATTTTGAAAAGTCAGCCGATCCATTTTGAGGAAAGCTCTTTTGCAAAAATGTTTTCTGTGAAGGGTTCTTCCGCTTATTTTGAATGGAATACTCCTTTTTTAAAAATGCTGACAGCTGACTTTCAACCATTTTCAGGAGTTTTTCTTCGAAATCATCACCATCAATTATCCCTAAATCCAGGTAAATGCGATCCATTGACATCTGAGTTTCAGGACTGATTTCATCGAATAATCTGCTCATTTGGCTGGCAAGGGAATCATTACAGATAGCCACGATTTTCTCCTGCCAGTTTAATACATCAGCTCCGTCAGGCAGTTCCATTTCAATGATTTGCTTTTGAATCTGATGCATATTTTTATTGATTTCCCAATTCAAGAACTTTTTCCAGCATTTTCATGCATCCGTTAATAATCACAAACACCTTCACGGATACCGTATTTTCATTCGGGCTAAAAGTTATCCTTGGTTTACGGGCCGTTGAAGAGGATGGATTCACACCATTTTTAGCCTCAAAAAGCCAATAGTATTTTGCACCCGGAGTATTAGGATCAACTTCAAAATCATAGACAGGTTGTGCACGATTCGGTTTCGAAATCTTAATGTTATTAATCTTAACATCCTGATTGCACAGCGGTTTGGCCTCAGCATTTTTACTGCATTGATCCGACAATGAACAATTGAATTTAGGCACAAGCTGGCTGCCATTTTCATCATTTATTACCAGGCCTTGCGGTGAATAAGTATAAGTAATGACCGATTCTTTGATTTTGAAACTAATTCTGATGCTGAAATCATTGCACTGATAGTTAGCAATGCTGATAATACCAGCTTTTTCACCCGAATCTTCGATCATCGTTACAAGTCCGATCTGCCCAATCCGTGCTCCGATGACATTATTGATTTCCTTGACTATTAATGTTCTGAAAACAGGATATGAGGTTGGATTGAGTTTAAAATCAGTCTCCAGCCCCGCATTCAACGGAAGGTTGAAACTGACCATTTTCAGGTCTAAATTCTGTCCGTCAAATACAAATTCCTCCAAAGTAGCGCTGATTAATATCTCCTGCTGAGGAATTGGTATAAACGGATACTGGCAAGTCAGAAGTTTACCGTTGCAGGGAAACTGACAGCAGTTCTGTGCCGGAATCGTTAAGGTATTTGAGTTTATTCCAAGAGAATCTTTCACCTGAACTACTCCTGTAACACCACTATTGAAACTAACCTTAAAGGGTGATGTTTTAGGTGTGCCATTGTATGAAAAAGGTGCGGTACCTCCGGTAATAGTAACATCTGCACTGTATGACAGGAAATCCTGAGCACAAACAGGCGGTGTTGCTGAAATTACCAGTGGCTGAGCCGGAATCTGACAGGTATGTACCGGAATGGTCACAGTTACTTTCTGGCCGTCATCATCCGTTATTTCCACACTTCCTCCTTGTCCGCTTTTTGTTACAATAGATACTACATTTCCCGGAATAGGGGCTCCACTTGCTTTATAGGGAGCTTTACCTCCCATGATTACAATCTGAACAGAGAAGTTTGCCCCTTGCGGATCACATACAGGTTCCCCAACCAATACCGCAGAAAGCGGAGGTACATCTGTTTTCTCTATCACTACCTGCGACGGAGAACAATCAGAGCAACACAGGTATGGCAGGTAAAAATCTGCAAAAACTGTATTTTTAGTGGAAGGGTTATCATCGTAAACCAGAATAAATGTTCCGCCTAAAGGTACTCCTGCTTTATGCTGTAAACCGGGATTTGCATTGGCATAATTTTTCAGTAAAAGTTTCTCTTTTATGAGAGCCAAGCGTTTCTTATACTCTTGATATATAGCTCTGAACGGACCTTTCCGGCAACTCTGAATCACAGAATCAAGATGGTCGATAAGGTCTTCGATCTCAAAATCATCTTTCACATTCCGGTCGTTATGAGCAATTTCAAGATCATTTTCCAGCAATTTCCTTATTGCTCTTGCTTCCAGCTCAATTGCTTCGTAAGCTGTAATAAATTCAATCCATTTTTTCACAAATTCAGGTAAATCATTCACCATGAATTTCTTGGCTTTTACTAACTGCTTTTCAAATTGTCTGATTCTGTTTTTACGGACAGGCAAAATATCAATGACCGGAAGCACATCATCCAGATATTCTATAGCCATGCCGATACAACATTCCCATTCACGGCGGGCTACGTCATAATTTATTTCGAGGTCCTGAAAATTACAATCGTAATTCAGAATCCCGTCGGAATTTTTAGTAAACTCTCCCGTGCGAATCGCCAGTACATCAAAAGGTAAGCGGTTATTGTCTCTCAGATTGGTAATTTCAAGCAAAGCATCCTTATAGTTTTTACCGACATGGCCTTCAATTCTGAGAAAATTATATGGTTCCAAATCGTACAACAAGGGATTAACCACAAAGTCCGGTTTAGGGTCAGGGTAATCAACTGCATGGTATGAAAGGTTCTGTCTGGATTTATTCCGGGAAGTTTTTTTATAATTCCAAAGGCTAAAAAGAGGCTCTGTTCCTCCCGTCACATCATAATAATAAGGAATTGCCTTTTTTGAAAGTAAGAAATCTCCCAGTTTTGAGGGAGTAATTCTAACATTTTTAGGCGGAACAGGAACTGCAAATGAAAGCAATTTCATTGCTTTTTTAAACAATGAAATGATTCTGGCTTTAATAAGATTTTTATTACCCAATATTGGCGAAGGAATAAAATAATGCCGGAAATCACTGGTTACCAGTTTCGTATTCTCAGTTGCCAGTCCAAGGAAAAGATGCCTCGGAAAAAGTCTTTCATCCGGACAACAAACTGCCAGTACGCCACCTGTTTCCTGTTGCAACTCTTCATAAACTTCTATCAGATCAGCAATAAAATCATAATAATACTGATATTCATATGGATTAGGCAGCTGTATTTTATTATCAATTGCAAAAGGCGGATTCCAGCCGGTCAATGTATTCGGAATCCCCGTAAGCAGTAAATTGAAAGTATTAAAAGCTGTAATCCAGTTTTGTTTAACAGTAGTTTCCACAAAACCCCGGGTAAGAACATTCCGATAAGCATCAACAACATTCTGGACTGTAATAAGGTCTGTTTTGGGCACATTTACCCTTTTAATCTTCATATCCGGCAACAAAAACGAAGCATCCGGCACATTAACCGTACCGCCATCAAAGGCCTTAACTTCATTAAGCAGCGTTATTGCGTCAGCTTTGCGCATCAGCAAAGGGCGAAAGGTTATTTTAACATTTGCCCCTTTGTCATCGCAGGAATTTGGTGAACAATTATGATTATCACTGTATAATAGTTCTACAAAAATCAAGACTACTTTTCTGTCATTTTCATTGCCGCTGCCACTCAGAAAAGCAGCATCAAGAGCAACTGAACCTGCCGGTGTCCCCTCTGTCAGCTCCCACATCGGAAAACGATTTGTTTTGGCCGGTTTGTTGTAAAAAGGCAGGTATTCTATTTCAGGCGGAACAGTATAATCCTTTCGGTTCTGATAGGTCTTTTCAGGAACTTCTACCAGATATCCTGCGGAAGTAACACCGACCCCTTTTGTAATTTTAAGCTGGGTAGCTCCCACAGGCACTACATCCATTCCGCACATTACACCGATGCCAATGAGGTTTGTACGAGTCAGGCGGTTTTGCTCATCCAAATATTCAAACATATCATTGAGATGCTTGCTTTGAAGCACCTGGTTCGCAATGAATTTAGGGTAATCGAGGTTATCGTCCGCTGGAAACATGGCTATTTGAATTAGTTTCGAGTTTCAATTTACAATTCGTTATCTGAGTGAATTTCAGAACAATGCACTATATAATCACCGTATTATCAAGTCGTACTACATTTCCGTCATCTCCGTCTTCACAATCATGAAGCGTGGCAGGCGGATAGATGCTTTTGAGGTTTTTGAAGATTGCAATCAAATAAGCGTGTTTGAAAATCACATCTTTCTTATGTTTTTTCTTCGCATTCGCTTTATCGGTATAATACTCGATTGTGATATTGACCAAATCTGTAAATTGCGGATTGATAATCAGCATTTTTGTCAAAGCATTTTTTATCAGTGTATCAATCGAAGTTTCCCATTGCGCATCACTTACCGGATTGTAAAGATTTTGTAAAACCCAAAGCCGAAGCTGCTCACCAAAATCACCCAAAATCGTTCTGATTTTCTCACAACTCTGATCTTCATTATAAGGCAGATTCTTTATCAAAGCATCGTTTTTAAAATAATTCCGGAACTGGTCATGAAGCTGGGGTTCTTCATTTGAGAGGATGGCTTTATTAGCAATAAGCCATTCATTCCATGCCTTATGAAATGCGTTCAACTGAAAACACTGAAGTTTTGCTTCAGTAACTATTTCATCATCTGCCAATTGTATTTTACAGGTATCCGTTTTGAAATAACCGGTTATAAGTGCTTTTAACGGAGCTTCATAAGTAGGCTTCAGCTGCGCTTTACAAATCAGCTCTGGCTTGATTACCAGGTCAAAAAGAGCATTTTTCTGTGCCGTAGTGATATCCAGGAAATTATTATTGAAAACACTTTCAGCGTAAGCCTCATTGTATTTATCAAAGATAAAGTCAGTACAAGGGCAAAATAATTTTGTCAGTAACCTGTCGTTCTCATTAATATCTGCGGAAAGCGGGGAACCGCTGTAGTGTAATTTCAGCAAGGCCAGCATCTGACAGATAATCCCATCTGTTTCATCTTTGCCCCGGTAAATTTCATTGCCAACCCAGCAAATTTTGGGCAATAAATGAGCGGGAGTTTCTGTCCTGATAATCCGCTCGGCATACTTTCTGAAATTGAGGTTTTTGAATTTCTGCATCCAGCCAGGCATTACGAAAGTCAGACGGAAAGAATAAGGGTCATCTTCCCCGCAAGTTTCACAATCAGCATCCAGACAAACAGGCAGCAGCGCCTGTCCGTAAAAATGCGGGCGAAGCAACAAGTGCTCGACGATAAAAAAACGCTCGGATTTAAACTTCTCTTCAGCCCAGGAAATCATGGCAGTAAGTGCATTCTGAGCGGATGGTACGTCTGCAAAGGCCTCACTTATCCCTATTTCAACTGACTTATGATTTTTCAGGCGATAAAAGCCGTTTGTAATGTCTAGGAAAGCATCAGACTTAGCTTTTTCGGTCATAAATGCGATCCATTCATTCACCAGATCATCTGCCATTTCATTGGCTTTCTGTGAAGTATCAGCTTCGAGGATTTGCTTATTTTTCAGTAAAACAGTTCCGTCTTCTTTTACCAGTTTTAGAGAAACGACATATTTCTTATCAATAATGACAATCTCAGTTTTGATGTAATTTCTGAGCATTTCCAAACCAAGCAGATGAGAAATTCTTCGCTTTAAACCCGCAATATTCTGAAATCCGGTAACCTTTACTTCGTCCAGATAATTGAAGGATTTCGCTTTTTCACGGCTCATCAGGGGTTCATCTTTCAGAAATCTGATTTTATCGGTAATGAGTTTTTCGAGTGAAAGCTTTTTTGCTGTAAAATAATCATCATTTTCAGCAATCAACTCCGTCATCAAAAGAGCATATTCTCCGAAATTTTCTCCAAAACGGGCAAGCAGATGATTCAAAAACTTATTTCTTCTTAGTAATTTTCCCTCTTCTGTTTCCGCCAGAGAAGCTAAGTCTGATGCATTAAAAACGCCATCGTATAAATCATAATTACCTGATTCTATGCTGCTGACTGAGAGCATAGCACTATCAATAAACTTTGTAAAGATGCTTTGTTTAACTGATTCATTCAATGAAAAAACCTGATCAAAATGCGCCATTTGACTAAAACCATTTGACAGAATCTGCTCAAAAAGTAATAAATACGCTTTCAACTGCTTTGCCTGTGCTTTTCGCAGATCGGTTGATTCTTTGGGCAAACCTTCAAAACCAATTCCATAATTGAGCGGAAACTGGAACTGAATAGGAAAATAGTCTTCAAAATCACGAATCATGCCTTTGGGAAGCGGAAGGTTATTCTCATGAATTTGCAGTTTGTATGATTCAGAGGCACTTTTGAGTTGCTGAAGTGTTGCTTTTACTTCATCGTTATTGGCCGGAAGAAATGGCAATTCATTTTTAAAAAACAGAAGTTTAGACCGATGGATATATAATTGCGGCCGGTGCTGTGGTGAAATAGCTAATTTCCAGGATTCACCTGGTAAAATAGCATTTCCATCCGGACCATATTTAGTCATCAAAAAATGCTGAACAGCCAGAACTCCCTCAATATCCATCAGACGATTGATAATATCAGAAGCACGAATGTCTGCTTTCAGCTGTGAATTTTTTAAATCGTTCTGTAGAATAAAACCATGCTCTAAAAATGGTCCGTTGAATATTTCCTCAGTCGGAATTTCTTTTTCCAAAAGTTCCTGAAGGGAATAAAAACGAATGGAAGGATTGAAATACTGTTCGATTTCAAAATAAATCTGTGCCTGTACTTTTTCAAGATCCGCCTCCGGCAAAACCACGATATCGGCACAAACTGCAATGTCCTCAACACCTACCTCAGTAAAATTGCAATAATCTTCATCCAGATTTCTGAAACGATGTAAAAGTGTCTTTGAAGCGACAATCGATTCCTGTATTTTTTTAAGTTTTTTCCGATAGACCGATACTACGCCAAAATCAGTAGCTTCAGCAATAAATGCAGTAAAATCTGATATTTCCAAAAGGTTTTTATCTTCTTCCTTCTCCAGAAAAATAATAACAGGAACATTCAGCAATATTAATTTTTTGGCAATGCCGTCAAACTTGATTTCAATATTCGCTTTCAGAGGCTGACGGATAGATTTTGCAAAATTAGCGTTTGTCAAAGGCAGATTAGCGGCGTTGAAAAGACTGACCTTGACCGGAGTTACAGTATCCAGAACTTTAGATAAATCCAGGAAATGTTCAAAATCCTGAAAGCGGTTCAGGACTTCCTGCCAGATCGGAAAACGGATTTCCACTTCAGCACTTTTTTGTACTGAGGGGAAATAATAATTGGTAAAAAGCTTTCCGTCGCTCAAACTTCCGAAGGTGGTATCTTCCTCAAAATCCAATAAAATATCATAAAATCCCTGAGGATGAACTCCTTCTGAAAGTTTATCATAAGTATAGACTAGCTGGTTATTTTTGCAATCCGTGAAAACCGGCATTTCACAGACACAGTCTTTAGCAATTAACCAGGCATTTTTGATACCCGTTTTATCAATAAGAAGCCTTCTGTAATCGCTGATTGTAATGGCTGAGGTAGTCAGAATTTCAGCTGCTGAGTAAAATGCCTGATCAAAACCTCCTTTGTTAAGCGCTTCTGCCAGAAAATCAGTGACTGGAAAATCCAGCCGATAACCCATTTCGGTTTGGGCATATACAGCATTTTCCAGAATCGTAATACCTGAATCCGTAATGTTATAGTTTGTCCATTTGTCGCTTCCCAACTGTTCAATCAATTCAAGACCTTTCTTTCTCAAAAAGATATAATCTTCTGAGGGCAAAAGGTTTTGATTTTTCGATATGGTAACTGGCTCTTTCATAGACAATATTTTATGCGGTTTTTATAATTTTCAACATCTGCAGGTTTCTAAATTGAGGATGTCTGCCGAAGGAGGAATGATATCAATTATATGGTTTTTAGATGATACCGAAACCAGTACCGAAATACCTTTGGCGGCTTTTGCCGTTTCAGTTTCTTCCTCAATTCCATCATGTTTATGGTACAATTTCATATCAGTCAGATAATCAACATATTCTCTTTCTTCAATAAAATTAATGAGGACAGACTTTTCCGTTTTTCCTCCGAAAACAATCTCACTTCCGGCATCAAATGCCCAGGGAGAGAGAAATTGTGTGATTTCTTTCTGCAGAGTAATCACCTGCAAAGAGGCATCGTACTGCGGGAAAAACTTCACTTTGCAGCTTACTTTTACTTCTTCAAAAATCGGATTCTTTACATGTAACTTCACGAATGCAGATGTGCGCTTTGTCAGAAATTTGTCAATTTCAGAGAGTACATCTACAGAAGTATAAGGTTTTAAAGGATCAATCTGGCGTTGGTTTCTGAGATTCGGAAGTGTAACAATGGTTACATGACGAGGTGAAAGCTCATTGTAAATATCCCCGCTTCCGGATGTTTCATACCGGGTATGATTCAGACATTTCACTTTATAAATAGCCGGAAAAGCCTCTAAAATCAGGTTTTCATAATCCCAGACGGTAACAGCCCGGTCTTTGTGACGCAACCTTTCGCTGATTCTCTTATAAAACTGGTCTGATTGTTCTGAGGGTCTTCCTCCGAATGAATCATAATTTTGTGTTACTTTTTTAATCGCCGCCTCAGGAACTGCTAATTTCGAAATCGTTTCTTCCGGTAATGGTTTTTCCAGTAAATCGGGATGCGATACAGCTTCCTGAAGTGTGCATAAGACTGCATGAGGATGAACACCAGCTATCCGGCAAACTGCTTCATCAGCATCATTTACAGCTGCTTTTATCCATAAATTCCCCAAAGGCATGCTGGTATTTTCGCTGCTTGCTTCCACAGGAATGTTAAATGAAATCACCCCTGATTTTGTCAGCTGAAGTGTGTTATCAAAAACTTCGCTTTTGAGAAAAGATTTCCAGCCATTGCCGGTTAAAAAACTCCAGTGAATATGGAATTCAGGTTTGTCTATGAGCGGATTGGCACTTCCATCCTCCACCTGGAATAAAATCGAAATCATACCCGGAAGTTTCAGTTCCTGTAATCCCAGATAAAACTCACCCTCATGTTCAATATCTCCGGCAATCACATTACCGGAGATATCTTTCAGGACAAAAAACGGATCATTGGCATTTTTATGCTGAAACTGTGGTAACAAAGGGCTCGTACCAGAAGTAATCTTATGATGTTTTTCCTCACAGCCGAAAGGGGTCATATGAAAAAACGAAATATTCCGGTTGGGAAAATCGGAGTCTGAATCAATGTTGTAATTAATTTCAGCTGTATAACTCACCTGCAAAGCATTGGCTATTGGCGGATTTGGTGCTGAAGGAGGAGCTGAAGTTGTCGCAGGTTTTAAGGCATCAGTTACATTTTTCAAATAGGTATTGTAAGCGGTCTGAAAATCTCCGCTAAAAACTGTTTTGATAAATCCTTCCGTATTGCCGGTTGAGAGTAAAGGATTATCTCCATAAGTCGGTACCGAAATATCATCGGCCTGAACAGGCTGGGCATAAGCAGCCCAGGCGCCTTTTCTCAGAATATAATCCGGATTTACATCTCCGGCATAGGTTCCATCCTTCCAGTCCCAGGTTAAAGAAAGCGAAGTAAGTTTTTTCTGAAATAACTCATTGCTTCCCATAATGAATGAACTTTTGTCCTTAAGCGGAATCGCTCCAAAGGGTAAAAAGGCCTTAGAAGCATCCAGAATCCCAAAATCATTCTGTAAATGCAGGTTTTTAACACCGGAAACATTTACGGTAACGTTAACATTATTCACAAAAACATTCTCCAGATACTGATAGATAAACGGCTCATTATCAATATGCAGCAAAACAACCTTCATTACAGGAAGTGCCGTTCCAAACTGACCGCCATGTACTTTCCCGGCATATGGTAAAATGGAAGGTACTTTTTCATCCAGATTAAAAATAAAGATGAGCTGATTTCCCGAACCGTTAACGCTAGTCAGGGTGGCTGGCTGAATCCAGCCTTTTTCTCCCGTAAGTTCTATTCCGAAATGGTCTTTGAGATTAACAGGTAAGGTTGCCGGTAAATTGGTAAGGGTCAGGGTCAGAGTAATTGTCCGGTTGCCTTCTCTTAAAAAAAGATGATTAGATGCTACAGCAAAACCAATGAGTGCTTTCGGGGTCGAAATACCCGTCAGTTTTCCATCTTCATAGTTTTTCTGCACAAACGGCTGCCAGTTTATACCTTCTTTTTCAATCAGGTTTTCAGAAGCGAATAGCCTGTTTTTATAAACCATCAACCCGGATTTATTATCATCATCAGCCTGGGTACCTCTGTAAAATGATCGCAGAGAATTTATTTTAGCCTGGCTGATCGTCAGATCAGACTCCGTTTTATAGAACACGTCTTTTCCGGCGGCATCCTTTCCTGCCTTCAAAAAAGCGCCTTTTTCCAGTAAAAACTGCTCAAACCGCTTAGCCAGTTCAAAATTTATATGTACCTGATTAGGCTGTGGTGCTTTTTCAGAAAGTTTCAGGATATCACGATAATACAAATCCAGATGTCTGGCTGAAAGACCGTTGAGATGCTGACGAGAATATTGAAAAAGCTTAATAAAAGACAGCAAAAGGGTTATGTGCGGTTCATGGTCTGATTTAGTCAGTAATTTCTCAAACTGAAGTTTCGCCTCCTGGATTGTCCGGGTATAGGTTTGCAGAAAACGGTACAGAATATCCGTAAAGAAATTATGTGTTGCTCCCAGATACAGCTGGTGGTCATCCGTTCCGGTACCATAAATAGAGTTGTCCTGCGGCGTTGCCACTCCCCCGGCGTAGTTCCATCTGAGCGAAAAGGATTTATTGAAAATAATTTCACTGGCCGTTTCGATTTTCTCGCCAAAAACTTTCTGACTAATCGACCCGGTTTCATCTATAATTCCTACGGCAACAGCGCCTTTATAATAGCTTACCATTTTGTTAAAAAACGGTGCGAGCCGAAATATCTGGTTTTCCAGAAAAACTCTAAAGGGCAAGCCTTCCGGCATTCTGCGGTAAATCATATCCAGTTGCCAGGCCAGATTGACTACATATTTGAAAAGATTAGTCAGGCTTTTCTTCTTTTCGGCAAGAGAAACAGTATTATCTTTTATTTTTTCAATTTCAGACTGAATCCAGCCTCTGAAATTGCTCTCGTTCTGAAGCGCAATATTTGCCAGAGTAATAGTCAGATCGGTGTCAAAAAACTGTCCCCAGTTTCCGTTTTTTTGATTATAAATATCGTAATAGCTGATTTTTCGGGCAAATTCCTTAACAAACACCAGATCATCTATTTCGGTACGGGCATCTACCGGACACGACTCAGGTAAAAGATCAGGTTTAATTCTGCCTTTCTGGTCATTTCCTTCACGTTCTACCCTTAATGGATTGATGATATTTTTACATTTATTGCTCATAAAGCATTGTCGGTTTGAGGGGTACCTGTCAATAATTCCAGAATCTCGGTTCCTTCTTTTTTGTAGAACGGAAAGACGAAATTGTATCGGGAATTAGTGTTTTTTACAATAAAATCAACCTGAATCAGAATTCTTCCTTCACCAATCGGATCGAGCTGAAAAATGACCTGCTCTACTTTAATCCTGGGTTCAAAATACAGGATGGAGGTTTCAATTTTGTCAATGATATAGGTCTGAAAAGTGGTATCTATATTTTCAAAAAGCAGTTCCTGGAGATTACAGCCATAACGAGGCTGCATAACTCTTTCACCGACAATCGTGGTGAGCAAAGCATGAAGACTTTCATTAATATCATCCACTCCTTCTCTCATTGATACCCCGCCTACTGAAGGTATAAACGTAGGTGGAAACGACCATCCTTTGCCTAAGAACTGATTATCTATTGGATCCATGACGCTTTAGTTTTGCTCAGTTAATCATTACCATACCGCCTTTAACCATCGTATTGCCTCCTCCTGCTGATAATTCGCATCCTCCGCCTCCGTCTGCTTTAAAACCGGCTGAGGTTTTTATATCAGCTTTCATGGAATCTGTTTTCAGGTCTTTCGTGGCTTTTAATTCTATATTTTTAGGACTCTCAAGGAAAATCCCATCTTCTGTCATTTTCAATTTATTCCCATTCTGGTCTTCGAAAAAAATCCCTTTTTCTTCTTCTGAAAAAATTACCTGATTGTTTGAGGGTGTACGAATGGTCAGGATCTTCTTATCATCATCAAACAGAATTTTCATTTCTGATCTCGATACATATCCTTTTTCATGATTTTCGTCTTTTGCTTCAATAGGTGCAGGTTTGGCACTGCTATGGCACATCCCCAGTACAATTGAATGATTGGGATCATTATTCAGAAAACCCACCACGACCTCATCATCAATCTCAGGCCGAAAAAACATTCCACGGTTTTTTCCGGCATCTAAAGAGGCTACTCTTGCCCATATTCCCTCCTCGCTTGTGCTGATAATCGGCAATCTCACTTTTATCCGATGTTCTCCTGAAGGATCTTCCTGTAGCTGCGTTACAATCCCTACGTGTAAACCATTGATGCTTACAGATTTATTATCATTATTCTGAAAAATCTCTTCCGGAAAACCTAACTGAATATCCGTCTCCCAGTTTCCGTTAGCAATCTGATGCCTTACGCCTGAAATAAAGGCTTTACCTTTAAAACGATTGCCAATACCTCCGATTTCTACAATTTTACCGGGTCTGAGCTGAGGTGAACCCTGGCATTTAGCTCTACCCATAATTTTAGCCAGACGCTTTTTTAACAACTCAGCGTCAGCCATTGCCTGCAAAGCCGGTTCTGGTATTCTGGTACTGCTTTGAAAATAAGCTGGTTTATTAATGACTTCTGACAGATTTTTAGCAGTAAGATTCCCGTTAAGGCTAAAACCTGGTTCTGCAGCTTCAACTTCTTTGAGGGATTGTTCAGAAAAATCCCAGGAACTGGCTTTATAGGCAGATGGTTGCAATCTGGCATCAATTTCCGCATCCAACTCCAGAACAGATGATCCGAAAACCAGTTTGACTGTTGAGTCATCCGAGAAATCCGGTTTTTTTACACTGATTTTTCCATTTTCGATCAATGTGAATAAACCGTTTTCCTTAGCACGTGACAGCAAAAAATCCCAATCGGTCGTTTCATATTGTACCAGACTCTCATGCTTTGTACCGGTGGTTTCAACCTGTTTCTCTAAACCATGCGCCCCGATCAGATCTTCCATCAACTCACTGTCTTTCATTTCCGAGAAATATCTGTTTTTTTTCTGGATGGTCATCCCGACAGCTTTATCACGGCATTCAATCACTAAAAAAGTACTGTTCCTTTTTACTTTTATGCCGTGTTTTATAATTACGCCTTTAAAAACTGAATCATCTTTTCCCTGATAACCTGCTTTTATCTCTATGTTTTTTCCCGGAATCAGGGAATCGGTATCACTGATGGCAAAAGTCTGTTTAGCTGCTTCTCCATCAAGAAAAATGATAGTCGCCTTTGGTATTTTATTAATTTCACCGGAAATATTAATGGAAACAACATGGTACGAACGTGGCACTTCCTGCCCTTCAGAAAGAATCTGAAAGGTAGAAACATCTGGTGTAGCTGTGGTTTGTACGGTGCGCTCACTCATCTGGATTCACGATCAAATGGTGGAAAATATATTTTACTACCTGCCTGAAGTTTCCTGAAATTTGTCAGACCGTTTGCACGGGCTACCTGCAAATAATACCTCGGATCTTCATATATTTTATAACTCATCCAGGAAAGATGATCTCCACTGATTACTTGTCTTTCATGCGTCAGATCAGGTGATTGGGCATCTTCTTTGGCTACCCGGAGATTTTCTTCAACACTTCCTAAAAAGCTGGTTTTGGCGATGGCTCTGATAGGCGTTCCGTCGGGTTTAAAGAGCTTGAAAGTAATGTCAAGACTCATTAATCTACCTTTGAAAATCATCTTTCCCCAGATCAGTTCAAAAAAACGGGGTTGATGTGAACTGCCTTCATAATCGACCAGCATTTTCTTGAAATCCCAGATTTCCTGCCAGACATCAGACCTTGCTTTGTCATCAATGATACCTGTACTATCGAACAGAAACTCAAAAGCCAGTTCATTAGGCTTAATTTCCTTGAACTTTAATTGTTTACTGCTGGTGCCTGAACCTTGCTTGTCATCATACTCAATTTTATACCCGAGCTGATAGTTTTCGGGGTTCATCATAGCTTTCAATTCACCGACTTTTTCTTTCATTTCGGCGTTTTTGTACCCTATGACTTTCATTTTTTCGAGTTTACCCGAGTCAGAATCATTCATTTACGGTTCATTTTTAGCTTTCAATATTTCAAGTACCTGTTCTACGCATTCGGCAATAATCAGCTCGCGGTTATCGTCAGTGCGTACTTCTGCATTCGCTCCGCCCGTATTGCGGGCAGGTGTATTGTTTCCGCTTTGCTGAGCAGGGGCATTTACAGCCAGTTTGATATGAATTTCTCTGATGAGGATAGGCATAACTTAACCGATCGTAAAATATTTATAATGTAATTCAAACGATTCCACAGCGATGGTATTAGACTCAGCATTCAGGTCAGAGACAGTCCATTTTTTAGGATAGGCTCCTACTATTTTCCAGGTTTTAAGTGGCTCATGTTCTTCGTTCAATAGTTTGACAATAATGTTGGAAAGTTTAAAGTCACGCTCCTGAAAGGCTTTCATGCACCACTCAAAAATTCTGGAATCTTTTGTAAGAAATCCTCTTTTCAGAACCAAATCAGGATATTTCGTCCGAACGGGTAATACATGTTCAAAGCGATTTTCGCCTCCTTCTTTAAAGGATTCCGTTTCAAACTCTACGGTAAGACCTGCCACCGACTGAAATCTGGTATCGTTATCGTCAGAACTTATGTCAAATTCTACTTTGAAATGAAAACCCGGAGGCGGGTAATATCCTGCTGAGGCCATTATTTTCTATTTTACTAAGCTAAGTCCTTCGTGAGCTACTTCCAAAGTTTCAATAGCCACTTCGTTTCCATCAGATTTAAGATCACTTGCCTGAACTTTTGTAGGAAAAGCATTGAGTGCTTTCCAGGTAAAAACAGGCTGGTGAGTTTCGTCCAAAAGCTTGATCGTGATGTCACGACGCTCAACTTTTCCCAGATTATCAACGGTTTTTAGCCAGTCATAAAATTCGGTTTTACCCAGGAAAGTCCCTCTTTTCATAGTGATATTGCTATATTTCTGCAAACCGGGCATTTTTATCTTAGAAAAAGTCCAATTGCTTCCATCACGGTACTCAATGACTTCAACTTGCTTGTCTAAGCCTGTTACTTCGGTAAATCCGAACTTTTGTCCACCCCAATCAACCTCGAAGTGAAACTTAGGAAGAGGATATTCTGCCATTTTTATGTCGTTTTATAAGTTTATTAAGCGTTAATTTGAAAGATTTTCCTTATGCCTCCGGCAGCTTATGAGAGAATCTCAGAATGATAAATTCAGCCGGACGATTGGCGGCCACGCCTACCTCAACAATCATTCTGCCTTCCAGAATATCAAGCTGAGTCATCGTTTTGTTTAAGCCAACCAGCACATAGAAAGCTTTATCAGGAGTTGCTCCGAAAAAGGCTCCCTGGCGCCATAATGTTGTCAGGAAATTTTCGATCATTGCCTGTACTTTTACCCAGGTATTCGCGTCATTCGACTCAAAAACGAATTGTTCTGTAGCTTTTTTCGAAGATTCTTCAATCATGTTAAACAATCTTCTGACATTGACATACCGCCATTCATTATCATTTCCGGCCAGGGTTCTTGCCCCCCAGACCAGATTTCCTTTTCCTACAAAAGAACGGATTACATTGATTGATTTTCCGGTAGATGGGTCTATATTCAATTCTCCGTGCTGATCGTGGGTAAGCAATACGGAAGGAGCAACAACATTGATAATACTTTCATTGGCAGGAGCTTTCCAAACCCCCCGGTTATTATCAACTCTTGCATAAATACCTGCAACAGCTCCGGTCGGAGGAAGCAGAAATGCTTCTGAACGGATAAAGTTAATTACACTGTTCAGCACCGGAATTCTTTTCAGAATGGCGTCTTCTCTTACCGCTTCTAATTTGACCATATCTCCCAGAAAACCATTATTGGCAGAATTAATTCCTGCGAAAATCGTATCCGCATTCTTATCGACGATTTGTTTGAGATTATCTACCGTGCGCTTATTGGCATCAGCTGCACCAGTGGGGTCAGCAAAGGTATAACCTGTCAGATCTCCGGCTGTAAGTGCCGTTGTATTAGTAATTTCAGTACTCCAGCCATTATACCCCCAGGATCTTCCACCGGTGCTTTGAATCACACCAACAGCAGTATTTACAATGGTAGTAGCCTGTGCAAACCGATCTACCAGATTGAGTGGTTTTGCAAAATTGTCTCTTAGTGTATTGGTAATTAGTGTCCTCAAAGCGGTTAATGCAGGATCATGCAAGGGGGGAGATGCGTTTTTAGCCAGCTGATCCATAAATTTGTTCAGGAAATCGAACAAATAATCAAAAAGCTCTGAAAATTTTGTTTTAACTGCCGTAACCTGG
Organism: Pseudarcicella hirudinis; assembly: GCF_900115665.1. Classification (GTDB taxonomy): domain Bacteria; phylum Bacteroidota; class Bacteroidia; order Cytophagales; family Spirosomataceae; genus Pseudarcicella; species Pseudarcicella hirudinis. The sequence goes on from NZ_FOXH01000001.1 coordinate 712,318, forward strand.
GTATTTGTATAACCTCCTGTAGTTGCAGCAGCAAAGGCATTTAAGAACTCCTGTTTCTTCGCCAGGAACTGCTCTTCCAGTTGTTTTGAGAGCGTAGTAATATAATTCTGACGAACAGTGTTCAGGGTATTATTATCATCCACGAGGTTATTTAAATCATTAAAGAACCCAATCGTTTCAGCATCAGTGGCATTGATAAAATCATTTACCCAGTTGACCGGAATGCCTAATTTCTTAATAGTTCCTTTTACATCACGATAACGAACCTGTCGCGGTAAATTTACTTTCAGATAAGGATAATAGGCCGCGCCGAACTGCAGATTTGAAGAACCGATTCCATTTTTAAAATTCAGAATATCACTCTGCACAATTGCATCATTCAATGGATTCGCTTTTTTCACATCGGCCAGTAAAAAGCGGTCTTTATACTTTTCACATTGTACTAAAACCAATGCCTGTAAACTTCCCAGAATACTTGTTGAAGTCAGTTTGATTCCATCCGGAAATAAAATCAAGGTAGGTTCATCCTCTTTTTCAAGGGCATTTATAGCATTCTGAACACCTGTCTGAAAACTTGCGTCGGCAAAAGTGTCCGGGTATTTCCCCAGGGAAATTACATAACACTTCCCTCCTCCGTTTCTGAAATACATGCGCATTGAATCATACAGATAATAGGTAGATTCAACATTGGTCTTTTTGACAGCATTGTTAGCATCCAGATCAACCTCAATGATATTGATTTTAGGTCCCAGACCAAAAATTGCTTCAAAATCAACCATTGAGTCAACCCTTGTGGCTTTATTGACAAGATTTATCCCATTATAGCTATCAAGCTCGGTATATCCGATAAAGGCGGGAATAGCGGTTTCAACTGCTGCAATGGAAGGGGGAAATTTTGGCACCTCGTCTATGTAAACGCCGGGAGTACGAACATTAAGTAGATTTAACATAGCTATAATAAATTTTCAGGTTTAAATTTTAAAATTCATTGGGGCAATCGGCTTTCGGCAGTCAGCTATACGCTTTAGGCTATAAGCGATAGGCAAAACTTTGTCTTTAATCTTATATCTTGCTTCTCACGTCTTGCTTCTAACTCAAAATATTCAATATCCTGATCTCAAAAGTTGGTGAGATCAGTTCAGTTGTCAAGGTCAGCAAGCTAAAAGACGGGCCGAGGCTATCACTGATTTTTATACTTATACGGCCAAATCCATTGACAACGGATACATTTTCAAGATTCTCTGTGGTAACATAGTTGTTCCAGACTGAAATTTTCTGAAACTTAATTCTTTCCTGATCCGGTGGCTTTGTGAAATCAAAAACGGCCATTTTATAATCTGTTCCGTCTTTCACAATTTCTCCCGCCAGGTATTTCAGGGCGTTGTTAAAAACCGGAGGAGCTGAAGCCAGATTCCTGGCCGCCAATCCTGCTTTTTCATTGCTGAAATTATATTTCTTGGTAGTCTTTAAAGGAAGCGCTGTCTGGCTGGCGATAGCGGGATTAGCAAAAGCCAGTTCAAATACCAACACCAAATCTTTTACAGAGAATAATGGTTTCTTCTCATCACCTGTGCTGTTTTTCGTCTGAATCAAAACCAAAAATCCATCTTTAACCTGCCTTAAAATCATTCGGTTTTGCTTAAAAATTGCCTCCGTTTCAGCATTAGGTTTAATGATCAGCCAATCCTCTACGGCATCTGTTTCCTGCTTAAAGTTTTGGTGTGTGATTTTCAGACCAACCAGTAACTTATATTTCTCAACAATTTTTTCCATGTCAGAAAGGATCCTGATATTTAGTCAGCGGATTATAATTTCTTTGTACTTCCTGAATAACACCACCACCCTCGTAAGTTGGCGGAACATGTTTCAATTCCAGCATACGCATCATGTACAGGACTGAAGGATATTGTTTTCCTCCCAGTGTACCCCACAAGTGATTAAGTTCTTCAAAACTCGGAGAATACAGATCCATAATAAGCTTAAATTCAGTCATTCTGTCATACAACGGCACTTTTGTAGCAATAGTAAGATCCGTATTATTATGGGTGAAAATATTCCGGAATTGAAAAAAACGAATCACTCTTGAAATTTCAGAAATGGATTTACTATAGTCTGAAGAAGTAGCAGAAAACAACAAAAAAGTATTGACAAACAGAGATGGATTAAAATAATCCGTCCGCATATTTGCCAGATCAACCTTTTGATGAGCAGTATTTTTCAAGACCTTGTCTTCCCGCAGATTGACCACAGTTACGATGATTTTGTTTTGCAGATTGGCATTAACATTCCCTCCGTTTCCTTCCGCCAGGGCAATATTTCCCAACTCAACGGTATCTTCCTGCGTTGGAGGAACCGCCGAGAGCGCGTCGGTAAGAGTTATGGTGAAATGAATATTAAGCTCATTCACAATTACTTTTGCGGCATGCAAAATCATAGCTTTTCGATGGCTAAAGGCTAAATAACAACTAACGGTAATGATATATGTATTACTTAAAATAACAATTATCCTCCAATTAAGACGGTTGGTGTTCCGGCGACTATCGTACCTCCGTGGGCTGTAGAATCTCCCATTCGGGCGGCAGGCTTGCCTGTAATCAACACCGAACCAGAGCCACTTACGATACTATCCGGCGGGCCGGAGCAGATACAGTTACTACCTGCGACTGCCGCGGGCATTCCTCCTATCAGGACTGTTGTTGCTCCTTGTATGACAGGTCCGCCTACATGAGGTGCACCTCCCGGGTTAAGCATCGGACAAACGTGAACATCGCCGATTTTTGCAGCGGGTTTACCCATTTTTTAGAAAAAATTGAAACTGTTATTAATTACTAAAAATTAATGTTTTAAAGTATTTTGTGGGAAGGGATATTGATTCGGGGTAATGTTTAATTTAACTGATACAAAGTAACAACCGATACCCAATAAAATATAGCGTATTAATACGGTATCTTCACCCGTATTAATACTGTATTTCAGCACCTTATTAAATCATTAAGGCGCAAAGTTCTGATAAAACAAAGCCTGACCCTGCTTTATATACTTCTGATTTAAGGGGATATTTTAAGGTTTTTGAGTTGAAACAGTACGTCTGGGTCCTGAGTTTATCCAAAACACTGTTCTATCAATAAGAGAGCCCTCGCTTAATTTTTATTTTTCGAAGATAATACACGCCAGCAAACTCATTTTTTCCCGGCCTTTTTCAGTAAGGCTTTTTCCTGATTTTCCTGTACTCTGAATTCGACGATTCTTTTTACCAGATCTGAGGGAATTCCTTTTTCAATTGGAAACTGAATAGCTCCTTTGGAAGTTTTATAATCTTTCAGGTCATCTTCAAAAACCCTGATTCCGGAAGAAGTCGGATAAAAACCAATGTGATGTTTATAGGCAGCATAATACACCAGCATTCCGTTAAGCTTAAAAGCAGGCATATTATAACTTATTAATTCCTGAGCATCCGGAGCGGTCTGTTGAATTATTTTTCTTAATTCCTCCAGCAGATCTGCAACCTGTTTGGGAAAAGCAGAGAAATACTCCTCTACTGTGCTGTATTTAATATTTCCGGCTGTATCCATTTCCCTGATTGTTATAAGGTTAGTTTCTTTAATTGTAACAACTCTAATTTATTAACCGCCTTTGAGAAATCAAATTATTTCAGGGCTTTTTCAATTAAATATGGTCAGGAAAAGTCCGGTAAAGAGATACAGCTGAACACAGCTTGGTTTAAAACAGCGGAAAGCTATTTTTCTCTAATAGAAGTATATTTTCCGGAACAGGCTTCCAGACATCCATAACCCATTACCAGAGTATTAGCTGTAGGATTAGCATAATACCATATCGTTTTGAGGGTTCCGTCAGGGTCATTTTTCATGCTTAATTCTATCCTTTTATCATCCAATACCCTATATCTGTTGTATGGATTAACAGATGAATATGTCGGGCCTTTTATTTCTGAGAAATCACCATTTGCTTCAAATTCCAGTACACTGGACTCCATTGCCGTAACAGTCTGATATCTCCCGCTTCCGTTTCCGGGATCAAATAAAACTTCGGCCAATTTCCATTTACCGATCAGTCTGCTGTTTTGGGTAAGATCATTGTCATTTTTACAAGAGAATAATAAAATTAAAAAGAAGGAAAAGAGGCATAATTTAATCTGATTCATTAGGCTGAGATTTAAAAGTTTGAAAATTTGTGGTTTTTTAACTTAAAGACGTATTTCTGAATGATTAGGTTGTACAGGCTTGTGAATATTCCTGAGCAAAAACCATATATACTTACTGATATATAGACATTTACAAATTCATCTTGTCACAAAAAGATTGAAATTAATTGCCATTTACCTATACATTATCTTTGATAAAGATCATTTCAATGCGCTTACCTGGCTAAAATATTGGTCAATTCTTCTTTCATTAACTCTATTCTACCGAAGCGATAATTGCCCTTTATTCAAAAAAGCTCTATTTTTAGCAGGTTAAATAATGAATTAACCCTGCCTTGCAGAATACGATGAGCAATGTTTGCTCAACAGAAAATGACGCTTAAATGACAAATTATTTCATTGTGCCAGGACTTGGCAATTCCGGCATAGAACACTGGCAAACCTTTTTTGAACAATCAGGAAAGAATTTTCAGCGGATTATTCAAGAAGAATGGGAGGCTCCGGCCTACAAAGACTGGATAGCGGCTATTGATAATGCTCTTTCCGGAATTGACCTTTCTACGGTAGTTTTAATCGGACATAGTCTGGGTTGTTCAACGATTGCTCATTGGGTGGCAAATTATAACCGGAAAATCAAAGGGGCACTACTCGTTGCACCAAGTGATCTTGAAGCCCCTGATTATCATTTTCCTACCACAGGTTTCAGCCCGATTCCAACAGGCAAAATACCTTTCGATACCATTGTTGTAGCAAGTTCAAACGATATCTGGGTTTCATTGGAAAGAGCCAGGTTCTTTGCAGATTGCTGGGGAAGCAGATTTATTAATATTGGAGACGCAGGACACATTAATGCCTCCTCGGGCTTCGGGCAATGGCAAGAGGGATTAGAAATCTTAAAAATGCTTGATTAAATCCTGTGTTTTTAATACCGGTCAAAAATGTATTTAAGTCCTGAAGATAATGGTTTGTTTATAAAGTGTTTCATAAAATAAAAGAAGATATGCTGAAACAAACATTAATATTTCTAAATTTATCGCTTCATTGATTCTGAAACATTAAAACAATTATAATAGTCAACATAAAGTAACACAGCAAATGGTAATAGAACCAAGAATGAGAGGGTTTATTTGCTTGACTTCGCATCCGGCAGGTTGTGAACAAAACGTAATAAATCAAATTGAATACGTTAAATCAAAAGGGCAGATTGATGGTCCTAAAAAAGTATTGGTAATCGGTGCTTCGACCGGCTTTGGTTTAGCCTCAAGAATTACAAGTGCCTTTGGTTCAAATGCTTCAACAATTGGTGTTTTTTTTGAAAAAGCTCCGCAAGAGAAAAAAACGGCCTCTCCTGGTTGGTATAACAGTGCAGCTTTTCAGGATCAGGCAAAAAAAGCCGGACTTTATGCGAAAAGTATCAATGGTGACGCATTTTCTGAAGAAGTAAAAAATAAGACCATTGACCTTATTAAAGCTGATTTAGGCAAAATTGATTTAGTTATTTATAGCCTTGCTTCGCCTGTCAGAACACATCCTGTCACCGGTGTTACACACAGATCTGTATTAAAGCCTATCGGCAATACTTTTACAAACAAAACGGTAGATTTCCATACCGGTATAGTTTCTGACATTACGATTACCCCTTCAAATGAAGAAGATATTGAAAATACAGTAGCTGTAATGGGTGGTGAAGATTGGGAAATGTGGATTGATGCCTTATTAAAAGCTGATGTTTTGGCAGAAAATGCCATGACGGTTGCTTATTCCTATATCGGACCTGGCTTAACTGAAGCCGTTTATCGTAAAGGAACAATCGGAAGAGCAAAAGACCATTTGGAGGCAACTGCTTTCCAGATTTCCGACAAATTGAAAGGTATTCATGGTAAAGCTTATGTTTCAGTAAATAAAGCCCTGGTTACACAAGCGAGTTCGGCAATTCCTGTTATACCTTTATACATTTCATTATTATATAAAACAATGAAAGAAAAAGGTATTCACGAAGGATGTATTGAGCAAATCCAACGTTTGTTCAGCGAAAGATTATATACAAGCCAGAATATTCCGACTGATGAAAATGGCAGAATAAGAATAGATGACTGGGAAATGAGAGAGGATGTTCAGCAGGAAGTTGCAGCATTATGGTTAGATGCTACAACAGAAACGCTTCCTGAACTTGGTGATTTACAGGGCTATAAATCTGACTTCTTAAATTTATTTGGATTTGGTATTTCAGGAGTTGATTATGCAGAAGATGTAAACGAAGTTGTTGAAATCGAAGGACTTCAATAAAACCAGATCCATAACAAAGTACATAGCTACTTTTAATAGCGGTTTGACAAAAGACGAGAAATGGAACTTAATTCTTCCATACACTGTCTTTCGTCAGACCGCTAAACATTTATCTGTGTCATGCATTTCAATCATGCTCATAAATTAACCACAAAACAGTAGTATATGGACATTCAGCATTTAACAGAAAACGATATTAATGCCTTAAGAGAATTGCAGCCTGATGATTGGAATGATATTACTCCAAGCATTGAATTTTACACAAAATCTTCATTCTGTTTCCCTAAAAAGGTTGTTATTGATAATAAAATTGCCGGAATTGGTACGACTATCATTCATAAAAACACTGCCTGGCTGGCACATGTAATAGTCCATAAGGATTTCAGAAAGAGAGGAATCGGATTATTAATTACCAAAACTTTGGTCGAAAGTTTGCCTGCAAACATTGAAACCGTTTATCTGATCGCTACTGAACTGGGAGCACCTGTTTATGAGAAAGCCGGATTCATTACAGAATCGGAATATCTCTTTTTCAAGGACGTACATCTCGGAGAAAATCACCAATTCTCAGACCGGATTATCCCCTTTAAGTATGAATTCCGAAACGGGATTATCCAAACCGATCAATTAGTCTCAAATGAAGAAAGGACAAAATTTCTGGATATGTATCTGGAAAATGGATTCGTTTATGTACAGGAAAACCATGTCAGAGGATTCTATCTACCGGATTTCGGAGAAGGATTAATCATTTCAACGGATCCTGAATCAGGATCAGCGCTTTTAAAATTTCATTTAAAGTCAAACAGCAAAGTATCATTCCCTTCAGAAAATATAGCCGCAACTGCATTTTTAAATGACCTGGGCTTTAAAGAATTCAAAAGAGCCAAAAGGATGAGGTTAGGGATAGAAAGAAGTGTGAAGTTTGATAGTATTTTCAACAGAATAAGCGGAAGTCTTGGTTGAAAGATGAATGGCATATCTGGTAAATTTCTCATAAAAAGGGAATTTATCTATTTTGAAAAGAATAATATTGAAACATTTATGAAAAAAATCGGGCATGAAGGATGAGCAGGTTTCATTGAATTTTAAGCTTATCCAATTATATTTATCCTCTCAATTTAGATTTCCATAACCATAACTTTGATTAGCAAATACATTCCCGGCATCCATGAAAATACTCCTGGCAGTTACCTTCCTCCTCTTTACAATTATTTCATCAGGGTTTATGAATCTTTCTGACCTGGAAAACAACCATAAATCGATTAATTTCCTGAAAAAAGACAGCATCATTACCGGTGCAAATCAAACAGAAAAATATATAAAATACCTGGAAGGCAAAAGAGTCGCCATTTTGGCAAATCCGACTACCATCATCGGGAAAAAACATTTGGTTGACAGTCTGATTTTAAGAGGTATAAATATTGTAAAAGTGTTTGGCCCTGAACATGGTTTCAGAGGAAATGCCAGTAATGGAGCAAAGGTTGCGGACGAAAAAGACCCGGCAACAGGCATTAAAATAATTTCCCTGTACGGAAGTAAGAAAAAACCATCTGCTGCGGATCTTTCAGATGTAGATATTATGATCTTTGATATTCAGGATGTAGGATGCAGATTCTATACATATATTAATGTGCTAAGAGATGTAATGGACGCCTGCGCTGAAAATAATAAAGAATTATTGATTCTGGACAGACCTAATCCAAACGGCTACTTGGTAGATGGTCCGATTTTAGACATGAAACTTAAATCCGGGATCGGACAATTTCCAATACCCATTGCACACGGAATGACTATTGCTGAATTTGCCCAAATGATTAATGGCGAACAATGGTTACCGGAACACAGAGTTTGTAAACTAAAAATTATCCCTGTCAAAAACTATACCCATGACATGGAATATATTTTACCGGTCAAACCCTCTCCTAACCTCAACACTCAACAGAGCATTATGCTCTACCCTTCTACTTGTCTTTTTGAAGGTACTATTCTTAATCTTGGAAGAGGTACTTATTTTCCTTTTACAGTATTAGGCAGTCCTGCTTTAAAAGATAAATTTTCTTTTTCTTTTACTCCGGCAGGTATTCCCGGAATGAGTGAGACGCCTTTACATATGAATCAGGCATGTTATGGTATTGATTTAAGAAAATACGATATCGGACAGTTGCGAAAAACCAAAAGGATTAATCTTGAATGGATGATTTCTATGTATAATGCCTATCCTGATAAAGAGAAGTTTTTCGACAGGACACAAAGCAAAGAAATGGGAAATATTGATGTGCTGGCAGGAGTGTATGATTTCAGGAATCAGATTATTTCCGGAGCAACGGTAAAACAGATTCAGGATTCCTGGGAACCGAAATTATCAGAGTACAAAACTATGAGAAAGAAATACCTGCTTTACCGTTAGATTAAGGCTATTTCCTGTAAAATAAAATACCGGCAATGACAAATTAGAATACATCGAAATCCATTACAATTTCATGTTTAATAATACGCAAAAGTATTTTATAATACTGTAAAATGACACCTGTCAGATAACTCGTTAAAAACCAAACCTTATCAATTATGAATCACGTATTAATCATTCATGAAGTAGAAGATTATCCTGCCTGGAAAAGTGTGTTCGACAAAGCTTCTGATATCAGGAAAGAGGCTGGTGAAATTTCCTATCAGGTTTTAAAATATGAAAATGAGCCAAATAAAATTGTGCATTTTTCTGTCTGGACTTCTTCGCAGGACGCAAAAAACTTCTTTGAATCTCCCAGACTTGTCCGGATACGTAAAGAAGCAGGCGTCAAATCTCCGGATTTCATTTATTTAGACCAGTTGGAAGAAGGAACCTTGTAGAAAAAGGGGAACGTTTAATTAAATTATGCCACTGATTTAAAACATCTCAGGTTCAAATGAATAAATACAAAAGCCTAAACAAATTTGCTCAGGCTTTGCTGTGGGTTAAGGTTACTTCTGACTCATTTAAAAAATTCTCGTTATTTCTGCTTTGCTATCCTCCTGGTAATAAAAAAGGGTATGCACTTAGCCTCCTCACATGTTTGAACACAGGTCATTGCCGGTACATTTACCATCATATCATCACAACCTGGCATACTCGCTGTAATTGTCAGGTTTTTGCCACCGGGGATTCCTGTTATGCGACTTGCTGCAGCATTTACCACTCCGGCATTCACATTAATTGTTGCTCCGGCTACCGTCTGATAGAAAACAGTGTAGGTACCATCTGTATTACATAGTTTTTCTTTAACACTTAGACTCAGTGTTGGTGGCTGAACGTTTATTGTCACACTTACAGATGAACTGCTGCAAGTGCCATTACTGACAGTTATGTTATAAGTTCCTGACGCTAAGCCGCTAAACGTCGGACTCGACTGATAGTTACCACCATCAAGGCTGTAAGTCAAGCCTGAACCTGTTGGAGATGTTACGGTTATACTACCTGTGGCTACATTACAGGTTGGTTGAGTGACAGTTGCCTTTACTGAATCAGGTGTTACTGGTTGACCGTTTATTGTCACACTTACAGATGAACTGGTACAAGTGCCATTGCTGACAGTTATGTTATAAGTTCCTGACGCTAAGCCGCTAAACGTCGGACTCGACTGATAGTTACCACCATTTAGGCCGTAGGTTAAACCTGATCCTGTTGGAGATGTTACAGTTATACTGCCAGCCGCTACATTACAGCTGGGTTGAATAACTGTTGCCTTTACCGAATCAGGTGTTACTGGTTGACTATTTATTATCATACTCACAGATGAACTGGTACAAATACCATTGCTTACAGTTATGTTATAAGTCCCTGGTGCTAAACCGCTAAACGTCGGACTCGACTGATAGTTACCACCATTTAGGCCGTAGGTTAAGCCTGAACCTATTGGAGATGTTACAGTTATACTACCTGTGCTTACATTACAGGTTGGTTGAATAACGGTTGCCTTAACTGAATCAGGTGTTACTGGTTGACTATTGATTGTCACACTTACAGGTGCACTTACACAAGTACCATTACTTACCGTTATGTTATAAGTTCCTGGCACTAAGCCGCTAAACGTCGGACTCGACTGATAAGTACTGCCATTTAGGCCGTAGGTTAAACCTGATCCTGTTGGAGATGTTACGGTTATACTGCCTGTGGCTATATTACAGCTTGGTTGAGAAACGGTTGCCTTAACTGAATCAGGTGTGGTGGGTTGACCGTTTATTGTCACACTTACAGACGAGCTGATACAAGTGCCATTGCTGACAGTTATGTTATAAGTCCCGGAGGATAAACTACTAAACGTCGGACTCGACTGATAGTTACCACCATCTAGGCTGTAAGTCAAGCCTGTTGCTGTCGGAGATGTTATGGTTATACTGCCTGTGGCTATATTACAGCTTGGTTGAGTAACAGTTGCCTTTACTGAATCAGGTGTTACTGGTTGACTATTGATTGTCACACTCACAGACGAGCTGGTACAAGTGCCATTACTGACAGTTATGTTATAAGTTCCTGAGGATAAACTACTAAACGTCGGACTCGACTGATAAGTACGGCCATCTAAGCTGTAAGTCAAGTCTATACCTGTCGGAGA
>NZ_FOXH01000014.1:0-174636 GCF_900115665.1 Pseudarcicella hirudinis
ACTCGTACAACCACTTACTGTACAAGTCACTGTATAATCTGTTGTTACGGTCGGACTAACGGTAATCGAACTCGTTGTGCCGCCATTTGACCAGGTATAAGTTCCTGTACAACCACTCGCTGTTAAAGTAGCTGACTCACCTGAGCAAATTGTCTTACCTCCTGTTACTGTTGGTGTCGGTGGTATTGAATTCACTGTTACAGTAGCTTTTGTCGAACTCGCACTTGTACAACCACTTATGGTACAAGTCACTGTATAATCTGTTGTTACGGTCGGACTAACGGTAATCGAACTCGTTGTACCTCCATTCGACCAGGTATAAGTTCCTCCGGTGCAACCACTTGCTGTTAAAGTTGCTGAACCGCCTGAACAAATCGCTGTTCCTCCTGTCACTGTTGGTACTGGTGGTATTGAATTCACTGTTACAGTAGCTTTTGTCGAACTCGCACTCGTACAACCACTTACTGTACAAGTTACTGTATAATCTGTCGTTACGGTCGGACTAACGGTAATCGAACTCGTTGTGCCGCCATTTGACCAGGCATAAGTTCCGGTGCAACCACTCGCTGTTAAAGTAGCTGATTCCCCTGAACAAATTGTCTTACCTCCTGTTACTGTTGGTACCGGTGGTATTGGATTCACTGTAATTGTTCCGCTTCCTGAACTTGCACTTGTACAACCACTGATCTTACAGGTTACTGTATAAGTTGTTGTAGTCGTCGGACTTACGGTAATTGAGCTTGTAGTTCCGCCATTTGACCAGGCATAGGTTCCTGTACAACCACTCGCTGTTAAAGTAGCTGATTCACCTGAACAAATTGTCTTACCTCCTGTTACTGTTGGTGTCGGTGGTATTGAATTAACTGTCACAGTAGCTTTCGTTGAACTCGCACTGGTACAACCACTTACTGTACAAGTCACTGTATAATCTGTCGTTACGGTCGGACTTACTGTAATTGAACTCGTAGTTCCGCCATTTGACCAGGTATAAGTTCCGGTGCAACCACTCGCTGTTAAAGTAGCTGAACCGCCTGAACAAATCGCTGTTCCACCTGTTACCGTTGGTACTGGTGGTATTGGGTTTACTGTCACTGTCGCTTTGGTCGAACTCGCACTCGTACAACCACTTACTGTACAAGTCACTGTATAATCTGTCGTTACTGTTGGACTTACGGTAATCGAACTCGTTGCACCTCCATTCGACCAGGTATAAGTTCCTGTACAACCACTCGCTGTTAAAGTAGCTGATTCACCTGAACAAATTGTCTTACCTCCTGTTACAGTCGGTACTGGTGGTATTGGGTTTACTGTTACAGTCGCTTTGGTCGAACTTGCACTGGTACAACCACTTACTGTACAAGTCACTGTATAATCTGTTGTTACGGTCGGACTAACGGTAATCGAACTCGTTGTGCCGCCATTTGACCAGGCATAAGTTCCGGTACAACCACTCGCTGTTAAAGTAGCTGACTCTCCTGAGCAAATTGTCTTACCTCCTGTTACTGTTGGTACTGGTGGTATTGGATTCACTGTCACTGTCGCTTTCGCCGAACTTGCACTGGTACAACCACTTACTGTACAGGTTACTGTATAATCTGTCGTTACGGTCGGACTTACTGTAATTGAACTCGTAGTTCCTCCATTCGACCAGGCATAAGTTCCTCCGGTGCAACCACTCGCTGTCAAGGTAGCTGACTCACCTGAACAAATTGTTTTACCTCCCGTTGCTGTTGGTACAGATGGAATCGGATTGACTGTTACTGTCGCTTTCGCCGAACTTGCACTGGTACAACCACTTACGGTACAAGTCACTGTATAATCTGTCGTTACGGTCGGACTAACTGTAATTGAACTTGTTGTGCCGCCATTCGACCAGGTATAAGTTCCTCCGGTGCAGCCACTTGTTGTCAAAGTTGCCGAATTACCGGAACAAATTGTTGTTCCTCCTGTTACGACAGGAGTACCTGGAGTTGTATTCACTGTTGCAGTGACTGCCTTTCTATCTGCTCCGGCCGTTTCACAATTTGTCGTAGTATTTTTACACGCAACATAATAAGTCGTTGTCGTTCCGATGCTTGGAGCATATGTATTTCCCGTTGTCAATGCGGTAGTTGTAACCTTATCTGCATACCAAACCGGCGTCTGACCTGAGGCACATGAAGCACTCAAATTCACTGTAACAGAACTTGATCCACTCTTACATGCTGCCCCTGGTGTAACAGTCGGCGCAGCAGGAATCGGCTTAACGATCACTATATACGACACAAATGGTCGGCAGGAAGCATCATCAGGAACAGGTTTCAAACAACCGTAAACATAATACGTCATATCTGTCGTTCCTGTATTCGCTGGTAAGCCTGTCAAATTTGTAGCCGTAACGGTTCCATTTATTAATGATGCTTCCGGCTGTAAGCAATACATCGTTCCGGCCATTGCATATGGATTCGTCTGAGAGGTCGTAAAAGCACACCATTCTATATAAGTTCCGGCAATAGTCTGATTACTTGTCAGTGACAACGATGGTATCGGCTGTCCTGAACAAATTGTAATTGTTGAACTAGGAGTAGGATTCGACAAAGTCGGGCAAGGACAACCTTTAACTGTAGTTGTTGCCGTTGCAGTACATCCACCTGCTGAAGTTAGCGTAACAGTATAGGTACCCGGTGCTGAAGTTGAAGGACTTTGAGTTGTCGAAGTAAAACTACCTGGTCCTGACCATGAATAACTGATCGCCGGGTTATTTAAAGTTACAGAGATGTCATCCAATGCAAAATCATTTCCATCAGAGTTAACATTTTCATTCATAATGGCAATGGTTACAGAAGTATTAGCTCCTGAATTCCAGACACCTGTAAATTGCTGCCATTGACAATTAGTTGCAGATAAAGTCGTTGTTGACCCAACTTTTACACCATTTGCCGTAAAATAAAGTTTCGCCGGATTTGTTGTATTAATTGATTCCGCCCAGGCCGAAAGTTTATAATCTGTATTCGGCTTTACTGTAATTTTCTGATACCAGATTTTCGTAGTAGCGATAACTGATCCATCCGCTACCATAAAATTTCCGGAACCGGAGGTATGGTCAGTACAAGAGCCTGCAAAGCTAAAATAGCTGTTTGCATTAGTTGTTACACCATAATATCCATTTCCACTTGTTCCAAGATAATATTCAGATCCAAAACCAGTATCTCCTCCGGAAAAATCTCCGTTAGCTATCAGGTTAGGATTCGTTACTGTTCCGGCAACACTTAGCTGAACCGCAGAACCACAACTTACACCGCTATTGGATGCAGAAGCAGAAACACCGCTAAATCCACCATTTACAGCAACCGTAACCTGTCTTTCTGTACTTTCACAACCGTTTAAGGTACAAGTCACGAAATAACCGGTTGAAGTGGTAAGGGTTGGAGTGGTATAAGATGCACCTGTAAATACTGGAGTTGTAGAATTCTGAGAATTATACCATTTTACAGTTCCGGTACAACCTGTAGCTACTAATGTAGTACTTCCGGATCCGCAAAGTGAGACATTGGCTACTGCCGGTGCGGCCGGGCAAGTTACCTCTGTGATACAAACATCATCAATACCTACACCATCTCCTTCATCATCGTTCGGAGTGATATAGAACTCAAGATAAGTTGCTCCTTCAGGGGCTATCATTTCTGCACAGACCTGCGTCCAGTCCAACGTTTCCCATTTACCATCTGAATCGGCGGTAACTGTTTTTTCAATATCCTGTTGTGAAATCAGGGTTGCTGAAGTAGTTGATCCGTTTCTAAATTTAAATTCAAAGAGCACTTTTGCGTCTCCCTGATTCGCAGTTGGGTTGAATGCTGCCAGATAAGCACAAATGCTGTATTTATTGCCAGGGGTGACAGGAATTAAAGTTTGTCCGGAAGCAGAATAATAAACACACTGGCTTTTTCTTGCATAGACAAAGCGATCTCCTGAGTTGGCATTACCTGTTGCACTGGCATCTATATAGTAAGCACCATTTTTATTATCATAATCGTTTACCGTAGTGCCGATTGACCAGCTTTGAGGTTCAGCACCTCTGTAAGCATCGGTATTCACGGCAGTTTTGGTAATATATGAAGCCGGTGAAGACATGAAGGTTACAGGGAATTTTTTTCCACCATTTGTAGCACCATTATCTGTTTCAAAACTTGCATTATTAACAAGATTATTCGTACAAGCCTGCGGAGTACAATTTTTCTTCACGACAACCATTACTGCATTTGAAACACCCACATATTCAGTACATTTATTTCTGCGAGCTGTTCTTATAAAACAGGTAGTCTGAGTAATTACAGGAGGATCGTAGGTAGCAGAGTTTGCTCCGGAAATCAACTGATAAATATTTCCGGACATATTTGTCTGGCAGGCACCATTGATCAGAGTGGTGGTTTTATACCACTGATATTCAATTCCTTTTCCGGTATCTCCTCCATCCGGGGCAGTTACTTCTGTAAGTAATGCCGGATCTGTTGATCCCGTATTTTTACACAAAGTTTGCGGAGAACCAATTGTTCCTCCACTTGTCAGGTTATTACAGGTATTGTCTACAGTAAGACAAAGGTTATCCAATTTCAGATAATCGGCACTTGCATACCCTTCAACTCTTAAATAAGAAGTATTTGCGGGGGCAGTTCCGGAAAGAACATATTCTTTCAACGGAGTCTGTCCTGAAGGCACAATATCTACATCCCAGTCAACCTGTACATTGGTAAAAGACAACAATGTTCCGGCACTGTTATAAAATGCCAGTCTGAACTGGTGATCGTATTTAGGTTCATGCGTTCCACCATAAGCAGAAAGTGTATAAGAAGAACCGGGAGCAATATTATTTACCTTCTGCCAGATCCATGACGGGGTTGAAGTCGCATTTAAATAAGCATTATAATTATCACATACAGGATATCCTGTCCAGGTATAAACTGTTCCTCCGGACCACTCCCAATATTTTGTTTTGTAAGATGAATTATAACCCGGTCTGTCTTCCTGTATTTCAAAACTCGGGTTTAATAACAACCCTCCGGCACAGTCACAGGTAACTGAGCTGGCTCCACAGGTAACTGAAGTACTGAAAATCTGATAGTGTACTTCTCCGGCTTCATGTGTATATGTATTAGCGACAACCTGTCCTTCGATATCTCCCGCACCAGACTTAACAATATTAAAATAAGGTGCAAATAAAGTCCCGATTTCAGTATTGGTACCATTCAATGTAATGGTTGCTCCTGAAGCACCATTTACGAAGTTGAACAAAATATATTTACCCGCCGCATCCGGAACACTTGTAAATGTAGGAACCGTCCAACTCAGACTGCTTGCACTTTGCAAGTCAACAGTAATAATGGCCGGGTTAGTAGCAGAAGGAACATTACTGAATTTGATTTCAGTCAATGATGTTAATTTGGAAGCGTTAATTTTAAAGAAATTCGATCTGCCGGCAGTTAATGTAAATGTATATGAAGTTCCTGTAGGAGATATAGCCGTATTTGAACTACAGTTTTTATGGGCATCCGAAGTAGCTTTCAGTTGCGTAAAAATTGAGTTAAAATCAAGTACATCCTGCTTAATAGAAGCCAGGGTCTGTGTAGCTGACAGATTAATACGCGGAATAGCATCCTGAGAGGATGCCGATGAAATCGTGATTCTGGTTGGGTTCGAACTCCAATATTTTGAAGTGGAAGTAAAAGCAGCATCCGGTATTTTCATAAAACCGTTGCTTCCTACTGAAAGTCCGGTACCAGATTGATATGTTATACCCGTCTCCGCAATCAATGTGGTTTTATTAGCATCTCCGGAAACCGAAAATGCTCCATCTGTAGCAGTGGAGATTGTAAATGCCCCTCTTAGGGTGACTTTTCCTCCGGCCGCAATCCCCCCGTCGATGTTCCCGTTATTAAGGCTTATACCGTTTTGGGTAAAAACGTTAAAGCTTTGTACAGGAGCCAAAGGGTTCTGAGCGAGCAAGTTGCCAGAAAAGGTTTGAAAAATAAACAAAATTGTTCCCAAAAAAAGATTTACCAAAAATCTATTTTGATTAATGGCATGCTTTTTGATAACTGGGCCTTGTTTAAAATTTTGCCAGAAAGAGAAATTTAAGGCACTGAATTTCCGACTGCCATAAGTGGACAGCATTGATGCAGTAAAGTTTTTCATTTTTTAAACTTTATTGATTTTAGCGGCGGGTTTGAGAATGTCAAACGATGTCTGAGGAGGGCGGGACTCAAACGAACAAATGCTTTAGTTTATTTACGAAGCAATTCAGAAAATTCAGGCAATATTCTTCAGCCCTGCTTCCTTTCTGAAGATTGAAAAAGCATGGAAATGGCGTATATCCACAGCAAGTCAACCCTGAAGCTGGTGCAATAATCCTAATGTTCTGTTTTTGCTTGTAATTTTATCGATCCTGTGCGGAATAGACCGATTGATGCTACATTTTAAATTTTCGATTAATCACTGATAGTAGAGTAAAAAGCGCTAAAATGCGATTAATAGCATTCTTTCTACTAAATATCAAAGCAATAAAACTGTTAGAAAATTCGAAACTCCTTTTTGCCATGTGCGGATAGGCATAACGGAAATGTTAATCTAAGAGTTTCTTGTCCTGGCGGGAAACAATTTCAAAAATATCCCAGCGACGGGATGGTGTAAATAACAATAAATGGCGTGTTAGTGTTATTAAAACTTAAATCATAATAAACGCTTTATAAAATACCCTTTTTTAAATAAAGATATCATATGAAACGTCTGACGTATTCATAAGGCTTTTTGCGGCTACCATCTGACTACACGTTACAGTAAGCTAAAATCATGCCAATCGTATATTATTTCTTATTTCATTTTTTTTCGTTTTTTTTATTTTTTTTATCCATTGTTAATTTTATTTCATTTTATACCAACTTTTATCCGGGAGAAACATTATTCTTCCACTACTTATCATTTATCTTCTGCAAGAGTTAAAGTAAAAGCATTCAAAATACTCAAATAACCGGAGTTAAGACATCCAAATAGTTAATTTTTCGTATGTTTTTGTCAAAATGGTTCTTCATGAGAATCGTTTATTTATTTTTATCTGTATCCAATTACTTTATACTCAATTCTCAAGCGTAATAAAATGACAAGATTTCCCTGTTTTTCTCTCGCTCTGCTTTTTGCCGGATTGATTTTCCTAAAAACATTAATGCCTCAATCTCAAAAATCTGTCATGATTTCTCAAGCACCTTCCGGAAAAAGCTTTCTGGCCCTTGGCGATTCTTATACTATTGGTGAAAGTGTGGAAAACAAAGACCGATGGAGCGTTCAGTTAACCCAGTTACTAAGAAAAGATTCTGTTTTCATTCAAAAGCATGATATCATTGCCCGGTCAGGTTGGACAACCGCCGAATTAATTGAGGGAATTAAACAAAGAAAAATTACCGAAACCTATGACATGGTTGCTCTTCTGATCGGAGTAAATAACCAATACAGAAGTCAAAGTGTAGAAACTTATCGATGGGAATTCAGAAAATTACTCAAAATATGTTCAAAATTTACCGGAAATAAGGAATCTAAAGTCATGGTTCTATCCATTCCCGATTGGGGTGTTACTCCTTTTGCCAGAAACCGGGATAAAAATCAACTTTCTCGGGAAATCGATGAATTTAATAATGTTGCCCGTGAGGAATGTGGAAATTTCGGAATAACATTTATTGATATTACCAGCATCTCCAGACAGCAAACCGGACCCGAAATGATTGCCAGCGATAATCTTCATTTTTCAGGGTTAATGTACGGACTCTGGGCACAAAAGGCTCTTGAAACAGCCAAACAAATTCTCAAATAGCTGCCTTCATTCATAATATTCAGTTTTTTCTATAAATTGTACCAAATACAACTACAGAAAAAATGAATGAAAGAACACTTGATGATGCAACATCTGTCAGAAACGGAGAAGAACTAAACCAAATCCTGTTAAGCACTTATCTTAAAAGTCAACTCCCTGATTTTGAAGGAATAACCCAAATCAGCCAATTTCCCGGAGGATTTTCAAATCTCACCTATCTGATTAAAACCTCTGGTCGGGATTTTGTGCTAAGAAGACCTCCTGTTGGTGCTGCCATTAAATCAGCACATGATATGAGCCGGGAATTTAAAGTACTTTCTCTGCTCCGTCCTTCATATCCGAAAGTGCCTGAACCTGTTATTTTTTGCGAGGATGAATCAGTTATCGGAAGTCCGTTTTATTTAATGGAAAGAGTCAAAGGTATTATCCTGAGAGGAAAAGAAGCTCCTTCCTTTAAAATTACGGAAGAAAAAATGAGAGAGGTATCCATCGCACTAATAGATAATCTTGCTGCTTTACATGCTCTGGACCTGGAAAGTACCAGGCTTATTTCACTGGGAAAACCTGATGGCTATGTCCAGAGACAGGTTGAAGGCTGGATCGGACGATACGAAAAAGCCCAAACGGATTCTATACAGGAGCTGTCTGATATTGCTGATTGGTTACGAAGTCATCTGCCAAAAACCCAGCAGGCAGCTTTTCTTCACAATGACTATAAGTTCGATAATGTTTTATTAAACCCCGAAGACCTTTCAGAAATTGTTTCGGTACTGGATTGGGAAATGTCAACTGTAGGAGATCCGCTAATGGATCTGGGGGCAGCATTAGCTTACTGGTGTCAGGAAAATGACGGTGATTTTCTGAAATCCTTCAATATTACCTGGTTAAAAGGGAATCTCAGCCGCCATGAAGTAATAGAAAGATACCGTGACGTTTCCGGCAGAGATTTGAGTGATATCGTCTTTTACTATGTATTCGGTTTGTATAAAAACATTGTGATTATGCAGCAGATTTATGCAAGATGGAAAACAGGCCTTACCAAAGACCCTCGTTTCGGTGCTTTAATATTTGGTGTAAAAGAGTTATCAAAAATGGCAAAAAACACAATTAATACCGGAAAAATATAAAAATAAAATAGTATGCTTGCATAACAAATAGATTTTTATTTATCTTTATGATGTTGGAGAAAGTTGACGGGAAAGACAAACTAAAAATTGATATAATTACAAAACAATTTCACAATGAACCGCACGATCAAAAAAGTAGCTGTATTAGGTTCGGGAATAATGGGCTCTCGGATTGCTTGTCATTTTGCCAATATCGGAGTTGAAGTTCTACTGTTAGACATCGTTCCAAAAGAGCCGAATGATGCAGAAAAAGCCAAAGGTTTAACCACCGAACATCCTGCGGTAAGAAACAGAATTGTAAATGATGCTTTTCAAAATACATTAAAAGCCAATCCTGCTTCCTTGTATTCGGCCTCTTTTGCCAACAGAATTAAGTTGGGAAATTTTGATGATAATCTGGCTGATATTAAACAATATGACTGGGTTATTGAGGTGATAGTGGAAAACCTTGCCATCAAACAATCACTTTATGAAAAGGTAGATCAACTAAGAAAAGCCGGAACTCTGGTTACTTCTAATACTTCAGGTATTCCGATCCATTTGATGGCAGAAGGTCGTTCAGATGATTTCAGAAAGCATTTCTGCGGAACTCACTTTTTCAATCCTCCGCGGTATTTAAGGTTGCTGGAAATTATTCCTACACCTGAAACAGATTCAGCTGTCATTGATTTTCTGATGCACTATGGTGATCGCTTCCTGGGTAAAACTACAGTTTTATGTAAGGATACTCCTGCATTTATCGCTAACAGAATCGGGGTTTATTCTATGATGAAAACCATGCAGGTGGTTGAAGAGATGGGGCTGACTGTTGAAGAGGTTGACAAACTTACTTCAACTGTAGTAGGAAGACCAAAATCAGGAACTTTCCGCTTATCTGATGTGGTTGGACTTGATACGACGATCAATGTTTCAAATAATTTATATGCCGGTTTGGTAAACGATGAGTCTAAGGATACTTTTGTTTTACCCGCCATGATCCGAAAACTACAGGAGAACAAGTGGCTCGGAGATAAAACCGGCCAGGGTTTTTACAAAAAGATAAAAGGAGAAGGCGGAAAATCAGAAATTCTTGCTTTAGATCTGAAGACCTTTGAATACCGCCCTTCGGAAAAGGTAAAGTTTGAAACCCTCGAAAAAACGAAAAATATTGCGGTTTTGAAAGATCGCTTTGCTGTTTTACTGGCAGGAAAAGACAAGGCAGCGGAGTTTTACCGTAAAACATTTCTCGATGGTTTCAGATATGCTTCAAACCGTATTCCGGAAATTTCTGACGAATTATACAGAATTGATGCTGCGATTTGTGCGGGCTTTGGCTGGCAAATGGGGATTTTCGAAACCTGGGATGCTATTGGTGTGGAAAAGGGAATTGAGTTAATGCAAGCCGAAGGTATGAAACCTGCGGAATGGGTTAACGATATGCTGGCAAGCGGTGCAAAAACTTTCTACAAAAAAGAAAGCGGCAGACGTTTGTATTACGATATTCCAACCAAATCCTATAAGGTAATTCCCGGAACAGAATCATTCATTATCCTGGAAAACCTTTCTGATAATATCGTCTGGAAAAATGCAGAGAGCTCTGTATATGATCTGGGAGATGGTGTATTAGGTTTAGAATTCCATTCTAAAATGAACACATTCGGAGCCGGAGTAATTGAAGGCGTTCATAAAGCTATCTCACTGGCAGAAAAGGACTTCCGTGGTCTGGTGATTGGAAATGAATCGAATGAGGCTTTCTCTGCAGGTGCTAATCTTGCTATGCTTTTCATGTATGCAATAGAACAGGAATTTGATGAAGTCAATCTGATGATTGCCCAGTTTCAGCAAACAATGATGAGGGTGCGTTATTCAGGTATTCCGGTTGTGGTAGCCCCTCATACACTTGCCCTGGGTGGAGGCTGCGAAATTTCATTACATGCAGACCGATTGGTGGCACATGCTGAAACTTATATGGGATTGGTAGAAGTCGGTGTAGGTTTGATTCCTGCGGGAGGTGGTACCAAAGAAATGGCTTTAAGATGTTCTGATCTTTACAAAAACGGTGATCCTGAATTAAATACCCTTCAAAATGCTTTCATGAATATTGCTACAGCGAAAGTCAGTACTTCTGCGCAGGAAGCATTCGAAATGAATTATTTACGAAGAGGAGACCGGATTATCCTCAACAGAAGCAGTGTAATTGCAGAAGCTAAACAGGAAGTGCTTGATCTTGCCAATGCCGGATATACCCAGCCAAAACAAAGAACAGATGTTAAAGTTCAGGGAAAAACCGGAATTGCACTTTTCAAAGCCGGTGTTCAGGGAATGCTGATGGGAAGATATATTTCCGAACATGATGCTAAAATCGCAGATAAACTTGCCTACGTGATTTGTGGAGGGGATTTGAGTTATCCGCAATTGGTTTCTGAACAATATTTACTCGATCTGGAAAGAGAAGCATTTTTATCACTTTCCGGTGAGAAAAAAACACTCGAAAGAATCCAGAGTCTTCTGAATGGCGGCAAACCATTAAGAAACTAAGTGCTTTACAGACTTATTTGTAAAGACACAAATGAGGCAAAAACAAAATCCGATTTGTGAATAACAGGTCGGATTTTTGTATTTTATACCTGTTTCTGTAACTTTTAACATTCTCTAAATCAGCTATTTTCAATACATTTTTTCAATTATTCTCTATATTGCTTTAACTTTTCCCCTGACCCGCAATCAAACGAAATACTAACGGTAAAACTAACATTTCGCATGAAAAAGGATCTTTCAATTTCTCTCAGAATCAGACAATTCAATGAAGGCAGAGATACTGATACGCTCTCTCTGAAATATAAATTGATGAGACAAAATAGTTTCAGCTTTTTCAGAGGTACTGCTCATATCTTTTTCGAGGACTATGCTCAGTTAAAATCCATTCATGATTCTTCTCTGGTCTGGATTTGCGGTGATTTGCATTTAGCCAATTTCGGAAGTTATCGCGGCGATAACAAAGAGGTTTATTTTGATATAAATGATTTCGATGAAGCCATGATTGCTCCGTTAAGTTTTGATATTTCCAGGGTACTGACGAGTATTTTGGTCTCAGCAAAAAGCCTCAAAATCCAGACAAAATCAATAAACAAGGTCTTTTTACAGTTTCTTGAAACATATATCAGTACTATTACGAAGGAAAAACCCGCCACTATTGAGCGGCATACGGCAACAGGATTATTCAAAAAGTTTTTAACCAAAGTAGAAAACAGAAAAGAAAAGGACTTTTTAAAAGACCGGATTAAACTTAAAAAAGACGGAAGTTTCAGAATTATCATTGATGGACAGCATACCCTTGAAATTGATGAAAACAAAAAGGCTGAAATCACAGAATTACTTAAAAACCCTGAGAAAGAATTAAAAGGGTACTCTTTCAAAATACTGGATATTGCGAGAAGAATTGCAGGAACCGGAAGTCTTGGTTTGGAAAGATATGTATTATTGGTAAAAGAAATCAGTGCCGATAAAAAGATTCGTCTGCTGGATCTCAAAAAAGCCAAAATCTCCTGTTTTAATGCTTTAGTCAAAAATAATAACCCTGCTTTCCCTTCAGAAGCAGAACGAGTCATTGAAGCACAGCGTAACATTCAGCAGGTTTCTCCGGCAATTCTTTATCCGGTTGTTCAAAACAATCAAAATTCCTTTATTTTAAGGGAACTTCAACCAACCGAAGATAAGATTGTAATGGAATCACTTGATTTGAAAAAGCTTTCAGTCATTATAGAAACGCTCGCTCAAATCACAGCTTCGGGACATATCAGAGGATGCGGAAGAAGAAATTGTTCAACAATTGATGATCTCGTCGATCTGGTAAAAACTGAAACCTGGCAAAATCAGGTAATTGCTTTTGCCAGGGAATATTCACAGCAGGTTTTGAAAGATTACGAGATATTTTCAAAAGACTATGATCAGGGATTTTTTAATATCTCTTAAATCAAACGTCTTTCCCTGAAGTAAAAAGTGCTAAAAACTCTTTAATTTTTCCGTAAATAAAACGCATATCCTCCTCTGAAATACAATAAGGAGTGAGCAGATAAATCACATTTCCGAGCGGACGCATCAGGATTCCTCTTTCCAGAAAGAAGTGGTAAGCTATATCTCTGATGTTACTGAAGTAGGAAGTACCTTCTTCTGTACGAAGTTCAATGACTAAAATAGTTCCTTTAATCCTTATTTCAGCAATAGCTTCGTTTTCAGTATCGGTTAAAGAACTTTCAAATTCCTGATGCCAGGCATTAATTCTGCTTATTTTTTCCCGGGTCTCAGGTTTTTCGGTCAGATCAAGACTTGCTAAAGCCGCTGCACAGGCAAGGGGGTTTGCCGTAAATGAATGGCTGTGGAACAAGGTTTTGCGTCGGTCATCGGAGAGAAAAGCCTCATAAATCAGCTGCGTGCAGGAGGTAACACCCAAAGCCATCGTTCCTCCGGTCAGTCCTTTGGAAAGACAAATAATATCCGGCTTTTCTGTAAGATAGTCTGTTGCAAACATTTTCCCGGTTCGTCCGAAACCTGTCATTACTTCATCTGCAATTGTAAGAATATGATGGTTTTTGGCTAATCTGAGGAGTTTTTCAAGGATTTCGGGTTCGTACATGACCATTCCTCCTGCTCCCTGAATCAAAGGTTCAAAGATAAATGCGGCGATCTCTTCGGAATCAGCCATCAGTTCTTCCATCTTTTTTAATGCTGCCTCTTCCTGCCCTTTTACAGGTACAGGCAGATAAATGACATCAAATAAAAAAGGGTCAAACGGCGCAGTAAAACCACTTTTTGCCCCGACAGCCATCGTTCCGAATGTATCCCCGTGATACCCGTTTTCCAGAGCAATTACTTTTATTTTCCTGGTAAAACCCTGGTTATGCCAGAATTGAAAAGCCATTTTCAGAGCAACCTCTACCGAAGTTGAGCCATTATCAGAATAGAATATCTTCTTATGGTTTTCCGGTAAAATCCCTAATAATCTTTCAGCAAGCCTTACAGCGGGTTCATGCGTAAATCCGGCAAAAATAACATGCTCCAGCTGACCGAACTGCTCCATCACTTTCTGAGCAATATATGGATGCGAATGCCCGTGTAAATTCACCCACCATGAAGCAATTGCATCAATATACCTTTTCCCGGAATCATCATAAAAATAAGCCCCTTCCCCCCTTACCACCGGAATGGCAAAAGGAGCAGTATGCTGCTGAGTGAAAGGATGCCAGATTACCTCTGCATCTCTATTTTGAATTTTTGATTGCGGATTAAAAACCGACTCCCTGATATTCTCAACCGGATATTCAAGATGGCTGTCTATTTCAAAATGCTTTTCTGAATTGTTCGGCATATTTTCTGACTAATTCTTTGTTAATATTTTCTTCAAACTCTACTCTTCCCAAAAGTGCTGCTTTTGTATAATTAAGAATAAAAGTTTCTGAAGCCTCATTCCTTTGTCCATTAAATATCAATCCCTTGATTGGTATCCCTGCATTTTTAAGTATTTCGACTGTCAGCAGCGTATGGTTGATACTTCCCAGATAATTTTTGGAAACCACAATTACAGGCAGGTTCAGCTTCCTCATTAAATCTAAGTTTGTTTCTTTTTCATTAAGTGGCACCATAACTCCTCCGGCCAGTTCCACAATCAGATTCTTGTCTAAAACAGGAAGTTGAAATTGATCCAAATCAATTCTTATGCCGTCAATCTCAGCAGCTGCGTGCGGAGATAAAGGTTCATTCAGCCGGTAAGTTTCCGGATAAAAGAAAGATTCAGAATTGGAAATATTACTTTTAACCGCATCTGTGTCTGTAAAGTCGAGTCCTCCGGACTGGACAGGTTTCCAGTAATCCGCCTTCAATGCTTCCACTAAAATACTGGAAATAAGCGTCTTGCCTATTTCAGTACTGATTCCTGCAATGATAAATTGCTTTTTCATGAAAATAAATCCTTTGTTTATTAAAATTCAGTATGGCTAAGTGTTTTAAATATTGCTGTAATTTCCTCTTTTGTATTAAACGTATGCAGACAAATTCTCAGCCTTTCTCTGCCTTTTGGAACAGTTGGTGAAACAATGGGCCTGATGTCTAATCCCTGAGCCTGAAGTTTTCCGGCAATTTTCCGGACATTTTCATTCCCCGGAATAATGATGCACTGAATTGCCGAAACACTGGGAATCCATTCCCAGGTCTTTTGACTTTCTGCATTTTCCCGAAAAAAAGCAATCAATTCATGTAAAGGTTCATTCCCGAATTCAGGACTTTTCAGATATTGATAAGCACACTTTATCCCGGCATGGGTATGAAGCGGAGCGGCTGTTGAATAAATAAAAGAACGTGCAAAGTTAATCAGGTAATCTCTGAGGGTACGACTTCCGAGGACAATTGCCCCATGACTGCCTAATGCCTTTCCAAATGTAATAATCCTTGCAAAAACACGGTCTTGCAGTCCGAGCTGACAAACCAAACCTTTTCCGTCTTTCCCGAAAACTCCGGTAGCATGGGCTTCATCAACAATCAGATTCGCACCGAACTGCTCACAAATTTCCACTATTTCAACAAGTTTTGCCATATCTCCATCCATTGAATATACTGACTCAATTCCAACAAAAATATGGCCCTCCGGAGCAAGATTCTGTTGCAGATGCTCCAGTTTCTTAACCAAATCAGCTACATCATTATGCCTGAATTTATAGCGGTTTGCATAACTAAGCCTTGCGCCATCAATCATACTGGCATGAATAAGTTCATCCGTTAATAAAATATCCTTTTTTTGCGGAAGACTGGCCAGCAAACCAATATTGGCATCATAACCGGAATTGAAAATCAAGCCTGATTCTGCGTGATGGAAATCAGCTATTTCCTGCTCCAATTCCTCAACATAAACAGTATTTCCGGCCAATAGTCTTGACCCTGTTGCTCCGTTCAGATAATTATCTCCTTTCAATTCATTCATTACAGCTTCTCTTAATTCAGCCGAATGGGCTAACCCCAGGTAATCATTTGAACAAAAGTCAACCAGGTTATCAGACGTACGGAGTGAACGGAAAAGAGCAAGTTCTTTTCTGTGCTGAAGGGTTTCGGAAAGGAATTTTTCGATCTTACTCACATTAATACAATATTATTGATGCCCGCAAAGTTAAAACATATCTCTTTTCGGAAATGATGTTTCCTGTAATCGGGTCAAAAATAATGTTAAAGCAAAATATCCTCAGGAATAGGAATGGGCTCTTCCCACTTTAATAAACTTTCAAGAGAAGGAGCTGCTTCAAGCAATTCATCTTCAAGTAAATTTGCCCAGGTGCTCAGATAAAGTATTACATCTTCTCTGGAATTATATTTCATTTTGCTTCGTATTTCCGAAGGAATTCCGGCTAGTATTTTTCTGTCTGAAAGTTTTTCAAGGTGCTGCAGGTCGGTAGTGGTTAGTCCGTTTTTCAGCATTTCAGCAATTAAAAGATCCATTGGCAAACCACTTGCCGGGCAAAATTCTTCCACCTGCTCACGCCAGTCGCCCCGCCCTGCCATAGCAAACTCATGGATTTCGGCTTTACTGAGAAGGGTCAGTTCCTGAGCCAGGTTACCGCAATTACAGCTTCCCATATGCCCCCATTGATAAGAAGTTCCTGAAGATAATTTATTAGCCGTACGGCGGAGTGCATTAATCAGCACTGTGTTTGCATGTGCCATTTTCTCGCTGCTTTGATAAAACGTATGAACCCAAAGTGAATATTTACCTTCGAATGTATAAATTCAAACAGTTATTTCCTGATAATTCTTTTAACAATGGTATAACATTGCCTGATATTTTTTTGTTTCGAAGCAGGCGAAAAGTCGAAATTGACAGCAAAATCCTATCTTTTCCAACAATCCTATAAAAAATATAACAAAAAATAATTAAAACACTTGACAAAACCATTCTTTGGCGTTAACATTGCAAAACAATTCACATTTCTGTGATTTCCTCTGTTAAGCCCCTGACATTTATTTGCTTAACATTTCGTTTCCACCTCTTTTTCTAATAATTTCCTAAAATCTTTGAATTTGCTTTGAATTTACCGATATTGATCTTAACCACAATCATTTTTATGGGCTAACTTCCATACTCGCCCCTCGCCTTACCATAATATATGTTTACAACTGAAGAATTAGAACTGAAACTCATCTCCGAATTACGAACGCTGGCTCAGCAATTCGATAGTCTGGACACCAAAAATTTATCAAAAAAAGAACTCGTCGGTGCAATACTTGAGCATCAGAAAAGTGCACTGACACATGCTAATGACCTTATGGAAGACAAATCTGCAAGGAAAGTGAGAAAGGACAATGCCCCTGCTGCTACAGAAGGAGAAAGACCTAAAAGACAGCGTATTAAAAAGGACGGTGGCGAAGAAGAGAAAGAAACTCCGGTAGCTATTCCTGCGGTAAGTAAAGCAGCTCCGGTTGTTCAGGAAGAAAAACGTGAACGCCGTGAACGTACAGTTACCCCGAAAAAAGAAGAAAAAACCGCTAAGGAAGAAATTTCTTTTGAGATTGACGAAGAGCCGATTACTGATTATACCACGCTGGAGGTTGAAGACGATTTCACCATCGATACTTCTTTCATTACCCCTGACGAAACTGTTGCTAATTTAGATATTGCACCTGCTCCTGAACCTAAAGTAGAAGTAGAAAAGCTGCCTAAAGAATTCAGCACACCGCCTTCTCAGCCTTTCCAGAATAACAAAAAACCAATCTACAATCAGGCAATCCGTGAATTTGACGGACTGATTGAAAATGAAGGAGTATTAGAAATCATGCAGGACGGAGGCTATGGCTTCCTTAGATCTGCGGATTATAACTACCTCGCTTCTCCGGATGATATTTACGTTTCACCTTCCCAAATCAAATTATTCGGGTTAAAAACCGGAGATACCGTACGTGGTGCTATCCGCCCGCCAAAGGAAGGTGAGAAATATTTCGCATTACTTCGTGTAGAATCTGTAAATGGAAAAACTACAGAAGAAATCCGTGACCGTATTCCGTTTGAATACCTGACCCCGCTTTTTCCGGAAGAAAAACTTAATTTAAGTACTCGTCCGGATCAATATTCTACCCGTATTCTGGACTTATTTGCCCCTATCGGGAAAGGACAGCGCGGGATGATTGTTGCACAGCCTAAAACAGGTAAAACGGTTCTTTTGAAAGATATTGCCAATGCTATTTCAAGAAATCACCCTGAAGTTTATCTGATTATCCTGCTGATTGACGAACGTCCGGAAGAGGTAACCGATATGCAGCGCAGCGTAAGAGCTGAAGTGATATCTTCAACATTCGACGAACAGGCTGAACGCCATGTGAAAGTGGCCAGTATTGTATTGGAAAAAGCAAAGAGAATGGTAGAATGTGGTCATGATGTGGTAATCCTCCTTGACTCGATCACCCGACTTGCCCGTGCGTATAATACAGTCGTTCCGTCCTCAGGAAAAATCCTTTCAGGTGGTGTGGATGCCAATGCTTTACATAAACCTAAGCGCTTCTTCGGTGCCGCCCGTAATGTTGAAAACGGCGGTTCTCTAACCATTATTGCCACAGCCCTCATTGAGACAGGTTCTAAAATGGATGAGGTTATTTTCGAAGAGTTTAAAGGTACCGGTAACATGGAACTTCAGCTTGACCGTAAACTTTCTAACCGTCGGGTTTATCCTGCTATCGACGTTCCGGCATCAGGTACCCGTCGTGAGGATTTGCTAATGGACAAAGAAACGCTACAAAGAGTCTGGATTTTAAGAAAACATATGTCAGATATGAATTCTGTAGAAGCCATGGAATTCCTGCAACAGCAAATGAAAGGAACAAGAAACAACGAAGAATTCCTCGTTTCTATGAACCGATAAATGAAATTTTCTTTAGAAAATAAAGATTTCCCATACTCTTTTCAACAAAAAACCTCGTCCGGCTGATGGACGAGGTTTTTTGCTGGAACCCAATTACAGTACTTTTCTGAAAAGCTAGACATTCGCCACCTTGAAGGGTCTGACCTCAAATCTTTCCCAGATTTTATGAATAATATACGGCTCAACCTCCAGCCAGCTTTGAAGCTGCTGTTCATTTTCAAACTGAACTATCATCGTCGAACCAATCATAGTTCCGGCTTCATTCAGAATTGATCCGCCTAAAATAAAATGTCCTTCGGCTTTCAGTTTTCCTGCCATTTCAAAATGCAAAGGTCTTACCTTCATCCTTCTTTCCAAAGCCCCCTCATCTGTAGAATCGAAGGCATAAATCAGGTATTGGTTCATATTTTTTAATGTTGAATGTATAATCCTATAAAAATAGTGTAATTTATTCCCCATTATAATTTAACTTGCAGCAAAATTATTCATTTAACAAATGTGAATAATTTGAAATTCTGAAAACTTCCCGTCAATTCCTTTTAAAATAGTGATTATAAGTATCCTGAAATTCAAATCTTTTTAACAGGAGAATTGTATTTTATGTTACTGAATGATTCTTCTAAATTTTTTGATGCCTTTCATTGAATAATTATTAAAGAAAATCCATTCTTTATTATTAGAGTCGAAAGCTCTATGTTAAACATTATTATTATGAAACAAAATTTGGTGGATTTACTCAAATCCTTAGTTGATTTCACGGATGAGGAAATCGAAATAACTGAAGAGCTTTTTGAAATCAAGCACATTAAAAAAGGTGAAATTTGGGTTAGAGAGGGTGATCTTAAATTGGAAGTAGCCTTTATCAATAAAGGTTTAATGAGGATATTTTTTATGAAAGGAAAATCTGAAAATACCTTTCAATTCCGTGCTGAAGGAGAATTTGTTTCCAGTTTTGATAATTTCTTTTCTCAAAAACCCAGCAGAGATTATATTCAGGCACTTGAAGATTGTGAACTCTGCACGATTTCGATTCAAAATCTTGAATATCTGAGAAATAAATTCCATAACTGGGAAAGGTTCGGCCGTATTAACTATGGCAGTTACTTTATGGAATTTGATGAAAGAATCCGTGCCTTTATTTCTGAAACAGCACAACAAAGATACGAGCGTTTCATCCGGGATTACCCTGACAGAACCAACCGGATCCCTCAATTGTATCTGTCTAATTATCTGGGCATTACGCCTCAGTCTCTAAGTCGTGTAAGAAGCAGAATGAGTAAAAAGGAAACTGTTGTAAAGATTTAAATCCGGCAAAATATATCAGAACTTATCAGGGAGCCGTTTCATTTTCTCTTTCACCGGAGTCATGAAACAGCTCCCTGTATAAAGGTTTAATATGACAGGAATACCTTCTCAATGATATCACAAGCCTCATTCATTTGAGACTCGCTGATAATCAATGGGGGGGCAAAACGGATTTTATTACCATGCGTAGGTTTAGCAAGTAAACCGCTTTCTTTAAATGCTACGCATAAGTTCCAGGCGGTTTCACTATCTTCTGTATCATTGATTTCAATAGCATTAAGGAGTCCTTTTCCTCTCACCTGAGTGATTAATGTAGTTTTCGACTGTAAATCACGCATACGCTTCCGGAAAAGCTCGCCCATTTCTGTGGCATTCTCTGCTAATTTCTCTTCCTTCACGACGGTAAGAGCTGCAATTGTTACAGCACAGGCCAAAGGATTTCCTCCATAGGTAGAACCATGCTCTCCGGGTTTGATAGTCAGCATAATTTCGTCACGGCAAAGTACGGCAGAAACCGGGTAAGTTCCTCCGGAAAGGGCTTTCCCAAGAATCAGAATATCCGGCTGAAAACCTTCATGATCACAGGCAAGACGTTTACCGGTACGAGCTATTCCTGTCTGAACCTCATCAGCAATGAACAGCACATTCTTCGCCTTGCACATTTCATAAGCTTTCTTCAGATATCCTTCATCCGGAACAACAACTCCCGCTTCGCCCTGAATTGGTTCTACCATAAAACCGGCAACATTAGGGTCTTTTAGCACTTCTTCAAGCGCAGCAAGGTCATTGTAAGGAATAATTTCATACCCCTGCAATAAAGGGCCGTAATCACTATAACTTGAAGGATCAGTAGAAGATGAAATCGCAGCAATGGTTCTTCCCCAAAAATTACCTGCTGCATAAACGGTCTTAGCCTGATTTTGCGGAATTCCTTTTACTTTGTAAGCCCATTTTCTGGTCAGTTTCAAGGCTGTTTCCCCACCTTCAGCCCCCGAATTCATCATCAGAACTTTGTCATATCCGAAGTATTCACAGAGAAATTTTTCACAGACACCTAATTGATTGCTGTAAAAAGCTCTTGAAGTAAGTGTTAGTTTCTGAGCCTGATCAATCATTGCCTGTACAATTTTCGGATGACAATGCCCTTGATTTACAGCACTATATGCAGACAAAAAATCAAAATATGGTTTATTTTCCACATCCCAGACAAAAACACCCTGCCCCCGTTGAAGCACAACAGGCATCGGATGATAATTGTGAGCGCCAAAGCGGTCTTCCAGTTGCATAGCTCTCTCTGAAGCCGATTGCATTGCATATTCCTGAGTAAACATGATGTATTAAAATTTTTCGATCTGAGCGAAACAGCAAAGCCTCTGAATTAATACAGGCTCATGAAATTCACTTGTCAGAATCTACGATTTGAAATAAATAAAAGACAAAAACAGAAAGGAAAGCAGGGAATATTTAATTACTCCCAAAAAGTCCGATAATATAAAGTATCAGTACCTGAACAGATAAAATGCGATGAATTTTACAGAAATGCCCGTATAAAGAACTAGTCGTTACTACACAATTTACCTGCTTTCCTTCCGGAAATACGGGGATAAATCTGTATTTTGCGAAAAAATTCCTCATTATTGGTTTTTTTACAAAAATATCAAAAAAATTCAACTTTTCCTGCCAAAACCCGAAAATCCTGACAGGAATTGACCAGTTATCTCACTTAATTTTACAAGTTTCTTGAAAAAGAATAATCCCTCTTCCCCCGGCAATCCGGCTTCAGCACTTACTGAAGAAGATTTCTACTTAAATGAACAGGGGTATATGGTATTTACAGAAAAGTATCATTTAAAAAGAGGATTCTGCTGTAAAAACGGCTGCCGTCATTGTCCTTACGGCAACGCCGGAAAACCTGTTTCCAAAGGCTGATTATCCGGAGTCTCCCAAAGATAAAAACCCCTCATATCCTGGCTCTCAACATTCACAATTGGTAAATAATACTTTGATTTTCAAGCATTATAACTCAAATGTAATCTTTACAAATAACTTTGAGAAGTGAAAAATTATTTCCTGTTTATATTATAATCCTTACTTAACTATGAACTTATTATTCAGGCACATCATGCTGTGCCTTATGTTTTTTGTTGTGACCTGCTCATGCGAAACCCATCAGAATTCCACTAACCGCTTACCTGAAGATTCCGATAAAATTTCTACCGCTATTTCTGATGTTACCGGGAACGGATATGCCTATTGGGATCTTCTGGGCTATCAGAAAGGCGAAAAACTCCCTGATTTTACCTTACGAAATATCAACGGAGAAAGATTCAATCTGTATGAAACACTAAAACTTGGGAAACCCGTAATGTTAATTACTGGAAGCACCACCTGCGATCACACAAGAAAAAATCTTAATTCAATAAATGCCTTTACCAATAAATACAGCAACAAGCTCAGCATTTACATAATTTACACCCAGGAGGCGCATCCATGCGACGCCATCAGTCCATACTCATTAAATCATGAAATCTGGGAATCGAAGGCTAATATCAGAGATCATGTCAAAGCCTCTCAGCCAAGGACCTACGGAGAAAGAAAAGCGCTTGCTTCGAAATGGCAGAAAACTTACAAAGTTCAGCCGACAGTTCTGATTGATAACCCCGGTAATGACTCCTGGAAAACGCTGGGGCAGGCCCCAAATATGATGTATCTGATAGAACCTGACGGCAATGTGTATTACAAACAGGTATGGGCTCAAATGGAGGAAGTTGAAGGAGTGGCCACAGAACTGGTGAAATAAAAATATTACCGTTCTGTTAAATGCTCACAAAAGAAAGTACGTAAAAAAGACCTCAGGCGAATTAAATCATCCTGAGGTCTCCAGTTTACCTATCTTAACTTCTAATAAATTCTGCTATTTCAGAAATTCGTAGATTCCTGCTACTCCCTGTCCTCCACCAACACAAGCAGAAACCATTCCATATTTCTGATTTCTTCTCCTCATTTCATTAAAAAGCTGAACTGATAACTTTGCACCCGAACATCCAAGCGGATGGCCCAAAGCAATGGCACCACCGTTTACATTAATTTTGCTCTGATCCAAATCCAGTGTTTTTATAACAGCCAGCGACTGAGCGGCGAAGGCTTCGTTCAACTCAATCTGGTCAATATCATTCGCTTTCAATCCGGCTTTTTTCAAAGCAAGCGGAATGGCTTCTACCGGGCCTATTCCCATAATTTTAGGTTCAACACCTGCTGTTGCGTAAGTCACCATTCTGGCAATTGGTTCAAGATTCAATTCTTTTACCATTGCCTCAGACATCACCATCACAAAAGAAGCACCATCGGACGTCTGAGAAGAATTTCCCGCAGTAACAGTACCTCCTGCTGCAAAAACCGGTTTCAATTTAGATAAAGCATCCATACTTGTTCCGGCTCTCGGACCTTCATCTGTATCTACAATATATTCTTTGGTTTTCTTCTTTCCTGATTTTTCATCGAAATATGTCTCTTTCACAGTAACCGGAACAATTTCATCTTTGAAAAGCCCGGCCTGTTGTGCAGCAAGCGCTTTTGTATGAGAATTTACAGAAAACTGATCCTGCTCCTCACGGCTGATTTTGAATTGTTCACGAACCTGCTCAGCCGTTAATCCCATTCCTATGTAATAATCAGGATGAGATTTGGCAATTTCAAAATTCAATGCCGTTTTATAACCCATCACCGGAACCATAGACATAGATTCTGTTCCTCCTGCGATAATACAATCTGCGAGTCCTGCATGAATTTTAGCTGAAGCAATGGCAATAGCCTCCAGTCCGGAACCACAGTAACGGTTAATCGTAAAACCCGGTACACTTTTAGGCAAAGATAACAAAGCAATATACCTTGCAATCTGCATTCCCTGTTCAGCTTCAGGTACTGCATTTCCTACAATCAGATCATCAACTCTTGCCGGATCCAGCTGAGGAACCTTTCCAAGCATATATTTAATAACTTCTGCGGCTAAATCATCCGGTCTGGTGAAACGAAAAACGCCTCTTGGTGCTTTTCCAACTGCGGTCCGATAACCCGCTACAATGTATGCGTTCATGTCTTACTTATTTGGTTTTCAAATCTTTGAATATTACAATTCTATCAACACACTATCCAGTATCATCGTTGCTCAAAGTTAACAAATATAAAATATGTTATGCAAGCATACCTTTATTTTTTTATTTTTTTCCGATCGAAAAAGCAGGATTTATCTTGGATGTTACAGGTTACTGTATGGTATATCAGGCTTATCTTATGAGTATAAATCTGGAAATCAATTCATTACAACATATAAACGTTCAAATTTTATATTTCCAATCAAAAAATTTCAAGATTAAAATGATATTTTTGCAAAAATTCATCAAAAATGCCTAACCATAAATAATCATGTCTGAATTTCAAACCTATCTTCAACTTGGTTTTCAACACATTACTGACATCAAAGGTTACGATCATATTCTATTTGTAGTTGCACTTTGTGCCATTTACAAATTGAGTGACTGGAAAAAAGTAGCAATTCTTGTTACAGCATTTACCATAGGGCATTCTGTTACACTGGCCTTATCAACGCTTGATATAATTTCTTACAGAAGCGAGATCATTGAGTTTCTGATCCCCATTACCATATTCATTACCTGTCTGGTTAATTTTTTCTTTAAATCAGATCAAAAGAGAAAACCTGTAAAAGCGCCCTCTTCCCGCTCCCGTTATGTGCTGGCAATGTCTTTCGGACTCATTCATGGTATGGGTTTTTCAAATTACCTGAAAAGTCTCTTAGGGCAAGAGCAATCAATCATTAAGCCACTTTTTGCTTTTAATCTGGGTTTGGAAATCGGACAGCTCATTATTGTATTAATTGCGCTGGTTCTGAGCTTTATCATGACTGAAATTTTCAGTGTAAAAAAACATGACTGGAATCTGATTCTTTCCGGAATGGTGGCTGGCATTGCTATTACTCTGATAACGGGTGCTGCATATTTTGCAGAATTATTTCCCGGAAAATAAGACTAAACAATCCTTAAAACCCGTTTCTTAAAATATCAGTAAACACAGGATTACTCAAAGTGTCCGATTTCGCACAAAAAGTGTATCGAAATCGGACACTTTTTCATTACACCACATAACAATACACTGATTATCAGTAAATTAAATATTTGGCACAATCTTCTCCTAATCAATATTCAGGCAACAACCTTTACACGATAAAACTTAGTACCCAATGGACAGAGTTATAGAAAAGAAAAAATGGTCAGTTAAACGTATTCTTCCGATTGCGGGTGGTCTGGGCATTTTAGGATTAATTGCAGCAAGTTATTACGGCACCACCGGCAAAGCAAAGTTGAATGTTGAGCAGGACAAGATCATTATTTCAGAGGTTTCGAAAGGAAAATTTCAGGATGTTACTCCGATCAACGGCGTGATTTTACCGATACAGACTATTTATCTTGATGCTCTTGAAGGAGGCCGTGTGGAAGAACTTCTTGTGGAAGACGGAAGCGTGGTACAAAAAGGACAACCAATCATTAAACTTTCCAATACCGACCTTGAGCTTGACCTTTCCAACAGAGAAACATCTGTATTTCAGCTAATTACTCAAATGCAATATACCCGTAACCTGGCCAGAGAAAATACAATCCGTCAGGAAGCAAACCTTGCAGATATCGATAATGCGCTGGCCGAAGCAAAACGTGTTTACGATCTGAACACCAGATTATATAAAGAAAAAGTCATCTCAGAACAAGATTACCGCTCATCTCTAAACCTGTATAATTATCAGGTTCGTCGGAAAAAATTAATCGAACAAACCTTAAAACAGGACTCTATTACAACTAATCAGCAACTTCAGCAAATGAAGGAAACGGTTTCCAGAACACAACAGACTCTGGCACTTATGCGCAAAAAAGCCGGGGATTTGTTAGTAAAGGCCCCGGTTTCAGGTCAGCTTACTTCCAGAAGTGCTGAAATCGGAGAATCGAAAGTAAGAGGCCAGCGTTTAGGACAGATTGATGTTCTGAGCGGATTTAAGGTAAGAGCAGACATAGACGAACATTATATTTCAAGGGTTTTCACCGGATTGACAGGAGAGTTTGTAATTTCTGAGAAAACATATAAGCTAAAAATCAGGAAAGTTTTCTCTCAGGTTCAAAATGGTCGCTTTCAGGTTGATATGGAATTTATCGGAAAAGTTCCGGATGGTATCCGCAGAGGACAAACGTTACAGATCCGACTTGCTTTGGGAGATGAAACGCAGGCTGTTCTTTTACCAAAAGGTGGTTTCTACCAGCAAACAGGTGGTAACTGGATTTTCAAAGTAGCAGAATCAGGTCAGAAAGCATTCAGAGTGGACATACAGCTGGGCCGTCAGAATCCGGACTATTATGAAGTACTTGAAGGCTTAAAACCGGGAGATAAAGTAGTTACCTCAGGATATGACAATTACGGTGACATGCAGGAGTTGGTGATTAAAAAATGATTTATCAAAAGCATCTGAAAAGAAGCCTGATTTACGGTCAGATGCTATCCTTTAACATTTTGAACCTTAGAAATCATGCAAACATTACTCTTTTTACTCATGATAAACTGTTTTGTACAACTGGTTTTCGCATTCCTATTTTGAAAATAACTCAGACAACTCATTGATAAACAAACAAATACTATGTTAAAAATAACGGGTTTAGAAAAAATTTACCGCACAGAAGATATTGAAACCATGGCCCTCAACAGACTTTCCATGGAAGTTAAAGAAGGAGAATTTGTGGCAATCATGGGTCCTTCAGGTTGTGGTAAATCAACACTTTTAAACATTATTGGTTTATTGGACGATCCTGATGCCGGGAGCTTCCAATTCAATAGTATAGAAGTTGCGCATTTTAATGAGCGCAAGAGAGCCGATTTACGAAAACGCAATATTGGTTTCGTATTTCAAAGCTTCAATCTGATTGATGAGCTGACTGTTTATGAAAATGTTGAATTGCCGTTGCTTTATCTTGGCATTCCTGCTACTGAGCGTAAACAACGTGTAGAAGAAGTACTGGAAAAAGTACAGATTATGCACAGAAAAAACCACTTCCCTCAACAATTATCGGGCGGTCAGCAACAACGCTGCGCCGTAGCCAGAGCCGTGGTCAATAAACCCAAACTGATTCTGGCCGATGAGCCTACCGGTAACCTTGATTCATCTAACGGAAATGAAGTTATGCAATTGCTTACTGAATTGAACGATGGTGGCACAACCGTAGTAATGGTAACGCACTCTGAGCATGATGCACGTTATGCACACAGGATTATTAGACTATTGGACGGTCAGGTTGTGATGGAAAACGTACTCTCCTAAATAATTCCATTTCAATGAGTTACGGTATCAGCTTCCGCTGATATCCGGTAGAACGTACCCGAAACTTAACCTATTTTATAAAAACTGAAACCTCAACTTTTAATTGAAACCTGTTTTCACTTTTGTCTATGATCGGTAATTATCTTAAAATAGCTTATCGCACACTGTTGAGATATAAAGCTTATGCAGTTATAAATATCCTGGGTCTGACATTAGGACTCGCAGGTGCGATCATCATTTTTTTATTGGTAAAATTCCATATGAGTTTTGATAATTTTCATACGAAAACAGACAGAATTCAAAGAATTGTTACCAAACTTCATTTCGATGATGTTGCTTATACCGCTGGTATTCCCTTACCTATGTCAGAGGAAATCAGAAACAATTACAGCTTCATTGAAAAAGTCGCCACTTGTATTCAGGAATATGGAACAACCATTTCATTACTCAACACAAACGGCAGCACTGTTAAGAAATTCAAGGAAGAAGAAAGTGTTGTATTTGTAGAACCGGAATATTTCAGCATTCTTGATTTTCCTGCCATCTCCGGCAATCCGTCAAAAGATCTTAAAGACCCCAATGTTGTGTTTTTGACAAAAAAATACGCCATGAAATATTTCGGAACTTTGGATGTAATCGGTAAAACAATAAAAATCAATAACATTCTGCCTTTGAAAGTAGTGGGTGTTCTGCAAGACATTCCTAATAATTCAGACAGGATTTTCAATATTTTTGTTTCCTATAAATCCCTGCCGGCTTTCGATCCACGCTATAAGGATAAATTCAAAAACTGGAACGGTATTAACAGTGACACGCATTGCTTTGTTTTACTGAAAGATGCCAGCCAGACTCCATTACTGGCAAAAGCTATGATAGAGCTTCCCAAAAAGGTTTATAACAAAGCTGATGTAAAAATCTATGAATTCAAGCTTCTGGGACTAAGAGATATTCACTTTGCCAGCGATTATGACGGCAAAGCCCCTAAAGCCGCACTTATCAGCTTTGCTTTAATAGGCTTGTTCCTTATTGTTACAGCCTGCATCAACTTTATTAACCTGGCAACCGCTCAGGCGCTGAAACGCTCTAAAGAAGTGGGTGTCCGAAAGGTTTTGGGAAGTACAAAAACGCAATTATTCTGGCAATTTATAACAGAGACCTCACTCATTTCAATTTGTGCTCTCTTTCTGGCTTATGCCCTCGCTTATGTGGCATTCCCTTACCTGAATGGCTGGCTGGATGACCTGACAGGCTACCAGATGGTATTCAGTGAAATTACTGATTTCAAAGTTTATATCGCATTAATACTGACAATTCTGGTCGTTGTTGTCTTCTCCGGTTTCTATCCGGCACTGGTTCTGGCAGGTTTTAATCCTGTTACTGCTTTAAAAGGAAAGGTTAGCACACAAAACGTCGGAGGTGTTTCTATCAGAAAAAGTCTGGTGGTTGCTCAATTTGTTATTTCTCAGATTCTGATTATCAGCACAATTGTCATAAGTACCCAAATGGATTTCTTTCAGAATACCAATCTGGGTTTTAAACATGATGCAGTGGTTGTTCTTTCTGTCCCTACTCAGGATAATATT
Source organism: Pseudarcicella hirudinis (assembly GCF_900115665.1). Lineage (GTDB taxonomy): Bacteria > Bacteroidota > Bacteroidia > Cytophagales > Spirosomataceae > Pseudarcicella > Pseudarcicella hirudinis. The sequence continues at coordinate 29,088 of NZ_FOXH01000014.1, forward strand.
AAACTGGCCACAATGAAGAGCAGAATTTCAGAATTATCTGCCGTTAAAAATTTCTGTTATGAATCAGGAGCTCCTGCATCAGGAAGTAATAACCAGACAAGTTTTACTTTCGATAACCGTGAGAAAGCCGAACCTTATCAGGTAAATGTAAAAGCTGTTGATGAGGATTTTATTAAAACATACAAAATACCATTGGTCTGCGGAAGAAATATTACTCATTCTGATACCTTAAGAGATGTTATCATCAATGAGGTTCTGGTAAAAAAACTGGGGCTAAAGTCTCCCCTGGATGCGATCGGTAAAAAGGTAAGGGTGAGCGGCAGAAGTGATGGAACAATTGTGGGAGTAATCAAATCATTCCATGTTTACTCACTTCATTCGGAGATACCTCCTCTGGCCATATACAGTCAGTTAAACCGGTATTCTGAATGTGGCATTAATGTTTCCATGACAGATATGCCAAATACTTTAAGCGCTATTGAGAAAATCTGGAATGAAACTTTTCCTGAATATGTCTTTGATTACCATTTTCTGGACCAGAATATCAAGGAATTTTATTCTTTGGAAAATTTAATGCTCAGACTTATCAAAGCCTTTTCATTACTGGCAATATTCATCGGATGCCTGGGATTATATGGTCTGGTTTCTTTTATGGTAACTCAAAAAACCAAGGAAATCGGGGTAAGAAAAGTATTAGGAGCCTCTGTGCCACAGATTTTATGGCTTTTCATGAAAGAATTTTCAAAACTAATCATCATCGCATTCCTGATTGCTGCTCCGGCTGCCTGGTGGGTGATGAAGAGCTGGCTGGAAGATTTTACTTTCAGAATCAGTATCGGGGCAGAAATCTTCTTTGTAGCAGTTATTACAACTTCTTTCATTGCCATAGTTACCGTTGGTTATCAATCTACCAAAGCAGCATTGGCAAATCCGGTAAAATCATTGAGAACTGAGTAAATTTAATTTCTATCCAAGCTAACTGTTACAGCTATGTTCAGAAACCATATAAAAATTGCTCTGAGAAATCTTCAGCGGAATAAGATTTACTCATTCATCAATATTGTTGGACTGGCAATTGGTATGGCAACATGTCTTTTAATCATGCTGTTTGTGAAAGACGAGTTAAGTTATGATAGATTTTTCAAAAATAAAGACAGAATTTTTCAGGTCAATATTTCAGGAAATTTCGGAGGAAATGAGTTTTCAGCAGGCGCTACTCCTCCCCCGGCCGGCAAGACGATGGCAAGTGAATTTCCTGAAATAGAAACATTCACCAGAATATACAAACCGGGGGATGTAACGGTAAAGTATTTAAAAAACGGAAAAACTGACCTGTTTTTCACTGAAAGCAGAGTGATGGCTGCGGATTCTAATTTCTTTAAGATTTTCGACTATAAAATGCTTGAGGGAAATGCTCAGAAATGTCTGCAAAGCCCCAATTCCATCGTTATTACGGAGAAAATGTCACTAAAGTATTTTGGAAAAACCTCAGCGCTTGGCCAGATTATTACTTTAGATAATACTCCTATGAAGATAACCGGAGTATTGGAGAATATTCCGGCTCAGTCTTCCCTGCAATTCGATTTTCTTACCTCTATAAAAACCTATCCTATTGTTGCGCATTTCGACTGGAGCTGGGTCTGGTTACAAACAAGTACTTACCTGCTCTTAAAAGAAAGCCCGAATGATTACCGTACCATTGCCGGGAAATTAGAAAAAAAATTCCCGGTTATGGTTAAAAACCATGCGGCAGATGCTTTCAGAAGAATAGGACAATCTTTCGATGATTTCATGAAAAAAGGCGGAAAATGGGATTTTTCCTTACAGCCACTTTCTGAGGTTCATTTGTATTCCGCCGGAATTCAGTCCGGAATGATATCAAATCAGGGAGATATAAAATATGTTTACATCTTTTCCTGTATTGCGCTCTTTATTGTTATTCTGGCTTGTGTAAACTTCATGAATCTCTCTACTGCCCGCTCACTCAAAAGAGCCCGTGAAGTAGGTGTCAGAAAAGTGCTGGGTTCTTTCAAAAGCGGCCTTATTCAGCAATTTCTTACAGAATCAATGCTTTACAGTATTCTGGCAAGTGGCATTGCATTGGTATTGGTCAGTCTTACGCTTCCGGTTTTTGGCGAAATTTCCGGAAAAACACTACATTTAGAAACCTTACTCTCAGGTAAAATTATACTTTTCATTATATCAGTTACCTTCATCATCGGACTACTGTCGGGAAGTTATCCGGCGTTCTATCTTACCTCTTTTAAACCTGTTAATGTCCTCAAAGGCGGCATCCTGAAAAACAGCATCAGTAGTTCAATGATCCGGAACGGATTAGTAGTTTTTCAGTTTTCAGTTGCTACTATACTGATTATCAGCACCATTATAATTTATCAGCAACTCCGTTTTACCCAAACCAAAGACCTTGGCCTCGACAAAGAGAATGTGGCTGTTTTAACCAATGCTCAAAAATTAGGAAAAAACCAGGAAGCATTCAGACAGGAATTACTCCGTCTTCCTGAAGTGTTGAATGCCAGTACCTCAACAAGTATTCCAACCCGAAATTATTTCGCAGATTTTTATAACCTGGAAGAAAGCCCTAAAGACAAACAAACGCAAAAAGATATCACATTATCTTCCTACACGGTGGATTATGATTTTGTACCGACTTTAAAAATAAAACTTTTACAGGGCAGAAACTTTTCTAAGGATTTTCCCTCCGACTCGGCGGCAGTTATTCTGAATGAGACAGCTGCAAAACAGATCGGCTGGAAAGAGCCGATCGGAAAATATATGACTTACCCGGGAAATGCTGACCAGAAATTTAAAGTAATCGGTATCGCAAAAGACTTTGATATTGAATCTGTTCGTACCAGTGCTTTTCCATTTGCGATATTTCATCAGTCTTCTCATACATACCAGACAGAAACATCGTATATCACAATCCGTTTAAAGGTCGGAAACCTTGAAAATTCTCTGCAAAAGCTAAAAAGCAAATGGCAGGATTTTTCAGACGATGTACCTTTTGATTATACTTTTCTGGACAATGCATTTGAATCGTTATATCGTTCCGAACAGCAAATGCAGACCATCTTCAGCATATTTACCGGATTAGCGATTTTTATCTCCTGCCTGGGCCTGTTCGGGTTGGCGACTTACACTACCGAACAGAGAAACAAGGAAATCGGAATCCGGAAAGTACTTGGTTCTTCTGCAAATCAGATCGTGGCTCTATTGTCGAAGGATTTTCTGAAATTAGTTTCCATTTCAATCGTTATTGCCTCTCCGGTTGCATGGTTTGTTATGCACAAATGGTTACAGGACTTTGCTTATCAGATCCCGATTCCGTGGTGGGCATTTGTATCGGCAGGAGTTTTGTCAGTTTCCATTGCTCTTCTGACGGTAAGTTATCAGGCTGTAAAAGCTGCATTGGCCAATCCGGTAAAAAGCCTGCGAACGGAGTAGTTTAAGGGCAAAACTTATACACATTTTATCCCGTTTTTTTCAGGTTATCCGGGTCAATTTATTAACAGTCTTATCTGCTAAATATCATGATAAAAAATTATCTTAAAATCGCAATCCGTAATTTAAAGAGAAATAAAGTCTTTTCGGCCATCAATGTTATCGGACTTTCTATCGGCATAGCTACCTGCCTGATAATCATGCTTTTTGTAAAAGATGAATTGAGCTACGATCGCTTTAACGAGAAAGCTGACAAAATAGTGAGAGTAGTCTTTAAAGCCTCAATCAATGGAGGGAAAATTGCTGAAGCAACTGTAATGCCGCCAACAGCACAGGTACTGCTTCAGGATTTCCCGGAAGTAAAGGAAGCTACCCGTATTCAGACAAGTGGTACACCAACCATTGAATACAGAGAAAAATCCTTCAGAGAAGGGGCTCTCGGCTTTGCAGATGCCAATTTCTTTGAAGTTTTCTCAATACCTATGCTGCAAGGTAATGCTAAAACAGCCCTGTCTCAACCCAATAGTATGGTCATTACGGAAGAGTTTGCTCACAAATATTTCGGGGATGAAAATCCGATCGGGAAAGTTCTCAACATTAAAAGCTGGAAAACCCTTTATAAAGTAACCGGAGTAATTGAAAAAATGCCTTCAAATTCCCATTTTCATTTCGATATGCTGGGTTCGCTGGTCAGTAATCCTGATGCCAAAAGTTCTTCCTGGATGAGCTCCGGTTACTTTACCTACCTTGTACTTCAGGATGGATATGATTATAAAAAGCTGGAAGCAAAACTGCCTCAGACTGTGGAAAAATATATGGGACCTCAGATCAAACAGGCGATGGGTGTCAGCATTTCTCAGTTTCAGAAAAAAGGAAACAAACTTGGCCTTTTCCTGCAACCACTAACCGATATTCACTTAAAATCTGATATGACGGGGGAACTGGAAGCGAACGGAGATATCAGATACGTTTATATTTTTGGTGCCATTGCTATTTTTATGTTAATTATCGCCTGTATCAACTTCACCAACCTCTCTACTGCGGAAGCTTCAAAAAGAGCAAGAGAAGTAGGCGTTCGTAAAGTACTTGGCTCCGTTAAATATGAATTAATCAGACAATTTCTGCTGGAATCCATTGTCCTGACGTCCATCGCTTTGGTTTTGGCAATTGCCCTTGTCCAGATTGCGCTGCCAACTTTCAACGAGCTTTCAGGCAAGCATTTAAGCATAGATATCAAAGAGCATTATTTACTACTTCTGAGTTTAATACCTTTCGGATTACTGGTCGGGATATTGGCCGGAAGTTATCCTGCTTTTTTCCTGTCGTCTTTTAAACCGGTTGAAGTACTTAAAGGGAAATTTTCTACCGGAAGAGGAAGTATCAGTTTACGCAGCGGACTGGTTGTTTTCCAGTTCTTTATTTCGGTCAGTCTGATTGTCGGTACAATAGTGGTCTATCAACAGCTTTCCTATATCCAGCATAAAAAGTTAGGCTATGAAAAAGACCAGTTACTGGTCTTGAAAGGAACATGGGCTCTTGGCAAAAATGAAGACGTTCTGCGTAAAGAATTACTGAAAGATCCAAGAGTTGCCAATGTTACTACCTCCGGTTACAAACCTGCCGGGGATACTGACTCAAACAACTCGATGGCTTATGCCGAAAACGATGACACTCAGATGATGAGAACATTGGAATATCACATTGACGATCAATACATTCCGACCATGGGAATGCAAATGGTTTCCGGAAGGAACTTCTCAAAAGAGTTTCCGACAGATTCAACCGGAATTATTATCAATGAATCAGCTGCAAAAGCTTTTGGCTGGGGAGTCAATGCAGTCGGCCATAACATTACACGACTTAAAAATAACGATGGTTTAAAGATCAGATATCACGTAATCGGAGTCGTGAAAAACTTCCATTTCAAATCACTTCATGAAAGCATTACTCCGCTTTTAATGGTGATGGAAAGCAGTCCGGGACTGATTGTAAAAGTAAAAACCAAAGATGTTTCAGGATTACTGAATAATATAAAAAAGCAATGGGCCGCCTTTAATGTTGACCAGCCGTTTTCTTATGCTTTTATGGATGAAGATTTCAACAATATGTATAAGGTGGAGCAGAAAACCGGTACTATTCTGGGCATTTTTGCAGCATTAACCATCTTTGTCGCTTGTCTTGGTTTATTCGGTCTGGCCACATTTACTGCTGAACAAAGAACTAAAGAAATTGGTATCCGGAAAGTTTTAGGTGCTGATATTCCTCAGATCATAGGATTATTGTCTAAAGATTTCTTAAAACTGATTCTGATTGCCTGTGTTATGGCATTTCCGTTAAGTTACTGGACGATGAGCAAATGGTTACAGGATTTTGCTTACCGGATTGATATCAGTTGGCTTGTATTTATTGTGGCAGGTGTTTCATCCGCAATAATCGCCTCTTTGACAATCAGTTATCAGGCAATCAAAGCCGCATTGGCGAATCCGGTAAAAACATTGAGAACTGAATAAAACAGCAATATCATGATCAGAAACTATTTCAAAATCGCCTTTAGGAATATTACCGGAACAATCGGATACAGCATGCTGAATATTTTAGGGCTTGCTACGGGTATGGCTGTTGCATTATTGATTGGGCTTTGGGTATATAATCAATATTCTTACGATAAATTTCTTCCGGACTATGCGCAATTGTATCGTGTTCAAAGAAACTTTAACAGCAATGGAGATACTCTCACATTTCAATCCACCTCTTTACGGCTTGCAGATGCTTTACGTAACCAGGTTCCTGAAATTGAATATGTGGCAGAAAGCGATTGGATGGGTTCACACGGGCTGATGGTAGGTGATAAAAAACTGTTTATTCAAGGTGGACAAATAGGCGGCGATTTTTTAAAAATGTTTCAATTTCCGTTGTTATCCGGAAATGCCAATACTGTTTTCCAGGATGCTTATTCAATTGTACTTACACAATCAACAGCTACTGCCCTTTTCGGAAAGGAAAACCCCATTAATAAAATGGTGCGTTTTGATAACGAGAATGATTTAAAAGTAACAGGTATATTGAAAGACCTCCCTTCTAATTCATCTTTCAATTTCAACTTTATTGTTCCTTTTAGTTATGTAGCTCAAAAAGACCCGGCCATAAAAGCCCAGTACACAGGAAGTTTTGGCATGAACGGCTATCAAACTTTTGTAAAACTAAAACCTGGTATTTCCTATGCGCAGGTAGCACCAAAAATAAGACTGATTACCCATGTTGAAACTGGCAGTCTTAACGCTAAAAACTCTTATGTTACATTCCAGCCTTTACAACGGTGGCATTTATACTCCAATTATGTAAACGGTAAAGATACTGCGGGCTTCTTAGAATATGTGAACATGTTCACAATTATCGGGACTTTAGTACTGTTAATAGCTTGCATCAATTTTGTAAACCTCACAACTGCCCGTTCTGAAAAAAGAGCCAAAGAAGTGGGTGTCAGGAAAGCCATAGGATCACTGCAAAAGGATCTGATTATTCAGTTTCTTTCTGAATCATTTTTGCTCACACTTATTGCATTTGTTTTTTCAATGGTCTTTGTACAAATGACATTACCCGCATTCAATGCACTCACAGGTGGTAAAATCGGGATACCTTTTTCAAATGCATTTTTCTGGCTTCTTATGTTTGGCTGCGTCTTGCTTACTTCCATTATTGCCGGAAGTAAACCAGCCTTTTATCTTTCATCATTTCAACCGGTACAAGTTTTAAAAGGTACAATGCATCCGGGAAAAACACGGTCTGTTTCCAGAAAAATCCTGGTAGTACTACAATTCAGTTGTTCCATCGCATTAATCATTAGCACTGTTATTATTTATCAGCAAATACAATATGCCAAAAACAGACCAAGTGGCTATGATATGAACAGGCTGATACAATCCGCAATGAATAATGATCTTGACAAAAACTTTACAGCACTCAAAAATGAATTGATACAAAAAGGAATTGTTGAAAGTATAACAACTTCTACCACTCCTGCCACAGATGTCAGCTGGCATTCAGATATAGATCAGTGGCCGGGCAAAAATGCAGGAGAAACAGTAGAAATGGGAACGGTTTTCGTGTCGGAAGATTATTTTAAAACGATGGGCATGGCAATGAAGGAAGGAAGAAATTTTACAAATATCTACGATACAACAAGCGTGATATTTAATGAAGCGGCCATCAGTCGCCTTCAAATTAAAAACCCTGTAAGTCAATCAATTACTTATGGCAAAAAGCAATACAAAATTGCCGGTATAGTGAAAGATGCATTAATGATATCTCCATTTTCATCTGCCGATCCTATGATGTTTTATTGTTATCCCACCAGACAAAACATTATGCTCTATCGTTTGTCACCGAATATAAAAACGCAGGATGCAATCGTACAATTGACCTCTGTTTTCAACAAGTACAGTCCTGCATATCCTTATAAATATTCATTTGTGGACGAAAACTATGCTGCAAAATTCAAATTGGAAGTGCTGATCGGAAAACTGTCCGGCATATTTGCCATGCTTGCTATTTTCATTTCTTGTCTTGGTTTGTTCGGGCTTGCCGCTTATGTAGCAGAACAACGCACTAAAGAAATTGGCATACGGAAAATACTTGGCGCATCAGTGCTGCAAATCTGGACTTTGTTATCGAAAGACTTTATTGTACTGGTATTGATAAGCTGCGTAATTGCATCTCCTGTAGCATTTTATTTTTTGAATAACTGGCTATTAAAATATAATTACCGTATCAACATCGGAGCTGGTGTTTTTATATTATCAGGATTAATGGCAATAATTATAACAATTGTTACCATTAGCTTTCAGGCAATCAAAGTAGCAAAATCCAATCCGGTAAAAACATTGAGAACAGAATAATCAACAGCAATGCCATGATCAGAAACTATTTCAAAATCGCTTTACGGAACCTTCTTCGCAACAAGGTCTATGGTTTCATCAATATTGTCGGCCTGGCAATGGGCATTGCAGCATTTCTGTTGATTCTGGAATATGTCAGTCTGGAGAAAAGTGTTAACCAGTTTCATACCAATCTGCCGGAAATGTATCGGGTACTCTGCCAGAATCCACAGGGTGAAAACTGGCCTCAGATTGAACCGGGCTGGATGAATCAAACAAAAGATCTGCCTGAAATCAAAGGATATTCAAGGTTTGCGGAAGGAATTGCGCAGGGAATTGTAAAAAACGATGAGAAAAACATTTCTTTCCGGGAACAGCAGATAGGTTACGCAGAAGGCAATTTCTTCGACTTTTTCAGCTTTCCGCTGAAATCCGGGAATCCAGAATCATTGGCCAATCCTTCTGTAGTATTCCTGTCAGAATCTTATGCCAAAAAATACTTTGGCAATGAAAACCCAATAGGTAAAACACTTGGTCTGCACAATCAGTTTGGCCATAAACTTTATACGGTAGAAGGTGTTTATGCCGATATGGGCGAAAATTCAGACATTAATTTTGATATGCTGTTTTCGCTGGAAACTTTGAGAAATCCGGCCAATCTGAACGGAAATGATTGGGCAAATCTTGATAACCTGGATTCACAATATATTAATGCATTTCTTCTTCTCGACAAAAATGCTGATTTTCAGGCCCTGGAAAAGAAACTGACAAAACTGAGAAGATCTCTGCAAGTTGAGAAAGATGCCATTGTTTTTAAAATTCAACCTTTTTCCAGTACACATTTAGCGACCTCTTTCAGTGATCCCTTACAGCATACAGGTAATGTAAAATACATTTATATGCTGGCAGGAATCGCCTTTCTGATTCTGATAATTGCCTGGTTTAATTACATCAATCTCAGTACAGCTAATGCTCTGAAAAAGGCTAATGAAGTAGGGGTAAGAAAAGTAATCGGAGCCACTCAGGCCAATCTGATCGGGCAATTTCTCAGTGAATCTCTTTTAGTAAATCTCCTGGCATTTGGACTGGCAACCTTTCTGGTAATGCTTCTTCAGCCTTTTTTTAATGATCTGATCGGCAAAAACCTTTCTATCTTAACATTAAGCGGCTCTTCCGTCTGGATATACGGACTTTGTTTACTGACAACTGGTTCTTTTCTGTCTGGTATTTATACAGCCTCCGCTTTATCAAACTTCAAACCTGTTGATACCTTAAAAGGTAAAATCACTAAAACAATTAAGGGCGTTTTGCTTCGGAAATCTTTAGTCGTATCTCAATTCAGCATTTCAATTGCACTGATTCTTTTTACAATTCTCATTTACGCTCAGCTGCAATACATGCAAAAACAGGATTTAGGCATGGATATCAACCAGTTACTGGTGATTCAGGGACCGGAACTTGGCAAAGACAGCAGTTTTAAAGACCGGCGAAATGGATTTTGGAACGAAGTTGCCAAAGAGAGTTATATCAGCGACTATTCAACCAGCGGAAGTATTCCGGGGAAATGGTACAATTTCAATACCGGCGGTTTTACTTCTGCAAAATCAAAAGCAGGTGATGAACAGAAATCCTATGCTTTTGCTATTGTGGGAGACAGATATCTGAAAACCTATGGCATAAAAATCAAAACGGGAAGGAATTTTACCCCACAGGAATGTGATGTTGACTGGAATAATAACAGCAAAGTAATGCTGAATGAAAGAGCGGTCAAAGAATTGGGATTTAATTCGGCAGAAGAGGCTGTACGAAGTAAAATCAAATGGGATGAACGCTATCTGGAAATCATTGGTGTGGTAAAAGATTATCACCATACCGGTCTTCAAAAAACCATTGATCCGATTATTTTCTATCCTCAGAATAATGGAAAATACATTACCATCCGGCTGAACTCAGAGAAGATGCAGGAGAAAATAGCGTCTCTTGAAAAATTGTATAAAACATTTTTCCCGGGAAATCCTTTTGAATATTTTTTCGTGGATGACAATTTCAACAAACAGTATCTGAACGAAAAACAATATAGTTCTTTATTCACCACTGCCTCCGTCTGGGCAATTGTCATTGCCTGTCTCGGATTATTCGGATTAGCCACTTTCACGGTCGAATCACGGACTAAAGAAATCGGAATTCGTAAAGTACTTGGAGCCAGCGTTATGAATATTACCGGACTTTTATCGAAAGACTTCCTGATTTTAGTCGGTATTGCTCTTCTGATTTCCAGTCCGCTCGCTTATTATTTTATGAACAAATGGCTCACTGATTTTGCTTACCGGGTAGAAATCTCCTGGCTGATATTTGTGCTGGCAGGAACCATTGCGGTTCTGATTGCTTTAATTACAATCAGTTATCAGGCCATTAGAGCAGCACTGATGAATCCGGTAAAGTCCTTAAGGACAGAATAATTAACAGATTTCAAGACCCTCATTTAATAACCGGAAAAGAACTATGTTTAATAATTTCCTAAAAATAGCCCTGAGAAATCTTAAAAGAAACAAGGTTTATTCATTCATCAATATCATCGGACTCGCCGTAGGAATGGCCGTAGCTATGCTCATCGGCTTATGGATTTATGATGAACTTTCTTTCAATAAGTCTTTCCAAAACTATGATCGTCTTGCTATTGTCATGCAAAACCAGACTTTCAACGGAAAAGTCGGTTCTCAGACCGCCGTTCCCTATCTGATGGCTGATGAAATCAGAAAAACATACGGAAGTGATTTCAAATATGTGAGCATGTCATCATGGAACGGTAAACATGTTTTATCCTTCGGGGAAAAGAAAATCGCTCAGTCCGGTAATTATTTTGAACCTCAGATCACCGAAATGTTATCTCTGAAAATGCTTAAGGGAACACGCAAAGCGCTGAAAGAAACCCATTCTATCATTCTTTCGGAATCTGTAGCAAAAGCATTGTTTGATAAAGCTGACCCGATGGATAAACTCCTGAAAATTGACAATAACTTCACGGTTAAAGTCAGCGGGGTGTATGAGGACTTACCTTTCAATTCTGACTTTCAGGATCTGAACTTTATTGCGCCCTGGGATTTGTATATCAATGATAATAACTGGCCTGAAAAAACCACCGACCCATGGCGCAGCAATGCTTTTCAGGCTTTTGCCCAAATTGCAGACCATGCTGACATGGATAAAGTTTCAGTGAAAATCAAGGATGTTAAACTCAAAAGAGTAAGTAAAGTTAACGCTGCATTTAAGCCGGAAGTTTTTCTTCATCCTATGAAAAAATGGCATTTATATTCTGAATTTAAAGATGGTAAAAACGTTGGAGGAAGAATTCAGTTTGTATGGCTTTTCGGGATTATCGGAAGTTTTGTTTTGCTATTAGCCTGTATCAATTTTATGAACCTGGCTACTGCCCGTTCCGAAAAACGGGCCAAGGAAGTAGGTATCAGAAAAGCCATTGGCTCTATGAGAAGCCAGCTGATTGGTCAGTTTTTCAGTGAATCTGTTTTGGTATCTGTTTTTGCATTGCTTCTGTCGCTGGTTCTGGTACAGCTTACCTTGCCCTATTTCAATCAGCTTTCGAACAAACAAATAAGTATTTTATGGACAAGCCCCCTGTTCTGGACTTCAGGAATAAGTTTCAGCTTATTTACCGGCCTGATTGCCGGAAGCTATCCGGCACTTTACTTATCCTCATTTCAGCCTGTAAAAGTGCTGAAAGGTACTTTTCAGGCAGGTCGTTTCGCTTCTGCTCCCCGCAAGGTACTGGTTGTCCTGCAATTCACCGTCTCTATCACATTAATTATCGGAACTATCATCGTTTTCCAACAGATTCAATTTGCTAAAAATCGCCCCAGCGGATATGATCGCAGCGGTCTGATTAACATTCTCATGAATACCCCCGACTTTAAAGGACATTACAATGCACTCCGTAACGACCTGCTGAAAACAGGAGCGGTTGCAGAAATGTCGCAGTCTTCCGGCCCGACTACCGGTATATCGGCCATTAACAACGGATATGAATGGGATGGCAAAGATCCAAGCATTCAGGGAAATCTGGGGACGGTGGCCATAACACATGACTTCGGAAAATCTATCGGATGGACATTTGCAGCCGGAAGGGATTTTTCCAGGAATTTTTCCACAGATTCATCAGGAATCATACTGAATGAGGCTGCTGCAAAATTTATGGGGTTTAAAGATCCGATCGGGAAAACAGTTAAAGCCGATGGAAAACCTTACAAAGTAATTGGCGTGATAAAAGACATGGTCATGGAGTCACCTTATCAGCCTGTCTTCCGTACCGTTTATATGCTGGATTATGAATGGGCAAATTTCATCAACCTCAAAATAAATCCTAAAATGAGTTCGTCTCAGGCTTTGGCAAAAATTGAATCTGTTTTTAAAAAATACAACCCTTCTGCTCCTTTCGACTACTGGTTTGTAGATGATGAGTACGCCCGCAAGTTCGGAGACGAGGAACGGATTGGAAAATTAGCCGGAGTTTTCACTGTTTTAGCCATCTTTATCAGCTGTTTAGGGCTTTTCGGACTTGCCTCATTTGTAGCAGAACAAAGAACTAAAGAAATCGGAATCCGGAAAATTCTGGGTGCGTCCATTTTTAACGTATGGCGTTTGTTATCAAAAGATTTTGTTTCACTTATTATCATTTCTCTGCTGATTTCCGCACCTGCTGCTTATCTGTTTATGAACAACTGGTTACAGAAATATGAATACCGTACTGAAATTTCATGGTGGATCTTCCTGGTTTCAGGTATGGGTGCTATGGCAATTACCTTGCTGACTGTCAGTTTCCAGGCCATTAAAGCGGCCGTTGCTAATCCTGTAAAAAGTATAAGAACCGAATAAATATATGGCTCATCCGGAGAATCTGTATGGATTAAAAGTACAGATTCTCTGACTTTCTGACACCTCCCCTCCTTTCTTCTGATTGACCATTTCCGAACATAAAGTGTATCAAAAACGAACACCTTATTTTTTTAAATAAAACATAATCCACTGAAAATCAAACCACTAAAAAAGTGGCATATTCTTTTCTTGAAATTTAGTACAGACTCTTCCCATTCTCGACTCTTTGCACTATGTTTCAAAACTATATCAAAATCGCATTAAGAAATCTTCGCCAGAATAAAGGTTTCTCCTTCATTAATATCTTTGGATTATCTGTAGGAATGGCTGTAGCTATGCTGATAGGGCTTTGGATTTATGACGAATTATCTTTTGATACTTGTCATGAAAACTATGAAACGCTGGGTCAGGTAATGACAACCCAAACCTTTAATGGTGAAACCGGAACAGGACAGGCAGTCGCTATTCCATTATCTGAGGAACTTAAGATTAAGTATCCGAAAGATTTCAGGAAAGTTGCTATGGCTTCATGGAATTTTGGCCATATTATCGCTTACGGAGAGAACAAATTTTCCAAAGATGGCATGTGGGTTCAACCAGAATTGCCGGAAATGCTTACGCTGAAAATGTTAAAGGGAAACATCAAAGCCCTTTCTGATCCATCCTCAATTCTTTTGACGGAGTCTTTATCCAAAATTTTATTCGGGGAACTGGACCCGATGAATAAACTGGTGAAACTGGATAATAAAACCTTTTTCAAAGTAGCCGGAGTTTACAAAGATTTACCTTATAATTCTGAATTTCATAATTCAAACTTTTTTATCCCCTGGGACAAATACCTGGCTGAGCAGCAATGGGTAAAAAATTCTCAAACCGAGTGGAATAATCACTCTTTTCAATTATTTGTACAGCTGAACAGAAGCGATGATTTTGAAAGAATTACTGCCAAAATTAAGGATGTGCCAATGAAACATCTTAATGCCGCCACAGACGGAAAAGAGGAAATTCTATTACATCCGATGTGTGAATGGCATCTTCGTTCTGAGTTTAAAAACGGACATATCTCAGGTGGAAGAATTCAGTTTGTATGGCTTTTCGGCATAATCGGGACTTTTGTACTCTTATTGGCCTGCATCAATTTCATGAATCTGAGTACTGCCAGATCTGAGAAAAGAGCGAAAGAAGTAGGTGTAAGAAAAGCTATCGGTTCTGAAAGAAGACAACTGATAAATCAGTTTCTGAGCGAATCTTTACTGGTTGTTTTTATGGCTTTTGTACTGGCTGTAATCCTTGTTCAGCTATCTCTACCGACGTTTTTCAATGAACTGGCCGATAAGAAAATATCTATTCCTTTCGGAAACCCGGTTTTCTGGCTGATTTGTATCAGTTTTACTTTATTTACAGGATTGGTTTCAGGAAGTTATCCGGCCTTTTACCTTTCATCATTTGAGCCTGTAAAAGTATTGAAAGGCACTTTCAGGGTTGGGAAATATGCCTCATTACCCAGAAAAATCCTGGTAGTGGTTCAATTCACTGTTTCTGTGACGCTTATTATCGGAACGATTATCGTTTTCAAACAAATTCAATACGCAAAAAGCAGACCCGTAGGCTATAACCGTGAAGGCATGATTTCGATTAACATGAACACGCCTGAGCTTTATGGCCATTATGATGCTTTGAGAAATGACCTGATTAAAACGGGAGCGGTGGAAAACATGGCGGAATCTTCAAGCCCTACAACCGGAGTTTATTCAAATCAGATCGGCTTCGACTGGAAAGGAAAAGACCCTAATGCTATTCCGCTTTTTGGCATAGTTTCAGTAAGCTGGGACTTTGGTAAAACGGTACACTGGAAAATTAAAGAAGGTCGTGATTTCTCCCGTGATTACGGTACAGATACACTCTCCTTAATTCTTAATGAGGCCGCTATCAAACTCACCGGATTAAAAAATCCGATCGGAGAAACAATCAAATGGAATGATAAGAAATGGAAGATTATCGGTATTGTGAAAGACCTTGTTATGGAATCTCCGTTCAGACCTATCAAGCCAACGGTCTTTCTGATGAATATGGAATGGGTGAATATCATTACCGTTCGCCTTAAACCAGGCTTGCCGGTAAGGGAATCTCTTGCTAAAATTGAACCTGTTTTCAAAAGATTTAATCCTGGCAGCCCTTTTGACTATAATTTTGTGGATGAGGAATATGCCAAGAAATTCCAGTCGGAAGAAAGAGTTGGAAAATTAGCGAGTGTTTTCGCCGTTTTAGCCATTCTGATAAGTTGCTTAGGCCTCTTCGGATTAGCTTCTTTTATGGCAGAACAGCGTACCAAGGAAATCGGGGTAAGAAAAGTTCTGGGTGCTTCGGTTTTCAACTTATGGAGTCTTTTATCGAAGGATTTTATCAAACTGGTAGTTATTTCTATCCTGATTGCCGCCCCTTCTGCTTACTTCCTTTTGAGTAACTGGCTTCAGAATTATGAATACCGTTCTGAAATTTCCTGGTGGGTATTCCTCGTTTCAGGTGCAGGTGCAATTTTTATTACACTGGCAACCGTAAGTTATCAGGCGATTTCTGCTGCTCTGGCCAATCCGGTGAAGTCATTAAGAACCGAATAAATGAAATAATCAGGGCCTTCAAATTTTCGGGCTGTTAACAAATAATATCAAAAACCATGAAAACTATCTTAACTTTCATAATTATCTGCGGAATCAGTACGCTGGTACTGGCTCAGAAAACTAATTCTTCGATCAGCAAAAGTATAAAAGATAATGGAAAAACTCTTTCGATCAGAGTGAGAGGAAATATCAACGGGAAAGAGGTAAATTATCAGCGCACATTTGATGTAGAAAGTCTCAGCAGAACTGAGAAAGAAGAACTCCAGGAAAAAATCATGGATTCGTTAGACGTTGAAATGAATGTCCCTCTACCCGTTGAGCCTGTTGCTCCGGCAGAACCGGTTGAGCCAGTCGCTGCAACACCTTCAGCGTCAATTTCGATGCATCATTCAGACAAAAAAGCACCCGTAATTTCTTCCAGAACTAAAAATGAGGAAGCTTATGCCGTAGGAGGTGCCAATGCCTTTACCAAAGAAGTAAAATTCAACCCTGAAAACGGAAGACTTTTCATGCGTTACCGCTATACCAGAAACGGAGTGGAGTATATCACGGAAAAAACAGTAAATGCCGGAGAAAAGTCGGAAGCGGAAAGACAGGCGGTTGTGAACGAATTTGAAAAAGAAATAGGTATTTCAGCGTTGAAAAAATAGAACCTCTATGCTAAGTAATTATCTGAAAATTGCATTAAGAACACTTTTGAGAAACAAAGTGTATTCTTTTATCAATATTGCAGGTCTCGCCGTTGGAATGGCCTTTGCAATCCTTATTGGTTTATGGGTAAG
Source organism: Pseudarcicella hirudinis (assembly GCF_900115665.1). GTDB lineage: Bacteria > Bacteroidota > Bacteroidia > Cytophagales > Spirosomataceae > Pseudarcicella > Pseudarcicella hirudinis. The sequence continues at coordinate 45,711 of NZ_FOXH01000014.1, forward strand.
GTATGAACTTAGTTATGATAGTTTCCATAAAAATGGTGACAGAATCGCTATGATCAGGAAACACAATTTATTCAACCACGAAAAAACTACCAAGATTGCCGTAAGCTTACCTGTCTATGATGAAATTAAGACAAATTACCCTGAAATAAAACATGTCACTCGTGCAGATTGGGGCAATTTCCACGGATTAAAGGTTGGGGAATCAAAATTCAGTAAACAAGGGCATTTTGTAGATCCGGATTTCCTGAAAATGTTTGACTATCCGTTAATTCAGGGAAGTATTGAAACTGTTCTGAAAAATCCACGATCTATTGTTCTGACTGAATCTGCTGCCAAAGCTATGTTTAAAAACGCTGATCCTATCGGAAAAATCGTTCGGGTAGATAACCAGCATGATATGTTAGTGACAGGTATTCTGAAAGATATTCCTAAAAACTCCTCATTGGATTTTGAATTTTTAATGCCTTTTGAATTTAGTATTCAGTCTAATGAATTCTACAAAAGCCAACGAACCAACTGGAGAAACAACTTTCTCATGGTGATGGTTGAAGTTCGTGAAGGTGCATCAATGGAGGCTTTTTCTGCTAAAATCACTAACCTTATCAAGATCAAAACCCAAAACAAAAAACTGGGTACCCTCTTTGCCTTTCCTCTAAACAAATGGCATCTTCACAATGACTTTAAGGACTGGATAAATGTAGGCGGCAGAATTGATGATGTTCGTTTGTTTGGTTTGATCGGACTTTTTGTGCTGTTTATTGCCTGTATCAATTTCATGAATCTTTCAACGGCACGTTCTGAAAAAAGAGCCAGAGAAGTGGGTGTTCGTAAGGCTATCGGTTCACAGAGAAAACAATTAATCTGGCAATTTCTTTGTGAATCATTACTGGTTACATTCATTGCATTTATCATGTCATTAGTACTGATTCAATTGGTTCTTCCGCTACTAAAGGATTTCGGATTTCAGCATATTTCTTTCGATTTTGACAATTTCCCGCTGATTCTGGCTGCATTAGGCGTTTGTATCATAACAGGATTTTTAGCAGGAAGCTACCCTGCTTTTTATCTGTCCTCCTATTCTGTAGTAAATGTCCTGAAAGGTGCCTTAACACAGGGAAATAAGGGTAGCAGTCCAAGAAAAATTCTGGTAGTTACTCAGTTTACCTTTTCGATTGCGCTCATTATTGGTACCATTATTATTTTCAAACAAATTCAATATGCCAAAAACAGGCCTTTAGGTTATGATCCGAACAATATCATATCACTGGGGATGACTTCTGACCTGTTGAAAAATTACCAGACCTTAAGGCAGGATTTGCTTAATACAAATATGGTAGAGGCTGTTTGCAAGTCATCCAGCCCGCCAACTGCTATATGGAACCAATGGGACTCTTTCTCCTGGCCCGGGAAAGACCCTAATGTTGTTCAGATTTTTTCAGTGATACAGACAGATTTTGACTATCAAAAAACATTAGGGATGAAAATGAAAGCAGGCCGTGGTTTTTCAAGAGAGTTTGCCACAGATTCTTCTGCGGCAATTATCAATGAAGCAACCCTGAAAATTATTGGTTTTAAAAACCCGATAGGAGAAACGATTGTTCTTTCTGATGGAGATCAAGACAAAAAGCTTAGGATAATCGGGGTTTCTGAAAATGTAGTAAGTCAGAATCCTTTTAGTGTGGTAGAGCCTTCCATAACCTTTTTCAGTGCTGATGCTTCCGGTGATATCAGTTTGAGATTAAAAGAAAATGTTGATGTGAGAAAGGCTTTGAAATCCATTAAAACGATAACGAACAAATATAATCCTGCTTATAATTTCGAGTACAATTTTGTAGATGAAGAGTTTGGAAAAAAATTCAAAGCAGAAGATCAGATAGGCGCTTTGGCAGGTATTTTCTCAGGATTGGCCATTTTCATTTCCTGCCTGGGTTTGTTTGGACTGGCAGCTTATATGGCCGAACAAAGAACAAAAGAGATTGGAATCAGAAAAGTATTGGGTGCATCGATTTTAAGTCTATGGACCTTACTTTCTAAAGATTTCATCAAACTGGTACTGCTTTCCTGCCTGATTGCCACACCTCTTGCCTATTGGTTTATGGATTCCTGGCTTCAGAAATACAGCTACCACATTGAAATGGGCTGGTGGATTTTCATTTTAGCAAGTTTTTCTGCGGTTTTCATCACATTGGTCACAGTAAGTTATCAGGCGATTTCGGCGGCGATGGCAAACCCTGTAAAATCATTGCGAACTGAGTAAATGCAGAAAACTAATGGTATCATCTTTTTACAAAGGAGTACTCTTACAAAAGAAAAAAGACTAAGAACTAATACTATTTAAAACATGATTCAATTAAAGAATATATTTCGCTGGTACAATTCGGGGGCAAACCGCAATTTCGTGTTGAGAGATATCAGCCTTGACATAAAAGAAGGAGAATTTGTTTCAATTATGGGTCCTTCCGGTTCCGGAAAATCCACGCTCCTTCACCTCTTAGGCATGATGGACGAACCAAATGAGGGCGAATACCTTTTCCTTGATCAAAGTGTCTTAAAAATCAAAGAAAAACAAAGATCTGAACTATATAAAAAACATATTGGTTTCGTTTTTCAGGCTTATCACCTGATTGATGAACTAACTGTTTATGAAAATATCGAAACCCCGTTACTTTATCATGGCATCAGTTCTTCGGAAAGAAAATCTATGGTAGCAGATATTCTCGACCGTTTTAATATTGTCGGGAAAAAAGACCTGTTTCCCAATCAGCTTTCAGGAGGCCAGCAGCAGCTTGTAGGAATTGCCCGTGCCATTATCACCAATCCAAAGCTTATTCTGGCTGATGAACCGACCGGAAATCTCAATTCAAAACAGGGAGAAGAGATTATGGAGTTATTCAAAACCCTAAATGCTGAAGGTGTTACAATTATTCAGGTAACCCACTCGGAAAAAAACGCAGAATACGGAAGCAGAATTATTAACCTGCTGGATGGTAGAATCGAAAAAGTTTAGTATGTGAGAAAAAAGAAGGCTACGCAGCTTTGGATGAAGTTGTGTAGTTTTGGTTTAAGGATTGATAGTCACGGCGAAGATTTACTTTGCCGTGACTTTTGTATTTTCAGGTATAATTATCTCCACTCCGATCAGTTTATTTTTACAACTTTTTTAACCACTCTTTCCTCTCCCTGTAATACTTCCAGTAAGTAAGATCCGGTATTGATATTCCTGATATCAATTTTTTCCATAAACACATTCTCTCTCTTGCCGTAAGTGTTTTTCAGCATTACTTTACCAAGAGCAGTATCCATCAATTTTACATCGATATCCTGGTTATTATTGTTTTCAAAAGTAACGACTAAAAAGTCTGAAGCAGGATTAGGATATGTTTTCAGAAAATCCAGTCCGACAGGAGATTCAGATAAAACAGAGGCGATTTGCTTTTCCGGAGCAAAAGCATTTGATACAGCTTTTACAGTTAAATCAGGGGTTCCGACACTTGCAGTAACAATAACCGGATTAGAATGTGTACTAAAAACCCCCAGTCCACTTTCGGGTTCTGTTGCGGAGCTTGATGAGACGCTGCCACTGGGTATGACAAAAACAGGTGTCTCCGTCACTACCACATTGAAGGTCCCTGTACCTCCGCTAAGTGTGGCTACATCCATTGTATCTCTTCCTGCCATAGGAGTATACATTTTTGCTCCTGTTGCACCGGGAATTGTCAAAGTATAGTTCCCGGTTCTTCCTACCTCATCAGGAATATATAACACATACGCTGATTGTCCGTTTTTTTCGTAACGATCTACAATCGGATCCTGTGAAAGTGTTTCTTTGTACACATAATCTCCGACGAGGTTATTTGTCTGATACAGGTAATCTGCAATCGGTTTGCGGGTTTTATCTGCATTTATTAATCCGGAAGAAGCAAATCTCCAGGGATTTGCCACATTATCATCATACATCTCGTAAAAGAATGAACGGGCTATTCCATATCGGTTATACATTAAAGAAGATCTTAAACCCCAGTCAGCCATTGTAATAGCTTCAGATTTATTTCCGATTGCAATAGCTTTCTGATTACTTCCCTGGTTGATATCATAACCAAATTCTGTAATCCATACCGGCATATCATAAGCATCATTATGAGCCATTTGTACAAAAGCCTTTGCTACATCAGCAGCTTCAGACAATTCCGGGGCATTGCCACGGGTTGGGTTTCCCCATTGGCTTGATCTTGCATTATTTGAATAATGATGGTAATTTATCACATCCCAGCAAAGATTTACGGTCCCGTCCGGATTATATCCCCTGAACTCCTTACACCAGTCTATCATTCCTCTTACATAGTCAGGACTTGCCAGTGCCAGGCCAGACATTACCACCTTGATATTCGGGTCAGCATTCTTCACTCCCGCGCCAGGTCCCATGGTATTTTTATGACCGTCATAAAAGGCAGATAAATTCGCTGCGTATTCACGGGCAGTCTGGTATCCGATTCTTCCGACCCACCACTTATCTCGCTCATTGCCACATTCAATATATTTGATGGTTCCCAGACCTATTTTAAGTGTATTGACCCGGTCCATGTACCATCTTGGTTTATCATAAACACTGAGTAAACCCGGATCTACATTGGGGTTACTGCCATATCTGGCAACATATTGGAATCCGACACGGGCCTGCTCAATATAAGAATGAGGATCTTTGATATCTTTACCGTATTTCACGGGAACAACATTAGGATTTTGCAGGTCTGCCGGATACGTATCAGTCATCCATTTGGGAACAGTCTGTAAACAAGCTACAACTTCAATCCCGTCATTTTTACATTGTTCATAAATGGCATCGTAATTCCATCCTCCGTTAAAACATGGATTGTAGGAATAGCTTCCTTCCACATTTTCCAGTTTTTCCCAGTCCATGTAATGTCTGAAACCTGAGAATGGTTTAAATGCTTTTAGTTTATTCGGATCAATATCTATGGCATTATAAGGATCAAAGAAATCCCATTCAAAACCGTTTACTCCAAAACCATCTTTCATTTTGACTGTTCTCTGAGTAGTGGTTGCCGTAGAATTTGCGGAAACATTCGCCATTTTTCTGCTCTGGCTGGCTCTTCCGCCTGAATAAGAACCGTAAATTTCAATTTCATTCGGGTAATCTCCGTAACTGTTGATAACAAGATATCTGATTCTGCCGGCGGGGAGATTGGTTAAATTATAATTATAGCGGTTTGAGGGATCCGGGCCTACCCATTCATTATAGGAAATTCCCGTAAAAGTAGCAATCGGGATGCGCTGCCATTGATCATTAATAACTGACAACGTTAGAGGGGTATTTTCAAATGTTCCGTTTCCATCAAAAAATCTGATAGACTGAATGGTAATATCTTCATCATTTTTCAATGGATAGTAAGCATCATAATTAGCTAATACTTTCCCATAACCTGTATTAACGGACGTATATAAATCTCCATCAAATAATCCGTCTAATCCGTTACTTACATTATTCAGCTGATACCATCTTTTAGCATCTATCGGGATTTTTACGCCGGTAAGCGAGCCATCTGTACTTTGTGATTTTAATTTCCGGGTTTGTTTGTCCTGCTTTTTTTCTAAGGGTTTCCTGAGTTCCGTTTTTAAAATCAGGCTGGTATTTTCAGTGATTAGGCTTAATGCATTGCAGCAATAAGCAAGATTCATTGTGACGACCACAAGAATCAGGCGTAAAGTAGATAAGTTCTCCATGGCGGTGGATTTTAAAGTATTAAGAAAAAATTTGGGTTTGGGCATCAATACTTCTGCTTAAGCATCAATCATGATGCCGCTATGGGTTAACTAAAAAATATTCATTTTGATTTTTGTAAGAACAGTAAGCGTAGAGGCAGGCTTCTATCTTAATTTATATGGTTGAGTCAGGTACGACCCGGTCAACCTTGTACGGTGCTAGAGTTTCACCGTTAAATTTAAACTATATAAGCTGCCAATTCAACATTTAGCGGCGGCATTTACGAAAATTTTAATAAAAATTATTATTTGGCGGGCAATATTCTTCATTCATAAAAAAATATAAAGGAAAAACCTATATAAATGATTTACAAAGTTCAGAAGTATTCTGGGTAATAATAAAAGCCCAAATGTAAGCTATTCCCAAAGAAATACCTGACGAAATGGCAATAAGGCGGATTAGAAGTTAGTTACCGGAAATAGCAAACATGCGAAAGATAAAAGAGAAACTACCCGAAAAAGTCAGGCTATTCTTTAACAATTCCGAATAAATATTTGTTGGTTATTTTCCATTTCTCCAACAAACGTACAAAACCATAAACAATAATGATAGTAATCAATCCGGCTACCAAACCTGTAAGATTGTTTACATGCTGTTTTTTTTCATCACCTAATAATCTGTAAATCAAAAAGATAATAATCGGATGATACAGGTAAAAACCTAAAGATTGTTTATTAATATACAATAAAAACTTATTTTGCAGCCATTCTTTTGGCCCGATGTAATCCACCGAGATAAGAATCATACTGCAATTAAATAAAATAAACGGAAGCACCAAAGAAATGTCAGGAGAATGTTTGTAAATCATAGCTACTGCAGCAATCAGACTGAATACAAGAACCGGAGCAAGAAGAAGAAGAGGGAGCTTGATTCGGATCAGTCCATTTCTTAAACTATATCCGAAAAAGAAGAAAGATAAGTATGCGTAAAATCTTTTATCACCGAGGAAATACAAAGTCTGCTCTGTTACAGGCAGTCTGCTTTCACGAAAAACAACAAACCAGTAAACAGTAATTAAGGTAGTTAACATCAAAACCGGGAAAGCAGGAATTCTGTATTTCGATACTAAAAAACAAAGGACAGCTCCCAGAAGGTAAGCCGGAATATACCATAAATGATAATAGGGATAAATAAAATTGGTTAAAGAAAATCCGGTAAACCCCGTATCTCTCAGACTGAAAATCAGGTAAAACACAAAGGCAATCAACCAGGGTATAACAATCCGGTGAAACATTTTTTTCAGATAACTCCCAAGCCCGTCTTTAAATGTGGAAGCCTTCAATAAAAAACCACTTATTGCCAGAAAAACAGGCATATGAAAGAAATAAAGAATAAAGGCAATCATACCATCCGGAACAGTATGAGAAATAATAACAGTAATTATCAAAATCCCCTTAATAGTATTTAGTCCGGGATAAAAACCTGTTCCTGTTTTATGCTGTAGTTCCGACATAGTTTTATTTTAATCAAGCCTCCAATAAGTGTGTTTGTGTATCATAAATTTTATCTGTGCATGCTTTCCATGTGTGGCTGCGGGCACAGGCAATTGCCTCATTTCTGGCTGATGTCTCCTGAGGCAATAAAGCCAGTTCTATAACTTTAATATATTCCTGCACCCCTACTGCCAGGTGTACATGCGGCAGAAACATCTGCATTGCCGGAGTTGCGGTGGCAACAGTCGGCTTACCCATTACCAGATATTCATCAATCTTTCTCGGATAATTCCCGATCGTTAGTTCATTGATTAACTGAGGATTCATACAGACATCCAGGTGATAAATATAAACGGGTAACTGCTGCGGTTTTTTAGAACCTAAAAAATGTACGTTCTTCATCCCGTGCAGACTGCTTTCCTGAAACATTATTTCTTCAGGTCCGATCAACACAATCTGCCATTCAGGCTTTGCTTCAGCCAATTGCTCCAATAAAGAAATATCGAGTCTTTCTCCCGTCAGGAAACCTACATAGCCAATCCTGGGATGCGGAATAGCTGATAAATCTTCAGGTTCTGTATATTGGTTTTCTGCTTCAAATATTTCCAGATCACAACCCTGACCAATATCATAGCTTTTCTGATTGTAATGACTTGCATATTCTGCTAGATAAGCAGAATTAGCAAAAACTGCATCAGCTAACTGAATCGTCTGAGGTTCCAGTCTGGTACCATGAAATCTGAAATAAGGATGCCCGATAAGGTTATCCCTGATATAGTAAAAACTCAGCAGAGGTTTCAGGTATTTTTTGGTAAAAAGTCCTGTAAACATCTGACTATCATTCAATATTACACATTTTTCGGGATGAAGATTCAGACTTTTCATTCCTTTTCTCAGGCTTTTGAAAAAGCCTTTGGCATTTTGTCTGTTCAAAAAGTCATAAATCCCGGTATTTCTAAGCCAGTTAATGGAATAATTCACGGTAGCAGGTGTATGTACCCACAAATTATCAGCTATCTTTTCTGTGTTTTCACCAAAACCTAATGCTAATTTAAGTCTTCTCTTGTAATGCGGGGATTTTCGCTGACTGACAATAGATCTTAAGTCAATAGCGGGATTCACATATATTACAGGTTTGGTTTTGCTAAATTCAAAAGCCAGGTTCCGGGCATTACTGCCTAAGTTGAGTTCCCACTCCTGCTGTGCAATTACAATATATGCTTCAACTTCTTTTGACATGCTTTCTTTGTTTAGTTTTCACCCCTTGTTTGAAACCCCAGATCAGACAAATTATAGCGGGTATAGCAATAATATCCCAAGGCATAATTTTAAGGTTTAATTTCGCCGTGAGGCGTATGAATGAATTGTTTACGGGCTTTCCCAATATTCAGCATGGCCTTAAGCATGGCAAATAAAGCTCCGGGAATCTGGAGAAATGCAAACAACAACTGCTTATTATACCACTTTGAAGGAATTCCCATTAAAAGAGATAGCATCAGCGCTGCCAACAAACATGAACTAAAAAACAAAAACTCTCTGGCAAAAATCAAGGTAAAAACAAACCATACCCCAAATACTGCAACAAGCATTACTCTGGGGAGAAGATAAGTCTGGAATACCTTGTTAAAAAAGGCTACATTCCCCTTAAAAAGCTGAATCCAGCCTTCGATAAAATATTTTTCAAAAAATTCTACCTGAGTTGCAAGCCATCGGCTTCTCTGCTTACTGAAAACGTCCTGTTTTGCAACTTTTTCATCAAAAACGTATTTCCCGTCCAGAAAAGCAATAGACTTTCTCAATCTTACAATCCTGAATTCCAATTCTTTATCTTCGCCTGAAGTATCTCCGATATCCTGTAACAGTGAGGTAAACAAATCCCATTTAAAAGCCATTCCGCTTCCGATTAAAGCAGAAGGAAGATTGACTGCCACATGGCCACGTCTGAAGATATGGTTGTTAATTTCTTCCGTGCAGGCATCCAGCAAAGCGAAATGGGTTTCACTGTTTTTGGCCGTTCTATGTCCCTGCACTACGTCAAATCCTTGTTCAAAAGCATCATTTACGGCATTCAGAAAACCCTGGGACATATGGTTATCTGCATCTAAAATCAATACGATATCTACAGGTTCACCGGCTGTTGCTTCAATGGCTTTCTGAAGTGCTTTTCCTTTGGTACTTTTTTCAAAGCTTACTTCTACTACTTTAATGGGTAAAGTTTTTAGTTCATTCAGAGTTGTTTCGCTAAACGAGTCAGCAATAATTACTATTTCAAAAAGATCACGGGGATAATTTTGCCTGATGGCATCTTTTGCTGTATCAATAATTACAGAATCTTCTTTATATCCCGGGATAAAAACACGTATTTTCCTTAAGTGCGTGGCACCCGGAAAATTATTTTTCTTACCAATCTTACCTGCTGTTGAAAAAAAAAGTAAATACAATATCTGAATAGTAAGATAGGCAAGTAGTAAATACTCAATAATAACGATGGTTTTATGTATCATGGCGGTTAAGTTTTAATCTACTTTAACTTCGTTAATCAGTCCTGAAGAGTGGCTATCAGGCTCTTTGTGATGTGCCTGACTGAAATTCCAGAATAAGGCTCTCCAAATTGATTTTACATGTCCCCATTCTTTTTTTAAAGCATGCTTTAAACTATGAACCGGAGTTGAAACGAATACAAAAAACATGCCTGCAATTATCCATTTAAAACCATTATAGTTTCTTCGTATATATAAGAGTCTGTTTCTGAACAAATAATACGTTTTAAAAGGAGAATTTTTCCCGGTTGAAATAGATTCTTTGTGATAGATTTCTGCTGTACCAACATAATGTATCTCGTATCCCGCTTTCTTAAAACGGGCCGTCCAATCTAATTCTTCATAATATAAAAAGAACATTTCACTCATTTCTCCCACTTCTTTAATAAGTTTCATGGGAATCATCATGGCCGCACCATTAGGCAGGTCAGTCACACGGGTATCGTCAAACTTTCCGTCATCTTTCATCAGGTATCCGATATCATAACTCCTGCTTGTCAGCGGATGCAAACCGATTGCGCCAGCATACTGAATAGTATCCGGCTGATAAAAATACTTAATCTTAGGACATGCTATTCCACATTCGGGATGAGCAACAAGATAATCTACCAGAATCGTAATCAGATCAGGAGTAACCTCTGTATCATTATTAACAAAAAAAACGTATTCTCCCTTCGCATAATGAAGTCCTATGTTATTTCCTCCTGCAAAACCAAGGTTCTCAGGACTACTGACATGCGTAATAAACGGAAAGTCTTTTTTTAAAACTGCAGATGAATGTTTTGGTGAAGCATTATCCACCACAATTACTTCCCAGTTTGGATAGGTAATCACTGAAAGAGAACGCAGCATGTCGGCAGTAACTTCCGGAGTATCGAAATTAACTGTTATAATAGATACTAAAGGTTCATTCATATCTCAATGGTTTTGGGTTGTGGCTTGTCCCATCTCGGACTTAACCAGATTAACCCCCAGCTAATATATACAATGGCTGAAGTAGGCATTGCATTCAATACCTCATTTCCATAACTACATAATAATACTCCTGTTGCTCCTCCACATAAAGCCGCCAGCTGATTCCGGAGAACAGGATCTCTTGTATTCCATATAATCCCTGCGGATTTTCCGGTAATGTAAAGCATAATCCCTAACCACAGGATAAAACCAACGATTCCGTACATCGCCCAGATTTTAACATACAAACTATCAGGAGGAATCCGGGAAATATATTTGTCAGCATTATAAGTAACTCCCCACATCCCGATTGTTCCTACTCCGGTTCCAAAAGGACGGGATGCCAGGTAATCTTTCAGTATTTTCTGGTTAATCAGCCTTACCTGGAAAGAGGCATCTTCCGGATCAAGGGAGGTTCTCATACGGTTAATCTGCTGGTTCCCGCTGCCAATATTGGTATATTTCAGCATGCCCAGAAAAGCCAGACCCAATACCCCTCCTAAAATCAGAATTTTCACTTGTTTACTCAGTACCAGAAAAGTCGCCCCGCCTCCTACAAATGCAAATAATGCTCCTCTTGTACCGGAAATCAGCATACCATAAAAAATGATTACTCCTGCAAAAGCATACCACAATTTTTTTGAAAAAGAATGCGCTCCTGAGGCCAGAATCAAACACATAATAGAAACATGTGCCTGAGATGATCCGAACTGGGCAGCATCAGAATAATAAGAAAATACCCTTAGTTTCCCGAATAAAACGTGAGTCTTCTTCGCTCCTGCTTCGAGCCATCGGTTTTCAGCAGCATCAGGCCCAATCATTAGCTGCTTTGCCCCATATATTGCACCAATCAGCGACAAAATAATGATAATATTGAAAAACAGATCAATATCAGACTTTTTATTGAAGACCAGAAATACCAAAGGAACTGACAAAATCCAGTACAAGGTAGCCGATCTCATTTCATAAACCCAACCCAGAATACTGGGCCTTTCAGGATTGGCAATTTCTAACACCGTTATGACAAACCAGACAAAAGTCAGCCACATCAGGTCGTTATTCAGATGCCTGAACTTATACACTCTGGTTCTTTGAAAAATAATCCCTAACCAGGTCAGTATAAGCAGGGCATCCTGTCCCAAACCTGCCTGCAAACCGTCTATGTGTTTACCCAGGGTTGGCATGATAAAGCAATAAATCAGGAAAAAAATCAGCCCGATACGCGGCTTTAAAAAGATTAATACAAAAAAGCCTGCTAAAAAGGGAAAAACTGATAAAAGCACTCCAACAGACATTCCTTTTCCGGAAACCAGCCATCCCAGAAAGATGCTGATTAATATCCCGGGTATCAACCATATATCTTTTAACCTGTCTCTGTTAGTCGTATATAGCGGATCATTATTCATGAACTCATTCTGTTGTTATTTGTTTTTCTGAGCAATAACTTTTCTGGCAAATGAAAAAGAATATTCTGATACTTCTTTCCAAACACTGAATCGTGGTAAGCAATTTGTCCTTTCAAGCATGGTAAAACCAAGTATTGCTCCTGTAAGAACATTTAGGACCGAAGCAAATGCCACCCATTCCAGCCGGTGTGTAAAATAAATCGCAGCAAGATCCGCAAGAATATTGACAATCGCCATAATAAATACTTTCCTGAAATTCAGTGCTGGTTTCTGTAGTGCATCCAGACTGATTCCGGTCATTCTATCAGAAGGCAATAACAGACCATACAATATAAATACCATAAATATCGGCGTAGTATCTGCATATTGTTTTCCTCCGATAATCAGGACGAGATAGGGCGCTACGAAAAGAGTGAGGATTAATCCCGGAATATAAAGCATATAGGCCCAGGAAATGTATTGGACAAAGGTATTTTTAAAACCAAGCAGGTCTCCTTCATTATTCTTAGCGGCCAGTTGCGGAAAGGCCGTCGTACTAAGGCTTCGTAAAGGTATTTCGAAAAATTCAGTCAGTTTTAATGGAATCGCATATTTTGCTACGGCCGCCGGCCCCATAAAACTACTGATCAGAAAGGTATCTGCACTTTTCAGAATATTCGTAGTCGCCAATGTTGCCAATGTATATTTGATCAGCTTAAATAAGGCCTTGATTTCTTCAATCGTTTTATAGCGGACAGATAAAGGATTGGTTTTTCTCAGCACGAGAATAATCAGCATCAGGCATAAGGTAAACAACAGATGCACTGTAGCAAAGTCTTTTAAGTCTCCTCCTCTGAAATAAGAATATATGGCGATAATCAGGGCATTTGCACTTTGTGAAACCCTGAGCAATAACAAAAAAACAAGATCCTGCTTCGCAACGCCCTCCGCTTCCGCAATATGCAAGGGTAAGGTAACCAGACCCAGCACAGCATACCAGCCACAAAAAACCTGAATGCCGGGTTGTTTTGCAAAAACCCCTGTAAAAAACAAGGTTATTAATATCAAAGACACTGCAATGGCAAACAAACCTCCCAGCCAGTAAGCACTGCCGATAATTCTCAGCTGATGCTCTTTGTTATCAGTTGACACCCGCATCACCAGAGCCGACTGGAGACCTCCTGATTTAACCATCTCAAAAAGTACTACCGCCGTTAAGTAAACAATATATTCTCCTAACACGACCGGAGTAGTTGCTCTTACCAGTAACATGAAAGAACCTACACCAATAATAGCCGGGAGCAGCTGACTGGCAAATGCCAAAGCCTGAATCGTAATTTGATTTCTAGTTTGTGTCACAACTCAAAAGATAATAGCTGAATGTTGGTTAAGAGAAAATATTGCGTCTGAATATCCGTTTACGAAATAACAGTATATTCCAAATGTTCTGCTAAAGTCTGGACGGCTGCTTCTCATGATATATCCAGGCACTTTTATTCAGCTTAGCTGAAATAGCCAATGCTTCCTGCGTAGCTTTGGCATCTGATTCAAAAACAGCCGCCGCTACTTTTATTAACTTTTCTCCTGATTTCGGGGAAATAATCTTCGCCTCTGAAAAACCCTGTGTATTAAGTTCATCTAAAAGTACCTGCGCATTTTCCTGTTTCCCGAAACTTCCGACAATGACAAAAAACACTTTTTCAGGAAGTGTTTCTGACGCTGAAGCTACATCAAAAGGTTTCTCTTCTGAAGGAGGCTGTTTCTGTATAGTATTTTCAGTATTCTTTTCAGATGTTGTAAACTCGTTATCTGTAAATTTCGGCTGCACTGATTTTACAGGACTAATAACGGCTACAGAATCCTGTTTATCCAGACTTTTAATAACATTTGCCCAATTCACTTTAGTATAGGCAAAGAAACCAATGGCAGATAATGCCAGACCTCCCAGAATTAAGCTGAAAGTTCTTGATCTTTTTGAAACACCCAGGTTAACTCTTATTTTGTTATCGATCAAATTCTTTTTAGGAGGCTGGGTACGTACTTTTATGGCCTTTCTGTTTCCAAACTCAAAATTGAACAGCTTTTTGAGAAATGCTCTGATTTTATCTCTTTTCTTAGGAACTTCTCCGATATATTCTTCTGCAAAATGCGGATCTACCCCATTTAGAATAAACATCGGCTCCTGTCCTGTTGTCTTTGAGAAAATCTCAAGAATTTCCTTATCTATTTTATTCCAGATTCTATTCGCCCGACATAGCAAAAAGGTATAATTAACCGCCGGAAAAAAGTCTGGTTTAATCACGATATCATCTAAGGAAGGAAATTCTACCAACGTAAAATCAACATCGTCAGTTACAGGTCTGATTCCCCTTCTGCTATCGTACATTTGTGTATTAACACGATAGTTCAGATCTGTCAGTTCCTTGGTTAAAAGATATCCGATTGTAGATTTACCTTCTCTTTTCTGAATACTGATGAGACCAATGGTCACAGGTTTCCCATGACTGGTTATTCTGGATAAAAACTGCTGTATCAGCCTTCTGTTTGCTTTTTCGAGAAACTCTTCATTACCTTCCAGTAAAGGATATAAACCCAGCATAGGAATACCGATAATCTTTTTGGCTCTGGAAGGTTCCAGCAAGGTTTTATTAATCAGGGCTTTGGTTAAAATAAGAGCCAGGACCAGGATAAACCCACCAATAAAACCGAGGGCTATCAATAATTTTCTTTTGGAAGGAATCGCTTTTACCGGAAGAAAAGGCGGATCCACAACATTCAGTTTTGATGTTAATTCCGTATTCTGCTGAGTCAGTTTCGCTAAATTCAGGCCATGCAATAATTCGAGATATTCCTGCTCAGAAACGCTGATCTGGCGCTCAATCTTTTTGAGCATTGCTCCCAATGGTGCAAAACGCCTGTATTCCTCCTCAAATTCCTTTTTCCGCTGATCCATTACTGCCAGACGTGCTTTACTCTGTTCAAAAGCAAGCGTTGTTTTAAGCCACTCATCCAATACGTTTTTGGTAGGGATTCCATTTGGCGTATTCGATTCTACGTACAGGTTATCAAGAGAACTTTGCAGTTTTTTCTCCAGTTTTGTGGCAGAACTTTTAAGGCTGTCAATCTGACTTTTATTTGTACTTCCTTTATTAACAATTTCTCCCAGGGCAATTTTGTTATAAACATCTGTAAGTTTCTCTCTTTCAGCCAGTATTTCATTCCCGATAACAGATTGATATGCCCTGTTTTTTATATTCTCATTTACTTTGGCTAAAGACTTACTGGAAGCCATTTTATCCATTTCAAGGTTATGATTCATGGCATACAAATCTTCCCGTTCTCCCGCTACAGCCTTTGTTTGTTCGTAGTAGTTAATGATTTCATTATTTCTGTTGAAATCGAGGAATATCTTTTCTGATGAATCCAGTCTTGAAAAAGCTCTTTTTGTTTCTGCTGCGAAATAATTTACTACAGAACCAGTCTGCCCCTCCTTCAGCATTTTATGCTTCAGCATGAAAGACTCTTCCAGTAATTCAAGTGTTCGTTTACAGATATACGGATCGTTGGCTTCGTAAGTAATTTTTATTAAATCACTATTGCTCAGACGTGAAGACTGTATTTTTTTAAGGGCATCCAATGAATAGTAATGATTATCAGAATTTATTAACTGATAAATTACATTTTCATCATCCTTTTTCAGAAGATTATTTATCGCTAAACGAGTCTCAGCGATAGTTGGTTTTACAAGGTTTTTTCTGGCTTCATCGGGGATTAATTTACTTAGTTCATCGTAAGCAGACCAGGTTAGTATTTCAGGGTCATGTTTTTTCAGAGAAAGGTGCTCAGCAAGCAATGCGATCAATACATCCTGTTTCGTTTCCCGGGAATCGATAATTGATAATAAGTTATCAAAAGCATTACTCGTAGCAAAATAATCAGCCTTTGTACTACCGTTCAAGTCATATCCTGAAGCTATACCAGTGTAAATAATTGACTCGGAAGCAAATACTTTCTGCTCGTGTCGGGTAAAATAAAATATACTGCACGCCAAAACCAAAGGGATTCCTATCAACCACTTCAGGTTTTTAATCATTAATCTTATAAAATATACAAAACTCATTTACCCTTCTTTAAGAATGTTGACAAATTAGTTCCAATATAAAGCTCCAGCTGCATGAAACTGGTTTGTAGTCTGTTGAAATAAGTCTCGTGGTCGATCTTGGCTTTCGTATAAACATCCAGTACTTTTGAGAGTTGTTCCACAGAACCCTGCCCTCTTAAAAACTCTTTCTCTGACATAATATAATTTAACTGCGCAGCCTGTTTTGCTCCTGTACTCAGCATTAATAAGCTATGAGCCAGCTTCAATTCCTGATAGAGTCTGATAACTTCCTGTTTTACAAAAAGTACACCGCTCTCCTGTTCTGCCTGAGCCATTTTTACCTGAGCAGCTCCGGCTCTTATCAGGTGCTTTCTATTAATAATCTGAGTCAACGGAAGTTGTAAGCCCACCCCAAGGTTGTAAAATCCCGTCTGAGCAGAGGTAAAGCTATTTACCGGTCCACCTGTACTTGCCGGGTTATTGATGGCTGAATAATTTGTTCCGTACTGATACCCTGAAATAAGTGAAAGACTGTTAAAAATAATATTTTTTGAAATCGCCATATTGGAAGAGGCCAGTTCCACACCGCCGTTAAGACGCTTCATTTCCGGAGCATTTTTAACCGCAGCATTAATCAGAGCAGGCAGAAGTTCGTCCGTAGCAAGAGCCCTGGCCAATAAGGTCGAATCCACAGCCACTGACTGAGCCTTTATTTCCGTATTAATATAATTTAAGCATAAGAAAAAAAATAACCCGATTATATATTTTTTTTTCCAAAACATGATTCAATACTTTATAACTTTCTAAAACCTGAACGTTTTTATACATCCCAAAAATCAAACGATAATAACTTATTTTACTACGCTTATCAGTTTTTCTTTCAATCAAATGTACTTAAAATTTCTTAATTATTCAATCACACATAAACTATGCCAAAAGCAAAAAACAATGCTTAAAAGAGAGAATAAAATATCAGTCTATTCCCTGTTTCAGGTAAATACAAACCATTTCAGCAGCCCGGAACAGAGCTTGTCACCTGTTTCAAATTATATCATTAATTGTCAGACAACAATTAATGGTTATTATCTGTCAGCAAACAGGTTCAGCAATATTGAGGATATTAGTTATTTTAAACCCTGACTATCTTTCGGTTAGTACTATTTAAAGATCGTCCAAAACCGTTCAACTCAGCCTGGTCAGTTAATATAACTTGAAATCAAGGTGTTTTGTTTTAAAGTATTCGAGGAAGGGTTGGGCCAAAAAGGTATGTATTTCATCAGTGTGCTGCATTTTAAGAAGTTTAAAATACACAAAGCCCCGGAAAAATACAAGACCATTGCATCCCCGGGGCTTCTGTTAAACTGATAAGACTTAATTATCAAACAGTTGCTAATATAAAAAAAACGTTATTTCTGAAATTTCCCTCAGCCTGTTTTAAGTTTTGCTCTTAACTCCTGCACTTCACGCTCCAATTGGGCAACGTATTCATTTCTTTGTGCAAAAGCCTCATTTATCTCATCTGCGGTATATCTCGGTGTGATGTGCTGAGGACAATTCCAATCAAAAGCCCTGACTTCGAAAATCATCATTCTCTCAGACTGGTGTTTATAATCTGAGGGATCCAGGTTCAGAAATAACCCGGGATCTTCATTTATTTCAACAATTCGCAAATCTGCATAAATTTTCATTCTGGCCCTTCGCGGATAATCCATCAGGATCAGAGAAACATGTGGGTTTTCAGAGACATTACCAACTGAGATATATTGTTTATTCCCACGGAAATCCACAATTCCGATTGTTTTATCATTTAATACTCTGATAAATCCCTTTGGCCCTCCCCGATGCTGTATATAAGGATATCCATTTTCTCCGATCGTCGCCAGGTAAAAACTATCACGGTTTTCAATAAAATCTTTTTCAAAATCTCCCAATCCTTCCGTATATTGATTTTTCTCCATATGTGCATACCCCTCCCGGCTTCCTTTCTTTTCCTGGAGCACTTTTATGGCATCTGTAAAGGCAAATCCGGCATAATTCATTTTCTTGAAATTTTACAATTATCGGCCTATCTGATCATATTCATCCTCTCTTCATCATTCTTCACCTCTTGCAAATCCTACCGTTTCCCGGTAATGCTGCGGGGAAACTTCTGCATTTATTTTAAAAAAACGGCTAAAATAATATTCGTCATTAAACCCTAATTCATAACCAATTGTCTTGACTGTCTTGGATGTCATGTACAATTCTCTTTTTGCTTCAATCACAATCCGCTCTGCAATCAGTGTCGTTAAAGTTTTATTAAAGTGCGTTTTGCTGATTTTTGCCAGGGTTTTAAGAGAAATGTTCAGTAAATTGGCATAATCACTGGCAGTATGCCAAACCTTGAAATGTTGTTCTATTGCTTCCTGAAGATTTTTGAGAACAACGGGCTCTTTGACTGCCGTTCCTTTTATTTCTTTAGGTTTCTGTTCCATTCTTAAACGCGAAGCAATTATCAGGTATATTTTCAGGTAACAAATCAGGATTTCATATTGAGCAGGTTCTGACTTTTCAATTTCTGTCTGCATCTTTTCAAAAACGCTCCACAGATTACCTGCATCCCCGGATGCCATTTCAATAATCGGAGTTTTGTAAATGTTATTGAACAGGATTCCATTAAATTCTATTTCCTTGTGATGTCTGTAAAGGCAGAAAAAATCAGGTTGAAAATTCACTGCAAAACCTTTGATACGTTCATTACTTTCAATGAGAAACGGCTGATAAGGCGCAAAACACATCATTACATTTTCCTTAAATTCGTAAGTTGAAAAATCCGCTTTAAGTTTTCCGCTTCCTTCTGTAACAACTATGACAGAATAATGACTCAGCCGCTGAAGTTCCCCGAACGCTGTGCCTTCATCAAACAAAAATAACTTAAGTGCCATGTCTCCGTTCTGGGCACTTTGTAATGTAAATGCTTTTTGATCGGTCATTCTAAAATCCCCTGTAAATCACATTAAAACCTGGTTTTCATGAAAAGAAACTCATCTTTTTCTTTCATCTGAAATTTAGTAAAAAACGCCCGCATTCTGTCTGATTTTTCATCATTTTACTCTTCTCTCGCTTTCAGAAATTTCAGCATCATTGATACTGGCAAATCTTCTTCTCATGTAACCATTTTCATCAAATTCCCACATTTCATTCCCATAACTGCGATACCACCGATTGGCATGATCTCTCCATTCATATTCAAATCTTACAGCTATGTGATTTTCGCTATAACTCCAGAGTTCTTTCTTCAGTTTATAATCCAGCTCTTTTTCCCATTTGCGCGTCAGAAAAGCAACAACGGCCTCCCTTCCATTTACAAAATCCGTTCTGTTTCTCCACTCGGTATCAACAGTATAAGCCAGACTTACTTTTTCCGGGTTTCTGGTATTCCAGGCATCTTCCGCAGCCTGGACTTTCTGTAAAGCGGTTTCACGTGTGAAAGGTGGTAAAGGCATTCTTTGCTCCATTTTGTTTTTATGTTATGTTAAGAAATATTGACAGGACAAATTTGGCAGGACTTCTTTTCTCTTAAAATGGAGTATTGGAGCAATAGAATAGATAATTTTCTCTTTTCTGTTTCAGAAAGCAAGGGCATAAAAAAGCCCGGAAATTCCGGGCCAAACAAAGTATTTCAAAAGAGCGTTTTCTAAAAATCTTCATCCAATGAGAATGACATTGATTCTTTCTCAGACATTACGCCTGACTTCTGGTATTCAGCGACACGTTTTTCAAAGAAGTTTGTTTTTCCCTGAAGTGAGATCATTTCCATAAAATCAAATGGATTGATAGCATTAAATTGTTTCTCACAACCTAAAGAAACCAATAAACGATCCGCTACAAATTCAATGTATTGACACATCAGTTCAGCATTCATTCCGATCAAAGAAACCGGCAAAGCATCTGTAACAAATTCTTTTTCAATTTTTACCGCATCCAGGATAATTTCATAAACTCTTTCCTTTGAAAGCTGATTTTTTATATGATCTGTATAAAGCAGGCAGGCAAAATCACAATGTAATCCCTCATCTCTCGAGATCAGTTCATTTGAGAAAGAAAGACCCGGCATCAATCCACGCTTTTTCAACCAGAAAATTGAACAGAAACTACCTGAAAAGAAAATTCCCTCTACTGCCGCAAAGGCAATCAGACGCTCAGCAAAGCTGTCACTTTCAATCCATCTCAACGCCCATTCTGCTTTTTTCTGAACACATGGAATCGTGTCAATAGCACGAAGCATTTTATCTTTTTCTACCGGATTTTTGATATAAGTATCAATCAGCAAAGAATAGGTTTCTGAGTGGATATTTTCCATCATTACCTGAAATCCGTAGAAACATTTTGCTTCCGCATATTGCACTTCCGATAAGAAGTTTTGTGCTAAATTTTCATTTACGATGCCATCTGATGCCGCAAAAAAGGCTAATACATGGGAAATGAAATGCTTTTCCCCCTCGTTCAATTTTGCCCAATCTGCCAAATCCTGTGATAAATCTATTTCTTCGGCAGTCCAGAAAGAAGCCTCAGCTTTCTTATAAAATTGCCAGATATCATTGTGCTTGATAGGAAATAACACGAAACGATTTGGGTCTTCGAGCAACAATGGTTCATTCAATACAGTCTGTGACATATTTGGGAGTTATTTTTTTTGTTTAACTAAAAGTTTGTCAGATTAAGGTACCAGCGGTTAGTTATTTAAGGGACAAAATAGCGTTAAACTCAATTTTTTCATTAAAAATGTTTAACAAAATTAAGGCATTCCAAAGGAATTTTAATCGAAAAATATACCGAATTAATCAGATTTTTTGTAACTATCTAATTATCAGAAACTCGTTGGGGATATTAAGTCTTGATGATGTTTTGAAACAAAAAATGTATTTTTAAAGATACAAGATGTTCTAAACTTTTGTTCTAAATTTTGGTTTAAATTTTGTAAAAATTACATGAGCAAAGAATGTACCTTTTAATAATTCACTGATTCACAAAATATTACAAGAAACAATACTCAAGACAAAAACCGAATAATTATGAAAAATGATTTTGAAGGAAAAGTAGCACTGGTTACTGGTTCAGCCTCCGGACTTGGAAGAGCTACAGCTCTGCTTTTTGCAGAGAAAGGAGCAAAAGTGGTCGTTTCTGATGTTGCAGAGGAAGGAGGGCTGGAAACAGTCAGGCTCATCACCTCTTCCGGCGGACATGCTTCTTTTATTTCATGCGATGTTTCGAATGAACATGAGGTAATTCAACTCATTTCTCATACACTTGAAACTTATGGACAGCTCGACTTTGGGGTAAACAATGCCGGAATCGGCGGATTGATGACTCCCACTCATTTATATCCCTCCGCCGAATTTGAGAAGGTCATGTCAATTAATACCAACGGGGTTTTTCTGTGCATGCGTGAAGAATTGCAGGTAATGCTGGAACAGGGGTTCGGATCTATTGTGAATGTTTCCTCTGTGGCTGGCCTGGCCGGATTTCCAAATAACCTCGCTTATTCAGCCAGTAAACATGCGGTAATAGGCATGACTAAGACTGCCGGACTGGAATATGCCAGAAAAGGAATCAGGGTAAATGCCGTTTGCCCGGTCTTCACCATTACACCAATGGTCACTGAAATGTTTGAGATAATCGGAGATCAGAAAGATAAATTGCAGGCTTCCATTCCGATGAAACGCTTCGGGCAACCTGAGGAAATAGCAGAAACGATTGTCTGGCTTTGTTCAGATGCGGCATCATTTGTTACGGCACATGCTATGCCGATTGACGGCGGATTTATGGCGGGATAGCGCTGAGTCAGAAAATCCGGCGACGGATATTTCTTTTCAGCAAAAACGTAATCAGAGCTAAAATCAGGAGAAAAAGCAGGCTTTCCAATTGGTGGTTTTTACGAAAAAGCTGAGGATTTTCATACCATTTAAAGGCCAGTATCAGGCCAATGAGCATTTCTATCCAAAAGAATAATTGTAAAATTGACAGCACAACTGAGATAATCAGCTTCCTGAGATATGGAAAAGGTTCTTTTTTCATACTTTTTTCCGGCTAAGACATTTCAGATTGAGGTTCAAATCGGCCCATTCTACCTGAAAATCATACAAAAGCCATGCAAAGAAACGCTTTGCATGGCTTTTAAAAACAATGTCTTTCTTAGAAGAAAAATCCTCCGATCTGAATCACAAGAGCACTTCCATAAGGTGAAGTCTTAAAGCTGTTGGCCGACGGATAATTTAAATCATACATTACCTGAATGTTTAATCCTATTTTTGAGCCAATTCCCACACCAATTAAAATCGGATTACTGTAACTGAATGTATATGGTCCGGAATCTGAGAGGCTGGAATAGTTTTCCACCTGCCCTACTAAATATCCCTGACCTACCAACTGCTGAAGAAAAGGCAGATAACGTCTTGCAAAAATCCGCTCACCCAAAAGGTTATTGGAGTAGCGGTTTCCATAAATATCTTTAATCGAATAATACTGATACGTTAAGCCTAGTCCTACAATTGTTTCATTTGTTGCCTGATAACCTACCATCGGGGAAATACCGATACTGGTTGGATTTCCGAAACTAAGCCCTGAAACGCCCCCTCCTATTCTGATTCTCTGGCGAAAAGGAAGATCTCTTACATCCGGTTCCTCATCTAAATCTCCTGTCGCACCTTCCTGCTTGATTACTACAGGATCCTGCGCGTAAATTTTAGTAAATGAAGCTGTAGCTAAAAAAATAAAAAACAATAATTTCTTCATGGTTAGTAACAATTATCTGTTATCAAGTGCTGTAATAAGTATGTTAGAAAAACCTGGAAAGTAAGATTTACCTGCACGCAGGCATGATAACAAAGTTAACGTAAACATTCTTTACTTTCGTCTGCTTATATCCAGTTATTTTTAGAATGCTTCTGATCATACTTTCCGGGAAAGCCGTTCTTTCAATTCTTTTAAAATCAGGAAACAATCTAAGGAAAAATATTGTATATGTTAAGATGGGGCTTCCGGAAAGCTGTAAAATTACAGAATGATTTTTTTCGTTTTAAAAAGAATTGCCCGGATCAGCTTTATCAGATAATCAGCCTGTATTTGTTTTACCCTGTACTCCGGGAATAGGATTTCCGGTAAAATTGCCACAAAAGGTTCTGATCTGTTTATTAAAATAATTATATCCGTCAACTTTTAAGGACCAATTGGTTTAAGAAAACAAAGTTTCATTATAACTTCGCTAAATGAATACTACCACAATTGCCGCTCAAAATATTTTACCATCTGTAGAAGACCTTGACCCGAGAAATTTCATTGTTATCAAAGGGGCTAAGGTGAATAACCTGAAAAACATCGATGTCGCTATTCCCCGAAATAAACTGGTGGTTGTCACCGGTCTGTCAGGTTCGGGAAAATCATCTCTGGCATTTGATACGCTTTTTGCAGAGGGACAACGCATGTATGTTGAGAGTTTGAGCTCATATGCCCGCCAATTTCTCGGGCGTATGGAGAAACCGGATGTGGAATATATCAAGGGCGTTTCTCCGGCCATTGCAATTGAACAAAAGGTTTCCAGTAAAAACCCCCGTTCTACGGTAGGAACCACAACTGAAATCTATGATTATCTCAAATTGCTTTTTGCCAGAATCGGAACTACATTTTCTCCGGTTTCCGGGAAAAAAGTAAGCAAGGATACCGTCACTGACGTAGTGGATTATATTCTGAAACATGATGAAGGGCAAAGAGTAATGATTCTTTCTCCCCTGTTTCTCAAAGAAGGAAGGAATATAGCTGAAGAATTAAAGATACTGCTTCAAAAAGGTTATACCAGGATTCTGGTAGACGGAGAGACCCGGTTTCTGGAAGAAATATTTGACAATACAGAAGAATTAAAAACACTGGGGAAAATCAAACGCGTTCATGAAAATGTGCGCATTCTGATAGACAGGGCTGTCGTGAAAAAGGACGAAGAAGGTCTTCCGGATGAAGAAACTCAATTCAGACTTTCAGATTCAGTACAAACGGCTTTCTTTGAAGGTGACGGAACCTGTATTGTTGAAATTATCGGCGCTGAAACCAGGCATTTTTCTGACCGCTTTGAGCAGGATGGTCTCATTTTTGAAGAACCTACACTCAATCTTTTCTCATTTAACAACCCATACGGCGCTTGCCGCAGATGCGAGGGTTTCGGAAAAATACTGGGTATTGATGCAGATTTGGTGATTCCTGATAAAAATATTTCAGTTTATGAGGGCGCTATTGCCCCCTGGAGAACTGAAAAAATGTCAGAATGGCTATCTCCTTTGCTGAAAACAGGAATAAAGTTTGATTTCCCGATTCATCGTGCCTATAAAGACCTTTCTGATGAACAAAAGAAAGTGCTTTGGACCGGAAATCAACATTTCCACGGGCTTGATGAGTTTTTCAGCATTTTAGAAAAAGAAACACATAAAATACAATACCGGGTTATGCTTTCCCGCTATCGCGGACGTACAACCTGTCCTGAATGCCAGGGTTCCCGTTTGCGTAAAGATGCAGGATATGTAAAAATAGCTGCGAATGATTCATCTGAAGGAAAATCAATTATTGATTTGGTTTTAATGCCTATCTCTGAGGTTTCAAAATTCTTCAGAAATATTCAGCTTCCCGAACATGAATTTGGTGTTGCCAGAAGGATTTTACTTGAAATTGAAAACCGTCTGGAATACCTTGAACGGGTAGGATTGGGATATCTGACGCTAAACCGCCTCACCTCAACTTTATCCGGTGGTGAATATCAGCGGATTAAACTGGCAACCTCCCTGGGAAGTGCCCTGGTTGGTTCGATGTATATTCTTGATGAGCCTTCTATCGGTTTGCACCCTAGAGATACACAGCGGCTGGTTTCTGTATTAGAGTCATTACGGGATCTGGGTAATACCGTTATTGTAGTAGAACATGAAGAAGAAGTAATGCGTGCGGCGGACCAGATTATTGACATTGGCCCGGATGCAGGCTCTCATGGTGGTGAACTGGTTTTTCAGGGGAATTTTGGTAATATCAATAAAGAAACGGCCAATCTTCTCCATTCACATACCCTGAACTTTCTTACCGGAGAGGATGAAATTTCCGTTCCGAAATTCAGGAGAAAATCTACCGCTTTCATTGAAATAAAAGGCGCTTATGAGAATAATCTGAAGGATATTTCAGTAAGGTTTCCTTTGGGCGTACTTACGGCTGTAACCGGAGTTTCCGGATCCGGAAAATCTACTTTAATCCGGAAAATACTCTATCCGGCTTTAGGCAGAACTTTTGGCACTTTTTCTGATGAATCAGGAAAATTCGCTGAACTGGGCGGAAGCATCAATAAACTGGAAGCTGTAGAAATGATTGACCAGAATCCAATCGGAAAATCTTCCCGCTCCAATCCTGTTACTTATATTAAGGCTTATGACCAGATTCGTCTGATTTATTCTGAATTGCCGATTGCCAAAGCCCGTGGATATAAACCTTCTCATTTCTCATTCAACATTGACGGCGGACGCTGTGAAGTTTGTCAGGGTGAAGGTGAAACCACCATTGAAATGCAATTTATGGCAGATGTCAGACTGAAATGTGAGTCTTGCGGAGGAAAGCGTTTCAAACAGGAAATCCTTGACGTAAAATATGAAGGCAAAGATATTGCTGATATCCTCGATCTGACAATTGATGATGCCATTGATTTTTTCCGTAAAACCGAACCGAAACTTACCGAAAAACTGATGCCTTTGCAAGAGGTAGGTCTGGGTTATGTGAAACTGGGTCAGTCATCCAATTCCCTTTCAGGAGGAGAAGCACAAAGGGTTAAACTGGCAAGTTTCCTGGGAAAAGGCAATCAAAACAAAGGAAAAACATTGTTCATTTTTGATGAACCGACTACAGGTCTGCATTTTCATGATATCAAAAAGCTCTTAAAAGCAATCAATGCTTTGGTTGAGCAGGGAGATTCTGTCATCATTATTGAGCATAACATGGAGGTGATCAAATCTGCTGATCACATCATTGACTTAGGCCCGGAAGGAGGAAATACAGGAGGATATATCACATTCGAAGGCACACCTGAAGAAATGGTAAAAATCTCAGATAACCACACTGCAAAATTCCTGAAAGAAAAAATTAAAGGCTGATAACACCGGGAGCGGCAGTTTCAAAACAAAAACCTCATGGCGGTGAGGTTATAAAGTTTTTAAGCTACTTGTACTCCATGGCGGGCATTTTCCTTCTTATTTGCGCTTTTTTTACCCGTAGGCTGGCGTTGCACAATTTCGAAGTGAGAGATACTTTTAAAAAGACCTGTTTTTATTCGCTTTCGCAAAGCATCAGTCTCTGTTTTGTAGGTGTTATGCCCTCGCAATAATTCTTCAGCAATCTCTGCTGCCACCCAATCAACGGATTCAGCGGTTAGAGTGATGGGGTTTTTCATTGTATTTCAGTGTGTGTGGTTATGCTTGCAATTTTAATTCGTGACGCAATGACACAAGTAATCAACTTGTAGTCAAACCGTTAACATGCCACAAATTAACAAATAAATAATTGTTTTCATTACAATTATCGGAATATTTCTCTTACCCTTTTTCTGTGATTCAGGCATTTTCATTATATCGTCAATCATTTAACGGACTTTCAAGGTCGGTCTGGTTACTCTCGCTGGTGATGTTCATCAACCGTTGCGGGACGATGGTTTTGCCTTTTCTAACCCTTTACCTAACTCAGAAACTGCATTTCAGTGTCGCCGATGCCGGAATCGTTATGGGTGTTTATGGTTCGGGGGCGCTTTTAGGGACTTTTCTGGGAGGAAAGCTTTCTGACCGTATCGGTTTTTACAGAATTCAGGTAGCGGCTTTACTTTTGGCAGGGGTATTTCTCCTGATTCTGATGCATCTTACCTCTTTCTGGGCAATATGCGCAGGTGTTTTTTGCTTTACTACCTTAGGAGATTCCTTCAGACCTGCCAATGCTGCTGCCATTGCTTTTTTCAGTACAGCCGAAAACCGGACAAGAGCTTATTCTCTCAATCGGCTGGCTATCAATCTGGGCTGGTCTATCGGAGGCGGATTGGGAGGTTTTCTTGCAGCAATAGATTATGAATGGCTTTTCTGGGCAGATGGAATTACCTGTATTTTAGCAGGTATCGCATTAAGTATTCTGATTAAAGATCCGCATAGTCAAAAACCTGCAAAAAATCAGGAAAATCTGCACCATGAACCTCTTGCTTCGCCTTACAGGGACAGGAAATATCTTAGATTTGCCTTTTTTACAACTCTTTTTGCCATTTCCTTTTTCCAGCTTTTTTCTATGGAACCTCTTTATTTTAAACAGGTTCACCATATCTCAGAAGCCGGAATCGGAGCAATGATGACTATAAACGGGTTAATGATCGCCTGTATGGAAATGATACTGGTAACTCAGCTTGAGAAACGCCTTCATAAGCTGTCAATCATTGGTTACGGCATGATCCTTACCACAGCTTCTTTTCTGGTTTTCAATATCTGGGAAGGTGTATGGGTAGTCTGGCTCTCTATTATTCTGAATACTTTAGGTGAAATGTTCGCCATGCCATTTATGCAATCTGTTGCCGTAGAACGATCAAATGAGCAAAACAGAGGGCAATATCTGGCATTATATTCTATGTGTTATTCAATTGCACAGATTTCTGCCCCAACAATCGGCTCCCAGATTGTTCAGCATTTCAGTTTTACCATACTGTGGTATGTAATGGCTGGTTTCTGTATGACTTCCTATGTCGGATTCAGGTTTCTGAAAAGGAGATTTTAGCAGTTTTTTGTAAAAAACTGCCTTTTTACCTCATTCTTAAACTTTGCAGGGCTGCATTATTTTTCGAAATAACGATCATCGTTTGTCCGTTTCTGTTGTTAATTTTGATCACATCTCTGACATCTCCGTTAACATAAAGTCCGGTTTCCTGTCTTGAAGCCGGTTTAAAATTCCCTTTGCCATCTCCTAAAAGCAGAACACCCAGACTGGCATCGCAACGCCCCAGCTGAACTTTGAAGGTATTACAATTTCCTACCAGCAAAATATCTTCCTTCTGGTCTTTATTGAAATCCCCTGACAGGATTCCCTGATTCATCGAGAATTGTGCTTCCAGCGGTAAAACATGCGTTTTGAATTTCCCTTTACCGAGGTTTTCGAGGTAAATACTTTGAAGTGTATGAACGCTGAGCTGATTAGCCTTACGAAGTTCGCTGCCTGTAAAAATATCTTCAATTGTCGCATCTGCATAATCAGAATACCTGACGAAACGTTTCTTTAAGCCTACTAACTGGTCAAGCATTTCATCTCTTGAGGCAATAGGATAGCTTTTTCCCTGAATATAATGGCAAATGATCGGATCAATTCTTCCGTCATCATTAAAATCAGAAACATACATCACTAACGGCTCATTTTCAGAAGCCTGCAAATAGGAGTTTTGTCCCGCATTTCCCAAAACAAAATCTGTGTCACCATCTTTATCAAAATCATTTGCCAGCACGGAGGTCCACATACCTCCTGTTTTTTCGAGTCCTGCCTGATTTGAGATGTCAGTTAATTTACCATGATTATTCTTAAAAATCCTGACAGGCATCCAATCTCCGACTACGATTAAATCAATCCATCCGTCACCATCTGCATCACTCCAAACCGCATCTGTAACCATACCTGCGTTAGTCAGCTCCGGACAAACTAATTTTGTTGCATTGATAAATTTAGCTTCCTTTCCTTTGATGGTTTCATTTCTCAGCAACATGCTTTCTGAAGCAACAGGGAATTTCCCGGCGACCGCTCTTCCGCCTACAAACAAATCAAGGTCACCGTCTTTATCAAAATCACAGGCTTTTACACAACTTCCGTTGTTATGTTCCACAGGTAATCCATTCAAACTTTTTGTAAAATTGCCCTTGCTATCGTTCAGATAAAGGTGATCCTGCAATTGAGGAGAACCCGGCTGCCATTCATTACTGCCACTTACAACATACAAATCCTGGTCACCGTCACCATCTGCGTCGAAGAATAAAGTACCGATATTTTCACTCTCCTTATCAGCTTCCCAGGGCTGGGATTTTGAAGCACTGAACCTTCCGTCATTCTGCTGAAGATATAATTTACCAGACTGATAAATTGCACCTCCCACGAAGATGTCTTCCAGACCATCTCCATTCACATCAGCTTTGGTAAGTTTGGGACCTTGTCTCGACAACTGATATGGAATCAATGGTTCGCCCTTAAAATCAACAAAAAGGTCTTCTTTATGCACAAAATCCAGTCCTGTGTTTTGAGAAATATCTTCAAAAAGCTGGTTTTGTACAGGTTTTGTATTCAAAACAGGCATTTTTGCCATTTTTTGGTCAAAAACCAGGGTTGTATTCGCTTTGATCTGATTAAGTACCTGCTCCTTCCCATCCGGCCAGACAACTTTTACCTGTCTGATCAGATTCTGTTTACCTAAACCAAAATTAAGTACATTTTCTACAGAAGACTGAAAGCCACGAACGGGGATAGCTTCCTGATACTGTTTTGAATTTCCAAGATCAAGATATACTTTAGCTCCGGTACCAAATCTGTTTTTACCCGTTCCGTTTAGTTTTATTTTCAGGAATTTATTACCTGTCAGCTTCTCAGCATTATTGCGGTAAATCGTTGCCTTTTCATTGATGTTGCTCGTTATTAAATCAAGATCACCGTCATTATCCAAATCAGCATAAGCAGCTCCGGTACTTATATTCTCATCATTTAGCCCCCAGTCTTCAGTAGTATTCTGAAAAGTAAGATTTCCTTTATTTCTGAAAATATAATTAGGAACCTTTTCTGAAGAGAGCTGTTTAATTAATTCGCTTACGGGAAAATTCTTCTCATAAGCCTCCGGGGTTGAAAGATCTAATCCTGAAGCCTGGGCTTTTACCCTCGCATCAGGAACATCATATTTGACGAAATCCTGATTAGTAAAGTCTTTCATAATCCCGTTGGTAATGTACAGATCTTTCAGACCATCGTTATCATAATCCGCCAGTAAAGCCGACCAGCTCCAGTCGGTAGCAGAAATACCAGCAAGCTGCCCTATTTCACTGAAAACAGGTATGCCTTCTTTTGTGATACCTCTGTTCAATTGCAGCATATTCCGCATATTCTGGTGATGGTAACCACTATCTACCATCATCTGATAACGGTCAAACTCATCTGGCCCTTTTAGCATTTTCTGCCTGCGGTTGCCTTCCGGAAGCATATCCAGAGAAATAAGATCCGGCATCAGGTCATTGTTATAATCCGCCAGATCTGTACCCATTGTATTACGGGAAATATGTCCGAAAGCTTTCTTGGCAACTTCTGTAAAAGTGCCGTTTTTATTATTCAGGTATAAAAAATCCTGTTCTTCATAATCATTGGTTACATACATATCCGGATATCCGTCTCCGTTGATATCTCCCACGCTTACATTCAGACTGAAATTATTAGCTCCCCCGAAAATTCCGGCTTTTTCGCTGACATCCTCAAAATGTCCTTCATTGTTACGATAAAGACGGTTGCTGAAAAAAGGATGACGCTTACTGCGGAGTCGGGTGGTATTGAAAAAAGGGTTAAAAAACATGTCGGCATGGTTTACCATAAACATGTCCAGATCACCGTCCAGATCATAGTCAAAAAATGAAACCTGTGTAGTAAAAGCACCTTCTCCGTCCAGACCATATTCTTTGGCTCTTTCGGTAAAAGTCGGAACTCCTCCTTTTTCTTTTACGCCATTATTGATAAACAACTGATTGGCACGTTGCTCTTTTTCCATTTTTCCGGAATAACAAACATAAATATCAAGCCAGCCGTCACCATTCACATCAGCCATACAAACCCCTGTTTTCCAGTTTGGCCGGCCAGCCACTCCAGCCTTTCCGGTAATATCCTCAAACGCCAGATTCCCTTTATTCAGATATAGTTTATTCTCTACCTGATTTCCTGTAAAATACAAATCCGGCAAACCGTCATTATTAATATCCCCTACTCCTACTCCGCCACCATTGTAGAAATATTCATATTTCATAATATTGTTCTGGTGAGTTTCGGTAAGCGTGTTTTCGAAATCAATATGAGTCCGGTCAGTCTCCAGCCTGGAAAAGAGTTTATCTTTTTTCTGACATTCTGTGAAAAGTAAAAGAAAAGGCAAAAAGAGGGCACTCAAAAAAAACTTATCTGGAGCTGTAAATCCGTTTTTCATTTTATCTGTACAATGGGGTATCAATTCTGTTACAAGTTAGCTATTTTTAAAAGAATAACAGGAATAATTATCTCCGGAAAGCTTTATTGCTAAAGACTTAAAAAGGTTTGAAACGTCTATTTTTGTTTCTTTTTTTCCAAAATCCGGAACGGGAGAAATGAGATGGCAGGGCATTAACCTATGATATTTTATAACTAAAGTATAACTTTACCAATAAATCCTTAACCATCTAATATGAAAAAGCGCCACGAGGTATTATTAGTGCTGTCAATTCTTTCTCTCATCACTTTTTTAGACAGGATCGCTATTTCCTCAGCCGGAGAACACATTACCAAAGATCTTGGACTTTCAACGGCGCAATGGGGCTGGATTTTAGGAATCTTCACACTTTCTTATGGAGCATTCGAAGTACCTTCAGGGCTTTTGGGTGACAAAATCGGCGCAAAGAAAGTACTCATCAGAGTGGTGTTATGGTGGTCTGCTTTTACTGTTTTAACAGGTTTTGCCACGGGTTTCTGGTCATTATTCCTTATACGTTTTCTCTTTGGTATCGGAGAAGCCGGAGCTTATCCCAACATCTCCATTGCTTTAGCAAAATGGTTCCCTTCTACAGAGCGAGGGCGTGCTCAGGCCATAATCTGGGCAGCAAGTCGCCTGGGTGCAGCACTGACACCGTTACTGGTCATTCCCATTCAGCGGAATTTCGGGTGGGAAGTCTCATTCTATGTACTCGGTCTGGCCGGAGCATTATGGGTTATTTTCTGGGCATTCTGGTATAATGAGGAGCCTGCTCAGGCAAAAGATATTTCTGAGAATGAATTACAGGAAATCCTTTCCAAACGCCAGCTGGATGATCATACTTCCCGGTCGTTCTTTAGTTTTCTCAAACATAAGAATCTATGGTTATTATTAATCATGTATTTCTGTTATGCTTCCGGGGCTTATTTCTTCCAGGGTTGGCTGCCTAAATACCTTCAAAGAGGAAAAGGCTTTTCGGAAGAAGAGCTGAAAATGGTCACTTCCCTCCCGTTTCTGTTTGCAGCGGCAGGCTGCCTTACCGGAGGTTTTCTCAGTGATAAATGTGTAAATCGTTTTGGAAGAACAACAGGGAGAAGAATTATTCCTGTTGTAGGATTATCCGTATCAGGTATTCTACTGATTGCCTGTGCATTAACCGACAACAAAGAAATTGCCTTAATTTTTCTCTCTGTAGGAGGAGCTTTTATGGATTTTACTGCTCCTGTTTCCTGGGCCGTAGCCATGGATATTGGCGGAAAAAGCAGCGGTACCATTTCAGGTGCCATGAATACAGCCGGACTTACAGGCGCTTATATAACAACAGTCAGTTTCGGTTATCTGGCAACATCGTTCAACTATAACACACCTGTCTGGCTGATTGGAGGAATGCTCCTTTTCGGAAGTATTTTATGGTTTTGGATTGATGCAGAGAAAAAACTCACCTAAATACTTCCCGGAAACCGAAAGCATTTAGGTCATATCCCGTTTAACTTCTTTACCCCTCTGTAAATCGGATAGCTTAACAGAAGGAATATTAATGCGAATTTACTGCTTTGAATATCCTGATAAACGGCTCCGATCAGAAACAGAAAAGAAACTGCCAGCATCAGAATCGGGACAAAAGGATAAGCCCAGACTTTATATGGTCTTGGTAAATCCGGCTCTTTTTTTCTGAGCATCAGAACGGAAGCAAAACCCGAAGCATAGCTTAATACGAAAAAGAAAGTGGCAATATCTGAAAGCTTTTCACAGGTATCTTTTCCACTGATAATCAATAAAACAGAGCAAAAAGCTGTCAGTGGCATCGCTACAGAAGGTGTTCCTCCCTTATTTACCTTGGTTCCTGATTTGATAAAAAGACCATCTCTGCTCATCGAAAAAATTACGCGCGGGGCAAACATAATCTGGGTATTTACAATTCCTAAAATCGAAAGCATCAGGAAGAAAGTAATGATTTTACCGGATTTCTCTCCAAAAATCAGTTTAATAGCATCTGCCGCCGCCAGTTTTGACTGTGCAAGTGTTTCTATTGGCATGATGTAGAGTATTGCCAGGTTAACCAGCAAGTATATTACCACGATAAGGAATAATCCGCTGATCATTGATTTAGGTAAGTTTTTGGCAGGATCAGTATTTTCTTCCGCAAAATAAGCCGCAGTATGCCAGCCGTCAAAGGCGTAGAAGATAGATTGTAAAGCTGTAATAAATCCGGCCAGAAGGCCTGCTGAACCTATTTTCCGGGTCGTTTCAACCACCTGCTG
This sequence comes from Pseudarcicella hirudinis, assembly GCF_900115665.1. Classification (GTDB taxonomy): domain Bacteria; phylum Bacteroidota; class Bacteroidia; order Cytophagales; family Spirosomataceae; genus Pseudarcicella; species Pseudarcicella hirudinis. Next base: position 79,409 of record NZ_FOXH01000014.1, read on the forward strand.
TCCCTGAACATCTTTTCCGTAAACAAAACATATGATCACAAATGCAAACAAACCCACGGCCTTCAGAAATGACATAACTTCCTGGGATTTTCCGGCAATGGCTACTCCCATCCAATGAAAAAGCGTCAGTAAAATCAAAATCCCGATCGCCATCCATCTCATAAATGACTCTGCATCAGGTAACAGCAAGGCAATGTATTCACTCATCGTATAAGCTCCGAAACCCAGGGCAGCAACGGTTCCGAGCCAGCTTGTACTTCCTACGATAAATCCTATATAATCTCCAAAAGCTCTTTGGGCATATACATACCAGGCTCCGGCCTTCGGAACGGAAATGCCTAATTCAAGGGTACACAAAACACCTAAAAAGGCATACAAACTAACAAGAAGCCAGGTCATCATAATCAGATAAGGATCTCCTAACTGCGCAGCGATTGGTCCTGGTTTCCTTAAAATCCCTGTTCCGATGGTTCCTCCAATTGTTACTGCAATCCCAAAACCTACTCCTAATATTTTAAAAAGCTTATTGTTTGTTGAAGTCGAAGTGTTTGTCATTCCTGAATCTTTTCTTGAAAATGAAATCTGAGAAACTAAATAAGAAGATTTCTGATGGAAAATCTCCCGGTCATTCTAATGTTTAAAAGTATATTGATAAGCCCACCATATTAACAGGCCTTGCAAGGGTAACCGGAGATAAAGCAGCCATTCCGGGATTTTGGTAAATTTTCCACTGGTCAGCATATAGACATTCGCCGGAAAAACGGCAATCAATAAGGCAATCACACCCCAGGCAGCCCAGATTCGGGTTTGCGGAAAAAATAAAGCAAGGCCGAGTACTACTTCAGCAACGCCGCTCCAGAAAACAAGCGCGTCATGAAAAGGCAGATAAGGAGGCATAATGGCTTTATATACGCGGGGATTTCTGAAGTGATATAGTCCGGCAAGAATGTATAATAATGCCATCAGATAAAGGCCGTATTTAAGCATAGCTAAAAGTTTGTATGAAGGTTTTTTCTGTAAGCAAAAACGCTTAAAGTGGTAATTTTTACTTTACATTTTCAACCTGACTATTGCTGAATCCGGTTTATATTAAAAATTCAGGAGAAAATATCATTAATTGTACAATGTTCTTAAGCCCATTTTTTCTTTCTTCCGAATTAAAGTCAGATTTGATGAGCCTTTAAAATTAAATATACAGATAAAAAAACAAAAACCTGTAAGGATGCCTCACAGGTTTTCGGGAAATATTCTAAATCAATCACTTATATTTTCAATACCATTCAAAAACGGTACTGTACTTATTTTAATGTACGTTCCGGGGATTCATTTTCAGGTTAAAATCACAGAAGAGGGCTGAAATAAATTCTATTTCTATCCACAAACCTTATAAAATGAGTAGCAATACGGAGTCCTTTTTCGAAATTTTCAATGATTGAAGCACTTCTTTTCCGATTTGCACATCTAAAGTAATGAATTTTACATTCATAGCAAGAATATGTCTCTTAATAATTAAGGAATTATCAATAATAACCAGTAAAACTATCCTTTTTGTTAAAGAATTATTCACAAACGGATCATCATTCACAGACAACCGTGAGTCGGAAGCAGGATATTTCCAGGTTTGTTTTTGCCGGCTGTTACAACTTTTATGGCTCCTGATAATTATTTCCGGATAAAAAATATTAATAGGCCCAAATGAGGAATTTCATCAATGAAATGACCTAAAATCTCCTTGAAATGCGAAAAATAAATCTAGGTATTTCCTCTTAAAAATCTTTACGAAAAGTATTTTAAACTTTTTATTATCAAACGGTTAAGATAAAGTTTTTTTTTACGTAAATTAGGTTATTAGAACCTCTTTATCATGAAGCGCTATCTGAGAATAATATTGATAAAAATAATACTCATTGCAGCCTTGCCTGTCATCGGGTATTCTCAAAAAGGTGAAGCTGATACTGTTCAATTATTAGCCAATTCACTTACTTCTCCCGCACGTGTTTCCAAGAACAAGGACAAGCTCAGAATGTCTTTGCTCTCGGAAGAGAAATATGGTTTTCAGCTCATTAATAAAAGGCAGAAACAGACAAGAATTCCCTTCGAACTTCAATCCAATCTGATTGTAGTACCAGTTAAGATTAATAATTCTGATACCCTTCATTTCATTTTGGATACCGGTGTCAGTTCTATTATTATTACTGACCCGAAAGTAGCTACCATGCAGCATATGAAAGCACTGAGAAAGGTACGGATTGCCGGAGCAGGTGAAGGAAAGGATATACAGGCCAGCGTAGTGCTTAACAATACCCTGCAAATGGGTGATATGATTGGTTTCCGCCAGAATCTTGTGGTACTGGATGATGATGTTTTACAACTTTCCCAGTTCGTAGGCTCTCAGATTCACGGAATAATCGGATATGATATTTTTAACAGATTTGTGGTAACCATTGATTTCGTAAGCCGGGAAATTGTCCTTCAAAATCCGGAAGATTATGTTTACAAGCCTAAAAAAGGCATGAAATTTCCTATATCCATTGAGGAAAACAAACCCTATTTCAGTTCCCTTGAACTCGTTGACAGTGACAAAGTTACTCCGCTAAAAGTGGTTTTAGACACGGGAGCAGGCCATGCTTTGTCTATTGATCTGGCTAAAAGTACCACGCTACATACGCCGGACAAAGTAGTAAAAGCCCAGTTAGGTCGTGGACTCAGCGGCATAATCAACGGAAGTCTTGGCAGAATACGGAAAACACGTCTTGGTTCTTTGGAAATTCCTAACATTATTGCCTCATTTCCGGACAGTACCTCTGTAAAAGCAAAAGTTTCCCCTAATTCTTCCCGACAGGGAAATATCGGCTGTGAACTGCTGAGACGTTTTACCGTAACTTTTAACTACAGAGATCAGTACATTGTCTTAAAACCGATTCCAAGAAGATTACGGGAGCCATTTGAACACAATATGACCGGAATGGAATTAACCGCAAAAGGTCAAAGTTTCAGAGAATATTTTATTGAAAGAATTCTGAATAGCTCTCCGGCCGAGGAAGCCGGTTTCAAAGTAGGCGACAATATTATTATGATTAATGGTAGGCCTTCGAGAGATGTGTCGATCAGTGAAATCTATAAGATGTTTCAGAAAAAAGAAGGAAAGGTTGTTGATTTCGTAATAAAACGAGGCAACGAATATCTCATTACCAGCCTTAAATTAAGACGTTTAATTTAATTCATGACTTGTAAAATCTCTACTTGTTTTTAACGTTTCTCATCAGATACCTGTATAATACTGGCCGTTTTTCCGTCAGCTTATGCAGGTATTTCTGTATTTAAAAGATTCCATGATCTTTAGTTATATGAATTCATTTCATTTCTCCGTTAAGACCTGATGTACGCCTTTCAATCGAAATACATTTAAAATCTGGTTTATTATATCGAAGAATCCTAACTTTGAGTTTAGGAATTTCAAAACCAACGCTTATTGTGACAACGAAGGCAGATTGAAGTCGGTATTTAGGAAATCACTCCTGATTTTCGGCATTTTGAATATCATCTTTGTTAAAACCCTGAAAAATAATACTGAATGCAAACCCAGACCAACAAACCATATTTAATTGAATTCCCATCAATCGGTGCTTCAGAAATAGGCTATATTTCGGTGTCAGAAGCTCAAAAGAATATTCCATTTGATATTGAGCGGGTATATTGGACTTATTATACCCCCGAAAGTATTGTCCGCGGAAGGCATGCTCACCACAGAACCGAGCAGGTCCTGGTTTCTGTAATGGGTAGAATTATTGTAAATCTGGAAGGTCCGGATAGTTCCGAAATCATAACTTTTGTACTTGACCGCCCTAATGTTGGTGTTTATATTCCTGCACACTATTGGCATACCATGCAATACTCACATATTGCGGTACAACTCGTTTTAGCCTCAGCGCATTACGATGAAAGCGACTATATTCGTGATTATCAGGAATTTAAATCAATCTCCTAAAAAAACAGCAGGTGTTTAATAATTTGATAGCCCCGAGAGAGAAAAGTTTATTTTTCTACTCTCCCTATAATTTCATCCGGGAGGTCGAGTCCTCAAAACAATTGAAAATTGTTTCTAAAAGGCTTGTTCCTTATTTCGAAAAAAAAGATTCTTATTTTCAGTTTGAAAGTAATGCGGTAGTTTTTCTGTTGAAACATCTGAGCTGGGACACCCATTTCTTCCATAAAAATATATTTAAACTGGAATTTGTCCTTTTTGAGGAATCAGACTTTAAAACTTTAAGCAAAGCCGTTTCCGCTTTCAGAAAATTTTTGTTTGCAGAATTAAAAGCTGACAATTGTTTCATAGAAATTCCTTCAGAAGATATTCAGGTAATTCAGGCACTTTCTGCAAATGGCTTCCATCTGACAGAAACACGTTTGACTTTCTTCAAAAATGACCTTCATACTTTTGAGAATGAGCGTTTTCTCGTCAGAAAAGCTTTTGATGAAGATATTATTCCTCTGAGAAATACCGCATCGAAAATGCGGAATAACTTCGACCGCTTTCATGCAGACCCTCTTTTCACACAGGAAATTGCAGATGATTTTCTGGCAAAATATACAGAGGAATCTATCAAAGGAACAATGGCGGACCTCGTTCTGGTACCCGATGAACCTGGCATACCAGTGGATGCATTTATGACTTTATCCTATAACAATGCCGATAGTGAGATTTTAGGGCTGAAAATTCCCAAGATGGTTTTGACAGCCGTTTCTTCTGAAACCTGTAAAGGATGGTATTTTAAATTAATGTCGGAAATGCTGTATCATGTAAAAGAAATCGGAGCCGATTATTTCTTCACTACCACCCAGTCTACAAACCGGGCAGTATTCAAAGGCTGGAATAAGGTTAATGGCATGGTCGGAGGAACAACCCATATTTTAAGCTGTTCTTCTCCGGATTAACAAACAGTATATTTCTTGTCAGAAAATACGTCAAATATAAATCTCGTAAACGTATTTTCACATTTATCTTCTTTTTATAAACTTAATGTCGGAATTTAGAAAAAGCGTCCTTAGATCCTATTCCCCGTATTCTTTTTACAGGAATATTAAAGACGAAAAACATATAGAGCTGGCTTTAAAATCACTAAATAACGCTTTTCAGGAAAAAATAAGTCTGGAAGGAGAAGAATTTATATATTATTACAAGAAACTGGATTGGGATTCTGCTTATTTCGACCGGCCGATTTACAAATTATTCAATGTGCTGTTCGAGCACAACGATTTTGATTTACTGTGCAAATCTGTTGAAAAATTCCTGAAATCAATTGATTTTGGTCAGGATGCAGTGATTTCAATTGAAATTCCTGCAGAAGACATTTCTTTAATTCAGGCTTTAGGTACAAGCGGGTTCAAATTAATAGAATCAAGATTAACCTATTTTAATGATAATCTGAGCAAACATGATTATCGCAGATTTAATGTAAGAAAAGCTGAGAAACAGGATATTCCTGTACTGAAAGAAGTTGCCAGAACCATGAGAAATGATTTCGACAGATTTCATTCCGATCAGCTTTTTGACCAACGGCTGGCAGACGAATATCTGGCAACTTATATAGAAAATTCGGTAAATGGCTTTACAGATGTTATTTTTGTACCAAATGAAAATAATGTTCCTGCGGAAGCATTCCTGACAGCGAATTATCTTAAAAACGATTGGGAATATCTGGGTTTTCCTGTTTCTAAAATGGTATTATCAGCTGTTAACACAACCTGCAAAGGATGGTATGTAAAACTCGTTTCAGAAATGACATTCCACCTCAGGGAGCAAGGAGTATCCTGTATTTTCATGAATACCCAGTCAACCAATAAAGCAGTGATAAAAACATGGGAATCACTAGGCTATAAATACGGAAATTGTGTCCATGTTCTTTCTAAAAATCTATCTTAAAATTTATGAACATTCCTTTTCTTTCGTTCGATAAAACAAACGATCAGATCAAAACCCTGACACTGGAAGCTATTGAAAGATGCATAGACAGTAAATGGTATGTGCTTGGAAATGAAGTAAAAGAGTTTGAAAGTCTGTATTCAACTTATAACAAGGTTAAGTTTACCATTGGGGTTGCAAATGGATTGGATGCTTTACATTTATCCCTGCTGGCCCTGGAAATAAAAGAAGGTGACGAAGTAATTGTTCCTTCCAATACTTATATCGCTTCCGTTTTAGCTGTAAGTTATACAGGTGCCACACCGGTTTTTGTAGAACCGGATATCAATACCTATAATATTGATCCCGATAAAATTGAGGAAAAAATAACGGCAAAAACCAAAGCTATTTTACCTGTTCACCTGTACGGTCAGGCTTGCGAAATGGGCAAAATCATGGATATTGCTCAAAAACATAATTTATTTGTCATTGAGGATAATGCCCAGGCTCATGGTGCTGAATTTGATGGAAAGATTACAGGAAGTTTTGGAAATATTAACGGAACAAGCTTTTATCCTGGTAAGAATCTTGGTGCTTTAGGAGATGCAGGAGGAATTACCACTGATAATGAGCAGCTTTACACAAAATGCCTGAGTCTTCGTAACTACGGTTCTCATAAAAAATACTATAATGAGGTTATCGGCTATAATTCACGACTGGACGAATTGCAGGCAGCGGTGTTAAAAGTAAAACTTCCTTTCATGGCAGAATGGACCAACGAAAGGATACAGATTGCTGCATGGTATAATGAAGGATTGCAAGGTCTGGCTGAGATTGTCCTTCCTGCAACGGCTCCGAAAGCAAGCCATGTGTATCATCTTTACACCATCCGAACAGAGAAAAGAGATCTTTTACAACAATATCTGAATCAAAAAGGAATCGGAACACTAATTCATTATCCTGTTCCTCCTCATTTGCAGGAAGCCTACAAAAACCTCGGTTATGAGGAAGGCGATTTCCCTCTGGCCGAAAAAATCGCTCAGACCACATTGAGTCTTCCTTTATTCATCGGAATGACCCAGTCACAGGTTGAAGTAGTTTGTCAGGAAATTAAATCATATTTCAATGCCTAAATTATCCATAATCATTCCTTGTTATTATAATGAAGAAAACATCCCTGTTACCTCAGCGGAGCTTCTGGAAAACGAAAAGCTATTTCCAAAGGATGTTAGTTTCGAATATGTAATGGTTGATGACGGCTCTAAGGACAATACCTGGGAAGAACTGGTCAAATTCAGAGAGCATAACCCTGACAAAGTCAAGATTATAAAATTAGCCGGAAATGTCGGCTCCTATAATGCCATATTAGCCGGAATGAAATATGCTACCGGAGATTGTACTGTAATTATTTCAGCAGATCTGCAGGACCCTCCGGAGCTGATGGTTACAATGTATGATTATTGGCAGAAAGGTATCAAATTCGTAGTGGCCAATCGCCAGGATCGCCAGGAATCATGGTCTCAGAAATTATTTTCCAATACTTATCACAATCTCATCCGCAAATTTGCCCTTAAGACTATTCCTCCCGGAGGTTTTGACTACGTTTTGTTTGACAGACAACTGAGAGATGAGGTGGTTAAAATTGATGAGAAAAATACCAATACTATTTATTTACTGGCCTGGCTCAATTACGACTTCATCAGTATTCCTTATGTTCGTAAAAAACGGGAAATAGGGGTTTCAAGGTGGACATTGAGTAAAAAAATCAAACTGTTTGTAGATTCATTTGTAGCTTTTTCATTTGCACCAATCAGAGCCATTTCTATTACAGGAGTGATTCTGGGAGCTATTGCCTTCCTATACGGTTTGTTCGTCATTCTGGCAAAAATGACGGGAGCAGTACCGATTGAGGGTTGGACATCACTTATGGTAGTATTCCTTTTTGTTTCCTCATTCCAGATGATAGCCCTGGGAATTATCGGAGAATATGTATGGAGAACACTGGATGCTTCAAGGAAAAGGCCTAATTACGTGGTAGAAAAAGTTTTTTAATTACCTTTGTTCTGCATTTTCAGTAGTTTGTCTTTAAGAAGATCATCTGTAGCAAAATTTTGCAAACATTTGTTTCTGTACTGTTTTGCAAGGAAATACTTCCTGATTCAACTCATAAAGCATTGGCCAGAGACATTAACTAATCAATATAATTTTGACATATAAAATGAGAAAAAAAATCGTTGCCGGAAACTGGAAAATGAACAAAACAATTGAAGAAGCTTTAGCATTGGTTTCTGAAGTTGCAAACATGGTTAAGGATGAAGTATCAACTGACGTTCAGGTAGTTGTCGCTCCTCCGGCATTATATTTAAGTACTTTGCAAAAATATACTGAAGCTGTTCCGAATCTGGGCGTATCTGCACAAAACTGCCACCAAAAGGCATCTGGTGCATATACCGGAGAAGTATCTGCTGCAATGTTAAAATCAATTGCTGTTGAGTACGTAATTTTAGGACACAGTGAGCGTCGTCAGTATTTTGGAGAAACCAATGAGCAATTGGCTGAAAAAGTAAACATCGCTTTAGAAAACGGTTTAACTCCTATTTTCTGTTGCGGAGAGTCATTGGAACAACGTAACGGCGGCAATTTCCTTGAATTTGTATCTTCTCAACTTACAGAAAGCCTTTTCCACCTTAGCCCGGAAGATTTCGCAAAGGTTGTAATTGCATACGAGCCAATCTGGGCAATCGGTACCGGTCTGACAGCATCGTCTGAGCAGGCTCAGGAAATGCACGCACATTTACGCAAGCATCTTGCTGCTAAATATGGACAGGAGGCCGCTGATAATACTTCTATTCTCTATGGCGGAAGCTGTAATGAAAAGAATGCTCCTGAATTATTCGCTTGTCCTGATGTAGACGGCGGGTTAATTGGTGGCGCTTCTCTTAAATCAAGAGAATTCGTTAACATCGCAAAATCATTCTAGTCGTATCCGGCTATTTTAATACAAAGCTCATAGTATTTGAACTATGAGCTTTTTTATTTGACATATATCAAGAATTATCAAAAAGTATTGAAATCAGGAATTGTTTTCAAAAAAATGAAATATTTTTGACCGGGAATTTATAAGATTCCTGATGAAATACATTTCACTATTTCAGATGAACAAAGAATAATATAATACTTTTTTAACCGAAAAGTATTGGAAAGATAAAATAATATTATTAAAATTGTGTGAAAATAACACGTTTTTAGGTTAAGATACTAGCTTATATTTAATAAACGTAGTTGTTTTTCATAGGAAATAATTGATTGTATGGGGAATCAGTGATTCCCCAATACCTTGATTTTATACGAGTATATTTAAATAAATTCTTACTTTTGTATCAACACATGCAAAAAACGTAGAATATTGATGCTCATAAAGTACGATCACCCGACGCGAATACTTCTGGCTCTTGACTGTATTATTTTTGGATTTGATGGAGAAGAACTTAAGTTACTCCTCGTAAAAAGGAACATTGAACCGGAAATAGGTAAATGGTCACTGATGGGTGGTTTTTTAAATGAAGGAGAAGACCTTGAAGTGGCGGCCGAAAGGATTTTATACGAAAGAACCGGACTGAAAGAGATCTACTTTGAAGAACTTCAGACCTTTGGCAAAGTAAACCGTGATCCGGTGGAGCGTACCGTTTCAGTATGTTTATTCTCACTTATCAATATTCATGCACATAATCCGGATGCTGCCAAAGCACAAAATGCATATTGGATTAATCTGAAAAACAGACCGAATTTAATTTTTGACCATAATGAAATGGTTAATCTGGCAATAGAAAGATTAAGATATAAAGCAGCCTTACACCCTATCGGATTCGAATTATTGCCTGAAAAATTCACCATACCTCAACTTCAAAAACTTTACGAGGCCATTTATGATATGCCTCTCGACAGAAGGAATTTCAGTCGTAAAATTCTTTCAACAGGATTATTAATTGATACCGGAGAGAAAAACGAAAACTCTATTACCAAAAAGGCTATTCTGTATCGACTTGATCAGGAAAAGTACCAAAAGCATTTTAACGCTTTCCTCAACTTCATGCCTGACGTTTCTTTAAGCTAAAATTATGATTTTTAAGTAAAGATTTAGTATAAGTATTTCTTTTTAAAATAAAATGTGTCATATTAACGCAAATGTTTTTTTTATAACAATCGATTATCAAAAACTATGAAAAACAAGTACGTCATCGGAGTCGATTATGGTACTGACTCGGTGAGAGCTCTACTGGTAAATACAGATAATGGTGATATCCTCGGCAATGATGTTCATTACTATCAAAGGTGGAAAGAAGGGAAATACTGTAACCCTACAACCTCGCAGTTCAGACAGCACCCTCTTGATTATCTGGAAGGGCTTGAAAATGCGATCAAAGGAGCTTTAGCCAATGTATCAGAAGATGTACGACAAAATATTACCGGTATTTCTGTTGATACCACAGGGTCAACTCCTGTTGCAGTGGATGAAAACGGAACACCATTGGCTCTTCTCCCGGAGTTTTCAGAGAATCCTAACGGAATGTTTATTCTTTGGAAAGATCACACTTCTAATGCTGAAGCAAAAGAAATTAATGATCTGGCTCATCACTGGGATACTGATTTCACCAAATATGTTGGCGGTATTTATTCTTCAGAATGGTTCTGGGCTAAAATTCTCAGAACGCTTCGTGTCGATGAAAAAATCAGGGAAAAAGCATTTTCATGGGTTGAACATTGCGATTGGATTTCAGCAGTTTTGACAGGAAATACCAATCCGCTTACTCTTAAACGAAGCAGATGCGCAGCAGGCCATAAAGCGCTTTGGCATGAAGAATTCGAAGGTTTACCAACTGAAGAATTCCTGACCAGACTTGACCCTTTACTTTCAGGGCTTCGCCGAAGGCTTTTCAGAGAAACATATACTTCTGATGAAAAAATGGGGATTATTTCGGAAGAATGGGCACAAAAACTTGGTATTTCTAAAGAGGCTGTCATCGGTGTCGGAGCTTTTGACTGCCATATGGGAGCTGTGGGTGCTGAAATTGAAACGTATTCACTTTGTAAAGTAATCGGCACTTCCACCTGTGATATGCTGGTTGCTCCTATCGAAGAAATCGGACATTTGCTAATCAAGGGTATCTGCGGACAGGTGGATGGTTCCATTTTACCGGGTATGTTGGGTATGGAAGCAGGACAATCAGCTTTCGGAGATGTTTATGCATGGTTTCAAAAGTTGATTACTGGTCCTATAAGAGAACTGCTTGGTGAGGAAGACGCCAATGCCTTAAGTGAGAAACTGATTCCTTTTCTGGCAGAAAAAGCCTCAGCATTACCAGTTACCGAAAATGATATTATTGCATTGGATTGGCTGAATGGCCGTCGTACACCTGATGCCAATCATACTTTAAAAGGAGCTGTTTCCGGACTAAACCTGGGAAGTGATTCGGTCAGAATTTTCAAAGCCCTTGTAGAAGCTACTGCTTTTGGTTCAAAAAGTATTGCTGACAGGTTTGTTGAAGAAGGGGTTCCGATTAAACAGGTTATTGCTATTGGCGGAGTTGCCAAAAAATCACCATTTGTCATGCAGACGCTGGCCGATGTACTAAACATGCCTATTAAAGTTGCAAGTTCTGACCAGGCCTGTGCTTTAGGAGCAGCCATGTTTGCCGCTGTAGCTTCAGGAGCGCATGAAAATATAAGCGTAGCACAGTCAGCAATGTCTTCAGGCTTTGACGCCACATATCAACCAAGAGCAGAGCAATCAGCGGTTTATCAGAAACTATACGAAAAGTATCTGAAACTAGGAGGCTTTATTGAGAATACCTTCTAGTTCAGTCTTATATCAACTTTTATTTCTACACTATTATTAAAATTTAAAAATGATTACTCAAAAATATTTAGACGAATTAACTTATAATATACTTGGCTGTGCCATTGAGGTTCACAGAGAGTTGGGTCCTGGTTTGCTTGAAAAAGTTTATGAGAAATGTCTCATTCAAGAACTTTATGTTAAAAAGCTGAGATTTGAATACCAGCAATCCGTTCCGGTTATTTATAAAAATGAAATCGTAGACTGTGATTTGAGATATGATCTGCTGGTTGAAAATTCGATTGTCATTGAACTAAAATCCGTGGAAAAAATGCTTCCGTTATTCGATGCCCAATTGATGACCTATATGAAGCTACTAAAAATGCCTAAGGGAATTCTAATAAATTTCAATGTCAGCAATATTTTTAAAGAAGGACAAAGAACTTTTGTAAATGAGCATTTTGCGGCTTTGAAAAGGGAATAACCTTGCAACCACATAGGAACATAGAAAACATAGATTTTCAATAAGGGAAAACTTCACTATGATGAACTATATGCCTGTGTGGTTGCAAAGAGGTGACCACATAGAAGCATAGAGAACATAGGTTAAAACGAAAAACTATGTGAACTATATGCCTGTGTGGTCGCAAAGAGGTGACCACATAGAAGCATAGAGAACATAGATTAAAACCAAAAAGCTATGTGAACTATATACCTATGTGGTGGCAAAGAGGTGACCACATTGTAACATAGAAAACATAGATTAAAACGAAAAACTATGTGAACTATATGCCTATGTGGTCGCAAAGAGGTAACCACATAGAAGCATAGAGAACATAGATTAAAACCAAAAAACTATGTGAACTATATGCCTGTGTGGTTGCAAAGAGGTAACCACATAGAAGCATAGAGAACATAGGTTAAAAGTAAAAAGCTATGTGAACTATATACCTATGTGGTGGCAAAGAGGGAACCACATAGAAGCATAGAAAACATAGGTTAAAATGAAAAAACTATGTGAACTATATGCCTGTGTGGTTGCAAAGAGGTAACCACATAGAAGTATAGAGAACATAGATTAAAACGAAAAACTATGTGAACTATATGACTATGTGGTTGCAAAGAGGTGACCACATAGAAGCATAGAGAACATAGGTTAAAAGTAAAAAGCTATGTGAACTATATACCTATATGGTGGCAAAGAGGGAACCACATTGTAACATAGAAAACATAGGTTATAACAAAAAACTATGTGAACTATATGCCTGTGTGGTTGCAAAGAGGTAACCACATAGAAGCATAGAGAACATAGATTAAAAGTAAAAAGCTATGTGAACTCCGTGCCTATGTGGTCGCAAAGAGGTGACCACATAGAAGCATAGAGAACATAGATTAAAACGAAAAACTATGTGAACTATATGTCTATGTGGTAGCAAAGAGGTGACCACATAGCAACATAGAAAACATAGATTAAAACGAAAAACTATGCGAACTATATGTCTATGTGGTTGCAGGGTTACAAAGGAAAAAAATCATAACTGTTAATAAAGAATAAAAATGCTTAATCTAAAAAACTACGAAATTTGGTTTATCACAGGTAGTCAACATTTATATGGAGAAGAAACGCTTCGTCAGGTTGATGAACATTCAAAAATCATTGCTGAATCTTTCAACAATGCTTCTCAAATTCCGGTAAAAGTAATTTTTAAGCCTGTTGTTAAAACGACAGATGAAATCTATAAAATTTGTCAGGAAGCAAACTTTGCTTCTGATTGCGTTGGGGTCATTACCTGGATGCACACATTTTCACCTGCTAAAATGTGGATAAGCGGTCTCAATATTCTTCAAAAGCCACTTCTCCATTTACATACTCAATTCAATCGTGATATTCCATGGAGTAATATCGATATGGATTTCATGAACCTGAATCAATCAGCTCATGGAGACCGTGAATTCGGATTCATCATGTCAAGAATGCGGTTAAACCGTAAAGTGGTGGTTGGACACTGGCAACAAACTGATGTATTGGAAAAAATCGGTATCTGGGCAAGGGTTTCTACTGCCAAACATGAAATGAAAACGATGAAACTAGTTCGTTTCGGAGATAACATGCGCCAGGTTGCAGTAACCGATGGTGATAAAGTTGCTGCTGAAATGAAATTTGGTTTTTCAGTCAATACACATGGTGTTGGTGATCTGGTGCAGGTAATTAATCAGATTTCAGATGCCGAAATTACAGCGCTGGTCAAAGAATATGAAGACTCTTATCAACTCTCATCTTCTTTAAAAGCTGATGGTCAATTCCGGGGATCTCTGATCGAAGCGGCAAGAATTGAATTAGGCCTTAAAGCATTCCTCGAGGATGGCAATTTTAGTGCTTACACAAATACCTTTGAAGATTTGCATGGAATGAGGCAATTGCCAGGTATTGCCTCTCAACGTTTAATGGCCGCAGGTTATGGTTATGGAGGAGAAGGCGACTGGAAAACGTCTGCTATGGTAAGAGCCCTGAAAGTTATGGCTAGCGGATTACAGGGTGGAAACTCTTTTATGGAAGATTATACTTACCATTTTGACCCAAGTAATCAGATGGTTTTAGGTTCTCATATGCTTGAGATATGCCCGTCAATAACCTCAGCCAAACCTTCCTGCGAAGTACACCCATTGGGAATTGGCGGAAAAGAAGATCCGGTCAGATTAGTATTTAATGCCTCCGGAGGACCAGCACTAAATGTGTCTCTGATTGATATGGGGAATCGTTTCAGATTATTGGTTAATGAAGTAGAAGCTGTAGAAATAACGGAGAGTTTACCGAAATTACCGGTAGCCCGGGTATTATGGAAACCACAGCCTGATATGCTGACAGGATGTGCTGCATGGATTCTTGCAGGTGGTGCCCACCATACCGTTTACAGCCAGAATCTTACAACTGAATATATAGAGGATTTTGCTGATATGTTTGGTATTGAACTGGTTGTGATTGATAAAAATACCAGCATTCGCCAGTTGAAAAATGAATTGAGATTTAATGAAATAGCCTTTAAATAATCTAATATTTCTATGAAAAAAACTGTTATTTCCCTACTCCTTGCTGTTTCCGGTTTTGGAGTTTTTGCTCAGAATCAGGGAACACTTAATGCCGATCAGGGAAAATTCACTATCAGTAAACATATTTACGGACACTTTGCAGAACACCTCGGAACCTGTATTTATGGAGGATTTTATGTCGGTGAAGACAATACAAAAATTCCTAACAAAGATGGGGTGAGAATGGATGTGGTAGATGCCCTGAAAAAACTTAAAATCCCTAACCTCCGCTGGCCGGGAGGTTGTTTCGCTGATACCTACCACTGGAAAGACGGTATTGGTCCGAAGGTGAATCGCCCTACAATGGTTAATACCTGGTGGGGAGGCGTTACCGAAAACAACAGCTTCGGAACACACGACTTCCTGAATATGTGTGAACTCATCGGAACCGAACCTTATCTTGCCGGAAATGTCGGAAGTGGTACAGTAAAAGAATTATCTGACTGGGTACAGTATGTCAATTTTGACGGAACTAGTCCTATGTCAAAACTGAGAACGGAAAACGGAAGACAAAAGCCATGGAATGTAAAAATCTGGGGTGTAGGCAATGAAGCCTGGGGCTGCGGTGGTAATATGAGACCTGAATATTATGCCAATATTTACAGACAATATGCCACTTTCATGACCGACTGGACTAACGATTCAAAATTATTCAGAATCGCATCCGGAGCCAATTCTTCTGACTATAACTGGACGGAAGTATTGATGAGAGATATCCCTCACCACATGATGGGAGGAGTAGCTTTACATCACTATGCTGTGTTAAACTGGGGCGAGGGAAAGAAAAGTTCAGCAACAGAATTTACTGATGAGGAATATTTCAAAACCATGAAATCTGCTTTGTTTATGGATGAACTTATTCAGAAACATTCGGCAATTATGGATAAATATGATCCTGAGAAAAAAGTAGCATTGATCGTTGATGAATGGGGAGGCTGGTACAATGTTGAGCCTGGAACAAATCCTGGATTTCTGTATCAGCAAAATACTATGCGTGATGCCGTACTGGCAGGTTCAACCCTCAACATTTTCCACAAATATTGCGAAAGGGTAAGAATGGCAAATCTGGCACAATCTGTCAATGTTTTGCAGGCGGTAATCCTGACCAAGGGAGATAAAATGCTGCTTACCCCGACATATCATGTATTGGAAATGTTCAATGTCCATCAGGATGCAACTATGCTTCCGGTTGAGTTTAAAACCAATGATTTCGAACTCAACGGACAAAAACTTCCTGCGGTTTCTGTCTCGGCATCAAAGGATAAAAACGGGATAGTACATGTTTCGCTGGTAAATATTGACCTGAAGAACAAACAGGATATTACCTTGAATCTGAAAGGTTTGAAATCTTCTTCAATTTCAGGAAAAATTCTTGCTTCGGATAATGTTCGTTCGCATAATACTTTTGAAAATCCGGCAAAAGTAACTCCTGCTGCTTTCAAAGGAGCAACAGTTAACGGAGACGTGCTAAAAGTAAGTTTACCCGCTACTTCTGTAGTAGTATTAGAACTGAAATAAATAATTCCGGTATCACTTATTCAAATTGAAAGATGTACAAATCACTCAAAGAAGAATGTTTCGAAGCCAATATGCAACTTCCTAAGTTGGGTTTGGTCATTTTCACCTTTGGAAATGTCAGTGCGGTTGACCGTGAAAAAGGAGTATTTGCCATAAAACCAAGCGGTGTCCCCTATGAATTTCTGAAAGCTGAAGATATCGTCATAATGGACTTTGATGCCAAAGTAGTAGAAGGGAAAATGAGACCCTCTTCCGATACCAAAACTCATGCTTTACTCTACAAAACCTGGAATGATATCGGAGGAATTACACATACGCATAGTACATATGCCGTATCCTGGGCCCAGGCCGGACTTGATATTCCTATTTTTGGAACCACCCATGCCGATCATACACATCAGGATATTCCTTGTGCAACAGTACTTTCGGATGAAATGATTCAGGGAGATTATGAGTTTGAAACCGGTAATCAGATTTTTGACTGTTTCAGGGAAAAGGGACTTTCTCATAAAGAAGTAGAAATGGTTTTATTGCAAAATCACGGACCTTTTACCTGGGGAAAAAATGCAGAAAAATCAGTCTATAATGCGGCAGTTCTGGAAGAAATTGCAAGAATGGCTTATCTGACTTTGCAAATAAATCCGGCAACACCGAAGATTAAAGACACACTCAGAATGAAGCATTTTGAACGAAAACATGGAAAAAATGCTTATTATGGTCAGGGATGCTAAATTTAAGAAGATACAAGTCGTCATACAGACAACCTTATGCTCTTTAATAATGTCCTGATTTATAACACATTGAAAAATGATTTAATGAGTAAATTTCTCATTAAATCATTTTTCCTTTTTATATATTCTGCAATTGCAGTTTTAAAACAAATAATATTATGACAGAAAAATTCGGATTGATTTTCGATATGGATGGCACCATGATTGATAACATGATGATACATCACCGAGCCTGGCAAAAGAAACTCAGCGAGATTGGATTGGAGTTAAGCCTCGAAGAGGTAATCGCTAAATGTCATGGACTGAATGACGATATTCTGGTCAGACTATTTGGTGATAAATATACTTTTGAAGAAAGAGACAGAATTTCAGCTGAGAAAGAAGCTATTTACAGAGCAGTATTTTTACCGGATTTAAAATTAATAGAAGGTTTACCGGCAATGCTCGAAGAAGCCGCTAAACTTGGTATTCCTATGGGAATCGGTACGGCAGCCCGTTCAGAAAATGTAGATTATTTACTGGATAATCTAAATATCCGTCATTACTTCAAAGCTATTGTCAGCGATGTGGATGTGCAAAAAGGGAAACCTGATCCGGAAGTTTTCTTCAAAGTTGCACAGCAATTAGAAATTTCTCACAGTAATTGTCTGGTTTTTGAAGATTCTCCGACCGGAGCAAAAACGGCCTTAAATGCTGGTATGAAAGCTATTATTCTCACCACTACTCATAAAGCAGAAGAGTTTTCTTCGTTTGAAAGTGTATTGAAATGTATTGATAATTATACAGAAATCAGTCTGACTGAAGAGCTTGAGCAATTGCTTGTTGTAAATAGTTAGAAAAACAGTAAAGGCCTGTCAGATAAATCTGACAAGCCTGTTTATCATTTTGGGTAAATACATCCTGATTTTGGAAACCTGTTTTCTACAAAACTTCCAAAGTGTTGTTATGGTAAGCAACCAGCTCCGGAGCATCCGGCGATAATTCTGTTACCAGATAATTAATCTCATCTAAATCCGCCACTTTCATTTTCATCACGGAATTTAATTTTTCAGTAATCGATAAAATTGCCACTTTTTCAGAGGCTTTAATCATTGCTTTTTTTACCTGAACGGTTTCCCAGTCCGAGTCTGTCAAACCTCCTTTGGCGTCAATGGCATTTGTTCCTAAAATACATAAATCAGCTTTCATTTCTGATAAGCGCTGATGAACCTCTCCTCCTATCGCCATCTGGCTGTATCGGGAAACCTGCCCGCCAATCAGAATAATCTCAATATTAGGTTTGTCCAGCAATTCAACCGCAGTCAATGGATTCACTGTCATGAAAGTAGCCCGCAATTCTTCCGGAATTAATTTAACCAGCTCCCTGATGGTCGTTCCTCCTCCTACTAATACAAGCATGTCATCTTTCAGCAAAGACAGAGCTTTCTGGGCAATAACTAACTTATCATTATGTGCATAAGTCTCTTTCAAATGCGAAGAATGATGATAAGCCTTAGACATAGCCCCCCCTCTGATCTTGATTATTTCCCCGTCATCAGCCAATTCATTTAAATCTCTCCGAATTGTGTCTTCAGAAACATTCAATGTAGTAGTTAAATCCGTCAATGAAATTCTTGTGTGAACATTGATTTCTTTCAGAATCAAATCCTTTCTCTCTTTTTTCAATAAGCTTACCGACATTCTTATTTCGCGTATTTCAGGTTTATGCTGACAAATATATGAAAAAACTGCAATAAAAAATGCAATAAAAACGAAAGACATCACGCACTATTTGCAAAAAATGAGTTAAAATACTCAATTTTATCTCCAAATATTATAATTATTTAACAAAAATTGCAAGGTTATTCGAAAAAGTGTATATGTTTGTGCAAAATATGCAGTATTGTATTGCATATTTTGCAATATATCAACCTTACCATAAAAACTTTACCATATGAAAAAAATTAGACTCTTAAAAACTTCCAGACAATTGCTATTGCTCTCTCTGGTGGGTAGTATCTCTCTGAATGGCTATTCTAACGTAGAAAAGAGCACAAATTCGGCTTTTTCTACTACCGCTGAAACACTTTTAACCGAGTTAAAGGGAAAGGTAACTTCTGCAAAAGATGCAACTCCTGTAGTAGGAGCTTCTGTTTTTCTGAAAGAAAATCCAAGAATCGGAACAAGCACCGATGTTGATGGAAATTTTAAACTTAATGTTCCTGAAAATCTTGAAAAGGGAAAACTTACCTTAGTGATTAGTACCGTCGGTTTTGAGAAACAGGAAATTGCACTTTCTTCAGGTCAAACGCAGGTTGATGTAACCTTAAAAGAAAGTCTCCAGGTACTCAGCGAAGTAGTCGTAACAGCTTTAGGCGTAAAAAGAGATAAAAAGGCCCTTGCTTATTCTGTGACTGAAATCAGCGGAGGGGAATTCACACAGGCACGTGAGACCAACCTGGCCAACTCCTTATCCGGTAAGATCGCAGGGGTAAATGCAACAAGCCTTGCCACAGGTGCAGGAGGTTCAAGCCGCGTAGTAATCCGTGGTAACGGGTCACTTTCCGGGGATAACCAACCTTTATATGTTATCAACGGGATGCCTATTGATAACAGTACTCCGGGTGGAAGCCCTACCACTGGTGGTGGCGGTCAAAATGTTGACCGCGGAGATGGTATCGGAGGAATTAACCCTGACGACATTGAAAGTATCAGTGTTCTGAAAGGAGGTACAGCAGCTGCACTTTATGGTTCAAGAGCTGCCAACGGTGTTATTTTGATTACTACCAAGAAAGGTGCTGTAAAAAAAGGGATTGGCATCGAATATAATTCAACAGCAACGATAGATCAGGTAGTTGATTATACCAACTGGCAATATCAGTACGGACAAGGAGATGGTGGGGTAAAACCAACTTCTCAGGCTCAGGCTATCAGCTGGGGACGCCGTTCCTGGGGTGCAAAAATGGATGGCCAGCCATACATTTCTTTTGATGGTTTACAACATCCTTATTCTCCGCAAAAAAATAATATCAGCAATTTCTATAATACAGGAACAACGTTCTCAAATACCGTTGCTTTCAGCGGCGGAAATGAAACTACAAGTTTCAGGGCTTCATTGGCTGATATCGACAATAAAAGTATTCTGCCAAATTCTACTTTCAACAGAAAGGTTGCAAACCTGAGTCTGAGCTCAAAAATCGGGCAAAGAATTACAATAGACGCTTTGGCACAATACAATCTTGAAAAAGCCCATAACCGCCCGAGTGCAGGTGATGCCCCCGGAAACCCGAACTGGTCTAACTACATGATTGCCAATACCGTTGACGTTCGTTCTCTCTCTCCGGGTTATGACGCAAATGGCCGGGAAATTCAATGGAATGAAACACCTTATGCTTCCAACTCTTACTTTGTGGTAAACCGCTACACAAACGACGATACCAAAAACCGTTTTATCGGTCAGTTTGGCATCAGATATGACATTCTTCAGAATTTATTCATCAAAGGAAATGTCAGCAGGGATTTCTCAAATTACAATTATGTAGGTATTATCCCAACAGGAACGGTTTATACTACCAATGCTGCCGGAGAATATCAGGGTATAAAGTCTGCTGTAAGCGAGACGAACTCTCTCCTTACATTGAACTATAATACCAAACTCAGATCTCTTCAGGTTAACGCCATGTTTGGCGGGAACCAACGAAATTTTACCAGAGAAGAAATCTATACAAACGGAACACAGTACATCATCCCGTTCTTCTATAGTTTCACTAACCTGGCAACTGCAACAACAAGACCTGCCACACAGCGTCTGGCTACAAACTCTTTGTTTGGCTCCCTTGACCTTGACTATAAAGGCATTTTATTCCTGAATGCTTCTGCAAGGCAAGACTGGTTCTCGACCCTGGGAATCAAAAATAATACGATCCTTTATCCGGCATTAGGAAGCAGTTTCATTCTTTCTCAGGCTGTTGAACTTCCTTCTGTTATCAATTATGCTAAACTAAGAGCTTCGTGGGCACAGGTAGGCGGTGGTGTTCCGGATCCATATACTCTCAATCAGACTTATAGCATGGTAACCAGCAGTGGACAGCCATTGCAACAGATTACAACAACCAATGGAGAATATCTTTTAAATAATCCGAATCTGAAACCTTTTACTTCTACTACCTATGAAGCCGGACTTGACGCAAAACTCTTCAATAACAAATTAGGCGTCGATCTGACTTATTATCTGAGAAGAACAACGGACGACATCGTAAAAACGGCCATCTCCGGAACGAGCGGTTATCAGTATTCTTATGTAAACGTCGGACAAGTTGATAATCAGGGAATTGAATTACTTTTAACCGGTTCTTTACTCAAAACCAAAAATTTCAGCTGGGATGCCAGTTACAACTTTGCATACAACCAAAACAAGGTGGTAAAACTGGCAGACGGTGTTAATACAATTCAATTGGCAACCAGCGTCGGTTCCTGGGCTTATGTAAACACAGACATCGGACAGCCTTATGGCATTATCAAAGGTTATACAATGGTAAAAGATGCCAAAGGAAACATCGTTTACGATACTTCTACCGGTTATCCGATGAAAAGCGGACTTACTCAGATTGGTCAGGGAGTAGCGCCATACACGATGGGGCTTTCGAATAAATTCAATTACAAAAACTTCTCTCTTGATATCTTATTGGACGGGAAATTCGGAAATGAGGTATTCTCTGTCATGAATGTTTATGCAACCCGTTTCGGATTGCAGCAAAGTACACTGGCAGGAAGAGAAACTGGTCTGGCACTTTCAGGAGTTACTGCAAGCGGAGATTCTTACTCAAATAATATCCCGGTTGCTAACCTCCGCTTGTATTACGACAACCTTAAGAACTATTCGAACTTGTTCATTTACGATGGCAGTTTCATCAAACTCCGTCAGATTATTTTCAGCTATCGCATTCCTTCAAATTTCCTGAAGTTTGCTAAAATTCAATCGGCTTCAATCTCATTTGTCGCCAGAAACCTTTTTACGCTTTACAAAAAGACAGAAAACTTCGATCCTGAATCAAGTTATACCAATAGCAATGCACAAGGTTTTGAAGCATTCGGACTACCAAGAACGAGAAGTTTTGGTCTCAATCTATCTGTCAAATTCTAATAGACTTTAAAGACTCAGGATGGCCGGATTACTGGTCAGGGATGATTCTTTCAACAATATTCCTTTAAAAACATGAAAAATATTTTTAACATAAAAAATCTCCTCCTCATCTCAGGCATCGCTATGTTAAGCGCCTGCGACAGCGGATTTGAAGAATTAAATGTAAACCCGGATACTTCTCCGATTATTGTTCCTTCTTACATGTTTACCAAGGCTCAGTATGATGCTTTGAATAACAGCTGTGCAAGCACATACGAATTTGCCTGCGGAGGATCTGTGCAGCACTTTGCTACTTACAAGGATGTTCCGGGAATTGGTGATAAATACTTTTTTTCTCAGGGAACCTATCCGTATGATTTTTTTACAAACGCTTATCCGCTTTCAGTAAACGAAATCTCAACGGTTATCAGAACAGTAAAAACAGATGCGGGCCAGTCTAATTTATATGCTATCGCAAGAATCTGGAAAGCTTATACATTTCACCGGATTACAGATTTATACGGAGACATTCCGTATTCTCAGGCCGGAGAGGGTTATGCAAGTTCTAATTTCACTCCGAAATATGATACCCAGCAAAGTATTTACCTTGATTTACTCAATGAACTTGATCAGGCAGCCAGCTCTCTGGATGCTTCAAAAACATCTTATGCCAGTGCAGATTTAGTTTATGGCGGTGATGTGAACAAGTGGAAAAAGTTTGCTTATTCACTAATGTTCCGTCTGTCGATGCGAATAACAAAAGTTGATCCTTCTACTGCTAAAACATGGGCACAAAAAGCTATTGCCGGAGGAATTATCCTGAATGATGCAGACCTTGCAAAAGTTGCCTTTGTGGCAGGCGGACAGGATATCAATAAAAATCCCGTATCATTGGCTTTAAGATCAAATAATTATGCAGTCGCTAATGGAAATGACAACACTGAAGGAGGGAAATTTGCTTCGACATTTATTTCATATCTTAAAACAAACAACGATCCGAGACTAAGTTCTCTTGCCGTAGTGTGGGTGAATAAAGTACAGGATACCACCAGTACAATTCAGAAAGGAATGCAAAATGGTTTATTACAAAAGCCATCAGATTTCGGAACATATTCAGAACCCAATATAAATACAGTTCTCAAATTAGATGCACCGATGATTATCCTCAGTAATGCCGAAATGAATCTTTTAATGGCTGAAGCTATTATCAGAGGCTGGGCCAGCGGAGATGCTTCTGCCTTTTTCAATAACGGCATTACCGCATCTATGAAAAGCATGGCTTTGTACGGGGATGCTTCGGCGATTAACAGTGCGAAAATTAACGGTTACCTCAGCAAACATGCTTTTACCACAGGATTTGATGCACAACTGGAGCAAATTCATACACAAATGTGGGTTTCTCTTTTCCCTGATGAAGTAGAGGCATATTCTAATTGGCGCAGAACCGGATATCCGAAATTAACGCCTGTTAATATCACCGGTAACCTTACCAACGGAACCATCCCAAGAAGATTGCTGTACCCTTTGGCAGAGGAAAACCTAAACGGTCCGAACTTCAAGGCGGCAGTAGCCCGTCAGGGTGCAAATACACTTACGACGCGTATTTGGTGGGATAAACAGTAAGATCATATTTTCAATCTTATTGGGGTATCCGGATACCTCAATAAGATTGAAAATATACAACATTCAGTAAAAAATTGTATTTTCACAAGGCAGATAACAAAACCCCTGAAAATCGTATTAACCTATCTCTAACGAATGACACTCTTTATTGTACTAGCCAGTATCGGACTCCTTGTGTTACTTATCACACTGGGAAAACTCAATCCTTTTTTAGCATTTCTGGTTGTTTCCATCGTTGCAGGTTTATCCCTCGGAATTCCTTTGTCTGACATTACAAAATCTGTTCAGAAAGGTATCGGAGATATGCTCGGGTCTCTGATTATTATTATTTCACTGGGAGCAATGCTTGGGAAGCTGGTAGCAGAAAGCGGCGCGGCACAAAAGATTGCATCCGTAATGATGAAGATTTTCGGTGTAAAGTATATTCAGTGGGGATTAGTCTGTACAGGTTTTATCATAGGTATTCCCTTATTTTACAATGTTGGTTTTGTTTTAATGATCCCACTGATTTTCTCAGTGGTTTATCAATATAAACTTCCTGCTATTTATATCGGCTTACCGATGCTTGCCTCTCTGTCTGTGGCACATGGCTTTCTGCCTCCGCATCCTTCTCCGGCTGCTTTGGTTGGGCAATTTCATGCAGATATGGGTAAAACTTTACTTTATGGTATCTCTATCGCAATTCCCTCAATAATTATTGCCGGACCTCTTTTTTCACAAACCCTGAAAAAAATCAAGGCAAATCCTCCGGAAGCATTCCTCAGTGATAATTTACCGGAAGATCAGTTACCGGGTGGACTAAACAGTTTTTTTACTTCCCTGCTTCCTGTGTTTCTTCTGGCCTTTACAACCATTGTTTCCTCTCTTTTTCCACAGAATGAAACCGTTAAAGGCATTTGTCATTTCATTGGAGATCCGGCCATTGTAATGCTTATTGCAGTTACAGTTGCTACTTTCACTTTGGGTTCAGGCTTAGGAAAGAGCATTAAATCAGTGATGGAGACTTATGGCGAATCTATCAAAGATATTGCAATGTGTTTACTCATTATCGGTGGTTCCGGAGCATTAAAACAGGTTTTGGTTGATTCCGGAGTAAGCAAGGAAATTGCCGGAAGTCTTCAGAACTGGAATATACATCCTTTGGTTCTAGGCTGGCTTATTTCTGCTTTTATCAGAGTCTGTCTGGGTTCTGCTACCGTTGCCGGTTTAACAACAGCCGGAATTATTGCACCAATGTTAAATGATTTACATGTCGATCCTAACCTCATGGTATTGTCTGTCGGAGTGGGCAGCCTGATGTTCTCTCACGTAAATGATCCGGGATTCTGGCTTTTCAAAGAATATTTCAATATCAGTATTAAAGATACCATCCGTTCCTGGTCTATGATGGAAACCATTGTTTCCGTAACCGGATTAATTGGTGTCATGATTTTAAATACATTCATTTAGACAGTTTTCAGGGGTTTTCCTGTAAAAGTGTATTATTTATCTGACCAACCGAAATGCAATTTAAACGAATCATATTCTCCTTATTTCTCCTGCTCACCGGGCTTGGTATCAAAGCCCAGAAAGTGCAGGTTATTAACAAACCCGAAAGAGTAAACTGGTTTCAGGACCTGGGATTTGGTATGTTCATTCACTGGAACGTGGATGTTTCTCTTGGTGCGGTAATCAGCCATTCTCTGGCAGGAGCCTCTGATGAATATGTTGAAAAATATATTTCGGAGCTTCCGAAATTCTTCAATCCGGAAAAATTTAATCCGGATGAATGGGCCAAAATGGCAAAACTTGCCGGGATGAAATATGTAGTTCTTACCACCAAACATCATTCAGGTTTTTGTCTTTTTAACACAAAAACCACCGATTTCAATGTCATGAATACTCCTTTTAAAAGGGATATTACCAAAGAAGTCATTGAAGCTTTCAGAAAACAGGGAATCGCCATTGGTATTTACTTTTCCCCGGAAGATTTTTATTATTTTCACAAAAACAGAATCCAGATCGGACGCTTACAGCTTCCCGAGCATTTTCCGGCAAAAAACCCCGGTTTGATGGATTATGATAAAAAACAATTACAGGAATTACTTACCAATTATGGCAAAATTGACATTTTGTTTATTGATGGTCCCGGCGACGGACTTCGTGAATATGCATGGAGCATCAATCCTGACCTGGTAATTACCCGGGATGCGATGACTACTCCGGAACAAAACACCCCGGATGAGCCCATGCCAAGACCGTGGGAAGCTTGCTATACCATGGGAACAGACTGGCAGTATAAGCCCACCAATGATCCTCATAAATCAGGCACTCAGATTATCAACATGCTGATTGAAATGAGAGCAAAAGGTGGTAATTTTCTTCTGAATATCGGCCCTAAACAAGACGGGGAAATTCAGATTGAACAGCAGGCGCTTCTACAGGAAATAGCCCTTTGGAATTTCGCCAATTCTGAAGCCATTTATGCCATAAAACCTTTGCCTGTTGTGCGTGAAGAAAATATCTGGTATGCACAGTCGAATGACGAAAAGTACATTTATGCCTTTGTGACAAGAAACGGTTATGAAGACTGGAAGTATGGCAGCCGCAAGAATTTTGTCTTAACACATATCGAAGGAAATACGAATACAAAAGTTAGTATTTTGGGTTATAAAAGTGAGCTCGTTGAATATAAAAAGGGTTTTGATGCCAAAACGTACCTTTCTCCTACTCCTATCGGGCTGGTAATAAGTGCCGTAAATGGCCAGAGATTTTATACAAATAATCAATGGGGCAATGCGGTAGTACTGAAAATTGAAAATGCGAAGTTTAGAAAATTAAATTCTCCCAATGCAATACAAAGCAGTATTGACGGAGCAAAATAAGTCAGCACATTGCAACAGTAATAAAGGAAACACAGAGCAACTATAAATTATCGGTTATCTGTCATTTATAGTTTCACGAAACCTCTTTAAATAGCAGTCGATTCTGACTTGAAACTACAGGTAATTATCCTCTTTTTGAACAAAAAACAAATTAACCGGCATATTAAAAACCAATCTCAACTTTAATTTTTAAAACAAAACCAATTAATTACAAAATGGAACAACTAACACCCGAGCAGTCTTTTGCAAAACTCGGATTATCCTTACCTCCGGCACCTCTACCTCTTGGCGTTTACAAACCGTTTTTGATTGACGGTAAATATTTATATGTTTCCGGGCATGGTCCGGTTCAGGATGATAAGAGCCTGATCATCGGAAGAATAGGAAGAGACATGGACATTGAGGCGGGGAAATTAGCCGCTCGTCAGGTAGGCCTTACCATTCTTTCAACTATTAAAACCCATGTGGGAAGCCTTGATAAAGTAAAAAGAGTTATCAAGATTTTAGGAATGGTTAACGGTGTCTCTGAATTTGAAAGACACCCTTATGTTATTAATGGCTGTAGTGAACTTTTTGCGCAGATCTGGGGAGAAGAAAACGGAATCGGTGTAAGAAGTGCAGTTGGTATGGGGACATTACCTGATAATATTCCCGTGGAAATTGAAGCATTATTCGAATTACATTAAATTGCAATAAGGAACCCGGAAGGAGATATCTCTCTAATGTGGATAAACTCCTTCCTGTTGTTCATTTTTATTCAAAACAAATTTCCAAAATTAAAAAGCTATGTCTTTTATTCACAATCCTAATCCGCAAGTCGCAGCTTTTGGCGAATTGATGATGAGATTGAGTTGCCCCAACGGATTGAGATTTGCGCAAGCGGATTCCTTTGACACCTATTACGCAGGAGCCGAAGCAAATGTCTGCGTCTTATTGTCGAGATTGGGAGTAAGTACACGCTACATAACCCGTTTACCGGAAAATGATCTGGGTTATACTGCCGCAGACCACCTTCAAAGAAACAGCATTGATACCTCATCAATACTTTGGAATGGTCAGAAACTGGGACTTTATTTTACTGAAAACGGAAACTCCATCCGTACCACACGGGTAATTTATGACCGTAAGAATACAGCTTTTACTACCTTAAAAAAGGGAGAGATTGATTGGAAAAAGGCATTGAACGGCGCTAAATATTTTCATTGGTCAGGTATTGCAGCTGCTGTTTCCGAAAGTGCCATGGAAGTTTGTAAAGAAGGTATTCAGGCTGCCAAAGAAATGGGACTGATCATTTCTGCCGATTTTAATTACCGCTCTACTTTATGGGATTATGGCAAACATCCTTCAGAGATTATGCCTGAACTGCTTCAATACAGCGATATGGTAGTCGCAGACCTTGATTCAGCCAATGTTTATTTAGGAGTAGAAACCGATAAAAATGCCGAAACAGAGGTAAGATTTGAGCAATGTGCCAATGCCCTGAAACAGCATATCCCCTCATTAAAAACCCTCGGGATGAGTTTCAGAAAATCCGGGGAGAACTTCCTGCATCAATACTCCGGCGCAATTATGCACGAAGGAGGATTACATTTTTCTAAAATCCATACCCTTCCTGCCATTACAGATCAGATTGGCAGCGGCGATGCTTTTACAGCGGGTCTGCTGTTTTCAAGGATTAACAATTATGAACCTTCTGAAGCAATCAATTTTGCAACGGCCTGCGGAGTAATTAAGCAAAGTATCAAAGGTGATTTTGCTCTTATCAGAAAAGAAGAAGTAGAATCCCTTGTTAAAAGCGGAATTTCAGGAAGGATTCTCAGGTAAGAGACGATATGATAAACCCTGAATAGCCGGGATAATTGACAAAAAATCACCTCGTTTTCCTCCTATCAATTTACAGAAAAATGAATAAGCGCATACAAATATCCACTTTATTGAAAGAACAGGGCATTATGCCTTTATTCACAAATCCCGATGCAGAACTTTGCAAGTTTGTAGCGAAAGTTTCCTATGAAGCAGGCATCAGAGTCTTTGAATTTGCCAGCAGAACAGACAATGCTCCGGAGGTTTTCACGGCGCTCCGCAAATATGCCGATGAATATTTACCTGAATTAATTATCGGGGTAGGTACAATTATTACCGTTAAAGATGCTCAAAAATACCTCGCTCTCGGAGCAGAATTTATTGTTGCCCCAATGCTGAGTGAAGAGGTTGGTAAATTTTGCCGGGAAAATGACATTTTCTGGTGTCCGGGAGCCTCTACCCTTTCAGAGATTGTTCGTGCACATGATTTAGGTGCAGATTTAGTAAAAATATTCCCGGCAGAAACTTTGGGAGGACCTGCTTTCATAAAAGCAATAAAAGCCCCTTGCCCCTGGATCAACGTCATGCCGACAGGAGGAGTTACTACCGCAGAAGAAAATCTTAAAGGCTGGTTTGCCACTGGTATCAGCTGCGTGGGAATTGGCTCTAATCTTTTCTCAAAAGACATTTTAGCATCCCCTGAAAAAACAAAAGAAAGAGTAGTCACGTTGTTGGAAACTATTAAAAAGGTCAGAAATGCGTAATTCCTCAAGTAAATAATACGACCCAAACAATACACAATCAACAATATGACCTATAACCCATTCTCTTTATGACTATGGGTTAAAATTTTAGCATTCCTGTTAAACTGATTTCCGTTTTATTTTCAGACTAATATTCAAATGAGCGAAATTAACTGGTACAACATTGAAAATATAGAGGAACTGGATACACCGGCATTGGTCATTTTTCCGGAAAGAGTAAAAGAAAATATCCGATTACTTACCGGAATGATTGATGACAGGACAAGACTTCGTCCTCATGTAAAAACCCATAAAACGGTTGAAGTAACAAAACTATTACTGGAAGCTGGTATTCAGAAGTTTAAATGCGCCACGATTGCAGAAGCAGAAATGTTAGCCCTTTCCGGTGCGAAAGATGTTCTGCTGGCATATCAGCCGGTCGGCGCAAAATTTCTCAGGTTTTTAACTTTAATTCAACATTTTCCCCAAACACAATTTTCCTGTCTGGTAGATGACCTTGAAATCGGGCAAAATATTTCAGAAACTGCCGGAGAACATCAGCTGACCATTCCTTTATTCATTGACCTGAACACTGGAATGAACAGAACAGGTATTATTCCGGAGAAAGCATTTCCTTTATTTCTTGCCCTGCAAAAACTACCGAATGTCACAATCGCCGGGCTTCATATTTATGATGGAAATATCAGAGATTTTGAATTAGAAGTACGCAGGGAAAACTGTGATAAAGCTTTTGAACCAGTAGAATTGTTGGTTCAAAAAATTCAGCAGGAAGGATTTCCGGCACCTAAAATTGTGGCCGGAGGGACTCCTACTTTCCCGGTTCATGCACAAAGAGAAAAGGTAGAATGTAGTCCGGGAACATTTGTGTATTGGGACAAAGGTTATGAAAGCTCTTTTCCGGAACAGGCATTTTTAACCGCTGCACTGGTGATTTCAAGAGTGATCTCTATTCCTGATTCAAACAAGATTTGTCTTGACCTGGGACATAAATCAATTGCGGCAGAAAATGATCTTTCCAGAAGAGTTTTCTTTCTGAATGCACCCGACTTAAAGTTTATCGGTCAGAGTGAAGAACATCTTGTACTTGAAACACCGGAGAATCATACTTTTAAAATCGGTGATGTTTTTTATGGTTTGCCGATTCATATCTGCCCTACCTGCGCGCTTCACGAAAGAGGATACATCGTTGAAAAGGGAAAACTGAACGGCGTCGAATGGAAAGTCATTTCCAGAGACAGAAAAATAAATTACTAACAAAAGAAAGAGAAGTTAGTCACGAAAAATCGTGCTTCTCTTTTATACCATCAAAATTCATAATCAGATATGTTCACTATTGACGCCCACCTCGATCTTAGCATGAATGCTATGGAGTGGAATCGCGATTTGCGATTGACCGTTCAGGAAATCAGAGACAGAGAAAAAGGATTGACAGATAAGCCTGATCGTGAGAAAGGAACCGTCGCTTTTCCTGAATTGAGAAAAGGAAATATAGGATTGGTAGTTGCCACGCAAATTGCCAGATATGTAAAACCAGATAGTTTATTACCCGGCTGGGCTTCACCGGAACAGGCATGGTCGCAAACCCAGGCACAGGTTTCCTGGTACAAAACCATGGAAGAATGCGGGGAAATGGTTCAAATCAATGACCTGAACTCTCTTGAAAATCACCTGAAACTTTGGAATGACGGCACACCTAATGAAAATAAGCCAATCGGTTATATTTTAAGTCTGGAAGGTGCCGATTCGATCGTAACAATCGACCATGTAGAAAGAGCATATTCTTATGGTTTAAGAGCGATCGGGCCCGCACATTATGGCCCCGGCCGTTATGCCCAGGGTACAGATGCAACCGGATTTATGGGTGACCCGGGCAAAGCCCTGTTAAAAGAGATGGAACGCCTGAACATTATTCTGGATGCTACGCATTTATGTGATGACAGTTTCTGGGAAGCAATGGATCATTTTCATGGAAATGTATGGGCAAGTCATAATTTATGCCGTAGTCTGGTAAATCATAACAGACAATTCAGCGACGAACAAATTAAAGAGCTGATCAGTCGTGGTGCGGTGATAGGCGGAGCACTGGATGCCTGGATGATGGTGCCTGGCTGGGTAAGAGGAAAGTCAACTCCCGAATCTATGAATTGCAACCTGGAAGTGATGATTGATCACCTCGACCATATCTGTCAGCTTGCCGGAAATGCCCTGCATATCGGGATCGGTTCTGACCTGGATGGTGCTTTTGGAAAAGAGCAAAGCCCTTATGACCTTGAAACCATTGCTGATTTAGGTAAAATTCCGGATATGCTCAGCAAAAGAGGATATTCCCAAACAGATATTGAAAATGTAATGCACGGGAACTGGTTACGATTCTTAAGAAAAGCCTGGAAATAATCTTGTTTTCCACAGTTTAAGGGTATTTCAATGTTACAGGCTTCTCAACAGGAAGCCTGTTTTTTACCATCAATTTTATTAAAATATGTACAAAAAGCGCTTTTTAATAATATGTTTTGTTATGCTGGCTTACGGAACATTTGCCCAGCATTCCCAAAACACTGTTTTTCCGATTATTCCCAGGCCAGCTTCTCTCGTACCATCGGATGAACATTTTCAGCTTAATAAATCTACTGCCATTTTTGTTTCGCGGCAATCTCTTCAGCCTTCTGCTGATCTGTTAAAACAAGCCATCAGCCACCTCGGGCATTTTGCTGTTCTTTCTTCTGAAAATAAAAAGGAAAATGTCATTTCTCTGGAAACTGATGCCACTGAAGTACCTGAAAAAGAAGGTTATTTTCTCAGAATTTCCCAAAACAAAGTGGAGATAACCGGACATGATGAAGCCGGCGTTTTTTATGGCATTCAGTCACTGATTCAGCTTTTGTATCTTAATCAAAGTTCTTCTGCAGGCCTGCAATTACCAGGTTGTGCCGTAAAAGATTCACCAAGATTCAGCTACAGAGGCCTGCATCTGGACGTCGGAAGAAACTTCTTTCCGGTTTCATTTATCAGAAAATACATTGATCTGCTTTCATTTTACAAGTTTAATACTTTCCACTGGCATCTGACAGAAGATCAGGGCTGGAGAATAGAAATTAAAAAATATCCTGAACTTCAAAGCGTTTCCGCTTTCAGGGACGAAACAATTATCGGGCATAAAAAAGATTCTCCGCACCGTTTTGACGGTAAAAAGTACGGAGGCTTTTATACACAGCAGGAAGTTAAAGAAGTAGTAGAATATGCCCGCAGTAAATACGTGACAATTATTCCGGAAATCGAGATGCCGGGGCATGCAATGGCGGCACTGGCTGCTTATCCGAATCTGGGTTGTACGGGAGGTCCTTATAAAACGGCTACATTCTGGGGTGTTTTTGACGATGTTTTCTGCGCCGGAAATGACAGTACATTTCATTTTCTGGAAGATGTTTTATCAGAAGTTCTGGCACTTTTCCCTTCAAAATATATCCATATAGGTGGAGATGAATGTCCTAAAACACAATGGAAAATCTGTCCGAAATGCCAGAAGCGCATGAAAGATGAGCACCTGAAGGATGAACATGAATTGCAGAGCTATTTTATCCGCCGGATGGAAAAGTACCTGAACAGTAAACAGCGTGAGATAATCGGCTGGGATGAAATTCTGGAAGGAGGACTGAGTCCGAAAGCTACAGTAATGAGCTGGCGGGGAGAAGAAGGAGGTATTGCCGCAGCACAGCAAAAGCATGACGTGATTATGTCTCCTGAAAGCCACTTATATCTCGACTACTATCAATCACTTAATCCAAATGAACCCATAGCTGCCGGAGGTTTTACTCCTTTGAAAAAAGTCTATGATTATGACCCGGTACCCGGAGAACTGAAACCTGAAGAATATCAGTATATAAAGGGCATTCAGGCTAATATATGGAGCGAGTATCTGTACAACCAGGCACAGGTTGAATACATGGTTTTCCCAAGAGCCATAGCTGTTTCAGAAACAGGCTGGTCGGCTAAAACGCATAAAAATTATGAAGATTTCCTAAAAAGACTTCGTCTTCATAAAATAATCCTTCGTGACAAAAAAGTGAATTTCTTTGATCGTTTTGAAGAACTGAATTTTTCTTTCACCACTCATAATGACGGAAAAGTTTCTGTTCATTTATCTTCAACGCTTCCTCAGGCAAACATCCGTTACACAACAAACGGGAAAAATCCGGGAATGAATGATAAGGTATTCAAAAATGATTTTTTTGTAGAAAAATCTACGATTTTTAAGGCACAGCTGTTTGGTGGTACAAAGCCTTATGGAAAAGTATTTGAGCAATCTTTCGATTTTCACAAGGCAATCGGGAAGAGTCTTACTTTGAAAAATAAACCAAAAGGCAATTTCAATCCCAAAGACCCTTTGGCTTTAGTAAACGGCATTACCGGAAGTCTACGTTATAATGACGGGCAATGGTCCGGTTTCAGCGGAGAGAACTTCGAAGCGGTAATTGATTTAGGAATTGTTCAGAATATTCAGAAACTTGGGTTAAACATTCTCAAATACCATTGGCAAAGAATGTGGGAACCGAATGTACTGGTATTTTATCTTTCTGAAAATGGTAAGGATTATAAAGAAGTGTATCGCCAGAAGACATTTCCGGAAAATGCGGTTAACAAAGTACGCGCTTCTGTTCCTCTGACCAAAGCCCGGTTTATCAAAATTGAAGCTGAAAACAAAGGCATCATTCCTAAAGGAGAATACGGTGCAGGGAACAAAGCCTGGTTAATGATCGACGAAATTTATGTTAATTAATACAAGCAGGAGACGCCCAAAAGGCGTCTCTTCAAATTTATCTTAGAATACTCCCAAAACATTTAACAGTTAAGTAATCCCGCCTTAATCTCCATTTTTTCTTACTCATCTACATTTGTCAGCGTTTAACTCAATTTAACCAACAACGCCAGACATGAAAAAGATATACTCTTTAAAACTCCTTCTCTTTTTATTTTCTTTCCTGGTCTTTCAGGTTCACCTTTTCGGGCAAACGAATGCCTCTGTCAGCGGATTTATCAAGTCTGCCTCTACCGGAGAAACACTTCCTGGAACTTCTGTTATTCTGAAGAATGAATCGACAGGTTTCACTGATGGTGCAGTAGCAAATGACTTAGGATATTATCAATTTAAAAACGTTGCTCTGGGTGGCCCTTACACCATTACAGTAAGCAGTGTAGGTTTTGGAACAGAAAAGCGCTCAGGTTATACCATCAGTATTGGTGAAGCGCTGAAAGTTGACTTCAAATTATCTGATAAAAACACAGAGCTTAATGAAGTTGTCATCAGACCTCAGGATGATATTTTTGCAAAAGTTTCACCACTTGGAACTGCTAAAAAACTGGGAGTACAGGAATTAAAAGTATTACCTGTAAACAACCGTAGTTTCCAGGATTTAGCTAACCTTTCTCCACAATCAGGTGTTTCTCCTTCCAATAACCCCAATATTGGCCTGGGCGGAACGAGAGAAAGCTCAACGGGTGTAACACTTGACGGAATGAATCAGCGTTTTATGATGAACGGTGGTTTGCTTCCGATCTTTACCGTTTCTATTGAAGCTGTAAAAGAATACGAAGTTTCAACAAACAACTACGATGTATTGCAGGGCCGTCAGGGTGGTGGTTCTATCAACGTTATCACCAAAAACGGAACAAACACTTTAACAGGTTCGGCTTTCCTTTACAACAGGAGCCAAAGCCTTACTTCAAGTCAGGATTATCTGGGTCGTCAAATCAAAGATTTTAACATCAACCAGTACGGTTTCTCATTAGGAGGGCCAATCATTAAGGATAAACTTCATTATTTTGTTGCATTTGACTCTGAAGACCGCAGCCAGCCAATCTCTGTTTTAAGTGTTACTGATCTGACTACTGAAAAAGCTGAAGGGATTTCAAGAGCTAATTTAGATCGCTTTTTAAACATTCTTACAGCAAAATACGGCTTGAAAGATAAGGATTCTCAAACAGGTCTTTTCTCTGTAAAACCAGCAAGCCGTACTTATTTCGGCCGTCTCGACTGGCAAATCAACAAATTTCATAAGTTGACATTAAGAACTAATTATTCAAGTCAGAACAGCGATTTTTCTGCGTATGCTTCTCCGGATAATGCAGCGGTTAAAGAATCTTACGGAAGTCATGAAATCTCTCTTTTTTCAACAACTTTAAGTTTAAGAAGTCAGTTGAGCAGTAAAGTGAATAACGAGTTAAAATTACAGTACCTGAAAGCTCAGAGGGATTTCATTCCTTACAGCAATTTACCAAGAGGTTTTGTAAACATCGCTTCCACGCTTTCGGATGGTACAAATGTGACAAAAACCTTTCAATTTGGCGGAAACCGTATTGCCCCTGAAAAACAAGGTGAACAGCAATTACAATTGGTTGAAAACTTATACCTGCAAACCGGAAAATTCAATTTCACTTTTGGAACGGATAACCTTATTACTTTTACCCATACACTTAATTCAAATGAACAAGGTGGTTTATTCCAATTTGCCAGCTTAGATGATCTGGATAATCTGAAACCTGTTTCTTATACCCGTCTGGTACCTTTGAAACCGGAAAGCGGTTATTCTCCTTATCTGGATCAGACAGCGTTCGACGTTTCAGCTTATGCACAAATGGAATACAGTATTAATCCTAAAATGAATCTACAGGCCGGATTACGCTGGGATGCTACCATTTTCAATTCAAAACCTGCCTATAATCCTTTGGTAGATAAAGTGCTGGGGAAAAGAACAGATGTTGTAGCGAGCGACTATACCAATATCCAGCCAAGAGTTCAGTTTACTTACGATATTAAGGGAGACCAAAGCTCTGTTTTCCAGATCGGCGGGGGTTCGTATTCAGCAAATATCGTTCACTGGGCTCAGTTAAGTAATATTCTGCAATCTGGTGTAAACCTTGCCAATGTGGTTTATCCTTCTAATGCAATCCCGAAACCGGATTATCCTGCATATCGTCAGGACATCAACAATGTACCGGGTGTTCCTGCCGGAGCAGCGCTGCCTCCAGCCTATGTAAACCTGATCGGTGATAATTTCAAAGCACCGCTTACTTACAAAGCCAATGCTTCTTTCAAGCAGTTTTTCAACAAAATGTACTTTGTTGGTGCCAATGTTTATTATGCGTACACCACAAATAACTATCGTTATGTAGATTTAAACCTTAGAGATCAGCCAAATTTCCGTCTGGACAATGAAGGAGGACGTGGTGTTTTTGCTCCGGTTGACAAAGTTCAGGTTGCCGCAGAAACGAATCCTAAGGTTGTTACTTATCCGATCAATTATGCTGACGTAACTGCTCATCCGGAATTAAGCCGCGTTTTAGCCCTTAACGGAGATGCTCATTTATGGCAGAAAGGCGTAACTTTTGAAGGTGGTGTAGTTTTACCAAATAACGGATTAATCAGCGCTTCATTTACTATAAATAACTCAGAAGACGATAACTCTTACAATTGTTGTATTGCCAGAACAACTTACAGCAGTGGTAACATTGCTGATGACCCAAGAGCACTTGACGTAAACAGAGGTGGTGCCAATACTGATTTCCGCAATAAAATTGTTGTTTACGGTCTTAGCCCTCAATGGCATGGATTCCGCTTCGGGTTTAAATATGTAGGAATTTCAGGTAACCCCTGGACTCCGGTTGTATTCGGAGACATTACAGGAGACGGTTCAAGTCTGACCATTAACAACAACAAAAGAGCTTTCATCTTTGATCCGGCTACCATCAATGCTAATCCAAATGCGACGATCTATGAAAAACAGGTTGCTGCTGATTTAGTGAAACTGATGAACAATGCTGACAATACTGCCAGTGATTATCTGAAAAGTCACTTAGGTCAGATGGCTAAGCGTAATGAAATCTACAATCCATTCTGGCATAATGTGGATATCAGCGTTTCTTATACAATCGACAACCGCATCTTTAAAAACATCGGTAAAAACAGATTGGTTTTACAGGCTCAGGTATTCAATTTTGCCAATTTACTTGATAAAAATGCCGGAAAACAAATGGTCGTGTCTTCAGGAAACCAACAGTTATTAAAAGCAATGGGTCTCGATCCTTTCGCCCTGAAACAGGGACGCACTATTTACGCATATCAGGTTAACCCTACTTTCGGACAATTAGTACCTAACAATGCCACAAGTACTTATCAAGTACAGTTAGGGGCGAGATATGAGTTTTAAAAAATCATAAAATAATTATACATTTAGAAAACAAAAGCTCTTTTGATAAGAGCTTTTGTTTTCTCCAACCATTCAAAAAATGAAGAAAATCGCTCTTTTCACCCTTTTCTCTGCCATTGCCTTGACAACAACAGCACAAACCTTTGAAATAGAAGGTCATAGAGGAGCAAGAGGCCTCATGCCCGAAAACACCATTCCGGCCTTTAAAAAAGCACTTGATTTAGGGGTTTCTACGCTGGAACTGGATGTTTGTATCACGAAAGACAAGCAGGTTGTCGTGTCACATGAGCCTTACATGAACGCATTATATGTTAGTAAACCAGATGGCACTCCCGTAACGAAGGAGGAAGAAAAATCGCTGAATCTTTTTCAGATGACTGCTGACGAAATCAGAAAATATGACTCCGGGAAAAGAGGAAATACACAGTTTCCGCAACAACAGAAACAGGAAACTTTTAAACCTTTACTGAAAGATATGATTGCTGCCTGCGAAGCTTATATCAAAGAAAAAGGATTAAAATCTGTGCATTATAACATAGAAATCAAGTCTGAAGAAAAGGAATATGGCATTTCACAGCCCAATACGGTTGAAGAATTTTCGGATTTAGTTTATCAGGAAATCATCAGACAACTACCTGCCAACCGGGTTATTTTACAAAGCTTCGATTTTAATGTATTGAAGCACTGGAAAAAACAAATGGACGCAGGGAAATATAAGAAGATTGTTTTATCAGCTTTAATTGTTTCAAAGTCTCCAGCAAATACGTTCAAAGACCTTGGTTTTCTGCCTGATGTTTACAGCTCTTATTTTAAAAACCTCACAAAAGAACAAGTTGACGCCTGTCATGAAAAATCAGTAAAGGTTATTCCCTGGACTGTCAATGAAATTGAGGAAATGAAACAAATCAAAGCGCTCGGAGCGGATGGACTTATTACTGATTATCCGGATAGAGCAAAAGGCATTTAAAGTCTTGCAACAAAACATAGAAATAAGTCTCTCTGAACATGTTCGGAGGGACTTATTGTTTTATTTACTTATTCTAATATTTTTCATGAACCTCTGTTAAAAACCTGATTACCTCTTTTCGTACTTCAGAAATGGATTTCATGAAATTGTTATTCATCATACTGAAAGCAAAAGTCTTTCCCGACCTGGTTATCAAAAAACCACTTAGATTATAATTATTGCTAAACGACCCTGATTTGGCAAAAATGAAAGGTTTTCCACCGTTTTCACCCACATTTTTCAGGGTTCCTGAAACTCCGGCTGCCGGCAAAAGATCATATAATCTTTCTTCAGGCACGATTTCATGTATTTTTTCCAGAATTTTCACAAAATCTCTCGGTGTAAACAAGTTATACCTCGAAAGCCCGGAGCCGTCCACCCAGCGGGGAGCATCAGGAAGATCGGATAAAAGAGTCTTTTTCAATACGGTAATCATTTCTGAAGAATTAAGCGCTTTCCCCTGCGCGTTAGCAGCTAACAGAATAAGATGTTCTGCAATAAAATTATCACTGAGGTGCAGCATTCTTTTGTAAAGGCTGTCTGCTCTTAAGCTGTAAACCGTTTTCGCCTGATTATCTAAAGTATAATTGATCAGACTTACCTCTTTTCTGAGTGTATCCTTTAACAAAGCGGTTGTCAGATCAGAAGAAGTTTTAAAAGGAACATCCTGCACAAATCCTGCTTTTGCGGGAGTATTCGGAAAGCTGAATAAGTTAGATCCAACATCTCTTTTTACTTCAAAGTCCTTCCCATGACTCCAGCTATAGGTTTTATCCTTAAAAAATCCCGGTTCAATCAGTAGGTTTTTGTCAGGTTTTCCGGAAAAACGAACAATATTGCTATAAAGCGGCAAAGGAGAAATCTCGGTGGAATAATAATCATTATAATCATCCCAGGCCCAGCCTTCTCCGAAAGAACTTCCGGTAAAACTATCCTCTGTATAAAACAGTTTCTCTTGTCTGGACTTCAGAAAATCATAAACCTTCGTGTTCTTCAGATCCGGGTGCAATCCCGCAGGATCTCCTGTTCCACAAAAGATCAGCGAATCATTCTTAACAACATATCGCAAAGCCGGAATAGAATCCGGAAGGGTTTTTAATGCAATATAGAAAGTAACAAGTTTGGCATTGGAGGCCGGCATAAAATACCTTTCAGCATTGTATTCGAGTACATTTTTCTTTTCAGCAATATCATAAAGCATTACACCTGTATGATTCTGCGAAAACACTTTATCGGATTGTAAGGCTTTTACTAATTTCCGTTGCGTGCTGCAAGAAAACTGAAGGCCAACTATGGCAAAAACCAGTAATAATTTCAAAAATTTCCTGAAGTTCATTTAAAAGATGAAGTTATGAGTTATTCCAGATTCCACTAATTTAAATAAACCCTTCCGAATACCTGTTCTTTTTTATTTTCATCCTGAAAAAAACATATTTAAATCGGGAAAATCCATTCCGGAAAGTATATAATCCGGGGAAAAACTTCCTCAGACTTCTGATAAACTATTGCTCAACCTGCATGATCTGACTCTGGAGATTCACTCAAAATAAAAATCGCAATCAATTGATTTACAGAATCATACCCACAAACACTTTGATTTTTTGTAAAGGTATTAAACAGAGGCACGGGTTTTTATAAACTATATAGTAAACCAATTTTAATTGACTGATTATGAAAACTAACACATTTTTGGAGCTGGAGAAAATTGAAGGAATGGGTTCAATTATTCATCAAAACGGAGTCTTCTTCAGGGTTTGGTGTCCTAATGCTGAACAGGTAAGTATTGTCGGATCATTTAATAATTGGGATCCGGCCGCTAACCTCATGCAATATGAAGAAAATGGTTATTGGGGAGGAAACGTCGGGGAAGCAAAAGCAGGAGATGAATACAAATTTCAGATTCAGTCGCCTTCAGGAAGTTTTCAGAGAAATGATCCATATGCGAGAGAGGTGACAGATTCGGTTGGAAATTCGATCATTTATGATCAGAATAATTTTGATTGGGGGCAAAAGGAATTTCAGATGCCCGGCTGGAATAACCTTGTAATCTATGAACTCCATACCGGAACTTTCAATGCAAAAGTCAAGGGTAAACCGGGAGATTTTTATGGTTTGATTGAGAAACTACCCTATTTACAACAATTAGGGGTAAACTGCATTGAAATTATGCCGCCGTTTGAATTCCCGGGAGGATTTTCCTGGGGATATAATCCTGTTCATCCATTTGCAATCGAGTCAGAATATGGCGGGCCGGATGCATTCAAAGCTTTGGTTAAAACAGCGCATGAATGTGGCATTGCAGTAATTCTGGATGTAGTTTACAACCATTTCGGACCTTCTGATCTTGATATCTGGCAGTTTGATGGCTGGAATGAGAATAACCTGGGAGGCATATATTTTTATAACGACTGGCGCGCCAATACCCCCTGGGGCGACACCAGACCGGATTATGGCAGAAAGGAAGTACAACAATACATCCGTGACAATGCTATGATGTGGTTTGATGAATATAAAGTTGATGGGTTAAGAATGGATATGATTCCTTACATCAGAAAGGTAAATCAGGAAGAAAATCCTGAAAATATCCTGCATGAAGGCATCAGTCTTCTTCGTTGGATCAATTCAGAAGTGTCGGAACGATTCCCCTGGAAACTAACCATTGCAGAAGATCTTCACGGACTTGATACCATTACTGACAGTATCGGAGAACAATGCGGACTAGGTTTCGGGAGTCAGTGGGATGCAGATTTCGTACATCCTGTAAGGGAAGCATTAATTACTCAGAATGATGAAGAACGAAGCATGGAAGCAATAGAAATGGCCTTGTTGCGCAGATATAGTGATGATGCTTTTAAAAGAGTAATTTATACTGAATCGCATGATGAGGTTGCCAACGGAAAAGCCAGGGTTGCTGAAGAAATTGCTGTTAAAAATGTAAATAACTGGTATTCGAAAAAGAGAGCTTCTCTTGGTGTGGCATTGGTTCTCACTTCTCCGGGCATTCCAATGTTGTTCCAGGGGCAGGAGTTACTGGAAGATAAATGGTTTTCTGATACTGATCCGATCGACTGGAAAAGATTGAAAAAATTCAACGGATATATGAACTTACATAAAGATCTGATTCATTTAAGGCTCAATAAGGACAACCTGACTGAGGGTCTGACCGGTCAGCACACACAAATCCTAAAGATTGATGAAGAGAAAAAAATTATAGCCTATCAGCGTTGGAAGAACGGAGGGAAAGGCGATAACACCGTAGTTATTCTGAATTTCGCCAATACCAATCAGGAAAATTACACTATTGCTTTTCCTTCCAGTGGCATCTGGAAAGTTCGTTTCAACAGTGACTGGGAAGGTTATGATGCAGAATTTGAAAATTTCACTTCTGTAGATACGGAAGCTGTTGATGGTGAATTTGAGGGTTTTCACGCCTATGCCAATATTTCTATCGCTGCCTATAGTGCTATTATTTTATCGCAAGACCGGGATGTAGCCAC
Source organism: Pseudarcicella hirudinis (assembly GCF_900115665.1). Lineage (GTDB taxonomy): Bacteria > Bacteroidota > Bacteroidia > Cytophagales > Spirosomataceae > Pseudarcicella > Pseudarcicella hirudinis. Next base: position 121,342 of record NZ_FOXH01000014.1, read on the forward strand.
ATTGTAACCACATAGGAACATAGAACACATAGGGTTTTGAGACATTGTAACCACATAGGAGCATAGAACACATAGGGTTTTGAGATATTGTAACCACATAGGAACATAGAACACATAGGGTTTTGAGACATTGTAACCACATAGGAACATAGAACACATAGGATTGTAACCACATAGACACATAGGGCACATAGGATCTTGAGCATATAGAAGCTTCTTCAAATATTCTGCTTCTGATTTTCAACAAAAGAATAAGGGGGACCAAAGTCCCCCTTATCATGTTTATTTCAATGGTAATTTTTAGTCAATCAGGCCGCTTAATACTTCAAAACTGATAGGTTTTTCCAGAAAATTATCCGCCCCGGTAATCAAAGCCTCCTCACTTAAATGCCCCATCGCACTCATCATAATTATTTTACACCCAGGCAATAAATTCCTGATTTTTCCGATTACGGTTATTCCCAGGCCATCCGGAAGATTATTATCCAGTAATACAACATTCGGCTGTAAATCGTATAAATTCTTCATCCCTTCATTCAAAGTCAGTGCATAAGTCACTTTTTTGGATTTTCTTTGGATAAACGTACTCAACAATAAACATATGTCCTCTTCATCGTCAATTATTAATACAGAAGAGGATTTTATGGTATCTTCTTTTTTCATTTCATTAATGCTTCTACAATCAAACAAATATGTGTAAAAAACTGTGCCAGTAAATTTCTGATTGCTTGTCAAACATTCCCGATAGCCTCCTCAGTGTGAGGATTATATTCCCCAAGTTAGGTGATTTTCTACAAAATATCCTGATGGAATGCTTTTTTCAAAATATCAGTCAGTAATTAACTAAAACATTTAGGACTATGACTACAAATTCAAGAAATGCCTTAGCTCTACTTGCAGCAGTAGGAGCCGGTGTTGTAATCGGGATTTTAATTGCTCCGGAAAAAGGAAGCGATTTGCGTGAAAAAGTTCGTGGGTCAGCTAATGATCTGGCAGACGAACTACTGGCAGCACTGGGCAAAAGAAAAAATGATGTGGCAGAGAAGGCTAGTGAATTGAAAGGAAGAGCCGAAGCGAAGTTAGGACAATGGAAAGAGGATGCTGAGGACGGAGTACAGTCGCTAAAAAGAAAAGCCGAATCTCATTTAAGCTAAATTAGTGTCACTCATTTATTTGTTCAGAGACACTCGTTACGGGTGTCTCTGTTTTTAAGATTTTACTTTTAAAATCATGGAGCTTGAACCAATCAAATCAAAAACAGAAGATTTAATCGATCACATTTCCGATTATACGGAAGCGAGATGGAATTTAGCTGTTTTAGATACCGCCGAGAAAACGTCTGAGGTTGTATCTTCACTGGCAACCATAACGATTTTAGGATTAAGCATAGGGCTGGGACTTATTTTCCTAAGCACAGGCATAGCCTGGTGGATTGGTCAGCAACTTCATAATATATCATTAGGATTTTTTATTGTTGCCGCATTTTATGCCTTTTTAAGCATTATTCTATATCTGATAAAAGATACGTTCATAAAAATACCTGTAGTAAATTCTATAATCAGAAAGTTTTACCATGAAAGCTAAAATTGAGACTATCGAACAACTCAGGGCTGAAAGACTGGTTCTTATTTCCTCTCTTGAACATTCCAAAAACAACATCAGGCAGGATATCTATGCGATCAGAGAAGAGCTTCAGCCTGCAAAAAATGCCATAAATTTTCTGGGAAATTTCTTTACACACAAAAACTCCGGAATTCTCAACACCGGAATCGGACTGGGAATTGATATGATTGTAAAGAATGGGCTCATGGCTAATTCTTCCTGGATAAATCGCCTGATTGTACCTTTTCTTCTCAAAAATGTAACAAGTAATGTTGTTCATGATAATCAGGAAGGAATTACCAATACGATATTTAACTGGTTGAAAAAGCTGAGAAAAAGAAAGAAAAGTGAATAATAATGTATCCCCTAAAACCTGCATCAAATGAATAATATCCAGATACCATATGTTTTCAGGCTTGCAGCTACACTTCTGTGCGTAACCCTTTTGGTGTATTGGATGCACGTCTTACAAAGTACGTTAGTGCTTCTTCTCTTTTCCATTCTCTTCTCTATGCTTCTTTTCCCCATTTGTCTTAGTCTTGAAAAATGGGGAATTTCAAGGTTGTGGGCAATTTCTCTCACTATGCTGCTGGCCACCACGGTAGTACTGGGTCTGATTACTGTTACAACTATGCAAATCTCCGGTTTTTATGAAAATGTTCCTCATTTCACCCATAAACTGCATGAGATTCTTGACAAACTTCAAACTACTGCTGAAGAAACTTTTAATATTGACCGTGCCAGACAGGTTAAAGAAATTAATATCCAAACCAAAAAACTGCTGGATGAAAGCGGGACTTATTTAAGCAGCTTTCTTTCTACCACTTCCAGCATGCTGGGAGCGCTTTCTCTCATTCCTATCTTTGTATTTTTCTTTCTGTATTACCGGGATTTTTTCAGAATTTTTATTTACAAAGTCTTCTCAAAAGTGGAAAAAAATCATCTGAACAATGTCATTGCTAAAATTTATGAAGTAATTCAGGGATACATGGTTGGTACAGCTACTGTGATTGGGATTGTTGCTACACTAAATACCATCGGACTTTTATGCTTAGGGATTGACTACGCTATATTTTTCGGCGTTCTGGCTGCCGTTTCATTACTGATTCCTTATATAGGAATTCTACTGGGTTCTCTCTTACCTATGATTATGGCATTAATTACGAAAGATTCTTATTGGTATGCAGTGGGTGTGGCGGGTATATTTTTGTCTGTACAATTCCTCGAAGGAAATTTCATTACACCTTACATTGTTGGCTCGAAAGTCAGTATTAATCCTTTGGCTGCGATGATAGCCTTGATTCTGGGTGGACAGCTATGGGGTTTGCCGGGGCTTGTGTTAGCTTTACCGGTAACCGCGATTCTGAAAGTAATTTTTGACAGCATTAACGGTCTGAAACCATACGGTTACATCCTCGGACAAGCTGAACATCGGAATCCCCGGAAATTCAGAAATATTAAAGAGAAGGTTCAAATCGTTGAAAAAAAGCTTGAAGAGGCGCTCAATTAAAACCGGAATCCAGGCAAAACTCGCGGCTATTTTCTAAGAGGAATTGTAGCTGTTCTCAGCCAAAAATCTCCTAAAGATCTCGTCATTTCCAGAAGGCCTTCAAAACTGATTGGTTTTGAAATAAAACAATTCGCACCATGCAGGTAAACATCCAGGATATCAGCCTCCGCTTTTGAAGTGGTTAACACTACAATCGGAATATGTCTTAATTCAGCCGTTTGTTTAATAATCTGAAGAGCTTCCCTCCCATCCATTTTAGGCATATTCAAATCTAACAGAATCAAGCCTGGTAAGGCAGTTCCGGTTAAATCCTCATATTTCCCTCTTCTGTGAAGGTAATCAAGTAATTCCTGTCCATTTTCAACAAAATGAATAGGGTTGGCTATATCGTTATCTTCGAAGGCAGATTGAGTCAGAAACCGATCATCAGCATCATCATCTGCCATCAGAATTATTACTTCTTGTCTCATGAGGTAGATTTAATTTAAGCACTTTCAACAGGCAGATAAACGATAAAAGTTGTCCCTTCATTGAGTTTGCTATCTGCAAAAATATATCCCAGATGATTGGATACTACCCGCTTACAAATTGCCAGTCCGATACCGGTTCCCCCATATTCATGACGCCCGTGCAAGCGTTGAAATATCACAAAAATCTTCTCTGCATATTCTTTCTCGAAACCTATTCCGTTGTCTGTAATTTCAAATTTATGGAAACTGGCATCAATCATACTTGACATAACGCCATCAATTTCATTACCTGATACCTTATGGTAAGATATTTTTATTTGCGGAACCTGATCCGGTTTAATAAATTTCAGGGAATTACTTAACAAGTTCTGAAATAATTGTTGCAATTGAAAACTATATCCGTTAATAATTGGCAGGCTGTCAATGGTAATTTCAGCTTTTGTACTCTTTATCATCTCCGACAAATCTCCCAAAATGTTGTTTAGCAGCTCGTTAAGATTTACCTCAACCATTTCTGACTTTTTATTCACCAATCTGGAAAACATCAATAAATCATCGATGAGGTTCTGCATTCTTCCGGCCGATACGCTGATTTTATCCAAAATACTCCGTCCGTCCTCATTCAGGTTTTCCTTATGCTTGTACACAAGCCTGTCACTGAAAGCCCTGATTTTTCGCAAAGGTTCCTGTAAATCATGAGAAGCCACGTAAGCAAATTGCTCCAGTTCGGCATTTGAACGGTTTAATGCCTCAACCTGTTGCTCCAGTTCAGCCTGAAAAGCAACCCTGCGAAGTAATTCCTTGTTGATAAGAACAAATGAGACACTGAGCAGAAGTAATGTAAAAAGTGTCAGAATAAGAAGATAAAACGGTGTCGCCTCTTCCGAAGCCCCCTTTTCCTGTAATCTTTTTTGCAATAAAGAGTTTTCATCATTCTGAAAATCTTTTACCACTATCCTCAGCGAATCCATCGTCGCTTTACTTCTGATCAGATTTCCTAATCTTGTCTGAGGACTTATTTTACCAGTGGAATCCTGTCTGATATTTTCACGCATCAGATAAATTTTCCGGTAGGTCAGATCTTTTATCAAAGCAAAACGGGGTCTTGAGTGTAAATTATCCGCTGTCAGATTTCCAAGATTTCCCAATACAATACCAACATTTTTGATTCCGGAATGAAATGGTTCTAAAAAGTTTTCCCGATGGGTAAGTAAATATCCTCTCTGTCCGGTTTCAACATCTTTTACCGTTGACAATAACTCCTCCGAAGTCAGCAAAACAATATGAGTATGATCTACCAGATTTGCATTATCAATTAATTGCTTAAGACGGTTATAAGAAGAAATGGCCATCGCCAGCATCAGAATTGCAGAAATAATAAATGAAAACCGCAGAAAGAAAAGATTATATTTCATTATGTATTTTGGCAGAAATTTAAAGGAAAACTGTGTAATAAATTACCCAATTTTCTACAATGTGATGACTCCATCTACATTCGATTACGAATATAATCTATTCAACCACGATCTTTAAACAATGTTTATAAAAAATAATAAAAAACATTTAAATACCTGACAATCAATAAATTATACAAAATAAAATCTTCTGAAATTTCTATTTCTTTTTACCAAACCCCTTCTGTCTGACGTTTTTTCATTTTTGGCTTGCTAATTGGATAAGTAATTACTGCACCCTTAAACCGAAAAATTATGCTTCATCAGGTAATAACACAAAAGCAGTCGCTGAAAGTATCTCCCCAGCAGATTCAATTTCTGAATTTGCTGCAACTTTCAACGCTGGAAATGGAAAAACGAATTAAGGATGAACTCGAGGAAAATCCGGTATTGGAAGAGGGTTCTTTAGAAACTGTCGCCGAAACAGATCAGGATAATTTTGCTGAAGCGGAGGCTTTGTCTCCCGCTGAAGATTTTCGTGACTGGGATGAATATGGAAATGATGACATTCCGGATTATAAAACCAAATCAAATAATGTCAGTGCTGACGATGAATTATATTCGACACCAATCGTTCAGAAGCAGAGTATTTTAGATGAAATAAAAGAACAGATCGGGTTTTATAATCTGACTGAAAGGCAGCAGCTTTTAGCCGATTTCCTCCTCAACTCTCTGGATGATGACGGTTTTCTGGCTTATGATCTTGAAACGCTGGCAGACGATATCTCCTTTTCTCAGGGATTTTTTGTGGAATCAGAAGAATTTCAACCCATTATGCAAATCATCCGTCAGCTCGATCCTCCTGCCCTGGCGACCGGTAACCTGAAAGAATGTCTCTTAGCCCAACTGGAACGGAAACAGGAACAGGGTGTGAAGATAGAAACCGCCAGAAAGATTGTTGAAGGTTATATGAATGACCTTGCTGCAAGGAATTATGAAAAACTCATTCATGTATTAAACTTATGTCCGGAACAGCTCAGGGAGGCGATTCAGCTTATTACCAGTCTTAATCCCAAACCTCTGGCGGGGTACGGACAGGAAAATATACTGCAAAATCAAAACATTTATCCCGATTATGTATTACACTATGAAGGAGACAAAATAGAAGTGGTTCTAAACGGGAGAAATATTCCTGAAATACGAATCAATCCTATTTTCAATGAATTGCATAGCGGAAATGACAGAGCAGCGGAGCAATACATCAAATCGAAAGTCAGTTCTGCCAAATGGCTGATAGATGCATTGAAACAGCGTGAAGAAACCATGACTGCTACTATGAAAGCCATTGTAAAATTGCAGTACGATTATTTTGAAACAGGTGATATAAAACGCCTTAAACCAATGATTCTTAATGACATTGCTGCAATAGTTGGCAGAGATATTTCAACCATTTCGCGCACAACAAGTGGTAAATACGTACAAACGCCATTTGGTAATATCAATTTAAAAGATTTATTTACAGAAGGACTCATCAATTCGAAAGGAGAAGAAGTTTCAAACCGGGAAATTCAGCTTGTTTTGTCTGAGATCGTCAGAGATGAAGATAAAACTAATCCGTTTAATGACGATTTACTGGTTGAAAAACTAGCTTTAAACGGGTACAATGTTGCCAGAAGAACTGTCGCCAAGTACAGAGAACAACTTGATATTCCGAATGCCAAAATGAGAAGGCTGTTTTAACAGCTACTTCATTTAACGAAATTAACACCCCTGTATTCCGGAGCCCTGAACTTCTCCAAAACCAATAAAGCTATATGGAAAAAATACTGGTCATTGACGACGATACCGATATCTGCCTCTTACTTAAAAGGTTCCTGACTAAAAATAATTATGAGGTAGAAATCGCTCATAACGGGAAAAGCGGTTTGGCTATTCTGGATGAATTTCGTCCGAATCTGGTCATAACTGACTTTAAATTAGGAGATATTGACGGAGGTCAGTTGTTGGTAAATATAAAAGAGAAATACCCTCATATGCCTGTACTCATAATTACAGGCTATTCTGACATCAAAGTTGCTGTAAATGTAATGAAACAAGGCGCTTTCGATTATGTTACCAAACCTCTTTTTCCGGATGAAATTCTGGTTACCATCAGAAAAGCTCTGGATAGTACTTCCACTGGTTTCGGACGGGTTGTTTCTTCAGAAAAAGAGGATAATCCGGAAACAGATCTCCCGAAATCCGGCAGGCCCGCCAAAGGGTCAGGCTATGTGTTTGGAAACAGTCCGGAATCAAAAAACCTTATCAAACAGATTGAATTGGTTGCTCCAACCAATTACAGCGTCATTATCTATGGAGAAAGCGGTTCAGGCAAAGAAGTCATTGCCCACGAAATACACAAAAGAAGCCGGAGAAAAGACCAGCCTTTTGTAGCAATGGACTGCGGGGCGATTTCAAGAGAATTGGCCGGGAGTGAGTTGTTCGGACATGAAAAAGGTTCGTTTACAGGAGCCTTAAACCAAAAAATCGGGCATTTTGAACTGGCAAACGGCGGAACGCTTTTCCTTGATGAGGTGGCCAATTTATCTTATGAAATTCAGGTTTCTTTACTTCGTATTGTACAGGAAAGAATCATGAAAAGAATCGGAGGCACCAAAGAAATCCAGCTTGATGTCCGCATTATTGTTGCCAGTAATGAGAAACTTACAGAAGCATGCCGCAAAGGAAAATTCAGAGAGGATCTTTATCACAGATTCAATGAATTCAGCATAGATGTACCTTCTTTGCGCGAGCGGAAAGGTGATATTATGACTTTTGCCAGGTTTTTCCTGGAATCTGCCAAAGCAGACCTGGGAAAAGAGATGGAGGGTTTTGAACCCGCCGTAGAAGAGACTTTCCTTCATTATCCCTGGCATGGAAATTTAAGGGAATTAAAAAACGTAATTAAAAGAGCCGCACTGCTTTCCGAAGGAAAACTGATTGAAGCCCGGTCATTGCCTTTCGAAATGCTCAACTACTCTAAATTACTGTCCATTGAAAATAATCCTCAAACGATTAACATCATATCTCCCGAAGTTCAGCCTCAGAATCAGCCATTTATTCCTCCGGCAGCTCAGAATACCAAAGGGAATCAGCAGGATTTGAAAGCAGCAGCACTCGATGCGGAATATGATATGATTCTGAAGGTTTTACAACAGGTCAATTTTAATAAAAGTAAGGCTGCGGAAATTTTGAATATCGACCGCAAAACGCTTTACAACAAAATGAAACATTTTAGTAAATAGTGCGGATTTCCCTAAAGAACAGGGACAGACTTCAAGCAAATCATTGACTGGAGTCTGCACCATGTGAACAGCCCGGCAAGCAATAGATAAAATGAAAACTTTTCCCCATGACAACCCCAACCTGAATCAGTTACTAACTGACTTGTCACCCAACCTGATTTATATTATGGATGTGATTAATCAGCAGTTTACTTACATCAATCCCAGAATCCAGGACATTTTAGGATACACTTACGATGATCTGAAGGAGGCCGGAAATAACTGGGCCCCAAAAATTCTGGAGTTACCGGATGGAAAAAGTGGGGTATGGTCACATTATGCCAAAATCAGGGGAAATGCTACGGTAAAATATAAAGTAAAGGTTTTACACAAAAATGGTTCGGTAAAATATCTCAAAACGCAGGAAACCATATTAAAATGGGATAAAGACGGGCATCCTTCAGAAGTGCTGGGTATTGCAGAAGATATTACCATACAGCAAAACTTGTCTGAAGAGCTGGCCAGGAGCAAGCATAGCTTCGGATTACTGGAAGAAATGCTGCAATGCGGAAGCTGGGAATATGACCTGATTGATCATTACCTGACCTGTTCAAACGGAACAAAGAGGCTTTTTGGGTATGAAACGGGAGAGCTTCCTGAAAAAATCCCGACAAGCTTTTTCAAAGCTCATTTTCACCAGGATGACCTGGATATCGCCGAAGAAATCGAGCAGAAAATAATCTCCCTTGAAGGCATAAATGAGCATTATAACTGGAGAATTATTGCTAAGGACGGACAGATGAAATACCTGGAAGGAAAAGGTATGCTGCTTCCTGATAAAAAAGGGAATTATACTAAATTACTGGCTGCCACCGCAGACATTACCATTCTTAAAACATACGAGGCAAAACTGGAGCAGAAGATCAATGATCTTAAGAAATCCAATCAGAATCTTGAACAGTTTGCCTATATCGCTTCGCATGATTTGCAGGAACCGCTGAGAAAAATTTCTGCTTTCGGAGAAAGGTTATCCAAGAAATACAGCGGACAACTTGGCGAAGAGGGTTTACTTTATCTTAACCGGATGACTGATGCCAGTGTCAGAATGAAACTACTCATTGATAATCTGCTCAGTTATTCAAGAACTACCAGAAAAGTTGATGATTTCAAAGAAACCAACCTGAATCTGATTCTGAAAGATGTTCTGAATGACCTCGAATTAAAAATTGAAGATAAAAATGTAAGGATTATTTCAGGAAATCTTCCAACGCTGGAAGCCATTCCTTCTCAAATGAATCAGCTTTTTATGAATCTGATCAGCAATGCAATCAAATTCTCTAAAACTGAAGAGCGGCCTTCCATTGAGATTACAGCAAAAACACCTTCTCCGGAAGAACTATCCGCACATAACCTGCTTGAAATCAATGAATATATCCGCATTTCTATCAAAGACAACGGAATGGGATTTGAAATGGAATTTGCTGAAAAAATCTTTGAGATATTTCAACGCTTACATGGGAGGTCCGCATTTGAAGGCTCGGGGATTGGATTAGCGATTTGCAAAAAAATTGCAGAAAATCATGAAGGTGTTATTTTTGCCAGAAGTGAACCCGAAGTCGGAACAGAATTTGTTATTATTTTACCCAGAAAACAATTGTCATGAAACCCTTCCGGTCTTTTTCTATGACATAATAATTCAAACCACATTTAAAAAATGAAAAACCATAGTAGCATATCCATTTTGGTTGCAGATGATGATCCGGACGATCGGCAAATGACCAAAGAAGCTCTTGAAGAAAATTTCCTCTTAAATGAACTTCATTTTGTAGAAGATGGGCAACAGTTAATGGATTATTTAAGAAAGCAGGGTCGTTTTGCAGATGCTTCGATTAATGCTCCAAGACCCGGATTGATCTTACTGGATTTAAATATGCCTAAAAAAGATGGCAGGGAATGTTTAAAGGAAATAAAATCTGATCCTGATCTGAGAAGTATTCCGATTATCATTCTGACAACTTCAAAAGCTGAAGAAGACATTATAAAAACATACGATCTTGGCGTTAATTGCTTCGTAACCAAGCCGGTAACCTTTACAGAATTAATTTCCGTAACGCGTTCGATTGGCCAGTACTGGTTCGAAATTGTAAAACTTCCTAATCCGAATCATGAATGAAATCAAAGTTTTACTGGTTGATGATGACGAAGATGATTATCTTCTGACAAGTGATTATATCAGGGATATTCCTGATAAATCTTTCATTGTACATTGGGCATCCAATTTTAGTGATGCACTTCCAAAAATACTCGAACGTCAGTACGATATATACTTTTTCGACTTCCTGCTCGGAGCTAAAACCGGCCTTGAATTAATTAAGGAAGCGGTAAAAGCAGGTTGCGAAGAACCTATCATTCTTCTTACCGGGAAGGGAGATCAGCGCATCGATCGTGAAGCGATGGAACTTGGTGCCGTAGATTATCTGATCAAAGGCGAGCTCGATTCTGAAAAGCTCGAGCGAACTATCCGCTATGCCCTCGACCGCTCTGCCAATCTGAAAGCTCTCAAAACCAGTGAGGAACGTTACAGAAGTCTTTTCGAGCAATCGAAAGACATGATTTTCATTTCAAATCCCGAAGGGCGTTTTGTTTACCTTAATAGTTCAGCCACTGATTTATTAGGCTTCACCCGGGAAGAATTCATGCAGATCTATGCCACAGATTTATACGAAGATCAATCTGAAAGAGAATATCTTATTGAAATTCTCCATGAAAATGGTGAAATACAGGACTATGAGATAACTCTGCGAACCAAAAACGGAGAAAAACGCATCTGCATTCTTTCTGCAAGCCTTCAGGAAAAACACAATGGCGAAGTTTTCTTTCAGGGCATTATCCATGACATTACCAGCCGTAAAAAAGCAGAGCAGGAAGCTTTGCAAATTGAAAAATTTAATGCCGCCGGAAGGTTACTCCGCACACTGGCACATGAAGTCAGAAATCCCCTTACGAATATTAATCTATCTGTAGAACAGCTCCAAAGTGAACTTGAAGATGAAGGCCAGGTGATGTTTCTGGACATTGTTAAGAGAAACAGCAAAAGAATTAATGATCTGATTACCGAGTTGCTTAACTCTCTCAGACCTACCCAGATGAGTCTTCAACAAGTGTCCATTCATGAAGTACTGGATCAGACTATTGCTGAATCTCAGGATCGGGCTAAACTGAGAAATATTGAAGTAATTACAAATTTTCAGGAAGAAGATATTTTACTTTGGCTGGATATTCCTAAAATCAAAATTGCCTTTACAAACATCATCGTGAATGCGTTGGAGGCTATGGAAGAAAATACAGGGAAACTGATTATTTCAACCGAATCAGGTGAGAAAAGAGCCAAAGTCTGCTTTGAAGATAATGGTTCTGGCATTATTCCGGAAAATCTCAAAAGATTATTTGAGCCTTATTTTACTTCTAAATCTCAGGGAATGGGGTTAGGTCTGGCAGCTACCTTAAATATTATTCAATCGCATCAGGCTTCTGCAGAAGTAGAATCCGCAGTAGGAAAAGGTACAAACTTCTCGGTAACCTTTCCTTTACATCTGAACACATAAATTTGAAATTGCTACCTTATTTACAACAAAATCCTCCAAAATATACATTCCGGAGGATTTTTATTTAGCTTAAATATCTTCTCAGCGTCCAGGTAATGGTTTCATGCTGTTCCATCAATCCCGTCAGGAAGTCAGCCGTTCCAGCATCCTGAAATTGCTCTGCACACAAATCAACGTCTTTTCTCAGGGTTATTATCAATTCCTCATGATCGGCCAGAAGCTCTTTAATCATTTCTTTGGAAGAAGGATTTTTTCCAACACTCTCCTTTAAGGTAGAATGTTCGAGAAATTCCTGTAAACTTCCGATAGTCTGACTTCCCAGCTTACCGATTCTCTCTGCAACTTCATCAATAGATTCCTCCAATTGTTCATATTGCTCTTCAAATAATTTATGATACTCCATGAAGCTCTCTCCTGAGACATTCCAATGATACTTTCTGGTTTTAGTGTAAAGCACCATTTCGTTGGCAAGCACGGTGGTTAATACAGAAGCCACACTTTCAAGATTTGTTTCAGTTATTCCAATATTAGGTTTCATTCTTATTTATTTTTCAAATTGAGATGTAACAATATACTTGGGCTGATTACTGACAAAAATAGATTATTCATTTCAGGGATCTGCCCTTATAAATACCTGATTTTTTGAAGTTTACGAAAACAATGACTGTGAACGAAGCGGATGAGAATAGTCTCTGGTTTTACGAAAGAAACTCCTTACGCCATAAATAATGGTGATGACAGCAATGATAATCAGGCATAATGCTGAAATCAGGACAATCATTCTCTCCGGAGGGACCTGCTCATATTGTTTAGCCATGATTCCGAAAAGGGCCCATATTACTACTAAACCATAATATGCATTTTCTGTTTTGAAAAGCATAAATAAAGTGATTATTGTCCCGGTGCCGATCATTGCTGCGGTCCAGAATTCCGGAGAAAGTCCGAATCCATCCCAGCCAGCCCAAACAAGAAATACGGTGATATTAGCAATGGCTGCCATCGAAATCCAGCCGGTATAAAGCCCGAAAGATGCGCGAATGAGAAACCGTTCTGAAGTTTTTATTTCCTTACTCATATTTGTAACATTGAGCAGAGTATTCACCAGAAGGTATAACATGATGAGCATAATCACCACAGAAAGCGCCACCCATTCAAAATGCCATACAATTATCCATGAAGCATTAAGAAATGATGTTAAAACGAAATCCAAACCAACTGCTTTGTGCAAAGCGGCAACGGTCGGTGAAACCTTTTTGCTGAAAAAACCGCTTGCCTGAAAAATAGTAAAAGCCAGCAGCAATAAATAGATTACACTCCAGATACTGAAAGTGAAACCCGCAGGCGTAAATAAATTAGGATATTGATCGGATAGCTGTCTGGTAGTTTTATCATTAATCGGCAAAATTTCTGCCAGAGCATTAAATCCTGCCATCACCAAAAATGCGACAATGTTCAATGCCTGTAATGTTCTGATTTTGAGTGAATTTTCCATAGTTTTATCTTTTAGTTTTTTTAATCAGGCACGCTGAAAAGCATTTAAAACATAGGTGTATAACTGACCTTCTAAAAATTAACCCTTAAACCCAGTCCTACCTGCGGGTGGACAAAAAAGATATCAGGGATAAGTTCTGTATAAAGCCCTCCTTCCAGAAAAACGGAATAAGGTTTATATGGCACAAAATATTCCATTCCTGCGGTTGGCGTCACACCCAGAGAGATTGTGTTTACATATGCGTCAACTGAGCTAAATTTATCAGGGTAGTATTTCCGGGAATTAACCTGTGCTCCTAAACCACCATAAATATTAAAATTATCTCCAAACATTGGCGTGTACCACAAATAAGAGGCCGTCACAGAAAGTCCTGAACTTTTGTACTGCCCGCTTCTGTAATCTCTGGTAGTTCCATACAACCATCCGTAAGTTCCGATATTGACGTCAAATGCTGTTTTTTCGCCATATTTTCTGAGATTCAGTCCTGTCGGATCTCCAAGTTTAAAACCAATTGCCCAGTTTTTAGCCTGTCCAAATGATTGCAATGCGCATAATGAAATAATTGCGGTTATTAATAGCTTTTTCATAAAGTGATTATGTAGAAAATGATAAATATATGTTTAAGGAATATGTTTTAAAAAGATCCGGTTTCAAGGTATTTTTCTGAAAACTATATTTTGTTTAAAGCTAATTCTAACTGAATAACAAAACACAAACTATTGATAATCATACATATACACAAACAAAACCTCTTATACCGGATCCTTTGATATTATATTCTGTCAAATAAAAGTGCCAGTCATTTATTTGCATATTCGAGACATAATGTTAGTACCGTTTTGCACATCGTGGGTAACATTTTCCACAAATTCAACACAGCAGAAGAATGTACGCACAAATAAAAACCCCGTCCGGAAAGAACGGGGTTTGCACAGGAAACTGACATTTTCATGCAATGTGTTAATCCCTTAATCAGTGAGGGGTTGTATTTCCCGTTGTACAACGATAACAGTATCTTCATTCGGAATAATTTTCTGTCCGAAAAATATCGTATATGCCTTTGTAAATTCGGCTCCGAAAAACAGAATTGTAGAAGAATAATTTACCCAGAGCAAAACCAGCACAATAGACCCTGCAGAGCCATAAGCTGAAACAACCTGCGTCTGGCTAAGGTATAGGGTAATCAATAATTTCCCGATCATAAATAAAACCGCAGTAAACCCCGCCCCTATTATGGCATCTTTCCAACGCAGTCTTCCATCAGGCAATACTTTAAAAATAAGGGTAAAAAGACAGGTTATGACCAAAAATACCAATAGCATATTCAATACATAAAACAATGAAACCATTACATCCGGGAAAAAAGATTGCAGCCGGGCATTGAAAATATCTAAAAGTGTATTCACCATGAGAGAAACCAGTAAAAGAAAACCAATGCTTATAATCATGGAAAAAGATAATAAGCGGTTAATAATCAGCTTAAGCCAGCCCTTCCTGGGTTTAACTTTCAATGACCAGATTGCGTTAATGGAATCCTGTATTTCTCCGAACACTCCGGTTGCTCCGATCAGTAAAGTCCCGATTCCGACAATCAACGCTACGCCTGATTGATTGGAAAGTTCGGAGTTTTTCAGAATTTCCTGTATTTGAGAAGCTGCATTATTTCCTACCATAGAACGTATCTGGTAAAACACCTGTCCCTGAACAGCATCTTTTCCAAAAAATATACTACAGACTGATATGATGATAATAAGCATTGGTGCCAGAGAAAAAATGGTATAATATGAAAGAGAAGCACTCATTTTCAAGGCTTTGTCATTCATAAATTCGCTTCCGGCGTATTTTAA
Source organism: Pseudarcicella hirudinis (assembly GCF_900115665.1). Lineage (GTDB taxonomy): Bacteria > Bacteroidota > Bacteroidia > Cytophagales > Spirosomataceae > Pseudarcicella > Pseudarcicella hirudinis. Next base: position 136,525 of record NZ_FOXH01000014.1, read on the forward strand.
GGTCTCCCAGTATTTATTCAATGTATGTTTCATAAGCGTTAATAATCGTGCTTTTTAAAGAAAATCAATTCCGTACCACGCTAACAATGACAGGCTTTTCAATTTTATTGGGGAAATTTACACGCAGAAAAATTCATATGGGATCTTTTTTCTACAATTTCCATACAAAGTATTAAGGTTCAGGAGATTGGTAAGATTTTTTAATGTATAAAATCATCAAATTAATCTTACACTTAAACATTAATACAGATGAGAGGTCTCCTATATATAATAGCTGTAATCCTGGTGATAGGCTGGGCATTAGGCGTTTTTGCATACAGCCTGGGTGGTTTAATCCATACACTGTTGCTTATTGCTGTTATCTCGTTAATCCTGGGTCTGATCAAAGGATCTTCTAAAATCTGACGATTATGGATAATATAGCAATCATTCAAAACATGGTGGAAATCATTTTTTCCATTTTCCTTTTAGGATTCGGGATTTCCATTCTGAAAGACATTTCCAGTGCCGGTTATAAAGAGCACAGGGCAAATGATCTGGCAGACAATCGTAGAAATTTTTATGAATTTCTACGTCATTCAAAGAAAGTAGTTAGAAAGATTACATAAGAACGTAACAAGTGGTTAGGTATCAAAAGTGGAACTATAATGCCATGGGCTAGTATAGCCTATGGCATTTTTGTTTGCTCTCTTACTCCTGAGGTGTATCATTGGCCCAGACGTTCATCTCCAGTAAATTCACCAGACCAAAATGCGTGGCTAATGCTACGTCTGCGGCATCTCTCCCATAAGCAATGCTGATTCTTTTGCCTACCGGTTTTTCCTGCGTAGCATCAAAAATGTACCATCTTCCGCCAAGATAGGCTTCAAACCAGGCATGAAGATCCATCGGTTTCAGGTCATACAGATACCCGACTACCATTCTTGCCGGAATATTCAGACTTCTGCACAGGGAAATACCTAAATGAGAAAAATCACGGCAAACGCCTGTCCTGGTACGTGCAGTATCCAGTGCTGAAGTAGAGACATCAGAAGTTCCGTACTCGTAAACGATATTTTTCCTTATCCAGGCTCTGATTGCTTCTACCTGCTCATAACCCTGAGGATAACCTTCTACAATCTCCAGAGCCATATGCCCGAGTAAATCGGACTGGCAGTATCTGCTTGGCAATAAAAAGGATAATATTTCTTCAGGAATGTCTTCAGCGGGTACTAATTCAGCAGAAAAGTCAACATCAATTTCATCGATCGTTTCTACACAGGTACGGGTTTTAATGGAAAAAGTCCCGCTTGGAATAATCAGACGCTGACAAAAATTTCCGTAACTGTCAGTATATTCGCTTACAGCTACGTGGGGTTCCATGATATATTCTTCGCTGAGTACAAACTGTCCGCCGCCGCTGCGGGGACGAAGCATCAAAATAGTTGGAGTCGGCAGCGATGCTTCCATTTTAAGAAAACACCCGGCGTATAGTTTCATAAAGGGTTAAAATATATTTTGGCAGTTTTTTTCTACAATATACGAATAAAAAACTGCTTCCTGTTTAAAATCATCTCTGTCAAACCCGCTATTTTCAAAGCTTTTAACCTTAAATGAAAGGATATTACATCAAATCAATCTCTTATAGATTATAAAATCCTGCAAACTTATATTTTAATGCAATTCAACATTCATATCATTTATTTTCAAATTGGTTACATTAATTCTCTCATTCATTACAAAGTGTTTTTTTCCCTGTCTCTAAATCGAATCCTATCTATTATTTTCAGCAAGAAATTTATGCAGGTAATGCGGGCTACATCGGTTAATTCCCGTTATCCTCTGAACTTTCAGTAACCCAATCCTTTAAAACCTGACCACATATTTATATGCAAAAGAGACGCTGTCACCAGCGTCTCTTTTGCATATCATATTATATATTATTTTTCTGAAAACTTACTCCAAATCTTTCTGAGCTTTGTCAATCTGTTTATTTAGTTCGGATTTCAGCTCTTTCCATTCTTTTTTAGTATTGTCTTTTAATTCTTTCAAAGAAGCATCCAGATTCTCTTTTTCCTTTTCTAATTTCTTTTTGCGGGCTTCCCAGTTTGCTTTTTCCTTATTTTTTGCGGTTGCAATTTTACCATCTATTCTGGCAATTTCATTTTTAATCGCTTCCTGCTGCTTATCTATTTTCGCAACAAGTTCCTCTTTCTCTTTATTTACACCGCTTTTTATATCATCTGCGGTATCTTTCACTTTATCCGCAGCATCTTTGGCGGCTTTTTCTACATCTTCCTGTGCATTTTGAGCTTCATTGGCCACTTCCTGCTTTTTTTCACGGGAACAAGAAGTTGTTGTTGCTACAAAAATGCCCGAAATAAGTGCTACCGTTAATAGAAATGTTGTCTTTTTCATATGATCAGATTTGTTTAAGGTTCTTTATTTCTATACGTTATAAAAATTCCATACCGTGAACAACAGTGGTTACAAATTGTATAACGGAATAATTTATGGGTAAGAATTTCCCCAAACCAAAATCCGGGAGACTTTTACCGGATCCTGAACCCGGCATAAAGTATAAAAAAAATGTCATAACTAATGGTCACGACATTTCCATATTCCCTAAACCTATACTAAATATTTAAATATTGTTAATTTTCCTGATTACGTAATGTTTCCAGTTCTGCATCTGCATTGTGGGTTGCATGTAAAAGAGAACGGATAATTTTCAATGACTCATCGATTGCTTGTCGCTGACCGGAAAGAAATCTTTGCAATTCAGGCGTTTTCTGTACTTCATCTATTTCCAGAATGGCATCATATGCTAAGATCGCCTGTTCATCTCCAAATTCACATGAGCTTAATATGGCATGGCGGTTATTGGCAGAAACCGCAGCTTTAAAGTCAATCCAGATCTGATGGATTTTTCCGACAAAAGTACAATCTTTTGCAGGTTCTCCCCCTAAACTGATCACAAAGTCCGCTATCTGGTTTTCAAATAATGTACTTTCATTGACCATTCCTTCGAATAAAACCTTGAGGTCTTCGTCAAATACGTCAGTTGTCGCCTTCTGATAACCTTCTAAACGGCTGATATTTATTTCTATCAACTCGTTTAATACTTCTATTATTTCCTGATGCTTTTCCATAATTAAGTTTATTTTAGCATGATAACATTTTAGTGTGTTTTAAGAAAGATTACACAGGAAAGAAAAAACATTATTCCATTGATTTTCAACGCATAAAGCCCTGAACTTGTAGAATAATGTCCTCTTTGCGGGGAAACCTATTCCGGCAAACCTTAAAAGCAATCAAAAAAAACTTAACCCGGATACTGTAAAATAACTGATGAGAGCCAATAACAGAGCTGACTCCTGTTCTGAACTTAATCGTAGATATTATTTGTTGAAATATAAATGTAAAGATATGCAGGAACCTTATTGTCCTGCTTTCTATGTGTTAATAAGAGAAATTCTGCGGTAAACTACTTAAACTATCCCGAAAATTTTCGATTTTTTTTGATACCCGAAACTTATCCATGCGAAATCTTATACATTTGAAGTAAGCAAACCCATTCTGTGAAGCAAATAAATTATTAACATTTGAAGTAAAAAATTATACAATTTACATGAAGTTTCGTTTTCCCGGCAGAAATATCCAGCTTGAAACTTTCTTTGAAAGAGAATTCGAAAAAGAGAATTTTCGGAGAGAGAGACAACGGGCTGGTCTGTTAGCTTTTATCTTTGCCCTCGGCGTCGGGGGATTAGTGTTGTTTTTTAATTTACTGGATCATACCATTTTTTTCTACAACAGTTTTTATCAAACCTTATTAACGTACCTCATTCTGATGAGTTTGTATGAGGCACTGATCTGGTTTTTCTTTAAAAAAGGGATGATTCTGATTCCGAAATTTCCGATTTTCGCCAAATTCGGCAATTCCACTTTCGAGTTAACCTGTCTTACCGGAACTTTATACTGGATTTCGAAAGAATTTCAGCAGCCAATTCTGGTCATGATTTCCCCTCCTACTTTCATCTATTTCTTTTTTATTATCCTTTCAACACTCCGTCTGAATTTCTCTGTATCACTCTGGACGGGAACAATGGCCGGATTACAATTTCTGGCATTAAGTTATTTTTTAATTGAAAAACAGGCTGTTTATTCTGAAAATGATGTTTATGCCAAGTCGATACTTCCTTACATCGCAAAATCTTTTATCCTGATTTTATCCGGAATTGCCGCAGGATATGTTGCTCAGCAGATTAAAAGAAGTATTCAGTTATCTATCGAAAACACGGAAAAACAAAACCAGATCCTGAGGCTTTTCGGGCAGCAGGTTTCACCGGAAATTGTACAGGTAATGCTCGCTCAGTCCGGTACGCTGGAAAGCCGGCACATGAAAGTAGCTGTCATTTTTGTTGACATAAGAGATTTTACCAAATATGCCGACAAACATTCTGCGGAAGAGGTAGTAGAATATCAGAATGCCTTTTTTGGCATTGTTGTAGGAATTGTCAACAAACACAAAGGGGTTATCAATCAATTTTTAGGGGATGGCTGTATGATCACATTCGGGGCTCCGGTTTCACTTGAAAATCCTGCTGAAAATGCCGTAAAAGCCGCAATAGATATTCTGGATGAAATCCGCAACGCAAATGAAAACGGACTGATTCCCAATACCATTGTCAATATGGGCATTCAGGTCGGTGATGCAGTAACCGGTAACATCGGTTCTGAAACCCGTCAGCAATATAACATTACCGGAAATGTGGTTATTCAGGCTGCCAGAATCGAACAGCTCAACAAAGAATATCATTCACATATTCTGGTAAGTCAACAGGTTGTTGATGAAATTACTGCAATTCCAATTGAGTCGAAGCTGGTCGGCTATGTACATTTAAAAGGTATTGAAGAAGAAATATCCTTGTGGCAACTGGCTTAATTGTGAGTTATTAATAAACAGGAGTTGCCCGGAAGAATCATCTTTATGGCAATTCCTGTTTTAAGTCTTCTCCGATTGATTTTCCTTCCAACATTTTGGTCATCAATACTTTTTCAGTTGTTTTTACTCCCCTTTCGTATAGTGCCTTCTTTATTTTATTTGGTCAAATCAGGTAAACTATATAATTATTTTTTTATTTTTTTATACAAAATACATAAAATCAAAAATACACCTATTAAATCTATGATTTTTATAGACTATTAAATTTCAATTATTATCTTTGTCAAAAATTATCCGGAAATCATCTTTGTATTATCTATAAAAACCATAGAATAAATATACTCTTATCGTCATGAAAAAATTATTACTAACATTATTTCTCTTAACCACAGGTCTGGGAATATTTAGTTCTCAGGCACAAGACAATCTTATTTTAATATCAGGGAAAATTATTGACAAAGACAGTAAAGAGCCACTGATTGGTGCCGGAATTCAGGTAAAAGGAACCGTTACAGGCAGTATTACTGACAGTAAAGGTGCTTTTGCTTTGAAAACCAAACTGAAATTTCCATTCAAACTTGTTTTCTCTTATGTAGGTTATGCCACACAGGAATTTGAAGTTAAGAGCCTTAGTGATCAATTGAATATTGAACTCGTAACACAGTCTATCTTAGGCCAGGAAGTAGTTGTTACGGCATCCAGAGTTGAGGAAAGCATTCTTAAATCTCCTGTTGCCATTGAAAAACTGGACATTCGTGCAATTAAGGAAGCTGCAGCTCCAAGTTTTTATGATGCACTGGAAAACGTTAAAGGGGTACAAATGATCACTTCAAGCTTAACTTTCAAAGTGCCTAACACCCGCGGATTCAACATTCCTAACAACTTCCGTTTCATGCAATTGGTTGACGGAGTTGACATGCAGGCTGCAACCTTAGGGGTTCCGCTTGGGAATGCCATCGGACCAACAGAATTAGATATTGAAAGTGTGGAAATTACACCTGGTGCAGCTTCTGCACTTTATGGAATGAATGCCATTAATGGTCTGGCAAACCTGCAAACAAAAAGCCCTTTCCGTTATCAGGGATTAAGTGTTTATCAAAAAGTAGGTGTAAACCACGTTGATGGCGTTGATCACTCAGCAAGTCCTTTGACGGAAACAGCTATCCGTTATGCCAAGGCATTCAATAACCGCTTTGCATTCAAAGTAAATTTCAGTTATCTGAAAGGTACTGACTGGGTTTCAAATTCTCAGAACGACCAGAACCCTCAGAATTTAACTTCAGCTAACCCGCGTTTCCCTGAACTTTCAGGCATTAATAACCCGGCTTATGATGCCTGGAACAGATATGGTGATGAAAGTAATAATAACAACACTGTTACAATTAACTATCAGGGTAAAACACAAGGATTTAATGTTCGCAGAACAGGTTATTATGAGAAAGATCTGGTAAATCCTGAAATCAAAAATATCAAGTTTGATGCTGGTCTTTTCTACAAACTGAATGAAAAACTTGAGCTCTCTTACAACTACAGATATGGCTTGATGGACGGTACTTTCCAGAGAGGTAACAAAGTGAGATTAGACGGTGTAACAGTTCAGAACCATAAATTAGAATTAAAAAGCCCCGTTTTCACCCTTAGAGCATACGCTTTAATTGAAAATACCGGAGATTCATACAATGTAAAACCTTTGGCTGACAACCTTGATTTAACACATTTGTCAAACAAAGACTGGACAACCAAATTCACTAACACTTTACAGGCAGCAGTAAACAGTGGTGTTGATCTGGCAACAGCAATGCAACAGGCCAGAGCAGCAGCAGATCAGGGAAGAGTTTTACCCGGAACACCTGAGTTTAATGCCTTAAAAAGTACCATTATCGGTATTAATAACTGGGATCATGCAGCAAACGTAGTGGGTGCTCCTGCCACAGGTGGTGCATGGATGACTCAGCGAAGCAGAACTTATCATGCTGATTTACAATATGATTTAAGCAGCAAAATCAAAATATTTGATTTATTGGTCGGAGCAGATTATCGTTTATATGAAGTAATTCCGGATGGAAACAACTTTGTAGATTTTTCAAGACCATTGGCTGAACGTACTTTACCGGGAGGTAACAACCAATATTATACAAAATATGGTGCATTTGCACAATTGACCAAGCGTTTCTTTGATGATAAACTTAAAGTTACAGCATCTGGCCGTGTAGATAATAACCCTGAATTTTCTCCGAAATTCAACCCAAGAGTTGCTTTGGTTTATACAGCTGCTGAAAAACACAATTTCCGTGCTTCTTTTCAGAACGGATACCGTTTCCCTGCTTTATTTGAAGCATTGTCTTTCGTAAATAATGGTAACGTACGCCGTGTAGGTGGTCTTGCAAGAGTGAATGAAGGCCTGGGTTATCTTGAAAACTCTTATACACTGGCTTCAATCAATAACTTTACCAACGCCGTTAATGCTGACGTGGCAAACGGAATTAAGAAAACGGATGCTGCTTTGAAGGAAAGAGGTCTATTACAGGTAGCCAATTTACCGGCAGAACAGCCTGAGCAGATTAACTCATTTGAAGTTGGTTATAAAAGCGTGTTGCTGAATAACAAACTCTCTATTGATGTAGATGCTTATTACAATAGCTACAGTAATTTCCTTGGACAGGTTGAGGTAGCCGTTCCTTCTTCCGGAAAAGTTGGTTCCGATGCCGCTGTACAGGATATGCTGATTCGTGCTAACCAGACACGTTACAGAGTTTATACCAACGCTAAAAATACTTATAACAGCTACGGCTCTTCACTTGGGCTTACTTATAACTTTTACAAAAAGTTTACTGTTTCAGGAAATGTTAATTACAATAACATCGAGTCAAATGCTACGCCTGATATTTTCGTAACAGGTTTTAATACCCCGAAATGGGCTACCAACCTTTCTTTGAGCAACAGAGAAGTTGTTAAAAATTTCGGATTCAATGTAGTATGGAGATGGCAGGATGCTTTCTTGTGGGAAAGCCCGCTTGTAAACGGAACAGTAGCCGCTTATTCAAATGTTGATGCTCAGATCAATTTAAGAGTCCCTCAATATAAAGCGACTGTGAAACTGGGTGCTTCAAACGTTCTGAATAACCGTTATATCCAATATGCAGGTGGCCCGACAATCGGCGGTTTATACTACCTGGCTGTAACAATTGACGGAATTTAAGAAATTCTTCAGATTCCAAATCACCAAAGAGGAGAATTACCCGACGGTAATTCTCCTCTTTTCATTAACACTTACCAAGTCTGTGTATTATTTCCATACAAGCCCGTGCATTATGATAAGGGCATTTCCAAAAGCCGATTTTATCCTCATTATTCATCAGGGTTCCGTCTTTAAATCTTCCCCAAAACCATTCTCCCTGGTCCTTGTCTAACAGATTTTGTTTTGTAAAATCCCAAATTTTAATAACCTTTTCAAAATATTCCGGATTTCCGGTAAGCTGAAAGGCATTCAGAAAACCAACCATTCCTTCTGCAGAAACCCACCATTCCCGGTGGCTGTCGAGGTGATTATCTGAAGGATCAAACTCATGGTTAAAAGCACCGTCCTCTCCTATTCCTTCGGTCGAAGCATCAGCTATTTCAACAGCCAGCTTTCTGAAAACAGCTATTATCTCTTCTTCATTCAAAATCTCAGCGGCTTCCTGCAGCAACCAGGCCGCTTCAATGTCATGTCCGTAAGAAATAGCCTCAGATTGGGTGTGCCAGTCTTTATCAAAAAACAATTGTAAATGCCTGGTTTCAGGATGAATAATTTTACCCTGAAAAACCTCAGCAAGCAAATGCCTGATTTGTTTTTTCAGATCTTCATCCTTCCACACTTTATAAAGATTTGCATACGCTTCCAGAATATGCAAATGCGTATTCATCGTTTTAGGATCATTCCGGTCTTTTTCACTTAATCTCAGATCATCAATAAGCACCCAGTTTTCAGAAAAGGCTTCAAAATATCCTCCTTTTTCAGCATCAAAACTATGTTTTTCAATGAGATAGAACAGCTCTTTGGCAAAGGACAAAGCCTCCTCTTTTCCGGTAGCTATAAAATATTCGCTCAATCCATAAATTCCGAAAGCCTGTCCGTAAATCTGTTTTCTCTTACTCAACGGTTTACCATTATAATCAACCGACCAAAATAATCCGTCATTTTCCGGATCTCTGAAATGCTCTCTCAGATACACATAAGCACGATCAGCCAATAGCAGAGATTCTTCATCTTTCAAATGGTTATAAGCTGACGAGAACGTCCACAGAATCCGGGTATTCAATACGCCTCCCTTCGGAGCCTCCGTATGGACTTTTCCGTTATTGTCAATTTTTCCCAGAAAACCGCCATTTTCAGTGTCTGGGGAATGTTGTTTCCAATAGGTCAGAATATTATACAGTTCTGCCTGAATTTCTTTTGAAAAAATCTCAACGCGGGGATTCATATATTAATTAATGTAAAAGAGAATAGATACTAAATGCCCTGATCTTACTCATTCAGACCATTTGTGAAAAGAGTTGCCCGAAATCTTTATTTTTTATAGAGCGATTCTGTCCGGGTTTTCTTTTCAAGGAAAATTCCAGGATTTCTGCTAAAATCAACAAAGTCAGCGGCACTTGCCTGACCAGGATAAGGCGCATAAAAATGATCCGGCCGCCCGTTTCTCCAAACTAATACATATGAAACATCATTCCCCTGAAGAATTGGCAAAAGGATATTGGTCCACCATTTCTCCTCCGTTAATCTTTCCAGCCCTGTTTCTGTGATGGCAATAATTTTATTACTTTTTTGGTTGATTTCGTGCAGGTCCGATAACATCCGGCGGGTATTCTTTATAAATGTTTCATTACTGCCGGGAGCATTTCTGTGATAAGTATCAAACCCTAACAAATCAGCATATTCATCGCCGGGATAACGTTCGAGATACTCTTCTTTTGAAGAAAAAACATCTGTGGAATAGGCATAAATCAGGTTATGGATATTTTTTACATTTTTGAGATAATTGACTGTAAACTGCCAAAAATGCTTGTATTCCTCCGGAGAACAGTGGTTCTTTCCCCACCAGAACCAGGAGCCGGTATGTTCATGAAAAGGTCTGAAAATAACGGGTATAAATTCTCCTTTCGGCCCTTTCAGATCAGACACAAAAACAGCCATTTTATCAAGCCAGTTCGTATAATTTTTAAGTGCTTCTTTATTGCGCAGTATATTTCCTATTGTAGAATCCTGCTTGTCCCAGGCGGATTTCTTAGGATCCAGCGGATTTCTGAAATGCCAGCTGATGGTATTGACTCCTCCCCGCTGATAGATTTCAACGATATTTTTCTTCATTTCAGAAAAAGGAACACCGTCAAGATTCTCAGACTGATCCATTTCCAATCCGCCCAGATCCCAGCCGAATACTGCCGGAAATTGTCCGGTAACAGATTTTACGTCAGACTTATTCACTTCTCCCACCCAACGCGTCTGGTCGGCATTAAGTCCATAAGCCAGGTCATCCTGATGACCGAACATTGTGCCCTTTTTCATCAGTTTTTTCAGATTCCGGTAAAGATTCTTCGTTTCCGTAGTCGCCTTTTTATCAACAGGAAGATCCTGTCCGAAACCAGTTAAAACCACTAATTGTAATAAAATGATAAATTTTAGTTTCATGAGATTTATCGGAAAAATCCTATTTAACATTGTATTAAGATTTGCATTAATCACAGACAAAATTAGAAGTAATTCATAAACACTGCATAGTATTTTTTTATCCATTTATAACACCGATAAAACGAAAGTTCTGAATACAGGGAGCAATTTGAGTTAAAAAAGTATTTCATTAATCAAAATAGTATCAAGATATCAGAAATTTCCTTTATTCATTCAAGAACATAAAATAGTACATTTTTAACCTGTTCTCCACATTCAATCTGCTAAAGCATCCGCAATTCTCAGATGCCGGCAGTCATTCTATTGTTTTGGCTGATGAGGCAGAGTACACATGAATGTTCTGCAGGATGATTTTTTCAAAAAAAATCAGGAGATTTAACTTAATTAGACTTAATTTAACGTTAGAATATCAGGACTTTTTTGTTGAAATTTTTGTTTATCCTCCGGGAGTAGAATATATAATAAAATGATGCGTACAGAATTGATAGAAGCGGTTGAGGAGTACTCTGAATCGCTTTTGAAAACCCTGCCTCAAAAGTACTGTTACCATAATTTAGACCACACCCGTTATGTTGTACAATCGGTTGAGGAAATTGGCAGAGCATCTGATATTTCTGAAAAAGAGATTGAAAAGCTTATTATTGCCGGATGGTTTCATGACCTGGGATATATGGAGGGCAGTGATAACCATGAAGAAAGAAGCATGGGCATCGCCTCTGACTTTTTGAGTAAGCTTGATGTCCCGCATAAAAAGATTGAGAAAATCCAGTCTTATATTGCAGCAACCAAAATGCCTCAGAAGCCCTCAAATCTTGAGGAAATGGTGATGTGTGATGCTGATTTATCACATTTTGCCAATGAGGATTTCTTTAATAAAACCGAGGCATTAAGAGAAGAAATCTGTGAAACAAAGCATAAGCTAGGCAAAAAGAAATGGATGAAACTCACATTGGGTTTTATGCAGTCGCATGAATATTTCACACCTTATGCCAGAGAAAAATATGGTCCTGCAAAACAGGATAATATGCTGAAAATTATTAAAAAACTGGCCTCATTAAAGGACGATAAGCCAGATGAAGAGGAGGAGGAAATAAAACATATGGACAAAAAAGAAGCAAAAAGAGAGGAAAAGGAAAAAGAGAAGGATGGCAAAAAACGCCCGGACAGAGGAATTGAAACAATGTTCCGGACAACTTCTTCGAATCACTTTCAGCTCTCCAATATGGCTGATAACAAGGCCAATATTATGATTTCTGTTAATACAATCATTGTTTCCCTGATTATCAGTATTTTAATCAGAAAGCTGGAAGAATTTCCAAATCTGATTATTCCGACCATTATGCTCACGGTTGTTTGCCTTCTGGCTACTATTTTTGCCATTCTGGCCACCAGACCAAATGTTACCAGCGGAAAGTTTTCCAAAGCTGATATTGAAAACAAAACGGCCAATCTGCTTTTTTTCGGAAATTTTCACCAAATGAAACTCAAAGATTATGAGGAAGGGATGAAGGCTATGATGAACGATTCAGATTTCCTGTATGCCTCAATGACGAGGGATATTTACTATCTGGGTATTGTTTTGGGGAAAAAATATAAAATGCTTCGAATCTCCTATAACATTTTTATGTTCGGTTTTGTCGCTTCAATTCTGGCTTTTGGTGTAGCCATGTATCTGTTTCCACCGTCTGCTGTTAAATAATAAAAGCCATGAAAGAATACCTGAGTATTAAGTTTCATGGCTTAGATCGGAAAGTGTCAGAAAATTAAAAACCGACAACTACGCTTCCTCCCATTGTTCTTCCGTCATAAATCGGTACAATTGCCACATTCCCGGGCTTGTGTTTCCCCAGTTTTTCTTTCAGCCATGGATAAATAATATAAGCGGCTTTGGCAGAAAGTACACCTATCCCCGCTCCAACCAGCACATCAGACAACCAATGGCGGTTATTTAACATTCTCAATGTTCCGGTAGCAGTTGCAGCAGTATACCCCCCAATCGTGTACCAGACACTTTTGTCACCATATTCTTCTGCAAAAACAGCTGCTCCGAAGAAAGCATTGGCCGTATGACCGGAAGGAAATGAATCATTTCCGGAATCATCAGGTCTGGTAACATGTGTCAGATTTTTAAGTCCCGTTGTCGTTCCCACCATCAATGCGCTTCCTATCAGGAGTACTCCGGCTTTATCTGCAAAACTATGTTTACTTTTCACCCCGACTAAATCTAACCCTAAAACAGCCACTTGCGGGGCATATTGCAGATAATCGTCTGCATGAGTCCTGAAACTGTTCAGATATTTCTCATGCCATTCCTTTTGTTCGGCTTTGGTACTGTTATTAATAAATATCATCCCGGTTCCGATCAGGGCAGTGGGAAATATTAATTGTTTTAAGGTGACTTTTCTAAAAGTCGAATCTCTTTCCTGAGAAAAATTTTTAAATGTATTGAAGAAAAAAACTGTTATGAAAAAAAAATAGAATTTCATCTTAGCGGTAAATTGGATAGTAAATGATAGTATTATCTTTGTTTAAACGAGAAATCTCTAAAAAAGTATTGCATTTTAGAGAGTAATTTAAGGAAATTCTGCCTTATCTCAAATTTTTTACCTCTCAGGGCTGTTATGAGTCAGTATCCGGATATTATTTTAGTAAAAGCTTCAAATTCCTCATATGACAAAATTTTATGCATTTATTCTTTTAATTGCCTGCTTTTTCAATCAGGTAAGTCAGGCTCAGACGGTAAAACATTCCGTTTTCCTGATCGGAGATGATGGAGAACCAAAATTGGATGGCAAGGATCCTGTATTAACCTCACTTCAGAATCAGTTAAAAAAAGCAGGTCAAAATGGTTCATTAATCTTCCTTGGCGATAACATTTATCCGACCGGGATGGTTGACTCTGAGAACCCGGGTCGTATAGAGGCTGAAGCAAGGTTAACGGAACAATTAAAAGTAATGCAAAGTTTTGAAGGACATTCCTATATAATTCCCGGAAACCATGATTGGCAGCAGGGTGGTAAAAATGGCTGGCAATACATTAAAAATCAGGAAAACTTTGTCAGTGATTTTTTGAAAAAAGAGGATGTTTTCTTTCCGAAAGGCGGATGCCCTACCCCACAGGAAATTTCAGTTAATGAAGAATTGAGTCTGATTTTACTTGATACCCAGTGGTATCTTCATCCCTGGAATAAGCCGGAAGCAGAATCTGACTGTGAGGTAAAATCTTTGCAGGGAATGCTCTCTGCAGTAGATGACATATTAGACAGGAATCGTCACAAAAAAGTGCTGGTTCTGGGTCATCACCCAATGTATTCCCATGGTTTGCATGGAGGATATTTTACGGTAAAAGACCATCTTTTGCCATTTCATGAATTAGGCTTAAATATTCCATTACCGGTAATCGGTTCTATTTATCCGCTTTACAGAAGTCTGATAGGCAATATTCAGGATATTGCTCATCCCAAATACCGTGAAATGAGAGACGGCCTGGTGAGTATTTTCAAACATTATAAAAATGTAATTTATGCCAATGGCCACGACCATAATTTGCAATTGATTGTGAGAGATTCTATCAATTACATCACTTCAGGTGCTGGATCTAAAGCCACTCCGGTAAAAAAGGGAAATGATTCCCGGTTTGCTTCTTCTACAAAAGGCTTCGTCAGACTGGATTTCCTCGAAAATGATAAAATTCAGGTCATTTTTTATGAAGGTGACGGAGCATTGGGAAAGGAATTATATTCTACCCCCATAAGTCTGGTTACCAGACCTTTTGAAGCAACCAACAGTGTTTCTGCCAGACAAAATATTCCTTCACAAATTATTCCGAATCCGAAATTTAAAGCCGGTTCTGTAAAACAATGGATTCTGGGGAAAAATTACCGGGACGTTTGGACTACTCCGGTCAGTGCTCCGGTGCTAAATTTTCAGCAGGAAAAAGGAGGCTTAAAAGTAATTCAGAAAGGTGGAGGTTTACAAACGCTTTCCTTAAGATATCAGGCAGCTTCCGGCGGACAATATGTTACGAGGTCCATCAACAAATATCCGGAAGAAGCCGTTCCGGAATCTATCAGAAGTCAGTTTACAGTTGACATTGTAGGAGATCAGATTTCAGCAGCGCATCCTTTTGCAGCCCTGGTTGTGCCGGATCTGGCTGAAGCAGCGGGGGTTCCTCATACCAACCCTAAATTGGTGGTTATTCCGGAAGATACCGCTTTAGGACCCTATAAAAGGTTGTTTTCAAACCAGTTGGCTCTTTTCGAAGAAAGACCCGATGATGGTTTTGGTGGTGCTAAAAAAACCTATTCTACCATAAAAGTTGTTGGTAAACTTGCAGATGATAATCATAATGTGGTTGATCAGAAAGCAGTTTTAAGGGCCAGACTTCTTGATATGCTTATCGGCGACTGGGATCGTCATGATGACCAGTGGCGATGGGGAAGTTTTGATCAGAAAGGAAAAGGTTCCGTTTTCAGACCCATTCCTCGTGACAGAGATCAGGCATTTTTCATCAATGAAGGAGCTTTGCCTGCAATCGCTGCCAGAAAATGGATTCTGCCTAAAATTCAGGGATTTAATCACAAAATCCGGGATGTAGAAGGTTTTAACTTTAATGCCCGATATTTTGATCGTTCATTTCTGACGAAATTAAGTCAAAATGACTGGCAGGAAATTACCAGAGATTTCCAGTTCAAAATCACTGATGCGATAATTGATTCTGCTGTTTCCCGTTTACCAAAACCTGATCCGCATGCCAAAGAGATTGCTGAAAAGTTAAAACAAAGGCGTGATGATATGCTGCAATATGCGGAAAAGCAGTATGAGTTTCTGGCGAAAGAAGTTGATATTCTTGGAAGTGATAAGGATGAGATCATTGAGGTAAAGCGTATGCCGGATGGACAAACAGAGGTTACTGTACTAGATCAGAATAAATCAGGGGAAGCCGGAAGAGAGTTATACAAAAGGACTTTCAATCCTCTTTTCACCAAAGAAATAAGAGTCTGGGGGTTTGACGGAGAAGACAGATTCAGGGTTTATGGTGAAGCTGATAAAGCCATAAAACTCCGATTGATCGGGGGAAAAGGAGCCGATGAATTTACTGATAGTTCCAGAATTGGCGGATTCCGGAGAAAAACCCTGATTTACGATAAAACCAAAAATACCGTTTTAAATCTTGGCTCAGAAGCCAGAAACCTTACTTCGGATAAAGATCCCAAAATCAACGATTATAACCGCGAAGCATTTAAGTATAACAGATTGGCTCCCCTGGCCGCATTTGCCTATAACCCGGATGATGGAATATTTCTCGGAACAGGGATTCAGTTAACCAGACAGGGATTCAGAAAAGAACCTTTTGCAAGTCAGCATAATTTATCAGGAAGTTTTGCTTTTTCTACCAGAGCCTTCAATTTGTATTATGCAGGTACATTTGTCGATGTGCTGGGTAAAACCGACCTGGAAATCAAAGCAACTTTGCAGCAGTCCAGCATGACTAACAACTTCTTTGGTTTGAGTAATGAATCAAATTATATAAAAGAAAAACAGATAGACTATTACCGGGTAAATTACAGTAACTATGAAACCTCTGTCTTTTTGAAAAACAATGTCGGTAAAACAGTTTTCTATTATGGTGTAATTCAAAACGGATTCGAAGTAAAAGAAAATACAAGCAGGTATATCAATGAATTTGCTCCGGTAGGTTCGGAAGTTTATAATGAAAAGGATTATCTTGGTGTCAGAACAGGATTTACGGTTGATGCCCGGGATAATAAAGTTTTCCCAACCAGAGGGGTTTACTGGGATTTCAGTTCAACCTATCAAAGAGGTATCAATGCACTTGCCAAGGATAGTTATGCCAATCTCAGAACTGATCTTGCATTTTACTGGTCAGTAAAACTTCCAGCGACCGTTACTTTTGCCACACGATTTGGGGGAGGCGTCAATTTTACTGATTTTGAATTTTATCAGGCCAATTCACTCGGAGGGCTGACAAATCTTCGTGGTTTTAGAAGAACCCGTTTTTCAGGTAAAAATTCAGCTTATAACAACACAGAAGTACGATTAAAACTATTTGATATCAAAAGTTACCTGTTTCCTGCGCATTTTGGCATTGTTGCATTCAACGATATTGGCAGGGTTTGGAATCCAGGAGAAAATTCAACCAAATGGCATCATGGCTATGGTGGCGGGGTATGGCTGGCTCCATTCAATATGGCCGTCATTTCTGCGATGTATTCTATGTCTGAAGAAGACAAGGTTCCAATCATCAGAATGGGCTTTTTCTTTTAAATCTTAATCCCTGGAGGCGCCATCTGCAGGCTGCACTTTACTATCCTGTATTCCTCAAAAGGTTAAAGCTAAAATTCTATGTCAAATCAGCTTTTATTGTAATTTTAAGTCTTCAAAATCCAAAATCTATATGAACCAGAAATCAAAAACATCACTGCTTTGTTTTTCAAGCCGCCAGTTTATGGTAGTATTTACCTTATTACTGACTGTTTTTACAGTACAGATTAGCCATAGCCTTTATGCAAAACCTGCTGCAGCTTCAATTGAAGGACGCTGGGATATTACCATTAATGTTGATGGAAAGCCTGCTCCAGCCTGGCTGGAAGTAAGGCACTCTGGTCATCATACGCTCGTTGGACAATTTGTTTGCATCGTTGGAAGTGCCCGTCCTATCTCTGTAGTGCATTTCAAAGATGATAAATTCAGCTTTGCTATCCCTCCGCAATGGGAACAGGGAGAAAATGATCTTAAAATCGAAGGTACAGTTCAGGGAGAGACCATATCAGGAACACTTATCACTGCTGATGGAAAAACCCGTACCTGGACAGGTGTACGTGCCCCTGTTCTTCGCAGAACTTCACAACCGGTCTGGGGAAAACCTATCCGCCTTACCGAAGGTAATCAGATGATGGCCTGGCATGCAGAAGGAAACAATCAGTGGATTGCTGAAAACGGTATTCTGCGCAGCCCGAAATCCGGTGCAAACCTTGTAACAAACGAGAAATTCAATGATTTCAAACTTCATGTAGAATTTCGCATTCCAAAAGGCAGTAACAGCGGTGTCTATCTTCGTGGCCGTTATGAAGCGCAGGTAACAGACAGCAAAGGAATGGAACCTGCTTTGGATCAGATGGGTGCTATTTACGGTTTTCTTACGCCAAGTGAAATGGTTGCAAAAGAAGCAGGTGAGTGGAATACTTATGATATAACATTAATCGGCAGAATGATCACTATTGTAGCTAATGGCAAAACAGTGATCAGCAATCAGGAAATTCCGGGCATTACAGGAGGTGCTATTGATAGTAAAGAAGGAGAACCAGGTCCGTTGCTGATTCAGGGCGACCATGGTCCTGTTGAGTACCGTAATATCATCATTACTCCTGCAAAATAAGCAAGAACTGCCCGAATAAATTAAAAAGCCTCTTGGTATCAATTGGATACAAGAGGCTTTTTATATGGATTTATGCTTTAGGGATTTCAAAATCCCTTGCTTACGACACTTAAAAAGTCTGGCCGAATATCAACTAACTCATTTTGAGACAAGATATACAGCCTTTCCTTTAGCATTTATGATTTTTCCCAAATCATAAATTTCTCCTGAAAATTTGGTCAGCGTGTTTACCGGATTTACCACTTTAAAACTTCCTTTTCCATCTCCGAGCAATATTAATCCCATAGAAGCATCTTGCCTGCCAAGCGATGTTTCAATACCAAATTGATTTCCGGCTAAAAAAAGATCCGTTTTGCCGTCATGGTTAAAATCATCTGTCAAAATAGCCTTTACAGGAGCCAGTTGAGCCATCGAAGGTAAAACTTTCATCTCAAATTCTCCTTTTCCTTTGTTTTCAAAATAACAGCTGGCCGAATTATTAATCTCAGAAACACGGTACTTCGCTTTTTCAAGAATTTCCTTCGTTTCTGCTTTGGCAAAAGAGGCATAATCCGGATAAAATTTCCGAAAACCATTTAATTGCTTGGTTAAATCATCTCTTGAATGAGCTAAACGCTCTTTGCCGTTAATGTAATAAGTAGTAAGCGGTTCATTTCTTCCATTCCCGTCAAAATCCCCGTCATAAACCCTCAAAGGCGTTTCTGTCGAAATCCCGAATCTGTTATTTAATCCATAATTTCCGATTATATAATCAATATCTCCGTCACCATCAAAGTCTGCTCCCTGAATACAATTCCAAAAACCTTTCGTTTCTGTCAAAAGTACTTTTTCCGAAAGTTTACCTCTCGAATTTTTAAAAGCAACCGGGTTCATAAATTCCCCTACAACAATCAGATCATTTTGATGATCTCCGTCAAAATCTGTCCAGACAGCATCTGTAACCAATCCAACCTGTTTCAATGCTTCAGGTGTAATATCACTGAATCTGCCATTCTTATTTTCAAGTAAAAAGCTCCGGCCTGCCAAAGGGTATTTTTCCAAAGAACGCCTTCCGCCGATAAATAAATCAAGATCGCCATCTTTATCGAAGTCGCAGGCACGCACACATGAACCCGGGGATTGCTCTTTGGGAATAGCATCTGCTGACAATAGAAAATTCCCTTTCCCATCATTCAGATAAAGCCTGTCCTGATAATCCGGGGAATTCACTTCATATTGATTTCCTCCGCTGACAATATATAAATCAAGGTCATGATCCTGATCGGCATCAAATAACAAAACCCCAGCATCAACGTTAAGTGCAGGTGCTTTTTCGAGCTTTTTCTGCTCAAAGGATCCATCTTTCTGCTGAATGAAAAATCTGCCGGACTCATTTGGTCCACCACCTGCGAAGAAATCTTCAAGGCCATCTCCATTAATATCTCCTTTGGTTATTTTATGCGATTCATTGGAATATTTATGAAGAAGAAATGGTTCTCTTGAAAAATCATTGTACACAATTTCTTCGTTCTGTATTTCATACAAATTCAGGTTATTTTCAGGTAACTGATTCTCCGGAAATTGTTGCAGTATGAATCCAGACTTCTTCCTGATTGTCAGAGTCTGATTAACGGCAATATTCCGAAAAACTTCCCCGGAGCCGTCTGTCCAGGTTATTCTGAGAGAGTCAAGTTTCGTATTTTTCCCTACTCCGAAATGAATCCGGTAATCCATTGAAGATTGAAAACCTCTTGTAACGGTATGATGATACGTTTGAACATCTTTCCCTGAAAAAACCTCAACTTTTGCTCCGATTGCAAAGGTATTGAGCTTGTCTCCAACCAGTTTTAAATGGAGGTAATTTCTTTCCGGAGAAGCCGGTATTTTATTTTCATAAATTCCCGCTGGTTCATCTATATTATTGCAGACAATGTCCAGGTCTCCGTCATTATCAAGGTCAACAGTAACAGCACCATTAGAAAAGGATTCATCTTCAATTCCCCATTCCTTTGTTTTCTCCTCAAATCCCAGATTTTTATTGTTGATAAAGAGGCGATTAACTGTTTTATAGTCTGGCTGTTTTTTTGCCAGCTCTTTTATTTTATTATCATTAAATTGATTTTCAGCATTATAGGAAATAAAATCCAGATCCGTTATATCTCTTCTGTAACCATTGGAAATAAATAAGTCCTTCCAGCCATCATTATCCAAATCCGAGAGAATCGGCGACCAGCTCCAATCGGTGGCATAAATCCCGGCAAATTGCCCTATTTCACTAAAACAAATTTCCCCTTTCGCATTTAGCCCATTATTCAACTGTAAGGTATTCCGCATATATTCCGGGGTAAATCCGGTTTTCATAGCCATTTCAAAACTTTCATAAGTCCAGGTACCTGCCATTTTTTTTCGCTTTTCATCCTCTCCGGGTAACATATCTGCGGTTACAATATCCATCCAGCCATCATTATTAAAATCGGCAATATCATTACCCATTGAAAACTGACTGGTATGCCCGAAAGCCGACCTGTTTTTTTCGGTAAAAGTGCCATCATGATTATTCAGGTAAAGCAGATCATTGGCAAGAAAATCATTCGAAACAAAAATATCTTCCCAGCCATCATTATTTACATCATTAATGGCTAACCCCAAACCCCAGCCATCATCCAGAATATGCGCTTCTTTAGAAACATCTTTAAAGGAAATTTTACCATCTTTTGTATCATTTCTGTACAAATGGTCATTTGCTTCACTATTTCCATCCTTCTGAATAGCTTTAATTCTATTCGGATTCCGGTCTGAATTACTTACATTCATCACATACAAATCCAGATCACCATCTTTGTCATAATCAAAAAAGGCAGCCTGCGTAGAATATCCCTGGTCAGCAATACCGTATTCCACAGCCTTTTCCTCAAAAACCGGAATCTGTTCTTTATTATTTCCGCGGTTGATAAAGAGCAGATTTCTTCTTTGTTCAGGAGGAACATTCCCTGACCGGCAAACATAAATATCAAGCAAGCCATCGGCATTCACATCTGCAAAAGTGACTCCGGTTTCCCAGTTATCAGAGATAACATTTGAGGGCTTCGTGATGTCTTCAAATTTCAGATTTCCTTTGTTCAGATATAATTTCCCGGTAGTCTGATTTCCGGTAAAATAGAGGTCAGGAAGTCCGTCCCCATTCAAATCTCCTGCTCCTACCCCTCCTCCATTGTACAGATAGGCATAATCAATCATATTTACCGATTGATTTTCCTGAATTGTGTTGACAAAAGAGATTCCTGTTTCATCAGGTGAAAGTTTTTTATAATGAAGATCCGATTGCTTTTTACAGGAAAAAAGATTTGTTAAAAGCAAAAAAAGGAGAAATTTAAAAGGTTTCATGGACTGTCTCATTTCAAAAAGGATTAGACTTTTCAAGATAACAAAAACCCTGCAAGAAAGAGCTTGCAGGGTTTATACCAATATCAATCAATTAAGGTTACCAACCTTGGTTTTGTTTAATTTTTGGGTTAGCATTAATTTCAACAATAGGAATCGGCAAAACGCGGTATTTTGTTTCATCTACGTCACGACCTGCGTATTTTTTTGTGTACTCTGCAATTTTACCAAAACGACGAAGTGTTGGAAATGCCCAGCCTTCTCCGGCAAACTCTCTTAGTGTTTCAACTAAAGTTGCATTGACAAGAGCATCTTTTGTCAGGCCGCTTAATGCAGTAAGTCCTGCACGTGATCTGATTTTATTAATCCCCATGTAGGCATCTCCTGTAGCTCCTTTTGCACAAGCCTCAGAATGAGCAAGATATGCGTCTGCCAATCTTAGAAGAGTAATATTCTTCTTGGTTTTCTGCCATCCACCGATGTTGTATTCAATCCATTTCTGGTAAATAACGTTTTTGAACGTTCTGTCAGGACTTCCTTGTGCTACAAATGGAGATTTAGCATTACGATCGTAAGATACCATTTGGTTATTTGCGTTTTTAGAACGGTATTTCTCCATAAAGGTTACCGGAATACGATTATCTCCGGCTTCAAAAATATCACGAAAATCATTTGAACCTACAATCCAGGCATCTGCCCATCCTGAAGCCGTTGCTCCGTCACCCGGAACATTGCTGTTCGGATCAGATCCATCCCAGTCAGTTGGAGTAAAGTGTGCATGAAGGTTTTGATAAATATCAGGGTTAACATCATAGTTACACTGCATTTCAAACAAACGTTCTCCTGTATTTTTCTTCTCAACTGAGAAATTATCCACAAAATTAGTGAACAAAGTCAAGCCGCTCTGATCGATTACTTCTTTCGCTTTATCCGCAGCATTCTGCCATTCACCGGATTCAAGATAAACTTTTGAAAGCAAAGTTTTAGCAGCCCATTTTGTTGGTCTTCCTGCATTAGCATCTGTCATGGTAGCAGGCAATTCTCCTTCAGCAGCCTTCAGGTCGCTGATCATCAGATCAAGCGCTTTTTTCTTTCCGCCATCGTTGGTTGGATAATTACCTAATTCTCTGGTTGGTTTATCAATTACCGGAATATTTTCGAAATAAACTGTCAGACAGTAATAGTAAAAAGCTCTCAGAAAATGTGCTTCTCCGGAAATTCTCTTCTTCACGGCATCATCCATTTTCACACCCGGCAATTTATCAAGAACAATATTGGTACGGTTAATACCTCTGTAGTTCTGAGCCCAATATGAATCAATGTATTCATCAGAGGCTACATAGCCACCCTGACGATAATAAAGAGGGCCTTTTTCATAACCAGACTGGATTCCAAGCGCACAATCAAACACTGAACGGTTATAAGGATTGTCGTACCATTCGTCATTTATAGGGCGGTAAGCTCCGTTGATTGCGGCAACGGCGTCCGCTTCAGATTTATAAAAATTTTCCGGGCTAACAAAATCCGGTGTTTCTTTTAAGTCGGCACAACCTATTGAAAGAAGGCTTAATCCTCCTGCCAAAGCCATGAAAAACAAAGGACGTTTTAATGAATTTCTCATATTAAAAGAAGTTTTTTGCTTCATTACGAATTTGAAGTTAATATTCTATATATCAACAGTTTTGCTATCAAACCTGCCCTTTCTTAAAGATATTAAACATAACTTTAAGAGGAAGGATTTGTTTAACACTGTCTAAAAACCTAATTGAACCCCTACTGTGAATGTTCTTGGACGAGGATAAGCATCGTAATCATCTCCACGGTTAAGGTTGTTCTGACCTCCATTGTTAACTTCCGGATCAAATCCTGTGTATTTTGTAATCAGGAACACATTTTGTCCACTTACATATACTCTTGCACTTCTCAGGAATTTGGTTGACGGTAAACGGTAACCAATTGCTACGTTTTGCAAACGGATAAATGAACCATCCTCGATGAAATAATCTGAACGACGGAAATAGTTCGCAAATTCTCTGGTTGCATCAATTACAGGGCGTGTACCGCCGGTATTGGTTGGAGACCATGAATCTTTCAGAATATTACCTAACTGATTGTAATTACCAACTCCGTCAGCCATTTCAGCCTGCTGAAGATTTCTTACTTTATTACCCTGAGATCCACGGAAGAATAAGTTGATATCAAACTTCTTGTATGTCAAACTTGCGTTAAAGCCCCAGATAAAATCAGGGTTCGGTGTACCTAAGAAAGTAACATCAGCTAAGTCAATCTGTCCGTCACCATTCACGTCAGTATATCTTGGATAACCTGGTTTATCATCAGGACGGTGTGGATTTTTACTGATTTCATCCTGACTTTGCCATAATCCTGCATACTTATAACCAAACCATGTACCGATAGGATAACCCACTTCAACACGGCTACCAAATACACCAAGGTGACCACTTGGGCTATCAGCATAAAATGGTGCAGAACTACCAATACTTGTGATTTTATTTTTAAGGAATGAAATATTTCCGTTCAAGGTCAATTTCAGATCTTTTGAATCGATCGTTACCCAGTTAGCAGCAAATTCGAAACCTGTGTTCTGTAAAGATCCTGAGTTTTGGAAAGCTGAACGGAAACCTGTACTGGTTGGTAATGCTACGTTCAACAACAGATCCTGCGTTGTATTATAGAAGTAGTCAGTCGTAATATTCAAACGGTTATTGAAGAAACCAAGGTCAAAACCAACGTTAAACTGTTTTGTAGTTTCCCATTTCAAATCAGGGTTTGCTACACGGTTTTCAGAAAGACCTGAAACTAATGCGCCATTCAGGATATAGTTAGTTACATCAAATCCGGCTAAAGAGCGATAAACCGGAATTTCCGAGTTACCTGTGATACCATAACTTACACGGAATTTAGCTTCACTTAAAGCATTCAAATCTTTCATAAATGCTTCTTCTTTCATTCTCCATCCTAAAGCTACTGAAGGGAAATTCGCCCATTTGTTATTAACCCCGAACTTAGAAGATCCATCTCTTCTGTAAGTCACAGTCATCAGATATTTCCCTAAATAGTTATAGTTTAAGCGGGCAAGATAAGATTCAAGAATCCACTGTGCTCTGCTCGAAGTCGGGATCTGAGGCTTCAGACCATTTTGAAGGTTTGCAACATTCGGATCATCTACTAAAAATCCTCTTGATGTAACACTTACAAATCTGTTGTCATCATTCTGATAAGTATAACCTACCAAAGCATCAAACTTGTGATCCTGTCCGATTTTTCCGGTATAAAACAAGGTGTTTTCATTCAGGAAGTTGGTTACGGCACGATCTGCATTAGTACGTTCCACATCATTCTGACGTCCTAGACGAGTCTGACGGTTATAGAAAGTAAATCTGTTGGCATTTAAAAGGTCAACACCAAAACTTGATTTTACACTTAACCCTTTCAGAATTTCATACTGCAGATAAGTTGTTCCTAAGAAACGGTTTGTTTTATCATTATCAATAATTTCCTGCACTTCAGCCAATGGGTTTACGTCAAAACGGCCATCGTAAGAATCCAATTGATAACCGCCTGAGCTGTTATAAACACCTTTCAATGGAGATTGTCCTAAAGCAGTAATAATCGCTCCACCAGGTCCTCCACGGTCAGTCGGAATTGAATTTGTTGTACTGCGTGAAAAGAATAAGCTGCTTCCTGAGCGAAGTTTATCATTCAAAAACTTGGAATCCAGGTTCAAACGAACGTTAACTCTGTCAAAATCAGTATTTTTAATAATACCGTTATTTTTGAAATAGCCAGTCATTAAAGCAAACTGAGTCTTGTCATTTCCTCCGGAGAAAGTCAACTGATGACTTGAGATATTACCCTGACGGGAAATCTGATCCATCCAGTTAATTCCTTGTCCGAATTGTTCAGGATTTGGATAAGGAATTGATTGATTTCTTGATAAAGCTCTCAGGTTCTGATAACGGGCATAATCCGAAGCATTCAATACATCTACATTTTTCGCGATATTCTGAATTGATTGTGAACCGTCATATTCAATTTTTGTTCCTCCTGATTTACCTCTTTTTGTGGTAATCAAAACAACTCCGTTCGCACCACGTGAACCGTAGATTGAAGTAGCGGAGGCATCTTTCAAAATCTCAACAGACTCGATATCACCAGGGTTAATTGTAGCCATAATGTTTGAAGGCTGACGATCACCACCTGAACTAAACGCCGAGTTACTTGGATAAACCGGGAAACCATCAATTACATACAAAGGCTCAGAACCACTGTTGATAGAGTTCGAACCACGGATACGTACTGTAGAACCTCCACCCGGAGCTCCTGAAGCCTGCACCACATTAATACCTGTAGCACGCGCCTGTAATGCCTGATCAACCGAAGCAACAGGCATTGCTTTAATATCTTTATTACCGATTGAAGCTACAGAACCTGTTAAATCACTCTTTTTAACTGTTCCATAACCAATTACAATAACTTCCTCCAATGCTTTTGTATCACTTACGAGGGTAACATTAACAACTGACTTATTGGAAACTTCAACTTCCTGCTTTACAAATCCGACAAAACTGAAAACCAGAACAGCATTTTCTGATACGGCAATTTTATATACCCCTTTCGAATCGGTATTTGTACCTTTTGAAGAACCTTTTACCAAAACCGTTACACCTGGAAGAGCTTCTCCGTTTTCATCTACTACTTTTCCGGTAACAGTCTGTTCATTAGCTTCCAGCACTGAAGTTTCTTCTTTTGTCTCTTCAGTCATGGCAGAAGGTTTCCCTTCCAATCTATTGATAATCACTATATTTCCTGAAACTTCATACGTCAGACGAAGAGGTCTGAGAAGATTGTCCAATACTTTATATAATTGTTCATTCTGATAGTCAACTTTGAGTTTGCGGCTAGACTGGATCAATTTTGAACTGAAGACAAACTTCACATCGGTTTGTTTCTCAATCTGATTAAGAACTTTTCTAACCTCCAGCTCTTTTTCCTGTAAAGTAATTCTTTGGTTAAGTACCGATTGAGCCTTACTGTCGTTAGCGAAGGTTGATCCAACAAGGCAAACCGCAAGAAAAACCTGAGTGAGTGTAATTCTCATAGCCGTAAGTAGTAACTTATGGATTTGTAATGTTTTTTTCATACATTTGAAATGTTTTGTTTAACATGAATTTGGGCAAAACGCTCCCCGCATTCTAAGCATATAGAATGTCACTTGGCTGCAACCAATTGGGGAATTTTACTGAGTCGGTGATGCTGGAACATTGCCGACTTTTTTTTGGGGAAGGAGTTACTGTTTTTTTATTTTCTCATGAAGCTAAAATTGTTTAAAAGGTTCCTTTTTTCACAAATTTGGGTAAAATTATATTAGTTATTCGGGTCAGAATCAGCACTGAAATTATTGTTTACATCCCTTACTGTAGATAACAATCTGGCCATCCAGTATTTCATATCTTGCTTCCACCCCCTTACAGATAATATTTAACTTTTCGAACAATTGTAAATCTGTAAGAGATGCTGTCAAAGGGCAGTTAGCCAATAATTCTTCATCAAATACAATATCCACACTATAAGCTTTTTCGATGGCAAGAAGTACTTCGCTTACAGGAGTATCTTCAAATTCAAATGATTGTTTACTTTTCTCTGTAGCAATCATTACCGGAGCTTCAACCAGCGACTTGGTCAGTCTGACATCTTCTCTGGCATAAATTATTTTCTGATTTGGTGTCAAAACAACACCTTCTAGTTCCCGGTTAGTGGCTTTTTCTTTTATTTTGGGGTCAGACTGTGCAAAAACTGAAACCCTTCCTGTTTTTACTTCTACCGTAACATCCTTATCACTCTCATATGCCCTTACTCTAAAACTTGTACCTAAAACTTTGGTAATCAAACCATTTGCATATACAAGAAATGGTTTTTCAGGGTTTTTAGTTACTTCAAAAAAAGCTTCACCTGATAAAAAAACCTCTCTTTTTGAACCTGAAAAGGTTTTAGGATAACTGATCCGGCTTCCTTTTGTCAGTATGACCAAACTTCCGTCACTCAATTTTACCGGAAGCGGGTTTTCATGTTCATTAAGTGTTTCTGTCAATAGACTGGAAGTATTAGAAACCAGTTTTTCATAAGAAACATTTACAGAATTTTTCGGAACAAAATTCGTTTTTACACCCCAGCTGAGCCCAACTAAAATAGCAACTGCAGCGGCAGCCTGAATCCAGAATTTACGATTGATGCTGATAAAACCAGGCTGTTCGAAATTCTCAGCAGCCTCCTTTTCTTCAGCTAATTCCAGGGTATGGCGAACCACATTCTGAATTTCCTGATCGCTCAATGATTGCTCATTTACTTTAAGAGCCTTTACAAGCGTTCTGGCATCTTCAATCAGCTTCGCTTTTTCAGGATACTGCACTATCCAGTTTTTCCAGAAATTATCCGATTCTCTGGTAGGAATCAAAACCCATTGACGGAAATAATCATCCCAGACAAAATCCTCTATATCATATTCCAAATACTTTTTCATCTGATTATGCTCAGTTTTTAATTTATTATCAGATGGAACGCCTTGCTATTTTCTTTAAATCCGAAAGTCTGTCTGTGCGACCCATTTATATGTTGTACCTGTACTCAATTTATTTGTAATATGTTTTTCTCACGGATCTTTTTTGGTCAGCAATTTGGCCTTCTATATAGCGATAGACATAATTGCGACTCAGATACCATAAATTTTCAAACTTTTTCTTTAAAAATTTAAATTATCTGAAGAGTATCCCATAATCATCTGAATATCAAAAGAAAAAAAAGAGCAGAAATAAGGTGATAAATTCAGCTTTCCAGTGAATTTTCAACTGTTTTATGGCCATTTGAAGAAGGTTGGAGGCCGTCTGAGGGGCAATTTCCATGATCGTGGCGATTTGTTCACGATCCATGTCCTGAAAAAATTTGAGATAGATAACTTCTTTCTGTCTCTTGGGAAGAGAGTCTAATAACAATTTAATCCGCTGACTTTGTACATGAGAAGATTCCGTCTGGATAAATTTATCTTCTATTGAAAATTCTATTTCAAAAAGATGCTGGTTTGATTCAGGGGTATCATCAGAAAGACGGATATGAGACATAGTTCTGTGCATTCTTCTGCGTAAAGAAGCCATCAGATATGGTTTTACCGCAATATCCTCACTTAAATTTGAACGTCTCTCCCAAAGCTGTAAAAACAAATCCTGAATGCAATCTTTTATCCACTCTTTATCCTTAGAAAACTTCGTTCCATAATGAAACAAAACACTAAAATGCGAAGTCATCAATTTCTCAAAGGCGACTCTGTCCCCGGAAAGAAATTGCTTCCAAAGCAAATTATCATTTGATGTTCCTGAATTGAGTTCAGATAAATTCATAGACTAAACCTCACAAATAGAATTTTGACTACAAATTAAAATACTTTTTATTGATTTATTACCATTCGCTGTACCCTCCTTTGAAGTTTTTTAGATAATTTCCTAAAAATCAGCCTGAAAGCTTTCAAAAAGTCCCGTTCGGGAGCTTACATTTTTTACATTCCTATTGAATCAAAAAGATACAATAATGAATTATTTTAAAGCGGTAAGCTGTTTAAATCCCGACCCCTAAGGAGCTTACCGGATTCAAACAGCTTACCGCTTTGCCTTTGAATAAAACCTTAGTTTTTTACAGCAGAAAAATACTATTTATCTGAGGTTTTCAATAATCCCGGATACAGGCTTCCATCCAGGTTATTGATCTGAAGATTTAATAATTGAAGCACCAGGGGTGTAATATCCTCAAGTCCCATTACCGGAATGGTCGTTTTGGGCCTTATTCCTGCTCCATATGCAATGAACCCTGTCTGTATTTCAAAGAAATCCGGGAAAAAACCATGTGTTCCTCCTTTTACGGGTTTCAGGAAAGGTTCCTCGAAAGAGTCTGTAAAAGTAAATCCCTGAACACCTGTAATTGCCAGTTTTGCTTCAGGGTCAGCCCCGATTGCAGCTAGTTCTTTCTGGGGAATTACCTTAAACATCTTCTTTACTGATTCAGGCTGGTTTTGTAAAATGCCCTGAACCTGTTTAAAAGTCTGTTCATCATTCTTATCCTTCAGATACAAAAATGCCATTCCTCCCTGTTGAAGAAAGGTGGCTTTCCAGTTTCCTCTGTCTTTTCTTTTTTCCATCAGACCTGCTTTCACCAGCCAGACATTAGGAGCAAGCTGAGAATGAATATCTACAAAACCATGATCTCCTACAATAAGGAAGGTGGTACTATCCTTTATTCCGGCACGTTCTGTGGCCTCCACAATTCGTCCGATAGCATTATCAACATTAGCCACTGCTTTTGATACACCCGATCCGCTTCTTCCTTCTTTATGCTCAAAATGATCAACATTGAACATATGAACTGTAATCAGATTCGGTTTGTAATTTTCGATAATATGGGCGGCCATTCTTGAAATATTTTCGTCCATTGCCAAAAAATCACTATTCATATTCTTACCAGTCAGCTTTCCGGTCGCATTCAGCTCTATTTCTTCAAACAGACCTTTAGGAGTTGTCATTTGTCTCATCTGAATGATAGGATCCGGTCCCTTGTCATCTCTGAATGTTTCAGGGACATTATAGTCGATACTGGTAGCTCCGAGTGTAACCGGCCAATGCACAGAGGCAGTTTTAAGGCCTTTTTTCCGGGCAGCATCCCAGATTGTTTCGGCTTTTATCAATTTGGAATCCCAGTTCCAGCGTCCTGTCTGTCCTGTTGGTTCAAATGGTGTATTATGAAAAATACCATGTTTAACAGGCAATACTCCGGTAATAATTGTAGTATGTGAAGGATAGGTAACACTTGGAAAAACACTTCTCACACCATTTGCAGAAGCACCCATAGCAGCCATTTCTTTCAAATTCGGAGTTGGCCACTCATCGTTCCGGTAAAAATCAGGACGAAAACCGTCAATGCTGATCATTACTACATATTTCGACTTTTGTGCATTGGCAGCAAAAGAGGCAAATATTATGAAAAACAAAAGTTTATGAAAAAGCTTCATAGATCTGAATAATTAAATTTTTACAATAAAACTGTAAATCAACATTAGAATGAGTATCTCAAGCCCAACTGGATTCTCCACGGAGTTCCACCAGCACTGGAAATTTTCAGACCTGCACCACTTTCAACATTATAGACATAATTTTTTGTAGCCTGATCGAATGCGGTCATTGTCAGCAAGTTGATATTACCATGATTGTAACTTACCCCGAGGTTTTTATCAATTAAATTAAGGAAGTTAAAACAGTCAGCAGAAAGAGAAAGGTTATGTCTCTTTTGAATTCTGAAGTCTTTGGTTAATCTTAAATCAATTTTATAGTAGAATGGGTTAATACCACCATTACGCTCTGCCACCCTTCCTACATTGCTTCTGATATAATCTTTCACACTTTGCGTAATATCAGGATTATCCAATAAAGCCTGCATCCCTTTTCTGATGCTTTCGGGAACTTTTGGGTCATTCGGATCAAAAACATAGGCAAGATCATTTGTTAGTACAAAGTCACCATTAATACTTTTATTTCCTCCTACGAGAAACGAATAACGGGTTCCGCCAACCCCATTAAAAATTGCACCAAGCTGGAATCCTTTAATGGTAGGAGTTGCTGCAGAAATAACCAGTTTATCAGAAAAGTGATCATCAGAATAGGAAACACTCTGGTCTCTCGGATCATCCACAACTGGTCGGAAAGTAGAAGTATTCGCTACACAACAGTTGAAAGAGGAGTTATCTTTGGTATCATTTTTAGTATAACTTACCGTAAAATAACCATCGGTTCCCAATTTCATACTTGCTTCCAGTACTACAGCCCACTGATTCAGTACCCCTGAAGATTCCAGCTCCAATACCCTTCCTATCGCATCTGTTTTACGGCCTTTTGTCCAGTCAGTTGCTCCATTGGCAGGAATCGTTTCAGCAGGTACATAAACCCCTCTGTTTCCTTCATTGCTCAAACGGAAATACGGCTGATCCACAATATTGCGATCATAATAAACATAATTATTTACAGTTTTCGACCAGAGAAGGTTAACGCCTGCTCTGAATCTTGAACTGAAAAAGCGGTTATATGATAAATTGAGTTTATAAATAGACGGTACCTGAAAATCGTCACTTACAGCATTGATAGTAGAAACATAGCTTGCTCCGTTAGGAATACCCGGCGCAGTAGAAGGATTATTTCTGTATGAAACGAAATCCGGTTTAGGAACTCCGGCACCTGATATGTCAATTGATCCTACCATTGTCCCGCTATTCTGGATATTATTTAACTGAAGGTAGGAAACAGGCTGAGCCGAGAAAATCCCGCCGCCAAATTTCAAAATGTCCTTTTGTCTTCCGTTGATATCCCAGGTAAGCTGCAAACGAGGCTGAATATTATTGTAATCAGCAAGTTTATTATTGGTTTTAATCGACAATTTGCTTTCTGTAATCGGGTTGGCATCTCCTTGCTTAAAAAAGATCGTAGCATCATATCTCAATCCGGCCATTGCTGTTACATTATTAAACGGCGTAAAATCTACCTGTGCAAAAACTGCCAGATCAAGCAACGATTGTTTTACAGCAGGATCAACCAGGGGTACTTCTCTGGCATATCTGCTCGGTTTCATGTCGATGAAATCCTGCAAACTTGAAAAGAAAAAGCGGCCATTCATTTCATTTACAATTTTGGAGTTCAGAAATGTCAGCATGTTATCTGTTCCAAATTTAAAATTCAGATTTCCTCTTCTTAAATAAGTGGTATTGGCAAGTTGAATCGTCTCATCTTTTGTGCTTTCTGTTCCAAAACGCTGACCACCAAACTGAACCGTTTTAGTTTGAGAAGCATTAGGATTGGCTTCAGTCGGAATAGCTGATTTCACGGTAATAATTGCTCTTGGAATATTTGCAGACGGCAGATCAGAATTGACAATGTAATCTCTTGATACATTCTGATACTGAACTTTCAATTCATTGGTAATGTCAGTACCTAAAGAAGACCTTAGTGAAAGTAATGAGCTGTTTTCTGTTGACTGGAATCCAATCCAGCTTTCCAATAAGTTGATATTAGAGTTATCAGAAGTAGAATTCGGACTCAGCCAGGTAGTCAGGTTGTTACGGAAAGTCAGTTTATTCTTTTCATTAATTTGCCAGTCGATACGTGCAAACAAAGCATTTGCTACAGTTTCTCTTGAAAAATCGCCATATTGTTGTGTGTTTTTCATACCGTATTTCTCTCTGGCAACCTGAATTAATTTATCAAGGTTTTCCTTTGAGATACCATAATTCTGTTCCTGAACTCTATCATATACAGGTGCAATCTGATAAGGTATGGTTTCATTCTGGCGGTCAAATGCCACGAAGTAATGTAATTTATCCTTGATGAATGCTCCTCCTAAAGAAAAACCATATTGTTTCTGATCAAACACGGTAGTTCTGGGTGTTCCGTTGATATTGTATTCACTGGCCATCGGGAATAATTTATTTCCTAAAAAAGTGGCCTGATTAGCCCTCTGATAAAAAAATGCAGAACCTTCCATGGTATTTGTACCATTTTTGGTAACCGCATTCAGAGATCCCCCACCCTGACGTCCCTGAGTTACATCATAATTGTTTGTTGAAACCTGGTATTCACGAATAGCTTCCTGGGAAATAGTATATGGACCA
Source organism: Pseudarcicella hirudinis (assembly GCF_900115665.1). Classification (GTDB taxonomy): domain Bacteria; phylum Bacteroidota; class Bacteroidia; order Cytophagales; family Spirosomataceae; genus Pseudarcicella; species Pseudarcicella hirudinis. Next base: position 169,592 of record NZ_FOXH01000014.1, read on the forward strand.
TTTCCGATAGCACCATTTGTGTACATATTTCTGGCATTAACTCCATCAAGCGTCACATTGGTTGAAGAAGACCTTTGACCGCTAAAACTTCCGTCTTTACCCTGAAGAGGAGAAAGCGCTGTTAAAGCAGTAAAGTTTCTCCCCTCCATTGGTAATTGTTTCATTTGAAGAGAAGTTACGGCAATTGCAGCTCCGGCTCTTTCAGTTTCTTTGTTCACAAATGAATTGGCACTCACAATTACTTCCGCCAATTCGGTATTTCCCGGTTTCAGGGTAGCATCAATTCTTAATAAATCTCCCTGATTCAGCGCATAATTAGAGAGTTTCTGAGGTTGGTATCCAATAAAAGAAATCGTTACTGAATACGGTTTCCCCAAAGGCAGCTGCTGAAGCTGATATTCTCCCTGGCTGTTTGTAATAGTTCCGGTTTGAAAACCTGTCGATTCATTTTTTACTCTTACAGTAGCACCTGGAATTAATTCTCCCTTTTCATCAAACACTTTTCCGGTAATTGTGGCATCAGTACCTTGTGAAAATGACTTTAATGAAAATAAACTCAGCAGCAAAAAAAACAGAACTTTTCCGGGAATTTTGATTCCTGAAAAACAAATTGTACATGTAGGCATTTTGTGAAATTGATTAAATTGAAGATAGTTTCAAACAAATCTACCCTCTCAAAATTACCTGCCTTTTTATAGGATATTATCTTTGTGTTACCCTATGTATATTTAATTTGCAGTTCATTCTAATTTATTCCAGGCTACTTTTTTAAAACTTAATGTCAGATTTTAAAGTTATTTAATAACATAAAACAATTTTGCTGCTTCAAATTCAGGAGAGATAAGTTTTAATATATATTGTCCTGTTGTCAGCTCATTTATTAATAATGCATAACGTCTGTCAAGCTTTTCGACAAAACCATCCAAATGTAATTTTCCGTGGAAATCATAAATTAAGATTCTGACATTTTCCAGATTATCCGGAGTTTCTATAATCACTTTGTCGCCCGGATTTGGATTCGGATAAATAAACCATTCTCTTTCCGAAGCATACTTATTTACATATTTAATAACCGATGGAAATGAATAACAGGTAAGCATATTATTTTCTGAAAGCATATATGCTTTCTTCTTTCTTGCTGTATATATTCCGGTTTCAACAACTTTCACTACCGAACTGGTGTCTTCCAGCAGTCTGTCTTCAAATTTCCATTCATAACCATTTCCCTCTTCCGCAGATTTTGCTTCCAGATTATATACTCCGATCACTGATAAAGCCGGAGAAAGTGGTAATGTTTTTACTTCAATTTGAATATCTTCTGATTTGAGTGACCTGCAGCCAAATTTATTTGTAACTATTAATGAGTAATTACCACTTTTGTTCACAACAATTTTCCGACTGGTATTGCCATTATTCCACAAATATTCCTGTTCTTCTGTTGAGGAAAGTATTGTCTTGCTGTCAGCGCAAAAGGTTTTATCTCCCATTACAGAGATGACAGGTCTGCCTGGTAAAGGATAGGTAATAATCTTTATGGTATCTGATAAAACTGACCAGCAATTATATTCGTTTCCAATACTTAGTACATATTTCCCGCTCGTTCCGACAGAAATAGCCTGTGCTGAATCTCCGGTATTCCATTTATAATAAAGCCCGGGACTGGATAACAGTATGGTTTTTCTGCCATCTTCACAAAAATTCAGATCGCCTCTGACAGTCACTTTTGGTTTTTGGGGTTTTCCACGTACAATTACTGATACAGAATCTGAAACCTCAGATTTGCAGCCAAATACATTTTCTGTAAAAAGGCTGTATTTCCCGGCTTTTTCAACAATAATTGCACGAATTGTATCTCCTGTATTCCAATGATATTTAAATGCTTCAGCGGAATACAATTTCATTGCTTCTCCATCACACAGATCCAGGCTATGATTGGCTGAAATAATAGGTTTTGAAGGCAGTGGATTGATTTTAACAATTAAGTTTTCAGAAACCGGAGAGATGCAATTATTGAGATCTTTTATGCTGAGGCTGATACTTTCAAAGCCACTTTTCTGACCGGAAATAACATTTTCAAAGTGGTTTTTTCCATGATCCGACCATAAATAGGTTATTTCAGGCAAGGAATCCGTTCTGATTGTCAGTTTTTCTCCAACACATATTTCAGGTTTGCCAATACTGTTGATTTCAGGTTTATGAGGTAATGGAAAAACGATTATTTCTTTCGAACTTTCATGAGAAATACAACCATTCCCATCTTTGATCGTAAGGCTGAACCAATCGGATTTATTACCTGCTTTAATACTTCTGGATTGAGATTTTAATCCGTTTTTACTATTCCATTCATATCCATAGGCAAAATTAGTTGTCAGCTCCGGGCTGACTCCGTCACTACAGAACTTATCGTTTCCATTTATAATAATCTGAGGCGCAGCAGGTTTTGGTAATATATTGACAAGAACAGGATTAGATGCGTTAGATGTACACCCCAGATAATTCACCACTATTAATTCATACCGGCCGGATTCTCCGGTGGCAATATTTTCATAATAACTAATAAGCCTTCCGTCTTTATACCATCTGTTTTCCCTGCTGTCTGAAGGTACAACAGCCTTAATATTCACACTATTCCCCTCACAAACTGTAGATTTACCTTCTGCAAAAATAGAAGGAGAAGCAGGCTTTTGTACCACGTTGATTCTTACCTGCGGAGATTCAGCCGTACAACCATCACTCGACACTATCACTGAATAATTACCTGATTCCCTTGCTATAAATTCTCTTTGATTTCCATCTATGATTCTTCCTTCTTTTTTCCATTGGTAAGCTTTAATTTCGGCTGAACCACTTGCCCTGATTACAGCAAAACTCCCCTCGCATATTTCAGTATTTCCAAGTACTTCTGTTCTGTTATCAGGAAAATCTTTCAGGGTAATAAAACCTCTTACTCTCGGACTGGGAACTCCATTTACAATACATTCAACATAAACATCTGAGCTTATGGTAATCGGTCCGACCATGATAGAAAAGTCTTTGCTAAATGGTTTTTCGTCTTTTATTGCCCAATACCAGTTGATTTCACCCGCACAACTGCTGGCAGATAATGAAGCCATATTTCCTGAACCACAAACAATGGCGGATTTTACCTGAGGAGCTTGTGGAGCTGGTATAAAAAACACATTTACTTCTGTTAATTCACTTAAACAGCCATCCCCTACGCATTGGGCATAATATTTGGCAGGGCTTGTTATTTCCGGAGTGCTGTATGTAAATGAGTTGATCAGAAATTGAAGATTGACATCATACCAATTAACTCCAGAGCCATTACAATTAGTCGCAACCAGTGTGACAGAACCTGAGCCTTTTACTGTTTCGGAGGCTACAACAGGTTTCGAGAGAGTCGATCGACTCACGGTAATACCCGATTTTCCCTGACAACCAGCAGCATCTTCAACCTCCAGTATATATTCACCGGGATCATTTACAGACAAGGTCTGGTTTTGGCTGATAATATTCTGACTTTTAAGCCATTTATAAGAAAACGGAGCGATTCCGGATGTAACTGAAGGGGATAAAATAACCTCATTATTACCCGAATTACCGCAAAGACTTCCTTTACTCAGAATCTGAACCTGCAAATCACAATTCCGAACTCCGATACTTGCTGTAGCAGAAGCCTGACAACCTTTTGAATCTATTATTTTTAGTTTAATCAGATCAGGGGTGGTAAATCCGGTAAATTTAGGATTAGAACTTTGTGCATTGGGTGAAATGGTAACATTTGGAGAGGCAGTCCACTCAAAAGAATAAGGAGCTGTACCTCCGGAGGCCGTCTGTACTGAGGCCAAATCATAAACCTGAGAAGGAGAAAGGGTGCCTCCTGCTCCTGCATTCGCAACAGGCAAGGGATTCACCAGAATATTTGTGGAAGCTTTATCTCCTCCGCAATCCCCATTCAAAACATATTCCACTGTAAAAACTCCGGAATTTAATGGCTCTAGCTTTCCCGTCTGAGGATCAACAGAAGCATTACCGGAAATCAGGACAAAAGTTCCTCCAACGGGCTCGAAGCTTTGAGGAAATATTGTAGCCCCTATACATGCTTCCTTTGCATATTCCAGCTGAGCATGCGTAGTTGTGGTTTCCTCAATACTCACCAGATTACTCTTCTCACTCAGGCATTCCCTTTTCAGGCATTTTGCATAATAATTGGCAGATTTGCTGAAGGTTATCGGCATATCAACACTTGTCCCATTTTCCTCAAACCATAATAATGCTCCATTCTCACAACCTGAAGCAGTCAGACTAACCTGAGAACCTAAACAGGCTTTTGTTCCTATAACTATTGGTGCTTCTACTAAGATTATAGCAATTTCTGAAATAGCTTTACTGATTCCGCAATTATCATTCACGCTATAGGTGATTTGGAAAGTTCCACCTTGGTTAGTCTCCAGTTTTCCTGTCCGGGAATCAACGCTTGCTTCCGTGGAATTTACCGTGAAAATCCCACCTTTAGGTTCGTAACTAATTGGCAGAACTTCTGAACCTAAACATTTCTCTTTTGCATATTCCAGTTGCGCATGCGTAGTAGTGGTTTCCTCGATACTCACCAGATTACTCTTTTCACTCAGGCATTCCCCTTTCCGGCATTTTGCATAATAATTCACAGATTTGCTGAAGGTTATCGGCATATCAACACTTGTCCCATTTTCCTCAAACCATAATAATCCTCCATTCTCACAACCTGAAGCAATCAAGCTAACCTGAGAACCTAAACAGGCTTTTGCTCCCAGGGCCGTTGGTGCTTCAACTGAGATTATAGCAATTTCTGAAACAGCTTTACTGATTCCGCAATTATCATTCACGCTATAGGTGATTTGGAAAGTTCCACCTTGGTTAGTCTCCAGTTTTCCTGTTTGGGAGTCGATTATTGCTTCTGTAGAATTGACTGAAAAACTCCCCCCTTTTGGTTCGTAACTAATTGGCAGAACCTCTGTACCCAAACATTTCTCTTTTGCATATTCCAGTTGAGCATGCGTAGTAGT
>NZ_FOXH01000014.1:175781-181856 GCF_900115665.1 Pseudarcicella hirudinis
CCCCCTTTTGGCTCATAACTAATTGGCAGAACTTCTGAACCTAAACATTTCTCTTTTGCATATTCCAGTTGCGCATGCGTAGTAGTGGTTTCCTCGATACTTACCAGATTACTCTTCTCACTCAGGCATTCTCCTTTCAGGCATTTTGCATAATAATTCACAGATTTGCTGAAGGTTATCGGCATATCAACACTTGTCCCATTTTCCTCAAACCATAATAATCCTCCATTCTCACAACCTGAAGCAGTCAAACTAACCTGAGAACCTAAACAGGCTTTTGCTCCTATAACTATTGGTGCTTCAACTGAGATTATAGCAATTTCTGAAATAGCTTTACTGATTCCGCAATTATCATTCACGCTATAGGTGATTTCAAAAACCCCTCCTTTATTTGTCGTTAGTTTTCCTGTTTGGGAGTCGATTATTGCTTCTGTAGAATTGACTGAAAAATTCCCCCCTTTTGGCTCATAACTAATTGGCAGGACTTCTGAATCTAAACATTTCTCTTTTGCATATTCCAGTTGAGGTTGAACATTATTCACTATAGTAAGTTTAGCGATATTGGAAGTTACAGAACAACCATTCGCAGAAATAATACAGCGATATTCCCCCTCATCGCTTTTACCAGCTTTGTTAATCTTAAAATCAGCCTCAGTACCATTGGTGCTGGTTTCTTCTTTTTTCCATAAATAATTAAGTGGGCTTCCTCCTGCGTTTGCGATTATAGAAAAGCTCACGTCGCTTCCTTCACAAACCTCTAAATCTTTCAGATTTTGTGTAATAATGGGAGCTGTTTTAATCTGTATAACTTGTGTAACTACTTCACTTTCACAATTATTCTGAGATTTATTTACGCATTTAAAATCATATCTAAGACTGGCATTTGTGTTGAAATCCGGAGGATTTATCAAACTCTCGTCTTTCTCTTCCCACGTTCCTTCATTAGTTCTAAAAAAAGAGGTTCCGGTTTTACAGGTATTTTTTAAAGTAAAAGATGGTTCTGAATTACAGAAATCGGATTTTGAGCCAGTATTTAAAATAATCGGTTTCTCAGGTTTTCTGTCAATAAGAACATCCAACTGGCTTCTGGCACTTTCACATCCTTCAGCATTTGTCTGACTAACCCAATAACTTTGAACAGCCGGTAATGATCTATCTATTTTCAGGTCTGTTCCTAATAAATTCCCCTGAACCTGTGCACTATACCATTTCAGGTTTAATCCATTTACATGCAAATTCAAGGATTCCTCTCCGGTACTTTCACATTCACTGATATGCGATACAATCAAGGGGGGATCTGGTATTGCAGAAACTGATAAATCAACAAAGGCAGAAGAAATAGCTCCGCATGACCCCGAAATTGAGCAGGAATACAGGTTATCAGTATTTGTTGCATCAGAAGCATCAATAGTTGAAATCGTCAGATTTGCTGTTTTAGAACCGGTTATTTTTCCTCCGTCTGTGAGTATCACATTTCCTTTTTTCCATTGATAACTCAGTCCGGAACCCGTTGCTATCACTGAAAAAACAACATCTTGTCCGGCACATTTTTTTTGATCTACAGGTTGGCTACTTATTAATGTCCCGGGATTTACGGTAAAACTTATGGCTGACCTGGGGCTTCTGCATCCTCCGCCATTAGACTGATCGACCCAATAATTTACCACCCTCGGCGTATTAGCATCGATTGGAACAATTTCAGAAGAAGGAACATTCCGGACAGCTGTAAGAAGAGAATTATTACTGGTTGAAACAGCACTTCCTCCGGTAGCCTGTGTGTACCATCTCACTGTATTGCCCGTGTTTTCTTTAGTGGCCGTCAGACTAACAGGGTTTCCCTGACATACAACTCCTGATACCGGCGAAACTGTTACTTTAGGTGCTCCCGGATAAGCATAAACTGTTACGGAAATACCACTTGACTGAGGGCTTGAACAGCCATTTTTACTGCAAATCGCTTTATAGTTTTTAGCACCGGGGACAGAAGCGTTAAAAATGTAAATTGCAGAAGATGCAACTAATTGATTAGCTTCATCATACCAGGACGTAGTTCCTCCTTCAGCAGAGCATCCTGTTGAGTTTAATGTTATCTTATCTCCAATACATGCATCAATTATCGTTTCTTTGCTATGAATTGGTACTGGTGGAACAGGATATACTGTCAGGGATATTTCATTTGTTGTTTTCTGACAATTGTCAACAGGATTATCATAATTCGGACTGAGGTTAAAAAATACTTTACACCGATACTTTGTTCTGTCCTCTGAGGCAGGAATATTATCGAAAGTCAGTGTGTGAGTATTGGTTCCTGATATATAACTATCTGTGACAGGAATCCAGTCTGTTTGTCCATTCGGGAGCTTTTCCCATTGATAACTTCTTGCATTTAAATCATCTTCTGAAAAAACTACCGATAAATTAAACTTACTCCCTGCACAGGTTGCCTGAAAGCCGGAAAGAGAAATATCATTTAGTTTTATTTCAGCCGGCTCTGATGTTACAGAACAGCTTCCGTTCGATACTATGACTCTGTAGCGGGTTCTGGAAGGGTTTTCCACTCCCCCGGTAGGTTGAATCTGCAAAACATTCGGCGTGCCCAGATTAATCTGATAACCCGGATCAACAGGAAGATTAACAAATACCCCTCCGTCTGAAGGTCTGCTCCTCTGCCATTGATAAGTCAGATTATTCCCTGTAGCAGTCACTGTCATTACAATACTGTTGGGAACGCAGTCAAATTGTGAAGCTGGTTGTTGAGTAATAAGGGGGCATTGTCCAAAAGCAAGATTAATGCCTTTGAACATTATTGAAAATAGCGTAACAGCTATCTTTCTAAAAGATAGTTTCATAGTAGATGTAGACTTTAATAATTAAGATGTAGAAACGTTACAAAAGAAATTGTACAGATAATACTTCCTTTGTGCAGAAGCTTATGAATACTCTGTCTTTAAATAACTTAGACGAATATAATTTAAAATAAATTTTAGCTCCAAATTGTATTATCAAATGATAACCAAAAAAATAAGTCCGCCGGAGAACCGACAGACTTATTTTCAAAAAGCAGGGCTTAAAATCTTTAATTTTTAGCTCCCTGCACGGCTCCACCTGATTGCTGTTTCTGTTGCTGCATAGGGTTTTGCGAAGCCGGACGCTGTGCTTTAAATACCTGGAAACGTGTAGGTTGTGCAGGTTCACGAGGGAAAAAGTTATCCTCTGTATCAATATCAGCGATTTCAAAGAATGGATCTAAGGTCCATTTCACTACTTTTTTATCAGTAGGAATTACTTTCTTCACATCTCTGTCATTCAATCTCCAGACTTCTGCCGGAATTCTTACGATTTGATCGGTTCCGTCTTCAAATTGCATTCTTATAATGACAGGCATCACTAAGCCACCCTTATTTTTAAGGTTTACCACGTAAAAGTTTTTACCAGACTCAACCAATTTACGCTCATCTTCTGATAATCCGGCAAGATATTGTTCATATTTCTTCTTGTCGGCATCAGTTACCGCAAATTTGTCGTAAGAATTATAAAAATCCTTCATATCAGCGTCTTTTTCAACTACAGACTGCTTTATATCTTTCTCGTTACGGATATTGCTCAAAGTCTTGCGTTTTGCCTCGAAATCAGCTTTGGCGGCTGCTTTCTGTTTGGCAGGATCCTGCGTATCAACGCCATACCATTCTACCGTCTCAATAGATTGATTTACAGGCTCAACTGTATAAAACCAACCTTTCCAGAACCAGTCAAGGTCAACACCTGATGCATCTTCCATTGTACGGAAAAAATCAGCAGGATATGGTTGTTTAAATGCCCAGCGACGTGCATACTCTTTAAATGCATAGTCGAACAATTCACGACCCATTACAGTTTCACGTAAAATATTCAAGGCTGTAGCCGGTTTTGCATAAGCATTCGGACCGAAAGCCATAATATTATCAGAACCGGACATAATCGGTACTTGCTGAGAAGGATCTGTTTTCATGTATGGCACAATCAATTGGGGTTCTCCGCGGCGGGAAGGGAAATTTTTATCCCATTCCATTTCAGCCAGATATTGGCAGAAAGTATTCAGACCTTCATCCATCCATGACCACTGGCGCTCATCTGAGTTGATAATCATCGGGAAGAAATTATGACCAACTTCATGAATAATTACCCCAATCATTCCTGCTTTTACAGCATCAGAATATGTTCCGTCCGGTTCCGGACGTCCTCCGTTAAATGAAATCATCGGAAATTCCATTCCTCCGCCTGCTACTGAGTGACATGAGTAAGCAACCGGATACGGATATGCCACTGTACGTTTAGAGTATGACCGTAAGGTATGAGCTACAACCATTGTCGAATATTGGCCCCAAAGAGGATTCCCTTCTTTTGGATACAATGACATTGCCCAGACTTTTTTGCCTTCAACATCTACCTGCATAGCATCCCAGATAAATTTACGGGATGAAGCAAAAGCAAAGTCACGAACATTATCAGCTTTGAATATCCAGGTCTTTTTTCCGGTAGGTTTACCTTTTTCTGCTTTTTCAGCCTCCTCCTGCGAAACAATCAATACCGGGCGCGCAGCAGTTTTTGCTTTGTCCAAACGCTTGATCTGCTCAGCAGAAAGCACCTGAGAAGCATTCTGCAATTCACCGGAAGCTCCGACTACATGGTCATTCGGAGCAGTGATTGCCACTTTATAGTTTCCGAAAGTAAGGGTAAATTCACCCTGACCCAGGAATTGTTTATGTTGCCAGCCGTAAACATCATTATATACAGCCATACGTGGGAAGAAATGTGAGATAAAGTAATTGGCATTTCCATCTTTCGGGAAAAACTCATATCCCGAACGACCATAATATTCAGTGATAAGATAGTTCCAGTCGATCGAAAACGAAACATTCTGCCCTGGTTTTACCGGAGCAGGCAAGTCTATACGCATCATGGTATTATTGATGGTATAACGCAGGGCAACTCCTTTTGCATCACGAACAGAGGTGATTTTATATCCATACTCTTTACCATCTCCCATCATCGTTTTAAGTGCATTTGCACTTAAACCTGTAGCCGGATCTATGCCTCCCGTGCGGGTATTAGAACCAATTGCTCCTTTTTCAAACAGGTTCTGGTCTAATTGCAACCATAAATAAGGTAATTCGTCGGGAGACTGGTTGAAATAAGTAATAGTTTCTGTGCCGGTAATTTTACGGGCATTGTCATCTAGCTCTACTTTAATATCGTAGTCAGCACGTTGTTGCCAATAATCTTTTCCGGGAGCACCTGAGGCTGTTCTGTATGTATTGGGGGTCGGAAGTTCTGAACCCATTTGCTCAAAACGGGTATTCCCGTTATAAGGATTTTGCTGGGCCAAAAGCTGTATGCCCTGAGCCATGAAAACACAGCAGAGTAACAGTAGTTTTTTCATTTCGATTTGTTGGTGAGTATTATAAAAAAGCTAGCTAATTTAATAATTTTTTACAAAAAAGTCTTCCCACTTTATACAAAACAGGTTTTTTATGAGACAGCCATGGGTTTTATTGATCAGTTGAGACTTCAATATTTACAGCTCTCCGCGTTTTACTTCAGATACTTTTAAAACATTCAATAAAAACATTCTTCCTGAAGCATTCTCTTCTTTTCAAGTTACTATTTGTAACTATAGTACTGTACTTCAGCCAAGCAACATGACAATTCTTTAAAAACAGGCATAATGACTCCTCGCTAAAGCTGTAATCTTATCATACATCAAATAATCATACATTTTACTAAGTAAAACTCAACAATAAAACCAAACTGCTTGGATGCTTCCTTTTTTAAACACATCTTTACACACTTACTTTCAGCCTGTCATTTCAAATATGACAACTGTATGCGGTCCCTTCAACACACTGCCAATAAATTATTCATTAAAAATCTATCCTTATTGTAATTCTCAGCATTTCTATGATGAGCACTACCTAGTCCTTTAACAGCAAATCCCCCGTTTTTTAAACCATCTTATTTTAAAAACTGAATCTATACCATGATTTTACAAAAAAACTATTTCGCTTCCTCTCGCTGATTCATCTATAGGATTCTCGG
>NZ_FOXH01000016.1:0-7206 GCF_900115665.1 Pseudarcicella hirudinis
AAACCTGTCAAACTCGTTGTCGTGGCTGGTGCACAAATATTCTGATCTGTTCCGGCTACCGGTTTAGGCTTGATAATTACCGAAACCGTATCTGATCCGTTATTTGGCACCGAATAAATGAATCGGTACGTTCCTGCAGCACTCATACCTGATACTGCTCCTGCATTTGTCACTGTGGCCGCTGCCGGATTACCCGTCTGCGCTGTCCATGTTCCGCCTGCTGGACTAAAGCCCGTTAAATTCGTTGTACTCATTGGCGAACACAAACTCTGATCCAATCCTGCACTTGGCTTCACATTGATCGTTACGGCTACTGTATCTGAACACGCTACTCCATTCGCTGTTATTGAATAAATAAAGCGGTACGTCCCTACTGCACTCATACCTGTTACTGCTCCTGCATTGGTCACCGTTGCTGTGGCAGGATTTCCCGCCATCGCACTCCATGTTCCGCCTGCTGGGCTAAAGCCTGTCAAACTCGTCGTACTCGTTGGAGAGGTAAGTGTTTGGTCTGTTCCTGCTACTGGTTTGGCATTGATTATTACCGAAACCGTATCTGAACAACCATTCAAGCTATAAATAAACTTATACGTTCCGGCTGCACTCATGCCTGAGACTGCTCCCGCATTCGTCACTGTGGCCGCTGCCGGGTTACCCGTCTGCGCTGACCACGTTCCACCTGCAGGACTAAAGCCTGTCAAACTCGTTGTCGTGGCTGGTGAACAAATGCTTTGATCTGCTCCCGCTACTGGTTTAGGTTTGATAATTACCGAAACCGTATCTGAACATGTTTGTCCGCCACTTGTTACTGAATATATAAAGCGATACGTCCCTACCACACTCATACCTGTTACTGCTCCCGCATTCGTCACTGTCGCTCCTGCAGGATTGCCTGTTTGTGCTGACCATGTTCCGCCTGCTGGACTAAAGCCCGTCAAATTCGTTGTACTCATTGGGGAACACAAACTCTGGTCTGTTCCTGCAATAGGCTTCGTACAACCAGCACAAGCTTGTACTGTTACTCTCACTGTATCTGAACAACCATTAACTGTATAGATAAATTGATAAACACCCGCTACATTCATCCCGCTTACTGATCCCGCATTCGTCACTGTCGCAGTAGCTGGGTTACCAGCCATCGCACTCCATGTTCCGCCTGCTGGACTAAAACCTGTCAAACTCGTTGTCGTTTGAAGCGTATTCGTCGAGGCATTCGCACAGGCTAAACTCTGATCTGCTCCCGCTACTGGTTTGGCATTGATTATTACCGAAACCGTATCAGCACAACCATTCAAGCTATAAATAAACTTATACGTTCCAGCAGCACTCATACCACTTACTGCTCCCGCATTCGTTACTATGGCTGCTGCCGGGTTACCCGTCTGTGCTGACCATGTTCCGCCTGCCGGACTAAAGCCTGTCAAACTCGTTGTCGTGGCTGGTGAACAAATGCTTTGATCTGTTCCCGCTACTGGTTTAGGCTTGATAATTACCGAAACTGTATCTGAACAACCATTCAAGCTATAAATAAACTTATACGTACCTACAGCACTCATACCTGATACTGCTCCCGCATTGGTAACGGCAGCTGCTGCCGGGTTACCCGTTTGTGCTGACCATGTTCCACCTGCTGGACTAAAACCTGTCAAACTTGCTGTCGTGGCTGGTGAACAAATATTCTGATCTGTTCCGGCTATTGGTTTCGCATTAACTGTCACTACCACTTGTGCTGTATCTTTACAGCCTGTGGCATTTTGTGCCACCAGAATATAGGTTGTTGTTGCAGTAGGTTTTACTACCGTCGGATTTGTCACTGCTGTTCCGCCAGCCGTTCCTATGCTCCAGACCGGACTTTGATAAGTGGCATAACTGGCGATTTTGCTCGTCAAATCTACCGACTCTCCGCTACAAATTGCTGCAGTACCGTTGGCAATAGCCGGTTTGGCATTTACTACCAATCTCACATATGCTGTATCAGAACATGTGGCATCTCCTGCGTTGCTTACCCTAACGGCATAGTATTTTGTTCCCGCTGTGGTCAAGGCAGTACCACTCGGAGTATAGCTGGCTGATGTCGCTCCGCCAATACCTGTTCCTAAACTGCTCGTGGTGTCTGTCAGAGGACCATACCATTGGTATTCTACTCCTGTAGCGGGCGAAGCAATATAAGCACCTGCCGGGCCGCCCTCACAAATTGTTTGCAGCTTTGGTAAAGCCGAAACTCCTGATGGAGGCACGCAGGAAGGTGTATTACAAATGTTTACATTCAGTCTTCCTGAGGCCGTCGTCGCACAGCCTGTTGAGGTATTCGTGACTATTAAGTTATATGTTTTTGTACCTGTTCCCGTCAGAATTACCGTTGGGGTGGCTGCATAAATGTTATTCAATGTTCCGTCATTTGGTGACCATTGGTAATTATATGTACCCGATGGACTTACGCTTGGACTGAACATAGCCTTACTATCGGCTAAACAGGCTGTTACATCAGGTATCGTAACCGATGGGGCAGGAGTTGGATTAACCCCTACCACAATAGTCTGACTGGCCTGACAACCATTCGCCCCAATACCCGTCAGTGTATAGGTCTGCGAAGTATTACCTACGCAGGCATAAGGGTTTGGAATAGCAGGGTCACTCAATCCCGTGCTGGGATTCCAATAATATTGAGTTCCTGACACCACATCATTCGTCCCGATCTGTACGCAACTGTTCTGACATACCGTTGGTGATGGCATTACATTGGTTAATGTAAAGGTATTGACGGTAATGGTAACGTTGGCTGTCGTCCGGCAACCGCCCGGATCAGTACGGGTCACTGTAAATACATAGGTGCCTGCAGCCGTAGGGTTGAAGACCGGATTGGAGACAACAGCAGAACTCAGGCCTGTAACACCACTGGCTGGTGAACTCGTCCATGCATAAGTACCCCCAGCTGAGGGACCTCCCAGCTGAACCGTTGAACCAAGACAAATGCTTTTGTTGTCTCCTGCCGTTGGCACTATGACAGAAGGCGTAAAGGTTACATTAGCACTGCCTGTACAGCCCGCAGCATTAGTGACAGTCAAGGTAAAAGTTGTAGCACTGGCCGGGCGGGTTGACTGGGTTGTTGCCGTTGGCCCGTTGCTCTTGGGATTGACCACCAAACTGGCGGGTGACCAGCTATAGGAAGCCATGCCCGAAGGACCCGCCGGTAGTGGCATGGCTCCTGATGTACTCGGACAATAAGTCTGGTTGGTAAAACTAAAGGGAGCTACCGGACTTTTAACCGTCACTTTAACTGTATCATTTACTACACAGCCCGTCACGGAATTTGTGGCTTGTAAATAAAAACTGGTCGTAGCGGCTACTGGTATGGTTGGATTCGCAGCCGTATTGTTGGGCTGGTAAGAAGCCGCAGGCGTCCAGAGATACGTGACGTTTGGAAGCGGACTTTGACCTAATTGCACAGTACCTGAGCCACACATCTGAATGTCGCTGCCAGCGATACCAGCCGGCATGCCGGTAATAATAACGTGAGCCGTATCACGAGCCACGCAGCCTGAACCCACATCCACTACCAATACAGGGAAGTACTGACTGCCCCTTACTATGGCCGTAGGATTTGAAAGGGTTGTATCATTCAAGTATTTCTGTGGGTCAGTCCAGGCATATGAATAGCCCGCCACCGTCGGCTGGCCAATACTTACCGATATACCCGGACAGGTAGTTACATCTTTGGCCTGAAAGACCGGAAGACTCCAGGCAGGATTGTTGACATGGATGGTTCGGGTACAATTGAAACTAGGGTCGAACGGACTCCCCATGGTCACGGTATAGGTACGTTCCACATTATCTGTCAGATAAACTTCACGACCACTGTAAGCAGATAAACCTACATTAGGTGACCAGGTATAGGTAAATACACTTGGATCGGAAGAGAAAATATCGCCTGCAGTAGCTGTCAGCTTCACGCTGTTGGCTCCGCCGTTCAGCCCGAAACTCGGACAGACAAAGGGTGCTTCTACAGCAATGTCTACCACACAACCACAAGGCGGTACTACTACATCGTCCGTACAAGTTGTCCCATTGTAGCTGACCGTTAAGCGGTAAGTAGTGCTTCCACCACCCGAACTGCTGACTGGTACCATGGGTAAATTAGTAGCACCGGTAAAATTGCCCGGACCGGAAACCTTGGTCCAGCTATAAGTTTCATTGATATTAGGTGTACGGTCAGCCGTACCCACATATCTGGGGCCGCAGCCATCTACCCCTGCATTGGCTTCAATGACTGAGGCATAGGTTGAATCTACAAAGGAACAGCCTTGTTTGATGGCCGTCAGATAATATTTGATCGGGTTGGGATTAGGCATAGCTAAATTGCCCGGTTGAAATCTAGTACTAGAGACATTATTCCATTGTAAATAATTGCCCGGCGCCCAAACATAGGTAAAACCGCTTTCTTTAGGCGTACCTAAGAAAGCATCCAAATCGCTTATGCAAAATGTTTTATCAGGCCCTGCAAAATTAGGAGTAACAGGAGCGGCTACCGGCGTTACCGTCACTACATCTGTTGTGCTGCAAGTACCGCCACCAGTAACAGGAATAGTCATCGTGAGGGTATAGGTAGTTGCAGCGGTTGGATGTACATCCGGCTGGGCACAGTTGGTACAGCTCATGGAAGGGTCAGCTGGTGAGGCAGACCAGCTATAGGTCAGCCCGCTAAGACCCTGAATTGGTGCCCCTCCTATTCGAACGATTTTACCCACACAAGTGCTGGCATCCGGCCCGGCATCAGCTTTATATACATTGACCAGCTGCTGACCCAGGCTCTGGCAGCCATTATTATCTGTAACCAAAACGGTATAAATAGTTGTAGTGGTAGGGCTGACGGTGGGGTTGGCACTGGCATTATTAGGCGTATATACCCCGGCTGGTGTCCATTGGTAGGAAGCAATAGTGGCTCCTCCGTTGCCCGTGGCAGTGGGTGAACCGCCCAGACGGGTGGTACTGCCCAAACAGGTATTTACTACAGATCCGACATTTATTGTTGGAGCTGTATTGGCATTCACTGCTACAGTAGCTATTGAGCTGGTACTGAGTACGGAATCACAATTAGTAGTTAAGCGTCGGTAATAGGTGGTGACTCCTTCTGCATGTAGGGGAGTATAATTGACCTTTATCGCCCCAGGAATATCACTCCAGGGCCCGCTTGCTGATAATGCCTGCTGCCATTGATACATCATGGCAATAGTTGTCTGTGATTCAGCCACTCCCTGACGATAAAGATTGGGCAAGCTATTACCAGAGATGGAAAAAGCTGGTCCACTCAGCGTGGCAACACTGCTGTTATTTTTACAAACGGTTTGGCTTGCCGGTGTGAGATTGTCTCCGCTAAAGTTGGATGCCGGATTTATATTAAACTTGGTCCATACAAAATCATATGCACCTTTATTAGAACTGCTATTAGTGACAGGATAATCCGTTAAACGGGAGATTGAGGTCACATAGGCAAAATCATTGTCAACCAATAAGGATCCATTGTATTCACTATTATTACCTCCTAAAAAGGTAGAATAACAGATTTGATTTTGGGCGTTAATTTTGGTTAAGACATAATCTGTACTATCTACAGCTCCTTTTTTGGTGGAACCATTGGTGACCGGATAAGTATTTGTTGCATCTCCTTTCGTAGTTCCCAGCAAATACAAATCTCCGTTTTTGACCTGCACATCCAGCAGTTTTTCGCTGGAATTAGAATTTAAGGAGCCGGAGCTAATAATGGCTCCGGTGGCTGCATTTAGTTTGGTAAAGGCCAGGTGATCATTAGATTTGGTATTATTTCCCATATAAACAATACCGTTTTCTACCCTTACTGCACCAGAATATAAGTTAAAGATTTTGCTGTAAAGAATCTTGTTTGAAATGGCGTCGTATTTTCTAAGGAAGAACCCCGTCCACGGATTAGCGGGAATGGCGCTACCATCTGTGGTAACAAATTTTGAAGCACAACCCGTTATATAGCCGTAAAAATACACCCCACCGTCTTTGATATCAAAATACTCAGAGGCGTTGTTAATAAGGGAGTTAAAAGTAATAAAAGGACCACGACATTGATTATTCAGCATGGTAGAGAAAAGAACCTCGCCGGTACGACCATCAAACTTAGTATAAAAAGCCTCATACGCTCCTCCACTCGTAGTTCCATCCGTGGTCGGATAATAATTATTATTATAGTATGTTTCACCAGCCATATAGATAATACCATCAACTACTTCCGCTTGTCTTATAAAATTACCGTTTGAGCCAGAATTGAATGTTTTCTGAAGTAGCAGGGCATTGGTCGTAACGTCATATTTATAAATCCTAAATGTGGTGCCATTAAAGCCGTCACTTCTAAATATATAAGCAGATCCATTGTCTACTTTAATGAACTCCCCACCCGGCATATAGGTAGAAAACTGAATGGCGCCGGTAACAGCATCGAGCTTGGTATAAAATCCGGAGTTACTACTACTATATGCTGTCCCGTTGGTGACCGGATAATTCGTTGATTGGGTTCCCCCTAAAATAAATACAGAACCATTACTGACGACTATTCCATTGGAGGATTCCGCTCCACTGCCACCTAAGAATCTGCTCCATACAACAGCTCCTGTTGCTGACAATTTGGTAACAGTCAGATCAGAACTACCCCCTCCATAAGCGGGACCAGTGGTTACCGGAAAATCAGATGAGGGGGTCGTACCCAGGATATAGGTCTCCCCATTTACTACATATGTAATGGGGGCAGAATTTTCACTACCAGAGCCTCCCAGATAGGTAGAGGCCTGAATATACCCCTGCCCGTAGCTAAGCCGGGCGCTGAACATTAAGCTTCCTAAACAAAGCAAGGCCAATAGCCAGCGTTGTGGCGGTCTTTTAGCTTGGATAACAACACCTGTAGAAAGCATCTGTTGTAATGTTTGTTTCATAATTAGTTATATTGTAAATACATAAATAACACGTACTTGTATTCAGTGCTATTCAATAATTCTGCCATCGATAGTGCAAAAAAGACTTATAAATCAACAAAAAAGACAATATTGATTACAACTAAAGAAACTCCGGGTTTTTTCTGATAAGATTGAGTATTTTAAAAATCAGGAACCTGTAACCACATAGGAACATAGGGAACATAGGAATTATGCTCTGATTTGTAACCACATAGGAACATAGGGCACATAGGGT
>NZ_FOXH01000016.1:7582-172136 GCF_900115665.1 Pseudarcicella hirudinis
TTATGCTCTGATTTGTAACCACATAGGAACATAGAGCACATAGGGATATTAAGTACTTACTCCATAAGCATTAGCACTTTTGGATTTCTAATCTGAAAGAGGGTATATTTCATAAAAAACCCTCAATCAAAGACTGAGGGTTTACATATTCGGGTTAGGGTTGGTTTTACTCTTAACGGCATTTCTTTCCTGACCCCAATTTGATCAGCAGCCAGGTGTGAAGAAAATAACTTACGTAAACACTAGTCTGTTAATACCACAGATCCACCATTTAACACATCTGTAGAACAGCCTGTATCGGTATTTCGGAGGATAAAATTATCGTATGTACCTTTAGTGAAGCCGGTTATTTTTATATTCCCCGAGGCATCAACTATATTGGCAGTCCAAGTCTGCACGATTCCGTTAAAGCTATATTTGATAGCATAACTATTTGCAGCGGTAAGTCCAGATAGTGTAATGGCTCCATCTGTTTTCCAGGTATTTTGAGGATTAGTCTTAACTATGCTGCTTATTGTTGCACAGGAAGAGAGAGCAGTAGTGCCAATCGCTATGGCGGTAACGCCGTTCATCATGGTTCCGCTCAAAGCAGCATTTTCAGTATTTGTACTCGCACCCTCAGTACCCAGAGCTATCCACTGGGTTCCATTCCAGCCCACTAGCCGCAGTTTGTCTGCACTTGCGAAGTCACTCATATTAGGAATGGAAACCGTAACTGTTACACCATTAACAGAACCGCCTTGTGGAAACCAGTCCCACTGGCCGGAAGGGCTTACTGCAGCAATGCCCGACGCCAGGGCTTTAATGCTGTGTGTGGCATTAGGTGGATAATCTGTAGGATCTAGTGTAGTGCTAGGGTCACCGACCATCCATGCAGTGGCTATAGCCATGTTAACAGGAATAGAGCCGCTTGTGGTAAGTGTCCGTAAGTCTGTACCAGAGCCTACCGGAAAGATTAAGCCTTGATTAGCAGCACCAACAATGTGCATTAAGTAGCCGTTTATATTATGGAAATCATCACCATTAATAAACTTCCCACCACCATTTGGACCAGTACCATCGGCAACAAAATACCCTGGCGGATAATTACGAGCCGTGGTCCAAAATGCTTTATCCTGAAGCGATACTGTATAATTATAGGTACTGTAACGACCGTTACCTACATTTTCACCTGGTCCTTGTGCACTGGCACTTGAAACAAGTAGCAGCATAGCCCAACAATAATAAACAGTAATTCGAAACCATTTGAATATTCTCTTTGACATTAGTTTTAACAGTTTAAATAAGCATGAAAAATCAAGTATTATCTTTGCACAACAACGATATGCACTATTCTCAGCTTATCGGATCGTGGAGTTATATAATACTTCTGTTCTAATAGTATGATAATTAATAAATACAATTATACATTTTCTGCTCTATAAAGAGCGTATCCAAAGTATCCTCGTGTGTTACAGAGTACAGAATAAATCAAATATTATTATCACAGTAGAGTCGGGATAAGTGATAATCTTAATCTAAAAAAACACATGTCAATAATTCAGCCAGAAATAATGCAAAAAAGACTAATAGATTAACAAAAAAGACATTTTCGTCTACCCTCTATGTTATGCAGCATAATATAGCTTAAATCAATCGGGGAATCATTGCAACCACATAGGAACATAGGGCACATAGGGATTATGCTCTGATTTGTAACCACATAGGAACATAGAGCACATAGGGGTTCTGCCAGGTGGCCTTAACCACATAGGAACATAGGGCACATAGGGAGATTGCTTGTGTAATTAAGAAGGAAGGAAAGCCGGAACCGGTAATAAAATAAAAAAGCAGACAAATTGCCTGCTTTTTTAGAAAACTCCGTGAAAAACTACTTGTTTAAAACTTTCATAACTCCACTCATTATTCTCCAGTGCCCCGGGAATGTACAAATGAATGGATAATCGCCTGCCTGTGCAGGGGCTGTGAACTTCAGCTTGTATGATTGATTTGGATTTACCAATGGAGTCGCAGCAATTACCTGAGGAATTGAAGGAACATAATTTCTGTCAGCTCCGTCTTTAGCAGTAATCATCTTATCTGCAGCATTTCCAATAATTTCAGTCGATTTAGGTTTGCCGATTACAAGGTTATGCTGCATATTATCCGGATTCTCAAATGTAAGTTCTACCGGTTTTCCTGCAATTACAGTAAACTCTTTTTTGTCATACTGCATGGCTTCATGTACTGACTTGATTTTCACAATCTGCACATTCGGGTCAACTACCTCCTTCTCAGAACTAACCTCCAAAGCCGTCAGTAATTTACCGAATCTCACTTTATTATCCTCCGAAACCGAATTGTTCAATGAAACCAAAAACGCTTTGTCCTGGGCAGTCAATGTTTCTTTCCGCTTTGGATTCCAGCCATCAGAAACGCCTTTTACAATCGCAGATGCATTGCTTTCATCCATATTGCGGCTTTTTTTCAGAAGAGACAATACAGAATCAACCGGAGCAATTGAAGTATAGCTTTTTGTAGCTCTTTCCAGCACATATGTGGTCATTTCCTTCGGCACACTATAAGTGAATTTCTTTACTTTGGAGTTATTGCTTTTATTACTTTCAGCAACAAGATTCTCGCGGTCAACTTCTATTGAGATGCTGTAATTCCCCGGTTTATCTGAGAAAAACCCTAAATTCCCAACCCAGGGGCCATTATTCCCTTTGGTGATTGTGTATGACTCTCCTGCTCCCAGACCGTCCAGTTCTTTACTTACCAGATCAACTTTTTGTCCTGCTCCTTCTATACGGATACTAATCGGAACAATTGTACCTTTTGGTATCGCTGAACCGTTATTAGTCAGCTCAATCGCAATACTTATACCTTCTCTGACAATCGGTGAAGATGGCGTAATTCTGACATCAGTTATTGTAATATCAGGTTTTGCAGAAGCTGCTGCACTTTTCTCCTCAACTTTAGGGGCTGAATGATTCATCGAAGCATGATCATGACTACTCATTCCTTCAGAAGTTGTTTTCGGCTGAACAGAAGATTTTGCCATCAGTTTCTGAATTAATTCTTTGTATAACTTACCATCGTGGCTTGTTACTGCACAGGCAAAGGCATCGGGAAGCCAGCGGTCACTTGTTTCTCTGGATTGTTCCAGAAGGCTCAAAATAGCCGATTCAGAAGCAGACGTTAAAGGCATTTTTGACAATGCCAGCAAACCATTCAGTACCACTAACGACTCTTTATCTTCCAGCACTTTTTCATTCAGGATTGTCTGAACTGAAGCACTGTTCAAAGGCAAAACCTGAACCGCAGTTTTACGAACGCCCGCACAAGGATGTTTCAAAGCTGAAATTACAGCCTTTAATGCACTTTCATCAGATCCGTCTAAAGCACCCAGTCCCTGTAAGGTTCTGATGGCATGAATTGCCGAAGGATTTATACCTGTTTCGTCCAGAGAAGGGTCTTTTACCAACTCGATCAATTGTGGTACAATATCTTTTTGTCCTCTTTCCACTAAAAGTCTTTGTGCATGAGATCTCCAGAACATGTTGTCATTTTTCAAGGCGGCAATCAATTCCTGCGGGCGATCTTTACTCAGACTTAAAGCTTTATACGCTGGTGCTGCTTTATAGCCTACACGATAAATTCTGCCGTGTGTATAATCTCTCAAATCCGTATCGTATGCATTTCCCAGTCCATTATTAAATCCTTTAGGCGTAGGATTATGCTGAATGATAAAACTATACCAGTCTGCAATCCATACCGCACCGTCTGGTCCTACCTCAGCAAAAACCGGAGAAACCCACTCATCTGCCCCTGCCAATAAATTAAAGCCTTCTGAATCCTGATAGTCAGTACCATTTTTCACGATCACATTCTGATGTACAAGGTGTCCGGTTGGTTCACATACAAAAGCTATTTTATTCCAGTATTTTTTCGGGAAAGAACGGGCTGTATAAAAGTTATGTCCTGCTGCGGCCGTAAAGCCTCCGAAAACATCCACCTGACGAATCCGGGGTGTAATCGGCTTCATATCTTTATGCGTATCAATGCTTCGGCTGCCATTTTCAAGTCCGGGTGCTGAATTAAAGTCCTGATTAGGAATCGCCATGTACCAGCCATGAGAATTGTTGGCTGTTGAACCGAATACATCACCTGTTTCATTAAAAGCAAAACCCCAGGTATTATTGGAAGTACCGGTCATGTATTCCAGTCTGGAACCATCTGGTTTAAACCGGTAAAAACCCTGAGAAAATTTCAAAGAATCACTTCCGACTTTTCCTTTAAAACCTGAATATCCGACACATCCCCAGATCCAGTTGTCAAATCCGTAATGTAAATTGGAAGGGCCTGCATGTGTATCAGAAGTACCGAAACCTGTAAAGAGAATTTTCTTAACATCGGCTTTATCATCTCCGTCAGTATCTTTCAGAAAAAGTACATGGGGAGCCTGTGTAACAATCAATCCGCCATTGGCAAAAACCATTCCGGTCGGAATGCTTAATCCTTCTGCATATTTTGAGAATTTATCAGCTTTTCCATCATTATTGGTATCTTCACAAATAAGAATGTAATCACTTCCTCCCTGATCTTTACGTTCATTCGGATAATCCTTTGTAATAAGTACATATAATCTGCCACGCTCATCCCATGACATGGCGATCGGGTGCATTACATTTGGCTCTGCGGCGAATACCGACAGATCAAATTCAACCGGAACCTGAATATGTTTCACCGATTCTTCAGGATTTAAAGCTCCTTGCTGCAATTGCGGACCAGGGCGTTTTTCATAATTCGGAAGTTTTGCCTCTCTGAATGTAAATGGTTCAGGGCTAAGGGCATCGTGAGCTTTTTTCACCTTGTCTCCTACTGCCCAAAGAATACCTTTTTCCAGTAAAGTAATAAAATCTGCATTATTCCAGGTACGGTCATCATGACCATATGCCGTATAGAAAACTCTTCCTTTTCCATAAGATCTTGTCCAGGTATAAGGCTCTGTTTTCTGACCAGGCTTATCTTTTTCCTGATCTGCCTTAATTTCACGAACCATCAACACATTATTATCAGGTTGTAACTGACTGTGGAGATAGGTTTCGTCATAAACTCTTGGCGCTTTTACACCCAGCATAGCCGAATGAGCAGGCTGTGTAATTTCGGCCTGAATCGTATCCATTCTGTGTCTCCAGAACTGTCCCCCAACCATTTTTACAAATTCAGGGGAATTTCTAAAGCAGTATGAAGCACAATGCACCGGGATTAATCCTTTGCCGGAGGCCACAAAATCTGTCAGGGCCTTTTCCTGTGCAGGAGCAATTGTATCCCAGTTGGCATAAATCAATAAGCCGTCGTATTGATTAAGATTGGCAGTGTTCAGGTCTTCCAGCTTGTCTGAATACGTAATATTTATGCCTTTACTTCCCAAAGCAGACATGATAGCAGGGACGCGCTCTGCAGGCTGGTGGTGGCCATTATCCCCTAAAAACAAAATTTCAATTCTGCGGGCTTTTATTGCTTCGGTTTGGGCAGCCGCCGATTGGCCAGGCACTGACCGGTTGGTGCAGGAAATCCAACCCAATACCAATACTACTCCCAAAATTAGTTTTTTCATGAGTTTATATTTAATCTCTTATATCGGTTAATATTCCCGAAAAACACATGTCATTTTCAGAGGTTGAAAATGACATGTATCTGTTCAGGTAATCAGGCATTTTTATAATCAGGCAGACTTAAAATCTTTCCTCCCTGCATAGCAGATTCATGCGCCAGGATTCCGACACTTGTCCAGTTAGCTGATTGCCAGGCGTTCGGAAAAGGTTCGCGGTCTTCTGCAATAGCCGAAACAAACTCATGTGCCAGATGCGGGTGAGAGCCTCCGTGTCCGCTTCCCTGTGTAAAAGAAAGGTGATTGTTTTCACCAAGGTCATAAACACCTTTTGTAGTAAAATCTCTGATTTCTTCCGGTAACAAATGTCCGTAATCAGGCACTTTTACTCTTTCCGGAATCTCATGTTCCGGTTTTTTAGCAGTATGAATAACCGGATCTTCTCCTTCAATTAATGGCCATTCAAATGATTTCTGAGAGCCGTAAACTTCAAAACTTTCACGATACTGACGGGCAACATCAAATAAAGAGCGATACACATACGCACTTAAATCACTGTCTTTAAACTTAATATGGGCACTTTCAATGGCAAAAGGAGAATTATAATGTTCAATCAATTCTTCACGGATGGTTCCCGAACCAAAACAGGAAACATATTCAGCTTCCAGTTTCAATAAAGCCGAAACCGGGCCAACACAGTGGGTAGCATAGTGCATCGGCGGTAAACCCGGCCAATAACCCGGCCATCCGTCCATATCCTGCTGGTGGCTGGCTTTCAGAAACTGAACTTTCCCAAGCTCACCTTTTTCATATAATTCTTTGGCAAACAGAAACTCACGTGCGTACACCACTGTTTCCATCATCATATATTTCTTCCCTGATTCACGGCAAGCTTTTACAATTTCAAGACATTCCTCAATTGTTGTTGCCATCGGAACCGTACAGGCAACATGCTTTCCCGCTCTTAAAGCCTTCAGACTCTGCTCAGCATGATTATGAATCGGAGAATTAATGTGAACTGCATCTATTTCAGGATCAGCCAGTAATTCATCATAATCTGAATAACGTTTTTCAATGTTAAACGCATCTCCGATCTGATTCAGTTTTTCTTCATTTCTCTGACAAATGGCATACATATTTGTCAGAGGATGTCTTTGATAAATAGGAATAAATTCTGCTCCGAAGCCCAGCCCGACGATTGCGATATTCAGTTTCTTTGTCATTGTTACTGTTAAATTTGTTTTTAAATAATATGGTCTGTTTTCAGGAAGACCAGTATTGAATTGAAATTATACTTTTAAGGTTTTCTCCCGGCTGAGCATAGCTTTCATAAATTCAAATCCGTCCTGCATCAGTTGTTCCTCGGAAGTAAACATTTTTCTCCAGATATTAGCGGCAGCCAGTTTAGTACTGAAAGCCTCAATACTTAACCAGCCATCATAATTAATTTCCTCCAGGGCATCGAAAACAGATTCCCAGTTAATATTCCCTTTTCCGGGTGTACTTCTGTCATTTTCTGAAATCTGAACATGAATCAGGTCTTTTGAACAAAGTCTGAGTGCATTTCCCAAATCTTTCTCTTCAATATTTGCATGAAAAGTGTCAAACATTAACCGGCAATTCGGATGATTAACCTCCTCCACAAATCGAACAAGTTCCTCCGCTGAGGTAATGAGATAGCTTTCAAAACGATTGAGATATTCCATTCCGAGGGTAATCTCAAAATCCCGGGCATATTCAGCCAGCTCTCTGATACTTTCAACAGCCCATTTCCATTCCTGTTCTGTAGCAGATTTACCCGAAAAAACACTCAGACCGGAATGATAAGGACCGGTAAGCATCTTTGCTCCCAACACTGAGGCACATTCAATGGCTTTCTTGTTACGTTCGAGGGTCTTTTTTCTCATCTCCGGATCAGGACTGATCTGATTCAGATCCGGCCCGCAGAAAGTTACAGCCACACGATCAAGTCCTAATTCATCCAGCTTTACAGCCCAGGCTTCCCAGCTGGAAGGGTTTACATCAAAAATCGGGACCTCCACCCCGTCAAAACCAATCGCTTTTATCTGTTCCAATACCGGAAATAAAGATTCATCTATATCCGTTCCCCATAACAGGAGATTCATCCCTAACTTCATTTCTTAATTTTTATCGTTCATTGTGTATTTTCACAATGCAATATTATAACAAAAAAGTACTAAAAAATAAGCCTGTTTTTACCACTAATGACTGTATTTTGACCAATTTAAATTAATTTGCGTCTTCTTAAAGCAAAAATTCACTTAACATTCACAATGAAAGCTCTTTTAAAGAAAAACGTTGAAAGTTCTGTATACTCTTTTACGATGACGGAGCTGAATGACCCTTATTTTGACCCAAACTGGCATTTTCACCCGCATTATCAGCTTTTTTCAGTTTTTGAGGGAGAAGGTACCCGCTTTATCGGAGATGACATCAGGCATTTTGAGCCGGGAGATACGGTCTTTTTAGGGCCTAATCTGCCTCATTTGTGGCGGAGCGACAAGAACTATTTTGAAGGAAATAATCAATTGAAAACAAGGGGAATTGTCATTTATTTTACTGAGGATTTTTTAGGAAAAGACTTCTTTGAAAAACCTGAAATGTACAGTCTCAAACAATTACTGGCCAATAGTTTCAGAGGAATGGATATTAAGGGAGAAATGAGAACTTACCTCCGGGAATCCATGCAGAATCTTTTACAGGAAAACGGTTTTGATTGTGTATTAAAACTGCTTGAAATTCTCAATAAGCTCTCGCATTCCAATGATTTTGAATACATTACAAGTTTAGGATACGTAAATACCCATAAAGTTTCAGAAACAGAAAGGATGCAAAAAGTGCATGAATACGTAATGAAACATTTTAAACAGGAAATCCGGTTAAACGAGGTGGCTTCGCTGGCCGGAATGAGTGAGGCGGCATTCTGTCGTTATTTCAAGAACAGAACCAATAAAACATTTTCAGATTTTGTGAGTGGCGTCAGAATCGGACATGCCTGTAAGCTCCTGCTGGCCGACAGAATGACTGTTTTGCAGATTTGCTATGAAAGCGGATTCAATACTGTTTCGAATTTTAACAGACAGTTTAAAACCATTACCGGAAAAACTCCTGTAACTTATCAGAAAGAATATTTGCAGGCCTCCAATAAAATAGAGGTCTAAAGACAGATTTTAATACGGAGTATAAATAAAAAACTCCTTCCTGAATAAACTTACAGGAAAGAGCTTTTTAGAAAATATGTCTGAAAAACTATTTTATAGCATGATCTGCTTTTAAATCGCCTCCCTGCCAAACCTTTTTTGAGGTCCATTCAGCATCAGGAGCAGCCCAGAATTCATCAGTAGATGGTAAACCCAGAGGCAGAAAAGCCGTCGAACATAAATAAAGGCTTCCGGTTGAAATATATCCTTCACCAAGTTGGGGCTGATGTCCGTTCACTCCGATTGTCAGCCAGCCGTTCTGGTCAAAATTTGCTTTACTTTCAGTAGTTTTCTTCAAAACGGCAGTCAGGGCACAGCGTACCTGTGCGGGGCTGATATTAGCAGGCAACTTTTGCTGCAAAGCAATATTGGCCAGGTTTTGGAAAGCACCGGCCCGATAAGTAATTGAGCGGCCTATAATAGGATACGTCCCGTCTGAAGCGATCAGTCTTTCCTGAATTTCAGCATAACGGATCGCTCTGGCCATTATACTTTCATAAGTCTGCTTATATGATTCATCTTTTGTAATCAGTAATTTCAAAATATCCGTAAGATATGGCTGAATTACAAAGCTATTGTAATAATCCCAGTGAAAATCAGGTCCGTCACCATACATCCCGTCGCCTTTGTACCATTGTTCATGTTGAAATATGGCATAATCCAGTCTCACTTTATCATATTCAAAACCATATTTCAGGAAAAACGCTTCAATCATTCCGCTGAAAAGCAACCAGTTATTCCTTCCAGGTTTGATTTTCCTGGAAGAGAGAAATGCTTTATAAACATTGTTTTTCGTCTGCCCGTCACTATTTTCCCATAATTTCGGACAACGGATCAGGCCATGGGCTAAAAAGGAGGCATCCACTAAAGCCTGACCACCCCTGTCAAAATTCATGTAATCTTTCGCCTGAGGATCAGTAGCATTGGAAAGTCCTTTCAAAGCCAGGTCAAAATATTTCTTCCTCAGATCACTTTCCTGTTTATCAAGGTTTTCCGTCAGATTTAACCAGGGAGAAATACCGGAAAGTAACCTGGCAAAACCCTCAAGATGGGTGAAATTTTTACGGTCATCTGTAATAGCTTCAACCGGCATTTTCACTTTTAATTCGTCATTCGCCAACGCTGTAAGCAAAGGCTGAGCCAGCCTGTCAACCATACTCACCCAAATTTTACGGGTATTTCCTTCCGGGGCAGGTGAAGCCGGAGAGCCAGGTGCCGTATTTCCCGAAAAAAATGAGGTCAGACCTGTAGCACCGACCGACTTTAAAAATAATCTTCTATACATGAAAAACAGAAATAATAATCAAAATGAGCAATATTAAAACAGATAACTCTTCAGATAAAATCCTGAATTACCTTCCCATCCAGCCACCATCTACCGTAATAATCGTTCCGTTTACATACTTTGAGGCATCTGATGCCAGAAAAATCGTTGCTCCTTTCATATCCTCTGCTTCCCCCCATCTTCCGGCCGGAATTCTGCTGAGGATAGACTGACTTCTTTCAGTGTCATTTCTTAATGCTTCGGTATTATCGGTTGAAATATAACCCGGAGCAATGGCATTTACATTGATATTTTTCGAAGCCCATTCGTTGGCCAATGCTTTCACAAGACTTCCCAATGCTCCTTTACTTGCAGAATAACCCGGCACATTCACACCACCCTGAAAAGTAAGTAATGAGGCAGTAAAAATGATTTTTCCTCCGCCATTTTCAATCATGGATTTACCAAATTCACGACTCAATACAAACTGTGCATTCAGATTTACTTCAATCACCTGATCCCAGTATTCATCCGGATGTTCGGCAGCAGGTTTTCTCATAATTGTTCCGGCATTGCAGATCAGAATATCAATCTTCGGAAAATCAGCTTTTACCTTTTCAATAAAAGCATACACTTCAGGTCTTTTTCCAAAATCGGCCTGATAGGCTTTAAACGAACGACCTAAGGCTTTTACTTCCTTTTCTACTTCACTATCCTGTAATTCAAGTGAGGCAGAAACGCCGATAATATCTGCACCACTTTCGGCAAGAGCCATTGCCATAGCTTTTCCGATACCTCTTTTACAACCTGTTACCAAAGCAATTTTCCCGGTAAGATCAAATGATTTTAGTATTGACATAATATTTTAAAAGTACAATTTTATTTTTCTATGAAACAGGAGATAATTATGCGGTTAACTCTCTCTTTCGGTAATAGTAAGCAGGAAATAAAAGATTTCAGCTAAAACCCCGGAATAATTTTACGCAAACGTTGTCGGTAACGCTTGCATTTTCAAGAGTACAAACAAATGCCTTCAGAAGTCCTTCGGAAAATGTCTATTGCCGGATTTGGAGTCAATCCCGGAAATTTCATATTATCTCAGTCCGTTTCCTGAAATCCGGGTAGAATTAATATATTTCGGCTTTTATATTTAATACTATTCAGCCTATCGCTTCACATAAATTTTTCATGAAGATTTGATAATATTAAAACCTCTGTAGCAGCGGAATTAAAAATTATCTTAATACATTTCAACCTTCAAAACAAATGTCTAATCCACTGTCTTACAAACCCTTAAATATTACTAAAACAAATGATCATCCAGATTAAAAATCCTTGTTGAAATGTTTATACTACTCCTGATTACAAACTAGCATGATGGTGCATGACGGTAATCCTAAGTCGTAAAAGTAACTTTGTAGTGCAATTAAATATAATTCAAATACAATTACATATCTCAAACTCAAAATTTAGATGCAGGTACTTTTCGGTGTAATTTATCATTTTATCGGTGGCTTTGCTTCCGGAAGTTTTTACATTCCTTTCAAAAAAGTAAAAGACTGGTCCTGGGAAAGCTACTGGATTGTCGGCGGGATTTTTTCATGGCTTATTGTTCCCTTTGTCGCCGCCTTTCTTACGATACCGGACTTCATGGAAATTATAAAAGCAACCGATACATCTATTCTTTTCTGGACTTATATTTTGGGAGTACTTTGGGGGATCGGAGGGCTTACCTTTGGTTTATCAATGCGCTATCTGGGAATGTCACTGGGCATGTCAATTGTATTAGGATTCTGTTCGGCTTTCGGTGCCCTGATTCCACCGATTTACCGGGATTTTTTCGGAGATGGTACAAAAGGTACTTTTTCAGGAATGCTTCAAACCAGCGGAGGACAGGTTGTTTTACTGGGTGTGGCGGTATGTCTGCTGGGAATTTTTCTTTGTGGAAAAGCAGGAACGATGAAAGAAGGGGATTTATCCGAAGAGGAAAAAACAGCAAGTATTGCGGAATTTGACCTTTGGAAAGGTCTGGCCGTGGCAATTACTTCCGGGGTTTTGAGTGCCTGTTTCAATTTTGGCATCGAAGCTGGAAAATCTATGGCTGTTGTTGCAGTGGAAAAGGGATGTAATCCACTCTTTCAGAATAATGTGATTTTCATCGTAATTCTCTGGGGAGGCCTTACTACCAACTTTATCTGGTGTATGATTTTGAATACAAGAAATAAAACTTTCGGTGATTACACCAACAAAAAAGCTCCCCTAAAAAGCAATTACCTTTTCTCAGCTATTGCCGGAACGACCTGGTTCTTACAGTTTTTCTTTTATGGCATGGGTGAAAGTAAATTAGGAAACGGAGCCAGTTCATGGATTTTACACATGGCTTGTATAATCATCATCTCTAATTTATGGGGAATTTATTTCAACGAATGGAAAGGCGTTTCTGCCAAAACTTTCCGAACCATTATTTTTGGAATTATTGTGGTTATTCTGTCTGTTTTCATCGTTGGTTATGGCAATTATCTGTCAACAGGAAGCTTATAAACAGACAGAAAATACCGAAAACTGATTACGGATACTGGTTTCGATCAGGTCATCAATTCATACAGAGCATAGAATATTATAAGGAACAATTTTGATACGTTAAATCTTCCAATTAAAATGTCGGAAATTACAAAACAATCAACCGGAGCGACCTTTCGCAATGTTAGCTACCTATGGGATGAGACGAAAGCAGCTGAATTGGCTGGCGACGAAGTAGCACTTTTCATTTATCGCTCTAATTTATTGGGAGCGGATCTTCGTCTGACTAATTACGGTGGTGGAAACACTTCTGTGAAAATAACCGATAAAGACCCTCTTACCGGACTTGAAACAGAAGTAATGTGGATCAAAGGTTCCGGAGGAGATATCGGAACGTTAAAGAAATCAGGTTGTGCGGCACTTTATCTTGATCGTTTACACAGTCTTGAAAATGTGTACAGAGGTATTGAATTTGAGGATGAAATGGTAGAGCTTTTCAACCATTGTATTTTTGATCTTGCTTCAAAGGCCCCTTCAATTGATACGCCTTTGCATGGTTTTCTGCCATTCAAACATATAGACCACCTGCATCCGGATGCTGCGATTGCCATTGCCGCAGCGAAAGACGGGAAACAAATTACTGAAGATTTGTTTCAGGGAGAAATTGGCTGGGTAGGCTGGCAGCGTCCCGGGTTCGACCTGGGTCTGCAATTACGTGATTGCCTGGAAGAAGCTGCTTCACGGGGTATCAGACTGAAAGGAATTATGTTGGGTTCTCATGGTCTGTTTACCTGGGGTGACACTTCTTATGAAAGTTATATCAATACCCTCGAAGTAATTGAAAAATGTGCGGATTATCTTGAAGCCCATTATGGCAAAAAAGGTCCGGTTTTCGGAGGAACAAATACAGCAATCCCTGTGTTGGAAGCTGAACTTCGCAGGAAACAGGCGGCAAAGGTCGCTCCTATTCTGAGGGGTTTTTGTTCATCTTACCAAAAAATGATCGGCCATTTTACCGATGATGTGCGTGTTCTTGAGTTTATTAATTCGAATGATTTAAGTAAACTTGCTCCGTTGGGAACTTCCTGTCCTGACCACTTCCTGAGGACTAAAATTTCTCCTTTGGTTCTTGAACTAAGTCCGGAAGAGGATCTTTCAGATGTAAAAGCCATTCAGGCAAGATTGCAGCCTGGTTTTGAATCGTACCGTCAGATGTATTCTGATTATTACAATTCGTGTAAACATGATAATTCTCCGGCAATGCGTGACCCGAATCCCGTGGTAATTCTTTATCCGGGCGTTGGGATGTTTACTTTTTCTAAAGATAAAACCACGGCCAGATTAGCTTCTGAATACTATATCAATGCAGTGAATGTAATGAAAGGAGCTGAAGCCATTTCAGAATATACCTCATTACCTCGTCAGGAAGCCTTTAATATTGAATACTGGCTTTTGGAAGAAGCTAAATTACAGAGAATGCCAAAGCCAAAAGCACTTTCAGGCCGTGTCGCTTTGATTACAGGCAGTGCGGGAGGAATTGGAAAAGCAATTGCTAAAAGATTTGCAGAAGAAGGTGCCTGTGTGGTCATAAATGATATCAACCTGGAGCGTTTGGAAGGAGCAAAAGCAGAATTTCAGGCTAAATTCGGAAGAGATGCGGCAGCTTCGGTTTTATTGGATGTTACCAGTGCTGAATCAATTGTAATGGCTTTGGAAGGGGCTGCTTTAGCTTTCGGAGGGGTTGACATTATCGTTAACAACGCAGGAATCAGTATCTCAAAATCCATCGCAGAACATTCTATCGAAGAATGGGACAGATTGTATGATATTCTGGTGAAAGGCCAGTTTCTCGTTTCAAAAGAAGGAATTAATATCATGAGAAAACAAGGTTTCGGAGGTGATATTGTAAACATCGTTTCAAAAAATGCAGTGGTTGCAGGTCCGAATAACCCTGGCTATGGTTCAGCTAAAGCAGCCCAGGCTCATCTGACCCGATTAATGGCAGCAGAACTTGGTGCAGATAAAATCAGGGTAAATACTGTCAATCCTGATGCCGTAATCTCTGACTCAAATATCTGGGCCGGAGGCTGGGCTGAAGGTCGTGCCAAAGCTTATGGAATCACCGTAGAAGAGTTGCCTGCTTACTACGCAAAAAGAACATTACTGAATGAGATTATCCTTCCGGATGACATCGCCAATGCTTGTTTTGCTTTTGTGGGTGGTTTATTGAACAAATCAACCGGAAATGCACTGAATGTAGATGGCGGAGTAGCAATGGGCTTTTACCGATAATTAAATGTATCTTCTTCTTTTCTGAAAAACCATGAAAAAAGCAGCTTTTAAAATGCAGTTACATCGTGACCAGGCGGCGGAATACCAACGCCGTCACGATGAGATCTGGGAAGAACTGACAGCCTTGCTGAAAAGTATCGGAGTGGAAGATTATTCTATATTTCTGGATGAAGAAACCTACGCACTGTTCGGCGTATTGAAAATTGAAAATCCGGAACGCCTCGATGAACTGCCGGCACATCCGGTAATGCAGCGATGGTGGAAATACATGGGAGATATTATGGATGCTAATCCTGACCATTCTCCGGTAAGCACTCCTTTGAAAGAAGTTTTCTATCTGGCATAATTTCCGGTAAATCAATTATTTCCGGCTTTCGTTTCATGAAACCACTTAATAAAAACGAAAATTGAATCTTAAAGACCAAAAACATGCAGCTCGAAAAATATAAAATTGATGCCCATAATAACGATTTGTTATCAGCTCATCAGCGTAAACTGGCATTCATTTCCTCTGAAATTGAAAATTCAGAAGCAATTATTCAAAAGTTGGTAAATTTTCAGATTGCGATTCCTTCCTGGGCTCTGGGTACAGGAGGCACGCGTTTTGGTCGCTTCTCAGGTGGCGGCGAACCCCGCTCTCTTGAAGAAAAAATTGAAGATGTCGGCTTATTACATGCACTGAATAATTCAAGCGGAGCTATTTCTCTGCATATTCCCTGGGACATTCCCCAAAACCCTCAGGCAATCAAAGTACTGGCCGCACAGCATGGATTAAGATTTGATGCGGTAAATTCCAATACCTTTCAGGATCAGCCCGGTCAGGAAAAAACTTACAAATTCGGCTCTTTGCAGAATGTGAATAGAGACATTCGTAAACAGGCTATCGAACATAATATTGAGGTAATCAAACACGGCATCGAACTCGGCTCAGACTCGCTGACCATCTGGTTATCGGACGGTTCTTGTTTTCCGGGACAATTAAATTTCAGAAAAGCTTATCAGAATACTCTCGAAAGTCTGGAGGAAATTTATGCTGCCATTCCTGATAACTGGAAATTATTCCTTGAATACAAGGCTTTTGAACCAAATTTCTATTCAACTACTGTCGGTGACTGGGGACAATCTTATTCTTATGTCAAGAAACTGGGAGATAAGGCTTTCACGCTGGTTGACCTCGGACATCATTTGCCGAATGCCAACATTGAGCAAATTGTTGCTTTATTGCTGATGGAAGGTAAATTAGGTGGTTTCCACTTCAACGATTCCAAATACGGAGATGACGATCTAACGGCAGGAGCCATCAAACCATACCAGTTATTCCTGATTTTCAATGAATTGGTAGATGGAATGGATGCCAGAGGAATGGATCATACCAAAGATCTGGGCTGGATGATTGATGCCTCACATAACGTCAAAGATCCTCTTGAAGATCTTTTGCAGTCGGTGGAAGCAATTATGATGTCATATGCACAGGCTCTTTCGGTTGACCGTATTGCCTTGAATAAAGCACAGGACGAGAATGATGTAGTGGCAGCACAGGAGATTTTACAGAATGCCTTCAGAACAGATGTGCGGCCTTTGGTAGCTGAAGCACGTTTGAGAGCAGGTGCGGCACTCAATCCGGTTGCCTTGTACAGAAACCTGAAAGTACGTGAAAACCTGATTAACGAAAGAGGTGCGAAAGCAGTTTCAACAGGACTTTAAAAACAACCTGTTCAGTCAGACCTGAATACAACATTGTCATTCTTTTATCAGTCAGAATACAGAGCATTTCATCAATTTCTCTCAACCAAAACTGTTGCAAAACATCCGTTTTGTTGTTGAAATTTGATAAAATGCTCTTTGTTTTAGGAAAGATGCCTGTTTTTTTTGAGTACAAAATCATAAATATTTCTCTTACTATTGAAAGTATTTCAGGGAAAGAGAGATTTTCATTCCAAAAAATTACCTGAAAACTTGTGAAAACATCGGTTTGTGCCATATTTGACATCGGGAAAACAAATAAAAAGTTGTTTCTTTTTGATGAACAATATAAAATTGTTCTGGAAAAATCAACTCAGTTTACAGAAACAGCAGATGAAGACGGAGATCCATGCGAGGACCTTAATTTATTGTCTGACTGGCTTTTAACCTCTCTTGAAGAAGTACTGACATTAACTGAATTTGACATAAAAGGGATTAATTTCTCAACCTACGGTGCTAGTTTCGTACATCTGGATGCAAATGGCAAAAGCATTGCTCCTTTGTATAATTACCTGAAACCTTATCCGGAAGAGCTTAAAAAGCAGTTTTATGAGAATTACGGCGGAGAAAAACAGTTTTCAAAACTTACCGCCTCCCCAGTTCTGGGCAGTTTAAATTCAGGGATGATTTTATACAGGCTCAAACATGAAAAACCGGAATTATTCAGGCAAATAAAGTATTCGTTACATTTGCCGCAATTCGTCAGTTTTCTGGTCACAAATCAATATTACTCAGATCTGACAAGTATTGGCTGCCATACCAATCTTTGGAATTTTGAAGAAAATTCCTATCATTTCTGGGTTCATAATGAAGGCATTGATGAAAAACTGGCACCTCTGTTTCCGGCAGATTCAGTAATCGAAAGAGAAGTTAAGGAACAAATCCGTAAAGTCGGAATTGGTTTACACGACAGTTCTGCTGCTTTAATTCCATATTTAAGCAGTTTTCACGAGCCGTTTATTCTTATTTCAACAGGAACATGGTGTATCAGTCTGAACCCTTTCAATCATAATCCTATTTCAAGTGAGGAATTGCAGTATGATTGTTTGTGTTACATGCACTTTCAGGGAAAACCAGTTAAAGCATCCAGGCTTTTTGCCGGGTATGAACATGAATTACAGACTAAACGTTTGTCGGAATTTTTCGGCAAAGAACAGGATTATTACAAACAGATCGGTTATGATGCGGCTATCATTCAGAAGCTGCATGCTTCCGCTGAAAATCCGGCCGGAGAATATGAGAACCTGAGAAAGCCACCGATGCAGGAATCATTGTTCGGGCACAGAGAGCTATCCGCTTTTGAAAATTATGAGGAAGCCTATCACCGGTTAATCCTGGATATAATTGCCCAGCAACTGATCTCTACCGAGCTTGTACTAAATAACTCTCCGGTAAAAAGAATTTTTGTGGATGGAGGTTTTGGCAAAAATCCGATTTATATGAATCTTCTGGCAGCGGCTTTTCCGGGAATTGAAGTATTTGCAGCAAGCGTTGCACAGGCAACTTCTCTGGGAGCAGCACTTGCCATTCATAAAGATTGGAACAGCCGCTCTCTTCCGGGTGATCTGATAGACCTGAGACATTATTCGGTAACGCAGTCCCTGTTTTTATAAAGGACCTGCATATTTTATTATTATTTTAACGCAATTTCAGGTTCAAACCTGAAGATCTGTACAGCGCAATGAAAGTAGGGTTGTTTATTCCATGTTATGTTGACCAGTTTTATCCGCAGGTAGGTATCGCTTCACTTCAGCTGCTGGAGAAATTAGGCGTAGAAGTAGGTTTTCCACTCAATCAGACCTGCTGCGGCCAGCCAATGGCAAACTCAGGTTTTGAGCATCTCACCGGAGGTTGTAACGAAAATTTTATTGACAATTTTGCCGGTTTCGACTATATCGTTTGCCCTTCAGGAAGCTGTACGCTTCATATTAAAGAACATTTGCATTCAGAACAGTATGAAACTCAGGCAGGACAGATTCGTAAAAAAGTCTATGAACTGGTTGAGTTTATCACTGATGTACTGAAAATAGAAAGCCTTCCTGCCAGATTTCCCCACAAAGTCGGGGTTCATCAAAGCTGTCATGGACAAAGAGGACTGAAACTCTCCCAGATGTCGGAACTGAATGCACCGGGCTTTTCAAAACCAGGTTATTTACTGAATATGGTGGAAGGCCTGGAACTGATTGAGCTTGACCGGAAAGATGAATGCTGCGGTTTTGGCGGAACATTTTGTGTGGCAGAAGAAGCGATCTCAGTAAAAATGGGAAAAGACCGGATTACTGACCATACCAAAAACGGCGCAGAATACATAACCGGAGGTGATATGTCCTGTCTGATGCATCTTGAGGGAATTTTGAAAAGACAAAACAGTAAAATCAAAGCAGTGCATATTGCTGAAATATTGAATAGCACCAATTAGATCAGAGGCAAGATTTTTAGACAAAAGAAGAAAGATAAAAGACTTTATTTTAAATACTATAAAAAGCCGGTAGCTGATCGCCGAAAGCCTACGGCCAAAAACTATGAAACATTCCGAACTCTCTGTTACTTTCAATAAAGACGAAGATCGTGTAGACTGGCATGACCAGACATTGTGGTGGGTTCGTCAGAAAAGAGATAAGGCAGCGTTTCAACTGCCTGAATGGGAATTACTCAGAGAAACAGCTTCTCAGATCAAACATAATGTGTTAGGCAATTTGCACGATTATTTAGTTCAATTTGAGGCAAATGCACTGAAAAACGGTATTACGGTACACTGGGCTGCTGATGCAGATGAACACAATCGTATTGTTCATAATATTCTGAGTAAACATGGCGTTCAGAAAATGGTTAAAAGCAAATCCATGCTTACCGAAGAGTGCCATTTGAATGACTACCTTGC
Source organism: Pseudarcicella hirudinis (assembly GCF_900115665.1). Taxonomy (GTDB): domain Bacteria; phylum Bacteroidota; class Bacteroidia; order Cytophagales; family Spirosomataceae; genus Pseudarcicella; species Pseudarcicella hirudinis. Next base: position 27,100 of record NZ_FOXH01000016.1, read on the forward strand.
TGAAAACGGCATCGAGGTAATTGATACGGATTTAGGAGAAAGAATTGTGCAGCTCAGAGAAGAACCGCCAAGTCATATTGTGCTACCTGCCATCCACCTGAAAAAAGAAGATGTTGGTGAAACTTTTCATGTTCATCTGGGTACCGAAAAGGGTAACAAAGATCCTGTTTACCTTACCGCTGCGGCCCGTGAACACCTGCGTGAGAAATTCCTGACCCGTAAAGCTGCACTCACCGGCGTAAATTTCGCTATTGCAGAAACAGGTGAATTTGTGGTATGTACCAATGAGGGGAATGCCGATATGGGTGCTCACCTGGCAGATGTCCACATTGCCTGTATGGGTTTTGAGAAAATAATACCTAAAAGAGAACATTTAGGTGTCTTTCTGAGGTTACTGGCCAGAAGTGCAACAGGTCAGCCGATTACAACTTATTCAAGTCATTTCAAAAAGCCGAGAGAAGGTCAGGAAATGCATATCGTAATCGTTGATAACGGCCGTTCTACCCAGTTAGGCAGAGAAGATTTCAGAAATTCACTGAAGTGTATCCGTTGCGGAGCCTGTATGAATACCTGCCCGGTATATCGCAGAAGTGGCGGACATAGTTATCATAATGCCGTAGCCGGACCAATCGGATCCATCCTGGCACCAAATCTGGACATGTCCAAAAACGCAGATTTACCTTTTGCTTCCACTTTATGCGGTTCGTGTACCAATGTCTGTCCGGTGAAAATTGATATTCACGATCAGCTTTATAAATGGCGTCAGGTACTGGTAAAAGAAGGTCATGCCGATCCGGTAAAAAAGCTGGGCATGCAGGCCATGACTTTTACCCTTTCCCACCCGAAAGTGTATCAGAATGGTGGAAAAATCGGAAGATGGTTTATGAAAAATACCCCTTTTCTGGTGAATAACTCTCTTAACCCCTGGTATAAACAAAGAGATATGCCGGAACCTCCCAAAGAGAGTTTCAGAGAATGGTATCTGAAAAACAGATAAGTTTAAAATGGCCTGACATTCAGGAACTTTAACCTTCCAGAGATAGTACAAACACAATGAGCAGAGAAAATATACTTGCCGGCATCAAAAAAAATCAACCGGAAAACCGGGTACTTCCGGTTTTAACGGGTTTGAATCAGAGTACCTATAATCCTTTGGAACAGTTCAAAACAGTTCTGCAAGGCATTGGCGGAGAAGCAATTGAGGTCGGAAATTACCAGGAAATTAAAGATATTATTGCCAAAAACTATCAATCCTCTGACCGGATCATTACTACCCTTCCTGACTTTGGCGATATAGCAGAAAATAACTGGCAGACAGAGGATCCGCATACGTTGGAAAATGTAGAGCTTTGCATTATCCGGGCGCACTTTGGGGTGGCCGAAAATTCAGCTTTATGGGTAACAGAAGACATTCTGGGTCTGCGGGTTGCCCCTTTTATCTGCCAGAATTTAGCCGTAATTATTCCCAAAAATGAAATAGAACCGACTATGCACGAAGCTTACAAACGGATTGCCATGGCGGAATATGGTTTCGGTACCTTTATTGCGGGTCCTTCTAAAACCGCTGACATCGAACAGTCTCTCGTTCTGGGAGCTCATGGTTCTAAATCAATGGTGGTCTTTTTGGTTGGATAAGGAGAAATGAATATTTTTGCGAAATATTCATTTTCTAATCCTAATCATGATAAAATATATTGCATTTGATTTTGACGGCACTCTTGTCGATTCAAAAGAGGTATTTCTTGATATTTTTAATCAGATTGCCGAAAAACGGGGTTTTCAAAAACTCAATGCCGGAAACATCGAACACCTCAGAACACTCTCAATTACCGAACGCTGTAATTTCCTGAAAGTCCCGCTTTACAAAGTTCCGTTTATTGCCATTGAATTTCTGAAAGATTACAAAAAATCAATCGACAGGCTTGTTTTAATTGATGGCATCAGGGAAGTACTGGAACAACTTCATAATCAAGGGTTTGAACTTGTCATTATTTCAAGTAATTCAGAGAAAAATATCAGGACATTCCTGAATCTGCAAGGTATAAGCTGTATCAGACAGATTTTCTGCTCTTCCAATATTTTCGGAAAAGAATCACTGATTCGTAAATTCCTCAAAAGTTCAGGCCTGAATACCTCTGAGGTGATTTATGCAGGTGATGAAGTCAGAGATATTGAGGCTTGCCGCAAAGCAGGTATTCCTGTTATCTGGGTGAATTGGGGTTATGACCTCCGGGAGATTGCAGAACCGCATAAACCTGATTTCATAGCAGAAAAACCCTCGGATATCGTTCAGATTATTTCATCAAAACTTCCTTCCTGAAACCTCTTTTCATGAAAAAAAGCTGGCAGAAATTTAGCCAGCTTTTCCAAAATCGAATTTACCCAAAATTAGAATTGAAACTTTACGTTTCATTTACTCTAAAAGAGTTTTTAAAGTAAAACATACTCCATCTGATTTTCTGCTAAAATCAGGATAAAGTATTTTTGTCGTTTACTCTAAACCACAATTTCCTCATTTTCAACATTATTTCCTTGCTTTTTCTCATAATTTTTAAAAATCAGGGGAAACCCTTGATTTACAAATTACAGACTTACCCTGAAATAAATATTGTATAATAAAGTAAAATTTGTACTATATCCATATACCTGTCAGTAAAAGCAGGTATAAACCTCACATTTTTTACTTAACTATACAATTGCTATGAAAATTAATTACACCAGAAACAGTTTCATTTCTACGTCAAAACTACTCCTGAGATTTGGCAGATTTTTTTGTTTAAGCGTGGCCGTCTGCCTGCTCTCAACCGAACCATCCTCTGCACAAAGCAGTACGGCATATACCTGGAAAAACGTGCAGATATCCGGTGGAGGATTTGTTTCAGGCATAGTTTACAGTCCGGCTCAGCAAAACCTGATTTATGCCAGAACTGATGTAGGAGGAGCATATCGATGGAATTCCTCAAACAGTACCTGGACGCCACTTTCAGATTTTATTGGTAGTTCTGCCTCAAACGACATGGGAGTACTAAGCATTGCAGCCGACCCGAATGATGCCAACAGGATTTATATGGCAACCGGAATGTATACTCAATCCTGGGCCGGAACCGGAGCCGTTTATGCTTCAACAGATAAGGGTACAACCTGGACCAGAAGCAGTCTGAGTATAAAACTAGGCGGTAATGAAGACGGACGATCAACCGGGGAACGCTTACAGGTCGATCCGAACCTGGGAAGTGTATTATTTCTGGGTTCAAGTACTGATGGTCTCTGGAAAAGCACTAATTATGGATCAACCTGGTCAAAGGTTACCAGCTTTCCCGTTTCAACCTCTGCAATAGGTTCCGGTGGAATTGCCTTTGTTCAATTCGACAAAACCAGCAGTTCATCCGGCACAGCTACCAAAACTATTTATGCAGGGGTCTTACAATCAGGCACAAATCTTTATAAAAGTACTGACGGAGGAACAACATGGGCCGCCGTTTCAGGACAGCCTTCCGGTAATATGCCACATCATGCCGCTCTGCTGAATAATACCATGTATATTACCTATTCCAATGGCCCCGGTCCAAACAGTGTCACCGCCGGAGCATTCTGGAAACTCAATACTTCCACCAATCAATGGACGCAGTTAAACCCGCCTTCCGGACAAGGTGGTTATGCAGGTGTCTCCGTTGCTTCCAATAATGCCAATATTGTAGTGGTCAGTACGATGGACAGATGGTATCCTAAAGACGAAATCTACAGAAGCACAGATGGAGGAAACACCTGGACAGCACTTCTGACCGGAGCAACATACAGCCATACATTAGCACCATATGCGGCAAGTTCAACCCCACATTGGATCGGAGATGTAGATATTGACCCTTTTAATGCAAACAGTGCCTGGTTTATCACAGGTTATGGTGTATATAATTCCGGTAATATTACTGCTTCGCCGGTTACCTGGTCTTTTCTCAATAAAGGATTGGAAGAAACAGTTCCGTTAGGATTAATCAGTCCTGGTTCAGGAGCTCCTTTACTGAGTGCAATCGGTGATATTGATGGATTCAGACATGACAATCTCGACGCATCGCCGACAGCCGGAAGATTAGCCCCTCTTTATGGCACAAATACCAGCATTGATTTTGCAGAAAATACACCCGCTTTCATGGCCAGAACATTTAATAATTCTTCAGGAAATTACGGAGCCTATTCAACAAACGGAGGTACAAACTGGACAGCTTTTGCTACCTTTCCGACAGGAACTACGGGAGGAGGAAATATTGCCGTGGCCGCAAATGCAGGAAGAATAGTCTGGTGTCCGCAAGGAGCCTCTTCAGCTTATTATTCCACCAATAACGGAAATAGCTGGACAAGCTCATCCGGATTGCCTGCAGGGCTTAAACCAGTAGCAGACCGGGTAAATTCCAATAAATTTTATGCCTATGATTCAGCTAACGGAAAAATTTACGGAAGTACTGATGGCGGAGCAACTTTCTCCGTAAAATCTTCCGGTTTACCGACTGTTCCAAGTTATCAGTCAGGTGATGCTAATTTAAGAGCTGTTTTCGGAATTGAAGGCGAAATATGGATGACCTCACCGGGTGCATTTTACAAATCAGTAAATTCCGGGGTTAGCTATACTCAGGTGACTTCTGTTAATAATGTTTCAAAAGTTGGCTTTGGGAAAGCAGCCGTCGGACAGACTCATCCCGCTATTTACATTGTTGGAAATGTTAACAATACCTATGGTTTTTACCGTTCAACCGACTCCGGAGCAAGCTGGACCAGAATCAATGATGCCACTCATCAATTTGGCAGTATTAACGATATTATCGGCGATCCCAGAACTTATTCAAGAGTTTATCTGGCAACCGGAGGAAGAGGTATTTTGTATGGTACATCTACTTCAGGAGCAAGACTGGGAGAAGAAGATAAGGAATTTACGGCTGAGCAAAGTATCATCATTGCTCCGAATCCAAATAAAGGAGTTTTCAGCATAGAATTGCCGGGGTTCAACCCCAATATCGATGTGCAAATCAGTATTTCAGATTTAACCGGAAAAAATGTTCATTTGCAGATGTTGCCTTATACGCCGAAAATACAGGTAAATGCTTCTTTAACTGCCGGTTTGTACCTGGTTCAGGTATCAAACGGAATTAATACCGCAGTTAAAAAAGTGATTATTTCGGAGTAAAATTAGAAAGGCTGGCAGAAAATCTGCCAGCCTTTCTGCAATCAAATTTACCCAAAAATTAGATCTTTACAGCCTGACGGGCCAATAACTTCCATTGACCTTTTTCTTTCATCCAAACTGTCAGAATAGCAAGCTTTACAGTTCCGGAAACGCCTTTATCAAAAGTTTCACCAGCAAATTTATGTCTTACTATTGCGGTAGAACCAACTACCTGAATGGTTTGTTCAGAAATTTCGATTGATTTAAAATCAGATTTTCCTGTAACAAATGTATCTACAAAAGACGCTTTGTCTTCAACTTTTCCGCCTGAGTGCCCGTAAGTTAAAAGATCTGAAGCCAGGTTTTCCAAAACAGCTTTATCAGGATCAATCATTGTTTTTCTTAAGGTCTCTACTGCTTCTGCAACGCTCTTCTCGTCTTTACTTTGTCCGTTACCTGTCATATTTAAAAATGTTAAACCAAGGATTATTAAAAGGATTTTTTTCATAATTTATTATTTATTTAAGGTTCTAAACAAAAAACTGGTCTTTTATCTTTCAGGAAATCTTTTAAAAGCCTGTGTTTTTCAGCATAGCCCTACTTATTAACGTAATTTTCAGGACTTTCTGATACAGCTGGCTTTTTGTTATTTCCCGGTCTTTTTACGGGCATTTGAAAGTAACCATTTACTGAGGTCTTTTGCCGCATTAAAATTTTCAAAATCTGTCGGAAGGCGCTTTCCATTGAGATATTCATTGTATATCCAGGGATCTCCCAACACGAAAACTGTTCCTTTTCCATATTTGGTAACGGCCATAACATCATCTCCTCCTTCAGATAAAACAGCTCTGGCGGGTTGTTTCACCGAAAGTGTTGCCAGCTCTTTGATGAATACTTTTTTAGTGTTTCCGAAGATCGGATGGTGTTCCGGAATAATAAACTTACCTTGTTCATATACGTTATTCTTTACCATATTTCTGTTTTTATAGGTAAATTCAATGCCAAAAGCTTTTGCCAGTGTATTGAAATGTGTTAATTCCACATTCGAAGAATCATTTGCGAATAACACCAGAGTTCCGCCGTCTTTTACCCAGTTACTGATGGTTTTAACATGTTCCGGCTGAATATAATTAGGTTTGGCCGTTTCTTTCGGGGTATCCGGGTCAACGATGATATACACATCCAGTTTAGCGAGATTAGCAGCCGTTGGCGCTTGTGGAACAGATGCCAGTTTTGCGCCATAATCCTGAAAAATATTCCCCCAGGTCCAGTATCCTGAATCAAGTCTGTCTTCCCAGATATAATGAAATCTTTCTTTTTCACCATTTTTCGTAACCCTGTATTCATTGTTAAAGTAATAATCCAGTCCTACTGTTTTTCCTTTTCCGACAGATTGTTCTTTGGCAATTTCCATTTCAATACTTGCCATGATAAATGGTCCGGTTCCTTTGAAATCGTCTTTGCGAATCGGCTCTTTCAGATAATACTCATAACTTCCGTCGCGATAAGGTTCTCCTCCCAAACCACTCACACTCACAGCTTTATTCAGATGAATGAATCCTTTGGCATCAGTTTCAATAAAGTTTTTCAGCATTCCCTTAAAACCTTTTTCAGCGTAAGCCATATAAGATTTGTTTAATAGTCCGGTACGGACACCTTTAGCCAGTGAATAAACAAACATGGCTGACCCGGAGGCTTCAAGATAGTTCCCTTTTCCGTTCAGTTTATCCATTACCTGATACCAGCATCCTTCTTTCGGATCCTGGAATCTGACAACCGCAGGCATTAATCTTTGAAAAATAGCGACCAATTCAGGTCTTTTCGGGTGATTTTCAGGAAAATAATCCAGCACATCCACCAAAGCCATAGCATACCAGCCGATTGATCTGTCCCAGAAATTTGGAGAAACACCGGTTTTAGGATCCGCCCAACGCTGCTGACGGCTTTCATCCCACCCGTGGTAAAGTAATCCGGTTTTAGGATCTCTGGCATTTTTTTCCATCCAGATAAACTGATTGGCAATGTCATCAAACGCTTTCTGATCATTGAACATCTTACTGTATTCTGCATAAAAAGGCTCAGCCATATACAAACCGTCAAGCCACATTTGATACGGATATCGCTTTTTATGCCAGAATCCTCCTTCTTTTGTTCTTGGCTGTGTTTCAAGCTGCTTTCTCAGCAGATCAGCTGCTAATTTGTATTTCTCCTTCCGGGTTTCGTTATAGAGAAAAAGGAATGCCCTTCCTCCGGTAATATTATCAGTATTGTAATCCTCTGCCTTGTAAGTACGGATATTCCCCTTTTCATCCACAAAAGAATCTATATCTTTTACGATATATCGGTAATATTTTGCATCACCGGTTCTCAGAAAAACTCTCTCCAATGCTTTCAGCATCAGTCCCTGCTCATAATCCCAATGAGCTTTTTTCCCTTCTTCGGAATAAGCTAATGAATCAGGATGACTGGCCATTACTGAGGCAGCCATTTTTTCAGACCAGGCAGACTGACCAAAGGAAATCCTGGAAGAAAAGAGTAATAATGCTGTGAAAATCAGACCTGTTTTTTTCAGGGATGAGAATACACATGCTGAAGGGTTGACAAAAGATTGCTGAGGGGATTTCATACAATGTAATTAAATTGATTTTTTTAAGAATCATTTGGAATAAGCCACACTGCCGAATGACAGGACCTGGAACAAGATTAATGCCTCTTATTTAATAAATCAAATATTGAATTGTATTTATTTCTGTAAACGTTATCGGGAACGTTACCAATACTGTATAAATTTGAGATAATATTGATATTATCCATGGAACTGGCCTAAATCAGGTTCCGGTCTTCTCAACCAGGCTCTTATCTTAAAATTGTACTTTAACAGGAAAATCCTCCTGCTCAAAAAGTCTCTCTTCTGTCTAAAATCAGACAGGGCATAATCCATTCAATGTTTCAGAATGGATTATGCCCCGCAATAATCGCTAAAAGAAAAGTCTCTGCTAATGCTGCAACAGGCTGGAATCTCTCAGCATGAGTTCCGTCTGAAGTTTGACTGTTTTATAGGTTACCGGCATCTTACTTTTCCCTTCAATCAGGTCCAGCAGTAATTCCGCGGAAGATTGCCCCATTTCCAAAGCAGGTTGAAAAACCGTACTTAATGAAGGAGACAGCATTGAAGCTACTTTCAGGTTGGTAAACCCGATTAATGAAACATCTTCCGGAATACGAACATTTTTGTTCTTTAAGGTAGTCAGACAACCTAAAGCTAGTCTGTCGCTAGCTGTAAAAATGGCATCAGGAGGTCTGTTCTCTGAAAACAACCGGCTGATTACCGTTTCCATTTCCTGAAGGCCATAACTGCAATATTTAATCAGATTTTCATCAACCGGAATATTATATTGTGCCAAAGCAGCCAGATAGCCATTTATTCTTTCTTTGGTGATAGATAAATAGGACGATGCTGCAATATGAGCAATGCGCTTTCTGCCAGATAAAATCAGGTGTTCTGTAGCCTTAAAAGCGCCATCATAATTATCAGCAATTACTTTATGGGTATTTATATCATCCGAAACCCTGTCGAAAAAAACGATAGGCAAACCTTTGTCATTCAGTTCTTTCAAATGCGACACATCTTTCGTCTGGCCGGAAAGGGAAATTAATACGCCATCTACTCGTCTGGAAACCAGATGCTCAACATTCACGACTTCTCTCTCATATGATTCATGGCTTTGAAATATCACGACGTGATACCCTCTGTTATAGGCAATTGACTCGATTCCGTTGATGGCCTGAGAGAAAAAGGGGTTATCAATTTCAGGCACAATTACCCCGATCGACTTACTTCTGTTTTCTTTAAGACTAAGGGCAATCGGGTTGGGACGATAATTTAATTTCTCAGCATATTCCAGTACCAGCTTCTTGGTTTCGGCATTTATTTCATAACTTCCCCGCAACGCTCTTGAAACGGTTGAAGTTGAAAGGTTCAATGCCTTCGCAATGTCTTTTATTGTTATAGTCTCCAAAGGCTTATTCTTTCTTTAGTACAATTAGCTTCAATACTACTCAATTTTAAGTTAATCACATCGTGAAACTACATTATTCTGCGTAATATCTCAAATATTATTAAATAAATCTAAATTTTGGCAGGTATGATAACGTTCCCGATAACGTTTACGTAAAAAAAGTCGAATCTTTCCTTGCTGACTGCATTTTCTTACTCTAAGTTTGTCAAGGTAACATATGTTAAAATCGTCTCTGCGACTGCACTTCATCTTGGAAAAATTAAAAAAATAACGATTAAATCCCGGTACTCCGGCAGATTTATTCCGATAAGTTGATTCCATTATTTCTCTGAACCCGCTTTAACACTAAACACATTATTTCCAGACTCAATCTCAATTATGAAAAAAATACTCTTCGTCTCTTTCATGCTCATCCTGAACTGTGCCTTTCGTGCAACAGAGGAGAAACCCGCCCTTTTCCTCATCGGAGATTCTACAGTTTCAGACAAACCTCTCAATGGTGATCCGGAAAGGGGCTGGGGACAATTAATTCCTGACTATTTTGACCATTCCCTGAAAATCAGCAACCATGCGGTGAATGGCAGAAGTACTAAAAGTTTTATCACAGAAGGCAGATGGGCAAAAGTCCTTGAACAGATCCATCCGAACGACTGGGTGATGATTCAGTTTGGTCATAATGATGAGAAAAAATCCGATACTTCCAGGTATGCTGCGCCTCAGACAGATTATCGGCATAACCTGATTCGTTTTGTAAAGGAAGCCCGTCAAAAGGGGGCAAAACCTATCCTTATTACTCCCGTAGTAAGAAGAAAGTTTGATGAAAACGGGAAAATTCAGGATACACATGGCAAATATCCCGCTGTGGTGAAATCTGTGGCTGCTGAATTGCAGGTTCCCCTTATTGATCTCGAACAGAAAAGCAGGGATTTACTAAGTCAAAACGGTGCGGAAGCCTCAAAGAAATTCTATCTGTGGTATGAAGCAGGGTATTTTCCTACCCGTCCGCAAGGCATAAAAGACGATACCCATTTTTCAGAGTACGGAGCTTCAAATATGGCGGCGTTGGTCATGAACGGATTGAGGGAAATTAATTCCGATTTGTTCAGATATGCCCAAAAATCAGCATTTCAGGAAAAATACGCTTATGAATTGCCCAAAATTATCACACCGGTTTTCAGAAAAGACACATTCAACATCCTCAGTTTCGGAGCAAAATCTGATGGAATTACGCTCAATACCGAGGCCATTAACAAGGCCATTACAACTTGCAGCAAAGCAGGCGGCGGAACGGTAATTATTCCGGAAGGATTCTGGTTAAGTGGTCCGATTGATTTAAAAAGCAATATAAATCTGCATTTACGGAAAGGAGCCCTGCTGCAATTCAGCAACCGTTTTGAGGACTATCCTCTGATTAAAACAAACTGGGAAGGAACAGAAGCTATCAGGTGTAAATCTCCGGTTAACGGACAGGATCTTGAAAATATTGCAATAACCGGAAACGGAGTCATTGATGGGGCAGGCGGAACCTGGAGGGCTGTAAAAAAGAGTAAATTAACCGATTCTCAATGGAAAGATCTCATTGCAACGGGTGGTTTATTAAGTGCAGATAAAAATACATGGTATCCTTCTGAAAAGTCTTTCAAAGGTACTACTGTCGATCGCCCCGGAGTGGTGGCTGCCGGCTACAATTTACAGAACAGTGAGGAAATCAAAGATTATCTGAGACCTAATCTTCTGGTATTCAATCATTGCACCCAAGTTCTTCTGGAAGGTGTTACTTTCCAGAATTCTCCTGCCTGGTGTCTTCACCCGCTTCTGTGTGAGCATATTACCTTAAAAAATCTAACGGTACGGAATCCCTGGTTTGCTCAGAACGGAGACGGTGTTGACCTCGAGTCATGCAGAATCGGAATGATAGATCAATGTACTTTTGATGTGGGGGATGATGGTATCTGTATCAAATCGGGTAAAGATGCGGAAGGCAGAAAACGAGGCGTTCCCACAGAAAACATTATCGTACAAAATTCAACGGTTTTCCATGCTCATGGCGGATTTGTAATCGGTAGTGAAATGTCCGGCGGCGTAAAAAACCTGTTTGTCTCCAATTGCAATTTCCTCGGCACAGATGTGGGTCTCAGGTTTAAAACTGCCAGAGGAAGAGGAGGTGTAGTTGAAAAAATCTATGTAAATGGCATCAATATGACCAATATTCCCGGAGAAGCCATTCTTTTTGATATGTATTATATGGGCAAAGATCCGGTACCGCAGTCCGGAGAAAGCAATGAACTGCCTGTTATGAAAACCGAACCGCTCAGTGAAGGCACTCCTAAATTCAAAGATTTCTATGTTCGCAATGTTGTCTGCAAAGGAGCAGAAACGGGTATTTTGGTAAGAGGTCTGCCGGAAATGAGTGTAAGTGATATTCTTATTGAAAATGCCTTTCTGCAAAGCAAAAAAGGGCTGGTATGTATTGAAGGAGAGAATATTAAGTTCAGAAATATCACTTTAATCAGTCAGGAGAACACCCTTATGCAGGTGCAGAACGGAAGAAACATCGAATTTGATGGCATCACTTTCGGAAGCAATACCAAAGTACTACTGAAAATTATGGGAGACCGTTCCGGCAACATTAATCTTTTAAATACTGATACCTCTAAACTCGGTAAAGAGGTAGAATTCGGAGAAAAAGTTCAAAACAGCGTTTTCTCTAAGAAAAAATAAATAAACAATCCCAACCAGGGAAACGGATCTTTAAACTATCACAATAATGACACAGATATCTCTTAAACAATTCCATCTTGCAAACCCGGCAAAAGTAGATTTGCCTGATGAATCAATTTTCAATTTGCCCGAAAAAGTGCTCCAGTTCGGAACAGGGGTTTTACTGCGCGGACTGCCAGATTATTTCATTGATAAAGCTAACAAAAAGGGTATTTTCAAGGGAAGAATTGTAGTGGTAAAATCTACGGATTCGGGAGATTCGGCAGCATTTGATTTGCAGGACAATCTTTACACCATTTGCGAAAGAGGTATTTCTGACGGAGAATCATTTGAGAATAACATTCTTTCTTCTTCCATCAGCCGGGTGCTTTCTGCTAAAACACAATGGAATGACATTTTAGCCTGTGCAGGCAATCCGGAAATGGAAATCATTCTTTCAAATACTACAGAAGTGGGGATTCAGCTTGTAAAAGATGATATTCATGATACCCCTCCTGTATCTTTTCCCGGAAAACTTCTGGCTTTTTTATATGCCAGATTTAAAGCATTCGGAGGCGATAAAGAAAAGGGAATGATAATCGTTCCGACTGAACTGATTACCGATAACGGGAAAAAACTGGAAGCCATTGTCCTGGAACTTGCTCATCTGAATGCCCTTGAAACTGATTTCATAGACTGGCTTGAAACCAGCAATACTTTCTGTAATTCATTGGTGGACAGAATTGTTCCGGGAAAACCAGACAGTCATAGCAGAGCAAAAATTGAGGAAGAGCTGGGTTATCAGGATGACTTGCTTACTGTTTCCGAAATTTACCGTCTATGGGCAATTGAAGGAGACGAAAGGGTTAAAAATAAACTTTCTTTCCATCAGATTGATGAAAACCTTATCATTGAACCAAACATTGATCTGTATAGAGAACTTAAACTTCGTTTACTTAACGGAACGCATACTCTTAGCTGCGGACTTGCTTTTCTGGCCGGCTTCAGCAATGTGAAAGAAGCGATGGAAGATGACATTATGAATGGCTTTATCAGTAATCTTATGCTGGCAGACCTCGCTCCTGCTATTCCATACAAAGTCAATGAAAAGATTGCACAGCGATTTGGCATGCAGGTACTTGATCGTTTCAGAAACCCGAGTCTTGACCACCGCTGGATTAATATTACGGTACAATACTCTTCCAAAATGAAGATGAGAAATATTCCAACCCTGATTAATTATTACCAGACACTGAAATGTGTACCAGAATACATTTCCTTTGGTTTTGCAGCTTATCTGCTGTTTATGAAATCGGTAAAAGTGGAAGGTTCTGCTTATTTTGGCTTTGCCAACGGAGAATATTATCAGATTCAGGATGAAAAAGCAGCCTATTTTTACGAAAAATGGCAAAAGTCAAAGCCGGAAGAATTAGTGGGATCTGTACTTTCCGACAAAAACCTCTGGGATGCAGATCTGACAGAATTGCCTGATTTTGCCAGAACAATTTCAGAATATCTGAATATTATGACCGGGAAAGGAGTAAAAGAAAGCTTAAAATGCTTTTTGAGAAAAGAAGTCTGGGAATTCTAAAGGACATATCACATGAAAACTACAGTAATTAAAATTAACCCTACCGATAATGTTTACGTAGCACTCACCGATCTGAAAAAAGGTGAAATTGTAAACGGAATTGAGCTCCAGACTGATGTTCCTGTAAAACATAAGTTTGCAGAAACGGATTTTGCCCCTGGTGATCTTCTGAAGATGTACGGGTTAACCATAGGCAAAGCTTCTCAGCCCATTCGAAAAGGTGAACATATTACCACATTTAATGTAAAACACGTCGCAGAATCATATAGCCAGAGGCACCCTGTTTCTACCTGGAATAAACCGGATATTTCAAAATTTGAAAACAGAACATTTCAGGGTTTTCACAGACCCGATGGAAGGGTCGGGACAGCGAATTACTGGGTAGTGGTACCAATGGTTTTCTGCGAAAATCAGAATGTGGAAGTGATTAAAAATGCCTTGCTCAAGGAATTGGGATATGCCCCGACTGATAAATACAGAAACTTTACGCAATCGCTGATTACCGCTTTTAAAAACGGAGAAAATCTGGAAGAATTTGTATTTGAAGAACAGGAAACCAATGCTGAAGGTAAAGGCCTGCTGTTTCCGAATATAGATGGTATCAAATTCCTCACACATACAGGTGGCTGCGGCGGTACACGGGAAGATTCCCAGATTCTATGCCAGTTGCTGGCAGGTTATATTGCTCATCCGAATGTCGCCGGAGCAACTATTCTTAGTTTGGGCTGTCAGAATGCGCAGGTAAAGATTTTTCAGGAAGCGCTGCAAAAGGTTGACCCTAATTTCAGCAAACCTTTGTACATTTTCGACCAGCAGGCCATCGGAAATGAAGATGAAATGCTTCAGAAAGCCATAAAACAAACATTCGCAGGTCTCATATCAGCTAACAGGAATATCCGCAGGCCGGCTTCTCTGCAACACCTTACTTTGGGGGTAGAATGTGGTGGTTCTGATGGATTTTCCGGGATTTCCGCCAATCCTTCTGTTGGTTTTTGTGCAGACCTGCTTTCCGCTCTGGGCGGGAAAGTAATACTTGCCGAATTTCCGGAATTATGCGGAGTAGAACAGGAATTGATCAACCGCTGTATTTCAGATGATCTGGCTGAAAAATTCCTTACCATCCAGAATGCCTATGCCAAAAGCGCTGAAGCAGTTGGTTCAGGATTTGACATGAACCCTTCTCCCGGAAATATTAAAGATGGACTCATTACCGATGCCATGAAGTCGGCGGGAGCTGCCAAAAAGGGTGGAAACTCGCTTGTGTCTGATGTATTGGATTATACAGAACAGGCTTCCAAACCTGGTTTAAATCTACTTTGTACACCCGGAAACGATGCCGAATGTACCACTGGACTCGCCGGATCGGGTGCCAATATAATCATGTTTACTACAGGATTAGGCAATCCGATGGGCAATCCGATTTGTCCGGTACTTAAAATTTCCTCCAATACCGCTTTGTCAGAAAAGATGTCAGACATCATCGACATCAATGCCGGCCTTGTGATTACCGGAGAAAAAACGATTGAAGAAATGGGAACGGATTTGCTGGAACTTTGCATTAAAACAGCCTCCGGAGAATATAAACCCAAAGCCGTTTTACTGGGTCATGACGATTTTATTCCCTGGAAAAGAGGTGTTTCCTTGTAAAAGGAGTCCGGGATTGACCGATTCATTGAAAACTAATCACCTTTTAGGAGTAAAAAAACGGCAAAACTGTCTTTAAACATAATATAGAGACTTTTTTGCTTTTGAAAAGAGGGAATTTTACTGAAAATCTAAAATTGAATGAGTAATGTATGTTGTTTCGGAGAATTGCTGTTGAGACTTTCTCCAAAAACTAATGGCGAATGGATAGAATCCGCTACGATTCCGGCTTTTGTAGGAGGAGCAGAATTAAACGTCGCCACTGCTATTGCCAGCTGGGGAATTCCTGTGAGCTATTTTACAGCGTTACCGGATAATTCTCTGGCTAATGATATAAAGACTTACATCCGGGAAAAAAATATTGATCCCTCTCCTATTGTGACCCTCGGAGAGAGAATCGGTATTTATTACCTTCCTCAGGGTTCTGATCTGAAAAACGCAGGGGTTATTTACGATCGTGCTCATTCTTCGTTTTCAACCTTGAAAAGAGGTATTGTTAACTGGGATGCTGTTTTTGAAAATGTTTCCTGGTTTCATTTCAGCGCAATAAGCCCTGCTTTGAATCAGGAAGTGGCCGATTTTTGCCTGGAAGCACTGGAAGCGGCTTCTGCCAGAAACATTACAATTTCAGTCGATTTGAACTACCGTTCGAAACTTTGGAAATATGGCAAAAAACCCAATGAAATTATGCCTCAGCTCGCTCAGTATTGCGACCTTATTATGGGTAATATCTGGGCTGCCAATCTGCTTTTAGATATTCCGATCGACCCGGAGGTTTTTGTCAATAATGCCAGCAAAGAAGAATATCTCGAACACAGTATTACCACTGCGGAAGCATTGCTAAAAACTTTTCCCAAGTGTAAAACTGTAGCAAATACATTTCGTTTCGATGCTTTTCAGGGAGGAATCCAATACTATACTACGCTTTACAAAGAGGGACAACAGTATGTCTCTCCGGAATTCAGTACTGAAAAAGTAGTCGATAAAGTTGGTAGCGGCGACTGTTTTATGGGTGGGCTGATTTACGGATTGTACCAGAACCATGCCCCTCAGAACGTAATTGATTTTGCAAGTGCCGCAGCCTATGGTAAACTTCAGGAATACGGAGACGCTACCAGCCAGACGGTTGAAGATGTTAATGCAAAACTTGTTTAGACAGAAGATTTTCAGACTGGAGAAATAAGACCCGGCTGTAGGATTTAATATTTATCAGGATTTCCCTTACAATATCCTGATAAACAAAATCCTGAATAGCTGCTTACTGATCAAAAGAGTATAGAAGCTATTGTTTTCTGAATACCGGATCAT
This sequence comes from Pseudarcicella hirudinis, assembly GCF_900115665.1. Taxonomy (GTDB): domain Bacteria; phylum Bacteroidota; class Bacteroidia; order Cytophagales; family Spirosomataceae; genus Pseudarcicella; species Pseudarcicella hirudinis. The sequence goes on from NZ_FOXH01000016.1 coordinate 43,517, forward strand.
TCGTAAATTCTTTTTTCCCGGAATCTGAAAATCTCAGATCTTATCACTCATCTTCTGAATCTTTGGTCTTAAATCCGGCATTTCAGGGCTGAACGCTCAAATCTTCCTTCTCTTTTCAAAACAGAAAAACTATGACAAATGAACAATTAGCTTTACCTGTTGGCATTACGCTGGATCGGTTTATTATGAGGAATCAGGAAGCATTTCCATTTGCCTCCGGGGAATTATCCCAATTATTAAGAGATATTGCCCTGGCCGGAAAGATCATCAACCGTGAAATCAACCGGGCCGGACTTTCAGATATTACCGGGCAGCTGGGCTCTCAGAATGTGCAGGGAGAAACGCAACAAAAACTCGATGTTATTGCCGATATCCGTTTCATCAGAGCTTTGAAAAACGGTGGTGAAGTATGCGCCATTATTTCAGAAGAAGCGACTGAAGTAATTCTTACCGGAAACAATCATGCCAAATATATAGTAGCCATAGACCCGCTGGACGGTTCCTCCAACATTGATACCAACGTCTCAATCGGAACCATCTTTTCCGTCTATCGCAGACGCTCTGAAATTGGCACTGAGCCTACAGAGGAGGATTTCCTTCAGAGAGGAAATAAGCAAGTTGCATCAGGATATTTGCTGTATGGCTCTTCAACCATTTTGGTTTATACTACCGGAAAAGGCGTCAATGGTTTTACCTACGATTATTCACTGGGAGAGTTTTTTCTTTCCCATCCGCAAATTCAAATCAGTCAGGACGGCGAAATCTATTCCTGCAATGAAGGCTATAAATCAGATTTTTCAGATGCTGTACAGCATTACCTCGAAGAATGTAAACAGAAAAGATTCTCAAGCAGATATATCGGTTCATTAGTAGCCGATTTTCATAGAAATCTGCTGAAAGGAGGTATTTACATGTACCCGGCAACCAGGAAAACGCCGAACGGAAAATTAAGATTACTTTATGAGTGTTTTCCCTTAGCTTTTATTATTGAACAGGCAGGAGGAAAAGCCTCTGATGGAAAACAGAGAATTCTTGATATCTTCCCGACGGATTTACATCAGCGATCCGCTTTTTATGTCGGCTCAGGAAAAATGGTAGATACCGTTGAAAATTATATTAATAACTAAAAAATTAACAAAATGGCCCGTTTTGACTCAAAATCACTAAACCAACTTATTGAAAAACACCCGATTGTCCCGGTTTTTTATCATGACGACATCGAGCTTACCAGGGAAATCCTGCTGGCATGTTATGCGGGAGGAATGAGAGCGTTTGAATTTACCAACCGCGGAGAAAAAGCCGGAGAAGTATTTACTGCTTTATATCCTTTCGTAGAAAAAAATTGCCCTGAAATGGCTTTGGGAATCGGTACTATTTTTCATGCAGAACAGGCAAGGGCTTTCGTGGAAGCCGGAGCTGATTTTGTCGTGCAACCGGTTATAACTCCTGCAGTAGGACAATACTGTCAGGATAAAGATATTGCCTGGTATCCGGGCGCAAGTACACTCAATGAAATTTTTCAGGCAACACAGCTTGGTGCAGAGATTGTTAAGATATTTCCGGGGAATGTTGTAGGGCCGGGATTCATCAAATCACTCAAGGGGCCGATGCCTCATGTAAAAGTTATGGTCACCGGGGGAGTAGATCCGACGACTGACAGCCTTTTAACTTGGTTCGGTGCCGGAGTGACAGCGGTGGGGATAGGGTCCCAGCTATTTCCTAAGGCACTTTTAGAGAAACGTCAGTTCGAGGAATTGACAAAAACTATCGTACCATTAATGAATTTTGTTAACAATCTTTAAAGCCCTGAGAAAAACTATGAATAATAATGTTGGAAATTACCGCTGGCGGATCGTAGGCTTACTGTTTTTTGCCACTACGATAAGTTATGTCGACCGTCAGGTTATTGCCTATTTAAAACCTACGCTTGAAAAAGAATTTAACTGGACAGAAACAGACTACAGCAACCTTGTAATGGCATTTACAGGAGCTTATGCTTTGGGTCTTGTACTTTTCGGAGGCTTTATTGATAAAATCGGAACCAAACTGGGCTATAGCATCGCTGTCCTCTGGTGGAGTATCGCTGGGGTTTTCACGGCTACTGCTACCAGTACATTCGGATTTGGCATGTTCAGGTCTTTACTGGGTCTGGGAGAAGGGGGAAATTTTCCGGCTGCCATTAAAACAGTGGCCGAATGGTTTCCCAAAAAAGAACGTGCTTTTGCTACAGGTATTTTCAACTCAGGTGCTAATATCGGAGCTGTAGTTGCGCCGATTATGGTTCCCTGGATCCTGGCAATTTATGGCTGGGAAGTTGCATTTATCATTACCGGAGGTTTGGGTTTTATCTGGCTGGTTTTCTGGTGGTTCGGTTATCAGAAACCACATATACACAAAAAAGTTACCGAAGCTGAATTACAGCATATTCAAAGTGACCAGGAAGTTGATGACTCTGCACAGAAACCTGTAAAATGGATTAAACTTTTCGGAATCCGTCAAACCTGGGCATTTGTTTTCGGTAAATTGCTTACCGATCCGATCTGGTGGTTTTTCCTTTACTGGTTACCTTCTTATTTCTCAGAAACTTTCAAACTGGATTTGAAAAAACCAAGTCTTGAGCTCATTGTAATTTATACTTTTACTACCGTAGGCAGCATCGGCGGCGGGTATATTTCAGGCTATTTCATTAAAAGAGGCTGGCCTGTTTTCAAAGCCCGTAAAATTGCTATGTTAAGCTTTGCTTTAGCGGTTGTCCCAATCATTTTCGCACAGTATTGCACCAATATCTGGCAGGCAGTAGCATTGATCAGTATCGCAGCTTCCGCTCACCAGGCATGGAGCGCCAACATTTTCACAACGGCTTCAGACATGTTCCCTCAGAAAGCTGTCAGCTCAGTAGTGGGAATCGGTGGAATGGCAGGTTCAATCGGAGGGGTTATTTTCCCGATGTTTATCGGGTATATTCTTGATTTGTACAAATCAAACGGAAACATTACTGCCGGTTATAATATCATCTTCGTAATCTGTGGTTTTGCCTATTTACTGGCATGGGGCTTTATGCATATTTTTGCTCCGAAGATGGAAAAAGTAGATATGTAGAAATTTTGTATTAAAAATGGATAATAGGTTAATTCAACTGGTATGGCTTCATAGCTATACCAGTTTTTTTTGTGCTGATTTTTATGTCTTTTATCAGAATAACATTTGCCCGATATTTTGAGTAAAAAGCACTTCCTCAATGCTTTCATCATTTAATAGTCAGATTTCAGCTTGAAATCTTATAATATTTGCCAACAGCACATGATACGCTCTTTTTACAAAATTGCAGGAAATCACCGCTAATTCAGGATATAAACTGACCGGATTATCGTTTCATTTAAGTTTCAGTTATGCTTCATATTTACACACTGAAACTTCATTTGTTTAAACAAAGAATGGCAAAAATTAATACCAAAGCCCCGGTGATGTTTAAACCAAATAAAGCCCTGAATTTATTAATAACCGAACTATTCTATCCAACTATTTTAATTTATCCTATGAGAACTTTACCACGCAGAGATTTTCTGACTTCAGCTGCCGGACTGGCAGGACTGGGCCTTCTCTCTTCTTTTGATTTTGCCAAAAGCAAACCACTTTTATCCTTTTCAACCATCGGCTGTCCGAAATGGAGCTTTGAAACAATCGTAGAATTTGCTGCCAAAAACGGATATGACGGCATTGAAATCCGTGGTATTCAGGGGCAATTAGACTTATCAAAATGTGCCGAGTTTAACAGTCCAGAAAGCATTGCCAGGTCACGCAAAATGGTTGAAGACAAAGGCCTGCGCATTGTTGATTTAGGTTCATCAGCAGCCATGCACCTCCTCGATCCGGTTAAGCGGAAAAATAGTCTTGATGAAGGTAAACGTTTTATAGAACTTGCTCAAAAGCTTAACTGCCCTAATATCAGGGTTTTCCCAAATGATTTGCCAAAAGATCAGGACCGCAATCAAACAATCGAAGCCATTATCAAGGGCCTACTTGAATTAGGAGATGCTGCCAAAGGAAGTAAGGTAAGCGTTCTGATGGAATCTCATGGAGAAGTGGTAAGTATGGAAATGCTGGAAAAAATCATGAAGGCAGCAGAGCATCCGAATGTAGGATTGGTCTGGGATATTTTTAACATGTGGTCGGTAACCAAAGAATCTCCGAAAGAGGTTTACGGAAAATTGCATAAATATATCAGGCATACGCATATTAAAGATGCCAAACTTGTTAACGGTAAGGAAGAATATGTGTTTTTAGGACAGGGAGAAACGCCTTTGGCAGAAGCTTTCACTGCTTTACAAAAGGGAGGTTATAAAGGATATTACAGTTTTGAATGGGAAAAATTATGGCATCCCGAATTAGCTGAACCGGAACTGGCTTTACCGGATTATCCGAAAGCAATTATGAAATACTGGTAAAATTCATTGTACTTACCTATCAAAAATCCCTGAATCCGTAGCAGCTGCTGATTCAGGGATTTGGTTCAGGCGAGAAAAACTATTTATTTCTCAAGGTATCTTTTTTCACCAGAAGCGTATCATTGCTTAGAAACTGTACTGGCTCCGCAACAATCTGAGGATGCCTTTCTTTTAGCTTTTTGGTTACCAGTTCTACATACTTTTCATCAGCAGAACCAATTCCAGAAGCCTGACAAACTCTTAAATATTCCCGGTAAAAACTTTCTGCCAGCCTCATATCTTTCAGGTTTTTCTCATAAATTTCCCCCAATCTGAATACCGCTTTCGGACGTTTGTACACATTGTAAACTTCTTTGAAAAGGCTTATTGCAATCGTAAATTCTCCTTTTTTCGAAAAAACTTCCGCAATTCCCAATTTATAATCACTGATTGCATCAGAAGAGCCCAGTTCAATTGCCTGGTTAAAGTTGTCGATGGCTTCATTCAAAGAATCTGTTGTTTTTGCTGAACCTAAAAAAGCATAAGCTATACCAGCCCGGATGGTTTCCGATTCTTCCCCTATTCTTACCAACCGCTGAAAAATTTCCAGAGACCTGGCATTACTGTCAAGGTTAAAATAAGCTGTTCCCAGTAATCTCTGATACAAAGCCGTAGTATCTCCCAGAGACATCATATAATTAACTTCCTGTCTTACCTTTTCAAAATCTTTTTTCCGATAAGCCAGTCTGGTACTGATCTGCCGGATTCTGATGGAACTTTCATTCAGCAGAATCGCCTTTTTAACCAAAGGTTCAGCCAAATCATCTTTCTGGTCATTCAGATAAATATTGGCTAATTCTGAGACAGAATCAACATCAAGAGAATCCATTTGAATCGCTTTTTTCAGGAAAGCTATTCCTTCTTTTCTCCGGTTTACCCTGATCAGATTTTTAGCGATTCCTTTCACAAAAAAAGTATTGGAAGAATCAAGCTGATACAACTTCCTGAAAAAAGCCAGGGCTTTCAACGGGTTTCCCTCCTGCTCAAAAATATAAGATAACTGCAAATTGCTTTCCTGTCCGTCAGGATCTAAAATCAGCGCTTTCTGATAAAGTTTTTTTGCCTGAGCCTGATTTCCGGATTTCAGGTAACATAATGCTCTTTTCTGAATCAGATCAATATTCAGTGAATCCTCTGAACTCAGGGAATCAAGTATTGGCAAAGCCTTCTGGAACTGCCCTCTTTGAAGCAGATTATTCAAATCTGACGTCTGTGCATACATGCAGTCTGAAATCAGCGCTAAAGCAAGTATCAGAAAAATATGGCATAAGCTGACGGAAAGTTTTTTCATAGCATTCATTTCGGTTTTGAATAAATATTTTCAGGAAAGTATGCTATTTATGCAGCCGGATTTCCTGTTTTCTTAAAACGTCAAACTAATATATTAATTTTAAAACTAAAAAAATAGTTTTTTAGTTTTTTAAAACCCTGCTGCATAAGATTGGCTGTGTGATCCGGCAAAGGTCATTTTTTATAAACAGAGTATTCCGTAAAGCCTTTTTCCTTTTTAACATATACTGAAACCAATTTTCCTTTTTTATGAAAAAATCATTAGTGTTATTACTGCTTTGCTGTACGTTCAAAGCATTTTCTCAAAATGGATATACCCCGACTGCGGAGAATCTAAAGGCCCGTGCTGAGTTTGAACAAGCCCGGTTCGGGATGTTCATTCACTGGGGACTTTCAAGTGTATTAGGGGATGGAGAATGGGTGATGCAGCAAAAGAACATTAAAGTAGAAGATTACCATCGATTGTTAAAGGTTTTCAATCCGGTTGATTTCAATGCCAAAACCTGGGTCAGTATTGCCAAAGGAGCCGGAATGAAGTACATTACCCTCATTACCAGACATCATGACGGTTTCAGCAATTTTGATACAAAACAATCGGATTGGAACATTATGAATACGCATTACAAGCGTGATATCGTAAAGGAAATCGCAGAGGAATGTCATCGTCAGGGTATAAAAATCTGCTTTTATTACTCTCTTCTCGACTGGTATCGTACGGACTATCCTTATGAAACGGGGAAAACCGGACATGGAACCGGCAGAACACAAAAAAGTGATTATGCAAGTTATCTGAAATTCATGAAGAATCAGTTAACCGAATTGCTGACCAATTACGGAGAAATATCAACCATCTGGTTTGATGGTCACTGGGATCAGTTAGAAAACGATCATGATAAAAGCCTGCAATCGAAAATCGACTGGAAATACGATGAAATTTATGCATTGATTCACAAATTGCAGCCGCAATGTATGATTGGCAATAATCACCATCTTTCTCCATTACCGGGTGAGGACTTTCAAATGTTTGAACGTGATCTTCCGGGAGAAAACAAAGGTGGTTTGAGCGGACAGGAAATTTCAAGACTTCCCTTGGAAACCTGCGAAACACTTAATGGTGCCTGGGGCTATAACATCAAAGATAATAATTACAAAACACCAAAGCAGTTAGTTGATTACCTGGTACGGGCATCCGGTTACGGAGCCAATTTCCTGCTGAACGTCGGGCCGATGGCAAACGGAGAAATCCAACCTGAATTTGTAGAAAGACTGGCGAAGGTAGGTGATTGGATGAAGATTTATGGTGAAACTATTTATGGCACCAAAGGTGGGTTCATCAAACCACAGGAATGGGGAGCTGTTACTGAAAAAGGAAACAGGATTTATCTACATCTCCTGAATTATAATTCAGATAAATTCCTGATAAAAATTCCTCAAAGCATTAAAACCGCTAAATATTTTAATGGAGCAGCTGCGGTTAAGTTTCAGAAACTAGATAACAATTTCTATGTTTTTGACCTTAGTTCAGCGCCGAAAAATGAAATGGATGTGGTAATTGAGCTGGAGAAATAGACTTATTTTATCGTAAAAGAGGCTTCGGAATATTTAAAATCCGGAGCCTCTTTCTTGTTATTTCTGTAATATTTCCATGGCAGAAATCAGATATACAAAAGGTGCATTCCAGTTGATTGCAATCTCATTTGAAGCAAAAGAGCAGTCATTATCCGAATACATTTCATCAGGAATATTGATTGGATAAAAGCATTTATCCTGCTTATTGCCTTTGGCATTTGTTCCGCCGGAAAGTAAACCGGGAACAGGTTCCCTTATATGGTCTGCCATAGAAGGGCGATGATGTGGATTCATAGTCGGTTTCTTGCCGAATCCGGTCAGAAAGCAATATCCGGTAGCATTTCTTCCCAGGATAAAATCAAGGTTTCCCAATGCAAAATCCAGGTATTTCCGGTCGTTGGTAAGTTTATAAGCCTGGATCAGTACAATCCCTTCATTTGCGGCATGGGCATTACTTCCCCACATATAATCATTTTCCGATTTTCCCATCACGGCATAATAGGCTGTATTTTCAGCATTTTCCAGCAGATTATCGGCTAATTCAAGTACCCTTTTACGGGCTTCCGGAAGCAGTTTTCTGCCAAAATCCCCCAGGTTCTTCTCATTTCTGAGCAAACTGTAATAAGCCAAAGCCTGCACCTGGCTCCAGGTAGGGATTTTTAGTGTGTTTTCCGGAAAAATTGTCTGATTTTTCAGGTAAGACTCATTGCCTGTACTGAGATACAATTCGGTAGCAGCCCAGATCCATTCATCTGAATTGTCTTTATCTTCATAAGCACCGGTAGAAATTTTCGGGTCAAAATGTGTATTATTTTCATTCTGCCGATAATATACCGAAGGATTCTTCTTCGCCCAGAGCCATGCGGACTCAGCCGCCTTCATACAGGAATCAGAAAGGCCAGGAAAGGCTTTTGGGAATGCTTTAAAAACCCTGCCTGCCTGAGCCATTACTGCGGCAAAGTCAAGACTTGCTATTGTATTTTTCTGAACCACATATCTTGGATTATGACAATCAGCAGGCATAATCATTTTGTCAAAAGAAGGATTCGTCAGTTTATGATATACACCTCCGTCTTCCGGATCCTGCATGGTAAACATCCATCGCAGATTCCACAAGGTTTCATCCAGAATGTCAGGAATATTGTTGTTACTTTCAGGAATATTGGTTTCAAAATGTTCGAAATAGCCTGGAAATTCCTCATAAACTGACAGTAAGGTTCCCATCGTAATACCTGAATTTACGATATATTTGTTGTAATCTCCGGCATCATACCAGCCTCTCTGTGAAGAGATTACACTACCTGCCGGGCGCTTTTCAGAAGCAGCAGAAGAATGAATCAATACTTTATCATCAGGATGTCCGGCTGCTCTTGTCCATTTTCCGGCATATTTCTGAGGCAATGCAGTTGATGCTCTTTGATAATAATACCCTTTCAAAGCCCCGATTGCAGCAGCTCTGTGTACTTCAGGCTGAATGCTGAAAGCATATGAATTGCCTGATCCCGGTACAGAAACCACATATTCTCCGGTTTGCTGAAAGCCTGAAAAGTCTGCAATTCTTGTCGTTTTCTGAGAAATGGAATTTACTCTCTTCGTTCCCAGTTTCCCGGTGAAAACAGTGTCTTTACTATTGGATGTCAAGAGGTAGAATTTGTCCTGGGGAGTTTCCGCAGTGATAACAGCAATTTTAGGTGCTTTAGGATAAAAACCAATCTGGTTGATTTTAATGCCATCAGCAGCCGTAGATTGTGCCTGAAGTGTGGTGTCTGCCAACCATAAAATCATCAAAGCTAACCTGACCGAAAGTTTTACTGTGTTTAATTTCATCAAATTTAAAGGGTTAATAAATGGTTATGTTTAATATATTTTGGGTAAATTTTTCGGACAAATCAGCCTGAATCGATCATATCAGGCAGTTTTCTTCCCTCAAAATGCAGGAAACCCTGATTTTCGGGCAAAAAGAAACCTTCCTGTTTGCGCAAACATTCAAAGCAGGAAGGTTCTATAATCTATTGGGCAATTTTATACAGCACTCCTTTTTCTCCGTCAAGAACAACCGTTAAAAGGTATATTTCTCCTTTTGAATCCTCTCCGAAACTGTAAATATGCCAGTATCCGGCATCCTGAGAGATATTCAGTTTCTCACGATCCCATTTCCCGTTTTTGCCTTCGGTGAGCTGCCAGACCGGGCCAGTCCAGTCTGCAAAAATGTATTTACCATCCAGGGAAGGAACTTGCGTTCCGCGATATACAAAACCGCCTGTGATACTAATTCCCTCAGCATGAGGATACTCAGAAATAGGATTGATCGTCTGAGCGGGTTTCGGATCTGAGGTATTGTGAGGCTGGCTGCCTTCCATCACTCTCCAGCCATAATTTCCGCCATTTTCAACAATATCAACTTCTTCGATCGCATCCTGTCCTACATCTCCGGCAAACAATTTGCCCGTTTTCCGGTCAAAACTAATTCTCCATGGATTTCTGAAACCATAGGCAAAAATCTCCGGTTTTGCTCCGGCCTTTCCAACAAAAGGATTGTCTTTCGGAATTCCGTAAGGAGTCTGATCAATATCAATTCTCAAGATTTTTCCCAGGAAAGTATCCGGATTTTGCGCATTCCCATATTTCCCGTGCTGGTCACGCTGTCCTCCTCCATCACCTACCGAAATGTAGAGAAATCCGTCTTTTCCGAACTTCACATCTCCGCCATTGTGGTTCGACTGCGGCTGATCGAATTCAATAACTACCCGGCCTGAATTTACATCCGCCTGATTAGGATTTGTTTTGGAAACCTGAAATTCTTTAATAACACTTTTGTGATTTGCACCGCTGGTCGGAGCACTGTAATGCACATAAAACTTACCATTTTGCGAAAACTTCGGGTGAAAAGCCAGTCCGAGTAAACCTCTTTCCTCATAACCCGGTTTCTTAACAACATCTTTTGTAATATCAAGGAACAACGGGCTTTGTAATTTGCCATTGTTAAGCCATTTGATTTTACCTTCCTGTTCGCAAACAAACATTCTGCCCGAACCGTCATTTGGATCAGCAAAAGCCGTAGGGTGTGCCAGCTGATCTGTTATCTGTACAACTTTTAATTTGGATGCTGCCTGCGGAACTCCCTGTCCACAAGCCTGTACCGAGTAAAGTCCTGCTGAAAATAATACTGCTGCAATCGATTTAGTGAATTTCATAAGTGTGTTTATAGGAAAAAGTTTATCTGAAATCAAACCATAATGTGCCTTTAACCGGCGTATAGTTCCTCATACTGTTTTTCTGACTCTGAGGTCCCATTACAGCGGCGGAGTTAAATTTAGTGCCAATCGGACTAATAGCCTGTAAAAAACTGATATTTCCGGAAGGAAACGCAGGACTGGTATAATCATTCGGAGCATTCTTAGGTTTTTCAGGTCTTAACATCTGAAGAAAAGTATGTTCATTTTCTGAATAAACGGTAAAAGGTTTCTCCTTATTTTCCACCACAACCCATTGCACATCAGAATGATACCCTTTAAATTCAGGATATTGCCATGATTCTCCGGTAACGGTATTATTATATTTCTTTTCCCAAACACCCAGTTTATTTCCTTTTAAACGGTTTTTCCAAACCCGGTATGGCCCTCTCCCCAGCCACTTCATGCCTTCAATTTTCTCTTCCGGATAATTAAAAGAAATTCCCATAAAATCAGCTTCCCCCCGTTGAGAGTACTGATAATCAAGACGTGCGGGCTGTCCCGGAATAAAGGTCCAGGTTACTTTAAACCAGTTTTTATCTTTGGCATAGCTCAGCTCCACCACATAATTCTGCTCTGCCTTGAAATGCTTAAAAGACTGTAAATCAAGGCTTACACCTGCAAGAGACGGCCCGTTTGATAAAGAAATTTCCGTTTTTGAGGTATTTACTTTTGTCAGAAATCCGGACTTTTTGTCAAAATTACAGGTTATCCCATCTGATTCTACTTTCAATATCTCATCTGTTTCATTTGCCGAAATGGCTCCTTTTCCGGTAATTTTCTCCCAGACAGGTTTTCTGTCCTCTGCACTTTGGGTCGTCCATGACCAGGTATAAATTTCAGCACCATGCGGGTCAGTGGCTGTCAGATAAAGTGCATCACTTTCTTTCCAGTTGACAGGAAGATTAAGGTTTAAATATCCTTTTTCTCCCGGTTTTAAAGAAATTTTATCAGGTTTTCCGGATTGTTCACCAATCAGGCCATTCTGTTTGGGATCAGGAAATCTGACTAATTTCCAGGTAAAATCGCATTGATTTAAATCGGTAAAAGAATAGTGATTTTCTACTTCAAGTTTACCCTCAAAACCTGCTGAAATTAATGGTTTCGTTATTCTTACCGGAGACCAGATTTCCTTTACGGTATAAAAACTGGCTTCTTTCTCACGATGCGGCCCAAGTAATCCGTCCGGGGCATTGTTTCCATAGACATCGATGATTCCGTTTTTATCTGTTCTCACCACACCTTCATCAGTAAATGACCAGAGAAAACCACCCGAAGCATGAGGATGACGCAGCATAAGTTCCCAGAAATCATCCAGTCCTGCGCCATGTCCTCCATCAAAAAGTCCATGCATAAATTCTGTAGGCATCAGAATCTCAGTATCATACAAGGCTGAATTCACCAGATAGTCATAGGTAATATAATGTTTGGTATCAAATTCATTAAAACGCTCCCAGGGGTGCAGAACGCTGCGTTTTTGCGGGTCATACAGTTGATAATCATGATCCAGTTCCGTATTCCAGCCTCCTTCATTGCCATTATCCCAGAACAAAACAGAAGGATGATTCACATCTCTTATCACCAGTTCTTTCAGCAATTTCCGGCCAACTTCCGTATCATATTTGGCCTGCCATCCGGTAAGCTCGTCCAGCACATACAAGCCTAAAGAATCACAAACATCTAAAAAATGCTGATCCGGCGGATAATGCGACATTCTCACCGCATTCATATTCATTTCTTTCATTAGTCGGACATCGGTAATGCTCAGCTCTTTGCTGGTTGTCCTTCCTGTTTCGGGCCAGATCGTATGACGATTTGATCCCTTCAGCATTACTCTTTTGCCATTGACATAGATTCCGTCATGTTTTTTGACTTCCACGCTTCTGAACCCGAATTGTTTACTGAGGCTATGCACGATATTTCCTGCGGCATCCTTCAGGTCAACTCTGACTCTGTATAAATTCGGAAATTCGGCCGTCCAGGTTTTTATATGATCAAAGTGATTGGTCAGGATTACTTTCTCTCCGGGACTTCCTTTGACAGAAAACGGGGTACCGACTTTTTCGGCTGTCAGTGTTTCAACCTGAGCCTGAATCTGATAACTTTCGTCAGTTTTTTCAGAAAATACCTCTGCCAGAAAAGTTCCGTCAGCTTTTGCATCAACAGCGATTCTATTAATAAAATGCTGTGGTACAACTTCCAGATATACAGGCCTGTAAATACCTCCCAAAGCCCAGAAATCTCCCTGACGTTCTGCTACATTAAGGGATTTATTTCCTGAAGATTTGTTAACAGTGACTTCAAGTAAATTTTCTCCGGTCTTTGTAAAACTGCCGATTTCATAAGAGAACCTGGTAAAACCACCCTGATGTGCCGGACCAACTGTTTTTCCGTTAATCTTCACTGCTGTTTCTGTCATAGATCCTTCAAAGACTATAAAAATACGCTTGTCTTTCCATGATTTATCAACCTGAAATCTATGTTTGTAAAGCCCCTGTTCATCTGCCAGTGTGCTGTCCCGGCGATTGTCATATCCGTAACTATACTTGCCAAAACCCTGCAGTTCCCAGTTGGATGGTACAGCAATTTTCGTCCATTTTCCACTGTTCTGCCCTTTTGAGCAATAAAAATCCCATTGAACGGTATGGTCTTTGTCAGTCCCCGAAAGATATACCGTACGGGTCTCCTGAGCAATCAGACTGGTATTTAGTAAAAAACCTGTCAGCAGCAGCAGACATAATCTGCCCAATCTTAAACAGGAAGTTTCAATTTTCATAGTTGTTTTAGTTTTAAAGGAAAATGTTCATTTATCTGTCCTGACAAAGTTATAGTCCCTTCCGAACCAAACCGTTATGGTTTGTCTGGTTTAGTATTCATTTAATCAGGATACCATCAGCCAAAGGTTATCTAAATACTATTTTTACTCTGGTTTGAACAGGTTAATTTTCCTTTACCGCTTTCACATAGCTTGTGGCTTTTGAGTTGTTACTATAAAACGGGGATTAACCCCCGGCTTCAAGGCAGGTGCAGCAGTTTATTTGAAATTAAGCGCAGAACAAATGTTAATATTCAATCTGATTCATTGAATACTATCCTTTTTTATCAAAAAATCCCCCCATTAAAAAATAGGGGGATTTTCAAATCTTCTTCCTATAAAAGCCAAGTTTACAATTTGAAGATTTAAACTTTCCGGTCTGGTTCTTCCTGGTAAATTGTATCCTTTGAATTTTATTACAAAAATGATTTTAATTTGTATTTTAAAAATCAGGGTTATCCCTTAAAATAAAAAATCAGGGAAAACCCCTGGTTTTTAGAAAAAGGAGAAGATCATGCCAGTTTTCTAAAGCTATTGAGCAAGGTATCAATAGCTTTAGAAAGAAGCTAAAAAGCTATCTGCTGACAATCCTGAAATTATCCACTCCGGTATTAAATGCCGGAATTACGGCATCAGGATTACTGAACGATACTTTCAGGTCAGTGATCTTTGAAGCGTCAGCGATTGTGAGGCCCGTAGCGTTTTTAAATTCCGTCAATGAAATAGTTGCTGTGCTCCAGCCTTCTGTTTTATAGCCCGTTTTAGCAAACAATACATTATCCCAGGGCTTGAATTTGTAAACATAATCGTTGTTGAGCGTTATTTCATAATATCCGGTCGTCCAGGCTTCTTTTACATTATGCTCAAATTTGAACAATTTATCTGTCGCATTTCCGGCAGCCAGTTTAAAATCAAAATAACAGGTGGCAAATACCCAGGAAGCATTATATCCGGTTTTAGGAAGATTTTTGTCATTAATTCTGGCAAATTTACCCGTTAATGCATCAGCATCCGTTTCAGCAATAATCGGAGAATCTCCCCAGCAAACAGCTGAACCCCAACTTGTTGCGGGGATATCAAAATTAATCATATTTCCGGTAAAATCATTCACCTTCACTGTAGATTTCGCTGAGCCTGATTCACATTCTACCGTTACAAAATCTGAAGTAATCACGGCCGGAAATTTCACACGGATGAGTGTTGGTGTTACGCTTACTACCTGCAGGGGAGTCGTACCCAATTTCACAGATTTTACATTATAGAAATAATTGCCAATCAGGTAAGTTTCTGAATTAGGCTTTACGATTTCACAATATAAACTGCTTAAAACAGGAGGAGGAGGTAAAATTGTAAAGCTAAAACTTGTTTCACCATGAGTAGTTACCAGGCGGATCTTGTTAGAAACAGCCGGATCAGTTGCTGCGGTAGGCACTTCTCCCGGAATGGTAATAATCAGGTTATCTGAGGTATTCATGACGGCATTAAAAGGTGCCGGAAAATCATTAAAATAGGCTTTAAGCACACGATGCAGATTCTCTCCCTGAATAACAATCAGCGTTCCGGGAAGGGCTTTGGCAAATGTGCTGTCTTTTTTGGCAGGATCAACCAGTCTTACCTGTTTAATTATCGGAGGTCCCCCTGCGTCTATGCTATTTTCCTTACAGGACATCGTCAGAACCGACATCATTGCAGAAAGCAATAAGCACAGAATTTCAAACTTCTTCGTTTTTATAAAAAGCTGTATTTTCTTTTTCATCTGGATATTTTCTTTGTTCCATTCAATGCAATCTGCTGAATAACAGCTCAAACTGTCAGGCATTTCTGCATTCTTGTCTTTATTTTAAAATCAGCGGATATTTTCCGGAAGTATCTGTTAATCTCTTTTACTTCCGGAAATCCTAAAATTTGTATGGTACCGGAGGTTTTCTCAGGTTAGGCGCTTTGGCCAGTTCTGATTCGGGATAAGGTAACCAGAACGTACTATCATCCACTTTGTAGTAAACCGGCGTGAAAGTAAATACAAACTGCCGCGGATTAGAAGCACTGGTTCCCGTGCCGGGTTTAATAGCAACCGTATAAGAACCTTTATCCTGTCCATTGATAATTTCCTTTGCTTTAGCAGGATTGAAGTAATACAAACGCACCAGTTCGTACCAGTAATTTCCTTCCATGGCAAATTCAACCCTTCTTTCCTTAAAAATATCGTCAAAAGTAATAACACTCAGCGCAGGTATTCCGGCTCTGGTTCTTACCATATTAAAATACTTCAGTGCTTCAGGATCACTGGTAGAGGCCTTATCTCCCAGAATACTCTCTGCATAATTCAGATACACTTCCGCCAGACGCAGCATATTAGTGTTCACTTCAGTATGCATTCCGGTTACTTTTCCATCATTATCATCAGCAGTTCCTACCACATATTTCTTAATATTTGCCACCGTATTTCTGTCATACAAAAGACCTCCGTTTTTCTGAAGGATTTCTTTGTACAAATCACCGTAAAGCATAAACGTTGCTTTTCTGCGAATCGAATCTGCCGGAGAAACTGATTTCAGGTAATCTGCTGAAGCGCCATGGGCAGCACCCCAGCCATCCCATGAACCTGTAACTTTTGTGTCATAAGCCATATATGCCTGAAAGGTATTCTGCGTCCCCCATTCTCCATTGTAAACCCATTGCAAAGCAAACATCGACTCAGGATTATTGTTGTTTTTGGTCATAAACAAATCGGGGTAACTGCTCATGAGTGAAAAAGGGCTGTTTTTAATCACATCCTGTGCATAATATTTTGCACTATCCAAATCTGTCTGATTTCTTTTTCCCCCGGTAGCCCCTACCCCGGAGCGAACCAGAAATAACCTGGACAACATACCCTCAGCAGAATATTTATTGATTCTGCCTTTTGCTACAGAAACCGCAGGAAGATTCTTAACCGCATAGCGCAAATCACGGATCGCAAATTCCCAGACACTCTCTACTGTATTTCTGGCAATGGAAGTATCTCCCATCTGTTTAACATTGTTATCAATAATCGGCACAGCTCCCCAGTTACGAACCAGGTAAGAATATGCCACGCCACGCATAAAACGGGCCTCTGCGATGGCATGCCGCTTCATGTTATCCGGCACCGTCGTTTTGGTACTTTTGTCAATATTGTACATTACCATATTACTTTGCCCGATGACATTGTAAAATGAGCGCCATGATTCAATCAGGCGGTCATTACTTGCCGCCACTGAAAACTGATAAAATGAATTATAATCATTCGAAATCATGTTTCCTGCACGTGCATCCCCGATTCCGAAGGAAGATTTATCATTAAAATCAAACCAAACTACATTGTATAAAGGAGCGGTTGCCTGTAATACCTCTTCTCCGGTAGTGTAGTATGTTCCGTCTGTCAGCTGACTCAAAGGAGGTCTTTCCAGGAAATCTTCTTTACAACCTGCCAAACCAAGTACTGCCAGGAAGAGGAATATGTATTTAGATAAATCTGATATTTTCATCATTATTTCTGATTAATTGAATAAGATTTAAAGCCATTCTGCTTTAAGTAATTCGTCAGTTTTTTAATTATTTCTCTAGAAATCAGCGGTTAAACTAAAGGTGTACATTCTTGCCGCAGGATAACGTCCGTAATCAATTCCTACGGTTAGGTTTCCTCCGTATTTGTCACTCGAAGCCCCGATTTCCGGATCATAACCTGAATAATTGGTAATTGTGAAAGCATTCTGAACTCCGGCTGTTACCCTTAATCCTCTTACAGGTATTTTTTTCAGGATTGATTTTGGCACATTGTATCCTAATGTGATATTTTTTACCCTCAGATATGACCCATCTTCAATAAACTGATCGGTAGGACGGTTGTTACCGTTCGGATCTCCGGCTACAACTCTCGGAACCGTTGTTCCCGGATTCAGCAAAACAGGATTGTCTTCCGCTTTGTAACTGCTTGGCTGGGCAAAATTGGCAACGGCCTGCAAAGCGCCTCTTCCCGGGCCGCTTCTTTCCGGTGCTGAGTTTGCATATTTTGTGTAGTTAAAAATACTGTTACCATAAGTTCCCTGCATGAAAACCGACAAATCGAAGTTTTTGTATGAGAAATTATTACTGATTCCGAAAATGAATTTAGGCCAGGGACTTCCTACAAAAGTCCTGTCTTTTTCATTGATTACCCCATCTCCGTTAACATCTGTAAATTTCACATCTCCTACCCATGTTCCCTGTGCAGGGTCAATTTTACTGGTTTCAGGAATAGCACTGTTTTTCAGGTCAGTATAGTTTTGAAAAATTCCGGCAAACTTATAGCCATAGAATTGCCAGAGTGGCTGTCCTACTACTGAACGTGAAATGAACTGGTTCATAAACCAGGGTGAACGATCTATATTACTGCTTTCGAGGTACAATTTTGACAATTCATTTCTATCCAGAGAGAAAGAAATGCCACTTTTCCAGGTAAAAGGACTTTCGATGTTAACCGTATTAATGGTAATGCCGAAACCGGTATTTTTCATCGAACCAATGTTTACATACGGTGAGCTGATCGAACCTGTTCCGCTTGTTCCCATATAGGCAGCCAGAGGTAGTTCCAGAATCAGGTTATCTGTATTTTTGATATAGGCATCCACGATAATCTCAAGCCGGTTTTTCAAAGCATGGAGGTCAAAACCAAGGTTATAGGTTTTGGTACTTTCCCACTGGAAATCCGGATTGGCAATTCGTCCCGTAAGAAATCCTGTTCCCCAGGCAGTTTGCCAAGCATTCAGGGCAGAGTAAATCGCTGTTCCTCCGTTTGGCAGAGATTGATTACCCGTCAGTCCATATTCTGCTCTGATTTTCAAATCGTCAATGAAAGTAATGTCTTTCATAAAATCCTCTTTGGAAATCCTCCAGGCTGCTGAAACAGAAGGGAAATAGCCCCAGCGCTTATTAGGTCCGAATACAGCGGCTCCATCCGCGCGCAAAGTTGCCTGCAAAATGTATTTATCGTTGAACGTGTAGTTAAAACGGGAGAAATAAGATTCTGTAGCCCATTGTCCTCTGCTGCTTCCATTATCTGATCCGGCTTTGTTTCCTGCACTCAACTCTGTGATATTATTGCTGATATAACCTACCCGGCTGCCAAATAAACTTTCGTAAGTAGATTGCTGTGCCTCGTGCCCGACCATCAAACCCAGGTCATGGTGGCCAAATTTCTTATTGTACCGCAAAGTCTGGTTCCAGCCCCAATAAAGGCTGTTATTAGCCGTTCTTTCAGAAGTGGAAGATTCATTGACAAAACCTCCGAATTTATAAGACGGAGAAAATTTGTAGCGGGTACTGTATTCAATATTTCCATTAAATTCTGTACGAAAAACCAGATCCTTCAATAAATTAAACTCCGCATTCACCCCACCCAGCAGCATTGTTCTTTTGAAACGGTTTTCATTGATTGAAGCCAGGGCTACAGGATTCGACAAGCGAAACTGCGTCTGAGAAGGCCCGTCAAAAGAACCATCTGCATTACGAACAGCTACTGCCGGAGACTGCGTAATCGCTGTGTTAATCAAATCATCATCTGTTACGGAAATCTTTTCGTTTGTTCCGCTCAATGACAAATTAGCACCAACTTTCAACCAGTTTCTTACTTTATTGTCAACATTGGTACGAACCGAATAACGATCAAAACCGGATTCTATGGCAATACCTTCCTGTTTCATATATTCTCCGGAAATGTAAAATGTCGTTTTTTCATTTCCTCCACTCAAAGACAGTTGGTGCTTTGACATAGGTGCTGACTGGAACAGCTCTTTCTGCCAGTTAGTACCATCGCCTAATAAAGAAGGATCAGCGTATTCCGGCTGTGGGGTTCTGTTCAATGCTTTGTTATACGCATTCTGATATACAGCAAATTCTCTCAGGTTCATTGTCGGTAATAACTTTGGAATTGACTGAACGCCATAAGTTGTGCTGTATGTAATTTTTGTCTCACCGCTTTTTCCGCGTTTGGTAGTAATTACCACTACTCCGTTGGCAGAACGAGAACCATAAATTGCCTGCGCAGACGGGCCTTGTAAAACGTTGATTGATTCAACGTCTTCCGGGTTCAGACTCGCTAAAGGACTGGAAGTTACCGTAGAAGCTCCCGGTAAAATCTGTACACCGTCAATAACATACAAAGGTTCTGTATTTCCTCCGATTGTTGAAATCCCCCGGATATTTACCGAAACCCCTCCTCCGGGTCTTCCCGAGTTACTGGTTACATATACGTTGGCCGCGCGTCCCTGTAATGCCTGATCAATAGTGGTATTGACCGTCTTTTTTATATCAGCCGCACTTACTGAAATCTGAGAAGAAGAAAGATCCGTCTTTTTCATAGAACCATATCCGACTACCACAACTTCACTCAGATTAGCTACGTCTTCCGGTAAAGCAACCTGTATGTTTGTTTTTCCGGAAAGTCTGATTGTAACAGCCTTATATCCTACAGAAGAAACGATGATATTACTCCCTGTTGCAGCATCAATTGAAAACTCCCCTGCTGAATTAGAAGTCGTTCCGATGGTGGTTCCTTTTACCAATATACTCGCACCGGGAATAGGCTGATTATCCAGTTCTGAGATAACCTTTCCTGTAATTTTATGTCTGGCATTTGAAGTAGCCTGGGCACTGACATCAGCAACCTGTACAAAAATTGTCATGATCAGAATCATTACAAATTGCCAGATATATGATAGGTTTAATGATACCTTCAACAAAGAAGGCCCCCTGCTCTGATAGCTTTTCTGCATTATCATAGTTGTGTTTAATTGTTAATTAATATGTTTTGGTTTGTGGAATGCATAACTATCAGGCATTCAATCGCTATTTGTGTTAAGGGCGTAAAAGTTTAGTCTCATACAAATTCGTTTCAGGTTTTGTAAAATAGTTATGATAAAATTTCATGGGTTTATCTGGCAGGCATACACCTTCCCTTCCGGCTGTATTTTAAGACACCCGAAAATCAATGGTATTCTGATTAGATTTTTCAGGATAAAACACAGGATAAATCATGGTACAAAATTGATTTCTTTTTGTACTATATAAATCAGGGTTATCCAGTAAAATGAAAATTCAGGGTAAACCCTGAATTTTATAGATCAGAAGGGAATGAGGATGGTAACGGAAGTTCCGGTAGCGGCATCAGTCTGGAGGGTCAGGTTTCCATTGAGGTATTTTACTCTGGAACGGATATTGCTCCAGCCACTGCTGTCTGTCCCAATGGCATTTTCATGAAATCCTATGCCATCGTCTTCGACAGTAAGAGTGATTGAGCTTTGTTCCTGATAAACAATCTGAATAATAATTTCTTCTGCCTGACTGTGTTTGAGCGCATTAGCCAGTAATTCCTGAATAATCCGGTAAATCATCAGGTTTTTGTCTTCGGGAATACTGAATTTTTTCCCGAAATGCTGAAAAATAATCTGAGGACTGGTGCTTTTCTGTTTCAATATTAAATCCTGAATCGCTCTGATTAATCCAAATTTTATCAGGGTATTCGGCTGAAGATTTCCGGAAATGTTCCGTACTTCTGAACAGGCTTCATCAACCATCCTCGTAATCTGAGAAGAATGGGAGTCCGAGCTTCCGCTGAGAATCTTAATCCTGGAAAGTAAGGTACCCAGACCATCGTGCAATTCCTGAGAAATTCTCAGTCTTTCCTGCTCCTGTCCGTTTATAAGTGCGTTGAGGGTTTCAATCTGTAAATTTTTTAACACTTTCTCATCTTCCATTCTGTTGAGTTTCCGTCTGCTGAAAAAAGTGAAAGCCAGAATACCTGCCAGCGCTAAAGCCAAAATGATAGAAAGAATATACAACTGCTGACGAAAACGAAGTTTATCAAGTTCCGCATCTGACAGCTTTTTTTCCAGTGCTATTTTTACCAGTTCTTCTTTCTGTTTACGAATCAACTGATATTCATTGACGGAACGGATATCTTCTTCAACTTTAGAATTGACTATATCTTCTGA
The DNA here is from genome assembly GCF_900115665.1 of Pseudarcicella hirudinis. Taxonomy (GTDB): domain Bacteria; phylum Bacteroidota; class Bacteroidia; order Cytophagales; family Spirosomataceae; genus Pseudarcicella; species Pseudarcicella hirudinis. The sequence continues at coordinate 64,896 of NZ_FOXH01000016.1, forward strand.
AGCTCTCCGGTAAAGATCAGAGTATTTATAAGCATTCTGATAATCCTTTATCAAAATATAAGACTGATCCAGTTGAGAATAAACGGCCCTTCGTAACTGATTCAGGGAAATATATTGCTCTGTTATTTTCTGACAATCTTCAAAAGACTTAAATGCCTCCTTATATCTTCCCACAGATCGCTGGCAAATGCCCATGTAAAATAAAGAAACGGCTTCCAGCCAGTTTATTTTTAGTTTCCTTCCTATTTCAAGACTTTTACCGGCATAGACGATTCCTTCTTCAAATTTCAATTCGTGTCTGGATAAATCTGATCTGGCAGCACAGATTCTACCTTCCGTTGTTAGGTCTTTTAAAGATTCATTGAGTAATTCCGCTCTTTTCAGAAGAAAATGGGCAGGTTTTAGTTTAAAATCCTGAATATAAACATTGGCAAGATTAATCAGATGCCCCATTTCATAAGCAGGCATTTTGTTTCTGCGGTAATAAAGCATTGATTTGGCAAGGTATTCTTCGGCATATTTATGGAAAATAGGTCTGTCCATAAAATAATAACCCAGAGAGCCTACCGTTTCGTAAAAATTAGTCGAATCCCCCAGAATACGGAAAAATTCCATACTTTTACGATAACTGGCAACCGGAGATTCATCAGGGTCATTCCATTCCTCCTGATTTTTTGCATAAGCAAGGTAAGTATAAGCTAATCCAACTGTATCCTTTTCCTGCTCATATTGTTTTAACAATTTATGTATCTGCTCTTTAGTATAATCTTTACGATACGGATCCGGATATTTATTATTGCCTTTGGCAAAAACAGCTATAAAAAAAAGCAGGCAAATGAGGGTATATTTTATACAATTTGGAATCTCCAATATATCTGATAGCGCTATTTTGATAATTTTTTTCATTTTTCCTTTAATTATCAATCATTAATTTTGCTCAAATGTAAACACTTTCATAATCCAATGATAAAATTACTACTTGTTGATGATCATAAAATTTTCACCCAGGGCCTTTCTTCCATTTTGCAGAATGAACCTGACATGACAGTAGCAGGAGAATGTCAGACGGCTGAAGAAGTGTATGCGATGCTAAAAAGTACAGCCATTGATATTATTCTGCTGGATATTAATCTGGGAAAAGACAGCGGTCTGGATCTTTGTAAATTCATTTTTGAGGAATACCCTTCTACGAAGGTTCTAGCCATTTCCATGTACAACGATGAAAGTTTTATCACGAAAATGCTTAAAAACGGAGCTTCAGGTTATTTGCTTAAAAATACCAGTCGGGAGGAATTTATCAAGGCGATCAGAAGTGTTTATGCCGGAGAAAAATACCAGAGTGCGGAAGTGATGGACATTATTATGAAAGGTCTTTCCCGTCAGAAACAACAAGACAGAAACATTCATCAACTCCGGTTCACGAGACGAGAGAAAGAGATACTCGATCTGATTGCCAAAGGATTAACCACCAAGGAAATTGCTACAAGTCTGTTCATCAGTGATAAAACAGTTGAAACACACCGCAGTAATCTTCTGGCAAAATTTGAAGTGAAGAATGTAGTCAGCCTGATTAAAATGGCTATGGAATATGGTTATTTAAAATAGCCTCCCGATACTGCTCTCAGCACCGGGAAGTCATTATTGTCAGTTTTCCTAGTTCAGTTCAGCTACTGCTTTTATTACGCCATTGGCAGGGTCTTTAAATTTGGCAAATTCCTCTTTCAAATCCTCAAAACCCACCCGGTGTGTGATGTAATTGGTGGGGTCAACCAGTTTCTTTTTCATGGAATTAATAACGTGTTCAAAATCCTCACGGGTCGCATTTCTGCTGCTCATCAGAGTAGCTTCTCTTTTATGAAATTCGGGATGGCTGAAACTTATTTCCCCTTTCTGCAAGCCAACCAATACATATTTTCCACCGTGCGCAAGATACTGAAATCCGTTATTAATTGCTTTAAGACTTCCGGTGGCATCAATTACCACTGTCGGCATTTCACCCTCTGTAATTTCAATCAGGCGTTTTTTCACATCTTCTTCCAGTGCATTAACCGTGTGAGAAATTTTCAGTCTGTTTTTACAAAATTCCAGCCTTCCGTTATTAATATCCATAGCAATTACCCTGGCTCCTGCTATTCTGGCAAATTCCATGGTCCCGAGTCCGATAGGGCCAGCTCCGATTACCAGTACAAATTCGTCTTTTCTGACCTCTGCTCTCCTGATACTATGAGCTCCGATAGCCAAAGGTTCCACCAAAGCCAGTTCATCATAACTCAGGCCTTCCCCGTGAACGAGTGAATAAGAAGGTACAGAAATATATTCTGCCATTCCACCGTCAATATGTACACCAAAAACCCTGATATCAACACAGCAGTTAGGTTTTCCGTTTTTACAGGCAACGCAGTGTCCGCAGTTAAAATACGGAATAAATGTCACTTTTTCATTTATGGCAAATCCTTCCGCTCCATCCATTGCAACGATCTCCCCCGCCAGCTCATGTCCGAGTATTCTCGGATAGCTAAAAAAAGGCTGAGTGCCGTCAAAGGCATGCAGATCTGTACCGCATATACCTATACGCTTGATTTTCAGAATGGTTTGACCAGGGCTTAATGACGGCTGATTAATTTCCCGGTAATTTAATTCACGGGGAGTATCACAAACTAATGATTTCATTATTCTTTCTTTAAAATAGCTCAGAGAGGATTCACAGATACAAGTCCGGTTTTACCTTTACCTCTTTATGTTAAGAGAACCACTTTTATAAAATATACCTACAAACCTGTGCTTTTTTAAAGGATTTTGTCAGAAAATATCAATCATCCTGATTTCTGTAATGTTATGACAATTCTGCCTCTTCATAATATTTCACACCGTTTTGCCGCAAAAATTCTGTGATTTTATGCGCATGCACACACCTGCCTACATGCATAAAAGGATAATTTGAAATTTTTTGTTTGCCGGATCCTGTCTCAATTTCCAGATCTTTGATGTCAAATCCCAAATGAAGATGCATGGTCATCGACTGCATGCCATAGATCAGCCCATTCTGGTCGAATAAAGGGCCGCCGCTTTGTCCTTTCAATCCGGGTGTACTCAGCTCAATTCCTACAATTTCATTGTTTTCTCCTACAAACCTTGTAATAATACCATCGATCGGAAAAACGGGTGTATTCGGATTTCCGGCATTAGTCCATTCCAAATTATCGCTGGCAGGATTTACCATAAAATTGGAAAATTCCGGAAATGGATAACCAAGTCTGCAAAGCGTTTTACCGATCCTGATATTTTTATTCTGTCTGACAAAAGTCGCATGTGAGTTGTATAACTTTCTCTCAAAACCCGTAAACCTGATAATAGCCAGGTCTAATGTCGGGTGATTCTGAATGCTAAAACCGGATATTTTGTCAAAGCAATTCTGAAAAGTATTTAACAGCTGGATAGTGGTTTCAGGCTGAAAGTTATATTGTAATTCCAGCTCAGACAATTTAGTTTTGAGCATATTACCTCTTACAAGCCTGCTCTTCTCCTCCTTAAATCCTTCATATTTCTGCCAGATTTTATCTGACTCTATCAGCAAATCGGCAACATGTTTACAGGTAATTGCCACACCTTCTTCATTGACAAAAAATATGGTTGCAGCACCGGCACTCAAAGCTCCTGCATAACTTCTGGTGGCTGAAAGGATTGGTCTTGTAAATTGCAGCACATTTTCAATGGAATCTTCAAACATAATACTTAGGTTTTAATTTTTACTGTTTAGCAAGTTCAGGCTTATTCTGAGATTCTATGCAATTAGTAAACCAAACTCGATGATTCTTTCAAATTATTTATAAAAGCCTTATCATCAGTCTATAAAATAAAAATCCTGCAAATGGCATTTGCAGGATTTCATTCAAATACATTTATTACCCGGGAGCAATTATCTGTTGTTAAGCGCTAATAAACCTATGTCTTTAGTACTTTTAGATAATACATATTGAGCAACCAAGGGGAAGTGATCAGAGAAAGGGACGGATGAAACAGTTTTACAGGATTTGACCTCCCAATCCGAACTAAAGAACTGCTGATCTATTCTAACAAAATAAGGATTTCTGTTTAATGTGAAACCTAAACCTTGTCCGGCTTCTTCAAAAGCATTCTGGAAGGTCAGACTTAATTTGCCGTAAGCATAACCAAAAGGTGTTTCATTAAAATCACCGCAGATGATTACCGGATATCTGCTTCCCGCCACGTATTGTTCTACTTCTTCAATTTGCTCATTTCTTGCTTTAAAGCCATCTTTCAGCCTTGTAAAAGTATCTGAAAGCTCTCTTCCGAATGTCCTGATGTCTCCTTTTCTGAGTGCCTCGTAAGCATTCTCAATCCTCACACCCATTGACCAGAAGTGGGTATTTACAATTCTGACGGTATCCTGATGATATACTATGTCGGCATATAGAAAGCCATTGACATTAGGTGCATTAGGGCGGCTCCAGATTTTACCATATTGTTTTACAATCGGGTACTGCGAAAGCAAAGCCAGGCCTACAGTCCGGTTTTGTCCGTCCTGAAAATTGGTACATTCTGCCTTCTGAGCATATTGACTTTCAAGTTTAGCATTGGGAATATATTCCTGGAAACAGGCAATATCAGCTTTGAGATCAGCCCAGTTTTTAAAATCAGAAGGAAAACCGGAAAAACTTGCACTATTAAAACTCAATACTTTTAAACTTCCTCCATTATCATTAAATAACTTCTCGCTTCCGTTGCCTACCAATCTTTTCATAATAGGAAAAGCCAGTAACAACCAGATGAATCCCGTACTAGCCAGTACTCTTTGCTTCTTAAACACCAGATAAGCGCTTGCTGCAAGTCCGGTCAGTACGGCAAAGGGTAAAGTCATCATCATAAACCCAAAGATCCACTGATGAGAAATCGGCCAGTAGCAGAATGCCATGGTGATAAACAGATAGCCAATGGCAAAGGATGAGAGCGGGAACTGTCTGAAAGTTTCAAAAAACTTCCCAAAAACCTGCGCAGCAAGTTTGTACCACTCATTTCGTCTGAGGATGCGGTAATTTCTCCGGATTTTTAATGATATTGAAGCAAGAATATTCATATAGATAGTGGTGGTGTGTTTAAAAAATAAAAGACGATGCGCATTGCAACACATCGCCTTTACAGGTTTTTAAGCTTAAGCGTAATACTATTTTACTTCAAAACCTCCGGTTCCGATTTTGAAACCTTCGGAATATAATTCAATTGAATATTTACCTGATTTGTAAGGAGAACCTTTTCCGTAAACAATGTCAACTTTCTGGTCATTGTTTTCGAATGGAATACCTTGTTTGGTGGTGTAACCTAACTCTTTACCATCAAATTGCATGATACCTGAGTTTGCACTTTCGCTGATTACCGCACCGTTCTGATCCATAATTCTTACATAAATGTCTTTATTATTTTGCTCAGCAACAGGATTAGAAGCTAAAACGAATGATATTTTCAACTTGTCAATTTTCGAAGATTTGTAACGTCCGCCATCACGAAGTTTACCGTTTTCAGACAAAGCATAAACCTGAACCTGTTGTGCTTTCATTGCCGAAGCAAGGGTTACCTTTTTCGCTAATTCTTCATTTTTAGCAGAATAATCAGCAAGGTTCTGAGTCAACGTAACTTTTTCAGTTTTCAATGAGCTATTCTCATCTTCCACTACTTTTTTCTCGTCTTCAAGTGTTTTGGCGCGAACTGTCAATTGACCGTTTTCTTCTTTCAACTTACGGATATCCTCATCTTTAACAGCCAGGAAATTTTCATATTCTTTAATTTTGGCGTCGTACTTCTGAGCAGAAAAATGGAAGTCAGATTTCAATTTTTTTCTATCTGCTTCAAGTTGTTCTTTTACTTTTTCAAGCTCGGTTACGTTACCGCCTAATACTTTGATTTCTTCAATTTTACTGGTAAGCACTTTGTCAATCGAGTCTAATTTAATCTGGGTAGTTGACAATTGCTCCACTTTCATGGTAAGAGACTTTTGTAATTCTACCGTTTCATTTCTTGCTCCAACGAACAGATAAGCTAAAAGAGCAATAATTCCAAAAGTAACACCAAGTGCTATTTTGAAGAAAGTCTGATTATTATTGTTTGTTTCCATAATTGTTTTTGAAAAGGATTGATTTAGTGATATTTCTGAAAGCAAACTAACACCCCACAAGTTAAAGAGGTGTTAAATCGACCTTAAAATTACCTTAAAATTGAAGGGTTACGGGAGAAAATCAGCAGAAAAGAAGGGAAAACGGACAGGATCCGGAGAAAAGTATTTCGCAAGAAAACATTATAACATTGTGAAAATCAGAAAAATACAAACAACACCAAGAAAGAATATTCTAAGCCGTTTTAAAAATCAGCTTAAAGGTTGTTCCGGTTGAATTAGATTCTACTTTAATTTCACCATCATGAATTTTAGTAATCTCTGCTACAATAGCCAAGCCAACACCATGCCCTTTCGTGGCATTTGCAGTTGAGTTACTCCGGTAAAAAGCATTGAAAATATAAGGTAAATCCTCTGCCGGAATAGCAGGACCTTCATTAAAAACCTCAATCATAATCAGCCCTTTTCTGGTAAAGAAATTAACAATCGCTTCATGACTCTGAGAGAATTTACAGGCATTATCCATCAGGTTCATCAAAACAACTTTCAATGAGGCCTCATTTCCGTTAATTACCAGGGCATTTTCATCATCCGGAAAATCCTTGAAATTTACATGCACCTGATAATTCTCATGCCATTTCAGTAACTGGCTTTTTGCCTCCCACAGCAGTTCATCCATTCTTACGGAAGTTTTGGTCATCGTTCCGGGACTGACAACCGTATTGGCCAGGCTTAACAAAGCATTTGTCAATTGAATAAGGGTTCTGGTATCTTCCTGTAAAGACTGAAGCGTTAACTGGTAACCTTCAGGTGAACGCAGCTGCATGAGGGTTACCTCTACCTGCGAGTAGATCTTTGTCAGTGGATTTTTCAATTCATGCGAAACATTGGCAATGAACATTTTCTGCATAACCAATGCATTCTCAATCCGATCCAGCAGCTGGTTAAAAGTATCAACCAGCCTCCCTATTTCATCAGAACGGTTAGGATGCTGAACCCTTTTGTCAACATTATCCGGAAAAATCTGATTAACCTGCCTGATAATGCCCGACATTGGGGCAAGGGCTTTATCTGCAAAAAACCAGCCGCTTAGTCCTACCAGTAATACCCCTACCAAAACCATCACCAGAAGGATTTTCCGTAAGTCCTGCAATGCTTCTTTTCCCATTACATCAACGGCACTGACAATTACCCAGTTATCGGTTCCGGCATAGGTCATTTTCATGCCAAAAACCTGATAATCTCCTACATCCAGGAAAACAGAGCCCATTCCGGCTTTGATCTGGGTCAGTACCTGTTCATGTGAAATGATATTATTCTGATTGGTAGAAAAGATAAACTGTCTGAATTTTTCACTGTACACTGAAATACTCTCATCATGCAATAATTCTTTATCCGAAACCGTAACCAGCTTTAAAACAGTAGTATCAGCCGCCTGAACCTCAAAAAGCAGCGTTGCAGTTGTTATCGCATTATCCTGTAATCTTTTATAGAATCTCTTTTCAAGGTAGAGTTTACTGAAAAAATAAACCCCTACCGAAAATACCAGCAGGATGGCAGTAACCAGCGCAATAAACTGATTGGTAAGTCTGGCGCGAATATTCATGTGTTATAATTGTATTTCCTGAAAAAATAAAGAAATTAACCAGTTCTGCTTCGTTTACTGAATGCCTGGCAACAAAAATGCCTTAACATTTTATGAAATAATCTTCATTACATAACCCATTCCGATCTGGGTATGAAGGAGTTTCGGTTCAAAATCCTTATCAATCTTTTTTCTCAAAAAATTCACATAAACTTCTATGACATTTGTACCAGTATCAAAAGTTACGTCCCAGATTTTTTCTGCAAGTTCAACTTTGGAAATCACCCTTCCCTGATGTCTTACAAAATATTCGAGCAGTACAAACTCTTTGGCAGTCAGGGATATTTCTTTTCCTCCCCGAACAACCGTTTTTGTGTCCAGATCCATTTCCAGATCGGCAAACTTCAAGGTATTGGCCGTCAGGAAGGTATTGGTTCCTCTCCTGGTTAAGGCACGGATATGAGCCATTAATTCCCGGAATTCAAAAGGTTTAGCCAGATAATCATCCGCTCCGGCGTCCAGACCTACTATTTTATCGTCAATCGTTCCTAAGGCAGTGAGCATTAAAATCGGAGAGACAACCCCGGCTTCACGCATTTTTCTGCACAACTCCAATCCGTTAATTCCCGGAAGAATAATATCGGAAATGATCAGATTATAATTTCGCCGGGTAGCCAGTTGCAGCCCCATCTGTCCGTCATAAGCTACATCAACTTCAAAATGATGTTCCTCAAGACCCTGCTGAATAATCTGCACAGTTTTTACCTCGTCTTCGATCAATAAAATTTTCATCTGTAATATTTTAGTATGTCTTTCCGAAGGATGTTAAAAAGAGTGATTTTTTGTCAGTTTTTCACAAAATCAAACACGCCCGGAAATTTTCCGTGATACCAAAAGTAGTGAAATAAAGATGAGCTTAAAGAAAAAAAACGCTTTAAAATGAGTTTCCGGAACTCTTATTCTCCATAATCAATTATTTTTTCGGATAAATCTATGCATCCGAAAACATCATTTACCACTGAAATCCGGCTTTCTCTTTTGCAGAAATGAAGAAACACCTTCTATAAAATCAGCCGATTTTCCTGCAATATCCTGATTGGCTGCTTCCATCTCCAGCATTTGATCCAGCGTAGAATGTTGAGAGGCATTCAGTACTTTTTTCATCAGGCCAATCGCGAAAGTCGGGGCATTGGCATAATGATTTGCCAGTTGGTTTACCGCATCATCCAGCTCGGCAAGCGTCACCACTTTAGAAACCAGTCCTAATTCCAGACATTCTTCCGAACCTACCATTCTTCCGGTAGAGCATAATTCAAAAGCTTTCTGCGAACCGATTAATCTCGGCAGGAAAAAAGAAGAACCTGCGTCCATAATCAAGCCTATATTTACAAAAATCTGTGACATGGAGGCATTTTCTGAGGCCACAATCAGGTCGCAGGCTAAAGCAAGTGAGCAACCCGCTCCGGCAGCAATTCCATTCAAGCGGCAAATAACCGGTTTAGGTAAGTTCCTGATCGCCTGAATCATAGGATTATAGTTTTTTCTTAAAGATTCTCCCAGACTGCTCATTTCTCCCATTCCGGCTTTAAGATCAGCTCCTGAGCTAAATGCCTTTTCTCCGGCTCCTGTCAAAATTACAACTCTTACCTTTTCATTCTTTTCTGCTTCTCCGATGGCCCTGGTCAACTCCTGAATCAGATCTGAACTGAGTGCATTATATACCTGCGGACGATTAAGTGTAATCCGGCAAATTCCTTCCTGAATTTCGTAAATTAGATTCTGGTACATGAGATTATTTTGTTTTAGTAAATCAATTTCAGAATTTTTAATTTATTATGCAAGCATACTATTGTACAAAAAAGAAAGAGGCACTCAGACCTCTTTCTTTTTTACAATATTTATCTGATTTTCAGACTTTTTACAAAGCACCGGATTTAATTTCCTCAACAACTGCCGGATCAAGCAGGGTCGAAATATCTCCTAAATTAGAGGTTTCTCCTTCGGCAACTTTACGTAAAATACGACGCATTATTTTACCTGAGCGGGTTTTAGGTAAACCTGAAACAAATTGAATTTTATCAGGTTTGGCAATCGGGCCGATAATTCTGGTTACTGTCGCCAGAATGTCTTTACGGGTTAAATCTGCATCAGCAGGTGTTTTTTCACAAATGACATACGCATATATCCCTTGTCCTTTAACGTCATGAGGATAACCCACCACCGCGGATTCAACTACACCCAGGTGCATATTGATTGCATTTTCAACTTCGGCAGTACCAATTCTGTGACCGGAAACATTGATTACATCATCCACCCGTCCTGTTATTCTATAGTAACCATCAGCATCTCTCAAACAGCCGTCTCCCGTAAAATACATTCCTTTATAGGTAGAGAAATAGGTCTGACGGCATCTTTCATGATCGCCATAGGTTGTCCGGATAATTCCAGGCCAGGGAAATTTAATGCAAAGATTTCCTGAAACATCATTCCCTTCTATTTCCTGTCCCTGTTCATCAACAAGTACAGGTTGTACACCCGGAAGTGGTAAGGTAGCATAGCCAGGTTTGGTCGGGGTAATGCCGGCAATCGGTGAAATCATGATTCCTCCTGTTTCTGTCTGCCACCAGGTATCTACAATCGGACATTTATTTTTACCGATATTATCATCATACCAATGCCATGCTTCTTCGTTAATCGGCTCACCAACAGACCCTAAGGTTGTCAGGGATGATAAATCTTTTCCATCTATGAAACCCGTTCCGAAACCCATCAGTGAACGAATAGCAGTTGGTGCCGTATAAAGTACATTGACCTTATATTTCTCTACCACATCCCAGAAACGTCCGGCATCCGGATAAGTCGGAACACCCTCAAACATCAGAGAGGTAGCTCCTGAAGCCAGCGGTCCGTAAACAATATATGAATGGCCGGTAATCCAGCCAATATCTGCCGTACAAAAATGAACCTGTCCCGGTTGATATTGAAATACATTCTGGAAAGTATAGGCCGCATACACCATATAACCTCCGGTTGTATGCACAACTCCTTTAGGTTTTCCGGTTGAGCCGGAAGTATAAAGAATGAACAACATATCTTCTGCATCCATTTCCTCGGCAGGGCAGTCGCCTGAAACCGATTTTTCTTCATCTTCCCACCAGCAGTCACGGCCTTTGAGCATGGAAACAGGGGTACGCGTACGGGTAGAAACAATAACTTTCTGAACAGAAGGACATTGAATCAGGGCATCATCTACGGTTGATTTCAATGGAATTTCTTTATTTCCACGATATGAACCATCCGAAGTAACCACTATATTACATTCAGCATCATTAATTCTGTCTGCAATCGACTGAGATGAAAATCCTCCGAAAACCACTGAATGTACTGCTCCGATTCTTGCACAGGCTAATACCGCGATAGCCAGTTCAGGAATCATTGGCATATAAATACAGATGCGGTCTCCTTTTTTGGCACCATGCTTTTTAAGTACATTGGCAAAACGGCAAACTCTCTGGTGTAAAACCTTATAAGTTAAGGTAACAGTACTTTCATCCGGATTATTTGGTTCCCAGATAATTGCAGGAGTATTTCCGTTTTCTGCGAGGTGGCGATCAAGGCAATTTTCGGTGATATTAAGTTTACCGCCCTTAAACCATTTTATATTCGCTTCATTAAAATCCCATTCCAGTGTTTTTTTCCAGGGCTTTCTCCAATAAAAACTTTGTGCCACTTCCCCCCAGAAACCTTCCGGATCTTCTACAGATTGCTGGTATTTTTCCTGGTACTCTTCAAAAGAATTAATTTTCAAATCCATGTCTTTATGCAATTAATGATGGTTTTAAGACTTTTAAAAACAAAAAATCTAATTGGTTCTGCTCCGTCAGAAATATATTACCTATAAATATTTTCATTTTGTCACGTAAAAATACAAGATGTAATCTGACACAAAAAACAATATCAGTGCTTTCTTGGTAAAATAATATATCTGTCCCGGCATATTTAAGCTAAGTATTTCTCACTAACCGGTAATCCATTTCCCTTTTGGCAATATGCTTATTATATAAATCACTGGAAAACAAATAATTACAACCAATAAAGATTGAAGTAATATTCCTGAAACCGGCGGCAAAAAAGTATAATTAATCTGAAAATTTCTTGATAAAATCCTAAGACAAAGTATGTGACTCAGGTAAATTCCGTAACTCGACGCATCTAATTTCGATAGTATTGAGGGCAAAAAAGCCTCATTCAGTCTTATTTTGAAAAAGATAAACATACTGACAGCGAATAAAATTATATTCGGACTGAAATATTCATAGCAATAAGAATCATATCTTTTTGAATAATCGGAAAGATAATACATACCGAAGATTGTAATGGCAAAACCGGCAAGCATTCCTGCCAAGCTCTGTTTCAAAGCATTTTCAGGGTAATCAATTTTTCCCAGCAAATTCCCCAGAACAAAATAACCTGTATATCCGGCGAAATTATGCAGGTCGAATGCCACATGAATTCCGGAAAATCTGGTAATCATCGGATAAACTGAACTTCCGGCAAACCAAAGTATGATAAACCAGGTCTTTTCTTTTGTATCCGCCTTAGCCAGCCATCTGCTTAAAACAGGAGTAAAAGCATACAATCCGATAATCATGTACACAAACCAGAGATGTGAAGAACTCCCTCCTCCTCCTCTCAGCAGAAAAACCAATATTTCCTTAAAACCCGGGATTTTATTTGTCCAGTAACTGCCGTAAATGATATAAATAATGGTCCAGATCAGGAATGGTATAAATACTTTACTGAGTCTTTTTCGCAAAAAACCGAACAAATCACCGTCGTATTTTTCCAGTAATAAATGCCCCGAAATCATAACAAATACCGGAACGGCAAACCTGCCAAAAGCATTAAGCACATTATTACACCACCACCAGTCTGCCGGAATTTTACCAAAGCGGTCCACACCTGCAGCGGCATGTAAAACCACTACCGAAATAGTAGCCAATACTCTCAGATTTACAATCCAATATTGTTTTGACATAAACCGATTAATCTTTAAAACGATTTTCCTTCCTTCATTTCAATATAAAATGCCCTGAAATTAAGAAGGATTAAAAGAGCTTTCCTCTAATTTGTTGCAATACCTAAAGCCAGGGCATTAATTCTGGACATCAGGTTCCGGGTTGAAAAAGGTTTGGGAACATACAGATCCGCTCCGACAGAATATCCTTTTTCAATATCCGCTTCCTTGCTTTTTGCACTGAGAAAGACCACTTTTATATGTTGTAGTTTAATGTCATTCTTAATAAAACCGCATACTTCATACCCATCAACATTAGGCATCATGATGTCAAGAAGTACAATCGATGGCAATTCCCGGTTTATAATTTCAAGGGCCTCAGCACCGTCACGGGCGATAAAGACCTGAAAACCTTCCTTTCTCATGAGAAATTCGAGCGACATCAGTATGCTTGGCTCATCATCAACTATCAGTACTTTTAATTGCTCTTTCATCTGATTAATCTTCTATTTATTTTGTTTCAGAGAGGTTATTTCTTTCATTTTATTCCTTAAGGATTTTGGAACAAACACCTAAAACCCTAAGCTTACTTCACCGGTAAAACAACGGTAAATGTCGCGCCAAATCCTTTACGGCTTTCCACGGAAATCTCGCCATGGTGTAACTCGATGATTCTTTTGCTGATTGCCAAACCTAAACCACTTCCTTTGGGCTTTTTAATAGTTTGATTTTCAGCCTGATAAAACTTATCAAAAATCAACTTCTGATATTCCTGAGAAATCCCTGCTCCGTTATCTTTAACGATCAGACTGACTTTAGCATCATCCAGGTGAGTAACTATTTGTATTTCTCCGTAATCAGGCTGACAGAACTTTACAGCATTGGAAATCAGGTTTACCACCACCTGAACCAATTTGTCCCGGTCTATTTCCAGTTTTGGAATGTTTCTGTCAAAATTACAACTCAGATCAAGGCCTTTATCTTTAATCTGATGGTTTAATGCCTCTATAGAATCTTCAATCACCAAATGGATATCGGCCATTTCCAGACTAAGCTTTTGCTTTCCTGAAGCATATTTTTCCAAATCCAGCACCTGATTAATCAGCCGGCTCAGGCGTTCAGATTCTTTAATCACGGTACTCAGGAAATTCTCCATTTCTTCCCTGTCCATTTGCGGATTATCGTAAATAATCTCGGAAAGAGCCCGGATTGAAGTCAGAGGTGTCCGGATTTCATGTGCCACAGTAGCCAAAAAATCATCTTTAAGGGTATCTGTACGCTTTAAAATCTCATAAGCTTCTCTCAACTCCTCAGAGGTTTTTTCGAGTTCAAGCGATTTTTTCCTCAGTTCTTTATTGGAGACCATAAGCTCACGGGAAGCTTTCAGAATGTCCATAACTTCATCCATTGATATTTTTTCCTCTTTGGAAACGGAAGAAACCATAATTCTGGCCGACGCAGTACCAACCACACCTGCCAGCAGTTTTTCAGCAAAACTTACCAATCTCGGATCCGCGTGCCTGGCTTCAAGATTCAAATGATGACGGGTAGCAAATGAGCGCAAAACCCTGTCTGTCCTTCGTTCCCCGAAAAAATTAACCAGTAACGAACGGATATCAGGAATGTAAGCTTTCCCTCTCCAGATCGTGGAAGTTTCTATAAACTTCGAATGACTGAATATATCCACAAAAATAACGGCCTGATTGTGTTCGATGGAGGTTATTTTACTTCTGACTGAGAAAAAGACATAACAGATTGCATTCAGTGAAATGCTCCAGAATAAACCATGTGAAATATCATCCATTCCTTTCAGACCAAGAAACTCAAAGGGTTTCAGCAGATAAATCCCGAAAAGCCCCTCTTTCATAATCGAAACCGGAAAAATTCCTGCTCCGATCATAGAAGGAAGTACAAGGGTAAAAAACCAGATTACTGATCCGACAATTATGCCGACCAATGCCCCTAACCTGGTGCCGCCTTTCCAGAAAATTCCGCCGATAATTGCAGGTGCAAATTGTGCTACTGCTGTAAAAGAAACCAAACCAATAGATACCAGAGAATAATACTCTGCCACAGTTTTGTAATAAATGTATGCCAGTAATATAATCAGCACAATGGCTGTCCGCCGGATATTGTTAACCAGATTACTAAGATTTCCCTCAAAGCGTTTCTGAAACTTGGGATTTTTCAGTAAAACGGGCATAATCAGGTTATTGGAAATCATTGTACTCAAGGCAATTGTTTCGACGATCATCATACTTGTTGCGGCAGAAAAGCCACCTATGTATGTAAGCAATGCCATCAGTTTATGATTAAACTTCAGCGGAATTGCCAGCACATAATTATCAGGATTAACCTCTCCGTGCGGAAATAATAATTCTCCCCCGAAAGCAATCGGAAACACAAAAATATTGATGAGGAACATATACACCGGAAACAGCCACATGGCCTTATTCAGGTGTTTTTCATTCACATTTTCCACAACTGCAACCTGAAATTGTCTCGGCAGAAAAATAATAGCCAGCATTGACAAAAGTGTGTGCCAGAACCAGGTTGAAAAACCACCCTCCTGCTCAATTACAAATACTTTTTTCAGGTTTGGCACCTGATAAGCTTTCCGGAAAATATCGGCAAAACCATCAAAAGCGATATAAGTAACAAATATCCCGACGGTTAGAAAAGCCAGTAACTTAATAATCGACTCCGCTGCAATGGCCGTTACCATCCCTTCATGTCTTTCTGTGGAATCTATTTTCCGGGTTCCGAAAATAATGGTAAAAATGGAAAGTACAATGGCAATATAAAGCGTTAAATCTTTGGCGAAAAAGCCGGAATTGCTATCAATATCTGCATTGGAAAGAATCAGAAAACTACTGGAAATGGCTTTGAGCTGAATGGCAATATAAGGAAGCAGCCCGAAAATGCAGACAATTGTTACTAAAACACCTAAAGTGGCATTTTTACCATATCTTGACGAAATAAAATCGGCTATACTTGTTATACGCTGTACTTTACAGATTCGTATAATTTTCCGGAGAATCATCCAGGAAAGCGGCAAGGCCAGCGTAGGACCAATATAAACTGCCAGGAAATCAATTCCATTACTTACCGCGCGGCCTACCGAACCATAGAAAGTCCATGCCGTACAGTAAACCGCCAGAGAAAGGGCATAGATGTATGGATTGGTAACCATACTTTTCCCTTTCTCTGCCCGTTTTTCGGCCCAATAGGCAATACCGAATAAAATAGCAAGATAGAGAAGAGAGGTAAATATGAGTCCGAAACTATTCATGCTTCCTGTCGTCCGGTTTCTCAAAACTCACACTTAGAAAGATGACAACAATCATAAGCAGCCATAAAGCAAAAATGTAGCAATATAGTGCCGGTATTCCTGCGATAGTACTATCCAGGTTGAAGATCGATATAACAGGAAAGTTGAGCAAAAACAAGAATAATAAACTGATTATCAATAACCTTTGCTCCTTTAATTTATCTTTCATCGGTAAGTTACAAACACAGTATTGTATATTTTTCAGGCAATTATAAGTGAATTATTATGATACAATAGCCTTGATTCTTAATTATTTGCTAATTAAATATACAAATCATGAAATAACAATCCCGGATGATCGTATTCTGTTCTCCTGTCTCATAATTCAGCCTCCTCTGATAATACTATGATCTAATTTTCCTTATCATTATACTCACCTCTTATCGCATATCTGCCGAAAATCATTAAACCCAGGGCGATCGGAGTGAAAACCGTAATAATAATAATCCAGGGTAAATACACATCCTGAACCGGATTTGCGGCAATTTTCCCGATAGCAGTTTTGATTAAAAATATAATACATACCGGACCCAGCAACATCCAGACCCAGCCTAATATTTTTCTTAAAGCATTCATTGTCAGTCTCTTATTTTTATCTTAAAATATCTATACCTTTTCATCAAACTATTCTGCCACATCAGGCTGCCCTTTTTCCCTGATATAAAGTACTCCTATCACTAAACAAAGGCTGGCTACACCAATCGGATACCATAATCCGGCCAGCGGATCACCGGAAGGATTGGCCTCAGTTTTGGTCATTTCCACAATTAAAATTCCGATAAAAGGAACAAGTCCGCCGAAAACGCCATTTCCTATATGATATGGAAGCGACATGGAGGTGTACCGGATTCTGGTCGGAAATAATTCCACCAGAAAAGCCGCAATCGGGCCATAAACCATTGTAACAAACAATACCATTACCGCTACCAGACAGACAATGATCCAGTAATCACCTGATGAAACAGAAACCTCTTTTTTGATTTCCGGTTTTTTAGCTTCAGCCGTTTTATCTGCCAAGACAAGCTCTTTTTTAACTTCTTTCAGGCTGCTGCCATCTGTAAAAACGTGATGTGTGGTAGTAGTGAGCAACCTGTCTTCTGAAGAATTTTTAGCGAGTTCCCGTTTTTCTTCGATGACCAGTTTTTCAGCAACCTCTGTTTTAGTCTTAACATTGGTTAAATCATACATTTTCTGAAAAATCGGTCTGTAAAGCAAAACTGCCAGCAACATCCCTGTCATCATAATTTTCTTTCTGCCGACTTTATCAGACAATCCTCCAAAAATGACAAAGAAAGGTGTTCCGATGGCGATGGCCCAAAGAATAATGGTATTGGCCATTTCATATTCCACATTACAGGTTTTCAGTAAAAAGGTCTGGGCATAAAATTGTCCGGTGTACCAGATTACTCCCTGCCCGCAGGTTGCTCCGAATAAGGCCAGCAACACCATTTTCAGGTTTTCTTTCTTTCCAAATGATTCTGCAAGAGGGTTTGCAGAAGTCTTTCCTTCTTTCTTCAGTTTGGAAAAAAGCGGAGATTCCGACATTTTCATCCTGATGACAATCGAAACCCCTACCAGAATGATAGAAAGCAAAAAAGGGATTCTCCAGTAAGTCTCATTAAATGCAGCTACCCCAAAAATATTACGCACCGCCAGAATCACACCAATTGAGATAAAAAGGCCGAGTGTAGCTGTGGTCTGAATCCAGGAAGTAAAATAGCCTCTTCTGTGATCAGGTGAATGTTCTGCCACATAAGTTGCCGCACCACCATACTCCCCTCCCAAAGCTAATCCCTGCAAAAGACGAAGTAACAACATTAAAACAGGCGCAAATCCGCCAATGGTTTCATAATCGGGAATACAACCTATCAGGAAAGTAGAACCTCCCATCAGTACGAGGGTAACCAGAAAAGTATATTTTCTTCCGATCAGGTCGCCTAAGCGGCCAAAAAACAAAGCCCCGAACGGACGGACTATAAAGCCGGCTGCGAATGTAGCCAAAGTAGAAAGAAATGCTGCGGTAGGGTTGCCTGAAGGAAAGAATTTTTCAGAAATGATTGTGGCAAGACTTCCAAAAATGTAAAAATCATACCATTCTATCAGAGTACCAACGGAGGAAGCAGAAATCACACTCCATATTTTACCAGGTTCAACGGCATCAGAAGCTGACTTTCCAGCATCAGTAAAGGTTTTCATGTTAAATCGGTTTGTTAAAAGGTATTTTGGCGTTATGGAAAACAGCTTCATTGCCATGAGTTCAGATTTCTGAAAATCAGTTCGTTTCAGTAAAATCAAACCTTTTGAAAACAATAATCATGTTTTCAGAAAAGAGCATTTCTTCTGCTTTCCGCATTTAAGCAAACCTCATAAAAAAAACTATATCAACAAAGTAAGTGATATAGTTTCGCTGAAATAATATAGTTTTTACAGTTAATTTCTGTCTTGTACCACAGGTTTTTCAGAAATAATCTGAATAAAGAGCATTTTTCTAATGTTTAAGCCTTTCCCATTTAATGAGCATAAATTTATCTCCCAGCTCGGTTACAATCATTCCGGCACCTTTAAGGTTTTCCCGGTTGGCATAAAATTCCGCTAATTCTTTATGATTTAAAATCTTATATGTAGGATGATACTCTGTATTCTTTGGCATTTTAATCTGGTACTTCTTTACCCAGTTCATGACAGATACATGCGAAACGCCCAAAAGCCGCTCAATTTCACGGAAACTCACTCCTTCAATATACAACTGCAAAGCCTTAATGACGTAATATGCAGAGATTCCCTTTCCTAATTTATCAACCGTAAAATTATAATTACAATCTTTACATTTATAACGTTGTTTATCCTTTATAATTCCGCTTTTAGAGACATTCTGAGAATCACAACGGGGACAATTTGGGTTTTTCATGGATTTTTTTGTGATATAATACGTTTAGCAAATATATATCATTTGAGCAAGGAAATAACGGTTTTCAAATGAATATTTTTCTAAAATTAATTCTATACAAACCTCCCAAAATTCAATATTTTATTTCAAAAAATTCAAAAACACCACATAATATTTGTTTTATACAACATCATCTTTAAAACATTGTATAAAACAAAGTTTACCTTCCTGTCTGTCATCAGACCAGATTTTGAATAGCTTGTTTGATATTTTCCATCTTTGCTCTTTTTTCCAGAACCAACGGAGGCTTCATGCGTTCTGCGCAATCAATGGCTCCGCAACGTTCACAGGTTTCATTGACTTGTCTGTGCAAAAGGTCCGGATCACCCAGAAAATTAGCCATCTGACGAAGATTGTCATCTATGGCAAAACCTACGGTAATACTGCTGTTGAGTCCGTTTTTGGGAGGAGATGGTTTGGCTATAGAAATTACCAGGTATTTATTTCCGGTATCAATATATTCAGAAACCTGAGCTTTGCAGAGAATATGAGCACTTTCTCCGGTTTCTTTCTGTAAATTCTCAAGGTCTTTCAGAATGGTAAGCGCTACCCAGCGGCGACAATAATGTTCATTCAAAGCGGTTCCGTGAGGGGTATGCAATTTGGCAAGGTGCATTTCCTTATTAAGGTAGAACAGGTTATCGTCGGTCTGATTATTAAAACGAAGAAAGAAGAGGTTATTAATTTTGAAATGGCTTGTCATCAGGTTAGAAAGGCGATGCATAAACATTTCAGGTGTACAATTAAACAGTCTCATGATACTCAGCAGCGAATTTCCATCCCATTTAGGACTGGCAAAAAAGTAAGTCAGGCGGTTAATCAATACTTCCTTGTTAATCAGAATTGCTCCGGCAAAATAAGAAGCTTTAAAATTATTCAAAACCTCCTCAAAAGAACTTACATCCAGAACCGAGGAAATATATGGGCGTTTTTTAATCTGCAAAAACTGATAACCCAATTCACGGCCGAGGGTAAAGGCCTTTTGCTCATGACTCAGGTCTTTATTGATCAATAATCTGGAACTTTCCGGTTTATAAACGGAGCGGATACTGATCAGGTCGGGATGAGTTTCTTTGGAAAACTCTTCAATCTGATATCCATAAAAATTCCGGAGGATATCTGATAAAAAAGCTTCGTTGGGAGAAGTAGTTGCCACAATGTCATACAATTTCCTGAATTGCTGCGCCGCTTCTTCCAGGTCTTCAAAATAATTATCATACATTTCCTGATAAGACCGTAAAACAGAAAAATAAAACTGCTCCACTCTCATATCATAATTCCGGCTTATTTCAATGATAGTACTGATAAAAGCACTGATTTTAGCAGGCGCTTCAGACATCAGTTCGATAAAATCAGAGGGTTCTACTCCAAAAATCTCCAAAGGAAGCTCTCTGAGGATGTTTGAATTCAGTAATTCTGCGATTGGTTCGAGCTGTTTGCTTAATTTCAGGGAGACTAACGAGTCATAATCTGTTTCAAAAGCCTCTGCAATCGACATGATTTTCTCAGATTTAGGATACTTCTTTCCCTTCTCAATCTCATTCAGGTACGAAATTGACAATCCGGATTTATTTGCAAGATCACTCAAAGAATAGCCCTTATCCAGCCTTAGTTGTCTGATTTTCAGACCTAATATAATTTTTATTTTATCGGTATTATTGCTCATTCCGGCTGAGATCGTCTTATTGCTCATGGTATTTCTGTAGGCTAAATATAAGAAAATAGCTAAATAATCCCCCAAAGATAGGCAGATTTTTTCAAAGGAAAAACGAAATTATTATTTTTAGCGAATTTTCGCTTGTTTATTAAATTTCGCTTTTATAACTTTGTCACAGCTTAACAGAAAAGCCTTTTTGAATTACTTTCATCCAGACAATAAAATATCTTTTTCCTTTAGAAACCATAAAGCCGCAGATCTATGACAACTCAACCAGATGGAGCCAGCAATGGTATTGAAATCTTAGGTGAAATCACGCCTCTATATCAGGAAATACTTACTCAGAAAGCCTTATTTTTTATCCGCGATTTACACCGGATGTTTAATAAAAGAAGAACTGAGCTGCTTGAAGACCGCAAACTGCGCCAAAAGGAAATCAATTCAGGTATCAAACCTGATTTTTTACCGGAAACGGCACATATCAGAAATACAGAATGGTCTGTTGCTCCCATTCCGGCAGATTTACAGGACAGAAGAGTAGAAATTACCGGACCTGTTGACAGAAGAATGGTTATCAATGCCCTTAACTCAGGTGCCAGGGTATTTATGGCCGATTTTGAAGATGCCAATGCCCCAAGCTGGTCTAATGTCATGGATGGACAGGTTAACCTTCGTGATGCCAATTGCAGGAAAATAGATTTTGTTTCAGAAAACGGCAAACAATATACTTTAAACGAAAAAACGGCTGTACTGAAAGTTCGTCCCCGCGGCTGGCACATGACTGAAAAACATGTACTGATAGATGGAGAACCGATTTCAGCTTCTTTGTTCGATTTTGGTTTGTATTTCTTCCATAATGCCTGGGAATTACGCAAAAGAGCAAGTGCCCCCTATTTCTATCTGCCTAAAATGGAAAGCCATCTTGAAGCCAGACTCTGGAACGAAGTTTTCAATTTTGCACAGGACAGCGTTCAGATGCCTCATGGTACGATAAAAGCAACGGTTTTAATCGAAACTATTCTGGCTGCATTTGAAATGGAGGAAATGCTGTACGAATTAAGAGAACATATCGCAGGATTAAATGCAGGCAGATGGGACTACATTTTCAGCTGTATCAAAAAATTCAACCGATTCCCGGATGCCATCCTGCCTGATCGTTCTCAGGTGACGATGAATGTTCCTTTTATGCGTGCTTACGCTCAGTTGCTGGCAAAAACCTGTCATAAACGCAAAGCACATGCCATTGGCGGAATGTCAGCTTTTATCCCGAGTCGCAAAGACCAGCGTGTGAATATGATGGCTTTTGAAAAAGTTACGGCTGATAAAGAACTGGAAGCGTCAACCGGATTTGATGGTACATGGGTAGCTCATCCTGACCTGGTCCCGATAGCTTTAAAACCTTTTGATCTTGTTTTAGGAGACCAGCCTCACCAGAAGCATAAACTTTTAGAGGATTTTCAGGTAAATGCTTCCCAGCTGACCGATTTCCATATTCCGGAAACTTCCATTACAGAAGCAGGTATAAGGATGAATATTCAGGTAGGTATTCTCTATCTTGAGTCATGGCTGCAAGGTTTTGGCGCAGTGGCAATCAACAATCTTATGGAAGATGCAGCGACGGCAGAGATTTCGAGAGCACAACTTTGGCAGTGGATCCGTCATGGTGCAAAAACTTATTATGGACAAACAATTGATGTCAACTTCTATAAATTCCTTTTAGCTGATGAAATTCAGAAAATAAAAGAATTGCTGGGAGAAGAAAGATATTTCGGAGGTAAATTTTTTGAAGCAATCAACCTTTTTGATAAACTGGTTACACAGGAAAATTTTGAACTCTTCCTCACAACCGATGCTTACGAAAGCCTCATTACCAGGGAAATACCTTCCGAAGTTTAATTCAGCATTAATTAAGCGCTCATAACAAAACAAAATCATGAAAAATCAACAAGATCGAATCAATGCCCTGTTGGCTGACTGGGCAACGAATCCCCGATGGTCAGGAGTTGAAAGACCGTACACTGCTGAGGAGGTAATCAAACTGGCAGGCTCGTTTCAGATTGAGTACAGTATTGCCAGACTGGGAGCTGAAAGACTCTGGCATATGCTGCAAAATGATGACTGGGTGGCAGGACTAGGTGCGCTGACCGGAAACCAGGCGGTTCAGGAAGTTCAGGCAGGAATGAAAGCCATTTATCTGAGCGGCTGGCAGGTTGCGGCAGATGCCAATCTTTCAGGAAATATGTATCCTGATCAGAGTCTGTATCCCTCCGACAGTGTGCCTTCTGTAGTAAAAAGAATCAATAATGCTTTGCTGAGAGCAGATCAGATACAGTCGCTCAGCAATGAAGAAAATATTCACTGGCTGGTTCCGATTGTGGCAGATGCCGAAGCAGGTTTCGGAGGAAATCTGAACACCTTCGAACTGATGAAATGGATGATTGAGGCCGGGGCATCAGGGGTTCATTTTGAAGATCAGCTTTCTTCGGCCAAAAAATGCGGCCATCTGGGAGGCAAAGTTTTAGTACCGACTCAGGAAGCCATTAACAAACTGGTCGCTGCACGTTTAGCAGCAGACGTTATGGGCACTCCTACCCTGGTTATCGCCCGTACAGATGCTGAGGCCGCCAATCTGATTACTTCAGATGTGGATGAAAGAGATCAGAAATTTATACAATATGATAAAGGCAGAACTTCTGAAGGGTTCTTTTACGTAAAAAACGGACTGGAACAGGGCATTGACCGAGGTTTGAGTTATGCTCCATATGCAGATCTTATCTGGATGGAAACCGGAAATCCTGATATCGGTTTGGCAAAGGAGTTTGCTCAGGGAATCAAAAGCAGATTTCCGGATAAAATGCTGGCTTATAATTGTTCTCCTTCATTCAACTGGGCAAAGTTTATGAATGAAAAACAAATGCTGACATTCAGGGAAGAACTGGCAGATTTAGGGTACAAATTCCAGTTTATTACCCTGGCTGGTTTTCATGCCTTAAATACTTCAATGTTCGAACTATCAAATGCTTATGTCAAAAAAGGCATGGCCGGATTTTCGGAATTACAGCAAAGAGAATTTGCCTTACAATCCGAAGGCTTCAAAGCCATAAAACACCAGGCATTTGTAGGTACAGGATACTTTGATGCTGTTCAGAATACGGTTACCAGCGGACTTTCCTCAACCGGAGCCTTAAGAGGGTCAACCGAAGAAGAACAGTTTCATTAGCATATTCAGAAATCGTGGACGAAAATCCACGATTTCAACCTCTTTAAATTTCTTAAAAATTTACGCATCAACAAACAAAAGCTGATTTATCAGTATCTCTTCTAATAAATCAGCCATTCAAACATTCATCAACTCCAATGAAAAACGTATTAACTTCAGCTGAACTTAACCCGGCTGTTCACCCTAAACATCCGGCACTGGCAGGACATCCTGATGTTCTCCTCAACCCCGATGTCACGACATTAACAAAGGAAGCTCTTCAAAATAATGAAGGCGTTCTGACAGATACAGGTGCACTGATGTGCGACACCGGTACATTTACCGGTCGCTCGCCTAAAGATAAGTTCGTGGTTAGTGATGAACTTACCCGACAGACTATTTGCTGGGGAGACATTAACCAGCCTTTTGATTCCGTAAGTTTTGGAAAACTTTATCGGAAAATGCTTGATTTTGTGGCCGATAAAAAGATCTATGCCCGCTATGCTTATGCCTGTGCGTCTCCAAAACACAGAATCAATATCCTGGCAATCAATACTATGGCATGGCATAACCTTTTCTGTCATCATTTGTTTTTACGCCCAGCGGAAGAAGAACTGACAGATTTCGAACCGGAATGGGTTATTCTGAATGTACCGGAATTTGAAGCAAATCCTTTGGTTGATGGCACGAGAGCAGGCAATTTTACTATCATCGATTTTAGCCGTAAAGTCATTCTGATTGGGGGAACTGCTTATGCCGGAGAGATGAAAAAAGGAATTTTCACGGTGTTAAATTATCTTTTACCCCAGGAAAAAGGGATTCTTTCAATGCACTGTTCTGCCAACATAGGTCAAAAAGGTGATACCGCTTTATTTTTCGGTCTGTCAGGAACGGGAAAAACCACGCTTTCTGCTGATCCTGAAAGGAAATTAATCGGGGATGATGAACATGGCTGGTCGGATGATGAAATTTTCAATTTTGAAGGAGGTTGTTATGCCAAGGTAATCAACCTTAGCAAAGAGAATGAACCTGAAATTTTTCAGGCAATCCGTTCAGGGTCAATTCTGGAAAACACCAGATTTCATGAGGGAACCGCCATTCCCGATTTTGCCAATCAGTCTGTAACTGAAAATACCCGTTCGGCTTATCCGATTTCATTTATTCAGAATAGCGTCAGTCCATCTCTCGGAAAAACGCCTGAAAACATCTTCTTTCTGACAGCAGATGCCTTTGGTGTGCTTCCTCCTGTTTCCAGACTCAATACGGAACAGGCAATGTATTATTTTATTTCAGGATATACTTCCAAACTTGCCGGAACAGAAGTAGGCATTAAAGAACCTCAGGCAACATTTTCAGCTTGTTTCGGAGCGGCCTTCCTGCCATTGCATCCTTTTAAATATGCAGAGTTATTGGGGGAAAAAATCAGAAATAATGAAGTAAATGTATGGCTGATTAATACCGGTTGGAACGGTGGCCCATATGGTGTAGGTTCAAGAATGAAACTGCCTTATACCAGGGCAATGATTCATGCAGCACTCGAAGGGCATTTTGATCAGGTGGCATTTACCACGCACCCGATATTCGGACTGGAAATTCCGGAAACCTGTCCAAATGTACCATCCGAGTTATTAAATCCTGAAAATACCTGGAAAGACAAAGCTGAATACAAGGTAAAAGCAATTGCATTGAAAAATGCCTTTCAGGAAAATTTCAAAAAATATTCAGGGATTCCGGGAGCGGAGCAGCTTTTGAACAAAAAGCAGGAAGTTTATCCGCAATTGAACCTGGTGTAAAACAAAGTTCGGTTTTTTAGGGAGTTGGTTCTGCACCTTTCATCATTCAAACGACAATTCTTCTCTTTGAAGTCCCATGCAGTATGGTATGGTACAGGACGAAGCAGAATGAAACAAAGTATAATTTGACAAAGAAAATCATATATAAACTTTTGCAATATGAGTAATAATGAAAATGCCCTCGCACTTCCGGTAGGTACAACCCTCGACAGATTTATCATGCGCCAGCAGGAGGATTTCCCTTATGCAAAAGGGGAACTTTCCCAGCTTCTAAGAGACATTGCGCTCGCTGCCAAAATCATCAACCGTGAAATTAACAGAGCAGGGTTAATCGATATTACCGGAGCATTCGGAAAAGAAAACATTCAGGGAGAACATCAGCAGAAACTGGATGTAATTGCCAATATCCGCTTCAAAAGGGCCCTGATTAATGGCGGAGAAGCCTGCGGAATCCTTACTGAAGAGGAAGAAGATATTATTCAGACGGGTAATGAAAACGGAAAATATGTAGTAGCGATTGATCCGCTGGACGGTTCCTCCAACATTGATGTGAATGTTTCAATAGGAACGATTTTTTCTATTTACAGAAGAGTCAGTCCAATCGGGACGCCTGCCACGACAGAAGATTTTATGCAGGGCGGACGCAGGCAAGTGGCTGCCGGATACATCTTATACGGTTCTTCAACCATCATGGCTTATACCACCGGGCAGGGTGTCAATGCTTTTACTTATGAAAATTCACTGGGAGAGTTTTTTCTTTCTCATGCCAACATTAAAATGCCGGCTTCCGGAAAAATCTATTCCTGTAATGATGCCTATTTTGAGGATTTTTCAGAACCGGTTCAAAACTTTGTCAGAAACCTGAGAAAAAATGACGGAGTAGCCAGGTACATTGGTTCATTGGTCGGGGATTTCCACAGAAATCTGCTCAAAGGAGGTATTTATTTATATCCTCCTACGGCAAAATCTCCTCATGGCAAACTTCGTTTGCTTTATGAATGCTACCCCCTGGCATTTGTGATAGAACAAGCCGGAGGAATTGCCTTCGAAGGAAGTGTGAAAACACTTGATGTCGTTCCGCAAAAACCTCATCAGCGTTCCACAATTTTCCTCGGTTCTCCGGAAATGGTTGAAAATCTGGTAAAAAACTTCTTTGTACCCGAATTCATTGATAGCCATCCGGCAATAAATTCTATATAAACATTTCATTACCAGAACAATAAGCCATAAAAACAAAAGAAAAAAACACTGAAAACACATCGTTATTTTGATTAAATTGTATAGTTTTAGGATGAATAAATGATAATACTTTAGAATTATTCTAAAGTATTGCAACATTTTAGTACACTTGTACGTTATACTACTCCAAACTTCACAATTATAAAATAACCGAAAACAATTTATGAACAACACTCAGTTAAGCCTAATTATACAGAAACTGACAGAGTTTTATGGAGAAAATTACGAGTATTTTTCTACAAAACCGCCCGCTTTTCAACAGGTAAAAAATTACGAGACCAGCGAGCTTGATGCATTTATAAGTGATCTCACGCATCAGGCCGCCCAACACAAATACCTACTGATAGAAAACTTTCTGTCTCCAGAATCATTCAAAGAGCTGCTCAGCCAAAACTCCCACCCGTTTATCTTCTGGGACCAAACTGAACAAGGGCTCGTCCCGGTTTTAGCCGGACATTCTCTCAAAGACAACAAGCCTTATTTCTGGAAATTTCAAACTTCCTCCCAGCCGGTTGAAATTAATACAGAGCAGACATTTAAGCCAAAACGCTGCGAAAATAATCCGGATATAACCAAAAACGGAATGGTGCGCTTCCTAAGCACTTTCCCGCTCGAAAACATCTCAACAGAAGAGACAATCCAGGAATTAAGCCCTCTCCAACGTCTTTTCGGACTACTCAAAAACGAAAGAAAAGACATATCATACATCTACATTTACGCCATCGTAGTCGGAATTATCTCACTTACTCTTCCACTTGGTATTCAGGCAATTATCGGTATGATTTCCGGCGGACTTGTATTCAGTTCCGTTTATGTACTGGTTGGTGTGGTAATTTTAGGTATCATCATTTCCGGAATCCTGCAAATCTATCAGCAAACCCTGGTGGAAATTCTCCAGCGAAGGGTTTTTGCCAAAGCTGCTTTTGATTTCACTTACCGGATTCCGAAGATTAAGGCTGAAGCGCTGATGAAATATTACGCACCCGAGCTGATGAATCGCTTTTTTGATATTCTTACCGTTCAGAAAGCCTTACCAAAAGTGTTAATTGATATTACGGGAGCAGTTATTCAGATTCTGTTTGGTATTATTCTGCTCGCACTTTACCACCCGTATTTCATTGCATTCGGTATTCTCATCGTCGGAATTGTCACATTTGTAGTGCTTCAGAATGCCCCGAAAGGACTGGAAACCAGCTTAGTAGAATCAAAATACAAATATAAGGTAGCGCAATGGCTGGAAGATCTTGCCAGAACCGTTTTTGCCTTTAAATCGGCAGGCAGTACCAATCTTCCCATTCAGAAAATGGATTATCTGGTCAACAATTACCTGAAATACCGTAAAAAACATTTCAGGGTTCTGGTGATTTTATATGCAAATGCTGTGTTTTTTAAGGCATTCGTAACCGGAGCTTTGCTGATTATCGGAACAATTCTTGTGGTTGACAGACAAATCACCCTCGGGCAATTCGTTGCCTCTGAAATCATTATTCTGTTAGTGGTTGGTGCCGTCGAAAAACTCATTGCCAGCGTGGAAGTGGTTTTTGACTTACTTACAGCAGTTGAAAAAATGGGACATGTCACTGATCTTCCGCTGGAAAAAGACCGTGGATTACAATATGATTTCCATAAAACAAATCATGGAATTGCTATTCAAACCAAAAATCTGTCTTATCAGTACGATGGCAGCAAGAAACAGGTTTTAAAGAATATCAATTTTGAAACAAAAGCGAATGAAAGTGTCTGTATAACCGGAACCAATGGCTCAGGAAAAGAAACCCTGCTGAAAATTCTTTCCGCCATTTATACCGATTTCGAAGGAGCTATTTCTTTTAACGACCTCTCAATCAGAGACATTAATCTCGGCAGTATCCGTGAAGCGATTGAACGAAACCTGGCTTCAGATCTGATTTTTGACGGAACATTGCTTGAAAATATTGTTTTAGGAAGAGATTGTGTGAAATACAATGATGTTGCATGGGCAGTTGAAAAACTCAATCTGAAAGAAAATATTGACCAGCTTCCTGATGGTATTAATACCCAGATGACAGGTGGCGGCAAGCGTTTTTCGGAAAGTTTTATCGCAAAAATTTCTGTGGCAAGATGTGTGGTCGAAAAACCTAAGTTATTGATGATCACAGACATCTATCCGGAATTACATAAGGCAGAACGTATGAGAACCATTGCTTTCCTGACGGATAAATCAAATCCCTGGACATTGCTTACTATCTCAAATGATCCGATGGTTATGGCTGCCTGTGATAAAGTAGTGGTAATGGACGAAGGCAGGATTATTATGGAAGGCTCTTATCAGGAATTAATCAAACAATCTGACTTTCAGGAACTTGTTGATTAATCTTCCGGAAATCAGTTATGATAACTGACCATAAACCTCAAATTCAGGGATTTATTCCGGAAAAAGAAGAAAGGGATTTTTCTCATTCAGGATTTATCCCGGTCACGAAAACAGAAATTTATTATGCTTAATATATCTCATCAGAAAGTGGGCAAAAAAGTACATGAACAATTTGAGCTTCATTCGCTCAATACCCTTCATACGCCAAGAAGCGCTGTGATTTTGAAACGCTGGCTTATCGGGATTAGTATCGTCCTGTTAATCGTTATGTTTCTGCCCTGGCAGCAAAATATTAACGGAAAAGGAGATTTGTCGGCACTCGCTCCGCAGGATCGTCCTCAGACTGTCCAGAATGCCATTGCCGGAAGAATTGAAAAATGGGTCCACAAGGAAGGAGATTTTGTCAAAAAAGGGGAAACTATTATTATTATTTCAGAGATAAAAGACGACTATTTTGACCCTAAACTTCCACAGAGGTTACAAGAACAGCTTTCTGCCAAACAGGCTGCCATTGAAAGCTATAAGGCGAAAATTGCTGCATTGAGTAATCAGATTGCCGCACTTCACAAGAATCAGCAGTTTAGCTTACAAAAAGCCCGGAACAAGGTAACACAGGGGCTTGCCAAAGTCACCGCAGACAGTACGGATGTTGTAGCCGAACAGGTGCAGCTGGCCATTGCTCAGACCCGCTTTAACCGGGGTGACGATCAATATAAAAACGGAGGAATCATTTCGCTGAGCGAATGGGAAAGCCGGAAATTGAAATTGCAGGAAGTGAAAGCTAAATTGGTTTCCTATCAGAATAAACAGGCTATTTCAAAACAGGAATTGATTAATGCCCGCATTGAACTGAATTCGATTAATGCTGATTATGCCGAAAAAATCTCCAAAGCCCAATCAGACCAAAGTTCTGCCTATTCTTCCTTAGCGGCAGGAGACTATGAACTGGCGCAATTAACCAATAAAATTGCCAATGTAGATATTCGCAGACAGCAGTACCATGTCAAAGCTCCGCAAGATGGTTATATTGTCCGTGCTATAAAAATGGGGATTGGTGAAACCATCAAAGAAGGAGAATCTATTGTAACCTTACAACCGGCTAATCCGCAGATGGCTGTGGAACTGTTCGTAAAAGCCATGGATGTTCCGCTTATTCAGGAAGGCCGGGAAGTGCGTCTGCAATTTGAAGGTTTCCCGGCTTTACAATTTTCGGGCTGGCCTTCTGTATCCGTTGGTACTTTCGGGGGGATTGTTAAAGTTATCGACCGGGTTGACAGTAAGAACGGAGAATACCGTTTGCTGGTCGTTCCCAAACCCAATGATGAACCCTGGCCTCATCAGCTACGCATGGGCTCAGGTGTTTATGGATGGGTAATGCTTGATAACGTCTCAGTATGGTACGAAGTATGGAGACAACTTAATGCCTTCCCTCCTAGTTTAAAAGAGGAACCTCAGGAAGATGAAAAATCAGGATCGAAAGAGAAGAAGAAATAAGATTGGCAGGAATCAAAAGGCAAGAGATCAGCAGTAAGACAAAAGAATAGCGGGGTTATCCCGAAAAGGCTTAGTTCAGTTTATACCGGGCCACAATGTCTTTTATCATCAGACCTTTTTTCCAATGCCTTTTGACCTGTTTCTCACATCTCTGAAATTCAGCATCTTTTGTCCAAAATATTAAAAACAATGTTCAGATATATTTTTATCATATTATTCATCGGGAATATATTTCCGGCTTTTTCCCAGGAAAAAGCCGGATTATTCAGCTACGATGATTTTATAGAAATCGTTAAAAGAAATCACCCGCTGGTAAAACAGGCGAATTTATTACCCCTTGATGCCCAAACTGAAATCATGCAGGCAAAAGGACAGTTTGACCCGAAATTAGGCTCAAGTTTCGACAGAAAGGCATTTCAGGGAACTGATTATTATAACAGATGGGATAGTAATCTGAAAATTCCAACGTATTTCGGAGCGGATTTTAAAGTTGGTTATGAGCAAAATTCCGGATTAAAATTAAAACCGGAAGAATCGCCAAAGCTTATTTATGCGGGAATGAGTGTCCCGATCGGCCAGGGTTTATTAATTGATGCCAGAAGGGCTACGCTCAGACAGGCACAGATTGCCAGACAGATTTCTGAAGCTGAAAAAATTAAATCAATCAACAAAACCATACTGAGCGCCTCCAAAGATTATTGGGAATGGTATCTTGCCTATCAGCAGTATAGTTTCATCAAAGAAGGACTGGATCTGGCAGAAACACGTTTTAATGCCACAAAGGAAAGAGCAAGAATCGGAGAACAGGCTGCCATTGATTCTGTTGAAGCAAAAATAACCCTGCAAGATCGTCAGGTAGCTTTTGAACAGGCGGGCGTTGACTGGAAGAATGCCGGTCTCATGCTTTCCAACTACCTCTGGAACGAAAAAGATGAACCTTTAGAATTACCTGAAAATGCCATTCCTCCTGCTGTGAGTACTTTTCTGGTGGATGAAATGACATTACAAAGCCTTTTGGTGAAAGCAAAAACACACCCGGAACTGGTAAAACTGGAAGGGAAAATCGGACAGTTGACCATCGAAGAAAGATTCCGTAAAGAGCTCCTAAAGCCTCAGCTGGATGTCAGTTTTAATTTTTTAAGTAAAAGTTTCGACATTGGCAACGATGATAATTCGAGTGCTTTTATGTTTGCTAACCAAAAAGTAGGAGTCAATTTTCTGGTTCCGATTTTCCTGCGCAAAGAAAGAGGGAAACTTCAGCAGATCAGAATTAAGCAAATGCAGACTGGTTTTGAAAAAGGTTTTGCTGTCAGAACCATCATGAATGACGTTTACGCCTCCTACAACGATGTCAAAAACTATGAAAAACAGCTTAAAATTCAGCAGGAATCTGTCAAAAACCAGGAAATTATGCTGGTAGCTGAAAAGCGAAAATTTGAGATCGGAGAAACCTCTCTCTTTTTGCTGAATGCCCGTGAAAGCAAGCTGATTGACATGAGGGTAAAAGTGGAATCTTTAAAAAGTAAGTACCAAAAAGCTTTGATTCAGTTAAATTATGCCTCAGGAAGTATGTAGATTTGTATAATCATTACAACTGAATCATAATTTAAGTGAAAACATTCTCCGAAGAATCTGTCAGGTTTATTCAGGAACACCTGCAAGACGATGTCAATAAATTACTTTTACAGGGCAAACGCTTTTCGCATTTACCCGTTTCAGACCTCGTCTTGCAGATTCAGGCCCGTCAAAAAGCAAAGAGCAAACTCCCGAACTGGTTTTCCAAAGAAAAAATCGTATTTCCACCTATGATTTCCCTGGAGCAATGTTCCTCTGAAGCTACTGCGGCCTATAAAGCAGGAACAATTGAGGGAGAAGTACTGATTGACCTTACCGGAGGAATGGGTGTGGACATTTCAGCCATGGCGATGCGCTTTAAACAGGCTATCCACCTCGAACAAAATCAGGAGTTATCTGAAATCACTGCCTATAATTTCAGGCAATTGGGTATAAATAATGTGGCATTTTATGCCCAAAATTCCATAGACTTTCTACAAAATTATCCTCAGCGTGCCGATTGGATTTACCTGGATCCTGCCCGGAGAGATCATTCCGGAGGAAAAGTTTTCAGGCTTCAGGACTGTGAACCTAACATACTGGAAATAAGCGATTTGCTTTTCGAAAAATCGGAAAATATTTTATTAAAAACCTCTCCGATGCTGGACATTGACCTCGCCGTTTCCGATTTGCAGCATGTTTATAAAATCGCGGTGGTTGCACTGGAAAATGAGGTTAAAGAAGTCCTTTTTTACCTTAGAAAAGGTTTTATTGGGGAAGCGGAGAAAACCGCTGTTAATATCCTGAAAAACAACCGAATAGAAGAGTTCAGTTTCACAAAATCACTCGAAACCGGGACTTATATCAACTATTCCCAGCCCTCAAAATTTCTATATGAACCCAATGTGGCAATCTTAAAAGCCGGAGCTTTCAAAATAATTGCCCAAAAATTCAAGGTACAGAAATTGCAGGCAAATAGTCATCTGTACACTTCCGAAGCGTTAGTTCCGGATTTTCCCGGCAGAGTTTTCGAAATTGAAGCAGTTTGTAAACTGGATAAAAAGGAAATCCTGAAATATTTACCTGATAAGAAGGCAAATATTACCACCAGAAATTTTCCGTTAACTGTCAAACAAATCCGTGACAAAATCGGTATTAGCGATGGTGGTTCTGTTTTTTTGTTTGCGACAACCGATCAATTCAACCAAAAAATTATCTTAATCTGTAAAAAACTGGTTTTTTAAAATAATTATTAAATTTCGTATATTGATGCCAGTGACGAAACCGTGCTGTCGGAGTCAAAAATACTCAGGAAAATTCCGGAAGTCTCGGATTATATTTTCATTCAACTATTAAAATCTCAAATCAATGAAAAAACTTATTTTATCTGCCTTCCTGTTGTTGGGAGGTATTTCTGCACAAGCTCAGGTTTTTTCCGGTATTACTGAAATCGACAAAGCTAATAAGGAAGGAATCTATACTTCAACGATCGTTGACGACAAATATGTAAAGGATTCATGGCAAAAAGAATTGTCAAAATACGGGAAAGTAGAATCCGGCAGAGGAGGTTCATATAAGGTAATGAATGCCAGTGTAGCCAGTATTTCTCCAGATCCTGTTATTTTATACAGTAAAGTTTCCCGCGAGAAAGGCCGTACGCAAATTTTTCTTTCTGTAAACACCGGCAATGAAACCTACATCACAGGTACGCATGCCAAATACCCTGCCGCTGAAAAAATTCTTAATGATTTCATCGAAGTCATCAACCTTGAAGAAGGTGTAAGAACAGAACAAAAATCCCTGACAGACATTTCCGACAAACAGTCGAAAGTAGTGAAACAGGGAGAAAGGCTTGTCAGAGACATTGAAAACAACAAAAAGGACAAAGAAAGACTCTTAAAGAAAATTGAAGACAACAGACTGGAACTTGAAAAACTTCTTACAGATGTTGAACAAAATAAGAGGGATCAGCAAAAGGCTTTGGAAGACGTAACTGCACAAAGTAAAAAAGTAGAAGAAGCGAAAAACAAAGTACCTAAGCCTTAATCAGGCGGGCCAAAAAAATGGCAGAGGCAGGTTCATCTTAAAATACCTGCTTCTGCCATTTTTTATGGATACGCTTTAATTATTGGGGGAATTAACACATTTACAAACAAACGATGATAACCTGGGAAGACTTTGAAAAAGTAGAATTAAGAGCCGGAACCATTTTAGAAGTAAGAGATTTTCCTAAAGCCCGCAAACCGGCTTATCAGCTCATAATCAACCTGGGTCCGGAAATCGGCATCAGGCAGTCCTCGGCTCAACTCACCAGATTATATACCAAAGAAGACCTGCTCAACAAACAAGTAGTATGCGTAACCAACTTCGCACCTCGCCAGGTCGCTAACTTTATTTCGGAAGTACTTGTTACGGGTTTTATTCTTGAAGACGGAGAAGTTGTATTAACAGCTATAGAACGCCCTGTACCGAACGGAACATTACTTGCCTGAAAAAATTGACGATCAGATATTAATTTAACGTATAAATCTCTTAACTTAGCGTTAAAATTCGTCAACGATCATGCAGAACCTATTCAAAATCAAGCTTTTTACGCTGGCGCTTGCTCTCACGGCGGTGTTTACTCTATCCGGATTCGGTCTGGTAGAGCATTCCTTCGTCCTTCGTGGAAACCTTCAGAATGTAGCCAAAACTGATTCTGTGGAAGTGATTGAAAATAAAAATGTTTTTTATACCAAAAGCAGTCTTCCTGTAGAAAAAAGAGATAATCCTGATAAAAAAGACGGTTTAAAAAAGGAAAAGTTCACTACTTCAATCGTTCAGCTACTGGCTAAAACCATTAAAATTATTACTGTGAAGATAGTCAGTATCATGACTAACCTCATTTTATCATTGATCCAGATTTTTATTGGTAACGTACTTTAAAAATGAAATGCTGCCGGAATAATTCGGATTTCATTTCCATAAAACATCGCTAAATCCATCCTTATTTTTGCAAAGGGTGGATTTTTTGCTTTAATTCGTTATATTTTTTCCAAAAGATCTTCTAGCACGATTCTCAATTGTGTAACAAACTAAAAAATTTATGAAGTTAAACATTACTGCCAAAATTATTATAGGTTTTGTTTTAGGTGTAATTATTGGCCAGATTCTTCACAGCAATGTTTCTCCCGAAACAGCGGCTGACATTGCAAGTAAATTTCAAATCCTTAGTAAAGTTTTCCTTAAGCTCATCAAAATGATCGTTGGTCCGCTGGTATTCTGTACCCTTGTGGTTGGAATTGCCAAATTGGGCGACTTCAAGGTAGTGGGCAGGATCGGGATTAAAACCCTGCTTTATTTTTATTTCGCTACTATTTTATCTCTTATTGTAGGGATGGTAGTAGTAAACGTTACCCGTCCCGGTGAAATTCACCAATGGCCTCGTCCGGCTGCCGGAACTGAGATAGGTATCGAAGGTAAAAAGATGAAAAGTATTGAGGAATTTATCCTTCACATTTTTCCTGACAGTTTATTTAAAGCACTGGCCGAAAACGAGATTCTCCAGATTGTGGTTTTCTCTATTTTCTTCGGTATCGCTTTAGGTTCAATCGGTGAAAAAGGTAAAATCATCACCAAGGCAATTGATGCATTGGCTGAAGCGGTTTTCAAAATTGTAGGATATGTTATGCAATTGGCTCCATACGGGGTTTTAGGAGCTATGACAGGGGTTATTGCCAGCAAAGGCCTCGGGATTCTTCTTAGTTATGCTTACCTGATGATCTGTTTCTTCGGAGGTTTGATATTCTTTATTTTCGTGGTTTTATGGGCCATTTGTATCGTCATGAAGATTCCTTTCTGGAAACTGATGAAAGAGATTAAAGACCCGCTTATTCTTTCATTCAGTACAGCCAGTTCTGAAGCGTCCTTTCCTCAGACAATCGCTGCATTGGAACGTTTTGGCTGCAGCCAGAGAATCATCGGTTTCGTTTTGCCATTGGGCTATAGCTTTAACCTCGACGGCTCTATGATGTACATGACTTTCGCAACCGGGTTTATTGCCCAGGCTTACGGGGTTCCTTTGACCTTAGAGCAGCAAATTACCATGCTGCTGACCCTTATGATTACTTCCAAGGGAATCGCGGGTGTACCAAGAGCTTCACTGGTGATTATTGCCGGAACACTTACGATGTTTAATCTTCCGGCAGAAGGGATTGCCCTGATTCTGGGGGTTGATCCTTTCCTGGATATGGGCCGTTCAGCCACTTCGGTAGCCGGAAATGCTGTTGCTACCTGCGTTGTTTCAAAACTCGAAGGAGAATTGCAGAATACTTAATTCTTTTACGAAAGACAACTAATAAAAGAGTCAGGGAGATTAGTTTCTTTCTGACTCTTTTTATTTGCCCGAACAGATGTTTCCGGGCATTTCTCCCACTTACTAAATTTTCGGGATAAAGTATTGATTTTGAGAAGAATTATATTGAACTTGAGTAAGTCTTTTAACCCTCAAAACTTTAACTTTTAGCATGGAACCAAACTCATTACCCCTGGAAAAAGAATTAGAACCTATTTTCTTAAAACAATTACCCGCATTTCCTGATAATGTAAAGGATCTGTTTGTAAAAATTGCACCATTTCTGGCAATTATATGGGTAATATTCGGAGTAGCAGGCGTAGGTCTTACCGCAATTCTTTCTCCTTTTGCCTGGTTCTCAGGAAGCTTACTTTACGGGATAGGAATGCTTTTTCTTCTTGTAATGGTAGTTTTGGATGGATTGGCTATTCCCGGATTACTGAACAAAACCAAAGCAGGATGGACCTGGATTTATTATGCACAATTTGCCAGCGTAGTTTTCAGCCTTTTGATGGGAAACTGGATTGGCGGAATTATCAGAGCTTTTATCGGCTTTTGGATATTATTTCAAATCAGAGAGAAATACAGTTAGTTTTCTGACCTCTGAAACCTAAGGAGCTAACTTTGAGGAGTTAGCTTTTTTTATGAAATTATGCCAGCCTCAGTTGCTCTTCTGGCAGGAAAATAAGAAGCTAAAACGGTGAGCAGAGAAACGGTAAGGCTGGTGTAGAGAAAATCTGAGAACTGCATTTTTACCGGATAGGCATCTACAAGTGCATTAGCGATACCCATTGATATAAACCCGAATGTTTCCTGCAGCCAAC
Organism: Pseudarcicella hirudinis; assembly: GCF_900115665.1. Classification (GTDB taxonomy): domain Bacteria; phylum Bacteroidota; class Bacteroidia; order Cytophagales; family Spirosomataceae; genus Pseudarcicella; species Pseudarcicella hirudinis. Next base: position 102,346 of record NZ_FOXH01000016.1, read on the forward strand.
AGGCCAGAAAACCGAGAATCAGTCCGAAAATAGCGCCGGAAAATGCTACAATGGCTCCTTCAAATAAAAAGATTTTCATAATAATATCAGAAGTGGCACCCATTGCATAAAGGGTTTTCACATCTTCTTTTTTCTCAATGGCCAGCATGGAAAGAGAAAAGAAAATATTAAAAGAAGCTATCCCTATAATAAAACTGAGGGTTAAGAACACAAATAGCTTTTCAATTTTAATCGCTCTCAGCAAAGTAGCATGCTGCTCATCCTGATTCTGGACTATAAACTGATCTCCTAACAAATTACTGAATGAAGACTGAATACGGGCAAGATCAGCCCCACTCTTTATCTGAACTTCTAAAGCAGTGCGTTTATTTCCATACTCAAATAATTCTTTGGCAAAGCTCAACGGAACAAACACATAATTATCATCATATTCCTGCTCAATGGCAAAAATACCGGAAGGCAATATATTCAAACGGCTGAATGCATCTGCGGAGGTAAAATCGATGGTTTTAGATCCGGTATTTTTAGGAAACCATACCTCAACAGGCGTCAGAAAATCCTCCAGATTTACGCCCAACGTTAAATAGACTCCCGTACCCATAACCATATAATCCTGCCCTTTCTCATGCAGAACAAGATTACCCTGCAAAATGCTGTTTTTCAGGCGGTTTTGCCGGATAAAATTATCATCAACTCCTTTCAGATTCACCACCATCTGGGCATCTCTGTATCTGAGTAAGGCATTTTCCTGAATTACCTGTGTAACCGAAGCAACTCCTTCTGTTTGCTGCAATTTCTTCAATAAAGCCTCTGAAACCAGAAAATTCTTTCCTTCTTTCGGACTTATTTTCAAATTGGGGTCGAAACTTTTGTATAAACCTCTCTGAAAATCTTCTAATCCGTTGAAAACAGAAAGCACTATCACCAATGCGGTCACCCCTACCCCGACTCCCAACATTGAGATATTGGAAATCAGGGAGATAAATGACGCTTTCTTTTTGGCAAAGAAATACCTCCTGGCTATGTATAAAGGAAAATTCAAAAATGAAGCAGGTTTAGTATTCTGTTTTCCGGGGTTCTTTCTCGTTCTTCAGAATAAAGCCGGGCACCTCAATACAACAGAACATTACAAGTTAAAATTAATCATCCAACTCTATTTTCTCTCCTTCTTTCAAAGGCGGGATATCCAGACCGGAAATCAGGGCATCCATTTTAGCGGCATACTCTGCGGTCTCGTCGAGAAAAAATTCAAGTTCAGGGATAATTCTTACCTGATGGCGAATCTTATTCGCCAGAATACTTCTGATCTGTTTTGATTTTTCCTTGATATCATGAAGTAATCCGGCTTTATCATTTGTCAGCATAAAGCTCAGATACAAACGGGCAATAGCCAGATCGGGAGAAACTTTCACTTCTGTAATCGTAATAAATGCATTTCCGAAAGAGGAACGCATTTCTTTCTGAAAAATTTCACTCAAATCCTTTTGAATTTGACGGGAAAACTTTTGTTGTCTTTTAGATTCCATATGCTTATCAGGGCTTAAGCCCTCTTTATAAGGCCTTTGCTTGGTCAGATTTTCGTAACGATCAGCCTTAAAATAATTTAGTCCACTCAAATAACTGCAATAGTGGTTGAAATATCCCTCAAATTTCGGAATAATTCTCGGAATCACCGTAATTTAGCAAAAAACTTAGGCTGTAACTTTCAACAATTGTATAACTCCGGATCTCACCAGGAAATTGTCCGTTGAAATTTAATAAGCTTTCAAGCGTTGCTTTTAGAGATAGAACTGATTTTATTCAAATATGTTAGCATTTTTTAGGGTCAATGCCCTGTATCAGATTTTCAGTCTTATGATCCTGCTGGTTCTCATCAGAATACCGGTTTACCTTTATGGACTTCCCCGCCTTATTCCTGAATTGCAATGGATGCTGATCGGTGAACAGATTAATAAAGGATTTGTTATGTATTCGGATATCTGGGATAACACTGCTCCGCTATCAGGTATCGTATATGCTGGTATTGATCGCTTATTCGGGCGTTCACAAGTGGCTTATCAGCTTTTTGCCTTGTTTATTGCTGCTTTTCAAACGATTTATTTTAATGTAATGATGAATAACCGGGAGGTTTTTCCAAAGAGAAACTATGTTCCGGGCCTATTTTACGTATTATTCCTGAATATATCATTCGATTGCTGTACACTCTCTCCGGTGTTGATGGCAACCACCTTTATTCTGTTAGCCTTTGGTACGCTCGTTAAACAAATGAACCGCTTACAGGCAACCGATGAAGTATTTGAAATTGGCTTTTTTATCGGGATAGCCACTTTGTTCTATCCTCCCGCAGGGGTATTCATTCTCTGGGGAACAGCATCTCTGCTCTTTTTCAGTGGTGCAAGTATCCGTCAGCATTCCTTATCTATTTTTGGTTTCTTATTCCCTTTATTGCTGACTTCCCTGTTTTTTTATATAGACGGGACTTACGACGCATTTTCAAGGAATTTTATTTCTTCTGTTTTTCAGATCCGTCAATACAACCTGAATGATTTTAAAACCCTGCTTGCTACGTTGTTCCTGCCATTTGGGGTAGGTATCTTCGGGTTTCTGAGCCTGGTGAACTCAACAGGTTTTTCCAATTTACAAGTAAGATGTCAGCAGATTATGATGCTATGGGCTATTGCCGGAGTTTTGTCTGTAGGGTTAATGCCTTTTCTGGCACCAATGCAATTTATCATTTTAGTCCCATGCTGGTCCTTTTTTGCCGTAAACTTCTTTACACTCTATAAAAAACAATGGCTGGCGGAGCTGATCTTTCTGGGGTTGATGGGAGCAATACTTCTGATTCATTACCAGGCGGTTTATTTTTCCGGTTTCGTAACCTTTGCTCAGTTAGACAGTTTAAAAGTAAAACCTAAAACAGAGAAATTTACCCAAAAGAAGTTACTTGTACTTGGCAATGGACTGGAAGAATATCTGGATAATTATGCAGCAACGCCTTATCTGAACTGGAATCTCGCAAGGTACGAATTAGAGAACCTTGACAACTATGATAATGTAATCAGCATTTTGAGAAACTTTGAGAAAGATTCTCCTGAAATCATTATCGATAAGGCCAATATTGCCCCGAAACTCTTTAAAAGAATCCCTGCTTTAGCCAGAAGATATAAAGAAATCAATAAAGGGATCTACGAAAAAACCATATAATCTTCTTCATAAAATGCCTGTTTCTGACATAGAAACAGGCATTTTATGAAGAAGATTAAAGCAGATTTAAATTACACCTTCCAATGAATACCATCTTAAGCAAACCTCATATTATCATCTTTCTGGCCATTCCTGTACTTATTTTAGCAGGTATGATATTTCCGGAATATTCCATTGACATTCAGCTATCTGATACCTATTACGTTATCACGAATGCTTTTTATACAACGGCGGGTTCTTTCTTTCTGCTTTTGTTAGGATTAATCTATTGGCTGACTGGCAGAACAGGAAAAAGATTTAATGCAATACTTTCTGCCTTGCATCTGTTGCTGACAATCTGGATAATGATCATGCTTGCCCTTCCTATATTCAATACCCTGAAACATCCTCTGCTTTTCTTTGAATGCCTTGCAATTCTGTTATTGGCTCAGGTGCTTTTCCTGATTAATATCATTATTACCCTGATCCGAAAATGACAGTTTCAACCTGTAAGCTCCAAACTGAGACATCCTGCATGCAGATCATTGGCCAAGATAAGCTGCAATTACCTTCTCCCGCATCTTGTTGAGATTAACGGTATTGGTATTAGAAAGTAAAATAAAAGTAAGTCCTCTGTCAACCAGATGAATCCAATTCGCATTATGACCATAACCGGCGCCCTGTCTTTCTGCAAAAACGGTATTTACTTTTCCGAATTTTTTAGGATAAACCCAGAAACCCAAAGCCACTGAACCCAGCTCATCATAAGATTTAAGCATTAAATCAACCGTGGCTTTTTTAAGAAAAGTATGTTTGAAAATGGCCTGGTCAAAAATCAGCAGATCCTCAGGCGTTGAATACATCGCTCCGGCAGCATAAAGGTTATCGACATAATAGTTGGTAGGCATATAAAGATCCGTCACGCTGGAATCCCTGTTATAATAACCATCGTCCAGTCCCTTAATAATGTCATCATGGTGCAGGTAGCCTGTATGATTCATTTTCAAAGGCTTCAGAATCTTTTCTTTCAGCACTTCCTCGTAGGGTTTTCCATACATTTTTTCAATGATTTTGCCCAGGATAAAATAATCACCATTGCTGTAATTGAACCTGGTCCCGGGCTTATATATCAGTTTTTCAGAACAGAATCTGTCAATTAATGAATCGACCGGCCATATAGTGGTATCATAAACCTCCGCAATCAATTTCATTTCCTTGGTATCTCTGCCGCTGCTATAAGTAAGAAGATCGAGAATTGTAGCTTTTTTCCCTGCTTCCCCTTTGTATTCCGGAAAATAGGCTGAAATAGTAGAGTCTAAATGAATCTTTTTCTGCTCATACAACTGCATTATTAAAACAGCTGTAAAAGTTTTAGTGACAGAAAAGATATGAAACTTAGATTTAGCGGAGTATTTAACTTCATTTTGTCTGTTCGCCAGTCCGGCATATCGCAGATATTCTATTTTACCATTTTTAGCAATTAATACGGAGCCATTAAAATTACTTTTGGTGATGCAGGAATCCAGAACCTTATTGACCTTACTGATTTGCCCTAATGCAGAGTTAATTAAAACGAATAACAAAAAGATAATCTTTCTCATCAGTTTTCCTTTAAGTTTAGTTGAAGAAGTCGTCCTGATACAATCAGGAGCATTTAAGCCCTAATATATCACATTCTCCTCAAAATCTGTAAGGTCTTGAGCGCTGAAAAACTTTGACCGGCAATATGGATTAAATTTTACAATCCAGCTTAATCATAAAAAAAAGAATCAGGAGACTTACTGACACCAGAAGCAGCAATATTCCAGACCAGAGAAGCGATCTTGTTAAATTTCCTATATGAGGGACTAACTGAAGATTTAACCGTTTTTTTATAGCTTCCAGAGCTTGTTTAAGTTCTATCGAAGAAGGGATTGCCTTTAAAAATCCCAGACCTATCGAAAAACAAATGGCAACGGGAAGTAAGATACCATAAATCGAGATTTGAGGTTTATCAGAGCCTATTGTGCCAAGTATATAAGAAGTTACTGCACCCGAGATTAAAAAAGTATAATTCAGCGTCGTTACCGTTTGATTGAGGTAAAATTGAAATAAAGCGGTCAACTGTTTATACTCCTCCATATCATGAGGACGTTCGGCATCGGTTTCGGAAGATTCAGCAGGTATGTTTTTCATGGGTAAAAAAAACAGTAAATTATCTTAAAATTGGTCCTAAATTTAATCATCATGTTACTTTATTCGGATTCCTTAAACGCACCTTATCAAAAGTAGCTGATTAAATAATTGTACTTTAAAAGCGGGCGGGATTTTTATTTAATGGTAGTTTATTCATTAAATGTCTTGATGTTACTCAACAATCCCATTCCTGAATCTCAAAATCATTTCTCCTCCACCCCGCTTCATCGGCAGAGTTTCTGCTTTGGTCGAAAATTTCATTAAAATATCCGGACTTAAAGGTTTTTAAGAAATTTAATTATACATTTACAAACAACGTAATCATCAATTAAACTAAATAATCTACGCTAAAACTGAATAAACTCTTTTTTTTCAGCAGAACAAGGCTAAACTGTTCTATCTGTAAATCTTCGTTAATAACATCCTTACCACATTTAATTCTATAAAAATTAACCCAACCTCAGGCTAATCAGAATGCAAAGAAATCTGCCATTCGGATTGATCAATGACTTTATAAAATTTTCGGGATAGTTATTTCTCAGCCGAGGCCGGAATTTAAAGGCTTAAATCCGCTGATTTCATCGAACATTCAACAATCAAATAAATCCTTCAATATCTCAAATCATCTGACTATGAAAAAAGCACCATTCTCTTTAGTTTGCCTCAGTGCCTTGTTTTTCTCTCTTTTCTCAGCCTGTTCAAAACAGGAAATATCAGCATTAAACAATGACAGCCAGCTTAAAAGCAGTCCTTCTTCGAGCAAAGTCACCACACCCGCTGCAACAATTTTTGGCGGTGGGCCAATTTACCAAAACCGAACCGTTACCATTCCCGAACTAAAAGCCTCAGGGTTTACCGAAGTGGTAGTCTGGAATATTCAGGTTAAAACCAATGGCGATCTGAATTTTAACGGAGAATTTCCTGTCGCTTCCAACGGCTCTTATACAGGAGGCAGCACTTATCCTAATTTTGCGAATGATATGCTGAGTCTGAAAACCGGTACGACTTCCGTTAATCGGGTAACTTTCAGCATCGGTTCATCAAATGTGGGAGATTTTCAGAATATCCGGGATATTATCAATGCGCAGGGAACAGGTCCGACCAGTATTCTTTATAAAAACTTTCAGGCTTTAAAAACAGCAACGGGGGCCGATGCGATAGACCTGGATGATGAAAATTGCTATGATTCAAGCACCATGATTCAATTATGTGTAATGCTAGGAAATTTAGGATATAATGTAGCCCTGGATCCTTACACAAATGCTACTTTCTGGACCGGTGTTGCCACCAGTGTAAATAACCAGCGAGCCAATACCATCGATCAGGTTCATTTACAGTGTTATTCCGGCGGATCCGGGAACAGTCCTTGCTCCGGCTGGAATTTCGGCACAATCCCTGTTCATCCAGGTCTTTGGGACAGTAATTATACACCTTCCGGTGTTCAGACAAAAATCACAGGCTGGAAAAATTCCTGTGGCATCACCGGAGGTTTTATGTGGCTGTATGATGATTTTGTGAATAATGGAAAAGCTGCGCAATATGCCACAGCCATCAAAAACGGATTAGGCACCGGAACAAGCACCGGAGTGAAATTCTACCAAAATAGTAATTATGGCGGAGCCTCTACCTCTTTCATTCCCAAGGGAAATTATACATTATCACAGTTACAGTCATACGGATTTGTAAACGACTGGGCTTCTTCTATTAAAATTCCGGCAGGCTGGACAGTAATTATTTACCAGAATGACAATTTTGGAGGAACCTCATGGACTCTCACCGCGGACAATGCAAACTTTATAACCTTGGCAGGCCTGAACGATCAGGCTTCATCCTGCAAAATACAGTAGTTTCAGGTAATATATCTGTCAAAAGAGGTAGCTGGACATAGCTGCCTCTTTTGCTGATGTGCCAAAATCCAATCTGTTTCCCTTCATATTCTGACAGTTTAACTATTATGTTATTTTCTGTTAACGCTATTTTTCGGAAGCAAATAATGTGTTTAATAAATTATAATTTCTTGATCTGGTTCAAGAAATTCAGATGAATTAAGCCTGATCTTTGTCGGATAAATCAACTCAAACTATCCTGATCATAAAAGTTCAAACTATTTCAAGTTTATGGGAAAATATCAAAATCTGGCTGTATTATTATTACGTTTAGCCACTTCTGCCAACTTTTTATCTGCAGTTGCCGATCGATTCGGTTTATGGGGAAATCCCGGAGAACCGAATGTAAGCTGGGGAAACTGGGGAAATTTTGTCGCCTACAATGCACAGGTTAATTCTTTTGTTCCGGCGTCCTTTGCACTTTTGCTGGGAATCGTAGCAACAGCATTGGAAATTATCCTGCCTTTAATGCTTATTGCAGGCTATAAGACAAGACTTGCGGCTATTGGTTCTGCTTTAGTCACCTTAGGATTTGCACTGGCAATGACTTATTCTTTCGGAATCAAAGCTCCTTTAAACTATGCTGTATTTGTAGATATTACTTCAGCCTTTTTGTTAGCAACGGTAAGTCATTATAAATGGAGTATTGATGAATGGTTAGATAAAGCAAAGCAGTAGACTGCAACTTTTACCTGAAAAGACTCCTAAAACCGTGTTGTGTTTATCAGATAAAAACGGGATTTGAAATAAAACTTGCATCCCGTTTTTACTATATTTGGAAAATCTGAGCTGAAGACTTTTAGCTTAAACCATTTAAGGACAGCAAAGTATTCTGTCCACTCTACATATACCTTACAGTATTTCTACATATCCTTCCGTCCCGTTCACCCGGATCCGTTGCCCGTCTTTGATCAGCTTGGTAGCATGTTCCACTCCTACTACGGCCGGTAAGCCATATTCTCTGGCGATCACTGCTCCATGAGTCATCAGTCCGCCCACTTCCGTAATCAGGCCTTTTACAGATACAAACAAAGCTGTCCAGCCCGGGTCAGTAAAAGGAGTGACTAAAATATCTCCTTCTTTCAGGTCAGCCTCTTCCATCTTTAAAATGACACGTGCCCGGCCCTCAATAATTCCGGAGGAAACAGCCAGACCAGTAAGAGCTTTTTCCGGAAGGTTTTCACGTTTATAAACACCCGTAATAACCTCACCATCAGAAGTAATCACACGTGGCGGATTTAGTTTTTCATACACATGAAAGGCATTTCTTCGTTGGTTAATGAGCGGATAATCTGCTTTATTTGTCAGTACTACTTCACGAAGTTCCTCAAAACTAAGATAGTAGCAATCCTCGGCAGAATGAATAACCTTAGCCTTCCGAAGCTGTTCGATTTCTTTCAGTAAAGCCTTCCTGTAAATGAAATAGCGATTAATCATTCCGTATTTAGGATATTCCCGGTAACCCGCAAAATTTCGAATTAGGTCGATCATGCGTTTTGCCTCGGCCGCTTTTTGTTCACCATCCGGTAAATGCCTCAATTGATCCAGCAATGTAAGTTCTTTCTTCAAAGCATCCTGTCGCCCTTTTTCAAATTTTCTTTTGCTTTCATCAGGCTCAAAGTTTTTAACATTACTGAGCATTGCGGGAACAAGCGTTAAGGGTTTTTCAGACCAACGGGTTTTAGTAATATCAATCTCTCCGGCACATCGCATTCCGTATTTGCTGAGAAAATCGCTGATTGCTTCTCTGGTTTCCGGTCCTCCTTTAAATTGAACCAGTTTATCCAAAAAATTATCGTCTTTGGTCTGCTGCAAAAAACTTATTATTTCCGGATAAGGACGAATTACGTCTGCAACATCCAATAAAGCCAGCCCCATCTTAGAGGTGATATTATTGGGAACTGACAGTGAAAGAGTATCTGTCGCGTTTTTTTCACCCAGCCACTCGTTCATTTTCTCATTGATCCAGACAGAAGCATTCATAGCGGCCATGATTACATTCATGCTCTGCGGACTGAACAGATTCTTCCTGAGTTCCTGAATATCTTCCTGTATAAAATCAAATAAATCCGGTCCTGATTTCGATAAGATGTTTTGTTTTAATGTTTCTAAAGATGCCTGGCTGCTGCTGATTAAATCAGAGACAATTGCCGGATCGCTTTCGATTGGTGTCTGAGCTCCAAAAAATGGCATTACCTTATTATTTTTGTCAGGATTATCATCCGGTACCTGTTTTATAAAATCTTCCCGTTCCAGGATCTTCATAAGTGCATCTTCCGTGAGCGGATCAGATTTGCCCAGCGTATCTAACAACATTTTTCTCAAAGCAGGTGAAGCCAGATTTGGAGATACATCGACAAACAACCGTCCTCCGGCGGTAAACATTGGACGGAAAGTAGTCAGTTGCCAAAAAGACAATCCCAATGGTTTCATAGGATCTGTCATCATCTGTTGATGACCAACAGAAACATATACATGATTTTCCTCATCATTCACCTCAGGAATCGGGTACAAAGTAGTGATTGGCCGGCTTTGTACTATGTAAAATGTATCATTCGACAAACACCATTCTATGTCCTGCGGCTGGCCGAAATGTGCTTCAATCCTTCTTGCTATGTGTTCAAGCTGTAAAATCTGCTCATCCGTTAAAGCCTGTCTGTTCTGCTGCTCAAAATCTGGTTCCTGTTCTTTCGTACCACCTTCTTTTATCGCATAAACGGCCAATTTCTTGGCAGAAATCTTCTTTTCAATAAGCTTTCCCTCACGAACCTTATAATTATCAGCATTTACAAGCCCGGAAACCAATGCCTCTCCTAATCCAAAGCTGGCATCAACAGATAATATTTTTCTATCTGAAGTAACCGGATCTGCTGTGAACATAATTCCTGATACATCCGGAAAAACCATTTTCTGAATTATCACAGACAAACGGACTTTTCTATGGTCAAATCCATTTTGTAAACGATAGATTACTGCTCTGTCTGTAAATAATGAAGCCCAGCACTTGCTGATATGTCTGAAGATTGCTTCCTTCCCGATGATATTCAGAAATGTATCCTGCTGGCCAGCAAAAGAAGCCGCCGGTAAATCCTCCGCAGTAGCACTGGAACGCACCGCCCAGGCATTTTTTTCTCCGAACCCTGAAAAATGGCGTGAGATTTCATCATAAATATCCTGAGGAATGGTTATCTCTTCAATCACCTTGCGAAGCCTGGCACTCAATTCAGTAATTTTCTGTCTGTCTTCGGTTTTCAGTAATGATAACTGATTCAATAACTCAGTTATCATTTGTGTGTCTTCTATGACTCGTTTAAAAACTTCAGTAGAAATACAAAAGCCTTCCGGCACAAGGATTCCTTCAATACGGCTCAGTTCCCCAAGGTTTGCGCCTTTCCCTCCTACTTCTGCAAGTTTCGTATGATTGATTTCCTGAAAATCCAGAATATAATGACTGCTAGTTTTCATTTTTACAATTATTTGCTGTTGAGGTCATTGGTTGTTTCATTCATTATTTCAATAGCTTTCGAAAAGTATGCATCAATAACCCTGATTTCCTCCTCTGAAAATGAGGCAATTAAATTTTCTGTCTTATTCCGAAACTCTTTATAAAGCGGGACAAAAAGCGTCATGATATTTTCGGTGTTTGGTTCAATAATAACCTTCCGTCTGTCGTCTTCTGCAAATCGCCTTTTCACCAGATTTTTCTTTTCAAATCTATCTATCAAACCCGTAACCGCTCCGGTGGTCAGTCCTGTCAGACTTGAAAGCTCCCCTGCCGTCATTTGTCCTTTTTCTATTAAAAATCCCAGATATTTATGGTCAGTTCCTGAAAGACTAGCTTTTCGGGCAACAGCCTCATGCATCTGGATAGAAGTGTACGCATATAGCTGACTTTGTTTTCTTATTGTTTTAATCAGATCGTTATCCATATTTTATCTTATTATCTAAATATCTTAGCAACAAAGATAATATTAAGTTTGCCGGATCTTCAATAATTTTGTTAAATAATATGTTAAGAATTGTCGGGAAGATTCTTCAGGAAGTTACTTTCGGGTCTAGCTTCAGGGAAAGGTAAAATGAGGTTTTTCAAAAAAAAAGCCCAAAAATGGGGCTTTTAGAGGGGTTATCGTCTTTATTAGGAGTTACTTCTGCCTCACTAAAGGAATTTGCAGGTTTGTCGGGCGGTTTTCTTCAGTATCAAAGCCCCGGCCATCTATGTTACGCGCTCCCCAAAACATCATATCATTGCAGATATAAATCAGGTCATACTCAACAAAAATCTGCCCATCAAGCAAACCGAAGGGAGGAAATTTCTTCTTAAAAATACTTTGAGTTTTATTGACTTCCCATTTTTCAAAACCCTCGCCGGCGAGTTGATTCATACCGTCTGCGAATCCTTGCAAAAGAGGGGTCAGTTCATACGATTCATCAGCGAAAAAGTTTACTTTTTGCGCACTCTGGGCAATCGGATGGTCTCCTTTCCATTCCATATGACCTCTGAGTGTCATTTGTGCTAATGGTACTTTACCAAACGGATCTGCAAAAGTGGTGACAATCAGCTCAAATTTGTCATCTGCCAGACCAGTGAATTTTCTCGACAGATAAAATGGTCTAAGTGTCCCGTCATTGTTTTTAGAGCTGCTCGGACGTATTTCCGGTGTAATACTTTCCCATTTTCCTAATGAATATTTTTTTAGTTCTTCTGTTGTCATAGGATTTATTTTTTGATTGTTTTTTTGTGGTATAAAACTGTCTGAAGTGGTACAAAATGTAGCTGACAACAAAAGAATTTCTATTCTCTTTATCGTATCAGAAGTTTTAACAGGTCGAAAGTACTACATTTGTCTAAACTGAATAGATAGTCCATATTAATTTGCATAGTACAATATTATAGACTAATGGAAAACAAAAGGAAGAATAAGGATTACAACCCATTAAATTGTGGAGTTACTCACTTTTTTAACCTGGTTGGCGGCAAGTGGAAAGCACTGGTCATTTTCGGGATCAGTAAAAAATGCAATCGGTTCAGTTTATTGCAGAAGGCCATTCCTCAAATCAGCAAACAGATGTTAATTAACCAGCTGCGTGAACTTGAAGAAGACAAACTGATTGAGCGAAAAATATTCGCAGAAGTACCTCCCCGTGTCGAATATACACTGACAGATTATGGCAACGATGTGCTTTCAGTTATTCTGGATATTCAACAATGGGGGATAAAAGATTTGCAGGAAAAGACAGAGGTCTAGGTCTAGATGACAGAATATCATCTAAAAAGCGATAAAAAGTCTGAAAAATGACTTATTATCGCTTTTAACAAAGGATATGCATCCCGATTAAATACCTTATTAAAAATTTAAATTTATCCGTTATAAGCCGGGTCAAATTCCACAATCCATTCAATACCGTATTTGTCTCTGAACATTCCGGCGTATGTACCCCAGGGACTATCGTCGATGGGCCCTTCAATATTTCCACCTGCTGATAATCCGTTAAATAATTTGTCTGCTTCTTCACGACTTTCTGCACTGATTAATATTTTGGACCTGTTTTCATTTTCGTTTACAGATCCCATAAATTCCGGAACATCATTGGCAATTAACACATTGTGTTTTCCTATAGGCAACACAATGGTCATTATTTTATTTGCATCGTTTTCTCCTACCTGAAATTCAGGGCTCGACAGATCTTTGAAACGAACGATTTTTGTGAAATCTCCGCCAAAAACTGATTTGTAAAAAGTGAATGCTTCTTCAGCATTTCCATTGAAATTGATCCACGGATTGATTGTTCTCATGATTTTATTTTTAGGTTTTTAAGTTTTTCTGTTCAGGTTATTCGTCATTCCCCTTGCAATGTGACTAATCATTTCTGCGATAAAGTCGTCAACAGATTTTCCAGGTTTTCTAATGTCATGGTAAATCCGATTGTAAAGCCTTCCAATAATTTTTCCATTCTTTCAAACGATTCATTAAAAATGGTGATATTTACTTTTGTTCTGCCATTTTGCTCGCTGAAAATATAATCCCATTCCGAACCCGGCAATTCCGGATTTTCGTCTTTGTCTGCAAAAGAATTATACATTTTAAAATTTGTTTTCGGAGTAATGGATGTATATCTCTGAATTGCCCAGCGCTCTTGCCCGTCAGGGCTTATCATGGCATAAAACCTTTGTCCTCCGACTTTAAAATCCATATACTTTGTTTTGGCACGCATTGGTGCAGGTGCTCCCCATTGGTCAAGTAGTTCCGGCTTGGTAAAAGCATCCCATACTAAAGAAAGTCCGGCATTAAATTCCCTGGTTATAAATATCGTTTTCGCTGTTTTGTCAACATTAAAATCAAATAGCAAATCGTTGTTCATCTTTTCTGTTCTTTAATTGTTGATAATAGTTCGTCAAGTTGATTAAACTGAATTTCCCAGCTTTGCCTGAATTGGGCTAACCAGTTGTCAAATTCCTGCATTTTTTTTGCATTAAAGTGATAATAAATCTCTCTGCCTCTATGCTCGGGTTTAATTAATTCGCATTCATGTAATACTTTAATATGTTTTGATACTGCCTGACGGGTCATATCAAATTTTTCCGCCATTGCATTTGGTGTTAATGCCTGGATAGCGATTAATGTTAAAATAGCCCTGCGTGTCGGGTCTGATATGGCCTGGAATATATCTTGTTTCATTCTTGATTATTAATTAAGCAACCCTTAGGTTGCAAATATATATGCAACTTTTTAGTTGCGCAAATATATTTGCTTTTTTTTTAATCGGGTATAACGACGGGAAGTTCAGTGGTAATGGTGGCATTCGTTACAATCACTAACCAAACGTGTTTTAACTTCAAATGAAGAAGGGAGTCGAAGTTACGAAATTTTATAATTATCTGATTTTTAAATAATTACAAAGAATCCATACAGACCATTTTGAATTGCAGGTAATACAAAAGAAATAGCCCGCTAAAAATCAATGTTTTAGCAGGCTATTATATGAAAAGATAGGCTGTGAAGGATTACAGTTGAACACCTGATACTTCTTTTGAATTGTATCGAAAAACATCGCCTAATGATGCAGCAAACAAATAGTACCTTTTCAGTCTTGCTTTATATTACGAACCCTGGTGGCGGACCCGTTGGAAGTGACTGTGTCTTTGATATTGTAATTGATATTATCTTTATACAGTTCAGCTTGTCTTTGACCATAAGAGGCATAACAAACAAGCACCGGAAACAAGGCATATAAGTGTAATTTATTTGCTCAGCAACCGCCTTTGCGGGGGACACGTTTAAAAATTACTTTACTATCCCGTTCTACATATTCGCCCGATACTATCGGGTATGAATATTTGGGTGCGTACGATACGTTATGGCTTCGTATAATTATTTTGTCGTTAACTTTCAGGCTATGCAATTGCTCAAGCTGAGACTTTTCCGGCTCAAATTTTACAATATAATCGTCACCATTAATCCTGGCCATCACTCCGAAACCTAATCGTGAGCCTGGCGGAAGAGAAAGCGAGGTTACAACAGCCTCCATATTGGTAAAAGTTCTTGTATGCTTACTTATTTTAGCAGCACTGTCAAACACCTTTTTACCTGCGGGAGACTCTTTCCATTTTTTGACCATTATACCATCAGGGGAGGCTTCCCATTTTTTCCGTTCGGCTTTCATTTCAGCAGCAGAGAGTGGCTTTGGGATTGGCCTTTCAGAAGTTTCAATTCCTCGATTAGCAAATACGAGTCCGCTTACCACAACCAGCGGTAAGATCAGCGCATAAATAACTTTTTTCATATTTTTTGCAGGTTTAATTAAAATAGATCTATCTCCTGATAAATCAGATGCGTTTAAGGCTCTTTTTGTCTTTTTCATATTCTTTGTAAAGTTGATGCAACAAAAATACTTTGATACATTTCAGCCTGAGAAACTTAGATTGTAAATAAAAATGTAACCTTTGTAAATAAATTGTAAATGGTATGTTTAACAGCCGAAATTTACTTTCCGGGAAACGCAAGTACCTGTGCGGATTGATACTACTTGTGTTTATCTCAGGAATATGCGTAGCTTTCAGTATGACCGGAAGCGATGACTTTGCTATCGCCAGAAGAGCCGTTTTGCTCCGGAAGATAGGAGATGAACTGCTCACACAGTCGGGCGACAATAAATCAAGGGTACTTCCGGTAAAAAAGATTGCGGAAAATGAGTACCAGATAAGGTTTGAGAATGAGTTCTCTTTTCAACCGGACTCCCTGGTAAATACTACCCGGCGTTTGCTGGCCAATGACCCGCTCGCAAGTGATTATGTTGTTAATGTTCTGAACTGTGGCAACTCCAGTGTAGCCTATGGATACGCCATATCCAACAATAAAAAAGATGATATTATAGCCTGCAGAGGAAGAGTGCAACCCAAAGGATGTTACATTATCAGCATTAAATTTAAACCGGCAGGAATAAATACAGCAAAGAGAGGATATCTTTTAGGCAGCCTGTCATTTTTAGCATTTATTGGTTTTGTTTTTTTCAGATTGGTTAAACCTCGAAGAGTTTCACCTGACAATCAGCATATTGAAGTGTTCACTTTGGGGTCGATGTCGTTTGATGCAGTGGCTCGCAGGCTTATCGTAAATGGAAATACTATAGACCTGACCAGAACAGAAACCCGTCTGCTGCTCATTTTCGCTTCATCTCCTAACCAGACTATAGAGAGAAGCCGGTTGCAAAAAGAGATATGGGAAGATGAAGGTGTTATTGTGGGGCGCAGCCTGGATATGTTCATATCAAAACTCAGAAAAAAACTGGAATCTGATCCGAATATCAAAATTGCTGTTATACGCGGCAAAGGATATAAGCTTGAGATCAGCTCTTAAGAAAAATTTCCTCGCCAAAACTGATCTCAATAGTTGCCAAAGAAAATTCTAGATTAGTTTTTAAAAAACAGCCTGCTAAAAACAGATGTTTTAGCAGGCTGTTGTATAACAAGGTGGGCTGTGAGGGAGTATAATCGAACACTTGATACCTCTTCTGACGTTTTTGGATGGTATTAAATAATTGATTATAAATACATTGACGTTGTTGCCGATTCCTATCAGGCAAATATATCAAGTTGCAAATATTTATCTGTCAGGTACGATATACTGAAATACTATGGATTGAAAATCCATAGGTTGGTTTATGACTGAAACTCAAAGACTTTGGGCCGGAAGCCCATAGGTTGAAGAACATTGGCTAAAGCCACTGGAGGTGTGGGCCAGAGGCCCATTAAAAACCTTAAGCTAAAAGCTTATTAAAATTATTCCAGAATGAAATTCTGGTCGCTATTCGGACCATCCCTATGATGTTCCAAATACTCCTGTACCATCTCATCTGTTATATTACCTGTGCTCCAGGCTCCATAACCTATCCCCAGAAATGGCCCCCATAGTACCGACGGCGCAACTCCCCATATTCCTCCAGTAATATCTTTGCACTCCGACCCTTTAAGCACCTCACCAAATCACTCACTGATAATTTTGGAACATAACTCACATGCAAATGAACATGATCTTTACTCACCACGCCCTTTAATATCTGAACATCCAAACTATATCACAGGTTTGACGGATTAAATCCCTACATCTTCCCTGAATCTCTCCCTGCAAGACCCTGTATCGGTACTTCGTACTCCATACCAAATGTACTTGCAATTGATGAACGCTATGAGTACCCTTCCTTATATTTTGCATCCGCTAATATAACTTAGATTTGTAGAAGCTAAAGCCTTGGCCTAAAGGCTATAGCTCGGCTAACGTATTGAAACCTGTCAATTTGTGCACTAAAATTCACTATTGCCCCAAAATGTTACTGAGTAACGACTTTTAATACGACAAAATGTATTAAAAATACATTTATTGATAAATTATTTCATTTTATTTGTTTTTTATTACGAAATATATTATTTTTGTACCACAAACTGAAAAAAATAATGCGCCATGCATACTGAAATATTACGAATAATCGAGGGTGGGTTAGCTAAGGACCCCAAAAAGGTGTACAACTATTCTAAGCTATTGGCTGATAAGCTTGATAAAGATGGCGACAATAAGATGGCTAAAATGATTTTAAGAGCTATTGACAATGGTCCTGCTACAACAGTAACTATGGACGAATTATTGACTACACCGGTAGACCAGGAAAGCAGATTGAATATTGTAGATGTTGAGGTGCCTTCAAAAGAGCATACTCAAATTGTGTTACCCAAATTGGTAGATAACAAAATTGAAGATTTTATCAACATGGTCAAGCATCAAAGCCAATTGATAAAAGGCGGTGTTGAAATGTCAAATACCCTTTTGTTGTATGGAAAGCCAGGCTGCGGAAAAACTACTGTTGCAAAACACATTTCAGAACGCACAGGTTTACCATTGGTTGTTGCGAGATTTGATGCAATTGTTTCCTCCCTGTTAGGTAATACAGCAAAAAACATCAGGAAAATTTTTGAATTTGCAGATAATAAACCCTGTATACTTTTCTTAGATGAATTTGATGCGATTGCTAAAGCCAGGGACGACCAATATGAATTAGGAGAATTAAAAAGGGTGATTAACAGCCTTTTGCAAAACATTGATGCGTTTGCAAAACATAACATTCTTATTGCTGCCACCAATCATCCTGAATTATTAGATAAAGCAATTTGGAGAAGATTCAACACTGTTATTGAAATCGGCACACCACAAGACGCAGAAATTTCGGCATTAGTTAAAACCTTCACCGATGGTTTTAATACTGATTTTGTTGAGGATGATAAAAGGAAAGACAAATTGATTAGGTTAATGGAAGGCAAAACACCCTCTGACATCAAAGGGATTATTAATAATGCTAAAGCCCAGGCTATTATTAATGGCAAAGAAATACTTGCATACGAAGATCTACTGGTAGAGCTATTTGAATTTAATAATCATGGAGATTTAACGGTTGACAAATTAGTTGAATTTCTTAACGAGAACGGAATACCACAAGCTGCTATAGCAGAAAGAATGAAAGTTTCGCTTAGGCAGGTGAGAAATTATTTAAACAAACAACCTTAAGTCATGGCAGAAAAAAATCTTCCAATAAAATTCTTCCATAAAAGGCAGAAAGATGAAATGGACACTGAGGGTGGCGGTGAAAGAAAGTTACCGAAATGGGCGGACGTCAATACTATTATAGAAAAAGCTCAGTATGTCAATGAAGTGCTTTCTGACATTTCGGGGGCTTTAGCGAATAAAGTAGAACGAAATAATTATGTCCCTTCAATAATCAAGTTAAAGGTAAATGAAGAAGCGCTTGCTAAATCCCATCGAAAGGAAATCGCCGGTATATTTAATACGGGAAAAATAAACTTAATTGGCATATATGGAGAGGATGAAATACTTGTTAAGATTGACGGCCAATCCGATATTCAGGCAATTCGTAAAAAGTTAGAAAATGCTGACAACGCATTTCCAAGTTTTACTACAATTGTTGGGTTGTCGGCAATTACCAACGCCGAAGAATTTAAACCACAGATTGATGTTGAACCTGATAACGAAACCATTCTTAAAGTTAAATTGTTTAATTATGGAAATAGTGACTTGAATGCCATCCTAATAAAACTTTTTGAAGGTTTTTGTGCAGAAAAAAGCATCCAGTGTGAACGTGCATCTTATTCCGCGGAGTTGAATATTTATAGACTGACTGAGGTCACTCCCGATGCATTTGATGAGTTAAAGGATTTCGATGGCGTTCAGCTTGTTACTGAAATGCCTGCTTATGACATTACTTTGGATGAACTAACAGAGGACAACACCATAGCAATTAAGAAACCCAAAGCGGGGCAGACTTATCCAATTGTAGGTGTGCTCGATACCGGCATCGCAAATATTCCTCATTTGGCACCTTGGCTTCATAACAAGAGCTTTACCAAATATCATGAAGACGATACAAATAAAGGACACGGCACTTTTGTTGCCGGTGTTCTTATTTATGGTGATGAATTAGAAGGAATGAATTATACAGGATTTGATGGGTGTAAATTATTTGAAGCAATTGTAATGCCAGACATACGCAGGCAAAAAATTTATGAAGATGAATTGATTGAGCATATAAGGGAGGCTATTAGTAAAAATGATGAGATTAAAATATGGAACCTCTCATTAGGCACAAGGAATGAAGCAGATTTATATGAGTTTTCTGATTTTGCGAAAGCCTTGGATGAAGTTCAGGAGCAGCATGATGTTTTAATATGTAAATCAGCCGGAAATTGTGAGAATTTTAAAATGGCGGCACCTAAAAGCCGAATTTCTAAATCTGCAGATACTGTTCGTGGTTTGGTAGTTGGTTCATTGACACATGATAAAAACGGGACAGATATATCTGAAAAATATCACCCCTCGCCTTTTTCCAGGATGGGACCCGGTCCATCTTACTTAATTAAACCAGATGTCGTACATATGGGTGGCAATGCAGGGTTAGATCATAGAAATAATCCGGTTTACAACACGGTAAAATCATTCGCTCCTGATGGTAGCATTGCAAACAATGTCGGCACCAGCTTTTCTACTCCACGTGTGTCTGCAATTGCTGCAGGGCTTGATTCTATGCTAAATGAAAAATTCAACCCATTGTTGCTTAAAGCACTAATAGTTCATTCTGCTAGGTATCCTCAAGAAATGCAAATGTCTATAGCTGAAAAACTTAATGGTGCTGGATTTGGCTTACCATCAAATATTAATGATATACTTTTTAACCAGCCAAATGAAATAACACTAATTCTGCAAGACACTTTGGAAAAGGGTAATTTTATAGATATTCTCGACTTTCCTTTTCCGCAATCCATGATAGACGAGGACGGTTATTTCTATGGTGAAGTTACTGTTACGTTAGTGACCGCCCCTATCCTGGAAGTATCACAAGGTGCCGAATACTGCCAGTCGAATATTGATGTGATGTTTGGTAGCTACGATGATAAAGTAGAAAGAGATACCACAAAGCCGACAATTAAAAATCCAATTGGTGCAGATGGTAGACAAAACGTTTTGGCTACCGCAGTGTATAGCAAGAAAGCAGCACAAGATACTTCTACCCCTTTTGCTACAGAAAGGATGCTTGTTTCTTATGGTGATAAGTACCAGCCGGTAAAAAAATGGAGTGTAAATTTTGATGATTTTACCAATGCCAATAAAGAGAAGTATTTAAAGGCCCCTAAAAATTGGTATTTGAAGTTGGAAGGTTTATTTAGGCATTTTACAGAAACAAAATGCGACATGCAGAAGATAATACCAAGCCAGGAGTTTTGCCTAATTGTCACCATTAAGGATACTAAAAAGAAAGGCAACATTTACAATGAAGTAACGCAGTTACTTAACAATTTTAGTTTCATTCACAGCAATGTGAAAATAAAAGAAGAAGTAAGAATCAGACTAAACGGATAAATTAAAACATTAGAGATACCATAAATAAAAATGCCTAAGAAGCGGCAACTTCAAAGGCATCGATTAAATCAGGAATGTATTAAAGCTGTAGGTGGCTTAACGGGGTTGGTAACCCTTTGGCATTCCATGTTATTGTTTTTATAACAGATTGCAAAGGTAATTGTTTACTTTGATTTACAAAACCTTTCTTCATACTCAATAGCAATACACCTTACCGGCTAGTTATCCTAACTCCGTGATGTAAAAGGATAATATTTTTTCACTTTTCAAATTATTTAAGATGCAATTTGAAGGAGCCGTAGTAAAAGAGCAAGGAGTAACCTTCGCTATCGTAGTGGTAAAACCTTATGTACTTAATAGTTCTATGGAATGTGATGATGCAAGGCAAGGATTTCGCAGCATTTTTCCCGGTATGCCAATAATATTAATGGCACAAGGGTCAAGAGGCGTACCTACTTATCAGGGAAGAACTGATATCATAAAATTCCTGGCTAATGTGCATCCATCAAGAATCCCGTGGAAGAGGTACAATTACAATTAATCATTTTTAAAAAACTAAGAACGCTTTATGGCAAAGAATGGAAAAGTCGGTGATGGTCACCGCAATGGAGCAGTAAAAGAAAGATCGCAGACCTACAATCCTAAAACTGAGACTTGGGTAAAACGCGATACGAACACAGGTAGATTTATGGATGGCAAATCTGATGACAAACCTTTCAAGGGGGTTACTAAAGAGAAGTAGCTTCAAGAATAGCAGGGCTGCATTCTGCAGCTCTGTTATATTTTCTAATTTAGAAAAGTAAAAACCATGTTTGATTTAAGCAAAGAAAAAATAGACGTTAAATGTGATTGTGGAAGAAAGCATATTGCTACGCTTCAAGATGCAATAAACCGGAAAACTATCAAGTGTTCTTGTGGAACCAATATCCAATTGAACGATAATAACCGTTCTGCAAGAAAAGGTGTAAATGATATTAATAAAGTATTCAGGGATTTAGAAAATACCTTCAAGAAACTTGGAAAGTAAGTAATGTTTGATGAGTTGTTAAACTATACCTCAATGTCGTCCATTGTTTCATAGTATTCTTTTAATGTCGCTTGAACAATGACTTCAATAATAAGATTTATAAAAGCCTTTCCTCTTCATTTTGAGCATGGAAATCGGTTATTCTCTGATCCAAATCTTTTTGGCTTCGTTCTATTTTAATTCTTGATTTTCGTTCCATAAAAACTGATTTGTTTGTTCTTACAACAGAGAAAGGGAGTCGAACTCCTAAAATATCGAAACACATTTATTATCAACTGTTTATTCAGAATTGATGATATAATGACAACATGAGTATAAAACAGCAAATCCTGTTTAAATCGTTGATTTAAACAGGATTTCGATATTTTCCAGTGGGCTGTGAGGGATTCGAACCCACGACCTCCGCCCTGTCAAGGCGGCGCTCTAAACCAACTGAGCTAACAACCCTTTTACCGGGAACTGCAAATATAACGGTCTGCTCTATGCCGGCAAAACAACTTTATAGGTTTTTTGAGAAGGGATTTTGCTTAACATCAGCACTCCCGCAAAAAATACCAGAACCAGTACCAGGATACTATTCCGCATTCCAAAGGCCTGATCTACCAATCCAAAAATCGAGGTTCCCAGAAAGGTTGAAATCTTATCCGTTACATCATAAAAGCTGAAATATGAGGCGGTATCGGTTGTTTCTTCCGGCAATAATTTGGCATAGGTAGATCGGGAAAGCGATTGAATACCTCCCATCACCAGTCCGATTGCTGAAGCCAGTACATAGAACTCAATTTCTGTATAGACAAAATAAGCACAGATGCAAATGACTACCCAAACACCCGCTATAAGCATCAACGCTTTAGTATTTCCAAGTTTCGCAGATAAATTGGCAAAAACATAGGCCCCGAAAATTGCAAGGATCTGCAATAGTAATATCGTCACGATCAGGGAATTGTCAGGTAAATGTAATTCGCTGCTTCCAAAAATCGTTCCTAAATACATAACCGTCTGAGCTCCCATATTGTAGAAGAAAAATGCAAGGAGGAATCTTTTCAAAATCGGGATTTGTTTCAACTGGGCAAATACTTTCTTCAATTCCTTAAAACCATTCCAGATCCAGTCTTTATTTCTTTCTCCGTTACTGACCTTCTTGTCTTCAAGGTAATGAAACGGAATCTGAGCAAAACCAAGCCACCATATACCAACTGTAAGAAATGAGATTTTACAAGCGGTTCCTGACGAAATACCTCCATACCATTGCGGCATGGTCAGCATGGTAAGATTAAAAATCAACAGCAAAACACTCCCGATATAACCCATCGTAAAACCCCGGGCACTCAGTTTGTCAAATCGGTCTTCTGTTGCAATTTCGGGGAGATAGGCATTATAAAAAACAATACTTCCACTCCATCCGATCAATGAAAACATAAAGGCAAATACACCCAGATACAGATGGTCCCGGTTAAAAAAGTACAAAAGCAAACAACAAACCGAACCCAGGTAAACAAATCCTTTCATGAATAATTTCTTCCTTCCGCTGTAATCAGCAATAGCACCAAAAACGGGGCTTAAAAAGGCAATTAATAAGAAAGCAGCAGAAACAGTAAGTGAAAAAAGTGCGGAGTTTTTGATATTAAATCCGAGAAATTCAACAATTTCTCCTCCCTGGGCATTTACTGCGGTATTGCTGAAATAAATCGGGAAAATACTGGAAACGATTACCAGAGCATGTACGGAGTTTGCCCAGTCATACATGCACCAGGCGTTTAAAATCTTAGGGTTATTTTTCATTTTAAAAATTAGGTAAAACTTAATATCATAGCTATGGGGAATTTACACAATCTATTGCTAACTGAGATTACCCGACGGATAAACTTCTCTTAAAAAATCAAGTACCGCATTGGTAAATGCGTGATTCGAGTCTCCGGCAACCATATGTCCTGCACCAGACACGTTCACACTTCTTACATGCGGAACAGCATCCAGAAACTCTGCCATTATTTTCTCAGAAACAACGTCCGACATCCCTCCTCTTACAATCATAGTCGGAACATTCAGCTTTTTAGCGGCTTCATACATTCTTTCCTCATTTCGGGTCATTTGATCCGGTCCAAGGCTTTTCCATAATTTAAGCATTTGCACATCCCAATGCCAGTAGTATCTTCCATCTTCTCTCAACCGCAGATTTTTCTCCAGCCGGGAATGATCTTCCGGTTTTGTCCGATGAGGCAAATATGCCGCTACAGCCTCAGCTGCTTCATCCAGAGATGCAAATCCATGTGTATTTGAAGACATAAATGCAAATATTCTTTCTATTCCTTTTTGCTCGGTTTTAGGCGCAATATCTACCAAAACCAGGGCAGAACAGATTGATTCCTCCGCTTCTCCTTCTGCAACCAGTGAAGTCATACCTCCGAGTGAAGCACCAACCAATGCGGGTTTACCTTTGAGATTGGCAATCAAAGATTTCAGGTCTTTAACCAGGTCTTCAATACGATAGGCTCCTTCCTCAGACCAACTGCTGTCGCCATGTCCTCTGGCATCAAAAGCTATAGCATAATATCCCTGTCCGGCAAATTTTGCGGCGGTATCTCCCCAGGAATGCCTGGTTTGTCCGCCTCCATGTAAAAGCACTACGGGAGGATTATCTGCATTTCCGAACACATCTGCGGTAAGATAAAAGTCTTTTGCTACTTCAAATTGTAATTTTTGAGATAAAATCATGTTTTTGGAAGAGAATCGGGCAAGATATCTTCGGATACCTGACAAAGTGTTTTTTATTTGAAATAACAGAACATTTTTCCTGATTTCAAAATTTCGACCTTATTTATTGTAATTGAAGAAGATCAGGGGGCTTATTTGTAATGAATGATTCTTTGCTGAACCGGGGAGGCTCTTTTAGACTCATACCTTGATCTGTCAAGGAGATATACATCAAGAATAGCTTTTGGTCTGGCAAGGTATTCACGCAGGTAGGTACGGAAAGAATAACCTCCGGGAACGTCCTGCGCTGCAAATGCTACGGCATCTACGCCCAGTTCCTTGGCGAGAAACAATGCTCTGGCATTATGGGTAGGCTGGGAAATAATTGTAAATCTGCTTTGTTTGAAAATCTCCTTGCAGCGGATAATCGAATCATAGGTCCGGTAACCTGCAAAATCCAGCACCATTGCTTCTTCCGGAATACCCAATGCCAGCAAAGATTTTTTCATATCAGCAGGTTCGTTGTAAAACACAGAATCATGATTACCACTCAGTATCAGAAATTTCACTTTTCCTTCTTTGTATAAACGGGCGGCAGCCTCCATTCTAAGTTTAAAGAACAAATTTTCCTTCCCTTTGTACACATATTTACTGGTACCTAAAACAAGCGCTACATCATTGGATGGTAATTTATCTATGTCGTAATAGTTCCTGCCGGAAGTGGAAATGACAATCCAGATATTACAGATCAGAATCCCACCTACAATCAGAAAAAACGCCGCAATAACGCCCTTCACCAGTATTTTTACATATCTGGTGATATCATAGGGGTTTTGCAGCGATATTTCTAATGTGTATCTCATTGGTTTTCAGGTCAGAATCATCAGATTACAACACTTAAATGAATTTACAAAAAACATTTTAAATCTGTGTCGTTCCTTAAACAATATCCTGTTCAAAATCAGATTGAAATGATATTATCTCCGTTCCTGAAAATTCCAACTTAGAATAATCCTAATTGTTCTCCTGTTCCGGTCTCACCCGAATCCGGAAATTCTATTTCCTCAGGTGGAGTTAGTTTTACTGCGGAGTCGTTTTCAATTTCCTGTTCTTCAGCAGTGCTTTCTGTTTCCTGCTCTTCTGTCGCTTCAGAAACTGTTGGTGTTACCAATCTTGGTTCCAGTACTTTTATATGCTGAACTTTAAATCCGGTCAGTTTAGAACCCTGTGCTTTCCAGCCTCTCACTTCAGCTAATTCATCCAGATTAATCTCTTCTTTCTCCAAAACAGCATTTTTTTCATCTTTTTTGAAGGAAAGTTCTATTCTCGGATAAAGATCTATTGATGCTGAAATCAGCTTGGATCCTTTTTCATCCGAAATAAACAAGAATTTTTTGTCAATTGTGGTGGTTTCTATACGGAATCGCTTCACAAAATATGTTTTTGAGCCTCCGTCATAGTAAACTGCGGTGATAATTTTATCCGGAGTAAATCTCGCTAATACAGAAATCTCCTTTGATTCATAGCGATTTGTCAGTTCGAAATTAGTGAGTTCATACTGTCCGTCGTTATAAACAACCAGAATATTATCTTTGGCATTAAAATTACCCAGGTATCTGCCATGTTCATCACGGTTTAATCGTCCTACTGTGCTGTCATACCAGATATCCACTCCTCCCAGGGTAGAAACTCCCGCTGATTTCAAGGAAATTTTTCTTACCGGAAATTTGGTTAGCACATTCCCCAATGAATCCCTTCCTTTGATCATCAGTTTAGAAAAATCATAATCAAACTGCTTGATTTTGGCCGTACAGCTTGCCGTCAGATTGATCTGTATGATTTCAGCTTCACCATTTTCATTGGCAGAAAAATAAGTAATCTTGGATTTCGGATTCCCGGCGGTTAAATCATATTCCCGGTCACGGGTTACGGCAGTTACCTTAAATCTTTTTACATAAGAAACACCTGTTTTCGCATCAAAATAGGCGAGATTGTACACTTTCCTGTCATCATTCTTTTTGAAGACTGCGCAATGAATGATGTCTTTACCTACAAAAACCTTATCCTGTATTTTAGTGACAAGGCAACGTCCGTCTCTTCTGAATACAATGATGTCGTCGATATCCGAACAATCCATCACATATTCATCTTTTTTAAGGCCATAACCGATAAATCCATCTTCTCTGTTAACATAGAGTTTCTGGTTTGCGGCTGCCACAACTGCGGCGGTAATGGTATTAAAGTTTCTGATTTCAGTTTTACGCTCCCTGCCTTTTCCGTATTTCTTTAATAAATCTTTAAAATAGTCAATAGAATATCTGATAATATGGGCAAGATTGTCTTCAACTTCCAACAATTCTTCCTGCAGACGTTTCATCAGCTCATCTGCTTTGAAACTATCATATTTAGAAATTCTTTTGATTCGGATTTCAAGTAAACGAAGGATATCATCTTCTACAATTTCTCTGTAAAAATCAGCTTTATAAGGTTCCAAACCTTCATCTACTGTTTTTATGACTTCTTCAAAAGTCTCACATTCTTCAATTTTGCGATAAATCCGGTTTTCGATGAAAATCTTTTCAAGAGAACTGAAAAGGACTTTTTCCATCAGTTCTTCCTTGCGGATTTCCAACTCTCTTTCCAGCAAACGAACGGTTTGATGAGTACAGGTTTTCAGAATATCCGAAACACCCACGAAATGTGGTTTGTCAGCAATAATGACACAGGCATTCGGTGAAATGGAAATTTCACAGTCGGTAAAGGCATAAAGGGCATCAATTGTTACATCCGGTGAAGTGCCGGGAGCCAATTGCACCTGAATCTCAACATCTTTGGCCGTATTATCTATTACTTTCTTGATTTTGATTTTTCCGGTATCATTTGCTTTAATGATCGAATCGATCAAACTGGTCGTAGTAGTAGAGAACGGGATTTCCCTGATTGCCAGTGTTTTTTTATCTATTTCCTCAATTTTCGCCCTTACTCTGATTTTACCGCCACGCTGTCCATCGTTATAGATCGAAACATCAATAGCTCCTCCGGTTTGGAAATCAGGGTAAATTTCAATGTTTTTATTCTTAAGAATATCAATAGATGCCTCCACCAGCTCACAGAAGTTGTGAGGCATAATTTTAGTGGCCAGACCAACCGCAATACCTTCTACGCCCTGAGCAAGCAATAAGGGGAATTTTACAGGCAGGGAAATCGGTTCTTTCTTTCGTCCATCATACGAAAGCTGCCATTCGGTGGTCTGATTATTAAAAACTACTTCATTGGCAAATCTGGAAAGCCTGACTTCGATATAACGGGCCGCTGCCGCACCATCTCCTGTGCGCACATCTCCCCAGTTACCCTGACAGTCGAACAGCAAATCTTTCTGCCCCATGTTTACCATGGCCTCATTGATAGAAGCATCCCCATGCGGGTGATACTGCATGGTCTGTCCGATAACATTGGCTACTTTGTTGAAGCGGCCATCGTCCATTTCACGCAAGGCATGTAAAATTCGACGTTGTACAGGTTTTAATCCGTCCTCTACGGCAGGTACGGCACGTTCAAGAATAACATAAGAGGCATATTCCAGGAACCAGTTCTCATACATCCCCGCTACCGCAATTTGTTCATGTAAGGCGTCGTCTTGTTGGTTTTCCATGATGGGTTTACTGTGATTTACTAAAAAGAGTTAGTGGCTCTAATTCGTAAAAATAGTGATTATTGTTGATTTACGCCATATCTGAGTATTTAAAAAATTAATCAGAATTTGTGGCAGCTTTCTCCCTCACAAGCTTTTGCATTGCCCGGATAATTGCTTAAAATCACTGAGTATTTACAAATAATCTGAGTCAGAATGACATTTAAGCAGACTTAAATTAAAAGGAAGTGAAAGAAAAACAGCCATTTACCTGTCTGAAAAAATGGAGTCCTGCATCTCCAAAAGACTGATTTCTAATCAGAATAAGCTCAGACAAAATTGATTTCAGGAAACAGGTTTCTCCATTTTCAGGAATAAGTCTTTTACAGGATTTTTGAAAAATTTCAATTTACGTTTACCTAAAACCGTTAACAGTTTCATATTGAGTCTTAGTATATACGTTACTATAATTTAACATTCGGAATCTGTCATAAGCGCACTAGTTACGCTTTCAGCTTTCTTCATTATAATCAAATGTCAATCAAGGTGATAGGCAATTTTTCTTTTAAAAATCATTCCTGTGTAATTCATTTTAGCATTCAGGCTTTGTTTTAAGCATTTCATAAAAAAATCTGCAAGAAAACAGTTGATAAATTATATTTTTTCTCAAAAAACAAATATATTAATCATGTAATTATCAAAATAGTTTTATCTGCACAACCTATAATTTCTTATCGCAATGTACAGTTTCATCAAAAAAAATGCTGGTTTTACTGCAGTGATAATCCTGCTGGTTTTATTCATCCAATTCATTCAGAATTCTTTGTTTCTGAGTTTTAAGGAACTGGGGAAATGGCTTATGGAAAAAGAGAGCGGCCCGTTTATCATTTCTCATTTCAAGGTCTTCCTGCTTCTGATATGGTTTTTAGGAATTATTTACAGCAAAAGACTTTTTCAGAGCTCTATAATTTACAAAATCTTCTTTCTTCTTAGCCTCCCGTTTCTGATGTATGCCTGGAATCTGAAACTGCGGGTTATGCCTCTTTACAATCTGGCCAAAGAACGGGGAGATAAAGTCGGGAAAGTTTATATAAATGATAATGTGTTTGGTTATACTCATGCCCCTTTTTCAACAGGATACAGGCAGCTTGGCGAAGGTGATATTATCATTCATCACGATGCTGAAGGGTTCAGAATCCCAGTAAATTTTGTCCATTCCGGCAAGAGACCAGGTTTTCTCGTACTCGGGTGTTCGGTTTCTTACGGAGATGCCTGCCGGGCAGAAAAGACTTTTCCATATTTATTGAGCAAATCAATGAACGGGGATTATTTTAATGCCAGTGTCAGCGGTTACGGTCTTTCACAAATGGTACTGAAAGCTGAAAAATACATCAATGAAAAACATCCCGATTATGTAATTGTCCAATATTCTCCCTGGCTTGCAGATCGCTCTAAAACGTATTACCAGAATTTCCTGGGAGGTAAATTTCCGATACCTTATTTTAGCAAAAAAGGACTGGAAATGCCTGTTTTTAGTCCTAAAGGTCTGAAAATGCCATTGGCGGATTTTAAAAATACTCCGAATAATACCTGGGATTTCAGCAAATTTTATCTGAAAGTTACTCCGGTATTGGCCTATCAGGACATTAACTCTATGATTACAAGGATTAAATCTGTACTTGGTATAATCCCGAAACCTCTGAATGACAATGAAAAAATTGAGGAATATGGCTACGACAGAATTTATCAGGCCTGTAAAAGGAATCATGCCAGAATGATTCTCTGGACCAGCGGTACGGGGTTTTCATTTCCAACGAAATTACCTCCGACGAAACTCATTACCAATAAAGAAATTATAAAAGTATATATCGACTCATTATTCATGCGTCTGCATCCTACCGGTAATTTTAATGCTTATCAGCACTTCTATGGTCACTGGTATGTGCCAAAAGGAAGTAAAGATTCTGTTTTTGCAGATGGTCATCCTAATGACTATGCACACAAACTGATTTCGGATGAGATTTTGAAGAATATAAAGGAGCGGGAAGATTCTTCGGAATGATATACGGAAAATGCTGCTGAGCTCAAAAAGGAAACTCAGCAGCATTTTCAGATTTATTTTCTTACCAGAATCACTTTAGGCTGAGAATTTGTGGAATCTAACTTGATTCTGCCGTCCTGATCGTAAACAATCACTACAAATTTTCTTTGATTCAGTGAATCGGTTTCAATTGGCTGCTGCAATGGGTTTTGAGCTACTTCTTCTGTATTTTCATCAGATAATGTATCTTCTTCCGATTCCTCCTCTGCAAGCAACGCACCACTGCCCAATGATAAGACTTTTATTCTGACATGTGCTGAGCCTTTGCTTAGCAGCCCTAATTGCTTGGCGGCTTTATAAGAAACATCTATAACTCTTGAACGGGTATGAGGGCCTCTGTCGTTTACTCTGACAATGGCTTTAGAGCCATTACTCTGATTGGTTACCTCCAGTATTGTACCAAATGGAAGGGTTCTGTGAGCGGCGGTAAGGCGGTTTGCCCGGTACTTTTGCCCGCTTGAAGTGCGTTTGCCTTCAAACTTTCTGGCGTAGTAAGAAGCTTTGCCATGGAGTGTTTTTTTCCCTGTATGAGATATATTCAGCAGGCTGGCTGCGAAATAAAAGAACAAGAAAACATTTTTTAAAATCATGCCTTTGGGTTTTCGTTCAACAATGATTTAGTACCCTGAAACGAGTCTTCGACACTAAAACTTTAACGTCAAATAAGAATAAAAAGGATGTTAAATCCTTCCAAAGTCAGGCTGCTTTTCTTCTTATTAATTGCAAAGATACGCATTCATCTGGTAAAAGTCCAAATTTGAGACTTCCGGAGTGCAAATTCTGATCAGGCTTTTATTCTGTTTTGCGCCAGAACATGACCTTTAAAACGTCTGTTTTTCTTTTATTATTGTAAAAAGTATTTCCGGAAATCAGATTCAGTCTTTCAAAAACTGCTGCTTCAAAACCCTTTGCCATCAAATGGCAGCAGGAATTTTTCAGCATCAAATTTCCCGGGTGAAGTATTGGCCAGTCCTGAAAAGGTTTTAATAAAATGTGCCTGGTCATAAAATCCATTTTCCAAAGCCAGTTGAACCATCGAGTGAAACTGCTTCATTCTGGTCATCTCATCAACTGAATTCCTGATTTTAAGAATGGTGCTGAATTCCTTCGGACTGAGTCCTAAATGCTGTTTAAACTTCTTTTCCACAAAGCGGGTAGAAAAACCTAATTTCCCTGACAATTCTGCTACGCTTATATTTCCTTTGCCTTCCTTCATCAGCAGACTGGCTTCCAGAATCAGGTCAGAATCTCTGTTTTTCTCAAGATATTTCAGGAAATGATTCTGGAAAAACTGAACAATAAATGCCTCATTATAAAGCTCTATTCCGGCAAGATTTCGGCTCATTCCGGAATTAATTTCCTGTAAAGGGACATAACAATCAGCAGTCTTTTCGAAAGGAAAATCAGAAAACATGACCGGAACCCAGGGATACAGTTGCGTAAGAAAAATCTTGGTGAAAGGTTTTATAATTACGTCGATCGTCATACTTAACTGACAACTTAAATAAATCCCTTCCTTCAGAACCGTTTTCCCGGATTTATTCTCAATTACGATCTCATTTCCTGAAATAAACGCAATGTTAAAACATCCGTTAGGCAATACACTTTTGTTGGAAAACTCACTGTGATTCAAAGCATTATCGAGCACCCAGAATTTCTTGACAAACTTTGAAAGTTCCTGAGCCGCCGCAAGTTCTCTATAATTAAACAGGTTCATGGCATGCAATATATTTCCGGTAAATTTTCATTTTAAAGCAGTTTACACTATCCTTTTCTGTAATGAAAAAAAACAGGCAAGGTCCGCAGTCGCAAGCTTCGTTCGCATTTTTACAATATCGGGCTTTTTGCCGAACCTAAATTTGTCACTTTGATGAGAAAGTTTTTCATCAAAACCAAAAACAACTATCCCCTAAATAAATTTAATATGAGTAATCGCAGAGAGTTTCTGAAAAAAGCCGGATTATTAGGTGCATTTGCCTTCTCCAAACCTGAGTTTATAAAAAGCCCGAAGTTTAAGCTGGGCTTGCAATTGTACACCCTTCACAAAGAAATGTCCGCTGACGTTCCCGGAACTTTGAAAAAGGCAGCTTCCTTCGGATATCAGGAAGTTGAAACCTACAGTTATAATTATGGTAAAAATAAATATTACTGGGGCCTGAAACCGGCAGAACTAAAGCAAATTCTGGATGACAACAATCTTAGCAGTTCAAGCGGGCATTATGATCTTGATAAATTCATTCTGAACGGTTCTACGCCTGACGACATGAAACGTTATGTGGATGATTGTATTTCAGGAGCGCTGGTACTTAAACAGGATTATATCGTCTGGCCCTGGCTGGATCCACAATTCAGAACGATGGAAAAATTCAAATTTCTTTCCGATACCCTGAATACAATCGGTGAACAGATTAAAAAGGCAAAGCTTCAGTTGGCCTATCATAACCACGATTTTGAATTCATTGATCATAATGGTCAAATCGGCTATGACTTGATCCTGAAAGAAACAGATCCTGATCTTGTTAAAATGGAAATGGATCTTTACTGGTTTTCACATTCCTCTAAACTTACTGCTCATGAATATTTTGTAAGAAATCCGGGACGTTTTGTCTGCTGGCATATTAAGGATATGGACAAAAACAACCGCGATCTGCACACAACGGTCGGAGATGGTACTATTAACTTTAAAACATTTTTCCCTGATGCAAAACTGGCCGGTGTAAAACACATTTTTGTGGAGCAGGGAAATAACTACATACCAAATGCACTGGATTGTGTAGAAAGAAGTGCAAAATTCGTAAAAAGAGAATTGCTCTGAGAAAGTTGTCTTTATTTTAATTTTTTAAACAAAAGGGCAGGTTTATGACCTGCTTTTTTGTTATAGGTTTTCTGTTTTAAAACTGCTCACTCTGAAGCAGCTCCAGCAATTCAGCAATCATCATGGCAGTGGCACCCCATATCTTCCGGTTCTGGATATTGTAAAACGGGGCATCAACATCAACTCCCCGTACATTCATAACCTCTCTGCCAATAATATCAATATTTCTGAGCTCTTTCAGATTAACTTCAATCACATCCTCCACTTCTCTGGCATCCGGATAAAACTCCGGCCGGCTGGTCAAATAACCGATGACAGGCTGTACAAAAAAATTAGACGGAGGTATAAACAGTTCGGTAAGTTCTCCGATTATTCTGACATCCGTCAGACGTATTCCAATTTCTTCCTGAGCCTCGCGCATGGCTGTACGGATAAGGTTTTCATCCTCCTTTTCCATTCTTCCACCCGGAAAAGCCATCTGACCGCCATGTACCCCGTCATAAGCAGGACGCAGGATCAGGGGAAGATAAATTTCTCCTTCGTAAGGATAAAACAAAATCAATACCGCACTTCTTCTGGTTTTTGCATTGGGAATGGCTTTTACCAGAAGACGATTCGAAGAAATCATTTTCTCATGAGCCGGTCGTCCCGGAAGCGGTTTCTCAAACCGGACCTGCAATTGCCTGATGAAGTGGTTAAAATCCTGCATAAAACTTTTAATAATTAGAAATACTATTCAAATTCTCACACTGCTTTTACTGACTCAACGTATTCTTCAATTCTGTTTCAGACTGATTTTTTCATTTAAGGTCATTATTTCCCATACAATTCCACTAATTTTTCGGCGCATCTTTCTCCATCCATTGCAGCAGACATGATGCCGCCTGCATATCCGGCCCCTTCAGCACAAGGGAAAAGTCGCAGGATTTCCACATGCTCCAGCGATTCCTTGTCTCTCGGAATTCTTACCGGAGAAGATGTCCTGCTTTCGATCCCGATAATCTGAGCTTCGTTTGAAGTATAACCCCTCATTTTCTGGCCAAATTGTTTCAAACCATCTTTGAGAGGAAAAGCAATGTGTTCTGGTAAAACCTCTGACATTTCCATTGATTTCAGACCCGGCTGATAAGATGTTTCCAGTAATTGCCGGGAAGTTCTCTTATTTACAAAATCCGCCACTAACTGAGCTGGAGCAGTCTGTCCACCTCCGGCCATTTTGCAGGCTTTTTGCTCCAGATCCATTTGTAAATGCAAACCTGCCAAAGCTCCGAATTGTTTGTAAGGTTCAAGGTCTGAATCATTTATTGCGACAACCATTCCGGAATTGGCAAATTTTGAGTCTCTTCGTGAAGGAGACATTCCATTTACAACCAATTCACCCGGAGCAGTTGCTGCAGGAACGATGAATCCTCCCGGGCACATACAAAACGAAAACACTCCCCGCTGAATACCTTTATGATAAGTCTGTGCTACCAGGCTGTAAGAAGCCGCAGGCAAATAAGGTCCCCGATCACTCCGGTGATATTGCAGATTGTCAATCAGGCTTTGCTGATGTTCTATCCTTACTCCCATTGCAAAAGGTTTGGACTCAATCAGCACCCCCCGGTTCTGACACAACTCAAAAATATCTCTGGCTGAATGTCCGGTAGCCAGAATTACGCCTAAACCCGTTAATTCCTTCCCGTTCTCAGTTATTACTCCTTTTATCTTTTTCCCTTCCAGGATAAAATCTACCACTTTTGTATCAAAATGAACTTCTCCTCCGGCCTTTAAAATACTTTCCCGGAGTTCTGCTACAATCTGCGGAAGTTTATTTGTTCCAATATGAGGATGTGCATCTACCAGAATCTCTTCCGTAGCACCATGTGCCACAAAAATCTCCAACACCCTGCGAATATCCCCCCGTTTCTTACTTCTGGTATAGAGTTTTCCGTCAGAATATGTACCTGCTCCTCCTTCACCAAAGCAATAATTGGATTCCGGATTGACAATATGGTCTTTATTAATCGCGGCAAGATCCCTTCTTCTTGTTCTTACATCTTTTCCTCTTTCCAGAAGGATCGGTTTTACGCCCAATTCAATCAAACGAAGTGCGGCAAACATTCCTGCCGGACCTGCACCTATTACAATCGCTTCTTTTGCTTTAGAAACATCCTTGTAATCTTTCTGAAACTCAATCACCGGATCGGGTGTCTGATTGACAAAAACATCAGCTTCAATATTTACTTTTATCTGTCTTGACCTGGCATCAATCGATCTTTTCGTAGCCCTGACAAATGCTTCGTTGTTTTCTGCAGGAATATGCAGTAATTTGAAAATATGTTGTTGAAATTTGCCTGCATCGAAGGCAATTTCCGGTTCGAGAACCAAAGAAACGTGCTTTTTCATTATTCCGGTAAGGTTTTTATCCTTAAAGCTTTAGTGGATTCTGGAAGAAAAATATCTGAGAGGAGTATTTTGAGTTAATCAAATCTCCAAATCAAACCTTATTGATTTTTTAACACAAATTTAAAATTTTCATTCGATTAAAATTTAGATTACGCTCAATTTATACTCAATCAAAAGTATAATCTTATGTACTTTTCGCATTTCTCAGGCATAATGTTTATTATTTTTGAGAAAAAATCGATAAAATCAGAGCGATTTACAGTTGGCTATTTCAATCCGCAAACCTTAAAAATCTTAAAAACATTCCATGAACAGATTGTCACAGGAAACCAGTCCTTATCTTTTGCAACATGCCCATAATCCGGTAAACTGGTACCCCTGGAGCGAAGAGGCGCTTCATAAAGCTAAAACAGAAAACAAGCCTGTATTGGTTTCTATCGGTTATTCCGCTTGTCACTGGTGCCATGTCATGGAACGGGAGTCCTTTGAAAATGAGGATATTGCCAGAATAATGAACGAGCATTTCATAAACATTAAAGTTGACCGGGAAGAGCGGCCAGATGTGGATGCTATTTATATGGACGCCGTCCAGGCGATGGGTGTAAACGGAGGCTGGCCGCTGAATGTTTTTCTGATGCCTGACGGGAAACCTTTTTACGGAGGCACTTATTTTCCTCCTCAGAACTGGCGGCAAATGCTTCTTGCCGTTAATAATGGTTTTTCTAATCATTTTGAAGAACTGCAAAAATCAGCAGAGGGATTTACGAAGAACATGCTTTTTTCCGAATCTGAAAAATACGGACTTACCATAGAAGAGAAACTGTTTTCTGAAAAAGGTCTTGAAAATATGTTTAAAAAACTGGCCTTTGGCTTCGATGCGGAATGGGGAGGTTTTAACAGAGCACCTAAATTTCCGATGCCGAGTATCTGGCTTTTTATGTTAAGATATTTCAGGTCATCCAACAATCCTGAAGCCCTGGAACATCTGAAACTGACTTTGAATAAAATGGCTCAGGGTGGTATTTACGACCAGTTGGGTGGTGGTTTTGCCCGCTATTCTGTGGATGGAGAATGGTTCTGCCCTCATTTTGAAAAAATGCTTTACGACAACGGACAGCTGGTCAGTCTGTATGCAGAGGCTTATTCTCTGACCAAAGAACCGCTTTACAAGGAAACAGTTTATGAGACCATTGAATGGCTGAGCCGGGAGATGGTAAATGCTGAAGGTGGATTTTATTCTGCACTTGATGCGGATTCTGAAGGGGTTGAGGGGAAATTCTATACCTGGACCAGGCATGAAATCGAACAGATTCTCGGAGAAAATGCCGGAGAATTCTGTGAGACTTATCAGGTTACCGAAGCAGGGAACTGGGAAGATGAGGTAAATATTTTATGGAAAGCCGAGCCTGTACTGAACAGCAAATTTGCAGAAAGTATTCGTTTGTTAATGCTGGCAAGGGATCAAAGGATAAGACCTGGCCTTGATGACAAAGTATTATGTTCCTGGAACGCTCTCATGCTGAAAGGATTAGTGGATGCTTATAGGGTATTTAATGAAGACCGTTTCCTGGTGCTGGCAAAAAACAATGCGCATTTCATCAAAGACAAAATGATGAATGGATCTCAGTTGTGGCATTCCTATAAAAACGGAACAGCAAAAATCATGGGGTTTCTGGAAGATTATGCCGCAGTTATTGATGCTTTTACCTCACTTTATCAGGCTACATTTGAGGAAATCTGGCTGCATGAGGCGGAAAAATTAACACTTTATGCCTACCAGAACTTTTATGATGAAAATGAGCATCTTTTCTTTTTTACGGATCAAAATGCAGAAGCACTTATCGTCAGAAAGAAGGAAATATTTGACAATGTCATTCCAGCTTCCAATTCCATCATGGCGAAGAATCTTTATGTTTTGGGTCTGATTCTCGATCGGCAGGATTTTAGTGAACTCTCCAGAGTTATGTTGGGGAAAATGAAAAAACTGATTATTTCCAATGTAGATTATCTGACAAACTGGGCATGTCTGGCTACGCAGCTGGTCAGTCCGACTGTTGAAATTGCCATCGTCGGACCTGATTATCTGAAATTCAGAGAAGAAATCGATCAAACTTATTTTCCAAATAAAGTGCTTTCAGGCACAAAAGTGAAAAGCGAATTACCCTTGCTGGAAAACCGTACTGCCAAAGGAGAAGAAACGCAGATTTTTATCTGTTACAATAAGGTATGCCAGATTCCGGTGACCTCTGTGGAAAAAGCCTGGGAGATGGTTTTGTAACCATAACATTGCAACCACATAGGAACATAGGACACAGAGAGAACAACTGTGTGGAAACATTGTAACCACATAGGAACATAGGGTACATAGAGAGCAACTACCTGGAAACATTGTAACCACATAGGAACATAGGGCACATATAAAACAACTGTGTGGAAACATTGCAACCACATAGGAACATAGGGCACATAGAGAGCAACTGCTTGGAAACATTGTAACCACATAGAAACATAGTGAACATAGAGGCATTGCAACCACATAGCAACATAGGGCACATAGAGAACAGACTTCACTATCTTATTTGTAACCACATAGAAACATAGTGAACATAGAGGCATTGCAACCACATAGCAACATAGGGCACATAGAGAACAACTGCGTGGAAACATTGTAACCACATAGGAACATAGGGCACATATAAAACAACTGTGTGGAAACATTGTAACCACATAGAAACATAGGGCACATAGAAAAAAACTAACCACATAACATAGGACATATAGAACCAAGCCCTGGAAATACAATCTATATTTCCAGGGCTTGGTTCTTATGTATCGCTTCTTTATTTCACTCTGTCAGGGTTTTCGTTTACGAAAGCGCCCCAGCCTTTTTTGGTACCTTTGGTAGTTGACATAATGCTGTTTCCGTGGAAAAAATGACATACGGCAATCCCTAAAGCGTCAGTAGCATCAAACATGGCAGCGTCAAGTTTCTGCTTCAGTAAATGATCAAGCATGGCCGCGACCTGCTCTTTGGAGGCATTTCCATTTCCTGTAACTGATTGTTTAACGGTTTTGGGAGAATACTCCACAATCGGGATCTGATGTGACAACGCAGCAGCCATTACGACTCCCTGAGCTCTGCCCAATTTTAACATAGATTGCACGTTTTTTCCAAAGAACGGAGCTTCAATTGCCATCTCATCCGGAGTAAACTCTTCGATAATTCCGACAATTCGTTCATATATCTTCTTCAATTTCAATTCCTGCGTGCTATATTTGCTCACATTTATGACCCCGTATTGTAACAAAGTCATGTTTCCTTTGTCGGTCAGAATGACTCCATAACCCATAAAGCGGGTTCCGGGATCAACGCCTAAAATAATTTTTTCGCCCATTTCCGTTCCTCTGAATACAATTCGAATAATTCTGATGCAAGGTAACTCCAAATTCATCCCAAAAACAAACAACCTCTCTGAAAAACTATTCCTGTTTCTGAAGATTTTCTTGTTTTTGAGCGTTTTGACTGGCATTGTTTATTCCTTTCAACAGAAGCATCAAAGCATTGACAATCTGATACTTGAATACAAAAAAGCATTTAATTCCACTAATTTCTGGTTATTACTAACACTCATTGTACTCACTTTTGCCAATTGGGGATTTGAAGCATTAAAATGGCAAAAACTAGCCAGTCCTATTACGAAATTTTCCTTTTCAGAAGCGTATCAGTCAGTTATTATTGGTTTGTCATTGAGTTTTATTACACCGGCCAACCTCGGTGATTTTGCCGGAAGAATCTGGAAACTCAATAGTCCCAACAGATTTCAGGGAGTCGGGGCAATTTTAATGGGAAACGGGATACAGTTTTATGTAACGCTTTTCTTCGGAACCATCGCTTTCGGGCATTTTATCCTGCATCAGTTACCGCAAATACCGCTGTTATTCTGTATTTTCTTTTTACTCCTGATCGCCAGTCTTCTGTTTGGAATTTTCTTTTATT
Source organism: Pseudarcicella hirudinis (assembly GCF_900115665.1). Taxonomy (GTDB): domain Bacteria; phylum Bacteroidota; class Bacteroidia; order Cytophagales; family Spirosomataceae; genus Pseudarcicella; species Pseudarcicella hirudinis. Next base: position 141,658 of record NZ_FOXH01000016.1, read on the forward strand.
CGAGAAGACATTGGATTGGCCTATTTTTTCAAAAAGTAAAATTCCTCAAACGTTTCGCTTCATATTTTGAAATTTTCGAAACTTATAATTTGTCAGAAATTCTGGAAATCCTGCTTTGGGCCACACTCAGATACCTTACTTTTTCGATTCAGTTTATTATTGTTTTACTGATTTTTTCAATAAATCTTCCTCTTTTGGAGTTGTTTACACTGACAAGTCTTGTATTTTTCTTTAAAACCCTCATACCTTCGTTCAACTTCCTGAGCGATTTGGGAATAAGAGAATTCACAGCCTTGTATTTTTTTAGTTATTATGCTATTCCTCCGGCAGCTGTTGTTTCTGCCACGCTGAGTTTATGGCTGATTAATATCCTTACTCCGGTTTTATTCGGAATGGTTTTCATCGTAAAAGAGAAAAAGAAATAAACCGTTTTAACAGGAATTTACCGAAAAACCTTCATGCTTTATTTTGCGGTAAACGGAAGCACGAAATTTATTTAAAACTTGCTGATTATTTGACCAAATCCTTAGTAAATGATTCTTTCGTTTCTATATATTATTGCGCTTTTATACTTTTTATTCAATCTGGTACTTATCTTCACCTGGCTCCGGTTCAGAGAGGTCGGGAAGGACTATACTTTTCCACAAACCACCAGAATATCTGTTATTATTCCTGTCAGAAACGAGGCTGAAAATATCCTGAATTTATTGGAAGATTTAAACGATCAGACTTATCCTTTTGAAAACTTTGAGGTAATTGTAGCAAATGATTCTTCAACGGATTCTACTGCTGAGCTTGTTAAAGATTTTCAGAAAAAGGCTCATTTTAAGCTTATTCTTAATAATCTGTCCGCTGACAAAAGCCTTTCTCCTAAAAAAAGAGCTATTACAGAAAGCCTTAAAATCGCCACGGGAGAATTAATAATGACCACCGACGGAGATTGCCGGTCTGGCAAAAACTGGATACTTGCTGTTCAGCAGTATTTTCTGGAAAAGCAGGCAAAATTAATCAGCTCACCTGTAACTTTTCATTCCCGGAAAGGGCTTTGGAGTAATTTACAAATCATAGAGTTTTCCAGCCTGATTGGTTCCGGAGCCTGTGCTATGTTTATGAAAAAGCCAAATATGTGCAATGGTGCCAATCTGGCTTATACACGGGAAGCCTTTTTTGAAGTGGGTGGCTTTTCAGGTTTTGAACACCTTGCCTCAGGTGATGATGAATTTCTTATGCATAAAATCGCCGGGCAATTTCCGGAAAAAGTTTTCTTTCTGAAAAATCAGGATGCCATTGTGGAAACAAATGCTCAGGAAACACTGCATGATTTTTACAATCAGCGAAAAAGATGGGCAAGTAAATGGAAATTCTACGAGCGTATGAACGTAAAAGCTCTGGCCATTTTCGTATTTTTGACAAACTTTTGCTGGATTTTAACTGTCCCGGGACTTATTTCCGGCAGCCTGAGTCTGTCAGATTTCATTTCACTGACAGTAATTAAGTTTTCAGCTGAAATGATCATTTTATCGCTCTTTTTATCTTTTTTACGTAAATCAGCTTTAATATGGCTGGTTCCGGTTGTTCAGGTAATTTATCCGTTCTATGTAAGTTTTTTCGGACTTCTGGCACAGGGAAAAGGTTACGAATGGAAAGGAAGAAAATTGCAGTAATCTGGCAATACAAAAAGGAAACATTTAATCTCATGTTTGTTCATAAAACAAATTTCATCATGCGGGCTATTTATCCGGATTTTATCTGGAAAATTCCCGAAAAAGACAAGGTCATTTACCTGACTTTTGATGATGGCCCGATCCCTGAAGTGACGGAATTTGTCCTGGAACAGCTTGATCTTTTTCAGGCAAAAGCGACATTCTTCTGCATTGGGAATAACATTGAGAAAAACCCTTGTATTTTCAGCAAATTAGTTGAAAAACAACACGGTATCGGCAATCATACTTTTAACCATCTGCGGGGCTGGAATACCGAAAAGGATGAATACCTCGAAAATTTCTCAAAATGCCATGAGTTGATCAGCAGCCAGTCGGGTATAGCAGCACCTCAGTTATTCAGACCACCATATGGCAGAATTAAAAAAAGCCAGGCAAGAGAAATCATTAAATCTCATCAGATTGTCATGTGGGACGTATTAACGGGAGATTTCTCCAGAGAACTATCCCCTGAAACAATTTTGAAAAAAAGCATAAAATACACCGAAAATGGCTCTATAGTCTTATTTCACGACAGCATAAAAGCCAGTCCTAATATGAGTTTCGCTCTTCCGAGATTTCTGGAACATTTCAGTGAAAAAGGATATCAGTTCCTTCCCCTGCCTGAAAAACTGTAAATACATTTTTCATCAAACTATTTTAAAAAACTTCATGCTTAACCCGGAAAGAATGCTCCCGAATGTTACCGTCTGGATTGCCGCAAGAAATGAGGAAGACAACATTCTGCATAGTCTTTCAGCCATGAATGCCTTAAGTTATCCCAAAGAGCAGCTCCAGATTCTGATCGGAAACGACCAGTCTGATGATAAAACCAGGGAATTAGTATTGGACTTCATCAAAGACAAGCCTCATTTTCAATTAATTGATATTGAAAAAACTATCAATAATCAACGGGGAAAAGCCAATGTTCTTGCCAACCTTTACGAACATTCCACAGGTAAATATTTTTTAATTTCCGATGCTGATGTAAAAGTTAATCCGGATTGGATTCACGGAATGATCCGAAACTTTGAACAAGATGCCAGAATCGGTCATCAGGTAGGCGTAACGGCTTTAAACGTCGGATCCATGTTTCATGCTTTTCAATCAATTGACTGGCTTTATGCTTTGTCTTTATTGAAAAAAGCAGCAGATTTAAAGATTCCCCTGACAGGTCTGGGGAATAACTCAGCTGTTAGCAGAGCAGCTTATGAGGCAACGGGCGGGTATGCAAAAATGCCTTTTTCAATCACCGAAGATTTTGCACTTTTTCATGAAACTATAAAAAAAGGTTTCGGTTTCAGAAATACCATTAATCTACAGGTTTTTGCCAAAACACAGCCTATTTTCAGCATGAAGGAATTTCTTCATCAGCGGAAACGCTGGATGGTCGGAGCCTTGCAATGCCCTTGGTGGATTGTGTTGCTGCTTTATCTGAATGCTTTATTTCTTCCGATTCTGGCTGCAATCGGTATCTTTTTTTCCTGGAAACTGGCGGCACTAGTCTGGCTGATAAAATGGATTATCCAAACCCTGAATGTTTTGCCGGTAATTTTAAAACTAAAGCAGTTTTCATTGGTAAAACACCTGATTTTTTATGAATTTTACTCGAATTGGTGGGGACTTACAATGGTTCTTTTCTATTACCTGCCTGTAAAAGTAGATTGGAAGGGAAGGATTTATGAGTAATACGGCATCGCCATTGTTTATGGCCGGTTTGTATGTGTTTGTGTCATCACAAACGAAGTCCTCAAAACAGAAACTTTAATTATCCATTGATAGCCAATACATTATATCATCATTCATGAATTATAAAAACTTAAATTTATCTATTATAGAAACTCATGCTCATATTTATGATGAGCAATTTGCTGAAGACCGGAATGAAATGCTGGAAAAGGCCTTTTCTAATGGAATTTCAGAAATATGGATGCCCAATTGTAATTCTGAAACAATTGATGGAATGATGGCTCTGGCTGGCCAGTTTCCTGAAAAATGCCTGCCTATGATCGGTCTCCATCCCTGTTATGTGAAGGAGGATTTTGAAAAGGAACTTTATATCATGGAAGAATGGCTGGGGAAACATAAATTTCTGGCAATCGGAGAGATCGGAATGGACTTGTATTGGGATAAAACCTTTGTTAATCAGCAGGAACAGGCTTTTCTTACCCAATGCCAGCTTGCCAGAAAACATAATCTCTGGATTGATATTCATTGTCGTGATGCTTTTTGGGAGACCGTTAAACTGATTGAAAAGAATGGAGATTCAGAATTGAAAGGCATATTTCATTGCTTTTCCGGTGGGTTAGAAGAGGCTCATAAAGTAATTGAACTGGGATTTCTGCTCGGAATCGGTGGAGTTGTTACCTTCAAAAACGGAGGCATTGATAAGCTTATTCCGGAAATTGACCTGAAACATATCGTTTTGGAAACCGATAGCCCTTATCTGGCGCCTGCACCACACAGAGGAAAGAGAAATGAGCCTTCATATCTGACACTTGTTGCTCAGAAAATTGCCGATTTGAAACAGATGAGCATTGAAGATGCGATTCGTATTACTACTGAAAATGCTTTAAGATTAAAAGGATAAATTTACCACAGTGGGCTTAACCGGGATTTACTTCATCAATCGCTATGACGACTTTAATTATTATCACAATCTGCACCCTGCTCCTGGTAGCTTATGTGTTTGATCTGACCTCTTCCAGAACGAAAATCCCTTCGGTGATTTTGCTGTTACTACTTGGATGGATAGTCAGACAGGTCTCTGATATGATGAAATTTCATATTCCGGATCTCACTCCTCTTTTGCCGGTTCTGGGAACAATCGGGCTTATTCTGATTGTACTGGAAGGTTCTCTTGAACTGGAGCTTGATAAATCCAAGGCTCCGTTAATCAGGAAATCATTTGTGGTGGCACTGCTTCCGATGCTGGGACTTGCTTTTGGGATGGCCTTTCTTTTTCAATATTTCGGGCAGGGTTCATTCAAAAATAACCTGATAAACGCCATTCCTTTATGCGTAATCAGCAGTGCGATTGCCATTCCCAGTGTGAAAAGTTTAAGTGCCGGTGTGAAGGAATTTGTTATTTATGAAAGCAGTCTGTCAGATATTATCGGGGTATTATTTTTCAATTTTATTGCCTTAAATGAGACATTCGGATTTGCCTCTTTTGAGCATTTTGTACTTGAATTACTGATTATGATTGTGATTTCTTTTGCTGCAACCATTGGTCTTTCTTTGTTGCTGAATAAAATCGATCACCATATCAAATTCGCTCCGATTATTCTGCTGATCATTCTGATTTACTCTGTTTCCAAAATTTACCATTTGCCCGCTTTAATTTTCATTCTTCTGTTTGGTTTGTTTTTAGGAAATCTTGATGAATTAAAAAGGTTTAAATGGATCCGTAAACTGAAGGCTGAAGAATTAGATAAAGAGGTACATAAATTTAAGGATTTGAGTAATGAAGCTACCTTTCTGGTAAGGGCTTTGTTCTTTCTGCTCTTTGGCTATCTGATTGAAACAAAAGAAATCCTCAACGCTGAGACCATTGTCTGGGCGATAGGCGTTGTGGCCGGCATATTTGCCCTTCGTGCCATTCAGTTAAAATTATCAAAATTGCCTTTAAAGCCCCTGCTGTTTATTTCACCAAGGGGACTAATTACCATCCTGCTGTTTCTTGCCATTGAACCTGCCCAGAATATCCCGATTGTGAATAAATCACTGATTATTCAGGTCATTATTCTGACGGCGTTCATCATGATGATCGGTATTATGGCTCCTTCATCTCCTCAAACCGAAGAGAAAGATGATACTGAAGGCCATGCCTGAGAAAGAATATTCTATATAAATACATAAATCCATCAACAAATTTAAAATGTATAAAACCGTAAAAATCAAAACCAGTTCCAACAATCAGGCTGATGCCAAGGTACTTGTAATCTATACCGGAGGAACATTAGGAATGGTTTACGACAAAAAATCAGACAGTCTCGTACCGTTTGACTTTACTCAAATTCCGGATAATTTACCAGAAATGGCAAGACTGGAATTTGAAATAACAGTACTGACTTTCGATCAGCTATTGGATTCCTCCAATATGAAGCCCTCTGTCTGGGCTGATCTGGCAAGGATTATCGGCGATAATTATGAAAAGTATGACAGTTTTGTAATACTCCACGGAACTGATACCATGGCATATTCGGCCTCCGCTTTAAGCTATTTATTGGAAAACCTTAATAAACCTGTCATTTTCACAGGAGCTCAGTTACCCATCGGAGTGGCTAGAACTGATGCCAAAGAAAATTTCATTACAGCTTTGGAAATTGCAGCGGCCCGACAAAACGGAAGGCCACTTGTTCCGGAAGTCTGCGTATTTTTCCATTCCATGCTTTTGAGGGGCAATCGTTCTAAAAAGCAGGAAAGTGCCCAATTCAATGCTTTTCAGTCAGAAAATTACCCTGCATTAGCCGAGGCAGGAATTTACATAGAATACAATCATCCTTTCATTAAGCATTATAAACCCAATTCTTCGTTGAGGATCCATGAAAGACTTGATGAAAATGTGGTTATTCTGAAGCTTTTTCCGGGAATCTCTGAAAAGATTGTCCACAATATCCTTTCAATCAATGGATTAAAAGGGGTTGTTCTGGAAACATATGGCTCCGGAAATGCCCCTACCGATGAATGGTTTCTCAATGCCATCAAAAAGGCTATTGAAAATGGAATTGTTATTTTCAATGTCTCTCAATGTAATGGCGGAAGGGTTACTCAGGGACGTTATCAGACCAGCAAGGTCATGCAGGAAATCGGGGTAGTCAGTGGTTCTGATATTACCACAGAGGCTGCTATTACAAAAATGATGTTTGCCTTCGGACAGACTCATGAAGTGAATGAGGTGAAAGCCATTCTGGCAAAGCCTTTTTCGGGAGAAATGTCATAAAACAAAAAGACCAAACGTTTTTAGGGGGCGTTTGGTCTTTTTTCTGTCAAATTCACAATCTAACAAACAGTTTCTTGCTGTCAGAAGTGTAAGTATGACAAAATTAGTAACAAATACCTAATTTCCAAATTTAATTAAGCATATATACTCAATTTTCATATTTCACTAATTTTCTTACAGATTTGGGTAACGTTCGAAGAATTCCCTGAAAACATTTAAGGCACTCGACACAAATTTGCTCACATATTCCTCCTGCTTAGATTTCAGGATAACCTCCGGTTTATCCAGTTGCAGTAGTTTTCCTTTGTACATCACTCCTATCCGGTCTGCTACCAGAAAGGCATCCATTAAATCATGTGTAACGAATAAGCAGGCAATTTCTTCCTGTCTGATAACTTCGACCAGTTTTTCCCGAAGTTTCTGCTTATTTATAGAATCCAGGTTACTGAATGGTTCATCCAGTAACAATACCTGTGGTTCCTCTGCAATGGCTCTTGCTATTGCGGTACGCTGTTTTTCTCCGCCGGAAACTTCCCTGGGTTTCTTGTCTTTTACTTGTGTAAGTCCGCAGAGTTCCAGCAATTCCATTACTCTTTCCCTGCGGTATTCATGCGTGTATCGGGTAAGCGCCAGGTCAATATTCTCCCAGATTTTATGTTCAGGTTTTAGTCTGTAATCCTGGGGAACCAGTTTAATTTCAGGAAATTCTTTAATTAATCTGTCAAATTGTAAATCCAGTTCCTGATTTTCAAGAAATAAATGCCCGGTTTCAGGTTTCACATTTCCTGAAATCATATTTAATAAGGTCGTTTTCCCTGAGCCACTTTCTCCTACTATGGCAACGATTTCACCTTTCCCAACTACCAGTGAAATATCATCTACAACGGTTCTGTTTTCGTACTGTCTGGTAAAATTACTAATTGTTAGAATGGACATTTTTTATTTCGACTTTAGTCTTTGTTCTTCCTGTAAATCATGCAAAAATAGTTGATTATTTTCAGGAGTTTGCAACCACATAGGAACTGTAACCACATAGCAACATAGAGAACATAGAAATCTTTATAACCACATGGCAACGCAGGAATCTTTGTAACCACATAGCAACATAGAGAACATAGAAAAGGGAACATAAGACATGCCTAACCACATGGCAACGCAGGAATCTTTGTAACCATATAGCAACATAGAGAACATAGAAAAGGGAACATAAGACATGCCTAACCACATGGCAACATGGAGAATATAGAGGATAGATATAAGATAGATGGATAGATATAAATGGATAGATATAAATCGTATTTCTGATTTTTATACATTCTCCTTAAATATGAAACAAAAAGAAACCTCAGAAATCTCTTAGAACTTCTCTGCAATGAGAAAAAGTTCTACGAGATTTCTGAGGTTTAATGAAAAACGTGTGATACTTGAAGATTCTACTTAACGCTGAAACTTACTCCCACTCTTAGCCCTACGTTGTATGCATTGGTACTCAATAAATGCTCATCATCTGAAAGCCCTGTAAGCGAATAAGAGGTGGTTGGTTCAAATGTCAGAAATACTTTCTGACTTAAAATATGCTGCAAACCTAAGGAGAAATTCGCAAATGCCTTTGGTTCTGCATCTTTCAGGGCCAGTAATGCTGAGGCTCCGAGGCTTACGAAATAACGGTTTCTGCCTGAAATCCTGAAAAACTTCTGCACATCAGCCTTCAAACCTATCATCTGAAGCTGCTGACTTTCATAAACCGTATTTCCTACGTTCTGTAAAATATCCACGCCAAGGCTATTTCCAAGGGTATTCGCAGGTTTGTAAATGATCTGATCTGTTCCGGTCTGGTACTTTGCCCAGTTATGCATACTTAACCACGAAACTCCTCCTCTGAAATTCCAGTTGTTTGAAATCGGTTTTACCATGTTAATATCTGCCTGCCATCCGTTTCTTTCAGAACTGATTAAACGGTCTGTTTCAACATTCTGAATCATCATTTTTTGATTTGGCGATTGTCTGATATTGACAATTCTATAAGTCTGCAATGGTGTAATACTGATACTCACAAACCATGGTTTTTCAGAAGGTTTAACCACTGAAGCATACGAGTTAGCCGCTACTTTTGGTAAAATAAGTCCTGATTTTTTCATTGCAAATGCCTTGCTTTCCAGCAAAACCAATGGGTAAACCCGACGGACTTCCTGAATCAGTGATTCCTCCGGCAACCCTGCCTCATTTTCCTCCTTGAGGTTATTCCTGCTTTTTTCAGACTGCTTTTTATCATTAATTACCTGTTGCTGAACAGTTTTACCTTTCGCTGCACTAAGTGTTTTAACAGAAAGATTTGCCAGATCTTTTGAGGAATTTGCCGGACTTTTAATTGTTTTCGAATTCCTTCGGGCAATAGTATCCTGATCCGGTTTTTGTTTTCCATCAATCTGATCCGGTTGATGAAAAGCCATTGGAGTTTTCTCAGCAGAAGATAAATCTTCCTTTGTTTCTGAAAATTCCAAATGGCTTTGTTTTATAGGAGAGGTAAGCGTAATGTTTTCAGAAACCTTTTCTGTTTTATTTAAATGTGTTTTATTTCCGTTTACTGCAATAGTCTGATTTGATAATCGGTTTTCTGAAATATAGGAGTCTAAACTTTTATTTCCTCTTCTCCGGACCTGTTTCAGGGATTTTTCAGTATAAATCTTATTTTCTGGAGAATATTTTAACCCCGTCGATCTATTATCTGCAATTTGTGTTTCTGATGCAGTGTTTTTTGCCTCATGAATTGTCCTCTTATTTTGAAAACCGGAAGCCTTTATCTCATTAAAGGACTTCGTTTCTGCTATATTATCCTGTTTTTTAGTAAGTAAATTATCAGTAGATTTTTTCTGCACTTGTGAAGCAGATTCTTTGGAAACGCCATTCTTGTTTACTGCTTCTATCCCGGCTACTTCAGCAGTCAGTTTATCAGGCTGGTGAGTGACAAAAGTGGTCATCCCCATAAAAATCAATGCAGCAACCGGGGTGATCCAGGATTTCGCTGTTCTCCAAAACGAAAACTCAGGAGCTGCTCCTATGGCTTGCTGGATCTTACCCCAGGTCTCGTTCTTCGGTTCGGCTTCGAAATCCGAGAACATTCCCTGCAGAAAGTCTTTTGTTATGTCTTTTCCTGTCTCCGACATGATATTAAGGTATTAGCAAATGTTTTTTCAATTATTCGTTTCAGGCCAGCGTTAAGCCCAGTTTGATTAAACGTTGTTTTAAAATCTCTTTAGCCCTTGAAAGCTGGGATTTTGAAGTACCCTCAGAGATATTCAGCATCTGGGCAATTTCTCCATGATTATATCCATCAATCAGATAAAGGTTTACAACCATTCTATAGCCATCCGGCAGTTTATTAATTGCCTCCAGTATCTGCTCCCGGTTAAATCTGGCAAATACATTTTCTTCCTCGCTGACAGAAATATCCAGTAATTCATCGTAATTGCTCTGCTCCCGCTCCTGAATCGTTTTCCGGTAATGGTCAATCGCAGTTCTGATTACAGAGGATTTTACCCAGGAATTAACCGATTCCGGCTTTTCAAGGCTGTGCAGGTTTTTGAAAATCTTAATAAAAGCTTCCTGAAAAATATCTTCAGCCTCCGCTTCCGTACGCGCATAGCGTCGGCAAACGCCTAAAAGCCGCCCCTTATATAAATTATAAAAGGCGGTTTGAGCTTTAGGGTCGTTGCTTTTACAGGCGATGACTAATTCCTTTTCTTTCAACATTTATAGTTCTTTGAGGCAATGGCAAATCCGGAAACTTTAGTATTAATTACCTCCAACTATCTTTCATAAATCATGTAACAGAGTTGTTTTCTGAAATAAGTAATCAAAATTCTCCAAATCAAACCCGGGACAGGAATGTGCTTTTGACTTTTACTTATCGAACAGTGTACTGGTATTGAAATTCTCCTTTTCCGTTAAATCTCAATGCGTATTTTCCTGATCCCTTTAATACTTCTATGGTGTAATGATTGATATTTCCTCCCACACCATTTTTACTGACTTCTTCAACTAATCTTGCTGAAGAGAATGTCCATCCGGTAATATTGTTATTTAAATACGTCAGAATATTTTGTGGTAAAAGACTTTGGTCAACCTGTCTCGAATTAGTAACAGACAGGTTATTTTTATCCGTTACATCCACTCCTATCCTGATACTTTTTGTACCATTCTGTACCTCAACAAAATAAACAGCATCTTTGGCATAAGACTGTTTTGCCAGGGCATAATCTACCGTAAAAGAATTAGCGTTCCGGGTCAGGTAGCTGGTTATTTCTCCTGGTAATTCTTCAACCTTCAATGCACGGTAAGTCAATTCCCTCTGTAATGGTGTTTCCCATTGTAATACTTCACCCTTTTCAGACATCAGAATCCGGGAAGAAATAACAGAATCATTTTGTTTTTCCCGATAATTCACGTCAATCGTAATATTACCATCGTCCAATCTGGTTACGAGCAAAGCTGCACTTTTGAATTGATTCTGCGTAAAAAACTGCCTGACAACTTCAGGAATACCGGGGGTAAAATTGATTTGTTCGGTACTTGATGCGTAAATGGCATTTATTCTGATGGAAAACTGCGGGGTCTGTCTGTTAAAACTTTTACTTGCCTCGTCAAAAAACAATTCAGTGTTTCCGGTATCTGACTTTTTTAAGAGTACTTTAAACCCGGCAGACTGAGCAGGGCTTTTACTAAGTTCGTACGCTCCTGCAATATAATTATCAGCCCCCTTTCCGGCAGCGGATTGCTTCACGGCATCGGGCAATGCTTTTTTCAAGCCATTAAGCTGCTCTAAATCAATCACTTCACCTTTATAATCTACGGCAGAAATTACGGTTCCGTCAGAATATACAAATACATTCTCCCAGGTTTTTCCCTCATTTAAAGGACGAAACCTGAAATCCTGAACACCCGTATAAACCTGCCTGAAAGCCTCAAGTGTAGCCTGAGGAATTGCGCTGCTATTCGGATTATTCTGATTGGGACCGACCGGATCATTTACGACTGTATCACAAGCCGTAAAGCCCCAAATGGCGAGTATAAAAAACAGGTAAAAATTCTTTTTGTGCATGGCTTAAACTCCTTAATTTCTTCTCTTCAAAAACATAGACGTGATTAGACAGGATAATGGTTGCAATACGAAGAAATATTTTCTTCTTTTTATTCTGAGACAACCTCCAAAAGCCTTGTTTTCAAGAAAAAACAGTTATCTACTGTTCTATTTTTATTTTATCTGAAAAAAAGTGAATTTATTCTTTATTTTTGTCAAAATAAATCCACATTAAACTCAAATCTGAAACATTACACATGTTACTTTTAGGAATTGATTTAGGTACGTCCTCCATTAAAGCTTCAGTTGTTGACGGTTCGACCGGAAAACTGATTGCTTCAGCACAATACCCTGATACCGAAAACACTATATCTTCTCCAAAAGAGGGATGGGCGGAACAAGACCCTGAAATGTGGTGGGATTGCGTTCAGCAAGCTATACAACGTTGTAATTCTTCCGGCAAATATAATCCAAAAGATATTCAGGCGATAGGAATTGCTTACCAAATGCACGGCCTGGTGATGGTAGACCGTGATCTGAGAGTTCTCCGTCCGTCAATTATCTGGTGTGACAGCCGTGCGGTGGCGATCGGAAATAAAGCTTTTCAGCAAATCGGGGAAGAAAAATCTTTAAAACATCTTCTTAACTCTCCCGGGAATTTCACTGCTTCAAAACTGGCCTGGGTAAAAGAGAATGAACCAAAAGTATATGGTTCGGTATATAAAATCATGCTTCCGGGAGATTATATTGCCATGAAACTGACCGGAGCCATTACCACATCTAATTCTGCGCTTTCAGAAGGTATTTTCTGGGATTTCCAGACTAATGCCGTATCAGAAGATGTGATGAAATATTATGGTTTTCCTGCTGCAATTCTGCCGGAAATCCGTCCGCTTTTCTCTAATCATGGGGAAGTAAAAAGTTCGATTGCTGATCTTTTAGGCTTAAAAGCAGGAGTACCCGTAACTTATAAAGCCGGTGACCAGCCTAACAATGCCCTTTCCTTAAATGTACTCGAGCCCGGAGAAGTAGCAGCAACTGCCGGAACCTCAGGGGTGGTGTACTCTGTTTCTGATCAGATCAGTTATGACCCATTATCAAGAGTCAATACTTTTGCTCATGTGAACCACGAGCTGAACGGGCAAAACCGCTTAGGTACTTTGCTGTGTATAAACGGAACCGGTATTCTTAACCGTTGGGTGCGTGACAATGTGGCCAGCGGATTAAGTTATCAGCAAATGAATCAGGCCGCTTCTGAAGTTGCAGCCGGAGCTAATGGTCTGAGGGTTTTACCTTTCGGAAATGGTGCGGAAAGGGTTTTAAGCAACAAAACTCTAGGCGCCTCTTTTTCAAAACTGGATTTAAACCTTCATTCAAAAGGACATATCATTCGCGCAGCGCAGGAAGGAATTGCCTTTTCTTTGAAATATGGAATGGATATCATGGCTGAAAATGGTACAAAACCTACTGTTATCCGTGCCGGAAAATCCAACATGTTCCTAAGTGATGTTTTCTCACAAACAATGGTGAATGTTACCGGAGTAGCTGTAGAATTATATGATACAGATGGCTCTAAAGGAGCTGCACTCGGCGCAGGAATAGGGAATAATGGCTTCAGCACGCCTAAAGAGGCTTTTGCCAATATGGAAAAGACGGGCATTATCGAACCGGATCACAGACTTGCCGGACAATATAAGGAAATTTACCAGGATTGGGAAAATGTTCTTTCCAACCGCTTAAAAGAAATTCCTGCCTGAAATAAACCCGCAATTCCCGGAACGAAGAAGGCTTCGGGAATTGCGGGTTTTTTAAGTTAAATCTTATAACTCTTTAAATAGCTTCTCTTTCAGGAGTTTGTAACGTGTTCTGCCGATTGGCAAAAGTTCTCCGTTTTTCAGTAAAATCATATACTTGCTCCCCGACTGAACAATAATCTCTTGAATCTGAGCCATTTCTACCAGATAAGATTTATGTATTCTTCCAAACGAATCCGGAAGAAGTTGTTCCAGTTTCTCCAATGATTTATCATGCAGCTCTTTCCTGCCATTTTTCAAATGAAGCTCGGTATAGATCCCTGCTCCTTTTACATATAATAACTCATTGATGTCAATAAGCAGAATATTGCCATTCTTTTTAACCGCCAGAAACCTGAGCCCTTTTCCCTCTTGTTTTTCATGATTAGAAATCCGCTGAAAAGCCTGCGCCAGTCTGGCCTGGTCAAAAGGTTTGGGAATAAAATCCAGAACACCATATTCAAATGCCAGAATTGCTTTCTCCTTATAGGCTGAAATAATAATGGTATGAAATGATTCAGAAACAACTTTCCTCAGTACGTCAAAACCATCTTCTCCATTGAGGTTCAGATCAAGAAATAACAGGTCGATCGGATGAGTGAGGATAAAATCTATGCCTTCCTGTAAAGAATCCCTGATGGTGATATTACCGGCATTTCTTCTCAAAACGTCCCGGCTTATCCTTTCTATCCTTCCGGCAATTCTGGCCTCATCTTCAATAATCAGAATATTCATGATTTTTTATAAATTTTAATGGTCGTCTGCCAGCCGTTTTCCATACTTTCAGAATGCAGCTCCCAGTCAGAATCATAACTTTCTCTCAACCGGGCTTCCATATATCTGATACCGGTTCCAGCCTGTTTTTCAGAAGTTTTGGGTCGGTTTTGGGCAGTGGTTGTCAATTGATATTGCTTAAAATCTTTCGATTTTTCAAAAGAGAGTCTGAACCTGATTGATCCGTCAGCCAGGGCCTGACTATGGGTAACACCATTTTCAAGGGCTGTATGAATCAGACCGGGCGGGGTCATTTCTGAAGGATCAATGCCGGAATCTTCCCAGATATAATCAATCTCTTTTCTGAATTTCATCACGGCAAGATGGCTTTTACATAACTGGATCTCCTGCTCAACCGGAATGAGTTTTAAGGTCGAAATCTTGCTGAAAATTTCAAATTCACCGGCCAGTGCTTCAATAAATATGACTCCCTGTCGTGGGGACTCCTCCACCCAGTCGATCAATGAAGTAAGTGTATTCATAAGAAAATGTGGTTGAATACTCTTTTTCAATAACTCAGCTTCCAGTCTGGAAGAAAGCATCTGAGAGGAATGATAAGCATTTTCAATTTCTTTAATCCTGAGACTAAGCAAATAAAGCATGCAGAAAATAATAATCGTAAAGCTGATAAATAAGCTGTAGTCGTAATAAATTAAAACCGCCAGTACACCACTCAACAGGATTCCGCAAAAAACAACAGTACTCCCTTTTTTCTTCTGCACAACCGCATAACTTACAACAATAAATGAGGCGATCCACATTGTTAAACTCATTAAATGGGCCGTGAGATCATATCGTTTGAAATACCAGCCATAAATTCCCGCCAGAATGAAAAAAAGCATCCAAAGGTAAAATCTCTTTGTCGGAAATGAGAATTGCATGGTAAAAAAATGCGGGATCAGGAAGGACAGGATAAAAGTAAATATGCCTATCAGCTCAAGTCTGATGGTTTGAAAATAATAAGGATAAAGCAGGTAACGACCGGAGTATTCCAGCATAATCAGTCCGAAAAACAAAAAGCAGATAATACTGAAGCTCAGAAAAGAATATTCTTTCCGTTTATTCAGGAAAAGAAAGAGGTAATACAACGCTCCGACAAAATACGCTCCTCCCAACAGATGCATCCAAAGTGTAGAAATAAGGGCATTTCTGGCAAGGCTGAAATAATCTGCGACGATTACATTATAAAAACTGTAATTATTTAAGGCATAAAAATTAGAAACCCGTAAGGCAATTATATGGTTTCCCTGAGTTGCCAGAGAATCCGGAATTAAAAAATAGCTTCTGTGTTTTCCGGGAATTTCCTCTGTTTTCGATTTCCCTATTTTCCCGTTTTCTCCTACCTTGACACCATCCCAAAAAGCATCAAAAGAACCTAATGAAATCGCTTCCATTCCTAATGCCTTATAAGGACGCAGAGCAGAATCTACTTTTATATGAAATCTTAACCAAAGTACCGTTTTCCCATTGATCCCATTTGCAGAGAGCCAGTGGTGGTCATCAAAGTCCTTTGCTGCCCAGGCCGGATTATCTCCGGTCTTCAGCTTTGCTCCTTCCGTTTTTTGAAAATTATCAAGTTTACAGGAAGCAGCAATAAAGGTCATGCAGAGATACAAAACAGTCCTGAATCCTTTTGTTGTAAACATTTTAAAGCTGATCAAAATTTATGTTCGAAAGATAAGGCTTATTGTAAAAAGAAAAGTGCAATTCGAAAGTAATTGGAGCAGTTGACAAGTCATGGCTCATAAAATCCTGAATTCCAGGTTAAAATTGTATCGGCTAATAAATATCAATCATTTCAAAACATCAGTTTATGTGTAAAATTCCTTTCATATTCCTCATTCTTTTTTTCTCAATTGTTTCAGGAAATAACCTCCTGGCGCAACTCAGTCCTACAAAAGTGAAACAGCTTGATTCTCTTTTAGAGGCAGCGCATCAGATTGGCGTTTTTAATGGAAACGCCCTGGTTTCAGAACATGGAAAAATCGTTTATCATGCCGAAACTGGATATGCAAATGGCAGCAAAACAGTTAAATTAAGCCCGGATCATTGTTTTGATATCGGTTCTATTTCCAAAGAATTCAATTCTGTCGGGATTATGCTTTTACAGGAAAAAGGAAAGTTAAAACTTAGTGATAAACTGTCGAAATATTTCCCGGAACTGCCAGCCTGGGCTGAAAAAATCCAGCTGAAACATTTGCTGCAATATACCAGCGGTCTACCCAATAGTAAAGCTCTGTCTGATACAGCTATTCTGAAAGAAATAAGTCTGCTGAAAAACCTGCAATTCGAACCGGGTACGGCGTTTGATTACAATATCAGCAATGTTTATCTGCAAAGGGCAATTATTCAGAAAATTACGGGTATTTCTTACAGCCGGTTTGTAGAAACTTTCCTGCTGAAACCCTGCAAAATGGATCAGTCTTATGTAGATAAACCGGGTATTAATACCATCACAGCTATTCCGTTTGACAATAATTTCAGGGAAACAATCTATCAGCAAAATATGACCGGCTGGGTACGATTGCCTGCGGAAGATTTGTTCAGGTGGGCTCAATGTCTTAATTCTTACAAAATTATCAGCGAAAATTCTTTCAAAGAACTTTCCGAAGGCTTTCCCAATAGCGAAACCAGTCTTGGCGGAACAAAATACGAAAACGGTAAACTGATCTGGCATCAGCATCATGGTTCGAACTACAATTATGAAGCCCTGATGTACAGTAATCTGCAAAAAGATATCACTATTATTCTTATGACGAACAATCAAAATTTCAAGGTACATGCCCTCAAAGATGCCATACTTGCCATACTTGAAGGCCAGCCTTATAAAGTTCCGAAGAAATCCATTTATCTTGATATCAGGGAAAAGGTCTTAAACAATTTTGAACAGGGAATTGCTTTTTTGAACCAGATAAAGGCCTCTGAGCAGAACAAATATGATTTCTCAGGTGAAAAATACGATCTGGTCAGTACCGGCAAATACTTAATGAGACGCGAACACTTTGACGACGCAATTAAGATGTTTCACCTTGCTACATTGGCGAATCCCAATAAGGAAGATTTTTCATATGCGTACGAGCTTATTGCAGAATCTTATTACAAAAAAGGCAGTAAGGAGTTAGCCATTATTTACTATAAAAAGGCTGTAGAAGTGTATTCAGAGAATAAAAATGCCGCGGGAATGCTTCTTGAAATAGCAAAGGGGAAATAAAACCTCAGCGATGACTCGCTCTGCTTCAGGAAGTTTTTATAAATTCATGGGATTATGCCACAATATTCAGGTTATATAAGAGTTAAATCTGAGGTCATATATTACAAACAGGCATTACAAAGATCATTTTCATGAATAAGACTTTTTTATACCTTTTTACATTTTCAACACTCATTACTTCTGTAAACTGTGCTCAAAAGAATACGGCACAGACATCTGCTTCTCAGGCAAAGAATGACTTTATTACAGGTCAGGTAGCGGAGATTCAGCGGGGGAAAGATGGTTTTACTGCCAAAATCATTACATCAAAGCACAAAGTATATTTTGCTACGATCAGCCGGGCTAACCTTACTGACCCATCGCAATACCGCTCTGTCAATACCGGAGAATCGATACAGGTAAAAGGAGATCTCTGGAAAATGGGAAAGGAATCTCATATTACAGTAAGACAGCTAAAGTAGCTGTCCTTTAACCCACTGAACAACAGATATACCCATAAAGCTTAAAACTCCCTGAAACATCTTTGATTTCAGGGAGTTTTTTCAGCGATTTATACCAAACCAAAAGTGCTATCTTTTCAGGTTTTCTTTTACAATTTTCCGGATTTGGTCATGGAAGAAAAAGGTACGTATGACGTTATCAAAATTCCAGGCAATATTTTCAAGGATGACAATACTTGTTTCTGTTTCAGGAAAATACAAATTGGAAGAGATAAAACCAATCAAAGCGCCGCTATGGCTTAGCTCTAAAATGTCATCCTGCTTATCAATCTGAAGTCCGTAACCATAATCAATATTTCCCCATCTGGCATGTTCTCTGGAAGAAGATGCAGTAGCCATCAATTTATAGGTATTCGTTTTTAGTAATTTCCCGTGGTGAAGTGCTTCATTCCATTTAATCAAATCATTTTTAGTAGAAATAATGCCTCCGCCCGGCGTTGCAAATCCCAGTTCCTCCGGTTTAACCTTTTCCAATGCCAAAGTACCGTCATTTTCTTCCGAATAACATGAAACCAATTTTCCAGACTTATATGCAACAGGAATGGTTGAATTGGTCATATCACATTTCTCAAAGAGTGTTTTCATCAGCTCCTGATAAGTTTTGCCACTCAGTTTCTCTGCGATTTGCGCTAAAAGCTGGTAACAAAGCAAGGGGGAATATGAAAACTTTGTACCCGGTTTAAAGGACAAAGGTTTATCCAAAGCCACAATTCCGGAAGTATGATTAAGCAAATGATGAACCGTTACAGAATCGGCCCAGCTTTCCTTTAAATCAGGCAGGTATTTTCGGATAGGATCTTTTAAAGACAAATGCCCTTTATCAAGTTCCTGAAGCACTAAAACGGCTGTAAACTGCTTGCTTAGCGACCCAAGAATAAACTGACTTTCTTCGGTAAAAGAGGTTTTCTGAGCAAAGTCAGAATAACCATAGTTTTGGGAGTATATTATTTTCCCGGATTGAGCGATGGCAATAACACCGTTAAATTTCCTCGGAACGTTCAGTTTGATCAGAGAATCAACCCGGGTCTTCAAAGGAATCGATTGTGCAAAAGCAGAAAAAATACTTAAAAAACAGAAAAAGGTAAAAAGAGAAGCCGGGCGAATCAGGTTCATTTATCGGTTATATTGAGAATTAATTGGTTGACAGCGTTAAGATTAAGTATTATTTATTGATTGCTTTCAAAGTATTTTTTAATCAGCAGATTGATATATCGTTTCAGATAAACCTCATTCAGGAAGGTATTTGACCAGTTTTCATATCGCTCACACTGAATACCAATGTAAAACAGGTAAAGCGCCACTCCTAACATTGGCAAAAGACGCTTTTCTTCGCCGGAAATCGCTGTAACAGATTCATAACCTCTTAAAAAGCTTTCTTTTCTGAGATTACATTCATTCTCGTCCTTTTCCGTACTATGAATCTGCAATACATAGTAAGCAATGTCTAAACAAAGCCAGCCATTTCCACAGAAATCAAAATCGAAAATTGTAACCTCATTATCTGAACTGATGTTAAGATTGTCAAACCAGATGTCAAGGTGCACGACTCCCTTTCTGATTTCAGATAAATCTACGCTGAGTAATTCCTGTTTGAGGTATTGCTGGGTAGATTTCATAAAAGCCATCTCCTTAGATTCTTCCGGAAGAAATCCGGCAAGATTGACAAGAGAATCTTCAACCAGTCTTTCGGGCGTATATTCAACACGCTCCAATTTTAAATCAAGAGTCTGCTTATGAATATTTGCCATAATTTCTCCGATTTTAAAATGGATTTCCGGAGAAAAACTGAGCATTTTCCCACCATTTGCATATGAAAAAAGAACGGCCAGTCTTTTACCTTCAATCGCTTCAAATGTCTGAATAAAATTATCATTGACATCAGCAATTGCATAAGAAACCGGAATTCTATTCGTTTGAAGCAGGGTTAAAAGTCTTATTTCCTCAGAAATTTCTTTTTCCGTTCTCCAATTGAAGCTATAAATCCTGAAAATAAATTTATCAGAACCATCTTTGATCAGATAAGTATGATTTATTCCGGCTTTGATCAGTTTACAGGAAACGTCTGTACTAAAAGCATATTTCTCCTGTAAAAATGCATTAAGATGAATTGAAGAAAGGATAGAACTTGCTGCGGGGAAAAAGGCCATGACCGGATTAATATTTAGCTGTTTTTAGTACTGTAAAATTAGCTGAAAAAGAAGGTTTTTTCATACAAATATGTTTTCAAATTCCGGCCTGAAATCACGAACCGGAAGTATTATTTCCGAAAAATAAAACCTGTTTGAAAACCTCAAAATATACTATTCTTCCACAATCTTCATTCCCCAGGGTTCCAAGGTAATCCGGGCATTTTTATCGATGCGAGTATTAGAAAGTAAGTCTGTTCCTCCGTTATATGGATAAGTAAAGTTACCCGGTGAAGAAGAATAGTTGAAGTAATAATGAATCTTTTTTCCGTATTGATTTACACCGGATTTGGTAATAACCGGAAAAGCAATTTCTTGATTCGGACCCCATAATCCTGCATTTTTCACCGTTTCCTGTATAATCTTTTCGGTAAGACTGTTACTGGTCATACAGCCGATATAAGTGGCTGTTCCTTTACCATATTTATTTTCCGTAATAGCAGCATATTTTCCCCAAACCGGATGGTCATAAGATGCAAGCACTTTAGCTGTAGTTGGTGTAACAAGTTCCATCCAGTTTTTTACCTGATTCTTTTCTTTTCCTACCTTGTAAGGATCGCCCTTCAGGCTTACATTGTCCGGAATCGTAAACTGACTATATGAAATGCCACAGGCTTCATTAATAATTCCGGGCTGCACCGCAGGTCTTACTTTTACATTTTCATCAGAAAAACCACTTTTAAAAGTATAGACCACATTTCCTCCGTTTTTTACAAATCGATTCAGACGATTCAATAAGCTGTCAGGAGCGGCATATAAGGCCGGCACAATTATTAGCTTATATTTCTCAATATCTGTACTCGTTGGATCAATAAAATCAACATCGAGGTTACTACGATATAAAGCATCATAAAAGGGACGCAAAATGTCATTATAATTTTCTTTCGCTCCCCAGCCAAAACTAAAGGCGTTAAAGGCTGTCAACGCTTCATTGCTGAATAAAATAGCAACATCGCTTTTCTTTTTCAGGTTAATGAGATGGTCTCCGATTCTTTCAAAATCTTTACCGATGGTTTTTGCTTCGTTGTAAGTAGGATTGGGTTCAAAATCATGACTTAATAACCCTTTCCAATACGTTTCTGCTGAATTATGGATTGAATGCCAATGCCAGTATTCCAGCATATTCGCTCCCGAAGCCAGATGGCTGAAAGCTTGCAGACGAAGCTGATTCGGGTATGGAAGCCATTGAGGAAAACCCTGCGCTTCTGTTTCAATTACCAGATAGTTTTTACCGTTTTTCATAGAACGGGCCATATCTCCTCCAAAAGAAATCTCAAGGCCGGTCAGATTATCCTGAGAAGGATGGTAAATATCAACTCCGGCAATATCAAGAGCTTTGGCAGCAGCAAAATGATCTACATCCGGTTGGATTCCATAGGAATAGCCTCTCCATTCAAAATCAAAGTTCTGGGTTACAAATTGCTCCGGACGTTTATACTCTTTTACAATAGCAGCTTGCCAGGCAAGGTAATCTGTAACTTCTTTTCGTTGAAACTTAGAAAATTCAGCAGCAAGACTTGCATTAATTGTCCCTAAAGTTGAGGGAAAATCTTCCCAGCTATTAATCCGGTTACTCCAGTAATCTAATCCGAATGCTTTGTTTATTTTGTCGAGTGACTGAAACTTTCCTCTCATGTATTGCACAAAAAGTTTCTGTACCTCCGGCCCTGCTGTATTATAGTGTTTGGTCTCATTGTCAACCTGATATCCTATGATAGCCGGATGGTCTTTTACATGTTCCATGATTTTACGGATAACCCTTTCCGCATGAAAACGAAAATGAGTATTGGTAATATCCATATTCTGACGAACACCATATCTGTTTTGTCCATGTGAAGTAAAAGCTAATACGTCCGGATATTTTCTTACCAGCCAGGTAGGAACAGCATAAGTGGGCGTGCCAATAATGACTTTTATTCCTCCTTTATGCATGGCATTCAGCACCCTGTCGATATGGGAAAAATCAAAAACATTATCCTGAGGTTCTACGGTACTCCAGGTAGATTCTGCAATTCTTACTACATTGATTCCTGCTTCCTTCATCATGACAACATCTTTTTCCAGTCGCTCGGAAGGCATGTATTCATCATAGTAAGCTACGCCAAAAAGTAATTTCTCCTTAGCCGTATTCTGAGCCGATAAACGATTGAATGGAAATGCAAATAAGGTAATGGTAAATAAGGCTATAACCCGAATATTGAAAGGAGTCAGGAATGATATTTTCATGAGTAAATTGTTTAGGATCAGGTAAATTTACAACATAAATTTCAAAGATTTCCATACTGTGTCTAAAACACACAAACTACTTTTCAATGTCCTGAAACCGTTGAAACCGTGGTTTGTGGCACACAAACCACCCTCTGCTTTTATACTCTTTGGGTCACAGAGCATGGGGAGGGGGCTATAATTACTATTTTCCCAATAAGTATTTTTTAACAGCATTGGCAACATGAATAGGATTACCACCACGTTCTGGATTCCAAGTAGCGGCATGATCTACACCATGAATTTCAACCCATGTAGAGTTAGGGAGAATAATTTTTAATTGCTGTAAAGCATTTTTGAGATACTGAGGGCTTTCAAAAACCGTGGTTTGTGGCACACAAACCACAATTCTCAATACAGCATCCTTTCATTTTGGCTTCTATGCTCTGTGTGCCACAGAGCATAGGGAGATAATACGTTGTTTAAAATTGTTCCATATAATGTGTTAATATCCCAAAATCATCAATTCCTGTCTCATAATATTTTGCAGAAGACCAAACATATTTCTCAGGACTTTCTGCTAAATTCCATCTCTCTTGCAATGGATTGGTGTGAATATAATCAATCTTCTGTTCCACCTTAAATTTGGTATCCATCAAAATTGCCAAGGCATCACGCTGCCATACTCTATATTCCCGTTCCGTTTCCTGAACCTTGAAATGTTTCAGAACATTAACATGATTGGATTTCAAATCCTTTACAATTTCATGAGCTGTTTTCTTACTGAATGAAGCATGAGGCATCTCTCTGCCATTTTTTGAACACAATTCCCAAATAAGATGAATATGATTTGGCATAATAACAAAAGCATAAACCTTAATTAATTGTTTTTCGACAAGCTCTTTTAAACAGTCAACAACTAATTTTTTATACTTTTCCTGATTCAATAACTTTTTCCAATCTTTTATGGTTGAAGTCCAAAAGTATACTTCATTTAAGCTCATTCTTGAGTTACGAATAGCCTTTCTAAATTGATTTGAAGATT
Source organism: Pseudarcicella hirudinis (assembly GCF_900115665.1). Lineage (GTDB taxonomy): Bacteria > Bacteroidota > Bacteroidia > Cytophagales > Spirosomataceae > Pseudarcicella > Pseudarcicella hirudinis. Next base: position 165,094 of record NZ_FOXH01000016.1, read on the forward strand.
TCATTATATTATTTTTTAGTGTAGAATGATTTTTATGTCATCTTTAAATTTATGTAATTCCTTATTTATTTCAAAAAGCCGTAGTTTGTGGCATACAAACCACAATTCTCAATGTAGTAACAATTTCATTTTAACTCTTATGCTCTCCGAGATTTTATGCTCTGTGTGCCACAGAGCATGGGGAGGATTTCCATACTGTGTCTAAAACACACAAACTACTTTTCAATGTCCTGAAACCGTTGAAACCGTGGTTTGTGACACACAAACCACAATTCTCAATACAGGATCCTTTCATTTTGGCTTCTATGCTCTGTGTGCCACAGAGCATGGGGAATTATCACAGCATTCTTAAGAAATCCTCCTCAGACAGGATTTCAATATTTGCTCCTTTTTGTAAAAACTCCTGTGTTCTTTTATGTTTACTGCTTAAACTTATTCCATTATCTCTTTTATAATCTTTCCTTCCAATGACGAGGTAATTTGTACGAATGGTAATTATATCATCAATTATACCACCTATGTCTGCTATCTTTTTCTGAGCTTCCGATCGGGTCATTGATTGTAAGGTTCCGGTAAATACAACCTGTTTTTGAAAGAATATGTGTTCCGGATTACGTTTGAGTACATCCCCGACTATGGGATTTCTGGGTTTTATCTTTGATTTTGGCCTTATTTCGGAAGAATCATAACCATTTGCATCCAGTTTGCCTACCTTGACAGATATCATTTTCACCAGTTCATCAAAACTCTCAAGTCTCAGTTTTTCAAAGGCTTTGATTAATATTCTTGCGCAGGCCTCTGCATCGTCTCCGGCTTTATGATGACGAAACGTAATATTATGATAAGATGACACGGTTTTTAAATCATACTTTACCAGACCTGGCCAAACCCTTCTGGCAACTTTATGCGAACACAAAAATTTCAAATGCGGATACGGCAGTCCGTATGCATCCAGCGTACTTTTTAAAACACTTATGTCGAAACCAACATTATGAGCTACCACATAATTATTTTCCAGGTAAGGTCTTACTTCTTCCCAGATCACATCAAATTCGGGCTTATCCCATACCTGATATTCATCAATGCCATGAATCATTACATTGAACGGGTTAAAGTACATTTTCTTAGGTTTGATCAACCAGGATTTCTGCTCTTTTACAATGCCGTTCTCCACGATCGCAATTCCTATCTCGCAAGCGCTGTCTTTGTATTCATTGGCGGTTTCAAAATCAAATGCTACAAAATTCATATCACAAAAAATTAAAAAATCTGGTACAACAATAAAACCGTTTTTATCCGGATCCAGTATGCGGCCTTTCTCAAAAGCCGGCTGCCAATTCCTCTCCCTTTAAAATCCGGATTTACCTATAAATTATCAACCAAACTCCTCATTTTCATCGCCATACACGCAAATAAACCCGGTTATTCTCCCCTTTCCTCCGTAACAACAATATATTAATTTCCGGATGCTTTTTTCAGTCAGTTTTGCCAGAGTTCAATCCTGTTCTCAAAAACATTATTTCCCAGAAATTGATCTGAAAACATATCTACCGCTCAGCCAGAATAAGAAACTCCAAAAATACATCTTTGTGTCTGAAAACCCCGGATCAATAAAATAGTCCAGAAAATAAGCTGAAGGAATTTGCATAATCAACAGAGAAACAGCATAAATATACTCAGAGACTGAATCTTAAAACCCTCAGATTTTATATATCCAACGTTGAATAACTCCGGTTTTTCACAAAACAGGAAGAAAACAGGAGTTACATGAGCTTCTGAACAAAATACTTTGAGCTTTTTAACAAAACAGGAAGGCTTCAATCAGACCTAATTTTGTATCAAATAAAAATCAGAAATCATGAGAAAAGTTTGGTTTATTACAGGTAGTTCCAGAGGATTAGGAAGAAGCCTGACAGAAGCAGTTTTAGCAAAAGGAGATCAGGTTGTTGCAACCGCCAGAAATCCTGAACAATTAAAAGACCTTACAGAAAAATACCCTGAGCAAATCTATGCTGTAAAGCTGGATGTTACCTTACGGGAAGAAATTTATCAGGTCGTTGAAAAAGCCATTACCCGTTTCGGTAAAATTGATGTATTGGTCAATAATGCAGGTTTTGGTATTATTGGCGCAGCAGAGGCTTTCACTTATCAGCAGGTGCGAAGTCAGCTGGAAACAAATTTATATGCGCCCATAGAAATAACACGTGCCATACTGCCATATATGCGGGCACAACGTTCAGGAAGAATTCTGCAAATCAGTTCAGTGGGAGGACGAGTAGGAAATGCCGGATTAACAATATACCAGGCATCAAAGTTTGGATTAAGCGGCTTTAGTGAAGCATTATCAAAAGAAGTGGCACCGCTTGGCATACTTGTAACCAGCGTGGAACCGGGTGGTTTCCGTACCGATTGGGCAGGAGATTCCATGTCTTATGCTGAATCGCCTGAGGGTTATGAAACCACGGTTGACAAACGTGTCGATTTCTTCAAAGAAGGTGGCTTTGTTCCGATGGGAGATCCTGAAAAAGCCGCAAAAGTAATGGTTGAACTAGTTGAACATCCTGAACCTCCAATACATCTTGTTTTGGGAAGTGAGGCAATCGGTTTACTAAAACATGCTGATGCAGAAAGAAGCGCAGAACTTGAAAAATGGATAAAAACCAGCATTTCTACAGATCATGATGAAGCCCGTGATTTTCTGGAAACCGAAATGGGTAAATCATTCACAAACAAGTAAGCTTGGATAATCAGTTATTATCAGACCATGAAACCGTATTGCTGTATAAAATCGTTACAGTAATACGGTTTGCTTTATTAAATTTGGTTATGGAGAAACAAGAACAAACTCGACCCGATATACTTTATTCCTGTTACCAGCATAAAAACGGGGAAGGAGAATCTTTTAACGCCAATCATATATTCAGTTATATATATTCGGGAAATTCTGAGGTATCTGTTGGCGGAAAAACTTATTTTTCCAGGGAAGGTGATTTCAGATTTTTCAGAAAAAATCAATTGGCGAGGTATATAAAATTTCCTCCTCCGGGCGGAGCCTACAAATCTATCTCCATTTCTATGGATCAGGAAACTTTAAGGAGCATTCAGGAGGAAAATAATCTGGAAATAAGCCAGCCTTATAACGGAGAAGGGGTATTATCTTTAAAACCGAATAATCTTTTTAAAAATTATATTGAATCGTTAACACCTTATTTAAATGGCGAAAATGATATCAGCAAGGCCCTGACTACCCTAAAAGTTAAAGAAGCAATTATGATTTTACTGGAATCCAATCCCTCTTTAAAGAATATTCTCTTTGATTTCAGTGAACCGGGAAAGATAGATCTGGAGGCTTATATGAATACGCATTACAAATTTAACGTTGATCTCAGTCGTTTTGCGTACCTTACAGGCAGAAGTCTGGCAACCTTTAAAAGGGATTTTGAGAAGATTTACCATGATTCACCCAATCGCTGGTTACAACGGAAAAGGTTAAATGATGCTTATTATCTGATTAAGGAAAAAGGCTGGCGATCTTCTGATGTTTACCTCGAAGTAGGGTTTAAAGATTTTTCTCATTTTTCCTTCGCTTTTAAAAAGGCTTACGGCATTGCGCCTTCAAGGTTAAACTGAATCATTGAACGGATATTTTAATCTCTGAAAATCATAAATCTTATCGGTATGAACACCAATTTCCTGCAAAATTCAGAAGATTTGAAATATGAGTATTTATTGATTTTATCACCGGAAAAGCAATCACAGCTTTCTTCAGAAATCATGAGGATCAAAGCGCATTTCAGTGACATGTATGGTTGTGAAAAAGCAAAACATCTGTATCCTCATATTACGCTGAGCAATTTTAAGCAGCATATAGGAATGGAAAAGAAGATTATCCGGGGTTTCGACAGAATTTCAGCCGAAGTATCTCCTTTTCAGGTCAATCTCAATGGTTTTGGCGGTTTTCCCTTCAAAACCATTTATCTGAAAGTCGAACCCGCTGCTACAGTCCCGATTATAAAAATTGTTAAAAACATTCGGGCCAGATTTGGCAGTCTGCTCGGGAAAAGTAAGTTTTATTCTCTCACACCTCATTTAACCATTGCAAGAGGAATGAGGCTTGGTCAATATACCCAGGCGTATAATGACTGGGAACACAAACCCTTCAGCGGTGATTTTTATGCTTCGGAAATGAAGTTACTCAGAAGACATCCTGAAGAAAAATATGAACTTATCAAAAGCTTTCCGTTCTCAGGCATTCATTACAAGGAATATATCCAGGGTTCGCTTTTCCAGATTTCCCCGGTTAATTTCTATGAGTAAAATCAGGTAGTCCTGACCTTTTTACAAAGGGAAGTGTATCGCGATTCATTAATTACTCAAAGAAATATGGAAAATATATCAAGAAAATCATTCTTAAATCAGTTTTTAGGACTTAGTGCCTTTGCCGTTCTTTCTCCTTATATCAGCAAGGCTCAATGTGAAAAAATCACGGAAGAAGACTTTTATCAAAAAACAGTTCAGGCTAATAGTAAAGAAGTAGCAAAAATTCTCCAGGTTCTGGCCTCAGATATTATCGATATCCGAAGAAGGTTAGGATATGATCTGGCAAATTTATCCGCTGCTTTTTGTGAACCGACTTCTCCTTACTATCAAAAAGAAGAGTTGGTACCATTTCTAAATAAAATCATTCGTTTTTTGTTAAAAGCCCAAAAAGAAGATGGCACTCTTGATTTAGGCAATTTGGCTTCTCCACCTGATACTGCTTTCATTCTGGAGCCGCTTTGTGTTGCAGCTACTATTTTAAAGAAAAATAATACGGCATCTCTCAATGAAGTAAAAAGCTCTCTGAAAGTATTTATTCTGAAAGCTGGCGAAGCCCTGAGAACAGGCGGCATACATACACCCAATCATCGCTGGGTAGTTTCTGCGGCTTTATCCCAGATAAATGCGTTATTTCCAAATCCGGCCTATGTCAGCCGGATCGACGAATGGCTTTCAGAAGGTATTTATAATGATAGTGAAGGACATTATCTGGAAAGAAGCATGATTTATTCAGAAGTGATAGACCGATGCCTTATTACCATGTCCCGTTTGCTGAAAAGACCTAAATTGTTGGAACCGGTACGTAAAAATCTTAATCTGACCTATTTTTACATGGAACCTAACGGAGATTTAGTGACCAATGACTCAAGAAGACAAGATCAGTACTTACCGATCAATATTCTGAATTATTATCATGATTACCGTTATCTGGCCATTAAAGATAACAATGCGGAATTTTCGGCCATTACCAGATTTATTGAAGGAATAAAAGGTTTCGAGGAAAAGATAAGTGTTGATTTATTGCCTTTTCTTCTGGATGAACCTTTCTATCTGAAACCACTTCCGGCTCCTCAAAATCCTTCTGTTAATTTTGAGAAATTCTTTAAGACGACCAATCTCGTAAGAATCAGAAGAAATGATACCACTACTACTCTGTTTGGTGGAAATGACTTTCCGATAACTATTGCTTCCGGAAGATCAACTAATCCGAATTTCTTTGCTTTCAGAAAAGGAGAAGCCATTCTGAAATACATGAGATTTTCAACGGATTTCTTTAACACAGGCTATTTCAGGAGTCATGGAATTACGCATGAAAATGGCAAATATATTTTGCATCAGAAAATTGAAGCTCCTTACTATCAGCCATTACCCAAACAATTTAAGAGAGCCGACGGTGATTACAAACACTCATCAAGCACCGACGGAAGATTCTGGAACAAAATGGATTTTGCACATCGCCCGCAAAGCAATATTAAAACACTGGAAACAACGATTACTTCAGAAGAAAAAAATGGTACAAATGAGTTATTCTTTCAGACAAAAGGAGCTGAAGGAGTGCGTGTAACCATCGAGCTTTGTTTCAAAGAAGGCGGACTGTTGAGCGGATTAAAGAAGATAGAAGGTGCTTCAAACGATTATTTACTGGAAAACGGAACTGGTGAGTATAGTTATGGAAAAGACAGTATAAAATTCGGGGAAGGTATTTCCAAGCATGCTAAGATTACCGGACTTGAAGGCGAAATGTACTCTTCACACTTTGGCAGCCTTAAAACAGAGGGTATGCGGGTCTTTTTAACCGGAATTACGCCTTTTGAACATCGCTTTGTTATTGGATAGAAGATTTAGTACAACATTGAAATCTGTCCGTAGAGTTCAGCAGAGCTCTACGGAATATTAAATGAACAAGTTGCATATAACATATGGATTCGAAATAAACGATATCCTGGCTCCCCGCCCTCGTTTAAGTCTTTTCAAACGAGCATATTCTCAGGCAGGTGTGTCTCAGAACAGATGGAAGAATCTAAGAGTCAAAAATCCGAAAATCGCAAAAAAATATTTCTATTGAATAGAAATAAGGGAAAAGTTCCACAAAATTTTAGTCTATTCGCAAGGGGAAAAGGCAAAAGAGGAAATGATGAAATGTGGGGAAAACGATTTTGGAAATGACACTTTACAACAAAAAAGCCAAATCTCATGAAGAAATGGCTTTAGCTATTTAACTAATAAAATTGGGTCAACGGAACGGCATTGACCAATTCTATAACCAAATAAATTGGAATGAGCTAATAAGACGCAGCCTTCTTTTAAAGTCACTTCAAAAACTGCATTGGTCATTAATTTTCAACCCTTAAAATATCAATCTCTTAACATTTGTCAAAAAACCGTCATTTTACTCCAAAAAATGTAACTAAACCAGCCTCAAATTTGCCTGTTTTAATATTTAAGCAGAAATTCACTTTTGATAAGGACTTTATCCTTCAACACACCACTGTTTGATTTATTAATTCTTAATAAACAATAATGATGTTGAAGTATTACCGATCAGTTCTCTCACCGATCAAAGTCTTTCTGATTCTACTTCTAATTATTTCTCCTTTCGGGGAAAGGGTGCTTTTAGCCCAGAGTAATTTCCCTGTCAGTTGCAGCCCCTATTTGTTGCCTCAGTATAGCCTCAACTGGAGTGCTTTAACTTCTTCCAATAATTTCCTGAAAGTTACCCTGGT
>NZ_FOXH01000022.1 GCF_900115665.1 Pseudarcicella hirudinis
ACTTATCAAAAGTGAATTTCTGTTTAAAAATTAAAATACCAAAATCTACGATTCACTTTATTGAGTTTTTCATGATAAAATGAGAGATTTTTTGATTTATGGTAAGAAAATACAGAGATGCTGATAATTGAAGAATAAAAGGGATTACTGCACAATCGCTTGTGCAGTAATCTTAGGTGGGTTCCCTCTGTAGTGTTAAGTGAGTCAGATTGTCCCCTTATCAGGCTAATCCAATTATATGCCTGATATCTATAACTCCGCAAGTTTTTGCGTTGATCTTCGAAAAGGCCTTTTTTTCGACTTAATTTCTTACATCCAATCCCCAGTTTAATTTACTTCGTAAGGTAGAAAGGAAGTTCGTTTCCGGCATTTTGACAAGATGAGCTTTGAAAAGAGCCTGTTTCATTGTGATTTTAACAGTACTATCCACAACCTTAGAGCGGGAATCCAGAGAAATCAGATAGTTTTTACTCCGGCTTTCCACTTCAAAAGTAAGTACCGCATCACTTGATACCACAAGCGGGCGTACATTCAGATTATGCGGGCTCATTGGTGCTATCACAAAAATATCAGAAGTCGGCATTACCAAAGGCCCGCCGACAGACATACAATATCCTGTTGAGCCGGTTGGAGTGGAGATAATCAGACCATCAGCCCAGTAAGCATTCAGGTAATCTCCGTTCAGATAGGCTTTCACTACAATCATGGAAGAAGAATCTGTTTTCATAATCCCAAGCTCATTCAATCCGAAATTGGTTCTTCCAAAAATATCCGTTTCAGACTCAATACTAACCAGTTTCCGCTTCTCAATTTCATAGTTTCCGGTCAGTAATTCCTGAATATTTTCCCGGATTTTATCCGGTGGAATCGTGGCTAAAAAGCCCAGTCTTCCGGTATTAATCCCAACAATTGGTGTTTCATTTTTACCCACATGCGTAACTGCTTCCAGCAAAGTACCGTCTCCGCCAAGGCTGAGCATAAAATCAGCTTCAACAAAACCATCTGTGGGGTCATAAAAAGAAGCATTGGAATAATTGATACCTGATTCGGAGAGAAAATTCTGGTAGGATTCAGAAATCAGCAGATTGACTGATCTTTCGGCCAGTTCGTCAAACATTGATTGTACAAAAGGTTTGGCTGACTCATTAAAAATTCGCCCGTGAATGGCTATTGGCATCATATTCTGGCACGATTTATAAAACCGTGGAAAGTTCTGTTTAATTCTTAGGGCAAAAGAAAAAAGAAGATTGAGAAATATCAAATTTTGGATACTCTTTCTTTCTATTTCTTTTGTAAGAGGTAGCTTCTTTGGATTTTTCCGACACTAATCAGGATTTTACAGACATTAAAAAAGACCACCTTTCGGGTGGTCTCTCTATTTAAATATCAAGATATTTCATTAATAAATCATATCGCTCTTTATCAGGGCTATCTACGGGAGAATGGGCAAAGGCTGATTTCACATCATATCCAAATCTCTCCAGTGTTGCAACAACCCTTGTAATATCTTTACGATTTAGTTTAAGCGTTAATATATTCCTGAAATCATTATCTTCTGAACCTCCTGAATAATAGCTGCTGATTACTTTTGTATCATTTGATTCGATCAGACGGCTGATTTCAGATAAGGAATAACTTCTGTCATCCACTTCAACTTCCAGGATTGCTCCTGCTTCTGAAGTACCAAGGCTTTTGGCAAAAGTATTAAGTACGTCCTTATTTAAGATGGTACCAATAAAGCCATTGTTTTCATCCAATACAGCAATTACATCCAGTTCGTATTGTTGAAGCAATGGTAATACTTCTAATAAATGTTGATGCGGATACGTAAAAACTTCTTCAAACATAGGCTGTAATGCCAGCAACGGAAGTTCCTCATTATTATCCAGCAGCACATCATGACTAATTAACCCCCTATATTCCAAACCATTAGTCAACACTAAGTGATTTACGCGATACTCATCCATCCAGTCTAAAGCTTGTCCGATTGTATCTGTGGGCTTTAGAACAGGTAACATTGGGTTTAATAATTCCTCAGCAATCATATAAGTGGTTTTTAGTTTAACTACCGGAAGCCTCGAAAAAGCGCAGCCCGATTGTTTTTAGCGATTAAGGCTGAATATACAATAATCAGCAAATTTCATTCCTACAACGCTTAAACATTAAACTAAATTACTCTTTTTCAGACAACTTCCAAATAAATCGGATTTTTTTCAAGCCATTCACCTAAAATCTCATTGAACCTTTCCGGACGTTCCATCATAGGAGCGTGTGAACATTTATCAATAAAAAATAATTCTGAATTACTGATTAACCGATTAAACTCGTAACCAACCTGTGGCGGAGTAATGGTATCATTTAATCCCCAGACCAACAAAGTCGGAACTTTAATGTTAACAATATCTTTGGCCATATTGTTCCGCTGAGCCGATTTGGCAATAGCCACAATTCTCATGGCTTTCGGAATGCTGTTTGTTATTTCGAATACCTCATCAATCAATTCCTTGGTTGCAGTCTCCGGTCTGTAAAAAGTATATTCTACCCTTTCCTTAATATACGCATAATTACCTCTCTTTGGATAAGAACCTCCCATGCTGTTCTCAAATAAACCTGAACTTCCGGTAAGAACAAGACGCTTTATCAATTCGGGATGACGAAGGGTAAAAATCAAACCGACATGGCCTCCCAGAGAGTTGCCTAAGACGGTCAGATCATTTAATCCTTTCCACGTTACAAAACCTTCAATAAACTCCGTCAGACCTTCACAACCAGCTTCCCGAATAGGCATTTCATAAATTGGCATCATAGGAATAACAATCCTGTAATGTGATTTGAAATGTTCAATAACAGCTTCCCAGTTGCTCAAAGCCCCGAAAAGTCCGTGCAGCAGTAACAAAGTATCTCCTTGTCCTTCGTCAATGTACTTGTAGCCGTTTCCTTCCCGTATTTGATAGTTCATATTTTTAAGAATTGTTGTTCGATATGCAAAATAATAAAAAAACTATGAATAATATGCTAATTTTTGGGTATGAGTTTTTACAAAAAAACTTTTTTTTAATATTAAAATGACCTTTAAATTACACAAATAACTATAAATCAATAAATTACAACAAAACAATTATTCTCTAACATTGACATTCTTTACAAATTCTTAACAAGCAATTTGATTTACATCATGAAAGTACCACAGATAACGATTCTAAAAATAGTACAATTTTCCTCCATTTCTTCATACTTACTTTTACTTTAAAGGTTTCTCTGAAAATCTGTAATTCAGTAAGTCTTCAGCATATTAAATTCCCGATTACTGTATAACCCGGAAGAATAATTGTAACCTGTAATATCGATTCTGTAATTATTTTACGGTTTATTTATAAAAAAACAAGAAAAAACCAATGATAAAAGTGCTAAATTTGAGCAGTGAATTCTGTAATTTTACGCTTGGATCGAATAACTAACCAAATGAAAAAAAGCCTCATTAATTTTATTTTACTTTCAGTTTCTGTTATTTCTGTAATAAGTTGCAAAAAGAGTAATCCTAACTTTCAGCAGGAAGCTGCTAATCCTGAGTTTTTGAGAAAAACACAGCTTCAGGTTACAGAATCAATCATTCATGATATTTTCGCCCCCCCTGTTTCAAGCAGAATATATGTTTATGCAAGTCTTGCCGCTTACGAAGCAGCTGTTCCGGGTTATCCTAAATACCGTTCAATGGTAGGTCAGCTCAAAGGTTTTTCAAAAGTAGCCACACCTGAAGCCGGAAAAGAATATTGTTATCCGTTGGCATCAACAAGGGCTTTCTTAAAAGTTGGTCAGAAACTTACATTTGCACAGGAATTGTATGAAGACTTTGAAAAGAAATTATGGGAAGAATATAAGACAATAGGAGTGCCTGACGATGTGTATAAACGCTCTATCGCTTTCGGAGATTCGGTAGCAGCTTCAATCATTAAATATTCAGGAAAAGATAATTATAAGCAAACCAGAGGATTCCGTTATACTGTTACAAACAAAGAGGGTACCTGGGTTCCGACGCCTCCGGCTTATTTCGATGCCGCTGAGCCAAACTGGTTTAAAATCAGACCGTTAACCTTAGATACCGCTTCTCAGTTTGCTCCTCCGGCTCCTCATCCTTATGATATGACCAAAGGCTCTCCTTATTATAATCAGGTAATGGAGATTTATAATACGGTTAAAAACCTGACACAGGAACAAAGAAATATTGCCAATTTCTGGGATTGTAATCCTTTTAAAATGAATATTACAGGCCACGCCATGTTTGCTACCAAGAAACTGTCTCCGGGTGGTCATTGGATGGGAATTACCTCGCAGATCAGCCGTCAGGCCAAATCTGATTATATGCAGACTGCTGAAGCTTATTTATTGACTTCTATGTCTGTTTTCGATGGATTTATTTCATGCTGGGATGAAAAATACCGTTCACAGAAAGTTCGTCCTGAGACCGTTATCAATGCTAAAGTTGACAAAGACTGGCTGCCTGTATTACAAACTCCTCCGTTTCCGGAATATACTTCTGGACACTCTGTAATTTCTAATGCTGCCGCCGAAGCATTGACTTCAATGTTTGGTGATAATGTGGCTTTCAGCGATTCTACTGAAATTCCGTATGGCCTGCCTGTGAGAAAATATACTTCTTTCAGACAAGCAGCCCGTGAGGCATCAATCAGCCGCCTTTATGGAGGAATCCACTTTAGACAGGCATTGGATGTTGGTAACGAACAGGGAGAAAACGTTGGAAAATGGATTGTTTCCAGGATAAAAACTAAAAAATAGTTATTCCGTCTCAGAAAATAACAGAACAGCAATAATCTCAAATTCATGGAGTTATTGCTGTTTTTTTATGGATTAATTCTTAACTTACTCTTATACTTCCAACCAAACTACTCTGTAATGCCTGATTTATCAAAAAGACAATTTCTTAAGGTTTTAAGCGGAATCACCGCGTTTTCACAAATCAAAAAAAATCCGTTTGAATCCTTCAAATCAAGTATTTCTCCCTTAAAATTAGCCGAAGCAGAAGACTTCTGGTTACAAATCAGAAAGGGTTATCCGGTTACAAATGATTTTATCCAGCTTGAAAACGGTTATTATTCCCTGACTTCAACCGAGGTACTGGAAAAATATAAGCAGCATCTTGAAAAGATTAATTCCATTTCGTCTTACTATATGCGAACGCAGCAGGTAAACGATAAACTGGAATCCAGAAAACAACTGGCAGAATTGCTCGGATGTTCCTATGAAAATCTGATTATTACCCGAAATACCACAGAATCGCTCGATACTATCATTGCAGGAATAGAATGGCAGAAAGGAGATGAAGCTGTGATGGCAGAACAGGATTATGGTGCAATGCTTGATATGTTCAGCCTTCAGGCAAAAAGACACGGAATGGTTAATAAAATCGTCTCAATTCCAAATCATCCGCAGTCAGATGAAGAAATTGTGGAAATTTATGAAAAAGCCATTACACCTAAAACCAGGTTGCTGATGGTCTGCCATATGATTAATGTTACCGGTCACATTCTGCCAGTAAAGAAAATCGTGGAAATGGCTCATAAACATAATGTGGAAGTCATGGTGGATGGAGCTCATGCATTTGCACAAATTGATTTTAAACTGGCCGATCTTGGAAACTGTGATTACTATGGAAGCAGTTTGCATAAATGGCTGGGAACGCCTCTCGGTGCCGGAATTCTGTATGTCAGAAAAGATAAAATTCAGAAATTATGGCAAATATATGGAGATTTCGGGTTTGAAGACTCAGATATAAGGAAACTCAACCATACAGGCACTCATCCTGTCGCAACGGACCTCGCTATTCGTGATGCGATACAATACTATCGGAAAATCGGCGCTTCTCAAAAAGAAGCCCGATTAAGATATCTTCAGAATTACTGGACCGAAAAAGTCAGAAAAAACCCTAAAATCATTGTCAACACACCTCTGGATCCAAAACGCCATTGCGCCATTGCCAATGTAGGTGTGGAAGGAAAAAGCCCTAAAGACCTGGCTAAGATTTTATTCGACCAGTATAGAATCTTTACCGTTGCCATTGACTTTTCGAATGTTCACGGAGTGAGGGTAACACCTCATATTTTCACTACCACCGCCGAACTTGACCTGTTTGTAAAAGCATTACATGAAATTGCAGGATAACTTTTCAGACATTTTTGCAGAAATATCACAAAAATGGGCCTCCCAGCAGGATGCCCATTTTATAACCACAATCTAACATGACTTAGCAAAATAATGCCAACAAATTATTCCAATATTCAATAAAATCTGCTTCGGCTTTCAGGATTGTCCTTAAACTCAGGAATATTACGACAGAGCCTACTAATATCATTAATGGACGGCGCGGAACTTTATTAATTAAAATTGCGCCAAAAGGTGCCGCAATGATTCCTCCCAATACCAATCCCAGAATAATCTGCCAGCTGTTCACACCTCCAAACCACAAAAACGTGATCCCACTTGAAAGGGTAATTAAAAACTCCGCAGCATTCACCGAACCAATTGTGTATCTCGGATTTCTCCCCTGCCCCAACAAGGTTGAAGTAACGATCGGGCCCCAGCCTCCCCCTCCGATGGCATCCATAAATCCCCCGAAAATTGCCAAAAGACCAACCTTCTTCGTTTTTCTCTTAGGAACATTTTTCTGAATAGCTTTGCGGAGAATCACCAGGCCCAATACAAACATATATATAGAAATAAACGGTTTAATAACATCTCCGTCCAATACTTCTGACAGTAAATAAGCTCCGCTCATTGCCCCTATTACACCGGGAATTAACAAGGTTTTAAACAATTTCTTATTGATATTTTTGAATTTATAATGAGAAACTGCAGAAGCTCCGGTTGTAAACATCTCCGAAACGTGAACACTTGTACTGCTTAACGCCGGAGGTACTCCGATACCCAGTAAAAAGGAAGTAGAGGTTATTCCATAAGCCATTCCTAAAGTGCCGTCAACCAGTTGGGCTGCCAGACCAACTGCGAGATAGGAATAGAAATCTTTGCCCAGCCAGTTTGATGTTTCATGCGCCAGATTAATCAGTCTCTGCTCTCCAAAAAACAGCACTGCAATAACCGAGTAAATTACAATCGCAATGAACCACATTAATTTATCTTCAAAAACATTGATTCTGGCAATGGCTGTTGTGGTTAAACTTTTGTCTATTTGTTGTTCGTTTTCCATATTGGTTATATTTTAATTAATCTGACGGTAGAAAAGAGATTTATTACAGCTGTTTCAGGAATTAAAAACTCCTTTGCCGAAGTCCATAGATATATCGTAAATACTGACGGTTGAGCGTTTGGAAATATAGAACCGTTATTCCGAGAAGACTGGAAATAAAGATTAAATTGATGTAATAAGGGAAAAATACAAACCCGATCAGCATCACTAAAAACCAGCGGATATATTCCAGATAAAAAATCCAGCGTCTTTGTTCCAGAATAGCTCCGCAGTTGACCAGGGTGATCAGAATAACAAGTGAAATCAGCACCTGTGTAATCAACTCAAAGTAATGCTCAAACAAAATGAAGGTAAACAAAAGGATCAGTACAGAAATCATCTGAATGATTACATAATTTCTGAAACGCCTGCTTGAGGAAGATTTTTTCCTTTTAATAATGACAAACTTTTCCTCCAGTTCCCGGCGAAAATCCGGGTTGATGATTTCAGGCTTTCCAAATAACACTTTCAATTTATCACTGAAACTTTCTGCACTTCTGAAAGCATAAATCATTTCAAGCATAAAGTGAAAATGCTGCCACAGAAAACTGTTACTGTGAAGTGGTTTGGTCAGCCCGTAAACCGGTTCTTCCGTTTCCTCCGCAAAAGTTCCGAAAAGCTTGTCCCAGAAAATGAACATATCTCCGTAATTCTTGTCAAGATACTTTTCGTTATTGGCATGGTGAACTCTGTGGTGGGAAGGAGTTACCATGATATATTCCAGAATCCCCAGCTTTCCTACTGTACGGGTGTGAATGAAAAAGGGATACAGTCCGTGAATCAGTAATATGGTAGTTATCATTTCAGCATTGAAACCGATAATAGGTAATGCCGACCAGAAAAATGTACGGGCAACTGCCTGAAACAAAGTAATCCTTGCTGAAACGGTAAAATTAAATTCCTCACTCTGATGATGCACTACGTGAACGCTCCATAACAGATTTACTTCATGCCCAAGCCGATGATACCAGTACCAGAGAAAATCAGTAATCAATAATAAACCTACCCACGACAATATACTGGGTTGTATATGAAAAACAGCAAAATGCTGATAAAGATAATCGTACACAAAATAGAATACTCCTAATGTCAGGGCATCAAGCAAACGCTCGGCAATGCCCACATTTAAATTGGCAATTGTATCATTGAAACTGTAAAATTTTTTGCCCTGTTTTCTGGAAATCAAAAATTCGATTCCTATCAGAATCAGAAAAACCGGAATGGCAAAGGCTATATAATTAATATTCATAGCTTTAATATTTATGGATTCTTCTTTATTTGGAATGTTTTGAAGTATGTAAAATTGATAGTCGTTTCCTATCGGTCCGGCAAAACTAAATGATAAACTATATAAAACCTATAAACTTTATAGGATATTTGAAAATATTTTTCATATTCTGCCATTACAGCCTCTCAGAGCTATCTTTTTGTAATACAGTGTATAATAATTAAGAAATAAGCCTTCTCAAAACTTCTCGGAAGCAATCGAAAATATCTTTTTTGAGAAATTATTTGGATTATTAAAATCCTATAAACAACTTTGCCTATCGAATTAATAGAATTATCAAACTCATCATCGAATCTGTTAACCACTGGCATGATCCGATTTTAAAGAATTTTAGTTTTAAAGTCCAGAAACAAAAACTATGATTTATACAGAATACACCGGTCAATATACTGCGATCGGGGTGGTAAAATATGGTCTTTTCTGTCCTGACCGATGTTGTTCTGAAATTGCAGTCCTTTGAAAAACAAGGATAATAACTTCAGTATCCGGAAAATCAGATCTTATCTCTCCCGACGGTATTTACTCAAATAAAATTCTAACGGTAACGTGTAGTCTCCTGCGACAGCTTTGTCAAATCTCTAAGGAAAGTCGGTGGTTGGCAATTCTTAAAATTTGACGGGCTGTCGCAGAGACTTCTATTACCAGAACCTTTCTTTTCTCATCAGATAATAATCCCGGAAGGGTTAAAATCTCCAATTAAATATCATAAATTTAAAATATTGAATCATTTACTTTTTTGAATATGAAATTAAAATTCATGCCATTGCTGCTTATTCTTGTTTCAGGTTTTGCTTCGCATGCTCAAAAGAAAAAGAAAGATGTCCCGCCTAACATCATCCTGATTATGGTGGATGATATGGGTTATTCTGACCTTGGCTCCTATGGTTCTGAGATTCACACACCGAACCTCGACAAACTGGCTTACGAAGGGATTAGGTTCAGGGAGTTTTATAATAACTCCATCTGTGCTCCTACCAGAGCTTCACTGATTACAGGACAATATCCGCATAAAGCCGGCGTCGGTTATTTTGATATAAATCTTGGCTTACCTCCTTATCAGGGTTATCTGAACAAAGAATCCCTGACTTTCGGGGAAGTTCTCAAACAAGCGGGTTACAGTACATTCCTGTCTGGAAAATGGCATGTTGGAAACGACAAATCCGGCTGGCCGAACCAAAGAGGTTTTGATCAGTTTTATGGCATTATCGGTGGTGCTTCCAATTACTTCAACACCGACTCTATTCCTTTGGGAAGACAATATCCGGTAAATCTTATCGAAAATAATGAAAAACTGCATCCTAAACCGGATTCTTATTATCTCACAGATGAAATAACCAATCATGCCGTAAAGTTCATTGATGATCAGAACAACACCGGCAAACCTTTTTTCCTTTATCTGGCCTATACAGCGCCTCACTGGCCTTTACAGGCTTTACCGGAAGACATAGCAAAATACAAAGGGTTGTATGACAAAGGCTGGGATGAAATCAGAGCCAAACGCCTTGCCCGTCAAAAGGAGTCAGGTCTTTTGGATGCCAGACAATCAGTTGCCGAAAGGGATGCTGATGTTCCGGCCTGGAAACACCTGACTTACGGAGAACAGCAGCTCTGGAAAAGCAAAATGGAAGTATATGCTGCCATGCTAGATCGGGTAGATCAGGGAGTCGGAAAATTACTTGAAACACTGAAAAGACTCAAAAAAGATGAAAATACTTTAATCGTTTTTATTTCAGACAATGGGGCTCCGGCTGAAGATGTAGAGCATTGGGGTGGAAAAGCGGGAATAAATACCGGACCTGTAGGAACTTCAGGATCCTTTGAATCACAAGGGAAAAACTGGTCTTTCGTTTCCAACGCTCCTTTTCGTTCATTCAAGTCATTCGCTTATGAAGGTGGAATCAGTTCTCCTTTTATTGCCTGGTTTCCTAAGAAAATCAAAGCTGGTGGTTTGGTGAAAGGAACGGCCCATCTGATAGACCTTGCTCCTACCTTTTATGAATTAGCTGACACAAAATATCCGGCTGTTTACAATGGTATTCAAACCAATCCATTACCGGGTAAAAGCCTTACAGGTTTACTTTTTGAAGGCAAAGAACTTGAAAGAGAACAGCCAATATTCTGGGAAAGAGCAGGAAACAGGGCCGTAAGAAAAGGTAAATGGAAGTTGGTTTCAATCTTCCCCTCTTATCAATGGCAGTTGTATGACTTAGAAACGGATAGAGGAGAAACCCAAAACCTGGCGACCAGATTTCCATCAGTAGTGGACGATCTTGCTGCACTTTATTTCAAATGGGCCAATGAAAACGGTGTGGTTGACTATGACAAAATAAAACCCGCCACCCCGCTTTTACCAACCAATAAAAAGAATTGATCAGGACATTTGAAGAGAAAAGAGTTTCTTTCCGCAATTACAATGTACTTTTATCTTTTCAGTAACAACTCAGAGAAATAAATCGGGATATCACTTGAAGTTTTTCAACCTTATTCTCAATTTTACTTCTTATTTATCAACTGCCATTATAACAAATTGAAATGAAGTCCGGAAAATTAATTGGGTTATTTGCCAAAACATATCTTTTTTCACAGTTTTTAGCCTGCACTCCCCAGCAAAAAAGCGGAGAGAACACCGCTGTTTCAGAAAATAAAGGCGATAAAAAGGTGAATTGTACTACTTGCAAAGCCCCTTCTTCAAGAAAAGCATTGTTACAATCGGCAGAGGTAATACAGACAACAACAGGTTCCAATGAAGAAATGGTGTGGATTGCCGGAGGAACTTTTCAGATGGGCTCAAATGATTTTCCGGATTCCAGACCAATTCATGCGGTTTCGGTAAATGGATTCTGGATGGATGAGCATGAGGTAACCAATGCCCAGTTTGCAAAGTTTGTCAAAGCTACGGGATTCAAAACAGTTGCAGAACGACCGTTAAGTCCGGCAGATTATCCTGATGTTCCGATAGAAAAATTAGTCTCAGGTTCAGCGGTATTTTCTCCTCCCCGGCAAAAGGTTCCCCTGAATAATCCTCTCCGATGGTGGAAATATGTGGCTGGTGCCAATTGGAGACAGCCCAAAGGCCCCGGAAGTTCGATTAAAGGTAAAGAAAATGAACCCGTTGTACAGGTATGCTATGAAGATGCTGCAGCTTACGCAAAGTGGGCAGGAAAGCGCCTTCCGACTGAAGCAGAATGGGAATTTGCGGCAAGAAACGGAAGCAATACTAAGTATTACTGGGGAAATGAATTAAAACCCAAAGGCAAATGGGTTGCAAACATTTTTCAGGGAAATTTTCCTGATGCAAATGCCGCAGAAGATGGTTTCAGAGAATTGGCCCCGGTAAAGTCCTTTCCCAAAAATGCAAGAGGACTCTATGATATGGATGGAAACGTCTGGGAATGGTGCAGTGATTTATACAGACCCGACTATTATCAAAAAAGTGCTTCTTCTAATCCAAAAGGCCCTGCCGATAGCTACGATCCGGAAGAACCCGGAGCTGTTAAACATGTACAGAGAGGCGGGTCTTTCCTTTGCAGTGACCAATACTGCATTCGTTATAAAGCCGGAAGTCGTGGAAAAGGAGAAGTAAGCAGCGCCAGTAACAACCTGGGGTTCCGCTGTGTTAAAGATGCTCAACCATCTCATCAGGGAAAATTAAAGACCTTATAATTTCAGCTGCCGGCCGGCTTCAGATATTTCTTTGAAAAAGGTTTCTGAAGCCGGAAACATTAGCAATCTCTAATCTGCTTCGTTCTTATTTCTACACAGCGTTTCCGATATTTTTCTCAAATAAAATACATTTTTTCCCTGTCGATAATTTGGATTTATAAAAACATTAAACCATCTTTGTCTATAGAAATTATAGGATTATAAAATCCAACAGAAGTTCCAGGTTAACCACCAGCATGGTACGACTGAATATCTTTTTTCAAATGATTGAGTGCAAAACAATTTGCTCCATGACATTTAACATTCGCAATTCCCAGGAGGTGGTAGTGTACGGCTTTCAATTTTACTGTTGTCCGCAGCAGTCCCCTCCTGTTTACATATAAAAAAACCATATTGGTCTGAAAGGAAACAATCAGTTTTTCAAGCGATAGTACTGTCGAACCGGCCTGAAATGTCGGTGGTTGACGGTTCTCCGGTTTGGCATACTTTCGCTTGAGGAATAAATTATCTGTTCAGATCAATTCTAATTACGTAAATCAAACTCTATGATTCAGGCAATATCATTGTTTCCTGAAAAGAAAATACTGGTCCGATGAAAACAAGATTTTTAACATTTTCCCTCCTGCTTTTAGCTTTGGGAACCTTTGCGCAGCAATCCAGTCATGTGTATCTGAGTGGTACTCGTTTTACTTATCCTTTAATCGAGAAATGGATTGCAGAATACAGCAAAACTTACCCGAATGCTAATATAAGGCTATTAACCAAGACCAATGACAGCGTAAATGTCACCATCATTGCACATTATCCGGAGAAATCAATCCTCGATGAAAATAAGGATTTAGTCACCGTTTCCCGTTTTGCCCTGTTACCTGTTGCCAGTGAGAAAAATCTCCTTGCGCAGAAAACGCTGAAAAAAGGCATTAAAAAGGAAGACCTTCAGAAGGTTTTCTTCGAAGATGCTGAAGATGACCTGGAACAGGATAAATCTCAGGCGCATTTTCAGGTATATACCCGGGCAAGCAAGGTTTGTTCTTCCATTACTTTCGCCAAATATTTTGGGAATGATGCCGATAATATTGTCGGAAAAGGGATTTCAGGAGATGACAAACACCTGCTGGATGCAATCAGGCGGGATTCTCTTGGTATTACATACAATAACCTTGGCTTTATCTACGATTTGCAGACCAGATCACCCCTGAAAGGTTTTTCAGTCATTCCGATAGATCTGAATAGTAACGGGAAACTGGACAAAGATGAACAGATTTATGAAAATCTTGATTTACTGGTAAGTTACCTGGAGAAAAACCCTTCGGCGAAATCCATTCCAACAGAAAAAGTATTTTTCATTACACCCAAAAACAGCAATAATCAGGAACTGAAAAGATTCACTGCATGGGTACAAAGAGAAGGGCAGGCATTTTCAAACAAGCTTGGTTTTATATCGCTGGGTGAAGTAAGCGATAATAAAAGTGCTTACCTGAATATTAAGTCTTCTTCTGAACCTAATAAATAGTACCCCGGCACCTGCGTTTTTGCTGAGCATAAAAAATTATGGTGCCGGTTTTAACACTGAATCTGATTTTAACGAAAATATCAGATTTGCTTAGCTTTTGAGTTTGTTTGACGACGGCCGCTTAGTATATTGAGAATTCGTTAAACAAAGCTTTTTTAAAATGATAAACCATTTTTTAACCATTCCGGGGTTCGGAAGTTCCGGCCCTGCCCACTGGCAAACTATCTGGGAAGATCAGTATAAAGGAAAATTCAGCAGACTGGAGCAAAGAGACTGGGAAAACCCGGAAAAAACCGAATGGGTTGAAAATCTGCAGAATCAGGTACAAAATCTGACAGAGCCTACGATACTGATTGCTCATAGCCTGGGGTGTCTGACAGTAGTGCACTGGGCTGCAAAATATTCATCCGACTTAATAAAGGGAGCTTTCTTAGTTGCTCCGGCAGATGCCGAACAAGATAATTTCCCGGAAGTAATTAAGAATTTCAGCCCTGTCCCAACCCTGAAAATAGCATTCCCGACAATTTTAGTTGCCAGTACCAATGATGAATATTCAAGCATCAAAAGAGCTGAATTCTTTGCTGAAAGCTGGGGAAGCCATTTTATAAACATTGGCGATTTCGGGCACATTAATGCACATTCAGGTCTGGGAGACTGGCAGGCAGGAAAAAATATTTTTACTGAAAATTTTAGTATCAGGTTTTAAAAATTGATGTCAAAGGTCATTCATTTATTGGCAGCATAACATACATTTTTAAGGCATAAGGTCGCTTGGTCGAGTTGGTTTAGGCAGGGGTCTGCAAAACCTCACACGGCGGTTCGAGTCCGCCAGTGACCTCTTCATTTTTTCATCAACTTATGCAAACTAAAAAAATTGAGCCTTCTTCCGGAAATGGCCTGAAAAGCTTTCGTCCCAAAGCATTACAGGCAAGTAATACCGCACCGGATTTTACTATTTTAAAAGCAAACGGAAGCTGGCAGAAATTACCGGAAACACTTGAAAATTTACCCTATTTCAAATTAAGTCAGCTTATCAGATTACGTCCGCTGGTTCTCAGTTTCTATTCTCCTTCCTGGAGCAGTTACGGAGATATTCACCTGGAATTACTTCAAAAAGCGCATAAAAGAATTAAAGACATCGGAGCAGAAATATTGATCCTGACCAATGTGGGTCCTGAGAATCTTTCCAGACTGACACAGAAATACAAACTGAGCATTAATATCTGTTATGATCAGAATAACCAGATAGCCAGGTCTTTCGGGATATTTTCAGAAAACTATCCGATCTGGAAACGAACAACAGGTATCAGTGAACAGGTTCCTCTTCCGGCAACCTATATCATTATGCCAAACAGGCTTATTATTCACGATTTTGTGGACGAAGACTTCGATAACTTCTTTTCAATCCGCGAACTCGAAGCATTTATCAAAGTCTATCTTCGTAATTAAGCCCGGTGCTGAAGATAATTTTAAAATATTAAAAATTAGTCTATAAAATTTATAGGATATATAGTTTTATATTTATACCTTTGTATCAGCAAATTAAAACAACCTCATCTGGTATCAAATAAAACAGTTCGGAAACATGAAGACAAACTACAACACATACCAATCGAACATACTCTGGGATTATAATTTCCCTGTAAAAATATTTAAAGGTGAAATGCCGAAATTATCTCCGCTTAAGACAGGTGCCAGAATAAATTCACTCAGCATTCCTCAGGACTCCGGCATCTGGCAAAATGTCCCGGAACAATTCAATCTTTCAAATCCTACGATCAGACAGATTATTGACAATAAACCACTGACTATCAGCTTTCTTTCCGGTGGCTGGAATGAATATGGTTTAAAACATCTTCAAACGCTTAAACAGTCTTATGCCGAAATTCTGGCTTTGGGCGGTAATTTACTGGTAGTTGTACAGGCTTCATATAAGGATACGCTTGAACTGGCCGGTCATTTTGAATTACCTTTTAACTTACTGGCTGATCCCAACAACTTACTGGCAAAGCAATTCGGTATTTATACAAAAGAAGTAGCCCTTTGGGAAAGAATTGCCGGTATTTCCGAAGATGTCCCTGCACCTGCCACTTACGTGCTGAATCAGCATGGGAAAATCGTTTATCACTCAGTAGATACTGATTTCAGCCGTCCTTTTTCGGCAACAGAAATGCTCGGAGCGGTATTCAGTGCCTGTCACCAGATACCGTATTCTGTAAAATATAGTTTAGCTGCCTGAAATACGGCCTGAATTTAAAAATCGTTTAGATTACCTTGCCTTGAATATTTAATCAAAGTTTATATATAAAGAGTATAGGCCTTGCCTTTACTCTTTTTCATTTTACAGTCCTTCCGTTTTCTTCCTGTTTTATGTAAAATGAAAATAGCCGAAAAGCTTCGGCTATTTTAACATCAAAACCCAATTTATCTAACACAAAACATACTTTCGTATGTTTGTTATCTTTGAGCCTTTAACAGGCTGACATTCGTTGTATAAAAGAGGACAAATTTAACAAATCGGCAATATATTCCATAATATACTGACTACTAATTACATAACAAATTATTTCCTCTGATATCCTTTGGTCTCCGGGAAAAGGTGTTCTCAATTCTATCCCAAATCACAAAAATATTCTTATAAATCACAAATTAAATCATATTTAAGGTAAATACCATCCTGCTTCGTATGGGTATTTAACACAATTTATTCTTCGAAAGATACATCAATTTCCATACCCCGGTTATAAAAACAGAGAATTAATCCCATTTTGACAAAGTATTTTCATAAAAAAAGGATTTCTATCATCGGTCTGGAAAAATATTTCAGAAAAATGCTTCTCAATAATAAAAAAGATGTCAGAATCTATTGGAAAAAGACAAAGCTTCTAAATATAAATTGAACTATTCTAAGAAAATACTGTACTAACAGGATGACACATGACGGTTTAGGTGAACCCTTCATTTAATTTTGGTACATAAAAAAATCTGTTAACCAATTCCTGTAAATATAACCCCCGATCCGGCCGAAGTTTTGGCAGCATGCTTTTAGAAATCTAAAAAAACAAATCAAGATCAATTCCCGAAAAGGTTTATCCTTTATCATTTTGGTCATTTCGCAAGAAATGTCCGCTGTTACTTTATTGAGTTTTTTTCAAAAAATCAAACATTTTCAATCCATTAATATGTATGCACTTCTTTACTAATTTTCGCAAACTCTTACTATCAGCCTGCATTTTCCTCTGCATATCGGCGGGTGATGAATTTCGGGTACTGGCGGAAGGTAATCATCTTTCCCACAGAAACCAGACGGCGGAACTGATCGTTACCGGAACGATTGTTTCCACAGAGAACAATGAGCCGATTCCCGGGGTAAACATTCTTGTAAAAGGAACAAAATCAGGGGCTTCCAGCAAAGCTGATGGTTCCTTCAGCATCAAAGTCCCCAATGAAAAGTCTGTACTGATCTTCTCTTCTATCGGTTATATCACACAGGAAATTGTTGTTGGTAATCAGAAAAACCTGAAGGTTGTTCTCAGCGCTGATACCAAATCCCTCGAAGAAGTGGTGGTAGTTGGTTATGGAGAGGTAAAACGCAATAACCTCACTGGTGCAACTGCCAGTATAGGAGCTAAGGATATCGAAGATCGTCCTGTTGCAAGGCTCGAAAATGCACTGGCGGGTCAGCTTCCCGGCGTGGATGTGCGTACAACTTCGGGAGAACCCGGCTCCGATATTCAGATCAGAATCAGGGGAACAGGTTCTATTAATTCTTCAAATGACCCGCTTTATGTGGTAGATGGCGTCCCGGTAGATGACATAAAAGGTTTAAATCCGGGAGATATCAAAACACTTGATGTTCTGAAAGATGCTGCCTCCGCTGCCATTTATGGTTCAAGAGGTTCTAACGGTGTTGTTTTAATTACTACCAAAAGAGGCGGGCAAGGTAAACTTAGCATTCAGTTCAATGCTTCAAAGAGTCTTTCAAGGGTAGAAGGCAGGCTCAATATGATGAATCCGCAGCAATGGATTGAATTCAGAAAAGCCGATATCGATAAGAAATGGGTTGATAAAGGAAAAACAGACAAAAAGGATTATAAAGCAAGTGATTCTCAGGAATTCAGAGCTGCAGAATTAAAAATTACAGGGCCGATTTCTTCTGCCAATGCCAATGCAACCTATATGTATGACCCGCGTTGGGCTTATGGTACCGACAGCCTGGATTATGTGGACTGGAATGATGCTTTCTTTGGAAATACCGGTTCTTTGGATAACTACCAGATTACTCTTTCAGGAGGAAAAGACAATACAAACTACAGTGTTTCGGGAAGTTATCTTACCCAAAAAGGAATTGTCGTAAATACAGGTTATGACAGAGCTACTTTGAGAGCGAATTTTGATTCTAAAGTAAACCGGGTTTTAAAATTCGGTATGACTCTGGCACCATCTATAGAATGGAGAACAGGTTCCGGACAAACGGATGGGAAAGACCGTGCCGGTATGCAAGCCATTGGCGAACCTCCTATCAGTGACAAAGGTGTAGGCGCTTATGCAGGACTCGGAGGACTTCCTACTTACAAATGGTCCGGCCGGTATGCCAGCCCGATTGGTTATCTGGAAAAAGTCATTGCTAACCGGACCCGTAATAAACTGAATGCAAACGTATATCTGGACTTTAATCTTACCAATAACCTTGTTTTCAAAATTGTCGGCGGAGCAGATATATACTCAAACATTGACGACACATGGGTTCCGTCAACTGCCCTGCGTGCCGATCTTGCCGGAACAGCCTATTCAGACCGTTCTCAGGGGTCAACATATCATTATCTCGGACAAGGAACTTTGAATTATAATAAAAAAATCGGGAAAGAACATGATCTCTCGGTATTACTGGGTTATGCCGTTGAGACTACGAAATTTAACTCAAGTCAGCAAAGAGCCAACAACTTTCCAAATGACTGGTCGAATCTCTTTGATATCAGCGTAGCAACGACGACGATCAATACAATTTACAGTGGTAAAAATGCTTTGATTTCTTATTTCGGAAGAGTTCAATACGATTTCAAAGACAAATACCTGTTGTCAGCCAGTATTCGCCGTGATGGTTCTTCCAAATTCGGAAATACCAATCAGTGGGGCATTTTCCCGGCCGCCGCAGCTGCCTGGAAAGTGAGTCGCGAGAATTTCATGAAAAATGTAAATTTTATCAGTGATCTGAAACTCAGAGCCAGTTATGGTGTTTCAGGAAACAACCGGATTCCTGATAATGCCCAATTTGCGCTGCTTGGAAACTACAACTATAACCTTGGCGGAGCAGCGGCAGTTATCAAAGGTTATGCTCCTACTTCATTCGAAAACTCTTATTTGGGTTGGGAAACTAATAAAAGCTATAACCTGGGGCTTGATTTCGGGATTCTCAGCAACAGCATCCAGGCAAGTGTAGATTATTACAGCCGAACCACCTCAGACCTGCTTTTAAATGCTCCGGTTTCTTCCCTTACCGGATTTACCAATAGCTGGCAAAATGTAGGAGACATTCTTAACCGGGGACTCGAGCTCAGCCTTTCCACTCAGAAAAGAATTGGCAAATTCAGATGGAATACTACCGTTAATGTTTCTTACAATACCAACGAAGTACTAAAACTGGGCAATGACAACACCCCTATTCCGACCGGTTTCAGCGGACTTACTTCAATTATTCAGGTCGGGCAGCCAATCGGTTCATTCAAGTTATATGACGTAATTGGTGTGTACAAAGATCAGGCAGATGTAGATTCCAGTCCGCACATGGCTAAAACACTTCCCGGAGATTCCAAATACCGTGATGTTAACAATGATGGTAAAATTGACGACAATGACCGAACCATTGTAGGAAATCCGCAAGCTCCATTCTATTATGGTTTAAAAACAGATGTTACTTACCAGAATTTCAATTTATCCATCCTGATGAATGCTCAGACAGGAGGGAAAATCTATTCGATGATCGGCAGAAGCATTGACAGATCTACTTCAGAATCGCTGTACAACAGACTGGCAACCTGGGCAGATCGCTGGCAATCACCTGAACAGCCGGGAAATGGCATCATTCCAGGTAACTATGCTACCACAGGTTCTTACTATGACACCCGCTGGCTTTACAGCTCAGATTACCTGAGAGTAAAAAATATCACATTGTCTTACATGGTACCTCCAATGAAATGGTTCAGCTATGCCCGTGTATATGTTTCGGTGGAAAACCCATTTATCTGGCATAAATATACTGGTGGATATACGCCGGAAGCCCAGTCTCCTGTTGCAACTGACGGTGGTGATTACGGTGGATATCCACAATCAAAAACCTATTCTCTCGGGATTAATCTAACATTCTAAGGCAGGTTTCGAAATGAAACGCTTTCTATTAAATCATTAATGCAATGAATATCAGAAAAATACTTTTATACATTCTTTTAACAGGAACAACCTCTCTTACTTTTTCCTGTAAAGAAGACCTGATAGATATCAGTCCGCTTACCAACAATACGGCGAACGATTTCTATGCAGATGAAAATCAAATGAATCAGGCCGTTATGGCAGTGTATAATGCCTATATGATTATTCCGGTAAGTTCCAACTGGTACTTGTCGGAAGTTCGATCAGACAATACCCTTGAAATAAATGGCGGAGGTGCCCAACGAGACTGGGCAGATATTGGCTTCTTTACGGCCACTTCTCAAACCGGAGCTTTTGCTTCTGCCTGGACAAACCTTTATGCTGTTGCATACCGGGCCAATATGGTCATTAACAATGCCGTAAAATTCAATTCTGCCAAAGTAACAGCTTATCAGGCTGAAGCACGTTTTCTGAGAGCACTCGCTTATTTTGATCTGGTACGATTCTGGGGAGATGTTCCTTTGGTTTTAAAACCTTTGAGCATTGATGAAGCAAAGAAAACACCAAGAACTTCCAAAGAAGAGGTTTACAAGGTAATAATTGAGGATTTGAAATTTGCAGTCGATAATTTACCGGAAACTTATGCAGCGGCAGACAAAGGCCGTTCTACCAAATATGCAGCCAAATCTGTCCTGGGAAGAGTTTATCTGACCATGTCCGGATACCCTTTAAAACAGACAGACAAACTAAGTCTGGCTAAAAAGGAACTGGCAGATGTTATGGCACAGGAATCAAGGTTTTTTGCATTCCCTGCCACTTACAGAGATTTGTTTACAGTTGCCGGAGAAAATAAATCAAATCCTTTTGAGGTACAATATTTATCAGGCGGGCTTGGATTGGGGAGTCAGGTCCCGGCCGTTCAGGCGTTCCAATATCCTGTGCAATGGTCAACGCAACAGCCGACAGACGGCTTTGATGGCCAGCCAGACGGTGAGTTACTCCGTTCATATACCATTAATGATACTCGTTTCAAGGCTTCAATTGATTCCGGATATTCAGATGCTGCAGGGAAAAGGCTTTCAGAAAGAATCCAATTCACCAAGTTTTTAGAAAAAGGGGCAGCCATCAGTAATAACAGAGATTATCCGACTAATTTTCCGGTTGTGCGATACAATGATGTGCTGCTTATGTATGCGGAAATTCTAAATGAGGAAAGTGGTCCGACTGCTGAAGCCGTTGCCATTTTGAACCGGATCAGGACTTTTGCAAAAGCTCCAGTCATCAAACCTGCTACCAAAGAAGATTTCAGACTGGCGATAGAAAGTGAACGCCGCATCGAATTTGTGGCGGAAGGACTTCGCTGGCATGATTTGGTCCGTACCGGAAGAGCGATTACAGTGATGAATGCTTTTGCCCAAAGAAACCTTTACAAAATGGCCAGACCAATCAGTGAATCTGATTTATATTATCCGATTCCTCAAAAAGAGATGTTGATAAATCCCGGATTCTGGCAGCAAAATCCCGGATACTAACAGATACTGTTTAACCTCACGCCCCTTTAAACTTCGAATATCTTTTCTTGTCAAAAATGAGTTACAGTTTCAACCCAAATCTCTGAAAGGAGTTTTCCGGCGTTGAAACTGTAATCTGCAATGATGGGAAATTACTCATCGTTCTCAGGTTATGCTTTCAGGCGATTTCCCCAAAGGTTTTCGCCTTATTGTTCAGCCTATAGATACCTAGTTTCTTAACTGTTCAATTGATTTGCCGTTTGAAAAACTATACGGATCCTGACATTGATTTTTTAGAAAATACAACAACAAAAGTTTTTTTTGATCCGAATTACAAACTACATTCTACAAAGCATGCTCCTTGAGCTCAATTGAATAAAAAAGCCCGTTAATCTTTAAAACAGGATAAACCTTATTTTTCAGCACAACTTTAACAGTCATGAAAAACACTAAACTTATTTTAATTCTTGCGGGCATTCTTCTTTTAACAGGGAAAAGTCAGCTTTCCGCACAGCGTCTGATGGAAAAACTCAACCGTGGTATGATAGCAGTCAGAACCAATGATTCACAGGTTTATATCGGTTGGCGCTTATTGGGTAATGATCCCTCCGGCATTAGTTTTAACCTCTATCGCGGAAATATTAAAATCAACTCCACTCCGATTATCAATACTACCAATTTTATTGATAATACTTCTTCCAGCAATGTTTATACTCTGAAACCTGTCATTAACGGGGTAGAATTAACCCTTTCCGAGTCTGCGACAATCTGGAATCAGCAATACCTGGAAATTCCACTGCAAATCCCGGCCGGAGGTACCACACCTGACGGAGTTGCTTATACTTATAATGCTAATGATTGCAGTGTGGGCGATCTGGATGGAGATGGTGAATATGAGATTATCCTAAAATGGGATCCTTCCAATTCCAAAGACAATTCTCAAAGCGGATATACCGGAAATGTTTACCTGGATGCCTATAAGATGAATGGCTCACAACTCTGGAGAATAGATTTAGGAAAAAATATCAGAGCAGGAGCACATTATACACAGTTTATGGTCTATGATTTTGATTCTGACGGAAAAGCTGAAATTGCCTGTAAAACAGCTGATGGTACAAAAGACGGCATTGGAACAATGATCGGAGATTCAGCAGCAGATTACAGAACTACGGCAGGATATGTTTTATCAGGCCCTGAATTTCTTACCGTTTTCAACGGACAGACAGGTGCGGCCATGGCAACTGCCAACTTTCTTCCGGCAAGAGGTACTGTGGCTTCCTGGGGAGATAATTATGGCAACCGGGTGGACAGGTTCATTGCCGCTGTAGCGTATCTGGATGGTCACAGACCAAGTCTGGTAATGGGTCGCGGGTACTACACCCGACTGGTAAGGGTGGCCTGGGATTGGAGAAACGGTCAACTGACCAACCGCTGGATATTTGACAGCAATACCCCGGGGAACGGTGCTTACGCTTCGATGGGAAATCATCAGATGACTATTGGTGATGTGGATAATGACGGAAAAGATGAGGTTTTCAACGGAGCGAGTGCCATTGATGACAATGGCTCAGGGTTATACTCCAATGGTCTCGGACATGGAGACGCACTTCATATGACAGATATGGATCCTGATGTACCGGGTCAGGAAATATGGCAATGTCATGAAGAACCTGCTAAATACGGCATTTATGGACTGGAATTCAGAAATGCCCTTACCGGCGTTCCTGTCTGGGGTGTTTCAGGAGGTGGCAAAGATGTAGGAAGATGCCTTGCCATTGATATAGATCCTCGTCATAAAGGATATGAATGCTGGGGGGCTGTTGGCAATTTATATGATTGCAAAGGCAATCAGATTTCTAACGTCAAGCCAGGCTCAACTAATTTTGCAGTCTGGTGGGATGCCGATCTCAGCAGAGAATTACTGGATGGCAACCATATCGATAAGTGGGATTATAACAACAATACTACCAACAGAATTTTTACGGCCACAGATTGTTCTTCAAATAACGGAACCAAATCTAATCCGGCACTGAGTGCAGATATTCTCGGCGACTGGAGAGAGGAAGTGATTCTGAGAAAAACAGATAATTCTGCATTAAGAATCTTCACCACTACCCTGCCAGCCAATAATCGTTTTTACACCCTCATGCACGATCCGCAATACAGAGCAGCCATAGCCTGGCAGAATTCTGCTTACAATCAACCTCCTCACCCGGGTTTTTATTTGGGAGATGGCATGTCAGCTCCTCCTCAGCCAGTTATTCAGATTGCGGGAAAAGCTTCACAAAATCAGGGAAATTCAACATCAAATATCCCTGAAAGTGATTTTTCTCTGGTTTTTCCAAATCCCGGTAATCATTCCTTTACCATTAAAACAGAAGGGCATTTTTCCTACACAATTGTTAATGAGCTTGGCAAAAATGTAGAAACCGGAGAAGCAGAAGAGCAATATGAAGCCGGAGCTAAATTAAAACCGGGGATATATCTCGTAAAAGTAAATAGCAAAAAAGGCACAAAAACCGTAAAAATTGTAAAAAACTAGTTCCGGGTGCAAATCAGAAGTAAATTCAGGGGCATTAATTATCGGAAATAAAATACCTTTTTATAAAGAATGAATGAGTATTTCCGGTTGTTCAGATTCTTTTATCGGAATAAGCATTTAATTCTATTTAACCTGAAAAATAATTTAAATTTTCATGAAACTACTAAACACAGCAGTTTTCCTGTTTATCTCAACTTTTGTATTTGCCCAGAATGATTTCAAAGTTTGGTACAAGCAGCCTGCAAGGAACTGGAATGAAGCACTTCCTATCGGAAACGGAAGAATCGGTGCCATGATTTTCGGAAAAGTTGACGAAGAACTGATTCAACTTAATGAAGAAACACTTTGGTCAGGCGGGCCGGCCAACCTTAACCCTAACCCCGGAGTTTCAAAATATCTGCCTCAGGTCAGAGAGGCCTTATTTAATGAAGATTATCAAAAAGCTCATGACCTTACCACGAAAATTCAGGGATTGTACACCGAGTCTTTTGAACCGCTTGGAGATTTGCTCTTAAAACAAAAGTTTTCAGGCAATCCAACTGATTATTATCGTGATATTGATATTCAGAATGCTACTTCTACCACCAGATTTAAGATTGGAGAGGTACTTTTTTCCAGAGAAATGTTTGTCTCTGCTCCTGGTCAGGTAATTGCTATTCGTCTGAAAGCCAGTCAAAAGGGTGCCTTAAACGTCTTCCTCTCTACAAAAAGTCCTTTGCATTTCCAAAACAGTAAATTGTCTGCCAATGAAATCCTGATGAAAGGAAAAGCTCCTGTTCATACTGATCCGAATTATGTAGGTTACAATAAAGAACCGATCATTTATGAAGATCCTACAGGATGTAAGGGAACGCGCTTTGCTCTGATTATTAAAGTACAGTCAACCGATGGCAAAACCAATAGTTCAGAGGCAGGAATTAACATTTCAGATGCGTCGGAAGCCGTAATTCTGGTTTCAGCGGCAACGAGTTTTAATGGCTTTGACAAATGCCCCGACAGCGAAGGAAAAGATGAATTAAAATTAGCAAAAGGCTATCTTTCATCTGCTTCTAAATTCAATTTTGAAACGTTGAAAACGGCTCATATTGCTGATTATAAGAAATATTTCAATAGAGTTTCACTGAATCTCAACAACAATCCTGCGGTTAATCTGCCAACTGACGAGAGACTGGCAAAATACACAGATGGCGCTGAAGATTCAGGACTGGAGGCATTATACTTTCAATTCGGCCGTTATTTGCTGATTTCTTCTTCCAGACCGGGAGGTGTTCCGGCTAACCTGCAAGGTATCTGGAATGCGAGTGTTCGACCGCCGTGGAGCTCAAACTTTACCACCAACATTAATGCAGAGATGAATTACTGGATGGCAGAGATGTGTAATCTTTCAGAAATGCATCAGCCTTTCCTGGAATTAATCAAGAATATCGCAAAAACCGGAAAGGCTACTGCGAAGAATTTTTACAACATGAGAGGCTGGACGGTTCATCATAACTCAGATATCTGGGCAACATCCAATCCGGTCGGAGACCTGGGAAAAGGCTCTCCAAGCTGGGCAAACTGGGCTGTAGGCGGTGCATGGATCTCACAACATCTCTGGGAACATTACCAGTTTACAGGAAATAAAAAATATCTTTCAGAAACAGCTTATCCGATTATGAAAGATGCCGCTTTATTTTGTTCTGACTGGTTAGTGAAGGATAAAAACGGCTATTGGGTTACTGCTCCTGCCACTACTCCTGAAAATATTTTTGTCACAGAAAAAGGGTATGCAGGAGATGTTTCAGTAGCTACAACAATGGATATGGCTTTAATCTGGGATTTGTTTACGAATGTCATTGAAGCTTCAGAAAAACTGAATATTGATCAGGAATTCAGAAATGAGCTGATTGCCAAGAAAGCACAGCTTTTCCCGCTGCAAATCGGTAAAAAAGGAAACTTACAGGAATGGTATAAAGATTGGGAAGACAGAGAACCACAACATCGCCATGTTTCTCACCTTTTTGCCTTACATCCTGGAAGAGAGATTTCTCCGCTTAATACGCCAAAATTTGCAGAAGCAGCCAAACGTACACTCGAACTCAGAGGAGATGACGGAACCGGATGGAGTAAAGCATGGAAAATTAATTTCTGGGCAAGACTTCATGATGGAAATCATGCTTACAAACTGGTAAGAGACTTATTAAAACTTACCGGGATGGAAGGTACAAATTACTCCACCGGAGGAGGAACTTATCCGAACCTTTTCTGTGCCCACCCACCTTTCCAGATTGACGGAAATTTCGGAGGTACTTCCGGAATCGGAGAAATGTTATTACAAAGTCATGACGGTGTGATTAATCTTTTGCCATCTATTCCGGATGTTTGGAAAGACGGTTCCGTAAAAGGCTTAAAAGCGAGAGGTGGGTTTGAACTGGACATTACCTGGAAAAACAAGAAAATCACCAGTCTGAAAGTAAAGTCACTTTATGGCGGAAATTGCAGAATCAGATTACAGAACAGTCTTGAAAAATCAAACCCT
This sequence comes from Pseudarcicella hirudinis, assembly GCF_900115665.1. Classification (GTDB taxonomy): domain Bacteria; phylum Bacteroidota; class Bacteroidia; order Cytophagales; family Spirosomataceae; genus Pseudarcicella; species Pseudarcicella hirudinis. The sequence continues at coordinate 26,660 of NZ_FOXH01000022.1, forward strand.
GGTAAATTAAATATTGCCAAAGGCAAAAACACCAATTCTTTCTATCAAATCCCTGAAAACCAATTCAAATCAACGGGTTCAAAATCAGAAGCATTTGAGTATGATCTTAATACAGAAGCCGGCAAAACGTATTTGATTTCTTCAAAATAACCTCTAACCATTGCAATCACATAGGCATAGAGGGAACATAGATAAATAAATGATGTTTTTTTTAAGAAGTCTCATAGGTAAAAGTGTTTCGTATGAGTAATCAGTATTAAAATCTCATTCATACGCTGTAACATACAGATAAAAGCAAATAGAGAGACACTGGATTAGTGTCTCTCTATTTGCTTTTTATGAATAATTAGTACTAAAATCTTACTCTTTGGCAAGCCCAAAATGTCGTGGTGAATACTATTTGGCGGACTGGTTTCAAAGAGTTATTTTTGAGTATGAAAATTGACGAACCTAAAATAGAAAAGATTCAGGAACTTTGTAAGGCAAATAGCGTTAAATCTCTATTTGCCTTTGGTTCTGTGATAAGAGATGATTTTAATGAGTCATCAGACATAGACTTAGTAGTTGACTTTGACGAGAAAGACCCTTTCAAATACACCGATCTATACTTCAATTTAAAATCTAAACTTGAGGAAATACTTAAAAGACAGGTTGACTTACTTGAAGAAAGGGCTATCAAAAACAGAATATTCAGACAGCATCTGGAAAATACCAAAGTGAAAATTTATGGATATTAAAATCAAAACATGGCTACTGGATATTCAACAAAGTATTGAAGAAATATTTCTGTTTCTTGGAGACAAAAGAGATTTCATCGCTTACAAAGAGGATTTAAAAACAAAGAAAGCGGTTGAACGAAATTTGGAAATAATAGGCGAAGCGGTTAATCGGATATTGAAAGTAGATAGTAACTTTCAACTAAAAGATACTAAAAATATTATTGGAACAAGAAATCGAATTATTCACAGTTACGACAATATTTCAGATGAAGTAATATGGACAATTGTTTGCCGGGAATTACCAGAACTGAAAATCCAAGTCGGGGAGTTTCTAAAAGAAAAATAAAGTACTGTCCATAACAGCGACTTTCTCCATCCATACTCTGTAGCATAAATAGTAAAAGCAAATAGAGAGACACTGAATTAGTGTCGCTCTATTTGTTTGATATTTCAGTTTATTTAACCAAAGCATATTCGATTACCGGTTTTCCTCTTTCTCCTCCATCACTTCCAATACCCATGCTCACGAATCTTAATTTATAAATATTCCCCTGTGGATCTTTCACCACATAAAAACGATCACGTCTGATCCCTAAAGTTGCACCACTGGTAACTCTCCATTTGCTGCCAATCGCATCGCGGCTTTTTGAAAATGTCTGAGCAGCTACGTTCGCTTTGGCAAAAGCATCATAAGTTACCGAACTTTCCAATACTTCCGCCGCCTCAGCACCACCAACACTATTCAGCAACACAAAATCCTGGAACCAGTAAGGCGTCGGAGGGGTAGTTCCTGCATTAGAAGTACTGTATCCCCAGGCAATATCCCAGCTCGTTTTTCTTGGTTCTACAGCTACTGTTGCCGCATTTTCCAAAGAAAGGAAACTAAAATTCATATCAGCATTTTTAGCAATTTCGATTGTTTTTATTGCTGTTTCACCAATTCTTGCATATTGAACTTTATATCCTCCTGCTGTACTGCGTGAAACTTTTACTTTAAACCATTTATCTTTGGTTTTACTTCCTTCAAAACTTACCAGATACACTTTGTTTTCCGATTCTGTTGCAGAAACTTCTGCAAAAACCGTTTTAGTAAGATCCCCGTCCCAATAGTCAACCAAAGCTAATGTTCCGTCTCCACCCGGACTAAAATCAAGATTTGCTACTGTTTCAGCATCTGCTAAAGTAACGGCTGCAATATCAGTTTTGGTAGTCGGTACCGCTGAAGACTGATAACCAGGGTTCAGAATAACTCTGAATGCAGAGCCATTATAAAAACCAAGATTCCAGCTTTTTCTGTTAACAGGTGTTTGAGCATTTGCACTCAAATCTGCAAAAACCGTGTTTGTATAATTTGATTCAGCTGTTTTTCCTTCCAATGTCAATTTACTTCCCGTTGAAGTAATCGCAGCAAAGCTCAGTTTTAAGTCAGTATTCAAACCTTTCAGTACCGGAGTACCTACGGTCTGAATTTTAAACTGGATGCTTTCATCACCGTTTAAAAATACGTTTGCCGCTTTCTTTACTTTAAAAGACACGCTCGACTGGCCGGCAGGAACTGTTACTGTTAATGTATTACTTACCGCAGCCGGTTCAGTAGTAAACTCTTTTCCATATGTAAGGATTGCAGGAGTCAATGAAATTGTAACTGGTACAGCAGCGTCTGCATTTCTGCTTAAAGATAGTTTAATAGTGGTTTCTTCTCCGTCGAAGCCTTGTGTAGCAGCACCAAAAGCCAATAAATTATCCGGTAAAGCTGGTTCATCTTTTTTACATGCTGCGATAGCAACTACGCAGAATACAAGAAAAATTCTGTTGATCAATCTGTTCATTTTATGAATTATGTTTATTTTAAAATTTATTTTCTTTCTACTCAAATCTCTGGAAGCAGCCCCGTTTCATACAAAATCAGGTATTTCTTTAGTTTGGGGGCAATAGCCTTCCTGTTCCTGATTTTACAGGAGATTATTAATGTCGTTTTTAATATGGATTATCTTATTTCTGGTTCTTAGAAAACTGCGCAGTCAATCCAAAAAAGAATGATCTTCCGTATGACATCGGAATTGCACCGATGCCTGAACTGTGGGCACCTCCGGTATCAACCGCCGTATTGTTGACACGAGTAACATCGAAGAGGTTTCTTACCCCTCCTACTATTGAAATATATTTATTGACTGTTTTATTGATTGTGACATCAGAGGTATGAAATCCTGAAGTCTCAGCCAAACGGGTCTGAACACCTGCATCTGTGGTAACTGACTGATAACTCGGGTATTTTCCTGTGTATTTGTAATAAACACTCAGACTGGTTCCGATTTCAGGAAATACGTACCGTAAATTGGTATTGATTTCATTCGACCATACAAATTCCGGTAAACTTTCTGTAGCTGAAAACTGGTTATATCTTCCGATATGAGAAACACCGACCGTTGCCTGCAGGTTGTTCCAGAAAATCGTGTTGTTCCAGGTAAGTCCGGCCGTTTTGTTTTTATCGACATTGAGGTAGGTTGATACTTTAGGATCATTAGGATCGGTTCCTATCGTAATCAAATTGTTGAAAACATTATAATAAACGCCTAAAACAGTATTGATTTTTAAAGTAGCCGATTCTTTTACCTGATATGAAAGGAAGGCATTTGTACTGTTTGAACTTTCAGCTTTGAGATTAGTATTTCCTTTGATTGAATGATTGCTATCGAAGAAAGTAAAATACAATTCACGCAAGGCCGGCGAACGAAATCCCCGTGCATAAGCTATGCGTAAATCAAGTCCTTTTGCCAGTACGAATTTCGTATTGATGGAAGGAATAATCGGTGGCGCATCGTAAACTGAGTTTTTCAGGATTCTGAAACCGGGACGAATATTAATTCCCGGTGAAAACTTTATCTCTGTTGAAGCAAAGTAGGCATATTCATTGATGGTAGGGGAACCCTCAATTCTTGCACCTGAACTTCCGTTGAGATTCACATCAATACCATGTTGCAGAAAAACCGCTGAACTAAATTTATGCTGGGCTGTAATCCGCACAAAAGTGGTATTAAAAATTGATTTATCCTGAGTTCCCTGATTGAGAGAAAGAGTTCTCCTACCCGTAATCAAATCAATATCAGTCGTTTGCGTTTCTCTGCTATAATCTGTATAAGAAGCTGCACCAGTCAGGCTCAATTTATCATTTACGGTGTATTCTCCCTGAAATTGGTGGAACCAGCGATTTGTAATATAAAACTGATCAGTCGCAGCGAAGTTTCCTGTCTGAGTATTCGTGTAAGTATTTCCAAAACTTTTCAGGGTTTCATCAGCACCATTAAAACGATACCATCCATAAAATTTCGCTGTTTTATAACTGAATCCTGCTGTACTAAGCCATTGTTCTTTAGGCATCCATTCTTTAACCCTGCCTGTACTTAACCCCTGCCAGCCGCCGAAAAAATTTCTGGTCAGATTTCCTGATACCTGCCATCTGTTTTTCTGCCAGGAACTACCGATATTTTCAATATGTGTTCCATTATTCTGAAATGCATTATATTCCGAGCCGGCCGTTTCTTCCTGAACTCTGGCATTAAGCGTCCAGTTAGCACCGCTTTCTCCCTTTTTTGTAATAATGTTAATTACTCCGGCTAATGCATCTGACCCATAATTTACAGACATCGGGCCCTCAACAATTTCTATCCTGTCTATCGTATTGATATCTATTTGTCCGATACTCTCTCTGGTTGAACCCCGGTCCACCATTGGAACACCATCTAAAAGTACCTTTACATTTTGTCCGGACATCCCCATTAACTGTACATCGCTCGTTCCTAACGTCAGGTCATTTGAAAAACGCATTCCCAATTCAGTATTCAGAATCGTCTGTACATTGGTTGCACCACGCAAACGGATTTGTTCATGACTGATCGTTCTAACCTGATAAACTGAATTTTTTACAGATTGCGGGGTAAATTGCCCTGTCACAACTACATCATCCAATGATTCGGATTTTTCCTGAATAACAATTGCTCCGACAAACGTCGTTTGGTTACTTTTTACAGTTACCGGAACTGATATCTGCTGATAACCAACCCCTTGCACTAATAAAGTGTAAGTCCCGGCCGGAGCCGTCATGGAAAAATCACCCCCTTCTTTCGTCGACTGCCCCCAGGGAGTATTTTTGATCAGCACAGATATTCCGACCGCTGGTTTACCTTCTGCTGATAAAACTTTTCCACTAAGTTTTCCTTTGTCGTCCTGCCCTGATGCTGAATAAATGCTGCAAAATGCCAGTACACAAAGTATGTATAAATATCTCATTCCTATATATTGCTATTTTATTATTATTTAGACTAAATATAAATTATAAACAAAGATAGTGTATAATTTAGAACGATTACAAATAATAGTGTAAAAATTTAATTGCTTGAAAACAGAGAAAGCAAATTGGTCTTAGTCATAATAGCCTGAAAAGCAATTTATTAACAAAAAAAGCCGCCCTAAGAAAGCAGAAAATTTCAGCTTTGCTTATGAGCGGCTCTGAGAAAACGGGGTTCCGTTACTTAAGAATATACTTTCTGAGTCCGGAAGAGGTATTTTTTATTCCTTCAACTACAGATTCGGCGTTTAATTTTGCCCCCTCATAGTTGGGATGTGTATGATCTTTCGGGAAAAAAGCTCTGACCTTTTCTTCACCAAGTTTTTCATATTTCTGTGCTACAATTTCATTCAGATCAATAAACAATGCCTTGGAAGCAAGTGCGGATTCAGCAGCCCATTTGCCGTAATCCTCATTTCCTCTCTGGACTTTTCCTTCTTTCCAGACATTTCTGGGCACAAGTGAGAAAACAATAGGAATAGCTCCTTTGCTTTGGGCTTCACTGATGTATTTTTTCATATACCATCCGTAAGAATGTACAGTTTCATGCTTTTTTGTCAGCAAATTATCAATTTCAACCATCTCTTCTCCAACTCCTTTAATTGACCCTCTTGCTCTTGAGGTATCATTTATTGCGCCACCATCATTATGTCCGAATTGCATCAGAACATAATCACCTTCTTTAAGATTAGCTAAAATCTTCTCCCATCTGCCTTCGGTAAGAAAAGTACGGCTGCTCCTGCCACCGATGGCGTGATTTTCAATATGAATTCTGGTTGTATCAAAATAATCCTGAATAATACTTCCCCAACCCCATAAGCCATCACCTCCTTTGCCGGTTCCGTTTCTTACAGTTGAATCTCCGATAATATACATGACTGGTTTGGGCTTTGTCAGAAAAGCAGAAGCTGTTACGCCGATACAGAGTATCAGAAACAGAAAGAATCTTTGATTATTTTTTTGCAGATGACTCATCATTTTAAATTTATCAACAGGATGCTCTTGCCGGAAGCAGGAAATTCCATGTTTATTCAAAAACTTATTTCTTCAATTTTATTAACTCGGTCCCTGCAAGAAGGAAACAGCCTAAACCATAATCCTCAAAATCAGGAATCTTGTCATAGGAAAGTGGTTGTCCATCTTTGGGTTCTTTTCCTGTTCCCTGGACCCAGCCAAGAAAACCATTGGTATGTACACAATCTTTTACCAGAGCATTCCAGGCTTTGGAGACAACCGGACGGTAAGTTTTTGCATTCAGGTACCCATTATTAATTCCCCAGGCCATACCATAAGTAAAGAGAGCCGTTCCTGTCAATTCTTTCCCACCGAAATCTGAAGCATCGTGCAGACTTACATTCCAAAATCCATCTTCCCGCTGAACAGGTAATAAAGCTTTTGCCATAGTCAGGTACATTTGCTCATATTCCGAACGATGTGGTGCATTTTTGGGCATAATTTCCAGTACTCTTACCAAAGCAGCGAATACCCAGCCATTTCCTCTCGACCAATAGCAATCCTGTCCGTTCGGTTCTTTGTAAGGAGCAACAAAGTCTTTATCTCTCCACCAAAGTCCATCCGCCGGATTAAACAGACCTTTTCCTCCTTCCACTGTTTTGGTATGATTATACATCAGGTACATCTTCTCAAAATACCTGTCATCTTTATAAATTGTACCAAGTTTGGCAAAAACCGGCATTGCCATCTGCAAAGCATCTACCCAGGTCCAGTCACTGCATTTAGGGCTTAGCACAAGGCTGTCCATCGAAGCTTTTATATCATGGATTCTTTCCTCTTTTTTGTCGATAAGATACAGATCAATGTAAGTCTGCCCGCAACATTGATCATCTGCATTTCTGGTTTTGATTCCATTTCTTAAACCCCATTTATGATTTTCAGCCCAGGAAACGGCATAGTCATAATATTGTTTTTGCGGATCTGTATGATACAGCGCCATTAATCCTTCATAATAAACGCCTCTTGTCCAGATATTACTTGGCCGGGTTTTATTAGTAGTAATCGGCATTCCTGTATCCGGCCATTTCTGCATGAAATAACTGTTCGCTAAAGTCATAGCAGAAAGGATTTCTTTTCTGGCAGGAAGTTTTTGGGCAAAAGACCCTGTTCCTGTCAGGGAAACGGCAAGGGTCAAAATCAGACACAGAATCTGTTTTCTTTCTCGTATCATATTCATTAGATTTTTTGCAGTGTTTTATCAATTTCCATCAGGTTTTGTCACATTTACCAATGGGCTGTGGGGAAAATCCCAAAATTCAACTGCGTCAGGGCAAGAAGGGCCAAATTCCGGTAAATCTTTCAATAAATAGTCTGAAAGACCGGATCTGTTGTTTTTCAAACCTTGCACAATACATTTTGCCAATTGGTAAGCTCCGTAATTGCTAAAATGTGTATCATCTTTAAGCTCTTTTTCCTGACCGGGAAAACTTCCTGAGGGATAGTGAACAAAAGCCCTGGCAGACTTTTCCGGTCCTAATGCTTCAAAAAGCGTCTTACTCATGACATTCAGGTCAATCATTTCCACATTTTCCTCTCTGGCTGTTTCACGCATGGCAGCGGGAAAATCGCCCAGCGTGTTCACCAGATACCCTTTTTCATCAAAATTAATACCGTTTTTTGGGCAAAAAGAGGGGCATTGATGGTGGCCGAAGCCACCATCATTAATATAAATCTAGGGAATTTCATGCTTTTAAATATCGCTGAGACAGGAAAACAGTAAGAAGAAAAGATTTACTGTTTTTTCAATTGAACAGAACTGTCATTTATTTCAAACTGACTGTTTTTCAACAAATTAATTATTTCAGAACCTGCAAGAATAACCGGGCCATAACCATGTGCTGCGAATGGACTAATCGGACGGTGATAATAAAATGCAGGGTCAAAACCCATTCCTGTTCCAACACAAGTACCTTCCACCTGTCCCTCGTCATTTACTTTGGTAGAAACAGCATTCCATGCCAGTAAAGCAGCAGGTCCATAAGCAAGCGGATCGAGCCAGCCTTTATTGATAGCTTTGGCAAAACAATAAGCATAAATAGCCGTTGCTGAGGTTTCAAGATAAGAATCATTTTTATCCAGCAACTGATGCCAGAAACCTGAACCGGACTGATATGAAGCCAGTCCTTTGGCATGTGCTTTCAGCAAGGCCAGAATTTTAGGTCTCCCCGGGTGGTTTTCAGGTAAAACATCCAGAAGTTCTACTTTGGTGAGAATTCCCCAGCCATTAGCTCTTGCCCAGTGAAACTGAGGGTGTTCGCTCATTCCTTCTACCCAGCCATGCATGTAAACGCCTTTCTCTTTGTTAAACATTCTGGCAGAAAACTGCAAAACCTGCTTAACTGCTTCATCATAATATTTAGTATCGCCGGTAAGTTTTCCCATTTGTGCAAGGGCGGGAATACCCATGAACAAATCATCCAGCCATAAGGTATTTTTCTGCGGGCGATTACGGGCTAATGTTCCATCTTTTAGCCTGAATTCTTTATGCAGAATATAATCTATGTGGCTATCGATGAGCGGGCGGTAGTTATTTTTACTTCCCTCTCTGCTTGCTTTAATCATTGCAGCACACATGGCACCACAATCATCCAGCGCATGAGGAGTTAATAATCCTTTCAGAGGGCCTTTTGTACCCCAATCGGCATGTTCTTCTGTTGTCTTTTTGAAATACGGAATGGCATCTGCGATGAATTTCAGTCTTTTCTCAGTGTATTCCTTAAACTTAGGATCGCCGGTAGCTTTTGAAGCCTGCAACATGGCTCCGTAAGTAACACCCCATTCATAACTTACCAGTCTGAAATCACCTTTCTTCAAGGCCGTATTTTCATCAATTTTAGATAAATCGGATACAACTTCCCCCGTTTTAACATTTACAAATTCAGTGGGGGTTACTCCGTTCAGATAAGTATGTATTCTGCTCAATACCTTACTCACATCCTCCGCTTTCACTACACCGTAAGGAACAGGATAATCCGGCTGAATCAGGTGCAGCGGGGTATTGGAGTCATTCGACTTTGTAACATTTTTCTGGGCAAAAGCAGCCGTGGAACTGCCAAGCATCAGGGTTGACAAAAATGCGGCATACTTTACTTTCCGGAAAATGCTTCGTACTGGTTTCATTGGTATTTATAATTGATAAGGGGTTTCTGAAAATACTGCAAATAAGTTTTGTACAATTTTGTCAAAGATAAATATCATAAACAGTAAGTCCGTCCTGTACCGTCCGCACCTGCCTAAAATTTCAGGTATTTATTTTTGGAAAGCGTTATTTCCTGATTTTTTACTCAAACCGTCTCCTATTTAGCCTGTAAACAAAAAGGAGACCTGGGCGGGTCTCCTTTTTCATAAAACTTATCTCTGAAAGACAACATTCTAGACTGCCATTAAATCTTTCTCTTTTAGTTTCATTGCAACATGTTTGTTGATAAAATACATCAGGATCGCACAGATAATCATGACGAAAATCCCAATATAACCTAAGATATTATAATGCAGTAATTTTCCGCCATCTTCTTGTACTACGATTAATCCGGCGATTACAGAAGCAATTCCTCCTGCTATCTGTTGTAATGAAGAGTTGATTGACATAAATGCACCACGGTCTTTCAACTCTGGCATAGCACTCATCAGGGCAGTTGAAGGAACCATTCTGGACATAATACCAACCAGCATAAGCGAATTGATTAAAACTACCAGCCAAAGCGGTGATTCCTGCAAATTGGTGAATATAATGATCGTAATCATGGCCAATACTGATCCACCGACGAAAATTTTATATTTCCCGATTTTATCACTCATTTTACCGATTATCGGAAGTACAATCATTGTACAGATTCCACCAACCATATAAATTACAGGCAATTCAGTCTGTAATATTCTGACGTTATTCACGAGATATGCTGTTCCGAAAGGCATCAGCAAAAATCCTCCGATTGAAAGCAGACCTGTAGTGAGGAATGCCTTCAGGTAATCTTTCCGGGAAATAGTGGTTTTCAGGTGCAAAAAAGCGTTTGAAGTATGTTTCTCCAAAAGGTGCTTATTGACAGGTTTCAGCAATTTTACAATCGCTAATCCTAAAACCAGGCTTATTGCCACAATCATCAGAAACGGAAAATGCCATCCGAATTTTGTTGCAAAAAATAATCCGATCGGAATACCTAAAACCTGACTTCCGGCGAATGACATCTGAATGAATCCCATTACTCTCCCTCTTTGGTGAATAGAGAATAAATCCGCCACAATTGCCATACTTACGGAAGACATAACGCCTCCAAATAAGCCGGTGATTAATCTGGCAAATAAAAGCATGTGATAATTCGGTGCAATTCCGCAAAGTAATGTTCCGAGAACAAAACCTGTATAGAAGAACAATAACAAATTTTTACGATCGTACTTATCAGCAAAACCTGCCGCAAGAAGCCCTGAAACACCTGCACTGAAAGCATAAACAGACACAACAAGTCCGAATTGCTTTGGAACAATTTTAAGAGATTTCATCAGAATATCCCCCAGCGGAGACATTACCATAAAGTCAAGTATGACAGTAAATTGAACGATAGCAAGGAGTGCGATAACAGTAACCTGATATTTTGTAAATCCTTGATTAGCCGGCGATTGTTCGCCTGATTTTTTTTCCATTTTTTATTAGTCGGTTAATTCTTCACAGAAAAAACCTAAAAGGTTTATGTTTTGGATAATTTCATGGGCTCTGATTTTCATGGCTTCCACCCTGAGAACCAAATCCTTGTCTTCGAGGTCAATATTCCATTTCAGCACTGAAGGATGGGTATTGAGCCAGTTACCAACCATTTTCACTTCTTTCTTAAAGCGGATGTTGGTTTTAAATACGAGTATTTCTAAGTAAGAGGTCATAGCATAATTTCATTTTGTTGTTTTTCAAGAGATTCTAATCAGGAATTCAGTCATGGTTTATGGTTTCAATGCTTTCAATACCAGAGCAAACATTTCCCACATATCCTTTTCCGAAAAAGTATATGGCCTGCCGCCCACACTGCGGCCATCGTTATGAAATCGGATAAGATTATGTAAAGGTGCAAAAGCGATCGACCAATAAACTTCCAAAGTTAAAGGAATAAGTTCCTCTTTTTGTATAGCATTTCTGACGAACTGCCCCATAATGGCTCTAAACTCCACATTTATTGCCGCAAAAATTTTTTCCCGATAAGTAGAATTTCGGAGAAGCTCAAAAAGATCGTACGATTGCTTGTTTTCCAGCCAAAACCCCGAACGGTTTATCCATTGGATTTTCAGGCCATCGGCAAAACTCATTTCCGGAGAAAAATTCTTTAAAGTTGCCTCGGATAGTCGTTTTCCCTCCTGAATACCCAATTTCAAAATCAAATCTTCTTTATCCTGATAATAGATGTAAAGTGTTGCCGGACTAACTCCGGCAGCTTTTGCAAGTTTTTGCATGCTGAAACCATCCAGCCCTTGTAATACCAGCATTTCAAGGGCTTTTTCTCTGACAATCAATTCTTTATTTTCGTCTCTTGTTCTCATATTTAGCACAAATATAAATGAACGTTTGTTTATTTTACAAACATTAAGGTTATTTTATTGAAAGAATCTGTTAAATAAAAAACCGTGATGCCATCAGATTTTCATTCTGACAACACCACGGTAGCTATAGAAAGGTTAATTATTTATTCCAGAGGGGATTATTTTCAGGCATATCTTTCCCGATCAACTCGAGTAATTCTATGGCATTCAGACACCATTGCGCAGTATTATTGGTTGAGATTGCAGGAATTTCCTGAATGGGGTTCAAAACCTGCGATCCTTCAATTTTTTTAGTTTCAAACTGCTTTACAGAACCTTTTAAAAATTGGTTCCAGGCTTTTTCCGCCAGTTTTTTATCTTTTTTAACATAGGAAGCATATGCGGGTAAACGGGAAAAATGTGTTCCGGGCGTTTCAAGCTGTTGTTCTTTTCCAAACACCCGTTTCACTTCTTCTTTAGGTGCACCATATAGTTCACAGTATTGCAGCCACAATTTCTGCCAGTCCGGATTGTCGATACTTTTACTCAGCTCAAATCCGATTTCGGCTCCTCCCATCAGGGTTGTAAGATGAGAAACTCCAAGATCTCCCGGATTCAGCTGATACATTTTACTATCTTTCGGATCATATCCAAAAGCTCCTGCCACACCCGAATAAAAACCATAAGGCATTGTGGCAAAGCTGCCGATGCCTGCATTAATTTTATCCAGCCATTTTTTTTCTCCGGTTCTCTCCCACTGTGTCATCCAGTTGCCGACCAATGCAATCCAGTCAGGACCAACACGGGCATGTGTCGGATATTTTGAAGGGGGTAAAATCAACCTCAGCGGATCTGTTTTCTCCAGAGCATCATCTGCATTGGCAACTTCCTCCATCAAATCTCCTGTTCTTTCGTCTGTAGTAAGGTAATAATAGAATCGCTTCAGTGCGGCCTGACTGATTCTTACTTCCTTTGACCCACATCCCCAGTGCCTCACATTATGTCTTGAACCTAATCCGGCAAATTTACCCAGGTGGTAAACATCAACTTCAGATGTATGGCGAGTCATTGCTTCCGCCATTCTGAAAATATCAGCGTCTCCGGATCTGAGATAGGAATACCATAGCCACATATCAGGTACTAATTCTGTATTTGCCCAGGCAAATCCTCCTACGTCATACCTCCAGGTATGCCTGACGCTGTCATAAGTATGCATTACATCCCCATAATTCCAGAATCCATACCAATGCCGTTGCTCCACTTCTTTCTGATAAAAAGAAATCGCTTTATCCAATTCACCTTCGATCCATCGTTTGCCGGCAGTTGAGCGATCCGGTAAACTCCAGATGCCAAAGGCGGAAACACTGTGCAAATACTCCGGGGTACAGGCAAGCAGAGGGGGCTGATTACTAAACTGAGCTTGCTGAGCTAATAATTCATGAGACGGAACCTCTCTTGAAGGAAATAACATTAATTCTGAAGTTCTGGCTACGCCATTGGCAGTACTAAAACCCTTTTGTACATCTTCATAACTTGCTTCGAGTCCGTGAGCAGTAGTATCGTAATGTCTCAGATCCATTGCCTCAGCGTATGGCGACCAAAGCCAGGCTCTTAATTCAGCATTTGAGGAAGTTGCATTTCTGATTTCCAAAGCTGCGGGATATGATTTCCAGAAATTTTTGACCGCTATTCCCAATCCTCCTGAAATATCTCCGACGAATCCCAGACCAGAAGCTCTTTTCCCGCCTCCTGCATCAATCCAGGCACTTTTTGAATTAGTTCTTTTCTGGATTGTAAAACCATCCGCAGAATTCTGCATCAGTTTGTAATCGTTCCAGTTTGCCCAGTCTTTGATAAGATTCTGACCTTTTTCATCAAATTCTTCCTGATTTGGCAAAGGTTTGCCTAAAAACTGGTCTTCATAAACTGGCCTGTCTCCTTTCTTCAAAACCCTTCTGCCTGTCAGTACTTTTACAGGTTCTGCCCAAATCCCATCTTCCTGTCCTGAAAAACGCACATGCCTGTTATGCATCTGTTCTTTCATAGGTACATTAAAAAAGACCCCTAAACCTCTTATAAAATCTTTCTGATCGTCTCCGTCAAAAATAAAACTGTGAACCATTCTGATATGCTCCTGTCCGGCATAAAAATACAAACGAACATGAAAAGGAAGCCAGCTTTTGTTTCCTGTTTCTGTTCTGTGCATTCCCTCTATATGCACGACTGCTCTCACCGGACCGGACTGTTCTATTTTAACGCTGGTTATTTCACTCTGACTCAACTGCTTTACCGGAGAATTAAAATCTTCCGCATCAGGACCATCCTGAGAAATTACCGTAAGTCTCCCTGCATTGGCAACCAGTTTTCCGTTAAGTTTAAGAGAATCTAAAATGAAAGTGCCTTTTTTCGGAATCTGGCAGGTAAGTATTCCGGTATTTATTTCAAAAATGTTCTTTTTCTCTGCAATTTTAAGTGTCCCGTCTACAGATTTTTTCAAATTGTCCGAAGATAATTGTAAAGTCTTAGCAGATTCACCCCCAGCTACAGTTGCCAGTCCGAGCCATTTCACAGAACCATCCGGCCAGTAGGCAAGAGTCCAGGACTGCAAAGGCAGTTTCTCTCCTTTTAAATTGCTCAGCGTCAGGGATTGTCCGGGTTTTACCTGGCCTTTCCCGAAAGGAACTCCCCAGCTAACCCCGATAGGATTCTGAGGTGCTTTCCCGCCTAACCATTTAAGCGTTATCGGTTCGATTTTTTGGGCCTCAGCAGATTTTACTGTTATGCTCATACACAAAACAATACTCAGAATGCTATGTTTTGCCCTTTGGAAAATTGAAGTTTCAGACATAAAATCATGAAAATAAAAAGGGCAGACTTCAAATCCACCCTAAGATTGATACAATTTCCTCAAAGATAATTCTCATTTATAATCACAGCGTCCTGCACCATCCGGTAGGTAAAAGGGAGGAATAAAATTTTAATTTATAATGAATTCCGTAAAGTTACTTCGAATCGGTTTTCAACATGTTTTTTGACATTTTGCTGAATCAATTGTGCTGCCATTGTTCCCATTTCGCAAAAATTAGTGGAAATGGTGGTAATACCATCAAGTATAATTTCTTTAAGCGGAGTTTCATTGTAAGAAATCACCCCAACCTCCTGCCCTACTTTCAGGTTCTGAGAAAGAATACTTTTCATTAAGACAACCAGGTCATCTTCCATAAGGCTGATATACACTTCTCCAGGTTTGATTTCCTCACAATTTATATCATGAACTACTTTGTATTCAAAAGCATAATCATTGCAGAAATTGAGAAAACCATTCAGTATTTCTTCAGGGTAATAACTGTTTTTCGGAAACAGAATTTTTAAGGTATTGTAATTACAAAGCCGTTCCAGTACCTGACAAAGTGCCTCATAAATATCTTTTTCAAAATTTTCATATACTGCGGCATATTCCCCTTTTACGCCCTGAACAAGCTTATCCAGCAACACCAGCTTGTCTTTAGGAATAGCGCTTATCACTTCATTCACTTTTCCCCCATCATTCAGGAAATGAGGTATAATGACAAAATGAGAATAATCTTCTTCTTTTTTGCTGTGAATAAGCTTCTTGAAAAGCCCGAAATCATTGTTATAAATATAAAAATCAATTACCACCTGTTCTCCCAGCTGCGAAACAAAAGAATCGTAAATAATCTTCTTATGTACAGACAGTTTATTAAAGAGCAGAAAAACTTTCAGCGGCTTTTCAAATTCAGTATTCTTGATAAAATAGCCTTTACTTGGTACCGACTCCAGTATTCCGATATGCTTCAGGTGTTTGTAGGATTTCTCAACCGTATCTCTGGACACATCCAGTTCAAAACTTACCTCATTGATAGAAGGAAGTCTGTCATTTAATTTAATTTGTCCCCTTTCAATGCCTTTAAGCGTGGAATGGATAAGTTGAAGATATTTTGGGGTAACAGATATTTCATCAACTTTGATAACGTCCCATATTGCAGATCTTTTCATTTCCTTAATTAGACAACTTTGATAATGGGGTATTGAATATTATTTTTCTTAAACTTTCAATACGATAACCTTGTTTCAGCCAGCATAAATAAACGTAATCAACTATACGTAAAAATCCGGAAAACGGGTACTCATTTCCACCGAATTTCTCATTACTCCCCTGACTGAGTTTTTTTTCAGTCTTTACAACAGATAAACTACCCCGGTTTCTCATGATAAGAAACACAGAATCTCTCTGTTATTTGCCGTAAATCCCGCTGTCAGAATATGCTTTTTCCAAGAAACAGAAAAAATACTGATAAAAACACTAAGGTCTCAGGCTGAACAAGGTTAAAAATCCGGACTTAATAAATCAAACATTGAATTGCATTTATTTATGCAATCGTTATCGGGAACGTTGCCAAAATAAACAAAACATAGAAAAAGTTAATTTTATCCAAGACAAATGTTCCAGTAAAATAAAAAGCGGTTCTTTTTTCTCTGATGAAAAGCCTATCTGAAATTGTAAAAAACCACTTTTTAACCGGAGAAGCTACTTTCTTCCAAAACATTCTGCCGGAGATCCTGTCAGAGAAATGCCGGTTCTTGAAAACCGGAAGGTCCGGCGGGCTTTTTAGTTGGCAAACATGTTCATGAAATGTTAAACTTTTTTCTTAATTTTCGAGTCAGTAATTATTAATTGTAAGTAAAAATTACTTCAAAATTTTCCCATTAACCATGTTGAAAAAACTAATTACAATCTCATTCCTGCTTTTATCTCACAGTTGTTTACTTTTTGCACAGGAAGAATGGACCGTAACCGCCAACAACATCAACCCCGGTAATTATTATGGGGTAACCGTTGCAAATGGCATGATCGGAATCGTTTCATCTGCCGAGCCTCTGAAAGTAAAAGACGTGGTATTAAACGGTGCTTTTGATACTTACGGACGCGGAAGGGTATCCAATATTCTTAAGACATTCGACTTTGCGAATATGGACCTGGACGTTGATGGCAGAAGGTTATCAAGGGCCGAAATTTCCAATTATGTTCAGGTGCTGAACATGAAAAATGCTTCTCTTACCACAACACTTGATTACAAAGACAAACTGTCTGTAAAGTACACGGTCAGAGCCTTAAGACATTTGCCTTTTACAGCCATGATAGATGTGGAACTGACTGCCAAAAAAGATTGCGAGGTTACTCCGCACAGCATTATGTCTGCCCCGGATATGCTGAGAGATGTCAAGAATTTTTATCACCTCATTGACAGGCCTCATGCTCTGATTCCGCTCTTGACCTCTGTCGCAAAATCTCCTACCGGAAAACTGACCCTGGCAGCTTCAAACTCTTTTATTTTTGAAGAGCCAAGAGGAAAAGAACCTCAGCTGATTCATGAGGAATGGGATTATGGCCTTCATCGTCTGAAGTTTACCAAAAAACTTTCAGCCGGAGAAAAATACACTTTTACCATTGTAGGCTCTACCATCTCTTCAGAGCATGTAGCTGATCCGCAAAATGAAGCTGAACGTCTGACCATTTTTGCAGCTCTGGAGAAAAAAGACAGACTTTTAAAACGTCATCAGGAAGCATGGGATAAACTCTGGGAGTCAGATATCAAAATTGAAGGAGATGATGAAGCTCAGAAAGCCTCTCATTTTGCCCTTTATCATTTATACTCATTTTGCAGAGAAGGCCAGGCTTACAGCCTTTCACCGATGGGTTTATCAGGTTTAGGATATAACGGACACGTTTTCTGGGATACAGAAATCTGGATGTACCCTCCGATTCTGATATTGCACCCTGAAATGGCCAGATCTCTTCTGGAATATCGTTTTGAAAGACTCGAAGCGGCAAAAGCCAATGCAAAATCACATGGTTATAAAGGAGCAATGTTCCCCTGGGAATCTGATGACGAAGGACAGGAAGCCACTCCGGTCTGGGCGCTTACCGGCCCGTTCCAGCATCATATCACTGCAGATGTAGGTTTTGCCTTCTGGAAATATTATGCGGTCACCAAAGACAAAGAATGGCTGCGAACACGAGGGTATCCTTTATTGAAAGAAGTGGCAGATTTCTGGGCCAGCAGAGTAGAAAAAGGAGCTGATGGCAAATATCATATTATCAATGTAGTATGTGCTGATGAATGGGCTGAGAATGTGGATGATAATGCCTATACAAACGGTATTGTTAAAGAAGTGTTACAATATGCTACCGATGCGGCGGATGATCTGAAAATGAAGGCTGATCCTAAATGGGAAGATATCATGGATAACCTGGTCATCTGGAAAAACAGTGAGGGCGTCACAAAAGAGCATGCCACTTACAACGGAGAAACCATTAAACAGGCGGATGTTAATTTGCTGGCCTACCCATTGCATGTAATCACAGACCCGGCTGCTATCAAAAAAGACCTTGATTATTATGAAAGCAGATATTCACCGGATGGCCCTGCGATGTCTCTGGCAATTCTGAGTATTTTGAATACCCGTCTGGGAAATCCGGAAAAAGGCTATGAATGGTTTGTGAAAAGCTATAAACCGAATCAGGTACCACCGTTTGGCGTTTTGGCTGAAACAGCCGGAGGTACCAATCCTTATTTTGCTACGGGTGCAGGAGGTTTTCTTCAGACCTTATTAAATGGTTTCGGAGGATTAGAAATTGACGAAAATGGCATCGAACAACGTAAAACCAAGCTTCCGTCTAAATGGAAATCCCTGACAATCACAGGAGTAGGCCCTGAAAAGAAAACTTATACGGTTAAAAACAAGTAACTAAAATGAACCCTTAGAAGTCAGATGTCTTACTTCTAAGGGTTTTCTTCTTTTTCTGAAATGTTATTTCTTCCTTTTTCTTCTCCAATATTCCTGCTGGTATTGTAAAGGCGTTTTTTGAGTAATGGCCTTAAAATGCCGGTTAAAGTTTGAAGAATTATTAAAACCACTGTCAAAACAAATCTGACTGACACTCAGATTTCCATCAATCAATAGTTTGCAGGCATGTCCGACCCTGACTTCCAGAAGAAGCTGAGAATAGGTTTTATTGGTTCTTGACTTGAAATACCTGCAAAACGAAGTCGGGCTCATATTGGCAACTTCTGCTACTTCTTCCAGGGAAATCTTCTTTTCAAAATTGATCAGTGTATAGTTATAAATCTGGTTAAGCCTCTGGTTATCCAGATCATCAAGCGAAAATTCAAAGTTGGTCGGAGAAATCAAGCTGATATCATCAGAAGAGGCAAGGATTTTCAGAATTTTCAGCAAATGAATAATTCTGTCCAGTCCATCCATTCCAATCATTTCTTCCATCAGAACCCTTACTTTTTCCTTTGTTTCTCCTTCCACATGCAAACCTGACTTTGCGCTTTCCAAAAGGTTATAAATCGCCTTTAATTCCGGAAGATTGCCAAAACGTTCTCCCCACAAATCAGGCAAAAAATGAATCACTTTTGATTCGGCAAACAGACCTGCCCGACCCTGATGATATTTTTCTTCACATCTCCACATATGAGGCAGATTTGAACCTACCATTACCATATGATCTTCAGAGAAATTTTCAATGCTTTCCCCGATAAACTGGGTTCCGGATCCTTTTTCGATATGCAACAATTCTATCTCAGGATGATAATGCCAGTGATTATAAAAAAATGGCACAACATCCCGGCGAATACTGAAAGAAAGCTCTGGTTTTAAAGGAACCTTCAGAAATTGTGGTTTCATTGTTCAATTTTGATGAAATTCAACATAAATATACAATAATTAACCTCCCTTTTTAATATTTATGATAAAATAGTACGAAAATAAGCTAATTGCTTGAAAGTTTTATTGCTCGAATCAGTTCTATCTTTGTATCGAAAGTACAAAACAATATTTGTTAAATACAATATAACCCAGAGATTCATTGTGGCCATGAAAACGACCCGTTCTTCCAAATCAATTCTTGCATTGCCTGATGTTGAGCTCTGGGATTGTCTTCGTCAGGGAGACAAAGAGGTGTTCAACTTCATCTATCAGCAGTATAACAGACCGCTGTACAGATATGGATCTCAGTTTACGTATGACCGTGCTTTACTTGAAGACTCAATTCATGATTTGTTTCTTGAAATCTGGGAAAAACATGACAGACTGAGTCCGGTTGACTCGATTAAATTTTATTTATTCAGGTCTATCAAAAACAATTTGGTAAGAAGGTTGGTGAAGGCTAAAAACTTCAGTCCAATCTATGAAACGGAGGTTTATGAACATTTCTCACAAGAATGTTCACACGAGCACAGGCTTATTGAAAATGAGCACAACCAGGAGAAATTAAGAAAATTACAGGAATCGACCGCTTTATTGCCGAAAAGCCAGCGTGAGATTCTATACATGAAATACTTTACGAGAATGAGCTATGATGAAATTGCAGAAAAGAAGGCCATTAACCGGCAATCTGTCGCCAATTCATTATTCAGATCATTACAAAGGTTAAGAGAACAATTCTAGGGTAAATAGTTGATTTTGGTTAATGTAATGACAAAAAATCCTGGATCATTGTCCAGGATTTTTCTTTTTCATACATTCCGCTGCGAATACAATCAGAAGTTTTTATCCAGCAGATAAATCAGAGATGCCATAGAAGCTGCACCAAGTTCCAATTCCCTCTGATTTACGTTTTCAAAACGGTCAATCGGTGTATGGTGATACTCAAAATATCTTTGAGAGTCAGGTTTAAAACCGATCAGAATCGTTCCTAAAGGTGCTAAAGGACCAATATCAGTTCCGCCGCCGCCTTTTCCGATTTCATGTAATCCGTAAGGATCCAGTAAATCTTTAAATGTAAGAATTTTTGTCAGGTCATTAGCAGAACCTCCCTGAATCCCGAAACCACGGGGTGTAAAACCTCCCGCATCCGATTCAATGGCAAACAAATGTTTCTCATTGTTTTGTTTAGCTAGTTCTGCATATTTCTGACCGCCTTTTACACCATTCTCCTCATTCATAAATAATACCGCACGAACAGTTCTCCTTGGCTTAATGCCCAGGTTTTTCATCAAACGCAATACTTCTATTGACTGTACGCAACCTGTTCCGTCATCATGAGCTCCTTCAGCCAGATCCCAGGAATCCAGGTGGCCTCCTACTACAATAAACTCATCAGGTTTTTCTGTTCCTTTTATTTCTCCAACCACATTATAAGAAAGTACATCCGGTAATGTCTCACAATTCTGTTTAAAATAAAACTGTAAAGAAGGGTTCTCCTTTAAACTTTTACTCAGTAACTCCGCAGCATTAGTACTGATCGCCGCCGCAGGAATTAATGGAACGCCCGTTGCATAAACCATTGAGCCCGTATGAGGATGGTCATTCAGCGTACTGCTCAAGGAGCGGACAATCATCCCGATTGCGCCTACCTTTGCCGCCTCATTAGCACCGCTTCTGCGCTGATCTCCGGCTCCGCCGTAAGCTTCAAAAGTGCTGATTTTTTTAGCATCCATCGGGCGGTTGAAAAATACAATTTTACCTTTGCATTTGTCTTCTCCTAAAGCTCTGAGCTCCTGAAAATTATGTACTTCCACTACTTCAGCGGTAATCCCTTTGGCAGGGGTAGCTACCGACCCACCCAATGCAACCAGAGGCACAGCAACTTTTTGTTTGTTATTAAGGATAAAAGCTTCTTCCTTTTTTCCACGGACCCAATGAGGAACCATTACTTCCTGCAAAAAGACTCTGTCGAATCCTTGTTTTTCAAGCAGGTCTTTTGCCCATATCACAGCCTTTTCAGCTCCTTTGGAACCACTTAATCTCGGTCCGACTTCAGATGTAAGCTGACGAAGCCATTCGTATGACTTTCCATGTTCCAATACCTCATCATAAATTTTGCGGATGGTAAGAGAATCTTCTTTTTGTGCATGAGCCGTTCCTAAAGACAAACTCAAAAGTGTGGTAACCAGTAAAAAATGTTTTTTCATAAAATGTAAATAAATGGTAGTTAGAATTTGATAAAGTTTTGCATAAATGCCAATTCCCGGAATTTTTCCTGAAATTTGCCCTTAGTAACAAAGATATTCTATTGTCATTAAAATACATTAAAAAATCCAATGCAAAACCCCTTATCATATCAGATACCTAAGATTTTTACAAATTTCCAGAATTTGATTGCAGCCCAGAGTACCCGTCTCGGCGGGGTAAGTAAAGAACCTTACAGCTCTTTGAATCTTGGTAAATCCACTGCCGATAATCCTGAGCATGTACTTCGGAACCGCGAGCTGTTTTTTGGCGGACTCGGCATTTCATCTGACAGAATTGTACTCTCTCATCAGGTGCATGAAGACAAAGTTCTGGTGGCTGACCGGCCGGGTAATTTTGAAGGATATGATGCAATCATCACAAATACCAAAAATCTATTTCCTGCGGTATCAGTTGCTGACTGTACACCTGTATTAATTTATGATTCCGGGAAAAAAGCAGTGGCGTCTGTACATGCAGGCTGGCGGGGTACGGTAAAAGAAATCGTAATGAAAACACTTCAGACTATGGAAAGTCATTTCGGGACAACAGCTTCCGACTGTTTTGCCTTTATTGGTACCTGTATTGACGAATGTTCCTTTGAAGTCGGGCAGGAAGTTGCCGATGAATTTCCTGAAATTTTCAAGAGATTTGATAAAAACAAACAAAAATATTTCGTAGATCTGAAAGCAGCCAATAAAGCTCAGCTAATGGCTTTCGGGATTCCGGAAAGCAATATTGAAATCTCAGATTTATCCACAATTCTTCATAATGACCGCTTCTTCTCACATCGTCTGGAAAAAGGTATTACCGGAAGAATGATGGCAGTAATCGGCTTAAAATAAGGTTATTCCTGTTTTCAGGTAAAAAATGCCCCGTTTCAATATGCTTACAATCAAAAAGGGAATCGATCCGAAGTGGATCGATTCCCTTTTTGATTGTACAGATGCTGGTTTTAGTTACCGGAACCTTTTACTCTGTTTTTCTCGTCTTCCAAACCTGTAGCTCTCTGACGTGCAGCAGCAACTTTGTTATTACCAAAACGGTAAGTGAAAGTCAAACGGGCTACACGGCTTTCCCAACGGTTACTTACTTTAACATCTATATCGTTGAATACAAATGATCCGCGGAACTGATTCAACCAGAAAACGTCATTTACATTAAGTTTCAAAGTTGCTTTATTGTTCATCAGTTTCTTTTGCACACCCCATGAAATAGCTCCCATGCTGCGACCAGCCAGCTGACCTTCAATAAATGGTGCCTGATACCATCCGCTCAATTCCATTGAATAGCCGTTAGGCAATGTAAACTGGTGAGAAGAGTTAAAAGTATATGACACAGTTGAAGCATCCAATGGTTTGTAAGTAGTTGTTGTTGAACCATCCGAACCAAATACCACGTTAGGAATATCTCCTACATAGTGATTATAATAAACATTCAGGTAAGAGTTACTTGTCCACCATTTTGCAATTGGCACCGGAGCAGAAAAGGCGATTCCGATATTATCTACATGACCAATGTTTACTTTAGTCTGGTTTGTTGTTTTACGGGCATTGTCCTGTTCAAGGATATCTGTCATCACGTCATTGGTACGGCTAAAATTTAAAGTCGTCGTAAATGCATTCTTGTAAGTATGAGAGACTTCGATCGCATCAGTATATTGTGGCAATAAGAACTCATTACCTCTCTGGAATGTATATGGATCCAGGAAGAAAAGGAATGGATTCAAATCTTCATAGCTCGGGCGGTCAATTCTGCGGCTGTAAGAATAACCTAGCTGATTGTTTTCTGATAACTTCTGACGGAAGAAGATACTCGGGAAGACGTTGGTATAATTTCTTTTCAACAAATCTTTCCCTCCTAAAGTACCCTGTCCATTGGTATTCTCAACCCTGAAACCTATCTGTACCGATAATTTTTTAAACTCTTTTGAATAGTTCACGTAAGCTGCATTGATATTTTCATTGTAAACAAATACCCTTGTTCTCAATGGATCAGGAACAATTGTTTCATTATTTTCACCTTTCAGAAAGACAAAAGCCATGTCATTATCAGATTTCACAAAACTTGTTTTTGCCCCGGCTTCAAATTTTGCTTTGTTTTTCAAAGGCATTGTAAAGTCAAATTTTCCTGAATAAATATTAATTCCTGAGAGTGTCGTACCATTTTCATTTCTCACCTGTCTCAGAATGTTTTCACGGTCAAACTTGTTGGTGCGATATTTCTGATCCGTAGAATTATTATAATGTGCATAATCAAGATCGGCAGAAAATTCTTTTCCGGTAGAATCGTAAGTATGTTTGAAGTTAAGATTGGTAGAATAATTACTCCAGTCACTTGCAAAATCGCTCTTGGTAATTGAGGTAGTATCCAAAACAGCAGCAGCATTTTTAATCTGCGTATTATTGTCTCCAATTTGTCCCCAATGCCCGGTCATGCCATTAAAGAGTACCCCGATTGTATTTTTCTTATCTATGAAGAAATCCGCTCCTGCTTTATACGAAACTGAATTACTTTTCTGGAGATTGTTACCAACCTGGTCAAAACCAGAGGTTTGAACCCCATTTTCAAAGAATTTCCGACTGATATTCTGAGTTTGGAAACCATCACGGCCATTGGCAGAAACGTTTCCAAAAATGTTTACTTTTCCCTGGCGATAATTAAGGTTGATTCCGGCATTTTCCTTTGGAAACCAACGATCAAGTCCATAACCTATTCCGGCGTTAAGTGATCCGTTCAGACCCATATTCTGGTTTTTCTTTAACCTGATATTGATAATCCCGGCATTTCCGGCTGCATCATATTTTGCAGGAGGATTTGTCATGATCTCAATTTTATCCAGCTGGCTCGACTGCATATTTCTCAACATGTTTGCCAAATCACTGGCCGACATATAGGTTGGTTTGCCGTCCAGCATTACCATAACTGATTGCTTTCCTTTTAAAGAGATGTTTCCATCCTTATCAACTGTCACGCCCGGTGCTTTTTCAAGTACTTCTATCGCACTGCTTCCGGCAGAAACGATTGAGTTTTCTACATTTACAACTGTTCTGTCTATTTGTTGTTCAATAAATGGTTTCTTGGCAACAACCTGAACTTCACCTAATTGCTTTGCATCTTCATTTAAAACAATATTCGGGAATTTGATTACTCTGTTTCCTTCTCCGATTGTGAAAGCCGGTGTAAAATATTTTTTGTATCCGACCTGGGAAACACTTAGTAAATAGTTTCCATCTGCAACGCTTTCTATTTCAAATTGTCCGTTTACGTCTGTTAAAGCCCCTTTTGCCAGGGTAGAATCTTTTGCTTTCAAAAGCATGATACTGGCAAATTCAACAATCTTTTTATTGTTGTCCACGATCTGACCGGTAATATTTCCTCTGGTTTGTGCTTGAGCAGTAAATCCTGCGTTAATTGATAGGATTGAGAGGAGTGTTAAAAAGTAAAATAAACGTTTCATCTGGTTGAGATATAAGGTATTTGTTTTATTCATGCCCAAAGTTCTTTATTTCACTAGTACCTTGCAATACAAACTACCTTTATAGGATGTATAAAATGATAAATGGTAGATTAGTCTTATGAAAGTTTTGGGAGCGTTTTCAGGGATATGATGCAGATGCCCCAAAAAAGGTTGCAGGCTGGACGGAAAAAAAATTACAAATTGCAGTATAAATACCAGAACTAAACTGAAATACTCAGCATGAAACCGGCAAATATCTATCAAAACACCAACTTTATCCATTTAAAAATCAACCACTTACCTCTAAACAAAAAATATAACTGAAAGTCATGAATCTCAGGGAAGCAATTTTAGCTCAGCACTCAAAAGAGCAGGTAAACAAAATTGTAAGCTTTATAAATGGTGATCCGGAAAAATTTGCGGAATTAATGCATCTCTTTTTTGAGGGTGAATATCGGGTTACGCAACGGGCAGCATGGTCTATGAGTGACTGTGTACGCAAATGGCCGTATCTGCTAAACCCCTATTTTAAACAAATTCTGGAAAATCTGCTGAAACCGGATTTACATGATGCTATCAAAAGAAATAGCACCAGAATTTTGCAGGAGGTCGCCATCCCGGAAGATTTACATGGTCTTGCTGCTGAAATTTGCTTCGGTTACCTCGAAAAAAAGAGTGAGGCTGTGGCTATCAGAGCATTTGCCATGAAGATTTTATATAACCTTAGTTTGATTTATCCTGAATTGCAAAATGATTTAATTGTTCTTATCGAAGAACAATTACCTTATGAGTCTCCGGCCTTTACTAACAGAGGAAAGAAAATTCTGGCGGGTTTTAAAAAGCGTGCAACTACGTAGGCATGTAACCACATAGGAGCATAGGACACATAGAGACATACCTGTCACCACATAGGAGCATAGGGCACATAGAGACATACCTGTCACCACATAGGAGCATAAGGACACATAGAGACAATGCTTTTTGTTTGAAATCTTACTTTTCAAATCAAATTTATCTGACAACAAAAATCCCGCGTGAAATCACGCGGGAGGCTTTTCCAGAATCATTGAGCCTTTCGGTTCATCGATTATCAGAAAGTATAATCTATTGTCCGTTAATTTCTCTTTTCTGTTCCCTTAAAAACTTGTCTCTCGAAATATTTTCTAAAGGTGGTAGTTCATATGCTTTTTTCCAGTCGTCTCTTTTCAAATCACCATTTTTGATTGATTTGATAAAGTTCATCCAGGCAAAAGGGTTCGTTAATGCCAGTAATGGGCTCTGAAAACCATTTCTGTTAGCATTGGCAAAAACCATTTGCTGGGAGAAGTTCCTGAAGTTGGCCGAGGTACCCATACCCGCCTGCAAAGCCAGGACATTCAGTTTTGACTGTTCAAGGTTTTCGGCCAAAGCTTTACGCTGACGCTCATCAGCCAGCTTCATGTCCATAAATGCCTTTTTGAAATCTTCTTCCGTACTGTAAGGATAAACTTTTACTTCTGCCAGAACTTTAGTGTCTTCCTGCATGAAAATCGTTGCAGAATGCACCTGCTCTGTTTCCCTTGGAATGATATAATATCTCTTTCTGAATCCTACGTAACTAAATACGATACTATCCCCCGGATAAACCAATAACTTAAAAAAACCAAAGTTATCGGAAAGTGTTCCTCTTCCGGAGTGGGGGTTAAAAACATAGGCATTTGGCAAAAATTCCGAATTCCGGTCAGTTACAACTCTTCCGGAAAACTGAACTGTTTTGTCTTCACCTTGTGCAAATAATTTCACTGTGCTTGTTAAAAAGCATAGAACAATAACGAAAAATATGCGCTTGATTTTCAAATCCATAAAATATTTATCAGCTACAAAGTTATTTATTTAACGTTTCCTCGTTTGCTTCTATTTGTCTTTTTAACAGTTTTTAACGTTTTTCTTTCCTAAGGGAATTTACGAAAACAATTTTAAAAATGTAATAATAAATGGTACGGAAAGTAATAAACCATCAAATCTGTCCAGAAATCCTCCATGCCCCGGGATTGTTGAGGCGGAATCTTTGATTTTAATGCTTCGTTTGAACAATGATTCCACAAGGTCACCATACGTTCCGGCCACTACAATAATTCCCCCGACGCCAAACCACTGCCATGCTTTCAGGTCATGGAAATACAGGGATAATATATAAGCTACGATCATAGAAGCAGCAAAACCGCCGAGGCTTCCCTCCCATGATTTTTTAGGCGAAACTCTTTCAAATAATTTGGTCCTACCGAATTTAGTTCCTGCAAAATACGCACCGGTATCACTTGCCCAAAGTAAAAACAAACAGCCTAACACTTTTTGCCAGCTGTATTCATAATTAGTCATGAAAGCCAGTACAGTTACCAGGGCAAATGGCAAAGCCACGTAAATAATTCCCAAAAAGGTATAAGCGATATTCTTAAATGGTTTTTCGTCTTTACCTTTATATAATTTAATAAAGAAAATGCTGGCCAAAAGCGGAGAAAGTATATAATAATTCTGATAAGGAATCATCCCTTTTTCAATCAGAAAAGTAAGAGAATGAAGTACAACCCCGCAAAAAGTTCCGTAATAAGTAAGGGGAAGATTACCATCCAAACCCAGTAACTTATAAAATTCCAATTGCGCTAAAATCCCGATGATTAAAAATAAACCTAAAAAAGTCCAGTCGCTGTAATAAATACAAAAAATCAAAAAAGGCACAGCAATAATTGCAGCAATGACCCGCTGTTGCAGGTTTGACATATTGTTTAGTTTTTCGTTCATTTAATCCTGGTTTATTTCTAAATCGCTGATGAAATATTTTAAAGTATGAATTTTATAATTTTATGTAAAAACTGAATCCTCTGTTTTTGGGGTCATCAATTCAGGACATCTGAAATCCTGCCTTCATTTTCAAGCAGGAATTTTGCCAGAACGGCCTTGGATACATGTACATACAACTCCGATAATCCAAAAAGGTTGTTATAGGAACTGGCCTGTTTGTTCAAAACCACCACTTCAATCTGATGTTCATCTACCAGATAAGCTTTTGCTAATTCTACTTTGATTGTATTTTCTGACTCAAAAATTTTAATCCAACCAGTCATAATTTTGCATTTTGAACATTTGAAAGAAGCAGAATTGTTTACTCAGATTTCCCTCATTTTGTTTCTGTCAGAAACTCTTCCCTGATAAAACCAGTAAATAATGGCAGATGTTATAGCCACTGAAACCAAAACCCAGATAAAAGAGGGACTTTCCATCTTTTCTATATCCGTTTCGGTAACCTTAATTTGGTAAAGATATATCATCAGAATGGTAAATCCATTATTGACAAAATGTGCCACCACCGGAATCCAGAGGTTTTTTGTCCAGTAATACAAATATCCAAACAAAGCTCCCAACATCATTCTTGGTACAAAACCATAAAACTGGGCATGTATTGCGCTGAAAATGATAGCAGAAATCCAGATAGATAAATGCGGATTACGGGTATGTCTGATCAGTAAATTCTGAATAACGCCCCTGAAAGTAATTTCTTCTCCCAACGCTGCCAAACCTGCAATAACAGCCATTGCAATCACAAACTGTTCAAAAGTATGAAAACTGGTCAGGAATCTGGTCATTTCTGCCAATTGGTCTTCGCTTTCCCGCATCCAGGTCTCAACACCCTTGAGTGTCTCCGGCAGCACCATGCTTTTGTTCAGATTATAAATAAAATCATTGAAAGGTATTGCTGCGACAATAAGTACAATAATCGCAATCCAGATTAAAGGATTGGCAACTCTTGTGGAACTAAAATCACTTATACGGCGTCTTTCTATAAATCGCCAGTAAAAGCATGAGGCTCCCACGAAGCTGAACAAGGCAGAAAACCATTGCAAAGCCATAAGTGCATACCAGCCATTTGGGAAACTTTCGGGGTGGGTAATTAACGCCTGAATCTGGCTTTGAAGTTGTGTCGCATTGGAAGTATGGGTCATTCCCGTCATAAACATGACGATAATTAATCCAAAAATCTGACCAATGAAAGAACCAACAAAGAATAAACCTCCTAAAATCAATAACTTAGCAATTAAAGGACGTTCAGTAATTGGGGAAATTTTGCCATTTTCTAACATAATGGTTGTAAATTTACAGCAAAAAAATCAGTTATTCGTTTTTGAGGATTGGTTATTAGAGATTTTGTTTAATCTTTGAAATCATCCTGAGCTTAAATATAAGTCATTTTTGCCCGGAGAACTGAAAAACGTAAAGAGTAATCTGTCACAAATTAAGAGTCAATGGTTAAAATAGGGAACATAGAGTTAGAGGATTTTCCATTATTACTGGCACCTATGGAGGATGTTTCAGATCCTCCGTTCAGAGCGGTATGCAAAGAAAACGGAGCAGATCTGATGTACACAGAGTTTATTTCGTCTGAAGGTCTGATCCGCGATGCTGCCAAAAGTGTTCAAAAACTGGATATTTTCGAATATGAACACCCGATTGGTATTCAATTATTTGGTTCTGATATAGAAACAATGAGAACCTGCGGTGAAATCGCGACCAATGCCAAACCGGATCTGATTGATATTAATTACGGTTGCCCTGTAAAACAGGTTGCCTGCAGGGGTGCAGGAGCCGCTTTATTACAGGACATCCCAAAGATGGTTGCTATGACCAGGGCTGTTATTGAATCAACACATCTCCCTGTCACGGTTAAAACACGTTTAGGATGGGATGAAAGCACTAAAAATATCGAAGATGTTGCTGAAAGACTTCAGGATATCGGAATTAAGGCCCTTACCGTTCATGGCCGCACACGTGTGCAGATGTATAAAGGAGATGCCGACTGGCGTTTGATCGCAAAAATAAAGGAAAATCCAAGGATTAATATTCCCATTTTCGGAAATGGAGATATTGATTCTCCGGAAAAAGCACTGGAATATAAGGAAAGGTACGGGGTAGATGGCATTATGATCGGAAGAGCCTCAATCGGTTATCCCTGGATTTTTAACGAAATCAAGCATTTCTTAAAAACCGGAGAGCATTTACCGGAACCAACCATTGAAGACCGGATTAATGTTTGCAGGAAACACCTGGATTTTTCAATCAGATGGAAAGGAAATCATTCCGGTATTGTTGAAATGCGACGTCATTATTCCAATTATTTTAAGGGTCTTGACCATTTCAAGCCATTTCGTATGAAACTGGTAACATCTCCTGACTATCAGGAAATTACAGATATATTACAAGAAGTAGCAGTTTTTTATTCTCAGGAAGTTCTTGTTTGAAAAAGGCAGGAAACGGCTTAGTAAATCCCTGCAGGCTTCAAACCTTGCAGGGATTTTCATTTTTATCCTCATCTCAAACCAACCGCTTGCCGGAAGATATTCCGGCATATTACTAAACTATATTTTATCATGAGTCAGACTAATACGGCTTCGGCTTCTATCATCGAACAGCCTTCTAAAACCGCTTCATCTAATCTTGCCAACTGGATTTTACTGGGAGTTCTTGCTCTCATCTGGGGAAGTTCTTTCATTTTAGTAAAGAAAAGCCTCGTATTGTTTGATGTGCTGCAGGTTGGGTCATTAAGAATTTTTTCGGCGTTTCTTTTCTTTGTGCCTGTATTCATTTATCGTTTTTCGAAAATCCCGCGAGAGAAATGGGGTTATTTCCTGCTTTCAGGACTACTCGGGAATTTATTCCCGGCTCTGTTATTTTCTTATGCCGGAAAACACATGGATAGTGCCGTTTCAGGAGCCTTAAACTCGCTTACCCCGCTTTTTACCCTGCTTATCGGAGCAACTGTATTTGGAAGTATCATCACCCGCCGGCAAACACTTGGTATTATACTGGGCTTTATGGGTTCATTATTCCTGATCTTTGTAGGAGCCAAAAATAGTGTGAGCCTTAACGGATATGCCGTTTTTGTAGTGCTTGCTACGATCATGTATGGTATTAACCTCAATGTCATCAAGAAAAACCTGGGAGGCTATGACCCTATCATGATAACCACCTGCATTTTCATGACAATCGGGCCAATCGCTGCCATGATATTGTTTAGCGGGGATTTTGTGGAAAAAGTCAGAAATACCAACGATTTAATGCCTCTTGTTTACGGGTCGTTGCTGGGCGTAATGGGTTCTGCCATTGCAATGATGCTATTCAACAAATTAATTCAGAAAACTTCGGCTGTATTGGCCAGTTCTGTCACTTATCTGATTCCGATTGTGGCTATTCTCTGGGGTTTACTGGATAGCGAAGCCATTCTTTTTCAACATTATCTGGGAATGTCAATTATCCTGATCGGGGTTTATCTTGTCAATAAAAAATAGGTTCCAAAATCATTCTCCTTTCATTCCCGGAGAATTATATTGGAAATTATTTTCTTGTCTGCGGATTAAACATAAAATTGCAAAATAAATAAACCGCAGCTATGCTAAAAGCGACAGTTAATAACCGCATTTTTGATATTCATAATGATACTTCAGAAATCCTTGTAAACGAGGAAATTCTGGATTGGGATTTACAGGTAATCCGGGAAAACACCTTTCATATTCTGTTTAAAAATCATTCTTTTACAGCTGAAGTATTAGCTGCTGATTATCAGAATAAGGCTTTTCTCATAAAAATTAACCAAAACCAGTATCAGGTGTCTGTGAAAGACCGATTTGACCTGCTCCTTACCCAATTGGGAATCAATAACGGGGCTCAGGCTAAAGTAAATGACCTGAAAGCACCTATGCCGGGGCTCATTGTTGACATTAAAGTAAAAGTAGGAGATACTGTGAATAAAGGGGACTCACTGCTGATTCTGGAAGCAATGAAAATGGAAAATGTACTGAAAGCCACCGGTGAAGGAAAAATCAAAAAAATACGGGTATCTTCCAAAAAGAATGTGGAAAAAAACCAGATTTTAATAGAATTTGAATAAGTAAGGTTATTCTTAATTGAAAAGGGAT
The DNA here is from genome assembly GCF_900115665.1 of Pseudarcicella hirudinis. GTDB lineage: Bacteria > Bacteroidota > Bacteroidia > Cytophagales > Spirosomataceae > Pseudarcicella > Pseudarcicella hirudinis. Next base: position 58,622 of record NZ_FOXH01000022.1, read on the forward strand.
TCTGTATTTCTGATCATTGTCATCAAAATACAAAATCCCTTTTCTTATTTTAAAGCATTACCGGTAATCCTGTACGTACAGACTCATCACAGGCAAAAGCAATCTTTAAACTGTTAATGGCATCCTGTACATGGTCTGTCAAATCAGTATCTTCTGTAATCGCTTTCAGGAAAAAGCGTTGTTCCCGATTACAAAGCTCCTGATGATCAGGCTCATCCGTCAGATTAATCCAGTTATCTTCTTTGACAAACTCATTGTTTTCGTTGAGCGTTGAATGGTGCCAGCGTAAAGATTCTGTTTTGGTATGAGAATCAACATTATCAGATTTCCCGGTTCCTCCTGCTTCTTTTGCAACAATAGACACACAGCCTTTCGGTCCGATTACATCTTTTACAAAAAAGGCTGTCTCGCTCATCATTGGTCCCCAACCGGCTTCATACCAGCCTACCGAACCATCTTCAAAGCGAATCTGTAACTGACCATAATTGTAATTTCCTTCCGGAATATCATCAGTCAGACGGGCACCTATCGCATTTACCTGTACAGGCTTAGAGCGGGTCATCTGACACATTACATCAATATAATGCACACCGCAATCCACAATCGGACTAAGGCTTTTCATCAGGTTTCGGTGAACGTTCCACATAACCCCATGACTTTGCTGATTAAGGTTCATGCGCATCACGAGAGGTTTGCCCAGTTCATGAGAAATTTCCACAAATTTCTCCCAGGATGGATGATGTCTTAAGATATAACCCACTACCAGTTTTTTCCCGGCAGCTTTTGCCGCAGCAGCAACCCGTTCCGAACCTTCAACAGTATCGGCTAAAGGCTTTTCTATAAAGACATGGCAGCCCTTCTCAAAAGCCATGATTGCAAAAGCTTCGTGGGTATCAGGATAAGTGGAAATACAAACTGCATCAGGCCGGGAAGCATCAAGTGCTCTGGCATAATCGTCATATAAAGCGTATCCTCCTCCCAATTTTTCATTGAGAATTTCTTTGCTTTTTCCGGTAGAAACAATTCCACAGATTTCAAAACCGTCAATCAGCTGGTAAGCGAAGGCATGAGAGGCGCCCATATTGCCGCATCCTACCACCAGGACACGTAAAGGATTTTTAGGAAGTGACATGAATCAGTAATATGTTACAGAATGACAAATACTTATTTTATCAAAGCTAACAACTAAGTTTCAAATTCACAATTGGCTTATAGGGTATGCCTAAGGACAGGAGCTTATAAATATTACATTTTTAAGGTAAAAACTATTCATATAAGAAGAACAGGCATATTTTAATCACGGAGGTGTATGAAAATTAAATACAGAAGAACCTCTTATTTATATTTTTCACCTGTAATATATTTCTTCTCATACAATTAAAATCAGATCAGGTGAGGAATTTATTAACAGCAGAAGTTTTCAGACAAAACATGCTTTTTTAAAGAGAAGCCTTCTCAACTTTGAAGTGAATCCTATTAAAACACAAAAGACTGAATCCTGTCAGACTCAGTCTTTTATATTATTTCGTTCTTTCAATGGTATACTGCACAAGCGCATCTAAGGATTTCCTGTAAGGGGACTCCGGGAAAGAGCCCAGAATTTCAATTGCTTCTTTCACATATTTCTGCATTACTTCTGTAGCGTATTGAATCCCTCCGGACTTTTTCACAAAATCAATAACCTCCGCTACTTTTGCAGGCTTTTCAGACTCGTTCTTAATGACCCCTATAATCTTTCGCTTCGTCCACCAATCAGCATGATTAAGGGCATAAATCAAAGGTAAAGTCATTTTTTTCTCTTTGATATCAATTCCCAAAGGTTTCCCGATTTCAGCGTCACCATAATCAAATAAATCATCCTTGATCTGAAAGGCTATTCCCACTTTTTCACCAAAAAGACGTGCCTTTTCCACTATCTGGCTATCTGCTCCTACTGAGCTTACACCCATAGCACAGCAAGCGGCAATCAGTGCAGCAGTCTTCTGACGGATAATTTCAAAATACACCTCCTCCGTAATATCCAGTTTTCTTGCCTTCTCCATCTGTAACAACTCCCCTTCTGACATCACTTTTACGGCTGTAGAACCGAGCTTAAGCAAATCATAATCTTCGTTTTCTACAGACAATAATAAAAGCTTGGATAAAAGATAATCTCCTACCAGTACAGCAATTTTGTTTTTCCACAAAGCGTTAACCGAGAAGAAACCACGGCGGTAATTGGAGTCATCCACTACATCATCATGAACAAGCGATGCTGTATGAAGGAGTTCGATAAAGGCTGCCGCCCGATAGGTTTTTTCGTTAATTTCGCCGCTGCTTCCAGCAGTCAGAAACACAAACATCGGACGTAATTGCTTTCCTTTGCGCTGGACAATGTAGTTCATGATGGTATCCAACAGCATTACTTTTGTTTTCATGAACTGACGAAACTTACCTTCAAAGGCATTCATTTCATCGGCAATCGGGGCTTGTATTTCTTTTATTGAAATCGACATTTTCTGGGGTTGACCGTTCCGAGCTGAGAGTTTAGAGTCCTCATAACTCATAACTTCATACCTCTTCATAAATTTCGTCCGGCAAGTATAACAATTATTATGCTTTTTACCGAAAAATCTTTATTATTACCTACATTTTATAACCCTATTTCTATGAAATAGTTTCATGTCGGGGCATTTGATTTGAACAACTCTTATACAAATTAACTTCTTTGGTACTCCTGAGAATTCGGGAAAGTTAATTACTGACAAAATATTGATCTGAGTTACCGCCTGAAAAATCTGTACAGTTTTTCTCTTTTTCGGTCTGTTTCTTCTGCTTCTCATCAAATCCGGCATGTCAGATTTCTTAATAGATAATTTTAAATTCTAACCATGAGTAAGATTTTAGTACTGGCCGGAGGTTCTGTAAAAGGTGCATTCCAGACAGGAGTCATTAAATCTGTTTTTGAATCAGGCTTTCGTCCTGACGCTATCTACGGAGTCTCTGCGGGAAGTATGAATGCTTCTTTTCTGGTGAATGATTTCGGAAAACAATTTCTTGAAAATGACGGATTCATTGATTTTATCCAGACTGCTCAGGACCTTTGCGATTTCTGGAAAAGCCGTATCCAGACTCCCGATTGTCTAGCCTTGCGACGGGGAACCTACGACCTCGGACTAAGTGCCCTGCGAAGAAACTTTCAGGGACTCTTAGACACCACTCCGCTCCGGGATCTTCTCAATGATACAATATCTGTAAGAAACCTGAAAATTAGTCCCATCGGGCTAAAAGTCGGAGCGGTAGACATTATTCAGGGTGGCATCGTTTATGCAGATCCTACCTACGAACATTTTCTTGATTACGTAATGGCTTCATCTGCCATTCCTATTCTTATGCCCACTGTAAATATCGGCGGACAGCCGGATTCTGCATTTCTGGATGGAGGTATGCGGGATGTAGCGCCGATCAAGCAAGCCATTGAAGACGGGGCTGAAGAAATTATTTGTATTGCCTGTCATACCCGAGACATTGACGGAGGCAATTTCCCGTATGGCAATCTATTGGCCCTGGTTGACAGGATAATGGATATTTCGGTAAATGAATGCCTGAATGCCGATCTGGATTATGCTGAATTTATGAATGCCTGTTTACCTGAAGACGGATCCGAAGCACAGGAAGGTTATTTGAAAGGAAGGAAAAGAATTAAACTAAAAATCATCCGTCCTCATCAGCCATTGCAGGTGGATATTCAAAATTTCACACATTACGACATTGAAAGGCTGATTAACATCGGCTATGAAACAGGGAAACTGGAACTGGCCTCAGGTCTGAAGAAGTAAAATCTGAGCTTTTTCAAAGCCCGTCCCATGTTTTTTGAGACACAGACCCCGGTAAAAAGACATAAGACAAAAGATCCGATAATCAGAAAGTTATTTCCGAATATCTGTTCCATTGTCTTAAGTCTTCTTTCTCCTGAGGTCAGTCCCTGTCCTGATCTCTAAACGGACATGATGTCTTTTTCTTTATCTGTGAAAATCTGTTCCACTTTGGAAATATATGAATCTGTGATTTTCTGAACTCTTTCTTCTCCGCCTTTAATATCGTCCTCAGAAACTCCGTCATTCTTTAATTTCTTGATAGAGTTATTGGCATCCTGACGAACGTTTCTAACGTTGATTTTAGCAGTTTCTATTTCCTGTTTCACACGTTTTACAAGGTCACGGCGACGCTCTTCTGTAAGCGGCGGAATGTTCAGACGAATCAATTCTCCGTCATTCATCGGAGACAAGCCGATATTAGAGTTCCGGATTGCCTTCTCGATTTCAGCAATCATCTTTTTTTCGAAAGGTTTGATGGCAATTGTGCGAACATCAGGTGTTGTAATAGAGGCAGTTCCTGTAATAGGAGTCTGCATTCCATAGTAATCAACCTGGATACCATCTAACATACTTGGGGAAGCTTTACCGGCACGAATCTTTGAAAGTTCGATGACAAGGTGCTTAATAGCGCCTTCCATGGTTTCTTTGGCTGCGTCAAGATAAAATTCTATTTCTTCCATAAACTTATTTCAGTGATCAGTAAATAGTAAACTGTGGAATATTCCAACCTGTCCGGCTATAACCGTTTACTTATAATAATTAAGATTTATTAACTGATTAAGGTTCCTACATCTTCACCCATAACCAGACTTGATAAATTGCCTGATTTGTTCATGTCGAATACAATAATCGGGAGTTTATTTTCACGGCAAAGGGTGAAAGCTGTTGCATCCATGATTTTAAGCCCTTTTTCCAGCGCTTCCTGAAAAGAAAGGTTGGTATAACGGGTAGCATCAGGATATTTTTCAGGATCGGCAGTATAAACACCATCCACCCGGGTTCCTTTTAATACCACATCAGCTTCAATTTCAATTGCTCTCAAAGAAGCCGCTGAATCGGTAGTAAAATAAGGGTTTCCTGTTCCGGCTCCAAAAATAACAATTCTGCCTTTTTCAAGATGACGGATCGCTCTGCGTCGAATCATAGGTTCACAAACCGCTTCAATTCTGATGGCAGTCATCAGACGGGTGTACATTCCGTGTTTCTCTAAAGAAGCCTGAACTGCCATTCCGTTAATCACAGTGGCAAGCATACCCATGTAATCGCCCTGAACACGATCAATACCAGCTTTGGAGGCCGTTGCTCCTCTGAAGATATTACCACCGCCAATAACAATGGCTACTTCTACACCTAAATCTCTGATTTTTTTAATTTCCTGAGAATATTGCTCCAGAATTGCAGGCTCAATAACTTCTCCTTCCGAACTTAATGCTTCTCCGGATAATTTCAGAAGCACACGCTTGTACTTGGGTTTGTCCATGATGAGTTGTCGTATGTGATATTTTCCTCTCTGATTCTTTTTCAGAAGGTATGTTAAGTTGAAACCTTTCTAATCCGAAAAGAATCCCAGGAATAGGTTTTTCAAAATTCCGGACGCAAAGTTATAAAAATTTGTTAGTTTCAGCAGACAGGATTTGAGTTTTATCTTCCGGAAATGTACAATTCTCTGATTTTCAATCCTCTATTTTTAATTCTGAATATTTCAGTCATTACTCCCTGATAAAGTCTGAGAAGCAGTTTTACCGGCTATTCCTGGTTAACTTCCTGATTTACAAATCTATTTTCAGACCTGAACTTATTGAATCCTGTGCTCTTCCCGTTCCCTGGCTTCGGCAAGCTGCCACCAGGGCAAATAAGGAAAAGCATGGTGTTCATGATGATATCCGAAGAAATAACATGAAAAAAATGCAACAAAATGATTCAGTTTCTGGCTTCTGGCCTTGTGGACATCTTCCTGAGCATGCTCTCCTCTGTGAGGGAGGTACGTCCCGAAATAAAATAGTTGAAGTGTACTCAGAATGGCAGGGATCTCCCAGAAAAGTATGAGATTTTCCATTGGAAAATACAGTTTCAAAATGTTATAAGTTACTGCCATAAGCAGGATCTGCCAAATGGTAACATATTCAATGGCAAACTTAAGCCACCATTTCAGAAAATTCCCTTCATAATAGTCAGGGTCTTCTTTTGAAACTACATGTTTATGATGTAAATGATGCTTGACCGAAAGTTTTTTGTAATTGTTAAAAGCAAAAAGTGTGGCTGAAAAAAAGCCTATCCAGTAATTCAATTTAGGGTTATGCGGAGCAACTACTCCATGAATAGAGTCATGTGCGGTAATAAAAATCCCAGTGTATAAATGCATTTGCCATAAGACAAAAATATATATCAAAGGATCCGTAAAAGTGATTTTATAGTGGAGCAGAAAAATGAGAGAGCCTCCCCAGCTTACAATAATGGAAAGGGCAATAACAATACCTTTATATTTAAAATCCTTTAATAACATCTTTTATAGTCAAACTTTCCACTATTTAAAACCTTAAAACCACGAATTTTGTTTTTATTTGCATTTGTAGCTGGAATTTAAGCTGTAAGTTCCGTAAAATTAATTTTATCATTTCGCTATTATCCCGAAACTTTAAAGGAGGTAGCAAAATATCGTATGGCAAAAATAGAAAAAGAACTTCAATCGGTCATACTGGCCATGTCTTCTAAAGAAAAAGATAAATTACTTTTAAGACTGATTGCCAAAGACCGTGTATTATTGGAGCGCCTGCGTTTTGAATTGCTGGAAGAAAGCTCTACCATTGAGGAAAGAAGAGAAGAAATCCGAAAAGCCATTGATCATCTCTATCAAACTCCGGTTTACAGTTCCGGCTATCTGATGATGGATATCCGCTCAGTTAATGCCCTCATTACCCATCATGTAAAAATCACGAAAGATAAATACGGAGAAGTTGAACTTACGCTCAGACTTCTTAACGATTGCTTTGAAAAACAATTAAAATGGATTGAACGCTATTCTTCCAAAACTGATAAACTTGCCTCTTATGTAGCCAAACGAACAGATTTTGTGCTGAATAAATTAACAAAACTTCATCCGGATATTCAATTTGAGTTTGAAGAAATCATGAATACTTTGCTACAAAGAGTTCATGAATTTGCGCCCTCCTATTATGCCAGAGACCTTCAGATCCGCAAAAAATTTGAAATCGAATATATTGAATAAAGTGCCTGTCTCGTTGAACTACAGAGACATTCGACAATCAACACACTATAAAATAATGACATTGCCTAAACCTCTTTTAATCTTTCTCTCCATTTTTTTCCCTATTCTGCTGATTCTAACCCTGTATCACAGAGCAGAGGATTTTGATGATGCCTGGTTTGCAGAACAGTCTTACTGGCTGCTTAAAGACGGAAAAGTACGCTCCGAATTTTTCAGCGGTTTATTGGGCTGGGAAAATCAGATCTATGTTTTCCACAAGCTTTTTGTTTATACCGGGGCTTTTCTCATGACCCTTTTCGGTGAGTCTTTATATACTTCAAAATCAATCAGTCTTATCTTTCTCGGACTTTTACTTCTGGCTTTTTTCCTATATTTTCAATCACAGCCCAGGTGGAAGTTTCGCTTCATACTTGCACTTATATTACTGCTTTCAAATGTAGTAATTGTAGAATATTCCTTTATTAACCGGCCTGAAATGATGCTGGTTACACTGGGTTTTCTTTCTTATTATTTTCTCGAAAAAAGACTCTTCCTTGCCTCCGGCATTTTAGCAGGTCTTGCAGTACTTACTCATCTGAACGGCCTGATTTATCTGGGAGCCGGTTTTTGCCTGCTTTTATTCCAAAAAGAAAAAAAAGGTTTACTGCTCTTTGCCATATCCGGAGCCATCGTTTCCGGATTCTATTTCCTGGATGCTTTTCTGAATCAGGATATTCCGACCTTAATTACACAATTCCGAAATGATCCTGCCACTGCGGATGCCTTTTCATGGCGTAACAAATTGAAAATTATGGCAGATTATCATCAGCTTTTTTTCTTCAGCGAAGACGAAATTATTCTGACAGCTACAACCATTCTGCTGGTATGGAGAAGTTGGAAACAGGCGTTTTTTTCAAAATATTCTTCACTTTTTTTATACACTGCCTGTCTGATTATCATTTTCTGGATAATTCTGAAAAGTAATTTTGCTTATTATTATCTGTTGTTCACTCCGTTTTTCATCCTGATTATTGTTCAGATTTTAGCAGATATTTCTGACAGAACTTCAATTATTATTTCCCGTGTTTGCCTGATTGTTTATTTTCTGATAGGTATCCGCGGGATATTCCTGATTATTCAGGATGATTTCAGTAATCCGACTTTAGCCGAGAAAAATGCCAATCTTGCCAAATGGATGCCCCGAAAAAATGTCAGAATCATAGCTCCTTTAGACTTTTTCTATGAACAGATTCACCATTTCCGTATCCACGGCACCCATTATTTCAAACTATTGAATCAAAAGAATTATCAGGATAAACGATCACCGGAGGACTTTTTTGCAAAAGCCAAGGCGGATCATGTGGAGTATGTCATCTTTGAAAAGAAAATGGTCGGAGACCGGAGTCTCCTCCAAAGCACCTGTCTGATGCCGCCAATTGCTCCTCATAGAATTGCATCCTACATCAAAGTATATGAGGATAAAATGAATTGTCTGTATGCTTTGGAACAAACTCCTTTTTATGCAGAAAATACCAATTCTTATAAATAGATCAATTAGACTTTTTCATAATCTGAATTCCGACATCACATTGCAGGCATTTCTTTTGTGAACAGAAATCTTTATACCATTTGATTCCGGCCTGAGAATCAAACGCATTTTGTATATTAAGTCCAAGCCCTTTCCAGCTCTCGGAAATAGTATTCTTTTCAGCAGGCAGCTCTTCTAAAAGCCGGATAGATTTTGTCAGAAACCGGGGTTCATTTTTTTGAATTGAATAAGAAGCTGTTAAGGGAACAACTGTATTAATTAACAGATTTTCTACTGAAGATAATCCAATTACCGGAACCTTTTGGTTAGAATTATTTCCAAAAACATAGTGATTTTGCCAGTATGAAGATTGCTCAACTCTCAGTAATTTCTTAAAAGTAGCAAGGGAATCCAGATGCAGAAATACAGAAAAAAGGTTTATATTTTCCTGAATAATTCTGGCAAACTGAGCCAGTCGTACCGTAGGAAAATTAGAAGGCCGAAGCCTTAGAAACTTCCATTCATGCAATAAAAGCTGTTTATCCGCTAATCCATATTTAATTTTCAGGAAGTCATATTCCTTTTGCAAAGCACAGTGATATTCATCTTTGGGAGATTCTTCCAGAAATCCGGCCATTCCGAACAGCAGCGCTTCAAGTTGAAACAGGTTATCCCGATGCCTCTTCAGAATTCTTAATGGTAATCTTTCTGCTATTTTAAAAAAAGACTCAGCATTGATATGAAATCCAAAATTTTTGGCCATTAGCTTATAGGTTGTTTCTTCCCAGTCATATCCCGAATTCTGAAACAAATCACTCACAAATTCAGCCTTTTCCTTCAACCTTACAGACATGGCTTTATCAAGCATGGAGAGCTTGTAAATAGATTCCGTTCCTGCAAATTGCGTATGACAAGGTATGGTCTGAGACGAACCAAGGAATTGCCCGTATCTCACAAGCAGGTTTTTATCTGTCAGCGTTTGTAATTCCAGGGTCGGAATATAAGTCCGGTCACTGTAAGTAATATTCTGATCATTCTCCCAGACTACATGAAGAATTACATTCCCGTAAGCCGGATTATTCTGATGGGTATGCTGGTACCAGTCTGAAGATTTCAGGTGAATTTCAATACTACCGATCCATTCCAGTTCCCCGATAACAATACGGGCATCCTGAAAATCAGCACCGGAGTCATTGTTGAGTCTGCCCGGACGAAGGATTTGTAAATTTTGACCGGCTGTAGTTTGCAGTTTATCTTTAGTAAAATACTGAAACTGCCATATAAAGTGCAGAAACGATTCATTCATAGATGTAGAAATTTTATATTTGATTAAGATAAGAAGCGTAGAAATTTCAAGGTATGCTTTATATTTTGGTTTTCAGATTGATTATATCAATGATTGAAATATACCAAAGTTCTTTTTCTTTGTCCCAATGAGTGCGGACCCGCTTCTGCCCAAATATCCTGACAGCATTTTCTTTTTCCATTTTTCTAACAGTATTTTGTCACAAAGACAAAGTGTAAAACCATATTTTCAGACAAAAAAATGACAATTTTTGGAAAAATTGTCATTTTAACGAAAAAATTAAATTTATTTCCGGGCAAGAGACTCTTTCTGAGCCGAATCCGCAGGAACAGGAACTTTCATTTCCCAGCCGCTGTCAACTTCTACTCCCGGGATTGCCTTTTTCAGCATCTCTATTCCATACCTGGTAACTTTGGTCTGCCAGACATATACTTTCTTCAGACTTTTCAATTTAGCCAGTTCTTTAATTCCGGCATCCGTAACCCTGGTATCAAAAAGGTTAATATATTCCAGATATTTCATATCCTTCAACTTAGCGATTCCGGCATCTGAAATGCCTGTATGCTCTAAATGAAGCTTTGAAAGGTTTTTCAGTCTTGCAATTTCATCCATTGCTTTATCGGAAATATTAGTTCTGCCCAACTTAAGCCATACCAGCTGCTCCGATAAACCACCTAAAAGCGGTGCTTTTGAGTCATCAAAACCTTTAGCATTGATAAAATTAGCTTCCAAAAAATGCTGTTCTTTAGCAACCGGCATAACCAGTGCATTCAAGTCTGTCAGCTTTTTAATCTCCTGCTCAGAGGCGGCTGAAACTTTTTCCTTAAAAACAGCAGATTCAGTCGGGCCGCTCGTACTGCTACCTCCTCCTGAGCCAATAGAAGCCAGATAACTTTTCACTTTATCTTCTTTAGGCATCTGTGCTACTTTTTTATCAAATCCTGCTCCGCTTTGAATCCACCAATGTACCAGTGCAATCTCATCTTCAGTTAAAGGCGTTTTGCCCTTCGGAGGCATATGGTGTTCATCTCCGGCATCGAGTAATAATCTTTTTAGCATCTCGCTACCTGCTGCATTTCCCGGGGTAACAATACTGCCATCTTCTCCGCCCTTCATCAGAAATTCAGGGGTATCCATTCTGAGTTTTCCCTTTTGCTTATCCTCGTTATGACAAGACCAGCATTTTTGCTGCATTACCGGCTCAACCAGATCCCGGTAAACTACTGCCTCCGCTATATTCTCTATTTTACGAACTTCCCCGGTACTATTTGCTTCTTTCCTGGGAGGAATACCTGCCAGGCTTCGGAAAGGTTCTGGTGTAAAAGCAGTTAAATAGTCAGAACCATGAGTCATATTTCCTCCCAAATGGCCTGTCCCTGTCATCAGTATCATAATCAGATAAACGGCAGGCATATAGAGTTTGCTCAATTTAAGATCAGCAGACCAGTTTTTCTTCATATACCAGGCTGCAAGAGATACCACCGCCACACCAATTCCCATCCATTGATGCCAGAAAAGTGTTTCAGAGTCATACTCTCCTGATTGCGAAAGTAACCAGCCGAACAAGCATGAAACTCCTGCTGAAATGGTTCCGAAAAACAGAATCGGAGCAATAGCTGGTTCTATATTTTTTAAACGCTGTTGTCTGGAAAGTATCTCAAGAATAAAGGCTATTGCTAATATCCCGATGGGCAGATGCACAACCAGGGGGTGAAAATGTCCGAAAAACAATACCCAGTCGGAAGGAGCATTTACTTCTGCTAAAATCATAATCAATGTAATTATCCGGCAAAGGTTTCAGAACTGTTCCGGAAGAATCCGCAACAATGATGAAACCTTTCTGCCTTTTTGTTTTCCGAAAATCAGGATTAAAATGACAAGTCTTGACTCTCTGAGGAACTATGCGATCCGTTCTAATTTAACAGGATAAGTTTTCTTTGAAGCCCACTGCGGAACATATACGTTTTCATCAGAATCCACATAAACATCATGCGGATGCATGAATACTTTGTTTGGATCTTCTTTATACTGGCGTTGCAGTTTTCCGTCTTTATAGATCGGTTCAGAACCACCTGGTGTGGAAACTACTTTCATGTCTTTATCAAGCACCTGAATATATCCGGACCAGTTCCATGAGTCGTCAGTACTTCTGAAAACAGCCCCGTAAATGTAATCACCATGAAGAACAGGACGACAGATATATGAGCCAGGCAAATGGTAAACCGCTAAAAATTTACCATCCAGGGTAAATCTCTTCAAACAGTTATGACGACGATCTGTAACCAGCAAAGTCGGATTCTTTTTGTCTCTGGTATCAACAAGCACACCATGGCAGCAGTCGAATTTGTCATCAGCATAAGCCTCTGAATATCCGCCAAAATGTCTGATATATTTACCTTTTGAATCATATTGTGTGATATATTGGGAACCATAGCCATCCGCTACATATATATCTCCGTTGGCAGGGTTAACAGCGGTTTCAGTAGGTACAAAACGATTTGGAGACTCATATACCCCTGTTTCTTTAGGATACTCAATTTTGAAGATTTCCTTCCCTTTTAAGTCTGTTTTAATCACCTGATGACGGTTATTATCACAAATCAGTAAGAATTGCTCCCCTCCTTCATTTACCAATGTCAGGCCGTGTGCTCCCGGGTAGGTTGTTCCCCATGAATCGAGGAGTTTCCCTGACTTATCATAAATCAGCACATTATTTTTAGTTTCATTGGTGAGCAAAAACAATCTGCCTTTCGCATCTTCAACCATTTCATGACAATCATTCACCGGATTTTTGCCTGCATCCAGAATTCCCCAGTTCGGAACCACTTTATATTTATGAGAATTATGCCCGACGATTACCTCTCCGGCTTTGGGAGCGATAATTTTTCCGGATACAGAATTTGACAAAAGGCTTACACCTGCAGCAGCGCCACTGGTTTTTAAGAAATTTCTACGGTTGAGATGTTCATTCATGTTTTTGTACGGTTGTTGTCTTTTGAAATAATCGGATTCTGTATTTTAATAAACAATTTTATTGTTTGGTAATGAATTCATCAAGATTCAGAATTGCACTTGCTACCATTGTCATTGCTGCGGTAGAAGGAATATTCTTTGGTTTGATCGCATCATCCTTACAAATGCCAAGTAATTTATCAGCCTCTTTTGGTTTTTGCTGATAGGTTTTATAAGTATTTTGGTAAAAACTCAGCAAAACTTCCAGTTTTTGAGGGGTAATATCACGGCTTAAAGCTAATCTGTACCCTTTTCTTATCTGAGCCTCTGTATCTCCGTTTTCCTGCAACATTCTTTTTGCCAGAAATTTGGAACATTCTACATAAACAGGATCATTCATTGTAGTAAGAGCCTGCAAAGGTGTATTGGTACGGATTCTTCTCGCCAGACAAACCTCACGGCTTCCTCCGTCGAAGGTCATCAGTGAAGGATACGGCCCGCTTCTCCTCCAATACGTGTACACCGCTCTTCTCCACTGGTCTTCTCCGTCGCTCAACCTCCACGACATGCCGCTGTAAGGTGAATTCCAGATTCCGTCAGGCTGATATGGCATTACACTTTTACCATACATTTTATAGCTAAGTAAACCACTCACCAATAATGCCTGATCACGGATCTGTTCCGCATTCAGACGTACCCGCGGTCCTCTGGCTAAAAAACGATTCATCGGATCTTTTTCAAGCAAAGCGGCATTTGCTTTTGAGTCCTGCTGATAAGTAGCAGACATTACAATCTCTTTCAGCAGTTCTTTAGGCTGCCAATTATATTCATTCATAAATCTGGTTGCAAGAAAATCCAGTAATTCAGGATTGGAAGGCGTAAATCCCTGCGTTCCGAAATCTTCCAGTGTCTCCACAAGTCCCACCCCGAATATCTGTTCCCAGAAACGATTCACAGCAACTCTCGCCGTAAGAGGGTTTTCCTTACTTCCAAGCCATTTAGCCAGTCCTAATCTGTTCTTTGGCAGATTTCCGGGTAGTCCTCCGAATATTTTCGGTACATCCGGCTGAACTTCTTTTCCTTTTGTTAACCAGCTTCCTCTGTCAAAAACCTGTGTTTTTCTTGTAAAATCCGCCGGGTTTTCAAACATTACAGGAGTAGTAATTGCCGGATCCGTTCTCACCAGATCCATAAACATCTGCTGCCCGGTTTCATAACCGGCTTTCCCTTTTCCGGGAAAGTCATCCAGTAGAATAAAATACCCAATCACACAGGTTGATTCTTCAGGTTTTACCTTAGGATTTGTAAATTTCAGAAACCAGTCCTGTTTTCCGGAAAGTTTCGGAAGATCAAACACTTTATAATCCCATGAATTTGTCCAGCCACCTTTACCTGTTGTATCAAGTCTGATGGCCATCAGTTGTTTCCCGTCAGGGGATCCTAAATGTACCTCCATTCGGGTTGGTGCTCCGGTTTTATTGCCGTAAGCAACCATTAAACGGGTTTTACCTTCTACCGGCATTTGTTTAAACCTTACTGTACCACCATTTCTTACCGACAGGTATTTATTATCAGCCAGGAAACCATTTACAAACTGATCTCCCCAGTGCGGATGAATTTTCGGTTCTAAAAATCTTACTTTCTGCTCATATTCTGCCGAAGCCTTATCTGAAACATTGGTTTTAAGCCATGTTTTTAAAGCAACCAGTTTTGTGCTGTCTTCGGATTTAAATTCTCTCAGAAAAGGAGAATCATCCGGTACATCTTCATCACGGGTATTGTTGAAAAAGGCAAGATATTTATAGTATTCATCATGACGAATGGGATCGTACGGGTGAGAATGACATTGTACACAGGCAAAAGTTGTTCCCTGAAACATCTCCCAGGTAGTATTGACTCTGTCGAGAAGTGCCGCCGTTCTGAACTCCTCATCATCTGTTCCCCCTTCATCATTATTCATGGTATTCCGGTGGAAGGCAGTTGCGATATATTGACTTTTTGTAGGATTTGGCAATAAATCCCCGGCTAGCTGTTCAGTCAGAAACTGATTATAAGGCATATTATCGTTAAAAGCCTTAATCACATAATCTCTGTATTTCCAGATACTCCGGCCTTCATCTTTTTCATAACCTTTGGAATCAGAGTAGCGGGCCATGTCAAGCCATAATCCTGCCCAGCGTTCTCCAAACTGAGGTGATTGCAGTAATTGATCTACTGCTTTTTCATATGCATCATCTGAATTGTCAGCGAGAAAGTCATTTAATTGCTTTTCCGTCGGAGGAAGACCGATCAAATCGAGACTGACTCTTCTTAACAACACTCCTTTTTCAGCCTGATCAGCATGCTTCAATCCTTCTTTTTCGAGTTTATCCGAAACAAAATAGTCAATGTCATTCTTTTCCCATTTCTTTCCTCCAAACCATGAAAAGAATCCGGCAAACATACCTTTATTCGGCACTTCGATTTCTTTAGGCCTGGTAAATGCCCAATGTTCTCCCCATTTCGCTCCCTGCTTTACCCATTTTGTCAGTATTTCAATTTCTTCCTTCTTTAAAGGCGCTGTTTTATAAGGCATTCTTTCCTCAGGATCACTATGAGAAAGGCGGGCAATAAAATCAGAGTGTTCCGGATCTCCCGGAATGATTGCAGGTTTTCCGGATTTGGTTTTCCCTAAAGCTTCTTCTCTGAAAAGCACACTAAAACCGCCCTGTTTTTTCACTCCGCCATGACAGGCTATACAGTTTTTATTTAATATCGGTTTAACCTGAGTACTGTAATCTATTTCATCACTGTTCCCTGACAGGGCGAAATACCCGACTGCCAAAGCCCCGATTCCCGCAGTTATATAAAGTATCTTAGAGATATTCATTTGTTTTTAATAATTTGAAAAGCTGTACATTTCAACCAAATGCCCAATGTGCCTAAGCCAGAATCTCTTTGATCACTGAGCCATGTACATCTGTTAAACGGAACGGGCGGCCCTGAAACTGGTAGGTAAATTTCTCATGATCAAAACCCAGACATTGCATAATAGTAGCCTGTAAATCAAACACAGAAGTTCTTCCTTTAATACCCGAATAGCCGATTTCATCAGTTTCTCCGTGAGAATAGCCTTTTTTAACACCTCCGCCTACCATCCAGACTGAGAAAGCTTCAGTATGATGGTCTCTTCCATAAAATGCCTGAGTCAAACCACCTCTGTTTTCCTGCATAGGCGTTCTGCCGAACTCTCCTCCCCATACCACTAATGTTTCATCCAATAAACCTCTTTGCTTCAAATCCATCAATAAAGCTGTTACCGGCTGATCGCTTTCCATACATTTCTCTTTCAATCCGATATCAACGGATTCATGCTTCCCGGTACCATGTGTATCCCAGCCCCAGTCGAAAAGCTGTACAAACCGAACCCCCTGTTCTACCAGCTTACGGGCCAGCAGACAATTGTTGGCAAAAGACTCTTCTCCCGGTTTGGTTCCATACATTTTATGAATGTATTCGGGTTCATTCTTAATATCCATTACCTCAGGAACAGAAGTCTGCATTCTGAAAGCCATCTCATATTGTGAAATACGGGCTAAGGTTTCAGGATCTTTAAACTCTTCATATTCTTTTTGGTTAATGGCATTTATCGCTTCAATTGATTGCTTTCTCAAGTCGCCGCTTACACCATCCGGATTGGAAATGTACAAAACCGGATCTCCTTTGGAACGGCATTGTACTCCCTGATAAACCGAAGGAAGAAAACCACTGCCCCAGGCTGATTTTCCGGCATCCGGGTTTTTCCCGCCGGAGGCCAGCACTACATAACCCGGCAAATTAGCATTTTCAGAACCCAACCCATAAGTTACCCAGGAACCGATACTTGGTCTTCCCAAACGGGCAGAACCTGTGTGCATCAGTAATTGGGCAGGTGCATGGTTAAACTGATCGGTGTACATTGCTTTGAGAAATGAAACCTCGTCTGCCACTGTCTGCAAGTAAGGAACCATATCTGAAATCCATGCCCCTGATTGTCCGTGCTGAGAGAATTTCGCTCTTGTACCAAGCATTTTAGGTACACCTCTGATAAAGGCAAACTTTTTACCTTCCAGTAAAGATTGAGGACAAAGCTGTCCGTGCAGCTTTTCCAGTTCAGGCTTATAATCAAAAAGTTCTAACTGAGAAGGAGCTCCCGCCATATGGATATAAATCACAGATTTAGCTTTGGCTGCAAACTGAGGAAGCTTAGGAGCTAAAGGATTCCCTGTATTAGCAAGCGGGTCACTGGTATTACCACCCAAAAAATTACAACTCTGTAAAAATGAACCCATTGCCATCATTCCTAAACCGGTAGTGCATTGTTTGAGAAAATGCCTGCGGGTTTCAAAGTTCAATGCGGTAGTTTGTGCTTCCTCGTAAATTTTCATACTTGTTATCGGGGGTTTGAGTAGCTTCTTTATATACTGAAACGTTTGTATCTGTTTAGATTATTGAATGATTTTCTTAAAGCGATTTCCTTCTGATTAATTTGAAAGGATTAATAATTTTCTCATATTTCCGCTCTATAATCATTTCCGCCAATGTCTTGCCCATCAGACCAAAATCTGTGGAAACCGTAGAAATACCACCTGAAATCACTCTTTTAAAAGGAGTTTCATTATATGACAATATGCCGATTTCTTCTCCCAGAACCAGTTTTTGTGCTTCAGCCCGCTCTACAATATCAACCAGACATTTATCATCGGCGAGCAGATAAAGGGTTTTCTTTTCAAGAAAATTATTTCCCAGACTACTTTTCAGGCAAATGCTTATTTCTTTCTCCTCTGCAAACTTTTTCAGTCCGTTCCAGATGCCTGTAATAAACTGATATTCCTCAGCGATAATCAGTTCAATTCTTTCATATTTCTGAATCAGGTCCCAACCCTCATGCAATGACCTGTAAAGATCATTTTCAAAATCCTGTCCCAGAAAAGGATATTCTCCGGAGAACATCTCCAGTCCGATATCAATGATATATGTTTTCCGGCGTGGCAGGTAATTAAGTAAAGCCCTTGCTCTTTCTGTAATAATCGGCATGACCACATATTCTGTATAACTTCCTGCGTTTTCCTTAATCAATGTTTCAAAAACCTTCAAATTGGAGTGGTGATAATAAATATCCACGCTTCCCGATTCTCCGAGGCCATCCATGAACTGATAATACATTTCCTCCTTAAAGGCGTTCATTTCGTTAAACAGCAAAAACACCTTATGCTTTGTTGAAGTATTAACGCTTGATACATAATAGCCTTTCCCCGGAACGGATTCAAGTATTCCATTTGCCCTTAATTCATTAAAAGCCTTGAAAACCGAATCCCTGGAAAGGGAGAATTTGTTCGCAATTTCATTGACAGAAGGCAGCTGATCTCCCAACCCGATCTGCTTATCTTCAATTGCAGAACTTACCGAACTCATAATCTGCCGGTAAATCGGTTCCTTCTGTGTGGCATCTATTTCTAAAAAATCTAGCATAAATCTTAAAATAACAACTGGTAGGTACTGGTTGGTAAAATTAGTTATTTTTTTGATATTCATATAACTCATCACACATATTTTATAAAGTTTTATGCAAAAAAGCATCTGTTTACCCCATAAGCCCTGTCAGATGCCTATACATCAACCTTATTCTCAGGATTTTTACCGGAAGCCTTATTTAGAAAAAAACTAAATAAGGCTTGTTTGTTTGATTTTTGATGAACAACTTTGCATTGTTTATAATTAGTCTAAATAAATACAACATTCGTAAAGACTATTCCTTAAACAGCTTTTATACCAGTCATTATTATCATCAGTAATAAACCGACAATTCCGAAATGACGACTATCTCTAAAATCGCTTTCTTTTGGCTCATCATTGCCATTGGATATTCCTTTCACTCTTCATATCATATCTCGGGTATCATGTTTGGAGAAGAAATCAAGCTGGCCAATGCTACAGGGAAAACGCCTGTTTCGATGCACCTTATCCGCATTGTCCTTGAAATTTTCACGATGCTGCTTGCGGTTCTCACGGTTCAGCTGAAAGGAAAGCTTTTTGCTAAATTTTCGCTTGTCTGGGCAATTTTATTGGGGCTTGCTAATGTTGCGCACCTGATAGAAACCGGCCTTCATGAGCTTACGGATTATTCACAACTCGCTCTGCTGAGCTTTATATTACTTGTAAATGTTTTCCTTATCCTCAACACTAAAAAAAGAGTTCAGGAAAGCTAGGACAGGATTTTTTTATTTAATCAATCACCACATGAAAAACCCAATACCAAATCTCAGAAGTCATCTTATTTATAGCATTTTTCTGGTTTTATCTACCTTTATTGCCAATGCACAAGGCGTCATTAAAGGTCGTGTAACAACCAGTGACGGAAAGTCTGCCGAATTCGTTACCCTTAGTTTAAAAGGAACCTCCAGAGGAGCAACATCCAATGAAAAAGGTGAATACCGCATTGAAAAAGTAAAACCCGGTAAATATATTATCCAGGCCAGTTTTATTGGTCTTGAAACCAAGAATCATTCAGTAACCGTAGAATCCGGAAAAGAAAGTGAGCAGGATTTTGTATTGCAGGAAAACAGCCAGCAATTACAGGAAGTTGTAATCAGCGCCAATCCAAATAATTACAATCCGTCCAATTCCTCTCCAAGTCTGCGTATCCTGACTCCTATTCTGGAAACCCCTCAAAATATTCAGGTAATTACCGGTAAACTTTTGGCTGATCAGCAGATTTTTGATATGCTGGAAGGTGTTACGAGAAATGTCAGCGGAGCTACCCGTGTAGAACACTGGGATAATTATGCACGAATCAACATGAGAGGTTCGCAGATCGCAGCTTTCAGAAACGGGATGAATGTACAAATGCCCTGGGGACCTCTTGCAGAAGATATGTCGATGGTAGAAAGAATAGAATTTGTAAAAGGACCTGCCGGATTTATGATGGCCAACGGAGAACCCAGCGGTTTTTATAACGTAGTAACCAAAAAGCCTACCGGTATTACCAAAGGCGAGGCCTCACTCTCATTAGGTAGTTTCGATACTTATCGCTCCACACTTGATCTGGACGGAAAATTGAGTAAAGATGGCAAATTGTTATACCGCCTGAACATCATGGGACAGGCTAAAGGCTCTCACCGCGACTATGAGTATAATAATCGTTATTCTGTTGTTCCGGTGATTAAATACAAGTTTAACGAACAGACTTCATTAACAGCCGAGTACACTTATCAATTCTCGCAAATGTCAACTGTTGGTTCTAACTATGCCTTTTCTGCAAAAGGTTATGCCGATCTCCCTTATAATTTCACAACCGGAGATCCGAATATCGACCCCACCAATATCAACGACCATAGCTTGCTGTTAATTCTGAATCACCAGATTAATGATAACTGGAAATTAACCGGACAACTGGCTTATTTCAACTTCAGCCAGATTGGTAGTTCTTTATGGCCTTCGGGTATAGATAAAGCCGGGAATCTTCAGCGTTCATTAAGCATCTGGGATGCCGCAAGTGAAAACAAAATGGGACAGATTTTTGTCAACGGTGATGTACAGACTGGTTCTGTTTCTCACAGAATTCTGGCCGGATTAGATATGAGTACTAAACACTATATGGCCGACTGGGGACAAAATTTCAAACTGAATGGCAGCGTTCCTTTTAACATTTATCATCCTGTTTATGGCCTTCCGTTAGATTCTGTTCCGGTTTTTGATCGTTCCAGGAGCCTGCGTGCCCGTGCAGGAGGAAATGTATTGACTCAAAGTTATACCGGTTTATATGTTCAGGATGAAATGCACTTACTTGACGACAAAGTACGTCTGACGCTGGCAGGCAGATATACAACTGCTAAAGACAGCCAGTATGGGGCAAGTACCAATGAGTCTGTATTTACGCCAAGAGTCGGAATCAGTGTTTCTCTTGATAAAAACTCGTCAGTTTACGGGGTTTATGACCAGGCTTTCGTGCCACAGTCAGGGGTTGATTTCTTCGGTAAAAAGTTTGACCCGATTAAAGGAAATAACCTTGAAGCAGGTTTGAAAAGAGATTGGATGGGCGGCCGCTGGAATACTACGCTTTCAGTATACCAGATTACAAAGAATAACGTATTAACTTCTGACCCGGCGCACATTAACTTCTCTATTCAATTAGGACAAACTACTACCAAAGGAGTGGAGTTTGACCTGAGAGGTGAAATTGTCAAAGGATTAAACCTGACGTTAAACTATGCTTACACAGATGCGAGAGTTACGAAAGATTCCCAGTCAGATAAAGTAGATGTTGCGGTTCCGGGTTCTACTAAACATGTTACGAACGGATGGCTTTCATACCAGTTCAAAGATCAGACCTTGAAAGGCTTTGGTCTATCACTGGGATATCAATGGCAGATCGACCGTTCTTCATGGTACGTATTCGACGGAACCAATCAATCTCTTCCTGATTATTTCCGTATGGATGGTGGTCTTTCATGGCGTAATGAAAAATTTACAGTAGCCTTAAATGTGAATAACCTCCTTGATAAGTACTTATTCTCCGGCGCTCCATATGGTTCGCTATACTACTGGCAGACTGAGGCTCCGAGAAATACACGTGTTACAATCGGTTATAAATTCTAAGATGTCTTTTAAAAAAATAACAGGAAAATTACACCTCTGGCTCGGACTTTCGTCCGGGCTTGTGGTTTTTATAGTGGCTCTTACCGGTTGTCTGTATGCCTTTCAGGCTGAAATTCAGGACCTGGTACAGCCTTATAAGTTTGTTAATGCACAAAATCGACCTTTTCTTCCCCCCAGCACTTTTCAGAAAATTGCGGAAAAAGAATTACCCGGCAAAAAAGCCCACAGTATTCAGTATGAAGGAAAGATGAAGTCTGTACAGGTTGCTTTTTACAACAATGAACCTGAATACTATTATGTAGTCTTTCTTGATCCTTATTCCGGAAAAGTATTAAAGACAAAAGATATGAATGCTGACTTTTTCAGGTTTGTGCTTATGGGTCATTATTACCTCTGGCTTCCTCCTGCCATAGGCCAGCCTGTAGTAGCAACCGGGACACTTATTTTCGTAATATTACTGATCAGCGGAATTATCTTATGGTGGCCTAAAAATAAAAGTGCAGCCAAACAACGCTTTTCTATTAAATGGAGTGCACAATGGCGCCGGAAGAATTATGACCTGCACAATGTACTGGGCTTCTACATGACCTGGATTGTAATCTTCATTGCACTTACCGGACTTGTATGGGGTTTTCAATGGTTTTCTAGAGCAGTATATTGGACTACTTCAGGCGGTAAAGAAATGATTCAGTTTTCAGAACCACTCTCCGATTCGACCAAAACCACACATATAGCGGGTATTACTCCGGCTGATAAAATCTGGGCTCAACTAATGAAGGATCTCCCTGAAGGTAATTCTTGGGAAGTACACGTTCCTGAAAGTCCCGGGTCGGCTATTTCAGTTAATATCAATCCTGCTCCGGGTACTTACTGGAAAACAGATTACCGTTATTTTGACCAGCATGATCTTGCCGAAATATCAGTAAAACATCCCTACGGAAAATTCAAAGATGCTAAGGTTGCAGATAAAATCATGCGTATGAATTATGACCTGCATGTAGGAGCTATTTTTGGTTTACCCGGCAAAATATTAGCCTTTTTTGCCAGTCTTATCGCTACCAGCCTACCGGTAACAGGTGTAATTATATGGTTGGGCCGAAAGAAAAAAGACACAAAAATTAAGAAAAAAGAGGTAAAGCAGGAGAAGCAGAATTCTATATAAATGGCTTAAGGCTTTATTCTTATTTCAAACATAAAATTTACACTTTAAATAACAAAAGCATGAATATCTCAAAAATCAACAGGCTATTATCTGTACTGCTTTTACTCATGTTTCCGCTTATCTCTATGGCACATGGCTATTGGCTGGAAGTAAATAGTTTAGCAAAAGCAGGTCAGGCAGTAAGTATCAGATTATTTTATGGTGAATACGCCGAACAAGTCAGAGAAACAGGCGATCGCCTTAATAAAATGGCTGACATCAAAGTTTACGTACTTGATGAAAATGGCAAAAAAACGGAAGTTTTAATGAAACAGACTAACACCCATTGGGAAGGCTCTTTTACACCTGAAAAAGAAGGTTTCTATCAGGTTTTAGGAATTAATGACCAAAGAGAGGTTCAGGACTGGACTAAACATAACCTGGGAGTTATCCGTCCGGTTCAGTTTCTGAGAGCAAATTTCACAGCAGGCAAAAAAGCAACTGTTACAAACCACCCGCAATTTCTGGATGTTTCTTTGAAAAAGGATCAGGGAAAATATATCCTGACGGCCCTTAAAGATCAAAAACCTGCTTTAAAGGCTAAGCTGACAATCGTCAGTCCTTCCGGCTGGGAAAAAAGCAAATCAACTGACGAACAGGGAGAAATAGCTTTTCAGACACTGGAAAAAGGCATTTATCTGATCGAATTTGAATGGATTGACAAAACTCCCGGAACTTTTAAAAACAAAAATTATGAGTCTGTCCGTTATCAAAGTAATACAACTTTTGTCGTAGAATAAAATAAGCTGAATGAGAGTGGATTGCAAATCTTAGGTTATATAGTCCGTGTAATCACGAAAACTATCGGACTATACTCCTATTAGTTTCAATCTATTCTCATTCAAAATCAGGCTTTCTTATTCTTTTATCTTTTGCAGGAGATTCTTTCAGGAAGAAAATCCCAGTTCTTTCAGGAAAAATTCCCTGTAATTATTCCCGATTGGGATTTCTGTATTATTGATAAACACTCTGTTTCCTTCTATATGATCAATTTTTGATTTGTTAATGATAAAAGAACGATGTATCCGAAGGAATAAAGATTTAGGCAATAATTCTTCAAAATTCGAAAAGGTCATATTGGGCTGAAGCATCATCTGAGTAGTGATGATTTTTGTATAATTACCACTTGCTTCTGCGAAAAGCATATCATCATGCTGAATTTTAAAGATTTTCCCTTCTGTTTTAATAAAAACAAAATCCTCCGCTTTTATTTCGTTGTTTTCCTGAACAAAACCTTTCTGCATCTTCAGTTTTTCCAAAGCACGGTCCACAGCCATGATAAACCTTTCAAGTGAAAACGGCTTTAATAAATAATCACAGACTGCTAAATCAAAAGCATCAAGTGCATGTTCCTTATAGGCAGTTGTAAATATAATCTGAGGTGGATTTTTAAGCGTTTTCAGAAAAGCGATACCATCTATAACGGGCATATTAATGTCCAGAAAAAGAATGTCTGTCTTTTGCTCCTGCAGAATCACCTTCGCCTCCATCGCATTACCGCATGAAGCAATAATCTGAAGATACGGCAAATGACTGCAATAGGTCTGGACAATTTTTCTGGCAATCGGCTCGTCGTCAACAATCAGACAATTAAACGTGTTCATTTTATTTCATTTTTAAACGAAGCATAATCATATAAAAATCCTCCTCATTTTGTACGTTCAGTTCATGCTCATGAGGATATAACAATTCGAGCCGTTTTGTAACATTGGCAAGCCCGAATCCATTACTTTTTTCAAAATTCACCCTGTTTGTTTTTCCTTTATCCTGAGAGTTTTTTACCGAAAACAGAATAGAATTGCCCCATATTTTCAGGGTAATATCGATATAAATCCGCTCGTCAGCAGTATTTTTTGAATGTTTGAAAGCATTTTCTATAAATACGATCAAAAGCATTGGTGCTATCTTAATCTCTTCTGTTGGTTGTTCGATTTCCAGTTTTAAGACCAGCCTGTCTCCTACCCTTATTTTCTCAAATTCAATATAGTTATCAATATAAACCAGTTCATCTTTTAAAGGCACAAATAACTCATTGGCTTCATATACCGAATACCGCAATAATTCTGACAATTTCAACAATAAAGGTGGTATTTTTTCATGCTCGGTAATGGACAATCCATACAAATTATTGAGGGTATTGAACAGAAAATGAGGGCTAAGCTGCGACTGAAGCAAATGTAACTCACTCTTACTGTGAGCTGCAGAAAGCCGGGCTGCTCTCAGCTGATTCTGACTTACATCATGAGTGATTTTAATCAGCATACCAAGACCAAGACTTATTACTACAAAAGGCAGCCAAAACAGTAATAAATTGATGGCATCTCTACCTTGTAAAGGAAAGTCTGCATGAAAAAATAACCAGCCGGTACAAACTGCGATACCAAGGCTAAGTCCTGCCAGTACACCAACAGGTAAAGCCGTTAATTTTGATGACCAGATCTGTATGATATATCTTCCGGAAAAAATTCCTCCGATAAAAAAAATAGTAGCTCCTGTAGCAACGGCATCATCCTCTGAAACATGAATAGATTCCAAATAAGAGTGGACGGCCATAAAAACAGGAATTGAAATTATTGCAGAAAACAGAATGTATAATTTCCGTCCAAAGAAATCATTCAGTAATATGTCTTGATTAGTTTTCATGATAATGGAAGATTGCTTGTTTCATTTTCCGACAAATGTGAGCAACCTATTCAAAATGACTAAATTTCAATGACAGGTTATTACAAATCCCTGACGAAAACCTCTTTTTAACCCACCAGACGTTTCAGCACGCTGAAATTACATTCCGTCAGTCCTTTGGCAAGGTACAACACATTTGTTTTATGTGGAGATATGAGCTTTCAATATTTGTGCGAAAAATATTTAACAACATCCTCAACACAAAAAATATGAAAGCCTTTGTCTTTTTCCTGTTCTGCTCAGTTACTTCATTTGCTCAATCTTCTCCCAAATTCATTTCAGGGAAAGTAAAAGATAACCGGAATGAAGTTATTCCCGGAGCAACGGTAAGATTATTAAATGTGATAGATTCCACCATGATAAAGGGAGAAATCGCCGACGGAAAGGGAGAGTTTAAATTCAATAATCTCCCGGATGGTGTTTATATACTTGCCATTACTGCCGTCGGACAAAAAAAATACCTTAGTATACCGCTTTCTGTTGATGAACATCACAGACAGATCGTATTGCCGGCAATTGTGATGTCAGCTGCTCAAAATACCGGTTTGCAGGAGGTAGTTGTAAGGGTAAAGCGACCATTGATTGAACAGGAACCTGACAAAACTATTGTAAATGTGGAATCGATGATCAGCAGTGCGACAAGTAATACCCTTGAAGTGCTGGAAAAAACACCGGGAATAAGTATAGGTTCCAATGGTGAAATAAGTCTGAATGGCCGGGGGGCTGTTCTTGTACTTATTGATGGCAGACCAACTTATATGTCGGGACAGGATTTAGCTGCATATTTAAAATCCCTGCCGGGAGGTTTGTTAGACAAAATAGAATTAATGGACAATCCTCCTGCCAGATACGATGCTTCGGGGAATGCCATTATCAATATTCGTCTGAAAAAAAACAGAACAGGAGGTCTCACAGGCAACATTTCCTCAGGTTATAGTCAGGGAAGATATGCCAGAAATAATGAAGTTATCAATTTAAATTACAACCATAAAAAACTGAACATTTTCGGGAACATTGGTTACAACCTGGAGAAAAACTACACCACAGAAACATATTTCCGAAGATTTTACCAGGAAAATAATGAGCTTAGTTCAAAAGTGACACTTCTTAATAATCAGCTTTATCAAAACGGCGGACAAAGTGTGTATCTGGGTTTAGATTATGCGGCCACTCCCAACACTACCTATGGATTTTTATTTAACCTAAACAAAAACTCAAAAGACGGGCGACTAGATTATTTCAGTAAGAGCTCCACAACTGATAATAGGCCAGATGTTATTGGTACCGGCAATACTATCGGGATGGACAAAAGAACAAACCTTGGTATAAATCTCAATTTCCTGCACAAATTTAAGAACCAGGGAAAGGAGTTATCTGCTGATATAAATTATTTGAACTATCAGTCAAAAGGCAATCAGACTTTACAAAACTTTGTGTATCAGCCGGAAGGGACTTTAACCGGAAATAATGAGTTTTTATATCTTTTGCCATCCACGATCAATATTTTCACCGTCAAGGCAGACTATGTTCATTCCCTCAAAAACAATGCAAAATGGGAAGCAGGCTTCAAATCCAGTCTGGTTAACAACGATAATATCTCAGATTATTATTTAGTTGCCGAAACTGGTTTAATTTCAGATAACAGCAGATCCAATCATTTCAAATATGATGAAAATATTAATGCAGCTTATTTTAATACCCAAAAGAGCTGGAAGCGTCTGAGTGCACAGTTTGGTCTGAGGATAGAAAATACCAGAGCTACAGGACAGCAGCTGGGAAACGAAATGGTGCAAAGCAGCTCTTTTAACAAAGATTACACACAATTATTTCCAGGTGCATTCATAAGTTACAAACTCGACACCTTAAACAAAAATACCCTGACATTAGGTATTACCAGAAGGATTGGACGACCAAATTATCAGCAATTGAATCCGTTTCTGTTTTTCATTGATAAGTACTCTTACAGTTCAGGAAATCCTTTGTTAAACCCTCAGTACCAGTACAGATTTGAAATAAAATACCAGCATAAACAGTTTCTGCGAATGGGCTTAAGCTATAATAAATTCAGTGATCTGATTTTTCAAACGATGCAGACTGTCAATGATATCTTTATTAACAGTCCTAATAATCTGGGCTTCGGATATATGCTATTGCTTTCTAACAATTTGTCGTTCTCTCCTGCTAAATGGTGGTATGTCAATACCGACATTATGCTTTCCCGTATGGGTCTGGACGGGACTTCCTATTCAGCCACACTCAATCCAAGTGCCTGGGTAGCCAGAATAAATGTGATTAATCAATTCAGATTTGAAAAAGGATGGAGTGCTGAATTTGGAGGATATTATGCCAGTATAGACCTCAACGGACAAGCTTTTACAGAACCCAGATATAGACTGAATGCAACTATACAAAAGAAAATCTGGAAAGAGAAAGGGAGTATCAGGCTCGGCATTGATGACATGTTTCATTCCTGGATACAAAAAAACAGTTCGGTTGGATTAAAACAGGCTGATTTTCTGCTAACCAACGAAAATGATACACAACGAATAGGTCTTGCATTTACTTATCGTTTCGGCAAAGAAACCTTCGCCCGTAAACGCAGGCATAACAACAATGCCTCAGATGCAGAAAAAGAAAGAGTGGAATAGATAAATTGTATGGTATAAAGATACTTTTCAGGGTATCATCAACCTTTCCTTCACCTTGGTCCGCGACAAACGGACCTCTTACCTATTTAGACTTATGCCCGCTCTGTCTGTAGTCAAAAAACTACGGACAATTGTGTCTGGGATACAAAAAGTACACATTAGCTTCATTTTATCATTTTATTCTCAATCATTGTTCTCCCTTATTTACCGGGAGACACACTTAACTCTTTTGCAATCCTTAGAGTCCTGCGAAACTCTATAGACAGGGGAAATAAAGATAGCTTTCTCTTTAGAATGCAGGTAATTTGAGAGAAATATTTACGAAAAAATTTTGTTTATTATTGGATAAAATAGTAGTATTGCAATACAGATTCATCAGATGATATGATGAATTATACACATATGGCATTATTACGAAAAAGTTCATTAGCAAAAGAAGTCTCAAATCTCATTGAAAAGGAGATAAAGGAAGGCATTTATGCTTTAAATCAAAAACTACCAATCGAACCTGAGCTGATGCAAAGATATGGTGTTGGGAGATCTACTATTCGTGAGGCGATTAAGTATCTCGTTCAGCTGGGTTATGTGCAGGTATTGCAGGGGGTTGGAACCTTCGTATCTAAGACAACTATAAGTGCTCCCATAGATGAAAAATTAGGAACTGCACTTTTTGAAGAGATGTTTGAGGTAAGGCAACTTCTAGAGCTTAAAATAGTGGAAAAAGCTGCGATAAATCGTAATAGCCGACATCTGGTAAATATTAAAGAGAAGCTTAAAGTAAGAAATCAATACGCTAACGAGGGTAAAATCTCAGAATGCTTTCATGCAGACATCGAGTTCCACAATGCAGTAGCTGAGAGTTGTGGAAATGAATTGCTATTTGAATTGTATAAAGTTTTATCCATGCAACTCACTAAATTGTATTTTGAGAGCTTTTCAGATACCTCCATCTTCATTTACAAAAATGAGTTACATGAAGAACTTGTCAAATATATTGAGTCACAGAAACCTGCTAAAGCCTTAGAAGTTGCTAAAAAGATCATTGCATCTCCCTAAATTTTTAAAATAATTCATCAGATGATATGATGAATTATGTGGTTATTTTTTTTGAATTTGCAGGCTATAAAATCACTTTTTCTTTCACTATAATATTATTTTCATATGAAAACGATTAAAGGACCTGGCGTATTTTTAGCTCAATTTCTTAGCGATGAATACCCGTTTAACCGCTTAGAAAGCTTAGGAGACTATATGTCAAACCTTGGGTATAAAGGTGTGCAATTACCCATCTGGGATTCAAGAATAATCGATATAAAGCTGGCTGCCGAATCTCAGACCTATGCAGATGATTTAAAAGGAATGCTACGGGATAAAGGGCTGGAAATCACGGAACTCTCTAGTCATATTATCGGTCAACTGGTGGCTTCACACGCCGCTTACGACGATTTTTTTGACAGTTTTACCATTCCACAGATGAGGAAGAATCCTAAAGCACGTATGCAATGGGCTATTCAACAACTCAAATACGCAGCTCAGGCTAGCCGGAGACTTGAACTTCAAACAAGTATTACATTTTCCGGATCTCTTGCCTGGCCTTTTATGTTTCCATGGCCCCAACGGCCAAAAGGGTTAATTGAGATGGCTTTCAATGAACTCGCCACCAGGTGGAAACCGATTCTGGATGAATACGATAACAATGGAATAGATTTAGCTTTCGAATTACATCCCGGAGAGGATGTATTTGACGGAGCAACTTTCGAAATGTTTGTTGACTACTTAGGAGGTCATTCCCGAGCCAATATAAACTATGACCCTAGTCATCTCATTTTACAACAACTTGATTATTTGCAGTTTATAGATATTTACCATGATCGTATAAAAGCCTTTCATGTGAAAGATGCGGAATTCAATCCTTCTGGCAGGCAAGGTGTCTATGGGGGTTTCGCCAACTGGGCCGACAGAGCCGGAAGGTTTCGTTCGCCCGGAGATGGACAAGTGCGCTTTAAAGATATTTTCTCTAAGCTATCACAATATGATTACGATAGTTGGGCTGTCTTGGAGTGGGAATGCTGCATCAAATCCCCTGAGCAAGGAGCCAGGGAGGGAGTTAAATTTATCCAGAATCATATTATTGAGGTAACTCATAAGGCCTTTGACGACTTCGCAGGCGGAGAACCCGATGAAGAACGTAATAAAAGAAGTCTGGGGTTATAAAATACAGGACTACGATGATAATGAGAAGGAAGTGAGTGGTGATAAAAGGAGTGTAAACATCTTAATCATACCACATTTATACGATGAATTAAAGATTCAAAGATATTTATGTATTTCAATTGTTAAAAAGATATGGGAACTTTTTCAGATACTATTACCACTGCTCACCGGAAATTCGTCGGCAGGCAGCACATGTTTTTTGTCAGTACAGCCCCGTTAAGTTCTGATGGTCATGTTAATTTATCTCCAAAAGGGCTTGATTGTTTCCGCTTTCTTTCCGATAAAGAGGTAGGGTACATGGATTTAATCAGCAGTGGGAATGAGACCTCCGCACACATTTTGGAGAACGGAAGAATAACCCTCATGTTTTGTTCGTTTGAGGGGCCTCCCAGCATATTAAGGCTATACGGAAAAGCGGTAACCATACTACCTGGTACTGATCTGTGGGATAAATATGCCCCTCAATTTATTATTCATCCCAGCACTCGTCAACTTATCGTGGCAGAAATCAGTCTGGTTCAAACTTCGTGCGGTTGGGGAGTACCTTTGTTTGACTATTTAGGCCAACGTGATATCCATTTCAAATGGGCTGCTAAAATAGGTCAGGAAGGACTGGAAGAATACATTGAAGAAAATAATTTAGTTAGTTTGGATGGCCTGCCCACAAGCCTGGGTTTATCTAAGGAATGACTGCATTCTTCTACAGAGACCCTGCTCTGTCCGTAGTCAAAAAAAGACTACGGACAATCTATAAAAAAGTGTTTGTGACAGGAAAGGTAGCTTTACGATCTTCCTGGGTTTTATCCCAAAATATGCCCAAACAGCATTAAAGCAAGCCTTCCGACCTGCTTTATTGTAGCTATTCTACATCTGTTTTCCTTATCCAGCCTTCGATGGTTTTGCTGCCGTAGTACCGGATTTTTAGCCAATCGTCTTGGGTTTCTAAAATCTCTACTTCATCACCTTTCAGGAGGTACATTTGGGTAGGTTTGTTAGGTTCTGAACAAATAAAGGATTTCAATAAGGTAATTTTCCTCTCACCATGTTCCATAAAACTTAAATATTTTTGCCAGTGTTTTTTATTTTCTTTGAGTGCCAATAAGACATAATCAGGGATTCTATCTATTTTTTTATAAACATCTGGATCTTTACCAAAATTGAAGTTGATGGTAGTGGGTGGTAAACCTTCTGGAAGCTCATCATTAATCGACCAATCACAAGATCTCGTTGGTTTATATAAGTTTCCAAACTTATCATATCCAATTTTATTATCACTTTTATCATTTTCGATTAAATCATCATAAAAAAGAACATATTTACCTGTTGTTTTTAAATCTTTTAGATGCTTGGGGCGTGTATCATAAGGAGAAGCATCCCAAAAACCATAGTAAGAGTATGGCTCATTATAAATACTTGCTTTTTTTGACTCAAGCCAGAAAGTTATATCTATTGATTTATTATCCTTGAAAATAATCCAAAAACTGTCATAACCTTCCTTAGGGGGGACAAATTCCCAAACACCTATAAATTGATTAATTTTGTTGTTTTGAGAAAAAGAAAATTCACAAAATAATAGCGTCAAAATAACTAAGATTATTTTTTTCATTATTTTAAAAGGTTATATGCTTTTTTCGTTAAAGTTTTTCTTTGAGGTAATCCATTGGGTCCTCCATTGACCTTTCTTGAAACCTTCTCTATGCTATCGTCATCTACTGTAGTAGCGAGAGTATTGGCATTGACACTTTTCCAAAAAGCTAAAGAAGATTGCATGGCAAAGTCTAAATCTGTGATTAAAAGCTCACGTGTTGCTTCACAAGCATCTGAATCGCAAGTAAAATCCTTTTTGTTATCTGGAAACGTGGTATTCCAGTTGGTCTGCAAGTCTTTGTATTTTTCTTTCCCCGTCAAATGCAAAAATGCTCGCCCTCTAAAACGGCCCCCATCTCCACTGTTTGGAGTACCATTGTCCAGGCGGCAAGAATAAACATAGTCGAAAAGTTTGATAGAACATTTGTATTTATCCTTTACCACCAAATCAGATGTTATTTTGGTTAGTTTAGGAATACATGAGGTAGGTTCATCTCCATTGCATTCATCTAAATTTGATTCATAACCGACGAACAGATCACAATATTTTACCTTTCCGAATATTACTTTTATTCTGTCCTTAGAATAACAATAATCCTCTTTTAGACTTGACAAATTACTTTCCGCCCCAATCTGTCCTATAAAATGAGCCATTCGTTCAGGTGTTGTTAAACCATAGTCATCGCTGTACTTATTAATTATGCTTGCCACCTCATCACATCTGTTTTGTGGTGTGTCCGGAAATATCTCATGTAATTGTGTGCCTGTAACAGGAAAGCTAGCTTGATGGTCTTCCTCAGTTTTATCCCCCAGATACCCCCAAACAGCATTGACCTACCAAAAAGAAAAGCAAGCCTTCCGACCTGCTTTATTCAAGCTATTCTACATCTGTTTTCTTTATCCAGCCTTCGATGGTTTTCGAGCCGTAGTATCGGATTTTTAGCCAATTTATGCCTTTTACTAACTTTTCTTCTAATACTTCTACTTCGTCGCCTTCAATTAGATACATTTTTGTTAATGTAAATGAATCATCAAGAATGAACCTTTTTTGAAATCTAATTTTCTTAAAACTTTCAAAAGCAATTTTTTTATAAAAATCTAAGACATATTTAGGTGGCGAAAGTATGCGATTGTAATTGACAATTTTTGATGGAGCGGTATCATCCCAAACATAATACCTATTTGATTCTTTAGGATCAATATAGTAGTAATTAAGGCTAGGTCCGATATCGTTTATTTTTATTTCCCGGCCATTTATTACATCATCGTTAGTGTATTCGAGTAAATATAAAAGCTCCATTCCAATATCATTTAACTTAAAAGGTCTATCAAAATCAACAGAGTCTATAGGAATAGTTTTTTTGTAAATTCTATTAAATTCAGAA
This sequence comes from Pseudarcicella hirudinis, assembly GCF_900115665.1. GTDB lineage: Bacteria > Bacteroidota > Bacteroidia > Cytophagales > Spirosomataceae > Pseudarcicella > Pseudarcicella hirudinis. The sequence goes on from NZ_FOXH01000022.1 coordinate 91,803, forward strand.
TCTTCTGTAAACGTTGCTGTTTTAGGAACGCAGTAATTAATAAAATCGCTCATATTATCATCTTTTGAATACGTTTCATTTATGGTATAAATTCTATTTTTATACCATAAATTATAATATTTTGAACAACACTCCATTTTCCAAATTCCATTGAGGTATTGGTTAATAGTTTGAGCAGACGTAGTCAAACCCCACAAAAACATAAATAGTATTATGATATATTTTTTCATCATTTCAGTATTTGAATAGCTTTATCGAATATTTCCTTTCTTTTGTCATTATCCAATGCAGCAGAGTTAACTTTTTTTGAAATAGTCTCGAAACTTTTCAAGCTACAGCCTTCTTTTAGTGTGTCTGCAGTAGTGTTTAAGCCTCTAGTTTGCCAATACCACATACCAGAGATTGCATCAATAGTTTTATCCTCTCCAATCAAATCAGAATTATCTACTACATCTTTAAAATCATCGGGTGTGTAGGTTTTCATCCAATTATTAAACTGAACATATTGTTTTTTCCACGTTAACTGGATCCAGCCATGCCCTCTATATTTGTAACCATCTGTACTCTCCTCATCACCATTATCACCTTCACATTGATATACATAACTAAGTAAGTTTTTTTCGGCAGTCTCTTTGGGATTATTTTTACTGCAGATATACTTATTTGGCACATCATCTACTGAGTTCCATGGGAATTTTTTAGTACCTTTCTTACTACTTGAATATCCCAAACAGCCATTGATAAAATTAGGTTCTGCCCATGTTTTTCTTGCAATCCAGCCACTCCAACTACTATTCGTGGAAGTATAACAACCGCTTTCCGCTCCTTTATTTGCGGTAT
>NZ_FOXH01000018.1 GCF_900115665.1 Pseudarcicella hirudinis
GCTATTCCTGTTTCTGAGATTTGTCGATGTCCTCTGGAAGCATCAAACTCATAGGCAGTAACACTGAGTGTCCACAAACCATCAGGCAGGCGTCCGCCTTGCCTTAGCATACTTTCATCCACTGCACCTTGGGCTATTAAATGACCAGCCTGAAAGTAGTTGACTAAATCACTGCCATAGAGGGTCAGAGGAGTACCGAAACTTAAATTGATGGGAATAGCCGGAAGATAGTCAGGTCTTGTACTAATCACAGAACCAGCCTGTTCAAACTTAAAACGTAAAAAAACAGGAACAATCCCACGCTGATATTTTTCATCTTTCAGCACCAGAGTAACCCTCAGGAAATTATTGGAAGAAGTTAAGGCACTCCAGTTGAGGCTATACTGAGGCAACAAATAGGGGCTGCAACTGACAGGGAAATTACTCTGGGCTAAAAGCCCCCTTTCCCCGAAAGGAGAAATAATCAGAAGTAGAATCAGTAAGACTTTGATCGGTGATAGAACGGATCGGTAATACTTCAACATATATAGTTGATTATTAGATTAATAAATCAAACATTGGTGTGTTGAAGGATAAAGTCAGAATACCAACTTATCAAAAGTGAATTTCTGTTTAAAAATTAAAATACCCAAATCTACAATTCACTTTATTGAGTTTTTCATGATAAAATGAGGAATTTCTTGATGTATGGTAAGGCAACAGGGAAATGCTGGTAATTGAAGAATAAAAGGGATTATTGCGCAAACGATTGTGTAGTAATCTTAGATGTTATTGGGAAGAATCCTGCCATAAGGCAGCTTCGAAGTGTTAAGTGTATCGGATTTTCTTTCCTGTCAGTAGTTTTTTGTTTGACTACGGATAATTTATGGAAAAGAGTGTCTACTATAAGCACAAAGAACATGATTTTACGATTTTATGGTCAAAAAATCATTTATTTCAACATATCAACAACTCTATTTATTTACAATCCGTAGAGCCTTGCGGAACTCTACGGGCAGATCGGGTTGCTTTTCTCTCGTCAGGAAATGCAGAATAGACGAAGGGAAATATCGCTATTCTGGTACAAATCAAGACTCAGGTCATATGCTAAAATATATAATACTCAAGCGCTTTTCTCATTTCAGTTTTCGAGACTGCAATGTCATAAGTACATTTTCCGGCTTTTTCCAATAAAGAGAAACGAATCTCTTTTCCTTTGTTTTTCTTATCCTGAGCGGTCAACTGGATAATTTCGTCTATATCCTGTGCTAAAATGGTAGCTTTTCCATATATCGTAAAGATAAATTCTTCAATCTGGGAAAGCGTTCTCTGGTCGATCATACCTCTTTCAAAGGAGATAAAGGACTCACAAATCATTCCGGCAGCTATAGCCTCTCCATGTAGCAGGTGAAGTTTGGGTTTTCCTAGATAAAAAGTTTCAATCGCATGTCCTAAGGTATGTCCGAAATTCAGGATTTTTCTCAAACCTTTCTCTGTGGGATCGGCTGCAACAACCTGCTTTTTGATTTCAACGGAATGTCCGATTAAATCATTAAAATCCTGTTCTTCAAAATCCTTCCTTCTTATTTCATCCCATTTTTTCTCATCCATTATCAGACAATGTTTGATAATTTCAGCAAAACCGGAACGGAGTTCGTTAAATGGCAGGGTTTTCAAAAACTGAGCATCTATCAGAACTGCATTCGGGATTTGAAAAACGCCAATATGATTTTTGAAGCTGTGAAAATCAATTCCTAATTTCCCGCCAACACTTGCATCTACCTGCGCCAACAAAGTAGTTGGAATCTGAATGAAATCAACCCCTCTTTTATAAGTTGCGGCACAAAAACCTCCCATATCTCCGATTACACCACCACCCAGATTGATAACAAGGCTATGTCTGTCAAGTTCATCTTCTGTCATTCCTGTCCAGATTTTCTCACAGGTAGCCAGGTGCTTTTCCTGTTCTCCGGATTTTATCTGAACAACCTTGTGTTTTCCAAGCAAAGGTTTCAGGATCGGATAGCAATGTTTTTTGGTGTGTTCGTCACAAATCAAAAAGACCTTTGAATAATTTTTTCCATCTAAATATTGAGGTAAACTTTCAGATATTGAGGCAATTACTACTGACATATGAGAGATATGGACGAAAATTCGCCGCTATTTCAGGTTTTTAAAACATTTTCAAAATTACTTCCCGTGAAATCTGGTCCCGGTAAAAACTGATATAATTGAATATATTCAGCAAATACACGGAATCAACACCGGAAATTCTTCAAAATTACAGAATTCCGGGGTAATGGTGACAATCTCATGAATGCTTTCCTCAGGAATCAGTTAAAACATATTACAAAATATGATTAACCTTCTCTTTAAATGCCAATAATGTCGGTGAATCGGAAGGTAATTCAGTAATGAGATAATCCACTTCTTTCAGGTTACAGACTTTCAGCCGCAGAGCAGAATTAAGTTTTTCAGAAATAGTGGAGGCAATAACTACTCTTGAAGCATTGATAATGGCTTTTTTTACCTGAACTATTTCCCAGTCGGAATCGGTAATTCCATCAAAATCCAATCCGTTTATTCCTAAAATACATAAATCGGCCTTTATCTCATTAATCCGGTTTACCACTTCTCCTCCGACACTTATTTTTGAATCATTGGACAGTTTTCCACCCAGTAAAATTACTTCAAGGTTAGGATGTTCAATTAATTCAAGGGCAATTAAGGGACTCATGGTAATAAAGGTGGCCTTCAGATTTGAGGGAAGTGCTCTCGCGATAGCTCTCATGGTAGTTCCTCCACTGGTAAGAATAGTCATTCCCTCTTTGATGAGGCTGATTGTTTTAAGTGCTATGATATTCTTCTCCTCATACGCATAAGTATCGGATTGCTGCGAAGTGACATTATACGATTTGGATAAAGCTCCTCCATGAACTTTAATAATCTTGTTTTCCTGCGCTAATTCATGAAGATCTCTTCTGACTGTATCTTCTGACACATTTAGCGTAAGACTGAGGTCAGAAGATAGAACCTTGTTGTGGAGGTTAATCTGCTTAATTATTAAAGCTTGTCTTTCTTTTTTTAGCATGTTTAAATCAGGTAAATGCAGGTTTTTGCGTTTTTTGAGTTTTGTCTGTTTTTAAGGAAATTTAACCATTTTTAATACTGTATGTTAAAAAAATAATAACGTTTTTATCAAATATAAAAAAATAACATTAAATTTAAGTCCGGGAAATGCTATTTTTTGCAGGTTTAGTGATAATTACTCAGGTATAAAACAGCAAAAACGGGCATTTCTTCATCCACCTTCACCCACTCAAACGATTATGAAAAAAAAACTACTAGGACCACTTTTGGGAGTAATCGCGTTAGTTTTTATGTCTGCCACGGCATTCGGACAGAACTTTACTTTCAAAGGGAAAGTATCTTCAAAGAAAAATGGGGAACCACTCATTGGAGCGACTATCATTGTGAAAGGAACCACAACCGGAACAATCACAAATATTGATGGTGAGTACACTTTAAATACAAACCTGAAAGCCGGAACATACGAATTATTATTCCGTTCCATAGGCTATCAGACAGCAACAAAGTTAATAAGTTTAAATGCAAAGACATCAATTTCTCTTGATGTAGCATTAGAAGAAGATGCATTTGGTTTAGATGAGGTAGTAGTAACAGGTTCAACCCTGACTTCAAGCAGAAGACAATTGGGGAATGCCATTACTTCAATTAAGGCAGATCAGTTACAAAATACGGGTTCATCCAACCTTTCAAGTGCTTTGCAGGGTAAAATTCCGGGAGCGCAGATTACACAAAACTCAGGTGATCCATCCGGAGGAATTTCAATACGTTTACGTGGTGTAAAATCATTGCAGGGAAGTTCAGATCCTTTGTATGTAATTGATGGTGTGGTAATCAGTAATGCTTCTACGAACGTTTCCCAGCTGGCTTCAGCTAATCAGGCCGGAAATGATGCGGTTCAGGGAACTAACCGTCTGGCAGATATTAATCCACAGGATATTGAAACCCTGAATGTTCTTAATGGTTCTGCTGCGGCTGCTATTTATGGCTCACGTGCCAGTAACGGGGTTGTTGTTATTACCACAAAAAGAGGAAAAAGCGGAACGCCGAAAGTTACGTTCTCTACCAGTGTGAATGTAAATGAGCTTCGCAAAAAAGTCTATATTTCTACTTACGGAAAACAATTTGGTTCAGCAGCCCTGCGTTTACATACCATCGGTGCCGCACCGGCCGGAGTTGAATCTGTCGGGATTGTAAGAGATGGTGTGACGACCAAGCTGGCAACAAATCTGGTTGACGTTACAAGATATGATTACCAGGATAATATCTTTCAGACAGGCTACGGAAATGACAATTATTTGTCGATCAATGGCGGAACAGATAAAACACAGTATTTTGCTTCGATTTCATACATGAAGAATCAGGGTATAATTAAAAACACTGATTTTCAACGTTATGGATTACGCCTGCGCATTGAACAACGCCTGGCTGACTGGGCGAAAGTTTCTGCCGGTTTGACTTATACTAATTCATTTTCTAATGAAAAACCTAACGGAAACGTATTCTACAGTCCGATTAACTCAGTCAATATTACCAATAACATTTACGACATTACGCAAAAAGATCCGCTTACCGGAGGTTTAAAAGCGGTAGAGCCTTCCAGGGTTAACCCATTGTCGCCTATTGAAGATTTTGACTTCAACCAAAGTGTAAGCAGAACAATAAATGATTTGCAGTTCAATCTTACACCTTTGAAAGGCTTAAGCATAGATTATATTTTAGGAGTTGACTATTTCTCTCAACTCGGGAAAAACTACATTCCTCCTTACCCATACCAGGCAGAGGCTGGTCTTCCTGCAGAACGTTATCCGAATGGTTTCGCCGGGATTGCTAACGGAAATTCTACTCAGATCAACACGGATCTGAACGTTTCCTATGAGAAAGATTTAACAAGTTCTCTCAAACTGAATGCAGTTGCAGGGTTTAACTATCAGTTTACCCGTCGTGATTACAGTAAAACAACCGGAGAAAATTTAACAAGCTTTATTCAGACGGTTAGCGGTGCGGCGAGTAATACGGTACTGGCATCTTACGGATTAGACAGATATTCAGTAAGCGGACAATTTGCACAGACTACATTTGGTTATAAAAATCAGGTGTTTTTAACCGGAGCAATTCGTCGTGATGGCTCTACCTTATTCTCATCTTCCGAAACCAATCAGTTTTATCCGAAAGTGAGTGGGAGCTGGGTAATCTCCGATGCGGATTTCTGGAAAAACGGTTCTTTGTCAAATACAGTTAACGGTCTGAAATTCAGAGCTTCTTTCGGTGATGCAGGTGGATTAAGTGCTATTGGTACATACGACCGTTTCTGGCAGTTTTTGCCAACGGCTTACCAGGGGTTCAATACTTTTGTGCCAAGCAGTAAGCTGGCCAACTCAAGAGTTCGTCCTGAAAGAATGAGAGAACTTGAATTTGGTTTGGATGTATCTCTTTTGAAAGACCGGGTCAGTTTGGGTGTAACTAATTATTCTCAGAATATCAGTGAATTGGTTGTAAACCGTACACTTGCTTCTTCAACAGGAGGTTTAAGTTTTATCAATAATGTTGGTGAAATGGAAAACAAAGGCTGGGAAGCCATTCTGAGCGTTACGCCGATTAAAAAGAAAGACCTGACCTGGGATCTGACAATGGTTTACAGCCGTAACAGAAACAAAGTAATCAGTGCGGGAAGTCCTTCTGTAGCAATTAATACAGTTTCAGGAGCACCGTCATATCTTATTGAAGGACAGCCGGCCAGTGTATTTTATGCTTTCTATTATGCGAGAAATCCGGACGGAAGCCTTTTGCTTACTCCTCAGGGATTCCCGCAAAGAGAAAGAGGAACCATAGAAGGGCTATACGGTACACCGAAACGTGATGCAAACGGACAACCTACCGGAGATTATCTGAAGAAAATTATCGGAAATCCAAACCCGGATTATACAGCTTCATTAACCAGTAGTTTAACATACAAACGCTTCAATTTCAGATTCCTTTTAGATGCTGTTCAGGGTCTTCAGGTGTTTAATGCCGATAAACGTACCCGTCAGGGAGTTGGTATCGGAGATTATGCGGAGAAAGAACTGAAAGGAGAATTACCTCGTGGCTATATCTTCTCAATCTATACCATTGAAGAATGGAGAATTGATGATGGTTCTTACGTAAAACTACGTGAGGTATCATTAGGCTATAGCTTCAAAAATCCGATTAAAGGAATGAGTAACCTGAATCTTTCACTGATCGGAAGAAACCTGTATTCATGGGATAAGTATAATGGCTATGATCCGGAAACCAATGCCGGAGGGAACAGCGATATTTTGAGAGGGGTGGATTTTGGTAACGTACCAATTCCAAGATCGTATCAGTTGACTTTAACAGCCAATTTTTAACAATTAACAAGGAGAAATTATGAAAAAACATATCATCAAATCGCTATTTGTTACAGCGTTGGCAAGCCTTACAGTTAGTTCATGTTCGCAGCCAGAATATCTTAACCCTAGTTCTGCCAGTGAAACCCAGGTTGTAAACAGTGTGGACGGTTTACTTGCCTTGTGCAATGGTCTGGCATATCGTTACTCTGTTGGCCGTCAGAGTCCTGTATATGCCTCAATTACTGGTTCCGGTCTGACAAATAAATCCTTAAAAGTACTGAATGCCGGAAATACGGATGAAGATGCCCTTGAAAAAGGGGCAGGAAGCGTTGACCAGTCAAACGCAGTCGTATCCAATCTATGGTCGTATAGCAACCTTGTTAAGTCAAATGCTGATATGATTTTGCGTAATGCCAGTATTTCCACCGATCCGAACATGAAGGCCAGTATTGTGGCTTATGCTTCAATTTTCAGAGCGTTAGCATTAGGTAATCTTGCTCAGTTTTGGCAGCAGGCACCGATTGTGGTTGCAGATAAGGCTTCATTTAATAACAGAGAAGATGTGTTGAAACAGGCGATTTCTTCTTTGGAAACTGCTCAGGCAGGCATGCAATCAGTAACTATCCCTGGTAAATTTTCTACCAAGGTAATCGGCGGAATAGATATGGTGAATACGATCAATGCGCTTATAGCCCGTTATAGTTTAATGCTTGGTGATAACGATAAGGCTCTTGCTGCTGCAAGCAAAGTAGATTTAAGCAAAAGATCTGAATTCAGATACGGAGATACGGCAGATAACAGAAACCCGATTTTTGAAACAGCACTGGGAAATGTTAACGTATATCAGCCACTTGATCTGAATATGGGTTTACCGGCAGCACTTAAACCGGCAACAGAAGATAAACGTATTGATTTTTACTTCTTAAGCCGTACGCCTTCACAAAATACCTACCGTGGGAAAGGCTTTTTTACAGCATATTCTTCACCGATTCCGGTGTATCTGCCGGGAGAAGTGTCTCTCATAAAAGCAGAAGCTTATGCCAGAAAAGACGATTTGAATAATGCAGTGAATGAGTTAAACAATGTACTTACCAAAAAGACTGATGTCTGGGGAATTGGCGCAGATCTGCCTGCTTACAGCGGAGACAAAACCAAGGATCAGATCTTGGTTGAAATTTACCGGAACAGACGCATTGAATTGTTTATGTCAGGTTTAGAACTGGAAGACAGCAGAAGATTTGGTCGCCCTGCGGCCGGAACAGCAAATGCTGAGCGTACCAGAAACTGGTATCCTTTCCCAAGAAACGAGCGTGAGAATAACCCGAACACGCCTGCTGACCCGTCTATATAATTTTCGGATTGTGCTTTCATCATCAAATAAAACCATAAGTCCACGGGATTCCCGTGGACTTCCTTGTAATTTTCAGGTTGACTGATTTTATCATTTGATAAGTTTTACACTTTTCTTTTCAACTATTTATAAGCATAATTTCATCTTTTTAAAACCATCGACAACTATCTATGAGAAAAAATGTACGTGAAAGATTCATGGGCATTCTGACGATCTGGGGAATAATATTCTCTTTTTCTTCATTTGCCCAGAATCGTCAGATTACCGGTAAAATTTCCGATCCATCTGACGGCTCTGCACTTCCGGGCGTGAGTGTGCAGGTAAAAGGAACCGCGAGAGGTACAACTACGGATGCTTCCGGAGTTTATAAAATTCAGGCCAGTGATAATGCTGTTCTGGTATTTAGTTCGGTAGGATATCTGAAGAAAGAAGTAAAAGTATCAGGCCAGTCTGTGATTGATGTGACAATGGAAAGTGATGTCAGCCAGCTCGATGAAATTGTAGTAACTGCTTTAGGACAGACTCAGGAAAAAAGAGCCCTGGGCTATTCTGTTCAGGAAATTAAATCGGATGCGATCAAAAATTCCGGAGAACAGAACCTTGTAGGAGCGTTACAGGGAAAAATTGCCGGGGCAGTAATCACCGGATCAGGCGGAGCACCCGGAAGCGGGGTGAACATTATTCTCCGGGGAATTACTTCCCTGAGCAGTGGTTCTGATAACCAGCCTTTATTTGTGGTTGACGGAATTATTATCAGTAATACTACCAATGCCGGAAATCCTTTACCCAGTGCCGGAAGTAGTTCTCCGGGTGCTTCCGAACAATTTGGTAATACAAACCGTGCTGCCGATATCAATCCTGAAGACGTGGAAGCAATATCAGTATTGAAAGGACCGGCAGCGACTGCATTATATGGTTTACGGGCTTCAAATGGAGCCATTATTATCACTACAAAAAGAGGGAAAAGCGGAAAGCTCCGTGTAAATGTTTCTTCTACCGTCGGGATCGATAATGTCAGCAAAACACCGGACTATCAGAATCGTTTTATACAAGGTCGTTTCGGGGAGTTTATTTCTGAAACAGAGATAGCTCAGAGAAGTATATTCCGCTCATTTGGCCCGGCCTTAATGGGAGATACTAATCCTAATGACAAAATCTATGATAATTTCCGGGATTTTTATAGAACAGGATTCCGCAATAATAACAACGTATCAATTTCAAAAGGAGGAGACAAAGGGAATATTTATTTCTCCCTGGGAAGAAATTATCAGTCAGGAATTATTCCAAATACTGATTTTGAAAGAACCTCTCTGAAGCTGGCCGGATTGTATAATGTAACAAAGAGCTTTTCCGTTTCAGGTTCTGTTAATTACGTCAATTCAGGAGGTAAACGGCCGCCTGCCGGTGATAAATCGATCTTCAGTTCTCTGTCTTACTGGCCAAACTCTTATGATGTAAATGACTACATCAAACCCGACGGTTCTCAAAAGAATATTACCTTAGGTGTGGTGGATAACCCAAGATACCTTGTTGAAAAAAGCCCGAGGATTGATAATGTAAACCGTTATATCGCTGATATTGCCTTAAATTATGCTTTTAATTCATGGTTATCAGCGAAATATCAGGTGACTTATGATACGTATCATGAAACCCGCAGCCGTACCGTTGACAGTACTTTTGATGTGGGAGTTCAGGTAAAAGGCTTTTTGGTAAAAGAAGATTTAAATTTCAGAGAGATCAACTCGAATTTTTATCTTACAGCCAAAAAATCATTTAATGAAAACTGGAATGGCTCGGTGATGGTAGGTAATTCTATCGTTGATAGCAAGAAACCTGACAGTTATTATACCAGAGGAGAGCGGTTATTGGGCTCAAATCCTTCAGAGATCGGCAGTTATAAAAACACGGAAACAAGATTTTATTCTCCGGGGCAATACAGAATTGTGAGCTTCTTCGGGGATGCGAAATTGAATTATAAGGATGTTTTATATCTGAACGTAACGGGAAGAAATGACATTGTTTCGACTTTACCTGTACAAAATAATTCATTCTTTTATCCTTCTGTGAGTCTGGGATATGTATTTACAGAAAGCCTGCCCAAAGGAAATATTCTTTCTTATGGAAAACTAAGAGCTTCGTGGGCACAGGTGGGTAAGGGTGCTGATCCTTATATTACTTCGACTTATTTTGCTCCGGTAACCAATTTTCCCTATAATAACAATGTTCCGGGCTACAGCAGAGTTACCACTACCGCAGACCCTAATCTGAGACCGGAAAGAACTACTTCCATCGAAGTGGGAGCAGAGTTACGGTTTCTGAAAAACCGTTTGTCAGTAGATGCAACTTACTTTACAATGGATAGCAAGGATCAGATCGTAAATGCTCCGGTTACGAATGCTTCCGGTTATGCCAATTATTACACGAATATCGGTTTAATCCGAAATCAGGGTGTTGAATTATTGGTTAGCGGAAAGCCGGTTCAAACAAAGAATTTTTCATGGGACGTTTCTGTAAACTGGTCTAAATTGAGTGGAAAAGTATTAGAAATGCCTCCGGCTTTACAGGAAATCGTTTATTTTGACAATACTAAAACATTCCTGAAAGTAAGACAAGGCAGTAATCTGGGAGATTTATGGGGTTTTGAATATGTAAAATCACCGGATGGACAAACTGTAATTCAGGCTAATGGCTTTCCGCTGGTAAGTACCACTGCGACGAAAGTGGGCAATGCAATGCCTGACTGGCAGGGAGGTCTGACCAATACTGTTACTTATAAAGGTTTATCACTTTCTTTCTTACTTGAATGGCGTCAGGGAGGTAATGTTGTGGATATGGCGGAGGAAAATTCTGTCAGAAACGGGATTACGAAATTTACAGAAAGAAGATACGAGCAGGTTGTTTATAAAGGAGTGGTTGCTCAGAAAAATACAGACGGGTCAACTTCTTATGTGCCGAATACCAAACTGGTGTATTTGGACGATAATTTCTACAGATCAGCTAATCAGTTCTACTACTGGTCTGGTTTTACAGTACAGGATGGTTCCTGGTTCAGATTGCGCAGTGTGAATATCAGTTATTCCCTGCCTAAAAAATTAATTGCCAATTCTGTTTTCAAAAATGGTGTAAGATTCAGTTTTACAGGAACAAATTTATTCCTGAATACTCCATTCAGAGGGTATGATCCTGAAGCATTATCTTTTGGATCAGGAACAAACCGTATTGGATTTGTAGGTCGGAATAACCCTTCTACCCGCAGTTTTCAATTTGGTGTAAGCGTTAATTTTTAACAGAAAGCGCTGAGAAAAGCAGAATCAACTCAAAAAGAAATGATCATGAAGAAAATATATCATAAATGCACCTTGTTGCTGGTTGCTTTGGCAACGTTGCTTACAAGTTGTAAGGATTTTTTGGACGTAAATGTCGATCCTACCCTGAAAGGAGATGCAGCCATTCAGGAATTACTGCCAACAGCTCTTTTTTATACCAGTGAGTCAAGTTATTATCAGGCTTATATAGCTTGTCAATATGTACAGCAAATAGGAAGTGCCAGAGCTTTAGGGGATCTGGATTCACAGGTTCAGGCTGATAACTCGACAGGGTGGTCTCAGTTTTACCTGAATATTTTCCCGCATCTTAACCTCATGATTAGCAAAGGCCAGTCGGGAAATGCACCTGCATATGTGGGTATTTCGAAGACACTGATGGCTTATAACCTGGGTCTGCTCACGACTTCCTGGGAAAATATACCTTATTCTCAGGCAGATCAGAAAAACTTTGCACCGGCTTATGACACGCAGCAAAGTGTTTATACAGCTATTCAAAAATTACTGGATGAAGGAATTATCGAACTGCAAAAAAATACAGGAACCAAACCTGGGGCCGATGATTTAATATATGCAGGTGATTTGGCGAAATGGACAAAGTTTGCCTATACACTGAAAGCGAGGTTTGCTTTGCATTTATCGGTTAAAAATTCTCAGCAGGCAGCACAGGCAGCTTTGGATGCGGTACAAAAGGGATTTGCAAGTAATGCCGATGACTTCGAGTTAATGTATAATACCAAAAATCTGAGCCCCTGGTATAGCCGTGTTGCTTTGGCAAATACCACCGGAAATATTACGATTACTCATTCTGCTACATTTATTGATTTAATGAATGGAAAAGGAGGAACGGTGGTTGATCCACGCTTGCCCAAACTGGCTACTTTAAGGAAAAGTCAGACAGAATACCTTGGTGTAAATCCCGGAACAGGGGCGGGGGCTTCCGTTGATTTTACTACAGGTTCATGGAGCTCAAACATTAATTCTCCGATTGAAATGGTGACTTATTCAGAAGCTAAAGCCATAGAAGCAGAAGCGAGATTTATTCTGAATGGCGGAACAGTTACCAGCAAGGGCACTACAGCACCAGGTTATGATGCTTATTTGGAAATTATTAAAGCAAATATGAAAAATGTAGGTGTGTCGGATGCTGATATGATAGCTTATACTTCCAATGCCAGGATTAATGTGGGGGCAGCGAATCTTACTTTATCTCAGATTCTCGCTGAAAAAAATAAAGCCATGTTTCTTATCGGAGATATCTGGACAGATTTTCGTCGCTATGATTACCTGAATATGCCCGTACCTGCCAATCTGAATGTTGATTTACAGGGTAAATTTATTCAGCGATTCAATTATCCTACTTCCGAGACTACCAGAAACTCTGATGTAGCGAAACAAAATATCAAGCCGCTTAATGAGAAAATGTGGATGTTCACCAAATAATCAGGAAAGACATGAGAAAAGTAAAAAATATTTACAAACTGGCATTATTGTCTGTTATCGCGATTTTTGCCACAAGTTGTTACAAGGAAAACAATATTATCGACGGAATTCTGGATAGTAAAGGTAAAGTTGCTCAGATTGCTGTTTTCTGGCCAGGAACTACGAGACTAACAGCAACAGGTTCTCTGATTACCAGTGTAACAGTTGATACGCTTTCGTCAGTTAACTGTACCATTGAATACACGACGGAAGTTGATGTGAAAGAATTCAGACTTTATTCAGCACCGACAGCCGCCGGGACTAAAACCCTTATTTCCACAGTTCCGTTGAAGGATTCAAAAGTTAAATTTGATAATGATCTGAGAAATTATGTGGTAACGATTCCTGTGCAGGCACCGAGAACCAAAAAAACAAGCATGATTGTTTTTTCAGAAATAGTAACTGCTAATGAATTGCTTTCGGCACAGAAATCTGTAACAATTATTACCAAATAGCAGATTACGGTATTTGAAATAAGGGATTTAATCCGGTTTTTCCCGGAAAACCTGATTTTCAAAGATGGTTTAAGCTGATAATACCACGCCTTTTCGGTGTGGTATTATTATTTTATGAAAGATATTTTATCTTAGCTAAAATCAAACCTTTGTGTTGTGAAGATTCTTGCCTAATTTTACACCCGATTTGGTATGAAGGGTACATTCTTTTTTAATATTGTTGATGTTAACCCCCAATTTGTAATTTCAAACAGAATCTATCCTAACAAATGAGAGAAATACAATTCAGAGAGGCTCTTCGTGAAGCCATGAACGAGGAAATGCGTCGTGACGCTTCAGTTTTTTTGATGGGTGAAGAAGTAGCCGAATACAATGGTGCTTACAAAGTATCACAGGGTATGTTGGATGAGTTCGGGCCGGATCGTGTAATTGACACGCCAATTGCCGAATTAGGATTCGCAGGTATCGGTGTAGGTGCCGCTGCAAATGGATTGCGTCCAATCGTTGAATTTATGACTTTCAACTTTTCATTGGTGGCAATCGATCAGCTTATTAACTCAGCTTCAAAGTTGATGTCAATGTCTGGCGGACAATATTCCTGTCCGATTGTTTTCCGCGGACCAACCGGAAATGCGGGACAATTATCGTCTCAGCACTCTTCAAATTTTGAAAATTGGTTTGCCAATACTCCTGGTTTAAAAGTACTTGTTCCTGCCACACCTTACGATGCGAAAGGAATGTTAAAAGCTGCCATCAGAGACAATGATCCGGTTATTTTCATGGAATCAGAATTGATGTACGGCGATAAAGGTGCTGTTCCTGAAGGAGAATACATTATTCCGATCGGGAAAGCAAATGTTGTAAAAGAAGGAACTGATGTAACAATCGTTACTTTTGGTAAAATGTTGTCAAGAGTTGTTTTACCGGCTGTAGAAGAATTGAATAAATTGGGAATCAATGCTGAAGTAATCGATTTACGTTCCGTTCGTCCTATCGATTATGAAACTGTATTGAACTCTGTAAAGAAAACAAACCGTTGTGTGGTAGTTGAAGAAGCTAACCCTTTGTCAGCACTTTCTTCTGAAATCGCTTACAATGTTCAACGTTTTGCATTCGATTACATGGATGCTCCTGTAATCCGTGTGAACTCAAAAGATTTACCATTGCCTTACGCACCGACGCTGATCGCCGAAATTCTTCCGAGTGTAGAACGTACAGTAGCGGCAGTAAAAGCAGTTTTATACAGAAACTAAGCGTTTTCTAAAGACAGGAAACTCAAAAAACCCTGAACGAAATCCGTTCAGGGTTTTTTTGTGTTTTTATACCAATAAAAAAGTGGTTGAAAATGTTACTTTTCAACCACTTCTTCAAAATAGAAACTGGCAATTTTAATAAAACAGATTACAATACTGAACGGATTCTATTGAAAATTATTGTTATTGAAACCGTACTGATTACAGTACCATTATATAACGGGTTCCGTCAAGGTCAATTCCCTCAATTTTGATTCTGCCGCGTCTGCCGTCTAATAATTCAGCCACTTCTTTAGAATCTTTGATAGGCTTGTCATCAATTTTAGTGATTACAAAGCCTTTGGTTATACCCTGAGCATCCAAACGTCCGTCCGGTGTGATTTCAATGATTTTTACGCCGCCTGCTACTTTATATTTCTCTTTTTCTGAGGCTGAAAGATTTCCTAATTTCGCACCTAACAGATCAATTTTTACTGACTCAGCGGCAGAATCACCTTTAAGAATGCTTGTATTTCCTTCTTTATTTTTAAGTACCACATTGAAGTCTTTTAATTGACCTTCACGATTTACGGTTACTACAACATTTTCACCCGGACGCTTACGGCCAACCAATTCCATCAATTTTGAAGCGGATCTGGTTTCAATACCATCAATTTTAACAATTACATCATTAATTTTCAATCCTGCATTTTTAGCGGTACTATTGTCAGTGAAGCCACCTACATAAACACCGTCATTGGTTTTCAAATCTTTTTCTTCTGCAATTTTAGCAGTAACATCACTGATACTTACGCCTAAATATCCACGCTGAACGTTACCATATTTGATGAGATCGGCAGATACTTTTTTAACAATACTTACCGGAACAGCAAAAGAGTATCCTGCAAACTGACCTGTGCGGCTGTAAATAGCAGTGTTGATTCCTACTAATTCACCTTTCAGGTTTACAAGAGCTCCGCCTGAGTTGCCAGGGTTTACGGCTGCATCCGTTTGAATGAAGGATTCCAGAGGGCTTACTTCATTGCCGTCACCTCTGTCGATAATATTCTGACGACCTTTTGCAGAAACAATACCAGCTGTAACAGTTGATTCCAGGTTGAACGGATTTCCTACCGCCAATACCCATTCTCCAACTCTCAAACCATCAGAATCACCGAAAGTAAGGAAAGGAAGATTGGCTGCTTTTACCTGAATCACCGCAATATCTGTGGATGGATCAGTACTGATAACTTTCGCTTTTAATTCGCGCTTGTCATTTAAAATTACAGAAACTTCATCTGCTCCCTGAACAACGTGGTTATTTGTTACAATATAACCATCAGAACTAATTATTACACCGGAACCTGATGCTTCCTGAGCTTCAGGCTGCTGACGACGGCGGCTGCCTCCGAAAGGGTCTCCGAAACCAAAGAAATCTTCGAACGGATCTCCCATCTGGCGACTTACCTGTCGGGTCATTTTAGTTTTAATATGAACAACTGCGGGAGTTGCTTTTTCAGCTGCAAAAGTAAATTCTCCGGGATTACCGGGTACGTTAGGCGTATTGGAAACCAATCGGGAAAATGCCGACGGGGCTTCACTGAAAACTACATCTTTCTTATCGAAATTTAACAGTTTGTAGGCACCAAGCGTAGAAGCACTACTTAATACTCCCACTAAGGCTAAGGTTTTTAAATTGCTTTTCATTTCCATCACTTATACAAATTAAGAATGTCTAATTTTTACGAATAAATTGTACGCATCGTGAAGTCTTTACCCGTAAATAACTATCAGGGAATTTTACTTTTATGACTTCGCTAAATTAACGCAAAAACATACTCTCAGGTGCTATAACTATTGTTTTTTTAACAAATTTTAAGAAAATCCTAAGCTAAAAAAGCCCAAAACTGACCTGATTGTCAGATTTTGAGCTTTCATTAGAACTATAACGAAATTATGCAATGGTAATTTCTTTTAAAGCAGGTTTTTCTTCTTCTTTTTTAGGAAGGCTGAGGTACAATATTCCATCAGTATAAGAAGCTTCAATTTTTTCCCCGTTTACATTCTTAGGCAAAGTAAAAGTGCGTTGGAATGAAGAAAAACTGAATTCCTTGCGTGTGTACTTTTCAGAAGTTTCTTCAGACTTTTCCTCCTGACTTGCCGAGATTGTCAGACGGTTTTCCTGAAGGTTGATTTTAAAGTTCTCTTTTTTCAAACCAGGAGCCGCCACTTCAATTTTAAAGCCTGCTTCGTCTTCTTTTACATTTACAGCAGGAAGACTGTCATAATTATTTTTTAAAGTGCGGTTATCTGATTCGTTGAAAAACTTGTTGAATTCGTGATTGAAGAATTTGTTCACTAATGGCTGATTGAATCTTACGAGTGTCATAGCGTTATTTTTTTTAATGTTTAAGACTAGTTTATAGTTTCCTGAATCTTCATTGACAGGATACTTCCTATTCTTCAACTTCTATGCCATTGGGTTTTTAGTGATTTTTAATGCCATTTTGTCTTGAAATGATTGGTTGTTGCAAGGTAAATCATGCCATATTTTCCGGTTTGTGTTTTTTAGGGTCACTTTATTACTTAGTTATGAGGAAATAAGATCCTGAATCAGGTCAGGAAGAAAGATAAAATTTTGAAGAATTACCGGAGGGAGGGAGGAACGAAAGAAGTGGGAATGATTCTGATCGCACGAATTTCATTGTTCGTCTGGTAGCTTACAACGGAACGCTGTCAGGAGATATGCTTTTTATTCGGGTTTAATTTTTACTATTTTGTTGTCACGTAGTACAACGAGTTCGCTATTTTTGGTTTTCTTAAATTCCAGGAGTTTCTCATAAGCTTTTTCAAGCCCCTTCAGAATTTTATATTTCTCTTCTATTTGAATTTCAATTGTTGTCATAGTAAGTTTTTAAAAGATTGAATTTTTCCTTGTTTATTATATTCAGTAAACCATCAATTTGTTTGTCGGCAATAGGATGTAGTTATTCTTTAAAGTCAATTTTTATTTGATTTTTTGACTCTTTCAAATGCTTAGCTTTTTTCGTGATGATTATTTGCGTTCCGTCGAATACTTCAATAACGTCGGAGACACTTGCTTCCTTAATGATTTCCTCGCCCTTATTGTCAAGTGTCACTACAATTTCAAGACTACATGTTATACTTGTTCCATTTGAAAAACTATATTGTTTATTTAAAACGGCATTTTTGAATTCTGAATCAAGTAAATTAAAACTTATTGGTTTGTCATTATAAAGTCCTTTCCATTTTATATTTCCTTGTTTTAATACAGGTGAAACTATTTCAATATTGGCATTTTCAATTGTCTTAGGTTTTAAGTCTTCGCTTTCTAAAACATGTTTGCTAAAATGCTCTCTTAAGATACTTTTTTCAACTGAAAGAGGTTTATAATTAGTATCTAATTCCGTTGTTGAGAATTGGTATAATTTAGATTCTTTTAGGATTTGCTGGTAAAATCTTGATTTGAAGACTTTAATTTTGTGTGTCTCACTAATTTGAATAACAATATTTTCTAAGATAACAGTTTCTTGTTCTTTGGTTAAAGAATCTTGTTGTAAATCATTTTTTAATTTCAGAATATTTAGGCGTTTCTCTTCTTTATTAAGCTCCTCCAATTCTTTATCTTTAATAAAGTAGTCAGAAGTAATATTAATCAATACATTTGAGATAATTGTACCAAAGAAAATCATAAGCGCTTGCTTGTTTTTTTTCTTTTTAAAATACTTTATAATATCTTTAATACCTCCTTCCTTTAAAGCCTCAAATTCTAAAGTAATGTCTAAGTCAAGAAGGTTTGAAACTTCAAAAAACAGTTTTATTAATTCGGCTTCAGATTTATTTTTAACAATAGCATTCATAGAATGACTATTGTCGTCTAAATAATAATGTAGTTCTAAAAGATTCATTAAAGGGTTGTTTAGTAAAGAAGTCTTATATAATTGCAGACAGCGTACAAGTATTTATGAAGAAGGGGGGTATTGGAAATAATCCATCCGTAACAGGTGTGTGTGGGCCAATTTTGAGTTTCTTCCAACTGCTTCATAGTCTTCGATACTATGTTGGGGCAGTCGCTTTTACCAGTCTGATGATGTATCCACAAGCAATAAAATTAATTTTTTATAAGTTTGACTTCTTCGATTTTATCATTTATTTCGCATTTTAAAATGTAAATTCCACTCGGAAGACCTAAAATGTCAAATGAGTTTTCTTGAAGATTTGTTATCCATTCTTTTAAAACTATTCCTGTTTGGTTTATTAAATTTACCTTTGAAGGTTTTGTTAAAGGTTCGTTAAAGATAGTCTTTATAGTATTTTCTACAGGATTTGGAAAAACTTTGAAAGTTTTCGATTCGTTTGGTAATTCATTTGCTAAAATGACATTTACCGTTACAGTTTCTGATGTAGCAGAGCAACCATTTGCGGTTACAGTAACTGAAAATTTACCTGCTTCGTTTACTGTAAATGAATTATTTATTGCACCTAAAATAGCAAGATTATTTTTGAACCATTGGTAAGTTTGTTCTGCTCCACTTGGAACTGATAAAATGATAGAGCCACCTGTGAATAAATCAGTGGACCCACTTTTACTTATTGTCACATTTGGTAAGGAACTTTGCATTATTTCAATACTTTTTGTAATAATACACCCTTCTTTATCTGTCACTTCTAAGGTGTAAGTTCCGGCTTTAGCAACAGTTAAAGTTGTAGTTGTTCCAAGGTCATTTGTACCTTGTTTCCACTTATATGTAAATGGGTTATTGTTACCCATTGGCTCTGCTGAAATATTTACTGAACTTCCAGTACAAAAACTTGTCCCGTCTGGCGTATTTATTTTGGCATTCAATTGACATTGGTTTTTGAATCCGATACCTACTCTTTTATTTTTAATATCCCAAAAATATATTGGACAATAAAAATATATAGTATTTCCTAAATTTATTCTATTTTTTGGAAACTGTGGAAAACTCTCCTTCCATGGAGCATTTCCTTCCCAAGTACAGGCATATAATGTGGTTGGTGTTGAATATGGATTTTTATCTATTGGAAAAGAGTAACTATTCTTTGCCCCATTGCTATCAGTGAACTCGATAGTAACATCTGCGTTAATTAATGTTTTTGCGCTATTATTATAATCAGTATTATTCCAATTAACCCATAGACCGTCTTTTATAAAATGTGATGAAAAAGTTGCTTTATTTTGAGGGTTATCGGAGTCAAGTCTAAGCGTCAATTCTGAAGCTCCAGTATCTACGGTTGAAATCAAATTTGAAGCTTCAATAATTTCATCTGTATCTGAAAATTTAATTTTAATACTAAAGCCTGGGACAGCCTCAGGATGGAATTCTTGTTGGTTACGCCAATTAGGTATGTCAGTTCTAAAATTTAGCTTATCTAAAATTTTAGAATCATTGCCAATTTGTAGATAAGATTTCATTGAATTCCAATTCTTATTTATATCCTCGTAACAATCCGAAATTATTCCTAAACCCATATTGTCGGGTGCATATTTTAAAGCAAGAGCAAAGGGAACCGAAGGAAGCCTTGTATCTGGGTCTATACTTGGAAAGGCTCCTAAAATAGAGGTAGTAAAACCAGTGCTGGCATCAGGCAAGTATTTTTTTGTTGTTTTATCTTTTGTCGCATAAAAAACATAATCATTTAATTCATAAGGCGTGCCATCGACACTCTCTAAAATAAATTGACCTGAAACTAAATCAGCCAGATTACCCCAAGGATCATTTATATTTTCTTTTAAAATCTTTACCTTATTAAGGTTTAATAGCCCCCCAGGAATACTAGTTGTCCAGCTACCGGTATCAAAATGTATTTCATATGGAGAATTAAGATTTATCGCACTTCCTTTAAGTTTTACTACATATGGAAATCTTTGGGAATCTCTTAAAGGAATCATCTTTGATTTATCTAAATTACAAAGAAAAGAAGATTCTGCATTGAGAAATTTACAAATAGATTCTTTACAGAATATGCCCCAATCAGCTAATTTTAGGTTGTTGTTAAAATTTATATTTTTATCGCATAAACTTTTAAAGGTTATAGGAAAGCATCCTTCAAAATTATTATTATGAAAAGTAATCTCTTTTAAATTTATTAATTTTCCAATTTCGGCTGGTAGTAGTCCTGAAAAATTATTACTATTAACTAATAATCGTTCAAGTTTTGGGAAGTTCTTAAAGCCATTTCCTAAGCTTCCAGCTAGTTTATTAGATTCTATGGATATTTCTTTTAAATTAATTAAATTATAGAATTCAACTGGAATTGTACCACTTAAATTATTATAACTTAATGCCAAACGTTCTAATTTAATTAAAGAACCTAATTCTTTAGGAATTTCACCAATTAAATTATTCTGATTAAGCCAAAGTGTGGTTAAGTTTGTTAAATTTTGAATTTCTTTAGGAATTTGACCATTAAGATTATTTTCTCCTAAGTTTATCAAATATACTCTACCACTGGCATCCAAGTAAACACCATGAAACTTTGATAAATTACAATTTTGAGGTGGATTTTCAGATCTTACGTCCCAATTATCTTTATTGTTCCAATTATCCCCATTTGTCGAATTATACAACGCTCTTAAACCCTTGTAATCAGCAATGTTACATTGACCAGTTGCATCCAAATTCATAATGAATAAAAAAAACATTAATAGGTAAATTTTGTTCATATATAATTTTTATATTGTTGGAAATGGTTTTTAAAGTAGCCTGTTCTGCGGTTGAATCCAACGAGTATATAATTGCGATAGTAAGGTGAATAATCGCATGTATATGAGCTATTTATCACATTTGATTCTAGGCGTATATTTATTTATAAAGTTATACTTTTATTGCTAAATATCCAATTTGGCTAAATAGACTTTTATTTAGTCAAAATCTTTAATTTAATAGTAGTTAAACTTCCAGGGTTTTGAATATAGTGTATTTCTGTTCCATTTTTAAGTAAATAGATTACAAAACCGTGTCTCCGGATATATACAATTAAATTTAACTTGGTTAAATGCTAACCGAAGAACGTATTAAACTAAATAAATGTGTATCAATGAGTGGCAAGTTTTTTATTTGCGTTGAATAATCTCTAATTTTGTGTTTCTTTAAAAAGCTTAGCGTCTGAGGGATCATATTCGGCGGTTTTAAACGCTTAAATTCTGCGGAAAAAAGCTTTAAGTTTTTGTAACTCTGCGTAAATCACGTTGTTTGCAGACCTTAAAGTTCGATTCCGGCTTATTATACCCCAAACTATTAAGCTTATAACTTGAAACTAAACATGTTGAGCGAACAAGAATTACTCCGCCGCCAGAAGCGGGAAGAATTGATGAAATTGGGTATCGACCCATATCCGGCTGAATTATTTGAGGTAAATGTAGCCGCAGCGGACATTCATAAGAATTACGAGAATAATAAGACAGATTATAAAAATATATCCATTGCCGGACGTCTGATGAGTTTCCGGATTATGGGAAGTGCTTCTTTTGCTGAATTGCAGGACGCTACCGGAAGGATACAATTATATTTCCGCAGAGATGATCTTTGTCCGGATGAAGATAAAACACTTTACAATACTGTATTTAAGAAACTTCTTGACATTGGTGATATCATCGGTGTGAAAGGTTATGTGTTCACCACTCAAACGGGAGAAATCTCAATTCATGTCACTGAATTTAAAATTCTTACCAAATCATTAAAACCATTACCTGTTGTAAAAGAGGCTGATGGAAAAACTTTTGATGGTTTCACGGATCCGGAATTACGTTACCGTCAGCGATATGTTGATTTAATTGTAAATCCTCAGGTGAGAGAGATTTTCTTAAAGCGTTCCAGAATTATTACAACCATGCGTTCTC
This sequence comes from Pseudarcicella hirudinis, assembly GCF_900115665.1. Classification (GTDB taxonomy): domain Bacteria; phylum Bacteroidota; class Bacteroidia; order Cytophagales; family Spirosomataceae; genus Pseudarcicella; species Pseudarcicella hirudinis. Next base: position 22,148 of record NZ_FOXH01000018.1, read on the forward strand.
TTTTTGATTCAAAAGGATGGCTGGAAGTAGAAACACCTATCTTGCAATCAATTCACGGAGGGGCATCTGCCCGTCCGTTCAAAACGCATCATAATTCATTGGATATACCATTGTTTATGCGTATTGCCAATGAATTATATCTGAAACGTCTGATTGTAGGTGGTTTTGAAGGAGTTTATGAGTTCGGGAAAATGTTCCGTAATGAAGGGATGGACCGTACTCATAATCCGGAATTTACCTCTTTGGAGTTTTATGTAGCTTATAAGGATTACAACTGGATGATGGGTATTACGGAGGAAATTTTCGAAAAAGTTGCCCTGGCTACTAACGGAACGACTAAAGTAATAGTAGGAGAGAATGAAATTGATTTTGAAGGACCGTTTACCCGCCTTACCATTGCCGGAGCTATTGAGAAATATACCGGAATTAATGTAGAAGGAATGGAGGAAAATGTGCTGAGAGAACATTGCAAGAGCATGGGGATTGAAGTAGATGCCACAATGGGAACCGGAAAACTGATTGATGAAATTTTCGGAGAAAAAGTTGAAGCAAATCTGATTCAGCCTACCTTTATTATTGATTACCCGGTTGAAATGTCTCCTTTGACGAAGAAACACCGCAGCAAACCGGGATTGGTTGAGCGCTTTGAATTATTCGTAAATGGTAAAGAAATTGCCAATGCTTATTCAGAATTAAATGACCCGATAGATCAGCGTGAGCGTTTTGAAGAGCAGTTACGTCTTGCAGAAAGAGGAGATGAAGAAGCGATGGCAATGGATGAAGATTTCCTGAGATCACTGGAATATGGTATGCCGCCAACTGCGGGTATTGGAATCGGGATTGACCGGTTGACGATGCTTATGACCAATCAGTCGTCTATTCAGGAAGTATTATTCTTCCCGCAGATGCGTCCTGAGAAGAGAGTTGAAGTTTCTACGGATGCTGAGTTTGAGACACTGGGTGTTCCGGCAGATTGGATTCCTGTACTTCAGAAGATGGGCTTTATGACAATTGATGCCTTAAAAGAAGCGAATCCGAACAAAGTATTCAATGATTTAGGCGGAATGCGTAAGAAGCTGAAACTGGACATTGCTATTCCTGCAAAAGATGATGTATTAAAGTGGTTTGAATAAACCCGCAATGCCTTAAAATAAAGAAACCCCAATTCATATGAATTGGGGTTTTGACTTCTAATCTAATAGAGTTATAAATTACTTAGTCCTTCTTCAGTATTGTTCTCGTCACGAGATTGTCTGAATTATGCTAAGGATATTTTCTCTAATCCCGTGTCAGCGTGTCGAAAAATTAGATTTTTCTTACGTTGATTGCATTCGCACCACGTTTTCCTTCAGTTACTTCGAAAGAAACGCTGTCGTTTTCACGAATCGTTACGCCAGCTAAACCTGTTACGTGTACGAAGATTTCTTCGTTTGATTCGTCATCAATGATAAATCCAAAACCTTTGGTCTCATTGAAAAATTTTACTTTACCAGTTTGCATAAAAAAAAAATATAATTGTTAAAAAATAAAAATGCACTAAAACGCAGACCGGAACAATCCTTTCCCATAGAATATTTATGGCAGGAATACCAAAGAAAATTATATATTTCCTTTGAATGGATTGATTATCCGGACACAAAAAAATCCCAAACTTCTTATACGTGCCTGGGACGATAAATCGGGATAAAATCGCAAAAAATTATATTTTTTTGACATTAATGGCGTTTAAGCCTTTCTTGCCCTCAATAGTTTCAAATGAAACTTTATCATTTTGACGAATTTGTACTCCTCCCAAACCCGTCACGTGAACAAAGACTTCCTGGTTAGTCGAATCATCAACAATAAAACCAAAACCTTTACTCTCAATAAAGAATTTTACTGTACCTGTTTGCATAAAAAAAAGAACGAAATTTATAAAAAACTAAATAACTATCTGATTACAAACTTAACTTATTCCAGTACTTAATGAGTAGTTATTTAATATCTAATAAACTCTCTGGTAGGTAATTACTTGAAATGAAGCAAGTTATTTTGGTTGATTATGTACCAAATGTAAGAATAAAAGTTTAAATCCAAACATTTGTTAAGAAAAAGTTTTCAAGAAAATCCATAATTTTTAGCATTAAATCTATTTTATCACTTTAAAACGGATTTAATTGTATTTTAAGCGGTCATTATATTTGTAAACGATCTAAAATTAGTAACTTTACTGTTCAATCCAGCAACACTAATTTATGCTCAGACTTAAATACTTTGTTGAGAATCAGGTTTTTGGCGTCTGTACTCGCTTGGGGGAGAAGTTTAAGATTTCCACAGGCAGTATAAGATTGTATTTTATTTATATCTCCTTCATTACGATGGGATCTCCCATTATCATTTATCTGATACTCGCTTTTTGGATGAATATCCGAAAATACCTTCGCCAGAGAAATAATCCGACGGTTTGGGAGTTCTAGGAAATTAAATTCGGAACGATTTTATTCATTCAGCTATACGTTTGAGTAGATTTCTTTACTTAGATCTGAGAATAGTTTTTTCCCTTTCATGAAATAAGCAAGAACAATTGAGCTTTTGTATATCCCCTGTAAATTCTTCCCCTGTTTGATTTTTCTTCTTTTAGCCGTCCATTTGCCCAAATTGAAATAAAAATTAAAGTGAGCTTTAATGATGACAAAACAATCGGCAAAATTTCCGGATAAGATAAATTTTACACCTGCTAATCCATCTAAAATCAATCTGGTGAAAATATGAATGAAAAGTTTTTCAGAAGGATGATTTTTGTAGAGCATTGCTAACCCGTTTCTGAAATTCAGAAATGTCTTCCTTGGGTTAGATTTGTGAAGCGTACCGCCACCTACATGATAGACTTCTGAATCGCCACAGACAAATATTTTATACCCCTCAGATTTTATGCGCCAGCAAAGGTCGATTTCTTCCATATGAGCAAAGAAGTCTGCATCAAAGCCACCCGTTTCATGAAAAATTTCTGATTTAATGAACAGACAGGCTCCGGTTGCCCAGAAAATTTCCAGGTTGTCATTGTATTGTCCTTTATCTTCTTCAAGGGTATCAAATATTCTGCCCCGGCAGAAGGGATAACCCAGATAATCAAGAAAACCTCCGGCAGCGCCGGCATATTCAAAATCGGCTTTTTGATGAAATGATCTGATTTTAGGCTGACAGGCTGCAATATCCGGATTCGTTTCCATCAACTGAATAACAGGATTAATCCAGTTGGCTGTCACTTCAACATCTGAATTTAATAAAATGTAATATTTTGCCTGAATTTGTGCCAGAGCCTCATTGTATCCTCCGGCATAACCAAAGTTTACAGGAAGTGTAATCAGGTGAATGTCAGGATATTGATTTTGCAGAAAAAGGACCGAATCATCGGTTGATGCATTGTCTGCAACATAAACAGGGATATTTACAGAATGTCTGACTACTGAGGGTAAAAATTTTTCCAAAAAACTTTTACCATTGTAATTCAGGATGACTATGGCTGTTTGCATGCCACAAAATTAGGTAATTGATGAGATTTTTGTAATTTTTGTGTTAACTTATAAAAGAAATAATTCCTTTTGAAAGAAAAGTATTGCTGGTTTCTTAGATAAGCCCCGATGCCGTAAATCTCATTCTGATGTTTTGAGGCATTAAAACAATTAACTTCACAACACTTAAACCCCAAGATCGCAAAACGCTGAATTTGCGCTGCAACGTATGAGTAACTCGTCTTTTTTTCGAAAAAAATCAATTGATCAAATCCTGAAGGATATTCACACGAATGAAATTAGTGATAGTCATGGGCTAGTTAAAAATCTGAATGTCCGAGATCTCACTTTTTTGGGGATTGCAGCGATAATCGGGGCGAGTATATTTTCTGCGATTGGTCAGGCTTCTGCAAACGGAGGTCCGGCAGTATCCTTATTATTTGTTTTCACAGCTGTTTCCTGTATGTTCACGGCATTTTGCTATGCACGTTTTGCGGCTACCGTTCCGATCAGCGGAAGCGCCTATACCTATGCCTATACAAGTTTCGGTGAAATCATAGCCTGGATTTTAGGATGGAATTTATTATTGGAATATGCGATTTCCAATGTGGCAGTAGCTATTTCATGGTCAAAATATTTTGTCGATCTCCTCGAAGGACTAGGCGTTCATGTTCCGGATTATATCACAATGGATTACCTTTCAGCAGCCCGTTATCATAAAATGGCTTCAGAAGCAGTTGCTGAGGGAAAAACATTTGAATCATTATCCGTCAATCTCAGAGACGGCTTTACTGCCTGGGAAACGGCTCCTCAGCTGTTTGGCATACATTTTATTGCCAATTTACCTGCTTTGATAATCACCGTTTTAATTACCTATCTGGTTTATATCGGTATCAAGGAATCTAAAAATACCAATAACATTCTGGTGGTACTTAAATTACTTGTAATTGCTTTAGTAGTAGGAGTGGGCGCTTTTTATGTAAAAGTAGATAACTGGTCTCCTTTTGCACCAAACGGAATATCGGGAGTGTTAAAAAGTGTTGCAGCGGTTTGTTTCGCTTATATTGGATTTGACTCTGTCTCAACAACTGCTGAAGAATGCAAAAACCCCCAGAGGGATATTCCAAGGGCGATGATGTATGCACTGATTATCTGCACAACGCTCTATGTTCTGGTTACTTTAGTACTTACCGGAATTGTACCTTCTCATCATCTGACAGGCGTTGAAGATCCGCTGGCATTTATGTTTCATATGGTAGGACTCAACGGGGTAGCAGGAATTGTTGCCGCAAGTGCTGTAATTGCTTTAACAAGTGCCCTGCTGGTTTATCAGCTTGGTCAGCCGAGAATCTGGATGACAATGGCGAGAGACGGCCTTTTGCCTCAGGCTTTTGCCAGAGTGCATAAGAAGTATAAGACGCCTTCTTTTGCTACAATTATGACCGGGGTTTTAGTAGGTATCCCAGCCTTATTTGCTAACCTCGAAGAAGTGATAAATCTGAGTAGTATCGGAACATTATTTGCCTTCCTGCTGGTTTGCGGAGGGGTTCTGGTACTTGATCTTGATCCTGAAAATCAGGCGAAATCCAAGTTTAAAATCCCATATATCAATGCCCGTTTTATTACCGGAGGTCTTTTGATAATCGTGATGGTTTTCTTGAAAATCTTTAGTGCTGGTTCTTATGATTGGTTTTTTGCAAATATTTCCGGAGGAGAGGATTTTGGAAATGCATTTCTGATGCTGTGTTTTCTGATAATCTGGGCATTAATCTCATTCTGGAGTTATACCAGAAGCCTGTCGCTTATTCCTGTGCTGGGATTGATTGTTAATCTTTACCTGATGACCCAGATGGGAACGACTAACTGGCAGCGTTTTATTATCTGGTGTGCCGTTGGATTTGCGATTTATTTCGGATATAGCTACCGCAAAAGTAAACTGGCTGTAAATAGCTGAAAATATTAAAAGAACAAGGGAGAAAGGATCCATTTTAACATCAGATCTTTTCTTCCCTTTTTTATAAATGCCTCTTCTTATTTCTTCAGAATTGAAGTGATCCACCATACATTTCCAAAAGGATCTTTTACGCCCCCGCTTCTGCCATAGTCCTGATTGGCAATTTCAGAAACAATTGCAGCACCGGCCTCAATAGCCTTTTGAAAAGTCTCATTAGCATCTTCTACATAGATAAACAGATTTGAGGTTTCAACTTTCCATTGATCTGTGGCATCACAAAACATAATAGTACACCCGCTAATCTGGATTTCAGAATGCATGACCGTGATATTATCTTCACGTAATCTGCTGAATGTTAGCTGGGCGTTGAAAACCTTCTGGCAAAATTCTGTGAATTTTCTGGCATTTTCAACCATTAGATAGGGCATAACTGCCTGATGTCCTTGTGCAATTTCCATTTTATTGAGGTTTAAAATTGATAACTGATCAGACAAAATTAGAAGTGTTCAATCTGTAAAAATTGGAAAAATCCGACATTATTAATTTCTCCACTCAGTTCCTTCTCCGTTTTTCAGAAAATAATGTCTGGGATGATGTCCGGAGAATTCCTTAAAATCATGAATAAAATGTGATTGATCGTAGTATCCGCAGGCATAAGCAATTTCTGTAAGAGATTGCCCTGTGTTTCCGTATTCACTGAGAGCAGCCTGGAACCGGATGATTCTTGAATATAATTTCGGGCTAAAACCCGAATATTCTTTGAATTTTCGCTCAAACTGGCGTACAGAGCATGTATATTGATCAGCAAGTGCTTCTACATTAATCAGACCCTTGGTTTGAATAATATAATCAATAGAAGAGAATATTTCAGGAGAAGATTTTGAAGAGAGATTTTGTTGATTTTTCAGAAATGCTGAAAGAATTTTAACTCTTTGACTGTTATCACCGGCCAGCATTATCTGCTCCTCAAGGTCTTTACCTTTCTGGCCGAGAAGAGAAGCAATATCCACCATTTGATTACTGAACTCTTCCGCAGGAATAGAAAAAAGCTTTGGAAGTGCATAGGGATATAAATAAACCCCAAAGATTCCAAAGCTTTCATTAATAGTAAATCTGCTATGTTTTTGTGCCTGGCCGTGAATCCCGGAAATAAAAGATTTTTCCGACGTACCATTTATTAAAAGTTCATCAAACCTGCCCTGATAATGAAAGATGAGTTCGGCACATCCATCAGCCATTGAGCGATGAATATAGGGCTGATCCCTTGAAATATCACATTCCAGCACCCAGAAATACCTCACGTATCCTGAAAGTTCAGAGGATGGCTGAATGGTATAATATTTCATGGGCAAATGGTTTTAATACTTTCCCGGAAACTATTTACTCAGAAGTTAATCGTTACTTCTTCTGCCTGAAATAATGCTGACATAATAAAGCAACTGAGCAAGCATTCCCAATGCTGCCACTACGTAAGTCATTGCGGCCCACCAAAGAGCATCTTTCGCCAATGCTAGTTCATTACTGTTCACTACCCTGCTGCTTTCTATCCATGCTAAAGCCCTGCGACTTGCATCAAATTCGACAGGTAAAGTTATAAAACTAAAGAATGTCGCTACTGCAAAAAGAGCGACCCCAATTGTCAAAACCATTGCATTTCCGGTAGAATAAACCACCATCATCCCGATCATTAATAAAAATGGCATAATGTTATTCGAAATACTCATAACCGGAACCATTGCACTTCTGAACTGAAGCATGGTGTAAGCAGTGGCGTGTTGTACTGCGTGGCCGCATTCATGAGAGGCTACAGCCGCCGCTGCCGCATTTCGTCCGTAATATACATCCTGGCTAAGATTAACTGTTTTATCAGCCGGATTATAATGGTCTGTTAACTGACCTTCCACACTAATTACTCTGACATCGTAAATGCCATTATCTCTCAGCATTTTTTCCGCGATTTCTTGTCCGGAAAGGCCGCTGACCAGCCCGATTTGTGAATATTCCTGGAATTTTGATTTTAATCGCCAGCTGACGAACATCCCAATAATTCCAAAAAGGAATGTGAGTGCATATATTCCTATCATGGCTTAATTTATACACGAAGACAATTCGTGTTTTTTGTTTTATTGATGAACATGAAGGGGTTTCATGTTAAAGGTTTTTGATTTTTTCGATCATTGCCGTAGTTGAATATCCCGGTACTAACGGAATGGTTTCAACTTTTCCCCCATTTCCTAATACAAAATCTGAACCAACGATGTTTTCAACGGAATAATCATCTCCTTTTACCAAAATGTCAGGATTTAAGCTTTCAATTAACTGTAAAGGTGTCGGTTCATCGAACAAAATGACAGTATCTATAAACTCAAAAGCCGACATCATTCTTGAGCGGGCATACTCATTTACTACGGGTCTGGTTTTGCCTTTTAAGCGATTGACTGAAGCGTCAGTATTTAAACCCAATACCAGTTTATCACCCAGGTTTCTGGCTTTTTCGAGGTAATCGATATGTCCTAAATGAACAATGTCAAAACAGCCGTTGGTAAATACCACTTTTTTGCCTTCAGCATGCCATTCAGCTACTTTTTCTGCAGCTTGTTCTTTGTTTAAAATTTTACTTTCAGTCATAATAACCAATGAATTATTGATTGAACTCCCACTTTAGCAGGAAATAAGAATTCAATACAGAATATCTATTTAAAATGCCTTAACTAACCGCTGTTTCTGCCGAAGTTTTAGGTTTCAGGAATAAGGTTATCAGAAAACTGATTGCTCCGAGAAATAACAGAAGAAGCATTTGAGAACCATGAATAAAAGTTGCCAGTGTAATACCGGCTTCTTTTGTAAGACCATACAAGACTAATATATTTCCTACCAGAAAGTGAAAAGGGCCGATACCACCTTGTGCCGGAGCTGCCATTCCAAGACTTCCGATTACCAGCACAGTTAAGCCTGCCAAAGGACCTAAATGAGATGTTTCCGGAATAGAAAAGAATAAAACGTATGCCGAAAAATAATAGGCAACCCAGATTAAAACCGTGTAAGCAATAAATAATCCCGGACTTTTCAGTTTCTTAATACTTAACAAACCGTCCAGTAAACCGTTCATAAAGTGGATAACTTTCTTCAAAAAAGCTGATTTCTGAACAAGACGATCCTGGTATTTTTTGAAAAAATAAACCCCGGCAAATCCAAGTAAAGGTAAAGCAACCAAAATACCGATTACCAGAGGAATTTTTTCTGAAAACTGCTCCACAAAAAACTCTTTCAGCCGACCGAATTCTAAAAGTAAATTCAACGCCAGCAGAACTAAAAGGCTGACAAGGTCAAAAATCCGCTCGGCCACTACAGTTCCGAACGATTTTTCAAAAGGAATATTATCCGTTTTCTGTAAACTTCCGCATTTGGAGACTTCTCCCATTCTGGGCATTATAAAGTTGGCAAAGTAACCAATTAATACCGCCAGTAAGGTCCGGAAATTAGAAGGATTATATCCCAGAGGTTCCATCAGCATTTTCCATCGGACAGCACGGCTCAGGTGTGCAATAATAGCAGCAAAACCAGAGACAACGATCCACCAATAATTTGCTTTCTTAAATTGTCCGACCATTGTAGAAAGGTCAATATCTTTAAAAACATACCATAAAAGCCCTCCGGCAATTGTAAGAGATATGGCATATTGTAGGATTTTTTTCATCAGAAATGATAATTCAGGGTTTATTGTTAGGAATCGGGGAATGCTGAAAAACAGCACATGCGTTAAAATGAACGAATATCAGGTTTAAGTCATAAAATAAAGACACAAGATATGTTTTTTATATGTGCTTACAAAAATAAATGGACATCGGAAGGCTTATCCGGTGTCCATTTAACAGGTTGATTTTATGCTGCTCAAACCACCAGTTTGTTGTTGTGGTCCGGAAAAACAAGTTTGGGTTTGTGCGTTTTCGCTTCTTCTTCTGTCATCATTCCATAGGCAATAATAATGGCAATGTCTCCAACCTGAGCTCTTCTGGCAGCAGCGCCGTTCAGACAGATTATTCCGGAACCTCTTTCTCCTGTAATGACATAAGTCTCGAAGCGTTCCCCGTTATTATTGTTCACGATCTGGACTTTTTCATTTTCAATCAGCCCCGCCGCATCCATTAAATCTTCGTCAATTGTAACACTTCCAACATAATTTAACTCCGCCTGAGTGATTCTCACCCGGTGAAGTTTTGATTTCATGACATGAATAAACATTTTGTAAATTTGAGATTTCGGATTTTAATAAATTCTTGCTTGTTGATGTTTTCAACCGCAAAATTATATAATTCGTATTCAATAATCGTTTTCAGAGTTCTTATTTCCCATGAAAAACGATTGTCTTCAATGGTAAAACTTAAAATACCACGCTTATTTCAGGGCATATTTTTAGTGAAATGATTAAATAATCAGGTTGTCAATCAATCTAGTTTTTCCCAGAAATGCTGCAATACATAAAGCCGTTTTCCCCTCGATAAGTTCCTCAGAAGGTTCAAGGGTTTCGAAATCTGAAATCTCAAAGTATTCCAGATCAATGCCTTCTGTTGTTTTCAGATACTGTTCAACCCAGTTTTTAACTTTTGCTGAAGGCTCGGTGCGGAGCTTTTCAGAGGCAGATTTTAAGGCTTTGTAAAGCTGCGGAGCAAGAGCTCTTTCCTGAGTGCTTAAATTCCGGTTTCTGGAAGACATTGCCAGCCCGTCTTTTTCCCGCTGAGTCGGACAGATGTGTAAATCAAGAGAAAAACTAAGGTCTTTTACCAGGCGGTTAATCACAGCACATTGCTGTAAGTCTTTTTGTCCGAAATAAGCATTGTCCGGCTGAACAATATGAAATAATTTAGAAACGACTATTCCCACTCCGTTGAAATGACCAGGTCTGAATTTACCTTCCATGACAGTTTCCAGCGAACCGAAGTCAAATTTTAAGTGAGGAAGCTGAGGATACATCTCTTCCACTGAAGGTGCGAAAACCACTTCGCAGCCTGCACTTTCCAGGAGCTGACAATCGGCTTCCAGTGTTCGCGGATAAACTGCCAGATCGTGAGCATTATTAAATTGGGTAGGGTTTACAAAAACAGAGCAGACCGTAATGTTATTCATTTGTCTGGAAGCGCTGATCAGAGAAAGGTGTCCCTGATGTAAAGCTCCCATGGTTGGCACAAGTCCGATAGCGTTTCCTGCCGATCGCTGAGATTTTAGAAAAAGCTGAAGCGATTTAATGTCATGAAAAATATTCATTAATCAAAGTTTTTAAAAACCTGCACCCGGAATGTCTTCCTGCGGCACAAAAATGTTGTTATAGAGAGAAGCCTGAAAAGTAAAGCTGTCTTAAAACAGGAAATTTTATGTCAGATTACCGAAATCTAAACCGCTAAATTACATTCTCTCGCAGAACATTGTGGAATTTCGAGGAATTTTTTATATTTTTGCATAATTTTTTAGAATTAAGCCCCTAACTACGACACAAATGTCAAAATTACGTATCCTTTACGTTGCCAGTGAAGTTGACCCATTTCTTACCACAACACATGTCGCCGAATTCGTTAGAAAACTTCCAACAGCCATGCAGGAAAAGGGCATGGAAATCAGAATTTTGGTTCCAAGGTTTGGTCTGATCAACGAACGTAAGAATCGTTTACACGAAGTTGTGAGACTTTCCGGCATTACAATTCCTGTTGGGGATGATGATAAGCCGTTGACTATCAAGGTTGCAAGTATTCCATCGGCAAAATTGCAGGTGTATTTTATCGACAATGAAGACTATTTTCAGAGAAAATACGTTTTCACTGACAAAGAAGATAAATTCTACGACGATAACGACGAGCGAGCCATCTTTTTCTGCAAAGGAGCTTTGGAAACGGTTAAAAAATTAGGCTGGTCACCCGACATCGTTCATTGCAACGACTGGATGACCTCTCTGATACCATTGTATCTGAAGACGACTTATAAGAATGATCCAATGTTTAAAGATGCCAAGTCGGTATTTTCAGTATATGAAAGCACATTTAATCATAAATTTACTTTTGACGGATTGTACGAAAAAGTAAAAATGATGGATGTGGAAGATGATATGCTTGGAAGTCTTGAAAGTGCTGATTATGATGGTTTTGTTAAAATCGGTATGGAATATGCCGATACTGTCATTACGTCCGTGGAAGAACTAACCGATAAATTTAATAACCTTATTAATGAATTATCAGACAAAAAAATCGAATTTGTTGCTGAAGAAGATATCGACACTTTTTACAACATCTACACAGGGCTGGCTGGCGTATAGTTTTGCAATGCTTTTGGGTTTAACAACCCTAACTTCCTGCGAAGATCCTAAAGAAATTGGTTCAGAATTGATTGCCCAGGAACTGGGTCTGAAATTTACGGATACCCTTACTGTTAATTCTTCAACAGTGCTGCTCGATTCGGTTTATACCAATATGGGTAATAATTTATTGGTAGGGAATTATACAGATCCTATTCTGGGGAAAATACATTCTGCAAGTTTCTTCCAGATTGCTAATGCTGATACCCTGAAAGCTAAGACTGATGCAGTAATGGATTCGCTGGTGATGTATCTGGTTTACAGAACATATCAGGGAGATACCACTAAATCTCAGACACTTAATGTTCACCGTTTGACGGATGCCTTGTCAAATTCCAAAGATTATTTTACCGGATATTTTAATAACAGTTCATCAGCTTACGAAAGCACGCCGGTAGGAACAAAGGTTTTTAAGCCTCGTCCGATTAAATATCGTAATATCGCAGGGGATACCATTAAGTTTGATACCCTGCGTATTCCAATGAGCAGAGCTTTAGGCCAGGAGTTGTTGAATCAGCGTTCCAGCAGTGATATTGCAGCAGGTGGAGCAGCTTTCAGATCTTACTTTAAAGGTCTCGCTTTAGTAGGAAAGAAGAGTGATGAAGGAGCGATCCTTGGTTTTTCTCCTTCTTACACAAAAATGAGTTTGTATTATCACAGCCCCGGAGATACCGCAGTTTCTATTTTGAACTATTATGCCAGACTTACTGTCACCACCGGTTATAATTCTTCAGGAGTAGCTGTTACCGAAGAGGTTTTATCAAGATACAATAATATCACCGCAGAAAGATCAGGTGCATTGGCAGGTCTGGTTAAACCGGGAGATATTTTAAGTTCAAAATTATCGAATAACGAAGCCTATTTTCAGGGTGGGGTCGGACTGACTACTAAATTGGAATTCCCTGGTTTGCTGAGATTTAAGGATAAATACAATGTTGCCATTAATAAGGCCGAGCTTGTTCTGGAAACCAAAAGCAATCCTGTTAATTTATCTATACCAAGTGTATTCTCACTGGTTGAGTCTAATAGTTCCAACAGAATTGTAAAAGATACCTACGGGCTGTTGTTTCTCAGATCAGAAGGTACCACATCGCCTTCGGCAGCAGTTTACGATGTAACAAGAAAGACTTTTACTTTCAACATTACTTCTGCTTTGCAAAATATTTTGAGCGGAAGAAGGCCTAATACTGGTTTATTGCTGACTCCTCAGATTGTTTTGAGTGATAAGGGAAATAGTAAAGTTTTCGGTGATAATACTTCCAGAGTAGCATTTGATGCCACTAAGACAAAACTGAAAATTTATTACACATATACAAATAAATAATTCATTTAGTGATATTTTTGAAGCGGAGTGACGATTTTACGGTTACTCCGCTTTATTTTTTGATACATACCAGTAAACAGTTTACTCTTTAAATCACCAGTAATTATGTGTGGAATAGTTGCTTATGTAGGGCACCGGGAGGCTGCTCCTTTAATTTTGAAAGGTCTTAAACGTTTGGAATACAGAGGGTATGACAGCGCCGGAATTGCCTTAATGAATCAGGGACTGAATATTTATAAGAAAAAAGGGAAAGTTAAAGATTTAGAAGAAATACTGGATGGTGAAGCGCTTCAAAGCAATATCGGAATCGGGCATACCCGCTGGGCAACACATGGAGAACCTAATGACCGGAATGCTCACCCGCATTTTTCAAACAGTGGAAGCCTGGCTATTATTCATAATGGTATTATTGAGAATTACAGTGCAATCAAGCAGAATCTTGTTAAAAAGGGCTATGTATTTCAAAGTGATACCGATACAGAGGTTTTTGTAAACTTTATTCAGGATATTCAGCAAAATACAGGTTGTTTGCTGGAAGAGGCAGTTCGACTGGCCATGAAAGAAGTTGTCGGTGCTTATGCGGTTGTGATTATGGACGCAGGAACACCAAATCAGCTGATCGCTGCACGTAAAGGATCTCCTTTAGTGATTGGAGTAGGAGACGGAGAATATTTCTTCGCTTCTGATGCCACACCGATTATTGAATATACAAATGAGGTAATTTATCTGAATGATTTTGAATTAGCGGTAGTTCGTGACGGAGAACTGACTGTTAAAAATGTGGATAATATTCTTCAATCGCCTTATATTCAAACGGTTGAACTTGAGCTGGAAGCTATTGAGAAAGGAGGGTATGATCATTTTATGCTGAAAGAAATCTTTGAACAACCGCGTTCAGTAGCAGATTGTTTGAGAGGAAGAGTAAATGCAGACAGCGGACACCTGGTTTTGGGAGGTTTGAGAGATTATACAGAAAAATTATCCAAAGCAAAAAGAATTGTCATTGTAGCCTGCGGAACTTCCTGGCATGCAGGTTTGGTAGCGGAATACATTTTTGAGGAATTAGCCAGAATTAACGTAGAAGTGGAATACGCTTCGGAATTCCGTTACAGAAATCCGATTATCAAAGAAGGTGATTTTGTAATTGCCATTTCACAGTCAGGAGAAACTGCCGATACCTTAGCGGCCATAGAATTGGCAAAATCCAAAGGAGCAACGATTCTCGGTGTTTGTAATGTGGTAGGAGCATCTATCCCAAGAGCATCTCATGCAGGAGCTTACACCCACGCAGGTCCTGAGATCGGAGTAGCGAGTACGAAAGCCTTTACTGCGCAGGTAACAGTTCTGACTCAGATGGCGATTGCTGTTGCAAGTAAAAAAGGAACGCTTCACGAAGATACTTTTAGAAGATTATTGTTTGAACTGGAACGGATTCCAAGCAAAATCGAGAAAGTGCTGAAATCTGATGAGAAGATCAGAGAGATTGCAGAGAAATTTAAAGATGCCAGAAATTTCATCTATCTGGGAAGGGGTTACAATTTTCCGGTAGCGCTCGAAGGAGCATTGAAATTGAAAGAAATTTCTTACATCCATGCAGAAGGGTATCCGGCAGCAGAAATGAAACATGGCCCAATCGCCCTGATTGATGCCGAAATGCCTGTCGTATTTATCGCAACCAAGGATAGTTCTTATGAAAAAGTAGTATCAAATATTCAGGAGGTAAAAGCCAGAAAAGGGATTGTGATTGCTATTGTTACAGAAGGAGATAAGTTAATTCCTACAATGGCAGATTACACAATTGAGATTCCTGCAATGCATGAAGCCTTGATTCCTTTGGTTTCTGTGATTCCGCTGCAATTGCTTTCTTATTATATCGCCGTAATGCGTGGTTGTAATGTGGATCAGCCACGAAATCTTGCCAAATCTGTAACGGTTGAGTAAATATTGATGAAGAGTAAGCAGACTCTTGTTCTTTTAGGAAAAAATAGTTTATGCTATTTATACTTGAATCCACATATCAAAAATTGTAGATCTGATAAGACAATATACTCTGCGTCAGCATTTACTTACTTATAGATGTGAGCGGAAGTTATGTCTGTTTTTGGAAATATTTCGTTATGTTCCAGGAGAATATTCCTTATTTTACATTAGATTAATTTAGAAAAGAAATGACAACGATCTCTTTGAATAACGAACAAAAAAGAATAATCGAAGAAATTCCTGCTGTCGGAGATTTTTCGAATATTTATTTCTATACTATTAAATCTAAATTAGATGCTGAATTCATTTCTATATTAGATATAGTTATTGGAGTGAACGATACCACTTTATCCAAATGGCTAAATGTAACGCCAAGAACTTTCAGAAATTATAAGAATAATAGTAAATTGGTTTTGAAAGATAATATCAAAGAGCATATAATTTTAATTTTATCGCTTTACAAGCACGGAATAGAAGTATTTGATAACGTTGAAAATTTTGAGTTATGGTTGTCCCAAAAGAATTATCTGTTAGATAATCATGCTCCTGTTGATTTTTTAGAAACGATTTCTGGAATTAAATTCATTGATAACAGACTTAATGCGATTGAATTTGGTGAAAATGTATAGAAATGCTCGTATATAATATTAGAAAATCCAAATATGCAGATTCTTTGAAAGCATCTGGAGTTGCAAATCGATGGAATAAAGATGACGAATTTGTAATTTATGCAGGTGCTTCTATTTCATTATCAACATTGGAATTAGTTGCGCATTGAAATACAATTGATATTAAATCAGGATATAAATTGCTTTTCATTAATTTAGAGATTGATAACTCTGATATTATAGAAATAAAAATTAAAGATTTACCGGGAAATTGGAAATCAATTCAAAGGTATCCAACTCTTCAAAAAATTGGTTCAGCGTGGTATAGATCAGAAAAATCTCTAGTTCTTCAAGTTCCATCAGTACTTGTTCCATGGGAGAGTAATTATCTGATTAATACAAATCATCCTGATTTTTCCAAAAAAACATCAATTTATTCGACCGAAGAATTTATTTGGGATAATCGGCTCATATAATTTATACTAAGTAGGCTTTCATTTACTTGATTACATCAGCCGTCAGCCGATGTAATCAAGTAAATGAAAGTTTGATTTAGAAATACCGACCAATCAATGGATGTTCGACGATTAGCTTTTTTATCTCAATTGGCTTTATCGGGCCTTGTTTTCCATAGACAACCTTTCCTTTAGGTTCTATGATTAAAGTATATGGCAGAGCGCCCTGCCATTTAGGATCTATCAATTCGATCAGTTTATAAGCGTCACCTGAATTAAAAAGGTAGTTTTTGGCTGAAATCTGCATCCTTTTGAGAATAGCAAGTGCTTTTGCCTGTTTTTCAGGTTTATCAGCACTAACTGTAATAAACTCAAAATCCCGGTTGCGGTACATGTGATCAATATTCATAAAATCGGGTAGTTCTGCCACACAAGGACCGCACCAGCTTGCCCAGACATTAATAACTCTCAATTTATCGGAATCATTTTTAACCAGATTTCTTAATCCTTCCTCATCAATCAGATCAAGGGAAACAGCTTCTTTAGCCCATTCATCTTTTTCCTGTTTTCCCAGTACCTGTTTTTCAGCCCATTTAATTGAACAACCGAATGTTTTGGTAGTTTCTACAGGAACTGCTTTTCCCTCCAGTAAGGCATTGATTGCATTTCGGGTATCTGTTTTTTGCGGAGTTTCTGTAGGTTTTTCCACATTATCAATTCGTCCGGAATATCTCAGCACCCTTTTTTCATCAAAAATAAAGACATGTGGTGTGGCGACCGGTCCATATTTTTTTGAAGTTTCCTCTGTATCACCATCATACAGGTACGGAAAATTGAAGCCTTTTTCTTTGGCTCTCAATTTCATTTCTTCATAGGAATCACTGTATTCTGTGTAACCCAATTCATCTAATCTTATACTTTTAGGATCATTGGGAGAGATTGCAACAATTTGTACACCTTTGTCTTTATAATCTGTAACCAGCTTTTTGATCCGGCTTTCATAGGCCTGGGCAGTGGGGCAATGATTACAGGTGAAAATAACAACCAGTATTCTGGCTTTGGAAAAAGATTTAAGTGTATACATTTTTCCGTCAGTACCTTTTAAACTGAAATCAGGAGCGGGGGCGCCGATAGGCAGAGAAGGATGGTCTATTCCTTTGAAAGAGAGCATAGTTATGCTCAGGAATAAGATAAATAAGTTTTTCATAGTTGGTTTGGATTGGATAGAAATTACAATCAACAAATTACGTATTTTTGACTAATTATTTATTCTTAGTTATGAAGAACCTTTCAATCACACTGATACAGACTGAGCTTTTCTGGGAAAACCCTGTCGCCAATATGGCGATGCTGGAAGAAAAAATCTCGCAACTCAGCCATCCGGGAGATATTATCATTTTACCTGAAATGTTTAATTCAGGTTTTACGATGAATGTAGGGAAAATCGCAGAGCCAATGAACCTTACGACTTTCAAATGGATGAAACAGCAGGCGGCTTCAACAAATTCAGTTATCCTGGGAAGTATTATTGTAAAAGACCATGATCGGTTTTTTAACAGACTGATCTGGATGCAGCCTGACGGAGATTACCGGTTTTATGATAAAAAGCATTTATTCAGAATGGGAGAGGAGCATGACCATTTTTCTTCCGGGAACCGAAAGCTGGTTATTGAGTGGAAAGGCTGGAAAATTTGTCCGATGGTTTGTTATGATCTTCGTTTTCCGGTATGGAGCCGGAATATTAAGCTGGAATATGATTTACTGATTTATGTAGCTAACTGGCCGGCAGCAAGGTCACATGCCTGGAAAACTCTGCTTCAGGCAAGAGCAATCGAGAACTTATCCTATGTGGCAGGAGTGAACCGGGTAGGAACAGATGGTAAAGGGTTGCATTATTCAGGAGATTCTGCCCTGATAGATTTTAAAGGAGAAGCCCTGTTTCTGAAACAAAATGAAGAAATGATACAAACTGAAGTGCTCAATAAAGAAGCTTTAATAGATTTCAGAAATAAATTTCCGGCAAACCTCGATGCGGATGATTTTCAGATGCTGTAATACTTCATGTTATTTTCAGGACTTATTGAAGTCAGAAATAATTTATTGAATATAGTCTATAGTGTATATGGATTAAGTTTGTATATTTGCCACCGCAACAATATGAACACATTAACACTAAAAATCATGAAGTCTATAAAGTTTTTCATCTGGTTAATCCTTGTTCTTTTAGGGACAAATCTGCAGGCACAGGTCAGTCCTAAATCCGGAATCTGGCGTGGAGTATTCACCATTTTCAACGGGCAGGAATCGCCTTTCAACTTTGAATTAAACGGATCAACAGTGTTTCTTTTAAATGGCTCGGAGCGATTTGAGTTGAAAAACGTAAGCCAGAAAGGGGATTCATTGTTTATTCCGGTTGATATTTATGATGCGGTATTATCCGCGAAAATTGAAAGCCCGACTGTTTTGTCCGGTAGATTCAAAAAATTAAATACTGCCAATCCGGATGCCGGAATTTCATTTAAGGCAGAATCTGGCAGGAAATACCGTTTTTTTGAGAACCCTGTCTCAGCAGAGGTAAGCCTTAATGGAAAATGGGATGTAATTGTAGGAAACGGCCCGAACGGCGGAAACAAAACTGTTGGTGTATTTGAACAGTCAGGAAGTAAGCTAACCGGAACAATTTTAAGTACTACGGGAGATTACAGGTTCTTTGAAGGTACTGTAAAAGGAGATGAGTTTTTTCTTTCTGCTTTTAGCGGATCAAGCCCTTCTCTGATTAAAGGTAAAATTTCAGGAGATAATCTTACCGGAGAAATTATCGGTGTAAGAGGAGTAACTGCTATAAAAGGGACAAGAAATGCGGAAGCAGCTCTTCCTGATGCTTATTCACTCACTAAGGTCAAAGAGGGAACAAAATTTGATTTTTCTTTACCTGATGCTTTTTCCGGAAAACTTGTTTCTTTGAAGGACGAAAAATATAAAGGAAAGGCTGTAATTGTAACGATACTTGGCAGCTGGTGCCCGAATTGTATTGATGAAGCTTCTTTTCTGGCTCCATGGTATAAAGCCAATCGTAACAGAGGTGTAGAGATTATCGGATTATCTTTTGAACGGAAAAATGATCCGGCTTTCGCTAAAACAAGATTGGAGACTTTAAAAAAACGTTTTGGAATTGATTACGATATCCTTTTTGCGGGAGTTGCTGACAAAAAACAAGTGAGTTCAGTATTGCCTGCATTAAGTGACTTTCTGTCTTTTCCTACCACAATTCTGGTGGATCGGGAAGGGAATGTAAGCAAGATTCACACAGGTTATACAGGCCCGGCAACCGGGAAATATTATGAGGAATTTGTAAAAGAATTTAACAAAGATGTTAATGAATTGCTGGGAAGCGGCCAATCAAAGTCCACGCATAATCAGTCAGGCAAATAATACTTATGAATATTAAAATAAACGAGGCATTTTCTGAATTTTTGTCAGAAAATGCCTCGTTTGCATAGCAAGGCTAAGTTTATGAATTGGTCAGCTCTCTGAAAATTTCTTCCATATTCTTTCCTGATTGTTTTAGCTCAGCCAGAGACTTATTCTCAATGATTTTACCCTTATTGATAATGATTACCCGATCGCAGATGGCTTCTACCTCCTGCATGATATGTGTTGAAAAAACAACAGTTTTCTGTGCACCTATATTTTTAATAACTGAACGGATTTCTGCTAATTGATTCGGATCTAACCCCGTTGTGGGCTCATCCAGGATAAGAACCTTAGGGTCATGAATGAGGGCCTGTGCCAGACCAACCCTTTGACGGTAGCCTTTAGATAATTGTCCGATTTTTTTCTTCTTTTCCAACTCCAGTCCGACCAGATCAATGACTCCGGCAATCCGGTCTTTCAGAAGTTTTCCCTTTAAATGATAAAGAGAACCAATAAATTCCAGAAATTCCCCTACATACATTTCCAGATAAAGCGGATTATGTTCGGCAAGGTACCCAATATTTTTCCTGACATCCATCGGAGCCGTATTTACCTCAAATCCACAAACCTCAACAGTACCCGAACTGGCAGGAATATATCCGGTTGAAATCTTCATAGTAGTAGATTTGCCAGCTCCGTTTGGTCCGAGAAAGCCTACAATCTCCCCGGTATTCACTTCAAAAGAGATATTATCCACGGCTTTTTGACTACCATAAAGTTTGGTAAGGTTTTGTATTTTGATTGACATAAATAACAAATATATTGTTTGGAAACAGGAATTGCGTGAGAATTGCTCCGTGAGATTTTAAGAAAACATACTTCCCAGATCCATCCCCGGAATATTTGGCAAAAGTCCGCTGGTGGCATTTTGAAGATGTTCTTTAATTTTTCCTTCAATATTTTCCATGGCTTTATTTGTTGCTGCAACAATCAGATCCTGTAAAATCTCACGATCAGAAGGTTTGATAAGATCTTCATCAATTTCAATTTTCAGTAATTGTTTCTTACCATTAATTGTAACTTTTACCATCCCGGCTCCGGCCTCTCCTGTATCAACAATTGTTGAAAGTGATTCCTGTGCTTCTTTCATTTTAGCCTGAAGATCCTTGACCTTTCCAAGCATGCCCATCATATCAAACATATTTTCTGAATTTAATTAATCAACGATGCAAGTTATGGTCTATTTCTTAAAAAAAGAAAAAACCTGACAAGGGTCAGGTTCAAAAAAGTTTTTCATGTGGTATAAATTAGTATAACAGTACAAATGAGCCCTCTTTCACCAAGGTATTTCCGGCTGAATCTTCACCAACAATCTTGTACACATAGTTTCCCTGCGGAGCTCTCTCTCCTGCAGGGGTTAGTCCGTTCCAGCCAAAGTTGGCATTTGCTGCCAAATCATCAGTTTTTCCGAAGAAAAGGATATTTCCCCATCTGTCATAAACACTCATTTCCACTTTTTTTACAAAAATGCCCTGTGCCAGAAATATATCATTGTCAATATCCCCATTAGGAGTAAAAGCTTCAGCAGCCATTAAACGGGAAGGCCTTGAAATTTTAATAATGTTTGAAACGCTGGGACCGTTCTTGCCGGTGGCGCTAAGAGATGTTACCTGCAGTTCGATAACCTGCCCATCACTTGCCGGAAAAGGAGTCGTCCAGGTTGTTCCTTTTCCTACATTAAAATCTGAAACGGATGGAGATAGCTTGGTTAATTTATAATAACCTACTCCATCAGACTGTGGTGGTTGACTTGTCCAATAAGGTATCTGGCCGTCAGCTTTCAGAAAAATCGTGCAAACGGGATTATTTTTAGGAGACTCATTCCCGCACAGGCTTTCCCAGGTTACCTGATAGCAAAAAGAACCGGAGTTAAAATCTGCTGTAAGGTCGTCATAAGTTCCTAATCCGTTTTTTGCCAGAAAATCATAACTTCCTGTGGCCGGGTTTAATTTGTAAAATTTATAGCTGTTGGGAGCAAGATTGGTCGGAGTTATATCAAAAGCAGATTTAACCGTTACATGACCATTTTCGATAGTCGTGAAAACATACGGAATATTAGAAAGTGTTTCCGGCCAGGTTGTTTTAACCTGAATAGGTTCTGTTAAAGTATATGAGCCGTAAGTTCCTTTTAATTGATATGTATAGGTTTCTCCACAGGTAAGGTTATTGTCCTCCTGTTGATTGGCTGAAATAAATGGGGTCTGTAATAAAACAGTTTTTGTGCCGTTTTTGTCAGTCCTTTCCAGTTTGTATTCCGTGAAACTTCTCAATGTTGACGGAAGGGAAGTCCATTTTATAATATTTTTTTTATTTACCGGATCTGTAGTTACGCTAAAAGGAATGGTACATAATTCATCATTACTCAGATGTGCCTGAGGAATAGTTCCGGGGCAATTGTCAACAGCCTCCAGTTTAAGGCAATATTGCTTTGTTTTATCCGGAACAGTAAAACCTACTGTTTCTATACCATTCGATTGAGATATAAACGACTGATAAGGAGTACTAAAATTATAAGAAGCGCCTGATTCCTTTAAATAGGCTTTCATTGCTGTACCGTTTTGCCCTGAAAAGGCCAGATTATAAGTTCCGCCACCGACTCCTTCCAGACTGACCAGACTTGGTCTGGGAACGGTGGAAGAGTTTGGGGTAAGCGGGCCGACAGAGTAGGCTGGAGCAGCACAACTGGTTCCGATTTTATTGTATCCTCTTATTTCAATGGCTCTCGGCGAACTACCCAGCCCAACCTGAGGAGGTACTGTATAAGGCAAGTCAGCTGCTGTAAACGACACATTCTGAACTATCGGAGGTCCGGGAACCGGCTTGTAGCTGATTTGATACTGATCAAAATTGTTATTCGGGTCGTTCTTAAAAGTAATGATAAATTCATTGTTACTACAGCTGGTTATCTGTTCTACAACGGGTTGCTTAGGGGTTATGACATTAATTACCTGACAGGCAAACTTTGCTCCGGATGCACCGGTAGAACTTTGCATAAATAACCAGACACCTGCTTTATCAAATTTATAGCTTGAAATATTATTAAAACCCGAAGCTCCTATTGATGCGGGACTGCCGGCGGGTTGTTCGGGGTAATACCATGTTGAGGCCTGACTAACGCCCGGGTCTGTGTTTTTTAAAGGAACAACATCTCCCAAACAAATGGTAATCATTGTATTGTTATCCGTACCGGAAAATCCTGTGACATCTTTGTTCCCTATTTTAAAACTGCCCGGACTTGCACCAAAGGTATTTGTAGGACAACGCTGGGCATAAATGAAGGAAGAAAACATTGGTACAAAGACCATGTTAGCCAAAAGTATAATAAAAATATAGTAAACTTTTTTTTTCATTTTATGGGATCCTCATTACGTTTGAGTCTGAAATGAGCCAATATCTTAACACCTTTTTCTAATAGGTTGTAAGTCAATAGCGTAGATTGAACTTATACTATTCTCTCATTTCAGGAATTTACACTGCAAATTTTATGCTAAATCTGTTTAGAATAAAATTTTAGTTCTGAACGGTCAGTTATTTTGAATAATTTCTCTTGAAAAAGAACCAGTATCAGACCTTATTAATTTTATTGCATTGAAAACGAAATAACTACCGGATAAATTTGATTTCCGAAAAAAGCAATGCTTAAGTTAGGAACAAAAAAGCGTAATTTTGTCGTTGATAACCAGTAAGACAGAAACAAAGCCAGATATATAAATCAATCTGAGGGCCGTGTGATAATTAATTTACCCGAAAAATGATCCCTCAAACAAATTTGAGTTTAAATTTAATTTTTTTATTACTCATCAAAAAGAACCAGCCAGAAACAAATTTCACCAAACAGAAATCAAAATGTCAACCATAAAATTAGATAGTATAGAGGAAGCGATAGAGGATATCAGGAATGGTAAAATAATCATTGTTGCTGATGATGAAGATCGTGAGAATGAGGGAGATATGATTTGTGCTTCAGAGTCAATTACCCCTGAAGTTGTAAACTTTATGATTCGTGAAGCCAGAGGGTTAATGTGTATATCACTTACGGAAGAACGTTGTGATGAACTCGGACTCGAAATGATGGTCGGAAAGAATACAGCTACTCACGAAACGTCCTTCACTGTTTCAGTGGATTTGCTTGGAAACGGATGTACGACAGGGATTTCTGCTTCCGACAGAGCCAAGACAATTATCGCTTTAACAGACCCTAATACTAAACCGGAGGATTTAGGTCGCCCGGGTCATATTTTTCCTTTAAAAGCCAAAAAAGGAGGAGTGCTTCGCCGTACCGGACATACTGAGGCGGCGATGGACTTTGCGAGATTGGCAGGGTATAAACCATCAGGCGTTCTTATTGAAGTGCTCAATGAAGATGGTTCTATGGCACGTCTTCCGGATTTGAGAAGAATTGCTGATAAGTTCGATATAAAACTGGTAACGATTAAAGATCTGATAGAATACCGGTTAGCAAAAGAAAGTTTAATTAAACGTGAAATTGGGGTTGACATGCCGACTGAATGGGGGCATTTTGATCTTATTGCTTACCGCCAGACCAATACCGGAGATAACCACCTTGCACTGGTAAAAGGAAGCTGGGAAAAGGATGAACCGATTTTAGTAAGAGTACACAGCTCATGTATTACCGGGGATATTTTTGGCTCTTGCCGTTGCGACTGCGGAGAGCAGTTGCACAATGCGATGGAAATGGTAGAGAAAGCTGGAAAAGGTGTAATTCTTTATATGTTTCAGGAGGGTAGAGGTATTGGATTGATTAATAAACTGAGGGCTTACAAGTTGCAGGAAATGGGACGGGATACCGTGGAGGCCAATATTGAGCTGGGCTTTAATATGGATGAAAGAGATTATGGCGTTGGGGCGCAGATTCTGAGAGATTTGAACATCAGCAAAATCAAATTGATTTCAAATAATCCTAAAAAGAGAGCAGCATTGCTGGGTTATGGCCTTGAAATCGTTGATACGGTTCCGATTGAAGTGGAGCCTAATCCTCATAATGAACGATATCTTGCTACCAAAAGAGACAAAATGGGACATGATATTTTAAAGGAGAATATGATTTCGACTAAATAAAACAATTCCGGCAATTTTAACAGTGCTAAAAATAATTTTCCGGAAAGTATCAGGCATTACTTTCCGGAAAATCTGATAAACCTTTTAATTATGATAAAAACATTATTGATCGGATTTTTAGTACTCTTTTGCCAATTATGCTCTCTGTCTCAAAACTTAGTTGATGATAAAGAGGAATGGTTTTATGGAAAAGTAATCCTCGCAAAAGGAGATACACTTTTGGGTACCATGCAATATGAAATGCAATCCGGTATTTTAAAGTTTCGTTCCGAAGATAATGCTTTAAGAACCTTCTCTGCGCTTCAGGTTATATCATTTGATTTCTACGATACCGTTTTAAAAACCCGAAGATATTTCTATTCTCTTACTGAGCATAAAAAAGGAGATTATGGCGCGCCGACTTTCTTTGGGGTTCTTTATTTTAATGAAAACAAGATTTCTCTGTTTTATAAAGAGAATACCCGTTATGCACCAATATGGAATACCAGGGCTATTACCAGAGAAGCCTATGAACTCTATTTCATTTTCCCGGACAAATCAGTCAGACGATATCATAAATCCAGAAAAAGCTTGTTCAGTATCCTTTCGGAACATCATTCAGAATTGAAACATTTTATCGATAATAAGTCGCTGATGATTCATAATCTGAATGACCTGGTTAAAATCCTTGAATATTATAACAACCTTTAAGCAGGTTTATT
The DNA here is from genome assembly GCF_900115665.1 of Pseudarcicella hirudinis. Classification (GTDB taxonomy): domain Bacteria; phylum Bacteroidota; class Bacteroidia; order Cytophagales; family Spirosomataceae; genus Pseudarcicella; species Pseudarcicella hirudinis. Next base: position 47,554 of record NZ_FOXH01000018.1, read on the forward strand.
TATCTCCCAGAATAATCGGAGCATTGCCTTTGCCACCCATGATAATTACCTTGGCATTTGGCGATAAAGCGATTTCTTTCTGAGCCTTTATCATTTCGTATTGCAATTGTTTATCTGACAAACCTGTTGAAAGTATTTTCTGGTAATCAGCAATTCCCTGGGCTTCCACTCTCTTTCTCTCGGCTTCCTGACGTTCTTTTTGAAGAACAAACTGCATTTTCTGAGCCTCCTGTTCAGCATTGATTTTAGATTCAATGGTCTGCTTTACGGAAGTCGGCAGGTTAATATTTCTGACCAGCAGCTGCTCCAGTAATATTCCCCTTAATCTCAGATTCTTCTCTATATCTTTCGAGATTCTGTTCTGAAATTCATCTCTTCGGGTAGAATACAAAGAAACAGCATCATAATAAACAGCATTGTCTCTGATTTTGGTACGGGTAATCGGTCTGACTATTTTGTTTTTGTAATCAACCCCGATTTCTTTCAGGATTTTTGGCGTTTCTGAAGGAATTACTCTGTAAAGAACAGTTAAATCAATGATGACCTCAAGTCCGTCGGCTGTCAGGACTCTGATCGCATCATCGCCTTCTTTATCACCTTCGTCTTTAATACCGGACATGGTATAATTTTGCGTTTTGATGTCAAAATCTGTTACAACCGCAAGAGGATTAATGAAATTAAGGCCACTTTCGAGAACATTATTTTTTACATTTCCGAAAAGTGACTGAACTCCTACTTCTCCGGCATTAATCTGTCGAATGCCAGATGAGAGCAAACCAATAACAATTATGATTGCCCCGACTATCCTTGTTATCGGGGAGTACCTTGACCAACTCATTGATGGTGAGCTAATGGCGAACCCGGCCATTAATACGACGATGCCCAAAAAGATTAAGAACATTTTAATAAGATTTAATTGAGAGCCGGGTGTGCGGAGAGTCCCGGAACTCAAGGTTTTGGTTTTGAGAAAAACTATCTGTCCGCAAAGAAATCTTGTCAAAGATTACCAATTGTGAAGCGTTTTGTTCTCAAATGTTACAAGCGGTTCGGAATGATTATGGATTGCAAAATATATTCAGATCAGAGAAAACGGTCTCTTAATTCGGGGGTGGGAATACGGCATTCATCAGATTTACCAAAAATCTGATACCGGTATTTAGCTATAAAATCATAAACCGGGTTTCTGAGAAATTCAGGTAAATATCTGAATATTTTAAGATGTTTCACCCAGCTGTTTAATTGTGCGGCAATTTCTATGGCTGCTGCTGATTTTTTGTATAGAATATTGTTTTTCAGAAGAATGACAGAGTCAAAATCTTGTTGGATTTTCCTGTTTTCTCCAAAAGGTTCAAGAATGTTTTGTGCCAGTTCAGATTGAAGAGGGATGAATTTGAAAAGCTTTTCAGGATCGTGGTCTATAATGAAATTGATACTGGCATTGCAGAAATTACAGATGCCATCAAAAAAGACAATCTGATGATTCTGCTTTTGTATGTCTGTATGAATCTGAGGTTCCATATAAAACGAAGAAAATCGGGCATTTCACCCGATTTTCTTCAATATAATCCTTTTGAAATGAATGAAGAATTATCTTAACAGCTCCACCCACCCTTTCAGGCTAAGCGAAGTTTTAGAAGGATCTAATGTCAGGAATTTAACCTCACAACTGTAGTAATAAGTTCCTGAAGAAACCTCTTTTCCGTCGTTAGTCTTTCCATCCCAGGCAAAACCTTTGATACCACCATTATACTCATAAACTTTTGTACCGTTCCTGTTGTAAACATCAAATTTGACATTATCAACAAATCTCGGGCAAATTAATGGCTGGAAGGTATCGTTTTTGCCATCACCGTTTGGAGTAAAGATATTTGGCAATTCAAAATTTGGACAGTTGTCTTTACATACCACATTGCTTTTTGCACTTTCCGCACCATATTTATCAGTAGCAGTAATGTAATAACAACCAATGTATGAATCACTTTTGGTATGGGTAAAAGTCTGTGGCAATGGCTGCGGAGAAGTGATCTCTCCGATTTTCTCAAAATTGCCGTCGGACTTCGCTGAATAGAATATCGTATATTTTACAATATCCTTTGTACAATCAACGCCGTTGGCATCCTTGGCAGGAGTAGTCCAGGTAAGTACGTTTGCAAAGGAAGTTTGATCACAAGGACCTGACTGGCTGAAAGTTTTACAGTCTAACAGGTCAATGGATAATACCGGAGGACATGGAACAATATTACTTTTCGGGGTTGCACAGATGATCTGCGATAAGTTAAACAATAATCCCAGATTCTGTTTAGGATCACTGTAATTTCCAACCGTCTGCACTTTATAACAATAAGAAGAATCAGGAGACATTGTTACTTTATAAACTCCGTCAGAAGCAATATTATCTGCCCCGGAATCCTTAAAATTAAAGGTGTTGGTACCGGAAACAGGAACGTCTGCAATCTGGTTGAAAATACCTGATCCTGGTCTGGTTTCTCTGTAAACCTTATGTGTTTGGTTTTGATTGTTCCAGGGTACATTGGCTTGCCAGCTTAAGTTTACACTTCTTATGTCTGCGGCAGCACCAAGTCTGACACTGCTGGCCGAGCTTGAAGTATCAAGTGATACCAGGCTTCCGTTATTGGTATAGAAGAATTCTACCCGATAGCGATAAGCATTATCTGTCGTATTTAATGCCTTATCTGTAAGAACAGTATCAGCTTTAGTCCCTGACAAATCAGTATCAATGTTACCTGAAATCTGTGTAAAGTTAGTACCATTCAGACCTGTTGCTCTTGACAGACGATACTGATACGGGCCACTATAGATATTTTTATCCAAACCAATCGGACGGGTCCATTTTACTGTAATCTCACCATTTGTAACATCTGTTTTATCAACGGTTACATTCGTCATCAGGATTATCGGAGATTCGATCATCAGACATGCTCCGGCAGAGGCAATGCTTTGTCCATAGGTAGGAGCCCCGAAAACCACTACTAACCTGTAGCCATAATTCACATTTTTCTTTAAGCCTTTGCCACCGTTGGTATCAACATATTTTACATCTGAAACCGGAACCCGTGCAATTTCCTGATAGCCGAGGCTTCCGGGCAATCCGGTCTGGCAGGCACTAGGGGTATAATCCGGGCAACTTCCTTCTTTTCTATAAATTACAATCTGCGCTCCCGGATTCTGACAGGCATAACTATCCCATGTGAGTGAAGCCCCTTTGGTCACAGGGTCAGCCGCAGCTTTAAAGTTTTTCACACTTGGGGCGACAACTTTAATTTTCATGATCTTGCTGTCGGTCAGCTTCGCAGCAGTACCGACCTGAACCGGAGGCGTATCTTCTACTTTAAACAGGATATCATAAGTCTGTTCCCGGATATGGTTACAGGAAGTTTGCCAGGTAAATGTTCCTGTTGCAACGGTAGTAGTTTGTTTTGGTGTTGAAACAAATGTTGCCAAAGGAGGACCAATGTATGCCAGATCATAAACTGCCCCGGTTGAAGTAATCGTGAGCGGATCTCTTCTTCCGGTGCTGGAAGGAGTATCTGTAGCAGTAATAGTTTGTCTAATCATCGTTCCGGCTTCAACGCAGATGTCAGGCGGAACCGTAATGACAGGCGCTTTATTATCTGCATCTACTACCTCAATCTGCATATCACGGACAGTTTCGGAAATTTTCACTCCGTTTCGCCATTCTTCAACGATAAAGGCACAGTTATATTTCCCGACTTCTGCAGGGGCATTCCAGACGAGATCCCCGGTTTTTGCATTGATTTCAAAAGTGGCAGGAATGGCTGAAACTTCGTTAGGCTGACGGAAATTGTTTACTGAGGCTCCTCTTAAATCGCAGCTTTCTTCAGATCCCTGACGGCAAATCGTTAATCTGTAAGCTAAACTGTCACCCTCAGCATCAACTGCATTTGGGTTATGTGTATATTTTTGACCAACTACTGCGGTAATATCTATGGCCGGGTTCAATAATACCGGAGTAGAATTTAGACCCAAACCAGAGTTGATAGAGAAAATGGTTTCAACATAAAATGGCGTATTAAACGAATCTGACATGTTTCTTACATTGTCATTACGGTTTGGAATAGCCACATTAACTTTATAATACAGGGAAGGAGCAGGATATGTGTAAGTAGTTCTGTAAATGTTTTTCAGGGTTCCGTTTGTATTCGGGATATCCACGGGCGTGCCGCAGCAGCGAAGAACTCTCACGGGGGCGGTACCGTCTCCAAAGCAAAACCAGACAAAGGTTTGTTCCTGATTGGCGCGGTTATTTTCTGTATAGGTGGTTAGTGTAAACTCGTACGTAAGTGAAGTGTTTGAAACCCGTCTTACTGAAATTTCTCCCCCTTTAAGGTGAGAGGCAAAAGATTCAAAACTCAACAGAAACGTCGAAACAATAAAGATGTATCTTAAAGCTGACTTCATGGTATAAGGATAAGATGAGGCAAAAGCCTTAATTATTTGAAGCTACAAGTTATAGAATATTTTTTTTCCAATATCTTGAAAATTCAAAAAACGAATATAAAAAAACTTCCTATAGGAAATAACTACTTTAAATTCAGTTAAAACGTCAGAATATGAAGAAAACAGATTGAAATCCCCGGATTCAGACCCGTTTCAGTGCTGATAATTTCCGCACACAGGTATGATTCAGTATAGAAATATTTGAGTTATAACAGATATAATATCGGAAAACAGGTTTAATATTTCAGGTAAAAGTTTCCGAAAATTCCTGAGTTTTACCTTAAACCGGGAGATGACTCATAAATACCCGCTAAAACCCCTGAAATAACGTAGAACGTTTATAAATAATTGCTAAAAAATTATAGATTATTTGATAGACCGATCTTTCAATAGTAGTTTTGGGAGTAATTTCTGTTACTCGTTCGTCCGTTACCTGGTTTTGGAAACTTTAAAGGACAGCGTTTGCAGACAACTAGCAACTATAATCAATTATTAAAATGTCTTGGGTAACTAAAACTTTATCAAGTTCGTTGGGCAGAAAGCTCTTAATGGGGGTGACAGGTTTGTCTTTAATAGCATTCCTGCTTGTTCATTGTGGCATCAACGCATGTATCTTCTTCAATGATGGCGGAGAAACTTTCAACAAAGCAGCTGAGTTTATGGGAACTAACTGGCTGATCCGTACCGCTGAGATAGGCCTTTTCCTTGGCCTTATTGTTCACATTGTTGATGGGTTGTTATTGTGGAAAAGCAACAATGAAAAACGCCCGGTAAAGTATGCCGTAAATGGTGCGGCAAACAGCACATGGTATTCAAGATCTATGGGTCTTTTAGGAACACTTCTATTGATTTTTCTCGTAATTCACCTTCGTCATTTCTGGGTAGTAAGTCGTTTTACCGATGAAATTACCAGTGGAAAAGAAACGCTTTTCGGTGAAATGAAAGAAGTATTCGAAAACCCGGTTCCTGTAGTTATATATGTATTAGGTTGCATTTCTCTGGCTTACCATTTATTACATGGGTTTCAGAGCTCATTCCAGTCGCTGGGATGGAATCACCCGAAATATACCCCTTTTATCAAATCAGTTGGGACAGGTTTTGCCATTATCATTCCGTTGATTTTCGCGGCTATGCCAATCGCAATGTATTTAGGAATTATTAAGTAAAAACGTGTGATGAATCATTAAGTATGAATTCCGGCCGGTTTCGGTAAGAAAAACCTTTGTTTCTGAAACATTATTCTCAAACCAAAAGGTAATCCCGGACCCTGATTACGGAATCATATTTCTAAATTCGTGTCTTTTAAAAAAATTCGTCTATGTCAACTAAATTAGATGCCAAAATACCTGACGGAGTCTTAGCCGAGAAATGGACTAAATACCGTTCAACTGTACCGTTGGTAAACCCTGCCAACAAGAGGAGTCTTGAAATTATTGTAATCGGAACAGGTCTTGCAGGTGCTTCTGCAGCTGCTTCTCTTGCAGAATTAGGATATAAAGTAAAAGTTTTCTGCTTCCAGGATTCACCTCGCCGTGCGCACTCTATCGCTGCACAGGGAGGGATTAATGCAGCTAAAAACTACCAGAATGATGGTGATTCTATTTACCGTCTTTTCTATGATACAATCAAAGGTGGGGATTACCGTGCGCGTGAAGCGAATGTACACCGTCTTTCTGAGGTTTCTGGAAGCATTATTGACCAATGCGTAGCACAAGGTGTTCCTTTTGCCCGTGAATATGGCGGATTGCTTTCAAACCGTTCGTTCGGTGGAACACAGGTACAACGTACTTTCTATGCTGCTGGTCAGACTGGTCAGCAACTTCTTTTGGGTGCTTATTCCGCACTTCAAAGACAGGTAGGTATGGGAACCGTAGAACTATGCACCCGTCATGAAATGATGGAAGTGGTAATGGTTGATGGAAAAGCACGTGGTATCATTGCCCGTGATTTGATTTCAGGAAAACTGGAACGTCATTTCGGTCATGCCGTTCTGATCTGCTCAGGAGGTTACGGCAACGTATTCTATTTGTCAACCAACGCAATGGGATCTAACGTGACTGCTGCCTGGAAAGCCCACAAAAAAGGAGCGTTTTTCGGAAACCCTTGTTATACTCAGATTCACCCGACCTGTATCCCTGTTTCAGGAGATCACCAGTCAAAACTAACGCTGATGTCGGAGTCATTGCGTAATGATGGCCGTATCTGGGTTCCAAAGAAAAAAGACGATAACCGTAAGGCTAACGAAATTCCTGAGGACGAAAGAGATTATTATCTTGAGCGTCGTTATCCTGCGTTTGGTAACCTTGTTCCTCGTGATATCGCCTCACGTGCTGCAAAAGAGCGTTGCGATGCAGGTTATGGCGTAGGTACTTCTAAAATGGCGGTTTACCTTGATTATGCTGCTGCAATTATCCGTTACGGAAAAGGAGAAGCTAACAAGCGCAGTATCCATTCTCCTTCTGACGAAGAAATTCAGATAATGGGTAAGGAAGTGGTAAAAGAGAAATATGGTAACTTGTTTGATATGTACAAGCAGATTACCGGAGAGGATCCTTACGAAGTTCCGATGAGAATTTACCCGGCGGTTCACTATACAATGGGTGGACTTTGGGTTGATTATAACTTAATGACAACTATTCCGGGACTTTATTCTTTAGGTGAAGCAAACTTCTCTGATCACGGTGCAAACCGTCTGGGAGCTTCCGCTCTGATGCAGGGTCTTGCTGACGGGTATTTCGTAATTCCTTATACAATCGGTTCTTATCTTGCTAACGAGATTCGTACAAAAGCCATTTCAACAGATGCTCCTGAATTCGTGGCAGCTGAGAAGAATGTACAGGAAACGATTGACAAACTGATGTCTATTAAAGGAACTAAATCAGTTGACCATTTCCACAAGAAATTAGGTAAAATTATGTGGGACAAATGTGGAATGGCCCGTAATGAAAAAGGTTTAAAGGAAGCAATTGTTGAAATTCAGGCACTTCGCAAAGAATTCTGGTCGGATGTCAGAGTAACAGGAGATGCAGATGAATTTAACCCTGAACTGGAAAAAGCAGGCCGTGTGGCTGACTTCCTTGAATTGGGAGAATTAATGTGCGTTGATGCTTTAAACAGAAATGAATCATGTGGAGGTCACTTCCGTGAGGAATATCAGACTGAAGAAGGTGAAGCAAAACGTGATGATGAGAATTATGCTTACGTAGCAGCATGGGAATACAAAGGAGATTCTCAATTCGAACTTCATAAAGAAGAATTAGTGTACGAAAACATCAAAATTGCACAGCGTTCTTATAAATAGTTTGTTGTTGCAGATCAGAATTTCGTGCCTGTTCATTATCCTGAAAAGGACTAATGAATAAAACAAGTAACTGATATTTCTCATAAAGTCTGGATAACAGATCACGGATAACAGATAATTGAAATCAAAATGGAAGGTAATATGAACTTGACGCTTAAGGTTTGGCGTCAGAAAAATTCAAACTCTGAAGGACGTTTTGAAACTTATGACGTAAAAGGCATTTCAGAAGATATGTCTTTCCTTGAAATGTTTGACGTACTAAACGAACGTCTCATTACTGAAGGTACAGAACCTGTTGCTTTCGATCATGATTGCCGTGAAGGTATTTGTGGGATGTGTTCGATGTATATCAACGGACAACCTCACGGACCAAACAGAGGAGTTACTACCTGTCAATTGCACATGCGTAGCTTCAAAAACGGAGATACAATCACGGTTGAACCCTGGAGAGCTAAAGCATTTCCTGTAATTAAGGACCTTGCTGTAAACCGCTCTTCATTTGACAGAATTATTTCTGCCGGAGGTTTTGTTTCTGTAAATACCGGTAATGCACAGGATGCTAATGCACTTCCGATTGCTAAACCGGATGCAGATGAGGCTTTCATGGCGGCGGCTTGTATCGGTTGCGGTGCCTGCGTAGCTGCTTGTAAAAATGCTTCCGCAATGTTATTTACTTCTGCTAAAATTTCTCAGCTGGCATTGCTTCCGCAAGGACAGGCAGAACGTTCTATCCGCGCTGAAAAGATGGTTGCGCAAATGGATGAAGAAGGTTTCGGAGCATGTACAAATACAGGAGCATGCGAGGCGGAATGTCCAAAAGGAATTTCTTTGGAAAATATTGCCAGAATGAACAGAGAGTACTTTAGTGCAGTACTTACTTCAAAATAAAAACAACCAGAACCTGAAAATGTGACTGATTCTTTTGAAAAGAAAGAAGATCAGATTGATGCAGGGAGATGATGATTGTCAGAAAAGCTTTGTGATTATTCACAGAGCTTTTTTGTTTTCCGGCGGCTCAGATTTTATCCGGTTTAAAGAGAATCTGAAGAATGATGTTTTTACGCGTAAAATTGTGCAAACGCTTTATCGTAAAAAAACGTAACTTTGCAGTAAATTAGATAGAAAGGATGTGCCGGTAATGTGGTTGGATTTTGTAATCAGATAAAATCTGTCCGGCCTGCTTTTCAGATTCATTTATGGCCGCTTTTAGCGGATGTACAATAAATATTAAAAAGTTGTTCATAGAACCTTATCACAATCATCATCAGAGTGAAGTACGCACGGGCTGGATAGAAATCGTGTGCGGCTCAATGTTTTCAGGAAAAACCGAAGAACTGATCCGACGACTTAACCGTGCCAAGATAGCTAAACAAAAAGTAGCTATTTTTAAGCCTAACGTCGATACCAGATACCACGACGAGGATATTGTTTCGCACAATGCCCTGTCAATTCCTTCCGTTCCGATTCTTGAATCCAGGGATATTCTTGCATTAACCGGCGACTGCGATGTTGTTGGAATTGATGAAGCGCAATTCTTCGATGGAGGAATCGTGGAAGTATGTAATATTTTAGCCAATAAAGGAAAGAGGGTTATCGTTGCTGGTCTGGACATGGATTTTAAAGGAAATCCTTTCGGACCCATGCCGGGGCTGATGGCTGTGGCTGAATATATTACCAAAGTGCATGCAGTATGTGTGGTTTGCGGAGATGTTGCGCATTATTCTTACCGGAAAGCAGCTTCTCAGGACGAAGTTTTACTTGGTGAAACGGATTCATACGAAGCACGATGCAGGAAATGTTATCATTTGTAAAAAACTGACTGATGATTATGTCTGACTACTTTAAGAGGAAAAATTATCAAAAACAAGCCATCGGTTTGTTTCTGTTTTTCATTTTCCTGAAGTCAGCATCTTCTGTTTTTGCGCAGGATATTCCAATAGGAACCTGGAGATCACATTTTAATTATTCTAATGCCAAAGATTTAGAGATAGCCGGAAATAAAATTTATTGTGTTACTTCAAACGGCTTTTTTTATTACGATAATACAGCCGGAGAGACATTTAGATTATCCAGAATAGATGGACTCTCAGAGTCATTAATCAGTAAAATAAAATACAGTCAGGTCTCAAAAACCTTAATAATTGCTTATAAATCCGGAAATATAGACCTGCTTTCTCTGAATGATCTGGGGGAACCGGGAAATATTCTTAATATTCCTTTACTTAAGGAAACCGCTCAGATTCAGGGAAATAAAGAAGTTAATCACATTGAGATTAAGGATAAAACAGCTTTTCTTGCCTATGATTTTGGTTTGGTCGTACTTGATCTGGATCGGCAGGATATCCGTGAAACATACCAGAATCTTGGTGACAATGGCTCAGAAATGGCCGTTTACCGGAGTACAATTGCCAACGACAGTATTTATCTGACATCTTCCCAGGGAGTAAGAGCAGCACCTTTTTCCTCCAATATTAATTTACAGTATTATGGAAACTGGAAGGGAATTAGTGCCAGAAAATACAAAATCTGTAATTCAAATACAGGCTTACTGGCGATTTTTGACGGAGAAGGAATCTTTAAGCTGGAAAAAGGGAAGTTTACCAAAATACTTGCGGTAAATGATAATCTTGTAAATGCAGCTTTTCTGAATAAATACAGTACTTTATCATTTAGTAATGGTTCCGTTTTTCTGGTAAATGCAGACGGTAAAATAGAGACCATTAAAACACCTTTTTCCGGAAACCCACAGCAATCACTGGCTGATCCTGCCGGAAAATTGTGGATTGCCGATGCTGTAAATGGTTTGGTCGGAAATGCCTCCGGTAGTTTTAAGAGTTACAGTCCTGTGAGCAATGATACACTCTTTCACATAAGAAAAGATTCCATTATTGCAGATGCCGATATGAACCTTTGGATCAGATTGGGATATTATCAGGGAATTTTAGTCAAAAATACCAAAAATCAAAGCCGTTATCTTTCTACAGCTGACGGGAGCGGAAAACTACCGAATGGTAATGTAAATACTTTATCATTAGACAAGGATGGTCAGATTTGGGTAGGGACCAGTAATGGTGTAGCTGTTTTTGACAATCCGACCGGGGCTTTTGACGGAGGGAGTTTTAATGCCTATACACCCGTTTTTGAGAGAAGAAGACTTTTAAATAACCAGGTTGTTACTGCTATTGCGATAGATGGCGGAAACAGAAAATGGATCGGCACACAAAACGGAATTTTCCTTTTTAATGCCGATGCCACTGAGCTTGTTACCAATTTTACAGATAAAAACAGCCCTTTGCCATCCAATGAAATTCAATACATTACGGTAGAGCCTGTCAGTGGTGAAGTTTACATCAGAACTACCAATGGTTTGGTCTCTTACCGGGGGACGGCTTCCGATGGGAGTCAGACGCAGGATCAGAATGCTGTAAAAGTCTTCCCGAATCCGGTAAGACCGGATTTTAACGGAACGGTCGGGATTTCAGGCCTGGTAGAAGATGCATATGTTAAAATTACAGATGCAAACGGAAGGCTGGTCTATGAAACCAGAGCAAACGGGGGGACAGCAGTCTGGAATGGAAGAATGCTCAATGGAGATAAAGTAGCAACCGGTGTGTATATGATTTTTAGTTTCAACCGGAAGGGAGAAGAGACACTGGTCAGCCGACTGGCAGTTATTAAATAACGTATGGTCTGGCCAGGGAAAGTAGAAAATTAATGAAAGATCCGAAAAAAACATTTAGAGAGAATCAGGCATATTTTGCAAAATTAAAAAACAAAAAGCCTAAAGTACTGGACGAAGCATTTGAGACGCTTCATGAGGAGGTTTTTGAGGAAACCGATTGTCTGACCTGTGGTAATTGCTGTAAAACAACCAGTCCGGTTTTTACAGATATAGATATTGACAGAATTGCGAAACGTCTGAGAATTCGTCCCGGAGAATTGATAACGAGGCATTTGCATATGGACGCAGACCAGGATTATGTGCTGAACTCCACACCCTGTACCTTTTTAGGGGCAGATAATTACTGTTCAATTTATGATATTCGTCCGAAGGCATGCAGAGAGTATCCTCATACAAACAGAAAGAATATGCTCAGTATACTGCCGTTAACCCTGGAAAATACCAGAATATGCCCTGCGGTGCTCGAAATTGTTGAAAGAATGAAGAAGGTTTTGTAAATTCCTAGTCGATATATAGAGTATTTCCAAATACTACATTATTTTTGGTGTTTGAAATTTGAAAAACTGCTTTACCCAAAAAATCTTATAGATTAAACTTAAAATTAACGAATGGCAACAACTGAATACTTAGGTATTGACGTCGGGGGGACTGGCGTGAAAATGGGCATTGTCAATGCCGAAACAGGAAACATTACTAATTTTCAGAGTTACGATACAGCGACCTGGCGTGAATCAAAGCATTTTGTTGAAAGACTGGCTGATGCAATTGCTTTACAGCTTTATCAGCACAAAAATGTGAAGAAGGTTGGTATCGGTTTGCCGGGTATTTTAACCAGAGATAGAAAAACACTTATCGAAATTACGGCCATTCCTGAAATTGACGGAACGCCTTTAGTGGAGATTCTGAATGAGCGTTTTACAGACCATGAGTTTTTTCTGGAAAATGATGCAAATGCTGCCGCGCTGGGAGAATTTTATTTTTCTCCGGAAAAAGATGTAATGCCTGAGAATTATATTTTCATAACATTGGGAACAGGTGTAGGCGGAGCAGCAATTCTGGATAAGAAGATCTTTTTAGGAGGGGATGGAAATGCCATGGAACCAGGACATGTACCTTCAAGAAACGGAAGAGTTTTGGAGCGTAATGTCGGTAAAAAAGAATTATTGATGTTGGCTAATGATATGAGAACAGCATGGAGAGGTAAAACAGTACTTCCATCTGATGGCTCTATTTCTACCACAGGTCTGGTAGTAGCCGCTGAAGAAGGAGACGAATTAGCCATCGCTATCTGGAATGAAGTAGGAGATATGTTAGGAGAGATGCTGGTAGGACTGATCCGTATTCTGGATATTAAAACAATACTGATCGGAGGAGGATTATCTGCTTCTTTTGATTTTATTCTTCCTAATATTTCTAAACAGCTTGACTACTGGCTGACTCCCGCATATCTTGAAAATGTACAAATCAAGAAGGCATTATTAGGGAATGATGCAGGTCTTTTAGGAGCTGCTTCATTGTGTTTTTAGTATATTTTTAAGGGTATTTCCTGAAGGTTACGCCGGAAAGAAAGACCTCATATTTACGACTCGTCGTATAAAAGTTCAAATTAAAAAAGATATTGTTTTGATATTTCATTGATTGTTACTGTTTAATCCCGGTATTGTTATATGTCTGGAAAAAATTGTTTGACAATCTGATTTTAAATCATAATCTTTGCACCGTTTTTCTAACCAAAAATTTTTTTCTAAAATGGCAGATATTGCAGAAAAAGTGAAGAGTATCATCGTCGAAAAATTAGGCGTTGAGGCATCAGAAGTTACTCCGGAGGCATCTTTTACTAACGACTTGGGTGCCGACTCTTTGGACACTGTGGAGTTGATCATGGAATTTGAAAAGGAATTCAATGTTTCTATTCCAGATGACCAAGCTGAAAACATCCAGACAGTAGGACAAGCAATTACCTATCTCGAAGAGAACGCTAAGTAATTTAAAGTTCGCAAATGTGTCAATTCCCGTATGATTGATAATCGGTGAGATTTATATTCTTGCTATTATTAGTCATCGAGTTGACACATTTTGTTTATTAGCTTCATCGGTAGATAGTTATATCCGTTCAAATGCAAATTCCCGGAGTGTTTTGAATTTTCTGTCCTTTTCAATGCCCGAATCTGTATCAGTTGACAGGGCTTGTATTAAGGTCAGTTTAGATTTGCAGAATTAAGACTTTACCGCTTTAACCCTTCGGTAAGAGTTCGGAAATTGGGACAAATCCCTTCAAAATACTTTTTTTGGAAATAAAATTCACAGATTTTTAGTACATTTAGTGGAAAATAGAGGTGAGAAGTGTGCGAAGAATGTGTTACGTACTATTTATATTCTTTAACACATTGCGCTTATTTCTTGTATCAAACTTCTGAAAATCTATCACAAATTAGATAACCTCATGACTTTCAAAAGAGTTGTAGTTACAGGTATGGGAGCTTTGACTCCGATTGGAAATACAGTAACAGAATATTGGCAGGGCCTTGTCAATGGCGTGAGCGGTTGTGCACCGATCACAAAATTTGATGCTGAAAAATTTCGTACACGCTTTGCCTGTGAAATCAAGGGATTTGACGTTAATAATTTTATCCCGCGTCAGGAGGCCCGTAAAATGGATCCGTTTACTCAGTACGCAATTGTTGCTGCTGATGAAGCGATTAAAGATTCAGGCCTTGATCTTGATAAAATCAATAAAAATAAAGTTGGCGTGATCTGGGGTTCCGGAATCGGAGGGTTGAAAACCTTTGAAGAAGAAATGATTTATTTCGGAAAAGGAGATGGAACACCTAAAATCAATCCTTTCTTTATCCCTAAAATGATTGCAGATTCAGCCTCAGGGCAAATCTCAATTCGTCATGGATTCCGCGGACCTAATTATGTTACGGTTTCTGCCTGTTCTTCTGCAAATAATGCAATAATTGATGCATTCAATTACATCAGATTAGGCAGAATTAATGTCTGCGTTTCAGGTGGTTCGGAAGCTGCTGTAACCATTGCCAGTGTAGGCGGATTTACAGCGATGCGTGCCATGTCTGAACGTAATGATGATCCTTCAACTGCTTCCCGTCCGTACGACAAAGACCGTGATGGTTTTGTGGTTGGAGAAGGTGCCGGATCAATTATTCTGGAAGAGTATGAGCATGCAAAGGCTCGTGGTGCCAGAATTTATGCTGAGTTGATCGGAGGAGGATTCTCTTCTGATGCTTATCACATCACCGCACCGCACCCCGAAGGATATGGCGCATTACTTTCAATGCAGGATGCTTTGGAAGATGCCAATATCAAACCGGAAGAAGTTGATTATATCAATACACACGGTACATCAACACCAATAGGTGATCCTCAGGAATTAAAAGCAATTGTTGATTTATTCGGTGAACATGCTTACAAAATGAACATCAGTTCTACCAAATCAATGACCGGACACTTGCTTGGCGGAGCAGGAGCTATTGAAGCAGTAGCCAGTATTCTGGCTTTGGAACACCAGATTGTTCCTCCGACAATTAACTGCTTTACCCCTGATCCTGAAATTGATTCTAAATTGAACCTTACATTCAACAAGGCTCAAAACCGTGAAATGAATATCGTTTTAAGTAATGGATTTGGTTTTGGTGGACATAACGCAACTGTTATTTTTAGAAAAATATAAATCCAGTTAGCAGATAACAGATCGGGTAAGTCTGATCTGTTATCTGTAAATTGATAACTGTATATTGTGAAGTCTTCTGTTATAAATCCTATTCTTGAGTTTTTTAAGAGTGACGATAGAGATAAAGTCCTCCGTAAAGCCGTAGAGAGCATCATTGGTGAGAAACCTTCAAATCTGATGCTTTACAGGCTGGCATTTATGCATTCATCAGTTTCCAAGGAAACTGTTGCCAAAGGCTATAAAGAGTCAAATGAAAGACTTGAGTTTCTGGGAGATTCTGTTTTGGGAATGATAACAGCAGAGTACCTTTTTAAGAAATTTCCTTATAAAGATGAAGGTTTTCTAACCGAAATCAGGTCCCGCATGGTAAGTAGAGAATCACTTAATGTGGTGGCCAGAAAAATCGGTCTGGAAAAATTAATAGAATATGATGGAAATCGCAGGACGGTATTAGCCCGTACGTCCATGTATGGCGATGCTTTGGAAGCACTCATCGGAGCGATTTATATGGATAAGGGTTTTCGTTTTACGAGAAAGTTTATCATCAAGAGAATTCTGACTCATCATTTCGACATAGATACAGTGGTTAATAATAACCCTAACTTTAAGTCATTGGTGATTGAATGGGCACAAAAAGAAGGAAAGGTACTGCGTTTTGATATTTCAGAACAGGGATCTATGCATAATAAAGAGTTTACGGCACAAATTCTGGTAGATAATGAGCCTTTTACCGAAGGAAAAGGTTACTCCAAAAAGAAAGCCGAACAAGCCGCCGCCATGAAGGCTTGTGATGAATTGGACTTGAAATAGTTTAAACTTTTTCATATTTCTTAGCAGACCATCGATTGGTTTTTCTGCCGCTGCAAAATCTTTGGTTCAATTTTTGCGTTCTTAATAAGTTGTAAATTGACCATTTTATGGATCTTAACATTGAATCTCAGGAATTAAAACTGATTTTCAGGTTAGAAACCGTTTAACTTTGGTCAAAAGCTCATATCCTTTACGTTTTCAAATTCTTTTAAAAGTATGAAGTTAGACCTGTCGGCCATAGAGAAATACGCTCAACAGTACGCAAGCAAGGTTTGTGAGGAATTTTTTAGTAAAAATACCAATATTTCAGGACAACAAATTATGCACCTCAGCAATGTTGGGCAGGTAAATGTCTTCATTGTCAAGGAATTATTTGGAAAATGGAAAGCTGATACAGAGAAATTCAAGAGTCCGTTTTTCAATTTCGAACACGAAGATGTAAAGTCAGCTTTGCAGTCTTTTATGAATGTTGTTTCACAGCATATTCAGATTTCAAGAGAGAATTTTGAACCTCTGTTAAACAATTCTGTTAAAAAGACCATCATTCTTTTACTTGATCCGAGTAAATATTATGATGATTTTGTCCGTGATTCTCCCGATTTTATCCTGACGAAAGAACGCCTGGCATTATTGGTGAAATATACCAAAATTAATAAAGGTGTTGCTGAAGCCCTGGAAAAGAGAATCGGAAAGGAAGAAAAAGTTTATGTTACGGAAGCAATCAGCTGGCTGAACGAAATTTCCGGAAATATTGAGTTTGAAAATCCTGATAAATACCTTGAAATGCTGTCGGGGAAAGTTCCTCTTGACAAACAGGATTTTATTAAAAAGGTAATTTCTGTTCTTCCCGAACCTGAAGCAGAGAAACCTGCTTTAAAAATGGCTCAGTCATTTTTCGATGCTGATCCTGAGGAACTTGTTGATGACGAAGAGGCTCCATTGCCAACTGTAGCAGAAGTAACCGCTCAGATTGAAAAAGAAGGCTCTCCGGATATTAAATTACCGAATTCGCTGAACGACTCATTCATTGATGATCTGCCTACGGTAAATGACTTGCTTAAAAAAGAAGTAATCAGTTCAAATAGTACAACTGATTTCGGATTTAATAAACCGATTAAAAGTATTGCGGATGCCATTAGCCTGAATCAGAAATTTATTTTTATCGGACGCCTTTTTGATGGAGATATTTCTTCTTACAATAAATCTCTGGAAGAGCTTGATGGTTGTGTTAATTTTAATGAAGCTAAAAATCTGATGAACAAATCACTGGCTCCAAAATACAACTGGATTATGGCGGCTGAAGAGGCTGATGAATTTTTAGAAATTGTTAGCAGAAAGTACCAGTAAATATTTTTAACTTAGTGCCGGAAGGCTTTAATCAATTGTCTGACAGGATTTTGATTAAAGCCTTTTTTGTTGTTTTACATTCTATGAATAATTTCCGGAAAATCATTGAATATAAGCAGCCGGTCGGCTTGCTTTCAGCGATTTTGGTCCGGATTCTACACTTAATAATTGATGAAAAAGTTTCTGATAGCTGTATTATGCTTCATGAGTCTGCATATACAGGCACAGGAGTATCCGAGAAAAGAAATTAACATTGAAGATTTTGTTCAAAATCTGATAGGTTCTCCTGAAAACACCAACATAGAAGACCTCTATGAATCATTTCTGCAATATTACCTTCATCCGCTTGATCTGAATACCGCCGGCAGAGAGGAGTTGTCTGCTTTGTATATTCTTTCAGAAAAACAGTTAAACAGCTTCTGGGATTACAGAAATAAAATCGGGACACTGATTTCAATTTATGAATTGCAAAGTGTACCGGATTTTGACCTCCCTCTGATTTACAAACTTCTGCCTTTTGTGATTGTCAGACCGAAAGAATCCGTATTACCTGATTTTAGCCGGAACCAACAATCTCTTCTGCTGCGATATAGTCAGATCCCTGAGAAAAAAAAGGGCTTTACCGATCCTGATTTGAGAAGTAAGGTTCGTTACGAAGGCCCCGCTTTTAAAAGCTATTTAAGATATAAAATGACCCATTCCAGGAATTTTTCAATGGGTTTTACTTTGGAAAAAGATGAAGGTGAAACCAGCCTGGCGGATTTTGCTTCAGCTCATTTTCAGTTACAGAATAAAGGTCATTTGAAAAACCTTGTCATTGGAGATTATCAGGTTCAATTCGGGCAGGGTTTAATAACTTCTGCCGGATTTTACCTCGGAAAGGGTTCGGAAACTGTGCTGGCAATCAGAAAAAGCCATTTGGGTATCAAAACCTATACCTCTGCCACGGAAATGAATTTCTTCAGAGGAATTGCTTCAACTTTCCGATTCGGAAACCTGGAAGTGACCGGTTTTTATTCGGGCAATAAAAGGGATGCCAATCTGTCAGGTGATTCAATACTGTCCCGGGAATCATACATCAGTTCTCTGCAAACCTCAGGCTTACACAGAACAATTGCTGAAATAGAGGATAAAAGAAGGCTTTTTGAACAGAATTTCGGGATGAATATTTGTTTTAAAAGACATGAAGAGGGCTTTATTTTCGGCCTTACCGCTCTTAAAACCTCGTTTGAGATACCAATTCAGCAATCGGACAAGCTCTACAAACTTTTTGAATTTTCGGGGAAAGACAACTTTTTAATAGGCTTGCATTATAGTTACCAGCTTCAGAATTTCAACTTCTTCGGAGAAATAGCCCGTTCTTCCGGCGGAGGCTGGGGATTAGTAAATGGAGTAATCGGAAGTCTGGGAAGAAATACAGACTTTTCAATGCTATTCAGGAATTATCAGAAAGATTTCCATAGCTTTTATGCAGACTCGTTCTCAGAAAATACCCGGAATATCAATGAAACGGGATTTTATGCCGGATTCAAACAACAGTTTTCAAGGAAGTTTTCAGCCTCGGCGTATGTAGATTTTTTTCGGTTCCCCTGGTATAAATATCTTGTGGATAAGGAAACGACAAATGGATTCGGATACTTATGTAAGGTATTATATCGGCCACGAAAGTCACTCGAAGCTTATTTGCAGTTTAAGGAAGAGAATAAAGAAGGAAATACTAAAATTCAGGAATCTTATACAGACAAAAAAGGGAACCTTAACAGCCGGGAAATTACCGTTGTGAGAAATAACACACGAAGGGTAATGTCAGGTAGTCTGACCGGAAAAATTTCAAATATCTGGAGTTTTCAAAGCAGAATTTCATTAGGAACGTCTCAATTTGAAGGGCAAGGTTTATCCAGAGGTTTTGCCCTTGCTCAGGATTTAAATGCTGATTTGAATAAATGGAATTTTTCAGGAAGAGTTGCCTTTTTTAATACCGATGACTACGACAGCAGACAATATTTTTATGAACAGGATGTTTTATATGCTTTCTCTTTTCCGGCCTATTCAGGAAAAGGAATACGTCATTCAGTGATAATCAGACGAAAGTTATCGAAGCGTATTGACTGTTGGCTGAGGTGGTCGAGGACGGATTTGTTTGACGGAATGACTTTCGGTTCGGGACTTGAAGAGATTAGCGTTTCCCATCGTTCGGAGCTGAAAATGCAATTGAGGTTTCACTGGTGACAAGACCACATCGTTTTATGCGACATTAACTAAGAATTCTTTT
The DNA here is from genome assembly GCF_900115665.1 of Pseudarcicella hirudinis. Taxonomy (GTDB): domain Bacteria; phylum Bacteroidota; class Bacteroidia; order Cytophagales; family Spirosomataceae; genus Pseudarcicella; species Pseudarcicella hirudinis. The sequence goes on from NZ_FOXH01000018.1 coordinate 67,136, forward strand.
GAAAAGTTAAATTTTTAAAAGAATAAGAGTATATTGAGAAACAGGAATAATTTTCTGTAAGAGGTTCAGATAAAGGGTTCTATGTAATTATTCTGAAGGGTGGTGGAGAATTTAATAAAAAGACGCAATCCATAAAAAGTTATATCATTCGCTGTCAGATTATGAAAAGAATTTTCTTGTTTTTAGTATTCCTGTTTTCTTCGTTTTTCTTAACCTATTCCCAATCTGATAACCACAGATCTCCTGAGAACAAAACCCTCAGCGAGCAGATTAAAGCATTTGATCGTGCCTGTGATTCATTGAATAATATCGGTAATTATGAGGAAGAAAAGATAATTGCCGGAAAGGCTTTACAATTAATCCCGTCGAATGACTTTCAGAATATTGCCAATTTTAATTTCTATCTGGGGAATGCGTATGAAAACACAAATGGCTCGGATAGTATTTGTCTTGCCATTTATGGAAATACGATAAAATTTGCCGAAAAATCAGGTAAACCACTTTATAAAATTAACGCATTGGGTGCTATGATCAGCTTTGTTCATACACAGGAAGAAAGAGATAAAATTGAAGCTCAGATTAAGGTGGCAATGAACGCTGTAAATGATGAATATCTCAAAGCCAGGGCTTTAATGGGATTGGCGTCATACTCAAAAATTTCAGCAAAGGATGGTCAGGCTCTGGCGTACAGTATAGAAGCATTAGAGATTCTGAAAAAACTTTTTCAGCGGGAAAAAATTCCTTCTGATGAACTGGCAGAGGCATATTACTACGTCTCGAGGGCTTTCAGAAATATGCAGCAGGAGGATAAACAGCTCGCTTATCTTAAGGAAATGAGGAGATATATAGTCCGGAATAACCAATTACTGGCTTATTATTATCTGACGATCGGAGAGAATCTTTTTTATGGAAAAGATTTGTCCAGAGCTACTGCGTTCTACGACAGCCTGACGTCGGTGGCTTTAAAATGTAATAATTCTCTTATCTGGAATAGCAGACTGGAATGTGATCTTTATTTTGCCCAGGGATATGTAAAGTATAACGATAATAAAAAAGCACTGATTTATGCAAAAAGAGCCAATGAATTGAATCAGAAATGGGGATTCAGTTATTATGAGGCCAATATCTATTATACCAACGGCTCAGTCTATCTGGCATTGAAGGATTACAGAAATGCTTTGGCTTTTTTACAAAAAGCAGAACCTCTGGCAAAGCAAAACAGATACAATGCAATGTATATGCTTTGCCTGGAAAAAATCGGAAAATGTTATGGAGGATTAAATGATTGGAAATCAGCTTATTTGTATTCCAGTAAGTTTGCAACAACTCAGGATTCATTAGCTACTGTTAATTCGGAGAAAACATTTGCCGAAGCAGAAGAAAAATACCAGAACAAGGAAAAACAGCAACAGATAGAATTGAAGAATATTCAATTGGAAGATGCTCAGAAGCAAAAAATATGGTTGCTTTCCGGTTTAGGATTAGTCATGATCGCCTTAATCTTATTGGGGATTATTTATCGGAATAAAAGAAAAACTGCTGCAATTATAGAAGAGAAAAATCATTCGCTTGCCAGACTCAACGGAGAACTGGAAGAAGCTAATCAAACCAAAGCAAGACTTTTCAGTATCATTGGTCATGATCTCCGGTCACCGATTAGTCAGGTTTATCAATTTCTGAAATTGCAGCAGCTGAATCCTTTATTGCTGAATGAAGACCAGAAAAGTCAGCTCAGTATGAAGATTCAGCAAGCTACGGGTTCATTGCTGGAAACTATGGAAGATTTGTTACTCTGGTCTAAAACCCAGATGAATCAATTTAAAACTGAATTTCAGGTAATTGATTTACTTCCTGTTGTGGTGCAGAGCCAGCAATTATTACAATTGAATATTGATGCCAAAAACCTTCATTTAGAAAGAAAAATTCCGGAAAATATACAAGTAAAAACAGACCAGTATTTCCTGCAAACTATTATCAGAAACCTATTCCAGAATGCTGTAAAGGCTTCTCCACAGCAAGGTGAAATCCTACTGGAATGTTCACGGAATGAGAATAGTGTGATTTTTAGTATTCAGAATGATGGAGAGGCATTTAGCCAGGAACAATACGAACAGATAATTAAACGTCAGGAAAATACCAGAAGTTTATCAGGTCTGGGCTTGCACCTGATAGATGAATTATCCCAAAAAATCGGAGCCTCTGTGCGATTTGTAAATGCCGGAGAAGGAAAAACCCGTGCAGAACTTATACTTCCCCTCAATTAAAAACGATCCCTTCAACGATTATTAGCCTTCTTTCATCGGTTATGACTTTACAGAACCTGCTTTCATGATGTAGATTTATTACATAAAGTCTGTGTTCACTGCTCTGTTTTCTATTTCATATAGGAAGGGATTTCTGGGCTTCATTGGTGAAAGCCGGGATTATTATGCCGTTTATCCGTCAGATGATTCTGAAATCCGGACTATACACTTTTGATAAACCGGATAATGATTATAAAAAGGACTATCTAAAATACATATTCAATAAATTAATATTTCACTGGCCCTTGAAAATTCTATGAATGATTTACCGATTGTATCTGCCTTTGACAGACTTTTCCTTTACAAATGGAATACGATTTACCTGAACCGGAAAACGAGGTACATTTCTATCAGCGATATTATTTTGCTGAAAGCTGAAAGTAATTACACCTCTATTTTAATGAGCGACGGGAAGAAAATAATGCTGGCCAAAACTTTAAAAGAATTTGAAGCCATTCTGAGTAATCATCCCTTTGTTCGTATTCACCGCTCTTATCTGATTAACCTTAATAACCTTCAGAGTTTTGAATTGAAAGATGAAATGTTTGTTACCATGAAAACCGGTAAAAAAATAGATATTTCAAGAAGAAGAAAAATGATTTTCCGGGAGAAGTTTTTAGCACATTCCGCCTGAGAATATTAATACCGGAAGAGAATGCTATAAAGTAATAAAGCGGTACTCGCCGGGAGAGAGATGTTCAAGCTCTATTGTACCGATTCTTATCCTGACTAGTTTCAGCACCTCATAGTTAAGTTTATAGCACATTCTGCGGATCTGCCTGTTTAAACCCTGCACCAGAATAATACTGAAATTATATGAATCAATCTGTTTAACCTCACAAGACAAAGTGGTTTGTCCCATAATAACAATCCCCTCAGACATTGTTTTTATAAAATGTCCGTCAATCGGTTTATCTACAGTTACGAGATATTCCTTTTCAGTCTGATGTTCTTTTCTAAGTGTTTTGTCAAATAGCCTGCCGTCATTGGTAAGAAAAAGTAATCCTTCAGATTCTTTATCCAGTCTTCCGACCGGAAAAAGTTCTTCTTCAAAAGGGAGGATGCTTTTCAGATTATCCGGAATTTGGGTATTAAGTGTAGTTTCTATCCCTCTGGGTTTATAAAACGCTGCATAAACCAGTTTTTTACCCTCTTTTAGTACTTTCCCCTGATATGCAATGCTGTCCTGAAGTGTTAGAATGATGTTTTCTTCTACTTTCCTCTGATTTACTTCAATCTGTCCGCTCAATATCAGCGACAGAGCTTCCCTGTTTGAAATTCTTAAAGATTTTACCAGAAAATATTGAAGTCGGTTCCGGAATGTCATATATAGGCCGTCAGCTATCGGCTATCAGCCGTCAGACTAAAGAAAAAGATAAAAGCGACAAAAAAACGATGGCTGACAGCCGATAGCTAGACAATTGCTTGTCTGATTTTAACTAATTTTTCCAAAAGCCCTTCCAGCTTATCCAGTTGCAGCATATTGGCGCCATCAGATTTGGCCACAGAAGGATTCGGATGTGTTTCAATGAATAAACCTTCTGCTCCGACTGCAATAGCGGCCTTGGCAATGGTTTCAATCAACTGAGGCTGGCCACCCGTAACGCCTGAACCCTGATTCGGTCTTTGAAGTGAATGCGTACAGTCCATCACCACCGGAACGCCGTGTGCCTGCATTTCAGGAATATTTCTGTAATCAACCACAAGGTCGCCATAACCGAAAGAATTACCTCTGTCTGTAAGGAAAACTGTGGCGCCGGGATGTTCATGAAGTACTTTTTCAACAGCAAATTTCATGGAAACACCTGCCATAAACTGCCCTTTTTTGATATTTACCGCTTTCCCGGTTTTGGCAGCTGCGGCCAATAAATCTGTTTGACGACAAAGAAATGCCGGAATCTGTAATACATCCACATATTTTGCAGCCATTTCAGCCTCAATGGATTCATGGATATCTGTAACAGTTGGCAGGTCAAAATGATTACCAACTTCCTGTAAAATCTCTAAAGCCCTGATGTCACCGATTCCTGTAAATGAATCCAGTTTGGTACGATTAGCTTTGCGGTAAGATCCTTTGAAAATATATGGAATGCCAAACTGGTCAGTAATTCCCTTAATCTTTTCGGCAATTTCAAAAGCCAGGTCACGGCTCTCAATGGCACAACTTCCTGCCATCAGGAAAAAATTGTTTTTATCTGTATTTTTTAACTTTGGAATGTTCATGAGAATGAATTTTAAAATTACCGGAAAATATACCGGATTAAATAAATACCTATAGTTTTGTCTGAATATGAAAGAAATCCGTCGCCCCTGAAATGTCAGATTACTCAGATAAAATTTACTTCAGGACTTAATGCTATACCAAATTTTTCAAAAACGGATTTTTGTATTTTTTCAGCCAGTTCTTTGATTTCCAGTCCTTTGCCGTTGCCGTAGTTCACCAGAACAAGTGCCTGCTTTGCATGAACACCTATTTCCCCTTCGCGATATCCTTTCCAGCCAGCCTGTTCAATCAACCATCCTGCCGGCACTTTGACCGTTGTTTCATTGACAGGATAACTTGGAATAGCAGGAAACTTCTCTTTGAGCTTCTCAAACTGATCTTTAGGAATTTCAGGATTTTTAAAAAAACTGCCGGAATTTCCGATTTCTGCCGGATCAGGTAATTTGCTCTTTCTGATTTTGACAACGGCCTCACTGATTGCCTTTACACTTAATTCAGAAATGCCTGCTTCTTCGAGCGTTTTCTGAATATCGCCATATGAAATTTTAAAAAACGGATTTTTGCGGAGTTTAAAAGTAACAGACAAAATTACATATTGCCCTTTTTTCTCATGTTTAAAAACACTTTCACGGTAACCGAAATGACAGTCCTCAAGCTTAAAGGTTTCAACTTCCAGGGTTTTAAGGTTGAGTGCCTGCAATTCCTCAAAAATATCCTTAATTTCCACTCCGTACGCCCCGATGTTTTGCATAGGTGCTGCGCCAACAGTTCCGGGAATAAGAGAAAGGTTTTCCATGCCTCCGAACCCTTTTGCTACAGCAAACATCACCAGATCATTCCAGACTATTCCGGCTCCGGCTTTAATCAGAACGGTATCTGTATCTTCAGCAATAATGTCAATACCGGAAAGGTTGATTTTGACAATAAGTCCTTCAAAATCTCCTGTAAGCAGAATATTACTTCCCCCGCCAAGGAAAAGTCTTGGTAAAGACTGATATTGAGGGTCTTTTAAAATTTCTGTTAAATCTTCTAAAGATCCGATTTCTACCAGAAATTTCGCAAAGGCACTTATTCCGAAGGTATTGTATGATTTTAAAGAAACGTTGGTTCTGACTGCTAGCATTGGCTGAAAATTCCGGAATTCAGGAAGTCTGTTAAGGTGGTTTGTTGAAATTCCGGATTCAAAATAACACAAAAGCTTACAAACGTTTATTGTTTTTCTGAGATTTATACTTAAAATTTGTAAAATCAACTCAGAATATAATCTTTTAAAACGTTATCAGCTTGTTTTGATTCACTGATTGCAAGTGCTCCGGAAACTTTATTGAATTCCGGAACTTTATCGGAGGTCAATCTTTCGGAAAACAACTCTTTTTTTGCAAAAATACCCACTCTTTTATGCAACGCATTTCATACTTCGTCTTGTTCCTTATGGTGATTTTTGGTGTAGCATGCTCTCCGAAAGTTGCTACTACAGGGAAAAGTACAGCTTCAGCAACAACTAAAAGTACACCCAAATCCAACGACCAGAATTTGGCAGTTTACCGGCCGAAATATAATGAGAAGCCCGGAGAAAGTGTTTCCGGTAAAGCTGATCCTAAAAAAGTAAACAAATCTGAACAGCCGATGCAGGTAAATAAAAAGCTGGATGCTGTTTTGGATACAATTGCTTCAAGGAACAAAAATATCAGGTTTGCCAATGGTTACAGAATTCAGATTTATGTAGGAAATGACAAAAAATCTGCAGATGATGCCAAGGTTTTTACTTATCAGAGCTTCCCTGAGCTTAATCCGTACATAAGCTATACACAACCGGTTTTTAAGGTAAAAGTAGGTGATTTCCTCAACAGGATGGATGCTGAAAGATATTTCAGTAAAATTAAGGAAAGCTATCCTACAGCCATGATTTTACCTGATAAAGTAGAGATTCGCAAAGGCTTGCAGGTAAAGTAATGAGATTTTCTGAGCTATTGAAATTAAAGCAAGGCGGAGTAATTTTGCCTTTTAAAATCTGAAGATTATAAGGATTTCTTCTGAAAACGCCGGGTTACGGCATATTTAAACAATTTTATTTTTAAACGATGAAAGCATACGTTTTCCCTGGTCAGGGTTCCCAATTTAAAGGAATGGGCAAAGATCTTTATGAAAAGTCACCTTCTGCCAAAGCCCTTTTTGAAAAAGCAAATGAAATTTTAGGTTTTAGAATTACTGACATTATGTTTGAGGGAACCGATGAGGAGCTAAAGCAAACTAAAGTAACTCAGCCTGCTATATTTCTTCATTCTGTGATTTTAGCAAAAGAAACCGCAGATTTTAAGCCTGAAATGGTAGCGGGACATTCATTAGGTGAATTTTCGGCCCTTGTATCAGCAAATGCCCTTAGTTTTGAAGATGGTTTGAAACTGGTTTCGCAAAGAGCTTTGGCTATGCAGAAAGCCTGTGAACAGAATCCCTCTACAATGGCTGCGGTATTAGGACTTGAAGATGCGGTAATAGAAGAGATTTGTGCCTCAATTACTGATGATGTAGTGGTAGCAGCTAATTTCAACTGCCCGGGTCAGGTAGTAATTTCGGGTTCTAATTCAGGGGTGGCAAAAGCAGGAGAGAAATTGAAAGAAGCAGGAGCAAAGAGAGTTTTACCTTTGCCTGTTGGCGGAGCTTTCCACTCACCTTTGATGGAATCAGCCAGAGAAGAACTTGCCGCAGCTATTGAGGCCACAAATTTTAACACTCCGGTCTGTCCGATTTATCAGAACGTAAATGCCCAGCCTTCTACAGATGTAGCTACAATTAAGGCAAATCTTGTTTCTCAGTTAACCGGAGCTGTGAGATGGACGCAGTCGGTTGAGAACATGGTAGCCGGCGGAGCGAGCTCTTTTACAGAATGCGGACCGGGTAAAGTTTTGCAGGGTTTGGTTAAAAAAATTGCTCCAACGGTGGAAACAGCCGGTTTATAGGCATTTTGAAGCAAGAGATTTGAAATTTTTTTCAAAAATTTTGGCTTAAATAAGGCCTTGAAAACCAAAGTTATATGAGACTACTTAAGGCCTTTTCTGAAAGAAATTTAAAGATTTTTTCAAAAAGGGCTTGACAAATTAAGAAGGAACCTGTAATTTTGCATCACCTTTTACAACAAGGATGACCGATGGTGTAATGGTAACACTACGGTTTTTGGTGCCGTCTTTCTAGGTTCGAATCCTAGTCGGTCAACAAACCCCTCTTTCTTAATCGATTGAGGGGTTTTTGTTTTGAGATTTTTTAGTTTTTATATAACTATTTTCAGTTTTTTGAATTATAGGTCTTTTTTAAACCTGAAATGTTGGCTTATTCTTGCTGAATTTTTAAATTGCAATCTTCTTTGAAAGGGGAAATCCGGTCATCGGATAAATTCTTCCGGATTTGGCTTTAATATTTTATCAGTTTTGCCATAAAATACATTTTATACGATGCTTTATGTGTTTTCTGATACCACTCTTTAAAGAAGATCTCTTATTCTCAAAATCTATAAACCGGAAAGATTTACATTTAATCATCGGAAAAGTCCGGATGCTATTGAAATAGGGAGAGAAAAAGAATAGGTTTCTATTTTTCAGGTCAGGAACACGCTTATTTTTTATTAAGATATAATCTCTTTTTAATTTCTGAATTTTACCGCTCACACTAATAAACTATATTCGAAAGTGACATTAATCAAATCAATATCAGGCATACGTGGAACAATTGGGGGAAAAACCGGCGATGCACTTACTCCTCTTGATGTCGTAAAGTTTGCGGCAGCTTACGGGACTTGGTTGAAGAAGTCTAATCCTGAGAACCTTAAAGTAATTCTTGGAAGAGATGCTCGTTTATCAGGAGAGATGGTTTCAAAATTAGTAGTTTCTACCCTTCAGGGACTTGGATTTAATGTTATTGACCTTGGGCTTTCCACTACTCCGACTGTAGAAATGGCTGTTCCGGCCGAAAAAGCAGCAGGAGGAATTATTCTTACAGCAAGTCATAACCCGATTCAATGGAACGCACTTAAATTGCTTAATTCGGCAGGAGAGTTCATTTCAGGCAAAGACGGTGAAGAATTGCTCGAAATTGCGGAAAAAGAAGCATTTGATTTTGTTGAAGTAAGAAAGCTGGGGTCCTATACGGCGGATAACACATATCTGAAAAAACACATCGATTGGATACTTGAATTGCCCCTGGTTGATAAAGAAGCTATTGCTTCACGTAATTTCAAAGTAATAATTGATGCAGTGAACTCTACGGGAGGCATTGCAGTACCAATGCTTCTGGAAGCTTTGGGCGTGACTCAGATTACTAAATTGCATTGCGAACCAACTGGTCATTTTGCACATAATCCTGAGCCACTTCCGGAAAACCTGGGAGATATTACAAAAGCCATTGAAAAAGAGAAATTTGATTTGGGAATTGTAGTTGATCCTGATGTGGACAGACTTTGTTTTATGTGTGAAGATGGTTCTCCATTTGGCGAAGAATATACTTTGGTGGCTATTGCAGATTATGTTTTGCAACATAAAAAAGGAAATACGGTTTCTAACCTGTCTTCAACCCGTGCATTGAGAGATGTTACAGAGAAAGCAGGAGGTAAATATTATGCCTCAGCGGTAGGAGAAGTGAATGTGGTGGCACTCATGAAATCTTCGAAGGCCATAATCGGAGGAGAAGGAAACGGTGGTGTAATTTATCCTGAATTACATTATGGAAGAGATGCTTTGGTTGGAATCGCCTTGTTTCTGTCGCATCTGGCAAAATCGGGTAAAAAGATCTCTATCTTGAGAAAGGCCTATCCGGAGTATTATATTTCTAAAAATAAGATTGAATTAACCCCGGATATAGATGTTGATCAGGTTTTGGAAGAAGTGAAGAAAAAGTACTCTAAAAATCCGATAAATGCTATTGATGGTGTTAAAATTGAATTTGATAAAGAATGGGTACACCTTCGAAAATCAAATACCGAGCCGATTATCAGAATTTACTCTGAATCCGACTCAATTACAAAAGCAGATAACCTGGCTAAAAAGCTTATCAGCGATATTAAAGAGGTAGTGAATCACAGAATATAATTCTGTCAATAAATATACATTCTTTAAAATGTCAGGCACAAAAGCCTGACATTTTATGTTTTAAGCTAAATAGATTATATATACAGAACTAGTAGAATTTTAATCCATTGATAAATAATGCATAGAGTTTATTTTGATAATGCTGCGACAACCCCGATTGATAAAGCAGTTTTAGAGGCTATGATGCCTCTTTTTGAGGAGAATTTCGGGAATCCTTCTTCTATCCATTCACATGGGAGAACCGTTAAAACAGCAATTGAGCGTGCCCGAAAGACCGTTGCAGGATTATTAAATACCTCTCCCGCAGAGATATTTTTCACTTCAGGAGGAACAGAAGCAGATAATACGGCAATTCGTTGCTCAATTGAAGAATATGGCATAACACATGCTATTACTTCGCCGGTTGAACACCATGCTGTTTTACATACATTAGAATACCTGGCTAAAAAAGGAAAAATCCGTATTAGTCTGGTGAACCTGGATGAAAAAGGTCATATCGATTTGAATCACCTGGAAGAATTGCTGAGAGAAAACCCGAAAACACTGGTTTCTTTAATGCACGGGAACAATGAGATCGGTAATTTGCTGGATCTTGAAAAAGTAGGTGCACTTTGTGAAGATTATGGTGCAATTTTCCATTCTGATACTGTTCAGACCATGGGACATTACAAACATGATTTGCAGCAGCTTAATATGAATTTTCTGGTTGGTGCCGCACATAAGTTTCACGGACCTAAAGGGGTTGGTTTTCTTTATATGAATGCCAATTCTAAAATTCATCCTTTTATACATGGCGGGGCACAGGAACGCAATATGCGGGGAGGTACTGAAAATGTTTATGGAATTGTAGGACTTGCCAAAGCTTTGGAAATAGCTTATTCCGGTATGGAAGAACACCACAAGCATATTCAGCATCTGAAAACCTATATGATCGGGAAATTGCAGCAGAGTATAGAAGGGGTGAGTTTCAACGGTGATTGTGCAAATGCCGACAGGAGTTTATATACTGTACTGAATGTTAGTTTCCCGGCTTCCGATGATTCTGACATGATGTTATTTAACCTTGATATTAACAAAATTTCAGCTTCTGGAGGAAGTGCCTGTTCAAGTGGTTCAAATATCGGCTCTCATGTTCTGACTGCTATCGGGGGAGATCCGAACCGCCCTGCGGTAAGATTCTCTTTCTCAAAATACAATACAATTGAAGAAGTGGACTTTGTTGTCAGTAAATTAACGGAATTGCTGAAAGTGGAGGCATAATTTCCCGGCAGGTATTTGTGTTTTAATTCTTTCGGGTTAAATTTGAGTAAGCTTCAAATGGGAAGAATTAAGTCCGGCAATAGATTAAAGAAATCATGGATTTCGGGAGAAAGTTCCTGAAAACGATTCTCTTTAATCTATTGCTGAACTGTAAGAAGTTAATCAAGCACAATATAAAACCTTTATCGATGAATGATGCTCCTGACGGCCGGCGCCCTCAACTGGATCGTGTTATATCCGCTACTCAACTTTGGGCTATTGCTGTCGGAATGGTGATTTCCGGAGAATATTTTGGCTGGAATTACGGCTGGGAAGTAGCCGGAACAGTTGGCTTTCTCATTTCTACAATTATTGTGACAATTATGTATGTCACATTTATCTTTTCCTACACAGAGCTTACAACGGCTATTCCGCATGCCGGAGGCCCTTTCTCTTATGCTCATCGTGCCTTTGGACAAATCGGAGGATTTATTGCCGGTTTTGCCACTTTGGTTGATTTTCTACTCGCTCCGCCAGCTATCGCTTATGCATTAGGCAGCTATACACATTTTTTGAATCCTGCCATTCCTATTATGGGTACTGCACTGGCAACTTATGTAGTGTTTATTACTATTAATTTATTTGGCATTAAGCAATCTGCCCGATTTTCCCTGATCGTTACAATTTTGTCGGTACTGGAGCTGGTCGTATTTCTGATCATTATTCTGCCATGTTATGATAATGACAGGTTCTTGGCGAATAATCCGCCTTCCGTTGAACCGGGCGGTGTTTTTGCAGGGATTCCTTTTGCAATGTGGTTTTTTGTTGCCATCGAAGGTGTTGCTATGGTAGCTGAAGAAGTAAAAAATCCCCATAAAACAATTCCCCGGGGATATATCTCCAGTATTTTAACCCTGGTGATACTGGCTTTGGGTGTAATGATTCTAAGTGGCGGAGTAGGAGACTGGCGGCAATTAAGTAATCTGGATCATCCTTTGCCTGAAACACTGACTATGGCTCTTGGAAAAAATAATGCCTGGTCAAAAGTGTTTGCCAGTTTAGGGCTTTTCGGTTTGATTGCTTCCTTTCATTGTAATACCATCAGTTATTCAAGACAGATTTATGCTCTGGCAAGAGAAGGGTATCTCCCTAAAATACTTTCTCAGATCAGCCTGAAGTATCATACGCCTCATTGGGCGCTGATTGCAGGCGGTTTGGTGGGATTTCTGGCTATATTTACCGGAACGACAAATGAAATTATTATTCTCTCCGTCCTGGGAGCTGTGGTAATGTATCTGATCAGCATGTTAAGTTTGTTTGTTCTCCGGAAAAAAGAACCCGGACTGCATCGTCCTTTTAAAGCGCCGTTATATCCTTACGTGCCTGCGGTGGCTTTGATTTTATCGGTTGTCTGCCTGCTGGCAATCGTTTATTATAACAGATGGCTCAGCCTGATTTTTTTCGGAGGTCTGGGAATTTCTTTATTGGCATTTGTATTGAAATACATAATTTTCACTTCTAAAAAAGTAATAAACTGAGTAATTCATCTGTTTTGAGAACCACTCTTCAAATATTCTTTGCCCGATAAAATAATTTTCCCCAATTTCGACTTATACATATGTATATCCCATTTTGTATAGTTGAAGTTTCTGTAATATTCTGTTTACTGAAATCTTTTCAGGCCAACAGAAAAGCCCATTCATATAAAACACCATTTTGTTATGTCTATCTTTGACAAATTGAAGACCTTATTTCAACCCGATAAGACTGATGTTGTCGGGGAGAATCCGATCGAATCTCTTCAGACAGAGGAGGTGCATGTTCTTTCGCCACATCAACCACAGTTACCACAGCCGGAGGTAACTTATTATCCCGATTCGAAAATCTATGAAGTGCAGCCCGACTGGCTTATTAATGAAGATATTCTGCGGGATGAAGGCGTGATTTTTGGATTGTCAGGGTCAGATCCTGATGAGAAAACCTCAATAATCAGAAGTTATTTTTCTCAGCAAACGGCCGGAACTGAGCAGGTAATCAAACAGCAGGAAGAGAAAATCGGAGAACTGAATTACTGGATTGAAGAGCGTGAAGAGGCAATTAAGAGGAATGAAGCTGATATTGTAGCGGTTAAAAACCAGGAATTTGAAGGACAGCATCATCTGCCCAGAACTATAACAGGCCTGCTTTTGGCAGTGGGAATAGCTTTCGGGAATTATTTTCTGATTCAGGATGCTCTGAAGGATCAATTTGTACAAAGCGATATTATCGCTCTCGGAGTTTTTCTGGCAGGGATGTTTAATCTGTTTGGAAGGGTTTCCTTCCTTCATGACCAGGAAAAGCAAAGTACCTGGAGAAGGATTCTGGAAGAAATAGGGATGCCGCTGGCAGCCTCAGTTTTTGTGTTTGCACAGGTTTATGAAAGCCAGCCAATTATTAAATCTCTTTCCTTACTTGGATTCGTATTTTTCCTGTTTATGTTTTCCGGGAAACTTCTTTTAGGAAATCTTACCATTTTGAAAGACGATTTGTCAATTTTTCAAAAGAGAAATCAACGCCAGAAAGACAAAGTCAGAAGAGTGGAAGAATGGGAGGCAGAAATAGAACGATTTAAAGCAGAAATCGGAAAACACCGGTCCGAAAAGCAGGAGATTTTACCGGAACTTACCAAACTTATCGCAGAAAGAACCAAATTGAACGCTCAGCGGGATATGCTGATTAAGGTTTTTGAAAGTGAATACAATTTGGCTGTCAATTATAAAAACCGCCTGAGTGATAAGCAGATTAAAGAAATTTCAGATGTTGACTAGTTTTAAGATACCTTAAAAATATTATGGAAGAGAATAACTCACATACCGATAATTATGACTTTCAACATGGCTATCAAAGCGGATTGGAAGCTGTGGATAAAAATACTTATGAAGGCTTTCTATCCAGTCAGGTTAATTTTGAATGGCTTAAAAAACAAATAGATGAAAGGAAGAGCGATATTAAAGCCCTTGAAGAGTCTATAGAGCAGGTAAAAAACAGACAGAAAACAGCTTTTGATACCTTGCAGGAAAAAATGCTTCAGGTTGGTCTTTATGGCAAACGTAAGGAACGGCTGGAAGAACAGGTATATGAAAATCAGGCAAGTATTCATGATCTTACCGCAAAGCGGGAAAAGTCTGTTCATAAGTATTCCCTGCTGGCTGGATTTGTGTATTTGTTTGCCGGGATTTCGTTTATGGCGGGAGATTTGATTATTTCTCATGAAATTGTGGCTTATGCCCTGAACATCAGAAATAATATTGAAGCATGGTCTTTTGCAGTAGGTTTAGCAATGATTTCGATTTTGCTGAAACCAGCTTATGAACGACTTATAGAAAGCCCCTATGCTGAAAATACTTCAGCTAATTCTAAAAAGATTTATGCCTGGTTTAAAGGAGCGATGGTGCTTTTTGCCGTTGCTACCTTATTTATTTTAGGGTGGTTCAGATATGAGGCTTATAAAACGGATAAATTAAAGGACGGGGTAAACAAAACGATTAAAAATATTCAGAATGAATCGATAGACCCGCTGAATCCTTCTGCTCCTTTGTCGCAGGAAACAGCAAGAAAAATTGACCAGCAACTGAAGACTTTTGATGTGCTTAATGAGAAACTGGTTAACAGTCCCTGGGCTTTGGCATCTTTTGTTTTGTCAGGTGTACTTTTTGCCATAGCAGGAGCCATTTGTCTGGGAATAGCCTTTCCGGTGCTGCAATGTTACTGGTACAGATGGATACAGATTGATACTAATCTCAGACGTTTGAAGAAGGAGAAGAAAAAACTTGTTCCGGAGTTGCAGGAGGCTGAGGCCTTATTGGCTGATAATGTTGTTCAGAAAAATGTACTGGAAAACGACCTTAACCTTTTACCTGGTATTGAAGAGCTGGAAACCCGGAAACGAAATTATGAGAATGAAATAAAAGATTGTGTGGAGCAGTTGAAACTATCTGAAATGGAAGTGAGAATTGCCAGTTTTAATGATGGTTTTAACAAAGGTAATATGGTAAGAAACGAAATTGGTGAAGACGAAGCCTCTCAGTTTATCCGGGAAAACTATTTCACAACTTCAAGTTTAGCCAGCAAGGCAAAATCATATACCGGAGACAAAGCTCTTTTTAGCAAGAAGCCTGCACTCAGACCTCATCAGCAATTGAGAAGATTGATTTCCGAGGATTTTAACGAGGATTAAATCGTTTTCAAAACAAATATTTTTTAATTTTTTTAAAGGATTGATATTTTTTCAGATATCAGTCCTTTTTTTGTTTCAAAAACCCTTGAATCTGACATGTAAGAAAAGTACAACAAATAATATAGCTTTAAAAAGTGAGTACTATTTCAATTTTTTTATAGAATTTATCGGAAACCTGTTTAATAAACAGGTCGAAATGAGATTAAGTAACTCCTTTTTGAGGAATGTACCTTCAAAATAATTTGCTTTTGTATTAATTGTATTTTTCTAATTTTATATCACTTCAAGGACTAACATGGAATAGTGATTTAATCGGTTTGGCAGTTTTTAAGCTGTGTTTTATAAGCAAAAAAATAATGTTAATAAATCATTAAAAATTTAAAATTATTGTTGGAAATATCATAAAAATAATTGAACATTGTGTCAACATTAAGTGTTATTACTCAAAATTCACAATATTAATATCATAGTTATGACACAATCATCGCAAGCAATATATCTTTTAAAGGATTTATACGTAACAAAAGAGGAGGTAGAAATAATAGATTCCCTTGTTGATTCTCAACAAATGTTTTATGATTTTTCCAAGAATAAGGTTGTTTCTTTTATTCAGGAAACAGACTTTCACCTTGTAATTTATAATGCAGATGAAAATGATAAAGGCTTTACGATGTACATCGTGAAAGACTTCTGTAATCATGAAGAGGAGTTGGTGTATTTGCGGAATATTTTTCAGGCTCTGGTGCAGCAAGGTGTAAATATTCATACCATGCGTGCTGCAAGAAGTAAAGTAGAAGACATTTTTTACATGCTTGAAACATTCAGAGCCTTGTTTCATAAACAAAAATCTTCGGATGATTCAACGCCATATTCGTTACCGGATTCTATTATGCATTAAGGTTTGGATTTGAATTAACAAAAGAGGCCGGAAATTTTCCGGCCTCTTTTGTTATCAATAGTAAAATGAAAGCAACAACCTTAGTAGGCTCTTGCGAAAATTACCCTGCGTGACGAAGGTTTTCCCGAATAAATACAAACCCCTTCTTCGTCCACAGCATCCAAAGGAATACAACGGATTGTAGCTTTCGTTAATTCTTTGATCTTTTCTTCCGTTTCAGAAGTGCCATCCCAGTGCGCTGATATAAAACCAGGTTTCTCATCAAGGATTTTTACAAAATCATCCCAATTGTCAATCTTTGCCGTGTTATCTGTTCTGAATTGAAGGGCTTTATTATAAATATTCTCCTGAATTTCGTCCAGAAGATTTACGATCGATTCAACAATGCTATCAATCTGATAGGTTGCCTTTTGTTTGGTATCACGACGGGCTACTTCAATGGTGCCATTTGCAAGATCCCTTGCCCCGATAGCCAGACGAACCGGAACACCTTTAAGCTCATATTCAGCAAATTTGAAACCAGGACTTTGCTTGTCTGAATTATCAAATTTAACGGAAATACCTCTTTTCTTAAGTTCTTTCACAATAGGATTTACTTTTTCAGAAATTTGAGCCAGTTGTTCATCTCCTTTGAAAATAGGAACAATAACTACCTGAATCGGAGCTAATTTCGGAGGCAAAACCAATCCTTCATCATCTGAATGGGCCATTACCAAAGCACCCATCAGACGGGTTGAAACACCCCATGAAGTTCCCCATACAAAATCCTGCTTATTTTCCTTGTTGAGGAATTTAACATCAAATGCTTTCGCAAAATTTTGTCCGAGGAAATGAGAAGTTCCTGCCTGCAAAGCTTTTCCATCCTGCATCATTGCTTCGATACAATAAGTATCTTCTGCTCCGGCGAAACGCTCATTAGGAGTTTTACGGCCGCGAATTACAGGAACAGCCATAAATTCCTCTGCAAAGGTAGCATAGATTTCAAGCATTTGCTCCGTTTCGGCAACAGCCTCTTCCTTAGTGGCATGAGCAGTATGGCCTTCCTGCCACAAAAACTCAGCCGTTCTCAGGAAAAGTCTGGTACGCATTTCCCAACGGACTACGTTAGCCCATTGGTTGATTAATAAAGGAAGATCTCTGTAAGATTGAATCCAGTTTTTATAAGTACTCCAGATTACAGTTTCAGAAGTGGGGCGGACAATCAGTTCTTCCTCAAGTTTTGCTTCAGGATCTACAATTACGCCTCCGCCATTCGGATCATTTTTAAGACGGTAATGGGTAACAACAGCACATTCTTTAGCGAAACCTTCAACGTGGGAAGCTTCCTTTGAAAGATATGATTTTGGAATAAATAGAGGGAAATAAGCATTCTGATGCCCAGTTTCTTTAAACATATCGTCTAAAGCTCTCTGCATTTTCTCCCAAATCGAATAACCATAGGGCTTGATTACCATACAGCCTCTTACGGCAGAATTCTCGGCTAAATCGGCACGCTTTACCAGTTCGTTGTACCACTCGGAATAATTTTCACTTTTTTTTGGGAGTGCTTTACTCATTTTATCTTTTTTTTCGTTGTTATTGTAAGAATATCTGTCTGCAAACTTATTTTTGCCGCCTGAATAGGGGTAAATCTTTCAAAAATTGTCACATAACTGCTGCTACTTAACAGCTTAGAATCAAATACTTAATAGGGAATTTTTGTATTTGATCTTTTGTTAATAAGATGTTAAAATTCTTGCAAAGATAAGTTTTTATAGTAAGTTTGACATGAAATTTAAGTTTCAAGTTTTAAGAAACCGTTGATGGAATATTTTCAGTTCCTGCAGATGGTGTTTTTTGTATTGCTTGAAACCTGAAATCGTAAAACATTTTAATCTTTAAAAAAATGGACCTCAAAAATTCAATAAAATATTTTTCAGCCTTCGCGCTGCTAAGTATTTGGGGGTGTAGCTCTTCCAGTCAGGTTGCACGAAACTCTTCGAATGAGGTGTATGATGACCTCTACGCCTCAGCAAAAGATGTTCGCCCAGCCACATTTGCCGACAGGGAGCAGGAACGCCAGGAACAACGTGACAGAGAATATGTTAATAGAAATCCTGAATACAGATCTAATCAGTACAGTAATAACAATAATACTCAATCACAGAATATTCAGGGAACAGACGAGTACTATTCTCAAAACTGGATAAATTCCCGTAGTGTTTATCAAAACCAGAATTCAGATAACTATAACTCAGGTTTCAGAGACGGAGTAAACACTGTGGCCGGTTATGGTTACGGAGGAGGATACTCAAACAGCTGGAATAGCTGGTATGGCAATCCGGGTATTTCTTTTGGAATGTCGTTTGGAAGCCGCTGGTCTCCTTATGGATATTATAACCCGTATTCTTATGGTTATAATTCATTCTATGATCCTTTTTATTATGGTGGATTTGGAAGCTATTATAGCTTTGGTTATGGCGGATATTACAGCCCGTATTATTATAATCCTTTTAGTCCCTGGGGTAATTATTATTCTTATAGCCCTTATTCTTATTATGGAGGCGGAGGATATTATCCATCGTATTATGATTACTACAGACCTTCAATCGCCGGAGCCGACAGAAACCGTACTTATGGCCCTATAGGAGGAACAAGTTCATCAAGATACAATTCTCCTTCCAACGGTTCAGGAAATACAGGCCCTATCCGTGGCAGTCGCCAGTCTAATGATGGCCAGCCTAACGATAATACTTATTACTCAACCAGAGGCGGTCGTGATAACAATTATAATTACAATAATGGCGGTAATTCCTATCCAAATACAAGAGGAAATAACAGTACCGCATCAACGCCTAATAATAACTCAAATACTTACTATTCGGCACCAAGAAGAAATTCGGGCGTAACCTATGCTAATCCTTCTTCAGGTGATTATAACAGTAACAGCAGCAGAAGTACAAATAGTTACAACAATAATAATAACTATAACAACAATAGCAGTAGAAGCTGGTCTAATAACTCTTCCTCTTCATGGAGCAGTGGTTCTTCAGGTGGTACCCGTGGTGGGGGAGGTTCTTCATCCGGCGGTTCTTCTGGAGGATCTTCCGGTGGCGGTGGAGGATCAAGAGGTCCGAGATAGCGAAAAGTTGGTTCAGTAAATCATTCAGAAGTGTCGACTTTCAATTAAAAAGCCGGCACTTTTTTTATGTAATAGCCCTCAGATTAAATATTAACAAATTATTAACATATTTTTGGTAGGTGAAAAACGTTAAATAATTGTCTAAACATTATTGAGAGTCTAACGCGTATTACCTGCAAAACAAAATACATCATGAAAATTACTAATCCGATAATAATGGGAGGCTTGCTTTTATTAAGTCCTCTTTTTATCAAAGCCCAGGACGCCGCATCGCTTGCCAATACCTACACAAATTATGCCCAGATGTTCTCCAATATCGCACCGCAGGGAACAGCTCGTTATCAGGCTATCGGCGGATCACATGCAGCATTAGGAGCTGATCTGAGTAATATCTCTTATAACCCGGCAGGTGTTGGATTTTATAACAGATCCGAAGTTAGTATTACCGCTTCTTTGAACAGCCTGAGTACAAATGCAAGTTATATCAATCAAACTTATCCTGATCAGTACACAAAGCTGACTATCCCTAACTTTGGGATTGTTTTTGCCAATGATAACCAAAATGGTGACTGGCATGGAGCATTCGCAATCGGATATAGCCGCCAGGCTACGCTGAAAACCACCTTTATTCTTCAGGGAACGAATGAAAAAAGCTCGTTACTGGATAATGCGGCTAATTCTGCAACCAACAGAAATATCTCTCCGACTGATTTAAATAATGAATTTGATAACACAACGGGCAATCCTACTTCTTATGAAGGTTTGTTTTATCAGGGATATCTGATTGATCCGGGAGCAAATAATACTTACCAAAACAGACTGGATGCAACTACTGTTACAAAACAGAGGGTTTCATTTACTTCTGACGGGAAGATTACACAATGGACTTTTGCTTACGGAGGCAGCTATAAAAATAAACTCTATCTGGGAGGATCTATCGGATTTGTCGGTTTAAGCTATCGCTATAGCTCTGCATTGAATGAGAAGTTTTCTGACAAGAATGCCAATGTAACTCCTGTGGTAAATAACCTGGCTTATACTGAAGATTACTCTGCTTCAGGCAGCGGACTGAATTTATCATTCGGGATGATTTATCGTCCTTTAGACATTGTAAGAGTAGGTTTCAGTGTAACTACTCCAACCTGGTACAGCAATATATCTGAAACGAAGGATGCGTCTCTATATGCTGCCTTTAATCCGAATATGCAAAATGATAATAACGGAAAGCCGATTTCTTCTATTCAATACAATCTGAACCAGCAGATTTTTGATTATCAGTTAACAACGCCCCTAAGAATGGCAACAGGAGTGGCCTTTTTCCTGGGAAAGAAGGGTTTTGTCTCTGCTGATGTGGAATATGTTAATTACAAGGGTATGAGTGTCGGATCGAGCGATTCTCCTGCCTCGGTAAATGCTGATTTCAAATCAATTGTAAATCCGGAGTTTAAAAACCGTTTTGACAATGCATTTAACTTCAAGGTTGGAGCTGAGTATAAAATTTCCGGAATTTTCAATGTGCGTGCCGGAGTTGCCTCAAAAGCAAATCCGTATAAAGCTTCTTTCGACAAACAGGATTTAGGAAGAACAATCTTACAGATTTCAGGTGGATTCGGGGTTCGTACAAGCGACTATTATATAGATTTTGCCTTGGTGAACAGCAGTTATAACACAGGTTATACACCATATGAATTAAGTAATCCTAATAATTATTACTCCGCTAAAATTTCAAATACTTTCACCAGCGGAGTACTTTCATTCGGATTATTCTTCTAAATGATATTTCAGATCAGATGAAAATGAAAAGGTCTCAGAATTTATGAATTCTGAGACCTTTTCATTTTACAATTCATCAAGTAACCACATCAGCTGTTCGACTTCAATATTACCGTCAATCTTAATGTCGGCCTGAGCATAATAAGGTAATCTGTGATTGTATCGGTTCTGAAGCTCCTCAAAGAGTTCATCTTCCTTCAGGTTTTTATTGATTAAAGGCCTGTTATTGGCATCCGATTTTCGAAGCCTTTTAATCAGATCGACTGGTTCAACATTTAAAAAGACGCTTACACCGGTAGATTTAATAAAGGTCATGTTATCAAAAAAGCAAGGCACTCCACCTCCTGTGGCAATTACAAGACCTTGATCCGGATGAAACTGTCTGAGTATTTCGCTTTCTGCTTTTCTGAAATACTCTTCTCCGTTAAGGTTAAAAATTTCAGGAATGGTTTTGTTTTCGGCTCTTTCAATCAATTCATCCATATCCACAAACTGGTAATTTAGAGCTTTGGCCAATTGTTTACCTAAAGTACTTTTACCAGATGAGGGCATGCCTATTAGAAAAATATTTTTCATCTGATTTTACGGAAAATTTTACGAAACAGATTCTGAAAATGATTGATTTCTTACTTCAATTTCTCCAGAACCTCATCTTTAGTAGGGGTATCATTATGAGACCATTTGCCTTTTACGGTACCATCTTTTAAAAGCCAGATTCCCGGACTTGATCGTGAAATGGTTTTTAAAACTTTAATATCCGCAGATAATTGCGGAAATGCCAGCTGATGTGAATGACGGAAATTGTTTACCTCTTCGTCTGAGGATGAACTAAGCAGCCATACTGTTACAGCTGATCCGTTAAGACTATTGGCCAGGTCGCGTATTTTACTGATATTTGAAAAATCTACTTTACTGATAACCGGAACAATTATCATTAATTTGTTACCTGTAAAACTTTCTGCTTTATAATCAGTACTATCACCGTCTTTCCAGATATTATAATCAGTGATTTTAGCTTTTGCCGCATCCTGATTTAAAGTAATAAGCTCTTTAAAATGATAACTAGTATCTGTAGGCATGGTCTCCAATTCAACCTTCTCACCATTTTTTTCATAAATATACTTAAATTTCAATGCCTCAGAAGGTTTCATATTATTCTGAATATTCTGTCCTACAGCATAAGGAAGCCCGTCGTATGGAGGTAAATGCCTGATTGCATAGATTCCCAATACGACACACAGGACTGTAGTAAGGCCTACAATCCAACCGGTTTTAGGTTGCGAAAATATCTTTCTCTGCCACAGAATAATGAGGATAAAGAACATCAGAATAATGTCTTTCCAGAAACTCGTCCATGGTTTTAGCTTGATGGTTTCCCCAAAACAGCCACAGTCGGTGACTTTGTTATAATAAGCAGAATAAAAGGTCAGAAATGCAAAATAGATTACCATTGCCAGTAAAACCCAGGAAGTAAATTTCAGGCGATAAGACACAAGTAATGCCACACCCAGAATCACCTCCAGCGCACACATAAACACAGAAATAAACAAGGCATATGGAACTAATGAATGCCAGAAACCTGCAGACCAGACGAAGTCTGTTGCAAAGACGTCAAAATATTCCTCGAGTTTTATCTCGGTTCCGACCGGGTCGTTTAGCTTAATTAATCCGGAAAAGATGAAAACAATTCCAACAAGTACTCTGGAAAACTGTGCGATATATCTCATGAAGTGAAACCCGATGCGTCTTTTACGACAATTAGTTATGTATCAAAATTATTACTTTCAGGGAAAACTGCTTGTTAATGAAATGTTAAAGCCGGTAACAGGATAATTTCTGGTCAGACTCCTGCAATTTTAAAGATTGATTTCAAACTTTCTGTCCATATCAGTATGGTGAACAGCTTATTGCTGGCTTTGAGATCCTTTTAGTTTAATCAGACAAAAAACGGCATAATTCAACATATCCTGATAGTTTGCTTCCACACCTTCTGAAACAAGAGTCTTGCCATGATTGTCTTCAATCTGCTTGGTTCTGAAAATTTTTGTCAGAATAAGGTCTGTCATACTGCTTATCCGCATATCTCTCCAGGCTTCACCGTAATCGTGATTTTTATTCATCAGTAATGTAAGGGTTTTTTCAACCTGATCATCATACAGCGAGCTCAGTTCTGCTTCTGAAAATTCCATCTGATCAGACTTTTCAAGGGTTTTCTGAATAAGTGCAATAAGACAATAATTGATAATGCCGATGAACTCTCCTTCGATACCGTCTTCAACTTTCTGAATGCCTTTTTCCTGAATGCTTCTGATTCGTTGTGCTTTGATAAAAATCTGATCTGTCAGACTTGGGAGACGTAAAATTCTCCATGAAGTACCATAATCTTTGTTCTTTTTCTGGAAAAGCTCTTTGCAGAGCGAAATTACTTGCCGATATTCGAGTTCAGTATTCAATTTTGAATGATAGAATAAGTGAATGTTTAATGAAAATATTGCGGATTCAGATACAGGAGTCCTGTTGTGAAGATTGTCAACAATCGATAGGTTTGTTTCTGAGTTTTTGTTTTGAAAGCAGTTTAAATCAACAGTCCTTCATTACGCCTGCTGCAAAATTATTGCATTTTGCCGGATTATTCCCTTTTATTCTCTCATTCTGTTATTTATTCAACCAAAATTCAGGCAATGACCATAAATTGCAGAGGTAAACTGATTGATTTTAAAATTCCCAAAGTAATGGGGATTTTAAATATTACACCTGATTCGTTTTTTGAACGGAGCAGATATGATACGTTGGACAAAGTACTTTCCCAAACAGAAAAAATGCTGGAAGAGGGAGCTGCTTTTATTGACATCGGAGGACACTCCACCCGCCCGAATGCCTCTCCGGTGAGTGAAGAAGAAGAGCTTAGAAGAGTAATTCCTGCCATTGAAGAAATTATAAGAAGATTTCCGGACGCACTGATTTCCATTGACACTTTCAGAGCAAAAGTGGCCCGGGAATCAGTATTTGCCGGAGCAGTTATGATTAATGACGTGATGGGAGGGAATCTGGATGAAGAAATGTTTGAAACTACCGCCGGATTAAATGTCCCCTATGTTTTGATGCATAGCAGGGGTACTCCTGAAAATATGAATCAGCTGACCAATTATGATGACCTTGTTATGGATATTTTAGACGATCTCCAGCAAAAAGTATATCAACTGAGGCAGCTTGGGCAAAAGGACATTATTCTGGATTTAGGATTTGGTTTTGCCAAGACTACCGACCAGAATTTTCATCTGCTCAACAGATTGGAAGCATTTAATATTATGGGTTTACCCATGCTTGTAGGTGTTTCAAGAAAATCGATGATCTGGAGAAAACTTGAAATATCCCATATGGACGCCCTGAACGGTACAACAGTAATGAATACGATCTCTTTGATGAAAGGAGCTAATATTTTAAGAGTTCATGAGGTCAGGGAAGCGATTGAAGCAGTGAAACTGGTTGAATGGACTAAATCTCTTTAGTTTTTGATTAATTCAAATATAATCTCAAGGGCATTTTGCCTGATTATGAAAATATGAAAGAATATAACTTTTTGAATGGACAGATTTTGTTGTCAGAGGAGGCAAAAATCCATGTTTCGGACCTTGGTTTATTGCGTGGATACGGGATTTTTGATTTTTTCAGAGCAGTAAACGGGAAACCGGTTTTTATGGATGACCATTTAGACCGATTGGAAAATTCAGCAAGATTGATGGGTTTACCTATCCCTGAAAGCAGAGAAAGACTGAAAGAAATTATTCTGGAACTGATAGAATTGAATCCTCATGATTTACTGGGAATAAAGGTTGTGATGACAGGAGGTTATTCTCCTGATGGCTATACTCCGGCTGAACCGTCCAATCTGATGATTATTCCAAAGCCTTTTATTTTCAAACCGGCAGATATAGGAATGAAATTAATGACTTATGAATATTCCAGAGAAATTCCGGAAATAAAGACCCTGAGTTATATTTCTCCGATCAGGGTTTTACCGAAAATGCGGGAAGCAGGAGCTGACGATTTATTATATCATCTGAACGGAGATATCAGTGAGTCTTCAAGAAGTAATATTTTTATCATAAAAGACCGGAAAGTTATCACTCCTAAAGATGGCGTTTTGTATGGCGTAACAAGAAAATATGTGCTGGAGTTGTGCAGAGAACATTTTGAAGTTGAAGAAAGAGACGTTACCCTGAAAGAAACACTTGAGGCTGATGAAGTTTTTACAACCGGAAGTACAAAACGTGTAGTAGCCATTTCGCAGATTGATAATACTATTTTTAATGATGGCAAAATAGGGAAACAAACCCGTAAAATACAGTCTCTTTTTCTGGAAAGGGAATTATTATAAGATTGGTTATTGATGTATGTTAACCAATTAATAAATCAGAGAATGTATTTCATTGGATTTTGGAAAAAATGAATACTTTTGGTGAGTAAAACAAGTCAGGGAAATTCTTCCTGAGCGACGTTTTTTTAAACATATTCTTTTTCTTTCTAAAACAAAACTATCAACAAAATGGGATTGATGTCTTTTTTTAAAGGTGTAGGTGAAAAGGTTTTTGGGCACCACACTGAGGTTGAACCTGCCAAAGCTGCTGAAGTAGAGCCATTAAGAGCCTCCGCATTACTAGAGCATGTTAAATCATTGGGTTTGCACTACAATAAGTTGTCCGTAAAAACTGCTTTGGATACCGTTACACTTGAAGGAGAAGTGCCTTCTCAGGAAGATTCTGAGAAAATTGCACTTGCTGTTGGTAACGTTGAAGGAGTTAAAGTAGTAAATAATCTGTTAGCGGTAGCTGTTCCGGCTCCGGAAGCTCAGTTTCATGAAGTAGTTTCAGGTGATTCTCTTTCTAAAATTGCAAAGCAATATTATGGAGACATGATGAAATACCCTGTGATTTTTGAAGCCAATAAACCAATGCTTAAGGATCCTGATTTGATCTATCCGGGTCAGATTTTACGTATCCCGACTTTGTAATAAGAAGCTTAGTTTATATCTGAAAAATGCCTCTTCTATAAGGAGAGGCATTTTTCTATAAGATCATATAGTTTTGAAGTGCCGGAATAAAAGATGCTTCCAAACAGTAAAACAATTAATCAGATTTTGGTCTGAATTCCTTGATAACTTCATGATTGCAGACCAGATAAGCTCCGCCAATCAGATCTATACAATAAGGTACCGCAGGAAAAACCGCATCAAGGCATTGTCTGATCGCCTTTGGCTTACCCGGAAGGTTAATAATCAGGGTTTGATTTCTTATTCCGGCTGTTTGCCTTGACAATATCGCTGTAGGAACATACTTCAGACTTTCCTGTCTCATTAATTCACCAAAACCAGGCATCATTTTCTGACAGACTGCCTCTGTTGCTTCCGGTGTTACATCTCTTACAGCAGGACCAGTTCCACCTGTAGTAACGACCAGGCAGCAACCATCAACGTCCGCCATACTTATCAACGTTTCCGAAATCAGAGCCTGCTCATCCGGAATTACTTTGTAAACCGGTTCAAAATCTGAAATCAGATATTCTCTGAGGGTCTCTAAAACAGCTTTTCCCGGAATATCTTCATAAATACCGGCGCTTGCCCGGTCAGAAACATTAATGATACCGATTTTAATTTTCGACATATTGTTGGTTTATTAAGAAAACATAACCTATGATTTTCTGGAATTGACCTTTTTTTGCTTGTTTTCTCTTAGGGTTAAAGCTTTAAGTTTCTTTTCCATCTCAATAGGATAGGAAAGCAAATCTCTGATCACCACAGAAGCACAGGCTCCCCCGAATGCTGCGGGAAGATAAGATATGGTACCGTATGCTGATTTTTTGAAATTAGAGCCATCTGTTAACATCAATGACTCGTCTATCATCTTTTCTGTAGAATAGACTGCATTGATTCCGGATGAAATCCCCAGTTTTCTTAACCTTTTTCGTACAAGAGATGCCAGATAACATTCACGCGTAGCAAATAAATCAGCGGTTCTGATTTTGGTCGGATCAAGTTTCCCTCCGGCTCCCATAGAGCTCACAATCTTTAATCCTTTTTTATGAGCAGTCACCAATAAAGTCAGTTTTGGAGTAACAGAATCGATACAATCCATTACATAATCGAAGTTGTCGCTGCTGAGGATTTCTTCTGATGCTTCCGGGGAAAGAAATTTTCTGATAGAATTTAGTTTTAAATCAGGATTGATCGCCAGTAAACGTTCGCTCATCAGATCCGCTTTCGGTTGGCCGTGTGTAGTGGATAATGCAGGTAATTGTCTGTTTCGATTGGAAGGATCCACCACATCTCCGTCAACGATTGTCATTTTTCCAACTCCTGCTCTGCAAATAAATTCGGCTGCAAATGATCCGACACCTCCCAGACCGATAATCAGCACGTGGGAATTTTGTAATTTTTGCAGGCGTTCTTCCCCTATTAATAATTTGGTTCGTCCAAGCCAGGCTAAGTCACTCATTATAATTATTTTTTATGCTAATAAAATCTCAAAAACGCTAAATCTCTTTAATCTCTCCGGTTGTTTCTTTGATTTGGTAGTCGGTTGTCCGGTCAGAATTGGTTGTTAACAACTCTCCCAGAAATCCGGCAAGAAATAACTGTGTTCCGATGATAACGGAAGTTAAAGCCAGATAGAAAAAAGGATGATCCGTAGCATTCCGGTATTTGAGGTTATGGGCAATATCCCACCATTTTTCTCCCAGAATCCAAAAGGCACTGAAACCTCCGGCCAAAATTGCAAGAATACCCATAGTACCGAAAAAGTGCATGGGCCGTTTCCCGAATTTCTGGATAAAAGTAATAGATAATAAATCCAGGAATCCATAGAGAAAACGCTCCAGACCAAATTTGGTAGTGCCGTATTTTCTTGCCTGATGATTCACTACTTTTTCACCGATTTTCGAGAATCCGTTCCAGTTTGCCTGTACAGGAATATAGCGGTGCATTTCTCCGTAAAGACGGATGGTTTTGATAACTTCTTTTTTGTAAGCCTTCAGTCCGCAATTGAAATCATGAAGGTAAACGCCTGATATACTTCTTGTTACGGCGTTGTATAGTTTGGTAGGAATGGTCTTGGAAATCGGGTCGAAACGCTTCTGTTTCCAGCCTGAAACCAGATCAAAATCTTCCTCGGTGATCATTCTGTACAGTTCGGGAATTTCATCCGGACTATCCTGCAAATCCGCGTCCATGGTAATAACCACACGGCCTTCTGCGGCCTTAAAACCAGTATGAAGTGCAGCGGATTTACCGTAATTACGGGAAAAGGATATACCCTTGAAATTTGGATTATTCAGGGAAATCTGTCTGATAACATTCCAGGATTTATCCCGGCTGCCATCATTTACAAAAATGACTTCGTAACTGAATTTATGTTCATCCATTACCTTTGAAATCCAGGTGGCTAGCTCAGGTAATGACTCTTCTTCATTGTATAACGGAACGATTACTGAAATGTCTAACATATTTGTCCCACAGGCTTTTTGCCTGTATTCATTTGAGGAGGAAAAATGGATTTAAAAACCAGATTCTCTAAAAAATCAAATAATAATCTTTCAAAAGATTTTGAAAATCAGTGGTATAAGTTTCGTCCGGATTTTTAATAATCAGGCTCTCTTCCACTAATTTTTCTTCTGAATACTCAAAGGTCGTAATAATTCTGAATATTTTTGAGCTTTCCCGATGACGTATTTTCAATTGCTTCACAGGAAACAAGTCTTTTGCCAGAGCCAGACGGCAAAGTAGTTCGGTTTCATAAACCGGAAGTAAAACTACAAAGCTGCCGGAAGGCTTAAGTTTTGTGCCGACACTTTCCAATAATTCTTCAAAAGACAAAGTTTCTGTATGCAGCGCTTTATTTCTGGAAAGATTGTCGGATTTTAAGTGATTTTGAAAGAAAGGAGGGTTGCTGACAATCAAATCATATTGCCCGGCAGTCGAAAATTTCTGAATCGGCTGGTGAAAAAGCTTAATTTGTTCCCTGAAAATACTTTGATTAATATTTTCAAGGGCCTGTTCAAAAGCATTCTGATCAATCTCAACTGCTGTAATTTCAGCACGGGTTCTTTGGGCCATCATCAGCGATAATAAACCTGTTCCTGCGCCAATGTCCAATATATTTGCAGCTTTCGTAACATTTACACTCGCACCCAAAATACAGGCATCCGTGGTAACCTTCATGGCTGTCAGGTGCTGCTCGATCTTAAATTGTTTGAATTGGAACATGTTATTTTCTACCGTAGTCGGCTGGATTTTCTCCCCAGAATTCGGTTTCCCATTTTAGAATTTTATTGGGATACTTATTATTTTTTAGCCACAGAACGGCCCGGTCCACAAGCTGAAAAAGCTCTTCAGTTCCGGCGTTTCTCTCCAGAGTAGTTTTAATGGCCTTGTTTTTTATCCAGGCAATTGCAGTTTTTGAATCAGAATAAATCGGAAGTTCAGAATTGTGTTTTTGCAGGAATGCCAGGCCATGAACAATAGCCAGAAATTCACCGATATTTACAGTTCCCTCAGGAAAAGGACCCATGGCAAATAATACTCTTTTAGTGCCGGTTTCAACACCCTGATATTCAAGTATTCCCGGGTTTCCTGCGCAGGCAGCATCTACTGAAATGCTTTCCATGACAGGTTTTCCTATGCTGGCTTTTGTTTTAGAAGAACTTTTAACACCATTGGATGAGCTCTGAACAGCCTGCCAGTAATTTCCTTTAAAAGCATTTTCCGCCTCTTTTAAGGTGTTAAAGGATTTATATTGAGCTTTTTCTACCCCTTTTATTAACGCTTCCGCCTCTGTCCAGGAATCAAAAACCCCGGTTTTCGCTCCCTTCCAGATTACGTAATATTTTTGCTTGTTTTTTGCCACTTTCTAAAAATTATGGGCAAAAATAGCTGAATTCTGTCTAAATACACGAGATTTCGACTTTCAAAAGATTGATTTTTGCTTGAACCGGGAGAATTCAGGCTTGCTTTTCCGGATCTTGATCATCATAAACCAAGACTGGTCTTGATAATTTTGATGGAAATGGCAAGAAGTATTACACCGAATACTTTTCTCAGAACATTTGCTCCGGCTTGTCCCAGTTTTCGCTCAATCCATTCCGATGAACGTAAAACCAGATAGATAAAGCCAAGATTCAGTAAAATCCCAATAAGAATATTTTCTTCATCAAACTGTGATTTCAGGGAAAGAATGGTAGTCATGGTTCCGGCACCTGCAATGATAGGGAAGGCTAGCGGAACGATTGAATGTACTTTACTTCCGGAATCCTCGGATTTGAAGATGTTTCGTCCCAGGGTCATTTCCAGACCGATCAGAAATATAATTAAAGCCCCGGCAATGGCGAAGGAATTGACATCAACACCAAATAAACTTAAAATGGATTTTCCAACATAAAGAAAGCCAATCATAATTCCTCCTGAAACCAAAGTGGCATGTCCGGCATGAATATCTCCGGATTTCTTCCTCAAATCAATGATAATGGGAATAGAACCCAGAATATCAATAACGGAGAAAAGAATGATAGAAACAGAGAAAATATGTTTTATGTTAAAGTTCATAAGTTGATGATGTTAGATGATAAAAGGTTTTTTAACTGTAATGATTTAGCCGAGAATCTGAACAAGTGTATTTTTTAATTTTTCAATTTCCAAAAGATCAATCGCCGGGAAGTTGGCGATCCGGAATGTATTGTTTTTCCAGTCTCCATAGCCATTTCCGAGGGTAATTCCGGCAGTTTTTGATTGGTTTTTGATAGTTTTGATAAGCTCTTCATCTCCTTTTACAGCAATTACCGTATCTGAGCGTACCGTATTATTTTCAACTAAAAGACTTGTTTTGAAAGAAGAATTTTCAAAAAAGCTGTACCAGTCATCTGCTTGTTTTCTGATTTTATCCGAAATATATGAAATCTCCTGAATTTCTTCTAAAACTCTGTTTAACAGATAGATATTCAGCACATTGGGCGTGTAGTGTGTCTGGAATTTTGCGAAATTTTCATGAATAAAAAGCAAACTGTTGTAATGTTTGTTTTCTCCGGTTTCTTCTGCTTTTTTCAATGCTTTGGGAGAACAGATCATAATCCCTGCTCCGGCCGGAAGGCCCAGACATTTTTGAACCGAAGTGAACCAGATATCTCCCTGAGTCCAGTCGAAAGTAATCCCAGCCATGGAAGAAGTAGCATCTACCGCAATCAATGATTCCTGATTTTGTGCAATTTTCTGGCGATTTACGAGTACCTGTGTACCATTTGAAGTCTCGTTTTGAGTAATGCAGATCACTTCTGCCTCAGAGCCTGCTGAACGGATTTCCGCAGAAAGGTTTGCAAGGTTTTCGTTAAGCCCAAAGGCATAACCTTTTGCTCCCGGAATCAGTTTTTGCGTATATTCAAACCATTTCTTTCCGAAAGCACCGTTATATACATGGAAACTGTTTTCTTTTACCAATGACTGCGCAATTATTTCCCAGGCTTCCGTAGCTGATGAAATAAAGTAAACAGAATAGTCGGCAGGAATATCTAGTTTTTTGTGCAGCAGATTAATGGTATTCCGAACCATTTCCACACATTCCGGACTCCTGTGATTAACGCTGAGTATGCCGCTTTTGAAAGCATCCTGCATATAATCGCCAATTTGTGAATAAACCTTTGAAGGACCGGGATAAAAAGTAATCATGTGCTGAATCTGATTCAGAAAGCTGAATCCGGCTTTTTAAAATACTATACTACAAGAATGTCTGAATGGCAAAATCATAACCTCTCAGGCCAAAACCAATGATAATACCTTTACAACGATTGCTCAGATAGCTATGATGACGGAAGTCCTCACGGGCATGAACGTTAGAAATATGCACTTCAACTACGGGAGTTTTTACCGCAGAAATCGCATCAGCCAGAGCAATGGATGTATGAGTATATCCCCCGGCATTCAGGACAATTCCATCGTATGAAAAACCTACTTCATGAATTTTATCAATTAATTCCCCTTCATGATTCGACTGGAAATAATACAAATCTACTCCGGTGAATTTATCAGTCAGAACTTCCATGTACTGATCAAAAGTCTGGTAGCCATAAATTTCAGGCTCGCGTTTGCCTAATAAGTTTAAATTCGGGCCATTCAGAATTAAAATTTGCTTACGTGTCATATGCTGGAATAATCTTAAGTTGTCAGGTCTCTTATCGGAAATCTCTGACTGAATTTAAAAACAATTGGTATAAAAACATTAAAAATAAGCTGCTGAATATTTAACCATATTCAGGCGAAACCCGTTCCTGGTCATTCAGGTAATAAAAACAGTTAAAAATTGCTAATTTTAGCAATTAAACCTAAATGCTGATTTTGAATGTTGTGGCAAAGCTATCTAAAAAATTTTAAAAGCTATCTTACTCTTGAACGTTCGTTATCTGAAAATTCGATTGAAGCATATCTGCGGGATGTTCATAAGTTTTGGGAATATCTGGAAATTGCAGGGGAAAATGATGTAACTCCCATCTTGGTAAAAGATTCCGATATTACCGGTTTTTTTGTTTTTCTTACTGAATTAGGGCTGGAACCCACTTCACAGTCCAGAATACTTTCCGGCCTGAAAGCTTTTTTCAAGTATTTACTTTTAGAAGATATCATTGTAGCTGATCCGACCGGATTGATAGCTTCTCCCAAAGTAGGCAGGAAATTGCCGGAAACCTTGTCTTATCCTGAAATTCTGAAAATTTTGGAGGTTATTGATCTGTCAACTCCCGAAGGTACACGTAACCGTGCTATTCTGGAAGTACTTTACAGTTCAGGATTGAGGGTCTCGGAGCTGGTTGAAATGAAATTAACAGAAATGTATTTTGACATTGGTTTTTTGAGGATTTTCGGAAAAGGAGATAAAGTGAGGCTGGTTCCGATAGGAAAAGATGCCATAAAATACGTAGAAATTTACCTGGAACATATCAGAAACCAGCAGGTGGTAAAAAAACAAGCTGAGAACCACGTATTTCTCAATCGAAGAGGAGACAAACTTTCCAGGGTTATGATTTTTATGATTATCAAAGACCTCGCTGCGAAAGCCGGAATACATAAAAGCATCAGTCCGCATACTTTCAGGCATTCTTTTGCTACGCATCTGATTGAAGGTGGAGCGGATTTAAGAGCAGTGCAGGAAATGCTGGGACATGAATCTATTACTACGACAGAGATTTATACACATCTTGACAGAGAATTTCTGCAACAGACCATTACGGATTTTCACCCGAGAAGTAAGAAAAAGCAATAAGAAAATAAGATTGATTCGTTAAGGAAACAAAATAACCTCAACAGCTATGACGCTCAGAAAAAAGGTTTACAGTATTCTGGAAGTAACCAGGGAAAAGAAAAAAGGACTTGCCTGGTTTTTCGATATATTCCTCCTGACGATTATTTCACTTAACACCGTGGCAATTATTCTGCATACTGTTAAAAGTATCCGTCAGGAAACAGATGTCTTTTTCGTCGGTTTTGAAACATTTTCTGTCATCTTCTTCAGTATAGAATATTTACTGAGGGTTTGGGTTTGTGTGGAAAACCCGAAGTTTCAGAACCCTGTCTGGGGAAGACTCCGGTATATGGTTTCTTTTACGGCAATTATCGACTTCCTGGCGATTTTCCCGTTTTATGTCTCTCATTTTACCACAGGTTCAGGATTAATCAGAATCCTGCGGCTATTCAGAATCTTCAGATTGTTCAAATTTACCCGTTATATACATGCATTACGGGTTTTTGAAAATGTTTTCCGGGAAAAGCGGGAAGAATTAATACTGAGTTTTGTACTGATGCTTTTTATGCTGATTATTTCCTCTTCTATTATGTTTTATGTAGAACATGATGCACAGCCTAAAGTGTTTTCAAGCATTCCTGCTACACTTTGGTGGGGTGTTTCTACAATTACTACGGTGGGTTATGGTGATACGTTTCCTATTACGCCGCTTGGGAAATTCTTTGCCGGAGTAATTGCTGTTTCCGGTGTGGTTATGATTGCCCTGCCTACGGGTATTCTGACTTCAGGATTCTCAGAACACATCAGTTCAAGGAGAAAGGAGACTCATCCTCATAAATTTTGTCCTCATTGTGGAAAAGAAATAGAAAAACATACCTGATCTGTGTAATTCTGAATGATACTTTGCGACTAATTACCTAATACTAATTATCTTATTATTTTATTCCCGACGGTTATAGAAAAGCAATTTGTTCAATTAATCAATCAGCACCAGGGCATTGTACACAAAGTGTGTGGAATGTACAGGAGAGATATTGACGACAGGAAAGAT
Source organism: Pseudarcicella hirudinis (assembly GCF_900115665.1). Lineage (GTDB taxonomy): Bacteria > Bacteroidota > Bacteroidia > Cytophagales > Spirosomataceae > Pseudarcicella > Pseudarcicella hirudinis. Next base: position 101,305 of record NZ_FOXH01000018.1, read on the forward strand.
TTATTCCAGGAAATTGTTATTCAGTTGTGGAAAGCATTCCCGAATTTCAGACAGGAAGCTAAAGTTTCTACCTGGATTTATCAGATTGCTTTAAATGTAGCTATTTCTGACTGGAGAAAAGAAAACAGAAGACCTGAGAAAACGGGTATTTCAGAAAGTATTTTCAATTTAACTGAAATTCCGGCTGATGATGCTCAGGAGGAAAAACTCCAGCTTTTGTATCATGCAATAGCTCAGTTGTCGGATGTTGAAAAAGGGATGCTGGTTTTGTACTTTGAAGAAAAGAATAATGAGGAGATTGCTGAAATTCTCGGGATTACCCAGAATTATGTCAGAGTAAAGATGACCCGGATCAGAGAGAAATTGAAGAGTTTAATGGTTCCTTCTGAAAAATAAATAAAATGTTGAAATGTATCTGACTTTGGAAAAAACAGATCTTGCTATAACTGTAAAATATGGAGCTTGAAAACTTAAAATCACTTTGGCAAACGATATCTGAAGACAGAATTGCTTCGGAAAGAGTTGACGATCAGGTGCTTTTGCAAATGGTTCGCCGTAAATCAAAGACTGCGCTCGACAGAATAAGGACCAATCTGATTCTGGAAGGAGTTGTGGGTGTTCTGGCTTCCCTGGTAATGCTCTGGCTTTGTTTTTACCCGGGTTTTTCTGCTGAGATTAAATGGATCAACGGTTTTTTTCTGATGATATTTAGTGTATTTATGCTGTACTTTTTCAAAAGCCTGTCCCTGAATCTTCAATTAAATACTGAAACCGGACAATTGCGTGAAGGTTTGAAATCAATCATTATACAGTTAAAATCGTATTTAAAGTTATACCGTACCATTAATTATCAGATAACACCTTTTGCCTTTATTTATGGAGGCTGGGTTGGTATTTGTCTGGCAGAAATCCACAGAGGCGAGACCGATCTGATAGACCCTGGTAATTTTATGCTTTGGGGGTATCTGGCAATTTTGGCTGTTTTGGCAATAATCGGAACATATTTTACCAAAAAATACATTAACTGGTGGATTAAAACACTTTATGAGGTTCATTTACAAAAACTGGAAAATGCGTTGGCTGAACTGGATGAATAAGCCAGACGAGTAACCACATAGTCACATAGAGAACATAGAGATTGTAACTACATAGGTATATAGAAAACATAGGATTTGTAACCACATAGTCACATAGAGAACATAGAGATTGTAACTACATAGGCATATAGAAAACTACTAAACATATTTATTTTATGACAAGTCCGATTAAATTTTTTACCATTGCATTAGTTATAAGTTTTCTTTATTTCAGCAAGATTTATGCACAGAAGGCTGAGGAAAAATCTTTGTTATGGGAAGTCTCCGGAAACGGATTAAAGCAGCCATCATATTTGTACGGGACTTTTCATATGCTTTGTCCGAATGATTTTAAAATTGATGAATCTTTGAAAAAAAAGCTGGAAAATAGCGGACAATTGTATCTGGAAATTGATTTTGATGATTTTGCAGGAATGATGAAACTACAGGAAATGGTTGCCTTTAAAGATGAAAAAACAATAAAAGATTTCCTGAAAGCGAAGGATTATGAAAAGTTAAAACAATTCTTTAAAGATTCGCTCAAAACAAATCTGGACCAGGTAGGGAAAAGCAGACCGTTTTTCTTACAGGCCTTGATTTATCAGAAAATGATGAAATGTCCTGTCGTAGTTCCGGAAATGGTTTTTATGTCCGAAATTTTGAAGCAAAAGAAGGAAGTAAAAGGGTTGGAACCTGTTGAGGCGCAGATGCATGTGGTTGAAGAATTGGGAGATAAGAAAATGGCCGAAATTCTGGTAGAAGAAGTGGCTGAATTTGAGAAAAATAAGCAGCTTTTCGAGAAAATGCTAACTATTTACCGGGCACATGATTTAGAGAAACTACTACAATTTGTTTCGGAATCTCCTGAATACAAAGGATTTACAGAAGTTTTGCTGAACGATAGAAACAAAAGCTGGATTCCGGTTATTGAGAAGGCCGTCACAGAAAAACCTACTTTTTTTGCCTTCGGAGCAGGGCACCTGGCAGGGGAAGAAGGTGTCATTGCCTTACTCCGTAAAAAAGGCTTCACCGTAAAAGCGATTAATTAGAGAACCAGATGACATTGCAAATCAAAAAGTCCAATGTATCCTATATTTCTATATGATTACAAAAAACCTATGTTTTCTATATGTCTATGTGGTTACAAATTCTATGTTTTCTATATGCCTATGTGGTTGCAATCTCTATGTTCCCTATATGTCTATGTGGTTACAAGGTAATCTCATAAAAGCATAAGTGAAGAGGAGTAAGTTTTGTTATCTTTGACAAAATTTCGCTCCTCTTATCATGACAAACCTAAAAATCAGTCAAATCTTTATATATCCTGTTAAATCATTAGCTGGCATTAGCGTAGAAGAAGCTACTGTAACCCCCAGAGGTCTTGAGTACGATCGTCGCTGGTTATTGATTGATGAAAACGGCCGTTTTCTTTCCCAGAGAGAGCATCCCCAAATGGCTCTTTTACAAACGCATCTTGAAGAAAATTTCCTTAAAATTACCCATAAAGCCAAAGAGGTTGAACCGCTTTATATTCCGCTTTCAGAAGATGGATACGCCGGGAAAGAACTGGTAAAGGCTCAGGTTTGGGATGATGAAATCGATTCTTTGCTTTTTAATAAAGAAGCAGACGATTGGTTCAGTACTCAGCTTAATATTCCCTGTCGTTTGGTTTATATGCCTGAAAAATCAAAAAGAAAAGTGGATGAAAGGTATATGATTTCAGAAGATGATATAACCTCATTCTCTGACGGTTACCCGGTTCTTCTGATTGGGCAGAGTTCTTTGGATGATTTAAATAAACGTTTGTCAGAGTCTGTTCAGATTAATCGCTTCAGGCCGAATTTAGTCTATACAGGAGGGCAGCCGTATGAAGAAGAGAGCTGGTATAATTTTTCAGCAGGAAATACTTCATTCTTTGGTGTAAAACCTTGCAGTCGTTGTATTATGGTAACGGTAGATCCTGAAAAAGGGGAACGTTCGGGAAAAGATCCGCTTTATACACTTTCTACCTATAGAAAAATACATAATAAAGTTCTTTTCGGACAAAATCTGATTCCTGCTGATACCGGAAAAATTGCTTTGGGAGATTCTATTGAAGTAAAGGAAATCAGAGAATGGACAGGCCCGAGAAAATAACGGGTTCCGGGATGTAAGTTTTATAAAACAACAGATTACTATTTTGAGAAAAGCCCTGAATATTGCCCATTATCTGAGTCTGGATGTAGTTGCCGGGGCTGTTGCGCATTACCTCATGTTCAGCCGACTACCGACCGGAAATACCCCGGTCGTATGGTTGCCGGGTGTAATTCTGGCCTCGACTGTCTGGATGATTTATGTGCTTGACAGACTGCTGGATAATCTTAAAGATACCCAGGTGCCTACTTTGAGACATCAGTTTTATGCCAGACATAATTTGTTGGCCTGGGGAATTGTAGGAATTTGCGGCCTTTTTTCAGCGGTTTCAGCCTTTTTCCTTTCCTGGTCGGTTATCGTCTTCGGACTGATCGTCGCTTTTTTATCGGGTCTTTATCTTTTTATCGTAGGCTGGATCGGAGGAAACCGCCTGATTCATCAATATAAGGAGCCTTTTACTGCAATGATTTATACGGCCGGAGTATGGGGAAGTGCTGCTTCGGTTGACTGGGCAAGTTTTCACCGCCCTGTTGAGTGGATTCTGGCTGTAATGCTTTGGCTGGTAACCTTTCAGAATTTGCTTTTGTTTTCCAATTTTGAGCAGAAAGCATTTCCGGAAGCAATAACAATGGCGAAAACCTGGGGTACTAAAAATACAGACAGAATCGTGCAATTGATAACTTTGCTGATGATTCTGTTGGTAATTCTGGCCTCTTTTTGGACAAAATATCCATATCAGTATCTCGTACTTTCAATTGAAGTAGGAGTAAGTATCGTACAATTCTGGATTTGTACCTATGGCTCAAGCGAACGTTACCGCTGGCTGGGAGAATGTGCGTTTATTTTACCGGGAATTGCGCTTTTCTGGCATTAGCGCATAGCCTGATTTAAATATGCCGGCACTTCATTAAATAACAGACCTTAATAAATGAATAGTTATGGAAAATCAAGTACCTGAAGGGCAGCAGAAAATTAAAAAAAGTCCTTACGTTGCACTTCAATATCCTGAATTCAGAGCTTATATGATGGGAAATTCTTTATTTACCATGGCTTTATTGATGCAGGAAGTGGTTTTGGGTTATGAAGTATATAAAATTTCACATGATCCGCTTGCACTCGGACTCATTGGTCTTGCAGAAGCCCTGCCTTATATTTCTCTGGCACTTTTTGGAGGGCATGTCGCCGACAGAAGAGATAAAAAGACCATCATGCTTATCAGTCTGCTGGTAATTATTTCCGGTTCTGTCATTCTCATCTGGGCAACTAATCCCATTTCGGGACTGAGTAAGGAAATGATGCTGACCGTGATATATTTTGTCATATTTCTGATTGGTTTAGCCAAAGGCTTTTTCAGCCCTGCGGCTTCTTCTCTTAATCCGTTTCTGGTGCCTAAAGAAGTGTTTGCCAACGCTGCAACCTGGTCAAGTTCATTTTGGCAGTTTGGTGCAATTGTAGGCCCGGGCGTAGCAGGTTTTCTGTATGCATACCTCGGACTGACTCACACATTGTGGATCGTTACCGGATTACTGATTATGGTGATGATTCTGATTTCTTTCATCAGTAAAAGACCGGTTATTATTCCTGAAAAAGCAGATATGACACTTTGGGAAAGTTTGAAAGAAGGAATCGTTTATGTATTTAAAACCAAAATTATTCTTTACTCGATCTCTCTTGATTTGTTTTCCGTATTATTCGGAGGAGTAATTGCCATTTTGCCGATTTTTGCTGAAGATATCCTCAAAGTAGGAGCAGAGGGGCTGGGTATACTCAGAGCCGCACCATCAATAGGAGCACTTGTTACGATGGTATTTATGGTTTACTTCCCGCCGACAGACAATGCCTGGAGGAACCTGTTAATGGCTGTGGCGGGCTTTGGCATTGCTACCATTATATTTGCACTGTCAACATTCTTTTGGCTGTCTGCTGCTGCACTATTTCTTACAGGAGCATTTGACAGTGTAAGCGTAATTGTACGTCAGACAGTACTGAGACATTTTACTCCGGACGAAATGCGCGGGCGGGTTTCGGCAGTAAACGGAATATTTGTAAGCTCTTCCAACGAAATCGGAGCATTCGAATCCGGTTTATTAGCGAAAATATTCGGCACAGTACCTTCCGTTTTGCTGGGAGGAGCTGTCACAATTTCTATAGTTTCACTGGTGTGGATCAGGTCGAAAGAATTGTTTAAGTTGAAAATTAACTGAGAATCCCCGTTTTTTCAAATAATCAGAAGCAATGCGATAAGATTTAGAACCTTGTCGCATTGCTTTTTTTTGAGATAAAATATATTTTCAAATAATTTTCCGAAAAAAAACTATTCAAATAGTTGTAAAACTAAAAAATTAGTTTAATCTTTAAAATAAGAAACAGGGCAGCAAAAAATTAAAAAGCTATATGCAAATGGTAGAAAAAGAATTAACCAGAGCCGAAGAGCAGATTATGAAAGTTATGTGGCAGTTAGATAAATGTTTTGTGAAAGATATCATAGAACAATTGCCGGATCCCAAGCCAGCTTACAACACGGTTTCCACTATTGTGAGAATCCTGGAAACAAAAGGGTTTGTAGATCATAAAGCTTATGGCAAAACACACGAATATTTCCCCATAATTACCAAAGAACAATACAGTTCTTTCGCCACAGAGAAATTGGTGGAAGGATACTTCGAGAACTCTTTTTCAAGCCTTTTTTCCTTCTTCTCGCAAAAAGGAAAAATTGATGTCAAAGAAGCAGATGAAATCCTGAAAATGATCAATGAAATGAAAGCGGAGTAACAGGGAGCGGCGGTTAAAGACATTCTGATAGTTCTACACCCGAATATCAAAATCGGGAATTTTTAAAAGTTAAAGATTTATCTTTTCGTTTACCGGATTTTATTTTCAACACCAACTTAATACTATGGCCGAAGTAACCGCATCCGACAAGTCCTCAGAGGGCAAAAAGCGTAGTAAAAAACAAACCACTAAAATCGACATGACCCCAATGGTCGATCTGGGTTTTTTGCTGATTACATTTTTTATGCTTACCACTACACTCAGTAAACCGGTTATCATGAAACTCAACATGCCGTTTGATGATGGCACTACGTCTGTGGTTCCTGAATCCGGATCATTGACTGTTATTTTAGGCAAAGCCGACAGGATTTATTATTACCAGGGCCTGTCAGATGATCCGGATACAAGAGTTCAGACGACAGATTTTTCACCGGAAGGTATTAGAAAATTACTTTTTAATTTTAAAGAAAAGATAGGTGATGCCTTTACAATAGTGGTTAAATCTACAGAAAATGCTAAGTACAGAAACATGGTGGATTTATTGGATGAATTTACCATTACCAATAATAAACACTATGGCATCGTTACTATTACTGAGAAAGATAAACAGTTGTTATCCAGATCAGTAACTGATTATTAGAACTTTAAGCAAAACCCGGATACTATGAACTGGCTCCACTATCTTCTGCAAGTGAACCTTTATTTGGTTTTATTTTATGCATTCTACAGAATCGCTTTGAATGAGGAAACCTTTTTTAACCTGAACCGTGCTTATTTAATCGCAGCCGCAGCTTTTTCCTTCTTCATTCCGCTTATGCAGTCGGAGTGGATCAGAGGATGGTTTGTTTCTTCAAAAGTACATGAAACGCTTTATGAAGTCTATAATCCGCAAATCATCTACCAGCGATCTGAGTCATTACCGAGTTTTTATGTTTCCTGGGGAGAATTGCTTGCTTTCATATACATTACAGGGGTACTGATAGGAATTGCAAAATTCAGTTTAAATGTTGCCTATCTTGGAAAGCTGATGCGGGGAAAACTGATCGGAGAACAATCTGAACGTGCCTTTTCATTCTTTAATTTTCTGTTTGTTTCTCAGGATATGAAAGGCCGGAACACAGTGCTTGAACATGAAAAAGTACATATTCGTCAATTGCATTCTGCTGACGTACTTTTATTTGAACTGATAACTATTTTCAACTGGTTTAATCCTGTTACTTTTTTCTACAAAAGATCAATAAAATGTATTCATGAGTACATTGCAGATGATATAGCCAGTCGCCATGAAAATACAAGGAATGATTATGCCATGCTTTTGTTTAGTCAGCAGTTTGGTGTACAGACCGTTCCTTTAACGAATGATTTTTTCAATGAATCGCTTCTGAAACAGCGTATTAAAATGCTCATGAAGGATCGTTCGGAAGAAAGATCTCTGTTAAAATATGGCTTTATTGCTCCGCTTTTCCTGCTTATGATTGTATTGTCCTCTTCAACTATGGGAAGCAGGCAGATTTCAAAAATGGAAAGGAATATCGGGAAAATGACAGGTTATCGCATAGAAGTTTTGCCTTCAGAAACTGTCAAGCCGGCAAGTAAGGTGCTGGCGGAATCGGGAGTGCATTTAACCAGAGGAATGATGATCAGTGCCGATCTGGCAGAGGAATTAGTAAATGAAGAAAATAACCGGCGTCAGGGGATCTATGATGCCGTGGACAATCAGGCAGAATTTCCCGGTGGCAGAAGAGCTTTTAGCGAATTTTTGCAGGAAAATATTGAATATCCCTCAGAAGCCATTCGTGCTAAAACCGGAGGCAAAGTTTACATAGCCTTTGTGGTAAATACAGACGGAAGTACTCAGGATTTCAAGGTTATAAAAGGTTTAGGATATGGATTGGAGCAGGAAGCCCTCAGAGTTTTAAAACTGATTCCTAGATGGATTCCCGGCATACAAAAAGGTAAAGTGGTAAGAAGTAAGTTTGTCGTTCCGATCAATTTTGTCCCGGCCAGGACCTGATTTAAGAAAAACAAATGAGTACAACAGACGAAAGCCTGTGATCGGCTGAAAAATTTCTGAAAAATCCCTGTAAAAAGGGATTTTTTTAGAAATTTAATAACTAAAAAATTAGTTTTAAAATTAATCTTATAGTTCAACTTTAGACAAAACTTAACATGGAAAATCCGAAACCCAATCAAACTTTAGAAGATATAATCTTCATGAACAGAAACCGGAGTTATGGTGCGTATTCTTTAAGGAGAGATTATCACGACAGGATATTGAAGGCCCTGATTTTAGGTATTGTCATTTTTGTGCTGGCTATTGTTTCTCCTTTGATTTTTGCAGAGGATAAGGGCGGGCATAAAGAAACGATTGTAGATATTCATATGCAGGAATATGCAATTCCTCCTGAAAAAAAGATAGAGCTTCCCAAACAGATTCCTCTGGTTAACCAGGTTCCACCCGTAGCGGTTAAAACGCAGAAATTCAATGATTTTGAAATAATGCCTGATGATAAAGTGGAGGAACTGCCCCCTACTCAGGATGAACTCTCAAAGTCTGATGTGGTCATTGGTTCTGTTAACATAGAAGCGGAGGCTGGTCTGGAAGCTGTAATTGACCCTGATGCCTCTACCGGAGTAGATAAAAAAGTGGATATTCCTGTAGAGGTGGAAGTAGTAGAAAAACCATTTTTGCATGTAGAAATTATGCCGGAATATCAGGGAGGGCTGACTGAATTGTCCAGATTTCTGCAGAAAAACCTCAGGTATCCCGGCAGAGCGGTAGATGCCGGAATAGGGGGGAAAGTTTACATGACCTTTATTGTTGGTAAAAGCGGAGAAATCTATAATGTGGAAGTATTGAAAGGATTAGGATTTGGCTGTGATGAAGAGGCGATGAGGGTAATAAAACTAATGAAAAGGTGGATTCCAGGAAAACAATCAAATATACCGGTTGCAGTGAAGTTCACCCTACCCATTACGTTTCAGTTAAATTAATGGAAGTAAAGTGAAATGGGGGAAGGTCTTGCCTTCCCTTATTTTATTTACGAAGATCTGAGACTTTCCAGTGCTTTTTTATCTTCCAGCTTCTGATGGCATTTCTCAAGTCTGTTCAGCAATTCCTTGCGCATTTGCACCATTTGCAATACTTCTTCGACTTTTTCCGAATATTTCAGATTGGCAAAAAACAGGGAAGGAAACAGTTTGTAACTGATTTCTTCAGTTTCTAACCCTTTTTTGCCCTTTTTCCCAAAGGTAATCTGGATGGTTGGAAAATGAACATCCTTGAGATCAGGGGCTTTTTCTGAACCAAAGCGAAGGTCATGGATTTCATCCAGAGAGAAACTTTTCTGATCAATTACTGTTGCACCAAGGGTTTGAACCTGTACAAGATGTTTGTCTGTAATGGCAAGATATGAGGCCCTTTTTTGTTTAAAAACTTCTCCGACAGAAGCTCTGAATTGTTGCCAGCCTGATAGCTCAACGTATTGTGTGGAAACCAAAGCTTTTACGGGATCGCTGATAGAGGAGGTAATATGGGTAAAAGACTGTAAAACAGGAAAATGGTTCATAAGTAACGCAGTGATTAAAATATCTTAAAGATGATCTATGGATTAATTTTTTATTAACGGTAAATATCCTGATAAATTTCAGAACAGAACAATTCTGCTAAATAAGTACTACCCGGTCAGGTTTCCAAACCTGAGGAATGATTTGAGAAAAAATATATGTTTTAAAGAGAATTACCATTCTGATTGAATGACTGAAAACAGAATTTTTATGACATTTTTGTAAAAAAGCTTTAAGAATCATCTTTTTCACCTCTCATTTTCCTCTATAAAATGCTGGTTTATTCTTTCGTAATACCGGATTCATTTTAGCCGGAATTGAGTAAATGCACTTAACTCAAGGTAACCTTACAGACCGATTTTTGTAAAGTCTAAAGGTTGAATATGATTTATTAAAGAATTTTAAAATTTATTAATTTGATTGTTAGGTAGTTATGTATATTTTTTTTGAATATTTGTTATATTTAATCAGGAAGAGCATATAATTTCTTAATATAAAAATTTCAAAAATTTAATCATTTACCATTATGACGCTTGTAAAACAATTCTTAAAGTCAAAACCAGTTTGTAAGGTTACATTTGCTGTTCCGGCTGAAGCTGTAACAGGAGCAAAATCTGTTAGTTTAGTGGGAGAATTTAATGATTGGAATCCGGAGACTCTGCCTTTGAAAAAACAGAAAGATGGTTCATTTAAGACAGTAGTTGAGTTGGAAACAGGAAAAGAATTTCAATTTCGTTATTTGATTGATAATGATGTCTGGACAAATGATTCGTCTGCTGACAAATATGTGCCAAGCGGAATTTCTGTTGAAGAAAATTCCGTAGTAGTTCTTTAATCAAAACTTTCTTCAGCTTAAGCCTGATTGCCAGGCTTAAGCTATATTTTGGGAGAATTTAAACCTTGATGATTATTTTCTTCTGATACATAATCCAAAGGATTATCAGCCAGATGATTACAAATGTAACGGCTCCTGCGAGAGAGGCATTTTTGGGTTCGGTGAAAAAAGGTACAATCCATGATTCATAGAGCCAGGTTTTGATACCCGTTTCTTCGCCGTCCGGCATTTTAACTTTAATCATATTCATTACTCTGGGAATCAGCCCTGAGAGGAAGAATACTGTAATGGCATTTACTCCGTAAACAACAAAAGGTCTTGTCCAGATTCTGAGTCCTTTTATATCGATTACCCAATATAAAACGGCAAGAAAAGAAAGTGCCCATCCTGAAGTCCAGCACACAAAAGAGCTGGTCCACAATGATTTATTAATAGGAAATCCAATCATATTCCAGATAAATCCGATCATTATTCCTAAAAAACCGAATCCTAACATCCAAAGCACTTTTTTATCAGTATTAATGCCTTTGCGTTGTAACCACTGACCTGTAAGTACGCCTGAAAGTCCTGTTCCGATGGCAGGAAGAGAACTTAATAAGCCTTCCGGATCCCAGACTCTGACGGCTTTATAAAGGTGTGCTGTACCCAGAACTATCCGATCCAGCCAGGCTCCCAGATTAGATTCAGGTTCGAGATTTGCAGCTCCCGCATCAGGTACAGGGATTTGCGTCATGATAAACCAATACCCGGCCAGAATGGCAATCATAAGGAAAATCTGAGTCCTTTTGGAAGTAACGAGAAATAAGATTGAACAGATCAGGAAAACCAGAGAGATTCTTTGTAAAACACCCATGATTCTCACTACTGAAAAATCGAATCGCGGAAAAAGTGAAAGAAATAAGCCTAAACCAAAAAGTTTGAGACTTCTTTGAAAGATCTTTGAAATGGTCTGATAGTCAGGTTTTTTATGCTGGAAGGCAAAAGGAATAGCTACTCCTACGATGAATAGAAAAAATGGGAAAACCAGATCAGTTGGAGTACATCCATTCCATTCTGCATGTTCTAAAGGCGCATAAATGTGTCCCCAATCGCCTGGATTGTTGACTAAAATCATCATCATGACGGTCATTCCGCGGAATACATCAAGAGAGAGTAAACGTTGATTCATTAGGTTGGTTAAGATTTTTATCCGAAATTAAAAAAAAGCCTGATTGATAAAAATCCGCAGTAAAAATAATTCCGCTGAATTGAAATTTAATCTTTAAAAACCAATCTAAAGTTTTTGAATAAACTGAATAATACCTTCCGTTAGTTTGGCTGACAAAGGAAATTCCTCACTTTTGATCTCTTGTTGCCGGATCTGGTTTTCGTCTTTTAACGAATGAGTCATTGCCTCTATCGGTAAATATTCTGCGTCGGGTTTAGCCTTTGAAAGTGCCAGACCTTCAGTTTCACCAACCTGCTGGTCCGATTTCCCCTGAACAATTAAGGTTGGAATATTTACTTTCCGGATTTCTTCTGTCGGAGTATATTTTAGCCAGGAAATGATATAAGGCTGGACAGATGGCCTGAAAAGAGAGAAAATGAGCATATTTTGCATAATCTTCGGAATTTTTTCTCCTTGTCTTAATTTGCTGAAATATTTTTCTGTCTCTTTTTTTACAGAATCGGGAATAGGCTGCGTGGCAATCTGGGTATTAATGATTTCATCGATTCTTCTTGCCGGGCCTGCCATTGAAATATAAGCATCAGCCTTCGCTTTTTGCAAAGCCAGCATCCCGATCAGAGAGCCTTCAGAGTGGCCTGCAATGATAATTTTGGAAAAACGTTTGTCTTTTCTTAGAGTATCAATAAACTGTGCCGCATCATCTACATATGTTTCAAAGGTCAGATCAGCTTCACGTAAACCTGCCCCTGAACTTTTAGCAACTCCTCTCTTATCATAGCGGAGTGAGGCGATTCCGTTTTCTGCGAGTTTTTCGGCCAGTAATTTATAGCTATTGCTTTTATCTGCCATAGGATTGTTCCCGTCCCTGTCTGTAGGTCCGGATCCGGCAATGATAAGCACAATAGGAAATGCACCTGAAACAGAGGGAGTTAAGATTGTTCCTTCAAGAGATCCCTTGTTTTGTTTCAGCACGATATTCTGGGTAGAGGTCTGTGAAAAATTAAGGAAAGAAATGAGGAAAAGGTAGGTTGACAGAATGAGTTTTTTCATAAATTTAAAATAATTTGAGATTTAAAGGATAATATTCTACTGCACTGTCACTTATAGCAAATTCTTATAAATCAGGTCAAATTAAAACAATTTACGCATTTTTTGGAAAAACAAGTCCAAAAACCGGAATGAAAACAAGTCCGGTTTCCTATTCCCGACCCATTATTTAAATAAGTTATAGTAAAGATTTAGTTACCAGATATTCATTTTCCCGTCTGTAGGAAGGAATAATTTAAATTTTATACCGATAACTCATATTTAACAATTTACTCCTTTAACGTCATGTCAAAAACCAGAACTCCCTGGTTGATAGCGCTTTTACTATGGATGGCTGCTTCAACCTATTGGCACACCTGTAAAATTAAAGAGCTGTGTGATGCTCCGGTTACACTTCCCGTGAATGAAGAGACGGCCTCGGTGAAAATCCCGCCTCTGAAAATTGAAGATGGCAATGCTCTTCTGCTTACTTCAGAAACGAATTTTGCACATGAAAAATCAAAAGAAACAGTAGCTTTTGAACCGCTTCAAAACCAGCTGGACTCTTTGGTAAGTTATCTCAAAGCAAATCCTTCCAAGAAACTTAACCTGACCGGATATTATGCTTCTTCAGAAACCAATCCTACGAAATATGAAAATTTAGGGATTGCCAGAGCAGAGTTTCTGAAAGATCATCTGGTTAAAATGGGATTACCTGCTGATAGAATTACAACCGAAGGTAAACTTAATGATTCAATTGAGTGGAATCCTGCGGGTACTACTTATGGTCTGCTTGATTTCGGCTTTACAGATGCCGGGAAATCAACGGAAGAAAATCTTGCACAAAAACAGAAATTCGAATCTGTTTTCAAACCAATGGATCTTTATTTCCAGACAGGAAGTCTTTCATATATTAAAACACCGGCAAATGCGCAGTTTTTAAAAGAGGCTAAGCAATTTTTGCAGGAACATCCTGACAAAAAACTTTTACTTACCGGACATACAGATAATGTTGGTTCGGAAGAAAGTAACCTGAAATTGTCGAAAAAACGGGCCGAAGAATTGAAAAGTCTGTTTGCCAAATCAGGAATAAGTCCAGATCAGTTACTGACAGATGCTAAGGGGGAAAGTTCGCCTAAAGCGACTAATGATACACCTGAAGGACGAAAAGAAAACAGAAGGGTTGCGATTGTAATTCAATAAAATCACACAGAAAATTGATTTTCGCAGAATCTGATTAAAAAACTTAAACTTTCAAAATGTAAAGATATGTTTCAACTAAATCCACTCGAAAACCCGAATGCCTGGTGGCAGCATCTTCTTATGCTGGCTGTTTCAGCTCTTCTGGGTTATATTATTGGCTATCGCAAAAGCGAAATTGAAGCTGCTGAAAATGAACTGGCATTGTTAGATGCAAAACTTGATGATTGCCTGAAGAGTAAAATAGTCATGAAAACGACTGTAACTCCACAAGCCTGGGTATATGATGATCTGAAAAAGATTGAAGGAATCGGTGAAAAGATCGAGACGCTTCTGCATAATTCAGGAATCAGAACTTTTGCAGATTTATCTATGACTGATCCGGATCACATTCTGGAAATTCTTAAATCTGCTGGCCCGAGATTCCAGATGCATAACCCTTCTACCTGGCCAAAACAGGCCGAATTGGCTCATACGGGTCAGTGGGAGAAGTTGAAAGCCTGGCAGGAAGTGCTGAATAAGGGAATCTGACCAAGCCGGTACTGATTTTCGAAAAGCATAATAAACGAATCTTAAACTGACAAAACTTCACACGATATGGATCCATTAAATAAATCGGTGGCAATTAGTGAAATATTAATTCTGCTTATCATTTCTGCCATTATCGGATATGCAATAGGCAGAATTATCCTTAAAAATAAATTAAACGGCTTAAGAGCCCTTATTGCTGAAAAAGAGCTGGAATTGAAACAATGTCTGGCACAAAAGCCGGTTTCTCTTACCGGATCTGCTTCAAATCTGACAACTTTTCAGGATGAAAGATCGGATGATTTGAAAAAGATAGAGGGAATAGGTACCAAAATAGAAGACTTGTTAAATGAAGCCGGAATTAAAAACTTTGCCAGATTGTCTATTACTACGGTTGACAGGCTTAATGAGGTTCTTAAAGCAGCCGGGCCGAGATTTCAGATGCATGACCCAACCACCTGGCCAGCACAGGCTAAACTTGCTGCAGAAGGAAGATGGGAGGAACTTAAGAAATGGCAGGATGAACTTAATGCAGGAAAAGAATCCTGATTAATGAGAAAAAAAATGGTGGCAAATTTCGCTTTTGCCACCATTTTTAATTTATGCAATCCCGGAAGGTCAGAACTGACTAAATATCTGATTGACGATATGCTTCAATGAGTTTCATTTCTCCTTCTTTTCCTTTGAAAGCATTGCCATGTTCCATACCTAAAACACCGGTATAACCTTTTTGAGCGATGTGCTTGAACAGGTTTTTATAATTTACTTCTCCGGTAGTTGGCTCATTTCTACCTGGTTCATCACCAATCTGGAAATAGGCTATTTCTTCCCAGCACCAATCCATATTCTGAGTCATTCTGCCTTCGTTACGCTGCATGTGCCACATATCGAAAAGAATTTTACAGGCCGGACTGTTTACGGCCTTACAAATCATGAAAGTCTGGTCTGAATTCCGGAGAAAAAGATCCGGTGTATCACTTAATGGTTCCAAAACCATAGTAAGACCATGTGGTTCAAGAATTTCAGCACCTCTGCGCAATGATTCGATAACATTGGAGGTTTGAATCCCCATAGGAATACGACGATCATAATTTCCCGGTACAACGGTCATCCATTTCGCATTACATCTTTTTGCAGTTTCCACAGCTCCTTTACAACTTGCCAGGAATTTATCTCTCCAGCCTTTGTCTCCTGAAGTTAAGGAAGTACTTAAAGGCCAATTGTCAAAACCAACTACAAAAACGCCCATTGTCATATCTAACTTAGCCATGGTTTCCCCGATTTTGGTTTGAAGTTCAGGGCTTTTGCCCATCATTCCGTTATCTTCCAATGCTCTGAAACCCATTTCGTGCATAAATTTCAACTGGTCAATTTCATCTTTTCCGGCTGAATTAGCAAACATACCAAAGTGCGGGGCGTATTTTAATTTAAAAGGGGCATTTGCAGAAGTTTTTGTTTCTGAGGCCATTGCAAGCGGAGCGCTTAAAGTTGCCAAACCAGCTGAGGCCATGAGGTTTTTAGTGAAATCTCTTCTTTGCATAGTTATTTGTTTTGATGTGGAATGGAGGTATTGATCAATTTCCGGAAATTGATTTTCCGGGTTTCATATAGCTATAAAACCCGGAAAATATGATAAGACAATCTGGAGGTTTTCAAAACCGTCTTCCGATAATTCATTATTTCTTTTTTAAGGTTGTTAAAAATTCAACCAAATCTACTAATTCTTTTTGACTCATTCCATCTGCCAGACCGGAAGGCATCATCGAATTTTGCATTTGCTTCATACTTTTTACTGCACTTGTTTTCAAATTCTGAGTTATACCGCCCGGCATTTTCAAAATAATATCCGTTTCTGTTTTGCTGGCAATGATACCGCTTAAAGTTGAACCGTCTTTCATTTTCAGATCCCAGCCCTCATATCCGAAACCAATTCCTGCATCAGGGTGAAGAATGGCAAGGTATTGCCCTTCTTTTGGCAATTTAGAACCAATTTCAGACAATTTTGGCCCAAAGTCCATTCCTTCTCCGTTTACCTGATGACAAACAGAACAATTGTTGGCAAACATGACCGCACCGTTTTTAGCATCACCGCTTAATTTGATTAAATCTGAAATAGGAGCCAGCTTTTTGGCAGCAGCATTTGTACTTCCTCCCAAATATCTGGCAGCTTCCGTTCTTACTTGTCTTCTCCAGGCTTTTGATACACCATCTACAGCCGAAGGAATGAGACTTTTCTCAATTTTTCCTTCTTTCAGGTATTTCAAAATAAGATCTTCTCCATTCGAACTTCCTCCTAAGGCTCTTGTGGCTTCTCTTCTGATATTGGCAGAATTGGCTTTGTTAAACATGGCCGCCTGCAAAATATCAAGTTGCGTTTTAGAACCACTCCAGCGCATCGAAGACAAGATCTTTAAAGCATTCTGTTCCTTGCCCGGTTCACTGATTGCATGAGTAAGAAGTGCAGTTCCTCCCAGATTTTTAATAAGAATGTCTGATGCCTCTCTTGGGGATTTATCAGTAATGATCATATTGAACAAACGCTTGTTTTCTTCCGGAAGAAGGTATTTTCCTTCAAGTTCAAGATATTCTTTCCCTTCAGTTGAAGCCATCAGTTTTAATAAAGCTGATTTAGCAACCGGATTGGTTTTTACAAATTCTGCATCCAGATGACGCAACGCAAGCGTATTGATTTCCTTTTGCTCTGAAGAATTATGTTTCAGCATTTCAAGTAATGCTTCAGATTTTTTAGTTCCTTTTACAAAATCGAAAGCACGGAAATAGCGTAAACGATCCTTTAAATCTACTTTTGAATCAGTGGCTAAAGTTGCAAGAAATTTAACAGATTCATTGGTTCTTGATCTCCATACGATATCTCTTCCGGCAGGACTTTCAACCGGATTGGCTACTTTTTGTAAATAAGCATTAAAATAACTGTCCCAATTGTTGTCTGCGCCAATGCCTAATGCCTCAAGATACCAGCGGTCGTTTCCTGTGTGTTGTGCCGCCAGCTCCGCCCAAAGCGCAGGTGCTTCCGGAGATTTGCTGTGTCTCAGTGCAATCGCACATTCTCTGCGAACCTGCGGATCAGCATCTTTGACAAGGTTTTTCAGGTAAGGAATTACATCCAGTTTTAGCTCTCTGGCAGCTCTGATGGCGGTAATTCTGATATCAGGATTTTGATCTGCCAATGCTGATTCAACATATTTTTTGCCGTTTGCTCCTTTTGACAACACCCAGAAAGCGCGTGCTTTCATGCGGGGATTTTCAGCTGAATTATAGAGTTTTACCAGCTCTCCTTCAGCGGAATTATCAGATACCAGTTTATTGTAAGCCAGATAACGTATTGCTATATTCGGACTTTGGAGTGCTGAAATAGCGCCGGCAATAGTCGTGAAGTCTTGTTTGGGAACAGTATAAGGTGTTTTTGAAGGAGCAATTCTATAAATTCTTCCTCTGGTCTGATCTCCCGCCTGATGTCCTCCGACACCCGGGTCATACCAGTCTGCTACAAAAAGAGAGCCATCAGGTGCCACACAGACGTCTGAAGGTCTGAACCACTGATCCTGTTCATTTTTAACAAGATTTTCAATACTTGCGGTATAACCAGCTCCGCTTTTTTGCACCGGGTATGAGCGAACAACATTATGTCCCGGCTCACAGTGAATCATTTGCCCCTGATAGATTTTAGGAAGCAGGTTTCCTTCGTAAACAATAATTCCGGTTGGAGAGCCTGATCCTGTTTGCAAAAGATTCGGGATAGATCCCGGGTCATTCTGATGCCAGTGCTGCTTAGATATTTCTGATTCAATATTCGTACGGTTGGCTGTCCAGCCGGCCCCCGTTATCTCATCTGTGTAACCATAATTGCCATTTTCCATGACATAGTTAATGCGTACTCCTTTATTTCCGTCATCATCATTGTCTGATTGCCAGAGTGTTCCATAGGAATCAACGGCAACTTCATAGTTATTTCTGAAATTCTGTCCCAGACATTCTACTCCTGTACCATCCGGATTGCATCGGAAAACCATTCCCTGTTTATATTTTTTACGGGAAATTTCGTCACCATCCTGGTCTCTTACAATGTTACCTTTGGCATCTCTTAATTGTTTGCCCTCATTTCCGAAGTTAAAATATAATTTTCCATCAGGACCGAACACAAAAGCATGCATGCCGTGATCATGCTGTTCTCCTTCCATTCCCTGAAAAAGAATTTCTTTTTTATCGGCTTTATCATCTCCGTCTGTATCCGTGAATTTCCATACATAAGGACTTTGTGAAACAATTACTGTATTGCCTAAAACCGCAATGCCGAGCGGGGCGTTTAATTCAGGACCCTGGTAAAAAACTTTACTGACATCAGCTTTTCCATCGTTGTTGCTGTCTTCAAGAATTACAATTCTGTCACCTTCCGGACGGGTAGGGTTTCCGGTAATTGCCGGACGATAATTGTATGCTTCCAGCACCCAGACTCTTCCACGGGCATCCACCTCAATATCGGTTGGGTTAAGCAGCATAGGTTCGGTGGCAAAAGTACTTACCTCCAAACCGTCTGCAATTTTCAAACCTTTCAGAGCATTGGAAGGAAGATGTTTCTGCTCCTCAGTCATCAGTGAATCGATATATCGGTTTACCCAGATACTTTTTGAGGAATGATGATAGGCACTAAAAAGCAATGAACCTCCTAACAGCGCCATAGGAAGGCCCAATTTCGTCTTGTCAGATAATTTTTTTAACATGGATTTGAGGAGAAAGCAAAATGGATATTAAATAAATGCCAGATATTATTGCACTTTTTTCAGAAGCAAAACTAAATAAAAAACCTGACAACATTATACATATTTGTCAGGTTTTTTATAGAACACCATAGAAGACTGTCTGCCGGGTCTTTGATTTTGAAAACAATTGCAAAAAATAATCTTTCTTTAATTTCTGCTTAATTTAACTTTTAATAATTTATCCGTAATTTCTCTGCTTTTACCATTCCAGTTTTCCGGTTCTTTGGTATTGCTCCAGGGCTTTTTTAATTTCAGCAATCCTGTGATCAGGATCGGGGTGAGTACTTTGAAACTCTGAAGGACGATCCTGTCCGCCGGATGCCTGTTTAAGAATTTCCATGACTTCGATCATTTTTTCGGGGGCATAATTTGCTGCAATCATATATTTTATCCCGAATTTATCTGCCTCCAGTTCGTCATCTCTGCCGTATTTCATATTAACCATTTTCCCGACATATTGAGCGATAGCCGTCGTATTGTTTGGATTGTTCGGGTCGGCAGTAGCGGTTACAGCAGCACTTAGTAAGCCCTGTGTGAGTTCATCTTTAGCCATTTGCTGTGCAGAATGCCTTCCGATTACGTGGCCCACTTCATGTCCGAGTACACCAGCCAGTTCATCTTCATTCGTTAGTCTTTTCAGCAATCCTGCCGTAATGAAAATCTGTCCTCCCGGCAAAGCAAAAGCATTGATTGTCTCAGGATCAGCGAGGAGATAAAAATCAAAGCGGTAGGGGGAATTGGCTGCTTCTGAATTGGCAACTACTTTATTTCCAACAGTTTTTACATAATTCTGAAGTTTTTGATCCTGATATAAACCTCCGAATTCTGCTGCCATTTTCGGGGCAGATTGTAAGCCCATAGCTATTTCCTGTTCAGGAGTCATGGAAACAGCCTGCCGTTTTCCGGTGATAGGATTAACCTGCATTTTAGACAAATAACCAAAGAAAGCAACTGCGGCCATGATCAGGCCGACTAATATTCTGGAGCGAAAACTACCTTGCATGTTCTGAAAAATAAAATTCTGATTGAAAAAAACATAAGCCTTCAAAGTTAAGAAACTTAATTATTTCTCAAAATTTCCGGGAAAGCCTTTAGGTCTGATTTGACGAAAACGAAGTTCCGGAGGTGACACAATTGTTAAAAACTCTTAAAATTCTGAATTGCAGACGATTTAAGGCTGTTCATTCGTTAAATTGCAAAGATTCAGTGCACACTTCCGGATGAGCTTGTATTCAAGGAGGTTAACTGCCAAAATTTGAAAATTTTAGTTGGCAGGCATACACTAAAATTCTAAAAAATATCCGTAACTTTGCAGCCTTATGCATAAACAAACCCATATATTTCTATTTCTGGTCATTGCCATTTTAGTCAGTTCCTGTGGAAAATTTGAGAAAATCCGCAAATTGACAGATGAAAAAAAGAAATATGCCGCTGCTGTTAATTACTATAAAAAAGGTGAATTTGACAAAGCAGGTATTCTTCTGGAAGAGATTGTCCCAATTATGAAAGGTGGTGACGATCAGGAGATGGCTACTTTTTATCAGGCTTACTGTGATTATCATACCGGTAATTATCAAATGGCAAATTTCCGTTTTAAGAAATTTGCAGAAGTATTTGCCAGAAGTGAATATGCTGAAGAAGCAATTTACATGTCTGCCTATTCTTTGTACAAAGATTCCCCGCAGTTTAATCTTGATCAGAGCGGAACACTTACTGCAATTAATGAGTTACAGAATTATATAAACAATTATCCTGACAGTAAATTCCGCGAAGAGTCTTCTAACCTGATTAAACAATTGCGTAAGAAGCTTGAGCGTAAGGCTTATGAAAAAGCCAAATTGTATTATAAAACCAGTCCGTTTAATGTAGCAACACTGAAGTCGGCGGTGATAGAAATTACCAACTTTCAACGTGATTATCCCGATTCGGATTACAACGAAGAAATGGCTTTTCTGAAAGTGATGTCACAATATGAACTGGCAAAAAGTACGGTAGAACACAAGCAGAAAGAACGTTATGACGAAGCTGTTTTGTTTTATCAGGCTTTAGTAGATAAGTATCCGAAAAGTGATTATCTGAAAAGAGCTGAGAAATTCTATGATATCAGTATGAAAGAAAGTGACCGGATTGCTAAACTGGAGGCTGAATACAAAGCTGCTTTGGAAAAAGAGAAAAGCAATACTTCTAAAGTGGTCGGTGCAGGAAGTAACCAATAATTTGAGTAATTTTAAAAACAATAAATTCAGGACAAAAGACAATAAACAAATAAGATATGCCAACGAATCCATCAATCATCACCAGAGACGTCGATAAAATTGCAGCAAAAACAGGCAACGTTTATGAGTCAGTGGCAATCATTTCTAAAAGAGCCAGACAAGTTTCTACAAAAATGAAGGAAGAACTTTCAAACAAATTGTCTGAATTTGCTTCTTCTGTTGATAACCTTGAAGAAATCTTCGAAAACCGTGAGCAGATCGAAATTTCTAAGTATTACGAAAGAATGCCAAAGCCAACGTCTATTGCGATCGACGAGTTTATGGAGGACAAAATTTTGTTCCGTAACACTAATCAGGAATTGATAGAAGAATAAAATATCAGTTTTTCAAAAAAGGGTCAGATGAAATACATTTGACCCTTTTTTATTTTTGTAATTTTGAAAAGGCTGAAACAATCCGGATTTTTGCCTTTTATGAAATATTTACAGATCGTCTGATTTATGCTTCAAAACAAGAAAATTCTCATAGGGGTATCAGGTAGTATAGCTGCCTATAAAATTGCCTTTCTGACGCGCTTACTAGTGAAGGAAAATGCTGAAGTTAAGATTGTCATGACTGAGGCTTCCAGGGATTTTATTACGCCCTTAACCCTTTCAACCCTTTCTAAAAATCCGGTTTTAAGCGGTTTTGTCAAGGATGATACCAGTCTTTGGAATAACCATGTGGATTTAGGTCTTTGGGCAGATATCATGCTGATCGCTCCGGCAACAGCTCATACGCTTGCAAAATGTGCCAATGGTATTTGCGATGACCTGCTTACGGCAGTTTATCTTTCTGCAAGATGCCCTGTGTTGTTTGCCCCGGCAATGGATCTTGACATGTATAAGCACCCCGGCACGCTTGAAAATCTGCGTAAACTAAAATCATTCGGGAATGAGATTATAAATGCCGGATACGGAGAATTAGCCAGTGGTTTAACAGGAGAGGGGAGAATGGCGGAACCGGAAGAGCTGGTAGAAGTATTGAAAAAACATTTTACGGTAATTCCTGAGCTGAAAGGGAAGCGGGTTCTGATCACAGCAGGGCCAACTCAGGAGGCAATTGACCCTGTACGGTTTATCAGTAATCATTCTACCGGAAAAATGGGTTATGCTATTGCAGATAAAATGGCAAAAGCCGGTGCAGAGGTTACCCTGGTAAGTGGCCCGGTTGCTTTAAAATCGCCTGATTTTTCTGTAAATTTACAAAAGGTTCATTCTGCAGAGGAAATGTATCAGGCAGTAAAAGAACACTTTGATGCCGCTGAAATTATCATTCTGGCAGCCGCTGTAGCTGATTATACTCCGGCAGTGGTAGCGGATAAGAAAATAAAAAAGTCAGAAGCAACGTTTTCAATTGAACTGACCAAAACCACAGATATTGCCAGAACCCTGGGAGCCAGGAAAAAAACAGGCCAGTTTATGGTTGGTTTTGCCCTTGAAACAGACAATGAGCTGGAAAATGCCAAGGGTAAACTGAAATCCAAAAACCTTGATTTGATTGTATTAAATTCTCTCAGAGACTCCGGAGCAGGTTTTGGGTATGATACCAATAAAATCAGAATTATTGATCAGACTGAAAAGGTCGAGGAATTTGAATTAAAGGCTAAAACTGATGTGGCCGGAGATATTGTAGAAACAATTGTCAGAAAACTGAAAGAGAATATTGCTGGAAAATAAATAATTATAAGTCAGATTTTATGTACAAAAAGTTATTTTACCTGTTGGTTTGTACGCTTTACCTGGCAATTTTTGAAGGAAAAGCTCAGGAATTGAACTGTAAAGTGGTTATCAATACAGATCAGCTGCAAATTGATCAGCAAAGAGGTACTTCTCAGATTTATCGGGAGCTGGAAAATGTTATGCAGGAATTTATCAATGGCAGACGATGGACCAATGATCAGTTTCAGCAGGAAGAACGTATTAATTGTTCACTGAATATTATTCTGGTAAAAGCAACCGCACAGGGAGATTATGAAGCCAGTGCAAGATTTCAGGTTTTCCGTCCTGTTTATGGCACTTCCTATGAAACCGCTATTTTGAATTTTTTTGATAAAAGCTTCAATTTCAGGTATTTGCAGGGTAGTCCGATTAACTACAATGATAACTCCTTTACTGATAATTTAACTTCTATGCTTGCTTTTTATGCGTATACAGCATTAACAGTGGATTATGATTCTTTCAGTAAACTTGGAGGCAATCTGTATGTTCAGAAGTTGTATAATCTTGTCAATCTTGCGCAGGTAGCAGGAGGAGGATGGGTTTCCAGTAATGATATCAGAAACCGTTACTGGTTGTCAGAAAACCTTCAAAACCAGCAAATGTCAGGTATTCGTGAAGGTTTTTATACTTACCACAGACTTGTGCTGGATAATTTTATTAATAATCCTGATGATGGCAGAAAGCAGCTTCTGGAATACCTCAATAATATCAGACAAATTAATCAGATTCGTCCCGGATCAGCGCTTACCAGAATGTTTTTTGATACAAAATCAGAAGAATTACTGAATATTTTCCTGGATGCTAATCCTGACGATAAGAAGAAAGCTTTTACGCTATTAACTTCTCTGGATCCGACCAGGACAGATGCTTACAGAAGACTTTCCAAATAAAATGAATTACTTACTTATGCGCTGTGACGCACAGCGCATAAGTAAGTAAGAGACTCCTATTTCAGCTCCATTTTACAGATTTTGACTGTTTTCTCGGTTACTTTAAAACGATTGTCGATTCTATGACCGATAATCCAGACCACAGAACCATTAGAAGTCAGCACATACACTTGTTTCTTGAGATTAAGTGGTATTTTCAGATCGGTAAGGAAATCACTGATTAACTTCTTTTTATTCATTCCAAGCGGACAAAACCAGTCCCCTTCCTTGTATTTTCTTAACTGAAGCGGGAATTTTAACAGATCAGCGTCGAGACAGGCAATCTTTTTGGTCGTTGGAATCTGAAAACCTTCAGGGAGGTCGGAATGCTCAATATTAATCTCTATTTGTGCGACAGCTACACTTGTTTGTTCTTTGTTAACAAGTAAACTTGAAAATTCCTGTAAATCTCTTTCGGTAATTACTAACTCTGTACGATCTTTTACCAAAGTGTGAGTAGGAGAGTGGAATATTTTTCCGGCCTCTTTGTCAAATGCTTCAAAAATTTCCTGAGCCTGGGTATAATTGAAATGAAAAGGCTTTAATAATTCTTCAAGTTTTATTACCGGACTTGATAAGGTTTGTATAGCTTTAAAATTGACGTAATAAGCGCCATTTCCAGACCAGATGGTCTGACTTCTGAGTAATTCTATCTCCTGTTCGAAAATCTCCTCGGCAGCCTTAACTTTCCCAACCGTGTGAAGGATGGTTTGTTCCAGATTCGGGTTAATCTGTTTTAACAAAGGAACGACTTCATTTCTGATCAGATTTCTCTGGTATTTGTTAGATTCGTTGGAAGAGTCTTCTCTCCATATCAGTTGATTTTCAACTACAAAATCAAAAATCATTTCCTTTTCAGCAAACCATATCGGCCTGATAATCTGGTTGTTTTTAATACGGATACCATGTAAGCCAGCAATGCCTGTACCCTTCGTTAAGTTCAGTAAAATAGTTTCAAGCACGTCATTCTGATGATGTGCAGTGGCAACAAAATCAAAATTATTGTCCTTTCGTATTTTTTCAAACCAATCATAACGAAGAATTCTGGCGGCCATTTGTGTAGATAACTTTTCGTTTTCGGCAAATTCTGCGGTTTGAAAAGTCGTTACGAAAAAAGGTACCTTATATTTTATAGAAAGCTTTTTGACAAATAATTCATCATCATTAGATTCATCTCCTCTCAGTCCGAAATTGCAGTGAGCAATTGCGAAATCTAATTTTGCCTGATGAAAAAGTTCACACATTACCACCGAATCCATGCCTCCACTTACCGCCAAAAGGATCTTATGATTGGTTGAAAAGAGGTTTTCTTTGTTAATAAACGTTAAAAAGTCGTTCAGCATCGGGGAATTGGTTAATTTTGTAAATAAATTATTGTGTAAAGTTCGCAATTAGTACTGATTCTTAAAAAAATGCAAGGGATTTAGTTTTTGAAAAGTTCAGATTTAATAATTAGAATAGCTCTGAAAATTACTAAAACAGCCTTTTTTTAGATGAATTGCTTCTTTTAGATATTGATGTATTTCAGAAAAATATCATACTTTATTTCATTTCTGATGCTGTTTGCAGGCAGTAAGGTTTGCGGGCAGGCTGCGGGCAGGACCATAAATCCGGGCCCGAACCAGGTAGAGATTATTAAAGCGGATAGCCTTGTCGGATTAAATCAGGCTTTTATGGAAGTCCGGAAACTGATGGGGAACGTAAGTTTAAGGCAAGGGACCACTTTATTATACTGTGATCTGGCGATTTTGAACTCGACCACCAATAACCTCGAAGCATATGGAAAGGTCAGGATTTTACAGGCAGATACTGTTACTATTACCGGTGATACCGCCTTTTATTTTGGAAATGACAGAAAGGCCCTGATAAACGGAAGGGTAAAACTGGATGATAAAACGATTGTACTAACCACTAAAAAGCTTGATTATGACCTCAATTCAAGAATGGCGGTGTACAATACAGGCGGAAGAATAATCGATAAGAAAAGTACACTTACGAGTATGGAGGGGCATTATAATACGGTAACCAAAATATTCCTTTTCAAAAAAGACGTAAGGGTAGCAGATAAGGATGGGACGTTGAAGGCGGATTCACTGAGGTATAGTACGGCCTCAAAAGAGGCATTTTTTATCAGTCCTACTGAAATAGTTAACAAGAAGGATACGATGTATGCCAATGCCGGGATGTACAATACCGTCACAAAACTGTCAAATTTCACAGGAAGGTCGACCGCTAAGATGGAAGATTATATTCTGACAGCAGATACACTTTTCTATGATACCCCCACTAAAATAGGTATTTCGAAAGGAAATGTGATTTTTGTTTCAAGGAAAGATAAAGTGATTCTGACCGGAAACCAGGGCAGATATTACGGACAAACCGGAATAACCAGGGTTTATGGAAATGCGCTGATGAAGAATATTCTGGAAAATGATACCTTATTTCTGACCGGAGATACGCTTGTTTCGCTTGATAATAAAGAGACGAAAGTCCGTAAAATGTACGCTTACAAGAAGGTCTTGATTTACAAGTCAGACCTTGCCGGAAAATGTGATTCTTTAAGTTATAATGTATCTGATTCGACGATTTATTTCTATCAGAAACCTATTCTCTGGAGTGCCGGAAATCAGTCTGAAGCAGATTCTATTAATATTCTGCTGGTAAATAATAAAATCAATCTGATGAATATGAAAGGGAAATCTTTCGTGATTTCATTGGATACATTGAAGAACTTCAATCAGGTAAAAGGACGGAAAATTGTTGCCAATTTTACCAAAGAATCGAAGCTTGAAAAAGTTACAGTAGATGGAAACGGAGAGAGTATTTATTTTGCGGTGGATGAGAAAAATAAGCTGACGGGTATGAATAGGGTAGAATGCAGTAAGATGAATATTGCTTTCAAAAAGAATAAAGTGAACAGAATTGCTTTTATCGCCAAACCGGATGCAAAGTTTGTTCCACCGAAAGAAATTAATGAAGATTTAAAGCAATTGGATGGATTTAAGTGGCGATTGAATGAGAAACCCACTAAGGAGACAATTATTGCAAGGGTTACTCCGCCACCAATTGTTAAGAAAGTCCTGACTGACAGTGTTTTGGTGAAAAAAGAGAGAGAGCCGGTTAAAAAGCAATCTCCTTCCGTACCGAAAAGTAAATCGGCAAAGAAAAAGCCCTTAAAACTTTGATTTTTGAATTATTTTGATATACTTTTGTTTAAATGGCGAGTTTTGGTATATAAAAAAATGCTTTTAATCCCATTAAAATAAGAAAACGTCGAAATTTTCTAAATGTTTTGCAACCAATTGCCATTTTTTTGAGTCTAAGTAATATAATACTAAAGAAACGAGTAAATGGTATCAGATTAGATGCAAAAGCAGGGATTAAATAAAACTATCATACGAATTATTAAATGAAATGAAACCTCTACACAGATATTTATGGTTAACCTTATACTTGATAGCTTCGCTGTCAGCCGTTAATACTTTTGCCCAGACCCAGACAGAAAGCAGATATAAAAGCCGTTTGGACATAAGACCTAAGCCCAAGACTGCCTCGGCAGCAACGCCATTATCTTTTCAGAAAAAATCCTTTATCATATACCAACCGCAGCTTTTAAGTCTGGACAGAAATATACAGTATAAACGTTCAACAGCAATTAATCAGTATTTCAGCAACTCTTTATTAAGCAGTCTGAGAAATAATAAGTCTGATCAGGCGCAGGTAGCAGCTTCAATCAATGACAATAAACAGGCCGCAGAAGAGTATGTGAACATGGAAGACAAGCTGTATTATAGTGATAAATTGAGCGTTTCTAATATCTATCCCAATCCTGCTAATGAGAATGTTGAAATTGACTATTCCATTTCACCATCTATCAATGAAGCAAAGATCACTTTTTA
Source organism: Pseudarcicella hirudinis (assembly GCF_900115665.1). Lineage (GTDB taxonomy): Bacteria > Bacteroidota > Bacteroidia > Cytophagales > Spirosomataceae > Pseudarcicella > Pseudarcicella hirudinis. The sequence continues at coordinate 129,192 of NZ_FOXH01000018.1, forward strand.
CAATGTTTTAGGGGCGGAGGTGAAAGAAGTTATTCTGGATAAAGATGATAAGAAAGTAAGAATTCAGACCCGTGATTTAAGCAACGGAATCTATTTATATCAACTTACAGCCGACGGAAAATCTTTGGTTACAAAGAAATTACTGGTCCGTCATCAATTATGAAGGGCAGCTGAAAATTAACTTCCAAAATGACTGTTTAAAGTTAATTTCAGAAATAATATTAGTCCGGGTTGCAGCATAAAATGCGGGGTAATCCGGATTTTTTATACCTTATTCCGGCAAAATAATATTAAAAAAGGGTGAAAGAAATTGCTTTTCAGCAAATCTTTCACCCTTTCTGATTAATATTTGTTTACTTTACAAAGCTACTGCGGTTCTTTGAATGAAGGCCGTCAGCTCTGCTCCGGTCAGCATATTTTGTGACAATAACGCAAGATCATAAATTTGCTTCGCAAGTTTTTTCTGATCCGCTGCCTCAGAAGTCTGAAGGATTTTACTGACAGATGGATGGTTCGCATTTACCGAAACAATATAATTATTTGGCATAGCTCCGAACATGCCCATACCGCCGCCGCCAACACGAGACATATCGGTCATTCTTCTCATAAATTCATTCTGAGTAATAACTGCCGGTAATTCATCTACAGGCATCGCTTCGAGTACTACAGATTTAGATTTATCGCTGATAACTTCCTCAAAAATGCCTTTTATGGTATTTTTATCCTCTTCAGAAAGGATAGTTTCAATAACTATTCCGTTGTCAATAAGCTTCTCAATGGTGTCAGCGTCAACTCTCTTCAGATGCGTCTTCACAATTTTTTGCTCCAGCATATTGATGAAATGATTATCCAATACAGAATCAAGTTTCAGAACATCATAACCACGTTTTTTTGCGGACTGAATAAAACCATCCTGTGCCAGAACATCAGAGCTGTACAGATAAATAACATCATCATTTTTATCCTTCTGATTTGCCTGAACAAATTCAGCATATTCATTCAGCGTGAATAATTTTCCGTCAGTATTCTGAACCAGGCAATAATCTTTGGCACGATCGTAGAATTTTTCGTCAGAGATCATACCATATTTAACGAAAATGCCGATATTTTCAAATTTTTCCTCAAAACCCTGACGATCCGATTTGAAAAGATCACCGAGTTTATCAGCCACTTTTTTGGTAATATAAGTATTGATCTTCTTAACGTTAGAGTCAGCCTGAAGGAAACTACGTGAAACGTTCAGAGGAATATCCGGGGAATCAATCACACCATGTAATAACATCAGGAACTCCGGAACAACATCTTTTACCTCATCCGTAATAAATACCTGACGACTGTATAATTGGATTTTTTCACGTTGAAGCTGAAGTTCGTTTTTAACTTTCGGGAAGTAAAGAATCCCCGTTAAATTAAAAGGATAATCTACATTCAGATGAATCCAGAATAATGGTTTCTCCGCAAAAGGATAAAGTTCTTCGTAGAATTTTAAATAGTCTTCATCTGATAATTCGGAAGGAGACTTAGCCCAGATCGGTGCCGGATTATTGACAATTTTATCCTGAAACTCAATCTCTATTGGAAGGAATTTGCAATATTTTTCAAGTATCTGCTTGATTCTTAGTTCATCCAGAAACTCTTCGGAATCTTCTGCAATGTATAAAGTAATATCGGTTCCCCGAGTTTCACGATTACCTGCCGAGATTTCAAATTCGGTCGAACCATCACAGATCCAACGGGCAGATTCTGTATTTTCCTGATAAGATTTTGTGTTGATTTCAACTTGTCCGGCTACCATAAAAGCTGAGTAAAAGCCAAGACCGAAATGCCCGATAATAGCTTTTTCATCACCTTTGTCTTTGTATTTTTCCACGAATTCAGTGGCACCTGAAAAAGCAATCTGATTAATATATTTCTTGATTTCCTCGGCAGTCATTCCAAGACCTGAATCAGAAATCGTGATGGTTTTTGCTTCTTTATCAAAACTCACTTTTACTTTCAACTCGCCCAGGTCACCATTGTACTCGCCGATAGAAGCAAGTCTCTTAATCTTTTGGGAAGCATCAACCGCATTAGAAACCAGCTCCCGCAAGAAAATCTCGTGATCAGAGTAGAGGAACTTCTTGATAATGGGAAAGATATTTTCGGTATGAATCGAGATGTTACCTTTTTCTTGCATAGTCATTTTGTCATTTTAATTGTACCAGATTGTCATTAAATAATCTAAAGATGTATCAGCCGAATAAAACGCTGACGAAACTCTTAGATGTCAAATGTTATTCCATTTACTCAAAAATGTCAAATTGTCAGAGCAGAATACTGATTTTACAGATAAAACCTCAAAGTTGCAGGTTTTGATTTTAACCGGACTGATAAAACTGACTTCAAAGAGGATCGGTTTCTCCGGAAAATCAGGAAAAGACTCTTCTTTATGAGATTTTAGTCAATAATATGTCTCATAAAGAAGAGTACTGTTAAATTATTCCACAGAATTTAAAGCCAGTAAAGCCTGAGAAGGGGAGCTAAGGAACAATTTGTAGATAGAGGCCGTGCCACCAACCTGTACTTCATATTCTTCATTTTGAATAGCATTGAAAAGGTCAGATGCTACCACAGAAGGATCGATTCCTTTTTCTCCGCCAATTTCTTTAGAAAAATCAGTATTAACCAATGGCGGTAATAATTCAAAAACCTTAATCGCTGAGTTTTTAGAAAGTGATAATCTTAGTGCCTGGGAATAAGAACGAAGGGCAGCTTTACTGGCGCTGTAAGTAGGGATACTTAATGCCGGAACCAATGCCGTAATGGATGTCACATTTACAATTGCAGCCTCTTTTTGTTTATGAAGTAACGGTAATAACTTTTCCGTCAGGTTAATCACGGAAAAATAATTGGTTTGCATTTCTTCTCTGGCTTTTTCTGCCGCATTTGCTTCATTATCCAAAAGAGAATAAACAGAAACATTCCCGGCGTTATTAATTAAAATATTCAATTGAGGAAAATCTTTATTAAGACGTTCTGCTAAGATATTTACATCAGCTTCATTGTTCACATCCGAAACGATTGCTGTTACATGCTGCAACTGTGCAGCAGCTTTTTCCAGCTTTTCTGCATTTCTTCCCGTAATAATTACATGGTTCCCTTTTTGAGAAAACAGCTTCGCAATTTCAAAGCCGATACCAGCACTTCCGCCGGTAATTAAAATGGTATTATTGGTAGTATTCATTTTTTTAATTTGATTTATTGTTTTAATGTTTTTTTGAATTCAGAAATGGTTTGTAATATTTATATACCAATCGGTATATTTTTGAACAAAAACAAATGATTATCAGATGATTCTAAAATTAAGGCCATATACCGATTGGTATATTTCTGGATAAAAAAAACTGTTAATTAATTTGAAATCTTTTTGATAAGTTCTTTTACTGATTCTACAATGACATCCAGATGAAAATTGTTTTTAAAGGCTCTGGAAAGTAAAATGCCCCCTTCAATCATTGCAATAATTGAAAATGCTGTTTTTACAGGTTCTGTATCTTTTTTAAATTCACCTTTTTCAATACCGGTTTTTATAACAGAACTTATAAGTTCCTGTAATCCCTGAAATTCTTCAGCGACCCGGATTCTTAATGGTTCATGTGTGTCATCAGCTTCAACAGCCGTATTTAATAAAGGGCAGCCTCCTTCCGGAAAAACAGTATTCTCTGCGCTGCCGAAAAGATTAGCAAAAGCGATCAGTTTTGCTGTGCTGGTGCTTTCACCTGCAAGTTTTCCGATAATTATTTCAGCACGTTTTTCGGAATTATAGTTGAATACAGCCAGAGCAACCTCATCTTTATTCTGGAAGTTACCATAAATACTTCCTTTTGTCAGTTTCGTCGCTTCAGTTAAATCAGACATTGATGTTCCGGCATAGCCTTTCATATTGAAAATCTTTGCAGTAGTTTCAATGATAAATTGTCTGGTTTTCTCTGATCTTGGGACAAATTTCATTTTAATGAGTTGTCAGATATTAATAATAAAGCTGATAAATTAAATAATGTTGTTTCTGATTATAATTACGATACAAATATACCGATCGGTATATTTACAAACAAATATTTTCCCGATTTTTTTAAAGATCTTTTTGTAAATGGAATAGCTGAATGTAGAATAGTAAAAATTTTAAACAGGAGATTGAGGCAGATTGATTTTTACGATCAAACAATTACTTTTAGACCAGCATGAAGAGTTTATCATTTTGGATTTGTTGTTTTCTGTTTCAGATTTCACTTTTGGGAAATCAGATTTTTGCTCAGTCGGCAAATGCTAAAAAGAATAAAGAGATTAAAGACCGTATTTCCATTGCTACTGATTTTGTGAAAGAACCAGTCGGGACAGGTAAAAAATGGACTAAAATTTTTGAGGAAGAATTTAACGCTGATTTGAGTCAGTGGGATATTTGGAAGGGTGGAGCATTTAATGAAGAGCTACAACATTATCAGGAAGAAAATCTTTTAATAGAGGAGGGAACTTTACAAATTATCGCCAGGAAGGAGAAAGTTACAGGATTTTTAAGACCGGATATAAAATTGTTGCAGGACTTTGAATTTTCGTCAGCAAGAATTGAGACAAAACAGACCTTTGGGCCATCGGCTGCAAATCCGGAATTAAGAATAGCGGCTAGAATTAAGATAGCTCGGGGCTACGGGATGTGGTCTGCATTCTGGGCTTATGGAGATCTCTGGCCGACTAAAGGAGAAATTGATATTATGGAAGCCAGAGGGGAGGAGACGTCAAAATATTTCACCAATTACTTTTATGGAAATTTTCCTGGCCAAAATCTGGTAAATAACCCGGAGAATTCTGTGGAACCGGGTATAGACCTGTCGGAGGAATATCATGTGTATGAATTGATCCGGGGGAAAGAGTATTTGGTCTATTTATTGGATGGCAAAGAGGTAGATAGAAAAACCGGTGGGGCAATTCCTGAACTTTTTGATAAAAGAGAGAAGATAACGCTGAATCTGGCTGTTGGAGGATTATTCTTTCCCCATATGAAAAAAGGGAATATTCTACCCGGAATTATGTATATTGATTGGGTAAGGGCATATGTATCTCATCAGTAATTGACATATGATATCTTTTTTCTTAACTACTCTAAAAAAAAGAAGGAAAATTTGGTTTTGTCTCAGGAAGTTTTTTATTTTACAACACAAAGCATATATCGGGTTACGGTTAGCTTCGCTCGCATTTTAATCTTATCATTATTAAGACTTTCTTTCCAGACCTTGACAAAGGTTAAATTCGCTGTGTTTTCTCGCTTCTGAGATTTAAACATGCGTCTTCTCATTGTCATAATCCCACGTTTTACGAATTTGTTTTGCCAATACATGGCTCATTTCTTTATGTCATTTTCGGTTTATCGCGAATGTCATTCTGAGATTCATCCAATGTCCGGCAGTATTGCACTTTTTCCTGAAAGTTGGAAAAGATGATTCAAATGATTTGAAACAATGAATCTTTTACAGATGCTTACCGGATATTAACCGGTAAAAATCTTGATCTGAATACTGAAAACTGAAGATTTTACAGGTCTTGTTTGGCTTCGTTCAGCTTTTTTATTCATTCATGTATTTAAGCGTCTGTCAGCTGTTTTGTTGTTTTTTGTGGGTATTTCTGGCATGACTTTTGTCTCATTTCAGTATATTATTGATGTGAGGAATTGCTAAACTTCATGAGATATACCCGCCAAAAACTTCCAGCAATTGAAGTTGTTGATTTTTCAACCCACCGTTATGTTGGAATAAAATCAGTAGATCAGATCATTTGGAGAAATGTATTTTCCGGAATTTGTCTGGAAACACAATGATTTTGTCTTTAAAACTTAAGTCTATCCATATACTGGGAATAGCTGAAGTTTTTTTAAGCTGAAACAGGTTTTACTAACCATCGGCTTTGAAGATTATTTTGGTGAGTAATATTTTTCAATTTGGTATTTTAAACTTTTTACAGATGAAACGAACCTCTACGTTCAGTGATGGTAATAATAATATGAAAGACCTCACTTTTTCATCCCTTTCCCAAAAGAATACTTCGGACTTTGTATTAGGTTCGATAGTGATGCTTGTTGGTAAAATTTACAAAAAGATATATGCTTTCGCTGCTCAACCGAGTGGCGGAGAGTTTATTTCGTCCGAGCAATCCTCTGCGTATCAGAATGAAAATCCCGTTTTGGTAGAGCAAAACAGAAATCCTATTGGCTTACAGGAAAACCTCCTTGCTAATACATCTAATAATAATAGCCCCGCCGCACCTTTCCATTCGAGTATATTGTACCCACAAAACGTAAAACAAATGAATTTTTTTACTTACCTGAGACGAGCGTTTGAAAGTAGTGAGTCAACGCTTAAAAGTCATGAATTGAAGAATACATTTCTTCGCCCATTCAGAGACTTACTATCGGTAATAGTCGGTCTTACTTCCGATGTTAATTTTCTTCCTGATTTATCCGGGAAGAATACTTATGCTTTAAGTCTGTCCTCCAAAACCCGGTCATCTTTTAATAAGTTTTCAGGTTTACTATTGTCGGGATTGTTTATGGTATTTGCTTTTGGGTTTTCTGCCCGGGCGCAAAATCCACACTTAAAGTTAAAGAAGACAATTGTTGCACCTCAGGCGAAATATGCTATCGGCGATGAGGTTGTATATAATGTAAAGATCAATAACAAAGGCAATGCTCAGGCGACGGGTGTTGAGGTTACTGATAATCTCCCTGCCGGAGTACAATTTGTCAGTACTTCAATTGTCAGAGGAAGCGGGGGATATTCCGATGCTACCAAAATCTGGTCAGTAGGTACATTGGTAAATGGCGATAGTGCCATTATTGAAATCAAAACAAAGGTGATAGCACAAGGGGTTTGGTTCAATGTGGCTGAAGTAACTCATGAAAACGAAATAGATCAGGCTTCTACTCCTAATAATCATGTTCTGACTGAAGATGATCAGGATGCAGTTTGTTTTACAGTTCCTTTATATATATATGATGGAGAAGAGTATGCTGTAGGACTTCCGGCTGGTTATACCAACACTACTTGGTATAAAGATGGCTCGATAATTACACCAAGTACTCAGGGAGCTTTTGTCAGAAATGATTCATTATTTATAACTGCTGCAGGTATATATAATTTTACTACCAGCGTTAGTAACTGTCCTGCAAATGGATGTTGTAATATTATAGTAGAAAACGGACCTTGTCAGAATGCACCAACCGTGGCTATAACCCCGGTTGCTCCTGTTTGTGCGGGAGATGTAATAAACCTGACAGCAACAATTGGTGGAAGTGCAACAGGAGTTAACTGGTCTTCGTCAAGTTCCGGTACTTCCGGGTTTACCAGTACAACCGGTTTAACAACTACTTACACTCCTTCAGCCGCAGATACAACAGCGGGAACAGTAACATTTACAGTAATTACAGATGACCCGGATGGCCCTAACGGGCTTTGTACGCCAGCAACGGCTACCCGAACTGTCATAATTAATAAGAAGCCCAATCCAATCTTAGCTGTAACCAATGTAGGAAACAACTGTCCTTCTGTGACAGCTAATCTGGTGCCGAATGTTACGGCATCAACACCTGGGGGCGTAATAGAATTCCATACAAGTAATGATACTACCAGAGCTAGTCTGGTATCAAATGCTACAGCAGTTTCAGGAGGAACATATTATGTATTTGAAATATCTTCTTCGAAATGTGTAAGTATTGGCAAACCAATCACAGTGACAATCACACCATGTAATTGTGCAAATCCAGCTACAATTGTGATAAGTCCAGTTAGTCCTATTTGTGCTGGTGGTTTAATAAA
>NZ_FOXH01000012.1 GCF_900115665.1 Pseudarcicella hirudinis
AACAATAACAATCCTTGTCTTAGATCCTTAATATCTCTTTATTCTATCTTATCAGCACGTCAAAGAACTCTTTTATCAAAAAATCGAATCAATCAATCTTCTAATATCGCCGTCAAAACTCTTTCGTCTTAACTCTTATTTTTTTACTCTCTCATCGTTTGGGAGTGCAAAGGTAAGAAGCTTTTTTTTAAAAACAAAAAAATATTTAAAATATTTTTTCAGCCTACCCTCTCTATCTCGCTCTCCTAACCCGCTAAACCTATTCTCTCTCTCCTCAACCTCTCTCGTTCCCGCCGTTTGGGAGTGCAAAGATTCACCTCTTTTTTTTATCCACCAAACCTTTTTAAAAAATATTTGCAACTTTTTGACCTAACAAAATCCAACTCCCTAAGAAACACTCATTTACACCTTGAAAAAAAATTGAACTTTTTTGCAACAAGAACACTCCCTACCACACTACCTTTTTCAACCATTATATTTATTCTCAATTTTCTCCTGTTTCTATCCCCCCCCACCCTCCATTTACCACAACATCAACCTCTCTCTATACCTAATAAAAATACCTAATACTTCCTCTTTTAACAATCCCCACAATCCAATAACCCCTGAAAAATTCAAAATCCCCACAAAAAAAATCCCCAGCTTATCGATTGCCCGATAATTGGGGGATTTTAAAATGGCTTTTCTTTTAGAAATTACGCATTAAGAAAAGGATATTTATAATCTGTCGGAGGAAGAAAGTTCTCCTTGATTGTTCTGGTCGATACCCATCTCAACAAATTCAGCATAGATCCTGCCTTATCATTGGTCCCAGAAGCACGTGCTCCACCGAAAGGCTGCTGGCCTACGACTGCTCCTGTTGGCTTATCATTAATATAAAAGTTTCCTGCAGAGTTTACCAGCTTTTTACTTGCCAGTTCTATCGCATATCTGTCCTGGGACAATACGGCACCGGTAAGAGCATAAGGAGATGTATTATCTACAATATCCAGTGTTTCTTCGAATTTATCATCCTCATATATATATATAGTAAGAACAGGCCCGAAAATCTCCTCACACATGGTTGTATAATATGGATCTGTGGTAAGGATAATAGTAGGTTCTACAAAATATCCTTTAGATTTATCTACATTTCCTCCGGCAAAGATTGTTACTTTATCTGAGTTTTTAGCATTCGTTATATATGTTGCAATTTTATCAAATGCTCTTTCATCAATAACAGCATTTATAAAATTAGAGAAGTCTTCCGTTCCTCCCATTTTTATCTCCTGCAAATCAGCTTTGATATAAGCTGCTGTTTCATCCCAGATACTTTTCGGAATGTATGCTCTCGAGGCAGCTGAACATTTCTGTCCCTGGTATTCAAATGCCCCACGAACTAAAGCAGTTGCTACCGCCTTAGGGTTTGCGGATTGATGCGCAATAACAAAATCTTTTCCCCCGGTTTCTCCCACAATTCTCGGATAAGACTTATACATATGTATATTCTCTCCAATTGTTCTCCAGATTGTCTGGAAAACTTTAGTAGAACCTGTGAAATGGATCCCCGTAAAATCCTTGTGCTTAAAGATCACTTCTCCGGCCAATGGTCCATCAGTATATATAAGGTTAATTACACCATCAGGTAATCCGGCTTCTTTCAAAACCTGCATTAATACATTTGCAGCATAAATCTGTTGCGGAGCAGGTTTCCATACAACTACATTACCCATCATGGCAGGAGCTGCAGGAAGGTTCCCGGCAATGGCTGTAAAATTGAAAGGAGTAAGTGCAAATACAAAACCTTCCAATGGCCTTTGTTCTACCCGGTTCCAGACGAATTCGGAAGACTCCGGCTGCTGAGTATATATCTGAGTGGCAAAATTCACATTAAATCTCAGAAAATCTACCCATTCACAAGCCGAGTCAATTTCTGCCTGATACGCATTTTTCGATTGCCCCAGCATTGTTGCAGCATTCAGCTTCATCCGATATTTAGTAGCTGACAAATCTGCTGCTTTCAAAAATATTGACAATCTGTGCTCCCATGATAAATTCGCCCAATTTTCCCGGGCCTTCAAAGAAGCTTCTATGGCTTTATGAACATGACTTGCATCGCCTTCATGATAATATCCAAGAATGTGCTGATGATCATGAGGGCAAATAAGCGGCTGCTTATTCCCGGTTCTAACCTCCTCTGAACCTATATACATCGGAACGTCGGCAACGCTACTGCGCATCGCTTCAATTTCTGCTTTTAGTGCAGTTCTCTCAGCCGTATTGGGAGCATAGCTAAAAATGGGCTCATTTTTAGGACTAGGTACTTTGAAAAATCCTGTTGACATTGAATGAAGTGTTTTATTTCAGGTAACAAAGGTAGCAGGTAGATTCTGGCTTTACAAATCCACAGAGCAGTGATACAAATTGATTATTTTCCTTTCAAAATTCCAAATACGGATAAATACGATCCAATGTTTTTGCATCAAGCACCTTTACTTTTTCAAGGTCTTTTCTGGATGTAAAGTTCCCGTGTTGTATGCGATACATAATAATAGCTTTAGCGATATAAGGTTTAATATAGAAATGCTTAAATTCCTCAACCGAAACCGTATTGATTTTAATAGTCTTCAGTCTCGGGTTCTGTACCCTTCCATATTTGAGCAGTTCCTCCACTACAGCTGAATCTAATCCATATACTTCTCTGATCTGGGAAACATGATAAAAACCTCCCAGGTTATCACGATATTTAATAATTCTGGCGGAAAGTTTCGAGCCGATACCTCTTATTTCTTTCAGGTCAGAGGTATCGACAGTATTTAAATCAAAAAAGACGGGCTTTTTATCTTCTTTTAAAATTTTCCTGTGTTCAACTGTCTGTAACTCCGTTCCGGAATAATTATTTTTAAGAGGGTTACTTATGTTAATGTAAGGCTCCCATTTATCATACAAACTCTTTGGGAAATTGTAGATCTTCAGTAAGTCTTCTTTTTTTCGGAAAACACCACCTTTTTCACGAAAATTAACAATCCTTCTGGCAAGCCAGTCCGGAAGTCCAAATTGCTGAAACATTTCTTCTGAAATCCTGTTAGGATCAAATAGAGATAATTGAACTTTTTTTGTTGTAAAATGCTTATTATCAATATAATTTTTCCTGAAAGAGTATGTGCTTTCTTGCTGTCTTATTTCAATACCGGCCATTATTTCTTCCAGTTTTTTCTGATCTATAAGAGATATCGGCTCTGTTTTTTCGGGAAGAAAGTTCAGTAGGAAAGGCGTCAGCAAAAGGGCGATCAGCAGGCATAATAACACTACAAATCCTTTGGTTTCTGTAGAATTAAATGCAAAATAGTTTCTGGCGTAAAACTTTATTTTCTTTAACATGTGTAGAATTTTTTACACTAATTACCTCAAAACTTTTGACATTTTCAAATGCACTGCTTTTTTTAAGAAAAAACACAATTAACTATTTGAAAATCAAACAAAAAATATTAATTTTGCAAACTATTTCAGGCTTAACCTGAGAAATTACACAAAAACAATCGACGAGTCTTTACCTGAAACACGTTTTCTTTTCGTAGGGAAAGCGCAGAGGGGTTAAAGAAATTCACTTCTACGAGGCTTCATTTTGGGTATTTTTACTCAATTTTTTCGAAAGTCAGCATTGCATTATTGCAATACAACCAATTGAAAATAAGCAACTTATTTTCACTGATTCTTCGGATCAGATTAATGTAAATTACAACTTTTAAACTTTAATAGCCTTGACTAACATCACAGCAACAGGCAGACACACGTTTGCTAAAGTAAAGAATGTGATTGAATATCCTGACTTTCTGGATATTCAGGTGCAGTCGTTTCAGGATTTCTTCCAATTAGAAACACCTGCCGAGAATCGTACTGATGAGGGTTTATTTAAAGTTTTTGCTGAGAACTTCCCGATTGCGGATTCTCGTGAAAACTTCGTCCTCGAATTTATTGATTACTCTGTTGACCCGCCAAAATATTCAGTTGATGAGTGTATTGACCGTGGTTTGACATACTCGGTACCATTGAAAGCGAAATTGCGCCTGATTTGTAACGACACTGATAACGAGGACTTTGAAACAATTGAGCAGGAAGTGTTTTTGGGAAATATCCCTTACATGACCGAACGTGGTTCTTTTGTAATCAACGGAGCTGAACGTGTTATTGTTTCTCAGTTGCACCGTTCTCCGGGTGTATTCTTCGCTCAGTCGAAGCACACAAACGGTACGAAACTGTACTCTGCCCGTATTATTCCTTTTAAAGGTTCATGGATTGAATTTGCTACTGACGTTAACAACGTTATGTATGCTTACATTGACCGTAAAAAGAAGTTCCCGGTTACTACCCTTCTTCGTGCTATCGGTTTTGGTTCAGATAAGGAAATCCTTGATTTATTTGGTCTTTCTGAAGAAATCAAAGCTGATCAGGCTAATTTGAAAAAAGCCGTTGGCCGTCGTCTCGCTGCAAGGGTTCTGAGAACCTGGCAGGAGGATTTCGTTGATGAAGATACAGGGGAAGTTGTTTCAATCGATCGTAACGAAATTTTGATGGAGCGTGACTCTACTATTTCTGCGAGCGATATTGACACCATTTTAGATGCAGGTCTTTCTACTATCATTCTTCATAAAGAAGATATGAACGTAGCAGATTACAATATCATCTATAATACCTTACAAAAAGATTCATCTAACTCGGAAAAAGAAGCGGTTGAGCAAATCTATCGTCAGTTACGTAACACTGAAGCACCAGATGAGCAAACTGCCCGGGATATTATCCAAAACTTATTCTTTTCTGACAAACGTTATGATTTAGGAGAAGTTGGCCGTTACCGTATCAACAAGAAACTGGGACATGATATCCCGATGGATACCAAGGTATTAACGAAAGATGATATCATTTCTATCGTTAAATATCTGATCGGTCTTATCAACTCTAAAGCGGTTGTTGATGATATTGACCACTTGTCAAATCGTCGTGTACGTACAGTTGGTGAGCAATTGTATGCACAATTCGGTGTTGGTTTGGCTCGTATGGCCCGTACAATCAAAGAACGTATGAACGTTCGTGATAACGAGGACTTTAAACCGGTTGATCTGATTAACGCACGTACTCTTTCGTCTGTAATTAACTCATTCTTCGGAACTAACCAGCTTTCTCAGTTCATGGATCAAACGAACCCATTGGCTGAGATTACTCACAAGCGTCGTATGTCGGCACTTGGACCAGGCGGTCTTTCACGTGAGCGTGCGGGTTTCGAGGTTCGTGACGTTCACTATACTCACTACGGTCGTCTTTGTACAATTGAAACGCCGGAAGGTCCTAACATTGGTTTGATTTCATCACTTTGCGTTCACGCAAAAATCAACTCAATGGGCTTTATAGAAACACCATACCGTGTTATTGAAGATGGTAAAGTAAAAGTTTCTACTGATGTTCAGTTCCTTACGGCTGAAGAAGAAGACGGAAAGAACATTGTTCAGGCGAATGCTCATTACGATGAATCAGGTAATTTCTTAAGCGATAAAGTTAAAGCACGCTACGAAGGTGACTTCCCGCTGGTGAATCCGGCTGAAGCGCAATTAATGGATATCGCTCCTAACCAGATTGTATCTGTTGCAGCCTCTTTGATTCCGTTCCTTGAGCATGATGATGCTAACCGTGCCCTGATGGGTTCCAACATGCAACGTCAGGCCGTACCATTGTTACGCCCAGAAGCTCCAATTGTTGGTACCGGTCTTGAACACCGTGTGGCAATTGACTCCCGTACTTTAGTAGTTGCTGAAGGAGAAGGAGTTGTTGAATATGTAGATTCATTCAAAATCATTGTTAAATATGATTTAACTGAAGAGCAAAAGCTTGTAAGTTTCGACGGAGAATCTAAAACTTATAACCTGATCAAATTCCGCAGAACCAACCAGGATACTACAATCAACCTTAAACCAATTGTTTTCAAAGGAGAAAGAGTAACCAGGAGTCAGGCGCTTTGCGAAGGCTATGCAACACAACAGGGAGAATTAGCCTTAGGTCGTAACATGAAAGTGGCGTTCATGCCATGGCAGGGTTACAACTTTGAGGATGCGATTGTAATCTCTGAAAAAGTTGTTCGTGATGATATTTTCACCTCTATCCACATTGAGGAATTTGAACTGGAAGTTCGTGATACAAAACGTGGTGAAGAAGAGTTAACTTCTGAAATCCCTAACGTATCTGAAGAAACCGTTAAAAATCTTGATGAAAACGGTGTGGTAAGAGTTGGTGCTGACATTAAAGAAGGCGATATCCTGATTGGTAAAATCACTCCTAAAGGAGAATCTGATCCAACTCCGGAAGAGAAACTTCTTCGTGCCATCTTTGGTGATAAAGCAGGTGATGTAAAAGATGCTTCCAAGAAAGCACCTCCATCATTGAAAGGTGTTGTTATTGACACTAAATTGTTCAGCCGTCCTAAGAAAGACAAAGATGAACGTGAAAAAGCAAAAGCTCAGTTAAAAGTTCTTTCTAAGCAATATTCTAAAGATCTTATTTCAATTAAAGGAGTAATGATCGGTAAAATGGTTGATTTGCTTGAAGGTAAAACTTCAAACGGAGTCAAGCATAAATTCGGAACAGTTATCGTAGAAAAAGGAACTAAATTCACAGCACGTAACATTGAAGATTCATTGTTCCCTGAGAAAAACCTTTACCGCGATGAAAGTGCTTACAACGTTCCTGAAGAAGCTAACCTTTTAGCAGATCTTATTCTTGAAGATGCTACGACTGATGCGCATACAAACGTTGTATTGTTGCAATTGGTAAAAAATTACAATGTTCGTCGTAACGAAATTTCAGGACGTTATAAGCGTGAGCGTTTCGTACTGGAAGTAGGTGATGAATTACCAGCAGGTATTGTTAAACTTGCCAAAGTTTATATCGCTAAGAAACGTAAGTTGAAAGTAGGTGATAAAATGGCTGGTCGTCACGGTAACAAAGGGGTTGTTGCCCGTATTGTACGTGAGGAAGATATGCCATTCCTTGAAGATGGAACTCCTGTAGACATCGTGTTGAACCCACTAGGGGTACCTTCACGTATGAACTTAGGTCAGATTTATGAAACCGTATTAGCCTGGGCTGGTCAGAAATTAGGTAAGCGTTATGCTACACCAATCTTCGACGGTGCCACTGAGGCTGAAGTTGCGGCGGAATTAGCATTGGCTGGTTTACCGGATTGGGGACGTACTTACCTTTATAATGGTTTGACCGGAGACAAATTCGATCAGCCAGTAACAGTAGGTATTATCTACATGCTGAAACTTGGTCACTTGGTTGATGATAAAATGCACGCACGTTCAATCGGACCATACTCACTTATTACGCAACAACCTCTTGGTGGTAAAGCACAATTTGGTGGTCAGCGTTTCGGAGAGATGGAGGTTTGGGCATTGGAGGCATTTGGTGCAGCCAACATTCTTCAGGAAATTCTAACAGTTAAATCCGATGACGTAATCGGTCGTGCAAAAGCATACGAAGCGATCGTTAAAGGAGAAAACATGCCGAAACCAAATATTCCGGAATCATTCAATGTATTGATTCACGAATTAAGAGGTTTAGCATTAGAAATTACCTTAGAGTAAGGAAATCTGCCAAAAGATATGTTATCCGGTCTAAACACCTGGTAACATATTCATTCTGAAACAGGTCTCCCAAAACAAAAGAACCATTTTCACAAAAAATCATATAGAAAATGTCATTCAAAAAGACTAAAAAATTCTCAAGTGATTTCCAGAAAGTAACGATCTCTCTGGCATCGCCTGAGTCTATCCTTGAAGGCTCACACGGGGAAGTTACTCAGCCCGAGACTATCAACTATAGAACTTACAAACCAGAAATGGGAGGTTTGTTCTGTGAGAGAATCTTCGGACCAACTAAAGACTGGGAATGTCACTGTGGTAAATACAAGCGTATTCGCTATAAAGGTATCATCTGCGACCGTTGTGGTGTAGAGGTTACAGAAAAGAAAGTTCGTCGTGAGCGTATGGGACACATCGAATTGGTGGTTCCTGTAGCACACATCTGGTATTTCCGTAGTTTACCTAATAAAATCGGTTATTTGTTAGGCCTTTCTACCAAGAAGCTTGACCAGGTAATCTATTATGAAAGATATGTAGTTGTTCAGCCGGGTGTAAAAGCTGAAGATGGTGTAAGCCAGATGGACTTCCTTACTGAGGATGAATATCTTGACATCATTGATAAGTTACCTCGTGAAAACCAATTATTACCTGACGAAGATCCAAATAAATTCATCGCCAAAATGGGTGCTGAAGCATTAGATATGTTATTGTCAAGAACTCAGCTTGATGATCTTTCTTATCAGCTTCGTCACAATGCTGCCAATGATACTTCTCAGCAACGTAAGGCTGAAGCTTTAAAACGCTTGAAAGTTGTTGAAGCTTTCCGTGAGGCAAAAGGCCGTATTGATAACCGTCCTGAATGGATGATTATTAAAATGGTTCCGGTTATTCCACCGGAATTACGCCCTCTTGTACCTTTAGATGGCGGTCGTTTTGCAACTTCCGATCTTAACGATTTATATCGTCGTGTTATCATCCGTAACAACCGTTTGAAGCGTTTGATCGAAATCAAAGCCCCTGAAGTAATCTTACGTAACGAAAAACGTATGTTACAGGAAGCTGTTGACTCTTTGTTTGACAACTCCCGTAAAGTAAATGCCGTTCGTTCTGAAGGTAACCGTGCCTTGAAATCTCTTTCAGATATGTTGAAAGGTAAGCAAGGACGTTTCCGTCAAAACTTACTTGGTAAACGTGTCGATTATTCGGGTCGTTCGGTAATTGTGGTTGGTCCGGAACTGAAGATGCATGAATGTGGTCTTCCAAAAGATATGGCCGCCGAATTATTCAAACCGTTCGTTATCAGAAAACTGATTGAGCGTGGTATTGTAAAGACGGTAAAATCTGCGAAGAAAATTGTAGATAGAAAAGACCCGGTAGTTTGGGATATTCTGGAAAACGTAATGAAAGGACATCCTGTTCTTCTGAACCGTGCTCCAACTCTTCACCGTTTGGGTATTCAGGCTTTCCAGCCAAAATTGATTGAAGGAAAAGCTATTCAGCTACACCCGTTGACTTGTACGGCATTTAACGCCGACTTTGACGGTGACCAGATGGCGGTACACGTACCACTTGGTCAGGAAGCTGTATTGGAAGCATCATTATTGATGCTTGCCTCGCATAACATTCTTAACCCTGCTAACGGTGCTCCTATCACAGTACCTTCTCAGGATATGGTTTTGGGTCTTTATTATGTAACTAAAGGCCGCAGATCAACTCCTGACCATAAAGTTAACGGAGAAGGAATGAACTTCTATGGTTTTGAGGAAGTAGTAATTGCTTTGAACGAAGGTAAGGTTTCAAAACATGCCAACATCAAAGTAAAAGCGAAAGTACGTACAGAGGATGGAACATTGGTAGAGAAAATGGTAGAGACCGTTGCCGGCCGTGTTTTATTCAACCTTTGTGTTCCTGAAGAAGTTGGTTACATTGATGAATTGCTAACCAAGAAGAAACTTCAGCAAATCATTTCTCAGGTCTTCAAGATCTCAGGAATGGCCCGCACTGCTCAGTTCCTTGATGATATTAAAGAATTAGGTTTCCAGCAAGCCTTCAGAGGTGGTCTTTCAATGGGTATTGGCGACGTTCAGATTCCTGAAGAAAAAGCTACCCTTGTAGAACAAGCTCAGAAAGATGTTCAAAGTGTTTGGGATAACTATCTGATGGGTCTTATCACAGATAACGAACGTTATAACGCTGTTATTGATATCTGGACCAAAGTTAACTCGAAAATCACCGAGACTTTGATGAAGCAGATGGAAGCTGATAATCAGGGCTTCAATGCGATTTATATGATGATGCACTCAGGAGCCCGTGGTTCCCGTGAGCAGATTCGTCAGCTGGGTGGTATGCGTGGTTTGATGGCTAAACCTCAGAAGAACTTACAAGGTTCGGTTGGTGAAATCATCGAGAACCCGATTCTATCTAACTTTAAAGAAGGTCTTGACGTACTTGAGTACTTTATCTCTACTCACGGTGCCCGTAAAGGTCTTGCGGATACAGCCTTGAAAACTGCCGATGCGGGTTATCTGACCCGTCGTTTGCATGATGTTGCTCAGGATGTAATTGTAAATGAAGAAGATTGCGGAACATTACGTGGTATTCAGGTTGCTCCTTTGAAAGATAACGATGAAATCATCGAGCCACTTTCTGAGCGTATTCTTGGCCGAGTATCTGTACATGATGTATATGATCCTGTTACCGGTGAATTGCTGATTACTGCCGGTGAGGAAATCAGAGAAGAAATCGCTCTTAAAATTGATGAAACTGCCATTGAATCTGTTGAAATCCGTTCGGTATTAACTTGCGAAACCCGTAATGGTGTTTGTGCTAAATGTTATGGACGTAACCTTGCTTCAGGTCGTATGGTTGGTATCGGAGAAGCAGTTGGTGTAATTGCCTCTCAGTCAATTGGTGAACCTGGTACACAGCTTACCCTTCGTACATTCCACGTTGGGGGTACTGCCCAGAACGTTTCCCTGGATGCTACTATCAAAGCAAAATTTGACGGTATCATTAAATTTGAAGAAGTTCGTACAGCATCTTCAACTGATCCAGACGGAAACCCGACTGAAATTGTAATGGGTCGTTCAGGTGAAGTTCAGATTCTTAACCCTGCTAATGGTCAGGTATTCATTGCGAATAACGTTCCGTATGGTTCATTCCTTCGTGTGAAAGATGGTCAGAAAGTCAGCAAAGGAGATGAAATCTGTGCATGGGATCCATATAACGCTGTAATCTTATCTGAATCTGAAGGTAAAGTTGAATTTGATGCAATCGAAGAAAACATTACTTATAAAGAAGAAGCTGATGAGCAGACAGGTTTGCGTGAAAAAGTAATTATTGAATCTAAGGATAAAACCAAGAACCCTGCTATTATCGTAATGAGTAAAGGTGGTGAGCCAGTTACTTATAACGTACCGGTAGGTGCACGTCTGGCAGTAGAAAACGGCGCTAAGATTAAAGCTGCTCAGATTCTTGCTAAAATTCCTCGTGCTGCAGGTAAAACCCGTGATATTACAGGGGGTCTTCCTCGCGTAACGGAATTATTCGAAGCTCGTAACCCATCTAACCCTGCGGTAGTTTCAGAGATCGATGGTGTTATTACTTATGGTGGTATCAAACGTGGTAACCGTGAGATCTATGTAAGAGCGAAGGATGGTGCAGAACGTAAATATCTTGTTCCACTTTCTAAGTTTATCCTGGTTCAGAATAATGACTTTGTTCGTGCAGGTATGCCATTATCAGACGGAGCTATTACTCCTTCAGATATCCTTGCAATTAAAGGACCAACTGCCGTTCAAGAATATCTTGTAAATGAAATTCAGGACGTTTACCGTCTGCAAGGTGTGAAGATTAACGATAAGCATATCGAATCAATCGTTCGCCAAATGATGCAGAAAGTAGAAATTCTTGATGCCGGTGATACCATGTTCCTGCAGGGACAAATGGTTGACCGCTTTGTTTTCCGTGAGGATAACGATAAGATTCTTGACAAAAAAGTGGTAATAAATGCAGGAGAATCTGACAGAATGAAAGAAGGTATGATTGTTTCTGCCCGTGCGTTGCGTGATGAAAACTCTTCACTAAAACGTCGTGACCTGAAACTTGTACAGGTTCGTGATGCTCAGGCTGCTGTATCTTCTCCTTGTTTACAAGGTATTACACAGGCTTCATTGGGTACTGACTCATTCATTTCTGCGGCATCCTTCCAGGAAACAACCAAAGTATTGTCTGAAGCATCTATCCGTGCAAAAGCTGATGGTCTTGAAGGCTTGAAAGAAAACGTAATTGTTGGTCACTTGATTCCTGCGGGTACCGGTGTAAGACGTTATGCAGATATCATCGTTACGCCAAAAGAAGAATTACAAACCATTCAGGAATCTGTAAATTCAAGAACGGCTCCGCTTCCGCGCGTAGGTAACTACCGCAAAGCCCGCTGGATTACAGACTAAGGAATCTGATATATTCTTAAAAAACAGAAAACCCCGGTTAGCTCGTCTGACCGGGGTTTTTCAATTATTCTGCTATATTTTTTGTATGTTTGTTTCATTAATCCTAAAATTTCAGAAATCATTTGAATTCTTCTCAGACATGGTATCTGATGAAAACTAATTATGAGAAGATCTCGTTTTACAAACAGTTCAAATGTCTGTTTAAAACATCAAACCAATGGCAAAAAATCAAGAAGAAGAACAAGACCCGAATCAAATCAATGTTGAATTGACTGAAGAAATTGCGGAAGGAGAATATGTAAATCTTGCCATGATAGCACATTCCCAAAGTGAATTTGTAATGGATTTTATCAGAATGCTGCCCGGAATTCCTAAGGCGAAAGTTAAGTCCAGGGTAATTATGACACCGGATCATGCATACAGACTTTTAAATGCTCTCAGAGAAAATATTGAGAAATATGAAGAAGCTTTTGGCTCTATTTCGGAAGATAAAGGGCAAAACGGCTTTCAGTTTCCTATGAATTATCGTGGACCAATCGGTGAGGCTTAGTGTATAAAACCCTCAGAAAAAGCATCGGAATCTCATTCGATGCTTTTTTTACCGGCTCATCTCAGATTTTCCATCAAAAATCAGTATAATTTCTACTGTCAAGGCTTTTATCAGTACAAGACAAAATTCAGATGTAATGATTAAGTCCAATTTATCTAAAGACGCAATAAGAGGAGAATCCTTTGCACCTCAAGTCAACTTATCGGTACCTAACGAGGAAATTTATAATTATCCGGAAAAGGTCCTTCAATTTGGAACAGGAGTTCTATTACGCGGTTTATGCGATTACTTTATCGATAAAGCCAATAAACAGGGTGTTTTCATAGGAAGGATTGTAATTGTAAAATCAACAGATAAGGGCGATTCCAGTGAATTTCAAAACCAAAACGGTTTGTTCACTCATTGTATCAAAGGGGTTGAAAATGGTGAAATTATAGAAGAATTTATTGTAAATGCTTCTGTTTCAAGAACCCTCTCGGCCAGTAAAGAATGGAATGCTATTCTCGACTGTGCTCAGAATCCGGAAATGCAGGTCATAATTTCCAATACTACTGAAGTTGGCATCCAGCTGGTTGCAGATGATTTAATTTCAGGAAATCCTCCAAAATCTTTTCCTGTTAAGCTTCTGGCTTTCCTGCATCATCGCTGGAAACACTTTAACGGAAGCCCGGAATCCGGAATGGTTATAATCCCAACCGAATTGATCATTGACAATGGTGATACTTTGCAGGAAATCGTTTTAGAGCAAGCTCACAGAAACGGACTGGAACCTGAGTTTATTGACTGGATTGATAAGCATAATCATTTCTGTAATTCTCTTGTTGACAGAATTGTTCCGGGAAAACCTGATGAACAAATCACTCAAAAGACGCTTGACTTACTGGGTTATCAGGATAAGCTATTGATTATGTCAGAATCATACAGTCTCTGGGCAATCCAAGGAGATGATTTTGTAAAGGAAAAGCTTTCTTTTGCACAGGTCAATCCCGGCGTTGTTATCACTCCGAATATTGATTCTTACAGAGAATTAAAATTGCGACTTTTGAACGGCACCCATACACTCATGTGCGGAATGGCTTATTTATTAGGTTTCCGTCTTGTAAAAGATGTAATGGCTAACGGATATTTAGGCCGTCTGGTTACCAATCTTATGCTTGGAGAACTGGCTTTGGCTATTCCTTATAAGATGGATTCAAAAACTGCTGACCGATTCGGGAGATCTGTTCTTGACAGATTCAGGAATCCGTTTATCAATCATAAGCTAATTGATATTACAGTTCAGTACACTACCAAAATGCGCATGCGTAATGTTCCGATTTTATTCCAGTATTACCGTGAATTTGGTAAAGCTCCTGAGCTTTTTGCAATGGGTTTTGCAGCATATCTTCAGTTTATGCACGTTGTGAAGGTAGAAAACGGGAAGTTTTACGGAGAATCTAACGGAGAATACTATCCGATCAATTGCGATTTTGCAAACTATTTTCATGAGGCATGGAAAACAGGAGAACTCGATCTTAAAAAAGTGCTCTCTGATAAAACCCTGTGGGGAGAAGATTTAAACCAGTTAGCAGGATTCAATGAAGCTATCTCTAAGTATATTTAATTCCATCCTTCCTGCGAAAAAAACTAAAAGATGAAACCTTTCTTAGATCAGAATTTTTTACTTCAAACAGAAACCGCAAAAACGCTTTATCATGATTTTGCGGCAAAAATGCCGATTATTGATTATCATAATCACCTGATACCTCAGCAAATTGCTGAAAATCACCAGTTTTCAAACATTACTGAAGCCTGGTTGTATGGCGATCATTATAAATGGAGAGCCATGAGAACGAATGGTATCAATGAACATTTCATTACAGGAAAGGCCTCTGATGAAGAGAAATTCATGAAATGGGCAGCTACGGTTCCCTATACCATGAGAAACCCATTGTACCATTGGACACATCTTGAATTACAGAGATATTTTGGTATTACTGAAGTTTTGAACGAAAAGTCGGCACAAAGAATTTATGAAGATTGCTCTTCAAAACTTAATTCTCCGGATTTTTCTGTAAAAAACCTTCTGGGAAAAATGCAGGCTAAAGTACTTTGTACGACCGACGATCCGATTGACTCTTTAATTTTTCACCAGAAAATCCGTGAGTCAAATTCAGACATTAAGGTATTCCCGACTTTCCGTCCGGACAAAGCTATGGCAGTCGATGATTTGATTTCATTCGACGTATATGTTAATAAGCTGGCGGAAGTAACCAATATTAATATTTCCAGTATTGGTGATTTTCAGAATGCTATCCGGAAAAGACATGATTTCTTTGCAGAAATGGGTTGTATGCTCTCAGATCATGGTTTGGAGCAAATTTATGCTGAGGAATATACTGAGAAAGAGTTAGAATCTATTTTTACCAAAATAAGATCCGGAAGAACTGTTTCACATCAGGAAAAATTACAGTTTAAATCCGCGATGCTGATTTTCTTTGCTCATCTTGACCATGAAAAAGGCTGGACACAACAATTTCATCTCGGGGCTTTACGTAATAATAATGATCGTTTGTTACGCACATTAGGGCCAGACACAGGTTTTGATTCTATCGGAGATTTTGAGCAGGCAAGAGCTTTGTCCAAATTTCTGAACAAATTGGATAATACTAACCAATTAGCTAAAACGATTCTATATAACCTGAATCCCAGAGATAATGAACTTTTTGCAACCATGACCGGTAACTTCCAGGATGGAACGATAGCAGGAAAAGTTCAGTTCGGATCAGGCTGGTGGTTCCTTGATCAGAAAGATGGAATGGAAAAACAAATCGATGCTCTTTCAAATATGGGCTTGTTAAGCCGGTTTGTGGGAATGTTAACTGATTCAAGAAGTTTTCTTTC
The DNA here is from genome assembly GCF_900115665.1 of Pseudarcicella hirudinis. Classification (GTDB taxonomy): domain Bacteria; phylum Bacteroidota; class Bacteroidia; order Cytophagales; family Spirosomataceae; genus Pseudarcicella; species Pseudarcicella hirudinis. Next base: position 15,495 of record NZ_FOXH01000012.1, read on the forward strand.
ATTTCCCCGTCATGAATACTTCAGAAGAATTTTATGCAATGTTCTCGGAAATGACGTTGAAAACGGAGAATTACCAAACGATATTGAATGGTTAGGACAAATGGTAGAGAATATAAGCTATAAAAATGCCAGTGAGTTTTTTGGCTTTAAATAGACATATTATCCATCGTTTTTCTTAAAATTCTGATGGCCTCTCCCATTTCCTGAATATTCATGGAAGCAAAACCCATTCTGCAAGCGTTAAGATTTCCGTTCTCCGAACGAAAAGTTTCTCCGTCATGCAGATAAAGACCATATTTACGACAATTCGGGGCTAATTCAGATAAAGGATATTTCTTGTCGAAATTAGCCCAGATTGCCATTCCTCCATCAGGTTTACGAAATTCTATTCTTTCTCCTAACTCTGATTTCAATTGCTCACAGGCAAAATCTCTTCTTTCATGGTAAACTTTTAAAGACCTTATGGCATGTCTTTTCAATGTTCCGTTCTCAATCATATCAGCAAGGCATAACTCCATTATTGTATCGCTCTGCCGGTCAATAATTCTCCTCCATTTTGATAATTCCTGAATAAAATCTTCTGAAGCAACTACATAGCCAATCCTGAATGTAGGGGCAAGCCATTTTGTGAATGATCCGATATAGATTACCAATCCGCTTTTATCAGCACTTGCTAAAGGCAATATCGGGTTGTTGGTATAATGAAAATCATAATCGTAATCATCTTCAATAATAGCAAAACGAAATCTTTCCGCCAAGGCCAGAAGCTTAAGCCGCCTTTCCGGTTTCAAAGTTACCGTTGTAGGATGGTAGTGATGTGAAGTTACATAGATTGCTCTGATTGTCTTGCGCAGACAAATTTCCTCAATAGCCTCAACAACAAGCCCATCACCGTCTACCGGAATCGTATTGATATTTGCCCCCAGAGCTGTCAAAGTCAAAGTAGCTGCCCTGTAACTCAGTTCGCCTACAATTATCTCATCATTCGGCTTAATCAAAGCCTTTCCAACCAGATAAATTGCCATTTGGCTCCCTCGTGTTGAAAGTATATTTTCTTTAGAGACAGAAAGACTCCTCGTTTCATTTAATATTCTGGCAAAAACCTCTCTGAAATGCGAATTTCCCTGAACATGCGCATATTGAAAAACCGAAGGTTCTCCATTTTTAAAGTAAAAATTATACAGTTTGGCCAATTCCTCTCTGGGAGCCAGCCGCACGTCAGGAAGTCCGTCGTTGAAAGCAAGTTTTTGTGTGATTACTTCAGGAATAACAATCTTACTTTTTTCGAAATAAAATCCTGCATTTTTAAGATTGCAGCCCATGTATCGTTCCATTTCCTGAAAAGAAACAGGCTTTATCTCCGGCAAGTTTTTGATGACAAAAGTTCCTTTTCTTGGAATCATCTCTATCCAACCCTGCGAATTCAATTCCTCAAATGCCGCAATTACAGTCTTTCGGTGAACTCCTAATAAATCTGCCAATTGCCTTGTACCTATTAACCTTGAACTCGTAGGAATCCGACCGGTCTGAATATTCTGAATAAAGCTGTTAGCGATCTGCCGATATACCGGAAGATCGGAAGACTTGTCAAAGTTGATCAGGCTCTTAAAGGGGATATCCATCTGGACTACATGATTGATTAAAATTGGATTACTATAACCATCCAATAAAAATATAGATTTGTCACAAAAAAAGAAAATGAAAACATTAGCAATTACTGAAAAAACTAAAATCAGCAGATCCGCTAAAAGAGGTAGTTATGAAATTGATACCATAAATGCTATTCTGGACGAGGGTCTGTTCTGCCATATTGCTTACGAACATGATGGTCAGCCGATGATGATACCAACTGCTTATTGCAGAATTAATGACAAAATCTATATTCACGGTTCTGTAGGTAGCCATTTTATGAGAATGCTGGCGGAAGGAAAAGACATTTGTTTTGTCGTCTCACTCATAGATGGCTTAGTATTAGCCCGGTCAGCTTTCCATCATTCTGTAAATTATCGGTCTGTGATTGCTTTTGCAAAGGCTGAGGTTGTCACCGATGAGGATGAACGCTGGAATGCGCTGGAACAAATTACTGAACATTTGGTACCAAATCGCTGGGCAGATGTAAGAGAGCCTTACAAGAATGAGATGCAAAAGACAATGATTTTGTCATTTACCTTAGATGAAGCTTCAGCTAAAATCAGAACCGGGGACCCAATAGATGATGAGGAAGATTATGCTTTGCCGGTATGGGCTGGAATATTGCCTTTGAAAGTACGGGCTTCAGCACCCATCCCCGATCCTCGTCTGATTCCGTCGGTCTCTATTCCTGAATACCTTCATAATTATAAAAGAGGGGAAAAATAATCCGATAATAATCTGTCTGCATGATCGGGTTAATAAATGCAAATGGAATCCAGACCTCTAAACCTTCTTCTTTAGGAATTTGTATGTTATTATCGATTTTTAAGCTTGAAATATTATGAAAAAGCCTGATCAGGATGAATATCCTTCAACTTCTTATTTCCCGAATTACATTAATAAAGTAGAAAATGAGAACATTTTAGAAGCTTTGACAATTCAATCCTCTATAGTTTATGATTTATTTAAAAACCTGACACCCGATCAACATTTTTACGCATATGCTGCAGGTAAATGGAGTTTACAGGAAGTTCTGGGACATATTACGGACGTGGAAAGAGTCTTTTCATACAGAGCACTTTGCATTGCCAGAGGAGAAAAGCAAAACTTACCCGGATTTGATGAAAATGACTATGTTGAAAAATCCCATTTCAGAGAAATGTCTTTTGCCTCTCTCCTGCTGCAATATAAATTAGTAAGAGATAGTTCTCTGGCCTTATTCAGTACATTTTCAGAAGAAACCGGAAACAGAAGAGGAAATACAAATGGAAATGAAGTAACGGTCAGAGCATTAATCTGTCTGATTGCAGGTCATGAAATGCATCATTTAGACATTTTAAGAGAAAAGTATAACATTTATTAAAATAAATGCAGCAAACCAGTAAAATGCTTGTCTATAGGATATAGTTTAAGGTATTTTAAAAAGAAATAGGTTAGAAAGCAAAAAGCCACAACAATCGTTGTGGCTTTTCTATAATACTTAAGCTATCAGCTAATTACTTAACTTCAACTACAGCTCCAGCTTCTTCCAAAGATTTCTTCAAACCTTCAGCTTCGTCTTTCGCTACACCTTCTTTAACAGCCTTAGGAGCTCCGTCAACTAATTCTTTAGCTTCTTTCAAACCTAGACCCGTTAAGTCTTTAACCAATTTAACTACTGCCAACTTGTTAGCACCAGCTTCTTTCAAGATTACATCAAATGAAGTTTTTTCAACAACTGCCTCAGCATCTCCACCAGCAGCAGCACCACCAGCAACCATTACTGGAGCAGCAGCAGCAGGTTCGATACCATACTCATCTTTCAAAATAGTTGCTAATTCATTTACTTCTTTTACAGTTAAGTTCACCAATTGTTCAGCGAACGCTTTCAAATCTGCCATTGTATTGAAAATTTTAAATGTTTACGAATTTAATTAATATTTAGTATTACTTGGAAGCCATTTTGAGCGAACAAAAAACGGAATAACGAATATTGTTCAGCACAAACTGACAGGTGATTACCCTTCTTTCTCAGAAAGAGTTTTAAGGATACCAGCCAACTTGTTTCCACCGCTTTGTAAGCCAGAAATAACATTTTTGGCAGGTGATTGTAACAAGCCGATGATTTCACCAATCATTTCTTCACGTGATTTCAGACTTTCCAGAGCTGCTAATTGGTCTTCACCAATGAATACTCCTCCGTCAATCGAAGCACCTTTGAAAGTGATTTTTGTTTTGCCAGCTTCTTTTTTGAAATCTTTAATAAGTTTTGCAGGAATTTTAGCATTTTCAGGTGAGAAAATAACACCTGACATTCCTTTTAAAACTTTCTCATTGAATTCAGTATAGTCATTTCCAGTAGTCTCAAGTGCTTTTGCAATAAGAGTGTTTTTGATGATGCGATATTCAACACCACGTTCAAAACACATTCTACGGAAATTGTTAACTTCTGCAACAGACAAACCAGCTGTATCAGTGATGTAGAAGTATGGAGTTGCAGCGAACTTTTCGCTCAACTCGGCGATAACTATTGCTTTTTCTTCTTTAGTCATGATTACAAGCCGTTTATTGTTCCTTTATCAATTTGAACGCCAGGAGACATAGTTGAAGAGAGATTAACAGACTTCACATAAGTTCCTTTTGCTGAAGACGGCTTCAGTTTCAACAAAGTGTTGATAACTTCCTGCGCGTTCTCTGCAAGTTTAATAGGGTCAAATGAAACTTTACCGATTGATGTGTGGATAATACCTGTTTTATCAACTTTAAAGTCAATTTTACCAGCTTTTACCTCTTTCACAGCATTTCCAACCTCTAAAGTAACAGTTCCTGATTTAGGGTTTGGCATCAAGCCACGAGGACCTAATACACGACCCAAACGACCAATCTTAGCCATAACTGTAGGCATAGTGATGATTACGTCGATATCAGTCCATCCTTTTTCAATTTTCTGAATATAGTCATCCAAACCTACATGGTCAGCACCAGCAGCTTTAGCTTCTTCCTCCTTATCAGGAGTACAAAGTACAAGCACACGTACGTCTTTTCCTGTTCCATGAGGCAAGGCAACTACACCACGTACCATTTGGTCAGCTTTACGTGGATCAACTCCTAAGCGAACATCAATGTCCACAGATGAGTCAAATTTTGTATAAGAAATCTCTTTCAAAATCTCAGCAGCCTTTACAAGCGAATAAGCCTGCGACTGATCATATTTAGTAAGAGCCTCTTTTTGTTTCTTAGTTAATTTTGCCATTTTCTTGTTGAGTGATTAGTGAATATTGATCAGAATAATCTAATCTCTATCCTACTTTTCGCTAAGTTCTTAAAAAGGTTTTTCTCCTGATACTGTAATACCCATTGAACGAGCAGTACCAGCTACCATACTCATAGCAGCTTCAACTGTAAAGCAGTTTAAATCTGGCATTTTAGTTTCAGCGATCGTACGAACCTGATCCCAAGTAACAGAACCTACTTTTTTCAAATTCGGCTGAGCAGAACCAAGTTTAACTTTGGCAGCTTCCAGAATAAGAATTGGTGCCGGAGGAGTCTTAACTACAAAGTCAAATGTTTTGTCTTTGTAATAGGTAATCAATACAGGAAGAATAACACCTGGTTTATCTTGTGTTCTGGCATTGAACTGCTTGCAGAACTCCATGATATTCAAACCCTTAGAACCCAAGGCAGGACCAATTGGTGGTGAAGGGTTTGCTGCACCACCTTTGCATTGCAACTTAACGTAGCCAGCTATTTCTTTTGCCATTTCTTTTGAATCTTTTAAGTTTTTGATTGGAGGTATTTACTTCTCTGATGAAAGACCCTGATAAAAGGACTTCATTTCAAAGTAAAAACCTGATTGAAAACTCTCTGCCAACAAGGGTGGAAGCTTCCCTGCCTGAGAATTTTCAGAAACTGAATCAAAGGTGTGTAACGAAGCCTCTGATTTACAAAGTCTTATTAACTTTTGAAGTAAAAAAGACCATCCGTCTATGAAACGGACTGCAAAATTACGGCTTTCATCTTAATTTACAAATAGTTATACAAGTTTTTGTATCAAATATTGCTAATATTCTGTGATATCAGCTCATTCTTCACAAATCCTAACCTTTCAGATACACTTCTTTGTAAAATCAGATACTCATAAAATACAAAATGCATCCCATGAAGAGATGCATTTATATCAAACCTAAAATAATAACTATTTTTCTACCTGTGAATAGTTCAGCTCTACCGGAGTATTTCTACCGAATATTTTAACCATCACATTTAATTTCTTCTTATCATCAAAGATTTCTTCAATAGTTCCTTCAAAACCGGAGAATGGCCCATCCACAACTTTAATCGTTTCACCTTTTGAAAAGGCTACTACAGCTACTTCTTCGATTGTTGCAACTTCATCAAGTTTACCTAAAATTCTTTTCACTTCTGAAGAGCGAAGAGGGATAGGTGTTTTTGAAGTTTTACCATCATTCCAGCTAAGGAAACCAATTACCCCGGGCATTGAAGTAATAATGTGGCTAACTTCACCGTATTTAATATCAGCTTCAACGAAAATATATCCGGGAAACAAAGATTTCTCACGAACGACTTTTTTGCCGTTACGCATCTCGTAAATCTTTTCTGATGGTAACAATATCTGAGGAACAAAGTCTTGTAAGCCTTGACGAGCAACTTCATTCTCAAGGTATGTTTTTATTTTTTTCTCTTGTCCTGATACTGCTCTCAGTACATACCAATTAGTTTCTGCCATGTCTTAATGTTAAATCTAAAATAGTCAGACCTTATCGTTCAATTGTAATACAATCAAAGACATCGGGCTTTACTGTTTACAACTTAACAAAGGAATGACGCATCAGGTGAATATTAGAATGATTGATAGAATAAATCTAAACCAGACTTAAATGCCAGGTCAATCAGACCTACCATCATGGCGAAAATTAAAGAAGCTATCAATACCAGAAATGAGCTTGACTGAAGTTCAGAAAATTTAGGCCATGTTACATTCTGAGTAACTTCTTCCCATGAAGCTTTAACGAAATGTGATAATTTGTCCATCGTTATAATGTATGAATGTCTTTAAATTTTTAAGTTCCAAGATTTAAAGTTTCAAGATAGTTAATTTGGCAGAAATAATGGTTACATTATTTAACTGACACTAACCTGAAACTTAAAAACCTGGAACTTAAACTAGCACGGGCACCAGGATTCGAACCCAGACCGAAGGTTTTGGAGACCTCTGTACTACCCTTATACTATGCCCGTAAATAATGCATATTCCGAAGAATATGCATTAAAAAATATTAGTCTAAGATTTCTGTAACCTGACCAGCACCTACTGTACGCCCCCCTTCACGGATAGCGAAACGAAGACCTTTATCCATAGCAACTTTGTTCAACAAAGTTACACCGATAGTCAAGTTATCACCTGGCATACACATTTCAACGCCTTCTGGCAACATAATTTCTCCTGTTACGTCAGTTGTACGGAAATAGAATTGCGGACGATATTTGTTGAAGAATGGAGTGTGACGTCCACCTTCTTCTTTAGACAAGATATAAACCTCAGCTTTGAATTTAGTGTGTGGTTTAACTGAACCTGGCTTACAAATAACCATACCACGACGGATAGATTCTTTGTCAATACCACGTAACAATAGACCTACGTTATCACCAGCTTCACCACGGTCAAGGATCTTACGGAACATCTCAACACCAGTTACTGTTGATTTCAAACCTTCAGCTCCCATACCAAGGATATCTACTGCATCACCAGAGTTGATGATACCAGTTTCGATACGACCTGTAGCTACAGTACCACGACCAGTGATCGAGAATACATCTTCTACCGGCATCAAGAATGGCTTATCAACATCACGTTTTGGAAGTGGAATCCAGGTATCAACTGCTTCCATTAATTTTTCGATAGTCTCAACCCATTTCGGCTCTCCGTTCAAACCACCAAGAGCAGAACCCTGGATTACCGGAATATTATCTCCGTCGAAGTTGTAGAATGACAACAATTCACGGATTTCCATTTCAACAAGTTCTAATAACTCAGGATCATCTACTAAGTCAACTTTGTTCATGAAAACAACCAATTGAGGTACACCTACCTGGCGAGCTAAAAGGATGTGTTCACGAGTTTGTGGCATTGGACCGTCGGTTGCAGCCACAACGATGATAGCACCGTCCATTTGGGCAGCACCCGTTACCATGTTCTTAACATAATCCGCGTGACCAGGACAGTCAACGTGAGCATAGTGACGATTTTCTGTTTGATATTCTACGTGAGCAGTATTGATAGTAATACCACGTTCTTTCTCTTCTGGAGCAGAGTCAATCGCTGAGAAATCTTTCTTTTCTGCAAGACCTTTTTCTGACAACACTTTAGTGATAGCAGCAGTCAAGGTTGTTTTACCGTGGTCAACGTGACCGATTGTACCGATGTTTACGTGGGGCTTACTACGGTCAAAATTCTCTTTTGCCATGATATTTAGTTCTTAATTAGTTATTTTTAAAAAGAATGAAAAAATTGTTCAATTTCAAAAATCTGAAATTTGTTCATTTCGAAAATACTGAAAAAACAATTCTCAAATTTTCAAACTGACTTAATTCTCAAATTGAGCCGAGCCTTTGAGCAGGATTGAACTGCCGACCTCTTCCTTACCAAGGAAGTGCTCTACCACTGAGCTACAAAGGCTTAACTTGTGAGGGATAAGCCCAAAACTTAAATTCAAAAATTCAACTTGATGAAAAATTAAGTGGTTAATCGTTAATCGTTTTTAGCTAAAACTCTTAACTATAACTATTAACAATTAACCACTTTGTGGAGCGGGAGACGGGGCTCGAACCCGCCACCTATAGCTTGGAAGGCTATCGCTCTACCAAATGAGCTACTCCCGCTTTTTACTCTAATTGATAATCGAAGAATTTACCGGGGATAAAATTACAAACAAATTATAATATCTCAACTATAAACTTTCAATTATATTGTGGGGGCGGATGGATTCGAACCACCGAAGACATACGTCAGCAGAGTTACAGTCTGCCCCATTTGGCCACTCTGGTACACCCCCTTTTTGCAGTTTCACCAAGCGTTTTGGTGAAAGAGTGTGCAAAAGTATATCCTTTTTTTCTTTTGTCAAAGCACCTCTTGAAAAAAAATTTAAAAGTTTTTTATTTTTCTCATGCTTTGAATGCCTCAAATCAGCCCGTTTTGGCGTTAAATACTCTTTTAACTATTTAATTTACAATGATTTGCTACAACTTTATACCAAAACTTATTGCTGTAACTTTAGGGCTCTTATTTTCCTGAAATAAATTTCCTAAATCATAATTCACAAACAGGTCTGGGAAATTTTTTAGTCCTAATTCCAATCGAAGACCGTAACGCACATTGTTCAGATAAAGGCTGGAATGGTCTCTCCTCAATTCATCAGATTTTTGTTCGATCGTCTTGATATAACTATCCAACCGGTATCCTACATAAACTCCCGCACCTATATAATTAAAGACATTATCTTTGCTAAATGCTATATACGGAACAATAGGCAGGTTCACATATGCTACAGTCATTTTATTCTTACTGAGCGGAATTTCCTTACCGGTATTATCCAGATAACTGGCAAATTCTATCTCATTTTGCCCCTTCAAGATATATTTATTTCCGTCAAACATAAAGTTGTACCAGGAAAATTCAAAGCCATATCCAAGTTTTAAGGCACTTTTCCCATTTCTTGATAAAGTTGCGCTTCTGGCCATTTCCAAAGCAAAATATCTTGAACCGAAGGGCGATAGTTCGTAATTAGGGTTACCTGCCGGGGAAGATGAAAATGCATTCAATCCGAAATAAATATTAAACCCGCCTCTTCCGCTGTAAGCCCGTTCATAAGCCGGAATTTTTGTACTATCCTTCCCCCAGATGACTTTAGTTTCTTCATTGCCATCCTTTACATACACACCATTCCATCCGACATGTACTTCATCAGAGCCATCTTTTACATGTACTCCCTTAATGCCGACTTTTACATAATCTTTTACTCCGTCAGACGTATTATCCCGCTTAAGGTATCCTTTATCCGAATTTCCTGAATTAATTACCTGATTTTTAACCGTCGCATTAATTGCAAGCCTTAATGCTTTATCATTTTGCTTTATCAATAAAACAGTATCTCGCTCAAGGTCACTGTTTATTACTTTCCGGATACCTTTCCAGGTTTCATCATCGAGAGTCAGTCCTGAACTCTGAAACAGGTCTGTTAAATCTTCTCTTAACGTCCGGCTTTTTGACTTTTCTGAGCCAATAACCACCTGATTACGTTTATCGATATTAACAATAGTTGAGTCATTGTCGTTAGAACTGGCAAAACCTTCCAGAGCTAATAACAACATAGTGGTTAAAATGAGGATTGCTTTTTTCATGGCGCTTGAGGTTATTCTTTATTTTTTTCAGAATCACTTTGATGAGGTCTGGACAGTTTTTCGATACTTTCATCAGCTTTTGCCAGTATTCGACCAGGATTTACTCCAACTTCGTCCCAATTAACTTCATCTCCATTTTTTACATTTTTCAATTGTTTCCAGATTCTACTGAATCTACTTGCTTTTTTTGTTTTAGGAGATTCTGCAACCGCAGTGGTTAATGAATTATTTTCCTCCTGAGTATCAACGAGATTAATAATAATAGTCTCCTGCCGTGCTAAAACCGGATTCGATTCAACTTTAGGAGTCAATGTGTTACCTGTTTTTATCTCCGGAATATTTGAGCTCATTTCTATTCCTTTGTTTTCAGGCTGAACTTTTGCTATACTTTCTTCTTTCGTCTGTTCAGTTTTTAATCCTGTTCTCTCTAAATCAGATTTCTCAGCATTTGTTCGTTTCAGGGATTTCTCCCCGGTATTTGCAATTGTAAAGGTGGTATTACTTTGTTTCAGATCAGATTTATCTGCCACTACACTGCGGCTTTCCGGAACCGCTGTTATATCTATAGATTTTTGCGATTCTCCCTGACTTACTGATTGTTTTTGAATTTTGTTGTTATTAGTTGTTGCGACTACTTTTCCCAAATCTGAGTTTGTTTGATTTGAAGCGATCCAGATGCCTGCTCCGATCAGCAAAGCAATTGAAGCGGCAGCACCATATTTCCACCACATCGGTAAAACTTTACTATGCTTTTTCTCCAGTCTCTCTTCCAGTTTTTCCCAAACCTGCGGCCCTGGCTTTTTAGTGTAATCCCTGAGCTTATCGGCAAAGAGCTTATCTAATTCGTTTTGGTCCATATTTTCTGGCGAATTAATTCATTCGCGTTAAACATTGTTTCTTTATTTTATGATACCATTTTTACATCTGATATAACCTTCATGGATCTGAATCAGACTTTTTTATGCATTTTTTCCTGAAGGAGGACTCTCGCTCTTGAAAGCTGGGATTTAGAAGTACTTTCCGTAATTCCCAATAATTTAGCAATCTCTGCATGAGAATATCCCTCTATTGCATATAAGTTGAAGACTGTTCTGTAACCCGGAGGTAATTCTTCAATCAGTTTTAGTAAATCCTGGACTTCCAGGTCGGTTTTGAATTGTTCCGGCTCGGGTTCATAGAGAATTTTATCGTAGCTGATTTCAAAGTTCTTTTTCTGTCGTAAAAACATAAGTGCCTCATTGACCATAATTCTTCTGATCCAGCCTTCAAAACTCCCTTCTGATTTAAACGTGCCAACTTTTTCAAAAACCTTCATAAAGCCTTGGATAAGAACTTCCTCAGCATCGAATTCATCAGAGGTATAGCGATAACATACTGCCATCATCTTCGACGAATACTTTTCATAAAGTCTTCGCTGAGCCTTGGGATCCCCTTGTTGGCAGGCTTTCACTATATGTTCCTCCGAAGAGAAGATTTGTAGAATTTTCACGAATATACTTTTGGGTTTTGGTTTATCGGTTATTCTGAATACTAGATGAAAAAGTTCCGGAAAAGGTTGCGTGAAGATTAAAATTTATGAAAATAATCATTATTTGTTAAATATAATCAGATGTGCGATATTAGGTGAATAAAGAAAATATCCGGCAATAGGTTCGATAAGAGACCTTTTTCCCCAATTCAATTTAATATAAAATGAATGCTTCTTCTCCGATAGGAATCTTTGACAGCGGTATTGGCGGACTAACCGTAGCGCATGCTGTTACGAGGCTTTTGCCAAATGAGAATATTATTTATTTCGGTGATACGGCTCATCTGCCTTATGGAGATAAGTCCTCTGCCGCTATCCAGGCATATTCTATAAAAATCTGTAATGTTTTGTTACAGCAAAAGTGTAAAGTTATTCTTATTGCCTGTAACTCCGCTTCTGCAGCTGCTTATGAGTTAGTAAAAGAATATGTTGGAAGTAAGGCAAAAGTAATTAATGTTATTGATCCGGTTATAGATTATATTGACCACCATTACCGTGGAAAAACAGTTGGATTAATCGGGACAAAACAAACTGTTAATTCAAATATTTACAGAAAAAAGACCGATGCATTAGGAAAAGATATCGTGTTAAAATCGCTTGCCACTCCTCTTCTTGCTCCAATGATTGAAGAAGGTTTTTTTAACAATAATATCTCTGAAAGTATCATTTATCAATACCTGGCAAATGAAGAACTTTCAGGAATTGAAGCATTGATTTTAGGCTGTACACATTATCCTTTGATTAAATCTCAGATAGATAGTTTTTACAAAGAAAACATTACCATTCTGGATACTTCTGAAATAGTAGCTGCGGCTCTTAAAAAATATCTTTCACAAAGCAGTCTTCTTAACAATCTGAATGCTTATATCAGGCATTTTTATGTTTCTGACTATACACAGTCATTCGAAAGGTCAACACAGATATTTTTTGGTGAACAGATCAGACTGGAGCATTATCCGCTTTGGGAATAGAATAAAAAAGGGCTTCAGAAAACTGAAGCCCTTTTTTATATTCTACCAAGAACCTGATTTAGCCTGCGCTGAACCAGATTCATATTTTCTCTTCTTTTCACTTCTTTTTTACTATTCCTATACCATAAAAAAGCAACTCCTGCTACAATAAGGTATGGTGCAGAAAGTAAATAAAGAATCCCTGTATTCAATCCGGTCGCTGCCAGGTTTCTACCATTAGACATGGTACTTTCAACGGTGGCTCTGCACATTGCACATTGTGCAAATGAGGCAGTATTACTTATTAAAAGCAATAAGATTAAAACCATTAATATCTTTTTCATAAACCTTATATCAATTCACACAATCCTGTGATCCTGAATTTTAAATTATCAATGAATAAAAAATCTTAATCTAGTTGTAATAAGGACTAATCATTAAATAAACAATTACTCCTGTAACAGAAACATACAACCAGATCGGGAAAGCCCATTTTACTACTTTTTTATGCTCGGCAATCTGATTACTTAAAGCATAATAAACAGCCTTCAGCACAAACCACACTACACCTACTGATAAAACTATATGAGAAATCAATAGAAAATAATATATCGGTTTTAAAATACCTTCTCCTCCAAATGAGGTTGAAGGATTCGAAACATGATATAAAATGTATAAAATCAAAAATAATGCTCCCTGAAAAAAAGAGATAAGCATTAGTGTTCTGTGTGCAGCTATATTTCCTTTTCTGATAAAATAAAATCCCAAAATAAGGGTAATCGAAGTGGTCGAATTAAGTAATCCAATAATATGAGGAAGCACTTTCGTCCAGGCACCTAAATCGATTTTTTGTCTTATTCCAATCAGTAATGCAACCGCTAACGGAATAGCCAGCGAAAGCGCATTAACCAGTTTATCATTTTTAGGATTCTTATCTAAAATCAATGAAGCCATATTTATTACTTGCTATTTAAAAACATCACTTTTCGGTTTCGTAAATTTTTTGCAAAACCTTAATTTCCATCATCAGGCGATCAACCTCTTTTTTGTTGGTTCCGTCATAAAAGCCACGGATAAAACCTTCCTTATCTACCAAAATCATCTTTTCTGAGTGAATGAATGTTTCATCAGGCGTTTTTACAGCCTTATCATATTCAGATGCATCGGCCACCGGTACATAGAAGCCCTTTACGGCCAAAGGATAAATTTGTTTTCTGTCACCAGTTAAAAAGAACCATTTTCCTTCCTTCGCATCATACTCCTTCGCATATTTTTTCATTTCTTCCGGCGTATCGTGTGAAGGATCAACGGATAATGAAATAAATGTTACTTCAGGACTATTCAGAAAAACATCCTGCAGACGAGTCAGCTGAGAAGACATTTTAGGACAAATAGAACCGCATCTCGTAAAAAAGAAATTGGCTACATAAATCTTTCCCTTCAGCCCTTCACTTGAAAATGTTTTGCCATCCTGGTCTGTCAAAGAAAATGAAGGAATCGTATGAAAAACCGTATCCATTTTTGGTTCATTCCATTTTGGATTCGGATTCTCTTTCATCATCACATTTCCTGAGGTAGAATCAATCAGCGGAACGAATTTGGGAAGCGTATAATGGTTTTCACCAAATGTCTTCAAGTATAAAAAAACCAAGGCTGGAACTACTAATACAATGATTAATAATCCAGCCTTCATATATTTTTGCATAATTTCTATTAATTGTTACTATTTAAGCAAAATACTTAAACGGTCAACATGATTTTGCAAAAGCAGATCACATTAATACAAGTGACCACCTTCATACATTAATGCAACCAATAACCAGCAAACAAATACTGTTGGAACTAAAATCATCCAGATCAAAGTCTTTACTTCATGCTTAAGGTGCATAAATTCACCTACAATATAAAAGGCTTTAACAATAGTCATTCCTGCAAAAATTGCAACCCGAATATGATTTGCCGGTAAAGTAAAGGCGATAATAAATTCAATTACTGTAAGTCCCAATAATATCCAGAAAGTTCTCCAGATAGCTTGCGTTTGTGGCGCAGGTATTACTTTTGCCTCTGTCTCATGTGAAGAATGTGCGTGAGCCATAATTCTTTTATCAGTTATTAGTTAACGATATATTTTATGAATATTCCTCAATTCAGTTTCCCGGATTGAGGAATCATGTTTTTAAACCAGGTAGAAGAAGGTAAATACGAATACCCATACAAGGTCTACAAAGTGCCAGTAAAGACCAACTTTCTCAACCATTTCATAATGACCTCTTTTTTCATATAAGCCTGTAGCAGTATTAAAGAAAATAAGGATATTCAGAATTACACCGGAGAATACGTGAGTACCGTGGAATCCGGTAATAAAGAAGAATAAGTCAGCAAATGCCGGAGGGCCGTAAGGGTTACGAACAAGATTTGCACCTTCAATTGGCAGATTGGTAGCAAGATCCTTCGCTGCAAGAGCAAGTTCCTGTGGTCCGTGAATAAAGTGAGTCCATTCCCAAGCCTGAGATCCTAAGAAGGTGAAACCTCCTAAAATAGTCCAAAGCATCCATTTTTCAACATCTGCACGATCACCACGATGTCCGGCTTCTACTGCCAATACCATAGTTACAGAACTGAAAATCAGAATAAAAGTCATGATACCAACAAATACCAGAGGAAGTTCCATTCCATGTAAGAATGGGACAGCTTCAAATACTTTTTCCGGAATTGGCCAGTGCGTGGTAGCGAAATAAAATTTATCATGAGCTCCTTGCCAGGCTGGCTGGCTAAAACGAATCATGCCGTATGTTACCAGCAAAGCAGAAAAGGTAAAGGTATCTGAGAGCAGGAAAAACCACATCATTAATTTTCCGTAGCTCGCTTTCAAGGGTTCTGAACCACCCGACCATGTCAACTTCTCAGGAACGGCAGGTGCAGCGTGTAATGCAGACATCTTTTAAACTATTTTAGAAATTAAAAATTAACAGACTATTTCTTTTAATTATTATATATTAAAAAGAAAAACAAATACAACCAAAGAATATCCAAAAAGTGCCAGTAAGTAGCACAGATCTGAATTTGATTTAAAGCTTTTGCATGTATTTTCAAACGAAATGCAGAGACAAAAGCAAAACAAAGTACAACTAATCCGGAAATGAGGTGTAAGCCGTGTAAGCCGGAAAACACATATACAAACGAACCAGATGGATTTCCTACAAAATAAACATTAACCGCTACTAACTCTTTCCATCCGAAAAGTTGCATTACTAAAAATACTAACCCAAGCACAAAAGTAATAGAAATAGCGATGCGAAGAGTATTGATATTGTCTTTTTTTGCAGCTAAATATGCAATATGCATAGAAATACTGCTTATTAATAAAACGGCAGAACTATACCAAAATAAAACCGGCAATTTAAATTCTAACCAGTTACCCTCAGCCTTTCTTACCAGATAAGCACTGGTAAATGCTGCGAACATCATCATAATCGATACAATGAATAACCACAGCAAAAATTTCTTTGGATTCATTGAGAGCGTTTCTTTCGGCTCGTCAATATAGTTAATATTTTCTAAATCAGTTGTCATTGTAATTTCAGTCGTTTTTAACCAGAATCAGAATTTAAATAAAATCCGTCCTGTTATTCACAACTATTAAATCTTATCCACTAAAAATGCAATCTGTACTATTGGTAAATAAATGAATGAACCAAACATCATCATCAGGGCAGCTTTATCCGTCGGTTTCATCATTAAATAAAATGTCTGTGACAAAAATAATACCCCACATAACACAGCGACCATTGCAGAATTTACGCCTGTCATGTGCAATAAATAAGGAACAAATCCGCATGGAACCAAAAAGATGGTATAAATCATAATAGTAATAGCGGTCCTTAAATCTTTATGTCCGTTATTAGGCAACATTTTAAACCCGGCTCTTTGATAATCTTCATCTGCTACCCAAGCAATGGCCCAAAAATGCGGAAATTGCCAGAAAAACTGAATAGCAAATAATATACCCGGCTCCAGTCCAAAATGATTTGTTGCCGCAACCCAGCCAATCATCGGAGGAAATGCTCCGGGAATTGCACCGGCAAATACAGAAATCGGTCCGACTCTTTTCAAAGGGGTATAAACAAATCCGTATAAAACGAAAGAGATTACACCTAATAAACCTGCCCGGACATTAAATTCTATAAAAAGGATATAGCTTCCCAAAGCAAGAAGTAAGATGCAATAAATTATTGCTTCACTAACGCTCAGTCTTCCTGTCGGAAGTGGACGTAGCTGAGTCCTTTTCATTAATTTATCAAACTCAATTTCTTTAAGCTGGTTAACAATACTTGCGGCACCTGTTATAAAAAATCCACCAAGACTGATATAAATCAATCTGTTCCATTCCACCACATCCACTGCCAAAGAATATCCGAAAGCACCTGAAAAAGCTACTAAAAAGGATAATCTGAATTTAAGCAGTTCGTAATAAGCTTTTACCTTCCCGGCAAAACTAATATCAAAATTATTCTGTGTACTGATCATTACTTCGTGGAGCTTAATTCAACTCTGCTCCTTTTTTAAACACTATTTCTGAATTAAGTAATAATAAAATTACAAACTGAATACCTAATGCCAGTAAAGCTAAAGTTAAATGTACAGGCTGCACTAAAGGAGGAACACCCAAATAAGCCATAATCATCCCCGTTGCAATCTCAATAATTACCATGAGCAACAGGGCAAAAGCAAATCTGAATAAAATACCTTTGGTCTGAATACTTTTGTTTAGCTTCCAGATTACATAAAAGTGTAATCCCAAGAGTACTAATGAAAACGATCTGTGAATATAAAAGGATAAGCCCATTTGCTCTATCCATACATATCGGTTTTCATAACCAAATATTGAAACTACTTTATCTATTGCCTCTCTGACCTGTGTCCCAAGTAAGACCTGGGCGGTAGAAAGGATTAAGGTCACAATCAAAATTCTATTTAATCCGGGTCTGTCAATCACTGACTCTACTTTCGTAACACTTGACCAGGACCTCGCAATGGCATACAATAACACAAAAATCACTAACACTGCCAGCAACATGTGAGCCGTAACAACACCAGGCTTCAAAAATGAATCTACAACAAACTTCCCGAGAGCACCATTGGCTCCAATTAAAACTACTGCTAAAAACGAGAGGTAAACTATGGTTTTATCTTTTTTAAGATATGGAATAGAGGCGATGAATGTTGCAAAAACGATTATTCCGGTGAAAGCCCCCAATAAGCGATTGACATATTCAATCCATGTTTTTACCGGGTTAAACTCAACTTCACCATGTAACTTTTTAGCATAAATCTGCTGATAATTTAAAGGAAGCTCAGAAACCTGAGTAGGAGGAACCCATCTTCCAAAACACTTTGGCCAGTCAGGGCATCCCATTCCTGAACCAGTACTACGTACAATACCACCTGCCAGAACCAACAAGTAAACTGTAACTATTGTTAAGATACCAAGTTTGCGAAAAAGCATATCTTAATATATAAAACCTTAATCAGATAGATAATCCGAATGGTAGAAAATCTAACCTAACCACCTTATCAGAAGAAAAATTGAGAATATGCTAGATATTGAAACTAACATATTCTCAATCTGAAACTCAATTTATATTCTTGAAATAGGTTATTCAAGAAAAGTATTTGAAAAACAAATCTTAGTGATTGTAAACTCCGTTCTGAGTTTCCAATAATCCTTCTATTTCTTTCTCCTTAGCAATCTCCTCATTTTCCTCCGGTAAGTTAGACTCAGGAGTTGCAGAGAATGGTACGTTCTGAGGAATGAAATCTGAAGCAGAACCTGGTTTACTGTAATCATATGGCCAGCGGTAAACTGCCGGAATCTCTCCTTCCCAGTTTCCATGTCCTAATTCAATCGGAGCTGTCCATTCCAAAGTATTAGAGTTCCAAGGGTTCTGAGTAGCTCTTTTACCTTTAAAAATCGAATAGAAGAAGTTCAAAGCAAAAAGCAATTGAGACGAGAACGTAAGAATTGCAGCAATCGAAATGAACATGTTCAAATCGGTAAATGAGTTCTGAGCATCATTTGCCAATGCTGTAAATGAATAATATCTTCTTGGGAAACCTGCAATTCCGATATAGTGCATCGGGAAAAATACGCAATAAACGCCAACGAATGTACACCAGAAATGAATATACCCCATTGTTCTGTTCATTGTTTTACCGAACATTTTAGGGAACCAGTGATAAACCCCTGCCATTAATCCAAAGAATGAAGCAGCACCCATTACAAGGTGGAAGTGAGCTACTACAAAATATGTATCGTGTAAGTTGATATCAAGAGCAGAGTTACCTAGAATAATACCAGTCAAACCACCTGAAATAAACAAAGAAACCAAACCAATTGAGAACAACATTGCAGGCGTGAAAATAATATTACCTTTCCACAAAGTTGTAATATAGTTAAATGCTTTTACCGCTGATGGCACTGCAATAATCAGGGTAAGGAACATAAATACAGACCCAAGGAACGGGTTCATACCTGTAATAAACATATGGTGAGCCCAAACGATGAATGCAAGTAACGTAATACCCATCATTGAACCAATCATCGCACGGTAACCGAAAATAGGTTTTCTTGCGTTTGTAGCAATAATCTCAGAAGTAATACCCAATGCAGGAAGTAATACGATATAAACTTCAGGGTGACCAAGGAACCAGAATAAGTGCTGATAAAGAATCGGGCTACCTCCCATATTCGGAAGTGCTTCACCTTGAATATAGATTTCTGACAAATAGAATGACGTTCCGAAACTACGGTCAAAAATCAACAATAATGCTGCTGACAATAGTACAGGGAATGACAACAAACCTAAAATAGCAGTAAAGAAGAATGACCAGATTGTCAATGGAAGTTTGGTAAACGACATACCTCTTGTACGAAGGTTAATGATCGTACAGATATAGTTAATACCACCCATCAATTGAGAAACGATGAAGAAGGCCATACTTGTTAACCATAAGGTCATCCCCAAACCAGAACCCGGCATTGCCTGTGGCAAAGCACTTAACGGAGGATAAATAACCCATCCGCCTGAAGCTGGTCCTGTTTCAATAAATAATGAAGAAAACATTATAACTGAAGCAAGGGCGAAAAACCAGAAAGAAAGCATGTTAATAAATCCGGATGCCATATCTCTCGCACCAATCTGCAATGGTATCAGGTAGTTCGAAAACGTACCGGAAAGACCTGCTGTCAGTACAAAGAATACCATGATTGTACCATGCATGGTAACAAGAGCAAGATAAAATTCTTTATCCAGTTTACCTGATTCATCAATCCATCCACCTAATAATGGTCTTAACCATTCAAGGTTCATATCCGGAAAACCAAGTTGAAGACGGAATAAGATAGACAATCCACCACCGAAGAAAGCCCAGATAATACCAGTAATTAAATACTGCTTTGCAATGGTCTTATGATCTTCGGAGAAGACATACTTTTGTATAAACCCTAGCTCATGATGCTCATGCTCGTCGTGTGCATGTGCGTGAGCGTCGTGTGCGTGTAATTCAGCAGTTGCCATAGTTTTTTAATCTTTTGCTATTGAACTAATTTCAAATTGAAACAAATTAACGAAGTGCTGAGCTTGTACCTGCTACCGGAGCGGCTTCAGTTTCAGCAGTAGAGCTATCTGCAGGAGCAGCAGCTTCGATGTATTTACCAGCTTTAGCCTTCAAATTCTCAGGTACTTTAGCCAAGTACGTTGGGTTTTGAGTCAAAAACGGTTTTTGTTGTTTACACCAAGCAGCATAATCTTCAGGCTCATCTACAAATACAGTAATTGCCATACCAAAGTGACCTCTACCACAAATCTCTGTACAGTTTAATTTGTAATTGAAATCAGCTTTACCCAATTCATAACGCATTTCTTCCGTTGACTTATTAGCAACAAACCAGAATTTAGTAGGCATTCCCGGAACAGCATCCATTTTCACACGCTGATATGGAAGATATACAGAGTGTAAAACATCCTGTGCGTGGATTTTCAACAATACAGGTACTCCTTTAGGAATATGCATTTCATTTGCTGTAAAATCATCAAATGAATTCTGATCTGTATAATCAATACCAATGTTATTGGTATCATCAATTAACTTATAATTGTAGTTACCCAACTTGCTGTCATCATTACCAGAATAACGAACATACCATCCGAACTGATGACCAGTTACTTCAATAACTACTGCATTTTCAGGAGCTTTAGAAGTAATATCTCTCCAAGTTCTCCAACCAGTAAATACTAAAACAGCCATTACAATAGCAGGAATTACAGTCCAGATAAGTTCCAGTTTATGGTTTACAGGATAGAAAACTGCTACATTATTTTTCTTCCAACGATAGCGGAAAGCAAAAATGAACAACAAAGCATTGGTTACAAAGAATGCAAAGGTGATAATACCCATAGAGATCCAGAACATTCTGTCTGTAATCAAACCATGTTCTGAGGCTGCTACCGGAAGAAAGTCAGGTTGTGAATGTAAAAATGACCAGGCTGCCCCAATAGATCCTAATACTAAGAATAATACCATTCCAACAGCATTAAGGTTATTCGCTCCATCAACAGGAACCTCACTCTCCGAGTCTTTTTGAATGCCCTTTGACAGAGCCATACTTTTGTTGACAATCATAATTGCCAGCACCAGAAAAACTACCGACAAAAGACCAATTAGATATGTCATGACCTTGAAATTTTAGATTTTTGGTTGTCTATACTTAAAACAGTTCATTAAATGATGAACCTTGATTTTTCAGAAAAATTTATCGGATGTCTTAAGACATCCGATATTATTATCTATGCTATTATTACCTTATTGAATAATTATTCAAATTTAGTAATTAAATATCATGATGTAATGCTTCCTCCAGGAATGGGTGATTTTTTGCTACCAATGAAGCTTTTGTTAATTCTCCTGAGATAACATAAATAAATGCTGAAGCAAAAATAGTAACCATTCCAAATTCAACTAAACCGTATCCTCCATTTGGTCCAAGGGTTCCTGGCATAATCATTTGATAAAAATCAAGGTAATGACCAACGATGATGAATGCACAACAGATTTTCAGGAAAATCGGTGTACGTTTTGCATCACGAGTCATCATGATTAAGAATGGGAAGAAGAAGTTGAAAAATACATTCAGAATTTCAGTCGCCTTATAAACTTTGTCATGACCTTCCCAACGCTCAAGGAAATAGATTGTTTCTTCAGGGAAGTTAGCATAATAGATCAAAAGGAATTGAGCAAACCAAACGTAAGTCCAGAAAATAGAGAAGGCAAACATAAATTTACCCAAATCATGCAAATGATTCGCATTTACATATTGCATATAGCCTTTATCTTTAAGGAAAAGAACTGTTAGCGTAATTGTTGCCAAACCTGTAACATGCCAGCTTGAGAACATATACCAGCCGAACATTGTAGAAAACCAGTGTGTATCAATTGACATAACCCAGTCCCATGCAGACATTGAACTAGAGATACCCATTACAACGATAAATCCTGTAGCAATTCTAACCATTGAATAAAAGTTAGTAGTTCCACCATTCAGATCTTCATCTAATGAGCGTTTACGCATACTTCTCCACAAGATCAGCCACAGGGCAAAAAAGACAACCATACGAATAAGGAAAAATGTCTTATTCAGGTATCCTGATTTTCCGGCAATAATTTTATCATAGTGCTCACTCGCAGGATCAGTGATTCCATGGTGCAACCAGTGGAAAATAACATCTCCTTTGAAAATGAATACTAACAACAATACTGGAAATGTAACGAACAAGAATTTAGGGAAAGCCTCAGGAATTCTTTTTAAAACAGAAGACCAACCAGCTTTTGCCAAATACTGAATCGAAACAAAGAACATTCCGATGATTGCAATACCTGTAAAAAACACTCCGTTTAGCCAAAGGTTAACCCAGATACGATTTGTCCAGTCGTACGCCGCACTATGATGAGAAACGGCTCCACCCGACAGATGTCCTCCGTGCTCAGCACCATGAGCCGCTACAGCATGAGCTGCTTCATGTCCTTCTCCTCTTGACAACAAAAATATTCCAATTACCAGAGCCACTACTCCCGCCACAAAAGCCAAAATAACTCTTTTGCGACCTTCCGACGTGAACTCAAAATGTTCTTCGACGTTTGCTGGGGAAAAATGTGAATGTCCCGCCATATCTTTTATTTGAAAATTTTAAAATTTAATTTGAATATCCGAGAATCAGAAGATTTAAAATTCGAAAGCAAAGACAGGTTTTAAAACAAACTCTATTTCTTTGAAATCAGATTCTAGAATCTTCGAACTGCAAAATTATTGTTTCTGAAGTTCATGAACATATAATACAATTTTCCAACGGTTTTCAGGAGTGATCTGAGAGCCATGAGCCCACATACGTCCTTTTCCATAAGTAATTGTATGATAAATATGCCCGTCATTGACATCTTTCAAAGCGTCACTTGAATATACAGGAACACCTTTGTACATTTTTCCAACCAACCCGTCTCCTTTTCCCGCCTCACCATGGCAATGCTGACAAAAACGCTCATACTGCAATTTCCCAGCCTCGATGTTTTCAGGAGTAGCTGTAAAAGGGTTTTTCAAAATAGCTTCTGACATAGCAATACTGTCAGATGGTACAAGACGAGCTGTTAAGTCTTCCTGTAATAATGCTCTTTTTACTGAATCGCTCAGATTTGCAGGATAGTAGCGACGAGCAACTGTTCCTTTCACCGGCAAACGCATATTCATTCCGTGAGGATTGATAGTATTTGTATCACCTTCTGATTGGGTCATTGGCTCATATGCCACCGAATGGTACATATTAGGAGCAAATTCAGTACCTGGATTATTGTGGGTGTCTCTACACGAAGACATTGCTATTGCAACTGCTCCGGCGACTAGGAAACCCTTTGTTTTTATGGTAAACATATTCTTAGAAATATTAGTCGTTGGTCATTGGCTTTTGGCGATTAGGCTCAGCCTATTTACCAAAACATTTGCCTACTATTAAAACTGCTTCACGTTTACTTCGATAGCACCTGACTCTTTCAATACAGATTCGATTTCATTTTCAGACAATCTGTTACTACCTAAGTTAACAGCCATGATAAATTTATCATCTGTTCCTCTCAAATCGAAAAGTCTTGGCTCTTTACCTGGCCACAAGCCATTAGAAGCTAAAAATGTGAATACCATACCAAAAGCGGTAAAAAGTACAGTCCCTTCGAAAGATACGGGAATCCAGTCAGGCAACGCAAAAGCATCTTTACCCCCGATAATCATTGGCCAGTCAAAAACCATTGTATAACTAATCAATGACAAAGCACAGGTTAAACCGGTTAGTCCAAAAAGGAAAGCAGCTTTAGGAATACGAGTTCTTGGATGACCTAATGCTACATCAAGTCCGTGAATCGGGAATGGTGTATAAACTTCTTCAATTTTAACACCTTTGCCTCTTACTTCACTAACAGCATGTAATACTTCATCCTCATCTTCGTAAATTCCAACTAAATATTTTTGATTCGTATCCATTGTGTATTTACTGTTGTAATGTTGTTATAAATAGTGATTAGCAAGCTGTGATTTGAGAATTATGATTTTCCTGTTCCGGTAGAGTATAATTCTCAAATCACCAGTCACTAATTAATGAGTCGTCGTCTTGGCTTTTCCACCACCGTGAGATTTCTTATGCGGGTAATTCGAAGAAACACCCTTCATTACGGCTTTAACCTCAGCCATGTTTACAACAGGAAGGAATTTAGCGAATAAAAAGAAAAGTGTAAAGAATAAACCGAATGAGAAAATATAATCACCCATGTCATACATTGTTGGTGAGAACATTGCCCATGAAGATGGCAGGTAGTCACGGTGTAATGAAGAAACGATGATTACAAAGCGCTCGAACCACATACCAACGTTTACAACGATTGACAAGAAGAATGAAACCAAAAGGTTCGTACGAATGCTTTTGAACCAGAACAGCTGTGGAGAAATAACGTTACAAGTCATCATCATCCAGTAAGCCCACCAGTATGGACCTGTAGCACGGTTGATAAAACAGTAGCTTTCATATTCAACACCTGAATACCAGGCAATGAAAAACTCTGTCAAATATGCAATACCTACAATGGAACCAGTTACCGTCACAATGATGTTCATCATTTCGATATGTTCAATTGTAATATAGTCTTCAAGTTTAAATACAACCCTTGTGATTAACAACAAAGTCTGTACCATCGCAAATCCTGAGAAGATCGCACCGGCAACGAAGTAAGGAGGGAAGATTGTAGTATGCCATCCCGGAATTACTGAAGTTGCAAAGTCCATTGATACAATTGTATGTACAGAAAGTACAAGAGGTGTTGAAATACCTGCAAGGATTAATGATACGTATTCGTAACGAGCCCAGGTTTTAGCGGATCCCGTCCAGCCTAAGCTGAATAAACCATACCAGAATTTAGAAGCCTTGGTTTGTGCACGGTCACGGATTGTTGCTAAATCAGGAACAAGACCGATATACCAGAACACTAATGATACTGAAAGATATGTCGAAATCGCAAATACGTCCCAAACCAACGGAGAGTTAAAGTTAACCCAAAGAGATCCGAATGTATTAGGAAGAGGTAATGCCCAATAGAATAACCATGGACGGCCCATGTGAGCAAGGATAAAAGAAGCTGCACAAAGTACGGCAAAAATAGTCATCGCTTCAGCTGAACGGTTGATTGAAGTTCTCCATTTCTGACGGAACAACAATAATACGGCAGAGATAAGTGTACCTGCATGACCAATACCAACCCAC
The DNA here is from genome assembly GCF_900115665.1 of Pseudarcicella hirudinis. Taxonomy (GTDB): domain Bacteria; phylum Bacteroidota; class Bacteroidia; order Cytophagales; family Spirosomataceae; genus Pseudarcicella; species Pseudarcicella hirudinis. The sequence goes on from NZ_FOXH01000012.1 coordinate 40,853, forward strand.
CATACAAAGTTAGTGATATCCCAAGCCCAACCTACAGTTTTATTTAATCCCCAAACTCCGATTCCTTCCCACCAAGTCCAGAAAAGACAATAAGCTCCGTAAGCAAAGATAACGCAAGAAACACCAAAGGCAATTTTCCACTCTTTCGTTGGTGCTCCTTCTACTTGCTTACAAATATCGTGTGTTACGTCGTGATAAGATTTGCCCCCGTCAACGAGATGCTCTCTTATAGGTGATACTACGTGCGACATATTTTAGAAATTATAAATTTTGAATTATAAAGTTTTGAATTACAAACTGAAGAATGATGAATCGGTTTGCTGCTCTCCTCATCATTATTCATTTATAATTAATTATGCATGCTCTTTGTGTTCAACTTTCGCTTCTTCTTTCTTAGCTTCTTTTTCCTTATTACGGATTTTAACAAGATAAGAAACATTTGGCTTGATATTGATTTCTTCAATCACTCCAAATGCACGTCCTTCACGTTCAACTTCTAATAATTTAGAGATTTCTGATGACGGATCATTCATATCTCCGAATGTAATAGCATTAGTTGGACAAGATTGTGAACAAGCAGTTTGTATTTCGTTTGGACCTGGTCTTCTTTTCTCTTTCTTCGCTTCCAATTTACCTGCCTGGATACGCTGAACGCACATAGAACATTTTTCCATAACCCCACGTGAACGAACCGTTACGTCAGGGTTAATTACCATACGTCCAAGGTCATTGTTGAAATGGAAATCGTAATCATCAGTCTGGTAATAGCGGAACCAGTTGAAACGACGAACTTTATATGGACAGTTGTTAGCACAGTAACGAGTACCGATACAACGGTTGTAAGTCATTTGGTTCAACCCTTCAGATGAGTGAGTTGTCGCCAATACCGGACAAACTGTTTCACATGGAGCGTTGTTACAGTGCTGACACATCATTGGCTGGAAGACAACTTCAGGATTTTCTGAAGCATGCTCCAATCCTTTTAAATCATCAACACTAGCATCAGAAGAGTAATAACGGTCAATACGCATCCAGTGCATCTCACGACGGTTAACAACTTCCTGACGACCAACTACCGCAACGTTATTTTCTGCTGAACATGATACGATACAAGAACTACATCCTGTACAGGTATTAAGGTCGATAACCATACCCCAGGCATGATTATTATATTTATGTCCATTCCAGATAGAAATGTCCATTGCAGACTTTTTACCTTCAGCAGTTGTAATTTCCGGTCTGAAACGTCCGGCTAAAACATTTTTCTGATATTCAGCCAATACGGTTTCCTGAACTACCGCTTCACGGGCCATTACAGTATTGTGTGTCTGCGTACGCGCTAGCTTTCTGTCTTTTCCGGTAAGTTTAATCTGAACGTCACCAGTATTGAAAAACGCTAAGGTATTATTTACTTTAGTAATAAAAGGATAAGCGTTTACTCCGACACCATTTGCAGACTTCCCTGCTGCGGTACGGCCGTAACCGATAGCAATTGCAATAGTATCATTTGCCTGACCCGGTTGAATCAGCAATGGCAATTTTACTGATTTACCATTCACAGAAACCTCAACCTCCTGAGTATCAAGTTCAACTTCACCTTCAAAATTTAATTTCTTGGCAGTGGCAAGTGAAACTGTTGCATAATTATCCCAACATGCTTTAGAGATAGGTTCAGGACATTCTTGCAACCATGGATTGTTTGCCTGAGAACCTGTTCCCATAATTACCTTCTCATAAATAGCTAATTCCAGTTTATCAGAAGGTTTGTAAGCAGCAGCAATTTTAGCTGAGGCATCAGCAAGATCAACTGCCGGAACTGCTGAAGACGAAGCGATACCTGCCGGTTCGAAAACGCCATCATGTAAAGCATTACTCCAGGCAAGTTTACCACCTTTTAGAAGATTAGTTTTCCAGTTACTTTCAAGATATGAAGCATAATCTCCATTCAAACCAGCCCAAACCAAAAGGCTTGATTGTGTCTGACGGGTCTTGAAAATAGTTGAGATTGTCGGCTGAGTTAAAGAGTAGTATCCTTTCTTCGGTTCAGCATCATTCCATGATTCAAGATAATGAGAATCAGGAGTATTATATTTACAAAGAGAACCAGTCTCATCTGCTCTGTCGTTGGTAGAAATAGAAAGGGCAACTTTTGGAAGAGCCTCTGCTAATTCAGCACCCAGCGGGTGATTATAAACAGGGTTTGCATTATAGAAAATTACCCCTGCAATTTGTCCTGCTTTAGCTTCGCTGATAAATGAAGCCATCTCAGCATCATTCCCCTGACGGTAGTTAGTTGAAGCAGCCAAATCGATTGTTACACCATAAGAACCTAAAAGGGCATTAATAGCAACAACAACTTTCTGAACTTCCGGATCATTTGAACCTGATACTACCAAGGCAGCACCTTTAGAAGCAACAAGATCAGCAGCAGCTTTGTCTAAATGATCAATTTTAACAGAAGGAGCAGAAACAGGAGCAGCACCTAATTTATGAGCAACAGCATTATATAATGATGTTACTACCAATCCTTCCTGTGAAGGTTTATAAGCAGAACGATAGTCAGCGTTACCTCCGGTCATTGACATAATTGTCTCAAACTGATAGTGACGTGACATTTCTTTGTTACCTCCTTTAGCAGAGCTTACTCTACGTCCTTTTGCCCATTGTGCAGCATAATCATCAGAACCTAACCATGTTCCCAGGAAATCAGCACCAATTGAAACAATAGTTTTTGCTTTACTGAAATCAAAACTTGGTAAAACACCACCATTTGCCTGAATCAGACCTGATGCAGAGTTTGCATCATAAGTAACGTGTTTTGTGGTTGGGTATTTAGTAATGAAGTCAGCTATTACCTTTTTAGTAGTAGGAGAGAGGATTGTATTAGAAACAATTCTGATCTGTCCACCCTGAGCAGCAATTCTGCCTAGTTCAGCAATAATTGCTTTATCTGCAGAAGCCCAATCCGAAGCTTTTCCGGAAACCTGAGCTCCTTTTAATTTTTCGTTATCATAAAGACTCAATACCGATGCATGAACGCGGGCAGAAAGACCTTTGGTAAGAGATGAAGAAGGGTTAACTTCTAATTTGATAGGACGACCTTCACGGGTTTTAACCAGCACTGAAGCATAATCACCCCCATCTGTAAATGTTGATGCATACCAGCTTGCGATAGTCGGCTCAACATCTTCAGGTTTATTTAAATAAGGGATTGTGTTCTTTACAGGCGCTTCGCAGGCGGCCAATGATACAGCAGCAACTCCGAAACCTAATACCTTAAGAAAATCACGGCGATGAGTACTTGTTCCATCCACCAGACTTTCACCCTTATAATCGTTTTCAGAAGGCTTACTTCCGAATTCGTTATGAATGTTTTTTACGAAATCAGCATCGTTGGTTAACTCCTCTATACCTCTCCAATACCTTTTTGTAGTATTTTCCATATTATATATATGTATAAATCTTCAATTAAGTTAATTCAAAAACCAAACCTTTTTGAAAAGATTTGGTATTTCATGTACGTATTAATAGTGACACTTAGAACATTCTAAACCACCGATATTCTGAACTTTCAATGGCTCTTTATGATCTTTATTGTGAATTTCAACCAACTTATCATAGTAAGCGTTGCCTTTAGCATTGACATCCGTCTTTCTGTGACAGTCGATACACCAACCCATTGTCAGAGAAGAACGTTGTTCAACTACTTCCATTTTCTCAATTTCGCCATGGCAATTCTTACACTCAAGTCCTCCGACATTAGTATGCTGAGAGTGGTTGAAATAAGCTAAGTCAGGAAGATTATGAACACGTACCCATTGAATTGGCTCATCTTTTTCAATAGCACGATAAATTTTCTGAATTTCAGGAGATTCACGCTTGATGGCATTGTGACAGTTCATACAAATGTTTGCAGAAGGAACGTTTGCACCTTTTCCTTTATAAACGCCTGTGTGACAATAGTTACAATTGATCTGATACTGACCAGCGTGTAATTTGTGAGAGAATTGAATTGGTTGCTCAGGTGCATAACCCTGATGAATACCTACTCCGTAAGCAGCATCAATGGTAGCTTTACCAATCAAGAGTGTAATTAACAATGCCGCACCGGTTTTAAAGGCATTGTTACCTGCTAACTTTTTTCCGTTTTCAGCAAGTCTTTGAAGAAAAGGAACATTTTGAGCTGCTTCAGATTCAGGATCAACTGAAGCAAGTTTTGAAAGAGTAGTAACAATTGACAGAAGTGCTACTAAAACTAATACCATTACTAATAACAATGCTACCAGAATGTATTCCATCATACCTCCGTTAGAAGCACCTGCCGCCGGAGCTGCCTGAGTACCTCCTGCCGGAGCGGCGCCCGCTTGCGGAGTTGCCGGTGCAGCCTGAGCATCAATATAAGCTACGACACTTTTAATCTGAGCCTCAGAATATCCAGGATAAGGAGTCATCTGTGCCTTATTGAACTTATTGTAAAGGTCATTGGCATATTTATCTCCAGAAGCGATAACTGCCTGCGGGTTATGTACCCATTTTACAATCCAATCAATTGGTCTTCTCTGACTTACACCCTGAAGACCAGGCCCTACTAAAGTTTCTGCATTCGTATTGTGACAAGCAGCGCAGTTATTTTTGAAAATCTGTTCGCCCTCGGCTGGGTCTTGAGCATTCACTCGAACAACTAAGGCGAGAATGCCTAAAACTGCCGTTAAAGCAACAATTTTCAAGCGTTTCATGGTTATCATAAGAATTATATAACTTATTTATTAAATAGTAAACACAAATTATTCTGAACTGATAATTTTTTAAAATACACGTTAAAACTTCAAGAATTAAACTTCAATGAGTCATCGATTGAGCCGTAAAAACGTAATTTACCCACCATTTCGGGTCACAAAAGTACAATCGGATTTTTTATGAACCAATTAATTTTTTATTCATTTTATGCAAAAACAGCCCTTCTCTTTCAAATTTAGAATGATTCTGAATTGCAATCAGGGCCATCAAATCAAGCATTCTATTTATTCTGTTAAAAATAGGATAATAAAAAGATTGCATTCATTTTACACAAAAATATTTTCCATGAAAAGTATTTTGATTCTCAAATAGTTAGCCTAAAAGAATTTGAATCTAATAATTATCTGTGGAATAGCCAAAACAAAAGTCTGTCATTGAACTCAAACTTTTGTTTTTAAATCGTAAAAAAATCAATATCAAATTATTTTCTGACAACTTTTCATTTGTCCGAATTGTTACACAATATTCCTTAGTCCATTCTTTCCTTATAATGGTCTGTCTTCAAATCATGCGATTTTTATTACCATCACAAGACAATCTCCTGCATTTCGGTTTTCAGAAAATACAGATAAAGTTTTTAAAACATCGGACCTGAAACAATCCGGTTAAAACATTATCCGTTAAAGTACATTTTGCCGAAATTCTTAAAATTCCCTGAAAAAGCAGCGTAACAGAAATGAAATGTCAAAAATAAGGGATGATATACTGTCAGAGTAAATTATCGGAAAAGAGTTTAAGAAAGAATCCGATTATAAAAATTCCGGGAAAGGCAAAAAAAATACCTCTGATTGCTCAGAGGTATTTTAGGAAGAGGTCTCGAGCGGATTCGAACCGCTGTAGAAGCTTTTGCAGAGCTCTGCCTAGCCACTCGGCCACAAGACCATTTATTTGTGTTTCCAGAATGCAAAATTACGGCATAAATTTAAAAATTAAAAATAATGTTTTTTTAAAATATCACTTTTTTAATTCATTTCTATCTAACTACCTGATTTTTAAACATATCGAAATTAATATTTTTCAACAATTTTTTCAAACGGTACTAAAAGCAAAAGCGATAGCCATTTCCGGCTACCGCTTTCAGGTATTTAATCAAAAATTTCAGAGATTATTCGCTTTTCGCTTTTTTCTCCAATTTTTTAATAGCTTCTTCACGAGCAGCGCCTTCCATTTGTTCTTTCAAAGCTGAAAGAGCATCAAGATCACCCATTGTTGATTTCTCAACGGTAGCAGCTACTTTTTCTACTGCTTTCGCAGTTTTCTTTTTCTCCTCCTGAACTGCTTCTTCTTTCACGTCAGAATGAATCTTTGTGTGAGAAAGCATGATCTTACGATCTTCTTTAGAGAACTCAAGAACTTTGAAATCTAATGACTCACCAACTTCAGCGATTGAACCATCTTCTTTAGTCAATTGCTTGATCGGAGCGAAGCCTTCAATTCCGTAAGGCAATTCTAAAGTAGCAGTTTTGTCATTTTTAGACGTAACTGTAGATTTATGAATTGAACCTACTGTAAAGATTGTTTCGAAAGTATCCCAAGGGTTTTCTTCCAATTGTTTATGTCCTAAAGCCAGACGACGGTTTTCAGCGTCAAGTTCTAAAACAACAACATCTAAACCTTCACCTACTTTAACGAATTCTGAAGGATGTTTTACTTTCTTAGTCCATGAAAGGTCAGAAACGTGAACCAAACCATCGATTCCTTCTTCCAACTCAAGGAATAAACCAAAGTTAGTAAGATTACGAACAGTTCCTCTGTGTTTAGAACCTACTGCATATTTAGAAAGTAAATCTTGTTTAGTCCAAGGATCTTCAGTCAATTGTTTGATGCCTAATGACATTTTGCGCTCAGCACGATCAAGCGTTAAAACAACTGCTTCGATTTCATCACCAACTTTCAAGAAATCCTGTGGATTTCTCAAATGCTGAGACCAAGACATTTCAGAAACGTGGATCAAACCTTCAACGCCCGGCAATACTTCCAAGAAAGCACCGTAATCAGCAACGTTAACGATTTTACCTTTTACTTTAGATCCGACTTCTACTTCAGAAGCTAAAGCTTCCCAAGGATGAGCCTGAAGTTGTTTCATACCCAAAGAGATACGTTTTTTGTTCTCATCGAAATCCAAAACAACAACCTGAATCTTCTGATCAAGTTTAAGCAACTCCTGCGGATGATTGATACGTCCCCATGAGATGTCTGTAATGTGCAATAAACCATCTACACCACCCAAGTCGATGAACACACCGAAGTTGGTCATGTTTTTGATAACACCTTCCAAAACCTGTCCTTTTTCAAGGTTTGTCAAAATTTGTTGACGTTGTTGCTCAAGATCTTTCTCGATAAGTACTTTATGAGATACAACAACGTTATCGTTAGCGTGGTTGATTTTCACAACCTTCACTTCCATTTTCTTACCTACGAAAATATCGAAATCACGAATTGGTTTCACGTCGATTTGTGAACCTGGTAAGAATGCCTCAACGCCATAAATATCAACGATAAGACCTCCTTTAGTACGACGCTTAACAAAACCATCGATAACGATATCCGTTTCAAGTGCTTTTTCAATATTAGACCAAGCAGTCATCACTTTCGCCAGTTTGCGGGAAAGAATTAACTGACCATTTGAATCTTCCTGATTTTCTACGTAAACCTCAACCTGATCACCAACTTTTAATTCCGGCATATCACGGAATTCAGTAGTAGAAACCATACCATCTGATTTAAATCCGATGTTTAAGATTACTTCTCTGTCCGTAATACCAACTACTGTACCTACAACAACCTCTTTTTCAGTAACCTGATTAAGAGTACCATCAATAAGAGCTTCTAATGTTGCTCTTTCTTCAGCAGAGTAACCTCCACCGAAACCTTTACTACCGACTAAATCCCAGTCGAAATCTGCAGCTTGCTTGTTAGCCATGTTTTTTGTGTAAAGCCCGGGATACATCAATGCGGTGGGCTAACGCATTGAAATTAAGTTGAATACCTTGTTTTCCTGAAGAATTTATTATCAGGGGTGCAAAGGTAAGATTTTTTTGTGAAAAATATGATATCTGAACAGAAATATTTCCGTTAACTACTTCTTTTTGAGGGCATAACCTTTCTTTCTCCTGTTTTAACCTATTCGTTAAAGCAATTTGCTCATCCGATAGTTTTCCGGATATTTAAAATGAGGCATTTTATCAGACTCAGATTATTTACTTTTAAGGAGATAAAATTTCATTTTTCTGCTCCGCGCAGGGCAGAACATTTTGAAAAGAAAAACTATTTGTGCAACTTTGACACAATTCAAATTCAATCCTTTTTAACTGAAAAATTGTAATTATGAAAAAAATCACCGTAATGCTATCGCTGGTCCTGATAACTGCTCTTATCAGCTGCGATAAAACTAAATCGAAAAGCGACTCAGAAACAACAAAAGACTCATCAAAAGTGGAATCAGCTGGTAATAAAACTGTTTTCGGTAAACTTCCTGACGGAACGGAAGCCGACCTTTACACACTTAAAAACAAAAATGGTATTGAGGTTAAAATCACCAATTACGGCGGTATCATTGTTTCATTAAAAACACCAGATAAATCAGGAAAATCAGAAGACATTGTACTTGGCTTTGATTCTCTCAGCTCATATCTGCAAGACCCTCCTTATTTTGGCGCCATCGTTGGCCGATATGGTAATCGCATTGCGAAAGGGAAATTCACACTTGACGGAAAAACTTATACTTTAGCACAAAATAACCTTGGCAACCACCTTCATGGAGGATTGAAAGGTTTTGATAAAGTATTATGGACTGTCGAAGAAGCTTCAGACAGCACTTTGAAACTTTCATATCTGAGCAAAGACCTGGAAGAAGGATATCCGGGAAATTTAAAAGTAAACGTAATTTATACGCTCTCGGAAGATAATGCTTTGAAAATTGATTATGAGGCAACCACAGATAAAGCAACGGTTGTTAACCTGACCAATCATACTTATTTCAACCTCACTGCCGGAAAAAGAGATATTCTTGACCATGAATTGCAGTTGCAATCTACCCAATTTGTTCCGGTCGATAAAACACTTATCCCAACAGGAGAATTAAAATCCGTAAAAGGTACACCTTTCGATTTTTCAAAATTCACTAAAATCGGGGCAAGAATTAATGAAAAGGACGAGCAGCTCAAACTGGGAAATGGATACGACCATTGCTGGGTTCTCGATCATAAATCCGGCGGACTGGAAACATTAGGAGCATTATATGAACCGGAAAGCGGGCGTGTAGTTGAATTTGCTACTACAGAACCGGCAGTACAATTCTATTCCGGGAATTTCCTGGATGGCAAATTTACAGGAAAAGCCGGCGTTAAATACCAATTCCGCTACGGTGCCTGTCTTGAAACGGAACATTATCCTGATTCACCAAATCAGCCGAAATTTCCGACAACGGTCCTGAAACCAAATGAAGTATATAAAACCTCAACGGTTTACAAATTTTCGACTAAATAGCGGTAAAACTTAAAATGGGCAGAGGATTTATCTCCTGCCCATTTTAGTTTGTTGCCAGGTCACTGGCCAAATCACCTGTTTTTTCTTTCTTTCCACTGACAAAAGGAATCCAGCTCTCCTCAACTGTTCCTGAAAAATCTCTTAAAAACATCACAAATGATGGTTTATAAGGCTTTACCTTGAGCGGCATTTTTGCTTCCTCCGGAGTGAGATCTCCCTTTTTAGAATTGCAACGCTTACAGGCTGTGGTCAGGTTATCCCATGATGTTTTTCCGCCTCTTGATTTTGGTATTACGTGATCAAGCGTCAAATCTTCTGTGGCTCCGCAGTACTGGCATCTTCCGCTATCCCGCTTGAAAATATTCTGACGTGAAAGCATAATCCCTTTATAAGGCAGATAAACGTAACGGTGAAGACGAATTACGGAAGGCATTGGAAAGGATTTCGAAATAGTGCGTAATTGTTCATTAGCTGACTCAGAGACCAAATCAGCTTTTTTAAGGTACACTAAAAGAAAAGCTTTGGGTATTGAACAAATCGTCAAAGCACTGTAATCCTGATTTAAAACTAAGACTTTCCTCCCCATAAGAACTATGTTGTTTTAGGTTTTACGAAAATTAGTTAATAATCCTGAAAAAATAACGGCTTGATTTAAAAAATAGTTTCAGTGTAATGCGCTTATAATCATCATTGCAATATTTTGACAATCAAAAGCTTTACTAACCATTTATGTTAACATTATGCTAACAAATTCTTAATTTTCACCCAGGCTTTCAAAAGCCTTCATTTCCCGGAAATAGCGGGGTATATTCTGAAAACACGCCCTCAAATGTGTAAATTAGGGCCAGGATTCAAATCACCTGAAAATACGTTCAAAATTTTTATCCTTTCTGATACAAAAGCCAGAGACAATTCTTACTTATTTTCAAACATGCTGCAGACTAAATCTATATTCGAAGAGCGTCTCGAAAAGTTCAAAACAGAAGAGAACTACTATCAAAAAAAATACAACCAATGGGCTTTATTAAGAGGGTTAATTTTTATTGGAGGGGTTGCGTTATGTTATCTGGTCAATCATTATTATAGTTTTGAATATACTATTCTCTCATTTGCGGCTTCCATTGCATTTTTTTTCTTTTCGATAAATAAACACCTCAGAATAAAGGCATTAAGAGATAAGTTCAGAAACCTTGCCGAATTAAATAAAGATGAGTTATCCAGACTTAACGGTATTTTTCTGAGACAGGAAACAGGAGAGGAGTTTGCTGTTAAAAATCATTTTTATGCTTTTGACATTGATCTGTTCGGAAAACATTCATTATTCAAATTAGTAAACCGGACGCGAACTTATGCCGGCGCAAAACTGCTGGCAGAATGGCTGCAAAATCCTTCGGATTATCAGGAAATTCTATCCAGACAAAATGCTGTTTCTGAACTAAAACCCTTAGTTGACTGGAGGCAGGACTTTGAGGTTTCGGCAACCCTCTCTCAGGAAACACATGAACCTGTTGACAGGCTTCTTGAATGGGTGATGAAACCTGAAAATGAGAAAATTCATTCTGAAAAATTCAGGTTATTAAGATATCTTCCTATTCTAACTTTATTACTATTAGCTGCCTGGATTTCAGGATTTCTTAAAATTGGATTTTTTCTTGTTTTTCTGGCTATTCATGGCTTGATTCTAAGGCAGATTATACATGCCGTTTCTCAGGCAATTGAAGATACCAATCGTATTTCCGGAACTCTCAGAGCATATGCTGATCTACTAGAGCAAATTGCTGATCAGTCATTTCAGAATGAAAAACTAAAATCTCTTCAAAACAAAATTTTGAATGCTTCACCGGAAGTATTCAAACTGGAGGATATTATCAGAAAATTAGGAAACAGGACAAATCCATTTTTTGCGTTGGTAGCAGGAGTTCCTCTGCTATGGGATTTACAATATTTTATAAAGCTTGAAGACTGGCGAAAAAAGAACCGGAATTTCTTAAAAACCTGGCTGGATGTTGTCTCTGAGTTTGAGGCATTAAACAGCTATGCAGGACTGGCTTTTGCCAATGCGGACTTTATTGCGCCATCACTCAATGATAATGCGCTGAATCTGAATGTCAAAAAAATGGGACATCCTCTTATTCATTTTGAGAAGCGGATTACAAATGATATCTCACTCAATGGTATAGGCAAAACCATTATCATCACAGGTTCAAATATGTCAGGGAAAAGTACTTTCCTGCGTACACTTGGTATAAATATAAGCCTTGCTTTATCAGGAGCTGTGGTATGCGCCTCGGCATTTAACTGCTCAGTTTTCCAGCTTTTCACCAGTATGCGGACCCAGGACTCTCTGGAAGAAAGTACCTCTTCTTTCTATGCAGAATTAAAAAGACTGCAACAGCTGATCGGATTAGTTTCAACTCCGAAATCAGACGAAAGTCTGCCGGTTTTATATTTTCTTGACGAAATTCTGAAAGGCACCAATTCAAAAGACAGACATTCCGGAGCAAAAGCTCTTATCTTTCAATTGCATCAAACTAACTCTTCCGGATTTATCTCTACTCACGATGTTGAGCTTGGAGATGAACTTGAAGGTTCAGATTTCATTGAAAATTTAAGTTTTTCATCAGAAGTAATTAATAATCAGTTAATTTTTGATTATACACTGCGTAAAGGCGTTTGCCATAGTTTTAATGCAAGCCAGCTGATGAAACAAATCGGAATCAGGATTGCATAAAAAACGGCGGAACATGATGTTCCGCCGGCTTACAGGCTCAGGCCTGTATTAACTTCATATTATCGTCACTATTGCTTCTTAACATATGGAGCCAAAACATATTTGTTTTTGACAGTAATAACCTCTGCAATTTTAGCAAAAACCAATTTCGGAACTTCAATTTTATGATCAGCAACTTTCACATCAAAATTTGACGTAAGGGTTATTCTCTGATTTTCAACCGTAATTACACCTTTCAGGTCTCTGTCCATTGTAACCCCATGAACGGTAAATTTTCCTCTTGCAGTTACAGGGTAAGATCCGTTTTTGGTATAATTAATTGTTTCCAGAATTTTACCGGTAAAAGTCGCAGTCGGGTAAGTATCAGACTCTATATAACTTTCATTAAAATGCTCCTGCATCAGATTATTAGGAAAGTCAAAACTAGACATTTGCATACTTACAGCTACTTCTCCGTTAGAAGTATTCAGGATACATCCGACTGTTTTACTCACAGCAGAGATATCTTCAACAGGAGTGGAAGAGAAAAAAGAAGTTTCTCCTGATTGGGTTGCATAAAGCTGTCCAAAGGACTGGGTCGAAATCAGTAACATTGTACTGATCAGAATAACATATAGTTTTTTCATAGCATTCACTTTAGTTGAATATACGATAAATATCACTATTTGGTTTGCCTTGATATAAGACAATTAAATATACATAAAATACATTTTATTTGTTCATTTTTTTCGCTCTTTTATCAAGGCTAAATGTTCTGGCAATATTAAAGCCATAAAAGATATCTCCGCTACCCCATTCTCCTAATGTCTGAGCTATAAAATGACGTTCTATCATACCACGGGAGTTGGTAAAATGAAGCTGAAAAACATGCCCGCCGGTCTCAATATCAAAACCTATTGCTAAAGAATTATGATAAAGTCCTTTGGTAGTACCTTCCGGTTCCGATTGCAGGTTTGATAAATAATACTCAGCATTTAAGCTAAAACGTTTGGTCAGCTTGTATCTTCCTCCGAATCCGAGAGCGATCTGGTTATTTCTTGTTTCAGGCGTTTCTGCTTTGTTAAAATGCAGGATAGTCGGCATAATTTGCAGTGAGAGTTTATCACTGAACTTTCTGGCTATCAGAATCTGTCCGCAATAGGTTTGTCTTTCAGAATTATCATAAAACTTTACGGTTGTCCCTGATGGCATCACATATCCGGTTGGCATGGTATTGATTGCACCACTGGCATAGACGGTAACTGTTACAGGGGTAAATTTAGATTGACGGATCAATTTATATTTTCCATAATAATCATAGGTTTTTTCCTGAGAACTTCTTCCTATTCCAACAGTGAACCTGTCTGTAATTCCATATTCCAGTCCCAAACGAATTCTGGCTTCATCCAGTCCAAAAAAGTTGTCAATAAAACCTGAATTAACCGCTCCGAATCTATGCGAAATCCAGAAATTCAAATGGTTTTTGCTTACTGTTTCTATCGTCTGGCCATTAATAAGTCGTGTTGATTTAAACGTAGCTCTTGTATACTCCGTTTTTTCAGGAGTATTTCCGGCTAACATGTTCATCAGACTATCCTGCTGAGCCATAACAGTCATTGATTGAAGCAAAATCAGGGTAATTAGAAGTTTTTTCATGAAATATGATTCGTTTTGTGAGTAAAATAGGCCCTAAATGAAGCATGAAGGGCTTTTGACAGAAAGAACTAAGAAACTTTAACGGTAAGAATATTACCGTTTTGTGTAATGGGGTAGGTTGTCAGATTATTTCGGCCTTCAGCATTTAACCCTTTTCCATTATTATCATATTGAGCACCGTGAGCTGTACAGTAAAACCTGTTAGTTGCATAAGTAATTTCCAAGCGTTGCTCATGGCTGCAAACCAATGTCACTGCTACATACTTACTATCGCTGGTATAAGCAATTACAAGGTTATTATTCCGGTCAACTATGTATCCCCCTTTTGTCTTAAGTGCTGCATTGGCGGTACTGGATAAATCATAAGTAAAATCACCGGAAGGCGTTACTGCAGCTTCATTTTTACAGGAAGTCATTGTGACTCCGCAATAAACAGCCATCAGACTGGCACCGCTTAGTCCGAGTTTTTTAAGAAATTGTAAACGATCAATTTTTTCTGTTTGATTTTGTACTGACATGGTTTAAGGAATTTTGGTGGCAAAATGGACAAAATAATTTCGGTGGATTTTGATTACGCTGATTAAACAAATGCAATTTCAGGCAACTTTAACAGCTGCTGTCAAAAAATAATTTCTCCTGGTAAATTAAGTTCGGGAGGAATCCCAATGAAACTGTTTAAAGGTAAAATGAAGAGAATCGCTAACAGAGAAAGTCCCCTATTTTTGACTCCGGTGAAAACATGATTTTACAGGCATAGCCGGAATAATCATTTAAAACAGATGCAATAAAGGGTCGTTTTAACTGAGAGCATTTTTCAAAGTTCATAAGAGTCGCGGTTTAATTTAGTGTCAGGTTAATCAATCCTGTCTATCTAACGAAAAAATCAGTCATTTTCTATAATACGTCAGGTTTTTTCAAAGGTTGCGTTGCAAAAAAATGTTTTTCGGTTAAATAACAAAGAAAAAGGCCGCAATTCGAAGAATTACGGCCGGGTTGATGTTTTTTCAAATACTTAAATCAGATCATTCAGTGTTGTTCTTTCAAGAACGGCAAGGTTGGCATCACGCCATTTTTCCATTACATTCCTAAGTGAGCAAGTCTCCTCATCAACACAGTCGTCACATTTACCATAAAAGTGAAGTGATACACAAAGAGTAGGCGCAATCGGCCCGTCAATAATTCTGATAATTTTAGCGAAATTAACCTGCTCAGGAGGCATTCTTAAATAATATCCTCCCCCTTTGCCTTTCTGACTTTGTAAAATTCCATGATTACGAAGTTCAAGCAAAATGGCTTCAAGAAACTTTTTGGGGATATTCTCAGATTCAGCAATACTTGAAATCAATAAGGGTCCTTTCTCATACTCACGGGCAAGAACTTTTAAGGCTTTTAAAGCATATTTGGCTTTTTTAGAAATCATTGCGAAGTTGTTCTATTTATTTTATAGACCAAATCTAATCAAAAGTAGGCAATTCTCATAAGACAGCACTCTTCACCATTTCCAAATCGAATCGCTAAATAATCCGTAAAAAATGACTTTGAGACTGTCCGATTTTCCAGGCCGCTTTCATCATAAATCTGATTCCGACTCAATTTTGTTTTTTTTCTATAAATTATCAAACTAAATCAACAAATAATAACAAATATCAGTTTTCAGAAATGTAAGACTCTCTGCAATCCAATAAGGTTTCTTATTCCATTTCATCAGGAAACTTTTGATAAACAGATCAATAAATCTGCAATCGTCTTTCCCCGGCTATTAAAGATTTTCAACGATTCTCTGTTTTAACAATATTTTAGGCATAATTATTGACCCGACTTTTATCAAAGAGACTTCATTTCTTCTAAACCGCTAAATGAATATTGAAAGACTCTTTTACCGCTAAAGGATATAACCTGATTTTTCAGGAATACTTCTTTCGTAGTAATCAAAAAGTTTTTCACATGAAACCTTTATTCAAAACGCTGCTAGCTGTATTTACAGCAATTATAATAATCATCTCCTGTCAGCGGATAGATGATACAGAGTATTTTTTGTCAAAAGTACAGGCAGACTTCCCCAATAAAGTCGGGAATCAATGGACATATCTTGTTAAAGACAACATACAAAATATTGAGGCGGAAGTGACAGTAAGCATCGTAGGAAAAACCACAATTCCCACCGGTGAACAGGCAACCATATGGAAATATGTATATTTCAACAGAATCGATACAAACTACGTAGTCCAGCTTAAAGATACCATTAAAGTATATGAAAAGTATTTTCTCAGGAATCCTAATTCGACAACTTACAGGGGTGTGCTGAAGAAATATTATCTCTATCCCTTAAAATTGAACAATACCTGGGGAAGCACATTGAAAAATGAAATCCCGACCAAGGTAATTGAGCAAAAAAGTATTACCGTGAAATCGGGTACTTATGATAAAGCCTTTCACTTACAGACAACCGGAACAGCCTGCTGTAATTACTCTCTCTCGGAAGATGCCTGGCTTACACCCGGTGTTGGTCTCCTAAAACTTGATCGGTTAGAGAAGAAACCTGCCGTTTCAGATGATTCTTCCTGGGAATTGATCAACTGTAAACTTAAAGAACAATAAAATCCCTAGAAAACCCGGGCTTATTCTGCCTTTATACTTCTTCAGAACACATTCTGAATATTCAATCTGGTCGTCAGAAATCCCTTTCCATAGCTTTGGAATATTCCAAGATACTTCCATTCGGGCTATCATCCCGTCCAATATTATTTCTTAAAAATCTTCGGTAACAAATACAGATTAACTATGTTTTTCTGTTTTTTTTTTTCATATTAAATGTCTTAAAGTATAAACACAGAATTATTTTAAACTTTAACTAAGAATTTTTCAAAATTGGTAAAACCATTATTCACGAACTTTATAACTATGTTTTCAGAAAATGACATTGCGCAAATTCAGTCTCATGGCACTGATTTAAAAACAGTTAACCAACAAATCAAGCATTTCGTAGATGGCTTTCCCTTTATGAAGCTGGAAAAAGCAGCGACCGTTAATTCAGGAATAACGAGATTATCTGAGTTGGATTTAGCGAAATACATCTCTTTGTTTGAAAAAGAATCTTCAACACTTTCTTTGCTGAAATTTGTTCCTGCCTCCGGTGCTGCAACCAGAATGTTTAAGGCATTATTTGGCTTTCTGGAAAATGGAAAATCCGACAAATCAACAGATCAGTTCTTCGAGCGTCTTACCGATTTTGCTTTTTTTAATGACTTATCTGCTTTGCTTCCTCAAAATGCTGATCATAAGACAATTGCTGATTACTTTTTGACCGAAAAAGGGCTTGATTATGGCAATTTACCAAAGGGTCTGTTAAAATTTCACCCATACGAAACAGGTCCGAGAACTCCTGTTGAAGAGCATTTGGTTGAAGCTGCTCATTATGCAACAGGAAACGGCGTGGCAAAACTACATTTTACGGTTTCTCCGGAACATAAGAACAATTTCAATGATCTCATTACCAAAGTTCTGGAATCCTATAAAACAAAATTCGGCATTGATTATACTATTACTTTCTCTGAACAAAAATCATCAACGGATACCATTGCTGTAAATCCTGATAATACTCCTTTCAGAGAAAAAGATGATAGTCTTCTTTTCAGACCAGCCGGACATGGTGCTTTACTGGAAAATCTGAACGCTATCAGCGCAGATATCGTCTTCATTAAAAATATCGATAATGTGGTACCAGATCGTTTAAAGCAAACCACTTTCGATTATAAGAAGGCATTGGCAGGAATTCTTCTGGAGTATCAGACAAAGATTTTTGATTACCTGAAAAAACTTCAGTCGCCGGCATCGGATTCTTTATTGGAAGAAATTGCAGTATTTCTGGAAAATGAGCTCTGCATTCTCCCTGAGAAAGAATTATCTTCTCTTTCGAATGAAGAGAAAAGCCAGTATTTTATTACAAAGCTAAATCGCCCGATTCGTGTTTGCGGAGTAGTTCCGAATACAGGAGAACCAGGCGGTGGTCCGTTCTGGTGTAAAAATGCTGACAATACTACTTCTTTACAAATTGTGGAGTCAGCACAGGTTGACATGGATAATGCCGAACAAAAATCTATTTTCAATAACTCAACCCATTTTAATCCGGTTGACTTGATTTGTTCGTTAAAAGATCATTTGGGAAATGCATATGATTTATTGAATTTCCGTGATCCTAAAACCGGATTTATTACCGCAAAATCGAAAGATGGCAAAGACTTAAAAGCACAGGAATTACCAGGTTTATGGAACGGTTCGATGGCAGACTGGAATACATTTTTTGTAGAAGTACCGCTTATTACATTTAATCCTGTAAAAACTGTTAATGATTTGCTGAGAGAAGAACATCAGTAAATTTTAGGATTTTAAGGAATTTTAGCCAAAAAGGATTACACCTTCTTGGCTTTTTATTTCTCCTGATTGAGCAAAATTCGTTAATTTTACTGTCAGACCATACTCGGTTGCATTTATATGGAATCAGACATTTGGCTTTAGATTATTCGGGTCCGGGAAATTAAACCAGACTCTGCACTTGAAAAATAGTGTATTTGAGCAGAAAACGATATAAGAACATATGACTGAAGAGAAAGAAAAATCGCTGAATTTTATTGAAGAAATCGTAACAGAAGATTTAAAAGCCGGGAAAAACGGTGGGAAGATTGTTACACGTTTTCCTCCTGAACCAAATGGTTATCTGCATATTGGCCATGCTAAATCAATTTGTTTGAATTTTGGTTTGGCCGACAAATTCGGAGGAGAAACCAATCTTCGTTTTGACGATACAAACCCTGTAACTGAAGAAACAGAATACGTAGATTCTATCCGTGCAGACGTACGCTGGTTAGGTTTTGAGTGGGAAAATGAATTCTATACTTCAGATTATTTTGACAATCTTTACGAATTTGCCATTCAGTTAATTAAAAAAGGGCTGGCTTATGTTGATGACTCTTCAGCTGAGGAAATCGCCAATTTAAAAGGATCTCCTACTCAACCTGGATCAGATAGCCCGTTCCGCAATCGTTCTATAGAAGAAAACCTCGATTTGTTCCAGCGCATGCACGCCGGAGAGTTTCCTGACGGAGCAAAGGTATTGAGAGCCAAAATTGATATGGCTAATCCGAATATGCACCTGCGTGACCCTTTGATGTACCGTATTAAACATGCACATCACCATAGAACAGGCGACAAATGGTGTATTTACCCGATGTATGATTTTGCTCACGGACAATCTGATTCTATCGAAAGCATTACGCATTCAATTTGTACACTCGAATTTGATGTGCATCGTCCTTTATATGACTGGTATATAGAAAAGCTGGAGATTTTTCCTTCTCATCAGTACGAATTTGCCCGTTTGAATCTTTCTCATACTGTTATGAGTAAAAGAAAATTGCTGCAACTGGTACAGGAAGGAATCGTGAATGGCTGGGATGATCCGCGTATGCCAACAATCTCTGCATTACGCAGAAGAGGTTTTACGCCTTCTGCCATCAGAAATTTCTGCGAAAGAATTGGTGTAGCCAAACGTGATAATCTCATTGATGTCGGTTTATTGGAATTCTGTATCAGAGAGGATCTGAATAAGACTGCTGACAGAGTTATGGCCGTGCTTGATCCTTTAAAAGTAGTGATTACCAACTATCCTGAAGGGCAGGTTGAGGAAATGCATGTGGAAAACAATCCTGAGGATAAAGAATCCGGTTCAAGAATCGTTCCTTTCAGTCGTGAAATTTTCATTGAAAAAGAAGATTTTATGGAAGTGGCTCCGAAGAAATTCTTCCGTTTGGGCCCAGGCTTAATGGTTCGTTTAAAAGGAGCTTATATCATAAAATGTGATGATTTCGTGAAAGATGAAAACGGAGAAATTACAGAGATCCACTGCTCATATATTCCTGAAAGCCGCTCAGGATCAGATACTTCCGGCATAAATGTAAAAGGAACTATACATTGGGTTTCTGCTGCTCATGCCGAGAAAGCTGAGATCAGGTTATATGACCGTTTGCTGATCGTGGAAGATTCCAGCTCTGTAGGAAATGATTTTAAGAAATTCATTAACCCTGAGTCTTTAATAGTTATCCGGGATGTGCTGGTAGAACCAAGCTTAAAAGAGGCTGATTTAGGTACAAATTACCAATTTATCAGAAAAGGTTATTTCTGTCTGGATAAAGATTCTACTCCCGATGCGCTGGTTTTCAACCGTACGGTAACATTAAAAGATACCTGGGCAAAAGAGATGAAAAAATAAAAAAAAGGGCGAAACTGATTAATTTCGCCCTTTTTTTATACAGCAATTTGTCCAAAATATAAGACAAATCAATACACTGCCTTATAGTCAATAACAAAAGTTATCTGCGATGCCTTGCCTTTTTCTACTGTTACCGGGTAAATATTTCCTGCTATATCAAATGAATTGGCATAAAATCCTTTCTTATCTTCTTTCACAAATAATGAGTACTGGCCTTCAGGCAGATCTATGCAAAACTCTCCCTGCTCATTTGAAGTAACCTTTCCGATTAATTTTGTCGGTATAAACTGGTAAAAGCCATCTTTAGGTTTAGCAATTTCCATATTCGTTAATTCATAAATAAATAATTCCCTTACAACTGGTCTTCCCTGAGAAACAGGCCGGTCAGGAGAGGGCATCAGATTTCCTGCCTTCCACAAAATTTCACCACAAATCCCCTGTTTAACAGTCATTTCTTTAATTTTTACAGGTTGCTTTGATTGAATTTCAGACTTTTTCCGAGGTTTTTGACAACATAATGAATTCATTGATATTGTCAGAATTGATAAGATTAACCAGAATTTATTCATAGTAAAAAGAAATCCCTGAACTTTGAGCTTTCAAATCAACCTCACAGTTCAGGGATAATTATTGTTTGATAAAATTCTCAGACTATTTTCTCTTGAATAACGAATCTACAAACTCTTTCTTATTGAAAACCTGTAAATCTTCTATCTTTTCTCCGACACCAATGTATTTTACCGGAATCTTGAACTGATCTGAAATACCGATTACTACACCACCTTTGGCCGTCCCGTCAAGTTTTGTAATTGCTAAAGCCGTTACCTCAGTAACCTTTGTAAACTCCTGTGCCTGAATAAAAGCATTCTGACCCGTAGAGCCATCCAGAACCAATAAAACTTCATGAGGAGCATCAGGTATGACTTTCTGCATAACACGCTTAATCTTCGAAAGTTCATTCATAAGATTTACTTTGGTATGTAAACGTCCGGCGGTATCGATGATTACAATATCTGCATCCTGTTCCACCGCTTGTTTTACGGCATCATATGCTACTGAAGCAGGGTCAGTATTCATTCCATGATCAATTACCGGAATACCTACCCTTTGACCCCATAATTTAAGCTGATCTACTGCTGCCGCCCGGAAAGTATCTCCGGCACCTAATACGACCTTGTTTCCGGCCTGATGAAACTGAGAAGCCAATTTACCTATCGTGGTGGTTTTGCCTACACCATTCACGCCAACAACCATTAAAACAAAAGGTTTTTTGTCAGATTTGATGAAAGCATTTTCAACATCAGAGGATTTATTTTCAGCTAACAGTTCTGCGATTTCCTCCCGAAGAATTCCATCTAATTCATTCGTCGTCAGGAATTTATCTTTAGCAACCCTGTCTTCAATTCTTCTGATAATTTTGATGGTCGTTTCAACGCCTACATCTGATGAAATCAATATTTCCTCCAGTTCATCCAGAACATCTTCATCTACCTTTGATTTCCCTACAACTACACGGCTTAATTTTGAGAAAAAACCCTCTTTTGTCTTTTCAAGGCCTTTATCCAATGATTCCTTTTCTTCCTGCGCTAAGGGTGCTTCTTTTTTCTTAAAAAAATCAAATAATCCCATAAATAATATGACTGAGTGATTGAGTAATTGAAAATCAGGAAACTATGCAAAACTAAATTTGCTGTTTTTCCGGTTTTCTCTTAACAAAGATAAAACAAAAAAAGTCCCCCGAACTGATTAGACGGGGGACTTTCTGAGAAAATCTTTTATTTATAGTGTGTTTGTGAAAATTCACACAAGTATTGATTGCTTGTGTAAAAAACATCAGACTATAAAATTATCCTTTCAATGCGTTAACCGCTTCGTCTTGCAAAACGATTTCTTCTTTGAAAGTGTAAGCTCCTGTTACAGGATTCTTTACAGCTTTGATAATTTTTGCGTATTTAACGCCACCTTCTTTCTTAAGGGTTGCAACTACTTTCTTTGCCATTTTTAGATACGTTAATAGTTATTCATTAATCTGTTATTGTTATGTTTTCCGATAACTTTATAACCGATAACTGATAACTGAATAAAAATTACTTGATTTCTTTATGAACAGTTACTTTTTTCAAGAACGGATTATATTTCTTCAACTCGATACGAGCTGTTGTGTTTTTACGATTCTTGGTAGTGATGTAACGAGACATGCCTGGAACACCTGTAGCCTTTTGCTCAGTACATTCCAAAATTACCTGGATTCTATTGCCTTTCTTAGCCATTGCTTTGTTGTATGTTTTATGTATATAAGCCAAATCTACCAAAGGCACCTGGCTACTCTTTTCAAATTAGGACTGCAAAGGTAGTAAGTTTTTGAGCTATAGCAAAATAAGTTCATAACTTTTTATGTAAAATGTTTCAAAATACCTAAAAATTTCGGAAAGTTTTTTTTAAATCCGGATTCCGGGTCAAATTTGCTTCTCATAACAGGACATTTACGTTTAAATTTTACGAATTTTACAGTATGAATAAAGTCCAGTATCAGTTTCGCCCTGAAAACTTTAAACTTTCTGACCCGAACAAGTATCAATTAGAGAACCTGAAGTCAGAAGAAATGATATTATCCCTTGGTCCTCAGCACCCTTCAACACACGGAGTATTACGGGTTGAAGTTATTTCTGACGGGGAATTGATCGTTGATGTTGTTCCGCATCTGGGCTATTTACACAGGTGTTTTGAGAAACATGCTGAGTCTTTGCCTTTCAACCAGATCATTCCATACGTTGACAGAATGGACTATCTGGCAGCCATGAATTCTGAACATGCGTATGCCATGGGGGTTGAGAAAATGCTCGGAATTGATAAAGATATTCCGAAAAGAACTGAATACGTCAGGGTTTTAGTTTCTGAACTAAACAGATTGGCTTCACATTTCGTGGCGATCGGAACTTATGGCCTGGATATTGGGGCGTATACTCCGTTTTTATGGCTCATGCGTGACCGCGAGCACATTCAACGCTTACTCGAATGGGTGTCAGGTGCCAGAATGCTCTATAACTATGTGTGGATCGGCGGGCTTTTTTATGACCTGCCTCTGGGTTTTGAAGAACGTTGCAAGGAATTTATTAATTACCTGAAGCCCAAGATGACAGAGTTAAAACAGCTTGTTATCGAAAATAAAATATTTGTTCAGCGTACCGCCAATGTAGGTGTTTTGCCAATGGATCTTGCCATAAATTATGGTTGTACCGGTCCGGTACTGAGAGGATCCGGTTTAAAATTTGACCTCAGAAAAGTAGATGCCTATTCTGTCTATCCTGAAATCGATTTTGATATTCCGGTTGGAAAAGGAGAAATGGGTACTAAAGGTGATTGCTGGGACAGAAATTATGTCAGGGTGCTGGAATGTGATGAGTCTATCAAAATCATTGAACAATGTCTTGAGCAATTGATCGGAACCCATAAACGCACTGTAGATTTTGACCCTCAGGCTTTGGTTCCAAAGAAAATTCGCCCGCAGGCTATGGATTTCTATACCAGAGCAGAAAACCCCAAAGGAGAACTGGGATTTTTCTTCCGGACGGATGGTCGTTCGGATGTACCTTTAAGATTAAAAGCCAGAGCATGTTCGTTTCATAATCTTTCTGTATTACATGAAATCAGTAAGGGAGCCATGCTGGCTGATCTTGTGGCTATTATTGGTTCTCTAGATTTGGTGATGGGAGAGGTTGACCGTTAATTTGCTAAAAAATGCTATCTTTATTTCATTATAATTGAACAGATAACAAGCCTGTTCAATTCTTCAACAATCTTAAAAAATGTTCAATTTAGATCCCGATAAAACATACCCCAAAAAGTTATATTCAAAGTCAGTAATCCGTTTTCAGGACTGTGATCCTTTGAAACACCTGAACAATGCAAAGTATTTTGACTACTTTTTTAATGCGAGAGAAGATCAGGTAGCAGCGGTTTATAAGTTTGATTACAATGATTATTTCGAGCATAACATGACCTCCTGGGTGGTTTACAACCATCAGATAGCTTACATTAATTCTGCTAAAGTAAGCGAATGGGTCACCATTATTTCTTCCGTGATTTATTTCAATGAAAATACAATGGTTACCGAATGCGTCATGACGGACGAAAGTCGTCAGGTTCTGAAAGCGGTAATCTGGACGACGTCCAAATATATTGACGTTTTAACCGGAAAGAAAACAGATCATCAGCCTGAAGTAACTAAGTTTCTTGAAACAATTTGTGCAGAAGGCATTGATTTTGAAAACATTACATTCAACTCCCGCATCAAAATCATTAAACAGGAGTTAAAAGACGGTACTTTTATTTAAGAATTGGTTTTCCTGATTTTTTCAACAAAACGACCCGATTGCTATGAACAAATTTCTTGTGTTGATTGTAATTTTCTTTTCATCCGTAGTTTTTGCCAAAGCTCAGAAAATCTGCTTTTACAATGGGAAAATTTATACGGTAGATTCCAGAAACTCCACGGTCGAAGCAGTTGTTGTTCAAAACGGAAAAATAATTTACGCAGGAAACAGTCCTGAGGCCCGTTCAGTGTGGTCAGACAGTCGTACCAGAATGGTAAATCTGGAAGGCAAATTAATGCTTCCCGGTTTTATCGATAATCATACGCACTTTGCAGATGGCGGCATGTATCTGCTCGGAGTGAATCTGCGGGAAGCAAAATCAACCGCTGAATTCAAAAGTATTTTAAAACAATATGTTGCAAGCCATAAAGGAGAATGGATTAAATCAGGAAACTGGGATCATGAAGCCTGGGAAGTAAAAGAGCTTCCTACCAGGGAAATGATTGATGATTTTTCGGCAGATACACCCATTTTTGTTGACCGCTTTGACGGCCATATGGCACTGGCCAATTCCAAAGCTTTGGCGCTGGCCGGGATCACCAAAGACAGTCAGTCGCCTGACGGTGGTGAGATTGTAAAAGACCCTAAAACAGGAGAACCAACAGGGATATTGAAAGATGCTGCCATTCCATTGATGTATAAAGTTATTCCTCCTCCTACACCTGAACAAAAATTAAAATATATTCAAAGAGCTTTACAGGAGGCCCGGGAAAACGGAATCACAAGTGTTCATGACATTACATTTCAGCCAGATCTGATTGCTTATCAAAAGCTTGAAAAGGAAGATAAACTTACCTGCAGATTCTATACCAGACTTCCTCTCGAAATTTATGAAAATCTTGTAAAAACAGGTATTCAGGCCGGGTTTGGTTCTGAAAAAATAAAATTAGGTTCTTTAAAGGCCTATGCTGACGGCTCTCTTGGTTCGAGTACTGCGTTAATGTTTAAACCTTATAACCAAAATCCCAATACCCGTGGACTTGCTTCTGACATTGTGATAAATGGCAATCTTCGGAAATGGGCTTTGGATGCGGATTTAAATCATTTACAACTTTCAGTTCATGCTATTGGAGATTCTGCCAATTATCTGATGCTGAAGTTATTTGAGGAAATCACTGATAAAAACCCAAAATGGGACAGAAGATTCAGAATTGAACATGCACAACATGTTCGTTTTGAAGATATTCCAAGATTTGCAAAACTGGGTGTCATTGCTTCCGTACAGCCATATCACTGCATTGATGATGGTGTCTGGGCTGCCAAACGCATTGGTGCGCGTATTGATTACACACATCCGTACAAATCTTTTCTGGAGGCGGGTGTCAAATTATGTATGGGATCAGACTGGTCGGTAGCTCCTCTTAATGCGATATATGGAATTTATGCGGCAGTAACCCGAAGAACCGTTGACGGAGCCAATCCGATGGGATGGATTCCCAAACAAAAAATACCTGTACAGGAAGCGATCAAAGGTTATACCATCAACAATGCATTTGCCGCTTTTGAAGAAAAAATCAAAGGATCTATCGAAGTTGGTAAAATGGCTGACATGGTTGTCCTCTCAGAAGATATTTTAACCATTCAACCAGAAAAGATTCGGGATGTAAAGGTAGTTATGACTATTTTTGACGGTAATATTGTTTATGAAAAGAAATAGGTCATTTTAAAGAAACAGAAGACTTCAAAAAAGGCATTTTGAAAATTACTCGAAGCCTGAAACAAAATCCATGAATGAAATCAACGAGCTTTGGAAATATCTTACAGATTCCGAAGAAATCATACGTGCCGGATTAATAGTTATTACCCTGATTGTCTTTGCTGAAAACGGCTTGTTTTTCGCTTTTTTTCTTCCCGGCGATTATCTCCTTTTTCTTACCGGAGTTTTCGGAGGAACCGGTGTACTGAAAGAACCTTTAGGCGTTATTCTGCTAACAATCTTTACGGCAGCTTTTCTAGGTTCACTAACCGGTTATCTGACCGGAAGATTTTTTGGCAATTCTCTTCAAAATCGAAAAGAAAGCTGGTTTTTTAAGAAAAAGAATCTGGAAAATACCAATCAGTTTTTTGAAAAAAACGGAAGCCTTACATTGATTATTAGTCGTTTTTTGCCGGTAGTTCGTACTTTTGCCCCAATTCTCGCCGGAATCAGTCAGATGAGTTTTCCTAAATTCTTATTTTACAATGCTGCCGGAGGAGCTATCTGGGTTTGTGTACTGGTGGCGGGCGGGTATTATCTGGGAGAACAGTTTCCCTGGATAGTTAACTATGTACACTATGTCATTATTTTCTTCCTGGCCATTACTACTTTTACGGTAGTTAAAGGTTATTTAAACATTAGCAAAAAATAATATTGAGCACCCGCTTCTGATTTCGATCAGATTATTTCAGGTAAAACGTTTTCTATCATGGTATCAGATTTTGGTTATATCCTTTTATTTATCATTACTGCTGTTACATTCTGCGCTGTTGCACTGGGCGGAGCATTTATGTTACGACCAAACCGACCAAATATAGAAAAATTATCTACCTACGAGTCAGGCGAGGCACCTGACGGAAATGCGAGCGTGAGATTTAATATCAGGTTTTATATCATTGCCCTTCTTTTTGTACTTTTCGATGTTGAGTTAGTTTTTTTATTCCCTTGGGCTACCGTTTTTGGCAACAAAATTCTTATTGAAGAAACTGATGGTGTCTGGGGTTGGTTTGCACTTTCAGAAATGTTCATTTTTATTGGCATTCTTACCTTAGGACTGGCATATGCCTGGGTAAAAGGATATCTTGACTGGGCAAGACCTGTCGTTAAAAACAGCAATTATCAGTCTAAAATCCCTGCATCAGCCTACGAAAAAATTAATCAGAAATACTAATTCAAAAAAAAATCAGTATTTAAATGTTACCAAATCTACCATTCCCCGTCTCAAATAAATATCACATCAATCATCCCATATAAAAAATCATACATTAGTTTTTTACACCCTTGCAACCATTCCACTGTATTCAAACGTCTTTATCATTGAATGCAGAACCTAATGGCTCGTATCATGTTCAATCAATTGTTTTTGTTTTGTATTTTTTTAATACAAGTCATTCGTGGCAATTTCTTGTCATTGTTAATGGCTTTACGATAATTTAACTTTTTATTGATCGGGTTTGTATTTGATGCTATAGAAAATTCCCCTTAACTTTGGGTTATTTTTATACCTTATAGATTAAAATCTACCCTAAAATCTAATTTTTTGTAATGGCTCAATCCTTACCTACTCAACCTTTACTTTTATCAGGTAATTTGCAAAAGACCAAGTATCTTTATCTGCCTGATAGTCAGTCAATGATTAAGGTTTCTTCCAAAGAAATTATACATTTGGAAGGCATTCGCAACTACACAATTGTATATCTGAGGGACGGTAAACAACTTCTCTCTGCCCGGACGCTTAAAACGTATGAAAAAGAGCTGGCCGATCTGGATTTTGTCCGTGTACATAAATCCCATTTGATTAATCTTAATTATCTTTTGAGTTATGACCGTGAAAATGCTACCTTTCTGAAACTGAAAGATCAGAAACAGGTCCTGATTTCAAGACGTAAGCGTAAATCTTTTCAGGAGAGGCTTAATAACTTTGAATGGTCTAACAATTAGCATGTATTAATGGAGCTATATCTTCTTATCAGAATTCCTTTTTTGTGGGTTGACGGTATGGCTCTTTTTCCATTTATTCTGATAAAAGACCGCAAGCCAACCCTTCAGCTCATTACCCATGAGCGGATTCATCTCAGACAGCAAATCGAGTTGCTCATTATTCCTTTCTACCTTTGGTATATTTCGGAATATCTTTTTAATCTGATCAAATACCGAAATCACTATAAATCTTACAGAAATATCAGCTTTGAAAAAGAGGCATTCTCAAATGAATGGAATTCAAAGTATTTGAAAAAAAGAAAGTTCTGGGGATTTCTGAAATATTATTAGACTACCAGAGATTCTGAGGACAAAGCAGTTTCTGTTTATTATGAAGCATCAGACCTATTACAATTTCATGAGAACCTTTTGAACGGTCATTGAGCCCGGAAAGGGTATAATCATAAGAATAACTGAGGTTCAGATTCGAATTAATGTTCACACCAACAAGCCCCACAACCGCATCATTTCTTCGATAGGACGCTCCAAACCAAAATCTATTGTTATACATTGCCTTGATGTTCACATCATAAGACAATGGTGCCTGACGTACTCTTTTAAGCAAGACCGAAGGCACAACTGACCAAAATTCCCCAAGTTCCTGCCTGAAACCTGTTGTAACATAATATTGAGTATAAGTAGATCCTAGCCAGACATAAGGATTTGGTGTATTGCTGTCAGAAACAGAATAATTAAAATTCTCAAAAATCATATTGTTCCCTGAAAGCCCGAGAAAGAAATTGCGGGAATATAACCACGCTCCAAGATTCAATTGTGGTTGAATTGCCCTGAGTTTTCCATTGTATATAGCAGGATCCGGATTATCTTTCACAGTTAAATTATCAAAACTAAAAGTATATTGAGATATACCTACCAAAGCTCCCAAAGACAATTTAACTGCGGCAGTTAAAGGAATATGATACGCATAGGTAAGCCCTAAACTATTCATGGTACTCTGACCGATTTTATCAGAAATAAACTGAAAACCCACACCATGATGCCCGGGTACACGGGGAGAACCTTTAAAAACAGGTGAAGGATCAGAAGTTCTTCGGATAGTCTTGCTGATATAAGGCCTCGGTCCGGAACTGGTACGGTCAGGCTTTCCCATTGCCCAGTGTCCCGATAAATAATAAGTAACAGGAGCTCCCGGAAAATCAGTCCATTGATTACGATAAGAAGTTTTAAGGTCTGTATAATCTTCTATTCCGGAGATGGCGGGGTTCAGTATATAATTGTTCATCATATACTGACTATATTGGGGCTTTTGCTGAGCCAAAGTATTCAGACTAAGAAAAAGAAAGGCCGGGAGTACAAGTTTTTGCATAAATACTTTAAGAATTGTTTCAAATAGCGCAGAAATATTAATGTCTGAAAAAAAATCTTTTAAATATAAGGGGATTTCACCAGTTTTAATGAATTTTCAAAATCAAAAGAACAATCTTTACCATCAAAACGTTAGAATACTGAATTAACATTATTAATACGCTCGGATTAAATATTCGCTACTATAAAAATGCAGGTAAATACACTCCCTCTCAGAGAGATACACCAATTCTCTCCTCTTTTTCTAGATTATATCACTAAACAGGAAAAACTTAAATCCTTCTATTGTCAATTCCCGGATATTGAAGGTTTTGGTGAACAATTAAAACTTAAGACATTTGACCCTTCAAAAAGAGAAATTCTTGTTCAGGTACTTGAAGATCAATATAAAAATATTACAAACAAACCCAATATTCAGATTTTATCGGACGAAAATACTTTTACGGTTACCACAGGACATCAACTCAACATCTTCACCGGTCCTTTGTATATTATCTACAAGCTGATTACCACAATCAATCTCGCCAATTCCCTGAAAAAAGCCTATCCTGAATACAATTTTGTTCCGGTTTACTGGATGGCTACAGAAGACCATGATTTTGCGGAAATAGATCATTTTTCTTTGTTCGGCAAAACACATCAATGGCAAACAGAACAAAAGGGTGCCGTTGGTCGTATGAATCCCAATGAAATCAAAACCATTCTGGAGGAAATCTCTGAGAAAATACCTCTTTTCGAAGAAGCATATAACAGACATGATACATTGGCGGATGCGGTAAGATTCTATTTCAATGAATTATTCGGAGCACAGCATCTGGTTATTATTGATGCTGATAACAGAGCACTGAAGAAAGTATTTTCTCCAATTATCAAGGAAGATATTCTTTCTCAAACGACTTTGCCTGTTGTTCAGGAAACTTCCGAAAAATTAGAACAGCTTGGTTACAAAACTCAGGTAACACCAAGAGAAATTAATTTCTTCTATTTAAAAGACGGACTTCGGGAAAGAATTGTCAAAGAAAACGGACAATACAAAGTGTTGAATTCTGACATTCATTTTTCAGAAGAGGAGATTTTGAAAATGATAGAAAACGAGCCGGAGCATTTCAGTCCGAATGTAATATTAAGACCCGTTTATCAGGAAACTATTTTACCCAATCTGGCTTATATAGGAGGCCCTTCTGAAGTTCCGTACTGGCTGCAATTTAAAGATGCTTTCGATCATTTCAAATTGGCATTCCCGATTTTAGTTCCCAGAAACTTTGCCTTGATTATTAACAAATCTTTGTCAAAAAGGATGGAAAAACTAGGTCTTTCAACATCAGAACTATTCCTTGATGAAATAACGCTGCGCAAGAATTTTGTAGAACATAACTCTAAAAATCAACTGAGTCTTTCTGCCGAAACTGAATCTTTTTCAGAAATTTTCCAGGAAATCCTGAAAAAAGCAGTAAGAATTGATAAAACGCTGGAAGGAGCCGTAAACGGGGAGAAACAAAAGCTGATTAACGGTCTGGAAAACCTCGAAAAACGCCTGAAAAAAGCGGAAGAAAGAAATCAGGAAACAGAGGTTACCCAATTGGTAGGACTAAAACAAAAGTTGTTTCCAAACGGAGGATTACAGGAGCGTTCAGAGAATTTCCTGAATTTCTATCTCAATAATCCTGACTTTCTGCTTCAGCTCGGAGCAGTTTTTGATGCTTTGAATTTTGAGTTTTACGTACTTACCGAAGAGTAATAATCTAAAAAAGCGAGGGACATGACGGTCCCTCGCGCTGTATAGTGATATGTTAGTGTTTAAATTTTACTGGGTAATTTCCCGTATTTCTTCTTAAATGCTGAGGAAAAATTGCTCAGATTTGCAAAGCCTACATAATTTCCTGCCTCAGAAACGGTCATTTTTCCACTTACAATCAGGTCTTTGGCAACCTCCAATCTGCAATCGTTATAATGCTCGTGGACGTTCTTGCCGAAAACCTGCTTAAATATTTTCTTGAATTTTGATTCACTCATACCTGCTCCGATCGACAATCCTTTAATCGTCATAATCTTACTGAAATCATGATGCATAGAATGTTCTATTCTGACTAGATGCTGCAGATCACTGGCATTTACTTTATCTACTTTCGGCAGAATATTTCTTTCTGAAAGCTGCGAGAAAATCTGGGCCAGAAACTCATAAATTCTGCCTCTAAGCATCAGCCGTCCGGACGAAACAGTTGTATGCGTATTCAGAATTTTTTCAAACAAATCAACCATTTGAAGGCTCGGCTGGTAATTGACATTGATAGGATTGCTGTCAATAAGAAGTTTTAAAAGTGAGTCTTTGGGGTTACTATTGTCGATAAGTCCATTATTGAGCAGCCAATGTTTATTCATCAGAATCGTCAAAATCACGGCACTATCACCCTGTTCAAAGGTTTTGGAATGAGAAACAGCTCCTTTCCACAATAGCATATTGATATTCTTACTACCTCTGTTTTCTACAAAAAACTGAAATTCTTCTTTATCCTGAGGAGGGGGATGGAAAGGAGAATGTTTTTGTGTGTTAGCAAGCGTGGTAAAAGTTATTGTAAAAAAATCCTCCTGATCTAAAAAAGATTTACTGTTGAATACCAGTTTCTGATTTGCTTTAAATTGCCAGATTCTGACAAAAAAATCCTTTTCAAACTCAAAACAACTTACAAAACCCTCAGCGAGGTGAACCGGAAAGTCCAGTTTACTTTGTTGAGGTCTTGTGCTTAACTGATCAGCTAAAAACCCAAGCCATTCCTCGGCGGTATTCGAACGGCCATAAAATTCAAAATTCATATTAAATCGATCGTAATCTACCTTCTAATTTCATGAAATTACACAAACCCTCCGCAATATTCGACCATGATAAACAAAAAAGTACGAATTGGCGGATTCGTACTTTGAAGCCTCTTTACAATGGCGGTCGTAAAGCAGAAGCTAAAGTTTTAGAAATTAACAGTAAGTGCTTATTAACTTCAATCAAATTTAACAATTAAAAAATAGCCATCATTAACCGATTTGGACACATTTTTGCCCGTTATAGCTTCATTTTACCGGACAATTTATGTACTCACCATAAATACTTAACATGGATCAACTTTTATAAAACCCCGTTTAAATTATTCTCCGGGAAAAAAAGAGCGAATCCTGTGATTTTGCTTCTTACTTTTCCTATA
Organism: Pseudarcicella hirudinis; assembly: GCF_900115665.1. Taxonomy (GTDB): domain Bacteria; phylum Bacteroidota; class Bacteroidia; order Cytophagales; family Spirosomataceae; genus Pseudarcicella; species Pseudarcicella hirudinis. The sequence goes on from NZ_FOXH01000012.1 coordinate 73,335, forward strand.
ATTTATATTGAAAAACCCTCAGTACAATTTTCATTTTTACTCTCGTTTCTGAGGTTATGAAATTCAAGGATAATCTGATGTTTCTATTCCTTTTATAAAGATTGGATTTCCGATATTGTCAGTTTTTATTCAAAATTATTTCCTTAAAAAGAATCAATTAGGCATGATAATCGTTACTATTGCAAAAAATCCAATTGATTGGGCTGGGTGAAAACAAATGAAGAGTTATTCTTTTAAAGGAACCTCTTCCATATTCGTAATAAATATGCTTCCACAAGCTTTTCTGCAACATCTTAGCTATAAGCACTCAAAAACTGAGACATTCCCTTCCACGTCAGAAGTTCAGCGTCTTTTTACAGAACTGGTATTGACTCTTTTTCCGGAGCAGACGCAAAAACATTTAAGTTGTACAGAGGAATTACAGGAAGTTTTTGACAAAATTGAATTCTCTCTGGCTAAAATGCTTGCTGGCATGCAAAACCATCTGGAGGAAAATGCAGCAGCCATTTCATCGAAGTTTTTAGAAAAAATTCCGGAGATATACAGGTTACTTAACACAGATATTCAAGCCATACTAAACGGTGATCCTGCAGCACAGAGTGAATATGAAATTGTAAGAGCTTATCCTGGCTTTTATGCCATTGCTTTTTACAGACTTGCTCATGGCCTGCATGAGTTGAACGTTCCGTTGATTCCCAGAATTTTAACTGAATATGCGCATTCCAAAACAGGAATAGATATTCACCCCGGAGCTGAAATAGATGAGTATTTTTTTATCGATCATGGCACAGGCATTGTTATCGGAGAAACGACTCATATCGGGAAACACGTAAAGTTATACCAGGGTGTAACATTGGGGGCCTTATCGGTTAGTAAGGAAATGGCTTCTATGAAAAGACATCCGACTATAGAAGACCATGTGGTGATCTATGCCGGTGCCACTATTTTAGGAGGAGAAACTATTGTTGGCCATAATAGTATCGTTGGAGGTAACGTATGGCTGACAAGGAGTTTAAAACCTTATACGAAAATTTATCATCAGGAAAGCACCAGAGTCATACAGGATTAGAAATTATTATACTTTGCTGAGAAATCGAAAAAAGAGAAAGGATATTGAGAAAGTTTCCCGGCAAATGAAATTTGTTAATTGTTTATTGTAAATATGGCAACTCTTTTAGACTTAGTAGGCAATACGCCGCTTGTTGAATTAAACAAAATCAATCCAAATCCAAACGTAAAAATTTACGCCAAATTAGAAGGAAACAATCCGGGAGGTTCTGTAAAAGACCGTGCAGCTTATAGCATGATTAAGGGGGCATTGGAGCGTGGAGAAATCAAACCCGGCATGAAACTGATAGAAGCAACTTCCGGAAATACTGGGATTGCATTGGCGATGATTGCGAGACTATATGACCTTGATATTGAACTTGTAATGCCAGAAAATTCTACAAAAGAAAGAGTTTTAACAATGGAGGCATTTGGCGCAAAAGTTACCTTAACTCCTTCTGAAGTCGGCATTGAAGGCTCCAGAGACTATGCTGAATCTAAAGTTGCAGAAGGTGGTTATTTTATGTTGGATCAGTTTGCTAATCCTGATAATTATCTGGCACACTATAAAAGCACCGGTCCGGAAATATGGAGAGATACAGAGGGCAAAATCACTCATTTTGTCAGCTCAATGGGAACCACCGGAACAATTATGGGGACTTCCTTATATTTAAAAGAACAAAATGAGCAGATTCAGATAGTAGGATGCCAACCTACTGAGGGTTCAAAAATACCAGGTATCCGCAGATGGCCGACAGAATACCTTCCGAAGATTTATAACCCTTCAAGAGTGGATAAAATTATGGATATTTCTGAAGAAGAAGCAAGGTTAATGGCCAACAATCTTGCGAAAATTGAAGGAGTTTTTGCCGGAATGAGCAGTGGAGGAGCAGTTTCTGCCGCAGTCAGATTGGCGAAAGAAATTGAATCAGGAATAATTGTTTGTATTATATGCGACAGAGGGGATCGTTACCTTTCCAGTGATTTATTCGGATAAAATATTGATTTTTGTGGAAGAAAGAGTTTCTGATTTTGAAAAGGCAGAAACTCTTTTTTTTTTATAATATCTACTGCATTACTCCGAGAATCTTAAATGTCTTTTTATCTCCCAAAATAACCTTCTGATATCCCTCAATGAAATACGATTTTATATGTCCGTTTTCACAATTCATCTGAAGTTTTTTCTCTGAAGAATACAAGTTGTTATCTGTCTGAATTATAGCCTCAATCTGAACCGGAATATCTTCATCATTGAGTTGGATAACCAGTTTTTTGACAGGTATCTTCTCACCGATTTTGAGGGAATACCATTTTAACCCATTCTCGGAAAGGTTATCATAACTCTGGCTATAAGCTGATTTATTAATGTCAGCCTGGAGAAAAAGCTCCAGTTCTTTTGCCCAGTCGATATCCTTAATCGTTTTCACCTCCTTTTTATCTCCGACAATTACAGTTTTGAGTACTGCCGGTTTAGTTTTGTCCAGTAATTTAATCTGGGCATCTATAAAACCTTTCAAATCGAAGTATATTTTGGCTTTATTCCCCGTATCAGACTGGCATGCTCCCAGATAAAAAATACAAGCCAGAAGAATAAGTTTTGATTTCATAATACAAACCTAACACAAAAGACCTGTAAGGTGTTCAATTCCTCACAGGCCTTTCTTAAAAATCCTTTGATTTTTAACCTACAAAAGACTGAATCCTGTCATTTCCTTAGGCTGATTTATTCCCATTAATGCTAAAATGGTAGGAGCAATATCCCCCAGTTTTCCATCTTTGATAGGATTCTGATAATCATTATCCACTAAGATACATGGAACCAGATTAGTAGTATGAGCAGTATTCGGTGTGCCATCTTCATTAATCATATAATCCGCATTACCGTGGTCAGCAATGATGATAAAAGTATAGCCATGTTTCAAACCTGTTTCTACTAATGCTCCGGCACATTGATCAACCGTTTCTGCCGCTTTTACTACTGCTGAAAATACACCGGTATGACCAACCATATCCGTATTAGCGAAATTCAGACAAACAAAGTCAACCTCCTCTTTCTCTAATTCCGGAATCAATGCATCTCTGAGGGCTTCAGCAGACATTTCCGGCTGTAAATCATAGGTTGCCACTTTGGGTGAATTACGCAAGATATTCACCTGACCTTCAAATGGTTCTTCACGACCACCCGAAAAGAAGAAGGTAACATGCGGATATTTCTCTGTTTCTGCAATTCTGATCTGTTTTTTACCAGCTTCTGAAACAACTTCCCCCAACGTTTTTGCCAGATTATCCTTGTCGAAAATAACATGAACTCCTACAAATTTATCATCATAGTTTGTCATGGTCAGATAGTACAAATCTAATTTGTGCATATCCTGCTCATGGTAATCCTGCTGAGTTAATGCCTGAGTAATTTCACGTCCGCGGTCAGTACGGAAATTGAAACATAATACTACATCACCATCTTTAATTTTTGCAATAGGTTCATTATTACCATCAACTGCAATAATCGGTTTGATAAATTCGTCCGTAACATTCTCTTCGTAAGATGCTTTCACTGAAGCAAGCACATCTGTAGAAGGTGTTCCGACAGCATTAACCATTGCATCGTAAGCCAGTTTTACACGTTCCCAGCGATTATCTCTGTCCATCGCATAATAACGTCCGGTAATTGAAGCAATTTTTCCGGTAGTTTTAGACAAATGCTCCTGCAAGTCTGTCAGATAACCTAAACCACCTTTAGGATCTGTATCACGACCATCTGTAAAAGCATGTACAAAAACATCTGAAAGTCCTGCCTCAGAAGCAATAGTACATAGACCTTTCAAATGATTAATATGCGAGTGAACCCCTCCGTCTGAAACCAGTCCGATAAAGTGAACCGCTTTATTATTTGTTTTTGCATAAGCAATCGCTTCCGCTAAAACAGGTTCATCCTTCAGCGTATTTTCTTCAACGGCAAGGTTTACTTTTACAAGATCCTGATAAACAATTCGTCCTGCACCCAGGTTCATGTGCCCTACTTCAGAATTACCCATTTGTCCGGCAGGTAAACCAACTGCTAATCCAGATGCTTCAAGTTTAGAATGCGGATATTTTGGGTATAATGAGTCGATAAAGGGGGTTTTGGCAGCATCAATCGCTGAAACCTCTGGTTTGGTAGCAATGCCCCAACCATCTAAAATCATGAGTACTACTTTCTTATTCACGTATTGATTAGTTATTTTCTTTCAAAAATAAACAAATCTTAGCATTATTTACTAAAGAAAAAGTTCAAGAAATATTCAATTTTAAAACTTAACAAAGGGTATGCAACCTTTTTACCGCTGTCGTTCGTCTATTTCAAAGGAAGCTGTAACCTGCTTCTTTCCTGATAGCTTAGAAAATCCTTTCAGGACATATTTTTAACTCTGATTATCACACCCATTTTGAAACAGCAAAAACTGCTTAATTATATGAAAATTGTTACCAGGTTGATTCTGTTATGTATAATTCTTCCGGTTTTCAGGGTTTTTCCGCAAAAAACAGCCAGACTTACCTGGGAAAAAGATTTACTGAAGCAGTCAGCAGTGAATTGGTATAACTTGTCTCCCGCTAAACTTGAAGTATCTCCTTCCGGCAATTCTTTAGTAAGTTTCTCATTCGAAGCCTATGATAGTACGACTCCAGGAGGGACGAATAGTAAAACACTGATAATGGCTGTTGATAATAATGGGAATACTTTGTGGCAAAGCTCAAATCTTTACAAAAACTCAAAGAATCAGATATTTTCCAATACTTCTAATCCCAATTACATGCTGCTGACATGTAATAGCACTAAAACAGGTCTCATTGAAAAAGATAGTATCTTCTTTTTCGACAGAAATTATCAATTATTGAAAGGTTTTGACGTTCATAGTCCCAATACTTATTTATCAGGTGTAGAAGATGGTGTTATTTACAGTGATCCGACGAATACGCTTATAAAGTATGACGTTACCGGAAAAGAACAATGGCGATTCAAAAATGACAGCTTTGTTTTACTCATTAGTTCTAAAGCACCATACATCGGCATGCTGCAAAATACGGAGGAAAAACACCAGTATATTTTCCTTGATAAAAACGGGCAAAGAACTGCTGCCACATTTCAAAAAGAGTCTTTTAATGCAGTATTTCCAACTTCCGATGGAGGATTCTGGCTGGAAACCAGTAATACAGCTCTGAAATATTGCAAGTTTGACGCAATCGGAAATCAGACTGCAACATTAAGTATTTCTGATCTGCCTGCATTTGCAGCGGATGGGAAAAAGACCGTTTGTGTACTGCCAGATAATTCCTTTGTAATAATGTATACTAGAAAGGATCGTCAGTTAGGATTAGCAAAAGTGGAACCTAATGGAAACATAAAAAGTCTTATTCCTGGGATATCAATTCCGCAAAATATGGTGAATACATGGCCCTGGCTTCTCAGGCCGCTCAAAGATAATTCTGTTCAGTACATTCTTGATTTGCCGGTTTTAGCAATAGAAGCCAATACTCAGTACTTCATTGGTCATTCCAACTTTGACAACTCAAATGTAAGCTGGCAAAAAGAAATCGGAGGTGGTGCATCCAACGGAATAAGCGGCCGACGTATCGTTTTCGGAGAAAATGATACTTTTTTTCAGATTTATCCGAGACCCGACAATCCTCCTTTAAAATATTTTAAGATTTACGACAATTCCGGCCAGCTTAAATGGGAAAGTACTAAAGTTGTTAACAGTCCTCTGCAAAATGCCCAGAAATGGACTCTTACCAACCATACACTTTATGCCAGCATGATATCGGATCAACAGGCTGCTTTTACGAAAACAGATTATGTTACAGAAAAGGAGTTATTTTCTATCTCTCTTGATGTAAATGACTATATCAAAGACATTCAAAAAGATACAATCTCCGGAAAAGAATATATCTCCTACCTTTCAGTATCTTCTACAGACAATACACTCGTAGAGCAAAAAATTCGTCTTGTTGACAACAATGGCGTAAATCTGTGGGAATATAAACTCCCTGGAGCAATGACATATCTTTATGCTTTATCAGGCATTTCACCTTATCTTCAGACGAGAACAGCAGAAAACGATAACTTTCTGGCACTAAGTATTGACGTAAACCGCCAGACCTACACACTCCGGAAACTCAGTCCTCCCTGCATTTCTGAATTAACGGCTCTGGCCTACTCAATGGGAAATACAAATCCCTGCCCTTCTGAAAAGGTAAAACTGGTTATTGATAAAAAAGAAGGTTTTACTTATCAGTGGTTAAAAGATAACGTAAACCTTAGTCATGAGGGGAAAGATGCCGTCCAGGATGTGTCAGAATCCGGTATTTACAAGGTAGTAGTAACAAATCCGGTTTGTCAGCAAAGTGCCGTCTCAAATGAAATTCCTATAGTTTATAAAGCTGCTCCTTCGGCATTACTTACAGTTGACACACCGAAGAAAGACTATATTTCTGTCTTCAGATTGATTGCTACTACAGAAGGTAATTCAAGCTATCGATGGAGAAAGGATGGCATTGATATCTTCAATGCCACACAATCGACTTATGATGCTACGCTTTCGGGAACATACGCGGTATTAGTCACCAAAGAAGGCTGTTCCAGCCTTTCAAACAGTGTATTGATAAATATCCTTACCCCGCTTGCTACTGAAAAAGAAGAAGGTGCTGAAACCAGAATTTTACCTAATCCCAACAATGGCTTATTTAAGATTGAAGTACCTTCTAATCTGAAAAATGCTGAACTACAGTTATTTGATAGCCTGGGCAGGGAAAAGCATTTCAAATTATCAGGAGAATATCTTGAGATTGACAATCCGCAAAACGGGATCTTTTATCTGAAAATTTACCAAAACAATAAACTAAGTACTCAGAAAATCGTAGTTCTTAATTAATATCCCGGTTTACTGAAACAGGTTGCAGGAATGGTATCCTGCAACCTGTTTTTTTTATTCCTTTTATCTGATCAACCAACTCAATTGCATGCAACCATTTAGCCTGGATGCTTCGTCTTTCTCTGTGTGTTTCCCTTTTCTCCGAAAACCATTTCCTTCACTTTTACGGGTTCGGTATCTGAAAGTATAATCCTTAAAATATAAAATTTCTAAAAGCATGAAAACAATATCTAAACTTCTTCTTTTCTACATAATACTTACCGGGTATAATATCTCCGCTCAAAAATCTGCTTCTATGGTATGGGAAAAAAAATTCTCACGTCCTTCGGAAGAAAAAAATATAGCGATTGATCCTTTTGTACCAAAGATTAAGTTGGAGGTATCACTTTCAGGTAATTCTCTTGTTTCAATCTCTACTTCAAAAACTGAAATTACAGCTATCGATAAAAACGGAAATACTCTTTGGAGGAGTTCAGATATTTATAAAAACATCAAACCTCACTTCATATACAACACTTCCAATCCGAATTACATGTTGTTAACCTGTAACACGCTTATCAATGGTCCTTTGCAGCAAGACAGTGTATTTTACTTTGATAAAAATTACCAGCTTCTGAAAGGTTTTGATGTTCATTCTCCCAACACCTATTTACTGGGCGTAGAAGATGGCATAATTTACAGCGACCCTTCCAATACGCTTATAAAATATGATGCTGATGGTAAAGAACAATGGAGACTTAAAAACGATAGTTTTACTCTATTGGTTACCTCAAAAGCACCATATATCGGAATGCTGCAAAATACAGAGGAAAAACATCAGTTCATTTATCTTGATAAAAACGGAAAAAAAATTGCCACCACAACCCAGAAAGAGTCTTTTAATAAAATTTTCCCTACTCCTGACGGTGGGTTCTGGTTGTTAACCTCCTACAGCTCAGAACAGGAATGCTGTAAATTTGATGCCATTGGAAATCAAACCTGTAAAATAAAAAGCTCAGCATTTGTTCCTGCCAACCTGTTCCCGGCAAACTTAGTAACCCTTCCCGATAATTCTCTGTTATTCTCTTATTTTAACAGCGGAGATCCTATAAAACTGGCAAAAATAAGCCCTGCGGGAGAGATTAATACTCAGGCTATACCATTTGATCCTCCCAAAGACCTTGCACAAATCATTAATTCCTACTTATCACTTAAACCCGTCAGTAGCAGTACTGTACAGTATTTCAGTAGTATTCCGCTCCTGGATCAGGCAGATGCTCAAACATTTATGATGGGCACAGTAGATTTTGCCAACCCTTCCGCCAGCTGGTTTAAAACGATTGAGGGTGGCTCCAATAATAATACTATCGCACTCACTCAGCTGCGTTCCGCAATGTCATTTGGAGAAAATAATACCTTTTTTATGGTTTATGCAAATGCCGGTTCCCCTATTCTAAAAACGCTGAAAGTTTTCTCAGATCATGGTGATTTGAAATGGGAAAGTTCATTTAAGATTAACAATTCCGGAGAAAATCCTCAGTTATGGACCCGGGGGAATCATTCAATATACGCTGCTGCCCTTGATGGTTACACAGTTCCCCGTTTTAAGAAAATACAATATGACAACGGGAAGGAGCTTATCGTAAAAGATCTGGATGTATTCAATTATACCAAAGATATTCTGAGTGATTCTCTGGGTAACGATTATATTATTCATCAATCTTTATCCGGAAATAACCAATTCGAAAGAAAAATAACAGCTTTCAGTAACAACAATATTTCCTGGGAATATTCCTTTGGCATTGAGGACTACAATTCGCAAACGGTAGTCAGCAAAGACTATCCCTATTATCCTTATTACCCGTATAATCTTCCCTATTATCCATACAATATCACTAAAATTGCGGAAAGCAATAACTTACTGGCATTATCAGAGAAAGGAGATTATTACTCTCTGGTTAAAATCAATCCTAATTGTTCTTCCAATTTAACCGCATTGGCTTATACCATGGGTAATACAAGCCCTTGCTCTTCGGAAAAAGTTAAACTTGTTACAGATAAAAAGGAAGGCTTTACCTATCAATGGCAAAAAGACGGTATCAACTTAAGCTATGAGGGAAAGGATGCGGTTCAGGATGTATCAGAATCAGGCACTTACAAAGTCATAGTAAGTAACTCCATTTGTCAGCAGACCGCTGTTTCCAATGAAATTATTCTAAAATTCAAACCATTGCCACAGGTATTGTTATCTGTTGATGCTAAAGTGACAACAAGTACTTCTGCCATCAGGCTCACAACTTCAGGAGACTCAGGTTTAACCTATCAATGGCAAAAAGATGGTGTAAATATCCCTGATGCCAATCTGTCAGCTTTTGACGCAAAAGTTTCCGGAAAATATACGGTAATGGTTACAAAAGATGGTTGTTCTAATATTTCTAATGCTTTAATGGTGGACATTTTGATTCCGCTTGGGGTAGAGGAAGAAGAAAAAATAGCTAAAATTGCTCCCAATCCAAACAATGGGAGCTTTAAACTGGAGATTCCATCAAACTTTAAAAATGCAGAACTTACTCTTTTTGACGGACTTGGTCGGGAGCGAAATTTTAAGGTAAACGGAGATACTCTTTCAATAACGGATCCTCAGAAAGGCATCTATTATTTGAACTTTTACCTTAACGGCAATATTCACGTTCAGAAAATTATCGTAATGGATTGACTTTTGTCAGAATTTTAAGACATCTTTAAGACCTTTGGAAATGCTTATCAATGAGCCTTTCCAAAGGTCTTTTCACCTGCTTCTATCGCTACAGGCAAATGGTTTTCTTTCGGAGGAACCGGGCAGCTAAACCCGTCACTAAAGGCACAATAAGGATTATAAAGTTTGTTAAAATCCAGAAGTAATCTGCCATTTCTGATATCAGTGGTCTGAATATCCAGGTATCTTCCTCCGCCGTACGTTTCTTTTCCTGAAGTCAGGTCTTTCAATGGAATGAAAAGATAGTTTTTATACTGCTTCATTTTCATAAGAACGGGGCTTCTGTAAACAGAAAGGCTTAGTTCTCTGCCATTCAGGGTAAATGTCAGAATTCCATACTTGATGTATTCTTTCGTCTTTCCGTCATACGTCTGTATTTTGAAAAAATCTGAACTTTTAACCGTTTTAAAGGCACATTCCACCCGGTATGATTCATTTGGTTCATAAAACCTCAAAAATGCAAGATCATCTTGCTTCAGGGGAGAGCGTCCGTCTTTCAGAAATTCAGCTTTATATTCTTCCCTGTGTTTTTCAAGACTGTCTCTATACGACTGAGCATGAAGTGTTTGTACAGAAAACAGGAAAAATGTTATTATTAAAAATCTCATATTGAATGTATTATGCCAAATGATGTTCTTTTATGATAAATTCAAGAAATGCCTCCGCACTGCGGTTCACAATTTCATATACCAATTCAAAATCCCTCTCTTCTCCATAGTAAGGGTCCGGTACTTCCACCTTATTATCACGGGCCTCAGGGTCATATTTACGATATAAGAAACAAACCTCTTCCGGTTGGTTAATCCCGATTGCCCTGTAACTAATCGACTGAATATTCTCCATATTATAATGGTCCATCCCCACAATATAATCAAAAACAGAAAAGTCTTCTCCTGTTAACTTTCTACAGCGGTGTATTAATTTTAACCCGTGTGACTCTGCATTTCTGCGGGTCCGATGATCAGGCAACTCCCCGATATGATAACCATGCGTAGCCGCAGAGTCACATTGTATCTCCCTTTGCAGATTACGGGCTTTAACATGCTGTCGGAAAGTCTCCTCGGCAATAGGTGAACGGCATATATTTCCGGTACACACAAATAATACTTTAACCATAGCAATTTAAGGGTATAAAACCCCGGTCTTAAGATATCTTATACAAAGTTCATTTTGAAACGCAAAAAAACCCGTAAAACGCAGGCTTTACAGGCTTCAATGTTTTCAGGTTTTATATTTACTTTTCCAGAGGCTGGTTATCTTCATCCACAATTACAAAAATCTCTTCCTTTGGCTTTTTCATCAGGTACTTTTCACGGGCAAATTTTTCAATTAATTTTGAATTACCCATTACCGCCTTTTGTTTTGCCTCAACATCCTTTAATTTTTTCTGATAAAACAACTTCTCCTCCTGCAAATGGCTTAATTCTCTGTACATTTTGAATTGAGTAAACAAGTCATTTACATCGAAAAAAAGCATCCAGACTATTAAAACCGCTGAAGTGATTTTATAAAAACGATATTTCCCCAGAAAAAAATCTTTCATATAGCTCACGGCAAAGATACTTTTTTACACCTGAATGTAACGTTACAGACAATAATTTTATTTTTTGGTTAAACTGCAACCCTTCATCTCGTATTCCGATAAAAAACAAAAAGCTGACAGAATGTTATTTTCTGCCAGCTTTTGTAACCTTCTGTTATAAAGGAAAATATTAGAATTTCAAACCAGGGAAATAAGCGTTAGCGCCTAATTCTTCTTCAATACGAAGTAATTGGTTATATTTCGCCATACGGTCAGAACGTGAAGCCGAACCAGTTTTGATCTGACCAGTGTTCAATGCTACAGCTAAGTCAGCAATTGTAGCATCTTCAGTTTCACCTGAACGGTGAGACATGATGTTTTTGTATGAATTGCGTTTAGCAAGGTTGATTGTATCGATGGTTTCAGTCAATGAACCGATTTGGTTTACTTTTACCAGAACAGCATTAGCAACACCCTGCTCGATACCCATCTGAAGACGTTTTACGTTTGTTACAAACAAATCATCTCCAACCAACTGAACTTTCTCGCCGATCAATTTAGTCTGCTCTTTCCAGCCAGCCCAATCATCTTCAGCCATACCATCTTCGATAGAAATAATCGGATATTTATCTGCCCATGTTTTCCAGTAAGCAGCCATTTCCAAAGAATTCAATTGTTTTCCATCAGATTTCTTGAAAGTATAAAGACCTGTTTTCTCATCATAGAACTCAGAAGCAGCAGCATCCATAGCGATGAAGATCTCTTCACCTGGTTTGTAACCTGCTTTTTCAATTGACTGCAATACAATTTCAATTGCTTCTTCGTTTGATTTGATGTTTGGTGCAAAACCACCTTCATCACCTACGTTAGTTGAATATCCTTTAGATTTCAACACACCTTTCAATGCGTGGAAAACTTCAGTACCCATACGCAAAGCGTGAGAGAAAGACTCTGCTTTAGCAGGCATTACCATGAATTCCTGGAAATCGATAGAGTTATCAGCGTGTGAACCACCATTAAGGATGTTCATCATCGGAACTGGTAAAGTGTTGGCATTAACACCACCGATGTAACGATAAAGAGACAAACCTGCTTCCTGAGCCGCAGCTTTAGCTACTGCCAAAGAAACACCTAGAATTGCGTTAGCACCTAATTTTCCTTTGTTTGGTGTTCCGTCCAATTCGATCATCAAACGGTCGATCATGTTTTGTTCAGAAACCTCTAAACCCCACAATTCCTGAGCGATTGCAGTGTTTACGTTTTCAACGGCTTTCAAAACACCTTTTCCAACATACGTTGATTTATCTTCATCGCGTAACTCTACCGCTTCGTGAATACCTGTTGAAGCACCTGAAGGTACAGCAGCACGGCCAAAAGCACCGTCTTCGGTACGAATATCAACCTCAACTGTCGGATTCCCGCGTGAATCTAAAATTTGTCTTGCATGAACATACTGGATAGCACTCATTTTGCTTAGATTGGTTTTGATTAAAAATTAAATACTTGTATGGCTTTTATGCCATTATTTACCTGAGAAAGTTTTATCATTCCGCAAAAAATGGCGTAAATTACCTGACAAAAGTCTTTCAAAGACATGAATTGACTTAAAAGCCAATAAATTTCAGTTAATAGTAATATCGCTTAACCGTACAAAATAAATCATTTTTCAGGTATTACGCTCACTATTTTTACGTTATCATTATATTAACACAAGAACGACTAAAAAAAATGCAAAAATATAGTCTCAGAATTACATTTGTAACCATATTATCTTTGGCATTTTCTCATTTTTGCCTCTCACAAGTTTTGTCACCAAACGATTTTGAGAAAAAATATTCCGAGAACCCCAATGCACAGCTAATTGATGTAAGAACTCCCGGAGAGTATGGAGGAGGTCATTTACCGAATGCTCAGAATGTAGATTACAGAAGTGCCGATTTTGCTCAGAAAATCCAATCACTTGATAAAGAAAAACCTGTTTTTGTTTATTGTTTATCAGGAGGAAGGAGCAAGGCCGCCAGCGATCTTCTTCGTCAGAACGGTTTTAAAGAGGTTATTGACTTACAAGGTGGTTACCTGAAATGGACTTCTTTAAATAAACCCGTAGAAGGATCCAAAGCCGAAAAAAGTACAGCTGAAGGAAGCTTTTCAAAAGAGCATATCGACAAACTGGTGAAAGAACATAAAATTGTTATTATGGATTTCTTTGCTACATGGTGTGGCCCCTGTCTGAAAATGATGCCTGATGTTCAAAAACTCAAAAAGGAATATGAAGGAAAAGTCCTGATTCAAACCATTGACTCCGATCAGAATAAAAAAATTGTTGAAGCTTATAAAGTAGATGAAATTCCAACCTTTCTGATTTTTAAGGATGGAAAACAGGTAATGAGGGCTGTAGGCTGGATGGACGAGAAAGGCTTGAGAAAAATGATTACGGATGTTCTCTAAGATCAAAAATATTTTTTAAGGCGGATAGAAGTGACATTCTATCCGCCTTTTCCTTTGAAACTATTTAAAATATGGTCTGAGATAATCAATGGTTTGAGGAACCTGGGTAATTGATCTGGAAGATTCATCCTCAATGAAATAATACTTTACTCCGTTTTTCTTAGCCTGCAATAAAATATCTCTCATATTTAAATCTCCGGTTCCGACAGTTACATCATTTTCAGGATCACTATTGCCATTCTGATTGCCAACTGTTCCTTTCTGGCGATCTTTAATGTGTAAGGCCTTCCAACGAGTTGGATAATTTTTCAGCCAAAGGGCAGGATTATGTCCCGGATGATAAACCCAGTAAATGTCCATTTCGTAATTGACATACAGAGGATTGGTACTTTGCAATAATTCATCCATCAGATAATGCAGCTTATAAGGTCTGAACTCATAGCCATGAGCATGATACAGAAAAGCAAGTCCGTTTTCCTTAAGCACTTTTCCGGCTTTATTGAAAACTTTGGCTGCTTTTACAATATCTTCAATACCAAATTCATTGCCTTTATGAGGAATCCAGTATGTTACCACATTTTTCGCTCCTAACACTTTGGCATTTTTAATGATTTCTTTCAGTTTTTCCTCGTTATCCAATTCGGAAAAATCTGCTCCTATGCCAATAGCTTTAATGCCAAATTCTTCAAGTAATTTCTTATAATCTGTGATAGATAACCCGTAAAATCCGGCAACTTCAACGTCTGTGATACCCATGTCTTTTACTTTCTGCATGGTACCACGAACATCCCTGGCAAATTCATTACGGAAACTGTACAATTGTACTCCTACAGGAGATTTCTGCTGGCCATATACAAGCTGACAAAGCATGAGGATGGCAACTAAAAATAGATTCTTTTTCATGTTAAATTATATATTAGAGAGGAATTAAGGCAACACAGCAATATGGCATAAAACAAAAACAGGAAACCCTAAAACAAATCAATATTGTTTATTTCAAGGACTTCCTGTCTGTATATTAATTTAAACTATTGCGACCATTCAGTAGGCTGGCGCTCCCAACGATGCTTTTTCAGTTCTTCCAATAAATCAGAAGAAAGACCTTTTCCATCAGATGAAGCGAGATTGGCCTCTACATTTCTGATTTTTCTCATTCCCGGAATTATCGTTCCGACATCGGGATTAGAAAGAATAAACCTTAATGCCATTTCAGGCATTGTCATTCCTGCCGGAATCAAAGGCCTAAGAGCATCTGCATGATCTACACTGCTATGAAGGTTTTCCGGAACGAAATACGTTGAACGCCAGTCATTTTCCGGGAATGTAGTTTCATGAGTAAACGTTCCGGTCAGAGTACCCTCATCAAAAGGAACGCGTGCTATAATGGCAATATCAAGTTCTTTACAAAGCGGAAATAAATTATCCTCCGGATTCTGATCAAAAATATTATAAATTACCTGAACTGAAGAAATCAGTCCTGTTTTCAATGAATTTAAACAATTATCAGGTTCCCAGCGATTTACACTAATTCCCCAATGCTGTACTTTCCCTTCCTGCGTAAGCTTTTCTACGGCCTTTTTCCATTCATCATTATCAGCCCAGCTATCTTCCCAGACATGAAACTGTTGCAAATCAATCGTTTCTACACCTAAATTCTTTAAACTCTTTTCAGTGTATTCAACAATATGATCTGCCGGAAAGCAATCACTCAGCGAAAACTCAGGTCTTGATGGCCATGTAAAGTTTTTAGGCGGGATTTTAGTGGCGGCATAAAGTTTTTTGCCAGCATGTCTTTTCAATAATCCTCCCAAAATCTCTTCACTTTTCCCTGATCCGTAGCCCCAGGCAGTATCAAAGAAATTTGCACCTAATTCAACAGCTTTGTCCAGAGACTTTTCTGTCTCCGATTGATCCGCTCCTGTCCAATCTGCAACACCCCACATTCCATAACCAACTTCACTAACCTGCCAATCTGTTCTACCGAATCTTCTGAATTGCATTATCAATACATTTAATGGTTAAAAATTTGGATTCTCTTCAAATTTGATAAAAATGTCATTGCCTTCTGGAAGGGTTTGCACTGATTGTTGCGCTAAAAATGTTCAAATCCGGGAGAAGTTACCGCTACAGCAGTTCCGGATTTCATAACCATCTGAACCGTTGCCGGATCAGCAGTCATATAACCGATAGTAGTAATATCAGTGATATGTTTTATTTTCTCATAATCATCCTGGCGAATTGTAAATAGTAATTCGTAATCCTCTCCTCCATTCAGAGCAGCCGTCAGCGGACTAAAATTAAGCTCTGTAGCAACCAGATAAGTCTGATCGTCAATCGGTATTTTATCTTCAAAGAGATTGGCACCTGTTCCAGACTGCCGGCAAAGGTGTAATATTTCTGAAGCCAGTCCGTCAGAAATATCAATCATAGAAGTTGGTATCACACCTGCTTCTTTTAATTCATGAATCATATCCATTCTTGCTTCCGGCTTCAATTGACGAAGTACGACATAATCCTTTTCTTCAAGCTCAGGCTTCATATCAGGATTTGCCAGATAAACCTGCTTCTCTCTCTCCAATGCCTGCAAACCCATAAAGGCAGCACCCAGGTCCCCTGTAACACAAATTATATCATTGGGTTTTGCCGTATTTCTATAAACAATTTCATCTTTTGCGGCGAGTCCCGTTACTGTTACAGAAATAACAAGTCCTGAACGTGAGGCAGAAGTATCTCCTCCGACAAGATCGACTTTATAATTCTCACAGGCAACCTGTATGCCTTCATACAATTCATCTATTGCTTCCACGGAAAAACGGTTACTCAGGCCCAGGCTTACTGTAACCTGCTTCGGAATACCATTCATTGCCGCAATGTCTGATACATTCACTGCAATTGCTTTATAACCTAAATGACGCAAAGGTGCATAACTCAGGTCAAAATGGATTCCCTCAATCAATAAATCGGTTGAAATCAGCAACTCCTGACCAGCGGTACTTAAAACCGCTGCGTCATCGCCAATCCCTTTGATTGTTTCGGCATTTTTTAGGTTTGTATTCTCCTGAATTCTGCGAATTAATCCGAATTCGCCCAAAGCGCTTAGTTCTGTTCTGTTTTCCATAGTGCAAAGATACATCAAAAGGAACAAAGGATACAAAACTCATCCTTTGGTGATTAGAATTGAAATACCATAAAAAAAGCCGTTCTTTTCAGAAACGGCTTTGTTGTTTTATGTAGTTTGATTTAAGGATTCACCAGCGACAATTCAACTGTGGTATTACTTGCCTTAATGTAAGGCCCATCAGTTCTTAAGCTTAAAGTTGTTTCTGTCGGTTTAGTAAGAATATTAAATTTCAAAGTACCTCCTGTTCCGGTAGGAGCACCGTCAGTACTGGTTAATGCACTTAATGTTAAAACAGATCCATCTGTTGAAACAGCATACGTTCCTGTAAACTTCTTGCCATCAAAATCAGTCAAACTTGCTGCTGGAGGTGCACTCAGATCCAGTTTATATTGCGCATATCCCTGCTTTTCGTTTGTCGATTTTGTTTTATCATATTTTACGCCGCCATCCCATTTAACGATGCTGGCGGTCCAGACTCTTTTAACTAAATCAGAAACGGAAGGATCTACAGATTTTGACCCGCATCCCGAAAGGATTACCGCCGCACAGAAAGCAAAAACACTCAAAAATAAATTTGATTTTTTCATGGCTAAAACTAAAATAGATATTTTTTTATGTGATAAAAATAGAGAAAATAAATTGAATTCTACAAATCTGGTTGAAATTTTGTAAAAGAACTACTATTGACTTACAAAATGTTAAAGGAATATACCAAATCTCAGTTAGCACTCCGGAACGGCCAGGATAAGGACGAAATCTGGGTTGCTTTTAAAGGAAATATTTATGATGTTGGTGCTTCAAGGCTATGGCGTAATGGCAAACATTATGAGCATTGGGCAGGTCAGGATCTTACTGATGAACTATCCG
This sequence comes from Pseudarcicella hirudinis, assembly GCF_900115665.1. GTDB lineage: Bacteria > Bacteroidota > Bacteroidia > Cytophagales > Spirosomataceae > Pseudarcicella > Pseudarcicella hirudinis. The sequence continues at coordinate 90,983 of NZ_FOXH01000012.1, forward strand.
ATGCACCCCATACAGAAAATGTTTTTGAACGTTTTAAAATAATCGGAATATTAATACCATAATTCTCAATCATTCTCAGCAACTTGTACTTTTTACCCGTTTCTGATATCAGCTTGTCCTATCACAAGTGACGGATAATTTATTTAAATGGTTGCACTCTTTTAAATTATTTAAGAACATGATTTTAATCGCTGAAAGCGGATCTACCAAAACAGACTGGAGATTAATTTCCTCAGACGGAACAATTTCTCAGGCAAAAACCATTGGTTTCAATCCATATTATCAGGACTCGGATGCTATTTCCAACGAACTTGCCAATACTTTATTACATGCTGTAGATGAAGAAGTTACGGATATTTTTTATTACGGAACAGGTATTACAAATGAAGAAAAGGCCAATGTATTAAAAGTTGCTTTTTCAAAAATATTCCCGCAAGCAGGAAACGTAGAAGTCAGCAATGATATGCTTGCAGCAGCAAGGGCTTTATGCGGACATCAAAGCGGTATTGCCTGTATTCTTGGAACAGGCTCTAATTCCTGTTTTTTCGATGGGCAAAAAATGGCCTTCCAGGTTCCACCACTTGGCTTCTGGCTTGGAGATGAAGGAAGCGGCGGTCATCTTGGAAAACTTCTTGTGCTGAGTTATCTGCATAAAGAACTTCCTGAAGAGCTAAGAGAGCGCTTTGAGAAACGGTTCGGAGCGAAAGACAGACTGGAAATCATGGAAAATGCTTATCAGAAACCTTTTCCAAACAGATACTTTGCTTCTTTTTCCAAATTTCTCTTTGACAACAGAAATCACCCTTTTACCTATGAGTTGATTTCAGGGGCTTTTGCGTCATTTTTTAATAAATATTTGTTGAAATACCCACAGATTCAGGCGCAAAAAGTTCACTTTACGGGGTCGGTTGCGTTCTACTATTCGGATATACTTCGTAAAGTAGCTCAGGATAATAATATATCGGTTGGTGTAATCATGGAAACGCCGATTGCAGGACTGACTTTGTTCCACCAGAACAAGGTTTAAATACCGGAAAAGTTGCCGGGTAACCTTATTATTTCAAAGCCTTTCACATTCCAAAGATTTTCAAAAAATTAATTGTATCTTTTCAAGAAAACAATACCATTTTGATGCTATTTATATAAATTAGTAGTGAAATTAGAATACAACACCGGCTTGGAATAAATATTCAGGATAGCTTTAATAGATAACCCGCGTTGCAATGAATTACGATAAAAATCTAGGTATAAAACAAAAAGCCCTCAGAATTAACCTCGACAGACGAATTTACGGGTCTTTCGCGGAGATTGGGGCGGGACAGGACGTTGCTGCCAATTTTTTCAAATCAGGCGGAGCATCCGGAACCATTGCGAAAACGATTTCTGCCTATGATATGGCATTTTCAGATGCCATTTACGGGGAAGAGGAGTCTGGTAGATATGTATGCGAGCCTCGTCTGATGAAGATGCTCACAAGGGAATATAAATTATTGAATGTCAGATTAACGGAAACTGCTTCTGAAAAATGCTTTTTTGCTTTTGCAGACACCGTATCAGCACTGAACTTTCAAAAAACAAATGACCCGCACGGCTGGATTGGTCTGAGATTTCAGTTAAGACCAAACGGTGAATTTAATGACGTGGTCATTCACGTAAAAATGCTTGACAATGACAATGTTTTGCAGCAGCAGGCACTTGGAATTATTGGTGTTAACCTCATTTACGGCTGTTATTATTATTACGAATCGCCTGAATTTCTGGTTAAATCACTCATGGATGATCTTTCGAGCGACAGGATTGAAGTTGATATGATTCGTTTTGAAGGACCTGATTTTGCAGATGTTGACAACAGACTGATGTCATTACACCTTGTAAAAAACGGCTTTACCAATGCAGCGCTTTTTGGTCCTGACGGAACAGTAATGCAGCCATCTGAAGCTTTTTACAAAAAGCATATTGTGGCCGTAAGAGGACGTTTCAGACCTGTTACGAATGTATTCCTTGATATGTTCAAAAAAGGCTTAAAACAGTTTGAAAATGAGCCTGACGTAGATGATGACAAAATCGTTGTTTTGTCTGAACTTACCCTTCGAAGTCTGCAGGACGGAGATGAACATATTGATGAAAAAGACTTTTTAGACCGGGTTGATATTCTTTGTTCTCTGGGACAGACGGTATTGATTTCGAACTTTCATGAATATTATCGTCTGGTAGCTTATTTAAGCCGATTTACCAAACTAAGAATGGCGCTGATTATGGGTATGCCCAATCTGGAATATATTTTCGAAGAAAAGCATTACACAAATCTATCCGGAGGAATTCTGGCGGCATTCTCAACTTTATTCGGACAAAAAATCAAATTGTATTTATATCCTTCTATCAACGCTGAAGGAAAAATTATCAATAGTACTGAATTTAAAACTTCTGAGCATCTGAAAAGCTTGTTCCAGTATCTTCTTGACAACAACAAACTGGAAGATATCAACGGATTTGACATCAATTTACTAAGTATTCATACAGATACTGTTTTGAAAATGATTCAGTCCGGAGAAAATGGCTGGGAGGAATTTGTTCCGGTTTCTGTGGCCAAATTGATTAAGGAAAACTGTCTTTTCGGGTATCCCTGCGAAATTAATCCGGTTTAGCAGAAGAAAGATTCAGATATTATTTATTTTGGGAAGGGAAGGGCAAATGCTGTCTTTCCCTTTTTTGTTTCTGAAAATATCACTCACCCTCCTTGTTGTAACTATGGAACCAAAGCTTGTCCGATATTTTTGACAATTCCTTATGCCTTTATTGCTCTCAGCACTTCCCTTTTACTTTTAGGTCCTTTATGCTTTTCAACTTGGAAACCGGAAGCCAGCATTGCCTTCCTGACAATACTTTTTGAACAATATGTAGTTAAAAAACCTCCGTTTTCCATCAAATTTACCAATTGCTGAAATATGTCCTCTGTCCACAGTTCCGGTTGATCTGTGGGTGCAAAAGCATCATAATAGACCAAATCAAATTTTTCAGAACTTTTGAAATCCTGAAGCCTTGTATTTACTTTCGTTAAAATAAAGTTGGGTGAAATTACAGCAGGGGTTCCCCATTCCGTCTGATGGATTTCAGACAGAATCCGGGTATTCATCACTTCATCATAATTTAAGGCACTGATATTTTCAGTTGAAACAGGGAAGGGTTCCAATCCTGTATATTGAATATTTAAATCATTTTTATCTGCCTCAAGGGCTGTCAGAAGGGCATTAAAGCCTGTCCCGAACCCAACTTCAAGGATCGAAATCTGTCTTTTTTCCTTCATTTTTGCCCAAAGTCCCAGCTCAATAAATATTCTGGCAGACTCCTGCAAAGCACCTTTCAAAGAATGATAGGTACATTGAAGCTGTTCATGATAAATGGTATGCGTACCATCTTCAGTCATGACGATCTTTCCCATACTAAGAACTTAAATTATATTCGCTGAAAAGAATAACGGGAATCTGCAAAAAAAGGCGGTTCCGAAGAAACGCCTTTTTCAATTCTATCTGTTTTCAACCTTTCGGTTTAAAATCAATCATTACAGCATTCCTACAAATGTATCGAATAAGTAACGGGAATCATGAGGACCAGGAGATGCTTCCGGATGGTGCTGTACAGAGAAAGCATTTTTATCTTTTCTTCTGATACCCTCAATCGTGTTATCATTCAGGTTAATATGCGTAACTTCTACATCTGCGTTTTTCTCAATTTCATCAGCTTTTACAGCAAAACCATGGTTCTGAGAAGTAATTTCTGATAAACCTGTGATAAGGTTTTTCACCGGATGATTCAATCCACGGTGGCCATGATGCATCTTATATGTTGAAATACCACAAGCCTGTGCCAGGATCTGATGACCAAGACAAATACCGAAAATCGGCTTATCCGCTTCAAGAATCTGCTCAACAGTCTCAACGGCATAAGGCATTACAGCCGGATCACCAGGTCCGTTAGAGATAAAATATCCGGCAGGATTCCATTTCTCCATTTCTTCGAAAGAAGTTTTCGCAGGGAATACCTGTAAATAACAATCTCTGTCCGAAATATTAGACAAAATACTTTTCTTCACACCCAAGTCTAATACCGCTACCTTTTTTGAGGCTTCCGGATTACCTAGGAAATAAGATTCCTGAGTACAAACTTTTGACGAAAGTTCAAGTCCTTCCATTTGCGGGACTTTCGCCAATTCTTTTTTCAACTCTTCAACGTCCAGAATTTCAGACGAAATAATACAATTCATTGCACCAACCGAGCGGATATGGCGAACGATCTGACGGGTATCTACTCCTGAAATCCCAACAATTCCGGCTTTTTCAAAATAGTCCTGCAAAGAACCGTCAGAGGTTTTGCGGGAATGGATTGGAGAAAACTCATTACACACCATTCCGGAAATTTTCACCGAACCCGATTCTTCTTCTAATTCATTCACGATACCGTAATTTCCGATATGTGAAGTGGTATTCACAATTACCTGCCCGAAGTATGAAGGATCAGTATAAATTTCCTGATAACCTGTCATGCCCGTATTAAAGCAGATTTCACCGCCATGCGTTCCGATCTTCCCGAGGGCATTACCTCTAAAAACTGTGCCGTCTTCCAACAGCAAAATAGCAGGTTGACTTTGCGTTACTTTCATTTATTGTTTTTTGGTTAAAAAATCATGCAAATTTACGCTTTTAAGTTTTCAGACAAAAGAAGAAGCCTAAAAGAAAATAATCTGAATTTTAACGGATTAAATCCTCCGCTTAATTTACCTTGTTTTACTTCTTTGCCGAATACTTAAAAAAAAGCCGTTTGAGAAAAACTCAAACGGCTTAACAAAATTATTCTTTCATGAACGGGTAGTCCTCGACATAAACATCTTTATAAGCTTCATCAGCTGTAGGGAACGGAGAATTCTCAGCAAAATCAACCGATTCCTGAACTCTCACCTTGATTTGTGCGTCAATCGCATCCAGATCCTCCTGCGTTGCAATTCCATTTTCAAGGATAGTTGCTTTAACCTGCTCGATAGGATCACGCATTTTATAAGCTTCAACTTCTTCTTTTGTACGGTATTTCTGAGGATCTGACATAGAGTGACCTCTGTAACGATACGTACGGAATTCAAGGAAAGTTGGTCCTTCACCTGCTCTGGCACGTTCTGCTGCGCGGGATACCGCTTCGTGAACGTCCTCTACATTCATAGCATCAACTGGTTCAGAAGGAATATCATATGCCTCTCCTAATGTATAAAGTTCTGTTACATTAGAAGTACGTGCTACTGAAGTACCCATTGCATAACCGTTGTTTTCAACTACGAAAATTACTGGTAATTTCCAGGTCATTGCCATGTTGAAAGCCTCATGAAGTGCTCCCTGACGGCTTGCTCCATCACCAAAGTAACAAATAGCAAGGTTTCCGGTTTTATTATATTTCTCAGCAAAAGCCAGACCGGCTCCCATTGGAATCTGAGCTCCTACGATTCCATGACCACCAACAAATCCTACAGACTTATCGAAAATGTGCATTGAACCACCTTTACCTTTAGAGGCTCCGGTCTGTTTTCCGTACAATTCTGCCATAATAGCATTTGGGGATGTTCCTAATGCCAAAGGGATACCGTGGTCACGGTAAGCGGTAATATATTTGTCGCCTTCACGAAGAGCCGATTTAGAACCTGATGAGCAGGCCTCTTGTCCGATGTAAAGGTGACAGAAACCTTTGATTTTCTGCATACCATAGAGTTGACCGCATTTTTCTTCAAATTTGCGTTGCAACTGCATCGACTCGTACCAGTACATGTAGGTTTCTTTCGAGTATTTTACTTTGTTTTCAGCCTTCTTTGCCATTTTTGTTAAATTGTGAAAGAGTTAGTGAAAGACGTAGTCTTCATTAATTTTATACCGTCTTTTCAGAAAGTTGACAAATCTCTTTTCATTAATCTTTGATGAATCAGGATTAACTTTGCGAAATTAGTACAAAACCAAGAACCAACAAAGCAAATTGGGCGAAAAGCCTTTTATTAGATTCCTTTTTAGTCATAAGGAAACTCAGATTTTACCATTTTAAGTTAATAACCATGTATTTAGAAAGAATCAGTTTAACCAATTTTAAAAGTTACGGATATGATTCTTTTCAGTTTTCGGAAAGAGTAAATTGTATAGTAGGAGAAAACGGAGCAGGAAAAACCAATTTACTTGATGCCATTTATTTTTTATCTCTTACAAAAAGTGCCTCTTCCAACCAGGATGCCCTCAGCATTAATCATAATGAAGAATTTATGATTATTGACGGCTTATTTGTAAAAGAAGATACCCTTTCTTTAGATAATTCACCAAATACAAACATTGAAACCTCAGATCTGACGCAGCAGCTTGTCTCTACACAGATTACCTGTTCATTGCAGAGAGGGCAGAAAAAGGCTGTGCTGCACGACAGGAAATCATACGAGAGGATTTCTGACCATATCGGTAAATTTCCGGTAGTATTACTTTCCCCCAACGATACGGATATTGTAAGAGACGGGAGCGAGGAGAGAAGAAAGTTTTTTGATGGCGTGATTGCACAGCTCGACACGGAATATCTTGAAAATTTACTGCAATACAATCGCTTATTACTGCAAAGAAATTCTTTACTGAAGCAGTTTTCAGAAAGAAATTATATTGACGAAGATTTACTGGATATTTATTCTGAGCCCCTTGTTGAATATGCCTTAAAACTTTATGAAGCCAGAAGCAGCTTTTTGAAGGAATATTTACCGATTTTCCAGAAACATTATGCAAATCTCTCAGAAAGCCGGGAAAAAGTGGAAATGATCTATGAGTCAGAAGTTGGCAGTTCTGATTTCTCATTTGATTTCAGGAAAAACCGTCACCGGGACATTGCCGCTCAGCGAACAACGAAAGGTTCTCATAAAGATGATTATACTTTTGAAATCGATGGTTTCACGTTACGGAAGTTTGGGTCTCAGGGTCAGCAAAAATCTTTTGTGGTAGCACTTAAGTTAGCTCAGTTTGAGTTACTTTCTCTCAAAAAGGCCAAAAAGCCAATACTACTGCTGGATGACATTTTTGACAAACTCGACGATCGCAGAATACAAAAACTCATTGAAATGATGACTAATGGTACATTCGGGCAGGTTTTTATCACAGATGCACGCCCGGAAAGAACCCGTCAGCTATTGGAGCATCTGAGTTTTGAAGTGACATATTTTGAGATTTCCCGTTAAAAAAACCTAAAAGATCTCTTCCTGAAAAATCATTTCTATTAAACCTTCTTTACAAACCTTAACTTTGTATTCTACTTATCTCAGAAATGAGATTGACAGACAAAATTACCAATGACTGAAAAACGCTGGATTTATAAACCCTATCCCTCTCAAAATATAGTTGATGAGCTTGTTAAGAGTATCAACCTTTCTCCTGAACTGGCAACTTTGCTTGCTCAAAGAGGGGTTACTTCTTTTGATAATGCCAAAGCTTTTTTCCGGCCAGACTTATCACAACTGCATCATCCTTTTCTGATGAAGGATATGGATATAGCTGTGGAACGTCTCTCTGCTGCCATTGAAAATCGTGAAAAAATTCTGATCTATGGAGATTATGATGTTGATGGCACCACCTCTGTTGCTACCTTTTATGGTTTTCTGAAAAAGTATATTTACGAAAATACCGAAGACAGCCCCTTAGAATTTTATATCCCGGACCGGTATCAGGAAGGTTATGGCGTTTCCCAGAAAGGGGTTGAATATGCTGCTGACAATGGCTTTAAGTTAATCGTCAGTCTCGACTGTGGAATCAAATCTAAAGATAAAATTACCTGGGCAAAGGAAAACGGTGTGGATTTTATTGTCTGTGATCACCATCGTCCTGATGATAATGACCTGCCTCCTGCTGTAGCGATTCTCGATCCCAAACGTTCTGATTGTGAATATCCTTTTAAAGAATTAACGGGATGTGGTGTGGGATTTAAGTTGCTTCAGGCTTATTGTCTGACAAAAGGTATTTCTCAGGAATTTTTATTGCCATATCTTGACCTGGTGGTAACCAGTATTTCCTGTGATATAGTTCCGATAGTAGGAGAGAACCGCGTTATGGCATTTTTTGGATTAAAACAGCTAAATTCCAATCCCCGAACTGGGCTAAAAGCTTTGATGCGTTCTGCCAGTCTGGAAGGACAGATGGATATTACCAAAGTGGTTTTTGGTCTTGGCCCGAGAATCAATGCTGCCGGGAGAATTAAACATGCCTATGATGCAGTCAATCTTCTTCTGACTGAAAATGAGGAAGAAGCGCTGGAATTTGCCGCTATAATCGGAAAGCATAATACCGACAGAAAAGGACTTGATTCAAGCATTACCCAGGAAGCCCTGGAAATGATTGAAGAAAATGCCGGACTGTTAAATGCCAAAAGTACCGTTCTTTTCAATAAGGAATGGCATAAAGGCGTTATTGGAATTGTTGCCAGCCGCTGCATAGAAAAATACCACAGACCAACCATTATCCTGACAGAGTCACACGGACAAGCAGCCGGCTCTGCCCGTTCTGTTCCAGGATTTGATGTTTATGAAGCTATTGAAGAATGTGCAGAACATTTAATACAATTTGGGGGACATACTTTCGCCGCAGGCTTATCTTTGGAACTTAGTCAAATAGAATTTTTCAGACAGAAATTTGAGGAAGTCGTTTCCAGAAAAATTCTCCCGGAACAATTATCTCCGATGATTGAAGTTGATATGAAAATTAATCTGGGAGAAATTACAGAGAAGTTTCATCGGATTATGTCTCAAATGTCACCCTTCGGACCACAGAACATGACTCCGGTCTTTGTCTCTGAAAATGTTCAATTGTATGGAAATCCTGTGAAAATGAAGGAAAAGCATCTGAAAATTAATGTTCTTCAGCAAGGCTCTCCGGCATTTACCTGCGTAGGATTTGGAATGGTTGAAGACTTTTATGAAGAATTATTACATGGGAATCCGTTCTCAATCTGTTATACCATTGAAGTAAATGAATGGCAAGGCAAAAAAAGTCTGCAATTGATGCTGAAAGATATAAAAGTTTAGTTTTTTCAAGAAAATAGGCCGTTAAGGATTATGATACTTAAAACAGAAAATTTAGTCAAAAAATATGGACAACGTCTGGTAAATAACAATGTTAGTTATCAGGTTGCCCAAGGTGAGATCGTAGGCCTTCTGGGACCAAACGGAGCTGGGAAAACAACATCTTTCTATATGGCAACGGGTCTGGTTAAACCTAATTCCGGAAAAGTATATCTCGACGATATGGATGTAACCGATCTTCCCATGTATAAGCGGGCACGGTTGGGGATTGGCTATCTGGCACAGGAAGCTTCTGTTTTCAGAACGTTATCTGTAGAAGAAAATATCCTGGCTGTACTTGAAATGACTTCCCTTTCAAAAAAAGAGCAGAAAGAGAAGACGGAAAAACTTTTGGAAGAGTTTTCTTTAACACATGTCCGCAAAAATTTAGGACAAGTTCTTTCAGGAGGAGAACGACGCAGGACAGAAATTGCCCGGGCGCTTGCCGTTGATCCGAAATTTATACTTTTGGACGAACCCTTTGCCGGAGTCGACCCGATCGCCGTAGAGGAAATTCAGGGAATTGTAGCGAAGTTAAAATACCGCAACATCGGTATTCTGATTACCGACCATAATGTGGACGAAACACTTTCCATTACCGACCGGGCTTATCTATTGTTTGAAGGAAAAATCCTTAAAGCCGGCACCCCGCAGGAACTCGCTGACGATGAACAGGTAAGAAGACTTTATCTTGGTAAACATTTTGAGCTGAAACGTAAAATTTAGCAATAAAAGCTTGTCCGGAAATGCATATTTACCGGCAGGCTTTCGTTATTATTCTGCATATACCTTAAGGTTAAAGAAATATTCTCTTTGACTTCATTATACCTCTTTTTCAACGCTAAATTTTTTTAATAATGAAATCTCTACTCCTCTCTATTGCCCTTATTTCACTGGTTGCTACTTCTCTCTTTTCTCAGGATCTTTCAGGACGCAGAATTATCAGCGGTAGTATAAATGCTCAATTTACAAGCAATTCTTCAACTGACGCAGGCTCGGTGCAAACCAGGGAACAAAATTCCAATACGGTGAACTTCACCTTACTTACCGGAAAAATCAAAGAAAATAATACCTATCTGGGATGGGGAGCAAACATTGCTTATTCCAAAACTACAGCAAGTGGCATCCCTTCTATTGGCATATATTCTGTAGGACCCGCTGTTGAGTTCGGGAAATTCTCAAAGATTTTTGAAAATTTCTTCTTTGCACCAACCATTGGCGGAAGGGTAAACTATACCTGGTCGACAATGGATCCCAATCCTTCAAATATTGATACCAAAGGTTTTTCTATCGGAGCTTCAACGCAGCTCATCCGATTCATGTATCAGTTTCATGAAAAATTTCTGTTAAGTGCCGGATTTGGTTCTGCAAGCATTAATTATTCCCATACCAAAACATCTTCAGACAGCGGTTCATCAAGCTCTTACAGCAATTTTAATATAAGCGGTTTTGTATCTAATTCTGCCAATTTCACTGTCTTTTATACTTTTTAGAAGGTTTCTTACTTTAACACTTCCTGGAGTACAGTTAAAGATTTAATCTCTCCTAATGTGTCAATATGAAGTTTGTAGAAAAGAATTATACTGTTGAGAATGGTGTTTCTCGACAATCTGTCAAGTTTGGGGGCATTATGATACTCTGAGGAAATCAGAGCATTCAGATGTTTTTCTGCATTTGAGTCTAATGGCGGGAGTTTATGCAGAGAAAGCTCATTTGAAACCTCTGAAGCTGTTTCAGGAGAAAAACCCAGAAAAGATGCCAGTTTGATAAGAAATTGCAGGTGAAAGTTTTCAAAATCATCTTCAGCAGCGTCAAGCCAAAGGATAGAATTGAGAAGAAACCGGAATAGAGAAATATTTCCGGTTTCTTCTTTCATACATTTTCCTAATATCTCTGTAATGAACAGGGCAATAGAAGATTTGTAAATGTTAAAGGGCAGCGTTTGAAAAGGAATAAGGCATTTCAACTCAGAAATCCTGTGTAAATCCTTGCCTTCTTTATGATAAACCACAAGATCTAGTAAAGTAAGTGGCTGAAAAAGAGCGATCTTATTTTTAGACTTCGCACTTCTCACCCCATTTTCAATAAAGGTCTGAATCCCGAATTCCTCTGTGAAAATCTTTACTATTATCGAGGTTTCCCGATAACGGATATAATTAATTACAATTCCTTTTGTCTTTCTTAACATCCTTTCTACGGGTTTTCAGGAATTTGTCAACATTTTCGGACATTCCTTCTTCCTTTCTGCTATTATTCCTCCTCTTTACGCCAGATCAGTTTTTCAACCGGAATCTTTTGTTCTATTTCATTCCTGAGCCTTTCAATAATATCTTCTACAGAATCTTCCGGTTTAAAGCGGATAGGTTCTTTGAACGTCACACTTAAAGTCGTATTCCTCTTTTTAAAAAGCAGCCCTTTTTTGTCAAAAGCTCTTCTGAAACCATTAATTACGACGGGAACAACAACCGGATTATGAGCCTTTATCAGATGGGCAGTTCCTTTACGCAAAGGCGCATAAGGAGTTGTTGTTCCTTGTGGAAAACTTACTACCCAACCATAGGAAAGCCCTTTTCCGACTTTGTCATTTGCAGCAGTATCAACTTCTCTTTTAACATTCTGCCCTTTTGCTCTCCAGGAACGGTTAATGAGAATTGCTCCTGCCTGAGCCAGTACTTTGGGAATCAGTCCTCCTTCCTTCATCGTTTCTGAGGCTGCAACATAAAAAACCCTTGACCGGGGAGCCAGCAAATAGATCGGAAAATTGATAGAATTCCGAAAACCCCATTTCACACTGAAGAAGATATGATACAGACAAATCACATCCATAAAATAAGTCTGATGATTTGAGAGAAATAAAACGCCGTTTCGGGGGAGCGTCTCAAGGTGTTCTGTTCCTCTGATTCTTGTCCGGTTATAAATTCTCAGACGCGCATAGGTAACCCATCCCAATATCATCATTATGACTCTTTTCACAAACATCGGATTACCAAAAGGGTCTCTCTCAAAGAACCCGAATACATCCAGCATGGAAAAGAATTTTCGTAGTTGTAAATTCATCTTTATTTCTCTCTTATCTGCTCAAAAGCCGTTTTTTGTTTGTATAGCAGATATTCTATTTAAAATCGAAGATAGAAAAAATTCATTAATTTGTTTTAAAACTGACTTTGATTGCTTGTTTCAATAGTTTTCAGGCTTTTTCAAATGAAAAAGCATTTATTTAAAAACTTGTTTGTTCCATTTTGGTTTAATGAGGAGTATCGGAATACTTAATGCTTAATTTTTGATCCATGAATGTACTTATCACTGGCGGCACAGGCCTGATCGGCAAGCGACTTACTGAAAAATTACTGGAAATGGGTTTTACCGTTTCACATTTAAGCCGAAGTCCGTCTGATTCTAAAATGGTTAAAACTTACCGGTGGAACATTGATAAGCAGGAAATTGATGATAAAGCCATTGCTGAGGCCGATTTTCTCATTCATCTGGCAGGTGCAGGTGTTGCGGATCAGCGTTGGTCTCCTGCCAGAAAAACAGAAATTATTAACAGCCGGACGAAATCTCTTGAATTAATTGCCGGAAGATTATCTAAGATTCCGCATAAAATCAGGGCTTTCAGCTCTGCTTCAGGTATTGCCTATTATGGAATTGATACCAAAAATGAAAAAATTTCAGAACAGCATTCTGCCGGTTCAGATTTTCTGGCAAAGGTTTCTGTCGATTGGGAAAAAGCGGCTGATCTGATCCAGCATGCGGGAATTCGTACCACTAAATTGCGCACGGGAATTGTTTTGACTAAAGAAGGAGGGGCATTGGGTAAAATGACTATGCCTGTCCGCCTGGGTATTGGTGCACCATTAGGAAGTGGTCAGCAGTTTCAGTCATGGATCCACATCGATGATTTATGTGAAATGTATATTAAATCTTTATTAGATGAAAAAATGTGCGGTGCTTATAATGCTGTCGCACCTAATCCGGTAAAGAATGCTGAGCTTACAAAAATTGCTGCGGAAGTTCTAAAAAAGCCACTTTGGCTGCCTAATATTCCGGCATGGGTTTTAAAACTCATTTTTGGTGAAATGTCAGAGATTATTTTAGGCAGCAGCTATATTCTTAACCAGCGAATTGAACAGGAAACTGATTTCATTTATCAATATTCTGACATTAAATCTGCCTTACAGGCCTTAACAGGTAAATAAATTTTACCCTGAGATCATATCAGCTTCAACGAATTTTCCACTGGAAAATCCTTGAATTTCATCCCTCATTTTGCCAATATTTCTCTGAATAATTCCTTTAAAGGCTTTGTTTTCTAAGAAATGCCTCAAAAAACAACTAAATTGCTAATAAATTACCATTTAGACTTTGCCAATATTTATGAAAAACATTTTAGTGTATTGCGGCTCATCAGCTGGTTTTGATGAAGTATATAAAAATGCAGCCATCGAATTAGGAAAACTAATGGCAGAGCAAGGAATGAGGCTGATTTATGGAGCCGGAAGCGTTGGACTTATGGGAATTATTGCTGATTCAATTCTTGAAAACGGGGGAGAAGCTATCGGAGTTATTCCTTCTTTCATGGAAAAATGGGAAGTTCAGCACAAAGGCCTAACAGAATGCCATGTGGTTGAAACCATGCATGTAAGAAAACAAATGATGGCAGAAATGGCCGATGGCGTAATTGCTATGGCTGGAGGATTCGGTACGCTGGATGAGCTTTTTGAAATTTTAACCTGGCGTCAGCTTAGTTTACATGCTATGCCAATCGGACTCTTAAATACCAGCGGTTTTTATAATCCGCTTTTAGAAATGACTGAAAGAATGGTTTCTGAGGGCTTTTTGAAAAACGTAAATAAAGAAATGATGATGGTATCCTCCACTCCGGGAGAGCTTCTTGAAAAACTGAAAGGGTATACCTCAGACAATCAGACTGTTGGAAAATGGATAGAAAAAGCGTAATACAATCTTTCGGCCTGAAATTCGTTCTGAAAAAGTCTTGTTAATATTGTTCAATTATGAAATCTGTTATTCCTTTTTATTGCCTGACTCTTTTACTTTCACCACTTTTTTTACAAGCACAAAACGTTCCTGAAAGTCTTGGTTCTGCTATAAACTCTGAATATTCCGAACTCAACCCGGTAATGTCTCCGGATGGGAAAATACTTTATTTTGGAAGAAAGAACCATCCCCAGAATAAATATGGCATTACGGGGACAGAACAAATAGCAGGTTCTCAGGATATTTGGTTTTCTGAAAACATATCGGGTGCCTGGACGACTGCCCGCCGGATGCCGGAAACTTTAAACCGGGATCAATACAATACCATTCTGAGCATTTCTCCTGATGGACAAACGATGTTGCTGAAAGGTGCTTATCTGAATGGCCAGTATGAAACCAGAGGATTTTCCATTGCCAGAAGAAATGCCGGAGGCTGGGGTATTCCACAGAAATGTAATATTCCAAAATACGAAAGAATGAGTCGGGGGAAAAATGATTTTGGATACCTTTCAAATGACGGGAAAGTGCTGCTAATGGCTTTTTCAGAGAAAAAGAACTCTGAGGAAGATGATTTATATGCTTCATTTCTTGAAAAGGACGGAACCTGGTCTGAACCAATGAACCTTGGAGATGTAAATACGGAATTTACTGAAACTACTCCTTTTCTTGCCGCAGACGGGAAAACCCTTTATTTTTCAAGTAATCGTAAAGGGGGTAAAGGAAGTAATGATATTTATGTCTGTAAAAGAAAAGATGAATCCTGGATTCATTGGACTGACCCTGAAAATATCGGCGAGCCAATCAATACTGAAGAGTATGATGCCTATTATACCATTGCCGCTTCGGGAGAATATGCCTATTTTATTTCAAGCAAAAATTCGGTTGGAAAAAAAGACATTTTCCGTCTTAAATTAGACAAACCGATACCGTCTGACGCAAAACCCAGTACAAGTGCTCCAATGACAGCAGGTGGGCCAAAACCTGGTAAAAAACCGGAAAGCTCAACTCCAACCAAAACAGATCCTGTTGTTTTGGTAAGTGGAAAACTCCTTGATCCTAAAACTGGAAAAGTACCGGCTAATACTCAGATTATTTATGAAGACCTGACAAACGGACAGGAACTGGGCGTAGCCACACCTGACCCCGTTACAGGCATATATAAAGTAGTTTTGCCTTATGGCAGAAACTATGGAATTACCGCTAAGGCTGATGGATTTGTAGGAAGTTCTGTGAACATCGATCTTAGTAAATTAAACGGGAAATACCTCGAAGTTGAAGGAAAAGATTTAGTGGTTACTCCGATCGAAGCAGGAGCCAAAATTACTATGAATAATATCTTCTTCGAATTCGGAAAGGCCCTGCTGCGTTCTGAATCTTATCCGGAATTAAACAGAATCGCTGATTTCCTCAAAACGAATACCAAAATCATAATCGAAATCGGAGGACATACAGATAACGTAGGTACGGATGAAGTAAATAATAAACTTTCGCAGGAAAGGGCGGAAGTGGTAAGAAATTATTTACTAACCAAAAATATAAAACCAGAAAGAATCTCAGCGAAAGGATACGGCAAAACACAGCCAAAAGTTTCCAATGATACTCCGGAAGGTCAGCAGATTAACCGTAGGGTAGAATTCTCTATTCTGAAAAATTAGTTTTCAAAAAACCCGCAGACCAAAAGTCCGCGGGTTTAAATACACTACCTTTATTTACTTATATCTTTTTAGTGAAAAAAACTCAGGGGGAATACTTGATTTAGTGCCTTTTTTACTGAAATTTTGGTAAAAAAGCTCTGTTCAAATCTGTTATATTCTCCTAACTTTCCACAGGAAACACATCTTTGAATTTTCCTCCTGATTTGAAGTATTCAATTTCTTCCGGTGAACAAAGACATTCCTCCAATTCCTTTACCAAAAGTTCTTTGTCCAGATCCTGGCCAATAATGACCAGTTCATTTGTTCTGTCTCCAAAATCCTTATGCCATCTTGATAAAATAAAATCCTTGCTCTCTTTCCAGGCAGGATAATATTCTCTCTCCCATTCAGGTACACCTGCCCACCAGGTTCCTGCTGATTCTGCTCTGAGAGAACCTCCGGCCTGTCCCCAATTTAAGGCTGAATCAGGCCGGGAAGCCAGCCAAAACAGGCCTTTGCTCCTGATGATACCCGCATGCCAGTGATGATTCAGATAATTCCAGAAACGGGAAGGGTGAAAAGGACGGGCATCCCGAAAAACGAAAGAACTTATACCATATTCTTCAGTCTCCGGAGTATGTTCTCCACGAATAAGTTCCTTCTGCCATCCTGCAGACAAAGAGGCTTTTTCAAAATCGAATAGTCCGGTATTTAATATCGCTTGCGGATCAACCTTTCCGAATTCGGATTCTATTAATTTCGCTTCAGGATTCAGTTTATGAATTATTGCTTTTAATTCCCCTAAACTATGTCCGGAAAGCAAATCCGTCTTATTCAGTATGATGACATTCGCAAATTCAATCTGATCTGTCAAAAGGTTTACAATCGTTCTGTTGTCTGCCTCGTCATCATTCATTCCTCTGGTCTGCACAGTATCAACAGAACCAAAATCTTTAGGGAAATTATAGCAATCGACCACCGTTACGAGAGTATCAAGGGTAGAGAATCCAGACAAATCTATCCCGCTTTCTTCATCGACGTAATTGAAAGTCTGCGCAATCGGTAACGGTTCTGATATACCGGTTGACTCAATAATCAGATAATCAAATTTCTCTTCTTTTGCCAGTCTTTCAACTTCAATCATCAAATCCTCTCTTAGTGTACAGCAAATACATCCGTTTGACATTTCTACCAGTCTTTCATCCGTTCTGGAAAGCGTTCCTTCCTGTTTTACCAATTGAGCGTCAATATTCACTTCACTCATATCATTCACAATTACCGCTACTTTCATATTTTGTTTATTGTGCAAAATATGATTCAGTAAGGTTGTCTTCCCGGCACCAAGAAAGCCGCTTAATACCGTTACAGGGAGTTTTTTAGAATGTTTCATATGCGATATATTTTCTGTCTGAAACTATTGTTTTTGAATGTTGGGAGGTAAGACGTCTAATTTTTAAGACAATTTTTATCTATTGCGAAGCATGTCCATCTGCAATGTCAAACTTTTTCTGTTGATGAGTTTTATGCAAATGAATTCTGCAAATGCGGATGTTCAGCACGTGCGTAACAACTAGGCCAAAGGAAGACAGATATCCCAGGTATTTAAAAATCTCTGAAAAATCCTCCAGTAAAAGAGACCCAGAAAAAAGTATTAGTAAACTCCAGAACGCCCATTTAAATCTTGTATCTGCATGATGTCTGGTAGCATGATACACGGCAAATACATTCAGGAGGATAAAAACATAATCCAGACTCAAAAAACCGACCTTAAGATGCTCATTTCTAAAGATTCCGGTCATTAAAATAATAGGTGTAGCTATACAATGAATCAAACACAAAGTAGATCCTGTTATTCCCAGATAATCATAAAAAGAGTTGTGCGGTGATTTCTTCATTTTTAATTTCATTTAATGCAACAATGTTGCAAATATAGAATTAAAACATTTGTTTTTGCAACATTATTGCGAATTATATTTGCAAAGCATTATATTTGCAACACAATTGCATAAGCGTTTATATTTCCATCTCTGAAATGTTTTAATCAATCGAAAAATCATGAAACTCTTACAAAAATCTATTTGGACAGCAGCTTTGCTGGGATTAATGATGACAAGCTGTAGTAAAAAAGATGATCCTCAGCCTGTTGATGACAATGAACTGATAACTGCCGTAAAATTAAGTTTTACAGAAGGGGGCGTAACTAAATCTTTCAATGCAAGATCTTCTAAAAAGAATGATGTATTTGATATTTTTGATACCATCTCACTTCAACCGAATAAAACTTACAGTTATTCTATTGAAATTCTGGACGAAAGTAAAACGCCTGTAGATGATATTACAGCGGGAATCAAGGAGGAAAAAGATATGCACCTTTTTGTATTTAAACCTAATCCGGCTAGTTTAATTGCATTTACTGATCTGGATAAAGACTCAAGAAATTTACCTGTCGGACTTACTGCCACAGTAAAAACAGGAGCCGCAGGAACCGGGAAACTTCAGGTTATTCTTCGTCACCAACCTCCGGTAAACGGAAAACCTGTAAAAGATGGCACAGAAACCCCTGGAAGTACTGATATGGATATTACACTCAACGTTGAAGTAAAATAACCAGAACTTTTCAAAATGGCATCGTGTAAAATCGTTGCCATTTTTCTTTGCAATATTGTTGCGAAATAGTAAATTTGCAACACCATTTCATTTTCCGAGAATTAACATGTAAAATTCTCATTTCAAAAACACAGGGTAATATTCTTGCTGAACGTTAAGATTTGGTATTTAATATAAAAGCTTCTGCACAAAAATAGAGATTTTCAATAGTTTTCATGAGACACAGGCATCAACATATTCATACACATAAAATTGAGAAAGTAGGTTTCTACCTATCTTTAATCTGTGCTATACATTGCATTGCCACCCCATTATTTATTACTCTTCTTCCATATATTGGCGGGCAGTTATTTTTGAATCATGAATGGGAAATCTGGTTTATTTCAGGAAGTCTGATTCTGGCGGGAGTAATCTTATACATTGATTATTTAAAACATCACAATACCTTACCACTTTTGTTACTTTTAGGCAGCCTTTTGGTTAAACTTATTGAAATAATCTGGTTAGGCCACTCCTTTGAATTTGTGACAGGCACATTGGGTGCGCTGCTGATTGCGATAGCTTATTATATGAACTGGAAATACAAATCCGCCTGCGATTGTTAGAAACCTTTTCTTGTCTGATATAAAAATCCCCTCTGCATCGCTGAGGGGATTTCTTTTTCCTAACCCTAATGGTTTTCTCCGAATCACTATTTAAGAATACAGGGTAAATAATTCACCCCACAGATCTTTCCTTTCTTACGGTGCTTTGTAAACTAATTTCTTGTTGCCCGCTGTTTTTTCAAAGTCCGGACAAGTATTGAATCCGGCAATTCCACCAAACTGACAAAGTGTTTTACCATCACAATCATATACAATGGTCATATTGTCTGCGCAACCGATACAAGTGTCAAATAGATAAACTGTTTTTCCCTTATATTCATAGCTGTAAACCTCTATTTTATTCCCTCCTGATTTAGCTTCTTCAATTTTTTCAGCAATAGCGGTACAGGTAATTGTAGTGACAGACAAGTTGGAAGAATCGGATTGTTTTACTTCTTCTTTTTTACATCCTGCCATCAGTATCAATGCAGCAAAAAGTACTTTTTTCATTTATTTTTCATTTTGAGGTTATAATATTCAATCGCATTATTAATATTTTCAGGCTTAGAGGTAAATTTAACCTTAAATTCATTTCGTTGATTTTCAAAAACTTACACCAATACGAATACTCATTCTATCATATCTGTTGTTATTGACAGAGGTTTGTCCATAAATATTATCGGTGCCCTGTGTAATGGTCAGTTCATTATGTTTATAACCTGCACTAACTGTAATAAAAGCATCTCCTCCGGTTGGAATCATTAGTCCGGCAGCGGGAGAAATATTAATACTTCCCTTTATTGTTTGCCAGGGTATTTCATCATTAAGCCAGGTAAAACCATATCCTGCATCCAATCCTAAAAACGCCTTTACTCTGTTGCTTTTTTCCAACCCGAAAGTCTTTCTTAACCCAGCAGAGATTGGCAGTATCTGATATTTGCCAAGCCAGTCGATACCAACAGTTATTCCTGCAGCCAAATTAGGAATCAATCTCAAGCCATTAAACGTCTGCACAGAGAAACTGGTTTTAGACAAAACCGGAGAACTATAACCGGAGGAATTAGTTATCTGATATGCATTGCCCAACAACACTCCTAATTCTGTAAAATTTACAAACCGACTCTTACGTGTCACTATTTTATCCTGTCCGGAAACAGCATGAAATCCTGTCAAAAACAATAAAACAATCAATACCTTTTTCATAGCCATAACATTACCATGTATCATAATGACAATTTTGTTCTTACTGTATCAATCGTTCAGATAGATTTCACAGGAATTTTACTGATTAGTTTTAAGTTGTCAGTGTTTGAGTAATCATATTGATATAGCCCGTCTTTACCGATCAGCATTAAAGTATTATTCAACGGAATTACATCATAAGCATCTATGTTTTTGAATTGCTGTAACAATTTCACATCCATAGGATTTGAAGCATTAAAATATTTCAGGCCTTTATTTCCCTCACAGATAAAAAGTTTCCCTTTATCAATTCCCAGACCATATGGATTTTCCATTTCATAGCTTTTCTTCAACACCGGGTTAGAAAGAACGGACACATCAATTACATCAAGCTGGTTCGCAACAGCGGCACCGCAACGTCCAAAATTATTGACAGACCGAAGTGTCACATATGCAATGTCATTCTCAACCACCACCGGATCACATGCTCTGGCATGTTCAAGGCGGGAAACGAAGTATGGTTTTTTCGGATCAAGGTTATTCCAGATTTGCAAACCTGTAGTTGTTCCGACGAACAAATGATCTTTGTAAGGAAATATCGTTTCAATCCCGAAGCCAAGCTTAACAGAAGATTCCATTACAGGCTGGTTCGGAGAATTAATATTAAAAAGCAGCATCTCATCTCCCTGTGAAATGGCATAAAGTCTGTTTTTATCTATGGCAAAACGAGCTGTTGAACCTGCTGTTCCGGCGAGAGAAGCATTATTAGCCCCCGAAACAGGTATCTGAGCTCCTGCCATATCATAATAAAGACAGTTCGGGCAATTTCCCCAATAGTAATTGTTTGGCTGTCCATCACAATCAACTTCACGGGTTTCTATGACGGTTTTCCATTGGTAATCAACAACCGTATTTCTATAGGTATCAAAATACCAGTAAATCCCATCAATCTGGCCGTTTTTAAAAGCTCCCTGAACCCTGCCGACTTCCTTTACAGCTGTTGGATTACTGATGTCGATTGCCACGAAATCAAGATAGCTGTCAGCATATAGAATATTCCCGTAAACTGCCATGTCAGAATTACCCGGAATCTGAATAAAAGCCACCTGAACCGGAGAAGAGGTATTCGTATTGTCAATAATATGAATGCCTTTCCTCAATTCATTAATAAACAGGTAATTCCCCTTGACATAAATTTTTCCGGTAGAGGTCAGATCTGTAACCGGAACAGACTTAACAGATTTCCTTAAGTCCTCAAGAGAAACGTTAAATGGAACCGTCGTTCTGTACGTAATTGTCTGTTTACAATTATCATGACAAGAACTGAGTCCTGTCAGGCAAAGCATCCCAAGTAATAATACCAGTAGAGAATGTTTCATAACTTTAAACAGTTAGATGATTACTTTTGTGTACAAATGCCATTTACACAATCTACCTGAGGAATCGCAATCATAGCGCAGTTCGAAATTCTGTTATATCTCTCATTGATCACCTTTTCAAAATCAGAATAAGCCTTTACTTTATCTGTCAAAACCTTTTCGTCAACTTTTGAAACAGAATAAATCAGAAAAGATGAGGGGCCTCCACATGCTTTTGCCCCCATAGCAATTACCTTACAATCATCTCCGGAACATGCTTTATTTTTGGCAAAATCCTGAATATCTGCACCCATCTGCTCCAGTTTCTTCTCATCAGCCAACTTATTATCTGACACTTCATCCTTTTTACAGGAAGAAACAAGGATGAGGGATAATGCCATGCATTTCAAAATCAAAAGTGTTTTCATAGCAGTCCGTTTATTTATTTTTCAAACTCTGTATAACATTAAAAGCAATGAGTCCGTATTTGGGTAAATACTCAGGAAAAGCATTATTTAGCACATCTGTTCCTCTGTAAAATACAGAATCATCAACCCGCCAGCTTTTCAGTGCCACACCTTTCTGTTTCAATTGGAGAAAAAGCATTCCTCCGTCTGCACAGCCTGGACAGCCAAATGTTGTCCCGGAAACAGACCTCATTGCCTCAGGAAAAAACTCAACCATTCCTTTCGCTTTAACATACTGACTGTCAGGAAGCTGTACACCATTGAAAACATATTCATTCCCCTTCTGGCAATATGCCCCGGTCGTATCAACATAGAGTTTATTACCATTAATAAGATAAAGTGCTTCGGTGCCACATCCCCAACCAAGGCCGACGTAACCGAATACAAGGTATTCATCCAGTTGAGAGGCATCAATCCGGGCAGAACTGTTTTCTTTTTTGCCAATAGGTTCTGTATCATTTGTATCCTTTCTACAGGAAATAAAAGTCAGAACACCTAAAAGCACAATCATTAGACTTCTTACGTTTTTCATAGCTTATTGTTGATATGCGCCCACACCTACAGAGACTTTTACTTTACTGAGAATTGATTTTTTCTTAGGTTTAGGCTTAGGTTTTTCATAATACGGCGTTTTGTCAATTTCGTGAATTTCTGGTTTAGAGGTAACTGTAACTTGTAATGACTTTGTTGTGGAAATCGGTAATGTTTTTATCGTATCAAGAATTATCCGTTCTTCTGCTATATCCTCAGGAACCGTATTCTCCTTAAGCTGAGGAAGCGCGTCAGGCAATTTTTGTGTTACTTTTTCTTCAATTTTTATACTTTTCACCTGAGTTTTAGCAGGTAAAATACTTTGTTCTTCTTTTATTTCTACAGGAGCTTCCGGTACTTTATTCACCGGTTTTTCCAGAATGATTTCTTTCGTAATGACTGGTTTGGTTTCAACTTCCTTCTTCTCCGAATTATTAAAATACCACAAAGCAGTTATGGCAGTCAAAACTCCTCCAACCAAAACTCCTCCGATATAATACGCAGGAAGTCCTCCCCCTGATGGTTTCAGAGGTGTTGCAGCAATTTTGTCAAGCTGAGAATCAATCCCATCCCAAACCATATCGGAAGGAGTCAGGGAAGATTCATCAAAAGCCTGGCGCCATTGTTCTTCAAAGCTATGTTTATTATCATCAGTCATATTTAAGCTGTAAAGTATCTCTCATATAGCAATTAGCGCATTTTTGTGTCAGGGTTAAATAAATGAAGGTGTAAAACCTGCTCATTAAAATCTATATTAACTAATCTTTTTTCTGGGGTAATAATCTAAAGCCACAGCAGCCTGCAAAAGTTGTTTGGCTCGTGAATACTGTGATTTTGATGTTCCTTCTGAGATTCCGAGCATTTCAGCAATTTCATGATGCTGGTATCCCTCTATAGCATAAAGGTTAAAAACTGTCTGGCAACCTTTAGGTAATTTTTGAATCATATTAAGCAGATCCTGAAAATGTATTCCGTCAAGACTCAGCCCCTCATCGGAAATGAAATTTGCCTGGTCTTCAATATCCGACTGATTCTGCCAGTGTTGTCCGGCCCTCAAATGGTTAAGTGCTGAATTAACTACAATGCGTTTAATCCAGGCGCCTAATGTACTTTCGCCTCTGAAATTTTTTAGATTCTGAAAAACCTTTATAAACGCTTCCTGCAAAATATCTTCCCCTTCTGCCTTATCAGAGGCATAGCGACAACAAACCACCAGCATCTTCCCGGCGTAAGCATTATATAGCTGACGCTGGGCTATGCGGTCGTTCTGCAAGCATGCTTTTAGTATATCCGATTCAGATTGCAAATGCCAGGTTAATGATGTTTTGTGTGTTTCAATAGAAAGACGCTTTTTCCGGCAAAACAGTTGGAACGGATCAGATATTTTTTTCGAAAAATCTTAAAAAAATCTGATGACCGTCAGAATTGCAGTTCTATGCCTCGGTTTTTATTATCTTTGCGAACCAGTGTTCTATAATGAAACACTAAATTATTGTTAATCATTGTCCCGGAAACATTTTAACCCGGCACTCGAAACATAATATTTCAACAGTGAATCCAGAAATTCGTAGCAAATACGAGGTTGTTATCGGCCTTGAAGTTCATGCTCAGCTACAAACTGAGACAAAAATTTTTGCGGCAGACCCGGCTTCTTTCGGGGCTTTGCCCAATACTCATATCTCACCCATTACCCTTGGACATCCGGGAACATTACCAAAGCTAAATCGCAAGGCTGTAGAATATGCGATCAAGCTTGGCCTGGCAGTTGGTTCTAAAATTTCAGACCGTCAGTATTTCGACCGGAAAAATTATTTTTATCCGGATCTTCCGAAGGGATATCAGATTACCCAGGACAAAACGCCTATCTGTATTGGCGGAGGAGTGAAGGTAAAGCTGAAAGAAGGTGAAAAAACAGTACGTTTCCATCATATCCATTTAGAGGAAGATGCAGGAAAAATGCTTCATTTAGATGGAGAAAGTGATTCCCTTGTTGATTATAACCGTGCAGGAACTCCTCTTGTGGAAATGGTTACAGAACCCGAAATTAAATCGGCAGAAGAAGCATTTCAATTCATGACTGAAGTCAGAAAACTGGTTCGATATTTAGGAATCTGTGATGGAAATATGGAGGAAGGCTCACTTCGTTGTGATGTTAACGTTTCCGTTATGCCGGTTGGCAGTAAAGTTTTCGGCACAAAAGTTGAGATAAAAAATATGAACTCTATCCGGAATGTTTATCGCGCCATAGAGTTTGAAATTCCGCGTCAGATTGAAATGGTAGAACGTGGAGAAGCAATTATTCAGGAAACTCGTTCTTTCGATGCCAATACCGGAAAAACCCATGGCATGAGAGAAAAGGAATCTATGAATGATTACCGGTATTTTCCGGAACCGGACCTTACACCATTGATTATTTCAGAAGATTGGCTTTCCGCTGTAAAAACTCAGATGCCAGCATTGCCATGGGAGCTTTTTGAGAAATTCACCAGGGAATATCATCTGCCTGAATATGATGCCGGTGTATTGACAGACAGTCGTGAAATTGCTGAATATTTTGAAGCAACCTGTTCTTTTACAAATAATTACAAAGCCGTTTCCAACTGGATTATGGGGACAGTAAAGTCATATCTTAATGAGAATAATCTTGAGATTTCAGACTTTAGCGTTTCGCCGGAAAGACTGGCTCAGCTGATTATTCTGGTAGATGAAGATAAGGTAAGCAATTCGACGGCAGCTCAGAAAATATTTCCGGAACTACTGAAAGACTCAGTCAAAACACCTCTGCAAATTGCCGAGACTAACAATTTGATTCAGCAAAGCAATACAGATTCTCTTCAATCGTTAATTGATGAGGTTCTTGCAGCAAATCAACCAAAAGTCAAGGAATATAAGCAAGGCAAAAAAGGGCTTTTAGGAATGTTCATGGGTGAAATCATGAAAAAATCTAAGGGTTCTGCCGATCCTAAAGTTACCACGGCGTTATTGCAAAAAACATTGGATTCTCTTTAGTATATCTGGCTTAAAAACCAAACATTCGTTCCCAAAAAGAAAAACATATCCATGAATAAAATTATTTTGAGCATCTCGCTTGCTGTTGTAAGTCTTTGCTCATGCGCGCAAACCAATGAGGGACAAGAAGCGGTTATTACTGGTAAAGTTTCGAATATTGTACCTGACCGAAAAGTTTATCTTCAGCTTATCAATGGAAGAGGAACGCCAATTACAATAGATTCATCGGATGTGAAAGAGGATCATTCTTTTACTTTCAAAGAAAAAGTGGTCAAAGGTGGTGGCTTTTACATTCTGAACTTCTTCAACATGGAATTATCTCAAAAATTGCTTGTGATTCTTGAAGGCGGAGAGAAAGTAAATATCATTGCTGACGGGATGGATACTCCGGCCAAAAAAGGAGCATATCAAATCACCAGTCCTAATTCCAAAAACGTAGAATACTTCAACAAACTGGTCAGATTAAACCAGGATTTACAAGTTAAGGTGGAAGGCTGGAACAAGCAAATGGCAACTGCTCAGGCCAAAAAGGACCAGACAACTATTCAGAAAATACAGAATGACTTTCAGGTTGCTCAACAGGCAACGGTTGATAAAGTAAAAGCATTATTCCCTGAAATGGGAACAAATCTGGTAGCATTATGGGCTACTAATTTTCTTAACCCTGAAACAGATCTTGAAACCCTGAAAGAGGTTGCTGGAAGGTTTAAGAAGGATAAACCTGATAATCCTAATGCCAAACCGTTCATTGAAAACCTGAAAAGGCTTCAAGGGGTAAATGTAGGTTCGGAAGCACCGGAAATTGCCTTGAAAACACCGGAAGATAAAGTGTTGAATCTGTCTTCATTAAGAGGAAAATATGTCCTGATCGATTTCTGGGCATCATGGTGTGGTCCTTGCAGAAGAGAAAATCCGAACGTTGTCAGAATGTACAACAAATTTAAAGACAAAGGTTTTGAGATATATGGCGTAAGTCTGGATCAGGATAAAGATGCCTGGATAAATGCCATTAAAAAGGATGGTTTAGTCTGGCAGCATGTTTCAGATTTACAATTCTGGAATTCTGCGGCAGCAGTAGCCTACGGGGTTCAGGGTATTCCTGCAACGTTTCTTCTTGACAAAAATGGTAATGTTATTGCCAAATCATTACGGGGAGAAGAACTGGAAAGAAAGCTGGAAGAAGTTCTGAAATAAAAATCATATTGACTTTTTAGTCAGAGGAGAAGCAATAAATGTGCTTTTTCTCTGACTTTTTCATTTTTATAATAGGTTCATATTTCGGGAATTGAGCAAATTTTATCAAAGCATTAATGTTTTTATCGTATTTTTGTTTGGTAAAAAAACAATTTCTTAAAATTATTCATCAGTATGAAAATCGCAATCGTTGGATGTGGGAATATGGGAATGGCTTTTGCCAACTCATTCATTCAGTACAATTTAGTTAAGAAAGAAGACTTATTGCTTATCGAGAAGAATGCAGAACGTGGTGAAGCACTTCAAAATACAAAGTCCGGTGTTGTAGTTGATACTATTTCCCCCAAAATCGGCGAATATGATTTGATAATTTTATCTGTTAAACCCCAGGATTTTACTTCCGTTCATCAGGAACTTCGGGAGGTAATCAGACCAAATCAATTGGTTTTAAGTATTATGGCGGGGATTTCCATTCAAAAAATACAGGAAGTCCTGAATCATCCTTTGGTTATCAGAGCAATGCCAAATACGCCTGCTTTGTTAGGAATGGGGATGACGGCATTTTCTGCCGCTCCGGAAGTTGAAATTCAGAATTTGAGAAAGGTTGAAAACTTAATCAATTCAACAGGAAGAGCCGTTTTTCTGGAAGAAGAAAGCCTTTTGGATGCAGTTACAGCATTAAGCGGAAGCGGTCCTGCCTACTTTTTCTATCTGGTAAAAGCTATGATAGAAGCCGGCAAGCAAATGGGCTTTGAAGATTCAATGGCTGCTTTACTGGTAAAACAAACGATGTTAGGTTCTTTCCATCTGATTAATAATGCAGATAAAAGCCTGGATGAGCTGATCAAGGCAGTTGCTTCAAAAGGAGGAACAACCGAAGCTGCTCTTAAACGATTTGAAGAAGGAAACCTGGCAGAACACCTTCAGGCAGGTATTCATGCCGCACAAAAAAGAGCAACAGAATTGTCAAAATAAGCGTAATTTGACTCTTTTCAAGAAATATTATTATAATACTTTCCCCGAAAAGCTCACAGATTTGTGGGCTTTTTTCATTTTACCAGCTGAAAATCAGCTTTTT
This sequence comes from Pseudarcicella hirudinis, assembly GCF_900115665.1. Lineage (GTDB taxonomy): Bacteria > Bacteroidota > Bacteroidia > Cytophagales > Spirosomataceae > Pseudarcicella > Pseudarcicella hirudinis. The sequence continues at coordinate 118,725 of NZ_FOXH01000012.1, forward strand.
TGAATCATTAATTGTATAATAGCGTTGTTAAATTACATCTTCATAAAATGTCAGATGTAATCAGCAAATATTTCACAATTCTAAGAACGACTCAAATTTTTTTGTATCTTTCTGGAAAATAAGCAATTACCACTTTTGAAGCCATTTTTGCTGAATACTATCCAATAAAGCTAAATTGTTCCCCAATACTTTGAGCATCATAATTCAACAATTTGATTATCAATTCTCTGCAACTCTCTAAACTTTCTTGGTGTACCAAATTCAAAAGTGTTTATTAATTTAAATTATAGAATGTCTAAAAAAATCAAATCAACCAAAGAAGAACGTTTTCTCCTCAACCTAAAAGAAGAAATTATTGCCTTTTTTGATATTAACGAAGACCGGGCCTTATCTGTAAATCAGGTTCACAAAGGCTTTGCTGTACGAGATCGTAAAACCAAAGAACTTTTCTCAGAATTAGTAGAAGAACTCCATGCTGAAGGACGTTTAATCCGAAATTCAGATGGTAACTATATTATTGATAATCAAACTTTATTTGTAACAGGAAAGGTAGATCACGTAAATGCACGATTTGCCTTTGTGGTAGTTGGTAATGAGGTTCCGGATATTTGGGTTAATACAAAAGATCTTAACGGCGCAATAGATGGTGATACCGTAAAAGTACTGGCAAGAAGTACTGCCCGTAAAAAGAAATCTGAAAGACCTGAAGGAGAAGTAGTAGAAATTATTGAACGCCGTTCAGACGAAATTGTAGGAACAATTGAAGTACTGCCGAACTTTGCTTTTGTCAATCCTGATTCTAAAAAAATCTTTCAGGATATATTTATTGCCAAAGACTACATTAAGGATGCAAAAAATGGCGATAAAGTCATTGTAAAAGTAACCCAGTGGGCTGAAAACGAAAGAAAAGCAGAAGGAAGAATCATTGAAGTTCTTGGAAAAGCAGGAGAGAATAATACTGAAATGCATGCTATTCTGGCAGAATTCGGCTTACCAATCCATTTCCCGGAAGTAGTAGAAAAAGAAGCGGAACGTATTTCTGAAAAGATTACGAAGGAAGAAATTGATAAAAGAAGAGATTTCCGGAAGGTTACGACTTTCACAATTGACCCAATTGATGCCAAAGATTTCGATGATGCTATCAGCTTTCAATATCTCGAAAACGGGAACTACGAAATCGGTGTTCACATCGCGGATGTTTCACATTACGTAACAGAAAATACCCTGCTTGAACAGGAAGCATACAAACGGGCTACCTCTGTTTATCTTGTTGACAGAGTTGTTCCCATGTTACCGGAAAAGCTTTCCAACGGACTTTGTTCACTTCGTCCTCATGAGGATAAACTTACTTTCTCTGCCGTTTTTGAGGTTTCTCCGGAAGCCAAAGTGGTAAAAGAATGGTTTGGAAGAACCGTCATACATTCCGATAAACGTTTCAGCTACGAAGAAGCTCAGGAGGTAATGGACGGCACGTATCAGCTACCCGTTGAGGAATCTGTTATTGAAGAAGAACCTGTAAAAAAAGGCAAGAAAAAGAAGAAAGATGTTGTTTCCGGCAACATTTTCAAAGGAGAATTGCTTATTCTGAATAGTCTTGCTCATAAATTAAGAGATGAAAGATTCAGAAAAGGAGCCGTAAATTTTGAAACCGTAGAAGTAAGATTTGTTCTTGATGAAAATGGCAAGCCTTTATCAGTTTATCCGAAAATCAGAAAAGATGCCCACAAGCTTATTGAGGAGTTTATGTTGCTTGCCAATAAAAAAGTAGCTGAATTCGTGCATAATCTTCGCAAGAAAGAACCGGTAAATGTGATGGTTTATCGGATCCATGAGGCACCGGATCCTGAGAAACTTAAAACTTTCTCTTCTTTTGCGAAAAAATTCGGGTACAATGTTGACATTGACAAAGAAGGCGTAAGTTCTTCATTAAACCATTTAATGGATGATGTGGAAGGTAAGCCTGAGCAAAATATCCTGCAAAGCCTTGCTGTAAGAACGATGTCCAAGGCTCGATACAGCACAGACCCGATTGGCCACTTCGGACTTTCTTTTCCGTTTTATTCACATTTTACCAGCCCGATCCGTCGGTATCCGGATGTAATGGCGCATCGTCTTTTACAACATTACCTGGATGGCGGAGAACCCGTTGAAAAAGGGCCCTGGGAAATTCGCTGCAAGCATAGCTCAGAAATGGAAAAACTAGCCAGCGAAGCAGAAAGAGCCTCAATCAAATACAAACAGGTAGAATTTATGAGCCTGATGGAAGAAAAAGTCTTCGACGGCATCATTACCGGAGTTACAGAATTTGGCTTCTTTGTAGAAATTACTGAAACTGCCTGTGAAGGTTTAGTAAGAATGGTTGACCTGAAGGATGATTTCTATGACCTTGATAAAGACAATTTTAGAATTGTCGGACAAAGAAACGGGCGTGTTTTCACTTTTGGAGATCCTGTTCAGGTAAAAGTAAAAGAATGTAATCTGGCCAGAAGAAGTATGGATCTGGAATTGATAGGTATGACCGGAAAAAAAGGCAGAGGAAGCAGCGGAGAAAGAAGCCGTTCTAAATCCAAAGTAATTCCAAGAGGAAAAAGACGGGAAAACAGCATGAGAGGTAAAAACAAGAGAAAATAAAAAGAGGCAGTTCTTCAGGAACTGCCTCTTCTCGTTTATTTCAATACCACGTCGCTGGCTTCCAGCAAATTTCGGGTTGTTATTTCTGAAAATGATTCTTCTGGCTTTTCAGTAAGGTGGATTGTTCTTACACCAGCCTTTTTCCCGGCTTTAATATCTCTGTGGGCATCTCCGATCATCCATGACTGCTGTTTATCAATACGGTATTTTGCAATCGCTTTCTCAATCATGAGAGAATCCGGTTTTCGGGTAAGTGATGCTGTAGTGAATTTTTCGTGATGGGGAGAAAAATATATATCATCCAAAAGATTCCCGCATTGTTCCTGGAAATAATTATGGCATTTTATTACATCCTCCCTTGTATAGATTCCTTTTGCAATTCCTGACTGGTTTGTAATAACGATAAGAAGATAACCGGCTGATTTTAACCTTCTTAATGCTTCAACCGTTCCATCAGGAATGATCAGATCTTCAATTCTGTAAACGTAATCAACACGATCTACATTTAACACCCCGTCTCTATCCAAAAAAATGCACTTATTCATATTCCAATTACTATTAAATCGCAGTATCTTTTTAGGTGTGCCTGAAGCTTGACAACAAAGTAAACTGCTTGTGGTTGAAACTTCTGCCCGATTTATAAATATAACTATATCTACATTTATTTGAACAAAATAAATGTATTTTTTAAATAATCAACAACTTTTGGGATTAAATCTTTGCGATATTTTCAGAAAAATTGCGAGGGGCAAAATTATTACTTAAATCTTATACTAAAAAACACAAGATTTCAACATTTCTGCTTTCTCTGTTAAATTTTGTTAACCCCGGAAAGATAAATATACAAAAACGTCCAAATCGCTTTAAAACAGAAAACGTTTTTAAAGAAGTTTATCTTTAAAAACGTTTTTCAGGAATTTTATTATCAATGAGCGATTATTTATTTAGAATAATCTGTCCCAAGGAATACGACTCAATATCAGAACCAAACCTAAGCCATAGAAAATCACCGCATTCTTATGTTTTGAGGCAGATGAAATGCCTTTTTTATTCTTAGAATGGCCGATAGTTACTAAAATTACTGCCAGCACATTCACAAGGATATGCTCAACTGCATAAAAGCGTAAAGATGAGTTTTTCATGGCAGCGCCAAAATCCTGAAAAGCACTTTGGGTAATAGGACTTAAAAACACATATAAAATCAAACCAATCAGTAATTGGGTATGGCATGAAATCATGAAGAATAATCCAACCTTACGATCTCCTTCTACAAATTTTGATTTTGAGGACAGACCTATGAGGCCTTTAACAATAGCAACAAGTGCAAGAATAAGAACCACCCAACGCAGGTATGAATGGACTGTCAAGAAAATATTATACATATGTTTTCAAATTGATTTTTTAAAAATTGCTTTTTCGAAAGTGTTCTGTCAGATTATTTTTTCAAATATACAACACTTCATTTAGTTTAGTGTTTTCTGGTTAAATTTCTATTCTGAAAAACACTATTCAACACTCATCATTATTCAAAAAACGGTATTTTCAGGATAAAATCAAGTTGAAACAACTTTCATACTTTCCGGGAAAAGAAGAGAAAAGACGTTGAAAAAGAGACAAATACAGTTAAATCAAAGACAATATTATTCCATTGCCTCTAAATAACGAGTATTTAGGGCTAAAACGGACTTAGTCATGAAGGGATTTCAAAAGAGGTTTCTCAAATTTCGGCATCAGCCACTTCAAAAGATCAGATATTCAGGAAATCGGGTATTTAAATGCTATACGCTGAGCATGACAGGAAATTTTCAGAGATTTGATCCTGTCACGTCAATGATAACATAACGAATTCCGGGCTGGAATACCCGGATTTTTACTTAAAGCTTTCTTCTTTTTACTTTGTTAATATATCCTACGGCAAAAACTCTGTAATTGTCCAGGATAGTCCGGGTAGCCTGATGCAATGTCTTTTCATCAATGGCATGTTTATTTGCCAGACCAGAGGCATAACCCATCCATATCGGGCGATTGGTTTCATTTTCAATAAATTGAATCAGTAGCGTTCCTCTTTTCAGACGGATTCTGTCCAGTTCTTCATTAAATTCCTCTTTCCCGAACCCTCTGAAAGTTCTTCTTAATACCGACAGATTTACTTCATTGGGGAAAAGTGCATAGAAAACAATAATCTGGGGCTTGTCGGCGAGATTGGCATAACCTCTTAATTTCATCTGGCTGCTGATCTCACTGATTACCGGTTCATAACTCAATATGGAGTCTGATTCTATACAGGTAAAAGAATCATATTTTACCTCGTCTTCATCATTAGCTTTATGGTAGGCCGAACCTACGAGGTAATTTTGACGGGAGCAGGAAATAAACCCGAGAATAGCCGCTAAAAAGAGTAATTGTTGGACACGCTTCATGACTTTACATTTTGAGTGAATTGATTTGCTTAATTGATAATTTCATCAAATTTTAAGGAAGGCTCAATCAAATATGTAATTCTTCAGGTTTAGAGTAATTTTTAAGATTTCAAAGTACTGTTTTCTCAATACATAAGAGCTAACACCCGGGCAGATTCTTATATAACTATCTGAAAGCGTGTTTGTTTTATGAATGTAAACATTTTTAATGAATTTTATTTCAAGAATTTAAGTTATCAGTGTAAGGTTCCAGTAAACGGTATTTTAAACTGTATTTTTTCCTTGAAAACGGTAAACAAACACTGGTTTCAGGTGAATCCGGAACTTATTGAACACTTAATTTTCAAAAAATGAATAATAAACCCACCATTTCAGTAGATGTCATTTCAGATGTGGTTTGTCCCTGGTGCTATATTGGAAAAAGAAGGCTTGAAAGCGCTCTTGAAAGTTTGAAAGAAGAACATCATATTGAAGTAACTTACCACCCCTTTCAGTTAGATCCTTCAGTCCCGATTGAAGGTTATGATTTTCAGGAATATATGGAAAACCGTTTCGGTGCCGGTTTTGCACAAAAGTCCAAACAAGTTGAACAGGTTGCCGAAAGCGTAGGATTGGATTTCAATTTCGAAGACCTGCCAAAATCAATTAATACATTCAACCTTCATCGTTTTATACAAATCTCAGGAGAGGAAGGAATTCAGGCGGAAGTGAAAGAAGCACTGATGGATGCTTATTTTGTGAAAAGAATTGATTTGACCAATCCTGAAAATATTGTCAATCTTTTTGGACAATTCGGTTGGTCATCTGAAAAAACTTTAGAAATTCTTCATTCCGACCGGGGTGCTGATGCGGTAAAAGAAGAAATTAATTACTATAAACAAATGGGCGTTAACAGCGTTCCCTTCTATGTAATTAACAATAAATACGGCATTGCAGGAGCTCAGCCGGCAGAGGCGTTTATTCAAACTATTACAAAAGTTGCCCGGGAAATGAATATTGAAGTCGCCGCAGGAGATAGCTGCGATATTGATGGAGAAAATTGTTAATCTATATTGTGACCCGTTTCCCGCAAAAAATCCCGGAATTGGCTCAAATTGTCAATTCCGGGATTTTTATATTTATCCGGGTTAATTTATTTGAGAACAGCTTTAATCACCACTGGCTGATGATCTGAAGGATAGCGTTGTTCTCTGGAATCAGTTAATACCCCATATTTCAATACTTCAATTTGTTTACTTACAAAAATATAATCTATCCGGTTTTTCATGGCAGCATCAAATTTGAAATCGTTGAATGTGCCAACCGGACCATATGGAGCTGCTTTCGTCACCTTATATGAGTCATTTAAAAGCATTTGCATTTTCAGAATCTGCTCTGTTTCCGGGGTTGAATTAAAATCTCCCGTGCAGATAACCGGAGCATTTTTCACAATTGCTTTAATCTTTTCTACCATCAGTATTCCTGATTGTCTTCTTGCTTCTACACCCTGATGATCAAAATGTACATTGAAAAAGTAAAAATCTTTCTTCGTTTTCAGGTCTTTGAATTTCCCCCACGAGCAAATTCTATTACAGCATTTAGCATCCCAGCCCAAAGATGGTTTTTCAGGCGTTTCACTTAACCAGAAGTTTCCGGATTCAAGTAGTTTAAATCTGTCTTTTTTGTAAAAAATAGCTGAATGTTCTCCTGCTTCTTTTCCATCATCTCTTCCTGCTCCAAAAAATGCAAATTCATTCAACTCGCTAATATCTTTCAGCTGGCCGATCAATCCTTCCTGTGTTCCGAAAATATCAAACTCATGGAAACGAATAAGGTCTTTTACATTTTCTTTTCTGTTTGGCCAGGCATTCAGGCCATCTCCAGGGTTATTATAACGAAGATTGTATGTGGCCACACAAATCGGATTATTTGTCTGAGAAAACGTTTCCTGCGTCATAAATAAGCAAAGAATTACAAAAAGTATATTTTTCATGTGAAGATTGTTTTATTGAAAATCAGGCCCCAAGATAAAATTTTATTTCTATCCGCAAATCCTGTTAAAACCTGAAAAGGTAAAATCAGCAATAAACATAATTTTATCTATATCCTGAGTTAATCTGAAATCCGTTTCCGGAGACCTATTGCACGCTCTTATTAAGTCTTTTATAAATTTATGAGCGCTTTTAACAAATTTTAACCATCAAAAGGCATTCGGTCCTGAGTGTACTTTAATTTATTCGTAGCTTTGTACCTGATTACAGAAAGGCTTTTCTTTTCGAATGACCAATTGTAAGCATTATCATATAAGAAGTATCCAATGAAAATTCTTGATTTATATATTCTTAAAAAGTTTTTAAAAACATATTTCTTCGCCGTAATGATTATCGTTTTAATTGTAGTGGTGATTGATTACACAGAGAAAATTGATGATTTTATCAGCAAAAAAGCCCCTACGCGGGAAATTATTTTCGATTATTATCTCAATTTCATACCCTATTGGGCCAATTATATCAGCCCTCTGATGGTATTCATTGCCACTGTATTCTTTACGGCAAATATGGCCGCCAGAACCGAAATCATTGCTATTCTGAGCACAGGCGTAAGCTTTACAAGATTGATGGTTCCATATTTGATAGGTTCTTCGCTTGTTGCCTTAATGACCTTTTTCATGATCGGATGGATTATCCCCAATGCGAATAAAGTGAGGGTGCCGTTTGAGAATAAATACATTACCAACAATTTCTACTATGACCGCAGGGATGTTCATATCAAAATCGCTCCTAAAATTTATGCCTATATGGAGAGTTACGATAATAACAGCCGGACGGGTTACAGGTTTACAATTGAAAAGTTTGACAAAAACCGATTACTGCAAAAACTGATTTCTGATCGGATCACATGGGATTCTACAGCTAAAAAATGGACAATCCATGATTACAGAATCAGAACATTGGACGGGAGCAGAGAGGCCTTAACCTTCGGAACAAAGATTGACACTACGCTAAATCTAAAACCTAAAGACTTCGAGACCAAACACTTACTGCATGAAACATTTACTTTCACAGAACTGGAAGCCTATATCTCGTTGCTAAAAAGCAGGGGATCCGATGGCATAGAAGTCTATCTGATTGAAAAATACCAGCGATTTGCCAATCCTTTTTCCATCATTATTTTAACAATAATCGGTCTGATTGTTTCAGCCAGAAAATCAAGAGGAGGGGTCGGTTTTCAAATTGCCTTAGGTTTCGTTTTAGCCTTTATCTATATCCTCTTCTTTATGATGAGTAAGGGAATGGCTGAATCCGGAGGCTTAAATCCGCTTCTAGCCGTCTGGTTACCGAATCTTGTCTTCAGTTTTGTAGGACTGATTCTTTACTACACTATTCCAAGGTAATACGAAAAGCAGGGTTCATTTCAGGAATTAAAGCATTCCTCTGGCCTTGATCTCCAGGTATTTATTGACGGTATTTACCGTTAATTTCTGAGGGGGCGTTAACAAGGCCTGAATACCAAATTGTCCTAATTCCTTGACAATCTGCTGTTTCTCATAAAAATACTTTTCAGCAATTGTTTTAAGATAAACCTCTTCTGTTGTAACAGATGGCTTATTTAATAAGGCTCTTAGCTCTGTATTTTCAAAGAAAACAATAATCAGCAAATGATCTTTGGCCAGTTTTCTAAAATATGGTAACTGACGACGCATAGAAGAAACGGTTTCAAAATTGGTAAAAAGAACCAATAAACTTCGCTGACGAATCAGCTTTTTGGTATTGACATAAAGCGCTTCGTAGTCTGTCTCCTGATAGCGGGTTCTTTGCTTATACAGAATTTCAAGAATCTTAGTCAATTGCCCTGGTCTTTTTTCTGCCTGAACAGTTTGCCCCACTTTATCGGAAAAAGTCATCAAACCTGCCTTATCTTGTTTATAAAGGGCGATATTACTTAAAACCAAAGAGGCATTAATAGCATAATCCAGCAAAGAAAGTCCCTCAAAAGGCATCTTCATAACCCGTCCTTTGTCGATGAGACAATAAATAGCCTGAGATTTTTCTTCCTGAAAGGCATTTACCATTAATTCATTATTTCTGGCTGTTGCCTGCCAGTTAATTTTCCTGATATCATCTCCCTGAACATACTGGCGAATCTGTTCAAACTCCTGGCTATTGCCAATTTTACGAATTTTCTTAACTCCTATTTCTGTTAACCGGTTAGAAATTGCCATTAACTCATATTCTCGCATCTGCAGAAAGGAAGGATAAACAGCCACCATTTTATCCTGCGAAAACTGAAACCTCCGTTTAAGAAGCCGGACAGGACTTTTAACATATACGTTCACCGCACCAAAGTTATATTCTCCTCTTTTCGTCGGACGAAGCTGGTATTGAATAATCTGGCTTTCAAAACTATTCAGGCCGGTTTCAAACAATAAGTCTCTTTTTTGAAACTGGAATGGAATTTCATCAATAATTTGTAAGATAATATCGAAGCGATAATGATTTTCAAGATAAATGGAAATCGGATTTTCATCTCCATTTGAAAGTCGGTCAGGAGTGTCCCTCCTCGCAAATATATTTTTAGTTGGTATGAAAAGTATCAGCCCGTCAATCAATAAAAGGAATATAAAGATGAAAAACAGGAGCTGTGCCACTCCCATTAACACAGGAACGACAAACGCCATTATAAATAGCATTACGATACCTATGAGGATATAAAAAACTAAGTTTGAGAGGTATAATGCTTTGAATATTTTCACAAAAGTTATCTATATTATTGATTATCAACACCTTCTCTTTTTTTCCAAAAATGCTCTGTTCAAACGAAAAGTCTGTTCTATCTTTTTAAGGAATGATTAAGAGGTTCACAGTCATTGAAAGTAGTAAATGCGTTATCTTGCAACTTTATAACTATTTTATTGCAAACTAACTACTTTCTGTCAGATATGAAAGCCCTTTATACGATCATTCTTTTAGTTTTATCAAACATTTTCATGACACTTGCCTGGTACGGTCATTTACAATTTAAAAACTTCTCTTCTCTTAAAAGCCTGGGGTTATGGAGCATTATACTTATAAGCTGGGGACTGGCGTTCTTTGAATACATTTTTCAGGTACCTGCTAACAAAATTGGCTTTAAAGAGAATGGCGGTCCGTTTTCAATGTTTGAATTAAAAACAATTCAGGAAGCGGTTTCGCTTATTGTTTTTACACTTATTACCGTTTTTATCTTTAAAACAGAAAGATTAGCCTGGAATCATTTAATAGGTTTTGCATTAATTGTCTTGGCTGTATTCGTGATTTTTAAGAAATGGTAAGCATTTTTAAATATTCCTCAGCACTCGCCGATTGGAATTTTTGAGATAATGACCTATCTTTCGATTGAGTTTTTTCACAATTTGATACCTAAATTATAGCAGGTCACTGCGTCATATTTTTATAATGAAAGCAAAAATAAATCAGGTCTTTGAGGAAATGGGAAAAGTGGTGATCGGTCAGGAAAGGTTAATCAACCGCTTGCTGATCGGGCTTTTTACGGGAGGACATGTTCTTTTGGAGGGGGTTCCGGGATTAGCAAAAACACTGACAATCAATACACTGGCAAAAATCCTTGACCTTAACTTTCACAGAATTCAATTTACGCCGGATCTTCTTCCGGCCGATTTAGTTGGTACCATGATTTATAACCAGAAATCCAACGATTTTGAAGTGAAAAAAGGGCCTATTTTTGCAAATCTGATTCTGGCTGATGAAGTAAACCGTGCTCCTGCTAAAGTACAATCCGCACTATTGGAGGCTATGCAGGAAAAACAGGTGACAATCGGCGATAATACTTTCCCGATAGACAGGCCTTTTTTGGTACTGGCCACTCAGAATCCGGTAGAGCAGGAGGGGACATTTCCACTTCCGGAAGCTCAGGTTGACCGTTTTATGTTAAAAGTTCATGTAGATTATCTCAACAAAGAACAGGAACTTGAAGTAATGAGAAAAATGTCTAACATGGATTTCAATTACAAACCCAAGCCGATTTTAAATAAAGATGATATTTCTGAAATTAAAGGAGAAATCAACAAAATTGCGATAAGTGAAACACTGGAGCGATATATTATCGAATTGATATTTGCTACCAGAAAACCAAGTGATTATGGTTTGAAAGAAGAAGCAAGATATATCCAGTTCGGGGCTTCTCCGAGAGCAAGTATCAATCTCAATCTTTCTGCAAAGGTTCTTGCTTATCTTGATGACAGAGATTATGTATTACCGGAAGACATAAAAGAAATAGCTCCGGATGTACTCAATCACAGAATGATGCTCAATTATGAGGCTGAAGCTGACGGAATTACAACTATGCAGGTGATAGATACCATTCTTCGGAAAGTAGCCATCGGCCGATAAAATGAACAGGCTCCTGAATTGTATTTCAGGAGCCTGTTTTTTACAATTTGTTTTCCTAATAATTTACAGATATCTGCTTTTTTGTATTGAAAATTTCACTTTTCCCGGATGAAACTACCATAATTCCGATCTGATAGTCTGCTGGCTCGAGCATTTTTGTTGGAACAAGTAAAGAAAAACCGACTTTTCCTCCAAAAAACCGCTCTTGTTGTCCGTAAATCAGATAGGTATTTTGTGCAGATTTTAAAATCAAATATGCTCCGTCATTGATTCCTCCGCTGATTTTAAGGTCTGTATTTTCTATTCTTTCTCCATCTGAGGCCTTCACAATATTGGCTTCAATTACTTTATTTTCCGGAAGTGGTGCCAATAACTGGCTCTCCATGTCTGCCACGAAAGATTTAGGGTAAACATATATTCCCTGATCCGTTAGCCTTTTCAATGCAGTGATGGCATATTCTCTGAAAGGGGAATGTCTTTCCGCACCTAATCCGATCAGGTTATTTTTCTGATTATAAGCCCGAACCAGCAAATCCTTTCTTCTTTCAATAACTTCAGGCGTAAATTTCAAATAAGATGCAATATTAAATAACAGACTGAAAACCAGAAAAAGGTAAAAGTATTTTTGGTTCGATGTTTTTCTCAGCCAGCCGGTAAGCAGCATTAAATAGACCAGAATCAATAAGGTTATCGGGTAAATTTTATAATTGCTTACCAGCATAACAAAATATCCGAATCGAGGGCGAAGAATCCCTATTACAAGTGCATTTGCTGCTAAAAACAAAAAGCCTCCTAAAATCAGTAAGTTGATTGGTTTGTCAGCAATACGTTGATGAAGCTCAAACAATTTACCTTTACGGGTTAATTTTAACCAGGAAAAAGGCAATTCTTTGGAATAAAGGGCCAATCCCAGCGACCAATACGTTCCGATTGAAACTAAGACCATTCCTAAAATCGTCGGGGCAATTGATCTGACAAAAATTGCTTTATGATTCCAAAAGTCAACAGAACCTCCCAATGTAGTGAAAAAACCCAGAAAACTTTCATGCGGATGCTTCATGAAGTAGGCAAATCCTAAATCATTTGCTTCAGTATCAAATTTATAAAAGTATATTTTGATAGTAAGAATAGTCAGTATTACCCAAATTCCGGTTAAACGGATTCTACCCTGAAGCAAAAGAATAATTATACCAACAAACCAAAAAAACAATCCGTTACTCATCGTGAATGAGTCGAAGATAATTACCAATACCGCAAAAATGAATGTTGTTATCGTATTTCTGGTAAGCAGAAAAATACCGAGTAATCCAAAAAATATAACCGGTTGATATTGATGTCCGGTAATTGACCAGAGACTAATCAGATAATATTGCGGATGTAACAGAAGCAAAGGGATTGGCAGAAAATATTTCAAAGGAATATTCTGCTCTTTCAAAACACGCCAGAAAAGCCATAATATTCCGAGTAAGGTAATATTCCCGAAAATCATGATTAGCTTCATGTTTAACTCCCCGGTGACAAAATACCACCATAAATTCATGAGTTTGGCATAAACAATCCTGTGCTCATTATTTGGTTTGAACAATAACCACCACTTTTCATCCCAATTATCAGCCTTCAGAAACCTTCCCAGAAAATCCGGGAAAGCATCCATGTCATCCATCCAGGGGACATTTATGGAAAATGTAATCAGAAAGGCAATGAATATTAAAATGGGCAGGAATATCCCCGCCCTGATTAAATACTGTGATTCTTTTTTAGCAGATTCGAACATAATTCCCTTAAAAGAGATTTAGAAGTTTATTTTTTCATGAATGATATACTCGGGTCTATTTTTAATTTCATCAAAAATATTTCCCAAATATTCTCCCATCACTCCAATAGTAAGAAGTTGAACTCCTCCGAAGAAAATGATTGCAATTACCGAAGAAGCCCAGCCGGAAACAATGGTATTAGGTCTGAAAATAATTCCGGTAATAACCCAGGCAGCCAGAAACAAACCGACAACAATACTTAAAAAACCCATCGTCATGGCCAGTTTCAATGGTTTTTTGCTAAAATACAACAAACTTGTTGTGGCAAATTTCATCATTTTTGAAAGCGGATATTTTGTTTCTCCGGCAAATCTTTCCTCTCTCACATAATAAACAGGTACCTGTTTATAACCAATCCAGCTTATCAAACCTCTGATATATTTATTCTTTTCAGGCAGTTTTTTGAATGTGTCAATCACCATACGGTCAATTAACCTGAAATCTCCGGTATCCACAGGTAATTTCACGTCGGAGAGATTGTTTATTAATCTGTAGAAAAGTTTCGCCGTAAATAATTTAAACAGCGATTCCCCTTTTCTTTCTTTCCTCACTGCATAAACGACATTCGCATTTTCTTCAAGATGGATTTTAATCATTTCCGGAAAAAGCTCCGGCGGATCCTGTAAATCTGCATCTATGATAATCGCCACATCCCCTTCACACATTTCTATACCCGCAGAAACAGCAGGCTGGTGTCCAAAATTACGTGAAAAGGCAAGTACCTTAACATTACTATCAAGTGCAGCAAGTCTTTTTAAGGACGACAGGGTATTGTCCTTACTTCCATCATTGATAAAAATCAATTCATAGCCTCTTGCAGGAAAACCTTGCAGGGTTTTGACAATCCGCTGATAAGTATGTTCGATTACCTGTTCCTCGTTATAGCAGGGAACAATAACAGAGATAAATAAGTCTTTCGGGCTTTGCATAAGATTCAACAGAATTTCACAATCGGACAAATCGTTTTTTCTGTAAGGTTTAAATTACTCTTTATCATTCAAAATTATTACTTTCTTCTGAAAGTATTCGGCATAACATTTATTCCAGAGGTGCTTTTCATTATTTTTAATTTCGTCAAAATAAAGCGATTCGGGTTTATTTTGAAGAGGAGTAACAGCAATTGTATCTTTCTTACTTCCCTGAATCAGAGCATATCTTTTCACCATTTCCTGATCGTACCGGAAGGCCGTTCCTTTTAAAATATCACTATACATCATTTCCAGACCAGGACTAAGTATAAGATTTATTATAATCCAACCACCCGATATCAAAGTATTTAAAGTATTAATTTTCACTTTATCGAACAGGGCAGTCTGAACAACCCAAAGTGTCAGGTTGTAAAACCAGCCTATGATAAAAAAACCAAAAATAACGTTCAGAACCCTTGCAGGAATTCCCATATCATTGCCATAATGAATACCAAAGAGCATTAAAGTAATCAGCAATGAAAAGGCTCCGAATGCTGCAATTCGGTTTACCTGATATATTGAACCCTTTAGTTTTTCCTTTAAATTTGTCAGAAATGCGATAAATATTATAGAAAATGGTAAAATCGGCGTAAAAAATATCCAGTGAAAAGATTCTTTAAAGAAAGACTTAACACCTTTCTCAAGGGCTATTTTTATCCCTCCGCCCAAAACATTTCCTCCTGTCATCCTGACCGCATTTCCGGGCGCTGAAATAACCAGATAAGATGAGAATGCTGCAACAATCAATAAAAACGCAATGAAAAAATCGATTTTTCTGTGAAATATTAATTTATACAATCCGGTCAGGCCTAAAAGTCCAACCAGGAAAATCATCATGATTTCATTAGAACCTATAATGAAAAAAACCAGCACCCCGGCAAGAATTGCTACCCAAATCTGTATTTTTTTATATTTCTCCTGATAAAATCTGTTTATTACCACTATAAGATATAGCCAATAAACAATGGCGATCGGGTAGATAAAGACCGAAGTGTACCAGTAATAAATATCGACAACGCTTGGAATACATCCCAGAAAAAGAATCAGAAAGGAGGCTGTAACAACCAATTTCTCAGAAATCCTTTTCAAAAAGAAAAACTCTCCCGCTACTACATAAGTCGCATGAAAAAGGAGTGTTACAATAATAAAAGGCATAACCTTCACAAACCAGAAGCATCCGAAGGCTAAAGGTGTAGCATGAAACAAAAAGTTCGTCCAGTATCTTCCTGACCATCCGTCGTAATAAAACTTTTGTCCCTTCCAAAAACCATAATCCCTTGTTACATAGGCAAAACAATAGTCGTCGGCTACTGATGGATGGTTAAAAATCGCAAGGATAAATACCGGAATTATAATCAAGAGAAGCAAGCCTCCTATTACCAGATTCTGAAATTTAGTTTGTTTTAATAAACTCGTCATTTTTATCGCTGTCCCTTGTATTATTTATCAATTATTAAACTTTTATGGAATGAAACCATAAATTGATTATCTATGATCCTTATGATTCCAACAGAATATTTACCGGGCAGATATGTGTAATCGTCAAACTTCACCTCAAAGCCCTTCCAAAAGTAATTACCATTTTTCACTAAATCCTTACGGCTTTTATTTCGCTCTCTTCTGAATGGTAATAAATAGGTCTTCTTTTCAGACTTCAAAATTAGACACATTCCCTCATCTACAGAGGTTTCTACAGGGAATGTTTCATTTTTAATTAGCCAATGGTTGTCTTTTCTTGAAATTTGGAAAACTGTAGTATCAGAAACAGGTCCCGAAGCACTTAGAATTTCCTTGCTGAACTTTGTATAGATTGTTTCAGGTGATTTATAAACCTGTGTTTTGATGGCTTCTTCTGTAATTTTATCAATAGACTCAGCCCAGTCATTTCCATGAGGATAAAAACTTAAAGCTTTGTTATTCTGAAAATTAAACATCCCTACAAAAAGGTTTTCTCTCATATTAAAGATCGTTTCATGATTCCAGTAATATGAAAAGAAATACATAAAAATGCTAAAAGGAAGAAAAACCCAAAGTGCTGCTTTTTTTATCATTCCTGAAAAATTAATCAGACAGAAGAAATAAGCAAGACATAAAAGCAAGACACTTATGAATTTGTATCTGCTGAAGAACATTTCATAATACCCATCCTGGCTGGCAGAGCGGGAATATGCTACGGCAGCAGCAGAAATAAGCAAACAAATTACGGAGCTGCTCAAAAAGAGATTGGCCCGGTAGTTTTTCTTAAATTTTATCGGAAAATACCTGTTTTTAAAATCGAAATAATTATTTAACAGCGCAAAACATGTATAAATCAGTCCGGTTAATACCAATGCTCCGAATAAAAATGCGGTGGTATTACTCAAAAAAGAGGCTGATTGTATTTCCAGATAACTTCCTAAAAGGATTACAAAACTTGTAAACAGGTGAACGATATCTAATTGATGAGGTACAATAGGAGAGGGTTTATAGGTACTGAAATAAAGTGCGACGCATAGTGCTCCCGTTACTGTCATAATTCCACATTCCTTATATCTTTTCAGGTAAATCAATACCAGCGCTGCCGGGAGAAAGACAAACATTCCATTGCTGAAAGTGAAGGTTACTAAAATCGCAGATAATATTGCCCAAAGAAAATATCTCGGTTTATCAAAGCTCAGTAAGTAGAGCGTAAGCATCTGTAAAAAGCCGATAGGATAATATGTCCAGTTACAGATAGTCCAAAATTGATTTTCAAAGGTCTGCATCTGAAATATCAAAAATGGAATCGGAAGGAAAAAGACGAAGTCGGTTTTAGTTTTCTGAAAAACCTTCCAGAAGAAGAAAAGAAGTCCTCCTAAAAATAAATTCCCTAAATGAGCTAAAATAGTATAATTCAGACTTCCGGTAAATTTATAAATCAGATAAGCAACAAATTTTGAGACAGGGGTGCGATGCTCGGTAATAGTATGCTGCTTCATGAAAATCCAGAAAGCTTCTGCAATAGATTTACTTTTATTTACTGCCAGAATGCAGTCGGTATAGTAGAGGTTATCATCTAAAAATGGAATATTTACAGTATATCTCCCAACATACCAGATAAAAAATCCAGCGGGAAATGCAGCAACTATGTAGGTTATATACTTCAATAAATATGGTTTCATTCGGTATTAGGGTAAGTTTAAAAAAGGTTTAGCTCAGTTGTTGTCTTTTGTTTTTTCTATACATCAGTAAAGGATAGGCTAAAACAGAACCTAAAATTACCAAAGTTCCCAGGTAAAAACCTGTAGTCATTCTTTCTTTTTCTCCGAAAATCACAAAAGCGAATATAATACCATAAACCGGTTCGAGGTTGATTGTGAGGTTCATAGCAAAAATAGTGAATTTTCTCGCAAGGTGAATGGTTTCAGCAAAGGCAAAAACCGTACAGACAAATGCCAGAATACTTAACCAAAGCCAGTCAAATCCCTGTGGCATAATCTTCAGAGCTTCATCGGTAAAGTTACTGTAAACCAATAATATGATCAGGGAAGTAATAGCGGCGCCTATCATTTCATAAAAAGTAATAACCGGTGCATCAAACTTTTTGGTAAACTGTCCGTTGATTACGGAAAACAAAGCCCCCATCACAGCAGAACCTATTCCAAGCATTAATCCTGTAAAATGATTAAATTCAAACAAAAAAATCATATATAAGCCTGCAATAACAACCGCCCCCAGCAAAACCTCCAGAATACTCATCTTTTTCTTTGCTACCAGAGGTTCAAGAAAACTTGTCCATAAAGACTGGGTGGAGAAACCTGCCAGGCAAATAGCTACAGTAGAAACTTTAGCCGAAAGAAAGAACAGAACCCAATGACAGGTCACAATTGATCCTGTTAAAAGGATTTTTATCATAGCACCTTTTTCTATGGAAAAACTTGTCTTTCTTATTTTCAGAAGAATAAAAAGTCCTGTTGACGACAATAATGTTCTGAAAAAAACCAGGCTCAGGGAATGAACAGAAATGAGTACGCCGAGTATGGCGGTAAAGCCGAAAATCAGAACGACAAAATGAAGTTGTAAATAATCTCTAATGGTTGGTTTCAAATCTCAGCAACTGTTAAATTTTAAATTACAAAGGTAGGGCATATTCTCTGATTTTAGGTTTATTGTAAAGGAATGTAACGCTATTCCTCCATAAATTAATGAAAAAGAGAGGGTTACTCAGGAAATCTTCCTGCTGAAATTTATTACCTGCAACAATTCTTCAAAAAGCAAAAGGGGTATAAACAATTTGCTTATACCCCTTTTTACCCAAAACCTGACTAAACCAGTTTTTTGTATTTGATTCTTTTCGGACCAACATCTCCTAATCTCTTACGTCGATTTTCCTCATATTCGGAGAAGTTTCCTTCAAACCAATAAACCTGAGAATCTCCTTCAAATGCTAAAATATGCGTTGCAATTCTATCAAGGAACCAGCGGTCGTGGGAAATAACCACAGCACAACCCGCAAAGTTTTCCAGGGCCTCTTCCAATGCTCTTAAGGTATTAACATCCAGGTCGTTGGTTGGCTCATCAAGCAGCAATAAGTTTGCACCTTCCTTAAGCATCATGGCTAAGTGAACCCTATTTCTCTCTCCACCGGAAAGATTAGCTACTTTCTTTTCCTGATCAGCTCCCCCAAAGTTAAATTTGCTTACATAAGCACGGGCATTGACTTGCTTTCCGCCTAAAATAATATGTTCCGTTCCACCAGAAATGGTCTCAAAAACAGATTTTTCCGGCTTCAACTGATTATGCTCCTGATCTACATAGGCCATTTGCACCGTTTCTCCCACTTCAAAAGTTCCTGCATCAGGCGTTTCCTTGCCTGTAATTAGTTTGAAAAGAGTGGTTTTCCCCGCACCATTTGGTCCGACAATCCCCACAATTCCTGCAGGTGGTAATGCAAATGAAAGGTTTTCGAATAACAATTTGTCCCCGAAAGCTTTAGAAACATTGTTGACTTCAATAACTTTATTTCCCAGACGCGGACCGGCCGGAATAAATAATTCCAGTTTATCCTCTTTCTGTTTCGTCTCTTCTGAAAGCAATTTTTCATAGGCCCCCAAACGTGCTTTTGATTTTGCCTGTCTTGCTTTCGGAGCCATTTTAACCCATTCCAATTCTCTCTGCAAGGTTTTCTGGCGACGAGATTCGGTTTTTTCTTCCTGCGACAAACGATTTTGTTTCTGCTCTAACCATGAAGAATAATTCCCTTTCCATGGAATACCTTCACCTCTATCCAGTTCAAGAATCCATCCTGCTACGTTATCAAGGAAATAGCGGTCGTGGGTTACAGCAATTACGGTTCCTTTATACTGACGTAAATGCTCTTCAAGCCATAATACCGATTCCGCATCAAGGTGGTTGGTAGGCTCATCCAGCAACAATACATCAGGTTCCTGTAAAAGCAGGCGGCAAAGCGCTACACGTCGTTTCTCTCCACCGGAAAGATTGGCAACATTGGCATCTGAAGGAGGGCAGCGGAGCGCATCCATTGCTTTTTCCAGGCGATTATCCAATTCCCAGGCATTAAAATGATCCAGTTTTTCCTGAACTTCCCCCTGACGTGCCAAAAGTTTATCAAAATCTGCATCCGGATCTCCAAAAGCTTCATTTATCTCATCGAATTCCTTCAATAAACCGATAATTTCGGCAACACCTTCTTCCACAACTTCTTTAACGGTTTTATTAGGGTCTAATTCCGGTTCCTGCTCAAGCATTCCGACAGAATAACCCGGCGAAAAAACCACATCTCCGGTATAGTTTTTGTCTTTTCCTGCGATAATTCTCAGAAGTGTAGACTTTCCTGCTCCGTTTAAACCTAATACACCTATTTTCGCTCCATAAAAAAAGGAGAGATAAATGTTCTTTAAAATTGTTTTTTGTGGAGGAACAGTCTTGGAAACCCTCTCCATTGAGAAAATAATTGTTTCGTTACTCATCTGACTTTAAGGACGTATGTCAATTTTTTTATTTGTTTCCCAAATATTTAATAAAACTTTTAATTTTTAAAATCACCAAAATTTTATTTATTTGTACTTGGCAATAATTTTGTGTCAACAAATATCGTAAAACCTCCGGTAGAACGATAAATTATTCCAAAATAATCGTTTCTTAACAAGAGATAATTAAATTTAGGGGTTAAATAAGTAGCCAGGGAAAAATTAGTGTGCCGTTTAATAACTTATTAGATTATTCAAACCTCAAGTTTCCAAAATAAAAACTATTTTCGAGAGCTAAATTTTATATTAAAAAAACAACGTTTAACCACCCGCAAAGATGTTAGAGCAATGTGCTTTGCCAGACTCTCTAACCCTATACCAAAATGGAAAATACAGTACAATCTGCCGCTCAGTACGGCTATTGCAAAGATGGTAAAGTCTATTTACGAGGATATTTAGACTATTCGGACCGTGAAATAGGTGTCGTAAGAAACACTGAAGAAGAAGCTCTTCAATACTTTGTGAACCGCTTCTCTATTGCTGAAAACAAAGTCAATACGCTTTTTGAGCAAGTTGAAGAAGCACAAAACAAAGGTTCTTACCTGACGAAATTATTGCAACTCCGCAAAAGTCTTGTCGAATTTGACGGGCTTGGCAATTTTATTCCTCTTCTTCATAAACTTGATGAACTGGAACTGAATCTTCGTGAATTGATTTTAACCAATCAAATCAAAAATCTTGAAATCAAACGTGCCTTAATTGAAGAATCCAAAGAAGCTGCCAAAATTGAAGACTGGCAGGCTGCCACGGAAGCTCTTATGGAGATTAAGACCAAATGGCTTAAAACCGGGCCGGTTGATAAATCTATTCAGGATACAGTAGAAGGAGAGTTTACAAATATCAACGATGACTTCTTCATGCGTCGTCGTGAGTATTTTGCTGAGAAAAACAGAATTATAGACGAAAAAATCGCATTCCTTCAGGCTTTGGTAGAAGAAGCATTCCAGCTTCGGAGATCTGATGATGTTGATGCGGCTTTCGCACGTATAAAAGAATTACAGAGAGAATGGAAAACGGTCGGACAAGTTCCTCCGAAAAAGCAATCTCAACTTTGGAAACAATTCAAGAAAGCCAACGACTGGTTCTTTGAAAGATATAACCGTGCCAAGGGTATTGTTTCTAAACCTCGGGTAGATCCTAGAGTTCAACAGTTGATAGATATGACAACTGAACTTGAAAAGCTTTTACCGGATCAGCAAAATATCCCTGCTTCAGCAGAAAAAGCAAAAGCTTATCTGGTACAGTGGAAAGAGATTTCGGCACAGGTAAAAACAATCGACAAAGCTCTTGCGGAAAGATTCCGTACGGTTTGTGATAAGATTTTCGAAATGAACTATTTACTTCGTGTAATCAGTTACCGCCATCCGGCATTACATGAAAAGCCAAGAATCGAGCAATTGAAAATCATGATTAATCAGATGGATTACATGACCAAGAAAGAGAAGAATGAGCTGGAAACCTTTATTGAAAATGCTCAATACTCTAATCAGATGCAGGATCGTCAGGTAATTGGCAAGATTAATACCCAAAAACGTAAGATTTCAATGAAAGAGATTTTGCTGGTTGAGTTTAAGAAAGAACTTGAAATTATCCTGGGACAATAATACATACGTTCTGATACTAAAAGCGAGAGCGATGAAAGTTTTTCATCGCTCTCGCTTTTTACAGATAGTCTGCTGTTTACAAAATTTTTGAAGCCAGCGCTTTAAAATCCAATCCGTCAAATGTACCGGAAGTCATCATTAACAAATTGGTATCCTTCCAGTTTTGTCTTAATAAGAACGACTGTAATTCTTCGCTGTTTGTAAAAACCTGAAGATTTTTATTATTAAAATTCTGCTGAATGTCTTCTGCTGAAATAGCGGGTAATTTCTTATGTTCTAAAGTATGAGGGCTGTAAAAAACAACAGGTAAATCCGCAGCATTCAGTTTATTGGCATATTCCGGCAAAAAACTTTTGTTCAGACTGCTGAAAGTATGTAACTCAAGACAGGCAATTAATTTCCGTTTAGGAAACTGCTCCTTCACCGCTTTTGTCGTTGCCTCAACTTTTGAAGGGGCATGAGCAAAATCCTTATAAATTACAGTTTCTTCATTTCCGCCTAAAAATTCAAGCCTTTTGGCCGCCCCTTTAAAACTTGGAATTGCCTCATAGAATTCTTCTTCTTCAATTCCAATCTGCGAAAGCACCAGTTTTGCCCCGTTGATATTTTTCATATTATGCTCTCCGAAGACACTCACTTCCACTTCTTTCTTAGCAGCAGTAATTAAATAGGTCTTTCCATCCCTGATTTTATTAGGATGCGCCTGATAATCATATCCTTGTATTTCTGTAGAAAGGTTCTTTCCGATCTTTGAAACCAGTTTATCCGTACTATCATAAACCAGGCTGCCGGCTTTTGGTAATAAATCTGCCAGCAACTCAAATTGATGTACATATTGATCAAATTCCGGATAAACATTTATATGATCCCAGGCAATACCGGAAATTAAAGCGACATGAGGATGATAATGAATAAATTTAGGTCTTCTATCGATAGGAGATGACAAATATTCATCTCCTTCAATGACAATTAATGGTGCATTTGAAAGGCTCGCCATAGTATCAAATCCTTCAATTCTGGCACCAACCATATAATCGAACTTACGCTTATGGTATTTCAGAACATGCAAAATCATAGAAGTGATGGTTGTTTTCCCATGACTTCCGGCTATAACAACCCGGTGCTTATGCTCACTTTGTGAGTAAATAAATTCAGGATATGAATAAATTTTAATACCTGCTTCCTGTGCTTTAATTAACTCCGGATTGTCAATTCTGGCATGCATTCCCAACACCACATAATCCAGCTTTGAAGTAATTTTCTCAGGAAACCAGCCTATTTCGGCAGGTAACAAACCTTTTTCTGCCAGTAAAGTACGGGAAGGCTCATAAATTTCATCATCCGATCCGGTGACGTTGTGACCCTGATTATGCAAAACTATCGCCAGATTGTGCATGGCGGCTCCACCAATAGCTATAAAATGTATATTTTTAGCTGTCATCTTTAGTAATTTAAATTTATGCCCTGAGGCTTTTTTCAATTGTTTTAGGACAATTTTATAATATTAATTGTTTATAAAAATATTTGAAGGATAAAATAATCTTCCCCAAATATCATTCTGAATATAACATACTGGTTTACAGAATATTAAATTTCAAATCAGTTATCATTATTTTCCCGGATTACTGCCTGGAAATACCCTGTTTTCTTTCATTTTCAGGATTATCCGGCATTCTCAGAATTAAATAATTGTAAAATTGAGGTCTGATACAAGGCTTCTTTGATAAATCCAATTTTTTTGCTTGCAAAGGTCATACTTTTGTTGCACTTTTGCACGTTTTTTATAACGCTGTTTATCAGAAATGGTTATTAAAAATACTACTTCTTGTCACCAGAAGTAGCATAAGATAGCTCAATCGGGCGATCTTAAAGTTAAACAATTAAATTAAAATTTATGCTTTTCGCTGTAGGATGAAAAATTACATTGATCTGATTGACCAAACTATCGAGTTCCCAACTCGTGAGTTCAACATTGACGAAAACAACGAACTTTTGTTCAACAATGTACCGTTGATGGAAATTATAAAACAATATGGTACGCCATTAAAACTTACTTATCTGCCCAAAATTGGTGAGCATATTGAAAACTCCAAGTTACTTTTCCGTAACGCCATCAAAAAGTACAATTATAAGGGCAATTATACTTATTGCTATTGTACAAAGTCCTCTCATTTTAAGTTTATTGTTGAAGATGTTCTGAGTCATAATGTTCACCTTGAGACGTCCTCAGCATTTGACATTGAAATTATTCGTGACCTGCACAAGGAGGGAAAATTAGCTAAATCTAACTTCATTCTTTGTAACGGATACAAGCTTCCTCTTTACACGCAGTATATCAGCGAGTTAATCAATGATGGCTTCAATTGTATCCCTATTCTGGATAACCTGAAGGAAATTGATTTTTATGAAAAATCAGTAACTGCCGAAACCGTTAATCTGGGAATCAGAATTGCTACTGATGAGGAACCTGATTTTGCTTTCTATACTTCAAGATTAGGAATTCGTTATTCAGATGTTTTGGAGCTGTATAAAACAAAGATTGAGAATAGTTCCCGCTATAAATTGAAGATGCTTCATTTCTTCATCAATACCGGAATAAAAGACAGTGCTTATTATTGGTCAGAACTTAGCCGATTCATTTACAAGTACTGTGAAATGAAAAAGGTTTGCCCGGAACTTGATTCTATTGATCTTGGAGGAGGTTTACCAATTCAGACTTCATTGCAATTCAATTACGATTACCAATCGATGATTGACGAAATTGTAGAATCAATTTCATGGATTTGTAACAAGAATAATGTTCCGGTACCAAATATTTTCACAGAATTCGGTTCTTATACCGTAGGTGAAAGCGGGGCTGTTTTATATGAAATTATTGATCAGAAGCTTCAAAACGATAAAGAGCTTTGGTACATGATTGATGGTTCATTTATTACCCAGCTACCTGACTCATGGGGTATGAATCAAAAATATATTATGCTTCCGGTAAATAACTGGGGAAGTCCGTACCAAAAAGTAAACCTGGGAGGTCTGACCTGTGATTCTATGGATTTCTATAATACAGAGGCTCACAGTTCCGATTTATACCTGCCGATTTTCGAGGAAACAGAAAGGCAATATGTTGGTTTCTTCCATACTGGTGCTTATCAGGAATCGTTGGGTGGTTATGGCGGAATTCAACACTGTTTGATTCCTGCGCCTAAGCATGTAATCATTGATCGCCTGGAAGATGGTACCATTACAACCAGGCTTTTTGCTTCAGAGCAGGGAAGTGAAGGAATGTTAACAATACTTGGCTATGGCAACAATCAGACTGATAATTCTTCTCAGGAGATTATTTTACCTCAGGATGCCATAGAATTAGCTGAAAATCTGTCACTTGTTGAACAATAATTGGTATATCTTTTGAGTTTTAGGTTAGACGTTAATTGGCAAATTTTCATAACTTTAAATTAAAATTCTGATTTTGAGATTTTATCAGAAACTTTAAACATTCTGATACCCATATAAACTGAATTATTTCTGATGAAAAAGACATCCATTATTTTAGGTTTATTAGCTGTTCTGGCTTTGGCTTCATGTGCAAGACGTAATAATTGTCCTGCTTATGGTAATACAAGTATCGACAAGCCTGCTTATAAAGGAAGAGCCTGATTTGTGAAATATTTTCTTTTTCTGAAGGGATTGGAAATTTTAATTTCTCCAATGCTTAAGAAATTAATTTCTGTTAACGAAAAAGGGTTGGCAATTGATGTTGCCAACCCTTTTTCGTTTTATATAAAGGACTTCTATTCCTCCCAGCCAAAACTTCTCTGAACAGCCTTTCTCCAGTAATGATAGAGATTTGTTCTCTTATCCTTATCCATTTTCGGATTCCAGGTTTTTGCCACACCCCAGTTTTGTTTTAAATCGTCAGGATCTTTCCAATATCCAACTGCAAGACCTGCCGCATAAGCAGCTCCCAAGGCCGTAGTTTCAATCATCGCCGGACAAACGACCGGAACCTCAACCATATCTGCCTGAAATTGCATCAGGGTTTTATTTACAACCATTCCTCCATCAACTCTCAGAGAAGAAATCTCAATATTGGCATCTTTTTCCATAGCTTCCAATACTTCCAGCGTCTGAAAAGCTGTTGCTTCCAGAGCAGCTCTGGCAATATGTCCTTTATTGACAAATCTTGTTAAACCGGCAATCACACCTCTGGCATCTGCTTTCCAATATGGAGCATATAAGCCGGAAAATGCCGGAACAACATAACATCCGCCATTATCTTCCACTGTTTTTGCCAAAGTTTCGATATCTGAGCTTTTTTTAATGATTCCCAGGTTATCGCGTAACCACTGCACTAATGCCCCTGCAATCGCCACAGAGCCTTCCAAAGCATAATGGACGGGTTCATCTCCGAATTTGTAAGCAACGGTCGTCAGAAGGCCATAATTTGAAGGAAAAACCTTTGTTCCAGTGTTCATCAGCATAAAGCAGCCTGTTCCGTATGTATTTTTAGCTTCTCCGGCCTGAAAACACGTTTGTCCTACAAGAGCCGCCTGCTGATCGCCCAAATCTCCTGCCACAGGAACTCCCGCCAAAACGCCTCTTGCTTCTCCGTAAACCTCACTGCTGGAATGAATGGCTGGAAGCATTTTCAGGGGAATTCCCAATGTTTCTAAAATACCGGCATCCCACGCTAACGTTTTTAAGTCCATCAACTGAGTTCTGCTGGCATTTGTAACATCAGTAATATGTAGCCCTCCGTCTGTCCCTCCTGTTAAATGCCAGATGACGAAAGTATCCATATTTCCGAAAATAGCTTCACCATGTTCTGCATCTTCTCTCAAGCCTTCTACATTCTCTAAAAGCCATTTTATCTTTAATCCACTAAAGTATGTTGCAAGGGGTAATCCTGTTTTTTCCCGAAACCGGTCAATTCCTCCATGTTTTTCGAGTTCAGCAACCATATTTCCTACACGGGTATCCTGCCAGACAATAGCATTGTAATAGGGTATTCCTGTTGTTTTATTCCAGACAACGGTTGTTTCTCGCTGATTGGTGATACCAATCGCTGCCAGATCATGCGTTGACAAGTTTGCTTTTCCGAGTGCTAAACCAATTACTTCCTGGGTATTTTGCCAGATTTCATCCGGATTATGCTCAACCCATCCTGCTTGCGGATATATCTGGGCGTGTTCTTTCTGTCCGACAGAAATCTGATTTCCTTGTTTATCAAAAATAATAAAACGAGTGCTGGTCGTTCCCTGATCTATTGAACCGATGAACATAATTTACAGGTATTAGGAT
The DNA here is from genome assembly GCF_900115665.1 of Pseudarcicella hirudinis. Classification (GTDB taxonomy): domain Bacteria; phylum Bacteroidota; class Bacteroidia; order Cytophagales; family Spirosomataceae; genus Pseudarcicella; species Pseudarcicella hirudinis. The sequence continues at coordinate 145,836 of NZ_FOXH01000012.1, forward strand.
GATTTTAAGTTTATGAGAAAATTTGTCACTAAATTCAGAAAGACTAAAGTAGTTTAAGGATTAAGGCTCCTACTATCGATCCGGCAATAGGAGCAACAAATGGAACCCATGCATATCCCCAGTCTGATGGCCCTTTTCCGGCTATCGGCAAAAAAGTATGTGCAAGTCGTGGTCCCAGATCTCTGGCAGGATTTATTGCGTAACCCGTTGTTCCTCCGAGAGATAACCCAATGGCCCAAACAAGAACTCCTACAATATAAGGGCCTAAACCATTTGAAACAGATGGGAGAGAGCCAAGCCCTATAATGAGTAAGGCTGTTGCCAGAAACTCACTGATAAAATTGCCAAATGAATGTTTAATCGCCGGAGAAGTAGAAAAACAGGCAAGTTTTAAACCGCTGTCAGAAGTTGCAGACCAATGAGGTAAATATTGTAACCATACCAACGTTGCTCCTAAAAATGCTCCTGCAAGCTGAGCCAGGATAAAAGAAGCAGCATTAGACCAATCTCCGGATTTAACAGCTTCTGCAACCGTTACAGCAGGATTAAGATGGGCTGCCGGACTACCGAATTTCGTAGAAACAAAGATTCCAATTGTTACTGCAAAAGCCCATCCGGCAGTTATTACAATCCAACCGGAATTTTCACCTTTTGAAAATTTAAGTAATACATTGGCGACCACTCCGTTTCCTAAATAGATTAAAACAGCTGTACCAATAAATTCTCCAAGAAATGTTGAGGACATGAATTTTAGATATTTGGGCTTTATAAAGATTTTTTTGTACAAATTAAGGCAAAAAGTTCAAATATCTGCAAGATTTTCAACAGTGCGATTAAGGTATTTTTCTGAATCGTTTATTGAGAAAAGAAAATGCTTTATTTTTGAGTTAATACAAAAGGTATTCTTTTCGGAATTTTCCGAAAGAAGTAGCTTTTTACAAATTGAATTATGCGAGAAGATTATTTAAAAGGAGATAATTCATCCCTTTCCTCTGCGGAAAAGGAAATAGAAAAAGCATTAAGGCCTCTTTCATTTGATGATTTTGCGGGTCAGGACAAAGTTTTAGACAATTTAAAGGTTTTTGTAACTGCTGCTAAACAAAGAGAAGAAGCTCTTGATCATGTTTTGCTGCACGGCCCTCCGGGACTTGGGAAAACAACACTTTCCAATATCGTTGCCAATGAACTTAAATCAAACATTAAAATTACATCTGGCCCTGTTCTGGACAAACCCTCTGATTTGGCAGGTCTTCTGACAAATCTTCAACCTTATGATGTACTTTTTATTGATGAAATTCATCGGTTAAATCCAATCGTGGAGGAATATCTTTATTCCGCCATGGAAGACTATAAAATTGATATTCTTTTAGACTCAGGACCAAATGCAAGAAGTGTTCAGATTTCTTTAAATCCTTTCACTTTGATTGGAGCAACCACCAGAGCCGGATTGCTAACCTCTCCGCTCAGAGCAAGATTTGGTATCAATTGCAGACTGGAATATTATGATTCAGCTTTACTGAGCTCTATTGTAAAACGCTCTTCTCATATCTTAGGAACCAATATCAGCGAGGAGGGAGCGTTCGAAATTGCAAGAAGGAGCAGGGGAACACCTCGTATTGCAAACAATTTTTTAAGAAGAACCCGTGATTTTGCTCAGGTAAAAGGAGATGGACACATTACTGTAGAGATTGCCGAAATGGCTTTAGCAGCACTTGATGTCGATCAAAATGGTTTAGATGAAATGGATAACCGCATTTTATCGACAATTATTGAAAAATTCAAAGGGGGACCAGTCGGTCTTTCTACCATTGCCACAGCTTGTGGTGAAGAAGCCGAAACAATCGAAGAAGTTTATGAGCCGTTTCTTATCAAAGAGGGTTTTCTGAAAAGAACCTCAAGAGGACGGGAGGCAACAGAAAGGGCCTATGTACACCTGGGAATTGTACCCAGATACAGAACAGGCGAATTATTTTAGGTACAGCTAAAAAATACCCTGACAAAAAACGGGACATTATGATCTGAACAAATCATAATGTCCCGTTTTTTGCTACATACAGGTTGAAATGTTCTGAGAAAATATCAGAAACTATTCCATTCAACTAAATCTATTCAGCCCTAAAAGCCTGAAAACGTCCCCAAAACCCTCCAAACGCCCCAAAGTCTTGTCATTACTCCCATTGATTTGATTGGATTGAGATCATAGGTCTACATTTGGACAATTAAATATTTCACCCCCAAGGTATCCGATTAATACCGGTTTTCACTTTACATCACTAAATCATCCAAACTCAATGGAAACGTTCTTAAAATTTGTTCTTTATTTTCATATCCTTTGTGGATTTCTAGCCTTGGTTACAGGACTTGTACCTTTAATCGCAAAAAAAGGAGGAAAAACTCACATTGTTGCAGGAAAAATTTACTACTGGGCAATGTTTGGCGTAGCAATAACTGCTATACTCCGGTTTAAATTTGAAGTACGTCTGATTTTTCTGGCCTGCATTGCTGTTTTCAGCTTTTATAACACATTTACCGGAATCAGACTTATAGGGATGAAAAAGGAAATAGTAGCTTCTTCCATTGATTGGTTTGGAGCCTGGTTAGCTTTTGTTTGCTCTTTTGCAATGATCGGTTTTGGCCTCTGGGCATTCTCAAGTAACATCATTTTTTATGGCGTTCTTTTTACACTTTTTGGCGGATTCTGTTTCATTTTGGCATACCAGGACCTGAAATTGTTTTCTCATAAATCAATTCCTGATAAAATGCATTGGTTTTTAAATCATATTTCCAGAATGGTAGGGTCATATATTGCTACAGTAACAGCTTTTTTAGTAGTAAATAATCATGATTTTGTACCAGGTTTAGTTGCCTGGATTGCCCCAGGTGTAATTGGAGGCATTGGGATAGCACGCTGGAGAAGCTATTATAAAAAGAAATTTAAAATAGCCTGATCACTAGACAAATAATAAAAACTAAAAATCTGCTTTCTAAACCCTAATAAAAGCATAAATGGCAAAATCTCTGAACCTTATATTTTGAAAAAGAAAACGGTTTAGTTTCTGCAATTGAAACTAAACCGTTTTCTTAAACATGATAAAAAAATCATTTGCTATTTGAAAATGCCCATTGGGTCTTCTTTTTTGGCAATCAATTGCTGAACGAAATTCAGATCTACAAACGATAAATCAAGCATTCTGCATTTGTGTATATACTCCCATGATTTGTCGAAATGCTCCTGATGATATTCGGCTACTGCAAATTTCAGCCATGCATTCGCATTTGTAGAATCTAATTTTACAGACTTTTCCAATAACCTTACTGCATCATCAATCTCTTCACAATTTCTTTTCTCCACAAAACAATTCATCTGAACCGTAGCAATATCAACCATCAGCATGGCATTATTCGGATCCAGTTTTAGTCCGTGACTTAATAACTTGGCAGATTCTTCAAATTTTCCTTTCTGAAAACTCACCACACCTAGTCCCCAATAAGCCTCCATGTTCTGAGGATTAAGCAGATAGGATAGATTAAAACGATAAACGGCTGTATCTAACTGACCCTCTCCTATATATTCCCATCCTCTTTCTGCAAAAAATTTACTGGCTTCTGTCCGATCTTTAAAGTTTTCATCGCAATTTTTTAAAAAGACGTCATCTTTCTTTTGTTGCTCCTGATTTTTCTTTATTTCACCAAAAAGCGGTAACACCCTGAAATCCAGTATTTCAGTTGTTGAATCTTCTTTCTTAACTATCTCACGATTACTAACCAATGCAGCTTGCTGCTGTGCCAAAACATCAAGACAGAAGAAAGGAATTATAAATAAAGGCAATAAATATCTCATAATCCTATTCATCATGGTATAAGCTCAAGATCAGCCTCAGACTTCCTTTGTTTAACGAGCTTATTGGTACATACTTATTGGTAACGTCATTTAATCCTAATATATTTTATCTCCCCCGTTTTTTAACTACTTTCTTGCCAAAATTATTTCCTCTGGCACTGCGGCCGGACGATGCTGAAGCGGGTTTCGAAATTATGACTTTTTTCTTTGATTCCCCACCCATTCCCTTCGATTTTTTCGAAACAACTTTTACTCCTTTCTTAGACTTCTTTTCATGAAAGGCTCCTTTAAAATCAGGATTTTCTTTTTTCTTCTGATCATCAATTTCCTTAAGCATTTCCTGCTGCTCAAGAAATGGTGTCTCTTCTATCTTTAATCCTTCCGGAAGTTCCGCTCTTGGAATTTCCATTTTGATAATCTTCTCAATTTTCCGGATGTGATACTCTTCAGCAATTGTCATAAAAGTAATCGCTTCCCCTTTAATATTAGCTCGACCGGTTCTTCCTATTCTGTGTACATAATCCTCATAAATGATCGGAACGTCAAAATTAATCACATGACTTACACTCTGAATATCTATCCCTCTGGCAGCCACATCTGTAGAAACAAGTACCTGAATATTTCCTTCTCTGAAGTTTTCAATGGAATTTATTCTGGTATTCTGACCTTTATTTGCATGAATTACACGGATCTGATTTTCCTTAACAATTTTTCGTTCCAGAAATTTAAAAATATTATCCGCTATTTCCTTACTTCTGCAAAAAATAATTACCCGATTAAATGTCTCACTATCAGACATTAACATACCAATCAGATTAATCTTCGTTTTAAAATTGGGCAATTCATACAATTTTTGCTCCACCATGTCAGCTGTTGTAGCCTGTGGTGTTACTTCTACTTTCAGCGGAAATTCCAAAAATTCGTATGAGAGTTTCTCAACCTTTTCCGGAAATGTAGCTGAAAACAACAGATTTTGCCTCTTTTTGGAAGGAATTACTTCTAAAATTTTACGGATCTGAGGCATAAACCCCATGTCCATCATTTTATCCGCTTCATCTAATACCAGCGTTTTTAATTCTTTTACGACAATTTCTCCCTTAAGATAAATATCCATGAACCGACCAGGTGTTGCCACCAGAATATCTAATCCTTTCTGAATATTTTCTATCTGTGTTTTGGGTCCCAGCCCGCCATAAATGGCAGTATGTCTGATATCTGTGTACTTAGCTAATTCTGAAATGGCAGCGTCAATCTGCATAACCAATTCACGGGTCGGAGCTAAAATCAGCGCTCTGATATGTTTTCCCTGTGCATATTTTATTTTCATTAAAAGCGGAAGCACATATGCAGCAGTTTTTCCTGTTCCCGTTTGGGCAATCCCCAACACATCATGTCCGGCATCTACAAGCGGAATCGCTTGTTCCTGAATAGGACTTGCCTCTGTGTATCCGGCCTCTTCAATCGCATTTAAAAGTTGGCGATTAAGATTAAATTCTTCAAATTTCATTTTGCAAAGTTACTCACTTGTTACGGCTTCTGGATACTCTTTCAGCATATAAATTTGTTAATCTGTTGAATTTCAATGAGATTATAAATCAAATTTATGACGACTTTATTTTTTAGAAAACAGAAGTATCAGAAAAAAAGCATTTAAACCCATTGAGCCCAGAAGATTCAAAAGCATAGTATTTTTGAAATTTGCTTTTTTCTCGTTTTTAAGGGTAATAAAAAACCAGTATCCAAAAAAGAGCAGGGTAGGAGAAAGGGTCAGCAGGTATAAAACAAATGCAGGAAAATTGAATATTGTTTTGCCCTGAAAGAAAACAAAGAAACCTCCGGAGGCAAAAAGAAATAGTGTAGCTGTAAATAGAAATGTTCCCCTTATTCCCAGCAATCTGCTGATTGTGAAATCACCACGTTTTTCGTCCTCATCATGTTGATAAATCTGAGTCATCGGATAAAATCCCAACAAATTCAAAGACGTAAGAATAGCCGGAAAAATATTTCTTAATTTTAAAACATCCTGAAGAGCGAGATTATCCAATGCCTGCAATGAAGCCAGATAAATAAACGCTCCCTGAAAAACACCGATCGTCAGCCAGGAAATTATCGGATATTTTTTCAGACGGATTTTATCATTGCTATATGCTTTGGAAACCAAGCCATATAATAAAATAGCTTCAGCAAAAAATTTCCCTACAAATACCATCGCAAGGATTATAGCAATGAGGTCAAAAATCCAGGCTGTATAAAATAAATTTTTATCTACCGGAGGAGGGTTTTCAAGCCCGCCGATTGCTCCTTCGTCTTTGTCAAAATAACTATTATATGCATTTGATGCAGGGTATATCAGCAAATGAAGCAGGAAAAATATCCAGATAGTCTTCGATGTATCAGGATGATGTGCCTGACTCCATGCAAAAACGAAGACAGGTAAGAGAAAGAAAGAAAACGGGAACCTTAAGTGAAGAATTATATTTTTCATGGATGGTAGGCTTAATTCAAATGTTCTGCTGTTAATTTGTCTGTTACACTTATTTTAAACAAATTCCCTTAGGTTTTCGTATATATTAATAATTAATGGAATTCTGAATAGCTTTTTTTCTCGACATTTTTCATATCTCTTACGCTTAAACAAATTTTGAATGCCTGTATTCATCACTGCAATAGGTACAGCAGTACCTCAAAATTGTTTTCCGCAAACTCAGATTGCTGAGTTTATGGCTTCTGCTTTACAGCTGGATGAATATGAAAAACGTAAATTATTTGCGCTTTATCGTTCAACTAAAATATCTCAGCGATATTCGGTTTTAAGTGACTATGGTCAAAAACCTGAAAACTTTACCTTTTTTCCAAAAAATCAAACGCTTGAACCATTTCCGACTATATCGGCCAGGATGGATGCTTATCGTTTGTTCGCCCTGCCTCTTGTATTGGACGCTGTGAATAATCTTGGTTCTTCTGCTGATCTCACTCAAATTACGCATATTATTACGGTAAGCTGTACAGGCATGTATGCTCCGGGCCTGGATATTGAATTAATTCAGGAACTTCATTTAAAAACCAATATCCAAAGAACCGCCATAAATTTTATGGGCTGTTACGGAGCCTTCAACGGACTCAAGGTTGCTGACGCTATTTGTAACGCCCAATCTAATGCAAAAGTTCTGGTTATTTGTGTGGAATTGTGTACTATTCATTTCCAAAAGAAAACAGACGAGGATTTTTTACTTTCAAATGCCTTATTTTCTGATGGAGCTGCGGCTGTAATTATAGAATCTTCTCCCATTAAAAACTACTCAAAAACGCTGGAATTAAAATCCTTTTACTGTGATCTGGTTTTCGAAGGGAAACAGGATATGGCCTGGCAGGTAGCAGATTTTGGATTTGAAATGACCTTGACATCATATATCCCCAGGTTGGTGAAAAAGGGTATAAAAGATCTTATCGATAGCCTGCTGGAAAAAGATCATCTCAGCAAAGAATCTATTTCTCTGTATGCTATGCATCCGGGAGGTAAAGCTATTCTGGAATCTATTGAATCTGCAATAGGTATTTCGAAAGATGATAACCGCTTTGCTTATCATGTTCTTAATCAATATGGGAACATGTCTTCCTGTACCGTTCTGTTTGTCCTCAAACAGCTTCTCGAAGAAACATCTGCCGTTGATCATGGAAAAAATATTCTAAGTTGTGCTTTTGGCCCGGGACTAACGCTGGAATCCATGATTCTGAACTTGCATTGTTCCGCTTAAATTCTCATTCATCCAAAATACTGTAACAGTACTTTTAAAAGGTTCTTAGATCAGAAAACTATGATTTAGGGACCTTTTAATTATTCCGGCAGATTATTTAACTTACTTAAGTCATTAAGGGTTAAACAGCCTTATTAGTATCCATTGTTTCAAAACCTGAATGCTTATGCGTATTTTTGTCTTTATTATCATCCTTTTATCAATTATGTCTAATACTATTGTTGTGGCACAGGATTTTGCAAAAAGCCTTTATGAAAGCCATGAGACTTATAAGGAAAAAACAATTACCAAGAGAAGATTCGGATACCAAACGCTCGTTTCTATTATTGAAAAGCTGAAGTCTGTTCCACTTTTTGAGGTTTCTACAGGAACTAAATCGACCCAGGGCAGAGATATTTTTCTAGTGAAATTCGGAAAAGGTAAAACGAAAGTTTTGCTTTGGTCGCAAATGCATGGTGATGAAGCTACAGCAACCATGGCTCTGGCTGATATTTTTAACTTTTTCCAGAAGAAAGACAAATTTGATCCTTTAAGAAAAGAGTTGCTTGAAAAATGCACTTTTTATGTTGTCCCTATGTTGAACCCTGACGGAGCGGAAGCCTGGACCCGTTATACAGCACTGGGAATTGATATGAACAGGGATGCTCTGGCGTTAGTAACTCCTGAAGGAACCCTGTTAAAACATCTTCAACAAAGCTTAAAGCCGGAATTTGGCTTTAACTTACATGATATGGAGAGAAGGTATTCTGCTGGAGAAACAGGGAACCTTGCCACAATCTCTTTTTTAGCCACTGCGTTTAACAAAGCCCAGGATATCAATCCTGTCAGAAAAAAGTCTATGCAGGTTATAGCAGGAATGAATCGGGCTTTGCAACAATTTATTCCAAATTCTGTTGGAAAGTGGCCTTCAGATTTTGAGCCAAGAGCTTTCGGAGATAATATTCAGAAATGGGGGACTACATTAATTCTGATTGAGTCAGGAGGATACAAAGGAGACCCGGAGAAGCAGCATATCCGCAAATTGAATTTTGTTGCCATTTTAACCGGACTAGAATCTATTGCCAATAAAACTTATCAAAAAGAAGATATCAGAACGTATGATTCTTTACCTGTAAATCATAAATCTATCTTCGATATCATTATCAGAAATGTTACTATAAAAAAATCAGGGGCTGTATTTAAAAGCGATATTGCCATAAACCGATATGAAAATCCAGTTACAGGTAAAGATTACTTTACTACAAGAAGTTCCATAGAAGAGTTAGGAGATCTTTCCATATTCTTCGGAACAGAAGAAATTAATGGTATTGATTTGGAATTGGTAACAGAAAAAGAGGTCTCCCGGGGCATGAAAGCCGATTTGCAATTGGTTAAGAATGGAGTAGTTATTTACACAATAAAAAACGGTACAATAGAAAAGTAAAATGGAAAATCCAGTTATAATTTTTGGTGCAGGTAGCCTGGGCGCAGTTGCCCTAGATATTTTCAAGAGAAATAGTGTTGTTACTTATTGTTTTCTTGACGATGATGAAAAGATGCACAATACTGAAATCGATGATGTAATTGTAATGGGAAGCACCGACGATGAGGGTTTCACTAAACTTATTGGAAAAAAATGCGAAGCTTTTATCGCTATTGATGACATAAAAGTGAGAAAGAATTTAGTAGAAATGCTGAATGACCGCAGAAAAGTTCAACCCGTCAATGCTGTTCATGACTCAACAATTATAGCTTCTACAGCTGGAATTGGTCATGGTAATCTGATTTCTGCAGGAAGTATCATTAATGCCAGAGCTAATATCGGCAACCATTGTCTTATTCATAGCAAAGTATTAATTGATGCTGACACAAAAATTTCAGATTTCGTTCAGATCGGAGCAGGGAGTTCAATCGGTACCTCTGTTGAGATCGGAGAAGGAACTTTTATTGGTTCGGGGGTAACTATTGTTTCTGGAGTAAAAATTGGAAAAGGAGCAAGAATAGGAGCAGGTTCTGTTGTAATTGAAAATATTGCTGCAAAAGAAACAGTTTTCGGGAATCCGGCAAAAAAGATATAATATCTTTCAACTTATTGTAAGGGCGGTGAAACTTAGAAATAGTTTCACCGCCCTTTTTTATAAGCGTTCAATATTTTCTTCTTTCAATAATTCAATGGCATTAAATTTTAGAAATAGCTGAGCTAAAACGATAACATCTTCCCTGCAATATCTTGCTATTTTACCCAGATCATTTTCCAGGTAATACGTTTCATTTACTTTATCACCGCTTATTTCATTCTTACTGCTCGGAATATTAAATATAGCCGCTAATAATTCTAAAGAAGTGAAATTCTTTTTATCGCCAAACTTCCACATTTCAAGTGTATCAAGATGCTTTATTTCCCATGGCTTTTTACCTGAAACCTGTAATGCCGCAGGTATTTCTACACCTTTTATTAACATCCTTCTACATAAATAAGGAAAATCAAACTCTTTTCCATTATGAGCACAAAGGATTAAATCACTTGGTTTGTATTTGTTTTCTATCAGCTTTTTGAATGAAGCTAAAACTTCTAATTCATCGTGTCCTTCTATAGTCTTCACTTTAAAGCTGATTTCATCATTCTCGTTCCAATAGAAAAAACCCAAGCCTATTACTATTATTTTTCCGAACTCTGCATAGATTCCTGCCCGATTGAAATATTGCTCTTCTTCGGATATTTCCTCAGTATTCTGCAAATAACCTGCCTTTTTCAACCATAAAGGTTTCATCCTATCCGGAAGATTGTTCAAAGAAGAATATTCTGAAATAGTTTCAATATCAATAAAGAGCAGATTCTTTGCGATTTTTTTTAAGTCTGTCATAAATTATTTACAATTAATAATAGTGGAACTGTTGTTTTACTCTATGCATGCAGGATTACCTCATCCTCAATATCTTCTATTTTAGTAAGAAATTCCTCTTTAATGGAATCCGGTACAAATAAGAATTTTTTATCGAAAATAAGATTTTCGATGTAATAGCTAACCCAGTATTCATTATTAAGATGAAAAACTTCCGGAGTAATTGGTTCTACCTTTATAATAGCGCCAGGTTCTAACCTTTCATAAAAATGTCGCAGGAGAGACGTTTTTTGTTCCTGACCATCTTTATTCAAACCAAACCCTCTGGATGTAATAAATACTTTTTCAATACAATCTTCAAGTCTGTTAATTAAATAAACATCCCAGTCGGTTTGATTTAGCTCATTCACAGACCTGGCAATTACAATCTTTATTCCTTCTACTATCGGAAACTCTATGTCTTTTCTCATTTGTATCTCACACTATTTTATTTATACGCCTAATTATACCGATTTGTTTAAATAATTTCCATCTCAAATAAATCAGCAAGATGTATTTTTACTTTTAGACTTACTTCTTTAAAATCTGTTTTTTTGCCTAATTCCTTTTCTAAAGACGTCACAGCTTTGTCATCAATTCCACAGGGAACAATATGATTGAAGTAATTCAAATCTGTATTTACGTTCAAAGCAAAGCCGTGCATTGTTACCCATCTGCTCGCCTTTACACCCATCGCACAAATCTTTCTTGGATTCTTTTGTTCAGCATAATCGATCCATACTCCGGTTAGCCCATCAATTCTTCCGGCGTCGACCCCATATTCTGCGCAAGTTCTGATTATTGCTTCTTCCAGAAATCTCATGTATTTATGAATATCCTGAAAAAAATTATCCAGATCAATAACAGGGTAGCCTACTAATTGTCCTATGCCGTGATAGGTAATATCTCCGCCACGGTTTATTTTATAATATTCTGCATTATTATTATTCAAGCCTTCTTCATCCAATAAGAGATTTTCCGGCTTTCCACTTTTGCCTAGTGTATAAACATTGGGATGCTCACAAAACAAAAGGAAATTGGGTGTTTCATTTTTCTGATTTTCCGGCAAATCCCGATTCAGTATTTTCTGAGCAACAATATCAGCAAGGAGCTTCTCCTGGTAATCCCAGGCTCTCTTATATTCAATTACTCCCATATCCTGAAAACTCACTCTTTTATTCTGCATATTTTTCTTATTGATTAAAAGCTGAAATATCTTTTCATCGCTTTTATGTTACTTCTGACTTTCTGATCAGTCTTGAAATCTGATAATTTAAATCAAATTTCAAAATATTTTCTTTCAATATCAACAATCATTTTTTAAAGATAATTCAAATGCCAAAACATCTTGATACCGGTAAACTAGGGGAGGATCTTGCTGAGCGGTTCTTACTTGAAAAAGGTTATCAGATTATAAAAAGAAACTATTTCTATGAAAAGGCTGAAATTGATCTTATTACTTTAAAGGATAAATTTCTTGTATTTGTAGAAGTAAAATCACTGCATAACACTTCATTTGGCATGCCTGAGGATTCTGTAAATAAAAGAAAGATTCAACTGATTCTAAAAGCGGCAGAAAATTACATCTTCGAAAACGATTGGAAAGGAGAGATTCGATTTGATATTATTTCTATTATTTTCAAAAAGGGAGACTTTGAAATCATGCATTTTGAAGATGCATTTTATTAATGAACATTTTCATTTTGTTTCACGTTACACAATAGCCAATCTATTACTTCTATTCCTCATTTCTGTAAATTAACCAGGTCTGGTACAAGTCTGATAATAATTACAATACTAAATACTTATAAAAAGCTTAGGAAGAGCGTTGTTTCAGAAATGTTTAAAACATAACTGAAAAATCTCCCTTATCTTTGTATTAACAAATTTTAATAAATATGATTAATTACTTTTCTGAAGATGTGGATTTTGAAATTTCAGAATCAGAAATCAAATCTTCCTGGCTTACTAAAGTTATTGAAAATGAAGGTTATAATTTATCTGAACTCAATTATATCTTTTGCTCAGATGAGTACCTTCACAAGATCAATTTAGAGTATCTGGAACATGATACTTATACCGATATTATTACCTTCGATAACTCTGAAGAAGAAGGATTAATAGAAGGAGACATTTTCATTAGTGTGGAACGGGTAAAAGAGAATGCCATAGCCTTTAATACCAGCTTTGAAAATGAGTTAAAAAGGGTTCTGGTACATGGTGTTTTGCACCTCTGCGGGTATTTAGATAAGTCTGACGAGGATGAATTATTGATGAGAAGCCTTGAAAACAAGTATATCTCTATATAATTTAAAAAATGCTCCACGTGGAACACTTTACAATAATTATTAATTTTCGACAAAACAGTTATAAAAATCATGTACAAACAATATGATGTGATAGTAGTAGGAGCTGGTCATGCCGGATGCGAAGCCGCACACGCGGCCGCAACTATGGGATCCAGCGTATTACTGATTACCATGAATATGCATACAATAGCCCAGATGTCATGTAACCCAGCAATGGGTGGAGTGGCAAAAGGTCAGATTGTAAGAGAAATTGACGCCCTTGGTGGAATGTCCGGGATAATATCCGACAAGTCTATGATTCAATTCAGAATGTTGAACAGATCCAAGGGTCCTGCTATGTGGTCGCCAAGATGCCAGAGTGACAGAATGAAATTTGCAGAAGAATGGAGATATGCCCTAGAGCAAAATCTTAATGTAGATTTCTGGCAAGAAATGGTATCTGAACTTCTTGTAGAAAATAACAAAGTGATTGGGGTAAAAACACAACTTGGAATTGAAATAAAAGCAAAAGCTGTAGTCCTGACAAATGGCACTTTTCTAAATGGTTTAATACATATTGGCGAGAAAAACTTTGGCGGCGGAAGAACTGCAGAAGGAAAAGCTACAGGAATTACTGAGCAATTGGTCCGCTTAGGTTTTGAAGCAGGCAGAATGAAGACTGGAACACCTCCAAGAGTAGATGGAAGAAGCCTGGATTATTCGAAAATGGAAGAACAGAAAGGAGATGAATCGCCAAATAAGTTTTCCTACCTCGATACTAAACCTTTATCAGAACAAAGAAGTTGCTGGATAACTTATACAAATCAAGCTGTTCATGATGAATTAAAAACAGGATTTGATAAATCACCAATGTTTTCCGGAAGAATAAAAGGTCTGGGTCCGAGATATTGTCCATCAGTAGAAGATAAAATAAACAGATTTGCTGATAAAGACAGACATCAGATTTTCGTGGAACCTGAAGGATGGAATACAGTAGAGGTTTATGTAAATGGATTTTCTACCTCTCTCCCTGAGGATGTTCAATACAATGCCCTGAGAAAAATTCCGGGTTTTGAAAATGTAAAAATGTTCAGACCAGGTTATGCAATTGAATATGATTATTTTCCACCAACACAATTAAAATCTACACTGGAGACTAAATTAGTAGAGAATCTATTCTTTGCAGGACAAATAAACGGAACAACAGGGTATGAGGAGGCCGCTTGTCAGGGATTAATGGCTGGGATTAATGCTCATCAAAAATCTGAAAATAAAGCAGATTTTACATTAAACCGATCAGAAGCATATATTGGCGTATTAATAGATGATCTCATAAATAAAGGTACGGAAGAACCATACAGAATGTTCACCTCAAGAGCAGAATACAGAACACTTTTAAGACAGGATAACGCTGATATTCGTCTTACTCAAAAAGGTTTTGAAATTGGTTTAGCTTCTGAAGAGCGAGTGAAAAATGTTAATACCAAAATAGAACAGTCGAAATTCTTAACAGAAGAGCTTAAAATTAAAAAAGTAAAGCCCGATGAGGTTAACAACATTCTTGAAAGCCTCGGAACTTCAACATTAAGAGAAGGAACAAGTCTTTTAAATCTCTTAAAAAGACCTAATATTGGTATTGAAGAATTAAAAACACTTACTCCTGAAGTAGAAGAACTCATCCGGAACTATAGTACTGAAATTCTTGAACAGGTAGAAATAAACGTTAAATATGAAAGCTATATTGAGAAAGAGCAATTAATGGTAGAGAAAGTAAGTCGTCTTGAGAACCTTTTGATTCCGGAATCATTTGATTATTCAAAGCTAACTACTATCTCAATTGAAGGTCGTCAAAAATTAGCCAAAATCAAACCTGCAACAATCGGACAGGCATCAAGAATAAGCGGTGTCTCAGCTTCTGATGTTTCAGTTCTGATGGTTTACATGGGTAGATAAATTAAATAAAAAGAGCTTGTCAATTCAAAAAATGGAGAAACTAAGTAATTGTCCCGTTTGTAAAAATAATAAAACAAATCATTATCTTACCTGTAAAGATTACACTGTAAGTCATGAGAATTTTGAAATAGTAAGTTGTGAGAATTGTGGTTTCAAATTTACCAATCCAAGACCATCTCAAAACGAAATTGGTAAATATTATAAATCTGAATCTTATATTTCTCACAGTAATACTTCCAAAGGTCTTATTTCAAAGTTATATCACTCCGTAAGGAAATACACACTGAAAGGCAAGCTCAATTTAATTAATGGTTTATTAGCAAAACGAGGTTCCTTACTGGATGTAGGTTGCGGGACCGGAATGTTCTTAAAGACCTGCCAGGAAGATGGTTGGAAGATATCAGGGATTGAGGTGGATGAATCTGCAGGAAAATATGCATCAGAATTAACAAGTATTGAAATAAAAAATGAAATATTAGGTTCCTTCTCCGCAGAGCAATTTGACATTATTTCGATGTGGCATGTATTAGAGCATGTGCATCTTTTAGAGGAGACTGTTCAATGGCTTTACGAAAGGTTATCAGACAAAGGGTATCTTATTATCGCTGTACCAAATCATGAATCAAAAGACGCCCAGATATATCAGGAGAACTGGGCCGCCTATGATGTTCCAAGACACCTTTATCATTTTTCTCAGGCAAGTATTTCACAGTTATTTGAACAAAAAGGCTTCTCTCTGCATAAAACTCTCCCTATGTATTTCGATTCATTTTATGTGAGTATGCTTAGCACAAAATACAAAAGTGGTAAGATAAATTACACTGAAGCTTTTTTCAAAGGATTAAAATCAAATAACTGGGCAAAAGATCATAACAACAATTATTCAAGTCTGATTTATATATTTAAGAAGATTTAACTTTTAAACAGAAATATTATTCCACCCTCAATGTTTAGAGAATGTTGAGGGTTTTATTTTAAATTCAGATAAATAAACCTCAAACAGACCAAACAAATTTTTTAAGTTGTCAAAAACACAATTCGCTAAATGAAAACCAAAAAGTTATTATTTCTTGCATTTTCAAGTTTTATTATCTCTTTAATGACTATAAGCTGTGCTCAGGTTGTAGCCCCGACCGGAGGTAAAAAAGACACACTTGCTCCTAAAGTAGTTAAGACTATTCCTGTCAACCAATCGATCAATTTTAATGGGAAAATTATAGAATTGACTTTTGACGAGTATGTATCTGTTGAGAATATACAGCAACAATTACTGATTACACCCGGCATCGAAGAAATGTATATTCCTAAAATTAATCCAAAAGGAGCAAGACTTACTTTCAACAAACCATTAAAACCAAATACCACATACAGTTTCAATTTCAGGAACTCTTTCAAAGACATTACAGAAAGAAATGCAGCTAAAAATGTAAAAATTGTTTTTAGTACAGGAAGTAGTATTGATTCGTTGAAAATCTCAGGAACCATCAAGAATCCAGCAAAAAATCAACCTGTTTTAGATGCCTTAGTAGGTTTGTATTATGTATCAGATACCCTCAAACCATCAAAGGCAAAACCCTACTACTTTACAAAAACGGATAGTGCCGGCAAATTCTCCATAGAAAATATAGCACCGGCCAGGTACAGAATTTTTGCCCTTTCAGATATAAATAATAACCTGCTTTATGAAGATGGAAAAGAATCCATTGGCTTTATCAAAGATGAAATAGATCTGAAATCAAACATCAGCGATCTAAAGATAGATATGTCTAAAATAGAAAGGCAGTCCAATAAGGTAATTAAAACAAGAGCTACTTCTAATTACTATTTTATAGAATATGCAAGGGGTATAAAGAGTGCCAAGTTTGAATATCAAAATGCTAAAGATTCTCTGGTTTTTCAACAAATGGAACCAAGACAAATTCGTCTTTTCAATATAAATAATAATTCCACAGATACTATTAAAGTTAAAATAACATTGACTGACTCTCTCGAAAAAACTTTTACACATGAGCAAAAAGTAAAATTCAGAACCAAAAATAAGAAAGAAGATGGTGTAAGAGACAAATACGAAATAAAGGTAGAACCAGCTAATCTATCAGATGTAGAACTGGCAGAAATTGGTATAAAGATAAAATTCACAAAGCCCACTGTAAAAACAGATTTTACAAAAATCCAACTATTAGCAGACACAATAACTCCTGTGAACCTCAGTAAAGAAAATTATACCTGGAATACGGATAAAACAGAATTGACCATTAAATCAAATAAAAAAGTAAAACAAGGCTTCAAATTAAGTATCCCCAAACAAACCTTCTTCTCTGTTGAAAATGATACAGCTGCTGCCATAAAGAATTACTATACAATCAGGGATCCTGAAAAATATGGAATCATTTCAGGTACTATAACCAACGCAGCAAAAAAGGATTTCATCGTTCAACTTCTTGATCCCAATTTCGAAGTTAAATACGAATTAAAGAATAAGGAGAATTACCAATTCGAATTTGTAAAGGCCGGTACCTATCTCATAAGAGTTATAGTAGATGAAAATAAGAATGGTAAATGGGATTTCGGAGATCTGGATACATATACCCTTCCTGAACCTATACTATACATTCAGGATAAAGTAAAACTTAAGCAGAACTTCGAACTGACGGGATTCAATTTCAAAATTGAATAGATTTTCGGTCAACGAAACCTTTACACAAAACCCTGAAAATATCTGAAAATCAAAAAACTTTGTAAAAACTGTGGATAACTATGTGGAAAGACCTCCATTTTTCGTGGAAATGGTACGATTTTAGACACGGATTTTTGTGGAGAAAAAAAATCAAAATGTGAATAAGAGTTATCCACATTTCCAGAAGTGGATAACCCCTGAAGTTTTCCCCGTTCTCAATACACATTTACAACATATCCACAAAGGTTGATAAAGGATCTATTTATAAACAGGGTTAAATTGTGGAAAATGTGGAATAAAATAGAGAAGTCTAAGAATCAAACACTTATATGTTGATAAATAAATAAAAACTGTGGAGAAAATAAACGTAATTAACAATACCTTAAAATAGGTAACGTTCAGTAAATATAATCCACATATCCACAGCATAAATAGAAGTAATAAGTTTCTCTTTTTAAAAAATAAAATATCTATTAAATAAATGATAAAGGTTATGTTGAAAACTCTGACGTTGATTTTTGTCCTTTCCATTTCAGTATTTTTTTCTTTCTCTTCTATGGCACAGGATGCTGAATTAGGAATGGAATATTTGAAAGCAGGAGAGTATGCTAAAGCCAAAACCATTTTCCAGAAGCTTGCCAGAAATAAGGAGAACGTTCAGAGCATTTATAAACCTTATCTGCAGACATTAATTAAACTGAAGGAATGGGATGACGCTGAAAAATTTATCAAGAAACAAATCAAAAATTCAGATGGGGCTCCACGGTATGAGGTGGATCTTGGAAAACTTTACGAACAAAATGATAAAAAGGAAGAAGCTGCCAGGCAATACGGCAAAGCCATTGAAAAAGTGAAAAGTAATGAAGAGGAGGTGATGGGTATGATGAATTATTTTGCTGAACAAATGCAGTATAATTTAGCAGTGGAAACATTAAAAGCCTCGCGTACGTTTCTTAAATCGGAAAATAAGTATTCTATGCAGCTGGCCAAATTATATCGTGCGCAGGGAAAGACAGCTGAAATGATAGAAGAGTATCTGAAATTTGGACTAAGTAATGATAACAGAGAAATTGTTCAGAACCTGATACAGGACGACTTGAAAGAAGAAAAGGATATAGAGCTGTTTGAAAAGACCTTGTATGAGAAAGTTCAGAAGTATCCGAATGAGGCATATTATTCTGAATTTCTCATCTGGCATCTGATTCAGAAAAAAGAATTTTATAAGGCTTTTGTACAGGCAAGAGCTTTAGACAGAAGATACAAGAGAGAAGGAAGTCAGGTAAATGATCTTGGGTTTCTTGCTTTCCAGAATAAAGATTATACTAACTCAGGAAAGATTTTTGAATACCTGGTTAAGGAATATCCTAAAAACCAGAATTATCCGCTTTGGAGAAGAATGTTGATAACCTCAAAAGAAGAAGTTATCAAGACAACCTACCCGATTAATCAGCAGGACATACGTTTACTTATTGCTGAATATAGCAAACTTTTAGACGAAGTTGGTATTAACGCCAGGACTCTCGATGCTTTGAGAAATAAGGCATTATTATATGCTTTTTACCTTAATGAAAAAGATACAGCTGTTGCGGTGTTAACAAATGCCATAAAATTAGGAACAGCTGATCAGATATTTGTGGATAAGTGCAAGCTTGACCTCGGAGATATTTACCTGCTTAAATCTGAACCCTGGGAAGCCACATTGATTTACTCACAGGTGGAAAAGTCTGAAAAGGATAGTCCTTTAGGTTATGACGCTAAACTCAGAAATGCTAAACTCAATTATTTTCGCGGAGATTTTGAACTGTCTAAAGAAGTTTTGGACATTCTGAAACAGGCTACAACAAGGGAAATTGCTAATGATGCCATGCAACTTAGTCTGTTGATTCAGGATAACACTGGAATGGATAGCACAGAAATGGCGATGAAAGCTTATGCTTCTGTTGAGTTATTACTTTTTCAAAACAGAACTTCTGAAGCTATTGATGAATTAACCAGAATGTTGGCAAAGTATGAAGGACATAGTCTTACTGATGAAGTTTTGTTTCTCAGAGCAAAAACTTACTTGAAGTTGGGGGATGTTCAGAATGCGATGAAAGACCTGGAAACGATAAGACAAAAGTTTTCCACAGATATTCTTGGAGATGATGCTGAATTCAATCTGGCGAAGATTTATGAAGAAAAACTCAAGCAACCGGATAAAGCCATGGAACTATACAGGGAGCTGCTTCAAAAATATCCGGGAAGTATATACGGGTCGGAAGCCAGAAAAAAAATCAGAAATTTAAGAGGGGACGCAATAAATTAGCGTCCTTTTCATTTTATATTGTAGCAGAAAAATTGCCAGTCACACTATTTACTTTTTTCCTGGTATTTCAGGTTAGTTTTCATTTGACAATGAGTTAATATTAAAAGCTTATCCACTTAGTCAATCTATAAATCCTGATGAAAAGGTTATTTCTAATACCTGCCATTTTACTTGTTTTCGTATCTCTCGTTTGTTTTGGACAAAAACAAAAAGAAATCTTCGTTTGTAGCTATTACGGTCAGCCGATTAGTCCCGAAAGTCTTTGTCTTAATTTTCAGGGATTTATGTCTAATCATCGTGCAGAGAGGGTGGTAGATAGTTTGACAAAAGCGATGGGCGTACCTACTAATCCGTTCAAAGTAATGGAATGCCCGAATATAGATAACTGTTTTGCAACCTTCCTTAATAGTGAACCTTATATCATTTACGACAGAGACTTTCTGGCAAGGGTTTCTAGAATAGCTCAGAAAGACTGGGCAGCAATTTCTATTTTGGCTCATGAAATCGGGCACCACACTAATTTTCATACTACAGACGGAGCAGGAAGCAGGCCGGAGAAAGAACTTCAGGCGGATTATTCTTCGGGATTCTATCTTCATAACCTGGGAGCAAGTCTGGAGGAATCACAACTGGCAATGAAACATTTTCAGTCAGAACAAGCTACTAAGACTCACCCTGCCAGATCGCAAAGAATGGCGGCTATCAGAACAGGCTGGCTGGCTGCTGAAAGTATGTATCCGAAATTTAAGGAAATAGTAAAAGAAGAGTCTGCTCCGAAAGTACTTTCAATTTCTTCCAATCCGAATGATGATCTGCCGGAAGAATTAATAGATACAAATGATGAATCAGAAAGTCTGTTAAGCAGAACAGGATGTATCTCCGGAAATTGTGTTGATGGAACAGGCTATTTTATCCACAAGTCACAGGGAAGTTATAAAGGAGCCTGGAAGAATGGAAAAAGACATGGTTGGGGTATTCTTTATTATCCTAACGGAAGCAAGAAATATGAAGGACAATTCGTAATGGGTGAGAAACAGGGAAGAGGAACATATTATTTTGAAAACGGAGATTGGTATGTAGGATTGTTTTCCAAAAATGAAATAGTCGGAACAGGAGTCTATCACTACATCAACGGAGATATATTTGAAGGCCCTTACAGCGAATTAACAGAGAATTGAGTATCTGCAACTTCTAATACAGATTATCGGACATAAATTTTGCAATCGGAGGAAAGAACCTGAATCATTTGATTCAGGTTCTTTCCTTTTTATCAAATATTTTAAATAAATTATCAGAAAGATTATGCTTGCATACTAATTTGAATTAAGCAAAACCTATTATATTTGACTAATTAGTATAGTATAATTTATTTCTTTTATTGTATTTTTTCATTGATCATTTCAGACTAAAAATAATATAATGAGTACAGAACCACAATTTTCGAGAGTATTTGACTTGTTACCTTCTTATGTTGCTCTATACAATAAGCCGGATGTTCTGGCTAGTAAAGTCAATGGAGAATGGAAAAAATACAGTGGAGCAGAAGTTATTGAAATTGTCAATAAAGTTAGTCTCGGGCTATTGAGAAAGGGTGTTAGAAAAGATGATAAAATTGCGATAATTTCTAATAACAGACCAGAATGGAATTTCATAGAAATGGGTATTCAACAGTTAGGAGCAGTCTCCGTGCCAATGTACCCGACTATTACTGTGGAAGATTACCGGTATATTTTCACAGATGCCAGCGTTAAACTGATATTTGTTTCCAGCGTTGAATTATTGAATAAAGCAAAAGAAGCAACGTCCTCTCTGCAAGGTATAGAAGGTATTTATACATTTGATAAAGTACCTGATGCATTACATTGGTCAGAAATAGTAAAATCAGGCGAGCATGAAGATATTGCTCAGCTTGATTCTTTTAAAGCCGCAGTAAGCCCGGATGACCTGCTGACGTTAATTTATACTTCCGGTACTACAGGCCAGCCTAAAGGGGTTATGCTTACACATGACAATATTGTGAGTAATGTCAAGGGAATTGTGGAGGCAAGATATTTTGACTTAAGTTCAGATGACAGGGCCCTGAGTTTTCTTCCCTTGTGTCATATTTACGAGCGTACAGATATTTATGTATATATGCGTTATGGCGCATCAATTTACTATGCTGAAAGTATGGACACCATTGCAGACAATTTAAAGGAAGTAAAGCCTAGTATGTTTGCTACAGTGCCACGTTTACTTGAAAAGGTATATGATAAGATTGTTGCAAAAGGATTTGAGCTGACAGGTGTTAAAAAACAGCTCTTCTTCTGGGCTTTAAATCTTGGTCTGAAATATGATCCGACCGGAGATATGGGTTGGTGGTATAATACCCAGCTTAAAATAGCCCGAAAACTGATTTTTAGTAAATGGCAGGAAGCGTTAGGAGGAAAAATTAAATTGATTGCTTCCGGATCTGCTGCTTTACAACCACGTTTGTCAAGAGTTTTCTGGGCAGCTGGCATTCCTATATCTGAAGGATATGGTTTAACGGAAACATCACCGGTTATTTCTGCCTGTAAAGTAATACCTCCTGATTTTAAAGTTGGCTGTGTAGGTACAATTTTGCCGGGAGTTGAGGTGAAAATTTGTGAAGATGGCGAGATCTGCGTAAAAGGACCGAATGTAATGAAGGGATATTATAACAAACCCGAAGCTACTGCTGAAGCAATCGACGAGGGAGGATGGTTCCATACCGGAGATATAGGAGAATTTGTTGAAGGAAAATTTTTGAAGATTACAGACCGGAAGAAAGAAATATTTAAAACTTCCGGAGGAAAATATGTAGCGCCGCAATTAGTGGAGAATAAATTGAAGGAATCAATTTTAATTGAACAGGCAATTGTGGTAGGAGAAGGACAGAAATTTCCCTCTGCATTATTAATCCCGGAATTTAATGCTTTGAAAGAGTGGTGTTCAAAAAATGGAATAGAATATAGCAGCCCTTCCGAAATTATTAAAAATGAGCAGGTGAAAGCAAAAATAGACGAAGAAGTAAAGAAATTAATGACTCATATCGCGCATTATGAACAAGTCAAAAAATTTGAGTTATTACCAAAACCATTTACAATTGATGGAGGAGAGCTAACACCAACCCTGAAGCTTAAGAGAAAAATTATTCATGCCAGATACAAAGATCTTATAGAGAAAATGTATGTGTAAACAGAAAAAGGATTCCAATCGGAATCCTTTTTCTGTTTTATGGAAAGAGTTCTATATTCAGGAAAGAAGATATGCTTTGAAAGAACTGAAATCTTTAGGCATCGCAATAGCCACTTTCTCTTTTGATAAAAGAGCCTCCAAACGTTCAGGAACAGGAACTTTTGTATGAAGAGTTTCCTCCACAACATCAAGAAATTTAGCAAAATGGGCAGTCGATAAGAAAACGCCAGCTACTTTTTCACCAAGGCTTTCAGTATAAGCTTTCAAACCAAGATAGGCTACAGCTGTATGAGGACACATGATATAGCCCGTTTGGTCATAAACCTTTTTCATGGCTTTTTTGGTTTCCTCATCATTTCTGAAATCACCTGTAATTTTTTGGATTACCTGATCAAAATCAGATCCGGCCAGAATTTTCATGCGGATAAAGTTTGACGGATTCCCAACATCCATTGCATTTGAAATAGTCTCCTGTGATGTTTTTGGAGCATAAACACCTGATTTCAAATAGTCAGGAACAATGTTGTTAATGTTTGTTGCTGCGACGAACATTTTAACTGGTAAGCCCATCTTTGCGGCAATCAGACCAGCACTGAGATTTCCAAAATTTCCGCTTGGCACACAGAAAACAACCGGGGCTGTATTTCCGGCTTTCTTTAATTGTGCATAAGCATTGAAATAATAAAAAGACTGTGGTATTAACCTCGAAATATTAATAGAATTAGCTGAAGCAAGATTGAACTTTTGGCGTAAATCCTGATCGAGGAAAGCAGCTTTAACCAAAGCCTGACAATCATCAAATGTTCCGTCCACTTCTAAAGCTGTTACGTTTTTACCCAGCGTTGTTAATTGTTTCTCCTGAATATCGGAAACCTTGCCTTTTGGATATAAGATAGTAACCTTGATTCCCGGAGTTTCATAAAAACCCTGGGCTACGGCGCCACCGGTATCTCCGGAAGTAGCGACTAAAATATGGATATCTTTATTGGATTTTTGAAGGAAATAAGACATTAATGCGGCCATAAATCTTGCACCAAAGTCTTTAAATGCCATTGAAGGACCATGAAAAAGCTCCAGTACATAAGTATCTGGTTCAATTTCAACAATAGGGGCTTCAAAGTTTATAGCAGTGTTTACTATCTTTCGAAGATCGTTTTCGGGAATATCATTCCCGATTAATGCTTTACTTACTTCAAAAGCGATTTCTGTCAATGATAAATTCTGGATGTTGTCAAAGAATGATTGAGGAAGTTCCGAAATTTCATAAGGCATGTATAAACCATTATCCTGAGGTAAACCTCTGAAAACAGCCTCTTCTAATAAAACATCCGGACTTTGATGGTTGGTACTATAAAGTATCATAATATTATAAAATTTTACTCATCAGAATGATGCCTGAAATACTTTGGGATAATCGAAGCACAAAATTAGGTCAAAAGGATTATAAATTTATTAAAAATGGGAATTTGTAAAATCATATTTAATTACCTTGTAGCGAAGAAAGAAAAAATACCGGCTTTTTAAGTCCTTAAAGAACACTCAGATTCATATTAAAATCCAGGGAATCCACCCTCTCCGAATAAAAAATTATGATACATTATAGTATAGAAGCAGATAATTCACAAAACCATTTCTTAAAGATAGAAATGGAAATAGCCAAAATCGATAAGGATATTTTAGAAATACAGTTACCAGCCTGGAGACCCGGGAGATATGAGTTACAGCATTTTGCCAGGAATATTCAGAAATTTGAAATTTTTGATGAAAAAGGAAAACCTGTAATTTTTAAAAAGATTTTGAAAGACCGATGGACTGTAGAAACCCGGGGACTTGATAAAATCAAACTTTTTTTAACCTACTATGCCAATGTTCAGAATGCAGGTTCTTCCTATGTGGATGAAAAAACACTTTATGTAAATTTTGTAAACTGTTTACCATATGCAGAAGGAAGAATGGACGAACCGTGTCTGGTCAACTTAAAAATTCCTGGAAATTTTCAGATTGCCTGTGGTTTGGAGCAAATTAAAGAAAAGCAACTTTTTGCCAAAGACTATTACGAATTAGTAGATTCTCCCTTATTGGCCAGCCCTTTGTTGGTACATGAGAAATATCAGGTTGGGGAAGTAAATTTCTTTATCTGGTTTTTGGGTGATTATGCAGTTAACTGGGAAAAAGTTAAAAGTGATTTCCTGAAATTTACAGAAGTTCAGATTGCAATGATGGGAGATTTTCCTGAAAAAGACTATCATTTCATTAACTGGATTCTTCCAACACCATATTATCATGGGGTTGAACATAAAAATTCAACAATGATAGTATTAGGACCGGATTCAGAAGGAGAGGGACTCTATTCAGATTTACTTGGGGTGAGTTCTCATGAACTTTTTCATACCTGGAACATTTGTAAAATCCGCCCTGTAGAAATGCTTCCTTATAATTTTACCAGAGAAAACTATTTTCCAACAGGTTTTGTAGCTGAGGGTGTAACGACTTACTACGGGGATTTATTTCTAAAACGTTCAGGTGTTTTTAGCCTTGAAGATTATATAAAAGAACTTGGAACAATCTTAAAAAGGCATTTTGAGCAGGATGGAAGGGCTTTTCAGTCATTGATTGAATCCTCATTTGACCTCTGGCTCGATGGATATGCCCCCGCTATACCAGATAGAAGGGTCTCTATTTACCAGAAAGGTGCTGTTGTGGCATTGATTCTGGATTTAACAATACGCTTTAAAACAAACCATGAAAAATCGCTTGATGATGTCATGCAGATGATGTGGGAGAGATTCGGGAAAAAGACAAAAGGGTACTCATTACAGGATTATCAGATTATTTCTGAAGAAGTTTACGGAGAAAGTCTGGATTATTACTTTGATAATTGTATAGCTGGAAATAAACCGCTAGAAGAGGAGCTAAATAGTCTTTTAAAGAAAACAGGCTTATGGATAAATATAAATGAAGAAGGAAAAATATCACTGGAAGTAACAGATCCGGAAAATGAAAACCTGAAAAAGTGGTTAAATTAAAAACGGAGGCATTCTAAAATGCCTCCGTTTTTAATTAATATACAAATGTGCCAAACTCAGAATTAATCGTTACTTTTTTCTCTTCTGAAGCTTCAACCCGGCCAATGATTTGGGCATTGATACCGAATGATTTTGAAATGTCTATAACAGTTTGAGCATACTGTTCATTTAAATAGATTTCAAGACGATGCCCCATATTAAATACTTTATACATTTCTTTGAAATCTGTTCCGCTTTGTTCCTGTATTAACCTGAAAAGAGGAGGCAAGGAGAACATATTATCTTTGATGATATGAACATTATCTACAAAATGTAAAACCTTTGTCTGGGCTCCGCCGGAACAATGAACCATTCCATGAATTACCGGACGCAGTTGTTCAAGAATTGTTTTTACTACCGGAGCATAAGTTCTGGTAGGAGAAAGGATTAATTGTCCAACGTTTAATGGCGTTCCTTCTACTAAATCAGTTAATTTTTTTTGCCCGCTGTAAATTAAAGATTCCGGAACGGCAGGATCAAAACTTTCTGCATATTTACCGGCAAGGTAATGTCCCAAAACATCATGTCTGGCTGAAGTTAGTCCATTTGAACCCATACCTCCATTGTAGATGCTTTCATAGTTCGACTGGCCATCTGAGGCCAGACCGACAATTACATCTCCTGCCTGAATAGTATGGTTCGAAATGACATCTGCTCTTTTCATTCTGGAAATAACAGTTGAGTCAACAATAATGGTTCTTACCAAATCGCCGACATCTGCCGTTTCACCGCCGGTACTCCAGATGCCAATGCCGTTATCACGAAGCATTTGAAGAACCTCTTCTGTACCATTGATAATTTCCGCAATAACTTCTCCGGGAATAAGATTTTTATTACGACCGATTGTACTTGATAAAAGCATGTGATCTGTTGCTCCAACGCAAATCAGGTCGTCAGTATTCATTACCACAGCATCCTGAGCAATACCTCTCCATACAGAAATATCTCCTGTTTCTTTCCAGTAAAGATAAGCCAATGATGATTTCGTCCCGGCTCCGTCAGCATGCATGATATTGCAATAAGCTTCATCTCCACCCAGCATATCAGGTGAAATTTTACAAAATGCCTTAGGGAAAAGACCTTTATCAAGCTTTTCAATGGCTTTATGTACATCTTCTTTTGAGGCCGATACACCTCTTTTCATATAGCGATCTGTAGTCATTCAGATTTTGATTAACAATCAGAAAACCGATTGTGAATTCGATAAACTTCTTTATTTTTCTTGTTTTAATAAAGCAAACTCTTTGGCAAAATAAGTAAGAATTACTTTTGCTCCGGCCCGTTTCATAGAAGTAAGACATTCCACCATCGTTCTGGTTCCGTCCAGCCAGCCGTTTTGTGCGGAGGCTTTAACCATTGCATATTCTCCTGAAACATTATAGGCTGCAATTGGAATATTGAAATTATCATTCAATAATTTTATAATGTCAAGATATGCCAATGCTGGTTTAACCATTAAAAAATCTGCGCCTTCGGCGTAATCTAATTCTGCTTCAATCAAAGCTTCTTTAGTATTAGCCGGGTTCATCTGATAACTCTTTTTATCGCCAAATTTCGGGGCTGATTCTAAAGCATCACGAAAGGGACCGTAAAAAGCAGAAGCATATTTTGCAGTATATGACATAATGCTGACATTGGTAAAGCCTTCATCATCCAGGGTTTCTCTTAAATAACCGACTCTGCCATCCATCATGTCAGATGGTCCGATGATGTCTGCTCCTGCGCGGGCTTGTGCCAAAGCCATATTTCCTAAAATCTGAAGGGTTTCATCATTAAGGATTTTACCATCTTCTACCAAGCCATCATGGCCATCAGAGCTGTAAGGATCCATGGCAACATCAGTCATTATGCAAATTTCAGGGAATTTATTCTTGATTTTATGAATGCTTTCCAGATACATATTCCCAAGCCTGTAGCTTTCGGAAGCGTATTTGTCTTTTCTGGCCTCAGGAATTTGTGGAAATAAATCAATTGCTTTAATACCCAGGTCCTGACAAACAGCAATTTCTTCCAAAAGTTTATCTGTAGTATATCTGAAAATGCCAGGCATTGACTTTACTTCGGTAGTTAAATTTTGCCCTTCCATTACGAACATCGGGTAAATAAGATCGCTTACTGAAAGGGTTGTTTCTTCGACCATCGCACGGATGGCGGCCGACTGACGATTTCTGCGGGGTCTGCGGAGCATAATGAATAAATTTATGATTTAGGCCATAGCCTGAACCCTGTTTAAATGTTTTGCAAAATTAAGGACAAACATCCTCAACTTTAAACAATACCTGCTAAACTTTCATTTACTCATAAATTTATCCTGATTTTAGTAGGATTATATCCTGCGAAGATGCCAAGTCCGTTCTTTATATTTGTAAAAGTAGGAATCGGTTCAGCAAAAGGATTATCTGCGCCACCGCCTTTCTTCTGCTTATCAACTACTGCATAATAGAATTGATAATAGTTTTTGTCGGTTTGAGAAACATATACATCTACATATAGTATAGAGTTCGGATCTTTTCGCTCATTAAAAGAACTCTTGTTGGAAATAAGAACATTTCCATCTTGTTTATAATCTGAAATCCATTCCTGTCCAAATGTATCTACTGTATTAATAAGAATATTTTTGCCATTTCCATCTTTACCCTGATAGTTTTCAGCCCGGTAAGCCGTAATGGCATAATAGTTTTCTTCCTGAAAAAAATCGCGGAATTTTAGTGTGAGTGTTTTTTTGGGAACATTTTTCTCGGTTGTAGTACCAATAACAGCTTCAATGCTACTTGCGGGAATTGACTTTAGAGGAATGGTACAATACGCTTCAACATCTGTAAAATTAGGCGCAGTCACTTTTAAGTAATAGCTTTTTCCGGGAATCAACGGAAAGTTTTTCGTTCTCAGAAAGTAGCTTTCTATTATTCCGGTTGCCGGATTTGTAATGGTTTCAAAACGTGTGGTAACTGTTCTTGTTTTCAGACTGTCAGACAAGCTCACCGTGGCCGTTTTTACAACATATCTGTTTACGCCATCTACTTCTCCGATAACTGGTTCTGTTTTTCCTACAGCTACCTGAACAATAGTATCGTTGGGTGAGATAGAACATTGTACTACCAGTCGCTCCTTGTACGGAATCGTAATGTCAGTAATAATTGTCTGACAAGAGGGTAATAAAATGAGTAAAAATATGAAAAGGCTGTATTTTTTCATTTGAAATAAAATCAGAATTTAAAACTGTAACTAACAGAAGGAATAATGCTGAAAAGGGAATACTGTGTCAGTGTTTTCTGAGTCAGTTTTGTTTCAGGATTGTATTTACTGTTAAAATCATAGAAAAAAGGATTCTTACGGTTATAGAGATTGTAAATACTGAATTCCCAGATCCTTTCATGTTTCTTCATCTTTTTATGCAGTTGTATGGCCACATCCATTCTATGATATGCTGCTGCACGGTAAGTATTTCTTTCACCATAGTCAGATATTCTTCTGCTTGATCCGTATGATTCAGTATAGATACCGTACTGACTCAAAGGATTTTCTCCTGCAAAATCCTGTCTGGCAATATAGGTTGCGTTCGGAAGTGTGATAGCATTTCCTGTTCCGTAAACCCATGTACCGGAAAGAGTTATTTTAGGACTTAAGTGATATATTCCTACGGCAGAAAAGTCATGTCTTCTGTCATACTTTGCGTAAAACTTCTTTCCAAAATTCAACTCGTCAAATTGTTGTTCGATCCAGGAAAGAGTATATCCGATCCATCCGGTAAGCCGGCCCTGCTTTTTTTGTAATAAAAACTCACCTCCATATGCCCATCCTTGTCCGGCAGTAACATTGTCCTCCCAAGATTTTCCTCTGACTTTCTCATTTGCCAAACCATCGGGTCCATCTAGTAAGAGAAAACTGCTGCCTTCTTTTAAGGCAAGAATTTTATCCATTTGTTTGTAATAAGCATCAAAAGTAAGAGCGAAGTTCTTTTTGGTAAAGTCTTTGGCAAAGCCAAGAGATAATTGACGTGATCTCTGAGGTTTGATGGTTTTAGTAGTTGGAACCCATAAATCCGTTGGAAGTCCAACACCGGAATTAGAAAGTAAGTGTATGTATTGGTTCATATCAGCGTATGAACCTTTAACAGCCCAATTGTTTCTTAGTGTCCAGGCAACCGAAAGACGAGGTTCCGGATTAAAAAACAGATACTTGCTTTGCGTTACGAAGTAGCTCAAACGAAAACCTCCATTAATTCTGACATTTGAAACAGGTTGATAAGTATCTTCAAAATATCCGCCCATTTCAAATGCATCAATTGGATCAACCTGCTCTTTATATTGGTTAATATCTGTATCCTGAAGAATAATAGCGCTTGGAGTAAATCTGTGCTGGGTGGCCATTCCCCCCATTTTAATAGTATGCTGTGGGTCGGGAAGTAAATCAAAATCTATCTTGATACCATAATCTCTAATCCCGGTTTTGTAAGAAAGGTTGTATTTTGTTACAACTCCGGAATTAACAGATTCCCGATTGGCGAAAGTATTAAACTCATAGTTGCTGTAAATAACAGAAATGTTGCTGAAAAGCTGGTCATTAAAAAGATGGTTCCATCGGAAAGTTCCCGTTGCGTTTCCCCAATCTAAACCAAGATCAGACTGTGAAGTTAAGTTCTGGCCCTGGGTTTCAGAGCTTGTTTTGGCAGCAAATTTATCTTTTCCAAAATATCCGCTCAGATAAAGTCGGTTATTTCGTCCGAAATCATAATTTATTTTAGCATTCAGATCGTAAAAGTAGTAGGTGCTTCCCTTTTGGTCACTTGGAAGAAAAGGCCCTGCTAATGCATCGATGTAAGTTCTCCTTCCTGAAATTAAAAAAGAAGACTTATGGTTCTTACTGATCGGACCTTCGGCAACAAGTCTTGATGAAATCAGACCAATTCCGCCTTCAGCATGAAATTGTTCTTTATGCCCTTCTTTCATTTGCATTTCTATCACTGAAGAAAGCCGGCCGCCATATCTTGCCGGAAAGCCACCCTTGGTGAGTTCCACACTTTTTAAGGCATCACCATTAAAAACAGAGAAAAAGCCAAATAAATGATAAGCATTATATACCGGCGCATCATCCAGAATCAATAGATTTTGATCTGGTCCGCCGCCGCGGACATATAAACCGGAATTACCTTCAGAGCCTTTCTGAATACCTGGCATAAGTTGCAGAACTTTCAAAACATCTTTTTCTCCCAGGAGAGAAGGTACCTCTTTTATTTGTGATACCGGAACGGAAAGAACACCCATTTGGGCAGTTTCAGAGACCTTTTTAAGTTCCGGAGCATCAGCTTTTACCACAATTTCTTCAAGAACTGTATTATCTGGAAGTAATTCCACATTCATCTCAATCTCCTTATTCAATACTACTTTTTTGAAAGAAGGCTGATATCCGATAGAGCTGAAACTAATGGTAATTTCTTCCGGATTAGAGATAAGTGTAATGGAATAAAAACCATAATTATTGGTCTGTGTGCCGATTTTTTTTCCGGTAATAAAAACACTTACACCCGGGAGTAACTCCCGACTCCCTTTTTCCTTGACAAATCCGCTGATGGTGAATTTTTGAGTTTTGTTCTGAGCAGAGAGAGAAAAGCAACAAAGCAGAAAGCAAAATCCGCAAGTAAGTATTTGGAAAAATCGTATATACATGTTTGGTTTTTGTTCAGAAAAAAGAAAACAGTTGTGAGTTTACTCAATATATTGTTGTCATACAAAGTTCAAAAAAGATTTCTTTATGCTGACGAAACTGGCGGGAGATATCAAAATTAACTATTTGATGGTTCAAATCGATTATTCTTTCTTGAAAAAATCAAATAATATCATTCAAAATCAACAGGTTATAGGCAGATATTTAGATTTAACAATTCCTTAACATTGACTTAACTAAGTATTTCTACTTTTGCGACAAATTACGCCAATATGAATTTCCATAAATAAATCAATACGATCATGTTCGGTTTGGATACCACTCTTTTCATCCTTTTATTCTTCAGTTTATTTGTTGCCTGTGCTTTTGAGTTCGTGAATGGATTTCACGATACTGCTAATGCTGTTGCAACTGTAATTTACACTAATTCATTAAAGCCAAATCAAGCGGTAGTTTGGTCCGGATTTATGAATTTCATTGGCCTTCTAACAGGTGGGGTAGGTGTTACTATGAGCATTATTGGACTTCTTCCAACAGATTTGCTGATAGATCCTAATATTTACCATTCTATGTCAATGGCTTTGGCAATGTTATTTGCAGCCATTATCTGGAATCTTGGTACCTGGTATTTTGGAATTCCTGCTTCTTCTTCACATACCCTGATCGGTTCGATTATTGGTGTTGGCGTTGGTTATGCTGTTTTACCAGAGAATAAGAACGGTTTTAACACTGTAAGCTGGGAAAAAGCATCTGAAATCGGATATGCACTTCTTTTCTCGCCTTTGTTTGGTTTCGCTGTTGCTATTATTCTAATGTATATTCTGAGAAAGACCATTCAGAATAAAGCAATTTTTAAAGAGCCTAAGAAGGATACTCCTCCTCCAATGTGGATTCGTGCAATTCTGATTACCACTTGTACACTGGTTAGTTTCTTTCACGGAAGAAATGACGGACAAAAAGGAATTGGCTTGGTGATGTTGATTTTAATTGCTTTTCTTCCAAGTTATTTCGCAATTAATACAGATGTTGATCCTTTCAAATTAGAAGGAGATGTTACGAAAGTACAGACAATAATTTCTAAAATTGATACAACCATTTTATCAGTGAAGGAAAAAGAAAGCTACGGAGTGATTATGAAAGCAACAAACGAGTTGACTGTCATATTAAAAGATACCTCATTAGCAAAATCACTTACTACTCAGCAAAAACTTGAAATCCGTAAAGATATCCTGGCTGTTACCAAACATACCAAAAAGCTATTGGAAAGTGAATCGGTAAATTTAAGTGCAGAGGAAAAGAAAGAATTAAAGAAATCAACAACCGGAGGTTCCCAACCATTTTTCACATTCGGAGGTTCTAATCAAGGACTATCATCACTTACAGATTTTGCTCCAACCTGGGTTATGTGGATGATCGCTATCTCCCTTGGTCTTGGAACAATGATTGGTTGGAAAAGAATTGTGGTGACAATCGGTGAGAAGATCGGAAA
Organism: Pseudarcicella hirudinis; assembly: GCF_900115665.1. Classification (GTDB taxonomy): domain Bacteria; phylum Bacteroidota; class Bacteroidia; order Cytophagales; family Spirosomataceae; genus Pseudarcicella; species Pseudarcicella hirudinis. The sequence continues at coordinate 178,932 of NZ_FOXH01000012.1, forward strand.
GCAGCACCTTTCATATGCACAGGGAGCTTCAGCAGAATTAGTTGCTTCTTTCACAATTGGTCTTTCTACTTATTTTAAATTACCGGTAAGTACCACACACGTTTTATCTTCGGGTATCGCAGGTTCTATGGTAGCATCAAAAGGTGTTAAAAACTTACAGGGAGGAACGGTGAAAAATATAGCAATGGCCTGGGTTTTAACATTACCAGTTACCATAATTCTTTCAGCGACCTTATTCTTATTCTTCCGTTGGATTACAGGTTAGTATAAAATTTCTTAAAAAAAGTAGCGGTTTTCAATAAAGAAAACCGCTACTTTTTTTAAATACAATTGTTTGCAAAATCACCAATATCGAAAAATTCTAATGAAAATGATCTTTTTGTCAGCAATAGCAATATTGCTGATTGTAAATCTTGATGCCTTTTCCCAAAGTCCCCGAAAGTATTATCATATTTCTAATGGCTGGACAGATTTGAATGTCTCCGGTAAAATTGCAGGAAAGTTTTCATGGCAGATAGAAAACCAGCATCGCAGAGAAGACATGCAGGGTGACTACAATTCTTCCACAATTACAGGAAATCCTTATAATAATCTTAATCAGCACGTTTTTCGCCCTTATATACATTTTCAACTTAATCCAAATGTTCGCTTTTCATTAATGCCATTGGGTTGGATAGGTTCTAATCGTTTTAAGGAAGGCCAACCAGCCGCTTTTTTTTCTGAATTAAGAATTACACCTCAGGTGATACTTACGCAGAATTTTGGCAGATTAAGAATGGATCATAAATTTCGGTATGAGTTCAGATGGATAGGTAAAGATGTTTCTGTAGATGATAAGAGCTTTTTATATAGCGGGGATTTTTCGGATGCGACTTTTAAAGAGAGATTCAGATATCAGTTAAAAGCAGTTCTTCCGATAAATCATGCTAAAATGGATGATAAAACCCTTTATGTACAGGCATACGATGAGGTTTTTATCAATATTGGAAAGAATGTAAGCAATATCAATATGTTTGATCAAAACAGGGCAATGATTGGTTTGGGATATAAATTCAATAGGTTTCTGGCCGTTGAAGCCGGGTATTTACAACAGACAATTTATCGTTTCAACAATTCGACAAAGGATAATGTTGATATCAATAATGTTTTACAATTGAATCTTGCTGTAAGTAACTTTGAGCAGATTTTCAGGAAAAAACAATAAATACACATTAAGTAGTTAAAAAATAAGACCCTGGCTTTTAAACCAGGGTCTTATTTTTTATGCTTTTTTCAATTCAAAAACGGTTATTTCAGGAGGCATTCCTATTCTTCCGGGATATCCAATGTAGCCATATCCTCTGTTTACATAGAGTTTTTGATTTCCTTCTTCATACAATCCTGCCCATTGTTTATAGGCATATTGGGCAGGAGACCATGTTTTATCTCCAATGGTTATTCCAAACTGAGTACCATGAGTATGTCCTGAAAACATAACATCAATATCTTTATATTTGGTATTCACTTCCTTATCCCAATGTGTTGGGTCGTGCGATAAAAGTAATTTTACCGGCGCTTCTTCTGTTCCATTATAGGCCTTTTCAAGGTTTCCGTATGTATGAAAACGATTCTGTCCACTAATATTCTGAACACCGATGATAGCCAGCTTTTCTCCGTTTTGTTCAAGGAATCTATGTTCATCAGTTAGTAAATCCCATCCTAACACCTTGTGTGCATGTTTAAGGTCTTTCAGGTTCTGATTTTTGGCAAATGCGCTATCCCATTGTACATAATCTCCGTAATCATGATTTCCCAATGTGCTGAAAACACCTAAAGGGGCTTTTACTTTATTGAAAATATCAATGTATTCCTGTACTTCCGGAGCCTGATTATTTACAAGATCTCCCGTAAAGAAAACCATATCAGGTTTTTCTGCAAGGAGCATTTCTATACCTCCTTTTACTGCTACACGGTTAAAAAAACTACCCGAATGAATATCCGAAATCTGAGCAATCCTTAATCCGTCAAATTCTTTCGGAAGATTGGCAAGGGAGAGCTTTACCCTTCTGACCCGGTAATCATGAGCTCCGGAAATAATTCCCCAGGTCATGGCTACCGCCGGAATAGTTCCTGCTACTACAGCGGTTTTCATCAGAAACTCAGATCTTGAGATAGTATTTGTTGCAATAGGATGCTGACTATTTACACCCTGAGAAGTAGAACCTGAGAATTTTGAGGCAATCCATCTGATTAAACGACCTAAGTCATCTATAATAAGGAACAATACCGCAAATATTTTGGAAAAATAATTCATAAAAACCCCAACCAGAATAATCGTTCTGAGGTTTTTCCCCAACAAATCCGGGTTTGTAAAATTGTATAACCAAAGTCCTGACAAGGTCAGAATAGTTAGTCCCCAAAAGAAATATTTTATAAAGTTCTGAGTGTTCTGAGAGGTATTCTGAACAGATACTTTTACGGCCTGCCATACATACCAGTCTATTAAGAGCAAAACCAGAGTAACGAGAGAAACGATTATTAATTTATTCATTTTATGATATAATACTAAATGATAAGGCGAATTCGGATTAAATACACTTTCAAAAAACTTTATTCTTTGTCACTTAGTTCGAAAACCCGGTTTTTTATGACAAAAGGTTTCATTTAAGGATAAACAAGGTGGAGAGAATGTGAGAGGAAGTGTTTGTACACATAAACAGATGTAATTCACGTAGTTTTAAAACGTAAGAAAGAAGAGAATTAATCTGTTTAAAGTATAATTTCGCATAGTATTTGTAAGAATGTAAAAAACGATTTAAGGCATTTTATAAAAACGGAAGACCTAATTAGCCAATGAGTAAGAATATTGCAACCAAAGGATTTAAAACCAGTCAGCAGAAACCTTCTGTATCAGCATTACCGGCGGAAGAAGTTGTGCGGTATAAGATTAATAATACACCTGAAAATTTTCGGATTGTTTGCCTCTTGATTGCCGTTTTATGTATTCTGGTTTATCTTCCTGGATTTCAGAATGGCTTTGTTTGGGATGATCTGTTTTATGTGGTTAATAATGAAGATATAAGACAATTGTCTCTGCAAAATTTGTGGAATTCTGTTTCAAAGTTTTATTTAGGTAACTGGCATCCTCTCACTATGCTTACCTATTATCTGGAATACACTTTTGCCAAAGATTCTTCATGGGTTTATCATTTTACAAATACAATTATCCATATTTTCAATAGTATTCTTGTCGTTAAATTAGTTGAAAAACTTAGTAAGAACTTCCTTATTGGCCCTTTAACCGGGATTCTGTTTGCTGTTCATCCGCTTCATGTGGAATCTGTAATATGGGCAGCGGAACGAAAAGACGTTCTCTATACACTTTTTTTTCTGCTTTCATTTTTACAGTACCTTAGATATACGGACAGTTTGAAAGAACAGGATTCTATTAACCTGAAGCATAAAAATCTGATATTTTCCGGCTTTTTGTTCCTTTTATCCTGTTTATCAAAAGGGATGGCTGTCGTCTTGCCAATTGTCCTGCTGATTACCGATTACATTTTATTAAATCGCAAATCGCTTTATAAGATTCTGATAGAAAAGATACCTTTTCTAATCATTTCATTGATTATCGGGATTATTTCAATTAAAGCACAGAGCGAAGCAGGGGCTAATGCCAGTAAGGTAATTAATAATACATTCAGCCTTTCAGAAAGATTTTTTATGATCAATACCGGAGTATTGTTTTACTGGATAAAAATGATTCTTCCTTTTAAACTGTTAGCTTTTTACCCTTATCCAGATAAAGATACCGGTTCCATACCGTCATTTTATTATCTGGCTTTTATTGGGATAATATTTTTGGTCGGATTATTATATTGGTCGGGCCGAAAAAATCGTCTTGTCTGGTGGTCTGGTCTTTATTTCCTTGTTGTAATATTTCCTGTCTCACAGATTTTGCCTGTAGGTAGTGCGTTAATGGCAGATCGTTATTTTTATGTTTCATCTATCGGCCCCTTAGTTTTGATTGGTATTTTAGCGGATAAAATATTTCAAAGTGCATTCACAAATAAAATATCACCGATAATTGGTGGTATTCTCATTTTGGGTTTATCATTTCTTTCATTTAAACAGGCTACGGTCTGGAAGGATGCGTTATCTCTTTTCAGCCCTGTTCATAAGGTTTATCCAGATGACCCAATGATAAATAGTAATTTAGGTTGGTATTATTTTAGGAATAAAGACAAAGAAACCGCCAAATTTTACTTTGAAGAAACCCATAAGACGACTTTTAAAACAGCCGATGTATATACTGCATTGGGACAAATCTATTTTGATGAAAAGAAATATGATCTGACAGTAAGTAACTTTGAGGCTGCATTGAAGTTAAAACCTGAAGAAATGAAAAACCTTCACTGGATGCTTGGTGCCGCTTATTATCATACTGGTAATTACCCAAAGGCGATTGAGGAATCTCAGATAGCTTTGGATAAATCAGATAATAAAAATCCATATGCACAAAATATAATGGGTTTATGTCTTGCGAAGCTTGGAAAAACAGAAGATGCGATTGAAAGGTATCGGTTATCAGCAAAGAATAATCCTAAGTTTGCAGATCCATACATAAATATCAGTACGATTTACAATCAAAGGGGGGATCATTCCAGAGAAATTCAGGTTTTAGAGAAAGCAATAAGGCTGGATCCGAAAGCGATCATAGCTTATAAAAATCTTGGGGTTGCATACAAGAGTATTGGAAAATGGCAGGAAGCAATCAGAATCTGGAAGAAGGGGGCAGAAGTAGATCCTAAGGATGGAAGCTTTGATTACAATATTGGATTAGAATATGGCCAGCATGGGGATATAGATAGCGGTATCAGATCTATGCGATCTGCTGTGGCTAAGGGAGATTCAAATGCTCCGGAGTTTTTAACACAAAGAGGAATACCTTTAAAATAGAGTATTTTATGAAAATTGGAATTATAGGATGCGGCTGGCTCGGCTTGCCCCTGGGAATGAGCTTAAGTGAGGAAGGAAATACTGTTTTTGGTACAACTACCTCCGAAAACAGGATGATTTTATTAAAACAGGCCAAAATAGAACCTTTTTTACTTTCCCTCTCTCCAGATCCGGAAGGAAAAAATTGGCAGGAATTTCTGGAAATTAAGAATATTATTATTTCAATTCCCCCAAGAGCAGGAAAACTTGGCGAAAATTATCATATTGAACAGATTAAAAATCTTTTAGAGCTAATCCGAGAATCGCCTATACAGAATATTCTTTATATCTCGTCGACTTCAGTTTATTCAGAATCGACAGAAAATGTGACTGAATTGAGTAATGTCTCCTGTAATGCAGCACTTGTTCAATGTGAAAACCTGATTTTTAATTTTGCTAAAGAAGGAAACCGCAATGTAACAATTTTACGTTGCGGAGGTTTGATGGGTTATGACAGAGCTCCGGCAAAATATTTCGCCGGCAAAAAAGTTACTACCGGAAGGATTCCGGTAAACTTTGTACACCGCGATGACGTCATCTCTATTATCAAACTGATTTTTGAAAAAGAAATTTGGGGTGAGGTATTCAATGTCGTCTCACCGGAACACCCGCTGAGATTTGAAGTGTATATAAAGAATAGTAAAGAACTTGGATTAGATCCTCCGGTTTTTGAGGAACCTGAAAATGTACAGCCGTTTAAAGTTATAAGTCCGGAAAAATTAATCAGGTTTACCGGGTATAAATTTATTTATCCAAATCCACTTGATTTTTTTTATGATCTGATCAGGACTTAATATATCCAAGTTTTAAGAATAAAGGGAAAGTCACTTTGAAACTTTCACTCGGGTCAAATGTTTCAGAGATCTCTGCAATAAATACATCTACAGGGTTCTCCTGATGAATTTGTATATATTTTTGGACACTTGACCAGGTATTGAGATATCCCTCCAAATCTGATAAATTCCACGTATAGGTCATTTCAAAATCCGGACTGGGAATAGGAGTGAAGGGTAAAGGAATCGTAAGATAAGCTTCGTCAAGAAACCTTCTCTCTTCATCCCAATACTCATGAGTAGTTTGAGTATAAAAGAGCTTAAGTTTTCCATCAAGTATAGGATTGTCAATACTCATTAGACTATAACCCCAAAAAGCTAAAATTGAATCAGATTTAGATACCCGGTAAACCTCTTTGAAAAAATTCTCAAAATTAAACCAATGAATAGCCTGGCCAATTGTAATGAGGTCAAAGGTTTCATCGGGAAAGTCAGTCGATTCCGCCTGAGAGATGGAATAAGTTACATTTGAAAACTTTGGTGCATTATCTAATTGCTTTTGACTAATGTCTGTTGCATATACATGTCTGAAATATTTTGCCAATTCTCCTGCAACCTGTCCATTTCCTGTGGCACAATCCCAGGCGTTATCCCAGTTTCTTACATAGCTCAGGAGAAACTTATACAATTCAGCCGGATATTTTGGTCTGAATTTGGCATACAGATTAGCTTGTTTTGAGAAATTATCCTTAGTCATGTTTTTTGTTTTTTAAGAGATTCCTAATGAAGTATAAAACCACATTGCTGCAAAGGCAAATAGTTTAATGTCTTTTAACATAATGTATAACGAAAAATATTCTCTTTTAAATAAACAAAAGAGCCGTAAAGTCTCGCATATAGAAAGAAAACATTGAACGTAAAGCTAAAGTTTATAGGTATTCGATATTTTTATCATTAATTAGCGGAGAACGTAGAAAAGACAGAAATTAGGACAAATAAGTATGTTCTGGCGAAAATGGAGAAAAGCCCATATTTAATTTCGTAAATTAAATATGGGCTTTTCTTTATGTCTGTTGGTTCCGGAAAATTAAGGGACAAAGGAAGCTGGAAAGAGGAACTATTCGCGTAATTCCTGAATTGCCAGCCAGCTCATTAATCCGGCACCAATTTCTAATGCATTCTCATCAATATCAAAAGTAGGAGTGTGAACACCGGAAATAATACCACGAGCCTCATTTCTGGTTCCTAAACGATAGAAACAGGCATCTACATGATGGGTATAAAAAGCAAAATCTTCTGCAGCAAGCCAGATATCGAGGTCAATGATATTTTCTTCTCCCATAAATTCGATGGCAGCTGATTTCATTCTTCGTGTTAACTCCGGTTCATTTTTTAGAAAAGGATAACCTCTCAGAATAAAAAACTCACAGGTTCCTCCCATCGCTTCTGCAATTCCTTCAGCCATTTTTTTCATTTTGGCCAAACCATCTGCTCTCCATTCTTCGTCCATTGCCCGGAAAGTGCCTTCAACATAAACTTCATCAGGAATAACGTTAGTCGCACCGTTAGCTATAACTTTCCCGAAAGTCAATACAGAAGGGTAACGGGGATTCCTGTTTCTACTGATAATTTGCTGTAGAGCAACAATAATATGAGATGTGATCAGAACAGGATCAATGCAATTTTCAGGCATAGCTCCATGTCCGCCTTTCCCTTTAACGGTCATGTAAAGTTCATCAGCACTTGCCATATACATACCTTCACGAAAACCTATTTTCCCTACCGGAATATTTGGTGCAACATGTTGACCTAACATTTTTGAAGGAGAAGGGTTCTGTAAAACGCCTTCTTCGATCATAATACTGGCGCCACCCGGGGCTTTTTCTTCAGCAGGTTGAAAAACGAGTTTTACAGAGCCTTCAAATTCATCTTTTAAATGGTAAAGAATTTTAGAGACACCTAATAGAGATGCGGTATGAACATCATGTCCACAGGCATGCATTACACCAGGGTTTATGGACTTATATTCAACATTATTCGCCTCAATAATTGGCAAAGCGTCCATATCTGCTCTCAGTGCAACCACTTTTTTGCCGGGGTTTTTACCTTCTATAGTTGCAACCAAACCAGTATTTGCGATAGGCTGAGGTACAATCCCAATTTCCTTCAGACGTTCAGATACGAACTTCTGAGTATTAAATTCTTCAAAAGAAAGTTCAGGGTTTTTATGTAAATGACGACGATTGGCCACAATTTCGTCAGCGTAACTTTTGGCTAACTCTTTGATTTTCTCTTTCATAACATTTAATTATAGAAAAGCCTGATTTTGGCCTTTTTCCAAATATAGATTGCAAAACTAATCAAAGAATCCCTGAAACGAATGAAAATTAAGGATTCATTTATAATAGCCGGATTCATTAATGGGGATTGAATAAGATAAAATATCAGAAAAATTAATACCTTAACGCAACCTTTTTCTCAATCAGTCCGTAGTGTTGTTGTAACCTTTTTAAAATGCCTATCACGACAGACGGCAAATCAACGCTAGAAAACATACTTGAGGGTTGCCGGAATGGGAACTCTAAAAGTCAGGAATTGCTTTACAAGCAATTTTATGGCTTTGCCATGGGGGTATGTGTACGTTACACGCGTACGCGTGAGGAAGCGGTTGAAGTGTTGAATGATGGCTTTCTGAAGGTTTTTACTAATGCCGGGAAAATAGATTTGAATAAATCTTTTAAAAGCTGGTTAAGAAGGGTGATGGTCAATACAGCATTAGATTATTATCGACAGCATAGTAAACATTATTTTCACAGCGATTTACAGATTGCTGAGAACCTTAATACAGATACCTCCGGACCAATTGATGAAATTAACCATGAACAATTGGTCGCATTAATTCAAAATCTCTCTCCAGCTTATCGGATGGTTTTCAATTTGTTTGTTATTGATGGGTATTCCCATGATGAAATTGGAGAAATGCTCGGGATTTCGGTCGGGACGTCAAAGTCAAACCTGGCCAGAGCAAGATTAAACCTCAGAGAAATGTTAAATAAACTTTGATAAAAGATAAAATGGTTAAAAACTACTAATAGAAATGTCAGATAAGTGGTGGGATATATCAGATGATGAATTGGATGATCTTTTTCGGGATGCTGCCGGGAAAGAAGATTATCCTTTTGACCCGTCAGCATTCAAAGACCTTCAAAGTAAAATGAATCCAAAACCTTCATTCTCCTTCTGGAAACAGATTGGATTACCTGGTTTGGGTATATTGTTATTTTTAGGGGTTGGAATATATGTGCTTAATTTTAACGCCGGAGAATCTAAAACGCTAAAGACTGTAAATAATACATCCATAAAAAAAACTAATAAGCCGGAAACAGAAATAAACAGTGACAGAAGAGTTACAGAACAAAAACATAATGAGGGAAATATAAGGATTAGCGAATCTATCAATGACAGGAAAGAAGATGGAAATAAATCTTTTGGAGGCCTTAAAACTGCTTCAGCAACAGAGGGAAGCAGGAAAACAACAAACAGTATCTTTGTTTTACCAAAAAAATCGAAGGTAAAAGCATTTGCCGGTTTAAGAAGAAATGGTTCTGTTAATGAAGAAGAAAAAATACGAAGAGTTGATAAGAATGCTCTTCCTGAAAAAGTAGCTGATATTAAAAATAATCAGAAATTCAGGAAAAATGCGAAAGATATATCAATTGCATCTGTTCAAAAATTGAATAAAGAGACTCAAAAAGCTAAAGGGAAAACATATCATGCTGTAAATAATAAATATAAAACAAGTCTGAATGAAGACCTGAATAATCTGGCCAAAGTACCTGATAAAGATATTTCTGAGTCGGCATTTAATTATATGCCGAATGAAAAAGAGCAGATTAGACTATTAAAGGGCAAAGGCCTGAAAAAATTAAATGCCGTATTTGAGAAAATAGAGCCAGCGTATCAATATAGCCAGGGAATAACTGATTATTATAAAGATAAGAAGAAAGCAGATTTTGCCAGACTAGGCATTCGTTTAGTAGCTTCGCCTGATCTAAACTCAGTAGAAAGCTTAAAAAATGCTGATTGGGGGGCAAGTATCGGTCTATTATTAGAGGAAAGACTAAGCAGAAAATTAACCTTGCAAATTGGAGCCATCTGGAGTTCGAAAAGTTATGAGGCAGGCCCGGAAGCATATCATAGCTGGAGTGATGCCTGGAAATACAGGAATGTAAAATTACTTGGGATAGACGGGGAGTGTAAAGTTCTTGATCTGCCAATTAATATTAGGTATGATTTTTCAGGGAATAAAAGAACAAAGTGGTTTGCAAGTACTGGTTTTACATCATTGCTGATGTTAAGTGAAGCTTATAATTACAATTATGTATATCCGAATACAGTACCTTCAGATTATCCGAGGTATGTTGAAAAAGACAGATCAGGGAATCACTTCTTTAGTACAGTAAATATATCTTTTGGATTTGAAAGGAAGTTTTTGCCTCAATTGAGCTATCAGGTAGAGCCATATCTGAAAGTACCTGTTTCAGAAATAGGAATAGGAAAAGTGAACTTGTATAGTAAAGGGATAATGTTCTCCTTAAAATATCATTTCAAAAAGTAAGCACAGATACCTAATAAAAAGGGTTGGAGAAATCATTTCTCCAACCCTTTTTTTATGTCAGTTAAAACTGTATTTTTATGATAACTAAAATTTAATCAAAAAACATATTAATTTATTGTTAATTCAACAATAAATAATATTTTTACATGAAGATTTTATATTTGCTAAAACCGCTAAGTTGAATATTTGGGTAGGACTTTGATAAAAGTTTCCATCAGGTTTTGATTAAACACTTAGAACGTATGAATCAAAATAGCAGGACTATTATTAAATGAATCCTTAACAAGTTTTGACTGCCATCAAGACCAATGAAAAAAATTAACCAATTCATGTTCCTTCAATGGCTTATTTTTTTACCATTGATATTACCACTAAGTATAATTTCAGGAGCTATACAAGGCATTAAAAGTGCAGTATATGATCTGATTAATCAAATTCAGGTGGATGTTTCTTCACAAATTATTCATGAAGATAGTCAAGATTCTTATCTTTAATTTCTTCCGTGTCTAGTTCAAGGAACTCTTCCCAAAATGAATTTGGAGGAACTGCAGCTCTACATAACAAAGGTATTTTTTGTACCGGATGTGTGAAGAATAATCTTCGCGCATGGAGGTTTATACTCCCATCCTGATTCGGTTTATCAAATCCATATTTTATATCGCCTCTTATTGGACAACCCATACTGGCCAGTTGGACACGTATCTGGTGTGGTCTGCCTGTTAAAGGTTCTACTTCAATTAAGTAATGAAGGTTGATCTTCCCGACAAGTCTGTAATTTAACTCTGCCTTTTGAGAGCCCTCAACTTCAAAGTCGAAAGCCTTGGTAACATTCCTTGCCTCATCTTTTACAAGCCAGTGAACAAGTTTTCCCTGAGGAACAGCAGGTTTTCTTCTGGTTATTGCCCAATAAGTCTTCTGGATGTTGCGCTTTCTGAAAAGTTCTGTCATTCTTTCCAGCGCTTTGGATGTACGTGCGAAAACTACAAGGCCACTTACCGGACGGTCCAGACGATGTACCGGATGTAAGAAAACATCTCCGGGTTTATTGTATTTTTGTTTAATATATGCTTTCAGGACATCCGTAAGTGTTTTATCACCGGTAGAGTCTCCCTGAACTAAAATTCCTGCCCGTTTATTAACAACAAGAATGTGATTGTCTTCATATACAACGTGAAAATCTTTCATTCGATTAAAATTTGAAATGTTTGAAAAGGCAATTAAAAAAGTTTAATAACTCTCTTTCTCATTAGGAAAGTCTTGAGCTTTAACATCTTTGACATAATTTTTAACTGCATCATTCATAATTGAGTCCAGGTCGGCATAGCGACGCAGGAATCTTGGTTTAAATTCCTTATTAATGCCCAGCATATCATGAACTACAAGGATCTGGCCATCAGCGTCAGCACCGGCGCCAATTCCAACTGTTGGGATCGTAAGACTTTCAGAGACAAGTTTTGTAAGACTTGCCGGAATTTTTTCCAGAACCACGCTGAAAGCACCACAGGCTTCAAGCATTTTTGCATCTTCCAATAATTTGTCGGCTTCTTCTTCTTCTTTTGCTCTGACAGAATAAGTTCCGAATTTATAGATAGATTGAGGCGTAAGTCCTAAATGACCCATAACAGGTATTCCGGCGCTGAGTACACGAACAATTGATTCCTTTATTTCAGAACCGCCTTCCATCTTTACTGCATGAGCACCTGATTCTTTCATTATTCTGATGGCAGAGCGCAAAGCTTCAGAGGAGTTGCCCTGATATGATCCAAATGGAATATCAACAACTACTAATGCCCGCTTTACTGCTTTTACTACAGAAGTTGCATGATAAATCATTTGATCCAGGGTTATTGGCAGGGTGGTTTCATGACCTGCCATTACATTGGAAGCAGAGTCTCCAACCAGAATCAGATCAATACCTGCTGCATCTACAATACGAGCCATAGAATAGTCATATGCAGTCAGACAAGAGATTTTCTCCCCCCGGTTTTTCATTTCCTGAAGAATATGTGTGGTAACCCTTTTGATTTCACTGTGAACAGACATGGATTGTTGAGATTTTGTTTGGGATACAGAAACTGAGGAAAATTTTCCCCACAAATTAAAAATGTTGATAAAAATCAACAGAGTGGCAGAGGTAAAGTAATAAATTTTTAACGAATATTGAACTTTTAAGAATTAAGTCTTACGTTTGAAACAAAATTTTATCTATTAATGGTTAATTTTGCTCATTCTTCCGTAAAAATGTGACGAAAACATATAAATACGTCTTAACAAATGATATTTTAGATGCTAAATAATCGCCGAATACTCATTTGGGAATGTAAAATTAGGATTTTAAATGGTGAAAATCTTAATTTGGCAAAGTGTTTGTAAATAAAAATTGGAATATTCTTATTTTTTTAATGCTAATTCAAAAAAAATTGTTTAAAAACGTTACTTTTACTATTCATTCTTTTCTCTAGCATAGAATTATTAAAAGTGTACGTATCATAACCTAATTACAATTCTATAAATTAAATCAATCATGAAAAAAACTTATCCAATGAATAGTCTTTTTAATGGGATGAAGAAAAGACTTGGCCTTGGTTTGGTAACTTGTCTCTCCATTTGCCACCTCTCTTCCGCCCAGACTACAGGGGTTACTGTAGTAAGCACGACAACGGAAAATGGTATTACTACCAAAACTCTTTCCAATGGAACAATTGTCAAAACTGTTGCTGATGGTTATTATCTTGATACGGCATTCTACAAAAATTCAAATGTTTTGAAGGAAACCAAAGTAAAGAAATACTGGAAATTTACAGACAGAATTGGCGTTGCAACTTCATTTACCAAAGATGGTGAAGATCAGTCTCTCTATCTTAAATCAGGTGGATATAACTCTTTGTCTGCAAATCACTTCTGGGGAATTTTTGGTTTAGGACTAACAGGAGGTTATCAATACTTCAATGTTAAGGACGAATATCAGAATTATCCTAAATTGCTTGCAACCTTGAATGGTTTGGACCCGAATGCGCTTAAATTTTCAAAAGTAAGTCCTTATCAGGATTTCTATTTGTTAGCAGGTCCTGCAATCGCAGTACCACTTGGAAAGAAATTTAGTTTGGATTTTGATCTGAAGGCAGGTTTCTTTAACTCTAAAGCTGCTTCATTTGGTGCTACTGCTTTATGGAATGGTTTTGACAGAACAATCTCAAGAGTTTCTCCTTCTGCAAATACATGGCATGCTGGCGGTCTCCTGAATATTGATTTGTTATACTCATTGTCTAAAAACTGGGCAATTGGTTTGAACGTTCAGGGATTCTCTACCAAAACAGATTATATAACTGAAGGAAGAGAAGTAACAACTCCATTGATTAACGAAGCCAGAGCTGTAGAATTTACAAGAACAAACGGAGGTTGTAACTTCGGTTTAGCTATTTCTCATACATTTGGCAATACCTGTGCAAGAACGGTTTATACATTATTGCCACCACCGCCAGCACCGGTTATTTGTAATACACCAACATTGGTTGATGGGTCAAATGGAAAAATGTACGAGAACGGATCTACAGAAAAACCTTCATTCAAATGGAAAAGTACATCTCCTGCTCCTGAGAACGAAGAGTATATTTTCAAACTTTACCGTGCTGATGGATCTGGTGTACCTATCTATAGCCAGACTACTAAAGCTTCATCTTTAGACTTACCTGCAAATGTATCTTTAGTAAGTAATGATGAGTCTAGCTTCTATTACTATACAATTCAGTCTAGCCAGGAAGGAAAATGTTTGAGTGAGGCTGCTGCTGCAAGTTTCGGATATAAAGCGAAACCTGTTCAGGCAATCTCTGCTACTAAGCCTGCGGAAGATCAGTATATCTTTAAAATCTTTGGTGGATCAACAGCAACGAAATACTTTAATGGCGGATCCGGATCCGGACGTCGTAAGGCTTCGCACAAAGTTGTCGCTAAACCAGCAGAAACTGTTGCTAAACCGAAAACTGTTGTGCCGAAACGTAAAGTATCTGGTGTAAGCAAAACAACAACAATCGTGAATTACGAGAACGTTGCTACAAATCCTAATATCAAATGGCCTGCAGACCTTCCTCTTCCAAAACAGCCATCTGTTTATGAATATGAAGTACAACGTTTGTCTACAGGAGATTGTAAGCCAACAGGTCAGGTTGCTAAATATAAATTCTATATCGATCCAAAAAATCCAAGTGATATCAGAATTATCCCTGACAAACCAAAAAGAAGATAGTTTTCTTTAATTTTTATAGAAGATCCCTGAAAATTAGTTTTCAGGGATTTTTTTGTGATATATATTAAAGAAATAGTCAGGAATGGATAAATTGTATGATACCAGATTTTAGATTTAATGGATATCCCAGGATTGCTTAAATCTATTTAACAGCTCTTGTTACTATCATATGTCATAATCATACATTCCAAGCGTACATGATTTGTTTTAAGCGATTCTAATGGACGATATGACGTTTTATCAAAGGAATTGCTTAAACAGCTAAAACATTCTCCTAATTATTTAAAGAAAGCATACCTATTATATAGTTATATTATATGCTCTTTAGTATTCACGTGTTGTATTATATAAGAAATAATAGCAGGCACCATTCTTACTATAAAAAAGATAAACGATGAAGATTTCTAAAGACAGAGAGCCAAATACGTAATTGTATTTAGGTATTTAAATGATGATTTATGATATTCAGTAACCAGAGATAGATATATTATTCATCTTTGATATTCCAGGAATGGATATTTAGAGCCTATAAATATATGCACAGTCATCCCCACTTATAGATGAATCGATAAGCTGGGGATTTTTTTTTTTTTTGGATTTTGAATTTTTCAGGGGTTATTGGATTGGAGGGATTGTTAAAAGAGGAAGTTTTAGGTATTTTTATTAGGTATAGAGAGAGGTTGATGTTGTGGTAAATGGAGGGTTGGGGGGATAAAAACAGGATAAAATTGAGAATAAATATAATGGTTGAAAAAGGTAGTGTGGTAGGGAGTGTTCTTGTTGCAAAAAAGTTCAATTTTTTTTCGAGGTGTAAATGAGTGTTTCTTAGGGAGTTGGATGGGGGGAGAGCAAAAAGTTGCAAATATTTTGAAAAAAGGTTTGGTGGATAAAAAAAAGAGGTGAATCTTTGCACTCCCAAACGGCGGGAACGAGAGAGGTTGAGGAGAGAGAGAATAGGTTTAGCGGGTTAGGAGAGCGAGATAGAGAGGGTAGGCTGAAAAAATATTTTAAATATTTTTTTGTTTTTAAAAAAAAGCTTCTTACCTTTGCACTCCCAAACGATGAGAGAGTAAAAAAATAAGAGTTAAGACGAAAGAGTTTTGACGGCGATATTAGAAGATTGATTGATTCGATTTTTTGATAAAAGAGTTCTTTGACGTGCTGATAA
>NZ_FOXH01000019.1 GCF_900115665.1 Pseudarcicella hirudinis
TGTGGAAGTACAGTAACGTGGTCACCAGGAAACTTAACTGGTTCATCAGTATCAGTAAGTCCAACAACGACAACAACTTATACTGCGACCTGTGCAGCATCAGGATGTAGCGCACAGTCAAGTTCAGCAATTACTGTAATTGTATTGCCAAATGCTACAAAACCAACTATAGCGACAAATGTTCAGGGTCCGGTTTGTGCAGGTACAGAAGTAACTTTAACAGCTGGTAACTGTAATGGTACCTTATTATGGAATACCGGCGAAACTGCTTCAAGTATAAAAGTAAAACCAACTGCGATTACTTCATATACTGTTAAATGTTCTGTAAATGGATGTGAGAGCAGTGTAGTATCAGATGTGACAACAATTACAATAGGTAATCCGGTAACACCATCTGTAACGGCGTCATCGACATTAATTTGTACAGGAGGTCAGGTAACATTAACAGCTTCAGGATGTACAAATGGAACGATATTGTGGTCGAATGGTAAAACAGGTTCAACAATTACAGAGACACTAGGTTCAACAGGCACATTCTCTGCTGTTTGTAAAATAGCAGATTGCAGCAGTCCTGAATCCGCAAAAGTAACTGTAAACGTAAATATTCCGGGTATTCCGATTATCTCATGTTTTGCAAGTACGATTTGTAAAGGAGAAAGTTTAACGTTAACTGCATCCGGATGTGCCGGGGTAGTTAAATGGTCGAACAACCAGGAAGGAACTACAATCACCGTGAGTCCGACTGAAACGACTGATTACTATGCTACTTGTAAAATAGGAACCTGTGAATCTGCTCACTCAAGTGTGGCAACGGTTAATGTTGGATTGCCGGCGGCTCCTCAGGTAAAATGTAGTAATACACTTATATGCGCAGGAACTGAGGTAACACTTTCAGCAACCGGATGTTCGGGAACTACAAAATGGAATACGGGAGATATCGGAGCAACAATTTTAGTTGCACCAAATGTTACAACTACTTATTATGCAGTTTGTAAAACTGAAAACTGTGAGAGTCCGATCTCAAATAAGGTTACAGTAACAGTAGGAGATGGCTTGAAAACTCCTGTTACAACCGACCTTGTTAATGTTTGCCCTTTCAAAACGGTTGATCTGGCTTCGGCAGTAACAAGTTTGATTTCAACAACAGGAGGCGTATTCGAATTCCATACCGGAATTTCACCAACATCTCCGCTGGTTTCTAATCCAAATGCAGTTGCCGTAACAGGAACATATTATGTATTTGAAAAATCTAACGGAAGTTGCTACTCATCTCCTGCAGCAATTCATGTTTATATCAATAGTAACTGTACAACAGTAAGTTGTATTACGAACCCGGCTACAGTAAATGCTGGCCCGGATCTGACAACCTGTGCAGAGAAACTGATTAAACTCAATGCAACGTTTGGAGGAGCTGCAACAAGTATTAAGTGGACTTCAACAGGAACAGGAACATTTGATAATCCATTGTCACCAACGGCAACCTATCGTTCTTCTCTGGCTGATGTGATTGGCGGAACAGTAAAACTGATTGCTACCACAAATGATCCGGATGGCGCAGGTTCTTGTAAAGCAGCCTCTGATACGCTTGTGTTCACGATGACAGGAATTAAGTTTAAACCTTTGGTTGATGTTACCGGACAACTGAATCTTTGTGGAACCGATTCTGTAGTACTTACTGCTAAAGAGGGTTATCAATACAAATGGTATAAAGTTGGAGATGCTTCATTTGCAGCCTCGACAAGATCAATTGTTGTAAGAGGAACAAGCGGAGGAAGTTACTACTATAAATTAGTTGATCCGAATAAGTGTTGTTCAATTGAATCTGATACCATTAAAGTAAAAGCTGTTTTAGAAGGAGTAACTATTCCTCAGTTTACCGTGAAAAACGGAACAGTAAAAGTACCGGGTACGATAGATTTGACAACCTTGATTCTAGGTCAGATTGATAAGAGTACGATTGTGTTTAAAACATCAGCATCGGCCACCTCTCCAACAATTGCGAATCCGAAAGCAGTGGGTGTAGGTACTTACTACGCATTTGTTAAAGTATCAGGTTGTTTGGTAGGTGCACAGAAAATAGAAGTACTTTCTGAAAGCATTAAAGATGCCGATGTAGTTGTTACGATTACTACAAATAAATCGACATATGCAGTTAACGATACAGTTACGACTACAATCAATGTGAAAAACTTAGGTTTAGGTGTAGCAAAAGGAATTAATGTTCAGACAACGATTCCAGGCACTGTAGTTTATCTGTCAAGTACAGGAGGACTGGTTAAAAATGGAAATGTTCTTTCTGTCAGTATCGATAGCTTGTTGAAAGATAAAGACTCTACTTATACGTATAAGTCAATTGTAAACGGAACCGGATTAACGAACTTTGGTGCATCTGTTACCACAACTTCACCTGATCCGAATACATTGAATAACACGACTAAGGCGCCAGCTACCTTCAACAGTACCGGCGGAAGCTCAGCGATTGCAGATCTTCAGGTGACGATACTAACGAATAAAGTATCTTACGCTTTGGCTGATACGGTTACAACAACCATTACAGTTAAAAACAACGGACCTGCTACTGCGAAAAATGTTAAAGTAATTTCTCAGATCCCTGGAAGCTGGACTTATGTTTCTTCTACAGGAGGTTTAGTTAAAACCGGAAATTCTTTGACAGGTGCTTTGGATAGTCTGAAGAAAGACAGTGTGAAGGTTTATGTTTACAAAGCTGTTATCAATAATACAGGTCAGACACAGGCAGCAGCTACGGTTTCGTCTGATAATGTAGATAACAACCTTGCAAATAATACATCTCAATCGCAGGTTATCAACTCAGGTAATACAGGAAGTGCAGATGTCGCAATTACAATAACAAGTAATAAAGATTCTGCAAGTGTTGACTCAGAAGTGATTTATACGATTTCGATTGTAAATAACGGACCGTCTACTGCGAAAAATGTCAAGGTTACCAACTTGCTAAGTGCAGATCTTGAATTTGTTGCGACAACTTCAACACCGGCTCTGAGCAAAACAGGAGATACTTTGAGTATCAAACTTGACTCATTGGTAAATGGTGCTACCGGTACATACTCTTACAAAGCGAAACTTAAGAAGATAGGTACAATAACAAATGCAGTAACTGTTGCTGCGACAAATGATTTCACCTTGCCAAATAATGCAGCTTCAATTAATGTTCAAGGCTTGCAGGCTGTTGAATCTGACTCTGCAGATATTGCACTTGAGTACACAGTTGACAAAACTGTCGCAGGTAAGGATGATGAATTGACATTTGTTATTACGGTGAAAAATAAAGGACCTAAAACTGCAACGGGCATTGTTGTGAATAGCTTATTGCCTAAGTATTTAGACTTTATTGCAGAAGGAAGTGCTCCTGCTAAATTAGGTGACACATTGAGATTGAGTATCGGAAGCCTTGCAAACGGTAATACAAATCAATACACTTATAAAGCAAAAGTTAACAAGGATACAATCATAGTAAGTACAGTTACTGTTGCCAAGTCATCACCGGCTGATCCGGTTCTTTCAAACAACACGGCTTCTGTAACAATTGCACCTGCAAGTGATACAACCTTCGCCGACCTTGCTGTAGCAATTGTTCCAAGTAAATTGACAGTGGTTAAAGACAGTTCGCTGACTTACACGGTGACATTGACAAATAATGGAGCTGGAAATGCTAAAGATGTTGTGCTGACTAACTTGTTGCCATCTGGTTTAGTCTTTGTTTCAAGTACAGACTTTACGAAAACTGGTGATACGTTGAAAGCAACTATCCCGGTTGTTAATAAAGGAGATGTTAAAGCATTAACATTCATTGCCAAAGCTACTCAGTTAGGTGCTGTTACAGATTCAGTAGCAATTACCAAATCAAGTAAAACAGATATTGTTCTAAGCAATAACAAGGCTGCAGCAACAATTACGGTAATTGATAAAGATACGGCTTCTGCTTGTAAACTTGGTTTGGCAATGTCAGTCGATACTTCTGCGAAACAGTCTGACGGAAGCTACTTTGTAACCTATAAACTGATTGCTAAAAACTTCTGCACAGATACACTGAAAAATGTATCATTGACGGATAGCTTAAGTAATGCCTTCCCGTCACCGGCAGTGTTTGCAATCAGTGTAGCGCCGACAAACCTGAATCCAGCGACTCACTTAGTCTTGAATCCGGGCTTTAACGGAACGAGCGATGTGGCATTGATTAATCCGACAACAAGCTTTATGTTACCGGGTGCGGTTGATTCACTTGCTTTTGTAGTGAAACTGACACCGAATAATAATGGTAATAAGAAAACATTCCTGAACCAATCTGAGATCAAGGGTAAAGACAAAGCCAATAATGTCCTTACCGCTAAATCAAGCAATGGAACGGATGTTAACGCGGTCTCTGGCAAAACTCCTTTGACCTTCGGCTTGCCAAATACAAGATTCGGCTTAGCTAAGGATGTTGATACATTGTTGACTAAACAGGATTCAGTTAATAAAAACCTATGGACAGTTACGTACCATGTATATGTTCAGAACTTAGGTAATAATGACATCAGCAACATTCAGGTAAGAGATAGTCTGGACAGAGTGTTTACCGATAAAGGTGTGGTGATTAAAGGAAAACCGGAAGTATCAGTTATTAATGGTACAGTATTTGTCAATCCTAATTACACCGGACAAGGGGCATTGACCAACTTACTTGCTGATTCAAGTAAACTGAAAAAAGGTGAGTCGGCTGATATTAAAGTGGTCGTGAAGGTTGATGTAAGTCATACTACGGTTTCTGATAATGTCTATAACAACGTGGCAGTCGGAACAGCGAAAGGTACAGACGGAGTTACGTACAATGATGTTTCTACCAAAGGTAAGTTATCAGATCCTGACGGAGATGGAGATCCATCTAACAACTTTGAAGCTACTCCGGTTACCTTACCAGGTCTGAATGTGATAGTTCCTTCAGTAGTAGGTTTAGCGAAGAGTGCACATGTTGATTCTTTAGCAAACGGAACGTTCAATGTAACTTATACTTTAACCGCAATCAATTACGGTGATGCTAAAGTGAAAAATGTTCAGATCGGAGATACCTTGAAAAATGTGTTCAATGGCATAGACGCTAAGTATACTCTTCTGGGCCATCCGACAATCCTTAAAGGTACAGCGAAAGCAGATTCAAACTTTAATGGTTCAACTAAGCTGGGACTGATACGTGCAGATACTAATGCAGTAATGAATGCTAAGGATACATTGGTAGTCAGATTCGTAGTAAATGTTTACAACATAACTAAAGAGTTGTTTGAGAACCAGGCGATCATCTCAGGTGTAAATACAAGTGATGAAACCAATTTCAGCGACCTTTCTACAAATGGTGATAATCCTGATCCTAATGGAGACGGCAAGCCAACTGAAGACGAGAAAACACCGATTATGCTTAAAGTTTCTGAGGAGCTATTCATACCTGAAGGGTTCTCTCCAAACGGCGATGGTGTAAACGATGTATTCCTGATCGGAGGATTCAACAAAGACATCCACGTAGTAGAAGTGATTATCTACAACAGATGGGGTAATGTAGTTTATGCAGTACCTGAATATGACAATGCAAATCCATGGAAAGGTGAAGCTAACCAAGGTATAACTTTATCAAAATCAGGATTACCTGACGGTACTTACTACTACAGTATTACTAAGAAAGATAAAGCTACCGGTGCGATTATCGGTAAGACCCATGTGAGATACATGACAATTTTAAGATAAAACAGGTTGAATGGTTTAGACTTCGGGTTTGAGTGTTAAAACTCAAACCCGGATAAGAGCCGGATTCAGACCCCATCAAAATTTTAAATAACAAACAGAACTCGATATGAAAATCCTAATTATGCTTTCGAGAGCTAAAACCATTGCAGTGTTGACAGTAGCCGTAGTGTTGGGACTGAGCAATAGAGCTAAAGCCCAGCAGGAGGCGTTGTATTCCCAGTACATGTTTAATATGATGGCGGTTAACCCGGCCTATGCGGGAAGTCGTGACGTATTAAGTATGACAGGTTTATTTCGTCAGCAATGGGTAGGAGTAGAAGGGGCGCCAACAACGCAATCCTTCACTATCGATATGCCTCTGAAAAAGGAAAAAGTAGGATTAGGTTTACAGGCTTATAATGATAAAGCCGGAGATATTTCCAATACCGGTGTTTATCTGACCTATGCCTACAGAGTTAAAGTTTCTGAAAAAGCAACACTTGCCATGGGTATAACCGGTGGTGTTACTAACTTAAGAGCAGATATTATTGGTACAAAACTGACACAGGACGGAGACGTTGCTTTCAGTCAGAATGTAAGCCGCTTCCTTCCAAATGTTGGTACAGGTTTATACTTGAGTACAGACCGTGGGTATATCGGGATTTCCTGCCCTGCATTGATTCAAAATACTTTTGGCCAGGTCGATACTACCAAAAAACAACAGGGAAAACAGGCCAGACACTATTTTGCAATGATGGGATTTGTAGTAGGTCTGAGCAATTCTTTGAAATTGAAACCTTCATTATTAATTAAAGCCTCAGAAGCCTCTCCGCTTTCTTTTGATGGAAATATCAACCTGTGGATAAAGGACAGAGTGGCACTTGGAGCCTCATATCGTACTACATTAAAAAGAGATCAGACATTGAGTAATGGTTGGACAGACAGACTTGGAGATGCTGTAATTGGTATGTTGGAATTACAGGTTTCGGATCAGATACGTTTTGGATATGCTTACGACTTTATGGTTAACGGATTGCAGAATAAGCAAAATGGTAGCCATGAAGTAATGCTTAGATATGAGTTTGGTTTCAAGAAAGCAAAGATTCTTACGCCTAGATATTTCTAGGAATTTATTAAACAATAATAGTTTGGCATCTTTAAGCTTTAAAACATAATATTCTTTGCCTAATCTGCTTAGTCAAAACTTTGTACCATAATACCATGATTAATTTGAAGAAATCCGGACTATCACTCCTGTTAGCGCTTTTGATATTGTTTAAATCCTTCGGACAAACTGCTTTACAGCAAGCCGAAAAACAATACAATAATTTAAGCTACCTGAATGCTACCGAATTGTTTGAAAATGCACTGAAAGGAAAACTTTCAGATGCAGAAAAACAATCAGCAAAGATTAAACTTGCTTATGCTTACCGGCAAATCAGAGATTCGCAGAATGCTGAACGTGTTTATCGGGAAGTAGTTGAAAGTGGTGCAGATCTTTCCGGAGATGCTTCAAAAGCATATTTATATTATGCACAGGCACTAGCCAGTAATGGTAAATACAAAGAGGCTCAGGAAATTTATGATAAATATTCAAAAATTGCTTCTGCTGATACCAGAAGCTCCGGTTTTCAGAAATTATACCAAAATCCGGAATCTTTGAGTAGAAATGCAGGCTGTTATAAAGTAGATTATCTGAATATAAATTCCGGCAAAGCAGATTTTAGCCCGATGTATTATAAAAACGGACTGGTTTTCTGTTCAGGACGTACTGAAGGAGTTGGTTTGAAGAGAGTTTTCAGCTGGGATAATTCAAGGTTTTTGGATATGTATTATCTGCAGGATCTTACCCAGCTTACGACAACAGCATCCGGTTTGGGTGGTTCTAACAGCAATACGGGTAAGGTTAAAAAAAGCGGAGGGCAACTTGGATCAGATGAATACACCCCGCTTACTGCGAATGATTCCAAGACACTTGGATATTACGGGGGAACATATATTACACAGGGTGCTAACTATTCTGAGGAACCAAGTGTTGATTCAAAAATATTCAGTAAAACTATTAATACGAAATATCATGAAGGCCCTATGACCTTCTCAGGTGATGGTTCGAAAATGTATTTTACCAGAAATAATTACAATAACGGAAAATATAAAACCAGTTCTGATAAAATCAATAAGTTGAAAATCTATACAGCTGAGGATAAGTCGGGCACCTGGACCAATATCAAAGAGGTTCCTTTTAACAGTGATGAATATTCAACAGGACATCCGAGTATTACAAGAGATGATAAGTTGATGTACTTTATTTCTGATATGCCAGGAGGTATCGGAGGAACGGACATTTATGTAGTGCAGAATACAGGAGGCTCGTGGGGTGTACCGGTTAACCTCGGACCTGAGATTAATACGGCCGGAAATGAAATGTTTCCCTTTGCAGATGAAAAAGGGAATTTATATTTCTCATCAGATGGACATCCGGGATTAGGAGATCTTGATGTTTTCTATGTGGAATTAGCAGACGGAAAGGTAAAAGGAAAAGTTAAAAATCTTGGAACACCGATCAACTCGAGCAAGGATGATTTCGGATTTATTGCAGATGGAGAAAGAAAAACAGGATTTTTCAGTTCTAACCGTAAGCGAGGCGGCTTAGATGATGATATTTACAGATTTACAAGAGAATGTGATGAAAAACCTGAATGCAGAGAACTACAGGTATTAGTATTTGATGCTGATTCAAAAATGCCATTGGATAATGCGGATGTGGAGGTTGCTACTGGTAGTAAAATAGAAATGAAGAGAACAGACACAAACGGCCAGTTCAAGTTGTGTCTGGATGATGATAAGGAATATACTTTCCGTGCATCAAGAGATGGCTATCTGCCAAATCAGGTAGGATTCTCTACAAAAGGAGATAACAATCAGTCGACGCTTGATATCCCTCTTTCAAGACAGAAAACGGATACTACTAAAGTGGCGAAAAGTGTTTCTTTGCCTTGTAAAGTCACAACAATCAGAGGAAAAGTGACGGCCAATCGTGATAAGAAGCCAATTGAAGGAGTAGTTGTTACCCTGAAAAATGAATGTGACGGAACCACCCAGCAAGTAATTACTGGTAAAGACGGAAGTTATCAATTTGATATTTGTGAGGGTTGCGACTATCAATTAGATGCTGCTAAGGAAAACTTTGGGTCACGCAGTAACAAAATTAAGAAAGTCGGTAAGGATGCTCCTGAGTTTATCAGCTCAAATCTGAGCATGTTTGAAGAGAATGAAGTGGTTCAGATGGACAATATTTACTACGATTATGGCAAGTATAATATCCGCCCTGATGCCGCTAAAGAATTGGAGAAAATTGTAACAATGATGAAACGTTATGGCAAAATGAGAATCGAAATACGTTCTCATACAGATAGCAGATCATCTTCTGAGTTTAATCAGCAGCTTTCAGAAAATCGTTCTAAATCAGTAGTAAGATATCTTCATAAAAGAGGAATTGCGCTTCACAGAATGGAGGCCAGTGGTTATGGAGAAACACAGTTACTCAATGAATGTGCTGATAACGTGGAATGTACGGAAGAACAGCATGCTGTAAACCGCCGTTCAGAATTTAAAGTGCTTCAGTTGAAATAGCAGATTTTATCTCAATAATGTAAGAAATCCCCGGATCACGACCTGATCCGGGGATTTTTGCTTTCGGGGCTTGATTTTGAATCCATTCAATAAATAATTGGAATTATTCAGCAGATATTGGTTTGCGGGAATTTTCTGAAAGAGGATTTTGACCAATTCTGACAAAATAATTGTACTTTTTTTATTTTATTAATCTGTAATTGAATTAATGATATAACTTTTCCGTTATCTTTGTGTAGAGATTCAACCTCAAAACACTACAGTCATGTTGGAAATTATTGGTTACATCGCTGGTACTTTAACGACAATAGCTTTTGTACCTCAGGTCTTGCAGATATACAAGACAAAGTCCGCTAAGGATGTTTCCTTAGCAATGTTCCTTTTATTTACCTTAGGAGTATTCATGTGGCTTGCCTATGGTATTATGACAAGATCATTTCCAGTAGTTGCAGCCAATGGAGTAACACTTTTGCTTTCACTGGTTATTCTATATTTTAAAATTAAATACAGAAATGCTAATTCCTGAGGGAATGATATAAATACGATTTTTGTGAACAGACCTGTCGAAAGATAGGTCTGTTTTTTTGGGAAGAAAATCATAAGAGCTATGTAATGGTCGTTAGGTTCTTAAAGGCTTTTGTTTTAATCTTACAAATTGTAACTTCAGACATTTTTCAAAATTCCATGCTATGAAACTACATAAACTGTTCTCTTCTGTCATCCTGTTATTCCTGATAATTACAAAAAGCTTTGCCCAGCAGGAGCAGCTTTATATAGTGTATCCTTTTATGCCTTTAAGCGTTAACCCTGCATATGCGGGAAGCAGGGGAGTCGTTGATATTACAGGGATTTACCGGAGAAAGCCCTTATTTCAAAACCTGGGATTTAGTTCTAATCAGCAATATCTGAGTTTTGATATGCCGATTGCCCAGGACAAGATGGCGATAGGTTTTCAGGCTTTTAATGCTTCGCAGGCTTTCGGAACGGTTGGAGGAATTTCCGGAAATCTCGGTTTTTATGGAGATTATGCTTATAAAATCTATTTACCGCATGATGGAGTTCTTTCATTAGGGGCACAAATAGGATTGACTCAGATTCCTGTAGTTGCACAGGGTAGTACTTCTCAATTCAAAACATCACTTGGTTTAGGAGCTTATTACAGTAACAAAGACTGGTATGCAGGTTTATCATTTTTGAACCTTGCAGGAAGCACAGAGTTTAATTATACCAAACCTGTTTTCCTTACGGCTGGTTATTTATTCGATTTGTCTGATATGGTAAAATTAAAAACAGGTATTCTGGCAAGAAGACTTTCGGGGGGAAATGTTAACACCACAGATCTTGACTTTAATGTAACAGCCTGGATTAACCAGCGTTTCGGCATAGGAGTCTGGTACCAGAATACCGGTTCGGAATTTTCTAATAAAGCCATTTTAGCCTCATTGGAAGTGCAGCTTGGTGACAATATCAGAGTCGGGTATTCTTATGATTTTGACTCAAGTGATGTTACTGCCGGAAGCCAGACCGGGCAGATAGGGGTGGGAGGTTTTCATCAGCTGATGTTCAGGTACCAGCTGGATTCAGGAAACGGGAAAATAGCTACGTTCAAGTATTTCTAAACGTTTCTCTGAGTATTCGGATAATTAATGCCCGAAATTATATAGTTTATCTGAAAAAAACAGAATAAGCCTGTCTTGAAACGCATTAGCTATATAATAAGGTAAATATTTGACAGTTTCAATTCCAGATGAGTATCTTTGAAAGATAAAACTTTTTGATTAATTTATATAAATTATCAAATACGTAAAATCAGGTATGAATCTAAGTAATCATTGTATTTTATCAAGAAAAACTAACTTGGTAAAATGATATTTAAATGTCTATAGTAATTTGGCAAACTTATAGCAAAAAAGGCTTGAAAATTTGTACTTTAATTTGGCATCATCCCGTAACTTTGCCAAACTTATTTTAAGTTTAGTGTTTTTTATAAAAATAGAGATTTAGATTTCTCGAAATATGGACCAATTTTCGTATATCGCCAACGCTGACACGGCGGTAATTGCTGACCTTTACGAGTCATACCTGCAAAACCCTGCTTCGGTTGACCAAAGTTGGCAAGATTTCTTCAAAGGTTTTGATTTTTATTCTTCCTGGAATAATAATGGTTCTTCAAATGGAAAAGCAGGTACTGCAACGGTAACAGCTGCTCCTGATGGAGTTATGGTGCAGAAGGAGAT
The DNA here is from genome assembly GCF_900115665.1 of Pseudarcicella hirudinis. Lineage (GTDB taxonomy): Bacteria > Bacteroidota > Bacteroidia > Cytophagales > Spirosomataceae > Pseudarcicella > Pseudarcicella hirudinis. Next base: position 11,604 of record NZ_FOXH01000019.1, read on the forward strand.
GGCAGTAATCAGTCTGATTAAAGCATTTCGTTCAAGAGGACATCTTTTAGCAAAGACTAATCCGGTTCGTGAACGCAAAGATCGTCGCCCGAGACTAGATTTAAAAGATTATGCTCTTTCTGATGCTGATCTGGACACTGTTTTTCAGGCGGGAAACTTCCTGGGAATCGGTGCAGCTACGCTCCGCAATATTCTTGAAACACTTTATAAAATTTACGCAGGTTCTATCGGTTTTGAATATTCATATATCCGTGAATCTGATGTAAAAGACTGGTTGAGAAATAAGATTGAAAAAGAGGCAATTGCATTTAACCCATCTTTAGATGAGAAGAAACAGATTCTTCAAAAACTAAATGAGGCAGTTGTTTTCGAAAATTTCTTAGGTACAAAATATTTAGGACAGAAACGTTTTGGATTAGAAGGTGGTGAGAGCACAATTGCTGCCCTTGATGCCATTATTAATACTTCTGCTGAATTAGGTGTGCAGGAAGCAATGATCGGGATGGCTCACCGTGGCCGTCTGAATGTGCTTGCCAATATTATGCACAAATCTTACGAAGCTATTTTTGATGGATTTGAAGGAAATCTTCCTGATCAGATTCATGGCGACGGCGACGTAAAATACCATTTAGGTTATTCTTCAAAACATATCACTCCTTCCGGCAAAGAGATTTCTCTGAAACTAGCGCCAAACCCTTCACATCTTGAGGCTGTAAATCCATTGGTAGAAGGATTCTGCCGTGCCAGAGCGGATGCACATTATGAAGGTGATTATGATAAAATCTTACCGATTCTGATTCATGGTGACGCTGCGGTAGCAGGCCAGGGGATTGTATATGAGGTAACACAGATGGCGAAATTGCGTGGTTATGAAACAGGTGGTACCATCCACTTTGTTATCAATAACCAGGTGGGTTTCACGACTGATTTTGAAGATGCCCGTTCTGCAATTTATTGTACGGATGTAGCTAAAATCATTGATGCTCCTGTATTCCATGTGAACGGAGATGATCCGGAAGCTGTAGTTTTCGTGTCAAGAATGGCTGCGGAATTCCGTCAGCAATTCAATCGTGATGTATTTATTGATATGGTTTGTTACCGTAGAAACGGTCATAATGAGTCTGATGAGCCTCGTTTTACACAACCAACCTTGTATTCTAATATTACCAATCACCTGAATCCCCGTGAGATTTATACTCAAAAGCTGATTTCACATGGAGCGATTGATGCCAAACTGGCAAGTCAGATGGATGCTGAGTTCAAATCAGAACTTCAGGCTCGTCTTGATCTGGTAAAACAAAAAGTTCGTCCTGAATACAAACCTTTAAAATTAGATAATCGCTGGGCTGAACTGCGTTATGCAGAGCCTGAAGATTTTGAAAATTCTCCTAATACAAGTATTACTCAGGAGGAGATTGACAAAGTTGCCGCAGCGATGACAAAATTGCCGGAAGGTTTTCATGCCTTAAAGCAAATTGAAAAAGTAATTTCAGATAGAAAAGCGTATTTCGAGAGTGGTTCACTTAACTGGGCAACAGCTGAATTGCTTGCATATGGCTCTTTGCTGGCTGAAGGCAAGTCAGTTCGTGTATCCGGACAGGATGTTCAGAGAGGTACTTTCTCTCACCGTCATGCGGTTTTACATGATGCAGAAAATAACGCCAATTATAATTCATTAAACTATATTCAGGAAGGTCAGGAGCAATTCCAGATTTTCAACTCATTGCTTTCTGAATACGGGGTTTTAGGTTTCGAATTCGGTTATGCTCTGGCCAACCCGGATGCTCTGGTGGTTTGGGAAGCACAATTCGGTGATTTTGCCAATGGCGCTCAAACAATGATTGACCAGTTTATTTCTTCTCATGAATCGAAATGGGGAACAATGAATGGTTTGACCATGTTATTGCCTCATGGTTATGAAGGACAAGGACCTGAACACTCAAATGCACGTCCTGAGCGATACCTTCAGCTTGCTGCAGAATACAATATGATTGTGGCGAATTTAACTACTCCGGCAAACATTTTCCATGCATTGCGTCGTCAGTTGTCATGGGATTTCCGTAAGCCTTTGATTGTAATGTCGCCGAAATCTATTTTCCGTCATCCGAAAGTAATGTCGCCTATTTCTGAGTTTACCAATGGATCTTTCCAGGAAGTTTACGCAGATACCTATGCTGATGCGAAGAAGGTGAAGAAAGTATTGCTTTGCAGCGGAAAAGTTTATTATGATTTGCTGGATAAACAGGAAAAGGATCAGCGTAAAGATGTGGCGATTGTCCGCATCGAACAAATTCATCCATTCCCGACAACAAAGGTTGAAGCTGAATTAGCTAAATATCCTAAAGCGAAAGTTTACTGGGTTCAGGAAGAACCTGAAAATATGGGTTACTGGTCATTTGTGATCCGTGAATTTGGATGGAAACCGTTTGAAGCATTGATTGCCCGTAAGAAAAGTGCATCACCTGCAACAGGATTCCTGAAAATTCATAATGAAGAGCAGGCTGCTTTAGTAGAGAGAGCTTTTAGTTAATTTTGGAATTTTGATTACGAATTTTAACAATTATAATTCGTTCAAATAACCATCTCAATATTCACACAGAAATAATTAAAATTAAGATAAAGTCAGGGATTTGAATTTCGCAGTCTGATCAGGCTAAGGAATTCAAATCCCGAAATCCGAAATCGAATTATGGCAATCGAAATGAAAGTTCCGCCGGTAGGCGAGTCAATAACGGAGGTAACAATTGCTTCCTGGAACAAAAAAGATGGTGATTCAGTAAAAATGGATGAAGTTTTGTGTGAACTGGAATCAGACAAAGCTACTTTCGAATTACCGGCAGAGGCAGAAGGTATTTTGAAGATTGTTGCAAAAGAAGGTGAAACCCTTCCTATCGGAGCTGTAATTTGTATCATTGAAACAGTTGGAGCGAGTGCAGGCCCATCAGCACCTGCTGCCGTGCCGGCAACGGAAGCTGCTGCTCCTGTGGCAGTTCAGGCCCCTGCTCAGGTTTCAACTGAAGCTAAAGTTATTGAAATCAAAGTTCCGGTAGTCGGAGAATCTATTACAGAAGTAACAGTTTCTTCATGGAATAAAAAAGAAGGAGATACTGTAAATATGGATGAAGTTTTGTGTGAATTAGAATCAGACAAAGCTACATTCGAATTACCTGCCGAAGCAGCTGGTGTACTGCACATCATTGCTGAATCAGGAACTACTTTACCAATCGGAGGATTAATTGCCACGATTTCTGTCGGAGCCGGTTCTGCTGCCCCTGCAACATCAGCTCCTGCAGCGGCACCTGCTGCCGTGGTATCTGCCCCGGTTGCTGACAATGGCTATGCTGCCGGTCATGCTTCTCCTGCTGCTGCAAAAGCATTGGCAGAAAAAGGAATCGATCCTGCAACGGTTTCCGGTTCGGGTGTTGGTGGAAGAATTACAAAAGAAGATGCTCAGAGTGCTCAGAAACCTGCCGTACCTGTTGCAACACCTGCTCCTGCAAAAGTAGCTGCTCCTGCGGTGGTACAGGCCGGAGAAGGAAACAGAACTACCCGCAGAGAAAAAATGACTTCTCTTCGTAAAACTGTTGCCCGCAGACTGGTAGCTGTAAAAAATGAAACAGCAATGTTGACTACCTTTAATGAGGTTGACATGAAGCCGGTTATGGATTTACGTGGAAAATATAAGGATAAATTCAAAGAGAAACATGGTGTTGGTTTAGGTTTCATGTCTTTCTTTACCAAAGCTGTTTGTGTTGCTTTAAAAGAATTCCCTTCAGTAAATGGTAAAATTGACGGAGATGAGATTGTTTTCCATGATTTCTGTGATATTTCAATTGCCGTTTCAGCTCCGAAAGGATTAGTTGTTCCGGTAATTCGTAACGCAGAAGCCTTGTCTTTAGCAGGTATTGAGTCAGAAGTTGTTCGTCTGGCTGGCCGTGCAAGAGATAACAAATTGACCCTCGAAGAAATGACCGGAGGAACCTTTACCATCACTAATGGCGGGGTATTCGGTTCAATGATGTCAACTCCGATTATCAATGCGCCACAAGTAGCTATTTTAGGTATGCACAATATCGTTGAGCGTCCTGTGGTAGTGAACGGAGAAATCGTGATTCGTCCGATGATGTACCTTGCCCTTTCTTACGATCACCGTATCATCGACGGACGTGAATCGGTAAGCTTCCTGGTTCGTGTAAAACAACTATTGGAAGATCCGGCTCGTTTGTTATTAGATGTTTAGGACATAATTCAGGTAGGGATGCAATCTTTGTGTCCCTACTATTTTTTTTGTGAATACTGACTCTTTCCTGTATTCACATTTATCATGTAAAATCAGTTTATCTATATATTTCTCTGATTTTACAATGACTCAGGATTAATATTTATACCATATTCTAAAAAGTTAGAAACACAAATATTTTGTAATTCTTCCTGCTTTAAATTGGGCAGTTTCCCGCCCAAAATCAGAAAACTAACATATGCAATACGACGTAATAGTTATCGGCTCTGGTCCTGGTGGTTATGTAGCAGCCATACGTGCAGCACAATTAGGCATGAAAACTGCCATTGTTGAGAAATACTCAGTTTTGGGAGGTACCTGTCTTAATGTAGGCTGTATTCCATCAAAAGCTTTGCTGGATTCATCAGAGCATTTTTATAATGCTGCTCATTCTTTCAAAGAGCATGGTATTGAAATTTCAGATCTGAAAGTAAATCTTGAACAAATGATTACCCGCAAACGCGGAGTCGTTGAGAAGATGAACAATGGAATTTCATTTTTGATGAAAAAGAACAAAATCACTGTTTACAATGGTTTTGGTTCATTTGTGAATAAGAATACTGTAAAAGTGGCAAAAACAGATGGTTCATCTGAAGAAATCACTTCTAAAAATATCATTATTGCTACAGGTTCAAAACCAACAGTTTTGCCTTCAATGCCTGTAGATAAGAAAAGAGTAATTACTTCTACCGAAGCCTTGAATCTGACCGAAATTCCTAAACACCTTGTAGTAATCGGCGCCGGAGTAATCGGAGCAGAATTAGGTTCTGTATATGCCCGTTTAGGAGCTAAAGTAAGTTTTGTTGAATTTGCTGATTCGATGATTCCTACGATGGACAAAACGATGGGTAAGGAATTACAGAAATCTATCAAGAAACTTGGTGCAGAGTATTATTTCAGTCATAAGGTAACTTCCGTTGTAAATAACGGAGATGATGTAACCGTAACGGCGAAAAATGCTAAGGATGAGGATGTGACAATCACCGGTGATTATGTATTGGTATGTATCGGCCGCAGACCTTATACTGACGGTTTAAACCTTGAGGCAGCCGGACTTGCCGCTGACCAGAGAGGCAGAGTCGAAGTAGATGAGCATACTTTACAAACGAAGGTAGAAGGTATTTATGCAATCGGAGATGTTATCCGTGGTGCAATGCTTGCTCATAAAGCTGAGGAAGAAGGTGTTTTTGTGGCTGAAACTATTGCAGGCCAAAAACCTCATGTAAATTATTTACTGATTCCGGGTGTAGTTTATACCTGGCCGGAAGTGGCATCAGTGGGTTATACAGAAGAAGAATTGAAAACTTCAGGCCGTGCCTATAAATCAGGTTCTTTCCCATTCAAAGCATTAGGCCGTGCAACAGCCTCAATGGATACAGATGGTTTGGTGAAAGTGCTTGCGGATAAAGCTACTGACGAAATCCTCGGAGTTCATATTATCGGAGCGAGAGCTGCGGATATGATTGCTGAGGCCGTTGTTGCGATGGAATACCGTGCAAGTGCAGAGGATGTTGCCCGCATGTCACATGCGCACCCTACTTATACAGAAGCGATGAAAGAAGCTTGTCTGGCCGCAACTGAGAATCGTGCGATTCATGCATAGATTTTGCTGTTCAAATCATCAGAAAGGCCTTTGGAAAACTCCGAAGGCCTTTTTGATTACAAGCTATTTCCCCCACCGGCTTTCTGCCCAGATTCTTTGTTGCGTCTTATCCATAAATGTCCAGGCAACTATCCGGCTGATTTTCTGACCTTGTGCCATTTCAATGGTTTTAACTTCCTGTGCCTTCACTTTGTTCAGCGCTTTATAAATACCGGGGAGGTTGTCCTTTTTTGAAATCAGGGATGAATACCAGAGACAATTTAAGGGCAATTCAGCGCTTTCTCCGATCATTGATCTGACAAATTTTACTTCGCCTCCTTCACACCACAGCTCACCGTTTTGTCCCCCGAAATTCAGTACAGGATTTGATGTTTTTTGCCCGCTGAGGTTTTTAACTTTTCTGATACTCCCGGCATTTGCCTCTTGTGCGGAGGTATGAAAAGGAGGGTTACAAATTGTAAAGTCGAAAGTTTCTCCGGGCTTTATAACTCCTCTGAAAATATGATCGGGAGAAGGCTGATGCCTTAGTTCAATGAAAGATTCCGGAAGGCTGTTAGCATTTAAGGTTTCCTGTGCTGCATTCAGAGAAATCCGGTCAATATCAGAACCTGCAAAACGCCATCCGTATTCCTTATTTCCCAGCAGGGGATAAATGCAATTAGCCCCGGTTCCGATGTCCAGTATCCTTACAGATTCATTTTTCGGAATGACTCCTTTATTCGAATCACTTAAAACATCAGCTATATAGTGAATATAATCAGCTCTTCCGGGAATAGGAGGGCAAAGATAACCGGCAGGAATATCCCAGTGCTCTATTCCGTAAAAATGTTTCAGAATGGCTTTATTGAGGACTTTAACTGCTTTTGGATTGGCAAAATCAATGGATTCTTCCTGAAATTTGTTCAAAGCCACAAAAGGTTTTAATTCAGGAAGTGTGGCAATCAGTTGAGGAAAATTATATCTGCCGTTGTGCTTGTTTCTGGGGTGTAAACTTTTCTTCTCAGGATTGGTATGTTTATTCTGCTGAGTCATTTTATACAATTAGTCATTTAAATCTTTTGATTTCAGAGATAAAGTTAAACAAATGCACCGGAAGCGACACTATTTTCGGTGCAAAGGCTGATCCCCGCGGTTGCAATCGGGAAAAACAGAGCATTTCTCAGGATTGTATGAAGTAATTTAAGCTGTTTTTTTCTTAGAAAGGAGACTGATGAAAATGCTTTTGTTGAAAATTCATGAAATACTATGACTTTTCTCATTCATTTAAAAAGCTTTCAGGTTTGCTCCTGAAAGCCTTTTTTGTTAGTTTTGAAAAATCTTAACCAGTCCTGAATTATGAAAGGTTCATTTCTTTGTATTATCACATTTGTCATTTTTGGATTAACTGCCTGTAATTCATCTGATTCAAGGCAGGAAGCGAAGAAGGATTCTATTCAGACGGGCAAAGATTCTTCCGGAACTGGAAATGTGGTTTCTCAGAAAAAGATTGAGAAATCGCTGTATTTGGAGGATGTACTTACTTGTATAAATCTGGAAGGACTTGAAAAAAAATACGGTAAGGAGAATATCAAGAAAGAATCGAAAATTGAATCAGGAGAAGGCGTTTTTGAGGTAACCAAGTTATTTCCTGATACAGAGAAAGAGGTTTTGATTTATTGGAAAATTAACGAAAAATTCAGGCAGATCGCTGACGCAATGGTGATGGTGAAATATGGCCGGGATGAAAAAGAGAGTTTTAGTAAAGAATGGGTTTCTAAATCAGGGATTCATCTGGGAATGAAACTTTCTGAAGTGGTGGCATTAAATCAAAAAGCTTTTACCATAACTGGTTTAGGCTGGGATTTAGGAGGTAGTGTAGTGAGCTGGGAGGGAGGCAAACTGGCCAATCAGAATCTACATGTACGCTTTAATGATTTCAGCGGAAATAACGGAGGATTGACAGAAGAGGAGTACAAACAAATAAGCGGAGAATTAGAATTTGATGTATCTCATCCTTCCCTTAAAAAACTGAATCCTGTAGTTGATCAGCTTTCTGTTTCTGCAAAAATTACGCTTGACCCGACTACCGGGAAAAAGATGGGGGCTGAAGTAGAGCGAAAGCAGATTAAAAGATAACATTATGAAATGCCATATTACTCTTTCCTGAGTTTATGGTACATCCGGACAATTACTTACCTTCCCTGTCTAAACTATGTTAATGGGCCTTTCTTCCTGAAAGGCTCTTATATTTTCAACAAGAGTATATACAATTCTTTGCCTTGCCTCAAAACTTATCCAGGCATTATGAGGTGTTATCAGGCAGTTTTTAGCAGAAAGTAATGGATTTGAGGCCTGAGGAGGCTCTGTTGAAAGTACATCCAGTGCAGCTCCGGCTATAATGCCTTCATTAAGTGCTTTGACCAGATCTGCTTCATTAATAAGCTGACCTCTGGAAGCATTAATCAGAAAAGCTCCTGCCTTCATAGAGGAAAGTAAACTCAGATTTACAAATTGGTTGTTTTCGGGAGTTAAAGGGCAATTGAGGGAAATAAAATCGCTTTGACTGAAAACAGCCTCAAGACTGGTATAATCGGCATAGGGGCTTTGTTTGGGTGTTCTGTTATGGAAAATAACCTTCATGCCGAAAGCATTGGCAATTTGAGCCGTTTTTTCTCCGATTTTGCCTAAACCGACAATACCCATAGTTTTTCCTGCCAGTTCAATAATCGGAGATAAGGAATACGACCAGTCACTTGCTGTTACCCATTCTCCCTTCGCTACACTTACGGCATTTTTACCAACATGATTGGATAATTCAAGTAGTAAAGCTATACTGTGCTGCGCAACAGAATCTGTTCCATAAGCCGGAACATTGCAAACAGTTACCTGTTGTCTGGCGGCCTGCATATCTATTACATTATAACCTGTAGCCGCTACCGCAATTAATTTCAGATCAGGTAATTGACGAAGGGTCTCCCCGGAAAAAGGGACTTTATTTGTAATTACAATGCTTGCCTCTTTACAACGTTCCACAATGTTTTCAACCGGAGTGCGGTCATAATAAACTACTTCCCCGAATTGATTGAAAATCTCATAGGAAAGGTCATTGGAATGAAGTGTATAGCCGTCAAGAATTACAATTTTCATAGATTTTCGATGTTTTAGAGAAAACAGACTTATTTCAGTTTTTCATTTTCCTGATGACGTGTAGCATCACGTCTGGTTTTCTTATCAAGATTTTTCTGCAAAGCTTCTGTCAGATTTATACCTGTCTGATTAGCCAGGCAAATCAAGACAAACAATACGTCAGCCATTTCATCACCCAGGTCTTTGGCTTTATCAGATTCTTTTTCTGATTGTTCGCCATACCTGCGGGCAATAATTCTTGCCACTTCTCCTACTTCTTCGGTAAGCATAGCCATATTGGTAAGTTCATTGAAATACCTTACGCCTACAGTTTTAATCCATTCATCTACTGTTTTCTGAGCTTGTTCAATGGTCATATGTTGACAGATTTTGAAGATTCTTAATTATTTGCTGAGAAAACCCGCTTATTTCCCTTCAAGCGCTTTTCTGAAAAATGATCCCATAAAACCACCAAAAAGTACAGGCAGCGGAGAAATATAGGTTGAAAACTGGTTGATGCCTGCTGCTTTGGGTTCAAAACCGGCTATCTGACCAATAAAATATCCCGCAAATATCCCGATTACAAATTGAAGCGCAGAAATCCAGCCTTTTTGAGGTTGTAAATAACCAAGACCTAATGAGAGTAATAAAACAACTAAAAGCGGAATATGAACAACATCGCTGTTAAGATTGGTATAAACAACGATTATCGTAGCGAGAAGGGTTAAAAGGGTATTTCGTATCATGCCTAAATTCTATTCTTAGAGTCGATAATAATCGTAACCGGGCCATCATTGAGAAGGGAGACTTTCATATCTGCCCCGAATTCTCCGGTTTGTATGGTTTTTCCCAGATCACTTTCCAATTGAGTTATCATAGATTGATATAAAGGAATAGCAACTTCTGGCTTTGCTGCTTCCAGAAAACTAGGTCTGTTGCCTTTTTTCGTACTGGCATGAAGGGTAAACTGGCTAATCAGCAGGATGCTTCCTTCAGTTGCCAACAAATCCAGATTCATTTTTCCTTCTGAATCTGAAAATACCCTGAGTCCGATGATTTTCCTGGAAAGCCATTCGGTATCTTCCTGCGTGTCAAGGTGTGTGATGCCTAAAAGGATGAGAAAACCCTGCGAAATGGCTCCTTTTATTTCTCCATCAATCCTCACAGATGCTTCCGTTACTCTTTGAATGACTGCTATCATATTTGTTTTATTGTAACTCCATTGTAACCACATAGGAACATAGATCACATAGAGATAAAATTAGTGTACCGAATTGCAACCTCATAGGAATATTGATTACAGATTACGTAGAATATAACCACATAGACATATAGGGCATATAGATATAGAATGTAACCATATAGACTCATAGAAATAAACTCTTGTGTTTCATTTCTAGAACATATTTTTCAGAATATGGGCAATGTAAAAATATACTCCATAACCAACCAGGTCGTTTGCGGTGGTAATAAACGGACCGGAGGCTACGGCCGGATTTATTTTAGTTTTTGAAAGAAATATCGGTGTAACGGTTCCCATGAAAGAGGCCAGGAGGATTACTGAAACCAGTGATAATGAGACGATTGTACATATTTTCAATTCATTCCCTACCAATAAATTAATCAGAAAAACCAGACCCGAACTCAATATACCATTCATCAAAGCTACTTTGAATGTTTTGACTAATCTTTCAGAAAAGCTGATACTTAAACCTGATTTATCGGCAAGACTTTGAACCATCAGTGAGGAAGACTGGATTCCGGCATTTCCTCCTGTAGAACCGACAATCGGAATAAAAGCTGCCAGAATCGGGTAGAGTGCAATATCTTTGTCGAAAAACTGAATAAATTCTGCGCCAAGTAAACTGCCGCCCATTCCAATCAATAACCAGGGAAGACGGGAACGTACTAACTTCCAGACAGAGTCATCTTCCTCAACATCTTCTGAAATACCCGTCATGGCCTGCACATCTACAATGGCCTGCTCTTTAATAAAATCTACCACGTCATCAATGGTAATTCTTCCCAGTAATCGTCCCTGAATATTCACAACCGGAATGGCTTCCAGGTCATATTTCTGCATAATATCGGCTACTTCCTCACCTTTCATGTAAGTTTGAACGGAGACAATATCAGGTTCGTAAACATCTGAAATCTTAGAGCCACGTTTGGCAAGAATGATTTTTTTCAGGGAAACTGTTCCCAGCAAAATGCCGTCATCATCAACTACATATACGGAATACACTTTTTCCACATCCTCAGCCTGCCTCCTGATTTCTTCCACACATTCTGTTACAGTCTGTTTTACATTAATTTTGACAAGCTCCTTTTGCATCAGACCACCCGCACAATCCTCGTCATAATGCATAAGATCGATAATAAACCGGGCTTGTTCACGATCCTTCAGCAGTGCAATGACTTCCTCTCTGATTTTAACAGGCTGTTCGTTAATAATATCAACCGCATCATCAGAGTCCAGAATATTGATGTACTCAGCAATTTCCGCAGAAGAGAAGTTTTTAAGAAGCTTTTTCCGCTCATCAGAATCAAGATCAGATAAAATTTCGGCAGTTACTTTGGTATCAAGCAAACTGACTACATAGTGCGCTTCTTCTCCTGATAATTCATAAAGAATGGAAGTAATATCAGCCGAATATAATTCTTCCATCTCAGCCTTAATCAAATCATGATTTTCCTCAAGAATTGCTGACTGAATTTTTTCTATATACTCTTTGGTTAATTCAAACGGTAAGTGTTGATTTGATACTTCCATCGACCGATTTCTTTTAATTTACAAAAATAAGTTTTGAGATAATACTTTGTAACTCAAGGGTTAATTTGCCGGCAATAACAGCCAGTCAATCAAGAAATCAAGTGGTTTGTCCTACTCTTCTTCAGGCTCTTCTATCTCCGAAATGGCCTGATCCGGAACATTGGCAGCCATATTTGTCAGGATGATAAAGTCCTGTACACCAAGCTGTTCAGCTCTTTTGTCCATCAGTGGATTATCCGGTAATCCTAAAGCACGAAGTGCATTTCTCAAAGTTTTTCTTCTTTGATTAAAGCCCATTTTTACGACCTGAATAAATTTCTTTTCATCGCAGCCCAAATCAGAGATATTATTTCTCTTCAGGCGGATTACACCGGAGTTGACTTTCGGAGGAGGATCGAAAACATGAGGGCCTAAAGAAAAAGAATATTCTATGTCATAAAATGCCTGTAATAAAACGCTCAGAATGCCATAATCTTTGTTACCTGGCTTTGAGGCAATTCTTACCGCTACTTCTTTCTGAAGCATACAGACAACCTCCGGAACGAGATCTTTATTCTCAAGTACTTTAAAGAAAATCTGTGAGGAAATATTGTAAGGGAAATTCCCGACAATTCCGAAAGTTTTCCCTCCGAAAAGTGTAGTCAGGTCCAATTTTAAAAAATCCGCTGAAAAAATCCTTTCTCTTAATTGCGGATAGAATTTATTAAGATATTCAACTGATTCACGATCCAGTTCAACTACAGAAGTGGTATATTCTTTATGTTCCAGTAAAAATTGGGTTAAAACACCCATTCCAGGGCCAATTTCCAGAACATCATCATAGCCGCCATGACGGGACATCAACTCCACAATCCTATGGGCTGCATCAAGATCCCGCAAAAAATGCTGACCCAGACTTTTCTTTGCTCTTACTTTCAAACAGTTTATCCGGTTAAAGTTACTTCAGCTGAAGTAACCATAATGAGTACTTATTTTTGATACCTTAAAATTACCTCAAATTTTGTACTTTTAAGGCATAAATGCTCATTAGAAAGGTAAATTTAATGAATGAGAGACTTTCAGAAGTAGTTGGCAGATACCTAACATTGCTTGAAAGCAGAGAAAACCTGTTGGTAATAGAGCAGTTTTATGCTGATGAGATTATTCAGTACGAGAATTATGAAGAGCCGATTACAGGTAAAAAGCATTGTTTTGACCTCGAATGTGATAACCTACGGAAAGTAAACCGGGTCAAAACACAGATAAAGTCGGTATGTATAGATGAAAGCAGCGGGCTTGTGACGGGAGAAATAAAGATTGTATTTGAAAATAAGCAAAAAGGTTTGAAATTACTGGAAGAAGCATTTGTTCAGCAATGGTCTGAGGGAAAAATTATCAGTCAGAAATTTTACTATCAGGAAATCAGGGAGGCGGAGGGAGAAATTTGATTTTTCATTTTGAGAAAATTTATGTTAAAAATATGCGCTGGTCACATAAATCCAAAGAACAATTAATCACAGAGATTCGCCATTTGAAGAAAGAGCTTGCGGTGCTTGAAAACAATGATAAAGCGAATTTTTTTACGCCGAAGGCTGGTTTCGATATTGCTAAAACTGTCGAAAGCCTGAATCTGGTAGGGCTTATTCTGGAAGCTGACGGGAATATCGTATTTTGTAATACATTTACCGAAAAAGCACTGGGTTGGACGGCAGAAGAATTGGTGGGACAGAATTTCTTCGATGTACTTGTTCCGCCTTCTCAGCGGGAGCAAAGGCTTGATGCCTTTAAAACTGCTATGGAAAACGGAGGTATTTTCGGAACCAAAGAGCGCACATTACTGGCTAAAAATGGACAGACACGTTATATTGAACTGAATTCAACCATTTTTAACAGTGCCGGAGAAGATCAGTATCTTACCATTATCGGTGAAGATGTAACAGAAAGAAGAAAAGTTTCAGAAGCACTGACACGCTCCAATTCTCAGCTACAGGATTTAGTAAATAATACCTCCGATTTAGTGCAGATCATCAGCATTTCCGGTCGTTTCCTGTATGTAAACAAATCATGGCAGGAAAGTATGGGGTATCAGTCGGATGAACTGACCTCTTTAAAACTGAAAGATGTACTTCACCCGGATTTTGCGGAGGATACACTTCATAAACTGGAAAGAGTTAAAAACGGAGAAAAAATACCGGATTTTGAAACCGTTTTCAGAAGAAAAGACGGAAGACGGCTCTATCTTTCCGGTTCGGTAAACTGCCGTTTTGAAAAAGATGTTCCGACTGCTTTTCGTTGTATTTTCCACAACTCTACTGCAAAAGTGAGAGCGGAAAGAGCGACGAAACTCTATTCAAGTATTGCACAAACAACTATTAATTCTACTAACCTCGATAATCTTTATGAGAATATTCATAAGGAACTGGGAGAAGTAATTGATGTGAAAAACTTCTTTATTGCGCAATACGACCCTGCCAAAAGCTTCCTGTATTTCCCATATTACATAGATGAATATTTTGACAGCAGGGTGCATTTTACAAAACGTAAACTGGGGAATGGTCTGACAGAATATGCGATTATGGCTAATCAGCCTTTGATTTTGCAGGATGTTGATATACAAAGACTTGCTGAGGAAAAGAAGATTTATTTGTACGGTGTGGTTCCTAAAGTGATGCTCTGTGTTCCGTTGAGGATTGGCGACAGGGTTACCGGAATTATCGGGGTGAAATCATATGAAAGGACAAATAAATACGAGCGAAAAGATTTGGAACTGCTCGACTTTATTTCCAGACAGGTTGCGCTGGCAATTGAACGTAAGCAGGCAGAAGAAGCTCTGGCACGTGAAACGGCTCGTTTGAATGCTATTTTTGAGGGAAGCTCGCACCTGATGTGGTCTGTCAACCGTAAAATGCTGCTTACTTCCTTCAATCAGGAATACAGTAACCTGCTGGCTAGTCAGATAAATGTGAGGCCACAGCTGACACTAAGTACAGAAAGTATGGGTTTCAGAATGCTTTCGGCACCGGACAGAAGGATTTTGGAGGAGAAATATAAACAGGCTTTCAAGGGTTTCCAGCAACATTTTGAACTTCAGCTTGAAACAGCACTAGGAGATGAGAAATGGGTAGAAATTTACCTGAACCCGATTTTGCTGAATAATGATGTAATTGAAGAAGTTTCAGGGATAGGCAGGGATATTACAGACCTGAAGAAATATCAGCAGGATATTGTAAAAGCCAAAGATGAAGCCGAACGCTCGTTGAAAGTGAAAGAACGTTTTCTGGCCAATATGAGCCATGAAATCCGGACACCGATGAATGGGGTAATAGGAATGATTGATTTGCTCAATGATACACCATTGGATATTGAGCAGAAAGATTATGTTCAAACGATCAAGAAATCTTCTGAAACGTTGCTTCATATTTTGAATGATATCCTTGACCTGGCTAAAATTGAGGCCGGGAAAATGGTTTTACATGAAGCCCCTTTGGTTTTCAGAGATCTTTTTGACCGTTTACTGGCACTGTTCTCTCAGATTGCTGCCAATAAAAGGAATAAAATCGTCTGCGAATTTGGGGAGAATTTACCTGAATTTGTCATTGCAGATGAAACCCGCCTGCTTCAGATTTTATCTAACCTGACATCGAATGCCCTGAAATTCACGGAGAACGGGGTTGTGAGGATAAAGATCAATCTGTTAGAAAAAAGAGGGAAATTCAACCGTTTGAAAGTAGAGGTATTAGATTCCGGCATCGGAATTACCAGAGAAAATCTGGCGATTCTGTTTAATGCTTTTCAGCAGGTTGATAATTCTACAACAAAAACTTTTGGCGGAACTGGTCTTGGTCTGGCTATTTCAAAAGAACTTTGCCGTCTGATGAAGGGAGAAATAGGCGTGGAGTCGGAATTGGGAGAAGGAAGTAATTTCTGGTTTACGGTAGAGTTGAAGCAGACAGATATCAGTCCTTCGATGATGATCAGAAATAATGATGAATTCCATATCGTAGATCATTTCAAAAATTATCAGCCGCATTTACTTTTGGTGGATGATAATGCTACTAACCGTAAAGTCGCCAGTCAGATTTTAATCAAAGCAGGCTGTAAAGTAATCACAGCTGATAGCGGTATGAAAGCCATTGAATTGGTAAAAAGTTCTGTAAATGAACGTTTTGATTTGATTCTGATGGATATTCAAATGCCTGAAATGGATGGGATTGAGACGACAAAGAGACTCAGAGAGATGGAAGGTGCAGGACTGCCTCCTGTAGTTGCAATGACGGCTTATGCGATGAAAGAGGACAGAGACAGATTCTTATCGAACGGAATGAACGATTATATTTCCAAGCCGATCCGTGCGGAGAATCTGGTGAGAAAAGTAAAAGAATGGGTTGATAAAAAGCTTTCAGTGAAGACAGTAACTTCGGTTTCGGATCAGGAAAAACCCAAAAGTGAGGAAAACCTGGTTGCTGAAGCCGGGAGCCCGGAACTTTTTGAAGAAATTTTGAAAAAACTTCCGGTACTTGACAACGAAATTCTGAAGCAGCTTGCCGATAGCGTAGGTGGTGAAATGGATTTTGTTGTTTCAATCCTTGAAGGATTTGAAGAAGAAGCACTTGAACAGATCCGGAACGCGAAAACAGGTTTCCTGGAAAATGATTGCAGAGCTGTTCAAAGCGAGCTCCATACCCTGAAAGGAAATTCAGGCACATTGGGTGTAATGCGTCTGCATGAAATTACGAGACATATTGAAGTAAAAGCCAAAGTTTGTGATTTCAGGGATTTTGAAGAAGAAATCAGGATTCTGGAATCTGAATTTGAGGCGTTTCAGGAGGTTTACAGAGAATTGGCCCAAAAAGTATCGGAAAAGTAATAGAGATTTTGTAAGATAAAATTCAGGAGTTGACATAAATAAGGCACAGCATCCGGATGCTGTGCCTTTTGACTTTTAGGATTGGCGGTTCCATTGAGTCAATAAAATCAGCCATTGGTAATCTATGAGAGGCAAATAATTTTTAAAACTAAATTGCCCTGACTGACAATTAGTTATCCCGATATCCGTAGATTAAGAAGTCTGATGTTGTGTTATGAGATAAAGATAGTTTATAAACCTGATTTTGCAACTTCTTTTGGGATAAACGGTGTTTTAAATAAGGTGAAAATACCTATAAACCCCTGCAAATATTTCTTAATAGAAAGGTCGTTTCAATCAGCACCAGGTAAAAGGATGATATGATTTAAAAAAGCCATTGCGTCATTGTTTTGAATAAAATCCAGTCATTTCGTCCTGTTTTTCTGCAATAAATCTTTTAAAAACGGTCAAATTTTCCGAAAAAGCACTTTGGCTTTTGGTTTGTGGAAAAGTAAACATCTGAGTAATAACAAGACATTGATAAAAATGAATTTCGATAAGTACACCACCAAAACCCAGGAAGTAATCCAGCAAGCAGCTTCGATTGCTTCAGCAGGCGGCCAGCAAGCCATTGAAACGGGGCATTTGCTGAAAGCCATTTTATCAGAAGATATGAACACTTCTTCTTTTTTACTGAAGAAGCTCGGTGTAAATGCTAATCTGCTGAACACAAGATTAGAAAGCCTGATTAATGCTTATCCCAAAGTTTCGGGCGGGCAACCCTATTTATCCAATGAACTAGCCGCTGCCCTGCAGAAAGCAGAAGGCTTTATGAAGGAATTTAATGATGAATTTGTAAGCGTAGAACTTGTTCTTTTGGGAATTCTGGCAGGAAAAGATGCCGTTTCAACTTTGCTGAAAGAGAATGGTTTCAAGGAAAAAGAACTAAAATCCGCTATAAAGGAATTGAGAGGAAATAATAACGTGAAAGACCAAAACGCAGAAGCTACCTATCGTTCTTTAGAAAGGTACTCAAAAAATTTAAATGAATTAGCCCGTTCCGGAAAGATTGATCCGGTAATCGGACGTGATGAGGAAATCAGGCGTGTGTTGCAGATTTTATCTCGTCGTACAAAAAACAACCCGATCCTTTTGGGTGAGCCAGGTGTCGGTAAAACCGCCATTGTCGAAGGCCTGGCTCAAAGAATTGTAGCCGGAGATGTTCCTGAAAATTTGAAATCAAAGACCATTATGTCGCTTGACATGGGTTTATTGATCGCCGGAGCGAAATACAAAGGTGAATTTGAAGAACGTTTGAAAGCCGTTATCAAAGAAGTAATCGATGCTGAAGGTGAAATTATCTTGTTTATTGATGAGATTCATACCCTGGTTGGTGCGGGAGCGGGTGAAGGTGCGATGGATGCGGCCAACTTGCTGAAACCTGCGCTGGCTCGTGGAGAATTGCATGCAATCGGTGCCACAACGTTGAAAGAATATCAGAAATACATTGAGAAAGATAAAGCGCTGGAGCGTCGTTTCCAATCTGTGAACGTAGAAGAACCTGATGTTCAGGATGCGATTTCAATCTTAAGAGGTATTAAGGAAAAATATGAATTGCACCATGGCGTCAGGATTCAGGATGATGCGGTAATCGCAGCAGTGGAATTGTCAAACCGTTATATTTCAGACCGTTTTCTTCCGGATAAGGCCATTGATTTAATGGATGAGGCTTCTGCCAAAATGCGATTGGAAATTGATTCCGTTCCTGAGGCAATTGATGATATTCAACGAAAAATCATGCAGCTGGAAATTGAAAGAGAGGCGATCAGAAGAGAGAATAATACGGAAAGACTTGCTGTTTTGAACAAAGAACTGGCTGATTTGCAGGAAAACAGAGATGCTTTGAGAGCGAAATGGCAAAGTGAGAAAAGCGTACTGGATGCCATTCGTGCGGAAAAGGAGAATATCGAACGTTTAAAACTGGAAGCAGAACAGGCAGAAAGAGCAGGAGATTATGGAAAAGTTGCAGAAATCCGTTACGGAAGGTTGATTGAAAGTCAGAATAAATTTGCAGAACTTCAAAAGCAATCTGCCGGAGAAGGAAGTATGTTACAGGAAGAAGTAACGGCTGAAAATATAGCAGAAGTAGTGGCAAAATGGACAGGAATTCCGGTAAGTAAAATGCTGCAAAGTGAAAGAGAAAAACTGCTTCACCTGGAAAGAGAATTAGGAAAAAGAGTAGCGGGCCAGGAAGAAGCAATAGAAGCTGTATCGGATGCTGTTCGCCGCTCAAGAGCGGGAATGCAGGATCCGAAACGCCCGATCGGTTCGTTTATTTTTCTTGGAACGACCGGTGTCGGTAAAACCGAACTGGCAAAAGCCCTGGCCGAATATCTTTTCAATGATGACAGTGCGATGGTCAGAATAGATATGTCTGAATATCAGGAACGTCATGCGGTAAGCCGTCTGATCGGAGCGCCTCCGGGATACGTCGGATACGATGAAGGCGGACAATTGACCGAAGCGGTAAGACGTAAACCTTATTCTGTAATTTTGCTGGACGAGATAGAAAAAGCACATCCGGATGTATGGAATACTATGCTCCAGGTGCTTGACGAGGGCCGTTTGACTGATAATAAAGGAAGAATTGCCAATTTCAAGAACACGATTATCATCATGACTTCAAATATAGGAAGCCATATTATTCAGGAAAAAATGACTGAAATGGAGGGCTGGAATAATCATCTGGTGATGGAACAGGCAAAAACAGAAGTAATGACACTGTTGAAACAAGTAGTCAGACCGGAGTTTTTGAATCGTGTGGATGAAATTGTAATGTTTGAACCTTTGACACAGAAAAACATTCGCAAAATTGTCAATATTCAGTTCAGACAGATTCAAAAACGGTTGGAGGAACAAGGGATTACGCTTGAAGCTTCAGACGAAGTACTTGATAAATTTGCTGAGGAAGGATTTGATCCTGCCTTTGGTGCAAGACCTTTGAAGAGGGTTCTTCAAAAACAGATTCTCAATGAGCTTTCAAAAGCGATTTTATCAGGATCTATCAATAAAGATGCGGTAATAATGATAGAATTGGCAGAGGGGGGCACTTTAAGATTTGAGAATGTAGGGAAAGTGGAGATGTAAAATTAAAAATAGCATGTAGTAACAGAGGTCAGGCCGTTAAGTCTGACCTCTTTTGTTTTCAGTGGATTTCTTAAGGTTTCGCCCATTCATTTCTGATATCGGCTAAAATCTCATAAGAACGTAATCTTGCCTGATGATCAAATATCTGGGAAGTAATAATAATTTCGTCAGGCTCAATATCTTCCATGATCTGCTGCAACTGCATTTTTGCATACTCTTTGTCACCGACTATGGCATATTGAAGTGCCTGATCTACCCCAAATCTTTCCATGGGAGTCCAATACGAATCCATACTTTTCACCGGAGGAGGAATTTGTCCGGCACTTCCTCTTCTGATGTACGTGAATTGTCTTTGTACAGAAGTAAAATGAAAAGCAGCCTCTTCTTTAGTATCTGCCACAGAAGCGCCGAGCCCCATCATGAAATAGGGTTTCGACAGAAATTCGGATGGTTCGAACTGATTTCTGTAAATCTGTAAGGCCATTTTAAGATCTTTCGGGGCAAAATGCGAAGCAAAAGAATAAGGTAGTCCTAGCTTTGCAGCCAGTTTAGCTCCGAAAAGGCTGGAACCAAGTATCCAGACGGGAACATGAAGACCTGCACCCGGTACTGCACGCAGCGTTTGTTGTTCCTCTTCTTCCTGAAAATATTCCAGTAAGGTCATTAGATCATGTGGAAAAGTATTATTGGTCTCCATATCTCTTCTTAAAGCCCTTGCTGTATCCATATCAGCACCCGGAGCTCTTCCTACTCCAAGGTCGATTCTCCCCGGATAAAGAGATTCTAAAGTGCCAAACTGTTCTGCAATAACCAAAGGAGAGTGATTGGGTAACATAATCCCACCAGAACCTACACGGATAGTGTTAGTTCCGGCCGCCACGTAGCCGATTACTACCGAAGTTGCGGCACTGGCGATACCCGGCATATTATGATGTTCGGCCATCCAGTAGCGATTGTATCCCCACTTCTCAGCATTTTGAGCAAGATTCAGGGTATTTTGAAAGGCCTGTGCCGCAGTACTTCCTTCAAAAATGGGAGAAAGGTCTAGTATTGAAAATGGAATCATTGTTTTTTTTTCTAAATGATGATAAAGCAGCCCGTCTTTAACGGATTCTGATAATACCTGTGTTCTGCTGCCTGATTAGAAAAATGAGAAATAACCGGTTCTGGTTCCCGGAAATGAATCTGATTATCGATGAAACCTGCTTTCAATAAGGTAGGCTGCTATATTTTGAAGGAATTTTAGTTTTTTCGAAGCCTTACTCAGGAAAATAAAACTTATGCACTGCCCTTTTTATACCTTATTATTTCAAAAGATATTCCTTAAAAACACTGATTTTAGTGATGTTCATATAATAAAACACGGTATTTATTGTAATATCTTGCTGATTTAGCTTTATTGCAAACATAATCCTTTAGCTTCCTGATACTATTAAACCCCTTGCAGATTATTATGAAACAGAAATTATTACTCATTTTCGGATTAATTATTCTTACTTTTTCTTCGGGAAAAGCACAGCAATTGATTACCGGTAAAATATCCGAAAAGAACGGAAGTCCCATCGTCGGTGCGACAATTCTGGAAAAAGGAAGTTCAAATGGAACTTCTACGAATGGAAATGGTGCATTTTCACTGAAAGTTAACAAATCAAAAACCCGCCTTGTGATTTCTTCAGTCGGATTCCAGACAATCGAGATTGATGCCTCACCCGGGACGGAGGTTTCGCTGGTTTTGGAAGAAAGCTCAGTGAATCTGGATGCGGTACAGGTAGTTGGTACCAGAAGTTTGAACCGTTCCGCCACTGAAACTCCTGTACCGGTAGATATTATCCCGATTCAGCAGGTTACCAATTCAGTTGGTCAGGTAGATCTGAACCAGATACTTCAATACGTTGCCCCATCTTTTAACTCCAATCGCCAGACTGGTTCGGATGGTGCTGACCACGTTGACCCTGCTACACTAAGAGGTCTGGGTCCGGACCAGACGCTTGTGCTCATTAATGGAAAAAGAAGGCATCAATCAGCTTTGATTTACCTTTTTGGTACCCGCGGACGAGGAAATACCGGAACAGATTTAAATACCATTCCGGCTTCCGCCATTGATAGGATCGAAATCCTGAGAGATGGGGCCGCTGCGCAATATGGTTCCGATGCTATTGCCGGAGTAATTAATATTGTGTTGAAAACAGATGTGGAAAAATTGACAGGAGGAGTGAACACCGGAATTTATGACAAAGGTGATGGAAAAATGATTAATGCTTATGCTAATTATGGCGTAAAAGTAGGAGAGAAGGGCGTAATCAATTTTACGGTTGATTATTTAGGAAGGGGAAAAACCAATCGCCCGTCTGTTCCGGATGGTCCGCGCGCTTATTTCGGAGATGCCTCGGCACAGAATACTTCCGTTTTTGTCAATTCTAAAATTCCGGTCGGACAAAAATCAGAGTTTTATTTCTTTGGAGGATATAGCTACAGATTTTCAGATTCTTATGCCTGGACAAGAACTGCAAAAATTGATACCGGAGATGTGAATGTAGGTACGATGGATAATCCCAGAAACGTTAAGGAAATCTATCCCAATGGATTTACACCAAGAATTCAGGCTACGATTAATGACGCTTCAGGTTCAGTAGGTTTAAGAACTAAATTTGGCGCCTGGGATGCTGATTTCAATACAACCTACGGTTCAAACAGATTTCATTATACGGTAGACGGAACGTTAAATGCTTCATTGGGAGTAAGTTCTCCCACTCATTTTGACGCAGGAGGCTTTGGGTTTAGCCAGCATACAATCGGAGCGAATTTTACCAGAAATTTTGCAGATATAGCCTCCGGATTTAACCTCGCATTCGGTTCTGAATTCAGAAGAGATGCTTATGATATTGTAGCGGGAGAGGAGGGATCCTGGAAACAATATCCTACGGCAGATAACAGACCGGGTGGTTCACAGGGTTTTCCGGGCTTTCAGCCTTCAAATGTATTAGATGTTTCCAGAACAAATATCGCCGGGTATCTGGACACAGAACTTGATGTGACAAAGCATTTCCTTGTATCAGGTGCGGTTCGTTTTGAAAACTACAGTGATTTTGGAAGTACGTTTAACTATAAACTGGCAACGCGTCTTAAATTGTCAGATGCTATTTCTTTCAGAGGTTCTTATAGTACCGGTTTCAGAGCGCCATCTCTGGCACAGCGCTATTTCAATACCACCTTTACAAATTTTGCAGGTGGGGTAGCCGTTGACCAGATTATCGCCAATAATGAAAGTGTTATCGCTCAGACAGTGGGTATTCCTAAATTAAAGCAGGAAACCTCTCAAAATGCCAGTATCGGTTTTACTGCAAAACCTGCTTCAAACTTTAACGTAACCGTTGATGCGTATCTGATTAATATCAAGGACAGAATTGTATTAACCGGAACATTTAGTGATCAGGATGATGCAATCGGGAGTATTCTGAAAAAAATGAATGTCGGAAATGCTCAGTTCTTTACCAATGCTCTTGACACTAAAACGTATGGTCTGGATGTTATTTTAACCCATCAGGCTTATGTAGGAAGCGGACGCCTAACAACCTCTTTTGCAGGGAATTTTAATTCTATGGAATTAGGTACAGTAAAAACGACAGCGAAACTGGCCGGAAAAGAAGATACTTATCTGGATGCCCGCGAGAAAGCGTTTATTCTGGCATCTGCTCCTAAGAGCAAACTTAATTTAACATTGGATTACAAAATCCACAGATTCAATACAAATTTAAGATTAGTTCATTTCGCTGCCGTTGATCTGGTAAACTACAATTATGTAATCAATCATTACAGCGCAAAAATGACTACAGACCTTGCTTTTGGATATGAGCTGAGTAAGAATTATACTTTGTCGATTGGCAGTACAAATATTTTTGATGTTTATCCGGACAAACAGGATCCGTTTAATACTGAGACAGGCGGCATGTGGGATCCGGTACAAATGGGCTCAGCCGGACGTTTTTATTTTGCCAGATTAAGGTTTAAATTCTAAAATAATACTAATTTTCACAAAGAATCCCAGACAACCTCATGGTATCTGGGATTTCTGCTTTATTGTTTTCCGGATTGATTACTCAGCTGCCTGCGATAATATTTTTTATTTCCTGAACTTTTTCCTCAAAAGAAACTCCGATCGGAATTTCGGTCGTTCCGATCCAGATGCTTTGGCGACTGATTTTGTTGATTTTCCCGATGGGAACAATATAAGAGCGGTGAATACGCATAAATTGGTTTAGAGGTAAGAGATTTAATACTTCGGTAATGGTTTGCCGTGAAAGTAATTTTCTGGTTTTCAGAACAAAGGTCATGTAATTGCCTGCTGCTTCGATGTACGAAATCTCATCCAGCATCACTTTTTCTTCTTCGTATCCGGTTTTGATAAAAATATAATCTTTGGCTTCTCCGGAGTAAGCCCTTTTGAAATCAAGCGCTTTATTGCAGGATTTAGTAAAACGAGCCAGTGAGAAAGGTTTTAACAGAAAATCTATGGCATCTAATTCAAATCCTTCCACAGCATATTCCGAATAAGCTGTGGTAAAAATAACCATAGGTACTTTCTGAAGACAGTTGATGAATTCAATACCGGAAATATCCGGCATTTTAATATCCAGAAATATCAGGTCGATCTTATGCTGTTTCAGAAAAGTAATGGCCTCAAAAGCATCTGTAAATGAAGCCGCTAATTCCACGAAAGGTACTTTTGAGGCGAATATCTGAACCACTTCCAATGCCAGGGGTTCATCGTCAATAGCGATAGCTGTTATTTTCATATGCCGGTATTAAAATTATATAGCCAGAACAAGAGATATAAAGAAATCATGATCAGATGATTGAATATCAAGGGAATAACGATCCGGGTATATCAGGTCGAGCCGCTTTTTTACATTGTCCAGGCCAACACCACTGTGTTCTTTTTCCGGATCATGCTCGTTTTTCTGAAAAAAGCTATTGTGTACTTTAAAGTACAGTTTGTCCGGATCATAGGTAAGTGTAATATAAATCCAGGAAGGTTTTCTGAAACTTATACCATGTTTGAATGCATTTTCCACGAAGGGATTCAGAAGCATGGGAGTGATAAAAATTGACCGTTCCGGTTCCTGAATATTAATCTTGATTTCTACAGAATGCGATTCATCCAGTCTCATACGCTGAATGTCAATATAATTGTATAAATATTCTATCTCTTTGCGAATGGGAATCCCTTTCTGATGGTTTTCATGTAACATAAACCGCATCATATCTCCCAGTTTTTGAATGCCTTCGGAGGTTTTTTCTGCATTTTCCTTCAAAGCAACAGCATAAAGTGTATTCAGGGCATTGAACAAAAAGTGAGGATTAATCTGTGAATGTAATGAACTCAATTTGGCAGAAGAAAGAGAAACTTCTGTTTCAAGTTGTCCTTTTTCCCGGATATTAACCCGTCTGATATAAGCTATTGCCACCGAAGCAATCAGTGCTATAGTGAAAAGCAGAACAGAAGTTTGTGGTCTGCTATAATCAAACTGATTGATAATGCCCCAGATAAACATGGCTCCCAAAAAACTGAAGCAAATAAACAGGAATATATTTGTTAAGAATTTCTGAGATTTCGGGGTTTGAATATACGGGAAAACCTGATCCAGAAAATAGGATTGCAATAGATAAACCAGGCCGGATAAAAGAGAAAATATAATCAGATTCTGCATTCCTGAATGTCTCATATTCCGGGTAATATTCCAGAAAGTGTATGGCAACTTTCCGATGAGCGCAAACATTATCAGGAATATCATGGCGGTGCCCAGCATAAAATAACTGATGTAGCGATAGTTTTTTTCTTTTTCCTGTAACAGCCTTTCATGCAGAAAGTAGAATGACTGACTAAGAAATTCGTATATGGCCAGAAATATCAGGACAACAAAGGTTCCGGTTAATACAAAAAGCTTCCGGTAATTTGAAAAGACGACAAAACCTGTTATTGACCCGTTATAATGTGTTGATATTCTGTAATACATGCGAAAATAATCATGCAGAAAGATGCTCAGAAAACAGAGCAGCAGTAAAGTTCCGCCGGAAATGAACCATAATTTTTCCTTGGATTTTCCAGCCCTGATGGAAGGATAAAAGATATAATGAGAGACATACCAGGCACAAAAGTAGAAAAGACCGCCTAAAATAATGGGAATTGTTGTGTTGACAAAAAAATCATAATGCCTTAAATCAAATAGTACTTTCTCAAAACTTATTTGATTTTCCTGAACATTTTTTACATCAGACAGAAAAATACTTTCTGCTGCAAAAATGGTTCGTTGAATATAATAGACGAATAGTATTAAAATGAAATAGAATTCGAACTTCCTGATTTTATGTATTTCTTCCATAGTTTTGACTTTCTTTGTTCAAAAGTAATAAGAGAAAGTAGACGCCTGTTATAAATGTGCCGGATGCATTAAAAAATGGGGTAAGTTTTCAGGAAAGATATGCCCCGGCTTTTAAAAATAAATAGTCGCCACCTGTCTGAACAAGTGACGACTATCTGAAACGTATAAATTACCTGGTATGTTAAGTTAAAAGTATTATTTTTCAAGAATCCCTTTCAGATTATTCAGTCCGGTTTCAAAGTCTCCCCCGATTTGCTTTTCCATATTCATAAACAAAAGCATCAGGTTCATAGGATAAGGCATATTCCCGCTCATACTCCAGGTTACTTTAGTCTGGTTGTCACTGATACTTTGGGTTGTCATAAAAACAGGACTTGTTGCTTCGAAAGGTTTGATAAACCTTAGCTCAAAGTCTATTCTTTCCCCTTCAGTAATTTTCTTGATTTCCTGTTCTCCTTTCCCAACATCATCATTTCCCTCCCAGGCTGAGATAAACCCTACAGTGCCATCTGTTCCGCTGTAAGTTTTTTTCATAGCAGGGTCTATTTTTGCCCAGACACTCCAATTGTCCTGATTCTTCAGCAATTTGAGATAATTGAATACCTCTGTTTTGGGTTTGTTAATGGTAACAGATCGTTCAACTGTGTAATCTTTGGGAGCGACAAGAGCAATAATGAGGAGCAAAGCGACAATCCCTAAGAGAATGTAAAGAACTTTTTTCATGATATTGATTTGTTTAAGAAGAAAGAACGGTTTAAAATAGCACTTTGAAGATATTTTTTTTCAATTTAAGCATTTTTTAGATTGTAGGATAGGCGTACCTTAATAATTTTTCAAAGAATTGCCTGTCAAGGATTTATATAGATTTAACGGTATTTATTTGGAGTTTGCGGAATAGTGGAGAAATTAGAATTTTCAAATATATTTATAGATGTTTAACCTGTTTGTCTTATTTAACGCATTCTATCAAAAACCAAAATTCCTCATGAAATACCTGTTAGCATTACTTTGTCTGATCGCTTTAGAGAGTGCCGGACAAAACAAACCTGTTTCTGCAAAATTTATCGGATACCAGACTATACCTTTTGAAAAAGATAAACAAGGAGGTATTTCCGGCATAGAATATAATCCTAAAGACGACAAATGGTATCTTGGGTCAGATAAGGGAATATGGGACCTTTATACTTTCAGAATCACTTATGACGACAACGGTGTAAACCCACCCGTCCGGCTGGATTCATTTGATCTCGGACCAATCAGAAATATAGAAGCGATTCGCTTGGATACCAGTGGTAATCAGCAGAAGTTTATCTTAGTGAATGAACCTGATGATATTAACGAACTGGCTGATATTTTTTCATGGAATCCTGCTGAAAAAGAGGCCAGAGTGAAAATGCAGATTCCTTCGAAACTTCATCCGTTTAAAGATAATAAAGGTTTTGAAGGGCTGGTACTGGACAAATCCGGGAATTACTGGATTGCTTCTGAGCAGGCAAGAGAAGCGGATGGAAAAATGATTCGGTTTTCCCATATTGATAAAAATACTTCCGGAATTATAGAGCAATATGCTTTTGAATATGATGCTTCTGTTTGCAAAGACAATGGTGTTTCAGAAATTCTAATGATTGATGAAAAGCGGTTTTTAGTACTCGACAGGTGTTATGATGGCTGTAAAGTATTTGCAAAGCTTTATCAGGCCGAAATTACTTCGCAATCAGTTGATGTAAAAGACAAAGAAGCATTAGCCAATATGAATCCGAATGAGTTGATGACCAAAAAAGAAGTTTTGAATATCAATTCAGTTTTATTTCCTGATAACCTTGAAGCAATGACCTGGGGCCCATCTTTCCCCGATGGCAGTAAAGCGCTGGTTATTGTGTCAGATGACAACCTGAAAAAGAAAGCACCTCAGATTACGCAGGTTGTTGTCTTCAAAATCAGTGGATTTTGATTTTTGAATTGTAAGGGTTCTCGAAAACGAAAAATAAATCGGTATTTTAATGCTGATTTATTTTCTGTTTTGAGAAAAAATCATCAGAAATGCCTGTTTCTTGACCTGTATTGCCTGTTATTGTCCATTATTTTCTTGCTAACTTATAAATTAATGGTCAACTTGAGAAAGAATTTACCTTAAACGTAACCAATCTTTCTTCATGACCAAGCTACCTTTATACATTCTGGGATTAGTCTGCCTGATTTTTACTACTAAAATACAGGCCCAGTCCAAAATTGATACATTACTTCCCGTCAGAGGGTTTTGTATCGCCGCTCCCCAGCCAAAACAACTTGACACATTTATCAGGTTTATAAATGAGGAACTGGCCACTCGCCAGATTAATATGCTGATTTTAAGAGTTGATTTTAATTATCAGTTTGAAAGCCATCCTGAACTGCGTGACAGTATAGCTCTTTCAAAAAAAGAAGTAAAAAGACTGGTGCAGGCCTGCCAAAAGAATAAAATTAAGATTATTCCTCAGATTAACCTATTAGGACATCAATCCTGGGCAAGTACCACTTATAATTTACTGAAAGTTTATCCGGAATTTGACGAAACACCGGCCGTGAAAATGCCCGAAAAATATGTCTGGCCAAATGCTGACGGACTTTATTGCAAAAGTTATTGCCCGTTACACCCGGATTTGCACAAAATTGTTTTTGCCTTAGTAGATGAAATCTGTAATGTTTTTGAATCGGAAGCCTTTCATGCAGGCATGGATGAGGTTTTTTACCTCGGTGATGATAAATGTCCGAGATGCGGAGGCAGAGATAAAGCAGAATTGTTCGCAGGAGAGGTTAACCAGATCCGCAATTTTCTGGCGCAGAAAAACAGAAAATTATGGATTTGGGGAGACCGTCTGATTGATGGAAAAACTACCGGAATCGGTATGTGGGAAGGCAGTTACAATAATACTTATCGTGCTATAGACCTGATTGCCAAAGATGTAACGATCTGCGACTGGCATTATGAAAGACCGGATCAGACGGCTGTTTATTTTGCCATGAAAGGATTGAATGTTATTACCTGTCCATGGAGAAAACCAAAATTTGCTGTGACTCAGACGCAGGATATGTTGAAATTCAGACAATCGGCAACACCGGAAATGAAACAACATTATCTGGGAATGATGCAGACTATCTGGTCGGGAGCGGGGTCTTTTTTAGATGAATTTTATGGCGTAAAAGTTAATAAGGAGGCTGGAGAAAATACGCAGGCAAACTGCTTTAAGGCACTGACAGAGGAGATTAAGAAAATTTCTAATTAACCGGAATCAAATTAACCTCAACTATAAATAACTATGGAAAACCAGTTAAAAAGAGTTCGTTCAATCGACGTGTTCCGGGCATTGACCATGCTTTTAATGATTTTTGTGAATGATTTATGGTCATTGTCCGGAATACCTTACTGGTTAGAGCATGCCAAAGCTGATGAGGATTTTCTGGGTCTGGCAGATGTTGTTTTTCCCTGTTTTCTGTTCATTCTTGGTATGGCAATTCCTTTTGCTATTCAAAACCGGATTGCCAAAGGAGAGTCTGATCCGGAAATCGTAAAGCATATCATCATCCGTTCGGTCGCCCTGCTGATTATGGGCATTTTTACTGTAAATGTACCGGATATCAATGCCCGGGCTACCGGAATCAGCAGTCAATGGTTTCAGATTCTGATGGTCATTGGTTTTTTCCTGATCTGGAACGTATATCCCAAAGCCAATGGCTCAAAAAAAATGTTTTTTCATGGTTTGCAAATTGCCGGAATCATCTTGCTGGTATTTCTGACTGTTATATTTAAAAGAGGAGAGCAGGATAATCTGACAGGAATGCTGCCAGCCTGGTGGGGGATTTTAGGGCTTATCGGATGGACTTATCTGGTTTCTGCACTAATCTATCTCTTTTTCCGTCAGAAACCTGTTCTTTTAATCGCTTCATGGCTCTTTTTTACCATTTTTACGATTGCCGGTCATAGCGGATTCCTCCAAAGTATATGGAAGGACGGTCCGAGAGACTGGATTTTGGGAAATGGTGCTTTTCATGCATTTGCTTTTGCCGGGATAATGGCGACTTTACTGCTGGAAAAATATTATACTCATGAAAGTAAAACCAAACTGCCTTTGATTTATGTATTAGCGGGCTTTGCCTTTCTGATTGCAGGATTTGCAGCAAGAAATTTTTTCATTATTTCAAAAATTCATGCCACGCCAACCTGGATATTTCTGTGCTGCGGTATTGCTTTTATCTTTTTTGCATTGGTATATTGGGTTGTGGATCTGAAAGGCAAAAATGACTGGTTTTCACCGATAAAACCTGCCGGAACAAGTACCCTTACCTGCTATCTGATTCCGTATTTGTATTATAGTCTGGCTGATTTATCGGGAATCGCCTTGCCTGGTTTTTTGAAATACGGACTGGCAGGTTTGGTCAAATCGCTTATTTATGCTTTTATTGTAATCGGAATTACGGCCGCTTTGGGAAAAATTAACATTAAACTGAAAATCTAAAGAGAGAATGCCATTTCAAAATCCCTGAAATTGCATTCAGAATCAATTATGAAAAAATTACTCATCATCTGCTTTTTACTGTCAGCCCGGTTTGGTTTTGCTCAGCATGCTTTCGAAAATGAAATCCAGACCTTCGAAAAACAGGATGCCGATGTTAAACCGGCAAAAGGAACTACCCTTTTTGTAGGAAGCTCTTCCTTTAGACTTTGGGTAACCTTTACGAATGACATGAAAGGCTTCCAGGCTATTAACAGAGGTTTTGGCGGTTCACAGATGAGTGATGTTCTCTATTTTTTCGACAGGGTAGTAAAGCCTTATCAACCGAAATGGATTTTTCTGTATGAAGGTGATAATGATATCAATTCCGGAGAAAACCCAGAAGCTATCTATGCTGAATTTCAGGAGTTTGTAAGCAAGGTAAAGCGTGAATTACCGGGAACCAGAATTGCTTTCGTGGGATTAAGGCCCAGCCTGGCCCGGTTACAGAATATGGATAAGCAAAAGCAGTTAAATTCTCTGGTAAAAAGCTATTGCTCACAGACTGAAGGCATGTATTTCATAGACACCTTCAGCCCGTTTTTTGATGAAAAGAATGAATTGCTGAAAGATATTTTTGTAGCAGATAATTTACACCTTAATACAAAAGGATACCAGATCTGGACAAATACAATTACACACTTTATGGCTGAAAAAGGGGTTAAGTAAAATTATTTTATTATGAAAAGTCACTATTAATCTAAATTTCATTCTATGAAACAGTTAATTGAAATTGCTAATCAGCTTCATGTTCTTGAAAAGAAAATAGCAAAAGCTCCTGATACAGCTCAATGTATTCGTCATATTCAAAGAATCAAGAAATCGCTTGAGGAAATGGAATTTACATATTATAGCCCTCAAGGTGAAAAATATACTGATAGCCGAACTGATGTTGAGGCTAATTTAATGGGGGAATGCTCTGATAATATGAGAATAACCGAGGTAATTAAGCCTATAGTTATGCAAAATAATAAAATTGTTCAGGTTGGAGTTGTAATTGTTGAGGCGATTGTCTAAGAATAGACAAGGCTCTTAAAGAATTATTGGATTAGCTCGGTTATTAAAAGAATTTCAGTAAAGTACAGATTTTAATTAATTTCCATACCTCAAAATATAAATTTACATCTAAAACTAACCCTTAGGCATGTACTTATGAAAACAATTAATTTTGCAATAGATTTAGGTACTACCAACTCATTAGTGGCTCATTTTACCGGAGTAAATGTCGAAGTTTTTAAAAATCCAATAGGCTTAAAAGAAACATTACCCAGTTGTGTAGCTTTTCGTGGGGATCGCGTAATCGTAGGTGAGAAAGCTCGCGAATGGCTCTTAAAGGATTCATTGAATGTTTTTTCAAGTTTCAAACGTAAAATGGGTACCGATGAAAACTATTTCGCCCCTTCTCGCAATATTTCAATATCGCCTTTAGAATTGTCTTCATTTGTTTTGAAAGAGTTGAAAAATTTTATTCACAGTGGAGAAATACCTGAAAGTGTAGTTATTACTATTCCAGCAAGCTTTGATACTGTTCAAAGTAATGCTACCAAGCAAAGTGGTTATAATGCTGGTTTTAAAGAAGTAACTCTTCTTCAAGAACCCATTGCAGCCTCCTTAGCATTTTTCAACAAGTACAATTCTACAGAGAAAGCAGAAGGGAAATGGCTTGTTTATGATTTAGGAGGAGGTACATTTGATATAGCTTTGGTTGGAGTTAATGAAAGTGAATTACGAGTTCTTGATCATCAGGGAGATAATTATTTGGGAGGGATAGATTTTGATCGCAGTTTAGTGATGAACGTTATCGTTCCAAAATTGATGCAACAAACAGGTAATCTTCAACTTCTGGAGAAAATAGATACTAAAAACAGCAATTATGAAAAGCTTTACCACATATTGTTATTGAAAGCCGAAGAGGCCAAAAAAGAACTTAGCAGCCAATTAACTAGTGAAATAGAGTTTATTTATGCTTCTGAAGAAGGTAATGAGGAAGATATCTACTTAATAATTACTCGCGAAGATCTGAAATCTGTGATAGAGAATAGTATTGAATCTACCTTATCAATGTTGGAAGCTATTTTAGAAAGAAACCAATTGTCTTCAGCCGACATTGAAGAAATAATTATGATTGGAGGAAGTACTTATATCCCTTATATCAGAGAGACAATTAGTGAAAGAACTGGTATAAAGGTAAACACTCAAGCTGATCCTACTACAGCAGTTGTCGTAGGAGCAGCATATTTTGCCGGGAATAAGCCTTTATCAAAAGCGATTACATCAGATACCCGAAGTGATGATGTCAATAGAATATCTATTTTAACAGGATACGGTGCAAGTACCAAAGACGCAGAAGAATATATTACCGCAAGCGTCAGTAATTTTAAAGAAGGACTTTTTTATCGTATTCTCAGAAGTGACGGAGGATTTGATTCAGGTTTAAAGAAATTAAACCAAAAGTTTGGAGAGTTTGTATTACTTATGCCAAATAGAGTAAATTCTTTTCAAATAAAGATATATGATAAGGATAATAATCCTGTCGATGTGGAGGTTGATATTATAAATATTGCTCAAGGTTTATTTAGCCTGTACGGACAACCTTTACCTGAAGACATTTGTATTGAGGTAGATGATTTAAATAATAATTCAACTAAATGTGAAGTTATTTTTGCTCGTAAAAGTATTTTGCCGCTCTCCAAGACTATTTATAAGGAACTTAGCAGAACAATCAGAAAATACTCTGACGATAGTTTAATTATAAACCTTTTAGAAGGTGATGCAAATCAGTATCCTAGCACAAACAAAGTAATAGGAGTAATTGAGATCAAGGCAGATATGTTAATGAATGATCTTGTAAAAGGATCTGATGTTGAGATAAAAATAGAAATGAGTGAATCTCGGGATTTATCTGTAAATACGCATTTGGGTATTAGTGACCAACAATTTAAGGGAATTTTTAATCCAACAATGCGATATGTTAATATAGCAAAATTAAAAGATGAAATCCAGGAGCTGCGAAGAGAATTGGAACTTGATCTTAACAAAGCCATAAGAAAGGAAGAATTTGAATATGCGGCTGAAATTCAGACAAAATTAGAGAGTGCAAATAGTTTATACAATCAGGTAAGGGCCTTAAAAGAAGATTCTTTTACAGATGAAAAGTACCAGTTAGATGAAGCAAAACGAAAATTAGCTAGGCAAATTTATACTAACGGGAGTATTAATAGTCGTGTTTTGAAGATTAAGGAGACATATTATGAAGAGATAGAATTACTTAATTCCTGGTTGTTTTATTTTGAGGATATTCCGGAAAAATATCAGAATGATATTAACAAATTAAAAGAGGATGGCATACAAGCCATGAGAAGTAATAGCTATATCACTGTTGAATCTCATGCTAAAAAAGCGAGTAAGCTACTACAAAACATAATACTTTATACCCCAACTTTACTATTCACATATTTTAAGATATTTGCCGAATTACCGCAAGAAAGTTACACTGACTTTAACAAGGCAAAAAAAGAGATCGAACGTGGTGAAAAAGCCATGGATAGACAACATAATGATGAACTTAGAGCGGTACTAATTTCGCTTCATAATCTGACTATTAATTCAGAAATAATAGAAACTAAAATTAAAGGAACCGGACTAGGTTAAAATGTGAAAGTGATATTACAAAATCAATTTTTTAAGCAAAAACCCTTTCATTGAAAAATGTCATATCATTCACCATTACATTTACTTGTGTGTTTGCAGATTTCTCCTGATGAAATAAACGCAGAAAGCATTCTTAGATTAAAAAGTAAATTATTAGCAGAATTTAGTTTAACCACTGATATTACGATAAACATTAATGGAACCGCTTATACAAAAGATGCTATTTTAAAGATTATTGACCAGTTAAAAGTGGTTGATGATTTAACAATTCATAAAGAAATATATAGTAAGACATCTTTGTTAAATTGGATGGAAAACCCTACACAGAAAGTATTTCCGATTGATTTGGCAAAAGACATCTTAAATACAAATACAAACAATGATTTGCTTCAAAACATAATGCTTGAAGCCTTTGGTGAATATGTTAAATTCAATTTTCAGAAAGGAAGGTTTCGATTATTTGCGAATATTTTAGATTTTATTCCAAATTTCAGCGAGGCTCATAGTTTGATAATTTATGAATCACTTTATTACGGAATAGAAAATGTTATCAATGATATTAATAATGCTAAGAAATTACCGGATATAAAAACTAATAAACTTGCATTTGGATTTATTTCTGAACCTAATTGGACTGATTTTCTGAATAATTTGCCAAGCTCTTTTGAAGAAACTCGTAATTTATATTGTGTCAGTGCTATTGATTATATAGTTCGAATTCAAAAAATAGATTATGAATGGACATATGAAATAAGTGCTCAACTTGAACAAACACTTTGTGAAGAATCATTGAAGCAGGTTATTTCCCAAAACCATGAAATTTGTGCCCGAAAAAGTAAAAGTCGTCGTGAATCTCAACTAGAAGGTCCTTGGATTTGGTTGCCAGTATTTATATTTACAGCCCTCTCTCGTATAGTGTCATGCAATAATTCTTCTAAGCCAAAATATGATTATGATCAACGGGACAATTACAAATATTCTGTTCCTGCTCCTTCTTACAGACAACCATTAGATTCATTACTTCACTGATTCAACTCAGGCAGATAGTTTTATTGACCCAGCATTGCCAGATTGAAGAACTTAGACAGGCTATATAAAAAACTTATTGTGCTGCGAATAAATGTGTAAATTCATAGACACCTTCAGCCCGTTTTTTGATGAAAAGAATGAATTGCTGAAAGATATATTTGTAGCAGATAATTTACACCTTAATACAAAAGGATACCGGATCTGGACAAATACAATTACACACTTTATGGCTGAAAAAGGGGTTAAGTAAAGGAATATCCGGAAACAATCGCCCAGATTTCTCCGGCAAAATAAAAGACAAAAGTTGCGGATAGCAGTATCATGATCCAGGCAAATACTGAAATGAAGAAGTTACTTTTTTTAGAAATGACTTCAAGACTCATGGCCATCATCAGTACAAAACCAAAAAAGGCATGAGAAAATAGCCTGGAATGGAAAAAAGGCCAATCGTCGTATTTTATTCCGGCAGCAATGGTAAAACCAATACTCGAAAGAAGAAGCAGGAAGACTGTAATATAGAAAAAGTCAATCTTAAAAGTTTCTTCTTTCTGTAAACTATAGTTTTTTAAGACCATAAAAGTCTTTTTGCAAAGTAGCAGACCTCCGTGTGCTAAAAGCAGGGTTGGAATAAAGGCAAGCATATAAATTACGCTCCCGACGTATTTGAAATTGGTTTTTGCAGCCAGTTCAAAACCATTCTCAAAACTAATATGCTTGCTCCACCAGAATGTTGCATACAGCATTAATGGATAAGAATGTCTGCTTGAATGGATCTCATCAAAAACCGGATTTTCAATGAGATTTGGTAAGTTGAAATTGATGACAGACTTAATGCCCTGATAAATATCCTGACCTCCTAATGGAAAGAAATCCAGGTTATGAACAAAAGGATTCCCTTCATAATACCAGTTTTCCAGCAGTTTATAAGAACCAAGGACCAGCATTATTGCTGAAAAACCTGCCAATGCTTTAAGGATAGCCAGCCCGGAGTCTTTCCGTCTGAATCTGACCAGAATAAGCACCCCTAAAATAATTGGTACAAAACTGATAAATGTTGTCTTGGTAAGTAAAGCCAATCCCGTCAGTATTGCCAGGAAGCGCTCATTTTTCAGAGATTGATCTTGAATGTAATCATATACTTTTGAAATAATCCAGGTTCC
This sequence comes from Pseudarcicella hirudinis, assembly GCF_900115665.1. Taxonomy (GTDB): domain Bacteria; phylum Bacteroidota; class Bacteroidia; order Cytophagales; family Spirosomataceae; genus Pseudarcicella; species Pseudarcicella hirudinis. Next base: position 48,085 of record NZ_FOXH01000019.1, read on the forward strand.
CATCATAAATGACAAAGGATCATTAGAAACGTAAAGTGAGTAAGTCAGATAGGTATAAGAAAAGACCGCAAGCATAAAGCTCAGGTTTTTGGAAAGCATCGGGATCGGTAATTTCCTTAATAAGTTGTAAATCAGATACAGATTGACACAGGAAAATATCAGCGAAAGAAACTGGGTATGTTTAAGTTCGGTTGGTGTATCAAAGAAATAAAAAGGCTGTGCTAATAAATAATAGAGAGGAGGATGGCAAGCCAGAAAAATTTGCCTTGTTAACGGAAGACTATGATTTTGAGCAATATAATTTACAATTTCAGCATGAGCATCTGAATTGGCCGGAGGAAGAAAGATGTAAACAATAATTCTTAGAATGAAGCCGACCCATAATAAAGATCTGAGAAAACGTACCGAATTAAGTATTCTTTTTATCATGTATTGAATCAAGTGGTATAACTGGCGGCAGGAATTTCTTAACAATAAAATTAACAAAAGATGATTTAAAATATGGTGGAAAGAGGGAAAAAGATTGTAACTCATAGCCTCATTACCATCTGTAAAACTGATTTTCAGGTAAAAAGTAACAAGCTGTTTTCAAAAATTAAGCTATAGACTGAAGTATTTCGCGGGATTTATAAAATTTTAAATAGTCAACTTGGAATATTCTGATTTTTTCATAACTTAGTCCTAATCTTTCAAAAACCATCATTCTATGGAAAATAGCCACTCACATTCATCAGATTTACCAAACTGGGTTTTAGTAGCCACGTTTGTCTTTTTTTTATTTATTCTCTGGTATTTTACCGACACTTTTACCGCCGTTTTAGGAACTATATTGGAAGGAGTAGTTTTTGCAGTTGCCTATGACGCTGAGCATGAACATTAATTTTAGTATATTTTAGTTTTCATTTTATTAGCTAATGGATCATGAGCTCATTAGCTAATTTTTTTGCCCTAGTTCTCCGGCAATTTTCTGTTCCCATTTACTCTGCTCCGCCTCATTCAATCCATGTAAGGTTTCCTGATCATATTTTTTCTGCATGATATTCATTTCCCGGTATAAATCAATGAATAATAACTGAAACTGGCTGTCGTAATCTTCAATGGAAAACTCTGTTTTCAGAACTTGGGCTTTAAAACGTTCTACAATAAGTTTGGTCAGATCAAAATGGGTCTGTTCATGTTTCAGACTATAATCTCCCGGTGCGTCAATGGATTTCCACGACATGTCTTTAAGCATGTAAGTCTTCATGGTCAGTTCAATCACCAGACTATCATGTTCGTATTTTACCGGAGCGAGATATTCGAAGTTGCTAAAAATCTGAGCTGTGTATCTTGACGTGCTAAGTGGTTTTGCCTGAAAATCATTCCAGGTCAGTTTCCGATCAGGATGATAGAAGACCGTATCAGTATCATTACCGAAATAGTAATCCGGTTTAACTAAAACCCGAACACCTTTTGCAAATTTCGGGTTGATATATTTCTGGATGCCAAACCATTTATTATAGAATTTTGTGGCGGAAAGCATGGCATTTTTAACCAGCCAGTCTATATGTTCCGTGTCATCTTTGCTCGGCCTTGAATAAATAAAATTAGTTTTAAAGTTGCATAAAGGTACATAAGTTGAATCTCGGAATATCTGAAAATCAATATCTACTCCCAGGTTCCCTTTTATTTTGGCTGGAGATTCAGGAATTTCACGGATATTAAAGTCATTAATTTTCAGGATGATATTATAGTCCGTGTCGGCATTCTCCGGATTTTTTGAGAAAAAACTTCTGATTGCGGTAAGATAATTCTTTTGAAGAAACAGGGGACGCTTCTCATTGTCGGATCTGATAATGATTTTAGATGATTTATCAGCAGATTTACGGTTATCAATTATTCCGGTAACGGAACTTTTGGTAAGGATAAGAGGCAGTGGTATTTTTTGGAAAGTGACCTGGACTTCGCTATTTTGTCCGGACAGCGAAATAGAAAGAAACAGCAAAGGAATGATATATTTCATTTTCAGGAAATTATGGCATGAATTGGCTCATGCCATAATCCAAAAATAAAGAAATTATTTCATATTATGATATACGTTTTGAACGTCATCATCTTCTTCTAATTTCTCAATAAGTTTGTCAACATCAGCCATTTGCTCATCTGTAAGCTCCTTGGTATCGTTAGGAATCCTTTCAAAATCTGCTCCTAAAATTTCATGCCCGTTTTCTTCAAGAAACTTTTGAATTGCTCCGAAAGCAGTGAATTCGCCATAGATGTTTACCTGATTGGTTTCAAGATCAAGGAAAATTTCTTCCGCACCATAATCAATTAATTCCAGTTCAAGTTCTTCAACATCAATGGCATCTGTTTTAGCAATTTTAAAAACAGATTTACGATCGAAAATAAAGTCAAGCATACCTGAAGTTCCTAAACTTCCTCCGGTTTTATTAAAATAGCTTCTTACGTTAGCGACAGTCCGGTTTGTGTTATCGGTGGTAGTTTCTACCAAAACAGCAACTCCGTGCATGGCGTATCCTTCATAAACAATTTCTTTATAATCTTCCTGATCTTTAGAAGTGGCACGTTTAATAGCTCTTTCAACATTGTCCTTAGGCATGTTGGCTGCTTTAGCATTTTGTATAATTGCTCTTAAACGGGAGTTTGAGGTCGGATCCGGTCCGCCTGCTTTTACAGCTAATACAATGTCTTTACCAATTTTCGTGAAGGTTTTTGCCATTTGCCCCCACCTTTTGAATTTTCTAGCCTTTCTAAATTCAAATGCTCTTCCCATTTTTTGAGTTTTTGATTATTCAGTTATATGTAATTCTGTTTGAGATTAGGAAAATAGAAATTATGAAAATTCTTCCCGTTTTCTTAATGTGAATGCAAAGTTAAAAAAAGATGTGAAAACAGAGAAGCACTCCTTTATTCTCTGTGCTATTCTCTTTTAAAGTTTGCGCCCTTACAACTTTAAAAATATTTAAAAAAATTTTACTTCAGATTATTGTCTCAATTCATATAAATACAATGCCAATTGTCTTATTCTCTCCGCGAACAACCAATTTATTATCTTAACAAAAGTTAACCGGGTGCCTGAGTTTTGATTAATAAATGTTAATATTATACTTTTACGACAATATTTCTACATTCACAATAATAATTAATCAGTGAGCATAAAACATTTACTTCATTTACTACTAACATTTATTACATATATTGCATTTGGGCAAAAAAAGAACGAGGGCTTTCAGATACATGTTGAAAGGACCTCTGCTGCTATTTCAGTGGACGGAGTTCTGAACGAATCTGCCTGGACAAAAGCTCAGACAACTTCAGATTTTTATATGGTTACTCCTGTGGATACTGGCCTGGCTTCCGTAAAAACCATTGTAAAGCTCACCTATGATAATCAGAATCTCTATATTTCAGCCGTTTGTTATAATAAATTTAAAGGGAAAAATATCGTAGAGTCACTTAGAAGGGATTTTACTTTTAATAAAAACGATCACTTTTTGATTTCTATAGACACTTTTGATGACCTTACCAATGGCTTTACTTTTGGGGTAAATGCTGCCGGAGCACAATGGGACGGACAAGTGTATGAAGGAAGTAAAGTCAATGCCAACTGGGATAACAAATGGCAGTCTGCTACTAAATCTGATGATGAAAAATGGGTTTTTGAAGCGGCAATTCCATTTAAAACCATGCGTTATAAAGCAGGTATCGGCAGATGGGGAATCAATTTTACCAGGTATGATATAAAAGCGGGAGAAAAATCTTCATGGGCCCCTGTACCGCGGCAATTTGATCCTGTAACGCTTGCCTTCACGGGTGTGCTGCTTTGGGATACCCCTCCACCCACGCCTAAAAATAATATTTCTGTTATTCCTTATGCACTTAGCGGCGTTTCCAAAGATTTTCAGGCTGAAACAAACACCAGCTTCCGCAAGGATCTGGGGGGGGATGTAAAAGTGGCTGTAACTTCTTCCATGAACCTTGATCTCACGATCAATCCTGATTTTTCTCAGGTTGATGCCGATCGGCAGATTACCAATCTTAACCGCTTTAAGCTGTTTTATCCTGAAAAAAGGCAGTTCTTTCTTGAAAACGGTGATTTGTTTGACAATTTCGGGTTTGACGGATTAAGACCGTTTTTTTCAAGGCAAATAGGATTAAGTCTTAATCCGAACACCTGGCTTTATGAACCTGTGAGGATTCAGTACGGACTTAGATTGAGTGGAAAACTTGATAAAGACTGGAGATTGGGGCTGATGAATATACAGACAGAAAGCAATTCTGAGGCAAGTTTACCAACGCAGAATTTTTCGATTTTCTCTTTACAACGAAAAGTATTTTCCAGATCCAATATTTCTTTACAATTGATAAATAAGGAATCGTTTGGACTGGATGAGAAACTCCATCCTAATTCTTCAAAATTCAACAGGAACCTCGCACTTGAATATAACCTTGCTTCCAAAAATAATAACTGGACAGGTAAAGTGCTGTATATGAAATCTTTCTCTCCGAAAGATTCCTCTGATTCTTTTGTACAGGCTGCCAATGTGACCTACCAGAATACGAACTGGTATTTGTCGTGGCAGCATGAATACGTCGGGAAAAACTATAATGCTGAAGTCGGATTTATCCAGAGAACCGGGTATTATAAGATTAATCCTTTTGCAGGATACTATTTCTATCCTAAAAACCCACATAGCAAGATCGCTAACCGGGCTGTTTCAATTAATTCAGTTTTTTACTGGAATAAGCAGAATCTTACAGATAATGAAACTACACTTTCCTATGCTGTAACTTATAAGAACCGTTCCGCCTTTCTGATTTCAGGAGCAAACAGCTTTATAAAATTACAGGCACCCTACGATCCGACTAATCAGGGAATACCCAATATTACCTTACCGGCAGGTTTCGACAGCCGATGGACTTATGGATTGGTGAATTATATTTCTACGCCGCAGAAAATGCTGACCTATTCCTTACTCGGACGTTACGGAGGATATTATGCCAATGGGAATTTGCTGACAATCAGCGGAGAACTGGGGTACAGGTTTCAGCCATACATGAGTTTTTCGGTCACGTATGAATACGACCATATCAGAAATATACAGATTCCTGATAAAAATTCAATGGACGGAAGTATTAAAACCACCTCCGGTGTGGAATTATGGCTTATTACTCCCAAGCTGGATTTTACCTTTACAAATAAGCTGTTCTTCACAACCTTTATTCAATACAACAAACAACTCAGTAACCTGAATATTAATGCCCGTTTGCAATGGCGTTATAAACCTGCTTCAGACCTGTTCCTGGTTTATACGGATAATTACTTTTCAGATAATCTTCTGGCTAAAAACCGGGCAGTGGTATTGAAATTTACCTATTGGTGGAACCTTTAATTATGAATAAAATGCATCGTAAGATTATCCCAGCAATCCTGATAATAGCTGCAATAGTAACTTCCTGTTCGGCAGGAAAAACTATGAAATTTACGAAAACCGAGCTGTTTTTCGGACTGTCTGTTCCGGATGGAACTAAAGTTACTGCGCAGCAGTTTCAGGCTTTTTCTGATACAGTAATTGCTAAATCTTTTTCAGAAGGATCTACCATTTTTGATGCCAAAGGACAATGGCTGGGGAATAATGGCGTTTTAGTTTCTGAAGATACCAAAGTCGTTATGGTTCTCAATAAAATGACACCTGAAACTTCCCGGAAAATCGATGAAATCAGAGAAAAATATAAAAAATATTTTAAACAGGAAGCTGTGCTGAGAATCGACGCAAAGGTAAAAGGAGCATTTTAAGAAGGAAGATTTGCCAGGGCTCTTTGATAACATTCCTGGATAAAAGAATTTTCCTGATAAATTCTGGACATCATCACAGCTCCCTCAAACTCTATTACCGTTTGCTGGGCCAGTTTTAAGGCATCTTCTTCTGAATGATTGCTAAGGTATAAGTGAGTTAAAGCAATAATCCAGCTCTCGAAAATTTCTTTAATAATTGTTCTGAAATCAGGATAAATGGCAACAGTTTCCAGGGTGATATTGCCAATAATACAACCACTTTCCTTACTTAGTAAAGTCTTCCCAAAAGACTTCAGTAGTCTGGAAAGTCGTTCCCTGGGAGAAAGACTTTCATCAAAAACTACCGGATTTACCCGTTCATTCAGGTAATTTTTAAGTTCAGTAAGTACGGCTTTCATGATAGCTTCTTTGCTCTCGAAATAATGATAGAAACTACCTTTCTGCAAACCTACCGCTTCAGCCAGGTCCGACATAGAAGTATTATGATAGCCTTTTGAACGGAAAACGTCCGTTGCTTTACCAATAATTTCTTTTTTTGTTACTTTTTGAAGGGGCATCTGCTGAAAAGAATTTTCCGTATAAACAAACGGTAATGCTAAGATGAAATTTTATCTTTTTCCCGGCAAATTTATCTTTGATTTTGTAATAAAAGCTAAATTGCCTGAAAAGACTTTCATAAAAACATTTAAAAACCGGGAAAAATAGTAATGTGCAGAAACTAATTACTCATATTTAATGATTCAGAAACCTAAAATAACGATAGAATATTGTCCGAAATGCGGCTGGCTGCTTCGATCGGCCTGGATGGCTCAGGAATTGCTCAATACTTTTACAGAAGAATTGAAAGAAGTTGCGCTGAGACCCAGTGAAGTAAGCGGACGTTATCAGATTTTTCTGGAAGAAACCTTAATTTTCGACCGTAAAAGAGAGGGCCATTTCCCGGAAGCAAAAGAATTGAAACAAATTGTCAGAGATCTTATAGCACCAGGCAGAAATCTTGGGCATATCGACAAACATTCATCAAATCAAGATCAGTCATAAGGATTTAATAACCTGTAACAATAATGAAAAAAATACTCTATTCTTGTTTAATAGCATCTTTTGCCCTGTCATCATGTCATTCCCAGAAATCGGAAAAGAAAAATGAAGTAGTCAGTGATTTTAAACTAAATTATAATTTCAGTAAACCGGATCAGAAATATATTTTACCCGATGTCCTGGAAGAAATTTCGGGACTGTCATATTATAAAGGTAATCAGCTGGTTTGTCTGAATGATGAGGAAGGAAAGGTTTTCTTTTTTGATTATACCACCGGAAAAATAGTAAAAGAGATAAAATTTGGTAAAAAAGGCGATTATGAGGGTATTGAAGCAGTTGGGGAGAAAATATATGTCATGAAAAGTAATGGCGAACTTTACGGCTTTTTGCCTGAAGAACCCCGTGAATCTATTATTTCGGTAGATTTTGATGGCCAAAATGAATTCGAAGGTTTATCTTATGATCCCAGACATAAGTATTTTCTGATGGCAGTAAAGCAAAGGGAAAAAGAACTTGATGATGTAAAAGTAGTTTATGCTGTAAGCGCAAGTCAGAAAAAAGCATGGAAAGTAATAGGAATACCTTTAGAGGCCCTGTTTGATAAAAATGTAAAGAAAAAAGAACGGGTTTTTAAGCCTTCAGGGATATCTGTTCACCCGCTTAGCGGCGATATTTATATTTTGGCATCAGTAGGGAAAAAATTACTCATTATCGGAGACGATGGAAAGAAAAAAGCCTTCATCAGTCTGGATCCTTCACAATATATTCAGCCGGAAGGGATCTGTTTCAGCCCGAACGGAGACCTTTTTATCTCTTCTGAAGGAAAAGGAGGAGCAGGATATATTTTGAAATTTAGTTATAAAAAATAAAAATATTGTCATTTTATAGAACTTTATCTGTAAATTTCGTTTATTCGATTAGTACTAAATCTTAAACGTAACATAATAATCCAATTTAAAACAATGAAAAAATTATTTGCAATTGCCCTTACAATGCTTGCATTTACAAGTTTTGCACAAGAACACAAAACTCTTGCTTCGCCTCCTGCCTCAACCTCAGCTAAAATTGGTAATGCCTCGTTAACAATTACTTATCATCAACCGGCAGTAAAAGGAAGAAATGTTTGGGCCGGAGATCTTGCACCTTATGGTAAAGTTTGGAGAACCGGTGCTAACGATGCAACAAACCTGACTGTATCCGAAGATGTAACGATTGAAGGTAAAAAACTTGCTAAAGGTACATATGCTTTATTTACCATTCCGGGAGAGAAAGAATGGGTAATTATCATCAATAAGACTGCCAAACAGTGGGGAGCTTATGACTATAAAGAAGCAGATGATGTTTTGAGAGTAAAAGTACCATCTAAATCTCATGCTATGACTGAACGCTTCACTATTAAGGCAGAAGATTCGGGTAAGGTAGCTTTATTATGGGATAAAGTTGAAGTAGATTTTAATGTGAAATAATTAGAAAATTCATACAGAAAATGCTGTTTTCGCAAGGAGACGGCATTTTTTGTTACATACTTAAAATACATTTGAACCTGATACCTGAACTTTCACAATCATCTCTTTTATTTTTATGAAAAAAAATCTATTCATTATTGCATTAATGACATTTTCGTGTCAATTTGCTTTCGGACAAGTTGTTGTCAATGGTAAAAATATAAATGAAGATGCCCGTGTAAAGTATTTAGAAGTTTCTATAAATAAATGTTTGGGAGTGAAAGGTCTTTGTGTAGAGGTGGATTTCGGGCAGGAAATAGGTGTCTGGTCAAGAAAGCAGAAACAACTGACGGATACAGGTAATAAAACATCCGGGTTCAACAGTAAGGTAGCTCTTTTCAACTTTTTATTTGTGAATGGCTGGGAATACGTTTCCAGCGAACAAATCCCGGCACAGCTAACAGAGTCCGGGAATCCTGTTACCCAATATCTTTTCAGGCGTCGAAACTCAAAATAGATTCAAAAAGTATCCGGATTTTATCTAAATAACATAATTACTTCGCAAACTGAAGGCCTCAGGCATAAAATCATTTGAAATGCGAGCAGCCCTTGTTAAATTTACAACTTAAACCCCTTAAAACCGAATTCGATGAAAAAAGTGTTAATCGCCGAAGACAGTTCTGTTATCCAAAACCTTGCGAAGAAGATATTGGAATTTCAAAATTTCGAAATTCACTCAGTTAAGAATGGTCAACAAGTCTTGGATGCTCTGGAAAAAGAGCAATTTGATATCTTATTATTGGATATTAATATGCCGGTTATGGATGGTATGGAATGTGCCAAAGCTGTAAGATCATTGCCTGAACCGGAAAAAGCAAATCTTCCAATGATCGCGATTACCGGAAATGCCCGTAATTATTCAATGGAAGATTTTAAAGAAGCCGGTTTTAATGACTTTTTAGCAAAACCACTTAATTTTGATGCATTAGTTGCTCAGGTAAAGGCCTTAACCGAGTAATGATTTAGTTATGAGTGGCAGGTTTCAGCTCAGGACATGACAAAACCTGCCGCTTACAGGTCATCAGATATTATATGAAAATTACCTTCCTGGGTACCGGCACTTCGCAAGGAGTTCCTGTTATAGCTTGTGGTTGTGAAGTTTGTCGTTCTCTTGATTTTCGGGATAAGCGATTAAGGGTATCTGTTCATCTGGAAGTTGATGGAAAAAGTTTTGTGATAGATACTGGCCCGGATTTCCGCCAGCAAATGCTTAGAGAACGAATTAACCACCTCGACGCCGTAGTTTTTACACATGAACACAAGGACCACACCGCTGGTCTGGATGACGTCAGAGCCTATAATTTTTTCCAGAAAAAAGACATGCCTATTTATGGCCGTCCTTCTGTTCTGGAGCAGATCAGACAAGAATTTCATTATGCCTTTGCCGAAGTTAAATATCCCGGCATTCCTCAGATCAAACTTCATGAAATAGATGATCAGCCTTTTGAGATAGAGGGCGTAAGATTTATTCCTGTCAATGTAATGCATTTCAAATTGCCTGTTTTCGGTTTCCGGGTCGGTGATTTTACCTACATTACTGATGCCAATTATATTTCCGATACCGAAATTGAAAAAATAAAAGGCTCTAAAATCGTTGTGCTGAATGCCTTGAGGAGAGAGAGTCATATTTCACACTTTACTTTATCCGAAGCTATTGAGGTTTTGAATAAAATCCAGCCGGAAGTAGCCTATCTGACACATTTAAGCCATCAGATGGGCTTACATGCGGAAGTTGAAAATGAATTACCCGAATTCATCCGACTAGCCTACGACGGCCTTAATCTAGAAATTTAACATGACTACAATTGCATTGATTTTTGACATGGACGGGGTTTTGGTAGATAACCTTCAGTACCATGTGGAGGCCTGGCTTGCCTATTGCCGTAAACATGATATTCCTCTCACACGGGAAGAGTTTTTTGAACACCTGAACGGTAAAAATGCCCGGGATACCTTTGAGTATTTTTATAAGAAACCGATTGATACCAAGGTGGCAGATGAATTGAATGAGGAAAAAGAAATCCTTTACCGTGAAATTTATAAAGACCATATCAAACCTGCCGAAGGATTGATTACACTACTGAAAGATCTGAAATCGAAAGGCGTGAAGCTGGCCGTTGGAACATCTGCAGCAAAGAATAACATTGATTTTACTTTGGATAACACTGGAATCAGGGAATATTTTGATGAAATCATTGATTCTTCGATGGTTAAAAAAGGCAAACCTTTTCCGGATATTTACCTGAAGGCAGCCGAAAAACTAGGAGTACCCCCGACGCATTGTATAGTAGCAGAAGATGCCTTAATGGGTATTCAGGCAGGTTTAAGTGCCGGTATGAAAGTAATTGGTGTTACCACCTCACATACTGCGCAGGAGCTTAGCCATACCGATCTGCAAGTGCAGGATTTCAGAGAGGTAACTTATGAAAGTTTGTTAAAATTATTGAGTTTATAATTTCTCAGAAGATTCCCTGAAAATATAAAGAGGTTTCATCTTTACAAATGAAACCTCTTTATCAAAATTAAAATGTCTCAGACATTCAGTTTTACCAATTCTACAATTTCACCGCTTTCTTTCTTCTTCACAATCACCTTGATATCTCCGTTTGGGAGAATTTCATCTTTGATAAACCAATGATCTGCATCATATTCCTCAAATACTGATGGTTTGGTCAATCCGGTTTGTCCTCTCCATTCCGGCAGAACGACAGGTTCCCACAGTTTGGTCTTGGCAGATTTGTAAGCAGCATCAATAACTGCATTTACTACGTAACCATCGTAAAATGATTCCTGTGGTGATCTTCCTTCCTCAATGGCATTAAACATATCTGTAAACATGTTTGTATAACCAAGTTCGTGGGTTTCATCGCCAACCGGGAAAAGCCAGCCTGAGGTGGATTCAGCTTTTTCAGCAATATAATTACCATCTCCTTTTCCTGTAGAGAACATTTCAAATCCGGTTCTCAGAAATGAATTGATCCAGATGGTTCCTTCTGTACCCATAACTTCATCACGTAAATCCATACCACCCCTGAAAGTCCAGGATACTTCAAATTGTCCGATTGCCCCGTTTTCGTACTTTACCAGCCCAATGGCATGATCTTCAGCATCAATAGGCTTCACTTGTGTATCTGCCCAGCACATTACTTCAACAGGTTTAACATCTTTTCCGATGAAGTTTCTGGCAATTTCTATGCAATGGCACCCTAAATCCAATATGGCACCGCCTCCGGCCATATTTTTATCCCAAAACCAGTCAGAATGAGGACCGGGGTGTGTTTCTCTTGATTTTGCCCATAAAATCCGACCGATCTGCCCGGCTTTCACGCTGGTTAAAGATTTCAGGAATTTTGGTGTATAGCAAAGGTCTTCAAGATAACCGCCGAAAACGCCCGCTTCTTCACAGGCTTTGGTCATTCTGAGTGCTTCTTCTGCATTTCTTCCTAAAGGTTTTGTACAGAGAACGGCTTTTTTGTGCTTCACGCAAAGCATTACCGCTTCTTCATGAAGATTATTTGGAAGTGCAATGACAACCACTTCCGTTTCCGGATGGGCAACAGACTCTTCCATATTTGTTGAAAAATGAGGAACATCATAGTCTTTTGCAAAGCGTGATGCTGTTTCCTCTCTTCTTGCGTATACCACAGTTACACGATCACGACCACGTTGTCCGTGCAATGAGCTGGCATAAAAGCGGCCAATAAATCCGCCGCCTAAAATGCAAATTTTAGCCATAGTTTATTTATTTTGAGATTGTCAGAAGTATAATTCATCAAAGCGTAATAATAGATGAGAAGGTATTTTGTAAAATCTGAAAGTCTTATATTTCAGCTGTAACAGCTTTTTTTCTATCGTTAAAGAAGATGATAAATAGAAAGAGCACAACTATTGCAATACCCGCCGGAACCATCCAGATAGAAGTCCAGTTGTGAATACTTGCCTGGGTAACAGGATCCAAAGTAGTATATTTGTCAAGAACCAGTCCTGAGATTTTTGACCCGATTCCCATCCCGATACCATAAGTCGCTAAAGTGATAAGACCCTGTGCTGAGTTTTTGATTTTAGCACCGGCTTTATTGTCTGTATAGATTTGTCCGGTAACAAAGAAGAAATCATAACACACTCCATGAAGAATAATAGCCAGATAAAGCATCCATTCTGTAGTGTTAGCATCTCCGTAACCAAAACAGACAAATCTGGTAATCCATGCCAGCAATCCAATAATCAGCATTTTTTTAACCCCTAATCTGCTGTAAGCCAATGGAATTAAGAGCATGAAAATAACCTCTGAAAATTGACCTAAGGACATCTTATTTTCTACATTGGTCATATGAGATTCTGTCAGTGAAGGATTCGCCATAGCATAATAAAATGAAAGCGGAATACAAATCAGAACAGATGAAATAAAGAAAATAAGGAATGAACGGTCTTTAAAAAGAACCAGAGCGTCTAAGCCCAGAATCTGGGAAATACTGACTTTTCCGGTTGCTTTCGGAGGTGTATTTGGTAAAAAGAAAGAATAAATACCCCAGATGAAAGAGCTGACCATAGAAATTTTGAAGATAATAACCTGATCTCCCAAACCATAGAATCCGATGATATTAGTTACCACAATCCAGGCGATAGTACCAAGTACTCTGATTCCCGGGAATTCTTTTTCCGGGGTCTCCATTTGATTCATGGCAATAGAGCTTGACAGTGCCAGCGTAGGAGCGAAGCAAAGAGTGTAAGCCAGAATATACCAGAAAAACTCGTTCGGATCAGTTGTCTGAATGAGAAAAAATAAAACAGCGGAACCCATTAAGCTTAAAATACCCATTACTTTCTGAGCTGCAAAAAAACGATCTGCAATCATTCCGATAAAGAACGGGGCAATAATAGAAGCAATCGAAAAAGTGGCATAGGCATTACCAACGTGATCACCGGAAGCTTTTAAACCTGTTAGAAGATACTTAGACATTTGGCCATACCAGGCTCCCCAGGTAAAAAACTGAAGAAACATCATGACCATCAACTGAATTCTTATGGAGATACGCATAGATAATGTAAAAGGTTGTTAGATATGAAAAGAGTTAATATGTAAATAATATGTTTGATTATGCAATTTAGTCTTTCTTGGTTAATCTGTTATCATTGACTAAAGGGTAAAAACGATTAATTAAATGCTTCGGTAACATACTGCGTATTAGCAAAAAGTCTGATCTTTTCCGAAGCAGATTCTGCATAATTTATATCAGAAAGTCCGGATTTGAAACCTCAAAAATGTGCTTAGTACAATTTTTATGTGAAGAGCTGTTGTTTTGCAAAGCATTTTATTGAAAATGTCTGTTTTTTCACAAAACGAGATTGAAAATTGAAGATTACAGAGAAAAAGTATCATTAAAAATATTTTTTCTTTCAAAAAAATATTTTTTTCGGCAAAACAGGCTTCCGGTAAATCAGTTTTTACAGAAAAATACAATTCTTGTCTTAAATGGGTTTATAATGTAACCTAATGTTTGTGGAAATTGCTAAAAAATGTCTCAAAATACCCTTTTTTTAAACATAGAAGCAATGTTTGTCTGATATCTAAATGCTTGATTTTCAGTTTTATTTATGCTTATTTTGTTTAAAATATCAGGGCAGATACGTTGTCCCAGGAGTAAGCAGATTCTTAAAAAAGTGAAATTTTTAAAACTGACTGAAACAGATATTTTATTCATCAACCAAATAATTGTTTTTTCTAGTACATAAATATAGAGTACCATGGAAAGTGTATTAAGTTCAATTCTTCTTATATCAGGTCGTCCTGCTGCAAATTATGCGGGCCCGACACCTGTTTTTATGGTAGTTTTTACAATTATCGCAGTAGCATTATTAGTTGTAGGAGCTTACCTTAGCCAGCGTCGCCGCCAATGGCTTCAGCATTCTGCTCTTACTCAGGGTAAAATTGTTGAAATGACCAAGCGTTATGCACGGGATGACAATGCGGGTCGTTTCCCGATTTATTTCCCTATTGTATCTTTCAATGTAGGAGAAAAAGAATTCAGAACAGAGGCAGAAAAAGGAATGTCAAGTTCAGTTCAGATCGGTCAGCCGATAGAGGTTCGCTATAATCCGGAAAATCCTTATGAATCAGCATTGGGGACTAAAAATATACCGGTTCCAAAACCAACTATATTTTTCATCCTTGGATTGGTAATGATGTTGAGTTCTATCTTTTTAATGCAATACTAGTAAAGAAACAAGACCATAAGACTTTAGCCTTCAATTTCCTTTTTTGAAAATTGAAGGCTTTTTTTATGGCTTTTGAATAAGCATAGAAATTTTATCTCTGATTATGTTATAACCGGAGCCGGGGTTTTTCCTGTTTTTCAGGAAAGGCAGAAAAATATCACCCACTATGCTGCTGATAGTGACGCATACTCTACTTTTCTTTTTGCTATTTAGGCGGAAGCAATAAGGGTCTGTTTAATTTAACTGATAAACAGTTTCGAGAAAGGTAATTGACGTTCAGATCAATGAAGAAATAAAATCTCTATACATAGATTCTATTTACTTGTCAATAACAGATTGATATAGGCTATCAATAAATCGGCGGAAAAATAATCCTATAAATGTTAAAGAAGCGGCAAGATTCAATAGAGATTGGCGGGGAGCAGGATTAAATTTTGTTCTCTTTCATTAGTAGTCTGTTCTGTAAATCAATAATTTGTCTTTGCATGTCTAATACTTCATCCATTTTAATGTTTACAAATCCTGCCTGTTGTTCTTTAGCATTCGGGAGTTTTTGTAAATCACTCTCACCTGTCAGATATGAAACTGAAACATCCAAAACTCCGGCTATTCTTGAAAGTTGTGAGTATTTGGCGTCATTACGGTTAAGTATTGCATGAAGAGTAGCTTCGGTAATTTTTGACTGGATTGCTAGTTGTAAAAGAGTCATATTTCTTTCAGCAATCAGAACCCTGATTCTATCTTCAATTCTCTTCATAAATATTGTTTTTGATATGTTATAAGTTATTGTTTGATGACTGTTTCGGACGAATTTTTAGGTAAAAAATAACAATTTTTCCAATTACGAATCTAATTTACTCAAAAATATGAGAGTTTAATAAATTGTTGAAAAAAGGTTATGTAATCTAATAAAGCCAATTGGTATTTGTTTTTAGGGTGTTCATCATTTTGATGAAATTTATTCGCTTATAAATTATAAGTTTTACTCATAAAAATATAGTTTTGTACCTGCCTAGCTTAATTGCCTAACTCCTAAGTAGGTTTAACACAAACTGTTAGACACAAATATATATAAATTAATATAATATGCCGCCAAAAGACATTAAAAAAACGGCCGAGATCCTCAAAAGCAGGGTTAAAGAATGTAAAGCCTTTTTACCTAATAACTGGAGACAACGAATAATAAAGATCGCTCCTGAATACGATAGCTTAAGAGGAGCAAGGCTTATGGACAATGTTTTTAAACTGCGTTCATCAGATCTTAAACTTACAGAATTGATAGAAACTATTTCAAAAGAGTATCTTAAACAAGATGAAGAGAAACTTCAGAAAGAGGTAGTAAACTAGCGGTTATCTCCAGAATTTATAGGATTTGTAAATGCATACATATTTGTTTATATGTAGTTTTATGCCTGATTTCCGGAAAAATAATTCCGGTTACAAACAAAAAAGGCTCATTTCAACGGAATGAGCCTTTTTTGTTTGTATATTTATCAGCGATTAAATCTTATCTACCAGCCATCATCCGATTTTGGTTTTACATTAGCGGAAGAAGGTTTTTTCCCCGGAGTTTTCTGCGCAGAAGCAGTTGCAGCTCCGTTACCAACGCCGACTCCTTTGATATTATCTCCCAGATCTGCTTTACTGAATACTCTTGTAACAATTCTCCATTCGTTGCCAAACTTCAACATACTCAATAAATCAACGTATTTAAAGTCTGCAAATTGTAATTCAACTGTAGCTAATGCTGAAATACCAATATAAGCATAAGATACAATTTTCGTAGTAGCCTGAACACCTCCTGCCGGAGTTTTAGCAATAAAGTTTCTGACAGGAATGTCATAAAGTCTGCCATTGACAGAGTTTATACTTCTGAGCATCGCTGTCGGATGAAATGCTTTGTTCAAACGGGATGTATCACCTTTTGTAACACCTTCCAGATAATTGTTGATACACGCCTTCACATTGTCATCTTCAGATTGAGCATTAACCGAAAAGGTAAAGCCGGTTAAAGCAAAAAATAAGTATAGTAGTATTTGTTTCGTTTTCATGATAAACATGGAAAAAGTGGAAGAGGAGATTGGTTTTGCACGTCTAATTTACAAAAACCTTTCCAGTTGAACGGTTTTTTTGAATATTTTATTGTTCTGTCTCAAACCACCGTTTATTCAGTTACTTTCAGTTTTCAGCGATAACTCAGAGAATGACAGTTATTCACTATCCAACTCATTTGGTAATGATTCTCCGGACATGAAATACCAGGCTTTTTCAGGATAAAGAATTGACTGAGCTACCTTAATTCGGCCAAGGTAATGACTTGCTACATTTCCCAGTACGATGATAGCGCTATTATCACGATGATTGTGAAGGTAATAGTTTTTGAATCCGTGCCACCATCCAGTATGGAAAGTAAGCCATGAGCCATCATCCATCAGTTGCAGGCGCCAGCCAAATCCATAATTTTTGGTAATAAGATTTCTGAAAGAATGAGCCGGCTGAAATGCATCGTCCAAAGTACTGAGTTTTACCAGCTTTTCACTATTTAATGCCATATCCCATTTATAAAGGTCTTCAACAGTAGAATAAACACCTTTGTCGCCCACTGCTCCGTCGAGATGATCAAATGGAACCTGCCAGTAACCTCTTCTTCTTGGTGAATATCCGACTGCGGCACCTGCCACCTGTTCAGGATGCATCGGGTCATAGATGAAGGAATGGGTCATTCCGGCCGGTTCGAATAAGTTTTTTCTGGCATACTGCCTGAAATTCATACCGGATAGTTTTTCAACAATATAAGCCAGCAATACATAATTTGAATTATTGTAATTGAACCTTGAATTCGGGAGGTAATTGATTCCGGGTCTGTATCTGGCAAAAAGATCCACAACTTCCTGGTTAGTAATGGGATTTTTTTTGTTAAAAACCCTGTCAAGCGCATAAATATAATTCGGTATTCCTGAAGAATGTGTCAGCAGACTCCGGATGGTAATACTTGAATCATAGGGGAAATTCGGAATGTGTTTCCAGACGGGATCATCATAATTAAGTAACCCTTTTTCCTTTAACTGCATAATTGCGACTGCTGTAAATTGTTTGGAAACAGAAGCTAACTGAAATGGAGTATCAACCGAAAGAGAATCTCTATGAGAAAAATTGGCAAAACCGAAGGCTCCTTTGTAAATGATTTTACCGAATTGTGATACAAGTACAACCCCGTTAAATCCACCTGTTCTATGAAGCTTTTTGAAAAAAGTATCAAGTTTTGCAGCTTTTCGTGCTGCAACTTTTGGATCAAATAAGTTATTAAGACTGTCATTTCTGACATCGACCGGTCCGGTAGGAATATCCGACAGGCTTTTTTGCTGGTGTGAACATGATATGATGCCTAAGAAGAACAAAAATGTAGTGGCGGAAACAAATTTCGTTATTTGCAAAATCTTCACAAGTGTGTCAAATTAAAGTAACAAGCAATTTTTATCAGCCCGCAAGATACAATCTGAAGTTTGATTAAGCCAATTTTCAGAAAAAATTGTAAATCTTACCGGTTGATTTATAACGAAAAAAAGGGTTGAAATTGCGGAACCCCATCAATTTCAACCCTTTTTTGAGTGTATTTTTATTCCTTTAATCCAGAATAACTTCTTTTGCAGGATTTTTATGAAATTCAAACATTAATTCAAGCTGAGAAAAAGTATTTCTGACTTCAGAAAGAGGAGGGAGCTCTTCCAGACCAAAATAGGCAATCTCACTGGTCTCGTTTGTTTCCCGGGAGATTTCTCCACCGGTTTTTTTGCAAAGAACAAAGAATTTATAAACATACCATGGTTCCGGCGGATGCGGATGACACTTTTTATCTAAAACAGCCAGTAATCTTTCAACTGTTACTTCAAGACCCGTTTCTTCCATCACTTCTTTCACAGCCACTTCTGAAGGAGTATGTCCTATATCAGCCCAGCCTCCGGGCAGAGCCCAGCGACCATCAATTTTCTCTTTAACCATTAAAATCTTATGGTCATCATTGAAAATAACAGCACGAATATCTGATTTCGGGGTTTGATAGCCGAATCTCTCCGTAAATAAAGGTGCGATTTTTTCAATAGGTTCTTCGGTAAGTCTGTGAAGAATATCAACACTTATCTCAGAGATTTCCTGATAACGTTCCAGGTCATATCCACTTTGAGAATAAGCCAGTCCTGCCTGAGCGAGTGCCTGCAGGCGTTTTGCGATAGATAACCAATCTGTGTTGTTCATTAAAGAAAAAGGATAATCAGATTATGAGGAGGTAATATGAAAAAGAGAACCGGATAAGAATTCCTTAATTCTATCCGGTTTCCCGTTGAGACTTTTTCTGAGATTAATTCGATTTTGGCGCCTTGTAATTCAAAGGTTTCCAGGTATTATTCTTGGAATTGATGTCAGGAAGAACATGATCCGGGTCAATGCTTACAGATTTAATCGGACTTGTTGAATTCACTTTGAATGTCCAGGAAGCACCTCTTTGCCATATTTCTACCGGAAGAGAGACTCTTTCTTTATTGCCACCGACATACTCTACATCTACCGTTACAGGCATGGCAAGTTTTTCAAGGTTTTCGATAGTAATTAATGCACCTTTTGAAGGATCCTGTTCAATGTAAACAACATCTTTCACAGATTGATCAAGTTTCCAGGTTTCATAGAACCACCCTTTCCAGAACCATCCTAAATCCTCACCTGCTGCATCTTCAATGGTTTTGAAAAAATCATATGGGGTTGGATGTTTAAATGCCCAGCGATTGATATAGGTTCTGAAAGCATAGTCAAAACGCTCGGGTCCTAAAATCTGTTCACGAAGTAATTTAAGGCCGACACCTGGTTTATAATAAGCTTCATATCCCAGACCGTTTGCCTGAATTGCATCAGGAATATTCATAATCGGCTCAGCAGATTCACGGAAAAGTTGTTTGGCCATTTGATGCATATCCATTTTACCGCCTTTGTACTCTCCGGAATTGAAATTATCGGTCGAATAGAAATTGATAAATGTATTAAAACCTTCATCCATCCAGGCAAATTTACGCTCATTACTTCCTACAATCATCGGGAACCAGTTATGACCAAACTCATGGTCTGTCACTCCCCAAAGGGCATCGGTCTGATCTCCGGATCCGCAGAATACGATTCCCGGATATTCCATTCCGCTGACAATGCCGGCTACATTGGTTGCTACAGGATAAGTATATTCATAAAGCCATTTAGAATAGTATTCGATTGCTCCTTTTACATATTCCGTAGAACGGCCCCATGCTTTTTGTCCATCTGATTCAGCAGGATACGCAGACATAGCCAATGATTTTTTCCCGCTTGGTAAATTGATTTTTGCTGCATCAATGATAAAAGCCTTCGAAGTGGCAAAGGCAACATCACGGGCATTTTGACAACGGAATTTCCAGGTCAGTCTTCCTTCTTTTTTCGGTCTTGAATTCGGATCAGTTACTTCGTCTTTACTTCTGATAATAACTGTTTTATCGCTGTTGGCAGCCTGGGCAAATCTTTTTACCTGTTCTGCTGTATATACTTCAGGTTGATTAAGCAATTCTCCGGAACCTACTACTATGTGAGAAGCAGGGACATTGACAGTATATTCAAAATTTCCGTATTCGAGATAAAATTCTCCCGCTCCAAGATAAGGCAAAACATTCCAGCCTTCAATGTCATCATACACGCAAACACGGGGATACCATTGTGCCATTTCATAAATTACGCCATTTGTCGTTTCTTTATAACCCATTCTGTCAGAGCCATATTTGGGAATTTTAAATGAATAGACAATTTTGATTTTAGCAATTCCTGTTTTTTCTGGCAAAGGCTGAGAAAGCTTGAGCTGCATTCTGGTATCTGTTACATAGAAATCAACGTTTTTACCATCAACTGTAACAGATTTAATATCATAACCTCCCTCAAAACCCGTATTTCCGAAACGTCCGCCCAGAACAGAAGTTGTAGCACCCCCGCGGGATTTTGAATTAAATTGATTCTGATCTAACTGAAGCCATAGGAACGGTAATTTATCCGGAGAGAAATTTTTATAAGTAATCTCCACATCTCCTGATACTTCGTTTTTCTCGTCGTCCAGACTTACATTGATTTTGTAATCAGCTGCATTTTGCCAGTAAGCTGCACCCGGAGCACCACTGCCACTGCGTGAGGGTGATGGATTTCCATAATTAAATAATGGATTAAATAAATCGTACTGACTGTAATTTGATTTTGTTTGTGCCTGAGATTCAGAGATTGTCAATAAAGCAGCAAAACCTAAAAGGAGTTTTTTCATGTTGATTTAGTTAGTGATTTCGAAAAGGGCTAGAACCCATATTTAGTTGTTGATTTTAATATTGTTTCTTAAGAAGAATGTGCTGAATGATTTTCTCAGCATGTACCCTGGAATTTTCAATAAAGAGTGAATGTGTATCCATTCCGCCGCAGATTACACCTGCAAGATAAACGTTCTCCAGATTTGTTTCTTGTGTTTCTTCACTATAAGTTGGTTTCATTATTTCGTCTTCTGCCAGAGAAACCCCCGATTTTCTGAGAAAATCCAGATCAGGCTGATAACCGGTCATGGCAATGACATAGTCGTTCGAAATAGTTATAATTCCTTCCGGGGTTTTGATATCTACCTCATTTTCCCGTATTTCGGTTATTTCTGAATTAAAAAAGGCTTTTATCGATCCTTCTTTGATGCGGTTTTCGATATCCGGTTTGGCCCAGTACTTTACTCTTCGGCCGATCTCACTGCCTCTTATCACCATCGTTACGTCAGAGCCCTTTCTCCATGTTTCAAGAGCTGCATCTACTGAAGAATTATTGGCACCAACTACCAATACTTTCTGGAAAGCGTAAAAATGAGGGTCTTTATAATAATGTGTTACTTTGGGAAGACTTTCTCCGGGCACATTCATATTGAAAGGTATGTCATAAAAACCTGTCGCAATTACTATATTTTTAGCAGTATATTCAGTTTTTAAAGTCTGAACCAGATAGGATTGCCAATTTTCTCCGGGCAGAGATTTTATACCTGTTACTTCTTCAAATAGATTTACCTGTAGTTTTTGGTGAATAGCTACCCTCCGGTAATATTCCAATGCCTCGGAGCGTGTAGGTTTGGCATTGTTTGAAACAAAGGGTACATTACCAATCTCAAGTCGTTCAGAGGTACTGAAAAATGTCATATTGATCGGATAATTGTATAAAGAATTGACTAAACAGCCTTTCTCTAAAATAACATAATCCAATCCTGCTTTTTGGGCTTCTAAACCGCAGGCCAGCCCGATAGGACCACCTCCGATTATGATTAATTCAAAATCCTTTTTTTCCATAATTATGGTAACAAAAATACTATAAAAAAAATCCCAACCAAAAGGTAGGGATTCTTGTTTGTTCAATGAAAGTGTAAGCGTGTATCTTTTATTCCCTGCCGGTTTCTTTTCTCAGATAGCAGGTTGCATTTCATTAGAAATAGTCAGTACTTCAGGATCAGTAAGACGTACTGATAAACTGAGTGTTTTCACCAGTTCATAATGAAAATAAAACTTCATTGTATGGATTTTAGATTCATAAAAAGCCAGTTCGTCTCCCGTCGGATTTTTAGTAACCAATGCGGTTTTGGCAACAATTCCCTGCTTCAGCCATTGCCAGGCAACAGTTACAATCCCAAAGAACTCCATATATAAGTTAGCATCTGATAAAAAGACCTCATTGTCGCCTTTCTCAGCAATACCCAGCAAATGCATGGTAACCTTCTGTAATCTTCCTAACTCTTTTTCCAGTTTTTCTGCATATGGAACAAGATCGTCGTGGGTTTGAGCCTCCTTAATAGTTCCGATCATTTCGGCAAAAAGCAACTGAGGAGCTTTGCCACCCTGAAAAGTAATGCCCCGGCCTAATAAATTAAGTGAATGGATTCCTGTGGTTCCTTCATAAATCGACATAATTCTTACATCTCTGGCCATTTGTTCCAAAGGGAAATCTTCGGTATAGCCATAGCCTCCGAAAACCTGCAGGCCTTCATTGACAGATTTAATGCCTGATTCCGCTGGATAGGTTTTGGCAACCGTTGTAAGCAGATCTAAAAGCATCTGGTATCTTTGCCCTTCTTCAGATTTGGCTCCGCTAGCGTGGATCATATCTTCCCAGAAATAACATTCCAGTAATAGTCCCAGGCATCCTTCTACCATTGCTTTCTGAGACAAAAGCATTCTTTTTACATCGGGATGATTAATGATGAACGTTTGTTCCTCTTCCAGATTGCGGTTATTCAGTCTTCTTCCCTGAGGTCGTTCTTTCGCATATTCCAGAGAAGCATAATAGGCTGAGGAGGCGATATAAGTTGCTCCCATACCCACACCTAAACGCGCTTCATTCATCATCTGGAACATGTATTGTAAACCTTTATGAGGTTCTCCTACAAGATAGCCTACAGAATCATCTTTGTCTCCGAAAGTGAGGTGCATAGCCGGAGTGGCTTTTTGCCCCATTTTATGATAAATTCCGGTGGAAACAACATCATTGTCAATGCTGAAATTCCCCTGATCGTCTGCTCTGTATTTTGGTACCACAAAAAGAGAAATGCCTTTTGTGCCGAGCGGAGCGCCATCAATTCTTGCCAGAACCAGGTTAATAATGTTACCGGTAACATCATGGTCTCCTGCTGAAATGAAAACCTTCTGACCTTTTATCTTAAAGGAACCGTCAGCCTGAGGAGAGGCGGTTGTTACTACATCAGAAAGAGAGCTTCCTGCCTGTGGTTCAGTCAGACACATGGTTCCTGACCATTCTCCGGTAATCATTCGGGAAGCAAAAGTTTCTTTCAACTTTTCTGAACCAAAGGAAAGAATGAGATGCGCTGTTCCGGTGGTAAGACCAGTAAACATCACAAATGAATTATGTGCAGCTCCTCTGATGAACTCATTGGCGGCACCTATTACGGTCGGTAATTGTTGTCCTCCGTCTTCATAAGGAAAAATGGCTCCGATCATACCGGAATCTCCCATAGCTTTGACATAATCCTTTACAGCAGGATGAACTTTTGTTTTCCCGTTAATAAGTTCTGGCTGTTTCCGGTCGGAGTCGATGTAAGAGGGACGCAAAATTTTGTCCGCAATTTCTTCCGCGGTATCCAATACCATATCAAACATATCAGGTGTATAATCCTGAAAATAAGGATATTTGATAAGTTGATCAACCTGAATAACTTCCTTTAATAAGAAATCAAGATTTCTTCTCGAATATTGCTTTGCCATGGTTCTGAGAATTTTCTGCTGAAACTGTTTGAGTCCTGATTTAACCGAACCTTAGATCGGTTAAAAAACGTCTTGTAAAAATACAAATAAAAAATAATATTATGCAAGCATACTATTATTATAAATATATGTTTATCTTAATTGTAAATAGAAGCCATAGATATTAGGGAAATACATAGGAAAAAGGGTAATTTTAGGGTTGTTATTTATTGAGTTTTTTGTTAGTTTTCTATTGTTAAGTATCTGAAAAGCGATGAGCGAAATGTATTTTATTGATGTTTGATAATTATTTAAAGAAAAAGATGTTTTTTTTTATTAGTCGTGTGACTTTTTAAATCAAAAACAGTTTTATATGTATAAAATTTAGATTCAAGGCGGTGTGGGGAAAGAATTTCGACGGGAAAACTTTCACTAGAGCCAGCTGCTTTTGAACTGTATTTTGGTGTGTTAGTGATATAGAATCGGCAAGCTCTTTTGGGCATGCCGATTTTTTTTTCCCCGGAATTTTAGAATTATCCTATTTTCCTGTCTTTTGGTCGGCTGTATTTGAAGGATGAATAATGAGAAAATTACCCTTCAAATTATTTCGGATGTTAAACCTGAAACTTTAAAAATTATTTTTTACGCCTGAAATGTCGGTTAAATTATTCTCCTGATTCACTATCTGTTAACTTTTCGAAAGGTTTTTTATAAAATTCAATAGCCTTTTTAACATATTAAGTAATTTTGCACTTATGTTTTTGAAAAATGACAGATTTCTTCTTCATTTTCAGATGAACCATTTTACAATTAATAAAAAGTCATGAATCACTTTCTCTCGGTCAAAGAGGTCTACAACTTAGACGTTTTGGTTAGAAACGCTTTGTTGTTTAAAAAAACGCCATTCGCAGACAAGCATTTGGGCAAAAACCGCACAATAGGTTTGCTTTTCTTCAATTCTAGTTTGAGAACCCGATTAAGTACTCAAAGGGCGGCGCAAAACCTGGGCATGGAAGTGATTGTTATGAATGTTGGCGCTGATTCGTGGCAACTGGAAATGGAAGAGGGTGTAATTATGAACTCTGACAAAGCTGAACACGTAAAAGAAGCTGCTGCTGTTGTCGGCCAGTATTGCGATATTGTCGGAGTAAGAAGTTTTCCTTCTCTGACTGACCGTGAAGCGGATTATTCAGAAAAGGTTATGAATCAGTTTGTTAAATATACAGGACGCCCGATTATAAGCCTGGAATCAGCAACCCGTCATCCTTTGCAATCGCTCACCGATTTGATTACGATCAGTGAATATAAGACAAAAGCCCGCCCGAAAGTTGTACTTACCTGGGCGCCTCATGTCAAAGCTTTACCGCAATGTGTTCCGAATTCTTTTTCAGAATGGATGAATGTAGCTGATGTTGATTTTGTAATTACGCATCCTGAAGGGTATGAATTAGCCCCTGAATTTTCAGGAAATGCTAAAATAACGCATAACCAGAATGAGGCTTTTGAAGGAGCTGATTTTATTTATGCCAAAAACTGGTCTTCATATACCCATTACGGTCAGATTCTGAATCAGGATCCGGCCTGGATGGTTACTATGGATAAAATGAAACTGACTGATAATGCCAAATTTATGCATTGTTTACCGGTAAGAAGAAATGTAGTGGTAGAAGATGCCGTGCTTGATTCAGACCATTCTATTGTAATTCCACAGGCAGGAAACCGTGTTTGGGCAGCTCAGGTTGTTCTCAAAGAAATGCTGATGGGATTGAATAGAAAGGAAAGCCCATATTTGTTTTAAGAAAAACTGATAGTTTCAGAGAAGAATGCCGGAAAGTAGAAACTGCCTTTTCAGGATATAATCAGCCAAAAGGCGGTATATCATTCCTTTTTTCCTGAAATCTGTTATAAATAAAAATTAATGAAACTTACCGTAGTGAAAATCGGGGGAAATGTGATTGATAATCAGGAGTTTTGCAGGAGTTTTTTGCAGGATTTCTCCCAAATTGAAGGCCCAAAAATACTTGTACACGGAGGAGGGAAGATTGCGACAAATATTGCCGAAAAGCTGGGGATTGAAACACTGATGGTTGATGGCAGAAGAATTACTGATAAACCTATGCTGGATGTAGTAACAATGGTGTATGGTGGATTGGTAAACAAGAGCCTTGTAGCACAACTGCAAAGTTTTAATACCAATGCAATTGGCTTGACGGGAGCCGACGGCGGCGTGATTTTATCAAGAAAAAGACCGGTAAAAGAGATTGATTATGGTTTCGTCGGAGATATTGAAAAGGTAGATTCCGGGCAGATTGCCGGAATGCTGGGACAGGGACTTACCCCTGTTTTTGCACCTTTGACATTTGACCGCGACGGTAATATGCTTAATACCAATGCTGATACCCAGGCTCAGGCGGTCGCAGTGGCAATGGCAGAGGAATTTGAGGTAAATCTGGTTTATTGTTTCGAAAAGAAAGGTGTATTGTCAAATCCTGAAGATGATGATTCGGTTATTTCGACATTAATACCTTCACTTTATGAACAATATAAAGCCTCCGGGGCTATTTTTAAAGGCATGATTCCAAAGCTTGATAATGCCTTTAAAGCTCTTTCTGAAGGTGTATCACAGGTAATTATTTGTCATGCAGCTGAAGTAAAACAAGCTGTCAGTGAAGGAATAGCGGGGACGAAGTTGGTTTTGTCTTAAAATAACCGGCAAATTGTATTTGTCAGGAGGAAAATGAAAGAACACATCAAAGGATTTTTATTCGGAACTACCATTGGCGACGCTTTAGGCGTTCCGGTAGAATTTATGAGCCGTTCGTTCCTCAAACGTTCTCCGGTTGTAGATATGAGATCAATGGGAACACACTGCCAGTTAGCAGGAACCTGGTCTGATGATACTTCCTTAACTTTCTGCCTGACAGAGCAAATTATTGAAGGGTATAATCTGGAACATTTATCGGAGAAAATCTGTAAATGGTACACACAAAATTACTGGTCAGCCAGGGGTGAGGTGTTTGATATTGGTATTTCCACAAAGAATGCCCTGGATCGTCTTCTCAAAGGAACACATCCAGCTGAATCAGGAGAAAAAGGAGAGTATTCTAATGGAAACGGTTCTCTGATGCGGATTTTACCTTTGGTTTTTTACCTGAAAAATAAAAGTATTGAACATCGCTTTAAAATCATTCAGGAAGTTTCCGGAATTACGCATGCTCATATCAGGTCGCAAATTGCCTGCTTTTTTGCTGTGGAACTTTCCATTAACTTATATAAAGGCCTTGAAAAAGCCAAAGCTTATCTTGATACCCAGAATACGGTCAGGGACTACATTAATACCATTCATATTCCGGCATCAGAAAAAGAGCTTTTTATCAGAATTTTTTACGATAACATAACACAGGTTCACGAATCTGAAATTTATTCATCCGGATATTCCTTACATACGCTTGAAGCAAGTTTATGGGCTTTTTTAACCACAGACAGTTATAGTGAGGCGGTTCTGAAAGCAGTTAATCTGGGGGATGATTCTGATACTACAGGCTGTCTGACAGGAGGATTTGCAGGACTTTATTATGGTTTTGATGCAATTCCTCAGGAATGGATTGCGCAGCTTGCCAGAAAAGATGATATTATGGATTTATCTGAAAGGCTGACAAACTGGGCTCATAAACAATGATTTACGTATTGAAGGGTAAAGAGACAAGAGCGTGAAGACAATAAACCAGGGCTGTGAATTAAACTGTATCCGTAAAATTTAATCAATTGATTTTGAATCTAATAGCTTTTGGCAAAATGCCGGCTAACGAATATGACCCTACAACAACAACTTACTCAGAATGCTGTTGAGTTATTAAAAAAACTCATTTCCACACAATCTTTCAGCAGAGAAGAAAACCAGACAGGAGATATTTTGGAGGAGTTTTTCAGAGAACAGAATATTCCTTTCAGAAGAAAAATAAATAATGTCTGGGCAAGGAATCAGCATTTTAACTCTGCTTTACCTACTGTTTTGTTAAACTCCCATCATGATACGGTCAAACCAAATCCTTCATGGACGCTGAACCCGTTTGAACCGCTTATTCGGGATGGAAAACTTTATGGTTTGGGCAGTAATGATGCCGGAGGATGTCTGGTGAGTCTTTTGGCAACATTTTGTTATTTTTACTATCGCAATGATCTTAAATTTAATCTGCTTATCGTTGCTTCTGCCGAGGAAGAAATTTCAGGCGTAAATGGGCTGGAATTGTTGCTGAAGGAAAATGATTTACCGGAAATAGATTTTGCGATTGTAGGTGAACCGACACAGATGCATCTGGCAATTGCCGAAAAAGGACTCATGGTACTGGATTGTGTAGCGCATGGGAAGTCAGGCCATGCTGCGAGAGAGGAAGGAGATAATGCCATTTACAAAGCTATCCGGGATATTAACTGGATTCAGAATTATAGTTTCCCGAAAGTTTCTCCGGTTTTAGGACCTGTAAAAATGTCTGTTACCATTATTAATGCCGGCAAACAACATAATGTGGTTCCGGATGCCTGTTCTTTTACAATTGATTGCCGCGTAACTGAACAATATTCTCTGGAAGAAGTTTTTGAGGTAATTGATAAGCATACAGAATCTGAGATTGCAGCAAGATCAATCCGGCTGAAGCCTTCTTCTATTTCTGAAGACCATGATATTGTAAAAGCCGGATTGGAATTAGGAAGAACAACTTACGGTTCTCCGACAACTTCAGACCAGGCGGTTCTTTCCTGTCAGTCGCTGAAGTTAGGACCCGGACATTCAGAACGTTCTCATACAGCTGATGAATTTATTTATCTTTCTGAAATAGAAGAAGGTATAGATCTTTATATCAAAATGCTTGGAAAAGTAATAACCGGCTGATTCTGAATGAGATAAATAATTAGTTTTTGGCAGATATTTTCTGCATTACATCTTTAAAACATTTGAAAAGTGGCAAAACTTTGGCAAAAAGATAATTATTCAATAAACGATAAAATTGAAAAATTTACAGTAGGACGTGATCCTGAGTTTGATGTTCTTCTGGCAGAATATGATGTTTTGGGTTCAATGGCACATACCACTATGCTGGAAAGCGTAGGTTTGCTGGAAAAAGAGGAATTGAAGGAGCTTTTGGCGGAATTAAAGAACATTTATGCTGAAATCCAATCCGGAGACTTTGAAATTGAAGAAGGAATAGAAGATGTTCACTCGCAGGTAGAACTGATGCTGACCCGTAAGTTAGGCGAGGCCGGAAAGAAAATACATTCAGGCAGGTCAAGAAACGACCAGGTTCTGGTTGATCTTAAGCTCTTTACCAGAGCAAAATTACAGGAAGTGACTGAGGCTGTAAATCATTTGTTTGAATTATTGATTACGCTGAGTAATACCCATAAGGATGTTTTATTGCCAGGTTATACACATTTGCAGATTGCCATGCCATCTTCTTTCGGGTTATGGTTTGGGGCTTATGCAGAAAGTCTGATAGATGATACAGAAATGCTTCAGACAGCTTATCGTCTGGCGAACAAGAACCCTTTGGGATCAGGAGCAGGATACGGGTCTTCTTTTCCGTTGAACCGTACCTTAACAACCCGGTTACTGGGCTTTGATAATCTGCATTATAATGTGGTTTATGCACAAATGTCGAGAGGAAAAACAGAGCTTTTTGCCGTAACAGCCATTGCTCAGATTGCCTCAACGCTCTCAAGAATGGCAATGGATATTTGTTTATATAATTCACAGAATTTCGGGTTTATCAAATTACCGGATGAAATGACAACCGGAAGTTCGATTATGCCGCATAAAAAGAATCCGGATGTAGCGGAATTGCTGCGTGGAAAAACAAACAGATTGAAAGGTCTGCCAAATGAAATTATGCTGGTTTTGAGTAATTTGCCTTCAGGATATCATCGTGAAATGCAATTGCTTAAAGAAGTACTGATGCCTGCTTTTGATGAAATATTAAATTGCCTCGATATTACGCATTTTATGCTTTCAAATATTCAGGTAAAAGAAGGTATCCTGGAAGATCCTAAATATGACCTTTTGTTTTCAGTAGAAAGGGTTAATCAGCTGGTATTGGAGGGTGTTCCTTTCAGAGAAGCATATAAAATTATCGGAAACGAAATTAATTCTGACACTTATGCTGCCAACCGGGATCTGGCACATTCGCATGAAGGAAGTATAGGAAATCTTTGTAATGATCAGATTACTGCTATGATGGATGAAGTTCAGGGAAGATTTGGTTTTGAAAAGGTAAAAAAGGCTATTGATGAATTGTTGTCTTAAAGGTATCTTCAAATCATGTTAAATGGATACGTTATTGTTGAGAAAAATACTTCTGCTTTCCTTTATTTTGCTGAAATTCGGTAGTACTTCCGGGCAGATTGTCTCCGGAAATCCTCCTGAACCGGCAAAAGAAAAAGACAGTGTAACCATTCGCCGGAACCGGAAGGCATTACTGGATATACAGATAGATCAGAGAAAGTCATTTCTGGGGCAGCCTGATTTTCCTATTACGATAAACGGATTAAACGTAGGCTGGACCTATAATAAAAGAATCAGATTCGGAGTAGGAGCTTATTTTGTGAATGCTGTTACCCCAAATGCCTATTTTGTACCATTTAATCAGTTAATTAAGGATTCAGCACCCGGAGCCACGATTCTTTACAAAGACAAAAAGGCGCTTTATCTGGTAGAGGCGACTACCAAGCTTTATTATATTACTCCAAGTATCCAATATAACTTTTATCGCTCTAAATGGCTTGATATTGGAATAATATTTGAAATCGGAACGGGATACAGTGAAAAAATTCAAACAGATTATTTTTCCGGAGAAGTTATTCCTGTAATCAATAAAAAAGATAAAATTTTAAAAACAGAGAACTGGTTTTTCCCGGCTTCAGGCGGAGTTTCCTTTCTGGTGAAATTATCTGAAGATGTTGGTATTTCGGCAGCTGCAGGATACAGACAGATTGTAGAGGAAGTTGGGGTGAGTGATAATTTCAACGGGTCATATTATCAGCTGGGTCTTCGTTTATTTCCATTTCGTATTAAATCTGAAATTGCGAAAGATCTTAAGACATTAGGAAGAAAAAAAGAACATCCGGAGCTTAATAAAGAGAAGAATACTCAATAACTTTACGTTATCTCTAAAAGCTCTTACATGGAAGAAAATCAAACCAGTCAACCATCAAAATTTAAATCCTGGCTCAAACGACTGGGATGGGCGGGCTTTTTATTCTTTCTGATAAAAGGCTTGCTCTGGCTGATTATTCCATACCTTATCGCAAAAGGTTTCTGGAAATAATTTTAAATAAATTTTTGTTTTAGACAAACAGCATGTTTTAAAAGCGAAAGGTTCAGAGAAATTCCCTGAACCTTTCGCTTTTTTCATACTGTATTTTGCGCTCAAAAATTTATTTATTCATCAACATACTGGGTAACAAACTGATATTTCCCCACCCGGTCTCTTAATTCCTGCATGGTGAGCGTAATGATTTTACCAGTTCGTTTGCCATTGTGGTAGGTTACAGCTTTGAGAACGGTTGCATTTTTAGGGATATCCAGCGCTCTTCCCTGATATTTAGGGTAAAATGAATCGGGATTTGTACCGTCAAAAGTATAGTGAATATCCAACCCTTCCACTTCAGTACTCATATCGATTTTGATGTTGTCATTTTCATCCTTCAGTGTCCTGATAATCGCATCAAATGCACTTCTTGAATAATTGATTTCAGCTTCGTCCAGTCTTTCAAAGTGGTTCTCTACCTTTTCTACAAAGTGATTCCAGTTTTTGTTACTTTTCTGAGACCAGTACACTTCAGAAAGGGCAAGCAGTCTTGGATAAAGCATATATTCAAGATGGCGGGTATTAGGCACGGATTCTGTCCATAAATTTCCCTGACCTCCCAGAACCAATTCTTCATTTACTCCTCCGGGAACCGGCTCAAAACTATAGGATTTCTTTAAACGGCACATTCCATAAGTAACAGGCTCTGCCGCCGGATCACCCTGATAGAGATCCAGATAAACATATTCAGAGGGAGTCATGATAACTTTATGACCTTGTCTGGCAGCTTCAATTCCGCCTTTTGTTCCTCTCCATGACATTACTGTGGCATCCGGAGCTAAACCTCCTTCCAGAATTTCATCCCAGCCGATTAGTTTTTTACCTTTGGATTGAATGATTTTCTCTACTTTTTTTACAAAATAGCTCTGGAGTTCTTCGCTGGATTTGAGATGCTCTCTTTTCATCAGATTCTGACAGGCCGCAGATTTTTCCCAGAAACCACGATAACATTCATCACCTCCCATGTGGATATAAGGATGCGGGAAAAGTTCTGCGATTTCCTCAAAAACCTTATCCAGAAATTCGTAAACCTTTTCATTGGAAGGACATAATGCATTTTCTGTTTCTTTATAAAATTTAGAACCTGCATTTACCTGAAATGTTCCGCCTTCACAGGAAAATTCGGGATAAGCAGCGAGAATGGCCATGCTGTGCCCGGGAACGTCTATTTCAGGAAGGATCTGTATATTTCTTTCCTGAGCATATTTTACAATTTCCCGGATATCTTCCTGGGTATAAAAACCGCCGTAAGTGGCAGCTTCTTCGGGTTGCGCGGGTTCTCTGTCCCACCAGTTTCCAACCCTGGGCACACGCCAGGCTCCGATTGAAGTAAGTCTGGGATAACTTTTAATTTCTATCCGCCAGCCCTGGTCGTCAGTAAGATGCCAGTGAAAAGTATTCATCTTGTAACGGGCTAACTGGTCAATAAACTTCTTGACATATTCCTTCGGGAAAAAATGCCTGCTTACATCCAGCATAGCACCTCTCCATCCAAATCTCGGATAATCGCTGATACTTACACCGGGAATTTTCCAGGAAACTTTTTGAGGGGAATTAGCTTCGATTTCTTTGGGAAGAAGCTGTAAAATGCTCTGAATTCCATAAAAAATACCAGCAGGTGTATGGGCCTTTACCGTAACTTTTTGAGGACTGACCTCAAGTGAATAACCTTCTTCCTGCCCGATAACTTTAAAGGTGGTCTGGTCTATTTTTAATTCAATGATTCTTTTGGTCTTAATGAGTTTTTCATCAGAAACTGCAATTTTATAACCTGTAGGTTTTTCAAGTGTTTCCGAAAGAAATCTGCCTAGTCTTACCAGATCCGGATTGGTAGCAGAAATCGAAATTCTGACATCCGGTGTGAGTGAAAATACCCCGGGATTTCGGGTCAGACTTACAGGCTCAGGAATAATATGTATATCTTTCTGCGCAAAAAGATTGCCGGCAGAAAATAAAAATACGAAAAGGAGCTTCTTCATTATAAATGTTTTGACAAAATGATGTTTAAAGGGCTTTCATGAAAATTGAAACAAGATTACCTTTTTTGAACCATCCGGAGGTTAGCAGCAAAGACGACCTCAAATTTATAAATTCATCATTCTTTTTATATACTTTCCTACAATGTCAAATTCAAGGTTTACTTCATCCCCGATTTTGAGTGCATGGAAAATAGTATTCTCATAAGTGTAAGGAATGATGGCAACTCTGAAAGCGTCAGGCTCAGAATTAAAAACAGTAAGGCTGGTTCCGTTAATACATATTGAGCCTTTTTCAACTGTAACATTATGACTATCAGGTGAGTATTTAAAATCAAAAAGCCAGGAGCCATTCTGTGGCTGAATATTGGTACAAATGCCAGTCTGATCAACATGCCCCTGAACAATATGCCCGTCAAAACGGCCATTGGCTGCCATGCAGCGTTCGAGATTTACTTTTGTCCCGATTTGTAATTTACCCAGATTTGTTTTTTGCAAAGTTTCATCAATGGCAGTAACAGAATAAGTATTGTCTGAAATATCAATGACCGTCAGGCATACACCATTATGCGAAAGACTCTGGTCTATTTTTAATTCATTGGTAAACGGACAGCGTAATTTGAAAGTAATATTGGTTCCTTCACGTGTGATGTCAACGACTTCTCCGAGGGCTTCTACAATTCCTGTGAACATTTTGGCTATGAAAGTTTCGGGTTTTAGATAGTTAATTTTACTAATTTTGAGGGTAATTCTGAAAACGTTCTTTCTCAGAACTAATTTCTCAACAAATTAAAGGTAAACTTGGTTGCCCTGAAAATTTTATTGAATGGAATTGCTTTTGCAGGGAAATTTTGGGACAATTTTACGATAAAAGAATCAGACTCTGATAAAAATTACTAGTATTTCAATAAGAACCGGTATTATTTAAAAAATCATAATCCAATGAAATTCAATTTTAAAATATTTATTCTGGCAGCAGTTGTGGTAATCGCTGTTTTCTCTTTGTTTCAGATTAATTCTGAAAATGAGGCGGCGAAAATAAAATCTCAGTCGGGTGAAAAAGAAACTTATGAGAAAGGTATTCAGAAAATCCGTCTCGACAAAGATGAGTTGCTTGAGCATGATAAAGATTCTCCGATCGAAGATAAAACCAAATTCAAAGGATTAAATTATTATGCAATTGACCCTGAATTTAAAGTGGAAGCAACACTTGATTTGCTGGTGAGCAATCAGAAAATCAGGATTCAGATGACTGGAGGAGAAACAGTTGAATTTGAGGCATATGCCAATGCAACTTTTGAACTGGAAGGCAAAAAATGTGCTTTAAAAATCTATAAAAATGAAGAAGGCGGCTTATTTCTTCCTTTCAGAGACGAGACTAATAAATCTGAAACTTATGGAGGAGGTCGTTATCTTGATTTGAATATTGATGAGGTAAAAGACAGAAAAATCCTTATCGATTTTAATCTTTGTTACCTGCCTTATTGCGCCTATAATCACAAATTCACCTGCCCGGTTCCTCCGGCTGAAAATACTTTGGCTTTGGCGGTAAGAGTAGGGGAGAAACTTTAAAAAAGAGAACCGGGAATATATTCAAACCCGGTTCTGTTTTTTAAATTAGTCAGCCCTTACGGAAGAAGCTCCTGATGAGCTTTTTCTTAATGAAGGATTTCCCTGATAGCGTACAGATGAAGCACCGCTTGCTTCCACATTAAGAGTCTGCTGAGCGCTTATTTTTACACTGCTTGCTCCTGAGGCATCAACGTCTGCGTCACGGGCTGTGAAACCATAACAATTGATATCACTTGCACCAGAGGCATCCAGGTTAAGTTTAGAGGCTTTTCCTGTCATTTTTAATTTTGAAGCGCCGGATACATCCATTG
Source organism: Pseudarcicella hirudinis (assembly GCF_900115665.1). Classification (GTDB taxonomy): domain Bacteria; phylum Bacteroidota; class Bacteroidia; order Cytophagales; family Spirosomataceae; genus Pseudarcicella; species Pseudarcicella hirudinis. The sequence goes on from NZ_FOXH01000019.1 coordinate 83,118, forward strand.
TTACTTTGTCGGCACTAAGACTAATATCTGAATTTGAAGCACCTGAAAGTTTCAATGTCAATTCTTCCAAATCATTGAATCCGGCGATTTTTGATCTGGTTGCCCCGGATAAATCAACCGCCTTTAAGTTTGGCATCACTACTGTAAAATGAACATTTTTACGGTTTTTACGCCACCCGATTCCACTTTTATATTTTGCTACCAAGGTAGAGCCGTTTACTTTTACATCAAGATCGTCGAGGTCTTCCTGACGTTCGGCATCAACAGAAACTTTGAAAGAGTTGCCTCTGGTAACTTCAAGAGAAAAAGCACTTGAAAAATCCAGCTTGGTAAAGTTAGAAAGAGAAAGTTCTTTTTTGTATTGTGCGTTACTAACAAGGCTGGCAAACAAAAGAGCAGTTAGAATTAAAGAATTACGGAGCAGTGAACGAGTTTGCATAAGTTTGTTTTGATTTAGTGAAATTTTCGTTTTGGAATAAGATGATAAAACTTTCGGATACGTTGCATGAAATACATTTTATTTTCAGAATTTCCGGAAAATACATGGCTTCTGGTTTCATGAATCTTAAAAATTACCACCTTGGAATGTTTAAGATTGAAAGTCTGCCAAAAGTATCGTAAAATTTATGCCAAAATGATAATTGACTGAAAGACAACAGGTTGTTTTTAAGATTTAGAGATAAGACTGTCCGTTTATGATACAGGTTTCGTTCATAAACGGACAATTTTGTTTTTATTCGTTAGAATGATCAACTTCTTTTACAGAACCGGAGTTTGTGGTAGATTTCGTTACAGAGGCAGAACCTTTGTATAAAACAGTACCGGAATCAGCAGCTTTTGCCTTTAGTTCTTCAAGAACATTCACTTTGGCCGTAGCATTCTGATTAACTTCAATGTCTGCATTGACGATTTCTGAATCAAATGCCTTCAATTCCGAAGAGTTAGCCAGTTTGGCTTTAATATTTTCCCATCTTCCGTTTAACGTCAGGACCTGGTTATTAGCCAGTAATACTTCCAGTTTATTGACATTAAAGTTTTCGATATTTGAGTTACCTGAAGTGTTGATGTTAATACCCCGTAATTCAGGCATAGTAATAATTACTTTTGCAACCCCTGAAATATTTTTGAGATAAAGCGTTCCATCTTTGACTTCAGCCTCTATGTCGTTCATATTTTCCCTGAAACCACCTGCCTTAACACTGTAGTGGTCACCTTGTCTGATATGAACATCACATACTGCGCCATCCTTGCCCTCGATTTTTACAAATTTGAAGCTGTTTTTATCAAAATATTTAATAAAATCTCCGGCAGGGAAGTCCTGTGCATTGTCTTCATTATTTCCGTTTTCATCTCTGATAACCGGTTTACGGTTCAGGCAAACAATGTCTCCGTTTTTAGTAATTTTCCAGAGAGATCCTTTGAATAAATCTCCTTCAGAATGATCAAAATAGCCATTATCGAAAGTGTTTTCCACGAAACGGGCGAATTCTTCTGTCATGCTGAAAGGTTTCTCATAAGGAATAAAGAGCTTCATTCTCAGTCTTTGGTCACGGAAAAAAGCATGTTCTTTCAACTCAATAATATTATCAAATTTAATAACAGAGTCTTTTTGAATAATGCCATAAGAAATTGTTTGAGCATTTCTCTCAGCATCTACTTTATTTTGGCCTTCAGCTTTGAAAACCTGCTGAACCTGTAAAGCTTCTCCGTCATATCCTTCCAGTTCAAGGGAAGGTCGGAGGTTGAAATTATTCTGGTAGTCTTCAATATCAAAAAGCGGGATGGAGTTTCCGGTAGTATAGTTTACCGTTTTTTCGATGCTTTGATCTGTACTGAAGTTGGCTGCATATCTTGTTCCTTCGAATAAGCATATGATACTTCCGATGAAGAAAACACCGAAAAGACTTTGCCAGACCAGCGGAACAAACAGATTTCTCTTAACAATCAATGAAATACCTCCCAGGCCTACCGCAACTGTCGGTGCAGCACATGCCAGAAACAGAGCCAGAATTGACCATGATGAAAAATCTTTCGCGAATACACCAAAAGGAATGTCATGAAAGATAAAAACCGGAGCTGATTCAAGCGCGGCTACCCCTGCAAAAAGTGCTACAAATAAGCTGAACAGTATGCCAAGTGCAGTTGACACCATGATAAATCCTGCAAATATTCTGAGCGCAGTCAGAAAGAATTTAGCCAAAGGTGTAAATGCCTTGAAAACCTCTGCCATAGCTCTGAAAGGAAATAAGAGAATCTTAGACAGACTGTCTTCCTGCTTTCCTTCTAGGTTCAGGCTTCTTTTAATATTGGTTTCAATGTTTTCAAGCGTAATAGGCTCACCTGTCATCTGCATTCTGTCAGTGAGGGTTTTAGCCTCAGGAGAAATAGCCCATAATACCACATAAGCCACAATACCGGTTCCGAAAAACACGATACTCAATACGAAAAGAAAGCGAAGCATTCCTAAATCCCAGCCTGTGTATGAGGCTACACCGTTTACCACTCCGCCGAGCACTTTTCCTTCGGGATTTCTGTAGAATTTTTTCACTTTATCATCTTCTTCCAGGGTTGCATTTGCCGGGAAAGCTACCCAGAATGCAATATACAATACCAGTGGAAAGGCACTTAAAGGGCTGTTTGTTACAGGAGATCCGACGAACAGGAAGATCAGGAAGAACAATCTTACCCAGATAGGATCAAAATTGAGATAATGTGCAATTCCTGCACAAACTCCACCCAGAAGTTTTCGTTTTACATCACGGTATAACCTTTTATGAGGCAGAGGAATCTGTGTCTGCTCATTAGGTATTTCTGAAGTTCCCGGCTTTTCTTTGGCTTTTTCAGACGAAGTGGTAAATCCGGCACTTTCAGTTTTTGCCTTTTGTCCTGACATTTTTGCCAGATCTTCTTCTTCTTCCAAAGCCTGAAAATCTGCTACAGAACCCATTGAATGAATCAGTTCATTGACGTCATCCAGTGAAATAGCCTGTTTGTCTTCCTTCTTCTGCTTGTCCCAGAATTTTTCTGCAATTCTGCTTTCGATGTCTTCAACAATTTCCTTAGAACCTTCATAAGCAGAAAAATACTTTTGAATTGCTTTCAGGTAGGCACTTAGTTTTTCATACCCGTCTTCTTCGATGTAAAAAACGATGCCAGCTATATTGATAGAAATAGTCTTTTTCATTGTCTTAATTTGAGTTTTGAATAAGTGAATGAGTGTTTTGAATAGGTAATCCAGAATTTAGTTTTCCATGACAATTCACTTACTCTTTGTTCTCATTTTCTTTAGTTATTTGGTTTACAGAGCTTTGTAGTTCAATCCATGTTTCTTTAAGCTGGTCAAGGAAGGTCTTTCCGTCGTCTGTCAACACATAATATTTTCTGGGAGGTCCGGATGTTGATTCTACCCATTTGTAATCGAGCAAACCCGAATTTTTTAGCCGGGTGAGCAATGGATAAAGAGTTCCTTCTACTACCATGATTTTAGCGGAGGTAAGTTCCTCCAGCATATCAGAAGCGTAGACTTCCCCTCGTGAGATGATGTGCAGAATACAAAATTCTAAAATTCCCTTTCGCATCTGCACTTTGGCATTTTCCAAGTCCATAATATTCCATTTAGCTGTGAGAGTTGTCCTGTAAACAATTTGCCGGTCAGCCGATACTCCTTGCAAATTGATGAAACAAATATATAAATAGTACTTTGTATTGCATAGTACTATTTGAAATATTTTTTATTTTTACTGATAAACGGTAAAAAAAGGATGGTTGGACGGATGGTATACGGGAGTTTTTACGGCAATAAAAAAGTGAACATCCAGATTTTATGAAACCGGAATGCTCACTTTTGGTACTCTGATTAATATTATTTGCAAAAAACTATAAAGAAATGATTGATTTTCAATAGCGTATGGTCCTATGCCTCGACGGAGATCAGCTCAATGAATGCTGAATGATTCATGGGATGTGAGAACATGGCAAAGTCTTTACTGGTGGCAACATCTTGTTCTTCCTGGCTGAGTGTTGCCGTGCAGTCTGTCAGGGTAATGACATTATAACCTTTTTCATAAGCCGTTCTCATGGTTGATTCCACACAGCAATTGGTAAGGAAACCTCCTAATATAACGTTTTGAAAACCTCTGCTTCTCAGAATAAAATCAAGATTGGTACTGGCAAAGCCACATAATCCTCTTTTTCCTTCTATAATGATATCCTGAGGTTCGGGGGTAAGGACTTTTACGATTTCAGCACCCCAGGTATCTTTTTTAAAAGCATGATTATCCACTACGCCTTTTAAAATACCATAAGGATTAGGGGTAAGTTCATGATAATCATTTGAAAAGGTGATTGGCACAAATACTATCGTAATTCCTGCTTCCCGGGCGGCTTTTACCACTTCCACAGTATTGGCAAGCATATTATTGGCTTCCATTACTCCCTTTACACCGTTATGAAGTACTCCCCCTTCGGTAGTGAAGTCATTTTGAAATTCAATCAATACGAGGGCTGATTTTGAAGGTTCAATTTGCATGTCAAATGTTGTTTATAGATTTGAAAAAATGTCTTGCAATACCTTTTCTTATATATTTTTAATGGGGAGGGGTCAGAATTACAGGTAGGTGTTCAGTTCAATTTTTTTAAATTTCCGTTATGTTTTAACGTTATTTCTATATTTGTACAATTTACCAAAAAATCAGATTTTTACGGAGTTGATAAAATGATTTTTTTGTGAAATTGTATTTAAATACCGGAATCCAGATTTAATATAAAGCTTCTTAATGATTCTTAACGTAGATATATATAACAGAACAAACTGGCTGAAAATCGCCTTTTTGATAGGAGGAGTAATTGTAATTGCTTTCTCACTGTATTACACCGACCGTATTGTAAGCCGGATTGAGGAAAGGGAAAAGCAGCAGATTCAGTTGTATGCTGAGGCTTTAAAAGATAACCTGATGATGGAAATGGACCAGAGTACAGGTTCTTTAGTCTCTCAGATTATTCAATCAAATGCCAATAATTCGGTTCCGGCCATTCATAAAAGCCATGGAGGTGCCTTAATTTCCAGAAATATCGAAATACCTCCCGGATTGAATGCTAAAGAAGAACAGGCTTTTTTACAAAAAGAATTGTCAGATATGATTAGCGGAGATCACGGAACGATTGTATTTGACAATGGTTTGGGCCAGAATGATTATATCTATTATGGTGATTCCAAGTTGCTTAACCAGTTGAGGTATTATCCTTTGGTGCAGTTACTTGTGGTAGTGATTTTCTTTCTGGCAGCATATTTATGGTTGAGTTCTTCACGAAAAGCAGAACAGAATCGTGTGTGGGTAGGGCTGGCAAAGGAGACGGCTCATCAGTTAGGAACCCCGCTTTCTTCACTTACGGCCTGGGTCGAGTATTTTAAAACAGATCCCCGTTTTGATGAGGAAATTGTCAGGGAAATAGAGAAAGATGTACAGCGCCTGGATACGATTACCACACGTTTCTCAAATATCGGGTCTGTGCCGGTGCTGAAAGATGAAAATATTTTTGAAACTGTTGAAGTATTTATGAATTATCTCCAGAAAAGAATTTCTTCAAAAGTACATATCAGTATTCAGAATAACCTGTCCGATGGTCACCAGACAGTAAGGATCAATAAATATCTGTTTGAATGGGTGATAGAAAATATCTGTAAAAATGCTGTAGATGCGATGGGTGGAATAGGCAGCCTTACTATTACAATGAAAGAGAGCAGGAATAAGCAGATTGCATTGGATTTTTCGGATACTGGTAAAGGAATTAGCAAGAAAAACCTTAGCAAAGTTTTCAATGCAGGTTTCAGTACGAAAAAAAGAGGCTGGGGTTTAGGCCTGACGCTGGCCAAAAGAATTGTTGAAAACTATCATAACGGAAAGCTGTATGTCAAAAGTTCTGAAATTGGCAAAGGAACCATCTTCAGGATTTTACTTCCTTATGAGCCGAATATGACCAATGCAGGCAATCATCTTTCAGAAGATACAGCTTCTCAGGTTTCGAACGTTCAAAGCTGATCCTGATCTGTTTTGTTAAGAAACCCGGATTTTTCCGGAAGGAGCTTTTGCGATTTAACGGAAGATATACGGCAGACTATTGATGCTGAACCCAAAATCGACGGAATTATTTAGAGATAAGTCAATAATGTACCGTAAATTTGCAGGCATTTTGAGTTGAAAATTGAAATCAGAAATCTAATGACAGTACTTCCATATAAAGAGCAGGACGCTTCCAAGAAAGAGCAGGTGGCTCAAATGTTTGATAATATTTCTCCCAAATATGATTTTTTAAATCATCTCTTAAGCGGAGGTATAGATATTTTATGGCGTAAAAAAGCGATTAAGCTATTGCGTCCGGCCAATCCTAAAACTATTTTAGATATTGCTACGGGAACGGGAGATTTTGCCATTGAAGCACTCGCCCTCAAACCGGACAAAATTGTCGGGGTGGATATTTCAGAAGGAATGTTAAGTTTTGGTCGTGAAAAAATCAGGAAACTTGGCATGGAAAATGTGATTGAATTGCAAAAAGGCGATTCGGAGCGTTTACCTTTTCAGGACAATACTTTTGATGCTGTTATCGTTAGCTTTGGTGTACGTAATTTTGAGAACCTTGAAAAAGGTCTGACAGACATGGCCAGAGTAATGCGCGTAGGAGGAACCTGCATTGTTTTGGAATTCTCAAAGCCTAAACATTTTCCGTTTAAGCAGTTATATAACTTTTATTTCAAATTTATTTTGCCCGTAATTGGTAAAATTGTTTCCAAAGACAACGCTGCCTATACTTATCTCCCTGAGTCTGTACAAGCGTTTCCGGATGGTGATGATTTTTTGAAGGTTTTTCAGAAAGCGGGCTTTACCCAAACACAATGCTTACCACTTACTTTTGGAATCAGCACAATTTATATTGGCAGAAAATAACAAATAATCCTGTAAAATTCCCTTTACATAAACGGAGGGAATTTTTACCTGTAACCCCGAAAAGATGTATTCAATATACATCATTTCTGCTTTTCTTCTTATCCTTCGGATTTCTTCCAAAAGCTCAGGCACAGCATAGCAAATACGTTAGAATTTATGACGAATTCTATGATGACAAAAAAGTCCACTTTGGATTTTTATTTGGCTTTGCCAGTTCAAGATTCAATGTTTACCGTAACGACAAATACCTTAGTGATACAACACAGAATATAGTTTCTCCGGAAAGTTTTGCTTTTCAGGTAGGAGGGATTATAAATATTAAATTAAACGAGCGTTTCGATTTTAAAACCGGCCTGAATATCGCATTATATTCAAGACAGGTAGATTATTCTTTTCCGAATATTCCTCAGCCAATTACCGAAATCAGAGAATCTACATGGCTTGAAGTACCTTTATTGCTGAAATTTAAATCACAGAGGAGGGGAAATACAAGGATGTTTGTGGATGCCGGAATTAAGCTCGGAATTGAAGCGAATGTGCGCAAAAATGCTACCATTGCCCGTTTAAATACTTCTACCAATGATCTGTCACTTGAATATGGAATCGGATTGGAGCGGTTCTTTCAATTTTTCAAGTTTACTCCTGAGCTGAGGTTTTCACATGGGCTGACCAATATCTTCCTTCCGCCCGCTAACAGTTCTCAAAGCGCGCTTAGCAGAGATATTGATCGTTTGCAAACCCATAATGTGACACTTTATCTGATGTTCGAATAATTTCTCCGAAACTATTTAATATTTGTTCTGGCTTTTTTAGGATCAACCTTTGTTTCAAAGGTGCTGATCGCAGAAGTACCAAACCATCCGGCAGCTTTCTTTCCGGAAACGGAACTGATGTTGGTCGGGATACTTGAGGTTGGTCTGGAGAATAGTCCGCCATTGTTTAACTCCTGACGTGCCTGGTTCCAGAAATTAAAATTTCCTTCGGTGATTGATGAAAGTTCAACCTTAATTATGTCGTTTTCAAGATATAACTGATGAGAGATAGAACGGCGTACCGGAAGAATAAACATCAGCCCATCTGTTTGAGCACCTTTTTGAAAAGCTGCATCGTAGATAATGACAATGTCTGCCGGTTCATTGAATAATTTACCGTTTCTATAAGTTTTCACTCTGTAACAATCTCCTTCGCCCTTAAAATCTCTGGCATAAAACTGGGCATCATACCCTTTCTTGGGTTTATCATCTCCGGTCTGATTCTGAGAAGCATCATCAAACTGATAAAGGATAGAATCAATTTTCGGCACTCTCTTCAGCTCAGAAACTGCCTGGTAGGTTTCTCCGTTGGTTTTCACCTCCAAAGAATATTTTTTACCAATTTCTCCCATGATTTCATCCGCCTTTGCCGGAACCCAGATGTACTCACCATTATTTTTCAGGTCTTTGAAGTCATAAACCTTTCCGGTATTGTCAGTTACTTTCACACTCGCACCAGTCACTACTGGAGCCTGGGTATTATCGAAATATCCCTGAGACATGATAAGTTTGATAGTTTGATTACCCGGGAGGTTGTTAATGTTACCATCTACCACAAGAACCGGAGTATATTTGGCACCCTCCAGCTGGACTACGTCTTCGCAACTTGTCATTGCAAAAGCCAAAGCAACAGAGAGTAAGGTCAATAATTTAGTTTTCATCTTATGAATGAGAATATATTTTATTTCGGACAGGAGATCTTCCTGCTGAAATCTGAATTTTTTAATGTTTTTCGGTCAACTCAACCCTAGAACTTGAAATTGTAAGTTACTGATGGAATGAGAGAACCTATGATTGAAAGCTGTACCGCCTCAGTTTTTACAGGAGTCTCGCTGTTTGCCGCAGTTCTTTCAGTCTGTCTTGTATAAACTGAGAACGGGTTACGATGGTTGTAAAGGTTATAAACAGAGAATACCCATTCCGATTCACCTTTTCCAAAAAGAGCTTTCTTATTTTTCTTGGTAGCGGAAACATCAAGTCTGTGGTAATCCGGTACACGGATATTCCCTCTTGTGCCGGGAGCAACAATTGGTAAGGAATAGCCATCTACATTGGCTTTAGAATCTGCAATAGAATAAGGAACACCTGTTATATAAGCGAAATTGGCTCCAAAGCTCCATTTTTTGCTGTATTCGTATTGAGCAACTACATTTAAGGTATGTGTACGGTCGTATCTTGTCGGATACCAGTTGCCGTTGTTCAGACCATCAATCTGTCTTTCCGTGCGGGCGAGTGTATAACTTAGCCAGCCTGTTAATTTTCCGGTATTTTTCTTGGCAAAAAACTCAACTCCGTAAGCTCTTCCTTTCCCGAATAACAAATCCTTTTCAAAAGTAGGATTGAGGAAAAGTCTTGCGCCATCGGCATAATCAATCTGATTCTGAAGTTCTTTATAATATACTTCCACAGAAGTTTCATAATCATTTCCTGATGGTCCGAGATTCTGGAAATAACCTAAAGCTACTTGGTCAGCAATCTGTGGTTTGATGTTGTTGGTACTGGAAGTCCAGACATCCAACGGCGTTGAAGCTGCCGTGTTAGACATCAAATGAACATATTGAGTCAGACGGTTATAACTTGCCTTGATTGAATTCTGATTTCCCAGTTCATATTTCATTGAGAAACGGGGTTCAAAATTATCGTAGGTTTTGAGAGTTTTGCCTTTGGTATTCGGCAATACTTTCAGATCATATCCTGAAAGGTTCTCATTGGTTACAGGCACTTTCACACGCTCATAATAAACGTCATCCTGGCTTGAATAATTATACAATGAATAACGCAATCCGTATTGAACAGAGAATTTGGTTGATAACTTCCATTCGTCTCCTACATAAGCGGAATACTCGACGCCATTCTTATCCGGTTGTCCGAAATTGGTACTTTCTCCGGCAGAACTCGCAGTAGCTGCACCGGGTTTGAAGCTGTAAGTAAGAACCTGCCCTCCGAAAGTAAGGGTATTTTGAGGATTAATGTAATAGGTAAAATCAGGTTTGATACTGTGATTTACGATGTTAGAGGTCCAACGGAAACGATCATTAGGTTTTTTGTTCTCGATATCAGAATCGAGCAGGTAATCATAATTACTATAAAAAGCGGTGGTATTCAGGAATAATCTGCTGTTGAAAACGTGATTCCAACGGGCAGTCAGAGTACTGTTGCCCCAGTTAAAGCCAAATTGATTTCCGAAAACATCTCTCCCGAAATATCCCGAAAGGAATACCGTATTCTTATGGTTGATGTTGTAATTTACTTTGGCAGTAAGGTCATAGAAATTGAACTTTGAATTGGCATTGTTTCCAGTTAAAAAAGGTTTAGCCAGAATATCAATGTAAGAACGACGTGCTGCAACGATGAAAGACGCTTTATCCTTTATGATAGGAGCTTCTATCGACAAACGGCTGAAAATAGCTCCGATACCCCCGTTGATCTCAAGATTTTTGGTATTACCTTCTTTCATTCTTACGTCAAGAATAGACGAAGCCCTTCCTCCGTACTGAGAGGGAATACCACCTTTGATAAGTTTTACATCTTTTACCGCATCCGGGTTAAAAACAGAGAAAAAACCAAATAAATGGGAGGAATTGTAAACGGGAGCATCATCTAATAGTACAAGATTCTGATCTACTCCGCCACCACGGACATTGAAGCCGGAAGCTCCTTCCCCAACTGTTGAAACACCCGGTAAAAGCTGAATAGCGCGAACCAAATCTACTTCCCCTAATAAAGCAGGAATCTTTTTGATCGTTTTCATTTCTACTTTATTGACAGACATTTCAAGGCTTTTGACGTTCTCATCTTCCCTTTTAGCCTTCACTACCACCTCGTTTAACTCAGTTCCTGATTCTTTCATTTCAAGAGTTAGCTCAAGGTTGCTTTCCTTTAATTCTATAGTTTTTGTGACTTTCTCAAAACCCACAGAGGTAAAAACAAGTGTGTAAGTCCCTTTTGGAACGGTAATGGAATAAAATCCATAAGTGTTGGTTGCGTTTCCGTTGCCAAGTTCTTTTACAAAAACCGAGGCTCCAATAAGACCTTCTCCATTCCTGGCATCTTTTACGTAACCACTCACTGTAAGCTTTTGAGCCTGAAGTCCAATTGGAAAAAGCAGGAGCAAAAACATTTTTTGAATATACGTCTTCATAATTTAAATATAGTAACAGAATAAGTAAAGCAATCCCCTTATCTGATTTTTGATAAAAAGTTTGAATTTGAAAAGTACAAAATTAAGTTTATTCAACATGAAGTGCCGGCTTTTATGATGAATGGTCTTGGTTCAGACAATATAAAAGACAAATCCCCCCACAAATTGTTTGAAAAAAAATCAGTTTTATATTTTAATAGAACTAATATTTGAAATAATTGTATAATATGACTATTTTTTGGATTCAGTAGATATCTTTGAAGAGATGAGGTAAACGGAGAACGAAAGTACTTAAAGATAATGGATTTAGAAATAATGCCAGTTGATTCTCAAATCATTCTGCAATGGTGTATTTTTGAAATGTAATAGTAATATATTTCCGATAAAATTATTTTATTTTCAAATAAACTTTTATTTTTGCTGAAAAAAAGAAATAAATTACTAATTATGGACTTGATTCTGATTGGCAAAGTAATTCGGGAGAAAAGAAATGCCTTGTCGCTCCGACAGGAAGAGCTCAGTGAACGCAGTGACGTTGCCATTAAAACAATACATTCCATTGAATTAGGCAAAGGAAACCCTTCACTCAAAACTATCGCAAAAATTCTGGATGTGTTAGAGTTAGATATAATTATTATCAGTGCCAAAAAATAAAACCGGAACTTGGTGTTTTACTTATTAAATTATCACCAACCAAAGCCTTAAAATCTTAATTTCAATGGAACAAGCCATTAGCTACGAAAGAATTCCAACCAATATTTATGCAGACTCGGAAGAAGCATCCAAAGCGGTTGCACGTGAGATTGCAAACCTGATCCGCCAGAAAGCCAAAGATGGAAAACAGGCCATTCTGGGTTTGGCAACAGGATCTTCTCCTAAAAAGGTTTACGCTGAACTGATCAGAATGCACCGTGAAGAGGGTTTGAGCTTTAAGAATGTGGTGTCATTTAACCTTGACGAATATTATCCGATGGAGGCTGATGCCGTTCAGAGTTATATCCGTTTCATGAGAGAACAGCTTTTTGATCATGTAGATATTCCTGCCGGAAATTTTCACCTTCCTGATGGAACTGTACCTATTGAAAAACTGGCTGAATTTTGCCGTGATTACGAACAACGTATTGAAAATTACGGAGGGCTTGACTTCCAGCTATTAGGTATTGGTAGAAACGGGCATATCGGTTTTAACGAGCCTGGTTCACTGGTTAATTCCCGTACCCGTTTAATGACCCTTGATCTGACAACCAGAATTGATGCTACAGGTGATTTTGGAGGTTTGTCTAAAGTTCCGAAAAAAGCTGTAACGCTTGGTATCGGTAAGATCATGGAAGCTAAGAGAATCGTGTTGCTGGCCTGGGGAGAGCACAAAGCTGAAAATGTAGCACGTGCTGTAGAGGGTTCTGTAACCTCAGATGTACCTGCATCTTACCTGCAGCTTCATCCGAATGCTTCATTTATCATTGATGTGGCAGCGGCAGCCCAGCTGATTCGTATCAAAACGCCTTGGTTAGTTGATTCAGTTACCTGGGATCGTCCGATGATTAAGAAAGCCGTTACTCACCTGGCTTTGACTGTGAATAAACCGGTATTGAAACTGACCAATAAAGACTATAATGAAAACGGTTTATCAGATTTATTGGCTCTTTACGGTCAGGCGTATGATATAAACATTGAGGTATTTAACTATCTTCAGCATACAATTACCGGATGGCCGGGAGGTAAACCGAATGCAGATGACAGCAATCGTCCGGAAAGAGCTTTTCCTGCCAAAAAACGTGTGATTATTTTCAGCCCGCATCCTGATGATGACATCATCTCAATGGGAGGAACGTTCCAGCGTCTGCACGATCAGGGGCATGATGTACATGTAGCTTATCAGACTTCGGGTAATATTGCCGTGGCAGATGATGAGGCTTTACGTTTTGCGGAATTTGTAATCGATTTTAACGAGAAATTTGAAGCTTCAAATACCAAAGCGAATAAGATTTATAAAGAAGCAGTAAAATTCCTTAAGAATAAGAGAGATTCAGAAATTGATATTCCGGAAGTAAGACATATTAAAGGGCTGATCCGTAAAGGAGAAGCAAAAAATACCTGTCGTTATGTAGGAATCAAGAAAGAAAATGTTCATTTCCTTGAAATGCCATTCTATGAAACAGGAACAGTAAGAAAAAATCCTATTGGAGAGGCTGATATTCAGATTATCATGGATTTGATTGAGGACGTTCAGCCACATCAGATTTATGCAGCCGGAGATTTAGCTGATCCGCATGGAACCCATAAAGTTTGTCTTGATGCTATCATGGAAGCAGTAAATCGTCTTCGTCATCGTGAGTACATGATTAATTGCTGGGTATGGTTGTATAAAGGAGCCTGGGCAGAGTGGGATATTGATCAGATTGAAATGGCTGTACCAATGTCTCCGGATCAGGTGCTGAAGAAACGTGTCGGAATCTTTAAACACCAGTCTCAGAAAGATGGTGTGGTATTCCAGGGAGATGATGCGAGAGAGTTCTGGCAAAGAGCTGAAGACAGAAACCGTGCAACGGCGGAATTGTATAATAAACTTGGTCTGGCAGAATACGAGGCAATGGAAGCCTATGTAAGATGGAGATTCTAATCTGCAAATGAGGTTTAATAGAAAAAGGGTTGAAAATCACTGATTTTCAACCCTTTTTCTATTAAACCAAACCAATGCGCTAATTTATTGCCAGGAAGTGGTATGTCTGTCACATACCAAGGTGATAGCCGTATACTACGTTTAAATCTAAATAAGCGCCTCAAACAAAATTTCGATGGTATGCAAAGCGTGTTTTCCGGTTCCGTCATGAATCTGATGACGGCAACTTGTTCCGGGTGCTGCAATAATTACTTCATCCGATTGCTTGCGGACAGTAGGGAATAATACCAGTTCTCCTACCTGCATAGAAAGATCATAGTGTTCTTTTTCATAACCAAAAGATCCTGCCATACCACAACATCCTGAAGGAATCAATTGTACTTCATAGTTTTCCGGTAAAGAAAGCATTTTCTTAGAAAATACCAGCGAAGACAATGATTTCTGCTGACAGTGTCCATGCAGTTTAATCATCTTTTTCTCTTTGGTGAAAAGCTCTTTTGAAATCGCTTTTTTATCAACTTCTCTGGCAATGAATTCATCAAAAAGTAGGACATTTTTAGCTAAGGCCTTTGCATCTTCCAGCAAATGTTCATCAACCAGGTCAGGATATTCATCTCTGAAAGTCAGAATAGCAGAAGGCTCTATACCGATAAGAGGTGTTTCTGAGGTAATTACATCTTTAAGGAGTGCAATATTTTTGTTTGCCAGTGCTTTTCCTTCATCAAGCATACCTTTTGATAAATAAGCTCTTCCTGAGTCAACATGCTGAGGAATAATTACCTCATAGCCAAGTTTTTCAAGGAGAATTACAGCCTTTTTGCCAATTTCTGTATCGTTATAATTGGTAAATTCATCTGCAAAAAGATATACTTTAGAGGCGTTTGGTTTCGTATCTTTTGTATGGTTGCTAAACCATTTCCTGAAAGTTTCTTTGGCCATTAAAGGCATGCTTCTTTCAGGGTGGAAACCAACTACCGAGTTGGCAATTTTACGCAAAGGGGCATTTTCAAAAATGAAATTATAAGCCCAGGGAACATAAGAAGCGATTTTTGAAAGTTTGGAGAAATTTCCGATTAATCTGCTCCTCAATGGAACGCCATGATCTTTATAATACTGATGCAGAAATTCAGCCTTCAGTTTGGCTACATCCACATTAGAAGGACATTCAGACTTACAGCCTTTACAAGACAAACATAAATCCATTACCTCCTTGATTTCTTCATGGTCATAACGGTTGGTTTTGTCTGAATTGGTCAGGTATTCTCTTAAAATATTGGCTCTTGCTCTCGTCGTTTCTTTTTCATTCCGTGTAGCCATGTATGATGGACACATCGTTCCTCCTGAAAAATGTGTTTTACGACAATCTCCGGAACCGTTACATTGCTCGGCGTGTTGAAGGATATCCTGATCCTGAAACCTGAACGTCGTTTTAAACTCAGGCGTTTGTTGCCCCGGTTTATAACGAAGGAAAGTATCCATAGGAGGGGTATCCACAATTTTATTAGGATTGAAGATATTGTATGGATCCCAGGTAGTTTTTACTTCCTTCATTAATGCATAGTTCTTTTCACCCACCATTTGTTTGATGAACTCACCTCTTAAGCGGCCGTCGCCATGCTCTCCGGATAAAGAACCATTGTATTTTTTGACTAGTGTGGCAATTTCTTCAGCAATAATCCTGAATTGTTTATTTCCTTCTACCGTTTTCAGATTAATGATAGGGCGAAGGTGGATTTCTCCCGAGCCTGCATGCGCGTAATGCACAGAATACATACCATGTTTGGCCAGGATCTCATTGAATTCAGTAATATAATCAGGTAAATCATTCACATCTACCGCGGTATCTTCAATTACGGCAACAGCCTTTTCATCACCCGGAAGATTTGACAGCAAGCCTAATCCGGCTTTACGCAGATTCCATACTTTTTTAGAATCCTCACCAAAAAGAACAGGAAAGTGGAAGCCCAGACCAGCTTCGCGCATTTCTGCCTCCATTTGTCTGGCAATCACATTAATTTCTTCACGATTATCTTTTCTGATTTCCACTACAAGAATGGCTCCCGGATCACCCTGAACAAAAAAACGATTGAGTCTTTGTTCCGGATTGGCTTTAGTACATTCTAAAATATAATGATCAATAAGCTCAGAAGCTGAAGGATTATATTTTAAAGCAATCAGGTTAGCTTTCAGTGACTCGTTGACATTGTTAAAATGCGCACAAATCAACCCGATTTCCTTCGGAGGCATTTCGTTTACATGCAGTTTGATTTCTGTCAGGAAACACAAAGTACCTTCTGAACCGGCAATGAGTTCACAGAAATTAAAAGGTTTACCCTCTTCTGAGAAAGGGGCACAATCAAGCAGCATGTCCAGCGCATAACCTGTGTTGCGTCTTTCGATGGTTTTTTTGGGAAATTCTTTTCGTATTTCTGCCTGATTTTCCGGATTGCTTAGTACCTCAAATGTTTTTTGATAGATTTTACTTTCCAGAGAATCATCAGAATATTTCCCGATTTCATGATTGGCCTTAAATTCTATTTCTGAACCATCCGCAAGAATAGCTTTTACTTCCAGCAGGTGATCTCTGGTTGATCCGTAAACGACTGAATTGGAGCCACAAGAGTTGTTTCCGACCATTCCGCCAATCATGGCCCGGTTAGCTGTAGAAGTTTCAGGGCCAAAGAAAAGGCCATATTTAGCAAGCTCCATATTCAGCACATCCCGCACTACGCCCGGTTGTACTCTGACCCATTTTTCCTCCTTATTGATTTCAAGGATTTTTGTAAAATTTTTAGAAACATCAACAACAATACCATTTCCAACTACCTGTCCTGCCAGCGAAGTTCCTGCCGTACGAGGAATAATGGAGGATCCATTTTCTCTGGCAAATTTTATCAGTTTTTTGATATCTTCAATGGTTTTAGGGATGGCTACCGCAGTTGGCATTTCACGATAAGCAGAGGCATCAGTCGCATAAAGCGTTCTCATGACTGTGTCATAGTGTAAATTTCCTTCCAGCTGTGTGGCAAGTTGCTGTAATTTAGCGTTCATTGTTTTTGAATTATTCAAAGTTTTGCATTGGGAAACTCTGGCAGTTTTGAGCTTCAAAATTACCAATAAAATCAATGCGAATCTGAACAAATCCTTAGAAATCCATTATTATCCCAAATTATCTGCCGGGTTCTTCTGTTTTTTCCAAATAAATTTCCACCGGATTATTCATAATTCACTCCCCGAAAAAGGCGGTTCGTCTGAAATATCTTCATTTCACCCCTGATAAATAATTGTTTTGTATCAGAAATAAGCAGGCTGTTTAAAAACACATTTATGAAAAATTATCTCAGCACTGTTGTGAATAAGTGATTATTTATCCTCAAAACTTAAACCTTAAAGCCCGGAAAGATGATTTGATCCGGATTTATGATTCAGACCTTTTAAAATATTACTTCTCATGAAAACTTTTATTATCATTTTAGTCTCTTACTTATTAATTATGGCACCCAGGTTGTTTGCACAGACTACCATAAAGGGAAAAGTGACTGATGCAAAAGGGCATGGATTGCCGGGAGCCAATGTCTTTCTGAAAGGAGCATATGATGGTGCTACCGCTGATGCAGAAGGTAATTTTAAATTCCAGACCTCCGAAAAAGATACAGCGACGCTTGCCTGCACTTTTGTGGGATTTGAGGCATTTTCCAAAAAAATAACCCTCAGCCAGCAAACCATTGAGGTTTCTATCAAGCTCAGGGAAGCTGTGAATGAATTGAATATGGTCACTATTACAGCCGGAGCATTTGAAGCTTCAGATGAGAGAAAAACTACACCGATTAAACCCCTGGATGTGGTCACCACCGCAGGAGCAGCTGCGGATGTAACACAGGCAATGCAATTACTGACACCGGGTTCTCAGAGAAACGGTGAATCAACCGGAATGTTCGTCAGAGGAGGTTCCGCTCAGGAATCCAAGATCCTCATAGACGGACTTACTGTGCAGAATGCCTATAATACACCTTCTCCGGATGTTGCTTCCAGAAGCCGTTTTTCTCCTTTTCAGTTCAAAGGCATGGCATTTAGTACAGGAGGGTATTCAGCCCAGTACGGGCAGGCTCTCTCGGCTGTATTATTGATGAATACCATGGATCTTGCTACAGAATCAGGGCATTCAGTGAATGTTAACCTGGCGGGTGTTTCTTATGGATACACTCACCTGACTGATAAGCTTTCTTTCTCAAATAATGTTAATTATACCAATGTAACCCCTTTATTTAAGGTATATCCTCAGAATATTACCTGGACTCATATTCCGGAACAGTTTAACTATTCAAGCTCTTTTCACCTGAAACCTACTTCAGCATCCCTCTTTAAAGTTGATGCGGTTTATGCTACCAGCCAGACCGGAATGTTATTCAAAAACGTTGGAGATGAGTTAAATCTTACTGAATACGGAATCAGAAATAAAAATCTACTGGTAACAAGCACTTACCAGAATATCCTGGATAAAGAAGCGAACTGGACAATGAAAACCGGACTGTCATACTCCTATAATCTAGATAAAATCAATATCGGTAATCTTTATCTTGAAAAAACCGAACAGCGGTCGCAGGGCAGAGCGGTATTTACCAGAGCTTTGGGTACAAATTCTAATTTACTTTTTGGTACTGAATTTTCTTCAGCACAATATGACCTGGTGGTTGACCAGACTCAAATTAACAATGGTTCAAAAAACAAATATGGTCTTACCGACAATTTTTCCACGGTATTCTCAGAATCTGAGTTTTACGTAACCCCGCAGCTGGCAGCCAGAGTAGGACTAAGAGGAGAATATTCTTCCCTGTCTTCAGGTTTTAATGTTGCTCCCAGGTTCTCACTGGCCTATAAAACAGGTACTTACAGTCAGGTTTCTCTGGCCACCGGAAATTTCTACCAGACTCCTGATTATCAATATTTTTACTACGGAAATAAACCTACGTTTGAAAAATCGACCCATTATGTGCTAAACTACCAGTACATCAGAAATCAGAGAACTTTCAGAATAGAGGGGTATTATAAAAACTATGCTTCATTGGTCAGAGAAATGCCTGCTACCGAAGGGTATTTTGACGCAAATCCCAATAGATTTCCTGTCGGAAAGACTGATAATACAGGCTTTGGCTATGCACAGGGAATTGACGTTTTCTTTCGGGATAACAAAACTTTTAAAAACGGACAAGTATGGATTAATTACAGTTATCTGGATTCCAAAAGATTATATGCCAATTACTTAACTGAGGCCATGCCGACTTTTGCCTCCAATCATAACCTCAATGTGATTTATAAGCAATATATCTCTAAGCCTATGATGACTGCCTCTGTCACATATTCCTATACAAGCGGAAGACCTTATTTTAACCCGAATAATACAGTTTTTCTGGCTGACCGGACACCTGATTTACACAATGTCAGTGTAGGCGTCAATTACCTGACGCATGTGAAAGGCAATTTTCTGGTAATATATTTTCAGGCAGATAATGTTTTCGGATTTGACCGGGTTTATAACTACAGATATACGGAAGACGGAAAATCAAGATATACTGTTGGTCCGACGGCAAATAGAATGTTTATCATCGGAGCATTTATCTCCATTTCAAAGAAAAAACAATTACCGGAAGATATGCGGAAAGAATGACAGAAAAGTTCATAAAGGAAAAGAAGAGATTCATTCCTCCAAACAGGCTGTTCGTCTGAAATGCTTTCGAAAGCCTTATATAAAAACAGAAATTTGACTCAATTATTAAACAATTATAAATCACTCAACATTATGAAAAAGGTACTCTTTATTTTCTCATTATTAATTTCAGTTTTGGTAGCTAAAGCAAATCAGGATGAAAGATTTGTTAAAGCGATGGAAGCAACACTTTTGCAGTTTCGTGAGGCAAAAGACCTGAATGCTTTTCAGGAAATAGCTAATAAATTTGAAAGAATCGGTAATTCAGAGCCGAACGAATGGCTTCCTAATTATTACGGAGGGCTGGTTTATACGATAATGGCAGCAAGAGTTGAAGCCTCAGAAAGAGATAAATACCTTGATAAAGCCGATGTTTTCGTAGAAAAACTGGAAAAACAGATCTCTAACAATGATGAAGTTGAAGTATTAAAAGGTCAGGTTGCCTTAATGCGTATTTCGGTAGATGGCCAGTCGAGATGGATGAAGTATGGTCAGGTATTCGAAGGAGCCATTGCCAAAGCCAAATCTATTAATCCTGAAAACCCGCGAGCTTATTCACTGAAAGCCCAGAATTTATTTTATACTCCTGAGCAATTCGGAGGGGGATTAAAAAATGCCTGCCCGGAAATACAGAAATCTTTGGAGAAATTTGCCGGTTTCAAACCTGCTTCAAGTATCTCGCCAAACTGGGGTGAAGGAGAAATGAAAGCACTTGCCAAAAAATGCCAATAAGTTTCAAATCCTGTAATTTTCCGGGAAAACCTCTTTAAACCTGTGTGAAAATCCTTCGTCAATGAAATGGCGGAGGATTTTTCAGTTACTCTCTGACAGGCAATTTCCAGTGTTTCACCTGCATTTTCTCAATATGCTGAACTTCACCTATTCCAAATTCCCGGAATCCTGCTTTTTTTAATACATTTTGAGAAGGGAGATTGAAAAAAGGAGTATCTGCGATAATGGTTTTAAGGCTTGGTTCAAGGCTTGCCCAATTAATAAGACAATTCAGGGCTTCTGAAGCATAACCTTTCTCCCGGAAGTTTTTATCAATGAAATAGCCTATCATTGTTACCCCTTCCTGATCCGGTAAACCCGCTAGTCCGATCCCGCCGATTGACAGATTCTGATCTGCCAGTACGATTTCCCAATTGGTACACCAGAAAAAGGTATCAGGATTTTCCGAGGTCATGGGAAGCCAGAAATTTTCCAGCGCATCAATGGTTTCAGCCAGGAAAAAATCTTCTATAATCCAGTCGGAAGCTTTTAACCCCAGTTTTTCTTCCATAGCATTTCTGCCTGTCTCTTTCCAAAGGCTAAGTAGTTGATGGTCAAGTGGAATCAGCTTTAATCTTTCACTATATATTTCTATCATTTCTGTTTCTTAATTAATGAGAGAAACTCTGATATCTCTCCATATTCTGTTTCTCTGGCAAATGTAAGTAAATTTTAGTTCGGGTAAACGGCTGACACTTAAGATGAAAACAGTACAATAATTCCGGTTTTCTGAAATGACTTAAGAAACGAGAGGGCTATAGTCTTTAAGAAACAGTCAGGAAAAACAGTATAGTGAATTGAAAAAAAATAAAAAATCATTTGGAAAAACCTTTTTGATAATTTTACTTTGCAATACAAAGTAATTTGAAAAACATGAATCAGCATTTGCAGGACCTTACTGAGATTCGTTCTATGATGGAACGCTCCACCCGGTTTATTTCTCTTAGCGGATTGTCGGGGGTATTTGCGGGAACGTTTGCTTTGACAGGAGCATATTTTGCCTATGAGCGGATATTACAGGAAAGTACTGATGCTTTGCAGAATGATTCGTCTTTACTTAGATTTATAGCAACAGACGGGGCGATAGTTCTGATTCTTTCTCTTAGCTTTTCGGTATATTTCACACTCCGGAAGGCAAAAAAGAAAAGTCTGAAAGTATGGGATAATACCTCCAGAAGGTTATTATTCAATATGGCAATACCCCTGGTGGCAGGAGGATTATTTAGTCTGATTTTACTGAAACATGCTCCTCATCTGATTGATTCTGCCACACTTATCTTTTATGGATTAGCGCTGGTAAATGCCTCGAAATACACATATGATGAAGTTCGTTACCTGGGATATATTGAAATCATTCTGGGGCTGATTTGTGGGTTATTAGATGAATGGAGGCTTGGTTTGCTGTTCTGGGCTGTGGGGTTTGGCGTTTTACATATTATTTACGGGATATTGATGTACCGTAAATATGAATCTTAATCCGGAGATCTGATAATTGAATATTCTGATTGAATTATCAGATTGAGCACTATGCATACAATTATTTCAAACATAAATAAGTCATTTGAAAACCGGGTGAGGTTGGGCGTCATGTCAGTCCTGATTGTAAACGACTGGGTTGATTTCAATGAATTAAAGGAAACACTCAATGTGACAGATGGGAATCTGGCATCTCATATTACCGCACTTGAAAAGGAGAGATATATTCTGGTGCGTAAAGCATTTATCGGGAAAAAACCGAATACATCTTTTCAGGTTACCTCAGAAGGCAGGCAGGCCTTTCAGGAACATTTAAACGCTTTGGAAGCCTTGATTAAAGGTAAATTATAGTTTTTCAGCGGATTGATGTAATTCGTTTTTTTAATGTATTTTCACTTTGTAATTCAAAGTAATTTGTAAAATAAATAAATCTATGAGCCTTAAATTAATCTTTCTTGTGCTTGCTTCAGCGGCCTATTCTTATCTGTTTTATCATCAGACAGCGGGTATCAATTTTCTGATTTTTGTATCCATAATCATTGTTTTTATGGTCATTGCTCAACCAGAATACCTGAAGAATAAGATCTGGTGCGGGGCCGCAGCCGGAAGTATTTTGTCCGGAATGGCCATTGTATGGCAGCATTCATCATTAGCTGTATTTGCGAATATATGTTCTCTGATATTAGTAATGGGAATAGGGTATAAGTTCAGGACGTCGGTATATATGGGATTGATAAAAGGAGGAATCACCTGTGGGTTCTCATTTTTTCTGAAAATATTTGATAAGCTTATGAATACGGAGGAAGGCACGAAAGCTGCCAATCCGGCTAATTTCTCCGTCACAAGAATGCTGGCTTTTTATATTATTCCTCTGTGCGTAACCGTCGTATTTTACATGTTGTATGCTTCTGCCAATCCGGTATTTGAACACTTTTTTCATTTTCCCGATATTGAAATATCCGCAGAGTTCGTCTTGTTCAGTTTAGGAGGGATTATTCTGATTACAGGATTTTTCTTTCCTTTCGAATATCTTAAACTTAATGAATGGGATAGCCAACAACCGGATACTTTGCTCAGAATCAGGCAAAAAGTAAAACGCCATTTTATATTGGTTGCCATTAAAATTGAGAATAAAAAAGGGGTTATTTTACTGTCATTGCTTAATATACTCTTGCTTATCCTAAACATTGTTGATGGAACATTTATCTTTTCAGGACAGGAATTACCGAAAGGGGTAGATTATTCCCAATATGTTCACCAGGGAGTGAATACATTGATTGTCAGCATTTTACTTGCCATTTCTATCATTCTTTATTTTTTCAGGGGAAATCAGAACTTTTATCAGAGAAATCAATGGCTGGTACGACTTACCTGTTTATGGATTTTGCAGAACGGATTCCTGCTTGTCAGCATTATTTATAAAAACCAGCTTTATATTCATGAATTTGGTCTTACCTACAAACGTATTGGCGTATATGTGTACCTGCTTCTGACTTTAATCGGATTGATAACGACGAGTCTGAAAGTTCTTCAAAAGAAAACAAATTGGTATTTGTTAAGAAAAAATACCCGGGCAGGCTATTTTATACTGGTGCTAAGCAGTTTTGTTAACTGGGATGCTATCATTGCGAACTATAATATCTATTACGCCAGGAAGCTGGATGTAACGTATTTATTAAGTCTGAGCAATAACGTTCTGCCTGAATTAAACACTTTACTCTATGATTCCAAGGCTAAGCTCAATCCGTTCATTATTGATAATTCCAATATTAAAAGTAGTTATACGCCTCCTTATATATCACAAAGAGAATTTATTGTCAAACGCATAGAACAATTCAGAAATGACTATGAAAAGAAGCAATGGCAATCCTGGAATTATGCTGAGTCCGAAATTCTGAAACAATTAAATGCAAAGAAACTATGAGAATTACAGCGTTTTTCTGTGCACCGGCAGCCGGAATTCTTATACTATTCTCCGGTATCTTTTATTTCGACAAAGGAAGTAACAATGAGTATTTTTTCTCTGTGATTGCTGTCTGGTATTTGATTGCCTTAATGGTTCAATTGCTGGCAGAGCTGATAATGTTCTTACTGTCGAAATGGATCAGCACAAATGTAAAAGTGTATTATATATTGTCTTTGATACCCTGTTTTATATTAGGTATGCTGATTTCGTTGAGGAACGGAGATTTATCGATTGACAAATTTACAGGGTATTTCCTGTTAATTTTTACTTATACTTCTGTTAACGTGTTTTGTTATTACCATTTATATTTTAAGCAGCAAATTGCTGATGAAAAGGCCTGATAGTTCTACACCAGGCAATTTAATACCCTTCCCATATAAAATTCGAAGCCCGGATGACGTAAGCATCCGGGCTTTTGGGTTTTTAAGGAAAAGTCTGCTCAAATAAACACAGACTAATTTTTACAGGATGCTTTCTCTGGTAGCTCTTTATAAGGTAAGTGATAATGCTCTTCAGTTAGATATTCCCTCCAAAACCAGAATTTCAATACATTGATTTTGAAATTTCGATATAGAATAGTATCGTTTGGATTTTTCTTTTTATAAAGATTAAATTGCTTAATCAAATCCTTATATAATGCTGTTGTTGTTTCGCCTTTTAAATGTCCAGGACTAGTTTGGAATTTCCCATTACCGCTACTATAATTATAGCTATTATCATAAAAGAATTTAGTCTGAGTAAAAACCCCAATGATGAAGCTTACAATTGAGATATTGGATATGATTATTACTAAGATAATGGCAATTGCCCATTTGAGGATTTTTCTGTTTGCCCGAGTCATGATTAGTTACAATTTTCAGGAGAGTTTTTTTAATATCCAATAAAAAAGAACAAGTATAGCTGTAGAATATATAAGCAAAAATTCCATAGCATACCATCCTATTGTAAAAGACTTGCCATAGTCATTTTTGAAGAAAACAATAAAGTTCCGGATTAGCCAAACACCATAAACAATAAGCCCGAAGACAGACAATATATTTAAGTATGACTCAGAGTCGTCTATTCTATTCCGGTGAATGACGGCTATATATCCTAAGACAGAAAGTATTGAAATTGTGATGATTATATCCATCTCAAACTATTATTTTTCAAGATTATATTTCAGTGAAGAGAACATTTTGATCACCTGATTATAAATCTTCCTCAGGATCAGCTGGATTATAAGCAGTTCTCGAACAATAAAGAGATTGTTGACCCTAAGAAAGATTTACGTGTAATGATGATAAACCAAAGACATAGATCGTACACTCATTTAGTATAAGCGGGTAGGGGTGTCATCAATGATTACGGAGTTATCATAAAGTTTGTAGATCCGAACACTTGGTCCGCCAAACATAAATATTTCATTGGGCCTGAAATTTGTACCTTTTTTGGTAACACCATCTATTGTGAGATAAACATCCTCCCCCGGAAAAAGAAAAGGTTCTATGATTTTCTGAAATGCCCTTTTACTATCAGTCGAGTATTTCAGATTTAATGTATTTCTTATTTCATCCGAATAAAACAGTACAATTCTATTTTTCACCCAACTGTAAAATAATGGGAATCGGAGGTCATTGTTCAGATCATCGAAATTTAGAAAGTCTTTGATAATACGATAGCTTACCTGCGTTTTTAAGCCTTTGTATTCTTTATTGGAGATAAAAACTTCAATATAGCCCCTGACCTTAAAAGTGGTGTCAATAAAGGTTTGTGCCTGTATATATTTTTCTATCTGACTTTTCAACAAAGTATCCCCGATTTCGGTTTGCTGGATTTTCAGATAAGTATTATCCTGCGCATATATATGGCTACAGAAAGAAAAGGATAGTACAAAAAATAGGATATATCGGTTATTAATTAACATAATTGCACAATTAGAATATCAGATATCGCAACAATTAAGACGATGAACCAATTTAGGATTTTTCTTTTCATTTTTGAAAAACAAGGAAACAACGAGCCTGTTTCAAAATGTTAATAGTTCGTTTAGAAACAGACCCGTTATTTTCTAATTCGTTTTCATGGACTCTTCTTTAGGGAACTCTTTATAAGGTAAGTGATAATGCTCTTCAGTTAGATATTCCCTCCAAAACCAGAATTTCAATACATTGATTTTGAAATTTCGATATAGAATAGTATCATTAGGATTTACCTTTTTGTAAGCCTTGAATTGCATGATTAGGTCATTATACATGGTATTGAAGTCATCTCCCTTTAGATTTGAAGCACTAACATGAAATTTCCCTAAGCCACTTCTGTAATTGTAACCAGTTCCATAAAAGGACTTAGTCCCTGTAAAAACACCAATAAAAAAACTCACAATTGGAATATTAGATATCCCAATAACTAAGATGATGATTATGGTCCATTTGAGGATTTTTCTGTTTGACTTATTCATCGTTAATTACAATTTACATTTTGAGGTGATTTAAGATCATTTCCAATCGTAATTTTATCGCCATATTGGCCTGCATTTTCGCGTAAATCTTGCCCGAGATCTGCCGGATTATAACCTGTTCCTAAACGATAAAATGATCCTTGACCATAAGGAAGATTTATGTAAGGTGATAACATACCATAAGCAACTGTTGTGCAATTGTTGTTTACGATATGGTAATCCGGAGTACCTCCATTTTTAAGATTATATACAACATCCTTGAATTGACTTGCTGTTAAATCTGTTTTTAAGGAAACATCATAATTGCTATTACTATCATCTCCCCAAGCGCCGGCAATAAAGGTACCTGTTAATGCTGATAATTCACTTTCTACATAAAAACCTATAACCTGTCTGATTACAGCCCCGGACTGAGAATCATATCTTTCTAATCCAAAATAAGAATGACCAGGTTTTCTTTTAGGTAGTGACATATTTATAATTCCTCTTGATCCATTATTAGGTTGATCTACATACAAAGTCATACTGTATTTATATCTGCTGTCATCAGGGATAGTACCAAAACAATTTAATTTTTGTGATAAATTGGCAATAGGTTTATCTGGACCAACTAATTTATAATTTTCCATAAATTGCTGTTCCGCAGAAGAACCACCAGGAGTTCCCCCTCCGCCATTTCCCCCACCGCCTCCGCCGTTTGGATTATCATTAGTACAACTGGTGGTTGTGTAAGAATCAATCAATTCCCAATCTGTACAGCTGGCAATTTGGCCATGGTCTGTTACACAAACTCTTTGGTAAACATCAAAATATTCGATTTCACAATAAACCGCTAATCGTTTGTTCCTGGAATCTTTCTTTTTGCTAAGACCAGATATTGCTGAAACTTCTTTTCCGTCAACTAATTTCGATCCATTGATAAACTTCTCATCATAAGTTTGATTAAGAATAACTCCTGAAAATTTGCTTGCCTCTAAATTTCCAAAATTTACTTTTCTGAAATCGAATTTCTGCTTTTTCAAAAAGCTGGCATCAGGGATATAAGTTCTGAAAAATTGCTGGAAATTCTTGCCTTGATTTTTAGATAAGACTAATGTTGTTATTCCGGAAATGTCATCAGGTTTTGCTTTTAAAGAATTACTTTTATCCTGTATGAAAAAACCTCTGGAAGTACCCCCGAATCTGACAGGAACTTCTATTGTGGAGCCTATAACTAGAGCAGATTCCCAATCAGGATCTACAGATGGTAAGTTTGCATCGACTCTTCCGTTAGGTATTATTTTTTGATTTTTAGCTAAATTCGTATTAAAATAGACCTTAGCTTCTTCTATGGTAATACCAGCAGGTTGAATGACTTCTGTGGGTTCCTGTCTGCACGCATAAATAATAATGCTTGTCAAAATAGTGAAAAAGAGAGTTTTCCAGTTTAATCTTTTAACCGATGTAGTAATTCTTTTCAGGGTTGTAATTTTTTTCATGATTTGTAGTTTTAAAATATTTTCATACAAATCTCAAAAAGTGAAAATTTAAATCCTTTGATAATTATCAAAATCGGTATAGTGGATTGGAAATCAGCTACTTTTTCTTTCCTCTTATTCTGCTGAGATGCTCCTGTGTTATGCCAAGATAAGAAGCTATATAACCTAGGTTCACTCTGTTGAAAACATCAGGCATTAGTTTAATTAAGCGCTCATACCTTTCCTCTGCATTACAAAAAGCAAATAGCTTCATTCTCTCATCCAATAAAAGGTAATTGTGGGTAATCAATAACCTACCCAAACGCTCTACTACCGGGTACTGAGCAAAGACTGGTTCAATTTTATGATATTGCAAACTCCAGATTGCAGAATCTTCTAATAACTGAATGTTGTAATTGCTTGGTAAACCTGTAAATAAACTATCAATAGCGTTGGCAATGGCATTTTCATTGGTAAACCAAATTGTGACTTCTTTGCCGTTTTTGTAATAAAATACTCTTGCCAGACCTTTTTCTACAAAATGAAATTCCTTGCATATTTCACCATTGCGGAGAAGGTATGTTCCGGCAGAAAGATGTTTGCATACAGTTATTTCATTAATGGCTTTTTGAACGGGCTCATCTAATGGAACCAGCGTTTTCAGGAAATTGATAAAATAATTCATGATTTTAGTATAACGGGATTAAAGAGGATATTGGGGGTTTCCGGGAGATGGGATTTTTGGCGTAGACTCATAAAATCTCTTGAAAGCCTGGAAGCTTTATCAAACTTACAAAAAAAATATTCATTTATCCAAAACGGTTTTCGCAAAATAAAAGCCCGGATACGAATGTCCGGGCTTTTGGGTTTTTAAGGAAATGTCTGTAAAGCTGTGTGGCAATAACAGAAGGTATTACAACATACAAACAGCAGTTGTATCCATAAATACCTTAAGAAAAGTTTTTCATAAAAATGGCAAGAAGCGCTAAGAATGAGACGGTTGCAATAATTCTTAAAACAGATGGCAACCAATGCCTTTTCTGATTGCGGCTGCGCAAATAGCTGTTGTGGTAATAATCCGACATAGTTATTAATGGTTAAGTATGGGTGTGTGTTTATTTTATAAAATTATAGAAAAAAATATTATCCTATGTTAATATTTTTTAAAATTAAGTGTTTCCTACTAGTAAAATTTGAAGATTATAACATCTGATTATCAGATAGACCCTATTTGCAGTCTTTAAAACACATAATTATCTGATCAATAAGGATTTGTCGGTAGATATTGGTTTGGAATAAAGACGGATAAAGATGTCGCGGAAGCTCAGACTTTCAGGAGGTTCAAAATATATGATAACAAAAAAGTATGTATTCCCGTTTATAGAAGAGTATATAACTTTCTCTTATTAAAAAAAGTGTCTGTTTCTGAAAATCACAAAAAAGTTCCTCAATAATGTTATTTTTTTGTTAACAATTGTTGGTTTTCCTGATTTAGTACATTTTAAAGTAAAAAAAATGCTTACCTTCACTTTTGTTAACGCTTCAGACATTGTTGTTTTGTACTTCTAACTTCTTCTGATTCAGAATTAATTAGCAAATACGTTTCAAACTCGTTTCGATTGTCGATAAGATAACACTGATTATTCAACTTCTATTTTTTTAAAACAGTAACTAAAATTAAGTTGAAGTTCGCAGAGAGTTTGTTTATCCGGAATAGCTAATTGATCGAAATTACTAATCTGTCAGGCCTCTTATTTCATGAAATGCAGCTGAACTTCCCAAAGGGAGGAGTATCTGTTTTTGACTTGTTTCTTTATTTTCATGCATAACAATAAAATTTAATATGGCATTTTTAGATAATGTTTTACAGCCGCCTGCCTATGGCTGGTTAGATGAAGCAGGAAATTTTGTTAAACCAAGTCCGAAACAAATCTTTCATGAGTTTTTTTCAAGATTGAACGTTTTCAAATCAAAGAAAAACTGGCTTCCATTTTTTAGCTGGCTTAAAATTTTATGTCTCACACCTTTTTTCTTTCTCTTCCTTTTTAAGTTTCTGAGCATCGGAATGTTTGCTGTAGCCTTTTTATACAGCATGGTCATTATGGGAACACACGGAACCATCTGGCATCACCGTTATTGTACACACGGAGCATATCGTTTTAAAAATAGTTTCTGGAGATTTTTTACTCAAAATCTTACTATAAGCGTAATTCCTGAAGAAATTTATGTGATTTCTCATCATGTTCACCATGCGAAATCAGACCAACCCGGTGATCCGTATAATGCAGAAGGAGGGTTTTTATACTGTTTTCTGGCCGATGTTGTTCATCAGCCTATTGCAAAAGATTTAAGTGAAGCTGATTACAATCGTGTCAGATTGCTTATGAAACATACAGGAATCACTGGCAATACTTACAAACAATACCTGACGTGGGGTTCATATGCAAATCCTCTTCGTTCTACCGTTTCCTGGATTCTTAACTGGTCATTCTGGTATCTGGTGTTCTTTAGCCTCGGAGGGCATGCACTGGCTTGTACAATATTCGGTTCGGCAGGTTTCTGGGGTGTTGGTGTAAGAACTTTCAACTACGAAGGACACGGAAAAGGGAAAGATGTACAGCGTGAAGGGATAGATTATAATCAGAAAGATAAATCAATCAATCAGGTTTGGCCTGGTCTTGTAGCCAGTGAATGGCATAACAATCATCATTTGTTCCCGAAAAGTGCCAGAAGCGGATTTAAACCTTTTCAATTTGACATGGCTTTTGGTTATATCAAACTTCTTAATATAATCGGGGGTGTAAGTTCTTATAAAGATTCTAAAGCGCAATTTTACAAACAATATTATAAACCACATCTTGCAGAGAAACAGAAAAACGAACCTGCTCTTCAGCCTTCTGTGGCAATTTTAGAGGTAAATGCATAATATTAGTCCAGAAGATGTGACTATTAAGGAGAGTGCCCGAACGGCACTCTCTTTTTTTGTCAAAAAACGGGAAATCATCTATCTGAGGGAACACATTTATCAGATCAACGCAAAAACTTGCGGAGTTATAGATATCAGGCATATAATTGGATTAGCCTGATAAGGGGACAATCTGACTCACTTAACACTACGGAGGGAGTCCACCTAAGATTACCACACAATCGTTTGCGCAGTAATCCTGTTTATTCTTCAATTATCAGCATCTTCGTATTTTCTTACCATAAATCAAAAAATTCCTCATTTTATGATAAAAAACCCAATAAAATGAATCGTAGATTTGGGTATTTTAATTTTTAAACAGAAATTCACTTTTGATAATAATGACATTTTGTTCTATTACTATCTATAACACTCCACTTTTAATCATCCCCCTAATACTTTTCATGAGTCGGTTCTCCGGCTTTATTGCTTCAACACACCACTGTTTGATTTATTAATCTAAAATCAACTATAGTATATGTTGAAGTATTACCGATCCGTTCTCTCACCGATCAAAGTCTTTCTGATTCTACTTCTGATTATTTCTCCTTTCGGGGAAAGGGTGCTTTTGGCCCAGAGTAATTTCCCTGTCAGTTGCAGCCCCTATTTGTTGCCTCAGTATAGCCTCAACTGGAGTGCCTTAACCTCTTCCAATAATTTCCTGAAAGTTACCCTGGTACTCAAAGATGAAAAATATCAGAGTGGGATTGTTCCTGTGTTTTTACGTTTCAGGTTTGAACAGGCTGGTTCTGTGATTAGTACAAGACTTGACTATGTCCCGGCTATTCCCATCAATTTAAGTTTCGGTACTCCTCTAACCCTCTATGGCAGTGATTTGGTTAACTACTTTCAGGCTGGTAATTTAATAGCCCAGGGAGCAGTGGATGAAAGCCTGTTGCGTCAGGGCGGTCGTTTGCCTGATGGTCTGTGGACACTCAGTGTTACCGCCTATGAGTTTGATGCTTCCAGAGGACATCGACAAATCTCAGAAACAGGAATAGCCATGATGCAGGTCTTTTATGGTTATCCTCCCCAGATAACTTACCCTGCCGAAGGACAGGTATTACAGGAACAAGAGGTACAGAATCTGTTGTTTTCCTGGATGCCCCGTGGTACAGCCTCCCGTGGGGGGATTTCAGGGCTGATTTATACAGTAGAACTTTATGAGGTATCAGATGGGGAAGTACCCAATGCGGTAGTTCAGGGGAAAAGACCCATTTTCAGTACAACCACCAATACCAGCAATTATTTGTATGGTATTACCGACCCAGCCCTGATAGTGGGACGGAAGTATG
>NZ_FOXH01000031.1 GCF_900115665.1 Pseudarcicella hirudinis
TTTCCCAATTCATCGGCTGTAAGGCATTTTTTAACGATATAGTTTAACTGGGTTTTATCCTCCATGTTTACTGATAAAACATCCCTGATCATTTGTTCATAGAATGTTATTCTTTCAGCTTGTCCGACCGGAACAGGAGAAGTGTATTTTTCAGAATAGCGAGAAAACAACTCTCTGAAACCTACTTTTTTGGAGTTAATCCCACGTGTGATTTTTTCTCTTAACCCATCAGCTCCCATCAGATACCATCCGCAACAGTTTTCAGTTGCATTCCAAAGCTCTTTTAGTTCCAAGAAGGCATTATATTCTAAGTCTCCTGCTTCATCAATGATCACAACGGGCTGAGGGAGGTTTTTAAGATAATACTTAATGTTAGCCTTCATTTCAGCATATTTACCGAAATCAACACCGATCGTTTTAGCGATCAGACGGATAAATAACTGTTTGGTCTTAGCCTGTGAAGCATCCACGTAAAAACAGTTTTTAAGTGTCCGGCTCAGATACTTTGCGCTAAAGGTCTTACCAATACCGCAATCATCTACACATATTTTGCTTTTCGCATTGTCTTGACAGAAACGTACATCTTCTTCAATAACTTTAAACACCTCCGTTTTTGCCATTTTCCATTTACGGGAATGTAATTGTACGTCCAATTCCCTTCCTATCGTAAGCCATTGAGAATCTCTCAAAAGCCTGTCAGTCATGCCATTTTTCAATTGACTGAAGACACTATTATTAATTCCCCATTGCTTAGAAAATTGAGAATCTGTACCGTCAAAGTTATCTCTTACTCCAAGCAGGGCTTCTTTTACTTGTTCTTTATATTCATTGGTTATCTGTAGCATTTTTATAATAGTTTGAAGTTGGTAATAATTAACTACTTACATTTTGAAGCGGGGAAACTCGAAATAGTCTATAATCATATTCCGTTGGTTTTCTACATGAACCATGTAGTCAATGATTGTGTCTTTGTCAGTTTTACAGTCCGCTTCTTTAGCTAAATCACCCAGAAACATAATTTTCTTGTTTAAGATACTTAGAGCTGTTCCCTTCTGTGAAGGCAAAAGTTTTCCTAATTTGCGCAAGTACATTACGTCACTTACACAACTTTCCATTGTTAATTGCATGTTCTTTTATTTTATGATTAAGTGAATTTTGAATCGTTAAAATCTATCAAGTAACGTTTGTCGCTTGTAGGTACTTCTTTGTCTTGTAATCGTTTCTTCTACTTCCTCCAACACTTCTACTTCTCTTTCAATAATTGTGCTTTTTGTTCTGTCAATCACTGTTATTGAATCAATTGCATTCCTCCTTTCTTTACCGAAATTCAGCACTGTATTAGCATATGCAGACATTAAAGCCTGATTCTCAAAATCCTGTTCAGTACGCTCATAATATGCTTTAGAATAGCGGGGAACTGGTACTACGTCACATATGTAACGTCCGTTTCTATACGCTTTTGCACTTAGAACGTTTCCTTCTTTGTCATCAAGCCATTTTACAATAATTTTTCTTCCTTCAATTTCCTTCATGATTCTGATAAGCTCTTTGCCTGTAGCAATTTTATCATTCGAACCAATACACCACTGATCACTATTCAGATTTATGTAACCAACCCTGCAACTTGTCTGAGTTTCTTTACCCATACGCATCAAAATACTTTGCCAATTGATCGGTCTACATTCAGGGTTTTGGTTCTCCATAAACACTTCCCATCTTGTTTTTCCTTCTACACGTGGATGAGGGCTATGATTCCATTCCTGCATAAGCCTTACGGTTGTTTCTACAATTTCATCATAGCTTTTATGTATCGGCTTTTCTGTGTTGGTTTGGTTCGCTTCAGAGCGGGCAAACGGCCTACCTTGCCAACCTTCCTCATGCTTTTCAAGCCCGTAACGTATCCGCCTAAAGTGGTTTTCAATCATCTTTCCGGTTGGATTATTCTTTTCAATCCGGATTTTGTTAAACAAAACTCCTTCCTCCAAAATACCTTTTGTCAGACCACTGTTTAAAGCACTTTCACACTCCAATTCAAGCGGTAAACCAACTCCATAACTTGCATAATCACGTACCAGATTTTTATAAAAGTCAGTGATAATGCCTTCTTTAGTAGTCCCATGCACATAAGTTGTCCAGGCTTCAGATGCAAGGTCAATTCCGATGTAAAACCAAACACGCTTGCCGTTCGGTAAAATGAAAGGCGGGTTTCTATCATCAA
>NZ_FOXH01000020.1:0-41298 GCF_900115665.1 Pseudarcicella hirudinis
AATAAAAGTAATATTCGGAAAGGTAAAATATTGTGATCTGTTCGTCGGTTATGAATCAAATTTAGATGAATGCAATGGAGATGAACCCACCCCATGTATTCCTAAACTAACCAAAATAACATCTGATTTGGTGGTAAAGGATAAATACAAATGTTCTATCAAACTTTTCGATTATACTTATTCCTGCCGAATGGGCAATGGTACACCCAACAATGGTGAGGGTGGGCGTTTTAGAGGGCGAGCGTTTTTGCATTTGACAGGCAGAGAGAAATATGAAGATTTACAAACCAAATGGAATACAACATTTCCAGATAACAAAAAGGATTTTACCTGCGATTCAGATGCTTGTGAAGCAACACGTGAGCTTTTAGTCACAGATTTAGACTTTGCTATGCAATCTTCTTTGGCTTTTTGGAAAAGTGCGAAGGCAAATAGTTTGGCAAATGAAATGACGGATGGTAGTATAAGGAGGGTATCAAAAGAAGTTAATGGTGGATATATTGGAATAGAGGTAAGAACAGAATTAACCAAAAAAGCATATAGCGTAATTAAATAACATATACGATGAAAAACTTATATTTAGTTTCCTTACTTATACTATTTTGCAACAATGTAGTACTTGCGCAAAAAACTACGGGTTTTGATTTATTTGAAGGGATCTGGAAGTTTTCACCCATTGAAGGAAGTCGCGATACAACATTTGAATCTTATAGTTATTTTAAAAAAAATAAACAATTAGAGATATCATTTTGGAAAGATAGTCAATTACCGAGCACTGATGGCATACCATTTACCTATTATGGTTTTTGGGATACGTCACCCAATAAAACACCACTACCCAAACATATAAAAGACTTAAAACCAACTGGGAAATATGTGTTTTTTTATAACTATTTAGTAGAAAATGATAAAAGTGGTAATCAAATTGGCTATGACAAGTTTGGGAACTTATATAGAGTAATTAGATATTGCCAATGGGCAATCAATGATGAATTACCAGAGGGGCTTCCTCCCACCACACTTAC
The DNA here is from genome assembly GCF_900115665.1 of Pseudarcicella hirudinis. Classification (GTDB taxonomy): domain Bacteria; phylum Bacteroidota; class Bacteroidia; order Cytophagales; family Spirosomataceae; genus Pseudarcicella; species Pseudarcicella hirudinis. The sequence goes on from NZ_FOXH01000020.1 coordinate 1,026, forward strand.
ATTACACTTTAATATAAACCCTGATGTGTATAAAAAAGTAGATAAAATACCTGATTATGTATTGATTTCACTCAGGAAAAATAAAGAAGATTGGCAAAGATATTTAGACTTTATGGAGCATAAGGAAAGTAAAGTCACTCAATTGAAAGCCTTTATTTATACGATTCCTAATCAACAAAGTAAAATGTACCTCCTAAAAGGTGATGAAGTAGAGATTTTAGAAACCAAAGACGACTGGCTCAAAATTCGCTATTATGGCAGCAAAACTATCGAAGGCTGGATAAAGAAAACAGATGTTGAATAGATACACAAAAGCAGGTCGGAAGGCTTGCTTTTCTTTTTGGTATATCAATACTCCCCCTCATTTGTGTCCGCATAAATGAGCAAAGTGCAAGCAACATCCAAAATATCTTCCGGGAACAATAAACAGATAAGGGCTTGCCTGGCTTGACTCAGAATGATTCTTGTTATTTGGTTTACAACTACAAATGAATTGTTTTTTGATCTCCCCAAATTGTCAGTTTGCACCCTTTTATTCTTATATTTAATCGGTTAAGGTTTTATGGTTGAAACAATTTCAAACAAGATATAAAAATGGCTGAATTTATGTTTCTTATTCGTAATGAAGGTGATCCTAAGTCCATTTTATCACCGGAATCTCATCAGGCGTTTTTGCAGAAATGTAAAGATTATATTGAGATACTGACGCAAAAAGGCCAGCTTATTGCCGCTCAGCCTTTGATTCGTGAAGGCAGGGTACTCAGCAAAAATGATACAACCTGGATCGAAACCCCGCTAAATGAAAGTAAAGAAGTTCAGGTGGGATACTACCATATCTTAGCGAAAGACCTTGACGAAGCGATTGAGATTGCCAAAAGAAATCCTGAATTTGAGTATGTCAGTTCTGCAAGGATAGAGGTCCGGCCGATCAAAACCAAAGAAATAACGACAGGTTTTGTCTATCCTAAATAATGACAAGTTTTAATTAATTCCATTGGCTTTTAAATGAATAAGCCGATCAATCAGAATCCCGGATATTACTCCGGCGAGGTAGGCAATCAAATCACTCCAAAGAAATCCCTGTCCTAAAATTAATCTGCCAAGCAGGTTTTGCCGAATAGAAACAAGCCAGCCTGCCTGAGAAAGCTGACCAAATTCAATTAACCAGCAAATCAGTAAACTGATAAAAGCAACAAATCTGATGGAAGAATGAAGCCATAAAAACCGGATAATGAAATACATCATCAATGCATACAACAAATCTCCGGTAAATAATGGAATCATAGAAACTCTTCTTGAAAGGAGTCCGCAGAGAATAATAAAACCAATCAGACAGATATAGAGAATCCTTGATTTTTTCATGTTAATTTCCGGAAGTAGAATGCCATAATAAAGCCTTAGCCCACTTCGGTGAACTATTTGCTTTTTGCTTCAAAGATGGTATTGATGTCATGTATGAATGTTTTAACAGATAAGTTTGAGGGATATCCTTCCCATTCTTTCAGGATTTTCCCATTGGAGTCCAGCAGGAGAGTAAGTGGAAATTTGCCTTGCTGGTTGTATTTTTCAGCAAGGGCTTCGTTATGAGAAATTTGCCAAAGGTCCAGTTGGTTCTTTTTCAAACGAGGAAAATCAGCTCTTACTAAAATCAGTTTTTCAGAGGCAAATCGGGTAAAATCCTCAGATTCGAAAATGTCTTTTTTCAATTTTATACAAGGAATGCACCAATCTGAACCCGAAAAATTCAGCAAAACAAATTTATGAGATTGAGCGGCCTCCGTTTTGGCTTTTTCAAAGTCCAGTTTCCATTCAGCCGAAAAAGAGAATAATGCTGAGAATAAGGCAATAAACACGAAAAACTTCATATATACAGAATGTTACTTTATAGAAAATAACAGAATCCAAGAATGTTTTATTTCATTTTTTTAAATCCGTGGTCATTTATTTTACCAATAAGACACGGATTCTGATTCTTAAAGTTCAAATTGAAAATTTGGTTTAAAAATACGATAAGATGCTGAGGTTTTAAAACGAGTCTCTTTATAAAAGCATGAAGAAATATCATAGGTTCTTATCAGGATGTTTTCTGTCCTGAAATACGCGGATGGTATGCAATATCTTTCTCCCATTTGAAGAGTGGAGGAGTATCATTTCCGGAGCATTTAACACATTAATAATTTATCGTATAAATGAGTAGTTTTAGAAATTGAAATGATTTGTAGGTTGTTGATTATCAGTATGCTAATGAGTTTTTCCTTGTTAGGAATATTAATGAATTATCGTTATTTTTAAGAGTTGTTATTAGAAAATAAGGGATAACTGATTTCTGGAACGCTTTTTGTTTAACTGCTCCTGACTTAAACTTGTCGTTTTGCTATTTAATATTTAGCAAAATATCGTTAAATTGCTTTCAAACCACCAACCAAAAAGATTATATGAGTTTTTTTAAAAACCCATCATGGATTAGCCAGCATACTTATTCATATAAGAATGTTGATGATGTTCCTGAGCGTGAGTATTCACAAATCAATCAAAAACTGGCGCAATTTAAGCAGTCAGAAAACCCGGAGGTAAGTGTGGTTATTGCAGCCTGGAATGAAGAAGTGAATTTACTCCCGACAATAGGTTCTCTGGCGGATTCTGTTACTGAGATTCCGTTCGAAATTTTGGTGGTTAATAATAATTCAACAGACCGTACACAGGAGGTTTTAGATAAGTTGAATATCCGCAGTTGTATCCAGACGATTCAGGGCTGCGGACCAGCCAGACAAATGGGATTGGAACAGGCTAAAGGGAAATATATTCTTTCTGCCGATGCGGATTGTATATATCCTCCGCTGTGGATTGAAAAAATGGTAAAAGCACTTCGTCCTGAAGACGTTGCGTGTGTGTATGGGCGTTATTCTTTTATTGCAAATGATGTAACTCCCCGCTGGAAATTATCGATCTATGAAACCCTGAAGGATGTTATGGCTGAAATCAGACAGGTTAAGCGACCTTATCTCAATACGCTTGGCATGACGATGGGATACAGAACCGCAGATGCTTTAAAAGTAGGATATGTAATGACAAATGTAAGAGGAGAGGATGGCCGTCTGACCTTCGATCTGATGCCTATGGGGAAAGTAGTTCAGGTTAAAGACAGAGACGCCAGGGTTTGGACAGGTACAAGAACCCTAGATAAAGATGGCAGTTTCTTTAAAATGGTAAGTATCCGTATTGTAAAAGAAATCAAAAGAATATTTGAATATTTCAAACCACTTGCACCACACGATACTAAAACATCAAAGTCTTAAAAGACCGTTTTGTTGAGATAAATAGTGGATTAAGTTTTTATAAGGACATAATAAATTGTAACTATCGGAAAGATTTTACTTTAATTAACACACCAACAGACACATTTCAGACATTATTGAACAGGAATGCCTGTCTGAAAAATAAAAGAAGTCTCATATACTTCCGATGATTTCTTATCATAATTCTCCTGTTTTGAATACATAAAGCAGGAGAATTACTGTAAAACCGAGAGTATTACTTTAATAATATCATCCATAGCTTTTTTATCTTTACCGGAACGGGATGACACTCTTATACCGGTAACATTATTGTACAAAAATCTGGCAATGGCTTTTGCATCAATCTCAGGAGAAAGTTGTCCGCTTTCCTGCCCTTTGCAGATCGTACGATAAAAAGCATCCACCACATCTGCCATATTACTATTCACAATATCAGCAACTTCTTTGTCGTGAGGAGCCAATTCTATCGCTGTATTTACCATAAAGCAACCCTTTGCCAACTGATCGTTCAGATCTTCTTTTACCAGATTTTCAAGGATTTGCCTGATCGTTTCTCTGGGATCTGCAGACTGATCCGCCATACTGATGAGATCCTTCGTATTTTTTTCTTCGTAAAGTTTTAAGGCTTTGATAAATAAAGTACGTTTATCTCCAAATGTGTCGTACATGCTCGAACGACTGATTCCCAGTCCTTCCACCAGGTCCTGTGCCGAAGTGCCATTGTACCCTTTATGCCAGAAAAGCGTCACGGCTTTGTCCAGCACAGTCTTCTCGTCAAATTCTTTTGCCCTTGCCATCGTAATAAATGATTAATAATAGTAAATAGCTTTGCAGAGTTCTTCTGCAAAGCTATTATTCAGGAACGATTATTCCAAATTTGGATAAAAAAATTAAGAAAGCGTGTTTACTGTAATCCCGCCATCTACTGTCAACTCTGTTCCGGTTACAAAGGAGGAATCATCCGAAGCCAGGAATCTTACTGCTTTGGCAATTTCTTCTGCCTGACCGAATCTGTTCAATAAAACCTTTTTGCCAAGAACTTCTGCAAAACCATCCAGTGCCTCCTGATGTAAACCTAATTTACCATAAATAGGAGTACTGACCGGACCCGGAGAGATAGCATTTATTCTGATTTTGCGGGGAGCAAGTTCCGCTGCAAGCACTCTGTTAAGCGAAAGCAAAGCACCTTTGCTGGCACTATAAACACCTGATGCGGGAGCTCCTAAACTGGCATTAACGGAAGTATTGAGTATGATGGATGCACCTTCATTCAGAAGAGGAATGAATTTTTGGATAGTAAAGAATACACCTTTTACATTAATATTCATGATGCTGTCATAGTGCTCTTCGCTGGCTGAATCCACAGGCATGAAGGCTGCAACACCTGCATTCAGAAAAAGGACATCAATTTTACCGAATTTCCTGGCTACTTCTTCAGCAAGTTTAGTGATATCCTGCAAATTTCCCTGATCTGAGATGATTCCTACAGCCCCTAATTCTTTAGCTGCTTCATCAAGCGTCTGCTTATTACGACCAGTGATTACTACTTCTGCACCTTGTGCTATAAATTCTTTTGCAGCTGCATATCCGATACCGCTGTTTCCACCAGTTACAACGGCTATTTTATTTTGTAAAGTGTTCATTTTGTGTTTGTTTAATTTTATATGGAACGATTGTTCCGTAAAGGTAATAATATTGGAATGGTTGTTCCAAATAAAAATTAAAATATTTTTTACAGCAGATAGAAATAAGATATGAGACTAAGGTTCAGACTGAAAGATTTAAAGAAAGAGGAGAGGAGAATGGCAGGAATTTAATAACTAATCGGCTGGATATGCCTTACTCCGGCAGGAGGAATGTTTTCAGGGCCTTTCATCCTTTGCGGCAATTCTTAAGCAAAATCTTTGCTTTTGGAAAGACTGAGCTCCCATTCTATGATAAAATCTGATGGCTGCTTCGTTGGAAGAAGGGGTTTGCCATTGAATATTAATACAATTTTCCTGTTCGGCAATCCGGCGTAATTTTTTAAATACTTCTTCACCAATTCCCAAACCCCGGAAATTTGCTTCTATATAGAGACAGTCGAGGTACAGAAAATTTTGTGCATCCCAGGTTGAGTAATCGAAAGTATAGGAAAAGTATCCCGCTGCCTGGCGATCAATATCTATGATCCAGCAGAATAGCGGAGGGTTTTCTTTGAAAAGCAGATGTTTTAATGCTTCAGCTTTTCCGGTTTGACTATGTGCTGCCTGCTCATATGCGGCATGTTTTGCGCATAAAGATATCAGATTTTCGAGATCTCTCTCTTCGCATTTCCTGATCAGGTATTTCATTTTAGCTGTATTTCACGTTGCAGAAATTCAACAAACTGATAAAAGAAATCAGCTTGTTTTTTGTGTTTTAATATGGCCAGGAAATGTTTTCTTTTTAAGCCTGTTTTGCCAATTTTGACTGTTTTTAATCCTGTGTTTTTCAAATAAGGTTTTAAGGCCCATTTTGCCATAACAATTATTCCCATATCAGCTTTTACCATTTCTACGGCAGCTTCTGTGAGTGGTAAAACGATGATCTTTTTGGGGCTGATCTTTGCCGGTTGTAATAAAAACTGATGAACAGTAACAGTTTCCAGTGGCAATGAATGTATAATTAAATTCTGGTCGGCAAAATCCTCGGCTGCAATATATTTCTTTTTTTTCCATTCATGACCTTCGGGAATTAAAGCCAGCATTTCGTCCTGAAAAAGTTCGATGTATTCTATTTTATCATTTTTGACCGGATCGCTTGTGATGGCAATATCAATATCATTTTCAAGGAGTTTTTGAAGAGGATAATGGGTTGCTTCCATGACAATTTTAAGTTCGACATTCGGGTAAATGGCATGAAATTGTTTCATTAATGAGGGTAGCCAGTGATAGCCGGAATAACATTCCGTACTGATCCGGATTTCCCCGAATTCTCCGTAAATCAACTGTTTGATCTGATTTTCTGTCTCACTCAGTTTATCTAATATTTCGTTGGAAATATGGTAAAGCTTTTCCCCGGCACGGGTAAGAACCAGTTTTTTATTTACGCGATCGAAAATTTTAGTACCTAATTGATACTCAGCTTCTTTTAGCTGATGGCTGAGTGCTGACTGGGTAAGATTTAGTTTGTCGATCGCTTTGGTAATACTTCCTTCTTCAACAATTGCCTTGATTAATTTTAAATGCCGTATCTCCATTGTGTTTAGATTTTTGCCAAAGTTATCGAATATTACTGAAGCCCGGATATGAAAATATTTCATCATAATCATCAAATCTTTTCGTTTTTATCAGATTTCCCGGAACCTTAGTTTTGTGCCATTAATCATTTAAAAATCATAGATATGAATGCACAGATTAAACACTACGAAGATAAGTTGTCTTATGAAATTGATTCCTGGGATGCTCATCAGGCTATTTTAAAGAATGAAAAAATTATCATACTGGATGTTCGTTCCCCTGAAGCTTTTGCAAATGAACATATTCCGGTTGCACGGAATTTTCACCATAAAACCATTAATGAGGAATCAGTGGCAAAACTTGATAATTCCTATACTTATGTGGTTTACTGTGATGGCATCGGATGTAACGGTTCAACGAAAGGAGCGTATAAATTGGCAAAACTCGGGGTTCAGGTGAAGGAATTAATAGGAGGGCTTGATTGGTGGAAAAAGGATGGTTATGAAACGACTGGTGTATTTGGGAAACAAGGAATTTCCTGTAATTGTGATTAGGAATAACCTTTGGGTGAAAGGGAATCTTAAATTGTATCAGGTCATAGCCTTGTGCCATGACCTGATACTTATCCATGAAAACAGAGGTAAATCAGAATATCAGCTCCCTTTTATTCTGTTTAATTCATCTTCAGAGCCCGACTTACGGTTTCTGTTGGCTTTAATTTCCTTACTGCCAAAACGGTAATTGAAGTTGATTTTTAACTGCTGCCCCTCAAATTTGAAGCGTAAATTCGTTTCAATACCTGCATACTGAGAATGAAAACCTCCTCTGGCAGTATTCAGAATATCACTGTAAGATACCTTTAAAGAAGCATTATCGTTCAGGAATTTCTTCTGAACCCCGATGTCCATCATACCCATCGCAGCATTGTAATCAATTCTTCTGTACGGAGAATTATACCAGCCGGATAGTTCTATGGTCCAGTTATTTTTGATTTTAAAAGTACTCTGACCATTAAAATTGAAAGCGGCCGTTGTATTGTTGATTACCAGACCGTTTTCCAGATCAGCTCTCCAAAGATTATGATAGGCGCTTACGTTGAAATAGATCTCCCACCATTTTGTGATCGGTGTACTGATGCTCATATCGAGACTAAAACCTTCAGAATAGTCTAAGTTACGGGCAATGAAATAGGTTCTGCTGCTATCATATGGAATCCTTAAGCCTACTACCGGAAATTTGGTTCTCCAATATCCCAGGGAAGTCGTCAGTTTGGATTTATATACATGTGTAAGCTTGAAGCTGTTAGCATACTCCGGACGAAGGAAAGGGTTTCCTTTGGAATAAACCAATTCATCAATTCTATACTCAAAAGGGTTCAGGTTCTGATAACTCGGCCGGTTGATACGGCGACTGTAATTAAGGTTAAATGAATGATTCTCTGAAGGCTTGAATGAGAGTGTTCCACTCGGAAACAGGTTGAAATAAGTGGTGTCCACTTTATCCAGGTCGTTATGTTTATAGCTGATCAGATTTCCCAGTGATTTAGTATTTTCTCCTCTGAGTCCTACCTGCAAATCCCATTTTTTGTTCAGGGTTACATTGTAATTGAGATAAGCAGCGTAAACTCTCTCCGTATACGTAAATCTGTTGCTGCGGTCAATATCCCTGATCTCAGTATCATTCAGGACATTGAAAAAATCAAAAGTATTGTCTGATTTTACATCTGATAACTTAAATCCATAGCCAAGTTTTCCTTTTTTAAAGGGCTGTTCATAATCGAGTTTAAAGGATCGAATGGTAATATCTGTAGGTGTTTTGCTCACATAGTTCCGGTCAATGGAAGGTATTTCCGGAGAATTGAACACGTATCTGTTTGGCTGGGTATTGACACCATTTGAGGTAAATGTACCATAATCGGCATCAATGTTAAGTTCATGGCCTGTAGTATCTGCATAACGATAGTTCAGGTTGAAATTCAGGTTCTTGTTTTGTTCAGGATTTGAAGTCCGGGAAAATAAGGTTACAGAATCTGGAATGGAACTGTATCTTTTGCCAATCAATGTAACACTTTCACCGCCTCCGTTGTGATCGCTGATTCTTCCGTTTGCGCTAAAGCCAATCGTACTTTTTGAATTGATAAAATAATCTGCCCCGACTTTGATACTTTGTGCTGTATCCCGCCATAAGCCATGCCAGGTTTTATTATACATGATATTGTTCAATATCTGATCGTCGAACGTGGTATTATGCCAGGCTCCCTGACTATAACTGTAATTTCCGAACAGGTTAAACTTCTTATCCCGGTGATTGAGATTCAATGAGGTATTATATTTAGGAGTAATACCAAAATTAGCGCCCAGGGTTATATTTCCATTAGTTCCGATTTTCCGGTTCTTTTTCAGACGGATATTAATAATACCCAGGTCTCCTGCTGCATCATATTTGGCTGAAGGATTTGTAATAATCTCAATGGCTTCTATGTCGGCAGAGTTCATGCTTTTAAGTGTTGAAGCCAGATCTTTTCCGCTCATAGGAGAAGGCCTTCCATCTATATAAATTCTTACGCCTGTTTTACCTTTTACAAGAATATTTTCGTCTTTATCGACCTGTACTCCCGGGGATTTTTGTAGTAATTCAAGGGCATTTGATCCGGTAGCATTAATACTGCTTTCCACGTTGAAAATAATTTTATCCTGCTTCACTTCTATCAGAGGTTTAGAAGCAACTACTTTTACCTCTGCTAATTGCTGGTCTGTGGATTGTAAGGTAAAAGCTTCAAATTCAATGTCATTGTCGATAATTTCTACGACCGGGGATTTAAATGTTTTATAACCTACGGCAGTTATACGAAGATAATATTTGCCTTTGGGAATACCTGCCAGTTTAAATCCGCCGTTTTCGGCAGCAATGTCTGCTTTTAATAAAGTAGAGTCTATGGTCCGGAGTACAGCGATAGTAGCAAAGGGAACACCTTCATTCATCTGGTTTTTTATCAGACCTTTAAGGGTAAACGTCTGAGCTGAGACGTAGCCCGTCATGCTCGTGAATAGGATTACGAGTAGTAAATTTTTCATGAAAATCATAGCTTTTTCGATACGGTTTAAAGTCACTCAGGAATGCGCAGATGTTGCATTTCTTTTCAACTTTAATTGCGGAAGAGGTAAATACAGTATAAAACAGAGAGGAAATTACAGGCCGGAGAAGAGAAAGTTTTTCCGGCCCCTGAATTATTGAAGCAGATCATTAAGCCTTATCTGGCTTTTCTCAGATAAATATTACCTTCCATATTCTTCATCAGAATCTCAGCACCGCCACCATTGATTTTACCATATACCCAGTCTTCAATCTGAAGCTTGTACATCCCTTTGTCACCGGATTTATTTATTTTTGACTGGTTTTTGCTGATATCAATATCAAAGTCACTGAATATTTCACCATTGTCAGACTTGAGTTTAACATTCGTTTTTAAACTTTGAGGGAAGGTAATATCAACATTTCCATTCAAGGTTGAGAAAGCCATAGGTGTATTCCCTTCAACAGATTTAAAGGTTGTTATAATATCACCGTTTACTGTATTGGCTACCACTGACCCGGAAATATTATTCAGTTTAATGGCTCCGTTTACGTTGTTTATTTCCAAAGCTCCGCTGAGATTTTCCACGGTAATCTCACCATTGTTAACAGTATGAAGTTTATAATTTCCGCCCTGAGGTACTTTCAGACTCAGGTTAATGGTTCTTTTCCATGAATCCGTATGTATTTCAATGCGATTATTCTTCTCCTCTGCTGTCACATCCATTCCGTTTTCAGGAGTGATGCGTCTCATGCCATTTGGAGCGGCCTTATTCTCACTTTTTCTGGAAGCTGTGCCTAATTGTGCCTCTATCAGGATTTCTTTTCCGGCATAGCTTACTACATTGATAGAGCCATTTACCAGGCTGACATTCAGCGTATAAGATTTCCCGGGATCGCTTAGTGGTACATTGATCTGCTCTTTTGATTCTGACTGCGCAAAACCTCTGCTGTTAAGCAATACAGATATCAGCAGAAAACCTGCTACTTTTGACATTTTCATATCTTTGTAATTTAGTTTTTAATAATCAGTACGTCTATTTTCCTTTCCTGAAGTGTTCAGGACTGTTTTTTAATATATACATTTCCATTTAAGGTTTCAAACTGATACGTTTTTCCACCTGATCCTACCCTGATGGCAGTCGTTTTATTCAATTTATAAAGCGTTCCATCCCCTTTGGTTTCCTTATTTTTAGTAATTCTGGCCGGAAGCATTTCTACATCCGGGAAATCTGTATAGAATTCTCCGTTCATACTTTTGAATTGCAGATCAGCAGATAAATTTGGGGTATAACTCACCTTGATGTCTCCGTTTATTGTATGATAAGAAGATTTTTCAGGTGGGTTGGAAAGGTAATTGATTGTAAGATTACCATTCACTGTATTAGCCTTTGTTGTGCCTTTGGCATTAACCAGTGTAATACCACCATTTACATTGTTAACCTGAAGATCTCCACTTACATCTTTAACGCTAACAGAACCATTATTGACAGTTGAAACAGCCAGATTGGTATTATATGGCACTTTCAGGACAAAGTTAAGCTTGAAGTGATAGTCTATCTTATGTTCTCTGTCTTTACGCCAGTTTCGGTTCGGCCGGGAATCGAATGGTTCTGAAATGTAAGCAACGATACTGTCTCCTTTTTGTTCAAAGGATAGTTGAAACTCTTTCTTGCCAATTTCCAGGACCTCATTTGTTTTTGCAGAAATGGTTTTATCGACTTCAAGTACAACGGTATTGCCGGCATAGCCTTCTACGTTGATAGAGCCTTCAATATTATACACTGCAACAGTTGCAGCATCTTTTGAAACCGTAAACTCTTTACGGATATGTTCATTATATTCCTGAGCGGTTGATGAGGATTGGGCACAGGAAAACATCAGCCCCACCAGAAAGGGGATTACAATTTTTTTCATGGTTGTTATGTTGTTTAGATAAGCTTGTTTAAACTCTGTCTGATTTTGTCTTTGACCATCTCATTGAGGTCGTTTTTTCTCAGCAGTTTCTGAAGGGGTTTGATAGATTTTTTCTCTTGCAGTTTTACCATTACGTCAGCAATAGCAGACTGAACAAGGGGGGATTCCTGACGGGTGATACTTTGTACAAGACCTTCCCGCACCATAGGATTTCCTGAAAGCTTTACCAATGCTTCCAGTGTCATTAAGCGTACATTTACATTTTCATCATTATTCAGGGTTGTCAGCAGCGCTTCAATTACCTGACTGTTCACGTCAGTAATTTCTTCTGAATAACTGATTGCCCGCATACGTTCAGAGGCGGAGGGATTTTCCAGCAGAGACATCATCATCATTTTTTTCATATCCTGTACTTCCATTGAAAGTGCGCTGATTTCTCCGTTTAGTACTGGTTCTTTTGAATGATTGATAAAATACCCGGCGAAAAGCCCTGTTACTAATAAAACTATACTATAAGCCAGCTGTAAAGAGGGCTGTAAAGTCCATAATTGTTTGAATTTTGCCAGAAGGCTTTCGATGAAATTATGTTTTTCTGTTACCGTTTCTTTATAATTTGCCAGCATTTTCCGGAAATCTGCCTGAATATGGTCAGAAGGAGCCGGTTGCGGAATTTCTCCCAATAATGTCCAGATCTTTTGAGATGCTTCAAATTCGTTCTGACAATCCGGACAGCCCTCTATGTGTTTTTCCAGGGCCGTACGTTCTGTTTCGTTGATTGGATTATTCAACAAATAAATAAGTCGTTCTTTATCGTATTCACATTTCATAAGACTTGCTTTATACATTGATCTTTAAATAAATACTTTTTAACTGATTCATAGCCCGATGTACTCTGACTTTGATGGCACCTTCGGTAGTATCCAGTATCTGTGCGATTTCCTGATAACTTAATTCCTGATACCGGCTTAACACCAGTAATTCTTTATTCTCTGCACTTAATCCGGCTAATGCCGTTTCCAAGGCCTGTAGCTCCTGTTCTTTTTCCAATAATTGATCTGCCGTCGATCCACCGGAAATTCTTTCCTCAATTTCTTTCAGATCATACTGAAAGGCTGACCGGTTATTGCTTTTTACATAATCTTTCAAAACGTTCCGTGCCAGATGATACATCCATGTTCTGAAGGCTCCGTCTCCTGAGAAGGAGTTGCGATATTTGAGCATTCTGTAAAAAACATTCTGAACCATATCTTCACTGGCTTCTTTCTGGTTGGTCATGTGAAAAAGGAAACCATACAATGAACGATGGTATCGTTCAAAGAGCAACCCCATTTTGTCGAGGTCACCAGCTTTTACCTTAAGCATGAGTGTGTTGTCAGAAAGATGGTCCAAGTAATCGCCAGGTTTTAGTGTAATTTGAACTGGAAACTCCGGTAAAAGAGAAAGGTTACAGAAATTTCTGATTTTTTTTCGAAAAAGACAATGCAGAGGAATTTAAGAAGGCAACAGAGCTTCACTCCATCCCCACTATGTGCATTATGCTTCTATGTGGTTAAATCTACTCTTTTGCCTGACGCTAAATCTAAGACCGTTGATTATTCAGGTGTTGTTTATATTGATTCGGGGTAAATCCGGTTTCTTTTTTGAAGGCGGAATAAAATACAGATTCTGTTTTGAAACCGGAATCTATTGCGACAGCCAGCATGGTTAACTCATTGTTATCCGGATTTTCAAGGATTTTCTTTGCAGCTTCTATTCTGTACTGATTAATAAACTGATTGAAGTTTTTATCAAATTCCGAATTAATCAGATAAGATAGCTGATGGGTTGAAATCTCCAGTTTCGATGCAAGGCTGCTCAATGTAATATTCATATCCAGAAACTGTTTTTCGATGAGCATAGAGTCCTTTAATTTAGTCAGATATTCAGATCTGGATTCCTCATTGATAGGGCATTTTCCTCTTTTTGAATAGTTTTCATCTTCGGAAATTTCCTTTTCCGGCATTGTCTTTTGGGTCATTTCAGCCATAGAATACATTTCCTGAAGGATTAAAAAGCTTGAAAAAAGCAATATTCCTGTCAGACATAATGGCGCAAAATAGATATGGAAAGTTCTGATTTGCGTCACATATTTCTCTGAAAATAAATAAGACGAATACATCTCTGCCGGAGAAAACAGCGTGAGAGCTAACAGATAAATCAGAAATGAAATAATACAGGTGTGGATAAGAGAGATAGGGGTAGTTGCAGAAAATACAGTTGGCCGGTTCTTGTTTTTAATGGCAACCGTAATCATGTAAATGTACGAGATAGTCTTAAATATAGGAAACGAATGACTTTTTATGGCAAAAACTGCTCTTTCCGGAAGAAGATTACTCAGATTGTCATTTAACTCAAAGAGGGTACGAACAAATAGAAAAAGGAGAGGGGGAATCAGCATCAGATATTTTTTGGAACTGAGCTTTCTTTCATAAATGAGGGAAATAAAGTTAAATACGATGTATGGCATGATCAGAGAAGTAAGGTGTGGGATAATCTGTAATATCCATGAAACCTTAATGATTTGTCTGTCATAGTTAAATGCAATGGAATATAGACGCTGAATGATATTAATCAGAAGGAAGGCACATAAAAAATAGTTGAAATTGTTTTTACCCCGAATGCAGAAAAAGTAAAAATACAGGCCGCATTGGAGAATAATGTACGTGTTTAATAGAAGAATCATGGTTTGTTTCAGGTAATATTTCTAAGCAGGGGACGGTAGTTTTGGGAATTATACAAAATTGGCATTAAATATTGACATAAAATTTGAAAAAACAGGTAGGTGTTGACCTTACTATACAGACAAATAACCTCCCTGCAATTGCAGGGAGGTTATTTGCCAATGTTATCAGCTTTGGTGTGTTAATTATGTGTGAAAGGTATTTAGTTTTGTTTTTTCTCATAAAAAAAGCATCTGGCGGGATGCTTATTCATTAAAACGTTCTGTGGAAAACGTAGTAAAGATATTAGTAAAAGTAAGATTATTGAGATGAGAGAGGTGTTGTTTTATTATTCAGTCTTGATAAAAGAGCTGATTTTTTCTTTTTTTTAAAGGTATTAACAGCTTTTCTTTTTTTTGTTGCGTCTTTTGGGGCTGATATAACTTCTTGTTTTCGTGATTCAATAATTGCTTTTGCCCGAATAATTTTTTGTTGTATTGTTTTATTCACTCTGTCGGATAATTTTTTTGATGGTTAATTTTCTTTCAAAAAGGATAATCACAAATAGGAGTAAATAATCTTTATCCTCTTTCGCTGCCACAGATTATGATAACGAAAGTATTGAGCACATGAAGTTACCGTCATTTAGTAACAAAAAACTTTCTATTTGAGTATTATCCCTTTTAAATATTTTCAGACTATATCTGGCGAAAGTATAATCTTCTTTTTCGGGATAAACTGATAAATGTCATAATTAAAACTGACAAGTATCATTGGTTCAAAACTATCATTTGTTTATTGCAATCTTCTCTGGATTTATATTTTCAAATAAAAAATAAAGTATTGAGGCATATTAATAGAAAAAAGACAGGGACAATGAATTTTAAAGAAAACATTACCCTGGAAATATAGAGACTTAGATAATAACACATTAGACCACTATACAGATTACCTGGAAAGGCAGAAGGCTATTCGTATAGGAAAGTACGGATTTGAAATGCCGTAACGAAAGATTCTCATCAGAAGAGCGTAAATAATAAGCTGTATGGGAAACAGAGTTATGAAAAAGTTGTGAGAATGGACTGATTCATGAATGTTTGATAGCAGCGGGACAATTATGTTAGTCACCTGGGTATATCATTTTGATTATTTTTTATCAGAATCATCTTATCAGTGTGACTCATGAACTATAATTGCGTCTGTATAAGGAATCGAAATGATTTGCAGGGGTATGTGAATTCTCCAAACCTTAAGATCAAGCCTGAGGAGAGATAAAACTGCAAAACGAATTGCTATCTGATACGAAAAACCATTTACTTCACAATAATAAGGTTCAGGCAAAATGCAAAGACAAAATCTAAGTTTCAAAATTCTTTTATTCATAGGTTTGCTTATTATCTCCGCTACATTTATCATTTCGTACTACTCAGAAATTTCAGATTTTACAGATGGAATTTTAAAAGGAACCGGAATAGGGCTTATTCTTTTAGCGCTGTTACCTCAAAGGTTCAGACCCGGCTGTTAGCAGGTTTTTGTTTATTGATTTTACCGATTGTTCCAATTGGCATGGATAGTCAATAGATTTAATGTAAAGACGGTAGTTCCTATTAATGTTAATGAGAATGTTTTGCAAATATTAGTTTCTCCATTGTGTAATTATCCGAAAATTATTGTTCGGAATGTTTTAGTTGACTCATGCTAGTAGCGTAACACCGGTATAAAGTTCTATTGCTCAATAGTATTGACCAGGCTAAAGCTTAGTTATAACCAGTTGTCTCTTTTGTAAAAAATAGAAATGCCGGAAATAGCTAAAACCATTACCAATATAAATGCCATCAATCCTATATTCTCCATTTTCAACTCATAACCTTTTTCAACAACGGCTTCCCAAATGCCGGGTTTATTTTTAAAACCTAACGACCATTGACCGAAGTTCCATGCACTATGAAGGCCCAGTGGCAATGCTAATCCCTTTGTTTTTAATGAAGCTATGCCAAATAAAATCCCGCCCATAGCAGAACCTATTACTGCCATTTTCCATGGTATTCCGGCAGCCACATGTTCAAGAATAAAAATTATAGTTATAATCGTTAACGCTAACGCTGGGCCTATTGTATAATTTAGACTTCTCAGAGCATATGAGCGAAAAACTAATTCTTCCCTGCACCCTATCAGCAAGTATAAGAATAATGGTAAAAGTATGTCCATGACTTTAAGTTCCGCAACCAGAGATAACTGTATATGTCCAAAACTTAATACTGTTAATGCTTGCCCGGCTGCCAGTAATAAACCAATGGTATAACCAACTAAAAAACGGGAAGCAGTTTTCTTACCGGGAATAATTCCTGTATCATTTAAGCTGAGCTTTTCCCAACGGGTAAATATTAAAACTAATAAGAGTGTTAAAATTGCCGATGAAAGTATTGATAACAGGTCTGCTATTTCAGATGACATATTTTTTGTCAATCCCGACATAACAATAAATATTGCTACGCTGCATAAATAAAAGAATATTACACGGGCTAATGTATAATACCATGTTCTGCTCATATTTTGTTTTTCAGATATCATAATTAATAGATTCAAGGACAGGTTCTAACAATTTCCCTGGCGTCCTGTAGTGTTTAGAATTCTTTTTATCATTACCCGCGTTTGTTAGCTATTTGCTATTTCTGTTATTCATCTTAATCTGCCTGTCCGGGCCATTTCCAGGCAAGCCAGACGATCAGACTGGTAAGAATAATTTCGACACAGCCCAAATAGATGTAGAAGAGCATCCATTTGCCTTTAGATGTGAAAACAATCAATGCCATAATAAGCGTAAAAATAATTCCGACAGAGATGTTCGCCCAGCGGTTTATCTGAGGTGTTAAGACTAAGGACAAAACAATCATTAGGATTGGGAATGTCATCATTAATGCAAATGATAGTATAGAGACCGGAGATGTATTTCCTACCCCTGAGTTTCCGTCCATCATATCTTTAATATGACCGGGAACAAACAGAATAAAGTAATCTCCATATACATAACAAAACATTACAGCAATCCATAATGCCGACAATTTAATTTTAATATTTATCCCGAAATCTTCCAGTTTGTTCTTATTCGAAATCATGATGTTTGGTTTTAGAATTGCGATGAGGATTTATGCCGATACTTGTTTTTCTTTTGCTCCCATAATCAGGAGCCACAGGCAGGTACCAATTTCACCCAGGCTGGCTGGTAAAGTAACAAAGTCAGAAATGGCCATTTCATTATAGCCGGGAATAAGTAATTTTCCCGTAAAAGCTATCAGATAACCAAAGCACCCTGCCATTAAGAGAATACCAAGTATTTTAGGTAAAATTCCTGATTTGAATACCAGATAACCAAAAGGAAACAGCCACAAACCCCAGAATATTGAGGCAATCTGATTCCCGTTATTATAAGCCTGAAGATGTAATAGTACCTGAGCCTGTAATTTATCAGCCTCAAATACTTTGAGATATCCGGCTTTGCTTATCAATGTCAGAACCGCAAATTTGTTAAGTAGATTGATAAAAGAGACAGGAACACTTACAACTGCCAATACTACCATTGATTGCGCAAATGTTTTATCAACAGACCTGAGCAGTTTATACAGAACAAGAGGTAAGATCAGAAAAAAGGTATAACAGATTACACTCCCCAGAATACCAAATCTGAAAAGTGTTTCAGAGGTTGTAATATTATGGAAGGTTGCAGAAGCATCATTATGTACGAATAATTTTCCGGGAACATATGCCAGACTAAATATGCCGCTCAAAACGACAACCAGATATAGCAAGCCAGCTATCCTTGCGGTCTTTTTATTTGAATTCATGTTAAATATAAGTTCTAAGGTATTAGTCACTTAAATTTATAACATTAGCTTGTTCTATGTTAGACAAAATTTATAGCTGGCTGTTTTTAAGGATAAATGTTCAGACCTTACTTTATTTCAGGGGTTTAACGGCATTCTGATAGTTTCGGGGTAATTTCTCTTTAGACCAGAGTCATTCATTTCTTGTGGAATGAATATCCTACGGAGAACAAAAGGGAGCGGTTATAAATGCTGATTTCTTTCAGGGGGTCATTAAAAGTATGGCTATTGGCATATTGAAAGAGGTCTGTAAAGCCCTGTGTATATTTTGCCCCAATTGATAAACCTGAAGTAAATTCATATTCAATCCCGACATTGATGCCAAAGTCGAACTTTTGCAGGTATTTTGTTTTATTTTCAAACTGCATACCGTCTCCGAAAACAGAATGGTCGTTAAATTCTTTTCCGTTGATGTCCTTACGTTTTATCTGTGCATCTACGAGCGCACTTATGTATGGGCCGGCATATAATTGTAAGGCTTTGTAATGAAAAACCGGACTTAAGGGAAATAAATCTAAAGACAGCATTTTAAGTTGTGAGGCATAATTGCCGTTAATGCTGTCGGAAAGAGTTACACCTGCACCTTTCTGAATAAGCAACAGCTCATGTTTGAGCCAGAAATATTTTCCGATTTTTGAATTAACAGTAACTCCAATGTGGAATGAAGGCAGCCAGGAGGTATGTTTTTCGGCAAAAATATAGCCAATCTCGCCGCCGTAAAGATCAGAGTAATTAAACCCCGCTTTTAAACCAAAATTCACCTTACCGTTTTTGAATAACTGTTCCCTGAAATTTTCGCAGGTATCTGTTTTAATTTCCGGCTGTTTTTGAGCAAAAACAGCCGGAAATATTATAACTGAGATCAATACTGTAAAAATGTAGTTTTTCATGCTGATTTTACTGTTAAAAATTGATGTCCCAAATTCCGGCAGCTCTTTCCAACTCAACCAATGCTGCGGAGTAATTATAAAGCGTCTGATAGTAATTCTGTTGCACCTCGTTGTAAGTTCTTTGTGCGATCAGTACTTCTAATAAATTGATTTCTCCCCGCTGATAGCTGTAAGTTTTTCCATCCAGAATGGCTTTTGCTTCATCGAGTAAACCTGTATGAAATTGCTGTACCTGTTTTTGGGCTGATGAATAATGATAATAGGCCTGTTTTACCTCATTTTGTATTTGTAGTTCTATCTGCTGGTATTGTACTTCAATCTGTAAGCTGTTGTAATAAGCGGCTTTCAGTTCTCCCGGATGATTATTTGAAAATTTAAGCGGGATGGAAATACCTGCATTTATTTGTGTGAATGAGGGAGTCGGCGCAATAATATTTCTGTCGTATGAGGCATAAGTGATCCCTGTACCCAGCGCCAAATCCATGACTCTGTTGGCTTTGGCCAGTTTTATTAAATTTTGCGAGACATATTTGTTTTGCAAAGCTGCCAGCAGATCAGCCCGGTTGTTTTTAGCGGTTAGGATCAGTTCAGTTAAACTGAAATTTCTGTTAAATCCTGAAAAATCTCCCAGTGGAGCAAACAGACTGTCTGTCTGTCTGGCACCCAATTGTTGAGAGAGGTTGGCCAGGGAGGCTTTCCATTGTGCTTCCATTAGAAAGACATTATTCAACATAGTTCCGGCTTCCAGTTTACTTTGTTTAGCATCAACCTTTGTTATTGCACCCAGTTTAGAGCGAATACTATCAGATTTTGCCAGATCGTTCATGGATTTATATGAATTCAGGGTTACCTCCAGCAGCAATCTGTTTTGCAAAGCTGCCAGATAATCTAATGTGGCATTTGCTCTGAGGTTACGGAAATAATCCTGTAATAGAAACTTATTGAGTTCCGTTTCGCTTTTTGCCAGATCAATTCTTGCTTTTCGTTTTCCACCTAATTCCAGCGTCCAGCTTATTCCTGAATTAAAACCATAGCCCATATTCATTCGGCGCTGACCATTGTCAAACCAGCCAAAATCTAATTGAGGGTCAGGGAAAATTTTTGCTGTTTCAAGCCCCGCTTCTGCAATGTTTACATTGAATTTCTGTGCGATATATGAAAGATTATTTTTACCGACTAATGAAAGGTAATCAGAGAATTTTATCTTTTTTTGCCTGAAAGAGGTATCAACCTGCGAAAATGTTTTTGTGCTTATCAGCCATAGCAGAAAAACAAAAAGAAGCTTTGTGTAACAATATTTCATCATTCTACGAAGGTGTTGTCGTTTTTAGATCGTTTCCGAATTTTTTCTCCATTAAAAAATATAATGCAGGTAATACAAACAAGGTAATGACAGTTGCTACTAAAAGTCCATAAACAATGACTGTGGCCAAAGGTCTTTGAACATCACTACCAATGCCTGTTGTTAATGAAGCGGGTAACAAACCTAATGCGGCAACTGTTGCGGTCATCAATACCGGCCGAAAACGGTGTTTTGAGCCTTCGATCACTGCTTTTAGTAAATCATCTCCCTGTTTCCGCAAATGATTCATGTGCGATATCAGAATTACACCATTTTGTATGGCTACACCAAATAAGGCAATAAAACCAACCGCTGAAGAAACATTGAGCGTCATTCCCCGAACGTTGAGTGCCAGCATTCCGCCAAATAAAGCCAGAGGAACGATACTCATTAATAAACCTGCCTGACGAAATGTTCCGAATGCGGTATAGAGCAGCAAGAACATAATAGCTAATGCGATAGGGACAATTATTGTCAATTTTGCGTAAGCTCTGTTTTGGTTTTCGAATTGTCCTCCCCAGTTGATACTGTATTTTTCATGGTCGTATTTTACCTTACTTTCAATCTGAGTTTGTGCTTCCTTTAAAAATGTTACCAGGTCATTTCCACGCAGATTTAATTTTACTGTTAAATGCCGCTTGTTTAATTCTCTTGTAATAGTACTTTCTCCGGTAGCTGTTTTTACAGCAGCAATCTGCGACAAAGGAATTTTTACCCCTGTTTGAGAAGTGAGCATCAGGTTGGCAATTTTATCTGTAGTGTTTCGGCTCTCTTCGTTATAACGACAAATAACATCATATACTTTATTGCCTGAAAAAACCTGTGAAACAGCTTTTCCGCCAATAGCTACTTCAATGAGTTCACTCAAATCATTTACATTTAAACCATACCTGGCAATGGCATCCCGATCGGCAATGATTTGTAATTGAGGTAAGGGTGGTTCCTGATCAATGGCTAAATCAGCAGAACCTTTAATGGTTTTCAGGGTACTTAAAACTTCTTCTGCAATACGCCTCGTTTCTTTAAAATCATCCCCGTATATTTTTACTACCAGCTCGCTGTGTGCCCCTGCAATTTTATCCATCACCCCGTCTATCATAGGCTGACTGAAACCAACGGTATAACCAGGCATTCCTGCATATTCTTTTGATAAATCGTTTATCAGGTCTGTTTTGGTTCTTCCGTTTTTCCATTCACTATATGGTTTTAAACCTACGGAACACTCAAAATGTGAAGCAGTCCAGGGATCGGTGCCGTCATCATTTCTTCCTGCCTGTACCATCACATATGTTATTTCATCATACTTCATCGTGCGTTGGCGAAGTGTATCACTCATTTCTTTTGATTTTTGCAGGGAAACTCCCGGGGGTAACTGGACTTGCAGCCAGATAGAACCTTCATCCAACGGAGGTAAGAAATCTTTTCCTGTTGTGAAGGAGAAAATCACTGCGCCAATTACAACAATCACCAACGGGGATAATACAATTTTGGGTTTTTGCATTATTTTTCTGATGCGCTTGTTGTAAGAGTCTGTTATTTTTTCCAGCCAGTGATTGTGATACAACTTTCCAGGTTTACGATATATTATATACGCCAGCCCCGGGATTAACAATAATGCTACCATTAACGCACCCAGTAATGCATAACCGACAGTAAATGCCATTGGCGTAAATAACTTTTTTTCTACTCTCTCAAAAGAAAATAAAGGCAGATAAGCCGTGATGATAATAATAGTTGAGAATAAAATCGGTTTTGCTACCTCCAATGCTCTTTGCCCGATTGAATCAGCCTGTAATTCTTCTTCGGGGTTATCTTCCCGTTTTTTCAAAATGGTTTCCATCATTACAATAGCGCCGTCCACGATGATACCAAAGTCGATTGCTCCCAATGAAAGCAGGTTAGCAGGAATATTGGTAAAGTGCATCAGTATAAATGCAATCAGCAATGCCAGTGGAATTGTAATGGCTACAATTAAAGCTCCACGCCAGTTTCCGAGAAAAATAATCAGTATAACAATGACCAGACTCATGCCTTCCAATAAAGTGTGAGAAACCGTATTGAGTGTTGTATGAACCAGGTTTGTTCTGTCCAGATAAGGCCGGATACTGATGCCTTCCGGTAAAATGTTTTTGTTTAAATCATCTACCGCAGCATGAATGTCTGCTAAAACTTTTGACGGGTTTTGCCCTTTTAACAACAATACAATACCTTCATCAGCTTCAGAGTAGCTGACCCCTTTATCAGTATAACCCAGAATGCCTTTTCGTTCTAAATTTCCATATTTTAATTGCCCTATATCCTTTAAAAAAACGGGAATGCCATTGACAGATTTTACCACAATATTTCCCAGAGTCTCTAATGTTTTCACTAATCCGATTCCCCGGACCACATAGCCTAAATCTCCTCTGGTAAGCACGCTTCCACCTGCATTGGCATTGTTATTATTGATGGCAGTTTGTACTTCAGTCAATGAAAGTTTGTATTGTTCCAGCTTTCCCGGGTCAAGTTCTATTTGATATTGTGTGGTAATTCCACCGAAATTGGTAACATCTGCCACCCCGCTGATCTGCTTGATTCTTGGAATAATAGTCCATTTCTGCCAATCGGTAATATCCCTTAAATCTTGGTTTTTACTTTCAACTATATAGCGGTAAATTTCACCGATGGGAGAGGTGAGAGGGTCCAGACCCGGTTCGGCATTATATGGTAAATCAACATCATTGAGACGTTCGGTAATGCGTTGCCTGGCCCAGTAATCTTCCACACCATCTTCAAAAACGAGTGTGATAATTGACAGGCCAAAAGTACTTTTGCTGCGCATTACATGCATTCCGGGTATGCCATTTAATGCCCGCTCTATCGGAATCGTTATTTGCTGTTCTATTTCTTCTGCCGCCAGACCGGGTACCTGTGTGACCACCTGTGAAGTAACATCTGCAATATCCGGATAAGCCTCGATAGACAATTGTTTCCAGGAGTAATATCCGAAAACGGCCAGCAGTAAAAATAGTGCTATAAAGAGCCAGCGTTTGTTTACGGCCGTGAATATTAATTTCTTCATCAATAATTACTTTTAAAAATTTATTACTTAGCTCCGGACAACAGAAAGCCTCCTTCTGTAATGATTGTTTCACCAGCTTCCAGTCCTGATTTAACTACAATTTTATTTTCCTGTGTATCAGCTATTTCTATTTTCCGTTTCAGGTATTTATTTTCGGCTACTTTAACAAAAACAAAACTGGCATCACTCATTTGAAATATTGCTTTGGAAGGAATGAGTATCAGATTGACGGGTTTATCAGTGAAATTAACGGTAACATACATTCCTGGTTTTAAGGTATGATCCGCATTGCCGGCTTCTATCAGCACCCTTACGCTTCTTGTCTCCTCGTCAACAATTTCATCGATGTGAAAGACTTTAGCTTTAATGATTTTTTCAGGAAATGCGGCCATTTCGATATGACATTCATCCAGCTTATGAATAAAGCGGAGGTCTTTTTCTTTTATTTGTCCTGCAATCCAGATTTTGGACAATTCTGCGATGGTCGCTATACTTGAGGCATCATCTTTTATGAATTGCCCCAGTACCGCTTTGTTTTCTATCACTTCTCCGGCAATGGGCGAGCGAACTACCAATGGCTGTCCCAGTACCATTTTATCAGGATCTGCTTTGAAAAGTTTAATGCCGGTCGCTGCATTGTTATATTCAGTCTTTTCTATCTCATAGGCAGTTTGTGCTTCTTCAAAATCTTTTTGGGTGCCAACGCCGTTGTCCAGTAAATCTTTCTGGCGTTTCAGCGTTTTCCGGGCCTGCTCCAATTGTGACTTTTCCTGAAAAAAAACCTTTTGAGCTGCCATAAAGTCGGGAGAACTAATTTCAAATAAAGGTGTTTCCGGTGTTGTCTTCATACCCAG
The DNA here is from genome assembly GCF_900115665.1 of Pseudarcicella hirudinis. Classification (GTDB taxonomy): domain Bacteria; phylum Bacteroidota; class Bacteroidia; order Cytophagales; family Spirosomataceae; genus Pseudarcicella; species Pseudarcicella hirudinis. The sequence continues at coordinate 25,238 of NZ_FOXH01000020.1, forward strand.
TCTTAAATAAGATCTGGTAAGTCTTCCGGCGAACGGTGAAGCTATCTCTGCATATTGAGTTGGGATAACTTTTACCGTTCCCGGGCTAAGCATTTGCCAGTGATAAGGTTCCTTTTGTACAAGAGCTGTTTTCAGCTTTGCCTTAAAAGCCGAGTTAGGAGGGATAAAAATAGTATCTCCCTGTAAACTGTAACCGACAGTTTCCTGCTCCTGCTTTGGTTTGTCGCAGGAAAAAGCGATCCATGCTATGAAAATGCCAATAATTGCTTGCTTCATTTTAAGGGTTTTTAATTATTCTGAATTTTTGATAAACCTGAATTTATCAATTGGGTTAAGGTTAAGCAGATCAGTAAAAGATACTTCCCGGGAGAAAGTTTGTTGAAACGACTGTAAAGCAGATAATATGTTTTTTGGCTGTTTTACACATCTGTCTGTAGTCCGACGACTTCCCATTTTACTTTCATTACATCATGTTCAATGGTCAGTCGGCTGGCCACTTTTTCTATTAAATTGTCCTGAGGAGAACTGGTGGTGATTTCTGCGGTAATAATAGTATTGCAGGGATCTCCATTTTCAATACTGGTTAATGAGCGCATTAATAGTCTATCGTCATTGCCGAGGTGCTGCATCAATAATACTCTGATATGATTTTCGACTTTTTCCTTGCATTTGATGGTGAAAAGGTATTCTGTTTGTGCAGCATCTGATTTGGTAAAAGGCAGTTTGCTCAGCTTATTGCCAAAGGGACGAAGAACCAGATGGGTGAGCATAACAGCAATGCTGACGATGGTTGCCTCGGCAGTTAATCCCATTGCAGAGAATGAGCCGATGGCAGCAGAGCACCAGATTGTTGCGGCAGTATTCAATCCCTGAACACTCATGCCATCTTTCATAATGACACCCGCCCCAAGAAAACCAATGCCACTTACCACATAAGAGGCTACACGGCCAACGGCATCACCGCCGATTTTTATAGACAGCAGTACAAAAGCAGCTGAACCAAGTGATACAAGGGTATTGGTACGGAGTCCTGCACTTTTTTGTCGCCACTGGCGTTCAATGCCAATGGCGGCACCCAGGAAGAGTGCCAATCCGAGACGAGTGGTGAAATCTAAGATATTCATTGTTCTTTCTGTTTGTGCAAACAAGCAATCTGCCACACAGCCTTAAAGAACTGTGCAGGTTAATGCAAAAATTTGCGGATGTTACAAAGGGGACCTGCATCCATGTTTTATATGTTTTTCAATGATGGCACAAAAGTAAGGCAGCTTCCTTCGGGAAGCTGTTACAGACCTTTTATAAAAAAATTAGAATTTTATTAGAATGAAGAAATCAGAGATGCGGTAACTGAATGGTGAAAATGGTTCCAATATTTGTCTGGGAGGTGACTGAAATATTTCCATGGTGCAGCAAAACTATTTTTTGGCTAAGAGAAAGTCCTATGCCATTGCCTTCTGTAAACGTTTTGTTTTCGCCACGATAAAAAGGAACAAAGATACTTTTCAGATCATCGGCCGCAATGCCAATGCCATTATCAGAAAAACGGAGTATAATTCCTTCTTTGTCGAATGAAACCGCAACGGTACTTTGTTTGTCATTTGAATATTTACAGCTGTTTTCCATCAGATTGGCAAATGCAACTTTTAAAAGATATTCATTGCCATTTACAGAAATATCAGCATCATCTTCGAAATCCTTTTCAAAAATAATGTTGATTTTAAATGAGCTGTTGTTGTGCAAAACATCGTTTCTTGCCTCAATCAGCACTTCATCAAGGCGCAGGTTTTTGAAAGCGATTTCGGCTGAATCATAATTTGCCTTTGCTAAATCCAGTAAGTTATTTGAGAGATGAATTAATTTTTGGGTATCAGAAATAATGTGCTCAATGGCCTTTTTATATTGCTCATTGCTTCGCTCTTTTTCAGCTGTCAATTGCAGTTCTGCAAACATGGCAGTAAGAGGCGTCCGCAGTTCATGGGAAATATTGGAAACGAAATGTTTCTGAGCATCAAAGGAATTTTCCAAACGATTCAGCATTTCATTAAAGGTATTTGCCAAATCGGTAAGTTCATCATTGTTTTTGTTTGTATTTAACCGGAGATCAAGATTGGTAGCGGAAATTTTTTTCACCTTGTCGGTCATTTGGGTAACCGGTTCAAATGCTTTCTTAGAAAAGAAATGCCCGGCCAGATAGATAAACAAAATAGAAATTACGAAGACGAAAGAACTTGTTCTTAATAAGCTGTTGAGTTTATCGTATCCGTATTGATCGTAAGCGGCTGCCGTGATAAGATATTTTTTGTTTTTATACGGAAATTTTAAGCCTATTACCTGCCAGTCTTTCTGGTAAAATCTGACTTCCCCCTTTTTATAAATTTCGTCAATCATGGGTCTTGTTTCTTTTACAAAGTCAAGATCCACAGCATCATGGTAAAGCAGGTGAAAGGAGGTGTCGTAAATTGCCACTTCCACCTCGTTTAATATTTTACGGTTATTATGGTAAATTTCCTGAAGGGTTTTTACTTCTACTTCTGCATTCAGAAACAGATTTGCTTTAGTTATGGCCTCTTTTTTCAGGGATGTGTAAAAATCTTTTTCACGGTTTTTTTTTGCGCTGTAATAAATTACCGAGGCAAACAGCAGTAAGATAGTTGCTGTAATAAAGGTAAACAATATGGTGAGCCGCGTCCTGATTTTCATTCAGCTTTCAGAATAAATCCCATTCCTGATTTGGTATGAATGAGTTTTTTGTCGAAGTCTTTATCAATTTTTTTACGCAGATAATTAATGTAAACATCAATGAAATTAGTCCCGGTGTCGAAGTGAGTATCCCAAACCTTTTCAGCAATTTCACCTCTTGATAAAACTCTTTCAGGGTTTTGCATCATATATTCCAGGAGTTTAAATTCTTTTGGGGTAAGGTTTATTTCGGCATTATTTCGCTTTACGATTTTGGTGTACAGGTTAATTTCAAGGTCTGCAAATTTTAAGATAAAGCCAGTACTTTGTTCTTTTTTATGACTTCTTTTCAGTAAAACCCGGATACGAACCAGTAATTCGCGCATTTCAAACGGTTTTACCAGATAATCATCCGCTCCGGCATCAAAACCTTCTACTTTATCGTCAGTTGTGCCAAGTGCAGTAAGCAAAATAATAGGGGTGTCGGGGATCGTCTGGCGGATTTCCTTACACAGATCCAGTCCATCCATTTTAGGTAATATAATGTCTGAAATAATGAGATCATATACATTACTTAATGCTAATTTTTTTCCTGAAAGCCCGTCATATGCTAATGTAGTGGTAAAACCATGCTCTGCCAATCCTCTCTGGAGGAGTTCAGCTACTCTAAGGTCGTCTTCTATAATCAGAATTTTCATTACAGCAAAGGTACATCTTCAATTCGGACTGAGCTTTATCGGAATCAGGAAAACTTTATTGAGAATTTGCTTCTGACAGGAGAGATTCAATAGGAAAAAGAAAACGCCGGAATAGAGAGGATGCATTTCTCACATATTCCGGCGTTTCACTGCCTTGTACCAGCTTTATTATTTTACTTCTGAAAGTGGTGGCAAACTTTCGTTTACAGTAAAGACTGCTATTTTCTGGTTTCTGATAACTTCAAAAATAAATGACTTTTTATCACCTGTTTTATTCCTGAGGTATTCTTTCAACTCAAAGATATTTTTCAGTTTCATTCCATTGATTTTTTGAATTAAATCTCCGTTTTTAAAACCCAGTTTTGCTGCCTGGCTGCCATTTGCAAAATTAACAAGTGCCACACCGGCTTCGTCGTAGCCAACTCCATAAGCAGAAAGTTCTTCTCCGACAGGTTCTTTTAATAGGGCACCAAGCCAGGTATAAACAATTCCTCGGGCATAATTAATGGTTTCAGTATTTATTGTTATTTTATCAATTACAGGAGTTTTTGCAAGGGCTTTTAAGGCTGGTTTAGTTACACCGAAGTGCATTAAGTCAAAATTACTGAAACCTGTCTGCAAAGCCGGAGAAGCATCTTTTACACTGAAGTCGCCCTTGTCGGCATCTGCAAAAAGCGGGTCTCCGTTAAGTGAATTTTTGTCACAATCATTTTGGTTAAAGCGATTCTTGTTTTCCTGATCTGATACAAAAAAGTTATAATCCAGTTCTTTTCCCCATTTGCCATTCTGAGCAATGGATTTATTCATAACTGCCGGTCGGTATGCCATAAATATGATATTGTTTTTAAAAACATCACCGCTATGCTGATACCAGACATGCGGGTGGAGGCTATTGTTGACAATGATGTTGTTGGAGGCAATTCTGTCATATCCTTCCCGCATTTTCAGACCACCTTTCAACAGTAAATTATTATAAATTCTATAACTCGTTGAGCCATCGTCGAGGTCAATATCCCATCCATGGTCACAACGCCAGCGGTTGTTTCTTAAAATATTTGGTTCAATGATATCCAGGAACGGTAGTGTTGGTTCTTTGGCTACTTCAGCAACTGTCTCATTGATTTCCGGTGTCCAGAAACGGTCCCGTCCCCATGAATTAAAACTCCCGTGATCGCCTGTTTCTAAAACGGTGTTAAAGATGTCGCAATTCTCAACAATATGACCACCAAATGTACCTTCATTGATGTTGATTCCTGCCCGGGGAACATCATAGATAGAACAATGATTAACCCGGATTTTATGCGAAACGGAGATGTGAATCGGGGCGGTTTGCTTTTCGTCCCTTCCGGTCATTGTTATCAGACAGTCTTCTACAAGGCAATCTTCCGGGAAATTATCACCTTTTGGTCCCGGTGTTTTATCTAAATTTTTAAAATCCTGGTTTCCATACCTGAAGAGCGGATTTCTGACAGTAGCCGGATCACCGACAAAAGCAATTCCATTTGCTCCGCTATGGTGAATATAGCAACCCCTGATGGTAATTCTGCGATTATAATTGTTGACAAAAATGGTATTTCCACCAACCTGATCAAATTCACAATCGCTGATGGTACAATTTTCTGCCCCGTTAAAAAACACTGCTCCTCCCCGGTACACTGTCCAGTCTGAACGTAAAAGCGGTTCTTTATTATCCATAAAAGTGCGGGCGGTATGCCTGAATACAAAACCTTTGAGGGTTATGCCTTGTACAGGTTTTTCTTTTGAACCATTAAATTCAACCAGATGCCTTAATCTTACAACCTCCACTTTTGCCGTTTTTAAATCAGTTCCAGATGCCGGTAAATAATAAAGTGTATGCTCCCGGGTATTGTAAAACCATTCGCCTGCTACATCTAATTCCTCAAAAACATTTTCAACCATTCTATAGAGCGGGTGCATTTCAGAGGGGCGGTTATTCTGCCAGCCGCCCTCATATTTAAGTGTACCGTCCTGATTTCGTCCCTGTATTTTCCAGTGCATATCTCCCCACAAATAACTGTGCATAGCATGGATATAGCCATCTTCAGGATTTTTCCAGCCTTTTATCCGGTTTTTCACTAACGGATCAGTCAGAGAATCTGCTTTGGCATTATGATTTAATGCCCAGGTGTCAAATACATTTTTGCCAGTTACTGCATTAGGAAACCTGGCCATTCGTTGGCGTGTACCGTTGATATATAACTGGTCAATCGTAATATTATCCGGAACCTTTGCCTTGAAAATTCCTTTTTGCCAGGGTTTCCAATCGAGTTTCAATGACAAGCCGCCACTTAAAACAGCCTTGCCTTCATGTTCAGCCCGATAAGTAATTGGTGAAGCCGGATCTCTACTGTCTTCAGGCGTAAAAAGGATCGTTTCAGGTAAGTAGTAGATTCCATCTTTAAAAACCACGTTTACCGATTTATCAACCGGTGCTTTCTGAGCTAATCCTTTGGCTTTAGCAAAACTCGCCAGGGGTTTCTCTCTCGTCCCATTATTTTTATCGTTCCCATCCGGAGACACATAGATATTTTGTCCTGAAGAGGAGAAAGAAAAAGCCAGAATAAAGATCGCAGATAATATTTTTTGAACGCTTTGAGTCATTATTATTCAATGATAAAATATTTATTTTCAATAAGTTAATAGATTTGTAAAGGGTGTGCCTTTCTGATAAATAAGATACTGTTGAAAAAGACATTTTGATGAAGATAATACCCCTGAACAGAAAGAGATTTTCACATTTATCTTTCCGATTTCAGCAAGATTAACCGGATTCCTTCTGAAGATTTTTACCAAAAATTAACAGAAAAGCCTCAAAACTGATAAAAAGCTTTTAACCATTCATAACGTATTTGCGGGGTTATATCCCAATTCTTTAGAAATGAAAACGCAATTGGATTTAAACTGTTACTATTGCATTTGTATGGAAAATGGCTCAATAATTCCTGAAACATATGTCCGTTAATGTAATTTAAGTTATGCGTAATCCGGAAATACCATCTATCTATGAAAAAGCGGTTGTTAATATTCATTTTCTCTATTTGTCTGCCCCGGATCTCTTACACCCAGAATATTGATTCGATTGTAAATCATGCAGCGACAACCTATCTGGCTGGCAGACCGTGGGTTGGATTGTCCGTGGGAGTCATTAGAAAAGACAAATTTCACCTTTATTATTTTGGCAGTACCCAAAAAGATAAAAACAGTCTTCCTGTTACAACCAGCCTTTACGAAATAGGGTCAATTACCAAGACTTTCACCAGTATGTTGCTGGCACAGGCAGTGGTTGACGAAAAGGTTAATCTGAAGGATGATATCCGAAAATATCTTAAAGGCAGTTACCCCAATCTTGAATTTAATGGTAAACCTGTTCAATTGATTCATTTGGCCAATCTGACATCCGGACTTCCGGACAATCTTCCTGAAAATATGCCGCCGTTTCAAACGAAAGAGCGGGAATCTCAGCTTTTTGAACTGAAGAAAATACATGATGGTTATACACGATCCCAATTTCTGCAGGATCTTCATACCGTAAAATTAAGCAGAGAACCTGGATTAAATCCTGCACATTCTAACACCGCGGCTCAGTTACTGGGTTTTTTACTCGAAAATATTTATGGGATGAGTTATGCTGACCTGTTACAAAAATATGTAACCGGCCCTTTGAATATGAAGCATACTTATATTTCCGTTCCAACATCAGAAAAGGGTTTTTGCGTAAAGGGATATAATGAAAAAGGCATTCTTATGCCAGAAATTCCGAAAGATGCAGGAAGTGCCGGGGTATTGAAATCAAGTCTGGCCGATATGATGAAATATGTTAATTATCACCTTAAGGAAAAGGATAAACGAGTAGTGCTTAGTCATACCCTTTTCTGGGGGAATTATGAGAACTTTGGAATAGGTTTAAACTGGTATTTAAAGACAAATTTTGATGAAAAAAGGCGGATTTGGACATCAGGGGGTACTTTTGGTTTTTCTTCTTACAGCGTTCTTTATCCTGAAGCTGATTTTGCAGTGATAACGCTTGCGAACCAAAATGGCGAAAGCGCAGAATATGCTTTGTCTGAAATAGCAAATACTATTTATAATGAAGTACACTTTTCGGCTCCGGAACGCTCTGCAGAAGGTTTTGGCTTTTCAAGATCTGTCAATCTTCTGCTTGAAATGTTAAACCAGCGGGGATTTCAATTTGCCGAAGAAATAGCTAATGAATTAAAAGCGAAAGACAACAGGTTTAGATTGTCCGAAGATGAGTTAAATGTATTTGGTTACACACTGTTGGGCAAGGGCAATAAAGACAAAGCTTTGGTGATATTTAAGCTAAATGTAAGTCTGTTTCCGGAAAGCTCAAATACTTATGATAGTCTGGCTGAAGTATATGAAAGTCTGGGCGATAAAGCCCTGTCCATTAAAAATTATAAACGCTCTCTGGAACTTAATCCGTCAAATACTAATGCGGTTGAGCATTTAAAGAAGCTTGAGGATTAGATTTGCAACCACATAGGCATATAGAACACATAGAAAAAAAGAAGATATAGAAAAAAAGAAGATATAGAAAAAAAGAAGATATAGAAAAAAAGAAGATATAGAAAAAAAGAAGATATAGAAAAAAAGAAGATATAGAAAAAAAGAAGATATAGAAAAAAAGAAGATATAGAAAAAAAGAAGATATAGAAAAAAAGAAGATATAGAAAAAAAGAAGATATAGAAAAAAGGAAGATATAGAAAAAAGGAAGATATAGAAAAAAGGAAGATATAGAAAAAAAAGAAGATATAGAAAAAAAGGAAGATATAGATTTTCGAGGATAGCTTTAGATCATTACATCTCTACTGAGGAAAATGGGCTTGCTTTTAAGTTTTTGGGTTGGGTCCTGCTATTTCTTTGTTTATGCAACGGCGTTGCGTTTTGTAATTGTTTTCTTAATTTTGCTGATGATATTGCAACAGGGGAATTTGAAAAATACAATTAGAGATGACAGATATATGGGAGAATGCTTTTGCTGAAAGACAGGAGATGTGGGGGTTAGAACCTACGGAATCAGCTATTATGGCTAATGATTTTTTTAAAAAACAGCATATTAAGAATGTATTGATTCCGGGGATCGGATATGGAAGAAATGCAAAATTGTTTGTAGATAATGGCATTAAAGTAACAGGTATTGAGATTTCAGAAACTGCTATAAAACTTGCAGAAAAACATTTTGGCGCTGTAATGAAAATATATCATGGTTCTGTAACCGATATGCCTTTTGACCCGGAGTTGTACGAAAGTGTTTTCTGTTATGGATTGATTTATTTGCTGGATTTTGAGGAGCGGAAAAAGCTGATCAGAGATTGTTACAATCAGTTGCAAAGTGATGGTTACATGATTTTCTCTGTAATTTCCACTAATTCACCTAATTACGGGATGGGTAAACAAATTGGTGAAAATCATTTTGAAATACAGGGCGGACCCAGGTTGTTCTTTTATGATGAAGAAGCTATTCAAAAGGAATTCGGGGCCTATGGTTTGATGGAATTTTTTGAGATAGATGAACCTGTTAATAAGGGAGTAAACAGTCCTCCGTTTAAATTCTGGTTTTTAAAATGCTGGAAGGGACATTTGTCATGAATAGCTGTTAAGTTCCCACTTCTTCCAGTTTTACATTTCCTGTTCTTTTTAAAGAGCCCCAGTTCATGAGTTCTCCTTTAATAGCCTTGACAATGGCTTTGATTAAGACCCAGTACATCAACTGTCTGTAGGCAAATCTTTGCGGGAATAACAATTTCAACCGATTCATATTTTCATTCTCAAAGCTAAAAGCCAGTGCCGAACCTATGGTATCAACTATTAAGAAAATGAGATAATAGACAAGTATGGTTTTCCAGCTTCCTGCCAGTAATGAAACTAACATTACCATATCGGCAACCGGACCCAGTAATGGAATGATAATCTGAAAAATGAGAAGATTGGGTAAGGCGACGATACCAAGATTTCTGTATTTCGGATTGAAACAGGCATGTCTGTGTTTCCAGAATGACTGTATAATGCCGAATGTCCAGCGGAAACGCTGTTTTAAAAACATATTGACGCTTTCCGGTACTTCGGTAAATGCTTTCGCTTCAGAGCAATAGCGTACGGTATATCCCTGTTTCAGAATTCTGATGGTAATGTCGCAGTCTTCGGCAAGGGTATCGGTGGTAAATAATCCGGCGTCAATCATTACTTCTTTTCTGAAAGCACCGATTGCACCCGGAATAACACAAATACAATTGAGAAAATCGAAGGCTCTTTTGTCAAAATTCTGTGCTGTAATATATTCAATAGACTGCCATTTAGTGAGCCAGTTCATTTCATTTCCTACCTTCACATTTCCGGCAACGGCTCCTACTTCTTCATCCTCAAAATAAGCAATCATAAGAGGAATTGCATCAGTTTTAAGCTGGGTATCGGCATCGATACAGACCATTATGGCACCGCTTGCCTGTTGGATACCAAAGTTTAAGGCCGAGGCTTTTCCGCCATTTGCCTTGGTTAATATTTTGACAAGAGGGTTATTGCTGAAAGAATTCTGAACCAGTTCCAGGGTATTATCTTTCGAGCCGTCATTTACAAAAACGATTTCAAAGTCATCATAACGGGTTTTTAATAAATTACTGATGGTTCTGACGACATTGATATTTTCATTATAAGCGGGCACAATAATGCTCACTTTAGGCTTTATACCAGGTGCCCGTTGTGGGGAATTTATCTCTTTCTTTTTCTGAATAATGGCAAAAAAAGCGACGAAAAGCATTCTTCCTATCGACAGTAATATAGCAGTGAAAAAGATAATGGCAAGGGATTGCTCAATCCAGTAAACTCCGGTTGCGGTAAACCAGTTGAATCTTGAAAACCAGAAATCCTCCCCGTTTTTAATTGCAGGCATAATATCCTCTTTTCTTTTGCCAAGCAGCTGAGAGACACTGATAAACTGATATCCCTGAGATTTAAAATAGTTAATGATTTTTGGCAAAGCTTTTACCGTAGCAGAACGATTGCCTCCGGCATCATGCAGGAGAATGATGTTTCCATTATTTTTCTCACTGATAATCTTATTAAAAATCTGCTCAGCAGTAATGTTTTCTTTCCAGTCTGTCGGGTCTATACTTTCTCCGACGGTAATATAATTATCGCCTCTTCCCATAGCAACCGGCGATAATTCCTGAATGGTTTGTGGTTCTGAGTCGGCATTGTAGGGTGCACGGAACAGTACGGTCGAGTGTCCGGTTACACTTTCAATTAGTCTTCGGGTAGTATTCAATTCAATCCGGACTCTTTCCTGAGAAACTTCTGCCAGGTTAGGATGAGTAAAAGTATGATTCCCGATTTCGAAGCCATCATCATATATACGCTTAAGAATCGGGATATTATTCTGAGCAGCCATACCTACTATAAAAAAGGCAGCAGGGACATTTTCTTTCTCAAGAATATCTAAAATAGCCGGGGTATAACGGTTATCCGGGCCATCGTCAAATGTGAGCAGTAACTGTTTGGGACTGGCTTTTCCATACTTCTTAATTACATAGGAAGTGGGTAGTTCCTGATAAGTTTGTTCTGCGATCAGTTTATCGGTTGAATCTAATTTTACGCTGATTATTCCTTTTTTCGGGGAACTTAGTACATCAAGTACTTCTCCTTCTCCGATGTAATCAAAATTATTACTTGGATGAACAATCTCCATATTTTCGAGAAAAGCAGGCGTAAATCTGGCAAGGTTTAAATCGAGCGATTGTTTATAAAAACTCCATATCCGGTGGTCTTCAGATCCTAAACGCCATAAAGCTGTTCCTGAAAGGGCATAGTCTGCGGAGGCTCTCATTGCATTATAACAGGTGCCGGCATCTGTAAAATATACCTGATGTTTTAAATTGTTGTCGTCGTAATAGTCGAAGTTTAAATTGTAGTTATGATTATCAAACTTTATTTTTCCCTCTGATTCTTTGGCAGTAGTAATGGCTTCCTGATAAGTAATGTCTGTACCAATGCCTCCGTTAAACCAATCGTATCCATAAGCGGCGAGACATAGAACCAACTTTTCGGAAGGTACCTGAGAAGCCACATATTCTATGGCTGATTCTACCCATTTATGCTCTGCAATTGGTCCGGGAGTACTTGATTCATAATGCTGGTCATAGGCCATTATGAAAAGGAAGTCATTGTTTTGAGACAGTTCTCTGAGATTATAATCAGGATTAAACGGGGCAATATCCTGGGTAACAAGATAACCTTTGGCATGGAGAGCCTGATATATTTCTTTTTGAAATAATGATAAATTTTCATCCGATGATTCTTTCAAATCCTCAAAATCTACATTAACTCCCTGAAAATCATATTTGTCTAAAGCAGCTAAAACACTATTGATAAATACTTTGCGATTGGCTGCAGAAGAAATTATTCTATGGACGTTTTCTCCTCTCCATCCGTTTTTCCAGAAATTGGAGATCATAGGAATAATTTTAATATGCTTAGATTTCATGATGCGATATGCTTTGGCATCAATGTCTATTGCCACCTCATTTTTATCAGAAACAAAAAACCATTCAGGCAATACCATATTCATTTTATCGATATTATCTCTGAGAGAATAAAATGACTGAATGTCCCAGTTGACATAAAATCCGGCTCTGATCTGGTGACTTTTTTCTTTAAATAACTGATGTTTTGAATCACGTAAAATTTGTGAAGGCTTTGTTTTCTGACAGGCCAGATGATATAAGTGGCTTTCTGCCGACTCCAACACTGAAACGGGTTTGTCCGGAGAAAGTAATTTCTTGTAAAGCTCATTTTTATTAATCAAATGAGGTAAAGAAATCTCGGATTTATCAAAAATAGCCATCAGTAAGACCGAAAAAGAAAATACGGTAAGCAATACTAATGTAATGAGAACCAACAGAAAACTTCTCCAGCGTTTGGCGTTCTGACTTTGAAATATTTGTGTTGTGGAAGGCATATCTTTAAAATTCTGAAGTCAAAGAGAGATTATGTCTGGTACTACCACTTTATATTGTAAACGAAATCAAGGGTGAAATATCCAAAAGGTTTCAAATGTTCATCAGGAGAGCCGTTTAAAGGGAAAGCATACCTGTATGCGCCGGTAATTTCAGTATTGTTCCATTTAAGATACAGAGGGGCAGAGAGCTCGTAATCCTGTACCTGAAACGGGTCATTAATAAGGGTAGTTGCTGTTTTTTTACCTTTTTTATTACTCAGGTAATTTGGTGCGCTAATTACTGAAAGAGAAGACTGATTAGCCATAATAAAAGTAAATCCGGGCTGAAACTTCAGTTCGGAAGTTTCGGCTTCATTTGAGTAGAGGGGAATATCTCCGGCTATCTGAAAGGTTAATTGAGAGAGATGCTGGTCGCCCCACATATATTCATAGGTTCCGGAAACATTCCAATAGCCGAAATCATAGGTCATATCGGCAGCCAGGTAGTTTTTCAGCGGATTTTGTTCTTCTACATTATTTTCATTCCAAAGCCATCGTTCATAATTAAAGGAAGCATACAGATTTTTGACGATTTCTTTCTCATAACCGATGCCCAGGTCAAGCTTGGCTAGTTTATTATCCATTCCACTCCAGTAATATCCTGTGGCATTCAATACAAATCCGGTTTTAGAAATATATTTTGCCATCGGCATGAAGCCATATTGATTAATGCCAAAGGTTCTTCCCCGGTAATTGACAATATTCATATAGCTGGTTCCTACTTGCAGGGTGGACTGAGGAGTTTCTGTCGAATCTGATTGGATATGACCAGAGAGTAATTCTCCATTGGACGCTAAACCAGCATACAGAAGCATGATGGTTTTCAAATACGAGACTAATAACATTTTTAAGAAAATTATGGGCGTTATTAAAGAGGAATCATGCATTTGGATTCATTCCGGCGCGGATGGTTTAATCGGGTTATTTCTTCTTAAGTAGTTTATTGTTTTGCTTTCAGTTATCAATAGTTTGGAGGAAATTATAAGGAAGAATTAATGAAATTGAAAACAGAAAATGAGGAACTCTGCATAGTTGCCGGCTGTTATCCTAAGCTTTTAGAGCGTTGATGATTTAAAGGAAATGTTTATATATCTTTCTCCTGATTCAAAATGGGGATTATAAATTTTCGACGTATTTTTACATTTCCTGACTACCCTCTTAATAGCCATTCCCAAATTGAACCAAATGGAAAATTGGAAAGCTGTAATGTTTTTACTGGCCTTCGGGCAAGGAATATTTCTGAGTTTCGCCCTGATTGTAAAAGGTTTTAAACGGCAGTGGTCTAATTTCTTTTTAGGACTCATTTTTTATACCCTTGCGCTTGAGCTACTCAATGCCTGGGGCATTCAGGTACAATACCATAAATCAGCAGATGCTTTTCCCTTTTGGAATTTCCAGACATATTTAATACTTCCGCCTTCTTTATGGTTTTTTGCCCGGTTTACAACTACTCCTGACTATATGTTTAAAAGGAAGTACTGTTTTTTTTACCTGCCGGCTTTGATCGAAATAACAGTACGTAATGGTTGGAGTCTTTATCATTATTTTACCGGTAAAAACCTGCCGTTTTTGCTTGATATTCCTATCTGGTTTTTTGTTACAGAAATCCTGCCGATTATCAGTATGGCTATCGTTGTCTGGATTTATGCCCGCAAATTGTTGCATTTTCACCAATTATGGACAGAGCAGTCTTCCCGTTTAAATCTTTCACAATATCTGAGACTTTACGGACTGTGTATTTTCTTACTGGCTTTAACGCTATTATGGGCCGCAGGTGTGGTGTTAAATCTGCCCGTGTTTGCTACCATTGAAGCTGTTTTGACAGTGTTCCTTTTTGTTTTTGGTTACATCGGATATATAGATGCTGCTTTTTTCACCTTGCCTGTGTTAGCCGGGATAAAACCTTCTGAAAAACCAGAATTTGCTCATTATGATGATGAACATCAGTTAGAACGCCTCATGGTTATTTTTAAAGAAGATGCGATATATACCCAATCGAAGCTCACTTTAGAAGAAGTAGCCGGGAAGTTGCGTTTACCACCCAGGTATGTGTCATATCTGATCAATACGAAATGTAATTCCAATTTTAATAATTTTATCAATGGTTTTAGAGTTGAAGAAGTGATCCGCAAACTAAACGACCCTAAAGAACAGCACAAGACGCTTCTGGCTTTGGCATTAGAGTCTGGATTTAATTCAAAATCCACCTTCAATCAGGTATTTAAACAACATACCGGAAAATCTCCTTCACATTACATGATGACGCAAAAATAGTGCGTCTTTCCGGCTGATGAATTTTAGGCTTTATCGTAAAAAGAATGTCCGGAAACATGATTTCGGACTTCCGAAAAAGCGTTCTCAGGCGCATGAGGTTATTGGAATAGCTTGTTTTGCATTTTATCAATAAGTTTAACCTTTTACTCATGCAAAAGAAACTATTCTTCGTGGTGGCGTTATTCTGGACCCCACTTACTTTTTGTCAGCAATCCGGTAAGCATTCGATTCAGGTGCAACTCAACAGAAATGTGGAATTATTAGGGTTTGTCTATTTCTTAGGTTATGAAGGAAATCAATCTGAGACCGATTTAACGTATTCTATAGAAAAAAAGAAACGATATGCCTATGGACTTAGTTTGTACCAGCAATATAAAACCTATAAGAACAGCAAACCTCTATCAGTTATAGTAGGCTTTGCCGAGAATATCTGGCTGGACTATTTAATAAGCCTGCTCATCCAGCTTGAGGATTTTCCTTATGCCAGGCTATCAAATCAAGTAGATGAGAAGTATTATCTGCGTTTTTCTCCTGCCAATGATCCGGTTGAAGCCAGATATAATGTTTCTCTTTTTATTGATGCCATGAATAAATTATACAGGGAAGTAGATTTTGATAAATACTTCAGCCGGTATCAGAAAAAGTATGAAAATGCGATAGCACAGGTAAAAAATTCTCTGCCTGACAAACGATTTATTCCTGCAATGGAAAATTTTTACGGACAAAGTATGGACTATTATTTCTTAATTCCCAGTCTGACTATTCCGGCAGGAATGGGTTTTGGCGTTAAGTATAGCTTAGCTGATACCACAAGAGCATTTCATGTTTTCGGTACTTTCGGTCTTCAGCATTTTGCGGATGATACAGACTTAGATATGGGTTTTAATGACAGGACACACCTGCTTGAATTAAGTACCCATGAGTTTGGGCATTCTTTTGTTAATCAGGCTGTAGACAAAGTGCCGGAAGAACTGATTGCTAAAACCGAAAAACTTTTTGAGCCTATAAAAAGTGCAATGTCAAATCAGGGTTATACCGGGTGGAAGGCATGTTTGTATGAACACTTTGTCCGGGCAGGAGAGGTGATGATTGCCCGAAATCTCGGTAATATTTCTGAGGCAGAGCGTTTAAAAATCAATTATATAGAAGACCGCAAATTTGTATATCTGCCTGTTATTCTTGAGGAGTTTGAAATGTACAATAAGTCAAAACTTTATTCTTATACGCAAACGGTAGAGAACGCTATGAGAAAGTTGTTTAAAAAGGTTTCTGAATAATGAAGTTTGTAACCACATAGGATCATAGGGCACATAGTATGGGATGGGTTTGGATTGTTTGGTTTTTTGTATTCCATTCATTGTAACCACATAGGATCATA
>NZ_FOXH01000020.1:41518-105993 GCF_900115665.1 Pseudarcicella hirudinis
AGGATCATAGGGCGCATAGTATGGGATGAGTTTGGATTGTTTGGGATTTTGTATTCCATTCATTGTAACCACATAGGATCATAGGGCACATAGTACGGGATGAGTTTAGATTGTTTGGGATTTTGTATTCTATTTATTGTAACCACATAAGATTTGAGGTGTTGATTAAATGAATTATACAATAAATAGTACTATGTATTGCATAGTAATGGAAAATATCTTTATCTTTGATTCATAAATATCACCATTCCATAAATCTCATAATAAAGACCTATGAAAAAGACTATCGCATCCGCATTAATTCTGATTGTTATTCTGACATTTGCACAATGTCATTTAGGTACCAAACCATTTAAAACATATTTCTGGACGAGTAATCAAACCGGAAAAACGCTTTATCTGTTTATTGATGAGGTAAATAAGGGAGTGTTACCGGCTTTGTCTGAAGCACCCGTTTGCGACAACGATGCTTCTAAAAAGAAGGCACTTTTTGTTTCTCTGGAAGCGGGTACTTACCTGATTGAAGTGAAGGATCAGAGTGGTAATATCAAAGTTTCAGAAAAGCTTGAGACAAGATTGAGTAACCATGATAAAACCATTGGTGTTTCGAGGGAAGGACATCAGGGAGAATCCCGCAGCACTACGGAGGATGATTGCCTGATTCTGGAACTATTTTACTAAAAAATAGTCAAATATTAATACCCGAAAAAAGACGCTGCATCGCAGTGTCTTTTTTTTTGTTATTACTTAAATCTCATTAAACTAAATGGATAAAGAATTATCTGATGGTAATTACTCATATTTTATCCCGGGATATTAAGATTTGTTAAAATATTGATTATCAGAGCATAGAGCTTTTTATTTTTTCCATAACTTTACATTAGTATTCTTAGCCCATAAGATATTAAATTTATGTATCGTCAATTGCAACGACTCTTTAAAACTTCAGTTTCATTATTTTGGCTTATTGTTTTTGTTCAATGTAGTGAAACCATCCAACCTACTTCCCTGCATGTAGTTTCTATGCTGGAGGCTGAGGCGAGCTCGTCCGACAGGTATATGGCGATTGAGATTGATACCGTTTCTAAATCCGTGTTTACATATGACCAGAGATCTAACCCAAAAGGTTTGGGAAGAGGTTTTCAGGGATGCCCTTCAATTGGCTACAATAATGGTATTTTCTATGCGGCATGGTTTGCCGGTACAAAGGAGGAAGACTCCAACAATTATATCACAGTAGCTACCAGCGCAGACGGCGGGTTATCATGGAAGCAAAACAGATTGATGATAGCTCCGGCCAGCGACAGTATCAGACATATTAACCCCTCATTATGGAATGATAAGTATGGATCACTTCATTTATCCTGGCTTGTAAGTAAAGGTATCTGGGATGGAGCAGCCAATGGTTCCTGGCATGTGAAAATTAAAGAAGCAGGAGGGAGGATATTTATTACAAATCCGAATCCGCTTTTTCACGGCGTAATGAATGTAAAACCGATACATTTTGGAAAGGATAGCTCAGAGATACTATTTCCGGTATCAGGCTGGAATATTGGTATTGAAGGATTGCCCAACTATACCCTTACGCCTTCAGAGCTTAATGGTGTGTTTTTATACAAATCTATCTATCATCCTATTAATAAAAGGATTATGCTGCCCCAAAAGTTTGCAAGAATTCCAACCGTATTTTCCCGGGATTTTGATGAACCGATGATCGTCGATTTGAATAATAATGCATTGCTGCTCATGAAAAGAACCGCCTCAGAAGGGATAAGTTTAAACAGAAGTAATGACGGGGGCAGAACCTGGGGGACAGAACAGATATTTAAAGAAGTAGGACTGGCAGCATCCAGCAGATTTTATTTAGGAAAACTAAAATCCGGGAATTTATTACTGGTATTGAATAATAGTGCCAATCGTGAAAAACTTATGGCTTATTTATCGAAAGATAATGGAAAAACCTGGCCATTTAAATTGCTGATTGATGATCGTTTAGGAATTTCTTACCCGGATGTAGTACAGAACGATAGAAGTGAAATATGCATGGTTTATGATTATTCACGCAATTATGACGGGCAGATAATTTTTTCCAGATTTAGTGAAGAGGATATCACTAAGGGAAATACAAAGGCGGTGAAATATAAAGTAATCAGTACTCTGAATCCTTAGAAGTTTTGAGGATTGTAAATTGTCTGAAGAAAGAATCAAAAGTATGTAGTATAATCCTGATTAAAGATAAGCCTCGTAATAATTAAACAAAAACACTTAAGGATATGATTACTGATAAAAAGCATAATTAGATTACCCAGATAAGATTCCTGTTTTCTTATTTTCAATATACTAACTACCATAAAAAATTAAAAATTATGTACTTGCCGTTAAAAAAACTCTTTAAAATCTCACTCTTAATTTCTGTTTTATTTACTTGTATCAGATGTAAGGATAATTCTCCTGTCAATACGCCAATAGTAACCCCGGTGCCTGATCCTGATGATGTTTCCTCCAACAGATATGCTGTTCTTGAAATGGACTCAGCGTCAAAGGCCATTTTTACCTATGATGCTACCAGCAATCCTCAGGGACTTAAAAGAGGATATCAGGGATGTCCGGCAATCGGATTTAATAATGGCATTTATTATGCAGCCTGGTTTGCAGGTGTAAAAGGAGAGGAGCTGAATAATTATATTACTATTGCAACAAGTAGTGATAATGGACAAACCTGGGGGCAGAATAAATTATTAATAGCTCCTCTGATTGATAGTGTAAGGCAGATAGATCCTTCTTTCTGGAAAGATAAGTTTGGAGCCCTTCATCTTTCCTGGCTGGTAAGTAAAGGAATATGGGATGGTGCTGCAAATGGTACATGGCATGTCAAAATTAAACAGGTATCTGATAAAATACAGATAACAAAGCCATACCCGCTTTTCCATGGTGTAATGAACGTCAAACCCATTCATTTGAATAAAGATAGTACGGAAATACTTTTTCCTGTTTCCGGCTGGAATATTGGTGTGGCTGGATTGCCGAATTATACTCTCACACCAGTTGATTGGAATGGTATATTTTTATATAAGTCTACCTATAACCAGACAGGAAAAAGGATTTTACTTCCGCATAAATTTGCTAAAATTCCAACTAAATTTGCAAGAACATTCGATGAACCTATGGTTCTTGATCTGGGGAATAATTCATTGATTTGTATGCGGAGATCAGAGTCTGATGGTATTTGCACAATATCAAGTGAGGATGGTGGAGTAACATGGGGGACTGAAACACAGTTTAAAACTCTTGGGCCGTCACCTTCAAGCAGGTTTTATTTTGGCAGATTGAAGTCAGGAAATATATTATTTATTTTTAATAATAGTTTGAACAGAGAAAAGCTTACAGCCTGTTTGTCTACAGATAACGGTAAAACCTGGCAATATAAGTTGTTAATAGACGGGAGAAACGGGGTTTCTTATCCTGACGTAATTCAAAATGATAAAGATGAGATATGCTTGATTTATGATAATTCCAGACCTTATCTTGGGGAGATAATTTTTGCAAAATTTACAGAAGCTGATATAATGAATGGAGATGCTTCTAAAATAAAACCTGTGATTATCAGCAAACTCAGGTAGAACTTATTAGAACAATAATGAACAGGTCTCCGGATATGTCAAAAGGAGGCCTGTTTATTTATTTTTGGAATAACGTATATTGAAACTATTTTAATAAACATCTTATACTTGTCTCGGGGTTAAAGATGTATTTACTTTTTATTTATTAGTTAAAATCAACTAATTGTTTGAATAGTTCTGTAAGTAATAAAGATTGAAATTTAAATTTTTCAAATATCAAAAGTTTTGCTTTTTTTTTTTGCCGAATTGATTACCATTTGTATATTTACATGACTATTGTTTCAAATTCAGTAATGTTTGGAAAAATAATAAATCCAAATTTTCTTCGTTTATGGAAAATTTTCGCTGTTAATAAATGAAAAATCGAGTAATTTGTCAATGTTAAGCTCGTTTTACCATACAGCTTAAATTATAATATTTTTAATAGAAGTACTGAAGTAATATCTGAGCACTATTATTTCAAACCCTTGGGCTTCGTTATACACTTGCTATCTTTTGATTAGTTTTTACTGTAATTCTTTATTTATCCACCGGATAACAGATAGAGAATGTTTCTGTTGCTGTTTTGATCGTTCAGGTCCACAGGATTATGAATATCTGACAGGTACATCTTAACTAAAATAACGTATTGTTCTTAACCGTTAAAGTTTTTCATTTTAACAATGGCTTAACCAATGAGTACAATTTGTCTTTTAGTTTTGTGGACAATAAGCAGAGAAGAGGATAGCCAAACGATAACTTTTATATAGTTTCGAAGGAAACTATATAATATAATTTTTCGAGGTAAAGCTTTTGCAGGAAATGCCGGAGATTTCCCTAATTATTGAAGAGAAAGAGTGATTGGCGAAGAATAAAAGATATTGTGTTCGAATTTGTTTTGTGAATTTGTCTTGACAATAGATTGGGATTTTGTCCACTTAATAATTTATCCGACGAAATTTGGATTTAAATGTTAAAGAATACGATGATCTATTTGTATATTTGTTAACATCCAAAAAATTGGATTAAAATAATTTCCGGTTTTTTATGTAAAAGCCCTGCTTGATTTTAATCTTTTTAAATTAACACTAAATGAATTTGATTACACACCAGGTAAAAAAAATAGCCAAGCTTCGTATATTGCTTGCTGTTCTTTGCACGCCTTTTTTTTATTCTTGTGTTTCTACAAAGAATATCACTTATTTTCAGGGACCAGGCGTAGTTGATACTATACGCTATACAACACTCAATAGTCTTGAACCCCGGATCCCTAAAATCCAGCCTGATGATATCTTAGCGGTTACGGTCAGCAGCTTAAGTGAAGAGTCCAATTTAGTTTTCAATTTTGCTAATATCAATCCTTTAATTACATCCAACTTTCCCGGTGGAAGCAATAACGGCATGGCGCGTCAGCAGCCCCTGGGTTATCTGGTAGATCCGAAAGGGTTTATTGATATGCCTTTAATTGGCCGGATTCAGGTAAACGGTTTGGCTTTGGAAGAGGCAGGGACTAAAATTCAGGGTGAGTTAACCAAATTTTTGAAAGAACCTACTGTCAATGTCAGACAACTCAATCATAAATTTACTATTATCGGTGAAGTGGCCCGCCCCGGGGTATATAACCTTTTGGATAACCATACTACCTTACCTGAAATTCTGGGAACAGCGGGTGATATGACTATTTTCGGGCGCAGAGATAATGTGATGATAATGCGTACTACGGGAGACAAAAGAGAATTGGTAAAATTAGATCTTACTTCCAGAAAAGTACTGGAATCTCCTTACTATTATATTCAGAATAATGATGTGGTTTATGTAGAAGCTACCAAAGGTAAAATTACTTCTTCTGACAGAACAATTCAGCTGATTCCAATTGTAACAGGTATCGCAACCACCACAGTTCTTTTGCTGAATCTGATATTTAAGAAGTAATATATAATCCGGGAAATTTCGATGTATTACATTCATTGTTTTCCCAAATTACATTTTAGAATACGAATGAGCTGAGCCGGTTTTCATTTGATCACCTTGGCTTATATATTGATATAACATTAACATTTCCATAAATTTTAAAATGGCAGATAATTCAATAGATTTTTCTGATGACAATGGTCAGGATTTTGATATCAAAGGTTTCCTGATTAAATATTTAAGACACTGGTATTGGTTTGTAATCTCGGTGGTAGTTTGCTTATCTGTGGCTTTTTTGTATTTGCGTTATACAACTCCTATTTATAATGTGAGCTCTGTATTGTTGATTAAGGATGAGAAAAAGGGTATTGGAGGGAATGATATGCTGAAAGAACTTGAGATGTTCTCCGGTAATAAGATTGTAGAAAATGAGATGGAAGTTTTGAAATCTCGTAACCTCATAGAAAAAGTAGTAAACGACCTTAACCTTACTGTAGCCTATTTTCAAAAAGGGAAGGTTCGTAAATATGATGAGATCTTTCGTACTTCTCCTATTTGGGTGCAGCATGGTAATCTGAATGAGGTTGCTTATAAAGAGCCCGTGTTTATTCGTATTATTAATAAGCAGAAGTTTGAGCTGCAGAACGAGGACGGAGATGTGATGGGAACTTTTGGTTACAGCCAGAATATTCGCAGCAGATATGGTGCTTTCCGTGTCTTTTTGAATGATTCTCTTTACAGACAGGATGATGATTTAATCAGGGTGAAATTCTTTGAAAAGGAGTCTTTGGTTGAAAGATATCAGAAAGAGATTCAGGTGGAGCTAATGAATCAGAAAAGTACGGTATTAAAACTTTCTTTAGAAGATGCCTTACCAGTGAAAGGAAAAGCTATTCTGGCCAAATTATTAGAAGCCTATACTTATTCTGCCTTAGCAGATAAAAATATGGAGGCAACTAATACCCTTCAATTTATTGATCAGCGTTTACGTCTGATTACCGGAGAATTAGGTTCTGTAGAGAAAGATGTAGAAACTTATAAAAGTTCTCAGGGAATTACTGACCTGAGTGTAGAAGCCAACTTGTTTTTGGAGAAGGTAAAGGAAAACGATACTAAGCTCAATGAAGTTGATATTCAGCTAAAAGTATTAGATGGTGTAGAAAGCTACCTGAGAAGCAGTCAGACCGGAGTAGCCCCGGCAACCTTGATGGTAAATGATCCGGTGTTGATCGGATTGTTAGGGAAATTGAATGAACTGGATATTCAAAGAGAGAAATATGTAAGGACTACCCAGCCTGGTAACCCCTTATTGGAAACTATTAATACTCAGATTGCCAATACTAAAGCTGCTATCCGTGAAAGTATTGCTAACCAGAAACAGGGTTTAGTGGTAACCAAAAGCAGTTTGAAAACACTGAACAATCGTTTTGAATCTTCGATCAGAACGATTCCTAAAAAAGAAAGAGAGTTTGTCAATATCAAACGTCAGCAAGGGATTAAAGAAAGTTTATTCTTAATGCTTTTGCAAAAGAAAGAAGAAACAGCTATTTCTTACGCATCAACGGTGACGGACAGTAGAATTGTAGATGAGCCATATGGTACACCTGAGCCGATTAAACCTAACAGAAAGATGTTTTTTATGGTTGCCTTGTTACTTGGAATCGTTTTACCGGCGGCAGCTATCAATATAGGAGAGGTTTTAAATGATAAAATACAATCCAGAAAGGAAATTGAAAGTACTGTAGGTGTTACCATTTTCGGTGAAATTGGTAAGAAACCTAAAGAAATGAAGGATAATATCATTGACCTGAAAAGTACCAGCTTTTTGGCTGAACAGTTCAGAACTCTTCGTACTAATTTACAATATGCTGCAGGCGGAATGACCGCTGATAGCGGAAAAGTCCTGCTAATTACCTCCTCTATTGGTGGAGAAGGTAAAAGTTTTATCAGTGTAAACTTAGCTTCAAGTATTGCACTATTGGAGAAAAAAGTAATTGTTTTAGAACTTGATTTACGTAAACCAAAGATTTCAGAATATTTAGGGGTAACCAGAGAAAAGGGAATTTCCAATTATCTGATAGGTCAGGGAAATGCTTTTGAATATGTGAAACCAACGACGCTGAATCCGAATATGTTTGTGATGCCTAGCGGACCGATTCCTCCTAACCCTTCGGAGTTATTGGCAAATGGCAAAATAAGCAGTTTAATTGAAGAGCTGAAGAAAGAGTTCGACTATATTATTTTGGATACTCCGCCAGTTGGTTTGGTAACAGATTCTACTATTTTAGGAGCTTACGCTGACGCAGTGTTCTATATCATGCGTCATCAGTACACTCCGAAATCTTATTTGAGATTGGTTGCTGATTTAAAAGAGAAGAATAAGTTTAAATCATTGAATATTGTATTTAATGGTATTGATTATAGCAGCACTTATGGCTATGGTTACGGCTATGGTTATGGTTATGGCTACGGTTACAGTTATGTTGAAGATAATAATTCATCCGGATTTTCTGTTTCCTCGAAAATAAAAAAGCTTTTAGAAAGGAAATAGATTTTATGACTTCAGGACAGCCTTGTCCGACGTAATAAGAGTAGGCCGTCCTGAAGTTCGATTTTATTGAGAAAGATTAAACACACACAAATTGAGCACACAAAACTTAGAAACGATCCGTATAAAAACTACATTCAGTATCAATTCCGGGAATAAATTTCTCTGGTTTGGCCAAATCTAAAAATCTATCTTATTGGCTGACAAATTAATTTCATTAATTCAGTAAAAAATTTCCTGGTCAGCAAAAGGCTGATAAAATATGTTTTTTCGTAGATAAGATTTTGATGTTTAAGTAATAATAAACCTAAAAAATTCAGCTATATGTTTAAAATATTGGATTGCACAATACGTGATGGAGGATATTATACAAATTGGGATTTTGATAAACCACTCGTTGATCAATATATCCAATCCATGAATCAACTGCCTGTTGATTACCTTGAAATTGGATATAGAAGTATTGCAATTAAGGATTATTTAGGTAAATACTTTTATAGTCCTGTATATGAACTGGAAGATTTACGAAAGAAATCCGGAAAGAAACTTGTAATTATTCTTAATGAAAAAGATATACGGGTAGAGCATTTGAATGAGGTTCTGGGACCAGTCCGGGGGTTAATCGATATGGTACGTATAGCGATTGATCCTGAACATTTAGGCAGGGCTTTGATTTTGGCTGAAGGAGTGAAAAAGATGGGATTTGAAGTCGGCTTCAATGTCATGTACATGTCAAAATGGAAACAATACGGAGATTTTATCAAAGAGCTGAAGAATGTTGACGGTATTGCTGACTATTTCTATATGGTTGACTCTTACGGAGGGGTTTATCCTAATGATGTAATAGAAACAATAGGATTAGTAAAGGCTGAGACAAGTGTTAAAATCGGTTTCCATGGTCATAATAATCTGGAAATGGCCTTAATCAACTCTTTGACAGCTATAGAACATGGTGCTGAAATTATAGATGCGACTGTTTGGGGAATGGGCAGAGGTGCCGGGAACCTTAAAACTGAGTTATTTCTGACAGTACTGAATTCAAAATTCGGGTTGCCTGTGAACTTTAACGCACTTGGTAATGTGGTAAATGCCTTTGATGCAGTTTTAGAGAAATATGGTTGGGGAACTAATCTCCCTTATATGATTTCCGGATCAAATTCGCTTCCGCAAAAGGATGTAATGGACTGGGTAACAACTCGCTTTTATTCTTTCAATAGTATTATTCAGGCTCTGCAGAACCAAAAAGAAAAAGTGAAAGATAATGAGACCTTACCTGTATTTACTCCGGAGAAATCTGTTAAGGAAGTATTGATAATCGGAGGTGGGAAAAATGCATCGGAACATGCTGCCGGAATTAAGGAGTTTATTAAAAGCCGTGATAATATAACTATCATTCACTCAAGCTCTAAAAATGCCTATCATTATAAAGATTTGGATACAGAACAGGTATTCTGTCTGGTTGGAAGTGAAGGACACAGAATGGAGCAGGTTTTTACAGATTTAGGAGATTTTAATGGAATTTGCGTATTGCCTCCTTTCCCTCGGAAGATGGGTACTTATGTTCCTTCAAATGTGCATGATAAAACCTTTGAATTGGAAGCGATTACCTTTACCGACAAGTTCAAAGATTCACATACTGCACTGGCTCTTCAGACAGCTTCAGTTCTTGGAGCAGAAAAAATCTATCTGGTGGGTTACGATGGCTATCAGGATTTCCCGATTACTCAGAAAGAACGGGATCTTACAGAAGAAAATGAGTTGTTGTTTGACTTGTTTGGCAAGCAGTCTAAAGAAAAATTGGTTGCACTTACTCCAAGTAGATATAAAAATCTGTTGGCCGATTCAATATATTCAATGATTTATGGATAATAAAGTAGCATTTTTCCTCCCGACAAGAAAAGGGAGTATGAGAGTAGTTAATAAAAACACACGACCTTTCTCTCAGTTTGAAGGGGGGCTTATTGAAAATAAAGTAAGACAATTAGTGCATTCAGAGAAAGTAGATGAAATTTTACTTTCGACTAATGATGAAGAATGTATTGATATAGTTAATAATCTTGATATTAATAAGGACAAGATTAAGATTATAGAAAGACCGGAAGAATTGTGCCTGGATACAACAAATCTGAAAGATCTGATTGCTTACGTTCCTACTATAACAGATGCCAGACATATTCTTTGGGGGCATGTTACTACTCCGCTGGCTAATGGTAATGATTATGATGAGGCAATAGGTAAATATTTTGAAAAGCTTGAAGAAGGATATGATTCTCTTTTAAGTGTGATAGAGTTTAAGAATTTTTTGCTTAATGCTCAGGCTAAAGTTGTAAATAATACAACATCATTACCATGGCCAAGAACACAGGATCTGGAAACATTGTATGAAATAAATCATGTGATGTTTATGACGAGCCGTGAAGTATATGAAAATCAAAAGAATCGAATTGGAAACAATCCCTTTCTTTATGTAATGAATAAGGTGAAATCATATGATATTGATTGGGAAGATGACTTTAAAATAGCTGAGATGATTTATGAAAAACATTATAGATTATAAGATTATTTTATGGGATTTTGATGGAGTGATTATGGACTCTATGCCTATAAGATCAAAAGGATTTGAAGAGGTTCTTAAAGATTATCCCAAAGAGCAGGTTGACAATTTACTGGAGTTTCATAATACCAATGGAGGATTATCCCGCTATGTTAAATTTCGCCATTTTTTCGAAAATATAAGAAATGAGTCAATAGAAGATGAAGAGGTGCTGGCATTAGCAGATAATTTCTCTAAAATAATGCTTTCTCTTTTGATTGATGAAAAACTACTTATTGAAGATAGTGTGAATTTTATCAGAGAAAACTGGATGAATCATGAAATGCATATTGTTTCAGGCTCAGATGGGAAAGAATTAGCTCAGATTTGTGAAGGACTTGACTTATCGAAATATTTTAGATCAATTAATGGTTCACCGACTCCTAAGAAAGAGCTCGTTCGAAGACTGTTAGTTGAGAATAATTATAATAAAGATAATGTGACTTTGATCGGAGATTCCATTAATGACAAAGAAGCAAGTTTGATTAATGAGATAGGTTTTTGTGGTTATAACAATGAAAGCCTGAAAGAGGCAGGAACTAACTACATTGAGCAATTATCTCTTTCTAAAAATTGAGTTGTGGGAATCAGAGGTATTAAAAATCAAATATTTCAGAAAATTGATATTTGGAATTCTCCTACATTAATGACCTGGATGAGTTATTCAACCAAGGCATTAGCATTATTTGGAGTACTTCCATTGGTTTTAAAGCAATTTGCTCCGGGAGATGTTGTTTTGTGGTATCTTTTTTCTACTATTATTTCCTTACAGAGCATAGTTGATTTTGGGTTTCGGCAGACTTTCCTGAGAGTGATATCCTATGCGTTTGGCGGAGCCAAAGATATAGAACTGTTCGGATCGAATCAGAAGGAGAAAACAGACGAGGAATTAGAACCGAATATTGCCTTGCTGACCGATATAGTTTCAACTATGAAGTATATATATGTCAGGCTGACATTAGTAGTTTTTATATTAATGAGCATATTCGGAACCTGGGCTTTTATAAAACCTGTGAAAGATGCAGCCAATCCAACTCAGGCCTGGATTTGCTGGATAATTGTTATTTTGGTCTCATGTATTAGCTTTTACGGGAAATTATATATGAATTTTCTTGAGGGGCTATTTAAGATCGCTTTAGTACGAAGAGTAGATACCTTTACTTCATTGGGAGGTATTTTAACAAGTATTTTTGTTTTGTTATTTGCCCCGACCTTGATTAATTTAATTATTGTAAATCAGTTCTGGGTTTTAATTGTAATGTTGAGAGATTGGCATTTATGCCGGACCACGGAAAATAAACTCTATCAGAAAGTCTCGGTAAATGTTCCTTTTAATAAAGAGATGTTCAATAAGATCTGGTCTCCTGCCTGGAGAAGTGGATTGTCGGGTTTTATGTCAGTCGGCCTTACCAATCTAACAGGCGTGGTTTATGCACAGTTTGGAAATACATCATCAATTGCTTCATATTTACTTGCATTAAGAATCATTAACCAGATTAGAGATATTTCAATGGCCCCATTCTATAGTAAGCTTCCTGTTCTTGCTATGCTTAGGGTTAAAAATGATACAGAAACCTTAATTAAGGTTATAAAAAGGGGTATGTTTCTAAGTCATATGATTTTTGTAACAGGTTTTTTGGCAGTTGGAATTTCTTCAGATTATTTGCTTGGTCTTATTCACAGCGATGTGCAGTTTGTTTCAAAAGACCTTTGGCTTTTAATAGGAATAGCGTTTTTTATTCATCGGTTCGGGGGAATGCATATACAGGTGTACCTGTCTACAAATCATGTAATATCACATATCGCAGATGGAGTTTCCGGAGGTATATACATTATAACATCGCTTTTATTAAGCAGTTATGTCGGAGTTTACGCGATACCTATTGGAATGATCGCAGGTTATCTGGGCTTTTACGCATGGTATTCGGCGCTTTTTTCCTATAAATCATTAGGAGGAATTTCTTTTTGGCAGTTTGAGAAAAAAGTGAGTATTCCATTTATTATGATATTAGCTATTTTTTCAATATTAACTTTAGCGTTAGGTTGATTTTGTTATATCGGGTAATTATAATCCTGAAATCGTTCCGATTCTGATAAAAACGAATTAGACGGAAATATTTAAACGAATCTATGAGGAATAAAACATTCTTTGTTTTTGCATTAATTATAGTACTGTGTACAGAACGGTTAGAAAAAACTTTTACAATTGGTTTTTTTGACTTGTATCCGTCCCGGCTGTTATTTGTAATGCTCTTGCCGTTTTTTAAGGTTAATTTATTTTTAAAAGAAGCTTCCAAAGAGGTTAAAAGTATATTTTATGCCTTTTTGATCTATATAGGGTGTGTTTTAATGTCAGTATTTAAGTCTAATGATATTTTTTATTCATTCAAAAAGTGGCTTGATGTTGTTACGATAAATACATTCGTTTTTTTGGTTTATGCTTTTCTGGTTAAATCCTGTAGAAAAGTTACTCTTAATTCTGTCTATCTTTTTTTTCTAAAGTATTTCAGTTTTGTAATCGTTATAATTTTTATCGGAGGTCTTTTTCTTTACAGAACAACCGGGTCAACCGGAGAATTAGAGCAAAGAACCTTTTTTGGAATATCTTTTTATAGAAGAATATCATTATTTAATGACCCTAATTTTTTTAGCTGTTTTTTAATAGTTGCATTTTTTATAATCTATTTTTCGAAAGCACAGTACAGAATGCTTTTGCTGGTATTAATCGGTATTTCAATTTTTATTACCGGTTCAAAAGGAGGGATCGCTGCCTTGTTAATTACCCTTATTCTCTATTACCGGGAAAGAATTCCAATTTTAAAAAGTAAGCTTTTTTTAATTTTATTAATAGGGATGCTGGTTTCAGTCTTTGCGATAGTAATGTTCTTCCCTTACACGGCTTTAAATCTTTTAACAACTTTACCCTTTTTTAAGAAGGAATATGGAGCTGAGACAATTTTGCCGAGAATGATTGTATGGCATTCGGGGATGATGGCCTTCCTGAAAGAACCAATTCTTGGATTAGGTCCGGGAAATATTGTTAAGATTGCCAAAGGACAAAGTATAGAAGGGATTCTGGCATATATGCAGAGTAATGGATTTTACGGATTGCAGAATGATGTAATCGATAAACTGGCAACACACTGTACATATCTGGAAATTTTATTTGAGACAGGTTTGTTATCTTTTACTTTTTACGTTTTGCTTCTTTACAGAATTCTTAAGCTCTTTCTTAAGATGAGTGTAATCAGTCCGAAATTCTTTCTGGGATACACTCTGGCTTTTATAAGTTTTTACATTAGTATTCTCTCTCTTAGTTATAATACTTATTTTATGAGTTTTTTAACGGGCATGTATCTTTATTTTGCAGACCATTACAGAAAAGAATATAAAACTGTCAAAAGTAGAGTGATTGCCTAAATAAAAGTGAATTTATGTACAATATTTTTGTTGACTGGAAGGCAAATAAAAATAATCCGAAAGGAAGAATAGTTATGATGCTATTCAGGATTTCGGGGGTTTTGAGATATAATCCGATACTTCTTATTCTCATAGGATGGTTTTATTTACCCATGTATGTTTTTTGGGTTGAATGGGTGCTTGGAACAGAACTCAGATGGAATTTATCATTAGGAGGCGGAACACAATTATGGCACGGGCAGGCGTTGGTTATTAATTCCGGGGCTAAAATAGGGAAGAATTGTGTACTAAGACATTCCACTACAATTGGTAATAAGGACGATAAAAATCAATGTCCGGTCATAGGCGACAATGTAAATATAGGAGCGGGATCCTGTTTGCTCGGGGGAATAGTAATTGGAGATAATGTAGTTATTGCTGCGGGCTCTATAGTTGTAAAGGATATACCTTCCAATGTAGTGGTAGCCGGGAATCCTGCCAGAATAATCAAGCATTTGAACATTTAATCAATAAAAGAATGGATGTGTTTTTTTTTGCGAGCGAAAAGTTATTCATGAGACCAAGAAAAGAAAATTCCTGCTTTTTTTGGTATTCAAAAGGCCTTACTTCTTATTATGGTATAGAAACTATTTTATCTGTATCTAAAATACACATTGAGAAGAGCATACTGGAAGACTTTACTGAAGATTATTCTTATTTGCTTGAAAAGTTTGATTATGAAGTATTTGATTTTCAGGATGATAAGGGAAATGAAGAGTTTACAGAGGATAAGTACTGTTTTTTTGCTTCAAACGATACAATAGTTTATCTGTTAAATAAAGTTTACAGGAATTTAGCTGATAAATCCAAGCTTTTTGTGAAAGAAGGGGAGGGCGCTAAATCAAGTGCCGTTAATCTGGGTCTGGAATGTAGCGATATAAATGGATCAATACCTGAATTCAATAATTACAAGTTACTAATACTCGGGAATGATTGGGGACTTATAGAGCAAAAATTGAATTATGATTTTATTCAGATAGGTAAAAATACTGTTTGCGTTCAGGAGTCTGTGCTTGATTTTAATGTTGCGGATATGAGAATGCGCCATTCGAGCTTTCCGGTATTTCAGGGAATAGTTTCACTTAAAAACTTTGACCTGAATGGTAAAATCTGTGCAGTGATTGGTAATCCGAGATATGAAGATTTAGAGTGGACCGAAATATCAAGCCAGAAAAAGGTCTTAATTAATGTCAACTTTACTTATGGAATATATGAAAACGAAAGAACTGACTGGATAGATAATATTCTTGAAGCCTGTTCAACATTGGATCTTGACTATCTTATTTCACAGCATCCGAGGGATACAGGAGATTTAAGTAAGTTTAAATTAGTTAAGACAAATGCCGGTACAGTTCATGATGTTCTCAAAACCTCTTCTGTATTAATAACAAGATTTAGTTCATTGATCTTTGAATCTTTATGCCTGGGAAGACCAGTCATTTATTATAATCCTCATGGAGAAACTCATTTTTATGAGTTTGAACCGGATAACAAATGTCTGTTTTATGCTACAAACAAGCAGGAATTATTAAATGCTTTAGACCAGCTTTCAAAAGGTGATAATCAAAGTGAAATAGCGAATGCGGTTAAAAATTATTTGAGAAGACATCTTGGTACAACAACATCCGGAAATGCTTCTGCTTATATCGGTGCTTTTATTGATGTAGCAGCGAAAATCCCTCCAGTAAAGCAGATCTCAATTTTAAACAAATTAAAGCTGGATGTTAAGGTTTTGAAAAGGAGGCTGTTAAAAGAAAAAATTTAACCAATCTTATGAAAAATAGAGTTTCAGTAATCATTGCAACATATAATCGTGCTCCCTTGTTAAAAGAAACTATAAATAGCCTTTTAACGTATTTCAGGCAGGATTTTATAGATTCTAAATCTGAAATTATCATTATTGATAACAATAGTAATGACGGAACTTTAAATGCTGTTCAGGAGTATCTGAAAGAGTCTGATATAGTTAAGTATTATCTGGAAACAAACCAGGGACTGTCTCATGCCCGAAATAGAGGGATTAAAGAATCTTCAGGAGATATTTTAGTTTTTCTGGACGATGACATTGATATTGATAAGTCATATTTTGAACTGTGTGATGAAGCATTCGCTTCAGCTGACGTTAATATTATAGGTGGCAAGGTGTTGCCTTATAATGTGGCTGTTCCTGAGTGGCTGCCTAAAGAATATTATTACCTGGCGAGTATTTTTGACTTAGGAGAGCAGAGAATGGAAGTAAATACTTTGATGGGAGCCAATTATGCCATGAGAAAATCTGTTGCGGATAAAGTTGGCTGGTATGACCCCAACCTTGGTCGTAAGGGGGATTTATTATTAGGCGGAGAAGAAAATGATTATTTGAAAAGAGCTCAGGCACTTAACTATAAGATTCTATATATCCCGGAATTAATCGTATTTCATAAGATTGAGAATAAATTAAATAAGGATTATATTTTCAATCATGCTTTTCATAACGGTAAATCTTCAAGCCTTTTGGAGTCTCAGAAGCTTAATCTGAGATTTATTTTAAAGATTATGAAATCTCTTGGAGTACTTGGGTTATATGCAGGTTTTGGGAAACATATGTCGTCCTCAAATAAAAAAGTTTTATTTCAAATAAAGCAATTATATGCCTCTGGATATTTAAAGGGAATGAAAACAAA
The DNA here is from genome assembly GCF_900115665.1 of Pseudarcicella hirudinis. Lineage (GTDB taxonomy): Bacteria > Bacteroidota > Bacteroidia > Cytophagales > Spirosomataceae > Pseudarcicella > Pseudarcicella hirudinis. Next base: position 58,292 of record NZ_FOXH01000020.1, read on the forward strand.
GTTTTCAGGGAACTTTTAAAAATTAAGAGGTAAAATGTTTCGGAATTGCTAAAGCTGTAGAGATGAATATTGTTAATAAAATTTTATCTAAAATAAAGGGGCAGGATTATGTGATAGATAATAATGTTTCATTGTTTTATCTCCTCATGTTAATATTCAGCCGTTTTTTAATGCTGATCAGAGGGTATTTATCTTTTATAAAAAGTGGCAGGCTTTTTTTTATTGGATCAGGAGTAACGATAAAAGCAAGAAATCTGATGAAAGTCGGAAAGGGTGTTACCATTGACAATGATTGTTACATTGATGCGTTATCGAAAGACGGGATTTTACTGGGTAATAATGTTTCATTGGGTAAACGCACAGTTATTGAATGTTCGGGTAGTTTAAAACATCTCGGAAAAGGAATTAAAGTTGGTGAGTCGGTAGGTTTGGGACGCGATTGTTTTTATGGCTGTGCCGGCGGGATTGAAATAGGAGATGATACTATTATTGGTAATTACGTGAGTTTTCATTCGGAGAACCATAACATTTCTGATTTACAGATACCAATCAGATTGCAGGGAGTAAACCATAAAGGTATTAAAATAGGTAAAAACTGCTGGATAGGTGCCAAAGTAACAGTGTTAGACGGAGCAATAGTAAAAGACGGTTGTATTATTGCTGCCGGAGCCGTTGTATCGGCGGGGGTTTATGAAGAAAATGGTATTTATGGAGGAATTCCTGCCAGATTACTTAAGAAAAGAGAATAGAGCTATGAAAGTTACATATCTGTTTTTTTCTGTTGCATTATTTATAACAGGTTATCTGACTACTCCTGAATTTTCTGCCAAAAAGACAATCCTGGGAGATATTAATAATGATAGTCTTGCTTATAAAGTACTTATTCTGGGTAATAGTATGACCAAGCATGAACCTAATCAGGCGCTTGGATGGAAAGGTAACTGGGGTATGGCCGCCAGTTCAGAAGAAAATGATTATGTACATTTACTGATAAAAAAATTTAGAGAAAAGAAGCCGAACGTAAATGTTGAATATTTCAATGTCGCCCAGTCGTTTGAGCGGGCTTATTGGAAGTTTGATTTAAAGGATTTCTCTCAGTTTCGCTCATTTAACCCTGATTTATTAATTATTCGCCTGGGAGAGAATGTTCCGGCTGATTCTTTGGCAAAATATTCTTTTAAAGATGGACTTAAAAGGCTATCAGACTATATTACTTCAGGGAATAAAAATAAAAAAGTTTGCGTTTCTACAAGATTCTGGCCAAATAAACTGATAGATGATCAGATCAAAAATTATGCGGCTGAAAATAATTGTATATTGACAAATTTGTCTCAATTGTCAGGCATTGACGGGAGCATGGCCACTGGTAAGTTTGAAAATAAAGGGGTAGCAATGCACCCCTCTGATGATGGAATGAAAATGATTGCAGAAAGCTTATGGAAAGGTCTAAAAAATCTATAATTCTTTTAAGGATAATTTTTAGTGGAATTCTCCTTAGTTATCAGGCTTATTCACAAAATAAACCTTTGGTCGGAGCCTATTATTTCGACGGCTGGACAGGCAAATATCCATATCACATAACAGAGTCTCTGAAAGATTCATTTCCGGATAGAAAACCGAAATGGGGCTGGGTGACAAGCACTCAGGAGATTATTGATGAACAGATTAAGCTTGCGGCAGATTCAGGAATTTCCTTTTTTAGTTTTTGCTGGTATTATGGAGCCGGAAATTTTAAAACGGAGGCTTTGAATCAGGCATTAAGATTTTATCTGGTTTCTCCGCAGAAGAAAAGATTAAAATACTGCCTTCTCATAGCCAATCATGCAGGAAACGAAATAGGTCCGACTGAATGGGATCAGGTTTCAGCTGAATGGATTGAAAAGTTTAAAGTGGATACCTATTTAAAAGTAGATGGTAAGCCACTGCTGATATTTTTCAGTATAAATTCTCTGATAAAGAAATTCGGGACAATAGAAAATGTCCATTCTGCCCTGGATAATTTGCGAAGTGCAGCTCTGAAAGCCGGATTGAATGGTGTTTCCATTGCAGTTTGTATCGGACCAAATAAAGAAAACATTCAACAGGCGGAATCCTGTGGTTTTGATGTTTTAACAGGCTATAACTATCATGATGTCGGGATTTATAAAGCGTTAAACAGAGAAGTACCAATTGATACTATGAGAGTTGCCGAACAGAGGTACTGGAATAGGTTTCCTAAATTGAGCAGCTTAAAATATATTCCTGTCTCAACGCTGAACTGGGATCCCAGACCATGGGCCAATAAGTCAAACGGATATGCCAGTGCGCCATATTTTGTAGGTTATTCACCTAATTCTGTTTATAAATCAGTTAAAGGATGCATTGATTGGGTAAATGCCAATCCGCAGTTTACCACTAAAGAAAAGATAGCATTGCTATATGCCTGGAATGAAAATGGTGAAGGCGCGTGGCTTACTCCGGGGATTAACGGTGTTAATATGCTTGATGGTTTAAAGAAAGCAATGAACAAATAAAAAAAGGTTTTGTTCGGTTACTGGCAGCGCTGAAAATCCGGAAATAATTACAATAAACCGACACACAGACAAAAATTATAAGTTGATATATGAATTCCCTGAAAAGAATAACTTTAGTACATCCTGCAAATGAACTTTATGGCTCAGATAAAATGTTTCTGCTGATCGTTGAAACCGTAAGGAAAAGTTATTCAGATGCTATTATAAATGTTGTACTTCCCTGTGAAGGGCCGCTTTCTGAATTATTGCAAAAGTTTAATGTGAATCTGATAATTCGTCCATTGGGGATTTTGAGAAAGGCAGAGCTGAAGAAACTGGATTTTTCTGTTTTTACAAGATTATTTACCAACAGAAAGTTCTATCATGATCTTTTAAAAGAAACAGATTTGCTTTATATCAATACCGCAGTGGTACTCGACTTTATTATATATAGCAGATTCTATAAACTCAAGAAGTTTATACACATTCATGAAATACCCACAGGAGCAAGCAAAACATTGTTTTTTACATTAATTAAATACTGTAAAGCTTCTTTAATCCATATTTCCAAGGCTGTTCAGTTACCTTTCTCTACCATTAACACCCGACATTTCATAGTACCAAATGGTATTCAGGCTATTCCCGAACAACCTGTAAGAGAAACTTCATCCGGAAAGATTAATATTTTGTTAATTGGCCGGATTAATAACTGGAAAGGTCAGAATTTGCTTGTGGAGGCTGTGGATAAACTTAGTGATGAGCTTAAAAATCAAATCGACGTAAGGATAGTCGGAGATGTTTATGGAGATCAGATTCATTTTAAAAATGATTTGCTGGAGAATATTAAACATAGAAATCTTGAACATCTGGTAAAAGTTTTACCATTTTCACCTACTCCGGAAATTCATTATAACTGGTCAGATATAGTAGTAATACCTTCACTGAAACCTGAACCGTTTGGTTTAGTAGCTATTGAAGGAATGAGTGTGGGAAAGGTGGTAATTGCTGCAAATCATGGCGGGTTGACTGAGATTATTGAAGATAATGTGTCGGGGATACTTTTTACTCCCAACGACTCAGCAGAACTGGCTGAAAAGATTTCCGGTATTGTACTCAATCCCGCAGTTCAGGAGAAATTTTATACAAATGCTATTAAGGCTTACAAGGAAAGCTATACCCCTGAAGTATATATTAACAATTTGATGTCCATTTTAAAAATACAATAGATATACTTATGAAAATAGGGATAATAGGCACAAGAGGGATACCTAACAACTACGGTGGATTTGAACAGTTTGCTGAATATCTGGCAGAAGGCCTGGTAAAAAGAGGAATTGAAGTAACAGTTTATAATAGCCATAATCATCCTTTTCAGGAGCAGGTATGGAGAGGGGTTGATATTGTACATTGTTACGATCCGGAAGATAAATATGGTACTATTGGTCAGTTTATTTATGACCTCAATTGTATCATTGATTCCCGCAAAAGAAATTTCGATATTATTCTGCAATTAGGATATACCAGCAGTACTGTTTGGGGTTGGTTACTGCCTTTCAGAAAGAGTATTGTCACCACTAATATGGATGGCCTGGAATGGGTACGTACCAAATACTCCAAACCAGTCAGAAAATTCCTGAAGTTTGCTGAATACCTGGCCACTAAATTCAGTAATCACTGGATTTCTGATTCTATCGGAATTCAGGAATACCTGGAAAAAGAGTATAAACTGCAATCTGTTTATATTCCATATGGTGCGTTCGCTTTTGAAAACCCTGATGTTTCTGCTTTAGAAAAATACCAGTTGAGTCCTTTTCAATATAATATGTTGATTGCCAGACTGGAACCTGAGAATAATATTGAGACGATTCTCGATGGAGTAGTGGAGTCGAAAATAGATAAACCTTTTCTGGTTGTCGGAAAACATGAAACCAGTTTTGGCAGATATCTGAAAGATAAGTTTAAAGATTATCCGCATATTCAGTTTATCGGTGGAATATTTGATATTAATGTGCTGAATAATCTCAGATATTATTCTAATCTCTATTTCCATGGACATTCTGCCGGAGGAACCAATCCTTCCTTACTGGAAGCTATGGCTTCAGGAGCGTTGATTTGCGCCCATCAGAATACTTTTAACGGAGCGATTCTTGAAAAAGATGCTTTTTATTTTAAGGAATCTGGAGAGGTATCTGCTGCTTTACAAAATGTACAGAAATCAGAACATTTGACTAAAACAGAGGCAAATGTGGAGAAAATCCGCAAGATTTATTCATGGGAAATCATCATTGAACAATATCTGAATCACTTTCTTGAGATTTATAAGAAGGATAAGGTATTGCATAATGCCTGATGACTGCTATGCGTATTATATTGCTCAGCCAGGACGAACCTTTTTACCTGGGTGAAAACCTGGATTATCTCCTGAAAAACCTGCCGGATGGTACTGAGGTGGTTGGAGCGGTTTTAATGGAAGAAATGAAAGCAGGAAAACCGGAGCCGTTTACGGATCGGATGAGGAAAATTTTCAAAGTATTTGGATGGGCTTTTTTTCTGCATTATGCTTTAAAGTTTATTACTGCTAAAGTATTTACCTGTCATACTGTTCCTAAAGTACTTTCACGTCATAAAATTCCGGTTATACCAATAACCGGAAATATTAATCATCGTTCGAACCTCGGGATTCTTAAGACTTATCAGCCTGATCTTTTTGTATCAGTGCTAGGAAGTCAGATATTCAAACGTCCTCTGCTGGAACTGGCAAAACATGGTTGTCTGAATCTGCATACTGCTTTATTACCTAAATATAGAGGATTGATGCCTACATTCTGGGTATTGCGTTTTAATGAGCAATTTACGGGAGTTTCAGTCTTTTTTGTAGAAGAAGGCATTGATGCCGGTGATATCATTGTGCAGCGTAAGGTTGAAATTGGAAATCGTACCCAGGAAGAGCTGATCAGATATACCAAACAGATTGGCATGGAATGTATTATTGAAGCAATTGGTAAAATACAGGCAGGAGGATATACACTTGTGCCGAATCCGGAAGATGAGAAAACGTATTTTACCTTTCCGACTGCTGAAGATGTAAGAGCATTTAAACGGGCCGGAAAACGTTTTTTCTAGTCAGGGACTGTTGATCTTCGGAACAATAACTGAATACACCCGATTAATGAACAGGTTGTTTTGAATGTGGAATATTAATGGATAAAAGTAGAATATACCATGTTTGAAAAAAGATAAATGAAAGTGGTCTGATTTTTGCAAGAAATAGCTTAAAATTAAGAAAGATTTTTGTTAGACAAATTATTTTCTCGCGTAAAAACCACTAATTGAATTTTTAAAAGAATCATTTGAATAGTACAATTTGCATAAAAGTGGCTGAAACGGAATATGAAAGAGAGAGGAAATTTGGATTTTTCCAATTAACAAATGGTAATTACCCTCTGCTTTTATGTACGTTTACTAATTAAGCGCTAGATAATTTGAAAGAATTTGCTATCTTTCGGTAATGTTAAGAGCACAGAAGGTTCGTTGTTAAGTGTAGATTATTAAGTAATAGTGCTTAATAATTAATTAATAATGAATTTGCACACTAAATTTTTATAAAAAGATGAATGAATTTTACAGACAATACACTTGCCTGCATGGTACGTCTGCCAGCCCAAAGCGGTTCATTCTTCCTTTTACAAAGGAAGCTTTTAACAGACAAATTGTACATTTCTCACTTGTTTTCGGCGTACTTATTTCGCTTCGCATCATTCTATACTTATCGGCTCTACTTGTAAATTTCCATGCCTGGCAGGGAAAAAGCATGTACAAGGCTGGTTCATTTATGGTGAATCCTATCCTTGCTGAGAATACTATAAAATTGATTGATGCACCCTTCGTAGAGAAGTGTGTAAGTTCTGTTTCTTTATAAACAGAACGCTGTTATAGTACTGTACCTGATAAATCGGACAGAAACAGAAGGAACCGGGAAACAGTACTCAGTGATATGAATGTGAAGGTAGAAAGGGGTCAAAAAAATCAAAGTTGCCCTTTGTGACTATTTTAAGAATAAATTTAAATATTAAAATAAGACCTTTTGAAGCAGAAAATGCTTGTTTTATTTTTTTTAATCAAAGTAATTAACAAAAGATAATTATTCGACTTTTTTTGACCGCTTACTCAATAAATAGGTTCAATATGGTCGAAAATTTAAACACTAATAATTAGCTTTAATAAATAATTTTCTACGACTATAACTTTTAAATATATAAAAGAGTACTTAGTGAACTGATATTAGGTTATTGACGCACACTTTAAATTTATAAACGAATGAGCACACTTTTAAACAGAGAAACTTATCTGGTCAGGCTGTTTTCGGACTTTTGTCTGATTTTTGCCACTTTTGTCATCACTAGTGTGATTAGTGACAGAGGGGTTTTTCAATTCGACAGAGAGCTACTTATTGTCTTAATTACCGGCTGGTATATTTCGAGTAAGCTGATTAATATTTATGATGATTTCAGAACGGTAAGATTCATTGACGAGTTTTTATTGCTCTTTCCTGTGGTACTGATTCAGGTACTGATGCTGGTTGTCTTCCTTTTCTTTATGGATCAGAGGCATTTCGCCAGAACCTTTGTGGCAGAATATTCGGTATTACTGATGTTTCTGATGTCTGTTAAGAAATACGTTTTCAAAAAGGTATTCCAGTATTTCCGAAAGCGTGGCAGAAACCGTAGAAATTTATTGATTGTCGGCAGTACCGAAATCGGAACATCCTTTCATGATTTTATTCATCAGAACCCTCAATTCGGCTATAATTCAATTGGTTTTGTTGATAACAGGAAAAATCCGGCTATTAATGGTTTGTATAAAGGAAACCTGGATGAGCTTGACAATGTAATCAGTTTACACAGAGTAGATGAAATTATCATTGCTCTGCCGGAATTTGATAAGGAAAGTATTAACCGCATTATTCTGACCAGTGACAGAAACGCTATCAGAACCCGGATTATTCCGGATTATTTTACCTTCAATTCCAATAGATATAAGATGGAATCTTTCGGTGCTTATCAGATGGTATCTGTAAGAACTGAACCTTTGAAACATTTGCATTGGAGAATTGTAAAACGTCTGATTGATTTATGCATCTCTTTATTGGTTACTGTTTTTATCTTCTCATGGCTGTTCCCGATTATTGCTTTGCTGATTAAACTGGATTCAAAGGGAAGTGTGTTTTATATTCAGGATCGCTGGGGCAAAAATAATAAGGTAATCCGTTGTCTGAAGTTCCGGACAATGAAAGCAAACAGTGATGTTCTGGTAAATGGCCAGCTGCCTCAGGCTACTAAAAATGATGACCGGATCACTAAACTGGGAAGCTTCCTTCGTAAAACTAACCTGGATGAATTACCACAGTTTTTGAATGTAATCTGGGGAGATATGTCTGTGGTAGGTCCTCGCCCGCATGCAGTACCTCATAATATTGCTAATCAGGAATTTATTGATAATTATTCAATCAGACACTGGGTGAAACCTGGTATTACAGGATGGGCTCAGGCGAATGGACTGAGAGGTGAAACTAAAAATAAAGACCTGATGAAAAAGCGTGTGTCTCATGATATCTGGTATATCGAGAACTGGACACCATTGCTGGATCTGAAAATTATGCTGATGACTGCCTATAACATGGTGAAAGGGGAGGATATGGCTTATTAATTTAATGAGCCATAAATGTTTGGAGTATAGTATTTTTTGAATAATAATTTTGATAATACGTATAATGCATTCCGAACCATTTATGTTTTTCAGTTTTTCATGGCCGGCGCAGTACTGAGTTTAGGAACAGTTTATATATTATCATGAAATTGAATAGAATATTTCTTTATAACATATTGTAGTTCAATTGCTTAGAAGTTTAATAGTTGTTTTTGCCTGAGTTGGGCTATTAATCAATGAACTGTTCTTATCACGAAACCTAAATATGTAATTAAATATCGAATCTTAACTTTTATTAAACGAATAAGAAAATGAAAACTAACAAATTAAAATTTATAAGCTTCTGTGTCACTTTAGCTTTACTGAGCCTGAATGGCTGCTCGACGAAGGACGTTGAGACCGTTCCTGCCTACAATTACACGTTTGACCAGTTTAAGGACATCAAGTTACCGGATGTTACGCCAACTGCTCCTGCAACAGTAACCTCTACTAATGGTTCGGTGTCAGCTTCACCTGCGGCTTCAGCAGCCAATGATGGTCTGGCTTCAGGAAACCTGACTGCAGCGGTTTCTGCGGTAGCAGGAGATGTAGCTAAAGCGGTAAGTTCTGATGATGCCAAGAAGTTGTCAGACCAGTTTACTCCTTCAGTATTAAGTTCACTTACTTCTGGTGGAGCATTGCCTGCCGGTCTTGCATCTGATGTAAGTAAATTAGCTTCTGATCCTTCTTTGGCAGCTTATTTGCCAACATCTACTTTACCAACAGTAAACGGTAAAGCAGTAGGAGGCCGTACTGGTGCTCCTGAAGCTGCCCCGGTAGTAATAAGCAATTTTGCTGCTGCAGATGACGAATGTAAAGCTGCTGCGCAAAAAGCATTTGATGCAGCCAAAGCAACATTAGATGCTGCAAAAAACACTCAGACTGCTGCGGTAACAGCTACTTATAACCAACGTGTGACTACGATTAATGCCAGCAACGCTACTTGTAAAGGAAGTGTACCTGCTACTTTTGCTGCTTTGCGTACTGCTGCAAAAGCTGCTGCTGATAAATCTTTAGCTGGTTTGAGTACATTGCTTTCAAGTGGCAAAATCAATCAGTCTACTTATAACATTCTTAGTGTATTTATTTATGTGAACCTTGCTGTAACAATCCAGGCAATCAATGCTTTGGAAAAAGCAGAAACTTCTGCGTGTGATGCAAGACAAACTGCTGAGTTAGCTGCTGCTGCTGCTGCAAGAGATGCTGATTTAGCTAAAATTAATGCTAGCTATAATGCAGTGTTAGCTGATGCTACAGCGAAACTGAACGCTGCTACTGCTTCTTGTCATAACCAGGGTAGCGGTAAATAATTAAGAAATATCCATAAAAGCAGAACTCCGGCGAGATAGCTCATCCGGAGTCTTGCTTTTAGATTAACCATTCACCTCAAAAGGAAAAATCATGAAAAAAGTTATTCTGTCCCTGGCCGTTGTACTATGTGCATTTGTTTCATCTTATGCTCAGATTAATCTGAAAAGTGTAAGTGTAGGAGCTTCTTATTTTAAGCCTTCTCTTGATTATTGGAATAACAGTTCATTTCTGACTGGCTACAATGGAACAGGTGAGAAATTCTCCGGTTCTGTGATGCCAACAGTTGGTGTTGAATTGGGATTAAGCAAAAACATTTCGTTAGGAGCCCGTGCCGGTTTCTGGTCGAACTCTGTAAGCGGAACACTTTCCTCAGGCGGAGTGAGCAGAACTGAGAAACTGGAATTAAGTATTATCCCGGTTTCATTAGAAGGAAAATACAGCTTCAGCTTCTCTAAAAAGGATAGTGCTTCATCTAAATCCATTATCCCTTATTTTGGAGTAGGTGTGACAAGATATTTTATTCAGAACAAGTTTACACGTACTGTGGCAAATGGTACAGGAAATGTAAATGAAAGCCAGAACGGTAACAGTTATGGTATCCAGATCCTGGTTGGAGCTGAGAAAAGACTTTTCAGCAAAGTGTATCTTGGTGTTGATGTACGTTACCATTTGGGAAGTTATAACCAGAAATTTACAGAAGGCACTACTTCTTCTACCCAGAGCATCAGTCTTAATGGATTGGAAGCTGGTTTAGCTGTACGTTATAAATTTAATTAATCAAAGATATACATATCCTATGATATGCCGTAACTTGTTGGGGAAGGGAGTCTGTTGGCTCCCTTTCCTTTTATTGTTTGTATGCTTTCAGGCCAGAAGCCAGGCTAACTTGTCAGGACAAATGGGTTTGATTAACATCCCTACCGCTAACCCTTCTACTGACGGGTTTTTCAGAATAGGATATAACTATAATCCTAGAAAATATGGATTACGAAGAACTGGAAGAAATGATGAACAGGTTTTTTTCGTGAATTTGGCTATTTCCAAACGTTTAGAAATTAATGTTAATTTCTTAAAGCTAATCTCTAATGACAAATCAGGGATTAAAGATGGATTAGGAGATCGTCAGATAGATATTCGTTATCTGATAGCAAAGGAGTCGAAAACGTTTCCAGCGATAGCCCTTATTATGTCTTCACCTTTCACCATTGATGCTGCCTTATTGACACATGTAATTGTGGCAACTAAGCATTTTGATTTAAGTACAGACTGGAGTCTTGAAACTTCTCTTGGTTACGGGAGTCCTTACTTTGTTTACAGAGATGTGAAAAACTTAGAAAATGTAGATATTTTTTCAGGGTTTAAATGGGAAAAGAAGAGCGATTACGTCTACAATAATGGATATTTGGTCGGTGCTTTTGGTGGAGTAAATTTGAAATACAAGAACATTGTCGGGCTGATGGCTGAGTGGGATTCACAGAAAGCAAATGTAGGCTGCTATGTGAAACCCTGGAAAAGACTCACCTTACAGGGAGCTTTGCTCAATGGAAATCAGGTGATGTTTGGTGGTTCCTATACTGTTTCTCTTTTGAAAACTCCAAAACGAATCGAAAAACTTCATGAATAAGAAATTACTACTTTTTATTGCGTTGTATTTTTCAGCTAATGTCCTCGTTTGGGGACAGGTACCTCTCAGCTTTAAAAACAGATATACTGCAAAGACTTTTGAGCGTTATGAGAATGTGTATCGGGACAGTATCAAACGTTTTGTCAGTTATGAACAGAGGTTGTACAGAAATCCTTTGATGGGAGCACTTGAGTTAAGAGCGATACTCCGGGACTCTTCGGCGTCTTATATTCCATTATTTCAAGGTGTACCGATGGCAGCTTATAAGATTGGGAAAGACGGAATAGAGGTAAGGGAATTAAGTGCTTTTAGCCGGGAAAATATCCCGTTTTCAAGCCGGAAGTATAAATTTGACTTTTGGATTCAGCCACAGTTTATTGCCAATTTTGGAAATTATAATCAGCCTGTTCAAAGTAAAACCAATATTTTGCTGAATACCCAGATTTACCTTAGCAGAGGATTGGTATTAAACGGAGGAGTGACTTTTCCTATTGTCAATGACCTGGATGGCCAGCAACTTAATATAAGACCTGCTCCGATATACCTGAACCAGTTTCTGGCTTTAGGGAAATCTAATTTCATGAGTATTTCATGCGGATTGTTTTATAATGATCAATATGGTATAAATGTGCAGTACCGCAAAAATGATTTTAACAGCAATTGGTCATACGGTCTGGAAGGATCTCTTACGGGTTTTTACTTTTTCCCGGCCAATGGGATTTATTATGAAAAACTTGACCAGTTTATGATGCTGGGAGATGTGACTTATCGACTGGATCGTGCTAATTTTCTTGTAAAACTTTCCGGTGGACAGTTTATGTATCAGGATCGCGGTGCAAGGATAGATTTAATCAGACAATTCTCTACTGTAGATATTGGTTTTTTTGTCATGAAAACGGGTAATGGGGCTACTTTGGGTTTTAACCTGGCTGTACCGCTTTTTGCTAATCCGATTCTTCAGGGTAAATCTGCCAGACTCAGAATGGTGGATGAGTTCAGATGGGAATATAATTATACCAGAGGTTATAATATTGGTGAGCGTTATCGTTTGGGATATCAGCTTGATGAAAAGCTAAGACAGTACAATCGTGGTTATTGGCAAAGTATGTTTGAGCGCTGGAAATAGATTTTTTTAATACTGCAGCCAAAGGTTGAGAAACAAGACTCTTTCATATTGCCTTTGTTAGTATTGTTTCCTGTTTCTATTATCGAGACTTTGCTTCGGCAGGGTCTCTTTTTTTGTATAAAAAGAAGAGGTATGTCTAAAAAATTAATGTGCAGCGCTATGTAAACAGATACCCTTCTGACTTTAAGTTCCGGAGATTTGTGGCTTAGTCTGAATTAGCATGACAGCAAATTTCTCTGAATAAGGATTAATTTCTATCTTAGAGGTACAAAATTTCCCTTGAGAATTCCTTCAAATGACAAATCTTAAAAAAGCTGTAATTACAATACTCATGATCATTGTCTGGTGGCAAACTGCCTTTTTTACGATGATTACAAGCAGTTGGCGGGGAAAGTTAGTTGCTATTATTGTTGGCTTGGGTATTAATATTACGCTGGCCGTTTATTATAGTTGCCTAGAGAAGAAACCCGGAAGTTTTAAAAACTGGTTAAAAATGTAGCAGATAGGTTTTCCTTTTTATATTTTCATAAACAAGTATTCCAATCTATTTAGCCCCTTTAACTCTGATAATTTCTGTTCATTTTGTACGGATAAGACTGGGTGGAATAATATAACGAGGGTTATCTTTGATAAATTTTGAGGAGAATATTGATAATCCGGTTAATCAGATCCTTAAATTAAGCCATTCAAATGCAGGAGAAATTATTGGATTTTATCGCTTCAAAGGTTGAAATGACCACAAATGAAATAATGCTTTGTAAGGAGTATTTCGAACCTGTGTCATATCCTAAGAACGTGATTATTGAAGAAGCCGGAAAAATACCTCAATATCTTTATTATATCGTTTCAGGTTATTTGAGACTGTTTCATTATAATGAATCGGGTGAGGAAGTGACGACGCATATCAATTGCCCTCCGGGATTTTTTACGTCGTATGCTTGTTTCAATAACCGGAAAAAATCTGATGAAAATGTAGAATGTGTCACTGCCTGCGAATTACTGAGGATAACGAAAGAGAACCTGGATCTGTTTACAGCAGAAAGTTCTGTGATGAAAGATTTTAGTATTTCTGTTTTTCAGCAATCTATAGAATACAATGAAAACCGTTCAAAAGAACTGGCTACACTTACTGCCGGACAGCGCTATAAAAGATTAATAGAAGAACATCCTGATATTCTGCAAAATGTGCCTATCCAGTATATCGCCTCTTTTTTAGGAATGAAACCTGAAAGTCTCAGCCGGATCCGAAGAAAAATAATTAGCTAACAATTGTCAACCATTAACGGGAAGCCATTGCTGAATTTTGTGTCATTATTAAAAACAGAAAGTTATGACAAAGCAAAATTTAGCCTTAGTTTCAGGCGCCAACGGACATTTAGGGAATAACCTGGTCAGACTGCTTATCAGCAAAGGAATACCGGTTAGAGCCACTGTAAGAAATATTAAGCATAAGATTCCTTTTACAGGCCTGGATTGCGAAGTAATGGAAGCAGACATTACCGATAAAGCCTCTTTTGTAAAGGCTTTACAAGGTGTGGAAACATTTTATGCAGTAGGAGCGGCTTTTAAACTCTGGGCAAAGGATCCGCAAAAGGAAATTTATGAGGTGAATATCAACGGGACCAGAAACATTATTGAGGCCGCCGCAGAAGCAGGAGTGAAGAGGATAGTTTATGTAAGCTCGATTGCCGCCCTGGATTATTCAAAACTTCCGGCTAGGGAAGATTATGGATATAACCCGGATCGCAGAGATATGTATTATAACTCGAAAAATGATGGAGAAAAACTGGCTTTTGAACTGGCAAAAAAACATAATATTGAATTAGTAGCAGTCTTGCCCGCTGCTATGATTGGGAGTGAGGCCTTTGCACCGCTGAGTGTGTCATATGGTATTTTAAAGCTGATACTGAATAAAGAAATTCCTGTTGACACCAATATAACACTTAATTGGATTGATGTAAAAGATGTAGCAGAAGGTTGTTATCTGGCAGCTGTAAAAGGACGAAACGGAGAACGTTACATTTTGGCGAATGAGCAATGTATTTCTATTACAGAAACGACTAAAATAGCACAAAAAATGTATCCGGAACGTGGCATAGAGATTCCGAAGGCTGTTCCTGAATTTATGCTGCTTGTTCTGGCTGGAATAATGGAACTGGGAAGTAAACTCAGTGGAAAAGCCCCTCTTTTAACGAGAAAGGACATTGCTATGTTTTCAGGATTGCAACAGAATTTTGATATTTCGAAAGCAAGAAATGCATTAGGATTTAACCCGAAAAAGCCTGAACAGGCCGTAAAAGAGGCACTCGAATATTTAGTAAATCATGAATATTTACTGAAAAAATAAAGATTATTTACTTTAAAAGAGAAAAGCAGCCCTTTGCACAACAGTCAGCTTTTCTCTTTTAAAGGTTTTTATTCAGGGATTGCACATTTGATATTTTATGGAACAAATCGTTGCTATGTAATACCGCTTCAAGTAGCTTCAGATCAGCCGGACGATGTACATCCGTTCCGAAAAAATCAATATATCCTTTGTCGAGCAGCTCTAATGCTGTTTTCCTGGCTCTTGGGCCATAATGATTGGAAAGAGACATAAGATTGAGTTGCAGATAACAGCCCATACTTCTGATTTTCTCAAAAACAGCCATTTGCCCGGCCCAGTAATTGTACCTTTCAGGATGAGCTAAAATGGGTTTATAACCTTTGGTCAGAAGGGAAAATAACACAGCATCCATATTAACCGGAGCTGCTACAAACGATACCTCTACCAATATATGTTTATCACCAAAAGTCAGCAGATTGTCTTTCTCAAGCAGATCGACAAACAAATCGTCGATTTTATATTCAGCGGCTGCTTCAATTTCAATACTGATTCCCCGGTTATTGAGTTCATTTTGCAGATTAGCCAATCCTTCTTTGATAATTTCAGGAGTATTAGGATAAACATCCGCCATGATATGTGGGGTTGTAATAATCTTTTTATAACCCAATGCTATGAAACGTTCAATACATTGTATAGAAGACTCCATATCTACACAGCCATCGTCGATGCCCGGAATCAGATGAGAATGTATATCTGTACCAATAAAAGAGAAGTCATTAGACAAATCTGAATTACCGGTAATTTTTTTTAAAAAAGAGAACATTGTCTATATATTAGAAAAAAGCCGCAGATTTACTTCAAAATCATGAAAGATAAAAACTGCATGTATGTTGGGAAGTGGATAAATAATACTGAGCGGTAAAACACCTTCAGCTTATCTCAATGAGCTAATAATCAAAATTAGTCAACTATCGCAGAAAAAGCCAAAAGTCCGTATAATATTTATGGGAAGAATATCACACTTGCAGGATTCCTTACCAGAAGACAAGTTGAAAAAAGAACCGGGAATAAAAATATGAAGCAGAAAAAGTCCTGTCTTATATCTTTAAAATCATACCTGTGGAGGAGCAATAAAAAAATAATCACAGAAAAGGACAGAAAATTATTTTGCTATTTTGTTAAAATAAAGTATTATTACTATGTTTTGTACAATTAATAAATCCCTCCAAAACCACTCGTCAACAGAAAACCGCCGTTCACCTACAGATTCAGGCAGCTTGTCTCAATCGCCTGAAAAAACCAACACTAAGTGCAACTTTTGTTAAGTTATTTTGTCAATAAATCAGGCAGAGGAGCTTTTGGAATGATATTTGACCTAATCAGCCAGTTGACCTTTTGCAAAGCCGTTTATCCTTTTTCGCTTTTTTATTCAGGGTCTCCTTCCGAATTTTGATTTTCTTAAAAAGTGTAGTTTGCCGAAGAACTTAAAAAAATACAATAATGAAAAAAATACTTTTACTGTTAACCTTTTGTTTCATCACCACCGGAGTATGGGCTCAATTTCCCGGAATGCCTGGCGGTGGAGCAAAAAAAGAAGCTGTAATTCCCGGAACTGTTCAGGCTACTCCGAGAGGTTCTGCTAAAATCGTTGGCTATGTAATTGATTCTACCGATAACAAGGCTGTTGAATTCGCAAGTGTCGCATTAATCAGCAAAGCAAATAATAAACCGGTGGACGGATCTGTCTGTGATGTGGTTGGAAAATTTATCCTTAACAAGGTTTCTGTCGGAGATTATAAACTGGTTATTTCTTTCCTGGGATATCAGACTAAAAATGTAGATGTTAAAATCGTAAATAAAAACGATGAACTTGATCTTGGAGTTATTAAACTGGGTCTGAGTACCAAGACTTTACAGGAAGTGACAGTTACCGGACAGCGTGTTCTGATTGAAGATAAGGTTGACCGTTTGGTGTACAATGCAGAGCATGATGCTACCAACAAGGGTGGAGATGCAACAGATGTTTTGAAAAAAGTACCAATGCTTTCGGTAGATTTGGATGGTAATGTTTCATTGCGTGGTTCTCAGAGTGTAAAAGTTTTGATTAACAACAAACCATCTACCATTGTTGCCAGCAGTATCGCCGATGCCCTGAAACAAATTCCGGCAGATATGATTAAGTCGGTGGAGGTTATTACATCCCCGTCAGCCAAATATGATGCTGAAGGTTCGGCAGGTATTATTAATATCATTACCAAGAAAAATACTTTACAGGGTCTGACTCTGAACCTCGATTCGAGTGTCGGGATTCGTGGAAGTAACCTTTCATTGAACGGAAATTACAGAAAAGGCAGAATGGGCTTTTCTTTGGGTGGTTTCGGGAGAGCTAACTATAATGTAAATGGTAGTTTTGCCAATAGCCAGACTACTTTGGATCCGAATGGAATAACCCCTTCGATTCTGAACACACAAAGTGCTGAAACCCGTAATAACGGATTGTTTGGCCAATACCAGTTAGGTTGGGATTTTGATATTAACAAATATAATTCACTTACTGCTTCTGTAAGATATGGTGTAAGAAATCAGAACAGTTACCAGGATAAATTGTTGAACCAGAGATTCCAGTCAGGAAGCCTGATTAACAGTAACACCCGTAATGTGGATGTAGCGGATTTGTCCGGAACAATTGACCTTAACCTTGATTATACCCATACTTTTAAGAAACCGCAACAGGAATTCAGTATGCTGACGCAGTTCAGCCGTAACAATCGTACCAATGATTTTACCAATAATATTCTGAATCCTGATGAGTCTATCAATAACCGTCTGAAGAATAATAACGAAAGCTATAACCAGGAGATTACAATTCAGGCAGATTATCAGACTCCGATTACTAAAGCACAGCTGGTGGAGTTTGGAGCCAAAGGTATTTTCAGAACAGTATCAAGTGATTATAAGTATTTTGCTTCTCAGGGTACCGGCGATTATGTACCGGTTCAGAATAATTCATTGACAAACGTTTTTGATTATAATCAGAACATTACCGCAGGATATTTATCATATACTCTGACGACCAAGAAGAAATATACTTTTAAATTGGGTAGCCGTTATGAGTACACGACAATTGATGCAAATTTCAAAACGGATAAACCTCTTGATATTCCGTCTTACGGGGTATTGGTACCAAGTATCAATATTTCAAAAAGCCTGAAAGGTGGTAGTACCCTGAAACTGGCTTATAACCGTCGTATCCAGCGTCCTTCTATTCAGTTCCTGAATCCAAACATCAATGCTTCTAACCCATTGAATATTTCGAAAGGTAATCCTGAACTGAGCCCTGAATACACGAATAACTATGAGATGACTTTGAATACCTTCTTTAAAAATACTTTCCTTACTGCGGCAGTATTTGTGAGAAATACAACGGGATCGATTCAGAGTGTGAGAAGTGTAAGAGGTGATACCATCCAGACTACTTATAACAACATTGGTAGTGAGGATGCTTATGGTTTTAACTTATTTGGAAATATTAACCTTTCCAACAAATTTACACTTGGATTAGGTGGGGATGTGTACCATACACAGTTGAAAAACAATGTATCTGATCCGATTTATAATGCTTCCAATTCTGGTTGGGTAGCTAACTATCGTGCTTTTGCCAGTTATAATCTTGGTAAAAACTGGGGATTACAGGCCTTTACATTCTATCGTTCGACGCAGATTCAGTTACAAGGTAAACAAGGTGGTTTCGGGATTTACAGTTTGAGTTTGAAGAAAGATTTCAAAGACAAAAAGGGAAGCATCGGTTTTGGTGCTGAAAACTTCTTCACCCCTGAATTTAAAATCAATAACGAAATCAATTCCAAGGTCATTGCACAGCAAAGTACTACGATTTTACGCAACATGAACTTTAAAGTCAACTTTAGCTACCGCATCGGTAAAATGACATTTGATGCTCCGAAACGTAAGAAATCTGTCAACAATGACGACCTGAAAGATGGCGAAGGCGGAGGTGGTCAGCAGCAAGGCGGCGGACAACAACCAGCGGCAGGCGGTGGTCGTCCGAGATAGATTATAGAAATTCAGCAATATCAGCCTCTGTTTATGGAAACATAAGCGGAGGCTTTTTTTGCCTGTAGATTTTAGATGTTTGAAACAATACCAATAGGAAAGACTTTTGCTGAAAGAATCCTTTTGTTTTATTATCAGATGGAATACTGAGGAGGAAAAGAATTGCTTGAATTAAGAAAAAATATACATAAGTTTGAGGTAAATATAAATGGCTTGGGTTTGATAACCAGGAGATTATATTATATGAAATGCTGAGGATTATTTGTAATGTCCGGATTGATTTGCAAATTGTATATCAGATTTTTACATGTATCATAAATCAGAAAATATGCTGACAGATATTAATCCAAAATTGCCTATGCGTAATAAGGCAGCCACAAGAGACTTTTACTTAAATAAATTAGATTTTCAGGAATTTGGAAGTGCTGATTTCGAGGGCTATCTGATGGTGCAAAAGGATAATATACAGATTCACTTTTTTGAGTTTGCAGCACTTGACCCTAAAGAAAATTACGGGCAGGTATATATCCGTACAGATGAGATTGAAAAACTGTATCAGTTGGCTTTGGACAAGGAATTAGATATTCCAAAGGCGGGACACTTACAATTCAAACCATGGCAGCAAAAAGAATTTTCATTACTTGACCCGGACAGTAATCTGCTGACTTTCGGACAAGGTGTTTAATCAGTGAAAATAATGTGGGAAGTGTATAATATGACTTGTGACTTTGTCAAAAATGTCATGAACAAGTTTGTGAGGATAACATAGTGACAAAATATGGGACACTCATTCTTGATAATAAAAACAAGACCTACTAATTCATATCAGTCAATTAGCGGGAAATTGTAGAAATATTGTGGCTGACTTTATAGAAAGAAGCTTGGGACTAATTGATCAGTAGATGAGATAAAGATCCGGTACCTATCTGAGAGACAATAAAATCATACCCTTCTGATAAATTGTTTACCTGGACTAATTTTATTCCCTAAAGAATGAATAATTGAAATTTACCTGGTCGTACTTTAGAGGAAGAAATGAAAAAAGGGTCGGAATCTCTAATTCACCCATTGTACCAGAGATTGCTGACCTTAAAGGCAAAAGTTATGAGGCAGCCTTTTTTGATTCTACAGAATTTTTACATTTCGTTACTTATTAGGCTAAATGCCTGGTAAGTAGTTTATTATATGAATACAAAGATTAAGAGGTTGATCTGACCAGATAACTGCTAACAGGAATTTGGAAAAAGATAGGCTGATGTGTTTCTATTGAACTTTTATACTAAGAAAATACTCTTTCTGGCTCCCAAACATTGCATATATTTTATAACAAACCACAAAATGAATAGACAAACAATTATTACTTTGATTTTTTTGCTGATTTGGAATGTAGGTTTTGCTCAAAAACCTTTAATTGAGTTAGATATTCACAACAAAAAAATTGGGTATTACATAAATCTTGAACGAAAGTTAGGAAGTAAGAAATTCGACACAGAACAGACCTATGTAAAAGGTAGGCAAACTACACAGCCTGAGATCTTTAGAAGGAAAGAAGCCGGTTTGCCTGACTTGTTAGTTTATTATACATATTTCAAAAGGGATTCAACCATTTCAGAAATTCTTTATGAATGGGATGTTTATAATTTTGACAAAAAAGATCATAATATACAATCAAAAATAGTTTCGGAGAATCTAATCAAAAAATATAACCAGATTATTGATTTTATTAATTCAAAATATGGAGAGAGCAACGCGGAGGGTAATTTAAATGATTTATCTTTAATCAATAATAGTCAGGGACTTAATCGCAAAGATACCTGGAGTCCAAATGATAGCCTGAAAATAAGTGCTTATACCACACTTTCAAATTTTTACAAAAAAGACCAGTTTGTTACGATAAATCCAACTTATAAAATCAGAGTTTATATAAACAATCTAAAAGAAGAGAAACCATTGGCACTTAGTACTGATCAGGTAAAATCGATGGACAGAACTTTTAATGAATTTGTAAAACTCTTATCAGAGGACAAATTTGATGAAATTACAAAATTGCTCTCTGATGAAATCGTTAAAACTGTAACCATAGACATTTTGAAGCAAATCAAAACAGGTATTAATATTGACAAAAAATTTGATTTGTATATGAATAGGATGAAAATGTTACCAGATGGGAATACCTATGCAATGCTGCAATACAAGTATTCGGACGATACAAATTTGCCACCTAAAGAATACATTGCCATACTATTTGACGGCAAAAATAAGATATTAAACCTGCAACCAATGAGACAGGAATAAGAGAATTCTGCAACTCTCATTTTGCCTCACTAGGATCGGCGAAAAAG
Organism: Pseudarcicella hirudinis; assembly: GCF_900115665.1. Lineage (GTDB taxonomy): Bacteria > Bacteroidota > Bacteroidia > Cytophagales > Spirosomataceae > Pseudarcicella > Pseudarcicella hirudinis. The sequence goes on from NZ_FOXH01000020.1 coordinate 79,329, forward strand.
TCAATATTTTGTTTTCAATGAGGCTTTTATCTTATATTTATAATAACATTCCCTGTGATGATATGCATCGCAGGGGAAAACCTTTATATACCAGTAAACTCTATTGACCAAACCGTTTAATTAAAAGAAAATGTACTCCACAGCTTTGCTACTTCGTATAGCCAAAATGGTTTCAGTTTTTGCGATTGGTATAATGGCTTTATTGATAGTAATTGGCAATACGACTGATTATTATACCAATTATTATTTTGTAGAGCATGTTATGAAAATGGACACCATATTTCCTGATAGTAAGATTCATTATCGACATATAGATAACCCTGTTCTTTTCCATATTGGGTATATATTCATTATTACCATGGAAACGGCGATGACATTTTGCTGCTTAAAAGGAAGCTGGCTGCTTTTTAAAAACCTGAAAAGTACTCCCGGCACTTTTCATGCTTCCAAGAACTGGGCAGTTGCCGGACTTATAACTGGTATAATTATTTGGTTTTTAGGCTTTGAAGTAATAGGCGGAGAATGGTTCGCAATGTGGCAGAGCTCTACCTGGAATGGTTTAGGCAGTGCAGAAAGAATTATAAGTTTTCTGGGTTTGACCATGATTTTATTACATTTTAAAGACGAATCTGTTTCAGAATGACATAAACATCTGAGATTTAATGACTCAGGATGTCATAATCATTAACAGAACAAAGATTAACCACAACCTTTAATATAAAATATAAGAATTCTGATCTGCAGTATTTCATTTCTGAATTTGTTTCAACCCATGTCATTTGCACCGTGGAGTCCTGAAAGACAGGTTACATCTCTGAGATTATTTTTTTAATTTGGATTTTATGAAGCCTGAATAAAATCAGGCATAAAAGTTCAAAAACAATCCTGTCAATATGAAAAAACTTTTCCTGCTGGGGTGGATTCTGGTGAATGCCATTCTTGTTAATGCTCAGAGTAATTATCCTTTCAACGGATTGGATATGAACATGGGAAATCTTTCCCGTTTATCAAATGCCCAAAGTCGGTCTATTAGTCCTGAAAACTTTACCGGAGAAAAGGGAAAAGGTGCGATGGCTGATCCTTTAAAACAAAAAGGACAGAGAAATGTTGCCAATGCTGCCAATGAAGCCAGAGACCTGGGACAAGGCTGGAAGGTAAATCCATTTATTATTGTTGATAAGGGTGAAACCGTCACTATTGCTGAAATGGAAGGCCCCGGAGCGATTCAGCAGATCTGGATGACACCAACAGGAAACTGGCGTTTTTCAATTCTGAGAATTTATTGGGATGATGAAAAAGAACCTTCTGTGGAAGCACCTGTAGGAGATTTCTTTTGCATGGGCTGGGGAGAATATGCTCCGCTCAGCTCTCTTGCAGTTTGTGTAAATCCGGGTAGTGCTTTTAATTGTTACTGGAAAATGCCTTTCCGTAAAAAATGTAAAATCACACTCGAAAACCTTAACAGGGACGAAGCGATGAGATTGTATTACCAGGTAAATTATACTTTAACTCCGGTTGGAGAGGATGAAGGATATTTTCATGCTCAGTTCAGACGGTCGAATCCCAGTAAAGGATCGATGCATACCATACTCGATGGGGTACAGGGAAAGGGACAGTATGTCGGAACGTATATAGCTTGGGGTGTAAATAATAATGGCTGGTGGGGAGAAGGAGAAATAAAGTTTTTTATGGATGGTGATCAGCAATATCCTACGATTGCCGGAACGGGAACGGAAGATTATTTCTGTGGTTCATATAATTTCGACAGAGGCGGACAGTATGTTCCTTTTTCAACACCCTATGCAGGATTGCACCAGGTAATCAGACCTGACGGCACATATAAATCCCAGCAGGCTTTTGGGATGTACAGATGGCATATTATGGATCCGATCAGGTTTGATAAGGATTTGAAGGTAAATATTCAGGATTTAGGGTGGCGACATGGTGGCAGATATCTTCCCCAGCAATCTGATATTGCTTCTGTCGCATTTTGGTATCAGAGAGAACCTCATGCACATTTTCCTAAATTGCCTTCAAAAGATGAATTGGAAGTAATCAAATAAAAAAGAGCAGGCCGTGATTTTTTGCGGCCTGCTCTTTTTTAAGCAATTTCCGGATATATCTGTTTGAATCATAACCTCCGGTAAGTTATTATTCAGCCTTCTGCAATCGCTTTTAATGTAGGGATAGATGGCAGCAAACAATAGGCTGTTCCCCTGGCAACGATAAATTGAGGAAGTTTGGGTAATACCAGTGGCTTTGCAGCTCCGGGAATTGGAATGGTAAACGTAGTATCCATATCCGGTGTGGCACGGTTTGCCAGAAGAGCATCCTGTGTGTCAAAATTCGGACTGAAAAGCGGGCTGAAGTTATTGGTATTTATCCATGAATAAATCAATTCAAACTGAGAGGCCAACGCTCCGCAAAGAAACAAACCGATTAGTCCACGTTCTCCTTTATCATTGTCTGAAACAGGTGGTGCTCCATAAGGAACACCTCTTCTGATAAGACGCGGTACAGGAGATTCAGCTGGAAACAGTGCTTCATCCCTCGGATTGCCAACACGGGTATGTGCTGAAAACGGACATTTTAATCCTTTCGTGTCTTCTGTATAACTAAAATTAGTGGCATCGGCAGTAGCAGGGTCGGGAGCATCCGGTGAAAGTATCAGCGGAGAACCATTGCGCCAGCGCCCGTTTAGTTTAGCCGCCAGCCATTCTTTGGCATATTCAGTGGATTTACCTAAAGTCTGAGCCACGACAGGAGCATTGTCAGACAAATATTTGTCAAAAGCATTTACATCCTGATACAATACCCTGAAGGCATTATAACAGCCATCTTTTGCAAAAGCGGAGGCATTTGGCGTTGCAGGATTAGAAGGTCCTGGCTGAAAAGCAGAGTTTGGATAGCCGATCAGGAAATTGTTTAAGTCTGCCGGATCGGTATTTACCGGGGGAGCGGGCCATGTTTCCGGCCAGTTAAGATCCGGTTCGCTTATGCCATCACGGTATCCGAAATGGATAGTATCCACAGGTAACTGATATTGTTCAAGTCTTCCTTTCCCGCCATCTAAAGGTAGTAGTTCTACTACTCCTGCAGCTGTTGCAGCTTTAGCAATAAAATCAGTAAGTTCATTTAACGAGTTTTGATGCATAGCATAACTATGCACTATGGCATCTACACGTTTGGCAGGATCAGGGTTACCATTAGTGAGCAGGCCACCGAATAGCCATTTTTCGGGATCCCCTTCTCCATAATCCTGTAAAGACCCTTGTGAACCCTGGGATGCAGGCCCTGTAGTAAATGTATTAGGGAAAGCATTCAGCTCAGTTTTAGTTAATGAAGAAGCTATCGATATTCCTGTGAAGGTAAGTCCGATATTCAGCATTTTATCCGGTTTATTTGTTCCCCAGTTTTCTGCTGACCTTAAGTATGGCAACAAGGCTTTAATAAATTGTGAGGCTGCTGCTTTTGAAGAAAACCGGAATAATAAATGACTCGAATAGGGATGGGTATAACCACGCATAATCAAGCCCTGCACAGTTGATTTATCAGGAGGTAGGGGTGTTGACATAACCATGTTTTGGTTTGAGACAAATACGGAGAAATAATCGTTTTTCTTAAAGCAGGATAGACGGAAAGCTGAAACTCACCTTTTCTCGGGAAGAGAAAAGGTGAGAAAAGTCAGATTTATTTTGGAGGAAATGCAGCTTTGATCTGTAAAACTGATTGTGTATAACCTTTATATAGATCTTTGGATCTTTTGTTCAGGTTATTTTCATTGATAAAGTTCTCAAATCCGGTAAGGTCAGTAACCGGAGGACTAGGAGGATTTAAGGCTATCGCAGCAATTCCTGCAAAAGCTTTTCTTGTACCTTCGTTCTGCCAGAAAAACTTCAGATAAGGGTTCATTTCACCATCAAATGTGGTAATCAGCAAAATACCAAGGATTCCTTCTCCAGATGGGTTCGGTACTAAAGCTACACGGGCGTAATGAAGAATGTTCGAAGCGTCTAGCCCTGCTTTTACACTGTCAACAAAAGATTCATAAGCCGCCTGGGCTGCTGCCTGAGTCAAAGGGTCCTGTTTAATAGGGACGTAAAGGGTAAGTGGATTAGCCATTTTTTGTTCAGTTAAATAGATGATTTAGTAAATTGTTAAAATGCAGCAAGACATTCCCTATTTCATTTGGATAAAATCGGGAGGTTTCTACGTTACGGAATGAATACCTACCAGGCAGGGGAAAAGGTTATATCTGTATTAAGAAGGAGTAGAATTTTAAAGCAAGTTCATTATCAGCTTCGGCTACTTTTATTTTTCATTAAAGTTATGACTATTCGATAAGCTAAAATAAGTAAAAATACCTGTTTGGTGAATGAATGCGGAAAATAAGTTGTGAAAATTTGAAGCATAGGATGCAATAAGCATGATTTATACAAAATTTCATGCTTGGCTTGTTTCTCAAATCAGCCAGATTTTAAATTGGCTTAAACGCGTGAGTGGTCAGATGGGGACAGAAACCTGGGGTGAAAACAGTTAAACAAAATACCCGCCCTCGTTTGCGATTACACAAATGAGTGTCAGCTTCCCGAAAATGAGACAACGAATTCTAATGAAATCCACTCATTTTGTTACGGGTGCAGCCGGTGACTCTTGAGATTACTGCACAAATGTTTGCGCAGTAATCTGTAATTTTTTAATGGTACTCATTATGGAGTAATTTCTTATCATATATCAGGAAAAATGGCATTTTATTGTGAAAAACTCAATAAATGTGAATAAAAATTAGGGTATTTTACTTTTTTAACAGAAATTCACTTTTGATAATAATAGCTCTTAACACACTCCACGATAATTGATTGGTAGACTATCAATAGTCATAAACCTTCAAAAAATACCCATCCCCCGCTGGTTTCAATCAAAATTAAATCATTCAGATGCTTTGAATAACTAAAACCTGTCTTTTAAATAAGATTTATGATAAAATTTCTACCCCGATTACTTTATAAAACGCTATGCATTTTAGCCGGACTGATTGTTCTTATCTGGTCCTGTCATCCTGAAAATCCTGTAATTTCAGAGAAGTCCATTCTATCATTTAGTCTGGATAATGTTGCCACCAATCGCGTGGTAATCAAAAAGGAAACAAAGACCATCGAAATTATAGTACCTTATGGTACAATTCTAAAAGATGTAAAACCGAGGATAGAGACCAGTGCCAATGTTACGATAGTTCCACAATCGGGTGAGGCACAGGATTTTAGCAAGACGGTTTATTATACCCTGATAGGACAAAAAGGCGATAAGGAAATATATACAGTAAAGGTCTTCAGCCAGGAACAGCCTTTACCTGTTATTTCATCCTTTAGTAAAGACAGTATCGAGGCTGGTACAGGCTTTAGTATTAAGGGCTTAAATTTTGGTATGTTTCCTCTGGCAATAACGTTGAGTTTACAAGATATATCAGGTAAAAGTACGGCGATAGATACAAAAGAATTTAAACTCATAGATTCAAGCAAAATTGAACTAAATGTTCCATATCAAACAGCGGTTGGCATCTATCAGATAAAATTAGGAGTACGGGGGAAGAGTGTACTTTCAACCCAAAGAGTTTATATACAATATCCGAGTCCGCAACTTACAACTCTTTCAAGGTGCAACTTAATTCAGACAGACACTTTGGTAGCACAAGGCTTATTTATTATGCCTGACAGGTATGATTATGCACTTTTATTAAAAAAGCAAACCATTGAACAACAAGTTTTGCCTCTCAAAAAAGCAGAGAATAAATTGACATTCATTATAAACAAAAATATACCACCGGGAACATACCAGGTCTTTTTACGAAACATAACAGATAGGAAAAACTCAAGAGAAACGGGATTTTCGATCGGGCTTTATGATGCGAACAAACCCTACTTGGCAAGCTTTAAAAACAATACGGGTATTTATGCTCCCGGGCAATCACTGACATTTAAGACGAAAAACTTTGAGATAGTATCAGCTCGATACTATCAGGTAACGCTTTCAGGAACAAACACCTCGTTTTCAATCAACGGCATTTATGATGCTGGTAAACAAGAGCTGAATTTGGTTTTACCGAACACAATTCCTATAGGAAATTACAGTATTTCATTAGTCCTGAACAACGCCTCAAATCAATCTGTATATCAACTCGAAACGGATTTGGTACTGAGAATACAATAGCATTTATACAAAAGAAAAAACACCTGATCCAGACAAAGAAATGAAAGATCTATTAGTTCACAACCTGCAAAAAATCAAATTCCTTCTGCTTCTAATAAGCTTTGGCTTATTGACAAACCAAGCCTTAAGCCAAAATCTATATTTAGATGAGATGAAGTTTACTGACCGTATTCTGAGCTTGAGAAATATGTCTTGTGCAGGCAACGATAATACAAAATTTCATTTTTATTTGAATGGCTCCCTATTTACAGATTATACGGTACGCTTTTTCTATGCACCTACTCCACCTGAAGTAGGTGGGGTTTATCACATCAATGTGGAATTTGGTATACTAAAACCCGGAGATGTTATGCAGGTAAAAGACGATTGCGGGCATCAATCGAATATAGTGACGGTAAAGGACGATTATGTATATGTTGAAGTGCCAAACGGTGCAAGTTATCACGGCAATGGTATCGGCCCCAATGATTCATCCTCGCCCTATGCCCGGTCTGTCAACCCCGTGCAATCGGGTAAATGTGAACTGGTAAAAGTTAATTCACATGCCCTTTTTCAATATGCTATAAGCTTTAATACAGGAGCATATCAGACAGGGGCATTTAAAATCAATGGATTACCCCTGAAAAGTTCTGATGTTTCAGCTCATTATTACGGAAGTACAAACGGAAGCTACAGCATCAATGCAGATGGTTCTATAAATGTTGATAATGATACGTATCTGGGCAGTAATACCTATTATTCAGGTCAGTCACCCCTTACTATTGAATATACCCATAATGGTCAGGATAATAACGGAGACTTTAGTATCGGCATTGGGGGTATGCAAATACGTTTTATCAAAAATGGAAGCTTTTCAGTATGGAAGCGAAACTATCTGGGGGAAGTAGATAAACAGGATTTTGCAGGAGCTTATAGCAATGCCAGTTACAAAATTACCTATGATGGAGAATATTACCGGCTTTCTCTCAACGGTACAGTTATCAGTGAACTCCGTAGATTCGTTGTATATAGTGCCACCGGAGGCAATATCAGTCCAGGCGGATCACAAAACTACGGAACTCAGGCAATCTATACCCCTAACGGCTCAGGCATTCAAACCATATCAGCATTAATAGATGGAGCGGTTTATGCAGCCCAGCGATTCAATGTAGCGGAAGACATCACCATAAATCCTACAATTATCAATTCTGCCTGCAGTGGTGGTAATACCGGAAGAATAATAGTAAATACCAACGGAGGACAATCTCCCATGCAGTATGCCCTCAACAATGGAGCATCTACAAACATTAATACCTTTAACAATTTAACTGCCGGAAATTATACAATAAGAGTCCAGGATGCCTCAGGGTGTAGTGCTACAAGAGATGTGTCGGTAAGCGAAAACGCCGCTTTAAGCTTTAGCGTTTCTTCTCAAAGTAATAATCAATGCTCAAATACCAATAATGGCTCGGTAAGCTTTCAGGCAGGTGGTGGCACAGCGCCATTTAGCTACTCAGTAGATGGTGCAGATTACCAAACAGATAATACCTTTAACAACCTGTCAGCAGGGAATTATACTTTTTGGTTAAAAGATGCTAATAACTGTTTAAAGAGCCTGACGGTAACAATCGGCAATGACAGTTATTTGCAGGCAAGTACCGGATTAACACAGAATGTGAGCTGTTTTGGAGGTAATAACGGACAAATCAATGTTTCAACCACTGGCTCTATTCCTTCAGGAGTTATCCAATATTCAAAAGACGGTGTAAATTATCAAAGTTCATCTATCTTCACTAACCTGACGGCAGGTACATATGCAATTAGTATTAAAGACAATATTTGCCAAACCTCGTTTACTACCAGTATCAGCCAGCCATCAGCATTGGACTTAAGTACGATCATCAACAGTCAGGTACTATGCTATAATGGAAATACAGGACAAATTTCTGCATCAGGTACTGGTGGAGCCGGAGGGTACCAATATTCTATAGATGGGAATAATTACCAAACAAATGGAGTTTTTTCAGGTTTAAAACAAGGTAATTATAAAATATGGGTAAAAGATGTCAATGGATGTATTAAGGAATCAGGAATATTAAGCATCACACAGCCGACAGAGTTGAAGCTGACATTGAGCAATAAGACAGATGTTAAATGTTACGGAGGTAATAATGGTACAGTAATGGTTGCGGGTTCTGGAGGTATTCAAGCCTACACCTATGCCGTAGATGGTGGAACAGAGCAGACAAGCGGAAGCTTCAATGATCTCAAAGCCGGAAATCATACATTCAGTATTAAAGATCAGAATGGTTGTACAAAAAGTCTAACGATAGAAGTTATCCAACCTAAGGCGGCTTTGTCACTGCAGATCAGTGCACAACAAAATCTGGTTTGTAACCAGGATAATACTGGGAAAGTAACATTACATGCTTCAGGAGGTACATTTCCCTATGAATATTCAAAAGACAACAGCAATTTTCAAAATTTAGATGTATTTCAAAGCCTTCGGGCAGAGGACTACACATTCATAGCCAAAGATGCTAATGGATGTAATACCAGTGTAAGCACAACTATTACACAACCTACTCCTTTGGTTGTAAGTTTAATAAATAAAACAGATGTTAACTGTGAATATCAGCAAAAAGGACAGTTTACGGTAATAGCCAGCGGAAGTAATGGCAACTATAGTTACAGTCTGAATGGAATGGACTTTAAAAACAATCCGGTCGCTCCACAAAACAATATAAGTGGTGCTTTTACCAACCTTTTATCAGGGAATTATACCATCACAGCCACAGATGGCTCAGGCTGTAGTACGGATTTTCCGGTAACGGTAAGCCCGAAGTTTAGCCAGATAAGATTTGATGTAAGTAAAAGCCTGCCGGGTAGCTGTAGTTCTACAGATGGGACAATCAATATAAACAATGTGAGGGGAGGTTCAGGAAATTATTCATATGGGATTAGCAGCCAGACAAGCTTTAGTACCAATCCAGACTTTAGCAATTTATCCAACGGAACATATGTAGTTACTGTCGCTGATGAACTTTGTGCCTATAACCAAAGTGTCGATTTATTAATACCCGCAAGTCTTAAGGCAGCCTACAGTTTAGGCTTTGTAAGTTGTCAGATACCAAATGCAAGCCTTGACGTATATACAATATCGGGAGGGAATGGCAACTATGAATTATCCTTGGATGGTGGAGTATTTTCTGGAAATAGAATCTACACTAATTTAGTGCCTAAAGTTTACAATTTACAAATCAAAGATAACCCGGTGAGTTGTAAAACGAATATAGCAATAGAAATCAAGCCACAAAATGCATCAGACATCAGTCTTCAAAGCAAGCAGGATATAGCCTGTTTTAATGGCAGCGACGGGAAGATAGTGGTAATAGGCAATAATAACATGGGCCCATTTCAGTATAGAATAAATAATGAAGGTTTTAGTGCCAGCAATACCTTTGGTAATTTACGGGTTGGGCTGCATAGATTATATGCACAAAACAGTGTAGGTTGTATAGACAGTATCCAGGTAATTCTTACCCAGCCGACCCAGCTGAATCTGAGTTTGAGTAAACAAGATAATAATTGTTTTGGGGATCAGACAGGCAGTATCAATGCGAGTTCCAGCGGAGGAACAAGTCCCTATAAATATGCGTTAAATCCTCCGGATTACCAGACGGAAAACTTGTTTGGTAATTTATCTGCGGGTACTTACACAGTAACAGCCAAAGATGAGCATGGTTGTTTGCAAAGCCATAATGTCACCTTGACCCAGCCAAGTAAAATTCTAACTACACCGATATACAAGGATACAATAACCTGCCACGGTGTTGCGGATGGAGCGATCCAACTACTGACAAGTGGCGGTGTACCAGGTTATCTGTATTCAAAAGACAGTATTAATTATTTAAGTGATAATACCTTTAGCGCTTTAAATGCAGGAAATTATAATTTTTGGATAAAAGACAGCCATCAATGTCTGATGACATCAAGTTTAAAGATTACCGAACCTGATAGTTTGAAGCTGAGTTTAGTGAAAGCAATAAACCCGCTTTGTGCAGGTACAGAGGATGGAATAATAGAGCTAAAGGCTGTTGGTGGTAATGGAGGCAATGTATATTGGAGGGACAATGCTTTCCGGCAACAAAGCGTTCAATTTACCGGCTTAAGTCAGGGAGAATATAGTTTTAAAGTAGAAGACAGAAAAGCCTGTAATGATAATATCAGAAGTGTAAAACTAAGCTGGCCAATAGGAATGAGTGCACAACTATCGACGAGCCAACCGATATGTTATGGAGATTCCACAGGAGCGATCAAAGTTATTCCATCAGGCGGAACGGGAAGTTATAATACTTATATATTAAGAAGTTCGGCAGATACACTGAAAGCTCAAAAAGATTATATCAATTACAATTTTAAAAACATAAAAGCCGGTTCATATAACTTGTGGGTAAGTGATGCCAATGGTTGTTCATTAAGTTTGAAAGCAAATATTGCCGAGCCGGATTCTTTAGAACATTTCATCTTTGGGAGTATCACAGGTAAAGATTCCGTATGTGTCGGTCAGCAAGTTGTCTTAGATGTAAAAAATGCCGGCAAAACCATCAATTGGTTCTTTGATGGACAGGAAGGGTCGGCCGAAATAGCTAACAGAAACAAATCACAATATCAGGTGGTAATACCTGGCGTTTACAGTGTAAGGATAAGTAACAAAACCGGTTGTAGTGTTAGTGATACTTTCGAATTAAAGAACAGCAAGTATGCCCTAAAGGCAGATTTCCTGATTCCGACACAGGCTTTTGTCGGTGATACAGTAGTAGCATTGGATATTACAAAGCCGGTACCAAATAGTATATATTGGCTTTTACCACAAAATGCTCAAAAAGTATATTCAAATACAAATACGGTTGCCTTTGTTCCATATTCTTCAGGTGAAATGAATATCAGTTTATTTGCCATTTCAGGAGATTGTCAAAATGTTGCAAGAAGAAATATTAAGATTTTTGAAAGAAGTGATATTGACAGTACAGGAGCTGGTTATCAATATCAGAATAAGCCTATAGAAAGCGTCTTTGTCTATCCTAATCCGAGTAATGGATATTTCAGTTTAAAGGTTTTATTAAGGAGACCAGCGGCAATGAAGATGAGACTTGTAAAATCTAATACAGGAGAAACCGTCCTTAGTAAGACATTAGAGCCGACTACAAATCAAAATGATGTGATCCATGAATATGACTTTAATCTTGTTTTAGCTACAGGGATATATTCATTAATACTAGAAACGAGTAAGCAACAAATAAGCACCCGGGTTGTAATTATCAATTGATATTAATTTTAAAAAGATGAATAAGATTTACAGATATTTATGTTTACTGGTTTTCATAATTACTCAGGCATCCGGTTTTGAAAGTTTTGCCGGAAAAGCCATAAATGAAAAGGATGAATCCATCGTTACCTTTTCTAACGAAGACTGTAAAAAAACAGGAATAAAGGGGTTAAAATTGCATTCGGGGGAGACAATGCTGCCAATGTATGATGGTAAGCATTATTTTATAGATGTTGATGGTATGCAAAATACTGCAACAGGAGAGAGCCCTGATAAACTTGCCATTCAAACTGTCGTTGAAAATGCCCAAAATGCAGGTAAAGTAGTTGAGATAAATAGCATTGAGTCTCTGATTACCGGAGCTGCCCGTATTGATTTTAGGTCATTACCATTGGTATTACATGTTAATGGTGCGAGTTTGGACTTCAATGTAGTATTATTATCGTTGACATTTAAAACAAATGCTGCGTTTGCGGACATAGGTGTAGTTTCTACATCCAGCATTAAAAATGGCAATGGGGACAAGGAAATTTTTTATTTGGGAGCTAGAAATATTGAAATTACGAATGGTGGCGGAATAAAAGGGCAATTTAGTTTAATATCTCCCAAGACCTTGGAACTGTTTGATTTACGGGGTTACGGACAATTGAACTTAGGGGTTGGAACAGGCTTTTGCTTGGGTTGTGAGAATGGAACAAAAAGTTTCATTTTTAACTTGAATGGTACTTTTGACTTTGATCCTTCTGTAGCTATTGCTGAAAAAGAGGATGGAACTCCTTTTAATGGGGATAATTCTGTGCCACAACTAGCTTTTGGCCTATCATTTGAGAAGTGGGATGATTTGGTAGTAGGTCTAAAACTACCAACCAGATATGGTATTCAATTTAAGGCCTTTAGTGAAGTGGGATTTTGGGATGCCACCGGTGAGGTAGGAACAATTCCTAATAGTGGATTTTGTACTTCAATAGCTAACATAAATTCTAATATTATACTCGACCTGTCAGACTCAAAGAACCCTATTGTCACTAATCCCGATTTTACATTACCTGCAGACTTCAAAGGTTTATTAATAAACAATATGCAATTGAGGTTACCTAAAGGTGTCCGGGAAAGCGGGCAAGCGAATGCTACGTCTTTAAGGGTAAGTTTAGACCATTTTTTTATTGATAAAGATGGTGTAGATGCAATAGTGGCATTGAATAACCCCAACGGATTATTTGGGAAAAAATATAAACTTGGAGATGGTTTTGATATTACATTAACAGACCTTGGTTTTGGTGTAAGTAAACACCAGCTGAGCAATTTTTTGATGAAGGGCAATTTACGCCTGCCAACATTTAAAGAAAATGATTATGCGTTACGATTTGGTATACAATTTAATAATCCCCCTGGCACGACAAAGACATTTAAAAGTTTATCCTTTACCGCTGGCGTGGTATCTAGTCAGGATAAATTTGATTTCAGGCTTTTTAGTACAGCAACCGTTAATGCCGATTTAAAAGTATGTGGTATTTCAGCAAACGCTTTAATTGTCAATGGTGATTTTGAAGGCTTAGCTGTAGAAGTTGACAGAGGCGATTTTTCATTTAAAGCAAATAATTTTGATGTTTTAGGAGCACATTTTCAAAAGTTAGTAATAACCAATAAGAAACCGTTTGTTAAAGAGGCGGTTATTTTTCCGTCCCATTATTCTTATACCTGTGCCCAAAATGAAAGTTTGACAAATACCAACTCTGATTCAGGGGCTTCGGGTTTAAGTATCGGGGGCTTTGGTTTAAGCTTTTCGAATCTTACCTTAAAAGGAGACGCCAACACAGATAAAGTTACGGCAAGTGCTGCTACAACAGTTGAGTTAGGCCAGAAAGGGGATGCCGATGCTACAGGACTTTCAGGAAGAGGAATATTGTCTTTTGTGGCAGACAGAACATACAATGCTTCAAATGACCAATACTCATTTGAACTGAAAGACTTTAAAATAAGCCAGATCGAGGTTAATGCAAATTTTGGAGCATTTGGGTTTAGTGGTAGAATTGATTGGTTTAAGAATGAGGAAAGATTCGGAATTACAAATGCTACCGGCTTCGTAGGAGGGGCGGAATTCTGGGTTAATATGTTTAAAGATACAAGTAAACCCACTGAAACTAAAGAGGCGTCATCATCCGGTGGGACAACTGGTGCCGGTGCATCCTTGATATTTTTAACAGTAAACCAAGATAAACCGGATGCTTACAAAGCCTGGGCAGTAGATGTGTCATTAAATTTTCCTTCGGCAATACCGGTAGGTCCGGTATCTATTAAAGGTATTTTTGGCGGCGCTTATCGAAATATGACCTATTATGATGATAAGACTTCGGGGACAAAGACAGGGTTCAAATATAGGGTAGTAAAAGGGAAATGGGGATTCAATATAGGTTTAGACATGGTAGTAACGGGTACCGATGCTGCTGGTAGTACTGCAGCAAAACCCGGAGGAATTACAATAAATGCGATGCTTGCAGCCGAAGGGACTGATGGGCATGGGTTAGATTGGATAAAGGGAATGGCTTATGCTAAATTTAATTTAGATATGACAGACCTCATTCCGCCTATTGCTGTAAAAATGACAGATAATCTTTCAAACATTGCCAATCAAGTAGCAAAAATTTCACAAAAGATACCGATAGATGTTAATAATCCTAATAGTGGTTCACAAACAGAGCCAGTTAAAGACATCGCCTCAAATGCCATTACGATGCTCAATAAAGCTCCTGTAAATGATGGCAAAGGGAATAGGGTAGGAGCGGGAGTAGTTGTTACAGTAAACTTTGGCAATGCTGATGAACCGGGTTATTTTCAGATGATTCTAAAACCTGATATCAATGTTCATATAAATACCAAGGTTTTTAATAACTCAATTCAGACAACCGGATATGGTATTTTATATCTTGGGAAAGATGAAAAAGGAGGGGATAGGCAGTATTTGCATTTAGGAAAATCCGACCGATATAATCGGTTAGGTCTGCAATTAGATGTTTCTGCCGGAGGCGGTGGTTTGACCTTAGATGCGAGTGTCTTTGTAAATGCCTATTTTATGATAGGCAATTATGGGATTGCTAATGAACTCCCGGATCCATTGGTTCCTGACAAAATAGCACAGGCATTTGGTATGAGGATGAGTGATATTAAGATCAATAAAAGCACAGACCCTGATGATTATAGTGCTGTCAGGGATGGAACAGGAGTGGCCTTTGGAGCAGCTATTGGTGTACATGTTGACTTTACAGCGGCATATGTCTTCTCTGTAAATGTTGATGCAGGTGTTGGTGTTGATGCATTGATCGTAAACAGGGGTATGTGTGATAATAGCAAACCTGGTTGGGAATCCGGAGGCAGTGATAAAAGCTGGAGAGCTGCCGCACAAGTATATGGATATGCAGATTTAGGAGTGAATGTTTTGGGGCTTGAATTAGCCAGTGCAGGAGTGGCCTTCTTACTTAGGGCTAATGTTCCCAAGCCATTTTATGCAGAAGGGCAATTTTATGTATATGCCAAAATATGGTTTGCAAGTGTAAACCTGCAAATCACAGGCAAATTTGGAGAGGGATGTCTTGATCCGGAAACTGTGACTAAAACAGAGAAGGTAAAAATGATAAAAGACTTAAGTCCAAATGGTATAAATAAAATGGCACCGACAGGTAGTCTTTTACTTACTTGCGAATATCCGTGGGATCAGACAACTGCAACATATAAAAACTGGAATGGTATGAATTCTACAGATTTTAGGCAGGAAATCAGGATTAAGATAACAGACTCTGAGGGAAATGTTGAAAATATTGTCAGGAATAATATTGACCCGAAAAACTTTTCTAATCACATCATTAATTTAAAAAAAGACTCTGATTCTAAATATACACGCCCGGTTAACACTATTATCCCTGTTTTAAAAAAGAATGAGCATTATAAAGTTGAAATCTATACCAGAATTTATGATGCTCAGTACCAAACTGTTAAGTCTCATGACGAAAGTGCCAATACCGACTTGATATTGGAAGATACTCATGAATATGATATAAATACCACTGATAACAATACTGATATTCAGGAACAGGATATAATAATCTACCCTGGTAAAAATCAGTATAATGTATATGCCTCTGATTTTAATGGCAAAGGGTATTTGAAATTAATGGCTGAAGTAGCAGCCGGTATTAATCAGTCCGATGCTATGGCAGGATATTATCTTCAATTTTATAAAGATGGTATAGCCTATGAAAGCCCTATTAAATTAACTACCTGGGATGAAGATATCGCTTTACCATCTTTGTTAAAGAATACAATTTATGAAATAAGGATTATACAAAAAGGTACTGCCAGTGGCACAGAATATACCTGCTACAAAGACCACTTTTTCAGAACGGCAAATTTTGACAATTTCAAAGGAAAAATAGCAGAGATTAATAATGCTCATAATGCCTCTTATCAGACTTCACCGGATATGAAATTTGATATTTCTTATACTGGGTCAAAGGATATTGACTTTAGTAAAGAAGAGATAGAAGAACTTGTCAAACTAAAAATAGCACCTGATAACTGGTTTGATATATTGGATGATATGTTAAATACATTGGGTTTAAGAGGAAATACGAGTCGCCTTCGTGATATGACTTCAATTTTACAGAACAAAACGCTGGAATTAAAAAATGGAGTAACGGGAAATACACCGAATAATGCGTATCAAAACCTAAATCCGATATTTACGTATGCGCCGTTTGATTTGGACTTTTTTATGAACTTGCTCGACTCATATAATCGTTGCGTAGCTGCCAGCCAGAGTTGCCAGCAGGTTTTTCGAGATAAATATGGGGCGTATGGAGTAAGTGGAGCAAATGGGGTATTACCTAATTTTGTAAGCGGGGATTATTGTATTCAGATTACGTATGAGCTAAACAAATTTAGTTACTTTAAAGACAGAGCTGTAGTAGGTTCATTGCCTGTCAGGTTTGCCAAAATAGATGCGGCCCTATGCTTTAATAACACAGCTGACAGAAGAATTGATATTGGCGCTTTTCAGCAGGAAATAAAGGTTAGCTGTCAAAGGCAAAAATATGATAGCCAGGGATTATTACTCAATTTTAAACTGACAAAAGAAGGGATAGAAGTACCATTTCCGGTTGGGCTTGATATTAAGAATTCTAATTATTCTGTATTTAAGAACAATACGAATACGGAATCTTATAAGGTTCTTGCTCCTAAAAGTTTAGCTACGTTTATTTCAACAAAAGTAATGAGTAGCGGTTCTTGCCCAACGAGCGTTAATGACTTCTCTACAGATTTTCCGAATAAATATCAATTTGTTTTAGCGCCTGAAATTGCCAGGGAACACCTGCAAACTTGTTTTGCCTACAAAGATGTTACCCGTGAACATATTGCTGAATTATTGGAGCAAACATGTAGAGAAACATATAAAAACCGTGATGACATAGAAGCCTGTATCAGTAATGGAGGCAGTAGCACTCTAAATATTAGTTCAAATAAGAAGTTCATTCAGGTGAAAAATTATGAAGATAACAGTTATAATAACACACAAAATCTGGATGCTTTAACAAATATTGTATTCTCAAACTCGAATCAAATCTGGGGACAAATAAAAAAAGATGATAATTCATTAATTATAGCCATGAATGATTCGGATATAGCTTCTGGGATGAAGGTATTATCTGAAAATCAAACCTGTGGGGCAAATCTTCAGAGTGTCATCACAACTCCAACAACTTCATACAGAGTAATAGGTTATGATGCTGACAGAACAAAAGCATGCAGTGCAGCAAATGCTTCCTGGATCTATTCGACCACTGCGGAATCACAGTTACAAAAAGGAGTTTCTCAATTCTATTCAAATGTAAGCAGTACCCCATTTACGTTGCTTAGTTCAGGGTATTATGTGATTTCAAACGGCAATAATCAAAAGAAATACATTTATATCAATAATGGTATTTATCAGGAAACAAATTTTTGTGCCAGTAACCCGATTATGGAAGCACGATGCGGACCTGTTATGCGTACGGATTATAATCAACCGGTAAAAACGGCATTAAGTATATGTTTTTATACTGATCAAACAAAAACCCAGACATATATACCATCTGAGATACCTAATGATGGTTTAAAATTTCAATTAAGTAATGGTAGTATTTTACATTTTGATAAATCGGAAATAAACAATGGATGCGTTTCTAAAGAAATGGATTGCACAGGAATCTCTGTTATATCAAGTAATATTGGCCTCACAATTTTAACACCGCCTGGTACAAACTGTGCATCAAAACCAGATGCCCCTACATTAACGGCGTCGGCTATATTAGTAAATTTTGGAGAATCGGTTACATTAACCGCATCCGGGTGTAGCGGAGGACAAATTGTCTGGTCAAATGCAAAATCTACCGCTACAATTACGGAAATTATCAATGAAGACAAGTATTTTTCAGTCCAGTGTCTAAATAACAATTGTTTAAGCAATGCGACAAGCCAGGCCATAAAAGTAAAAGCCTTAACTGTTAAAACCAGTAATGGCAATAACTATGTTTGTGCGGGATCGTTAGCAAAATTAATTGGAGATGGGTGTTTGGGGACTATTAACTGGACAAGCAACGACAATAATCTGACTATACCTAATGCAACTTCGGCAGCTATAGAGGTTAATATTAATAAAAACACGTTGTTTAAATTTACCTGTACAACAAATGTAGCAGGGATAGTCAAAAGTTTAACCGAGACAAAGCAAATTAACTACTATGAAGTAGCTACAAAGCCCGTTATTGCAAGCAATGTGCCTGGTAATCAAAATGGGAATATTTGTCTAGGCGAAACAATCATTTTTAACACTACTACAGCCTGTCAGGCAGACAAGACACTTAACTGGTCAACCGGTTCAACAGATGCTGGTATTACGGTTTCTCCAACGGTGAATACTACTTATTTTGCTACGTGTAATGATAGTTATTGTTCAAGTGCTAAGTCTAACGAAGTTGCCATTACGATAAATAAGCTGCAAAAAGCAAACGTGGTTAGTAATTTATTAAACAATGCCGTTTGTGTCAATAAGCCATTTACCTTAACTGGTAACAATTGTGAGGCGGGCGATATAGTTTATTGGTATAAAGAAGGTGTTGCCACTGCTTTTGGAACAGGAAATAGTATTACTCTTACTGCTTTAAATACACAAAAATACCTTGCAAAATGTCGTAGAAGCATCAGTACAGATAATACCAAATGGTGTGAGGGAACTATTTCTGATGCCATTGAGGTCAAAGCCCTTTCAGATGCTGAAATGATAATGACGCTTGTTGCTAATAAACAGCAGATTTGTACTTATGAAAAAAGCCAGCTAACAGCTACCGGGTGTGACTTTGGTATAGCTGAATGGAAATTGCCTGATGGGATATGGTCGGCACTTTCGGGTAATGCGAAGAATTATGCCGCAGCAACTGCCGGAACTTACAAGGTAAGATGTAACCTGAATGGCTGTTTAGGAGCAGAAGCCTTGGTCAATATTGTGGTCAATCCTGAACCACCATCTCCTGTATTAAGTACCAATAAAACAAATAACACCATTTGTGCTGGAGAGCGTATCCAACTAAGCGGTTCCTGTTCATTCGGAGATATTGTTTGGCAAAATTTACCGGAAAACCCAATTGGTTTGGCACATACGGACAAATTTCTGGCTGTTTGCAAAACTGGCTTTGATTGTATGTCACAGATTCCGGCAAGTATTATAGTCAATGTGAATCCTATTCCGCAAAAACTATTGGTAAACTCATCGTCTGGTAACCCCATTTGCGAGTATAACCAAACCAATATTACGGCTATTGGTTGCAATGGTACGGTTTATTGGACGGACAATTCAAGAGAAAATCCAATTGCCAATTTTCAAAGGCAACAGGGAGACTATAATTTTGCCGCCAAATGTGAGGAAAGAGGTTGTATTGGACCGCAAAGTGACAATTTTAGACTTATTGTTTACAACCGTCCTGCCAAGCCGGTTATAGGTATTTCGAACAATAATATTTGTTCTGGGGCAGGTTCCATGACGATGACTGTAAACGGCTGCATCGGGGCAAATATTAAATGGAGTGACGGAGACACTTCTCCGATAAAAACCTTCAGTAATGCTGGAGGATATGACTATAAAGTACAATGTATTCAAAACAATTGTGAAAGCGAATGGTCAGACACTGCGCATGGAGAGATTCGTCAGACCCCGAATCAACCCGGCATTAGTTCGAGTAATGGTTGGGTAATTTGTGAATATAATCCCACAAATATCAGTGCGGGATGTGAAAACAATACTTATCCGGTTTGGTCGAACAACAACCTGAATAATGTTCATAATTCAGAAGAATATCGGGTCTATTGCCAAAGTAATAATGGTTGCAGAAGCCATGATTCACAAACAGAAAATTTAGTCGTTTACAACCGTCCAGCCAAGCCAGTTATAGGTATTTCGAACAATAATATTTGTTCGGGTACAGGTTCCATGACGATGTCAGTAAATGGCTGCAACGGAGCAAATATTAAATGGAGTGACGGAGACACTTCCCCGATAAAAACCTTCAGTAATGCGGGAGGATATGACTATAGAGTACAATGCATTCAGAATAACTGTGAAAGCGAATGGTCGGACAATGCCCATGGCCAGATCCGTCAGACTCCGAATCAACCAGGTATTTCGGGACCTTCGACATTGTGTGAAGGACAAAGTACTAATATCAATACAGGTTGTCAGACAGGGAGTGTGGTTTGGAAAAATGCTCCTCAAAATATTGGCTCTGTCGGCTCATATAATTACACTGCTGTATGTCAAAATAATGGATGTGAAAGCAGTACTTCCGGTTTTACCCAAACGGTGTATTCTTACCCCGGTTCTCCTTCTATTACCGAAGACCGTCAGTGTGGAAAGACCATCCTGAGCGTAAATAATTGTGGCGGCAGTGTAAGCTGGTCGAACGGAGCATCAGCAAATGCAATTGAAATATTCTCCCAAACCAATATTACAGCTTATTGTAGTCAAAACGGATGTGTAAGTTCAACATTTTATAGCTCTCAGGATGTGAAGGCCAATGCGAATAATCTTATACTCTTCATTGCTAATGATTATGGGCAGTCATGCGGAGACAGGCCAATTTGGCTGGGAGCAAGTGGTTGTAATGGATCGGTTTCATGGGAACAAAATCCTGGAGAAAGAGAGGGGAATTATGCAAAATTCAATTTAACTCAAACTACGACCTATCGGGCGAATTGTGTAACAAATGGAGGCTGCATCGGTTCGAAATCTGATATAACCATAGTCAGGAAAGATGTGCCACCGACACCGGTATTGGCCACATCTGTCTCAAATTGTCAGAATGTCATCTCACTTTCAAATAATTGTAATGGTTCCATTGTCTGGCATGATTTCTCACATGGCGGAAAAGGCGTTGTTTTACCTGTATATACTACTTCTGAGGCGAAACTGGTTTTTGCTGAGTGTGAAAGTGCCGGCTGTAAAAGTGCTTTAAGTAATGGTGCGTTTGTATCAGCCATTAATACACAGCCAAGCTGGCAGTATGGAGAAGCATATTGTTCTTCAGATCAAAGAACAACATATCGAAATTTCACAGATAATAATCCTTGTTCAAACAGCAATCCAAGAAATGGTCAGGAATTTATAGCATCACTCGATGGTGTAAATATTGATTATACCGTTGACCCAAACAGTGGAGACATAGCTGTTACAGTTAACACAAATAATACTATCAGGAATGGTACTTGGGAGGGTCAGGGGGTTAGAAACGGGACCTCAAGACAGGAAGGGAATAGATTTTTTATAGGCAACCCAAGAGTTTCATATGCTGGTGAAGGAGGCGTATTAGTATTTTCCGTAGTGATGTCTGCAGGAAAGTGTGAAGGATATACATCATTTGTAATACCACATCCGGTCAAGACGAGATCATGTTCTGGCTGGTGGATTTTTGAAACTTGCAGAGATGTGTGGAGTAAGGGTGGTGCCTCTGGTTCAGGTCCAAGAGGTTCAAAATAAAACAATAGAAGTCATGAAAAAACTAACAAACATTTTAGTCTGTGTACTCAAATTTTAATACTGGAAATGTAAATCCGGGATATTTATTGGTGCTTGACAAAGAAACGGGATCGTTAAAGTGGAGCTATAAATTATCCAATCATTTGTTTTCGACTTCTGCCTGCATAATAGATGCGAATGGACATGTTTTTCATTCAGTGTTGAATACCGTAAATCAATAAATCAGATAATGATACAATGGCAAATAATAAGTTAAATGAAAAAGATAATAACATATATAACACTTTTATGCTTAGTAAGCTACTCTGTTATTGGGCAGCTTAAAAAGAAAGAAACACCTTCCCCGGCTCAAAAATCGGAGAAAAAGCAAATAATAAAGGAAAATACCCAAACAACCGCATTATTACAACTTCTTGCCAAACACAAAGACGGGAGAATTGTTTTGCGATGGTCGCCCGTAAACCCTAAAGTATGGGATGATGGGAATCAATATGGTTATACCCTGCAGAGAGAAGTTATAAGGCGTGATGGGAAGTTTTTGGACAGGAGAGAAAAAAGCTTTGTTAAATCACTGGTATTTGCGGGTAAATCACAATGGGTTGCTCTTGCAGAGAAAAATGATTATGCCAGGTTAATCAAGGGATACTTTTATGATCAGCCTATACCGGTTTGGGAAAAAGATACTGCAGTGATTAATAATGCCTTAAAAGGGCGCTTGATTTTCTCAATGCTCACCGCAGATTTATCACCGGAAGTAGCTGGAAATATGGCATTATCTTATGTTGACTCTACTGTGAAAGCAAATGAAGAATATGTTTATACTGTTTCCCAGAATACCGCAGCAGGCGTATCTTCTGCGATTCAAGCCAAAATCACTGCTGGTTTGGCAGTTAGAATACCACAATTTGCTCCGGGAAATCTAGTGGATTTAGATTTTGTAGATAGTACCGTTACCCTGAAATGGGAATTATCAACACGAACAGTTTATACAGCGTATCATGTTGAACGGTCAGATGATGATGGTGTTACTTTTAAAAGAATCACGTCCACACCATATTTACCACTAGGTAATTCTGCAAACTTAAAAGAGATAAGTTATATTGATCATGTCAGGGAACTGCATAAAACCTATGTATATAGGGTAAAAGGAATTGACCCTTTCGCAGATGAAAGCGAACCTTCAAATCTGGTGAGGGTTTATGCTTATCAGACACGTTTGGTAAGCCCTAAAAATTTAGACTACTCTTTTGTAAACAATAAAGCCATTCTGATAAAATGGTCTTTTCCGGATAGTTTATTAATAAACGTAAAAGGGTTTAATTTATATAGGAATAATGGGGATAAATTAGAAAAGCAGAATGAGCGTTTAATTAGCAAAGATCCGCCGCACTTTCATATTGCAAAAATTAAGGATCATGACGAGAACATAATTTATACCGTTTCAGCAGTAGATTTAAGAGAAAAGGAAACCTTTTCTGACCCCTTGTTAGCCATAGTGATAGACTCTATAGCCCCGGCAAAAGTAACTAAATTAAAAGGCAAAATAGATAAAAAGGGAATTGTTAAATTGAGTTGGCAGCCAAGTGTGGATAGGGACGTATTTAGCTATGACATTTACAGAGCAGAAGGATTAAATCCTAATGACATGTATATGGTGAAACAGGTTACCGCTAAAGATACCAGTGTTATTGATAGCGTTAATCTTCGTGGAGCCACGCGATATGTTTATTACAAAGTTATTGTCGCCGATTATCATACAAATTATTCAACTCATAACGATACCATCCGTTTAGTAAGACCTGACATTTTTCCACCTGATCCGCCAAAGTTTACTGCTTTAGGAAATACCGATAGTACGGTGGTTTTAAATTGGGCTGCCAGCAGTAGTGAAGATGTAATGAATTATAAGTTATATAAGCGATTTTTATCCGATTCCACCAAAAAGCTTCTTTTAGCGTTTCCCTCCAATCAGATGATTACAACCTATGCCGATAAAGATTGGGAGGAAGAAAAACCCATGGTTTATATTTTAGAAGCAATCGACGGAGAGGGGCTAAGTTCGGGTGATTCCTGCCAGGCCAAAATAAGAGTACTCAAGCCTTTGCGGCGTGCGGCGGTTAGTATTTTAACGGCGACCTATCAATCAGATCATGACAATAAAGGAGTAAAGCTCCAGTGGAAATATATCTCAAAGAAGCCTGTTGTCAAATATCTGATTATGAGGAAGTCAGGTAAAGAAAATGACTTTGAAAAAGTAAAAGATGTTTCAGGTGATGTCTTAGAGTTTGTCGATATGAAAGTAAATGCTAAAACAGAATATACCTATACCGTATATGCCTTTTTTGTAGATAAAACATCAACCTATAGCGGAAAAGAAGCCAAAGTAAGAACCCGTTAACTGATTGCTTATGAACCACATTTACAAAAATGTTTTCCGGGCTTTTGTGATAATAATGTATGTCTGTGTATCCATCAAAGCACAAGATGTTGAACAAACAATCAGACAGGTCAAAGAGTTCAGGAATATGCCGAAACAGATTTTAGCCAATGGAATCAAAGCATCCGGTGAGATATCAAATAGTACAACCTATTATGAGGCATCCTTGCTTGAAGACCGTCGTATTCCTCTTGAATCATATTTATCGGGGAACATTAATTTCGATTTTTTCGGGAAAGTGCAAATGCCCTTTAGTTTCAATATCAATAGTCAAAGTTTAAATTTCACGCATCCCTTTGATAAGAACTATCGTTTTCAGCAGCCATTTAATGGCTTACAGTTTCGACCAATGTACAAAGGATTAACCCTACTGGTGGGAACAAATTCTATGGTTTTTTCACCCTACACCTTAAATGGGCATAGATTTAATGGTTTGGGTATTGAATACAAACCAAAGAAAGAGGGTTTTTTCGGGGGATTTATGCTGGGTACTTTGCTGCAAAGGGTTCAACCTCAGTTTGATAGTGCCACCAACAAGCTTTTAATTAACCAGCCCTCCTATGAGCAGAATGGGTTTGGTGTAGATATTGGATTTAAAAACAAACAAAAGAGCCTTGAATTAATTTTATTCAAGGCATCGGATGATGTCGGCTCGTTAGGAGAAAAAGCTGATACCATTAAAGGGTTAGCATTACCCGTTCAAAATGTGGTAGCCTCTATAAAAGGAAGTTCTAATCTCGGTAAAAAATTCTTTGTAAATTTTGAATTTGCGGTTTCCGGATTAACACAGCTTAAAAGTAAACTCGAATCCAGTGAGTCACAATCCTTTGGAAGTTTAGCAGGCTTGTTAATGGTAAATGGCTCTACAATTTATAGAAATGCCCTAAAGACCTCAATTACTTATAAAGGCAAAACATTTAACCTTGGTGTAGAATATAATCGCGTTGATCCGGATTACAAGACATTGGGAGCCTATTATTTTACCAATAATCTTGAAAATATCAAAGGCAATTTTGCTACTCAGCTGATGATGGGAAAGCTTTCTGTGTTGGGTAGTTTGGGGAGACAAAGCGATTTGGCAAATGATGGTAAAAGCCAGTCTATGTTTCAATGGGTTGGCAATACTTCAATAACCTATAAGCCTTCAGAGACTTTTAATACGAGCCTGGTGTATTCGAATTTTACAAGTTTTACCAATTTAAGGCCACAGCTGGAATATTTAACATCCATAGTACCCTATAATGCATTGGATACCTTGAATTACAGGCAGATAAGCCAAAACCTGCAAGGCAGTATTACTAAAATAATTAATCCTCAAAATAGGGATAAGAGAAGGGCAATAATGGCCGATTTTCTTTTGCAAAAGTCAGACGACGTGCAAGGTAAATTGAGTACGGGTTCTTTAGTGAGTAACTTAAATGTGCGCTATAGTTTAAGTAATACGATAAAGAAAGAAGTCTTAGGAGCAGGCTTTGCCCTTGGCAGAGATGATTATTTAATTTCCAAAACATGGTTAATCGGTCCTTCATTTACTTATGCCAGGGGATTTTTTAAAAATCAACTCAAAACCCAGACAGCGATGAATGTTCTAAGAACCTTATCATCAACCCAAGCTAACAGTAATGTATTTAATGCCAGAATGGGTGCCAGTTACAGTCTTGAAAAGAAACATAATCTCAATTTGACGTTCATGTTTATGAAACGGGATTTGGATGAAAGTTCTCTTGGTTACCCCAATACCTGGCAAATTACCGCTACATTAAGTTACGCATATAGGTTTAGTTTGATGGATACCTCCAAAAAGAAAAAAGCAGATGATTCTCTGAATTCCAATTGATGATTTATTGGTGATAAACCAGATGCCTAAAATCTACTTTGAAAAAATGAATATAATAATGATTTTCAAGAAAATACTGCACGGATTTTTATGTGTACTAAGCCTATTGTTAAGTGTACAAAGCCTTTTGGCCCAGAGTAATTTCCCTGTCAGTTGCAGCCCCTATTTGTTGCCTCAGTATAGCCTCAACTGGAGTGCCTTAACCTCTTCCAATAATTTCCTGAAAGTTACCCTGGTACTCAAAGATGAAAAATATCAGAGCGGGATTGTTCCTGTCTTTTTACGTTTCAGGTTTGAACAGGCTGGTTCTGTGATTAGTACAAGACCTGACTATCTTCCGGCTATTCCCATCAATTTAAGTTTCGGTACTCCTCTAACCCTCTATGGCAGTGATTTAATCAACTACTTTCAGGCTGGTCATTTAATAGCCCAGGGAGCAGTGGATGAAAGTATGCTAAGACAAGGTGGACGCCTGCCCGATGGTTTGTGGACACTCAGTGTTACTGCCTATGAGTTTGATGCTTCCAGAGGACATCGACAAATCTCAGAAACAGGAATAGCCATGATGCAGGTCTTTTATGGTTATCCTCCCCAGATAACTTACCCTGCCGAAGGACAGGTGTTGCAGGAACAAGAGGTACAGAATCTGTTGTTTTCCTGGATGCCCCGAGGTACAGCCTCCCGTGGGGGGATTTCAGGGCTGATTTATACAGTAGAACTTTATGAGGTATCAGATGGGGAAGTACCCAATGCGGTAGTTCAGGGGAAAAGACCCATTTTCAGTACAACCACCAATACCAGCAATTATTTGTATGGTATTAC
>NZ_FOXH01000021.1 GCF_900115665.1 Pseudarcicella hirudinis
ATACAAGTGCCATTGCTGACAGTTATGTTATAAGTCCCGGAGGATAAACTACTAAACGTCGGACTCGACTGATAGTTACCACCATCTAGGCTGTAAGTCAAGCCTGTTGCTGTCGGAGATGTTATGGTTATACTGCCTGTGGCTATATTACAGCTTGGTTGAGTAACAGTTGCCTTTACTGAATCAGGTGTTACTGGTTGACTATTGATTGTCACACTCACAGACGAGCTGGTACAAGTGCCATTACTGACAGTTATGTTATAAGTTCCTGAGGATAAACTACTAAACGTCGGACTCGACTGATAAGTACGGCCATCTAAGCTGTAAGTCAAGTCTATACCTGTCGGAGAAGTTACGGTTATACTGCCGGTCGCTACATTACAGGTTGGTTGAGTAACTGTTGCCTTTACTGAATCAGGTGTTACTGGTTGACTATTTATTGTCACACTTACAGATGAACTGGTACAAGTGCCATTGCTGACAGTTATGTTATAAGTTCCTGGCAATAAACTACTAAACGTCGGACTCGACTGATAAGTACGGCTATCTAAGCTGTAAGTCAAGTCTATACCTGTCGGAGAAGTTACGGTTATACTGCCTGTCGCTACATTACAGGTTGGTTGAGTAACTGTTGCCTTTACTGAATCAGGTGTGGCAGGTTGACTATTGATCGTCACACTTACAGATGAATTGGTACAAGTACCATTGCTGACAGTTATGTTATAAGTTCCTGACGCTAAGCCACTAAACGTCGGACTCGACTGATAGTTACCACCATTTAGGCCGTAGGTTAAACCTGATCCTGTTGGAGATGTTACGGTTATACTGCCAGTTGCTACAGTACAGCTTGGTTGAGTGACAGTTGCCTTTACTGAATCAGGTGTGGTAGGCTGACTGTTGATCGTCACACTTACAGATGAACTGGTACAAGTGCCATTACTGACAGTTATGTTATAAGTTCCTGACGCTAAGCCACTAAACGTCGGACTCGACTGATAAGTACGGCCATCTAAGCTGTAAGTCAAGTCTATACCTGTCGGAGATGTTACGGTTATACTGCCGGTCGCTACATTACAGCTGGGTTGAGTCACTGTTGCCTTTACTGAATCAGGTGTGGCAGGTTGACTATTGATTGTCACACTTATAGACGAGCTGGTACAAGTACCATTACTTACTGTTATGTTATAAGTTCCTGACGCTAAACCACTAAACGTCGGACTTGACTGATAAGTACGACCATCAAGGCTGTAAGTCAAGCCAGTTCCTGTTGGAGAAGTTACAGTTATACTGCCAGTCGCCACATTACAGGTTGGTTGAATAACGGTCGCCTTTACTGAATCAGGTGTGGCAGGCTGACTGTTGATAACCACCGTGCTTGTATTAGGGGAACACGCTGTTCCACTACGAACGTAAACCGTATAAGTACCTGGTGATAGATTGACAAAACTTGTACTGTTTTGATAATTGATGCCATCTATACTATATTCCAATTCTGTTCCGGCAGGACTTGTTACCTCTATCACTCCTGTAGCCTTAGCACAAGTCGGTTGAATTACTGCTGTTGTTACGGAAGTAACATATTGCTCGGTGGTAAAGGCTTTTGATGCTCTCGCAATTTCCACCCCGCTATTTGGACATGCCACTCCATTACAGGTAAAAGCACTTGTAGCCTGTCGCACTAGTATTGCAGAAACGTTATTATTGCAAGAGCCTGTATTTGCTCTGACCTTAAAGCTGGCATCTAACGAGGTACCAGCTGCCACTCCAGATTGTAATGCTACCTTTACCAGGGTTGTTCCTCCAGCACCCGAACTTATTGTCGCTGTACAACTACTGCAGTTATTACCTCCTACAAAACTATCAGCTACATAGGACAAGCAAGCAGGTAGCGTATAGATCGCTGTATCTCCGGGTTGTGTTGCAACCTCAATGGGTGTATTAGAAATATTTAATATAGATGTTTGTCCACAGACTATGTTTGGCGAACTAAAATCTAACACCATACCGGCCCCGCCTGTAGTAGATGCCCCTGTCACATCAATTCCTGCGGTAGATACTCTGCTGCCATCTCCTATGGCCGGGGAACCACAGGGTTGTTTCCCATAGGTGTTAAAACTTAATACCGACCCTGAGCTTATTCCGCAAACTGCCTGAAACCGTATTTTTATTTTGGCTTGACGACCTGCTGTACCGGGATTTATAACAGTTCCCGCTATCCCCTTACTACCGATACTTGTATGAGCAGTCAGATCTATTTTATATCCACCTCCCGAAACAGGAGTCAATGATGCATTTTGGTAATCACCGCTACCCAGGGGGTATTCTACCTGTATAGGTGTATCCAATATTATTCCTGTCGGCGGAAAAACATTTACATAAGGGCTTATCAGGTTTCCTGCCTGTGCACTATTTACCACTACCAAAACACTATCAGCAGTACATAGGTTCATACTGCCACCCGCAGCAGGCTGACGCAGAATACTCATTTGTACCTGACTTGGATTAGGAATCACTTTCAAATATTTTTGCGGAGCAGCGCATGAATAACCTGTCAAAGGGTCCGGATCCGGATAACCTGTACAATTCCAGCCAGCTTTGAATAAAATACTATCCGGCAAACAACTGCTATACTTAAAATATACCCTTGCCTGTTGAACTGCTCCGGAAGCTAAACCTGTCGCACTTATTTTATACCATTTGTCAGTCACATTATAATCGCTGGCTGTTAATTTTATGTTATCCGGTTTTAGTACTACACTATCTATACTGACACCTCCCGTACCTGCAGCCTTTTCAAGTGCCATCCATACATATGGAGCGATAACCGTACTCGGGTTATTGATCTGCACATCCCAGTATTGCTGTGATAATACCCCCTGAACAACTCCGGTATTATTCTGCACCGCTATTGCCGGACGTGCGGTTCCAACAACACTCAAAGCAGTTGTATTCGTAAGTTGTGTTGAAATTGTGGGTACAATAGGATTAGGAGAATCATAGAGAAAATCTTTCCCAAAATACTGATATCCTACACTTAAAGATTTGGAAACACTACCTGCCTGACAGTCTGATTTTACATAGAAAATAAGTCTCATATCATCAGCAACATTTGTAAAATTACTTGGTTTCCATGTACCGGGATTTATAAATATAAGTTGATTTCCACGAATGATTGGCGTTATTCCCCCTGCAAAACCTCTTAAAATACCATACTTATTAGGATAATATGAATAAGAATACATAGACGTAACTGAATTGTCATATGATACACCTAACGGTAAAGTAATGATGATTGAATCAATAGACATTTTAGGTCTATATTCATTGGGAAATGGTTGTAATGCAGAGTTATGTCTAAATTCATACGATGTATACAAACCAGCGTTATTACAACCCGACAATACTCCATTATTCGAATAAGATCCTAATCCTTGTGGATTCCTAATAATTCCAAGAAAATATATAGGTGGAACAAGCCGTAGGCAATGTACAATATTGCCTGCTGTGATATTATAAAAATACGATAAACCATTAGGAGCTGGAAGTGCTGTTGCTCCATATAATAAATTATTGTTTGCATTGGTAACTTGATATGACATATTTACCCAAACACTATCCCCTGGATTAATCGTGGAAGGAATGCCATTCGTACCCAACAAAGGGGTTAAATCCCAAGTCCATATACTCAAAGTACTGTTATCAGATCTTGTTGGCACCATCGAAATAGGCACATCAATAACTATATTACTAGCTACTGCTTTAAAGTGAAAGGTTCCTGTTCCATTGATAAACTTCATTACATCTGCGGAACCTGCTTTATCAAATTGTATACTGTAAAACAAATCCCTATGTACAACTGCACCCTCAATTGCGGAAGAAGTGATTTTTACGGTATCGTATACTGTAACGGTTTGTAGGCTTAGAGCAGGTAAACTTGAAGGTGAAACTTTAGTGGTCATTTTATCATCTGTCCAACCTAATGACAATCTTTCTACAGTTACTCTTTTATTAGACATTCCATCCGGGCAGGGAGTTTCACAAATGGCTTTTGTACTAAGAGTTCCACAAAACAATTTATCAATGGCCCCACAAGCCCTATCAGCTATATATGTAATCGTATAAGGAATGGGTAAAACTTGAGCGCCTCTAGAACAATCATAAATCAGATCCAAACCAAAATCCATTGCCAGTTTATCAAGCGCTGCTATAGAAGCCCCTGGCCCCTTCGCTTTTATATGTAGTTTATTTCCTACAACACTAATTGTAGTTGTTGTATCTCCACGATAGGTAGCATTACCAGCATAAGTAACCCCGCTTGGTAAAGTCAATACTACTTCTATACTATCTGTTGGCCTAAGACCTAAAGGAATATAGGTTTGAGAAATAGAAACATTAACATTAAAGGGTGTGTTACCATAAATCTGGCCGGGAATCGTTTGACTCGAAGTTTGGCAACAAAAAGAATATGTACTACCACCTCTACCATTTAACATCTGAGTGCTAGTGACGGTACTGCTACACATACTAGTATAACTTAATGTAGAAGCTAATTGGTCTTGACCATAAGTCTTTCTTGGACAAGAAACAGTATCAGGAATATAAATACGATTAAGGTAAATTGTGAAGCTTTTACCTGGTGCCAGATCGTCATATTGCCCGTCACCATCAAGATCATCCAAACCGGTTCCAACGCCATCGGGGTCACTGGTAAATTGATTTACATTTAAACCAAAAGGCGCTGATGTTGTTCCTGCTGTAGCTATATTCATTGTAATACCAACTCCTGGTTCACCATTGATACTAAAATTTCCTAATTTCTGTCCATTATCCAATCCTTTATAAGAAGGTGATGTATTATTATTCGTCATGCCCACAGTTGTCGTAATATTATAAGCTGCTCCGGCATTTCCACCTGTTCCATTGTTTGTATATACTACTTTAGAAACTCCCGGTGTACATGCCCCTTCCGGGGTTACATCTGAAGATACTACACTGATATTTGGTACACCATTAGCCATGGTTATTATACTCGTACCTGTGGCGGACTGACATATAGATTTATCTGTTCTCCCCCAGCCTGCCCAATAACTGGTATTGGCATTGCACTTTATTATTTTGATAGGTTCACTGATTACCACAGTTTCACCATTACAAAGTAAATTATTACCTCCAAAAAGTGTAGCTCCGGATATTTTATAAAAAAGGGTATCTCCATTTGTTCGATACGGACTAAAACTTGTACCGTTGGCTATAATGGCATTATTTGTCGTATTAACAATACCTCCGTTGGCATACACTACATAATAACGTAAGGTATCTAAGCAGCCGTTTCCGCCGTTAGTAACTGTAGTGGTGCGGGTGTAAGTATTGTTTAAGAATGCCCCCGTAACTGCCACAGGCGGACTCATACTAAGCGCCGGTGCCAGTAAATTATAAGAATTACTGGCTGATACCGCTTTGACGGGTGCAGATATGACTCCACAGCCTGAAGCTACTTTTACGGTATCTTTGCCACTGGCAGCTGCTCCGCAAATGGCCTGCCTGCTGATTGTAAAAGTAATATCCCCGGCCGCCGTTATCCCGTTTACTATAAATTCCGGGGCGTTTAAATTACTGATGTTGTTTTCAGTAATAGCACCACTTAACAAACTCCCGCCCGTTTTGTTTACTGAACCTGCCACATATGTAACAGATTCAGGTAAGACAATTGTTACAGTAGTATTAGTACAAATTGCACCAAAACCTATTTTTACAGTTAAATTACCAGCACCCATGCCTCGTGTCAGGCCCTGAGGTGCTGCAGGATAATTAATAACTATTTGGGCATGCAAAACATGGCTGAATATCAATAAACTTACTATTAACGTAAAACGTTTCAGTAAAAAAATGTGATTTTTTGTAGCGGTTAAATTCATGGGATTATGGTACTTTTATTTTATAAGGATACTCATAGCTGACTTTGCATTACTTTACAATACGGAATGATTGCAAGCGTTATTCAATATTTTTGCATGGCATTTAAATTTTATCATTCATATACTAATCACATAAATTCCATATACTGCTCTCAAAGGGCACAACAAAAACCACCTCTATTAATTGAATAGAAGTCCATAGGCGAAACAACAAGACAATAAACAGTCCGTTATTTGCCACTCAGATCAGATGTTTTCAGGTTCAAAATAATATCAGGACACAGTGAATTACGGTCCATTTTCAGGATTTTGCTTTGTTCACAAAGTCCTGAAAGTATTTTGATGGTGGGTGTGCTATAAGATGACTCAGGATTATACGTGCGTGACGCTAAAGTAATTTAATGCCGGGGGTTAAATTTAAAGTATTTCAATTGCGGGGATATTATGAAATAACTCTAAAGTATTTTAATTGCGGGGGGGGTATGATATGACTCTAAAAGTGTTTTAATTACATGGGCATTATAAAAATGTGATTAACCAAAAAATAAAATTAAAAGACGGAAGTAATTTATACTGCTTAAGACTTGTCCGAATGTCTTTCATTGTACTTCAGTTAATGTTTCCGCTTTATTTAATAAACCTTTATTGATTTAATATATCGTAAATCAACAATAATATAACTTAATTGAACCTTGATCCCTTTTCTTTCAGGATTTTCACAATATATCATTATCAGGAACTATGCCAATTACTTCCATACCTGCCTTCCTGTAAAGCTGTATTGCTGGATAATTATTATGTAAAACCTTTAAATCTACATATTGAGCACCCCTTTTCTGAAATTCGGAAAAAACAGTCCAAAGCAAAACTTCAGCAAGCCCTTCCCTTCTTCTACGCGGGTGAATCACTATATCCTTGATAAAAGAACTCGTCCAGCATTGTGCAAAACCAACTATGCCCTCATCATCATAAAGTACAAAACAAAGTGCCGGATCAAACTCTTCATCCAAACGTAAAGTATTCCACCAATCTTCCAATGAAGCGACATTACCCTCTCCGTTTTGATAACTCAAAGTCAAAAGCTCATGCGCTTCTCCAATTAAATCATCATTAAAATCCTTTTTTCTTACTTCATCTGGCAATAACTGTGCCACAAATATTATTTCTTTCAAATGCTTACGCATACGGAGAACAGGACTCAAAGAATCATATTGTTCAGATATCATCATTAAAAATGTGTTTTTGTTAAATAAAGCTATTTTCCATCTATCAATCTCCGGGCTCTTCAAGTCAGTTTTTATGTTCTGTACGCCGTAATATTTTTAATGCAAAACGAAAGGCCGGCTTTAATAGCCGGCCTGTTTAATCAGTTACTCTTGTAAATGTTACCGTTTTGCCAAATATCGGACTCCCTATGTAACCTCTCAAGTCGAGGGTATTCTTATTTTTGAGTGTCATCTTTCCGGCATAGGAATTCCCATCTCTGGGATTATAAATTTTCCCTTCAATCCAGCTGTTTTTTCCTGCAAACCGGAAGTTTTTCAGAATGTTCAATCCCATTACAGGCTTCTTTCTGTCTTCCTCGTCAGGGTTTTTCGAGTCAAGTGCCGGATTTCCATCTGCCGGATGGTTTTTAATCCATACTATTTTTCCAAAATAACTTTCCCCGGATTTATAAATCTGAATTTTTGAGTCTTTTTCCTGATTAAACCAGGTTCCGAGTATGCCGTTACTATCCTGCGCAAAGGTCAAATCCGAATAAAAAAGACATAAAATTCCTAAAAATAATATTCTCATGAATTAATAAAGGAGGTAATCAATCTTTAATCTGTAAAACGAAGATATACTTTATAGCATATCCATGAGGCCAGTATTCCTAATAAAGCCCCAACCAGAACATCAATCGGATAATGAACTCCGAGATAAATCCGGCTATAAGAAACTACCGCAGCCCAAACGAAAAACCAGACTACAGCTTTAATCTTTTGTCCGAATAAAAGAAACAAACTCATCGCCAGCGAAAAAGTATTTGCTGCATGTGAAGAACAGAATCCATATTGTCCGCCACAATTTCCGACCAAATGTACAAGATGCTGAATAGTTGGTTCATGACACGGCCGTAAACGCGCTACAAGTGGCTTTAATAATCCTGAAGCAGCCTGGTCTGAAATAGCAATGGCAGCAATAATCATCAGTAACATCCAGATTGACTGCTTTTTATGTTTCCAGATCATCCAGCCAATGATTAAAGCATACAATGGAATCCAGGTATTTCTTCCTGAAATCAGGGCCATTATAGGATCTATTGCATCATTGTGAAGCCCGTTTAATACTAAAAATAACTGAATATCAAGCTGTTTGATAAAATCCATCAGAATATCTGGTTAGAAATGAAGAGCCTTTCTTACTCTTTCCATAGTTACTTTGGCAATTTCCTCCGCTTTTTCCTCTCCAAGCTTTAATTTTGCATCCAGCTCATCAATATTATTCATGTAATAGTTAAAAAGCTCTCTTTCTTTCGCAAAAACTCTCACCAGTACAGCATGAAGTTCCTGTTTGGCATGACCATAACCAAAACCTCCGGCAAGATATTTAGCTCTCATTGCTGCAATTTCTTCCTTATCAGCAACTAATTCATATAACTTAAATACATTACAGGTATCCGGATTTTTAGGCTCTTCAAGTGGCGTAGCATCAGTAACTATTTTCTTCACTACTTTCAAAAGCTCTTTTTCATCTAAAAATATGTCGATATAGTTCCCGTACGATTTACTCATTTTCTGTCCGTCAATTCCCGGAATTGTCATCACCGCTTCATCAATTCTGGCTTCAGGTAACACTAAAATTTCTTCTCCGTACTGGCGATTAAAAGCTCCTCCCAAATCTCTGGTCATTTCAAGATGCTGACGCTGGTCTTTTCCAACCGGAACAAGGTGTGCATCATACAGCATAATATCTGCCGCCTGTAAAACCGGATAAGTAAAAAGGCCTGCATTAACACTCCCTAATTTTTCAGATTTCTCTTTAAAACTGGTAGCATTCGCTAGCATAGGGAAAGGCGCAAAACAGCTCAGATACCACATTAATTCCGTATGATAACCAGCCAGTTTTGACTGACGGTAAAAATAATTTTTATCAGAATCGAAACCACAGGCTAACCAGGCTGCTGCAATTGCATATGTATTTTGCTTTAATTGTTCTCCGTCTTTCAAACTTACCAAAGTATGAAGGTCTGCAATGAACAAAAAAGATTCGTTTTCCGGTTGTTTAGATAAAGCAACAGCCGGACGGATCGCGCCTAAAATATTTCCCAGATGTGGCCTGCCGCTTGCCTGAATGCCTGTTAAAATTCGCATTTCTATAGAATTAGATTACTGTATGAATGACTATTTTATTATTTGATTTTACAAAAATCCACAAAATCCTTCAATCCTTCAAATCAAGATTGATACATTTTGAGTAATTTCACGAATCAGTCATCAGAAAACCAGATATTATTGTCTAATTATGCCAATAACAAACGCCACCCTCGAATTTTTAAAACAACTCAAAGAGCATAATACCAGGGAGTGGTTTAATGCTAATAAAAAAAGATACGAAAGCATTAAAAAGGACTTTGAATTGACCATTCAGGATTTAATTCATTCTATTGGCGAATTTGAAGACTTATCAGGTGTAGAAGTTAAACACTGTAATTACCGGATAGCGAGAGATGTACGCTTTTCCTCGGATAAATCTCCCTATAAAAGCTGGTTTTCCGCCAGTTTTTCTCAGGGAGGCAGAAAAGCAAACCGAATGGATTACTATTTACATATTCAGCCAGGCGGTGGTTCTTTTATCGGAGGAGGAATGTATAATGCCACCGGAGAGCAATTAGCAAAACTTCGTCAGGAAATTGATTATAATGCCGCGGAATTGAAAGGAATCATTTATAAACCTTCTTTTACAAACATTTTCGGTGAAGCAGAAGGCGCTTCTCTTAAAACAACGCCGAAAGGTTATGCAAAAGACCATCCTGAAATTGAGCTTTTAAGAAAAACCCAGCTTTTCTTCTGGCATAAATTCACTGATGAAGAAATTATTGCTGCCGATTTTGTTGAAAATGTAACAAATTGCTGTCGCGAGCTAAAACCTTTCCTCGATTTTCTCAATTACATTTTCTTCGATGAAAATGAACCGGAAGTAAAGCTTTAAATATTCTTTCAGAAGAAAGGCTTTTTTAAAATAAGGATATAAAAACAAATGAATTATTCCTGAATAATCGTTTTTCTTAAAAACCCTTCCTTCTTCATAAATCAATAAAAAATGCAATTTTCTCATTTACACTGTCATACCCAATATTCCCTGCTTGACGGGGCATCCAAAATTTCATCTTTGTTTAAAAAAGCAAAGGAAGACGGAATGCCGGCGGTAGCCATTACCGATCACGGAAATATGTTCGGGGTATTTCAGTTCGTGGCGGAAGCAGGTAAACACGAAGGGGTAAAACCTATCGTGGGCTGTGAATTTTATGTAGTGGACGACCGCCACAAAAGACAGTTTTCCAAAGAACAAAAAGACAAGCGTTATCATCAGTTAATGCTTGCCAAAAATAAAAAAGGTTACGAAAATCTTGTAAAACTCTGCTCACTGGGTTTTATCGAAGGACTTTACGGTAAATATCCGAGAATTGATAAAGAATTGATTCTGAAATATCATGAAGGATTAATTGCTACCACCTGCTGTATAGGAGCTTCAGTTCCTCAGGCCATACTGCGTCATGGAGAAGAAGAGGCCGAAAAGGAATTTAAGTGGTGGCTCGATATCTTTGGAGAAGATTATTATGTAGAAGTACAGAATCATGACATACCTGATCAGTTAAAGTGTAATGAATTTCTGATAAAACTTGCCAAAAAATATAATGTTAAGATCATTGCTTCCAACGACTCGCATTACCTCGATCAGAAAGATGCCAATGCCCATGACATTTTATTATGTATAAACACCGGAGAAAAACAGGCTACTCCCACTTATAAGGACATTGATGATGATGCTTCCACCTCTACCAAAGGGAAAAGATTTGCCTTCTACAACGACCAGTTTTACTTCAAATCCACGCAGGAGATGTCAAATCTATGGAAACATCTCCCGGAGGCCATAGACAATACCAATGAAATTGTAAGTAAGGTTGAAACCCTGAAACTAAAACAGGATATTCTCCTGCCAAACTATCAGATTCCGGCCGGATTTGTATCTCAGGATGATTATCTGGAACACCTTACCTGGGAGGGTGCCAAAAAACGGTATGGTGATATCGACCAGGAAGTTGAAGAAAGGATTAAATTTGAGTTGCACACAATCCGGACGATGGGATTTGCTGGGTACTTTCTGATTGTTCAGGACTTCATTAACGCTGGTAGAGACCTGGGGGTTTTCGTAGGCCCGGGAAGGGGTTCCGCTGCCGGATCAGTAGTGGCCTATTGCATTGGTATTACTAACATTGACCCGATAAAGTACAATTTACTTTTTGAGCGTTTCCTGAATCCTGACAGAAAATCAATGCCCGATATTGATACGGATTTTGATGATGAAGGTCGTCAGAAAGTAATTGATTATGTGGTTGATAAATACGGTAAAAATCAGGTTGCCCATATTGTTACCTACGGTACGATGGCCGCTAAAATGTCTATCAAAGACGTAGCAAGAGTACTGGATTTACCCTTAAATGAGTCCAATGAACTGGCGAAACTGGTACCGGATAAGCCTGGTACTTCGCTCGACAGGGTTATGAATGCGCCGATTACCGGAGATAAGTCGCTTGCGGAAAAAGAACAGCTTCAGGGAGATGACCTTGAAAACGTCAAAAGATTGAGAGAGCTCCGCAGAGAAGGATCTCTTAAATCTAAAGTTATTGAAGAGGCACTGGTACTGGAAGGATCAGTACGAGGGACCGGCATTCATGCCGCAGGAATTATCATCGCTCCTCATGATCTGACAAATATTCTGCCAGTTGCAGCTTCTAAAGATGTAAACTTATTAATTACACAGTACGAAGGTAAAATCATTGAAGATGCGGGGGTAATTAAAATGGACTTTTTGGGATTGAAAACCCTTTCAATTCTGAAAGAAGCTTTAAGACTTATCAAGCAGAATCATGGGATTGATATCAACCTGGATGAAATTCCTTTGAATGATATCAAAACTTATGAGCTTTATCAGAGAGCAGAAACCAATGCTACATTCCAGTTTGAATCTGCCGGAATGCAGAAATACCTCAGAGAACTTAAGCCCGATCAGTTCTCGGATCTGATTGCAATGAACGCCTTGTATCGCCCCGGCCCGTTGGAATACATTCCCAACTTCATTGCCCGTAAACACGGCCGTGAAGAAATTGTGTATGACGTGCCTGATATGGAAGAATATCTTGCTGATACTTATGGCATTACCGTTTATCAGGAACAGGTTATGCTTCTGTCTCAGAAACTGGCAGGCTTCTCAAAAGGAGATGCCGATGTTCTGAGAAAGGCAATGGGTAAGAAAGACCGTTATACCCTGGATAAGATGAAAGGTAAGTTTATTGATGGAGCAAAAGAAAAAGGGCATCCTGAAAATAAACTGAATAAAATCTGGACTGACTGGGAAGCCTTTGCGCAATATGCCTTCAACAAATCCCATTCCACCTGTTATGCATTTGTAGCCTATCAAACTGGTTATCTCAAGGCTCATTACCCTTCGGAATATATGGCGGGGGTAATGTCTAACTCACTTGGACAGATTGAAAAAATCACATTCTTCATGGAAGAATGTAAAAGAATGGGCTTACCGGTATTGGGGCCGGATATTAATGAATCCTATCGCTCCTTTGCAGTAAATAAAAAAGGGGAAATCCGTTTTGGTTTAGGAGCAATTAAAGGAACAGGTGACGCTGCTGTAGAGAGTATTATTGAAGAAAGAGACAAAAACGGGCCTTATAAAGACATTTTTGACTTTGTTACCAGGGTTAACCTTCGTACTGTTAATAAGAAAACACTCGAAAGTTTAGCCTATGCAGGTGCTTTCGACTGTTTTACAGACATTCACCGGGCTGTTTATTTTGATGAAGGAGAAGGTTCTACTTTCATTGAGAAAATAATTCGTTACGCCAACAAATCTGTAGAAGACCGTTCTTCCGCACAATCTTCTCTCTTTGGTATGCTGGGAGATGGCGGCGGAGCCATTGCTACTCCAAAAATCCCGGTTGTTGAGAAGTGGTCTCAGATGGAAAAACTTAAATTCGAAAAAGATGTGGTAGGGATTTACATTTCCGGACACCCTTTGGATGAATACCGGCTGGAATTAGAAAATTTCTGTACCTGCACGCTTGACAGGGTAATGGAATTTAAAGGTAAGGAAGTAGCCGTTGGCGGGATTGTAACAAAAGCCATAGAAAGGTATTCGAAAAATGGTAATCCTTTCATGTTATTTACCCTGGAAGATTATAACGGAAGTTATGAATTTGCCCTCTTCGGGGAGGATTTTGTAAACCTGTCCAAATATGTGGCTTTAGACAGATTCCTTTACATCAGAGGTCAGATTAAAACGAGATGGAATCAGCAGGACAACTGGGAATTTAAACCTATGAATATGCGCCTGCTTTCAGAAGTGCGTGACCAGTTTTCAAAAGAACTTAAAATCACTATAGGCCTCCAACAGGTAAACGCAGAATTTATTACGCATCTGAACAGCCTGATCGGTCAGAACCAGGGAAATTGCAGTCTTTCTGTAATGGTATATGATCCGGAAGAAAAAGTAGAAGTAACCATGCTTTCCCGGAAAAACAAAATCTCACCGAATAATGACCTAATTCAGGCCCTCGACAAAATTACCGGACTCAGTTATAAACTCAACTAAGTTTCAGTTTCCGGTATTTATAATCAAAAGGTGAAGAATTTCAGATTCTTCACCTTTTGATTATCTAATTTACTGTTAAAGATAACTAAGCCACCATTTATCCCGATTGTTCCTTTTATAAGAATCATACCATTTACAAACCGGAAATAAAACGATTACCACCAAAGCAAATACCAGGTAAGTAATAAGCAAAGAGAAGCCATATCCTTTCAATTCGGGAACGCCTGTCACCCAACCGGACAGAACAAAATCAGAAATCTTTCTCCCCGTCAAAGCCGCTGCCATAAAAGCAAGTATATGAATGGTATAAATATGAACGATGTAATAAAACATAGGCACACGGCCAAAAATAAGCACTTCCTGAGCTAATTTCCCGGTAAGATTTTCGGTAAATGCCAACACCAGTAAAGCAGGTCCCAGCGTCATTAATAAATAAAGTAATGAAGGCGGATATTTGGTCGTATTCAGAAAAGATAGCATCGTATGTGAAAACGCTGTCTGAACACTCCACTGAGAAGGATCTCCGTACAAATTAGTGAAGCGAATCAATATAAAAAGCGTTGTCAATATGATCCCGCTGTACATCAATACCTGTTTTCTTTTGAGTGGGCTGTATTTTGCGGTATACAAACTTCCCAAATAGTATCCAAGTGCCATGACACCAATCCAGGGAATAATCGGATATCCTATAAAAACAAGATGTTCTGAGCCAAGTCTGACAAGCGATTGCTCATGGATAAGCGACCACCAGGTAGCTTCTGAACTTCCCGGTTGTCCCAAATGTATGGAATCCAGTGAAT
Source organism: Pseudarcicella hirudinis (assembly GCF_900115665.1). GTDB lineage: Bacteria > Bacteroidota > Bacteroidia > Cytophagales > Spirosomataceae > Pseudarcicella > Pseudarcicella hirudinis. Next base: position 14,585 of record NZ_FOXH01000021.1, read on the forward strand.
TATGTCCGAAAATCAGCAAAATTCCAAAGACAAAAATCCAGTTTAAAGGAAGATATATCAGAAAAGAAAGAAAGATCATACCAATTGCTAAGGCCCAGATAACAGTAAGGGCAAAAAAGGCAAATTCAATATTGGAAAACCATCCGAAATTGATAACCGTTAATTCCAGTAAAATAAGCCAGATTCCCCGCTTAAGCAAAAAAGATGAAAGCGCCTGCCTTCCCTTAGTATTGCCAAACTGAAAAGCAGAAGTTCCGGCAAGAAATACAAAAACCGGTGCGCAGAAATGTGTAATCCACCTTGTTAAGAAAACAGGTACTGTGGTTTGCTTCATATCCGTCGGATCGAATAAAAAAGCCTCTGCATGAAAATAATCACGTACATGATCGAGGGTCATAATGATAATGACAATGCCTCTTAGCAAATCGATTGACTCAATTCTTTGGGTTTTCTGTTCAATTATTAGTTGATTTTCCATAAATTTCCGGCAGGTTTTGTCTCTTTGTTCGTGTTACAAAAATAATTTATCAAAACAGAATAATCTCTTTTGATTCAATTGAATAATACCTTAACTACCATTGATTCGATGTTTATTTTTAAAATATACCTTTGATTCAAAATACAAATCTCCTGCAAATAGTTTAAATTAGCGACCCGGAACTTGCGGAATAAACCTGAATATCATCTTGCATGAGGGTTTAAATACGTTAAACTGTCATCCTTTTACTAAAAAAATGGAATTAGATAAAATCAATTGGTCAATTCTTACTTTATTGCAGGAAAATGCCAGACTAAGTTTTGCAGAAATCGGCAGAAATGTTGGTTTATCAGCTCCTGCCGTCGCAGAAAGGGTTCTGAAATTAGAAGAAAGCGGAATTATTAAACGATTTTCGGTTGATCTCGACTTCGAAAAACTGGGGTATTCTTTTAAAGCCATTATATCTTTCAAAGTTTATACCGGCAAAATGCAGTCTTTTCTGAAATTTATTTCCGAAATGCATGAAGTTTATGAATGTAACCGGGTAACCGGAGAACATTGCCTGATCATGAAGTTGATTGTTCAGAAACCGAATGAACTGGAAAATATCATTAACCTGTTTTCTGATTTCGGAGAATCAACAACTTCTATTGTACTATCCAGTCCGGTAGAACATAAGGTTTTCAATCAGAATAAAAACTAATTTTGTACTGTTTTAATTCATAAATCTCTTTAAAAACTAATTTGAACCTTAAAAATTCAAGTACTCAAATCTATTTTATAAATATGTTCAAGCGAATTTTAGTGAGCCTCCTCTTCATGTCTGTCATTTTTGCCTGCAGCTCCGGGAAAAAAGCCCTGCAAAACGGTAACTATGATGAAGCCGTTTTAACCGCTGTCGGCCGTCTTCAAAAAAGCCCGAATAACAGCTCAGCTTTACAGGTACTCAAGGAAGCATACCCTCTGGCGGTCAGTAAACATACAGATCGTATAAATCAATGGGAACAATCGAAGGAGCCTTTTCATTGGGAAAAAGTAGTAGAAGAATATCAGCAGCTTAACCAGATGGCCGATCAGATCCAGAATTGCCCGGTCTGCCAGAATGCTGTAGGAACGCCTCAAAGAAATTTTCAATCGTTGCAATCTGCTAAAAACTTATCAGCCGATGAAAGATATGATGCCGGTCAGCATGCTTTAGGATTTGCACAGAATAATCGCCAGGCAGCTAAAGACGCCTTCGGGCATTTCAAAAGAGCTGAGTATTTCGTCCCGAATTATAAGGATGTGGCTGACAAAATCGGGCAGGCTTTTGAATTAGCCAGCGTAAAAATAGTGGTTGAGCAAGTAACTGTTACCTCAAGACTTTATCAGTTAAGTAACGAATATTTTCAGGACAGAATTAATGAATTTTTAAAAACAAATCCAAGATTAAATCAATTTGTTCTTTTCTATTCTCCGCAGGAAGCCAGCAATAATCGCCTTAAACCAGACCAGATTGTGCATCTGGAGTTTGATGATTTTGTAGTCGGGCAGACTTATGTAAATAGCAATACAGATCTGGTAACCAGTCGTGATAGTGTGAAAGTCGGAGAAACAAAGGTTAATGGCAAAACCATTCCGGTCTATAATAAAGTTACGGCAAGACTTACCAGAACCCGTAAAACGGTTAGTTCCAAAGGTCTTTTGGATATGCAGATTATTGATTTCAGGACTAAAAATGTTCTTTACAGAGATAAAATTCCCGGAGAATTTGTCTGGACTAATGAATGGGCAAGATTTAACGGAGATGAGAGAGCACTCACCCGTGATCAGCTCAATTTATGCAATGTAAGAGAGCAGCTTCCACCGCCTCCTCAGCAATTATTTGTAGAGTTCAGCAAGCCGATTTATGATCAGTTTACCAGAAAGATCAGAAAGTTTTATGAAAATTATTAAAAAAACACTTTCGTAAATCATTGAAAATCAGCAACAATAAGGTGATAATTGTATTTTTTTTAGAAACAGGAACTAAGATTATATCCTAAATTGTTCTAACTTTGAATTTCATTATTTAACATTAATATTTCATAAAATGGCTAATTACGTAGTAGCAACTGACGCTAATTTTCAGGAGCTAATTAATTCAGATAAACCAGTATTGGTAGATTTTTGGGCAGAATGGTGTGGACCTTGTAAAATGATCGGACCTGTTGTTGAAGAATTAGCAGGAGATTTAGAAGGACAGGCTGTTGTAGCTAAAATGGATGTGGATGCAAACTCAGTAGTTCCTTCTACATTAGGTATCCGTTCAATCCCGACTCTTATGATTTTCAAAAACGGTGAATTGGTAGAAAGAATGGTTGGAGGAAATATTCCTAAAGCTGTTTTGTCACAAAACGTTTTGAAACATGCTTAATAAATATGATAAATAGTGAATGGGAATTTCAGTTAATGATTTCTCATTCACTATTTATTATTTTTAGCCTTTCTTTTGATCAATTGCCCTGAGAATTACCTCGCAGGCGAACCTGATTTCTTCTTTTGAGATTACCAGTGGCGGAGCAATTCTCATAGAATTATCGCAGAACAGGAACCAGTCGGTAATAACTCCCTGCTCTATTGCATCATCAATTATCGGTTTCAGTTCTCCGAAATCTTCAAATTCAACAGCCATCATCAAACCCTGATTTCTGATCTCCTTTATCTTTGGATGAATCAGCAAATCCCTGAATAATTTTGCTTTTTCTTCTACAGCCTCCAAAAGATTTTCACTGAAAATTGTTTTAAAAGTGGCCAAAGAGGCTGCACAGCTTACCGGATGTCCTCCAAATGTTGTAATATGCCCCAGAATCGGATTATCTTTGAAAACAGACATTACGGTTTGATTGGCAATAAATGCCCCGATTGGCATTCCTCCTCCCATTCCTTTGGCGCATAGCAGAACATCAGGATAAAAACCGAATTGTTCAAAAGCCCAGAAAGTTCCTGTTCTCCCAAAACCTGTCTGAATTTCATCAATAATCAATAAAGTACCCGTAAGATCGCATTGCTTTCTCAAAGCCCTGAAATAATTTTTATCCGGAACCCTCACCCCCGCTTCTCCGGCAATTACTTCAATAATTACAGCAGCAGTCTTTTCTGAAATAAGTGATATATCTTCAAAATTTCCATGCCTGATCTGGGTAATCTGAGGTAAAAGTGGTCTGAAATTTCGTTTAAAATTTTCACTTCCGGAAAGTGACAACGCTCCCTGTGTAGCTCCATGATAAGCATTAAAACAGGAAATAATCTCCTGTCTTCCTGTAAATCGCTTTGCGAGCTTCATCGCCCCTTCCACAGCTTCTGTACCTGAATTTGTAAAATATACATTATCAAGTGGTTTTTGAACGCTTGTTTCCAAATCAGCGGAAGGAACCAGACTTTCAACCAGCGCAGCAGCTAATGCCACCTGCGGCGTCTGAACATATTCTCCGTAAACCATCAGGTGCATGTATTTATCAACCTGGTCTTTTATGGCATTCACAACATTGGGATGACGGTGCCCCACATTGGAAACCCCTATTCCTGAAATAAGATCTATGTATTTACGGCCATTGGTTCCATACAGATAAATGCCTTCTGCCTGTTCAATTTCAAGGGCTAAAGGGAAATCTGAAGTTTGAGCAATATGCTGAAGAAAGATTTGTCTCTGTGTAAGCAAGGTAATTAAATTTGATGTTATTTGATTTTTTCGTAAAATTAAGCATTGTTTCATAAACAAATTCAAACAAACTATAAACCATGAAGAAATACCTTTTACCGCTCTTAGTTTTACTCACTCATTCCCTCCAGGCACAGGAACCTGCCAAGAAAGAAGAACCCAAACCGGTTATCGCTGCATCTCAGTCAGTAAATCCGGTAATTACCAAACACCAGACTACCATAAACGGACAGACTTTCTCCTATACTGCTACAACAGGCTATATGACATTAAAGGATGAAAGCGGTAAAGCAAAGGCTAATATTTTTTACATTGCCTATACAAAAGACGGAGTAAGCGATATCAGCAAACGACCTGTCACTTATACTTTTAACGGAGGCCCCGGTTCTGCTTCTGTCTGGCTTCATATGGGATGTATCGGACCTAAAAGAATTCTTATGTCTGACAAGGGTGAATCACTGGCTCCCCCGTACAAATATGTAAACAGCGAGTACAGCTGGCTGGACAAAACGGATCTTGTTTTTATTGACCCTGTCAATACTGGTTACAGCAGAGCAGCTCAGGGTGAAGATGAAAAACAATTTTTAGGTTATACCGGCGACATTGAGTCTGTCGGAGAATTTATCAGACTATATACAGTAAAATATGGCCGCTGGGCTTCTCCGAAATTTTTAGCCGGAGAAAGTTACGGTACAACCCGGGCAGCAGGACTTTCCGGTTATTTACAGGATAAGTTTAACATGTACATCAACGGGGTAGCTTTAATTTCTTCTATCCTGAATTTCCAGACTGCAAGGTTCGAAAAAGGGAATGATCTTCCTTATCCGCTTTTCCTCCCTACTTACACAGCGATGGCATGGTATCATAAAAAGGTAGCACCTGAATATCAGGGAGATCTTCTGAAAACTCTGAGAGAAGTGGAGAACTTTGCCCTGAATGATTATACTTTGGCGCTTACCAAAGGAGATATGCTTCCTGAAATGGAAAAAAACAGAATTATTGAGAAATTAAGCAAATTTACAGGATTATCTCAGGCCTATATCAGAAATACGGATATGAGGATTGAAATCAGCCGTTTTGTCAAAGAATTGCTAAGAACGGAGGGAAAAACAGCTGGCCGTCTGGATGGCAGATTTACAGGAACCGATTTCGACAATGCCGGAGAAAGAAATGAATTTGACCCAAGTCTTGATGCAACTATCTCTGGTCCTTATTCTGCTTCTATCAATCATTATTTAAGACAGGAACTTAAATACGAAAATGACCTTCCTTACCTTGTGCTTACAGGACGTGTACAACCCTGGAGTTATAACAATGTTCAGAATCAATATCTGAATGTGGCAGAAACACTTCGCCAGGCGATGGCTAAAAACCCTTACCTGAAAGTATGGGTAGGTGCAGGATATTATGACCTGGCAACACCATATTTCGCTGCGGAATATACCGTTGCACATATGGGACTTAAACCTGAACAACGTAAGAATGTGAATTTCACCTATTTTGAGGCTGGTCATATGATGTATATTCACAAAGAATCTCTCATAAAATTGAAAAAAGACGCTGATAAATTCTATGATGAGGCTTTAAAATAAGGCCTATTCTTTCCTTTTTTCTGAAAATCCCGGGAAACTAATTTTCCGGGATTTTCCATTTATCAGGCAATAAGACCATTTTTAACACTTTTTATGAAAAACCGCTATACCATAAAACAACCTTTGACGTTTTTTTTTCATCTTGTCTGAAAACCGAAATCTCTTTTAATTATGTATTTAAAACAATTACTGACTAAATCTGTTTTATTGATCCTATGTTTGTCGGCTTCTGCATCTCTTTTTGCCGGAGGTATTAAAGGAACTGTAAAGAATATGAAGGGCGAAGCTCTTTCTTTTGCCTCTGTACTTGTCAAAGGAACTTCAAAAGGCACAATGGCCAATGAAGACGGAAAGTACGAACTGACACTTGATCCGGGGAGTTATGAAGTCATCTTTCAGTATTTAAGTCATAAAACGCTTATTCAGAAAGTAGAAGTCTCCCGTGATTTTGTAGTGCTTGATGCCCGGCTGGAAGACCAGAGCGTTAGCCTTAATGAAGTAAAAGTACAAGCCGGGAAGGAAGACCCTGCGTATACTATTATGCGGAAAGCTATTTCCATGGCACGTTTTCATCAGCTTGAAATTGATTCCTATACCGCCAGAACCTATGTAAAAGGTACTTTTCAGGTAAAAGAAGTATCGGGTATGCTGAAAATGCTGGTTGGAAAGAAAATTGAAAAGGAATTCGGGGTGAAAATAGGAACTACCTATGTCCTGGAATCCATCAACGATATTACTTTCAGTCAGCCCAATACCGTCAAAGAAAAGGTTATCTCAAGCAGGAACAATCTTCCCGGGCAACTTCGCAATAAGGCCAATCCGAATATTACGGTAGCCAGGGGAAACTTCTATAGTCCGAAAGTCTTTGGCAATCTGATTTCACCACTCTCCCCTTCTGCTTTTGCGTATTATAAATTTTCCTATCTTGGAAGCTTTGAAGACCGTGGCCAGACTGTCAATAAGATTCAGGTTACGCCGAAATCAAAAGGAGACGATGTTTTAAGCGGTATTATCTATATTATTGAAGATACATGGGCTATTCACAGCTTAAATTTTCAATTTATTGATGAAAATGCAGAATACAGCCTGAAACAAATCGCCGCACCGTTTAATGAAATCTGGATGCCTGTCAGTTTTGATTTTACGATAAATTTCGATGCTTTCGGAATGCAGCTAGATTCCCGATATATTTATAACATCCGGAATTATAATCTAAAGGTTAATCCTAAATACCACCAGCAACCACTCGTAATTGATGAAAAAATCGATAAGGCTGAGGCGAAAGCTGTCAAAGATCATAAAATCAATGCAAAAACAGCTTTAGCACAGAAAGAGGTTACCCGGAAACAGCTGAAAAAGCTCCTGAAAGACATGGAGAAAGAGGATACAAAAGAGCAGAAAGAAGCCAAAAAAGAAATAATAGCCCGTGATTACTCTCTGGAAGTAGATACCCTTGCCAGGGAAAGAAACGAATCTTTCTGGAATAACGAGCGACAGGTTCCTCTTACCGAAACTGAAGTAAAAGGCTATGCACAGGCAGATAGTCTGAATGTAGCCGAAGCAGCGAAAATCAAAAAAGATTCCCTGAAAAACCTGCCTAAATTCAAATTCGGGCAATTGCTGGGAGGTCATACTTATAATTACGGAAAAAGAAATGAGCTTTACGGATATCCGAGCCATCTGACTTATAACGGCCCACTGGAAAGTGTCCCTATCCTTGATTTTTATAATTCTGTCGAAGGATATTATCTGAATGCCGGACTCAGTTACCAGAAAAGAAATGCGCTTGAAACGATCAGCAATTACGGAGCAAAATTCAGGTATTCTTTCAGCAGAAAACGCCTGAACGGAATTATTAACTGGGATTATTCATTCAACAAAATTCATAATCGCCTGAGTCTTTCGGCAGGACGTTTTGTACAGCAATTCAACGATCAGAATCCGATTTCTCCGGGAATCAATGCCATTTATTCATTATTTTTTGAAGAAAATTACCTCAAACTTTATGAAAAGAGTTTTGTAAAAACAGAGTATCTGAAATGGTTTTCTGAAAAATTCACTGTTTCCGGTACTTTTGAATATAACCTGAACTCTCATGTAGAAAACAATCATTTTACTCCCTGGATAGACAATAAAGACAAGCAATATACATCCAATGATCCGGTCAATAATGAAATCGGACAAGTTGCATTTCAGAATCATAACTCTGCTGTTCTCAGTGTAAATCTGCAATTCAGACCTTTTGCCGAAGAAGGCAGGTTTAACGGAAGAAGTTATACCATCAACAGAAACAGACCTACCTTTTCTTTGAAAAGTGTCAACGGCTTAGGAGAAACCAACGCTTTCAATCAATGGCAGCTGGGTTACGATCAGGTACTTGAATTGCGTAAACTGGGGGATCTGCATTTTAATGCCAAAGTCGGTGGTTTTTTCAAAGCACCAAACTATCTGATGGATTTCAAACACTTTAATGGTAATCAGACAATCTTATCAAGTGGTGATAACAATACTTTCAGACTGTTAGATTATTATGCGTTCAGCACCAGGGGAACTTATGCGGAAGTACATGCCGATAATACGTTCAGAAAATTACTGTTATCTCAAATTCCGGTTTTGAAATTATATGGAATTAAAGAAAGTCTGTTTGCGAACTATCTTTATACAGAAAACCTGAAAGTTCAGTATCTGGAAATTGGTTACGGGGTGTCAGGAATAGGTAAAATTGCCGGAATTGAAGTCATAGGCTCATTTCTCGATGGTAAATACCAAAAAACCGGCCTGCGGGTGAAAGTACCTTTCTAGTTTTGCAAAATGATTTTGATTCATCAGGGCCTGTGTGATACACGGCCCTTTTTTTGTGCTTTTTATGCACTGTCCGGCATAGAATATTGCCTAATCAAATACTCATAATAATAAAAATAAATCGAAAATCTTCGAAAGAAATCTTCTATATTCAGCTCCGAATCATAAATAAAACCAACTCATTCTTTCTTTAATACATCTTTTACCCAACGAATCATAAAAAATGAAGAAAAAGATACTTATTACTCTTTTCATTTGTGCACTTTCTGTTCTAAAAAGCTATCAGTATTGTCAGGCGCAACGGGTTATTCCTACGTCTAAAAGCCGGACGATTGTTACTACAGACGGAGAATTAGATGATGTAGATTCATTCATAAGAATGTTACTTTATGCCAACGAATTCAAATTAGAAGGTCTCGTGTACAGCAGTTCCCAATGGCATTACAAAGGAGATGGTAAAGGAACCAAATTCACCTCCGAAATGGAAAGTACTGCAAAAAGGTACGGAAGCAGAACTGAACTGAGATGGCCTGGTACAACCTGGATTCAGGAATTGCTTGATGAATATCAAAAAGTTCAGCCTAGTTTGTTAAAACATGATAAAGGTTATCCTTCTGCCAATGATTTAAGAAAACTGGTAAAAGTAGGGAATATTGACTTCGAAGGAGAAATGGCAAAAAATACCGATGGCTCAGAATGGATAAAAAATATCCTGCTGGATAAAAACCCGGAACCTGTATACCTTCAAATCTGGGGAGGAACCAATACCGTAGCAAGAGCCCTGAAATCAATTGAGGAAACGTACAGAAACAAAGGTAACTGGTCTGAAATTTATAAGAAAGTCTCAAAAAAAGCCATTATCTACACTGTTCTGGATCAGGATGCTACTTACAAAAAATATATCGAGCCTAATTGGCCTGATATCAGGATTTTCTATAATTCAGACCAGTTCTGGTGTCTTGCGTATCCATGGAGCCGGGTGGTACCGGCAGAACTTCAATCGTACTTAAGAGGCGATTTTATGGCAAAAAATATTATTCAGAATCATGGGCCTTTATTGTCTAAATATTATTCGTGGGGAGACGGACAAAAAATAGCAAATGATGAGGAACACACACATGGGAATCCGGAAGAAATGAAAAAATACAATATGACTCCATATGATTTTATTTCTGAAGGAGACTCTCCTGCATATTTTCAATTATTGGATGTGGGTTTAAGGAGTAAGAACAATCCGGAATACGGAGGCTGGGGTGGCAGAATGGTACAGTCCAAAGTAAACCCTAAGCGTTGGGAAGATGGAAAAAATATCACTGATTATAATCCATACACCAAAAAACAAGATGCTTCTTATCCTCAGACTCGCTGGATAGAAGCTCTTCAGCTGGATTTTGCCGCCAGAGCAGCATGGTGTGTTAAACCATATAACCAGGCAAATCATGCGCCTGAAATATCTGTAAAGGAAGGAACTGCACTTTCAGTAAAACCAGGAAAACAGATTGAAATTAATGCCATGGCATCAGATCCGGACAAGAATCAGGTGAATTTTAATTTCTGGCAATATAAGGAGGCCGGGACTTGCCCGGAAAATGTAATTATTGAGCAAAAGACTAATGAGAAAGCCCTGATTCAGGTTCCGGCTAATGCTCAAAAGGGACAAACTATTCATGTTATTGTGGAAGGAAAAGATAATGGAACACCATCACTTATTCGCTATCAAAGGGTTATTTTAAAGATTTCCTAAAAATTGAGACCATATCCATTTCCATATTTAAATTTTAAAACCCTTCGCCTGGTTATTAAGGCGAAGGGTTTTTTCTTTGGGTAAAACCAAAATATTTTATCAACTAAATTCCATTGAATCTGTTAAATTTCAACAAAATAATCTTCCCTGATTAATCCATTCAACTTCCTTTCAGTCAAAGGGTTAACATTTATCAATCAGACATTGCACTTTCCTTCCTAACCACCCTCATCGTCTGCTTTCAAATTTGTAATGCTTAAAAATGGTGACTCTTTGTATTTAGTCCGTCTAACTATTCTAACTCATAATGAAATAATCCTAAATGAAAACTTCTGAAAACCCTTTAACCATTACGCTTAATTATAGAAATAATCTTAATGTAGATCTCGAGAATCTGGTTTACTTACAGGCAGATTCCAATTATACCAGATTGTATCTCCAGGATGGAAGTCGTAAGGTATCTGCTAAAACATTAAAGCATTTCTATGCTCAGCTGTTAGATCACGGCTTTCTGAGAATCCACCGTTCACTGGTTATTAATCCTCAATATATTAAGCATTTAAATACTTACAATCATTGCGTTGAGCTAACTAACGGTTTGCATCTCAGTATTTCCCGAAGAAAAAGGAAGGTGTTCCGAATGACAAAAGAAGAAGTATAAACCAGCATTACAATCAAAAGTCTTCGGGGATTCCCGAAGACTTTCTTTTTTTAGCAAAATTGGTTTTATATAATTTTAAATTTTGATTATTTCTCAGCCAAACAAGTATTAAACTTCGATTTATACAATTTCACTCATCTAACCCGTTTTTTCCTCTTCATAAGCAAGTCTCATAAAATCAATCACTTCTGCATTGATATCTTCAGGATAATACATCCGGAAATGATGGTTGAATTGCTTATCATCTCCGGGAACCTGTGCAATTTTCAGAAAACAAAGATTATCTTCATAAGCTTGTTTAAATGGAAATACCACATGAATAAAATTCTTTCCTAATTGGGTAATCCATGCAATACGTTTATGTTCGTTAACCACGCCGATCATGGTTTTAGCGGGATGCAGGGTAATTTTTCCGACTTTACAGTACTCTTGCACAAAATGCCTGAACAATAGCAAAGTATGCTCTGTTTTTCCGTGCAGAAAAGAGGCAAGTTCTCCATCATTTAAAGGATCTGTCAGCATAAATTTTATCTGTTTATACTAAATTATGGATTTCCTGCCTATCTTTTCAACTTCAGGTCATATTTTCTCAGGACTTAATTTGAGGCAAATTCTTTTTGCCAGTTGCCACTGTAATACGCTTTTTCGATACGCTGTATCAGACTTTGATTTCCCTGACGTTTAGCAATGTCTAGCAAATCATTGTACAGATAAAACTGCAGCCAGTAGCCATCATGGTATTTTTGACGGGTTGACTTCGGGCTCATCAGCAAGGCATACCATTGGCTGTTAATTCCATAGCTTTTTGCTACCTTCAGGGCTTGCTGAGATCTTTCCCAAAGATTATTCGCAATCTTTTCTTCAATCGTTTTGACCATATTGTAATTCAAATCAGCGCTTTGAATAATCGGAGCCTGATCTGAAAGACCCAATTCGGAAATTGAAATTGTTTTGTCAACCACTTTATCTCCGTTGAGATCATAGGTAATCTGATCGAAAAAGCCATTATTGTCCGTATCGAAATAGCCGATTAACGGAGCAGTTTCCGGACTGTTTGTCTGGCGACCTGGTCCGTAACCGTCATAAATTCCACCCATTGCCTGAAATGATTTTGCATTCTGGTCAATTCTCCAATAGCCTTTTTCCGCACCGTAAAGATGTAATTTTCCATCCAGCGGGCTAATGTATAATTTTCCCCCGCCTGAATTATCAAGATCCCATTCGCCTCTGTCTCCGGCCGGATCAGCCTGATTATTATCATCCAGTCCACCTTTCTTAGCTCCCATCAGATACGGATCTTTAGGTTCATATAATTCCACCCGCTCCCACCGCTGACAATCATCGTCTTCATCATAAGTAAACCAGACCTGTGCCCATTTACCCTCTTTAAAAATCAAATCCCAGGCAGATTCATGATCCGGATACAACAATTCAGAAAGCTGTCTGTAACGAGGATCCATAAATAAAGTATCCGCAGCGGGTAAACCCCTTAAGTTTTTAAAAGTATGCTTCTGTTTGGTATAATCAAATCCTTCACCCCGAAAATTCAGGGTCCAATCGTAATCAAATTCATTTCCGGGTCTGCTATCATTATCTGCATCAAAAGTTACCGCAGCATAACTGATTTTTCCTGTAAGATTGGTTTTGAAAGCATCATCAGCTTTATTTGCTCTGGGTGTATCCAAAAAGCGGATGGCATGCTCAGACAAACCATCTTTATCGGGATCATAAAACAAGAAAGGATTTTCCCAGTTTAGTCTGGCATCATTCATTTTTTCCGGAGAAGTATGAATTTTCAGGAACAAAGTCTTCCCGTGGTAATCCTCATAAAAATCAGAAGCTCCGTCGTGAATCCATCCTCTCAGAGTAAAATTGCTCCAATCTATATAATTAAGTACATTATCATGATCTAAATCCAGTGAAATCATCACATGACCCGGCCCCCAGGGTTTATTTTTGTCTTCCTCTCTGGCATATTCTGTAAGAATCTGCATGTCTCCTTTTCCGTCATTGTCGGTATCATTCCAATCTACAATTAAATCATCATAACTGCCATATTTCCCGTCATTGTTCCGGTCAACCATCAGGCAATCATTATCAATATCTCCTTCAATATCCGTTATCTTCATATCATCGTCATCATCAATCCACTGAACAGAATAGCCGTTTGAAGTCTTATAACGCATCAGATCGGGATCACCATCTTTGTCAAGGTCAATAAATTCCGCTTTATCCCCGATTTTAACAGGAAATAACCTGAGCGGGTTAAGTAAAGTACCGGACTGCCAATACAAAGACTGCTGTGACTGCGCATTTAAAACCGCACAGCAGAACAGATAAGTAAAAAGGAATGAGTAAAGTTTTATTTTTTTCATATTTAATAAGTTAATTTCCTCATCAAAATTCATCCTTTCAACACGATGTCCTGAAAGACAAAATTTCAATGATTCCAGCGTATATTATGATTAAGATAATATCTCTTAAACCCATTAAATATAACAATTTACTCATTATCAGAATTGATTCTGATAATTAATCAGGACAGACCCTCTTTCAGCATTTTATCTGTAATTTATAGTGCTATTTCTCCAGCGGATGCCTGAGATAAATCATAATTAAAGGAATCAGCAGAAAAGGGACTTCTATCAAAGCTTCTTTAAGGTTCCTGTCTTTTAAATGAAAACCCATTATCAGCAATATAATAGTACAATTGATTAAATTACCTGAGAAAAATGTCTGAGGAAACAAAATAAATAATCCGCTGGCAATCGTCAGCACACCAATAACAATCTGAATTATTTTACTGAAATTCCACTGGATAAACATATTAGTTTCTCCGGGTTTTATTGTCAAAATTTCCCAGCCATGTTTTAAGCTAAAAAAGACTGTCAGTAAAATCAGAATTGCGCTTATTATTTTCATGTTGAATACGTTTAATTTAAAAAGGGCAAGTTAGAATTTTATTCTATCCCTGCCCTGAAAAAAAGCTGTAATTTACAGGTTCATACCACCTGATACCTCTATACGCTGAGCATTGATCCATTTTGCATCCTCAGTACACAAAAAGGCAACAACTCCTCCGATATCATCCGGAAGGCCAACACGACCTAACGCAGTGACATCTGATACATATTTATTGTAATGCGGATTATCCCGAACGACTCCTCCGCCAAAATCTGTTTCAATTGCTCCGGGAGCAATTACATTTACAGCAATTCCTCTTGCACCAAGCTCTTTTGCCTGATATCGGGATAATACTTCTATGGCACCTTTCATTGAAGCATAAGCCGAATATCCGGGAGCAGCAAAACGGGCTAATCCCGTAGAAAGATTAATGATACGGCCACCATCATTAATGAGGGACAACGCTTTCTGGGTCATGAAATACACTCCTTTAAAGTGAATATTCATCAAAAGATCAAACTGTTCTTCACTTGTTTCTGCAAACGGAGCATTATGTCCGATTCCTGCATTGTTTATCAGAAAGTCAAAACGATCTGTATCAAATGTACTGTTCAATGCAGATGTCACCTGATTAAAAAACGCATCAAAACTATTAATTTCTCCTGTATTTAACTGCAAAGCAACTGCTTTTTGTCCAGCTGCCTCTATCTCTTTCACTACTGCCAATGCCTCTTCCTGCTGGCTGTTATAAGTCAGAATTACATCTATACCTTTTTTTGCAAGGCTCAATGCCATATTTTTACCTAGTCCTCGACTTCCTCCTGTTACCAAAGCTATTTTACTGTTAGCTGCCATCTTGTTATTTTCTTTGTTAGAATTGTTGAATAAATACCTTAAAATCCGGAATTATCTTAAAAGGAGTTTTCCGTTTCAAATCTTAGCGGTAATGACGTAAAAGAAGGTAACGAAAGGCTGGCAATTCATACCTTTTTACAATCATCATTTCCCCCTGATTTTGATGTTGTAAAGGTATGGCAGAATAAAGAAAGGCTGTTTGCAAACATCAATCCATTGTTTGCAAAATTCAAATATACTGTTTTATGATCGAAAAACGATGGGAGCAAAACCCGTCTGTTTTCTGAAAAAATTAGAGAAATGGGCAACCTGTTCAAAACCCAGACAATAGGCAATCTCAGAAATGTTCCAATCGGTTTGTTTTAAAAGAATTTTCGCTTCCTGAATAATCCTGCTGCTGATCAGATCGGTTGTCGTTTTACCTGTATTTTCTTTCAGTACTTTGTTAAGATGGTTAACATGTACAGACAAACGATCAGCATAATCTTTGGCTGTGCGAAGAGATAATTTCTGATGCGGAGACTCAATCGGGAACTGCCTCTCCAACAGCTCGATAAACAAAGAAGAAACCCTGGCGGCAGCATGATGTGCAGGATACAAGGCAGTTGCGGGCTGTAATTTTTGTCCGTAATGAATCAATTCCATCACATAATAACGTAAAAGGTCATATTTGAACACATAATCAGAACTCATTTCCTTGTACATCTTCCTGAAAATGACAGTAATTTCTTCCGCTTCTTCATCTGAAAGCTGAAAGATAGGATGTCCTCCAGGCTGGAAAATGGGAAGATCTCCCAGAATTGCACCACTTTTATGCTGGATTAAAAAGTCATCCGTGAAAATGCAGAAGTATCCGAACTGCTTATCATCCTGAGGCAACCAATGATAAGGTATTTTGGGTGTAGCAAACAATAGGGCATTTTTTTCAATGTCAATCACTTTATCAGCATACTCCGCTTTATTTCTTCCGCTGACGAGGCTGATTTTATAATATGCCCTGCGATTATAAGGCATCGCAGGCTTTTTCTTAACCTGAGCAATTAACTCGTCCAGTTTAAATACATTAAAATGGCCGATTTCTTTGTTAATTCCTTCCGGAAGAAGCGCGGAGGTATCCTTATAAAACTCCTCAAGTGTTGTTATATGCATAAGCTGATTTGCAAAATACAAATATACATACTTAAATAGCAACTCCAATATTTTCCCGGAACGACCCTGTTTTCAGCTTTTTAAAATCTTACTTTCAAAGTACTGTTTGCAGACAAAGTCTGAGGATTCAGCTTTCTGGTTCCAAGACCCCTGATTGAAAAAGAGCTCAGTTTCAGTTCTCCGGAAAGAACTGACAAGGTTATATCTTTTCCTTTAATATCGCATTTTCCCCAGGCGTATCCATTACTCCAGAAATAAGTCCCTTCTTTGTTATCGAAGGTCATACTATTATCGATGCCGGAATATTCAAATCCGGATAATGCCAAAACAGCCGCCCAACTTGCCATTGCTCTTCCGTAATGTCTTCCGCATTCCGGCTCATCAAAAGGATTCCTTTTAAGTCCGTCAAATCTGTCACGTATCGATTCAATACATTTTAATCCGTTTTTTGTCTGACCTTCATACAACATTCCCGTTGCAGCCACATATTCAAATCCGGTCATTACTTCTGCAAAATATGGAAAAGGAACCTTTAAACGTCCTTTTGGCCAGCTCGCCATAATTAAACCGGATTCATTTCCCATTACATACGACCGCATATTATTGAATAACGGGGAAAAATCGCTCACATAATTATATTTCATAATTGTTTTAAGGGCAGTCTGAATATTCTCTTTTTTTGCCAGATATCCCAGTCCGCAAATATGTGCCATATACTGACCGACCAGCTGGTCAACCAGACAGCCCTCTCCCAGCTGATACATGGGTTCAGAAAGATTGGCTGAGCCCATACCTACAATAAGTCCTTTCGCAATATAAGTATCTGCTGCAGGTGGAATTATCTTCTGAATATAATATTCCTTATTAAAGAGGTTCTGATCGGTCCATTCACTTCCTGATTTAAACAAACTTCCGCATTTTTCTTCAAAAGTCTTATCCTGTAAATACCTGGCCATTTCCTGACCTGCACGAAGTGCGCCCAAATACCAGAATTCCATTTGAGGATTTGGTCCATAGTATTCAACGTCCATGGTATTATGCTGACAACCATCCATTACGCCATCCCCATCAGCATCCCATCCGCCTTTTATCCAGGCAAATGCCAATGCCTTTTTTACCTGAGTCCAGTTCTTTTGCAGAAATTTTTCATCTCCGGAAAGCTTCCAATCCCGGTAAAACTTCATAATACAGCCCATTTGCCCATCAGCAGCAGCCATACCTGTCGGCCTGGCTTTTCCTAAGGGTAACCTGGTTCTGAAACTCATTAAACCGGTACTGTCAGTAGAATAATTAAACTCTACATCACGCATAGTTCTGGACAAATTACCAAACAGGAACGGAATGGCCTGCTCATAATTCCAAACGTGGGTACACGATCCCTCACAAGAGCCAATTTCGTCCATAATACCTTCCCAAGCCATCAAATGGCCACTTTTCACCCTAAAAACAGTTTGGGAGCGAAGGGTGCTTAAATTAAATAAAGCAGCTTCTTTAACCGCTACCGGAAGACTCGATTGCAGAAAAGTCTTCACAAAAGTTCTGGTTTGTTTTTCAAGCTGAGGAATCTCCGGAATAATTTTCTGTGCCGCTTCCCAGGCATCAGTATAATGATTACTGTAATAATTGCCGACAACTTCTTTCGACCAGGCGTATCGATTCGGGAAGTTCCAGGTAATGAAGAACCTGAAAACCTGTGTTGAATGAGGAGCAATTGTTTTTTTCACCGCCAATGACGCAAGCGGATCATTATCGTAAAGTCGGGCTTTGTCGGTAAGTTCACCATCTTCACTAAAATCATCCCACAAATCTAAAGTGGCTTTCGACCAGCTGTTATCTAAGGAGGAGCGTCTAAAACTCACTCCTGACTTCTCTGTGGTAGCCAAAGCAATTGAACCATATGCTTCATCACTTTTTTTAATACTGTCTGAGTACATGAAAATGCCTTTTATTCCATCATTTTCACGGTAAACGTTCTGGTTATTTTTCGCACCATCAAACAGAATATCTCCTTTCCAGTCTTTATGATTTCTGCTTCCGTTCTGCCCTACAAAATTCCTCATATTTCCGCAAACAGAAACCGAAACAGCCTGATTGGAGGTATTTGTCACTTCATAGTACAATACTGCAACCGGAAGACTGCTCTTATCTTCATTACCAGGTATAAATGGATTAAAGCCTTTGATTTTTACTTTCACAGGCAAATTAGCATCTGAAAGATTTACCATTCCAAAAGGATAAGCCGCATCAAAACTGGCTTCTGCAAACCGGGGAAATCCATGATGATTGACAGGTCTTCCTTCATAATGGTTATATTCAGTAGGGTATGCAGGCCCCATGAGAGCTTTCGTTACCGGTTTTTTATGGTTTTCCTTTACATAAATTGCAAAAAACGGTGCATCATTTCCTTTGGTTATCCCGCTAAAACCAATTGCAGGTTTATTCATGATTTCCCAGTCACGCAGTTCTCCGCGTCCTCCGAGAGATACCGTTCCTGTACCTATTCCTCCGAGCGGCAAAGCTACATTGAGAAGATGATCTTTATCATAATGCTTTAAAACCGGAAATGGAGCTTCCTGGGCAAAAATATCTAAACTTACAAACAGAAATATCTGCAAGCATAATAAGGAAACAGATTTTAAACAGTGCATATCTGAGCGGAGTTATTATAAAAATGATTTACGACAATCAGGTATAATTTGACCTGACGCAATATTATCACAAAATCTGAAAACTCAATTCTCCCCTGACCTGTCTGAACCTTCACATTTGCTCTTACTCCATTTCCGCAAATCTTATAAAAGCCCTTTTGCCATATTCAACACCCCTCCTAATGAACTCCTTACCGCTGGTTCTGCAGTGGCACCTCCTGTATTCAGAAGGCTCACATTACTTAAAGCTGTACTGATTAACGAACCTGCTCCGGCAGAAGCACTGTTATCTCCGATTAATGATAAGCCTCCTTTAATCAAATTAAGGTTCCCGGTTAATGCAGCAGCCTTGCCTAATAAGCTATTTCCTCCCAGCAGAGAACTGATTTGATTAGCACCCAAAGCCATTTTCACTAATCCGACTGCTTTTTGCAAAACGCCTCCTGATAAGGCCCCGCTTTGCGCAAGCGGAATCAGACTTTTCAGATTGCTGACTTGCCCGAGTAGCTTGGATTTAAAATCTCCGGTTCCGCCTGAAGCAGTTTTGTCAAGAGATTCTACACTTTTTGACAATGCCTGAACAGTGGCGGCCTTATCACCTGAAGTATTTGCGCTGATGGCCTTGTCCAGCAGCATCGAGGTTGAGTCTGCAGTACTTTCTGCCTTTTGATCAGTTGCGGGTACAGCAATAGATTTAGGAAATTGAGCCAGGCCTGTCATTGAAATAAACAATAAAGAACCGAGCATAAAGGTTTTTGAGCTTTTCATATGTAGTAAATTTAAATAATGTAGTAAAATAAGGTGATTCTCAAGGCTAAATAAAGCCCTGTTAATATAAAGACTAGTTAGAAAATTTCAGGTTAAAATACAATATTTTTCCTGTTGAAACCTCAGAATCAGACACTTCCAGATTCTAAAAAATTTAGATGATCTTTATATCATTTTGGTTTAATTCTAAAACACAAATTTCCCGATTGTCCGAAAAGGGTGGTTATACGATAAAATTCTGAGGAATTAATAGTATTGTTCTTCTCACAAACTTTCTAAATTGCAATTTTGCCCTCATTATATTTTATTGCAGCATGATTTTACAATTCGGAATTGATCAGTTAATAGCGTCCCCGGAAAAGTTAGCGGGAAAAAAAGTGGGGTTAATCACCAATGATGCCGCAAAAACCAGTAATTTACAACCTGGTCGAAAAGCTTTGGCAGAAGCAGGAATAGGATTGGTTTTATTGTTTTCTCCCGAACATGGTTTGGAGGCTACGGGAAAAGACGGAGCCTCCATGCCAGACAGTACTGATCCTTTAACAAATCTGCCTGTTATAAGTATTTACGGGCAACAGATAAAACCGGATATTGGCCTTCTCCAAACCCTCGACGTATTACTCTTTGACCTGCCCGATATCGGAAGCCGCTTTTATACTTATATCTGGACACTCTCATATGTCATGGAAAGTTGTGCCGAGGCCAATCTTCCCTTAATCATCCTTGATCGCCCGAATCCCATTAGCGGTAATCTGACTCTAAGCGAGGGTCCGATGCTCGATGAAGAACGATTCAGTTCATTTATAGGCAGATGGAATATTCCGATAAGACATAGTCTGACCGTCGGAGAACTGGCCTTGTTCTGGAAAGCAACTAAATTCATCGATGCAGATCTGACCATTATTCCAGTAAAAGGCTGGAAAAGAGCGCAGTTTTACCATGAATTAAATGTTACTTTTGTTCCAACCTCTCCTGCTATTTCAAATGCTGAAACTGCTTTAATCTATCCCGGAACCTGTCTGTTTGAAGGCATTAACATTTCGGAAGGAAGAGGTACAAATTCACCCTTCAAATGTATCGGAGCACCCTGGATGCAGGCCGGAAAGCTGGCAGAAGCAATTAAAACATTATCTCTCAACGGTCTTGCCGTTCAGCCCGTAACATTTATTCCGGCAGAAGGAGAATATGAAAATCAGCGCTGTGAAGGAGTCGAATTGTTCATTACTGATTATCAAACCTTCAGGCCTGTTGAAACCGGTCTGACAATCATGGCAGTGATCCGGGAAATGTATCCTGAAAATTTCCAATGGGCAGCATACCCCACCAATGTCAATAAAACAGGGAGTGGTCATTTCGATTTATTAATGGGTCAGGATTATGTCAGGAAGGTATTTGAACAAAATCCGGAACAGTTCAGGCAAGAGATTAAAAAGTTTACTGATGTTTCTGACTGGAATGACCGTGTCAGAGATTTTCTTTTGTACGATTAAAAATCTGTTTGCAAAACTTAGTTTAACCCAATCACCTAAAGCTAAGCAATTGACTTTTAGCTGATAAAATAAATATGGAAAATTTTTGAGATGAAATATTTTCCACTACCTTTGAGGCATGGAAAATTTAAATGTGAAAATATTTTCCATGCTTTATTTTATGAGAGAGAATATTGTCAGTAGTTCATTGCAGCAATTTCTGATTCATGGAATCAGAAAAATGACAATTCAGCAGATTATCCACCCTTTAGGACTTTCTACAAAGACCGTCTATAAACATTTTGCCAATAAAGAAGCCTTATTGGAAGAATGCCTGATACTTCATTACAGCGGCATGTTTCTGAAAATGAAAGACCTTGAGATGAATTATTCCAGTCCGCTCCTCCTCCTTTTTCAACTCCATATCAAAGGCATAGAACTCGATTTCAAAGTAAATCCTGTGTTTTACTACGACCTCAATCACTATTATCCGGATTTACAGGATAACGTAATGCGTAGCGGTGCACAGGAAGCTCAGCATTTTATGGTTAATATCATTGAGAAGGGAAAGAATCAGCATTATATCCGTTCAGAGATTTCAACAACTGTAATACTGGAAACACTCGGACTTTTATATCGTTCTTTAACCAGGACAAACACTTTTGATAAATTTAATGTCTCAGTATTTGAGTTAGCTGAAAACACGCTTGGTGTATACCTGAGAGGTATCTGCACAGAAAAGGGTCTGATTGAAATAAATAACCATAAAAACTTAACGACATTTAACGAAAACAAAACATAATTTCTTCCTATGAAAAAAATCATATTCACGCTGTTTGTGCTAAGCAGTGCTGTTACGCTGCATGCCCAGACTAATCCTGAAATTACCCTTTTGCCTGTTCCTAAAAGCATTTCCCTGCAAGGAGGAACTTTCACGTTGAAATCAGACTTCAAAGTATCGGTGAAAGCGAATCAGACAGACAGTATTTTATACCAGGCAGTTAACAGGGCTTTTCAAACCTTAAACCGTCGCACAAATCTTTATTTCGAACAACAGCGGATTACGTATAAAGACAGTAGTGACAACAGCACATTTATCATTCGGGTTAAGCAGAAAGCTTCTGTGACACTTAATCAGGATGAA
This sequence comes from Pseudarcicella hirudinis, assembly GCF_900115665.1. GTDB lineage: Bacteria > Bacteroidota > Bacteroidia > Cytophagales > Spirosomataceae > Pseudarcicella > Pseudarcicella hirudinis. Next base: position 36,478 of record NZ_FOXH01000021.1, read on the forward strand.
TCCTATCAGCTGAAAATTACCGGAAAAGACATCAGTCTGAATGCTGTTACGACAACCGGAGCATTGAGAGGTCTGGAAACCTTTTTGCAATTGCTGCAAAGCAATGCTTCAGGATTCTCTTTACCGCAGCTTACTATTGAAGATGCTCCGCGTTTTGTCTGGCGTGGCTTAATGATTGATGTAGCCAGACATTTTATTCCACTGGATGTTGTCAAAAGAAATATTGATGCCATGGCAGCTGTAAAAATGAATATCCTGCATTTGCATCTTTCAGATGATGAAGGTTTCAGGGTCGAATCCAAAATATTTCCGGAACTGCATAAAAAAGGATCATACGGTGAGTATTATACGCAAGCTCAGATCAGGGAACTAGTGGCTTATGCCAGACAAAGAGGTATCATTGTTGTACCGGAGTTTGATATGCCCGGACATACCACAGGCTTTCTGGCAGCTTATCCTCAGCTTGCCAGTGCTCCGGGGCCTTATGAACCGGGGCCGCGTTTTAAAAGATCCGGAAAAAAACTGGGATTAATGGATATTATGACATTAATCCAAACCACTCCGACACCGGCGTTTGATCCTTCAAAAGAATCTACTTATACTTTCCTTGATAAATTTATCGGGGAAATGGCCAATCTGTTCCCTGCACCGTACCTTCATATTGGTGCGGATGAAAACAATGGTGTTTCCTGGAAAAATAACCCGGAAATCGTTGCTTTCATGAAGAAAAATAAATTGGAAGATACACATGCGCTCCAGGCATATTTTGTAAAAAGAGTCAGTCAGATTTTACAAAAACACCATAAACAAACTGCTGGCTGGGAAGAATTATTATCCAAAGATTTATCGAAAAACGTAATTGTACAGGTTTGGAGCGATTCCTCTTATCTGAGAAAAGCGATTAAACAAGGCAATCCTGTCATTATTTCAAAAGGTTTTTATCTTGATCTTTTCATGCCGGCATCAGTACATTACAATAATGGTTTAATACCATCTTCAGCTCCTTCAAATATTCTTGGCGGAGAAGCAGCTTTGTGGGCAGAAGCAGTAGATAAAGACAATATGGAAACCCGTGCCTGGCCAAGAACTGCTGCCATTGCAGAAAGACTCTGGTCACCATCTTCTGTCAAAGATTCTGAAGATCTTTATCTGAGATTATTTTCAGTAAGCAACCAATTGGATGAAATCGGTTTACAGCATCGGAGTAATTATGAAAGAGGTCTACGTCGTCTGACCGGTGGGGAAGATATTATTCCGCTTAAAACTCTTACAGATGTGTTGACTCCTATTAAAGGCTACAAGAAATTATTTGCGAAAATGACGGCTCCATTGAGTCATACCTATCAAACAGCTCCCCTAACAAGGGTTTCTGACATTGTTTTTGTAGATTCTGAAATAAAAAGATCTTTCCGGAGAACGATAGGTAATTATCTTAACCATAAAGAGGCAAACGCTTTGCAAATCCTTCAGGAGCAACTCGCACAATGGAAGGAAAATTATCCGCATCTTGAAGCCTTAATTAATCGCCATGCTATGGGTAATGAAGTGGCAGTACATGCTAAAAACTTATATGAAGCAGCCCAAATCGGACTGGAAATACTTGCTAAACTCAAAACAAACGAAACGCTTTCCCCGGAATGGATCAAACAAAAACAGGAAGCCTTAAACAGTCTGAAAAAGGCTGACGGAGAAGTTGAGTTAGCTATTATTCCTGAAATTGAAGCGCTATTGAACCAGAAACTGGCTCCGGAACCTTTAGACTATCCGCTTTTTTAAGTAAAGGTCTGATACCCCCGATGAAATTCACCGGGGGTATATTTCCGGGATTTCCCCCTGCTCCGGAAAGAAATTAAATTCATTCTGAGTAATGGAAAAATGATCGGTTTCCTATAATTTTAGCGCATGAATATTAAATTTTATGCTCCTCATTGGGGGAATACGCTGTCTTTCGATAGTTTCTGTCAGAATGTAAAATCGGCCGGCTATAATGGGGTTGAAATGGACTTACCTTTTGAATCCTCAGAAAAACAGGCCATTCTCGAAACTTTGCAAAAACATGACCTCGAACTGATCGGTCAGTATTGGCAGTCGTTTGAGTCCGACCTGGAAGAGCATGCCGGAAATTATGAAAAATACCTCAGAAACCTGATAGAGGCCAAACCGGTTTTTATCAATTGTCAAACGGGGAAAGATTACTTTAGTTTTGAACAAAACAAAAAGCTTTTTGACCTTGCGGCCCAACTTTCAGAGGAATCAGGCATTAAGATTATCCATGAAACTCATAGAGGGAAAAGCCTTTTTGCTGCACATATTACGCAAAATTATCTGCATAATATACCGGACTTGCGCATTACCTTAGATATCTCTCATTGGTGTAATGTTCATGAGTCACTGCTCGCCGACCAGCAGGCAGCAGTGGGTCTGGCAATCAGCCATACTGATCATATTCATAGCAGAATAGGGCATCCTGAAGGTCCCCAGGTTAATGATCCCCGTGCACCGGAATGGGCGGAAGTTTTGCAGACGCACCTTAACTGGTGGGATCAAATTGTTCGGATTCATCAGAAAAATGACACAGTTCTTACCATTACCACAGAATTCGGTCCGGCTGATTATATGCCTAAATTGCCCTATACCCAAATGCCTGTAGCGAATCAATGGGACATTAATGTACATATGATGAATTTACTAAAAGAACGATACGGGGTTTGAGAGGAGATTTCACAAAATGTCCCTGCCTGAATTTATAAATCCGGGCAAGGACATTTTTTTGTATTTCAAATTTATTTTTTCTTAAGATAGGCTATCAAAACTTTTCTGATGTCATTTCTTAAATCGCCGGAATCTTTTTCTTCCGACTCAACCAGTCCCTGTACATCCGGATTCTGAGCAGTGAGGTAGCCGAAATTAGTTTCCTTACCTTCAATCAAAAACTTAGGCATCATTACCTTATAATCCTGATTTACGTCCAGCAGTTTTCCGTCAATAAACCATTGCTTACCTGCTTCTTTATAGGAGATTTTATCCCATTGCAGAAATCCGCCGTTTCCTTTATTTTGTAATCCTGTCTCAAGAATTCTTTCCAATAACCTGCCTTTCATGCCAACTTCAACAATTTTTCCGCCAAAAGGCAATATGCGCATAATATCCAGCTGAGTTATTTTTCCGACAAGCTGGTCATCAATCCGAACCGAACCGCTATTAAAAATGCTGCAGTCAACAGGTTTAACTGCTGCCGCAGTCATTGCCCTGGCAATGAGGTCACCCAGGTTTGTATGTCCGTTTCTCATCGTACTTTCACGCCCGTCTAAAGGCGTTTCAATTTCTGTCACCACGTCATCTTTATCCATTCCGGCCTGTTTTAAAGCATTATCCAGAATATCTTCCCATTTCTTAACCACCACCGCAACAGTTTCATCTTCTTTGATCCCGGCGGTAACTTTACGGAGTTCACTGTTAATTTCAAGTTCTTTGGTTTGTGTATTAAAGGAAAGGCGATGAATATATACCGTTTTGGCATTGGCATCTGCCTTTGCGATAATAGTATTCCCTACTTTCTGAATCATATGATCGTGGTCGTGCCCGCCCAAAAGCAATTTTACTTCCGGTAACATCTCAGCTAACCTGGCATCATCTGCCTTATTGATATGTGTTATGGCTATCACAAAATCGCACTGAGGTTTCAGCATTTCATAAGCCTTTTTTGAGGATTCGAAAAAGTCATCATACCACACGAAATCTTTCTTGTTTGAAGGCAATACGATCGAAAACATTCCCATTTTCACTTCCTTTCCGGTAGCATTTCTGAAGGTAAGAAGAGTGGTTTTAGGAAAAGGTTTCTCTTCACCGCTGAGGTTTTTAGCAAAAGGTGACAAAGTACCATTCTTATTATGCAAAACATTAGAAGCCAGCCAGTTGAACTGAGACTCGTTAATTCTTTTCTGTAAATCGGCTTCGTCTATATCAAATTCATGATTTCCCAGTCCTACCCAGTCAAAACCAATGGCATTCATAACTTCTACCATTTGCCTGCCTTTAATGCCCTTTCCTTCATATTTAAAAGTTCCTATAAGCGAAGGATTCAGAAAATCTCCTGAAAGAACCGTAAGCGTATTCGGGTTTTCCTGAAGCAGTTCCTTCTTAATCGTTGCAACCCTGGCCATACCTCCTGTTTTCCCCCCTTCCAGCGGAGCAATTTCATAGACATCATTTAGCTGTAACAAAGTAATATTGACCGTATTTTCAGCTTTTTTAACAGAGGTAGTCTGAGAGGTTTTGCATGAAAAGAGAAAATATACAGAGAAAGAAAGCAGTAAGATTATTTTTTTCATTTTACCGAAGGTATAAGGGTGTGTTATAACAAGTGTTTGGTTCAGCTAATTAAACATTTTACCTGCAAATAAGCACATTATTACCCGAAATACATTCTGACACCTCCATAATTTTTCACCTCTGATTAATCCATTATCACTTTTATCAGACCATTTCCTGTGAGAATTATAAATTTTCTGAAAAAAAAATTCCGGTGCTGTCCAATTTCTCTTTCTTCGATCATTATTGAGGTGTAATTCAATCATTAAGTAAAACAATTAAACAAAATGAGACAAAGAATTAATGCTTTCGAAAAAGGCCAGGGAGCCTTAAAAGCAATGTACGGTTTAGGAATATATCTGGCAAAATCGTCTATTGAACAGCCCCTTTTAAACCTGATTTATTTCAGGGTCTCCCAAATTAACGGATGTGCTTATTGCCTTGATATGCACTCAAAAGATTTGCGTGCGAAAGGAGAAACAGAACAACGTCTGCATGTTTTGAATGCCTGGCGTGAAGCGTCGTTTTACACCGGGCGTGAACGTGCTGCTCTGGCATGGGCCGAAGCTGTTACCAGCATCAAAGAAGGTAACGTCCCGGACGAAATATACAGAGAAGCCATCAATCAATTTTCCGAAGAAGAATTAATTGATCTGACACTTGCTGTTATTACCATCAATAGTTACAATAGAATCAATATTGCATTCCGGACAACAGCTGGCTCCTACAAAGCAGGCGAGTATGCTGTTTAAGGAAATTTGCATAAAACTTTAGGAAAAAAATAAGGTAATTTTTACATTCAACCATCATTAAACAAACATACAATGAAAGATTTCATGTTATTATTCAGACAACCAAATTATGATTATACCAACACCTCACGTGAAGAAATGCAGGCAATCGGTAAAAAATGGCAGGACTGGGTCGGAGGTATCGCAGCACAAGGTAAATTAGTCAGCCATGGTCCTCGTCTGGCATTGGAAGGCAAAGTATTAAAAGCCGGCGGTGTAATTACAGACGGTCCTTTCGTGGAAATCAGAGAAATGTTAGGCAGTTTTATTCTGGTAAAAGCCGACAGTCTGGAAGACGCTACTACCTTAGCGCATGGTTGTCCGGCAATAGATGCGGATGGCAGTGTTGAAATCCGTCCGCTTTTCGGATAAAATGATATCACAGCATAAAACCCACTCTATTGTAAGGGTGGGTTCTACTATAACTTATGGAAAAAGAATCTCTAAAACATTTATTCCAGCAGGAGTTTTCTAAAATGGTTGCTGTTATCAGCAAATCATTTGGACTACAGCACATTGAAATAGCTGAAGACATTGTCAGTGAGACCTTTTTACAGGCAACTGAAACCTGGGAAACAAAGGGGCTTCCTCAGCATCCTACGGCATGGCTCTATGCCGTTGCCAGACAGAAAACGCTGTATTATTTCAGAAGAAACAAAATTCTGGAAACCAAAATAATCCCGGAATTAACAATAATGCAGGAAAAAGACCAGGAGGCACAAATACTGAATTTTTCCGATGAAAATATTAAGGATAGCCAATTGCAAATGCTTTTTGCGATATGTACACCCGCAATTGCCAGTGAGGCCCAGATCGGGTTAGCACTCCGAATTCTTTGTGGTTTCGGAATTGATGAAATAGCCGAAGCATTTTTGTCAAACAAAGAGACTATTAACAAGAGACTTTTCAGGGCTAAAGAAAAGCTGAGAACAGAAAAAGTACAACTGGAACTTCCCTCAGAAAATGAGATAGCGAATCGGCTCGACAATGTACTGCATGTTATTTATCTGCTTTTCAGTGAAGGATATTATTCTAAAACTCAAAATCAGATTCTGCGAAAAGATTTATGTATAGAAGCCATGAGACTGGCTTTGATGCTGACAGAATATGGAAGAACAAACCTTCCTAAAACGAATGCATTAATGGCACTTATGTGTTTCCATGCTTCCCGTTTCAGTGCCAGACAAACAGTGGAAAATACGGTAATTCTGTATGAACATCAAAATACTGAATTATGGGATAAAGCTCTCATTAATCAAGGTTTATATTTTCTCAACCTTTCTGCTCAAGGAAATGAAATCAGTTCGTATCATCTCGAAGCAAAAATTGCTTACGGACATTGCCAGAAAGAAGATACTCCGGCTAAGTGGGAAGAAATACTGCAATTGTATAATCAGTTATTACTGATAAACTATTCTCCGGTTGTGGCTCTTAACAGAACTTTTGCCCTGTACAAAGCCAATGGAAGAGAAGTCGCTGTGATCGAAGCAGAAAAGTTAAAATTAGAAAACAATCATTTCTACTTCATATTACTGGCGGAGCTTTACAAAAACGTTGACTATGAAAAAGTAAAACGCTATTTGCATAAAGCTCATTCTTTAGCCAAAACACAAACTGAAAAACAAGGAATTCAGGAGGAATTGGACAAGCTTGGTTAGGATGTCTTTCATCCTAGTTCAGGCATTTCTGTTTTTGCTTTTTGAGAGCAGAAAAGGAAATGAGATAAATTTATGATTCTCTAACTACCGACAATACTCTAACCAACAATCTGATATACAAAAAGCCATATCATCACTCTTTAAGTCCTTCTTACTCACATGTCTATCGTATTAAAGTAACCTTTATGAACAGAATAAAATGTACTCCTAAGTAAAGTTTTATATTCTTAGCTTTTCTTGAATGAGATTATAGAGAAAATGAAAAAGTGATTATTTTAGAAGGAAAATATAGTTGCAAAAAGTTAGCTTAGCTAGGATAGATATATCATTAAAAATTCAAATTGCTCAATTATCGAACTTTAGGAACAAATATAGTTTCTACACAAGCTTGATTTTCCGAGTATAAGGCAAAGTAACAAAAGAGAATTAACGTCTTCAATAAATCACAGAAAGATTCCCGCGATAAATATTATCGGAAGTTATAATCTGATATACATAGGCTCCAACTGGTACTCTTAAGCCGTTATAAGTTCCATCCCATGCCTTTGCATAACCATGGGAATAGAATATGGTTTCACCCCAACGATCAAAGATCGTTATCTCAGCATCCGGAAATATGTCGATATTGGTTATTTCCCATGAATCATTAATATGATCATCATTGGGAGTAAACGCATCCGGCAGATAAAGTACAGTCGAAACATAAACTTTCGTAGTATCATTTATAATACATCCTAAAGGCGAGGTTACTTTTAATAAATAGATTTGTCCGATACTTAGGGTAGCTTCCGGAATCTGTATTTTATCATTATCAAGACCTGTACCTGGATACCAATAAAAAGATAAATCACCCCTATTCGCTTTGTTACTTAATTTAAAAGGCCTATCCTTAGTGGCTAAAAATCTTTTTGGTAAATCAAGCACGATCTCCTTATCTACAACAATTTCTCTATCCTTTGTACCAAAACACCCATTATTACCTTTTACTTTATAAGTTACAGGATGACTACCTGCGCCAGCTATTGATGGAACAAAATAATCGTTGAAAACACCAGCTCCTATAAAAGTTCCACCCTGAGGATTTCCATTTAATTTAACCCGATCAGCATTTATACCACAAATAACCTCAGGCTGATCAAAGTCAACAGTTGGACTTGGCCTTTCAGCAATATCTATCTCCTGTCGGGTAGATTTACACCCATTGACATCTGTTACTTCTACTCCAAATCGCCCCTTCTTTTGATATGTAATTTTCTCACTTCTTTCATTGGCAAGTACCTGATTATTAAGATACCACTGATAAGTATCGGATTTCGTCGGTGGACTCAATAAGGCAGATCCGAGAATTACCTCATCTTCTTTACAGACTTCCAGCGAAGATGAGGTAATAGAAAGCCGGGGATTCTCATACATTATTACCTGCGAAACATCCTTTCTCAAACAATTATATCTTGCATCATGTACATGGACTTCATAATCTCCCGGAGTACTTACTACAAGATTTGAACTTGTTTGGTTAACAAGCAATTGATTGTTATGTAGCCATTCATAAGTATTTCCTATACTATCTTTTACTGAAATCTGAATATTTTTCCCCTCACAAAAGGCAAGAGGTTTGGGAGATATTTTGATAACAGGTAAAATAGCATCTGATATTTTACTTTCTGCGGACAATGCCCTTTTGGCACATTTATTTTTAAATGTGGCTACAACTGTATAGATCCCAGTATTTTCTGCTCTGAAACTCGAAGTATTAGCTCCGGAAATATTATCACCATTTAAACGCCACTGATAATTAAGTGTTGGATCAGGAGGAGTAATTCCTAAATCATAAGTTGTACCCGGGCATCCGGCCAAATCGTGTAAAGGTTGATTAAGATAGGTAATTTCAGGGTTTTGAGGTTTCTCATTCAGGCAATCTATTACAGCCAGTTGAAAGTCCCGTCGGGCTGAACTGATTTTTTCTCCTTTCCGATATTCTTCTACCAAAACAGAGAATACAAAAAAGCCTCTTTGATTAGTAGTTACTTTTATTTCTCCTGTACTGATATTTATGTTTAAAGGTTGCGGACCTGGAATTGCAGTGGAAGCAGAGAATCCTGGTTGCCAGTCAATAAGAGGAATATTATCAAAGTCGATCAAAGTATAAATACTTCCATATGGCATTTGTTCGGATGAAAATCCACGATACGGTGTTACCAGAGAATAACGTAATTCATCTCCATCAGGATCAATGGCACCCATATTCATTTTAAAAGAATCTCCGATACAGATAAAATCTCCGTTGGGTGTTTTAAAGTCAGGTGTACTATTTATAAATTCATTACCATCTTTATCAAAAAAAGGTTTAGTTTCTAAATAGAACAACATTCCCACGAATAAACTACTTGTAATCTTTATGTTATTGGTTGCATTATTTCTGCAACAACGCTCCCACATAAACACATAACCTCCATCTTCATTAAAACTGTCTGGCATTACACCCTGACCAATATATCTGAATTCGGAAGCATTAAAATTATACATTCGCTGACAAGCTTCATTAGCATAAGTCAATCCTTTAATAACCTTTAAATCAAGAGGCACACTCAATAAAAAAGTCCCGTCAGATTTTCGATAAACTCTTAAATAAATGAGAGATTCAAATTCACTGTTCTGTGCTTCAGTATTATCAATAAATGCAGTTAGCGTAAACTCATAGGTTCCTTTCGCTCCTAAATGCTTCATTGTAATATCTCCCCCCATAATGTGTTTAGCATTACACACCTGAGAAAAGAATAATAAAAAAAATAATATAAAGTTATAAGAATACAACCTCATGATCTGTTACAATCCAAATGATTTAATAAGTGCTCTTGTCTGGCCTGAAGGCAATAGTGTTCCTTTTAAATTATCCTGCAATTTCGCTATTCCTATTTTATCCAGAAACTTAGTGTCGAACTGAAAACTTCGAAGGTTTTGTAAATTGGAAAAACTGTCAGGTAAGCCTTTGATTGGATTTTCAAGCAATTCTAAAGAGTGAAGATTTTTCAACTTTCCAATACTCTCGGGTAAAACATCTAGTTTATTATTCCAAAGTTTTAAATCCTTCAAGGACTCCATCCTTCCTAAACTCTCAGGTAATTTTGTTAAACTATTGGCCTGAAGATTAAGGTTTTGAAGATTCTTTAAATTCCCTAGGGATTCTGGTAATTTTTGAAGCTTGTTGTCCGGTAATTCCAGATTCTTTAATTCAGTTAGATTTCCAAACTCTACCGGCAATTTACTAAGCTGATTTGAAGATAAATCTAAGCCTCTTAAATTTTTTAAATCACCAAATCCTTTACCAAGCTCTTTTAGCTGATTATTACCAAGAGTAAAATTTTCTAATTTTTTTAATCCTCCAATACTTTCAGGTAAGGTTGAAAGTTGGTTTCTTGCCAGAGTAAGGCTTTTCAAATTCAATAAGTTCCCGAAGCTTTCAGGTAAATCCCCAATAAGATTTTCACTTAACCGGAGACTCTTAAGTGCTTCGAGTTGCCCGATACTTGCAGGTATTTCTTTTAAATTGCAGGCATGCAACTCCAACACTTTTAGCTGTTTTAAATCCCCTATTTCTGAAGGCAATTGTTTCAAAGGATTTAAACTACTATTAAGTTCTTTTAATTGTGAAAGTTTTCCAATAGAAGCGGGTAAAGCTGTAAGTTGATTATTAGCTAAACTCAGTTTTTGTAATGATTTTAGTTCGCCTATTTGTGCTGGTAATTCTTTCAGATAGCCATTACTTAAAGAAAGGTCCTGAAGGTTCTTAAATTTATCTAAATCCTTAGGCATTTCAGTAAGGTTAGACAATGCCAACCGATATACCTTCCCGGGATTTTTATATGCTTCTTTCAGATCCGTATAAACGGGTAACTGACTTAATTCTTTTTCTCCGAAAGAGAGATTCGGTATTTGATTATCCTTTAAATACAAATCTTTTTCTCTAAACGCATTCAGTAAATTACCAGGAATAGTTGTAAGCTTATTGTTTGATAAGTTTAATGAAGATAATGAATCTAACATTCCTATATTCAGAGTCGTAATATCAGTAATCTGGTTATTAGCCAGATTCAGCTCTTTGAGTACAGGAAGATTTGTTATCCCCTCTGGAATACTGTTCAGATTACAATTGCTCAGATCTAAGGATTTCAGATTTTTAAATTGCTCCTTCTTTTTCAGGAAAAGTTTAATATCATCCGGCTTTAATTTCAGGCGTGTGATTTCTTCAGGGTTTTTCAACGCCTCTTTTAAACTAAGACTATAATCTATATTATTTACCTGAGAAAACCCCTGTACATCATAGAAAACAGTAAAAATAAGCAGGTATAGTAGTTTCTTCATTTTCTTTAGCTTTACTTAATAATTGAGCTATTATAGATAACCCCTTTACAATTTCTAAATGGACAATCCTTTATCTAAAATCTTGCTTTTATCTTTTATTTCTGCTTACTATTTCGATATTTCTTCTCCAAAGCTTTTATATCCTTTTCCTGTTGAATAATATAAAGTGTTAATTCTTCAATTTTCTGCAAAAGTTTAGCATTCATTTCTCCTACTGAAATCCCTTTTTCATCAACTTCTGACGCAGACGGTATTTCAGGTAAATGTTTATGAACTTTAATATATTGTTCAACCTGAGAAAGATTCTTAAGGGTATAATTCTTATCAAAAACAAAATCTGCCCATCCTGTTCTCACCCTGACTTCATTAGCCAACACTTTACCATTAACTGCTAAATTGAAACTTGAAATACCTGCCAGTGATTGGCCCGTATTACTGGCGTTAACACCAACATATTCTCCTAAATTAGCCCCATTCACAGTTCCTGTTCCGCCACCACCAGAAGCTCCGGCCTGAGAAACAGTAATATTCTGAGAACCAGCTCCTGACCCACCAGTAACTGTAACAGTACCGGATCTGGAAGTTGCAGATGTATTATCCTGAACGGTAATATTAAAACTTCCATTATTACTCCCACTTGTGGTACTTACAGAAAACCATGTGTTACTATTTGTACTTACAGTCCAGGTGACATTAGAGCTAACAGTAATCGTATAACTCCCCGCTCCGCTAGCCGGAGGGCTTATAGTACCCGGACTTACACTGAGGCTCGAGCTGGTACCTGATGAAACCGCACATAATTTATTATGAGAAAAGGCAGAAGCACTTACCCCAGTAGCTCCTGTTATTCTAACTGAGTGAGTTCCTACACTCAATGTCTTGGTAACGCCACTAATTGTAGCCTCTACTGAGGGAGTCCAGGATGCAGTATTGCTTAATGTAAATTGTATGGCGGCATCAGAATCTACTATAATCTTACCTGTAGGATTTGATTCTCCGGAAGCATAGGTAATCTTAAAAGTATATGAACCTGCCTGTGTAATATTAAAACTGTAGGTATAGCCCTCTGTGTCATTTCCAGAGGTTGATGTGCTAGGCGCAGTTGTACAAATTTGTGCGTTAGTCTTTAAAGAAAATAGAACTAATACTAACCCAAGTACAAAATATAGCTTTCTCATTTGTTTATTATAATTATTGTTTTCAATAAGATTATACAGAATTATCAATCCATCTTAATATCACCCGTTTAGCTACAACATTATGAGTGCGAAATATTTTTCACAAACAATCCGACATGTATTCTCTCAAGGTATAATTGAGACAAATATGGAATTAATCCTTATCTAAGGTAACTTCAAAAAAGCTCCTGCCTGCTTTTCTGTAAAACAATACGTGTGTAGCATCAAGTTTTGTCCATCTATAAAAAAGCAAATCCTGATCTTTTTGTCCCAGAAAAGTTACCCTTGCTTCGTACATTGTTGCAGTTTTAGTAGGCTCGGATAAGGTGTAACCATAACCATCTAATATTTTACCCGGAAAAGTCTTCAGATTTTCCGTATCTCCAAACAAAGTTGCAACAATATTGTCCGAAGTAAGTACTGTTTTTAGTTCTTGTTGAGTTTGATTACCATGATAGGTCCAACTTCCCTGAACCCAATCCGGAGGAGTCAAGATATTTGAGGGGGCTGGTTCTTCCGATTTCTTACAAGAAATGATGAATAGGACAAATAATAGTAAATAGAAATGTTTTTTCATGTGAATAAATGGTCGTTATTATTAAAAAATAACCATACTATAGATAAATCAGATTATCTCTTTAGAGGTCGTTAAAGGCATTTTATGCTGAAAAGTTAAACAGATCATTGATTTATTCATATAAATCAGCAGTAGAGAACACCAGTCAGAGAAATTCCTAATGTCCCCATTTCCGGTTTATTGATGACTTGTCTTTTTAAACTCTATAATTTCAGGCTTTTCCGATCCACAAATAATACTTTTTGTCTAATATTGTGCGCTATCAGACTTAGCGACATTCCATTACGTTACTTACAAAATTTCTTTTTCGTACTTCATAATGTACAGTTTTTGAGATAAAATCATCCCATTTAAAATCATCTTCATCAATGTATTCAAATGGTGAAACATTCAATTTAGTGCTTAGTTTTGAACATAAAAATTTCACCTGCACATCATCTCTATTGATAAGACTAAACTTGCTTTCAAGATTACTTTGCTCCTCAAGTAATACTCGATGATATTCTGTTATTAAAAACTTTTCATCTCCAAACAAAAAATAAAGATTATTATCTACAACTAATAATGCAGATAATATTCTATTAATAAACTTAATAACACTTAACTATAGTTTGAGTTTAAGACATCTCTTATTTTTACCGTGTCAAAGACACTCCGCACCATAAATCATCCGTAGTCAAAAAGACTACGGACAGAGGGGGGATAGTTAGTTATTTTTTCTTCTTTCTATCATTCTCATAAGACTGTTTATAAGCCTTCTTGAAAAGTCGATCTGTAATTTTAATAACAGCTGAATCTAGTGTTTCCCCTCGGTAGGCATTCAAACAATGTCCTAAAAGGCTTGTTTTTACATGATATTTAGATGATTTAAGAGAAAATTTAACATCTCCTCCTGTTTTTAAAGCATATTCTTTAAGGTCTGGAAAATCATTTTCAAAAACTATTATTTTTAACCAAGACTGATAAAATTTAATAGATTGGTCTTTATCTAAAATATGATCTCCATTATTTTTAAGCCCATAATTAAGGCAATGATATAAAAAATAATCCTTTAATAATAGATTACTTTCTTCTTTAAAATTAACAATAGAATCTTCTTTCATTTTACTAATTTCACCGCTTTGAGCAATCAATGATGACATCGGTAAAGTCAAGAGTACTATCCACATTATTTTCTTTTTCATTATTAATTACTATTTTAATTTCCAAAAATGTATAAAGGCTGCATATCTAGAATAGCTATGGCTTATTCCTCCGAAAGGGATTCCATTATTTAAAAGAGTAACATGACCGCTTGCGCCAAAATCTTTTGTATTTACAGGTCTCATTATATACAATCCTGTATCATCAACTAATTCTCCTAAATGGTTAGGGGTTTTATCTGGAGCATTCCAAATTCTGCGCACATAGACATCTGCAAATTCTGCATTAACTATGTAATTGTCTCCATTTTTTCCTTTTAAGGTTCTATAATAATCTGGATCATCTTTGCTAGGTGTTAATTTTGGTATTTTATATCCCGATTTATTCATGGCATAACTAAATCTAGTAGCACAAGCATTACCTTCACCACCTGTCGCCTCTAACACATCCCCTCCTATCATTTCAAACACGTCATGAGCTGACATTTCTCCTCCATTCCCATTTTGGGGCCAATTCTTCATTAGCTTCGCAAATGAAGGTCTATCCTGTAAAGTATGTAATCCATGATTCAATCCAGCTGCAAAGGCTCCATAAGCAGCTCCTTGCCAAAAATCTCCTCCAGATAGTGAAGCCCCAACTCCACCTGTGAGACCTCCTATAAATAATCCTCCACCTAATGAACCATTTAGTCCCAATGTCTTCATACCAAAACCAGCACTTGACCCAAAAGCACCACCAATAGCTCCATCCCAAACATTACCACCCAAAATACCACTTTGTACTCCACCTGTAAGTGCGTGAGCACCTGTCTGCAACAAACCATTACCCAAGCCTGTTAGTCCATTAAAAGCTTCACCTATACCAAAACTTGTTGCGCCACCTAATGCTCCGGCAGTAGTACTCAATAAGAAACTCCCCCAATTCCAATTATTAAAGCCTCCGTTACTTAAAGCTACGCTAGCTGTATAAGTTGCTGCACTGATTAGTGCACCGATAATAATACTGCTGACAAGCACATCATCTATTCCAAAAATACGTCCGTCTGGATCTGTTCCCATATTTGGCATATTCCCCATTCCAACATAGGGCGAACTAAACTGCCCCGCAGGATCCTGAGTATGCCAAATACCAAGGGAAGGATCATAATCACGCCAACCAAAAGAATCTGAATATAATCCAAAATTATACTCACGCTCTTTGCCCTGGAACAGAAAGTTATCAGCAGAATTACTGGCATTTACTGTTTCAATGCCCACCAACTCTATCCCCCAGGGATCATAATGGTTTTCCTGTACTATGATTGCAGGTTCCTGAGTAATGGTCAGGTTATCAAAATGAACCGGAACATCATTTCCATTACCCAATAGTATTTTAACATTAACATTACTTGCAGCCTTAAAATTCAGGTTCAATTCCTGCCAGTCATCTTTTGCTTCTGCTGTTACTGGCACATTCCTTGTTTCAGTCACTCTTCCGGCACTATCCAGTATCTGCAAACGCAAATATCCTGCCGGCCTTTCTCCTTTTTCGACAGTCTTTGTTCCAAGATTAACTGGTACTGCCAAACCACCTTTAACCATCCATTGCTCTTCTCCTCCATTTCCGGCCTGGTTCAGCTCCTTTCCTTTATCATTTATTTTCTCCTTCCCAAACCACAATACAGGTAACCACAATTTACGTTTCTTTTTTTGTTTTTCCAGTTCATAACGGGCAAAAACTTTTATATTAATTGTTTCACCTGCCTGCAAAGCTACTGTTTTAGAAGGGCCGTCTCCTCCCCATACTTTAGCTGAATATTGTCCTGAATAAGCAGTCTGTGTTGATAGATAAGGTTCTGCGTTTTCAACTTTAAGGCTTGTCTGATCAGCCTGTTCTTTTGGCTCAAAACTACTGAAACTGCTTATGGTCTGTCCCTGTTGACGATAAGCTATCCGTAAATTTCCTTGTAAATCATGATATTGATATTCATAAACACCAAATTGACCGCTTTGATCCTTTAATAATCTACCTTCATCAGTCGCTATACTATAAGGCGATTGATTCACGTAAATTACATCTCCTACATAATCAAATCGTTTTTCGACGCCATTATTTTTAACAATTTTATATAGTCTTACTCCCGATGCATCATATACATTTTGAATCTCTCTGCCACCCGTGAGAACCAACCGCTCAGCCAAACCAAGGTAGTTATAAGTAATAGAAGTAATCTCTCTGTTACGATCTGCACTAATACTACCATCTGCATTATAATCATAATCATTGGCTCCTGTATTTCTATCCTTAAAATCCTGGACTTCTACAGGTTTATTATTAGCTTCTGCATCTGATACATACTGAAGTTTATTCCCTCCATTATTATACTGATAATTAAGATTGTCAATGACTCCAAAACCTCCGGGTGCAGTCGGGGTACCACTGTTCATTCCATAACGTTTTAGAGCAGTAATATTCCCATTTAAGTCATAGCTGACATTTTCAAGTGTATAATTTTCAGGGAAAACACCTGAATAAGAAGCATTTGACAGACGATTCTGCCCATCATAATTATAAGTAAAACTTCTGTTATTATTACGGCTTTTCGAAATCCATTCTTGCTTACGAAGATTTCCAGCATAATATACCCCATCTTCGTGACGGGTATACTGCATACCAAATAGGTCATTCTGAGAGGCGTCTAATGAACTGGCTCCTCCATTAATAGTTCTGACATTACCCCTGATATCATAGGTATAGTCAACTGTCTGAAGCGCATTGGTTTGTCCTCCACCGTTTTGATTAGTTCCTATATAAGCATCATAATTTGCAAATCCATCAAAATTAGCCTGCAATAAAACCTCTGTGGTAGCAATGTCTGTCTGATTCTGAAAGGAGCTGGTACGGGTTAAATTAGCCGGATAATTAGTAGAAGATCCTCCATTATAAATTCCTGGTTGAATTTTCTTTGTAACTAGCCTATTTAGGTTATCATAGACGTATTCCGCAAGAGTAATTTCCTGATTTCCCGTTACCTGTTGCTTATATTTGGTTTTACGTCCGGCATGATCGTATTCATAGCTATTAATAACCGTCAAGTCTGACTGACCAGACTTTCTATAAGTCGTAGTTTCCTTAGTAATTTCTCCGGAGAATAAATACTCATTGTTAGTAGTATTCATCTGACCAAAGCGATTTTTACTATTAGTTTGGATAAGTTGTCCTAGGTTATTATAATAAAGAGCAGCCTCAAGCCAGGGCTTCGTACCACCATCCAGAAGCCTAGTCTTAGACCCCGTAAGCATTCCTATAAGTTTCTTCTGACCGTAATCGTTCAGATATTGCCCCCCTATTGAACAATCATAACCAGCAGGAACACCCCAATTGTAATCATCATAATAATTAATTAGCATTAAATCGCTGCTGTTCAGCAGAGGTAAGGTCCGATTCGTAAAACCTTCCAGACTACCTCCTCTGGTCTCATAAATTTCTCCTGATTCATTATCCAATCGATCCTGCCAGGTTTGTCTGGTTTCATTATTACCGAGTACAGCTTTTAAGACATCTCTGCCTAATACATCCTTTTTAATGACTAACCATTGTGTATTGGCAGCATGCCGGGGGTTTCTGCTCATTACCAAATGCCCCAGCCTGTTATAAACCATTTCCGTCCAACCACCTCCTGGGGTCAGAGAGGCTACTACTCTCCCCTGATTATCATACCGGGAGGCAAAAACCAATTCTGTCTGAGCATCAATATTGAATCCATTCCCCGGATTCATTTTAGGCGGAATTATACAAACAAGTCTGTCTAAAGGATCATAAACAAAATGCGTTACCAGTCCCATCGTTTCTTTACGAATTGACAGGCCTTCTTTGTTGATATACTCAATTACTTGTTTTCCGTCTTCATTTGTAGTGGTTTTCTTGGTAATGATACCACCACCATAGGTTGACTTGGAAATCACATTGGCATTTGTTTCTTCATCGGTATAATAAAAGTCTAACGAACCTATTACTTCTATATTTTCAGATACCTTCTTCCCATTACTCTGCCAGACATTCCCGGATCCATATAATGCTGATTGTCGACCGGCAGCATCAAATTCGATCTTTGTAAAGGGAGCCTGATCTCCATATGCAAATTTCACATCTGCTTCAGGATTCGATTGAAAAGAACCGTTGGCTGCATTTGCAGGATATGGCAAAAAAGTCCTTTCCTGACGTCCTAAAACATCAAATATTATTCCCGAAATCACGTCATTATGATTCGGACTATTTTTATAATTTACGGTTTGTAGCACTCGCCCGGATCCATCAGAATATTGTATACTGGTTGATACGGCCGTTTCTTCCTGATAAGGATTAGAGGTTGAGACCCTTGGTATTCTGGTAATAACCCTGTTAAATCCGTTGTTGGTACTTATACTTTGGGCTATTACATTTTTCCCAAAAACCAACAAACTGAATATCAATAGAAAAATATGTTTCATCTTTGGTAGAATGTCTTTTTATATCTTAATGATAGAATCTATTTGAATGAATTACTTATTGCCCCTTTAACTTATATTCCACTTGTTTTAAAACATTATTATTTTGATCGGTTACCCTTATGGGTCTGCCAATACCATCATAAGTAACAGAATTACTAAATCCATTGGCCTTCGTCTCTTTTGATACACCGAAAACAGAATTAGCATATTCGGTGGTTGAGGTTTGACTTTCCGGAGTATCTTTTCCTATTGTTGATTGATAAGGGAACAACTCGTTCATCTGAAAAGAGATTTCACTTTTCACTCCAAAATTGGTTTTAGATGTTTTAGGAAGTCCATACTGATTATAGCTTGTAATAGAATTTGATAGAATGTAATTTCCATCCGTAGTCATTGATGCTCCCAAATTAGAGCCATTCCCAGACCAGGCAGCCTCCGTAAATGAGTTAAGGGGAAAGTACCTTAAAGAATATGAATCTTTTAAAAAACCCGTACCTGTATAATAGGTATTGTAATTGGCATTGATTATTTTATTATTTTTTCTTAAAAAGCTTTCGATAGGTGCCACAATAATATTTTTCTGCTTCAAATCATATACTGCTCTGGCATCAGCATTTGTCGGAACGTTCTGAACATCCCTTGTAACAGGTATATCACAAATGGCCACCCAATCTCTGGCATCTGAATCATAAATATATCTGCAATCATACTCAGTAGTCTGATGTGTTCCGAAATCATAATCCGCAGCATATTTATTCCATTGCTCAACTTGCCTGTCCCTCGAATCTTTGGAAATTATTTTTACTACCTGATAATGCTTACCTGGATAAGTTGTTCTGTACGATTGTGGTATTATTGCATCATTCTTATAATAATATTCTGTGGTATTTTGAACAGCATTTAATCCTGAATAATCATAACCTATTTCTGTTTTTTTCCTAACACCAAAATGAGCGATATTCATAGAATACGTTGAAGCATCTTTTTTTCTCTGTCCATTATATCTTGGAATATAATAGCCTGAAATTACACTTTCGAAATTCGTAAAATATTCTATCTGAGTAGTTGAAATTCTTGAACCATTTTTTGCAAATGCTTCCACTTTATCCATACTACCGGATGTATAATCATTTGATGGCTTAAAAGTCCAGGGTTTATAACTATATCCTTCCGAACCATTACACACTACTACTGCTGTTTCATTTTGGTTAAAAGTATATTTCGTGGATCCCAATTTATAAGTATCATTTACTGCGGATGAGGCATCGCCCCTTATAGAATAAACCACTTCTTCCACATTTTTATAACTCACAATAGGTCTGCCTAATGAAAATAAGGCTTGCTGATAAAGACCTGAATTATAGCCATATTCAGATGGAACTCCTGAAGGATAACTAAAACGATAAACTGGTTCCATAATTAAAAAACCGGAAGAAACAGAGGCGTTTGCAAACTGCCTATAATTATATGTTTTAACAATATTCACATTGGAAATCAGGTCTTTAGTAATGATTTTTGATATCCTGTTCCCTCCAATCGGGTAATTATAATTCCATGCATCATGAACCTCATATTCAAAATTGGTCTCAGTCCCCACAGAGTTCGTAATCTTCTGAAGGCTAAATGTCTTAGACAATAAAGCATCAGTAGTTTTGTCAGATGCTTTATTATATTCAGGCGTCAAATTTGTCTGACAAATCGCTTGAGTACCCACCAAACTTCTTAGATCATTCCCACCTTTATAAAAACCCCAATGATCTTCAGTATTTGCATACGCTGGTGGATAGGATCGCCCGTCGGTTGGAGCATAATATTCGAAGCTGGTAGTTGAACCATCCGGAAAAACAATTCCGTTAAGTTTTAATCTATATCTGAAATACCCTTCTGTAGTATTATCAAGATTTATATTTGCCCATGGATTATCCGCTGTAAAATAATCATAATTAAATGTATAGAAAAGCTTATTTTGCCAGTTACCAGCCTCCATACTTGACACAATTATGTCTTTAAGAATCTTTCCTTTGCTATTCTGATAGTTATCCCAATTTCTTAAATCCTTTCTTTCTGTATAAGAATTGGCATCATCTCCAGGGCACATAGCTATGACAGTCTCACCCGTTTCATAGTCAAGATAATTGCACGAGTAATAATTTTGTTTAAAAAATTCAATTTTTGTATTATTCCCCTCTATTGAATAGAGCACAGGAGTAGCAAGAAAATTGGTAGTAAAAGGAGATAAATTATTAATAAGACTTCTATCACTATTTTCTTCGTAGCTACTCATATATCCAAATGCATAATAATTATACTTATAATTAAATGTAACTTTTTGGCCATTAGACGTTGCAATTTTTATTAAATACCAGGCATTAACCAAAGTTTTATTTTTATCATCCTGGCTTAAATTATCCCTATTCAATGTGCCATTATTAACAGGTTGGGTTATAGAATATTCATAAACATTACTTTTGTTCGTCAATCCATCCTCTGAGCCGAAAAAGTAACAACTCCCATCTGCAGTAATAATCTTAAATCCCGCAAAGCGATTCATTCTGCTGTCTGCTCTACTAGATACAACATATGGTAAAATCTTAACATCGGTTTTCGGAATAACCTGTATATTTTTATTATTGTCAAACATAAATTTAAATGACTGCCCATTAATATTGGCTACAAATAAATCAGGTTCATGATCGTCAGTATCATTATTTTGGTCATATCCCCCTTGATAAAATCCTTTTCGAAAATCAGTACCTTCCATAGACCCTTCGTCTGGTAACCCTCTTACTATACGAGAAACCATCCCTCCAGCATTGAGCGTCCAACCAAGTCCACACCAGGAAGCACTCTCCCTCAAACGAATGCCTGTTGTATTATAGCTTAATGATATAGGAATCGTTATTGCTCCTTCCGTAAAGGTATAAATAGGTATATTAACAGATACAGCACCTGTATATTGATTAACCGGAAAATCTTGAGATCGGCTATTTTTGCTGGCTTCAGGAGAACCTTGTCCAAGAACATTTGTACAAAGAGCTATGCAAAAAACTAATTTGAGCACAAAAAAATTAAGGTAACATTTCATTCCTTTTATAAGTTTATTTCTTGTTAGAAACCCGATAAATAATAGATAAGACTTACAGTAGTAATTAAGAATAAGACGGGGATAGTTATAAATAAGAACTCACCCTAAATTTGGTTCTGTTTATTTTTCTTCAATTTTTCTATCCTTTTGTTCTGGTCAATCAGATATAATGTTAACTCTTCAATTTTTTGCAACAACTTGGCATTCATCTCTCCTACAGAAATCCCCTCTTCTTTCACTTTTTCTGCTGAAGGAATTCCAGGCAAATGTTTGTTCTTTAAAATAAATCTTTCTACGTTAATTATTTTAGGAAGGGAATAAGTTTCATTAAAGACAAAATCTGCCCAACCGGTGCGAACTCTTATCTCGTTAGCAATGACTTTACCATTCACCACTAGGTTAAAAGCCCCTAACCCAGCAAATGTTTGGCCTGTATTTGAAGTATTTATCCCAACATATTGCCCAAGATTAGATACATTCGTTCCCCCCCCACTGCCTCCTGAAGGTGCGGTAAAAGAAAATGATATAGAACTGGTTCCATTACATGTAGACGTACCTGCAGGATTATTTTTTGTAACACATGCTGTAAAAACATAAGTTCCTGTGGCAATTCCTGAGGGAAGTGTGAATGAAATTGTAGAAGAAGTCGGGGCTGCCTCTCCTGACGCAACGACTGTACCTCCCGATGTTTTCATTTCCCAATGAATACCGTAAGCGTCACACGAATTAAAGACAAAACTTCCCGCATTTTGTCCAGATGTTTGAGAAATACTTAACAGAGAAAAGCCACAACCACAGGCTCCTGCACTTGGATTACAGCTTTGAGCAGAAACTTGGATTAAATTGAAGTAACAGAGACAAAATAACAGTAGAATTCTTTTCATATTTCATGAATAAATTAAGGTGGTAACTAAAATTTCAAAGTGATAAAACTAGCTCATTACTATTTTTTTTAAAATCAAATTATCGGACATTAATCCTTGATCACTAAGTAAGCAAATAAATTAATTATAACTAGGGCAAATCTAAGCAACATCAAAATAGAAAAAAATCCTCCATTAGCACATTTTTTTGTAGTACCAAAGGAGGACAAACTTTCTGAAAACACAGGACAATATGATTAGAAATCATCTAAAAGTTGCTGCTTTGATGCTATAAAATATGCTAATCTTTGCTTGTTTTTCAAATCCATTTTTTGAGCAATTCGATTTTTATATTCTTTTACTGTTGAAATGCCTATGCAAAGTTGATCAGCAATTTCTGTTTGAGATTTTCCCTTTGAAATCAACTTCATAATCTCTCTTTCCCGTTTGGATAGAGTGACAAGCTGCTTTTTAAACTTTTTATCCTCACTGAGTTCTGTCTCATAATTATTAATATACACACTGATCGAAGTAGAAAGATATTTATTACCTTCCCATATTTCTTTCAACCCATTTTTAAGATCTTTAAGATCGCAGCCTTTGTGTATAAATCCGTAAATATTAGTATTCTCTTCCGCCAAAAACCAAGAAAGGTAATCTTGTTTAAACCTGCTGGCATAAAAAAATACTTTTGAACGCATCTTCTCCAATTGTACAGTTTTTGCTATTTCGATTCCGGATATTTTAGGTAATTCCGAGTCCAAAAAAACAATGTCTGGTTTTTTTTCTCTGATTGCTAAAAGAGCAAAATAACCATCTGTTTGGATGGAGGTAATATCAAAGTCTGATTTCGAAATATTTTCAACAATAAGCTGAGCTTTAAGTAGATCGGAAAATGCTATTAACAATGTACATTTTTTCATGGGGATACTTTGTAGATTTTTCTTCATCGGGTCTGTTTATTTTTTAAATGCAAAGCATAATTATTTGTAGTAAAACCAAAACATCTTAATAAGCTGAATTTGCAGAATACTTTAACTTAAAATAGCTATTTCACCAATCACTATGCAGAATATACGTACTTTTGTTCATGTTTTTCTGGTTATTATAGTTCTATCAAAAGCAAAACAAATCATCCCCAGCAAACACACATGAAATTTGGTAAAATACTATAATAACATTCCAAGCACTTATTCTCATTCAGCAGCTAATCAAGAAATATATCAATAATCAAGCCAGATATTAACTTTTCAACACATCTTCATTCCTATTATTAATCCGTTTGAAAACATCCAAATTCTTCAAAATACGGATCATTATCTTTAAAACTTGAAACTCTTAAATCACATAATCTTCGTATTAATATTTAGCCGGAAACAAAGCTGGCATGGTTTTGGATAACAGACTTTACAGTATCTAAAAATTGCTTGTATTTAATTTTATGCATTCATATAATATTTAATCCGACTAAGTACGATCATTTTTATGATGAATTTTACAACCCTGCCACACCCTTTAAAAAATGTTGATTCTTTAAATTATTTTCCAGGTTTGAATGCTGCCAAAGGCGGATTAATATTTCTGGTGATATTAACCCACTCTATTCCGCATGGAATGTTTTTATATTTCAACTATTTTTTCCACATGCCTGTCTTCCTGGCTATCAGTGGTTTCTTATTAAAAGCATCCATTCTTAAAGAAGGAATAGCAGCTCTTTTTAAGCGTTTGTTACATCGTCTTATTATTCCCTGGATACTCGGACTGATTGGTTATCTTCCATTCAGCCTGAGCGGAAGAGATATTTCAGAAATCAATCTGTCGGATTTCATCTTTCCGTTTTTCCATTTATGGTATATACCTGCTTATATCCTTGGCGTATTGTTGTGTTATGCAGTTATAAAATACAGGATCTCCGCATTATTTATCTTAGTGCTGACGGCTTCCATTACCTGCGGTTGGTTTATGGTTTTTAAGGATAATGAATTACCTGCTACTGAACAACCACTTCATCACTTAGGAGATAAACGGCTCTATGCTTATCTGTTTTTCTTTTTTATCGGTTTTAGCCTGAGAAACGGCCTTCTGAAAATTAAACCTTCGGTACCCCTTCTGCTATTTCTGATTGTGTTTTCTCTGACAGCAACGGTAATTTTATTTTATCAGGATACGCCTCAGATCATTATGCTGATTCCCTATATGGTTTTTAATTCATGTCTGGCTTTATTTGTACTGATTTATGTCGGGCCTAATGAGTGGTTTCAGCACAAATTAGTCCTTCTTATCAATAAGCATTCATTAGGGCTGTATTTATATCATCCAATGATAATCTTCCTGATCTATCATTTTTTAGGAGACGAAAACAGAGAGCATACAAATAACTGGCAAGGTCTGGCAATTGGACTCACTACTTTATCAATCGCTTTAACATTAATCCTGGTATTGCAAAAATGGAGTTTTGCCAATCGCTGTTTCCTGGGCATTGTAAATGATCAGAGAAATGAAATGAAGGCACTTTAGAAAAGTATATTCATCTGTACTCTGCTGAAAACTAACAAAACAACCCATAATTTCTGATTGGCAGTCAGCAATTATGGGTTCCTTTATATTCTACTCTTCATTATCAAAGTAAGTTGCATCACGGATAATTTTTCCGTCTTTAATTGTAAAAACGGTGCAAATAGGTAATTTCATTTTTTTGCCGTCTGGCAAAGTTCCTGAAGAGATAAATTCAACGATAATTTTTTCACCTGCTTCATATATACCTTTTATATCATCTCTGATATCCGGTATAGCTTTTTCAAAACCTGAATACTTTTCTATTAATTGCCTGGTCGTTTGTTTTACATATTCCTTTCCATAAGAAGGATCAAGGAATTCAGCATCAGGCGTATAGCAATTGGCGTATGTCTTCCAGTCATGCTTATTAAAAGCGGTAAATAACTTCATTACTATCTCCTTATTTGAATATCCGGCTTTTTCATAATGAAAATCTTTTTTAACATATTTTCCGTTAAAAGTCCCGTCAATAAAAGCATAAAGCTGTGAATTACTCTTTCGTTCATAAGAAATACGCTGAGGAAAATCATGTTCCGCATTTTCTGCTGTAAAACCTTTCTCAGAAACAGAAGTAATTTTAAACGGAACAGGCTGCTGATTGTTCTGGTTCTGTACCGTCGAAGTATAATAAAATTGTTTCTGTTTACATTCTATTTTAACCGATTCCATCAATAGGGTATCTCCTGTGTTTTTAATAAGAAATCCCTTACTTTGAAAGGTACTGTCATTCACTACATTCCAGACTTCATATAAATTGCCGTTTTTTGCCGGAGATTTCCAGGTTGCAATCATCCACCTGAAGACTGCTAATTTATCTTTACTTCTGCTAAAGGAGGGCTTCTTTTTTAATGTTTTTGCACTCTGGCTCATTACTTCGACAGATTGCAGGAGAATCACGGTCAGCAGAAGAATGTATGTTATAGGTTTGAATTTGTTTTTCATATTTGTTAATTGTTTGAATGTTTAGCAAATCTGCCGTAATCTCACGCGACAAAATTGTAAAAATGCGACAAGCTATTCTGTTTCTAAAAACAAGGAAGACATTTTAAGGCTGGAGGCATAAAACTTTTTAGGGCTTATTCCGGTAAATTCTTTAAAATCTTTGATAAAATGTGCCTGATCATAATAATAGCCCTCGTAAGCCACGGAGGTAAGGCTGGCAAACTCTTTGTTCGCTATCATTTTCAAAGTTGCCTGTAACCTGATTATCCTCGAAAGTTTCTTAGGGCTAAGTCCGATGACTGACGAAAACTTCCGTTCCAATTGTCTGCGATTGATGTTTAAATGTTCTGATAATTCATCAACCGAGAGTTGACCATTCAAATGCAGCATCGTTTCTACACTTGACTTAACAATTCTGTCAATAGATTCAGGCCTGATTAATCTGTTCATCAAAAAAGCTTCTATCAACCTGACTCTGTCTTCATTTGTGACAGCATTTAAGATCAGACCTTCGAGTTCAGCCCCTTCATTATCAAACAGTTCCGGTAAAGGTACTGCTCTGTTTTCCATCTGATTAACCGGGATTGCAGCAAAAGGGACAAAACCTTCCGGATGAAACCGAATGGCAAAAATATTAGTCAAGCCGGTAGCTTCTATTTCCAGAGGCTGAGTGATTTGTCCAAAAACAAAACTTCTGGGCTGAATTACATAACCGCCATCTTCAGCATATTGCTTGTAAGGATCTCCACAATTAAAGATCATTTCCATACAACCATCCGGCACAATTCTTTGTCTTTCAGGACTTTCTTCCTGAGGAGCTTCTAATGTCCAGTAACACTTAACAAATGGGCATAAATCTGAAACTGGAGAAATCGTATTATAATTCATTTCACCTAATCTTAATTGTTTGTCTCATTTAAATCATTAATATAACAGGTAAAATGCAAAAGTTACTTATACCTTGCTCTAATATGCCTTTTATTAATCAAACAGCTTCTTCCGAAAGGCATAAATGTTGTCCATATGCGTACAAAAAGTGTCCGTTTTCGAACACTTCTTATTTTCAAAATAATCATAACTCATTGTAAAAAAGCAACTTAATCACACTGGCATAGATTTAGATATATATTCTTAATGTTTACAAACCAACCCAGAGGCTATGCTGAGAAATTATCTGAAAATCGCTTTTAGAAATCTTGCGAAAAACAAGATCAGTTCTTTAATCAATATCTGCGGACTGGCAGTAGGCATGGCTGTGGCAATGCTTATCGGACTTTGGATTTATGATGAACTGTCATTCAATAAATATCATGAGAATTACGACCAGATTGCACAGATAAGACTTTTAGCTACCGATCCTAATACCGGTATAACAAGTGGCGGAGAATCCACGCAATTTCCAATGGGTGCTGCTCTGAAAAGTAATTATCAGCCTTACTTTAAGCATATTCTGATGAGCTACTGGTCAAGTGATTATACTTTGTCATTCGGGGAAAAGAAGCTTCCGGTTAAAGGTCAGTTTATTGAAGCGGCTGTGCCTGATATGCTTTCCCTAAATATGATAAAAGGCTCCCGTTCTGCCATGAACGACCTTCATTCTATTATTCTTTCCCAATCAACTGCTAATGCAATTTTCGGACAGGAAGATCCTCTTGAGAAAAGTTTAAAAATAGATAACCGCATTAATGTTATCGTAAAAGGAGTTTATGAAGATTTACCTAAAAACAATCGTTTTAATGAGGTCAGATTTTTTGCTCCCTGGGATTTGTGGGTTGCTTCCAACGATTGGGTAAAGAAATGCGAAAATAACTGGGATAATAGTTCTTTTAATATTTTTGTACAATTACGGCCGAATGTTTCTGTAGAAACCGCAAATGCGGCGGTAAAAAACTTTTTCATTCAATATGGCCCGAAAGAGCTTAAAGAGGACGCAAAGAAATATAAAGTTGAATTACTCCTATACCCAATGCGTCAATGGCATTTGTATTCAGAATTTAAAGATGGAAAACCTGAAGGAGGCCGTATTACATTTGTTTGGTTATTTGGTGTGGTTGGCATATTCGTTTTATTGCTGGCATGTATTAATTTCATGAACCTGAGTACTGCCCGTTCAGAAAAGCGTGCCAAAGAGGTAGGAATCCGCAAAGCAATCGGATCTATCAAAGGACAGCTTATTCAGCAGTTTCTGAGCGAATCGTATTTAGTTGTCATGCTGGCTTTCATACTTTCCATCATGCTTATATCCATGTCACTTTCATGGTTTAATGAACTGTCTGACAAGGATCTGTCCTTACCATTCACCAAACCGGTTTTCTGGTTGATCAGCTTAACATTCATGGTATTTACCGGGTTTTTAGCCGGACTTTACCCTGCTTTTTATTTATCTTCATTCCAACCTGTCAAAGTGTTAAAAGGAACTATCCGTTCCGGTCGCCTGGCCTCAGTTCCCAGAAAAGTTCTGGTAGTTATTCAGTTTACGGTTTCTGTGGTTTTGATTATCGGAACCATTATTGTGTACCAGCAGATTGAATATGCCCGCAACAGACCAATCGGGTACGACCGGGAAGGTTTAATAACTGTTCCAATGAACGATCCTAATTATACGGGAAAGAATGAATTGTTAAGAAATGAATTGCTGAATACAGGAATGGTTTCGGAAGTGGCTTTCTCTTCCAGTCCTTTAACAGCAGTTTGGAATAACATCGGAGGATTCTCCTGGAAGGGAAAAGATCCTGAGCTGGAATCAAGTTTTGCCTCTACGAACGTTTCGCACGATTTTGGAAAAATGGCAGGCTGGAAATTCATTGCCGGAAGAGATTATTCAAAAGCTTTTGTTACAGATTCTGCAGGTGTAATTATCAATGAGACAGCTGCTAAATATATCGGACTGAAAAATCCTGTTGGTGAATATATTAAAAACTACGATGGCAAACAGTCCTGGAAGATCATCGGAGTAATCAAAGATATGATTATGGATTCGCCTTATGAACCTGTAAAAAAGGCATTTTTCTTTTTAGACAACAGATATACTTTTGCAACTCAGTTAGATCTGAAAATTAAGCCAACTGTAAGTGCTGCTGATGCCCTGGCAAAAATAGAACCCGTGTTTAAAAGGCTGGTACCATCAGCCTCTTTCGATTATAAATTTGTGGATGAAGAATTTGCCAGAAAATTCGGCCAGGAACAGCGTATCGGGAAACTGGCCACACTTTTTGCCATTCTGGCTATTTTCATTTCTTGTTTAGGGCTTTTCGGACTGGCTTCATTTGTAGCAGAACAACGTACCAAAGAAATAGGAATCCGCAAAGTTTTAGGAGCCAGTGTGGTTAATCTCTGGCAATTATTATCGAAAGATTTTATTGTATTAGTCATTATTTCCTGTATTCTTGCCACTCCTCTGGCCTATTATTTCATGAACAACTGGTTACAGAAATATACTTATAAAACAGAAATTCATTGGTGGACTTTCCTTGCGGCCAGTGCCGGAGCTTTATTCATCACGCTTCTGACAGTTAGTTACCAATCTGTTAAAGCTGCATTAATGAATCCAGTAAAATCGCTTAAAACTGAATAGTTTCAGAATTTTCCGGTAAAAATTCAACTTAAAATCCCCCTGAAGTACCAATTAAGGATATTTCAGGGGGATTTTGAGTTAACAACGTTAATCCTCACAACAGGCAGCTCTTACGCAATTCCTTTTTCTACAGTATTTTCTTTTTTTGAGCTAAGAATTTCCGGGCTGAAAAATAAATATTTAAAAAGTCAGGGTAATATTTTGTAAGTAAACAAACGTTTACTTACTTTGCAATATCATTTAGCATTTCCAATTGCAGGAGAAAATATATTTACAATGAGACCTAAAAATTTAGAGAAAGAGGAGGCCATTCGTTCCATCGCTTTACAAATCATTGCAGCAGAAGGCCTGGAAAATTTAAGCATGCAGAAACTGGCAAAAGCAGCTAACGTATCTCCCCGTACGATCTATATAAAGTATGAAAACAAAGAAGATTTTCTGATAAAGCTTTTTATTGATGAGGTGTTAGGGGCTTACGAAAAAGCTGTCCTTGAAAATTTCAGCCAGGAAATGGATTTTGCGGAAGGTGTAAAAAAGATCTGGTCTAACACTTTTCAGTATTTAAAAAACAACAGACCCCATTTCGCACTGATTCAGCATGGAAAAGCCTCTCCGCTTCTCAATAAGGCATTTCAGAAGGAAAATATTAAAGAAGGGCATTTTTTTGCACCAATTCATCACTTTTTAGCCCTCAATATGGAAAAGGGCATTATCAGAAATTTCCCCGATGACGTCCACCGTGCAATGTTGTTTTCCCCGCTTTTGGATTTAGTAAATGAGTATTTTGATTACCTGGACAGACCTGTTCAGATTATTACAGAAGATGTGCTTTTAGAATGCTGCGAAGCAATCATAAAAGGAATGTTAAAATAAAAACAAGAACAATGAATATACTTACCAATAAAAAAATAGCAATTATAGGCGGAGGTCCCGGTGGATTGACCCTCGCAAGACTTTTACAAATGAATGGTCTGGATGTAAAAGTATATGAAAGAGATACTGACAAAGATGCCAGAGCGAAGGGTGCGACCTTAGATTTGCATGAAGAGTCTGGTTTACTGGCTCTCCGGGAGGCCGGACTGATGGATGAATTTAAGGCAAATTATCGTCCGGGAGCTGACAAATTACGTATCATTGACAAGCAGGCAAATATTGTGTGGGACGACAGTGCTAACAGGGAAGAAGAAAGCAGCAGGCCCGAAATTGATCGTGGTCCTTTGCAGAAAATTTTACTGGATTCACTGCAAACCGGTACTGTTGTATGGGATAGTCATTTTACCTCACTTTCTCAGCAAGGAGATCAATGGAAGATAGTATTCAAAAATGGTCATTCGGTCATTGCGGATGTGGTAATTGCCGCTGATGGAGCAAATTCAAAAATCCGCCCTTACATCACACCGGTTAAGGCTTTCTATTCAGGTATTACAATCGTTGAAGGGGCTGTACATCATTCCGAAACCGCAAGTCCGAATATTCATAAACTCCTCAACGGAGGGAAAATCTTTGCCATGGGAGATGAGAAAAGCCTGATTATAAGCTCT
This sequence comes from Pseudarcicella hirudinis, assembly GCF_900115665.1. Lineage (GTDB taxonomy): Bacteria > Bacteroidota > Bacteroidia > Cytophagales > Spirosomataceae > Pseudarcicella > Pseudarcicella hirudinis. The sequence continues at coordinate 67,528 of NZ_FOXH01000021.1, forward strand.
AAGGGCGATGGAAGCCTTGTTTTTTATACTGGTTGTAAAAAGGACGAATTATGGAGCCGTGAATGTGGCATTGATTTCTCAGACAAAGCTCAGGTGATTGCTTGGTTTAAAGAGGAATATCCCGGCTGGGATAATGTATGGCTGGAATTATTCGAAAATGCTGAAACACAATTTGTTCCCCGTCCGCAATATTGCATGCCTTTTGACCAAAACTGGGAAACCATACCAAATCTTACAATGCTCGGCGATGCGGCACACCTTATGCCTCCGTATGCGGGCGAAGGGGTAAATATGGCGATGTTGGATGCCCTGGAATTAAGCAAACAGCTTTGCAACCCGAATTTTCCTGATATCCGATCTGCGATATCAGCTTATGAAAAACAGATGCTCAAAAGGGCCTCTGAAGTGGCGGCTATCACCATGGAATCAACGGCTTCTCTACACTCCGAAAATGCCATTTTATTTCTGATGGAAGTAATTGGCTAAAAGCACAAAGCACGTATCTATCTGGCTACAAACACTTTGATCCAATATCAGATTCGGAAAACATGTTAATATTTCAGCTAAACAGAGTCCGAATTACAGCTTTTCCGAATCTTATTTCAGCTTTCTGCCCAATACTTTTTTCTCCCGCCGCACTTATAAAAACACAGATTTAATTCAGAATGATACTTTATCTTTATGTATAAACCGCAAAACGATTTGTACACAAATATAGAAACGAAATGTGTCAATTTCCCGCAAAAGTAAAAGCAAGGTAGTTAAACCCTGCTTTTACTTAATAGTCTCATTTCAGAATGTTTTTTAGAAATATCTACAATACTAGGCGGTATATATCCTTCTCCAACTGCATACTCAAAATGCTTCTCTTTGTCCGTTCTTATAGATACTTCTGCTAAATCTGCTCTTGAAGTATGGTAAGCAATACAAGCAATTGTACCACACTGATTAAATTGTTCTTTAGCTGGCATCTTCTTAAAGTAACTATGCTTACTCATCATTTGTCGGATTCTAAGGAGGTGATACTTTAGTTTATCAAAGTTTTTATCCTGTCCGTAATAGTCAAACACAAGCTGTTCAAATTGTTTATCCTTTTTCATAACGGTTAAAACACGGTTTAAATACAGTTTAAAAATTCTGACCACATACATACCAATAAGTACCAGTGAACTTGCATGTCACAGCTCCACCATCCGGAATTGTAACTGACGAATAACCCCTGATAGAGTTATAGATAAACATAGCCTTTCCCATATTCAAGTTAATAACAGCAACCTCTTTTCCTGGATTAGCAAGCCCCGTAAATGTAACGCCTGAGTCTCCTGAGCCTTGCGGATTAATACAAACCATATCCCAGTCCGATACATCCAAATTAAGGTTCTGATTATTCAAAGTAGTCTCATACGTCCTTCTACCGTTGATTACTGCATTACTCAAAATAGCTTCACCTTCCGGACACCAAAGAGCTACATTCCTGGATGAACTATTAGCAGCTCTCAGCTCTGCTGCAATGTTCCAACCAAAATTAGAGCCTTTTTGCTCTATAACAATAGATGCTTTGTCTGATGAAGTAGCAGGCTTAACATTTGTTCCAAATCCTGCAAACTGACCAGCCGGGTCATTTCGCAAAATAATCATCGCTTCAGATACGAAATTATTAACGATGCTATTATTGAATATACTCAGAACTCCAAAATTACCCGATGTGGCATTAATAAAGCCTTGTATGACAGCTCCAACGGCGTACATTGCACCATTCTGCAATACTTTAAAAGGTGCTGAAGCACGGTTTAAAAAAGTTTCACCTGCCCAAAATCTCACGTCTGAATCGGAACTACCCGCCCCGGTCACTCCCGCCTTTATATTTGAGTTATCCCCGGCTACCTGTAAAGTTCCAGACGTAACTAATCCGCCATCAATCACCGTCTTTGTATTATCATATTTTGTTGCATCTTCCCAATCTGATGAACTAAATGAACCTGAAGAACGTGCGGTTTTACAACGATATAAAAAGCTTCCATCCGTCCATAGATCGCCTATTTTATACGGAGTTATTGGAGTAGTAGTAAAGTGACGTGTTGATTTAGTTGCAAGATCGCTTACAAGCTCCTTTTGTCCGTCGTTATTGGTAAAAGTGATCTTTCCGCCAATTTCTGCCAAATCCAAATCAAAATAGGTACTTCCATCAAAGCTTTGAATACGACCCGTTTTGATGAACCTGCCATTTATCGAAGTTGCTCCGTAAGTCAGGCTTATCCATCTAACACCCTCCATTACTGAATGCAGAACACCGACCAAAAAGTGATAATACAAAGTACTGTCATTTGTCTTTATTTGCTGTGTCGAGAATATTATCTGAGCATCATTGTAATCAACTTTATTACAACGTGCGTAAATATAGCGGGCGTTATTATCCGGAATAGTAACAGTTTGTCCGGATACTTGCCAGGTTCTAATTGTTTCTTCAATAAGATAATGAACAAGTATGCCCGAATTTACCTTGACTACATTTGCATCTCCATTGTAGTTTGGCTCAATAATAATTTGTAAAATAAACTGCTGTGATTTGACACCTACAACAAGCATACTTGTTTCTATGCTCAAAGGACGGATGTTTCCAGTATTAAAATAACCGTCCGGGTCAAATGTTAAGTTTAATAACTCCTGTGTTGTTTTCCAACCTAATTTTGCCTTTAAAGCATTATAGCCTTTACCTAAATTAACAATTACATTTTTTTGCTCTTTTTGCTCTTTAACAAGCATTTCCGAAACAGAATAGTTGACTGTATTAGAAAGTGAAAGAGTAATTTTATTAGCATTAACAAGCGGATAAGAAATACTTTGTATCCTTATGCCTCCTGTATAATTCAAGTTTGGAGCATTAATATTGATCACATCCCCTGCATAAATCTGATACGCAAAACCTGCTTCTCTGATGTATTTTTCATCAACGTTAACCAAAATAGCAAACTGAGGACGGCTGTTTTGACTTGCGTATTTATTTGCAGCATTGTATAATTCCGTTTCAGCGGCCGAAATGTAACTACTTGGCATAGTAATGCCTGCAAGGGTGTATCTGTCTCCTACAGCAACGGCAAATGTAGAATTTGGGGTTTCGTAACCAGTGTCATCCTTGTTGACTTGAAACGTAATTTCTTTAGTACTGGCATTATACTTTGTAATAAAAAACTCCTGTCCGTTTAACTCACCTGACTTAAAGATGATTTTAGCATGAGCATCAGTGATATTTTGCTCGTTGAGATCAAAATCAAGTGTATTGTCTATTATAGATGTAGGACTGGTAACTGAAGTAATAGTAGCTGTTCGACGTGGATAAATGTAATCAAATTCTAGAACGCCTTCTTTCCTCCCAAACTCTGAAACATTGTATTCAATTGGATTATTAAGCGTAAGCCTGTCTTGTCCATCTCTATATCCTGCTGTCAGATTCGTTGACCCACCGAAAGCATACCAAACGGTGGCATAAGATGAACTTGTAGATTGTCTGGTAATGTCATATGCTCCCTGGTTTCTTCCGTATCCAAGCGAAACGCCTTTTGCAGAACCCACCTTTTCAACAAGATAAATATTTTGATTATCTACATAGTATTCTAACTGGAATTTTGAGGCTATATCACTTAGTACTACTCTACAAGAAACGTCTTTAAATTCAAACAATTGGGGTTCTAAGTTTGGTGCAGCTCCTACATACCAGCCAGAACCCATTGAAGAAACCAATAAACCTAACAGCTCTGAAGGCGTACCAAAATAGCTGAATTTTGTACGACCTAAATGCTTTATAATACTATTATATAACTGATAAACTTCTCCTAAAAACTCCAATTCATACTTATATGTAGTTGCTGAAATCTGCTGTTTGAATGTTTCACCAACGATACTATATTTTTTCGAGTTCAGTAGTACATAATCTCCTATTTTAAGATTTATTGATGTGCTGGAAATGAAGTTAGCCACTACCTTTTCCTCACCCATAAGTGTTTGTGTAAACAAAGTTTGCTCATCTATCTCAAAATTGTAGACAGATGAGCCATTACGGTAAATAATCATATTCCTAGATATTAAATGATACTATGCCATCCTGAAAACAGGTGAAGTGTTTAATAGAAGCTGTTTTTGAGATTTTCCCCGGTGTGGCTGAAATCCCTAATTGATCACCTTTGACAATTGTTGAGTAAGTTTCTTGTAAAGTTGAAAATCTGTTTCCTTCAAACGTTCTTAAATAGCCCTTTACAATTACACGAACTAATGAACCTACATTAGCATCATCAATTGCAACACCAAATATTTTATTATCTGTAGACAATGCTTTTCTTACAAAACCTCCATCTAATGCGACTGCCATACCTTTTAAAATCACTTCAGAAGTGCGATTTCTTGAAAGAACATCGCTGAACTCAGGATAATAATCATTTGCAACTCCGTACATATCTGCTGTAGCTACACTTGAAATGACTGCATTAATTTCATCAAGTACTTGTTGGTTTGAATAATCTGACGGTACAGTATTGGCAGTTCCTGAGCCAACATAGTTTTTATTAAAAACAATATTGAAACTTGTTCCATCAATAATAACCGTTAAAGTTTTATTCGTAACACTACAGTCTCCAAGACGCTTTCCAAGACTCTTTATATACAAATCAGATGCTATACCTACCTTATCATCTCCACAATCCAATCGACCTATTGCATAACCCGATACGCCTGTATAACCATCCTTATAGGCATATCCAGATACGTTATTAACTCCAAAGTCATTTAGCCAGTCACCATTATATTTATTATCTTTAATTACAGTTGTAAATGCGGTTGAATTTGTATCAAAGCGTACAGTTGAAGTAGTACCTGTTGACTTGCTTGTAATTCTCAAAGCCAAACCTTTAAAGTTCGGTTCATACAACAATGGTGAATTACCAGAACCTAAAATCCTGAAGTCAGCATGATTAACATACTGGTCTGCAAGAACTGAAGGTATAAAAGGTATATCATCATGAGACATAATAAAACACCCTTCAAATCTACAGTTATTAAATTCTACTAAATCTTTCTTAGATGAACCAAGCGACTGAATTTTAGATGCAATTTTATCACCAGCCGGGTCAAGCGTTTCAAACCTGCAACTATTATAAGTTACTGAACTTGGTTTAGTAAAATTGCTGTTGTTGTGAACATATTGAGGCCATTTTTTTGAAATAAAAATAGCATTCTTAGCTACGATAATTTGACCATTGCTTGTACCTAACCCAAGAGGATGCCAGGAACTCCATGCAGTCGCATTTCCAGTATTTCCATTGTGCACCAATCGCACATTGATAATATTAGATGTAAAAAATGCACAACCTGTTTGCCCTCCATCAATATGTAAAGGATACCTCCCATTAGTATTTTCTATACTTACTTCTTCTAAGTTTCCAAAATCTGCGTGCCAATATGCAGTTTGATAATACTGATAAACTGAAGAACTAAGATTAGAGGGCAATGAACCTCTGATAATTACCCGATCTCTTGAAACACCTCTTACGGAAACAAAACTTTTACCACGCAAAAAACTAACCATTCCTGTAGTTATTCCGGCTGAATTATAATCAGTTGTTTGAGTCGCTTCATAGATTCCTTCATACACTAATATTTCATATTGCTTGTATTGTGAAGCATCTGTAATACTTTCAATACAATCCTGAATAGCTCTGTTACCTGCAAAATCACAGTCAGTTCCCGGTGTACCATTCCGCCTCACAACTTTTTGAATCTTTTGAGAAGTAATCGCAGTGAATCTATTATCTACGTATTGCAAAGTAGAGTATATATCCAATGGTTTTGCACCTGAGTATTCAACCATGAACCCAAGTGCATAGTAACTACTACTTCCACCGTAGGAAATGGCAGGATTAGCTTGTGCAAATCTGTTTCCAGTCAATCCAGTTCCTTTAAAAGCCATTTTAACAGAAGAAGCACTACCACCAACTGCAACAATTTGCCCTGCTAAAATTGCTTCATTTAGCGTAATAGTATTAAATCCAGCTGTTACAGTAAAATTTCCTAAACCTCGAACAAAAGTAGCAGTAGTGCCATTTGACGTAATAAGCAACAATGGAATTGTACCCGCTATATCACCCCAAAAATAAACCTCTTTAAGCGTTCCATTTTTATCTGAAACGCCTAATTCATTAAACTTCCATTGCCCTGTTATACTATCAAAACTTCCACCTCCGTTTAATTTTGTACCAAAGTTTTTTTGTACAACCGGGGTTCTATTTATTTCAGACTGCAAGGCATCTGCAAAACTCAAACCTGGTTGAACAAATCTTGCATCTGCATCAGCTTTCAAATATACAAGACCGGACAAATCAGCTGTCTTTAAAAAAGGCAGTAACATTGTTGAAAAATATTCATACAAACTATCTTGAAAAGTAGTTTGCGTTTGATATGTCGCACTACTTGAAATAATTCTGTAACTCTTTGAAATGATCGTTATGGTAATTGGTAAATTATAAGCACCTGTAGTATTTCTTAGCTGTATTGCAGGCTTGATCTCAGGAGAAGCAATTAAAACATTAATATCAGTATAGAGTCTGTAATATTCACCTGATATTTGCTCAAAATTAGAACTGGTACTAATTCCGTTTGAAAATGTAACTAACTGACCCTGTAAAGTGCCTTGTATTCTAATAATATATTCAAACCGGATTTGTTGTAAATTAAAGTAAGTGTTAAAATTCGATTTAATAGTATTAGCAGAATACAAAAGATAGGCATTATGCCCGGTGCTTCCGCTCGTAACTGAAATACTTGTATCCGTAACTGTTGCACCCCCCAAAGCTTCACCCGTTAAAATTGCAGTTACTTGCTGTCTTACTTCATAAAGTTTATTATTAGTTATTAATGACGCTGTAACATTATCTTTAGTTGAATACAAATCAGATACAAACTGCTTTGTCGCATATGGGTCAAGTGGCTTTGCATTTGTAGACTCAACTAAAAAACCAATGCAATAATAACTTCCTGCTGAACCGTATGCTAAAGCTGAACCAGTCCATTGTACAAATCTATTACCTGTTAAACCTGAAGTTTTAAATCCAAGCTTTACGGAAGTCGTACCATTGCCAACTGCAACAATTTGACCTGCTAAAATTGCTTCATTCAGCGTAATAGTATTAAATCCGGCCGTTACAGTGAAATTTCCTAAACCTCGAACAAAAGTAGCAGTAGTGCCATTTGACGTAATAAGCAGCAATGGGATTGACCCGGCCGAATCAACCCAAACGTAAACCTCTTTCAGCGTTCCTGTTTTATCCGATACACCTATTTCATTGAATCTCCATTGACCAAAGACAATATTATCAAAACTTCCACCTCCGTTTAATTTTGTACCAAATTCTTTAGTCGTTATCGGACTTCTGTTTATTTCCGACTGCAAGGCATCAGTAAACTCATTTTTCCTTAGATACCCATCTAAAAGCGTAAAGTATGTCCAAGTACTTTTGTTCCAAAGGAATATTGCCAGATCAGCATCTATTGTAATTTGAGTTGCACCATTATAATAAACACCACGATTAGCATAATAAACAGCTAGTTTATTTGGAGTACCAAGCTGAAAACCAGAATTTATTAATTCTGGCTTAACTTCTGCAAAGTTAGTTTGTGCAATTAAACTATATAGCTCCTGTGCATCGGTGTACATGGTAGTACCATCATTGTTTCGTCCGATAAGCATTTTTTCAGACAATCCAATTCCAGTGATTTTCTCTAAATCCTGCCAAAATTTCATATTATATTAAAGCTCGTTAATTTTAATTTTCATTCCGTTACTATTTGTTAGTAACTGGTTTGCATTTGTGTACAAATAATTATAATCTCTGTATCCGTTTTCCTGATCAATCGTAATTGGTTGACCTGTATTGGTAAGAATATTGACACCAGCATGATTTTGAAGGAAATTCCAATCAAGGTTACTTCCGACCTGAACGCACCTAACTGTTAATAAGCCAAATACTTCAGATGGTGTTATATAAACATCTGTTACCTGGAAACCGTCTTTTACAAAAAATGTCCTAAGAGCATCATGTCTGTATGTGATGGTTCGTAATCCTTCTTTTGCAAATAGTTTTGAAAGTGAATTAATCCGTGTTTGAAAGGCATTTAAATCACTTTCAACAATCAAACATTTTAGGGTTATTTCTCTAAAAGTTCTTTTTGTAATCTGATACCCTTCACTGCTATACGCTGTAAACTGTTGTGATTTTGTAGCAGGTAAATTATACCTTCCGTCAATTTCCAAAATATTTAATCCAAGCGTTTGAAAACTGATACCATCTATGCCATATAGTGTACCATCTGAAGCAGGAATATTTCCAACAATTGAAACTGAAGGCTGACGAAATAAAATCTCTATTTTAGCCAAACCACGATTGTAGTATTCTGCTTTTATTTCATCTTTCAGATAGACATCATAATTACCATAATCCGTTTCAAGCGTAATCAGTGAATTAAATTGTATAGCATCATAAAACTGATATAATCTCCTTAATAAATCGTTTTCAAATTCATGAGCCATGAGGGCGGTCAATTTAATATCACGCCCCCCAAACCTTATTTCGTCCGAGCGGACGTATGGCTCAATTCCGTTTTCATCTTGCCATTCATGATAAGTCTTCCCAATCCTCGCAGGCATATCAAAACACCCTTGCAATGCTATGTTACCATTTCCATTTTGGATTGGAATTATTCCATAGGTGCTTAAGTCTATACCTCCTAAAATCATATCACCAACCGTTATTGTATGCAGAGTTAGACTGCTTTGTATTAGAATTTATTGATTGTAACTCAGTGACAACTTTCTTAACCTCATTTACTGTATTAGCAGTATTTTGCTGTATGTCAAGCAGGTAAGTAGCCTGCTGACGAATTACCACTAAACTATCTGTTCCAACTCCGAATATTTTCTTTGTTATATCGTACTGACTTCTAAACAAACCCGCTAACTCGTTTCCAGTCGCTTCAGTAATACTTCTTTGTATTTGTCCTGACAATCCGGAAGAACCTGAACCACCTGTAGGACTTGTAGAAGGACTCGTAACAAGGTTTAAGCCTGTGATCTGTTGTAAAGCAGCAAATTGATCATTTGCACCACTTACAAGAGCATTGAATAACACCTTCAAATTTGCAATTTTCGAAGCATCCAAGTTACCTTCTGCTGTTGCCTTCGTGAACTCAGTATAGAACTTGTCCATTGCTTCAGCAAGTACCTTATTTTTGAATATGGATAAGGCTGCATCCTGCATTGTTTTTTCAAAAAAGTCGGCAAGGTCTTGAACTCCTGTTTTGCCTTGTTTAAACATTTCTAACAAACTGTCTGTTAGATTATCGCTGGTAGTTCCTGTGAATAGCTCAGCTAATTGTTTCCGTAAATCTTCAAGTTGCTTTTGTGCATCATATCCTTTTTGTTCAAGTTCTACAAGCCTTTCAACTGTATCCTTTTCCCAGCCAATCAATTTACCTTCTAAAAGGAGCTTCTTTAAGTCTTCAAAGTTTTTACCAAACAGTGAAGCATAGACATTTCTTGTTCCAGTTTCAAACCACAAAAAATTATCCTTCAGCACTTGTGAAATATACAAACCACCTTGAATCTTTTTATACAGTTCATCATACTCTTTCTGATATGCCTGCGTCTGCTCTGACAATACTTTATATTCTGCAATTACACTCCTGTATTTTGTTGTGTTAGATTTAGCTTCCAGTACCTGCCTTGCATACAATGCCTCCTGGTACTTCCTTTCACCCTCTAAAATACCCTGATAGAACTTTTGATATTGTGCATTAGCTTCTCCAAATAAACCTACGATTCCACCAATTGCGCTTAATGCTCCTGTTATTCCGCCTATTATATTTCCTGATGCAAAACCTGCAATAGACTGAGCAGCAGCAGCACCAATACCCACCAAACGAGACAAATCAGATAATGACTTACCAAGCTCCTGATTAAATTGTCCTACTTCATTTGATAGTCCTGAAAATGCACCAGATAAACTACCCAGGTCACTGGCTAAACCTTTAGCAATTTCTTCCGTAGTACCTTTTAGATACTCGAAATTTTTAGCAATCTTATCAGACCAGGTTACTTTACCATCACCATTAGTGTCAATCTCTTTTATCCTTGTTTTTATTTCAAGAAGTGCTTTAACAATCCGTTTTCTCTCACTCTCAGAAACGATACTTTGACCAAACTGATCAGTTTGCCCGATCTCAAGTATTAAGTCTCTGTAACGGCTTTTAAGCTCATCTAAGTTTGATTGTTCAACACCAACTTTTAACTTAACTTCTAAGCCGGATAATTCAGCTTCTAGTTTTTTAGCTAACTCAGTTGGAAGTCCAGAACCTTGCTTTAGCAATTCTCTGATAACTTCAATCTGAGCTTTCGCCTGTATCCTGGTTAACTCTACGGTATCAATAGCAAGTTTCTTATAAATGGCAGTTTTTTGCAAAGCTTCGTCTTTTGCCGATTCAATAGCTTTCTGCTTTTCTTCATTAAGAACTTCTAAGCGTTCAGAAGTTAAAGCACCTTTGTCAGATAGAGACTTCCTTTTCTGCTGATATTCTCTATCAATTTGTATTAATCTATCTGCGTAAGTCTTTGCAGACTCTATAGCATTTTTGTATATATCATCATCTGCTTTCTGCTTTTCATTAGTTGCAGTCTGAAGCGTTTTAGTTAGATATTCAAGTCTTTCTTTTTCACCCCCGGTTAGCGTCTCAGCTTGCTTACCTGAAAGCTTTTCATATTCCTGCTGTACAATTTGCAGATATGACTTATTAATATTTAGTTCTTTGGAGAATCTTTCATTTGCAGCCTGATCACCAAAATCCTTTTTAAAAGTTTCATAATTTGAGTAAATATTTTTCTGCTGTTCTAAGCTAATCTTTAGCTTTTCAGTATCCTGACGGTATTTCAAATCAGATATGGCAGATTCTTTTGTAGCATCCAATCCGGAGCCATCGACTTTAATTTTGTTCTGAGGATTTTTGTTGAATTTTTCAACCTCAGTACTAATTTTTTGGAAACGATCTCTGAGAGCCTGTAACTGTTCATCATCTTTACTTAGTCGTTTGCGGCTGTATTCTTGTTCAATTTCATAAACTTGACGTTGAAGACTTTCAGCAGCTTTGACATATGAATCATTTTTAGTTTCTTTTGTTAAATTTTTCCCAAGCACACCGCCCATTTTTGCCGCTTCAGCAGCTGCTTTGTCTTGCAAGCTTTTTGCTACTTGTTCAAGATTTTTCCTTTCTTTTTCAAGTGCCTCTACTGCATTTTCCCTATTTTTCTTAGCAGTTTCTTCATAGGCTTTTTTATACAATTCCTGATTTTTGTAATCCCCAGCCGTCAAGGCATTGAGAATTTTATTGCCTATCCCTACTGTTTCTTCTGGTTTTTTTAGATTCTCTTTTTCAGCCAGTAGAGCTTTTGTTGCCGCTTCCTCCAATGCTTTGTTTGCAGCAGCTTTATACAGAGTCATTTTAATATATTCGTCTGCATTATTTGCAAGTCCTTTCTCTACTTCAGCCAGATTTTTAACCTGTCCAGCTACTGCACCAATACTTTTATTATATTCTTCTACGACGGCTTTTTTATCGTATAGCCCTGTCTTTGCCAATTCAAGATTAATACGTAGTGAACTGACATTCTTAACAGCCTGTGAATATTCAGAACCTTCAGAAAGAGAATCTGAAAGAGCTTTATTAAACTTTTCAGTTTCAGATAATTTTTCTTTGAGAATGTCAAGTTTTGATATAAAATTGATTAATGGTTCTAACCCAAACGCAAGTAGTCCAGCAACCCCAATACCCGGCAAAATATTAGCTACCTTATATAACCCGCTCCAAAGCTTACCAACTACATTTTGATTTTTTTCAATTGCATTTCCAAGTGCATCAAAACCTACTTTTCCAACATTATTTACCCGTTGAATTTCTGCTTGTGTCTGCTGAAGCTTTAAATTATACTTTGATATAATTTCCGGATTATTGGAGGTGAGAGACATATTTGCATACAGCTCTGCTACCTTTTGTAATTTTTGCAGTTTACCAATTGGCTTTTCAACTTCATTGGCAATTTTATTACCTAAATCATCAAAACCCTGTTTTCCGATTACTGCTAACCTGGCCAATTGTTTTTCATATTCTTGAATTTTAGCATTTGCAAGCTCTATTGTCGTTTCATTTGTAGCTGTCTGAGCTATCTTTTGAGCTTCAGACAGCTTTCGTTTTAGACCTTCTACAAGTCCTTCTGTTTGCTGAGGATTAAAAGCATTTGAAAGATTGTCAGAAATACGCTTACCCGCTAACTCAGCGGTATCGGATACACCTTTTATTTCATTCTTAACTTGTGCTGTAGCAGTTTTCACTTCAGCAGAATTAATAAAAAAGTTTATATCTAAGTCTAAATCATTCATCTGTTTTTCAACCTTTCAAATAGTTGTTTGCCACTTACATTTACTTTAACACTTGATTTTTTAACTGTACGTGGAGAATCTGCCAACAACATTGTAATTGCTACCCAACTCCTTTTATAAAAAATCTCATTCCAGGACATCCCCGTTTTTTCCATAATATGATATAAAACCCCGAACAGGCTATTCATTCCTACTGATATTAACTCCTGTTCTTTGCTTGACCCAGAATCCTGAAACTCCTCATGAATCTGGTAATATTCATAAAATCCGATGAACCACCGAACACTATTAACATTTCGACCATCCCTAAAACTTGTTCAGCAGATCTATTTCTCATTAACCATTTTGCGATTATTTTATGCAATGCTTTTGATAAGTAGAAATTTCTAAACATACAGATAGCAAGCATTCTACAAAATGTTTCTAAGTGTTTTGCTAAAAGTCCTGTAGATTCTGCGATTGTAGGATTTTCTAGTTCATTGTCAGAAATTCCAGTTTCAGACAGATATTTTGACATTAACACAAGTTGAGAACAAGAAGGTTGATAAATTTTTGGCTTCCAAAGCCAAAGAAAAAGGGGCGGCTTAATATTTAAAGCTACCCCTTCTCTTAATAACGTCTTAGCAGCTTTTACTTCTACGTTCATTATGTCGTTGCTGGTTGAGTCCATTTATAATCAGGAACACTTACAAATCCCGTATCTGTTACCTCTACTTCACAAGCCAAGTGCATAATTTGGTTATCGGCCATCTGGAAATTTTTCGCAACCGTCCAACTACCACGTGGCACTTCGAATATCAGGTTGTCTAAGGTAGTAACCCTTAGGGCAAAAATCTTTTCAGTAGGTAAAGTTTTCGCCTTGTTAAAGGTTTTAACACCGTTCACAGTCGTCACCGTTCCGCCTAACAATTTTGCCATCATTTCGACTGAAACGTCTATTACGCTAAACGTAATAATGTCTTGACCAGGCGTGATACCAATTTTTACAGGAGAAGGGCTGCCAACCTTAAAAAACTTGTTTTTTGTCGGTGCCGACTCGTTCAGATAAACAGTATCTTTCAATACTGCGATCTGTGAATAATTAGTTGTTGTTCCATCAGTCGTACTAAAGTCTCCAATCTCTACTTTTGCACAACCTACGCTGTAAATTTCCATAATTTATTTTTTAAAATTGTTTAACTATAAGGTTTGCAGAGACTTTATCAATTAGCTGTTACCTTCAGTGTCATTTTCGCTTTCTTGCTCCTGATCAGGTACATCCACTAAACCGGACTTGCCACCTTTTTTAACAGGTTTCGAAGCTTTTGTGCTGGGGGTTCTTTCAACCCAAAGAACCTCCTTGTCTTCTAAAGTTTTTGCGTGATTTTTGGCATCATTTTCATTTGATTTTGTGAAAGCCTGATTATCTGAGGTTACAAAAAAACCTGATTCCTTAGGATATTGATTGAAAATAATATTCAATACTTCTTTTCTTTCCGACATTTTAAACGTGTTTTAAATAAGATTTGAAATTGATTAAAATTGAATGATTTGATATGATAAGCCTACACCGATGGTAGGAGTGAACTTTTGTACTGGATCATAACGATACCCGGCAAATAGACCTACTCCGAGCCGTTTTTTCCTTTCAGGTTCAAGGCTGAATCTCTGAACTGAGTAAATGTGTGCATTCGGGTCAGCAATTGAAATATCCCGGAAGGTTCGTTTTCCGGTCAGCCAATTGCCTTTTGTATATTTCACATCAATCAACTCTACATTGTAAGAATACTGAAGTGTTCTGGTATTGGTATTTAGCCTTGCAGTTAACCATTTGTTTTCATACACATAGTTAACTGAATCCCGAATGGCTACTTTGACAGTATCTGAAACTACCGCCCTAACCCTTGTCAATTCTTCCAGCTGTGAAATTTTCAGCTTTAGTTTATTGACTAATGTATCTGCAAAACCCTGACTTGCAATCTGTTTTTCAGCGTCAGTTTTTACTAACACTTCTTTATATACGACATGCTCTACTGAATCGACTTTTATCTTGTACCTGGTCTGAATTGCATTACCATTTACGGAAGCTATCGTTTCAATTCGTTTCTGTTGTCTGTAACTGTTACTAAATTGTTTGTAGTTGAAATACAAGCTTATCAACAATAGCAAACAGGTAGTAAAAGCGAAAATTTGTAGTCTCATTGGCTGGCATATGAGTATCTTGCTTCATACTCTAAGCGTAACTTTTTATTCCTACTGTAGAGATTCTGTATTTTCCTTATCTCAGCTTCATTAGAATCAATTGCAATTTTCATTTTCCGATTCTGTTCAGAAAGCTGATTTGCAAGCAGCCTGTTTTCAATCAATACCGCCTTATATCCGGTTACACATGTATCACAGACACCAAACGAATTTTGATTTACCTGTTCAATTTCTTCACGTAGCTTTTTGATTTGCAGTACCTTTTTAACATGCTGAGCAATATCAGTAGTTTTTACAGCTGAAGGATGCTTTTTTACAACCTGAGTCTTTTCCTTTACCTCGGGAGTTGACAAACAGCCTATCACAAATAACAAAGCAAAAATGAATGCAAATTCTTTAAACATATTTTTCATGGAGATGAATTTTTTTGAGGTTAACGATTCGATTAATCCAGCCACGTAGGAACTTTCTTTGACTGCCTACGCCAATTTTTTTGTAATAAGAAGCTCTGTAATTGTAAATTTTTGTATATAACTTTTTGCTATTTGCCTGATTGATTTTTTTTACTGTTTCAGAGCCTAATACACCATCTCTTTTTGCTCCTACTAATCCCTGAATTGCTTTTAAATGTATATTCCCTCGTCCTGGTCCACAATTCACAAGAATGTCTGTAATTACTTCAGCAACTGCCTGATTTTTAATTTCATGAGCTTTAGCCTGCTTCCAATACATAAATTTATATATCGGCTTAATGTCTTTTTGTGTTGTCATTGAAAGATCAACACTTGTTAATTTGCCATCCCGGTTTTTATCACATACAAGGGCAATTGATTTATTACAGGCAATCCGGTAAGTTTGAAATGTTACTCCGAACTTTGTTGCGCCACCACGATCATATTGCACAATTGTAAATAAGATACCTTCAGCTTTTAACAAATGAGGGAAATACTTTTCAAAATCGGCTGCTTTAGAGGTATTACATATAAATACAATTAGAAATAACAATAAACGCTTCATAAGGGTTTGTTTAAGTGGAGCGTTGCCAATCGCTCCACTGTTAAATGATTGTTTTTACTGAGATGCTTTTTCAAAATTAAGATAGTAGTAATCACCTCTTTTAAAGAACTCGGCGCCTTTAGTTCCCTTACATACATTTAGTGTAAGGTGACCCGCCGGAGTAGATTTTGAATAGTCTGCATTTTCACCATCCGTTCCATATACTACGCTAAAGGAAACAGCAAGCGAATCTTTAAAATGACCAATCTCTACGATTGAATTACATTGAAATTTTGCTTTGACCGACATGATAAATTTGATTAAAATGGGAGTGATTAAGCATCAAACACTCCCGGTTAGACTTCGTCTCAGTATGCTTTTTTATGGTTTACATTATGCTTTGTTGATGCTGAGAATTGCAGCACAATGTTGCACACGCATGTTGACTGCAAGAAAATAGTGCCTGTAAGCAAGCGTATTCACTTGATTTTTTGCATCCAACTCAGAAGGCGTATAATACTGTTTTGTTTTCCCTGTTTTCTTGCCAATATTTTTAACTACGAAAACAAACGATGCCTGGTATTGTCCAGCTGAAGGGGAAGCCCCAAACGCAAGTTTAGTTTTTGTACTGCTATTAAAATATGGATTCTGAGCATAACGGAAAATCTCAAAGCCAAGAATGCGAGGTGCTGGCTTACCTTCCGTATAGTTTACCAGTTGATCACCAAAATTCTTCCTGTCCAATAGCAGGTCATTCCAATGATCATCACACAAAATCAATCGCCTTCCCTCAGCTGGCATTTTCGGATTAGCCGAGTCACATGCTGCCTTTAAATTTACCAATGCTTCATACGAAGCCTTTAAGCGTTCCCCGGAAGCTTCAGTTCCAACGCCAGTCACTAAAATAACAGGTGTAGCAGCAGTATTTGCAGCAGGTGCAATTGCGTGAGCTGCTTTTATGAATTTCTTTACCAAAATCGCTTCAGTGTGAGAATTTGTCGCAGAGTCAATTCTGTTGTATGAAGCTCCCATTGCCTGATCGTCTGTAATTGTCGTAGGCAAAGATGAGAATTTATCAAGTGAAATTGTTGTCTCAGAATCCGTATAAGCTTGTAATGCCAGCGGATATGTAGTATTATTCACCAGTACGTCTGGCGAAAAATCCGTATTAGAAATATGGATAATATTTGCTTCAGTGGCAGTTCCAGAACCTACCTCAATTACGGTTGTGTCAAGCTCAGGGATACCATCTAACCAGGGTGCATTTGCGGCATCGTTGATATTTCGCTCAACTCTTGCTTGCCACATTTCAGGATAATTTGCAGGCATGTATTTTTTAAATTTAAGGTGATAAGATTTTTTTTATGAGTACTATTTAAAAAGAGCCTTGTACTCGTCAGGATGTTCTTTTTTGAAGGCTAGCTTGGCCTTATCGCTCAACTTTTCAAACTCGTCAACATTTTTCGGATTTCCTGAATCGCTTCCAGGAATAGTTACACCGCCTGATAATTGTGTTTTAGCTGGAATTTTTGAAAGAGCAGCGAAAGCAAGTGAATAATTATCTTTAGCCATCTTTTCCCATTCTGCTACTTCAGATTCAGTGATCTTTCCGGCTAGCTTTGCTTCGTTAATAAGTGCTTTAGATTGCGTTTCGGCAATACTGGAAAGCTTCTGTTTAGTTTGTTGATGTTCCGCTTGCTCAGTGGTAAACTTCTGTAATAAAGTAGCAATGTGAGTGTCCAGCTCAGCGGCTGTTTTAGGTTGTTCATTCAGCCCTAATGTCATTAAAGAAGCAACCGACAAAGTGATTTTTTCCATTTTTATTTCCGTATTTTCGTTTTGTTTGTTTTCGTCTAAAAAAGAAAGCTGAAGCTTTACTTCGTCTCCCGTTAACAGCTTCTTAGTAGAAGCATCGTAAAGTCTTAATGAATTTGCATTTGAAGGAACAGCACAAATACTCACTTCAAAAAGTTCACACCTTAACAATAGCCATGACCCGTCCGGCTGTTGTTCCATATCATCCCTGCTGAAGCTAATACCCATAGAGCAGCCTATTACAAATCCTCTTTCTACCTTCCCTTCAATTGTTTTAGCATAAGCGTCTTCAGAGTCAAATAAAGGTTCACCACTTAGGATTACCCCTTCAACTGATATATTATCCCATTTACCAATTACGCTGTCCAGGCTATTCCAATGATCTGCCAACATTACTGGATTAGCTGAGAATCTATTGAGGATAATTCCGGATGTCTTTATCTTAAAATTGTAAGAGTTTGTTACTGTTTCGTCATTAAATACAAACTTCTTCTTTGCCATTTCTTATTATTTGCGTTTTGTTGATGCAAATATGAAACCTTACACAACTACTTGAAAATAAGCATGTAAGGGTTATACAGATTTTTTAAATCGGCTTTAAAAACGGGCAATTTTGGTAAAAAAAAGAAGATATGGGAGTAAAAAAAGACAAAGTAAGAGAACAAGCGGAAGAGTACTATTTGGACAACATTGAAGCTACACAGCAACAAGTAGCAGAACTATTCAATGTTACACAAAAAACAGTTTCGTCTTGGTGTACAAGGTATGACTGGAACGAAAAACGTATCAATCTGCACGCTTCACCGATTAAGATCAAGCAGCTATTACAGCAAGAGTTGCTTAAAGTTGCTTCCGGAACACCTGGAACGCTAAATGCTGACAGCATAAGCAAATTAATGTCTGCACTTGACAAATGTGATAAGAAAGCTGACCCTATCGTAGTCTCTAGGGTTCTTAAAGACCTTGCAAATTTCGTATCTGAGAATGACCCCCAATTTGCAGCAAAGATGACAGATTGGATGAAGAAATTTTTGCAACATAGAATAAATATCGAATGATAGCAGAACAAGACAATACCAAATACGCAAAAGTTCTCAAAGACTTCGATAAGTTTTGCGTAAGGATTCAGCAGGCTACAAGTATAGACATACATGAAACAGCTGATAGTAAATTAAAGCGTATTAAAGCTAAAGAGAACTCTTATGCAGAATGGTTTGAGTTCTATTTTCCAAGTTTCGCAAAACAAAAGTGTGCCTGGTTTCACATTAAGTTAGCAGAAATAGCAATTAAGCATAAGCGTTTACGTCTGCTGCTTGAACTCTACAGATCAGCCGGAAAGTCCGTTCACGTCTGTATGGGTATTCCTTTGTACTTATACCTGGTTAAGAATGATTTGAAATTTATGCTTCTGATTGGTAAGACAGAGACTAAAGCAAAAAAGCTGCTATCCGGACTTCAGGCACAATTGCAATACAACAACCGTCTAAAAAACGATTATGGAGACAAATTTCAGGCAGGTAGTTGGACTGAAGGAGATTTCTTAACCACCGACGGAGTCAGATTTATGTCACTTGGTTTTGACCAGGATCCTAGGGGTGTTCGAGAAGAAGGAAACAGACCGGATTATATCGTTTGCGATGATGTGGACTCAAAGAAAAGCATCAACAATGACAGAATCATGCGTGAAGCAGTTGATACTGTTGTAGAAGACATCTGGGGAACATTTGACTCAGATGACACCAGTACTGAGCGTTTCATTTTTGCTAATAACAACTTTCATAAGAACAGTATTACAAACAGACTTCATGAATATTTCGAAGAAGTCATTCGTAAAAGTTCAAAAAAGAAATCTACCAGATACGAAATATTAAAAGTTTGTGCTGTAAAAAGCCTTCAAACCTTTCAGCCGGAATGGCCTGAAAAAACCAGCTCAGAGTACTGGAAAGAAAAGTTTGAAGATATTCCGTATCGTTCATTTATGCGTGAATACATGCACGTACACGTACAGGACGGAGCGGTATTTAAGCATGAAGATATTCTATTCTGCGACCCTTTACCATTAAAAAAATATGAGGCACTTTGCTTTTATGGTGACCTATCATACAAGGCAAATGCTGACTTCAAAGCCCTGATTTTAGTTGGAAAAATCGGAAGGGAATTTCATATACTTCATACTTATGTAAGGCAAAAAAGCCGTGCTGATGTAGCAAAATGGCTATATGATCTTTATGAAGATAAGAAGCTTTATTTATTAAACATTCGGTATTTAATAGAAGGGCTTTTTGCAATGGATGAATTTGTAAATGATTTTGATATGGAAGGCTTGATAAGGGGCTATACTATTCCCGTGAGAGCCGACAAAAGAGGCAAAACAGATAAATATGACCGGATTGAAGGAATGAGCGGCTTTTTTGAAAAACACCTGGTATTTCTTTCAAAGAAAGACAAAAGCCCTGACCAGACCGTTCTTGTTGATCAAATACTTGCTTTTGAGAAAGGCAGTAATGCACATGATGATGCTCCTGATGCTTTGCAGGGAGCAATATCATACCTCAACAAAAGGACTTACAAAAAACAAACCAAATCGGCTTTCGGCAAACGTACTTCTTTCAAATTTTAACCTACTTATTTATATGTCATTTATCACAAGAGAGGAGTTTTCGACACATGTGTATGAGGAAGCTCAATACGTAATCTCACGGGGGGATAACGCAAAAATTGACCAGGCTATTAGCATGGGTTTACAAGTTTTAGCCAGGTATCTGACTGCATATGATACCCAATCAATATTTGCCACTACCGGAACAGACAGAGACAAGTACCAGGAATTAATTACGTATACAAAGGACATATCAAAATGGCATTTTATTGCCGTGTGTAATGTATCCGTCGATCTGGAATTAGCTGAAAAACGCTATCAATTTGCAATCAAAGAACTTGAACGTATTCAAAAATCCTCTATCGTTCAAGGCTGGCCGCTTGCTCAGAACAATCAAGACCCAAAGCCTTTCCGGAGCGGGTCAGGCAGAAAATTCAATCACTTTTAACCAGTTTAAACAGCATTTAAATGGCTTCAAACTTATATTCAAAACCAGATAAAGGTTTTTTTAAAACATTGCTTAGTGCAGTCAAAAACTTATCTGATCAACCTCAATTTTCCAGTAAAGGCAGAAAGCTTCCCTGGAACTCTAAAAGCGTTTTCCAAACCCGTCAAGATATTAATAGCTGGAAAAGAGCTGAAGCAGCGTATAACAACGCAGAATATCCGCAAAACTTCTTAATTCAAATCCTTTTTGATGAAGTATTGAAAGATGCCAGGCTAGCATCTCAAATAAATAACCGAATACAACAAGTTTTATCTGCGACTTTTGTACTTAAAAATAAAGGCGGGGAAGTTGATGAAGAAGCAACTAAAACGCTCAGCAAACATCCACTTTTTCGCAGCCTTACCAAATCCGGATTAGATTCAATTTATCGGGGTTATAGCCTTATTGAATTGCTTTTTGACCAAGATGGAAACCTGACCGCTGAAGACCTACCACGCACTAATATTATTGCCCAGAAAGGCATTTTTTTGAAAGATTGGAATGATCAGGACGGTATAAAATACAGGGAAATGACCGAGTTTGGAACTTGGATTCTTGAATATAACAGTAAAGAAATCGGCCTAATCAACAAGGCTGTTTCTCATGTTCTATTTAAGCGTTTCGCAATGGCCTGCTGGTCTGAGCTATGCGAAATATACGGTATTCCACCCCGTGTAATGAAAACTAACACGTCTGATGATGGAATGCTTAAAAGAGCTGAACAAATGATGCAGGATATGGGTTCAGCAGCCTGGTTTATAATTGATGAGGATGAGTCATTTGAGTTTGCAGACAATGTAACTACAAAGGGTGAAGTTTATCAAAATCTCATTCAATTATGCAATGATGAAATGAGTATGCTTATTTCTGGTGCAATCGTAGGACAAGACACAAAGAACGGTTCTAATGCCAAAGAAAAAGCATCACAAGACCTTCAGTGGTATCTTGTACAGGATGATATGAAACTGTCAGAGTTGCAATGGAACTTAATAAACCTGCCTGCACTTGCAAAACATGGCATTATTCCGGATGGACTAACATTAGAATTTGAAAAAGCTGAAGACATTACTCAGCTTTGGACTTTTACGAAAGATGCAATGAGTTTTTATGATTTTGATATTGAATGGCTCAATAACAAATTTGGTCTTAATATTGTCGAATCAAAAAAATCTAATCAGCAACAAAATTCTTTATCTGCTCTCAGTTTTTTTCTCAAAGCCCCGAAAAACGGGGCAATGACGGAAGAGACCTGTTGTGGACAAGCCCACACATCAGAGATTAAGTTGTTATCAACAATTGATGATAATGATTTGATCAAACGCTATTGGGATGGTGAGGGTAACAAGCTATTTGATCAGGAGCTATTTACTTATACAGTAGACAATTTAGCTGAAGCATTTAGTAAAGGCTGGAAAAAATCAAAAGAAAATCTTTCATATGGCATTGAGTACGGAGCTGATGACCCGGCTGCTCTCACAGCCTATGAGATGAATCTGTTCAGGTTTGGTGGTGTCAAAACGCTTGCCGAATCTCAGCTTTTAAACAAAGCCTTCAGAGACTCTAAGAGCTTTCAGGATTTTAGTATTAGAGCTTCTTTAATCACTAAAATTCATAATAAAGATTGGTTAAGGACTGAGTATAATACAGCCCTGTCAGTAGGTGAAACATCTGCTACATATTACAGACTAAAACAGCAAACAGAGCTATTCCCTTTTTGGGAGTACAAGACTGTAGATGACAACAAAGTACGTCCGGAGCATAGATTACTTGATGGTTTGCTACTTAGAGCTGAAGACCCGATTTGGCGGAAAATTTACCCGCCGAATGGCTGGAATTGTAGATGTTATGTAGTGCCACGTCTGAAGACAGAAAAAGGATCAAACGATTTAAGTCAAAATTCTGCTACCGCTGAAGCTTTTACAAATTCGGATGAATTTAAAAAGGCTGAAAAGTCCGGATGGGGAATAAACAGAGCCGAAACACAAGAGGTCTTTACTGCCAATCAGCAGTACATTACAAATATTACTGAAGCCAATAAACTTTTGTCTGAGTTAAGCCCTGCTGATTTCAAAATGAAGGAGGTGACTAATAAACCTGTAAGAGACATATTCAAGGGTGATGCAGTTGCATTCTTTGATGAAAAAGCCAAAGACAATATTTTAACTTTCACTGACTATAACAATCGGAAGTTAAATATTGCCAAACGTGACTTTCTTGCACATAGCACCGAGGGAAAAGAAAGTAGAAAAGAATTTTTACTTGACCTTTCTCGCATTCTCAACAACCCAGACGAAGTATGGTTTAAAGCTGAGCGAAAAGGGCAAATGTTTAATCAATACATGTATATTAAATACTTCGAAGATATGCCAGTGGCTATTGTCGCTGAAATGTCAAAAAAGGGAGTCTTTAAACTGAAGACCTGGTTTGAAGTTGCTAACCTGGCAATCAGATGGGGGCTTTTGATTAAGTAATGAGGGGTACTTATTGTTACACAGCAGTATTTCATGCTCCCTGATCAGCCCTTACCCTCATTGAAGCTTACATTACGTGTAACAATAAGTATATATGATGTTCAAATATAAATGATTAATGACTAATTACCAGAAAATTGACATTTTTTTTCAGTCGTTAGACTCCAAAATGTTAAAGGATGTTCCGGCAATTATATCCGAAACGGCTACTGAGTATTTCAAAGAAAGCTTTGTTACAAAAAGCTTTGATGGCAAAGCCTGGACACCTGCTAAACGAAACGAAAAAAGGGGTTCTTTAATGGTAAGAACAGGGGCTTTAATGGGTTCTATCAGACCCTCTTTGGTAAGTGCCTCAAAGGTAACTATTTCAGCAGGCTCTACTAAAGTTCCATATGCAAAAGTTCATAACGAAGGCGGGGAAGTAATTCTACCACCCCGTAGTGAAACCTTCATCCGGAATAGAAATAAGAAAGGACGGTTTAAAAAAGGAACGGTTTCTGGGCAAGGGTTTACACTCAAAGAATCTCGTTTCAATATGCCTAAGCGGCAATTTATGGGTCACACGCAAAAATTAAACAATATCATTGTTCAACGTATTCAATCTTTATTAAAGGAAAAATGAAAGAGACTTATTTAAATATTTTGCAGCATCTATCTGGAATACCTTTACGATGGATAGACCTTGATAAAGGCCAGCTTTCTTCCTCTACACGTCCGGAAATTGCTTTCCCTGCCTGTCTTATCAAAACAGAAATTATCAGAGCTGATAGCCAGGGGGCGAATGTGCAGTTACTTACATTACAAGTAACATTAAGACTTGTATTTGTATTCATAGGCAGTACGTCCCTGCAAGCTCCACAACAGATCAGAAATGAATCAATGCAGTACCTTGATACTGTACAGGAGGTTTATTTGAAACTACAAGGCAAGCTTAACCAGGATAATAGGCGATATGATAGGATTAGCCAGAGGGAGCAGGACGCTGACGGAATAAAAATTGTGAACATGGTCTTTCAGACGGTCATTCTTGACAAATCAGCAGCATAAAAAAAGCCCGGCAAATACATTGCCGGGCTTTTTTATTTAAAATTCTGATTATCGTATTCAGATACTATAATTAGCGATTATCGTATTCAGACACTATAACAAGCTTTCAGACTCACGTTTTGGGATTTCCATGTACTCCTCAGGAAGAGCATCAGTATTAGGCTCATCTTCAAAAAAATCTATCAAACTATCTCGATAAGATTCCTTAAATCTTGCTGAGTGGAATACTCCAAGCTGTAAATATCCAATCCTGATACCACGTGGATTATATTCTTCATCAATAAAAGAAGGGCTGTAGGCAATAATATCAACACATTCTTCAACTTCTTTAACATTAAATTTCTTCCACATAATTAGAATAATTTTAACTGATTTTTAACTGATTTTTCTTTATGCGTATTCTTATGCTTATAACCTTTCATAAACGCTGAATAACTCATACTGTGACCCAATTCCTTAAGAATCTTCCGGACAAAATAAGTGTCCGGAATATCCTCGTTTCGGTTCTTCCATTCCAGATACTTCATCCGGATAAAATCAACCTTTTTTAAGTGATTTCTATTGTTGTATGCCATTTCTTGGAACTTTAATAGAATATGGAAATTTATTAAACATTCTGGTTATAACTTGAATTTCCTGTAAACAATGAGCTGCTGTTTGGTTTGCTATAGTACAAATAGAAATACAGTAACTATACTTCTTATCTAAATCCTCTTTTGAAAAATACGGATTTAATGAGGTCATGGCATCATATGTGTTCATTACATATTGTCTATTCCTCTCAGCAGCTAATCCAGGTAATCTAACCATAACCAACCTTTCAAATTCTTCTCTCATTTATTTGGTTCTTTTTTTTACAATGAAATTAACCTACAATGCTTCCGTCCTATTTTTTGCATCCAAAAGATACCCCCCCCATTGAACAACCATGTTGTCAGCAATACTTTGAAATGTTTTGCTTTTCTGATGGCCAGACTTAAGCTTACCTTCACTAATACAGTCAGTCCAATATCTTTTTTTAACCTGACCTGTCTTCTTACGTATTGTAATCTGATAAGGTTCTGGGGTATCACTTGCCGTTTTAAGACCAAACAGATCATCTTGTAATCTAAACTGAAGGGGTGGTAAATTTTTAAGCCAAAGAGCTGTACGTTTCATTTCTTTTTCGCCAAAATAATAAGGATGTATTATTTGCGTAGGTTTCAAAATATTAGCTGATATATACCCTATAGGGTTTTCCAAACATATATGCTTAATGGGTGCATCATACATTTTTAGGAAAAATTCAATAGCCTGATTTCGTTTTATAATCCTTTCTATTGCCTTTTTTCCATGATTTTCAATATTACAAAAGTGAAGCCCAGCACTTGACAAGTATGTACATGGAGGGTGTCCAATTAGCATATCCCATCCATCATTAAGAATATCAAAAACAGAGCCTTGATAGTGATTTCCGGGGGATTCAGTAGGTAATAGATCACAACTCATCGCAAAGAAACCAGCTTTATTAAACGAATCCCTGACTACACCCGAATACTCACAAGCAACAAGTATTTTGATTTCACTCATATTAATAGTTCTGTTTAACATGTTCAATTATATCACCCAAATTACCTACAGGTATCATACTGTAATTAATCACCATCTTTTCTACTTTGGCAATAACTTCAGTGGTTACCTCTGCTTGCTCATCGTTTTGTGTCTCTAAATCTTCCCACTGCGTGATAAGATTATATATGACCATACTGGCAGCTACTTGTTGTTGTCGTTTAGTCATTTTGCATCAGTGTTAGAATATTCGTTATTGAAGTCTAAAAACGTACTTGCAGGCAAATCCAAAACCATTTTTGTAATATATTTCTCATCAAGCTCCTTATTTGGCTTTAATCCAAGACTTTCACTACCTCTATTATCAATAATAATGAGACCTTTTGGCATATAGATAAAACCTGCTGAGACAGGCTCAAAACCTTCAAGTTTCAAATCAGAATGCGTAGCCATTTCACTTGTAATAACTGGCACTATCAATTCTTTTCTTTTAAAAATTACGTATTTCATAAGTGATAGTTAAGTTTTAGTTATTCCAAAGCTCAGCGTTAAGATAGGTTTCGGCATGCTTTTTCTGGATACCCTGCTTCATTACTAAGTGTTCATATTTTGGTATGAATAAAAATGCCTTCAAACGCTCAGCTTCAGTCATTTTATTCCATTTGACCTGTGTACGCTTCTTGTTAGATAATTGTTTATGAGCGTAACGCTCCCAAAATTGCTCAAATGTCAAATTCTCCTCAATCTCAATAATCCGGCGGTTCG